>JASCOD010000009.1 GCA_029959615.1 Flavobacteriaceae bacterium PS02338 | reverse complement strand
CCTTCGGAACATTGAAAAGGTCATTCGGAAGACCAAGCGACACCTTCGGAACATTGAAAAGGTCATTCGGAAGACCAAGCGACACCTTCGGAACATTGAAAAGGTCATTCGGAAGACCAAGCGACACCTTCAGAACATTGAAACGATAATTTACTAGAATGCGAAAGGCTAGCTACCAACCTAAATTTTGCGTTAATTTCGAATTAAGTCTTCTTTCCTGCAATGGAATTGGCCAAAGTACATCTCTAGCCTCTACCGCAGAAAAATATTTTCTAGCTGCTTCTATTTCTGTTACACCTGAATTTGATGGTAAGGTATTCAGTACAATCTGCATTTGCGTTGTAAACTCTCCCCAGCGTATCAAATCTGCCTTACGCAGCAATTCAAAGGCTAGCTCCCTATTACGTTCTTGCTTAACAGCGACTAAAAATACCACTTCATTTGCTGTCTGTGCTGGTAATAAATTAGTTTCCTCTCCAGTATAAATCGTAGCAGTAGCCGCAGCGCCCGTGCCGCTACCAAAAAAACTAATGCTTGGCACAGAAGTGTAACCACTGCCAGCATCGGTAATGGTAATAGAAGTAACTTGTCCTGCAGAGACATTGGCAGTAGCTTTTGCTCCTGTACCTCCACCGCCAGAAATAATTACCAAAGGGGCTGTAGCATAGCTCTTACCGCCATTATTTACTATAATCGCTCTCAATTTACTGGTGTTGGTTAAGATAATAGACCTTTTTCTAATTTGATTTACGTAATTGATTACCTCTACTGTTGGACCGTTATTTACCTGATTTACGGCCTCCGCATACATCAACAAAACATCTGAAAATCTTAATAGCGGAAAATTCTGAGGGCTTCTGCCATTTTGTTTTGGAGTAACTGTTTCATATTCTCTTCTAAATTTCCCTTCATTACGTTGAAAAACAGCTGTTGAAGGCCAACTTATTTTTTCGGCAGGATAACCCGAATAATAAAAACTTGCGATGTTCCAGTCTCTTCTTTGATCTTGCTCTTCATATGAGTCATACAGTGCTTTTGTTGGATGTACATATCCCGCCGCATAACCAATATTGGCATCAGCAGTTTGTCTAATTCCATTGTTAATTCCCACCAAGCCAGCATTTGAACCATTGGTAGAACCACCGTCAGACCAGAACTCTACTTCCCAGATACTTTCTTTAATATCATATTTATCTTGTGCATAGTTGATAAAAATTTGCTCGTAAGAAGGATTTAACGAATGTCCAGCGGTAGCATCAATTACCTTTTTGGCCCAAGTCATTGCATCAGCATACTTACTCGCATCGTTAAGCGGCTGCCCCGCCATTTGCAAACAAACCCTAGCTAAAATTCCCCAAGCGGCAGATTTGGTTACTTTTCCTGCGTAGTTTAAAGTTTGTATATCATCTACCAAATCGGCTGCAGCAGTCATATCGCTTAATATTTGCTGGTATACCTGCGCAATTTGCGTACGAGCAGGAAATAGCTCAGTAGTATTGATCGCACTTGTTAATACCACAGGCACACTCCCAAAATTACTCACTAAGAGGTAATGGTAATATCCTCTTAAAAAAAGTGCTTCGCCTTTTATCTTAGCTCTAGAGACTTCGTCCATTACAGGCTTATTGATATTTTCTAATACCAAATTAGCTTGATTAATGCCCAAATAAAGTGCTTTCCAAAAAGCCAATACCTTAGTATCATCAGCTTGTACGTTATATCCACCTACATCATTCAAATCTGAAGCATTGGTGCTGAAACCTTGATCGGCATCCAACCCCATTCTTCCCAGCATATGGTTGCCATACAATGCCGACGAAGTTAAAACGGCGTAAGAAGAATTGAGCGCTGCATTCAATTGAGCTTGAGTTTTAAAAAACTTCTCGTTGGTTTGCACACCTTCTGCAGTAGTATCCAAAAACTTTTTACATGAGGTCCCCGTGACTAGCAATGCCATCACTAGAACCACCATTGCTTTTTTAGACAAAATATGTTGAATGTTAGTCATCATCTCTTAAAATGAAGTTTTAATACCTAAAACCATTGTTTTAAAACCCGGATAGGCCGAATAATCGAAGCCTGGGGTTAGGTTTGAATAATTTACCGCTACATCAGGATTAATTCCGCTATAACCTGTTAGGGTAAATAGATTTTGTGCAGATGCAAATACATCTAGCTTTTGCAACTTAATTCTCTTAAACAGTTCTTTCGGAAGTGAATAGGTTAAGGAAATGGTTTTTAATCGCAAATATGAACCATCTTCTATTAATCTTGAAGAATAAGCGCCAGTTGGTCCAGCACCACCAGCTCTATGCAAATTAGATTGTTGGTTAGTGGCCGACCACCTGTCCTGATAGGTAGCATACTGGTTTAAGTTGACTTGAGCACCTGCGTTACCTTCAAAAAATAAACGATTGGCATTGAAAATATCGTTACCATAACTCCACTGCAACAACACATCTAAGCTAAAGTTCTTATAAGTGAAGGTATTGTTAAAGCCTCCTGTATGTACTGGCAAGCTACGTCCGATTAAGGTTTTATCTTTATCGTCGATCATTAAATCGCCGTTTAAATCCCTGTATTTGATATCGCCCGGTTGAATATTTGCTCGTGTACTTCCATTATCCGAAACATTGGCTTTCAATTGATATCCGCCACCTGGCACTGCATCAAAATCACTATATGGATAAACACCATCCCAAACGAAACCATAAAATGCACCTACCGATTGCCCTACTTGCGCCAAATACAGCGGCGTATTGAACTCACTGCTCCAGTTCATGTAACTGTACAAATTTTGCTCTCCACCGCCTAACGACTGGATTTTGTTTTGATTGAAGTTGATGTTAAAATCGCTACTCCAAGTAAAGTTATTTTTACTGATATTAATGCTGCTGATATTAAGCTCAAAACCTTGATTGAGCATCTTACCTCCATTCACGAATTTGCTGCTTACACCACTAGTTGCAGGTAAGGCCACATTCACAATCAAATCTTTACTTGTCTTTCTATAATAATCAAAGTTGACGTTCAAGCGATTGGCAAACAAACCTAAATCAAGCCCTACATTGGTTTGCTGCATCATTTCCTGTTGAATATCTGGATTACCCAATGTAGTAATAGCAACCCCCATTGCTGGCAACAAGGTATTAAATGAATAGCTAGAAGCTGCAGTATAGCGAAGTGTAGTAAATCTCAGATAATCGCTGATACGATTATTGCCCGTTAAACCATAGCCTACACGTAGCTTAGCATGCGAAATTGCCTTTATATTTTTTATAAATTGCTCGTTATCCATTCGCCAAGCTGCAGATATCGCTGGAAAGTATCCCCAACGATTAGCTTCTGCAAATTTCGACGAACCATCGGCACGAAACATGGCACTCAATATCCATTTAGCTTTGTACTCGTAATTTAATCTTCCATAGAATGAGAACATTTTGCTGTTGGCCACAAATGAAGTTCCAGTAGGTAAAACACCTTGATCCATACCACTAAACCCTAGTTGAGGATTTGGAATTTGCTGAGAGGAAAGGCCATTATCGGTTACTTTAATTTCTTGTAAAGAAATGCCCCCCATGATGTTCAGGTAATGGTTTTGATTGAAATTCTTTTTAAAAGTCAAAGTATTATCGGTAAGCCAATTGGTATAATGGTTTTGTAATACGCTTGCATTGATGCCCTTAGAATTTGATGGAGATGTGATCCCTCCTCTATTAGCAGTTCCGTAGAAATCCATGCTCCTAGATTTTATGGTATTGATACCACCGTTAAGGTTGAGTTCTAAATTGGGTGTAATCAAATAATTGAGCGATAAGTTTCCGTATAGATTTTTCTGGGTTTTCTTCCTATCCGTTCCCAATAAAGACAACCATGGATTTACTCTTAAATCTTTAGCTTGAGGATCCTGTACCGAGTTCAATAAATCGAAACTCTCATTTGGTGCTGTGATTGGTCTAAAGCCCCAAACATTATACATCTGATAGGTTGAATAAGATAAAGTATCTGACTGCGGACTAGCTACCAGTTGTCCATTATCTTCATTGACGCTGTAGTTAGCATTAATCGCCACTTTCACTTTCTTATTGATAGCTTGCTGCAAACCTAAACGACCTTGATAACGACTATTGCCTGTGTTTTGTAAACCTCCATTTTGATTGAATATAGAGGTAGAGATATAATAGTTTGTTTGAGAACTAATGCCCGAAAGTGCCAGTTGGTGCGATTGTATTAACCCATTGGTATTAACTTGATTTTGCCAATCTATACCAGATTGACCTTGATAATGATTTAAGCCCACACCTGGATTGGTTAAATAGAAATTGGTTGCAGCGGTGGGTTGTAATTCTAATTGGTATTTTACAAACTCGTAAGGCGACATCATTTCGATGTTCTTCATATTTGCATTTATACCAGCGTAAGCATTATACTCTACCGTAGCCTGTTTGCTCCTTCCCTTTTTAGTTTCGATAAGAACCACACCATTACTGCCTCTAGCGCCGTAAATAGCAGCATTGGCATCTTTCAAGATAGACACCGATTTAATATCCATGCTGTTCAATGAACCAGTATAAAAGTTCTCTAAGGGTAAACCATCAATTACGTAAAGAGGTGTATTGGTTAAGCTTAAAGAGGTATTACTTCTAATAAATAATCCAGATTCTGTACCAGGCTGTCCTGTACCAGCTAATACTTGTACGCCAGCTAGTCTGCCTGCCAATGCGTCATTTAATGGCATTACCGGAACATTTGTAATTACCGTTGGATCAAAAGTCGCTATCGCACCTGCATAATTTCTTCTATTACTCTCTCCATATGCAGTAGCAATGACATGATTGGTTTTAACATTAGGTTGTAGTGAAATGGTATCCTTCAAATTGCTCACCAATACCTGTAACATATGGAAACCACTATTACTAAATATCAATGTTTCACTGGCCTTAACACTCAACTTAAATTGACCGTTTATACCTGTAGTAGTTAGTGCGCTATACCTATCCTTCACCTGTACATTAACACCAGCAACCGGTTTTCCTGTATTGGCATTAATTACTACCGCCGCAACTGGTTTATTTTGCCCATACGCTGATAGGCTAAAACACATGGTGATTAGTAATACCGATAAAATACTCCAATGTTTATTCTCTTGCATCTGATATATGTTTGTTTGGCTGATGTTCTTCATTCGGTTTTAAATCTTACCGTTCCAATTTAGATCGTTCGCTTCTTTTAATTCGTAGGCCTTTAGCAGCTTTAATTTTGCAGTTCCATTAGTGGCAAAAGCTGTAATACTGTTATTTCCTTTACCCGCATAAAAGACTCTCACTTCAGCTATACGGCCATTACCTGCGTAAATATCTATCACCCCTTTGTCTATAAATACCTGAAAATTGATTTTACCATTCACAGGTTGCAGCGGAATACTTTTAACTTTTGTTCCGGGCAAAAACAATTCGCCATTTTCATATTTAATTTCAAAACCCTCTTTTCCCTCCGTATTGCAACGCACATTTAAACCTACCGCACTCGCCGAACCAATTTCAAATTCGGCTGCTAGTTCTAAAACATCTCCCTCAATTTTTTCTAATACTTTGGCATCGGACGACAGGCTTAAATCTTTAACCTGCTTTTCATTTTTCCTTAATGATTTTAATGCAGGTAACGGATATTGTAATGGTTTTCCATCTTTATCTAGCGATAATATACGTGGCAGTGTTAGGCAATCTCTCCAACCCTGTCCATTTTTAAATCCTTTAACCAAGCCAAACAAAATCTGGTTGCCTTGCGCATCTACCAAACCTTGCGTAGCGTAATATTGGGGATTGCCATTGAGCACCCCTTTGTTTTCTATAGCAAAGCTTCCATTTTGGGAATTAAAGGTACCAACAGCATATTCTACCGGATTTTGGGGAGATACCACTAACATCCATTTATTTCCAAAGCGGAAAAAATTAGGGCATTCTGGTGCTCCCTTAGTTTTGTAGATGACATTTTTGAAAATCCAATCATCTAGTTTCTTATTGGTGGCTTCATAAAGACTTACACCTTGACTAGTGGTTAACAGGGCAAAGGTTTTGCCTCCATCTTCAAATAAATAGGGATCACGCCAATTTAATCCAGGGTTTTCACCTCCCTTTGGAAAAAACTTCATTACTGGCACTGGTAGGTAATCTTTCCACTGTAGATAATCTTTGTCCAAAGCTTCTCTCGCTAATTGTTGCCTAGGTTCATTAGGGGCATATACACCAGTATAGAAGAGCATCGTTTTACCGTTAACTTCAAAAGCATCACCAGAATAACAGTGCAGTTCCCCTTGTTCCCAATTTGGCCACAAAGCAATTGGTAACTGTTCCCAGGTTACCATGTCTTTACTACGGGCATGTCCCCAAAGCATATAACCACCGCCAGAAAAATCGGCCAAAGGATTATGCTGATAAAACAAATGATAGTAACCATTGGCATAAAAAGTACCATTTGGATCGTTCATTCGCTGTGACGGTGGTCTGAAATGATAAACTGGTCTATGTTCGTCTGCCGCTGCTTTTTTTAGATTATCTCTGATAGCTTTGGCAGCAAATTCTTTAGCATTCTTAATTTCCTCGGCAACTAAACCCACAGGTTTATTTTTCGCTTCATCACTTTGTACAATATGGGTAATCTTAACCGTCTTATCGGGTTTAGCATCGGCATCAACAATCTGAAGATGAACTGACTTACCTTCATATTGGCCTACTTCCCACGTTACCGATACAGTTTTTCCTTGACCCTTACCTGATTGAGAGCGAATAATTTTACCCTCAAGCCACAGGTTCAATGAAGTTCTAAAAGGATCGTAACTGGCATCAATATCAAATTGGATATATTTCTTCTGAATGATAAACTCATTTGACCTACCACTATAACTTGGCTTATCACTTTGCAAAAGCAACGTAAAAGATTTCCCTAAGGATTTTTCGTCCATCAGAACATCCGATTTTTTTCCATTCTTTAAAGAGGAAAGCAAGGGTATGGATACAAGAAGGATCAAAAAGCGGGTCAAGGTTTTCATCTGCATATCTATTTAGCTTCTACTTTTCCAATAACAAAAAGCGTGGTTTTGCCTTCTTCGTAAGTTGCACCCGATTTACCAAAAGCAAAGCTGCCCAAATCTGAACTCGCACCCCAAGCGTAAATTCTGAAAGTGATGGTTTTAGCTGCTGGAACTGCCTGTAATTCTTTTATCGTTGCTAATTTAACGGTAGGTTGTACAATACCTGCAGGTGCCGCAGCTGTAAGTGTAGCTTCCGTACCTTCAATTTCTTTAAAATCAGCACCATCTAAACTGTACATCCAAACATAACTATTTGGTCCGCCCTCATTACGTCTAATCTTTGCTTTAAGCGAGGTTAAGGAAACCTGAAAACCTTCCTTAGCCTGCATCTTAAACTCTAGATATTCGTTACCTGCAAGCGCTTGCTGTTTAGCAGCCTTATCGGTAAAGACACCTCCAAAAGTCCTTAGCACTTTCCCAGTTTTCTTAACTCCTTTTCCTTTGGTTAGTACTGATTTCTGTAAGTTGGCATCGTTGATTTTTGCATCTACGGTGGCTTCCTGCCCTGTGCTTTCGGCAAAATCAAATCCTATGATTTGCTGGGCGTAGCTATTAGAAAAAGCTGTTAATGCCAGTAATATGATTAATGATTTTATGGTCTTCATTTTTTTATTGGTCTATTGGTTATTTCTTTTTGTTAATGATGAACTTCCTCCTTAAAAGTTTTCGTCATTGCGAGGAACGAAGCAATCTTAAAGCAGTTTATTCCTTATCTATAGTTGTAGGATTGCTTCGTTCCTCGCAATGACGACAAGAGCCCGCAGCCAGACTATTTACCAGGTTAAATCCCTTCTATCGTAAAACATAAATACACCTGTTTCTATACCTACAATCAAGTTTAATGGGTCTTTACCTGGACCAATTGCAGCCACTACACCGCCAATTTCATGGCCACCCAATGAAATATTTTTTCCTTTGAATTTGAGCACCTTTGGAAACTCGTAATTGGGTTTCACATCTGTACCTATATTTTTCATAAAAAGAATGGTAGAACCTCTTTTGGGTTTCATGTTAATAGGAAGTCCACTTACCGTATCTGGAATAGATTGTTTACCGTAAGTACCTACTAACAGATCTTTCACGCCGTCGCCATCCCAATCTACAATTTCAAATTTGGCACGGCCAACGGTACCTCCTCCTAACTTATTTCCTCTGATATTTTGATTGCCTATTTTCAGTTTACCGCCATCTTCCAAATTGTATTTATCTAACTGCCAGTACAAATGAAACTCATCGTCTCGATCCAAAGTGATGTAAGCCATTCTGCCCCCTAGTTTTGCAGCACCCGGTCTAGTTCTCCAAGTGCCATACATATCCATTCCATCGATATACAGCGGATGTTCCCTGTCTAGTTTTGGATTGGTTTTAGTACCGATGTTTAAATACACCATAAATTTGCCCCTACTATCGCCAGTTAAAATATCCAATAGTCCATCGCCATCCCAGTCAATTACATTGGGCGACGTATACCCCCACCTCGCTTCTCCTGGTCCCTGAATATCTTCCTTGTACCCAGGTTGAACGTGAATGACCTTACCATCGGCTATCAAAGGTTCTGGGTCTCCGTAAATTGGAACTTGGTTAGTGCCCGTATTTTTGTAGAAAAATAAAAAGCCCATCGAATTACCTGCAATGATGTCTAACTTACCATCACCATCCCAATCGGCAACGGATGGAATAACCAAAGAACCTCCATACACTTTAGGATTTTGCTGCAACACATGTTTGGGTTGCTCCATGATGAGATTGCCATTTTTATCGATTTTATTACTGCTCTTATAGTAATACAAACCGCCTTCACCTACAGTAAACAATCCTTGATTTTGTTCGCTTTCATAAAAATAAGCTGGGGAGGAATGTACTCCTGGATTACGTAACAATACACCATCTGCCCCTACTGCATGCTTGCGTTTTGATAACGTTCCTTTACTTTCATCCAATTTGTAAAATAAGATATTACCCAAGCGAGTGCCCGAAAGTACGTAGCTGTCAGCGCCATTATTGAACTTCACAAAGCCATCAATAGTAAACAGTGCTTGATCTAATTCGGTTAATTGTTGAATGTTTACTACCGAAGTTTCTAACCCATCGGCAATGCCACCAAAAACGCCCATTTTTCTCAATTCGTAAGGCCAAAACCCTTCGGCATTGTAGGTAATCATTTTCGGAAAATCTTTTCCATTACTAAATACTCCGTCTTGCCCTACAGCAAATAAAAATTGCAACCTACCATCTTTTAATGGCACAATTCCAAAGTTCGAATAGCCTCTTGGCTGGCCTTTGATATTGATCTTTTTGAGCTCCGAAAAGTTGTAGGTAGTTTTATTAAATTCGGCATAA
This sequence comes from Flavobacteriaceae bacterium PS02338, assembly GCA_029959615.1. GTDB lineage: Bacteria > Bacteroidota > Bacteroidia > Sphingobacteriales > Sphingobacteriaceae > Pedobacter. Next base: position 191,469 of record JASCOD010000009.1, on the reverse strand, counting down.
CGAAGCGTAGCTCCAAAAGCCCAAACCCCGTAAATCTTACCAGTTTTATCTTGTATAATTAGCCCCCTGTTATCACCTTTATCTTCAAAAGGAACGGTAATTTTTATCGGCTCTGCAAAAATAGGTGTACCATCTGGTGAAAGACCTTTATAGAGATACAAATAAGTCCCTCTACCATGCCCATCAGTTCCTTGTAAAAACAGATCTCGCTGTTCTTTACCTGCAACTGCTGCAAAACCCAAATTATGACCATTGTAAAAAGGAAGAGATAATCTACCATAGCCAGTAGAATTACCATTTTTAATGGGTTCTCCACTTATTAATTGAGGCGCTTTAAACTGGGCTTGGGCTATGCAAAATGCTAGCGCAAAAATAAACCCTAAGACTATTTGTTTCTTCATAACACTATTTTGCTTTACGGTTCAATTTTAACCGTTAATCTTTTAATTACCTCTTTTACTTTATCCCCTTTTATATTTTTTGCCACAAAAGCCACTTGATAAGTCCCTGGACTATCGTAAGCTGTTGCATATTTGGTACGAGCTGGTTGAGGTACTATTTTAATAGCCACAGCTCTATCTGGTGCATAACTAGTTGAAGTGTAAGGATAGGTTACTTTAGTTACCAACCAGGCCTCCTGAGCCTCAGCGATATTAGTTACATTTCCTTGAAATACCATACCTGCAGTGCCAATACTTACTCTAAAAGTTTCATAATTAGAACTTAAAACTGCAGTCCATGAAGTTTGTAAATTAAGATCTAAAGGCGTTTTTTCCTCTTTTGTATTTACCACCTTGTAAGAGAAATTATTCACTTCCCACTTTGCCCAAGCACCTGCTTCTGCAAATGGCTTAACTGAATATTTAATAGCAATATAAAATGGTTGATGATTTTTAATCATAGAGGTGATATCTACATTTCCGGACGGCGAAAATGTACTAGCTACTCCAGACAAGGTAAACTTAGCAGTAATGTCTTCCCATGTTGCTGTTTTCAATGCTTCTAAATTGGCAGTACCCGAAAAATTAGTAGAGGTTAAAACCTGAAGCTGATTGGACTGACCCGCATTGCTCATACGGCTATCAAAACTTAGGTTAACTTTATTTTCTAAAATCTGGGTTGTAATAGCATCATAATTATTTCCGGCTTTACCTGAATAAAAAGAAATATGATCTGGATTTCCCGACAAATTGAAGCGTACCGAATCGCCTACCTTGTAGGTTCCAGATTGTAAGTCTACATCAAAATCGACTTCATCTACACCAACTTTTTCACAGCCGAAAGAACACATTGCAATAGCCAGTACAGTAAAATATATGTTTAAGAATCTCTTCATTTTACCATCCTTGATTTTGAGTTAACAATCTGTTTAAAGTAATTTCGTTAGTTGGAATTGGCCAAAGCACATCTCTAGAAGCCACATTTTGAAAACCGAGCACACCATAAGTCCTACTTGCGGGATTATCTGCAGTAAAATCAGTTACAATCGCCTTCATTCTGGTTAGAAAAATACCCCAGCGCACCAAATCCATCTTCCTATGATTTTCGAAGCAAAGTTCGCGAGGGCGCTCGTTCTGTATTTCCTTTAAAAATTGCTCTTTGTTTAAATCGAATAAATCTGTGCCACTTGGTGAATTAACCGCCAATCCCAATGCTCTTCTGCGTACTTTGTTTAACGCTTCATGACGTTGCAAACCATCATTATCCTGAATAAAATTATCGGCTTCTGCATACATCAATAAAACATCACTGTATCTTAACAGAGGATAGTTTTGCGGAGTTGCTACAGTAGATTTGATAGGTGATAGTTCGTATTCTCTACGCCATTTACCTATAAAACGATCATAAATTCTGCTACCAGCCCAAGTTACTACTGTTGCTGGTTCAGTAGCTGACCCTGTATAATAAAAAGGTGGGATATTCCAATTACGACGAGTATCGTTAGCGGCATACAAACGGTACATCCAACCTGTAACCCTCATATAAGCATTAACGTAACCTTTAGTAGGATCATTTGATGGAATACCTAAAGTTGAGCCTACACGACCATATATTCCATAAGGGTCTGTACCATCGCCATAAAATTCCACTTCCCAAATACTCTCCTTAACATCGTATTTATCTTGAGCATAATTGATAAAAATCTGTTGGTACGAAGGATTTAACTCATGTTCTCCAGATTCTATTACTTTGAATGCCCATTTTCTGGCTTCAAGATATTTTGTTTCGTCTTTAATTGGAAGACCTGCCCATTGCAAATATACCCTCGCTAAAATTCCTCTTACAGTAGATTTATTAACGCGGCCACCAAAACCTAATGCAGTAGCCGTCGGCACTAATTGTTCTGCCTCTATCATTGCCGCTACAATACGCTCATACACCTGTACAGATGGGGTTCTGGCAATTTGGGTATCGTCTACCGAAACAACTGGTTTCTCTAGGTAAGGTACATCGCTAAAACGACTAACTAGCATATAATAGAAGTAAGCCTTTAAGAAGATAGTTTCACCCTTAATACGGCTACGCTTTACTTCATCCATTTTTGGCTTATTAATATTTTGCAATAAAATATCAGCCCTGTTAATGCCAGAATAAAAGATATGCCAGTAATTTTCTACCACAGGTTCCGTACCATCTACCCTGTAAACCATGGGACCTGTTACCACGGAAGCCGAAGACGTATAACCTTCATCGGCATCGAACCCCATACGCCCTAGCATAAAATTACCATAAGCTGCAGAGTTTTTTAAAGTACTATATACGCCTGTTAGTGCAGCATCCAATTGTTCTTCGGTTTCGTAATAATTTTCTTGAGCAATAAAGTCTTTGGGTTCTGTAGCTAAAAATTTCTTACAAGAACATAAGTTCACCAATACTACTATCCACAACAGCTTTATCGAATATTTATTAATCTTATTTATCATAAATGAGGAGTATTTATAATGATGCCTTAATTCCTAATGTATATACTTTACCCCTTGGATATGAAGAGTAATCGAAACCAGGAGTCAACACGCTTTCTTTGGAAGAAACCTCTGGATCCATTCCCGAATAGTTGGTCCAAGTGTATAAATTTTGCCCAGAAAGATTAATACTTAAAGCATTAAGACCTACTTTTTGCAACCATTTTTTAGGTAATTCGTAAGCAAAAGACACTGTTTTTAAGCGTAGATATGATCCATCTTCTATATATTGAGAAGAGTATACACCTAATAATCTGGTAGCTCTTAATCTTGGAGTTTGATTATTTTGATTTTCTGGGGTCCAATAATTTAATGCTGTTTTATATTGGTTTAAGTTGTTTCTATTAGCTTCATTATTTTCGAATACAATACGGTTAGCATTGTAAATATCATTACCATAGCTCCACTGAAACAATACATTTAAACTAAAATTTTTATATGAAATATTATTGTTGAAACCGCCATTATGTATAGGTAATGTTCTGCCTATAACTACCATATCGTTGGCATCAATGACACCGTCATTATTGATGTCTCTAAATTTAGGATCTCCAGGTCTGAGAACATCATTTTCGTTATTTACGCCATTATCTACCACACCAGGCCTCAATTTATATGCATTAGTTCCAGTTCTTATAAAGTCATCATATTGATAAATTCCATCGAACATGTAACCATAAAACTGTGCTGCACTACCACCTAACTTAGCGATGTATAAATAAGAGCTATTGTAAGCGGACTGCCAGCTTACCGGCGTTTGCAAACTCTCTTGGTTATTAGCCAATTCTAATAATTTATTTCTGTTAAAGCTGATGTTAAAATCACTAGTCCAACTAAAATTTCTTTTTTTAATATTTACAGTGGAAATAGAAAACTCCATTCCTTCGTTTTGTACCTTACCAACATTAGACATTGCAGTTTTATAACCCGAGGTGTTAGGTATACGAGCGTTCAATAACAAATCTTTAGTTGTCTTTTTATAGTAATCTATTGTTAAACTCACCCTACTTCTAAATAAGGATAGATCTAAGCCTATATCTAGTTGTCCGGTACTTTCCCATCTTAAATCAGAGTTTCCTAAAGACGCCGGAATAGCACCTATAAAAGGTATATTATCAAAAGAGTAAGTAGAATTATTAGTTAGTGTAATGGGCTGCATATAGGCAAAATCTCCCACTCTGTTATTACCGGTAATACCATAACTTAAGCGCAGCTTAGCTTCTGAGATAGCTCTGATATTTCTAACCAAACGTTCTTGCCCTAAATTCCAAGAAAATGCACCAGACGGAAAGAAACCCCATTTATTGCCTTGCGCAAATTTCGAAGATCCATCTGCCCTCATTGTTGCTGTAAAATTATATTTCTGGTTAAATGTGTAATTAGCCCTTGAGTAGAATGATGCCAAAGTATTTTCACTTTCTAATGCACTAATGGCATAAGCTACGCCATCACCCAAACCAGCCATACCTAATTCTTCGTTAGGTACATTTTGTGCCGAATAACCGTAGGTAGAAACATTTGCTCCCTGTAACGAAAAGCCACCTAGAAAATTTAATTTATGCCTCTTGTTAAAAGTTTTTGCATAAGTTAAGGTGTTTTCATTACTCCAATCGAAACGATTAGACATATCGGTAGAACCATTTATGCCTCTTACGTTATTTGGATTTCTAGAAGCAGGCGCACCACCTCTTGTTTGAGAATTGTTAAAAGCATTATTATTAATCTCTCTAGTATTGGCAGCACCTGTAATTCTTAGTTTTAAATTTTTGCCTATATCATAATTAAGGTAACCGTTTAAATTTAGGTTCTCAATAACTCTTTCTCTTAACTCGTTGCGGGTAGATACAATTGGATTTATCCTTCTATCGTCTATGTCTTCTCCATCATCAAAGAGATCGTCTTCTAAGTCTCCTGTAAAGTTTCCTGTAATTGGTCTATAACCCCAAACCGAGTATAGAAGCGCAGTAGAATAGGTATTTTGGTACGATTCGGAAACGATTTGTCCAAAACTTTTCTGGTTACTATAATTCAATTTAACACCAACCCTTACATTTTTCCCTACAGCTTGGTCTATGGATCCTCGAAACTGGTAGCGATTAAAACCTGAATTAATGATGATACCGTCTTGCTTAAAAGTAGAGCCAGAGAAATTATATTTGGTTTGGTTTGTTCCACCAGATATGGCTACGTTATGGGTACTCATTCCTGCTTTTTGGAAGAGCAAATTTTGCCAATCGTAACCCTTTACACCTTCATAACTGGCTAGTGGCTTGCCATTATACATACCATTGCTTATACTATTTCTCTCTATTTGATACTTAGCAAATTCATATGGATTAAGCAATTCCATGGTTTTAGTCACCTCGTTAAAGCCGTAGTTACCACTATAGCTTACCACTGGTTTGCCGATATCTCCGCTTTTTGTTTCAATGAGAATTACACCATTGGCACCTCTCGCACCATAAATAGCAGTAGATGAGGCATCCTTTAAGATGGTAATTGATTTGATATCTGCTGGATTAAGTGCCGCATTGGTAAAATCCTCCATCGGAAATCCATCTACTACGTATAATGGGGCATTGGTTTGTGTAATAGAGTTCCCTCCCCTAATTACAATGTTCATCTCATCGCCGGGCTGTCCATCACCTGATGAAACCTGAACCCCAGCTACCCTACCTGCCAAAGCCTGATCAAAGGAAGCTACTGGAGCCTTTCTCAAATCTTCCATCTTCACCTCTGCAACCGAACCTGTCAAATCTTTACGTTCCACTGTTCCATAGCCAATTACTAAAACTTCACTTAATGAATTCGCATTGGCCTTTAAACTGATCATACCATTTTTAATCGCATTTACCTTAATCTGCACTGTGGTATAACCAATATATGATACTACCAAAGTAGCGGTATCAGCTACCCTAATGCTGAACTTACCATCTTGATTTGTAGTTGTTCCGATCTTGATATTTCCTAATGGATAAACAGATACGCCAATAAGCGTTTCTTTCGTATCTGCGTCCTGTACAGTTGCAATAACCATTTTACCTGCTTGCTGTGCCTTAACGATATTAAGTCCTGAAATCAAAAGCAGCACTAAAAGACAACTTAGTCTGGTCGGTATAAATCGTTTAATATTCTCTATTAAATTGTTCATTTGGTTGATTAGGATTCGTTATAATTTTTAATAGATGAATTTCACACTAAGTCGCTCACTATTAACCGATTGTAATTCTGCGATATAAAGCCCAGCATTTAGTTTTTCATCCAACTGGATAATATTAGCTCCCTTAACAAGTATTATTTGTTTGGCAATTAACTTATTGCCCGTAACGTCAACAATAGAAAGGCTGGCTGCTTTGTCTACATCGCTCTGTACAAGAACCTTCACATAACCTTCTTTATTTACGCTAACTTTTAATTCGCTAGCTGCAGCAATAGCTTTAACGTGCATTGGAGTATAGAGCTTAAACTTTCCGTCTAAGTCAATTTGATTAAGCTGATAATAAGTAGTGGCAGCTGGTGGGTTAAAATCGGTAAAACCGTATTGCTGAGCAGCAAGGCCATTGCCTTTAGCTGATATAGTACCTACCACCTGCTTTGGCTTTGCTTGCTCAAAACGGATGACATCAAAATGGGAGTTGTTTTTTTCTGAAGCAGTTTCCCATGATAGTTTAACTGTACTTCCTTGCCTGTTTGCCTTAAAATAAGAAAGATCAACGGGCAATACCTCTCCAATTACGGTTCCATGTACTTTAAACGTTGGCTCAGTAGCTAGCGTAACATCCCTACCGAAACCAAAAACAGTTGCGGTACTGGTATTACCCCATAAATAGAGCCTAAAAATAATTGTACTGGTATTGTGTAGGTTTTTAAAGTCTGTATTGGTAGAAAAATCAATTAATGGAGAAACTTCCCCCTCGCCATCTGACAATAAGAAAACACCATCGGTTGTACCTAACTCATTAAAAGTAGCACCATTATCTTTACTGTACATCCAACGGTAGTTTCTTGGTCCGATGGACAAACTTCTAAATCTAAAATCTATAGCATTTAAATTGGCTTCAAACCCTAGTTTAGGATTCACTCTAATTTCATAGTAGGCATTATTTGCGATAGCCGCAGCTTTAGTAGCATTGGCATTCTTGGCTGTGGATGCATACCCTCTGGATAGAGAACCTGCCGCTAAACCTAAGCCTCTATCTATAGAAGTAACCTGTATGCCTGGGTTATTATAGTTTGCATTTAAAGGCGTAGCTATTGCACCTGATGCTAACGAGCCAAAAGCCCAACCCGCCACCATTGGATAATCTGTTACCGCACCGCCAATGGTAATCGAATTAGATCCAGAAGTATTGGATTTGCCAAAGCCAAACGAGCCTGAAGCTACCGTACCACCCCAAGCATACATCCTAAAAGTAATAGTTGTGCCAGAAGGGATATTTTGTAAATAAATATGTGAAGACAAATCTATTGTGGCTTGGGGATAGCCATTGGTATCTGTACCTGTAATGGTTACCGCTGCCGGCCCGAGCTCTATAAAATTGGTGCCATCTAGACTAAAAACCCAGCGATAGGTATTTGCTGAACCACTAGTTGGACGTAATGTAGCATTTAAGGTAGTTAACGATACGTATTTACCATTTTTAGGAGCGACTTTAATTTCGTAGTAAGAGTCGTTTAAGATAGCATCATAATAAGTTGGTGTAATTTGGAAACGTCCTGTAAAACCTCTAGCACTACCTGAACCAGTTACAGCACCTGCACCACGGGTAAGTACTGGTGTTTCAATATTTGCATCTACGGTTGTTGCACTCAACTGTGCCTCAGAACCAGTGGTTCCTGTTGAGGTTGCCGTATTATAGAATGTCCAGATGATAATCTGCCCTTGAACCATTTTATTTAGGCAAAAAAGGCATACTAGCAGACATAAAAATGCCTTACCAAAACGTTTCTTATTCATGATAATTTCTTTATCGAACTAAATAGTAGTACTATTGATAAATGAATTTGGTGCTTTGTGTTTTGCCATCACTTTCTGTAAGTCTTGCCAAATACAAACCTTTATTTAGGACTACTGGAACCTCTATTTGATTAGCTCCTTTTTCTAACAGTACTAATTTTTTAACAACTACTTTTCCGTTTAGATCAACCACACTGAAATTTGCTGTTGAAGCCGTATTACTCTGATAGTTTGCCAGCAATTTACCATTGCCCGCACCAGCTACCAAGGTGCTTTGATTGAGGTTTACACTTACAAATACAACCTCTGATTTTTGAGAGTCTCCATTATAATCCACTTGACGCAATTGATAGTAAGCGCTTGCTAGTGGAGCATAATCTGTAAAATGATATTGATTAGCTGTGGAGGTAGTACCATTTCCATTCACCTTTCCGATAACCACATCTGGCTGTCCTTTGGCAGAACGTAAAATTTCGAAGTACGAATTATTTTGTTCAGATGCCGTAGACCAACTTAATTGTACTGAATTTTTTGAAGGCTTTGCAGCAAATGAGGTAAGCTGAACGGGAAGAGTATTCTCCAATGTACCACCCAAGGACAGTACTGCATACTCCGTTGTATTATTTATTGATTTTCCCAGCCCTATGGTTTGTGCTATATTTTTGGTTTGTGTTGGTGCAAACCAGCAATACATCCTAAGCCTAACTACTTTAGTTGAAGCAAGATCTTGTAAATCACCAATATTCAAAGAAACCTCCGACTGTACTGCCCCCCCATTTTGATCAGGAGAACCGCCATTGTAGCCTATATAAGTCTGTTCAGTATGTAAAGCAGTAAAAACCAAACCGCTTTCTGAACCGCCTGTATTAGCAACATCTGTAATATCAGAAACATTGTATGTCCACATAAACATTTGTGGAGCATTAGATCCAGAACGCCTCACACGATAATTTAAAGTGGCAAGATCTAGAATATAATTATTATCGATTTTTATCAAAACCTGATAATAAGTACCCGCGGTTTTTGCTGTATTAAAATCAGTAATTGTGTTTACTGAAAATGTACCATGAAAACCTCTAGCATTGCTAGCTACAGGAGTTAATCCAGCTCCTCTAGTAAGTACAGGCTTATTAATTTGTAGTCCTTGTGCTGTTAAAAGAGCTACACTCTGTGCCTCATCCCCTACATAATTAGTAAAATGCCATCCAGCAATTTGTGCACCGGCATTAGAAAAAACTAAAAAAGTAAAAGCTATCGCTAAAAGAAAAATTGTAGAAATCTTTTTCATACGCGTTCAGGTATTTGATTTATAATTTGGTTAGTTGGGAGTATGATCTCCTAAAGTAAAAGTATCCAAATAAGCTATTTAATAAATTACCCTTTTTAGCATATTATTATAACATTTTACCATATACATTCATGCATAAAAAAAAAGATTAACTTGAAGTAAAAAACTCATTTATGACATTTATTAAGAACTATAAATATCATAAAGGGATAATCAAGGAGATTAAAAACTTATAGTCATAGATGGCAAAAATTCATAAAAAAAACCCCGAAATTAGATTTCGGGGTCAAACCAAAAATAATAATCCATTACAGACCATTAAATCTTTAGGCTAGCGCACTTTCTAGAGAAATTCTCTCTTTTAAGCTAGCATAATCTTCGAAAAGTTTGTCTGCTTTCAATCTTGCTTCAGTATTGAACTCTCCAATACCAGTTCTTCTAGTGAAAGTTGAAATAGCTAACCCTCTTTTTTGCAGAAAATATTTTGCTACCGTTGGATATACATCATGCATTACATCCATTTGATCGATAAAAAATTGTTGTACCAAAGCTACTTCGCCGGTTAAGCTTGTGTTATTGTAATTATTGCACAACCAAACAATCAGTTCGGGAAAGAAATTGCCCTGAATGCAAGAAAGTCCCGCCGATCCTGCCTTTAAAGATTCTACGGCGTGCACCATATACGCATCGTAAAGACCAAAATTAGCAGCACCTTTGGTCAAGGCAAGCTTCTCCCTAATCTGATTGAGGTCTAAACAAGTATCTTTATGATAGGTTACTCTTCCAGTAGCTACTAAATTGCCTAGTTGCTTCGGAGAGATTACTCTTTTGTAAGGAACCGGACATTCGTAAAAACCTAAAGGTACATTAGCTGTTTGCTCTAATAACGCATGTACGTTAGCTTCAAATACTTCGTCGCTATCTGTTTCTTCTGCCAACAAACCCGTGATCCCGATCACTGCTTCTACGTTAGTATCGTAAATTCGTTTTACAAAATCTGCTTGTTTCGCAATTTCGCCACCAAAAGTTCCTGTTGCTACCACTGGCACTTTACCATCGGCTATTTTTACACAGTGTTTTACTACTGCTATCCTTTCGTCTTCTGATAGTTCAAACATTTCGCTTGAAAGGCAGTTAGCAAACAAACCAGCTGCGCCTGCTTCAAGGTAGAGTTCCGTTAATTTAGTTAATCCGTCAAAATCTACAGCCCCATTATCTTTAAATGGAGTTAACATCACTGGGATAAATCCCTTTTCTGTTTTATTCATTTTAATTCTATTTCTTTCTTTTACAATGTTTTCGGCGCTTTTCTAAGAAGCATCGTCAATTAATTATTTCTTTTGCCTCGTATACTGGCAATTAATGTACCTGTTAAGAATATACAGAGTGTTCCTACTACAATGATCATATTGGCATGAAGTGGATTTTTGAGGTAGGTATAATCTTCTGGAATAAGGTATGAAAGAGACATCCATACAATTACAAGAATACCAACAATTGTAGCGGCAAAAGCTTCAAGGTTTCCAGATTTCTTGCTGATAAGACCTAAAAGAAAAAGCCCAAGCATACCTCCTGCAAATATCCCCGAAAGCTGCCACCAAATATCTAGAATACTTTTAACCCCTATCATTGCAATACCACACACCATTCCGGCTATTCCAAATACCATAGTAGCAATATGCAATAAGCGCATGTTCTGCTTATCGTTTAAATCTGATTTAAAATAACGCTTGTAAATATCTTCCGAAAAAACAGTAGCAGAGGCATTCATCCCCGAACTTATCGTACTCATCGCCGCCGATAAAATAGCAGAGACAATTAGTCCGATTAAACCTGTAGGTATCATGGTAACCATGAAATGAGGCATCACCTTATCACCGTAATCTGCAGGCTGTAGAGAGGTAGCTAGATTAGCAATATCTACAGAAGAAGCCGAAGCACCTAAACGTTCTGCTGCTGTCTGCAATTTAATCGACGCTATCAATTCTGGATTTACCTGGTAATAAGCGTATAAACAAGTACCTATCACAAAAAACATTAACGATGCGGGAACATAGATCCATACGCATAACCACACCGATTTTGAGGCCTCCTTTTCTGAAGATGCTGTATGATAGCGCTGTACATAATTCTGATCCATCCCAAAATTATTAAGGTTAATAAAGAACCCGTACAACATCACTACCCAAAAACTAGCAGTGGTAAAATCAAAAGAAAAATCGCCTAGGCTAAATTTATTATCTGCCTTTCCAATTTCAATAATTTTTGATACTCCTCCTGGCATACCAGCCACAATTAGATAGATGATAAGAACAGCTCCCAACGTTTTCAATATTCCCTGCACTACTTCTGTCCATATTACAGCCTCAATACCGCCCATTACTGTGTAAATAACAATACAGATACCAGTAACAATCATAATCACTTCCATACTGTAGCCAGTAAGTGCTTGTAAGGTCAACGAAATTCCAAAAAAGATAGATCCCATTCTAGCCAATTGTGTCAGCAAGAAACAAACTACCGCATAAGTACGGGCCCATGGACCAAAACGTTTTTCGAGATTTGTATAAGCCGAAACCTCACCAGTGCTTCTATAGAATGGAACAAAATATTTAGCAGCAACCCAAGCTGCTAAAGGCATGGAAAGACTAAATACAAATGCGTTCCAGTTACCTCCAAATGCTTTCCCCGGAACACCCAAAAACGTGTTACTACTTAAAAAGGTAGCATAAATGGATAAGCCTATTGCCCAGCCTGGTATTTTACCAGAGGCTTTGGTAAACTGCTCGGCACTTTTGTTTTTTCTGGCAAAATAGACACCTACCAATACCATTGCCACTAAATACAGCAAGATGATCGTAATGTCCAAAATGGGAAGGTTCTTCATGAATGTTATTATATTTGGTTAGGTTAACAATGTGCTTAATTACTTATCAAGCGAAAGCAAACTTAAACGATTTCATGTTTGCTTATTTATAAAATCTTCACAACCTTATATACGATATTGTCATGATATTTAATTAATTCCCAATTTTGGCGAAAAAACACGCTATCATTTTAAAATATCTTAAAGAAACCTCTCATCTTCCCTCAGCAAATCACAGCTTTAAAAAAAATAAAAATAAATACTACTAATTTAGTAGACTTTATTATATTTGCATCAATGTTCATACAATTTATATTTGGTTGAAAAAACGGCAGCTTGGATGAGTTGCCGTTTTTCTTTTGTAATTTTAGAATTAGAAACACGCTTCAAATTGCTTTTGACTTTGATAGCAACAGAATTTATTACCATCTTAGTGAAAAAATTGATCTTTTAAGTTGTCAGCTTACCACCTATCGGAAGAAGTTTATTTGACCCGGCTCACTAACGCCGATAGAGAGGCCTTTGCTTTTTTTTACGAAAAATATAGTTCTGGATTGTACCAAAAGCTGAATAAGATGGTAAAGATCCCAGAAATTGCAGACGAACTTTTACAAGATGTGTTCTTAAAAGTTTGGATCAAAAAAGACACCATCAACTTAACTCAATCATTTAAGCCTTGGTTATATACCATAGCCCAAAATACCGTATACGATTATTACAGAAAACTTGCACAAGACAAGAAGATGCAAGACCACTTAATCAATACCTTTGCAACGTTTTACAATCAGACAGAAGATTATATCTACAACAAGGAACGTACTGCTGTATTAAATGAAGCCATTGAACAGCTCCCTCCTCAACGTAGAGAAATTTTCAGGCTCTGCAAATTAGAAGAGAAATCTTATAAAGAGGTAGCAGAACAGTTAAACATTAGTGTTTCTACGGTCAGTAACCAATTGGTACATGCTACCAAAGCCGTAAAAGACCATGTTTTCTTCCACTCAAAAGAATTCCTCGTATTTGTTATTGCATTATATCTAAACAACTAGCTCCACGCAACCTCTAAACTAAATTCTAAAAAAACGCACTTTTTTTTGATGCACAATAGTGTGTTTCTAAATCTCGTGCGTATAGGTTTATAAATATGGAGCAAAAATCAGCGTTCGAAAAACTTTTTAGCAACTACTTGAATAATCAAGTTACCGCAAATGACCTTAATTCTTTATTTAAAAGTATAAACGAGGTCAATGAAGAGAACCTACGTAATCATATCACTAATGAGCTACTATCAGACGAGAAAACCGAGCCAGCTAATACAGCTCATCTGAAATCTCTTTTTGCAAAAATTGAAGTACAAATAGATGAACAACCAAAAACCAAGGTAATCAAAATAGCCACTTGGTACAAAGCCGCTGCCGCCGCCGCTGTAATTTTCGGCTTAAGCTATTTAGCACTTTACGATGGTTCTTCTAACAAATACGACATTGTTCCTGGTAGCAATAAGGCCGTCCTAATCATCAACAATGAAAAAACACCTTTAGATAATAAAAGTAACGCAAGCTTCTCTCCTGCCGCAGCTGTTTCGGTAACCACCGCAGCCGATGGCACCATTACTTATAAACAAACATCAAACGATACTACAGGGCTCTCAACCCTACACGCTATTAGTACCCCAGCCGGCGGTTTTTATAAAATCACCCTTGGCGATGGTACACAGGTTTATCTCAATTCAAAATCTACCTTAGAATTTCCTGTTGGATTTTATGGTACCCAAAGACACGTAAAACTGAATGGTGAAGCTTACTTTAAAGTAGCTAAAAACAAACAAATGCCTTTCATCGTTTCCGTTAACGAAACAGATGTGCAAGTTTTGGGCACCTCGTTCATCATCAACAGTTTTGGCAAACAAACAAAAACTACTCTTTTCGAAGGTAGCGTACAACTCAAATATTTATCTAACCGTAAAATTCTCGCTCCCGGACAGGAAGGATTATCTGGCCGAAATGGCATTCTCATCAATCAAGCCGATACCGCTGCCACTATAGCATGGAACAATGGCTTATTTGTTTTCAACGATCAACCGCTAACCGAGGTGCTACATGAGCTTTCTCGCTGGTACGATTTTACCTTCGACGAGAACAGTATCCCTGACAAACGCTTATATGTAAGATTAAATAGAAATACTGCCTTTAACGATGTATTGCAAATGCTATATACCACTACTGGCCTAAAATTTAAAGTAGAAGAAAGGAGGCTTAGCATAGAAAACTAAATAAATGCGCTCCAAACAATACTATTTTATAATCAACTAACTAACCTTTAATGAATAAACTTTACCTAGCGGGCCAAAAAAAGCCTGTGTTTATATCGTATTTGAGACTGCTTTTGCTGCTCTCTGTTTTTACTACATTTACCGCTCAATTAGCTTTCGGGCAAACCATCTATACGTTCAGCTTTAAGCAGGCTTCGTTAAATACCGTGATTTCCGAAATTGCTACCAAAACAAACTACCAATTTGTCTACGATGCATCTTTTAACCAAAAAGCAAAGCCGATAAACGTAGAAATCAAATCATCAAATATTGAAGAAATACTGACACAAGTTTTCAAAGATCAAGATTTCACCTACCGAGTGAGTGGCAAAACCATTGTAATCAAATCTAAATCTCCAGGAGAAAACACCTATGTGCTACGTGGAATAGTTAACGATAATGAAGGTTTACCAATGCCTGGCGTAACTGTTACCCAAAAAGCCACTACCAATATGGTGCACACAGACCAAAATGGATATTTTGCCATTTATGTGAGTGATAGCAATAACACGTTGGTATTCTCTTACCTTGGTTACGAGCAAAAAGAAGTGAAATATTCTAAGGGAGCTACCGGTACATCAATTATGGTGACCTTAGCAGCGACAAAATCATTATTGAGTGAAGTTGTAGTAACTGGTTATCAAACCTTAAGCAAATTAAATTCTCCAGCTGCTATCGTAACCGTTGACGAAAAAACGCTAACCGAAAACATACCAGCGAACTTGATAAATGCTTTAGAAGGTCGTGTTGCAGGCCTAATGTTCCAAAAGAACGTTACCGGAAGTGATGCAGACAAAGTTATTTTACGTGGTATCGGTACATTTTCTACCTCTAGTGTGGGTGGTGGTGTGGGTGTAGAACCGCTATTAGTGATAGACGGTTTACCTACCGAACTTACTTTATCAGACATTAATCCTTACGACATTTCTAGCGTTAGCGTCCTAAAAGATGCCGCTGCAGCATCTATTTATGGATCTCGAGCCGGAAATGGGGTTATTGTACTGACTACAAAAAAAGGAAGTGGTAATACAAAGATAAGCTTCAACTCTGACTTCTTTATTTCTACTAAACCAAACTTAAATGATATGCATTATGCTACTACGAGTCAAATGATTGACTATGAGCAAGCAATTTACAATGCGGAAAGATCCAGATATCCGAATTTAAGCACCATGTTTAACAATTATGGAGATATTGGAAATAGTAGTATGAAATATTACAGCCCACTTTATCAATTAAATAAAGATTTAGAAGAAGGCAAAATAACAAATACGGCTTTTAACAACACCATTAGCCAGTGGCAACAAAACGATTACATTGCTGATTATGTAAAAAATGTTTGGCAAAATGAGTTTAGACAACGTTACAATTTATCATTTTCAGCAGGTAACAATAAACAAAACACCTACGTATCGTTAAATTTCGATGATAGTAAACAACGTATCAAATACAACACAAGTAAATCTTTTAACCTTTACGCCAAAAGCAGTTTCCAACTTAAAAGTTGGTTAAATGCAACCGTAGGATTAAATGGTTCTTACACCCTTAGCGATGCCACCGACAATTCATACAATGAATACAATATTCAGAAAAGATACGAACGTATTACTGATGAAAATGGCGATCTAGTGTATGCTCCATTTGTTGGTATCAGTGATGGCTTTACAGGCGGCAGTGTTATCAATCCAAGTGTCGCTAGTAAAATAAGCGCACTGTCTGGCTTTAAACCTGTTACTTTTAATGTTCTTAATGAGCTAGAGCAAGGTATTACCGAGGCAACCAACTTAAGCTTAAGAGCATTTGCTAACGTTGAAGCAAAAATTTGGGATGGTTTAAGTTTCAATACACAACTACAATACGAAAACAGACGAGTAAGTAATGAAACGTATAACGACGTCAATTCTTATAAAATGCGTTTTGCAATAAATTCTCTAACTGGTTATAATCCAACCACAAATGCCTACACCTATATAGATGGTTTTTCTACTGGAGGCCGCTATTTGCAAAGAACACAACCAAGAAGCAATTACTCTTTTAGAAATCAATTGAACTTTAACAGGTCTTTTGATAACAACAAACATCAGATCAGCGCAATTGCTGGTTTCGAAATGCGTGAAACTTTTTCTCCAAGAAGTATTGAACAATTGCGTTATGGCTATGATCCAGTAACTTTAACATCTTCGGTTATCAATAGCTTATTATTAAGCCAAACCGGAGTAGCAAGCTATATTTATGGAAATAACCGTACACTATCGGCACTTAACCGTAATCAAGAAGAAACCAAACACCGTTACTTTTCTAGATACGGTACCGTAAACTACACCTTGCTTTCTAAATATAACTTATCAGGAAGTTTAAGGGTAGATGGGGCAGATTTATTTGGGGCAGAACCAAAATACAAGAATCGTCCACTTTGGTCTGTTGGTGCTGGCTGGAATGCCAGTAACGAAGATTTCCTTAAAAACGTAACATGGATAGATTTGTTGAAAGTTAGAACTACCTATGGCGTAAGTGGCAACGTAGATCAATCTACAACACCACATACGGTTGCCGTACGTAGAAACGACAATCTTTTCCAATCACTACAATACATCAATATTACCACACAACCCAACCCAATGTTAAGATGGGAAAAAGTAGCAACTACCAATTTTGGTATAGATTACGTTTTCTTTAAAAATAAGTTACGTGGTGCTATAGATATTTACGATAAATCAAGTACCGATCTATTGGCAACTACCGACCTTGACCCTACCGTTGGTGCAAGTAGTAGAAGAATCAATGCTGGTGCATTACGCAACCGCGGTATCGAATTTAGCATAGGGTCTGATTGGCTAAATAAAAATGATTTCCGCATCAGTTCCAACTTCATCATCGGCTTCAATAAAACAAGAGTAGAAAAAGTTACCAGAGCTCAATCAAATGCTTCAGTATATGTTACTGCACCTAGAGATTATTTCTTTGAGGGAGAAAACTACAACAGTTTATACGCCTATAGATACGGAGGTATGGTTAACGGATACCCTTATGTATTAGACGAAAATGGCAACCCTAGCTTAACTTTCGATGCCAATGGCAATCCTGTACCAACAACCGTTAAAAGTATTACTAATCCAGCTGCATTGGTAAACATGGGCAGTATTATGCCTACCTATACAGGCTCTTTATCGCAACGTTTTTCTTATAAACAAATAGATTTAAACTTCTTATTTATTTTTTCTGGTGGAAACAAGATGCGTAAGGACGTGATTGATATGAGCAGCGATGCTTTAACAGATATGGCAATTGCCGAACGTTATACTACAGCATCGCCAAATAACAACACACGTTTGTTAGTAGATTTTGCAGATAATATCAGATCTTCTGCCGGTACGATTAGTAGTCAGTGGCGTAATTCGGACGTAAATGTTGTAAACGGAGATTATGTAAAACTGAGAAACGTTTCGTTAAGTTACAGCCTACCAAAGGCTTTTGCCAATAAACTAGCTATAGCATCGGCTAAACTAACCTTCCAAATGAATAATATTTGGTACTGGAGCGCAGCTGGTGATGATATTGACCCTGAGGTATATGGTGGCTCACGTAACTTACCTCTCCCTAAAACTTATTTATTTGGCTTTAACCTTTCACTGTAAAACCATGAAACGTATACATTTATTGTTACTATTAGTAACAGCTATAAGCCTTACAGCTTGCGAAAAATATCTTGATATTACCCCTAAAGGGTCAATGATTGTTGAAACTGCAGCACAGTTTCATGAATTGGTATCTCTGCCTAACAGAGGTTACACCATTAATAATTTTCAATATTTATCAGACGATCAATGGATGAGAGAATCTCAGGTTATTGGGCAAACCCCAAATATCAACATTGTGAACTTCACTTTTAACGAAACCGTTGATCGTGTATCGATGATAAATAGCTCAAATTTCTACACCCAATCTTATCTCTATATCAATAGATGGAATACCATCATTTCTTTGGTAGACGATAGTAAAGGCGAAGAAAGAATTAAGCAACTAGCAAAAGCAGAAGCAAAAATATTCAGAGCTCATGATCATTTCTTATTGGTTAATCACTACGCCAAGGCTTATGATTCACAAACGGCAGCAACCGACGGCGGAATTTGTATCATGGATAAGTTTGACCTTGAAGCGCAACCAAGAAAATCTACAGTAGCGCAGGTTTATGCTTTCATACAAAAAGATATTGAGGATGCACTGCCATATCTTCAAGAAAAACCTTTAGATATTTATCACCCATCATTGGCTTTTGCTTACGCACTTAAAGCTAAAGTACATTTGTATAAACGCGAAATTGCCGAAGCTAAAGCCGCAGCAGAAAAATCGTTGAGCTATAATAACCAGATTTTTGATATGGTACAATATGCAGCCGAGGGTGGCCCTACTGCAAAGGCAATAACCGCGGGCAATAACCCAGAAGTATTGAGCTACGTGTACATGACTGGTAATAATGAATTGAACTTTGCTCAAAGTTACATCATTAGCCCAGAACTCAGAACGTTATTTGGTACTCATGACGCACGTTTCAACCTGTTTTATAATTCGACCCATGCTTCTAATTTAGATCAAGGTTCTAATACGGCCTACTATGGTGTCGCTTTTACAAGATTTTTTACCGTTACAGTAGGCATGAAAACCACAGAAGTTCATTTGATGTTAGCTGAATGTTTGGCTAGAGAAAACAAATTAGCTGAAGCGGTAGACATCCTTAACAAATTAAGGGCAAAACGTATTTTAGCTGGAGGAACTGTAAATTTAGCCGTACCTGCTACAAGAAAAGAAACCATGGAATTGGTGATAAATGAACGTAGAAAAGAGCTGATTTTAGGCTTCAACCGTTTTTTCGATCTAAAAAGATTAAACAACGAGCCAGAATACGCCAAAACAATTGTTAGAAAATTCCCTATCGTAAATCAAGCAATGCCTCAACAAACCTACACCTTGAATCCAGGTTCTAGGCTATATATTATTCCATTTCCTTTAAGTGTACTGAGATTAAATCCATCACTTACACTAAACACAGACGAAAGAATTCCATTTTAATTTTAGATGAAGAAACTACTCGTAATCATAAGCATACTAGCTGCCTCGCAGCAGTATGCTTATTCGCAAACACAACCCGAAAAAAAGGCCGATAGTGCAAGTACACAAAAATCAGCGCTACAACCCTATAATAAGGTTATCACGAACAATGCAAAAAGCAAAGCGGGTCTATTTACGGTAAGCCAAGTAGACACTAAGTTTTACTTCGAAATTCCGGATAGCCTGTTTAACAGATACATGCTAACGGTAACTCGCTATCTAGCTACTCCTCAAGGCATGGGAAGTTTTGGAGGTGAGAAAGCCAACGAGCAAACCATCTATTTCGAGAAGGGACCTAACAATACCGTCTTTTTAAGGTCACTACAATACAGACAAGATGTTCGCAAAGCAGACGCCATGTTGGCAAAAGCATTGGCCGGTAGCAACGAAAATCCAATCGTTACAGCCTTCCCCATCAAAACAACCAATCCTGCTAACGGAAATGTGGTAATTGAAGTAACGGATGCCTTTAAAAAGGAAAATCCGATGTTTTCTTTGGCAAACTCAGAAAAATCGGAGAAGAAGCTAAGCTCTTTGGCAGATGACAAATCTTTCATCGAAACCATCAATACCTACCCTATCAACGTTGAAGTAAAAACGACCAAAACTTACACCAATGCTACTGCAAGTGCTGGAAGTGTAACTTTAAGATTAAACACCTCTATCGTACTATTACCAAAAACGCCTATGCGTAAGCGTTTCTTTGATGAAAGAGTAGGTTACTTCGCTAATAAATACGTGTTATTTGATGATGATGAACAACGTGCGCAAACGAAATACATAATTCAACGTTACCGCTTGGAGCCTAAAGACGCTGATATTAAGAAATATCAAAGCGGACAATTGGTAGAACCAAAAAAACAAATCATCTATTACATAGACCCAGCTACGCCTAAAAAATGGAGGCCTTATCTAATTGCTGGTATTAACGATTGGCAAAAGGCTTTTGAAGCTGCTGGTTTTAAAAATGCAATCATAGGTAAAGAATGGCCAGAAAGCGATACCACCATGAGCTTGGAAGACGCTCGTTATTCGGTAGTGAGATATTATGCTTCTGAAACTCCCAATGCCTACGGTCCACGCATCAGTGATCCTCGCAGTGGAGAAATCATTGAAAGCCATGTAGGCTGGTTCCACAATGTGATGAAGCTAGTACAAAACTGGTACATGATTCAAGCAGGGCCACTAGACCCAAGAGCTAGAAAAATGCACCTAGATGATGAATTAATGGGACAATTAATCCGTTTCGTTTCTTCACATGAAATTGGCCACACCATTGGCTTACGCCATAACATGGGCGCAAGTAGTGCAACGCCAGTAGAAAAATTGAGAGATAAAAAATGGGTGGAAGCTAATGGTCATACCGTGTCCATCATGGATTATGCTCGTTTCAACTACGTAGCCCAACCAGAAGACAATATCAGTCCCAAAGGAATTTACCCACGCATTGGCATGTACGATAAATGGGCTATAAAATGGGGTTATGGCTATTTCACAAAAGCAAAAGACGAATTTGAGGAAGAAAGCATTTTAGCCAAATTAACTACGGATAGCTTAACTGCCAATCCTAAATTATGGTTTGGTGGCGAAGGTAAAGACGAAGATCCTCGCAGTCAAACTGAAGACATCGGCGATGATGCGGCCTTAGCTAGTGATTATGGTATCAAAAACTTGAAACGTGTAGTGCCTAATTTGATCAAATGGACCTACGCACCAAATGATGCCTACGATAATCTTTCGGACATGCACAAAGCTGTAGTAAGACAATACAGCAGATACTTATATCATGTGCTAAAAAATGTTGGCAACAACTATGTCACCAAAAGAACAGTGGATGAAAAAGGTTTAGTTTACCAACCTGTACCAAAAGCGAAAGTAAAGTCGGTTATCGACTATGTAGGCAGACAATTGTTTGTTGCTCCAATTTGGATGTATCCACAAGAAATTGCTCAGCTTATCCCTTTAAAAGCAGCTGATGAGATTTCTGACCAGCAAAATCAAATCTTAAATATTTTGCTTAGTCCAGGTATGTTATATAACATCAGCCAAAAAGCATTACAATTTGAAGGTGCTTATACTGTACCCGAATTTTTAAACGATCTACAACAAACGGTATGGATTAAGTTTAGTGGCGATGAAAGATTAGACGTCTACAGACGTAGTCTACAAAGAGGCTATATAGAAAAACTAGGTTTATTGCTGTTGCCAAAAGAACAAGAACCTGGCAGAGCATTAAATACAGTACAACGTAGTGATATTAGACTTTATGGAAAGTCTCACATTGTGAAACTTAGAGCTGATGTAGAGAAACTAATGGCAAACACCACTGGCTTTGATAGAGAGCATTATCAAAACATTATTCTAGAGATCGACAAAATCATTTCAAAACTTAATAAAACAGACGCATGAGAAAGTTATTAACAGTGGCACTAATTGGTTTAAGCAGCTTTGTACAGGCGCAAACTATGTCAGAGAAAGAAGTTACTCCAGAATTGGTGGCACAACGCGAAATACAAAAAAAGGAAATTACCAATAGCTATTTGGCCTTAAGCGATAACTTTATTACTTCTGATAGCGTGTCTGCAGTAAATAATGCTACAGCACTAGTTAATTCATTCAGCAAATTCAAGTTTAAAAAGTTAACGCTTGACCAAATGAATGAATCAACAACAACCAGAAAACAGATTGTAGAACTGGCTACAGAAATTGCAGCTACGAAAAATATCAACAAACAACGTAAAGCTTTTGGGAAGCTTTCAGTTAAGTTTTTGACTATTGCCACGAAATTAAAACCAGCCGATATGCCATTATACCAACAAGTTTGTCCTATGACTGGCGATGTTTGGTTAAGTGGAAGTAAGGAAATCAAGAACCCTTATTTTCCAAAAAACATGTTGACTTGCGGAGAAGTAAAAGCAAGTTTATAATAATAAATTTAGGTTTAGATTAATATAATGCGGCTATCTGGATAGAAGCCGCATTTGTCTTATTATAACAAATTTGCATTGAAAACTAATTCAGCAATATAAATAACCTTACAAAACTGACCCTGAAATAAATTCAGGGTGACGGCATATATGGCGCTTCGTCATGCTGAATTTATTTCAGCATCAGCTATATAGCATGCTTTAGCAAAAATATGATAAAGTAACGATGTGGAAATCTATCCGTTTATAAAACCAATTCTTGCATCAGTTTTCCTAACGTTTCTTCTGCATCTACACAAAATCCCGGATGCACTTTAGAACATTGCACTACCGTACTTCTTGTTGCGGTTAACCATCTAAATCTGCTAGCTAAATCTAAAGCCCCAATTGGTCCAGCAGTTTTTCCTCCCCTACTAATATTTACAATGGCATTTAAATTCTCTTCGATAACTTCTTTTTCTAGCTCACAATTTAAAGCCTTCAATCTTTCTGGAAACACTTTAAATGCGGCGTTCAGATACTTCAATTTGGCGCAGTACATAATAACCCCCACATTAATGAATTCTTCGCGTTCTACCCTAGGCATTACCCGAATTACGGCATACTCAAATAAGTGTCTGTCTTGCATGTTCGGCTTCATTAACAAAAACTGAAGAGTTTTCAATTCGAGTATTTAAAAAATAGGCATAGGCTTTTCGCTGATCTTCGGCAGTTTCAAAACTATGTTCGTCCAACCATTCATCTGGTATTAGAGCTAAAACCTCGTCAATAAACTCTGGCGTTAAAATGGCTTTCAACTCCGCATCAACTGCTGATATTTCGCTCGCCTGTGGCAACAATACATGATCTTTCACTAGCACAAAAGGACGCTTAGCTTGTTCTTCCCAATTTTGCCACGAATGGTGGAAATATAGAGAAGCACCATGATCGATCAGCCAAAGCTCCTTATGCCAATACAACATGTTGGTGTTTCTTGCCGTGCGATCCATATTGGTCAGCAAACAATCCATCCATACAATCTTAGAAGCCAAATTAGCATCCACTTTATTAATGGTTGGATCGTAAGTAATGGCTCCAGAAAGATAATGCAGTGCCAAATTCAACCCTACACTCGCTTTTAACAAATCCTGGATTTCTTCATCGGGTTCTGTTCTTCCAAAAGCTTCGTCCAAATTGGCAAAAATCAATTCTGGCATTTTTAAACCTAAGGCACGAGCAATTTCACCACCAATAATTTCCGAAATGAGTGCCTTGTGCCCCTGTCCTGCCCCTCTAAATTTGAGTACATATAAAAATCCATCATCTGCCTCTGCAATTGCAGGCATAGAACCACCCTCTCTCAAAGGCGTTACGTAACGCGTAACATTTACAGTTCTTAATTCTAAGCTATTTTCTTTTGTATTTGCCATACTAAGCAAAGATAACTTAAATTCATAGAGAGTTAATTGTTAATTAACGTGAGTTCGGAGTAAGCAATTTTACTTATGCACGATTTCAAGCCTACGCAAAGCCTCTTCGTTTTGCTATAATCGGCCTTGGCTGATGCGGATAGCTGTAATTTGCCCTTCAACTGACTTTAATAGCATCAGGCGCAGCCGTGGCTTTTTTTGCATACTTTTTTCAGCTACAGGAAAAAAGTTTGTCCGCGAAGCGACAGAAACAATAAATAGTAGAAAATAAGTGATGATTCACACTAATATCAGTAATTATACCGTATAAAGCTATTTTCTTATCCCGAACTCACATTAATTAGCCACAAATGCACAGATCTTCTCCTGTTCATCCCTTTAGAAACTTCAAAACCAAATCCATATAAAAGAAAATTGAATTTTCGGAACAGATAGGTAATAGATGTACCAGCAACCACTAAGTAAACTGGAGTAACAACGTAGCAATGGTGGAGTAGAGGTGGATTTGACGTGGAGTAGATGTGGACTTGAGCTGGACTTAGGCAACAAATCAATAATGAATATCTTTAACTGAAAAGTGTACCTAAAGCTATGAAATTATAGCTAGTTAACAAAGACTAATCTCACTCTCCGTCGAAATCGCTCTTAAACGACTGAAGATATTCTTAAAAGCGATTTCCCTTAATTAAACACTTAGCTTTTATAAAAACTAAAATCTATGTATCTATGTGATTATAAAAAATCCTCATGTACAAACGATCAAAGTCTATTTATTACTCCCTTGTATTTATTATCGCTTTTATTGCATTGGCAATTGTTGTAGGCAACCATCCCATCAACAATTTCGATATTAGCATTTCAAAATTTGTACAACAATTTCATCATCCGAAACTAGATCAGGTAATGGTATGGATCAGCGCTTTTGGCAATGTATCCATCGCTTTTGTGAGCATGATCATCACGGCTACATTGTTCTTTATTTTCAAGTATAAGCGAGAAGCAATACTTGTGATCGCTATTTCATTTACTGGATTAATTACCTTTAGTCTAAAACGCTTATTTAACCGTCCGAGGCCAACCGATGAATACGTTACCATCATAGAAAGCTACAAAAATAATAGTTTCCCTAGTGGGCATACACTATCTTATGTAGTCTTCTTTGGCTTTATCATTTTTTTGATGCGACAGTTAAAAAACATCCCTGGTTATTTAAGGAATACGATTACTTGCTTTGCTTGTTTCATGTTTATCTTTGGCCCAATTTCTAGGATATATCTAGGCGCACATTGGTGTACCGATATTTTGGGAGGAGTGTTAATAGGCTTGGTCTATCTAAATGTATTGATTTTCTATTACAAGCGAACCTAAATATTACAGCTTATAACCTCTCCCTAAGCAGGCGGTACACATGGAATACGCTCCAAATTGCGTGGTACCATTTTTGGCTTTATAACCGCCATAAACAGTTTCATGCGTTTTGCCACTACCATAACACGAACTACAGGTTGCCTTAAATTTTTCTTCTTTTGCATAAGATTTAATGTCCTTACGTATGCTGCCACTGCTTAGTAGAGCATCATTTAGTTGCGAGGATACTTGTACTGTTCCATTTTTCATCATCGCAATTGCGCCAGAAGGAGCTGTGAATTTCCCATTATAGAAATCATCATTATAAAAACTACCAGCGTAAACGTAGCCATTACTAAAGGTGTAAGTGCCGTTTTCCTTTAAATCTGCTTTAAAAGTTCCTTCATATTTATCGCCATTATTGAAATAGAAAGTACCTTTACCTTCTCGTTTTCGGTTTACAAAATTGCCCACATATTTATTCCCACTAGGAAAATCCATAGTTCCAAAACCTGTATTGCAATTACCCGATGTACATTCTATATCCCTACCTTCTAGTTCTCGCCAATCTGTAGCAGCAACTTTTTCATCTTGCTTCTGCTTGGTGCCTTTGTAATAAAATGCACTTTCTCTTTTACCGTTTTTATAGGTGATGATACCTTTTCCATCTTCGAACCCATCCTTAAAACTGCCCTCGTAGCTGTAATCATCATAGTTCATTACGCCCCTACCATCGGGCTTTCCGTTTTTAAATTCGCCGTTGTAAACGCACCAACCAAAATCGTAGGTACCTCTGCCGTTGTTACAGTTTCCGGTTTTACATTGCGAATATGCTTTTACTGACATTAGAACAAAAAGCAGCAACATGTAATTTATTTTACCCATAAAGCTTAGTTTTTAACGCCAAGTTCCTTTGCTTTGGCATTATCGATATTAGCCAAATCTATTTTGCCCATTTGTTTATAAATAAATGCCCTTAAAGAGTACATTAGGTAAAAATCGGGATGTTCGTTAATACCGCTTGTCATGGTTTTTACAGCCTCTTCATAGCGTTTGAGATTGCTTAATGCTGTGGCTTTAAATATAAAGCCATCTCTATTTTTTGGTTCTAACAAAAGAACTTGACCTGTTGCTGCCAATGCTTCTATATCCTTATTTAAACTAAGCAGAATATTGGCACGCATGGCATGATACAGTGCGCTTTTTGGTTGTAAAACTATTGCTTTATCGATATTTATCAAGGCTTCATTAGGTTGCTTTTCTTTGTTTAAAACATCTGCCAAATTATAATAAGCATCGTCGGCCTGTTTAGGATTTAAATTGATAGCTTTGTTAAAATCGGCTTTTGCCAAATCAATTTTATTTAAATCCAGATAAAGCACACCTCGGTTAGTAAGTGCATTAAAATTTCCCAATGCTATGGCTTTGGTATAATCGGCAATGGCATGATCATATTTTTCTAACTGATAATTAGCTACGCCTCGCATATTGTAAGCTTCGTTGCTTTGGGGAGTTAAAGAAAGTACTTTATCGTAATCGGCAATGGCTTGCGGATATCGGCTAATGGCGGCAAAATCGTTTCCTCTTTCTAGGTAAGCATTTGGAAAATTAGGATTAAGCTGGATGGCTTTGCTATACATGCCAATAGCCAGCTGAACTCTATTTTGTGCATCTAAAGCTGTTCCTTTAATATGGTAGGGCATAAAAAATCCAGCATCGCGACCAATACAAACGTCCATTAGCGCAATGGCTTCATCGGTTTTACCAATTTTTACCGCAGCTCTTGCTTTATTAATGGTTACATTATCATCTTTTGGATATAAGGTAAGCCCTTTGCTTGAAATGCTATATGCCTCGCTGTTTTTGCCTAATTCTAAATAGATCATACCTAGAGCATTAATAGCATTTAGATGATTGGGTTTAGCGGCTAATATTTTTTCAAAAGCTGTGACTGCTTCTGTTAATTTACCTTTTTGAAAAAGATCTACAGCTTGTTGCTCATCTGTATTTTGTGCAAAAACAGAAGCTGTAACAGTTAAAAACAGCAGAGATAGCAGTATTTTTTTCATTATGTGGATGAATGAGCTCGAATTATAATTTTGTATTAAAAGAATATTCCATTGTAAATGCGCTAGGCGAACTTTGACCGCTGCAACCAGTACAACTCTTCATGTCGTAATAAGCTTGAACGGTATAAAATCCATCATTTGGAACTTTAAAGCCGCAGCTTTCACCTCCTGCTGTTCGCTGTTCTTTAATCACGTTACCTTTTTCATCAATTATTTGCCAAGTAATAGCCGCACCAAATGGCATAGGCGTTTTACCGTATTGTACAGCTGTTAAAAAGTAAACAGGCTCTGATGCTTTCAAATCTTTTTTAGTCACTACAACCCATCTGTCTTTGGCTACGTTAACTTTGCTGGTAATGTTGAAACCAACGTTTCCAACAACCAATTTACCCATCGTGTCTATTTGCATGTATTGCGTACCAACACGTACTTTAGCAGTTGCATTATCTTCAAAATTTTCGACCATATCGTACTTTAAGGGAATTACCACTTTGCCATTTTTATCTATATAGCCTCTTTTTTCGCCTTTTACAACTGCTGCTCTATTATGTATTAGTGGCCCGACATTATCGAATTTGCTTAAAAAAGTAACTTCTTTGCCGTTTAAACCTATGTGTACCATTTTTTCGTTACGCTCAAACTTGAACATGTTGAACTCAGAATAATAGCCGTAATAGTGATCGTATACGATGGGGATTACAATCTCACCTTTCTTGTTGATAATGCCAACTTTGTACTTATCTTTTTTATCGTATTGCGCTACTTTTGCATAACCACTGTAAAACGAATCTGCTCCATTAAAAGTTAAAGGGATAATTTCTTTACCAAGGCTATCAATAAATCCATAATTATTATTGCCAACACGAGCTACCGCCAAGCCTTCCGAAAATTTTTCTATACTGAAGTATTTGGCTTCGGTTATTTTCTTACCGTCCAAAATAAGTCCTACTCTTCCGTTTTCATCAAAGGTGGTAAGGCGTTGTGCCATAGTTTGCATTGCAGTAGTACACAACGCAATGGCTAGGATAGATAGCTTTGTTTTCATAACACTAATTTATCTTTTTAATTGTAATTTTTGATTGGCTACCTCGCCATTTTTCATGATTATTTTAACGAAGTAAATACCATTTAAAAGGGATTGAGGCAGGATTATAGATGAAGAAGGATTGGCAACTTCCATTATTTTCTTGCCAGATAAATCGAAAATCTGCACTTGCTTTACTGCACCAACAGCATTAAATACATTAAAATAATCGTTAGCTGGGTTCGGATAAATAAGAGTTTCAGCATTGCCTAGCAAGCTCATGTTTACCACCTCTACCTGGCTGTAATCAAAATCGCCGTTAAAGTCTACTTGTTTTAAGCGATAGTAGTTAAACCCTTTTTGTGGACGATTATCTACCAAATAATAATTAGCCTGTGTATCTTTTGAACCTTTTCCTTTTACTTCTGCAATTGATGTGAAGGTTTGTCCATCGGTGCTGCGTTCTATTACAAACTTCCCGTTATTTACTTCTGATGAAGTTTGCCAAGTTAGCAAGACACTATTATTTTGAGCTTTAGCAGTAAAATTTGTGAGGTTTACGGGAAGCGTTGTGGGAATTGGATTGGTTGTAATACCAAACGCAAAATCAGAGAAACTAGTTAGCCCAGTTAGTTTTGCGGTAATCGTGTTAGGAAAACTTGAGGTATTTTTAAGGGTAAGCACCCAATTTCCCGCACCGGTCCAAGGTGATGACAAATTTACTCGTTTGATAAGTGCAATTTTATCTGCAGAAGCACCAGTAGAGGCACTTGCCGTGATTTCTATATTGTAACTACCTGCCGACATGGCCACGTTAGGTGTCAGTGTCCAAGTGCCTAAACCTGTTAAATAGCTTGTAATAACCTCTCCATTTACCGCGCAACTTGTTGGCGGACTAGCTGGTGTTGGAGCGGCACTGGCGTATTTAGCCACAATGTAACTTACGCTTGTATTATCGGTAAAGCTAATTTTGGTTGGCTGATAATAATTAAAATCGCCTACGGGAAAATCGTAAGTACCACTAGTTGCGATAGCCCTGTATAAACCTGCCGTACCATAGATATATCTGGTGTTATCATATCCCGTTAGGGCTGCAGGCGAATTGCTCAGTACCTTTACTTGGAAAGAGCCTGTACCAGTATATATTTTGGCACTACCTACCAACTGTATTTCATTGGCTTGCATATTAGAATTTAATGTAATGACTACGTTGCTATTCAATATCAATTTCTGTTTTATCGCATAAGACGTATTCCAATTGAAAGCAGCATAACCACTGGCAATTAAACTGAGTGTGCCCGTACCCTCTACATCAATACCAAAACCTGTAAATGTAGCAGCACTACTTGAATTATTAAGTGTAAGCGCTATACTTCCATTATTTCTAAAAAGAGCGGTGACTTTTAAATCGCTCGGTAATGAAGTAAGCGTTACACCTGACTGCACCTCAAAAATACCCACCGTTGGGTTGGTTGGAAAAGCAGTTGGATATTTGCTCAATCCCGTCGGGATTTGAGCTTTAATATCAGCTGTAGGAATACCATTATCCCAGTTCTGAGCATCGTTCCAGTTGTTGTTTATCCCTTTCCATTTGGTAAACAGAGGAGGTGTTATTGTATTACCTTGTAGAGAAACTAAAAAAGCATCCTTACTTTTTGTACCTGTAAATGTGGTTGCGCCAATAGTTGCCGTTTGAGATAAAGACAAATGAGAAGCTACAATAATGTTATTATTATCTGAGATAGTACTGGTTAAAAATCCTGTAATAACTGAAGAGCTTGCAATACCAAAATGCCCGCCCTTTTCTTCTAGATCTGTATCATATTTCAAAATAGCTATATAACGTTTGTTGACTACACCGCTAAAAACCAAATCACCATGTGTAATTGCATTGCCAGAAGAAGCTAAATAATCGCCCATCAGATACACCTCACCTGTAGTCTTATTTATACTTAATTTATTGGTCATACCATTGAAGTTTTTATAGCTTCTATATTTTACTTTCAACAGATTACCATCAGCATCTATTTTCACTATCGGATAATCACCTCCACCGGGGTACGACAGCAAACTATACGGGCTATTGGAGGCATTCTCAATGTTATCGGGATGAACAAAATAAGCATTTCCATTATTGTCCATAATTGGTCTTGCTGCTACCATATTTTTAAAAACCTTTGTCCATTTAACCGCCCCACTGCTATCAAAACAAGCAGTTACTCCAGAACCGTACAACGATACAGGAAAAGTAACTGTACCAATACGATAAGATGCTGGCTGCGCTGATGAAGTACCTAATCCAAAGGCGATCATTATATTCCCGTTGAGATCTACACTCCCACCTTGACTCTGTACCGATTTTTCGTTCTCAACAGTCCATAACAATTCGCCATTGGAATCGAGTTTTCTCAGTTTGCTACCTTCATCTATTAAGCCGCCTTGTTGGTTACTGGCAAAGTAGATGTTGTTAGCCGCATCACAATCTAATAAAGTAATTAAATAAGTTGGTCTAGTTGGTGCAGTAATATCAAAAGGTTTTGCAAATAAACACGAACCATTGGCCGCAGCATATTTTGCCACCACTACTTGATAAGAATTAGTTAACGTTTTACCACCACCAAAATCTAACTCAGGTGCACCTGCCGAAGCATAGGTTGGTAAGTACTCTCCACCAACAATTGCATTTCCTTCCGCATCTACAGCAAGTGCATTAGGTCTTATAAATTTCTTGTTAGCATCTGATAATGGTGCTGCCCATAAAAACACGCCAGTCGAGCTGTATTTGATTAAAATTACACCATAAGGCAAAGCCGATGAACTGCTGCCTGGTGCAGTGTAAGTAGTACCTCCCAAAGTGAGATCACCACGATAAGTTAGCAATGCAAATGTGTTATCTTGATTATCGGTCTTTAAAGCTACAACAACATTTTCGCCGGGGAAAATACCTGTAGTTGCTCCTGTACCGCCCAGCTGAGTAGCCCAATTATAAGGAGCGCCTGGTGCCTGTGCAAAAATGTTTATTGCCACCAAAAACGACAAACATACAACGAATGTTATTTTTAAAATTTTCATGATGCAGAAGTATTTAATAACTGAACTTAAACCTGAATGCTTTAACTTTTAACCGCTTAGCCGAAGCCTCAAAACCCGGCGTATAGCTCTGCTTCATATCCATATCACTCACTAAAATTGTAAGATTTTTACCATCGTTACTTTCAACTTTGAATGTACCGTTCATAGCGGAAAAAGGATATAAACTACTGTTTTCGTAAACATTGAGACCTATTAATGGAGTAGTACCAGAAAGCACGCTTATAGTTTCACCTGTTTTAGGTAGACCGCTAAGTAAATTAATACCTATGGTGTATTTGTCAAAAATACCGTCTTTATCAGTCGACTGAATAGTAAATTGAGCGTACGAAGTCAAAACAGTACCAAGTGTTTTCGAGATATCGAAACTTTTAACCGTAATGGTTTTATCATCGTATTTAACACTGCCGTTGTTGTTATCAGCTATCTTGACAGTACCTTCTGTGGGGTTATCAGTTGACGAAATAGAGGTGATAGTAGTTTCTGGAATTTCTTCTGTGGTATCTTTTTTACATCCACCAAGAATTAAGTTACTCACCAAAACGGCTATTAATAAGAAATTTTTCATGTTCATTTTTTATGAACTCAAATTTCCTTAACCTTTTGCAGGTCATCAATGAGGGATATTTCTAATTCTAATAGGTATATATACCTATTTTAGTCGATACCATGTTTGATAGCATATTTAACTAAGCCTACGGTACTCTTACAATTACATTTTACAAATAAGTTTTGACGATGGTTATCTACCGTTTTTTTACTGATAAATAATTTTTCAGCAATTTCTTCACTGGTTAATTCTTTAACAATAAGGCTCAAAACTTCTTTTTCTCGCGGAGATAACATATTCAACTCTTCATCTTGTATCTTTTGTTTCTGATATTGGCTGTAGATAATAGGCACGATATCCTGAGAAAAGAAAGTACCATCATTGGTAATACGATATAACGCGTTTAACAATTCTTCCTTACCAGAATTTTTTAAGATGTAGCCATCTGCCTCTGCCATAACAGCTTCCTTAACCGCAGTTACATTGTTGTACATGGATAAAACAAGCACTTGGATATGTGGAAATTGCGCTTTTACCATCTTACACAACTCGGTACCAGACAGTAACGGCATGCTGATATCGGTTAATAAAAGTTTAATTCTTTCAGGATTTGAGGCAATAAGGTCAAATGCAGCTTGTCCATTATTAGCCTCCGCAACCACTTGGTATTCTTTATTATGGCTTAGCATACTTTTGATGCCATCAATCACCATTTGATGATCATCTGCAATTAAGATATGTGTAGTTGTGTTTTCCATATTATCCTGGTATGCTAATTTCTATTTTAGTTCCACTTAAACGCTCAGATTGTACATTCATCTTCCCATCTAAGAGATGTACCCTTGCATTAATATTTTTCCAGCCCAGGCCTTTAGAATCGTTAATTTTCGAAGTATCGAAACCTTGTCCATTATCTTTTATAGATAGCACAATATTATTTAACTGACGTTCGATGTCCATTCTTATTTCCGAAGCTTTTGCGTGTTTAATCATATTGCCCAAAACTTCCTGTACAATTCGATAGATAGATAGTTCATTCTGTTTAGTGAAACTGATTTGCCTAACTTCATCTGCAACTTCAAAAAACACTTTGGTATCGCCAGCCGTGTTAATCTTATCACAAATTTCTTCCAAGGCATTAAAAAGTCCAAAATTAAGTTCTTCCGGAATAAGATTATGGGAGATGTTACGCACTTCAGCTATGGTTTTATCTACCAATTGAAGAGTTGGGGCATCAGAATCTTGGGAGGAAGAAAGGTTCATTTTCACTACAGAAAGCATCTGTCCGATACTATCATGCAAATCTCTTGCAATACGAATACGCTCTTGCTGCTCACCATCAAAAACAGCTTTGGTAGCTACTTCCTGTTGTTTAAAAATCTCAGCCTGCAATCTATTCTCTTGCTTCAATTGCTGGCGTTTGTAATAAGAAAATGAAAATCCACCTACTGCAACAAAAGCAAAAAGAATAGCCGAAATAGTATAGTTACGTTGTTGAAGAGCTAAACCTCTATTCGTAATTTCCAGATTTTGGATCTTGGTCTGTTTTTCCAAATTTTTGATGCTTTGAGCTTTCTGCTTTGCATCTAATTGTTGGTTAGCTACTATTTGGTTTTTGTTTACCAACTCCAATCCATTAATAGTTAGCTGCTGCTGCTGTTGGTTAAGGAGAAATTTATTTTTAGAAATCTCTAACGAACTATTACTTAATTGTAGTGCTTTAATATCATTTTCTTTATTCAATAAGGATATTTGAGCTTCTTTCTTTGAGGTCTCGTATTTGGTATTAATCTCGTTAATTTGCTTACTAATTTTATCATTTAACTGCGTATTAGAAAGCGTGTAAAATTTATTCTTAGCATCTAACGCTTTCTTAAAATCTCCTTTCAACGAATCTAAAAAAGCCAAATTTTTATACAGTTCACCTTTTGCGTACGGGGTTACGCCGCCGCTGGCTATCTCCGTCTCGCCTAAATCAAACCATTTTGTAGCCTCATCGTAATTGTTCAGCATCGTGTACGCATAGCCTATATTTTGTTGAGCTAACACCACTCCGGTTTTATCGTTTTTATCTGTAAATGATAACGCTTTTTTTAAATCTGGTATAGATTCTTTATATTTTTCTTGCCTAATTTTTATGGCACCTAAATTATTGTAGGCAGAAACTAAGCCCATTTTTAGGGCCAATTTATCAAAAACCAAGGCTGCATCTTCTATGAGAGAAACAGCTTTATCATACTGCTTTTGATCTACATATATATTTGAGAGATTTAATAAAGAAATGGCTTTATTGATTTGATCTCCTTTTTCATCAGCTTTTTGTATCGCAGCTAAAAAATATTGCTTCGCTTGATCTGCCTGACCAATTTCCCAATAAAGTCTACCAATATTAATTTGCAGCGGCACAAGTCCAGATTGATCTTTTAACGTGCTATTAATTTTTAATGCCGAAACAAGGTAATCTATCGCAATATCTTTTTTACCTATTAAATTATAAGCTATTCCCAACTGATTGTAGTTAGCGACTAATCCTCTTTCAATTTTGAGTGACTTATAGATACTAACTGCATCTTCGATATAAGTTATTGCCTTTTCATATTTTGTCATCGAAATATAGCACTTTCCAATACCCGTTAGTACTTTGGCATATTCTTCTTTATCATCTGTCTTTTTGAATAACTGCTGTGCCTCAAAATAAAGTGGTAAGGCTTTATCTCCATCTGCTTTGTTAAAATAATATTGTGCCTGTGCAAAATAACCATTGGCCCTTCCCGACAAGCTACCAACCTTCTCAGCAAGAGAAATTGCCTGGTTGGCATACGAGAAAGTGTTATCAAAATCATTCTTAGAATAGGCAAGCGCTATCTTATTCAGCAATATTATCTTTTCCGCTGAAGTTTTAGCATCTAAAAGTTGATTTTTTAATTGAGGAATATCTGAAGCTTGCTGAGCAAATAATGTAAAGGAACACATTATGATGGCAAAGCATAACAAACTAATTATAGCAGTTTTTCTGAAAAACAACATGATCTAAGCGTAAGATGTCTATGCGAAATCATCAATATCAATACTTCTTTTTGAAATATTGATATTGAAAAAATTCAATCACCTAATATAGAAAAGATTACAACACATTTATAAAGCCGCAACATTTTTTGCAAAAAATTATCGCAAAGAAAATTTCTAGATGAGAAAGAAAGATTACACTAAAAAAAAGAATTATTGAAGCTTTAGATGAAGAAGATTTTGGTCTGAAAAAAGAAATGGAGATAGAACCGAAGTCCTACCCCCATCATCTAAATTAACGCTCTCGAGGACAAATATACGGCAGTTTTTGATAATTCAAATTATATCTTCATTTTTTTTCTAAAAAAAATAAAGCTCCCTAAAAACCATAAACTAAGAAACACTATACCAATCCACATATAAAACCATAAAAAAGCGCAAAAAACAAACAATAAAAACAATTAAAAAGTAAAAAACACCATTTTAAAATCATAAAACACCATTTTAAACTCTATTAATTTTCATAAATTTGTGACATAAATTTAGCAAAGCATATATAAAAGCATATTTGATTGTTAAAAAATATAGGACAGATGAAAGAGCATATTCCTGTTTACGATATCCAAAACTTTGCTGCGTATAAAAACGACGGTATTTTGGTGAGCAGATTTGGATATTACGCACAACAGCATCAACATTTGCACAGTGCGCACCGCCACAGTTTTTATCACTTGGTATTTTTTACCAAAGGCACAGGCAAACAACAAATAGATTTCAGGACATTTGATGTTAAGCCCAACCTCATTTATTTCATGATACCGGGACAGGTACATAGCTGGAATTTTGAAAGTGAACCTGATGGATATCTCATTAATTTTTCGGCAGCCTATTTTAGTTCTTTATTACTTAAACAGGAGTATTTGAATAAGTTCAGTTTTTTCAGTGGAAAACCAGAAGAACAAGTTTTAACACTAGAAGAAGCCATGAGCAAAAAGCTCATTTCCATTTTTGAAGATATCTTGAAAGAAGGAGAAACAGACTTATCAATCAATGATGATTTAGTTAGAGTTTTGTTGCTTCGTTTACTCATTGAAGTTTCTAGAACTACTCATTTGCAAGACAACAAGAACCTCAACCCTTACAGTCATACCATTTTAAGGAATTTCCAGCAGCTTATTGAGCAAAACTACACTAAATTAAGACTACCAAAGCAATATGCTGAGCTGCTGTACATTACTCCAAATCATTTAAATTCACTATGCAACGATTTCCTGGGTACTTCTGCTGGCAAACTAATTAGAGACCGGATTATTTTAGAAGCCAAACGACTACTAATCAACCTCAATTTAAGAGTAGCAGAAATAGCTGACAAGTTAAATTTCGAAGACCAATCTTACTTCGTCAAATTCTTTAAAAAATACGAGGGAACAACTCCCGATAGATTTAGAAAACAATACATAACAACACCATATGGAACCGAATAAAGAAACACAATACTATGTATCGCAATGGAAAGGCTTTTCGAATGCAAAATGCCCCAGATGTAGAGTTGGAAATGCTTTTATAGGAAATACCTATAGCTTTAAAATGCAGAAGATGAACGAGTTTTGTCCGCATTGTGGACTAAAATTTGAGCGTGAACCTGGATACTTTTATGTAGCTATGTTTGTAAGCTATGCGATGAACGTCGCAGAAATGATCAGTGCCGGCGTAGCGGCCTATGTTTTTGGTCTAACACTAGATTACGACAACCTTTGGTCTTTTATTGGTGTACTATTTTTAACTACATTGTTATTTGCACCATTCAACTATCGTTATTCTAGAATGGTTTTATTGTATTGGTTATCGCCCAATTTAAATTACGAGCCGTCACGTAGTGCACCGAAAAAGTAGATAAAACAGAAGGTATTTGATTTGTGATCAAGCACCTTCTGTTTTTCTATTAAAAAATGGCGTATTTATAACTCTGCATTTCATCCCACTTTTTTTCGGAAAGTTTAGTGTTAGAAATACCATTTTTCTCGTCTTGTTTCTGCTTATCTGCTTTTTCCTTGCGCTGGTCTATATAGCTTTTAACCGCTGTTGACGAATAGTGCTTCTCTGTTGATGTTTTGTTTGAGCGATGATCATCATTAGCACCCTCAAGTAAAATAAAATTCTCAGCCATCTCCTTAAAGTTTTAGTGATTCGATATATGGTGTAAACACTTAATCTTCAAAAAGGTTTGATAAGTTTTTAAAAAAACAAAAAAGGTTGTTTGGACTTAAATCCAAACAACCTTTTAACCTACAATTAGTATTAAAAATTAATCCGCTAAAGCTCTAAACATAGTAGCTCCAACAGTTAAATTAGTTCTGCTATCTATCAATATTGCCGAGCCATTTGCTTTACTCTCACCATAAAAATCAAATGGTAAATTATCTGCTGTTTTAAGCACTACCCTACCGATATCATTTAGTTTAAATTCATCAGCAGCATGTTTATCTAAAGTATTGATATCAACTTTGTAAACTACCTCAGCTATTTTACACTTAGTTACTTTGCTGTTATGCTGTAATAAATAAGTAATCGAAGTATCTAAAGCTTTGGTATCCATCCAACACAAATCGGCTTCTACCAATTTGCTTTCCTGTGGCAAAGCCGATGAATTTACAATCGTATCGCCACGGCTAATGTCAACATCGCTAGCTAAATGTATCGTCACCGACTGACCAGAAGACGCTTCTTCCAATTCCTTATCAAAAAATTCGATTTTACTAATGGTAGAACTAGCTCCCGATGGCAATACCGTAATTTTATCGTTCACTTTAAAAGTACCACTTACTACTCTACCTGCATAGCCTCTGTAATCATGCAGCTCATCTGTTTGAGGCCTAATTACCCATTGTACAGGCATTCTAGCTTTATCCGATTCCTCTTGCACATCAGTATCTACTTGTTCTAAGAAATGTAATAAACTTTCACCATTGTACCATGGCATACGATCTGATTGATGTACAATGTTATCACCTTTCAGTGCGCTTACTGGAATGTAAGTTACATCTTGCAACTTTAACTCCTCAGCTAGAGATTTATATTTTTGGGTGATGGCTTCGAACACAGTTTCACTGTAATCTACCATATCCATTTTGTTAATGGCTACAACTACGTGTTTAATCCCCAATAAGGAAACCAAATAAGAGTGACGAATGGTTTGTTCTACCACACCATTTCTAGCATCTACCAAGATGATTGCTAAATTTGCTGTAGAAGCACCAGTAACCATGTTTCTAGTATACTGAATATGTCCTGGCGTATCGGCGATAATAAACTTGCGCTTATCCGTTTGAAAATATTTATAAGCCACATCGATGGTAATACCTTGCTCACGCTCTGCTCTTAAGCCATCCGTTAAAATGGCTAAGTCTACTGTTCCATCGTCATTTTTTCTATTCGCATTCTGGATAGCCTCCAATTGATCTGCCAAAATAGAATCTGTATCATATAATAAACGGCCAATCAATGTGCTCTTGCCATCGTCTACACTGCCCGCCGTAAAAAATTTAAGTATGTTCATTTTGTTGGTTGTTTAGGTGATTGGTTGTTTGGTTGTTTGGAAGCACTAAGTCTAACCAACTAAAAAACGAAACAACTAACCAACTATATTAAAAATATCCCCCTTTTTTCCTGTCTTCCATTGCTGCTTCCGAAACCTTATCGTCCATACGAGCTCCACGCTCTGAAATTTTCGATTGGCTAATCTCAGCAATGATGTCATCGATTTGATCTGCCTCAGATGCAATAGCTGCCGTACAAGAAATATCACCTACAGTGCGGAAACGTACTTTCTTACGTTCTACGATATCCTCTTCATCCATATTTACGAAAGGGGAAGCTGCCATTAATTGCCCGTTGCGAGTTATTACATCACGGTCGTGAGCAAAGTAAATGCTCGGCAACTCAATGTTTTCTCTGCGGATATAATTCCAAACATCTAGCTCAGTCCAATTACTAATTGGGAAAACACGAACATTCTCGCCCTTATGGATTTTACCATTGTAAACGTTCCATAATTCCGGTCGTTGGCGTTTTGGGTCCCACTGACCAAATTCATCCCTTACTGAAAAGATACGCTCTTTTGCTCTCGCTTTTTCTTCATCCCTGCGAGCTCCACCAATACAAGCATCAAACTGATGTTTCTCAATAGTTTCCAATAACGTAACCGTCTGCAAAGCATTTCTGCTTGCATTTTTACCTTTTTGCTCTACTGCTTTACCTTCATCAATTGATTGTTGTACCGAACCTACAATTAAACGTTCGCCTAAACGAGCCACCATTCTATCGCGGTAATCTATGGTCTCTTCAAAGTTGTGACCAGTATCGATGTGCACTAATGGAAATGGGAATTTCCCCGGTCTAAAAGCTTTCTCTGCCAAACGAACTAAAGTAATAGAATCCTTACCTCCAGAGAACAACAAAGCAGGTTTTTCAAACTGCCCTGCAACCTCCCTCAAGATATGGATCGCCTCCGCCTCAAGCTCGTCTAAATAATCAAAATTATATTTATTACTCATTTTTTGGTTGTGTCTTTTTTATTGTTTGAAAAGCAAGGTTAATCGCTTTTCGGTTTCAATCGGGTTTGTTTTACGTCTCTCTCCGCCTTCGGCGTATTCTTAATATGCGATCTGTCATCCAGAACGTAGTGAATGACCTAATTAATCTTTTTGATAGATCCCTCGTTCCTCGGGATGACAAATAGTACAACCCCGCTCTGTCTTTGGCATCTTCTCAATATACACCCTGTTATTCTGAACGCAGTGAAGAATCTAATTAACAATATAAATAGATCCCTCGTTCCTCGGGATGACAATAGCATTAGAGAAAATATCTTCGGTCTTTCGGACTAATCCCTGACTACTGATCTCTGTCCCCTAACTAGCATGCAAACCACACTCCTTCTTACTTTGATCTTCCCACCACCAGCGGCCAGCTCTAAAATCTTCTCCTTCTCTTACTGCTCTGGTACAAGGTGCGCAGCCAATACTTGGAAAACCTTTATCATGTAGAGTATTGTACACAATGTTATTATCCTTCACATACTGTTTTACATCATCTAGTGTCCAATCAAAAATTGGGTGAAATTTAAACAGCTGATTTCCTTCATCCCACTCTACATCTTCCATACCTTCACGGTTGGTGCTTTGGTCGGCTCTAATGCCTGTAATCCAAATCTCGTTACCAGCAAGAGCTCTTTTTAAAGGCTCAATTTTTCTAATATAACAACATTCTTTTCTGTTCTCTACGCTTTCGTAAAAGCTGCTTGGTCCTTTTGCCGCAACCATGTTTTGCAATAAATCGTTTTGCGGAAAATAGGCATGAATAGGCTGCTGATAAATTTCCAAAGTTCTATTCCAAACGTAATAAGTCTCTGGAAATAATCGACCTGTTTCTAAAGTAAAAACCTTAATTGGGATATTATTGGCAAATATCAAATGCGTTACTACTTGATCTTCCCAACCAAAACTGGTAGAAAAGACTATCTTGTCTTTGCACTTTTCTGCTAGATATTTAAGTTTAGCAACAACATCCAGCCCTTCCAATTCTTTCTTTAATGTTGCAATCATTTACTTAGTTAATAATATATATATGGTTCTCAAACTAGTTATAATTACGATAACGCCGACCATAATCATAATGGTTTTCGCATTTAATCGTTTTGTTAAAAGTGCACCGAATGGAGCGGCTACACAGCCCCCTAAAATAAGTCCTAAAATAATTTGCCAATGCACCAAGCCTATCATCATGATAAACGTTAAAGAACTTGCCAATGTTACAAAAAACTCTGTTAAGTTCACAGAACCGATGGTGTAACGTGGGTTTCCGCCTCTTGCTATTAGCGTTGAAGTTACAATCGGTCCCCAACCACCACCACCTATCGAATCTAAAAAAGCTCCAATAAAAGCTAACGGACCAACTTTTTTCAAGGGCTTTGTTTTTTTCTGCTTAGCAACTGCTTTCAATAAAATCTTTACGCCCAAAAACAAGGTATAAGCCGAAACCACTGGTTTAATAATATGTCCGTAATTTTCTAAAGACGATAAAATGTAAGCTCCCGCAATTGCACCAATAATTCCAGGTAACAATAATTTTTTAAATAATTTGGTACGAACATTACCAAAACGTAAGTGCATCAACCCTGAAACACCACTCGTAAAAATTTCTGAAGCATGTACACTTGCACTGGCCGCCGCTGGAGTTACGCCAAACGACAGTAAAAATGTAGTGGCACTTACACCATAAGCCATACCTAAAGCGCCGTCTACCAACTGCGCTAAAAATCCACCCAAAATAAAATAAAGAATGGTGCTATCTACTTGGTCAGCCAAGCCAACAGCTACATCGCCCAATTTAGAGAATGGAATAAAAGACAAAAAGATATGTCCTACTATCATAGTCGCCATTACCGAAAGTACCCAAATGATGATTTTCTTGGTATTGAACTTATTCTCTTTCTCTAAAAAAGTGGCTGTAATGCCATTCAAAACCTTTACTTTATGCTTGATATCGCCGTTAAGGTTATTTCTAATTTGGTTTAATTGGCCAATGGAATGATCAATTTCTTGTGGAATGGCATTATCTAAAATTTCTTTTAGTCTTTTCGCCATAGTAGGCGATTTTCCATTGGTAGAAATAGCAATTTTCAAATCTCCTTTTTGCACTATAGAGCCTAAGTAAAAATCACACAATTCTGGTTTATCTGCAACGTTGATTAACAAGCCCTTTTCATGAGCTAGCTTTCTTAGCTCCGCATTGAAATCATTATCATTAGTTGCTGCAAAAACAATATCTACCTCTTCTAAATCATCAGCAGAAAAAGCTTTTTGCTTAACTTTTACATTAGGTTTCGAAGCTACAATCTCTAAAACAGCAGCGTTGATTTCCTGTGCAACCACGGTCACTCGTGCTTCTTCACTATTATTGACAATAGCGTTCAGTTTTTCTAAACCTACTTCGCCGGCACCAACCAATAAGGTACGCAGCTCATTCAACTTAATAAAAGCTGGAAAAAGCTGGTTGCCCTTATTGCCTTTTGGCAAACCTTCTGCTGTATCTTGATTAGGAGATGGCTGCATACTGCTTAATTACGTTTTTAAAGGATGGATGTAAAGACACCACTTCACCAAATATCAATAAAGCAGGTGCTTCAATTTTCTCTTCCTGAACCTTTGCTACAATATTTTCTACGGTACTGACCACTAATTTCTCTGTCTCTGTAGAACCATTTTGCACTACTGCAGCTGGCAATTGCTGCTTTCCTACGGCTTTAAAAACTTCTACGATTTTCGACAGTTGTTTCAAGCCCATTAATATCACTACTGTAGCATTAGAATTAGCTGCTTGATAAATATCATCGGAAATTTGACCATTGGTTGTTGTTCCAGTGATTACCCAAAAACTCTCACTTAAACCACGATGCGTCACCGGAATTTGCTGTAAACCTGGTACGCCAATAGAACTAGAAATACCTGGAATAACAGCTACAGGAATACTGTAAGATGCTGCAAAATCTAACTCTTCGTAGCCACGACCAAACACAAATGGGTCGCCACCTTTTAACCGCACTACATGGCCATAATTTAACGCATAATCAATCATTAGCTGGTTAATGGCATCTTGCGAATGAGAATGCTCTCCCGAACGTTTACCTACATAAACTTTAATAGCTTGTGCCGGAGCGTGTTCCAATAAAGCTTCATTAGTTAAAGCATCATACAGTACTACATCGGCAGTTTGCAAAGCTTTCACACCTTTTAAAGTCAGTAAATCTGGATCTCCAGGGCCTGCGCCTAACAAGGTTACCCTTGGTTCTATATGTTTGTTTTGTTGTATCATTTTGATAATGTGATAATATGAGGATTTGATAATTAGCTAATTATCGTATCATCTAATTAGCTAATGCAGTGCGTTTCGCTTTAATCCCGTTTAAAAATTCTTCTGCTTGAGCATAATAAGTTTTTGCGAACTCTTCTGAGGGCTCATTTTTGTTAATCTGAAGTACCAAATCAGAGAAGCTTCTTCCTAAAGTAAACTCTCCACTTTCCACATAGTGATTATCAAACTCTTTGATTACACCAGCTTGCGTACTTGCGTTTACACTTTTATCAAGCAATAAAGATTTTGCAGCATTCACCATCGATGCATAAGTATGATAAATCGCATCAGCATAAGAACCGTTGTTTAGCGATGCCGTAGCCCATCCAAATTTTTCATCGGCTTCTAACAATAAAGTAGCCACCAAATCAATCACTACGCCAGCACACTCGCCTACGCCAATTGCAGTTACAAAAGTTTCTTCATGCCCCCAGTCTACAAACTCTTCAGTTTTCAAATTGGTTAAATCCGCTAATGGTTTCAATAATTGATAAAAGTGGTCTTTACCTTTTCTATCATAATATTGATGGAAATTTTCTTCCGCTAGGTTATTTTCTTTGAAATCGTTCAACAAATAATGCAATACGCTTGTAGCACGCTTAGAAGGCACTTTAATCACACGCTCCGCTACTCTACCATAGCCATTGCCTACTGTACCGCCACCCAACATTACTTGTACCGCTGGAACTACTTTGCCTTCCGCTTTTACCGAACTGCCGTGAAAACCAATTTCGGCCAAACCATGCTGACCACAAGAATTCATGCAACCACTAATCTTAATATTTAAGTTTTTCTCGTAGATAAATTCAGGGAAATCGTGATAAACGACATCTTCCAAAACTTCAGCCAAAGTCATACTGTTAGAAATACCCAAATTACAAGTATCCGTACCCGGACAAGTCGTAATATCTGCCAAGCTATCAAAACCTAAAGCGGTAAAACCTAACTCATTTAAAGCAACGTATAACGATGGGAGCGCTTCTTTTCTAACGAACTTCAGCAATAGCCCTTGATTTTGAGTAATCCTAATTTCATCGGCAATGTGGGGTCTAACTGCCTCTACAAAAGCCCTAGCTTTATCAGTTTTGATATCACCAATGGTTACTTTGATATAAACGCCGAAGAAACCTTCTTGCTTTTGTTCGATAACGTTAGTTGCTAACCAATGCTGGTAATGCTTTTCATTAGCAATTTCAACTGCTGCATATTCCTTTTCTGGTTGCGGCGCTGGTTGAGGGACGGTATCTAAATCGATTTTGAAAGTTTTCACTTTAATAGCAGTACGTTCTTCTTCTACCAGCTTTAAAACTTCTTCTAAACCAAGTTTCTGTACCAAGTATTTTAAGCGAGCTTTATTTCTATTGTTACGTTCACCATACCTATCAAAAACGCGAAGTACGGCTTCTGTAAATGGGATCAACTGATCTTCAGGCAAAAAATCATGAACAGCACTTGCTAAAAAAGGCTGTGCACCCAATCCACCAGCGAACATTACTTTAAAACCTCTTTCACCCTTATCGTTAATTTTAGGAATGAAACCTAAATCATGGATATAGCTATAAGCAGTATCTTTATCGCTCGAAGAGAAAGAAATCTTGATTTTTCTACCCATCTCCTGACAGATTGGATTACGCAGGAAATAAGCGAAAACTGCCTGAGCGTAAGGAGAAACATCGAATGGTTCTTCTTTATCTATTCCCGAATTTGGTGAAGCAGTCACGTTACGTACAGTGTTACCACAGGCCTCACGCAAAGTAATGTCATCTCGCTCCAATTCAGCCCAAAGTTCTGGTGTTCTATCTAAGCTCACATAGTGGATTTGGATATCCTGACGAGTAGTTAAGTGTAAATTTCCACTTCCGTATTCATCGGCAACATCTGCAATACGCAATAATTGCTTAAAGGTTACCTTTCCAAAAGGGAGTTTAATACGTACCATTTGTACGCCAGGCTGACGCTGTCCGTAAACACCACGAGCTAAACGAAGACTTCTAAATTTCTCTTCGTGTATCGTACCGTCACGGAAAGCTTTAATCTTACGTTCAAGATCAATGATATCTTGCTCTACAATTGGATTTTCAAGTTCTGTTCTGAAACTTTGCATT
This sequence comes from Flavobacteriaceae bacterium PS02338, assembly GCA_029959615.1. Classification (GTDB taxonomy): domain Bacteria; phylum Bacteroidota; class Bacteroidia; order Sphingobacteriales; family Sphingobacteriaceae; genus Pedobacter. The sequence goes on along the minus strand of JASCOD010000009.1, from coordinate 146,540 downwards.
GGTTGTTGGTTGTGCTTTTATTCAAAAAATGCCTCTCTTGTGGGAGAAGCATCCATGTTCAATTTCTTTAAAAAATGATATACGTACTTCTTTTACCTAGACTTGCAACAGTGGTTCATGGTTGATTGTGGCATCAGACAGTATGTATTTATCAATTTCATCTTCCAAATATATAAAGTATATAGGAATAGTAGTAATTAAATTTAATATTTGTTTCCCCCTAGATGGAATATTTAAGTTTTTACCGTGAATGACAACGATTAAAAACCATCATAAAACACTGAAAAACAAAAAGAAATAAAAGACTGATCAGCCTATTTAGAATGATTTTAAATTTCTATTTTCAGATTGGTTTCTCTAGCAATTACGTCGGCAATGCTAGTCTCTCCCAAAATTTTAAGGGTAGCATCTCGCACATCAATAAATGCACTTCTAATGCCACAAGTAACTTCGTCTTTACATTCATCACACTTGTGATAAAAATTCAAACTAGCACAAGGTAACATGGCTACAGGCCCGTCAGTTAACCTTAAGATTTGAACTAAATAGATATCCTCTGGTTTTTTATTTAGACTATAACCGCCCCCAGCACCTTTTTTGCTGTACAAAAAACCGGCGTTCCTTAAATCTAAAAGAATCTGCTCTAAAAATTTCTTAGGGATGCGCTCTTCCTCAGCAATTTTTGAGATTTGCATTGGAGGCATGTCTATATTTTTACCTAGCGCAACTAGCGCTTTAATGGCGTATTTTGTCTTTTTAGAAAGCATACGTTACAAATGTAGCATTTTTTTGGTTTATCAGTTCAGTTGTTCATTGGTTCATTAGGAATTGGGGGAATTGTTGAGACCGATTTTATAATTTCTTTTATCCCACGAATGTTTGCTGATTTGACCTGCAGCTATCTAATGATTTAAAAATATGATTAATTAGTTATTGGTAATTATTCATCCTTTACTGATACCTGAACACTAGCTCCTAACCACTAATCCCTTTCTGGTATCCTCCCCTTCTTTGCTGCTTCAATATACAATTTTACTTGATTTATACAGGCAGGTAAATTTCGCTTGATTTCATGCTCCCAAAACCGCATCACAACATAGCCCATTGCTTGTAAACTATTATTCACAAAATGATCACGCTGCATATTCCGTTCTATTTTGGGTATCCAGAACTGTTGATTAGTTTTCGGCTTCCGCTTTTGCCACTCATAGCCGTGCCAAAAATCGCCGTCAATAAATATAGCGAGTTGGTATTTTTCTATCACCAAGTCAGGCCTGCCAGGCAAATCCTTACGATGAATTCTATATCGGATATTTTCTTTCCAAAGAGCCTTTCTAAGTAGCAATTCGGGTTTACTATTGCTGCCTCTAATTTTCGACATTGTTTTACTACGCTGCTTTGTCGTGTAAAAACCTGCACTTTCTTCAAAGCGGGGTACTTTGATGGTATTTTCTTCAATAAAGTACTTTTTAAATTTCATTAAAGCATTTATCTTTTTTAGAAAGTGTCTATCGAATAATCAGCAATGATCCTTTTAAAATATCTTGGCTAATTTTTGTTTTAATAACATAATAGTAAACACCAATGGGGGCATCTAGGTTTTTTATTTTCCCGTTCCATACTGGATTTTTTCCTGTTGTTTCATAAACCAATTCGCCAGAGCGGGCATATATACTAATTTTTGCTCCACCGTCATTTTCTAACCCAGAAACCTTCCATAAATCGTTTATACCATCTCCATTAGGACTAAAGGTATTTGGAATGATGATATCTTTACAAAACGATTTAACTTCATACTCAACAGAAGCCTTACAACCGAAAACATCCTCTACCTCCAGTAAATAACTTCCAGGCGAAGCCACAGTAAACTTTTTTAGACCTGTTATACCGTTCCATCTATATTTTGCATAACCATCAGGCGCAATCAGTTCTGTGGTTTCTTTACCCGCAATACATATTTGCTGTGCTTCGGGTTTTGCTAGCAACAATCTAGGCCTAACAGTAACACTTACACTTTGACTAGTAATACTGCATCCTGATGCATTAGTAACCTTTACATTATAACTTCCAGATTGGTTGATATGTATTTCATTTCCCGTTTGTCCATTACTCCATAAATAAGTTTCACCTTGATTTCTAGGAACACTTAGGCTTAGCGTTTCTCCAGCACAAACCGACTGCGGCAACAGGGTGCTTAACTGAGTAGTAGGTTTAGCGTTAAAAACAACATTTTTATTGAGCGCAACTGTACTACAATTACCACTTAGCAACCGTGCTTTGTAATTTCCTTGAATTTGAGTAGAAATTTCACTAAGTCCAGCATACTGTGGTTGCTCAATTTCATTTCTGAACCATTTTATAGTGTAATTACTTGGATTATCAACTTTAATCACTGCCGATTCTCCTACGCAATAATCAATCCTTTGAGCCGCTACCACATTTGGAGGCAAAGTACTGAAATTCACTTTTACGGCATTTGAACTTGTCCAAGAACCTATACAGCTACTTACTTCTACCCTATAATTTCCTGTGGTGCTTGGAGTATAAGAATTTGAAATTGCTCCATTAATTAAAACGTTATCTTTATACCATCGGTAGCTATATCCGCTAACAGATTTCGTTTGTAAAGGAAAATTTTCGCCGATACAAAGATAAATATCATTGTTGTATGCAAATGTGATTTCTGGAGCGTTGGTTTTTAGGGTAATTGGAACAGAAGAAAATGTGATATTCTCACATAGAGCTGTAATTGTAGCCGTATATACACCTGGCTGGTCAAGTTCTACTCTCAGTTGCCCCAATAGTTGTGGTATTTCTACACCATCCTTAAACCATTTAATTAATATTTGATTACTAAAAACTTCTTGTATCCTGGCTAAAACCGTTAAACTTTGACCATTACAAATATCGTAAACTGGATTACTGTAATCTGTATTAACCATTGGTTTGTTGACACCAAAACTTCCAAACTTGATATTATTAAATTTTTCTTGATCTAGCGTAAGGTAAAGCTTGTAAACACCTGAAGAGGTACCGACCCAAGCAACTTTTTGGCAAAGATAAAGGTAGCTAGTATACCTATATAAACCCAATAGGTCTGTTTCTACTGATATACTTGTTGCTTTAAGATTTGAAGGGAATGAAGAGATTTTTTTAAAGTCCAAAAAACGAGGAGTATTTTGATCTACTAAAAAGATAGATTCTGGCGTATAATACACACCTGTATTTGTGGCTGCAAAAATATATCCTTGCTCTACAATTGGTGCCAGAGCCCTAACTTCTGTTAAGTCATTTACAACTTCGCCATTTAATCTTCTTCTGATATCGGCACAGCCAACGTACATATCTTTCATATAAACACCACTATTTGTAGCCCAAATAGAATATCTGGCCGCATAGCCCGAGTTTACGTAAGGATCATAAAGCCGATGTGCAAAAACTGATGCATTAACCTCAGCAGGATAAACACCACTGTTAGGATTTCTAGTATCATAAAGTGTTCCGCTGTGCGCCCAACTTGCAGTAACATGATCTGCAGGTATGCCGCAATAGTCAGTCAAATGCCTGTACCTTAGCTCTACATTTGCGTAGCTTTTTTGCTTGATCTGCCAATCACGATCTGGTTGATTTGGCGTATTACCATAGGTTCCAAGTACAAAATTTAAATTGGCATCATTTCTTAAGAGATAATACAAATCTTTGTTTGTAGCTATTGCCACAAAATCTTTGTAAGAAAGCTGTTGGTTATAACTTTCAAACTCATTCCCATGAATTACGCTTACATCATTTATGGAAGTTACGCCAGAAAATGGCAAAGTAATCAACCCCTCTTCTCCTCTAATGACTTGAATCATCTTCGATCCTGCTGCGAAATACATCTCATCTGCATTAAAACCAGTTAAACCGGTTACAACGTGCCCTTGGGTTGGTTGAAATAATGCAAAATCATTTTGAGAAATCAGTTTACTGTAAACATTTCCTTGGTTGTCCACAGCCCAAACAGAGTGATCCTCTACACAAACAAATACTTCTTTGATAGTTTTTCCTGACAGAAAACTTTCTCCAACTTGGATATTTAATTGAGCATTTATCCGAAAGCTCGTAAAAGATAGCAGCAGCAATATAAATTGTAAACGAATTAGAAAGCGCATTGATCAACGGTATTGAACCCAAAAATAGAAAAAATCCAGCCATCGAATCCACACACTTAACATTTAATACCATCTAGTATAGTAAAAATGCAAGTCATCGTTCTTAAATGAACCGCAAAACCTATTTTATTCATATTTGCCTCACTATTATTTATTATGATATTGTATTTTTACTTCAATAGCAATGGCATTCGTATTAAAAGGACTCTTACAAAAGAAAATTATTAAACAGAATATTAAATATACTGGAGTTGGTATTTTAATTGGCATTTGTTTAAGCTTGGTGATTACAGTAATTGGCAATAATGACTTCACTTTTAGACGCCTGTTTTTAAATATTTTATTCAGCACTTTTATTACATTAAGTATCTCGAATATTTTTTCTCTGTTTCAAAAATACATAGACAATTTCACTCGCAGTTTTTGGAAATATATTGTGCTCTACTACATATGTAATTTACTGGGTATGGTACTTGGTGTAGAAATATGCTACGTAATTATTTCTTTTATATACGACTTTCCTTACGAATTGCTCAATCATGTACAAGAGTATAAATTCAATTCGGTTATTGTATTAATTGCAGGTACCATTATGCTATTTTATTTACTTCAAAAACGAAATTCTGAAAATGTACTCAAAGCAAAAGAAGCAGATTTAATTAGAATTAACCAGCTCAAAACCCAGGCAGAATTACAGGCATTGCAATCTAAAATCAACCCTCATTTCCTATACAATGCATTAAATGCGATCACGAGTTTAATTCACGAAGATCCAGACAAGGCTGAGGACATGACCATTAAGCTTTCTAAACTATTCAGGTACAGCATTAATTCACAACAGGAAAACTTTTGTAGTTTAAAAGAGGAAATAGATATTCTGAATACTTACTTGGCCATAGAAAAAGTAAGATTTGGAAACAGAATTAACTTCGATATCCAAACAGACGAGACTCTAGACCATACGCAATTCCCTAGGTTCCTTTTACAGCCTTTGGTAGAAAATGCCCTAAAGCACGGTTTAAAAGATTCGTTTGAAGATGGCTTTTTAGCCGTGAAAGTTTTTAAAAAAGAACACCACATCAACATTTCGGTTATAGATAATGGCGTACCCTTCCCTGATGAACTTATTGCAGGTTATGGACTGCAAAGTACGTTTGACAAATTAAAGCTGCTTTATCCTAATAAGCATGAAATTGAAATGATTAATCAACCAATAAAACAGATTAAAATCACTATCCCCTTAAGCGCATGACTTGGAAAACCATCATTATAGAAGATGAGCAATTAGCTAGAAAACGCCTACAAAGATTGCTAACTAATTATGCCGAGATTGACATTATTGCCGAGGCGGAAAACGGTGCGCAAGGATTGGAGCTCATCAATCAACATCAACCTGATCTGATCTTTTTAGACATCGAAATGCCAATACTAAATGGCTTCGAAATGTTAGCGAAACTTAAAGAAAATTCGCCTAAGGTTGTGTTCACCACCGCTTACGATCAATATGCGATCAAAGCGTTTGAGGAAGGTTCTATTGATTACCTGCTTAAACCAATTGAACTAGAACGATTAGACAAGACAGTTGCCAAACTAAAGCAAACCAATTTAGCTAAACCCACTATCGCAATTGAAGACTTAATACAACAGATTAAAGGCAAAACAACCTTAAAAACACTTACCGTAAAACTGGGAGACAGAATTTTACTCATCAAATTTGAGGACATCGTTCACATACAGGCAGAAGATAAATATGTATTTCTGCATACAGCTGATGGCAAAAAACATCTTACAGATTATACTTTATCCACTTTAGAAGCAAAATTGCCTGAGGATTTTTTACGTATTCACCGCAGCGATATCATCAATACGAATCACATTAGCGAGATTAGAAGAGGTTTTAACGGCTCCTTAATTTTCATAATGAGCAATGGTGCTAAGGTTACCTCTAGCCGTTCAAACAGTGAGAGTTTACGCCTAAAATTTGAGATTTAACATTTTTTAGCTAAATTTTCGGTATTTAGAAGTAAGACTATCTCTTTTTTGATAAAATGATACTTAAAGTTCATTATTTTTGGAAAAAAAGAATTGAGAAATTTCATCACATATCATACGCCTCAAGCATATTCGAAACAATTTAACGAATATAGTAATCTACTCAATCTAAAAAATGCCAATGTTATTAGCGCACTTATTTTTGGCGTAAGTGTTTTAGCTCGTATTTTATATACTATCTCTATAGATGATTTGACAAAGCTAAAGGCTTTTAAAGAGCTATCCATTAACAATTACACTCAGATAATATGTTCTCTTCTTTTTTTCATAATTACCTATCTAGCATTAAAGAGCAATAAGATTAGCCTTGCCCGTAAAAGAACACTCGTCATTGTTTTTATCTGTTATTTACTTACAGCTGCTTACGCATTAAGCTATATCATATCAAGATATAATACCAAAAACACGCTAAGTGCCTTATTGATGGGGATTTTTATGGTTGGTCTATTTTTTTCTCTTGAAAAAAAAGAAGCCAACATTACCTTAGGTTATTTCTTATTGATATACTTTTTAGGAATATTCTTCTCCAATATCACTCTGCCTGAAAAATTAGCCAACGGAGTTTCTTCCTTATTGTTGTCAATCGTATTGTATTGTTCATCTAGATATTGTTATTTCATAAAATCAAACCAGTTCGTTCAAATCAAACAACTCGAAGAAAAAAACAATGAAATCAACCTTCTAAACAACGAAAAAAATGAAATAATGGCTTTCGTAGCGCACGATTTAAGAGGTCCTTTAAATAACATAGATGCACTTAGCCAGATGATATTGCTAGACGATAAATATCATAAAGAAGCAGGAATGATAAACAAAGCATCTAACCATGCAAAAACAATTATCGACGATATTATAGATGTTGCCAAAATCGGATCAAGTAAATTAAAGCTACAAAGGCTAGACTTGAATGACATTTTACAAAACATTATCCATAAATGGAACGCAGATGCTTCTAGAAATATAGCGTTTACTGTCCAAAAACCAAACTCCTTTATTTATTGCGATCCTTCTAAAATAGAGCGAGTTATCGACAACTTAATTAGTAACGCCATCAAATTTTCTCAAAAGGAGAAACCAATAGACATCTTATTAGATATCAACGAAAAGACAGTAAGCCTTTCGATCAAAGATTATGGCATTGGTATTCCAATAGATATGCAGGTTTATCTTTTCGACCAATTTTCCAAAGCAGGAAGACAAGGCTTAATGGGTGAAAAATCTACTGGCTTAGGCCTGCATATTTCTTACAAAGTTATAGAACAACATCAAGGTAAATTATCTGTAAATAGCAAAGAAAACGAGGGAACTACATTTACCATACAACTTCCTTTAGCTAGTGCCTAGTACTCCTCTTCAATTTTTTCGGCAAATAGCTCTTTACCAAAGTTAACTAAGAAAAGTTCCTTTTTCGCTCTGGTCACCGCGGTATACAGCCAACGCATAAAATCAAGATCTACCATATCTTCTGTTAAATAACCTTGATCTACAAAAACTGCATCCCATTGCCCCCCCTGCGCCTTATGGCAGGTAACCGCATAGGCGAATTTAATTTGCAGGGCATTATAATATGGGTCTTGCTTGATAGCCAATAAACGCTCTTTTCTATTAGTGATGTGTTCGTAATCTAACAACAAACCTTCATACAACCTTTTACTAGCCTCGTAAGGTAAATTCGGACTTTCAATCTGCAATGTATCTAACAAAACTTTACAAGTGATAGCACCTATATCGGGAAAATCTACTAGTTCCAACTGTACTTCTGCAAATCGGAAACCATAACGTTCTTCTGCTCTCCGTACACGAGTAATTTTAGCCATATCACCATTAGCAATAAAAGCAGTCTCGTTATCGTCTGGCAGCCAAAAATAATTATTCCGCACCACCATAATGTAATCTCCGCCACTCAATTCCTCATCTCGATATAGCAACCTGGCCCTGATTTGATTGTTATAAATATTGGCAGATTTGTTTGACCTACATACCACCAGCGTATTTTCTAGTCCATATTTGCTATAAGCATATTCCAGCCCCTCAACAAATTTCAACCCAGTCATTCTAAAAATATCTTTATAGCCTTTAGTGATGAACTTAGGAAATTGCGGTTCATCTTCATAAGTGTTTACCAGATTACGAAGCATGGTAGCGTTAGCCAAAACACCTGATTTCTTCTCTTGACGTACTACTTCAGTAAGCTCTACAGAAGTCACATTTAAATGAAAATTACTACTTAAATATTCGGGATTTAAAGCCGGGCTATCTACACTACCAACTGGCGGAAGCTGCGCTGTATCGCCAACAAAGAGCAAAAAACAGTTTTTTGGCGCACCATCTGGCGCAGGTTGAAAAACAAACTCCAGTAAATCTCCCAAAAAAGACGAACCATTTTGCGCACTCCATTCGTCGGCAATCATCGAAGCTTCGTCTACAATAAACACCGTATTTTGTGCCAAATTTGGAGCAAGCTGGAAAACCATTTCAACACTTACTGAGCTTTTTTTCCTGTAGATCTTCTTATGAATGGTAAGTGCTTTCTTTTGGGTATAATTGCTCATCACTTTGGCAGCCCTACCAGTTGGAGCCAATAAAATAGATTTCAAGCCAAATTTTGGCAAAGCCTTCACCAATGCTGCTACAGAAGTAGTTTTTCCAGTACCTGCGTATCCTTTGAGTATAAAACAAGCTTCATCATTAGATCTGCTTAAAAATGTTGCCGCCTCGTTGCAAAAGCGTAACTGCTCCTTTGTTGGTAAAAAAGGGTACGATTGTGCAATCAAACTGGCTCTATCCATTCGGTAAAGATAGAAATTAGTAGACAGGTATTAGGGGTTAGGTATCAGTTTGCTTGAATGAATAACCAATCTTCAAATTGTAGAAAATGACCAATCATCAAAATTCCAATTATCAAACATCTACCAAGGCGAATAAACAATTCTCAATCATCAAATATTCATTAGTTAACCAAGTGAACAATTGAACTAATGAACAATTGAACCAATTAAATAAAAAAACTTATTTTTGTTGATAGATGAGCAATAACAGCATTTTACTAATTGATCCGAACTTTGAGCCCGCAAACAGTACGAATTTAAACTTGCTGGTTAAAATTGGTGCCGACACTTTCTCTTACGCTATTATAGATAACGAGAACAAGTTTGTCCATGCAGTTTACGATGAGCAAGAATGTCAAAGTGGTTACGAAAAACTAAAGGAACGCTTAAAAACTGATGCTTATTTAAAGCTTCAATACAAAAATGTAAAAGTGGCTACGCATACGCCTAATATCGTTTTTGTACCTCAAGATTTATTTAATGAAAGTGATATAACACTTAACACCAAGTTTTTTGCTGAAGCAGATTCTCAGAACGTGTATGTACAACCAAGCCCACAACAAAACATCCATACTATTTTCTCTTTACCTCAATCCATTGAAAAATTGATTAACGAAAATTGGCAAGACAGCATTAAGCTTCAACAAAATGCTGGTTTACTCGAACTTTCAACTAAAGTAAATACAGATAGTATTGTTATTGATTTTACTGCTGGAGCTTTTCAGTTCTTATATATTAAAAATGGCAAAATTGCCTTTGTACAGAGCTATCAATTTGAAGACGTAGAAGAACTAACCTACTACCTTCTGCTCCTTATCAATCAGTTGGGTATTGATGCCAAACAAATCGAATTAAAGACCTGCGGAATCATTCATCAAAATGATGATAAATGGAATTTATTGGCTCAGTATTTCAAAAAGGTAGACTTTCTATTGATCTCGTCTCGCTTAGACACCCAGATTTTGGACGATATGCCGGCTCATTATTACACCAGTTTACTAGCTTTACAACAATGCGAATAGTTGGTGGCAAATTAAAAGGACTACAGTTTCAAGCTCCTGCAAAACTTCCTGTAAGGCCTACTACAGATATGGCCAAAGAAGCATTATTCAATATTTTGTTAAACAGCTATGATTTTGACGAGTGTAAAATACTTGACCTATTTACCGGAACAGGAAATATCAGCATTGAATTTGCATCACGTGATGCGCAAAGCATTATATCCGTAGATAAGCACCCAGCCTGTATAGCTTGGCTAAAGTCAGTTAAGGAGAAACATCAGTTAGATTGTATGGATATCCGTAAAGCGGACGTTTTTAAATTCTTGGCTCAAAGCACAGAGAAATACGACATTATTTTTGCCGATCCTCCATACGATTTACCAAACATCCCACTACTACCCCAATTGGTGCACCAGCAACAATTACTTAATGAAAATGGAGTTTTGGTCGTAGAACACCCATCTATGCTAAAGTTAGATCAGCAACCTGGATATATCGAAACTAGAAAATACGGTTATTCCTCATTCAGCTTTTTTTCGGCTAGTAACGATTAAACAATTCAGCAATTAAACACTTAACCAATCATGAAAATCGCATTATTTCCCGGCTCTTTCGACCCAATTACCATCGCCCATGTGGATATCGTAAAACGATCACTGCCCTTATTCGATAAAATTGTGGTAGGAATAGGATTGAATAGTTCGAAGCAAAACTTTTTATCTGCTGAAAAAAGAGAGGAAATTGTAAAAAGCATTTTTATTAACGATACTAACGTAGAGATACAAACTTATCAGGGCTTAACCATTGATTTCGCGAAGAAAGTTGGTGCAACCTATATGGTAAGGGGTATTCGTTCTGCTTCAGATTTTGAATACGAAAGAGCCATTGCTCAAATCAATAAAAGCATGATGCCCGAAGTAGAAACCATCATTTTATTGAGCAGACCAGAATATTCGGCAATTAGTTCTACTATTGTAAGAGATATCTTAAGAAATAACGGTGATATAAGTCAGTTTGTACCTAAGGAAGCTTTGGAATTTCTTTAATCTACTGCAGCAAGTAAATCTGATTATTAAAACCCGTAGTATTTGGCACTACGATATAATACTTAAACTGGGTTTTATTTTCTTCTACAACAGTATATTTTAGCCCCTTAATTGTTAATTCTTTTGTTTCTTTATTAAAACTGTAGTTCACAGTCTCATTAGTTTCTGTACTGCCATCACATTTTTTAGAACCAAAAGTTCTAACCATTGTACCGTTTTCTTTAAAAGTGAAAGTATCATCTTGTTCGCATTCTGGCACGGGGAAATAAGAATTTGCACCACCAGGGTTAGTTGAAGTATTCAAATCTACTAGCCCGAACTTCCATGTTTTAGAAGTTATGATATCTATAACCTCTTCGCTTTCATCCTTCTTACAGCCAATAAAAGCAGTAAAAAGTATCAGTGTTGCAAACGCTAACAATGCACCTGTTTTTTTCATATCACTAAAACGCTCTTAAAATGCTCTAAATTACAATTTATTCGATAAGATTTTCTAACTCCAAATCTTTTTAAATTTAACTTGTAACGTTTTCAAGAATCTTTTACTAATACCATAAATTAAAACGATTGTAAAGCTTAAGCTAATGCTCGAAACCCAACAAGCATTTCTAAAACAAATTAACGAGAACAAGGGCATTATCCATAAGGTCAGTAAAATGTATATGGACAATGCTGTAGATCAAGAAGATTTGTTTCAAGAAATTGTAATGCAACTTTGGAAAGCTTTTCCTTCGTTTAAGAGCACCAGCAAATTTTCTACTTGGATGTACCGTGTTGCTTTAAATACGGCTATCATTTTCTTCAAAAAAGACAATAGAAAGATAGATAAAGCACCATTAAACGAACAGATAGAAATTGCCGATATCAATGACAGCCACGAAAAAGAAGAAAAGCTAACCTATTTATACAAAGCAGTGCAAGAGCTAAATCAGATTGAAAAGGCATTGATATTCCTGTTTTTGGAAAATCAATCGCACCGAGAAATAGCTCAAAATTTAGGTATTACCGAAGTAAATGCCCGTGTTAAACTCAATAGAACTAAAGAAAAACTACAACAAATCATTAAAAAGAATGGCTATGAATTTTGATCAATTGAAAAACGACTGGAGCAACAACGAGGTTGTATCGACCGAAGTTTCAGAAAGTATGCTTAAAATAAAAGATGCACGCACACCTATCGACCAAATTAGAAAAAAGATGAAACATGAATTTTTATGGCAAATCATTTCTTTATTAGTAATGGCGCTTGCACCGAAAATTTTAGGTTTTTCATCCAATCTTAGCTCTACCTATTTCTTATTCTTTTCTATTGTTTGTGGATTTACAGCCTATTACTTTTTTAAATTCTACACCTTTTACAAGCACTCTTACGATTTAAGCCTAGATAGTCGAAAAAACTTATTGTGGTTTTACTACGAGATGAAAATTAATATAGAATTGTACAAAGCACTTACCTACATTGTCAGTTTTATCTACCTTTCTTTTGGAGCCATTGCCCTGTTCATTACCAGAGGCAATATTTTAGTAAAACTGCTGGAAAAAATACCCTTAACCTATATCTTACTTAACGCCGCAATAACTGTTTTAATTATAGGCTTAATTACCGAATCTTGGGCAAAATATAGCTACGGCAAACACCTAAAACGACTTAAAGTAATTATAGAAAGTATAGATGAAGAATAATTCAGTTAGCAGTTGACAGTTGTACAAAACAGTTAACAGATTAAAACAATACCCCAATTCAAATCAATTCTTCACTTTTTAAAACATCTGTGATTAAAGCATAGGTGTTTTTCACTTTAGCTTTAATTTCATGCGGCGCTATCCAAACCGCCTCTGTAATTCCCTCCTCTAACTGCGGCACCAATTTAGGACTTCCCTTTACCGTCATATGGTACCAATTGGTACGCTTCAAAATTAATTCTCCACTCATTTCATAAACATGGTAGGTTTTACAAATCCGATCGTTACGTTTTTCTACTTTAACTCCACACTCCTCCTCCACCTCACGTACAGCGGCATTTTTTACTTTTTCACCTTTATCTACTTTTCCTTTCGGTAAATCCCATTTTTTATTCCTAAAAATGAAAAGAAATTCGCCTTTGGCATTGGTAACCAAACCGCCAGCGGCTTTAATTACAGTCAAACCATCTTTGATCTTTTTAAATACAGAAGTGGGATTTTTTGTTAATAACAAATAATTCTTTTTCTTGCTACTTTTGAGGTTTTTGTAAAATGATTCAAAATCAAATCCCTCTACTTCAATCTGTTGTATCTTTTCAATCTGAGCAGGAAGTTCATGAGTTATAAACAAAGTGTTATCGTTAATATAAATTCTGTATTTTTGCGCCATGTATAATAAAAGTGATATTGAATTAAAGGTAGCTGAATTTTTATTACAAATAAAAGCAATTAAATTACAACCTGCTAATCCATTTACATGGGCTTCGGGGTGGAAATCGCCTATCTATTGCGACAACCGCATAACTTTGTCTCATCCATCAGTGAGAACTTACATCCGTCAAAAATTAGCACAATTAATCCAAGAAGAATATGGAGCAGTTGATGTTATTGCCGGGGTAGCTACGGCTGGAATTCCGCAAGGTGTTTTGGTGGCTCAAGAATTGGGCTTGCCTTTCATTTACGTAAGATCTAAAGCAAAAGAACATGGCACTGGAAGCTTAATTGAAGGAGAAATTGTAGAAGGACAAAGAGTTGTAGTAATCGAAGATTTGATTTCTACGGGAAAAAGCAGTCTACAAGCTGTAGAAGCGCTACGAAATGCGGGCTTATCTGTAGCTGGTTTAGTAGCTATTTTCACTTATGGCTTTCAACAGGCTGACGATAACTTCGCCGCTGCGAAATGTAGATATTCTACACTTTCCAATTACAAAGCATTGATTGACTATGCTGCAGAACATGCAATTATTGCAAAATCCGATATCGAGTTTTTAAACAAATGGCGTGAAAACCCTGCTGAATGGGGAAAAAGCGAAACCGTTTAATTGTCACTACACTATAACCTAACATAAATGACAATCATCGAAAGTAATGTTGAAATCAATTCTCCTCTAACCCAGGTTTATCAGTTTCTTGCTGATTTGAATAATCATCAACAATTAATGCCTGAGAATATCTATAATTGGTCTTCAACTGCCGACACTGCTAGTTTTACCATCCAAAACATGGCTAAACTAGCCATACACATCTCAGAAAGAGTTGAAAACGAAAAGCTGATCGCTATACCTACTGAAAAACCACCATTTGATTTATCATTACAATGGACGGTTAAGGATAATGGAAACGGAACAACAACTACTACTCATACCATATCGGCAGATTTAAATATGATGATGAAAATGCTAGCCGCAGGTCCTTTGCAAAAATTAGCAGACTATCAGACAAAAAAACTAAAGGAAATACTGGGTTAATCCTAAAAAATAAAAAAATATTTAAAAGGTCTATCTTAAAAAGATAGACCTTTTTTGCGCCATTATCTTTACTATTTCACGTTATCTTCACGCTTAAAAACATTAAGCATAAAAAAGATCACCAAAGCAAACAATGTAAAAATTATTCCAAAGAAACGTGTAAAAAATCTCATATACCAATATGAGTGTAATTATACGTGAAAGGTTTAGTTGTCTATGCTATTTTAGCATTATTTAACAATTGCAATGTGGTATTAATCGCTTTTAATCTGGTTTTAACACCATTCTTTTCATTAAAAAATAGAAAGCGATTGCCGTAGAAAACATCAGTAAACCAGTTCCTATCCATAACACATTAAAGCCATAATTAGCTGCAATCTTAGTTCCTAAATAAGGGGCGAAAATTAATCCAGCAGATAGCGAAAGAGAATTTAGCCCCATATAAGCACCCCTATTCTTCATATTAGAACGTTGGAGAGTTACCGTAGCCATAAATGGCATCGCTAACATTTCAGATACGCAGAGTATAAACATCGAAACGTATAACAACCATAACCCTTTAGTAACCAATAACGATGCAAATGCTAAGCCACAGCAAACTATACCTACAATAATTGCATTAGCTGCAGTGGTTCTTCGTTCTGCAATATGCACAATCAACATTTCTAAACTAAAAACCACAACACCACTATAAGCTAAAATTACGCCTATATTTTTCTCCGAAAGCTGATAAACTTCTCGATAATAAAGTGGCAAAGTGCTCAACAACTGAAAGAAGCAAATAGCGAACAAAATACTTAAAAAGGTAAAAACCAAGAACGGCACATCTTTATAAGGAGATTTGTAAGGAATAACCACATCTTCCGCATTTGACTTGTTTTTTTTATTTCCTTCCTTATTTCTAAAATATACGAAGAAAATAATTGCCGCAAAAGTAGCAGCAACTGCGTTTCCATAAAACAACAAGTCATAAGAGATTGCCGCTAGAAATCCTCCTAAAGCTGGACCAATAGAAAACCCTAGGTTTAAAGCCATGCGGTTAAGTGTAAAGCTTCTCACTACATTTTCTGGTTTCGAGTAATAAGCTAACGAAACTGAATTGGCCGGTCTAAGTATATCACTTACCATACTTAGCGCCAATATACCAGCTGCTAATGAAGGCATAGTAGTAAGCTTAGGCAATAACAAAAATAATGGTACAATTCCGGTTAAACTAAAAAGCTGTACCTTAAAATGTCCTAACTTATCGGTGAGCCAGCCACCTAACGAAGAGCCAATAACTGAACCTATACCGAAACAACTCAACAAAACACCTGCATTTTCAAGTGAAAACCCTAGTTTTTTAGTCATATATACGCCAAGAAAAGGCACTACCATTGCTCCACTCCTATTTACAAGCATT
Source organism: Flavobacteriaceae bacterium PS02338 (assembly GCA_029959615.1). Taxonomy (GTDB): domain Bacteria; phylum Bacteroidota; class Bacteroidia; order Sphingobacteriales; family Sphingobacteriaceae; genus Pedobacter. The sequence goes on along the minus strand of JASCOD010000009.1, from coordinate 130,629 downwards.
ACTAAAGCCAACATCCAAGCCGATGTAGACAAGCCTTGATAAACTTTAAAGTAACTTTGAATATAGGTTTTCATTTGTGACTGAATGGGCTGCAAAGATAGAATATTGGCTGGTTAGTTGTTTTATTTTTTAGTTGTTTGGATCTTGGAATTGGCTCATCAGTTCATTGGGAATTGGTTCATTCGTTTAATCCAGCAGATGCCGTCAACTCTTCTGAAGATGTTTGAATAATTGGCTCATTCAACATTAGTTGATTTCTATTGATCATTATCTACCTGCACCGTTATCTCGACCCAGCGGAGAAATCTTTGATATTGATTAGCACTATTTCATCATTGACAATTAATCATTAACCACTATTAACGCCTGCCAATATTTCATCACAACAAACTAAAAATCAGACAATTATTCATTAACAACAAAAACTACACGACAAAATTTCCGATTTAAATGTACTGTTTCTTGGTGGCATTTGTTTTGACTTTGAAAGAATAACCATAATGAACACACTTGACTTAGTGCTCTTAGTGGTTAAATAGAAAAAACAATATTATGAACTTCAACAATTTTACAATAAAAGCCCAAGAGGCTGTACAAAAAGCCTCTGAAATTGCACAAGGCAACCAACAACAGGCCATAGAAACAGCGCATTTGCTTAAAGGCTTGCTAACGGTTGATGAAAATGTAATTTCCTACGTTTTAAAAAAATTAAACGTACATCTAAATACGCTTAGCCAGAAACTGGATGAAGATATTGCCAAATTTCCAAAGGTAAGTGGTAGCAATATCTACTTATCGTCTAACGCGAATTCAGCTTTACAAAAAGCACAAGCTTTCTTAAAAGAGTTTAAGGACGAGTTTGTATCTGTAGAGCATATCCTTTTAGGAATCTTAGCGACAAATGATGCTACATCTAAGCTATTAAAAGACCAAGGTGTTAACGAGAAAGACCTTAAAAAAGCAATTACCGAATTACGTGGAGACAATCGCGTAACCGATCAAAATGCGGAAGCTACCTATCAAGCTTTAGATAAATATGCTCGTAACTTAAACGAATATGCAGAAAGTGGAAAGCTGGATCCAGTAATTGGTCGTGACGAAGAGATTAGACGTGTTATTCAAATTCTCTCTCGCAGGACGAAAAACAATCCAATCTTAATTGGTGAACCTGGTGTGGGTAAAACCGCTATTGCCGAGGGTATTGCGTTTAGGATTATCAAAGGAGACGTTCCTGAAAACCTGAAATCAAAAGTGGTTTATTCCCTAGACATGGGAGCACTTATTGCTGGCGCAAAATATAAAGGCGAATTTGAAGAGCGTTTAAAAGCAGTGGTTAAAGAAGTAGCGCAAAGCGATGGTGAAATTGTGCTATTTATAGATGAGATCCATACTTTGGTTGGTGCCGGCGGTGGCGAAGGTGCCATGGATGCGGCAAACATCTTGAAACCTGCCTTAGCCCGTGGCGAATTAAGAGCTATTGGTGCCACTACTTTAGACGAGTATCAGAAATACCTAGAAAAAGACAAAGCATTAGAACGACGTTTCCAAAAGGTGATGGTAGAAGAACCTGATACGCAAGATGCGATTTCTATTCTACGTGGATTGAAAGAACGTTACGAAACGCACCATAAAGTACGTATCAAAGATGAAGCGATTATTGCTGCTGTAGAAATGAGCCAACGTTACATTGCCGACCGTTTCCTACCAGATAAAGCTATCGATTTGATGGATGAGGCCGCTTCTAAACTCCGTATGGAAATGGATAGTGTACCAGAAAACGTAGATGCTTTAGACCGTGAGATTATGCGTTTGGAGATCGAGCGTGAGGCCATCAAACGTGAAAAAGACGATAAAAAAGTAAAGGAGCTGAGTGAAGAAATCGCCAATTTATCAGCAGAACGTGATGAATTCAAAGCAAAATGGCAAGGCGAAAAAGATTTAGTTGATGCCATTAACAATGAATTGGAACAAGTTGAAGTCTATAAACTAGAAGCGGACCAAGCAGAACGTGCTGGAGATTATGGTAAGGTAGCCGAACTACGTTACGGTAAAATCAAAGAGTCACAAGATAAAGTTGAAAAACTGAAAGCGGATTTAGAAAGCAGGCAAACCGACAGTCGCATGCTTAAAGAAGAAGTAACTGCTGATGATATTGCGGGTGTAGTTGGTCGTTGGACCGGTATTCCAGTAACTAAATTGGTTTCTAGCGAACGTGAAAAACTATTGAATCTAGAAGAAGAACTGCATAAACGTGTAGCTGGACAAGAAGAAGCAATTGAAGCAATTTCAGACGCGATCCGCCGCTCTCGTGCAGGCTTGCAGGATAAACGTAAACCTATTGGTTCCTTCATTTTCTTAGGTACAACAGGTGTTGGTAAAACTGAATTGGCAAAGGCCCTAGCTGAATTTTTGTTCAACGATGAGAATGCAATGACTAGGATCGATATGAGCGAGTATCAAGAGCGTCATGCGGTAAGTCGTTTGATTGGAGCGCCTCCCGGATACGTTGGTTACGATGAAGGTGGACAGCTAACAGAAGCAGTGCGAAGAAAGCCATATTCGGTGGTACTATTAGACGAAATAGAAAAAGCACATCCAGACGTATTTAACATCTTACTACAAGTATTGGATGATGGAAGGTTAACCGATAACAAAGGCCGTGTGGTAAACTTTAAAAATACCATCATCATCATGACTTCCAACATTGGTTCTCACTTAATTCAAGATAACTTCAAAAACTTAGATGAAGATAATCATGATGAAGTGGTAGCAAAAACAAAGAATGAATTGTTTGAATTATTGAAACAAACCATCCGTCCAGAGTTTTTAAATAGAATTGATGAGCTGATTATGTTTACTCCATTAAACAGAACTGAAATCAGAGATATTGTGAGTTTACAATTCAAACACGTGCAAGATACTTTAGCTGAAATGGGCATTACCATGGAAGCAAGTACAGAAGCTTTAGATTGGTTAGCAGAATTAGGTTACGATCCTCAGTTTGGTGCCCGTCCGCTAAAACGTGTGATACAGAAACGTATTTTAAATGAACTGTCTAAAGAAATATTAGCAGGAAAAGTGGATAAGGATAGTAAAATCAAGTTAGATATGTTCGATCATCAGTTTGTATTCCTGAACGAGGATAAATAAACTACCCCCTTGTCACATTGAGCCTGTCAAAATGCAAAAAAGTAAGCTTCGACAGGCTCAGCCTGACAACCACATTATAATATCCACAACTCTATCATATATCAAAGAGACAGGTCACAAAATCTGTCTCTTTTTTTATGCCATCAACTGCCAAAAAATGCCAAATCGGCAACCTTAAAAATTGGCTAAAAATCATTGCTTTGTCACCAAAAAAGACTTTTGTCAAGGCAGTATAATTTCAATTTTCTTCATCTAAAATTAACGTTTTATTAATCAATTGATTAATAAAAATCATCGTTTTTGGCACGCCTGACAAATTTTCATCAAGGCATACGTTTTGAAAATAGGTTTATCAAATGGTCAAAAGATCATTATTAATAACACATAAATTTCATCAAAATGAAACCATTCTATCAGAATAGCTTCATTACAATTAAAAAACAATTTTAAAACAAATGAAAAAACTTTTATTATCGTTAGTAGCTGTAGCAGCTTTAGCTTTTAACGCAAATGCACAAACTGAAAAAGGAAAAATTATATTAGGTGGTAACGTTGGTTTCAACAGCACTAAAGTAGATGGAGCTGCAAAAGCAGATTTCAATTTTAGCGTAGTTCCGAGTGTAGGTTATTTTATAGGTAACAACTTTGCCATTGGTACTGGTGTTGGTTACACTTATGATAAATCGGTAAGCAACCTTGAACAAAACGAAGCATTTAGAGTAGCTCCTTTTGGTCGTTACTACGTAAACTTAACAGAGCAATTCAAATTCTTTGGTCAGTTATCTGTTCCTTTAGCTTTCGGTACCGAAAAAGCTGTGAATGCCAACGGCGATACTGGTGCTAAAACTGGTACTACTACTTCAATCGGTGTGAATGTTGCGCCAGGTTTTGCTTTCTTCCCTAACAAGAAAATTGGTATCGAATTTTCAGTTAACGGCTTAGGCTACGAAAACTTCTCGAATAAATTAGAAGCTACTGGTGCCAAAGTAAAAACTAATAGCTTCGGATTAGAAGCAAATACTTTTGCCCCTAAATTGGGTGTACAGTTCCACTTTTAATTAGCGAAATCCTAAATAGAAGGCTATCCATTGGGTAGCCTTTTTTCGTTTAATAAAATCTAATCCTCATCACAACTGGTCATTTTCTTCATTTAGACAATATAGAGGTCTCACAACCAAATTGCTACTCCTTCTTTAATATCAAAAGAAAACCTAGTAAACCTTTATTTTTTTTGCTTAACTTTAATGTAATTAATAGCTCGCACTCTTCCACTTAAAAAACTTTCACTACTATTTTATCGAAGGATCAACGAAGGATGAACGTCAGATAGACGACAGACAAACGGAGGATAAACAATAGATGAACGAAGAACGGAGCAAGCTTAACGCTTATTAAAACTACCTAAATACACCTACTATGGCACGTTCAAAAAATCTTTTACTTCATGAAGTGAGGGGCAATATTGGCAAACAAATTGTCGTTAAGCAATATGCAAACGGTACGGTAATTTCTAAAATGCCTGATATGAGTAAAGCTGGGAAAACTCCAGCTCAAGCAGAAGCCCGTTTAAAGTTCAAGATGGCTCAAGCCTATGCCAAATCAGTATTAAGCAAAACCGAAATCAGAAACTTTTACGAGCAAAATTTAAAGCCAGGACAAACAGTTTATCATGCGGCTATTTCCGCATACATGAAAGGAGACGTCCAAGATAAACCTTTAAAGTCTCCTAATAAACAAGTGAAGTAATATTTCCCAGTTTTACTATTCTTCATCCATTAATCGCAAATCGAAGATAGTTGGTAAATTGACTAAGCTTAATCATTTAAAATATCCTTTAATGCTTCTTCAATTACAGAAAACTTAAATTGATACCCAGCTTTCAAAAGTTTATCTGGAACAACCCACCTGCTTTTTAGAATAAGCTCCGTTTCAGTCCCTATCAGCACCGCCCCGATTTTAAGTAGCCATTCTGGAGATGGCAAACCAATACTAATACGCATCTGTTTTCTTAATGCTTTCATTAAAGTTGCATTATCAACAGGACTTGGAGAAGAACAATTAAAAACCCCACGTAAATCTCCTCGACTCTGTAGAAACAAGACAATTTTAAATAGATCTTCCAAATGGATCCAACTAAACATTTGTCTTCCATTTCCTTGTTTACCACCAAGTCCAAAACGCACTAAATTTACAAAGGATTGCATCACACCTCCATCAGCTCCTAAAACTATCGCCATCCGTAAAGCGATTTGTCTAGTCTGCGGCAAATCAAAGTCAAAAAAAGATTGCTCCCATTTTGTAGCCACATCTACAGAAAATCCGCTTCCAATTTCACCATCATGCTCAGTCATTGGCCTATCCATTGCATGTCTATAAATAGTCGCGGTACTAGAGTTAATCCAAAGCTTTGGTGGATTGTGGCACTTTGAAATCGCTTGACCTAGAATTTTTGTTGTTGCTACTCTAGAACGTAAAATCTCGTCCTTACTCACTTGGTTATATCTACAGTTAACAGACTTTCCGGCCAAGTTGATCAGTAGCTCAGCATCATTTAAGACACCTTCAATTTCCTGTTGGCTATCCCATTGTATGTGCGAATTATTCCTTGAGATGATAATTACTTGATAACCTAAACCTCTAAATTGTTTGGCAAAATACTCGCCAATAAAACCAGTTCCACCAGCTAATACTATCTTTTTATTTCGAAGACTTTCCATAACCATATTATTATTGACCTGTAAACCTAGGAGGTTGAGGAGTTAAAGGATTAAGACCTTCTTTAGCTTTTCTTTTTCCTCTAAAGAAGAAATAAAGATTGATAAATAACATCAAACCTAAGTAGATAGAGAAACTCCCAATTTTGTAACTCAGAGCCTCAACTAGTTCTTGGTAATTATGATTATACAAATTGATTTTTAAAATCATTAAAGCAAAGCCAATATTTAATAGATAAAAGCCCGTTTCAAAAAGCTTATTGGTAGCAAAAGCAATTTCTTCTCTACCCTTAAAAATATCTAACATATAGATTTTACTATTTCTAAAAAGCGTTTTAGAAACGTACAAGGTAAGCAATAAAGCTATTGGTAAATAAACTGCATAACCGATTAGAATTTTTGTAGTGTCCATAATGTTAAAATTTATGATTGTTTAATTAATTTGTGAATTTGCGTAACCAGAATATAGATATTGAGGTAGTGTAACCATGAAAGAATAATAATGATTCCCGCCATCTTTACGGATATAACCTCTACCAACATAGGCCAAGAATTAATACTACTCCAAAAGGAAAGGTTTACCGCACAGTAACCAATATTTATCAGACAATAACCTATTAGCAGCGCCTTATTTATCTGTTTACAAAGCTCCATATGCCCAGGAATTATCTCTGCAACAAATACATTTCCGTTTCTATAGCAGATTTTCCCCACTACTAGGATGATGAAAACTATCAATCCGATAAAAATGCTGTAGCCAATTAAATTCAAGTTTAGCATAAGTCTTTTTTAAATTTTAAAATTTCAGAAAACATTGAAACTTTGAACCAAAAAAAATAGATTACCTCAATATTTTCATCATTAATTTGCCTAACCAATTGTCTTTATACTCCGTCACTTTATCAATCATTTCATCGGCACTTGATACAAAATCATATAACTTTTTAGTCTGTGCTATAAAATGCTGTGCTTCTTCTGAGTTGTCAGCATCAACGGCACTTACTTCTTTTAAAACTTTTAATGCTGGTTTAATTTCTCGTTTGCTTCTCTCCTTAGCAATCTTTGTAGCTAGTTCGTCTAAATCTTTCTCTGCTACAAAAAATTCCCTACGCTCTCCTGGTTTATTAGCTTTGTAGACAATTCCCCAATCCATTAAGCCACGCAAATTCATACTGGCATTTCCTCTAGAAATCTGTAACTCTTGCATAATATCTTCCATAGATACTGGCTCCTTAGAAACCATTAACAAAGCATGTATTTGTGCCATCGTTTTATTGATGCCCCATTGAGAGCCTAAAGCCCCCCAGGTTTGTACAAATTTGTTCTTTGCTTCTTCGAATTGCATGGTCAAATGTATAGATAGTTTTTAAACTTTCAAAAATAATTGAAAGTTATTTTTGAAATAAATTATTACGGGCTAATTTAAAGCCCCAACTGTCCTAAAAACTTATTTTATAGTTAAATATTCATTTAATGTAAACCCTAATGTTAATTCGTTGTTATGTAAATAGTTCAACAATATTATATTTGCACACATGAAACGAATTATAGTAGTAGATGATGATGAAGAAGTACTAGATACCATCGAGTTAGTTTTAGAAATTGGTGGTTACGAAGTTGAACCATTAACTGAGGCAGAAGGCATCCATGAAACTATTCATAGCTTTAATCCTGATTTAATTATTCTCGATATTGTGCTAGGTAAAATCGATGGGCGTACTATTTGTAACGAAATCAAAAGCAATCCAAAAACAAAACACATCCCTATTTTGATGATGTCGGGTCTTTACAAATCAGATGAAATCAAATTATTGGAAACACCACCAGACGACTTTATGGCGAAACCATTTAAAATGGATGTGTTGTTAGAAAAGATTGAAAAACTGATCAGTATTAAAGCTGCAAGACAGAATATCAATTAACTATTTTTCTTCTCTGGGACCACGTTTATAGATCACTAATCCGTTAAGGAAGTTTCGTAAAATTTGGTCTCCACATTTTTTAAAGTTTGGGTGGTCTTCTTTTCTGAAGATATCGCCCAACTCACTTTTAGTTACGGTAAAATTTACCAGTTTACAGATTTCTATAATTTGATCTGAATTTAAAGATAAGGCTACTCTCAGCTTTTTAATGATATCGTTGTTACTCATATTTTAGTTCATTTGTTCAATAGTTCATTGGGTTGATAGTAAATAGTTGATGGTTAATCGCTTCAGCTGATACCTGACCACTCAAACCTAATCCCTAGCACCTGATCCCTAATTAGCTATTTCTACTTTTATTTTTCTGCCTTTCATTTTTTCTCCAGACAGCTTTTTAATTAATTGTGGTGCTAATTTACGTTTTACAGCGGCATAAGCACTTAAATCTTTTACTTCTATCAATCCTAGATCTTCTTTTGCCAAACCACCAACTTTTAATAAAAACCCTACAATATCTATTTTATTAATCTTATCCTTCTTACCAGCAGCCAAATAAATAGTTTGCCATTCGCTATCAGCTGGAATTTGATAGTTTCCATCTAATTTTTCTACCTCGATATCATCATCTAAATATGGAAATTTTTCATCCTCTGCAAAAATAAGATAAGCAGTACCTTTTGCATTCATCCTAGCTGTACGTCCGTTACGGTGTACAAAAGCATCTTTGGTGTAGGGCAATTGATAATGAATGATGAATTCTACTTCAGGAATATCCAAACCTCTCGCTGCTAAATCAGTAGTGATTAAAATTTTAACGCTACCATTTCTAAATTTAAGTAATGCTCGCTCCCTATCGTCTTGCTCCATTCCCCCATGAAAAATATCATGTACCAAATCTTGATCTATCAGCAAATCACTAATTCTATCCACAGTTTCGCGGTGGTTACAGAAAATCAGCATTGAATGGCTGCCTATTTTACAGATCAATTTAAATAGTGCTTCCAATTTCTCCTCTGCAAGCGTATCAATTCGTTTTAACTTCAAATCTGGCACAACTTCTTGCTGACTTAAAAAGTTAACTGTATCATGATGTTTGATACCAGTAAACTCAGGAATCTCGGGCATTGTTGTAGCAGAAGTTAACACACGTTGGGTTAATGAATATAAACTCCCAATGATAGATGACATGTCTTGCGTAAAACCAAACTCAAGAGATTTATCAAACTCATCCAGCACCAAAGTGGTAATCGTACTTTCGTCAAAGTTTTGCTCACGCAAGTGAAATGCAATACGTCCTGGAGTACCAATTAGCACCGCTGGCGCTTCAATTAAAGTATTCTTTTCCACCTTTACCGAGTGACCTCCGTAGCAACATGTCACCTTATAACCCGTAGACATTTGTTTAAAAACCTGCTCAATTTGCAAACCCAATTCTCTAGATGGCACTAAGATTAAACACTGCACACCCTTGTTCTCTTTACTTAAATTACAAAGCACGGGAATAAGAAAAGCCAATGTTTTACCTGAGCCAGTTGGTGCAAGTACAACTAAATCGCTACCTGATTTAGCTTTAGCGGTTACTTCTTCCTGTAAGGGATTAAGTTTATTGATATTGAGATTTGAGAGCAGTTTTTGCAGTTCCATGTGACAAAGGTAAGGTTTAGTGGCTAGGAATTAGGTATTAGTAGTTAGTAAGTTGACGAGTTATTCCTCAACTTGTGCGAATATTATAACCTTACCGCTATCAATCAACCAAATAAACAGTTAACCCCGCAAATCGCAATTCGTAAAATCTAAAATCGTAAATCAACATAACTTGTTGATAAACAACAAAATGTTAGCAAATAAACAACATTAACATAAAGAAAGCTTAACAATAATGCATTAATTTTAGGAAACCTGATTTAGGGTTTGCTTTACATACATAACTTATGACCTGGAAGAAATTTAGTGGCGAAGTTATTCATTCGTCAATCTTAGAAGAGGTAGAAAAAGCAATTCTTCGCGAAACCGAAAACGGTTACAAATTAAAAGTTTGCATTGGTACTGATTCTCAAGTAAAAAGCAGCCATACCGATTTTGCAACAGTAATTGTTTTATTGCGAGAACATCACGGAGGCTTCATGTACATTGCTCAGGAGAAATCTACACAGCAAATGGGCATTAAAGAAAGAATGTTGCTAGAAGTCCAAAAATCTATCGAAACCGCTTACTCCATTTGCGACCTATTAGATATATATGATGTGGATTTAGAAGTGCATGCAGATATCAATACCAACCCATCTTTCAAATCGAACAAAGCTTTAAATGAAGCAATGGGATATATTTTGAGTATGGGTTTCATCTTTAAAGCTAAACCAGAGGCCTTTGCCAGCTCTACTTGTGCTGATAAAATGGTTCATTGAGGGATTAGGAATTAGGCTTTAGGAATTAGTATTTCAATGCATCTAATTGCTTACCAGTTCTTTATTTACTGATACCTAACCACTGATACCTAACTCCTAGCCACTAATACCTAGCTCCTATCCTACCAAGTCTTAGAAATCACTTTCTTTTCTGAAGGCGGAGGTGGTAATATCACCTTATTCACTAATTGATCTTTTAACCGCTTTGCGAAATCGGCAGCATATTTAGAAGCCTGTAATTTATAATCTTCCCACTGCTCTGTAATAGATTTCTTAGGTTCTTTTTCTAAAGGAGTAGCTACGGTTGTACTCGGCACAAAATTACCATACCTATCTTTTTGATAGGGAATGAATTCGAAATTAGTTAGCCAAAAGCGGTATTTTCCATTGCCTATTTCAAAATTGAATTGGTAGTTAATCTCTCCAGATGGATGTGAAATTACCGTAAGGCTTTTTTGGATAATCAATTTGCCAGTAGCCAAAATTACCTTGCCATCTCCTGATTTCAATTTTATTTCTTTCTTATTCTTTGTTAAAAAATTCAATACCCTAGCTTTTAAACTATCTTCTTTAACCGTTGAATTTACAACTTCGTAATAAGTGTACTTACCTGTTTCATCTTTCGGCAATGCAGCTACTTCTTGAGCAAATGAAAACTTAGAAAAAACCACTAAAAGAAACAAAAAAGAAAGGTATTTCATAAAATCTATTTAAAAAAATGAAGCGTCCCGATTTTCGGGACGCTTTCGGTTGTGATTAGCTTATCGTAATTTGCTAAAAGCTATAAACAGCTGCTAAAGAAAATTGTGCTGCTGATTTAGTTAATGTTGTTAGATCACTTTTCAAGAAGCCTTGAGAAAAATCTTTATCGTTATCAAAACGAACCTCAGGAATAAAAGTTAAACCACCAGATTTAATATTTCCCGATAGCGTAAATGAAGTAACACTTGCACTTGGTCCTCCAGAAATACCTTTATAATTGAAATATTCTGCTCTTAAACCCAAAGCTGCGGCTGGCGTAAATGCGTATTGTGGATACAAAGCAACTCCAGAATAACCAAAATTATCATCACCCGCACTTAAATTTGCTGCGTTTAATCCAATTTTAACCTTCTCGGTAACTTGATAAGCAGTAGTTAAATCTACTAAAGTACTGTAGCTTCCGTAAACATCTAAACCATGTAGACCATTAATGTAGGCAGTCCAGCCTTCTACTGGAGAAACCATTAACTGACCACCCAAGCTAGATACGCCACGGGCTGCACTGTATTGGTTCCACTCGTTAAACAAACCTACCATTAAACTTACCTTGTCTGAGAAACTGTAGGTTCCTTTGATACCAGCATTTTGGAATGGACCCGCACCGAATAGATAAGAAGTAGAATAATTGAAATTGGCAGCAGGAGAAATTACTTCATAACCAACAAAAGTACCCATATAACCTGCAGTCATGGTAAATTTATCAGTAAAAGCGTAGTTTACATATAAGTTTTGAATGTTAAAACCGTTAGCTACGGGATCACTACCTCCAGCAGCATCAGGAATAGATTGATATTGACCTCTAGGCCCGAAAGAAAGCTCGCCTACGAAAGAAGCTTTGCCTGTTGTTTTCTTCAACGCCAAATCTATCATCCCTATAGACACAGAATTCTGTTCGTTAGCGAAATAGGTTTTTATATTTCCAGATTTATTAAAATCGTATTTATAATAGGTATCTACCGACCCTGAAATTTCAAGTGGAGAAGCTTTTTCTTGTGCAACTGCAACGGTTGCAGTACTTAATAAAAGAAGTGATAGTGCAGCTATATTATTTTTCATTTTTTTCAGAATTAAAAGTTAAATAATTGATTTTCATCTTCCTTAAGAGGAAGACATTCATATAGCGTAGTGCAAAATTTAATCAAAGCAAACCCACCCAACTCCAAATCCGGAGTTGTATTCAACAAATTGTCATGTATCAGAAATACTTATCCAAGCAGTTCTAGCTTTCATTTCCCGACTCCTTTTTTCTAGGAGCCGGGATTGAAATTATACATCAAAACAATTTAACATCATGATTTTAACTTAGCCTAAGCGGGGTTATTATTAGTTATTAGGAACTTCTTCCCCAGATACGATTAAAGTACCTTGTGAATATTTCTCGTTGTGTTGAGAAGCATCTAGACCTTCTTCTTCCTCATCGGCAGTTACACGGATTGGAAGGAAAAGGTTAATTAGTTTGAAGATTACGAAAGAAACTACAAAACTAAATACAACTACCAGTACCATTCCCTTTAATTGAATAAAGAAGAACTCTGGGTTTCCATAAAGCAAGCCATCAACGCCTGCGCCATTTACTGTTTTGGTTGCAAATACACCTGTTAAAAGCATACCTACAATACCACCAACACCATGACAAGGGAAAACATCTAAGGTATCATCTAAAGCTGTTTTTTGTTTCCAAGAAACTACCAAGTTAGAAACGATGGCTGCAAATACACCTATAAAAATACTAGATGGGATACTTACAAAACCAGCACCTGGTGTAATGGCTACCAAACCTACTACCGCACCGATACAGAAACCTAATACCGATGGTTTTTTACCTCTAGCGGCATCAAAGAACATCCATGATAGACCCGCAGAACCTGCAGCAACATTAGTAGTGATAAAAGCAGATACTGCTAAAGCATTAGCTCCTAGTGCAGAACCAGCATTAAAGCCAAACCAGCCAAACCAAAGTAAACCTGTACCAATTAATACGTAAGGGATATTTGCAGGTGGAACTTCTTTATGTTCTAAATGAGATCTTCTACGTTTCAATACCAGAGCACCTGCTAAAGCAGCCATACCTGCAGAAATATGTACTACTGTACCACCTGCAAAATCTAGTACGCCCATTTTAAACAAGATACCATCAGAATGCCAAGTCCAGTGTGCCAATGGCGAATAAACGAAAATGGCGAATAATACGATAAACAAGATATAAGCAGTGAAACGAATACGCTCTGCTACCGCTCCCACTACCAAACCCGGTGTAATAATTGCAAACATACACTGGAAAATAGCGAATAACGACAATGGAATAGTACCCCAAGCTGGTCCAGAATTTACACCTTGGAAAAACAAGAAGGTTTTTGGATTACCGATGAAACCACCAATAGAATCACCGAAAGCCAAACTAAAACCTACTACTACCCAAAGTACCGAAATTACGCCCGCGGCTACCACACTCTTAATCATGGTAGACAATACATTTTTACGGTGAACCATACCGCCATAGAAAAATGCCAGGCCTGGAGTCATTAAAAATACCAAAGCAGCTGCTATCAAAACAAAAGCCACATCTGGCGCACTGTACTTGCCTTCGTCAAAGTTTGGCAATAAGGGAATAAATAATGCGGCAACCGCAACTACAATCAGAATTGCGAAGGGAGCCCACTGTTTAAATAAAATTTTACTCATAATTTAAATTTTAGTGTTTGATTTTAAACCTAAATTAGAAATAAGATTTTAATTTTCATCATAATTTTTACAATTTTTTAATGATTTTTTAATTTTTACCAATTTAAAACAACAAAAAAACAATAAAACACCACATAAAATACAAAAACAAACAAAACAAAACTAACAAAAACACAAAAAACCAAATAAAATCACATCTAAAAATAAAAAACAGATAAAAAGCGAATCATAAAAATTCATTTTCAAAAAAAATGAATCACAAAAAATCACAAACCCCATAAAAACAGGATGCCTATGTAGAAAAAAGATGAATTTTATTAGACAGCTTGATAAGCGGAACCTTGAACTACTCCACGACGTTCAATTTCCTTATCGATATAGCTTTGGATAGCAGATTTTTTCATACCCCAGTTTGGGGCAATCAATAAATCCCAATCAGAAATGCCAAAAAGACGTTGAATTACAATATCTGGACGCAACAAAGGGATCAATTCGCAAAGCAAATCAGTATATTCTTCCAAACTGAATAGCTTAAAAGGTTCCCTTTTATATTTTACGCCCATAATAGAGCCTTCAACAATATGTAAATGGTGAAATTTAACAAACTTGATTTGTGGAAACCGATTAATCTCATGAATATAACCGTGCATCATCTCTCTAGTTTCCCAAGGAAAGCCGAAAATGGTATGCACGCAAAGATTAAGCTTGGTATTTTCCAGCAACTTTACCGCCTCTACAAATTCTCCATGACTACAGCCACGGTTAATTTGATCTAGCGTTTCGTCATAAATAGACTCCATCCCCATTTCCAAATCCACATCGTACCTATCTGTATAACTTTCCAATAAAGCTACTTTTTCAGCATCAATACAATCTGGGCGGGTTCCTACCGCAAAACCAACCACATCCTCATTATTTACAGACAAAGCATCATCGTACATCATCTTTAAATAGTGTGTTGGTGCATAAGTATTGGTATTAGGCTGAAAATAAACAATGAACTTCTCCGCTTTGTAAGAATTACGGGCTCTCTGCATCCCTTCTACCAACTGCTCTTTAATGGTTGGGAGCTTTCTGGAAAGCTCGGGTGTAAACGAATCTACATTACAATAAGTACAGCCACCGTAGCCTTTACTACCATCTCTATTAGGGCAGGTAAAGCCGCCATCAACAATCACTTTAAAAACTCGCTGACCATTGTAATGCTCACGCAAGTAAGTTCCGTAATTGTTATAACCTTTTATACCCCAATCTAGTGCTGTTCCCATTTGCTTGCAAAAATAAGAAAAAAAGTTGGCAGGCGTCAGTTTTCAGTAAACAGTGTACAAACCACATTAAACCGTTATATTATTTTTGAAAAGCAATTGTATTACATGTATAAGGTAGTCCCTGTTATGCATTTAGCCACAGTACCTGTCCCGATATGTCGAGATGCACAGATTTTTATTGTTCTTAAACAAGATTTAACTGGAATATTATCATTAAATGATGGCTTTTAATTCAAAAAAATCAATTTTCCAAAACTCATATAGGTATTTCATCTGTGTATCTGTGGCTAAATTCCCCAAAGACACAACAGGTAAGGTAGTCACGCTTCCCGATAAAATCGGGAAGCTCGCTTATATCGGGTTTAGGTGACAAATACTGAGCAAAGGTTTAGGTTGTTTAAACCCGATTGGTGCGGAAATCCTTTTTGCCGCACCACCATTCAGGATGACAGCAGTTGGGCAAAAAGATTGTAGCGAAAGCGGGGCTTTCTTAACTGATTAGCACCGAAACTGTTTTTCAAAAAAAAACGACTGAGCACTAACCCAATCGTTTCTAAATTATTATCAGTTCTTAAGCCTACTTATGCTGTATTTTTTCTATTAATTAAGAAATAAATAGGAACACCTATTAAAACAATAATTAAGCCCGGCCAAGTATATTGCTGTTTATAAATTAAGAGTAGTGTACAAAATGCAATTCCAATTAATAGGTAAATAATTGGTGTAACTGGGTACAACCATGTTTTATAAGGTCTTTCTAGATCAGGTTTTTTGAACCTTAAATAAATCACTCCGAAAACAGTAATCATATAAAATAGCACAATCACAAAAGAAATCATATCTAAAAGGTTGCCATACTGCCCGCTTAAGCACAATAGAGAAGCCCAAATACCCTGCATCCAAAGTGATTTTTCGGGAACTCCATTTTTATTATTGCTTATAGCTGCTTTAAAAAACATCCCATCCTTTGCCATGGTCTGGAAAACCCTAGCACCTGCCAACACGATCCCATTAACGCAACCAAAAGTAGAAACCATTACCAATACAGCAATTACAATTGTACCTATCCCGCTGCCAAAAATCTGTTCTGAAACCACAACGGCAACCCTATCATTAGGAGCAAAAGCAATTCCATCTCTATTTAATGCATTTAGGTATACAAAATTGACCAATAGATAAAGAATCATTACCGCAGCAGTACCCAAAACCATTGATCGCACCACATTTCTTTTAGGATTTTCGATTTCTCCAGAAACAAAAGTTACGTTTTCCCAAGCTACGCTAGAAAACACAGAACCCACCATTGCAGCTGCAATACCGCCCATGATGGCCATTCCAGAAATAGACTCCCATCCAGACTTCAAAAAGTTACCACTCGCGTCGGTACTAAGGTTATTAAAAGCACCCCATCCAAAACTCATGTTTTCAGTCCAGAAGCTATTTTTAATCAACAGAAACCCTAAAACAATTAGACCAATTAGGGCTACAATTTTAGAACCAGTAAAAACATTCTGTAGCAATTTACCAGCCTCAACACCTTTTGTATTGATATAAGTAAGTAATAGGATAACACCAATAGCTACAATCTGTATCCATGTAATTTTATAACCACCACTTTGAAAAATTGGAGCGGCATCATTTAAAGCTGGGATGAGATAAGCTGTAAACTTGCCAAAGGCAACGGCAACTGCAGCAATAGTACCAGTTTGGATTACGGTAAACAATCCCCAACCATAAAGAAAGCCCATCATCTTACCAAAAATTTCTTTCAAATAAGTGTATTGTCCACCTGCTTTAGGAAATATAGAAGAAAGCTCACCATAAGAAATTGCAGCGGCAACTGTCATTACTCCTGTAATCACCCAAACAACAATTAGCCAGTAACCCGAACCTAGGTTTCTCATTACATCGGCACTTACAATAAAAATACCGCTGCCAATCATCGAACCCATTACGAGCATTGCCCCATCAAAAAGGCCTAATTTTCGCTTAGAAGAAACCTCTTCTTGTTGATTTTCCATTTGTTTAGTTTAGTTTAGTTTTTGGTTATGAGAAGCTAAGATAAAAAAAGAGATGAATAAATTTGTTTTGTTGCCACAGATGCACAGATTTATCTCTTTTATTAAATACACAGTCTTTTCATACAACTAACAATACACCTATGTGTCTATGTGGTTAGATTCAAAAAACACCTTCTACTTTTTCCATCTACTTTGAACCACAGTATTTCATCTCTTTGATAAAAACAAAAATATTTTAAACACATAGACACATGGAATTCTATCTGTGCATCCCGACATATCGGGTCAGGTACTGTGGCTTTTTCTCTACTTTATTAATACATTGACACATTTTAGCCACAGACAAACAGATGAATATCATTGTATTTACTAACGGATATCATTCAAATCATTATCTGTGTATCTGTGGCTATTTTTTTTCGAACAGCTTACGAAATATCTTGACACTCAATTGTTTTTTTATTTACCTTGTGTTTCGATTAATCAACTAAACGACTAAATATAAATTTGAACTATGGATTTTTTACAAGACAATCTTATTTATGCGATTCCCCTACTTGGCTTGGTAGGCATCTTGGTAATGGCGGTTAAAAGCGCTTGGGTTAACAAACAAGATGCGGGCGATGCCAACATGCAAGAACTTGCCGGCTACATTGCCGATGGTGCTATGGCCTTTTTAAAAGCCGAATGGAAGATCTTAAGTATTTTCGCTGTTTTAGCAGGTGCATTACTAGCCTATTCGGGTACAGTAACAGAAGTAAATGGTAAAGCGATTCATTCTAGCTGGATCATTTCTATCGCCTTCATTATTGGCGCTGTATTTTCTGCATTGGCAGGATACATCGGCATGAAATCAGCGACAAAGGCCAATGTGAGAACCACACAAGCGGCCAGAACAAGCTTAAAGCAAGCATTAAAAGTAAGTTTCACTGGTGGTTCTGTTATGGGACTAGGTGTGGCTGGTTTAGCGGTACTGGGCTTAGGCGGTTTATTTATCGTATTCTTAAAGTACTTTAACGTAATTGGTGCCAATAGTGCCGAAATGAAAACCGCCATTGAAGTATTAACCGGATTTTCTCTAGGTGCTGAATCAATCGCCTTATTTGCTCGTGTAGGTGGTGGTATCTATACCAAAGCTGCCGACGTAGGTGCTGATTTAGTAGGTAAGGTGGAAGCAGGCATTCCGGAAGATGACGTGCGCAACCCTGCTACCATTGCCGATAACGTAGGTGATAATGTGGGTGACGTGGCTGGAATGGGTGCCGATTTATTCGGTTCTTATGTAGCTACTATTTTAGCAACCATGGTATTGGGGCAAGAAATTACGGTTACAGATAAATTTGGAGGCATGTCTCCTATCCTATTACCCATGGTGATTTGCGGCTTAGGTATTATCTTCTCTATTATAGGAACTTGGTTTGTGACGATTAAAGACGAGAAATCTAACGTACAAAATGCCTTAAACTTGGGTAACTGGTCTTCCATTATCATCACTGCTATTGCCTCTTTCTTTTTAGTAAAATGGATGCTACCAGAAACCTTAAGCTTACGTGGCTACGAGTTTTCGAATATCAATGTATTTTATGCCATTTTAGTTGGTTTGATAGTAGGTACCATCATGAGTATCGTTACCGAATATTATACTGCAATGGGCAAAGGTCCAGTTAACTCAATTATTCAACAATCTTCAACTGGTCACGCTACCAATATTATTGCTGGTCTTTCGGTAGGAATGAAATCTACTGTTATCCCAATCTTAGTTTTGGCAGGCGGTATCATGGCATCTTATTATTTTGCGGGTTTATACGGTGTAGCTATTGCAGCTGCAGGTATGATGGCTACTACAGCTATGCAATTAGCTATTGATGCATTTGGTCCAATTGCAGATAACGCAGGTGGCATTGCAGAAATGAGCCAATTACCTCCAGAAGTGCGTGAACGTACAGATAACTTAGATGCTGTAGGTAATACCACTGCAGCAACTGGAAAAGGATTTGCCATTGCTTCGGCCGCTTTAACTTCATTAGCTTTATTCGCAGCTTTTGTAGGTATCGCTGGCATTTCAGCGATCGACATTTACAAAGCTCCAGTTTTAGCGGGTCTATTTGTAGGTGGAATGATCCCATTCGTATTCTCTGCATTATGTATCCAAGCGGTAGGTAAAGCAGCGATGGACATGGTACAAGAAGTTCGTCGCCAGTTTAGAGAAATTCCGGGTATTATGGAGTACAAAGCTAAACCAGAATACGAAAAGTGCGTGGCCATCTCAACCCAAGCTTCTATTAGAGAAATGTTGATGCCAGGAGCCATTGCTTTAATTACTCCAGTAATTGTGGGTTTCTTGTTCGGTCCAGAAGTATTAGGTGGTTTATTAGCAGGTGTAACTGTATCGGGTGTATTGATGGGTATTTTCCAATCTAATGCAGGTGGTGCTTGGGACAATGCCAAGAAATCTTTCGAAAAAGGCGTAGAAATTAATGGTGAGATGTATTATAAAAAATCAGAACCACATAAAGCATCGGTAACAGGTGATACCGTGGGCGATCCTTTTAAAGACACTTCTGGCCCTTCAATGAACATCTTAATCAAATTGATGTCTATCGTATCACTGGTAATTGCACCTTACATTGCCATAAGCGCAGATACTTCAAATAGCAGTCAACTAGAAGTTAAACAAGAAATCAGCATTCAAAAAAGTGTTGATTCATTGGGCAACGAAACCATAGATACTTTAGTAAACCAAACAGACACCGTAATTAAACACTAAAATTGTTACTAGATAAAAGGGATTTTGCAAAAAATCCCTTTTTCATTTATAGATATTTTTTTTTAGGTTTGGTGCGTCATAAAAAATCAACAAACAGACTAATCAACTAATTTTATTAATTTATGAATTTAAAGAAGCCTATTGATGTACTTGTTGCCGAATCGGCAGAAAGTGGCGAAGGCACACTCAAACGTACCTTAAGTAACAGGAGTCTTGTTGCACTAGGTATCGGAGCAATTATTGGTGCAGGTTTATTCTCTTTAACGGGTATTGCTGCAGCCGAGCATGCTGGACCTGCCGTAACCCTATCATTTGTATTGGCCGCAGTAGGTTGTGCTTTTGCTGGTTTGTGTTATGCAGAGTTTGCATCAATGATACCTGTAGCAGGTAGTGCTTACACTTACTCTTACGCCACCATGGGCGAGTTTATGGCTTGGATCATTGGATGGGATTTAGTGCTAGAATATGCATTAGGTGCTGCCACAGTTGGCGTATCATGGTCTGGGTATTTCAATAAACTTTTACACGAGTTTGGTCTCGAGATGCCGAGCTACCTCACCAGAACCTTTGTAGAGGGCGAAGGCGGTGGGATCAACTTACCTGCAGTAATCATCGTGTCCCTACTTTCATTATTGTTAATGCGTGGCACCAAAGAATCTGCAAGCTTAAACAACTTCTTAGTAGTAGTAAAGGTAGCGGTAGTATTGTTATTCATCGGCTTAGGTTGGAAATTCATCAACCCAGCTTACCATACCCCTTACATTCCTGAGAATACTGGTGTACGTGGCGAATTTGGTATTTCTGGAATTGCTTCTGGTGCGGCCTTAGTATTCTTCGCATTTATTGGTTTCGATGCCGTTTCAACCGCTGCTCAGGAAGCTAAGAATCCACAGAAAGGTATGCCTGTAGGTATCTTAGGATCATTAGCGGTATGTACCGTATTATATGTTCTATTTGCTCACGTAATGACTGGATTAGTGCCTTTCCAAATTTTCAAAGGCGATGCTTCTCCTGCAGCTACAGCATTTAAAGTAACTGGTTACGGTTGGTTACAAATGGGATTAATCATTGCTATTTTAGCAGGTTATACTTCGGTAATCCTAGTAATGTTGATGGGTCAATCGAGAGTATTCTATACCATGTCTAAAGACGGTTTACTACCTAAATTCTTTGGCAGTATCCACGCTAAATACAGAACTCCTTGGAAAACCAACTTATTTTTCATGGTATTCGTGAGTTTATTTGCAGGCTTTGTGCCAGTTACAGATTTAGGTCACATGGTATCGATAGGTACTTTACTTGCTTTCTCTTTAGTATGTATTGGCGTAATGATTTTACGTAAAACTGATCCTAACAGAGAGCGTCCATTCAGAACGCCTTTAGTACCTTTAGTGCCTATTTTAGGTGTTATTGTTTGCGTTTACTTAATGGCTGCATTACCTATCGAAGCTTGGATAAGGTTAGCGATCTGGATGGGATTAGGTATCGCTATCTATTTCTTATACGGAAAGAAAAATTCTGTTCTTGGAAGAAAGAACAATCAAGGATAATATCACTATTCGTTATATTGAAAAGCCCCGATTTTTAGTCGGGGCTTTTTTTGTATAGCTATTTTTGGAAAAGGTATTTCATCATTTATAAATAGCTGAGCAGGCTGTGAAAATGGGTATGTAAGACGAAAGGATATACCAAAGAAAGCTATAAGATTAGCTGAGCTCAGCAATTCTTGGTTTAAAACGTTGTTATATAACAAACAAGACCGAAAACTCAGAAGCTGTTTAAATTTCGTTTATTTTTTTCACTTGTCAGTCTGAGCTTGTCGAAGACTATTTGCAAAAAGGCGTTTCGACAAGCTCAACGTGACACCTGTGTTTTATCCAACTGAAATTTAAACAGTTTCTAAGTTTTTTCATGGAAAACATTCCGATTTATAAAATATAAAAACCTACACCACAAGGCTTAAAACTTTACGGAATTATCTAAATTTCAGCACCTTAACATTATTTCTTAATTTGATTTTTATTAACCTAATATATTTCTATCATGATTAAAAAAAATCAAATTTCGGCAGTAATTACTGCTGCACAGTCTACCACTGTAATGGACAACATTAGCACGATCAACGAGACGCTAAAACATGTATTGACCATTAACCTGACCACCGACGACAGGTCGCACATGTTGAAAATGGGCGAAAAAACTTTGGCTTTTGTACAAAAGGCATTGGAATATGCGGTACAAAATCCGTCGCTATGCCCTGTATTTTTAGACTTGGTCGAGGCCAAAAAAGATTACGAACTGGCTGCAGGTTTACAAGCGCTCAAACAAAAATTAACTGCGCTGTTAAGAGCTGTAGAAGATGCAGAAATGTTAGCCGGTAGCGAGGCATACGATGCCGCATTGATTTTCTACAACTCCGTAAAAGGAGCGGCAAGGTCTAATATTGCAGGTTCTCAAGCCATCGAAGACGATTTAAGGCTTCGCTTTCCAGGTAAAAGGAGAACCACCTTACCTACAGTTTAATCGTTAAGTATCAAAGGGTCGAAAATTCTCGACCCTTTGATGTTTATGCTAGTCTTAGCTAGCAATTTGCCTCTCAAAGATTCAACTTTCCTTCTCTACCCTAGCAATTTGCTTCCAAAAGGTTCGGCCATTAAGCTTTTAGAAGGAAATTGCTCTTCCGACAAAAAAAGTTTGCTTCTCAAAGAGGTAACGTTGTCACTCAAAGACGCTCAGTCGAAGCTTTGAGTAGCAATTTGCTCCTCCAACAAGAAAAATTCGAACCTCTAAGAAGCAATGTTGAACCTCAAAGCGTCTTATCGGATTGTTTTATAAGCAACAATGCTAGTTAAACAAGCAATTTGCTCGGCAAAGGTGCTTAAATGCTGCTCGGAAGGCCAATGTTCCTTCTTTTTTTTATTAAAGATAGACTTGCAAACCTTAAAGTAATGTACTAGCTTAGAGTTAATCAACGTTCGGGTTTTCTCAAAGAGTTTCCGAAAATTTTATTAGAAATAAGAGGCTATTCATAGCGCAATGGTGCTATAGAGTAGTGCATATAAACGAGTTATGTGCTATTTTAAGACGACCGATGATTACAATAGAGAAAATTAAAATATTCGACAGTTATGGCGGAGACACTGACGCACTCGCAAGAGTTGGACTTGACTCGGAAAAGAAACTGTTTGACAATAACGATTGGTCTCTAATCGACAACTTTTACCAAGATATTGAATTAATAAATAAAAGACTTGCAGCTCAAAGATATATAGACGAGACGATAACAAAACTCAAGGACAACTGTGATAATGAAAGTTTTGATTTGTTTACTAGTAGAATTGAATGCTTCAAAGACTTCCAAAAAGTTGCAGACATATTAAAGCAAATCAGAGCTTTTATCTCCAAAGACATAGATACCGTTTGGGCTTGCTTTGACAATGCGGACAAGTTTTTGGACGAGCTAAATCAAGACATTGAAAAAATGGAAAAATGTAACTGGCAGACACTTGAAAAAGTACATGTAGAATTTTTACCAACTTGTTCTTATCAAGAGCTTTCAATTTCAAATGGCTGGAGTGACCATTATCTTAAGATGTCAACCGACTTTGACAAAATATATGAACGGATGACAGAAAGGAAGACAGTACATAACAGCAGCTTGCCAAAAACGGGGCGATCGTTGTTAAAGAAACTTTTCGGCATCCCTCTGGTTTAAGTGTTCGCTTTTTCAGCGGTCACTTAAATCCATATTGAAACAAAGACTTTGTCTGAAATAAAGTAGTAACAAAAAAATTAAAACTGAACAATGGCAACAAGATATAAAATGTGGCACGGAGTTACCACCCTACCACATGCAACACTACAAAAAAATAGAGGAAAATGGGATATTATATTAGAGTTTTAGGGACATCAGACACCAACATTCATATTGACGACCTTATAATCGGGCTGGAGAATGACAACTTAATGGCAAAGTTTTCATTTGACGAAAACGAACCTGCTGACAACTGGACAGTTATTAATGTTGCAAATTCTGACGGTGATGACCTTATGCAAATAGAACGTAATCCTGTTGTTGCAGGTGAACTTGGTAAAGAGGAACTGGAAGAATTTAGAGAGGATATTAAAAATTATAAACCAGCTTCTGCTGCTAATTGGTTGGACAAATATTTCGACAAAGTAAAAGTTATCTACGCTTTTCAACTTCTAAACGCTTCGTTTGACGACAACAATTTTCCTATTGTTACTTCTATTAAGTCAAAAATTTGGAACAAGACAGGTGGGATTTTTCAAGCAGACAACGAAGGTTTCTCAAACGAAACTGGCCATCATATTCTTTGGCAGTTTGCAGACGATGTAACAGGAAACTGGAATATGGCAGTAAAAAACTTCTTTGGTAACTGGACAAACTTTAAAATGGACTTAGGCGACCACAAGCAGAGAGAAGAATTTTGGAAAGGAAAAGTTCCAAAAGATGCGACTAAACTTTGAGAACAATTTTACCTGTGGTGATCTTATCATACCATATCTACGCTACAAAAATAATTGGTGATTAATACCAACTCTGCTCTTCGCGATTTGCAATCGCGAAGCCCTATCCGTGGATTTTTAATCCACACTTAGCCTTGCTGAATTTATTACGGATTACAAATCCGTAGATAAGACCTCGAAATTGCAAATTCCGACGAGCAAAGAAGCTTTGTTTCGTAAGAACTTCTGTCAATAGCACCGATTGACGCAGAAATACTTTTTGTTATTTCTTGTCATCCTGAACGCTAGTGAAGGATCTGTTAAGTATAGTAATTCAGTAACAGATCCCTCGAAACCCAGGATGACAAACTGCTTAACAAAAAAACCTCAGTAGCCTAAGCTACTGAGGTTTTTACCACGCTATTTACAACCTAATTCTTTCTTTCCACTTCCCTATCCATTTCCGTCATGTTCACATTAGTAGATTGCGAAAAATCGCCTAACAAATGGTTGTTGAAATAATCAGCTAAACGCCAGAACATATACTCCGTCATATCGCCAAAGGCATGTCGCTGACCTGGCACCAAGATAAAATCAAAACGTTTGCCTGCTTTGATCAAAGCGTTAGCCACTCTAATACTACCTGCTGGATGTACATTGTTGTCCACATCGCCATGCATCAATAACAAATGTCCTTTTAGGTTTTTCGCCAAATCAGGGTTTTTATCTATCGAATATTTAAAAGAAGTATCTCCTTTTAGGGAAACAATCTCCTTTACACCATGGTGCTTTTCGCTCCACCAACGGTTATAAATGCTATTATCGTGGTTACCTGCATTGGACACTGCTACTTTAAAGAAATCTGGATAAACCAACATCGCCGCAGTCGACATGAAACCGCCTCCAGAGTGACCCGTAATTCCCACTTTAGTAGCATCTATGTACGAATACCTATCTGCCAATTGCTCAATCGTAGCTTTTTTATCTGCCAAACCATAATCACGTAGATTACCATAACCATAAGTATGGTACCACTTAGAACGTGCTGGGTGACCACCTCTATTGCCAACAGTAACTACGATATAACCCAATTGCGCCAAACGATCTGTTCTGTCCATACTGCGACCGAAAGCTTTGTTCACTGCTTCAGTTTGCGGACCTGGATACACATACTCAATTACGGGATATTTCTTAGTAGGATCGAAATTGAAGGGCTTGTACATTACGCCAAATAAATCGGTAATACCATCATCTGCCTTAACCTTAAATGGCTCTGGAAATTTATAGCCTGTTGCCATTAGTAAGGATAAATCAGCCGTTTCCAATTCCATCACTTTGTTGCCATTGTTATCGTACAAAGTAGATTTTGGAACCGTGTTTACCCTCGAATAATTATCTACAAAGTAGCGGCCTGCATCATTCATTACCGCAGCATGATCGAAATCTCCAGCATTTAACAGTTTCAAACCAGAGCCATCAAAATTTACACGATACAAGTGATAGTAATAAGGATCTTCTTTAGCCTCCCTTCCATTGGCAGTGAAATAAAGTACTCTTGCTTTCTCATCAATATTCACAATTTCTTCGCAATGGAATGAACCTTTGGTAATTTGATTTTTAAGTTTTCCATTTTCGTCGAATAGATAGAAATGTCCCCAACCATCACGTTCGCTCCAGTGAATCAATTCCTTTCCACCGTTTACCAAACCTGGCCTTTGTACTTCTACATAGGTATTGAAACGTTCTTCAATCAGCGGTTTAATGGTTCCAGTTTTCACATCAACTACGCAAACGTCAATACGTTTTAAATCACGACTGGTGCGACCCATGTAAAATTTGCCATTATCTCCCAACCAAATTGCCGGACGGAACTCATTATCTCTATCCGAATTAAGTGCAGGTTTGCTGTAAGTGTTTAAACTTTGGTCTTTAAAGGCCGAAACATTTAATTTCTTACTGGTCTTTGCCGCAAAATCGAACAGCCAAACCTCATCTTGCGGCGCTTCTGCTTCGCCTGGCATTTGATATTTGTAAGTTTCTAAGGTAGGACGAACCGAAGCAACACTGTTAATTACCCACAGGTCTTTAACCTTTCTGCTATCCGAACGTTGAATTACAAAATACTTTGCATCTGGCGACCATAGAACAAAAGCCCTCCTACGTTTCTTATCATTCTTGATGATTTCTTCATTGTTTTCTCCGCTACCATCACTACCAAAAGAATAGTATTTTACGCCATCTTTGGTTAACTGATGCTCTACAATGGTACTATCTTCCTCATTTTTCAATGCTTTTTGATAGTTTGCTTTGTCCATCCAAAACAAATTGTAGTTGCGGGTAAAGATAATTGCAGAAGAATCTGGTGCTACAGCTCCCCAAGCTGGTTTCGCTTTTGCTTTCTTATAGTCTTTAATTTCAATGAGCTTTTGTCCGGCTAATTCATATTGAAACTTAAAGATTTTCTTTTGCATTGAATCTGCAGCTTTTTTATCTTTTCGATCAGGTTTCAATTCCTCAATGCTACTCTTAATTTCAAACGTGATGTTTTTTTCATCATCACTAAACTTCAAGTTCTCAATTGGTAAATGCTGTCCATCAAAGGGATCACGAATGATCAAGGTAATTTCTGCCGCTAATTTTGCAGGGTCGAAAAGCACTTTTTTACTTCTGGCAGAGGGATCTACGATATACCAGTTCTTTCCACTCGGGGTTTCGAACTCGTACCAAAAGCGGTTGCCCTGTTTCAACCAATGGGGATCAACAGCAGTAGAATAAATCATTTTCTTCAGCTTGCTCGGCGAAAACCTAGCCGCTTGTTGATAGTTGGCCTTTTGCGGTGCTTGAACAGTTTCTGTGGTGGTAATTGTTTTAGTTTGCGCAAAAACAGTTCCTCCAGAAAGTAAGCCCAACAAAGAAAAAAAGTAGATTTTTTTCATATATTTTCAGTTAGTTATGTGTTGGATTTTGACGTGCTAAATTAAACCAAAAAGAAGTGAGCGAAGCAGGTTTTATGTAATAATTGAGTGAGTTTGATTTAGAACCTGTTTAGTAAAAAATTTAGCCACAGTACCTGTCCCGATATGTCGGGATGCACAGATGAAATACGCATAAGAATTTCAGAAAACTATTTTTCTATTGAATTAGAACCCATTATTTGATGATGATATTTCAGTTAAAAGCGATAAAATCTGTGTATCTGTGGCTAACCACACAACAGATAAAACAATTATTTTTTCAACACCATTATCACATATCATCTTATTGTTTAGTTTTGCCTACATATAAAGTACTTTATGAAACGTTTTTTCTTCCCTTTAATCGCAATGGCACTAATTTATGGTGCTGGTTGCCAATCTAAATCTCAACCTTCGTCGTCTACAGATGCAAAAGATAGTGTTACCAATGCTGGTGAAGTAACACAAACTGAAAATCAGGCAGCTCCTATTGACACTAAAAACATTAAAGTAGCTGATGCCAAGACTATCTTAGCAAGACCACAGGTGCCTATTTTATGTTACCACCAAGTGCGTAACTGGAGATCTACAGACGGGCAAATGGGCAAAGACTATACCGTAGAGATACAAAACTTTAAAGATCAAATAAAGATGTTATCAGATAGTGGCTACAATACCATTTTACCTGATCAACTTTATGCTTATTTGAACGAAGGGAAACCACTTCCTAAAAAACCCATCATGTTAACTTTTGATGATACGGTTTTGGATCAATTTACAGTAGTTAACCCTACCCTAAAAAAATATGGTTACAAAGCAGCTTATTTCATCATGACGGTTTCTATCGGTAAAAAAGGCAAGTTCGTAAACTACATGAGCGCAGAGCAAATCAAACAGCTTTCTGATGAAGGAAACACGATTGGCAGCCACACTTACGATCATAAAAACTTTAAAAAATATACTGGTAAAGATTGGGAAGAGCAATTAGACAAGCCTACTAAGAAATTAGAAGAAATCACTGGTAAAAAGATGGAGTATTTTGCTTACCCATTTGGTTTATGGAATAAGGAAGGTTTTCCAGAGTTAAAGAAAAGAGGCTTTAAAATGGCTTTCGCTTTGGCTGATAAACGTGATGAAAACGATCCTTTAATGTGCGTGAGAAGAATTATTGCCAGTGGCTTTTGGAGTCCAAAGACATTACACAACAACATCGTAAAAAGTTTCTAAGGAAATTTATTCATGAAAAGATTTTTACTTGGGGCATTTCTATGCCCCTTTATATTTTCTGCTTGTCAGTCTACTTCTGGTGACACCAACAATATCACATCTCCTATCAAAGATACCGTTTCAAAAAAGCAGGTTAATAAAGTAGAGGAGAATGTTAAACCTGCCGATGCAGCTACCATATTGGCAAGAAAGGAAGTTCCGGTACTTTGCTATCATCAAATTAGGGAATGGTTGCCCAGCGACGGAAATAGAGCAAAGGACGATATCATTTCTCCTGCAAAATTTAAGGAACACATAAAGATGCTAGCTGATAGCGGTTACCATTCTATCCTACCAGACCAATTGTATGATTATTTGGTTTACGGTAAATCGTTACCAGAAAAACCGATTATGTTTACTTTCGACGATACAGATTTGGATCAGTATACTGTCGCCTATCCTACATTAAAGCAATATGGTTTTAAAGGCGTTTATTTCATCATGACGGTTTCTATTGGCAAAAAAGGAAGAATTGCCTACATGAATGCACAGCAAATCAAAGAACTTTCTGACGAAGGAAACGTAATTGCCAGCCATACCTACAATCATAAAAACTTCTCTAAATTTACCGCAGAAGACTGGAAAACCCAGATTGACGAGCCTACGCAAAAACTAGAAATAATTACTGGAAAAAAGGTGGAATATTTCGCTTATCCCTATGGCGTATACAAATCGAGCTTATTGCCTAAGTTAAAAGAACACGGCTTTAAAGCTGCTTTCATCCTATCGACCAAGAGAGATGAAAATTATCCACTATATACCATCAGAAGAATTATTGACCCAGGAAATTATACGGCTAGAAATCTGATGCACAGCATTAAAAAGAGTTTCAAGTAAATCGGAGGATTAAAATATCTGATTTACTTGATAATTCTTCCCGTTAAAGCTGAACTGATCTCCCGTAGCTTTGCCAATGAGTAGTTTACCTATGGGCGAAGCGGCAGAAATAGCAAAATAAGTTTTCCCTTCTAACGAGAGCTGCCCAGCACTAATGCTAATATAAAAACTGCCATTATTGGTAATCACCAAACTACCACTCCTTACCTTAGCAGTTTCAGTTATGTCTGCTAGTGTTAGTAAAACTGCCTTTTGCTGTTGGGCATCTGCTAACAATTGCTTATTACGGTTAATATCCTGTTGTGCCATTTCCCGACCAGTTTCAAACTTGTCACCTGCACTACTCTTGGTATCATCGTTACTTGCTTCTTGTGCTTGCAGTAAAGCCTCTGTAGCCGTAGCAATTCGTTTCTCAATAAAGTCTAAGCAAAGCTGATATAGTTGGATCTTCAATGATTAATGGTTAGTTGTTAATGATAAATGGTTAATTGTTTAACTGGTCAATTGTTGATGGCTTATAGTTGATTGTTAATGGTCTAAGCTTCTATCGCTAGCTACTAAAACCTAATTCCTGATACCTGTCCCCTATTTCTCTATCCACTTTACTTTCTCAGCAATCGGCGTGCGGTTGGCAGGTCTCGATTCGGCATTGTGGTAACCCATATAAAACAAGCCATAGCATTTTTCATCATCTCCCAACCCTAAGAAATCTCCTAAATGATCTATTAGCGGAGGCGAACTCCAATAAGCACCTATATTTAATGCTTCGGCAGTTAAGGCCATATTTTGCACCGCGCAACCTACCGCAGCAATTTCTTCCCAGTTTGGCACTTTATCTTCATGAAACTGAATATTGATAGCAATAATGACATCTGCTTGCGAAGTTTTTTGTCCGAAACTATCATATTTTTTCTGCAAAAACTTTTCAGCAGGAATAACTCTTTTGTAAATATCACCTAATTCGATACCCAATTTCGCTTTAGCCTCTTTTCTGATTACGATGAAACGCCAAGGTTGCGTTAATTTATGTGTGGGTGCATAATTTGCATTTTCTAAAATTTGCTCAATAACATCTGTAGGAATTTCCTGCTTCGTATAACTTTCAGGAAAAACACTTCTTCTGTTCTTTATAATTTCTGATAGGATTTCTGCTTTATTACTCATATCCCCAAAAGTAAGATTTAAGAATGATTTTAATGTTTAGCAGCTGTAAAATTGAAATTAAATATTTAAAACAATATTTATCGATAATCAATAAATATTTACCTATATTTGAAATATATTTTTTGATATATGAAAAATAAAACAACTTTCAATGCGAAGCTTTTAACTGTTTTAAATATGCTATTTTGGATTGCCTTTGTTGGCTTGTGTATTAAAACCGGTACTATCCTATTTTCATTTTTAATAGGATTAATGGGAAACCAAGCCGTTACAGAGAGTCTTTATTTAGAACTAAACCTTACCGAGCTTTCTAAATTGGGACTTTTTCATTACCTCAACATTGGTCTCACTTTGGTTATTGTGTCTGGTTTAAAAGCCTACATTGCTTATTTAGCAGTAAAAATCTCAAATAAGTTAAATTTAAAGGAGCCATTTAGCAAAACTGCGTACCAGCTAATTGCTCAAATTAGCTACTTTACGCTCATCATAGGTATTCTCCAAGTTTGTGCTTTATCTTATTATGAAGGTCTAATTAATGAAGGTTTTTTACTAGCTAATTTAGCTGATTATGTTAATGATGGCGACGAAATGATATTTTCGGCAGGAATTATTTTTATCATTGCACAAGTTTTTAAAAGAGGATTAGAAATTCAGTCAGAAAACGAGCTAACGATATAATTATGCCAATAGTAGTGAACCTAGATGTGATGATGGCTAAACGTAAAATGTCGTTGAACGAACTTTCTCAAAAAGTAGATTTGACCTTATCCAATCTTTCTATTTTAAAGACCGGAAAGGCAAAAGCAATTCGCTTTAGTACATTGGAAGCTATTTGTAAAGCATTGGACTGTCAACCAGCTGATATCTTGGAATATTTAGAAGGTTAGTGCTTCAGTTGCTTTCTGATTTGTTTCACTTTAGCAAAAAAGGCAATACTTTCTTTATCAACCAAGTAATCCATGGTTTCCAGTAACTCGTTTTTTATCCAAGGATGCTTTACCGAAAAATTG
This sequence comes from Flavobacteriaceae bacterium PS02338, assembly GCA_029959615.1. Lineage (GTDB taxonomy): Bacteria > Bacteroidota > Bacteroidia > Sphingobacteriales > Sphingobacteriaceae > Pedobacter. Next base: position 99,237 of record JASCOD010000009.1, on the reverse strand, counting down.
GCCAGAATATTTAAGCAATGTGATTTAATGGCTACAGGTACATTTTCATCAATTAACCAAGCGAAGGAAGTTTCTACCAATGCTTCAGTATCGTAATTTTCCAATAAGACCTTAGTTTCCTGTGGTACATTCTTTTTCGTAATTAATGCCAATATCTTTCCGAAATGCCTACGTGCCGAAAGATTATCCTGACGAGAAAAATTAGATAAAAAATAAGGTAAGAAGGGTAAAAAAACTTGAGGATTGGTGGTATAAATATTTTCTAAAATCCATGCTGCTCTAAATCCAATCTGTTCTTCTGGATGAAAGGTTAAATCGATAATATCTTTTACAGCATTAGCTTGTTTTGCCGCAATTTGAGCAAGCAAATCCACCTTAGTTTTCGACAATGTAGTTTTGATGTCTTCGATTAGCTGTTCTTTCATACTGTCGTCGAAATTAACGATTTATTTCAACTAAAAAATAAAATGGAAACCACATAGACACATAGAAATAGCTAGGTGTCTATGTGCTTATAAAGAAAAGCAAGTTTCGGATTTTAAAACCAATATACTCTTACCATATTTGTTTAATTTTAAAGCTTATGAACACGCAAGAGGAAATAAATTACGAAAGAATTGCCAAAGCTATCGACTACATCAAGGCACATTTTAAAAACCAACCTCATCTTGATGAGGTGGCAGAAAAAGTGAATTTAAGTCCTTTTCATTTCCAAAGACTTTTTACAGAATGGGCTGGCACTAGTCCGAAAAAGTTTTTACAATATGTAAGTGTAAACCATGCGAAGAAATTACTTCAAACCGAACAGGCCAACTTATTTGACGTAGCCTTTGAAACTGGACTTTCGGGTACTAGCCGTTTACACGACCTGTTTGTGAATATTGAAGGAATGACACCTGCTGAATATAAAAATGGTGGCAGTGAACTAACCATCAACTATCATTTTTCCAACACACACTTTGGTAACATATTAACAGCTTCCACTGAAAAAGGTGTTTGCTACATGTCCTTTTATGAAGAGGGACAAACTGCCCTAACCTTATTGAAAGCAAAATTTCCAAATGCGAAATATGTAGAAAAGCTGGATGTATTACAGCAAAATGCTTTGTTCATCTTTCAAAATGACTGGTCTAAATTAAAAGATATCAAATTGCATTTGAAAGGCACAGATTTTCAGCTAAAGGTTTGGGAAGCCCTGTTAAAAATTCCTATGGGCAAACTCTCTACCTATGGCAAACTAGCTAATGAGATAGGAAATCCGAATGCTTCAAGAGCGGTTGGAACAGCTATTGGTAGTAATCCCATTGCGTTTTTGATTCCCTGTCACCGAGTAATACAAGCTAGCGGAACTTTTGGTGGCTACATGTGGGGAAATACGCGGAAAACAGCGATTATTGGCTGGGAGCAGGCTTTAATGAGTGATCAGTAGTTAGGTTTCAGGGATCAGTTATATTGTAAAGTGATTTTTTGTAGCTTTAAATTAATGAAAAACTACTACTACCTATGGCCATCAAATGTTTTGAAGATATTATCGCTTGGCAGAAAGCGCAAGATTTCGCCGTTAATATTTATGAGAACTTTAAAGAATTAAAGGATTGGGATTTTAGAAGCCAGATATGCCGAGCGTCAATATCAATATCCAATAATATAGCTGAAGGTTTCGATAGAGGAACCAAGCCAGAATTTAGAAGATTTTTATATATCAGCTTAGCATCAACCAGCGAAGTGAAATCTATGCTTTATTTAGCAAAGCGGCTAAGTTATGTTGATAATGCAAATTTTATGGCACTTCTTTCTCAATCCCAAGAAATATCCAGAATAATTAATGGGCTAATCAAATCCCTGACTACTGACACCTGAATACTTTTTCATGAATTTATTTTCAAACGAGCATTCGCCAACAACAAACCTCCTCCCAAAAGAAGGAACAGTTAATTATTATGGCAAAATCTTTAGCAAAGCAGATGCTGATTTCTATTACGAGCGATTGCTAAGTCATATTGAATGGGTAAATGATCAAGCTATTATCTTCGGGAAACTGATTACCACTAAACGAAAGGTAGCTTGGTATGGAGAAAAAGCATTTGAATACACCTATTCTAATATTACTAAAACAGCCTTACCTTGGACTGAAGAACTCTTAGCCTTAAAACTAAAAGCAGAAGAGCTCTCTGGAGAGACCTTCAACTCTTGTTTACTGAACTTATACCATACTGGTGATGAAGGTATGGCTTGGCACAGTGATGGAGAAAAAGATTTGAAGAAAAATGGCGCTATTGCTTCTTTAAGTTTTGGTGCAGAACGAAAATTTGCGTTTAAACACAAAGTGGATAAGACTACGGTTTCCTTACACTTAGCGCACGGTAGTTTATTAATCATGAAAGATACCACACAAACGCATTGGTTGCATCGCTTACCCCCTACTAAGATGGTTACTAAACCAAGAATCAATTTAACTTTCAGAACAATAGTTCGATAAACACTAATACCTAATTACTGACACCTGACTACTAAAAACTGACCGCTAATTAACCGTGCTTCTTCTGTTTGTTCATCTTAGCCTTTTCGCCACTGCTATAATTGGTGGTTTTAGCATTGCTCTCCTTCTTAGGCTGAAAAGCGGCATTTCTAAAAGCTTCTTCTTCGGCTTTTGCACGCTCCAATTCCTTTGCATGTTTGCTTTTTTGTTTGGTAGTTTTGCTTCCACCTTCAATCAACAAGTCTTCGGGCAAATCAGCTTCTTCTATTTTCTGTCCTATAGCCTGCTCTATTTTCTTCAGTTCTGGCAACTCTAAATCAGTGACAAAGTTGAGAGATACCAAGTCAACATCTTCTACCTTAATTACCCTATTGATGTAACGCATTCTATCTTCTGGCAACTCAAAATGAAAAACAAATGGGATACCACTCAACTTCACTTCTTCGAAATTTTCGTTCGCCACGATAAGTACACGAGCCTTATCATTGATTTTAAAAGCCTCTAAGCTTTCAAATCCTGCTTCGTCAAAAAACAAGGGTTTGTACACAAAAACATCATCGGCTTTGCCATCAAAAAGATCTTTCGATATGGTTTGAGCCGTTAAACGTGTATTTACAAAAACCACTACTTTATCAAATACCTCTGTATCCTTTAAAAGTAGGTTGAGCAAGTTAAGTTTAGTACGAAAATTTGGTAGGTGATAAATCAGCTGAGGGAAAGTTTCTGCTCCAGTTTCCAACAGCTCTTCTACCTCTATTGTAGCTGGCATATACATGAAATCTTCAATCATATATTCCAGCTTCTCATGCATTACTTCGGTAAAAACCAAATGTTGGCATTTCTGGATACTTCTTGCCAGCTCGTTAACTGGTAACTGCAAACCTTGTTTTACCAAATCGGCAGCGTCATCCAAAATCATCATTTGGATTTTATTAGTATTTAAACCTAGCTTCAAATAAATTGCCCTAGCTCTTGATGGAATAGCCACAACAATATCTACTCCGTCCGTTAGATCTTCTACCTGCTCATCAATTGGACTATCGGCATGTATGCCCACAATTCTAAAAGTATCATTTCTGTTTAATTTATTGAAACATTCCAATACTTCTAATACCCTTTCTTTAGTTGGCACTAAAATTAATGCTCTTGGTGCATCCCCTCCTCCAGTTTTTAAGCGCATTAAAGTGGCTAACACGTAAGTAGTTGTTTTACCGCTTCCTTCTGGGCCAATAGCAATCACGTCTTGTCCTCCCAAAATTCTAGACATAGTTCTGATCTGTACTTCTTTGGGGGATAAATATCCCAATGCACTCATGGCCGAAACCAATGGCTTACTTAATTTTAACTGCTCTAATGACACCTTCTGATTTTTTATTGAAGGGACAAATTTAAGTAAATAAAAAAGAATGCCTTAATTTTAAAATCTTTGTAGCGTTTTTTATTCCTATTGCGTATAAGTGTAAAACAAAAATGATGAAGTATTTATATTTTCTTTTGGCCTTATTAATTTTCGTTGGATGCAAAAAAGAAAATACCAATTCGTTAGATGGCATTTATACTGGTGTATTTGAGGCCTATTCTGGTAACAGACAGCTCAACACTGATATTGAGATCTTATTCTCAGCAAATAGGTTTGAAATAAAAAAAGGTTTAAAAATAGGCAGTGGCACTTTTACACTACTTGACAGTACAACGGTAGAATTTAAAGATGAAAATACTTGGACAGCTGATTTTGATACTGCTTTAATTTTGGAAGGAAGTTATAAATATGAGATTAAAGGTAACAGCTTAATTTTAACAAAATATGTAATGGGAGGCTCTTGCGACCTATGCAAAGATTTGGTAAACAATCGTTATCAATACAGCCTAAAAAAATAAGGAATGCCAGATAACCCGGGCTTAACCAAGCTCATTGCTTCTTGCAAAAAAGGCGACTTACGTCAACAGGAATTGCTTTATAAACAATTCTATGGCTACGCTTTGGGTATTTGTATTCGTTACCTAAACAATAGAGAAGATGCTTTAGAGGCAGCAAATGATAGTTTTATCAAGGTTTTTAAATCATTCCAAAGTTTTAATGAAGAAAACGATTTTAAACCTTGGTTTAGAAAGATTTTAGTAAACACTTCACTTGATTATAAAAGAAGATCGATGCGATTTAGCGAAGCGTTAGAATTAACTGATACAATTCCGCAAACTATACACACCTCTGTTATCGATAAACTTAGCGCTCAAGATATTTTGGCACTAATGAAACATTTAAATGAAATACAGCGAACGGTATTCAATTTATACGAGATTGATGGCTATTCGCACAAAGAAATAGGAAACTTGCTTAACATCCCCGAAAGCTCTTCAAGAACTTATTTAACACGGGCTAAGCAAGCTTTACAGCAATTATTAACCACCCACTCCATATATACAAAATAAACAAGCGTATGAAAATGAGTGACGAAGAATTAGTACAACAAATCAAATCTGTTTTCGAAGATTACAATGATGGTCTTGGCGAACGGGGTTGGATCGACTTACGTAAAAAATATCCTGAAAAGGAGAACAAAAAACTACCTATTTGGTGGCTAACAGGCCTTGCTGCATCTCTACTTTTAGCTGCTGGCTTATATTTTAATGATACTTTCGATACAAAAAAAATAATTCTAAGAGCAAATACGAGTTCAAAAGAGCACTTCGTAACTGAAAGCAATAACATCAACACCAATAATAACAGCATCTCTTCTTCTCAAACAGATCACTTAGCTAACAGAAACGGGAATCCTATTCAAAAAACCGCTATACAGCCCAACAAACTAGAAAAGAGCATCAATTCGACTGAACAATTTATAGCAAAAAATGCCGATACGAAAGGTAACAATCCTACGCAAGAGGCAACTCAAGGGATTTCAAATCCAAATACTAGCACTAATCCTCCTTTAACTGTCATCGAAAACAGCAGTTCAGTGATAGCAATGGCTAAACCAGAGGAAAAAACCATTATAAATGAGCGAACAACCAGTGGTACTGAGCCGACAGAACAAAATACCAAACCTACCAAACTCTCTACTGAAGATTTTTTAAAACAGCAAAGCAAGATCCTAGCAAACAACACAGATAAAGAGACTAAGAAAAATAGTGCAGCTACAACCACATTAGATGTATTCACTGGAACTTTCTTTAATTATCATGATGATAATGAAGCCAAATTAAGTGCTGGATTGGGTTTAAACGCTAATGTGAAAGTAACCAATAACTTGATTTTTAGCTTTGGTGCAGGGATTAGCCAAAACAAGGTGAGCTACGAAAATAAAGTTCCAGTAGAAGTGTCGCAAGCAATGTTTTCTTCAAAAGAGGGTACAATGAATATGGCTCCATCAAATGGAGCTTACTCGGCCACTGCTTCAAACGATGTTAGTTTCAATGGCAGACTTTTAAGTATAGATTTACCTATGGTAGTTAAGTTCTTTCCATCTAAAAAACAGGATTTCTATATTTCTACAGGTATTAACTCTAGTTCTTACATTACACAGAAGTATACCTACAACTACAGTTGGAGCAATTTTGGAGTAAAAAATGGAGAAGCACAAGTTCAACAAGAAACAGAGGAAAGCGGTTTAAAAGGGTTTGATTTTGCCAATAGCGCCATTATTGCTATTGGTATTAACCAAAACATAGGTAAAAACATTTTGATTTTTGAACCTTATTACAAGCCCGCTTTAAGTACTATGGGAGATAAAAACCTACGAATTAGTTCTGCTGGATTAAATTTGAAGTTCAATTTCAATGGAAATCAGAAGAAATAATCCTTTATAAAAGATTTTATACATCCGTTGGCGTTTCATTAAAAACAATTAAATAAACTACTTGTTACAGTAAGTATTTACGCTAAACCATTTTTTTATTTAACCGAGCCCTAAAAACATGAAAAAAGTCCTTGTACTACTTTTAACCTTCTCATTATTCCTTTTATCTGCTTGTTCAAAAGATTTTCTTAGTGTAGATGCTACTGTAGAAAAAAACTGTACTGGAACTTATTTAAAAATCGACAATAAGTTTAGCTATGTATGTAATGCAGAGATCCTGGCTTCTTATGCAAACGGCCAAGCGATAAGCATTTCGTATAAAAGTCTAGAAGGATGTAGCTCTATAGGCAATACTGTTTGCGCCATGGCATTCAGTTACGATAATATCATAGAAATTAAAGAAATATTGAAACGCTAGTTTGTTCATTGTTTTAATATTTTTGATACAAAAAGCTAATGTCATGAACTATATGTAAGTTTATATCATCAATTAAACTTACATATTGGAAATGAAGAAAGTTATACTAAACCTATTATTTGTAGGCTTTGGAGGTAGTGTTTTAGCACAAGATGCAATTACGTATCAAACTCCACCAAAAATAATGGCAGATTTGCTATTAGCTAAACCAACCCCTAGCGTTAGCATTGATAGCAAAGCAGAATGGATTTTATTTAGCGACCGTAATCCCTATCCTTCTATTGAAGAATTGGCAATGCCTGAGTATAAAATTGCTGGCATGCGTATTAATCCTAATAATTATTCGCCTAGCAGACAAACTTACGTCAATAGCTTTAGCCTAAAAAATATCAAGACAGGTAAAACTACTGCAGTTACTGGTTTACCCACTACTTTATATGCTGGTAATGTGCGCTGGAATCCTAGTGAAACCAAAATTGCATTTACACAAACAGCTCAAGATAGAATTGATTTATATGTGATTGATGTAGCGACGGCAAAAGCTACCAAAATAAACAAACAATCATTAAATGCAATTTTAGGTTCGAGTATAGTATGGGTTGACGATGCCACTTTGATTTACCAAGTAGCCACCAAACCTGCAAGTGCTGCACCTAAACGTCCGTTGGCACCAAAAGGACCAACCATACAAGAAAACCTGGGCAAAGTAGCTCCAAGCGCAACTATCCAAGATTTAATTAAATCGCCTTATGACGAGCAATTGTTTGAGTTTTTCGCCACTTCACAATTGGTTCAAAACAAAGGCGGTATAGAAACTCCAATTGGCACACCAGCTATTTATAGTACAGTAAGTTTATCGCCAGATAAGAACTTTCTAATGGTGCGCACTATCAAGAAGCCTTTTTCTTACTTAGTTTCAGCCTATGGCTTCCCTTCTACGGTGAAAATTATTGATAGGGAAGGAAAAACGGTTAAAGTATTAGCAGAATTACCTTCCACCGAAGTTCGCCCATCTGGATATGACAACGTGCAAAACGTGGCTCGTGGCTTCGATTGGAGAGATGACGAGGCTGCAAGCGTAGTTTGGGCTCAGCCTTTAGACAGTGGTTTAATCAAGAAAAACGTAGAGTTCCATGATGCTGTTTATGAATTAAAAGCGCCTTTCACTGGCACTAGCAAAGAACTTTTCAAAACCAAAACTCGTTATTCGGGTGTAACTTGGGGAAATGCAACACTAGCATTGGTAAGAGAAATCTCAAGAGCTAAGCAAAGTAGTAAAATAAGCCGTTTCAATCCTTCTACTGGAAATTTAGAAACGCTTTACGAATTAAATACTACCGATGCCTATAACAACCCAGGTTCTCCGGTAACAGAGAAAAACAAGTTTGGTCGTCAAGTAATTTTAACCACCGATAACGGCACCAAACTATTATTGAACAACACTACAGGTGCTTCGCCGAAGGGAGATCTACCTTTCATTGCCAAGTTTGATTTAAGCACAAAAAAATCTGAAATACTATGGCGCTGTCAAGAAGGCACTTTTGAAGTGGTAACTGATGTATTAGACCCTCAGAAATTAGTGCTGTTAACCCGCAGAGAAAGTAAAACTGAAGTTCCAAATTACTTTATTAAAAATTTAGTGCTTCGTGTTGCCGATAGACAAATCACCAATTTCACTAATCCGTATACAGGGCTAGATGGTGTTACGAAACAGAAAATCACTTACAAACGCGCTGATGGCGTTGATTTAACAGGCGATTTGTATCTTCCAAAAGGATACAACAAAGATAAAGATGGTCCTTTGCCTACTTTAATTTGGGCCTATCCACGTGAATTTAACTCAGCTAGTGATGCTGCACAAATTAGAGGTTCTGAGAACAAGTTCATCACCATCAATTCTGGTGGACCCGTATTTTACGTAACCCAAGGTTATGCTGTATTAGACAATGCAGAAATGCCAATTGTCGCTAAAGAAGGTAAACGACCTAACGATTCATTTGTAGAGCAATTAAAACTAAATGCTGATGCTGCTATCAATAAGTTGAGCGAAATGGGAGTTGGCGATAGAAACCGCATGGCGGTTGGTGGACATAGCTATGGTGCTTTCATGACTGCAAACCTATTGGCACATACCAATTTGTTCAAAGCCGGAATTGCACGCAGTGGTGCTTATAACAGAACTTTAACACCTTTCGGCTTCCAGAACGAAGACCGTACGTATTGGCAAGCGCCTCAATTATACTATGAAATGAGTCCTTTTAGCTATGCGGATAAAATCAAAACTCCTATCTTACTGATACATGGAGAAATGGACGATAATCAAGGTACATTCCCTATCAATAGCGAACGATTATTTAACGCGATTAAAGGACATGGTGGTACAACTCGTTTTGTATATCTACCTTACGAAGCGCATGGTTATAGAGCCAAGGAAAACATTTTACACATGCTTTGGGAAACCAACAAATGGTTAGATACTTATGTTAAAAATGCTAAGCCAACAGCGGCGAAATAATTTAATATTATTTCGTAAAACACAGTGTCATGTTAAACCTGTCAAAACATCTTTTAAAAAAATAATCTTCGACCAGCTCAGACTGACAAGCGAATAAGCTTTTTATCTGTGCATCTGTGGCAACAATAATTCTAAAAGTAAATTAAAGATAGCTTTCGTGAAAAACGAGAGCTATCTTTGTTTTATGGATAAAATATTCGAAGTAATTAGAGCCAGCCGCAAAGCCTTATTGAGCTTGGTAGAAGATTTAAGTACTGAACAAATGAACAAAATCCCCAACGGGTTTAGCAATAACCTTGCTTGGCAAATGGGACACCTAGTGGTTAGTCAGCAAGTTTTATGCTACAAATTATCTAATAATGAATTAGTAATTGATCCAACATTAGTTGATAAATATAGAAATGGTTCTAAGCCAGAAGGCTTTATTTCGGCAGAAGAAATTGCGCAATTAAAAGCGTATCTACTAGACACTATCGATCAATTGGAGAAGGATTTAGCGACTGATAAATTTGAGAATTACACTCCTTACACCATTAGTACTTACAAAGGTTATAGGCTGGAAAAAATTGAGGATGCAGTTACATTCATCGTATCTCATGATGGTTTGCATTACGGCTGTAGTTTAATGATGAAAAAATTCGTTTAGTTTATTGATGCGATATTTTTTTCATATTGGATATAATGGTCACACCTACAACGGCTGGCAGAGGCATCCAAAAGCGCACAGTGTACAAGAAGCGATCGAAGCAAAACTCAGCAATATTTTTAAAACACCTATCGTTATAAATGGTTGTGGACGTACCGATACCAGCGTTCACGCCAGTCAGTATTTTTTCCATGTTGATATTGAGCGAGAGATAGATTTCGATTTGTTTTTCATCTTGAATAGAATTCTGCCACATAACATCGCAGTTTTCGATATTATCCCGATGGATGGAAAACAACATGCCCGCTTTGATGCTGTACAACGTAAGTATGATTACTATTTTCACACCTATAAAAATCCGTTTTTAGGTCAGCTCAGTTCTTATTATAATGTGAAAAATCTCAACGTACAAGAGATGAAAAAGGCAGTAGAATTATTGCCCAAATACAAAGATTACAGAGCCTTTTGCACTGCACCAGATAAAAACGAACACACCATTTGCAATGTAATGGAAGCTAAGTTATACTGTTCTGCCAATGAGCAACATTTTCGTTTTTATATTGCTTCTAATCGTTTTTTAAGTAAGATGATAAGGATCTTAACTGGCAATTTATTGAAGATTGGCAAGAACGAATTGAGCGTTGACCAGTTTGAACATCATCTTTCCTCGTTAGAAATCCCAGAAAAATTTGAGATTGCCAAACCTACTGGACTATATCTTTCTAAAGTTACTTATCCTTACCTTAACTTAGAACCTAGAACCGAATTTAATAACTTCGCAAAAAGCGATTGGATTGAGATATAGGGTTTAGGCGTCAGTGGTCAGTAGTTAGACAACTAAAACAGCTCTACTAATTCCTAATACCTAGCTCCTAATACCTCACTTTTAATTAAGTAGAACATTCTCAGTTTTTCATTTGTTATTCATCAAACAATAAACCTATACAAGATGAATATTACAGGAAACACAAAGGGTGGCAAAGACCCGAAAAAGACTGATAAAAATATCAAACCTTTAAATTCAGTTAAGGAAGATATTGAAGATGGTAAAATTAAGCCAGTTAAAACTACCGATCTAGCAAAACAACGAGAGCAGGCAGAGCAGCCCGTTCACCCAGTAAAAAAAGCACCCAAAGAATAAAACAAAAAAGCCTTAGTAAAACTACTAAGGCTTTTTTTGTGCTCCCGACGAGATTCGAACTCATATCGATGGTACCGGAAACCATAATTCTATCCATTGAACTACGGGAGCAAAAGTGTGCAAATATAGCTAACTCAACTTTTGTTTCCTAAATTCAAATCACTGATAAATCAAACACCTATTTTTCAAACTATTAGCTTTACAAAATAAGCTAAAGAAGGTCCTAACGGAAAGTACTTGCTCAAATTTCAGTTTTTTGACTTAATGCATGAAGTATTTTTGGTTTTTAAAGCATCATATTTCCACTTAATTCGTATTTTAGTTGCGAAATTCTTACTATGCGTACCCTAAAGCTCTCCGTATTTATATTCTTATTTCTCGTTTTCAACAAGGTAGCTTTATACGCTCAAACCTATACCGTAACTAGCATTGCTGATAGTGGTCCCGGTACTTTAAGAGAAGCTTTAACCAATGCAGCACAGGCGAATAGAACAGCTGTTTTCACGATCAATTTCCAACTTCCTGGTGATGGGAGTAATTATGCAAATCGTACTATTAGGTTGAGAACTGCATTACCTACTATTATATCTAATACCATTATTGATGGAAGTTCGCAAGCTTCTTGGCAGCCGCTAGGTGTTTCTGGCGCTAAAATCATTATAGAGCCTGAATATTCAAACACCACTTTTAGTGCGCTTTCAATTGGCCAAAACATAGTTAATGATAATTATATAAGTGGTGTCGAAATTTACGGTTTGTGCATACGAAATTTTGCCACTATCAATAATTTACAGAACGTAAATATGAGTCAGGGATCGGCTATTTCCTTGAATTATAGGGCTAGTGATATCATTATAGGTGCCCCAGGAAAAGGGAACGTACTTGTAGGAAACGTCTACGGTATTTTGATACAGAGCAACTATTACAATACTGTTACTCCCCCATTATCAAATATCAAAATAAAATCTAACCTAATCGGAGTACTGTATGATGGTGTAACCCCACACACCAACGTTATGGGCATTTCTGCTAGTCTATATGATTGTTCCTTAGACATCGGTGGGGACAATACTGGAGAAGGAAACGTAATTGCGGCCAACAGGATAAACCTGGACATTAAACGCTACAACAGCTCCATAAGTAGATTTGACATTAATATCATTAACAACAAAATTGGTGTTGATTACAGTGGACAAAGAGATTTCCATGAGCTTCCGCTATTTCTTTCATCATCATCGCTAGAAATTGCAGGTATAAAAGTAGATGCAGTAAATACCGCTTTGTATGTACGTAACAATATAGTTGGCGGTAACAGGACAGTGGGTATTTCGATAACAAACTCCGATTTCATTCTTACTGGAAACTTTGTTGGAACTGATGCTGCAGGCACTGTAAATTTAGGCAATGGCATAGGTATTAAAATAGAAAATAACAGTGGAGGTACAATTGGAGGAGCAACCACAGGCGAACGAAATACTATAGCTAATAATACTTACGGAATAGAAACTATTTCTTCAAGACCAGTTAAGATCACTAGAAATAGTATGTATTGCAACCGTACTTTTGGTATCGGAAAAACACTAAGTATAACACAGCCGTCTATTCAAATACTGAGACAAAACAGCAATCACGTTTCTGGAAAAGCTACCCCAAATTCGGAAGTAGAGTTATTTTACACACAAAATTGTAACGATTTATGTGAAGGTAAAACCTACATAGCCACGGTACAAACAGGAAGTGACGGACGTTGGGAATACAATGCCACCCTTAGTCAAAAAGTTACTGCTACGGCAAGTTTGCTAGTGGCCACTACTTCGCCTTTCGCCACTGCACAGCTGCTTCCTAACGAGGCTATCTTAAACCATGTTACTTGTTCTGGCAATGGTTCAATTACTATTCAAGAAGCAAGAGAGGGATTTACCTTTAGCTGGGTGAAAATAGAAAGCAATGGCACACGTGTTCCATTGGGCAACACGCAAAACATTAGCAATCTAAATGTAGGTACTTACGAGGTTACCATAGACGATGGTTGTAAAGCTTTCCCTAATGTTTTCTCCATAAGAGATCAAAAACTAACCAAACCTACCATTATTGCTCCATCACCTAATTGCGGACAAACAAGTTTCACTTTTACGGCCGAGGTATTAAGAGGCAGTGGTACGATTAGATACGAATGGCGTAATGCTGCAGGTACCGTAGTAAGTACAAGTAATCCGGCTACTTTACCTCAAGGAACTTATACCGTTAAAGCTACAGATCAATCTGGCTGCTCGCAAGATTCTGATCCCATAGTAGTTAACAGAAGACCTAGCCCAATTATCAATACAACCGGAATTACAACTACTCCTGCATCATGCGGCATAGCAAATGGTTCTATTAGGGGGATAACCATCGGTGATCCTACCGGAGTTATCACCTATAAATGGTACAGGCATGATCCTGCCAATGGAAACATGATTAATATAGTGGTAGGTACCACTGCCGATTTAGTTGATGTAGAAGGTGGCATGTATACGTTGGTCGTATCTGATGAAGGCAATTGTCCGGCAGTAAGTAGGAGCTACACCATAGGAATTAATAACATCATCGTAATTACTAGCGGGACAATTACCCCCGGTACCTGCGGATTAAGCAATGGTATAATAGACAATGTGAGCATTTCCAATGCAGATCGGTATGAATGGATCAAGGCTTCAACTAATGAAACTATCGCCCTTGGCGCTTATGCAGCTGGAGTGTCGTTAAGAATTGCTAACCTTGCTCCTGGCGCTTACATTATGAAAGCAAGTAACAGCACTTCGGTCTGTTCCTACACAAGAACATTTACTGTCCCTCTACAAGTTCCGCAAGTTTTTACTTATACGTCTAATACCACAAATACTACTTGCGAACTAAACAACGGAAGTATTTCTTTAAATTTTACGTTTAATGCTACCAATCCAGCTCCAAGTCGTTTTCAGTGGAAAGACGAATTAGGCAATGATTATGTAGGAACCTTAAGGGAATTAAAAGAGTTAGCGGTTGGATCATACCTTCTATTCGTATATGACGCGAATAACTGCCAAACCATTATAGGACCATTCACTATCAATGCAAATCCAAAACTGGTTATACAGCCAAGCAGCGGCACAGCGACTCAAGATGGCTGTGGTTTAAAGCGAGGCTCTGTTAGAGGTTTGCAAATTACCGGAGGAGTAGGTGATTACACTTATAGATGGCTAAATGAAGACGGACAAACAGTGCAGACCACTAGAGAATTAACTAATGTAGGTGGTGGAACTTATCGTTTAGAAGTGAAAGATAGATCTGCATGTGGTATTGCAATAAGCGAACCATATACCGTTGAAGATATTTATTTTCCTCTGGTTACTCCAGTAGCTAAAGATATTCGAGTATGTTATGTTTCTGATATATCTTTACCAATAGTAGGTGTAGAAGAAGGAACTTATCAATTATTTGCGAGCTTGGAGGATGAATATCCTATTTTGGAGACCACTACAGGAGTTTTCAATTTCAAAGCAAGTAAAACGGTTGAGTATTTTATTAGGCGTAAACTAGGGGTGTGCTTAAGTGATTTTACTGTAGTAAAGATAGAAGTAACACATGACAATTTGGAAATTGGAAACGTAATTACACCAAATGGCGATGGGCATAACGACACTTGGATGCTTAAAGGTCTTCCCGATTTCAAGGGAAATAACGTTAAAATATACTCAAGGAGTGGACAATTGATCTATGAATCGATTGGAAATTACGCTAAACCATTCGATGGTACCTTTAGGGCAAAAGAGCTTCCTGCTGGTGTTTATTTTTATGTGATAGATTTGAGGGCAGAGTGTAAGCCGATAAGTGGTAGTCTTACGCTTTTACGTTAAAACTGTCTAGTAGAACATTTAACTTCGTAGGTATTATTCAAAAGAAAACCTATGCCGATTTCATGTGTACCTTTGTTAACCCTACTTAAAGCCGACGTATTAACGTCATAAGAATAACTTATATTAATTAAAGACCCAAAGTTATATCCCGCTAACATAGAAAAAGCATCATTATTTCTATAGCTACCGGCAATCCAGAATTTATCCTGATAAGCTAGTTTTAAATTTACATCGATTGCTGGAGGAGAATTATTCCAATAACTCACTAGCATAGAAGGAATCATGGCTATTTCTTCATCTAAAAATATTTTGTAACCAGTGGTGCCGTACAAAGAAGGACTTTGGTATGGACGAACCACCATGCTGTTTCCTTCAAGCACTCCCCTATTTCCTACAATCTGTTTTGCCGAAGCACCAACAAAAAATCTTGGTCCGTACAACCATATTCCAAAACCTAAATCGGGCCTCAACCTATTGTTATAATCTGCATTAAATAGCGGATCTTGCTCACTTTCTGCTACAATATTATCCACTTTCAAACCTAACGAATGAAACCCAGCGGCAATACCGACAGAGAGGTTTACATCTCTACTTAATCCCAAATGATAGGCATAGGTAGCATTCACAATATTTTGTCTTAAAAGTCCTGCTTTATCATTCATCGCAATTAATCCAAAACCATGATGAGGCTCTGCGGCACTGTAAGAATTCACTAAGCTTCTGCTTAATGGGTTATAACCGTTAGACGAAAAAGAATTGATGGAACTTCGGATGTAGTCATCACCAATTGGTGTGTTAATGGAGATATACTGTGTAGTTGGTGCTCCTTCAACTCCAGTCCATTGCTGCCTATAGCCTATTTTTAGATCTATATAACTATCAATACCAGACAGTGCCGGATTGAGCAGAAAATTGTTAAAAATATACTGTGAGCTTCTAGGTACCTCCTGCCCATATACGTGTTCAAGGAAATTGAGGCATATAAATAAAAAAAGAAGCGTAGATCTCATGGATAGAAAGAGGTAATTTTCGAGCCGTTATTTGCTACCTAGGTAACTTGTTCCTTAACATTTCTAAATAATTTTAGAAAACTCTCAAAAATAACTTTTTGCGGTTAAAATTACAGTATTAAAGCACAAAAAGAATCTAAATAAAATTACGACCTCATAAAGTATATAAATATATTTTTCAACAGGTAAATCCCTCAAAGAAAAAAATCACCTTCTTTCTTGCTCTTTTTCTATTTCTAAGAAAATTTAAGGTTGCCTACACGTTTTATGTATAGCCCTGCCTTTTTAAGTTTTCCCGTTTTTATCAAATAACTAACTAACGCGGCGATCAACATAAGCGATTACTTTACAATGCCTGCAAAACGTTGGTAAAATACCGTCGGACTATTTTCATTCTTCGGAGCGTATTTTCCTGCGATGATGGGAATGTAGATCACTCTTCTTCTACTTTTTTCGCCTGTAACTTCAGATTGTGCTACTCTGTGCCATAGCCTACCATCATGAATAGTTAAATCTCCAGCCTCTGGTGTAATGGAAATTTCAGATGGATCTGCTTTATGGTCTAGGAAATATTTCTTTCTGAATAGCATCTGATAAATACTTTGTTTATGCGTACCTGGCAATATTTTTAAACCACCGTTCTTTACATCTAGCGTATCCAAATGAACACCAACGTTCAACATCGGATTTAACTTCTGTCCGTAAAAGATATCACGTAGGCCGTCTGTATGCCATCCCATTTTGGTAAACTTACTATCTGGTCCATTTACATAGTGGTTAAAAACCATTCCATCCTTTTCTTCTGTTCCTAACCTCGCTCCTTCTCCGGCTAGCTCCAATAGGGCATCAAAACGAGGATCCAATGTTAAACCACTTAGCGTTGGATGGTGTTGATTGATAAATGCGAAACGTTGGACAATAGATGACCCGTCTAAATCCGTCCCGTATTTGATTGGAACACCATTTACCTTCTTCACATCTTCATCCAACCATTTATCTTGTACTTGCTGCGATGCCTGAATAATAGATCTGATAGCATGGGCATCTAAAAAGTTTTTAAAATGAAGAAAACCGTATTTATTAAAAAAGAATTTCTGTTCGTCGGTAAGCTGATTGGCTAGTGTAAAGGTGCTGTATGAGTTAATCATAATAAAAATTTTGGTTTAAGAAAGGTTGAATAAGTTTGAAGAAGTTCTATAGTGTACTACATGCAACAACACATCGGCATTCGATGTGTAAAAGAGAAATATTGCATTTTTAACGACATTATCTATAGATTTAGTAGTATTTAATACAAACGTAATATTTTCAGTCAATTAGTGCAAATATATTTTCAAATAAATTTCAACAGAACTAAATATCCGATCGGGTAAAAACGCCCGACTATAATATGTAGCTACGTTTGGGCGTCCTTACCGGGCTAAATCTGCAAAATTGATCTTTCTTAAACTCTATAGATACTGGCTGCTGTTTTTTCCAGAAATCGCTTAGCTAAAATTCGAGTGGCAAAGGCGCCAATCTTATTGGTAAAGCCGGGGGTTACTTCAATTTTCCGCTTATACATTGCCTTTAAGGCTATAGCCGCCACTTCAGCAGGTTGCATATTAAACTTCTTTGCCATTTTATCTAAAGCACCCAAACCTGCCCTATCAGCAAAATTTGTTTCCACAGGCCCAGGGCAAATACAGGTAACTCCTACCGATGTATTTCTTAGCTCATAATTAATTGCCCTGCTAAACGAAAGTACAAAAGCCTTTGAAGCCGCATACAAAGCCAACGTTGGCAAAGCCTGAAAAGCAGCTGTACTAGAAATATTGAGTATATAACCTCGAGGCTGTGATTTTAAGCTAGGTAGAAATAAATGGCAAAGCTTCACCAAAGTGCTCATGTTTACTTCCAGCATTTTCATTTGTTCGTCTAAAGCTACATCCATAAAACTACCAAATACGCCAAAACCTGCATTGTTCACTAAAATATTGATGGCATAGTTATTTTCGGCAGTCCATTTAAAAACTTCTTCTGCAGCATTAGCTAAACTCAAATCGATAGCAAAAAATTCGACCTCTACCTGATATTTAGTTTTGATGTCATCTGCTGTATGTTGTAATTCGGATCTATTTCTGGCTACCAACAACAAATGGTTTCCTTTGCTGGCCAATTGTTGTGCTATTGCTTTACCAATCCCTTTGCTTCCTCCAGTTATTAATGCATAATTTCTATGTTTTTCCATCAGACGCTTAATCATAAGTTAACAAACCACACTGTGCACAAAAATGTTAAATAAATTGAAATAAGAAAACACTGTGTATATAACCGCAATTTGAAAATAAAAACGCAACTTTACACGCCCATAGAGTAAAAACACACAAAATCCAACGCTTATGGAAGAACTGCAAGTAGAAGAAGTAATCAATTTGTTGGAAAACGAAAATGATAGGCAATTAAAAACCTATCTCAATGAGCTCAATATCTCTGATGTAGAAGAGCTAATTGATGAACTTCCTCAACATGCAGTTAAATTTATCGAGACGCTTTCTAGCAAACGAGCGGTAAATGTGTTTCGTATTCTCGATTTCCCTACGCAGGAAAGGATCATCAAAAAACTACAAGCCAACAAGTTAACCGAAATCATAAGGCAGTTACCCCCCGATGATAGAACGGCACTTTTTGGAGAGTTGAAAGGCGATGCGGTTAAAAAGCTTTTGGTTCTTTTGCCTGATAACGACCGTAAAGAAGCACTTAATCTTTTGGGTTATGCCGAAGACAGTGTGGGCAGGATGATGACACCAGATTTTATTGCCGTAAAAACAGATTGGACAGTTCAGCGGGTACTTTCACACATCCGTCGTTATGGTAAAAATTCGGAAACCATCGATGTAGTTTACGTTATTGATAAAGATGGTATTTTGTTAGATGATATTCGTATCCGAGAAATTCTCCTTTCAGATCCCGAAGCAAAAATTGGGGAACTAACGGATAATCGTTTAATTTCTTTAAACGTAAATGATCCACAAGAGGAAGCCATTAACGTTTTTAAGATGAATAATCGTGTAGCCTTACCCGTTGTAGATGACCAAGATGTACTTTTAGGGATCGTTACGGTAGATGACGTTTTATGGATAGCGCATGAAGAGTATACCGAAGATATGCATAAAATGGGGGGTACTCAGGCCCTCGACGAACCTTATTTGGACGTTCCAGTATTTGAGCTTTATAAAAAACGTGTAGTTTGGCTAATCGTCTTATTCTTTGGTGAACTACTTACTATTGCGGCTATGTCTGGTTTCGAAGATCAAATTGCCAAAGTAGTAATTCTAGCCACTTTCATCCCTTTGATTATTTCTAGTGGTGGAAATAGCGGTTCGCAAGCAGCCACATTAATTATACAAGCTATGGCACTCGGTGAAGTCACCATTAAAGATTGGTGGAATGTAATGCGTCGTGAGATTTTCTCGGGAATTTTTCTCGGCACCACACTTTGTTTACTTAGTTTTTGTGTGATAGCCGGTTGGCACGTTATAATGCCAGGATTTAGCGAACATTACATCCGAATTGGTTTGGTAGTTGGTTGCTCGTTGATTGGTGTAGTACTTTGGGGGACTTTGATGGGTTCCATGCTTCCGTTGCTGCTTAAAAAACTGGGAGCCGATCCTGCCGCTTCTTCTACACCATTTGTAGCTACTTTGGTAGATGTAACTGGGTTGATTATCTACTTTTCTTTTGCACTACTATTCTTGAAGGGAGTATTGCTTTAATTTTTGATTTAGAAAAGTAACTTCAGTCGCAAAATCCCCGCATTCCTCGACTATCTTTATGAGACTCTTCCTCTCATCACCTAATTTGAAATAGCTTTTTATCAAAATAAAACCAAACAAAAATCATGGCCAGTAGTGCCAATAAAATAAATATTACCAATAACTTCTGTTTTAGATCTTTGGGCACGATGGTATTCTTTCAGTTATTGCTTAACCACTTTAAAGCTTTTGGTTTCTAACCCGATAAGCTTTACGAAATAAATTCCGGGAGAAAACTTAGACAAATCAAGCGAAACCATACGACTATTAGTTTGAACCGTACTTTTTAACAGGAGTTGACCAGAAACATCAAACAACCTAGCTTCCCGATAACTATCCTCATTCAAACGGATATTTACTACGTTTTTTGTTGGGTTGGGGTATAGCGCTTCAGTTAACATATCAAAATTTAATGCGCCATAACCCACTATTTTCGTGGTGCCATTGAGGTCTATTTGTTGTAACTGATAATAGTTCTTTCCAGCAAATGGTATTTTATCAAACCAATTGTATTTTCCAGCTCCTTTTGCGGCAACATAACTGACAGTCTTAAAGTCAATCCCATCTGAAGATTTTAGGATATTAAAACCTTTGTTATTCGTTTCTGAAAATGTTTGCCACTCCAAATCCACCCCGTTTAATCGCTTTGCTACCTTAAAATCATCAAGCACTACAGGCAAAGTTGCAATATATTCTACTGCACCAATATCAATGCTGATGCCATCTAGTCTCGGATTTCCATAGATATCTTTATCGCTTGCCAGTGTTAAATATGGAATATAGAGCGTAACATTACCGGCGTTAATTGCAGGACTAGCAGATGAAGGGGTGAAATTATTGGCGGTAACAAATAGTGGATTTTGAGATGAGTTATTAGTTGATGAGGTGAGTACAATTGAGGGTGTTGCATTAAAAATACTGTTGTTAATCACTGCTGTGATGGGCTGTATATCTGGCAAAAGTAGGGCTGGTGTGTTTACTGCATCATTCCAAAGTATGGAGTTATGCATATCGAACGATTTAGCTAAAGACAGCGACACCAATTCATTAGTGGTATGGTATACTGTAGAATTAATTAATTTCAAATTAGCCTCTCTATTAAAAATTGAAGCTTTATTGTTATCGTAAAATAGCGAATTGTAAATGTTCACATTGGCATTTCTTACAGCCGCTACCCCACTACCATTACCGTAGGTTGCATAACCATGTGCCGTAAAAGTAATATCTGAAGTATTTTCGTGAAAAGTGCTATTCCTTACCATCACATTCCCCTGACCCAAAGCGCAAATAGCACCTCCAGAACTTTCAGCACCACGTCCTTGAGCATTATTATTAACCTTATTACCTTTAAAAGTGCAATTCAGCACTTCAGCGTTGTAGTAATGCTGTTGTGTATTGTACTGATCCAAGTAGGCCGCATCGTAGAAGAAAAACAGGGCGCCACCCACATAAGAAGACACATTATTCTCGAAAACACAGTCTTGAATTTTGAGCTGCTCAGAAGTCGCCAACAAACCATCGTAATAAATAGCGGCACCACCTTGATCGGCATAGTTATCCACAAATTTACAATTGCTAATAATTGGGTAGTTCTTTTGACTGAAATCCTGGATACAGGCAAAAATAGCCGCTCCCATATATAGCGGCAATTCATTATTAACTACCGCTCCAGAATTTGCATTAGCATCACGAAACGTAATCCCGTCTATGGTTGTTTGGTTAGTAATGACCACATCGGTTTTGGGCCAAATAACCAAAAGATGATGACTATTATCAGAAGTTGAGGCAGCATTTCCAATGTTTCCGCTGATAGTAGTTACATTGGTCTGTAAATCTCTATTCAAAATTGCAGATTCGGTGCCTGCAAAACCGCCGTAAACTTTAAGGTTTCGTGTAATTTCCAAGTACTTTAGCTTATCTCCATCTGTAGTAGGGAAATAATTTCCTGCTTTTATCCAAAGCTGTAGAATGGCTGTATTTGTTTTAGCACTAGTAAATGCCGGCCGTATTTCAGCGGCATTATTCCACGAGCTTCCTGTTTTATTTCCGGCACCTTGTTCATCAATGTAAACAACACCATTAGCATCTGGAGTAATAGTTTGTGCTTTCAATCCAAAGCCTAAAAAAATGAGGTATAAAGTAATCTTTAGTTTCATCTGTCTTTTTTATTAGCCATCAAATATTGACTTTAAAGACAGTTTAAGCAAGGCTTCGAGGCGGACAAAAAGCGGACAAGCGAAAGAACATTTACCTATATCAAAGACAGGATATAGATTTCAATGGATTGATCGGGCAATAATGGAAGTTTTTGTCTTAAACGTCTTTTGCTTCTTGCTACACTCTCAACACTGATGCCTAGTGTCCCAGCAATCTCCTTATTCTCCATCTGAAGGAAAATCAAACTTGCCAAGCGCTCCTCGGCTGACGATAGATTTGCTACAATGGCATTAATGCGTGGGAAAAAGAAAGGATAAACTTTATTAAAATCTTCTCTGAAACTTTTCCATTGTTCATCGGTGACTAGTACATACGCCAAAAGTTTCTGTCCTATCTGCTTTTCATCCAAATTATTTTCGAGCACAGTTTTTTGCAAAGATTGTCGTAAGTTGGCAATTAGCTGATCTTTTTCTAACATTTGATTTCTAAACTGCTGTAAACTATTTCTTGCCTTATCCACTTCGGCTTTTACCTTAAGGCTTTCGAAAACCATTTGTTGCTTTTCCAGCTTGATTTTCAATGCTTGCCTATTATAAAGCAACCAAATAAAAACCGTTAAAATCGCTATCGAAATAATGATGATATTTCTGGTTTGCTTTAAACTAGAAATACTGGCATTAGCAACTTCCAATTTTCTTTGCCCGTCGTCGAACAAAATTTTCGAATTCATTGCAGAAAGTTTTCCGTCGTTTACCACATCAGCTTGCTCTAGTAAATAAGCACGATGTTGCTTCTGATAATGAAGCAAGCTATCTGGATTTCCCAAATGGGCATAACTTGCTAGTAAACCATCGGTAGCCTTCACTTTCTCCTCTATTCGATTACTCTTTCGAGCTGCCGAAAGCGCTTTTCTAAAAGCAATATATGCTTGCGAATAGGCCCGTTTTTTCAAGTGTATTTCGCCTATAGCGTTTTCAGCAAGCGCTACGTTATTCCACTGTTGATATTTTAAGGCCACCGCTAAATGAGCGTTTATTAAAGGCCAAGCATTCTTAATATCATTTTTGTAAAAAAGGCAACGACCAATATTTCCTTTAGCTATAGCTCTCCAAAGTTCTTTCGCTTCTGAGTTGGAAGTTATCGAACCAATAGAATCGATAATCTTTTGATAATAAGCGATTGCGTTATCATATTTTTTAAGGGCGATATAGGAAGCTCCTATAATATCAAGTTGAAAAATGTAAACAATGGCATCCCATTTCTGCGTTTTAACATCTTTAAAGGCCAAGCATTTTTTACCATATTCGATACTCTCCTTAAAATCATGGGTTTTGTATAAAGCTATGCTGGCACCGAAAAAGCGGTTTTGCACAAAAGAGAAATATTCAAAACCTATTTTTTTTTGTAACTCCAGCGCTTTTAAATTATAAAGCAAATAGCCCCCTTCAAAGTCAATATCAGCTGCCAATGCATAAATTTCTGCCAGTAATTGAGCATCTTGCAATTTACGTGCTAGCTTAATTGCTTCTACTACCTTCAGCGTATCTTGTTGCTGTAAAACAATATGGAACTCTCTTTTCCCCAACACTTGAAACATATAAATACGAGCTTTTAAGCGATCGTCTGAATGATCAGCCATATACGAATCAAATTGCTTCGAAATGGCTAGAAATTTCTGTGGATTGTATCTATTTTTTAGGATCAGATAAGTTTCTTCCGCTTTTTGTGTTTGATTTTTACCAGTTACAGACCAAGCTTTCACGAACTCTTCTACATCAGATTTCTGCGCAAAACAGGAAGAAGAAAATAGAAATAGTAGAAGTAGAAAAATAGCTGAACGGAACATAAGGAGAGGATCTTAAACCAAAGATAACATTCCTAATTGTTTTAGCCATTTAAAACAAAAGCTAATGATGATATTCTTGCTATCTTTGCCAATTAGTTTAGAGCAATGATAGAAATAGGCAAATATAATCAACTGCGAGTAGCAGCTAAAAACAGTCAGGGTTTAAGTTTAACAGACGGTACAGAAGAAGTGCTTTTGCCTTTTGTAGAAGTTCCAAAAGACTTGGAATTGGGTGATGATATAGATGCCTTTGTTTATCTCAATAAAGATGGTAGTACGGTTGCTACTTTAAAGGAAGTTTTGGCTACTGCCGATGAATTTGCGCTATTGACAGTTGTATCTGTTAATGATGATGGTGCTTTTGTGAATATCGGAATAGATAAAGATGTTTTCATCCCCAGAAGAGAGCAGAAAAAACCAATGGAAATTGGCGAAAGCTATGTAGTTTATGTTTATTTAGATGATTTCTCGAATAAGTTATTGGCTTCTTCTAAAGTAGATCAATTTGTAGAACATCATAATTTTGATTTTGAGGAAGGCGATACTGTTGACTTATTAATTGTAGACAAATCAGATTTGGGCTACAACGCTATTATCAACGATGAATTTATAGGCTTACTGTATCACAACGAAGTATTTTCGATAGTAGAACCTGGTCAAAGAACTACTGGATGGATTAAGAAAATCAGAGTAGAAGGAAAAATAGATCTCACACTTCAGCCATCTGGCTTTGGACATGTACTAGAAACAAAGGACTATATTTTGGAAGAACTTCGAGTTGTTGGCGAAATTAATCTAGGTGATAAAAGCACGCCAGAAGAAATTTACAATAGGTTTCAAGTAAGTAAAAGTGCTTTCAAAAAAGCAATTGGAGGTTTATATAAAGAACGTTTAATCACACTCTCAGACCATCATATTAAGTTGGTAGATTAACAATTACCATCCATTTCCCGTCATTGCTGGGAACGAAACAATTTTAAAGCGAGTGATAAATACATGATAGATTGCTTCGTACCTCGCAATGACGAGAAGCATCAAACAAAAAAAGGAGCAAAAATTAATTTTTGCTCCTTTTTTTGTTTACTTTTTGGCAAATGAAAACTGCCTACTGCTAATTGCCCAGCGCCTGATCTATATCTTTCAAAATATCATCAATATGCTCTAAACCGATAGATAGGCGGATAGAACCTTGTTCTATACCTACAATATTACGTTCTTCTTCGCTTAACTTACTATGCGTACTAGTTGCTGGGTGTGTAGCAATAGATCTTGTATCAGCCAAGTTTGCAGAAATAGAGAACATCTTTAAGCCATCCATAAATTTACGGGCAGCCTCAATGCCTCCATCAACCACAATAGTGACAATACCTCCACCTTGTTTCATCTGTTTTTTAGCAATTTCATATTGAGGATGAGAAGGTAAGAATGGATATTTTACCAGCTTAATTTTCGGATGTTTCTCCAAGTACTCTGCCACTTTTAATGCGTTTTCGCAATGGCGATCCATACGAACAGCCAAAGTCTCTAAACTTTTCGATAATATCCAGGCATTAAATGGAGACAATGATGGTCCACTGTGACGAGCAAAAGCAACTATATCAGCAATCAATGCTTTAGTACCCAAAATAATACCACCTAAAGCTCGGCCTTGTCCGTCAATATATTTCGTTGCGGAGTGGATAGAAATATGCGCACCTAATTTAATAGGTTGCTGTAAATAAGGTGTCGCAAAACAGTTATCCACCACCAAAAGCTGATTGTGTTTTTTAGCTAATTCACCCAAAAACTCTAAATCAATAATATCAATTCCTGGATTAGATGGTGTTTCCACGAAAATCATTTTGGTATTTGGCTTAATCAAGCCTTCCCAATCTTGAGGTTTATCTAAATCAGCATAATCAAAAGTTACACCCCATTTAGCAAATACATTGGTCAATAATTGATGTGTAGAACCAAAAACCGAACGACTAGAAACGATATGATCACCACTTTTCAGAAAAGTTGCAAAAGTGGTAAAGATTGCCGCCATACCTGTAGCCGTTGCAAAACCATCTTCTGCCCCTTCCAACAACGTCATCTTCTCAATAAACTCCGAAGTATTTGGGTTAGAGTAACGACTATATACATTTCCTTCCTTCTCATTAGCGAACAAAGCACGCATTTCTTCAGCGTCGTCAAACTTATAACTTGATGTTAAATAAATTGGTGACGAATGCTCTTTATGCGAACTTCTTTCGGTTTGAGTGCGTATAGCTATGGTTTCGAAATTATCAGACATTATTAAGTTGTAGGTTTTAGGTGATAAGTTTTAAGTTTTCCGTTATAAGCAGCATTGCTATGTATAACTTAAAACGTATTACTTATTACCATTTATAGTATATGTAAAATTTATAGTTGCTGATCTGCCCAAGATATTGGAAACAGAACAATATTTATCAAAGGTCATTTGGAGTGCACGTTCTACTTTTGGGACGCTCAACTCGCCGAACAGGTTAAATTGAATATCAATCACGTCGAAAATTGCAGGCGTTTCTTGCTCTTTTCTCGTAGCCTTGATATTGATTTTAATATCATTCAATTCTTCTTTCTGTTTCGTAAGGATATTTACCATATCAATACCACTACAGCCTCCTAAGCCAATAAGAAGCATTTCCATAGGACGAAAGCCTTTTCCCTCTCCTCCTATTGCTTGTTTTGCATCTAATTCTACGGTAAAACCGCTTTCGTTTTCTGCTTCAAAATTAAATTTACCGCTTTTGCGGATCAGGTTGATTTCCATTATTTCAGTACTGAGTATTGAGATGTGAGATATGAGACCTTACGCCTTTAACCTCAAACCCTATACCTTTTATATATCGTAAAAAACTAAATTCTCTTTCTCCAGTTCTGGCAGTTTTACTTCGTTTTCAAAAATTGCGAATACCGAAGATCCGCTGCCACTCATTAGCGCAAATTTAGCCCCAGCTTGGTAAAGCTTTGTTTTTATTACGTCAATTTGTGGATATTTTTCAAAAACAGAAGGCTCAAAATCGTTCAAAATATGAGCTTGCCAATCTTGTAGCGGCAAATGTATCAAATCTTTTAAAGAACTGGAAGCTTGTTTTATGTTTACTTTACTGTAGGCCTGTGCAGTAGAAACATGCACTGGTGGTTTTACCAGCACCAAGTAATAAGAAGAAAGATCAATTTCCAATTCCTCAAATTCATCGCCTTTGGCAAAAGCGTAAGTTGGCTTGTTTTTGATGAAGAATGCACAATCTGCTCCTAGAGGTCTAGCGTAACCTTGCATTTGTTCATCCGTTAAACCTAAATCGAATTTCTGATTCACTAACTTAATCAAAAAAGCTGCATTCGAACTTCCCCCACCTAAACCCGCTCCCACGGGAATATTTTTTAGCAGCACAATTTGTTGGTTGGGAAGATTAAAATCACTTTGCAGCATTTTAAATGCTTTCAAGCAGATATTGTCTATATCTTCTCCCGGAATATCAATTCCCTTAATCAACATCTGATTCTCCTCTGCATCTACCAACTCTACCACATCGTTGATTTTTATGGGATAAAAAACAGTCTGCAGATTATGATAACCATCGGCACGTTTTTCAGTAAGAAATAAGCCTAAATTTATTTTTGCGTTGGCAAATGTTAACATCTTGGGATTTTAGATTGTAGAATTACGATTTTAGATTTTTTTTGACCACGAAGGCACGAAGAACACTAAGTTTTTATTTTTTTTTGCTTATAGCATCAAAGATACGGAAAGCACTACACTTTACGACTTGCAAATCTAAAATCGTAATTCGTAACTAACTACAGCTTGTAACTGTAATGTCCAATAATCTTCCAAGCGAACAATACATCTTCTATCACTTGTCCAGAACCGATATTATGAACAATTAGGTAACGCTTACCATCTCCAGTTTTACGGTCAACTACTAAACCAATATGCAATTGTCTACCATTTAAATCCCA
Organism: Flavobacteriaceae bacterium PS02338; assembly: GCA_029959615.1. GTDB lineage: Bacteria > Bacteroidota > Bacteroidia > Sphingobacteriales > Sphingobacteriaceae > Pedobacter. The sequence goes on along the minus strand of JASCOD010000009.1, from coordinate 71,587 downwards.
GCAAACGATATCTCCAGGCAAATAATCTGCAGCATTTTTAGTCATCGGTTTCTTTGTTCCTTTTCTACCGAAGAAAACCATCAAATTAGGTACGCGTCTGTGATCGATATTCCTATCGGTAGTTTTCATGCCCCAGTTTTTCGGATATAGCCTAAAATTAGCCTTCATATCCTCATGTACTTCTTTTTGTAAGTCTGTACCCAATTTACGATAGGCTCTAATCACGACATCTGTACACACTCCCTTATCCGCAGGTACATCTCCGTTTGGATAAGCTATCCTAAAATATGCAGGGTCGTAAACCACTTTATCTTTGGTGAGCGAAATAGTAGCGTCAGAAAGTTTTAAGGCCTTTGCCGATTGTGCAAAGCCTGCTGTACAAAACAAGTTAGCTATAAAAACTGAAAAGATTATTTTTCTAAACATCATCGTTTAGCAAAACTAATGCATTTTCGAGATAAAATATCGTTTTACAACATAGAAATCTAATATCCATCAACACTGTTGAAAAACATAAATACGAGGTTGATTTTTAATGGTTAGATTTGTGTTTCACAATTTTTAGCACATTATTATGTAAGCTGTTATTCAGAGCTCAGCGAAGAATCTATTAAAATTTATTAGATTCCTCCTATCGTCGGAATGACAAAGCGTAGAAGTATATGAAACAATATTTAGATTTGATGCAGCATGTGCTAGACACTGGCACACAAAAACACGATAGAACCGGAACAGGCACCATCAGCGTATTTGGTTACCAAATGCGTTTTAATCTGCAAGATGGTTTCCCCATGGTAACTACCAAAAAACTGCATTTAAAATCCATCATCCATGAGCTGATTTGGTTTTTACAAGGCGATACCAATATTAAATATTTAAAAGATAACGGTGTGCGTATTTGGGACGAATGGGCAGATGAAGATGGGAATTTAGGTCCGGTTTACGGTTCGCAATGGAGAAGCTGGCCAACGCCAAACGGTGGACATATTGACCAAATCAAACAAATCATCAATACCATTAAAAACAACCCGGATTCGAGACGTATCATCGTTTCTGCTTGGAATGTTGCAGAAATTGAAAACATGGCTTTACCTCCGTGTCACGCTTTTTTCCAATTTTATGTAGCTGATGGAAAATTGAGCTGCCAGTTGTATCAACGCAGTGCGGATATTTTCTTGGGCGTACCTTTTAATATTGCTTCTTATGCTTTGTTAACCATGATGGTAGCACAAGTTTGCGGTTTAGAAGCTGGAGATTTCATCCACACTTTTGGAGACGCACATATTTACAATAACCATTTAGATCAAGTAAAATTACAATTGAGCAGAGATCCAAAACCTTTGCCAACCATGAAAATAAACCCCGACGTTAAAGATATCTTCGATTTTAAATTTGAAGATTTTGAATTAGTAAACTACGAAGCACATCCGCATATTAAGGGGATAGTGGCTGTATAAATAAATAGTTCATTTGCTCATTGGTTCATTAGTTGATTTTCTATAGCTTAGTTAAATCAACTACCTAACTTTATGAGTCATAATAGAATTGAAGAACTAGACGTCTATATTCTTTCTGAAGAAATCTCAGATGAAATATGGAATCTTGTTTTAACTTGGGATTTCTTTGCAAAAGATACCATGGGAAAACAAATTTGTAGAGCTGCCGATTCCATCAGCGCAAATATTGCTGAAGGATATGGGAGGTTTCATTTTAAGGAGAATAAGAATTTCTGTTACTATAGCCGAGGTTCTATCTTGGAAGTAAAATCTTTTCTAAGAAAATCCAAGCAACGAAATTTAATTACAGAAGAACAATACAATAATTTATTAAAGAAACTAGAAATAGTACATATCAAATTAAATAGTTATATCAAATTCATTGGAAAACAAGAAGCTAGTACGACACAGCGAAAATGAACTAATGAACTAATGAACTAATGAACTAATGAACCAAACAACCATAGTTGTAGCCATATCAGAAAATAATGCTATTGGCAAAGACAACCAATTACTTTGGCACTTACCTGCCGACTTAAAACACTTCAAAACCATCACCTCTGGGCATACCATTATTATGGGGCGCAAAACCTACGATTCTATTGGTAAGCCGTTACCTAACAGAAGAAACATCGTTGTAACCCGTCAAACAGACTTAAAATTAGAAGGTATTGAAGTGGTTAACTCGTTAGACGAAGCATTGGCACTTTGTAAAGATGAAAATGAGGTTTTTGTGATTGGTGGTGCTGAAATCTACAGACAAGCATTACCGTTAGTGCATAAAATTGAACTTACTCGTGTACATCAAGAATTTGAAGCGGATGTTTTTTTTCCAGAACTAGATAACGAAATATGGAAGGAGGTTTGGAAAGAAGATCATTCACCCGACGAAAAGAACCAATTCGCTTATACTTTCTCTACTTTAGAACGGCGTTAAGCTTTACTAGCTACAGATACACAGATTAATACTTCAAAAACAATTAAAATCATTTGTGAATCTATTGCTTAATAAATTTCTTATCCCAATAAAATTACATTTAGCAGTTCTATTATTTAAAAAAATAATTAGATTTGCCGACTTGTTAAAAAACAGCATATTACATAAAATAGAATAAACAAACAATGCAAGGTAAAGGTTTTATTAAATTTATGGCGATACTTTTGGGTATTGTCTGTCTGTATTCACTTTCTTTCAACATCATTACTTACAACGTAGAGAAAAAGGCTAAGGAATTTGCAAAAGGCGATGAAGCAAAAGAGAAAGCATACTTAGACTCAATGGCTACCGAAAAGGTATATCCAGTATTGGGCCTTACCTATCAGCAAGTAAAAAGCAAAGAAATCAACTTAGGTCTCGACCTTAAAGGTGGTATGAACGTTACCATGGAAATTTCTTTAGCTGAGTTGACTAAATCGTTAGCTGCCAACACTTCTGATGACAATTTCAACAGAGCTTTAGCAAACGCTCAAACTCAAATGAATGCAGGTGGAAAAGATTTCATCGCACTGTTTGTAAGTGAATATGAGAAATTAGTTCCTAATGGAAAATTAGCAGATTTCTTCGCTAACCAAGATAACTCGGCACAATTGAAAGCTAACGCTAGCAATTCGGAAGTTAGATCTTACTTAAGCAAGGAGGCTAATAGCGCTATCGATCGTTCATTCATCATCTTACGTAGTCGTATTGATGGTTTCGGTGTAGTTAGCCCTAACATGCAGAAACAAGAAGGTTCTAACAGAATCTTTATTGAGATGCCAGGTATTCAAGACAAAGAGCGTGTTCGTAAATTATTACAAGGTTCTGCTGAATTACAATTTTGGCAAGTATATCAATCTCAAGAAGTTTATCCAATCTTAGAGAACATCAATAAAACATTAGCCGTAACTGTAAAAGATACAGCTCTTACTACTACAGCTGCTGATACCACGGCTAAAGGTGGTAAACTAGCAGGCTTAACTAAGGGAGCTACTACTCCTGCTGTTAAAGACACTAGTGCGACTGCTAAAGCAGCAGAATTAGCTAAAACAAGCCCTTTAATCAATACTATATTACAATTACCTATTTACCAAGGCGAAAACGGTCAACCGCAATTAATGCCAGGTGCTGTAGTAGGTTATGCTTTACAAAAAGATACTGCAAAGGTTAACGCAATGTTAGCTAGATCAGAAATCAAATCTTTAATTCCTACTACATTGAAATTTATGTGGGGATTAAAGCCTAGAACTGGTACTAAAGCATTCGAACTTTATGCTATTAAAGCTACTTCGTTAGATGGTCGCCCTGATTTAAGTGGTGATGCTGTAGCTAACGCACGTGACGGTTACGATCAAAACAACAATCCTGATGTAACGATGTTCATGACCAGCGAAGGTGCTGCAAAATGGAAAAAAATGACCGCAGAAGCTGCTGCTGATCCTAACAACAAAAAAGCAATTGCTATTGTATTAGACAACACAGTTTACTCTGCTCCTACTGTACAAAACGAAATTCCTAATGGTGTTTCTTCAATCACTGGAAGCTTCACTAAAGAAGATACTAAAGATTTAGCTAACGTATTGAAAGCTGGCAAGTTACCTGCTCCTGCTAAAATCGTTTCAGATTTCGTAGTTGGTCCGTCATTAGGTCAACAAGCTATCGATAGCGGTTTAATCTCTTTTGTATTGGCTTTCGTAGTAATTCTTGCCTTCATGGCATTATATTACAACAAAGCAGGTTGGGTTGCCAACATCGCATTGTTAATCAACGTATTCTTCATCATGGGCGTTTTAGCTGCCTTTGGTGCGGTATTAACACTTCCTGGTATCGCAGGTATCGTATTAACCATTGGTTTATCGGTAGATGCTAACATTCTAATTTTCGAACGTGTTCGTGAAGAGCTTGCTTTGGGCAAATCAACCAATGTTGCCATTAGAGAAGGCTTCAAACATGCTATGTCGTCTATCCTAGACTCAAACATTACTGTATTCATCTTAGGTGTAATCTTATTTGTTTTCGGTTCTGGTCCAGTACAAGGTTTCGCGACTACCTTATGCGTGGGTATCGTTACTTCATTATTTGCAGCTGTATTGATCTCTCGTTTGATTTTCGAATCAATGATGGCGAAAAAATCAACCATCACTTTCGATAACAGTGTAACTAGAAATGCTTTCAAGAACTTAGCCTTCAACTTTGTTGGACGTAGAAAGTTATATTATATCATCTCGGCAGTAATTATTGTTTTAGGTGCTATATTCTATGTTAAAAATGACGGCTTACACTTAGGTGTTGACTTTAAAGGCGGTAGAACTTACATGGTGAAGTTCGACAAGCAATTGAACACCGAAGAAGTTGCTAAAACTTTATCTACTAATTTCGAAGGCGAAGAAGCTTTAGTAAAAACTATCGGAACTGATAATTCGTTAAAAATCACCACCCCTTACCACATTACAGATCAAGATCCTAATGCGGATAAAATTGTTGAAACTGCATTACGTAAAGGTTTAGATGGTTTAGGTGCTAAATACACTATAGAAAGTTCTCAAAAAGTAACGCCTACAATTGCTAGTGATATTATCTATAGTGCTTATGGAGCTGTATTGTTCTCTTGTATCGTGATGTTTATCTACATCTTAGTGCGTTTCAAAAAATGGCAATATGGTTTAGGTGCGGTAATCGCATTATTCCACGACGTATTATTGGTACTATCATTCTATACGATTCTAGATGGCGTATTGCCTTTCCCACTAGAGATTGGTCAAGATTTTATTGCGGCGATCTTAACGGTAATGGGTTATACCATGACAGAAACGGTAATCGTATTTGACCGTATCCGTGAGCGTTTAGCCGAGTCTGGTAAAGACGATATGTATGGTGAAGAGCGTAACAAACTGATCAACTTTGCGTTGAACAGTACCTTAAGTCGTACCATCCTAACTTCATTATCGGTATTCTTCGTATTGATCGTGATCTTCATTTTCGGTGGCGATAGTATCCGTGGTTTCATCTTTGCTTTATTAATTGGACGTATCATTGGTACATACTCATCATTATGTATCTCTACGCCAATCGTAATCGACTTATCGAAAGACGAGAAAGCAGTTAAATAGAATTACTAAACCAAATTATAAATCAAGGGGTCCCGATAAAATCGGGATCCTTTTTTGTTTTAAGGAAGTTATTTTAAACCTCTACCTCACCCTTCCTAAAAACGCAACGATTCCTTCTTGAAAATGAGAGGGAATGCAGTTCGTGCTAAAATATAACGTAGATTAAAACGACTTCCATTTCCCAAGCACTAATTCTCTCCATCTAAGGGAAAGACCCCTATTTATCGGGAGAGAAGGTTTTTACTTAACCTGCACTAGGCTTTTCTCTCCCTTTTAGGAAGAGATGCCGAAGGCAGAGAGGGTTTAAGCAAGTGTTGTGCACACTATTAAGTTCTTCAAACCTTAACTGCTAATACATGTATCATTCCCGTGAAAACAGGAATCGTAAAGCGTTAGAAGAAAAAATTAAACCTTTTACTTGCATTACGATACCCAATCGAGTTGGGGATGACGACCAAGATAATTTTGAACGTCAAATAAATTTCCAAAACAAACCATTTGTCAAGCCAATTTAACAATCCAAACAACCAGTTAACAAAACAACCAACAAACTATATAATTCCTATATTTACCGAAAACCAAATAGCATTTTACCTGTTGCTTAGGAGGGTTAGTATAATGATTTTTAACCTTTTACTTTCAACTCAAGTTAGTATGGCACACAAAAAAAAAATTGTAATTATTGGAGGTGGTTTTGGCGGTATAGAATTAGCTAAAAAGCTCAAAAAAGAAAATGTCGAAATCATTATCCTAGATAAACACAACTATCATACTTTTCAGCCCCTACTCTATCAAGTGGCTACTGGTGGTTTAGAAGCAGATTCAATCGCATTCCCAATCCGTAAAATATTTAAAGGGCAAAAAAATCTAAAATTTCGAGTTACCGAAGTTAAAAAAGTTATTGCCACGGAAAACAAATTAGAAACTACCATTGGTGATGTCGACTATGATTATTTAATAATTGCTACAGGTTCTACCAGTAATTATTTTGGACAAACAGAAATTTCGCAAAATGCAATGCCAATGAAATCTATTCCCGAAGCATTGAATTTAAGAAGTTTGATATTGCAAAATCTGGAAGCCGCCATCATTGCCAAAGACCCTGCAAGAGAAAGTGAATTATTAAACTTTGTAGTAGTTGGTGGTGGTCCAACAGGTGTGGAAACTGCTGGCGCTATCGCAGAATTAAAAAAACACGTACTTAAAAATGATTATCCTGAACTAGATTTAGATAAAGTTAACATCTATCTTATTGAAGGTTCTCCTGAGCTTCTAGGGGCAATGTCTGTACAGGCGCAACAAAAGGCTAGACAGTTTTTGGAAGAGCTTGGCGTAACTGTTTATACAGAAGCTCGTGTGCAAGGCTACAATGGTCAGACCCTTTCCCTTATTGATGGTAGAAATATTGGCTCTGCAACGGTAATTTGGAGCGCAGGGGTAAAAGGTGTAGTTCTTGATGGATTAAATACCGAAGTGGTAGTGCGAGGAAATCGTTTGAAAGTAAACGAAATCAACTTGGTAGATGGCTATCAAAACGTTTTTGCCATTGGCGACGTAGCGGCAATGATCACCGAAGCAACTCCAAATGGACATCCTGGTGTTGCACCCGCAGCAATACAGCAAGGTAAGCAACTAGCTAAAAACCTCATCAACCTGATAGAAAATAAACCTACCAGTCCATTTAAATATTTCGACAAAGGAGCAATGGCTACTGTAGGTAGAAATAGAGCTGTAGTAGACATCAATAAAATAAGATTTCAAGGAATATTTGCATGGTTTACCTGGATGTTTGTACATTTAATGACCTTAGTAGGCTTTAGAAACAAACTGGTGGTTTTTGTAAACTGGGTTTGGAGCTATTTTAGCTACGACAGAGGTACAAGATTAATTATCAGACCATTTAAACCTTCTAAAGAATATAAGAAACCAAATGACGCAGAAACAACTTAATGCCAACAAAACAATAGCACTAGTAGCACACGACCACCGTAAAGACGATTTAATTAGATGGGCAATTACCAATAAAGAAGCACTTAGTCAGCATAATTTGTTAGCTACCGGTACTACAGGCAGGTTATTAGAAGAAAATCTCGGTTTACCTGTAAAAAAATTGCTGAGCGGCCCGTTAGGTGGCGACCAACAAATAGGTGCATTAATTGCACAATCAGAAATTGATGTACTGATTTTCTTCTGGGACCCAATGGAAGCGCAACCACATGATCCAGATGTAAAGGCTCTTTTGCGTGTTGGCATTGTTTGGAATATCCCGATGGCTTGTGACGTGGCTACTGCAGATTTCTTAATTTCTTCGCCGTATATGAAAGGCACCTACACAGCGGCATTAACCGATTACGATGACTACAAAAACAGAAAGCTTTAATAGTTCTCAACACTCTTCAACAGTTAAGTTAATCGAATGCCCTCGTGATGCAATGCAGGGTTTACACGACTTTGTACCAACATCACTAAAAATCGAATACCTTAATCTGCTGTTACAAGTTGGCTTTGACACCTTAGATTTTGGAAGTTTTGTATCTCCAAAAGCTATTCCCCAAATGCGGGATACAGAAGAAGTTTTAGCTGGTTTAGATTTAGCTGGCAGCACTAAGTTGTTAGCTATTGTGGCGAACCTGAAAGGAGTAGAAAATGCAGTGAAACATTCTGAAATAACTTATTTGGGCTTTCCTTTTTCTATTTCGGAGACTTTCCAACAACGTAATACTAATTCAAGCATTGTGGAATCTTTAAGCACAGTTGAAGAAATGCTCCACTTGTGCGACAAGCACAATAAAGAGGCTGTAGTTTATCTTTCTATGGGCTTTGGCAACCCCTATGGAGACGAGTGGAATACTGATATTGTTAGTCACTGGGCAAATGAATTAGCACAAAAAGGAGTAAAAATCATTTCTGTGGCTGATACAGTTGGCGTTTCTACTCCAGAAAAAATTACAGACATACTCCCACCCCTAGTTCAGCAATTTCCAAACATCGAATTCGGATTACATTTGCACAGTACGCCTCAGCAACGTTTAGAGAAAATTGAAGCTGCTTTTGCTGCTGGATGCACTCGTATGGACAGTGCCTTAAAAGGTTTCGGTGGTTGTCCAATGGCGGCAGACGATTTGACTGGTAACATTGCGACAGAAGATGTGATTAGTTATTTAACATCCGAAGGCGTTCAACTGAATCTGGATATGGAGAAATGGGGGAAAGCCATGATGGTTTCAGGAAAGATTTTTCATTAATACTACAAACCCTTCAACGCCCTATTCAAGCTTCTCAACGTAATCCCTAAATAAGCGGCCATATCTTCCTTACTGATTTCCATCCCTTGCTTTTCTTGTAGCTCCAAAAGCTTGCCTAAACCATGTTCTACCGTATACAACTGCTGAAAGGAAGCTCGACTACTGGTGTTGATGATTCTTTCGGCCAATTCTTCTAACAAGATTTTATTTAGGATTAAATCTTTCGCCAAAAGCTGTTTAAAGACTGGAGCTGGAATAGCATAAACCTGCAAAGAAGTTAATGCTGCAACGTTGCAAAGGCAATCTATCTGCTTAATCATTTCAATCTCTCCTAAAATCTGTCCTTTACTCATAAACTCAAGGATATAATCCTTACCATTTTCTTCCAAAAAGAAACACTTAGCAATTCCTTCCTTAATCACAAAAACACGGTGGCTCTTCTCCCCTTGACGAAGTAGTAAGCTATCTTTTTCAAAGTTCTGTAAGGTTACTTCCGGTCGATTACTTTGATAAAGCGCATCGATATAAGTTAAAAATTCGGTATTTGTTCTTAGCATAAATCGTTTAGGACATTTGTCCTTTTTTTGTGCAACTATTTCTTTCACCTTTGCAACATTAACAAAGATAAACGATGAAGAACCAAATCAAAACCATTGCCTTCGATGCTGACGATACTTTATGGGAAAATGAGCCATACTTTCGAGAGGCAGAATTGGAATTTGCCCAATTATTTGCTCATCTTCCTCAAGATCATGTGATCAAAGATTTGTTCGACATCGAGATGAAAAACCTGAAAATGTACGGTTATGGCATTAAAGGCTTTATGCTGTGTATGGTAGAAGCACTCGCAAAATTAAGTGGCGATAAAGTAAATAGCAGCTTAATCAATCAGATATTTGATATTGGTCATCGATTATTGCAAAAACCTATTATACTTTTAGATGGTATAGAGGAAACATTACAGCACTTACATGGCAAATACAAATTAGTAATGGCAACCAAAGGCGATTTATTAGATCAAGAACGAAAATTAGAGAAATCTGGATTAACAAAGTATTTTCATCATATCGAAATTATGAGCGACAAACAGCCTCATCATTACCAAAAGCTCATCAATCATTTAGATTGCAAGCCTGAGCACTTTTTAATGGTAGGCAATTCTAGAAGATCAGATATTGTACCCGTACTCGCCTTAAACGCTTTTGCAGTAGAAGTCCCTTACCATACCACTTGGATACACGAATTACATGAAGAGCCTATCGAACATCCAAATTTTGTTTCGGTAACGAGTATAGATCAGATTATTGGGTTGTTATAATTTTTAGCCAAAGATGCACGAATCATTGTAGAAAAGATTGCTTCGCACAGCTCGCAATGACGCAAATATTACCGTCTTTGCGAGGAAGCATGACGAAGCAATCTCTAATAAAAAAAGAGAAACGCCACTAATCTGCCAAAATAAAATCATACACAAATGAAAAAAATCAACATAGAAACATGGAAAAGAAGAGACCATTTTAAACTCTTCCGTCAATTTGAAGAACCCTTTTTTGGCGTAGTAGTCAATATCGACTGCACTAAAGCCTACACCAATGCCAAAGCAGACCAGAAATCCTTCTTTTTGCATTACCTATACAGAGCACTAAAAGCAGCAAATACCATCGAAGAATTCCGTTACCGCATTTTAGATAACGAAGTGATCATTCATGAAGAAGCAAGTGTCTCTACAACCATTAACCGACCAAATGGCACTTTTGGTTTTGGCTACTTCGATTACAATACAGACGAAAGCATTTTCATTGCCAATGCACAAAAAGCGATAGAAGAAGTACAAAACACAGAGGGACTAACACCATCAAAACCTGGTGCCAGTGAAATCCATTTCTCTGCTATTCCCTGGATAGATTTCACTTCGCTGTCTCACGCCCGCAGCTTCACTTTTCCAGATAGTGCTCCAAAAATATCATTCGGTAAATTAACAGAAAAAGAAGGCGCTAAAACGATGGCAGTTTCTATCCACATTCACCACGGTTTAGCCGATGGCTACCACGTTGGGCAATTTGTAGATACATTCCAAAAATTGATGAACGAAGCATAAGTTTGTCATTCTTTTGAAATTAAAAACGCAACACTATTGCATTAATTAAATATTTTGTACTTTCGTTCATAACGATTGAACAAAATATGGCAATTTCAAAAGAATTCGACGTCATTATTATAGGTGGTAGCTACGCTGGTTTATCTGCCGCAATGGCTTTAGGCAGAGCTTTAAGAAAGGTTTTAGTAATTGACGGTGGTAATCCTTGCAATAAACAAACGCCACATTCACATAATTTCCTTACACAGGATGGCAAAGCACCAAAAGAAATTTCAGATCTAGCGAAGTCACAAGTTTCAAATTATGATACCATCAGTTTTGTCAATGATATTGCAATAAAAGGAGTGAAAATAGATAAAGACTTTGAAATCACGACACAAAATGGAGAAATATTCGAAGCGAAAAAACTGATTTTCGGCACGGGTGTCAAAGATCAAATACCCAATATAGAAGGCTTTGCCGAATGCTGGGGCATTAGTGTGATCCACTGCCCTTACTGTCATGGCTATGAAGTTCGAAATCAGAAAACGGGTCTATTTGCCAATGGCGATATGGCTTATGAATTTGGCAAATTGCTTTGGAATTGGACAAAAGAGCTTACGATATACACCAATGGTAAATCGACATTAAGTGCAACGCAAACTCAAGCTTTAGCAGATAAAAATATCAATATCATAGAAAAGGAAATCGTAAAAATTATACATCAAAAAGGGCAAATCCAAGAATTAGCGTTCTCAGATGGAAGTACTCATAAATTGGATGCGCTATACGCTAAAATACCATTTACTCAGCATAGTGATATCCCAAAAAGCTTGGGTTGCGAAATCACAGAAATGGGGATATTGAAAGTAGACATGATGCAAAAAACATCTGTAGACGGTGTGTTTGCCGCCGGAGATACCACAAATATGATGCGCTCTGTAGCTAATGCTGTCTATGGTGGAAATATGGCTGGAGCAGCGGTTAGCAAGGAGTTAATAGCAGAGGATTTTGAGCTTGTTAGTTAATTAATGGAATTTGATTTACCATTCATCGACGCGTCATACCCAACTCGATTGGGTATCGTAATGCAATAGTTTATCTTAATTGTGCTTTAAGATTACGCCATGCGTAGGAATAACGGAGCTATCTACAATCTGTATATCTGTAACTAACTCAATCTTCCTTCCCTCCATTCACTACTTCCTTTATCATTTTAATCATCTTTTGATGATGTAACTTCTTGGCCACATCAATGGAGTGGGATTTGTGAATGTCGGCATCATCTTCTGCCAATTTAGCCAAAGTAGCATAAAACTTATGGAATTGATCCAATTCCTCCTCTGTTAAATCCTCTATATCTACCATTCTATTACTCGCTTTCTCGTGAGAAGCAATCAGTTCATTTAACTTCAGCTGAATAGCTTTCCCATCTTTATTCTGAGCTTTTTGAATTAGGAAAACCATCAAAAACGTAATAATCGTCGTTCCAGTATTAATTACCAACTGCCACGTCTCCGAGTAATTAAATATTGGACCCGAAACCGCCCAAATGACTACGATAGCCACTGCAGCTATAAAAGCAGGAGAACTTCCGGTAAACTTTGTAGCAGCGTTTGAAAATCGTTCAAATAAGCTGATTTTATTTTTTTCGCTCATGTTAATCTGTTTTATTTTATAGCTCCAATTTAGTGATTATAATTTATTCCTCTCGATCAACTTTTACGACACTTTTTCAAGTTTCATCTCTAAATCAACTGCGTTGGTCGCAATTAACATTTGTTAACATGAGTATTTACAAAATTCGCTTCCTATGAAACGAATACTACTTATTCTCTTTTTTCTGATGATGATAATTCTTCAAGGAAAAGCACAAAGAGCACTTAAATCTACGGCAGTATTAGATGGCTTTTATACACTTCCTTTCGAGGAAATGTTAGATACCTTAGCTAAAAAAGGCAATATCAAGTTTATCTACGACAGACAAATGATATCCCCTCTTCAGGTTACCGAACAGTTTAATAATGATTCTGTAAAGGATATTTTGGCTTTGATATGTAGAGCTAACAACTTGCACTATTGGGTCGAATCAGATCAAGCAATTTACCTCATTAAATCTATTGAAGATTTACCCAGATTAAAGAAGATGAGATATGAGAAAGATCCTAATCTAGCTTATTCGCCCAAAGAAAGCCTGAAACCCCAAAATAACAACAGTAGTATAATGGTTCAAAGGGAGCTGGTTATCGAGAAGCCAACTGAAATAAAAACCTTTGAACCTTTTACTTTGAGCGGACGGATTATTGATCAGGTTAGTGGCGAATCACTTCCTTCGGCAATGGTTAGAGTTGTCAATACCAATCTCAGTACCACTACAAATGCAGATGGTTATTTTACACTCTTCAAAGTTCCAGCCGACACTTGCAAATTACTCATCAACTATGTAGGCTATGTACCCGAAACCTATTATCTCAATAGCCAAAACATCAAAAATTCAGTCACTATAGGTTTATTTACTTCGATCAAATCGCTAAGCGAAGTTACCATTACTGGCAAAAAAGGCGAATCGTTGATGAACCTTGACAAAAGAAAAATAAGCGTTTTACAGCTCAGTCCTTCTAAACTAGACGAGCTACCTAACGTGGGTGAACGAGATATCTTGCGCTCCTTTCAATTGATGCCTGGAATCAGTGCTAGTAACGAATCTTCTTCCGGAGCTTATGTACGCGGCGGTACACCAGATCAAAATTTGGTACTGTTCGATGGCTTTACTGTCTATCAAGTAGATCACCTTTATGGTTTTTTTAGTGCTTTTAACGCCAATAGCGTAAAAGACGTCACGATGTACAAAGGCGGGTTTTCGTCTAAATTTGGTGGTAGGCTATCAAGTGTAACCGATATTGTAGGTAAAGAAGGTAACAGCAACGAAACCAACATAGGTGGCGATATCAGTTTGTTAAGTGCCAACTTATATTATGAGCGACCAATAAATAAAAAATCGTCGATACTTCTCACCTACCGTCGTTCTTATGAAGGTCCATTGTACAACAAAATATTCAACAAGTTTAATTCGTCTACCACAGTAACCACTGGTGGTGGTGCAGCCGGTATGGGCAGTAGACCAGGTGGAGGTCCGGGTGGAGGTGGCTTTGAGCAAAACGTTTCCACTCCTGCATCTGCCTTCTATGACCTAAATGCCAAATACACGTACGCTCCAGATGATAAAAATCGATTTTCTTGGAGTTTATATCAAGGCAATGACAACCTAGACAACAGTAAAACCATCGAAGTTCCCTCTTTTATATCGAGCAATGGCGGCGGTATCACCAATACAGATAAAACCAATTATGGTAACTTAGGGTCGAGCTTAAAATGGTCGAGAAGATGGAATGCCAAGACTTATTCCAATACTTTAATGAGCTTCTCTACTTACCATAGCGAACGTGATAACAGCAATTTAATTACCTTAACAGATACTGCTGGCAACGAAACAGAAAATCGTATTGGTACTTTTGAAAAGAACAAACTGAGCGACTTCAGTTTAAAATCAGATTGGGAAACTCAAATTAAAGGAAATACTAAATTTTTATATGGTGGCTTTGCCTCTTATCAAGATGTAACTTACGATTATAGTGAAAGCGACACCAGCAGTTTGATAGACCAACGTGCAAAGGCATTAGTTGCTGGAGCCTATGCAGAACTGGAACTTAATCCTTTGGAAAAGTTGCAGATTAAACCAGGCGTAAGGGCTACCTTCTATAGCCAAACAAGTAAACCTTATTTCGAACCACGTTTATCTGCTTCTTATCTAGTGAACGAAAAACTTACGTTAAAAGGTTCTACAGGCAGGTTTTATCAGTTTACCAATAGAGTAGTTAGAGAAGATATCTTAGCAGGAAGCCGTGATTTTTGGGTGTTAGCCAATGGATCTTCCATACCAGTGAGCAGTGCTAACCACTTTATTTTAGGTGCCAGCTATGAAGCCGATCAATTCTTATTCGATGTGGAAGGCTATTACAAAAAACTGGACAATTTAACCGAATATTCACAACGTATTGTAGGTGATCGTAGACGAGGGGGTACGCTAGAAGAACATTTCTATACTGGTACCGGATATACCAGAGGAATTGAGTTTCTAGTTCAAAAAACCAAGGGGAGATATACTGGTTGGATCAGTTACACGTTAAGTGAAGCCATCAACAAATTCGATGCTTATGGCGGTGAATTCCCTGCCAGTCATGATACAGGTCATGAATTCAAATCTGTAAATCTTTACCGTTACGGCCGTTGGTCATTTGCAGCTACTTGGATTTTTGCTACCGGCAAACCATATACTGCTCCATTAAGCACTTACTCCATAGATAACTATAGCGGTAATAGAAGAACGTTTTTAGTAATTAGCGATAAGAATAGTTTGAGATTACCGTCTTACCACCGTCTAGATCTATCTGCTACCTACGATTTAATTAAAATAGATAGCAGAAAAGTGGGAAGCATTGGGTTCTCGGTATTTAACGCTTACAATAGAGCAAACAACTGGTATCAGCAATACTATGTAGTCAACAATCAAGTAATTACTTCTAATGTAAATTATTTAGGCCTTACACCTAATTTAACCTTAAGTATCAAATGGAAATAACATATACCCACTTCAAGCAAATCAAGAAACTGACATTTGTCATTCTCCTATTTACCATGAGCATTTTAGCCTGCAAAAAGGGAGATGTCACAGCGGATTACGAGCGACCAGTAGTAGAAGGTTATCTCGTTCCAGGGCAATCAATCACCATAAAGGTATATTACCAGAAATATTTGGAAGATACCATCTCCTACGGTTACCCTATCAAAGACTTACAGTTAAAAATTACCAGCGGAGGTAGTACAGTTAACCTTACGGAAACCGAAGATGGCATTTATAAATATGCAGATGGCTCATTCGTAAAAGAAAATGGCACTTACACCTTAAATTTTGTTTGTTTATCCAAACAGATTTCGGCTATCACTACCATTCCATCAAAGCCTAAAAACTTCATTGCTTCGGGTACGGAGCAAGTAGTGCCTACTTTTAGTTTTGGCACCACACCAGAGTCTTTTATCCCCATCCAATTTAATTGGACCAACATTAACTCAAACGATTATTACTTGATTTCTGTTCAATGCACCGAAGCTGTTCCAATTAAACTAGCTACCCGCAGACCGGGAAACAACTATTCTGTAAATTCTGAAAATATCGTAGGGCAAGCTAACACTTTCAATACCTCTGAAGAGAATTTCAGCTATTTTGGCAGCCATAATGTACTGCTGTTTCATATCAACAAAGAGTATTACGATGCCTTAACAGCAAACAATAATTCCAGTTCACTTAATTTAACAAATCCAGCTACTAATGTTACCAATGGTTTGGGTATTTTTACAGGACTAAGAGCTGATACATTGAAAATCAATGTATCGCAATAAACCAGAAATGAAACAAAGACTGTTTAAGATATTTTATGCATTGATACCATTAGCATTTTGGATGGTAGTACTCAGCATGCCTTTGTTTTCCAGTTTTGATCATTTGCCGAAACAATTTAGACAAGCCAGAACATTTGATATCATCAGCACCAACATTCTGCTAATCTTTATTTTCTACATCCATCATTATTTCATTTATCCTTTAAAAAATAGTAAAAATGGAGTTTTAAATTATAGCCTTTGCATTTTGGGCTGCCTACTTGTCTACCTAACCGTAAATCATTTCATCCATCAAAGAGATTTGGGTCCATTACCAGCGATGACTAATGCAATGCCTCGTCCACCACGACCAAACTTTTTGATGCCTATCCTACCATTTTCATTGGTAATTGTCTCTGGTTTTTGTTATCAGCAATATTTAGATAGGGTAAAACGCGAAAAGCTCATTAAAGAGTTAGAAAATATTCAACTAAAAACTGAATTAGCTTTCCTTTCCTCACAAATTGAACCTCATTTTATTTTCAACATTCTGAATACGATGGTTTCGATGGCACGAAAAAAATCTGCACATTTAGAAACTTCGCTAATTAACCTATCGCAATTGATGCGCTATATGCTTTATAGCAATAATGGCAAAACCATCAATTTGGCAGAAGAAATCGATTATGTCAAAAGCTATATCGATCTACAAATGCTGAGGTATGAAGACGATGTGAAGCTTAAATTACAGCTAATAGGAGATTTTTCTAACTATCAGATAGAACCGATGCTGCTTATTCCGTTTATCGAAAATGCATTTAAGCATGGCATTGGTAATATAGAACAACCGAATATCGATATCTCTATTTTCTTGGATGAGAAAGATCAAAGATTGAAGACGATGGTGATTAATTCAATATCGCCCACGCCTACTTCATCGGGAAAAGAAAGTGGTATCGGTTTAACCAATGTAAAACGAAGATTGGAACTCCTTTATCCGAACAGACACCTTTTTAGTATCGAAAAGAAAAACGATAATTTTATTGCCTTACTGCAAATTTCCCTAGTAGATGAACTGTATCATTATTGACGACGAAAAACCCGCTTTAGAATTGCTTGAGGACAACCTTAAACAAATCCCTTACTTAACAGTGGTAGCTACCTGTCGTAATCCTTTATTGCTGCCTTCACTATTAGAACAACATCAGGTAGATTTGCTCTTCTTAGATATCAATATGCCGTCGTTAAATGGCTTGGATTTATTAAAATCTTTAAAAAAGCCTCCTTTAACTATTCTCGTTACAGCTTACCAAGAGTATGCCATAGACAGTTTTGAATTAGATGTGGTCGATTATTTATTAAAACCCGTTCCATTTAACAGGTTGCTAAAAGCAACCAATAAAGCTTTAGAAAGACATCAGAATAAACAACAAACGCAACAGAAAGAGCCTTACGTTTTCGTAAATGCCAACTACTCATTAGTACGCGTAAATTTGAATGAAATTTCATTTGTGGAAGGTTTAAAGGATTATGTACGCATCCACATTTTGCGAGCTAAACCTATCGTAACCCGCATGGGTCTGAAAGCACTAGAAGAGAAATTAGAAAGTACGCAATTTATACGGGTGCATAAATCATACATTGTAGCTTTAAATAAAATTGATGCCATCCAAAAAACACAGTTGATTATCGATGGACAAGAAATCCCGATAGGTTTAGGTTACAGAGAGATGCTGTTGCAACATATTGCGAATAAGAATTTGTAACCTATCCGTCCCGTCATTGCGAGGCACGAAGCAATCTTAATACCTTATAATTAACATAGTTGTAGGATTGCTTCGTACCTCGCAATGACGGGAAAACAAAAAAGCCATCCCGGCATTTCGGAATGGCTTTTACTATATTGATGTTAAATTTTACAATTTATCATTTGCGTTGATACAATTCAAATCTTCGAAAGCTTCTTTCAAACGAGCAACAAAAGCCTCTTCTGATTTACGTAACCAAACACGTGGATCGTAGAATTTCTTATTCGGTTTATCATCACCTTCAGGATTACCGATCTGACCTTGTAAATAAGCTTCGTTCTTTTTGTAGAAGCCTAAAATACCATCCCAGAAAGCCCATTGCAAGTCTGTATCTATGTTCATTTTGATAGCTCCATAAGAAATTGCTTCTCTAATTTCTTCTTGTGAAGAACCAGAACCACCGTGGAATACGAAATTGATTGGTTTTTCAGCGGTTAAGCTATATTTTTCTTTGATAAAATCTTGAGAGTTTTTCAAAATGATTGGTTGCAATTTAACGTTACCTGGTTTATAAACACCATGCACGTTACCAAAAGCAGCAGCAACTGTAAATTGATCGCTAACTTTGCTTAATTCTTCGTAAGCATAAGCCACTTCACTTGGTTGCGTATATAATTTAGAGCTATCTACATCGCTGTTATCTACACCGTCTTCCTCACCACCAGTAACACCTAACTCAATTTCGATAGTCATACCTAGTTTGCTCATGCGCTCTAAGTATTTGGCAGAAATTTCAATATTTTCTTCAATTGGCTCCTCAGAAAGGTCCAACATGTGCGATGAGAACAAAGGTTTACCAGTTTCAGCGAAGAATTTCTCACCGTGGTCTAACAAACCATCAATCCAAGGTAATAACTTTTTAGCAGCGTGGTCAGTATGTAAAATTACTGCAACACCGTAATGCTCTGCCAATAAATGCACGTGTTTAGCAGCAGAAACAGCCCCTAATACACAAGCATGTAGGTTATCGTTATTTAAGGTTTTACCAGCATAAAACTGTGCACCACCGTTAGACAGTTGAATAATTACCGGCGAATTTACCGCCTTTGCCGCTTCCATTACCGCATTAATTGTATTGGTTCCTGTTACGTTTACTGCTGGAAGTGCAAATTGATGTTTTTTGGCCTGCTCAAACAGTTCTTGTACTGCAGCACCATGAATTACGCCTTTGTAGCCTTTTAAACTCATTTTATATTTAGTTTTATTATTGTTTCGAAGTTAGGAAATTTAATCTAACAACTAGTGTTCGTTCACAAATGTAATTAAATTTTACTTATTGTCAATTATACACTAAGGTTAAAGTTAATTTGATTAATTGAGTTCATCAGTTCATTGGTTGATTAATTATTGAAATCGCTAATAGGCCAACTGATAACTGACTACTAATACCTAGCTACCAATCCCTCACTCCTAATACCTGATCCCTAAATTTAAGTTTGCGTTAAATATTTTTTTCGTTTCTTTGTAATCGCATTTTTAAAAAATACACATGTCTTGGTTTAAAAGAGAGAAAAAAGGGATTAGCACTAGTACAGACGAAAAGAAAGAGGCACCTGATGGCTTATGGAACAAATGTCCGAGCTGTAAGAAAGCCCTTCACAGTGCCGACCTTCAAGAAAGCAAGTGGGTTTGTCAATATTGCAACTACCACCTACGCGTAGGTTCCAAAGAATATTTCCACGTACTTTTCGATAATAACGAGTTTACAGAACTAGATGCTAATTTAACTTCTGGCGATCCACTTCACTTTATCGACAGCAAACCTTATACCGACAGAATTGTAGAGACTACCAAAAAAACAGGTTTAAAAGACGCTATCCGTGCTGGTTATGGTAAAATAGATGGCGAGGATATTGTAATAGCTTGTATGGACTTTAACTTCATCGGTGGTTCTATGGGCTCGGTAGTGGGTGAAAAAATCGCTAGATCTATCGATTACAGTCTTAAAAAGAAAATTCCTTTCTTGATGATTTCTAAATCTGGTGGTGCCCGTATGATGGAAGCTGCATTTTCGCTAATGCAAATGGCTAAAACATCGGCAAAACTAGCTTTGCTAAGTCAAGCAAAAATCCCTTACATCTCATTGCTAACTGACCCAACTACGGGCGGGGTTACAGCATCTTATGCAATGTTGGGAGATATCAATATTGCTGAGCCAGGTGCTTTAATCGGTTTCGCTGGCCCTCGTGTAATTAAAGAGACCATTAAAAAAGATTTACCTAAAGGTTTCCAAACTTCAGAATTTGTATTGGAGCACGGTTTCCTAGATTTCATCGTAGATCGTAGAGAAATGAAAGACAAATTGGCTACTTTCTTGAAGATGATGAAGAAATAGTTTTCTGGGTTAACCGTTTAAATTGTAGAATTGGTTAACTGAAAATTGATAATTGAAAAGCAGGGTTCGTGCATTTAAACAATGCCAACCCTGCTTTTTGGTTTTAGTCTTTTTTCACTTTGGATGTCAACATATGCAATTAGGTTTGGAGAACTAAAACTTTTGCTAAAAACTTAATCCTATTTTTTATATTTACTATAAGCCTAGTTTTGCCGATACATATAGTCTTGGAATTTGAATGACGTAAATACAATAGTTAGTAATCATTGTATAGCTTGACAGAGTATTAAATAATAAAAATAAAATGGCACAGATTAATCCTCATATTAACTTCAACGGAAATGCCGAAGAAGCCTTCAATTTTTACAAGTCAGTATTTGGCGGAGAATTCTTAAAAATTATACGTTTCAGAGAAATTGCAAATGATGAATTTCCAGTGCCAGACCATGAAGCGAACAAAATAATGCACATTGCGTTACCTATTGGCCAGAATATTTTAATGGCTAATGATGTTCCCGAAATTATGGGGCGAACAAATGAAAATGAAAACAGAAGTAAAATTTCAATAAGTACCGAAAGCAAAGAAGAAGCCGACAAGCTATTTAACGGACTTTCAGCAAATGGTCAAATTGAAATGCCAATTACTGACAGTCCTTGGGGTTCATACTTTGGAATGTTTAGAGACAAATACGGCATTGAATGGATGGTGGAGTTTGACCCAAATTATAAAGGGCAAATCTAAACTGAAACAACGCCGTTGATCGTGTGAGCTCGCTAGTCGGAATTTGTAATCGCAACCAGCCTTATGATTAAAAAAGACAAACGCCCTTGGATTGAAATCTAAGGGCGTTTGTTATTAAAAGTCCCCTTTAGGGGATTTAGCAGTTACACATTAAATCTGAAGTGCATGATATCGCCGTCTTCTACAACGTAAGCTTTACCTTCTACACCTAATTTACCAGCTTCTTTACAAGCATTTTCAGAACCTAGAGTTACAAAATCATTATATTTAATAACCTCAGCACGGATAAAACCTTTTTCAAAATCAGTGTGGATTACACCAGCTGCTTGCGGGGCAGTAAAACCTTTAGTGATTGTCCAAGCTCTTACTTCTTGTACACCAGCAGTGAAATAAGTATATAGATCTAATAAGCGGTAAGCAGCTCTAATTAGTTTAGCTACACCAGATTCATCCAAACCTAGATCTTGCAAAAAGATTTGACGCTCTTCGTAGTCTTCTAATTCCGCGATTTCCGATTCGATTTTAGCAGAAATGATTAACACTTCTGCATTTTCATCAGCTACTGCTGCTTTAACTTTGTCTACATAAGCATTTCCAGTTACCACCGAGGCTTCGTCTACATTACAAACATACATAACAGGTTTCTGCGTAAGCAAGCCCAAACCTTCAATAAATGCGAAGTCTTCAGGAGTTAGTGCAGCCGAACGAACAGATTTACCAGTCTCTAAATGGTCTTTAATAACCGATAAAATGTCGAATTCTTTCTTCGCGTCTTTATCGTTTTTAGCCTGTTTTTCTATCTTTTGGATACGTTTACTTACCGTATCTAAGTCTTTCAACTGTAATTCAGTATCAATGATTTCCTTATCGCGGATTGGATCAACAGAACCGTCTACGTGAATGATATTTCCATCATCAAAACAACGTAAAACGTGAATAATAGCATTGGTAGCTCTGATATTACCTAAAAATTGGTTACCTAAGCCCTCTCCTTTCGAAGCACCTTTTACCAATCCAGCGATATCCACAATTTCAATGGTATTTGGAACTACTCGTTGCGGTTTCACCAATTCTGTTAGTTTGTTTAAACGCTCATCTGGAACAGTAATCACGCCCACATTTGGTTCTATTGTACAGAAAGGAAAGTTAGCAGATTGCGCCTTTGCGTTAGATAAACAGTTAAATAAAGTCGATTTTCCCACATTTGGTAAACCCACTATACCACATTGTAATGCCATTATATTTACGATTTTAGATTTATACCCAAGGCATTCCCTTGGAACGATTTTAGATTTTATTACATTCCAAAATCAAGGCGCAAAGATAGCAATAGATTTATGATTATTTCAATTCAAATAAACCAATGAGCGAATGAACAAATAAACAGTTAAAAATTTTCCATAGCTTAGTACCTATTAAGTAAAATGAAATGCAAGACCAAGAGAAATTTGAAGATTCAGAAAACCAAAAACACCCACAACTTATTGTTACTGAAGATATGCGTAGCTATTTCTACGATATGGCGAAATGGGCAAATTTCTTAGGAATTGTTGGCTTTGTAATTTCTGCTTTTATGCTAATGGCGGCATTAACTATAGGGCCAACACTAAATGCTAATCCAGAAATGGCAAAAATGCTAGGCCAACTTGGTGCAATGGATGGCACTACCTTTAGCATTGTTTTTCTGATCTATGGTTTTGCAATCTTCTTCCCTAGCCTGCTAATGGTGCGTTATGCATCAAAAGCTAAACATGGCGTACTTTATGGTGAGCAAACTAGCCTAAATGAAGGAATTGCGAAGTTAAAATCACTTTTCAAATACTTTGGTGTTTTAGCTCTTATCTTCATCGCAATTTATCTGTTGACACTATTTTCAGCAGTCCTTAGTAAGATTGGCTAGTCCATCTGACTACTAATAAGACAATATCAAGTCTTTACAAACAAAAAATCCCTCCCAAATTGGGAAGGATTATATCATTTCATTAAATTTTCTAATTCTTAGAATGAAAAATCATCATCAGCTTTTGCTGCGTATTCCGGGTTTTCAGAATATTCGTAACGTTTTTCAACCACATCTTGACGAGATTTGATATACTCAACAGTTTCTGTCAACCCTTCTGTAAATTTCTCAAAATCTTCTTTATACAAGAAAATTTTATGTTTTACAAAAACGCCATCCTCTAATCTTTTCTTACTCTCGGTTAACGTAAGGTAATAATCACCTGAACGTGTTGCTTTTACATCAAAAAAATAAGTACGCTTACCAGCTCTTACTTTCTTCGAAAAAACCTCTTCTCTCTCTTTGTTGTCGAAATCTCCCATTTTTTTATTGTGTGTAGTGTGGTTTTGGTTGGGGTAAATATAATGTAATAATTCCCAACTTTCAAAATAGAAATGACAGTACTTATAGACTTTTTTTGATATTTTATAAATTTTCTTCTTCCAAAAGTTGATTTTGATACAGCTCTGCGTAAGCTCCACCTAAGTCTAAGAGCTCTTTATGGGTACCTTCCTCTACAATTTCACCTTCGTCTAAAACGAGTATTTTATCTGCATTTTTTATAGTAGAAATACGGTGAGCAATCAACACACTTGTTCTACCTTTCATCAATCGGCCTAAATTACTTAGAATTTCCTCCTCAGTTCTAGTGTCCACAGCGGATAAACAGTCATCAAAAATGAGCATTCTCGGTTCCTTAATCAAAGCTCTTGCAATTGAAACTCTTTGTTTTTGCCCACCAGACAATGTAATGCCGCGTTCGCCCAACATAGTCTCAAATTGTTGATCGAAACCTACAATATTATAATAGACTGCAGCATCTTTAGCAGCCTGCTCTACCTGTTCATCGGTTACCGTATTTAAACCAAATGCGATGTTATTTTTTATCGTATCAGAAAACAAAAACACTTCTTGAGGCACAAAACCAATCTGCGAACGATATTCTTGTAAGTCTAACTCTCCAAGCGGTTTTCCATCTACCAAAATTTCTCCCGAAGTGACATCATACATTCTCATCATTAGATTTGCCAAGGTTGATTTACCCGAACCCGTTTTACCTATAATTGCTAAGAACTGCCCTTTTTTCACTTCAAAGTTTACATTCTTCAACGCTTGGATACCTGTATCAGCATAAGTGAAGCTCACATTTTTGAAAGTGATATTTCCATTTAAAGAAATTTCTACCTTTCCAGAATTGATATCTGGTTGCAGCTGCAAAAATTCATTGATACGTTTTTGAGAAGCCGCAGCACGCTGTACCAACGTAGTTACCCAACCCAGCATAGTTACAGGAAAAGTAAGTTGGTTAACGTAAACTATAAATTCGGCAATATTTCCAGGTGTTATAGCACCATTAATTACCTGCTCACCTCCTATATAAATCGTTAAAATGGTGCTAATTCCCACCAAAAGCAACATGGTTGGATAAAAAAAGGCCTGTACTTTAACCAATCCCATTGAGTTTCTTCGGTAGGCATTGCTCTCTTCTGCGAAAACCTCTTGTGCTTGAGCTTCCCTAACATAAGATTTCATTACCCGAATTCCAGAAAATCGTTCTTGTACAAAAGATGACAATCGTGATAACTGCTCTTGAATTTTTTCGCTTTTTTGGTTGATGATTGTGTTAACGTAATAAATGGCTATCACTAAAACAGGTAATGGCAATAAAGCGTAGATAGCCAAAGTACCATTCACAGAAAACATAAAATAAATAACCAAACAAAAGAGCACCGTAGTGTTAATGGCATACATAATAGCCGGCCCCACATACATCCTCACCCTATTCACGTCTTCTGTAGCACGGTTCATTAAGTCGCCAGTGTTGTTTCTACGATAAAAACCTAGGCTAAGCTTCTGATAATGTGCATAAATTTCATTCTTCATATCGAATTCAATATGCCTCGACATTAGAATTATCGTTTGACGCATAAAGAACAGAAACAATCCTCTTAGCAAATACAAAAACAGAATTAAGGATCCAAAAAACAACAGACTGTATCCAAAAATATCATAAACAATAGCTTGTCTATCAAAACCTTCATATAGTCTATAAATGGCAATATTCTCGGTAATTAGGTTAAAGGCATGGCCAATAACTTGCGCCGGTACCACACCAAATACATTAGAGATCACCACAAATAAGACACCAGGTATAACTCTCCATTTATACTTTACAAAATATTTATTGAGGAAAAACAGGTGTTTCATTGCGGAGCAAAGTTAAGGTTTTGGTTTGTTAGTTCATTGATTAGTTAACTCTTTATTCCTTTAGCTATGGGAGGTTATCTGGTTAATCGAAGATGCGAACTAACACCCAATACCTGACCACTAACACCTAGCCGCTAATTATTTAAAATACGCTTAGATTTAATGGTTTTTTTGTCTTAGTTTTGCAGCGTACGTTTCAACGTTATTTGTATGCCAGAAATCAGTTCGTCTAATCATTCTATCTTAGAGCAATTAAGCCAATCTGGCCACAAAAAAGTGGTATTTTGCAATGACCCTGATACTGGGCTGAAAGCTATTATTGCTATTCATGATACGACTTTAGGCCCTGCTTTGGGAGGCGTTAGAATGTGGAACTACAATTCGGAGGCCGAAGCTTTAGAAGATGTTTTACGTTTATCTAAAGGAATGACCTACAAAGCAGCTATTGCTGGTTTAAATGTAGGTGGCGGTACAGCAGTAATCATAGGTGATTCGAGAAGACAAAAAACTGAAGCCTTAATGCGCAGTTTTGGTCGTTTTGTAAAAAATCTAAATGGAGAATTTATTGCCGGTGAGGATGTGGGCACTACGGTACGTGACATGGAATACATCCGTATGGAAACCCAACATGTTACCGGTGTTCCAGAAGCACTAGGAGGTGCTGGAAATCCTGCTCCGTATACAGCAAAGGGTGTGTACTTAGGTATCAAAGCCTCTGTTAAGGAAGTTTTCGGCACTGATGAATTAGCAGGTCGCTCGGTAGTAGTACAAGGCACAGGCAATGTTGGCGAACATTTAGTTGAATTACTAAGAAACGACAATGTTGAAGTTTATGTGACAGATATCAACGAAGAGCGCATGCGAGTAATAGCCCGCAAATACAAAGCTAAGGCAATTGAAGCCGATAAGATATTTAGCATTGGTGCTGATATCTATGCGCCTTGTGCTTTGGGAGCAACTGTTAATGACAAAACCATTAAGACAATGAAGTTTGCTATCATTGCAGGTTCCGCTAATAACCAGTTGGCAATCGAACAAACACATGGTCAATTGTTACATGATAAAGGCATTCTGTACGCACCAGATTACTTAATTAATGCGGGTGGCATCATCAGTTGTTATTCGGAATTAACAGGCTACGGAAGAAAACGCACCATACAGCTTACCGAAAACATTTATGACGCAACCAGAGAAGTAATCAAATTATCAAAATCAGAAAATATACCAACTAATTTAGCCGCATCGCGTATCGCTGAAAAGCGTATCGAAGATATCAAGAAAATCAAATCGTCATATTAATTAATTTATACACAACACACGGTAGTTAAACCGCAATCGTTCTTATATTCATGTTAAACAGAAGGCACCTAAGAATTAAAGCCATGCAGAACATCTTCGCTTGGCATACCACTGAAAAGAAAGACACTGTAAGTAGTCAAAAAGTATTGATGAAAAGCATTGATGAAGTAAATCAGATGTACATTTCAATGCTGGCACTTATTGTAGATCTTACAGAATACACTGCCAACGACGCTATTGAAAGAGCAAACAAACATTTGCCAAGCGCCGAAGATTTAAATCCAAATCAAAAATTACTGCACAATAAATTTGTTAACGTACTGAAACACAATCCAGAATATGTAGCTTCAGTGAACAAATATCAAATCAACTGGTTTTCAGATCCTGAATTGGTTAAAGCTATCTTCAACAAACTTAAAGAAGCTAAAGAATACGAAGCTTATTTAGCCGAAGATTTTGAGGAAACCTTGGAAAGTTCGAAAGAGATTATCAAGTTCATTTTCCGCAAAATGTTGTTGAAAAACGTAAATGTGGTACAAGCTTTTGAAGACAAATTCATTAACTGGCCAGTAGATAGAGAAGTGATGCAAGGCATGATTGCCAAAACGTTAAAAAACTTCGAATCTGAAAATCCTCTAGAAAATAAATTAACGCCAATTAGTGCCGATTGGAAAGAAGACTCTGCTTTTGTACAAGATCTTTTTGCCTACACACTAAAAAATGACGATAAATATCAAGCCTTAATAGCTGAAAGAACCAAGAACTGGGAATCAGAGCGTATTGCACTTATGGATACCATTTTGATGAAGATGGCTATCTGCGAGATGATGAATTTCCCATCTATCCCTGTAAAAGTTACTATTAACGAATATCTGGAATTATCAAAAGATTACAGTACACCGAAAAGTAATACTTTTATAAACGGTATCTTAGACAAGATTTTAAACGATCTGAAGAAAAATAATAGTATTAAAAAACTAGGTAGAGGATTAATTGAAGAATAAAACTGCCTTAAAGATTTAGAAAAATGAAGAGACTTTTCTTAATTGCTTTCTGTGTTGCTATGCTCAGTGCTTGCCAAAACAACACCAACCAAGATAAAACTGCTACCACGGATAGCACATCAAATGGCACACCGGTAATTGCCGATGCTGATGCTCCGAAGGTACAGGTTGAAAAAGCCATCTATGAATTTGGCGAGATAACCCAAGGTGAAAAAGTGAGTTATGAGTTCAAGTTCAAAAATGTAGGAAAAACTCCATTAATCATTACCAATGCAACCGCTACTTGCGGCTGTACTGTACCCGAATATCCTTCTCAACCAATTAAACCAGGCGAAGAAGGTAGCATTAAAGTGGTATTTGATAGTACAGGTAAACTAGGATTACAAGATAAAGTGGTAACCGTTACCTCCAACGCTAACCCTACTTTTGAGCAACTGCACTTAGTGGGAGATGTTAAGGAAAAATAGGGATTAGGGATCAGGAAATAGGTGTTAGAAAAATGAAATAATACCCAATTCCAAATAAACTAATGACTAATGAACAATTCAACAATAAATAACAAAACAATAATTTAAATAATGATATCAACAGTAATTTTACAAGCCGCAGGAGGCAATATGATTGGGACAATTGTTCCAATGGTATTAATCATGGTCGTATTTTATTTCTTTATGATTAGACCACAAATGAAAAAAGCTAAAGACCACAAAAAATTAGTGGAAGAGCTTAAAGTAGGCGATAAAATTGTAACGACAGCAGGTATTCACGGTAAAATCGTAGGTGCGGCAGAAACTACATTCCTTATCGAGACAGAAGGTGGCGGTAAAATACGTTTCGACAAGTCTGCTATCTCTTTAGATGCTACAAAAGCTGCAGCTCCAAAAGCATAAAAGCAAGCCACAGATACACAGTTTTAAGTATCTAAGCAAATAGGTATTCAACATCTATCCAACAATAAAATATCGTTGCACCTGTGGCATTTATAATTTAAGCCACTTCAATTTATTTGGAGTGGCTTTTTTATTGTAATTTTACCTCATGCCCTTTATAAAACTAACCAAGCTAGAACAAAAACGCTTCGGAGCTATTGTCATCTGTGTGATATGTGCTGTTGGTGCTTGGTTATTTTTAGCACTCAACAAAAAATATCCTTATACGGTACAGACTGAACTTTTATATAAGGACGAGCCTCAAGGTAAAGCTTTTAAGGCCCTACAGCCCGATACGGTAGCCTTAAAAGTAGAAGGTACAGGTTGGCAACTCCTATTTGCCCGTTTAAGGATTAAACCTCCCTCCATTGCTGTAAGTTTGCAGAAACTGAATAGTAGAAGTTATGTCGTTTTCTCCGAGCAGTTAGACCAAGTGAACAGACAATTAGAAACTTCCCAAAAAATAATCTCTATTAAACCCGATACACTTTACTTCGATTTTTCTAGAAGAACCAACAAACGCGTTCCCTTAAAATTAATTTCTAAATTCTCTTTCGCTCCTCAGTACGGCATAGCTAAAGAAATTAAACTTACCCCTTCTTATGTTAATATTTCTGGGCCGCATGAGGAATTAGAAAAAATACATGTTTGGCATACGGATAGTTTAAAAATCAGTGATATTAAAAACAGCATTGACACTAGAATTAACATCCTTAAAAATGCCATTAGTAATGTAAGCATTTACCCTAGTGCCGTGGGCGTTAAGATCTCGGTAGACGAGTTTACAGAAAAGACCATTGAAGTTCCCTTGGCGATATTAAATAATAGAGAGTACCATGATGTGAAACTGTACCCCAAAAAAGTAAAAATCACTTTATTGGTAGCACTATCTAATTATGCAAAGGCTAACGAAGAGACATTAAAAGCAGCAATAGATTTAAACGAATGGAAAATATTGGGGCATAATAAGCTTTCGGTAAAAGTAACCAAGCTACCCGAGTTTTCGAATCTAATAAGTATCGAGCCTAGTAACGTAGATTTTATTATCGAAAAGTAATGTTGAAGATTGGAATAACTGGCGGAATAGGAAGTGGCAAAACTACGATTTGCAAAGTTTTTGAAACTTTAGGTATTCCTGTTTTTTATGCGGATACAGTTGCCAAGCAAATCATGACCATCGATCAGATTTTGATTAAAGGCATTAAAGATACATTTGGAGAGCAAAGCTACCTTGAAAATGGAGTTTTAAACAACAAGCATATCGCCAATATTGTATTTAACAACGAAACAGAATTGATTAAGCTAAATGCCTTAGTCCATCCAGCCGTATTTAGAGCTTTTGATGAATGGGATGCTAAACTACCAAAGCACCTACCTTATTCCTTAAAAGAAGCAGCTCTATTATTTGAAAGCGGTTCTTATGAAATGTGTGACAAGAACATTCTTGTAACAGCGCCACACACCTTGAAAATAGCTAGGGTTACGCAAAGAGATAAAGTAAGCGAAGAACAGGTACTTGCCAGAATGAACAAACAATTTACCGATAGACAAAAGCTAAAACTAGCTGATTATTTCATTGAAAACAACGAAAGCAAATCTATTATTTTACAAGTTTTAGATTTACATGAGCTGTTTTTAAAAATGACTGAGTGATAAAATTTTGAATGATTGAATACATAATATTCTTCTAAATAAATTCTGTTTAAATGGTGGTAGAAACTCCATACAAACGATTAACTATCAACCATCGACTAACAACAAATGACCCACCCTATACTTCAAGATTTTATTACGTTGACCAAAACCGGACTATATTGTAGTTACGGTAATTTCTACTTAGACCCACAAGAACCTGTCGTTAATGCGGTAATTTCTCATGCTCATGGAGATCACGCAGTAAGTGGAAACGAGAATGTGTATTGCACAAAGGCCACTCAGCTTTTCATGCAGCATCGCTATAAAAAATTTGCAGCAGTTCATTTTGAAATCAAGGCTTATCAGGAGAAATTTGATATTAATGGTATCAAAATTAGCTTTTATCCTGCCGGCCATATCTTAGGTTCGGCTATGATATTGATGGAATATCAAAATGTGCGCTATTTATACACTGGAGATTACAAAGTAAAGCCAGACAGCACCTGCGAGCCAATCGAGTTTATACAAGCCGATGTATTGATCACAGAAACTACATTTGCTGATCCAGAAGTGAAACATCCGGATGCAGAAGAAGAAATTAAAAAACTAAATACAGTTAGCAGTAATATCATGCTGGGTGCTTATGCTTTAGGGAAAAGTCAAAGCCTAATTTCACTGATTAATAAGTACTGCCCAGATAAAAAAATATTGGTTCATCACAATATTATGCCATTTGCCAATATTTACGAACAGCAAGGTGTTGCTCTCGGTAACTATCAGGTTTATGATAGAAAGATCATGAAACAGCAATTAGAAGGCAATATATATTTAGTTCCTCCAATGGTTTTCAACAGTTACATAAGGGCAATAAATGTAGTACGAGTATTTGCTACTGGGTGGAAATACCTACAGCAAGGCAACGGCCTGCACTTGTATATTTCTGATCACGTAGATTGGGAAGGCATTATCACAGCCATTGAAGAAGTAAAACCAAAAGAGATTTGGACCTTACATGGAGACGGGAAACAATTGCAGACTCATTTTAAAGACCAACTCAACGTTAAAATTCTAAATTAACTCAACTCGTTTTATCATTTACTCATTCTATCATTCAAAATTCAATCATTTAAATTACATGAAAGAAGGCGAAGATTTCTATTTTAATGAAGATGGCTTGATGGTTTTTACAGCTTCCTATCATTTAAAAAGAGGTTATTGCTGCAAGAACAAATGCAAGAATTGCCCTTGGAATTTTGGCAAGAAAAAAGATAAAAATAAGTAACTATTCAGCTTTAAAGTAATTTTTAGCTTACAGTTAAACACTTTTTTAAAATGATTGTTAAATTGGAGTAATCGATAATTATGGCAAAGAAAAGTTCAATCTCCAACCCACTCGCTTTATTAATCTGCATCGCTATACCATTGCTAATTGGCTTTTTAGGCAGTATGTTTACTATGGAGTCGGTAAAAACTTGGTATACCACAATTAATAAACCTTCATTTAATCCACCTAATTGGATATTTGCACCCGTATGGACTACACTTTATGTTTTAATGGGAATTGCGTCCTTCAGGGTTTGGAAAAACCGCAAAACGGCAGAATGGTTTCATTGGGCTATAGTTATCTACATCGTACAATTGATTTTCAACCTTATGTGGTCGTTCATTTTTTTCGAACTCCATCAAGTAGGGTTTGCATTAATTGAAATTGTACTTTTACTGTTATTAATCATTATCAACGCATTTATATTTTATCGCTTTGATAAGCTAGCAGGCTGGTTATTTCTCCCTTATTTTTTATGGGTTAGTTTTGCCACATATCTAACTTATTCTATTTTCATTCTTAACTAAGTCTCAAGAAAAATTTTAAAATCAAAGAAAATAGGTACTTTTATAGAACATGTTCCGTAAAAGTATATTAGTCATATTTCTTTTTTCGATTACATTTCAACTTAGCGCTCAAAAAGTTGGAGTAGTTTTTAGCGGTGGTGGTGCAAAGGGCTTAGCTCACATAGGTACTTTAAAAGCTCTTGAGGAAAACAATATTCCTATTGATTATATTACGGGAACCTCCATGGGAGCTATTGTAGGTGCCATGTATGCAGCTGGCTATTCCCCTAAGCAAATTGAAAAAATTGCCCTTAGTAATGATTTCCAAGATTGGGTAAGTGGACGTTACAAGAGTGATTACAGCTTTTATTTCCAAAAATCTACCCCAAATCCATCGATATTAACCGCAAAAATGGCAATTGACACCAGTTTGCGCTTAAGTTTTAGGCCCAATTTAGTAAATGATATCCCTTTGAATTTTGCTCTTCTGGAGCTTTTTTCGCAGGCGTCAGCTGTAGCCAAAGATAATTTCGACAATCTATTCGTTCCTTTTCGCTGTATGGCCTCTGATATTTTGTCGCAAAAAAGCATAGTAGTAAATAAAGGAAGTCTAACCGAAGCAGTAAGAGCTAGCATGACAGTTCCTTTCATTTATCGCCCCATTAAACTAGATGATAAATTTGTTTTCGATGGAGGCATTTACAACAATTTTCCAGCAGATATAATGCAGAAAGAATTTAAGCCCGATTTCATTATCGGTGCTAATGTATCTTCAAAAACTTTTAACGAGTACCCAAAAAACGATGATAGGCTACTCAACAGATTCTTGATTTACATGTTCCTATCTAAATCAGACTCTACCTTAGTAGGCAAAAATGGAGTATACATTCAACCTAACCTCTCCGAGTACAGTTCTACCAACTTTTTGCCTGTAGCAGAACTAATTAAAAAAGGTTATGAGGCTACCATGGCCGAGATGGATAAAATAAAAGCAACTGTTAGCAAAAGAGTTGACACTGAAGAACTAATTAAAAAACGTAACGATTTTAACATGAGTAAATCGGAGTTGGTTTTCAGTAATGTGCTAGTAAAAGGAGTTAATTCACAACAGAAACGGTATATAGAAAGGCTGTTTAAGAGCGATGACGAAACATTTAACCTAAGTGATATCAAAAGAGGATACTACAAATTAGTTGCTGATGAAGTTTTTGAGGCTGTTTATCCAAAAATCATTTATGATACAGAAACAGACAGTTATAATTTTGAGATAGTAGCACAACCTAAAAAAAGTTTGAAGATAGATTTTGGCGGTAATATTTCTACTCGTCCTATTAGCAACGTATTTTTAGGTGTACAATATAATTACCTCAATAGAAAAGCTTACACCTTCGCCTCTAATTTCTATTCTGGCCGCTTTTACGAGTCGCTGCAACTCAGTGGAAGGATAGACTACCCAACAAAGTTGCCTTTGTTTTTAGGCGCAGAACTTACTTACAATCATTGGAACTACTATAATACGAGTAAGATTTTTGTTGAGAATCCTTCACCTGTCTACATAGATCAAGCCGATCGAAAAATTGACTTGAAATTTGGATTTCCACTAAACAGAAATGCTAGAATTATATTAAATTCTGCCTTTATCAACAACAGTGACAATTACAGCCCAACAGGTACATTCGTAGTAGGAGATTTATTAGACCGAACTGTTTTTAATGGCTTTAGGGCTGGATTAACATTTGAAAAAAACTCGCTCAACCGCAAGCAATACCCAACCGCTGGGCAAAACATATTATTAAATTTCAGCTATACTACCGGAAAAGAAAACTATCTTCCTGGAAACATCCAAGCTAACAATTTAGGCCCCAGCATGACATCGCCTATAAGCAGGAATTTCAGACAGTGGATACATGCCAAATTTAGCTACGAATATTACTTCTTACATACAAAAAACTATAGCCTAGGTTACTTAGCAGAAGCAGTTGCGTCTAACCAACCATTATTTAATAATTTTTATGCTACGCTACTGGCCTCACCTGCTTTTTATCCATTACAAGACAGTCGTTCTACTTTTTTAGCAAATTTCAGAGCCTTCAATTACGCTGCTGGCGGAATTAAAAATATCTTTACCCTACAAAGAAAATTTGACTTACGTATAGAAGGATATGTATTTTTGCCTTATCAGGAATTTAAGAGAATTGGCATGCAACAAGTAGGCTTCGAAAACACGCTAAGCAAATGGCGTTACGCTGGAACCGCGGGCTTAGTCTACCAATCACCTTTAGGACCGATTAGCTTAAGCTACAACCTATATGATGAAACTAAACGTAGACACGGTGTACTCTTTCATATTGGATATTTAATTTACAATAAAAGATCTTTAGAATAATTTATGAGATTAGCGTTTTTTGTTTACCTATTTCTATCTACAGCCATCAGCTTTGCTCAAGGTACAGGCATCAACAACTTCATTGTAAAGGAAAGCCTTCTTAAAAACAGCAAAATTGCAATTATAGCCGCAGACAGCTTAGAGAAACCAATAGAAAGCATTAACGGAACCTATACATTTAGTGTGAGTGGATTTACCCAGCAACTTAATTTTAACGAAGGCGTTTCAATTTTACCACTACCTATAGATAAATCTACTTTCGTTTATATTAAACATGAAAATGATGCCGGAACGCATAGCAAACTACTTTATGTCTACAAAAAAGATGGTGACCTCAGTCCCATTACCATTAGCAGGATTTTCTTCATCATTATACCACTTATTATCTTGATTTTAGCCTTTGCTTTTAAGAAATTCATTTACATGGCTGTGGTACTTTTTTTGATTTTCTTCTTCTTTAGCTATAGTAATGGTCTAAATATTTCAACCTATTTTGAAACGATATTTGATTACTTGAAGAATTTGGTTTAAGTATATTTAAGGATTAGGGACTAGGATTAAGGAATTAGTATCGCCAGATATTTATTAATTCCTTGACAATTGATCCATTTGTAATTTTTAAAATCAATTATTCTTAACTGATACCTAACCACTAATTCCTGTTCCCTTTAAAAAGGCATTCCAATTCCGAAGTTGTATTGTAAGAAACGATACCTATCGGGACTATGAGTAGCTAAATAATTTGCTTTAAAGGTTTTTCCACCATTGATAAATTTGCCAATTACCCATTGGTCTTCTCCAACAAACTGAGGGTCTTTCAGCTTCAAGCCAATATCAAACCTAAACACAAAAAACTGGACATCGTATCTAAAACCTAAACCAGTACCGAGAGCAATTTGATCTGTTAGTTTATCAAACTTAAAATAGGTTTGAGGTTGCGGATTTCCAGGAGCAATATTCCAAATATTTCCTGCATCTAAAAATGTGGCTCCATTTAATTTGCCTCCAAAAAACTTGCGGATCAACAGAAAGCGGTATTCTAAATTAGCTTCAATACGCATTTGACCCAACTGATCGATACCAAATGAAGAAGATCTAGCTTCAGCACTAGTAATCACTTCTCGATTGTAATTACCTGGGCCCAATGTTCTGGCCTGCCAAGCTCTAACACCGCTAGAGCCACCTGCATAAAACAACTTTTCGAAAGGCATGGCAGTAGAGTTACCATATGCATAACCTACCCCCATATTTAATCTTGTTACTAACTGAGATTCGGCACCTAAACTTTTGTACCATCTAACATCTATTTCTGGACGTACGTATTGATTAAACGGCAGACCTAACACTTTTCCATAATCTCCATTTGAAGGATCATGTTTATTGCCCATTAGCCTAGATAGCCCCTGTAACATATTACCAGCAATATCAATGTTACCTCTAAAGTAAATGAAACTTCTATTCTGCAGTAATTTATCTGCATTCAAAGAATAAGCGTACTTCATGCCCAAGGTAAAATCCTTACGCCCCAAAAGTGTAATATTATAAGAATTCTGCTCGAAAAGTTGCTTGTTCGCTAAATACTTATCCCAATCACTTTTATCATTGGTATCAATAAGTACACTACCAAAACGATATTCAAAGTTCAGCGGCGTAAAAGAGTGTAACTTCGATTTTGTTTCTACCCAGTCGTAAGTAATTGAATTGATAAATATCCTACGAATGGTGATGTCTTTCTGTAAAGCATACAAATAACTACTTGCAAACGTAGTGTATGGAATTCCATTCTTACCCATCATAGGGATTCTAAATGGCACCATTAAACGAGGTACAGTTAAACTAGCACTAACAGAAAAGTCTCTTTGATAGATATCTGAAAAAATTGACTTACCATCTATAAACCTAGACTGCAACCCACCTTTTACCTGAAACTGGAACTTCTCGCCACCCCTTAAGAAATTGTTATTGGTATAGGTGTTACTCAGTGTGAAACCAACCGTAGCATTGTTAAATGGAATCTCTCCTTCTATCCTATTACTCATCCTTTTTTGAGGAATAAGTAATATCACAGGATCTATGACGTCCGCGGTATCTTTGTTTTTTAAGTAATCTATTTTAACATTCTTAAAAATATTCAGTTCGTAAAGTCTATCGTAGGTAAGCTTTTCATCATCTATATTATACCTTTCTCCTCGCTTGATAAAATCATACCTTGTAATCGGATTTCGTCTAAACTTCCCTGATAAATCTGTAAAACGTATCCCATTAAAGCTTCGCTTGTTAAACTTAATAGAATCTGTAAAACCTTCTGTACTTGGTGCTATAACAATATTTGTTTCCCCTATCCTGTAAACCTTGTGTTTGTCTGTACTATCAATAGGATTATCGATAATCAGTTTTACTTTTACCTTATTATTATTCTGATTAGAATCTGGACTAAACTTTACGTAGGGTCTTACAAAATCATAATATCCGTTTTGGCGAAGTAAATGATAGATCTCTTCCCGTTCATTGGATAAAGAGTCTTCATCATATTGCATGCCTTCACGCAAACGTGAAAATGTATTTTTAGAGTTTAAATACAAAGACTTTACAGTTTCGTCTGGTATTTCATTGGTAAGCTTATTTACCATAAAAGGTTCGCCAGTTTTTGCTGTAAAAATCAACTTTGCCTTCTTCTTCTTAACTTTGATTTCAGATTTTACTTCTGCGTTGAAAAAACCTTTACTTTTTAAAAATTTCTCAATCTGACTACGCGATATTTCAACCAAGGTACTGTCCAGAATTGGCGGAGGACTACCCAGAGGCCTGATATTCGTTTTTCGATATTTACCATTCTTGGTATTAAAGATATTGTAGATACCCACATTGATACCAAAGCCTTCTATTGGCTTAATATCTTTCTGTACGTATAAGTAAGCAGCCTCTTGATATTCCTTATCAATACTGTCTATCTTTACTTTTTTTACTATCGCCTGGTGGTCTTCTATATATTTTGTTGAAGCGCAACTTGCTATAAAAACAAGAATAAATAGTAATATTGCAAGAAGTTGAATGTCCTTTTTATCGTAGTTTCTGTATGCTTTCAAAATCTCAGATCAGTTTTATTAAATCGCTTCATCAAAAAAAGTACCGTAAAGAAAATGGAATTTTCATTATTGAAGGTATAAAATCTATTGTAGAATTTTTAAACTCTGATTATCAACTACATAGTATTTACTATACCTCAAAAATATCAGCAACTTTACCTAAAGTTACTGCAAATATAAATTTATTTGAAGTAACAGAAACCGAGCTACAAAAGATTAGCACACTACAAACCCCTCAAAGTATACTAGCTTTAGTACACATTCCTGTTCAGAAAGAAATTGATTTGAACTCGCTAAACAATCAATTCTCTTTAGTATTAGACGATGTTCAAGATCCTGGAAATTTTGGCACCATTATCAGAACCGCAGATTGGTTTGGAATTAAGAATATCATTTGCTCTGAAAATACAGTAGAAGCCTACAACCCAAAAACGGTACAGTCTACCATGGGCTCTCTGTGTAGGGTAAACATTCGCTACACCTTATTAAATGGTTTTCTAAGTAAAACAAAACTTCCAATTTATGGAGCGCTGCTAAATGGATCAAACATTTACAAAACACAATGGGCTAATGAAGGATTAATTTTGTTAGGAAATGAAGGACATGGGATTAGCAAGGAATTGATTGAGAAGATCAACTTTCCGGTTACCATACCACGATTTGGCGAAGCAGAATCTTTAAATGTTGCCGTGTCTGCAGCTATCTTCTGTAGCGAAATTAAAAGGGCTTAGAGATTAAACATAAACAACTAGTAATCAACTATAAACCAACTAATCTAACAATCAAACCAAACAAATAATGAACCTTAATAAATAGCTTATTAAAAATTAGCATGTTCCAAAATGGTAACCAATTAATCGATTTAACGGTTAACCACATTGAGCAAAACAAAAATAATTAAACATTTTAAGCGATATAGTTTGGAAGCTTACTTTTAATTGTTATTTTTGCAACCTTGAAAATAAGGGTCGAGTGGCCGAGTGGCTAGGCAGAGGTCTGCAAAACCTTGTACAGCGGTTCGAATCCGCTCTCGACCTCAAATAAAAATATTTTAAAAAGAAAAAAGCTTATTATCATGGCAGTTACCAGATTAAAAAGAAAAGACAGATACAATAAAACTGTTTCTCGTTTAGAAGTAAAGAATTTGAAATTGGCGACTAACTTAGAATTAGGTAGCCGTTCTCAACAATCTACAAAAGATCAATTAGCAAAAAACAATGCTGTATTAGCAGCTTTAGCTAAATAATTTTTAGTACAAAGAAATAAGAAAGCCCCGAATTAATTTCGGGGCTTTTTTCGTCTACAACCAAATAAACTTAAAATTAATCATGCACTAGTTCATAAACTTTGTGCATATACATTGCCTCGTCAATAGCATGTACAAAATCGTGCAGCTCTGCTCTTGTAAACTTTAAGCAGATATCCGGAAAAGGCGTAGACAAAATCACTACCCTATTTCCATCAGGACTATATTCAAAAAACTTATCGAAGTTGAGCTGCTTGGCCACTTTTGTAAACTCATAGAACTGATTAAAAGAAAAACTAAGCAACAAGCCTGGTTTCCACACATTAATCATTTTACAGTTATTACATTGCGTAATCTGTATATCCCCCGAATTAGCAATCATGGTTTTCTTGCACATATCTTTTTAGAAACTGATAATGCAAATAGCTAATTATTTAGAACAATTACAAATAAGAAATAAAGTATTTTTCTCTCTACTGATAATCAACCCCTTACAAATAATACAATCAAAACAAAAGAAGAATTGTTAAGTTATAGAAAATAACCGTCGCCGAAACTAATTTTAAAGCAAATGAAAAAAGAAAGCATCCTAGTCGAAAGAACGTTTAACGCTCCCGTAAGCAAAGTATGGAGCGCATTAACTAATAACAGTGAAATGAAACAATGGTATTTTGATATCGAAAAATTTGAGCCTAAGATTGGTTTTAAGTTTGACTTTATGGGAGGACCAGATGGTGGCCCACAATACCTGCACCTATGCGAAATTACCGAGGCCACAGAAAATGAAAAACTTGCCCACACTTGGCGTTACGATAACTACCCAGGAAATTCTTTAGTTTGCTGGCAATTGATGGACAAAGGAGAACAAACTATTGTAAGGCTAATACATTCCGACATCCATACTCTAGAAGAAGGCGGACCAGATTTTGCTAAAGAAAACTTTGTAGAAGGCTGGAATTATATCTTGCACACCAGCCTAAAAAATTATCTAGAAGATAATGAGAGCTAAACCAAAGCTTGACAAATGCGTTTAATTAAGCCGGGGCCTTCATAAATAAAACCAGTATAAAGCTGTACCAAGGAAGCTCCGGCAGCTAATTTCTCTTTTGCATCTTCGGCAGAATGTATACCACCTACACCTATAATTGGGAATGCTTTACCAGATTTATCCGAAAGATAACGAATAACCTCTGTAGAGCGCTGAGTTAAGGGCTTACCACTCAAACCACCCATCTCACCTTTTAACTTCTCTGGCGAACCTAAATCATCCCTTCCAATGGTTGTATTAGTTGCAATTACACCAGCAATTCCCGTTTCCTTTACAATTTCTATGATATCATCCAACTGCTCATCAGTTAAATCTGGAGCAATTTTCAAAAGAATTGGTCTAGAGATATTGTTTTTACAATTACGTTTTTGCAAGGTATTTAAAAGTTCCTTTAGAGGTTCCTTCTCTTGCAAAGCCCTTAAGCCTGGCGTATTAGGCGAACTTACGTTAACCACAAAGTAATCCACCACGTCAAACAGCCTATCAAAACACTTGATGTAATCGTAAACTGCATCTTCATTTGGTGTATTTTTGTTCTTACCGATATTTCCGCCTACAATAATTTCTGGGTGCCTGTCTTTCAATAAACGTAAACGCTCTGCCATGGTATCTACACCTTTATTATTGAAGCCCATACGGTTAATTAAAGCTGCATCTTCCGGTAAGCGAAACATTCTCGGTTTATCGTTTCCAGGCTGTGGTAGCGGCGTAACCGTACCTACTTCAATAAATCCGAAACCCAAATTACTTAAAGCTTCTACATATTCCCCGTTTTTATCGAAACCTGCAGCTAAACCAACTGGATTTTTAAACTTCAGGCCAAAAACTTCACGCTCTAAACCTTTAAAGCTGACATCATAACTACCTCTCAATACCGATTTTCCAAAGGGAAAAACATCATTGAACCATTTAAGTCGTTTTACCACAAAATGATGAACATTTTCAGGGTCGAATTTGAAGAATATAGGCTTTACCAAACGATACATGATGCGAAGATAATAAAAAAGGAAATTTATATTTTCTTAATTTATTTTTAGAAAAGCAACGGTAGCGATAGTGGACAATACAGTCCTTGGCTTTGTTCTGTTGACTGGAGCTAACATACATAACTACTTCAACAACGTTTACCTCGTAGAAAAATAATGCAAAAAAATCCCAAAAACGCTCAAATTTTTGGGACTTTACTAAGTTGGTTATACTTATATAAATATTACGACACAAAGTTTTTAACTACATCAGCCAATGGTGTAGTTTTACGACCAATTAGTTTCGACAAAGTTTTATCTTCGGTATACAGTGCACCTTTAGAAGCCTTCGCATCACTATCTGCCAATATCTTTGCAAAGCCCTCTGGCAAACCAACAGAAACCAAAATACCAGCAAAATCTGTTTCAGGCAAATTGTTGTAAGGAATATCCTTTCCTGTTTGCTTAGAAATTTCCGCCGCCAAATCACTTAAAGTATAAGCTTCATCACCGCCCAATTCGTAAATTTTATTTTCGTGCCCCTCAGTAGTTAAAACCACTGCAGCTGCCTCAGCAAAATCTTCTCGTGTTGCCGATGAGATTTTACCATCTCCAGCACTACCAATAAAACCACCCGCCTGAATTGCACCAGCAATAGAACCAGCATAATTTTCAGTGTACCAACCATTACGTAAAATGGTATAGCTAATGCCAGAATCGATTAACGCTTTCTCGGTAGCCGCATGCTCTGGCGCTAACGCCATTTCAGAAGTCGCCGCATGTAGTAAGCTTGTATAAACCACACTTTTTATACCTGCTTCTTTAGCCGCATTAATCACGTTTTTATGCTGTACCTCACGCTGACCAATTTCATTTCCAGAAATCAAAAACAATTTATCTATTCCTTTTAAAGATTCAACTAAAGTTTCCGGCTTAGTGTAGTCAAAAAATCTTACCTCTATTTCTAAATCTGCAGCTTTTTCCGGCGTACGTACTAAGGCTACCAAGTTTTCTGCCGCTGTTTTTTCTTTTAATTTTTGTACCGTAACACGACCTAATTGGCCTGTTGCTCCTGCAATTGCTATTTTCATATGTTCTAATTTTAAATGAATGAATTATTTTTTTTTAAAGGGGTTAGGAACTAGTGGCCAGGGGTAAGCATTGCAGCTTCCATTCTCACTTCTGTATTTTCAAACTAAAACTGACACCTAATTCCTGATACCTGACTACTCCAATTATTGTAACTATTTTTATTACAGTTTATTTCAAAAAAAACTATTTAAATCTTGCGCTAAAATCCGCAAGTGTTTGTTTGTTCAACTCACTTACCAAGCGTCTTTCTGTCTCACTATACAAATCGTTTAAGTGTTTATTAATATCCTTTCCTACTTCACAAAGTGGATTAGGGTCATTTTTATGACTTCCCAATAAGTAAGCTCCTTTTATACTTTGATAAAGCTCACCCAGCTTGATAAGATTGGCAGGCTTAGCAAGTGTTGCGCCACCATTCTTCCCTTCTTTGCTTTGCACAAAACCAATTTCTCTTAAGCTTATCAATTCTTTTCTAACCAAAACAGGATTAATATTGATACTACCAGCCATATAATCAGATGATAACAATTCCCCTTTCGCCTTTTCTAGCAAAACTAAAATATGTAAAGAAATTGCAAACCTACTGTTATTCATTCTGTAATTATTTTTATTACAGTACAAAGGTAATACAATTGATTTTACAATTGCAAGTTTTATTCTTTTTTTTTGTTAAAATATGTTACAACATAAGGAAGTAACAGCATTACCGCTATCTTTGTGCTATAAACGCCATTAACAATTACCATCTTGAAGAAGTTTTTTAAAATACTTGGCATCAGCATTGCCTCATTGATAGCGCTTTTATTTATCATCCCTTTTCTTATTCCTAAAACGATTAATCAGCAGATCACCAAAACGATTAATCAGAACATAAAAGGAGAAGTTAGTTTTAAAGGAACTGGACTTTCATTTTTCACGCATTTCCCGTCTTTAACATTAAACCTAGACGAGTTTTTATTGAAAGGTTCTGAGCCTTTTAAAAACGACACTTTAATTTATGCCAAACAAATGGCATTGGGCATCAATTTATTTTCTTTGTTTGGCGACCAAATTAAGGTAGATGAATTCTATTTAGATCATGCAAAAATCAACATACTTTCTGATAAGCAAGGTCATGCCAATTACAACGTTTACGAAAGCAAGGGCGACGGAAAAAAAAGTACTGATACAGGCAGTACAGCTATTAAAATAGAAGGCATTTATATCAAAAACAGCGATTTAGTTTATAATGACAAATCGATACCGATGGTAATTGATGCAAAAGGTGTTAATTATAATGGAACTGGAGATTTGAGCAAGGCGATTTTCGACTTAAAAAGTAAGCTCTCTATCAAAGATGCGGATATCTATTACGCCGGTACTCCTTACCTACTTCATAAAGAACTAAATGCGAAACTAATTACAAAAATCAACACCAGCTCTTTGGATTTGTTATTTGATGAAAATGACATCAAGATCAATTCTTTGCCTATCCGCTTCGTAGGTCGATTTTCTTTTTTAAAAGATGGATACGATATGGATTTCAAAACGCAGGCAAAAGAAACCGATTTACAGAATATTTTTACTGCGCTACCTGCTGAAATTGCTGATAAATTAGAAAAAACCAAAGTGAAAGGCTACGCTGAAATAGATGCTTCATTAATTGGAAAGTACATTGCAGAAAACAACACCATGCCGAGTTTAACTTTCAACATGAAGGTTCGTGATGGTGAAATCAAGAATCCTAATGCACCGGAATCTATCAAAAACCTTTTCTTAAACTTACAAACTAAGATTCCTAGCTTAAACCCTGATAGTCTATACTTAAATATGGATAGCTTGTATTTCAATATCGGCAACGACTTTTTATCATCCATCACTAAAATCAAAGGTTTAAAAGAGCCTCAAATCTATACCAAAACCCGTTCAAACATCGATTTAGAAAAATGGGCAAAAGTAGTAAACTTGGATAGTTTGGATATTAAGGGAAGATTAGTGATGAGTGTAAATGCCGACGGAAAATATGCTAAAAAAGTAGTTAAAAGTGGTATTAGACAAATAGATACTGTCATCGCTACCGTGCCTACCTTTGATGCCAAAATTAAACTGACCAACGGTTATTTCAAATACGCTTCACTCCCCTCTCCTATAGACAAGATCAACTTCGATTTTGTGGGCAACAATGTGAATAGCGATTATAAAAACACTAAACTTGAGATCAGTAGCATCGACATCAATGCGATGTCTAACTACATTAAAGGTTATTTAAAATTACAAACCATCAATAACATCACCGTAGATTTAGGCTTAAAAACTGCCATTAATTTTGCAGAAATCAAAAACTTCTACCCTATAAAAGGTTTAGTTTTAAATGGCAAACTATCTGTGGATGTAAACAGTAAAGGTTCTTATGACAAAGTTAAAAAGCTTTTTCCAGTTACCAATGCCTTGATTAAGTTAGACAGAGGATATATCAAAACAGCTCATTTTAGTGAAGCTTTAGAGAAAATCGACGTTGATGCTGCGATTACCAACAAAAACGGCAGCTTGAAAGGAACATTACTGAACATCAAACCTATTTCTTTTGAAATGTCTGGCCAACCCTTCCTACTCAAAGCCAACGTGAGCAACTTAGAAAATGTGTCAT
The DNA here is from genome assembly GCA_029959615.1 of Flavobacteriaceae bacterium PS02338. Lineage (GTDB taxonomy): Bacteria > Bacteroidota > Bacteroidia > Sphingobacteriales > Sphingobacteriaceae > Pedobacter. The sequence goes on along the minus strand of JASCOD010000009.1, from coordinate 27,009 downwards.
ATGACATTGCTTCGAAAGGCACATTAGATATTGGTAAGTTATATAAATTGTTCGCCGTACCTGGTTATCAAGTTCATGGCCTAATTTATACCAACGTAAATTTTAAAGGTTTACAGAGCGATGCAATGGCAGGCAGATTTGGTCGTTTACAAAACAAAGGCTTTATGAGTATCAAGGATCTGAATATCTTAACCGATATGTTCCCGAATGCCTTTATCATTAAAAACGGTAAATTCTCATTCACTTCTTCAGCTTTAAGATTTGATGAATTTAAAGCCTCATATGGTGGCTCTGATTTCAAATTGAACGGAAATTTGAACAATTATGTAAATTTCGTTTTTGATGAAAGAGAAAAACTGAGCGGAAATTTTGTACTGCACAGTAATAAAATAATAGCTGATGAATTTATGGCTTATGCTGGCGACACAACGACGGCACCCAATAGCGCATCAGCTAAAGGCGTCATCATTATTCCTGCCAACTTAAACGTGACTTTTGCCGCCAATGCCAACGATGTAGCATACAATGGACTTAGCCTTAAAAATGCTAAAGGAAAAATGATCATCAATAACGGCAAGCTTACTCTTTGTGAAACTGGCTTTGATTTAATTGGTGCAAAAGTGGTGATGGATGCGAATTATCAAAGTACAAATCCAAAATCTGCCACCTTTGACTTTAAGTTAAATGCAAAAGATTTTGATATCGCCAAAGCTTACAAAGAAATCAAATTATTTAGAGAAATGGCTAGTTCTGCCTCTAAAGTTAAAGGTATAGTTAGCTTAGACTATCAATTGACTGGCAGGCTGAATAACGAAATGTATCCAATTTTACCTTCTATAAAAGGTAGTGGCACTTTAACTTTAAAGGATGTGAAGTTGGCTGGTTTCAAAATGATGAATGCCGTAAGTAAAGAAACCAAACGAGACAGCTTAACCAATCCGAATTTGAAAGATGTAGTTGTAAAAACTACCATCAAAAACAACATCATGACCATTGAGCGTACCAAATTGAAAATTGCAGGTTTTAGACCTCGTTTCGAAGGCCAAGTAAGTTTAGACGGTCGTTTGAATTTAAAAGGTCGATTGGGCTTACCTCCTTTTGGAATTATCGGCATTCCATTGAGCGTTACGGGAACCCAAGAGAAACCCGTGGTGAAACTGAAACGCAACAAAGATGGTAAACTCGAAGAAACAGAAGATGCGGATAGCAAGTAGTCTCACTTTTAACCATTAAGGATTTAAACAACCCAAAAATTTTCTTTGCGCTCTTTGCGAAAACATCTAAAATATTTGCAATTTATTTTAACCCGAAGAACCTAAAATTTACGCTAGAAACGCGACAGTGTCCTTAAACTTTGTCAATCTTATAGACATTTTACAGATTAAGATTGACAAAGTTACTGCACAGTTTTAAGTTCTCTAAACCCGATTGTAGTGGAAATACTTTTTGGAGCGTCATTTCGACGAGGAACGAGGAGAAATCTAGCTATATGCCAACTAAGCGATAGATTTCTCTCTACATTCGAAATGACGGCAACAGCATACTAAAAGGTTGTAACGAAAAGCGGGACTAACATTTAACAGAACTACTGTCATTGCTTTTCTAAATATTAGGCAATTCGCCCAATCGTAAATCTAAAATCGTATATCGTAAATCTATTGCTATCTTTGCGCCACAATGATTTCTATAAATAACCTTAGTTTTTTGATTGGCTCTAGAGCCTTATACGACGAAGCCGATTGGCATATTAAGCCCGGAGATAGAGTTGGATTGATTGGTGCGAATGGAACCGGAAAATCGACCTTACTAAAAATAATTGTTGGTGAATATGCTCCGTCATCGGGCAGTATTTCGATGGCCAAAGATTTACGCATTGGTTATTTGAACCAAGATTTGCTTTCGTACGATAGTCATAATCCAATTTTGCAGGTGGCCATGGAGGCATTTGACCGCCAAAATAAGCTGCATGATGAAATTGAAGAATTACTAAAGGTTATTGAAACGGATTACAGTGAAGATGTTTTAAATAAATTAGCCCAAAAGCAGGAAGAATTTGACGCTTTGGATGGCTATAATATCGAATATCGTGCAAATGAGATTTTGGCAGGTTTGGGCTTTAGTACCGAAGACCAAAAAAGGCCATTAAACACCTTCTCCGGTGGATGGAGAATGAGAGTAATGCTAGCGAAAATTCTTTTGCAAGACCCTGACATTCTATTACTGGATGAGCCTACCAACCACATGGATTTACCTTCTATTAAATGGTTAGAGACTTATTTAGCTGGTTTTGAAGGGGCCATTGTAATTGTATCTCACGATAGGTATTTTCTAGATAAAATCATTAACAAAACAGTAGAAAGCCGTAAAGGAAAATTAACCACTTATGCAGGTAATTATACTTTCTATTTGGAAGAAAAAGAATTAAGATCTGAGATACAACGAGGAGAATTTAAAAATCAACAGGCAAAAATCAAGCAGGAAGAACGCTTGATTGAACGTTTTAAAGCAAAAGCGAGTAAAGCAAAAATGGCTCAATCTCGTATGAAAGCTTTAGACAGAATGGAACGTGTGGACGATGTGGATGATGACAACCCTACAGTTAACTTCAGTTTTAAATTTTCGAAACCTTCGGGTCGACATGTAATACGCTTAGAGCATGTTTCGAAGAGCTATCCGAACATTCGTATTTTAGAAAATGCGGAGGCTGTAATTGAAAAAGGTGATAAAATTGCACTGATTGGCGCCAATGGTAAAGGTAAATCTACCTTACTACGTATTATTGCTGGCACAGAAAAATACGAAGGAACTTGCGAAACTGGTCATAATGTAACTACTACTTTCTTTGCGCAGCACCAGTTAGAATCGTTGCATTTGGACAATGCTATTTTAGAAGAACTACAAGCTTTTGCACCTAAACATACAGACACCGAATTACGTGGCATCCTGGGTTGTTTCCTGTTTACCGGCGATGATGTTTTCAAGAAAATCAAGGTACTATCTGGAGGAGAAAAATCGAGGGTAGCATTAGCGAAATCGTTAACTACAGACAGTAATTTCTTAATTCTGGATGAGCCTACCAACCACTTGGATATCCAGTCGGTGAATATATTGATACAGGCTTTACAACAATATGAAGGAACTTTCATTTCAGTTTCTCACGATAGGTACTTCTTGGATCATGTGGCCAATAAAATCTGGTTTATCGAGGAAGATAAAATTAAGCAATATCCTGGAACGTACGCTGAGTTTGAAGAATGGGATTCGAAAAGAATTAAACCTGTACCAAAGGCAATTCCAGTAAAACCAGAAGAGAAAAAACCTGTGGTTAAAGAGGCTGCACCTGCAAATGTGCAGCAACAACTTAAGAAGTTGAATGATAGACTTAAAAAAGTTGAAGAAGAGATTGCTGTTTTTGAGCAAAGTGTTAAAACTTACGAAGCCGAGTTAGCAAAAGAAGAAATTTTTAGTAATCAGCAAAAATTAGACGAGGCTAACAAAAAATACGTATCGGAGAAAGCTTTGTTAGATGCTGCCCAAAATACCTGGGAAGAGCTGGCAGCAGAAATTATGGAGTTAGAGGGATAAAACTTGCATTTCGCTCGTCCTCATTCCGAGCTTTACGAAGCAATCTTAAAGCGAAAGAAAAGTCTCAACTGCAAGAGATTGCTTCGTACCTCGCAATGACGAATGACCTAAAATAAACCTATCATGAACGAAATAAAATGGGGAATTATCGGCTGTGGTGATGTTACCGAAGTTAAAAGTGGGCCTGCATTTAACAAAATAGCCAACTCGAAATTGGTAGCGGTAATGCGTAGAGATGCTGCCAAAGCAGAAGACTATGCCAAAAGACATGGCGTACCGAAATGGTACAGCAATGCTTCCGACTTAATTAACGACCCCGAAGTAAATGCTATTTACATCGCTACTCCGCCCCTACAGCACGAAGAATATACCATTGCGGCTTTAGCTGCTGGAAAACCTGTGTATGTAGAAAAACCGATGGCCTTAAACAGCGCAGCAGCACAACGAATGGCCCATGCTTCAGAAAAATATAATGTAAAATTGGTGGTTGCCCATTATCGCAGAGCGCAACCGCTATTTTTGAAAATCAAATCTTTATTAGAAGAACAAACCATTGGTGACGTTCGTTTTGTAGACTTGAAAATGCTCCAACCTGCGGCTAGCGATATTATTGCCAGTTCGGAAGAAAACTGGAGGGTCAATCCAGCTATTTCTGGTGGCGGGCTATTTCATGATTTAGCGCCACACCAGTTGGATTTAATGCTATACTATTTTGGCGAAGCAATAGATTTTCATGGCTTAGCTAGCAAACAAGATACGACAGCACCAGTGGCAGATTTAGTAACAGGACATATCCAATTTGCAAACAATGTTGTGTTTAATGGCTTGTGGTGTTTCTCCGTTCCAAAAAACGAGCAAGCAGATAGCTGCGACATCATTGGTTCGAAAGGCAAAATCACCTTCTCTGTTTTTGGACAATACATTAAAATCAATATAGAAGGAAAAGAAGAAACTATCGAGTTTGAAGCATTACAACATGTAGAGCAGCCAATGATTGAGCAAGTAGTTGCTTATTTTAGAGGCGAGGGCGAAAATCCATGTTCGGCAGAAGCTGCTTTAGAGACCATGAAAATTATGGACGCTTTCACAACCGCTAGTTAGCCACAGATACACAGATCTGAAATAGACAATTAATTATCACAATATAGATAGCTTTAAAGATGTAATCTGTGCATCTGTGGCAAAAATCAAAACACTAATCACCGTGTATTTTCGTTAATTTGATATATTTATAAAATGAAGAACAAAATACTCCTTTGCCTATTTTTCTTTCTATCCATTTCTATAGTTAACGCTCAGAGCGAATATCAAAATAAAGTCTTTAAAGATTACATTAAAACCGTTGAGTGCTACAATACCAGTAAAGAGCAATCAATTCCTGTAATCAACTTAAAAAGTTCTGAAACACTAACCTTTGCCTTTGACGATTTACGTGGTGGCCAAAAGAACTTCACTTATGTGGTAGAACATTGTACTTGGGATTGGAAATCATCTCGAATTAACATTTTAGACTATTTAGAAGGCGTACAACAAGACATCCTTTTCAATTATCGCTATTCATTCAATACGCTGGTAAAATTTACCCACTACCAAATGAACTTCCCTAACGACCAAATGAAGGTTAAAATTGGTGGTAATTATATCCTGAAGATTTACGAAGATAACGACCCGAACAAAGTAGTCATTACACAACGTTTTCATGTGCTGAACAACACTATTAACATAGGTGCAGAAGTAGTACCAGCCACAGATGTTGTGGACAGAAATTCGAAGCAAAAAATCAATTTCAGCTTATTTCATCAAACTCCAATCAATAATCCTTACTTAGAGGTTAAAGCTGTAGTAATGCAGAACATGGTTCCGCAAACAGCAATAGTAAATACCAAGCCGTCCTTTGTAAAGCCAGGAACCTTAGTTTACAATGACATCAATACCAATCATTTTTATGGAGGAAACGAGTTTAGGAAATTTGATACCCGCAGTTTTAGATACAAAGCCGAACACGTAGCGGATATCTACCGCGATAGCACACAGAATGTAATTCTATCAATCGATTTACCTAATGGAACTAATAGGTATAGCAATCAGTTTGATGAAAATGGCAATTTCTACATAAGAAATACCGATGGCCGGGATAACACTACCGATAGCGACTATGCCTATATGTTATTCACTTTAGCTGCCCAACCTCCTAATTCAAAAGGGAACGTCTACGTTTTCGGAAGGTTCAACAACTATGCACTCACTGAAGAAAACAAACTTACTTTCGAATCTTCCAGACGTAGGTATTACGGCAATATCAAACTAAAGCAAGGTATTTACGATTTCAAATACGTTTGGGTTGATGAAAATGGAAAATTCAACGACACCGTTTTTGAGGGCTCTTTCTTTGAGACAGAGAACAGCTACCAAGTTTTTGCCTATCATCGAAGGCCAGGTGCCAGATATGATGATTTAGTAGGATTTACAAACATCAACAGCGTAAAACGATAAGGCACAATGAGTGACATGGAAAACCTAAAATTTCCGATAGGAAAATTTAACGCACCAGAAACCATCACTACAGCGCATGTTAAGACTTGGATTGAAATACTTAAGAACTTCCCCAACAGAATAGCAACTGCTACAGAAGGCCTAACCGATGAACAATTAGAAAAACAGTACAGACCTAATGGCTGGACCATAAGACAGGTAGTACACCACTGTGCGGATAGCCACATGAACAGTTTAATTAGATTTAAGCTTACGCTAACAGAAAACACCCCAATCATTAAGCCTTACTTTGAAGATTTGTGGGCAGAGTTGTCAGATTACAATGGTCCTATCCAGAGTTCTGTAAAAATGTTAGAGGGTATCCACGAGAGATGGACAAAGTTATTAGAAAACCTAACTGAGATTGAATTAGAAAAGCAATTCCTTCATCCAGAAAACAACGAACTGATTTCCTTAAAAAAGAACATTGGTATCTATGCTTGGCATTGCAACCATCATTTAGCACATATCTTAATCGCTAAAAATAACTAATAACCTGCTCCGTAAATTTCTATTTTCTCCGCTCCTTTCGAACGATCATCTGCAGTAGAAAAAATGGAAAAATTATTTGAGTTTGGGCATCTCATATCCGTATAACGCCCGTCATGAAAAGGCGTTTCTACTAAAGTTCCATTTACAATACGATAAAGAAAACTAGATTTCCATTCTCCCCCTATAACCTTGGTTTTTGTAGCTTGTACTGGTTTCCCTTCATTCGAAACTTGGTCAATTGCATTTACTCGCTTAAATTCTCCTTTGCCTGTAAAAGTATAACCACCAGCTTCAAAGTCCTTCTCAAATTTCTTTCCAGCACCCTCAACCGTCAACCTCAAAATTCCGTTAGCAACTATTTTAACAGACATTACCACCTCTTCACCCGGGTACCAATAATAACGAGCTTCGGCTGGTGCATTTTCATATAAGGCAGCTTGCCCACTTCCGCTGTGAGCTGTTCTTCTTAAAAATGGACGAAAAGCTCTTCTATCCACTGTAACAGCATTATTCTCATCACGTATCACCTCCCAAGTCAGCCCTATATCTGTTTCTTGTCCGCCCATGTTTCCACCCATGTAAACAGAGGGATTGTCTAAAAACTGCATTGGCTTTGCAGGATTAATCCTAGACGGATCAAAAACAGCGGTGGGCAAAATCACTCGCCCACCGATGCCTCCCCAAGCATCTACACTCGATACCAATTTACGATAATATGCACCCGCAAAGCAGCTTTTGGAAGCAAGTGGCTTCACCTCACCTGTGAAAAATGAATTTGAAGTACTTGGCGAAATTGGCGACGTTGTATGGCCACTTTTCTTAGTACAAGAAAATAGCAAACAACCGCATAAAAATAAAACTGGATTACGAAGGCTCATGACACCTGGAGATATAAATCAACACTAATAGTAAAATTTGTAGGCTGTTTTCTCCTTTACAGAAGAAAGAACACCTATTAAAAGCTGTGGTGGAGCATTCAATGTATACGTTAGTAAATTTGCACCTTTTTGGAGAGTTATATCTTTAACATTAAGCAATATTTTGCCATTAATATCAACTATAGAAAAACTAGCCACCTTACTAATTGGCGAATAAACATCTACCTTTATACTTTGATTTGCGGAATTTGCAATTACCACTACATCTGTTCTATTAAGATCGAAGTTTGCAGTTACAACGATAGAAGTAGTAAAAGTTCCATCCCTATCTACACTTTTCAGTTGATAATAGTTTGTTCCATTTACCGGTTTCGTATCCCTGAACGAATAATTCAACAACTCATTAGAATTTCCCTTAGCGCCAACAGTCGCAATTCGTTCAAATTTCTTACCATCCGTAGAACGAAGAATTTCGAAGTGAGATGCATTTTTTTCCATCGTAGTCGCCCAACTCACCTTCACCACGTCTGCATCTTTTCTGGCATTAAATTTTAACAGTGCAATTGGCAACACAGCATTTCTAAGCGTCTGAATAAAAGCTCTATTATTTACTCCAAATCCGTCGCCCCAGCTTACATCTGCAAAAGTATTGATTGCTCCGCCCTGCTCATTGGTAGTAGAAAATATTACGTTACCACCGTTGATATCTTGCAAAAGTCTAGTTAAATCCACTGTTTGTGCCTTTACAAATACGGCTGAAAATGATATAATTGATAATATGATGATCTTCTTCATGAGATTTAGTTCTTAGATTTAATTAAAATTGCCCCAGGTATTGTACGCTCATTTCCACTATCAGATGGACGTACTGTTAACTGATTACTGATACGCAAAGAGGTAGAGCCACCCCCGTCTAGGTTTAATGCCGCTACACACCCCATATCCTTCATTAAATTGGCCAGTTCATTTAGTGATAAGCCCATTACACTTGGACTTACCGTGCTGTTACCTCCCTCTACAGCAACCAAGACAACTTTACCATCTGCAGTGTATCCAATAGCAGATCTACCTCGCTGTATCGTATTATCCACATTAACCAATTCCTGATCTGCCGTTAAATTAATCTGTCCCGCCTTTACTAAAACCGGAGAACCACCCACTGCACTAACCACATTCCATTTTACTCCACCATTAGCAGTAGGCTGAGGCTGAGGAGCTAAATTCACATTGTTATCCGAAGGTGTAGTGTAAGAATAAACATCGTTACCTACTTTATAAGTCCAAGTGATATCTGGGCTCCAAGTTGGCGACAAACCAAAAGTACCTCTAGTAGGATAATAAGTATTAGCCGTACCATTATATATATTCCTGCTAAGGTTTGCTACATTGTTAGCACTAGTTGTACCATTATATTGCAAGTGGCTCAACATAGTTGTTCCAGAGAAAAAGCCAGCATTAATGCAAGCGTAAACCGTACCACTTTCATCGTTTACAAATGCTTCAGGTGTTTTTAATGTAGCCGATTTAACTGGCTTAAATTCTACTATCCTAGGATCAAACACTACAGCATAAGCATTCATCTCCCTAGTCATGTAGGGTGTGGTTGTACGATAAACCTGAATGCCCCCTGGAAAGTTCGCCATAAGTGATGTTTCCTTTACCCAGTAAGAAGGCAAAGAAATCAGATCAGCATTAACATCAAAGGGTGTAGTGTAAGAAGCCTGATTTGGTGTAGTTAAAGCAACTACGCCTTTTAAGTTATTTCCCGCAGTATAACCATCTAATAAAGTTTTAGGCGCCGTGATAGCATTCCATACCGCCCTCCCATAATAATTACCAATCCCTACACCTAAAGCGTGTACAGCTTTATTGGCCCCATCTCCAGTTGTACTTTCCGTGTCGGCACTAATTAAAACCACCTCATTAACGGTAAAATTCCAAGATTTAGTTGGAGCTAGATCCGTCATATACCTAGTATCATTCACGGCTATACTTATTTTAAAATCTGACGCATCAACATCGGGTGTGTAACTTGTTAGCTCGTCAGTAGATAACCTACGAAGCACTATAGTGGTGCCCGACCTCAAGTTGCTCCACAAGCTGATATTGTTAAATCTAAACTTGGAGCCACCATCATCAAGATTACTACCCCCATTGGCATAATCCTTAACAATATACTTCCTAATGTCTAAATGATCTTTAACTACCAGAAGCTCAACCATATCATCTTCACCAGCACTAGTAGCGGGAGTAGAAGTCGCACTATTAAAATACCGGTTAACTAAAATGTCTTGGGCCTTGCTAGTACCATAACAGCAAATAGCAAGACAGGCAATAAGTAAAATTTTCTTCATAAAGTTTTGGTTAGAGATAAAAAATTAATTTCCGCTTAAACTTATTAAATAATATTATTAAGTTAAAATAAATAATTAATTATTTTATTATTAAATCATCCACATAGGAAATATTTTAATTAAATAGATTTAAAAAACTTAGGCTTATAAATATTGCTTTTACATAAAACCTACATCAACAAAACTTAATTTCTTTAAATTAGCCGCATGAGTTTAAACGTTAAAAGCCCTAAGAACTCGTTTACGGTAATGAATGAGCTTGTTTTACCGAACGATACCAATACATTAAACAACTTAATGGGCGGAAGACTGCTACATTGGATGGATATTGCTGCTGCAATTTCTGCACAAAAGCACTGCAACAGTATTGTGGTTACCGCTTCTGTAGATAACGTTTCGTTTAAACAACCCATCAAGCTTGGCGACGTAGTAACTATTGAAGCTAAAGTTACCCGCTCTTTTAACACTTCGGTAGAGGTAAGGCTTGACGTTTGGGCCGAACATGTACCTTCTGCCTCTAGGGTGAAATCTAACGAGGCATACTATACTTTTGTAGCAGTAGATGAAACCGGCACTAAACCCGTACCAGTACTCCAACCAGAAACAGAAGAAGAAACTGAACTTTACGAGGGCGCATTACGCCGCAGACAATTACGCTTGGTTTTGGCTGGAAAAATGGCGCCCAATGATGCTATTGAACTTAAAGCATTATTTGCTAATAAATAACTCTGTTAATTAAGCTCCAAAAAAAGAAATATGACTACCTATACCGTACTCATTATTCTAAGTGCGCTAGTTATCTTCTCCTATCTATTTGATTTGGTGGCTAGCAAAACGAAACTACCATCAGTTTTATTACTGCTAACACTTGGCATAGGTCTCAGAATTTTAGTCGACAAACTACAGATACACACTTACAATTTCTTACAGATATTACCAACATTAGGTACTGTAGGCCTTATTTTAATAGTGTTTGAGGGTTCGCTAGAGCTTAAGTACGCCAAAGACAAGAACAAGGTAATTAAAGGTGCCTTTTTATCCGCCTTTATTATCTTAATAGCTACTGTTGCTGTAATTACGTTTATCATTTATCAGATTACGGGCAAAGAACTTTATTTATGCTTTGTAAATGCTATTCCATTTAGTGTAATTAGCTCTGCCATTGCCATTCCTTCTGTAGCTAATATTAACAAAAAGAGCAAAGAATTTATTATTTATGAGAGCTCATTTTCGGATATTTTAGGCATTATCCTACTAAATTTCGCTGTATCTAATCAGCACATTACTATTGGTTCTTTTGGCGAATTAGCAGCGAACACCATATTAATTTTACTGCTTTCGGTAGTAGCCTGCATTACTTTGCTTTATTTAATGGGAAGATTAAAACATCATATTAAGTTTTTTCTAATCATCTCAATTTTGATTATGGTGTACGCCATAGGTCAATCTTTCCATTTATCCGCCCTGGTGTTAATTTTATCTTTTGGTTTATTTTTGAACAATGCCGATACCATTAAACATGTATGGTTTAGGTCTATATTCATCTATAAAAACCTATCTAACGACTTAACCCAATTACATCAATTATCTGCCGAAACAGCATTCATCATTAGAACATTTTTCTTTGTGATATTTGGCTTCACAATGAATATCAATCAACTAAATGATTTCAACACCATCGCAAATGGAATTATCATATTAGGCAGTATTTACATGATCAGGTTTGCTTACCTATATTTCTTTAAGAAAGAGCATGTTTTTCCAGAAGGCTTTGTTACACCTAGAGGACTAATTAGCATATTACTTTACTACAACCTACCTCAGCACATGAAAATTCCAGAGATAGGAACTCCTTTCTTATTTATGGTAGTATTAGGCTCTAGTATTATCATGAGTATTGGCTTAATATCTAGCAGAAAAAGTGATAAATTATTAGAAGTGCACTAGTTACTTACATGTTGCATTTCGGGAGTTGTATCTACATACTTCTCCAGTCGTTGGTAGTTCTTTTTGAAATACTCCTCACTACCATTAACATTTAAGGTTAACTTTTGATTAGACAGCTCAGCAACTCCTCCTACAGCCGTACCTATAACTGCACCCGATGCAGTAAGCACCAGAGTTAACTTTGCCAAATCAGCGGTATTTTCTCCGCTCTCATCTAAAGACCATAATCCACCGCCAATCCCCAAACCCAGCAATGTACCAACAGAAGCAGCTTTACCAACCGTCAAACCTCTCCTTCTAACTTTTACCCTTACAATATCTGGCGTCCTAAATATGATGTAATTCCCTTTGTAGTCTTCTATGCCCATACCTTCTGGAGTTACTTTTTTGAGTTTACCTTTAGTAGTTTTATAGCGATAGGAAACTACTTTTATTTCGTAATCTCCTATATTTTCGATTTGAGCGTAAGAAAAAAAAGACAAGCCACAAAAGCAGAGGAACATTAAAAGGAATTTCATTTTGTTGTTTGGTTAAAACTAGCTCAAACACACAATAGAAATGCCAATCTCATTACACCACTCTTGTTTTAACTATTTTTAACGTGAACTAGCTTTGCTTGATAAACTATAATGATTGGGTATAATACCCAACAAACAAACTTTTGCCCTACAATCTAAATCGTAGAACAAAAGAGATATTTAACTGCAAACCCGTTGCAACGGGCTTAAAACTTGAGCTATTTTTAAATGCTTGAAGAATATCAGCTGCCCATTTCCAGAATCTTATCGAACTCCGTAACTTTTAAGGGCATTACCGACAAGCGACCTTGACGAACCAAAGAAATGTCTTTCAAGCTTTCTTCGGCTTTGATCTGTTCCAAGGTTACAGGATTTTTCAAAGTCTCAACCGGTGCTAAATCCACTACCACCCAATTTGGATCTGATGTAGTTGGATCCTGATAGAATTCTTTCACTACTTTAGCTACACCAACTACGTTTTTCCCCTCATTGCTATGATAAAAAAGTACTAGATCCCCCTCTTTCATTGCTTTTAAATTGTTACGAGCTTGATAATTACGTACCCCATCCCAAAAAGTGCGACCGTCTTCATTAAACTTCTCCCAACTGTATTTAAAAGGCTCAGATTTCACTAGCCAGCATTGCGTATTTTTCATGTCTTAAAGAATATTTTTGATACATCCATCAACAGACAATTGGCAATCAGTTTCTATATAGATTTTGAAGCAACTAATCTCTAACAGCTAGAAACCTATATCGATATCATTACTAGCCAGATTGCAGGCATGGAACCGAATTCAGTCTGTCGATACCTACAAAAGTAACAAACTCGAACAAACCATTCGTAAAATATTTCTATAACGTCTAAAAGCGATACTTAACTGCAAGTTCTGCCTCCCCATTACTATAACCCTGTAGGTCCGAAGTATTGGTGGTATACTGAAACATAATAGCTAGTTTTTTCTCAAAAACAGTACCCATGCCTAGCGTAACGCTACCCGTAGTATGATAGATACCGTTGAACACCAACTTACCATCCACAAAATCTACTGCTGCTCCAATATCAACTATATTTTTAAAATTCTGCACATTACGAAACACCACCTTAGGTTCTACACTTGTACTCCCTTGATCAAGAGGCAAACGGTAGCTTAGCATCAATAAATAGCGAGACCGATCGGAAATATTTGCAATGGGCTCTTTCCTCCATAACCTTCTCAAATTAGGTAACACACCTTGAAAGCTTAATCCACCCTTACGGTAGGTCATTCCAAAATCTGCATCAAAATAGAGTTGCCTTGCATTAAAATTAAAAAGTGAGGCGTCATCAATTTCACCTTTTACCTTTGCAAAATCAATTCGCTCACCTACATAACCAGCCGAAAGACCAAAATCAAGAAAATCAGCACTGCTATTAAGCGGCAGATGATAGGTATAGGTACCTTTTACGCTAGTTCGTTTTAATATACCCGCTGTTTCATTGTAAAAAGATAGACCCACACCAACTTTGCGACTTTCAGAGCCGTAGGTAAGTGTAACGGCTTGTACAATCGGTGCTCCCTCAATAGACGTCCATTGTCCCTTTACTGCCGTTCCTATTTCATAGCCTTGCGTAAGACCTGCCATAGCCGGATTAGCTAAATATTGGTTCTGAAAATATTGCGCACCTAAGGGGTTAATCTGCGCCTGAGATTTAAAGCCCACTAAACACAGGCCCATCAAAAAAACTCTACTGATCTTATTCATTATCTTGATCTTAAAAAGATGGATGCTTTGCTTCATACCATCTTCTGTTATAAATGTGCCAATGAGACACCGCTTTGTATATGTATTAATTGGTTTAACTTTTATTAATAATGAAAACGAAAGCTTTAATTGACCTATAGCTTGATCAAATCAATCCTATAAAATGAAATCAACATCTCAGTGCAGATTCATCAAGCGCCTTATTTATCATTAAAAAACCCCAGTCCTCTTACTTTATAAAGTCAGATGTAAGGCGTTTTTCTCTTTGTCTACCAATATGATTCCAGATCAATCAAAAAACACATAAACACTTATTTATCAGTAAAATACACACAACCAAAATCTCTACAATCAAAAAAAAAGCGTATCATAATGATACGCCTATATCAAAATTGACACGCTTATCAAGTCAACCAATAAAAGAGAATTAAAATTAGATGATCAAGAATACATCAATTGACCTCACGCACAGATCATAACACCTATTTCGTCATTGCGAGGGAAGCACAGCGACGAAGCAATCTTTCCGTTAAATCCTTGTTTAGTTTAACGAGCAATATAGATGGCTTCACTCCAAGGCAAATCCCCCGCTTCTTTTCGCAATGACGAAACCGCTTAAGTTAAACGATAAACTATAGCACGTACTGTCATGTTGAGACTGTCGAAACATCTGTTTTTTTGTTTAAACAGACTTACATTTCCATTAAATTCTTGTTTGGTTTAATTAGCGATATAGATTGCTTCACTCCAAGGCAAATCCCCAGCTTCTGTTCGCAATGACGAAACCGCTTAAGTTAAACGATCAGCTATAACACGTCCTGTCATGTTGAGCTTTGTCGAAACATCTGTTTTTTTGTTTAAACAGATTTACATTTCCATTAAATCCTTCTTTGGTTTAATTAGCAATATAGATTGCTTCACTCTAAAGTAAATCCCCAGATTCTGTTCGCAATGACGAAACCGCTTAAGTTAAACGATCAGCTATAGCACCTCCTATCATGTTGAGCCTGTCGAAACATCTGTTTCTTGTTTAAACAGATTTACATTTCCGTTAAATCCTTCTTTGGTTTAATTAGCAGTATAGATTGCTTCACTCCAAGGCAAATCCCCAGCTTCTGTTCGCAATGACGAAACCGCTTAAGTTAAAAGATCAGCTATAACACCTCCTGTCATGTCGACGCTATAGCATGCTCCGAACCTTCGGGGAGACATCTGTTTTTTTAACGATACACGAAAATAATTAAGAAATTCAAGCGACCAGAGAGTAAAGCTACTCTTCTAATTTTCGATATAAAGTAGCAATAGAAATACCCAACTTTCTAGCCGTCTTACGTTTGTTGCCTTGGCATTGCTCCAATACCTCTTTAATATGCGCCAATTCAATACGCTCTAAAGAATTAACTGCCGAACCCTTTTTAGGTAAAGATACCTCTAGCAATTCAGGCAACAACTCACCATTGCCTAAAATTAGCGCACGTTCTATATGATTAATCAGCTCCCTAACATTGCCTTTGTAATGGTGCGACTGTAAAAGCTTCACAAACCCATGACTGATTTTTGGCTTTGGCAAGCCCAACTTTTTAGAAAGCGTCTCTACAAAATGTTCTACCAGTAAACTGATATCATCTTCACGATCATTCAGAGACGGAATTTTAATCGTAAAGGAAGAAATACGATAAAAAAGATCTTCACGAAACACACCCTTAACAATGGCTTTTTGCAAATCTACATTGGTCGCTGCAATTAACCTACAATCAACGGTGGTAGCTTTGGTATCTCCAAGCTTAATGAAACTCCCATTTTGTAATACCCTTAAAATCCTGGCTTGCAGCTCAACATTCATTTCACCAATTTCATCCAGAAAAATAGTTCCCTTGTGCGCAATTTCAAAAAGCCCCTTCTTGTCTTTCTGCGCACCCGTAAAGGCACCTGCTTTATAGCCGAACAATTCACTTTCCAAAATCTCCTTACTTATCGCACTACAGTTGATCGCAACAAAATTGGCATCATGCCTCGGACTAGCCAGATGGATCGCTTCAGCAAAAAGATCTTTACCCACACCAGTCTGCCCCAAAAGCAACACACTCGCATTGGTAACCGCCACCTTTCTGGCCATATCTTTAGCCTTTTCAATGGCTTCAGATTTACCTATAATCGTATCGAAACCTTTAGATACTTGTTCATTAACCCTGATACTGGAACTAGGCTTGCTTAATAGCGCATTTTTGGCCTGCTCTATCATCGCAATTAGCTTAATGGGTGAATCTCCTTTCACCATATAATCAGAAGCACCCAATTTAATAGATTTAACACCATCGTCTATACTTCCACGAGAGGTAAAAACAATGATCTCCAAATTGGGTCTACTTCTCTTTAATGATGTGATAAAGTCCAAACCATTTCCATCAGGCAAATTCACATCAAGAATAACAATATCTATTTCCTGTTCGTCTGCTATTTTTTTGGCAGCAGTAAGATTTTCTGCTTGCGTAACCTTATGACCCTCAGAAACTAATATGCGTGTATACAAACCTCTTTCGAGTTCGTTATCTTCTACAAGAAGTAAATGAGTAGGCATATATTGAAAGCTATTTGATATGAGGTTATTGCAACAAATATGATATTAAATAAGATAATCACCAAATTATTAGTGCAATCTTTTGAGTTTAAATCTTACACTATAAACTTACCTAAAAACGTCAATCCATGAGAGATATTTAAGTCCTAAAAGTATATTAACCTGAGTTCGGGTTAAGCTTTCTGTGATTCTCCATTGTCTCCAGCCTTGGCAAAGTCTCTTCGTTCTGCTGAAATCGGTCTTGGCCTGTTCGGGATGCAGCAATTAGCCTGCTCATTGCCTTTAACAGAACAGGGCGCAACCGTGGATTTTTTTGCATACTTTTTTCATCTATAGGAAAAAAGTTTGTCCGCGAAGCGACAGAACCGAGAATAGCAGTAGAAAAACAGGTGTTTTCTACATCAAAATACAAGTTTTTCTAGCTTTAAAAAGTTTTTCTTATCCCGAACTTACGTTATATTAATTATTTGCTATGCATTTAATCACAAAAAGCCATCGTTCTCAATTAACAAATTGGCATAGCTTTTTGTTTTTCATTGCGCTAACTTGAAAAAACATTTAAATTTCTTTTCCATAAAACACAGGTGTCTTGTTAAGTTAAGCTAAGCTCAAACCGACATTTAACATTAGACACAACCCTTACTGAAAGCCATCAGATGATCCATAGCCGTAGATTTAACCACTGCTATATACACACAATATCTTAATCCTCAACATACGATCATAGCTATAGCACCAGCCCCTTAGCCCAAACTCGCATTAATTTGACTATCATCCACCGGAATAACCAAAGCCAATTTCGTTAAAGTGTCATCAGCATACTGCACTTTTAATTTAAAACCTTCCAGATCCGCAATTCGCTTACAAAGCATCAGACCATGCCCCTTACCTCGCTCACCACTGCTGCCCAATTTACTATCTACACTATCCGAAAAAATATTCGCTAATGCTGATGGATCAAAAGCTTCGCCCCTGTTGCTAACAGCTATAATCACTTCATTACCAACCTTGGAGATCTCCATAATGATATCCTGACCAATCGCAGAGAATTTGATGGCATTACTCAAAAGATTCCGAACGATAAATTCCAAATACTCCCTATTTGCATACACCAAATAAGGCTTTTCGTTTTTGACGTAAAGCTTAAGATTCTTGGCCGTCGCCAGGTTATCTGAGATGTTAATAGAGCGTTCAATACCATCTGGAAGTGTCAACAGCTCCTTCTTCTGTTGCGACATCTCCGCTGTTCCCCAGATAAAAAGCCCATTCAGCATTTCCGAAGCATTTTCCTTCAAACCCATCAAACTATCCAACAAAGAATCATAGTCGCCGATCTTTGGTCCTTCTTGCTTTAAAATATAAATGATGGCCGACATACTTGAAATTGCACCACTTACGTCATGTCCAATAATAGAAAACACTCTCGATTTAAAATCATTAAGTTCCTTCAACAGTTCTGTCTTTTGGGCTAATGCCGTATTTAAACGGGTAGTTTTCAAGTAATAAAAGAAGACAATCAAAGCTACAATAATCACCAAAACCACAATGGTAGCAAGCCATCTTGACAAGTTCTGTTTTTTTTCCCCTTCAAGTTCCGAAGTTTTTAGCTTTACATCAGCTTCTTTAAGCTTAAATGTCGATTCCAAATCCGCAATCTTTGTCAACTGCTCAACGGTAACTAAACTATCTTCTAAAGAAGTATGTCTTTTAAACTTCTCTAATGCTTTCGGATAATCCTTAAATCCTTCGGCCTTAGCAGCCCAATATTTATAAATACTACTTAAAAGATCAAAATCTCCTACGCTTCTAGCAATTTGGGCACTTTTACTAAAAGAAGCATCTACTTCTGCCTTATTGTCCGAAAAACGTCCTATAAAACTAAGCGCATTGGCCTCCTGTAATTTAAGTCCCATTTTTTTTGCTAAAGCATAGGAACGCCTCACTAGAGAATCTGCCTTTTTCTTATTTCCAAGCTCAAAGTACGTTCCCGACGCATTGGCCAACATAATTACATGGCCCCAAATATTCTTTCCATTTTCTCCTTTCGATAAGGCATTGTCAAAATAATAGGCTGCTAATTTGTACTTTTTCAAATTATGGTAACAACTTGCCAAATTTCCATTAAAGTCTACATAATTGGTCTCGAACTGTTCTAGCTCCCCCTCAGTATACTTTTTAGTCGTATCAGCACGTAATTTCAGAAGTAGATTAAGCGCCTTGAGGTTAAACACCACACCTTCTTCGAAATTTTTGACGTCCATATGGATCGACCCGATAATAGAATAACAAGTAGGTATATTTGTGAGTAGTCCCGCCTGTTCGTAAAATGAAACTGCGTTAACCAACTCCTTCGCTGCTAAATCAAATTTCTGTAGACTGTATAATGCCAGCCCTTTACCACGAGCCAAATTCCCAAGTAGTTTAATTTTCTTATGCTTTTTGGCATAAACTGCAGCTTGGTCTAAATAACCTATAGATTTTTCAAAATCTCCCATATTCATAGTGGAAATTCCAAGCTTATAAAGCATCATAGCCATCCATAGCTCATCCCCCTTTTTAGTGCTAAGTTCAACACCTAATTTGGCATATTTATTAACCGAATCTGCGGTATAAGCATACAAATCCGTAATTTCATCTAAAGCACCTTTTTTATCGTTATAACTAGAAGACTTACTATTAATTATTTTTAAAAGCTCTGGTTCCTTCCGTTGAGCTAAAGCCGAATTAACAAGTAAGATAAGTAGGGAAATTATTAATACAAGACGCTGGCTAATTTTCATTTATTTTTAGGTTATTTATTTTTTTTATCACACACAGTTAATTTAAAGGTAATGAATTATTTAAGACACAGAAATAATTAGATAATTGCTACAAAAAACACCTTCACTACAAGTATCTGACACTCCAACAAACGACCAGTTATTCCCCTCTCAAACACTCATTTCGCTTTCCTTCATCTCTACCATAGCCTGTTTGGATTACAAAATGTAGCATAATAGGGCGCATCCTTAGCTTAAATAACGTGAATTCGGATTAAGCAATTTTGCTTTTACATCATCTCAAGCCTACGCAAAGCTTCTTCGTTCTACTAAAATCGGCCTTGGCTGATGCGGATAGCTCTAATTTGCCCTTCAACTGACTTTAATAGCATCAGGCGCAGCCGTGGCTTTTTTTGCATACTTTTTTCAGCTACAGGAAAAAAGTTTGTCCGCGAAGCGACCGAAGCAATAAATAGTAGTAAATAAGTGATGGTTTATCTTAATATCAGCTATCAACTACTACATATTCTCCCTCGTCAGCCATAATAACGTCAGAAAAAATATCGCCGCCAAAACAACTTTAATTACCAGTTTTTTAATTTCCATAGTATATAATTTTTAAATACGCTTCTGGATCATACTAATTAAACCTTTCAATTATTCATTTTACCAAAGAAATGGGCAGGAATAATACCTGCCCAATATCTCATATTCATTTGTGTTGATGATACTATTTAAAATCCCTAATGATCGTAATTGAACCTTTGATAAGTGTAAATCCTTTACCTGGATCAATCACATAGTAATAAGTGTCCTCAGTTAGCGGTAAGCCATTAAAGCTGCCATCCCAAGTGTTCTGGTAGTTTTCAGCATAGAATACTTTTCTTCCGCTTCTGTTAAAGATGGTCACTTTATTATTTGGATAATAATCTAGGTTCTTAACGATCCAAGTGTCATTTTTTCCATCACCATTAGGTGACATTACATTGGAAGGCAACACTTTTAGATCTTCGATCACTTGAATGGTAACTTCTCTTATTTCGATACAACCTCCAATTGGACTAGTCACTTTCACCATGTACGTGGTTGTTTCTCTTGGTCTAACCTTAACCACCGAAGTACCCTGTCCCTGGATAATATCAGGACCAGTCCATTCATAAGTACCACCTGTAGTAACCGTTAACGTAGCGATATCACCTTTAGATACCACAACATGATCAGCAGTTAGAACTGCATTCAATGGTGATCCTACAATTAACTGTCCTACCATTGATTGAGGGTTACATCCTGTAGTCGTTACCGTATAATTGAACGTACCACTCACCGTAGGCGTACCGCTGATCCTAAAGATACCAGCATTATAGCTACCAGTTACACCCGCTGGCAAGCCAGTCACTGTTGCATTACTAGCATTACCTATCGCATAAGTGATATTGGTAATCGCTGTGTTGATACACAAAGTCTGTGCTGCTGTAGCCGCTGCAGAACTCAAGGCTATCGTAGCATTTGGTGTTACCGTAATCGTACCGCTCAGGTTAGCTGATGAACAACCACCTACTGTAGTTACCGTATAGTTGAATGTACCGCTTGCCGTTGGTGTTCCACTGATCGTGAACACACCTGCACTGTAAGCACCAGTCACACCTGCCGGCAAGCCAGTCACCGTAGCTCCTGTACCGTTAGTCACGGTATAGGTAATATTCGTAATCGCCGTGTTGATACATAAGGTCTGTGCTGCTGTAGCTGCC
Source organism: Flavobacteriaceae bacterium PS02338 (assembly GCA_029959615.1). Classification (GTDB taxonomy): domain Bacteria; phylum Bacteroidota; class Bacteroidia; order Sphingobacteriales; family Sphingobacteriaceae; genus Pedobacter. The sequence continues at coordinate 5,872 of JASCOD010000009.1, read as the reverse complement.
GCAGAACTCAAGGCGATCGTAGCATCCGGAGTTACCGTGATCGTACCTGTTTTACTATCAGAAGAACAACCACCAACTGTAGTTACCGTATAGTTGAATGTACCGCTAGCCGTTGGTGTACCCGAAATCGTGAACACACCTGCCGCGTAGGTTCCAGTCACGCCTGCTGGCAGACCAGTAACCGTAGCTCCTGTAGCATCAGCAATAGTATAAGTAATATTAGTAACCGCCGTGTTGATACACAAGGTCTGTGCAGACGTTGCTGCCGCAGAACTCAAGGCGATCGTCGCATTTGGCGTTACCGTGATCGTACCTGTTTTACTATCAGAAGAACAACCACCAACTGTAGTTACCGTATAGTTGAATGTACCACTTGCAGTTGGTGTACCCGAAATCGTGAACACACCTGCACTGTAGGTACCCGTTACTCCCACTGGCAGACCAGTAACCGTTGCACCTGTAGCATCAGCCACATTATAGGTAATATTAGTAACCGCAGTGTTGATACACAAGGTCTGTGCAGACGTAGCTGCCGCAGAACTCAAGGCTATCGTCGCATTTGGCGTTACCGTAATCGTACCGCTCAGGTTTGCTGATGAACAGCCTCCCGTAGTCGTTACCGTATAGTTGAACGTACCTGATGCTGTCGGTGTTCCACTGATCGTGAACACGCCTGCCGCATAGGTTCCTGTCACGCCTGCTGGCAAACCAGTCACCGTTGCTCCTGTAGCATCAGCAACCGCATAGGTAATATTAGTAACCGCCGTGTTGATACACAAGGTCTGTGCTGACGTTGCAGCTGCAGAACTCAAGGCAATCGTCGCATTTGGTGTTACTGTAATCGTACCACTTAGGTTAGCTGATGAACAACCGCCAACCGTAGTTACCGTATAGTTGAATGTACCCGATGCTGTCGGTGTTCCACTGATCGTGAACACACCTGCACTGTAAGTACCAGTCACACCTGCTGGCAGACCAGTAACCGTTGCACCTGTAGCATCGGCCACATTATAGGTAATATTAGTAACCGCCGTGTTGATACACAAGGTCTGTGCAGACGTAGCTGCCGCAGAACTCAAGGCGATCGTAGCATCTGGCGTTACCGTGATCGTACCTGTTTTACTATCAGAAGAACAACCACCAACTGTAGTTACCGTATAGTTGAATGTACCACTTGCAGTTGGTGTACCCGAAATCGTGAACACACCTGCACTGTAGGTACCCGTTACTCCCGCTGGCAGACCAGTAACCGTAGCTCCTGTAGCGTCAGCAACAGCATAGGTAATATTAGTAACCGCTGTGTTGATACACAAGGTCTGTGCAGACGTTGCTGCCGCAGAACTCAAGGCTATCGTCGCATTTGGCGTTACCGTGATCGTACCACTTAGGTTAGCTGATGAACAACCGCCAACCGTAGTTACCGTATAGTTGAATGTACCGCTAGCCGTTGGTGTACCCGAAATCGTGAACACACCTGCCGCGTAGGTTCCAGTCACGCCTGCTGGCAGACCAGTAACCGTAGCTCCTGTAGCATCAGCAACAGCATAGGTAATATTCGTAACCGCCGTGTTGATACACAAGGTCTGTGCTGCCGTTGCTGCCGCAGAACTCAAGGCGATCGTCGCATTTGGCGTTACCGTAATCGTACCACTTAGATTAGCTGACGAACAACCGCCAACTGTAGTTACCGTATAGTTGAATGTACCACTTGCAGTTGGTGTACCCGAAATCGTAAACACACCCGCACTGTAGACACCAGTCACGCCTGCTGGCAGACCAGTAACCGTTGCACCTGTAGCATCAGCAACCGCATAAGTGATATTCGTAATCGCCGTATTGATACACAAGGTCTGTGCAGACGTAGCTGCCGCAGAACTCAAGGCGATCGTAGCATCTGGCGTTACCGTGATCGTACCACTTAGGTTAGCTGACGAACAACCACCAACTGTAGTTACAGTATAGTTGAAAGTACCGCTAGCCGTTGGTGTACCCGAAATCGTGAACACACCTGCCGCATAGCTTCCAGTCACGCCTGCTGGCAGACCAGTAACCGTTGCACCTGTAGCGTCAGCAACAGCATAGGTAATATTAGTAACCGCCGTGTTGATACACAAGGTCTGTGCAGACGTTGCTGCCGCAGAACTCAAGGCGATCGTCGCATTTGGCGTTACCGTAATCGTACCGCTCAGGTTTGCTGATGAACAGCCTCCCGTAGTCGTTACCGTATAGTTGAAAGTACCGCTTACCGTTGGTGTACCCGAAATCGTGAACACACCTGCCGCATAGCTTCCAGTCACGCCTGCTGGCAGACCAGTAACCGTTGCACCTGTAGCGTCAGCAACAGCATAGGTAATATTAGTAACCGCCGTGTTGATACACAAGGTCTGTGCTGCCGTTGCAGCTGCAGAACTCAAGGCAATCGTCGCATTTGGTGTTACTGTAATCGTACCACTTAGGTTAGCTGATGAACAACCGCCAACCGTAGTTACCGTATAGTTGAATGTACCACTTGCAGTTGGTGTACCCGAAATCGTAAACACACCCGCACTGTAGACACCAGTCACGCCTGCTGGCAGACCAGTCACCGTTGCACCTGTAGCATCGCTTACCGCATAAGTGATATTCGTAATCGCCGTATTGATACACAAGGTCTGTGCCGCTGTGGCAGCTGCAGAACTTAAGGCGATAGCCGCATTCGGGGTTACCGTAATGGTACCATTCACTACTGCGTTTGCACCAGGTCCAGTACCCGTAATGGTATAGTTCAACGTACCACTTACGGTAGGTGTTCCAGAAATCGTCACCTCTTCTGTAGCACTACTGAACACGGCACTCACACCACTAGGTAAACCTGAGGCAGTAATGCCCGTTACATTAGTTGAAGCATAAGTAATATTCGTGATCGCCGTGTTGATACACAAGGTCTGTGCTGCTGTGGCAGCTGCACTAGTTAAAGTTAAAGTCGAATTAGAGTTGACCACGATGCTACCTGTTGCGCTTGCACTTGCACCAGCGCCAGTGGCTGTTACCGTATAGTTAAAGGTTCCCCCTACCGTTGGCGTTCCACTGATCGTGAACACACCTGCCGCATAGGTACCAGTCACGCCTGTTGGCAGACCAGTCACTGTTGCATTGGTACCGTTGGTGATCGTATAGGTAATATCAGTGATCGCCGTATTGATGTTGAGATTTTGTGCGCTCGTTGAAGCAGCACTGCTCAACACAATCGTTACATCAGGGTTAACCGTGATCGTACCGCTTAAATTAGCTGACGAACAGCCGCCTGTAGTCGTTACCGTATAATTGAAAGTACCGCTAGCAGTTGGTGTTCCACTGATGGTAAATATACCTGCCGCATAAGTACCCGTCACGCCTGCTGGCAAGCCTGTTACCGTAGCTCCTGTAGCATCAGCAACCGAATAGGTAATATTCGTAATCGCCGTATTGATGTTCACGCTTTGTGCAGCCGTTGCTGCCGCAGAACTCAAGGCAATCGTAGCGCTCGGCGTTACCGTAAGGGTACCGCTTAGGTTAGCTGACGAACAGCCACCTGTAGTCGTTACCGTATAGTTGAACGTACCCGATGCTGTTGGCGTTCCACTGATCGTGAACATACCTGCTGCATAAGTACCAGTCACTCCTGCTGGCAGACCAGTAACCGTAGCACCTGTAGCATCAGCAACATTATAAGTAATATTAGTAATCGCCGTGTTGATACACAAGGTCTGTGCTGCTGTAGCTGCCGCAGAACTCAAGGCTATCGTCGCATTTGGTGTTACCGTAATCGTACCGCTCAGGTTAGCTGACGAACAGCCGCCTGTAGTCGTTACTGTATAATTGAAAGTACCGCTAGCAGTTGGTGTACCTGAGATCGTAAACACACCTGCCGCATAGGTTCCAGTCACGCCTGCTGGCAAGCCCGTTACCGTAGCTCCCGTACCGTTGGTTACGGCGTAGGTAATATTGGTGATCGCTGTGTTGATACACAAGGTCTGTGCTGCTGTAGCTGCCGCAGAACTCAAGGCTATCGTCGCATTTGGTGTTACCGTAATCGTACCGCTCAGGTTAGCTGATGAACAGCCACCTGTAGTCGTTACCGTATAATTGAATGTACCCGATGCTGTTGGCGTTCCACTGATCGTAAACACACCTGCCGCATAGGTTCCAGTCACGCCTGCTGGCAAGCCCGTTACCGTAGCTCCCGTACCGTTGGTTACGGCGTAGGTAATATTGGTGATCGCTGTGTTGATACACAAGGTCTGTGCTGCTGTAGCTGCCGCAGAACTCAAGGCTATCGTCGCATTTGGTGTTACCGTAATCGTACCGCTCAGGTTAGCTGACGAACAGCCTCCCGTAGTCGTTACCGTATAATTGAAAGTACCGCTAGCCGTAGGCGTTCCACTGATCGTGAATACACCTGCACTGTAGGTACCTGTCACGCCTGCTGGCAGACCGGTAACCGTTGCACCAGTAGCATCGCTTACCGAATAAGTAATATTAGTAATCGCCGTGTTGATACACAAGGTCTGTGCCGCTGTGGCAGCTGCAGAACTCAAGGCAATAGTCGCATTTGGCGTTACCGTAATCGTACCATTAGCCGCAGCACTTGCTCCAGGGCCAGTACCCGTGATGGTATAGTTGAACGTACCACTAGCCGTAGGCGTTCCGCTGATCGTCACTTCTCCTGTAGTATTATTAAAGGCTGCATTTACGCCACTCGGTAATCCCGAAGCGCTAATGGCCGTTACGTTGATTGATGAATAAGTAATATTCGTGATCGCCGTGTTGACACACAAGGTCTGTGCTGCCGTTGCAGCTGCGCTAGTCAGTGTTAAACCAGAATTAGAGTTAACCACAATACTACCATTTGCAGTGGCACTAGCTCCTGCTCCTGTTGCTGTTACCGTATAGTTAAAGGTTCCCCCTACCGTTGGTGTTCCCGAAATCGTGAATACGCCAGCGGCATAGGTTCCAGTCAAACCAGTTGGCAGACCAGTAACCGTAGCACTGGTACCATTGGTGATCGAATAAGTGATATCGGTGATCGCTGTATTGATATTCAGGTTTTGAGCTGAAGTTGCCGCAGCACTACTCAATACAATCGTTACGTCAGGGTTAACCGTGATCGTACCACTTAGGTTTGCTGTTGAACAGCCGCCCGTAGTCGTTACCGTATAGTTAAACGTGCCGCTAACCGTTGGTGTTCCACTGATCGTGAACACACCTGCACTGTAAGCTCCCGTTACGCCTGCTGGCAGACCTGTTACTGTTGCTCCTGTACCGTTAGTCACGGCATAAGTAATGTTCGTAATCGCCGTGTTGATATTTACGCTTTGCGCTGCTGTCGCTGCTGCACTGCTCAAGGCTATCGTAGCGCTCGGTGTTACCGTAATCGTACCGCTCAGGTTAGCTGATGAACAACCACCTGTAGTCGTTACGGTGTAATTGAACGTACCGCTAGCCGTTGGTGTACCCGAAATCGTGAACACACCTGCGGCATAAGTACCTGTCACACCTGCTGGCAGACCAGTAACCGTTGCACCCGTACCGTTGGTTACGGCATAGGTAATATTCGTAATCGCCGTGTTGATACACAAGGTCTGTGCTGCCGTTGCCGCTGCAGAACTCAAGGCGATCGTAGCATTTGGTGTTACCGTAATCGTACCACCCAAATTAGCTGACGAACAGCCGCCTGTAGTCGTTACCGTGTAATTGAATGTACCTGATGCTGTTGGCGTACCCGAAATCGTGAACACACCTGAACTGTAGGCACCAGTCACGCCTGCTGGCAGACCAGTTACCGTAGCTCCCGTACCGTTAGTTACGGCATAGGTTATATTCGTAATCGCCGTGTTGATACACAAGGTCTGTG
>JASCOD010000008.1 GCA_029959615.1 Flavobacteriaceae bacterium PS02338 | reverse complement strand
GCGAGTAGACACAAGAGTGTCGCCAGCCTTAGAGCGGTATTTTTTTTCATGGATAAATAGGTTTAGACCAACTAAAATACAAATAAGAATCTAATTATCAACATGTTAAACATAAAAGCTCTAAGAAATATACGAATAGGAAAATGTGTAGTCATTGGATAAAGTAGAGAAAAATATTGAAGTCGCTTTTTTTGAACTATTTCTCTTGGTGCTAAGAATTTTCATTTTGTTGCATAATAGGCCAAAACACTCATAAAAAAGCTCCGATTGGGTTTCCAATCGGAGCTTAAAATCTATAATATAAACTTCTCCTGTAGTTGGCGTGATCAATATACCACAAACACACCAACCCTAAGATAAATTAGCTTCTCTTTTTAATAGTAGAGAACACGTAGAACATCTCTGCGGCAATCTGAAAGCTCCGTTCACGGTAAATTTGCTGCTGCTCCGGTGTACCATCTGATAATTTAGGGTCTTCAAATGTAATCGGTATCCGCTGCTCCGCACCTGCTATGAATGGACATCCGTCGTCAGCTTCCGAACAGGTCATGATTGCGGCAAAACCACTAACCGGATTAAAAGGATGATCATAAGTCTTGGAAAAACCTACAATAGGTAATGCGTTGTCCGCATACTTGATCATGTAAACTGGATTATCGGTTTCCGTTAACTTCTCTATCTTAAATCCCATTTCAATTAGGGTCTCGGCAACCATAGGAAACATTGCAGTAGCTGCTGTCCCCCCAGAATAGCAAACCACTTGAGGAACTTGATAATAAGATGCAGCCACCTGAGCCCAGATCTGTGAGAAGTGGCTACGCCTAGAGTTGTGCGTACAAATGAAGTTGAGGTTAACCTCACTATTGGCACTTACTTTCTCTTGTACGTAGTTCGCCAATGAGTTCAATACTTCCTTACGTTCATCGCTAATATGCATCTCCAGTAGGTTAGCAATGTTTGTTATGAGATCCTTGTACATCACTAACAGCAGCCAGAATTAGCTGAGCATGGAGATTGGTTAGCATTGGCCAGGTTTACCTTCACTTTGCTTTCTGGTATGCCACAAGCATCGTTGGCAAGGCAAGCCGTTGTTTTACTCATAAGCAAGAAATGTGTTCCGTTATAAGCCAAACCATACCTACCAATGGTATCACTTTGATATTCCACTTCAATCTCTACATCTTCCAACCCTAATGTCTCTTCAGACAGGTTGATGATAGCTAACAGCTTAGCTGGCTTTAACCTATGCTCGTAATCGTCTGCATTCCATAACTGGAAGTTAACCACCGTTTCTTTACGCACACTACCTCCGCAGTCAATAAAATGCTTGGTTACCAATCCAACTTCGGTTACGTGGAAATGCTCAGGCACAAATGCACCATTCTCCAATTGAAACTCAACGTTACTTAACGTCGCTAAAGTTTCTTTTACTTGTGATAGTTTCATATCTATTGTTGTTACATCATTACATCGTAATATTACGATTGATTAGTTTAAAAAAAAGCTAACAGCAGCCCTTAGCGGTTACATCATCTACAAGGAAGTTGTTCAAAAGCATTCTAACATTAAGCCAAACCTGCTCATTTATGCAGTAGCAGACACTAGTGCCTTCAATGTTCCCTTTAATGATGCCGATGCTTTTCAATTCCTTTAAGTGCTGTGATATTGTAGCCTGGGCAAGTCCAAGCTCCTCTACAAGGTCATTACAGATACAGGCTTGCTGTTTGATAATGTGCTGTAAAATTGCAATACGTGCAGGGTGTGCGAAGGCCTTTAAGATGCTAGCCAACTCATTCTGTGCCGTAGTGAAGATATCGCTTTTAGTCAGCCCCATATTTTACATCGCAATATTACGATTAAACAAAGCACCCATGCAACACTTACTGCTAATCAAGACAATCGGCTGACAAACCTTAGTGCGTAAACATTCAATTATCGAGTGGCTTAATATTAAACCCCTACAATTAAAATTGCGCAGTTATAGCTACACTTCAAACTGATTTGCCGCCTACACACTCACCTAAAAAAGACCAAAATAAAAGACGCTGGTACCCACCAAGCTACCTATAGAAATAACTACGACACCTAACTTTATCAAGCCAACGATAGAAGTCTTTGGTTTAAAGAACTTGTTGATAATGAAATTTAGAATAAGCAAGGGAGTGAACCACAGCAGCCCAAACAATGTAAACGCAATAAACCTTAGCGGAAACGAAATGTAGTACTCTTCCATGATCTTATTCAGCCCCTCTTCGGAGCCGATAAAGAAGAAAGAGGCGCAGAAGCCGGCAAAGATGGCCATACAGCCTATTGCTATGGCGTTAAATTCTTTCATAAGCTAGTTAGAGATTTGAGGTTTATTCTTACCTATTAATCTATACAAACGTAAAAGGTAACCCATTCTCCTGTGGTTGGGTGATGACGACATACCATTAGTGTTCAGAAGATCTAAGATTGGATAGATTGCTTCACTCTTGCCGCTTAGTCCTGCGCTTCAGTTTCCCGATTTTTCGGGACAGGCAGCAATGACGCATATATTTTCGTCATTGTGAAGAGAGTAGCGACAGCCTGTTCCGAATATCGGAGCAAGCTCTCCTAAGGTCGACACGTTACGCTTAGGCATTCTGAAATATCCCCCTCTTTGAGGGGGCAGGGGAGGAAAATAATGATAACAAATTTTGTATCCACACGGTAGGAAAAATCGGGAAACTGAAGTGTTAAGACGATCGGTTGGAATGAGCAACCTTTCTGTTGTTAAATTTTTAGCACACCTGTAAGTGATCACACCGGTAAAAGGAGAAAACACAGCATTTCATCTCAAAACCAGAGGTAATTTACCGGAATTTGATTAATTTTAAGTTCACAGCCATTCATCGCTCCTTCGAGCATCAACATCAGGCCAAAACACCATCAAATTTCCATACCTTATAGCGACCTTATAGTGACCTTATAGCGACCTTATAGCGACTTTGCTGTAGGTCAGCTTCGTGAATAGTCCATGACTAGTTCGGGAATGCTTAGGGTAAGCGTGCAGTAGCCATCGCCTCCGCTTCCCCAAAATCGACGTTTTGCCGAACAAAAGTCGAAGCAGTCACGAAGCAGAGACGGTGCAGATACGAACTAGGTAGGAGCAGTATACCTAGCATGGTCTACGGTATAGCGAATGTCCTCTACTAGATTATCCTTACCGACATCGAACTTGTGTTCCCTTCGCTTAGCTTTCGGGAAGCGATTAGACCTCTTGTATTACAAGTTTCTTTTAGTCTTTTATAGGTGGCGAATATTTGACGATGTCTATACCCACACCATTTGGATCCTTAATAGCAAAATGTCTGTCGCCCCAAGCTTCATTTCGGATGTCAATTTTGATGTCAACGCCTTTCTTTTTCAACTCTTGGTAAATGCTGTCTACGTCAGCTACTTCAATGGTGAGGTAAACACCCTGACTTTGGAAAGGCTGCTGAAAAAGTGGCTGTTGGCTTGGGTGGTTCGGCAGCAAAAAGCTGATTTCCGCTTCTTGATTTGGCGTGTGCAACAAAAGGTAAAATTCATTTTCGAACGTAACGCCAAAATTCAGCATTTTGGTGTAAAACTCTTTTGTTTCGGCCAATTTTGAAGTGACGATACCTGCATTTAATTTCATTTTGTGCTGTTTTTTAATGGTTAAACTTGTTTGTGAAAATACATTTGCCGTTAGGCAACATATGGCAATGATTAAAACTATTCGCTTCATTGTTCTTGAATTGGTTGAATACTACAAAGTTCATACAACAGCAACTTGCAGAATAGTAAAAAACGGACAAGTTATCTTCCAAACGCCTTGCTTGGGGTAACGCCATAAAAATTTTTGAATTCTTTGATAAAGTGCGATTGATCATAATAACCCACATCAAAAAAGAGTTTGTTTTGTCGCAAGCTCTGACTTGAGGGCTTGGCTTTGAGTATATTTTGAAAACGGACCACCTTGCTAAATGTTTTGGCGGTATCGCCAATGTAAAATTCGAAAAGTCGGCGAAGTTGCCTGGTGCTGACACCGTTATTCAAATCCTTTTCGATATCGATTACACCAAAATTTTTCAAAATAATTTCCATTGCACCGTATAGACGCTTGTCATGGTCAAATGTTATTTGAGCAACATGATCGAGGAAACATTGGTCAAGCACCATTTTTATTTCTTCTTGCGATTGAAATTCATTGAAATTACCTGCAATAAAGTCGGACAGCAACGGGACAACTGAATGTAAATGTTCGTAACGGTTACTCAATTCCATGGCGTTTATACCGAAAAGTTGCGGAAACATGGTCGGCAAAAAACGAACACCAACGTAATTGAAAGTATGGTCAAGCGGAAATTCTGTAAACTTTTTACAGAAGCCCATTACATAGTTTTCTTTTGGATTGTCGAGTTCAAAGTAGATGTCAATACAGCCGTCGGCCACCACACGGTAGTTAAATTGTGCGGAAAGTGGCTGTGTAGTTTTCAATTGCCAATAGCAATAAATGAAAGGTTGAAGTTGGAGATCGGGCAGAAATTCGGTATAGATAACGTGCTCAGCCGATTGCCTAACTGTCGGTTGCACTGGATGGTATAGCGTCCTTATTTCTGTCGGAATGTTCACTGTCTACGGTTACCTGCTTAAAATACCAGATTGATTAACAAGAGTGCGTATCTGTTGATGACAAATAAAGGTATATTATTTTCCTAAATCATCAAACTGGCTTTATGATTGTACTTCAATTTTGATATATGCGATTGGTAGTGAGTTTATGGTCTTAGCATGACGTAAAGCTACCTATTTAGGTTTTAAAAGAAATACAACCTTGTTCTGTTTCCATCTACTCTGAAAATAATTGGGTTAAACAAAAAGAGGATGTCTAAAATAATTAGAACATCCCCCTTTAATAATTAATAAACTTTATTAATGCGAGATAACTAGCTGCTGCTTACTTATCTTTTTGCCATCATAAATGTGTAAATAATATATACCGTTTGGTAGATCTGCCACCTGCAAAACAATCCCTTTATTGTTGGTACTGGTTTTTCCTTCCCTTAAAACTTTTCCTTTTTTATTGATGAGCTTTACATTGAAATCGTTTCGCACTAATAATCTTTCGTTAGTAGCTTTATTACTTTCATCAGTCTTATAAACTATTTTTAGTTCTGTACTACTAGGATTAGGATAAACTGTAAACATACCCCACTCATCACAAGGATCAGATACAGTAATAAAGAAATTGGTTTCAAAAGGACCACAAGGAGTTGTAATAGTGAGGTATAATATAAACATACCTGTATTGCCCACTGATAAGGTTATCATATTACCACCGTTCCCCATCATGGTATGCGTTGGAGAAGTACCATTTATTCTTTCCAGTCTCCACTGATAGTTAGTTGCACCTAATATCTCGTAAACGGAATAAACGTTACCCCAAGTATTTAAGCACAAAGAATACGGACCTGTAATAGATCTCTGGTAGCCAGCGGTAATATTTTTAGTAATAGTTACACTACTACATGCAGTAGACACAATTGCAGTTAGGGTTCCCAGCCCATCTGTAATTTTTGTTACCGTTACTGGATTAACATTACTTGCCCCAGATATCCCTATACTTCCTGTCGCACTCCAACTCACCGTAGCACCAACAGGAAGATTGGGTATACTGTAGGTTTCTGTAGAGCAAAACTCATGCGGACCAGAGATCGATATATTGGGTATAGCAAAAGAAAATGTTTTACCCATTGACCAAGCTCCGTATAAAATACCGCCACCGCCACAATTTCGGCTGACCCTAACCTTCACATCGCCATCATGAACACCGTCGGTCCTTACTGTTACCCTGATCCGTTTGTATGGAAGATTGGCTATTTCCGTGCATACATACGTAGAACTAATAAGCGCACCACTGACTATTGTCCAACCAGCAGGAAGACTAACATGGTCTAAATTTGGAGTAAAGTCGTAAGCATTTGTTTGATTGTAATCAGTATTATTATAAAGGGGTAACATAAACCATACATCTATATCCTGAGAGACTCCACAATTCAACGAAGGATATGCAGGCGAACTTGCACAAGTTCCATTCGTTGTTGGCATTGGCGATCCTTGGGGAAAATCAAATTTCTTTACATCCAAAGTAGCCAAAAGGGTGCCAGTAGAAGATGAACAATCCGAGACAGTGTATACTTGGATTTTACCATCATTACCCAAGCTGTTGTCCCAAGTAATATTTGCAGATAGGCCGCAGAATTCTGTAGCATTATCACTACTTCGTTTGCCCTTTGTTATTTTCCATTTATAAATAGTTCCAGAACTCCAAGATGAAAGTCCATACCCAAAAGTTTCCCCACCGCAAGCCCTTGGGGCTCCAGTTATCGTTTGCGATTTTGCATCTGTCATAGACACAAATATTACGCATAAAAAAAGTAAAATTTTTTTCATAAAAGCGTTAAATTAATTGAAGTTATATAGAATTATTCCGTGATAAAAAACTTGCTTTTCTTACCACTTTGACCAGGGGCAATTACATACCTAAGCCTTCTATTGCGGGCTATTAGGTAATGATTATAGTTTACGAAACAATAACCAGTTCTAGTACCAAAACTTATTATTACCTACGGAAAGTTTCGAATTAGGATATCGAATTGAGAAAGAGAAAGACATCATGAGCGTAATTAATTGTTGTATAGTAAAACTACCATTTACTTTTTAAAATAGCAAATGATATTACCCATCAAAGCAGAAAGCCCCATGCATCAAAGGGAGATACACAGGTCTATTTAATATACCTATAAAATTGAAAATAGCTTAGGAATATTCCTAAGCCATTCATTAATTTACTTACAGTTATATTTATAGTCTATCGAAGTACCATTTGTTCCCGTAACAGCAACTTTGGCAATATTGCCATTAGCGTCTTTTGTATAGCTATACTGTGAAGTACCACCATTGAATGTAATTTTCGAAACAAGGTTTTTAGGTTGTTTACCGAAGGAACTGCTGGCCAATATCTGGCGATCTCCGTCTTGCCAAATAAATTCGCCTCCAGAAGCATAGTCGGCATTAAAGCCCATTGGCCTGCTTTCAATACCATATTCCAAATTAGTTGTGTTGGTACTGCCCCCCCTAGTCTGCTCAATCTTTGTTAGGTTGCCATTAGTCCAAGTATATTTAAGGATACCAACCCATAAAGCCTCTCCCCTCACTTCTATTAGATAGCCATTGCCATCATAGGAAAAAGTATTATTTACCGCACCATCAAACGAAGTTTTGACCATCCCTTGTGCATCCAAAGTATAGGTAGTTGTATAGGTATTTCCACTTGGTTCTATAAATTTCCAAATCATTGAAGTTGGCGCATAGGTATAGGTTTCTTGATATACTCCCTCTTTAGTAGCGGCAAGTTTTCCGTCGCTATGGTAACTGTAGCTTACCGTACCATTGGAAGAAGTTTTTTCTGTCACCTGACAGCTAGAAGTTTCATCCTTTGGCTTTTCTTTACTTTTTGAACATGATGCAGCTATAATCATAGCCATTGTGGAAAGCATTAAAATCTGTTTTTTCATTTTTACTCTAATCGTATTTATTTTCTCGAATGCCCCAATCCGAGACGTTAATCCATGTAGATAAATAAGGCTCGCCAAAAATAATTATAATATCATAGAAATTTGAAGATATTACGATGAAACATATTTCATTTGCTACTATTTATTGCTCTGGTCGCTTCGCGGACAAACTTTTTTCCTATAGCTGAAAAAAGTATGCAAAAAAAGCCACGGCTGCGCCTGATGCTATTAAAGTCAGTGCAAGGGCAAATTACAGCTATCCGCATCAGCCAAGGCCGATTTTAGCAAAACGAAGATGCTTTGCGCAGGCTTGAAATGATGCAAAAGTAAAATTGCTTATCCAGAACTCACGCTAACTTATTTTTTAACGATGTTAATTAAGCTATATTTGTAGCAAACAAACGTAATTAGTATTCAACCTCCATTTCCGTACCTGTTTTACCATGGCAAACAAGAATAGCTTAGCAGAATTAAGCACAGAAAAACTAATTAAAAGAAGAAATTTATTGAAAGGAGTACTGACTGGATTTGGCATCATGTGGTTGCTGATTCTCGGTTTAGCAATCTACTTCTATGTAACCAAATCAACAGCGAAATTATTTATGCCATTGGCCATTTTACCGATGACTTTGCTACCGTTGCTTTTACAACTAAAGCCTTTGGATACAGAATTGAAAAATCGCGAACAACAATAAACCAACAAGCAACAACATGGGAAATACTTGCCTTAACTGCGATTACAGTATCGACGAAAATTTTTGTCGTAACTGCGGACAAAAGAAGTTTAAGAGAATAGATAAAAAATACGTAACCGACGAGCTGCAATATTTATTGATCCACACCAATAAAGGCTTTCTGTACACGGTAAAGAAGCTCATCAAAAGCCCTGGGGCCACTGCTAGAGATTTTATTGATGGCAATAGAGTAAATCATTACAAGCCACTTTTATTGGCTTTTGTACTGAGTGGTATTTCAGCCTTTATTTCTTTTAAGATTGTCGGCTTAAACACCATCATGAGAGAATTCTATACAGGACAACACATGAATTCTCCATTTATGAACGATTATATGGCGGTTACCTCGAGCTATAACTCCGTTATCATGTTATTTCTTGTGCCCATTTTTGCGCTGACCACCTGGCTGGCTTTCCATAAATGGAAAAACAATTATTATGAGCACATTGTGATGAATGCCTATATACTATCTACCTATACCTTAGTCACGATCGTATTTGTTTATCCCATACTGTATTTACTGAGGCATAATTCAAACTCTTTTACCACCGTAGCCTCTCTTGTAACGTTGCTAGTACCATTTATCATTCTTTGGTTTTTTAGGGGTTTTTATCCAGACAAGCCATTAAAGCAAATTATTTGGAGGGTATTGGCCGTTGTAGGTTTAACCTTGGTAGCATTCTCTATATTGATGGTGATACTGATGGTTTTTGTGATGGTCTATGTATTTATGCAAGGTCCAGAAGGTGCTAAATACTTCTTGCCTACACAAGTTTAGCAGCTAAATAAGCAAACCCATTTCCAATATCTCCCACAATACATTCAATTGATATACAATAGAATATAAAAATTTTAAAGAAAATAAAACATTTTATTTGGACTATGGTTTTACTATCATAAATCTTCATAAAAAAAGTTTGTTTGGTTAAAGCCCACCGATGGATATCAGTGGGCTTTCTTTTTAAAAAACAAAAATTGCCCTAAACGATCTATTCATTAATAGGTATCCAATTGGCACAAAAAGGCATTAATTATCAAAAATCACCAAGAAACTGTTTAAATTTTAGAAACGAGCAAAATAAAAATAAACCTGAGGGGTAACAATTTTCATAGCGGGTTGATATACCATTGAAACAACAATGAACAAGTATTTAACCCTAAAAAAGAAAGTTATGAAAAAGAGTATTCAAATCATCGGAGTTTTGGCCTTGGCCCTAGTCACTATTTTTGCTTGTAAAAAAGATAGCGAAGACATACAAAAAGAAGAGCGTTTTTCGGTTGCACTAAAAGTAGCTGGTGAAAAAGGCACCATAGAGAATGCCATATTGATTGGCACTAAAGCAGAGCTTAAAACAGCATTAAGTGCTAAAGCAAAACCAGTGATGCTTAAAAAAATATCAAGCAGCAACAATGTATTTGTACCAGTAGACGATGTTAAACCCGTAGATCCTAGTGAAGGTTGCTGGGCAGAGATTACCGCCTATGCATCGGCACACATGGCCGAATGGCAACAATTGGCCAATCAGACCTGTACTACCGTATTGAGGTGCCTTACTTGTCCAAATGCCGGCGGTGGTTTATACGTAATGTATGCCATTGAGCCAAATTCAATTAACTGTACCGTATTGGAATTTGAAATGCAACATGCCTTGGTTAAATTTAACTTTAACGACAATGAGCTAGAGGGCGAAGCAGTTGCCAGTGTGATCAGAAACAACAGATAACCACATACTTTACCAATAAAAGCCCCGCAGCCATGTGGGGCTTTTGTGCATAATACCTAATCAAAAAAATTGTACATTTAAGATATCTAAACCAAAATTAAATGGAACAAAGCGCTGTATTAACGGTATTCTTACCTATTGCCCTGGGCATTATTATGCTTGGTCTGGGCTTAAGTTTAGTAGTTGATGATTTTAAACGAGTGGTGCTATATCCCAAAGCTGTATTTATAGGTCTGCTTTGCCAGATGGTATTATTGCCTATGGTTTGCTTCGGGATTACCATTCTTTTTAACCTACCTCCAGCTTTGGCCGTGGGCTTAATGCTATTATCGGCGTCACCTGGTGGTGCTACGGCCAATCTATTTAGTCATTTGGCAAAAGGCGATGTAGCCTTAAACGTTACCTTAACAGCAATCAACAGTGTACTCACCCTTTTTACATTACCGTTTATTGTGAATTTTGCAATTGCCAACTTTATGCAAAGTGATCAGGCTGTTCCTATGCAGTTCAGCAAGATCATTGAGGTTTTTGCCATTGTACTACTCCCTGTTACCATTGGGATGTTCATTAATAGGAAAGCACCTCAATTTGCCAAGCGATTGGAACAACCTGTAAAAATACTTTCGGCAATTTTCTTGGTGCTTATTATTGTTGGTGCCATCCTGAAAGAGAAAGCTAATTTTTTAAACTATTTTGAACAGGTTGGTTTAGCCAGTTTAACTTTCAATATTGTTAGCATGGTGTTGGGCTATTTTGTGCCCTTAATTTTTGCCATTAACAAAAAGCAGGCTATTGCCATAGGCATGGAGATTGGGATCCACAATGGTACGTTGGCTATTTACATTGCGCTAAACGTACTTGGCAATAGCGAGATGAGTATCCCTCCCGCTGTTTATGGTTTATTGATGTTTCTTACGGCTGCTTTGTTTGGCTATATCGTGAGCAGAAAAGCTAAAGCAACTGGTTAAGGTTGGAAACATTTGGGCGGTGTGGCCTTCCAATATACTTTTAGTTTAGCATAAGTGCTTAATGGCAATTTAAGTTGGCTACAATCCTTTTCTTTATTTGCGATATTTTCAGGTTTGGGATTAATGCCCACATGCTTTCTAATCTCGTATTGTTTTTCTAAACACTTGATTGGCTTATTGGCAATGAAATAGCTTCGCAGTTCATTGATTCGATCTCGGGTAGCACCTGCTGGCCCACTATCAAACGACCAGCTGAGGCTTTTTTGATATACAAAAAAAGTTTGTCCATCATTCACGAAATATTGGTTTTCAGCTTCGTAATGATCATATTCATGATAGCGGTGAATGATCAGTTTTAAATCACCATGATGAGTGTAATAGCTTACTGTCCCACCCTTTTCTGCGTCACAGTCGTAATTAAATGAAGTAGAATCTAGCGACTTATTTCCCTTCGAATTCAAAATAGTTGCATGAGCCTTCTGAATATCATTGATATCGTGGATAGTGATTTTGTTTGTTTGGGCTGTTTCTGGAACAGCTTGTAGCAAACTATCTGTCTGATGAACTTGTTCCTTTTCTTGCTTTGGCGCTTCTCTGCAAGATAGCGTTAGCAACAACATTAATAGCAGTAGGTGGGCATATCGTATCATAATTTAATTAACAGCAGGCTGCATCTTTTTGTTTAATTAAGGATTAAGCTTAGCTATTTGGAGCATTTAGCGTATGAGTGACGACTTTTCTATACATTTCTGTTACAAAGCAATATTCCCAAAAGACCCGTATAAATACGTGAAATGATTTCGGTTTTAACGTATTCTATGGCTATTGCCGTAAAAATTAAAGAGACGGCATCTTTTTTGGCAAGAACAAAGAAACTTAACTAAATTGGTCATGAAAATAAACACTAACCATTTAATCACTCGTTTGGCTGTAGCAGCAGCAGTGGTTTTCTCTATCTCGTCTTGTAAAAAGGATAATGACGACGATTTAACCTTAAACTCTAAATTATCTTTTGTGAATACTGTTGAAGGTTCAACAGCTCAAGATGTTTACATTAACGACTTAAAAGTAAATACTTCGGCAGTGGCCTACAGTAATGTAGTTACCGACGTATCTACTGCAGCTGGTAGCAAGACTGTTTCTTTCAAAAACCAAGGCTCTACTACAGTAAGTGCTGAGGCTAATGTAACCGCCGAAATGAACTCATCTCACACCGCTTTTTTGGTAAAACAAGCCAATGGTAACTTAGCAGTAAAGCTATATGCCAACGACAATACCGAGGCTAGCGGTAAAGCAAAAGTACGTTTCATTAATGTGGCGCCTTTGTTGAACAATACGATTAATGTGCTTACTACAGCAGGTTCAAATCTAATTTCATCTTTGTTGTTCACCACAGCATCTACTTATCAAACTATTGATGCCAATACCAGCCTAAATGTAACGGTATCTGGATCGGCAGAAGTAACTACCATAGCTGGTTCTGAATTGCAAGCTGGAAAAATCTATACCATTTGGTTTGACAGTTCTAGTGCCACCAAAGCTAGGTACCATATTGTTGTACAGAAATAGATAGAAAAAGCGGCCAAGAGCCGCTTTTTTATTTTAAGTTCATTCCTTATTCAGTGCTGAGGTTTGCTTGGTATCCTTCATAAAAACATACACCACGAGCGAAAATGCAATACATATGGTAATGTACCAATAATAATAAGATTCTACCTGTTGCTGCTTAAACCATAAGGCAATATATTCTGCAGAGCCACCAAAAACAGCTACAGTAATGGCGTAAGGCAGCCCTACACCTAGCGCTCTAATATTGGTTGGAAATAATTCTGCCTTCACTATGGCATTAATAGACGTGTAACCAGAAACAATAACCAAGGCCACAATAAGATAGGCAAATGCTTCCCAAAGTTGTGTAGCTTGGCTTAGTCCTTCCAATAAAGGCACTGTTCCTAAAGTACCTAAAATACCGAAGCCTAGTAACAAAGGTCGACGACCAATCCTATCTGAAAGCAAACCAAATAATGGCTGTAAGCAGGCAAAAATAAATAGGGACAAAAATGAGATAAGGGTTGCCTCGTACTTGGTTAAATGAACCGTATTAACCAGAAACTTCTGCATGTAGGTAGTATAAGTATAAAAAGCAAGTGTGCCTCCCAAAGTTAAGCCAACTACCGTAATCAAGGCTTTTGGGTGTTTCAATAACTCTTTAATAGAACCGTCTTTTCTCTTTTGGACTTGCAACGACTGTTGGTGATTTTTTTGGAACAGCTCTGTCTCATGTAAGCTCGAACGCAAGTACAAAGCAATTACCGATAACGCTGCCCCAATAACGAAGGGAATACGCCAACCCCAAGCATGAAGTTCAGCATCTGTTAAGATAAACTTTTGCAATACCAATTGTATTCCCAAAGCAGTTAGCTGTCCTCCTATTAAGGTAACATATTGAAAGCTAGAATAAAATCCTCGTTTATCGGCAGTAGCCATCTCACTTAAATAAGTAGCCGAAACACCATATTCACCACCAACACTAAGCCCTTGTAATAAACGTGCAAGCAAGAGCATAATTGGGGCAGCTATGCCTACCATTTCGTAAGTAGGTGTAAGCGCAATCAATAAAGAGCCAAACGACATGAGCAACACCGATAAGGTCATAGCCTTTTTGCGACCCAACCTATCGGCAATTGTACCAAATAGCCAACCGCCTACGGGCCTCATCAAAAAACCTACAGCGAAAATGCCTGCGGTATTTAATAGTTGCGCAGTTTGATCGCCATGCGGAAAAAACGAACCTGAGAAGTAGATCGCAAAAGCCGCATAGGCATACCAATCGTACCACTCTACCAAATTGCCTACCGAACCACCTATAATCGCTTTAATACGACTACTTGTTGTCATTTCATTTCTAACAGTTCCAATTTTGTTCATTTCTCGGTTCTAATTCAACATGAGTTATAGAATATTATTCACTGTACCACAATATTTTAATTATTAAAGACTATACCTTTCGCACCATTGCTTCATGCCTCGCAATGACGGGTTAACACCCAAAACTCAGGTTAATTTAGGAAAAGATATTTGCTTAAAGGCAAAACCAGCAGCACCGCTATGAAAACTCTTAGTTTTAACAAGCGCTAGGCTTAAACAAAGAACAAAATAAAAATAGTACCTTCTCCTATTTTACTTTCTACTTCTATGCGATAGCCCATAGCCTCGATCTGATTTTTGGTAATGAAGAGTCCAAAACCTCTCGCATCGCTATTGCCATGAAAGGTTTGGTTCAATCCAAATAGCTTGTCGCCATTTTTGGAAAGATCAATTCCTACGCCGTTATCTCTAATACTGAAGATATAGCCAGCTCCGCTAGGTTCACAATTCATTTCGATGATTGGTTGCCTTAAGGCATGGCTGTAGCGCAACGCATTTGAAAGCAGATTTAACAGGATGCTCTCCAAATAAGCTTTATTGAAATATACGAATACGTCGCTAGGCACATTGTTAATGATTTTGGCATCCTTATTCAAAATTTGCGCTTCTTGCGTTTGAATGGCATTGTTGATATATTCCAACAGGTTTAGCGGTTCTTTAACCAAATTGATACTTGTTTGAATATTTACAATGTTATTGAGATTGTACAAAGTATCATTGAGATTAAACACCACCTTGCGGAGTAGCCTAATCATTTCATCTCTCTCCTCGTTGGTATCTGCATTATTAATTAAAGCACTAATACCATCTATATTACTAGCGTGCGACCTTAAATTATGGGAAACGATATAAGAGAAGTTAAGTAAACGTTTATTTTGTTCGTTCACCAACTCGTATGATTTATGCAGTGTTTCTTCAGCTTCCTTAATGGCTGTGATATCCATCATGATACCCCTTAGTTTTTCAGGATTTTCAATATCTGGGTCTACCGTTAAACTATCGCGTATCCAAACAATTGAACCGTCTTTAGCAACCATTCTGTATTCGTATTCGTGACGTTTCCTTAAAAACAATTCTTTATCCAAATAGGTAGTTACCCTTTCCCTATCTTCGTGGTACAGACTTTTAAGGAAGAAGCCTACCTCAGAACCCCACTCTTCTTGTGTATAGCCTAAGATATCGTACACTTTACTGCTTACGAAAGTGTTAGCGAAATTATCCTGAACCGAGGCCTCCCAAACAATTCCTTCAATGGAGTTAACTAGTTCTTCAATATGTTTTTGCGAAGCAATCAGCTTTTCTTCATAAGCAACCTGTTGCGTAATATCTTCAATGATAATAATGTGGTTGCTCGGTTTTTCTCCCACATCCCATAAAGGACTCACGATCGCATTAGCCCAAATCACCTCCTTTTGCTTGTTGATATATCTTCTTACGGAAGAAAACTGACGAATTTCTCCGCTTAGCAAGCGTTTAAAATTACGTCCATCTGAAGCCAAATCTTCTCCATGAATAAGGGTCTTGATTTTTTTACGGGTAAGCTCGGTACTTGTATAGCCTAATAAATTGCACAAGAAAGCATTTGCCTCCAAAAATTCGCCGGTAATAGAATCTACCCTTCCAATTCCTATTGCGGCATTATCAAAAATGGTTTTGTATTTATTTTCTGCTACCAGTAACATATCAACTTGCCTATCTAGGGTGGCATACAATTGCGCCTGTTTATTAAGTAGTCTTAGCAACAGATAACTTGATAGAATCGATAACAAAACCCCAAAAAGCATTAAAGATCCCAACTGATAGTCGGCATATGTTTTACGGGTATCTGTTAAATAGATTTTCCAATCACCTTCTTCAAAGGTTTTAGTTTTATGTGTATTTCTAAAGTTGGTATTTCCTGGCAAGAAAAATTCCTCTGCACCTGTTACCGGATCAACCTTTGAGAATTGAAATTTGTAATAGAGATTATTGTTATTATCTATTCCGGCAGCTTTAAGTAGGTTGTTCAACTTGATCACTACGGCAGAAAAGCCCCAAAACTTCTTATCGATATAAATTGGCAACCTACCAATTACACCCTGCCCTCCCTGTACCAAATTAACCGGCCCCTGGTAATACATTTTGCGCAAGGCTATTGCTCTTTCTGCGGCCGCAGCATTGGCTTTGCTCACCTTAAACAAATCTAAACCAATAGCCTGTTCGTTACCTTTTGTTGGATAGGTGTATTTTATTACACCATCAGGCACTAGCTGCACAGCCTGTAAATAAGAGTTACCTTTAATAATTTCGGCAGCTACTTCTTCAAAATTTCTCGGATTGCCATTTTGATCTATGGTTAAGGCCAAAGTTAAAGTAATGTTCTGGCTATTTTTAAGGAGTTGATCTAGACGTAGTTCAACACTTTCTAACATCACGTCAATTTCCCTTTCTCTATTTTCTTTTACGATAAGATAGCGCTGACGGGCAATTAAAGAGATAATAGCAATAAGAAGTACAAAGAAAAATGAAGCCGTGAACTTGGGATGTAAGATAAACCAATTAATTTCTATAGGCTGCTTAGAGCGGACGGTCATTTAGGGGTTAGTTTTATATAAGGCAAACATAAGTCTTTATCTGTCAAACTAACTTGATGATAGCCATCAAAAAAAAGTGACGATACTCATTTTAATGCAAAATAAGATTAAGAAATGATTATCTAAAATAAGATCAAAAAATTGTTTCTTCTATCGTTCGCCAATCATTAAAAAAGGGTCTATCGACCCTTTGCTATATTTTATAACTTCTTCAATAATTCCTGCGCCTTCTCGTATTGTACAGCTCCATCAGGTATTTTCTCTAACCAAAATTTAGTATCTGTTTTTTGATCTTCTTTTAGATAACTCATGGCCATGGCATAAGCTGCATCATATCTATAAACCGATTCGCCTTTAAACAAATCTTCTAATAGCAATCTGCCTTTGGCAACTTCGTTGGTTTCTATCAAACTTACGCCGTAATAATACGCTACCATTGCATTTTGAGGGTCTGCAGCATTCAGTTTCCCCAGAGCAGCTTTAGCTTCGCTGTATTTCTTATCGTTAAATAAAACCGATGCTTTATCTAAATCAGTTTGCTCAGCACCACGTTCGGTAACATTCATACGAGGTTCTGTATTAAACTGTTCGTACAAATCACCTTTCCAAGGAGCCCAAATCAATATGCCCAGCACCAATACCGCCGCAGCACTAGACACCCATCTTAAATAAGAGCTCAGTTTTACCACCTTAGGTTGCTCGGCAGCAAAATGTTCTTGATTCAATGCTTGTAAAGTGTCCAACAGCTTATTTCTTCCATCATCATTAGCGAGTTCCATTTGCAAACTGCTATGAATATCGTAATAATCTGCAAGGTATTGCTTTAATTCCTCGTCATGTGTCAACAGATTTTCGAACTCCAAGCATTCAGCTTCGTTCAAATCTCCCTCCACATATTGGGCGGTCCATAAAATTTTGTCCTCAGTCATTTTTTCTATCGATTAATTTAACCAAGCTTGCCATACATTCGGATTTCTTTTTTCTTAAATAACCATACGTTACACCCAGTGTTTCCGCTACTTTTTCCTGTGCTTCGCCCTGCATACTCCATCTAATGATTTCTTTGCAACGCTCGCCTAGTTTTTCAAAAGCTTTTAAGAATAAAGCGGCTTGTTCTTTCTGCTGTGCTAAAACTTCCGCCTGTTCAAATGTATCCTCGCCAATATGTAATAAATCATCTTCGCTTTTTGTTACCGGGCTTATCGATCTTTTTTTCAATTCGTTAAGCCACTTACGCTTACACACCAACAACAAGAATGGTTCAAAGGGACAGGTAAGTTGTAAATTCTTATATTTTGCTTGGTTATAGATATCTACCAAAGCTTCCTGAAAAATATCTGCGGCATCATCTGCGCTGCCATTATTGAAGAGTACAAAGGATTTTACCTTGCCGGCGCTTTTTTTATAAATTTCGTTAACCAAAGCTACATTGTTGTTTAGTAACGCAGTTACATAACGTTGGTCCTCATGTACTTTTTTGGTCATTGATAATTGATTTTTCTAAAAGTATAATTTATTAGGGAAAGTTGAAAAAGATTTAATCACTCATTGGAAATAATTGCCGCTACTACAACATGGCATCAACAAAAATTTCATTTTTTACTTTCTAGTCCTAAATCAATCATTCTCTCATTTATTAATTCAAAATTTTATAAAAAAGACAGGTAACATTTTTTGACTACGCTTGATATGCTACTGAAAGGCGCCCGCTGAAAAGCCTTAAAAAGAGTAAGCTT
Organism: Flavobacteriaceae bacterium PS02338; assembly: GCA_029959615.1. GTDB lineage: Bacteria > Bacteroidota > Bacteroidia > Sphingobacteriales > Sphingobacteriaceae > Pedobacter. The sequence goes on along the minus strand of JASCOD010000008.1, from coordinate 279,566 downwards.
AACTAAAAAATGAAGGTGATGAAAACTTTAAACTTTAAAAATACCTATCAGAGAAACTTCTCGAATAAACTCACCAGGATCTTAAGTGTAATTGCAGTTCTTTTAATGATCAGTGCCTTATTTCAGGCCTGCAAAAAAGATAGAACATCGGGAAATTCTGCAAGTAATGCCAGAGAATTTACGGCTATTTTTGGTCCACAGGCACAACAGAAGTTGATTAATGCTAGCGAATCAAATACATTTACCTTACAGGGCGGCACAAAAATTACCATTCCGGCTAATGCTTTTAAATTAAACGGCGTAACGGTTACTGGAAATGTGGTGATTACCGCTGGAGAATTTTTGAAACGCAGCCAAGTGGTGTTTAGTGGTACCAACACCAATCACATTAGTGGCGCACCATTAGAATCTGATGGTTTTATTTTCCTTAACGCAACAGTTAATGGAGCCAATGTAGACAAAAAACTAGCAGTTAATATTCAAATGGCTATCCCTACAACCAACACTCGCAGCACGCGAATTTGGGAAGGCGTAGAACAAGTTGGCAATTTCAATCAGATGGCTTGGCAAGAACCTAATCAGAATCAAGGTGCAATTGGTGGAATTCCTATCGAAAGCAATGCTATCAATGGTTTCTACAATTTTCAAATGGGAAATTTAGGCTGGATCAATTGTGATGTTTTTTATGCCTACGCCAACCCAAAAACCACAACGAAAGTTACCCTTGTAAATAACCCTGGCAGCTTTGCAGCGATGATGGGCCTTAGTGGTAGCACTTTTGTTTTCTTTTGCGCTAAGGGAAGTAATGTAGTAGCTCAAATATATACTCCAGATGGAACCAACAGCGTAAAAAGCTACACAGATAGCATGCCCATAGGCATAGAAGGGAAATACATTTCTTTTAGCATCAAAGACGGCAGGTATTACTACGCTGAGCAAGAAGCCACCATCACCGCAAATCAAAATATTACGTTAACCCTTTCTGAAACCACAGAAGCTGGTATTCAGCAGGTCATTAATTCATTAAACACCTATTAAAGACAGCCCAATCTGTTAACATCAAAGGCGAAGCTCATTTTGGGCTTTGTCTTTTTATCATTTGACAAATCACATAGAAAAACCTGTTGTACATTTAGCCACAGATACACAGATTTTTTATTGTTTTTAAATAAAATTTAACCAAAAATATTATCATTAAATAATGGATTTTAATTGCAAGCATTCAATTTTTTAAACTTTGATAAATATTTCATCTGTGCATCTGTGGCTAAATTTCACAAACGCACAACGAGTAGAAAAATATGAAGCTAATTGACGTAGAAATTAATTTCTTAAAATCTAATTTTTCCATTTTGAAAATCTATATAGTTAAAAATAACGCTATACATTAGATAGAATATTTCCTTATATTTATTAGCCATGACCAAATTGTTATCCTCCATATTGCTTTGTCTTTTCTGTACGGCATTAAACGCTCAAGTTTTACCTAGTGATACTGTTCCAGCTATTATCCATCATCAAACAGCAAATGGTGTTACTAAATTTACGAGCGAGCTACGCCCTTTAAGAGCAATCGCAGGAGCTCCAGCACCATTTTACACGTATTTTTGGGAATTTGGAGATGGTGGTTTCAGTTTTGAGGAAAGTCCATCCCATGTTTATACCAGGTATGATTCGATCATGGTACGTCTCTTTGCCACCAACAACTATGATGATGGTAAGCGTCCCCCAACCCGACCGAAACCTATTGTTAGGCCACCAGTATTACCTAAACCAGCTGTTGTCAAGCCAATGCTCGCTGCAAATGGCGGTTACAATCTGTTTAAAATGGGTGGCAATATAGAAATGAAAACCAATTGCATGCCTAAGCCTGGAGATGATATGATGCTGGTTTTTGGCTATCGGAATAAATTAGAAAATGGTCAACAAAACTTAAACGGAACCATCGCCATTTTATATAACGACGTAGAGTTTAGCAATAACAATTTTGAATTGACTGCTGCGAGAACCTACCACAACGAGAAGAAAACAGATTTAAAGCCTTTACTCAATACTGCTTTTTTAAATAGGAAAAATCAGGAACCTACTTACTACGCTTCTTTAGAAAACAACTTAAACTTATCTGCCAGCGAAAAAGTGCTACTCAAAGATCAAGCAAAAGCCTTTAGAAGCCAGCAAAGCTGGAAGTTTGAGAACTTAGCACAAAATGAAGAACGCTTTGTTTTCATGCATTTTAAAACTACACCAGAAATGTTGAAGGACACCAATGCGGTGGTTCGTATATCTGGCGCCTTCATACCCGATAACCCTTTAGTAGAAACTGAGTTTTTTAACCTCGAACTGCAAATCGTAGCCTCTCACGATCCCAACAAAATGGTGCTGCGCAAAAGCAGGATGAATTATAGACTTACTGGGAAAAACAGGGAATTGACTTATAAAGTTCGGTTCCAAAATACTGGCAAAGGTCCAGCAAAAAAAATTGATGTAGGTGTAAACCTATCCGAGGTTTTCGATCCATCTACCTTAAAAATAATAAAAACAAAACCCGAAGTAGCAAGCTGCGACTCTGCCTATGCCAGCCAAAGTTGCATGAAAACGTTCTTTAGTGCCGACAGCGTTCATTTTGTGTTTACCAACATTTATCTACCGGGCATGCAGCAGAAAGGCGTTAACGATGCAGATTCTACGCAGGGCTTTGTCGAATACAAAATTAGATTTAAAGAAAAACCTCCAAAACTACCTATCAAAAGTGGCGCAGCCATTGTTTTCGATAAAAACGAACCTATCTACACCAATAGAGCTGCAGGAAGATTTAAAATGGGGCTTTCACCAGGTATCATTATAGGCTATGGCTTTCCATTTGAGACGAACAACAACAATTACTTGAACCAGAAAAATATAGTTTTAGGTGCCAGCTTATCGCCTTATGCTTCCCATCGTTATTATTGGCAGGTAGAGCTATATTACAATTCTTTTAATGAGAGAACCTATCAAGTTCCAATAGGAACAGAAGTGAGAAAGGATACCGTGATTAATAACACAGCCTACCAAATTATGGATAAACAGCTTTACAAAACCACCAAGGTTGCTACCATCAATGCGGTTCCATTACAAATGCGCTACAACCTACATAAATATGTAGGCGTTGGTGCTGGTGCACTGGTCGCTATAGATATGTACAATAGAACATCCAGCGAACTACGTTACAAACTCAGAACACAGAATGCTTCCGGCACGGTAACAGATGTAGATTTAAATAGAGCGATGGATGAAATCAAAGATAGCTTCTCGGAAATTAGGGCTTCTTTCTTCGCCGATGTTCAGCTAGGCTTGGTACGCGTTGGTCCTGCTTTAGGCCTTAGGTATATTTTCGATCCTAAGACCAATAACAACCGCATGACGACCTATGTGAGTTGGAAATTTTAAGCCCTCTCTGACCTTCGGATATCCCTCCTTAAAAGGAGAGAATTTCTCATCGCTTGGCACCTACGCCTCTTAGGTAAAAGTTGCAGGTTTGAAATAGTAACTGTAATTTACAGCAAAAACCTCAACCCATGCTCTGCCGATACTTCAAGTATTTATGTTTACTTCTTCTGCTATCTCAAAGCAGTCTGGTATTTGCGCAGAACGATGATTTACACAACAGGCTAAACGGTTTCAAAGCTAAAAACGATCTTACCAATTGGATTTATGAACAGCTAGATCAAGCGAACGAAAATCCCCAAAAAGCAACTATTGCAATTTTAAAAATTCAAAAAGAGCGCTGGCGGAATGCTAAGACCGCTGAAGAACGTTTTGCCTGGCTAAACCTACTAAGTACCTTAGCTTATTACCAATTACTAGATGGCAACATCTTCGGTTCTATTAATTCTTATGAAAATGCACTCAGTTTTTTCCGGAAATACCAGGTATTAGACTATGATGTTGTAGAATATATTCTTAAACCTCTTGGAAATAACTACACCCGACTTGGAGATTACGAGCGGGCATTATTTATCCAAAAACAGAGTATAGAATTTCAACAATACTATAATGAAGACATTAACAAAACCGCAGCGATTTACTGCAACATGGCCATTTCGTACCGCTCGATGGCGAAACTAGAAGATGCCTACAAAGCTATAAATATCGGATTGGCACTGAAACCGGACAATTTTAGGAGGATAATGCTGAATAACGTTTACGCAGATGTATTGTTCGATGACAAAAATTACTCAAAAGCCGCTACGATCATCGAAACTAACATTGGCAGACAAAAAGCGAACAATGCGGAAACGGCCTATTGGCTGATGAGTTCGTACACCACCGCTGGCAATGTTTATTTACAGCAGCAGCAAACCACCAAGGCCAATACCGCTTACTTAAAAGCACTCCAGTTGCTTAATCAATACTATCCCCACAGCAGAATAAGGGAACGGGCGAATCTTTACACTCAAATCGGAGAAACTTATTTAGCACAAGGAAAACCAAAAGAAGCCATCAGTTACGGACAACAAACTTTGGCTACACTTGGTATAAATAAGACAAAAAACATCTATGGAGACAATAAGCTAGTAGAGGTTTTCATGTTGATGGCAAGGGCCAACCTCAAATTAAAACATCCGGAAAAAGCATTAGAAAACATCAATCTAAGTTTGCTTTCTGCAGATAAGATCAGGAGTGAATTTGCGGCAGACAGGACTAAAGAACGGCTACAAAACTACCTCAAGCAGATTGCAGAGCAAGGAATTTCCATCAGTTATCAATTATACGAGCAAACAAAGGATGAGAATTACCTACAACAAATTTTAATTTTAGCAGAACAGAGCAAAAGCAGAACGCTACTAGACCAAATGCAGCGAAATCAGCAATCGGTTTCCAAGAATATCAAAAGTGATAGTCTTTTTCTTAGAAAGCAGCAATTAGAGCGCAGCATCAGCTATTTGGAAAAACAAGCTATAGAAGAACCCAATAGCAATACGACTAAAAACACAGAAGCCTTAAAGTATGATTTAGCATTAGTCAACAAAGCATTGTCCAAAAAATATCAGTATTTAAACACGGAAGACTACTACACAAATATTCAAATAGACAAACTACCAAACCATCGGTTTATCGAATATTTCATAGGAGAAGAAAATATCTATGTCATCAATATCAACCAAAATAAAATAGAAAAAGTAATCAGATTGCCTTATGTGGATAAAGTAAAATTAGCACTACGAGATTTTGTAAAAACTTATTTCCACAATGGCCCAAATGCCATGCTGAATTCGCCTAAAGCATTTTTCCAGGCATCTTACCAGATCTACGAGTTAATTCTAGCACCAATTAATGTTAAACCAAACGAGCAGTTAACCATTATACCCGATGGAATTTTAGGCTACCTTTCTTTTGATGGCCTGATGATCAACAATAGTTATTCGGAAAACATTAGCAAATGGCCGTTTTTGATTAAAACCCATGCTATAGATTATGCCTTTTCTATCCAAACGCTACAAACGAAAAAGAAAGAGACAACTTCTAATACCTTCGCAGGTTTATTTCTTACGCATAACAACGGGAATAAAGCCGAGCTAAAGGCAATAAAAACCGAAGCAGAATTAATCAAAAAATATGTAGCCGGTGATTTTTTATTTAACGATGCTGTGAATGCAAAATCATTTGAGCAACTCTTTGCAAAAAGCAAGCTAATGCATATTGGCACTCATGCTTACCTAACTGGTCCAAGCAATGAACCCACCTTAGATTTTGGAACGGAAAAAATGTATCTTTTTGAGCTTTCCGCAAAGCAGAATTCACCATCTCTGGTAGTACTAAGTGCTTGTCAAACGGCAGATGGTATCCTAGCAAATGGAGAAGGGATCATTAGCCTTTCGAGAGGTTTTAGCGCTATTGGCACCTCTGCAACCATCGCTAGCCTATGGAATGTAAACGACGATGCGGCTGCTATAATTACCGCTAACTTTTATCAAAATCTTTCGGAGACAGGAAATCCAAGCGAAGCACTCAGACAAGCAAAGCTAAATTGGATCAATACACCAAAAGCTAGTAATGCTTTACTACTTCCCTATTATTGGGACAGTTTGATTTACATGGGGAAAAATCAAGAGATCCACTTACCTACCCCCAAAAACTGGCTGACCTATAGTTTAATTACTTGCTTAATTATTCTGTGTGTCGCTACTTATAGCTTCATGAGAAGAAAAAACAGGAAGTCTTTTAAATGAAATTAGACTTCTTAGAATCGTCTAAATTAAGTTTATTTAGAAGCTGAACCGATTGACTGTAGTAAGAAGATTTTTCATCAATGAGCCTCAACCAGTAACCACATTTCTCTTTATCTCCAGACTTCAAGTAAGACAAAGCCAGCATATAAGCTGCATCGTATTTATATATTGAATTTGTGTTTGCAAAAGGATACAAGACTTCTCGTCCTGTCTCCAAGCAATTGTCTGCAATCAGTAACATTGCGTAATAATTGGCAAGCTTAAAGTCTTCTGGATTTTGAGTAAATGACTTGGAAACAATCCTTTTAGCTTCGTAATAATCTCTTTTTTCCAAAAAGCGGGCAGCCTCTTCAAAGCCCTGATAAGGAGCACTAATTAATTTAGAAGCAATGATCTTACGATCTAATCCAAATTCTTCATACAACTCCGCTTTCCATGGCTTCCAAACCAGCAATGCTAAAACAATAGCCAACCCCCAACCTAAAAACCAAAGATAATCTAGATCAGATTTAAGTTTCTCTTCCACATATATCTCTTCGGTATCGGCTTTTTTAAATTTAGGAAAAATTAGGGCTTCCTTTAATTGCATACCAATATTGCGATTGATCTCTTTGTAGTAGCTAAAATACTCCTGCAATTCTACGTCGCCCCTCATAGCATCTTCAAATGCTCGGTGTTCTAATTCATCTAGTTCTCCATCAACATACCTAACAGCAAGTAAAACCTTATCCATAACAACTGTGTATTTTTTACCACACCTAAACAATTTATCGATTATAGATTAAGAGAAAAAGCAAGCAAATATTTCCCCAATCATCTCAATAAGAGTAAAAATATACACAATAAATCAACAATGCAAATCTTTTTAAAAATAAAAACCACCCAAAAGCCAATAAAAATAAGATCAAACAGACACACCAACACCCCAAAACGGGGAATAAATTACCCTTAAATTTTATAAAGCACAAAAAAAAGGCGCTATAAATAGCGCCCCTCACATTATTATCAATCAACCTTATAACTCTTCCAGCTTTATCAGCAATTCATTTGCCGCTAAAGTATACGCAGTTCCAGACGCCACTTTCCTCAACCATTCTTTTGAAGATTTAATATCTCCTTCTTTTAAAGCGCTTAATGCCGATAAATAAGCAGCCTCTGCCTTAAATTTCACATTACCACCCTTATAAACAGGATTCAATACCTCTCTACTTGTTTCGAAACAATCAGTTGCTATTAAGATCTCGGCGTATTGGATAGCAATTTGATGATTATCTAAATTTTTCAAGTAATATTTAGACACCATCTGTTTAGCTTCATAATAGCTTCCGTCATCAAAGTAGGTAGCTGCAGCCTTAAGCTCTTCATATGGCGCACCAGCTAATTGCTCAACTATTAGATCATTACTTACCTTATATTGATCATAAAGTCCCGGCTTCCAAGAGGTCCAAGCGATCAACCCCACGGCACTAGTTAAAAGAAGCTTAACCACAGAACTAAAAGCAATTTTCCTTACCTTTTTGGCTATCTTACTTTTTTCGACAGCAATCATCTCCGAAGACACATTAACATCCGAAGAATCGTTAAAATTTGATAAAACTATAGCATCCATAAGCTTAAGGTTTTTACAGTGACATTGATACTGTTCCTACTGCAAAAACTGACGCAATTAGCTGGCAAATCTAGTCTATCAATAAAAATTACAATCAAAAACGTTACAAATACGCCTTAATCTCATTTTTTAAATGAATTTCAATTTTTACACAGCAAAAAAATAAAAGTCAGATTTAGAGGGAAAGCTTCATCAAAGCGTATTCACTTACACATGTTTACACACCTAGCGAAAAAAATTACACATCGATAAACTAAGTAATTGCTGCAAAATATATGCGCTGAGGATATTGGTCAAAAATAAATGTCACGATTTCGCAAAGCCATATTTTCAAACCGACACTTCGATTTTGATAACGTTCTAAGAAATAATTCCCACCGCCACCAAGATTCGTTTCGCCCAATCTTATCAAGGTTAGGTAATCGGCTTCATCAAATGAACAATCGGCAATACTAAGTGTAACTTCGTTTGAATTACTGACCAAATCTAGCCATTCATCTGCCCCTTGAATCATTTGTAAATCTTCAGGATCACCTTTCCATTCTGGCAAATCAATATACCAATCGCCTGTGGCAATTTTATAAAACCTAAAGTCTCGTTTCATTATTTGCCAACTTTTTTAAAAATACTTACTGCCAAGGGAGGCAAGCTAATAGCAATAGATTGTTGTTGATGCTGATGAGCGATATTTTCGGTTGGCTTTATTTCCGAGTTCAATTGATTGCTCCCGTAAAATTCCGCAGCATCTGAATTGAAAATCTCTTTCCATTTTCCCTTAACAGGAATTCCAATTCTATAATTTTCTCGGCAAACAGGCGTAAGATTAATAGCAACAACTAAAGTATCTTTTGCTTTATCCGACCTACGTTGATAAACATATATAGACTGATCTGCATCATCCGCTTCTTGCCACTCAAACCCTTCGTGAGAGAAATTATAATGATATAAAGCTGGTTCCGTTTTAAGCAGTTCGTTAAGTGATTTTACCACCGCTAACATTCCTTTGTGCGGAGCATGCTGCAACAAATCCCAATTTAGCGATTCGAAGCAGTTCCATTCAGAAGTTTGCGCAAACTCATCGCCCATAAATAGAAGTTTGGCTCCTGGATGTGTCCACATATAAGCATACAAAGCTCTCAAATTTGCAAACTTTTGCCATTCGTCGCCAGGCATTTTATAAATCATGGGCGATTTACCATGCACCACCTCATCGTGTGATAATGGCAACATAAAGTTTTCCGTAAAAGCATAAGTCATGCTAAAGGTTAACTGATGGTGATTGTGTTTCCTACCGATTGGATTAACTTTGAAATACTTCAAGGTATCGTTCATCCAACCCATCATCCATTTCATACCAAAACCTAAACCACCAGCATATACGGGTCTAGTTACACCGTCATAAGTACTACTTTCTTCAGCAATGGTTTGTATACCTTTAAAGTTTCCATAAAGCGCTTCGTTCATGTCTTTAAGGAATTTCACCGCACCTAAATTTTCTGTCCCACCATATTCATTGGTACCATATTCGCCTTCATTTCTACTAAAATCAAAATACAACATTGAAGCTACAGCATCTACTCTTAAGCCATCCAAATGGTATTTATCCAACCAGAACATCGCATTGCTGATTAAGAAAGAGCGCACTTCGTTTCTGTCGTAATTAAAGATGTAAGACTTCCAATCGGGATGAAAGCCCTTACGCATATCCGAGTGCTCATATAAATGTGTACCGTCGAAATGATACAATCCGTTGGCATCTCCAGGAAAATGTGATGGTACCCAATCTAAGATTACAGCGATGTTATTTTTGTGGAATTCCTCTATCAATAACATTAAATCTTGTGGCGAACCGTGACGTGAACTAGCGGCGTAATATCCAGTGACCTGATATCCCCAAGATGGATAATATGGATATTCCATTACTGGCAGAAACTCGACATGGGTAAAGCCCATTTCCAACACGTAAGGAACTAGCGCTTTGGCAATTTCGCCATAACTCAATACTCTTTCTGGGTCGGATGGGTCGCGTTGCCAAGAACCCAAATGCACTTCATAAACCGAAATAGGCTGATCTAGCGCATTTTTCTTCTCGCGTTTGTTCATCCAAGCTTTGTCTTTCCACTGGTAGTCAGTGCCCCAAACTACCGATGCCTTATGCGGCGGGTGTTCGGCATGGAATGCATATGGATCACTTTTCTCTAAATCCGCACCATCAAAACCTTTGATGTAATATTTATAAACTTCTCCTTTTTTTACGTGAGGGATAAAGCCTTCCCAAATTCCAGATTCGTCCCAACGATTGTATAACAAATGACTTTCTCTATTCCAACCGTTGAAATCGGCCATTACACAAACCTTTTGAGCATTAGGAGCCCAGACTGCAAAATACACACCACCTATCCCATTTACCGTACATAAATGCGCTCCCATTTTCTCGTAAAGCTTAAAGTGCTTGCCTAAAAGGAATAAGGAGATATCGAAATCTGTAAACAAACTATGTTGCCAAACCGTAGATTGGTATTTTTCAAAAGCATTTTCTACAGCTACTGCTGCTTTGGATTTAATAGTTTTTGTGGTTCGCTTGGCCATTTTGATTGATTTGAGGTAGAATTTACAACCTACAAGGTAGTCATATTACGTCATTGCGAGGTACGAAGCAATCTAAATGATATTAGTTTTAAAGATTGACTTGTACCTCGCAATGACGAGAAATCTGTTAGAATAATTATCCCTTCAAAATATTAATTCTAGAGAAGTTTTTGTTCGATTTAAAGCGTAAAATACCACGTTCGTTCACTACAAAATCTTTCACCTCTTTATCATCTACGTAAACCTTACCCACGTTAAAAGGCAAGGCAATGATACGGAAGTCATACAACTCGTATGTCGGGGTATACAAACCTTCTATTGTTTGTTCAATATTAAAACTGCTTGCATCGCCTTTGGCATTAAACTTCTTCTCCAAGTAAATATCCTGCTCGTAAGCGAAAGTGTCGCCGTGGTCTTCGTACATAAACGAGTTTACTTCGTAATCAGAATAGTAAACATTCAACCAAACTTCGTCGATATGTTTCTCGCCTACATACTGCATTACAGGATATTCTGGCATTACTGAACCTGCCCTCACAAACAAAGGCATGGTATCCAGAGGTGTATCCACTACATATTCGCTGCCACCTTCTAGCAATTCTAAAGTCCAATAATTGAACCATTTTCCTTTTGGTAGGTAAACACGTCTTGATGTAGCACCTTGTTCCAACACTGGGCAAACCAAAATCTTATCACCAAAAGTAAATTCATCCTGACGGTAGTGGTTAGAAATATTCTCCTGCTCCAGCATCGCCAATGGACGTAAAATTGGGAAACCATGACGGTGATGTTCCCAGAATACCGAATAAATGTACGGCATCAATTTATAACGCAGCTCAATAAACTTACGGTTAATCGAAGTAAACGGCTCGCCAAAACTCCAAGGTTCACGCTCACGAGTATCACCCGCAGAGTGGGCACGCATAAATGGAGAAAATACACCTAATTGTATCCAACGGGTAAATAATTCGCCATCTGGTTCTCCACTAAATCCACCAATATCGGTACCACAAAACGGTACGCCAGAAACCGACATGCGTTGGCATTGGATATTAGCCAATTTCAAGTGCTCCCAAGTCGCTACGTTATCACCAGTCCAAACCGAAGCGTAACGTTGCATGCCGGAATAACCTGCTCTGGTAATAGTAAATGGACGTTTATTGCGTTGCAGTTTTTTCAAACCTTCGTAAGTAGAACGTACCATTTGCATACCGTAAACGTTGTGCGCTTTACGGTGTGACCCACGGTAGCCGTCATAATTGTGACGTACATCGTTAGGGAAAGTTCCCGCACCAAACACCGCTGGCTCGTTCATATCATTCCAAAATCCAGCAACGCCCATATCTACCAACTCTTTATACAAACCTCCCCACCATTCTCTTACAGTTGGATTGGTAAAATCTGGAAACTGGCAACGACCTGGCCAAACATGACCTTCCATAAAATAATCATCGCTACGGCGGCAGAAGTAATTGTTATCCTTACCCTCTTTAAACACCCAGTAATTATCATCCACTTTAATCCCTGGGTCAATCATGACCACAGTTTTCATACCCACATCCGCCAGTTCCTTAATCATTTTTTTAGGGTCTGGGAAATACTTTTTGTTCCATGTAAAGCAACGGTAGCCGTCCATGTAATCGATATCTAAATAAATAGCATCACAAGGAATATTCTGTGATCTAAAACCATCTACAATTTCTCTCACTTTGCTTTCAGGATAATAACTCCAACGACATTGGTGATAGCCGATAGCCCACTTTGGTGGCAATTGATGCGTTCCGGTTAAAGATTGATAGCGTTTTACTACATCCATCATGTGTGGACCGTGGATGTAGTAGTATTGCAATTCGCCACCATCAGACCAAAAGCTGGTTCTGCTGTTATCTTGCATTCCAAAATCGAAATACGACTTGAAAGTATTATCAAAGAAAATTCCGTAAGCCTCGCCTTGGTTAATACCCGTATAAAACGGAATGGTGCGATACAAAGGGTCTTGGTCCCATCCGTAAGAATAAGCATCAGTATTCCAGTTTTGGAACTTTCTGCCTCGCAAATTCATGTTACCCGACTTATCACCCAAGCCGAAGAAATTCTCTTCCGTTTGGCATTCTTTGGTAGCGTACACATAATAGCCTCCAAACTCCACATTTTCTTCCCAGTGCATTGGCGAGGCATCGCTACTAGTTACAATGCCGGTAATATTATCTATAAACGAGATCAGAAAATTATCTTTCCTAACCTTGCAAGTAATCGTATTGGTCGAAATTAGATAGGCATCTATTGTATCTTCTAATTTGAAAGTAGTTACTTTTTTATCTACCTGTTCTACCGCATAAGAAAAATCCGCCAAGAAAACTCCATGAGGAGCTAAACGTACCCTTATAATTTCGTCGCTTACCACACGAACCTCTACAGTTGCGCTTCCGTCGGAAAAATAAAACTTATTGCCTTCTTTTTTAACGCTTTTAACCGAAGTGAGGTACTCCTTCTCAATCGGCTTTAAATCTGTTACCGGATTATTTAAATGCTGAACTACCTCTTCTTCAAATTGTTCTTTGTTATGTAATTCTGTAACTTCTAGATCTTTATTCAGTTCGTCTCCCATATTATTCATGATACTTGAGCTTATTCTATTGCTAAAAAAGCTCCTAATTTTTAATAATTGTTTTGTTGATGGATATGTTTAATAGATGTTTAATGATATTGTAAATATATAATAATTACCCTTTAAGCCAAATAAAACTCTTGTTAACTTTTCTTATTAAATAAGGTGTAAAACGCAATAATGCTTTCAAAACAGCTTAATGTACAATTAACACTAAGATGAAGTAAAAGTTAGATTTATTTTAATTTTTAGGAAAGCAGGTTTCACACTATTATTTAAATGTAGTCCCGCTTTACGTTTCTCCCGATGAAAAATCGGGATCCACTGCAATCGGGTTTGACCAATAAAAAACTGTACAATTATGAACCGAACAACCCCTCAAATCGTTTATAAATACAATGCACACATTCGCTGTTCCGGATTTGCATCCGGAACTACCTATCTGCGGATTTAAAATCCGCGGCTACTTAAGTCGAGATTGCAAATCTCGACTAGCGAATAAACGAACAGTGACTTCCAATGTTGGCGTCCCCGACAACGTTTACTTAAAAATTGCAGTAGCAAATACTTTACACATCCACACCTTGCTATCCAAGCGCATATCTTATTTTTGTAGCATACAGAAAACAAATGATATCAATAAAATCTGTTTCACATCAATACGGTACAGACCAAGTATTAAAATTTGCCGATTGGCAAGTTAACGATGGCGAGCAATGGTTATTGCTTGGGCAATCTGGCAGTGGAAAAACTACGCTATTGCACATTTTAACTGGCCTGCTCAAACCTACTGCTGGCGAAATCAAAATTAACAACACCAATTTATATGGACTTTCATCTAAAAAACTGGATGAATTTAGAGGGCAGCACATTGGTATTGTGTTCCAAAAACCACATTTGATTAAAAGCCTCAGCATTGCTGAAAATCTACTATTAGCACAAAGTTTTGCTGGCTTATCAACGGATAAAAATCGTATCGAAGAAGTATTGGCTTCCTTAGATATGGCACACAAAAAGAATGCTTATCCACAAGAGCTAAGCCAAGGGCAGTTGCAACGGGTTACTATTGCCAGAGCAGTAATTAACATACCAACTTTGCTAATTGCAGACGAACCAACCTCAAGTTTGGATGATAAAAATGCAGAAGCGGTATTGACTTTACTGAAAGAACAATCGGAATTAAATAAAGCTACTTTAGTGGTTGCCACACACGACAAGAGAGTGAAAGATGCGTTTAACCTAACTTACAGCCTATCATGAGCCCATTTAAAATAAGCTGGAAAAACATTTGGTCGAAGCCATTAAATGCCGCACTTAATATTTTACTAATTGCGTTTGGAACCGCTATTTTAACTGTTTTATTGTTAGCATCAACCCAAATAGAAGATAAGTTAGACAAGAATTCCAAGGATATTGATTTGGTGGTTGGAGCGAAAGGCAGTCCACTACAATTGATTTTAAGCAGCATTTATTACATCGATTTTCCAACTGGCAACATCCCGATGAACGAAGCTAAGAAATTGATGAAGAGCCCTTTCGTAAAACGTGCTGTACCTTTGGCGCTGGGAGACAATTACAACGGTGTACGTATTGTCGGCACCGATAGCAATTACATCAGCCTTTATGGCTTAAAAACACAAAGCGGCAAATTTTGGAAAGCTGATTTGGAAGCGACTATAGGTGCTAATGTAGCTAAAGAGCAAAACTTGAAAGTTGGCGATACTTTTTTTGGCGGTCATGGTTTAACCGAAATGAGGGACGAACACAAAGACCACGCTTACAAAGTAGTGGGTATTTTAGTACCGCAGCAAAACGTAACCGATAATTTGATTTTAACAGCAATAGGAAGTGTTTGGAAAATGCACGGCGATGAAGGCGAAAGCGACGAGCATCACGACCACGATCATCAAGGAGAAGTAGAGCATGCCCATGACGAAGACCGTGAGTTTACTTCGTTACTCATCCAATACCGTTCGCCAATGGCAGTAGCCATGTTCCCGATGATGGTTAATCAGACCACCAATATGCAAGCGGCAAGCCCAGCGCAAGAGAGCACTCGTTTGTTCTCTTTAATTGGTGTCGGGGTAGATACTTTGCAATGGTTTGCGGCTCTGATTATGTTCATTGCAGCCATCAGTGTATTTGTAAATCTGTACAATTCATTAAAAGAAAGAAGTTACGATTTGGCCATCATGCGAACATTAGGCGCATCAAAAGGCAAACTTTTTTCTTTAATCATTTTAGAAGGCTTAATTTTGACGCTGATAGGAACGCTTATTGGTATTGCTTTAGGACATGGTATCTTACACTTGATTGGAAACTATCAAGAAAGCAGTCAAGCGAAAATGAATGGATTACTTTTTATAAAGGAAGAATTTTATTTACTGGCGGCAGGTTTACTAATTGGAATTGTTGCGGCAATTATCCCAGCAATACAGGCTTACCAATCTAATATTTCGAAGATATTGGCAAAAAATTAATTTAGAAAACAACCACCTTAGACACCTAAGAAAACCTTAGGTCCGCTTAGGTGTCTAAAGTGGTTAAAAAACATAAAAACACAGATGAAAAAACTTACATTCATATTTTTATTATTCATTGGCTTTGGCATAAACAAAGTTCAAGCACAACACGACCCAAGCGATCAAATCGTATCTGCCAACTGGGATGTAATTGGCGATGTAGAATTTAAGATGGCAAAAGATGATAGCGAAATGTACGCCATCTTCAACAACGATATCAAAAAAAGAGCAGGCAAACCTTTCGAATTGGAAGGTTACATTGTACCAATTAAAGACGGTATGAAACAAACTAAATTCATGCTTTCTACGCTACCAATTAACCAATGTTTTTATTGTGGTAAAAATGGGGTTCCTATTATGGTTGAAGTCCAATTGAAAGAGCCAACTAAGTTCACTTATCAAACCATTAAAGTTAAAGGCATTTTGAAATTGAGTACAGCAAATGCTTTAGATGCTTCGCCAATTTCGTTATTGAATGGCGTGGTGGTAAAGTAGCAGAAACGCAAATAATTCGTCATTGCGAAGCACGAAGCAATCTTACAACGATAAATATTGCAAATTGCTTTAAGATTGCTTCGTACCTCGCAATGACGACAAGAATAAAAACAAAAAAAATCCCTAGGCAGAAACCTAGGGATTTTTTATTATACATTTTGCCATCCAGAGCGCAGCGAAGGATCTATTTTTTAGATTCCTCGTAAACTCTAAATGACAACAAAATGATTAGTGACCAGAATGTCCGTCAGCACCGTGAGCGTGACCGTGTGACAATTCATCAGCTGTTGCTTCTCTTACTGTTAAAATTTTACCAGCGAAGATTAAGTTTTTACCAGCCATTGGGTGGTTTAAATCTACTGAGATAATTTCTTCACCTACTGCAGTTACGCCAGCACGGAATTGGTTACCTTGGTTATCTTGCAAAGGAATTACATCACCAACGTTAGGCAATTCTGCACCACCTTCTTTAAACATTGCTACTGGCAAATCTACGTGAGCTCCTGGGTCAATCTCTCCGTAACCATCAGCCGCTTCTAATTCAAAACTATATTCATCACCTACAGTTAGACCTGTTAAGTGCTCTTCAAATTTTGGCAACATCATACCCACACCATATAAAAATACTAGGGGATTTTCTTCAGTAGCTTTCTCTACAAAAACTTGGTTACCTTCTGGAGTTGTGGTATGTAGCTCGTAAGTAAGAGAAACTACCGTGTTAGATGTGATTTTCATTATTTTATGATTTGTTTTTATGATTGATAAAGCCTTACCGCTAAATCTTATTTTATGTGTTTCAAAGCCTCATCAATTGTACCCACAGGCAGCTGACAAGTTTTATTTCGGCAAATATAGATTTTTGTTTGCTCGCTTTGCTTATGTTTTAACAAAGGCAAGTTACTTTTTGTTCCTGCTAATGTAATTTTATTGGGGATATACTGTTGATCTAACTCCTTTTTCACAGTTCTAAAATCAGTCCCAGCGATAGCTATTTCATTAATACCATACACTTCGTTCAACAACTGAATGCTCCAATTAGAATAGGCAGAGCCATAAGATTTGATACGAGGTTGCACTGCTTTCAGCATAGCTGATGCTCGCTCCCTATAAGTTTCGTTATCGAAAAACAAACCTAGCTTATGAAGGTTCTGTGCCATTACCGAGTTAGAAGCAGGAATTACGTTATCCATCACTTCGTGTTTGCGAGCAATGAGGTTTTCTCCCGTATTTGAAGTATAAAAGAACATCGAATTGTTTTCATCGGTAAAATTGATCAATACATATTCCGTCAGCTCTTTCGCCTCGTTTAACCAAGCTTCATTAAAATCTGTCTCATAAATTGCAATTAACGCTTCAATCAAAAAAGCATAATCGTCCAAGAAACCATTGATACTTGCTTTTCCATTTTTATAGTTTCTATACAAACCTCCTTCTTCATCCATCAAGTTATTAAGGATAAAACTCGCTGCGTTCTTTGCCTTCTCGTAATATGTTTCATTATTCAAAACTTGGGCTGCGTCTACCAAACCTTTTATCATTTGCGCATTCCAAGCGGTCAAACATTTATCATCCAGACCTGGCCTAACCCTGTTACCTCTAACCAATAATAATTGATCTTTTGCTTCTGTGATGATATGTTCTAATTCAGCTTTACTTAGTTTATATTTCTCTAATAGCTCTTCCTCAAATAGCTTACGCATTAAGATATTCGTATGTTCTTCTTCCCAATTACCATCTTCCGTAATTGTAAAATATTCATTTAGCAGCTCTCTATTTTCAGTTATCACCTCGTCAAATTCAGCTTTGCTCCATACATAAAACTTTCCTTCTACGCCTTCACTATCTGCATCTAAAGCCGAATAAAACAAACCATCAGGCGATGTCATTTCTCTATCTACCCACTCAATAGTTTGCCTAATGACCTCTGCAAATGGTTCATATTTCAAACATTGATAGGCCTCGGCGTACAAACTAATGAGCTGTCCGTTATCATACAGCATCTTCTCGAAGTGCGGCACATGCCATTTCGCATCCACCGAATAGCGAGCAAAACCACCTCCAATTTGGTCGTAAATTCCACCCATCGCCATTGCCTCCAAAGTCCTCATTACTGCCATCATTACTGCTTGGTCATCCTTCAAAAAGGCATAACGCAGTAGAAAAGACCAGTTATTTGGCAAAGGGAACTTAGGTGCTCGATTGTATCCTCCTTCTATCATATCAAAGTTTCGTTTCCAAGGCTCTACGATCTCTACCAATTGCTCTTCATTGAAAGTTAACTCTTCGTCAACATCTTCGATCAACTCTGCCTGTTGCAAGCCTTCTGTTAATCGCTCTGCGTATTTAATAGCTTTTTCGGGTTCCTTTTCCCACAAATTAGCTAGGTTTAACAAGATATTAATCCAATCAGCTTTACGAAAATAGGTACCACCGTAAATTGGACGTTGATCTGGCAAGCAAATTGCATTTAAAGGCCAACCTCCATTTCCGTTCATCAACTGTACCGCTAACATATAAATTTGGTCTATATCTGGCCGCTCCTCTCTATCTACTTTAATGCAAACAAAATGTTTGTTCATCACTTCGGCTACTTCATGATTCTCGAAACTTTCGTGTTCCATTACGTGGCACCAATGGCAAGCCGAATAACCTACACTCACAATAATCAGCTTGTTCTCGTCTTTTGCTTTTTTTAAGGATGTTTCGCTCCACTCGTACCACTCTACAGGGTTGTATGCATGTTGCAATAAATAAGGCGATGAGGCATTGATGAGGCTATTGGCTTCTTTCATGCGATAAAGGTACAGGCTTTGATTGGGATGTTTGAAAAATTGCTGTAATTTTATCACCCGACTTGAAACGTTTTACGTCATTAAGCAAAAGCACAAACTTAAGATCACATAGTCATGAAAATTACCCGCACCGAAATTTACCGTTTTAGTATCCCTATGGAGCCTTTTGTGATTGCTACGGGCACCATGCATTTTGCACAAAATGTATTGATAAGGATTTTTACCGACGCAGGTATACATGGCAGTGGTGAATGTTCGGCGTTTCCAATGATTGTTGGCGAAACGCAAGAAACTTGCTTGGCAATGGCAAAAGACTTTGCTCAGATTTTAAAAGATAAAGATCCGTTAGATATTCCTGCTAGAATGAATGATTTGCTAGGCTATGCGGCTCATAACCCTACGGTAAAGAGTGCTTTTGACATGGCATTATTTGATATTGCTGCAAAAAATGCGAACCAACCATTGTATCAATTCCTAGGAGGTCATAAACGAATTATTGAAACCGATATGACTTTAGGCATTGATACCGCTGAAAACATGGCATTAAAAGCTGTGGAACACCAGAAAAATGGCTGTAGAATCATCAAAATAAAGCTTGGTAAAAAAGTGCATGAAGATATAGAGCGTGTAGCTGCAATTAGAAAAGCCGTAGGCAACGAGATGACACTACGTTTAGATGCCAATCAGGGATGGAGTTTCGATGATGCACTTTTTGCCTTAACGGAACTAGAAAAGTACGACATTGAATTTTGTGAGCAACCAATGCGAACTTGGTTTGACGACAAACTGCCTGAGCTAAATGTAAATTCGCCTATCAAATTAATGGCTGATGAAAGTTGTTATAATCATCACGATGCCAGAAAACTGATCAATGCACAAGCTACTACGTTTTTAAATATCAAATTTTCGAAATCTGGCGGAATTTTAGAAGCACAGAAAATTCACGAAATTGCTTTACAAAATGGTGTAAAGTGCATGATTGGAAGTATGCTGGAAAGCAGATTGGCGTTAACTGCTAATTTACATTTTGCTTTGGCTAGCCCTAACGTCGTTTATTTCGATTTAGATACTTGTCTACTTGGACATTTGGTCGATCCAGTAGTTGGCGGTTTAACCTATGAAGGCTTTATGTTAGATGTTCCAGAAACACCAGGTATCGGAGCAGAAGCAGATAAAAGTTTCTTAGAGAAATGTGAAAGTTGGACGATATAACAATTCAATTCTAAGTCTACAGTTGACAATTTCAGTAAACACCAACATATATCCCAGCTATCAATTTTACAATATTTTAAGCTTAAAACACTCCCATCTACGAAGATATTCGGAGTTTGTCGAAAAAAATTGCCCGTTTGTCGATTTTAACTCTACCTAGTGCAACGTTTTGTAATGCTTTGCGTCTTAATCAAAAAACACAAATCAATTATGAAACAAAGAATCACTTCGCTATTTGCTATTGGAACTCTAGCTTTAGCCATCACTACTTCATCAGTTAATGCAAAAGATGCAGTAAATCCAGTTGCTACTACTTATAAAGCAAAATATTCGGAGCAAAAAGAAGCACCAAAAAAAATAATCATTTCTGGCAATGTAGAAGTAACATTAGTACAAGATCACGAAAGTAAAAAACTATATACTACAGATGGCTTAGTAAAAGCTAAAGTTTACACCGCAGACGATGTGATTCATGTATCAGCAAAAAAAGGTGCAGAAACTGCGAAAATCACACTTTATGTTGGTGATATCTATAGAATTGACATTTCTGGAAATGCAGTAGTAAACACTAAAAACGATTTAAATGCTCAACATTTACAAATCATTTTACAAGACGATGCAAAAGCTGACATCAGTTCTAAAACAGAGTCTTTATTTACTAAGTTAAGCAATGAAAGTGCTTTAAAATTAAATGGAAGCACTCAATTACATGCGATCTCTACCAACGAGTTGGCTACCTTGAACACCAAAAACTTTAAAGCTGCTAAAACTGAAGTAGAAAAAAGAAATTCAACAGATTACGCAAAAGTAAAATAAAACATTAAACACACAAATGCTAGCGCTATACCAGTGAGGTATAGCGCTTTTTTTATGCAGCAATAATATACTATATTAGCACCAAACTTGTTGAAATGAAAAACATCACAGATAGACACGAATACATTCTTAATAAACTAAAAGAAGACGGCAAAGTAAGTATTATTGAACTGATAGATTTAATGAAGGTTTCTGGTGTAACCATTAGAAAAGACTTGAAAATGTTAGAAGATAAGAATTTGTTGTTTAGGACTAGAGGTGGTGGTTCTATCAAGAATCCTTATGCAAGTGAAAGAAGCATTTATGAAAAAGAGCTTATCAATGCCGATGAAAAACAACGTATTGCTAAAGCTGCTTTAAAATTAATTAAAAATACCGATTCGATTACTATCGGTTCGGGATCTACAGTTTTTGAAATTGCGAGGTTTTTAAACCCCACTGAGCATATTACTGTAATTACACCAGCATTAAAAGTTGGCTTAGAGTTAAGCAACCGCAATAATATTGAAGTACTACAGTTGGGTGGTATGATCAGATCAAATTCTTCTTCGGTCGCCGGAAATTTTGCTGAGAAAATTTTAGAAGAGATTTCTTGCGGTATTCTTTTTCTAGGAGTAGATGGAATCGATTTAGATTTTGGTCTTTCTATTACAAATTTAGCGGAAGCCGCGTTAGATCAAAAAATGATTGAAACTGCACAAACTGTAGTTATTGTAGCCGATAGCACCAAATTTGACAAAAGAGGCCTAGGTAAAGTTTGTACTTTTGAGCAGGTTTCCTACATCATTACGGATGACAAAGTACCTGAGATTGTAGTACAACAGATAGAAGAAAAAGGAGTTAAAGTTATTATTGCTTAAACGTTATTAAAAGCGAGCTCAGCAATAGCGGTCATTACCTTAAGCCTTCTGTTCCTTTCTTCGCTCGTTAAAGTATAGAACGAGATGGCAGGCAGTACTCAACACTTTTTCAAAAAAAATCTTCTTCCGCTTATCTTACTTATTTGACAACAATTCCAAAACTGGAACCCCAACGTTTCCATTAGGCGCTTGTATTTTCAATAGATTGGCAATAGTAACAGCGATATCATTTTGATGATAAATACGATCAGTGTTACCAGGTTTTATGCCCCACCCCATAAACAACAATGGAATATGTGTATCATAAGGGTTCCAAACACCATGCGTAGAACCACTTCTTCTACTTGCTTCTAAATATGCAGCGTTTGGCACCATAAGAATGTGCCCCGTACGCTTTCTATTGTTACCGTTCACCACCATCGTTTTTAATGGCTCTGGTACAGCAGCAGCACCTACGTTATCTACGTCTATGGCAAAAAGAATGTTTTCTTGTTGCTCTAAATAACTAATGGTAGTGGATTTTACCTTATCAAAATCCAAACCCTCTAGCTTATCCATTTTGAAATAAACACTATAGTTTGAAGTTCCCTCGATCAAACCTTTTACCTTAAATTTCGATTCTAGATGCTCATTTAAGGATTTACGAAGCGGCGACGTTAACAGTTGGCCATTAGGTAATTTGTTTTCCTTAAGAAAATCCAGAGAATGCGCTACGCCATGGTCGGCAGTTAAGAAAATCAAGTAATTGCCTTTTCCATATTGCGCATCCAAATACTTAAAAAACTCACCTAAAGACTTGTCTAATCTCAAATAAATATCTTCTACCTCAATGGCATTTGGACCAAATTTATGTCCTGCGTAATCCGTAGAAGCAATATTAATGGTCAGAAAATCTGTTTCCTCTCCCTTTCCTAATTTATAACCTTCAATAGCTGCTTTAGCAAAACTTAGAGTTAAATCGTTGCCAAAAGGCGTACTTCTTATAGACGATTTATCAGCTTGATAAATAGCAGCCAGTGGATATGGAAAAACGGACTTTTTTTGTCCTTTAAACAAACCTTCCCATTTTACATCATCAGCAGAACTTTGCACATAAGTATTTATTGGATACAAGGTATTCCAGTCTTGTGACATCAGTTTTGCAGGCTCATTTTTTTGATTAAATTGATTTACCCAAGTTGGCAATTCTTTCATATAGTAACTACTTGTGATAAATTTTGCAGAATTATCGTCATACCAAAAAGCAGCATCAGCTGAGTGTCCCGAAGGCAAAATAGCAGCTCTATCTTTTAAGGAAATCCCAACCACTTTAGAACGAAAGTTAGTAGCTAATTTCAATTCGTCGGTAACAGTGTTTACCAATAAGTTTCGAGGCGACATTTGCCCACCTTCACCATCATCATCTTCGCTCTTTTTTAAATTATCTATACCTAGCGCACTCACGGAAGTATCGGCCACACAATACACTTTCTTACCTGTAAATCGCTCTATCCAGTTATTGCCCGTAATACCATGAATTGCTGGTACCGAACCTGTAAAAATGGTAGCATGTCCAACCGCTGTTTTTGATGGGGTATGGTTAATATAAGTATTTTCGACAGAGAATCCTTCGTTTTGCAAACGTTTAAATCCGCTAGTACCGTATCTACTTTTGAATTTATACAAATAATCCCAACGCATTTGGTCTACCACGATACCCACCACTATTTTAGGTTTCGTTTTTTCTTGCGCATTTAGCTGAATAGAAAAAATAAATAACGTTAACAGTGAAAAGAGATTTTTCTTCATTACGGATTTTTAACTTTTATAAATTTACTTTTTCTACTTTTTACAGGCACTAATTCCTGAATTGATTCATACGCCTCCAAAGCCCTATCGCTCAACAAAATATCAGCACCTCTTTCAATCGTATCCTTATACGTTTGTATCCTAATATCCTTATTTTTTTCTTTCTCCATCACTTTGGCGGTGTAAACAAAAACCATCATTCCTTTGCTATGAACCAAATCATAAAATTCCTTTTTCTTAGGCTGGCCAAAATAAGCGATCATATTCTCATTGGGAACACCAACTGTTTCGTAAGCAGTTAGTCTTTCTTCGTTGCTTACAAAGATTTCAAACATCAGATTTTTATCCCGAGCATAGTAAAAGGCCGCTTCTTCGGGTTCATAGGCAGAGATCAAAACATGAGCTTCTGCATTATTTTTTTTGATAATTTGATAAAGCTGTTCCAGAGGTACATCTTTTTTATCGAGCATCAAAATAGTTTTCCCCTCTGCCCATTGTAATACTTCACCTAAGGTATGAATTCCATATTGGGTTATTTTACCATTTTTGTCCTTCAGTTTTAGTTTTTTAACCTCCTCCCAAGTATAATCAGACAATTTACCTTTTCCGTTGGTGGTTCTATCCAAAGTAGCATCGTGTAAAACCACTGCTACGCTGTCTTTCGTTAGTCTTGGATCGATTTCAAAAAAGGCAGGCATCTTAGAAAGAATATATTCCAATCCCGCGATAGAATTTTCGGGATAGAGATCTTGTGCCCCACCTCGGTGCCCACACACCAAGGGAATACGGTCGGGTGTATAGCTAAAAAACTCTTTCAAATCTTTGGTAGACTTAATATTCAAGGTGTTTAGCGGTTCTTGCGCTAGCAATTTGCCAATATTTAAACCAATACCGACGAATACCAGTAAAGCTGCTTTCTTTAAAATGCTCTTTATCACTATAGAAATTACTTAAGATTAAACTTTGCCAAAATAGGATAACAGCTTGTTTTCATTATCTATTTATAAAGCGGAACAGCGAAGTTACTATCCTCATCCTTTTCTTCCAATACTTCGTTCTTTTGAGGAATGAAGGTTCTAACACTCAAAATCTGCTTCCCTTGATCAAACTTCATCAATCTTAAAATACCATTACCACCATTCCTATCTTTTTCTGTGTATTCAGGATTTCTTCTACCTTGATAATCAGTTAGCAATACCCTAATTGTTCTGCCTTCAAATTTCACTTCCTTCATTGCTTCGCCACTAACGTGACCACACAACATCATGAATACATTTGGAGAGTGCTTAAACTTATCAATGATCCGTTTTCCTTGTTTAGTGAAATTACCTGGTTTTGGTGCTGCGCCAACTCCAGCTACAAAATTACTTTTACTAGAAGTGTCTGGTCTAAGAATATTATGACTTACAATAATTGCTTTTCTATCTCCATGTTTAGCCAAAACATTTGCTCCCCAATTATGCACGTTCTCTTCCAAAGTAGCATCATATAGTTCTTTCTTTCCAGGATCATTAAAAACCAAGTAAAGCACAATAAATTTTTCACCATTTGCGGTAAATAGGTCATAATGGCTATCACTAGATTCATTATTATCGTATGAACCTCCATAATACGGCCTGCCTTCGAAATGCTTACGACCAAAATATTTAGTGTAACCTATCTTTGTTCCGTTAGGATCACCGTTTGGCCTAACATCATGGTTACCTACTGCCACCCCATAAGGAATACCATTCGGCAAACCCGGACGTGGCTTTTCTAGCCTATACATTGCATCTTTTGCCCTTTCCCACTCCTCTGGTGTTTTATCTCCATGATCAGTGATATCGCCTACATGCACCACATAGGCTATTTTTTCTTTTTCTGCATTAGCGGTTATCCAATCTATCTGATTGTAGAACATATCCATGCTACCACCATTTTTAACTGCCGTATAATATTGTGTGTCTGCCAAAACTGCAATCTGAAAATACTTATCTTCTGCCGTTGCTATTACCGCCGCTTCGCTTTTATCAAATAAGTTAAGTGTTCTAAAGCTTGCACCTAATAAGGCTAAGCACAAAAAAGAATATATTACAAATATCCTTTTAGTGTTTACCCGTGTCGAAAAAGTCACATTTTTAATCATTTGAAACATTATTTAAGGTATTTGGAAAGTTAACCAAATACTTTTTGAAGAAAAAATTAATTTTGATATACGGGAATATCATGTCTAGCCCGATGCACAAAAACCTGTAAACAACCCTTTAATATCAAGGAAAGATGTGCAAAAATTAATCTTAAACACTTCCAATTTCGATCCCTATCATTAGAAGCAAACATTTAAAAAAAAAAGCCCTTCTTTAGTTACAGAAGGGCTTGAAAAAGCTAGAAGAATGAAATAATGCTTATTTATTCAACTCAGCAAAGTACTTATGAAATAAAGGCAATGTTTCAATGCCTTTATAATAATTATAAATGTCGTATTTTTCATTTGGAGAATGTAGCGCATCGCTATCCAAGCCAAAACCAAACAATACAGTTTTAAGCCCTAAGACATCTTCAAATAAAGCTACAATTGGAATACTACCGCCACCACGGGTTGGAATTGGTTTCTTTCCAAAGCTTTCTTTTATAGCCTTTTCTGCGGCCAAATAAGCTACGCCATTAGTTGGCGTTACTACAGGCTCCCCTCCATGATGAGGTGTTACCTTTACCTTTACGCCCTTCGGTGCAATCTTCTCAAAATGTCTTGCAAAAATCTCGCTGATTTCCTCCGAACTTTGATTAGGCACCAAACGCATAGAAATTTTAGCATTTGCTTTACTTGGCAAGACCGTTTTGGCACCCTCCCCAATGTAGCCACTCCAAATGCCATTTACTTCTAAAGTTGGTCTAGTTCCCGTACGCTCCAAAGTAGAATAGCCTTTTTCACCCCATTCCTCAGCGATATCCAAATCCTTCTTATACTCTTCCAAATCAAATGGTGCGGAGTTTAGCACTTGTTTTTCTTGATCACTCAATTCCACTACCCTATCGTAAAACTCAGGTATAGTAATGTGGTTATTTTCATCGTGCAACGAAGCAATCATCTGGCAGAGAATAGTAGCTGGATTAGCGACAGCACCACCGTATACTCCCGAATGCAAGTCTCTATTCGGTCCTACTACTTCTACTTCCATATAAGCAAGTCCCCTCAAACCTGTTTCGATAGAAGGGCTTTCCATGCTGATCATCGAAGTATCCGAAATCAATACCACATCTGCTTTCAAACGCTCTGTATTTGCTTTAACGAAAGTAGCAAGGTTGGATGAACCTACCTCTTCTTCCCCCTCGATCATGAACTTCACGTTACAAGCTAAAGTATCCGTTTGCATCATCAGTTCAAAAGCTTTTACGTGCATGTAAAACTGTCCTTTATCATCGCAAGCACCACGAGCATAAATTTTACCTTCACGTACCGTTGGTTCAAAAGGCGGAGTTTTCCATAATTCTAGTGGATCAGCAGGCTGCACATCATAATGACCATAAATTAAAACAGTAGGCAAACTTGCATCTACAATTTTCTCTCCGTAAACAATAGGATAACCAGCAGTTTCACAAACTTCAACTTTATCCGCCCCAGCATCTTTCAGCTTTTGCGCCACAAATTCTGCAGTTTTCAATACATCTTCCTTATATTTCGGATCTGCGCTAACAGAAGGGAAACGTAATAGTTCAAAAAGCTCGTCTAAAAAACGTTGCTTGTTTTCCTCTACATACTTCTTTATTTCTTGCATAAGATTACATTTTGCAACAAATATAGGGATTTTGGCAAAAGTGAAATTTCTTAACATAAGTATAATTTAATTTCTATATTTTCGTTACATTCGGGAAAAGATTTTATCTATCTTTGTTATAAATAATAGTTTACAATTCTTCTGTTTCTGTGCATGAGGTCTCTTTTTAAATCGTTGCTCTTTTTATTTTTTATTGGTTGCACGAGTTTAAGCTACGCCCAGACCATCCGCATTAGCTGTCCAGAGTTTACTCAGTTTTACTCCAAAGACAGTATTAACATCGTAACTTTTGGTGCCAGCACGGTTCAAGGCGTAAACGGAATGAACTTTCAAGAGCCTTTAACAAAAAATTTCAAGAACTGCTACAAGAACAAAGTTGTAAACATTGAAAATTTCGGCATTGGAGGAGAAACAACAGGACAATGCCTTCGCAGATTAGAAGATGCTATAGATAACAAAACAGGTTTTATTGTAATCATAGCTGGCGCAAACGACGCCATTCAATTGGAAACGGGAAAACTAACTATTAAAGAAACTGAAGCCAACATGCGTAAAATCATCGTTAGCTCTTTAAACCAACAGCTTACCCCAATCATTTGTACTATACAAAATTTTGATGACCGAACCGACGAAAGGCTTAAGCGAGTTAACCGTCAGATTGCACGCATCAATTATTTGTACAAAAAGTTGGCAAATGAATATCATATTGCACTTTCAGATTTAAATTGGGTTATTAAAAGAGATTTCTCTCTTTATCAAGATTTCGTACACCCTAATGCAAAAGGCTATCGATTAATTGCTTTTGCACTTTATGAAACCATTAACAAGGTTATAGCCGAAAAATTCCTGAAAGCACCAACTTCTAGCATTGGCTATCCAGATTTATCTTTAGAATTCCCATCGTTCTCGGTGTCTCAAAACTATCCGAACCCAACTAAAAATGGTTATTCGTCTATAGACATTATCATGCCCCAAATAGACCAGCTTAGCATCGAAGTTTACAATATACATGGCAAGCTTGTTTCTACCATTAATACAGAAGAGCTAAAGATCGGAAAACACGTACTTAAAATTGATTTAAGTCAACAGCCAGCAGGCATTTATATCTATAGAGTAAAATCCTTATCAGGGCGATATACCGATACTAAAAAGTTAATTAGATCTTATTAACAGCACCCCCTTGTTAATTCTTTTACGTAAGTTAGTACTTAATTCAAAATCCTTCATGAAAAAGATTTCCCTTTGTTTGCTACTATTTAGCGTTGTAATATTATGTTCTTCTTGGGGATTTTTTGCGCATAAGCGTATCAATCAACTAGCTATATTTACCTTACCAGAAGGAATGATAGGCTTTTACAAGAACAATCACAAATACATCACAGAACATGCCATTGATCCGGACAAAAGAAGATACGCGGATACTGCTGAAGCTCCCAGACATTACCTGGATGTTGAGAACTATGAATCTCATATTGACAGTATACCCGAGAAATGGAACGATGCTGTAAATAGATATGGAGCAAAAAAAATAGGCAAAGACGGCATGGTTCCTTGGCAAATTCAACGCACATTTAATAACCTAGTGAGAGCCTTCAAGGAAAGAGATTCACTCCGAATCTTAAGGTATTCTGCCGATTTAGGTCATTATGTAGCCGATGCTCACGTACCTCTTCATACCACAAATAACCATAATGGGCAACTAACCAACCAAAGTGGCATACATGGATTTTGGGAAAGTCGCATACCCGAGCTTTTTGCAAAGGACTACAATCTATTGGTAGGTAAGGCTACCTACATCGAAGATCCGTTAAAGGAGGCTTGGAAAATTGTGAAAAAAGCGCACACAATGGTCGATACGGTATTAACTTTTGAAAAGAAGCTAAGCGAAACCTTTCCAGCAGATCAGAAATATGATTTCTCTATGCGTGGAAAAAACGTGATGAAGCAATATTCTTTAGCCTATACCAAAGCTTATCAGGACATGATGAATGGTATGGTGGAAAGACAAATGAAATCATCTATTATTAAAGTTGGTTCTTTTTGGTTTTCTGCATGGGTAGATGCCGGACAACCAGACTTAAGAAATATGATTAGAATTGAAGCTACTATAGAAGATAAGCAGCAAGTAGAAAAAGTAGATAAGAAATACCAAGAAGGAAAAATTATTGGCAGGGAGTTTTAATAAAATACATATCCCATAAAAAAGCCCCGATTTAACCATCGGGGCTTTTCATTTATAATGTAGTACCGTTATCCTCTTTCTTTTTAAACAGAGACTTAACACCTGCTATAACTACTGGAGCAAAAGTCCCCACTGCTATAATAACAATAATTACTTCGAAGTTCTTCTCTACAAAAGGAATTTTACCTAGCAAATAACCAGCAAAAGCCAAGCTGAAAATCCAAGCGAAACCTCCAATGATATTATAAAGTGTAAATTTGCCAAAAGACATTCTGGCTGCTCCAGCCACAAATGGTGCTATTGTTCTGAAAATTGGCAAAAACCTTGAAAAAACCACTGCTACAGCTCCATGTTTTTCAAAATACTCGTGAGATTGATGGTAGTATTTGAGTTTCAAAATCTTATTCTCTTCCTTAAATACCTTAATACCAAAATACCTACCAAGCCTGTAATTTACAGTATTACCTAAAATTGCGGCGGCGGTTAAAATAAAGCACAAAAACCAGATATCCAATCCTGTGTTACCTGCGGCTACAATAGCTCCCATGGCAAACAACATTGAATCGCCTGGCAGAAAAGGCGTAACCACAAATCCTGTTTCAGCAAATATAATGATGAATAGAATGAGATAAGTCCACGTTCTATATTCATAAATAATTGCGCTTAAGGTATCTTTGGTATCGGTAAGCAGCTTAATAAATAAGTCTAGTATTTCCACAGTAATCAAATTTTGCGCTAAAATAAACAATATGGCTCTTAAAAAAAGTGCTATTTGAGATTATGACATTTGATTGTTAACTAACTCGTTAGTTTACTTTAGCTGCTATTAAAAATAAAAAAGTCCGAGTGTTGCTCAGACTTTTTGTATAACATTAACGTTTATATTATTGTAATTAATTAGTAAGCACTGTTTAGCATTACAGGCATTACCAACATCAATACATCTTCATTTTCATCGTTAGTTTGAGGAATTAACAAACCTGCTCTATTTGGAGTAGAAAGCTCTAAAGTCACTTCCTCACCACTTAAGTTATTTAGCATTTCGATTAAGAAACGAGCATTAAAGCCAATTTCTAAATCTTCGCCATCATACTGGCAACTTAAACGTTCGTGAGCTTCATTTGCAAAATCTAAATCCTCAGAAGAAATATTTAGTTCGCTACCATTGATTTTCAAACGTACTTGGTGAGTAGTTTTATTAGCAAAAATTACAACCCTACGCAAAGTATTTAAAAACAATGCCCTATCTATTATCAATTTGTTCGGGTTATTAGCTGGAATTACCGCTTCGTAATCTGGATAACGCTCGTCAATTAAACGACAGATCAAGTTGATATTTTCGAATTTGAAAAATGCGCTAGTTGCGTTGTAATCAACAGATACATTCACATCGTTATTTGGCAAAGCCGCCTTCAATAAGGTTAAAGCTTTTTTAGGCAGAATAAATGAAGAAGCTTTATCAGCTTTGCTATCGTTTCTTCTATAACGAACCAACTTGTGAGCATCAGTAGCTACAAAAGTGATGTTTTGAGGAGATAGCTGGCAGTAAACACCGGTCATTGCAGGACGAAGTTCATCATTGCTAACTGCAAAAATTGTTTTGGTAATTGCCTCACTTAAAACCGAAGCTGGCAGATTTACTGAAGAAGCATTATCCACTACAGGAATCTTAGGGAAATCCTCGCCATTTTCGCCACTCAATTTATATTTTCCATCTCCTGCGCTAATTTCTATAGCGAAATTATTATCGTCTACATGAAAAGAAATAGGTTGGTCTGGTAAAGTCTTTAAAGTATCTAACAAAATTCTAGATGGAACTGCTACCTTACCTTCTTCTTTCGATTCAACCGGCAAAGAGGTAGTCATGCTAGTTTGTAAATCGGTGGCAGAAATAGTCAAATTTCCTTCTTTAATTTCAAACAGGAAATTCTCTAGAATAGGCAATACAGTGCTGCTACTCGAAGCACCATTAACCGTTTGTAAATGTTTTAATAATGTCGATGTGGATACTATAAATCTCATAGTTTGTTATATATGGACTCAAAAGTATGAAATTTTACTTTGCATACTTATGTTTACGATAATAATGTTGAAAAATTGCAAAACATATCAACAACAAAATCGGCAGAACGGTGTTTATGAGCTGCCATTTTGTTTTCTCTGTGCGTATTAGCGTTTTATCTAATGGTCTAACGGTAACTTCTTTATTTCGCAGAGCGATCAAATTATCGTCATTGGTAAAATAATCTGCAATATTGAGCAGCAAGGCCTTATTGCCAAAATTCTGCTGTGTGTACCTATCAAAACCTAGCGAAAAAGGCGAGCCATCTCCAGAAATTTGGTTTCTAAAAATATCTCCATCTCCCAATACAATCATTTTTGCCGGCTTGCTTTGGGACGGAACTTCAAACTTTTCTGCTATCCCTTCTGGTACCGAACGATTTAAAAAAACTGACTTAAAACTACCTTCCAACAATACACCTACACTTTTGGGTACGCTAGTAAATTCCTTCTGCGTAGGCTCTTCTTCTATCATTTGCAAATTGAATATCTTCGGAGAAGTATAAACCTTGTTGTAAGGAGATGTAGACAAAATAATATGTTTCTTTACATTTTTACTTCCAATCGTATCTACAGTGCTTGCAAATTCTGTTTTAATGTTATCTAAATTTTTCACTACGCTATTGCTCGTATCTGGCAATAAAACTGGATAATACAACCAAGGAGCCATTTGTATATCTCCTCTCGGTCCGCCCGGCATTGCTACTGGAATTTCCGCACAATTAACATCAGCAATGATATCATAATTGATGCGGGCACCATATTCGAACAACATATCGTCCAAATTAAGATAGTTGTTTGCAGCCATGAAAGATTTGCCACTACGCAAGCTATCTAATTCCATCCTCACCTGATCTAGAGACCAAACCACATGCCCGCCCTTCATCACAAAATAATTGATTTTGTATTTTTGAGCCTCCGTAAATGGTTTTAGAGGCTTAGCAACAACTAGCATTTTGAGACTATCTAGCCCTTCCTTGGTTATCGAATCCAAGCTTACCCTACCTACCACATAACTATCCGACAAAGAGCTTATCGCATCATATAAGTAACGATTATCTGGTTCTCCGTTACCTTCCGTAAAACCTATTCTGGGATTGTATCCAGAAATCACTTTCTTTAATGAAGAAGTAAAAACGTATTCCAGATTTTTAATTGAATTATTGATGCTTTCATCGTAATTAGATGCCTCCCCTCCTAAATTCTGAAGTAGTTTCACAGGCATTCTCTTTCCGTTGCTTTCGATCAATGCCATCGGAAAAACTAATTTTTCAGCAAATCCGGCATCAGTTTTAATGTTGATATTAGTAGGCCTAATCCCTATTTCATACAAGCGTTGAATTACGGTATCCTGCTCGTTAGCCGTTAAACCAGCAATTGGGTTTTCGAATACCACTTTAAAATTCACGTTTGAATAGGCTTTATAATCAGCTAGCAGATCCTTTGTAGCATTACGTAAACGCTTAAAAGCAGATGGCATATCACCATCCAAGAAAACAGTTATAATAACTTCATGCTTATTTTGGCCTAGAGTTTCCTTGGTTTTTTCGGTCAACGTAAAACGTTTTTCTTTGGTAAAATCTATTCTCGTGTAGGCAAACTGAGCGAAAATATTAATTAGCACTAAAGCAAACAAAAACAACATAGGTTTTAAACACCTCATCATTATTCCCTGCTCCTTGTTCCTTATTCCTTTCGTTACCATTTCCTACCTCCTATTGCCAACTTCGTAAATCCTAAAAATAAAGCTACAAAAGTGATGAAGTATACCACATCCCTACTATCCAAAACTCCCCGGCTTATGGATTGGTAGTGTTCATTAATCCCGAGATTGATGAGCAAACTTTCAATTCCAGCAAAAGCAGATATCTTACTTATAGAATCGAAGCCACTGTAAGCAAAAAAACATAAAAATACAGCAATAGCAAAAGCAATAATCTGATTTTTAGTAATAGAGGAGGCAAAAATACCAATTGCTGTAAAAGCATTACCCAATAAAAACAATCCTATATAAGAACCAATTACCGCTCCAGTATCAATATTTCCTTTTGGCAAGCCCAATTTCGAGATACTATAATAGTAAACCAAGGTAGGCACCAACGAAAACAGCACCAAAACCATACAAGCCAAATATTTAGCAACGATGATTTGCATTTCTGTCAATGGTCGTGTAACCAGCAAAACATAGGTTCCTTCTTTTCTTTCTTCGGCAAAGGAGCGCATGGTTATTGCCGATATGAGAAACATAAACAAATAAGGAACCAGGCTAAAAAAGCCATCCATTTCGGCATAGCCATATTCTAGAATAGAGGTATCTGGAAAAAACCAGAACATTAAACCGCAGGCCAACAAAAATATACCGATGGTAATATAGGCCATTGATGAACTAAGGAAACTGAATAACTCTCTTTTGAATACTGCTAACATACTTTGTTATAGGATTGCCGAAGTTATACAATATCTGTTAAAACAAAAAAGCCCTTCCGAAAAATCGGAAAGTCTTAAACTGTATTTTGTTTCTTCTTAGAAGTTGAAACCTAAACCAATAGAGAAACCCTATTTTAAGGCAAGAAAACACTCAAACAGTTGGGGAAATAATACAAGCGAAATGGAACCATAAAAGACACATCCGACGAGTTCCTGTAATGGTCTGTAGGTTATTGGCAATCCTACAGACCATTCTTTTTACCCTCCGATGCCTTCTTTTAATGAAACGACGACCTCCCGGAATGATCTGTCGAGTACTTGGAATGATCCGAAGGATTAATTTAATACTCGGGAGCATTCAAAGAGCGAAAGCGACCTTTCTAAAAAGGCTACGGAGCATTAAATAAGCGCAAAACATGATTAAAGGAAGGCTAGTTTGCATTAAATTAAGGCAACATAGCATTAAAAGAACCTAACGGAACATTAAACAAACAGAACGGAGGATTAAATAAGTATTGTAGGGGGTATAAAGAGGGTTTGTTAGTTTCCATTTCATAACGTTCTGATTTGCCCTTCTGGTTTGAGTGTTCCGAAGGGCCACTTAAACCTTTCTAGAAAACCAAGGTCTCCAGACCGGAATAGTTTTCTATCCTATTTCTTTCAGAGAAAAAGAAAATTTGACGCTTCTATTTTTATAGCTCTGCTTGTATTTATATTCCCAGACAAAGTCTTCTGTTTCAATATGTAAATACTTACAGGCACAAGTCTCTCACCCTAAGCCCCAACACAAGACTTGCGCCATTAATGGATAACTTCTCGTTAAAACTTCTGTATAGTCTGCACTGTTAAACTTTACTTTCCTTAATCAATTGCTCTTTACTGGGCAGTTTTTCAGGATGTAAAACAAAAGCATATTCTTCATCTTCTAACAATGTGATGTAACCTGCGGCTTCCCACAATTTAAGTATGGGAAGTACACGTTGGTACTCGCTTTTTAATTCTTGGGGTAATGCTTTCCATTTCCATTTTGGGCTAAATGAAAATGGGTCATGACAAATTACATCTGCTATTGATTTAATTATTTTCCAGCGTTTCATGAATTCTAAAAGTTGATTACCTGTCCAGTTTTCAAATTTACCATACGTTTCAATATAATTTCCGATTGTGTAATAAATTGTGATGCCCCTCCAGAACCAAAATCTGGATAACTTCTTGTTACGACCTCTATATATTCTGAATTATTCCATTTCCCCGTTGGAAAAACTGTTTTTCCAACCATTTGATTGGCATCAAATTCCAATCTCCAAACTGCATCAGTAGCATCTGCATTTAATTGCATTTTATCAATAGCAACTGCAGGGTCATCAAATTTATCTAAACTGAAATAAGTTTTATTAGGATTTTGAGGAACTTTTCCTGTTGTTTTTAACTGTTCAAGATATGAGACATCTGAACTTATATGGCGATAAGCTGTTTTACCTCTCAGTAATTCATTTGCGGCATTATCAAGTGAATTAACCGTAGACTTATTTAAAATTATCAAACCTTCATCTCCCCATTTTTGAAGAATCACTGCAGCAGCACCATCGTTGTTAGCACCAAATTTAGCGGCTAACTGATTTAAAACATTCTGCCCGTATTTGTTTCTGACAAATTGTCTTGCTGAACCAAATACTGCATCCCCCGCCTTGCTAACCCTCTTAAACGCATCCTCAAACTGTTGCTTATTATACCTAGCTGGTAGTTTCACCAGCCTAAGTGTAGCCTCAATACCTGCTGTTATCAGCGCCTGCTTAAATCCTTCATAGCTGGCTCGTGCCAAGTTAAGGTTTTTGGCAGACTTTTCCCTAAAAGCTTCCTTGGCAAGCGCATCGACAAAGCCAACCGTAAAACTACCCAATACGTTCACAACAATTGGGATCTTTTTGTTGTAGGTAAGGCCTCCATAAAGTACCGATGGCCATGATACTTCGACCAAAAGGTCGGTAGTGGTGAAACGCTGGCCCAGATAGGTCTTGATGATGTCGAGCAGAGCCAGTTGCAGACCGAGGTCTATGGCAGCTTCTTCCGTACCTATAAAAAGAGATAGTACTTCGGCCGTTAGCTTGCCTTTTCCGTAGAGTGCTGTCTCGTCGTTACCAATAACCTTGTCTACATAACTACCCAACTGCTGGCTACAGTTATGGCAACATTAACCAATTTTCTTTTTGGTTGGTGTTATCACCAACTAACTTCGGTTTAGCCTACTGTAATATATAGTATGGTGACAACACCAACCACAGGTTTAAACATTTTTATAACAACGTATCTGATGTTTTAGCAACAAAAAAGCGGTCGAATGACCGCTTTTTTTGGGTTACCAATCTATTTCACTTTTTTTTCTTAGCTGACTAATATAGCCATTATAATAATACCCAATTTCAAAAATTAAGTTCGGAGTAAATTGATTTGATGATATTGTAAAGAAAACAACACCATCCCTATCTTCTTCCTTCTCAATCGTAATATTGATATTGTATAGATTAGAAAATCTGTTGACTAAATTTTCTACAACCTATCTATCATTACATGGAAAATCTAAATTAAGTTTATTTTGCTCCATCAACCAATATCAATTTTACATTTGGATACATTTCATTGAACTACCAATCTATTTCTCTTTTTTTACGCAACTCCTCTTCATAGCAAGCCAAGCCAAAACCTAAACTAAAAATATTTTCTAATCTGGAAGTAGTTCTAATTTTGCAAAAAAACACTTCTACCTCTTCTATAACTTCTATAATTTCAAAATCTGTATTACGAAATTTATTAAATCTTTCAATTTCTTTCTGCAGAACATCTACTGATGTAACCATTACTTTAAAATTTAATTCTTTATTTTCTTCCATAACTTTTATTTATACTTAGCACCGTCTATTAATATAAGTTTTATGTTAGGGAACATTTCATTAAATTGTTGAATTATTCCTGTGCAAGAAGCACAATAAGGGTTTTCTGAAATGATTTTTAATTCGCCAGTCATATTGGAATATTTCCCACCTTTAACCGCACCCAAGTCGCTCGCCAATTTATTAAGCATCCTATATTCAGAATCAGTAATTCTTAACCATTCTGAACCGCCTCCACCTTGTACACTTATAGCATCAAAAATATGTATTTCTCTTTCTGCAACATCATATGATGTACTTCTCCAAAATTTATTATCAACAGTGTTCCCATTAACAGAACCTTCCAAATAACCATAATTTCCACCTTTTAAGTTATTGGAAGTCCTATAGTTGCTAATTCTTGTAGTTGCTTCTGCAATTTCTTCAGAATTGGCTTTAAGGATGTTTGTAAAGCCATTCCAACTCTGCCTCCCCAGCCCTTTAGCCCCCCTAAACGCATCCTCAACCTGTTGCCTGTTATACCTAGCCGGTAGTTTCACCAGCCTAAGTGTAGCCTCAATACCTGCTGTTATCAGCGCCTGCTTAAATCCTTCATAGCTGGCTTGCGCCAAGTTAAGGTTTTTGGCAGACTTTTCCCTAAAGGTTTCCCTGGCAAGCGCATCGGCGAAGCCAACCGTGAAGCTGCCCAATACGTTCACAACAATAGGGATCTTTTTGTTGTAGGTAAGGCCTCCATAAAGTACCGAAGGCCATGACACCTCGGCCAAAAGGTCGGTAGTGGTGAAACGCTCGCCCAGAGAGGTCTTGATGATGTCGAGCAATTTATGCAAATAGAATTAACCGATGCCGCCCATGAGCATTTGCAATTTTGGCGTAAAACGGGCAATACCGCCATCCTAAGAAAATAGAAAAACTTACCGATGCCATTACCGAAAACCCATTTGAAAGCATCGGCAAGCCCGAAATCCTAAAATACGACCTTGCAGGTTACTGGTCTCGCAGAATTAACCAAGAGCATAGATATGTGTATACCATTGCGGAGGATACGCTAATTATCGCTTCACTTAAAGGGCATTACGAGTAAAAAAGTTTTCAAAGCTGAGAGCTTTGTAGTTGGATCCTTTTGTAACAAATGAGCAATTCATTTTTATTGTTAAAATCCTTAATGTCTCTACTCATAATAAAGTATAAATAATCATTCGGGTCTCGACCTAATTTTTTTAACTCGAGAGTTAGACCTAATGTACCCGAAGTTGATGCAAAAGTTATTTCATGTCCGACAATTCCAGAATTCATTACGATAGCACATTCTACAAACTTAAGCTCAGTAGTGTCTTCAAAAAAAACTGACATTGACATTTCAATATAATTATGAAACAGTCCTGTAATTTTTTTATTGAGTATGTGAGAAATTATAGTATCCATGATTACTGACCAATAAAGTTTAATGACTTTGTTACAAGTTCTTGATTTGACAAAACTTTACCACCCTCATGGAAGATCACATTATTATACCATCCTCTATTTCTAAGCAACATCTGCAGTTCTAATTCTGTAACAAAACCCTGCATTACCAATTTCTGATTATGAATCATTCCTCCTGTTATACCTTTTTGTATATTTACTCCTGAAATATCAAACAATATTTTGCCCCCGTTTGTACCAATAGTTTCATCAAAAACAGATACTATAGAACGTTCAAATGTCCATGAACTTGGAAGATCGTACATTAATGTGAACACATTATCAGTTTCGGAAGTCCAAACATTAGCCCCTACATCGTCTCCAAACTGCTTTAAAGACCCTCCTGAACTTTTACCTAAAGCCACATTATTGTATTTAGGATACTCTAAAAGCTTGCCTAATTTATTATCCCATTTTGGAACAGTTTTAATAACACGCTTAGTGACAATATCTCTAACTAAGTTCCCCGCCTGATTAACCCTCTTAAACGCATCCTCAACCTGTTGCCTATTATACCTAGCTGGTAGTTTCACCAGCCTAAGTGTAGCCTCAATACCTGCTGTTATCAGTGCCTGCTTAAATCCTTCATAGCTGGCTTGTGCCAAGTTAAGGTTTTTGGCAGACTTTTCCCTAAAAGCTTCCCTGGCAAGCGCATCGGCAAAGCCAACCGTAAAACTGCCCAATACGTTCACAACAATTGGGATCTTTTTGTTGTAGGTAAGGCCTCCATAAAGTACCGATGGCCATGACACCTCGGCCAAAAGGTCGGTAGTGGTGAAACGCTGGCCCAGAGAGGTCTTGATGATGTCGAGAAGGGCGAGTTGCAGACCGAGGTCTATGGCAGCGCCGGTGGCAAATCTTCCTGCTTTCAGGGCTCCGCCCGTGGAAACAATCTCCGCCGTTAGGAACACCTGTTGGGCTACCATATCCGAAAATGCCGCCTGCGCAGAGATTCCGTACGGCAGATCATCCATCGATAGGTAGCAGTAGTTCCTTTCGCCCGGTAGCGGCATCGTATCCTTTAGTGCCAGCGTGACCGGCACCTTGTCCGAAGTAATGTCATTGGGGTTGAAATAGAGCCAGAAAGCCGTTGTTCCCACATCACTGGCACCTGCTTTTGATAGTTCTATCCTGAAAAGGTGGTCTATCTGTTCTGGCCATCCACTCTCATAAAATACGATTTTGATGCCTGTGCCGCTGTAGGTCCTTATACTATACTTTCCATCCGCAGACTTGGTATTGGGCTGTTCCTCGGCTGTCAACAGCTTTAGGAAATTTAGCTCAACCGCATTGCTCTTTATCAATGAGGCCAACAATTTCAGTTTGCTGTCGCATTCGAGACTCTTCTGCGCCTCCGCCAACTTGGTATTCACCTCTCCGGTAAGCTGCGCCTGTCTCTCCACATCCTCCTTCAGCACCTTTGCCTTTTCGATACACTCGTCGTCCGCCATATCTGCCGCACCTTTCTTTTTGCCATCCCCTACGGCACAGCTGAGCGACTTGGCGTTGGCCGCTATCTTCTCCTGCAGTTCGGCAATCTCTTTGGCCTGTGCCGGGCTGATCAGTCCGAGCTTCCCGGCTTCGGCCATGTTCCTGCCGTTCTCTTCGCCAAGTTTGTTAATACTGTTGTTCAGCTTATCATAATCCTGCTGCTCCATACGCCCGTTGCTGATTACCTCTCCCAAGATCTTGGCGACATCCCTGAAAAGACCGATAATCTCCTCTATAAGCCCGGCCACCTCTCTTGCCTGTACCACGTTCGTCTCCTCTATATCATAGGTGGTCTCCACTACACCGCCGATCAGCTTCCTGTCGGTATTGAGCTGGATATTGCTGAATGCCACCTTCAGACGCGTATCGGCAAGGTAGGGAACCTGGATATAGCCCGTGCCGCTGTAGCTGCCGCTATTGCCTTCGGCCTGGATAACGGTGACCGGGAAATCGCCCGCCATGAACACCTCGTTGGCCACCAGCTGTACCTGCAGCGGCCTCCTGTTGGCGATGTCCACCACCGGCATGGTACCGCACTGGTAGCTGCCGTTCTGGCCGCCCCTGGCACCGGTGGCAAAATACTGCACGGCGGTATAGCTGTAGGCACCGTCACCGCCATTGTCCTGCAGGGTAAGGCCCGTTGCGCTGCCGCAGACGGTACCGATGCGGTATTCGTATTCGGTACCCTCCTCAAGGCCGGTAAGGGTATAGCTGGACCGTTCGCTCTGTTCTGCCACCCAATCGCCACCGCTGCCACGTTTGCGGTACTGCACCCTGAACTGGCCTACGGGCTGCCCAGCAGGCATCCAGCTCAGCTCGGTGCGCCCAGTCCCACTGTTGCGGGCCATCGGGAAACTGGGCACCCGGCAGTTCTCCACATAGTCGAACCAGTAGATCTCCGACAGTCCGTTGTTCTTGTAGGCCCCGTTGTCTTCCGTAGGGCTCCCCCCGATTACGGGGCTACCGGATCTGGCCTGTACCTGCCAGCCGTAGCGCCTGCCGGCAACCAGCTGCGGCTTGTCCATACCGTAGTGCAGCATGGGCGCATAGCTTTCCTGCTGCCACAGCGGTGGTGAGGACAGGAAGCCAGAAACGGGATCCTGGCCGGGGTCCCAAAGCTCCTTCAGCGTAAGGGTGTAGCGGGTGTTGGGCGCCAGCTGCCTGGGCATCCACTGGAACAGTATGCCCCCCGGGGCGGGGGCCTGTACCTTCTCCCCACGCTGGGGGAGGTTCAGTATGGGCGGATCGTACTGCACCAGGAACACCGCGGCACAGGACCTGGCAGAAAGTACCCTGCGGGTCTGGTAGTCGTAGGCCTGGAAACAGAACCTGTAGAGCCCCTCGGGAAGTGGACGGGCGTAGGCCTGGTCGCCGATGCCGGAGAGGTTCCGCAGCTCGAAAAGGGCACGCAGCTCTACGTTGCCGAGGGTAACCGTATTGCCGGGGAAGAGGGTGAAGGGACTGAGGCCAACCACAAAGTCGCTGCTCTGGGCATAGGGAACGCCGTTAAGGCCGGCCTCCAGCCAGAACCGGATGCCCACCTGGTGCTGGGGCTCGTTAAGGTCGGCCATCAGCACCTGCAGCTGCAGCTTGGTATCCGTGCCGGTGGCATAGTCCGAAAGCCGCATGCTGTAGGGCGGCACCACTACCGGTACCAGCCTTACGGGGTACTGCTGGGCATAAAGGGGAAAGAGGGAAAACAGGAAGATGGAAAGGGCCAGCAGCGTCCTCA
Organism: Flavobacteriaceae bacterium PS02338; assembly: GCA_029959615.1. Lineage (GTDB taxonomy): Bacteria > Bacteroidota > Bacteroidia > Sphingobacteriales > Sphingobacteriaceae > Pedobacter. The sequence goes on along the minus strand of JASCOD010000008.1, from coordinate 238,066 downwards.
GGACGGGCCAAGCGCTGCCTCCGCCATGTAGCTGGCCACGGTTCAGGTCAATGTTTTTCATGGTAGGTGATGTTAGGTAATGTTGTTGCTGTGTCTAGCTGATGGACGTGGGATCTTGGGTTTCGGTATTCTATATTAGTTGGTATATCAATTTTGTAATGGTTTGCTAGTATGCTACTTCCAGGCAAAATCTTTGCTCTTATTTTAGAAATAAAACAAAAACACTAAAAATAAAAAAGCTGACAGTACATGATCTGTCAGCTTTTTTGAGCATAAAATTTTCTTAGAAGTTGAAACCTAAACCAACAGAGAAAACTCTGTTTTTTTCCTTGTACCCATCTTCATCGGTAGAAGAAATATTACTTAAACCCAAACCGTAACCTGCGTGAATGTTAAATCCATTCTTTAACTGGTAACCTCCTAGTAGGTTTAAACCAAAATCTCCACGTTTGTAATTAGATTCGTCACTTGATCCAAACTTAACATCCACATCTTCAGTATCCGTACTAGTCACTCCATTTGCGGTAGTACTAGTTGAATATTTACTCTTACCAGAAATGGCAAATCCATAGTAAGGACCCGCACCTACAAAAATTTTGCCTGGACCTATTTCGAAATTAGCTACCAAATTAACTGGAACTTCAAGGTACATCAAACTCGTTTTTCCTGCATCAGCATAAGAAATATTTCCAAATGCTCCACTACTTTCATACTTGTAACCTTTACCTGTTAAGGTTAATCCTGGTTGTACCGAAAAGGTTTTACTTACAGAAATATCAACCAAACCGCCAACATAAAATGATGTATTAGTTTTAGCACTCTCTTGGCCTTCATCACCCGAAAAAGTAACTTTTGGGAAAGAAACTCCCGCCTTAACACCAATTTTGACAGGACTTTTTTGAGCATTAGCGGCTAAACCTAAGCCTGCCAATAATACTGAGCATAATAATAATTTTTTCATTTGTTTTTCTAATTTAAATGTATGTATTGATAAATGATTGCAGTCCCAATAGCAACAATATTGCCAACTACTAATCATTTTCAATGAAAAAACTTAACAAAAAGAAAACCAACACATTAAAAACACAAAAAAAATCAGCTAAACACGTAAGTTTTAGAACAAAAAAGCTAGCAAATTCTACACTTGCCAGCTTTAATTAAAGCAATAAAATAACATTATAAAAAAACCTAAATTCACAAAAACAATGTTATTCGATACTCTATCGCTACTAAAACTGTTATTAATCAAATTGCTTAAATCTCAGCAACAGCCAAAGTTGATGTTCGAACTGTTTTCCAAACGGGAACCTGCTAAGAAATTAATCCCCCAATTCTACACGTTTAAATTATCATCCTCAGCAGCCAACTCGCATCTGCTTAAAAAAAATTAGGGTAAATAAAAAGCCCTTCCGAAAAATCGGAAAGGCTTAAACTGTATTTTGTTTCTTCTTAGAAGTTGAAACCTAAACCAACAGAGAAAACTCTGTTTTTAACTTTTAAGGTCATTCCGTCTTCACTAATGTTACTTAAGTTATTTAAACCTAAGCCATATCCAGCATGAAGATTCAATCCATTGGTCAATTTATACCCTGTTAAAAAGTTAACTCCAAAATCCATTCTTTTAACCTGTTCTTCGCCAGAACCAAACTCTGCGTCTTCCTTAACTCCATCAGCTTTAGAGTTACCCGATAGTGCATAAGCAGCATAAGGACCAGCCCCAATAAAAAACTTACCTGGACCTGCATTAAAATTTGCAATTAAGTTTACAGGAAGCTCTAAATATGAAAAGTTGATAGAAGCTCCTGCATCAAGTGCATCAGATTTTGTTCCTTTATTCATGAAAGTTAAACCAGGTTGTACAGAAAAAATTGGTGAAACTTTAACATCTGCTATACCTCCAACATAAAATGAGGTTTTAGCGTCAGCACTTGCAGACAATCCCGAAGCAGAATATACTAAGTTAGGGAAAGCAATACCTGCTTTAACTCCAAAAGAAACTGGTTTGTCTTGAGCGTTTACAGCAACACTTAAACCTGCTGCTAGCGTTAATAATAGAACGATTTTTTTCATTTTAATTTGATTATTTTTTTTGATTGTTAATTAATTGGCGCAAAACTACAAAATTAGCGCATATAAAAGCCCTGATTTTTAAAATCAAGGCTTTCAATATTCTTTGTTTATTTCTTATAAACCGAATGCATAAGCTGCACGTAGACCGATAAATCTACTAGTTCCTCCATCAGCAGACCAATTTTCATAACGTACACCAAAATCTAAACTAGACTTAGGAGCAACTGAAAAAGAAGCACCAATTCCTGGAGAGTATACAAATGCTGTACTACCACCAGTTTCAGTGCTAATTGCAGCACCTAACTCAGCAGCACCGTAAAAGTTACCACCAAAATAATATTTACCACCTGCTTTCACAGGAATAGTACCATAACTAGTAGATATACCTAAAGCTTTTGCTGCAGTTTTTGCATCACCAGTTAACATTGTAGACAAGTAACCTGCAGAACCAGTTAAATTAAAAGACTTAGCAACAGGGTGCTCATATTGTAATGAACCTCCAACAATCATAACGTTTTCAGAACCGTCTCCAGTTGGGAAGCCAAATTCAGCACCGATGCTTAATTTTCTAGCAGCGCCTTCAGTTTGTGCGTTAGCAGCCAAGCCTAAACCAGCTACAAGAGCAAATGATAATAATAATTTTTTCATTTTAAGTAATTTAAATTTGTGTATTATTTAATAATTGCAACATAGACACAACAATACTGCCAATCGTTACAACAAAACATCAAAAAAATTACAAATAAATGAAAACCAATAGATTAATTTATTGTTTGCAACAGCTACAACCCAAAAGTATAACCTAACTTTAATCCAATAAAAGCGAAACTTGTAGTTTTTAAAGTAGAGGTAGCTCCGTAACCTGTATTGGTCCATGCTTCATATCTTAGACCAAAATCTAGCTTGTTATTTGAGCTTCCCGTTTTAATGTAAGTGCCAAATCCAGGCGACCAAACAAAAGAAGTTTTTGAAGCTCCTCCAATGTGAAAGGCTGCCCCTGCCTGTCCTTCTATATAGAAATCGGGGCTAGGATAATGCTTAAAACCCAATTTAACAGGAACAGCTTCTATATTTGGTAATTTGGTTCCTAGCTTATTCTTGGTGAGAAAAAGATTATAACCTCCATTAGCCGTAATGGCGTATCTATCTGCAATAGCAATTTCAGCTTTTAAGGCTCCTCCAAATCCAACGCCACTTATACTAGAAGCATTACCTGTTGGAAGGTTAACTTCTGGTGCTAAGCCAATTCGAACTTGCTGAGATTGCGCTTTGAAAAAAGTTAAAGTCAATATAAAAAAGAAGGCTAATATCTTATATTTCATAGTGATTTTTGATTTAATGTCGAGACTATTTTGTCCATTTCTACTGGTAAAATAGCTTCCTCACAAAGTAATAATAACAAGGTTGTTTAACGTGTTAATGTTTTAAAAATATCTTCCAAAGATAAATTCGGATGAGCTTTTTTTAGATCAGAGATAGAAGAGTTTGCCACCAAACTCCCTTTGTTAATGATTATGACATCGTCGCAAAGCGCCTCTACTTCTTGCATAATATGAGTAGAAATAATTACAGTTCTGTCACTTCCTAAATTCTTAATCAAAGTCCTAATATCGGATAACTGATTAGGATCCAAACCCGATGTTGGCTCATCTAAGATCAATACCTGCGGCTGATGGATGATAGCTTGAGCGAGTCCCACCCTTTGCTTGTACCCCTTAGATAACATGCTAATTTTCTTGTGTTGCTCTTGTGTTAACCCAACCAATTTAATCACCTCTTCCACTCTTTGGGATTTATTTTTCAATCCGTAAGTTTCTGCCACGAAGCCAAGAAATTCCTTCACATACATCTCCACATACAAAGGTGTATTTTCTGGCAGGTAACCTATCAGTTTTTTAATCTCCAAAGGCGCTGTCTCAATGTTCTTACCCACTATTTCGGCTTCGCCAGAAGTAGGCTGCAAATACCCAGTAAGCATTTTCATAGTGGTAGATTTACCGGCGCCATTCGGGCCCAAAAAACCCAATATACGTCCTGGCTTCGCCTCGAAACTAATCTGATTTACTGCTTTATGTTCGCCATAATGTTTGGCTAGATTTCTTACAATTACGCTCAATTTATTTGATGTATAGGTTTTTTAACTTTAATACCAGTTTTTTTCGAAGTATACTTAATTGGTTACCCGCTAAAACGACTTCATCCGTAGACAGGATATCCGCACCATTATGAACCAACCCAAGGTATACCATTTTATTTGGATTGGCTTTAGCACTTTTATCTAGATTGCCCATTGTTCCCAAAATAGAAGTTATGCCTTTATTTCGCAAATACTCATAAAGTGATTTGTCTGGGGCAGAAATACCAACAAAAGCAACAATTTTATCATTAGGCACCCCCATCTGATTTAAACGTTCCAAATCTTCTCTGCTTTTTACCGTCGCAGAAATCATCAAATCTGGAGCTAGTTCGTGTACTCTAGCTGCTTGATTAGCATTATAGGTAATAATGATCGAATTGGTTTCCGATTTGGTTCTACGCACTGCAGCAATGATTTTCTCATAAGGTACTCCGCGTTTTAAATCGATAGTAAAAAGTACTTTATCTTTACCCCAGTATAAAACCTCTTCCAAAGTTGGAATTTTAAAACTAGTTACTTTTCCTTCATCATCTTTTAAAGTAAACTTTCGCAATTCAGCATAAGTATAAGATGAGACTAAGCCTGTACCTGTTGAAGTTCGGTCTAATTTATCATCATGCATAATTACCAAAGCAGAATCTTTACTTAAAGCCACATCGAACTCGATAATTACTGGCTGATAAGTGGTTGCATTTTCGAAAGTTTCAATTGCATTTTCTGGAAAACCCGACATTGGCCCACCGCGATGCGCACTTAACAAAGGATATCTACCTGTTTTTCTATTTAAAAAATCTTGAAACTCCTCCGCTGTTTTAAAGCTGATATAATAATGCTTTGCTGGCGCAATACAAGCAAGCCCCAACAGTGCAACAGCTATGAATAAAAGTTGTATTTTTTTCATCTAATTAGAGTTTTTACCAGTGAGATATGCAAAGGTAGTTTTTGTTTTACCAGCTAAGAAATTTAAGGGCGTTTAGTTTCAAGCTTGTTACCTCTGTAAGAAATTCCAAACAGAATCGTCTTTCTTTTTCGGTTTATCTTCAATTAAATCAACTACTATTTGATCTAAGAGGTCTTCATTTTCACTAACCAACTTATCTCCTAGTGAAATTATTTTTTGAATATTATGGGTTGAAGCCGCATCCATAGCAGGATCTATAGATGAAAGATTATTAGGCTCTATACGAATGTAGTTACCCATTTTTTTTACCGAATGGAAAAGTTGCTTCAGAAAATAATCGGTACTTTCTGCAGAGCTACTACTCATAATATCTACCAGTGCTGGACCTATAGAAATTGCCTTTTTCTTTTTAAAGTCTTCGTAATTGTAAGAAATTTTAGACAAACCAGTTCCAAGTGATAATACCCAGATATCGTCTATTTGATAAGTATTATAGTTTTTAATTACTTCTAACAATGCCGACAAAGAAGGATTATGGGCAAACACTCCCCCGTCTACCAAAGGATAGCGTGTTTTTGCAAGGGAGAAAATTTCGGCAACGGAAAAGTAGGTAGGTGCAGCAGAAGTTGCACGACATACATCCCTAATATAAAAATCACGAGACTCGCCATGTGATATAGCCTTTTGCTGACGAAAAAGATGGTTTTTACGCAGTTCGATATTGTAGGCGGTGATAATGCAGGGCCGTAACAATTCGCTTAATTTCTTATCACCAAAATAACTAAGTAGCACTTTCTCTAAAACTGTATTATCATATAACTCGCTCAATAAGCCAAACTTGTTCAAGAAACGTCTCCAAGGGCTTGCCGTAAATATCTCTACACCATGATTGAGGTAAATATCCAAAGCTTGCTTAGCTGAATACTTTTGTTTATTGGGTTTATCATCATCTGGACACAACAAAATAGATAGCAATATACCTCCTGTACTTGTGCCTGCAAAAAAATCAAAGTAATCAGTAAGATGGGCTTCGGGATTTTTTGTTACCCTTTGAATTTTTTCTTCCAATGCTACTAAAATCATCCCCGGAATAATACCACGAATACCACCTCCATCTATCGAAAGTATCCTTTTCATTTATTTATTCTCTTTTGTAAATAACCGAATGTAGGAAAAAAATAGGTTTATTTCCTTTTTAATAGGCGTTTAAACATATATTGATTTAAATGTGTTTTTGCAGTGCTTTGCGAAAACTTCAAAAACCTTTGCAGTTTTTAATCTTAACGCTTAGACATTTAAGTTCATATTAATTTGAGTTTATTTTTAACGCAAAGAAAAGGAAGAGGCCTACGAATAATGCAAAGCATTAGAAAAAACCAAGACTTAGGAAGTTTTCTAAAACTTAGTAAGTCTATCCTCACAAAATTGAACAGAACGGGTATTAAATAAATCTGAGCGCAACGGATCCCGATTTATATCAAGAGTAGCAAAGCTTAAGGCTTTCTAAACCTATAAGTAGTAAAATTGCTTTTCAAAAGATTTTAAAGCGCTTATCTTATAACTTTTAACTTTTAACTTTTAACTTTGGCCCACTATGGCTCAGAAAAATAACGACGAAATTTTTAAAAATGTAATATCACATGCAAAGGAATATGGTTTTGTATTCCAAAGCAGCGAAATATATGACGGTTTAAGTGCCGTTTATGACTACGGACAATTGGGTGCGGAGTTAAAGAATAATATTAAAACTTATTGGTGGAAAGCAATGGTGCAGATGCACGAGAACATTGTTGGTCTTGATTCTGCCATTTTTATGCATCCTAAAGTTTGGAAAGCTAGTGGGCACGTAGATGGCTTTAACGATCCGATGATTGACAACAAGGATAGCAAAAAACGTTATCGTGCTGACCAGTTATTGGAAGACAAAATTGCCAAGTACGAAAAAGATGGTAAAACCGATAAGGCGGCAAAATTGCAAACTGATATGGATGATGCCTTGAAAGCGGAGGACTTACCTCGTTTGAAAGCATTAATTGAGGAGCATGAAATTGCTTGTCCGGTGAGTGGCACTAAAAACTGGACTGATGTACGTCAATTTAACTTAATGTTTAGCACACAATTTGGTGCAATGGCAGAAGGTAGTGATGTGGTTTACCTACGTCCAGAGACGGCGCAAGGTATTTTTGTGAATTTCTTGAATGTGCAAAAAACAGGGAGGATGAAGATTCCTTTTGGAATTGCACAAATTGGTAAAGCTTTTAGAAACGAGGTGATTGCCCGTCAGTTTATTATGCGTATGCGTGAGTTCGAGCAGATGGAAATGCAGTTCTTTGTTCGCCCAGGTGAAGATAAAAAATGGTTCGAATACTGGAAAGAGGCTCGTTTGAAATGGCACAAAGCTTTGGGAACCTCGCCAGAGAAATACCGTTACCACGACCATGTTAAATTAGCGCACTATGCTAATGCCGCTACCGACATTGAGTTCGAATTCCCATTTGGATTTAAAGAGGTGGAAGGAATCCACAGCAGAACTGATTTTGATTTATCGCAACACCAAGAGTTTAGCGGCAAGAAAATGCAGTATTTTGATGCTGAATTGGATGAGAACGGAAAACCTTATGGCAACTATGTTCCTTATGTAATTGAAACTTCGATAGGTTTAGATAGGATGTTCTTGTTGACGATGATCAATGCATTAGAAGAAGAAGATTTAAGTACACCTGAGAAACAAGATAGCAGAACTTTGTTGCGTTTACACCCAGCATTGGCACCAATTAAGGCAGCTATTTTCCCGTTAACAAAGAAAGATGGTTTACCAGAAAAAGCTCGTGAAATCATGGATGCTTTGAAATTTGATTTCAATTGTATTTACGAAGAGAAAGATGCGATTGGTAAACGTTACCGTAGACAAGATGCTGTAGGTACGCCGTTCTGCATCACGGTAGACCACCAAACTTTAGAAGATAATACGGTTACCATCCGCCACCGCGATACGATGGAGCAACAACGTATTGAAATCAAAGATTTACACTGGACAATAGAAAGCAAGGTAAGCTGGAGAAGCTTGTTGAGCCATTCATAAAATATGAAGCCCCGACATACAGTTGGGGCTTTTTTGTAGACTTATAACCCACTCATTTCAAGGTATTTTTATTTTACACTTGCTAACTAACAAATTAATAGTTATTTATGTGAAATTTTTAACTATTCAGCATTAACACTCCATGAAAAACATCATCCTAAAGGCAAGTGCATTTTGCCTCTTGTTAATTACTTTATCTTGTGCCAAAACAACTGAATACATAGCTGCGCAAGGAGAAGGTGGAGGTGCCAAACTTTCATTTAAAATAAATGGCACTACTTATTCCTCGTGGTCGCAAACTACTTCCTCTTTAGTAAACATGGGAGGTTTAAAGCTTTTATCAATTAATGGCGTTGGAACTAACTCTACCTTCACTTTAAATATCGGAGATTTTTCTACAGCAAAAGATTATACAGTTGGTGGAACAACTGCAATTATGTTTGTTCCTAATACTCAAAATGCTGCTATGCTTGTGGGTAGTAGTGGTGTAATCAAAGTTACTTCAGCAACGGGTAGCTCAGTAAAAGGTACTTTTTCCGGAGTTTTAGAAGATGAAAATGGTAATACCAAAAATATAACAGACGGCACATTTGAAGTGTCTTACACAACTGTTTCAATGTAAAACTAAAAAAGCCCCGAAAGTTTCGGGGCTTTTTTATGGAAAATGCTTTTTTCTACATCTTTAAAGCAAACAAAGTTGATTTGATGAAAAAAACAGCAATACTTACCATCCTTTCTCTACTTTATTTAGGGGTTATAGCACAAGAAGCCAAATTAAAAACCAACCTAAAACCTTACGTGAAATCATTTCCTAAGGTTAATGTGTTATTTGACAAACAGACAGCAACTTTATATACTCAAAGTCGAGGGATTGTGCCTACTTGGGTATTTAATTCAAAACTGAAGATAAGAGATGCAGATCCTTTAATCGTCAACTTTAGCAACATTACAAAAGTAGATCTTGATAAAAATTCAAGAAGTATTCTTGTTGAATACAAAATAGATACACCAGAAATCTTAAGTCTCCACCAATTAGCAGAAACCTACTGCAAAGTTGAAGATAACAATGTTTTATTTTCTATAGATAATGAGCCACAAAAGAAGCCAGAAAGCGTTTACATTACTATAGATGCTATTAAACAGGTTCGGGTTATAAATAGTGAAAATTACCCACCTATAGGCTCAGCTAAAAACAACTTTGTGGTTATTGATATTACTACAGTAAATCCACCCAAGAAAAAAGCAGATAATCAAGGAAAGCCTGTAATCTATATTCGCTAATATTTAGAGTCTGTTTAAATTATACTTTCAATCGCTTCTTCGTTTCTGGCAATTACGGCTTTGTCTCCATTAATGATGATTGGACGTTGAATTAAAATTGGATTTTCGAGCATAGCCGAAAGAAGTTGCTCATCTGTAAGATTCTTACCTTTTATCTTTTCCTTGAATATCGCTTCTCCGCTTCGCATGAGTTCAATTGGAGTAATTCCTAGCATTTTTAAAATGACTTTTAGCTCTTGCAAACTTGGTGGACTTTCGAGATAGTTAATGATAGTAAAATTTGCTCCGCTATTTTCTAATGCTTTTAACGCAGCGTTACTCTTGCTACATCTGTTATTGTGATAAATCTTAATGCCCATTATTTCTTTCTATTGATACTAATTGCAATTTTAGCCATGTACGTTCTGAACAAAAGTAGGCAAGAAAAATCTTACTACAAATCATAGCTAGATTAGAGTTCGGGATAAGAAAGTTATACATTGAACCTAAATCTATATTAAATAGCCTCTCTAGCTAAGCCACCTATTGATAGTTGCTTATTTGTTTTGCATCAATGGGCGCCGTTTCACTTCGGTTTTCTCAAAGGGAGAGAGTTTGTAGTATTTCCAGTTCTCTCCCTTTGGGAGAGATGTCCAACGGATAGAGAGAGTATTGATTATTCTTTCTAATTATCGAATTCAGCTTAGTAGGATTTTGACATTCAATATACTCTCTTTAATTACCTCATCTTTATAGATCTACAAAGTAAATTTCTTAACTTTAAGCCTCAGACTTAGAGATACAATATCTGCTCTAAATCCAAGCCTTTTATGGAGTTACTCTCCAATGTAAGTCCACCTCAACTCCACCTCTACTCCACATCAAATCCACATCAAATCCACCGTTGCTATAGTGTTGCTGGTGCGTACCTGTAGTATTAGGCCATACTGCACCATATCACATTAGTCGGAATAAGAAAGTTCGATATGCACCTAAATTTAGCTATATATCAAAAAGAGAAAACATCTTTTCACAATTGAGTGTTAGTGAGGTGGATTTTGCTTACAACCCAATTAACATAAAAAGCGATCCGTATTTTGGTAATCTAATCTTTACACGAATAACTTGTATAAGAACCTAGTATCCATATTTTTGAGAAATACCCAAATAAGGGCTTAGATAAAACATAACAATATGCTGAAAAAACTACCCCTTCCTATTTGGACTATCGCCTTACCTATTTTAGCTTGGTTAGCTTATTTTATACCACTTGATGGCGCTGGAAGCATCGGCACTACGTTATTAGTCATACTTCTAATTGGCAGTGTTTTAGCAGCGGTACATCATGCAGAAGTAGTAGCCCACAAAGTTGGCGAACCTTTTGGAACGTTAATTTTAGCATTAGCAGTAACTACCATTGAAGTAGCGCTTATCGTCTCTCTGATGCTTACTGGCGGTCCAGGAACGGAGGAATTGGCTAGGGATACTGTTTTTGCAGCAGTAATGATTATCCTTACAGGCATGATTGGAATCTGTCTTTTAGCTGGCGGCGTTAAATTTAGACAGCAAAGATTTAGCCTAGATGGTGTGAAAGCCGCATTAGTTGCATTGACTGCAATTTTAACCCTCACCCTAGTTCTACCCAACTTTACGACTAGTATAGCTGGTCCGTCTTACACTTCCGCTCAGCTCATTTTTGTGGCTGTTATCTCATTGATCTTGTATGGCGCATTCGTTTTGGTACAAACAGTGAGGCATAGAGATTTTTTCTTACCTCCCGGTGATGATGGAAATGCGGAGACACATGCTGAACCACCTACAAAAGCCGTAGCCTTAAGTAGTGGCCTATTATTAGTTATTTGTTTAGGAATAGTAGTTTTGCTGGCTAAATCCCTAGCCCCAGACATTGAAAACGCAGTAATTAGTGCTGGTGCGCCAAAAATGTTGGTAGGCGTAATTATTGCAGCCGTAGTTTTATTGCCTGAGGGATTAGCGGCCTACAGAGCTGCCAGAAAGAACAGATTACAGACGAGTTTAAATTTAGCTTTGGGTTCTGCATTGGCCACCATCGGATTAACTATACCGGCAGTTTCTATCGTTTCCTTAGTTTCTGGTATGACTATTACGCTGGGCATCGATACGAAGTCGATCGCACTCCTTTTATTGTCTTTATTTACCGTAATGCTTTCGCTCGGATCGGGACGTACTAACATATTGCAGGGCGTTGTATTATTAACTATTTTTGCGGCTTATCTTTTCACCATTGTTGCACCTTAACTAGCAATTAGGTGATGGATAGCCACACCAATGAACCAAAAACGTAACCAACAATCAGTATATACTGTACTCGCTTACCAGTTTGCATTATTATTAGCATTTTACGCCATTTGCAGGCTGGGTTTTTTATTAGTCAACAAATCACTTTTTAAGCATTTAAATGCTGGAGAAATAGGTTATGCTTTTTTAGGGGGTATTAAATTTGATATCGTTGCCCTGCTGTATATTAACTCATTGTACATTATCCTTCAAAGCATCCCTTTTCCCTTTAAATACAGACAAGGATATCAAAGCTTCAACAAATGGCTTTTCATTATTACCAATAGCATTGGCTTTTTAGCTAATTTTATTGATTTTGCCTATTACAAGTTCACTTTAAAAAGAACAACCGGAAGTGTTTTTTCACAGTTCAGCCACGAAAAGAACAAATTAAAACTGACCACCGATTTTCTTTTAGAATATTGGCATTTGTTGATCATCTTCGTGCTTTTCATAGCTGCTTTTGCAAAGCTCAGTCAAGTTTTAAAAACATCAAAAAAAGTTAGTTTCAACTGGAAAACTTACCTAGCCCAAACCGCAGCATTTTTAGCTATCGCATTCTTATTTATCGGTGGGGTAAGAGGTGGCTGGAAGCACAGCACCCGCCCGATTACCTTGAGCAATGCTGGCGATTTTGTAAAATCTCCTAGTGATATGAGTTTAGTATTGAATACGCCTTTCAGCATTATGAAAACGCTAAATTCTCCTGAGCTACAACGCGTAGATTATTTTGACGAGCAAACTTTAGCAAAGTTATACAATCCAATACACCAAGGAAATGATACCCCAGCTTTTAAAAAACTTAATGTAGTTTTTCTGATCATTGAAAGCTTAGGTAAGGAACATGTAGGCGCCTTAAACAAAGACCAACTGAACGGCACTTACAAAGGCTACACTCCTTTTATTGATAGTTTAGTTGAACAAAGTTTTACCTCCAGTAGAACCTATGCCAACGGTCGTAAATCTATCGATGCTTTACCATCTGTAATTTCTGGCATTCCGTCTATCAAAGAACCATTTGTTCTTTCTTCTTATTCAGGTAACAATACCACCAGTATTGCCAAGCTTTTGGGCAATGAAGGTTACTATACAGCCTTTTTCCACGGCGCACCCAACGGTTCTATGGGTTTTTCAGCGTATGCCAATTTAGCGGGTATCAATCATTATTACGGCAAAGACGAATACAACAATGATGCTGATTTTGATGGCATTTGGGGCATTTGGGATGAACCATTCATGCAATACATGGCCAAAACCATCAACACTTTTAAACAACCTTTTTTTACTTCTTTCTTCTCCGTTTCTTCTCACCATCCCTTTAAGGTGCCCGAAAAATATAAGGGAGTCTTCCCTAAAGGGCCTTTAGAAGTACAGGAACCTATGGGCTATACTGATATGGCGATACGTAAGTTCTTCGAAGCAGCAAAAAAAATGCCTTGGTACAAAAACACTTTATTTGTTCTTTGTGCAGACCATGCCACAGTATCTTATCTTCCAGATTACCAAACCATACCAGGCTATTTCTCTATCCCTATACTGTTCTACTATCCAGGAGGAGATTTAAAAGGCAAAACTGATAAAATTATCCAGCAGATAGACATTATGCCTACCGTACTTAATTATCTAAATTACAAAAAACCTTACTTTGCTTTCGGTTTTGATGCATTCGATCATAAAACGGATAACTTTGCGGTTAATAACAACGATGGTAATTTTAATTTTTACGAAGGTGACTATCTTCTAGTTAATGATGGCGAAAAATCTACTTCTTTGTTTAACCTAAAGGAAGACAGAACAACCACTAAGAATTTACTGGAGCAGCAACCTGAAGTTAAACAACAAATGGAACAAAAGCTAAAGGCCTTTATACAACAGTACAACAATAGAATGATTAACAACCAATTAACAGTTAAATAAAAGGATGAGAAAATTAGCCTTACGCATCATTGATTTTTTCTATCCGCCTTTTAAAAACTGGTTTTCTATCCATACGTTTAGGTATATGGCGAGTGGCGGTTTCACAGCTGCTTCGGGTATTGTAGCCTATTTTGTCATTTACAATTTTGTACTTCAACAACAGGACGTGCATTTTTCTGACTATTTGATTACCGCACCTATCGCTGCTTTGGCCATCGAATCTGTCTTTACTTTTGTAGTGGGTTTTATGCTGAACAAATACCTTGTTTTTACTCAATCCGATCTGAAAGGCCGTATCCAGCTTTTTCGATATGGTACAGTAGTTTGCACTAATATTCTTCTGAACTATGCACTAATGAAAATCCTGGTAGAAGGATTTCAATTTTACCCATCTGTTTCAAAAGCGTTCATTACCATCCTATTGGCTGTGTTCAGTTATTTTTCACAGAAGTATTTTTCATTTAGGGTGAAAAAAAATGTTCAATAGTTGAACCACAAAGACTAGGCTATTAGCTTAAGATAAGCTCTTGCACCGAATTTAACTCGGAAACTATTTACTTTACTTCGCATTTACAAGCCTAGGTTACCTCCTTGCTCTGATCCTCTATGTTCCTATCTATAAGTAAAATTGTGATGATTGTCAATTTTCCACTAAAATGGTCGTATTTCCTTGCATTCCTAGCTCAAATCAGCTACTTTAGTAAAATCAATAAGATGGATAAATGAGCGATTTTAACGACTTTAATAACGAGCAAGTTGCCAAATTGCCTAAACATTTGAGGCAATTTATAGTAGAGCAAAATTATGAGAAATATACGCCAATAGACCAAGCGGTTTGGCGTTATGTAATGCGTCAAAACTATAGCTATCTAAAGCACGTAGCTTATTATCCATATATCAAAGGTTTACAAAGGGCTGGTTTAAGTATCGAGTATATCCCGGATCTGCAAAACATGAACGACAATTTAGGCAAAATTGGTTGGGGTGCAGTAACTGTTGATGGCTTTATTCCGCCAGCTGCATTTATGGAATACCAGGCTTACAAAGTTTTGGTAATTGCTGCCGATATTCGCCAGATTAACCACATAGAATACACGCCTGCACCAGATATTATACATGAAAGTGCTGGTCACGCCCCTATTATTGCTGATGAAGATTACAATGCATACTTAAGTTACTTCGGTTCTATTGGTGCAAAAGCGATGTTTTCGAGCAAGGATTTTGAACTTTACGAAGCTATCCGCAGACTTTCCATTTTGAAAGAGGCGGCAAATGTTAATGAAGCTGAAATTGCTAAAGCAGAAAAGGAATTGAAGTTCATTGCAGAGCATATGGGCGAGCCATCTGAAATGGCTTTATTAGGTCGTTTGCACTGGTGGACAGTAGAGTATGGCTTGATTGGGACTTTGGAAAATCCGAAAATTTATGGAGCAGGCCTTCTTTCTTCGATTGGCGAAAGTGCAACTTGCATGGATCCAAAAATCAAAAAGATTTGGTACGATATTAATACCATAAATTATAGCTACGATATTACGCAAGAACAACCGCAATTATTTGTAACGCCTACATTCCAAAATCTAATTGATGTTTTAGAAGCTTTTGCTGATACTATGGCATTTAGACGTGGCGGTTCTGAAAGTATCCTGAAAGCTATCGAATGTAAAAATCCGAGTACGGCAGTTTACAGCTCTGGCTTACAAGTTACTGGTGTATTTACCGATGTTGGCATCAGCAAGGATGATGAAGTAACTTTCATTAAAACCGCTGGACAATCGGCATTGGCTTTTGATGGCAAAGAACTTGATGGACATAGCAAGCATTACCATAAGGATGGTTTTTCATCACCAGTTGGTAAATTACAGGATATTGAGAAGTTATTAGAAGATCATGATTTAGCAGATTTAGCAACTTTAGGCATTCAAGTTGGTGCAGCAGGTAACCTAATCTTCGAAAGCGGTATCAACGTTAAAGGAACAGTAAAAGAAATTATCCGCAAAGGCGATAAAACAATTGTGATTGCTTTTGAAGATTGCACCGTAAAAGAGGCTAATGGCAATATCCTGTTCCAGCCAGAATGGGGAACCTATGACATGGCGATTGGCAATAAAATTGTTTCTGTTTTTAACGGTGCTGCCGACAAAGACGCTTACGAAGAAATTACGCATATCAGCGAACAATTGACACACAAGATAGTTTATGATGATGCAACTAAGCGTTTACACAGCTTATATCAGCAAGTACGAGACATCCGTGAAACTGCCGACGGCACAGAAAAGTTAGCTGACATTTTTAATGAGCTGAGAACGAAGTTCCGCTATGATTGGCTTTGCGCTTTGCAAATTTTAGAGATTTTGCATCATACGTCTAGCAATTTGACTTTAGAAAATGAAGTGAGAATTTATCTAGAAATGAAAGCTGCTAACGAACAAGAACTTACCAAGTTAATTAACGACGGTTTTCACGTAATTGCTAATCCGGTTACGCAGTTAATTGCGGTAGAAGATTAGTTTTACAACAAAACTTACGAAGTTTTTAAAAACGGTCGTCATTTCGAGCGCAGCCGAGAATTGAAAATCAACGAAGTTAAATCTTTGAAATTGATAAACATTATGTTTAATTACATTCAAAGATTTCTCCACTTCGCTTTGCTCCGGTCGAAATGACGATATAATTTCCTAATTATTTTTATTTCCGTACTTCGTCAATATCACAGTCATTTGCTCATTGATTTCTCTTCAATTGGTTCGCTGTTATCTATAAAGATGATATAAGGAATTATTTATTTTAAAATAATTATCTTTATATAAAATGACTACTATTACCATACATATTGACAAAAAGGAAAATGCCGAGCTTTTAGAAAAAATGCTTAGAGAACTATCCTTCATTGAAGAAATTGAGGTTTCTAATGATGAAAATATGGTCAACGAGCCTAAAGGTAGTTACCTAAAGTTAAAAAGATCTCTTGATCAAATAGACAAAAACTACGCCTTCAAGAATGTAGACAATCCTTCTAAGTGGCAACAGGATTTAAGAGATGAATGGTAATATTATTTTAGATACAAATATTTTGATCTATTTATCGAAAAAGGAGTTAGATCTATCCCAAATCTTTGAAAAAGATGCCAATTATTTCATTTCCATTATTACCAAGATCGAACTTTTAGGTTATCCATTTAGTAATAAGGAAGAATTAGACTTTATCAATAACATTGTAGACGCATTAATAGTAATACCTCTTTCCGATGAAATTGTTGAATTGACCATTACACTTAGAAGAAAATATAAGATTAAAATTCCAGATGCTATTGTATATGCTTCTGCTCAGGCATCAAAAGGAAGTTTATACACAAATAATATTTCAGATTTCGCTAAACTTACTGAAGGCGTAAAATTGAACAATCCGATGGATTAAACTATTCAGTTAATTACTTTAGAAGGTTAGGCCCTTAAATAAACTTACGAAGTTTTAAAACGGCGAAGTCTTCAACTTTACCACATACAATAACTAATATAAACTTCGTAGGTTTCGCATAAAATGGTCGTCATTGCGAGGCACGAAGCAATCCTAATGCATATTGTTTATCAAAGTTGTAAGATTACTTTGTGCCTCGCAATGACGATATAATTTCCTAATTATTTTTCTTTACGTACTTCGTCAATATCACAATCATTTGCTCATTGATTTTTCCTTCAATTTGCTCATTGTTATCGTGAACTAACCTGATCCGTTTTACAACAGTACCTTTTGGTGCACTAAAATTAGTGCCTTTAACATCTAAAGCCTGTGTTAAAACGACTGTATCTCCATTTTCTAATACATTACCGAAAGCGTCCTTGTGAACCGCAGCAACTTCTAAACCGCTTAATCCCCACTGTATCGTATCTTCATCTAAATCGACCATACTCAATACGCCACTAGCCCAATCCTCATCCTTATAGTTTTGTAAAATGCGATAACTTAAAGCCTGCACACTTGGCTCAGGGTTCCAAATACTTCCCTCTATCACTCTCCAATAAAAACTTTGGTCGGTTGCCGCTATATTTTGCAAGCAAGCGTCGCATAAAGCTACTTGGTTCTCCATTGCATCATCCTTTTTAGGAGTTACGGTATAATCATTAGTCGCTTCGTTTTTGCTACACAACTCACATAATCCGCCACTGCGTTCCTTTAGTTTTTCTAACATGTCTTTTTAATTGGTGGGCAAAGGTATCAATTAAGAAATGGGATTTCAAATGAATGACGAATATCAAAATACCAAAAAATACGGATGATAAGCGCAAATTACCTAGCTAACTTTAGAAGATTAATTGGGAACTCTTATGAAACAGTGTACTTTAATTTTGGTGGTGATTAGTTTGTTTATCTTAAACGGATGTGATAAAAAGTCAAAACCCGAGCCGGAAATAACGCCAAAAGAAGACAAGTTGGAACCAACGCTAAATATGTCTTTTGCGAAGCCAAATCTTAACGGCATTGGTTTTATGGATATCGTTTTTACTGCTGACGGCAGAGCCGCTGCGCTAAGCACTAGAAAAGAGGTTTTCTTTAGCAATAACGATGGTGCCACTTGGCAATTGGTAAGGCAATATTCGGCTTTAAATAACGATACTACTATTCAAAGTTTGGCATTACACCAAACACAAGATATTGTATTCTTAGGTTCCAGTTTCTTCCACAATGGCAATTCGAACTTGAAACACCTTATTATTAAAAAATCTGCCGGAAAATGGCAAGACCACATTATTGTAAATACTCGATATTTAGACCAAAGGAGCAACTCTCAATCTATACCAGCTGGTTTTACTTACAATCATAGCTTTTGGTTCAGAAACCAAGTGATCAATAGCTTCACTAATTCAACAGGAACTGATGGTTTTGTTGCGATACAATTAGACCCAGAAAAAACGGATAACACATCGGCACAAATGGTAATGTTACCAGCTTCCAAAAATCCGTTTGTGGCTACTTCTGTCATTCCAACTGATGATGGCTATGATAAAATGTTCAGTTGTGCAGGTTATGAGGTAATGCCACCAAATATTCCGATTAACAAACGCATTCACCAATGGCATAATTTCACATGGTTGACCGCTAATAGTTCAGATAATACCAATAGGCCAGAGTGTTGCTTACCAGATTATATGGCAGCCAGTCCAGATTTAAAAGCAACTAAGTTTAATAAATTGATGCTTTATACTGGATTAGGCAAACTCTATCACTCTCAAATTCGCCCTGCGGCGCACCACCAGCAAGAAATTATTTTACCAAAAGATGTGGTTGGTCATGGCGATAAATTATGTGTGGGTATTGATAGACAAGGTCATGTTTGGCTTGGAACTGCGGCCAGCGGAATGTTCAAAAGCACTACCCCGCTACCGTAAAATACCTATCTTTGCCGCCAACAAAGATTTTTATTTATGAATATCATTATCACGGGTGCCAGTAGTGGCATAGGTTTCGAAGCAGCTTTAGAACTTAGTTTAGACACTAAAAACAAAGTGGTTTGTATTGCACGCTCGGCTGATAAACTGCGTAAATTGCACGAAATTGCGAAAAGCATTACTCCAGAATGTACGCTCTTACCTGTGGCTTTTGATCTGATAAACGACGATTACAATGCCCTGATTCCTTTCATTGAACAGAAGCTTGGTACTGTGGA
Organism: Flavobacteriaceae bacterium PS02338; assembly: GCA_029959615.1. Lineage (GTDB taxonomy): Bacteria > Bacteroidota > Bacteroidia > Sphingobacteriales > Sphingobacteriaceae > Pedobacter. Next base: position 218,720 of record JASCOD010000008.1, on the reverse strand, counting down.
TATCTTAATTAATAACGCTGGATCTTTGATCAATAAGCCTCTGTTAGAAACTACGGAAAATGATTTAGCAGAGATGCTGGAAAACAATGTAATGAGCCATTTCAAGATGACACGTTACATGCTACAATTTATGACTGCAGGCGCTCATATTGTAAATATAGGTAGTATGGGAGGCTTTCAAGGCAGCATTAAATTCCCTGGCTTAGCGGCTTACTCAGCAAGCAAAGCGGCGTTGCATACTTTAACAGAATGTATGGCACAGGAGTTAATTGCGACCGGAATTAAAATCAATTGCTTGGCTTTGGGCTCGGCACAGACGGAAATGTTAGAAGCTGCATTCCCAGGATACGAAAGTCCGGTGATGGCTTTTGAAATGGGGAAATATGTAGCAGATTTCGCTAGAACTGGCCATAAGTTTTTTAATGGAAAAGTTTTACCAGTAGCAGTTACAACTCCATAGTTTGCATTAACAGCTGTCAATTATCAGTTAGCATGTGGAATGCTCAACATTAAATAATAGCACAACTTAACAAGTTAATTACCAAATAACTAACCAACCAAAAAACCAGTAGTCCAATCCATAAGTTTTCCACATTTTTTGGTTCTATAAATTTGGTTCGTTAAGTTTGAGAATAAACATGAAGAAAATACTTTTAACCATCTTATTGCTCGGTAGTATTGCGTTCAGCTCTAAAGCACAGGATAATGTGTCTTTGACAATGCAATATCAAAAGATGATGGAGAAAGTAATTAGCCGCATTCCAGAAGTGGCTAACTCTACTTCAAACAAAATCATGGACTTCGCTAAATCATTAATTGGTACCAGATACCGTTATGCTTCTAGCAACCCTGAAATTGGTTTTGATTGCTCTGGTTTTGTAAGCTATGTTTACAAGCAATTCGGCTTTAGTGGAGCTCGTTCGTCTGCAGATTTCGCTAAAAAAGGTAAAGCAATAAAATTAGCTGATGCTAAAGTTGGTGATGTATTGGTATTCACTGGTTCTAATGCAAGAGTAAGAAGACCAGGACATGTGGGTATCATTTATTCTATCGACGAAGAAGGCAAAATCAAATTCATTCATTCTTCTTCTGGCAAAGCCAAGGGCGTAACTATTACTGATTTAGAAGGTTATTACAAGAATCGTTTCTTAAAGGCGGTGACTGTTATGGAGTAAAACAGTCGTCAGGTATCAGTCGTGATGCTAAAAACCCGTACCATTTTAGTCTTTCCAAGTTATACCTCCTTCACATTCAAACTTTAAGTATTTCGGACTTTGCTCGCTAATAAATCAGTCGTCAGGCATTAGGTCTCAGTTTTTATTCCCGCAGATTTTGGATGATTTTCCTTACATAGTCTTGCCTACGTCCCCTATCAGTTTTTTGCCACTTTACTACTATTATCTTCCCGACTTTACTGACTTTCGGACTATATTATCTTTACTGACTTTCCAGACTAACTAAAGCAACAACACTTTCAAAGCGTCAGCTACTTTTCCGTAAGCAATTAGCTCTTTGGCAAATTCATGAAGCTCTCGTTCTCTGTTGGTTTCGTCGCCGATGGTAGCATCTAAAATATCTTTCACATTGGCATTCCATTGCATTTCGGCTACTTCATCTTCATTTGGCAAGTGTTCTTCGTTACCCAGCAAACCTAGATCATTACCGGTAAGCACTTTTGAACGGCGAACTGAAAGTGGCAAGGCATCTACCCCTATTCCTAATGTGGTTAAGGGTTTAGGAACAGTAAATAAACTTTCTGGCGTAACACGACTGTACCAATTTCCGCCTAGGCGAGCTACCAGATCAATTTTCTGTTGGTCAATTTTACCTTCTGCATCTAGAATTTCCTCCTTCACATGGATAATCTTGATTTCTGCTAAAACTAAGTTTCCTGCACCATGCTGATCGCCCAATGGGATGATTTGGTTTACTACACATTCTAAAGACACAGGAGCCTCGGCAATTCTTGGTGGCTTTACCAAATGCGACGTTTCCATCGTAAAGCCAGCTTTTTCAAACTCGTTTACGCCCTTACCATACTCTGTGCTCGACAGACTTGTTTGTTGCACCATTGCGTAATTCACGATGTTGATGACACACTCGCCAACTTCCTGTACATTTTCTAAAGTATGTTTAGTGGTATTGTCTCGCACTCTACGGGCGGGAGAAAAAATACAAATTGGAGGATTGGTACTAAACAGATTAAAAAAACTAAATGGACTAAGGTTTACATTCCCCTCGGTATCTATCGTAGAGGCTAAACAAATTGGACGTGGTGCAATTGCATACTGCAAATAATTTTGTAGTTGCATCGGGGTCAAGTCATCACATTTTAGTGTTAGCATGGTAATGGTTGAAATGTTTTAAGGTTGAAATATTATTTCTTTTTGCGCTTAATTAAATTCCCTTGTTGTCATTCCGACGTTAGGAGGAATCTATTGATAGATTAAATAGATCCTTCGCTGCGCTCTGGATGACAGGAAGAGAAAACCGATAATCTGCTATCAGGTTCAACATAGAAAGGTTTGCCTAAGTAATTTTAAACCTGATAGTAGCGAGCATCCCTACGCTAGGTCGGGATAAAGCGAAAAGCAGGGCTTTCGTAACCGGAGTACGCTGAACCCTGCTTTTCAAATTTTATTTTTTAAGTGCTAGGATTGAAAAATCTGTATCTACTTTGGTAATGTTATTACTCAATGCACCCAAACCATCAATTTCCATTTCTACATGGTCTCCGGGTTGTAACCATTGCACTTTATAGTTAGGATCATTAAGCAAGCCAGTACCATTTAGTTCCAAGAAACAGCCTGTCCCTACAGTTCCAGAACCAATTACATCACCTGGCAAAATATCTACACCGTAGGCACAACGCTCAATAATTTCGGCAAAAGTCCAATCCATATCGGCCATATTACCACTAGAAACCTCGATACCGTTTACTTTGCAGGTCATTTTTAGGTTGTAAGCATTACCAACGTGGTTTTCTTTCGCAGCAACTTTATATTGCTCCAACTCATCTGGTGTTACCAACCAAGGACCAATTACAGTAGAAAAATCTTTCCCTTTTGCTGGACCAAGGTTTAACAACATCTCTTCCATTTGCAACGTACGGGCGCTCATATCGTTCATGATAGTATAGCCAGCGATATATTCATCGGCCTCTGAAGCTTTGATGTTACGTCCTTTTTTACCAATCACTACAGCAACTTCCAGCTCAAAATCTAACTTTTGGAAATGGTCTGGCATACATTCAATTTCGCCTGGGCCTTGAATAGCATTGTGGTTGGTAAAATAGAAAATCGGATATTGATCAAACTCTGCAATCATATCTACCTTACGGTTTCTACGAGCCGCAGCCACATGTTGTCTAAAAGCATAACCATCTCTACAAGAAGTTGGGTGTGGAACTGGCGCTAAAAGCTCGTAAAACACCTCTTCCTTTGGCGAAAGTGTTCCGTCTAAAATATCCTGATTTACTTTTTTAGCTCTTTCCATTAAAGGCTCACCACCTTCTAAAAAAGCATTCATGTTATCAGGTATCAATTTATTACAAGAATTGAGATTATAGATATGGCCGTTAGCATAAATGCCTAAATGCTCCTTATCTTCTGTTTTATAGGATACAAGCTTCATTGTTATAAATATTTTTAGTTAGCGATGTCAATATCCACATCCCAATGGAATAACAATATTTATTGGAGATGGTTTATAATTGGATGTGGTCAAAGCTATGAAAGCATTATGGGTTTTCCAAAAGCTGTATAAGGTTATTATTTATCAAACCACCTAAGGCACCTTAGCACATTTTAGTTTAAAGCATAAATTTCTAGAGTGAACTTAGGTGCCTAAGGTGGTTAAAATTCTTCACGAGAAAAATTGATATTTGAAACATTGATGTAAAAAACCTAATTTTACAAAAGCAAAATGAACGAGATTTTCCCATATCATAATCACTGTGTGGCAGAAGTATTTTCTGCTTACCGATATGCGATGCTATCCAAATTGATATTTGCGCAATATTCTTTATAGGTCATCCATCTATTTTAAACGTTTTTATAAACGTTATTCAAACGCTTTCCATTATTATTCGTTATATTAATTCTAACCAAATTAACCTTATAATATGCCTATTTACCATACTTTGGGGAGTATTCCTCCAAAAAGACACACTGTTTTCCGTAAACCAAATGGCGATTTATATGCCGAGGAATTGGTTTCGACCGAAGGATTTTCGAGTTTATACTCATTAGTGTATCACTGCCACCCGCCAACCATTGTTAAAGAATTGGGCGAGCCTTACAATGTAGAGCCTAAAATTGCTAGAGAAAAGCACTTACGCCACACCAGCTTGCTAGGCTTTAATGTGAAACCAGAAGATGATTATCTGCAAAGTCGTAAGCCCGTGCTGGTAAATAGCGATTTACATATTTCTTTGGCTGCTCCTCGAAAATCGATGACTGATTATTTTTATAAGAACAGTCAGGCTGACGAAGTGATCTTCATCCACGAAGGAACAGGAAAACTAAAAACCGGCTTCGGTGAGATTGCTTTTGAATATGGCGATTATCTGGTTGTTCCTCGTGGTACCATTTACCAATTGGAATTTAACGATGAGAAAAATCGTTTGTTTATTGTAGAGAGTTTTAGCCCGATACGTACACCGAAAAGATACAGAAATGCTTTTGGACAATTGGAAGAGCATTCGCCATTTTGCGAGCGAGATATCAAAAGACCTCAAAACCTACAGACTTTTGATGAGTTTGGCGATTTTAAGGTATTGATTAAGAAACAGGGTATAATGTATCCTTATACCTACGGCACACATCCTTTTGATTTTGTAGGTTGGGATGGTTTTCATTACCCTTGGGGATTTTCGATTCACAACTTTGAACCTATTACTGGGCGTTTGCACCAACCACCTCCGGTACATCAAACTTTCGAAGGACACAATTTTGTTATCTGTTCTTTTGTACCTCGTAAATACGATTACCATCCACTGGCAATTCCAGCTCCTTACAACCACAGCAATATAGATAGCGATGAGGTGTTATACTATGTAGATGGAGATTTCATGAGTAGGAAAAGTGTGGTAAAAGGTCAGATTACGTTACATCCTGGCGGTATACCTCATGGGCCACATCCCGGAACAGTAGAAAAATCAATAGGTAAAGAAAGTACAGAAGAACTTGCTGTAATGATAGACCCTTTTAGACCATTAATGCTAACAGAAGATGCTATCGCGATAGAAGACGAAAGTTATCATAAAAGTTGGCAGGTGAACGTAGAATAGGAACAGGATTTAAGGATTTTCAGGATAAAGCAGGATTTAATTAAACTAGAACCCACAATGAGCACACAAACATTTGCAGAAAAAATAGCTAAGGCACAAGATTTCCTTCCCATTAATGGAACTGATTATATAGAATTTTACGTAGGCAACGCTAAACAGGCGGCACATTATTACAAAACTGCTTTCGGATTTCAATCGCTAGCTTATGCTGGTCCCGAAACTGGCGTTAGAGATAGAGCTTCGTATGTTTTACAGCAAGGGAAAATTCGTTTGATTTTAACTACAGCACTAAAATCGGACAACCCAATTGCAGAGCACGTGAAAACACATGGCGATGGTGTTAAAGTATTAGCACTTTGGGTAGATGATGCCTACAGTGCCTTTGAGGAAACTACTAAACGTGGTGCAAAACCTTATTTAGAACCTCAGACTTTGACGGATGAAAACGGCGAGGTGAAGATGTCGGGCATTTACACTTACGGTGAAACCATCCACATGTTTATTGAGCGCAAGAACTACAATGGCGTATTTATGCCTGGCTACAAAAAATGGGAAAGTGATTACAACCCAAGTGATGCTGGTTTGCTTTATATTGACCACTGTGTTGGCAATGTGGGTTGGAACCGCATGAACGAAACCGTGAAATGGTATGAAGATGTAATGGGATTTGTGAACATCCTCTCTTTTGACGACAAGCAAATTAACACTGAATATTCTGCTTTAATGAGCAAGGTAATGAGTAACGGTAATGGTTTCTCAAAATTCCCAATTAACGAACCAGCGGAAGGTAAAAAGAAATCGCAAATTGAAGAATATTTAGAGTTTTACGAAGGCGAAGGCGTGCAACACATCGCGGTAGCTACTAAAGATATCGTTAAAACGGTAAAACTATTAAAAGAAAGAGGCGTTGAGTTTTTAAGTGCACCACCAGAAGCTTACTACGAAATGATGCCTACCCGTGTCGGCGAAATTGATGAGGAAATAGAACTATTAAAAGGCTTAGGTATTTTGGTAGATTGTGATGAAGAAGGTTATTTACTACAGATTTTCACTAAACCAGTGGAAGATAGGCCTACCTTGTTTTTCGAAATCATCCAACGCAAAGGAGCACAAAGCTTTGGTGCTGGTAATTTCAAAGCATTATTTGAAAGCTTGGAGCGTGAACAAGCTTTGAGAGGAAATTTGTAATGTCACTTGCCGTCATTTCAATGAGGAGAAACGACAAAAAGAATTGAAAATCAACGAAGTTAAATCTAGTCTACTGTCATTCTGAGCATAGCGAAGAGTCTATTTAACTAGATTCCTCGTTCCTCGGAATGACAAATAGTTTCGACTACGCTCGAAATGACGGCAAGCTGGTGCTAGCAATGTCCCAACAAATAATACAACACCACAAAAATTACAATGGTTGATACGCAACCACCACCCAACTTCCAAGCGCCCCATCCTGCCAATATTGTTCTGAAAAAGTTATTCATATTAATCTTGATTTATTTAATTAGCATAACCTAAAACCTAGATAGAAAGTTTTACCATACACAAGAAATTGCTATAAATAAGTATCTTTCTTGTTAAAAAAAACAATAACAAACATCTCTAAGCATATTTTGTTATTTTTGAAACTCGCAAATGGGAAAAACGGCAGTCATCAAAAATTCTAAGCTCTTTCAATTTTGTTATCACCTACAAAAAGCTTTCGTTTTATATCAAAAAAATGACCCTTTGCGCTTAGCTGGTGCTACTGCTTTCTTTGCCAACTTCGCCATCCCCCCTATTTTACTTATACTGATTAGGTTATTTGGTTTTTTTATTGATAGAAAAATATTGGCTACCCGTTTGTTCGAGCGTATTTCCGAAATTTTAATTCCGAGCAGCACCGACCAAATTAGAGAAACACTAAAAAACATTCGTGGCGTAGATCACAATTGGTGGGCTACACTACTCACTTTTGTCTTCTTTATTTTTGTAGCCACAACACTTTTCAACGTAATCAAGAACTCAGTAGAACAGATATGGAATATTGGTCAGGATGAAAAAATGGGATTTTTATTTACCTTAAAAATTAGGGCGAGATCGATGATCATCATTCTATTAGCTGGAATTTTATTCTTCGTAGGATTGGTAACAGATAGTATCCAAGCTTTTGTAAGCACTTACCTAAATGGCACGGCTCCCAATTTTGGAAAATGGTTACTTTGGACTTTAAACCAAACCTTATTTACTTTAATCGTAATGACTTGGTTTACTATTCTATTCAGGTTTTTAACCAATGCACGCCCAAGTTGGAAAATAGCTTTACAAGGTGGATTGTTGACCGCTATCTTATTTAATATCGGAAAATATATTCTTCGTATAATGTTGCCATTAAGCAATATCGAAAATATCTACGGTGCATCTGGCTCTATTATTTTAGTGATGCTTTTTGTATTTTATTCATCACTAATCTTCTATTTTGGTGCATGTTTTATTAAAGTGATTAGCGAACGTAAACAAGAAGATATACGACCAATTAAAGGCGCACACGCTTACGAATTAAAAGAAATTGTTTAAGATTTACTTTCTATAAAAGCTTTATTCCCAGGCCGAAAGTGAACATATTTAATTTCGTATCTGGATAACCTGCAGAATTAAGCTTGGACAACCCCATTTCATATCTCAAATCTACAGTGAGTTTACCTACATCTAAACCTGTGCCGAATTGCCAAGCAAAAGCCTGATCTTTAAAGTTACCATTAAATACACTTGAGGCAGCGTCGTTGAAACTTTGTTCTTCGCTCAAAATAAATGAAGCAACAGGCCCTGTATTGAGTCTCAAGCCAATACCTGCCGCCCCAATCTTAGTACCAATTAAAACTGGCACATCTAAACTGGTAAAGTTTACTTTGTTTTCTAAGCCACTACTATTTTTTAGGGTAGTATTTTTCCCTGACAGATACAATTCTGGCTGCAAATGTATGCCCGCTGCACCTACACGTGTCCACAATCCAGCATAATAACCAGCTTTGTTATCACTTGCGAATGTATTTTCTGTGCTAAATTTAGATAAATTAAAACCACCTTTTATTCCAAGCTGGAAGGATGGTGTTACCTGACCAAATGCAAAAAACGCACAAAAAATCAATAAAGTTACTAGCGAAGATCTTTTCATAATTCAAAATAAAAAACAGACTACATCAATTGAGATTGCACTTACCTAGAATAAAAAAAACAGCTATGCTTTTGCCTCAACTTTTTCAAAACCTTGCATTTCAAAAACGGCCAATTTATCTAGCAAATTGAAATGTAACGTACCAAAGAAATTAAAAATACCATCATCATTTTTACCTTCTATACACACAGATTCTTTAAGAATAGAATTTTTCGGATTTTTCGCCCCAGAGAAAAGCATCTCTTCATCTTGGATGATTACATTTTTTGCTTCAATTGCGAAATCATTTAAGAGAGCCAAAAATGCCTTACCATTTAGTAACAGTTCTTTAATATTCATAACCCAAAAATTTAAAGTGAAGATTAGTTTAGAACTAAACAAAAGAGTATCCTAAATGGTTCTAAAAATTTTCAAATAAAAACGTCAAGTTGATGTATGATATCTTGTCTTATAGACCTATAGCATCAAATGCGAAGATCTAGCTTTTTCCGAAAAACTATTCAGAGATGCCAAAATGAACTCAAATGCAAAAAATATTTGTTTAGCTGATACAAATCTATACCTTAGTTTCGTGAAATTCTTTAAGTGTTAAACCCTTAAAATACGCTAATGAGACTGTCAAATTTTCTCAGCAGGAAAACAAAAACAGTTTCACGATTATTCAAAAACCAAGTTATAGAACATGAAACCATCATGATTTACAATTAATTAACTTAAAGACTAAATCATGAGAGCTTCATAACCATTAAAAACCAATATAGTGATATGAAAATAACAGTAGTAGGTGCTGGTGCCGTGGGCGCCACTTGTGCAGACAACATTGCACGAAAAGAATTAGCTGAAGAACTAGTATTATTAGATATTAAAGAAGGTTTTGCCGAAGGTAAGGCCATAGACATGATGCAAACGGCAACATTACTTGGCTTCGATACTAAAATCAAAGGCGTTACCAATGATTATAGTCAAACTGCTGGTTCTGCAGTTGCGGTAATTACATCAGGTTTACCGCGTAAACCGGGAATGACCCGCGAAGAACTGATTGGTATTAACGCGGGCATTGTAAAAGGTGTTGCAGAAAATATCCTTAAGTATTCTCCAGATGCCATTATCATCGTGATTAGTAATCCTATGGATACGATGACTTATTTAGCACTTAAATCGTTGGGTTTACCTAAAAACCGTATCATTGGTATGGGTGGTACATTGGATAGCTCACGCTTTAAATATTATTTAAGTGTGGCATTAAATTGCAATTCAAACGACTTACAAGGTTTTGTAATTGGTGGTCACGGAGATACAACTATGATCCCATTAACAAGATATGCCACTTACCAGAGTTTGCCCGTTACCGATTTACTTGATGAAGCTACTTTAGAGAAAGTTGCTGCTGATACTATGGTTGGTGGAGCAACCCTAACCGGCTTGTTAGGTACTTCTGCTTGGTATGCTCCTGGTGCTGCTGGCGCTGCATTGGTAGAGGCAATTGTTAGAGATGAAAAGAAACTATTTACTTGCTGCGTTGCCCTTGATGGAGAATATGGTCAACAAGATATTTGTTTAGGTGTTCCTGTAATTGTTGGGAAAAATGGTTGGGAAAAAATCATCGATTACAAATTAAACGAGAAGGAACAAGCCGCGTTCAATAAAAGTGCAGATGCGGTTCGTAATATGAACAGTGTATTGGCAGAAATGAAGTTAGTTTAAATTTGGGTTAACTGATGAACCGGTTAATTGGTTAATCACTCTATTGCAATTAACCCTATATCAATTAAACGATTAACCTAGAAATGAAAACAATTACTGTTCCCTTAATATTAGTGAACTTACAAGACAACGGTTTCCATCTTTTGGTGGAAATTGTTGTTTTTGGGCAAAAGCTATTTGCTGTGGTAGATACCGGCGCTTCGCGTTCTGTATTCGATAAATCTTTATTAGAAAAACATGTGGAAGGCTTGCAAGAAAATGAAGAACAACAAGCCGCAACAATATTTAGCAGTGCTACAACTTTAGTAGGCACTATCCCTTTGCTACAAATTGGAAGACTGAGATTACCGAACTACGAAACGGTAGCTATTGACTTGCAAGGTGTGTCGGATACTTATATCCAAATGGGCCACCCGTCAATTGCTGGCATTATTGGCGGTGATATTTTGGTAGAGTTTAACTGTAAGATTGATTACAAGAAAAAGGTGTTAAGGTTTTATATAAATGCGATGGAAGCGACAAAACTAGAATTATCATCTTATAAAGATGAACAAAGGCTAGACAATTCAATTAGAAAATTATTAAAAGATGTTAACAAAGAGTAAGACCAGTTTATTTTCACTAATTATCAGCTGTTCTTTTTGCTTCGCACAAGAAATAAAAATTGTAGACAAGCCGATCACTTACGATTCAACCAGAGTTCGTTTATCTCTACAGTACCTAAAAGAAAGACATGGCATCATACAAAACACGCCCACTATACAGCCCAAAGTAATTGTATTACACTGGACTGCTGCTAGAACTTTCTCTTCCACTTTTAATGCATTTAATCCATCTAAGTTACCTAACGGGGATAGAAAAGACATTGCAGCTGTAAGTAGCTTAAATACTTCTTCGCAGTACATGGTAGATAGAGACGGCACTATTTACAGATTAATGCCTGATAATTACTTCGCTCGCCATGTAATTGGATTAAACTATTGCGCTATAGGCGTAGAGAATGTAGGCAGCGCCGATTTCCCGTTAACAGACGCACAGCTAAAAGCTAATATCGAATTAGTAAGATACCTTTACAAAAAATACAACATCGAGTACTTGATTGGTCATTACGAATACACCAAATTCAAAAACACAGCACTTTGGAAAGAGACAAATCCTAAATATCAAACTGGTAAAAATGATCCCGGAGCAGACTTTATGCTGAAAATTAGAAGTAGTGTTAAGGACTTAAATCTAAAAGGAGCGCCAACAAACTAATCCTATTTCTTTTTTCGAAATTTCATTAACTTTAATTAATCAAACAAAGCAAACATGAAATTTTTAAAAATCTTTTTGGCTGTAGCTGTACTACTTATCGCCATCGTTTTAATTGGGAGCCTTTTTCTTCCAAAAACCTATTCAGTAAGTAGGTCTACCAACATTGCGGCTTCCGACACACTAGTTTATAAAAACATTGCCGACTTTAACAATTTCTTAAAGTGGAATACTTGGTCTAAAATGGATACGACTGCAAAATATGATGTTACAGGCACTCCAGAACAAGTAGCACACCAATATCATTGGAAGGGAAAAGAATCTGGAGAAGGAGAAATGAAAATCACTGAGGTTAAACCTTTTGAGCAGATAAATATGGACTTGAAGTTTATTAAACCTTTCGAGAGCTTAGCTAAAGTAGCATTTACCTTATCTAAAGAAGGCAATAGTACAAAAGTAACCTGGAATATGGGTGGCGATCACAATATCTTCAGTAAATGGCTGTGCGTATTTAAAAGCATGGATTCGATGATTGGTAAGGATTTTGAAAGTGGGCTACAATCTCTAAAGGAGATGTCTGAACAGAAATAAACAGTGCTGTTAGCAATTGATTGTAGTTTAAGCGCCAAACAATTCCTTTTGTCTGCTGTTCGTTAAAAAACAGTAAAAATCATGCTGATAAGCAGATATTATTTTTTTATCTGCTTTTTTTTAAACTATTTGCCTCGTGATGAATTTATTACTAGTTGAAGATGAACCGAATGTGGTTTCGGTTGTAGTGCGTGGCCTTTCTGCAGAAGGATTTAATGTAAGTGTTGCTCCCGATGGCACTACTGGTGAGAAGATGGCCTTGGCTAATCATTTCGATCTTATCATTCTAGATATTATGCTGCCGGGCATTAACGGATTAGAACTTTGTAAAATCATCAAAAAAGAAAAACCTAACGTACCAATTATAATGCTCACGGCATTGGGCACTACCGAAAACGTGGTAAATGGTTTAGACAATGGCGCAGATGATTATTTAATTAAACCATTCAAATTTGCAGAACTATTTGCCCGTATCCGCATGTTATTGAGAAGATATAATGGCTCTGTTAACCCTGATCAAGTAATTAATATCGGCAGTTTACAAATTAATCTTACGGCAAAAAGCGTAAAGCGGGACGACAACGAAATTACTTTAACTGCTACAGAATATCGCTTATTAGAGTTCATGGCAAAAAATAAAGCTAAAATTCTCTCAAGAATTGATATTTTAGAAAATGTTTGGGACATAGATTTCAACTTAGGAACTAATGTGGTAGACGTTTACGTGAATTACCTACGCAAAAAAATAGATAAAAATAACGATCAGAAACTAATACATACTGCTGTTGGCTTGGGCTATGTATTAAAAGAAGCATGATGCAATTAGCTAAAAAAATCACTCTCCTTTTTGCCATCTTATCAGCAGTTATCATTTCATTGCTCAGCGGATTTGTTTGGTATTTTTCAAATGAATTTGCTTTTGAAGATTTCTACAAACGCTTAGAAGCTAGGGTAAATATTGCGGCGCAGATTAAACTGGTAAAAGACGAAAATAACGACGTTTATTCCAAAATGCGTAGTCAGTACCTAGAAAGACTATCTTCTGAAAAGGAATATGTCATTAAAGCCGATACCAATACTCATCCAACCATACAAACTGACGATGTTTTACCTAAGAGCTTCTTTTCTAAAATAAATGAAGGAAAAACGGCTCGCTATCGAAAAGAAAACCATTTTTACGCTGGAAAATATTTTGAAATTGGCAACCAAGGTTATATTGTAATTATTGCCGCAAATGACCCCTTTGGTTTTAGGGAGTTAAAAGATTTGCAGAAAATTCTAATCGCAGGCTTCTTTCTATCCGTTTTTCTATCTTTTATAGTGGGTTGGAAATTTTCGAACTACACACTCGTGCCGCTTCGTAACATCATCAAGAGTATGAAGAAGATTAAGGCGGAAAACCTTCACTTACGCTTAGATGTAAAGAGTTATGGTGGTGATGAAATGTCTGAATTGGCACAAACATTTAACAACATGCTAAACAGGCTGGAGACTGCTTTCGAAACGCAGAACAATTTCATCAGCAATGCTTCGCATGAGCTGAGAACTCCTTTAACCATTATCAGTGGAGAGGTTGAATTGGCTACCAATGCGGAAATGGGCTCTAAGGACCACTTAGCTGCACTAGATAAAATCAAAAGTGAAGCCGACAGGTTAGAGCATATCTTAACCAGCCTTTTAGGTTTGGCGCAATCTGGTTTCAACGGAAAGGTTCAACCCCGTGAGTCGGTTAGGATCGACGAGCTGTTGTGGGAAATTACCGATGCCGTAGTTCAGGTTCATCCAGAAAGCAAAATAGAATTAGATTTAAGCGAACTTCCCGAAGATGAAGCGGCGGTAACACTAAAAGCAAATAAGAACTTATTGAAATTAGCCCTTACCAATATTGTAAGTAACGCTTGTAAATACTCCGACTTTAAACCGGTAAGTGTAAAACTAGAAAGCAATGGTTCTTTGCTATCAATAGCCGTAAATGACCAAGGCATCGGAATTCCACAGGATGATATCCAACATATCTTTGAGCCATTTTTCAGAGCTTCTAACACTTCTAACTTTAAGGGTTACGGTGTTGGCTTACCTTTGTCGTTAAATATCATCAGGTTACACCGCGGAAGCATTGGCATTAAAACCCAAGAGGGTTTCGGTACCGAGATCAAAGTAATGCTACCCGTTAATTTAGATCCTTCCTAGCTTTAAAATTAAATCAGAGCAGTTATTTGAAATTCTAATGCCGTTCTAATCTCGTTCTTAGGCGGCTATAATTTCCATGCCCTAAACTTGTATTAAATATTTATTTAAACATTTAAACAATAAGGGTTATGAAAAGAATATTAGTTCCAACAGATTTCAATGTAGAAAGCACAAAGATAATTGATGCAATTGCACTACACCAAGGTTTAGAAGAAGTAACCGTTATCTTTTTACACGCTTTCAAATTATCTGATTCGATTACCGACATGTTAATGTTAAGTAGAAGAAGTAGAGACCACGAAAACATCAGTGATGAATTCAATAAAAAAATAGATGCTTATACCGTTAAATACCAAAACAAAGTTAAAGGTATTGGTGTAGAATATTTTTACGGAAGTACTGCTGCTGCTTTTAGAAATTTATTAGAAGGTTTACAAATAGACATGATTGTTTATCCTACAAATTACAATTTTAAACCTATTAACAAATATAGTATCGATCCCAAATACCTAACGGCACGTTGCGGCTGTGAAGTACTAGAACTAGATACTGAAGTAATTGCTAACGAGCAAGAGCTTTTCGATACCAAAATTCAATCTACTGAGGTTGAGAAAAAGGTATCTGCCTAATCACTAATTTTTAAATTTAATCCCCAATATCATGCTATTACGAAATAACATACCGATTACTTATATCTTTGGGAAAATTAAAAAAGAACTACTTTATGTTGTACTCTATTCAGTTGGAGTAGTTGTTTTATATCAGAATTTTCATTTTACTCGCATATCTATTCCTATTGCGGTGCCTGCTTTATTAGGTACAATTATATCACTGCTATTAGCTTTTAGATCTAATCAAGCCTATGATAGATGGTGGGAAGCAAGAATATTATGGGGAGCTATTGTAAATGATTCCCGGTCTTTATCTAGGCAAATCCTATCATTTGTAGATAGTCCTTATGCGTTAGAAGAA
Organism: Flavobacteriaceae bacterium PS02338; assembly: GCA_029959615.1. GTDB lineage: Bacteria > Bacteroidota > Bacteroidia > Sphingobacteriales > Sphingobacteriaceae > Pedobacter. The sequence goes on along the minus strand of JASCOD010000008.1, from coordinate 203,571 downwards.
GTAAATGCTTTTAAGAACAAATTTGTAAAAAGACAAATTGCTTGGTGCTATGCTTTAAGTCAATCATTGAGAGGTTTCAATTCTTCTAAAGGTCTAGAGCGCTACCTAGATAACAAAGAACTAGCTTTTATAAAAAGCAGAAGCAATGTTACCGTTGCTTTGCTAGAGTTACATGCGATGGATTTAAAAAGAGCATTGCAAGAAGGTTGGATTAACAAATACCAGCAAATTGAACTAGATAAAACGCTGAATGCCCTTTGTAACCATATGGGTGGATGCGAACGTATCAAGAAAACGATTTTTCCTGTTACTTATAGCACTTATATCCATATGTCTATCATTTTATTCATTTTGATGTTGCCTTTTGGATTGATTGAATATTTTGGATTAATGGAAGTTCCCGTAGTAATTTCTATCTCTGTATTCTTTCTATTGGTTGAAAAAATGGCGGTGCATTTACAAGATCCATTTGAAAATAAACCAACAGATACTCCTACTACTACTATTTGTAGAACCATTGAAAAAGATTTGTATCAGATGTTAGATGATGATAAACTTTTCGAAGATAAAGCCCATGTAGATATGGCACCTGTAGGCTCATACTACATTCTATAAGGATTTTCTAAGTGTTGTTTTTGATTACAAAAAACCCTCCACTGCTTTAAGCAGGGAGGGTTTAATTTTATATTTGGCTTTAAAAAAGGGAGACTAACTATGCATCGATCTTAGCGTATTTAGCATTACGCTCGATAAACTCTCTACGCGGAGCCACCTCATCCCCCATCAACATGGAGAAAGTATGGTCACATTCTGCAGCATTTTCAATAGTAGCTTGCATTAAAGTACGACGACTAGGATCCAATGTAGTTTCCCACAATTGTTCTGCGTTCATCTCACCCAAACCTTTATAACGTTGTACGTGTACGCTATCTTCTTTACCAGCACCTTTTAAACGTTGAATAGCAGCATCACGTTGTAAATCATTCCAACAATATTCAAATTCTTTACCTTTCTTAACTTGATAAAGTGGTGGTGCTGCAATGTAAACGTAACCAGCCTCAATTAATGGCTTCATATAACGGAAGAAGAAAGTCAAGATCAACGTGGTAATGTGTGATCCGTCGATATCCGCATCCGTCATGATCACAATTTTGTGGTAACGAAGTTTAGTTAAGTTTAAAGCTTTATCATCTTCTTCAGTTCCGATACTTACACCTAAAGCCGTAAACATGTTCTTAATCTCATCATTCTCGTAGATTTTATGCTCCATCGCTTTTTCTACGTTCAGGATTTTACCTTTTAACGGAAGAATAGCTTGGTAGTTACGATCACGACCTTGCTTAGCGGTACCACCCGCCGAGTCACCCTCTACTAAGAACAATTCGCATTTTTCTGGATCACTATCCGAGCAATCGGCCAATTTACCTGGCAAGCCAGAACCGCCCATTACGCTCTTACGTTGAACCATTTCACGAGCTTTACGAGCAGCCGCTCTCGCAGTTGCAGCTAAAATCACCTTATTGATGATCATCTTAGCTTCTTTCGGATTTTCTTCTAGGTAATTACCCAAAGCTTCACCTACTGCAACATCTACCGCACCCATCACCTCGCTATTACCTAACTTGGTTTTGGTCTGTCCTTCAAATTGAGGTTCCTGAACTTTTACCGAAACTACCGCTGTTAAACCTTCTCTAAAGTCATCACCAGTAATTTCCATTTTAAGGTTCTTTAACAAACCCGATTTATCAGCATAGGCTTTTAAAGTACGTGTTAAACCACGACGGAAACCAGCAATGTGGGTACCACCTTCATGAGTATTGATATTATTCACGTAAGAATGTACATTCTCCGAATAGCTATCATTGTATTGGAAAGCTAATTCTACCGGAATTCCATTTTTAATCCCTTCGATATAAATTGGCTCTGGCAAGAATGAAGCACGCGTACCATCCAAAAATGCTACAAACTCTTTCAAACCACCATCAGAGTGGAAAACTTCTTGAAAAAAAGTACCGTCTTCCAGTTCTTCACGCTCATCTGTCAACGTCAGTGAAATGCCTTTATTTAAGAAAGCAAGTTCTCGTAAACGGCCAGCCAAAGTATCATACTTGTATTCCGTAGTTTGCGTAAAAATGGTTGGATCTGGACTAAAGGTTACAATTGTACCTCTTTTGTCTGTTGTACCAACTTCTTTTACATCGTATTGCGGAACACCAATTTCATACTCCTGTACCCAGATTTTGCCTTCACGATGTACTTCCGCTTTTAGATGGGTAGATAATGCGTTAACGCAACTTACCCCCACACCGTGCAAACCACCAGAAACCTTGTAGGTATCTTTATCGAATTTACCACCTGCGTGTAAAACGGTCATTACAATCTCTAATGCCGATTTATTTTCTTTGGTGTTGATACCAGTTGGAATACCACGTCCGTTATCTTCTACCCTTATCGAATTGTCTTTTAATATATTTACGTAGATGGTGTCAGCATGACCAGCTAAAGCTTCGTCAATAGAGTTATCTACAACTTCATAAACCAAATGGTGCAAACCTTTAACTCCGGTATCACCTATATACATCGAAGGACGCTTACGAACAGCCTCTAAACCTTCTAAAACCTGTATATTATCGGCCGAATAATTTGAGTTTGGATTTTTTTCTTCGCTCATATTTTATGTGAAAAATTAAGAATCAAAAATACGCAATTTTTATGGATTTTCAGGCATTGTGGATAACTATTCAAGTGTTAAAATCACTTATTTTCGCTTAAAAAAAATGGACTTTTAGGATAGTCGGATTTGATTTTTATATTTGCTAAAATTTAGAAGGACAGAATGAAACTAAACACAGTAAAATTTAGCGGATTAGCTACTGCAATTGCCATCGTTTCTGTGATGAGCGCTTGCGGAAACAAAGAAACAAAAACAGAAGGAACAGCGGCAAAACCTGCAGCAACTGTAGATGCAAATAAGGATAAAATTGTATTCGTAGATTCGGATTCACTTTTAAACCAATATGAGTACTTTAAAGTGCTAAAAACTAAAATGGAAGCTAAAGGAAAAGCTGCCGATGCAGACCTTAAAGCTAAGGCCCAAGCTTTTCAGAGAGATGCCCAACAAGCTCAGGCTCAAATAGGAAGTATGACTGCTGAACAAAGAGCAGCTACGGAAGAGAGATTGGGACGTAAGCAACAAGAACTACAGGCTTACCAACAAAATGCTGGTGCTGCTTTCCAAAACGAGCAAGCTAAAGAGCAAGAAGCACTTTACAACAAAGTATCAGACTATTTAAAAATCTACGCTAAAGATAAAGGCTACAAAATGGTCTTAAAGTATCAAAAAGGCATGGGCGACATTCTTTTCGCTGATGAAAGCTTAGACGTAACTAGCGAAGTGATTAAAGGGTTAAACGAAGCTTACAACAAAGAGAAAAAATAATTTCACCCAAACTGTCATTTCGACTGAATGGAGAAATCTAATTATACTTTTAAAGTCTCGCAATTGCGAGACTTTTTTGTTTGCGATTTGTCATCATTGCGAGGCACGAAGCAATCTTTTTAACAAAATATTCAACTATTAAGATTGCTTCGTGCCTCGCAAAGAAGATTTTTGAAAGTCTCTTCGTACATCCATTTGTAACATCTTCGAACTTTTTGCCCTCTAAACTATTATAGATTAACAATAATGAACAATTACCAACAGCAGGCAGCTCTAGAACTTCGATTTTGGAAACTAGAAGTGATGAAAAAACCATCACTGATAGGAAATATTGCCACTAAAGTCCAAGGAAAGATTAACGGCTACATCCCTCAAAAAGCGCATGATGCTATTACCGCAACTATTAAGCAAATGGTAAAAGCAGTGCTTTTCGGCTCAGAAATTACAAAGTCTGATTTACCGCCTGCCGAGATGAGTTTGATACATAGAGAAGCATTGGTAAAAGCAAAAATTGATAGCTATTGCAAAACTGGTGCTGCCGAGGGTGGGATTACTGGAGCTGGCGGTTTTTTAATGAGCGTGGCCGATTTCCCGATATTAATTGCCATTAAAATAAAATTGCTTTACGAAATTGCTGCCCTTTATGGGTTTGACACTAGCGATTTCAGAGAACGCCTATACATTCTACATATTTTTCAAATGGCATTTTCTAGCAAAAGAGGAAGCCAGAAAGTTTTAGCTCAAATAGAAAACTGGGATGAAAAACTTCTTTTGCTACCAGAAAGTGGCGACCAATTTGATTGGCAAACTTTTCAGCAAGAATATCGTGATTACATTGATTTAGCAAAATTGGCTCAGCTACTTCCGGTTGTTGGTGCTGCAGTTGGCGCTGTTGCAAATTACCATCTTATAAAAAAGTTAGGCAAAACTGCGATGATGAGTTACAGGATGCGGTTACTTAAATCTGATGATGAGCTTATTCGATGACGCGATGATTTGATAGTTAGCACAGCGCTTAATCAAACCCGATTGAAGCGGAAATACTTTTTGTTGTGTCATTTCGAACGCAGAGAGAAATCTGTTACATAGAAGCTTCTTACTTTTAGATTTCTCTCTGCGTTCGAAATGACGGCAGACAGCGTACAAAAAGATAGCGTAAAGCGGGGCTGCACTACCCTAAAAGTACTGACTTAGCTTTTCCAAAAATACCTCTTCCATCTCAATCCTTTCAGCTTCCACCTTTTTTAACTACCTTTGCGGCTTATTTTTCAGCAACATGATTTCAGTTTCAAACCTATCGCTACGTTACGGAAAACGTACACTATTTGAGGATGTTAACCTAAAATTTACGCATGGCAACTGCTATGGTGTAATTGGCGCAAATGGCGCAGGCAAGTCTACCTTCATGAAGATTTTATCTGGTGATGTACAACAAACTAGTGGTTCGGTGGCATTTACACCAGGCGAACGCATGGCAGTACTTAAGCAAAACCATTACGAGTTTGACGAGTTTCCGGTAATTGAAACCGTAATGATGGGTCATAAGCAATTGTATGACATCATGAAGGAAAAGGACGCCATCTATATGAAAGAGGATTTTTCTGAGAAAGATGGCGAACGTGCTGGAGAATTGGAAAATCTTTTTGCCGAAATGGATGGCTGGAACATGGAAAGCAATGCAGCAACCATGTTAAGCAACCTTGGCATTAAAGAAGAATTTCACCATAAATTGTTGAAAGAATTAGATGGTAACCAAAAAGTACGTGTGTTATTGGCGCAGGCTTTATTTGGTAATCCTGATATTTTATTACTGGATGAGCCTACCAACGATTTGGACATTGACACGATTGCTTGGTTAGAAAACTTCTTGGCAGATTACCAAAACATTGTATTGGTGGTAAGTCACGACAGGCACTTTTTAGATGCTGTTTGTACGCATATTGTGGATATCGATTTCAGTAAAATGAACATCTACAGTGGTAATTACAGTTTCTGGTATGAGAGCTCTCAATTAGCTTTGAAACAGCGTTCTGACCAAAACAAGAAACTAGAAGATAAGGTAAAAGAATTACAAGAGTTCATCCGTAGATTCAGTGCAAATGCTTCTAAATCGAAACAAGCAACTTCTCGCAAGAAAGCTTTGGATAAAATTGATATTTCTGAGATCAAAGCTTCTAGCCGTAAATATCCAGCAATCATGTTTAACAACAATGGCGCTCGTGAGGCTGGAGACCAAATTTTACAGATTGAGAAATTAAGCAAAACTGTAAATGGCGAAGTATTCTTCAAAGACATCACCTTTATGGTGAACAAAGGAGATAAAATCGCTGTGCTTTCTCAAAACAGTTTAGCTACCGCCGCTTTTTATGAGATATTAAATGGTAACGATAAAGATTACACCGGCGAATTTAAATTTGGTGTAACCATTAGCATAGCTGATATCCCTAACGATAATACTGATTTCTTTGCGAACAAAGATGAAAACTTGGTAGATTGGCTACGTGAATATTCTGGTACTGATGCCGACGAGCAATTTGTACGTAGTTTCTTGGGACGTATGTTATTCTCTGGAGAGGAAGTATTGAAAAACGTAAAAGTATTGTCTGGCGGCGAGAAAATGCGCTGTATGTTCTCTAGAATGATGTTGCAACAAGCTAACTTCCTATTATTCGACGAACCAACCAATCACTTGGATTTGGAATCGATTACTGCATTAAATAACGGCATGAAAGATTTCAAAGGTACCATGTTGTTTACGTCGCGAGATCACGCATTGACGGAATCTGTTGCAAATCGTATCATCGAGATTACTCCAAAAGGCATCATTGATAAGTTGATGACTTACGACGATTACATCAATAATGGCGAAGTAGCGAAACTGAGAGAAGAAATGTATAAGTAATTTTAGATTGACGAGTTACGATTTTAGATTTAAATAAAATCACAAAGCAATCCATAATAAACAAGAAAGCCCCGAGAATTATCTCGGGGCTTTCTTGTTTGAATTAGTTTATTGTTATGGGTTAAACGCTAATGAAACATAATACATTGCACCTATCTCTGGATTACCATATGATGTGATGTAGTATTTGTTCAAGATGTTTGAACCACCAATTTTAAGTACAGAATTCACTGAAGGAACTTTTAAATTTACTTGCGCATCTACAGTTCCAAATGCTGGCACTTCGCCACCTGCAAATGAAGAGAACCAAGTAAATTTATCTTGCCAACGGTAATTTACGTTAAATCCTACATTTTTAAAGATCTCACGATTGCTAATGCCCAAGTTGTAACGTACTTCTGGCGTATTGAAATCGTTGTTATAATCTGCCGGCAAATCGTTTAGCTTATTGTAAGATACGTTTCCTGAGAAAGTATATTTACCTCTAACATAATCTAAACCAAATGCACCGCCATAGGCAGTAACTTTACCCGCTGCATTTACTGGCACACCAAACTTCACATAATTAGGTATTGTTGTAGTACTTTGATTTTGGTAAACGTTTACCCCAGTAATGAAATCTTTATACTCACTATAGAAACCATAAACATCTATTAAGAAATTAGAACCAAGCAAGCCTTTATAACCTAACTCATAAGCAGTAACACTTTCAGGACGTACTCCTCTAGTATCGAAAGTATAAGTAGGCGGTGTTGTTGTTGCACCAGCCACCAAAGCTCTATAGCCAGCTTCTGTAATTGGTTTGTTAGTTAACAAATTGTATTTAGTCAAAAACGAAGGAAGCCCTCCTATTAAACGTTGGCTACCACCACCTACTGATAAATCGATATACTGATTTTGGGTAGTTGGATTACGGAAACCTGTTTGGAAAGACGCACGAATATTTGAATTTTTAGCCACTGTCCAAACTCCAGTTACACGAGGAGTAAAGCGCCCATCAAAATTTTGGCTTTTGTCATAGCGGCCAGCTACTGTCAACTTAAATGATTCTCCAAATTTTCTACCTAACTGACCAAATGCTGCATACTCATCAATATCAATATCTCCATTCAAATCATCAAAAATTGTACCTGCAGAGTTCAAATCGAATCTACGAGCTGAAGCTCCAACCTGTAACTCTATAGCATTGCTAAATAACCTTGAAAGGTTATACATACCTTCATAATGATAAAGGTTTGATTTGTCGTTAAATTTCGCACCATAAATACCTTGCGCCATATTAGTTTGGCTTATATAGGTATTTTTTATTTGGTCAGCATATCTTGCAAAAGTTGGAGCTTGGTTTGGATTAGCTGGATCTATTCTTCCTGCGTCCATTTGACTTCTTGCAAAATTATGTGCTTCTTGATCTGTCTTACCTAAAGCTTTCTGACCAACAAAACGTCCTACATAACCTGGGAACCAAGCTGTAGAGGCCATTGTTTTTTCATTAATATAGCTACCTAAGATAGATGAAATATAAGAATCTCCTGATCGTTCTTGAGTTGTGTAACCTCTGATATAAAAGTCTTCTCCTTTCAACTCTAATTTATATAGTCCAATATTAAAGTTACGTAAAGAGTAACGATCTGAACCAGTATAAACAGATGTACCCATACCCCAATTTGCTTGAGCAAGCAACTGAATTGTATTAGTTAAATTATAGTATAACCCTCCGGACATTTTTAATGATTTAGCGTCATAATCTACTAAATATCTTTCGTCGTAACCATGTCTTGAAATGCTTTGATTAGGTATCAAGTTATTATTCAAACCTAGAACAAACGGCTGAGTCGAAGGATTTGTCGCCAAAAAATTGTTCAATGCTGTTAATCCAGGGCCAGCTTTAAAAGCATCAATTTGAGCCTGAGTGGGAGGTTGTGGCAAACTCAGTGCAGCTTGGACGAAACCAGATGTACCAGTACTTATAACAGTATTTGCTACCGATCTCATGTTTTGACTAACCTCATCACCGTAAACATTTACACCATCGTAATTAGGATCTGACTGACGAGTACCTGCTTTGGGTGCATTAGCTGCCCTATCAAAATTAGAATAGTTAGTGCCAAACCAATCTTTAGCTTGTAAGAATGAGAAGGCGAATTTAGCACCAAACTTATTGTTCCAAGATTTAGCCATACGCATATCGAACTGCTTAAATTCTTGTACAGAAGTATTATTATCATTCACATGGTTCACACCTGTTTTCAGTTGGAAGCTTACACCTTGATATTTAAAAGGATCTTTAGAAGTCATCAATAAAGTACCACTGATACCTCCCGCACCATATAATGCCGAAGAAGCTCCTGGCAATAGCTCCACGTTGTCAACATCAAGCTCTGTTATACCTACAATATTACCTACAGAGAAGTTCAAACCTGGTGCTTGCGTATCCATACCATCAATTAATTGGTTGAAACGGGTGTTACCATTTGCATTAAAACCTCTGGTATTATATGACCTAAAGGTTAAACTTTGTGAACTCATCTCCACTCCTTTGATATTTTGGATAGCATCATAGAATGATGGAGTGGCAGCCTCTTTAATTTGAGTCTGTCCCATACGTTCAATAGTAACTGGCGATTCTAAAATACGCTCTGGTGTTCTCGAAGCCGAAACAACAACTTCTTGACCTAAAATAGCTCCAGACTCTAATTGAAAACTAAGATTTGATGTAGTTCCAGAAACTTGTCTTTCTACAGTAGTATAGCCTACAAATGTAACAGAAAGTGTAAATGGAGGTTTTTCTGTAGTTGTAAAAGAGAATTTACCATTTTGATCGGTAGAAGAACCTATCGTTTTTCCTTTCACTGTAACGCTTACACCTGGAATCGGCTCATTGGTCAGCTTGTCCTTAACGGTACCACTAACCACAATGCTTTGTGCAATGGCCGCGAACCCAGTCCACAGCAAAACACAAATCATAAGAATGACTTTAGTAATAGTTTTGTTCATACGTCTGTAGTTTATATTGTTTATTTTAACATAAACTTAATACATTTTTTAAAACTTACAAATTAAATTTTATGCACGCATAGTATTTTATGAAAATGCAAATTAGTTTTATGTTAATAGTTATTTATAATTAAATTGCATGCTATCTTTTCGTTTCATTTCAAAAAGAAAAACCAAAGCTCACACTAGATGAACAGAGTTAAAGCACTAATATGCATTGTTATCCCTATTTTATTAGGATACATGTTAAATACCAAATTTGGTGATCTCCCTCCCATATTGAAGTTTTTAAATCCTTTTACTGGATTTTGGCAAAATGCCGAAGGATTATCACCATCCAAAAACAAAAAACTGGTATTGAAAAACGCTCACGACAAAATTGACATTCTGTTTGATGACCGTATGATACCTCATGTGTTTGCACAGAATGACCACGATGTATATTATGCCCAAGGCTATGTAACAGCCATGCATCGCCTTTGGCAAATGGATTTCCAAACTCGTTTTGCTGCTGGAAGAATATCAGAAGTAGTAGGTGCTAAAGCGATAGAAGTAGACAAATACCAACGTAGAATGGGAATGATGTATGGTGCTGAAAATTCTTTAGAAGGAATGATGGCCGATCCTCAATCTAAAGAAATGATACTAGCGTATACAGAAGGCATTAACGACTATATCAAATCGTTGGATAAACGCAAACTACCTGTAGAATATAAATTGCTAGACTTTAAGCCTGAAAATTGGACGCCAGTTAAATGTGCTTTGCTTCTTAAACAAATGTCAGCAGTTTTAGCAATGGGTTCCGACGAATTCTATATGACTAACGTGCTTAATAAATACGGGCCTGCCATTACTAAAGATTTGTTTCCCGATTATCCATTCAAAGAAGATCCAATTATACCCGTAGGTACTAAATGGGACTTCAACCCAATCTCGATTCCGCCTACTCCAAAATCATTTACCGAAATGATGAGTACGGGTATTGCTACTAAACAAAAGGTAGAAGGTATTGGAAGTAATAACTGGGCGGTATCTGGGGTCAAAACAGCATCAGGTTTCCCTGTTTTGGCCAATGATCCACATTTGGATTTAAGCTTGCCTTCTATTTGGTATCAAATACAATTACATGCGCCAGGAATTAACACTTATGGCGTTTCTCTTCCAGGAGCTCCCGGTGTTATTATCGGATTTAACCAAAACATCGCTTGGGGCGTCACCAACGTAGCAGCAGATGTACTGGATTTTTACCAAATTAAATTCAAGGACGATAAACATCAAAGCTATTGGTATAACAACAAATGGAATGCTACCTCACCTAGGTACGAGACTATAAAAATAAAAGGTGGAAAAGATATCGTAGATACAGTTTATTATACGCATCACGGGCCAATAGTTTACTTCCAAAAGTCTGATTATAGCAAGGCGAAAAATGTTCCTACAGGCCATGCACTGCGTTGGATAGCTCATGACAAATCAAATGAATTAAAAACTTTTTATTTGATGAACCGAGCTAAAAACTATGATGATTACCGTAACGCTTTACCTTACTTTACTGCTCCAGCGCAAAACTTCATTTTTGCCAGTGTAGATAATGATATTGCCATTACTCCCAATGGTAAACTTCCTTTAAAATGGAAAAATCAAGGTAAATTTATTTTGGATGGAACTGACCCTAGCAACGACTGGAAGGGTTGGATTCCTGCCTCGCAAAATCCGACAGTAAAAAACCCTCCACGTAATTTCGTAAGTTCTGCTAATCAGTCATCTACAGATCCAACTTATCCATATTACATTAATTGGGAATTTGCTCCTTATGAAAGAGGAAAAAGGATTAACGATAGGCTAACTACCATGAAAAATATAACAGCAGATAGCATGCGTAATCTACAAATGGATTCGTATAGCATTATGGCCGAAAACATCATCCCTTACATTTTGCCACTAGTAAACAATGCTGAACTAAACGCTACGCAAAAGGAATCATACAACTTAGTCACAAAGTGGAATAAATATTTTGACGCAAAATCTATTGCGGCAAGTGTATTTGATCTTTGGACGAAGAAATTAACTACCGAAATATGGGACGATGATTTTGGAGACAAAGATGTACCAATGCGTTTTCCATCTAGGGATCGAACCATTGAATTGATACAAAAAGATCCAAACTCGAAATGGTTCGACAATGTAAAAACTTCGAAAAAAGAAACACTAACAGATTTGGTTAACTCCTCTTTTAAATACGCCTGCGACAGTTTAGAAAGAAAGTACGGACCAATTGGAGAAGAATGGCAATGGGGAAATTTCAAAAACTCTAATGTTCCCCACCTAGCAAAAATACCGGGATTTGGTTCTAAAAAACTATTAATTGGCGGCTCAAAAAGCACTGTAAATGCATTATCAGAAACTAATGGTCCTTCTTGGAGAATGGTAATTGAATTGGGTAAAAAACCTAAAGGTCATGGCGTTTATCCAGGTGGACAATCGGGAAATCCTGGTAGTCCATTTTACGATAACATGATTGACACTTGGGCAGAAGGCAAGTTATATGATCTGTTTTTTATGCAATCTCCAGACGATAAAGGAGGAAAAATTATCTCTCGTTATAAAATCTCAAAAAAATAGACAATGGTTTTCATCGTTATACTTATTCTAGCATTTGCACTACAATCCTTTTTCCCTTGGTGGGTAATTATTGTGGTTTCTTTCGCTACCTGTGGCATTATTGGCAAAACAGGAAAAATTTCATTTTGGCAACCTTTATTGGCTATCATCATTTTGTGGACTGGTATGGCTTTATATAAAAGCCTTCCAAATCATCATTTATTAGCTGGGCGTGTAGCTGAAATGTTTGGTTTAAAAGCATGGCCAGCAATTCTAGCCGTTACCGCTCTAATTGGAGGTTTAGCAGCGGGAATCAGTGGTTATTGTGGCTATCACTTTAGAAAAGCAACGATTAAATCAAAAGCCAAAGCTTAATCGATAAAACTTTGTATTTTTGCCCAGTGAATATCAGTACTGGGCAAATTTTCTCTATCAGCAACGAACAAGAATTTAATGATGTTGCTTTAAGCATTTTCCAATACCAAGCGGAAAATTGCGATATCTACAGACAATACATCTCCCATTTAAAAATTAATCCTAAAGAGATTAATAGCTATCTCAAAATTACATTTTTGCCTATTAGTTTTTTTAAATCGCACTCGGTTATTACTAATAGCAAACCTATAGAAATTACTTTCAGCAGTTCTGGAACTACAGGCCAAACTACCAGCAAACATTTAGTTCAAGATCTTTCCATTTATGAAGACAGCTACAATAAAGCGTTCGAACTATTTTATGGCGAAGCCGATGGTTATTGTATTCTAGCTTTGCTTCCATCCTACTTGGAAAGAGATGGTTCTTCTTTGATTTACATGGTTGATGATCTGTTAAAGCAAAGTACCCATCCTAATAGTGGTTACTTTTTACATAATCATGAAGAGCTTTTTGAAACTTTGGAACAACTGAAATCGACGAAGCAAAAAACCATTTTAATCGGTGTGACTTATGCATTACTAGACTTTACAGAGCAATATCAAATTGATTTCCCAGAATTAATTGTGATGGAAACCGGAGGCATGAAAGGTAAAAGAAAGGAAATGGTACGTGCCGAACTACATCAGCTACTTTGTCAATCTTTTGGTGTAAAGCACATTCATAGTGAATATGGAATGACCGAATTACTTTCTCAGGGATACTCTAAAGGAAATGGAATTTTTGAATGTCCACCTTGGATGAAAATTTTGTTAAGAGATACTTCAGATCCACTAAGCATTCTATCGACATCATATACTACTGGAGGCATTAACGTAATTGATCTAGCGAATATCAACTCTTGCTCATTTATAGCTACACAAGACTTAGGTAAAATTCACAGAGGAAATCAATTTGAGATTATGGGCAGATTTGACAATGCCGATATCCGAGGATGCAACTTACTAGTCCAATAAAACAAAAAAAGCCGCATCAATGATGCGGCTTTTTCGTATCCAGAAAAATTATTCTGCTATAATTAAAAAGTAGTTTTTCTTTCCTTTTTGCACTACTAAGAACTCATCATTTATCAAGTTGTCAGTAGAGAAAGTAGTATTCAAATCAGCCACTTTATTTTTGTTGATACTTAAACCACCACCTTGTACAGTTTTCTTCACTTCTCCTTTTGATGGAAAAACGGTCGTTTTTTCAGCCAACAATGAAGGCGTATCAATTCCTGCAGCCAAATCAGCTTTAGCAACTTTAAATTGAGGAATACCTTCAAAAATGTCTAATACTTCTGCAGCCCTAAGCCCATTTAAAAACTCTAACGAACCATTGCCAAACAAAAATTCAGAAGTTTTAATCGCAGTTTCTAAAGCCTCAGCTGAGTGAGTTCTAACCGTAATATCTTCCGCCAACGCTTTTTGTAAAATACGCAAGTGCGGTGCTTCCTCATGTTGTGCCTCTAAGGCATCAAGCTCTTCCTTGCCTTTTAGGGTGAAAATTCTAATCCAAGCTTTTACATCGCTATCCGAGGAATTTAACCAAAACTGGTAGTATTTATAAGGCGAAGTTTTTGCTGGATCTAGCCAAATTGCTCCGCTCTCCGTTTTACCAAATTTGGTGCCATCCGCTTTTTTAATCAACTGCGTAGTTAATGCATAAGCCGTGCCTTGGTCTTTTCTTCTGATCAACTCAGTTCCGGTAACAATGTTACCCCACTGATCAGAACCACCCATTTGCAGCACGCAATTATGATGTTTCCACAAATAATAAAAATCGTATCCTTGAATTAATTGATAACTGAATTCGGTGAAAGAAAGTCCATTATCTCCCTCCAAACGCTTTTTCACGCTGTCCTTTGCCATCATGTAGTTCACCGTAATGTGCTTACCTACTTCACGAATGAAATCCAGAAAATTGAAATTCTTGAACCAGTCGCCGTTGTTAACCATTACGGCACCGTTTCCGCTATCTTCAAAATTAAGAAATTTAGAAAGCTGCTTTTTCATTCCCGCTAGGTTATGAGCAACCATTTCTTCAGTTTGCAAATTGCGTTCGTCAGATTTTCCAGACGGGTCACCCACCATACCTGTTGCACCACCAACTAAAGCAACAGGTTTGTGCCCTGCTCTTTGGAAGTGGATTAAAGTCATGATTTGAGTAAGATGTCCTACATGCAAAGAATCAGCTGTTGGGTCGAAACCGATATAACCAGCACACATGCCGTCATTCAGTTTCTGCTCAGTTTCGGGCATGATGTCATGCAACATGCCTCTCCAACGTAATTCTTCTACAAAATTTTTCATCTATTTAAACTTGTTTTGTGTAATGAAGCTATCAGATTTTTCTATCCTTTCAGGATTTCAAAAATCGTGACGGTTTCATTTTTAACGATTTTAAGGCGCAAAGATAACTTTTAGTTTTTTGGTTTTTCAGTTTTTTGGCTTTTTGGTCTCCTAGAAATGCTCCACCAACTAACGAAACAACCAAACAACTAACAATCTATATAGCTATATTTACAAATATGAACTTCCTTTCGCATTTTTACTTCGACAGAAATACGCCAAACGCCAACATTGTTTTAGGCACTATTTTGCCCGATCTTTTGAAAAATGCGAATAAGAGTTGGAACGTTCATCCTGAGAAGCACGCAGAATTATTCAGTGAGGATGGCTTAAATACATTACTGATTGGCTGGAAACGACATCTACAAGTGGATCTGCTTTTTCATTCATCAGATTTTTTCAATAACAAAACACAAGAGCTAAAGCAATTACTTATTCCCATATTAAAAGATAGCCCTGTTCGTCCATCATTTTTAGCACATATTGGGGTAGAATTGCTGTTAGATCACCTTCTCATAGAACACCAGAAAATAACGATCAATTCATTTTATGAAAATTTAGAGACTGTAAATGAAAATGAGCTAACGAGTTTTCTTCAAAAGTGCAATATCGATGATGTCGAGCTTTTTTTTAAGTTCTTCAACAGCTTTAAGTCTAGCAGGTATTTGTTAAGTTACCAAAAGCTAGAGAATATCAGTTATGCTTTACAACGCATCTGTATGAGATTATGGGACCATCCATTTAGCGAAAAAACCACTTACGATTTAACCTCAGTATTAGAATTTTACAAAAACCAATTAGAAGTTGATTTTATGGTTATATTTGAGGAAATCGAAATTCGGTTAATATAATGCGCAAACGTCACCTAATCATACTTTTATCCATCTTTGCCACTTCGGCAAATGCTCAAAGAAAATACAGTAATGAGTTCCTTAACATCGGTGTGGGATCAACTGCATTTGGCTTATCAGGTTCGGTGGTAGCAAGTGTTAATGATGTTACCGCTGGTTATTGGAACCCTGCAGGTTTGGCCCGTATGGAAACGCCTCGACAAGTGAGTTTCATGCACTCCGAATATTTTGCCGGCATTGCTAAATACGATTATGCTTCATTCGCTACTTCGGTACAAGATAACACTGCAGTAATTGGTGCATCGGTCTTAAGATTTGGTGTAGATGACATCCCTGATACTTCTGAGCTAATTGATGCCGACGGAAACATCAACTATGATAGGGTAAAGAAATTTTCAGCAGCAGATTATGCATTCATCTTTTCATACGCCCGTAAAAGAGGTAAAAATGGCATTGGTGCAGGCGATGGGTTAAGTTACGGTGCTAACGTTAAAGTCATCCATCGTTTGGTTGGCGAATATGGTAAATCTTGGGGGTTTGGTTTAGATGCTGGTTTGCAGTACCAAAAAGGGAAGTGGAAATTAGCCCTAGTTGGGAAAGACATCACTTCTACCTTCAACTCCTGGAGCTACAATGCCGATAAGCTTTCTACCGTATATGCTACTACCGGCAACGACATACCTAAAAGTTCCACAGAAACTACCATGCCCCGCATTATTTTAGGTGCAGCATACGGCACTCGTTTGAGCGAGAAATTCAACATCATGGCCGAAACCAATATCAATTTAACTACTGATGGGCAAAGAAATGTGTTAGTTAGTGCTGATCCTGTAAGTGCAGATCCTACCCTTGGCCTTTCCGTTGATTTCAAGAAAACCATTTTCTTACGTGGCGGCGTAGGTAACATTCAAAAGTCTACAGATTTTACGGGCAAGCAAATTTACACCTATCAACCTAACATGGGTGTGGGTATCAAAATCAAGAATTTCTCTTTAGATTATGCTTTAACTAACGTTGGCAACAGTTCTGATGCACTCTACAGTAACGTTTTCTCGATTAGGTTAGATTTCGAAGCTAAATAATTTAACTTCTCGAAAAATAAAAACTGAGCTACTATTTATTTTACTCCTGCGTTACGTTGATTTTTTTGTTGGCATTGCCTTTAATATTCTAAGGCAAAGCCTCTACCATTTTTAAAATATCCTTCGACCAGCTCGGGATAAAACTCTACAAAAAAGATTTTCATTTCAATCAGATTTAGAAAACAATCTGTAGTATTTTGTCAAACGTTAAACATCTTTAATATTTACAAAGACACAAGTTTAAAATAAAAACAACTTTATAATACATTTGCTTTACACATAGACTCGTCATTGTGAGCTACGAAGCAATCCGACAAGGAAAAACAATTATATATGCTTTAAGATTGCTTCGTAGCTCGTAATAATGGTTTAAAACCTAAAAACCTTAACATCATGAAAGCAGTAGGATTTAAAACTTCCCTTCCAATATCATCACCAAATAGCTTTATCGATTTCGAAATTGAAAAACCAACTCCACAAGGACACGAACTTTTGGTAAAAATAAATGCCATTGCTGTAAATCCAGTAGATTATAAAATAAGACAAAACTCCGCAAAAGATAGGGAGCTTTCCGAACCTAAAATCATCGGTTGGGATGCTTGCGGTATAATCGAAGCCGTAGGAAACGAAGTGTCGCTATTTAAAGTTGGAGATGAAGTTTATTACGCAGGCGACATCACCAAACCAGGCTGCAATGCAGAATATCAGTTAATTGATGAACGAATTGTAGGTAAAAAACCTAAATCTTTAAGTATTGAAGCCGCCGCAGCAATGCCACTCACCACACTCACTGCTTGGGAAATACTATTTGATAGAATTCGGATCAACGCAGAGAAAGACAAAGGAAAAACCTTATTGATTATAGCTGGCGCAGGTGGTGTAGGTTCAATCGCTATCCAGCTGGCAAAAAAGATAGCAGGCTTAAAAGTTATCGCAACCGCATCTAGACCTGAAACCATCGAGTGGTGCAAACGCATGGGTGCTGATGTAGTGGTAAACCATAAAAACTTAGTAGAAGAAGTTAGAAATGCAGGCTTCCAACACATAGATTTTATTGTAGATTTTGTAGATGCTAATGCCTACTGGGATGAAATGGTAGAGTTAATTAAACCGCAAGGTCACATTGCTTCTATTACCGGAAGCGCAACTCCAATTGCGTTAAATAAATTGAAAACAAAAAGTGCTAGCTTCTCTTGGGAGTTTATGTACACTCGTTCTACTTTCCAAACAGCAGACATGGTTGAGCAGCATCACATCTTAAACAAAGTAGCTGACTTGATAGATCAGGGAGTTTTAGTTCATACTTTAACTCAAACCTTAACAGGACTTTCTGCAAAAACGCTAAAAAAAGCTCACGAACAGTTAGAATCGGGAACTACTATTGGTAAGTTGGCAATTAAGTTTTGATAAGATAATAGCAGCATAAAACAGACCCTGAATAAATTCAGCATGACGAACTGGAAATTAACGTTACCCTGAATTCATTTCAGGGTCTGTTAGAATTTTTTATTTAAGAACACTTAGGACACAAACCAGAAAGTGTGAAGTTTACTTCTTTAACTTGATATTGTTTAGGCAATTTAAAAGTAGGTTCTACATCTTCCAAACAAGTTACTGATTTACATTTTTCGCAGCTAAAATGAACATGATTATGGTGATGTTGCTTTTCGCAGTCGTGGCATTCTGCATATTTGATTACGCCATCTACGTTTACAATCCTGTGTATAGAACCTTCTTCTACCAATCGATCTAATACACGGTAAATTGTAACTCTATCACATAAATCATTTAAAGCGGCTTGTATTTCTGTATGCGACAAGGCCACCTCTGAACTATGAATCAACTTTTTGATTTCCGTTTTTGCTACGGTATTTCTTGTAATTTTCATACGATTACAAATATACGAAAATCTAAAGCATCAAATATTTGATAGCTAGAAAAGGCTTACGATAATCTGATCTACTGCTCTGCTCTTTGACTATGTAGACTTTGCTATTTACCGAATAAAAATAGAAATCAATACAGATTCTAACTCATTAAGATGCCCTCTAGTTTCGTATATTGCATTACATAATTTAAATCTTGATATGAAAAAAACGCTCTTGATGGCTTTCAATTGCCTACTTGCCTTGTCAACTATAGCACAAAACAAACCCTATCATTTCAAAGCTGGATTTAATGCGCAAGAAGCGGATGATATGATGGTATTAAACACAGCCTTTACAGATACGACCAAAAATAATCAGTTCATTGGCTTCTTACCTTCCTACGAATTTAAGCATCGTTCGGCAAGTATTGGATTAGACAACGTTTGGGATTTGTGGATTAGAACAGATTCTACTGTGGTTATCGCACTCCGTGGAACTACTGCAAATCCAAAATCAATTATGGCCGATTTTTATTGTGCAATGCTGCCTGCTAAGGGAGAAATTGTATTAGCACCAAACGACACGTTATATTATAAATTGGCGCAAGAACCTCGTGCAGCCCTACACGGTGGTTTTTTAATATCTTTCGCCTATATCGCAAAAGATATTAAACCAAAATTAGATTCGCTGTACACAAAAGGCTATCGCAACTACATCATTACCGGACATAGCCAAGGCGGCGCATTGACTTATTATATAAGTTCATGGTTGATCTATCTGAAAAAAGATGGTATTTATCCTTCTCTGGGAATTAAAACCTATGCTAGCGCTTCGCCTAAAATTGGAAATATGTTTTTTGTTAACGATTACGACAATATAAATCATGCCGAGTGGGCATTCAGTTCAGTTAACAGCGCAGATGTCATTCCAGAATCGCCTCTCACCACGCAACAGCTGGAAGAAGATATGAATAGCCCAAATCCCTTTTTGAGGCTATATGACAAAATGAATGAGCTTCCCCTCATTAAACGGATAGTGCTTAAAAGTGCTTTCAATAAAATGAAAAAAGGAGCCAACAAATCATCAAAAGCATACCAAAAATATTTGGGTGGCTATGCTGAGAAAATTATCAAAGGAATGCTTCAAAGTATCGAATTGCCCCAATCAGTTAACACCACTTATTTTTTAAGACCTGGCGTAAACATTTCACTACTTAGCAACGAGAACTATCAAAATTTCTTCAAAACGTATAAAAGCACACTTTCACATCACGGAATGAAGCCATATAGATTTCTTTTGAGAGAATATTACGAAGGATTAGATCCCTTAAAATAAATTTTTGATGATTTGCTCGGTAGTTAGCCCTTCTGCCTCAGCTCTGTAATTACGCACAATTCTATGGCGTAATATGGCTTCCGCTACGGCTTGTACGTCTTCTATATCTGGAGAATATTTACCAGAAATTGCAGCATGGCATTTGGCTCCTAAGACTAAAAACTGAGATGCTCTCGGTCCTGCACCCCAAGAAATAAAGTTATTAATTTCTGCGGTTGCGAACTCACTGTTCGGACGAGTTTTAGCTACTAATTTCACAGCATACTCCAACACATTGTCAGTTACCGGAATATTACGAATCAACTTTTGAAAATATTGAATTTCGCTTGCATTAATTACCTTTTGCAGTTCAACTGTCCTGTTGCTAGTTGTATTTTTTACAATAGTCAACTCATCAGCAAATGCTGGATAGTCTAGCGAAATATTGAACATAAAACGATCTAACTGCGCTTCTGGCAAAGGATAAGTTCCTTCTTGCTCAATAGGATTCTGCGTAGCTAAAACGAAGAAAGGTTGAGGCAAACCGTGAGTAACACCGGCAGCTGTAACGGCCTTCTCTTGCATAGCTTCCAGTAAAGCAGCTTGTGTTTTGGGCGGCGTACGGTTAATCTCATCCGCTAGGATAATATTGGAAAATATTGGTCCTTTAATAAATTTGAACTGACGGTCTTCGCCTAAAATTTCTGCCCCAATGATATCGCTAGGCATTAAATCTGGTGTAAACTGGATACGGTTAAAATTGAGATCTAATACACTGGCCACAGTTTGTACCAATAAAGTTTTAGCCAAACCAGGCACGCCTACTAACAAACAATGCCCATTGCTAAAAATAGCAATGAGCACTGATTTTACAATTTCGTCCTGTCCAATTACGACTTTACCGATTTCGGCATGTATATTCTTAAATGATTGATGCAGGGCATCAACGGCTTCTACCTCATTTTTAAACTGCATTGGCTACTTACTATCTTTGTCCTTTTTTACCCAAAGTTTCAATTCTTCACAAGTTTCAAACTCCTCGTCAACCCTAATATAGGTGGTTTCTTTACGTTTTTCAAACCACTCACTCATTATTTTCGATTCTTTCTCTCGTTGTGCCTGTTCTTTAAATTTTGGATAATCCTGTTCCAGACTGGCTTTATGTGGAGCTATCTTAGATTTCAGGAAGAATATTTTGTAACCCTCTTTACCACTTTGCTGGTTGTTAAATTGCGTAGGTCTAGAGATTTCTCCAACTTTCATCGTATCAATTACAACAAATACTGCTGGGTCTAATTTCTCTACCGGCATAAATGTAGTTCTAGCAGTTTGGTTATCAGCATAAAGCATCATACCACCATTATATTGAGTTTCCTTGTTATCAGAATATAGAGATGCTGCTGTAGCAAACGGTAATTTTTTACCTAATAAATCTTGATAAATACTATCTGCTTTTGATTTAACACGCTCTAAACTTTGAATTGTATTTTGTGGGCGAATCAAAATATGTCTTACGTGAGATTGCTCTCCCCTACGTTCAATTACTTGTAAAATATGATAGCCATATTCTGTTTCGAATACCGGAGACATTTCTCCTGCTTTCAATTTAAATGCCCAGGCAGTAAATTCCTTTACCATGGTTTGTCTATCGATGAAACCATAATCACCACCCTCAGATGCAGAGCCTGGATCTTCAGAATAAGATTTCGCTAAGAAACCAAAATCTTCACCACTTTTTACACGTAAGCGAATTGCCTCTAGTTTATCATAGTACTTTTGTTTTTCAGCTTTGGTTAGTTTAGGATGTAAAACAATCTCTCCAACCTCTACTTCTGCACCAATATCAGGCAAACTATCCTTTGGGTAGCTATCAAAATATTTCTTAACTTCTAAAGGAGTTACCGTAGTATTTTCGGTAATTTTTGCTTGCATTTTCTGTGCAATCAAACCTTCTTTTACATCTGGGCGCATCTCATCTTTATATTGTAATAAAGATTTTTGCAAAAATTGCTCTAAACGGTCTTGTCCACCCATACGCTGAACCTGATAACGCATTTTCTTATCCAATTCATCGTCAACTTGGCTTTCTTCCACCACAATTGAATCGATTTCTGCTTGTTGCTTTAACAACTTTTGCACTAGCATCTGTTGTAAAAAGTAACACTTTGCTCTTGGATCGGCTGAATTACCCTGATTCAAATAGATAGCATATTGTTGGTTAAGATCAGACAATAAGATAATATTGCTACCTACTACAGCTACTACTTTATCCAAATTAGGCTTCGGTTGTGCTTTTACGTTCAAAAACAAGCAAATTAAAATGCTTGCTATTGATAAAATTTTCTTCATTAGTATGCTAATTCTGTTGTATAATTTGCAAAGTTAAAATTATTAGGCTTAGAAGCTAACATTGTAGTTCTATTGCTTAGTTAATTTCTTCAGTTCTGCTTGATTAATTTTTATCTTGTATTTAGACCTTAAGCTATTTATCCAATCGGTTTCTAACTGCTGCTGATAATCTCCAACCACTTGCCCTCTTATTTCTTCAAACTGCTTTCCGTCATATTTTTTCTCATTACTGGCAAAATATGTTTTCAGCTTGTCATCGTCTTCTTGAGCTTTACCCCAGATCTTCTGTTCACAGACATTGAACATTAACACACCCTCTCTATACTCATTCATAATGTAAGCGTATTCGGGAGAATCTAATGCTACTTTTTTCTGCGATTTTAGTGCATCTTCATAACCAGCAATCTCTTTCTTATATTCCTCTTCTGCATCTAAACCTAAAGATTTTGCTTCGGCTACCTTCAATTTAAAATTTACATATAAATTTAAATAAGCAGCTAAATCTTTGTAGTTCAAATTGGTTTCTCCAACATGATTTTTCTTGTAAACCCATAAAAACTCGTTACTACTAATAGGATTACCATTTATAGTAGCCACGCTTTGGGCATACAAAAGACTTCCAGAAACAGTTAAAAACAGAACTAAACAGGCTTTTCTCACAAAAGATGCGTTTATTAATTAATGGATAAAAGTAACAATTTAAGGTGCTATAATAAGATATTTAACTAATTTTAACAGAAATTTTTCTATAAAAATGAATAGCAACCAACTTATAACTAACGCAGAAGCTCTAGGTTTATTCTTTAACGAGGACGTTTATTTAGTTGGCGATATTTCTCCAAACGAAAATCAAACCGTACAAGCTGTTCAAACTCCAATTGTTGAAAAGGGCGATGATACTTTAGCTCGACAAACAATAGCTGAGCCGCAGCAAAGCGTAACGACCTTACCGAAGGTTGAGGAACCTACAGCAGCCTACAAACAAACTTTTGATTTTAAACACCTAGGCAAGAATGAGAAAGGCATTCTTATTTTGGTTAATGATATTCAAAATCCTGTAAGCACGCCACAAGGAACGGAACTATTGAGAAAACTTGTGCTGTCTATCAATCTTAAAAACGCTGATTTTGCCTTGGTGAATTATTCGGCCTATTCAAATGCTAAATTTGAGCACTTCATTTCATTTTTCTCCTGCAAGCTAGTGTTCTCTTTCGGCATTCCTCCAACGGCATTAGGATTAAACGAGATGAATTTACATCAAGTTAACTCAATTAACGATATCAGAGCGATTTTTACCCATAATTTACACGACCTTGATGCTGATTTAATTGCCAAGAAAACACTTTGGGGAACTTTAAAAAATCTAACTATATGATAAAGAAGCTGGTGTTTGCCACCAACAACGAACATAAAACTGCTGAAGTTGCTAAAATCTTATCTCCAGATTACGAAACGCTTAACCTTAAAGACATTAATTGTTTAGTAGATATCCCTGAAACGGGAGATACTTTTGCTGAAAATGCCACTTTAAAAAGCAGTTATGTTTTCGAAAACTTTGGTTTAGATTGCTTTGCTGATGATAGTGGCTTAGAAGTTGAAGCTTTAAACAATGAACCTGGTATTTACTCGGCTAGATACAGCGGCATAAAGGATGACTTAACTAACCTCCAACTTTTGTTAAAAAATATGGAAGGTAAAACCAATAGAAAAGCTAGGTTTAAGACGGTAATTTCTCTTTTGAAAAACGGTAAAAACCATTTGTTTGAAGGAGTTATAGAAGGTAATATTAGAACCTCTCCAGCTGGCACAAATGGTTTTGGTTACGATCCGATTTTCCAACCAAACGGTTACGACATTACTTTTGCAGAAATGGATATGAGCGAGAAAAACATAATCAGTCACCGAGCTTTGGCTATGAAAAAACTGATTGAGTTTCTTAAAGCTTAGCACCAACAATTAAGATTTACGAAGTTTAACTTTAACGAATGTTATTACTTTTAGAGGTAAAGTTGATGGCTTCGCCGTTTTGAAACTTCGTAAAGTTATAGTAACGCAAAAGCCCCACCAAATGGTGGGGCTTTTGTTATTTCTTAGTTTTATCTATCGCTCTGTTTACCACATCTTGTATACGTGGACGAATATTTAGTTTACCCAGCATTTCACTTACCGTTGGATGAACCCTGTTTGACAAGATAATATAGATCATATTACGTGATGGATCTGTCCAAACGCCAATTCCGGTATAGCCTGTATGTCCAAAAGTTTGTGAAGAAGCCAGCTCTGAAGGATACTTCTTGGTTGTGTCGGGATCCCATCTATCAAAACCTAAACCTCTACGACTTACATTTGACTGTTTTGTAGTGAACATCTCTACGGTTTGCGGCGTAAAATATTGCTCGCCACCATAAGTACCTTTGTTCAATAACATTTGATTATAGATCGCTAAATCATTCGCAGTCCCAAATAAGCCTGCATGCCCCGCAACACCACCTTTTAAGGCTGCACCTTGATCATGCACATATCCTTCTAACAAAGTTTTCCTAAAGACCTTATCATCTTCTGTAGGCACAATTCTATCTTTAGAGAATCTGTTTCTTGGTAAATAACCTGCAGTTTGCATTCCTAAAGGGATATAAAAATTTTGCTGCACATATTGATCCTCCGGCATTTCGGAAATATGCTCTACAATATCTTGCATCACATACATACTGATATCACTATAAACATAACTTCCTCTAGTTTTAATTGGTGAATTCAGCATCTTTGGCCACATAAAATCATTGAAAAAACCCTTTTTGATATAGTAATTATCAGCTACTTTGGTAGGATAAGCGGCAGAAGAATCCCTGCTATAATCGCCCTCTTTTACATAATTATGAAATGGGATATAAGGGATAAATCCTGCTTGATGCAGCATCACCTCTCTTACGTTAATGTTATTCATTGGTGAAGTACGAGCTTTCGCAATGTAATATCCTACATTAGTATCCAGTTTCAGTTTTTTTTCTTCTACCAAACGCATTACACTTGGCGTAGTTGCGGTAGTTTTGGTAACAGAAGCTAAATCGAAGATATCAGTTACTTTATCAGCCTGTAAATTGTCGTAAGTATGGTATCCAAATGCTTTATTGTAAATTACTTTTCCATCTTTAGCCACTAAAACTACCATTCCCGGCGAGGCTTTTTTAGCAATTCCTTCGTTAACGATGTCATCAATTTCTTTTAAATCATTGCTGTTAACACCAGCATCTTCAGGCACAGTATATTTTAAACGAGTTGCATTGGTGATATATCCCGTTCCTTGAACGTACTTTTCTGAATAGGTTTTAGTAAGCAATTGATTTGCGGCAATGCCTCCAAATATAAACTGCGGAACAACCAACGCTGCTTCTTCATTATCTTCAGCACTCCATATTAAAGGTGTATTGATACGATCAAAAGAGCTTAGTGCATTCCCATTTCCAAATAATGCGATTACCACATGCTTAGATTTTGAAATGCTATAAATAAAGTTGAGATACTTTCCATTCTTGGCCATATCATTATTCAATGCAACAACAACGGTATTATAAAACTTTATGTCATCCTCTAAATCATTTAAAGTACTAGAATCTGAATACTTAACTGCACTTAGCGATGTAACTGATGTGTACTTATTCAACAGACTGTCGAAACCTATTTGATATTTATAACCTAAGTCGATAGAAACAATTTTCTTATCTGCTAACCCCACAATAGGAATAAAATTTTGATAGTTATTAAGTAGAATGGTACTCTTTACTACATCGTTGATTTTGCTTAGACGATTTTGATTCTGTTTATGATCTTGGGCACAGGCCGTAACTGTAATTATAGCTGTTAAACAAATGGTAACAATGCCCATCAAGTTGTTTTTTTTCATCAGTTTAAGTTTATTTTCAATGCGATGAAGCTATCGCAATTTGTTTTTTTTATTTTTTTTGATTTTTGGAAATCGCAATGGATTCATAAACTTTTTCTCCATTAACGTAAGTTCTAATTACTTTATTTTTTAAAATTTGATCCGCATTTGCTTTCAAAATATCGGTCTCCATTATCACAAAGTCGGCGAATTTACCAACTTCTAAACTACCTTTTTCGTTTTCTTCAAAATTTGCTTTCGCCGCCCAGATTGTCATCCCTTTCAAAGTTTCTTCGGGTGTTAGGGCATCCTCTATCTGGAAACCTCCTTCAGGATAGTGATTGGCATCTTTCCTTATTGTTGAAGCATAAAATGTAAGCATTGGATTAATTTGTTCTACTGGAAAATCTGTTCCCAAGGGTATCCAACCATTTTGACGCAACAATTGTTTGTAGGCATAAGCTCCTTTCATTCTATTTTTGCCCAATCGTTCTTGTGCCCAATACATATCTGATGTGGCGTGAGTTGGTTGCACAGACGGAACTATTTTAGCTTTCCCAAAAAGTTCAAAATCTTTTTCATTCACTACTTGCGCATGTTCGATACGCCAACGCTTATCATTATTAGGTCCCAAAATTTTATTGTATATCTTTAAGATCGCTCGATTAGCAGAATCTCCGATAGCATGTGTACACATTTGGAAATTATGCTGATTAATCTTTTTTGCTGCATTCTCAAAGTGAGCAAGATCACTCAACAAAAAACCTTTTTTATCTTTCATATCATTGTATGGCTGCAATAAACAAGCTCCTCGAGAACCCAAAGCTCCGTCTGCATATACCTTAAATGACCGGACATTTAATCGATCTGTTTTAATGGCTCCTCTTTTGGTCAAGTAATCATAATTATGTTCATTGTCGGAGAGCATCACATAAAAACGCATTTTCAAATCTTCTTTCTCTTGAAGTTTCTCTATCCCTTCAACAGCATCCTTACTTAAGCCACAATCATCAATAGTGGTTAATCCCACTGCAAAACAATTGTCCTGCGCTTGTAGCAAGAGCTTCTTCATTTGTTCTTTAGTAAGATCTGGAATTTTGTGCGATACCAAATCAACGGCATTGTCAATCAACACACCTGTTATTTTTCCATCTTTAGTGATTATCTCACCGCCAGTTAAATCATATGCTTTGGTAATTCCTGCAGCATCCAATGCTTTCTGATTAGCAATTGCAGCATGCCCATCAATACGGGTCAACAACACGGGCCTATCGGGAAATAATTCGTCTAATTTTTCTTTAGTAGGAAATTGCTTATCAGGCCAATCATTTTGATCCCAACCCCTACCAGTTAGCCAGCCCTCAGTTTTATTTTTTGCAAAGTCTTGTAATTTATCCAATACCTCATCCCACGATCTAGAATCAGTTAAATTTGCGTTGTTCAAACTTTCAGCATACCCAAAAAAATGGGCGTGGGCATCAATAAATCCAGGATAAACCACTTTACCATTAGCATCTACAGACTCCGTAGCTGGATATTGCTCTCTAATGGCTGATGAACTACCTAAAGCTAAAATCTTTCCATCTTTGATGGCTATTGCTTGTACAATTTCAAAAGCATCATTTACAGTATAAATTTGAGCATTATAAATTAACAAATCCGCTTTTTTACGATTACAGGCAATTGACAATACTGATATTATAGCAAGTAGCAATACCTTAATTTTTATCATGTAATGTTATTTAAGTTTCCTTATTTAAAGATAGAAAGTTTAGGAAAAGAAAACCCATTTTTACTGCCTTCGGGGAAAAAATACCACATTAAAATTTGACAGATAGTGAAATATCCACTTCCATAACATAAAAAAGGGGCTTAACGAATGCGGCACATTTTTAGAGATAAAAGGAGTAACCTAAGAATAAAAACCTAGCATTCTCATCTGCTTATGTTAGCTATCATCTACCTACGTTAAACGAAAGTCGCGATTAACCTCTCTCATCTACCTATGAATTTCTTTTAAGCGTTTGCTAAGCGATCTTCTACAAAAACAAATGGCAATAAACTTTTTATTCCATTTACTTTAATGATCTGTCCATTTAGGCAATAGAATATTACCGCAATTGGTGATTTTTGCCTTTGCTCAAATTCTGCCATTACCTGCAAACAAGCACCACATGAAGTAACTGGGTTTTTAATATCGAAGTTTTCGGTGTAAGCTGTAATTGCCATAGTAGCTACTACAGCACTAGGTTTTGACGAACCAATAGCGAAAAGCGCCACTCTTTCGGCGCACAATCCAGATGGATAAGCAACATTTTCCTGATTACTTCCTAAAACTACTTCTCCGTCGGCGAGTTGAATTGCTGTGCCTACTTTAAACTTAGAATATGGCGAATAAGAGGTCTTTAGTGCCTCCTCTGCCCTTATACACAACAGCTTGTCTTCAACAGAAAGCTCATTTACATTTCCGTAAGTTTCGTATGTGATTTTAAAATCGAGTACTTGCATAAATTAAACATACAAATTAGAATTAATAAATCTGTACAAATACGCTATATCTCGCCACCTATTATTAAAACTTTCTTCATTATTCGTTGTTTGATTCACTAGTGGTAAGCCACTTTTTAAATAAATAATTATCTTGAACCATCAAAAAATTAATCTCACTTGAATAAATATTTTAGAAAAGGTCTTAAAATCATTTTATGGATAATTACTAGTATAATTTTACTAGTAGTGCTAATTGCATTCTCTTTAAATATACCCGCAGTACAAAATTTCGTAAAGGATAAAGCCATTAGCTATCTCAAAAACAAAACTAAAACGGAAGTAAGACTAGAAAGCATCAAAATTGCACTTCCGAAAGATGTAGTCCTTAATAAATTTTACATCGAAGATTTAAACAAAGACACCTTACTTTATGCAGAAAAACTACAGGTAGACATTAGTTTATTTAAGCTGTTAAAAAATACAGTTGAAGTGAATTATATCGAATTAAAAGGCATCAGAGCCAATGTTAAACGTATTAACCCGGATACGACCTTCAACTTTTCTTTCTTGGTAGACGCATTTGTAAGTGACCAGAAAAAACCGGATGAAAAAGTAGAGAAAGACACCACTTCTACCCTAAAATTTTCTGTAGACAAAGTGCGTTTTGAAGATATAGGACTTACTTACAGAGATGATGTAGCCGGAAATAATGTTAAATTTTATCTTGGTAAGCTGGAAACCAACATTAAGGATTTCGATTTAGTGAACCAAAAATATGTGATTAAAAACTTCGCAGTTAATAACACTTCTCTATTTTATTTACAGCAAAAGCCATTAACCCAATTAGTACAACATTTAACCAATAGCATTGATAGTACCCAAAAAGAACAAGGCAAACTACCTACAATAGAGGTGCAAAAGTTCGAGTTCAACAATGTTAAAGTTAATTACGACGACCAATTGACCACCACCAATGCAGTAGCAAACGTAAACAAACTACATTTCAACAACTTAAAGGTCGATTTAACTAACGGAAGTTACACAACGGACAATGCAGAATTAGCAAACTCATTCATTAAATTCGCATTTAAACCAGCACCTAGCAATGATTTAGATAAAGTAAAAGATACTGTTGTTGCGGAGCAATCTTCATTGGCATTGGTTATCAAAAAAATTGACCTCATCAACAATCAATTACAATTTGATAACCTAGGTGTTAAGCCACTGAAAAAAGGAATTGACTTTAACCATTTAAACATTAAAGGTTTAAACTTAGGCGCAGAAGATATCAACTACAGTAGTAAAGGCATTACTGCGAAAGTTAAAAATGGTTCATTGAGCGACAAAAGTGGCTTTGTACTGAATACTTTGAGAGGAGATGCTATTTATAACGATAAGCAGATTAAGCTAACCGACTTCGTTTTAAAAACACCTAACACGAGCATCGAAAATGCAACCGAATTAACCTTCACTTCCTTGGATGATTTGACTAAAAATCCGGAGCGAGTAAAATTAGCGATAGAATTAAAGAATACAACTATTGGGCTAAAAGATGCTACTTTTTTCAGTAATGCCTTACCTCTGCAATACACCAATCAAAAGATAAAAGTGGATGCAAAAGTAGATGGTTACTTAAACCGATTGAACATTCCGAAATTGAAGATTAGTGGTTTAAAAAACACACAAATTGACGTTAACGGAAAAGCTAATAACATTACAGATTTAAACAAAGCATTCTTAGATTTGAACATCAAGAAAGTGCATATCACTAAGAACGATATTTTAAGTGTAGTACCCAAAAAATCATTACCAGCAAGTATAGAATTACCTAATGTAATTGAAGCAAATGGGAAATTCAAAGGTTCAATGACCGACTTTACAACGAATTTGAATGTAAGATCGGATATGGGTTCTGCAGTTTTAGCTGCTAATATGAACGGCCCGAAAGGCAAAGAAAAGTACAAAGCAGCTGTCAGTTTAAATAACTTTAACGTAGGTAAATTACTTAAACAACAACCAACTTTAGGCAGAGTTTCTGCAAAAGCAGATGTGGCAGGAACAGGTTTAGATCCTAAGAAAATCAATGCACAATTTAACGCCACTGTATTGAGTGCTTACTATAACAAATACAACTACCGCAACCTCAAGTTATCTGGCAATTACGTTAATCAAAAAATAGCTATTAAAGGTAATATGCCAGATAGCAACGTTAATTTTGAATTAACGGCTAACGCTAATTTAGCGGGCAAATATCCAGCGGTAAAAGCCAATATTGCACTTAAACAAATCGACTTACAAAAACTAAACTTTAGCAAAACCGAATTTAGGTTTGCAGGGAATATTAAAGCAGATATTAAAACTGCAGATGTAGATTACTTAAACGGAGATGTATTTGCAACAGGCTTACAATTAGTAAAAGAAGGCAAGAAATTCAACGTAGATACCATCCAATTAAATGCGTTATCAACCGCTACAGAAAACAAGTTGGTACTAAAGTCGGAACTAATAAGTGCGACAGTTGATGGGAAATACCAATTGAGTAAAGTGGGGAGTGCGATTATTAACCAGATCAACAAATATTATGAGTTTGGCCAAGTAACCAAGATACCGCCGCAGCGCATTCGCTTTACAGCAAACATTTACAACCCAAAGTTTTTACAAGATTTTGTTCCTGCATTAACTACCTTCTCTCCTTCTAGAATTAATGGATTAATAGATACGGAGAAAGACAGTCTGTTGATAAATGCTATTTTTCCAAAAGTAACTTACAATGGCATCAATCTCGATAGCATTAAATTAAATGTTAATAATGATGCAGAAAAGTTAAACTACAGGTTGTTTGTAAACAGCATTCAAAACACCTCCATTGCGTTGTTTAATACGGAGATTTCTGGCGCAGCAGCCGACAATAAATTGGATTTAAATGTCTTCTTACGTGATAGACAGCGCAAAAATAAATATGTG
This sequence comes from Flavobacteriaceae bacterium PS02338, assembly GCA_029959615.1. Classification (GTDB taxonomy): domain Bacteria; phylum Bacteroidota; class Bacteroidia; order Sphingobacteriales; family Sphingobacteriaceae; genus Pedobacter. The sequence continues at coordinate 172,075 of JASCOD010000008.1, read as the reverse complement.
ATCGCAGGTATTTTCCAATCGATCAATAAAGATTTTCGTTTTAATTTAGATCCTGGCAAGCTGATGCTAGATTATGAAAAATGGACGGTAGCTCCTGAAAACTATATTCAATTTGGCGAATCTGGAATTCTGGCACATCAATTCAACATCAGCCAAGGTTCGCAACTATTAAGTATCAACAGCACTTCTAATCAACCTAATTCGCCCTTGAAGGTAGAATTCAAAAACTTTCAGATAGAGACCTTAATGAAATTTGCTGAAACTGACACCGCACTAGTGGGCGGAGCAATCAATGGAACGGTAGATGTAAAAGATTTGGTTTCTAACCCGAAATTCGAAGCAGATTTAACAATCAATAAACTACGCTATCAAAAAGATGAATTGGGCGATTTAAAAGCCATCGTTAATAACAATACGGAAAATGCTTTTGAAGTAGATGTCAGTCTAAAAGGCGTACATGAGCTATCTGCTAAAGGCTTCTATTATACTGCACCACAAAGTAGTCTAGACCTGAATGTAAACATTGGCAGAATTGATTTGCGAGAGATCGAAAGTGTAAGTGCGGGACAGATTAAAGAGGGGAAAGGAACCATTTCGGGTGCTTTTACGGTAAAGGGAGAACTAACCAAACCTCAGATTTTGGGGGCATTGAAATTTAACGATGCAGGATTAAGAATTGCTTATATCAATTCTTATTTTACCATTCCAACCCAAGAAATCGCTTTTAACAATCAAGGCATTCGCTTTAATAATTTCACGTTAGTGGATTCACTGAACAAAAAAGCAACGATTAATGGTTCAATCAACACTAGTGATTTCAGCAACATCAGCTTCGGCTTAGATATCAAAACCGACAACTTTAGAGTAATGAATTCTACCGCTCAAGACAACGATATGATTTACGGTACGGTTTACCTGAGCAGTAATATTCGCGTTCGCGGTAATCTAAACCAACCCGACGTTAACATGAATGTAACCGTAGAAAAAGGAACAAAATTCTATTTTGCGATGCCAGTTAACGATCCATCGGTTATTGACCAAGAAGGAATTGTACAATTTATAGACGCTGATGCACCACCGTTTAACGGACAAAGGGATCTGAAAGCAGACAGTATCAGCAAATCGCCAATTAAAGGAATTAACCTGGTAGCCGATATTAATGTAGACCCTGCAGCAGAATTGAACGTAGTGGTAGATCCGGCGAATGGCGATATGCTTACCGTAAAAGGTGATGCAGATTTAAATGCAACCATCGATCCAAGTGGCAAAATTAGCATGACTGGCCGTTACGAAATTGTAGATGGGTCTTACAGTTTATCTGTTGGTCCTTTGGGTAAAAAACCTTTTAAATTAGTAAAAGGAAGTACCATTATTTGGACTGGGGAACCAACCGAAGCAAATGTAAATTTAACTGCGCTGTATGAAGTAAATGCTGCCCCTATAGATTTACTAAATCAACCTGAATTAGTACAAGCGAAAACGAAAATGCCTTTTCAGGTTTACCTTTATATGAAGGGCGAATTACTGAAACCAATCATTTCATTTAAAATTGATTTACCAGAAAACGAACGTGGTACTGAAATTGGAAGCTTAGCTTATACCAGATTACAAACAGTAAATAGAGAAGAGAACGAACTTAACAAACAAGTTTTTGCTTTGTTGGCACTCAACAGATTTATCGCTAACAATCCATTCCAAAGTTTAGCTGGTGGCGGTGGTGGAGTTTCTACCCTAGCCCGCTCTAGTGTGAGCAAATTACTTACCGAACAATTAAACAATTTGGCATCGGATTTAATCCAGGGAGTTGATTTGAATTTCGGTGTTAACTCTTCAGAAGATTATTCAACAGGTAGCTTAGAGCAAAAAACTGATTTAGAATTAGGCATCTCCAAGAAATTATTGAATGATAGATTAACCGTAACGGTAGGTAGCTCATTTGCTTTAGAAGGACCACAACAAGCAAATCAAGATGCAACAAGCATTGCTGATAATGTAAATATTGAATATGCACTTTCAAGAGATGGCCGTTATCGTCTAAGGGCTTACAGACGAAACCAAACAGAAAGTGTGGTAGAAGGGCAAATTGTAGAAACCGGATTAGGTTTTACCCTTGTAGTAGACTATAATAGATTCAAAGAAATATTCCAAAAACGTAGAAATAGAGCTAAAGACAATGTTGAACAAAGACCAAAAAATGAGAAAACTAATTAAGATAGCGGCTTTCACATTGGCATGTTCAATTTTTGCCAATTGCAGCAACACGAGGTATTTAAAGCCTGGACAAAATCTTTATAAAGGCGCAGAGGTAAAAATCAATCCAGATACAGCTGGAAAAATTGCCAATGAAAAACAGGTAAAAAAGCAACTAGAAGCAAAAACCCGTCCTCGTCCAAATAAATCCATCTTAGGATTAAAACCTAAATTATTCATTTATAATCTAGCTGGCGAGCCTAAAAAACCTAAAGGGATTAGAAATTGGCTGCGTAACAAAGTGGGCGAACCACCTGTATTAATGAGCGAGGTAAAAATAAAATACAATAATGATGTATTGAAGAGTTACCTTATTAGTCAAGGTTATTTACAAGCGGAAGTTACTGGAGATACAGTAATTAAAAGAAAACGTGGAAAAGCAATTTACACTGCCATTACTGGCACTAGATACAAAATCAATGAAATTACTTTTCCTCCAGATAGTGGAGACCTAACCCATATCATTAACCAGAACAAGGATAAGACACTTTTAAAATCTGGTGATTTTTATGACTTAGACACCTACAAAAATGAGCGTATCAGAATTGATAACGACTTGAAGGAAAACGGATATTTCTATTTCAGTCCAGAGCATTTAATTTTACAAGTAGACAGTACTATTGGCAATCATTTGGTAAACGTAAATGTGCGTATTAAAACCATTGCTCCAGATGCTTCTTTGAAACCTTATACCGTTAGAAACATCAATATCTACCCTAGCTATAGCTTACGAAGAGATAGTATATTGAGGAAATTGGAACCTTTAAAGTATAATGATTTCAACATTTATGATAATAGAAATACTTACAGATCTCGGGTTTTCGATCGATTGGTTTTCTTCAAAAAAGGAGAACGATATAATAGAAAAGACCATAATCAATCCTTAAATAGGATGGTGAATTTGGGTGCATTTCAAGATGTAAGAGCTGAATTTTTACCGATAGATAGTTTCAAGAACAATCAACTAGATCTAAATATTTATCTCACTCCATTAAAGAAAAACTCACTTACTTTTTCAGTTACCGGCACCAACAAATCAAATAACTTTATTGGTTCCGAATTGAAAATTACCCAAACTACGAGAAATATTTTTAGAGGCGCAGAACAGCTAGACATTAGCGCTAGTGGCGGTTTTGAAACGCAATACAGTGGGCAATCAAGCGGCATTAATTCGTACTCGTTAACGGGAGAAGCCAAGCTAACCTTACCGAGATTTATTGTGCCATTTTACAAGCCAGAAAGCACAACTGCGTTTACACCTAAAACCATTATTTCTTTAGGCTACCAACTATTAAGTAGAGATACCGTTTATAAACTTAATTCCTTTAGAGCACAATATGGCTACAATTGGAAAGAAAATCAGTTTAAAGAACATAATTTTAATCCAGCATCGGTAAATCTTGTCACCTCAAACAAAGATGAGAATGACCCGGCCTTGCAAGAGCTTTATAGACAAAATCCGGGTTTGAGATACACATTGCAAGACCAATTCATTATTGGTAGCAATTACAACTTTACTTATACCGACCAAATGCAAGATAAACGCAGGCACAATCTTTACTTCTTTGGCGGATTGGAAACAAGTGGAAATGTATGGGGCTTATTTGTCCCTAACGGAAGTAATGGTGACAAAAGACTATTTAATATTCCTCTTACGCAATTTGTAAGGGTTGAGGCTGATTTGAGAAGCTACTACAAAGTAGCTCCTACTTTAATTTGGGCCAATAGAGCAAACTTTGGTTATGGTTATGCCTACGGAGGAAGTACTTCACTCCCATTTGTTCGTCAGTTTTTTGCTGGTGGAACAAATGACATCAGGGCATTTAGGGCACGTTCTTTAGGTCCAGGAACACATCAAGTAGCTTCCGATGCAATCTTTGCAGACCAAGGTGGAGATATCAAAATGATGCTTAACTCTGAACTAAGGTTTAAAATAGTAAGCATCCTACATGGTGCTGCGTTTGTGGATGCAGGAAATATTTGGTTACGTAAAGAAGACCCCGATAGACCTGGTTCTGCCTTTAAACTGAAAAATTCGCTAGATGAACTAGCCGTTGGTACGGGTGTAGGTTTAAGAGTAGATGCCACTATTTTTGTGATCCGCCTAGATGGCGCCTTTCCTATACGCAAACCATTTCTACCTAAAGGACAGCGATGGGTGTTAGATGAAATAGATTTTGGTAGCAAAAACTGGAGAAAAGATAATTTAGTGTTAAACATTGGCATCGGTTATCCGTTTTAATTTGGTCGATAGTTGATGGATGATAGCATCATTGCTGAGTTGTATTAACTATCACAATTAATCTGTTGACCATAGGCTATCAACTATAAGACATACTAAACATGAAAAAAATACCTAGCAAGATAAAGTCGTTTTTTATACATACCTATCACCTATTTTTAGCGGCAGGTAAAGGTTTTATGGAAGACCGTGTAATGAAATTAAGCGCCGCTTTGGCCTATTATACCATCTTCTCATTAACGCCGCTCATCATCATTATTATTTCTTCAGCTTCTATATTTTTAGGTGATAATATGGATCCTAATACCAAAATATTCGGAGAAATAAGTGAAATGATTGGCGTAGAAGCGGCAAATCAATTGAGAACATTTGTAAACAATGCCAATCTTTCGGGCAAAAGTACAATGGGTTTAATCATAGGCATCGGCACATTAATTATAGGTTCTACTGCTATTTTTATTGAAATACAAGACAGCATCAACTTGATCTGGAAGGTAAAAGCTGTCCCTAAAAAAGGTTGGAAAAAGCTAATCACCAATCGTTTGTTATCTTTCTCACTAATCGCATCATTAGGTTTTCTTTTATTGGTATCTCTAGTAATTAATAGTGTAGTGGTGGGCATTGGAAGTAAACTAGATATCTACGCCTCAAAAGTAGGCATAGAAGAAGTATCTGAATGGCTAATGCTCATTGTAACCAATGCCTTAACATTGGCAGTGGTAACTACCATTTTTGCCATTATTTTCAAAGTATTACCAGACGTAAATTTAAAATGGAAGCCAGCCCTAGTTGGTGCTTTATTTACAGCGTTATTATTCAGTTTAGGAAAATACGCTATTGGCATTTATATCGAAAAAGGCAATCCAGGTTCGGCATTCGGAGCAGCTAGCTCTATTATTGTAATCTTGGTTTGGATATACTACACTTCTATTATTTTATATTTCGGCGCAGAATTTACACAAGCCTATGCGGAGAAGTTTGATACTGGCATTACGCCATCAAAGTATGCTGTCCACCTAAAAACAATTGTAGTAGAAAAAGAGGTAAAAGAACTACCTCCTCAACATCCCGAAGATACTGTAGCTCCTCCTATTGAAGGATAAAAAAATAAAAGTCGGCAAGATAATTTGCCGACCTTTATTTTTATTGATAACATTTCAGTAACTATTAAGATGAAATGTGACTAGCTATTTTGTCGATCAATTCTTTCTCTGAATATGGTTTCAGTACCAAATCATTCATTCCTGCAGCCAGATATCTATTTCTATCCTCCTCTATCACATTGGCAGTAACACCCAGTATTGGAATATTTGCTTTTAGTCTATTCTTATCGGCTCTAATTGTACGGGTTAATTCTACTCCACCCATCACAGGCATTTGTACGTCGGTTAAAACCAAATCGTAGGTATGCTTTTCAAATAACTGATGAGCTTCTAAACCATCGTATGCGATATCAGTAACTATTTTATATTTCTTCACAACAGTTTGCGCCAACAGCACATTCATTTTATTGTCATCAACTAATAAAATTCTTTTACCAGCTAAACGTTCTACGTCTGTAATTACCAAAGGTTTTACTTTACTAACCTGCTCATCATAAAGCTCGTAAGGAATTTCGAAAGTAAAGTTAGAACCTTTACCCACCTCACTTGATAACTGAATTTTACCATTTTGTAGCTCTACGATACGCTTACAGATGGCCAAGCCTAAGCCTGTTCCCTTCTGTGTATTTTTGGTGGTCGAATAATTCACTTGCGCAAATTCATCAAAAATTACTGCTGCATCTTTATCCTCAATACCTACTCCAGTATCTATAACTTGCACTTTTAAAATACTTTTCTTTTTAGAGGTTAGAATTATATCAGCTTTAAGTATTACCGAACCACTATCAGTGAATTTAATGGCGTTACTCAGCAAATTCATAACCACCTGCTTAAGCCTTAACGAATCGCCCTGTATCAATAGCTTAGCATCAAAAGAAACCTGTTTTTCAAACAACAATCCTTTTCTAGATGCCAATATTCCGATACTATTGAATACTTCGTTAATGGCATCAATCGGTGCAAAAGAAACCTTATCAAAGTTGATTTTCCCGACTTCGTACTTCGAGAAATCAAGGATATCGTTAACCAAGTCGAGCAATAACTCTGAAGAAATTTTAATGGCTTCTACCTGTTCCTTTTGCTGTGCAGATAAATTATCCTGACTAAGTTGTTCTGAGAAGCCTATCACCGAATTAAGAGGTGTACGAATTTCATGGCTCATATTTGCCAAAAATCTACTCTTAGACTGCGCATATTGAGAAACCCGTTCTCCGTAGTCAATCAATTTATTTTCATTACGATAGATCTTCCATAAGTTAAATAAAATTATCACTAACAAAAGCGACAGTAAAATAAAAATAATAGCATAAATATTTTTGATGCTTTTAAAAGTATGAGCTAGATCTTCATGAATATTCCCTTTTGTTTCTGCTACAAAAACAGCTTCCTTTTCTTTAAAGGTTTGCAGTAAAAAAACAATCTCATGTATAATTTTCGAATTGATACGCAAGATCTCTATTTCACTACCTTGCAGCATTTTATTCCTACTATACAAATTACGGAAGTAGGTGTTGATATTCCTCATTTGTAACCTATTATAGTTCCTGCTAGAGAATGAAGTATCTAAAGTAATCTCCTTTTTAACCAACACCGCATTGGTGTCAACGTTTCTTTTTTGCCTAGAAAATGCAGCTGCAAGCCTACCTATCAAGCCTTTTTCTTTGACATCTTGCTTTGGTTTAATTGTATCAATGGTAAGCATTGTTTTAAACTTACCTTTGGTAATTTCCATTCCTTTTGCCCAAGTACGTTCCTTAACAGTATCTATACCCGAGCTGTTATAAATAAGACTATCCGTAAGTTGTTTAAGCTTCAAATAGATCTGCATTTTTGCCTTCTTTTGGTCTACAAGCCCCTTAATATTTTGAGAATAATGCTTAGCATCATCTTTTATTTTAAGGCTATCAAGTATCCCAGAAACCCTAGCAATTTCTTTAGAAAATTGCTTCATATAGATGTTATTCCCTGTGGCTTCGAATAAACGGCTATTATTGTCAGCTTTGTAAAGCATAAGCACACAGGTATCAAGCAAAGAATAATCGCTTTCAACCAATTTTAACTCACTTACATTACTAGAAAGTTTATTAATGCGATTGTTTCGGGTATAAAAAAAGATGGCTGAGATAAAAAGAGCTAAAATAAGAATTACTACAAGTCCATAACGTGCAGAACTCTTCTTGGTATTTACGATCATGCGTTAAACTAAATCTTTACGAGTGCAAATAGTTCACAAAAACTATACCCCCGGTTAAGTAAAAACTTGAATTTCAACACATACGAATATCAAGTTTAAGAAAAAAAACAATTAATAAGCTGACAGTCTACAACTTAAAGATTTAAGCAACTTCGAGGTCTTCTGCTTCCGTCTCTTCATTATCTACCTCATCTTTTTCGATACGTAGATTTTTGATGATATGTTGTTGCCTATCGGGGGTATTCTTACCCATATAATATTCTAATAAACTTTTAATAGTCTGTTCTTTTAGGATTACAGGATCTAAACGAATGTCCTTGCCAATAAACAGACCAAATTCGTCGGGAGAGATTTCTCCCAAACCTTTAAACCTGGTAATTTCTGGTTTTCCTCCCAATTTTGAAATTGCATTTCTACGTTCTTCATCACTATAGCAGTAAATCGTTTCCTTTTTATTTCTTACCCTAAAAAGTGGCGTTTGTAGAATATAAACATGACCTGCTTTTACCAAATCTGGAAAAAACTGCAAAAAGAAAGTCATCATCAGCAAACGAATGTGCATACCATCCACATCAGCATCGGTAGCGATTACGATATTGTTATAGTGCAAGCCTTCCAAACCATCCTCAATATTTAAAGCATGTTGTAGAAGATTAAATTCTTCGTTTTCATAAACCACTTTCTTGGTCAATTCGTAGCAGTTTAGTGGTTTACCTTTTAAACTAAATACCGCTTGTGTTTCTACATCCCTAGATTTGGTGATAGATCCGGAAGCCGAATCTCCCTCGGTAATAAACAAGGTAGTTTCATACCTTCGTTCGTGACTAGTATTGAAGTGAGCCTTACAATCTCTAAGCTTTTTATTATGTAATGATGCTTTTTTAGCTCTGTCGTTCGCTAATTTTTTAATACCCGCAATATCTTTACGTTCACGTTCAGATTGTTTAATTCGAGCCTCAATAGCATCTGCAACATCTTTATGTCTGTGCAAATAATCATCCAATTCCTTTTTCAAGAAATCATTAACGAAAGTACGAACCGTTTGTCCATCTGGCGCCACTCTTTCAGAACCTAATTTGGTTTTAGTTTGAGATTCGAAAACCGGTTCTTGTACTCTTATGGCAACTGCGGCAATAATAGAGGCTCTAATATCCGAAGCGTCGTAATCCTTATTATAGTACTCCCTAATGGTTTTCACAACTGCCTCACGAAATGCCGCTTGGTGTGTACCTCCCTGAGTAGTATACTGTCCATTCACAAAAGAGTGGTAATCCTCACCATATTGCTGACCATGGGTCATTGCTACTTCAATATCATGTCCTTTTAGGTGGATAATTGGATACCTGATCTCCTCCGGTTTATTCTGTCTCGATAGTAAATCGAATAAGCCTCGTTCTGAAAAATATTTTTGATTATTGAAATTGATCGTTAAACCTGTGTTCAAAAACACATAGTTCCAAATCATACTTTCTACGAAATCTGCAATGTAATGGTAGTTTCTAAAAATAGTTTCATCTGGATGGAAAGTAATGGAAGTTCCGTTTCTTTGTGTGGTTTCAATCTCTGGATGCTCCAAAGTAACCAGACCTTTGCTAAACTCCACTTTTTTTGTCTTGCCATCTCGGTAACTTTGCACCACAAAAATGGTTGAAAGTGCATTCACCGCCTTGGTACCTACCCCATTCATCCCTACTGATTTTTGGAAGGCATTACTGTCGTATTTACCACCAGTGTTCATTTTAGAAACACAGTCGATTACTTTTCCCAAAGGAATACCACGGCCGTAATCTCGTACAATTACCTTGTGTTCATGTAAACTGATATCGATAGTCTTACCAGCACCCATCATAAACTCATCGATAGAGTTATCTAGGATTTCCTTTAGCAATACATAGATCCCGTCATCTTGAGCCGAACCATCACCTAACTTACCAATATACATACCCGGACGGCGACGGATGTGTTCCTGCCAATCTAAGGATTTAATACTGTCTTCGTTGTAAATAGGTTCTGCCATAATACTCTTTTTATTTGAGATACTGATTCGAGATAAATCTGCCTTACAAATTTAATCAATTTTAGGGGCTTTTTCAGGGTAGATTTCCACATTTGAACAAATGTAAAGCGTACTCTGTATTTTTTTAACGATGAAATTGCCGGGTAGCTTTTTATTGTTAAATTGTGTTCGTATTTTCTATCGTCATTGCGAGGCACGAAGCAATCTCACGACGATATACTCTTAATTTGCTTTAAGGTTGCTTCGTGCCTCGCAATGACTTGATACATAAACAAACCTAAACCACAAACAAACTAAAAACTTAAATGAATCCTGAAAAGAAGCAACTTTCCCTCTTCGACCTGTCGATGATTGTAGTAAGCCTTGTAATAGGTATGGGAATTTTCAGAACCCCAGTTAATGTAGCTGCCAAAGCTCAAATTCCAGAATTGTTCTTTTTAGCGTGGATAGTTGGCGGTTTTGTTGCGCTTTGTGGTGCCTTAACCTACGCAGAAATTGGCTCTCGTTATCCTGTTACCGGTGGATATTATAAGATTTTCTCTGTTTGCTACCACCCGTCTATCGCTTTTGCAATCAATTGTATCATTGTGGTAAGCAATGCAGCTTCGGTAGCTGGAGTTTCTTTAATTGGTGCAGAGTATTTGAACAAAGCCCTTTTCCCTATAGAAATGCAAACCAACGACCATCGTATTCTCATTGGACTGGTAAGTATTATCATCTTTTATACCATTAACCTAATGGGATTAAGAACCAGTTCTAGAACACAAAATATCTTGACCATCATTAAATTGATAATGGTTGTCACACTTATCTGCGCTGTTTTCTTTGGTGGACAAACACAGCAATTCCCATCGGTTTTTAGCACTGCAGATGGTTTACCCGCTACTTGGAGCGATTACGGGAAAGCCCTAGGCATTTGTTTAATTGCGGTCTCTTTTAGTTTTGGAGGCTATCAACAAACCATCAATTTTGGAGGCGAGGCAAAGGAAGCTAAAACCGTTATTCCTCGTTCCATCTTAGTTGGTTTAGGGATTATCATCACGTTGTACATGGCCATCAACTACGCTTATGTTAAAGTTATTGGATTCGAACAATTGAAATCAGCACAAAGCATTGCGGCTATTTTAGCAGGACAGATATTTGGTCCAACAGGCTTTACCATACTTTCGGTACTCATTTTTCTTTCTGTATTGGGGTATGTAAATGTGAATCTATTGAGCAACCCAAGAGCAATGTATGCCATGGGAGAAGAAGGTGCTTTACCTAAAGTATTTACTAAAAAAACAAAGAAAAATGATGTGATGGTAGTGAGCTTAACTATTTTCACCATTCTTTCCATCATCACCTTATTTTATGCCCAAACCTTCGATAAGATTTTAAACTACACCATTTTTATGGATGGTGCAGGCATGATTTTCTCTGCCGCTACTATCTTCTATCTCCGTAAGAAAACAGCTCATTTAGACAAGAATACCATTTATACCATGAAGCTGTATCCCCTAATGCCAATCATTTTCATTGCTGCTTATTTATTTGTAGCTGTTAGTATTTATAATGATGATTCGGAAGCAGCATTAAACGGAATCTTCATTTTCTTGGGTTTTGTAGTCATTTATTTCATCCAAAGATTTTTTAACCAGAAAAAAGCAATTTAAAAAATACTAGGCGGTAGAAAGGCACTTTTAACTTTTGACTTTACACTTTTAACTTAAATGGATATTTCTTACATTCTTAATGAACTAGGCGAAGAGCGTGAAAATTATTTCAATGCTATTGCGCCACCAATTATCCAAACGAGTAATTTTAAGTTCAATACCGTTGATGATTTCAGAAATGCGTTGGCAGATGAATATCAAGGCAATTTGTATTCCCGTGGCTTTAACCCAACCATTGATATCTTAAGAAAAAAGTTAGCGGCCCTTGATGGCGCGGAAGATGCATTGATTTTCGCAAGTGGAATTGCTGCTATAGCTATTCCTGTACTGGCCTTATTACAGCAGGGCGATGAAGTAATCTGCGTAGAAAACCCCTACAGCTGGACCATCAAACTATTCAATGATCTTTTACCTAAGTTTGGAGTTACCACCGTTTTTGTAGATGGCAGCGATACTAATGCATTTGAACAAGCTATCACTCCGAGAACCAAACTGATCTACCTAGAATCCCCGAATACTTTCAGTTTTGAAGTGCAAGATTTAGAGGCCATAGCTAAAATAGCACAGGCTAAAAACATTATTACTATGATTGATAACAGCTATTGTTCGCCACTCTACCAGCAACCTATTGCTTACGGAATTGACTTGGCAGCACAATCGGCAACAAAATATTTAGCAGGACATAGCGACGTAGTTGCGGGTGTAGTTACCGGAAAGAAAGCGCTCATCAAGAAGATTTTCGAAAAAGAATACATGAATATTGGTGCATCTGTAGCTCCTCAAAATGCTTGGTTGTTACTTAGAAGTTTGCGCACCTTTCCTATTCGTTTGGAAAAGATTACGACCAATGCCAATAAAGTTATCGAATACCTAGAGCAACATCCAAAAATTGAAAGGGTACTTCATCCGTTTAGTAGTGACAACAAGCAATTGGATTTAGCTAAAAAGCAAATGAAAGCCTGTGGTGGTCTGTTTAGCATTATACTTAAAACTCCAGAACTAGAAAAGATAGAAGCTTTTTGCAACAACCTAAAGCATATACTGATGGCGGTATCTTGGGGTGGTTACGAAAGTTTAATTATTCCTGCCTGCGTTGGTGTAAGTAAAGCTGATTTTGATGTAAATAATCCCAGACATTTACTGATTAGAATTTACATTGGTTTAGAGGAACCAGATTATTTAATTAAGGATTTGGAACAGGCTTTATCGCTAATATAGATAAAATTAACAAATGAAAATAACCCATATGCTTCTCTTAATGATTTGTGTTAACTGCTCTTTTGCACAACCCCCTGCATTAGACAGCAATTTCATTTTATGGAGCAAAAACTACGCATTGAAAGAAAGCGACTTTAAAATAAAAACTTCTAATACTGGCTCAAAATCTTTTGGACAATACAGTTTGGATTATAATTTAAGTGGAGCATCATTTGCATTAAGTTTGCCCAAAGACTACAAGAAAAAAGTCAGAAACTATTTCATCAAAAGTGCATCATGGATTGATACGACCTATAATACTGCTTTATCAATAAATTATCAGCAGCTGTTATTTGACATGTCGGAAATCTATACTAGAAAATTCCGCAAGGAGATATTTCTAAACCGAAAGAAGATATTTTGGGGCAAACTAAAATTAGATAATATGTCTTCAAATGTAATGACAGATTTTGCTAATAGGCGAGCTCAATACGAAATGGACACTAATTCCGGATCAATATTAGAAAAACATGAAAACTGGAAACTTATTATAGCAAAAGAACTAGACGAATTAAAAGAATTCAGTTCAGATTAATATTTCAATTAATCTGCTGTTTCAGATTTGCAATCTGGAAGCCCTATCTAAAGGATTTGCAATCCCTTTTTACCAAACCATCTTGATGTAGATTAAAAACCCGCTTATAAAACTTGGTGATTCCAATATCCAACAAGTGTTCATGAGAAAAATAAGCTCGAGTTTGACTTCTTTACAAAGAACTTTCCCTCATCAACCATCAAGCTTCCTTATCAGAACCACCATTTTGCTTCTCAAAGGTTCGAAGTAGACGCATTAACGAGCAATTTGCTCCTCAGAGCAACAAAATTTGATGATCAAAGAAGCAATTTGCTCCTCAAAGAGGAAAAATTTGATGGTCGAAGAAGCAGTATTGAACCTCGAAGCGTCTAAACAGAACCTCGGACAAGCAATTTGCTCTTCGGAGAAGCAAACTCTAAGCTTTAACAAGCAAATTGCACTCTTCCAATTGATAACGAAAGCCCCAAAGGGGTTCTTTGAAAAGAGGCTGAAATTACCATCAAACACTACTAATTCTTTTACAAAAATCAATAAAGCGCCTACCAAATAAATTTTACCTACCTTTGGAGCTCGAAGCTGAATTTCTTTAATCATTTAAAGCAACTCGCAAGTTAGTCCTTCCAGCAATGATTGTTCTAGCTTCTTCGAAGATTAACGATGAAAGTCTAACGACTACATCTTAATTTTTACTTTTAAATTTTAAATAAAAAATGTTATTTTCAGAATTAAGGCTTATTGAGCCTATATTAAAAGCTGTTGAGTCCGAAGGATATCAAAAGCCAACCCCTATACAGGAAAAAGCTATTCCTAGTATTTTAAAACTAAAAGATTTATTAGGTTGTGCGCAAACAGGCACCGGTAAAACAGCAGCTTTTGCCATTCCAATGTTGCAGATTTTGCACATGAGGCACTTAAAAACCGCTAAGAAAGCTATTAAAGCATTGGTGTTAACCCCAACAAGAGAATTAGCTATCCAAATACAGGAAAGTTTTAACGCTTATGGAAAGAATCTTCCAGTAAAAAACACGGTAGTTTTTGGAGGTGTCGGCCAACAACCACAGGTTGATGCACTTAGAAGAGGTGTTGATGTTTTGGTAGCTACACCAGGTAGGCTATTGGACTTGATGAACCAAGGTCATGTTAATCTAAGCGAAATTGAGATTTTTGTATTAGATGAGGCTGATCGTATGCTCGACATGGGTTTTATCAACGATGTAAAAAAGGTAGTCGGCAAATTACCTTTCAAAAGACAAACGTTATTTTTCTCAGCTACCATGCCTGCCGAGATACAGAAATTGGCAAACACGATTCTAAAAGATCCAGTTATGGTAGAAGTTACCCCTGTTTCATCTACGGCAGAAACCATCAATCAATCAATTTATTTTGTAGACAAACCAGATAAGAGAAAGCTATTAAAGCATCTTTTAGATGAGCTTAAAATAGATCATACGTTAATTTTCACTCGTACCAAACACGGTGCAGACCGTATTGCCAAAGATTTAGCAAAAGATGGCGTTAAAGCAGCCGCAATTCACGGGGATAAATCTCAAGGTGCGAGACAAAGAGCACTTACAGAATTTAAAGAAAGAAAACTTAGGGTTTTAGTAGCTACTGATATTGCAGCTCGAGGTATTGATATCGATGACCTGACCTATGTTTTCAATTATGACCTACCAAATGTACCTGAAACCTATGTACACAGGATCGGTCGTACCGGCCGTGCTGGTGCAAATGGCAATGCGATTTCTTTTGTAGACGCTGAGGAAAACGAATACCTGATTGATATCCAAAAATTAATTAAACGCACTATTCCAATTATAGATAAACATCCTTATCCATTAAGTTGGCAGAGTATGCTAGCTAGCAAAGAGGTACAGCGTAAGCCACAAAAAGAATCAAAAGGGAGCGCCGATAGTACAAAAGACAAAAAGAAAAAATTTCACAAGAGCAAAAGGTAGATATGAGAGAACCTATTAATTAATTTTAATAGGTTTTTTCTTTCCCGTTAAATCTACCTTAAACCAATTATCATTTTCAAACAAAGCAGCTTCATGTTGCCCTGCGTGTTGGTTCACATCGACTCCAAGTACTTTTCCACCATAATAAAATCCAATATTTGATTTCGTAATAGTATGACCAACTATAATCCTTTTAACTTGATATTGCTTAAGTGTTTCGTCAACAATAGTCTCATCAAGAGCGGGCTGTTTAAAATATCCTCTGTACCAAAAAAGACCTACCGTGCTATCAAAAATGCTAAGAACGGTATCGTTTTTAACCGTATTCTTTAAATCTTTCCAACCAATATATGGTTTTGAAATGGTATTGATTTGTTCAACGGTTAACTTCAATTTGTTGATTTCCGGGGAAACACCACCATGTAAGCACAGGTTTTCTCCAATTTTTTCCGTCAGATTTTTACTTCTCAACCATCTACCAAGTTCAGTATTTTGATCATAAAGCTGGATGTACGGAACATTCATTGCTTCGGCAGAAAGCAGATATTTCTTATCTAAATATTTCAAATTACCCACCAAATTCATGATATCGTGATTACCTAAAATCACATGAACATATCCTCCTTTTTCTTTGGCCTGTTCCTCTAATTTATATAAAAGCCACAAAGTAGCTGGAACCTCTTTTCCTCTATCAAATAAATCACCAAATTTCCCTTATCAAAAATCCATTCGTATTTCTTATTGATAACTTTATTTGCCAGCAATAAATCTCTTAAAGCATCAAACTCTCCCTCAATATCAGATAAAAATAAAATTTTGTCTGGCTGCGCCCATACGCTGGGTTCTTGCTGAATAGTTGTTTTTAACTTTACTTCAAAATTTTTATCTGAAGCATCAGAAAACTTAACTTTTACAACTACCTTCTGTTTTTCCTTTAAATGAAAAGATTTTTCAGTGACGGAGATTTCTGGTGTATAATTTAATTCTTTTACTATAATCTGCTCTCCTCTGTAAAGTACATATGGACCGTCAAAACTATTTGTTGATACCTCTTGTGCTTTTAACTCGATAGTTAAAAACAGCAATGTAGTAAATAGCAAAAAATTAAATTTAAATTTCATAAACAACAAGCTATTAGACTTTTCTTATTTTGATGATACGTAACCAATGCATTATTTTCATCACTGGATAAGTTGGATCAAACTCCCACCACTTTGAAGCAAAATTAGGAGAGTTTGGTCTCTTATGATGGTTATTTTGAAATAACTCGCCCATCAATAGGAAATCCCAAGGCAATGAATTTTTGCTATGGTCATCATTATCATGGTTAGAATAACCATATTTATGTCCACACCAATTTACAATTGCCCCATGAATTGGTCCCATTAAAAAGTGGATTGGTAATAATAAAAACATCCACCATTGTGTAGCAAAGGTTACATAAAACCAGATGTAGAAAGCGGCACAGGCTAATCTCCAAAACCATGAATCTCCAATTTTATCAACGATTGGCCATTCAGGATAATTTCCCCTAAAAGCAGGCTCAGGTTCAATTCTATGCAATAGGTAAGCCAAATACATGTTTTTAGTGGCGATCATCATTCCAAAAACATCCTTAAAAAAATGAGGAGAATGTGGATCTTTTACGGTATCACTATAGGCATGGTGCATACGGTGCAAAATGGCATAGGCCCTTGGATTTAAGAAAGAAGAACCCTGAGATAACAGTAACAGAATATAGAAAAATCGTTCCCAGAATGTATTCATCTTAAACATTTTATGTGACGAATAACGGTGCAGGAAAAAGGTTTGGCTAAACAATGATAAAAACCAATGTGCCAAGAAAAAATATAAAATAATCATACAAAAAATTTGTGGAGGAATTTCACAATTGCTCCTAAAGCTGTTAAGCCTAATTAAAATATTGGTTGTTATCTACCGAAATCATCTTGAACACGTACAATGTCGTCTTCATCTGATGGATTTTGAGCATCGGTATGCTGCCATATTTCAGCAACTACGCCCCAATCGTCTAATCCGATTAAACGGTGGCGCTCGCCTTGATGTAACTTGATTTGATTAGTAGGCGAATAAGTTTTCAACTCTCCCTCTTCATCGGTTTCGCTGGTTTTAATACCTACTGTACCTGTAACTACTTGCCAAATTTCGGCCCTACGATGATGATATTGCCATGAAAGACGAGCATTAGGAGCTACTATTAAAACTTTCGGGCTCAATTTCCCTCCAATTTTTAAAGTATCTATGTCTAATCCATCAAAATAGGTATCAGCAAATTGCTGAGCTTGCGCTTCATCTATTACAAAAAAACCTCCCCAAGGTCTGGTCTCATCTCTATTTACAACATTAAAACCCTCTAGTTTTAAGCGTTGTGCTACATTATCAAATATATCTGTTTTCTGAGTTTCCATCAATTCCAAAAATAGGGGTTACAAATTAAAAACCACCCTTTTAGCAATTGTTTTTCTAAAAATATGCCGTTAATCAGATTTTAAGCTCCCAACCGTTTTGATCTACGCTTCCCTATAGCAACAAAAATAATCGCTAGTAAAGCGAATAGTAGCGTTATCATCACGCAATTAATAAGAACTTTTTCCAATCCAAACTTCGCTATATTAAGAAATGGATAGGGATAAAAATCAGCGAAGCTACCTCTCACAAGTGCAAAAATGGTATAAAGCAAAGGATAGAGCAACCACAACCATATATTAGACCATTTAAGTTGATGTTTTGGAACAAAGTAAACCCAATAAAATAGAAACATTAATGGCACTATTACGTGTAATAATTCATTTGCTATAATAGACCATCCCTCTAGCACCCATATAAATCTTAATACCGCGTTGTAAATTAGCATCACTACCGTAATGTACATCGTAATAGCTGTTTTAGCAGACGGTGTAGCGAAAAACTCTCCTATTTTAGTTTTAGGGAAACACAAAACAAATGTGCTGCAAAGTGCTATTAATAAATTACTATCAATGGTGAAATAACTAAAAAATCTAATGAGCAGTTCTAATGAGGCGGCTGCTCCGCTAATCATATGCAGATAGAATTGTAAAATTAGGGCAAACCATACCGTTAAGGTCAAAATGGTTAAGTATGTTTTTTCTGATTTACTTTGAGCATTTTGCATCATTATTCTAAAATAAAAAAGCCATTCACTAATAGCAAATGGCTGGTAAAGTTTTAAGCTTGAGCAGTTGGACCACCGAATCCCATAGGGAAAGGAGTTTCATCCTGAGTCTTGATACGGCCATGAACCGCTTCAAATTTCTCAATATTATCCTGCATGGCCTGCATTAATCGTTTGGCATGCTCTGGTGTTAAAATAATTCTAGATTTAACTTTTGCTTTTGGAATTCCAGGCATTACCCGAATAAAATCCAAAACAAATTCGGTATTAGAGTGAGTGATAATAGCTAAGTTAGAAAAAATACCTTCAGCAATTTCTTCTGCCAGTTCTATATTTAATTGATTGTCGTTCTGTTGTTCTTCCATAGTAACAAAACTAACTTTTTAAAGGAAACATTCAAAAAATAAAAAGCTCCGAAGTAAACTCCGGAGCTTTTAAAGTTATAAGATTATATCATTAAGCTTCTACTTCTTCTTGTTTAGAAGCCAATAATTTATCGTACTCTTCTTGAGAACCTACAATGATACGCTCGTAACCACGTACACCAGTACCTGAAGGAATCAAGTGACCAACAATTACGTTTTCTTTCAAGCCTAACATTTTGTCTTTCTTACCTGCAATTGCAGCTTCGTTCAACACTTTTGTAGTTTCCTGGAATGAAGCAGCTGAGATAAATGATTTAGTACCTAATGAAGCACGTGTAATACCTTGTAGTACTGAACTTGCAGTAGCTGGTTTGGCATCTCTTACTTCGATCTGAGCTAAATCTTGACGTTTCAATTGAGAATTTTCATCTCTTAATTTACGTAAAGAAATAATCTGACCTGGTTTTACTGTAGTCGCATCACCTGCTTCAACAACAACTTTCTTATCGAAAATATCATCATTTTCAATCATAAAGTCCCAACGATCAACAGAGTCATTCTCTAAGAAACGAGTATCTCCCGGATCTTCAATATGTACTTTCTGCATCATTTGGTGTACAATTACCTCAAAGTGCTTATCGTTGATTTTCACACCTTGTAAACGGTAAACCTCTTGGATACCATTCACTAAGTATTCTTGTACTGCTGCTGGACCTTTGATTGCCAAGATATCCGCTGGAGAGATAGAGCCATCTGACAATGGCATACCTGCTTTCACGAAGTCATTATCCTGTACCAAGATGTGTTTAGACAATGGAACAAGGTATTTTTTAACCTCACCATCTCTAGACTCGATAGTAATTTCACGGTTACCACGTTTGATACCACCTAGAGTTACCACACCATCAATTTCAGTAACAACCGCTGGATTAGAAGGGTTACGAGCCTCGAATAACTCAGTTACACGAGGTAAACCACCTGTAATATCTCGGGTTTTACCAGTAGCACGAGGAATTTTAACTAATACCTGTCCAGTTTGTACAGCATCTTGATCATCAACGGCAATGTGTGCACCTACTGGAATGTTGTAAGTTCTGATCACTTCGCCTTTTTTATCCAATACCTTGATAGAAGGGTTTTTGGTTTTATCACGAGTGTCAATAATTACTTTTTCACGGTGACCAGTTTGCTCATCAGATTCTTCACGGAAAGTTACACCTTCAATGATAGCATCAAACTCGATTTTACCTCCAAATTCTGAGATAATAACCGCGTTATATGGATCCCAAGAAACAATTTTATCACCTTTAGCAACTTTATCACCTTCCTTAACATATAAGAATGCACCGTAAGGAATATTGTTGTTTACAATTACTTTGTTTGTTCCTGGCTCAACAATTCTGAACTCACCTGAACGACCTAAAACGATCTCAATTACACCATCTTCGGTAGTAGTTTGAACTGTACGTAAGTTTTCAAATTCAATTACACCATCAAACTTAGCATTGATTTGCGATTCGTTGGCAATGTTAGATGCCGTACCACCCACGTGGAACGTACGAAGTGTTAACTGTGTACCCGGCTCACCGATTGACTGTGCAGCAATTACACCTACAGCCTCACCTCTTTGAACACGTTTACCAGATGCCAAGTTACGACCGTAACATAAAGCACATACACCACGCTTATTCTCGCAAGTTAATACGGAACGAATTTCGATACCTTCTAACGGAGATTCATCAATTGCTTTAGCTACGTCCTCTTCAATATCCTGACCAGCAGCCACCAATAACTCACCATTTAATGGGTTGTAAACATCGTGTAACGATGTACGCCCTAAAATACGTTCGTATAATGGTTCAACAATATCTTCGTTATCTTTCAATGCTGTAGTGTACATACCTCTTAAAGTACCACAATCTACATCATTAACAATCATATCTTGCGCTACGTCATGCAAACGACGAGTTAAGTAACCCGCATCTGCAGTTTTTAACGCCGTATCCGCCAAACCTTTACGGGCACCGTGGGTAGAGATAAAGTACTCTAATACAGATAAACCTTCTTTAAAGTTCGACAAGATTGGGTTTTCGATAATCTCACCACCAGAACCTGATTTTTGAGGTTTAGCCATCAAGCCCCTCATACCTGCCAACTGACGAATTTGCTCCTTAGACCCACGGGCTCCAGAGTCAAGCATCATATAAACAGAGTTGAAACCTTGGTTATCTGATGATAATTGGTTCATCACAAACGTTGTTAAACGGTTGTTGATACGTGTCCAGATATCGATAATTTGGTTGTAACGCTCGTTGTTGGTAATGAAACCCATGTTATAGTTGTTTCTTACCTCTTCAACTTCGTTAGCAGCTTGCTCTAATAAAGTATGTTTCTCTACCGGAATGTTTACGTCTTGTAAGTTGAACGATAAACCTCCACGGAACGCACTCTGGAAACCTAATTCTTTGATATCATCTAAGAATCTAGCAGAACGAGCCATACCAGTCATTTTCACTACTTCACCAATGATATCTCTTAAAGATTTCTTAGTTAGCAATTCGTTGATATAACCAACTTCTTCTGGTACCATTTGGTTAAATAACACACGTCCAACTGTAGTTTCAATTAACTTGTTTACAATGGTACCATCTGATTCTTTAACGTTAGCTTTTACTTTAATCCAAGCGTGTAAATCTACTCTCTTCTCATTGTAGGCAATAATTACCTCTTCTGCAGAGTAGAAATTCATATCCTGACCTTTTACTACTCTACTGTCATCAGTTTTACGGCCTTTAGTAATATAATAAAGACCCAAAACCATATCCTGAGAAGGTACTGTAATAGGCGTACCGTTAGCAGGGTTAAGGATATTGTGAGCAGCCAACATTAATACTTGGGCTTCCAAAATTGCAGCATTACCTAACGGTAAGTGAACTGCCATCTGGTCACCGTCAAAATCGGCGTTGAATGCGGTACACACTAATGGGTGTAATTGGATAGCTTTACCTTCTACTAGTTTTGGTTGGAAAGACTGAATACCTAATCTGTGTAGCGTAGGTGCACGGTTTAACAACACTGGATGTCCTTTTAATACATTTTCAAGGATATCCCAAACTAGTGGATCTTTTCTATCAACAATTTTCTTAGCTGATTTTACTGTTTTTACCACACCACGCTCAATCATCTTACGAATAATGAACGGTTTGTAAAGCTCAGCAGCCATATCTTTTGGTAAACCGCACTCGTGTAATTTAAGGTTTGGACCCACAACAATTACCGAACGAGCAGAATAATCTACACGTTTACCTAATAAGTTTTGACGGAAACGACCTTGTTTACCTTTCAAGATATCTGAAAGTGATTTCAAGGCACGGTTACCTTCAGTTTTAACAGCATTTACTTTACGTGAGTTATCGAATAACGAATCTACAGCTTCCTGTAACATACGTTTTTCGTTACGTAAAATAACTTCTGGTGCTTTAATCTCGATCAAACGTTTTAAACGATTGTTACGGATAATCACACGACGATATAAATCGTTCAAATCTGAAGTTGCGAAACGACCACCTTCCAAAGGAACTAAAGGACGTAATTCTGGTGGAATAACTGGAACAATCTTGATGATCATCCACTCTGGATTATTCTCGATGTTTGCTCTTGAACTACGGAAAGCCTCTACTACTTGTAAACGTTTCAAAGCTTCGTTTTTACGTTGCTGAGAAGTTTCGTTAGCTGCTTGGTGACGTAAGTTATATGATAAACTATCTAGATCAATACGTTTCAATAAGTCTTCTAATGCCTCTGCTCCCATTTTGGCAACAAATTTATTAGGATCTTTATCGTCTAGGTATTGGTTTTCTTTAGGTAATTTATCTAAAATATCAAGATACTCTTCTTCAGTTAAGAAATCCATGAACTGGATACCTTGCTCGCCCATTAAACCAGCTTGGATTACCACATAACGTTCGTAGTAAATGATCAAGTCTAATTTTTTGGTTGGCAAACCTAAAAGATAACCTATTTTATTAGGTAAAGAACGGAAATACCAGATGTGCGCAACAGGAACCACCAAGTTGATGTGCCCCATACGCTCTCTACGTACTTTCTTTTCTGTTACTTCAACACCACAACGGTCACAAACAATACCTTTATAACGGATACGCTTATATTTACCGCAATGACATTCGTAATCTTTTACCGGACCGAAAATACGCTCGCAGAACAAACCATCACGTTCTGGCTTGTAAGTACGATAGTTAATCGTTTCAGGTTTTAAAACTTCACCACTTGAACGCTCCAAGATGTTCTCTGGAGAAGCCAAGCTAATGGTAATTGAAGTGAAGTTACTTTTTAATTTATTATCCTTTTTGTAAGACATATTCTTTTTTGAGTTTTAAGTAGTAAGTTTTTAGGTGATACGTTGCTTTACTTACAACGTACCACTTATAACTTAAAACTTTTAGTCTAACGTAATATCTAAACCTAAGCCGCGTAACTCGTGTACCAATACGTTGAACGATTCTGGTACTCCTGGAGTTGGTAGGTTTTCGCCTTTAACAATGGCTTCGTAAGTTTTGGCTCTTCCAATAACATCATCAGACTTCACAGTCAAGATCTCTTGAAGGATATTAGCAGCACCGAATGCCTCTAATGCCCAAACCTCCATCTCACCAAAACGCTGACCACCAAATTGAGCTTTACCACCCAATGGTTGTTGTGTAATTAATGAGTATGGTCCGATAGAACGAGCGTGCATCTTATCATCAACCATGTGACCTAATTTCAGCATATAGATAATACCTACAGTAGTTGGTTGGTCAAATTTATCTCCCGTTAAACCATTGTTTAAGTAAGTTCTACCAGAAGCTGGCAAACCGGCTTTAGTGATCCAATCTTCTACCTCATCGCTCTTAGCACCGTCAAAAATTGGAGTAGCAAATTTTACACCTAATTTCTGACCAGCCCAAGCCAATACGGTTTCATAGATCTGACCCAAGTTCATACGTGAAGGTACACCCAATGGGTTCAACACGATATCAACAGGTGTTCCATCATCTAAGAAAGGCATATCTTCATCACGTACAATACGAGCAACAATACCCTTATTACCGTGACGACCAGCCATCTTATCACCTACTTTTAACTTACGTTTTTTAGCTACATAAACTTTAGCCATCTGAACAATTCCTGATGGAAGCTCATCTCCAACGCTAATGGCGAACTTGTCACGTTTGTAAGCACCTAGTTCTTCGTTTACACGGATACCATAGTTGTGCAACAACATCTTGATTTGCTCATTTTTATCGTCATCAGTTGTCCATTTGTATGGATTGATGTGAGCATATTCAAGATCAATTAACATTTTTTGAGTGAACTTAGCACCTTTAGCAATTAAAAGTTCTTTGTAAACGTTGAATACACCTTGAGATGTTTTACCATTTACAACTTGGAACAATTTATCTACTAATTCATTCTTAAGATTCTCAGTAGCAATATTGTATTTCTTGTCTAATTTCTCAATTGCTGATTTTTCTTCAGCTTTTGTAGTTTTCTTAGCTCTAGAGAACAATTTAGTATCGATAACCACACCTTTAATTGATGGTGGAGTTTTCAATGAAGCATCTTTCACGTCGCCAGCTTTGTCTCCAAAGATTGCACGAAGTAATTTTTCTTCTGGTGAAGGATCTGACTCTCCTTTTGGAGTAATTTTACCAATCAAGATATCACCTTCTTTAACCTCTGCTCCAACACGAATGATACCGTTTTCATCTAAATCTTTGGTAGCTTCTTCAGAAACGTTAGGGATATCTGGAGTTAGCTCCTCTTCGCCACGTTTTGTATCACGTACTTCTAATTCAAATTCTTCGATATGTAGTGAAGTAAAGATATCTTCTCTAACAATACGCTCGTTAATTACGATCGCATCCTCAAAGTTATATCCTTGCCAAGGCATGAAAGCTACTTTTAAGTTTCTTCCTAATGCCAATTCACCATCTTCAGTTGCATAACCTTCACAAAGCACTTGACCTTTAGTAACCTTTTGGCCTTTTTTTACAATTGGCTTTAAGTTGATACAAGTATTTTGGTTGGTTTTCTTGAACTTAGTTAATCTATAAGCTTTGCTATCTCCTTCAAAAGAAACTAAACGATCGTCGTCATTTCTTTCGTATTTAATAACAATTTGATTTGCATCTACATACTCAACAACACCATTTCCTTCTGCATTGATCAATGTTCTTGAGTCACGAGCAACGCGACCTTCTAAACCTGTACCTACAATTGGAGCCTCAGGACGTAATAATGGTACGGCCTGACGTTGCATGTTTGATCCCATCAACGCCCTGTTCGCATCATCATGTTCTAAGAACGGAATTAACGACGCAGCGATTGAAGTAATCTGGTTAGGAGCAATATCCATCAAGTCTAATTTCTCAGGCTCGATAATCGGGAAGTCACCCTCGTAACGTGCTTTAACACGTGGTGTAGAGAAATTACCTTTATCATCGTACTGCGCATTAGCTTGAGCAATCGTTTTACCATCTTCATCTTCTGCAGATAGGTAAATCACATCCTCGTTCATAGCCACTTTACCGTCAACTACCTTTTTGTATGGAGTTTCGATAAAACCTAAGCTATTGATTTTAGCGTGTACACATAGTGATGAAATCAAACCGATGTTTGGACCCTCTGGAGTTTCGATAGTACACAAACGACCGTAGTGCGTATAGTGAACGTCACGAACCTCGAAACCTGCACGCTCACGAGATAGACCACCTGGACCTAAAGCTGAAAGACGACGCTTGTGCGTAATCTCCGCCAAAGGATTGGTTTGATCCATGAACTGTGAAAGTTGGTTGGTTCCAAAGAAAGAATTGATTACAGATGATAATGTACGAGCATTAATCAAATCTGTTGGTGTAAACACCTCGTTATCGCGAATGTTCATACGCTCACGGATAGTTCTAGCCATACGAGCTAAACCTACACCAAACTGTGCGTACAATTGCTCACCTACCGTACGTACACGACGGTTTGACAAGTGGTCAATATCATCCACCTCTTCTTTAGAGTTAATTAATTTGATCAAGTATTTAACGATTGCGATAATATCTGCTTTCGTCAAAACTTTAACCTCATCAGGAGTATCCATTTTCAACTTACGGTTGATACGGTATCTACCTACATCACCTAAGTCGTAACGTTTATCCGAGAAGAATAAACGATCAATGATACCTCTAGCTGTTTCCTCATCAGGTGGTTCTGCGTTACGCAAAGCACGATAGATGTTCTCCACAGCCTCTTTTTCAGAGTTAGAAGTATCTTTTTGTAAAGTATTGTATATAATGGTATAATCAGCCTGAGATGCACCGTCATCTTTAGATAAGATGATAGTTTTAACACCTGCATCGATGATTAAATCAATATGGTCGTCTTCTAAAACAGTATCCCTGTCTAAAATAACCTCATTACGGTCAATAGAAACTACCTCACCGGTATCCTCGTCCACAAAATCTTCTACCCATTTTCTAAGAACTCTTGCAGCTAGTTTACGTCCAATATATTTCTTTAAACCTGATTTACTAACTTTTACTTCATCAGCAAGATCAAAAAGTTCTAAGATGTCTTTATCAGAATCGTAACCAATAGCACGCAATAACGTAGTTACAGGGAATTTTTTCTTACGATCGATGTAAGCATACATTACGTTATTAACGTCTGTAGCAAATTCGATCCAAGAACCTTTAAACGGAATTACACGGGCAGAATATAATTTAGTACCATTGGTGTGACGGCTTTGACCGAAGAACACACCTGGAGACCTATGCAATTGAGATACAATTACACGTTCTGCACCGTTAATCACGAATGTACCTTTAGGAGTCATATAAGGAATGGTTCCTAAGTATACATCTTGAATAATGGTTTCAAAATCTTCGTGCTCAGCATCGTTACAAGAAAGCTTCAATTTAGCTTTCAACGGAACGCTGTAAGTTAGTCCACGGTCAATACATTCAGGAATGTCATAACGAGGTGGATCAATAAAATAATCTAAAAATTCTAAAACAAAGATGTTTCTAGAATCAGTGATTGGGAAGTTTTCAGCGAACACTTTAAACAAACCTTCTGTGTGACGGTTGTCTGAAGTAGTTTCGATCTGGAAAAATTCTCTAAATGATTGCAACTGCACATCCAGAAAATCTGGATAATCGATAATGTGCTTACTACGTGCAAAATTTACTCTTTGGTCGACTTTATTTGCCAAGGGACTAAATTTAATTTAGTTTAAGAATAAACTATTTTTTGGTTTCAAAAGGAAACATTTCATCAACCAAACAAAATGAAATGTTTATAAACGGGAATAGACTCCGACTTTATAGTCGGAGTCTTTTCTTTTGAGTTTCGTTATATTAAGTGATTACTTAATCTCAACTACAGCTCCAGCTTCTTCTAATTGTTTTTTAAGAGCTTCTGCTTCGTCTTTAGCAACACCAGCTTTTAATTCTTTAGGTGCACCGTCAACTAAGTCTTTAGCTTCTTTCAAACCTAGACCAGTTAAATCTTTTACTAATTTAACTACAGCTAGTTTTTGACCACCAGCATCTTTCAAGATTACATCAAAAGATGTTTTCTCTTCAGCTGCAGGAGCATCGCCACCAGCAGCAGGAGCAGCTACAGCTACTGCAGCAGCAGCAGGCTCGATACCATACTCGTCTTTTAAGATTTGAGCTAATTCATTAACTTCTTTAACTGTTAAGTTTACTAATTGCTCAGCAAACGCTTTTAAATCTGCCATTTTATTAAGATTTTAAAATTTTACGTGATTGTTGTTTGTTTAACTTACGAACTTAAGGTGTTCGTTAACCTCTTTCTTGTAGTGTTTTAACAATACCTGCGATCTTACCTCCGCTTGATTGCAATGCAGATACAACATTTTTAGCTGGTGATTGTAATAATCCAATGATTTCGCCAATAAGCTCTTCTCTTGATTTCAAGCTTACTAATGCATCTAATTGGTTATCGCCAACGAAGATTGCTGTGTCTATATATGCACCTTTCAACTGAGGTTTATCTTCACCTTTTCCTTTTCTTAGTGATTTGATCAGCTTAGCTGGACCATTTCCTACTTTCGAAAATAATAAGGCAGATTGACCTTTTAATGCTGTGAATATCTCAGATGAATCGCCCTCTAAACCTTCGATCGCTTTTTTGATCAAAGTGTTTTTAGCAACTTTCATTTCGATACCGCTTTCGAAACATTTACGACGGATGTTATTTACTTTTTCAACAGATAAGCCTGAGGTATCAGCAATATAAAAATTGCCAAACTCCTGCATTTTCTCTTGTAGAGCTAAAACTACTTCTTGTTTTTCTTCTCTGTTCATAATTAGATCCCCGCTACTGATTTAGTTTCAATTGCAATTCCAGGACTCATTGTTGAAGAAACATGAATGCTCTTAAAATAAGTTCCTTTTGCAGCAGAAGGTTTCAATCTTGAAATTACTTGTAGAACCTCTAAAGCATTTTCATAAATTTTCTCTGCTGGGAATGATACTTTTCCGATTGAAGCGTGAATGATACCAGTTTTGTCAACTTTAAAATCAATCTTACCGCCTTTTACGTCAGTTACAGCCTTACCAACTTCGTTAGTTACTGTTCCTGATTTAGGGTTTGGCATCAAGTTCCTTGGACCTAAAACACGGCCCAATTTACCTACTTTTGCCATACACGCAGGAGTAGTGATAATAATGTCTACATCTGTCCAACCACCTTCAATTTTAGCTACATATTCGTCTAAACCTACAAAATCTGCTCCTGCAGCTTTAGCCTCTTCTTCCTTATCAGGAGTACAAAGCACTAAAACGCGAACAGTTTTACCGGTACCGTGTGGTAAGGTAGCGATACCACGCACCATTTGATTGGCTTTACGTGGGTCTACCCCTAAACTCACATCAATATCAACTGATGCATCGAATTTAGTTAACGTGATTTCTTTTACCAAAGCTGATGCTTCTTTCAAAGAATACGATTTACCGGCTTCTAGTTTAGCGTGTGCTATTTTTTGATTTTTTGTTAACTTAGCCACTAGTGTAAACTGTTAATGTTAAATAATTAGTTAAAAGGCGCATCACCTGAAACAGTGATACCCATACTACGTGCTGTACCAGCAACCATACTCATTGCTGATTCGATAGTGAATGCATTTAAATCAGGCATTTTATCTTCAGCAATTGCCTTAACTTGATCCCAAGTCACCGATCCAACTTTTTTACGGTTAGGCTCAGCAGAACCACTCTGTAATTTAGTAGCATCCAATAATTGGATAGCAACCGGAGGGGTTTTGATGATGAAATCGAAAGACTTGTCAGCATATACAGTAATTACAACTGGTAAAACTTTACCTGGCTTATCTTGGGTACGAGCATTGAATTGTTTACAAAACTCCATGATGTTAACACCTTTAGCACCTAAAGCAGGTCCTACTGGTGGCGATGGGTTTGCAGCTCCGCCTTTGATCTGTAATTTGATCATCGCACTGACTTCTTTTGCCATTTTTTGTTTTTGTTTAATTAAAACTCAATGTTAAATATTGGAAGCATGTAACATTTAAGATTCCTTTAGCTGCGCTATAACGCAAAAAGGACTGCAAAGATATAAATTATCTTGCAGTCCTCCAATATTTTTTATAAAATTTTTTACTATTCTTTTTCTACTTGCATGTAGTTAAGCTCAAGTGGTGTTTTTCTACCGAAAATCTTAACCATAACCTTAAGCTTTTTCTTCTCTTCGTTCACCTCTTCGATAATTCCTGAGAAACCATTGAAAGGTCCGTCCATTACTTTTACGTTTTCACCAACGTAGTAAGCAACGTTCATCGTTTCACTTTGTTGGCTCATCTCATCAACCTTACCTAAGATACGGTTAACTTCTGCCTGTCTCATCGGAATAGCATTACCTGCTTTATCTCCTAAGAAACCTATAACACTGTTAATCCCTTTAATTACGTGCTCCAACTCTCCGTCTAAAGCCGCTTCAATCATTACATATCCTGGGTAGTAGTTACGTTCTTTGGCAATCTTTTTACCATCCTTCATCTGATAGTATTTCTCCGTTGGGATCAACACTTGAGGAACTAGATGAGATAATCCTAAGCGGCTAATTTCCGAATCAATGTACTGTTTTACTTTCTTCTCTTTACCACTTACCGCTCTAACAACGTACCATTTCAACTGATCGTTCATCTAATTAAATCTATTTTAAAGTGAATTGTAAAAAGTCTCTAGAACAAAATTAGCCCCTTTATCCATTGCTAGGATAACAAGAGATATAATTGCCGAAGCTACCAAAACCAACACTGCTGAGTTTTGCAAATCACCCCATGTAGGCCAAGTTACCTTTTGGGTCATTTCTTCGTACGATTCTTTTATAAACTGAACTACCTTAGCCATATTTAATAATTTTAAATGAAAAGATTTTGAATAATTGAATGGGTAATTTACTCATTTCAACATTCTAAACTCAATCACTTTATTTGCACGGGAACAAGGATTCGAACCCTGATCAAAGGTTTTGGAGACCTCTATTCTACCATTGAACTATTCCCGTGGATAAAAAAGAGCTAGCTAAAAGCTAACCCTTTTTATATTGTGTTGCTTAATAATTAAGCTAAGATTTCAGTTACCTGACCAGCACCTACTGTTCTACCACCTTCACGGATAGCGAAACGTAGACCTTTTTCCATTGCAATCGCGTTAATTAATTTAACTGTGATTGTAACGTTATCACCTGGCATTACCATTTCAGTACCTTCAGCTAGTGAGATCTCACCAGTTACGTCTGTAGTACGGAAATAGAATTGAGGACGATATTTGTTGAAGAATGGAGTGTGACGACCACCTTCTGCTTTTGATAATACATAGATCTCAGCTTTGAAATCTGTGTGAGGAGTTACTGAACCTGGTTTACAGATTACCATACCACGACGGATATCAGTTTTCTCAATACCACGTAATAATAAACCTACGTTATCACCAGCTTCACCGTAATCTAAGATTTTACGGAACATCTCAACACCAGTTACTGTAGACTTTAAGTTCTCAGCACCCATACCTAAGATTTCAACTGGATCACCAGAGTTGATTACACCACGCTCAATACGACCAGTAGCAACAGTACCACGACCAGTAATTGAGAATACGTCTTCAACAGGCATCAAGAAAGGAAGATCTGTCAAACGTGGAGGAATTGGAATATAGCTATCAACAGCTGCCATTAATTCCATGATTTTCTCTACCCATTTAGCATCACCGTTCAAACCACCAAGAGCTGAACCTTGAATTACAGGAATATCATCACCAGGGAATTCATAGAATGATAACAATTCACGGATTTCCATTTCAACAAGTTCTAACAACTCAGGATCATCAACCATATCCACTTTATTCATGAATACAACTAATGAAGGTACACCTACCTGACGAGCCAAAAGAATGTGCTCACGAGTTTGAGGCATTGGACCATCTGTAGCTGCTACCACGATGATAGCACCGTCCATTTGAGCAGCACCTGTAACCATGTTTTTCACGTAATCCGCGTGACCTGGACAGTCAACGTGAGCATAGTGACGGTTAGCAGTTGAATACTCAACGTGAGCAGTATTGATAGTGATACCTCTTTCTTTTTCCTCTGGAGCAGAGTCAATTGAATCAAATGAACGTGCCTCAGATAAACCTGCGTCAGACAATACTTTAGTAATTGCTGCTGTTAAGGTTGTTTTACCGTGGTCAACGTGACCGATTGTACCGATGTTTAAGTGCGGCTTACTGCGGTCAAACTTTTCTTTTGCCATTTTTTTATACTTATTAGTAGGTTAAAATTTTTTATTTAATTATTGTTTTGATACAATTTCAATACAAAAAACCTTGTTCTTTCTGTTTATTTCTAACAGAATAACAAAGTTATCTAACTTGTGAGCCAAAGATGGGACTTGAACCCACGACCTCTTCCTTACCAAGGAAGTGCTCTACCGCTGAGCTACTTCGGCTTTTTACCCTTAGCTCATTAGTTCACTCGCTCATTTGTTCATTAGGCTACTAGTGAACCATTGAACAAATTCCCAATGAACTTCTAGGAGCGGAAGACGAGGTTCGAACTCGCGACCTATAGCTTGGAAGGCTATCGCTCTACCAACTGAGCTACTTCCGCTTTTCAGTTTTTCAGCTTTCAATTGCAAGTTAGCAGTTAAGAACTGCAAACTAAAAACTGATTACTATTAACTGATGGTGGGGAGAGAAGGATTCGAACCTTCGAAGTCTTGCGACAACAGAGTTACAGTCTGTCCCATTTGGCCACTCTGGTATCTCCCCCCTTTACTCAAAAACTTAAAGTTTCAAAATAAAAAGAGCCTCCTATCGGAATCGAACCAATGACCTACTGATTACAAGTCAGTTGCTCTACCAGCTGAGCTAAGGAGGCTTTTATTTTTCTGTAAATGTGGCGCAAATATATAAATTTTTATCTTTTTACATACAAGTGCCAGCACTTTTTTATTTTTTTTTATCTCTTCACAGAACGACCATTTTAGTTTAGGCCTCTAACCCGTTTCCGAAATGGAATGCAAATATACACGCATTATTGTTAGCTGCAAATATTTTTTTAAAAAAAATTGGCGAGCCTAAACTCGCCAATTAACTATTATTATTTATTAAAAAAATATTGATCTAATAATCAGCCTCTTCACCATTGGACAAGATGGTTTTATGCTCGCTTAATTTTGTCCTAGTTTTGTCTTTATGTTTAGTAATTTGCTTTCTTAATGATTCCATAGCCAAATCCGTAGCCTCTTCAAAAGTCTTACATTGCTCTTTGGCAAACATGGTCCCACCTGGCACAATCAATTTAATTTCACTGATTTTATTGGCTTCGTCTTCCACATTTTCTAGTTTTAAATAAACTTCGCCACTTATGATTTGATCAAAAAACTGATCTAACTTATCTACTTTCTTTTGAATAAACTCCAATAACTTCTTGTCTGCATTAAAATGGATAGACTGTACTCTAATTTTCATTTTTCCTCCTTTTTTTATGCCCTAGGATGGGCTTGTTTATAAATGGATTTTAATCTTTCAACTGAATTGTGCGTATAAACCTGGGTAGCCGCTAAGCTGGCATGCCCCAATAGTTCTTTAATTGCATTTAAATCCGCCCCTCTGTTCAACAAACTACTAGCAAACGAATGTCTTAGCACATGCGGGCTCTTCTTGCCTTGTGTAGACACCAACTTCAAACAACTGTTCACAATACGGTAAATCAGATTTGGATAAGCCTGATCTCCGCTATTGGTAACGATTAGATAAGGGCTTTTGTTGCCGAAATTTTGCAAATTCTTCAACGCCATAAATTCTTTAGCCTCACTTAACAGGGGCTTATGAAGGGGAATAATACGCTGTTTGTTCCTCTTACCAAGCACTTTAACTGTCTCTTCGAAGCTGTTTAAATCTTCTTCTTTTAAATTAATCAGCTCTGATAAACGCATGCCCGTACCAAACAGCAACTCTACTACCAGTCTATCTCTTCTTCCTGCAAAGGTATCATCAAAAGTATGCTCACCATCTAACAGTTCGTCCATCTTAACTTCCTCTATAAAAACAGGTAGCTTTTTAGGTGTTTTTAAATTCCTCACCAATGCTGTGGGATTAGAAATAATCACACCCTCACGATGTAGAAATTTGAAGAAGCTTTTTAGTGATGACAACTTTCTATTAACTGCACTTTCAACCAAGCCTAGCTGCAATTGCGACACCATAAAATTCTTAATGTGCATTGCCTCTACCTGAGGCAAATCTCCGAACTGCTCTTTTTCCAGAAACGCTTCAAACTGTTGCAGATCGGTACGATAACCTTGCAAGGTATGTGGCGAGTAACGCTTTTCATATTGTAAATAAGTTAGAAAATCGTTGATTAGCATTTACATTTAGCTGATTAGGTTGACAAGTCAATTTACGAAAGAAAACAACATTGCCAAAGGTTTTTTTTAAATAGTGACCAAAATCTAACCACACCTTGAGTTGTATCAAAGATTGAGCTTAATAGGCCGAGTTATTGCATAAAAAAAGAGGACACCTTTTCAGGGATCCTCTTTTATATCTTAATTCGAGAAAGAATTAAATAGTTCCTTCTTGATTTAATCCTTGAATGTAAATCGCTTTCTTAACTTCAGTACGACGAGCTACAGATTTTTTCTCGTATGCTTGACGGCTACGTAGTTCTCTTAACACACCAGTTTTCTCAAATTTCTTTTTGAAACGCTTTAACGCTTTGTCTAACGACTCGCCATCTTTAATATTAATAATAATCATAACGTTGAAATACCTCCTCTCGTTTGGGATGACAAAGATAGACATTCATTTATATTTATACAATATTATTTTATCTATTTATTATTATTTATTTCATTGTCTGACAGAGCTTACCATAATTGAACACTATAGTAAGTTTACAGAACTTAAGATTATCTCTAGGCTATAGTCCAGAAATACAAGACAGCTTTTAAAGCTCTAAAACATGACCAATAACCAGTTTCAATGAAAAACAAGAGAGTACTCCGAAAAGTACCCTCTATCAAACCAGAAACTATAAATATAAATGTATAAACTAATGCAAAGTAGATAAGAAGGCATCTATTTCGCTTGCAGTTGCAGGAGCTACGTTTACATTTAAATGTAGATCTGCACTTACCGTAAAGCTTGTTTGTCCGAAGTAAATAACATCATTTACATCTGTTGACAGAATAACCAGCTTGCCTTTCAAACCGATGGGCATGGAGTTAAGGTAAGACTGATGTTTATTAATAGCCAATACAAATGGCAAGCCTGCTACAGATTTCAAATCATCAAAAACCATATAAGCTCTTTGATCTTTAATGCTTGGAGCCGCACCTGCATAAACTGGGCTAGCAGTTATGGTTGTTTTTGGGTTTGGATTGCTATAGAAGTAATCGCAATTTACCCACCCAAAGCCTGGCAAATTAAATTGATAAAAATCTGCACTCGAAGCCACTCTTGCTTTCTGGTCTAAAACCCAAGTACTATCTGAAGCAGCAGTTGGTCCCCACACAAATAAATCCATGGGATCGGTATTGAACGTGGTTGGCACTTTTACAGCAACGGTTACTGCTGGATTTAACCTAAGTGCTTGACCGTTCTGACTAGCCAAAATTTGGAATTCTCCCCCAGAGATGAGTAATTGCCCATTAGATTGAGTTACTTTTCCAGACAATATAATATCTCTTTTGCTTAGCACTTCTTTTAAACTGATTACCACACTGCCTGCAACGGGGTTTCCACTTGCATCTATAAATGCATTTGCCGGAAAATCGAACTTCATTCCTTTGGTTCCGGTAATACTAAAGGCCGCTCCGCCTGTTCCATTGAATTTCTGTGTAGGCACCGAAAATTTAGCATTGAATTCTGCTAGGGTGAGTTTGGTTTCATCGTTTGCTTTGTCTTTTTTACAGGCGAACAATGTAGTTATAACAACTAATGCGATTAAAGTTAAATTTTTCATGATGCTAGGTTTTTAATTACGCTTACTCTATCTGGGCTTTTCTGCTTTCGCCCTGTTTGTAAGTATATCAACCCATTGAAAAATTTGTTACCCCTGTTGATGTATTTTTTTCTCTGTTATCAAAAAAGCCACAGATATACAGATATTATTTAGTTAAAAATCTGCGTATCTGTGGCTAAAATCTCTATAAAAATGAGAAGTTATTATTTCATGATTTCCCTAGCAATTACAATTTTCTGAATTTCTGAAGTTCCTTCGCCTATGGTACAAAGCTTAGCATCTCTGTAAAACTTCTCTACTGGAAAATCTTTAGTATAACCGTAACCTCCAAAAATTTGCACCGCTTCGGTAGCACATCTCACTGCCACTTCTGAAGAGTAGTATTTTGCCATTGCAGATTCCTTACTTACCGGCTGATGTCTATTTTTTAAATCTGCCGCCTGACGAATTAATAAATCTGCCGCTTCTATTTCAGTAGCCATGTCGGCCAATTTGAAACTAATGCCCTGGAAGCTTGCAATACTTTGCCCGAATTGCTGTCTCTCTTTTGAATAAGCCAAAGCAGCTTCGTAAGCGCCTTTAGCAATGCCCAGACCTAGCGCTGCAATAGAGATACGTCCTCCGTCTAACACTTTCATAGCTTGTTTAAAGCCCTCTCCTTCTACACCAAGCAGATTCTCTTTCGGCACACGACAGTTATCGAAAATCATTTCTGTAGTTTCCGAAGCACGCATACCTAGTTTATTTTCTTTTTTACCAGCAGTAAAACCTGGTGTACCTCTTTCTACAACGATAGCCGAAATTCCTTTAGAGCTTCCAGCCTCTCCAGTACGCACCATCACTACTGCTATATCTCCAGACTTACCGTGGGTAATCCAGTTTTTAGCACCATTGATTACATATTCATCACCATCTAAAACTGCTGTGGTGCGCATTCGCAAAGCATCCGAACCAGTATTGGCCTCAGTTAAACCCCAAGCTCCAATCCACTCGGCAGTAGCCAGTTTAGGTAGCCACTTTGCCTTTTGTTTTTCGTTACCAAAAGCTAAAATGTGTCCGGTGCATAATGAATTGTGTGCAGCCAAAGACAAGCCTATAGACCCGCAAACTTTGGCAACCTCTACAATTACATCTACATATTCTTGATAGCCGAAACCAGAACCACCATATTCTTCTGGCACTAACACACCC
Organism: Flavobacteriaceae bacterium PS02338; assembly: GCA_029959615.1. GTDB lineage: Bacteria > Bacteroidota > Bacteroidia > Sphingobacteriales > Sphingobacteriaceae > Pedobacter. Next base: position 135,591 of record JASCOD010000008.1, on the reverse strand, counting down.
ATTAAGCCGATGTGGCCTAGCTCTTTAAATAGATCAATAGGAAAATGTTGTGCCTCATCCCATTCCATCACATTTTTACGAATGTTTTTTTCTGCGAAATCACGTACCATCTTTTTGATCATGGTACGATTTTCGGTCTCTTGAAAACTAACTCCTGTTTGTATCATAAGTTGCTATTAAAAGAAAAAACTGCTTAAATACCTTGCTTTTTAGCGTTGTGTACTTAAACAGTTTAGTAAGATTTATATTTGGTTAACGACAATGTTAAACAAATTATATTACACTTTCAAAGCAATAATATTCTTTTTTTAGTGGAATGATTTGGTATGTAGTTCAAATATTTTGCAAACGATATTGAGAAGCCAACAAAATATGGTGATCTAAGCCTCCATTTTTTTTTGATATGAATTATCTAATGTTTAGCTTACTGTTTAATTTCTTTAAAAAATAGTCTTCCACGAGCTCAGACTGACAAACTTTAGAAGTATATAAATCTTAAAAGCTAGTAATCGGCCAAAGAAAATATCTGCTCGCTATAAATCTTCAATCTTTGTTTTCCGTTTAGAAAATCTAAATTAATCAGAAAAGAATAGGCCGCTACTTCTGCCCCTAGTTTTTGCACCAAAGATGAAGCTGCAACTACTGTACCTCCGGTTGCCAATAAGTCATCATGGATCAATACTTTTTGTCCAGCATCAAAGGCATCCTCATGAACTTCCAAAGTAGCACTTCCGTATTCTAAATCATAAGATTGCTGCACTGTTTTATAGGGCAGTTTACCTGCTTTTCTAATAGGTACGAAGGGTACATTCAGTTTTTGTGCTAAAGCCAAACCGAACAGGAAGCCTCTGCTTTCTATCCCAGCCACTACATCTATTTCTACATTAACAAGTTGTTTGGCTAGGGCATCAGCAATTTCATTACACAAAGCAGGGCTTTTAAGTATGGGCGTAATGTCTTTAAAAATAATTCCTGGTTTAGGAAAATCGGGAACATCCCTAATAATTTGCTTGATTTTATCAGATACCATCGAGTTGAAAGAATAAAGTTGAAGATCAAAAGTAAAAAAAGCAAACCGTTTAACTTTCTCTTTTTTCTATTTAAAATCGAGATAGGGAGCAATTCGCTGTATAGTTTCGGGTTTTAAGATCAGTATCTTATTTAAATCAGCAATGCTTTTATAGGAGCCGTGCTGCTTTCGATATTGAATAATAGCATTCATCTCTTTAAATTTGAGATAGGGATGCCTTTTCAAGCCTTCAAATTCTACCGTATTAATGTCTATCTTCTGTACAGCGGCTGCATCAATCTTGATCTGATCTCTGATTTCATTAAATTTAGGCGTATCTACACCGAACACCTCAAAAAGCTGTTCCTTTTCAAAAAAGCCGCCTAAACGTTCTCTGTATTTCACAATGCGCCGAGCAAAGGCCGAACCCACACCTTTAATTTTATCCAATTCTAAGGTATCTGCCGTATTGATATCTATGATTACGGGTTCCTTTTTGGTATAAGTAAACGTAGGCTTTTTTTCGAATTGATTATGCTGTGGTATGTTTACATAAGGTAATAATGCTTCATATTTCTCTAGCGAGATCGTATACATTTTCTTCAAGTCTTCGGGCTTATAGAACTTCCCACCTTTCTTTACGTAGTTAACAATAGACATTGCCTGCTTGTAAGACAACCCAAACTGCTGCCATTCCTTTTCTGTAATTAAATTAGGATCGAAAACCTGGTAATGCGCTGGAGCCTTTGTTGCAGACCTTTCAATCTCATCTCGAGCATCTGTATATTTCTTCCTTTCATATCGATCTGCGAGTTCTAGTTTTTGCAGGGCCAGTTTTTCTGTTTCATTTACTACAGGAGGAACCCGATTGATATAATAGGTATACCCATAAGGCGCAACGGTGGCCAAAAAGACCAATAAGGAAAGAAATAAAAGTCCGTTATATTCACGCTTACTAAAGCCGTAGGTATTGGTTAGCCAGTTTTTCATCATCTTGTTGTTGTTTCCCTCTTGATGATGGTTAGCTCATCATTCAGAAATATTTGATGAATCCATTCTGATTCCTTTTTAATATTAGGACATCAAGATGTTTTCATAGATTAGATTTTACTCTAAAATAAATCTTATTTTTGACATTGCTTTATGCTTATTGTTAAAAGCACTTATACTTAACCTTATTATTTATAGATGAAGATTATTACCAAGCAAGAATTTGCACAGGCAACGAAGATAGATAAGTTGGGGGTTCCGGGACTTGCAGCACTGTTAATGGAAGTAATGAAACTGAACGACATTAATAAGGTGTTCTCCATGAACCAACATTTTGAGGGCTTAGAGTTTGTAGATAAAATATTAGAGACCATTGGCGTTTCTATTGATTTTGATGAAGATGATCTTAAAAACATCCCAAAAACAGGAGGTTTCATTGCCATAGCCAACCATCCCTATGGCGGGGTTGAAGGTTTGGCTTTGGTAAAACTACTTTGTACCGTGAGGCCTGAAGCCAAGGTAATGGTGAACTTCATTCTGAAGAAAATACCGAACCTTAGCGAATTCTTCGTAGCTGTGAATCCGTTCGAAAATGTACAGCACTCTTCCAGTATCAGTGGTTTAAAATCTACCTTTGATCTACTCCAGAGCGGCATACCAATAGGCATTTTTCCTGCGGGCGAAGTATCTACCTTTAACTTAGAAAAGCAAGAAATTACTGATAGGTTATGGCATCCGGTAGTAGGTAAATTAGTTGCCAAATCAAAACTTCCGGTAGTACCTATTTATTTTCATGGTAATAATGGCGTATTGTTCAATATTTTGAGCTTTATCCATCCTACTTTAAGAACGGCCAAATTACCTTCAGAATTTTTAAACAAACAAGGCTTAAAGATTAAGGTCCGTATTGGTAAGCCTATCAAGATTGAGGATATCAATTACAACAAAGACACCAATAAGTTATTAGACTTCTTAAGAGCAAGAACTTATGCACTGGGCACCAGCTTAGAGCAGGAAAGAAAGTTATTCAATCCCATCAATTTATTTAAGATCAAGAAAAAACCTGCTGAAATAGTGGAAGAAACCAGCAAGGAATTAATGGCCAAAGAGGTGGAAAACTTAACGGACTATAAGGTTTGGGAAGAGAAAAACTACGAGGTCTACATTGTTCCAACCACTAGTATCCCCAATATATTAAGAGAGATAGGGCGTTTACGCGAAATCACTTTTAGGCAAGTTGGCGAAGGCACGAATAAAAAAATAGACTTAGACAATTACGACATCTATTACAACCACCTTTTTATTTGGGATAAGGAAACCCAAATGATTGTAGGCGCTTACCGTATTGGTAAGGGCGACGAGATTCTAAATACCATGGGCAAACGTGGTTTCTATATTTCGGAGCTGTTCAAAATCAAAGAACCTTTCTACCCCATTTTAAGGCAAGGTATTGAATTGGGCAGATCGTGGATCAGGAAAGAATATCAGCTGAAACCTTTACCATTGTTTTTATTGTGGAAAGGAATTTTGAAATACTTGATCATGAATCCACAGTACCGTTATATGTTTGGTCCGGTAAGTATCAGTAACAACTTTTCGAAGTTTAGCAAATCGTTGATTGTAGATTTTATTACCAAGAACCATTTTGATTATGAGATGGCTCATTACGTTAAACCGAGAAACAAATTCAAGGCAGACCTTAGTCCCATAGATACCGATTTACTGATTGAACAAAGCGAAAGTTTAAAGGACCTAGATGGATTGATTGGCGACATAGAGAACAACCACATTAAAATACCTGTGTTGTTACGCCAATACATGAATTTAAATGCAAAGATCATCTGTTTCAATATCGACCCTAAATTTTCTGATTGCTTAGATGGGTTTCTAGTAGTGGATACCCATAAAATCCCAGCTGATATTTTAGAGAAGATTGGGAAGAACTTTTAAACCCCTAAATCCCCTAAAGGGGACTTAACCCTTTCAACTCCACTTTAGGTACTGGGGGTAAAAAGCAAAAGCCTCGACATCCATCGGGGCTTTCTGCTATCAACTAACCTAAACTGTATGATAAATACTAACCAAATATTTACATCGACAAAATTGCAATATTGGTGTTAAATCAGTTTTAAGCCAGTGTTATAAAATCATTGTTTTTAACACTAAAAACGCACATTTTGTGTTAATTAGTGAAATTTAAAAATTTTGAAAAAAGTTGAATTTTTAACGTTTGTGAACTTTTTGTGAACTTTTTTATTTAAGAAAGTCTGGAAATTTATATCAAAATCGCCACAAACAAACCAAATAATTATTATTTAAATTTCACTCGTTCAATTCGAGTAAAACTTGATGGCTCAGCACCATCAAAATAAGTAACCGACTCTAGAAGTTTTTTCTTGTCATATTTGTGAATGAATTTATATTTCATTTTACCAACTTTATCATCCATCTCATAATTGAGTAGAAGCCTATCATCTGTTTGTTTATACTTCTCCACACTTTCAACGGCTTCATTTGATGGATTGTAAGATGTGTTTTGATAAGTGCTTTCGCCAATTTCTTTAGCTTCTTTCCTATTTAGAAGTTCATTTTCTGCATTATATTGTTTAGTTAAAACTAGTCTTCCATCCTTGTTATATTCAAATACAAATGCAGATTGAACTGTATTATCAGGGTTATAGACAATATGCTTAACACACAAATTTTTATCATTAAACTCAAACTTATTTACCTTCACTAAAACCTTATCCTTAAATTCAGATTGATGAACTAAATTAAACTTGTCATCATATTTATTTTCTCTTTTTACAACTTCTTTATAAGCTGGATTTTTCCAACCTAATCCAGTTACAGTATCTACGCCAACAGTATCATTCTTGTAATGGAATATTCTATAACTATACTCAGCACAATTATTCAAATTATTATAAAAAATTGCTGTATCAGGCGGCAATCCTTCTTTATTAAAAAACACTTGCTTTTTTAGATTCCCCTGTTCATCAAATTCTCGTAACTCCGCCAAAAATTTTGAATTGGAATCTACTTCACCATACTTATAATTAAATTCATAGTGCTTCTCAAACTTAATTTTAGCTTCTAAAGTTTTAACTCGTTCACGTTCCCAAAATGCTCTTTCGCTTAGGTCAATTGAATTTGAGCAAGAAAAAAACAACAGTGTAAGCAATAATAAGAGATTAACTCTACCTGCTAATAACAGTAGATTTGATTTAATAACGTAATTCACGATGATATAAATAAAAGGGTTAATGCAAGTTCAAACATAATAAAAATTGATTGTATAATAAATTGGCTGGTACATATCACCTTTATTATAGATAGCCACCTTTGTTTGTGGTGGAATTAATGGTTGTCAGAGATGTGATTTTAGATTTATAGGTAATAGAACTTATTGTTATTGTGTTCGAGTTCCTAAATAACAATTATATCACGCATTTAAATTAAGTCTAAAAAGGAAATGGGAATACAACCGAAGCTATATCCCCATCATCTAAATTAACGCTCGATGTAAATGTAGATTATTTTTCCAATATTAGAATTATGATTTTACATAACGTTTTCACTTTCTCTGCTGAAGTATGGGGTACTGTTTCTGATTGGGTAATAATTGCCGTAACTGGTATTTCACTTTATTACCTCAGAAAAACACTTCAATCGCAACTTGAAGTACAACAAATGCAACAACAATTAGCAGATTATGAAAAGTATAACTTTTTAAAATCTATTAGACCTAGTTTTACAGGTACAGCAAAAAAAATAGGCGATGACCTTCTTAATATTGATTATATCTGTGAAAATGCAGATGCATTAGAAACGTTTATTAATCTATATGATATTGAGAATTTCGAAATATTTAGAAATTATACAGCTGTTACAAGGATAGAGCCAAATAAAAATCTTCTTTTAACATTAATTAACGAAACAAAGTTCCCAAACTTTTATATGATAAGATGTATGATTTATTATAAGGATATTGAGGGGAGAACTTACGGTCAAGGAACTATTATATCTTCAGATAGTGAAGGAAACCCAGAAATGATTATACTACCCGCTGGTCTAATACCAATTGATGAATATAACAATTGTGAAGCGAATGGCATCGAAAATATAAAATAACTTCTCTTATTTTTCTATTATTTTATTTTCTGAAAATAGATTATTAAAGCAGCAACTAAGAACACCGTTAGCAATCCATAATAATTAATAGAAAAGAGTTTTGAACCATCTTTGATAATCATTTCATTTTTATTAATTGTTTCAATAGAATCACTTAATAACCATACAACCCATTTAAAATTAGAACCTATTTTTAAAAACCATTCATCACCTTAATTTTTAGAACTTAATATTTACATGGATAAAATTCTAATTGATAACTCAAAAATAAGGACTGAGTTTAATACACACCTAAGAGAAAGATACAATAAACGGGTCTTATTGTCAGCTCCTTTTGGTGCTGGAAAATCATATTTTATAAACGAGTTCTTCAAAAGAAATCCAAATTACCTTAGTATAACACTTTTTCCAGTAGATTATTCTGTTAGTTCCAATGAAGATATTTTTGAAATAATAAAATATGATATTATTGATTCCTTATTTGAAAATTACGCTAAGTATCTCGACTTAATAGTTAATGATTTCTCGAATTTACTCATTGCTCAAAGTTTTGTAGCAAATAAATTAGATATCCTACCCTTAATAAAATCACTTGTTAAAAATACAAACATTGGTGCTGAGGAATTGATATCTTTCATTGAAAGTATAAAAAAAATTGTAAGCAAATTTAATGAATACAAGACAGACTTATCTGCCGATGAAAGAAAGCTACTCTCCAACTACATGGGAGTGTTAGAAAATAAAAAGGGATCAATAAGAGAGAATGACGAGATTACTAATCTGATAAAGGATTTTTTAGATAGAATAAAAAAGAAAAGAAAGAACAAACAATTCGTCCTGGTCATTGACGATTTAGACAGATTAGATCCAGAGCAAATCTTTAGGCTGTTTAATATTTTTACAGCCCATCACGATAGCAGAAAAGATGTTAATAAATTCGGTTTTGACAAAGTTATTTTCGTATGCGATCTCAATAACATAGAATACATGTTTCGCCATAAATATGGATCTAAATTCAACTTCGATGGATACATTGACAAATTCTATTCGTACAAACCATTTTTCTTTGACCATAAAAAATTTCTTAAAGAAAAAGCAAGCACTTATTTTGTAAATAGTCTAAACCTCGGCATGGAATATAAAAATTTTTCAGATGAAAGTTTTCTAGGCAAATTATTTGGGCAAAAAGGAGATTTTTTTGATTTAATGGTAAATCTCAGTCATAAAATGGTTGATGATGAATTACTGAGAACTAGGAATTTTCAGAAATTTAAATCATTCTACCTTCCAGTATACAAAATTAAAATAGGACATAGGGAGTATGATTCTTATCAATTCCCACTTCTAATTATGTGCGCTTTAATGAAACAGTTCCACCCAAGAATTGAAGACTTTTTATCTGCGGTAAGATCTTTAAAAGATAATTTTGAAGCAAATTATGAAGTGAAATCAAACACAAATTCATGGATTTGGGAAAACTTACTTATATCGTATTCAATCCCTTTCTTTATAGAAAACTTCAGCGAAACAGACCATCGACATTCTACACCATATTTTGTACCTGTTAAAAATGAGTTTGATGAAAAGCTATACCTAGAATATCAAGTTAAAGAGGATTGGCAATATCGTTATAAACAATATTATTTTATCAAAGCTGTAAAAACAAATACAGTGGTAAATGAAACATCTAGTGATAGCCCGATGAGTAAGCCCAATCCTTATCATTTTTTAGAATTAGCTTTAAGACAATGTTTAAAACACAATTTCATCTGGAATTAATCATATATTATCTATCAAAACACTTTCAATTACATAAAACATATGGCGACAATAGAAGAACTTATTTCTTATCATAACGAAGGAGAATATGTTGATTTTAAAAGAGAAGAATATAACGAAAGCAATAAAGCTAATTTAATTAAAGATGTATTAGCTTTCGCTAATGCTGATTACGATAAAGACAGGTATATAATAATGGGTGTATACAAGACTAGAGATGGTGATATTGAATTGTTTGAAACTATTGCAAAGTATGACTCCGCAAATATCCAACAATATATCCAAGCCCATATTGAACCAAATCTAAAAATTGACTATACTCCTTTTAATTATGAGGGTAAAAATTTACTCATCTTAACAATTAAGTCGCCTAATGAGCAGCCCTATATGATAAAAAAGCAGGTTAAATTTAAAGGTGGAGCTGTATTACTGAATATAGGGGATTGCTACTATAGAAATGGCAGTTTTAATATACGTGCTGAAAGAAAAGATTTTGATAGAATGTATTCTAAAAAAACTATTCTTAATGAATTTGAAAACAACATATATGTAGAATTTCAGAACACTAAAACCAATGAGATTATATTGCATCCGCCTAAGTCATTTCAACTACCAAGCTTTAAATTAAAAAAACAGATTGACGCTATAATTAATATTAGAAAAAGATATCCAACTGCAAACTTCAATGAAACCGAGAAGCTATTAACTATCGAAAATTTTGACTTTAATTTTAGATTAAATGGATATGATGGCTATAATTTAAAATTTCTAGAAGAACTCAAAAGTGAGCTAGATGATGATAATTACAGAACTGAGGAGGATTTGTATTATATAAATGAAATATGTACACAAGATATAAATTTTTGGATTGGAAATAAAGCGACCAGCTATCTCAAAAATGTAACCTTCGAATTAAGAATACCTAAGCTTAAAGGATTACATTTATCTACTAAACGTTATTCAAATCCTATTAACTCAAAAAAAAATCATACAGTTGAAAATTATCCTTACATAAACGAAGGAGATAATATTTATCATATATTTTCCGACTTGCCCAGCATTCCGCATAATCTTAGAACCCAAGCTATCAACAACCATCTAAAAATCGGTGTATTTGAAGAACTAATAAGTCAAACAGTTTCATTAGATGTATACGTGCATGCAGAGAATCTACCAAATCCGATAAAACAAATTTTAAACATTAAAATTGCACATAATAGCCAATTGTAATATTTCTAATCAATGACAAACTAATATATGATGTCCAAATCCGAGATAATTTATTTTCCAAACAGTTTAGATGCAAAAAATCAACTTCTATTACTTAAAACAAGGTTTGAATTATTCGACAGTTATAAATTAAGATGCATATTTGAAAATCCAGCATTATTAATCAGTTATAAGACTGAATTTCTTTTTAAAATTCAGTTAGAAACCACTCATTTTAAACTTTGGATTACAACTAAAGATTTAAGTGATTTAGGAAACGAATTGATAAACCATGTTAAATCGGAAATAAATTCTATCAAAGAAACCTATTCTTAATATTAATCGTCTAGCTCAAATGGTTTGTCCAACGGCTTTTTATTTCCCAACACAAATGGCATCTTTGCACAAATAAAATTTTAAGATACCAGACGAAAAAATAATCTTTTAAAATCGTCATTTTTAAAATCAAAAATATCATTAAAACCACTTTAAAAGCATATTTTATTTTTAAAAAAATCTTATTTTTTTACATTTTGTCCCCGATTTGTCCCTAGATAAAGGGGAGTAATATTAAGATTTTGCTATAAAAATCTAGGTTATTTAAATTCCAGTAAGACACATTATTGAGAATCTGTGTTATTACTTTTCATTTCATTCGGTCTATTAAGAAATTTCTCTGTTAAAAAAGTAATAATAATGCCAAGTAAGATAACATTTACAAATAGTGATTGTATGGCATAAACGATATGAGAAATTCTAGAAATAGGTTTTATAGAATCAAGACCAAAAATATTTATCGTGTAAGGAAGTATATTTTCGTAATTCCAAATACGCTTTTGCTCGAAATCTAATTTATCAGTTTTAAAATCTTCTAGATATTTCTCTAACTCAAGTTTTATGTCTTTTAATGCTTGAAATATAAACTCATTATGAAATCTATCTAGATTCGGAGCCTCTGAGGCAGGGGAATAAATGGCTTTAACAATCAAACCATTTTTATCCATTATATTAAATTTATAACCACCCTCGGTTACTCTGGTTTCAATTTTAAACCCTGTAAATTTATCCTGTAGATTAAATTTCTCATCAAGAAAGTATTTCCATAAAAATTTATTCTTAGAAGCCATTTCTATTTCAATAGCCTTTATTGTATTAGATAACTCTTTAGGATGGTACTTTTTATAAAGTTGCTCCTCTGCTATTTTCAGCTCTTCATTCTTTACAGATGAATTGACTTCTAAGCTGTTAAGATTAATATTAATTAAAGCAACATAAATAAGAGGAAAAATAATCAGTTGTAGAAGAAGATATACTGAGGCTAGTATTACCAAAATCCTATTATTAGTAGTGATAAAGACTATAGGAAGTAAAGACAAAAAAAGCATACCAATAAATAACATACCATTCGGAACAATCATAACAATTAAACTAAATGTTATTGTTGCAAGCATTAAAAGAAAAAATTTAATTCTTTTTTGTCTTCGGGTATAGATATTCGGATTTTGAACATCATCCAAATCTCTGTCTTCATCTGGTAAAAATATTTTTCGCATAATAATCAAATCTATATACTTATTGATACGAGTATAAATAACTTAGCTAATCTATACTTTAAGATATCTATTCAATCACAACTGCTGGAACTGTTTTCTGAAACCCAATTCTGGTACTATAAGTATACGTTCCAATTCTTCTTGCGCATTGGTTCTTAGGGATTATAATTTTTTGGTTATCGTAATACGCAATACCTTCGTGATTAATTAGTAAAACCATCATTTCGTTTGGGTATACTCCAAATTCTGCCAAAGCTGCATTTGTTCTTACGGTCTGAAATATTTTCAACTTTCGTTTGGCAATACACTCACCCGTTTGTTTAAAAAGCGTTAAACCATCTAATTCATCACCAGAGTTTTTATAAGTGTATAAAAACAAGACAATGAATGTTACAATAATGCCTGTTACAAATCCGAGAAAGAATTTCATATCTATTTGGTTAATAAAGGATAGTCACTAATTTATGTAAAAAATTATCTGATTTTTAGTCTAAATCTCATAATACAAGCCGTTTCTAATATATGCTGGCTTTTCTGAAGTAGGATTATGATAAAAACCCTGTGCCACTTTTCGAATATCCTTCAAGTTAATTATTCTCAACGATTATTATTTCCTCATCTGTCAAATTATAAAGCTTATAGACTAAAGTATCAATTTCTTTGTCTGTAATATCTATTTCTGCTTTTAATGCCAAGACTTTTTCAGCTTCTATAGTAAAATAATCTTCCCACTCTGCTTCTTGAGAAAGTGTAAGCTTAATTTTTTTGTTAGATAGTTCTTTTACAAAACCAGAATAGGATAACGAATACCAGTCTTGCATTTTTTTTGTTAAATCTGGTAAGTCAAATTTACGTTTTATAGTTCTTTGAAATTTATTAATGTAGTCATTAGCAATGGAATTTTTATCAATCATTTTTATGACATTATTTTCAACCTCTATAACTAGTTCTGGCACATCCATTTTCAATGGCAACTTTTCTATATATTTTGGTTTTATATTATAATCGATATAGATATTTCTAAAATAAAAGTTCATTAGCTTTGAATTTAAAACTCCTTGAAGAAATTCAATTGAATTGTCATTTGAATCGAGTTCTTCCACAAAAGAAAAATTATTTAATGGATAAAATTTACCTTCGATATCTAGAGCAGATACAATTCTTCTATCCATACTCAATTTTCTAATATACTGTATAAGTATCTTTTTTCTTTCGAATGAATTATTAGAAAAACCCGCTAAATGATTACCATAATTTAAGTAGTCTCCTTCCCAAGTCAGTGAATATCTTTTAACTCCACTTGCTGATGAAACGCATTGTTTCCAATTCTCAAGACCAGAGTTATCTTTACTCAAAAACTTATTATTATTACCTGTCTTAATGCCGTATCTGACACTATAATATTTTTTAACACCGATAGAATTAGCCTTTATCTTCTGTAAAACTGTAACCTTATCAGTTGTTAACCTGAGATTGAAGGTCAAATCTTCAAACTTCTTATAATCATTTAAATCAATGTTAAATGATTCCATTATTTGCGTGTCTATTAAAAAATCTGGTATATATCCCTTTTTAAGGGAATGCGTCTGAATTATATTATTTACAACCTGATTATTTATAATGATAAAAATCGCTGGTACGATATCTGGTGCATCTTCAAAAATATTTTTTTCGAGTTCTATTAATTCAACAATTTGCTTTTCTAAAAGAAATTTTCTTAACTCAACATATTTATCCAGATAATACCATGTATTTGGAGTTATCAACCCTAATACTCCATTCAGTTTAAGTAAATTATTGATTATTTGGTCGATAAAATGCACATATGTTTCGAGTTCGCCTGACTTACATATAAAATTTTTATTTATATAGTCTTTTTGATTCTTAGGTACTTTTGCACCCCAAGGCGGATTTCCAACGATAACATCAAAACCGCCACTTGAAAAAATTTGAGGAAATTCTTTTAACCAATCAAATGATTTTTCACCAGCAATAGCACTGTCAGATACTAATGAATTACCACATTTAATATTGTTATTTAAATCGTTCAGTTTTCGGTTTGGCCTAGCAGTTCGCAACCATAAAGAGAGTTTCGCAATTTCAACGCTTTCTTCGTTCAAATCAACTCCAAAAAGATTATTCTCTAAGATACTCTTTTCAATGTCACTTAATACTAATGCCTCCCCTAAAAGTTTTGCCTGAAGTTCATCTATGTATCTGTGTTCGTCAATAAGAAAGTCCAATGCTTGATTTAGAAAAGCTCCACTACCGCAAGCAGGGTCACAGATGGTTATTTGCAACAGCCAATTTCTGTAATCAGTTAATTTCTTTAATAATGGCTTTTTTGTAAGTATGTTCCTCTTTTTATCCGTGAAATAATCTTCCTCAATTATTTTAAATTCAAGTTTTTTATCGGTACATAATTTACCAATAGTATTATCAACAATGTATTTGGTAATATATTTAGGTGTGTAATATACCCCATCCTTTTTCCTTTTAGTTGTTGCCTTTTCAACTAATGTTCCTTCAAGTTGCGCTTTTATTTCGTCTAATTCATTTAATGAATTTTCAAAAATATGCCCTAAAATATTTACGTCAACTTCACTTACAAAATCGTATTCAGATAACTTAAATGTATACTTATATAGTAATTCATCATCGATTTTGATAACGTCCAAAATTTCATCAGGCTTAAATAATCCACCATTATAAGCAAAAACATCATAACGTTTTCCTTTAAATCCAGTATTAAGATATTCAAAGTACTTTTTAAATCGACTATACAACGGCACGTTTTCATCTCTATCCTGTAAATCTCGCCAATCATTTAAAATTAATCGAACAGAATTTGGCGGCAATAATTGGCGGTCTTCCGCAAAAAACAGAAATAGAAATCTGTCCAATAATTTCTGTGATTTTTTGAATAGTTCTAAAGCGTCAAAAGCAGAATTTTGCTTTACTAAATCTTGATGTAATTCTCTTTTAAACTGAGAATAATCAGAATACAAGGCTTTGGTAATATCTTTTTCTCTACTTAACGATTGTTCTTTTAATTTTTTAGGGACGTCATTTGCAATATTATCGTAAGCTAAACACAGATACAATAATTCAAATTCCTTTTCCGTCAGTTGAAACAAATTAAACTCTAAAAATTCTGCCGCATTATCTATGTAGAATCTTAACTTTTCAAAATTTGAAGTTATTACATAAGAGCAGTCGGGTTGATTATTTTTATATCCAAAAGCTTGAACCTCTATTTTTCCTAAATCGGTTATCGTAGTTCCCTTTAATTCAATTACTGCTCTAACTTTTTCATTAATTAGGATTGCTCCATCAGCCTTCTTACTATCCTTTACATTTTTATATTCAGTTGTCAATGTAAATTTTGGACTTGGACTTTTGATATACCCTAAGACATTCACAAATAAATCAATCAGAAACTCACCTTGATATTGCTCTTCTTTGCTATTTCGAATATTATCTTGAATAAGTACATCATGAAAGTGATTAGTAAATACTTTCCACTTCACCACCAAATCAACTTTATTTTGATTTGCTAAGTGCTTACTAACTACACTTTTTTGGAATAACGACATAGAGCTATCAATAATTAAATGTCCGCTAAAATATAAAGAATATATAAATTCGTACTTTAATGTATCTAAATAAACACACTACATAGTAAGAATTTAACAACATCAAAGGTTGAGTATTGCACTTTATTAATATTAATAATTGTATTACTTTAGTCTCTAAGAATTATTTTCATGCCAAAGGAGTTAAATTTAGCCAACATTTTTAGATGTTGTAAGAAATATGGTGACCCGGTTTTAAGTGAAAATCTTCTGGTTCACATAACTAGAATATCAAAAATCAAGTTATAAAAATTACATAAACTTATTAAGAAAAATTTAGAAGATGGATGACTATAATGATAAGGAATTTATCAAAAAAATTATTAATGCTGATGCAATCTCTGATGATGCAATAAAGGAATTTACTTTAAATTCACATCATTATAGAGGAATTATCATTAATGAATTTGCAATGCTTGAAAAAGCAATTGAAGGTTTTATTCTAAAATATCTTAATGTCCTTGAACTCTGTGGATATGATATGCAAATAATTATTCTAGACAGACTTACATTTGAAGCCAAACGAGCAAGTTTAAAAAAACTGCTTGATGACCAAGCAAGAGCTGACGGTTTTATTCCAACAAATAAGAATAAAAGTCCCTACAAGGATTTTATGAACGAATTAGTTTCACTTAATGAGCAGCGTAATATCTTTGCTCACTACCCGATGGAGATATCAAAACATATAGATGCGTCAGTTTTGGATGATTATGTTATTTGCCTCCAGAAATATCGTGATGGTTATGAGAGCATAAGATACACTCAAGAGGAAATAGATAAAATTTTAACTCGAATAAGAAATGCCGTAATTGAGCTTGAATCAATACTTTCAAAAGTCGATTCTCCGTATAACAATGCATCGATAAAATGGGATAGTAAGAAATTCAAAAAGCAGTGACATAGCAATATGTTATTTCCTTAACTTCCCATCAGCTGCGGAATTATTTCCCTAGGGTCTACAATAGATAAAACCTAATATAGCTGTATTTCATCGACCCGCTTTCTTGACGGAACAATTATATATCAAATACAAATAATTAATTACTATCGTTTTTTTCCTCATTCACTGAAACTAGATTCGGTATGTCTTTAGGCTTGAACCAGTTTTTTACTATGTCGTTATCACTACTGTGCGGTGTGGGATTTGCTTCATTTACCTTAAAAAGTGTTGGGATTTGCACAGCATGTCCAAAAACAAGTGCATGTTGACGGGGTATTGACGGTAGTCTACTTAATATACTAGACGAAATATGAGGTGTCATTTGTCTTATTTGAGCCAAGTCTTCTGGGTTTTGAATTCTGTGAATAATGAAGTTAGAACATTGAGAAAGGACTGTTCTAGACAATTCACTTGGTCTTTGGGAAGATGCCAGTAGAAATAAACCATATTTTCTTCCTTCTTTAGCAATCCTTTCGAAAATTTTATTAGCATTTCCGAAAGAACTTCCTGCATCATGTGAAATATATCTATGTGCCTCT
The DNA here is from genome assembly GCA_029959615.1 of Flavobacteriaceae bacterium PS02338. Classification (GTDB taxonomy): domain Bacteria; phylum Bacteroidota; class Bacteroidia; order Sphingobacteriales; family Sphingobacteriaceae; genus Pedobacter. Next base: position 119,803 of record JASCOD010000008.1, on the reverse strand, counting down.
TCCAAAACAAGGTTTACAGGAAACGAGTTTCTAGGATTAATTTTCTTAAGTTTTTCGAAAATCATTCTTGAAAGCACACAAGACACAACTTCAACTATTTCGTCTTCAATTGAATTTAAATCAATTATTGTGATTTGGGTTTGTTTGCTTGTGCCTTCCGAGATTCCTAGAATATCATTTAAAAATGTTTCTTTTTCGAAACCAGCTGTATCAGTGTTCAAAAATGAAAATTCATCTCTTTCTCTCAAGTTTTTAAACCGTGTAATTAAGTTGGAACAATAATCTCGAATTTGCTTATTACCGTGGTATTCCTCATATAAGATTGCATCTTCTATAAATTCATCTAGAAGGATAAAATCAAATTCTTCATTATTAAATTTAGGAAAATTAAATTCATCAGGTTTAATATGGGCATTAACTGACTGTTTAAATATTTCTTCTTGAGCAACTGGCTCCCAATTGCCAAATCTACCACTATATCCATTTATATTAATATCAGCAAACCTACCCTGTCTTACTAAAGCTAAAATTCTTTGTCTCTTTGCTACAGCCGATTCCCAATTTTCATATACATGCATAATATTACTTGCATATATATGTTTTCTAGAAATATCATCCATATTTTGAGAAAAGCCCAAGGCACTTCTCAGTATTGGAAGTTGGGTTTTTTCGCTTGCTTGCAGAAGTAATGCCCATTCATCAATATTTAAAAACCAATGAGGCAACTTGAACTTTTGATAATGAATATTTCCATTAATATCAAAATCATATAGATTATCAAAGTGCTCCTTTGTTTTCAAATCATCAATTGAGTAGTATTTAATCTGTATGTCTTCGTTATCAACTTTGCTAAATGCCTTATGATATTCTCCATTAACATCAAAGAAAATAAAAGATGCCCCAACTGCACTAAATTCAGATTTCGAAAGTAGACTTTGCATCATTGATGTTATAGTACAAGATTTACCACTTCCAGTATTCCCTAATATGGCAGAGTGCGCTCCAAAAAAACTATTAATATCTATCTGAACATTATAGTCTGGGAAAATGGTAGATAAACCAATATCTAAAAATTTTAATCTTGTACCATGCTCGTTTTGAATTTGCACTGACCGTTCATCATTTTGGACTTCAAAAACGATATCAAGCTCTTCTTTTTTAATATAAAGAACATCTGAATAAAGGGTTGGAAAAATTGAAACTCCATATTTGAATTTTTTATCAGTAATTGTACCGATTGGTATAATATCTAAATATTTGACCGAATGTGACTTACTGAGAATTTGCTCTTTTTCACCTCGCCATTTAGAATCTGCATCTTTCTCCCGCACCCCAAAGATTTCTGCAACTATGTAAAAATCCTGATAAGGTAATATAACATAGCCATTGATTTGAGCATATTGATAAATGTCATCGAAACCATTTACTGTAAAATTAATTGACTGGTTAAGAAGTTCGACAGTAAATTTATCTGAGTTTATACTTATAAGTTTTCCGATGACACGCTGTTTGTCGTCTCTAATCATAACTTATCGGTTTTATGAATTAGCTCAATAATTTTAGAATTTTGGTCTTCGATTATGTTTTCAGACCAGTCTGGTAATAAGTCGGTTGCAATTGTGCTAAAATAATGCAATCCGCTTCCTTCATTGACTTCTGCTTGTGGATTTGAGGTAAATTCTGAGTCGCTTCCTATTATCCATATCCTTGGGTCGTTTAAATTTTTCAGCTTCTCAATATTGTTTCTCCAAATCCCATAATTATTATCTACGTATGCACCAATGTCTGAAAAAACAACTAATCTAAACGTTGGTATAGTCAAAGCTTGATATATTAAATTATTAATATGTTCATCTGCAAAACTATAACCCATCGTGATGAGTACACTTTGGTTCTGAGCAATTCTTTTTTGAAACTCTCTAAATAAATCGGAATAAGGAGTACCAAGGCTCGCATTTTGCTTAATAGGTGCTGGATAAATCATCAAGTTTTTTTGACTTTTCAGAAATTCAAATTCAGAGTTCTGCAACTCTTTAATTTTAAACAGCTTATCACTTTCTTCAACCTCAATCCAATTGACAGAGCCATGAATTTTAAAAAGATAAATAAAACTATCTATTACGTTCCATTTGAATGAGCTGATATCCATCTGTTCAGCTAACGCATAATTGAAAATTGATGGGTTGAAATACCTATCAATAAAACCAGAAAATCCATTTGTATAGGTTATTCCCAAGTCATCCATTGACCTTTCAGAATATAAGTCATAATTAGTAGTGAATATATTTGGCTTAGGTAAATTACTATCACGTAGCGATAACTTCCGATAAAAATTTTTATAATTTTTTAAAATTTCTTCATCTTTTCCAAGATTATCGCTGTTTAAACATTGGTAGAGGATAAAATGCTTTGTTTCATCGATTACACTATTAACATCGCTCAGCTCTTTTTCATTACCAACTTGTTCTAGATAAAAATGTAAGCTATACAAAGTGCCGAGAAAGATTTCTAAATTATTCTTGAAAGGTTCTTTGGTGAAATCAAGGTTATAGGACTTTAGAATTTCCTTGCTTGCATTAGATAAAATCAAAGTTTTAAGTTTTTCTGTCATCGCCTCAATCACCTCCGAACTCGGTTCATAAAATGAATTTGCCAACTTTATCATCGTAGGTATACCATTTTTTCCCAAAGAACATCCTGAACCAACTAAAAACGAAAGGTTACGACTTTCTAGTAATTTTGATAATTCACTTTTACAATATTTTACAGCTTCTGTAATATTTAAAATATTTCTAGATGAAAGGATGTCTTCCTTGCCCTTGAAAAAAAAATGTTTCATCGTTTTGAGTGTTAGTTTATACTATCAATATTACGAAAAAACATTTTACAAATTTTGTTCTTTCTAGATGTTCGTCAAAGATTATAAGTAATTCTTAACAACTCCTATTTAGGGTATAACTTTAAATTGTGAATATATGTACACAATAATTTGAAGTCAAAAATTGTAAAAGACACTTATTTTTCCTATATTTAGGATATAAACACACCACTTTAAATTTATGAATATTTTATACGTTAGAGTTTCAAGCTTAGACCAGAATATTGCTCGCCAAATTGTAAATGAAAAGGACTTTAAAGTTTTTACAGACTACTGCAGTGGTGCGATTGCTTTTGCTGACAGAAAGGAGGGAAGCAAAGTGTTAAAGTTTTTAAACGCTAATAAAATCACTTCTTTAACTGTAAGCTCCATCGACAGGCTAGGTAGAAATGTTCAAGATTTATTAAAAACAATCGAGGCATTCAACAACAAAAAAGTGCCAATCATTTTTAAGACCCAAGGACTAACGACATTAGACGATAATGGCACAGAAAACCCAATATCCAGAATGATAATATCAATTCTAGGAATTGTAGGCGAAATGGAGCGTGTACAGATTAAGGAACGTCAGAAAGAAGGCATTGACTTAGCAAAAATGCAAGGAAAATACAAAGGTAGAAAGATAGGTTCAGTTGAGGATAATCTAATGTTTCTTTCAAAGCCAAAAAATAAATTAGCACTAGAATATTTGAAGAAGGGTACTCTTAAGAATACTGAAATATCTAAGTTGGTTGGCGTCCATATCAATACCATTACCAAGATTAGAAAACTAGGAATTGCTGCGGTATAACTGCAAAATAACCCTTGCAAAACTGGGGTAAAACCTATCAATAACTTGCCGATACAGCTCTAATATGAACTTTAGAAAGCAAATATATTTACGATTTTGGTATGTTTTTCTGAGAAAACACATCATACTATGAAATAAATCCATATCAAAGTGGGCACAGCATCGAATCGAGTGCTTTTTTTTTTTGCTAAAATATATACTTAGGTATCCCCCTACCTACCCCCTCCCTCCATCACATTATTATATGTAGTGACCTGGCTTAAAAATTTTTCAGCAAAAAATCACCTCTAACTTAACCCAGGTAACCCCTTTAATGCAAAACTAAAACCCTGCAGAAACCTATAACCTTCATCTCTAGCCACATCTTCTAACAAAGGAATTTTAACCTTATTGGCGTCTACCTTGAAAATTGAAGTTGTTCCTCCATTAGCTTTAACTGCAAATATTTCTACACCACCTTCTTCGATAATTTTGTCATTAATTGACTGACAAAGTAACGATAGGTCTACATGCGTAAATCTCATCTTAAAATACTACAAATTAATCGCCTTGATTGCTCCAATAAATTTCTTGTAATCCGTAGGGCTCGGATCTTCTACCATACTCACAAAAATAAGTGTCCTTACAGTCGCCTTTCACATCGTCATAAAAAGTTGCTATAACTTGATTATTATTAATATACTTCCTTACTTTACGCCCTTTGCCAGAATCATTATACTCATAAACATATTTTAGATTATTTTGCTCAAAATAGTATTCATAATTCATTAGTTCGTAAGAATTAATATTTCGTCTAACTACAACTTTTTTCAAATCTAGATCATTAGAATACCAAAAAGTTGCATCACCATATCTTGTTGTTTGATCATATTGGTTTAAAACTTGATAAGTAATTGAATCGACTAATAGGTCGATCTTCTTTATCACAACATCGCTCCCAATAACTAAAGGTTTGCTTATTTTTTTTACAACGAATCTGCCATATGATGGTTCAAAATATTCCTCACCATCTCCAATAGCTTGTACATCTTCAATAGTTAAGTTCTCTGCGTTTCGACCTATGCGAGCATAATAGAACACTAAATGCTTTGTTTGTCCACCATCATTTACCATATTATAATATACGTAATGACCAGTTCTGTAACTAGCCGAATTACCTTTGTCGTCAGGTTCACCAAGAATTTGTAAAACTTTATCGTGTGGTGCTTGAAGAAAAGCCATTCTATATTCAGAAACATCCTTTAGAGTATCGCTACTGCGATTGGACAAACTCTGATTTGTATCGCCCTTAGTTTTTTGCTCAGAACATGAAAATAAAATCAGACAAATAGCGAGTAATAATAGTGGTTTGAAACGAATCATAATCATACAAACTTCAAATATAAGTAAAATCCAACACAATACCAATACCTGTATTAGTATCAATTATTTGATTTACGCCTTTATTGCGATATGTCAGAAACGAAGAAAACAGATTTGGATCTATTTGTAATCGAACAAGTTAGAAAAAGAAGAAATGAACTGAAAATATCCCAAGCTGTTCTAGCAATTAAGCTAAACGTTAGTGATGCGTTCATAGGTGCAGTTGAAAATCCAAATCAAAGAGCGAAATATAATATCTCACACCTCAATGAAATTGCGAAGGCGCTTAATTGTAGCCCTAAAGATTTTCTACCTGAGAGCGCAATCTAATTTACCTAAGTGATAAATTCTTATAAAGAATTTAATTTTCAATTTGAATAAAAACTTCACCCTCTTGAATAAACTTATCGAAAAGTAGCAACCCTCCATTTTCCAACATGAGCTTTTGAGAAAAAGAATTAGGCTTTTCACATAAAATATTCATTACCATCATCCTTAAAGAAGCATCTTTAAATTTGCTTCGGAATTGAGAATAATTAAGAATATAATATTTCTTAGTTCGGATTGAATACTCACATAAATTAGCTTTAACATCAACTTCCTCAGAATATACATTTGCCATTTTTAATAGCTCTCTAAGTTCTCTAACCTCATTTTCCAAATTTTCAATTTTAATTTCTGCTGCTGATTTTCCTTTAATGTAACTAGAATATTTTGCAGCCTTAACTACTCCTGCATCTGTACAATATTTTTGCACCCATACTGGTACATCGCAATTAGCAGAATTGTAGAATAATTGAAAGTCTGTTGGTTTGTTATAACTCGTATCATACCTTTTTAAAAGATAATAGCTGTTGCTTTTTAATTTCGGGCAATAATCTGCATCAGTATTGATGATTAGGTTTGTACGCAATTTGTTTAATACTGCAGTTAAACCTCCAGTATTGAATGCTAACATTGCACTGAAATTGCGAATGTTAATCTGTATGCTTTCTTTGCTATTTATTTTCCAGACTAAGAAGTAAATTTTGTTTAATTGCTTTTGAGAAAAATCAAAAAAAATTGAATCGATTTTTGTTTTTAGATGGTTTGGAATGTGAACATAAAGTTCGATTTTTGAATTATTTAACACTTTTTTATTATTTAACCCCAAATTACTTATACCACTTCCAGTTGGTTAAACTGGTGTAACCTGTAATTTGGAAGAGGCTACACCAGCAAATAATAAAAAGTGAAACACTTTCATATAAATATCACTTACATTGAGAAAGTGACAAATTCATTAAAAGAATTTTCTTTTAATCCTAAAGTATACTAGAATCCAAATAAATCAAGTTCAAAAAATATTAATTGAAATATTCAATTCTTATGTAGGAGAAAATAAATCTCCTACCATACTGTATTATAATATTTAAAAGAGAATTGAAGGAATTAAGCTTACGCTAGTTGGAATGGAACTAAATGTTAAACAAAAAAAGTTAAATTTCACTACGTGAATGGTGTTAATTGGAATAAATTGAGATAATTATATTTCTAGTAAATACACAAATAATTTATTTCAGTTTTTATGTAGGAGAAAATAAAATCTCCTACCTATATATTATATATATTATTTCTTTAATACTAATAATAATATTAATACTAACTATGGTAGGAGATTATGTAGGAGATTATGTAGGAAGTTATGTAGGAAATAAATAATCCTACAGTTCAAAATACAAAAAAGTTGAAATATTTCAATTTTTCAACTAACTTAATGAAGCATTTAATAACTGGCTGTTTTTGTTTACTCACTTTTTCCAACAAATAAAAAATTTTGGTAACTATACCAAGTTTACACTAGGTTGATTATAGAAAAATAGTATTAGTTATACGTTCTGTTCTAATCACCCTTTCCCTTGTGTTATCCAAAATTAGCCCGTTGAAATAGTCCTCTAAATTCAATATTTGTTCAACCTTGATTTCTCTAAGGTCATCTACACCAAAGACTCCTGTATGCTCTTTTACGATACATTGTATAAACTCTTGTTTACCATTGTCCAGCATAACACTTAAAGTAAACATTTTACCAACAGAATAGATATCAATAAATTTCATTATGGAATATTTTATATTAGAAAAGAAAGAAATTTAAGAAATAAAATTATGACAGCACAAGAACAACAAATTATTCTCGAGCAAAAAATAAAAGAAATCTATTCTTTATTAAAAGGATTGAACGTCACTTTAGCAGAAGAAATATTAGAAAATGTCAAAAGAACACTCAAATTGAAATCAACGGTTAGCTGATTCATAAAGCTCCTCAGCAGATATAAGTGTATGTAGGCACGTTCCATCGGTTAAATATACGAATGTCTTATCTCCATCTTTGCTTGATACGATAGTTATAATGTGTGAAGTATTGATATACTTGTTTTCATTTGATGTTGTATATATCTTGATGAACCTAGAAGCCATAGTGAATCTCGTTTTCACAAATCTAATAAACTTTTAAATAGAAAGGACTACTGTAGAAGTAATCCTTTTATTTTTTAACAATTTAGTGTAAACTTGGTATAGTTACCAAAATTTTTATACTTCAACTTGATTTTTTTCAATCCTAATATACTTTAGGTATGTGCAGGAGCAGGAGCAAACACATATCAATCAAATAATAGAGCTAAATAAATTGCTAATGGAAATGGTGTGTGAGTTGCAAAAGGAGGTAAAAGAATTAAAGAATGAATTAAAACCAGCAATCAAATTCTTTAAAGAAAAACCTGAAGAAACTAAACAAGTTGTGAAACGCTTATCTAAAAAAGAGAAATTTAGATTAGAAATTGAAGAACATTCAAAGATGCTGGAACTACAATCATATGAAAGAATTAAAAAGGCTAACATGGGTTAGCCTTTCTATTTAAAATGAAAATTTTTCTTTTTTCTCTTTGATGGTAATTTTGCATTTATCCCTTAAATACCTTTCTGTTTCACCCCAATCACTATGTCTGCAATGATTTTGTATAATTCTTTGTATTTCTGCTGGGCTTTTATCAGTTTTTTCAAGATAATGATACAATGCAATTGCTCCAGTATGCTTTAACGCATATTGATTTTTATTTGCGAACAAACGCCTTTGTAAATATTTACCTTCAAACCTTGCTCTAATCTTTTCGTAGTGCTTTGTATAAGTACCATAATTATATGCTAAATCTGACGTGTATTGAAAAAATAAATAATCGTTGACCGAATGACCATTTGGAAATTTCAAATCAATATAACGCTTTAAAATAGCTAACAATTCATCATTCATTTCAATCAAAATTGTTTCGTTCTTTTTATATTTTCTCGCTGACTTAGTTAAATCACCTTTAAGCCTAATTACTTCATTTTGAAAATCAATATTTCCTACCTTGATTCGTAAAAGTTCTGATTTTCGTATGAAGGCATAGTAGATTAATGCTGAAGATGCTAGGAATGTTACATCTATTAAATCTGTACTTTTTGAAAGTTCATCAAACCAAATCCTTCTTTCATCTTGAGACCAAGCTTCTAAATCATCAATATCATTCTCTGCTTTTTCTTTTTTCTCGCTGTCTTTTTTGACTTTAACATTGGTAGTTGGATTTTCTTCAACCAAGCCAAGATTGATTAGAGTATTAAATAATAATGAAATTCTTGTTCTTTGAATGATACAGGTTGATGCACTCCAACCCTTTTCTTTCCAACGTCCTCTATTGGTACTCTTTTTTACGTCTGCTGACCTATTAAAATTTTCTTCAATGTAGTTTACGATATCCATTCTGTTAACTTTTCTTAAATCATCATCTTTTTTAATCTGTATTAAATATTTTTTAAATGAATTTTTAAGGAAAGTAGGAATTACATTACTGGCGTGTTGTTTAATTGGATGTGGATTAATCCAACCCTTTTCACTTCTAAGTATTTCAATACCTTCATCAATACTAATTTTAGCATCTTCTTTCTTCTGTGCTTCAATTAGTTTTAATCTATTACGTTGGTCAACTATCTCATTATGAAATTTAGGGTCAACACCGCTTTCCAAATCAGCTTCCACCAAGCGTAGTAATTTTATAGCATTCGTATTTCTTAATTTTGGATTCTCTTTGAGTTCTTGTGTGTTCAATGATATTTGGTAGGTCTTGCCTTCTTCTTTACGCTTTTCACCCTTACCATCAGGCGTAACTAATACATAATAAACATACCATTTATTGTGGTTGGTGTTAGTTATTTTTAGCCCTTTGTATTTCAATGCTTCCATAATTGCTTGTGCACTTTTTCGTGAACTTTTTTAAGTAAAAGTCTATTTAAAAGCAATTATAGCTATATTTTAAATACTAACCAAATATTTAACATCACAAATGTAGGGCTGCAATGTTAAGCCTTTGTAAAACCTGAGTTATTTTATATTTACTTAACAGGAAAAATCAAATTCGGGTAAAAACCATCTTTTTTCGAAAAAATCTCTTGCATTACTAGGTTAATTATATTTAAATTTAATATTAACCGAATGTTAAGACATGTACTCCTTTAAACGATATGGCATTTTTTATCTATCAGCATTGCTGATTAATCTATGCACTTTAAGCAATGTGAAGGCGCAGCTATATAGTTTTGAGTTTTACGAGGGTACTTTCAATTTTAGTGTAGATACTGCTTTACAAAGGATTTTTTCTAGCGAACTTTCTTCCTCCAATATCAAACGTTTTTACGAGCGGGTAAACCAGGCTAACAACAACGAACTAATTAATTCCCTAAAAAGCTATAAAGAAAAACATCAGCTAAACGATTGGTTGTATTACCAACTCATTAGAAAAACTGCCGAACAATTAAGTCCAAAAGCAAAGAATTACCATAGCTATACTTTATACAAATGGTTTTTAATGGTTAAATCTGGCTACGACGCCCGTATTGCCATAGGCGATAATCAAATCATTTTCTATGTACGTTGTGATGAAGACATCTCTGATATCCCTTATTTTATGGTTGATGACAAGAAGTACATGTGTTTGAATTATCATGATTATCAGAAACTATTTAAAAAAGCCGATACTTATATCCCTGTAAAAATGGACGTAGCAGAAGCAACGCATGCTTTTAGCTACAAGGTAACGCGAATGCCAGATTTTAAGCCCGAAGATTATCAGGAGAAACAAATTGCCTTTAACTATAAACACAAGGCCTACCATTTTAATGTAAAGGTTAATAATGAGGTTTCTAAAATTTTTGCCAACTATCCGGTAGTTGATTTCGAGACCTATTTCAATATTCCTTTGAGTAAGGCAACTTATCAATCTTTAATTCCTATGCTAAAGGATAATTTGAAAAAGATGTCGACCAAAAAAGGAGTGGATTACCTCATGCAGTTTACCCGTTATGCTTTTCTTTATGAAGATGATGAGGAGTTGTTAGGGAAAGAAAGACGTTTTTCGCCAGAACAAACTTTATTGAATGATCAAAGTGATTGTGATGACCGAGCAGCTTTGTTTTTCTTCTTGGTAAAGGAAATCTATAATCTACCCATGATTGCCCTACTCTATCCTACACATATTACCATGGCCGTTGCTTTTGACAAACCCGTAGGAGATGGTATTTTGTACAACGGCAAAATCTACTCGGTTTGCGAACCTACACCCCAACGCAAGAACTTAAAAATTGGGGAACTGGCCGACAATTTAAAAAGGCAGAAGTATGAGGTGGTGTATGCTTACCAGCCTAGAAAATAAACCCTCTCTGGCTACGCCATCTCTCCCTAAAAGGGAGAACCGATGCTTAGCGAACTCATTAATGCCAAAATAAAATTAATAACTATTAATAGACAGCGTAGCCAGAGAGGGTTTATAACATGGGTTTAACTTATGTAATAATTACCGTCTCTGCCCTTTGGGCATCTCTCCCTAAAAGGGAGAGAATGGTGTGGAGCTAAGGGGAAACTGTTAAAAAATAAAAACTGCAAACCTACTGTTGCTTTAACATAAGCTATTCTCTGTCGCTAGTCGGGATTTGTAATCCCGTTCTATAGAACTAAGGATTTTAAATCCTTAACATAACAACCAAACTTCATTTGTAATCTTATCTAGTTCAGATCTCAGATCCCATGATAAGGCTTCGGAATTTCAAATCCAGAAGAGTCAGATTACAACACCAACCACAAGCAAAAAAAGCCTTACAACTTAACGGAATATGTTAAATTTCAATATGTTACAATTAATACATATCTTAAAACTTTAAATCATTTAACCTGAAATTCATGAACAAAAAAAATCAAATTTCGGCAGAAATTACTGCCGCACAGTCTACCGCTGTATCGACCAACATCAACAACATTATCGACGCATTAAAGCATGTTTTAACCATTAACCTTACCGCAGAAGACCGCTTTAATATGCTTAAAATGGGCGACAAAACTTTGGCCTTTGTACAAAGGGCTTTAGACTACGCCGAACAAAATGAAGCTTTAATACCTCCATTTTTAGATTTGCCAGAAGCCAAAAGAGATTACAAGCTAGCTGCTGATCTTCAAGCGGTTCAGCAAAAGCTAGCTACACTATTACGTTCTATCGAAGACACGATCATGGTAGCTGGTGGCGAGGCTTATGAAGGAACACTTGTTTTTTATCATTCTGTAAAGGGGGCAGCTAGGTCTAATGTAGCTGGTTCGCAAGTTATTTATGATGACCTGAAGCAACGTTTCCCTGCTAGACGAAAGAGCGGTACTGCGAGCAGCTAGTAAAATCAAATTAATTGTTAAGGGGATGCATATTCATGCATCCCCTTTTTATTGCATCAATAATTTCGGAACGATCTTAGTTACCTTCTCAGTATTTAGAAGATAGTCTTCAATGCTCTGAAGGTCTTTTTCAACCTTCTGAAGACCTCGTTCGACCTTCCGAAGACCACGTTCGACTTTCCGAAGACCTCGCTCAACCTTCTGAAGACCTCGTTCAACCTTCCGAAGACCTCATTCAACCTTCCGAAGACCTCGTTCAACCTTCCGAAGACCACGTTCAACCTTCCGAAGACCACGTTCAACCTTCCGAAGACCACGTTCGACCTTCCGAAGACCCCTTTCAACCTTCCGAAGACCTCGTTCGACCTTCCGAAGACCTCGTTCGACCTTCCGAAGACCTCGTTCGACCTTCTCTCGCTGGTCGGGATTTGTAATCACGACCTACAGAACTAAGGATTTAGAATCCTTACCATAATAACTTATATTTATTTCATGGGGTTCAAATACAAAGTAACTGATGATAACGGAATTTATTTCATTACCACAACCGTTATAGGTTGGATAGATATCTTTACCCGTAAAGAACTTGCTGAAATTATTATTGACAGCTTAAAATATTGTCAAAAAGAAAAAGGATTAATTATTTATGCTTGGTGCCTAATGCCAAGTCATTTGCACATGTTAGTTAGTGCAGAGCAAGGAAAAAATCTGTCGGATATTATTCGCGATTTCAAGAAATTTACTTCCAAGAGAATTACCTCAACCATTCAAGAAATTAATGAAAGCAGGAATTGGCTGATGGATAAATTTTCCTTTGCCGCCCGTACGCATGCCAAAACCGAAAATTTTAAAGTTTGGCAAGATGGCTTCCATCCAATATTGGTGGAAACAAATTTATTTAAAGAACAGAAACTGAATTATATCCATCAAAATCCTGTAGCAGCTGGTCTCGTTAGTGAACCTCAATATTATAATTATAGTTCTGCAATTAACTATTGTGGAGGATTAGGATTATTGGAAGTTGTGTTTTTAGACTAAACCGGATTAAAAATCCGAAGTTCGTAAAATCTGGATTGCAAATCCAGACTAGCGTAAAGGCCTTGTTCAAACAAGATGAGGGTGTCTCAAGTTCACACAAGCTGGTCGGGATTTGTAATCCCGACCAGTAGAACTAAGGATTTTAAATCCTTAACATAATATACCTCGCTGTTCCACATTTGTAATGTCGAACTCCTTATCCTTATCGCAAGTTTTTTAATCTTATCTAGTTCGGCTCTCAGACCCTATAATAAGGGTTCGGGATTTCAAATCCCGAAGCTTAATTAACTACAATATCCTTTGTTACAGTCACGGGAGTAGAATATTTACCTCCAGAAATAGTACATTTCAATTGATAATTACCTGGGTTTGCTAGCGACATTTCACTTAGTATGCCATCTGTATCATCTACAAATTCATGAGTATAATTTGTTCCATTTACACCAGTTATTTCCCATTTATAATAAACTCCACTTTCCTTCGAAATATAACTCAGAACATATGTAAATTGCCCATTAGTATATAATGTACCAACTCCTCCTATATTGGGAATGATTAAGCTATTGGTGCTTATCGGATAAAGCGTATTAATTAATGTGACATCATAATTATGTAATATTGGGTAAACCTCTAAATCAATGACTCCAGTACTGCCATTCATTATGGAATTGGAAGAGTTATTATGTTTTAAACCTAAAGTGTGACCAATAGCATGAATGACTTTTCGTGTAGCTTTACTATGTGTTATAAACAAGTTGGTGCTTGGATCCTTAAAATCAGAATTTATCAAAATTGAACTACCCGATTTCCCGTCGCTATTTGGAAACTCAGCTACGGCAGCTAAAGATGTTGCCAATACGCCACCGTCTCCTTTTATTAAAACATCAGTGATTGGCGAGGGGCTATATTGATAATCACTATAAATTACATTTAGCTTAATATTAGAATTTGGAGTTGAGTTCCAAACCTCTACCGCCGTTAAAATAGCACTAGGCCATATATTATGTGATAATATAGATTGATCAAGTACTAGGTTAACATTATGTTCTTTATCATTATTAACAGCATAAACTGGATTACTTACGTTTAATGAACTCTTTTTGATAAGTACATCCCCCTCTACCAAATAGTGGGTACTATTAAAATCTACTATTCCGGTAGTAGAAAATCCCATAGAATGGATTTTAGCGAGGTGGCTCTCATTTAAATATGGTGTACCTACATTTACGGTTTGGTAGGAAGATGAATTGAATGTATAATAATTAGAACCCGGTTGCCAATTACCATTGGAATCCTTAAATCTATATTTAACCTTAACTTCACCTCGCTCAATAGCTTGTGGGATCGCTATTTTAACAAGGTTATTTCCTAATTGATTTTCATTATATGTCTGTAGAAAAGCACCATTAAAATGAGAAGATAAAAGTGTTATTGTTTTAAGTACATGGTGTTCAGTTCCTATCTGCATATAGAATACCACCTCCATATTAACAGCTTCATAGACACCACTAAAGCTACTTCTAGAAGCGGCAATAGATGCTATAAATTCTGTTGTACCATTATTATAAACTTTGATCTTTCCATCTTGTAACCAATTAGAAACTACAGTAAATGCAGACAAGGAAGGATTTGCTTTAGTGAAACTTACAAATGAGCAAATTATGACGAATATTATAAAACCTCTTTTCATAAAATTATTTATTTTCAAATTCATTATGATAAATATTGGCTTTATTATATTCTTCCTCTACACGAGAGTATCTTTCTCGAAGATTAGTATTGATAATATAGAACTCACTTGTTTTAGAATCAAACCCTATACTATCTTTTGGCAACTGTACACTCCAGGCGAAAAAAGATAATAATTTTTCTTGTTGACTTTTTTCTGCTTTAATCAATTTTGTTTCTGATACCGATTTCTCGTCTTTCTCACAACCTAGAACGGTTGCAACTCCTAAAACCGCAACTATTGCAATTTTGAGGAACGTTAATTTGTTATTTTTCATAACCATAAGTTAGCAGGCTATCATCAACAGAAAGTTAAATGGTCATTAACATATTTCATTGATAATTAAACCCTATAAAGCTTAAAGTTTTGAGCGTTAATAATTGCTTAATATTGAATCTCGCAAAAAACAAAAACCCCCGAAGCGAGCGCTTCGGGGGTTTTAAATTATTAAGATAAATTATTAATATCTAACATTTTGAGGATCCCAATTAGTCCAACCTATAGTCCAATCTGTTGCTCCCATGGCTCCAATAAAAGTTGCTTTTTCTAAAGTAGATAAATCACCTTCGAATTTTGGAGTTTTTGAAGTAGCTTCAGTTAATTTCAAGTTAGGTGTAGCGATATTGAATGTTAACGTAGCTCCTACAGAGTTTTTAACTTTCACAAAATCAAGTAAAGTATTAAGATCTGCAAAGCCTAATGCCTCATAAACTTTAGAAACTACCGTTCCAGATACAAAAAGATTGTCTTGGATCAATGTTCTGCCATCTTTATACTCTACCGCTGCATATGCATCTCCTAGTTCTAAGTTTACCGTTTTAGGATTTGCAATGATAGAATTAGCTAAAACCATTCTAGCATTCCCGATGAAGATATTAGCTCCATGCTTAGCATCTCCAGCAGCAGTACCACCTATAAAAGTGAAATTAGAAAGAATTGGTCTTGTATAACCATAGTTAGCAGTTGTTGTAACTACGCCTTTATTCTCATTTTCAATGCCTCTAGATGTACCAGCTTGATCTGCAATAGCCGGATCTTTGATAGATACTGCAAATTGAATTTTACCGTTGTAGCCTTGATCGAAATCGAAATCATCATCAACACCTTTATAAGCTATTAGGTTTTTAGCGCTTACAGTTCCCCCAAAAAACTCAAATGAATCGTCACCACCAAAAGAAACCATGATGTTCTCTAAAACTGTTTTACTACCTACTCCACAAACAGTTAAACCATTCAATTCTTTATCTTTAGAGATTGGATATCCTGCATATTCTATACGAACAAACTTCATAACCCCAGAATTATCATCTGAGATAGTACCTCCGTATTTAGCTACGTCTGCACCTAATGCACCGCCCTCATATTGCGCTGTTCCGTCTGCAGTATTAACTGGTGCTTTACCTGCTAATACTACTCCTCCCCAATCTCCCGTTTTTCTGTCACCTACTGGCTTGATAGAAGTAAAAACAATTGGATTAGTAGCCGTTCCTTGCGCATCAATTTTACCACCCATTTCAATAATCAAAGCAGAGTTAACGTTACCTTTAATTACAGTTCCTGCAGGAATAGTCAATGTAGCACCAGAAAACACTCTAGTATATACGTCTTTCTTAAGCACGTAAATTTTTGTATTATCTAAAGTTGTGTTACTAGTTATCGTAGCAGGCAATTCAACTTCTGTCTTTACAGGGTTAACAGGTTCTGGATCATTGTTATCATCCTTACAAGACTGCATTGACAATGCTGTAAACATCAGAGCCGTTGCATAAATTGATAATTTTTTAATTTTCATAATTCAAATTGTTTGAGACAAAATTACTTTGCCATTATTAAGCTAATATTAGGGAATAATTAATTCTATTCTAAAACTTATAACCAAAAGATAGTGTTACGTTTGTTCCGTATTTAATTTTATTTATTAGCTGATCTGTTGCAGCATCATTATATTTTTTGTCTTTATTTAAATCTTGGTACATTATTCCATCGCTATTTAAAATATTACCAACGTTCAATTTAATTTCTCCTTTACTCTTAATTACTCTTTTAGATAATTGAAAATCAAGAAGATTTCTAGGGTTTTCGTAAATATCAGGGTAACTCTCATGGAAGCTATCTCCAACCACTTGTCCTAAGCCAACAATTGCAATCCTTCTACCAATTCTGTTGAACAATATCGTTGTTGCCCAACCACTTTCTGGAGCGTTATAAGTTAAACCAGTATTAATAATGTATGGAGATTGACCTTGTAGAGGGCGTTCATTATTTACAAGAGGAAGTACATCAGAGGATGCGCCAGAGAAATCAATTTCTGATTTAATAATTGAAGCGTTTGCACTAAAAACTAGGTTTTTTAAAAATGAGCTTTCTGTATTAAATATGCTTAGATCTTTTCTGATTTCAATTTCTGCACCATAAACATTTGCAATAGGTGCATTTAAAAATGAAATAGTTTGACTTGCTGCAGTTGAACCAGAAATGTAATAGTTCTCTATGGCATTATTCAATCGCTTATAAAAGGCTGAAACCGATATTAGTTGTCCGGCAGATGGATATAATTCGTATCTAATATCAAAATTATTAATGGTTGTTCTTTTTAAATCAGGATTACCAATTTTGGTTACTCCTGTAACAAAGTCGTAAAAACTAAAAGGGGCTAATTCTCTAAACTGTGCTCTAGCAAGTGTATTAGAAAAGCTAAAACGTAAATTTGTTTTTTTATTTAACTCATAAGTTAAGTTAATTGAAGGCAAAAAGTCAGTGTAATTGTTTTTTACTCCCTGACCAGCTTCACTTCTGTTATCGTTAGTTAATGTTTCAATATAGTTTTCTACTCTTAATCCAAAAGTTGCTTTAAAATTTGAACTAAAAACTGCATTCATCATAGCATATGCAGCATTCAAATCTCCAGTACCTGTATATTTACTGAAAGGATTTGTTACATCTTCTAAGTAGAACATATCTCTTCCTATATATTTATTAGATAGTACCTCCTCTATAGGAAGAACTCTAACTGCGGCACTCTGATTAACATCAACAAAGTTATTCCTATAGCCTAATGACCTAGAATCTACTTTTCTATTTTTATACTGTTTTAAAGCACCAAATTTTAATATTTGAGAATTATTTAGCCATTTTATTGGATGAGTGTAATTAACAGTCGCCCCATAAATATTCTCGTTCAAATCGCTAAAGAACCTACCGCCAGTAGTTATCGTAGCTATCGCAGGGATATCTGCTAAAAATACATCATTGCTACCGTAAGCTCTACTATAGGCAATTCTTCTTTGATCAGGTTGATTATCAGAAAACAAACTATAAGATAAATTCCAATTAATTTTGCTTTGTCGAGCTTTACTTAATAAGTGCTCGCCTTCCAATACAGAACTTAATAAAGTTTTCTGTATAATCTCCTGCTGAGAAACTCGTTTATCATAGTCTCTCTCGTCGCTAAAACCTGTTCTTACTAGAGAATTATCTTCAAAATTCTGATTGAAGTTATTTTTTAGCGCAAATTTATTACCATTTTTAATATAGGCCAAGTTAGCCATTACCCCCAAAGAGGTATTGAAATTATAAAATGTGTCATCATATCCGAAAAAGTCGATCCCTCTTTTATCGCCAATCTGTATGTCATTAAAGTTATTTCTCTCCTGTTCTGAAATCGTTGCAGAGTTTCTATAGGTAGCCGCTAATATTAACCCTAGCTTACTTCCATTTTTTTGATTATAAGAATCTCCATAAACAAACTGCAAATTTTGAATAGGAAGTGCAGTTCCTAATTTTTTAGTACCCCAAGTATTGGTGAATTTTTTAGTAGCCTCAACTTTCTGGTCAATATTTTGATCTTGGTAACGACTTGCAGTTGATGAAACTCCTTGAGGCAATTGATACCTATCTGCACCAAAACCTAAAAAATCTAAACCAGACCTCTTATTACCAAGGAAATCTTTAAAGGTTGATATACTATTGTAACCTACGCCATAATTTACTTCTACAGTTTTGGTCTCAGGAAAATCTTTTGTTCTGATTTGAATTGCACCTCCAGCAAAATCACCTGGTAAATCAGGAGTTGCAGTTTTACTGATCACGATATTATCTACCATTGCAGAAGGTATAACATCAAATGAAAATGTCTTTCTATCAGCTTCTGTACTTGGTAGAGGAGCGTTATTTAACATCGCATTATTATACCTATCGCTTAAGCCCCTTACAACTATAAATTTGTTATTTTGAACACTTGTACCACTAACTCTCTTCAAAATCTCACCAGTATTTCTATCAGGAGATTTTCTTATGACGTCGGCAGAAATACCATCAGAAATAGATGCACTATTTTTCTGTCTAGCATACAAGGTATTTACAGACTCTTGCTTAACAGAGGCTGTAATTGTAACCTGATTTAATGTTTGCGAACCAGCTTCTTCTAGAACAACATTAACAGAAGTAACCAATCCATTCTTTACCTCAATATCTGTAATGTTCTTTTTTGCATAACTAATGTAAGATATTTCCAAGGTATACTTACCCGTCGCTAAACCACCTATGCTATATCTACCTTCGATATCAGTACCTACAGCTTTCGTAGTCCCTGCAATTTTAACGGAAACACCAATTAGCGTTTCACCAGTTTTCTTATCCGTTACAGTTCCTGCAATTTTTCCTGTTCCCTGTGCGAAAACAAGTACACTGCCTAACGCGAATAGGATGGTTAGTAGTGCTTTTTTTAGAGTTAATTGTGATTTCAATTTGCCTTATTTTTAATTAGGGCAAAACTATTATCACAATGTTAGCTTCATGTTAGCTTGAAATTACCATTTGTTTACCCACAGGTTAACAAATTGTTAAAGGGTGCCGGTATGTCTTTTGTATTAATATTTTAAGCCGATTTTTTTGCATATAAAGTGTAATAACCAAATTGGGCCTATTAACAAAAACTTAACATCTTCTAAAAATGACGGCTTTTTTCCTTCGATCTTATGACCAATGAATTGACCAATCCAAGCCAATACAAAAATAGCTAGAAATATGATCCAGGCAGAAGGGCCATCCTGGTATTTCTCCCACATTTCTAACTGCACAATGCCGTAGCTCATACCCGCAATTACCCAAATCATTAAAAAGAACAAGGTAGGCGAAAGCGTAAAGTAATAGTATAAAGCAAAAGCAAGTAGAAACGATGCCCAATTAAAAAAGGTTTGGTACTGACCCAAGAATGCCAATTGAGGAAAAGGAATTAACCAAACTAAACCTAAGAGACTAAACACGATCAAGGGAACACAAATCCAATGAATAAGTTTGTTGGTGCCATCTTGGTGACTTTCTGCGTACTTATCAAATAAGATATCTACAGGCTTTCTTTCTGGGGCTTTTACAGTCTTGCTCATACTTGGCTAGTTTTGGTGTTGTAAAAATAAGAAAAGCGATAGAAATCTATCGCTTTTTATTTACGGTATCTTTTATAAGTCGTCATTACGAGGCAGTAAGCAATCTTAAAATTGCTGTCATTCCGACGTTAGGAGGAATCTGTTAGTTTTGCTTAGTAACTTTTTAGATTTACTTCGTAGCTGCTTCGCGGTCTTCGCTATGCTCAGAATGACAGGGCGCACTATTTCGCAAATGCTACCGAACGGGTTTCTCTAATTACCGTTACCTTGATTTGACCTGGATAAGTCATTTCGGTTTGGATACGGTTAGAGATATCTGCGGCCAGCAATTCTGCTTGTTGATCGGTTACTCTTTCACTTTCTACCACCACACGTAATTCTCTACCTGCTTGGATGGCAAAAGTTTTCTCCACACCAGGATATGACATGGCCAATTCTTCCAATTCTTTCAATCGCTTGATGTAACTTTCCACTACCTCTCTACGAGCACCCGGACGAGCACCAGAAATAGAGTCACAAGCTTGGATAATTGGAGAAATCATCGACGTCATTTCAATTTCGTCGTGGTGGGCACCAATGGCGTTACAAACCTCTGGATGCTCTTTATATTTCTCTGCCAATTGCATACCCAAGATAGCATGTGGCAATTCTGGGTTATCATCTGGCACTTTGCCTATATCGTGTAATAGACCAGCACGTTTAGCCAATTTCGCATTTAAGCCTAGCTCTGCCGCCATGGTAGCACAGAAATTAGCTACCTCACGAGAGTGGTGCAGTAAATTTTGTCCGTAAGAAGAACGGTAACGCATACGACCAACCATTCTAATTAACTCTGGATGTAGACCGTGAATACCTAAATCGATTACGGTACGCTCACCGATCTCAATGATCTCGTCTTCGATCTGTTTCTTGGTTTTAGCTACAATCTCTTCAATACGAGCTGGATGAATACGACCGTCGGTTACCAAACGGTGTAAAGCCAAACGGGCAATTTCTCTTCTTACTGGATCGAAACCTGAAAGAATAATTGCCTCTGGAGTATCATCTACAATAATCTCGATACCTGTAGCCGCTTCTAAAGCACGAATGTTACGGCCTTCTCTACCAATTACACGACCTTTAATTTCATCGTTATCAATATGGAAAATAGAAACCGAGTTCTCTATTGCCGCTTCTGCTGCCGTACGCTGAATAGTTTGGATCACTACTTTCTTCGCTTCTTTGCTTGCGGTTAGTTTAGCTTCGTCAACGATATCTTTTACTTGCATTAAAGCTTGCGAACGAGCTTCTGCTTTCATGTTTTCTACCAGTTGGTTTTTAGCTTCTTCTGCACTTAAACCAGCAATAGTTTCTAATTGTTGTACGTGCTGGTTTTTAAGCACATCTACTTCTTCTTGCTTTTTAACAGCCAAAGCAGTTTGTTTCTCTAGATTATCTTTCTGTTTGTCTAGATCTTGCTCTTTTCTATTGGCATTCTCTAACTTAGAGTTTAGCGATTGCTCCTTTTGCTTGATACTGTTTTCTCGTTGAGCAACTTCATTATTTCTTGAATTAACCTGCTGTTCGTGCTCTGCTTTCATTTGCAAAAATTTCTCTTTTGCCTCAAGCAGTCTATTTTTCTTTAAGATTTCCGCATTGTTCTCTGCATCTTTCAAGATCTTTTTCGCTTTTGTCTGCGCTGCTACTTCCTGTTGCTTTAACAGGTTGCGCAGCAGGTATCTGCCAATTGCTATACCAACAACTAAGCTGGCCAGCACGCACCCTACTATTCCTAATATTTCCATTGTTTAGTTTTTGTTTTTAATGGTAATGGAGCTATCGTAGCCGATGGTCCATGTACCCTGTTGTTTGTTATATGTTGATGATGCTATACATCACCTAGGTTTTATTAAATAAAAAAGCCGTCACTAAATTCTTATGCCCCATGCGTGCTTTTACACCAATTAAGAGAAACATAAAAATTTAGCCACGGTCAAATTTTAGCTATAGAAAACCCTTTCGAAAGTCGAAAAGGCTATAAAGAACATTTTATTTAGAGAAAAATCCGCTTAATAAACTATCTAATTCCTCAACTTTATCAGCTACGGTTGTATCTTGGTGCTGTACCTTATGCTCTGCTTTTAAAACAGCTGTTGCATAGTGTAAAACTGCCATCGACAACAAATCTTGCTTATCTCTAACCGCATAATTTTCCTGATAGTCTTTTATACGCTCGTTGATAATCTTTGCCGCTCGTCTCACAATTTCCTCTTCTTCCGTGCTTACCTTTAGTGGGTAAATACGGTCGGCGATAGTTATTTTAATCGAGATTTCTCCCATTTTTTAGCTTTGTTTCAATTAATCTGCCTGCTTATTTCTTAAGCAAAGCCACACACTTATCAATTTCACGCACAAATTCGTTAATTTTTTGCTTTATATCAAGTGTCTTTTCACTTGTACCTTCAATACTCTTTGCCAATTTGAGCACTCTTATCTTTTCATCTAACTCTAAATGAGCACTTTTAGCCCCTTCTAAAGCCTGTTTTTGGCGCTGGTTTTCGGCTTTCAACAAATGATTTTCTTCTTGTAAAGCACTGCACAACTCTATTAATCGAGCAGTTTTTTGCATTACACTATTAAGTTGATCAGCTACAGCAGCCATTTTTTAATTTAAATTTTGAATGAGTAAATTTTAAATGAGAGAATGTTTTCGACACATCGACCTAAACTTTCAACTCTAAACTTTCTACTTTAAACTTGTTTTTATCTTATTTCTGCTTTAGCAGTTTGTGCTAAGTTAGTAATAATCTTTTGCATAATGCTATCTATCTGCTTATCAGTCAGAGTTTGCTCTTCGTCTTGCAGGGTAAAGTTCAATGCATAAGATTTCTTGCCTTCTGGCAATTTATCTCCTTGATAAACATCGAATACTTGCACGTTTTTCACCAGTTTCTTTTCAGATTTGAAAGCAATAGTTTTCAATTCATCAAAAGTTACTGCTTGATCTACCAATAAAGACAAATCTCTTCTTACTGCCGGATATTTAGGCACTTCTTTATTAATGATTTTATTTTTCTTTAAGGCATCCAACACAAAAGCCCAGTCGAAATCAGCATAGAAAATATCTTGTTTCAAACCAGCAGCTTTCTTGTCGGCATTGGTTACCGCTCCAAAAGTAACCAACGTTTTATCACCTCTAAAGTACTTCAATCCGTAGGCGAAATTCTCGTCGTTTACCTCTGCCGTTTGGAAACTTGCTAAACCTAAACGTGCTACTACAGTATCTACGGCTCCTTTTAAATTATAAAAAGTTGAAGGTGTAGATTGATGGTTCCATTGCTCGCTTTGTTTTGCACCACTCAATGCAATTAACAAACGAGGACGCTCCACATACTTGCCTTCAATTAAATGATAGGTTTTACCGAACTCATAAAATTTGATATCGGCGTTTTTACGGTTCACATTATAAGCTACACTTTCTAAAGCTGGTTGTAACAAACTTTGACGCATCGCATTCAAATCAGAACTCAATGGGTTCAAAATTTGAACTGCTTCTTCCTCATTTTTAGAGTTAGCTAAGCGAGTTAGAGAGTTACACCAGATTTCGACAAAACCATTTGCAGTAAGCATATCAGCCACCAAGTTTTGGATGTTTTCCCTATTCGGTTTAACGGTAAAAGCTAACGAAGCATTTACTTTCGACGGAATCTCGATGTTATCGTAACCGTAAATACGTAAAACCTCTTCGGTAATATCGCATTCACGGGTAACGTCTACTTTGTAAGCAGGAACTAACAAATCTAAGCCTTCAGCTGTTTCTTCAGCAATGCTGATACCTAACGCAGTGATAATTTCTTTAATCTCTGTAGCTGGAATTTCCTTACCAATTAAATCAACAATGTTTTGATATTTAACTGGCACCTCAAACGGATTAGCTTTTACCGGATAAACATCAGAAACTGACGATGAAATTTCGCCACCTGCAACTTCTTTAATCAACAAAGCTGCTCTTTGCAAGGCCAAAATGGTAATTTCTGGATCTGTACCACGCTCAAACCTGAAAGAAGCATCAGTTTTTAGACCATGCCTCTTAGAAGTCTTACGCACAGAAACCGCATTGAAATAAGCGCTTTCCAAAAAGATATTGGTAGTCTGTTCGGTAACCCCCGAACCAATCCCTCCAAATACACCTGCAATACACAAAGGCTTTTCGGCATCACATATCATTAGGTCTTCTGCAGAAAGCTTACGTTCAACTTCATCTAAGGTTACAAAAGGTGTACCTTCAGCGCATTTTTTAACGATGATTTTTTTGCCTGCAATTTGATCTGCATCAAAAGCATGCAAAGGCTGCCCCAACTCGTGCAATACGTAATTGGTAACATCTACTATATTATTAATTGGACGAACGCCAATTACTTTCAATTTAGCTGCCAACCAATCTGGTGAGGCTTTTACCGTAACACCGCTAATGCTTACGCTGCTATAACGCGGACAAGCATCTATAGCTTCCACTTCTACCGCAATGTTTAAGTTTTCGTCCTGATGGCGATCAGGATCAGTTTTGAAAGCACTTACATCAGGCAACTCGTAGCTCGTACGTAAGTAAGCTGCTAAATCTCTAGCCACACCTAAGTGCGAAGCTGCATCGGCTCTATTTGGTGTTAAACCAATTTCGAACAGGTAATCGTCCTCTACATTGAAATATGTTTTAGCTTCGATACCGATTTGGGTATCTTCTGGCAATACCATGATCCCTGCATGCGAACCACCTAAACCAATTTCATCTTCGGCACAAATCATTCCTTCAGAAACTTCACCTCTAATTTTCGATTTGTTGATTTTAAAAGGTTCGCCTTCGTTCGGATGAACTGTAGTTCCGACAACGGCAACCACTACTTTTTGTCCGGCAGCAACATTTGGCGCACCACAAACAATTTGCAGTAATTCTGGTCCACCAACATTTACCTTGGTCACACTTAATCTATCTGCATTGGGATGCTGCACTCGCTCTTCTACATATCCAATCACCAAACCGTCCAATCCACCAGGAATGGTTTGCACTTTCTCCAAACTTTCTACCTCTAATCCTATATTAGTTAAGATTAAAGAAAGCTCTTGAAGAGTTTTATCCGTTTTTAATATTTGTTTAAGCCAGCTGTATGATATTTTCATTTACTTAGATTTGAGATAGGAGATATGAGATAGGAGACTAATGCCCAAATCAGACCTCAAGCACAATAAAGCGCAAAGATATTATTTATAAGGGTAAAGGAGAAGATTTTGGAATAAGACTTACGAAGTTTAACTTTTATTTTTGAGTTTTTTACATCAAACTTAAAGTTGAGGGCTTCGCCGTTTTAGAAACTTCGTAAGTCTACTTTGCTTATGCTATCTAGAAACTACTAGCTTAAAACAACAATTTAGCTAATACAGGCATATGGTCTGAAAAATATTTCTGGTCTTTACTATCTGTCAACACCCCATATTTCTGTACTTTGAATCCTTTATTCACGAAGATATAATCAATTCTATCTTTTAACGGGCTATTAAAATCAAACCCATTGAAAGTTCCTTCTGGACCATAAGGTGGTTCAACTGAAACTTCTTTACTATCGCTTAGAAAAGATTTAATAGTTGCAATGGCATCAGTTTCTGGAGTTACATTTAAATCGCCAGTGTAAATAACCGGAAGCTTCGGTGCAATTTCCTGTATTTTTTGTTTAATCAATTTTGCAGACTCTATTCTTGCTTGCACACCCACATGATCATAATGTGTATTGAAAACCAAAAACTCCTTTTTATTCAGCTTATCATACAACCTTACCCAAGTACATACACGTTTGAACATGGCATCCCAACCTTTACTTGGCACATCTGGGGTTTGCGACAACCAAAACACCCCACCATCTTTCTTATCAAATCTATTTTTATTATAGAAGATTGGCGAGAACTCACCTTTACGCTTACCATCGTCTCTACCAGCTCCTACCGCTTCAAAATCAGAGTTTTCTAAAACAGCATCATACTGCTCAGCTAGAACTTCTTGAGCACACAAAATATCTGTATCATGAAATTTCACCAAGGCCTTTACATTATCTTTTCTTTTTGACCAGGCATGAATACCGTCTTTCTCTGTACTATACCTTAAGTTGTAAGTAATGATATTAATGGCCTGATTTTTCTGGGCTTGTACTTGAAAACCTGCGACAATTAACAGGAGCATAATTATACTTTGTTTCATCTCTATATTAATTTTGTTTCCAAATGTAAAAAATACAAATTAAGCTAAGGTGAAGAGTGGGAAAAACATGAAGAAATTGACAATAATAAAGAAACATACGTAGCAAGTAAATCAGCTGCAGGCAAATTTTCAGCTTCGGCTTCTAGCTTAGAACCTATACATAGCCCTCATCTGCAAGACTTAGGAAAGTATGATTGTAAACGATAAGGTGGTCATGTACTGCAATCTCCATCATTTTCCCCAATTCCATCATTTTTTTAGTGATACTTATATCCGCATCACTAGGTCTTAGACTACCAGAGGGATGATTATGCACCAATACAATAGAAGCAGCACCTTGCTCTAAAGCAATCTTGAAGACCAACTTCGGATCAACTACAGTTCCCGCTTGCCCTCCTTTACTTACAAAATGTTTTCCAATTACGCTATTAGCCCGATTTAATAGCAACAGCCAGAATTCTTCATGAGGTAGATCTTCCAAATCAGCTTTAATTACCCGATGTACGTCTATGGAAGAATTTACTTTTTGTGTTTCTTCATATCCTGCATCCTTTCTTCTCCGTCCCAATTCTAAGGCTGCAACAATCGCAATTGCCTTGGCTTCACCTATACCTTTAAACCTTGATAATTCTTTCACCCCTAGCTGAGCCAACTTATGCAAATCATTTTGGCAAGAACCAAGGATGCGCTTACTGAGATCTACGGCTGTTTCATTTTTACTTCCGGAGCCAATCAAAATAGCGATAAGTTCAGCATCAGTAAGCTGTCGCCTACCTTGTTGCAACAATTTTTCTCTGGGGCGATCGGCCTCCGCCCAAGCTTTAATGCCGAGTTTGTTTTCATAGTTAGACATAGATGTAGAAATTTAGGCATAAAAAAACGGTATCATCTTACGATGATACCGTTCTAAATATCGTTTAAAAAAGCGACTATTTCAAAGTGTTAACGAACTTCGTTAATTTAGCTTTGTTGTTAGAAGCTTTGTTTTTGTGGATAACGTTCTTTTTAGCTAAACGATCTAACATAGAGATTACTTTAGGTAGTAATTCTAATCCTGTTTTTTTATCTTCAGCAGCACGTAATCTCTTAATAAAAGTACGTGTAGTTTTAGCTTGATATCTGTTACGTAGACGTTTTGCAGCGTTTGCTCTAATTCTTTTTAATGCTGATTTATGATTTGCCATTGTTTAGCCTTTTATTTCTTCTTGTATTTATTTTCGGACTGCAAATGTAGATATATTATTTTTAATTTGCAAAATGCTTTAAAAAAAAATTTCCATCTAACATTTTAAGCACGAAGCTTTTGAAAGTAAAACATTTACAACCACTAGCTGTTTTTTGATAAATTTAGGTTTTTTAGCACAAAATTAGTGCGAAAAGGCTTAAAATATTATTTTTGGAAAAAACACAGAAATCAGTGAAGAAACGTATCGCCATTTTTGCCTCAGGATCAGGATCAAATGCTCAAAAGATAATGGAGCATTTTAAGCGTAGTACAGAGGCTGAAGTTGCCTTGGTATTAACCAACAACCCAGAATCATACGTATTACAAAGAGCCGACAGTTTTGAAATTCCTTCTCACGTTTTTGACAGGCATGAGTTTTACCAAACCGATGAAGTGCTAGACCTACTGAAAAACCTAGATGTAGATTTAATTGTACTGGCGGGCTTTCTATGGCTTATTCCTCAAAATCTGTTAAAAGAATATCCTGGCAGGATGATCAACATACACCCTGCACTATTACCTAAACATGGTGGCAAAGGGATGTATGGCGACCGAGTACACAAAGCCGTAATAGAAGCTGGGGATACAGAGGGCGGTATTACCATCCACTATGTTAACGAACATTATGATGAAGGTGAGTTTATCTATCAAGCCAAATATCGTATCGAAAAAGACGACAACCTAGAGATGATTAAGTTCAAAGGCCAACAATTAGAGCATTTGCATTATCCAAGGGTTGTAGAAACGTTGATTAAGAAGATAAAGAAGTAGTCAGGAATTAGTTCAGTTGGCAGTTCAAAGCTCACTAGACTCAACTTTTCGGGCTTAATAGACTTCTTACTTTCTAACTTTCAAAAAAACAAAAAGACTGGCCCACGAAAACCCTAATTTTAATTTTAAAAACCTCCTCCAAAAATCGTCTCATTTTCTTACCTTTGCGGCTCAAAGCAAACCCCTCAAAATGAGCCAATCAGTAAAGATCAAAAACGCCTTAATTTCAGTTTATTATAAAGATGGTTTAGCACCATTAATTGAGTACCTTGGTAAGCAAGGTGTAACTTTATTTTCTACCGGTGGAACCGAACAGTTTATTAAAGACTTAAACGTTCCTGTTACCGCAGTTGAAGATTTAACCAGTTACCCTTCTATTTTAGGTGGGCGTGTAAAGACTTTGCATCCTAAAGTTTTTGGTGGAATTTTGAATCGCAGAAATCTTGCTGGCGACCAAGAACAAATTGCTCAATACGAAATCCCAGAAATTGACTTGGTAATTGTAGATCTATACCCTTTTGAGGAGACCGTAAAAAATGGCGGTACTGATGAAGAAATTATCGAGAAGATCGACATTGGCGGTATCTCTTTAATTAGAGCTGCTGCTAAAAATTTCAACGATGTGGTAATTATTGCATCGAAAGATGATTATTCTACCTTATTAACTCAATTACAAGAGCAAGATGGTGCTACTACCTTAGCGCAACGTAAAGCTTTCGCTAAAAAAGCTTTCCATACTTCTTCTCACTATGATACGGCTATCTTCAACTATTTCAACAACGAAGAGCCTCTAAATGTATTTAAAGAAAGTATTGCTAGCGCTCAGACTTTGCGCTACGGAGAAAACCCTCATCAAAAAGGAACTTTCTACGGTAATTTAGATGAAATGTTCACTAAATTGAACGGAAAAGAGCTTAGCTATAACAACTTGGTTGACGTAGATGCTGCCGTAAGTTTAATTGACGAATTTGAGGAGCCTACTTTCGCTATCCTGAAACATACTAATGCTTGTGGCGTAGCTTCTAGAAGCACAGTTAAACAGGCTTGGATCGACGCTTTAGCTTGTGATCCAGTTTCTGCATTTGGCGGCGTATTGATCGCTAACAGAGAAATTGATCTGGCTACAGCACAAGAAATCAACAATTTGTTTTTTGAGGTGCTCATTGCTCCTAGTTACGAGCAAGCGGCTATCGACTTGTTCAAAACGAAGAAAAACCGTGTAATCTTAAAACGCAATTATGTTGAATTGAATAAAAAACAATTCAAAACATTATTGAATGGTGTAATTGAACAAGACAAGGATCTAATTATTGAAGGTCCAGAACAAATGACCACCGTAACTGAGAAAGCACCAACTGCACAGGAGTTAAAAGACCTACATTTCGCCAATAAGATTGTAAAGCATACTAAATCTAACACTATCGTTTTGGTTAAGGATGATGTTTTAATTGCTAGTGGCGTTGGTCAAACTTCTAGAGTTGATGCTTTAAGGCAGGCAATTGAAAAAGCAGCTTCTTTCGGTTTCAGTGTAAAAGGTGCTGCCATGGCTTCTGATGCTTTCTTCCCCTTCCCTGATTGTGTGGAGATTGCTGCTGATGCTGGCATTACTGCTGTTCTTCAACCAGGAGGTTCTATTAAAGACGCTGATTCGGTAGCAAAATCTAACGAAAAAGGTATCGCAATGGTAACTACTGGTGTAAGACACTTTAAGCACTAGTTTAGGGGCTAGGGATCAGGAGTTAGGGATAAGTGCCCCAAAAGCACAAGCATCCCTAAGAACTTTTCTCTCCCTTTTGGGGAGAACCGAAGTGAAACAGAGCTCATTGACACCAAAATAGAAACGTAAAAATCGTCAATAAATGCTAACAGACAGAGGGGGGGCTTAACTATCGTCATTGCGAGAAACGAAGCAATCTTAAAGCGATTTGTAGTTCTGAATTTTTAGCGAAGACCTGACTTAATTAAACCCGATTGAAGCGGAAATACTTTTTGGCTGAAGTTGAATTTAGGTGTCAGGCTGAGTTTATCGAAGCCTTGCAAGCTATGAAACAAATCCATCGACAAGCTCAGGATGACAGAAGTTGTCGAAAAGATTAAAGCGAAAAGCGGGACTAGCTTTAAAAAGCATATTGGTTTTGATTTTCAAACAGAAAAAAGAAGCTTAATATAATATTTTGTCTAATTTTACATTTAGGATATTAGACATATTTGTTAATACATACAATAACATACCTTTTACATGGGATTATTTAACTGGTTTACGCAAGAAGTTGCCATTGATCTTGGCACTGCGAATACCCTTATCATACATAACGACAAAGTAGTTGTTGATGAGCCTTCTATTGTGGCTTTCGACAGACAAACTAATAAAATTATAGCCATTGGCAAACAAGCGATGCAAATGGAGGGCAAAACCCACGATAACATTAGAACTGTTAGACCTTTAAAAGATGGTGTAATTGCAGATTTTAACGCTGCTGAAGCCATGATTAAAGGGATGATTAGAATGCTTAATGGTGGTAAAGGTTGGATGTTCCCTTCGTTGAGAATGGTGATCTGTATTCCATCTGGTATTACTGAAGTAGAAAAACGTGCGGTTAGAGATAGTGCTGAAATTGCTGGTGCAAAAGAAGTTTACTTAATTCACGAGCCAATGGCTGCTGCTGTAGGTATTGGTATCGATGTGGAAGAGCCGATGGGTAACATGATCATCGATATTGGTGGTGGTACCACCGAGATTGCGGTTATTGCCTTGTCTGGAATCGTTTGTGATCAATCTATTCGTGTAGCTGGAGATAACTTTGATTCGGATATCGTGAACTACATTCGTCGTCAGCACAACATTATGATTGGCGACCGAACCGCAGAGAAAATCAAAATTGAAGTTGGTGCAGCATTGCCAGAATTGAGCGATCCTCCTGCTGATTTTGCAGTTCAGGGAAGAGATTTGATGACAGGTGTACCTAAGCAAATCACCGTTTCTTATACTGAAATTGCACACTGTTTAGATAAATCGATCTCTAAAATTGAAGAGGCAATTTTGAAAGCGTTGGAAATTACTCCACCAGAGCTTTCTGCAGATATTTATCAAACTGGTATTTATTTAACCGGTGGCGGTGCTTTGTTAAGAGGCTTAGACAAACGTGTAGCTGCAAAAACTAAATTACCTGTTCACGTTGCCGAAGATCCTTTACGTGCGGTAGTACGCGGTACTGGTATCGCCTTGAAAAACATTGGAAATTATAAATTCTTAATGCAATAAATCGAGTTATACGTTGTAAGTTATAAGTTTTAAGTCTTGTAACTTACAACGTACTACTTATAACTTAATACCTAAATGCGTAACCTTTGGATTTTTCTTAGCAGATACAACGCATTTTTCTTTTTTATTATCTTTTTTACCGTTGGAATTATTTTAACGATTAGAAATAACGTATACCAACGTAGTGTAACCTTTAGTTCTACTAATGAAGTTGTAGGTACTGCTTATAAACGACTAAACGTTGTTAAGCGTTATTTGAACTTGGTGCAAGTAAATGATAGTTTAGCAGCCGAAAATGCAGCTCTGAAAACGCAATTACTTGCCATCGCAAGCATAGACAGTACGCAAATCACGAAAGTAAAAGATACCATTAACCTACAGCAATACACTTTAATTGCAGCTAAAGTTTTCAAGAATTCGGTTACGCTTACCAACAATATCATCACCATAAACAAAGGCGCTAAAGACGGCATTACGAAAGATATGGCAGTAATTTCCCCTATTAAAGGAATTGTTGGATTTGTGCAGAATGTATCAGAAAACTTTGCAACAATACGTCCGTTACTAAACCAAGAAACAGCAATTAGCGTAGTACTCAAAAAGGATAATGCTTTTGGTAGTTTAGTTTGGGGCGATGATAATTTCGACTATCGTAAAGCTTACGTTAAAGAAATTCCTAACCACTATAAAGTTAAAGTTGGCGATACCATCGTAACTTCGGGTTTTGGCGGCTTCCCTAAAGGCATTGAAGTAGGAAAAGTGACCAATACCCGTGTAAGCACAGGCGATAGCTTTATGACTTTGGAAATCGCTTTATTTAACAATTTTAGTACGTTACAATTTGTTTATGTCGTTAAAGATAAATTTGCAGAAGAAGTAAAATCTTTACAGCCAGAGGTAAAAAATGAACAGTAGAGTTATACTAGTAAATATTTTTAGATGGATGGTACTGTTGTTTGTACAGATATTTCTGTTACGCAATATGGCCTTTTATAATCTTTCTACGCCATTTATTTACGTGCTTTTTATCTTGGTGCTACCTTTTCATATTCCAAACTTCTTACTATATCTTATCGCTTTTATAACTGGTTTAACACTAGATTCATTTTACGATACATTGGGTGTGCATATCAGTGCTTGTATCGCATTAGCCTTTGTAAGAATACTTTTCATTTCCGTTAGTTTAAATAGAGAGGCTATTGATGAACCTGAGCCTTCTTTAGGAAATATGGGCTTTAGGTGGTTTTCTTTATATGCGGTATTGTGTATTTTTGCTCATCACATCGTACTGTTCTTTCTAGAAGCTTTTAAATTTACATCGCTAACTTATACACTAGGAAGAACTTTATTGAGCGTAATATTTACATTGTTTACTGTGTTATTGGTAGAGTTTATCTTCCATAATAGAAAATCGGCTTAATGGACCAACTTTTTAATAGAAAATATATCATACAAGGTTTATTTGTGCTAATTGCACTTATCTTGTTGGGTAGGCTTTTCTATATCCAAGTAGCCAGCGACAAATATTTTCTAGATGCCAACAACAATGCGCTCCGCAAAAAATTTATTTATCCTGCCAGAGGCGTAATCTCTGATCGTAATGGGAAAATATTGGCACAAAACCAACCTACTTACGATTTAATGGTTACCCCCAACGAGGTAAAACCTTTTGATACACTTTCTTTGTGCAACATCATCGGGATCACGATGGAAGACTTCCGAAAGAAATTTCATAAAGCAGTTGTTCAATCGAGATACCAGGCTTCCATTTTTCAAAAGCTACTTTCTGTACAGACCTATGCAACGTTACAGGAGCGTATGGCAAACTTTAAAGGTTTTGAAGTTCAAAAAAGAACTATTCGTTATTATCCTGATAGTATAGGTGGACAGTTGTTAGGCTACATTAGGGAGGCCAACCAACGTGAGATAGAGAAACATCAAGGTTACTACAAGCCTGGCGACTACATCGGAAAATCGGGGATTGAAAAACAATATGAAGTTGAGCTTAGAGGAACCAAAGGTGTAAGGAATATGCTTTATAATGCCCATAATGTGGCACAAGGAAGCTATGCAGATGGAAAATTCGATTCTTTAGCCATTGCAGGAGAACAGCTTACCACTACCATTGACGTAGAAATACAAAAACTAGGAGAGCAATTATTAACCAGCAAAGTTGGAAGTATTGTTGCCATCGAACCTGCTACTGGAGAGATTTTAGCTTTTGTCAGCAGTCCGGGTTACGACCCTAACATGATGGTTGGACGTGAAACTGGAAATAACTACATGAAGATATTTTCAAATCCCTACCGTCCTTTCTTCATCCGTCCGCTAAAAGGTCGTTATTCTCCTGGTTCCGCTTTTAAACCGTTAGATGCACTTATTGCCTTACAAGATGGTGTAGTAGATGAATTTTCTACCTTTAATTGTCCGGGTTACTATTGGGCGGGAAATAGAAAATTCAAATGTGAACACGTAGACGGCAATATCGCCTTGCGAAGAGGCATTGCTCGTTCTTGCAACACCTACTTCTACAATATTTTCGCTAAAATGATGCTGAAAAAAGGTGGAAAAAACCAGCATAAAGCTTACGATGAATGGCAGGAAAAAGTGCGTAAATTTGGAATAGGCGATACATTAGGTGTAGATTTTCCGGGAGAAAGCAGTTACAAGTTATTTAGGGCAGAAGATTACACCAAACGTTACAGTAAATATTGGGGCTATACAACGATCCTTTCTGTTGCTATTGGCCAAGGTGAAATCAGTACAACTCCTCTACAAATGGCAAACATTATGGCCATTATAGCAAACAGGGGTTACTACGTTAAACCTCATCTAGTCAAAGGAATTGGTGATACAAAATACATCGACCCAAAATATAAAGAAAAGCATACCGTAGGAATTGATGCCAGACACTTCGAATCAGTAATTGATGGGATGCAGGATGCAGTAAACAGCTCTATAGGTACAGCTACAGAATCTCGAATACCAAATATCTTAATGTGTGGTAAAACGGGAACGGTACAAAATGTACATGGGAAAAACCACTCCGTATTCATCGGCTTTGCCCCTCGTGATAATCCAAAAATAGCAATTGCTGTAATTGTAGAAAATGGTGGCTATGGCGGAGCCTATGCAGCACCAATTGCCAGTTTCATCACCGAAAAATACTTAACAGACAGCTTGAAAGGCAGAAGAATTAACGGAGCTACGATTGACCAATACAAAGCGGCTAACTTGCTTCCGGTGTTAAAAGACAAACTACCAAAACAGAAACTGAAAACAGATACTAGCAAGGTAGATACCGCAAAAAAGATAATACCGACAAAAGCTACGGTAGCCCGTAACCAATTTAATAAAGTAGCCATAGCACCTAAAAACAATGCAACAACAGAACAGTAGGTTTTTCTTTAATGTTGATTGGGTTACCATATTGATTTATATGGCGCTATGTACTGTAGGCTTTGTCAATATTTTTTCCGTACAATACGACCCTGACAAATCAGAAGCTTTTAGCTTTGCCGCCGAATATGGAAAGCAATTAATCTTTATCATTTCTGCATTGATTTTGGGCTTATCTATTCTATTGTTAGACTCCAAATTTTTTAGCGTTTTTGCTCCAATAGTTTATGGTATCACCATTATTTTACTGATGGTAGTTTTAGTGGTCGGAAGAAATGTTGGTGGTAACCAAGCATGGATTCCCATTGGTTCGTTCCGCTTGCAGCCTTCAGAATTTGCAAAGTTTGGTACAGCACTTTTACTTGCTAGATACATTAGTTCATTCAATATCAAGCTAAATACCTTTAAACCTATTTTAATTTGCGCTGCAATT
This sequence comes from Flavobacteriaceae bacterium PS02338, assembly GCA_029959615.1. GTDB lineage: Bacteria > Bacteroidota > Bacteroidia > Sphingobacteriales > Sphingobacteriaceae > Pedobacter. The sequence continues at coordinate 84,582 of JASCOD010000008.1, read as the reverse complement.
ATCACACTGCCAATGGCTTTAATTATGCTGCAGCCAGATGCGGGTTCTATGTTGGTCTTCCTTTCTTTTATGTTTCCACTCTATAGAGAAGGCTTACCGGGAAATCTACTCATTATATTTTGGGGCGCAGTAGTTTTATTCATCCTTAATTTGTTCCTATCACCCACCCTGCTCATCATTTCCATCTTAATTATAGGTGGTTTATTTGCCTATAACTCAAGAAAGAGACTTCAAAAAGTAATTAATGTAGGCATAATTACGCTTATTGCCATTTGTTATTTATTCGTGGCAAAATACTTATTTGAAAATGTATTAAAACCCCACCAACGTACACGTATCGAGCTAATTCTAGGCTTAACAAGCGATAACAGAGGGGCTGGATATAATGTAATACAATCTAAAATTGCCATAGGTGCAGGACAGCTTACAGGACGTGGTTATTTAGAAGGAACTCAGACTAAATTTGGCTATGTACCTGCACAAAGTACCGATTTTATTTTTTCAACTATTGGTGAAGAATGGGGATTTGCGGGTTGCTTTGTAGTCATTGGCCTTTATATCTTCCTTCTATTACGCATTGTAAACATGGCCGAGCGACAGCGATCTGTTTTCTCTAGGGTATATGGTTACAGCATTGCCTGTATCTTATTCTTCCACGTATTTATTAATATCGGGATGACGATTGGAATCATGCCCGTAATTGGTATTCCATTACCATTTATTAGTTACGGAGGATCCTCATTGTGGAGCTTTACGATACTGCTCTTTATTTTCCTGAAGTTGGATTCTAACAGAATGGGATTTATATAATAGGAACTAGTGAATAGTGGCTAGGGGTTAGTCATTAGTAATTAGACGCTATGCATAGAACTAATACCTAGTTCCCTAATGTCTAACTAAAACCTAATCTTTAAACCTTCTATTCAATAACAAATAAAACTTGTCTACTGTAGCCTGCTTATCTGCCCAATTATTCTTAACGGCATAGTTCTTTTGGAAGAAGTTATCAGCAGCATCAAAATTTGGCATTTTATTAGCGATATCAATGGCCTCCGCATAGGCTAAATTATAACCATTAAACAGATCTTTGATGTAAAGCAACTTGTCGTTTAGGTTAATGGCAGCTTTTAAATCAGTTATCGTATTACCTGATGTCTCATTTAACCTTGCACCTGTATTATTTTTACCCGCTAATATATCGTTGAGTGTAGGTTTATAAGTCGTGGTTTCTACTGCTATTACAGTTTTTTCTACCACCACTTCTTTAATTTCTACCACTGGAATTGGGGCTTCTTCGATTATCGGTTCAATTATTGGCTTTACTGTTTCTACCAACTCATCCTCATGATGAACCAAGAATGGCTCTGGACCAATTTCATCTTCCTCCAAATCTTCAGGATTACGAATAAGATTTTCTTTTACCTTCTTCTTTTGCTCCAGAATCAGCTCCTCTTCCTTGCTTAATGGCCTATCAAATAGTTGCTCCGTTGTTTTCTCTTCGAAGTCAAACTTATCGTCTTCAGAATAATTCTCCGTATTTAAAATAAACTCAAAAGTTTGCTCTGGCTCATCATCAAACCTGAAAATTTCCTTTTCATGCTCTTTTATAGGTTCTTCTTGCGTTACTTCTTCTACTGCTATTACCGGCTCTTCTACTTCTACAATCGGCGCAGATATTTCTGGGATTTCCTCCTGTACATTAGCGAATGTAATTGCCTCTACCTGCTGTATATCTCTAAGTTCATCTCCTATTTCATTCGATATAACCTGTTCTTCAGTGGCCGTTTGAGCGGCTAGCGAATGAGATGTTGCCTGAACAGATAAATTCAACTTTTTAATTATTTGGACATGATCTGCCAAGAAACTAGCATTTGCCAAGAACAGTTCTAATTCAAGCTCGCTCAACTGCTCAGGATTTTTTGACAAAAACTGATACTGGTCGTTCAACTCGTTGAGGATATTTCCTAATTTCTTGAAAAGAGCTTCTTGTTTCATCTATTCTATTTTTTTATGGTAAGAAGAACGCAGTCAATTTAAATGATATTAAAACATTATTCAATTGATGTACAGTTCATCTCACTCTTGTAACGAAAGTTTTGGTGTTTTATGTTAATAACTGACAATCAAAAATACTATAAAAATCTTTTATATTTGGCTAAAAATACCTTTACGATGTTATTTAGCGAGCAAAATTTTAGAAGGGGAGAATTTAGTGGCAGTATTGAAGTAGTCTGCGGGTCGATGTTTTCCGGTAAAACAGAAGAATTAATCAGAAGATTAAAACGAGCTCAAATCGCAAAGCTAAATGTAGAGATTTTTAAACCTAAGACTGATACTCGTTACGATGATACCGCAGTCGTATCTCACGATCTAAATTCTATACAATCTACCCCTGTCGACAACTCTTCAGCTATTTTACTATTGGGCACCAACACGCAGGTAGTGGGAATAGATGAAGCTCAATTTTTTGACGAAGGCCTTCCCGAAGTTTGCAATATATTAGCGGGGAAAGGAATTAGAGTAATCATTGCTGGTTTAGATATGGATTTCTTAGGAAAACCATTTGGTCCAATGCCGGCACTGATGGCAATTGCCGAACATGTTACCAAGGTAAATGCGGTTTGTATGCAATGCGGTAGTCCAGCTGTATACTCTTACCGTACCGTTGCTAGCGAAGCAAGGGTGCTTTTAGGAGAAAAAGACAGCTACGAGCCTCGCTGCAGAGCGTGTTTTAATGCCTGATAAATTAAGGAGCAAAGACTAAGGGCTAATATGCTGATTCGATTTGCCATTCAATTAACCAGTTAAAACTCCCGATAGCTATCGGGATAAGCGATTAACCAAGAAGTTATCTCGCTACCATCATCTTTTTAGCATATTTATAGCTTGGTGTTTTTAATTCGTAAGAATAAACTCCGCTTGGAAACCTACTCGTATCTACATAGAAACGATAGCTACCAGCATCTAAAATACCGTTTGTTACTTTACTAACCTTTCTCCCTCTCACATCGTAAATCGTAAGATCAACATTTGCTTTCTCGGGCAAATCTATCGGAATATAGGTAAACGTTTTTGCTTGGTTAGGGTAATTTTGCCCTAAAGCATAGGCTGTAGGCGTAACCGTAGTGGGCAAGGGCTTTAATGTTTCATATTTAGCTTGAGCTGCATTGCCAATGGTAATTAATTCATTTTGGTTATCTCCCGCTAAAAAAGCATAAGCTAATTTGATAGAACCATTTTTTGGAATATCATATGGACCACTTCCTAAAGTGAACATCACATCATAACCATCGGTAGTATTTAAGCCCAGTCCTGCGGCCTGTATACCAGAGCTTAAAGTCTTATACTTTTCAGCGATTGTAAATACATTATCTGACAAAAAAGAATTAGGCAATTGATAAGACAAAGGATAATAAGCAGGAGCTGCAGAATGATTTAACAAGCGTATCCCAGCGTAAGGGTAAGAAATATTTTTCTTTGCAAATACGTAGGCGGTTTTAGTACCAGCATCATAGGCTGTTGCATTTGCCGAAGATTCATCTAAATCCCAATCGGTAAATAAACCTGTATAGATATTTTGCAGATTTGCATTACTGTTATTTACAATCTCATATTCTACAATTACATATTTATCATCAGCACTAGTATTGAAGGCCAGAGCTCTAGAAACTACCTTTAGTCCTATTGGATTGGCGCTGTTGGCATCTGTAAACACACTACTCCCTTCAAACGCTGCTTGCGTAGACGTTACCATCGCTGCTGTTTGTTGCCTTCCAAAATCTTCGCTATAACTCGCATCAGTTCTGGCATTGTTCATCACCTGATTTTCAGATTTTGCTATCAGCAAAGCTGCTTCATAAAGCATGTTTTCGTCTTTATATATAAAACCTAAACCCGCAGTAGCATTAGCTTTACTATATCCTACCCTACCGTTTGAGGTAAGCGTAGTACTGATTTTGTTAACGGAAATGTTTAGATAATCTAACGCCACTACGGTTTTAAAACTTTCAGAATCTGTATAAGCCCCCCCATTTCCAGTATATCTTAAAGTAAAAATTACTTCATGATTTTCAGGAGCGTTGGACAATACTTTTACCCTCACCGGGCCAATTGCAGTTTTTGTCTCCAAGCTATTAAAGTTTCCTACGCTTATATTCTGATCTATAACCTCTATGTAAGCACTATTACTAGAAATATTTACATTCAATCCCGTTACCGGAATTAAGAAATTCTTTAAGGCAAATTGCATGGTAATCTCTTTGCCAGGCGCTCTATTACCCAAACTTTGATCTGTAATAGTAACGCTTTGATAACGAACTGAAGCCGCATTTTCTGTAAGTGCCCGATAAGCATTTAAACGACCTTTTCCCAATAAATTAAGATGATTGGGATTTTGCGCATCTATATTATCCGCCGTTGCCCTTAAAAGCTCACCTATCTGTAAGCCAGTATAATTAGGATACTTCGCTTTTAACAAAGCGGCAGCACTAGCCACCAACGGAGCAGCCATAGAGGTGCCGGATTTAAACCCATAAGTGTTTCCAAAAACAGTATTGTAAATTGATTGCCCAGGCGCCGAGATATCTACATATGTACCATAATTTGAGGATGAACCTTTTGTATCATTTGAATTCAAATTAGCTACGGCAAGCACTCCATCAAAAGCAGCTGGATAAATCGGAATATCATTACCTGAATTTCCTGCAGCAGCTACCACTAAACAACCCTTACTGATGGCATAATTAACCATTTCTTGTCCAAACTGACCTCCACCTACACCACCCCAAGAGCAGTTGATGATTTGCGCACCCTTGTCGGCAGCATACTTAATCCCCTCATAACCTTTATAGATTGATCTGGGACTATCATCGGCACCCGCTTTTACAATAAGTAGTTTTGCATTATAAGCTAAACTAGCCACACCAATTCCATTATCTGTTACAGCCCCTGCAATGCCACTCACATGCACACCATGATCAGCATCGCTACTTTTCACATTCGAATCATTATCACCAATCATTGTCGTTGCAGAAGCACCACATAAATCCCAGCCGGCATAATTATCTACATAACCGTCGCCATCATCGTCAATGCCATTTACTGGATCTGCTGTATTATAATAGATGTTTGCTGCTAAATCCTGATGTGTAATCTCCGAACCAGTATCCACAATTCCGATAATCACTCCGGAAGAGTTTTTAGATACATCCCAAGCTTGCGATGCCTTTACTTGTGGCAAATAGTACTGCGTTGCATAAGAAGCATCATTGGGTGTGTACCAGGTCGTGTGAATATAACTTGGTTCTGCATAAGCAATATTTTCATCTTGCAACAACGTGTTAATTACCGTTTCTATCTTGGCGTCACCAGAATATTTTGCTTGGTAGTAACTTTCAGCATGGAAATCATTTTTCCCTAAAACCTCATTAGCCTTTGCACTTTCATTGAAAATTGGTGCTAAAATCGTTAAAGAAATACCACTAGTGCTGAGTTGTTTTTCGGTGCTTTGTGTAGCTACATCTAATCTAGTGCCTTCTTTAAATTTGATGACTAATGTATTCGGCAGATAGTCATTTACGGTTATTCCCGTTGGAAGTTTAAATTTTGTTTTTTGCGAAGGCAGTTCTATTTTGTCCTGCTTAAATGCAAGCAGGATAAAAATCAATAGAGCGAACAAATACTTCGTTTTCATCTTAGTGCTGAAAGGTACACGAAGTTATTGATAATTTAAATCTTATACAAGGTCTCTAGTGCGACCAAAACCCAGCTAAAAATTCTTCTTTCTAAGCTATAAATCATCTTCTGTTTTAGGAACAACTAGTTTTTAACCCTGTTTTGTTCGGTTTGAGCCCCATCTGCATTATGCCTGCGCAAATTGCTAATCGCTTTACCAAATCTATACGTATAACTCACAGCAACAGTTGTAAAATCTCCTCTATTTCTCCAATTAGCTTCGGTTAAATTAAGATTATTAATTATACCGTTAATAGCTCTAGTCTGGAAAATATCTGTTGCACTTAACCGTAAGGTACTGCTTGTAGAAAGCTTCTTTTGAACCGCTAACCCCATATCGTAAACCTTACCAATTTCGAACTGTACATTTCTTAATTTAGTTTGATATCTGTAGTTCACTTCTCCACTCCAACCTTTATTTAACTTTAATTGTAGCTGTCCATTACTTGAAAAGAAACCGCCCTTAGTATTAAGAAATCCAGTATAAAAATCACTCTGAGAATGGATGTAAGTATACTGTCCAAACCAATGTAAGCCCAACCATTTCGTAAAATCTAAGTTCGCATCAACCGACGCATTATAAACCTGCTGTTTACCAATATTGGCTGGTCGGCTGTAATAAGTTCCATCTACAATTTCTATAGTCTCATTAACTTGGTCGCGGGTATGGTTATAACTCAATGCTGTAGTAATTTTATTTTTATAGGTATGCGACAACTCAATGGTTTGCGTAAATGACGGTTTCAAAAAGGGATTACCTACATAATAAGTGAATTTATCCAATGGAGAATAAAATGGATTTAAGTCTTGATAGAACGGCCTATCTATTCGTCTACCGTAGTTTAATCCAATTTGATGAGTAGAGGTGGTGTCTAACTTATAAGAGAAATACAAGGTTGGAAAAGCATTGATGTAGCTTCTCTTGAAACTAGAATCTGGTTTCATAATGTTACCCAACTGATGCCCTTTCGAAATCGTTCCTTCTACTCTTAAACCCGCTTGTACCGAAAATCTCTTTCCTTCAGAACTTAAATTTAGATAAGCAGCGCTGATATTTTCACTGTATATAAAGTGGTTGCTTTTATCGTAATCTGGCGAAGTCACATTGTTAGCTGTTAAAAAGTAGCTAGCTACGTTATTGGTTTTAATATAGCTAGATTTCACACCACCATCCATCTTCCAGTTTTTGGTTAAATTTTGCGAGTAGTCTGATTTTAAGCTATAGATATTAATTTTTGCTGGCAAATGTCCGGTTAACAAATCCTGTAATGTTAAAGTGCCGTCACCCAAATAAGTGTCATTAAAATATTGTTGATCTGTTCTGGTATTGTAGTTAATATAGTCGCCATCTACGGTAATTTCTTTATCTGTTTTTCCGAATTTATGTCGATAATTGATATTGACACCTCCGTTTTTGAAATTAACATCGTCCATGTTCTTGGCAACAATGCTCGAATATCTTACCATCGATGGATTGAGCAAATTACTTGTGTTGTCATTAACATTATCTGCATTCCTTAAATTCCCTCTTAAAACTACGCCCCAAGTTGTAAAATCAGATTGATAAAAATCCATTCCAGCAGTACCATTAAAAGTATTGCCATGTCTTTGAAAATATGAATTTTGGTTAAAGAAGTAATCTACGCTACCATCGGCTTTTTTGTACGTGCGGTTTAAATCTAAATCAGTAAAACTATTGCTCAAATTATAGCCAAAATTCCCAAAGAAATTGAGTTTGTTTTTACGATAGTTTAAGTTAATGCTGTTGTTAGATCGTGTTTTTTCACCTTGATTTAAACTCAGATTTACCGAGCCATTAAAGCCAACCGCTTTGTCTTTCTTAGTTTTGATATTGATTACACCAGCATTTCCAGCCGCATCATATTTTGCTGGCGGATTGGTCATCAGTTCTATTTGATCTACCATTGATGATGGCAAAGAGCGCAAATAATTTTCTAAATCTGCACCAGAAAGATAGCTAGGTTTATCATCAATAAAGATCATTACGCCTTGTTTTCCTTTTAAGCTAATACTTCCATTTTGGTCTACACTTACTCCCGGCGATTTCTCTAAAACATCTAGCGCAGAAGTTCCTGCATTAGAGATCAAGGCGTCAACATTCACCACAGTTCTGTCTATTTTCCTTTCTACAAAGGGCTTCTTAGCCACAATATTTACCTCATTTAAAGTTTTTGTAGCCGAATTGAGCTTCAAGTCACCCAAATAAATTGTAGCATTATTTTCGTTGACGATGATGACTTCGCTCCGATAATTTACGTAACCCACCAACATAGCCCTCACCTGATAACTGCCGTTCGCCACTTTATCGAAAGAGAATTTACCATCGGCTTCTGTAAAAACAGTCTTAACTAACACACTATCTTTAGCCTTAAATAAAGCAACCGTAACCAAATCAAGTGGTTTCAAATTGCCATCTGTAATTTTTCCGTTGATAATAGAAGTAGTTTGTGCGTAAGCAAAAGTTGAGGCAATAGCTAGCCATAAGGTAATTATAACCTTGAATTTAGATTTCATTAAAAGCAGTTTAACGGTTTTGGTTTAACTTCCGATACGATATTGCGTATCAGGTCTGGTTATGTATTTTTCTTTATATTTCTGATGTATGCAGGCGTCCTGTTTTACGCCATTTACCAACATCTCATCTCTATTCAAAATATAACTTGGATTTTCTCCAATTATAATAATGCTATCATTTAGCAAATCTCTTTTAATATCGCTTCTCGCATCCTTATCATGATATGTTACATGCACTGTTACTTTTCCATCTACTTTTACCGTCGTTGTGGTGGTAGAAATAGTGGTACTTACCGTCTTTGAAACAGGCGGAACATAAAACTGAACCGATTTAACTGGATCTACTTTAGCACAAGTTTCAGGCGCTTCATTCGCCTTACTTATGTTTCTGTCCTCTGTAATAGTTGCAAGTAAACCCACATTATTTATGTTTTTGGTTTCCTTTGTTAAAGCAACAACTTTAGCTTCAATTGGCTTTAGTGCTTTAAGAGTACTTGTGCTTGTCGTCACTATTTCTGTTGTATTGTGCTTTCTCACAGTTTGCGCAGTTTTTCCCGCTACATCAACTACTGAATCTGGCTTTTCACTCAATGTAAAAGCTACACTCAAAGCAAAAACTAACAGCAGCGACATAGCTAACATCATTTTCTCTACACCACCTAACGAGGCCTTTTTATTAAAGGCAATTCTGCGGATACGAGCAATCAGCTGTCCTTTTCCATTTGCCATAGACATAGCAAAGCCAGTAGCATTTAGGTTAAATTCCTGACAGGAAACCAAAGCTTTGAGGTAACCATTTTTATCATTGGTACAAGAAATCGCTAAATCATCACAACAGTTTTCTCTTTCGTCTTTGATCATTTTAGATATCCATAAAACAGCTGGATTGAAGAAAAACAATACCTCTAATATGTTTTGGAGAATGTTTACTAAGTAATCTCTACGTTTAATGTGTGCCAATTCGTGACTTAGAATTGCTTCCACCTCAGTTAAACTCAAATGATTCAACATCCCAACAGGCATTAAAATAATGGGTTTAAAATGCCCAATCACCATTGGTATTTTAGCAATGCCAGATTGCAGAATTTGTACACTTTGTTTAATGTACAATTGTTGCGACAGCTCATTGACCTTATTTTGCCAATAAGCTCCCGCATCAAAAACCTTCGAATGCCTCAAGTGATGAACACCTCGCAAACCGATCATCAACTTTATTGCTTTGATAAAAATAACGCCAAACCAAACCATTAAAAGCTGATTAGCGTAAGTGCCCAGCATGGCTAAAACATTATTGATATCACTCGCAAAATTGATTTTGAAAAGCTGATTTGAATTTGAAGCTTCTGGATTTAAATAACCAGAAAGTAAGTTAACTTTATTGAGCGATTGGTAAAATACAAACATCATGCTCAGAGAGAACACTCCAAGCAATGCTGTTAACAGGTTGTACCTTAAAGATGGTCTGCTGTTTTTAGTGCCAATGATAACGATACCTGCAAACAATGCCATCACCACACCTATCCAAAGTGAATGGAATAACGTACTGTAAAGTGCATTCATCCAATCTGTAGGCAAAAAGTTTAACCATTGAAATTCCATAATCCTGGTTGCTTTATATTTTGAATTCTTTTACTTTTCTAAATCGTTCAACATTTTTTTAATCTCCTCCAATTCCTTCTTCGATGTTTTTTCATTGCCCAAAAGCTGCATCACCAAATTTGTAGTAGAACCTTTGTATAATGTATTTACAAACCTGTCTAAGAGCTGGTCTTTGGTCTTGATTTCGGCTTGAACTGGCGCATAAATATGTTTCATCTGGCTTTCGTCACGCTTTAAAATTCCCTTGTCGGCCATAATTTGCATTTGCTTTAAGGTAGAGGTATAGTTCACGTCTCGCTGTTTATTCAGTTCATCGTTCACAAAACGTACAGTACTAGCACCAAATTCCCATAGAACTTGTAATATTTCTAACTCTGCTCGGGTTGGTTCAGGGATCGTATTCTTCAGCTTATTCTCTTGCATAAAACAAAGGTAGGATAACTTTCGTACGAAGCAAATTTTAGGCTTGCTTTTTTATAACATATATCGAGTACTTACATTAGATGAGAAAATAAATATTTTGTTGCACGATGGATGAAATTTTCTAGCAGACAGTCGCTTACAAAAATTAATACTGTCTGAAATACACCTTTCTTTGTCCTTTTCAGCCCGTCATTTACCAATAATTTTCTTGAAATTTGGATATACTCACCAAAATAATCAAACCATGACAAAAGAAATTTGGCTTAACCTGCCTGTTAAAAACATCCAAAAAACCACCGATTTCTTTACTAAAATCGGTTTCAGTTTAAATACGCATGCTCCTCAAAGCGAAACCATGGCATCTTTCAAAATTGGACAGAAAGATTTTATCATCAACTTTTTTACCGATGAAGTGTTTAATAGTTTCACCTCTTTTAAAAGAGCTGATTTGACTAATGCTACAGAATGTTTAATTTCTATTGATGCAGAAAGCGTAACGGAGGTAGACGAAATTTTAGCAAAGGCCGAAGCTGCCGGCGGCTATATTTATGCCAAAGGTAGCGAGAAAGATAGTTGGATGTACGGCGGTGGTTTTACCGATTTGGATGAGCACAAATGGAATGTTCTGTTCATGGATTTTAGTAAATTCAGTTAATAAAGTTAGTCTGCCACAGATACACAAATAATGATATTTATAATTTGAAATCTATTTTACTCAAGTAAAAAATCTGTGCATCTGTGGCTAAAAATCTAAAACGATGGAAAGAATATATTTTAAAATTGAAATTGATGCTCCAAAAGAAAAAATTTGGGACATTCTTCTTGGAGAAACTACCTATCCTAAATGGACTGCCCCTTTCTCTGAAGGCTCTAAAGCTGTAACCGATTGGCAAGTAGGCAGCAAAGTCTTATTTCTGAATGCGGAGGGTGATGGAATGGTGTCAAAAATTGCAGAACATATCCCTAATGAGTACATCTCTATTCATCATTTAGGCAGCTATAAAAATGGTATAGAAGATTATGATAGCGAAGAGGTAAAGAAATGGGCTGATGTTTATGAAAACTACAAGTTAAGCACTAAAGATGGAAAATCTTTACTGAGTGTAGAAATGGATACACCCGAAGACCACAAAAATTATTTTGAAGATACCTGGCCAAAAGCTTTGGAAAAGGTTAAGAGGTTAGCGGAGGGTTAAGCAACTCGTCATTTAGAACGCAGAGAGAAATCTAGCTACATTCATAAACAAATTGCTAGATCTCTCCTCGTGCCTCGTTCGAGATGACGGCATACGTGAATTAGTATAACGAAGAACTTACAGAGGCGTTACCTCTTCCGTCCTTTTCGGTAAGGAGGTAAGACGTAGAGAATTGAAAATCAGCAAAGCTAAATCTAATAACTAGTAAAGAATTATATCAAATTATCTGATCTTATTAACTAATTAAAACCATGCAAAGAGGCGGCGTTATATACATACTCACTAACGTCAATCGTTCTGTTCTTTATGTAGGCGTAACCTCCGACCTATTATTCCGTTTAATAGAGCATAGAGAGAAGAAGTATCCGAAATCTTTTACCGCGAAGTACAACGCAATAATTTGTGTTTATTACGAAACATTTCACGACATAGTAGAAGCAATTAACCGAGAAAAGGAAATCAAAAAATGGCGAAGGGAAAAGAAAGACAATCTGATTAATTCCTTTAATTCATCCTGGAATGACTTGTGGGAGGAGATAAAAGAATGGTAGTACTGGAGCAAGAACGCACTTATTTCGTCATTTCGACACGAAGCACAGCGAAGTGAGAAATCTAACTACATGCTTAACAATGTGATAGATCTCTCCTCATGCCTCGTTCGATATCATGCCATATCTTAACTAACACAACGAAGAACCTACAGAGCTATCCCATTTCCGTCATTTCGAACGCAGAGAGAAATCTAGCTACATGTATGAACAAATTGTTAGATTTCTTCTCCTTCGGTCGTCGAAATGACGGCTAAAGTGCGGAAGCAAATGAGCAAAACAAAAAAATCCCCCGATAAACTATCGAGGGATTTTTTGTTATAATTACTAGGTACTAACACCTAGACACTAATTCCTTGTTACTACAAACCTGCCAAAGCATTGTTTAAAGTAGCACTTGGACGCATTGCTTTTCCAGCTAATTCATCATTTGGATGGTAGTAACCGCCAATTTCTTGCGTCTTACCTTGAGCCTCGATCAACTCTCCGGTAATTTTCGCTTCGTTTTCAGCTAATACTTTTGCTAAAGGAGCAAATCTCTCTTTAAGCTCTGCATCTTTGGTTTGCGCAGCTAAAGCCTCGGCCCAATATAAAGCCAAATAGAAGTGAGAACCACGGTTATCGATCGTTCCTAATTTTCTACCTGGAGATTTATCAGTTGCTAAGAATTTCGCGTTAGCCTCATCTAAAGCATCAGCTAATATTTGTGCTTTTACATTGTTCTGCGTTTGCGACAAATGTTCCAATGAAGCCTGTAAAGCCAAGAACTCACCTAATGAATCCCAACGCAAGTAACCTTCTTTTACGAACTGCTCTACGTGTTTAGGCGCAGAACCACCAGCACCGGTTTCAAACAAACCACCACCATTCATTAGAGGCACAATCGACAACATTTTTGCTGAAGTACCTAGCTCTAAAATTGGGAATAAGTCTGTTAGGTAGTCACGTAATACGTTACCAGTTACCGAAATCGTGTCTTCACCTTTACGGATACGCTCTAAAGTAAATTTTGTCGCTTCAATTGGCGAAAGAATGCGAAGATCTAATCCGTTAGTATCGAAGTTTGGCAAATATTTATTTACTTTCTTGATGATTTCTCTATCGTGTGCTCTGTTCTCATCTAACCAGAAAACAGCTGGAGTGTTAGATAAACGAGCTCTGTTTACTGCTAATTTAACCCAATCTTGGATAGGTGCATCTTTAGTTTGGCACATACGGAAGATATCTCCCGTTTCTACAGCTTGCTCAAAGAAAACGTTACCTGCAGCGTCGGTTACACGGATAGTTCCATTATCCGCCGCTTGGAAAGTCTTATCGTGAGAACCATATTCTTCAGCTTTTTGAGCCATTAAACCTACGTTAGGCACAGAACCTATTGTAGTTGGATCTAAAGCACCGTGTTTTTTACAATCGTCGATAGTTGCAGTATATACGCCAGCATAGTTTCTATCAGGAATTAAAGCTAGAGTATCTTGTTGTTTACCGTCTTTATCCCACATTTGTCCTGAAGTACGGATCATTGCAGGCATTGAAGCATCTACAATTACATCTGAAGGAACGTGTAAATTGGTAATTCCTTTATCAGAATTAACCATTGCCAAAGCTGGGCCATTTGCAATTGCTGCGTCGATAGCCGCTTTCACTTCCGCCTCTTGTGCATTACCAGCAATTTTAGCGTAAACATCGCCTAAACCATTACGAGTATCAACCCCTAAAGTTTTGAAAAGCTCTGCATATTTAGTAAAAACATCTGCGAAGTAAACCTCTACAATAGCACCGAAAATAATAGGATCAGAAACCTTCATCATCGTTGCTTTTAAGTGTGCAGAAAGTAAAACACCAGTAGCTTTGGCTGCTGCGATGGCCTCGGCAACAAATGCTTTTAATTTAGCGATGCTCAATACCGAACTATCAATTACCTCGCCTGCTTTTAAGTTAGCTAAGCCTTTTAATTCAGTAACCGCACCATCAGCAGCTACAAATTCTATCTTAAATTGCGAGTCGTTCTCAACTGTTACCGATTTCTCAGAACCGTAAAAATCTCCTTCGCTCATGCTAGCCACGCTAGTTTTAGAATCTGATGACCAAGCACCCATTGAGTGAGGATTAGCTTTTGCGTAGTTTTTAACCGCTTTTGGCGCTCTACGATCTGAGTTACCTTCACGTAAAACCGGATTTACCGCAGAACCTAAAACTTTTGAATATTTTGCTTTGATGGCTTTTTCTTCCTCAGTTTTTGCATCCTCTGGGAAGTTAGGCAATGCAAACCCTTGTGATTGCAACTCCGAAATAGCCTCTTTTAATTGAGGAATAGAAGCAGAAATATTAGGCAACTTGATGATATTAGCCTCTGGCGTGTTCGCCAAAGTTCCAAGCTCTGTCAATGCATCTCCAATTTTTTGATCATCTTTCAAAAACTCAGGAAAGCTTGCTAAAATTCTTCCTGCTAAAGAGATATCCCTTGTTTCTACATCAATTCCCGCAGAAGCTGTAAAAGCTTGTACAATAGGTAAAAATGAATAAGTAGCCAACAATGGAGCCTCGTCTGTTTTGGTATAGATAATTTTTGATGAGTTTGACATGTGTTTTTTAGTTTTTATGGTCAACAGACCGTTTAGAAATAAAAATGTCCAAAAAAGGACAGGTTTGATAAAATCGCCTAAAGATAAAATAAACAAGCGAATTAAATAACAGCTTAGTGTTATTTATACATTAAAAACCACACCTATTATGCATTCGGAAAATTTAGTCATAGATACACAGATGAAACACGTATATAGTTTATTAAAATTAATTTTTCGGAAAAAAATTGATCGTCTAATGATATTGCTTTAGTTCAATTTTGATTAAAAACAGTAAAAATTTGTCCATCCCGACATATCGGGACAGGTACTGTGGCTAACTGCACAACTGTTAAAACTAATTATAATTCAATAGGCATTTGTAACAATTTCACCAACTCTTCGTTCTAATGAAAAACTAAATAAACTACACATGAACAGAGAAGAATTAATGCAATCCAAGTGGTTCAAGGTCGTATTTCCTATTATCATTCTCATCATTATTATAGGAATTTACCGAAATGGATATGCTTTTGGAGAATGGCTATATGCTAAACTGCATCCTTAAATAACAGCAAAGAGATCATCGCAAAATCACTCCCCTCGAAGCGGTGTTGAATTTATCAAATGTTGCGCTAAGCTTTAGGTAAAAATAGCGGGTAACCTGATTGGTCCTTCTATCAGTCACCCTATTGGCAGATACGATTCGTTGTTGGTTATTCCCTTGGTTTAACAAATCGTTTACTCCCAAAGTAATGTTTCCAATTTTCTTAAAGACGAACCTAGTAATAGAAGTATTGACAATAAAAGGATTTTGTCTGTCAAAATTATATCCACTATTAATTTGCTTATTGATATTACCATACCAACTATATTTATCATTTATTCTAAAAATTAAAAATGAAGTAAATTCCCAAGTGCTAATATTTCTTAAATTTTCACTTCCCACAGAATAATAACTTTTAGCGACAGTATACCTAATCATGTTTTGGGTATTAATTCGTTTATTGTTTGCGGAAAAACTAAGATTCTGGCCGAAATTAAAATTACGGTTCAATCCTCGTACATGATCTGTAAAATAAATGCTGTTTGAATAATTTGCCGATGCTCCATAGTTAAGTTGGTTTTTAGCATCATTAAGTAAATTCATTACCATAAAGTTTCCGCTTGCATTATATGCGCTTCTTGCGTTTAAGTAATGAATTTCTTGGCGGATACCATTTAATGTATCTGGAACTACTAAAGTATTGGTGGTAATGTTATTTTGCAATATATTCCCTTCTAAAGAAAATTGCAGTGTTCTTTTTGAAATCGTGGTTTGTAAGGTAAAATCTAGTTTTTGGCTCAATTCCTGTTTCAGGTTTGGGTTACCAATTTCAACTCTTTGAAGGTTTCTTTTATCTGGGACCGCTTGTAATTGATTAATTCTAAGAGGAGGAACACTTTGACTAAGATTGGCGATAAAATTGATGCCTTTTTTGAATAAAAACACTTTCAATATTGGATTAACGTAAAAAGAGCTACGAGTTGTCTTCAATAGATCACTCTCGTAATCTATATGTACAGATGATAAAATGGAGTTTACACCTAAAGAATAACGGAAGCCCTTTTTTGAGAAATTATAAAATGTTTTAAATTCCTGATTTAACAGCAATGGTTTAAATGCATTACTCAATGAATCTACTAATATCGGAGTAGCGAGATCATTATTAAAGGTTAATAATCGATTTGCACTTGTATTCAAATTGCCTGAATACCCTAGAGATATACTACTACGGATTTTGTTTTTTTCATCAGTTTTTATACTGTGCGTATAGTTTATGCCAGCCGTGAACGTACTTTCATTTTTGTCTTCTTCAATTCTACGGTTAAGCGAATAATCCTCTAATGCATTGGCTGAATTGTAAAAAGTCGTGCGGTCATTTAGGTGTTCTCGAGAAATCATACGCATATTTGTGTAACCTAGCGTGTAATCTATAGTTCTACCTATCTTAATTTGACGCCCAGACGAGAAGGATACTTGCAAATCGGGTGTCTTCAAGGAATTTGTGCTAACATTAGCTAGTTCTTGTATGTTCGGGCCTCTCTGCAATGAATTACGCCTATTCTCATTAGTAGTATTGTTAAAATTCCCACTCAACTTAAGTTTATCGAATTTGCCTTTTTCTCTATAATCAATTTCAGCTGAAAACTGATGTACCCGGTTATCACTATTACCTTCATTAGTTTCCTCGTTGTAGATCACACCTTGGCTAACTAAGGTCTCTACATTACTTAATGATTTGTTGTCGCTAGCCATTAAAGCGTAGCTGTAGGAACTTCTAACAACAGTATTCTTACTTAATTTATTATTGTAGAGCACTTTTGCATTCATTCTATTTGCCTTGCCTGCCCCATTATCCTGTGTATTTAAACTAGCGTCAGCTGCAATCTGCTTTTCGGCCTCCCAAAAGTTGGCGTTACTGAAGAAACCATATTGCTGATTAGTGCCGCCGGTAAGTTCGGCATTACCGAATATGCCTTTATTTATATTATCTTTAGTTACGATATTCACTATTTTACTAGGGTCACCTGTTTTAATGCCGGTAAAATTAGCCCTATCTCCATAATCATCTATCAGTTGTACTTTAGCTGCCAATTCGGCCGGGAGTTTAGCCATCAGCTCTTTGAGATTACCTGAGAAAAACTCCTTCCCATTTACCCGCATTTTGCTTAATTTCTTGCCCAAGTAAGTCACCTCACCGTCTTTCGAAAGTTGTAATCCAGGCAGTTGTTTAAGTAGCTCTGACAACCTTGCTTTCTCCACGGTGGCAAAAGCGGCAGCATTAAATTCTAAGGTATCTTCTTTGATCGTAACCGGATTTATTTTTCCTTTAATGACCACGTCTTTCAGCATTTGCGCTTCTTGTTGGAGAAAAATATTCGGAAGCTTTATCGTGGTATCTCTACTAAAATCATATTCCTTCACAAAAGTCTTGTAGCCTAAACTCCTCACTTTTAAGGAAAATTTAGTAGCTGCCAACTTAGTGAATGAAAAAAAACCTGAGGTATCTGTTATGGCTTTCAGTGAATCTTTGCCATAAAATACAAATACAGAAGCACCCCCAATGGGTTGGTCAGCATTTTCTGTTAAAACCCGACCATTTGCTTTATGGCTTTTTTGAGCAGAAGAGGTTAATGAGAAAAGTATCAATGAAGCGAACAATATCAATATCTTCATGAGGCTACGTTGTTGAATTTAGATATGATTTTAGGAGATAAATATTTGAAGTTATAAATACAAATATTCCATCTATGCAAGGACTGAGAGCGTCTTTTAAACAGTTTTAAAAGCCTCAGATTTCTCCGAGGCTTTAAAGTTGGCGTTAAATTTAGACCAATTCAATTGGTAGAAGCAAACGGCTGGATAGTCATTACTACATTAACTACCCAACCAAAAGATTATCGTTTCCAACAATCTCATTTGCATTCTTAACTAACCTATTCTTCTATGCTTTGTTAGCCTTCAAAGCTCTATTTACTTGCAACAACATGTACTCGTAATTTGCTTTTTCTGGCCCATTATAATCTTTTACCAATTTTTCTAAAATCGTTTTATTTTCTACTAACCAACCATACCAAATATGGCTGATATCATTTGGCTGATATAAAATTCTCGGTTCTGCTCCATAAGCAGCAACTTTTTCTGCAGCTGCCATCGATTTAGTTTGTGATTTAGTAGCCATCATACCGTAAAATGCGATCTCATCATCTGTTAAACCTGCGCTACCTTTACGGTTATCCCCAGGAATGTCATTTACGGTTGAAGAACTGATCAGCGTTTGTACTAAAGCTTGTTGCATAGACAATTTTTCGGGTGTGGTTGCTTTCCCATCCATGGTGTCTTTCCATACATAGTCGAAAATATCCTTAACACATTCTTCTTGCGTATAACTAGCTAATGGATCTTTGGTTTCTGCATAGCCAACAAAAGTTACCCAGCGCAACATGTGAGGAAACAAGATACGACGCATATAATCGGAAGCATTGCCGTTGATAGCATCCATATCTTCAGCAATATCTTCGTTGTTAAACCACGATAGATTTTCTAAAACGCTCATGGCATATAACAAACTATTGCGCTGTGTATCTCGTGGTACGGCAGCATATGCTTTCATCGGATCGCCTTCAAAACGTTCGTATTGATACATACCGCCAATATTGGCTAACAATTGCGTGAAATACCAGTAGAATTTGATATTGATGATGGCAAAATTATTGGTACCTCTAAAAGTGTAATCTTTATCTTCTTCGGCTACCCAACTATTCATATGCTCCATTACATACTGCAAGTTTTTATAGGCATACTGCATTGACTTCACCTTATCATCTCCTAAGTCATCGGCCAAACCATAAGGATTTGAAACACCATTAGTAGAAATTTTGATGTACCTGTAAGTTGGATCTACAATTTTCTCCGTAATCCATTTGCTTAAGGTAGCTTCTTCTTGCTGAGGCGTGGTTGCACCAGCAATAGGACTATACAACCAATTAATTGCATATTGATCATAACGTCCCAATTTAGTTTGGGTCATCACCACTCCTTTTTCCACGTCGCCAGGCTGGGCTACAATGTTGTAAACAGCATCATCCATTACCGAGTTCGTGATACCATATTTTTGCGTGTAGGCAGCAGAACGTAACGAATCTACAGGAATAGCCGAAGAGCCTCCATAATTCTTAAGTAAACCTAAAGTCTGTCCTGCTTTTTGCATCACCATATAACTTAGTGCATTACCCATTGCCGAAATTGGGATGTTAGCCGTACGCATGCGTTTATCCGCAGCCGAAGTATGTAAAAACAGATCTTGCGTAATCCTATCGGCAATACCTTGACTGATGAAAATAGAAGCACTTAAGATTTCTCCAGATCTTGGATCTACCCAATTAGAAGCTAATACATCTTGATTGGTACTCGGAGCAAATTTGATACAATTGTATTTGATGTTATTGGGATCAAACTCAGGATCGTTTTTTGGGTAAAGTTTAGTAACCAAAACATCTTTGTAACCAATTGCTTCAAAAGCATCATTCCAACGCTCTACTCCTTGTTTGATAAAAGGAATCCATGTAGTTGGGAACTGATCGTCGATATAGAAAACAATTGGCTTAGCAGGTGCTACCAATGTACCCTTTTTCAACACGGCATTACCCTTAGGTTGTAAATTCCAATGGTTGGCATAATAAATCTGTTTCATACCATTGTCTAAACCAGATAACTGATTTCTTCTGGTAAAAGCCACACCAATACGAGGGTCGTTTAACCTCGGACGCATAGTTGCTTCTGGCAATAACATTAACGAACGCTTTACGGTAATGGTAGCCGCCCTGCCCTCTTCCGATACGAATCCGAAAAACGACGAAGTAACCTCATAACTCAATAAGCTCGATATGGTAATGTTATCACTAAAAGCATTGATATCACCTAACAACGATTTATCAGACTTAAAATTTGTACTGCGACCATACAGACCAGAAACAGGCCTAAATGGATCGGTAGAACGATGTCCGTTTACGAAAAAACTAGTTGGCTCAAATACCAAGGCTTTATCATCTGGAGAGCCTGCAATAATTTTGAACGCCGCAACTACAGGATCCATCGCATTTTTTTCTAATGCTCTTTTCATCCCCTCATCTTTAGCGTCAAACTCATAACTATAGGTTCCTGCTTTGATATAAATTGTAGAATCTATCTGTGTGAAATAGATATTCAACGGTGCCCTACCCTGAAAACCAGCGTAAGAATCTCCCGAGTTGCTTACCGACTCTACCACAGACGACATCAACATTGGTTTATTTAACAAGGCTTTAGGAAACTCAAAATAAACTTTCTCCTCCACCTTGTGCAAAGTAACCATGCCTTTTACCGTTTTGGCAGCTTTGTTTTTAAAGATCTTCTCATAAGGCGTTGGCGCCTTTACCGAGTCTGCTTTTTTAACAACCGCAGTTTTTGTAGCTGCGGATTGCTTTGCCTTAACAGGAGCACTCTTCTTTTTGGTTTGGCCTTGCGCAGTAAATACCGCTAACAAAGCCAACAATAACAAGTTATATTTCTTCATCTTATCCGCCCACTGTTTGGTTTAAAACTCTGTTTAACTGGCTCAACATTAATTGATAATGCGCATTTGCTTTTTTATCGCTGCTATCCTTAACTGCCTGCTCTAAAATATCTTTTAACTCCTTTAACTTTACAAAATATGCACTCTCTAAACTTGGCACCATGTTAAAGCTCACAGAAGTTCTACCCATGAAACTAATTTCTCCCGTTTTAGAAAATGATTGCTCGTTAGCATGTAAAGTACAATCGTGAGTTGAGTTTAATCCCTGATCTGCCACAGCGGTAAATGCCGCCTTACTTGCAGGAATAAGTTTTGATGCGGCGATACCTGTTTTCAAGAATGCCTTTTGTAAAGCCATTTGTGCAGCTGTAGGCACTTTATTTTCTTTTGCAGGTTTCCATGCCAAATCAAACATCATATCAATAGCTTGTTCTGGTGTAAATGGATTTTTCTCCTTCGATTTTAAGGATGATAAATTAACGATATACGGCGTCTGCATTAATACCTCAGCAATTTGGGTTCTTAACAAAGTTGATGGCGTACCCATTAACGGTAAATTTTTCAATACCTCTGGATTTTCCAACCAATCTAGATCTTCGTGAACTTTAATTACAAAGTTTAGTGCAGCTAATTGCTTTTCTCTAGACACCACTTCATGCAATGGCAGCGGATCTCCAACTACTTTTTCATTAGTAATGATACCGCCAACGTTGGCATGTACGTGGTTGATGTATCTCACCAATTGAGAAAGCACACCATCCCAAATTTCAGTTCTATACTCAAAATCTTTATCTTCCTTACCTACCCATTTGTTCAGGTTGGTCATGATGTATTTTAGATTCTTGATTCCATATTCAGATGCTTTAACGGCATCATCACCTAGGTCTTCACTTTGCGACGAAGGGTCTAAACCTTTACCTTGGGCACCGTAACGATATCTTTTATCTCCAGCTTTGTCGGCTACCATTTTCGCCAACACTTCCTCTTCTTTAGCGGCACTCACTTCTTTGGGATCAAACCATTGGTAGTTCCATTTAGTAGCATAATAATCGTATAAACCAAATGTAGGTGGCGATAACTGTACCCCTTTTTCCTTATCTCCTGGCTGTGCTACATAGTTAAATCGAGCATAATCCATAATAGAATAGGTAGTACCATACTTTTTGGTGAAAGAAGCCGAACGCAACGACTCTACCGGAACAGCTGATGAAGACCCAAAGTTGTGCATAAAACCTAAACAGTGACCTATCTCGTGACGAATTACATATTTGATTCCATCTAACTTGTATTGTTCAGGTAAGCTCACGCTTCTCACTGCCGGATCTGCTGGTGCTATTTGCACAAACATCCAGTTGTTCAATAATTTCACGATATCATGAAATACATATACCGAGGCATTAATGATTTCACCCGAACGTGGATCTACCCATGATGGCCCCATAGCATTGGCAACAGGTGTAGGCGAATAACGTACACAGTTATATTTCAGGTTATCCGGATCAAATTCCGGATCATTTTTTGGATAGTCCATTGCAATTACCGCATTTTTAAAACCAATAGTTTCAAAAGCTAACTGCCAATCATTAATGGCTCCCTTTACCGTTTCTTTCCAAGCGGTTGGAAAATCACTGTCTACATAAAAAACGATTGGCTTAACAGGCTCTACCTTTTCACCACGCTTATAAGCAGCAATGTCTTTAGGTACCAGGTTAAATCTATTCGCATAGTACACAATTTCAGTTTTGTTCACTTCATTAGAGAACTTATACTTACCCGTATAGAAAACACCTACACGAGTGTCAGATTTACGTGGCCTAACCGGCTGATCTGGCAAACGTAAAAACGTATAAGTCATTACCGTACTAAATGGTTTATCTTTTGCGTAAACCACATTACCCGCCTGTAGTGTGTATTCGTAACTTAAGTGGGTTTTAACGGTTGCATTATCTTCAAAAGACTTGATTTCGCCCAAATAAGAACGATCCTTTTTAAAGGATTCGTTACTTTTTAGAGTCCCTCCTACGTTCAAACGGAACATCCCAAAAGGAGATAATAATTTGTTATCGTTCAAAAAGAAATCGGTCACATCAATTACCATTGCACTATCCTTCGGATTGAAAGCCTTTACTGGAAATTTTTCCATAATAGCGCCTGCACTGTTTCTATTCAATGCATTAATCAAATTCAAGTCTGATTCCGGTGCTACAGCATCTTTCACGATCTTGGTAAGTAACAAGGTAGAATCTACTTTTTTGAAGCGAACCTGAATAGGCGCTTGAGGTTTTGATCCTACTACACCATTTAAGTTATCACTGGTTTCGGAAATAGCGGAAGCCAAAAGCATATCTTTTTCTAGAAGTGCTACTGGAATTTCCAAGTAGAGTTTTTCCTTCACCTGATAAATGTTAACAAAGCCCTTAGCTGTTTTCTTAGGGTTTTTCAACAATGTGGCGTAGCCTTGTTTAGGAGCATTTTTAGCACTGTCGGCTTTAGCCTTTCCAGCATCTTTTTTCTCCTCTTTCTTTTCGTCCTTCTTCTCGTCTTTTTTCTCTTGAGCGAATAAACTGGGAGAAATTAAAATTCCCCCAGTTATGAACAACGTTAGTACTAATTTTTTGATCATTTGTGTGTGTTCTTGTGCTTTTATTTGTTGGCAGTAATAGCAGTTACTCTATCAAAACCAGTAAAAGTTTTAATTGCAGCTTGGTTAATGTTACCTACGCCAAGGTTAATCATTGGTAAAATGTATACTTTACCTGTACCGGCAGTACCGCTATAAGTAGACATCACTAACTGATTGTTATTACCCGGCAGGAAAGCTGAGCCCCAAGGATAATCGCTTTGTTGGTAAATCTGCAAAGTAGTGATGCTCTCTCCAGCAGCTACAGTATAGCGTTCTTCGAAAATCGGGGTAGCGCCGCCGTATAAAATGGCATAAATCTTATTGCCTGAAGTATAATAAATTACTCGTTGGTTATCTAAAACCACAAAGTTGGTAGCTTGGGCAATACCAGGAGCAGCGCTTAAATCGAAGTTAGCTTTTGGTGCTGGAGCTGTCGGCGCACCTCCAGTATAAACTCCTTTATCAAACACATACAAATTTACGTTCGCCGTAGTTTTATCTTTTAACACATGAACAAAATCTTCATTCATACCTGCACCAGCAGCAAGGTTTATTTTGTTCGGTAAGTTTCCAGAATTAAATACCGCCGCAGGCTGGTTTGGGTGGGCGTAAAGATTACGATCTAGCGAAGTAATAGTTGCCAGCGCCGGAACGTACATAAATTGGCCCTTTGTTTCTTCATAAAAGTTAAAAGCAACACCGTCTGTATTGAGGGTACGGTTTAACGCAACAATACCTGGAATAGTGGCTTGGTAATCAAATGGGATTCCAATTTTATCACTAATCGCATGATAAGCAAGAGACAATTTACCACCTTCTATAAATAAATCAGCTTGGCTTTTGCCTGTAATATATTGAAAATTATAGGTAGTTTTAGGAGTATAAAATAGCGCATCATTTTGACCTACTAAACTAAAATCAACCGTATTGATCCTCGTCATACTATTATCAGTGATCGCAAATAAAGTGTTTACCGTTCCTCTCGGCACCAACCTAAGCGCACCCGTAAAACGCATTTGCTTCACCAAACCTGGAATGGTCTTATTATTAGCTCCAGAATAAATTTTTAGCTTAACCCTTTCGTTAGTATAGTTAGGAGTTACCAACGGAGACATGATATGTCCTAAATCTGTATTCAAGCCATCACTCGTAGAAGCAATAACCAAACCTTCGCCAATAGAACTTAATACGGATAACGGCCAATAGGTAATGTGCTTTAAACCGTTCTCTTTATCAGTAGCAATAAAAGCTAAAGCATAGAACTGGTTCGCCCCAGTTGGAACCATGGAAATTTCAGCATTCAAGTTTTTTGTATTACTCAATACTTTAGAAACTGTATCATTATATGCTAAATTTACCCTCCATTGATAAGAAAATCTACTTTCGTCAACACCATTAAAATCAATTTTTGGATTAATGATCAATTTGTCGAACTGTGTTACAGATAAGATAGTCGTTCCTTCTTTATCTACCGTTACACCTGCTATAGGATTTACATCCAGCGTACTTAAGTCTTTTTTACAGGACATTGCAAACAATAGCCCAAAAATAGTTGTTGCTAGATATAATATATTTTTAATCTTCATGTTAGTTGTATTTAGATTTCGTATAGTATTTAGGAACAATCAATTGGCCAGCCGCAGTACCATCATCATGTCTTAAAGGATCGTTTGGATGATCCAAATTATATTGCTTCACATAATCACCAAATTTTGTACCTGCAGCAACTGCAGCGGCTTCCCCACCCATCGCCTGATATTGTGCAGCCGTTAAACTAGCTATGCCAGTAGTTTGCAGAATTAAACGATAAACTGCCGTACTTTTGGTGGCAAAAAAGATATTGTAATAAGTCCAAGTAGTTGGTACTACAATTTTGTTGGTCCAGCCCAATAAAAATGTATTGGTTTCTTTATTACCTGCCTTAAAATCATTACCATCAACTAGTTTTAATTTTACAAATACCTCTTTGGTATTCAACTCGGCACTGTTCTTCACTTTAACAGAAAGCTTTCCCAGAAAACTTCCTTTCTTAACTAGCCCGCCAATAATTTCATATTGAGCAGGTGTTGCGGTAGTACTGGCATCAGCTACCACTTGCGCAGAAAAAGTACGATCTACATTCGCCGAATCGCCCATTATTTTCACCTCTATCTCTTGGATATACTCGGCCTGTGGATTAGACATAAATGAATAAACTGTTGAAGCAGTGGTAAAATTAACTGCTGGCGTTGCTGAGAAACCAGCGATGTCTTTTTTCTTGCATCCTTGCAATACAATGCCTACCATCACTATGACGATTAGGCTAAAACGATTTTTAATATTCATCATCATTATTTTATTGTACTCTTTGTCCAAATTCAAACTCTGCTTGAGGATATGGCAACATATAAATTGCATCAGTAGCCGGAACTGAATAGTTAGGCATAGTTGCAAAACCCAAACGTTTATAATAATAAAATAGCTGTCCCTCGCTAACATATTCTTTGCGATATTCTTTGGTTAATTCTTCTTTAACTTGGGTAAGTGTAGCATTAGCTGGAATGGCTTGAATAATACCTCTAGCAGTACGAACGGTATTTAAATAATCTATTGCCTTAGAGAGATTAGTATTGATATAGTTTTCGGCCGCGATGTAATACATCTCTGGCAATTTCATTAGAGGTATGATATTTTTAGTCGGATGATATTCAGCCACCTGTCGAAGCTTAATACTCACCATCCCTCTATTTTCGCTTGCTAACAAGGTGTTGTAACGGATATCGACCAAACCTATATTAGGATTTGAGGTTTCATATAACGTTTGCGCAGTTGCGGGTGCGATTAACAATGCATTTGCATCTGCAACGTCAGTACCATTCAAAAACCCGTTCACGATGTCTATCAAACCGATCACATTTAAATTAAATAAATGCTCCACATACAAACGAGGATCGGAGGCTGCAGAAGTTGATACGGCAAAGTTTTTACCACTGTATTGGATTACTTCTTCTGCTGCTATTGCCGCATTTGCCAGATTTTGCGTGCCACCCATCCACTGTAGTACTCTTGCCTTTAAACCATTCACGGCATAATAATTCATCCGCTGCTCACGTTGATTAAAGAAACCATCACGGTTAACCTCTGCATAATAAGTAGCAGGCTTTTTGGGATTGTTAAAAATCGGGTCTTCTTTCAGCAATTGGCTTGCCGCATTGATGTCATTTAACAGTAAAGCAAAGGTTTCTGGATACGATAACTGTGGAGTAGCATTTTTATTAAACTCTTTTACATAAGGTATAGCTAATTTACCTGTTAAATCGGCACGGTTAGCTATGTTTCCGTAACCATAAAGCCTCATTAAGTCGAAATGCAGATAAGCTCTTAAGCCTAATAATTCTCCTTTAATGATCGAATGGCTCACAGCATGAAGTACATCCTTATTTTTATCGATATAGCTTAAAGCGTTATTGATGTTAGCAATTACATTATAAGTCTTATTCCAAATGGCATCTACCTGAGGGGTAGACCTCACACCGCGATAGTTATGATTTTGAAATTGATAATATATTGCTCCTTCAAGACTGTAAGCTTGATATTGATGGGAGATTAAATCCAATGCACCCCAAGTCAGTTGACTTGCATACAATTGTCGATCGGTCATACCGATATACACCCCTATTAAAGCATCTTTAAATCCAGCCTCAGACGAAAACTGCTCCTCAGCCCTAATTTCTGAAGATGAAGTCACATCAAGCCAGCCTTTTTTACAAGAACTAGCCCCCAATGCAACCAATAATATAGCGAGTATAATTTTATGATTTAGTTTCATGTTATTCAATTAAAACGTTGCAGATAAGTTGAATGATAAGGTTCTGGCGAATGGATAACTGGTACCACGTTCTAACCTGATGGTTGAGAAAGTAGCCAGTTCATTCATGTTAAAGCCAACTTTTAATCTTTCCATGCCCAAACGCTTCACAAAGGACTGATTGAACAAGTAATATAAGTTTACTGCCGAAATCACGATCTCGTCACGATCTTGTACAAAACGTGAAGTGGCTCTAGTTTTTTCATCTGCTGGTGATGTAGTACCATTTTCATTTTGCACACTATACTGACCCAAACGCTTAAATAATGCCTGATCGCCAGGTGCTTTCCACCTACCAGTCAATACACGTTTATCTACATTGTAGTTCATATTAACGTTCTCTACGCGATCTACCAAAGTTTGGTTATACAATTGGCCACCGCCTAAATAACGAGCCACCACACTTAAACCGATGCCTTTATATTCACCAGAGAAACCAAAAGTTCCTTGATAATCAGGATTCGAATTGCCACCTACTATCATATCACTAGCATTCCAAGTGTAAGTAGTATTGCCGTTTCTATCTACGTAAATTTCTCTACCAGTAGCCGGGTCAATCCCTAATGATGGCACTACCCAAATGGCATTCATAGACATCCCATCCACATATTTTTTCACTGGTGTGCTATTCCCTTGATCTGCTGCAATTTTGTCCATGTTTTCATTAAATGTTTTCATGGCATTAGACAAGCGCACAATTTGGTTTTTATTGGTCTCTAAACCAACATTTAAGCTTAAGAAATTACCTCCTTTGTTAAACACCATGTAGGAAGCATATAACTCCACACCGCTGTTTTTTACTTTACCCAAATTATCACTAACCGTACCAAAACCTGTAGACGGTGCTGTAGAAATATTTGCTACTAAATTTTCTGTAAAAGCTTGGTAATAGTCAAAACGAAGGTTTAACTTGCCCATAGAGATATCTGCTCCGGCATTGTAATCAAATTTACTTTCCCATTGTAAATCGGGGTTAGCTAAAGTTGCTAAATGTGAACCAGGAAAGTTTTGATAAAGCGAACTCTGATAATATTCGTAAGTAGCTATAGCTCTATTTGTCGCAAAATTTGAATTTCCCGTTGCACCTAATGAACCTCTTAATTTAAAAGTTTTAAATAAGTTAGTGCTTTTCAAGAAAGATTCGTTATGTAAATTCCAGCCTAAACCTAAACTCCAAAAACTTGCCCATTTCTTGTTTGCACCAAATTGTGAAGAAGCATTGCTACGGAAAGTGAAATCAGAAAGGAAACGGTTATCATACATGTAAGATGCTGCTGCCAATACGCCTAGTTCTCTTCTAACGAGATCCAACCCTATAGGTCTAGAATCGAATTTATAATCACGGGCGAAAATGATGTTCTCCATCCTGTCGCTTGGAAATCCTTCAACGACATGGATAAGCTCAGTTGATTTATTCTCGCTGATATTGAACCCAATATTTCCAAAAATGACATGCTTATTGATCTCTTTGGAGTAGTTCACGTTTAAATCACCTAACAAATTAGTCTGGTTTCCATTGTTAACTTGATAAGAACCTTTTCGCAACAACATTTCTTCACTAAGATAATTTTCAAATCTGGTATGTCCTGCTGGATAAAACTCATCAGCTTTATTGTTTTTCACATCAATCCCTAATCTAGTAGTTGCCCTTAAACCAGGCATCATCGTCCATTCTAAATAGAAGTTATTCACAAAATTGAAATACTGCGTACTATTATTAGAATTGATGGTAGAATTATACAAAGGATTGGTATAGCGAAGACCAGTTGGTCCTATCTCTGCATAAAATGGAATGCTTCCATCTACATTTTCTGCTCTCCAATAAGGATTCATCTGTACATAGTCGGAAAATGTACCATAAGGAGATTCAACAGCTTTATTGCTAATTGCCGACATGATGTTACGGAACAAGAAGTTATTCAAACGGTATGAGGTACTTACATTTCCTGAGATATTCTCTCTTTTTGAACCAATCATGGCACCAGTTACATTACGATAAGCTACATCTATAACGTTATTTAAATTAGAACCACCAACTTCTACCGTTAAAGCATGCTTTTGTCCCACACCATTTTGTAGCGGTTTAGCAATCCAATAAGTATCTAAACCTTCTAAAGCTAGCTTTTTACGCCTATTATATAATTGTTGTGCAGCAATTTGATCTGCAGCAGTAGTCGTAGGAGTTTGAGGAGAGTACATTCCATCAATGCGCTCTGCTTCTAATTTTTCTAAAGAATTGGTTAGATTGTAACTCGTTAGGTCTGGCAATTCTAAATCTACCGAATTGTTATAGCTTACTCTTGCACGACCAGCGGTTAATTTTTTAGTTTCAATAACGATTACACCATTGGCTGCTTTAGCACCATACAATGCTTTAGAAGCAGCATCTTTCAAAATGGTTACACTTTCGATTCTGTTCATGTCTAAATCGAAAATACGCTCTACGCTAGTTTCAAAACCATCTAAAATGAATAAAGGCTCATTAGGACTTTTCACATAATTACCCTTTAAACCAGGAGCTAAGTCATCAGTATTAATTGGGAAAGTAGAGGTACCTCTTAATTGGATATCAGGCATGGTATTAGGGTTAGAACCCGCCACGAAATTGTCTAATACCATAGATGGCGAGATATTTCTTAACGATTGGAAAAAATTAGCATTACCTACCTTTTTCAATTCTTCGCCAGTAATGGTCAATGTTGATCCTGTATAGCTGTTTGCTTTACGTGTATACACCCCGGTGTTGATAGTTACCTCTTTTAAACCTAGCACTTCTTGCTTCAAAACCACATTGATGGTTTGGTTCAATTCCTTTTGTGCGCCAGAAGGAATAGTTACCCTCTTACTCACATAACCTACTGCCGAAAATACAATGACCGCTCCTTCTGGAACATTGGTCAATAAATAGAAACCACTTGCATTGGTAATGGCCGTATGGGTAGAAGTTTGCGTAACCGTAGTTTTATTGATCTCGGAACTTCCTGGCGCTTCTAAAGTCGTTTTGGTACTGGTTTCTAACTTTACGTTAACTTGAGGAAGTGCATTTCCTAAAGTGTCTTTTACCGTTCCGCGAACATTGATTGATTTTTGCCAGCTGAACATTTCGTAAACCGTTGGCACTTCTTCATCAGCACTTTTCAGTGTAATGTTTTTATCGACGATGCGATAACTTAAGCCCGCTTTCTTGAAATATTTAGCTAATACTTCGTTAATAGAAGCATTTTTTACGTTGATAGTAATTTTGCCATTGGGCAGCTTATCCTCATTATAAAGAAACACGTAGCCTGTTTGTGCTTCAATAGCTTGGGTTAACTTTATAATTGAGGCTTTTTGCATGTTAAGGGTGATTTGCCCGAAACTTTTAGCACTAAGTTGCATTATTGACAAAACGACCAATAAAGCTGCTAGTCTCATAGTGAGTAAAATTTGCTTATACGAGCCCCTCTGCAGTACAGAGTGTTCTGTATTACTTTTGATAAATTTCATTAAGTTTGTGAATGTTGGGTTATGGATTATGCCTATAATCAATATTTATCGGTTTAAATACCGATGGGATAACTCAATTTTCCACGGAAGTGCTAGTAACACTTTCGTGGATTCATGAACCACCCACTTCTTAGTTTAAATGACGAGTATTCTTAGCATAGTTTTTTTAGGTTAGTGATTAGTTGATTGGTTAGTTGTTTAATTTATTTGGATAAAACTGTTACGTTTCGGTTTTCTATTTTAAATCTTACGCCCAAAAAGGTGAGGTTGCTTAAAGCTTCATCCAGATTTAAGTTCCGATAAATCTTTCCAGTAAAAAATATCTCTGGAACATCCTGCTCAAATGCTACCTCTATATTATACCAACGCTCAAACTGGCGCAATACCGTTTGCAGATCGGCCCTATGGAAACTGAACATGCCATCTTTCCAAGCCAGAAATTCATTTGCCTCTACTTCTTTCATGGTAATTTTTTGATGGATAGTACTCTGCGATTGTTGCCCAGGCTTCAATAAAAGATTTCCAACTTGGTTAGCTACTTTTACGCTACCTTCTAGCAAAGTAGTGGTTAACTTAGCCTCGTCTGCATAACTATTGACGTTAAATTTGGTACCCAATACTTGGATAGATTGTCCTTGTGCCTTTACCGTGAATGGACGAGCACTGTTTTTTGCAATTTCAAAATAAGCCTCTCCCTGTAATTCTACCGTACGTTCTGTTGCAGCAAACACAGACGGAAATTTAATACTAGAAGCAGCATTGAGCCAAACTTTAGAACCGTCTTCCAATAACACCTGATAAGTGCCGCCACGAGGTGTGGCTATAGTATTATAGGCACTCCGTGCAGCAGTAGTATTTTTAGTGCCTTGCATATCATAAACAATCTCACCAGACGCCTTTTTAATAATGCTTACACCAGATTCTTCGGCCAACTTGCCCTTTGCAGTTTCTTCTAGATTGATCTGACGACCATCGGCCAAAATCAGTACTGCATTATTACCTCCGGGCTGTATCGCCTCAACCACATTCGCATGATTTACATCTTGTGATAATTCCTTGCGCTGTAAAGCGTAGTAGCCCAATGCAGCAACCAATAAAACAGAAGCGGCAACGGAAACTTTTTTCCATAAAGGTACCGAACGACTTTCTTGAATAGTTAAAGACCTCATCATCCTAGACTCGGATGCCTCAATATCCGCCAAACGAAGACCTAGTTCTTTATCTTCATTTAACTGAATATACCATGTTTCAATCCAAGCTATCTCCTCTTCACTACACAACCCAC
The DNA here is from genome assembly GCA_029959615.1 of Flavobacteriaceae bacterium PS02338. Taxonomy (GTDB): domain Bacteria; phylum Bacteroidota; class Bacteroidia; order Sphingobacteriales; family Sphingobacteriaceae; genus Pedobacter. Next base: position 52,648 of record JASCOD010000008.1, on the reverse strand, counting down.
GCTCGTATTTACTCAATAAATCTTCAACTTCTTTGCTTGTCATTAATATACCTATAAAGTCTTTACGAACAACAAGACGAATAAGTAAGACACAGGGGGGATAAAAATTTTTATTTTTTTAAAACAATTTGGAAACAGCCTAAATTTCTAGGCCATAAAGCACCGATATGATGTTTACACCTATAGTGAGCGTCTTGTCATCCAGAGCGTAGCCTGTACCGATACATCGGTAGCGAAGGATCTGACTATGTTATTGAAGGCTTCTTTATAATAGATCCCTCCGAAGTCGGGATGACAACGTGCTAAAAACGTGAAGGCTGTCCATAGGCGTCTTGTCATCCAGAGCGCAGCGAAGGATCTATTGGAAACCTGCCGTTTTGCTAAAATCGGCCACCAATGATATCGGTGTAAACCATGGCTAACACGGATAGCTGTAATCTGCCCCTCAACTGACTTCAATAGCATCAGGCGCAACTTGTACCGATTTATCGGAGCCGTGGCTTTTTATTTAAAATACTGTTATTTACAGGAAAATCATCAATTATACCACCAAAAAAAGCACATCCACATTCTAATTCTTAAAATCTTCAACGCTTTTTTAATTTGATCGGTAACAGTCTGCTCACTTAAATTTAATCGGAAGCAATCTCTTTGTGACTTCCCACTAAATAGCCGATTTTCTTTTTAAAAAGAAATAGGATATAACATTTATTTTTAGCAACTTAGACTTAAAAATTAACCTTTTCCATTATGATAAAAATCAAACAAAAAATTGCTATAGCTTTATTAAGCGTTGGCGGAAGCATCTTATTATCAAGTTTTCTAAATAATAAAAAAGAAATACTTACCGAATTAAATATTAAACCAGCGTATGCAACAAATGTAGCTGCTCGAGACTCAATAGGCCAAACTCGAGTTAAAGGTACGGTATTATTAAAAATTGAGAATGCTGCTTATCCTTCCCTAGAAACTAACCCCTACAATCACTTGCCGCTTCCGGGGGTTAATATAGTAGCATTTGACGAAGTTGACTTTCCACTAACATATACAACCACAAATTATGAGGGTAAATACACTATATATATACCTAAAAAAACAAAAAAATTGCGATATTCTTATATTGGACTTCAAACTGTAGAAATACCAATTACTCACGATTGGCCTACTTACACTACCAATGTGACCTTAATAGAAGAAGTGCATCCTTGATTTATTACTAAATAATCATCAAAATTTCTTCGATATTAAATTCATATCCTTATAACTCATTACTAAGAATTCAAGCAAAACCATCATGAAAGCGAATTTAAAATTAGCCATAATAGGCATCAGCATCTTAATATTGTCATCCAGTTTTGTTAATACAAAACACAAATTACTTAGAACTATAACTGGCGCGGTCATTTATTCTAACGAATTCCCGTCACCATCGCCACCAAATATAGAATCCTATGTTTTACCAGGTGTGGTCATACAAGCATATGCAGGAACCACATTATTACCGTCTATAGCTACCTCGACAGATATTGACGGAAATTATGAAATATCTTTACCTTCAAATGTAACAACGCTGCGTTTTTTATATATAGGCCTGCATTCGGTAGACATCACATTAAGTTCGAAAACTGTTGAGGATGTAATTATGACTGACAGAGATCTTTATGAATGACAATAATTTGTAGAAATACCGATTACTCCCTTGTGATTGCTGCTCACTAACGCCTTACCATGCTACTTATACGCACAGCGAACACATCACAAGGGAGTGTTGCCGCTCAAACCAATACCTTTTTTTTCTTCAGAAAAGCGAAAAAAGCTCCCTAAAGATCAGGATTAGCATTGGCGACCCACTACCATATCATTGGCATTCCAATTGTAAGTAGTATTGCCGTTTCTATCTACGTAAATCTACTTGTAGCAGGGTCAATTCCTAATCGTTTATATCATCAAAAAAAAGCACATTCCCATTCTAGTTCTTAAAATTTTCAATGCTTTTTTGATTTGATCGGTAACAGTTTGTTCGCTTAAGCTTAAGTGTGTCGCAATTTCCTTATGACTAAGGTGTTGATTTCTACTCATCTCAAAAACAAGCCTCATCTTTGGCGGAAGTTTACTGATCTCTCGTTCAATAATTTCCTTCATTTGTTTTTCTCTTACCAGATGATCGGTGAGCGCTACAGAATTATCAATAAAGCTTTTAAGAGAATCTACATAACGGGCCTCTGTTTTTTGACGAGCAATAATATCTAATACCCTATTTTTAACAGCAGTATATAAGTAACCAGATAAATTAGTAGCAACATTAATATGTTCGCGTTTTTGCCAAAGTACAGAAAAAACCTCTTGTACCATATCTTCGGCTACCTCCTGTTGTTGCAACTTCTTATAAGCATGCACAAACAACAACCTATTATAACGTTTAAAGATCTGAGCAAAGGCACTACGGTCCGCATCCGATAATAATTCGGCAAGTTTTTGATCGGAAAGCCTATCATAATCCCTCACGTTGCGCATCTTGAAATATTAAATACAGAGAGAGAGCGGAGCTTAGTAGCAAGCCAGTCTAAACTAATGCAGACCAGTTCACTTTACTTCCACTAAGGTAGTGTTTTTTTTAACACTTTTTAACGTATTATTAAGAATCAAAGCCATGCATTACATTTTTGCCATTGGTTAGGCATCATGGTCAATCACTCTCGCAACTTATTCATGATTGCGGGCTTGTAATGGTTGCTAATCACACTATAAATGCTCGAAAGATGCAAACCGTAGGGTTCAGTATAATAGCTTACTGTGGTAGAGAAAAAGTACAAGCCTTTTTTATTCGGTAAAGCTAGGTGTCAACAAGGTATGCTGTTCATACTTACTTCGTATCTGCATCGCATCTGGGTCGTCTCTGCTTCGACTTTTGTTCGGTAAAATGTCGATTTTGGGGAAGCCAAGTTAATCGCTTCTGCAAGCTTATCCCAATCATTTCCTAACCATTCCCGAACTAGTCACGGACTATTCACGAAGCTGACCTATAGCAAAGTCGCTATAAGGTCGCTATAAGGTCACTATAACGTCGCTATAAGGTTAAGAAAAAATAGTGCTTTAGATAGTCTTGTTGCCAGAATAGGCTTGTGGATTGCTGTTAATTTAAAAATAATCAAATTCTAGCAAATTACGTTCAGTTTGAAGATAAAATTGTATCCCAACTGGGTCAATGATTTATTCTTATAGAAGACTTACGAAGTTTCAGAAACTTCGTAAGTCTGAAAGGGACCGCTTTACCTTCTCTTATTTAGATTTTTTGTTCTTACAACAATGTTTACTTATTTGCTGCTGCTTTAATCTTTGCGGCAATTACTCTCCAATCGTAAATATGGAAAGTTCTATCCGTGCTCATTGCTACAAAAATCCCCTCTGGGTAATTGGGGCCTAAGTTAACGCTGGTTGCTTCTGCTCCATCTGTCTCTATGGCGCTTACCGGAAATTCAGTAATTAGATCATATTGGTGCGCACTGCCCTTACTCCCTTCGCGGGGGTAAACCATGAAACTTTGGGAACCTTGGTTGGATATTAATAAATAACCGGTTTTAGGGCCTGTTTTGTAGATGGCAATCCCCTCGTGGTCTACCGAAAAACCTGTTTGCGCAAACAAGGCTAATTCTTGGTCGTTTTTAGTTGCTGGGTCTGCCAAATATTTACGTACGCCAACTTGTTCATCAGAATAGTAGATAAAACCTAGTTCATTATCTACGGCTATAGCTTCAATTTCCTTTTTACCACTGTACTTCCCAAACTTGCGAACCACCTCGCCTGTAATCGCACCACTGCCATTGTCTTTCAATTGGTATTGCCACAAATAACCTTCTGCTGGACCAGATTTTCTACCCACCACGGCAAAAATAGCTTGGTCTGATGGGCGAGTATATAAAGCCACCCCCATTGGATCTCTTTCTGTTTCGCCAGCAAATACTTCGATACCACCATTATCTATAGATTGTAAATCTGGCAAAGTGAAAATACGGATCTTGTTAGCTTCGCGTTCTGTAGTTACCGCAATATCTACTTTTTTACCATTTACGGTAATGCCATAGGCGATATCTACATTGTTTGGACGTTGGATATTCCCTACCCTCTTCACCACTTTCCCTGATAGGTCAAATGCATATAGCGCACCATCTTTGTCTTTATCTGTGCCGATAATCAAGCTCTTGCTTGCATCATTAGGATTAATCCAAATTGCAGGATCATCGGTATCGTGTTTTACTTTTTCAGTAATTACCGTAGCCTGTACGGTGTTTGGGTTATTGGTATTTTTTGATTGTTTAACCTTATCGCTACAAGCGCCCAAGGCTAATATTACCAATGCAAAAAAATATGTCTTCAAATTATTCATTACAATTTAGTTTTGATGAACAAATTTTGCCTTTCAAGTCGATTAAACCAAAATAACGGCGTTACAAATCGTAAACAAACCTATCTCTTTCGGTATCAAAAAAGCAACATTTGCTGTTAAATAGATTGGATAAAGGCCGTTAAACTGGCACCTTGCTCCAATTTTAGTTTTTTTCTTAGTCGGTAACGAGCCACACGTAAACTGTCTGTCGAAACGCCTAACAGTGCTGCAATATCAGGTGCATTCATGTTGAGTTTAATCAGTGAGATGAATTTGATATCTGTTGCCGAAAGGCCTGGATTGATTTGTTGCAACTGATCGAAGAACTCTTGGTTAATTTCTTCGAATATTCTTCTAAAGTCATCCCAGTAAGCATCTTTATGAAAGTTCTGATTAATTTTATTCAACAAACTCCGCAGTTCCTTTTTGTAACTTCTGCCATCACTCTTAATCATTTCTATCAGCGCTTCCCTGATATCTTCCAACAACTGGTTTTTCTGAATGGTCTGTAACGTATGTGCCGTAATTTCTTTGGCCTTGGTATGCAGGTTTTCTTTCAATTGCTCTTCTTGCAGCTTCTTGTTGTTCAGATCAACCTCCATTAGTTCCTGCTTGGTTTTCAAGATTTCCTCTTCCCTTGCATTGGTTGCTCTTTCCTTTAGGATGCGATGGCGCTGATTACGGATGATGATGGCTGCAATAAGTATAAAAACCACAGCCGCAATTCCGGAAGCGATATAAATTGCCCAAGCTACCTTTTCCTGTCTAGCCATTTGCGCAATCTGCATTTCCTTTCTATCCAACCCATAAATCACTTTTAGTAAAGCTTCCTGATTTTTACTTTCTTCAGAATAAGATTTTAGAAAGTATTGCCTACTCAGTTCGAGGTAATGAAAAGTGCTGTCGGTTTTTTTAAGGAAACTATAGGTTTTTCCTAAATCCCGATAGGCACTACTTAACCTGCTGTAAGATTTGGTACTTTTGGCCAAGGCCTCTGCTTTCCTGGTGTAGCGCAAAGCTTCTACATAGGCTCCTTGCTTGCGATACACGTCGCCCACATTATTATAGGCATCAATCAGCATTTCGGTGTTGCTGCCTTGCACAAACCATGCTAACGCTTTAGAAAAATGAAAATAAGCTTTATCAAATTGAGATTTGTCTTCATAAATGCTTCCTAAATTTTCGTGTACCAATGCTGCTCCTTCTGCATCGCCAATGCTATCAAATACTTGCATGGCTTTTTGCTGATAGAAATAGGCACTGTCGTAATTTAACGTCTTCTCGTAATAGTGCCCAATGTTGGCATAAGTGCGAGCTATGCCACTACTGTCTCTTAATCGCTGAAAAGTAGTTAAGGCTTTGAAGTAGGATTGCTTGGCGTCTTTTTCCTGTTTGGTAATGAGGAAAAGTAAGGCCAAATCGTTCAGGTTATCTGCAGCCTGTTTCTCGTTCTTATCCGACCGGTAAATCTCATCGGCTTTGATGTGATAGTTGAGCGATTGTGTAAACAAACCCATTTGATAACAGATTTGCCCCATGCGCTGCAAGGCTCTGGCCTGTTGCACTAGATCGGCGTCGGCTTTTGCTTGTTTATAGATTTCATTCTGTCTGATAAACAAGGCGTCTGAAGTTTGTGGCGAAGTTCGTTCAATGTGCTCGTTAACTTCATGTATAGCAGTTGGATTTTGTGCAACAAGCTGCCCTGCTGCACAAAATACCATTGATAGGAACCATAAAATCTGTTTTATCATACTGCTATATTTATTTTACCCTCTCTGGCTACGCCATCTCTCCCAGAGGGAGAGAATTAACAAACTTTCTATTCTCCCCCTATCAAGGGGAGATGCCCAACGGGCAGAAAGGGTAATTCAATCCTTAAAAATCAAACTTCACACCTAAGTTATATCTAGGACGATAGTATTCCATTTGCATAGTTTGGTTTTTTACACCTTGATAATATCTCAAAGGTTGATTGGTTAAATTGGTTGCTTCAGCAAAAAACCTAGCTACTTTAGACACCTTAATAGAAGCATTTGCATCTAAGAAGAATTGTTTGTCGTAAAAAGCATCGTTAAAAGCATCACTTCTTAACTCATCAAGATAAGCCGCTGTATAGTTTGCAGATAACCTTGCCGAAAAACGACTGTTTTCCCAAGATAAAGATGCGTTTAACATGTGTGGCGCAGTTCCTGGCAAAGTAATGTTCTCTCTAAAATCTCCATCTTCGCTGGCAATACCTTTTGCTTTCGATTTAGTAAAAGTATAGTTGGCATATACACCAAAACCTCTCAAAAACTTACCTGGTAAAAAGTCTAACTGTCTTTGTACAGCTACTTCAAAACCATAAACATTTACACTCTCGCCATTTCTGCTTTGTTGAAATGCCCATTGCTCGCCAGCTGGGATTGGATTGGCTAAATCAGGGAAATCATTAGCAAATTTTGCTGTTGTGTAAGAAAAATCGGCATAGTTATAAATGAAATTCTTTAAACGTTTGTAGAAAACACCTCCAGAAATTAAACCTACCGATTTGAAATACTGCTCTGCCATTAAATCGAAATTGTAGGCATAAGTAGCATCTAAGTTCGGGTTACCAGCAACAATTTCTTCATCACCCGGAATGGTGCCTACAAATGGCGTAAGTGCATAATAGTTTGGTCTAGCTAAAGCCGTAGTAAATGCGCCACGTAAAATCAAGTCATCATTAGCTTGATATTTTACAGCTATACTTGGCAATAAATCGGTATAGTTGTTTTTTACATTACGTAAACCAGCTAAATCTTCCTCATCTTCAATAATGTTACCTGTATAGTTAATTCTGGTATGCTCTAAACGTAAACCAGCAATTACCGATAATTTCTCGTTGATATCTTGATCCCAACGCAAGTAACCTGCATAAATATTTTCTTTAGCGTTGTAGTTTAATGCCAAATATTCTGATGCTGCATCTGTTGCCTCGAAAATTGAAGCATTGGTTAAATTTAAGCTAGATAAATAGGCTCTACTTGCAAACAAGCCCGGCACATATTGCTCTCCTGCTTGGAAGTTTTTACCATCGAAATGAGTATTAGGAATTGAGCCCAAGTTTGGAATTAAATCGCCATCAATGGGTTCGTATTCTGTAAACTTGTTATTCCTGTCCTTATCTTTAATCCTCAATCTACCACCAAAGCGTAAACGGCCTTTTTGTCCTTTTATCACAGAAAGCGGTACTCTAAAATTCAATTTCGCACCCAATTCACTTTCCTCTGTTAAATCGTTGTTTTCTGAGATGGTATTTAAACCTACTGCACTAGCATTTAAATTAGTTGGTGTAAAAACTGGGAATTCGCTTGTTCCAGTGAAGTTCGCTGTTCTGCTATTTTGTCTGAACAGTATATAACGCTCATTCGGGCGATATTCTCTAGCTTTAGAATAGCTTACTGCCCAGTCCATATCTAAACCAGAAGTAATCAAGTGCTCACCACGTAACGAATAGTTCTGCACACGCTGATCTTCTAAGCGTGTCATTTTGTTTCTGTCGTTATCGGTACCGCCTTTAGTTTGCAAACCAAAACGGCCTGTATAACCAGTAATCTGGTTGCTTCCGTTATATATTGGTGCAATATTGTCGTAACGCATACGGTATCTGTTTTCTCTATCGTCACGCCAGTTGTACATCGCATTAGCAAAAATGGTATGGTTTTTACCTAGTTTAAAGTCTAATGCTGCAGCCACACTTCTTCTCACTCTTTGTACATCATATCTACGAATATCTGTCGACCCTACAAAAGCATTTCCGAAATTGTCTTTTTTCCATTCAGCTTCTACGTTATCAGAACCATAATTTTGATTGTTATAAGAACCGCTTAACACCATACCAATGGCACTTTTGGCAAAGCGATTTCCATATACAAAACCACCAGTATAAAGTGCTTTATCGCGGATTGGATTGTAACCCGAAGATAAAGTTGCAGAGATACGCTCGCCATTTGGAGAAGCACGGGTAATCAAATTTACCGACCCCCCAATAGCATCAGCATCCATATCAGAAGTTAAGGTTTTGTTTACCTCGATGCTCGAAATCATATCAGAAGGAATTAGATCCATTTGTACATTTCTGTTATCACCTTCGGCAGATGGGATACGGTCGCCGTTTAAGGTTACCGAATTTAACTCCGGCGCCAAGCCTCTGATGATGATGTTACGGGCCTCACCTTGATCGTTCTGCATGGTTATCCCTGGTACACGACGTAGAGCCTCACCAATGTTTGCATCTGGAAAACGACCTACTTGGTCTGATGAAATGATGTTAGAAATGTTCGATTTGTTCTTTTGTTGGTTCAAAGCACGTGCCTGACCTCTTAACCTATCGCCCATTACCACTACCTGGTTCATGGAAACTGCACCATCTTCTAAAGAGAAGTTAAGCACCGTATTGCCTCCTTTGGTTACCGTAACCGTTTGTTTTTGTGTTTGGTAACCCATGTAAATTACCTCTACTTCGTAAGTACCTTCTGGCACTTTCAAAAATTCGTAATCTCCCGTTTGGTCTGAGATGGTATAACGACTACCGGCATTTAACCTAACGGTAGCGCCCGGCAAAGAGGCTTTCGTTATTTTCTCTATTACCTTACCTGTAATTAGGCCACTGCCTTGTTGTGCATGGGCAACTACTACAGTTAAGAATAAAAGTACTGAAGTAAAAAGTGTTTTCATTTGTTTAATGTTTTAAGGTAATGAAGCCCTGCCTGCTGTAGGAAGGTATCCCGATTTAAAATCGACATGGTTTCATTTCTGCTTTTAATTTGTTTGAATTCGGATATCCTTTTTTTGATCGATACGAAATTGAAAATTATGATGCTTGCACTTGTACAACTGGGCGTTACAAAAAAGAAACTACCATGAACAAGCCGTTAACAACACAGCAACAACCCCTTTAAACACAAACACAATTAACTGATTTATAAAACATTGCAAACCTTCAAAAAATCCATTAACATTCTGTTTCGCTAATGATAAGAAAAGGTTAAGTATTGAAACAACTACTGATCGGATTTAGGAATGCTCGAAACGTGAAATTTTAAGTACACACTGCAGGGGACGCCAGCGTAGGCAGTTCGTTTGTTGGCGTCTCCGCCAACAAATACTAAGTTTCAAAAACTCCTAGATACTATTCAAGTCAGTGTCTATCACCATTTGTGCTTATTTATTCCTTAACAGATAGATTTAAACAGTCTGTTATTCGTAGAATAGATTTAACTGGCAGGCATATCAATTTAACTAAAAGCACCGAACAAGTACCCTATAAACCTTTAATTCCTTATATTTAGGGCTTTAAATGGAAAAACACTATAAAGATCTTAATGACGAGCAGCTATTAGAACTGATTCGGCAAGACGATGATCGACTTGCTTTTGGGGAGCTCTATAATCGTTATTGGGAGAAGATCTTTATTTTGGCAGCGAATGCGCTAGCATCTCCAGAAGAAGCAGAGGAATGTGTACAGGATATATTTTTCAGCTTATGGAACAGACGGAAACAGTTGCATTTACAACATTCGTTATATACCTATTTGGCAGTTGCCGTAAAATACCGTGTAATTAATATCTTAGATAAAGCTTATCGACAAAAGCAACGTGCTTCGAAAATGCTCATCGAAGACAGTTATGAGCCTTCTGCGGAAACCCTACTTCTTGAAAAGGAATTGCTGTTGCGTTTGGAAAATGCTGTAAACTTACTTCCAGAAAAATGCAAATTAGTATTTAGGATGAGTAGGGAGCAAGGCAAAACACATAAGCAAATTGCAGAAGAACTTCAAATTTCCGAAAAAACGGTTAACAACCATTTAACTAAAGCACTGAAAGACATCAGCAACAACCTAAACACCTCTATAGGTACAGTAGCACTATGCTTTTTTCTTACCTAAGCTAACCAAAAGACACATTTTCAACCTTAATTTCAGGTATTTTAAAATTTTTCTTAAAAAAGTTCCTTACCGACTAGGTATAGTTATGCCTTTATCTGACTATTAAACAAAAAAGAGAACACCAAGTCTCATTTTCCTTAATAGATTACCATATGAATAAAGAAATTAACAGATCTCACATTGAAGAAATTGCCCACAAGTTAAAGATGGGAACTGCTAGCCCAGAAGAACTATCCATTTTCGAGGAGTGGTACCAATCGCAGCTTGAAAAAGATGCAGTACTTACCAAAGATTTTGCTGAAGACAACCTTTCTCTTAAAGGAAGAATACTGAATAAAATTGAGGAACGTATCGATCAACAATACACACCTGTACGAGCTATAACTCCATTGTGGAAACGTATTGGTATAGCTGCCGCAATAGTCACTGTTGCTTTTATAAGCGCTTATTATTGGAAATCGCAGCAAATCAGCGAGCCTCAATTTTCCAATGTATTGCTTGAAGATTTTGCTCCAGGAAGTAACAAAGCATTGTTAACCTTGGCTGATGGACAACAAATTGAACTTAGTAGTGCAAAGAACGGTGCGCTAGCTAAACAACAAGGCACCATCATCAAAAAAGATAATGAGGGTGAAATCACTTACGAGACCACAGCTCAAACAGCATCAGTAACGAATACCGTAAGCACACCTCGAGGTGGACAATACCGCTTAAAGCTAGCTGACGGAACTATGGTATGGCTCAATGCAGAATCATCAATCTCCTACCCTACTGCATTTAATAACACCGAAAGAGTGGTAAACATTACCGGCGAAGCCTATCTAGAAGTTGCCCATAATCCAAACAAACCATTTAAAGTACAAAGTGGCAAACAAACCATCGAAGTACTGGGCACACATTTCAATGTTTCTGCCTATAAGGATGAAACCGAAATCACCACGACCTTATTAGAAGGTTCAGTAAAAGTGACCGGAGATGGAAAAACAAAATTATTGAAACCTAATCAGGCGGCAATTTTCTCATCTAACGACTTGGCAATTAAAGATGCCGATATCAGCGAAGCTACCGCCTGGAAAGATGGCTATTTTCAGTTCATAGATGCAGACATACAAACAGTAATGCGCCAATTGGCACGTTGGTACAATGTAGAAGTGATATTTAACGGCCCTAAAAACCAGGAAACTTTTACAGGGCGTATCTCGAGAAACAGGCCGATAAGTCAGGCCTTAAAAATTATACAGGCTTCTAAATCTGTTCAACTCACATTCGAAGGAAGGAGGATCATGGTAAACTAAGCAGTACGTAAACCATGACCAAAAAAAACCAGCTGTGCGGGAACACAACTGGCCAAACATCAGGTCGTGACGAAAATAATTTTTGCAAACTCAATATCAACTCAACCAGACAAACAAACTTAGACATTATTGCGATACCAAGCAATAATGAGGTTCTTCATTTGCCCGCTAAGTGCTTGTCGTTATCAAAATGAAATGATAAAAACCTATACCAAACAACACAAGATTCCAACACAGGGAATCCGACAACTATTACTCGTGATGAGGATGACTACGATTATATTGATGGCGGCAATTATGCAGGTTAGCGCCGCTAGTTTCGCTCAGCAAATTACACTCTCCGAAAAGAATGTAGCTCTTGATAAGATTTTCATCAAGATTAGCCAACAGAGTGGATACGACTTTTTAGTGAGTAGCAGCATGTTACAGGGCACTAAACCTGTTAGTATCACAGTGAAACAGGCCGATATGAAAGAAGTATTAAAAGCCATTTTCAAAGATCAACCACTAGACTATATCATTGAAGATAAAATGGTAATGGTGAGTAGAAAAAAAGACAACCTATCATCAATTGCCGCTTTTCAAACTTTAGATGTAAAAGGTAAAATACTTGATGAACGTGGCGAACCTTTAGTTGGTGCAACCGTTGTTGTCAAGGGCAGTACCAAATCAGTAAAAACTAGCTCAGATGGCACTTTTACATTAACCAATGTACCTTCTGGCAGTAAATTGGTAATTACCTATATCGGCTACCAACAACGAGAAGTAGAAGCAGCAAGGGAAATTGGCACCTTAAGGTTAAAAATTGCCGAAGGTGCATTAAATGAGGTGGTGGTTTCTACAGGTTATCAAAATCTGAGAAAGGTAGATAATGCGGGTTCTATTGCTATAGTAGATGTAGAAAGAATTCGTGTTGCAGGAGAAACTTCCATAGATCAGATGTTACAAGGCGTTGTTGCAGGTGTAGATGTACAAGTAGCTAGTGGGCAAGTAGGTGCAACACCAAAAGTAAGAATTCGTGGGACATCAACACTTTTAGGGAACCAAGAACCGCTATGGGTAGTTGATGGAGTGATCCAACACGATCCACAACCTGCCTTTACCACGGGTCCTAATGCAGGTGGACAAGACATCACGAATGCGGGCGAACTTAGACTAATTGCATCTAATGCCATTTCTTGGTTAAATCCTGATGACATAGAGTCATTGGTAGTACTTAAAGATGCTTCCGCAGCAGCCATCTACGGTTCAAGAGCCGCAAATGGTGTAATTGTGGTAACCACTAAGAAAGGTAAAACAGGGCCAATAGCTGTAAACTTTACCTCCGGACTTACCATTGGGCAAGCACCGGCTTACAAACTCTACAAGCAAATGAACTCTCAACAACGGATGCAACTTTCGAGAGAAATGTATGATGCAAGAATCAGTTTCTCTACCCCTATCCTACCGGTGGGTTTTGAAGGTATTATCCAACGCTTACATAATAAAGAAATCACCCAAGCAGAATTTGACCAACAGTATACTAAAATGGAACAAACCAACACCGATTGGTTTGGCGAACTTTTTCAAAACCCATTTAGCCAAAATTACAGCTTGGGCATTTCTGGAGGAACTGATAGATTGTTAACCAGGGTTTCTGTAGGTGTAATGAACCAACGCGGAGATGCTATTGGTAACGGGCAGCTGTCTTACACTGCCAATTCAAATACCACCTTTCGTTTCAACAAAAAATTGAGCATCAGCTTTGTACTTAATGCTGGCTCTAGAACTATCGATGGTTTTGCCGCAGGTATCGATCCATTTTCATATGCCTACAATACCAATAGAGCTATTCCACTTTATGATGATAACGGACAATTATACTATCATGAAAAATGGGTTCCTTCTGGCACCAGTACCGTTATTAATGGAAAAACCAGTTACTTATACAACATTAAAAACGAAATTGCCAATACAAGTAATGTAAATAAAGTAAAGAATTTAGGAGCTAACGTAGACCTTAACTGGAACATTTTACCAGCCTTACAGTATAGGGCATTAATTGCTTACACCTCCGTAAACTCAGGAATTAAGACTTACGCTACAGAAAGAGCTTTTTATAGTTCCGCCATCAGAGGGTATGATTATGGTGCTTTTCCTGCGAACAGCATTCAAGAGCAATCGAGCAGAATGCCATTTGGTGGGATGTTGTATACCGAGAACTCATTAACAGAAGGTTATACTGTACGTAATTCGCTCATATTTGATAAAGATTTCTCTAATGCGCACCGAGTTACCGTACAGGCAGGTTTAGAATTAACTTCTAGGTTAGTAACTGGCGGTTACAATACCTCTTACGGTTATCTTTATGACAGAGGTGAAACTTTTGCAGAACTGCCTTTAACCCGTTACAATGAGGGAAATATCAACACCGTTGTAGACAATGACCTAATTCGCAACGCTACACGAAGCACTAGGGTGCTAAACAGAGAGAACAATTACCTAAGTACCTATACTTCGGCCATCTACTCTTATAAAAGCAGATATACCATTAACTTTAACGGTCGTTTAGATGCTTCTAACCGTTTCGGACAAGATGAGAACAAAAGATTTTTACCTGTATGGTCTGTTGCCGGTAAATGGCTATTGGCAAATGAAAATTTTGCAAAAAATCTGCATTGGTTAAATACCTTCAACATCTATGGCTCTTATGGTGTACAGGGAAATTCGGTAGAGGAAGTTTCCCCTTACCTCATTGCCCAAAACAGCAGGCTTAGTGCAAACTACAATCAGTATATCATGTCGGTTAAATCACTTCCATATCCAGATTTGGGCTGGGAGAAAACTATTTCCTATAACCTGGGGGCTGAAATTGCGCTTTTCGATGGCCGTGCCAGCTTCATGATGGATATCTACAAGAAAACCAGCGATGTGCTCTCCACAAGGGACATTCCATTTGAGAATGGCGCAGCGACGGCTGTAGTTGAAGGCAACCGTATGGAGAATAGGGGTTATGAATTTACGATGAACTTTGTCCCTATCAGAACCAAAGACTTTAATTGGCAGCTTTCTATCAACAGTTCTGTATATCGCAATAAGTTGGTGAGCAACGGCCGTACCAACACCTATACCGATTATTTAACTGGGAGAGTGTTATTGGAAGGTCAACCTTATTCTACTTTCTACTCGTATGCACTTGCTGGATTGGATCCAAACACAGGTATCCCACAATATAAAAATTTCGATGTGCCAACAGCTAATCCGGCCGACTTCCTCGTGGTTTCTGGAAAATCGACACCTGATTTTGCAGGAGGTTTTAACACCTCAATACGCTATAAGAACTTTACTTTCTATGCACAGCTAGCTGTTTCGTTTGGTTCCGAAAAACGCTTACCTAATTTATTCAATACCACTTCAAACGGCGGTTTGCCTACGCCAGAAAGCAATGCGCATACCGATCTACTGAGAAGATGGCAAAAACCTGGAGATGAGGCTTTCACCAATATCCCTTCTTTACCGGGTACGGGAGAAACCATTGCCTATATTCCGATGATTAACCGAGTAACTACAAACGGTTATGTTCTATACAACCAATCGGATGTTAGGGTGGCCGATGCCAGTTTTATCAGAGCTAGACAATTGGCTTTAAGCTACGAATTTGCTCCTTTAATGTTAAAGAAAATGGGTGTAAAACGATTAAATCTACGCTTGTCTACCACCAATCCATTCTTTATTGACTTTGATGATCGTTGGAATGGTATCGATCCTGAAACTGGCGGCTGGCCAGTACGTAGAACCACTTCTCTATCTGTAAACCTTAACTTTTAAAGCAACATGAAATACATATATCGCATATTCCTTTGCTCTATATTAATTGCCTCAATGGCTTCTTGCAAGAAGTTCTTGGAGCAGAAATCAGTAGATGAGGTTATCCCGAAAACCACACGTGATTTAAGCGAATTATTATTGGGTACGGGATACCTAACTTCTACATCTACTATTATTTCTTGGATAAACCTACTAGATGACAATGTAGAGTTTAATCCTAATCCTAACAGTGTGATAGGAAACTCTACAACCTTGCAACGCTTTCCGGTATATACCTGGCAGCCCACCATGTACGAAGACGGCAATAATCTTGCAGGATTTACCGCTACAAGTACTGGTTACGGCTTACTTTACAGTTATGTTAGGGGCTGCAATTTAGTGATAGATTATACCGCTGACGCCATTGGTTCGCAAGAAGATAAAGACAAGCTACTAGCCGAAGCTTTGGCTTTAAGAGCTTTTCACTATTTCCATTTAGTTAACTTGTATGGTATCCCCTACAACATCAATGTTAATGCTCCTGGGGTTCCTATAAAACTAACGTCGGCAATTCAAGTAGGTGAAATCCCTAGAAATACCGTTGGAGAAGTTTATGAACAAATCCTTAAAGACTTAAAACAGGCCGAGGCTTACCTACAGAAATATCCGGTTTACAGAGGAAATTTCAGGATTAACTTACCAGCTGTTCAAATCATCTTATCAAGGGTTTACCTACACATGGAACAATGGGAGAATGCGGTAAAATCTGCTAATTTGGCTATCGCCAACGGAGGTTTATTGACCAATCTTACACAATTCAATGCACCCTATCCCCTGCTTAATTACAACAATTCTGAAGTGGTATGGCTGTACGGAACAAGAGACGCCACTTTAAGTGGTAGCTTTAAACCATCTACTGATTTGCTAGATCTTTATCAAGCCTCTGATAAACGCAAAACGCTATTCTTTGCTACAAATTTTCTTACGGTTACAAAATATACCGCTAGTGCCAGTACCTTGCCAGGAAAAGCCATACGCACAGCAGAAGCCTTTCTTAACCGTGCCGAAGCAAATGTAGAAAAAGCCATTTTAGGAGATGCCAGTGCCCATACTGCTGCGCTGAACGATTTAAATGAAATCCGTAGAAATAGGATAACCAACTACACCAACGTAAATATTACTAATGCCGTAGCATTAAGAGAGCAAATTAGAGCTGAACGTAGAATGGAGCTTTGTTTTGAAGACCAACGATGGTTTGACCTGCGTAGATACGGAATGCCAGAAATTAGACATACTTATAGAGCAGCAGTTGGCGAACCTGATGTAACGTACGTATTGAAAGCAAAAGATCCGATGTATACTTTACCTATTCCAAGTATCATTTTACAAAACAATGCTGGCGTGAGCCAAAACCCATCTGCTTTTGAACCAACCAGAGTACCAAACTAGAACCTGATCCAAATGAGAACAACAAACTTATTCATAGCTGTAGTTATTTTGGCCCTATCGTTGGGCTGCAAAAAGGAAACGCCGCTGGGCCCGGCAGCAGAATTAAAGCCCGACTATGTGATCCCTCAAGGGCAGTCTCCAGCGGACAACCGTATTGTTGACCTTCACCAGCGCTATGGCACCTACTTTCTATATAATTTTACCACTGCAGATTTTAGATGGAACCAGGTAATTAAACGTACAGCAGCTATTCAGGCTACCCCTGGAGATCCAGCATTTGTAGGCCAAGCATTAGATCTGTTAGACCAAGTTTGGTTGAAGTTTTATCCAGAAGCTTTCCTCAAAGAAAAAATGCCTTATAAGGTATTTTTGTCTGCTACGATCAATTCTACACCAACGGTATTAACCCAAGCCCATGCAGGCACAGACAATATTGCCGTGGGCTATGTAAACTCTAGCTTAGCTACCGCAAATGCAGCGTTCAAGCTTACCTATAAAAACAAGATCAATGAGGTATTCATAGAACACCTATTGAGCAAAGGTTCCTTGGAGTTACCTTCCACTTTTTTTGACGTAAGTAATTACAACGTTAACGTAGTTAGCACCACTACAGACGCCAACTATTTCAAAACTAGAGGGTTTGTAAAAACTACTACATCATCTTTGGCATCTACAGCGACAGAAAGAAGCCAAGCTAATGATATTAAAGATTTCTTAATGACGATAGTAATCACCAACAATGCCACTTGGAATTCAACCATGAACACTTTTCCATTAATCAAGCGTAAGTACGATATCTTAACAGAATTTATGATGACACGTTATGGCATAGACCTTAAGGAAATAGCCAACGCAACCTATTAGATTTATTATTTTTTAAATAAACAACACACAAATGTTTTCAAAACTATTAATCGGGGCATTACTTGCCCCGACTATGCTTCTTCGTGCCCAAACAGCGCCAGAAACAAAAACCAAACCCATAACCGATACGGTTAAAGCAACTTCTTCCAAAAGCAGTATCAAACCTTTTGAACAGGTAATTCCAGCTACAGCCAAAACAAAAGTTGGCTTATTCACCATTCACAAGGTGGATGATAAATACTTCTTTGAAATTCCAGATTCGCTACTAAAAAGAGAGATTCTCGCTGTGACCAGATTTACCAAAACGGCAGGTAACATTGGAATTTATGGTGGAGAACTGGCCAACGAACAAACCATCTATTTCGAAAAAGGTGCTGACCGTAAACTCTTTTTGCGTGTTTCTATCCTGATTAATAGAAGTGATTCTACCCAAGCTATTTATCAAGCAGTAAAGAACTCTAATTTAGATCCTATTGCAGCCGCTTTTGACATTAAAGCTTACTCAAAAAATGGAAAAGGAACTGTAATTGAAGTTACCGATTTCTTTAAAGGAGAAAGTCAAATTGTTTCAGTACCTCCAGCCACCAAAAAGAAAGTTGGACTTACCGCTATTGCCGCAGACCGATCCTTTATTTCTTCTATCAACAGTTACCCTATCAACACCGAAGTAAAAACAGTAAAAACCTACACCGCTAGTGGCCCAACAGGTTTTGTAATTGTAGGAGAAGCTTCTGCTGGTGGCAATGCAGGCGCAATTACTTTAGAAATGAACACCTCTTTTCTATTGCTACCTAAAATACCTATGCAAATACGTTATAAGGATGATCGTGTAGGTTATTTTGCCAACCGTTTTACCCAATACGACGATCAAGAACAAAGAAGTAAAGGCAATTCTTTTATTGTAAGATGGCGTTTAGAACCTAGAGCAGAAGATTTAGCTAAATTTAAGAAAGGCGAACTGGTTAGCCCTAAAAAACCGATTGTCTATTACATCGATCCTGCAACACCTAAAAAATGGCGTAAATACCTTATTGAAGGAGTTAATGCTTGGCAAAAAGCTTTTGAATCGGCTGGTTTCAAAAATGCGATCATGGCTAAAGAATGGCCTGTTAATGATACCACGATGAGTTTAGAAGATGCTCGTTTTTCTGTTATCAGATACTTCGCCTCAGATATTGCAAATGCTTACGGTCCTAATGTACATGATCCTAGAAGTGGGGAAATTATCGAGAGCCACGTAGGTTGGTATCACAATGTGATGTCGTTAATACAAAAAATGTACATGATACAGGCTGGCCCACTAGATGCGCGAGCTCAAAAAATAACTTTTAGCGATGAGTTGATGGGCGAACTTATCCGCATGGTTTCTACACACGAAATAGGCCATACTTTGGGACTGCGACACAATATGGGATCCAGCAGCCAAACTCCAGTAGAGAAACTGAGAGACAAAGCTTGGGTAGAAGCTAATGGACACACGGTATCTATCATGGATTATGCCCGTTTCAACTATGTGGCTCAACCAGAAGATAAGATTGGTCCCAAGGGAATATTTCCGAGAATAGGCGCTTACGATACTTGGGCAATTGAATGGGGCTACAAACCCATGCTTGGCGAAACTGCAGATAGCGAGAGACCCAAACTATTCAAAGCAACCACCAAGCGTCTAATTGAAAACCCAAAGCTATGGTTTGGAGGTGAGGGCAATCCCAATGACCCAAGAAGCTCGACCGAAGACCTAGGGGACAATTCTATGCTGGCCAGCAGCTACGGCATCAAAAACCTTAAACGCGTAGTAGCTGCACTGCCTAAATGGACCTACGAGGAAAATAAAATGCAAAACATGTATTTTGTCATGTACTCGGAAGCCATTAAGCAATATGAGCGTTACATGGATCATGTGCTAAAAAACATTGGTGGAACATACCATACCAATAAAAGTATGGATGAAGCCGGAAGCCTCTACACCCCTGTACCCAAGGCCATACAGCAACAGGCCTTGGCATATATGGACAAAGAGGTATTCCAAACTCCAAATTGGCTATTAGATAGTGGCGCTATCAACAGATTAGGGCTAAAGCCGCTGGCAAGTGCACAAGCGTTCCACATGTCTGCTATTAAAGGCATACTCAATGTAGATGTACTTGTTAAGATCATTGAGAACAACAACTACCCTATTTTAGAATATTTCCAAGATGTACATCAGATTTTCTGGAATGATTTGGAAAATGGCAAACCTATAGATGTTTACAGAAGAAGCCTACAGAAGCTTTATGTAGAGCGTGTAGGCAATCTGGCAGCTCCAGACATTTTCAAGACTAATTTCGACAGGAAACTTGGCGGCATCGTCAGTATTGCAGAAGGCTCCACCGCCATGAGCGATATCCGTTCGATAGCCCGTCATCAGTTGAATAGATTGAAAAAGGAGTTGGAAAACGCTTTGAAAAATACTACCGACCAAATGACACGCTATCATTATCAAGATATTATTGAAAGACTAGAAAGAGGGCTAAGCTCAAAATAAAGGCTAGACAATAAAGAACTTATCTGGGTAACCAGGGGTTAGTTAATAGAGCGGAGACTGTTGGATGACATCTCTGCTCTTGTTTATTAATAGCATAGCAAGAAACTATTTATAAAATGCAAACCTTCAAAAAATCCATTAACATTCTGTTTCGCTAATGATAAGAAAAAGTATAAGTATTTGGAAATTTGCCGAAAGGCCGATCTTAATATCTAGTATAGATATGGATAAACATTTCATTCATTTCACAAAATAAATTGAAAATCAATAAATTACATTACATTTACAGCTTAATTAAATTAATATAATGCAACAAGGAACAGTAAAATTTTTCAATGAAACAAAAGGTTTCGGATTTATCACACCTGCAAATGGCGATGCCGAAATTTTTGTACACATATCTGGCTTAATCGATGAGATTCGTGAGAACGATTCTGTTAGCTATGATGTAGAGCAAGGCAAAAAAGGCCTAAACGCAGTTAATGTAAAGGCATATTAAGATATTTCCTTCTTATAATTGAGAACATCCGTCCATAAGGGCGGATGTTTTTTTTTGACAGAATTTTCTGTTTACTTTAGTCAAGAAAAATCGCTAGCTTTTTACCTACAACTACAAGAAACTAATCACATTAATTCAAATTCCTGTACTCGTTAGGTGTTGCTCCAGTTCTTTGCTTAAATAATCGGTTAAAATGTTGTGGATATTTAAAGCCCAAATCATAGGCGATTTGGCTAATGGACTTATTCACATTAAAAACACGCTCTTTAGCTACATCTATAATTTTATTCTGGATATATTCTTGAGCTGTTTTTCCCGTTTCTTTTTTAATTAAGTCGCCAAAATAATTGGCAGATAAATTTAACTCATCCGCACAATAAGCTACGGATGGCAGCCCAATGGAATAAGGCTTTTCCGAGGAGAAGTAATTGTTCAATAAATCTTCAAATCGCTCTAAAATACCACTACTCACATGTTGACGTGTAATAAACTGACGATCGTAAAACCTCTCGCAGTAATTGAAAAACAACTCAATATTAGAAGCAATCAGTTTTTTACTATGTTTATCGACCGCCTGCTCCAGCTCTACGGCTATCTTTGAAAAAAGGTCCAAAACCAGCTGACGCTCTTTGGCAGATAGATGTAAAGCTTCATTGGTATGGTAACTGAAGAAATTATATTCTGACATGCTTTTGGCAAGTGGGGTACCTTTAATCAAGTCTGGATGAAAAACTAAGCCATGCCCTACAGGTTGATAAAAATCTATCTTATTTTCTACTTCCAATACCTGCCCGGGAGAAACAAAAACCAAAGTACCTTCCTGATAATCATAGGTAGCACGACCATATTTCAGATCGCCACATTTTACGTCTTTTAGAAATATACAGTACAATCCAAAATTCATTCTAGCCCCCTGTTCTTGGTTGGGCTTTAGAGAAATCAACAATACTCACCAAAGGATGTAAAGTTTCATGATTATTGAATTTATTATAATCATCTACCGTATTAAAATTTACTACGCTGCTCATGTTATTCTTGCTTTTACAACCTAAAGTTACGCATTAGCACTAGCTAAAGTTAACGATAAGACAGTTATCAGTAATAGTGGTTATAAAAGCCGTAATCTGTATCCAATTATCCTCCGCTGATAGGCAGATATTTGTACTGTTAATCAATAAGAATGCAAAAGAGAACATTAGGAAATAGCGGATTAGAAGTTTCCGCGTTAGGATTAGGCTGCATGGGACTCACCTTTGGCTATGGTCCGGCAACCCATGAAAAAGATGCTATAGCATTAATTAGGAAGGCTTATGACTTAGGCATCACTTTTTTTGATACCGCAGAAGCTTATAGCCAAGGTGGGAATGAAACACTTTTGGGGAAAGCTATTGCTCCTTTCAGGGACAAAGTAGTGATTGCTACAAAATTTGGCTTTCAAGATGGAGACGCCACTAAGGGACTAGACAGCCGACCTGAACGCATCCGCAAAGTAGTAGAAAGCTCATTGAAGTATCTAAACACCGATTACATCGATCTTTTTTACCAGCATCGGGTTGATCCCAAAGTGCCAATAGAAGAAGTGGCAGGAACAATAAAAGAACTGATAGCAGAAGGTAAAGTAAAACACTTTGGCATGAGCGAAGCAGGCGTAGAAAGCATTCGTAGGGCACATACAGTGCAACCTGTCACTGCCCTGCAAAGCGAGTATTCACTATGGTGGAGAGAGCCAGAAAAAGAAATTTTACCCTTATTAGAAGAGCTAGGCATTGGCTTTGTACCCTTCAGTCCATTAGGGAAAGGCTTTCTAACTGGAGCCATTAATGAAAACACCAAATTTGATGCTTCAGATTTCAGGAATACAGTACCTCGTTTTTCGGAAGAAAACAGAAAAGCTAATCAGGAAATGGTAGAGCTGGTACAGGAAATCGCTACAAACAACCACAGTACACCTGCACAAGTTGCCCTGGCTTGGCTGCTTGCACAAAAGCCTTGGATCGTTCCAATTCCAGGCACTACTAAACTCCATAGATTAGAGGAAAACGTAGGTGCTACATCAGTCGTTTTAAATGAAGATGAATTGGCCAATATCAATGCGGCACTACAGGAGATTGAAATTGCGGGAGCAAGATACCCAGCACATCTTCAAAACAGGGTCGGGAAATAACTCTAAATTAGATTGACAATCGTAATGCGATAAAAAGTTAAATAAACATGTATGTCTCAGATAAGAAATGACGACTAATCTTCAGACATGCGTTAAATGAAAAAGTAGAAATGAATATTAAAAAGATAAGCTCGGCGATAGTAGCAACGCTAATAAGCATCGGCTCTTCGACATATGCACAAAACCAAAAGCCCTTGATCATAGCCACACAAGGTACATTCTCTGCTGGCGGCACCGTAATCAAGAGCGAAGGGACATTTGATCCATTAAAAGCTTGGAATGTGCCACAAGGCGGACAGACCAGACACGGTGATCATGCCGATGTGTTCTACCAAATTCCGGCAAATGCAAAAAAGCTATCGATGGTCTTTCTTCACGGTTATGGACAATCTCGCCGCAGCTGGCAAACTACAGCTGATGGTAGAGAAGGCTTTTCGGATATCTTTCTTCGTAAAGGCTATGGCGTCTACTTAGTTGATCAACCTGGCCGCGGCGATGCAGGACAGACCAGCAAACCAGCACAAATTACCGCAACCCCTGACGACCAAACTTGGTTCACCCAATTCCGTATTGGTTTGTATCCAAATTACAACGAAGGGGTCCAATTTCCAAAGGACAGTTTATCGCTAGATAAGTTTTTTAGAATGATGACACCTAATACTGGAAACGTTGACGAGGCTACCATTGTAAACGCTATGTCGGCTGTGTTTGATCAATCGGGTGATGGCATCTTATTTACCCACTCGGCAGGTGGAGCCCCAGGCTGGAAGACAGCTATTAAAAACGACCGTATAAAAGCTATTGTGGCTTATGAACCAGGTGGATTTACTTTTCCAGAAGGACAGGCACCAGAAGGCAATCGTGGCGGTAAAGGCATACCAATGGAAGATTTTAAAAAGCTAACTAAAATACCTATCGTGGTTTACTTTGGCGACTTCATTCCAAAAGAAGAAACCAATGCCGCATCCTTAAATTTTTGGCGCAATGTTTTGGCTACAGCTAAGCAATGGGCTAAAGTAGTAAATGCCAATGGCGGCGATGCTACCATCGTTCATCTGCCAGAAATAGGTATCAAAGGCAATACGCATTTCCCAATGTCTGATTTGAATAGCAAAGAAGTAGCGGAAGTATTGGCCAAATGGCTCAAAGAAAAAGGACTCAGCAAATAACATCAGTAAAGCAACTTAAAACAATGAAGCAATTCAAAATGATCATGCTTACAGTAGCGATAATATCCACTACATTCAGCGCATATCCTACAAAAGCGCAACAACTAGTCACAACAGATCGTGGTTTAAGTACTAAAGAAAAAAGCATCATTGCCATTTCGTTACTTACGGCGAAGGGTAGATTGGAAGCACTCCAAAACGAACTAAATGTAGGACTTGAAAAGGGATTGACCGTAAATGAAATCAAAGAGATTTTGATACACTGCTACGCTTACTGCGGTTTTCCGAGAAGTATTAGAGGCCTGCAAACTTTCATGAAGGTAATGGAAGAACGTAAAGCAAAGGGGATTACAGATCAATTAGGGGACGATGCTTCGCCAATTACAAGCGACAGCAGTAAATACCAACGTGGTAAAAAGATATTAGAAAAACTTACCGGAATGCCGCAGCCCGATCAACTCTCTGGTTATTCCGCATTTGCGCCAACCATAGACGCTTTTCTAAAAGAGCATTTATTCGCCGATATTTTTGAAAGGGATGTATTGACCTATGCCCAACGTGAATTAGTAACTATTTCGGTCATTAGTGCCATTGGTAATGCAGAACCCATGCTACAAAGTCATCTCTCTATCTCATTGAATGTTGGAATCACTCCTCATCAATTGAAGGAATTCATCAAGGTCATTAAATCAACCATAGGAGAAAAAGATGCTACGATCGCCCAAAACATATTGAACGAAGTATTAAAAAACAGAAAGTAAATCATGAAAAAATTAACATCAATCATTGCTATAGCCACTTCAATTGCCGCTACAGATGTAGTCAGTGCGCAATCGCTTCAGAAAAAGAAGGCACAAAATCCATATACGTTGGTATACGATGGTGCCATTACCAGAAATGAAAATGGGAAAGTCAACATCCACCCTGTTACCTATCAGCTCAATGGTATTACCATAGCTGCCAATGTTTATACACCAGCCAATTACAATGCGACAAATAAATATCCAACCATAGTACTCGCTCATCCGAATGGTGGGGTTAAAGAGCAAGTGACTGGTTTGTATGCGCAAAAGCTGGCAGAACAAGGTTACATTACCATTACGGCAGATGCGGCTTATCAGGGCGGCAGTGGTGGTTTACCAAGAAATGTGGATAAACCTGCCAATCGTATTGAGGATATCCACGCCATGGCAGATTTCATTTCTACCTACAAGGGGGTAGATACTGAAAAAATGGGTTTATTGGGGATCTGTGGAGGAGGAGGCTATTCCTTAGCCGCAGCGCAATCAGACAAACGCTTTAAATCTATAGCAACACTTAGCATGTTCAATTCAGGAGTAGTTCGTAAAAATGGATATATGAACTCTGCTACCCATACCATTCAAGAAAGGCTAAATCAAGCGGCTGCGGCGAGAGCACAAGAAGCAAAAGGAGGACAAGTGCTGTACATTGGCGATAGCAAAACACCACCAGATGAGCAAATTGAAAAAATGCCTTTTAACCTATACAGAGAAGGTACTATTTATTACAGCAGAACTCATGCTCATCCAAATTCTTCAGGTAAATATACCGTAAGTAGCTTAATGGATTTGATGTTATTTGATGCAAGCACAAATATGGATTTAATTGAACAGCCCTTGTTAATGATTGCCGGCAGTAAAGCTGACTCTAAATACATGACAGACGAAGCGTTTCCCAAAGCAATCCATGCAAAAAGCAAAGAGTTGTTTGTCATAGATGGCGCAACACATATCGAAACTTATTGGAAACCTGAATATGTAAATCAGGCAGTAAACAAATTAACTGATTTCTTTCAGCATAACCTTTAACTATCAACGTAATGAGAACAGGTATAAGGTTTATTGCTGCTCTATTTTTTGGGGCGCTAACTGGGTGTAGCCTAAGTAAACCCACAAATGAAAATGCCCCTTTTGCTTTAGGTAATCAAGTAGCCAACGGTAACTTTACCGGCACTGTTTGGTTGCAGATGTTAGTACCAAGCGACACTACCTACAATAGCAATATTGGTTCCGTTACCTTTGCGCCGGGCGCAAGAACCAATTGGCATTATCATCCTGGAGGTCAATTGTTGTTGGTAACTAAAGGCAAGGGACTTTATCAAGAAAAGGGAAAACCTGTACAACAGATTACTAAAGGGGATGTGATTAAATGTCTGCCCAATGTTATTCATTGGCATGGGGCCACACCTAACGAAACTATGACCCATATTGCCATCGGAACAAATACTCAAAAGGGCAATGTGGTATGGCTACAAAATGTTACGGATTCGGAATATAAGCTATAATAAGACTAGCCATTTCTAAACGAGGCTGGAATATTTAACCACCTCGTCTTTTATCAAAAATATCATGTAGCTAATTGACTTAGTGTGAATTTCCCAAATCCCTTGTATCTTCGCTAACTAAACCACGATGGGCTGAAAGTCCATAAGTTTAAACTACGAATGAAATTCGTTTATAAAAGCCACAGATGCACAGATGATGAAACATCTAAAAGTCTTTTTGTAACCTGTGCATCTGTGACAATGTTTAAAATTTATAGCAACCGAAAGCCTTGTACTGAAAGTGCATAGTTTCAACTAACTAATGATACCAATGAATCAAAAGTCCTTACTTATTATAGATGACGAAAAAAAGCTATGTGATTTGCTAGCTCGTATTCTTGAATTAGAAGGATATCAGGTTCATAAAGCCTATACTGGGACAGAAGGTCTGGCTATTTTAAAAGCGAAAGATATTGGCGTGGTGTTATGTGATGTTAAACTACCAGACTACAACGGGATCGATCTGGTGGCACTGATCAAGCAACAAAAACCAGCAGTACAAGTGATTAACCTTACCGCCTACGGCACCATTGCCGACAGTGTAACTGCCATGAAAAATGGTGCCTACGATTACATCACCAAAGGCGATGATAACGACAAAATTATTCCGCTGGTTGCCAAAGCTTTTGAAGCTGCTGATAAGGCAACCGCTTCATTTGTTCATCAAAAAGCCGAAGACAAAGGTTTTGAAAGCATTATAGGTAATTCGGAAGCCATCAATAACGTCATCGCTATGGCAAAAAAGGTAGCACCTACCGAAGCCAATGTCTTATTACTAGGCGAAACAGGTACCGGAAAAGAAGTTTTCGCCAATGCCATTCACCAAGCTAGTCAACATGCTAAAAACGGCTTATTAGCCATTAATTGTAGTGCCATTAGCGCTGAACTTTTAGAAAGCGAGCTTTTTGGTTATAAAAAAGGAGCATTTACCGGAGCATTGCAAGACAAGAAAGGCCTACTAGAACAGGCGGATGGCGGCACTTTATTTCTTGATGAAATTGGTGATATGCCTTTACATATGCAGGCTAAAATATTAAGGGTTTTAGAAGACGGCACTTTCATTAAACTCGGTGATTTACAGCCAAAAAAAGTAAGCGTAAGAATTATTGCTGCTACCCATAAAGAGCTACCAACAGAGGTAGAAAAAGGCAATTTCAGGGAAGATCTTTTTTACCGTCTGTCTGTTTTCACACTACATCTTCCAGCACTGAGAGATAGAGGACAAGATGTAATTTCTTTAGCAGGATACTTCATAGATCGCTTTGCAAATGCCAAAGTAGCCATGAGCAATGACTTTAAAAACCTACTTCTAACACATCCGTGGAAAGGAAATATCAGGGAACTGAAAAACACCATAGAACGAGCGATCATCTTAAACGACAAAGACACGCTAACAGCCGACTTACTTCCTACAAATTTCAATTTACAAGAGACTAGCACCAATGCGATGGACATGGCGAGTATAGAAGAAAAGCATATCAAGAAAGTACTGGCTTATACCGCTGGCAACAAGACAGAAACCGCCAGATTATTAGGTATTGGATTAGCTACGCTTTACCGAAAGATGGAACAGTACCAGATTTCGAAGTTCTAAAATCTAACATCAAAAGCACCATCTTTAATTTGGATGGAGTCTTGCAAATCTTTAACATTATATAAAACTCCATTTAATGTGCCTCCAACAAATGGAAGCGCACTATCCTTTACCTTTTCATACCTGGTAATTGTGATTTTAAAAGGAGGTTTGCTTTCGTTAGTAGTATATAGTTTTGAATTGGTCATACCTAAATCAGTAACCAAATAGACATAACTTGCGAAGTCTTTTTTATAGTGCTCACTATTCGACAACTGGTATTCTTCCTTTTTGATATCAAAAAGCTGAAATTGGAGCTTCGTATCAATTGATGTATTCAAGAGTACTTTCGGCACAACTACATTTACGGTATACATCTCCTTTTGCGTTCCATCTCCATAACCAATTCCAGTTAACTGCCCTCTAAATATATTTCTATTTTCATCGATAGAATTTTTGATATTTAAATCCTGGCCAGCAATATTCGCATTGAAATATTGAATATAAGTTTGCTTTGCGGGAACTTCCACCTCTTGCTTTTTACAAGAGACAAAAAACATAGGAAATGTTAGATACAATAAGTACGGAGCAAATCTTTTCATACGTTTCGAAGATACAAAATTCTAAATACTGCTGAAGCAAGCTTATCTATCATTCTTGATAGATAAACCTTCCGCTAGTCGGGATTTGCAATTAAGAGTAGTTGAAATCTATTACTTGTTGGCGGGGACGCCAACAAATGAGCTCCCCACGTTGGCGCCCTTCGCTAGTCGGGATTTACAATCCCGATTTAACCATCTGTGGATTTAAAATCCACACGTCCATGGTCTGGGATTACAAATCCCAACCAACATAGTTTCAACCGAACTGCCCGCGTTGGCGCCCTCGCCAACGAGCACTATTTGTTTCAAACCCTCCTAGTTTACAATCCCGATCAGGACAACATGGAGAAGCGAAAAGCTACGCAATAAACCGAGCTTAGCGAACTCACCGAAGGTAAATAAATTCAGCATGACGCCCGGACTCAAACTAAAAATCTCGACCAACATATCAAGTTTAAGAAAGATTGCTTCACTCTAATCTCTCAGCCCTGGCTTCAGTTCGCAATGACGCTCCTATTCTCGTCATTGCGAGAAGCGTAACTACGTGGCAATCCATTCAAATATGCCATTAGTCGAAATTGCCAATCCCAACCAACATAGTTTCAACCTAAATCTTCTCAAAATGATAAAACAGCTTCTCAAAATGAAAGGCTTTTTTTATACTCTAAATTTACAAAACAGAATAAAAACCTATTTAACAACAACTTACAGTATCATTATTGGCTTTGGCATTGCAATGGCAAATAGGCATTTCAAAAAGATAAAATAATGATTACACTACTCCTTTTCTTAGCCCTGCTGGTCAGCATTTGGCTCATCTTCAAATCCATCGACTGGTTCGAAAAAATCTAAGCTATGTTAATTCTATTCATCATTTCAATTGCAGTTTTCTTATACATGCTATATGTGCTGCTCCACCCCGAAAAATTCTAAATTATGCAGACCGAAATTTTAGGCATCGTCGCCACGTTTGCACTCACCCTAATCATTGCCATCCCTTTGGGGAGCTATCTAGCCAAGGTATTTGCAGGTCAACGTGTTTGGACAAACATCTTTGCTCCATTAGAGAAATTCATTTACAAAATAGCGGGCATTAATCCCAATGAACAAATGGATTGGAAGCAGCATCTTAAAGCCATGCTCACCATTAATGCGCTCTGGCTGGCTTACGGCTTTTTTGTACTACTCTACCAAGACAAATTGCCGCTCAATCCAGATGGCAACCCAGGCATGTCTCCACATTTAGCCTTCAACACCATCATCAGCTTTGTGGTGAATTGCAACTTGCAACATTACAGTGGCGAAAGTGGTGTGAGCTATCTGGTACAGCAATTTATTGTGATGTTCTTACAATTTGTATCGGCAGCCACAGGTATGGCCATTGCCTTTGCTTTCTTTAAAGCTTTTAAGGAAAAAACAGCAGTGAAACTAGGTAACTTCTGGCAGCACTTTACACTTTCCATCACTAGAGTTTTACTTCCTTTATCGGTTATAATCGCTATTATATTAGCGTTTAACGGTGTACCTGCCTCTTACGACGGAAAAGATCAAATCACTTCTTTACAAGGCGACAGTATCTCCGTAAGTAGAGGTCCTGCCGCAGCTATGGTTGCCATTAAACATTTGGGTACTAACGGAGGTGGCTGGTTTGGTGCGAACTCGGCCCATCCGTTAGAAAACCCCAACTACTTAACCAATATGGTAGAGGCTATCTCCCAAATGATTATTCCTATTGCCATGATTATCGCCTTTGGTATTTTTATTGGCAGAAGGAAATTATCTTGGACCATCTTCGGTGTAATGACCATTGGGTTTTTACTGCTGCTACTCCCTACTTTACAAAGTGAATTGGGTGGTAATGCAAAAATAGCCGAAATGGGCATTGCACAACCTACCGGTGCTATGGAAGGCAAAGAAGTAAGGTTTGGCCCTACAGCAACCGCTTATTGGAGTACCATTACCACGGTGGTAAGCACAGGTTCGGTAAACGGCATGCACGATAGCACAATGCCATTGACAGGTTTATACCAGCTATTAGCCATGATGATCAATGCGTTTTATGGCGGTTGCGGTGTTGGCTTGCTTAACTATTTTGTTTACCTCATTATTGCGGTATTCATCGCAGGGCTGATGGTAGGTAGAACGCCCGAATTTTTAGGCCATAAATTGGAAGCCAGAGAAGTTAAAATAGCAGCTTTGGTTACCCTGATTAGTCCGTTTTTGATCATGTGCGGTACAGCTTTGGCTAGCTACACTTTTACCCAGCACGGACAAGCACAATGGGATACCGCTCCTTCCGCTTGGCTCAACAACCCAAGTTTCCACGGCTTTTCTGAAATGCTTTACGAAGTAACTTCTTCTAATGCCAACAACGGTTCTGGTTTTGAAGGCTTGGGCGACAATAATACCTTTTGGAATGTAATGACAGGAGTGATCTTGTTGTTCGGTCGTTTCATCCCTATTATTGGCCCATTGGCTATTGCGGGTTTATTAGCGAAGAAAAAATACATTCCAGAAAGTGCAGGTACGCTTAAAATAGATACCAAAACTTTTGCCTTGATGACTTTAGCCATTATTCTAGTGCTCAATGCACTGTCTTACTTCCCTGCTTTGGCATTGGGGCCAATTGCAGAATATTTCACCATGATTAAATAAAAGATATGGAACGTCCATCTTCACGATTGTTTAGCTCGGCGCTAATCAATGTAGCCATTAAACAATCCTTCATTAAACTTCATCCTTTACAGCTGATTAAAAACCCAGTCATGTTTACCGTAGAAATTGGTACCATCATTATGGCAGCGGTAAGTATCTATAGTCTCACCAATACCTCTGAGGGCAGTTTTGCTTATAATTTCAGCGTCTTCTTAATACTTTTAGCTACGTTGTTATTTGCCAATTTTGCCGAAGCCATTGCCGAAGCTAGAGGAAAAGCACAGGCCGATAGCTTGCGTAAAACGAGAGAAGAAACCCCTGC
Source organism: Flavobacteriaceae bacterium PS02338 (assembly GCA_029959615.1). Taxonomy (GTDB): domain Bacteria; phylum Bacteroidota; class Bacteroidia; order Sphingobacteriales; family Sphingobacteriaceae; genus Pedobacter. The sequence goes on along the minus strand of JASCOD010000008.1, from coordinate 21,110 downwards.
CCAATTGCTATTGAGTGACGGTAGTATTCAAATGATCTCTAGTAATGAATTGCAAAAAGATGATGTTTTTATCTGCAAAGCGGGAGAGCTAATTCCAACCGATGGAGAAATTATTGAAGGTATTGCTACCATTGATGAAAGTGCCATTACAGGCGAATCTGCGCCAGTCATTAGGGAAGCTGGCGGCGATAAATCTTCGGTAACCGGAGGTACAAAAGTACTTTCTGACGAGATTAAAGTTAAAGTGACCAGTCAGCCAGGAGAAAGCTTTTTAGACAAGATGATTGCCTTAGTAGAAGGCACTTCTAGACAGAAAACACCTAACGAGATTGCCCTGACCATCTTATTGGCCAGTTTCACCTTGATTTTCATCATTGTTTGTGTGACCCTGAAACCTTTCGCCAACTATGCACAAACGCCTATCACTATTGCTGCTTTAATTGCCTTGTTCGTTTGCCTGATACCAACTACCATTGGTGGTTTGCTTTCGGCTATCGGCATTGCTGGAATGGACAGGGCTTTACGAGCCAACGTAATTACCAAATCTGGTAAAGCGGTAGAAACTGCGGGAGATATCGATGTGCTTTTATTGGATAAAACAGGTACCATCACCATTGGAAATAGAAAAGCAACCGCCTTTTATCCAGAAGCTAACATAGATGAATTGGCATTTGTGAAACTAGCTTATTTGGCTTCGCTTGCAGATCAAACCCCGGAAGGAAAATCGATCATTGAACTGGCCAATCAAAAATATCCTGATCTCATCATTGCCAAACCTGAAGATGCTAAATTCATCGATTTTACAGCAGAAACACGTGCTAGCGGCGTAGATACCAGTGATGGATTGTGTATTAGAAAAGGTTCTTTTGATGCTATGAAACTCTTTGCGCAAAAGAATGGATACGAAATGTCGCCTGCCTTAATTGTGCAGGTTAAAAAGATTGCTGAAAACGGCGGGACTCCTTTAGTGGTCAATAAAAATCATCAGCCCCTTGGCGTCATTGAATTACAGGACATTATCAAACCAGGCATTAGCGAACGCTTTGAACGTTTGAGAAAAATGGGCGTAAAAACGGTGATGGTTACTGGCGATAATCCGCTAACCGCGAAATACATTGCCGAAAAAGCAGGTGTAGATGATTTTATTGCCGAAGCCAAGCCAGAAGACAAGATGAACTACATTAAAGCTGAGCAACAAACAGGCAAATTGGTAGCCATGATGGGCGATGGAACTAATGATGCTCCTGCCCTAGCCCAAGCCGATGTGGGGGTGGCCATGAACAGCGGTACACAGGCTGCAAAAGAAGCAGGTAACATGGTTGATTTGGACAACGATCCTACCAAACTCATCGAAATTGTAGAAATAGGTAAACAGCTGCTCATCACCAGAGGAACGTTAACCACCTTCTCTATCGCTAACGACGTAGCGAAGTACTTTGCCATTGTTCCCGCCTTGTTTATTGCCGCAATTCCAGCTTTGCAGGGTTTAAATATTATGGGTCTAAAAAGTCCAGAGAGTGCCATTCTTTCGGCAGTAATTTTTAATGCCATTATTATTCCCATGCTGATTCCTTTAGCATTGAAAGGCGTGGCCTATAAACCAATTGGGGCTAGTGCATTGTTGAGAAGAAATCTTTTCATTTACGGCTTAGGTGGTGTTATTGCACCTTTTATTGGTATCAAGATTATCGATATGTGTATTGGTTTATTTTTTTAATCTCAATTATCTTGAAACCATTCACATTTCTTTCCTCCCCCTTTAATCCCCTCCGAAAATCGGAGGGGATTAAAGGGGGACACTTAACGCTTAAGCATTTTGTATATCCCCCTCTCCGAGGGGGTAGGGGGAGGAAAACAACACTTACTATTGGCAGATGTCTCCATGAATGCTATAAGTTAAGGGTTTTAGTTAAGGCGTCTTGTCATGTCGAGGTTACGAGACATCTATTCAGCACGTTTTAATAGATTCTTCGCTGCGCTCTGAATGACAAAGTTTACTAAATAACGTATTGGTATTTCCACCCACCTAAATCTCTACAAACATTATTGCTACTGGCGGGTGTCCCCACCAGCCATTTAAAAACATAAAAAACAATAGATATACACTAACACATAAAACAAATGAAACCATCCCCGAGCATCGGGATAGCTTCATTACAATTAAAAACAAATATTAAACAGATGAAAAAATATATTCTTCCATCCATACGCCTCACTTTGGTATTTACAGTAATACTATGCGTACTCTATCCCCTATTCATCAGCTTGGCTGCCAAACTCAGCAAGGGCGAAGGCAGCGGTGAAAAAGTTTACCTAAAAGGTAAAACGGTTGGTTACAAATTAATCGGTCAATCATTTACCAAACCCGAATATTTCTGGGGAAGACCATCGGCAGTAGCTTACAATGCGGCAGGTTCTGCAGGCTCAAACAAAGGCCCAACCAATCCAGATTACCTTAAAGAAGTGAGCCATAGAATTGATACTTTGTTGAAGTATCACCCAGGTTTGCAAAAAAATAAAATCCCAGTAGAATTGGTTACGGCATCTGGTAGCGGATTAGACCCAAATATTTCTGTGGCTGGTGCTCAAATTCAAGCCAAACGTATAGCAGCATACCGTCAAATTCCTTTATCAAAAGTATTAAAACTGATAGAAACGAACACTGAGAAACCACTGTTAGGTCTGTTTGGACCTTCAAAAATTAATGTATTGACATTGAATATTGCGTTGGAAAAGATTAGTAAATAAACTAAATATTCACGCCGTCATTGCAAGGCACGAAGCAATCTTAAAGCGGTAATCCTAATGACTGTCTATAGTTGTAGGATTGCTTCGTACCTCGCAATGACGAACATGTTCACATCATTTAAATAGACATATAATGAAAAAAATATCATTATTCGCAACTGCAATACTTGCAACTTGCCACACCTTCGCACAAGAAGCCCAACCTCTAAAAATATCAGGTTACTTAGAAACCTACTACACTTACGATTTCAACAAACCCAGCGACAATACACGCCCTAGCTTTATCTACAGTCATAACAGAAACAACGAAGTGAATGTAAACCTCGCCTTTATCAAAGCAAACTATCAGACCGAGCACGTGAGGGGGAATTTAGCCTTAGCTCTAGGTAGCTATATGACGGCCAACTATGCCGCAGAATCAGATGTGATGAAAAATGCTTTCGAGGCCAATGCAGGTGTTAAATTAACTAAAAGTGCCAACCTTTGGCTAGATGCTGGTATTTTCAGTTCGCACATTGGTTTTGAAAGTGCTATTGCTAAAGACTGCTGGGTATTGACCAGAAATATCTCTTCGGAAAACACCCCTTATTTCGAAACAGGAGCCAAACTAACTTACACCACCCATAACCAAAAACTGACAGCTACCCTGCTTTATTTAAATGGCTGGCAACGCATTAAACGCTTGGATGGGAACGCTAAACCTGCTGTTGGTTTACAACTTACCTACAAACCCAACGATAAATTCGCCTTGAATTACAGCAATTATTTAGGCTATGAGGGCGAAGATGCCGTACGTACGCAACGTTTCTATCATAACTTCTACGGTATCTTACAGCTCACAGACAGCTTTGGCATTACCGCTGGCTTTGATTACGGTAAGCAACAAGTTACCAAAGGAAGCAGCATTAAAAAAGAAGTGCTATCGCCAGTGTTCATTGCTAGATATGCCTTTTCGCCCAATTGGGCATTGGCTGGCAGATACGAATATTATCAAGATAGAGATGCAATGATGGTGAATGGTATAAATCCTGGAGGTTTTAAAGTAAACGGTTACTCCCTAAATATAGACTACAGTCCATTTACACATACCGTCTTGAGATTAGAAGGCAAAGTTTATCAAGGCGACGAGCAGTTTACTCGCAGCACACGTTCGGTTGATTACAATTCGAGCATCACCACCAGTTTAGCCATATCATTTTAACGATGGAAAATCCCCAAAACAGCATTCATTTTCTTCAATTGCTACAACAATCGAAACGAGGTCATTTAAAGATTTACCTTGGCATGAGTGCTGGGGTGGGGAAAACCTATCGGATGCTGCAAGAGGCACACAGTTTGTTGCAGCATCATATCGATGTACAGGTAGCTTATGTAGAAACACACGGACGTATTGAAACCGAAACGTTAGTTGCTGGTCTGCCTATGATCCCAAGAAACCGGGTATTCCTCAAGGGAAAAGAAATAGAAGAACTGGATTTAAATAGCGTATTGGCTAGACATCCAGAAGTAGTGGTGGTAGATGAATTGGCACATCATAATGTATCGGGCAGTAAAAATGAGAAACGCTGGCAAGATGTGATTGATATTTTGAATGCAGGTATTTCGGTCATTACGGCAGTGAACATCCAACACGTAGAGAGTTTGAACCAAGAGATGTTTCAAATTAGCGGCATCAAAATCACGGAGAAAATTCCCGACCAGATCCTAAAACTGGCAGATGAAGTCGTGAATATCGACCTCAGTGTAGATGAATTGATTGAGCGTTTAAAATCTGGCAAAATCTACCATCAAGATCAAATCCATCAAGCCTTGCAAAATTTCTTCAAAAAGGAAATCATTATCCAATTGCGAGAGCAAGCTTTGAGTACCGTAGCGAGCTATTTGGAGCAAAAAATAAATGCACAGAAAATCAGCAATGTAAGGCAGGAATATTTTTTAGCCTGTATTTCATCCAATCATCAAATTGCCCAATTAATTATTCGTAAAACGTCGAGGTTAGCCAGCTATTACCGTTCTCCTTGGCTAGTACTTTACGTACAAACGGAAAAAGAACAGGCTAGCAAAATCAGATTGGATAAACAGCGACACCTTATTAACAGCTTTAAATTAGCTACAGAATTGGGGGCCGAGGTGATGAAGATAAAAAACAATGAAGTTGCCGAAGCCATACTTACGGTAATCAACGACAAGAAAATCACTACGATATGTATCGGCAAACCACATTTCCATTGGTTGGCACTTTTATCCGGTCATCACCTGCTTAACAAATTATTAAAAAACATCGCCAACCGAAGCATCGATTTGGTAATTTTATCCTAATTCAAAAGTCATGAAGCTAAAAACAAAACTCAGACTGGGTATTGGTTTCCTATTTATCATTTTAATTGCCTTCGGTGCAATTTCGTTGTATCAGATCAACCGTATTTCTGAAAGTACTGCACAAATCTTGAAAGACAATAACCATTCTTTAGAATATGCCAAGGAAATGCGGGTGTTGATTGACCGAGATAGTTTAAAGAGCCAACAATCAAAAGCTGCGTTCATCCACCTGTTGGCTAAAGAAAAACAAAATATTACCGAAGTGGGCGAAGAAAATGCCGTAAAGGAAATTGAGGCTGCTTATGAAAACTTTATTGGTGATGGCAACCTGAATGGGCTCACTAAAATCAAATCCGAAATTTATCGTATTGAAGACCTGAACATGCAGGCCATCGTTAATAAAAGCCAGAAATCGGAACAAACTGTAGCCAATTCTACATTATATCTAGGGCTCGCCGCTTTCATTTTCTTTATCGTATTGTTCACTTTTATAGTGAGCTTTCCTGGCTTTATCGCCAACCCTTTGGCTTTGTTGTTAGATGGTATTAAAGAAATTGGCAATAAGAACTATAGGCAACGCCTCCATTTTAAAGGAACAGAAGAATTTGCACAGCTGGCTACAGCTTTTAACGACATGGCCAGAAAACTGGACCAATGGGAAAGTAGCAATGTAGCAGAGCTGAAATCGGAAAAACTGCGCATCGAAACCATCATTGCACAAATGCAGGATGCTGTAATTGGTGTTGACGAAAAGGATAAACTGATTTTCCTTAACGGACTGGCTAGCGAACTATTGAACTTGAATAGCGTAGATGTAGTTGGTCAAGAAATAATGGAAATCAAAAAGAATAATCCACTACTGAAGACAATTAGTGAAAAAACAGACGAAGAACTATTGCAAATCGTAATCGATGGTAAAACACATTATTTTAGTGTAGAACGCAATAGCATTGATGTTCCTGAAATTCCCGATGGAGAAAAACCTATAGCTTTTACCAAGCGAGCTGCAGGAAAGGTTTTCATCTTAAAAAACGTGACCAATTTCAAAGAGCTAGACCAAGCCAAAACCAATTTCTTAGCCACTATTTCACACGAGCTCAAAACGCCAATAGCTTCTATTAAAATGAGCTTAAAATTACTGGAAGATATCCGCATAGGTCAACTCAACACCGAGCAGCAAAGCATGATTAGCCATATACAAGATGATGCCAATAGGCTGCTTAAAATTACTGGCGAATTGTTAGATCTGGCACAGGTAGAAACTGGAAACATTAAACTCAACGTGCAAAAAAGCGATGCTCAAGAAATTCTAGATTATGCTTTAAATGCGGTGAAACTGCAACTGCAACAAAAAGACATTGCCATTAGACTTGACGTACCTGAGCAGCTACCTATCGTTTTTGCAGACCAAGAGAAATCGGCTTGGGTATTGGTTAATTTCCTTAGTAATGCCATTAGGTATAGCAGTACGAACGCTAAAATTGATATCACCATTAACGAAAACAACCAAATGCTAATTTTCAGCGTCCGCGATTATGGTAAAGGCATTGAAGAAAAGTATAAAAACGACCTTTTTAAACGTTATTTCCAAGTACCCACAGACGGGCAGCATCAATCTGGTTCTGGTCTTGGTCTAAGTATCTCCAAAGATTTCATTGAAGCCCAGCAAGGTCAAATATGGGTAGAAAGTGAATTGGGCGAAGGCAGCAAGTTTAGTTTTTCGCTACCCATAACGCGAATATCCGAATAACGGTTTACGCAAATTAAACTAGCTATTAGCCGCTTCGCAAAGACTGTCATTTTTGTTAACACAGAATTAATATACGTGAATTAGCTTTGCAGCAAATGAAAGAAATTGCCGATAGCGAACTGCTCGAACTGACTAAGCAATCAAGCTATTCCGCATTTAACGAACTCTACCAACGATACTGGAAATACATCTATACCATTGCCTATAAAAAACTTGGCGATAAAGATGATGCTGCCGATCTGACACAGAACGTGTTCATGGAGTTTTACCATAAAAGGGAAAGCTTAGTGATCCATCTTCCGATTAAAAACTACTTGCGCACGGCAATGCTATACAAGCTTTCCAATTATTTCCGCACTAAAGGCTTTCAAGAAAAGCACTATTTAAACTTTCAACAGTTCCTTCAACAGGCCCAAAATTCGGACAACTCATTTGATAGCTTTGACCTGAAGGAAAACGAATTGAAATTCGAAGAAATGGTTGAACTGATCTATCGAACCATAGATGAGATGCCAGACAAGATGAAGGAAATATTTTTGATGAGCCGCAGCGAACAATATTCTATCACGGAAATGGCCGAAAAATTGGGTCTATCTCCACAAACCATCAAAAACCAAATTAGCAAAGCTTTTACCCGTATCAGGGAAGCTGCGGCACAAACCAACTTCAGCGTTAGCCAAGTAATGATTTTAGTATGGTTAACGCAAGCTTAACACAAGCTTAACAATTTTTTTGTGGTACTTTTTCAAATCTGTGTTTAATAGTTATGAATGCAGAACAGAAAAAAACTCACCGCCTCATTTAGGCGGCTATTCCGTAAAAACTCCAATCATCAGGAAAAACAGCTTTTTGCCCGCTGGTTTACCGACCTCGATCTTTCCGAGGGTAAAGTTTTTACCGACCAGCAAGAAGAACTGAAAATAAAAAACAAAATGGAGCAGCATTTATATGCCCATTTTTTTCCAGTCCAACAACAAACCCGCTCTAAAAAGCTTACTTTTTGGACACCTATTGCAGCAGCAGCAATGCTTACCATTGTAGCAGGTACCATTTGGCTAATTAACACCTCTAAAAAAGAACAGCCGCTTATTTTAGAGGAAACCATTACTCGAGCAGCTGAAAGAAAAATCATTACGTTGGGTGATGGCTCTGTAATTACGCTCAACAATGATAGCAGAATAAAATACCCCAAAGTATTTAGCGATACACTACGTGAAGTTTACCTAGAAGGAGAAGCTTTTTTTGAGGTTGCCAAGAATAAACTGAAGCCTTTTGTGGTAAAGACAGGCAAGCTGAGCATCAAAGTATTGGGCACGTCATTCAACATCAAACATTACAGCGCAGACCAAAATATTAATGTGGTAGTAGCAACCGGAAAGGTAGGTATTAAGGCATTGGGACAGCGTAAAACATGGTTATTGAGCCCCGGAAATCAACTGTTGTATGATACATTGACAGGAAGCGTAAGCCAAAATCTAGTAGACCCAACAGCTTATACTGCTTGGCGAAGAAGCGAGCTGATCTTCAAAGACGAAAAACTTGAAGAGATCTGTAAAAAATTAGAAAGATGGTATGACGTCAAAATAAGCATCCATAGCACGCGGCTTAAAAACAAACGCATTAGTCTAAAACAGAAAAACGAAAGCCTTAGCACCGTACTTAAATTGTTAGCTATAGTAGTCGATTTCAGATACAAAATAAACGGCAGAACGGTTGAAATATGGTAAATCAAAATGTTTACTACAGCAATTCAAAAGAAAGGAAAACTATGGGATAAACACCTTTAAACGAGCTAAAAAGAGCGGAAGAATCTCACCTCTCCCGCCCAAAAAGCTTCTATAATCATTAAGCTACTAACAAAATAATCATTTAAAAAAAGCCATGTACAATTCTACAAAAAGAAGTGCAATTAAACTATTATATTTTATGACGAGATTAACTTTTCTGATTACCATCCTTACCCTGACTTTCTCAGGTGTAATGCTGGCATCGGATGTTAAATCTCAAAACCTAAAGGATGTCAAGATCAGTCTTGATGCCAAACCCAATACCCTTAAAGAGCTACTCGGTACGTTAGAAAAAAAGTCTGAATTTAGCTTTACCTATGCTCAAGAGATCGGGAATATTTCTGGAATTCGCCTTACTGGAAAAACCAGTACACTCTATGATATCCTATCAGAAATCTCGCAGCAGAAGAACCTACGTTTTATTCGAGAGAATTACCTGATTGCCATTGTAAATGCACCTAAACCTCAACAACCTGGCCGTATTTCAGGAAAAATCATGGATGACAGAGGCGAACCGTTACCAGCTGCAGGTATCAAAATTATTGAAACAGGTACCTTTAGCCAAAGTGGTGTAGATGGAAGCTATAATATCGCTATTAAACCAGGAAACTACACTTTAGAAATAAGTTACGTTTCTTTCCAAACAAAGCGCATCACTGATATCACTGTGAAGGAAGGTCAGCTAACAAATCTGAATATTACCCTTAACCCCTCTACCAGTGCGCTACAACAAGTTACCGTAACTGGCAGCTATAAAAAAGAAAGTGTAGCTGGACTTTATGTGCAACAGAAAAATGCCGCTGGACTAACCGACGGTATTTCCGCAGAACAAATTTCCCGTACTCCGGACAGGCATGTTGGAGAAACCTTAGGTCGTATCACTGGGGTAAGCACTACCAACGGCAAACGTGTGGTGGTTAGGGGAATTGCCGAGCGTTACAACGTAGCCACGCTCAACGGTAGCGTGCTCCCAAGTACAGATGTGCTGCAGCGTAATTTCGAATTCGACCTGATTCCTACCAATATGGTAGATCAAGTGGTCGTATCTAAGTCTATCACTCCAGATATGCCCTACGGTTTCGCTGGTGGTTTGGTACAGATTACCACCAAGGCCATTCCATCTGAAAATTTTATTTCTTTTAGCACTGGCATAGGCATCAACGATCGTACACAGGGAAAGGATTTTATGGGCTATGGAAGGGGAAAATACGATTACCTTGGATTTGATGACGGTACCAGAAACCGTTACCCAGATGGCATTCTGGACGTCACCTCCAATTTCGACCCTAGAAAGTCGGATGCGCAAAACAAAATTACCGCTGCCCAAGTAGCAGAACAGAATAAACTGATTGGAGGCACGGAACGCTTGGGTGCCCGTATTTTTGCAGCTGCTCCTTCGCAGAATTACCAGTTAACTATCGGTAGGCTTTATTCATTGAGCAAAACCAAAGTACGCAAATTGGGCTATATAGGTTCTGCCAGTTACCGAAACACCCAACGCAACAGCTACATTGCCAACATGCGACGTGGCGACTGGTCACAAAGGCCAACAGATGCAGATGATATCACCGATGTCAACACTGGCAACCGCTATAACTTCAACACCTCATTGGCTACTTTGCTCAACGTGGGCTTCAATACCGAAAAGCACCAATTGAACAACTACAACATGTACAACAGGGTGTTCGACAACGAATTTAACCGACTAACGGGCTGGGATAACGAAAGACCTAAGGATACTTCCAATCCATACCCTACCGTAGAAGAAGATGAGCGTCCCAAATTTACCGACATCTTACAGAACAAACTGGTTGGAAAGCATAGCTTCGGCAATCTTAGCTTAGACTGGAGCGGCTCTAGAACCTATCTTAAACAGGTAGAAAAAGATGCCACATACGCCAATCTGAACAACAGAGAATACGCCAACTATGCACCGTTATACAGCTATTATCCAGGACAGGCCAGCGATCCTGGTTGGGGTACTTTTCACCGAGGCAAGTTCAGCTACCGCGAAACTAATATGGAAACCATGTTCAATGCTGCCTATAATTTTCGTTGGGGAAATACTTCGCATATCCTAAAGGCAGGTTACAACAGTCAATACCGCCATGCGTCGAACAGTTGGTTAGTACTGCCTATCGTAGTTTCCAATCCTTCGGTGATCAATTATTCAGAAATACCTATTCAGGAATGGGGCAACTATATGGATATGAAAAATAGATTGACCAGTCTTTTCTATAATACTTCGAAGTTTACCGACGCTGAGTTTGAAGGAAAAAGCATTACGCATGGCAGTTACCTAATGCTGGACAACAAAATAGGTTCCAAATTTAGGCTAGTATGGGGCGCAAGGGCAGAATACTTTAGGCTCGACACGCTTAAAAATCCGGCAAGTTTACTAATTGACCAGAATACTAAGTTGTTATTGGACGAAGAAAAAAACTGGAGGTTTATGCCATCAGCAAACGCTACCTATAGTCCCCTATCCAGCTTAAATATCAGAGCCAGTTATGCAAAATCTGCCGTAAGACCTGGGCTAATGGAAAACTCCAGATTTTCACGAGTAGATCCCAATCTAGGTTCTAGGGTACGTAGCAACGGCGTAACCACTACCTCTATAGATAACTATGATGCTAAAATAGAATGGTTCCCTGGAGCGGGAGAACTTATTTCGGTAGGCTACTTCTACAAGCACTTTGATAAGCCAGCCGAATTCTACAGAATCAATAATAGTAGTAGCGGTATCCCTTACGTTACCCTTTCCAATTCAGAATGGGCAAAAGTGAGTGGCTGGGAATTCGAAGTTCGAAAGAGCCTCAACTTCATCCTTCCAAAGGCTTCTATTTTAAACAACATCTATTTGATGGGAAACCTAACGATACAAAAATCTGAAGTAAAGGGGAGGGAAATAAGGTACAATACCGATAAACCAGGGAAGCCTGAGCCGTATTATTATTACATGAAATATCCACGTCAGCTTTATGGTCAGGTACCACTACTTTATAATCTCGGAGCGCAGTATGCAGGAGATAAGCTAGGTTTAAACATCACGTATAACTATATGGACTACAAAACCTCGGTTACCTCTAGCGAACCTATGTTGGCCGAGTATGAGCGCCCCCGAGGCCAGCTTGACCTTCAAGTAAGCTACCGTTTCCTTAGTAAAAGAATGGAAGCCAAGCTGAACATGAGCAACCTTACCGATGCACCTTTCCGCTTTTTTGTAAACGATGCCTATACCTATCAGATTAAACCTGGAACAGAAAAATTATTGAATGCCGAATGGGCAGAACGTTTCGAATATAAACCAGGCTTCTCCGAGAAATTCGAAAAAGGTCATACCGAAGAAGGAACTGGACTACTGATTGGCGATAGGGAATCGTTTACGAGATATATCGGCAGAACTTACAGTCTATCCCTAACCTACAAATTTTAAAAAATAGCTCAAATGAAAAAACATCATATACTAGTAGCCCTATTCCTGGCCATACTATTCACCTCATGCGAAAAGAATGGGGAGACCATTATCAAACCCATCAAAAAAATCATGCCATTCAATATCAAGGGCTTTGTAATTGGCGATACACTGGAACAATATTTCGATGGAAGAAAAATCCGAGAATTCACTGCTTGGTCAAAATACGATGGTAAAATCGTATTCGATAGCGACGCCCCGATTTTAATGGAAATCAAAAGAAAGGGCGATAGCAAAGCATTGCTCAGTCAAACCATAACCCAAGACAGGGCCAACCCCGACCAGTACATTACCTTTTATTATGCAGATAAAGTAATGAAGGAAAAATACACCTATCCTGCACCAATAGCGAACTTGGAGCAAATTGCCTTCTATTTTGCTAGCTCGGTGGATATGCCAGTAGATATTGTTTATGCTGATGCCTCGGGAGATATCAATGCGGTGACCTATTTGGCAAGAAATGTCCAATCAAATAAATGGATTGATTTCTTACAAATACCTCCTTTGAACAGCAACGGCCAGGATCTTTATATTTTTTTGCTGAAGGCCGGAAAAAAAGAATGGCTAGTCGATAATAATTTTGAACTCAGTTATATTCAGGCAAACCTACCTATTGACGGAGGTTGGTATCAAGGCGGTGGTGTGCAGGCCATCTACATTCAAATCTCTAAAGACGGAAAACCTGGGCTATCATCTGTAAATGACCTGGTAACCACTTTTCGATAGCTTTGGAATAAATCATATTATTTCTGAAGAGGTAAATGATTTGGTGTAGATGTATCCATAAACATTTCGCCATTTAATAAATTAATGAAATACAAGCACAAGTACTAATTACCATTTTTAAACTTATAATATGCAGGGCATCAATAAGGCAAAGCATGCGCATTTGATAGATGCCCTGCATCATTTACAACAAATCATCCAACAAGCAGATACGCCCTGTGCGCAGCAAGCCGCTGCCTATAGTGTAGCGCTGAAAGATAAATATAGCGAATACGAGATTCTACTTCGTGAGCTTGCGATACAAATTGAAGCATACGAGGATTTGTTTGCAGAGGTTAAAGTGCAATTTCTTGGCAGGAAACTGAGGGAATTGAAAAGACAAACGCTACTGCCACAGCCCACTTTTTCGGTATTAAGGAACGCCATGCACTTGGAGCATAGCACTTAGCAAAGTTTGAAGATAACCTCATAATTTGTACCTTCTAATAGCCGTAATACAACGTAGCGACTACTTATTTTCCTTGTCAAATTGATGTTCAATGCTATTTTCAATCCTTAAAAAAGAATGCCTCAAAATTTTCAGTTTGGAAAGCTCTTCGAATTTCTTTCCATAAATTTCTTTTAATTCAAGTAAAGAAAGGTTTTGTCGGAAACCACTTTCTAAATTTGTGTCCCAAAAAATCTCTCCTTTCCCTTCGGTAAAAACTGCCGACATCGTACCCAACCACTTCTCTCCTAAATATGATCTTAAAATGTGCCTGCTATTTTTCTTGTCTGACGGTATAAAGAATATTCCCTTTTCTTGGTCAGGCCTGAAAACGATTAAACTGTTGCAGTTGCTACATTGAAATACTTCATTAAAGTAATGGATCGCTTTACTTGTGACTTGCATCAACTCTTTGTTCTCAATTTCTTCAAAAAAGTCCATGTAATCCTGATCTGCAATTAGGTGAGCTTTGTTTTTGATGAAGTCTGTTTGATCAGTTATGATTTGCCCGCAGGCACATAAAATTTTCCCCATTTACTTGCTATTCATTGGTTCGTCAAGATAAAGTTAACAATTTCAGGTTTGCAATTGCTGGGGCTAATATCGCTAGCTTTAACTCTCCCAGCTGAAGTGTTGCCAAAGGGGTATTTAAATTCGAACCAATTGGTGGATAGCCCCCACTCAGCGCAAGTCGAATGTCATTAAGTTAAGGATTTCCGTCATTGCGAGGGCTGCTTGCTCCGATAATTCGGAGAAGCAATCTTTCTACTAAATTCCTGTTTGGTCTAACTAGCCATATAGATCGCTTCACCCCAAGGCAAATCCAATGCTTCAGTTTCCCGAATTTCGGGACAGGCAGCAATGACGGAAATTCTAACAGGCACCTGGTATAAAATAAAATAGCGGCCTTTTTTCCCTACAACGTGTTTGTTTGCTTTTGTGACTTAACTTGTGATGGTCATTTTTTAAAAAATCAATAAGCATTGCCAAATTATTAGGTCCTTCTTTTTAACCTGAAAAAATTAAAATCAATTCATATTAACCTTTAAGAAAAACAACTATGGGAATCACCAATCTAAACAACACTCACCTATCTGCCGCAGAAGCTGCCGCCGCCAAAAATGCAGTAACACAATTAGAAACTGCTTTGGCGGTAATTACAGTAGTACTTTCGTCTAACGACCGTCAAAGATATGGCCGCATTAACGAGCAGAACAAGCTCTTCGTAAACAAAGTATTTGATCTGCACAAAAACCAATCGAATCTACAGACCTCGCAGATTGAATGGGACGAATTTGACAGGGATTACAGCAGCCGCCTTTTAATGGAAGACATCATTACACGATTAGAAGCCATCATGACCAAATTAAAAAGCGCTAAAATCTTGCATGATTACGATAACTATCAAGCGGCTTTGGTAGATTATGCCTATACCAATTTTATGGCCGGTTCTGGTGGCGAGAGCTACGAAAACAAACTAAGAATACTCAAACAGTTTTTTCAAAGAAGCAGAGCTAACACAAGCGAAACGAACGAGTAAAAGATAGAAACGATGCGGTTCTGTAATGGTCTGTAGGTTATTAAAAATCCTACGGACCATTCTTTTTATCCTCCGACGCCGTCTTTTAATGAAACGACGACCTCCCGGAATGATCTGTCGAGTACTTGGAATGATCCGAAGGATTAATTGAATGCTCGGGAGCATTCCAAGAGCGCAAGCGTCCGCTCCAAAAGCGCAACGGAGCATTAAATAAGCGCAAAATATGATTAAAAGACCCTAAAGTTTCATTCTAAGAGCGCAACGGAGCACTCCAAGAACCCAACGGAGCATTAAACAAGCAGAACGGAGGATTAAATAAGTGTTGTAGAGGGTAAACAGAGGGTTTGTTAGCTTTCATTTTTACAACGCTCTGATTTCTACCTCTGGATCAAGTGTTCCGAAGGGTCACTTAAACCTTCCTAGAAAACCAAGGTCTTCATACCAGAATAGGTTTCTATCCTATTTCTTTCAGAGAAAAAGTAAATTTGACAGTTCTATTTTTATAGCTCAATTTGTATTATATTTCCAGACCTAGTCTTCTGTTTCAATGTGGATTTATTAACCGCTGAAATAGCGAGCACTTAAGCCATAGGGACATTTCTTTATTACCCAATTTGATTACAAATGATTTGACAATCAGATTTTATAATCTGATAAATTTCATTTAGATAAAAACTAAAATCAGTAATATTAGTCTCGGGTATTTTTTTTCTTCTAATTGAAAGTAGCATCATAATTTCTCGCTTTAACGGCATAAAATGAAATAAACATCCTTCACCTCCTTTTTTATTAAAAATGATAATACCAGTTATTTTATTTGTTTCAAATCGAATTTTCAATATGTTCTTTATCATATTAAGATTATTGATTTTACCAATTTCCCATTCAAAATCGTCGTTAATTAGAAATGAAATTTTTCCTAAATCATCTGCATATTGCCACCCCAGCTCCTCTAAAATTTCCAAAACATTTAATATGTCTAAATCCTCATTAAAAGAAATTTCGATACTTGCTTGAACACTCATATTTTTATTTTAAAGTTTCATAATATTTTATGCCCTTTGATTCTAACCATGATTTTACATTTTGTGGAATTGGGGTATTTGAAAACAACTCATAATCTACACCCCCTCTGGTTTAAGTGTTCCGAACGGCCACTTAAACCTTTTTAGAAAACTAAGGTCTCCATACCAGAATAGTTTTCCATCCTATTTCTTTCAGAGAAAGAGCAACTTTGACGGTTCTATTTTTATAGCTCAGCTTGTGTTATATTTCCAGACAAAGTCTTCGATTTCATATTAAGATTTGTTGACTGCTGAAATAGCGAACAATAAACCAAAAGGGTTATTTCAGCATTTCCCATAAAGGAATACACACATCTGATACATTACATGTTTATTTTCCTTAAATCAGATTCATCATATCTATTTGATTTTCTTTTACCGTTCATGGTTAAATGATATAGGTATCTTTGGTCTTTATGGTGCCAAAAAAAATCATCAATTATGGCTTCAATTTCTGGTTTAGATATTTGAATAACTTTGTCATACCAATTAAATTTAGGATTAGGCATCAGTTGTTTTATTGCTTCTTTTTTTATCCGATAAGAATGTGTTTTATTTTTAACAATTAAATAATCATCTTCATTTCCAATACATTCATATATGGTGTTTGATGGATTATTCTTAAACTACTCTTTATCCAATGGGTGAACTAAATATAGTTTATTGATTTCTTGAAATTCATCTTTGTAGAAAAGCAAATCTAGCCACAACCATTTATTTAAAAACTCTTTCATATTTTATTTATTAAAAATGGAACAAATCCTTGAAAATCATCTGCAAAATATTTGTAAGTTCTTTTTAGAACTATTTGCATATCACACTAATTAGTTAAAATTGAATAAATTTCGTCCAATTTATCAACTACATCTTTCTCGTTGTTAATCCTACTATTATAAATTCTCATAATTACATCGCCAACCTTACTTTTTACAGATGGGTATTGCTTATAATTTCTTTGAACGACTATCTTCAATGATTTTTCTAAATCTATATATTGACTTCTATCCAAAAGGTCTATTGTTTCTATTAATAACCTTTCTATTCTTTTCGAATTTACTTCTCCTTGATCTTCCATAGCTATTTATTATAGATTTTATCTGGAAATACTTTTTTAAATTCCTCTAACGTATAAATCTTACCCGTTTTCAAATCCTTTATACTTTTAACCCAATTTTCAGCATAATTTATGGGCATTAATACAACCTTTCTAAAAAACCAAGGTCTCCAGACCGGAATAGTTTTCTATCCTATTTCTTTCAGAGAAAAAGAAAATTTGACGGTTCTATTTTTATAGCTCTGCTTGTATTTATATTTCCAGACAAAGTCTTCTGTTTCAATATGTAAATACTAAAAGGCACAAGTCTCTCACCCTAAGCCCCAAACACAAGACTTGCGCCATTAATGGGCGAAACATTACCCGTCAGTATTTATAATTTCTATTATTTCATCCAAAAGTTTTTCTTCCTTGTCATTAAAATTTGCATATTGAGTAATTGCGTAGCAATTTTTTATTTTTTCAATCGCAATATTTTTTTTGTCGATTAATTCCAATTCTTTTAAAACCGTTTCAAAAAAAACATACGCTTGATTGTCTCTTTTTTCAAGCTGTAACTTTAGATTAATCAGCTTTTCAATAATTATATCGTCTATTTTCATTTAAATGCAGGTTCTGTTTTTAGTATCCAAGACTTTGGCACATTTGTAATAACATTTTGGTAGTCTCCACCGGGATATCCCCCTCTGGTTTAAGTGTTCCGAAGGGTCACATTATTTAAAAATTGTATTTTTTTCCATCGAATAAAATGCGCTGAAACCAAGATTATTAAAGTCTCCCATATCTAAAATTGTATACCCCTCATCAACCAAATGCTGAACCCATTCTTTATTTAGCTTATACATTTTAAGTTGAAGTAATTCTTGATTAGAAAGCTTAGTTGTCCAATTATTGGTTTTTTGAGCAAATAAAACAGCCAAAGTCCGACTTGTGCTTTACTTATAACAAACCAAAAAGACCAAAACAAACAGCGTAAATGTTAACACGCAAAATCATCTTACCCTAAAGCCCAAAACACAAGACTTGCGCCAAATGGGAAAATGGGCCGATGTAGTTAAAGTAAACTATTGGGATTTTTAAAGTACCAGCATTTGTCGAAAGGCCTATTTTTTAATTTTTGCATATCGCTCCAACTAAAAGCATATTCCCATTCAAACCAAAAATACTCGTCAGTATTAATCTTTAAATATTCATATGCAAAATTAAAAATCAATTCACTATTGTCGTCGCTAATTTGCTCTATGTATACTAGGCTACATAATTTCTTATGAGGAACTAGGTAATCCAAATCTTTATCCAATCCAACAGCAATATCATTCATATTAACTCCTTGTATATTCAAAATAAATTGCTTGTTATTATTCTCCTTTACAAAGTCTTTATCGTCAATAATATTCATTGAAAGATTTCGAAAAGAGCCATCCTCAAAGTATGTTTTATCATTATGATAGTAAAACATACTATCAATCTCAAAACATACTGATGCTACATCTGTAAAAACTTTTTTGGGTTTATGCAATTCCCAATTTTTAAGAATATGTGCGTATGTACTCATTATTTTAAAATCCCTCCTAATTCTTCTAATGAATGTACAACTGTAACACCTTGTCGCTTAATTCTATTAATCATATTCATTTGTCCTTGTGTAGCGTCAGTTAGAGGCTTATCAATATAGAGGATAACTTTTTTCCGATAAGGATTTACAAATCTATTTTCAGCAGAATTCAGAAGCCTTACAAACTGGTCTTCCTTAACCGAACTGAAAGACGATTTTACTTCAATTATTTCATCTATTGTAGTAACGTCTAATTCTGCGGCAACTTGCCCAACATCATCCTTAATTACAATACCATAACTTTCCAAGTTCTTTTTTCCTTTTATAAATTCACCAACTTTTGCTTCAGTTATTCTTCCCATATTATTTACCTCTACAGGAAGAATTTTTGAAGTATTTATAGCATTATTAATATCATTTGCTCCTTGTTCACTCCACTTTAAAAGTTTCCCTGCTGGATTAGTATATTCAATCTTATTGCCAATTTTCACAATACTTCCAAGCGTGTTCCTCACCCCTTTAAGCTTCCCAACATCATCAACCAGCCTTTCTCCAACCTCGGGCCAGTTCCCTTCGCTTTTTGCTACAAACTGCTCTAGGTAGGTAATATTTTGGAGCCTTTTGACGTAGCGTTGACCTCACACTACCTATCTGATACACTACTGAATATTATTAACTATTAAATAAATTTGATTTAGTTTTTTTATAATTTCCTCATCATTTACAAATCTTTGGTTGTAAAATAGCATTGTGAAATTATCAAGCCTTTTTACAATCGCTGGTAATTGATTTATCTTTTTTTGGTCGGCTATTTTTTTTGCTTTTTCTAAGTCTTCAAAAAAAAATCCTTTTTCAAAATAGATAGTATTAATTATTTCGTCTAATAAAACCACAATTTTTTCACATTTTTCTTTTGAATTTTCCATTTATCTTATTTGGTTAGGAAAAGCTTTTTTAAACTCTTCCAAAGTATATATTTTTCCAGTTTTCAAATCTTTAATGCTTTTAACCCAATTATCAGGATAGTTTCTAGGAAGCAAAATTTGATCGGCATTACCATAATATATGGATTGAGGTGCAACTTTACCTAAATTTATTTTTGCTCCTTTTGTTACCACTAATTCTGCTTCAAATTGCATAGTACTCCATTTTTTCAATATAGCTAGTTCATTTCTGCTTAAAACAGCTTCAGTAGAAGCAAATCCTCCAAATAGCTTCGCCTGTTTTTCATTACCTCCAAATCTTCTAAATACATCAATATTTTCTAAAGTTTCACTTGTATAATAATAATTATCAAGAAAACTTGCCTTTGCATTCGGCAATAAACTTTCATCTTTGGCAATAATTTTAACTTTATTAAAGATACTTACTCTATATTTTTCTAAAATATTAACTAAAGAATTAGCAGTAATTTTTTCTCCAACCTTGGCCCAGTTCCCTTCGCTTTTTGCTACAAACTGCTCTAAGGCAGGTAATATTTTGGAGCCTTTTGACGTAGCGTTGACCTCGCCGGTACCGATAAACAGGGTAGCCAGGTTCGATACCAATATGCCATGCCCGTAACGCTGTAAATCACTTGTACCACCTAAGCTCTCCAGATATTTTGCTAATTGTTTTCCAATAGCGTTTATCGCCTTTTCCAGTTTCTGCTGGTTGCCTACCACATCGTAGAGGCTGTTTATTGTTTTTTCTGTT
This sequence comes from Flavobacteriaceae bacterium PS02338, assembly GCA_029959615.1. GTDB lineage: Bacteria > Bacteroidota > Bacteroidia > Sphingobacteriales > Sphingobacteriaceae > Pedobacter. Next base: position 910 of record JASCOD010000008.1, on the reverse strand, counting down.
TCCTGCCTTAACTGCTGGTATTCCTTACATTCCCCAATCTTTGCCAGTTTGTTGGGTATGGTGATACTGTCCCACCAGGCACCGAAACCACTGTCTTTCTTGGCCAGCTTTAGCTGCGACCTTAACCTATCAATGGTCTTCTTGTCGGTCTTTATCCCGTTGCATTCCATATAGCCCAACGTGTAGGCATACGTTATATCCCCAAAATGCTGGCGCAGGTCGTAAAGGCTCTTGCCCTGCCCATATAATCCGTCAAATACGCCAGCGGTGTAGGGCTTATCCAAAAAGGTATAATATGCATTCTTCGATGTCTGCCCATCTCTCCAAAAACAATAGGGTACAACACCTTCGCCGTTATAGGGCCTCCAATCCGATTTCGAACATCCATCATAAAACTGGTAGATTTTATAGAGCTTGTACAACAGTTCCTCGTAGCCGCTTTCGCTATAGAGGTTGGCAAATGCACTTAGCTGCTTTTCTTCCGCAATGGCGGCATCTGCCCTAATGGCTTCGGAGGTTTCCCTTAGTGCCGCCTTTAGAGAGCTGTTGTCGGTTAGGCTTACACCTGTGCCGGATTTCTGGTAGGTGCTGATGGTTTCACCTAGCTTGGACAGCAGTTCTGCCGATTTACCAAGACTGTCCTTGGCCAGGCCAAGTACGGATAATGCCTTTTGCAGTTCTTCGAGCTCGGCCTGTGTAGCGGTTTCCTTTTCCAATAGCCCGTCGATCTTATCACTGGTACTGAAAAGGTTTTTGATCATATCGGCCAATACCTTAACGCCTTCCTCCAACAGTTTCACCACCTCTCTTGCCCGTACCACGTTCGTCTCTTCTATATCGTAGGTGGTCTCCACCACACCGCCGATCAGCTTCCTGTCGGTATTGAGCTGGATATTGCTGAAGGTTACCT
>JASCOD010000007.1 GCA_029959615.1 Flavobacteriaceae bacterium PS02338 | reverse complement strand
TGGAACAATACAGGATTATAACTTGCTGTGGCAAGAAAGGTATTAGGTAGATTTTCATTTTCGTAGGTTTTGAATGTCCGCAAAAATACAAACACAAATAAATAAAACACAACAATCAACTGAAAATTAAACTCTTAAAAGTTGTAAAAATAAGATTTACTTAAAAAGTTATAGATTATACCCAAGAGGAATAATATAACTCTAGTTTAAGTATTCCAAAATACCTCTAAATAAAGTAAAAAGCACTAACAATAAAAAAAGCTGACAGTACATGGTCTGCCAGCTTTCTTGAGCACAATTTAGAAGAATACTATTTTTTGATGAGCTTCTTCACCTCACCATTGGCAAATTTTACAAAGTAAATGCCTGGCGCAAGGTGCGTAACGTCAACCTGCTGAATACTTGCATTCAATTTTTGTTTCCATACTACTGCTCCCTTCACATCACTAATGCCAATTACTGTTCCTATCAAAGTCTCATTTGTAGTGGCTACGGTAAACACATTGTTAACGGGATTAGGATAAATGGTGGTTGCTACCGCAGCCTTATCACTTAAATGCACCAAATTGCTGTAGGTATAATCGCCATTGGCGTCTACCATTTTTAGTCTATAGTAAAGTGTAGTAGCAGCAATCGTATAATCTTCCTGCGTGTAGCGCTGTGTTGCTGCATTTTTGGCACTGATGGTAGCAACAGTTACAAAATCTCCCAGATCATTTCTTCTCTGAAGTTCGAAGTTTTTAACTCCTTCTTCGTTAGTGGTCTGCCAGTTTAAGGTACTTAGCCCATTAAAGCGTTTACCAGTAAAGCTAACCAGTTTAAGGGGCAAAGGTTCAGGAGTAGTTTCGTAAGCACCCATATCTACCGTATTATCCTGTATCCTGATAGCACCGCTAAAGTCTGTGGTAAGCCCATTAGGTATGGCGGTATTGCTACCTGCGTTGATTGCAGGGCTACTAGTTTGTAATCTTAAACCATCATCTGCAGTACCCCAAATACCATCAGCGCCCATTGGATTATTAGCGTTTACAAAAAGCGGATCGGTGTTTTTATTTCCATTATTGGTATCTCCATCTTGCACCAAGCTATAGGTAACAATTGGATTACTGTTACCAAAAAGAATAATCCCCGGACCGCTTACAGTTGTATTTCCCCAGATGATCGTATTTGTGATTACTGGTCAGATCGGCGACCAGATCAGGGTAAGGGCCATAGACAATTTTAGGGTTACAGAGGTAAAGGTAAGCATTCATGATGCCTCCGATACACTTGTAGAGAGCGGCTTGGCCACACTAAGTCCAAACAACATCGACTGGACTTACGACGCCACTACCCTACACAGCGATTTGGCAGGCACCAAGGTTACCGCAGAAGCTAAGGATACCCCTGGCAATAAAAAGCTAGAAACAGTTACTATCTAGAATCAGGATCATCCCCGTGTAGCTATCGGGGATGATCTGTTATCAGTGGATCCAACATATTAAAAGACTTAAATGAGAGTAAAAATATCAAAGTGATAACGATCTCAATGCAGTATGATTTCCATCATTTCTAAGTTTTTAAATCAATTCTAATTTTGAAAAAAAAAACGATGGCGGAATTGAACGGAACAACTGAAAAAAAACATGCGAAGCTATGTTATGAACATATAGGTGGAAAATTAGGCGAACTGCTATTTCAAAGTTTTATAGCCAATGGCTGGCTCATTAAAGACGAACTCAGCAAAAAAGATTTCTACATTAGCGAAAAGGGAGCAAAAGGTTTCAGCGAACTCGGCCTTGACCTGTCAAAGCTCAAGGTTTAATGGACCTGCACATTCATACATTGCAATAGAATGTCTTTCTCTTTGATGATATTGTCATCATTTCATGATCAGGTCAAATGTAAGCTATTTTCATTATTTTGCCTATCATATGACACTACATGTACTTTTCTTGGTATTAAGTGCCGCCGTGCTGCATGCCATTTGGAATTTGATTTCTAAAAAGGCAAACGGAAAGGCACCTTTCGTCTGGCTGATGTATATCGGTAGCACAGTCATTTACCTGCCACTACTGGTTTACCATATTACTAGTAACGAAAAATTTCAATTCTCTGAGTCTATGCTCTGGTTCTCCCTCAGCAGCGCCATTCTCCATATTGCTTACTTCCTAATCCTACAGAAAGGATACCGCAGGGCCGACCTTTCGGTAGTCTACCCCCTTGCCCGTGGTTCTGGTCCCCTGCTCTCATCAATCGCCGCTATCCTAGTTCTTAGGGAAACTTTTAGATACAATATTGCATTAGGGCTGGTGCTCATCCTTACCGGCGTACTGGTGATCACGGGACTAAAATTTAAAAAGGGAGACAAAAAGATACAAACCGGTGTATTCTGGGGAGCCTTAACTGGGCTATTCATTGCGCTTTATACGCTCAATGACGCCATTGCCATTAAGAGCTATCATCTTTCACCATTACAGCTTACTTTTTCTTCAAACGCCTTTAGTATACTATTACTAGTTCCTTTTATAATTGGCCAAGCCAGAGAAATCAAAAGAGAATTACGTGAACACAAATGGAGTATCTTCGCTATAGCCGTACTTAGCCCTGCTGCCTATATCCTAGTCTTACAAGCCCTTGAATTAGCACCGCTGACCGTCATCGCCCCAGCAAGGGAAACCAGCATACTGATCGGAGTCTTCATGGGATCAAAGGCGCTTAATGAGACAGATGGCAAAAGGAGGATCGTCGCCAGCATACTTATTCTATGCGGTATCGTCTCTTTAAGCCTTACATAACTGACTGCACCCTAAGACTATAAATCAGAAGACAAATATGAAATATCTGACAAAGGTATTAACGCAATATATCTTAAAGAAGTTAGGTAATTATGCAACGCCTCAAATTGCGCTTACCTACATCAATGACCTCTACCTACCATAGAAGCTTATAGAAAAAAAGACAGTGTTATTTTTTTAAGGCCGTTTACATCATTTGCATCTGCTCGGGTATAGGTGGTAATAGCCAAGTAAGATAAACAATAATTTAAGTTAATAAAAAAAGCCCTGCATTTCTGCAAGGCTTTAGGAAGTGGGCAATACGAGGGAAAACTTGAACCGCTTTATTCACGATTTAAAGCTTCTGCTTCATTTAAGGACGAATCAGGGTGAGGATACTGGATAAAACTTGAACTATTTTCTTAATTCAAAACCAATATCACAGCACATTGAGCTTTCTTAAGTCTTCAAGAATGATAGGCGGCTGCACCTTTCGCAAAGTAGTAAAGCTTGTCAAATTTGTTTTGAAGATGGGGTACTGTTCCCAAGAGCCAAGGGACTGATCGATGTGCGTATAGACAGAACCTGGAGTGACGTCCCCAGTTAGATTTGCTGCACTTCCGCTCAAAGCACCTACTAGTAACCTCGTAAATATGCCAGATCCTCCAACTTTCTGGGCATTGGGTTGTTTATTGATGATATGTCAAAATATCACAGGTTATTGCGAGATCAAAAATATAACTCTTAAAGATTTTTGTTTGCGGTTTTTTACGTTATTTAAAATATAAAACCGCATTAAATTGCATTTCTAATTTATTATCCTTATAATTATACTATCATACAGTTATTTACCACGTCAAGGGTGCTCTTTTTTGCATTATTTTTCTATCAATACTTAACATTAAAATATATTCAATATGAGAAGAACATTACCTTTTATTCTAAAAACTATTTTTTTTGTTTTTGCAGTGTCATGTAGCGCCTTTGCACAAGTCAAAAGAACCAACGAAGACTTGATTAAATTGGTAGATAAAAATTTAAGCTCGCCAATAAAAAAACGCGTCTATGGAAACGGTGATGTGTTTTTGCAAAGAGACATGAATGACTTTCTTTTCAATACCGACCGCGACCGGAAAGCCGCGATAGAAAAACAAAATCAATCAGCTAAAACCCAAGGAGTAGTTATTGAATATGATCACGGTGGCGAAGACCATGAACACCTTGCCGAGATTTTAAATCGTCCGCATCCGTCTGTGGCAACAACAGAAAAATATATCGATGACGCAGCAGCTGAATTTCGAGTACCGGCAATCATATTGAAAGCTGCCGCTCAAGTACAAAGCAATTGGGCACAAACAGGACCGTCTTTTTATGGTTCTTACGGAATGATGGGTTTGATAGAAACGGATCACATCAAACAAATTACACTTGCTGCAACTTTGACTAATTTAAGTGTTGACGATATAAAAAATGAGGCCAAAGCTAATATTAGAGCCGCAGCTGCACTATTAGCCTATTATCAAAAAGGCAAACCTACATCGGATGATTTAGCGGATTGGTTTGAGGCAACAAGAGATTTGACGGGTTTAAGCAATGAAGAAATGAAGACTTCGCTAGCCACGAGTTTTTACAATGTGATCAAAAACGGAAGTAAAACAGTATCGCTTTGGAGAGAAATTATTCAAATTGACGCTAAACCAATAACTATTCCTGAATATAAAATCCGATCTGAAAAAAAAACTGAGCGTGTTGGAAATGTTATTCAAGCAGGTACCGATTATCCAACTGCAATAAATAGAATGACTACTTGCAATTATGCTACAGGGAGAAACGGCTATGGCGTCGATTACTACTTTGTTCATTATATGGCTACCGGAACTTATGCTGGTGCCATATCTTGGTTTAGTGATTGCACACGTACTACATCATCAAGCGCTAATTATTGTATTCGAAATTCTGATGGCGAAATATCGCAGGTAGTAAGAGAAAGCGACAGAGCTTATGCACAAGGTGTAACTGGTCAGCCACAATGGAATGGTGCGGGCATAAGTACAGAACATGAAGTTTTAGCGACTAACTTGACCATGTGGGATAGCGAACCCATGCTAGTTGCTGCGGCAAACCTAGCTATAGATGTTTGTAATAGAAATAACATTCCAAGAGTTAGAAGAGGAACTAATGGGGACCGTGGCATATATGGTCATAATGATGTTAAAACTGGTACCGACTGCCCAAATTTGACTGCTGCACGTTGGACAAATTTATTGAACAGAATTGCCGGTGGTGTGATCATTCCGTCAGTTTCCTTACCAACACTATACTACATCACAGGCACAGGAGGTTCTAATGTAGTAAATGCAGCGTGGAAAGCCAATACCGAGCCTACATTAAAAGGATATCGCTTATATTATGCCTCAGACGACGATTTTAACGGCTGGGCCTTAGCTGCTGATGAATCTACTTTAACCCCCACCACCACAAGTATCAGTTTAAGCCCCAATCAATTTTTAGTGGTGCCTACAACTACCGCTGTTCATTTTAAATTGACTGCGGTGGTTACAAATGGCAGTAATCCCGATGTTGAAAGCGCACCAAGTGATGTTTATAGTAGAACTGTAAATACTACCACAGGGCCAAGAGTTCTAATTGTTGACGCATTTGATCGAATTAACAATTATAAATCAAGATCGCACAATTTTGCTGCCATTTATTTTAATACGTTAAAAGATAATGCCACCATGCGAATTAATTCTGCAGCCGACGAGATGATAGACGCAGGAACCATTTTATTAAGTGAATACGATATGGTGTTATGGTTTACTGGAGACGATTCTACTACTGACAAAATTTTTAACGGAACAAATAAAACAAAAGTTAAAACTTTCTTAGATAATGGTGGAAAACTGTTAATTACAGGATCAGAAATCGCATGGAATTTAGGACGGACCGGGGGAGGTGAATTAGATTTAAGTTTTATGAATAACTATTTGAAGGCAAATTATATTAGTGACGGCGTGATCACAGATACACCTGTGTCAGGCGTAATGGGAGGTCCATTTGAGGGCGTAACATTCAATCTTGGCGAGAATTATCAAACAGCATTTCCTGATAATATCAGCCCTTTTGGCACCGCAATAACAATTTTAAATTATAATACCGCAGGACGTTTTGGCGGAATTGCCTATAAAGGTACATTTGGGTCGGGCACAACCCCCGGCGGAATTATTTATCTGGGATTTCCACTAGAAACTGCCTCTCAACCACAAATTACAGCTTTTATGGCAAAAGCATTGGCTTATTTTGATGTAACTTTACCCGTTACCCTACTTCACTATAATGCAACATTGCAAAACGCCAGGTTTGTTAAATTACAATGGCAAACCGCTTCTGAAACTGATAACAAAGAATTTATCATCTCCCGATCATTGGATGGGCAGCAGTTTAATGTTACTGGTAAAGTTGTAAGTGCTGGAAATACAACAACCGGTAGTAATTATGTTTTTTATGATAGAAAACCAGTTAACGGTATTAATTATTATCGATTAGAGCAACAAGATTTTGATGGTAAAATAACAGATTTAGGAGTACGAGTAGTTAATGTGTCTTTAACTGATAACAAAGTAGAAATTTACCCAAACCCAACGCAAGATATCGTTAACGTTGCGTTTGTGGCAGGTCTTTATAATCAAATACAGCTGATAAATAGCAACGGTAAAATATTAAAACAAATCTCATTAGACAGCTCAATAACGAAAACAGCTATCAGTTTAAACAATGTAGCTTCGGGCATCTACTTACTAAAATTGAACGGTAATACACCTCTTGTAAAAAAGATTATAAAAAACTAGTGTTAATGATTTTTAAAAATACCGTAGGGGTTTTCCTACGGTATTTTGTTTAATTATGGCATTCAACTTTGACAATACTCACCGACATCAAATTTTGAAATAGATACGTAGGCTTAATATTGATAATTAATATCCATGCGATAATTAGTAGAATTCCAAGTCCCATGCAACATTTTTATAAGTGCATCTATTATTTTAATCAGTTCAGCTGTAGGAAACGGATTTCTGCTATACAGAATTTTAAAATCTTCATCTTCCGTGGATATTGCTTGTAATTCTGCTACAGAAATGTATGCGCCTTTATTTTCCAAAGAGCTTTTCACATTTTGTAAAATCTGTTGTATGATTTGCTCATCCTGTTGATTTAAATTATTCCAAACAAGGGACATAGTTCCATTGGAATAACCATCTATATGAAATTTGGTAGAGTAGAGCAAATCATCTTTGTTTGAAATTTTGTAATTAGGTTTCTCTAATTCCATATATATGTAGAAATATGCTAATTGCATAAATGTTTCATGTATTGAAAACCCCTTATTGTTTTTGTATTCGATAAATGTTATCGGCATGATATTAATAATACAATTTAAAAGTCACTATTATTGCATTGCTAAAAGTTTGCGTGTGAAGTGCGAGAGAAGTTTATATAGTTTTCCAGTTAAACTTTTTTTTTGCAAAGTCAGTATGTTGGCAAGTGTGGTGATAATAAAGATTTATTTCACATTGTGATCAATAATTAAGAAAAAACCTGAAGGCCATAAGCCTTCAGGTTAACATTATAAGGTTTGAATTAACATCTACTTTTGTTTTTGCCTACCGGATATCCTAAATTCTTCTCCTGCTTTGAGTCTTCTTAATTTTCTTAAAACAGTATATTCATTAGTATACTCGATTTGATCATTTTCTTGACTATACTTCATTCTTTGTCCAGTGCCCATGAGAGTAATGGAAATATCAGCTTTTTGATAGAAGGCAATGTTAACATACATTTGAGAACCACTCTTTCCCTTGTAGAATAACGTATCCGCTTTATGGACCTTAAAAGTAATCGCGGGGCTTACGGAATCGTTGGGATTTACATTCACCCAGGAACCATTATACTTGTCAATGATGCCATAATCCGTTGAATGATTTGATGTGCTGTTAGAGCAACTGTAGAAAAGGATACCCATATACAAGGTATATAATACTGTTTTTGCTTTCATGGTAATGTAGATTGATGTTTGTAGATTTTAGGTGTTTGAAATATTATTTAATTATGTCTTCATTTCTATGTTATCTTTAATATATAATTCCCATCCTGTGACTGCCGTAAGATCCTGATTATCTGCATCAAAAGTATGAAAAAGTATCTTTTTTCAAGGTTGTAAATAGTTACTCAATAAGGTATGCCAAAACACTGTCCAATAATCTCTTCTAGGCTTTTTCGCATATCTACCGCACATATTGAGCCAATGATTTTTTCTGGTCTATCATTTTTTGCTTTTGAAGCACCGAGCAAATATTCGCCGGGTAAATTAAAGTTTGGATAGTCACACATAGTGATTGTCATATAATTTGTTGAGCTATTTCTGTATTAATGTTAAAGCTCTCGCAAAATTGTTATCTCACAATTCTCTCCAATTTACTATCAAAGTGCCTCCCTCTCCACTTTCTGACTCCGGATCTATTGTATGTCCCTGCACCTTCGCCACACGTCTTATAGTTTAGAATACTTAAGCCAATCTCTTCAGCAGCATATTTAAGCGCTTCCAAATTTTTTATGTCAACAGTTTCACTTGTATTGTAATCTTCTTTCTCGGTTTCCAGCTGTATCTTTTGAGAAAAGTATATGATCAGGTTATTCAAAATTTGACAGGTCGACTTGATTCTGAATACAAATGCACCGCTACTGGCCAGACTAGATTATTCTAGTCTTTTTTTTAATATTAAAGAGAGGCAACTAGCTATATCACTCTTAAATCAAAAAGACAATCTCACCATCTTAAAGGATAAAATTGTATATAAAATGGAAAATATGTTCATATAATTCTTTCGTAATACCAACCATATTTGTGAAATAAACATTTAAGACCAATATAATACTGATAGTTATCATGTTACAAATCCGTCCTGGAGACGTAGGTACACGATAGCTTAAACGGTGTACAAAATGAAATTAACGGCTCTCTCTCCTTCAAGTGATTTAATCGCTATCCTACTTATTGGCCTCTGTATTACCGGTTCCCTCATGGGCTTTGATATTGGTATTGTACGGGCAGAATACCGTGGGGTATATCTTTTCGATATTCTAGCTCTTCTAGTTATATTCTATTCACTTTTTAAGCAGCTTTTAACTAAAGTCAACCTCATTGGTAATCCCGCACCAATAATATTTATGATCTACGGATTCTACACCGTTTTGCATGGGGTATTGTTTACAGATTATTTTAACCTTTACCACGGATATATATTAATTTCATGCCTTCTCGCCATTACCCTACCCATTATATGTACGCCAAGTAATTTTTCGACAATTGTTTGCATCGTCTTATTGCTCGCATTTATTGAGTCTGTAGTTTGTCTATTACAAATGGCTGGTTTTATGGGTTCATTTAGCAGCCATTTCCAAGTTACCGGCACTTTTGAAAATCCAAACGTCACAGCAATGTTTATTGCCATGGCTTGCTGTTCAATCCCCTACATTTTATGTATAGTAAATCCGGGGATTAGAAAGTTCATAATTGTTGCTGTAGTAATTATTCTTATAGCACTTTTTTCTCTTGGATGTCGAACGGCATGGCTAGGATTGGTAGGTGCTGGGATCGTACCGCTCTACCTAAATAGCCAAAGTCTTTTAGAATTTATTAAGAGTTTCTTTAAGAAAACAGTTGGGATAATCACTGGAGTATTTTTGTTATTGTTGTTGCTATCATTGGCTTCCAGAATGTACCAAGTAAAGAAAGAATCGGCCGATGGACGAAAACTTATCTGGAAAATCTCATCTCAAATGATTGCAGAACGACCGCTATTTGGTTATGGTTTTGGCCATTTTGAAAAACACTATAATCTTTACCAGGCAAATTACTTCCAAAATGGCAATGGTAGTCCCTCGGAACGACGCAATGCAGATCATGTGAACATGGCTTATAATGAATTTTTGCAGCAGGGTATTATGGGTGGGGTGATTGGTATACTCTTATTTGCTGGAATACTTGTTTCGGTTTTGGTGCCTAGTTTACGTAGGCTTCGCCACTCAATAGATGTTAATGATTCCAATAGTAGGCTTTATGCTGTAGCTTTAAGTGGAGTAATTTGCTTCATTACTATGGGGCTGTTCAATTTTACACAGGATGCCATTCCTGTATGGTTGATGTTCCTAATTTTTGTTGCATTCTTGATAAGTGAAGCAAATCGAACTACAAAACAAAAAAGGCCAAGCAATGTAGTAACAGCGTTCAATTTCTGCCTAACCATGGGTTCTGGGTTATTATTATTGGTCTATCTTTACAACTCTTTATTCAAAGAGCATCAGATCTCGTCATTCTTATCCTCCAAAGAAAAAAAAATTGGGAGTTGGGAGGCGATGTTACCAATAGCATCAGCCGATAAAAGTTTTTGGATTGGCTATGGTCAGCTACATCTTAAAAGACATAATTTCTCTCAAGCCAGGGAAAAATTCAAAATTGCACTTAACCTATGTAGTGAGAAAGATGTTTTCATCAAAATTGCTTTATGTGATATTAACTTGGGGAATCATCAAGAAGCCATCAGCAACTATCGACTGGTGGCTGATATGCAGCCGACCTGGTTGCTACCTAAGTATCAATTGCTGAAGATATATCACCAGATGGTAGATACTCCAAAGGTAATCGAGCAGGCTAGAGAAATTTTGTCAATAATTCCGAAGGGTAAAAAGAGTAAGGGCCGAGCATACCATGAATACGCATCGAAACTGTTAGCACAATATGAGCCGAAACCTTTTACCCCATTGATCCACAATTCCAGATTCTAAATCTAAATGAACAGTATATGAGGATGTACCCAATTTTATTTTTTTTAATTTTTTATTCCCTGATCGGTTTTTCACAATATCCGATATCGGTTCAAAAAAATCTGGACCAAGCGGGTGAAAATAAAAAGGAGCTTGTCAAAGCGATCACCCACTTTAAGAATCAGACGGACGCTAAAAAGTTACAGGCTCTCTATTTTCTGATTGCTAATATGCATAACCATTTCGGAGTGGATTATTATTGGGCAGATGCTACAAACCGCCGTATTCCATTTAATGAGCTTGACTACAAAGATGAGGCTTCAGCAAATTTCGCACTTGCCAAATTAAAAGAGAGGCATCCTGGATTACATCCCGTACAGTTTATAAAATATGATCTTAAAAGTCTAAGTGGAGCAGAGCTGATAAACAATATAGATATGGCTTTTTCGCAATGGAAAAAATCTTCGTATTTGAACATTCCATTTGGTGATTTCTGCGAATTCATTTTACCGCATCGTGTCAGTGTTGAACCCTACCAGTCTTGGCGTAAATACTATGGAGAGAATTATAGCTGGATATCTGATAAACTTAAAGCTGATGGTCTGGACAATATGCTAAGAAAACATGCCAGTATGTTCGCAGGATCATGGGGCAAATTGAAACGAACTGAACCATTGCCGAGGTTAGGTGCTCAGCAACTCATTCTCAGGAAAAGTGGACTGTGTGAAGATGGTGTTCCCTTTACAATTTTTGGGATGAGAAGCCAAGGGATTCCATGTGCAGAAAATATCGTTCCATATTGGGCAACTTCTAGCTACGGTCATTTTTTTGCAACAATCTATGATGCTAAAATGAAAGCTGTGAATTATGAACAGTCGACAAGAAAGTTCAATCGCGAACTGACAAGGGAACCGGGAAAAGTATTCAGGATAACCTATGCTGAACAACAGAATACGTTGGCAAGTATTCTTGCTGAAAATGATATTCCTCCAGGTATACTAAGGTCGAAGACCTATAGGGATGTTACTTCGGATTATTGGCCAACTGCCAATATAACCTCAAAAATCAGAGATGTTAAAGCTCCACAAAAAATAGTATTTGCATGTGTGTTCAATGGGTTACGATGGCGTCCGATCTGGTGGTCGAAAAATGAAAATCGTTCTTTCACTTTTGCTAACATGTCAAAGGGTGTAGTCTACCTGCCGAGTTATTACGTAAAACAAAAATTAGTTCCGGCCGGCTATCCCATTGCGCTAGGATACAATAATCAACGACAGTTAATGCCCGATATGGTACGTAAACAGTCAATTGAGATCCATGAAGAGGAAGCATACTTGCGTTTCAAACCTGGGATGAATTATCGATTATATTATTGGGACCACAGATGGAAACTCCTCCAAAATCAAATTGCCAAAAATGCTGGACAAAAGATGGTTTTTAATAATGTGCCGACTAATTCACTTTTCTTATTAATCCCCCAGAAACCAATCGGTAAGGAACGTCCATTCATTATCACAGATGACAACCAAAGGGTATGGTTCTAATTAGTTAAATCGTATTTAAATATAAAATTAACGGCTATGAAATTTATAAAATACACATTACTTAATCTCCTGTCTTTTTTTTGCTTGAACTTAAATGCGCAACTTTCGCCTAAAATGTACGATTATTCCGGTTATGTTACCTACAGGGTTTATGCCGTAGCGAAAGTTGTCCCACTTTCTGAAGAACGACAATTGATGTTGGCTAAGTATTTCTTGGCAATGGACAGTACCGCAAAAGATTTAATTAAACAAAATTCCCCTACCGCTAAATTATCGAACTTATATGGTGCGCTTAAAAGTAATCGTGGGCTTCAAGATTACTTATCGCCTGAAGAGTTTGCTACATATTTGATGACAACCCCCAGCTGTAGCCGCTTAGTGACGGCCATTGGCTATCGCAACGAGCTAAAGATTGATAAAGAGCAAATAGCATTATTGATTAAAGGATATAATGATACATTTTCTCTACCGAAACATATCGTGTCAGAAATTCGCCCTTGGGAAGAAACCAAGCTGCTTGAGATTCTAGGCCAACAGAAGTTTGCAGGTTTTATGGCCCTCAAAGAACGCCCTTTTTTAGAGGCCCAAGCTGCTGCAAACTGGCATTATATTGTTAAAGAAAAGTTGGCTGATAAGATCGATAGTAATCTCTTTAAGCAGGAGGTCTCAGATTTTCTACTAAAAAGACTTGTGGCGAGGGCGTATCTCGGTGAAAGGAAGTCCCAGCGACGGTTGGATTCAATTGATCATGCGTTATATCTATCAAAACCGTTCATCCTCAGGAAAGTCGAACTTCTAAAGGGCAGACAAAATGATCAATCTATTTTTGCAGACTTAATCAAAAATAGGCATATCACCAAACTAACAAGTGTTCAAATAGATTCATTTGTAAATCGAATATATACCCTCGATAGGACACAAAAGGAATTCCAAAAAGTAAATAGTGGTGCTAAGTATAAGACCGTAAACTACGAAAATGATGGACTTGCAAAGATTCTTTCAAGCGGACAACTCGACTTGTGGTTGAACTACAAGTTGAAGAATTCTGCAAAAAATAACTCCGCACGTCTTTGGACTGAATTGGTCGCTAAGAAGCTAACCGTCGGTGTCGACGAAAACAAAACTAGAGAGGGTCTTATGCAGTATGAACTCAGAAGATTGACCACTGCCGAAAAATATAAGATAAAAAGTAGCTCAGAGAACGCTAAACTAAAACAGGCTGCGCTCTTTGATAAACCTAACTTATTGATCAAGCTTGAAGAAAGTAAAGACCTTACCGCAACCAATCATGCTCTTAAAAGAAAAATGGCATGGTGACATTCGGTATAATTAACCAATCAATTCATTAACGTAAAAAAGTACATGAAAAAATTTCTCCTTTTATTGGGCTTATCTCTGGGCGGTATTCCCATTTTCGCTCAAAATGTAATCAAGAAGGCTCCAGACAGTACGAACATGGCCTTTATCAAAGCCAAAGTCCTGTTGAACCCAAAATCTAAATACTATAATCCAAAAGAGGGATTTCTGATCTATCAGCAATTTGCCCAGAAGGGTAATGCTAAAGCTATGAATGGCCTCGCCAACCTATATAATAATGGTCAGGGGGTTGCTGTTGATGAAGCAGAGGCTTTGAAATGGTATCTAAAAGCTGCAGAGGCAGGGTATACAATAGCGTGGTATAATCTCGGCAGTATGTACAAGGCCGGTATCGGAACTTCTCAGAATTTCGAAAAGGCTTATGAAATATTTAGTAAGGGAGCGTCATTAAAAAACGGTTCATGTCTGTATGCCCAAGGTTATATGCTTTACAAAGGGCTGGGTGTTGCACAGAATTATGAGAAAGCTGTACAGCAGTTTCAGAAAGGGGTCAGTGTCCATAATAAATCTAGTTACTACATGTTGGGATTGTGCTTTAGAAACGGTTACGGCATCACCAAAAATGCAGATAGTGCCAAATATTACCTTTCCAAGGCCGCAAAAGGAAATGATAAAAGGGCGATAGAAGAATTACAAAGTATAGAACCAGAAAATAGCAACGCTAATTTCATAGAACCTCCACAGCCGCCGGCCCAATTTGCCACACCAATAAAACTAAAGGCAGGTTTTAAAAAAACTATTCAAACAGTCAAGAAAAATAATGTAATTGACGGGAATTATGATGGGTTCGTGATCAAATTCGACTGGAGTGGAAAACATATTATTTCACAAACCAGAATGCAACTTAGCCTAGAGAAAAATTCAAAGGGTGAACTTTTTGGTCAGTGGCAGGAAGATGGGCAGGATTTAGTCTATGTTAATGCAAAATTGACGGACACCGCTTTGATATTCAATGCAACTGAACAAGAGCACAAGGATCACTATCATCAAAAAAATAAGCTGCAGTTGACATTCGAGCGAGCGTATCTAAATATGGTTCAAAGTTCTGATACGATTTACCTTAGTGGTCACATCAAAGTTTATTCACCAAAAGCGAAAGAACCAGAAAAGGAAAGATTGATCATGTTGGTGCGTACTAGTGCCTTGCCTAATCTAATCCCAACGCTTAACAATACTGATTTAGTTGCAAAGTCAGCCGAAGAGGAGAAATTAGATGAATTGGCATTGGCCCTTAAGGTTTATCCGAATCCTTTCTTTGATAACACAAACGTCAAATATACGCTTAGAACGTCTGCAACGGTAACCATTATAGTAACCGATGTACTCTCTGGAAAAACCGTGAGCCGCAACCAATTAGGGTTTCAGCAGTCTGGTGAATACACTTTTCCACTCAGTGTCCCTTCTAGACCTGGTAATTATGTAGTCACACTACAGTATAACAATAAGTTGAAATCTTTAATGGTGATTAAAAAATAAGATCATGAAAAAAATATTGATATTGTTAATGCTGACATTTGGACTTTATCCTGTGATTGAAAATGGAAATATACAACTTACAGCAAACCGAGTAATGGCACAGAGCTGGGGAGATGAAGATGACTGGTGGGATGATGAAGAAGTAATTGATATGACAAATCCCTATCTCGAACTTTATGATCAACTTTCGGATTTGTTTGGCATGCCAATCGTTGATTCTGACTTTTGGTTAGGGCACACCGTTTTCATTCTCGACGATGGTACTATATGGGATCCTTCTCTTGGCTCTCTTGACTGGATCGTCATTACTGGGTACAAAGAGGAGATAATTAATGCTTGGCCTAATATAATTGACCCAGATGAACCCGAATATGATCCCGATTTTTGGGACAGTATCGACGAGCTTTTAGACTATATCAAAGATAAGGTCGATGAACAAAATGAAGATGGCCCTGTATGCCCACCCAGTGTAGAGGATCTCGAGAAAGCTTTTCCAACCGCTTCGGAAGAAGATTTGCAATTGTTACATGACGTATTAGATGCTGAAATGGGCAGCTTCGGAATAAATACCAAAGAAGAATTACGCCATTTCTTGGCCCAAGCGGGGCATGAAAGTGGTGGATTTCGAAATTTGAATGCTGTAGAAAGCTTTTACTTTAGTCCAGAAAGGCTTGTTATAGTTTGGCCTAACAGATTTTCGTTTACCGATCCAACCAAAAAAGATCCAAATGATTACGCTTATAACCCTGAAAAATTAGCTAATTTCGTTTATGGGACAAGAAACGGCAATAATCAACCTGGTGATGCCTTAAAGTATAAGGGCAGGGGTATCATCCAATTGACTGGTCGAGGAAATTATCAGGCGTTTCAAGATTGGTATAATGATAATATGTTGGATGAGATTGACATTGTGAACCATCCTGAAATATTGGAAACCGACGCATGGCTTTCAGTTGAGGCCGCACTTTGGTTTTATATGGATAGGGTTTTAGATAGGATGACGGTCGATAGTAGTACTACTGTTGAAGCCGTAACTAAAAGAGTCAATGGTGGAAAGGTTGGTTTACCCGATAGAGAAGCAAAATATAAGAATGTTAAAAAACATATAGATTGTAATTAATATTAAAAAAATGAAAAGAAAAAAAATAATAAGCTATGCTTTAATAGTTGCTGGATTGTTATTACTTGGAAATCTGTGTTATTCCTACGTTGCCGCAGAGAAGTCTAATTTTGGAAAAGAAGAAATTAGTAGTCCAAATGTAGTTGATAAAGTAGTTCCAAACTTTGATAAGAATGATGGAAACCAAAATGAAACAAAAACAACTATTGATAATAATGTAGTAGGTACTTGGGAAGCCGAAGAAGACCCTAATTGGAGGATGAGGTTTACTTCAGCTGGGAAATTTATCGAATACTATGTGGGGCATCAAAATGATAGTTCTAACTATGTAATTTCAAATACATCCCCACAATGTGGACAAACCGTACCAGTGGATCAGTATACTGCATACATCAGTCTAACAAAGCTGTCAGATTCTACAAAAAAGCATTGCTATTTATTGAATGGAACCACTGATTCAACCTTGTCGATAAGTCCTCTTGAAAACAATAGATACTGGATATTTAAGAGGATCCAATAGTATTTGCGACACAATGGTTATGATTGACGTTTTCACCTTTTCGGAAATACGCTGATTCACCCAAACAAGATAGGACATCAAATGTTGTCCTGTCTTTTATTTAAAAAATATGTTTTAAAACATGCATTTCTAAGTTGACTTATTATACTCTTTCGGTATAATTGGAGGATATACTAAAAGTGGCCACCTGTTTTTTTCCAAAGTAGCCACTTTTTACGGAGCAAAGTGTCCAGTATATTTTGCTTGAAAGTGTCCAGTCGGCTGATTTTAAGCTTGTTTGATCGTGTGGCGGTGTGGTTTGGGTAATCTTTCGGGCGATATGTTTTAACGACTCTGATCGCTTTATAATCGGTTTTTTTGCGAAGTTTCGATGTAGCCTACTGACCTAAATTTAAATAAGGTTATTAGCGATATCTGGAGCCCATTCCTGTGCTTTTGCTACGCAAAAAGCTGATTCGGAAGCTTGATTGTCGGGGGATTGGAATGGAGAAATGTAAGTGGTGGGTGATGAACGCAGTCGGGATGAAAAACAAAAACTATCAGCTGAAGTGGACAGTTTGGAACGGAATAGACTGGATACTATTACCGAAATCTACACATATATCGTAAGCCTCATTTCTTTATGATTTCTATTTAACAAACTATAATTACAAAAAAGATGAAACAAGTGTACTCATATTTGTACCCATAGAACAAAAAACCCTTCAGAAATTAATCTGAAGGGTTTAAGTGGTGGTGCCTGCTGGGATCGAACCAGCGACACAAGGATTTTCAGAACCAAAACGTGGCTCTGTTTAACCTATTTTCCGCACAGATTTGATAAAAAACAAAGGTTAAAACAGCATTTAGAGCGCCAAATTTATGTTTCTAAATGCAAAGGTTGTAGTATCCAAAAACCTATCAAAAAGAGGGTACATTACTTTCTATATCGACGGAAAAAGATATAGAGAATACACAGGTAATAAAATCAATATTGACAGCAATCCGAATTCTTGCAGAACTTATTCGGGAAGATTAAAACAACTTAATGAACTTGCTTTTGAATTTTCTAAGGCATTAGAAAATGGTTGGCATCCAGACATCTCTCTTGAACCAGAACAAGCGGACTTTTTAACCTTCCAACAAGCTCTCAAAGACGTTTTGATAGACAAAGAAAATCAAAAACTAAGCAAACTATATACAAGGGACTTACAAGATATGTATCGTAAGCTTGTGAAGCACTTCCCGAAAAACATTTTACAACAGGATATTACAAAAATTGAAAACATTGATATTGAGCCTTTCATGAACCAATTTAGAAGTTCTGGCACTTATTATATGAGTGAAAGAAAGGTTGTTAACGTTTATTTTGCTGAACTGCTAAGAAAAAAGCTTTTAAAAGAGAACCCTGTTCAGTTGACAAAACCAATGAAACGTGCTGCAACTTTACATCAAATATATTCTCACGAACAGTTAAAAACAGTATTGGAGTTTCTGAAAAGCTATCATCCGAATTTGCATTTGACTTGTCTAATGACATATGGCTGTTTTCTTCGCCCTCATCAAGAGATACGCCTTTTAAAGAAAAGTCACTTTGCTAATGACTTTACTAAAATCATATTATCGGGTGAAGAAAATAAAAGCAGGCGTGTACGAACTTCACTTGTGCCAAATTACATCAGGGAGATTTTAATAGAACGCATGGGTAGCATTAATGACCCCGAAACAAATCTTTTAAGTATTAGCGGTATCGTTTATAATGATAGCTATATTAATACGCAATGGTCTAGAGCTAAGAAGAAAATGCTTGAATTGGGTATTATAGAGAAAAATCAAACCATTTATTCATTTCGCCACACTGGAGCAGTTAATGTTTATCGTAAAACCAAAGATTTACATATTTTACAACAACTGTTACAGCACTCCAATATGATTGTAACTTTAAATTATTTGCGTGGCTTAGGAGAAATAGATGAAGAAGGATTGAAAAACAACCTTCCAGAGCTTTAAAAATCAATAGGGAGTTTAAAAACTCCCTATTATATATAATTTTCCTCAGCCATACTCAAATAACCATTGTCACTAATTATCAAATGGTCATGTAGCTCAATGTCCAAAAGCTTAGCCGCTTGCTTTAATTTCTCAGTTATTCGTATATCATCACTCGATGGTTTTAAATTACCACTTGGATGATTATGTGCTAAAATGATACTCGTTGCTGTAGACTTCAAAGCAATTGCAAATACAACTCTAGTATCCATTACGGTAGAAGCACTTCCACCGTTTGACAAGTTAACTATACCTAAAACTCTATTGTTTCGGTTTAGTAAAATCATCTTAGCTTGTTCTAAGTAGTTAATCAAGCTTATATCCCAACTATTAAGCAATACTTTATAAGCTTGCTGAGAAGTACTGATTTGAGGACGTTCTTGCGCTTTAAAATGTGGTTTGTAGCTTAGTTGCACTTCGGCAACGTTAAAGAATTCTGTTTGTTCCATATTATTTTAATTAATTATGGAACAGTAGCAACCTTTGTCTACAACTAAGCAAAGGAGGAACGGAATAAATAGGTTGTGCGCAAATGCCAGGTGAACGTTTATGCCGTAGTTCCTTTAAGCGTGTTGGAGAGAAAGGTTAAATTTGAGGAGTGATTAAGGAATTAATTTATACGGTAAGGAAGCTATTCAAATACAAAACCATTTACTATCCTAACCGTCTCCTTTCCGGAAATGCCAACATAAGCTTTTCTTTCGTCTAAATCAAATAAGGAATAAACACCATCAGGAATCTGATTTGCTTTGAAATACACAATTGTGTTCGAACCTCTCAAACAATTTAAAATATCTGCTTGGCTCTGATTGCTTACCCAATTTACAAATACGTAAGCATTAAATTTCTTACCAGAACTTATTAGCTCTAAACAAACCTTTTCTGCCTTTTTCACTTTTGCTAATTCAGTCTTAATCATTTCATACGGATTTCCTAAATTTTTCACTTCTTCTTTTGATAATCCAATAAGCCTTTGTAAATATTCAATATAATCTAATGACGGCAGATTACTTTCATTTATAAACGGAATTATATCCTTTGAACTTCCATCAAGCTTCAGCAAAAGAACAGATTCGTTTACAAACTGAAAATTAAATAGAAGTTTATCTATATTTCTATCTATCAAAATAGACTTGAGCGGAAGTATAATCTCCCACTTGCCTTCTTTTACGATACCATCCTGAATCATCAATAGTATCCCGTCGCGTCTAAACACTAGCTTTTGGTACTGGGCTTCATCAACAATCCAATTCCAAGGTTTATCAATTAAGATTTCTGATATATCTAGTTCTTTAGAGTAGGCAGATAGCCGAGGAATAATATTAGATAAGAATCGTTTCATGTTTTTTATTAACGGTTTTAATAGATGTGCTTGTTAGTTTCGTCGACATACTTTTGCGTTCAAACTCAAAAAACATTTTTAAATGCGAAACAGTCAAAATTTTATTTTTTATCGAAGTGAAATGCCATAACTTCAACTTGAACTATCTTGTCCGAATCCTGTTTAAGATGAAATTCATAGCCAAAAGAGGACTCACCTCTATCGGAAGTATGCTTTATGAAATACTCATGATTTGGTGTTTCCTTTTTAATAGAATTTAATACGTTAGTAAAATCTCTATTTTGTACAAACACTATTATTGCCACTTTTGAATCTCTCCAAGTTAGGTATCTATCAAAAAGCTGAGATATCGCCTTTAAATATTCGGAAGTACCATGCCAAAATTTACACTCAGCAATAAATAAATTGGTGCCGTCTTCAGCATACTTCAAAATAATATCAGCTTTACCTTCACTATTAAACGTCTCACCTGTTGCAGTAGTTCCAGAGTAGCGAGTTTCCATGATAAACAGAAATTGGTCTCTCAAACCTTCTTCATCTTTCCCTTTATATAATGCGGGCTTTTTCTCCATACTCTTGCCAGAATCATATACAACCTTCAAGACATCATTATACATTTCTTGACTCATAGAAGGGACTGAATTAAACTCCTTGTTCTTCTCTAACCTTGGTTGGGTAATAATTTTTTTTTGAATTGTAGGTGCCGAAAATATTGATTCTGTTGACTTATCTACTTTTACATTTATTGCTGCAAAAAACTCATTTTCCTTTTTATAATGTTCTTTTTCATTTATAAATAAAGACCGAACGGTTTGTTCGAATGTTGAATTAAATTCTGCGACATTTGTATTGATATTTTTTAAATTTGCAAATGCTCTTGAATAGCATTCAGAATTTATTTGGTTAAACTCATTAGCATCTTGCTTATAGATTTTAAAGGAATATGAAACCGTTTTATTTTGATTATTTACGTTAATATCATAATATGACCAAGTATAAGGATTTGGTTGCACCTTAAATAAGCCTCCATGCCCTTCGAAAATATATGTTACTATAAAACTATAACAGTCACTTATATAATCTCTTCCGAACATATCTTGCCTTCTCTCTTTGGAACTTATCGGTTCTGACACTTGTCTAGTATCCATTAAGACCTTCAATGGCTCAATCCTAAAGTGTTCTATTAGATAATTGATATATTCATTTTCATCAACTTTTAGAATATACTCCTTTCCTTGAGAGGAAATTTTTTCCTTTATGGTTTGATAATAGGTTTTAGGAAAATCTAACCAAGATACTTCTGAAAATGACTTCATATCTATTATTAATTGTACAGCATGAGTAGTATAAAATACATAATAAATGCAAATACGGGTTTAATGAAAGGTTCGGTAAGCTTTGTCAGAATTCCGAGCTGTTAATTAAGGCTAAACTAGCACTTAAGTTCAAGTAATGCAAGTATTCCTGCCACCGCCTGCTCATCGAACAAAGATGCTATGAAAAGGTCTATCAAGCTATAAATCATCTTTAGCCTTAGCCCTTATAACGTCACCATTAATCTTATCAAAGTACAACAACCTAACAAAACAACGTGTAATCCCATCGTGGTCAATTGCTAGTTGGATATCTCCTTTATCGGTCTTCCAAGTTGAATAATATTTGCAACGGTCAAATTCAACCTCATACATCTTTGAATGGTCATCGTCTGGTGATGCATTATCAAACTTTTCCACCACTTCCGACGGCTTACCATATTTCTCATTAAGCATCTCTTTTAATTCAAAATAATTGCCCGATAGAGTCGACCAAGTTTCCCGAGGTGGAAAAACAACAGCTATCTTATGAACTAAATCCCTCGCTTTTAAAGTAGAAACACCAACATGACAATTTTTATAGCCTGCAAAATCACCTTTTAAGAATGCAACACCATTTTGTGTACTTGTATGGACAAAACCACCTTGCTTCATTTTCAAAACATATTGAGCAAGTGTGCCATCAATTGGAACACCTTTAAAAGTTAGATGCTCTTTCTTTTGACTTTGAGCGAATGAAACATATGAAAAAACCAATATAATCAAAGTTGCTTTTAATTTCATAAAGAACAATTGATTTGTGAAAATCTGAAAATACTATTCTGAATAAGATCCAAATTTCTATATATGTTTAATCGAAAGATTGTTTTAGGAACAAGAACACCATTTAAAACGCATAAATCTATGCAAATAGTAATCAAAAATTCAAAAGCTCGTGCCTTAACTTTTCAGTATCCCTCTTATCGAGAGTAATTAGCATCTTTTTTGCCTTAGAAATATCAATATACTTAAGTCGTTTACCAATAAAAAAACTAATGAGCCTATTAGTTTTTTCAAAGTTCCCTTCCTTATTTAATATTGAGTTTTTCTTTTCTGTTACTTCAAAAACTTTTCTCAATGGTAAATTTAAATCTATTTTTTCTGTCTCTTGTTTATAATTATCTTGAACTATATAGTCGACCTTTAGATTAAATAAGAAATCAATTAAGACTTGCTCTGGTTTCCTTATAATCGGAATTTTTATATTAGATCTAAGTTTATCTTTATCATAATCAGCACTTACAGACATACCTTTTTTTAACATACCTAGAAGAGGTCGTACTAATTCAAAGATAAGCCGTAATTCGTGACTTGTCTTAGTGGTTACCGGAAAATTGATTAAAAAAAGGTAGTAACCAAAACTATATTTCTGCCTGTATAACTTTTGTTGTTTATCAAAACCTTTATAAGACGTATCAATATAAGTTAGGTAGTCAGTGAGCAATTTTTTAACTATCACTTCCTCAAATCCTGTTGGATCTATACTACTATATAAATCAATTATATTAAGAAATGACGAATTTTCTTGATGAAAAGAGATGTGTCTTAAAATATCAGCTTGTTTTTCTTTGCCATCTAGATAAATAAATTGCGCGGCGAAATATTCCTGTAATGACTTATGGGACCACTTAAAATAAATACCGTCTTTCGTAAATAGTGGTACGGTAACTAACAAATCCTTTATGAAATTGCTGGAGGTACAGTTTACCTCTGGACAAAAATCAATTGCTTTTTGAATATTCATTTCTAGTTCATCCCTAGTGAACTCGATTTTGTTATCTAGCATCAAACATCTGTACCCGAAAATCCTTAACACTCTGTGAAATTCGTCGGATGCCAACTTACTGTATTTATCTCTTTCAAATGCTCCTCCCTTAGATAAATCGTGTGACTCATAAAGAGCATCAAATACTTGGCGATAGAAAATATGCTTTTTAAAAGGTATTTGTTGCTTATGTTCGAAAGCAGTAAATAGTAAAGATACAAGTAAAGGAGTCGTAAGATATTCGCCAACACTTTTAAGTGTTTCAGGCTCTTTGACCTTATCTATTAAAATATCTGCGATGCGGGTATCTGGGTCATATTTTTTAATTAATTGATACGCTTCTTCATGCTCTAAAGGTTTTATTTGATGTTTCTGAAAATTCCCAAATGAAGAAAGAGCATCTTCTGGGCGAGAAGTTAGGATAAATTTATTTTTTTTTGCCTTAGATATAAACGTTTCTATCTGAGATGTAACCACAGCTCTTTCAGCTAAAGAAATTTCATCAAATCCATCTAAAAAGAAGATAAAATCTCCTCTCTTGATTAAATCTAAAATAAACTGTCGGTCTATTTTATCATTAATTGGATTTATTTGCTCTAAAATTTCACTTATAATATCTTTGTCTTTAGAAAGGCGCCTAAGTTCTATCAACACTGGAACACCTGAATTCTTCTCAATACTAGATAACAATAATTTTTTTGAAAGGGTAGACTTACCCATCCCAGCATTATCTATAATTAAAATCTTATTGTTCTTTGAAAATATATCTTCGTCAAAACTTTCAATCTTAAATTCTTTCGGAGTATTATTACCATTTGTAATTTCATTACATCGTAGGGTCAATGGTATATATACATCATTTAGTAAAATCTCCCTTTTTTTAAAGGCGATAGTATTTAATACACCAATCTTTTCGTAAAGGTCTGTAAGATAATCTAGAAATTTATCCTCAAACGCATAATCTACTATCTTTTTTTCCCTCAGCCATTTCTGCCTTATTTCTTGAAAATATGGCAATAAATAGGTATCAAGTACAGTTTTTGATAGGGGAGCAGCTATGAGTGCAATATCTTTTGCCGTTTGCAAATCCATTCTGTTAAATTTAGGTTTTCGCATCGCAATTTTATTACAGGAAGCTTAGTTGAAAACTATACTTTTGTGTGATTCCTGCAAGAATTAGAGCGATTAATTGTCACTAAACTAGCACTTACCTTTCAAATTTGCAAATGACTTTGCTCACCGCCTGCGAACGGAGTCCACGTGTCAAAGGAAAAGTGCGCAGCACGACTTTGACTATGTTTTACACAAGCGCAGCGCAGCATGGACGATTGCGCAGGTGAGCTGAAAAGTGGAAAGCGATTAGCTTTATCCAGGATGTAGCACAGCAAATCCTAGATATAAGCTAGAGAAAGCTTTCACGAAGCCAATTAGTTGAGCATTGCAAAACGAATGACAGAGTGAAACGATGGCGTGATGTTTTGCGCTCATTACCTTGGCGGAGTACCGCTCTTCCTAATAATGTTTGTACTTACTAAACCCAAGTACCACAATACTAAAGTTTAGCACTGCCATAAATAGGAATTACTTGCTTTGTTTCAGCGCCAAAGTTAAGACTAAACCATTCCTTTCCCTCGATACGGCACAAATGTGGGTAAGGAATGGATTTAGGATGAATAATAAAAAATGAGCATATTACTCTAAAAGTTAGCAGTGCTATCATCGTCTGCGAGGACCATATTCTTTCTCTATAATTCCCCAATCAACTTTATACTTTTCGAAAATATCACTTTTGATTACTCTAGTGTCCCAAATCGACCACGTATCGTTGAAAGCACTTTGAAAGTACTTATGAAAATCACTTAAAATCATTATTAATCTCAATATACCAATACTAAAAATCTCCCTTCGATCATCATCAGCGTAATAGCCTTCCACATCTTTCATAATACTTTTAGTAAACAACTTATTAAGCTGGTCTAAATTTTCAATCCCATACCTTTCAAGCTCTTCTATTACTAATTCTGCAGAATCCATACTAATAGTTTTGCCTGCCTCTATTAAGCCCTCAAATTTTGTAACCAGGAACTGATGTAAGGAAGTATTGTTAATTTCAAAATTTAAGTCTCCTGATTTCATCCCCATTTTTACATCTAAAGATAGGCTGTCAATTTCTTTGGAGATATTATTAAACTCTCTGTCTGCCATTTCTAAAGAACCAGATAAAAGCATAAATCTTCTAGCAATTTCATCTGGTAATTTTCCAGAAAACTTATAATTTCTATCGTGTTCTATTTCCGCCCAAGCATGCTGTAATATAGTTCTAACTTGAATCTCAAAGTAAAGATTTTCTAAATTCCTGTATTCAACTAAAGATAAACGATCGTCTTTCAGTTTCGCTATATAATGAACTGATTTATAACCAACTTTATCTGTACCTAAATTTTTACTTTTATCGACACTTCTTTCTATGTCAATTTCAAATATGTTTTCAATTATGCGATTAATTCTTTTAACATCCTCTTCAACATATGTTATTATTCTTATTCCTGCAAAGTCTGTGATTTGTTCGATAGGATTATCATATTTATAGTCACTTATCTTTTTTCTAAAACTTTCAACCTCTTTAACTCTAGAGTTAATTATATGATATGGAGCTTTTTCAACCTCAAGAACTTCAGTCAATATACTACTAATTTTATAGCATAACTTCTTGAAGTTAGTTCTATTTTCTATGAACCAATTTACCGAGTTTTCAACAATCGTTTCCTTGTTTTTTGACATAATACTAAAGATTACTGGCTTTGAATTGATATTTAATCCAACTATACAAACCAATTCACTAGATATTTATAACAAATATCATAACTGCTTTATCATTTTTAGATCTTTAGAATTCCGAGCTGTTAATTAACCCTAAACTAACACTATCATTTCAATTTAACAAATGATTTTAAGCAGCCATTCCACATCCTTTACAGATATGAAATAGTTGCCTTTATTAAGCATTCATTAAAAATCGACTATTATTAATTCAGCTTATTATTTCACACACGAACTGAACTTGTATCTTGCAATTCGGACAAATCGAAAGCACACCTGCTATACCTGCCAAACGGCTCCATGATTGCTGTGATGACCTATAATTAATCCAAACCAACCGCTGAGACGGCAAGTTGCATTCCGGGCAACTATCATGTTGTTTATAATTCTCCCTAGCTAACACATTATCTAAACAAGGTTTAACTTCTTCCCAACTGAAATGCGTCCCTTCTGTGTTTGAATTAAAATCTTGTTCGTTAAGCTTTCCATTCAGCCTATTAAATTCTTCCTTTTGCTTAGTGCTCCCTTTAGAATAGAAATAGGCAATAACAATTAATATTATGATTAACGCTAATATATAAATGAGTGTCATGATGTGCGTATTAATTACCTTATTAATGCAAATGGCTTAGAGAAACCCCTAAGCCATCATTAAATTTACTTACAGCTATATTTATAATCAGTTGATGAACTGTTTGTTCCCGTAACGGTAAACTTACTGATATTGCCATTCGCATCCTTTGTATAACCGAACTGTGAAGTATTTCCACTAAAAGTAATCTTCAAAACAAGGTTCTTAGGCTGCTTACCAAAATAATTGCTTCCAAGTATCTGACGATCTCCATCATGCCATATGTATTCATTCGCAGAAGTATAATCGTTACCAAATCCTGTTGGTCTGTTTTCTGAACCATATTCAAAGCTTGTAGTACTAGTACTTCCGTTTCTAGTCTGCTCAATTTTTGTTAGGTTTCCGTTAGCCCAAGTGTATTTAATTGTACCAACCCACGAAGCATCACTTTTAACTTCCGTTAAATAACCGCTGCCATCGTAAGTGAATGTATTGTTTACCGTACCATCAGATGAAGCTTTAACCAATCCCTGTGCATCTAAAGTATAAGTAGTTGTTGCAGTGCTTCCACTTGGTTCTATAAATTTCCAAGTAATCGAAGTTGATGTATAGGTGTATGTTTCCTGATAAGCTCCTTCTTTAGCAGAAGCTAATTTTCCGTCACTATGGTAAGTGTAAGTTATTTTACCATTAGTAGAAGTTTTTTCGGTTAATTGACAACTTACTGTTTCTTCCTTTGGTTCCTCTTTACTTTTCGAACAAGAGGCAACGATAACCATCGCAACTGCTGAAAGCATTAAAATCTGTTTTTTCATTTTATCTTAATAGTTTTTCTTTTTCCCCGAAAGCCCTAATCCGAGAGGTTATAAATATAGATAAGTAAGGCTAGCCGAAATCATATAATGAGCAACACCCATAGTTACGGAAAACCGTATTACAGATGTTGCATCTTAAATTCGACACTTATCTTTTGCTTTTATACCGCTTTAGAATGAAATTTTATTATTGCTTGTCCAAAGGACCTTCATAGTAGCCCAATGGCTCGAGACTTTGGAATACGGCGGTTGACGGCTTGTAAAGACGATTATCATATTCTCCAACAAATCCTTGTTCATCTCTGATAACTATTACATTAGCCTTCATCGCTGGATGCTCTTTCAAACCCTGTAGATAAATGCCCTTATCATCCAACAAACTTTTTCCATGTTGATTATACCTTACACCCCTTATGCTATATACTCGCTTAACGATATTCGGATACTTGTAAAAATCGTGCTGGCTCATTATGGTCACCTGATATCTTCCATTTACGGACGAATAGTATCCACTTTTATAAGAACCAACGAACCTGTGATTTCCTATATAAAGAACATCTTTATCAAAAATAGCTTGGGTTGTCGCTCCATTATTAATATCGGTTATAAGACCATCATTCCATACATAACCGTTAAGATCATCCGCAATAAAGTCTTTAAACACCACTTTATATATTTTGGTCTTGTTAAAGATTTCATATAAAAGTTCTTCTTCTGTAGCCTTTTCTATCCTTTCCCGATATTGTTGCTCTGGAGTTTTGGTACATGAAAGAAAAAGTAGATTAAAGGCAACCAATAAGTTAAGTGTAAGAAATTGGTATTTTGATTTTTTGCTCATTATTTAAATATCCTCGAGCAGTCCTTAATCGAGAGGTTATAAACACAATAAGCGCAGGACTATAACCTTAAATCCGTCTAAAAGGCACCTAGGAGAGCCCACACAACAGACAAAGTTACGCCCTGCGCTTATGGCGCAAGACGTTAACCTAACTGTCCTTGTTGTGCTGTCGAAATTTCCTAGGTTTCTTTAGACAAGAACTTTTAGCTAACGCTTATATTTTAATTATATGTAATTTCTAATTCTCTATATGTTCAATTTTAATGAAGACAAATATAACACTTCGTTTAATCGGACACATCACTGCGCCCGATTTTATTTAAGCTTCCACCAATTCTGGTTTTTCAACCATTGCAATGCTGATTGTATCAGTTTCCCCTTCAAATGTTAGCCTATAAAAATAATTATGTACATCGTAGTCCTTAAATTGTACCCTCAAAGCATACTCAATTCCTATAGTGCCATCTTCCGAGTTTGTTACCCTATAGGCTTCTCTTAACAGTTGGTTTGTAAGATTACTTCCAAACTTCTCTATAAAATCAGCATCATAGTTAATGAAGATATACGATTTACCTTCCTTACTATTAGAAAGTGTGATGTTCCAAAAGTGGCACACAAATTCACTGACGTATTGTACATTCTGAGGGTTCTTTGTATGGTCAACCTCAACATAGGTTCGGTATTTCCTCATTTCAAATTTGTTCAACAGCTCTGTTGCTTTCTGTACAATCTGGGTATAGGCTTTTAATACAGCTTCGTTGTTCAACTGTAGTTCTGGTGTAACCATTACGTAATTGGTTACCTGTTTCGTTTTTGCTTGTGTTTTTGTTTTCATGACTTTTTAAATTTTGGATTAATAAAAAAGGCATCCCATCGTGGAATGCCCTGTACGTTGATTTTTATGATGTATGTTGTCGAACTTCAATCATTAAGACTGATTGGTTCGGGAATATTTTTAGTCGGTTTAAAAGCAGATTTTCAGCTTTTAGAAAGGTTTTGTCGGAACGATTACGAAAGATTGATTAGTTACTTTTGAGTGATGGGTTTGTTGTCAAAAGTTAATTTTCCGTGAAATGTTCTTCTGTTCGTTTTCGATTGACAGCTTTTAGCGGAAACTTGTTATATTATTTTAATTTCACTATTACAATGCTCGGGGGTTTGTTGGTTAATACCTTCTGTTTTTGGGACACTCACAACTATTTTAAGACAGTAGTGAAAAAATAAAAATTTAATTTTTTGATTAACGTTTCAAAATAAAAACCAGTTGATTAATAGAAAATGGGACACTAAATATTTACCCTTATATAAATATAAATAGTGTCCCATGATAAACTCACTTTTTCAGAAATTCTAAGTTTTTGGGCTAGTCGTTATCAACCCTGTTAAATCTCGATTTCAAAATGGCGTAACCTTTTTCCCGTGAACCTTTTAAGGATTTCCGTTTACTGAGAACAAAGAAATCATTTAGTAATTTCAAGGTCGGTTCCAAATCCAATCCAACCTTTTTAATTACTGTATCAAGTAACTTTACTAATTCTTTAGTGGTATCTTCCAAACCATCGTAAAAAATCTCCTGTAGTTCTTTAATGAAATTGTAATTACTCTTTTGCGTCTCCTTGTATTTGAGTTTCATTTCAGATTTCAAGTTCTGTAACGAATAGCAATTTCTAAGTTTATGGGCACCAAGACTAAAATAACCTCTCACTATATCAGGGAAAGATTGCCTTAATTGTTCAACGACTTCTTGGCTGTTGCTGATTTCAAATTTATACTCGCTTGTAGTGAGTTTATCCAATGCGGTTATAAGCACCTCTTTGATCTGAGCAAATGATACACCAGATTTTGAAAACTTATAATCCTCGTCAGAGATTGGGTAAACTTCACGTTCCACAATTGGTTTAAAGTAATCGTTGGTGTAAGCTGTTATCAAGCTTTCCTCTGATTGAAATTTCATTTTCACGCTTTCATCATAAAGAAAACAGTCGTACATGTAATGATTGTCCGAACCATCAGAATTTACAAAATTAGCATAGGTAACTAACTTCAAAGCCTCTGCTAAAGTATCTCTAGCTCCTTCGGTAGTGGATGCCAACAAAAGTCTTTTTATATCCTCGTAACTATGTTTACAGCCTGCTAGATAGGATGTAGCTTCCATTTCTGTTTTCGCTTCCATATCTTTTATGTTAGAGATTGCAATGATGTCGTTTACACCCCGTCTAAACCTGCCAACAATTTGCACCGCTTCGGCATTTGGGTCAATGGCGGTATGTTCTGCCGCATATAGATTGGTCATCATTATAACAGTTGGCTTTACTGCCATTATCATATCAACAGCAGCGTTGAAACGACAAGTAAAAAAATTATACTTGGCGTATTTCATCACCTTAATCCCATCCTTTTCCTTTTCAACGTTGATGTTGTCAAATGCTTTGTAGCCTTGCGCCCTTAACGGATACATTTTTTCTTCTGAACAATAGATATGCGACTCCTCCGTTATATCCATCTGCCTTATAACTTCCATTATGCATTTAACAGAATTTAGAAATATACAAATTGGTCTATCACTAATGGTGTTCATTTCATAATTTAATGCGGAAAAGGTACTATTCGTGATAATCAATTTCATTTCTTTACTGTAATCATAGTCAGGCAGAACTTCAACTATTTCAAAATTCTGTTCTTCAAACCTTGGGTCACTCGGAACAATTGCTGTAGCTGATATAAATGCCTTGTTTTCGAACTTAAAGAAATCTTCCATTGGCAATATGATTGTTTTTCTGTAATCAACATCTTTTACTGTTCTATCACATTCGTCAAAAAGAAAGAAGAATTCTTTGTAAAGATCAATGCCTGCAAGCTCTGTGGCAATCTTTACTTTATTAAAGGATTCTGGGGTAGTCATTATCTTTTTATACTTAATACTATCATTTTTTAGGTAGTCAAGGATACTTTCAATCCTTATGCCCTTGTGCACAGGAAAGAAACCTTCTTTACCCTTAATTACCGGCACATGAGATTCAGCAATTAAGGAATTACGCTCAGCTTGCAATTCTGATGTGGTAGCTCTAATTCCTGTTAGTTTTTTAAAATAGATTGTATTTGTTAGTAGGCAATCCAAAATATCAGGTATGAATTGCCCTTCTTTTAGTGTTATGTATGTCTTATTCATTGGACAATAAAAATCTTTTCGGCTTCAGATATGAGCCGTTAAACGTTGTTTGAGTAAATTGATTTGAATAAAAAAGGGAGGTGCACTCTCCCTTTTTACAGACTAAGCAGCTGAAACTTCTTGATAGAGCTCTTCTAAGTTAAATTTGAAAATGTGAGTTCTGTTGATGTGTGCTTTTAGCAACTCACTAAGCCCAACAAAGTTTGGAAGTTTAAAACTTAACTCCCCGTTGACACCTTTGGCAGATATCCAAAAGTATTCTTTAAAATATCTATCCAATTTGGGTGTGATTGAAGTTTGTATTTTCTTCTGAGAATTAAGAAGGTTCACGAATTCATTTAAGTTTTCTAACACTTCTCTATCAGAATTAAATAATTCTGCAAAGCTTGGCTTACTAATAATCCCCATCGGGCTATTTTCAACAAACACAGTATTTGCGTCTAATACGGGAAGGTTGGCTTCAAACTTCTGTTGGTTTTCAGCCTTTTGTTTATTCTGGTTCTCCAGAATCATATTTATGATGTTACTCATGGGTTCTAAAATTTAAATTAACATTGTTTAATAATTAAATAACTCTGCGCAGAATTATTATTATCTTAGAAAGTTCGCGACCTTTCCTCGATTAATAATTCGAAGGTAAAAACCTGCAGAAAAAGGCGCAACTTTGAAGTGTGGAGCAGTTGAGCCTAAATATCAAATTACTTATAACCTATTTTTCAAAATATCCTTTACGGTTTGCGCTTGGCGTGCGAAATCATACGCAAATGGAACTATGCCAGCCATAGCACATACATAGTGAATTATCCTGTGCTGCTCAGAGTCTTTTATAATCGGATATTTTTTCTGACTAATCTCAGTGTGATTCTCTAAATAACTTTGAAGATTGGAAAAGATATGACGAAAATAAATCCCTTTTCTGTCACTAATTTTTTTTGGTCGTTTCTTATGCTCGTTATTAAATTGCTCAATCAACCTTAAAACTTCATCATACTTCAAATTTAGAGCATCTTCAAAAAACACTTTAAATTCAGTCATCTCTTTGCTCTTTCCGAGATCCTTAAAAAGGTCTTTTGAAGCAATTAAATTCACCTTATACACTAATTCCAGCTCAGTACTATTGCCAAATAATGTAAAAATGTCTTCGCAAAGGCCCAATACCTTATATTTATAAACTTCTTTTAAATATGATAAAGTGTCTAGCTTGATTTTTGAATCGGATAATACAATTTTATTTTTCTTTCCTGAACTGAATTGATTTGGAATATAAAATTCAGCCTTTACCTTTTCTAGGTTATATATTTGGTCAAGTAGAGTAAAATAGTTCTGAAACGCTTCGATCAGTTCCTCTTTATAAACCATCTCTCCATTAAAGATCAATTGATACTCTTCTCTCGAAGAAAATGCTATAGCAAGCATTGTGTTAATTTGCAATTCAGATAATGCTCTTTTGTTAGAATATAATTCACTTTCATCGTTTAATAAAATCCCATTCTTTTCTTTAAAAAATACCTCATGATGCGAAGGCATTTTGATTTCGTAGTCAGTCGATTTGGATATCGGATCGGCATTATTTTCATTCAGTTCACCAATGAACGAATTATATTCTGCATATGTTTTCCTATCTATTTTAACTTTAAAAGTTTTCATTTAAACCCTATTGATGAATTACAGCAACTAAGATAGCATAAGTAGTCTTGTGCTATTTACCTTTCTTAAACATTAATTTTCAGAATTAAATTCTTTAAGCTTCTCTCTTGGTATAGCTTGTGAAGAACGTTTACCTCTATTATAAATTTCAGTTGTCGACTGGTGACTTTTTATCCAAAATTTGCATTTATCCACTTTAAAGCGCCAGCGTTTATATGATTAAAATTGAAAATGGCTTAAAGAACTCAAATAAGCTAGTTTTAGTGTCAAAAATATGCTGTTGGCGCGAGCCAAATGAGCGCCAAATTTGAAGAATTTTCTGTATATTCGAGGTAATTAATTTAATGTTTAATCCCATGCTGTTTTAGCGGAAGTTCAACATTAAATCTGCGCTTAAGTAACTTTAAAGTCGCTTAAAAACAAAAAAGCCCTGCATTTCTGCAAGGCTTTAGGAAGTGGTGCCTGCTGGGATCGAACCAGCGACACAAGGATTTTCAGTCCTTTGCTCTACCTACTGAGCTAAGGCACCTCCCGTTTGGGATTGCAAATGTAGTTTCTTTTTTTGAAAGCAAAAATTATTTTCGAAAAATATTTAACTTTTCTATATCAATCGTGCTTTCTATACTATAAATCAGCCAATTAATTTTCATCAAAAACAATCGTTAATTCATAACCGTTCTAAATTTTAAAAATTATGCATGCATAGTAAATGTTTTAAAACGAATTATTTTAACTTCGTTCTACCATTACGCTAGATATATTTATGGTTTCACAAATTATATTCGTCCTTTTGGCCATAGCTGGCACTGCCCTATTTGCATACAATGCACGTAAGGTTATCCGCAATATTAAATTGGGAAGAGCGGTTAACCGCAATGATAAACCTCAAGAAAGATTGCTGACCATGGCCAAGGTTGCTTTTGGCCAAACCAAAATGGCTGTAAGACCTGTACCATTTTTATTGCACTTAGTGGTTTATTTGGGCTTCGTAATTATCAATCTTGAAGTATTAGAGATCATGATAGACGGTGCTTTTGGTACACATCGTGTTTTTGCAGGCTTGGGAGGATTTTACAATTTCCTAATTGGCAGCTTTGAATTTTTAGCTGCCGGCGTTTGGCTTGCATGCGCCATTTTCCTCATCCGCAGAAACATCGTTAAAATCAAACGCTTTTCTGGTGTAGAAATGAAGAGCTGGCCAAAATCAGATGCCAACTACATCTTGATTACCGAAATCCTATTAATGACGGCTTTCTTGACTATGAACGCTGCCGATGTCAAACTGCAAACATTAGGTGCAGCGCATTACATAGAGGCTGGTGCTTTTCCAGTAAGTACATGGCTACAAGGTTTATTGCCAAATAATACCGATAGTCTGATTTTCATCGAACGTTTTTGCTGGTGGTTCCACATTATAGGCATTTTTGGTTTCTTAAACTACCTTCCCTATTCTAAGCACTTCCACATCATGTTGGCATTTCCAAATACTTACTTCTCCAACTTGAAGCCCAAAGGACAATTTACCAACATGGATAGCGTAACTAACGAAGTTAAAGCCATGCTAGATCCGTCATTTGTACCTGCAGATACTGCACCTGGAAAGTTTGGAGCAAAAGATGTTCAAGACCTTACTTGGGTAAATTTGATGAACGCTTACACCTGCACAGAATGTGGTAGATGTACCTCTGTTTGTCCGGCAAACATCACTGGCAAGCTGCTTTCGCCTCGTAAAATCATGATGGATACTCGCGACCGTGTAGAAGAAGTAGGTAAAAACATTGACAAGCATGGAGCGGATCACCAAGATGGCAAATCATTATTAGACGATTACATTACAAGAGAAGAAATATGGGCATGTACCAGTTGCAACGCTTGTACAGAGGCCTGCCCAGTAAATATCGACCCCTTAGAAATTATTGTTGAGCTGAGAAGATATGCAGTAATGGAAGAATCAGTTGCCCCAGCAAGTATCAATGCGATGCTAGGTAACGTGGAAAACAATGGTGCTCCTTGGAAATATTCGCCTGCCGATAGGTTTAATTGGGCAGAAGGGAATTAGGAGTAAAGAGCAAAGAATAAAGACAAGTGTTTTGTGCAGAGCGATGAAAAAAGCTATACGCAAAACACCAAACGCAATACAAGAGCAATGGAATTCAAAGTACCAACAATGGCCGAAATGATGGCCGCAGGAGAAGAACCAGAAATATTATTTTGGGTGGGCTGTGCTGGAAGCTACGATGAGCGAGCACAAAAAATCACAAGAGACATCTGCAAAATCCTACACCACGTTGGACTTAAATATGCCGTATTAGGCACCGAAGAAAGTTGCACCGGCGATCCGGCAAAACGGGCAGGAAATGAGTTCTTGTTTCAAATGCAGGCCATGACCAATATCGAAGTACTGAATGCTTATAACATTAAGAAAATTGTTACGGGCTGCCCTCATTGTTTCAACACCATCAAAAACGAATATCCGGGTTTGGGAGGCACTTACGAAGTAATTCATCATACACAACTCATCCAAGACCTAATTAACGAAGGCAAATTAAAAGCTGAAGGCGGCGAAAGCTTCAAAGGCAAAAAAATCACTTACCACGACCCTTGTTATTTGGGCAGAGCGAATGGTGTTTATGAAGCACCAAGAAAAGCATTAGAAGTTTTAGATGCTGATTTGGTAGAGATGAAGCGTTGTAAAGCCAATGGTTTATGCTGTGGAGCTGGCGGTGCTCAAATGTTCAAAGAGCCCGAAAAAGGAAAGAAAGACATCAACATCGAACGCATTGAAGAAGCTTTACTAACCGAGCCGCAATTTATTGCGGCTGGCTGCCCTTTCTGC
This sequence comes from Flavobacteriaceae bacterium PS02338, assembly GCA_029959615.1. Taxonomy (GTDB): domain Bacteria; phylum Bacteroidota; class Bacteroidia; order Sphingobacteriales; family Sphingobacteriaceae; genus Pedobacter. Next base: position 267,918 of record JASCOD010000007.1, on the reverse strand, counting down.
ATGACCATGCTCAATGACGGCGTAAAGCTAAAAGACAAAGAACAAGAAGTTAAGGTATTGGATATCGCTGAGATTACCGCTAGAGCAAATGGGTTGTAGGAACTAGGTATCAGTGACTAGGTGTCAGAGGTGTTGCGTTTTCGTCATTCCGAATTTAATTCGGAATCGTAATGCGATAAGAGGTTAAATTTTACAAGTCATCACTAAACAAATCCTCCCAAAGAGGATTCTTATTCTCTATCAATTGATTTTTCCAGCTCCTAGGCCACGCCTTTAACTTCTTCTCTACAGCAATTGCCTCTTCGATAGCAGGAAACATCTCAAAATAAACGAGTTTGCTACAATTATACTTTGCGGTAAAAGAATTTGGATAGACTTTGTTTTTATGCTCTATTACGCGTGAAAATAAATCAGAAGTGACGCCTATATAAACGACAGTATTAAATACATTGGCCAAGATGTAAACGCAACCACCTCTTTCCATATTATAATTTTCTTTCGCTTTAAGATTGCCAATCGAGTTGGCAATGACGACAAGAATAGATAGGCTTTTACTTCCTCGCCCAATGAACTAGCGAACGAATGAACCAACCTACTTATTCGCCAAACTAGTTTGTGTAAGCTGCCTGAAATGATTTGCCAATTCATTTAGCTTCTCCTCGTCTATGTTTTTTAAAGGAATAATCAAATAAGTAGACATGCTATCTACAGCACCCTGCCTGTCGTTACGGGTTTGCACAATCACATCATCGTTTTTGGTACGCAACCAGAGCTCGCCACTAGTAGTGTTGCCATAAAAATCCATAGATTTAAATCTCGACAAGTTGAAAGCAAAAAACTCTTCTTTACCGTTGGTATAAACCTTTCTATACCTACAAAAACCATTGTTAGTAATCTTCAGTTCATATTGCTTCAAAGGCTCTTGCTGTCCCTCCTTATCGTAATATTTATTTAATAAATTATGGATAAATACACGATTATCTTCCGGAATAACAAATCCAGAAAACAACAAAAAAGCTAAGCCAAACAAAACGAAAACGGACTTTTTTAAATCCAATGTAAACTTTTGCATGAGAGTTTCGTTTTAAGAAAGGTAAGTTAAATATTTTGTATTTTTGGAATATGATTTTTTCTCCACAATCTAAAGTTTGGATCTACCAAAGTAATCGAAAATTTACAGCTCAAGAGGCAACAGAAATACACGATATTTTAGATCGTTTTGTTGAACAATGGACAGCCCACGGATCTCAATTGAAAGCTAAGGCCGAAATTTTCCATAACTACTTTATCGTACTAACCGTAGATCAAGAAGTTGCTAATGCCACCGGATGTTCTATCGATTCGTCGGTAAGAGTAATCAAAGAAATTGAAAGCAAATTCGGTTTAGATCTCTTCGACCGTTTCAACATGGCCTACAAAATAGACGACGAGGTTCATGTGGCTTCTAAAGAAGATTTCGAAACCTTAATAAGCATCAAAAAAATAGGCTTAGAAACCACCGTGTTCAACAATTTAGTACAAAGCCTAGCAGAATTTGAGCAAAAATGGGAAGTACAATTACAGGACAGCTGGCATAAAAATATTTTTGCAGAGCAATTGAATGCTTAATTAGGAATCAGTTGTTAGTAGTCAGGTATCAGTTAGATGATCGCTTAATTGCTGAATCGCCTAACTGACACCTAATTCCTTACTGCTAACCTCTTACTACTAACCCCTGACTTAATTAGGAATCAGGTGTTAGTAGTCAGGTATCAGTTAGCTAATCGATTAATTGTTGAATCGCCTAACTGACACCTAATTCCTTATTCCTAACCCCTGACTACTGATCCCTAATCCCTAAAAAAACAACCTTCATAATTATTTGTTATCTTAACTTACAAATACCATTTATGAAACGTTGGCTCAAAATATCTTTGAAAATCATTGGCGGACTGCTATTCCTACTAATCCTCATTTGGGTTGGAGCAGCCTATTACATCAACAAAAACAACAAGGTCATTTTAGCTAAAATACTTGACCAGGTAAATACCAAAGTAAATGGGACCGTTAAAGTTTCCCACATGGAAACTACGTTATTGAAAGGATTTCCCGGCATATCAGTATCCCTTAAAAACGTCTCCCTTCGTGATAGCCTATGGGATAAGCACAAGAAAGAACTACTCAACGCAAAGGACATAGATGTTTCCCTAAATGCATTATCCTTGCTTATTGGCACAATCAATATCCGCAAGGTGGCGATAAACAATGCGAGTATCTACCTATACACAGACTCTAATGGCTACACCAACACGAGTATGTTTCGTACTAAAGACAAACAAAAAGCTGCCGAAAATGACGAAAGTTCAAGTTCATTACAAGTAAGAATTATTGATTTAAACAAAGTTGATTTAGTAATAGACAACCAAAAACGCCACAAGCTTTTCAGCTTCTATGTAGACCAACTGAAAGGTAAAATCAAATACCCTTTCGGTAGATGGGATGGCAATTTCAAACTAAAAACTCAAGTTAGAAGTTTTGCTTTCAACACCAGAAAAGGCAGTTTCTTAAAAGACAAAACCATTTCTGGCAACATGACTGCCCATTACGATGATGAAGCAGAGGTGATCATTATTGATCAAAAACCAATTAAAATAGGAGACGACACCTTTAACATTGGCGCCAACATCAATATCGCAGAAAACAAATCTGCCTTTTCTATTGCTATTAAGGCCGATCAAATCCTATATCGCAATGTAGCACAGATATTAGCTCCTAACATTTCAGAAAAACTATTCAAATTCGGCATAGAAAAACCTATGGATGTAACCGCTAGTATTATTGATGACGGCAGTAAAACCAGTGCTGATCCGCTGATCACTGTGAAGATGATCGTACAAAAAAACAATGTCTCTATCCCATCGGGAGAATTAACTGATTGTTCTTTTACAGGCTATTTCTCTAATCAAGATACCACTAGCAAACCCATTGGTGATGCCAATTCAATTATTCGCTTTTATGGATTGGAAGCCAACTATTACAATGCACCAATAAAGGTGGATACGTTTACCGTTTCTAACCTAGAGAAACCCTTAGCACAAGGATTAATTACCGCAAAATTTGATCTGGAAAAACTGAACAAGTCTTTTGAGGAAGAAACTTTCAAATTTGAAAGTGGCACTGCCGATTTAAGCTTATTCTGTCAAGCAGACATTGATAATTTCTTATTCACGAAACCCGTACTACACGGCAAAATAGTGGTTAAAAATGCCAACTTCACCTACGTTCCACGTAATTTAAAACTGGTAAACAGCTCGCTAGATTTACACTTTAACCAAAAAGATTTAAACATTACCAACAGCAGATTTCAGCTAGGCAGAAGCGTACTTAACATGAGTTGCTCCATCGAAAACTTCTTGAATTTCTATTATACAGACCCCGAAAAGATAGAAGCTAAAGTAAATTTGAGCAGCCCACACCTGTACCTTAATGAGTTTATGCCATTTTTAGGCCCTCGACAAGCAAAGCGAAAAAGGACCTCGAGCAAAAATGCAATTAGGGAAGCTTCAGAACAATTAAGTGCTGCCCTCGAAGCCTCAAAAGTTCATTTACAGTTGAATGTTAAAAAAGCCGTATACCATAAATTTGTAGCCCGCAACTTAAACGCAAAAATTTCTATGATTGGAAATGGAGTTTATTTCAATAAAATTGGAGTGCAACATGCTGACGGCTATGTTAATTTTAGTGGCAAGGTAGAACAATTGGGAACCATTAATAAAATGCAGCTCAATGCCAATATTGCCAAAGTAAGCGTAAAAGAATTCTTCTATGCCTTCGATAATTTCGGACAACAATCTGTAACCAATAAAAACCTAAAAGGGTTTCTTTCGGCAAATGTAAATGTTTCCGGCATAGTAACTAACAAGGGAAATGTAGTTCCAAAATCAATGCACGGAAAAGTGAATTTCACCTTAGATCAAGCCGCATTGGTAGGCTTCGAACCTTTGGAAAAAGTAGGCAAATTTGTTTTCAGAAGTCGCAACCTATCTAATGTACAGCTCGAAAAACTAAATGGCTCACTTACTTTGCGTGGCGACAAAGTAGACATCAGTCCGATGAAGATAAACTCTACTGCACTAAATTTTGATGTAAAAGGAGTTTACGGCTTTAACAACGGCACCAACATCGCCCTTGATATTCCATTGAGAGACCCTAAAAAAAGCGCTGATATTATAGACAAGGAAGAACGGGAATTGGCTCGTATGAAGGGTATCGTACTACATTTAAAAGCTGTAGATGAAAATGGAGAGATTAAGATCAGATGGAACAAGAAGAAGGATAGAGAGCCGTAATTGATAGTGTTTCTGCACAACTGCTACACAGCACAATTCCTTCCCTCTTACGTCATTCCCGTAAAAACGGAAATCCTAAAGCGATGAACATGCCTATTTAACTTTTATATAGCATTACGATTCCGAATTAAATTCGGAATGACGCATCTAACTAGGGTATTCTGCTGGAAAGACAAGAATGATTAGCTGAAAACCGAAAGAAGTAGCTTAAAAGTCCAACGGGCCTAGCCTACGCATATTTCTCATAATCAAATATTTTCTGTGCTGAATATAACTCGTTGCTTTGTTCGGGTTCCAGCGTAAAGGGTTTGGAAAGCACGCTGCCAACAGCGCAGCCTCAGATCTGCTCATCTTTCTGCAAGAATGCCCATAATACTTTTGAGAAGCAGCTTCGGCACCGTAAATACCATCTCCCATTTCTATCACATTGAGGTATACCTCTAAAATCCGCTCCTTGCTCCACAGCACCTCTATCAGCAAAGTAAAATAAGCTTCAAAAGCCTTCCTTACATACGATCGGCCAGGCCATAAGAATACATTTTTAGCAGTTTGTTGAGAAATGGTACTTCCTCCCTTAATTTTCTTTTTCTTGCTTCCCTTCTTCTCGTTGCTCTTATATGCTTTCTCTATAGCTTTGATATCGAAGCCCATATGCTTTAAAAAAAGCTGGTCTTCTGCAGATACAGCCGCACGCTTCATATTATCGGAAATATCCTCAAACTTAACCCAAGCATTTTTAATCTTGGCCGGCTTGTCATCTGCCTTACGTTCCCAATTGCGCTGTACCATTAGAAAAGTAATAGGCGGATTAATGAAGCGGTAGGCGATCACCCAAATTATAGAGAAAATGAAAAACCACAATAGTATTTTCCCTATCGCTATAGCAATGCGTTTAAATAAAGATTTTTTCGTTGTTGATTTGGTTGATTTGCGAGCCATTGGTACAAAGTTAGGATTTTTATAAGTGATTAGGAACTAATAGCGAGGTATCCGATACCATCTTCTCTTTGCACCCCTCTGTCATTCCGAGTTCCGAGGAATCTATTTCACGGTATTACTTATCGTTAGATCCTCCGCTGTGCTCTGGATGACGGTTAACCCCAATAAAATATTGAACCAATGAACTAATAATCGTAAATTTGTTCATGCTAAAAAAAGAACGTTACCAGCATTTTGTTGAGCATTTTTCTACCAAACAACCACATGCAGAAACAGAACTACACTACAACAACCCGTATCAACTATTGGTGGCGGTAATTCTATCGGCCCAATGTACCGATAAGCGCATTAATCAGGTAACGCCAGCACTTTTTCAGCGTTTCCCCAATGCAAAAGCCTTGGCCGAAACTACGCCAGACATCGTATTCGATTACATCAGAAGTGTAAGCTACCCCAACAACAAAGCCAAACATTTGGTAGGCATGGCCAATATGTTGTTAAACGACTTTAATGACGAAGTACCATCTGATGTTAACCTGTTACAAAAAATGCCGGGTGTGGGCAGAAAAACAGCCAATGTAATTGCTTCTGTAGTTTACGATGCACCAGCAATGGCAGTGGACACACATGTATTTAGAGTAGCTAACCGATTGGGCTTAACTAAAGGCAAAACGCCGCTAGCGGTAGAAAAAGACTTAGTTAAAAACCTTCCAGAACATACTATTGCTGTTGCTCATCATTGGTTAATCTTGCACGGCAGGTACATCTGCGTAGCTCGTAGTCCAAAATGCGAGATATGCGAACTAACCTATTTCTGCCAATACTATGAAAAACTACAGAAAACTAAAAATATGAGCAAAACTTAAAGGAGTAAAAAAATATTTATAAAAATATTTGTACTTAATGAAAACATTTCAATATGTTTGCTAAAATTATTAGTCAATTATAATTAGATATTTTGCCGAAACATATAATCATATTTATTACCAGAATTTAAAAGACATGAATCCAAATACAGAAAAATTAAAAGCATTACAGCTTACATTAGATAAACTTGAAAAATCTTACGGTAAAGGCTCTATCATGAAACTTGGCGACCAAGCTGTAGAAAAGATGGACGTTATATCAACTGGTTCTATCAGTCTAGATATTGCTTTAGGTGTAGGCGGTGTGCCAAAAGGTCGTGTAATTGAGATTTATGGCCCTGAATCGTCTGGTAAAACTACCTTAGCTACACACATTATTGCTGAGGCTCAGAAAAAAGGCGGCATAGCTGCTTTTATTGATGCGGAGCATGCTTTTGATAAGTTTTACGCAAAAAAACTAGGTGTTGATACTGACAACCTATTGATTTCTCAACCAGACAATGGCGAGCAAGCATTAGAAATTGCTGATAACCTAATCCGTTCTGGCGCTATCGATGTTATCGTAATTGACTCTGTTGCAGCGTTGGTTCCAAAAGCAGAGATTGAAGGTGAAATGGGCGACAGTAGAATGGGTCTACAAGCTCGTTTAATGAGTCAGGCTTTACGTAAGTTAACCGGTACCATTGCTAAAACTGGCTGTTGCTGTATTTTCATCAACCAATTACGTGAAAAAATTGGCGTGATGTTTGGAAACCCAGAAACAACTACTGGTGGTAACGCACTTAAATTCTACGCTTCTGTACGTTTAGATATCCGTAGAACTTCTCAAATTAAAGATTCTGATGAAGTTTCTGGTAACCGAGTGAAAGTGAAAATTGTGAAAAACAAAGTTGCCCCTCCTTTCCGTTTAGCAGAATTCGACATCATGTTTGGTGAAGGTATTTCTAAAGTTGGGGAGATTATAGATTTAGGTGTTGACTTCGCTATCATTAAAAAAGCCGGTTCTTGGTTCTCTTACGGAGAAACTAAATTAGGTCAAGGTAGAGATGCCGTTAAACAATTATTGTTAGACAATCCTGAGTTAGCAGAAGAAATTGAAACTCGTATTAGAGAAGAAGTTACTGGAGAACAGTTAGAAGAACAATAGTCATCAATTAAAGTACAACATAATTAAAGGTCGCAGTTCTTAGAAGTTGCGATCTTTTTTATTTTCTATAAACTACCTTCTCCTAAGAGCAGTCTTTTCTGCTACCCATTATCGATAAAACTCAAGTTGGCATTTGCATATTGAGGTTTCTTCACTTGCTCTTTCATCTTTTTGAAAGTTTCTGCTGGTCCGCTGGTAGCAAAAAGGTTCACTAACCAAACTGGGATCGTTCCTCCAGGATCTACCTCCAAAGTGTAGTCTATTTGTACAAAGTTATTTTTTCCCGGAGTCAGCACCCACTTACCATTAGAATGATTTACCCTTACAATATGTGGTTTAACCGGTAAATAATTAGATTCTGTTGGCCCGCTAATGGTAACTACTTTGGTTTGTGGATCTTGGCTCACCTTCAAATGAGCAATAAAGTCCCGATTACTTATTGGCCATGGAATATCAACTTCAGAATAATAATACAATTCAGATGGAGAAACCTTTTTTAATAAAGAACTTGACTTGGTACCGTAAACCCATTCCTCGCCTGCATTTACATCCATAATTAAGGCAACAACCTGAGAAAGCTTTGCCGATAGGTTGCATTTGACCCTGATTCCTTTTAAACCAGATGAGGAAACTGTTTTAGTGTAGATATTTAATCCATTCTTTGTACTTTTCAAAGTCCAATCCGATTGTGCAAACAAGGACTGATAAAGAAAGAAAAGCACTAAAAACAAAAGATACTTCTTATACATAACTTAGGCCTACCTAAAACTAGAGGCCTTAGGCGCAGTAGGAATTTTCTCTTTCACAAAAGAAGAATCTAATCTTACAATAGTATAAGCTGCAATTACAGCTCCGATTAGTAACAACGCTAGACCTAGATAATTCTTTTTCTTATCCTGTCTAATTACCCAAACTAAAAATGCGATTAAAGGGATCGCCAATAAGCCAAAAAAGATAAAACTAGTGGTTTGCATATTCTTCTATGATTAGAAATTCATTCTGGCCATAGGAGCAACCTCCTGACCAACGAAATCATTTTGTAAAAACTTTTGATAGCCCGCTATAGCAATCATAGCAGCGTTATCGGTACAATATTCAAATTTCGGGATAAACACTTCCCAGCCTAAAGTATCCTGTAAGCCTAGCAATGCATTACGTAAACCCGAATTTGCTGAAACTCCACCTGCAATAGCTATTTGATTACAATTATACTGCTTCGCCGCCTTCTTTAATTTATTAAGTAAGATATTGACAATACTATGTTGTACCGAAGCACAAATATCCGCCAGGTTCTCTTCAACAAAAGTTGCATTTTCTTTATGACGGTCTCTTACAAAATACAGAATAGCAGTTTTAAAGCCACTAAAACTATAATTTAACCCTTGTATTTGCGGTTCGGGAAATTGGTATGCTTTAGGATTTCCCTCTTTTGCGTGTTTATCAATCAACGGACCTCCCGGATAAGGCAAGTTTAAAATCTTGGCCGTTTTATCGAAGGCCTCCCCTGCTGCATCGTCTAAGGTTTCGCCCACAATCTCCATATCAAAGTAGTCCTTAACCAAAACAATTTGCGTATGGCCACCAGAAACGGTTAGGCATAAGAAAGGAAATTTCGGTTTCGGCTCATCAATAAAGTGTGCCAAAATGTGTGCTTGCATATGATTTACCGAAATCAAAGGTAAATTTAAGGCCAAAGCAAATGATTTGGCAAAAGAAACACCTACTAACAACGAACCTAATAAACCTGGACCTTGCGTAAAAGCGACACCATCAAGCTGGTTTTTATGCACTCCTGCTATCGCCAAGGCTTGTTGCACGGCTGGCACTATATTCTGTTGGTGCACCCTAGAAGCGAGCTCAGGAATTACACCTCCATAATTTTCATGAATTGTTTGGTTTGCAATAACATTGGCAGTAATTTTGCCGTTATCACAAATGGCAACTGAAGTTTCGTCGCAAGATGATTCTATAGCTAATATAATGGGCACGTACAAGAGATTTAAGCTACAAAATTATTAAAAAACTATTAAAAATACTTCTGTGGATTATCGCTTCGATCATATTATTGGTTGCCGGCGTAGTTTTTTCCCTACAGTTTAAGCCCGTACAAACCTACGTAGCCAGAAAAGCAGCTGATTATCTTTCTAAAGAATTAAATACAACTGTGAAAGTTGGCGGCCTATATGTGAGGCCGTTCAAATCTGTAGTACTAGAAGAGTTACTGGTCTTAGACCTGCAAAAAGACACTTTAGCACATTTCCCCAAGTTCATCGTAGACCTCAATCGGTTTTCTTTGAAAGAAAAGATTGTAGATATCAATACGGTCCAATTAAATGACGGCACTTTCTTCCTAAAAACTCAAAAAGACGGAAATACCAATTTAGATTTCATCATAGATTACTTTGATAGTGGAAAACCAAAAACACCGTCAAAAAAGAAGAAATTCCAAATTCTTTTCGATCGGGTGATCTTAAACAATCTTCACTTTAAATACAAAAACCTCAAATACAACGAAAAAGTTGACGGGGTAAATTTTGAAGACATCGAAGTAACAGAAATGAATGGCATTTTTGAAGGCTTAGATACGAAAGACCATTTGATTCAAGCGAACATTAAGAACCTTACCCTTAAGGAAAAAAGTGGTTTCTATTTAAAGAACTTAAGTGCTTTTACTACCGTAGACAGCAATGCCATAGAGCTTAAAAAGATGCTACTGGTTACCAATAAAACTCGACTTACCGATTATTATCAGATGAAGTTTAAAACTTTCAGAGATTTTAAGGATTACGAGAACAAGGTAAGGATGAAGGCAAATTTCAAAAACAGCCATGTATCATCTAGCGATATAGCATTTTTCGCACCTGCACTAAAGAAGATGAAGCTGGACATTGATATTGATGGACAGATTACGGGTTTAGTAAATGACCTAAGGGCAAAAAAACTGACCGTAAAAGCAGGAAGAGCAACGTATATCAAAGGTGATTTTACCATGAAAGGACTTCCAAATTGGGATGAAACTTTCATGGATATGAAAATTGAGTTGGCAGGCTCCAACAAAAAAGACTTAGATGAGATCTTAACTGACTTGACGGGCAAAAGAGTAAAATCCATCCCAGAAATCGTCAATAAATTTGGCAACATTAATTTTAACGGATATTTCACCGGTTTTCAGAACGATTTTATTGCCTATGGCGAATTCAAAACCAAATTAGGCCGATTAAAGTCTGATGTAAACATGAAGATCGATAAAAAAGGTGTTCCTTCATATACTGGAAATGTTAAAACCTACGACTTTCATATTGGTGAATTGATTAACGAGAAGCTATTGGGCAGAATTACTTCAGAGCTTTATATCAAAGGTCGTGGAACAGAAATCAAAGACCTCAACGAAGAACTGAAAGGTAAAATCAGCTACCTAGACTTTAAAGGTTATCGTTATCGCAACATTAATGTAAATGGCACCTTCGATAAAAAATTCTTCGATGGCAACCTTAAAATCGATGATAAAAATGTTCAACTAGATTTTGATGGTGGTGTAAATCTCAATCCAGAATTACCGGTTTTTAACTTTAGAGCTAACATCAGGAATGCCAAATTAAAAACATTAAAACTTTACAAAGATTCACTAAAAGTAGATGCTATTTTTAGTACCAACTTCTCTGGCACTAACCTAGATAACCTACAGGGTCGCTTACTATTGCAACAAATTACACTCAATAATTTAAGAGGAATTTACAAAGTTGATTCGGTTTTTCTTAGCGCAAGAGGAACGGGTATGGACAGGAGCTTAAACATCAATTCGGACATTTTGGAGGCGGGAATTAAAGGTCAATATGACTTGGGCACTATTGTTTCTTACTTCAAAACCATTGCAAAAACCTATATACCTTCGCTAAAAACAGAGATTGTTAAGTATAAAACACAGGTATTCGATTTCAGGCTAAAAATCAAAGACTTTGAACCTATTGCCGAGCTGCTCTCTCCTGGATTAGAAATAGATCAGCAATCACTATTGGTTGGCTCTTTCGATTCAAAAAACAACACGGCCACACTCGGAGGAATCATTAAACGATTGAAATTTAAAGGCATTGTAGCCAATAACATCATTATTGATCAAAATACCTCTCCTAAACAACTTACAGCCATCGTTTCTTCAGACAGAATAGATTTAAATGACAGCCTTTATATCAAGAACGTCAACATTTCCAACATCTTGCGTAACGATAGCTTGGCATTAAACGTAAAACTATCCAACGCTGACGATGCAAACCAACTCGATTTAAACGGTTTAGTGGAGTTCTTGCCCGACACTTCAAAAATTAGCATTTTACCTTCCAACCTTAAAGTGAATTTTGAGGATTGGAACATAGAAGATAAAGTACAAATCGATTTGAATGGTGGTAAAACCCGCATCGAGAATTTCTCTTTAAGCAACGGAAAACAGGATTTAAAGATAGATGGCGTTATTTCTGATGACCCTAAAGATGTATTGTTGGTGGCATTAGAAAATTTCAACCTGAAAACGATCAACCCTTTTGTTAAAACACTAGGAATTAATTTTACAGGTAAGGCCAATGGTAAAACGAGAATCTACGGCGTGCTTAAATCTCCTCAAATTAGAGATAGTTTACATATAGATTCGTTAGGCTTTAACGGCACCTACATAGGTAGCTTAACAGATACCTCTTCCTTTAATAGCACAGACAAAATTGCCAATGTTTACACCAAAATTATTGCAGTAGATAAGGAAACGTTTAACATTACCGGCAATTTAGATGCAGCTCAGAAACAGATAGACCTAAAGGTAAACCTTAAAGATAGTGAACTGGCCATTTTAACTCCCCTACTTAAAAAACTGGTTTCAAATCTAAAAGGTAAAGTCTCGGCAGATTTAACGGTTAAAGGTGCATTTGATTCTCCTTCCATTGATGGAGATATCAAACTACAAAAGGCGCAGCTTACCGTAAATTACCTTAAAACCACCTATATTATCGACGACGAAGTAACTGTCAACAATAGCGCTATTACACTAGATAACCTGGTGTTAAAAGACTTAGAAGGCCACACGGGAACGGCAAATGGTACTGTAGATTTAAAAAACATAGACAACCCCAATATACAAGTTGAGTTAGAAGCTAAGGGATTAATGGCATTAAATACCACTTCAAAAGACAATGCTGTATATTTTGGAAAGGCTTATGGAACAGGTAAGTTTTCTTTCAAAGGCCCTACCAATGACATGTTTATAGACATTGATGCCAAAACAGAAAAAGGAACTGTTTTCAGTTTACCGCTAAACAGTGCAGAAACAGTAACTGACAAAGATTTCATCACTTTTGTAAGTAAAGACACTACTAAAGTTGTCAAAAAGCAATCTAACTTCGAAGGCCTAAGCATGAACTTTAAGCTTAGCGTTGATCCTAACACGACGGTTAACATTTATACAGTTTTGGGTAAACTTAGCGGAACTGGAAATGCAGATCTTGAGTTAAACATATCTAAAGTTGGTGACTTCGAGATGAAAGGAGATTATGTCATCGAAAGTGGTGTATTCGATTTTACGGCAAGAGAAGTACTCAACAAACGTTTTGACATTAGACAAGGCGGAACAATTAGATGGACCGGAAACCCAACCAATGCACAGATCAACCTCAAAGCAATTTACGCCTTACGTGCAGCTCTTGGAGACTTGTATCAAGCAGCTAACCGCGATGGCAGTAGCAATGCCACTCAAACGGCACAAACAGAGGTAGAGATGGGTCTAAGTGGTTTATTAACTAAACCAGATATCAAACTGGATATTTTCTTCCCTGCCAACCCTGCTATTAAAGAAGAACTACAATCTTATTTTAATGATGGCAATAACCTAAACACTCAGGCTTTAAGTTTAATTATCCAACGGAGATTTGCTCCCGGTACTGGCTCAGAAAACTTAAGTCAGCAATTGGGCTCTGTAGGTACAGGAACAGCCACCGATCTAATTTTCAATCAGCTAAACAATGTATTATCTAGTTTAAACCTGAGTTTTGTAGACATCAACATCCGTTCATTTAATGAGGCCAGTGCATCTGCTAAGCTTTTTAATGACAGGGTTATCATAAGTGCGGGTATTACCGATATAAGCAAAAGTTCGATAGACAATACCATTGGCTTTAGAAATGAGGTAGGACGTGAAGTAGAAATACTGGGTTTAATTAAAAAAGATGGTAGTTTGGTAGGCAAAATTGCTAACAAACCGCCTACAATACAGAGTATTTTTGCCAACCCAGGTATCGATCCTTATAGAAATGTATTTTCTCTCGGCCTAATCTATAATCAACAATTCGACACTTTGACTGAACTTCTTCAAAAGATTTCTGGGAAATATCGTAGAGAGCAAAAAAAGAAAGAAGCGGAGAAAGAAAAGCTACGCCTTAATAAGGAAGCAATCATCAACGAGAGCAAGAAAAGTCAGAAGAAATAAGAATATTTTAATTTTTTGCGAATTACAATTGACGATTTCGCCGAACAAAACTCCTCAACAAAAAGAGCCAGTAGTAATTACCTACTGGCTCTTTTACGTAAAACTTATAACATAAAACTTTAAAAGCTATCCTTTCAAGATCTGGTGTCCCATTTTATCTCTCTTAGCAATTAGATAAGATTCATTATGCTTGTTACTCTCTATTTCTATAGTGATATTTTCAACAACCTCTAACCCGTAGCCTATTAAGCCAGCTCTCTTAGTTGGATTATTGGACATCAAACGCATTTTAGTAATGCCCTGTGCTCTCAAAATTTGAGCACCTACACCATAATCACGTTCATCACCTTTAAATCCTAATTGTATGTTAGCTTCAACGGTATCCAAACCAGCATCCTGTAGATTATAGGCATGCAGTTTATTCACCAAACCAATACCTCTACCCTCTTGATTCATATACACAATTAGACCTTTCCCTTCTTTCTCAATCATTTCCATGGCCTTATGTAATTGAGGTCCACAATCGCAGCGGCAAGAGCCAAAAATATCTCCAGTTACACAAGAACTATGGATACGGGTTAAAACGGTCTCTCCATCCTCCCAATTGCCTTTAGAGATAGCCATATGTGTAGCTCCGTTACTCAATTGTGTATAGGCAGTCATTTTAAAATCGCCCCATTGCGTTGGCAAATTTACGGTCACTTCTTCTTTGATTAAGCTTTCTGCAGCCAAACGATAGCTAATCAAATCTTTGATAGAAATGATTTTCAAATCGTGCTGCTTAGCAATCAGCATCAAGTCGGGCAAACGAGCCATGGTACCATCCTCGTTCATAATTTCAACCAACACTCCAGCAGGCTCAAAACCAGCCAAACGAGCAATATCTATGGTAGCTTCGGTATGTCCTGTTCTACGCAATACGCCCTCTTTTCTAGCTCTTAACGGGAAAATATGACCTGGTCTACCCAATTCTTCAGGCTTGGTAGATGGATTAATTAATGCCTGTACTGTTTTGGCCCTATCATGAGCCGAAATACCCGTAGTACATCCTTGACCAATTAAATCAACCGAAACCGTAAATGGTGTTTGATGTAAAACGGTATTGTTTTGCACCATGAGGTTGAGCTCTAATTTATCGCAAAGTTCTTCGATAAGTGGAGCGCAGATTAACCCACGTCCATATTTAGACATGAAGTTGATAATTTCCGGAGTGACATTTCTAGCCGCAGTTAAAAAGTCTCCTTCATTTTCTCGGTCTTCATCATCAACTACTATGATAATTTTACCAGCCCTTACATCGGCTAGCGCCTCTTCTATTGTATTTAATTTGATTTCCATTTTGGGATAATAGCAAAATGAATGAGGTTTTTGTCCCTCATTTTATTAGTTGCAAAGGTACAACCTTTAATAGCAATTATGATATGAAATTATCATTATGAAGTAAGTTTAATATTACAACCACAAGCGCCTTAGCGACCAGAAAGCAGAGGGCAATAGCGAAACATTTAACCGTATTCACCAATAATAAATAATCAGAAAGTAGTGACAGTAGGCAAATTAGCTTTCAACCTGTTTCTTACGAAGAAAAATCTTTTTAAACAGCCCAATAATCATTTGTTTATAGTAATCGATATCGAACAAGGCAGAATCTACAGTCGCTTTATAGGTTAAGAATGCACCAACAGGCGTGAGTATAATTACGGCCGTCCACATTCCAAAAACAGGATCCAATGAGCCTTCCTTAGCTGATTTTTCTGCCACTGTTGAAATAATGTGATAGAACAAGAAGAAGATAACGGCAATTACCACTGGCAAACCTAATCCTCCTTTACGAATAATCGCACCCAATGGCGCTCCTATGAAGAACAAAAGCAAACAAGATACAGCCAAGGTATATTTACGTTGATATTCTATTTGGGCCCTTAAAATCTCCTTACTCCTAAAGTCGTAATCTGTTAATTGGCCTTTTATGGTTTGCTTTAAAGCATCTACTTGGTCGTAGGCACTTTGCAATGCTTGCATCCTTTGATCTTTAGGTAGTACATCGAGGATATTCCCCTTAATTATTTTTGCTGGTGTCTTTATCTTGGAATAGCCTTTAACATATCCACTTTGCTTAAAGTAATATTGTGCATTAGCCTGCAAAGCCTTCCCTACGCTATCCAAATCCTTGCTTAACGAGTCCCTACGCTGTATCAATTCCTTCCTGTTAAGCATTGGCGCATTGTTCTTAAAATTCTCTTCCTGCGTTCGGGTCATATCCTTAAAACTACTGAAATCAAATTTCACTTCGGTTTGCTTAAAACGCATTCGGGTTAACGACTGACGGGGATTATAACTACCATTGTTAGCTGCTGCTTCCTGATAGCGAACGCCATTAATCAGAGTAAGCACCATATAGTTACCATCGGAAGTTTTTGACATCTTTCCCTTTTGCGCCATAATAATTTGAGGAATACCGTTGTTACCACTATGGTCGTAAATCATAATTCCATAAAGCGAATCTACAGCCCCCTCGCCTTTGCGCTCTACCCGCATAGAATAGCCGGGGATACTATTGTTGAATACTCCCGGTTTAATAAGGAAGGAAAGCTTTTTATTACGAACATCCCATAACAGCGACCCATATTTGAGGTTAGCTTTGGGCAACATATAATCTGAAAAGAAAAAGGAAGCTACTGCCAAACCCACAATAAGGATCAAAAGAGGCTGCATAGCTTTTCTAAGCGATACTCCGGCAGATTTAATGGCTACCAACTCATAGTTTTCGCCAAGGTTACCAAAAGTCATGATAGAAGATAGTAGAATGGCCAAGGGAAGTGCCATCGCTACGTTTGATGCCGAAGCATACATCATTAGTTCGGCAATAACATACCATTCAAAGCCCTTACCTATCAAGTCATCTACGTACTTAAATAGAAAGAACATCAATAGAATGAACATCACAATAAAAAATGTGACGGCAAAAGGCCTTATAAATGCCTTAATAAGCAATAGGTGGATCTTTTTCAACTATGCAAAGATAGGCAAAGCCATTGAAAAGTTAAAAGTGCAAGTATACGTTGTAAACAGAACGTAATAGATTTGTTTTTTCCGCAAAAAAGCCTTCGAATCTAGGCAACCACAAGTTCTTCTAGAATTCGAATAGTAATAAATGAGGCTAAGCCCCTAATACGCTCAACAAATAAGTAATTTGATTATCCCAGATTTGTTTTCTTTCCTGTAGGGTATCTTCGGTGGCAAAGTCTGTAATAGCCAATGCTACGTCGTTGGTTAACTCATCTTGAATGATTTCCATTTCCGTATAACAGTAAGGCTCATCATCAATCCATTTAAATTTCACCAATTTATTTTCCTTTGAACTGATTAGCTTAGCTTTCTGCACTTCTCCATCCCAAGTAAAAGTATAGGTTTGGTCTCTGAAAATTACATCATCGGCAAACCATTGCGACAAACCATTCGGTTCGCTCAAAAAACTATATAGTATGCGTGGCGATGATCTTATGGCATATTCTAATGTAAATTTCTTCTTTTCTGACATCCTTACTTTATTTAATACTGATCTATATTTTTCTAAAGAAAAGTATTTTCTTTTATAAATGCAAAGTTTTAGAAAATAAGTACTTTTTTAATTTATAGCTTAAAGTTTTATAACACCTCTTTAAACACCAAGATGCTAAAAACCTAAAAAACAGGCTTGTCCAAAGACTACTTTAGACGCTTAAAAACCTTTTCAAATATTTTTCTTGTTTATTGGATTAAATCCTATATTTGCAGCTCGAAATTCGGCGGGGTAGCTCAGATGGTTAGAGCGCAGGATTCATAACCCTGAGGTCGGCAGTTCGATCCTGCTCCCCGCTACTAGGCAAAAGCTCACAGCAATGTGGGCTTTTTTGGTTTAAACGCGGTTATTTAGCTTAATGCCGTATCTCTTGCAAGTATTTACGTCTGTTTATAATCTTTTATTTAGTTACTATTGAAGCTTGAAATTGCATTAATTTCAACACAAGTGGTATTTATGCAACCTCAGATCAAAATGTATTTGTTAATCTGATCGCAAAATCTGGTGTTTTTACTCTCTCTAGAATTGAAGCTGACACAACATCTCATTTCAAATCCAAATGACCATACCAAACAACAAATGGTATAAAGATCAAAAAGACAATCTTTTTTAAACTACAGCCGCTGAAGAAATGCATTTAGTCTACGGAAATCAGCATTCTATCTACGATTGTAGCAAAGGGCAAATAAGCACCGTATACAATGCATTATAAAATTTAAAATTTTGAAACAATGAAAAAGCATTTCTTTTTTTTGGTTACGACTTTAGCTTTTTACCTAATTTCATGTAAAGACCAAATCGACAACATCTCTCATAAAACTTTACCTGTAGATGTTCCTATTCACCTGAAAACTATAAAATGGCCATCTTTAGGGCGCACAGCAACTTTTGAGTATAATATTGAAAATAATGTAAGTAAAATTAGTTATACAGGAGGAACACCTCATGTTCGGAATTTCACCTACGCAGCTAATGGAATAACTCAAGTTTCGTCTCCTCAATCATTATCTGGCAATGTATTCGAATACGACCAACAGAAAAGAATGGCGAAGATGAACAGAACTATTACTGACAGCACAATTCCCCGTGTTTATCAAAGTTTAGAGTTCTTTTACAAAAAGAATGACAAAATTCAAAAAATAGATTTCTATAGTGTAAATAGCAATGGTAAAACCTTAAATTCTACATGGAGTTACACTTATGACCAGAACTCACTTGTTTCTAGAATTGAAATTACTGAACAAGGAGGTGTAAAGCGTTTCGTTACTATAGAAGCATATTCAGATGTTTTTTATTTTGACCCCATTTATTTTTTAGATATAGAGATAGGACAGCTAACTTCAATCTGTAATTATCCTGTATTAAATGAGCTCGCTAGAATTGGCAAAATGCCTAAAAAAATAAAAACCTCTATTTGGGAGAATGGCCAAGAAAAACTTACCAATCAAATCGACATGATCTATACCACAGTTAATGGAAAGATCATAAAGCAAATCAATACCAGCCTGGATGTTCAAACTTTACAGACCAACACCTTGGATATCTTATATGAATACTAATTGTAGTTTAATGGTTTTTTAAAAGATTGGCGCAAAGGAGAAAGCGCCAATCTTTATAGTGACAACAGTATTTTCTACCATCCAAATTTGACCGTTCATAAACTATTAATAGTATTAAACTCCAAAATATCGCTGTCTAGAGCTGCTCAATATTTGAATAGCTCTTGTTTATTTCAAATCTGTTAAAATCGAAGAATGAAGTACCTTTAAATAGTATCCAACACCGCAGCATCGCAATAATAAGTCTTCCACCATTTTCCATTGCTGAAGACCTAAGCAAAACCACTAAGACTATCGCAAGCTTATTTTTAAACTTTAAGGCTTATTAAACTCTCTAGTAACTACTTGGTTATCCTGATGATTTAAACTCGCAAGAAATAAGTAAATAGCTTCCAAATCGCTCTCTTTCATACCTGCGTACATTGTCCATGGCATTGGTGTAGCTAAATCATTCTTCCCTACTTTTGGCAAAACCTCTTTTCCTCTGCTGTAAGCTTTAAATCTTTCAACAAACAGCTCTTTTGTCCAATTACCAATGCCACTTGTTTTGTGCATCGTAATATTTGGCGCTCTCATTATTCCCGCTGGTTGTTCAAACTCCATACCGCCGCCAAATTCTGTGCCTTTTACAACGGCTCCCTTATCAACCTTGCTATGGCAATCTACACAACCTGCGGCATTTACCAAATAAGCACCATATAATACCTTGTTGTTACTGTCTGGCCTAACCTCATGCACCGCAGGTTTTGGCCCTAATTTATTCAATAGACTTACTGGAAAGTCCAAAACTGGCGCTGGTAAATCATTTTTGATGGGTTTTAATGTTCTTAGGTAACTGATAATATCATAAATATCTTGCTTTGGCATTGTTCCAAAACGATGATAAGCCATTACAGGAAACAAGGCGTGTCCATCTTTAGCTACGCCTGTAGTGATAGCACGGTAAAGCTCGCCGTCGGTCCAATCTCCAATATGATGAGGCGTTAGGTTTGGTGAAAAAATCTCACCTGGAAATCCCATTTCGCGATTAAATATTTCACCACCACTTCCTTCACTACCGGCAACAATTGGTCCGCTAAAAAATGTCCAATCACGTTTGCTATGACAATCCATACAAGCGGCAACATGATTAGCTAGGTATCTGCCTCGCTCTACTGATTGCTCATTGCCAACAATGCTGAGCGCTGGCGCTGGATCTGCTTTAGGGAAAGTGGCATTAATGTAAACACCTGATAGTAAACCAAGAGTTGCCACTACAAGTATAATTAGTCCTAGAATTTTTAAATATTTCATGATTTTTAATAAGATTTTGTTTCATTTTTATCGTTGCAATTTCTTCCAGAAAAAAAAAGTTTCAAAATACCATCGACTGATGTACATAAGTATTGCTCTACGACCTCATAAAGTCGACCAAAGGATTTAGTCTATGACATTCCATAATTGCATTTCATTTCTATATTTCATCATCAAAAACAAGCTATCTAGCTGATTTTCTTTTATTAACGAATAAAAGCTAATAAATTAGAAATAACTAAAAACTAACTTATTATGAATAAAACATCAATCGTAACGTATGGCCTACTTATAATGCAGCTAATTACCTGTGCTTTCATGCCAAAAAGCTTTGCTCAAGCTACTTCATCAATTGCTAAAGCTGAGTTTCAATTTGCTTCTTTAGCAAAATCAAAGGGAATTAAAGAAGCTTTTATTGCTTATCTTCATCCAAAGGGATATTTGATCGCCGAGAACAGGTTAGTAAATGGCCATGAACTATATGCAAAGGCAACCACTGACACCCTTGATTTATTAACTTGGAAACCCACACATGTTTTCACTAATACTGCTGAAGACTTTGGTTTCGCTTCTGGTCCTTACTACTACCATGCGAAGCGTAACCAAAAACCAATAGCTGCTGGAAATACTTTCTCGATTTGGCAGAAGGATCAAAAAGGTGAGCTGAAGATTCTATTTGATGGAGGTGTTTTTATAAACAGCCAAACATTTGATAAAGATTATGACTTGGACAAGCATCAAACAAACGAGTATAAATTAATATCCAAACCTATAGAGGAAGAAATACAACTACCACCATTAGATGAGACATATCAAGCTAAAATAGCAAATAACGCTATCTTATTACGCCCTAACCGAACAGAAATACTTTATGGGAAACACGATAAAGAACCATCAAAAACATTTTTAAAATTGCAACAAGTTGATGGGTTTGACGAAGCTAAACAAATCTATTACCGTATTGGTAATTTAGCCGACAACAAAACATCCCTAGATTCTAGAAAATTTTGCGGTTATTTTATTGAAATTTGGACAAGATCAAACAAACAGTGGTTGTTAGCCGCAGATGTAATGCAGTACTAATTATTGCAAAACACAAATTCTTGTTGACTTTAAGTTATTTCGATCGCATTTACTTGGCCATGCTATATGTCGACGAAATACTGCGATTGATCTACGTTTCTCATTTTCATTCTTACTTCAGCTATATTTGCGTATGCGTTTTAGCAAACACAAACTACTCAATAAGAACATCTTATCACATATCGGACTTTGGGTAAGTGTAATACTGTTCCTTAGCTTCATCTATGGAGTAGGTGCACCTGGTACTTTTACTTCATTTTTTATAATCCTGATGTTCATACCTGTGCATGTGACATATTTCTACACCGCAGCCTATTGGTTGATCCCCAAATACATTGACGAGAACAGCCACTTGAAGCTGGCAGCCTCGCTCTTAACACTAGCTATAGTTTGTACGCTAGCATTCAGAACTATTGAAATTTTCTGGGCAGACCCCTATTTTAACAGGGTAATGCTGGAGCAAAATCCCGAGTTCCAATGGAAAAAACTAAGGGGTACCATAAAGGAACAATATCTTAATCCTATTTTTTTAGTAACTGCTTTCGAACAGACTAATTTCATCATCTGGATTTGCCTGGCCATCCGTTTTTTTAGAATGTGGCACTTTAAAAAGCAATCCGCATTGCAGGCAGAGCTTAATTTTCTTAAAGCACAAGTACACCCTCATTTTCTGTTTAACACCCTCAACAATCTGTACGCACTTTCGCTAGAAAACTCGCCAAAATCACCCACAGCCATCTTAGGTTTATCCAACATTCTTAGATACATGCTCTATGAATGCAATACCGATAAGGTTTATCTAAAACGCGATTTAGAAATTCTAGAAAACTATATCAACTTAGAAAAACTGCGGTACGAAGACCAACTTGATTTAACGGTAAGCATTAACGGATGGATCAAAGAGCAGACTATAGCCCCACTTTTGATGCTGCCATTGGTAGAAAATGCTTTTAAGCATGGAGCAAGCGAAATGATCAAAGACGCTTGGATAAATATTCAGGTAGAAATTAATGGTAACAATCTGAAACTGAAAGTATCTAATGGTTTTCCTGTTGAACTTCTGGAACATACTGAGGATGAACGTGAAAAAATAGGTTTGATCAACGTACATAGAAGATTGCGCTTACTCTATCCTAACGCCTATACCTTTAATACCTATGCTGATGATGATATTTTTGTCGCCATTTTAGAATTGGATTTAAGTAAGAACCAGGAAAAAATAGCTTCAAGTAGCATAGAAGATTCTAGAATTGAACCGAAGCAAGATACACCAATGCAAGCACTGAATACACCATAATGAAAATCAAAACATTGATCGTTGATGACGAACCGCATGCGATGGATATCGTTGAGAAATATAGTCTGAATTTTTCAGAGATAGACATCGTAGCCAAATGTAAAAATGCACTGGAGGCTTTTCAGATTTTGCAAAGACAAAAAATTGACTTGATGTTCCTAGACGTAAAAATGCCCGGACTGTTGGGAACCGAATTAGTACGTAGTTTAAAAAATCCACCCAAGATTATATTTACTACCGCCTATCAGGATTTTGCAATTGATGGTTTTGATCTCAATGCTGTAGATTACCTATTGAAGCCAATTTCTTTTGACCGTTTTTTGAGAGCAATGGATAAAATTTTTGCGCTTTACCTACCCAATTTCCAACAGGTGGGTGTTTCACAAGTGCCTACAGAGCAAAAAAGCGACGTGTTTCTTTACCTCCGATCTGATAGAAAAATGGTAAAAGTAAATGTGAATGATATTTACTGGGTAGAAAGCTTAAAAGACTACATCAAAGTGGTACTTAAAGAGAAAACATTGATTAGCAAGCAAAAAATAAGCATTGTAGAAGAGCTTTTACCAGAAGACAAATTCCTAAGAATCCATAGATCATTCATCGCATCATTAGACAAAATTGAAAGCTACAAATCTTTCTCTATAGAAATTCTGGGAAAAGAATTGCCTATCGGCAGAAACTACAAATATGAATGCAGTAAAATATTTCATAGCATTTCTAGTTAATCGTTAAAGAGAAAATCATTGCCATAAGTCTAAAAACTTTAAATGATTGCTAACTTATGTAGACGAGCGAACACTAAAGCTTTCATAAAGCTTTTTTTCGGCGACCAAGTGCATTGGGCTACATAAACATGTAATAACAACCTCATCATTAAGCAAATATCGCCGTGTCTTTGTACCTAGTTTAGTGTATTACATTTTTGGAGTTAAACACTAACACCGAATGACATGTATAACCACCCTAAACAGCAGAATGAGAATTTCACGATTAACCTCTTATCTAAGGAGGAAGTTGTAAGCGAAATTGTCAGCACAAAGATCATCCGTCAAAATGGCAAGGCGCTAACGAGTGCAGCAGGCGAACAATTAGTTAACAATGCCATCATACAGCTACCCTTACCATATAACTATGTAGAGATAACTTGTGATGATTGTATTTTATTAGATTTTATACTAAAGAACTATGGGATTAAGGCTGTAGCTCCTATCACATATACAGAAAATGGTTTAGAAGCCACATTTTCGGATGGCAAAAACTATATCTACGTAGTTCGCGAAAATAGAAGTTATGCCATGGAGAATAGGATATGATCCTCAAGAGAATTTTACCTAATGGCAATGATGTTAGTATAGGTAAGGCTAGTATTCAAAACTCTAATGAAATCTCACTTGGCTACACTTTTAAGGTTGTATTAAATGGAAAACAACTTTACAAATGGTATGATAAAGAGATTATACTTTATCCTGATTCATTTCTAGTTTTTGAACCTAAAACAGTCTACAGTAGCGAAATGGTTTCTTTTACTACACAAACTCAAATCCTTAGTATCTGTCTAAGTACTGATTTTATTCATCATTTAAGAGATAATAGTACTTCTTCCATTGAAATGCCATCACAGGGAATATTTCCATTTAAAGGTGATATGCGTTTTAATATCAAAAATTTCATACGCAGCTTATCTAGTAAAGACTGTGAAGATGCGTTAATTAATCATTATTTAGAACACGTATTGATTAATTGCAACAGTTTATACCAGCAAGAATTTGTAAGCAAACAAGAAAAGCTTTCTTTCGCAAAGGCTAATACGAAGAAAGAGATCTTCGAAAGATTAAAATTGGCGAAGGAGTATATCCTGCACAACTACAACAAAAAAATTTCGATTGACGAGCTGGCTGCTTATAGCTGTCTTTCTGTAAACCATTTACTGCGCACCTTTAAGCAAGCTTATGGATTGTCTCCCTATCAGTACCTAACTCTAGTAAGATTAAATAGGGCAAAAATTTATCTAGAAAGCAATAACCATTCTATTAATGAAACAGTTATTATGGTAGGCTTTGAGTCTGCAAGTGCTTTTATAAGGTTATTTAAGGCCACTTTCAATACAACACCACTGAAATTCAGAAAGCAATTTTTATCAAAAAAATAGAAAGGGAGGACTAATTAGCCCTTCCCTTTTCTTCCTCTGCACTACCCACCTTGCGTTTAACCGCCTGTCCGTTACCTCCAAACTTATAGGTAAAGTTTAGTAACACCGCTCTACTATCTCTACGCCACACTGCCCTACTAGAAAAACTTTGTAACGAATTTTTCCATCTGATATAGTTGGTATAGAATATATCATTGAAGTTTAACCCCAAGGTTGCCTTCTTATTCATTAAACTACGTTGTACAGCAAATGATAATGACATGTTAGCCTTGACATCTATATTCCCTACATACTGCCTACCGTTATAGTTACCAATCAATTGTGCAGACCATTTTCCAAAAGAGAAACTATTATTACTGTTAATGGTTAAAAATGGCGTTGCTTCTGATATTTCCTCGCTAGCAATTACTCCCTTATACTGCCCATAAAAACCACTAAAGTTATTGGTCGAATTGAACCATTTGGTAAATTTAAATGGCAAGGTTACCACCATTGAGTAGCTATGGTAACTGCGAAGATTAGCAAATCCTATAATGATATTGTTGCTCTTGTCTAAGGTTTGCGCTTCTACAATTTGATTTTCAGCATTAAAGTAATTCAAACTAAAAATATACTTTCCCTTAAAGGTGTAATTAATATCCATGGTGTAATTTAATGCCGGTAGCAGCTCGGGGTTGCCTACCACCTTAGTAGATGGATCAATAAAATAAAAGTATGGATTGAGCTGCGAATAAGTTGGTCTTCCTATTCTTCTACTAAAATTGAAACCTAGTCCATGCACCTCGTTAAGTTGGTAGCTAATGGCACCACTAGGGAATAACTTGAAGTATTCTCTATTAAAATTGGTAGTACCTTTACCTTCACCCAATGTATTTTCGACCCTTAACCCTAACTGATAGTTTAACTTACCTAGCTTACGATTATAATTGACGAAAGCGGCCTGTATTTGTTCTCTATAAATAAACCTGCCGCTCAGTTCATCGTTGAACATATACCGATCTTCAATTCTATTAAAAAAATCCATATCGGTATCCGAACGAATGTGGCTCAACTTAACACCTAGATCCATTTTACCTCCAAACAGAGGTTTCTCTAAGTTAAGTGCAGCAGAGCGAATATTTAACCGTCCAATAGCATCATTGTATAATGATAATGGATCTTGAGATGGTGTTTGATTTGAATTTAAATATCGGAAATCATAGGACTGTGTGTCATCCAAATTGAATTTAGCCAAATCCACATCCAAACCTAATAGCGTACCCACGGTATCAAGCTTCTGCCTTAGATTAAAGTTAACTCCAAAATTCTTACGATCATTTAGTGTACTACTAAGCATCGTTCTAGACCCCATTCCACTACGCTCACTATCGTACAGCGAAGTCACATTATCTATCCCTCTATTGATCCTAGTAAACGTACCAAAAAGATCCGTTCCAAGCGTCGTACCCTTTCCCAACACGTACTCCATGCTTAATCGAGGCGTATGAGAGCCAAAGGTGATATCTTGATGTGAATTTTGCCAAAAGCTGGCCACCCCAGCTTGTTGAATAGCGAAATCACGATTTATCTCTAGATCCACGAAATCACCACGATAAGCATAGTTGTAATTTGCCGTTAACGAAAAATCACCTCCACGATAAGTCAAATTACCTCCATTATTACTCTTTACCAATTCTCCGCTACCCCCATTAAAAGAGACATTGCCATTTACCCCCATATCCTTTGCCTTTTTAAGCTTGATATCGATAACGCCTGCATTACCTGCGGCATCATATTTGGCCGAAGGATTATTAATGAGCTCTATCTTTTGGATATTGTTAGCGGCTATGCCTCTCAACATTTCGGTCAGGTCGGTACCTGATACCTGAACCTGCTTGCCATTAATCATCACAATTGGGCCAGGCTTCCCTCTCATCATCATATTGCCATTTTGATCAACAGATACTCCTGGCGATTTCTCTAATACATCAAGTGCAGAACTACCATTTGCGGTTACATTTCTACTCACATCTACCACTACCTTATCTAACTGTTGTGCTATAGCGGGTAGCTCTGCCACAACATTAACTTCTTTTAACCGCTCATATAACTGAACTAGTTTAATTTCTGGAAGAACAAGATTACCAGTTATGTTTAAAGTATCTGAAGTATAGGGCTTAAAACCCATGTAGCCCGCCTTTAAAACATATCGACCGCTTTTTAGCGCTGTGAATGAGAACTTACCATCAGTAGCACTCATGGCATTCTTAGTAGCAGAACTATTTGTCAATGAAATCAATTGAAACGAAGCACCAAGTAATTTATCTGATCCGCCAGAAATTATGCCCTGTAGCGTATAGACAGCATTTGAATGCTGAGCTTGCACTACCGAACAATTAAAGACTAAGCAAATCAGTAAAAGCAGGTGACGAACAATAGAATAAAGGGAATCTTTATTTTTAAAAAGTGGAATAGGAAAAGGCATTTCAAGAATTACTTTGGTCTGAAAAGAGATATTCAAATAAGTCAAAGTTATTATGGCAATGCCTTCACCATTATGTTTATGCTTCTAGATGAAGAAAGAGAATTTTTCTTTGCTGTTAGCGTAATGGTGTGTACTCCTGGCTTGTCAAATTTGGCAATCGCATGCTCCGACGTAGCTTCTGCAGGGCTATTAACTCCAAAATTCCATAAGTAACTTTCACTATTGGTAGACTGGTTAACACAATAAATCTCCTGTCCAACAAAATAACCGCCCGGACTCATACCAATTGCAAACTTAGCCACCGGATTGGGGTTGCTTTCTACAATGATATCCTTTTCGAAAACTGTTGACCTTTGTGTTCCATTAATAGCGATGAGCTTAGCTTTATAAGTACCAGGCAACGAGAATATATAATCTAGCGGAGATTGAACGTAATCTTTTCTACCATTAATATCCCATTCGTAGGTTTTAGCATTAACCGACTCGTTATGAAACTGAACAGTAGCTGGAGCATACGAAACCTTATTCTTGAAAGTATAGCTAAAAGAAGCTACTGGATTATCATTTTCGGTGATGAGCACCACCTTTGAGGTGAATACATTATTACTACTGTTGGTAGCCCTTAATGTAACTGTATACGCTCCCGGCTCCGTAAAAGTAACTTTACTAGGTTGCGCTAATGTAGACGTTGTTCCATTGCTAAAATCCCAATGGTGTGACGTAGCATTTTTGGTGTGATTGGTAAACGTAATTTCAGCAGGAGCGATTTGATTACCCGTCCAAGAGAAATCTGGAATAACCTGATTTTGATCCACATCATTATCACCTATTTTTTCTGCTTTTTTTGAACAGGAACAAAAAACAAGCAGAGATAAAACAAAGTAGAAATTGATTTTTTTCATGTTTCTGAATTAATATTTGAGGTGTAAATTAAATACAGAAACTTTAACAAGTAAATTAAATAGACATACGGTTATCTATGGTAGACAAACAACAGCTAACGAGAGCTAAACAATTTGCCAAAAATTGAACATTAAAATAACGTGAGTTCGGGTTAAGCAATTTTACCTATGCACCATTTCAAGCCTACGCAAAGCCTCTTCGTTTTACTAAAATCGGCCTTGGCTGATGCGGATAGCTGTAATTTGCCCTTCAACTGACTTTAATAGCATCAGGCGCAGCCGTGGCTTTTTTTGCATACTTTTTTCAGCTAAAGGAAAAAAGTTTGTCCGCGAAGCGACCGGAGCAATAAATAGCAGCAAATGAAATATGTTTCATTTAATATCCGTGATTTTACTGCCTAGAACTACTTTCTTATCCCGAACTCACGTTAAAATAGATTGACACACTCATCTTAGGATTAAGCAATTTTATGTAACCAATGCGCTGATGAAAATTAAGCGTAGATAGATCTGTTACGGATTAGGAGATATTGGATAATGACTCGGATTGCTTAGGTGCAATCAACTATGGTCCATAAGAAATACCGCTCTTTGCTGATAAACAGATTCGCTCTCTCACTGCTACTATTGACCTAAAAGCTCACTTTCTTAAAATCTTCTCCATCGCTTTCCCTTTAGCCAACTCATCTATCAGTTTATCTAAATAACGAACCCGCTGCATCACTTCATCTTCAATTTCCACTATACGATAACCACAAATCACACCGGTAATTTTAGCGGCATTTGGATGGAGTTGAGCCTGAGCAAAAAAGTCTTTAAAATTAGTTTTATTGTCAATATGCTGCTGTAAAGCTACTGCGTCGTATCCAGTTAGCCAAAATACAATTTCATCAACGTCTGCCTTAGTTCGTCCCTTTTTCTCTGCCTTTGCAATGTAATGTGGATAAACACTAGCAAAAGACATCTTATAAACTCTCTCTTTATTGCTCTTCATTCTCAAATTTAATAAAAGAAACGAGTTGATATACACAAGTAAACAACAAAAGCATTGCTGTGATTTACTTCTTTCGAGGTCTCACTTATTTCTTTTGACCTAGAAACTTCTCCATCAAAGGAACCACCAAATCGCTCTCTTTAAATTCGGGGGTAATGGTAGTAATTTCGCCAATGTAAGAACCATGCCCACCAGGAATCACCGCTAGAGAAGAGTTAGCAATTTGCCTATGCATTTCTACGGCATGTTCTAAAGTAATTACATCTTTATCGCCAATAATCAGAAGTGTTGGTACTTTAATAGCCTCAATTTGCTCATTGGGAATATCCTTAAAATTGACCATTCTTTTGGCATCACGATCATGCATCACCTGCAAACCACTAGAATTAGGCGACACTTTCTTATAGGCTAATTGTAACTGCGCTGGCATATTTTCTAGCTTAGCCTGCTGCATAAACTCCCAAAACCAAATTGGAACACCATTACGCTTGGCCAAAGCAGAACCTAAAATCATTTTACCAACCAACTGAGGATGTCGAATAGCAATTTGCAAAGTAGTTGTGCCACCATTGCTGAACCCTAAAAAATCTGCTTTTGCAATACCAAGGTTTTTAAGCAACGCGGCTACATCATCTGCATCTTGTTCAAAGCTAAGATCTGCATTTCTATCATTTGTACGGCCGTGCGCCTGCAATTCCACTGCAATTACTTTCCTATGTTTAGCTAATAGCTGAATAACTTTTTCAAAGCTGGTTTGTATTGTTGAACCGCCACCATGCACTAATACAATAGGAACTGTTGTAGTATCCGCCTGTACAGATTGGTAAATTTCGTAATACATTTTCAGACCGTTTACATCTGAATAGCCATTTTCGAATTTAATGTGATTAGCATTCATATCTAAAGCTGCTTGCCCACTATTTTTATATTGATTGCAAGAAACTAAAGATAACAATAGCACACACAAATAGATAAAAGTTCTTGACATAGCATGATATTTCTACCCTAAATTTAGCAAATTCTTTACTCTTCAATTCGGGTTACTGAGTTGCTACATCCAATCCTTCTATTTGGCTTTTTACTTTTTGGCAAGTTTCATCTCCACGTTTTCCTTATCAGCAGATATAACCTTTAGGTTCAAATAACTGTTTTTCTTATTCAAATTTCCATAAGGGAGAATTACTCTGATCCGATTCCCTTTATATTCTCCATAATAGACCTGTACAGGAGTATCATCTTCAGAATCTAAAAAATTCACACTGTTTACACCCATCGGATTAGGATTTAAACAGGTAAGACGCACATTTTTGAGGTTGATGTTCTTAGGCTTAGAAATACATGTCAGGTCAATACTTATTGAAGTATCGCTTTTAGTTAATACTGCAACTTCTGCTTGACTTTCTTCATTTTGGACTTCAAAAGTGACTTTGTTTTTCTTTGAGTTTACACAGGAGGTGATTAAAAATAGAGAATAAAAACATACGAGATAGAGCGCCGTTTTTCTTTTGGTAGGCATGATGGGTTTAAAAAAATTAATGTTAATTACTACATGGCAGCTATACTTGCATCAAAAGATCTAATCCATATCTTATAAGTTTGCAAAATTGGCATATTTCCATCAAGAGCGTCGGGCAAATATACGAGAAACACCACCACTAGGTTTGTCAAGTCAATGTAAACAAAGCATTTAGCTTAAAAAAAGACCCATTAATGCACGTTTAAAGCTAATTGATAGCTCCCTTTGGCTAATTTTGAAATGTAACAAAGTAACCTACTAAGCTACCGCCGACTTCATATTTTCTCCATCCTTAAAATGTAGACGCCTGAAAACAAAGCCCGATAAAATAGTTAAACCTCCTATCAGTAGAAAAGTGTAACGAAAAGCATTATGAATTTCGTTATGGATTAATTTAACATCACCTTGAAAAACTTTTAGTACAATAAGACCAAAAGCAATACCAAAGCCAATGGCCAACTGCTGGTTTACGGAAACTAGGGAATTTCCGCTACTGGTATGGTACATTCTTAGGTCGGCAATGGAAATAGAATTCATGGCCGTAAACTGTATGGAATTGAAAAAACCGAGCAATGCTATAATAGGCATGTACCAATAAATAGAAGTATGAATGGTTGGAATAGCCATGCAGCAAATCAAAACCCCAATCATGAAGGTATTGGCCATCAAGGTACTACGATAGCCAAATCTATCCAATATTTTGATTACCCTTGATTTAGCAAGCATTGCCGTAAGTGCCATTGGTGCCACCATCCAGCCTGAAGTTACCGCCGATTGCCCAAAAGCAATCTGGATCATCATCGGTAACAATAAAGGAACCGAACTAATTCCTAAACGGGTTGCTAAATTACCTACTATACCAACCCTAAAAGTGCGCACTTTAAAAAGGTTTAAAGGAAAGATAGGGTTATCGTCTTTAGATGCATGACGATAATAGTAGTACAACATTAAAAATCCTAACGAAAACGTAGACAATACTGGGGTGATATGCACAGTATTACCAAAAAGTTCTAAGGCAATGGACAACAAGAGAGAAGCCGCAGCAAAAATAAGAAAGCCCTTCAAATCAAAATCTAAAATTTTGGAACGATAATCGGGCATAAATTTAATGCTCAAAATAATCCCTAAGGCACCAATAGGGATATTGATAAGGAAAATCCAATGCCAAGAAAGGTAATCAACGATATAGCCCCCAACCAATGGACCCAATACGGGACCTATCAACGCCGGAATAATGGCAAAGTTCATTGCTTTGAGTAATTCGTTTTTTGGAAAAGTTTTAATTAGGGCCAACTTGCCCACCGGTAATAGCAAACTACCTCCTATGCCTTGTATCACTCGTGCAATAACCAATTCCATTAGGTTACCAGACATAGAGCAAAACAGCGAGCCCATACTGAATAAAACCAGTGCGAAAATGAAGATTTTTCTAGTACCGAATTTATCGGCCAAAAAACCGCTCACAGGCATAAATAATGCTAAGGTAAGCACATAGCCAATAATCGCATTTTGCATATTGAGCGGCGATTCATTTAAATCTTTGGCTATAGTTGGCAACGAAGTATTCAGCACAGTGGAATCGAGCATCTGCATAAAAGTTGCTGTGGCCAAAATAATTGGCAACAACTTTTTTGTTAATTCACTATCTTCTACTGCTACTTTCAAATCAATGGCTTATATCGGGTTGATTTATGCCTTAAATCTAATACTTTAACTAGCGAATACCTTGTCTTGTTTTCATTTTTTTGACTATAGGCTACAAAAGTAAAGATCAAGTAGGTCAAAGCTAGGTTTAAAGTAGGGATAGAGTACTACGAGTGTACTATGTTATGCCTGCATAGCATTCCCGCAACATCAACTTACCTCTTAATCTTCGAACAAATAGCCACTGTAAGCTAATCCTTTAGCTACACTTTTAAAGTTATCACCAGAATTCAAAGTAATATGAGGGAATTTGCTTTTAAATAAGCTTTGGATACTGGCTACCATAGACGTACCTCCGGTTAAAAATAAACTATCAATTTTTTGAACATCGATGTTATTCTGCTGCATAAATTCTTCTAGATAGGCAGCAATCCGATCTACATCTTTTTGGATAATCTGCTCGTATTCACTCAGTGAAACTTGTTCATCAATTTCTATTTCTTCTTGCTGATAAACAAACTGAGCTTGTGGTGTATTGGATAGGGTAATTTTTGTTTTCTCTATGGCTTGAAATACAGAATAGCCCAAATTATTTTCAATTAGCGTAATCAAGTTTTTAAACTTTCTATCCTTCCCAGAAAAATAGTAGTAATCGTCAATATCTTTCCTAATGCGCTGACCATTAAAAAAGTTCATCTGCTCCCAAGAACATATATTGGCAAACAATGATTTTGGTACCGTAAGTACTTTGCCTGGTGTAGCTTCATAAGTGGTGTGCTTACCGAAATAGGGTGTGCCACGTTCCCACATAAAAGCCGAGTCAAAGCTATCACCACCGATGTAAATCCCCCCAGTCGCCATCATATCTTTTTTACGATCTTTACTGCCCACCTTCGCTGGATCTAATATCAAGTAAGTAAAATCGGTTGTACCACCACCCAAATCGCCTACTAAAACATGCTCTTTTTTCGAAAGCGTTTTCTCATAAGCAAAAGCTGCCCCAATGGGTTCAAACTGAAAACGAACCGTTGTAAAACCTGCAAGCTCGGCCGCTTTGTTTAACCTATTTTGCGCCAAAGTATCTTTCTGTACGTTATCGTCATCAAAGAAAACTGGCCTACCAATAATTGCTTTTTGAACATCCTGTCCAACAATTTCATCAGCCCTACCCTTTAGTTCCTTTAGAATAATCGCCACTAAGTCTGAAGCATTGTATCTTCTATTATGGATACGGGTTTCGGTAAAACTACTGCGAGACAAAATCTGCTTAATAGATTTGATGAAACGACCTTTCATACCTTCGCTGAGATAGGCTTCAATAGCATCCTCGCCAACTACATAATTTTTCTCGACACCCGTATTTAGCTGGTGGTAAAAATAGATCAACGAGGGAATGATAATAGTACTATGAATTTCATTCGAATCTTCGTCGTAAATGGCCAAAGCAGAATTGGTAGTACCGAAGTCGATACCATATAAAAATCGTTTCATGAGAAGGAAGCTAAAAACAATAAAATTTGCGGGGCGACGAAGGTAAAAAAAATGATTAAGATTTACAGCATTTTCGTTGTAGTTAGGCTAACCGTACATTTACTTAACTGATCCCTACCCACTAATTCCTAATTCCTATCCACTAATCCCTGATTCCTACTTAATCCTACCCTGCTCATTTTCCAGCGCCGAACTTCGGGTTCTAGGCCCTTTAGAATTACCACTACTAAACCTGTAGCTAAAATTAAGTCTTACTTGGCTGGTTTCGAAATAGCTATAATTGCGGATATACAGACCATCTACACTTTGAATAGAATAGGCTTTAGTACCTTTGTAGATATCTGCAAAAATCAATCTCAGCGTGGCTTTGTCGTTCATGAGGTTACGTTGCAAACCTAGATCTATTTGACCAGTAGCCCTCGGAAACTGATTTGCACCCGCTAATTTTCTCGAATTATAAATCCCTACGATTTCTGCATTGAAGCGATATGGCAGTTTAAAAGTTTGCTGTAAGTTCATCCTTCCAGCTAATTGTCTTAAATCTAGTTTTCTTCCACCACCAAAATCAATGTCGTTATGTAAACCAAAAAGTGTACCGTTAAAAATCATATTCCACCATTTCGCAGGACTTAGCGTTTGGGTTAAAGTAAATGCCAAATGCCGCTGCACACCCAAATTACGAGGAACCATTACAATCTTCGTATCATCAACCACATCAGTAACTTCTACGCTAAAATTATTGGTATACGTGTAACTCAAACCAATGATAGTTGAGCTTTGATAAGCATATTGCAGGAGTAAGCGATGGCTCAGTTGAGGTGCTAAAAAAGGATTTCCCTGCCAATAAGAAAGCTCATCTAACAAATAGATAAATGGGTTAAGGTTCTGATAAGCAGGCCTGTCAATCCTTCTAGAGTAGCTCAACGAAAAATTATGATTAGCAGTTGGTTTAATGGCAGCAGAGAAAAATGGGAACCAGTTGGTATAATTTCGTTCAGTAACTTTCATATTTCCGGCTACTACAGAAATTTCATCTAGCTCGCCTTTTGATGCTGTATTTTCTACTCTCAAACCACCTTGCAATTGCCATTTCCCAAAAGTCTTTTGGTAATTCACGTAAGCATTTGCAATCTCTTCAAGATAAACAAACCTATTCGACCTGTTAGGATCTCTAAACTCACCATCGGATTTTACCTCCAAAAACTTCGAATCATTATCTGCCGACACGGACGAAAATTTAAGCCCAGTTTCTAATTTACCTTTCCAAAGTTTAGTGCTATAGTCGGCTTTGATAGCTCGCAAACCAATATCAATGGCATTTAAGGAACGGTAGAGATTATCACTTAATACCGCACCATTACTAGCGGTGTATCTGTTAGTCTGAAGATTACCTGCGCCTTTTGTAAAATCACCATAATCAGCATCAAAGTTGATGATATTACCCAGCGTATCTTCGTATTTATAGTTCAAATTGACATTGTAGCGTTGTGTCTTTTGGTGATAATAATCGTTTATCGCACTTAAGGTTTGGTCTACCTGACTGCTTTGCGCAATGCCAATATCTGTTCTAGTATCTGTAATTCCTCCACCGAAAATAAAGTTTCCATTCAATAAAATACCTACTGTGTTCTTCTTATCGATGGCGAAGTCAGCCCCTAAACGTGAACCCATCTTATTACGTTTGTCTACATCATCAGTAAAACTGTTATAGAATTTTCCCTCTTGGATTCTATCTGCACCATATAAATAAGAATAGTAACCGATGAAATGACTGTAGTTACCAAAAATATTCAGCCTGTTTTTCCTATAATTCAACGATAAATCTTGGTTATTTCGAAGATAGACACCATAACTCAATCCAGAAGTAAACCCTGCAGAAAAACCTTGAACATTAGATTTTAGTGTTTTTACGTTAATTACTCCTGCTGTGCCCGCAGCATCATGTTTAGCACTAGGGCTGTTCATAATCTCTATCGATTTAATTTCGGAGGCCGACATGGACTTCAATAATTCAGCAATTTCCCGATTGGAGAGATAAGTCTGCTTTCCGTCTATCAGTATAGCAGCTCCTCCTTTGCCATTTAAAGCAATATTATTGTCGGTACCTACCGTAACGCCAGGCGCCCTGCTTAGTAATTCCAAAGCATTTGTACCCTGTGCAGTAAGACTTTTAGAAACATTGAATACAATATTACTTCCGTCCATCTCGATTACCTTTTGCGCACCGCTGATATTTACTTCTTTTAAAACCCTCGCTTTGTGCTTCAACTTTATTTTTCCAAATGCTTTCGCCAAACGATTATTTTCCGATGGATAAAAAGAAACCTGAGTAGTCTCAAAGCCCATTGAGGAAACTCTTAAAACATAGGCATTCCCTATTTTCAGCGATTGGTAAAATTGAAATTCGCCTCTTTCATTAGCAATTGCTCCATTGATTTGTACGGTATCCTGAAGTAATGTTACAGTGGCAAAGGGCACTGCAACACCATCGCCACCCCATACTTCTCCAGTTAATAAAGATTTTGCAACACCCTCATCTTGTTGCTTCAGCAGATTTTCACTTCCTATTACAACCATATTCTCCGAAAGCATTTGATAGAAAAGCTTTCTACCCGAGAGCACGCTCATTAAAACATCAGAGACTGGTGTTCGGCTGGCATTGACAGTCACTGTGATCGTATCCGACACTATTTCATCACTGTACACAAAGGTATAACCACATTGCGCTTGAATTTCCTTAAATAAAGATGGCAAGGAAATACCCTCTTGGTGTAAGCTAAATTTCTTATGCTGAGCAAAAACCGTATGACAAATACAAAAAATAAAAGCAACTAAAACAATTCTTTTCATCCTTAATCCTTAATAGTTACTAATTGTTTGTCGATAGTGTAGGTTAATGGGTAAGAAAGCTTCAGCGCTTCTAAAGCTTGGTAGATGGTTTCACTGGTAAATGTTCCACTAAAGCGCTTTTCCTTTAATTTCTCACTACGGATTTCGATTTTCAAATTGTATTTCTTTTCTAGCTTTGGTGCTAGGTCAACTAACTTTTCTTTATTGAAAATAAGCGTATCTGAGACCCAGCTTGTTGCTTTGAATATCAATTCTGGTTTCAATGCTAGCACCCGAAAACTGCTTAGATTTTGCTTGGCAAACTTAGTATTGAAGACCAACTTATCATTAGGTTTGAGCAGTACACTATTTTTCACGTTTTGTCTATCAGTAACTGCTATAAAACCTCTTACCAAGGCAACTTCTATCCCATCGTTTTCTAAATATGCATTTACATTAAAAGCTGTCCCCTTTACCTCAATGTCTATTCCGTCAGTACGGTCTCCAACATGGATGATCAAAGGAACAGCGGCATTTTTTACAACATCAAAATAAGCTTCTCCTTTTAAGGTAATTTCACGTTGATGCTTCCCAAAATCTTCATTGTAAGTGATGCTAGATTGCTTATTTAGCCAGATACTCGTTCCGTCATCCAGAATTTTAAAAATCTTTTGATCTGTTGCGGCTAGTGCAATTGTTTGCGTCCTATTGAAAAGATAGTAAGTAACCAAACTAATGCTCAAAAAAAGCACTAAAATTGCAGCTACTCTAAATAAGATATTCGAAAATAGATTTTGCTTTGGTACTGAAAAATCAAATTTATTAGCCACTAAGTCTTTTTCAGCTTTGGCTATTCTTTGCCAAATTGTATCGAGTGGTGGAACAATTGCACCTATCTCATTCTTCTCCTTAAAGTAATGCTCAATCTGAATAGCTAACAGTCGGTATTCCTCATTTTGAAGCGCTTGGCTCAACTGCTTTTGTTCGCTATCTGAAATTTCCTTCGAGAGCTTTTTAGACAGCAGTAGGATGAACTTGTCTTTTTCCATCTTTTTAATCTTATACTATCAAGACACCAACTTTTAGCAAAGTACTTACTGTAGCATCAAAAAAATGGCAGAAAGTTCAGAAAGTTTTTTAGTTCCCATTTTAGATTGCGGATGATAGCCCAAATAAGCACTCATCGTTTCGGCAAGTGTTTTTACTGCTTTATACAACTGATTTTCTACCGTTCTTTTGGAAAGCTCCATTATTTCCGCGACTTCATTCGTCTTTAATCCATCTTCCTTAATTAATTTAAAGATGATCTTTCTTTGCTCTGGGAGTGAGTTTACCGCTTCATCAAGCAATTTTATCAATTCCTTATCTTCTAATTTTGAACCTTCTGAATCTTTCTCGATCGAATCTACTCCAGTTTCCTCCGAGTACAGCATGGGACGTTTTTTATCGGCTCTAATTAAATTTAAACAAGCATTTTTAACTGATACATAAAGATAAACTTCTGGGTTGAAGACCTTGGAAAGTTGATCTCGCTTTAGCCATAGTTTTACAAAGAGTTCTGAACTTATTTCTTCGGCACTTTCAAACTGCTTGGTGTATTGCTGAGCAAAAGCAACTAATTTTGCGTAGTAGAGATTAAAAAGATCATTAAATGCGTCCTTATTTCCTTGTTGGATTTCTTGAAACAATATTTTAATCTTCTCTTTTCCCGACATGAAAATTAGGCTTGCAAAATGTTTGGTTTATGATCTATGACACCAAAATAGGAAGATATACTTATCCAACGATAAAACTTAATGCAAAAAGCGAGTTGCATAAATTTCTACCATAAAAAAATCCCAATCATAAAATATGATTGGGATTTAGAAAAGGTACTGATGAAATACCTTTTCCGTATTGAATTTTCTTATTGTACCTGCACGTTAAGTAATTTCAACCAACCCGCAGTAGTAATATCTCCATTAACAGATAATCTAATACCCGGTTTATTATCGTTGGTGGTATCTACAATAGCTACGGCCCAGGTATAAGTACCTGCTGGCACTCCCAAAGCAGTTTTAAGCTCATATCTTACTGGCGCAGTTTTTAACCAAGTAGAAGGCTCGCTGTTTTTATCTACAAAAACCTTGTTAACGCTACCATCGGCATTCAATAGCGCAAAAGCCACCTTATATTTAAAGTTCCATTGAGGAATGTTGTTAGGAAAATATCCCCATCCCATATTTCTCCAACGATGCGTGATGGTCACTTCACTTCCACTATTCGCTTTCTCTGGAAGATAAACCTGATCTGGATATAAGCGATAACCTCCTTCGGAAGTAAAGCGTTGCACCAGAGAAAAAGCTTTAGTAAACCAGCTTTCTGTATCTCCAACACGAAAGTCCATCATGTTCACTGCCGCCTCCAATGAAGCATCAAATTCTCCTTTACGTACATCTTCTGGGAAGCCTTCGCGATATTTCCCACTTGGATCATTCCAATAGGCGTGTGTACCACTGGTAATCCAACCGCCCTCCATCAATATTGGGCGTTTAAAATTCCAGGTTTTAGCAAAAGACTTTTCCCAATTTTGGTAGTAGCCAGTCATACCAAAAGCATCTTGGCGCAAGCTATAGCCTTTATTAATTAGCTTAGCCAAT
Organism: Flavobacteriaceae bacterium PS02338; assembly: GCA_029959615.1. Lineage (GTDB taxonomy): Bacteria > Bacteroidota > Bacteroidia > Sphingobacteriales > Sphingobacteriaceae > Pedobacter. Next base: position 228,753 of record JASCOD010000007.1, on the reverse strand, counting down.
AACCTATCTGTATTTGCATTGGCAACATTTTCCCAACTTGAAGGGTGCCCCACCACACGGTGATAGTTGATGATCAATGGAATTTTGGTAAAGTTTTTAGTATATACATCTGATACCCAATCCATGGTTTCTTCTTTTGCTGCTTCCACATCTTTTCCCGCAGCATTAGCTGGATCCCAATAAATTACGTCGTGTGCTTCTCCCCATTTACCTAAACCATAAGCATCAATGAATGAGGTTTTATTTGGATCATTGAAATCTTTAGCCAGCTCTTCTATAAATTTAGCATAGTGCTGTCTAAAAATAGGATCTTGAGGAAGTGGTGTTATCCTATCTGGATAAGAAGGATTTTGAAGATAAGACTTTGCACCTGCATTAAATACGAATTGTGGCGTATTTAAGCGTTGATCTCGTCCATCTACGACCACTCTAAAAGCAATTGGCACGCCTCTATCAAGCGCTCCTTTTATCATTTTATAAAGCACCGAATTAGGATCTCTCCATGCATACACACCTTCGGCAGGGTTAAAGTTTGCCCAGCTGGTACGGATATAACATGCAGAAGCATAATCTATAGCTTTTACATTTTTACCTAAATCTGGCACATAATATTGGGTATCCCAATGAGTTGGATTACCAGTACCAGAGCCGTACATTACCCATCCATTTAGTGGGTTGCGGAATACCGTACTACGATTATAGTTAGGTTTAACTAAAGTTCCTTGAGCTCCTAGTTCTTCGTCTCCTTTATTTTTTTTACAGGCTATAGCTAGCATACATAAAGCAACGGCTAACGTTTTTACACCTATTGTTCTATATTTTATTTTTTTCATGTTGAGTAATCTATGATTTAATTTATACTCTTATATCTTTAGTTATTTCGCTATTTAGCGTTTTTCGGCAAGTATGGTATTATTTCTTAAATCGAATACCACCACGTTGGTAGATGCAGGAATAGTGTAGTAACTATTACGTTGTGCACTTGTAGTACCGCCAGCCAAAGTAGTTGTTGTACCCAATACTAATGTAAGCTCTTGTGCCGTACCAGTTCCACTTACCGGAGCAGTAAATGCGTAGGCCAAGTTTTTATTGTTATCGGTTCCTCCATATACAATAAACTTCGCTTTTCCCACTCTTCCACCATTATATACCAATATTTGAGGATCGGCCAAACTCACCTTACAATCCATTTTAATTGGGGTTCCCCAACTATTAATTGCACCATGCATCCATAACTCGGAAACGGTTGTTGTTTGCGCTACTGAACCATCGCCTGTCCAAGTCACCACTCTTGGTGTAAGTGCCTTAGCAGGAGAATAGATTGTTGCTGTAGCTTTTTGCATGTTTACCACGACCCTATATTCTCCAGCAGTTTCTATTTTCCATGAGAAAACATTTTCTCTCATTTTTATCGGAACTGTAGTACCATCTTTAAGCTCATCGCTTGCATCAGAAGAAACGATATAGTTTGTTATCCCATTATGTTCTACTGGGATTTCCAAGTTACCTGGTTGGAGGTTCAAAACATGGGCATACTGATTTAAGTTCTCCAATGTTTTAGCCATTTCAATTCTGTTAATACCATTTATTGCACTTCCTCCCAGAAAAACTTTATCAGCTTCGAAAACTACAGTTTTAATTGGGGTTACGTTTACCCTAATGGTGCGTACCTCTGGTGCTTCGAAAGTTTTGCCACCTTCCCATTGCGCTACTACCCTAAACTCTATAGTAAAAGGTCTATTAACTGGAATACCCCATTTTTGGTTTGCCCAGTTCTGCAATTGCTCTGAAGTGAAACTTCTTTTGTATACGCCATCATCTTCGTAATTCATGATGGCAGTACCCGGACCAAAATTGTTACCCACTACATCTAATTTAGTGGTGTAACTCACCATATGATCATCCGATTGCGGACGGGCAGGCAACCAATTAAAGGTTATAATATCTTTGGAAAGATCATTTTCATCTAAAGCAACGCTCGCTGAAGATGCTTTCAGTTCTATTGTTTCTTGCACCTTTTCTATATCATTGATTTGCTTTTTGCAAGCAGAAAAGCTTAGCAAAAGCACTGAGGCGAGCAAGGTTTGATATAAATAGTTGATTCTTTTCATCTGCTTAAATTTTGTCTTCAATGTTGATGACGCGATCATGATTTTATTCATTTTATTCCCGATGTAAAATCGAGACAAGTGTGAATTCTAAAAAATCATGATGGTTTCACCTATTTAAAAATTTGTTTGTTTCTGTTATTAGATAGACTCTCCCAGGTTATCGGGGCTTCCATACTTAATGCAATTAGTTGTTAAGCATGGAAGTTGAGTATATCAGTCAAACTATTAGTTATACCCTGGATTTTGTGGAAACGGTGCACCTGTATTGGCATCCCTAATTACTTGAGGAATTGGCCATAACATGTGGTTTTCGTTCACTTTACCAGCTAGAGCAGGATTGTGCGCCTTTACACGATCTACATACTTTTTGGTACGTACCAGTGTAAATTTCCTGCTTTCCTCTCCTACCAGCTCTCTAATACGTTCATCTAATAAGAAGTCCATGTTCATATCAGCAGCAGCAACATCTGTGGCTCCTGCTCTTCTACGCACTTCATTAACTGCATCAGCCGCTTTTGAAGGGTTAGTTTGACCTAAATAAGCTTCTGCCAACAACAGATAAGTCTCGGCTAAGCGGAACTTCATGCGATCTTTATAGCTACCTGTTAGGGCTAAGTTTTCTATACGTCCGTAAAAGAATTTGGTAATAGTAGGGAATAATGTTTTTGTACTAAACCAAGTTTGCTGCGTAATATTAGCTTTTTTACCAAAAAGTGCAGCATCTGCCGAATTGTTATAGTACCAACTACGTTTGATGTTATAGTTTGAGTTACGGATGTCGTTATTTCCAAAAATACCAGTAATGTTATCGGTAAGATTGGTTCCTCCTGTACCTACCCACCATTTCATTGGCACTAATTGAGCAATACCACGTCCACCCAAAGTATCAGCTAAAACAAAACCACTAATAGACGAATAATTAGGTATCCAGGCTCTACGTGTCCAATCATCGGAATTGGTTCCTCCACCTATCGTGTTAAATTGAAATTGTAATGCCCAAATACTTTCTCTGTTACCGCTTTTTCTGTTCTGATTGTTCTCCAAGAACAAATCGCTGAAAACATCTCCTGCTTTATCCTTGTTTACACCAAATCTGGTTTTCATTAAACCATAATAGCCGCTGTTAATTACTGCTAAAGCAGCTTGCTCTGCAGCTGGATAATCTCCTTGCATTAAATAGACTTCGCTTAACAAATGACTGGCTGCCCATTTTGTTAATTTACCTTCTTTAAAGTCGCTTACATCAGGATTTGACGGTAAGTTTTGTGCTGCAAACTTTAAATCATCTATCATATGTCCGATAACTTCGGCTTTTGGCGTTCGGGTAAAATTCAGCTGAAAATCATAAAGAATGGTTTCCACAAATGGGACATCACCATACAGGTAAACTAAAGTGCGATAAGCATAGGCTCTGAAAAAACGCGCTTCGGCCTGAAAACGAACCTTATCCGATGGCGAATTCCAGTTGGTATTTTTCTCAGAGTAAACAAGCATCAAATTGGCAGATGAGATGACACTAAAGGCCCAGTTCCAATAACTCAATGCAAATCTTTCTGTTGTAGGGATCTCTAATGTTGCAAATGAGGTTAAAGATCCATCGCTGTTAATTACATCTGCAATATCTGTAGCAGCTTGTAAAGATTCATAAGGAGTGGCACCGTTGTGTATAAAAGCTCCACCCTCTCCGAAGGTATTGTATTCTGATCTGGTAAGTGCGTAGAGACCAGCGCTACCCACTTCAAATCCGTAGGTACTGGTGTAGGTATTTGAAGGTGCCAATTGAGTTTTTAACTCCTCTTCTAAAAACTTTTTACAGCCACCTAATGAGATCAATATGATAAGTGCTAGACTTGTTGTGATAATATTTTTCATTTTCGTGTTGTATTAATTAGAAGTTAACATTTAGACCGAACATATAAGAACGTGCAGTAGGATAAGATGCCATCCAAGTATTATCGTAGTTAAGTACCTGTCTGATATTTGAAAATGTGTACACATTGTTCACACTGGCATTGATATCGATACCGCTTAGACCTATTTTCTTAGTTATATTTTGCGGAACCCTGTATCCGAAAGTGATATTTCTGATCTGTACGTGGTTAACCTTTTTATAGAAACCATGTTGAAGCGTATTTAAATAAGCTGGCGAAACAATGGTTCCATTCGGGTTTTCTGGGGTCCAGTAGTTTGCGTTATGCACGTAATTGGTAATCCCGAATGTCCATCCACCCATGTTAGCCATGTTATCATCACGCCACACACCAAAAACGCCTGTTACCAATGCCGAAGCATAGAAGTTTTTATAGCTTAATCTATTTGCAAATGATGCCGTATAACGTGGATTTTTAGAACCAATGATTTTTCTATCAGCAGCATCAATCTTACCATCACCGTTTACATCTTCTACTTTGGCTCCTCCAGCCAAACCTCCTGGTTGTATGCTATAATTTTCGTTAGCCTGCCATATTCCAACCACATTGTAGTCAAAAAATATTCTTAAAGGTTTACCGATGTACCAATTATTACCAATATCATCTATTCCATCGCCTCTCAATTCAACAATTTTATCTCTATTTAATGAGAAAACTGAGGTAGAACTCCATGTAAAATCTCTCCCTTTAACGTTTACAGAATTTAAAGTTACCTCTATACCCTTATTTCGAGTTTGGCCAATGTTGTCCATAATGGTGCGGTAACCATTCATGATTGGAACGGTACGTGTCATCAACAAATCTTTGGTATTGTTAAGGTAGGCATCTATACTGCCACTTAGTCTATTTTTAAACAATTGAAAATCTAAACCTAAGTTGGTTGAATAGGTTGTTTCCCATTTTAAGCTAGGATTACCTATACCGTCACCAGCTAGGTAAGCGGTTGTAACCGGTTGGCCACTATCTCCCCAAATATATTTTACGCTAGAATACAAGCGGTCTAAGGTTCTGTATTCATCAATAGCTTGATTACCATTGGCTCCATAAGAAAGACGTATTTTTAACATATCTAGCCACTTTACCTTATCTTTTAAGAAGCTCTCTTCGCCAATATGCCATGCTGCCGCAGCTACAGGGAAAAATGCATATTTATTGTTTACACCAAATACCGAGGCGCCGTCTGTACGTCCAGTTAGGGTTAACATGTACTTGCCTTTATATGCATAATTTAACCTACCCATATAAGAAAGCATTGCATTTTCTACCAATGAAGATCCGTTGGCAACAAGGCGATCAGCAGTTCCGATCATGAAGTATTCGGTATCGTCTGTTACAAAGCCTTGTCCGCTTTGCGATGTTCCCCAACTTTTAGTTTCTTGCATACTGAATAATCCTGTAACATCGAAACGGTGGTCACCTAATTCACGCTCATACTTTAGCAAGTTCTCCCAAGTGTAATCGTTATAGTGAGAGTTGCCAATTGTGGCACTACCTCCTGCCTGAACTCCCTGGTCTCTACCTTCAAAGGTGTCACGTCCATAATAAGTACCAGTAAAACCGCTTCTGTAGTTGTATCCAAAGTTGGATCTCAATGATAAACCTTTAACTGGCAACAAAATATTGGCATAACCCGAAAGAAAGAAGTTATTATTATACCTGTCCTGCACAGCATTTACGTTACGCATAGGATTAGCAATCAAGGCATACTCCATTGGCTCTGGCACGTATTTACCCATTTCATCTTTATAGCTACCATATGGACTTTGTTTAATAGCATGTTCTATATTTGGTGTAACACCACCATCGCTTTTTCGGGTATATTGCATGCCTATACCAATGGTTAACCATTTATTAAAGGTCTGGTCAAGGTTTGTAGTCATGTTTAAACGAGATAAACGCGAATTGTACACGACACCATCTTGTTCTAAGGCAGCCAAAGAAGCTATATACTTTGTATTTTCTGTACCTCCAGAAACACTCAATTGATGATCCATCGAAGCTGCCGTTCTGAAAATATAGTCTTGCCAATTATGTGTAATCCCTTTTGCGTAATTCTGGCGTTCACTTATACTGATGATATCTCCAGCAATTGGATCTAATAACTCTCCTGTAAGTCCTTGTCTTAGCCTACCAATATCTTGTTGAAAACGAATATATTCGTTAGGGCCCATCACATCTATCCATTGCATTGGTTCGGCTACGCCTAGCTGTCCACGATAGGTTACGGTTGCTTTACCTAATGCTCCTCTTTTGGTTTGGATCAAGATTACGCCATTAGAAGCGCGAGATCCGTAAATAGCCACAGCAGAAGCATCTTTTAAAATGGAAAGGCTTTCTACGTTATTAGGATCTATATCTGCTAATGAACCACTATAGGGTATACCATCCAAAATAATTAGGGGGTGATTTCTGGCAGACAACGAATTCTCGCCACGAATAAGTAGCGTTTGGGCTGCACCAGGTGCTGCATTGGCACTCGTAATGCTAAAACCAGCTACTTGACCAACTAAGCGGTCCATTAAGTTCGGTGTAGAAACCATACTTAACTGTTCTTTTCCAACTACTGCCAAACCTCCTGTTAAGTCTTTTTTCTTAGCGGTACCATAACCTACCACTACTACTTGATCTAGTGTTTTATCTCCGGCCATTTTTACGTTGACTGTGCCTGAGGGATTTACCTTTATTTCTTGACCATCAAAGCCAATATAGGTAAATACCAAAGTGGCGGTTGACGGTGCCTGAATAGTATAATTACCATCCGCATCTGTCTGCGTACCATTTTGGGTGCCTTTAACGACTACCGAAACGCCAACGAGCACTTCGCCTTTGTCATCGGTAACTTTCCCTTTCACTCTAACGGGATCTTGTGAGTAGCTGTAATTTGTCGCCAGCAGTAGTATAGCGACAATCATTAGCCAGCTTTTGAGCTTAATGTGTAATTCTTTTATCATTTAGATTTATATTGGTTAGGATTAAGATTAATTATTTATGTCATCACCTCATCACTGGGGAGGCGAGTTAGCTTAAATTGAATTCATCTATAGGCATTATTTTTTGTTGCATTTTGATTTCTTATGAGCAATGGTTCGTTTTGATTAGCGAGCCATCGCTTTTTTTTAGATAATGAAGATCTCTGAAGATGGGTCGATCACACCTCACTTCTCTTACCTTAATTTTCGAAGATTTTTTAATTGGGACTGTAAATCGGCGGCTAAACGAATAGCCGTAGTAAATACATTATTTAAAAGCAGTATATTATTTTTTGCAGTAAGCATTTTGGCAACTCCTGAATTTGAGTTTACCTTTTGGGTAATAGCTTGAGCTATCCTTTGATTAGTTTTCATACACGGTTTGGTTGTTATAATGGTTATGACAAAACTATATGCATCAGCTATTCGGAGGGTTCACTTTTGTACGAAAATGGTTTGGTTTTGTACAAATGACGCATTATTTGCACTTTTTTTGCCCTAACTCGCATCCAGCCCATTTTTTCGGCTGTATTTTTTTACGGTTTTACATTTCTAACATTGTCCACTACCACGTTATCGCTAGGCTGAATATCTATAGCCGCACCATCACCAATATAGAGGATGTCCCTGAAACTAGCTTCAGCTATGCCTTTGGCTTTTACCGGTTGATGACTAACTATTTTGCTTACCAATAGCCCTTTGATATTTGCTGCATATTCAACTACCAGACCCTGTTTAGACAAAGGGTTGATGATCATATTTTCTATGAAAACATTTTTGATTTGAAGTTTACCTACTGGCATGATACGGATAGCACGATGTGAAATGGAATAGAAATCTTGCCAGTTTTGAAGATAAATATTGGAGATATTATCTGCATCACCACTGTAGATAGAACCACTCACCACGTTCACATTTTCTTTCCCCGCTTCTACACCTGTATCTGTTAATCCAATATTGATGAAATCATCACCACTTCTTCCTTTAATATTGGAAATTATAATGTTCTTGCATCCAAAACGTACACCCAGTCCGTCTTGGTTGAGGATTTGCTTTTCTATACCAGCTACATTAATGGTCTGCCTAACATCAAAAGTGACGTCTTTAACTACCCCATTAGTACTGCGCTCTAAAACCAATCCGTGAGCATGGTAATCTTTTAGTGTAATGCCACTAATTTCAAAAATATCTACATGCGCCAATATGATGGCATGATTACGCCAACCCCCTTTTTGGTTTTCATTTGGCTTCCCTGCATCAGTGCCATAAGATTTGCTGAAGCCTTCTGGATTTAATGCTAAAGTTTTGTTATGGTCTCCAGTAGAACGAGGATTATTAGCTCCTTCTAGCAGAACATTGCCTTTTCCAATTACCTTGATGTTTCGTAAGGCTTTAATTGCGACAATTCCCAAACCTGCATTTGCAGAACGAATGAAATTATCTCTACACTTATCTGATAATTTGATTTTACAATTATTTAATTCCAACTCAAAATCTCCTGGCAGTAAAATAGCTTGGTCTATTAACCAAACGTTAGTTTTTCCTACTGCATCGTATCTTGGGATGACTACTTTTCCAGTACTTTTTTTTGCATCATTTATGGCCATCTGTATTCGTTCTGATTGTGTACCAGACTTATACATATTTGGACTGATATAATTTTCATTATACTTTATGTTTTCAGTCGCTGATAGAGAATTTAAACTGCAGATGCAAACGGAGAGTGCTAATAATGCTTTCTTAAAGATCGACATTGACGTAAGTTGTTTTGATTATAAAATTGCGAACACAAGAATACCTGTTTTTACCATCATTTAGAGCCTTTTTTTCAATCTTGTTAATGCTTCTAGATAGTAATAATCTGCATAGGTTAAAGGTGCATCTATTTCCGATTTGAATGGATAAGCTCCAGTACTATGCTTTAGTATGAAATCTCCATTTTCGCCTAGCTTGGCAGTATATTCATCAGATGCCAAGGTGCGGATTTGCTTATCTACCACTTGCATGTATTTCTTCTTTAATTCGGCACTTACAAAATCGCTTAATTCTATTAAAGCCGAAGCCATTACACAGGCTGCCGAAGCATCTCGAGGTGTATTTGGAATTTGTGGTGCATTATAATCCCAGTAAGGAATAAAATCTTTAGGCATTTGCGGATGGCTGATTAAGAAATTAGCAATGTGCTTTGCTTGTTCCAAATAACGTTTGTCTTTGGTTAAACGATAGAGGTAAGTATAACCGTATAAGCCCCAAGATTGTCCACGGCTCCAAGCAGAGTCATCGCTAGCACCTTGATGTGTTTGCTTTCTGTGTGGAATTCCAGTTTTTTTATCATAAGAAACTACGTGGTAAGAGCTATAATCTGGACGAAAGTGATGCTTCAAAGATTTATCGGCATGTGAAATTGCAATTTTCCTAAAACTTTCATCTTTTGAATAATCTGCTGCCCAAAGCATCAGCTCCAAGTTCATCAGGTTATCAATAATTACTGGATATTGCCAGATGTCTTTTCTATCGTCCCAAGAGCGGATTAAACCTACATTAGGATCAAAGCGGGTAGCCAAAGATTTTGCTCCCGTTAATAAAACTTCTTTGTAGCGTTCTTCACCGGTGATTCGCAAACCGTTTCCGAAACTGCAATACAACATAAAACCAACGTCGTGATTGTCAGTTGTAAACTTTTCTCGTTCCACTCTATCCGTGTAAAGCTTAGCGTATTTCAACACTTCCTGATTTTCATTGTTTTCGTACAAATACCAAAGCGAACCTGGAAAAAAGCCACTGCACCACCATCTCGAATCTGAAGAAGTATCTTTGCCTCCTTCAAAAGATCTAGGAAATCTGCCTGTTTGGTTTTCGTACTTTTTAGCCATCAATAAGCTTTGCTGCTCTGCATTTTGAAAGGCTTTATCGATTACTTTTTTTAAGGATTGTGCTTTAACTTGCCCAACAGCGGTTAAGGCTATTAGCAATAGCAGTGAAATGTGTGTTTTCCTTTTGTTCATTTATTGAGGTTTGAATATTTGGCACCAATTACAGATTTGGCATTTCAAAGCTACCATAAACGCTTTTTTGAAGGGTTCACTTTTGTACAGAAATGGTTCGGTTTTGTACTTTAAAAAGGAATTTGAAGGTTTTTCGAAGATTTTAAAACTTCGTAAATCTGGATTACTTCCTACCCGTTTTCTTTTTAAAATCAGAAGGACTTAATTCAAATTGCTTTTTGAAACATACGCTGAAGTATTTCGCATTGTTAAACCCTGTTTGATAAGCAACCTCCGCTACTGTCAAATCTGATTTCTCCAATAAATAAGCACTTCTTTTCAGACGAACATTTAGGATAAATTCCTTAATAGACATGCCTACAATATCATTGATTTTCTGATACAAGATAGTTCTACCCACGTTCATATCAGAAACAAAATCTTCTACCGAGTAATTGGCATTGGCAATATTTTCTTCAATCACCTTCATTGCCTTTCTAAGTAACTCCTCATCCATAGAAGTAACCGTTACGTTAGAAGGATCTACCTGTATGCGTTTGCTATATTTCTCCTTCAGTTCCTGTTGATTTTTCAAGATGGTTTCTATCTGCTGCAACAGATAATCAACATTAAAAGGCTTATCTATGAATACACTGGCGCCATATTCTAGAGCTTTAATTTTATTCTGATTATCATCGCCATTACCAGAAATCATGATAATCGGAATGTGACTGGTCTTGAAGTTCTGCCTTAAACTGCGGCAAACTTCTAAACCATTACGATTTGGCATAATTAGATCGGTAATGATGAGTTGCGGATAAATTTTTTCTGCTTTAGTCAGCCCCTCCACTCCATCACTTGCAGTATAAACATTGTATCTTTCAGTCAATCGTTGCTCTAAATAGGCACGCATTTCTGGATCATCTTCTATCAACAATATACTATCCGCTTTCTTTATACCAGCAACTCCATCTTCTGGCGCTACAGTATCCTGCATAAGAATATCATCTATTTCAGAAATGGTATAGTCATACACGTTAGCTTGCATATCACTCGAACCAGCCTGTTTTTTAAACGGCAGCATAATTGTAAACGAGATTTTATCCATCTTGTTCACCATCCAGATTTTTCCCTCTAATACATCAACAAGTTCTTTTACGATGGCAAGCCCCAGCCCAGAACTCTCTTCAAAAGTCGGTCGATGTGATGAAAGGCGGTTAAACGAAGTAAAAAGCGTAGCAATCTGTTCTTCAGAAAATCTGTCGCCGCTATTTATCACTTCTATAGAAATATATTCTGTTTCTTGTTCGTCCAATTTCTGCGCTAGTCTTTCCTTTTCTTCATCCGTAGAGCTATAAATACGCACACCAACGTAACCTTTATTTGGGGTGTATTTCAATGCATTTGAAAACAGATTGGTCAATATTTTTTCTATCACATCGTAATCAAAAGCTACATAGAGACTGTCTTTATGTGCCGCCATGTTGGTTTCAATTTCCTTTTTATTGGAATAAAGTTCGAAGAGGCCAAAAAGATCCCTTACAAAGTTGATGAAATCGCCAATTTGCGGATTAAGTGTTATTTTTTGACTTTCAATTTCACGGAAACGCAACAATTGACTAATCATTCGCTGTATTCTAGACACGTTTTTCTCGATCACTCCCATATGCCCAACTGCACTATTATTAGCAGCCAACGTTTCCTTTAGTTGTTTTAATGGCTGAAGAACTAAGGTTAGTGGTGTTTTTAAATCATGGGAGATATTGGTAAAGAAATCTGTACGAGCTTGGTTTAGCTCACGCATATTCTGCTCTTTCAAAGCTTCTAGAGCCAATCTTTCCTTGAAAACTTTTTTATTAGTGTAATATCTCGTAATGAAAAACAATAGAGAAAGTATTACAGCCCCGTAAAAGCAGTAAGCCCACCAAGAAAGAAAAAATGGAGGATCTACATGGATATATAACCTCGAAATCTCATCGCCCCATAAACCGTCATTATTAGAAGCTTTAATTTCGAAGGTATAATCGCCACTAGGTAGATTAAGAAACTGTACCGATTTTTGGTTTGTATTACTGATTTGCCATTTTTCGCCAAGTCCTTTCATTCGATAGGCAAACTGATTTTTATCTGCCGATAAATAACTGTTTGCCGAAAACCTGATTTCGACATTTGATTGATTGCTAGAAAGTCGTATCCGATCTTCTTTCTGATTAGAAAGGCTAGCAATATCTTTACTTAAAGGAGAATTTTCTGAATGTGCCGTAAGCTGATTATTATTCACCAAAAATCCCGTAAAAAACACTTTTGGCTTCTGCGGATTTTTACTCAAATAGGCAGGATCAAACAGCATAAAACCGTTAGTACCGCCAAATAACATTTCGCCTTTTGCAGTTTTATATGCTGAGCGAATGTAAAATGATCCACAGCTATTTTCCTGATAAAATCTTGCCTTTTCGAACTCCTTCGATTTACTATCGTATAAGTAAAGTCCATCACTTGTACTTAACCACATATTTTTCGAAGTGTAATCTTCTAAAATGCCGAAAACCATTTTTGCAGATAGGCCATTAGCAGCACCGTAGTTCACATAAGTCCCGTCCTTTTTAAGCACATTTACACCTTTGCCCAAAGTTCCAAACCATAAATCGCCGTTAGAGGCTTGATTAAAACTGCAAAGATAATTAGCAGAATAAGAAGGGTCATTGATCAGATATTGCTTTAATACCTTTAGTGTATTTTGATCTACGATGAAAAAGCCTTGATGAGTAACCAAACACAATTGATTTTGTTGATCAATAAATAACGCTTCAACTTCTAAACCTAAAATCTTCCCATCCGTTCCAGTTACCCTTACCAACTCTATGGGGCCTTCTTTTTTCTTTCTGTAAAAAAAAGAACGATCTGGATCACTCATCCACCAAGTGCCTTGATTGTCACGTACAAAATCATAAACGGTTAAGGGTTGCTTACTTTCCGGAGAGAGAAAATCTGGACTGTTGAATGACCTACTATTCATATTATAGTAGCCAATTCCCCCACTGTAGGCAGAGATAGCCAATTGCTTATTTTCTTTATCAAACTTTAGGCGTTTGATCATATTAGAGTTTGGCGAATTACCGTTCGACTTCAAATAATGGCTGAAGGCATCGCTTTGTCTGTTCCAATAATTCAATCCTCCACCTTCCGTAGCAATCCAAATGTTACCTAAATGGTCTTCCTGAAAACCGCTTACAATGGGGTGGTTAAGTCCTCCAGGACTTGGATTAAAGTAACGAACCCGTGAATCGTAAAGAGAACAATAAGCAATTTTACCTCCATAAGTTCCAATCCAGGCACCTTGATCAGGGTCGGGATAGATGGTCCAAATAGAATTGTTAGGTAATGAAAAGGCATCATTCAAATTCATCCGTATGAAATTGCTGGTTTCCCTAACTGGATCATAAAGAAAGAGACCTGCTTGTGTGGCTACCCATATTACTCCCGTTTGGTCCATGTATAGCTTCTTCGACAACATAGTTTGATTGCCCGCTACTACCACGGAAATGACCTTCTTCAAAGTTCCAGCAGCATCAGTGACGTGAATTCCGCCTCGCTGCGTAAGGAAATAGTACAAACCCCGATATTCTAATCCGTCATTTACAGCATTTGTTACTGCTCCAAAATTAGCGAAAGGAATCAACCTCTTTTTAGCCATATCTACTTTTTGGAGCACTGCATCTTGAGTGAGATAAATATTTCCCCTTAAACTAATTAGATTGTTTAACGGTTGGTTTTTAGGCAGCGGGAAAAATTCTGTTTTTTTAGTCTGCTGATCATAGCGCTTCAACGTATCTCCCGATAACATGTACAACTTACCATCATCGTGTAAGCAAAGCGAGCGAATTCTTCCGCTAACTACTAAATTGAATGAAAACTTTTCGTAATCAAATTTTAACAAGCCATTTCCCGTACTTAAAAATAGATTTCCTTGTTTGTCTCTAACTACCGAACCATAGCCCCATTTCACCTTAGGTTGGATAGCAAAAACAATATCATTTAACTGATAAAAGCTATTACCATCGTACATAAAAAGTGCATCTGGCCCTGTATACCACATCCTTCCCAAGCTATCTTTTGCAATACTCTGTATGCCTCCATAATAGGAAGTTTCTGGCATCACATGAAATCGATATTTAGAGATATCAATTGCAAAAACACTTTGAAAAAGTAGTGCGGTTAGAAAGGCGGCAAGTACATATTTCTTCATCTATTCACAAAAGCTTCTCTTTATTCTAATTCTGGGTAACAATAGTATAAAATTCATTTAGGGTTTGGCGAGGACGCCAAACCTTGCTGGTAGCTGCTGGATGGCGTCCCCGCCATCCAGATTAGCTGCTTAATCTACGATTTCTATTTTAATTTTCTTGTTTTTAACGATGATATTGTAATCTCCAGCTTCTAAAAAGCGTTTGCCATCACCATCAACAAAACTTAAATCACGTTGTAAGTCTACTTCGAATTTGTAGGTTTTGGTTTCTCCTTTTTTCAACAGTTGTTTCTCAAAATATTTAAGCTCTTTAATAGGACGAGAAATAGTAGAAACTGGATCTTGAATGAACCAATGTACGGTTTCTACACCGTCTCTATCACCAGTATTTTTTACTGGAATTTCAACCGTCAATTTTTCACCACGTTTGATTTGAGTGGCTGAAACTTTTAAGTCGCCATATTCGAAAGTCGTATAGCTTAAACCGTGAGCAAACTCATATAAAGGCGTACTTTGGATATCTTGATATTTACCTTGGTGCGGGCGAGCACTTTGCCTGTAGTTGTAATAAATAGGAATTTGACCGGTTGAGAACGGGAAAGTCATGGCTAATTTACCCGATGGATTTACACGACCAGACAAAACACCTGACAGTGGTTTACCTCCTGGTGTTCCTGGTTGCCACATCGTTAAAATCGCGTCACTAATTGGTTCTAATCTATTCAACTCTAAAGGGCGACCACTTGATAACACCAAAATTACGGGTTTGCCCAATTTTTTAAGCTCGATCGCTAGCTCTTCCTGTATTTGTGGCAAAGCGATAGTAGAACGAGAAGCATTTTCACCGCTCCAATCTTTCTTTTCTCCTAAACAAAGCACAATCACATCAGATTTTGCTGCTAAAGCCTTTGCTTCTTCAAAACCCTTTTTATCCTGACCATCGAAATCTGCACCTAAAGCATAAGACACTTCGGCTTTGCCTTTAAATTCTGCTTGTAAAGCATCGCTAATGCTAATAATATCGTCTGACTTGCCCTGAGCCGCCCAAGAACCCAATAAATTCCATTGGCTTTTTGCCATCGGGCCGATCACTGCAATTTTTGAGATGTTATTTAGCGGTAACGCTTTATCCTTATTTTTAAGTAAAACGATGCTTTCTTCTGCCAGTTGTTCTGCGATTTTCAAACTCTCTGGACGATAGAAACGTTGTTTTTCGGTGGTAGTTGGTGTATATGGACGATCAAATAATCCTAATTTGAATTTCACTCTTAACACACGTCTCACGGCATCATTTAATAACGCTTCGGTTACTTTACCTTCCTTCACTAAATCACCCAAATGGTTATCGTAACTTCTGTTCATCATGTCCATTTCTACACCAGCCGTAAAAGCTTTTAAAGCCGCTTCTTTCTTATTGGCGGCTACACCTTGTGGACGAAGTTGCTCTATCGAACCCCAATCTGAAACCACAAAACCATCGTGTTTCCAACGCTTTTTGAGTACTTCTGTTAAGGTGTAATGATTAGCTGAACCTGGCGTTCCACTAATGTCGTTGAACGAGCTCATCAAAGTTACTGCACCTGCTTTAACGCCCGCTTCATAAGGCGCCATGTAAGTATCCCAAAGTGTTTGGTTAGAAATCTCTGAATACACATAATCGCGTCCAGCTTCTGAGGCACCATAACCGATGTAATGTTTCAAACAAGCTGCTACATTTTTATCGCTAGCAAGGTCTGTTCCTTGGTAACCTTTAACCGAAGCCACGGTAAATATAGCATTGGTGTAGGTATCCTCACCATATCCTTCGGCAACACGGCCCCAACGACCGTCTCTTGCCACGTCAATCATGGGTGAGAACGTCCAATCTACGCCCGACATTCTCGCTTCTTGTGCTGCCACACCACAAGCTTTCTCTACCAAGGCTGGATTCCAAGAACAGGCTTGACCTAAAGAAATTGGGTAAATAGTACGGAAACCGTGGATGACATCATAACCGAAAATGATAGGAATACCCAAACGGCTTTGTTCTATCGCTTTTTTCTGTACTCGGTTACGTAAATCGGCATTGCTACCAAAATAAATCAATGAACCCACTTGCGCAGGAATATCATTTACTGGATCGGCCATGTTATTAGCATTATCATTTCTGCCTAGCGTGTATTGATTGAGCTGCATTACCTTTTCTTCCAAAGTCATGCGAGCCAACAAATCGTCTATACGTTTCTCGATAGGCTGTTTAGCATCTTTATAAAGTGGATTTTCTTGTTTATAGCTCGAAAATAAAGTGGCTGATGTAAGCGCCAGTACTAAAATCGTTTTCTTTATCATTTTAATATGAGTTCAACTATTAATCAATTGATTATTATTAATTTATAATATTATTATAGCACCGACCCTGAATTCACACTCCGTCATGCTGAATTTATTTCAGCATCAGTTTAGCATATCTTTTAGTCTGTTTACCAAACTTGGGTTTCTATTTAAAAACAGGTTTTTGCGATAATTTCATTGTTTTTTGTTGGTTGTTTTTCAGCTCGAAAACCACAATTTCGTTTTCTCCCTGTAGTAAGTTTTCTGATGTGATTAAGATAGAGCGCTGTTTTTCCTCCTCCCAATAAGAACCTACATATTTTTGGTTCACCCACACTTCGCCCATTCCCCATCCAGTGATATCCAAATAAGTGTTTTTTGCTGTACTCAATTCAAATTTACCTTTATAGAAAGCAGGTATTTCAGCCTCAGAACGGTTTTCGAACTTCAAATCTTTAACAGGATATTTTTTGATGTTCAATGGCACCATTTTCCAATTTTCTACTTCATTTCCGTCTAAAGTTACTTCTCCAAACAAACCTTTCGAATTATCGGTAATTTCTGGCCCATAGGTAATTCTTCCAATGTTTTCTACATAAATCTGTAGTAAATACTTACCAGGATTAGTTTTAATAGCGACTTTCTTGTTATTGTCTGTGATTCTCCCCTGCAATTTTCCATCTACATAAACCGCAGCATAATCTCTAACATTTTCCAGTTCTAGCTCTTCACTTTCAGATTGCGTGGTAATTTCAGATTGATACAATACATATCCAAATTCCACATTTAAATCATTCATTGGAAGCAAGTTTTCAGCGTCAATAGCTTTTTTGTACACCTGCTCTAAAGCTGCCTTTTGGTTAAATACGATTTCCTGTGCCATCATGGTCTGACTGGCCAACATCGTTACCCCTAATGCAATTTTCCTCCACATCACTTCCTTTTTATTTGGTTAAAAACGATTGGATAAAATTCTCTTCTAATTGTACTTGTGGTGAGAATTTATCGCTCTTTACATAATTATCTATACTGTACAATAACTGCTGCGTGGCTGGGCGCTTACTGAGATCTGTCTTGGTATCTACCGCCAAAACCAATAGCTTACCGCCATTCACTTTAGCTTCGAAACCAATGCCCAACTTCTGGTTATTATCATAGCTATCAATCACCTGAATGAATGGGCGAAGCTGTGCTGGTGTATCTTGCATTTCGATTACTTTCGCATTGTTTAAGATATCCCACCATTGCCAATCGGTATGGTAAGAAGTGGTAAAATCTTTAAACATTGGCTGCTCGTTATGTACCAAATTGCCGATCGTCATTGGTGCCCAAGCAAACATAATTGGGTTCCAAAAGTGATTATGGAACATTGATTTACGCCCTTTAACATCTGTTGGATCTGGGTAAAGCACCACCGATTTACCTTGTGCCAATTGTTTTTTGGCAGCATCATCATAAACCGAAGTGTACAATACTTGGTCTGTAGACCGCATCAGATTTTGATGACTTGGATACACCCAAATGTCCCAGCTATTTTTAATCTGATCGTTAACAGATAAATGCACCGTTAACTTTTGAGCAAAACTGATACCTTTTAATGGTATCGAAAAGTCGCCAACTGACGATACATTATCGTTAGCAATGGTTTGACTTTTCAAATTTCCTTTTTGAAGCACTTTACCACTCTCATCAGTTAGCCACCATTTTAACTTCGCATTTTTGAGCGCTGCATTGCTGAAATTATAGACTTCGGCTTTGCCTGTGAAGGTTTCGGTATTGAAAAAGCTGCTTTTTTCGTAGCGCAATAAAGCAACTGTAGGTGCACAAAATTCTCTAAACTTCTCTGGCGTAACCAAACCTTTGCTATCCCAAAAAGGATCTAAAATACCTACAGGTGCATAGCCTTGTCCAGGAAAATCATTGATGGATAATAATTGAAAACCAGCAGATTTAGATGAACGCAAAAGCGCTTCAATTACTGCTTTGTATTCTAAAACCGTCAAAGCTCCAGAAGCTTTAAAGAAATCATTAGCTTGATCTAGCATGCCATTTTTCTGTAGCAGATCTCTAAATACTTCGAAATTGCGGGCTTCTACTGGGCTATTAGCATACTTCTTAATTTCTTCGAAATTAGGATATACACAGCGTTGTCCCGATTCGTGAGAAATTACGGGTACATCCACATCCGATTCGGTACTTCTATCCCAATCTGTATTTGGCAAACCCTCGTACACTTTTACCGGTCCCTTGTTGGTTTGCTGCGACACATAATATTGATCTGATTTTACACGAGTACGAGCGGTAGAACCACTAAATAAATGACGAGGATCTAGCTTGATGGCATCAGAAGTTAGTTCTTCAATAAAATCGAAATTTCCTGTGATTTCATTACCGTTACAGTACAACACAAATGAAGGATGGTTACCATATTCCTTTAAAATAGCTCTCATTTCCCTACGGAAAAAATTGTAACGGTCTTCATCAGGCTCGGCATCTTTGCCCCACATTGGCATTTCTACTTCGAAATAAATCCCGTGTTTATCTGCCATGCGGAAAGCCGCTTTAGGCGGGCACCAAGAATGGAAACGCAAATGGTTCATGCCGTAATCTTTCATCAACAACATGATGCGTTCCCAAGAAGCATCATCTACTGGTGCATGTCCTGTTTTTGGGAACACCGCATTTTCTACGTTACCACGTAAATGCACTGGACGATTGTTAATCACCACGTGGTTTTTGCCTTGCTTTACTTCTCTCAATCCAAAAGTGGTTGCTTTTTCATGCTGATAGTTTAATTTACCATCAGATGTATTTAACTGAGCGATGATTTGATAAACGTTCGGATTAAATTCATCCCACAACTTGGCATTTTTTCCCATTGGGATATTGGCTTCTACAAAAGTCACCGAGTCTTTGCTCACTACCGTAACCTCGTTTTTAAGGTTGTAATTCTTACCATTGATGGTGAAAGAAGCTTTCCCTGTAAATTGCTTTTTAGTATCGTTATTTACCTGCAAACGTACTTTTATGGAGTTATTTGCAATATTTGGATATACCTGAAGATCTTCCAAGTAAACTGGATCTATCGCTATCAACTTCATTTCGCCCAAAATACCATTCCAGTTAATCTGAGTAAATTCAGTATGCGCATGGTTCCACTTATGGGTCTTGTACTGAAATCTGTTATCAACACAAACCGTGATACGATGTGTCTTTCCAGGCTTCACAAAGTTGGTCAAATCGTGATTATGAGGTACACTGATGTAATCAATCGCACTCACTTCTTTGGTATCTACATAAATAGAACTCAGCCAATGGGTACGTTCAAAATACATGAAGATTTTTTTGTCCTTCCAAGCTGCTGGAATTTCGATATCACGTTGGTACCAAGCTGGTCCCATGTACTCGTATTTTCTCGTTAAACGATCAATGTATTGATAAGGAACTTTATAGCCAATTTGCTTGTTATCGGTAATACCAGGAAGCTGGATTTCTTCTTGCAAAACGTGGTTATAACGTGGAGAAAGAGATCCTCTACGAAAATCCATCACATCAGTTTGGAATTTCCATTTACCAGATAAATCAAGGGATACGGTCTGCGCTTTTAATGCATAAGCCTGCATTAAAAAGAGCATCAAAAGCAAGTGTTTTAGGTTTTTATATAGGTTCATTTTTTGTGTGTTATTTCAATTTTATTTTGGTAAGGCTTTCACAGAGATTGCTTCGTACCTCGCAATGACGCTTCTATTTTCCGTCTTTGCGAGGAGGAACGACGAAGCAATCTTACAAGGGTCGCTAAGCATATAGCTTTAAGATTGCTTCGTTCCTCGCAATGACGACCCGTTTTATTTACTATCGTAATATTCTTTCATCAAATACCAGGCTTTCTTTCTGTAACCTTGATCAGAAACCAATCCCTTACGGTTCCAATCTTCTTGATTAGTTGGGTGAAAACGGAACGGTGAACGGAAATCAAAAAGCACCCAAGGCGAAGTACCTCGTAGGTTCGGAATATGCTTGAACATCTCCAAGTTTTCTCGGTACAAAGTTGCTTGGTAATCTTCGCTCCACGAGCTTACCACATCAGCATCGCCTGTTTTGCCGTAAAGTGCTTCGCCACCAAACTCAGAAACAATCAACGGCTGACCTTTAGCCACATCCCAAATGGCTTTATCTGGCGTAACCGGCCACGGATGATACCAACCCATGTATTTGTTGATCGCCACGACATCCAACTCTTTGATGAAAGGATCATCCATTACAAATACCTGTCTTTCTTTGTTAAAACGAACTAAATCGAAGGCCGCTGTAATCAATCTAGTCGTGTCTATAGATTTTGTGATTTCAATTAGAGATTTGATGAAGGCATTACGAGGTGCCGAAGGTTGCGTTTCGTTAGCTACGCCCCAAAATGTTAAGGCAACACGGTTTTTATCACGCATAATCATTTCACGCATCATTTTACCAGCTTTTTCTTTGGTAGCCTCATTTTTAAAATCGATCCCCTGCCAAATCGGAATTTCTTCCCATAACAAAAAGCCCATTTTTTCGGCTAACCTCACGATGTATTCATTCTGCGGATAATGCGCCAAACGAATCATATTACAACCCAAAGCTTTGGCTTCTGACAATAGCAATACGGCATCTGCTTCTGAAAAAGCTCGGCCTTTACGCTGTGGAATTTCTTCGTGGAATGAGATTGATTTTAAAAAAATAGGTTTATCGTTGAGGTAAATATCCTCTCCTTTTACCCAAACATTACGGAAACCGATTTGCTCTTCTACCTGATCGCTCTCACTTGAAACTCTCACCTTGTACAAAGCAGGCGAAGTAGGCGACCAACGTTTGATTTTCTTCGAAGCAAATGAAGTTTTTACTTCGCCATTGGCGTCTGTTTTCAGTGTTTGTTTTAACTGTAAATCAGGGATCTCGATGGTTACCGTTTGACTAACTTTTTCTGAAAGCTTTACGCTAGCGTTAATTCTGTCTGCTTTAGTTTTATCCAACTGGATGAAATAATCTTCGATGAACACTTTCGGCGTACTCACCAAAAATACATCACGGGTAATACCGCCATAATTCCACCAATCGAAAGCCATTGCTGGGATGGCATCAACCTGACGAGTGTTATTTACTTCAACGGCTAAAAAGTTATCCTTTTCTTTTACGGCATCGGTGATCTCGACTTGAAACGGCGTAAAACCACCTTCATGTTGTGCAATTTCTTTTCCATTCAAATAAATTCTGCAACGGTAGCTTACCGCTCCAAAATATAGGAACATGCGATTATTAACTGCTTTCGCTACATCAAAACTACGAGCATACCAAATGGTGCCTTCGTAATATTTAAGCTCTGGCATTTGGCTGTTCCAATCTGATGGCACGTTTAAACGAAGTCCATTATCAAAAGAATATTCGTAAAAATCAATCTTGGTTTCTGGTTTCTTATTTAAGAAAATCTTGTTTTTTCTACCTTGATCGTACAAATCAATAATGGCATCCCATTTTCCATTTAACGATTGTACATTTCTACCATACACGTTGGTCATGGTTTGCTGTGCAATCGCATTGGAAAAAATCAGACTAAAAAACAGGGTAAAGGCTAAATAAAAGGTTCTCGGCTTCATCATTTTGTGTTATTTCTTATAAATTTTCATAGCTAAACCGCCACCTTTAGCCATTGAAAGGCTTAATTTGCGGTTAGAAGGAATAGTAATTGTTTCTTTTTTATAATCGGAGGCAATGCGGTTGGCATTAGCGCCGTCTTTGTAGAGTTCTGCTACGTAGTTTCCTTCGCCTAGGAAAGAAAAATCCAGTTCAGTTTTGCGAGCATCCCAGTTGGTCATAGCACCTACATACCAGGTGTCTGCTTTTTTACGAGCAATGGCGATGTACTTACCGATTTCACCTTCTAATGCTACAGTTTCATCCCAAACCGTTGGAATAGCAGCAATAAAATCGGTGCTCTCCTGCTCTTTTTCATAGTTAGTTGGGCTATCGCACAACATATTCAGCGGCGATTCGAAAATGACATATTGTGCCAATTGACGACAACGCGTACCTTGGCTCATCGGTTCGTCGTTGATACCACGATGCGTTCTTTTGGTGGCATTGCGCATGGCACCTTGAGTGTAATCGAAAGGGCCAGCCACCATCCGGATAAATGGTAAAGTCACATCGTACGTTACTTGATCTAACTCAGGACCAGTCCACTTCATCTGCTCTAAACCATGTACCGCTTCGAAATTGATGACATTGGGATAAGTTCTGTTGATACCCGTTGGCTTGTAAGTGCCGTGAAAATCTAGCATCAACTTGTATTTGGCAGCTACTTCAGCCGCACGGTAATGGAAATCTACCATTTGCTGGTCGTCGCGATCCATGAAGTCAATCTTGAATCCCTTTACGCCCATTTCCGAATAATGCTTACATACTTTTTCTAAATCTCTTTCGAATGCATAATAACCCGCCCATAAAATGATCCCTACGTTTTTAGCTTTCGCATGAGCAATCAATTTCTTCAAGTCTATTTCTGGTACTACCTGGAACAAATCCGCTTTTTTATTTACCGCCCATCCTTCATCTAAAATCACATACTCAATGCCGTTTTTCGATGCAAAGTCGATGTAAGCTTGATAGGTTTCAGTATTGATGCCTGCTTCAAAATCGACATTCGAAATTCCCCAGTGGTTCCACCATTCCCAAGCAACTTTGCCTGGCTTCACCCAAGAAACATCTGCTACTCTTGATGGAGCCGCTAATTTGTAGACCATATCATTATCTGCCAATTGTTTATCGTTGGTAGATACAATCACAATACGCCAAGGAAATTGAGCCTTCGCTTTGCTTTTAGCCAAATAAGGCTGACGAGCCGTAACCAATTGCTGCAATTCATTGTGACCACCTTGTTTGGTTACCGTTGGATAAGGCGCAAAATTAGATTGCAACGAAGTAGATCCATTAGTGTTAGTAAGGTACATACCTGGATAACTTTCCAAATCAGCCTCTGCTAAACAAACTTTTTTACCGTTATCTACACTCACCACTAGCGGCGAAAAAGCCAATTTATCGGCACTGATTTTACTCAATGGTGTGTAAGTGTATTCGTTCTCAAAAGAATTGAAATACTGACTTTCGATATCCTTAAATTTTCCTTTTACATAAGGCACATAAACGTTAAAATCCTTTGAGAAATTGAAAATAGCTTCTTCGTTTTTTACCGTAATTGCTTTATCGCTAGTAGATACAAATCGATAAGCAATGCCTTCGTTATAAGCTCTAAAAATGAGGATAAAGTTCTCTTTGAAACTCAAAACAAGTTCGCTATAATGGTCATCAATTTGATTTCTTTTATAAAACAGAGCGTTAATCTGTTGATGGGATGTAGTTTTTTTTGCACTTTTTAACTGCGATCCTTTGCCCCAAGTTGGGCCGTTTTCTAAGGTCATGTGAAGTGCAGAAGGTTTTAAAATCGTATCGTCCTGATGGGTTATCGCATAGCTGATTTTATCATTTAAAGTAATGGCAGCTACCAATTTCCCATCGGGGGATTTTAATTGATACTTTTTTTGTCCCCAAGAGCTGATGGAAAGGGCTAATAAAAATGTGGTAAGGATAGTTCTCATATATATGGTCTCATTTGGTGATTTCGTAACGATACATCACGAAATCGTTTATTTTTGGGAGTGTAACATCGATGGCACCGTTTTTAGCAATGGTGGTATTGATAGCATTTCCGTTTCCTAGTATTGGTGTACATTTCACTTTAGTTCCTGCTGGTAACCAAGTTTTCACAGCACCAACTGCTTCGTCAGTATTTTCTCTATAAAAAATGAAGTAACCTTGCTTGCCATTCAGCGATTGAAAACCAGTCCAAGATCTTCCAGAAGGTTCTTCGCCAATAGGCAAAATAGTTCCCAAATGAAAATCGTGCTGTATTTTTCGATAAGCTTCAATTAAATCTTTAACTTTTAATGCTTCGCTAGGCAAACCTGTTCCCTCGAACCAAGCTAAAGGCTGCGCAGCCATCGTTGTAGCAAATAAATACTCAAAGGAATGATTGTTTGGTGCGAAAATATCTTTCCCGTACTTTTCAGCGTTTCTCCATTTATTCAGAAACTCGATCTGTAATTTCTCGGCAGGTACGTACTTAGACAATTGCCATAAATTTCTTAAAGTCCAATACGGATAGTAGTTCTGCCAATCGGTATAGCGGTTTTCCAAGAACACATTTCCATATTCGTTAAAAGTGTAATAACCCGCTCTCCTACCAGCGGTAGCATCTAAATTGAACACCACTTCGTTATTGGTTTGCTCCAATACACCATCAAATAACTTGCGGAGGTTGATTTCCGATTGTTTGGTTGGAATAGCTAAACCATCAATTTTAAAGGTGCGAATACCATATTCCTTGTACAAACTCACTAGCGCATTCACGTCTTTTTCCCAATCGGCGTAGTCATTTTGCACACTCGGATTAAACCAAAGACAGATTTCTACACCTAATTCTTTTCCTCGTTTTACAATTGGATGCAAACCTCTCGGATATTTTGCAGGATCTGGTTTCCAGTAACTAGGGTTATCCCAAATATTTTTGAAAGAACCTTTAGCTACCGCCGAATTTGGGCTTTTTCCGATTTGCCAGCCATCGTCAATTTGAAAGTGAGACACCCCCAATTCTGCTGCTTTCTCCACTTCCAACAAGCTGAATTTCTCGTTCACCTTCGAGTCTTGGCTACGATCTCCCCAAGTGTTCATCATTACCATCTCATCACGTTGTGGCAATAACTTACGCATGTTTTTCTGATAGTTTCGTAATGCTGTTAATTGCTGCAATTCGCCACCGCTGTACACACCAATTACGCTACTATAGGCTTTTGTCCACTCATTAGCTTTGATGTCTTTTGTAGTTAACCCCAAACCGCTCATAGTAAAATGACCGAAATCGGTAGTAAAATCATGACCTTGATAAGTCAATTGTACACTAGAAGTTGGGGCTTCCTTTAAAAAGAAAAAACCTTTATTATTTTCGTTGTTATGTGCTACCAATAAATTTCCTCTGTAATTCGTTTTACGATAAGGAATGATGCTCCGTTCTTGGATCAGATTGTTATTCCAATCCGTCACATCAAAAAACTCTACGATTTTAGTTTGCCAATGGAAACCATCCAACTTGATTTGATCTAAAACGGCATTTACCTGTTGAGATTTCATATCCTCGGTAAATTCGATGTTTTTCCGATCGCCAGCATTGGTCGTTTTATGATCGATTGCTAAATCGGCACTGCCTTTTAAATAAAAATCGCAAGCAATTACGGGACTATCTTCATAAACTCGATAAATCTTTTTAACGCTTAAAGTCCCCAGTGAAACGTTTACTTCTACAGCCAAATAATTGGGGTGAATAGCAGTTTCCTTAACTTCTTTCGAGGTATATGCTCCGTTTGAAGCTGCATCTTTGGTCAGCTGAAAATCCGGAGTTTTTAACCTATTTAGCCAAGTTTGTTGAGTAGATTTATCAGTTAAACTGTAAGTAACTAGGTTACCGTTGTTCCAAAGAAATTTTCTTTCAATCCATTTATTCCCTATAACCAGGGTATCTTTTTCCAATTTGCTATAAAGCGTTTGTTGCGCATTAGCTGAAAAAATGGAAACAAAAACAAATAAGGTTAAAATTAGTCTTCTCATTTTAGTAATTCTATTGCACTGCTAAATCCATCAGTTTTACCCATCCATTTGATGTAACTTCACCATCAATGGCTAATTTGATAGCTGGCTGGTTTTCTTGTGTAGTATCTACAATGGCTACTGCCCAAGTGTAATCTGCTTTTGAAAGATCTACAGTTACATTTAAATCATAAGATACTGATTTGTCTTTTAACCAGTTAGCAGGTTCCGCTTTTTGATCTACAAAAATTTGTGTCACCTGATTTGATGCATCTAACAAGGCAAAAGCCACTTTGTACTTATGGTTCCACTGCGGGATATTATTAGGAAAATAGCCCCAACCCGTATTTTTCCAAGAATGGGTAATGGTGGTAGCAGTTTTGTTTTTAAGCTGATTAGGAAGCTTGATTTCATCAGGATACAGGCGATAGCCACCTTCAGCTACAAAACCTTGAACTAAGGCAAAGGATTTCTCAAACCAAGAGTCGGTATCTCCCACTCTAAAATCCATCATATTTACATGTGCCTCTTGCGAAGCCTCAAATTCCCCTTTTCTTACATCTTCTGGGTGTCCTTTTCTATATTTACCACTCGGGTCAGTCCAATAACTGTGCGTTTTTGAGGTGATCCAGCCACCTTCCATTATAATTGGACGTTTGAAATTCCATTTTTTGGCGAAAGCTTTTTCCCAACCTTGGTAATAGCCCGTCATTCCAAAAGCATCATGTCTAAGGCTGTAACCTTTTTCTATCGCTTTTTGTAATAATCTTTCACTATTTGGATTTGCTGGCGCCCAGCTTTCTGGATGACCAACCAAACGGTGGTAATTGATTATCAAAGGGACTTTCGTAAAGGTTCTCGAATACAGATCGGTTACCCAATCCAATACTTCCTCTTTAGTTTTTTCAATATCTACTGTTTCTGCAGTTTTTAGATCTTGATAAACCACATGATGTGCCTCGCCCCACTTGCCTAAACCATAAGCGTCAATAAATGAGGTACGTTTAGGATCATTAAATTCTTTAGCAAAAGCCTCTATAAATTTGGTGTAGTATTTTCTAAATATTGGATCTTGGGGATAAGGTGTTTGTCTGTTGGGATTTTCTGGGTTCTCCAGATAGAATTTTGCTCCTGCTTCAAATACAAATTTTGGTGTATTTTGTCCTTGGTCGCGGCCGTCTACTACCACACGAAAGGCTACTGGCAGTCCTCTTTTTTCTGCACCTTTTATCAACTTTGCTATTCTAGAATTTGGATTATCCCAAGCGTAAACGCCATCTTTAGGGTTTAACGAAGACCAACTGGTGCGGATATAACAGGCAGAAGCATAATCTATCGCCTTTACTTTCTTTCCTAGTTCGGGGACAAAAAATTCGGTATCCCAATAAGATTCATCGGCACTGCGAGCAGCATACATTACCCAACCATTTAATGGGTTATGTAACACAGAACTACTATCATATTTGGGCTTTAATAAGACATAACTCACCTTAAATCCATCTTCTATTTTACCAAAAGAAATGCTAAAGGAACTAATCAATACAAAAGTGCACAGAAACGCAACCACAGCCACTTTCAATATAATTTGATGTTTAAACTTTGTATTCATTAATTCGTAAGTACGCTTAAATTTTAAAACAGAGTGCTAGTACTTAATTTAGTAAGTATCAACTATCTCAAATGAGATGATTTATGAAAGGCTTTATGGCATTTGGCCTCAAAGGAGGTCAAAATGAGGCTTTGGGGCTCATGGTGATTTTTTCTCATACATTCATTTGGTTAGGGTTGACAACTGCACCTTAACTTTCATTTTTAGAAAGAATAAAGTGAGGAAGCAATTTTATTTACTTCGTTACAAAAATATTTAAACAGGTATTTACGGATGGTATTGTTTTGTTCGGAAATGGTTTGTTTTTGTACAGAAAGGCTCCAAATGCAGAAACAAAGCTGATCTTATCTGTAGCTTAGTCGTACTTAATCAAAAACCAAATAGTATTGATATGTACTGGACGAAATTGAAAAGTCTTATCAAGTTGAAAACGAAACCCTCAAATCAATGTTAATGAAAACCTTTAAGCTGAACAAATTAACCTGTATCCGTACCGTTGCGCACTTTATATTGCTTTTAATTTCGAGCCACCTCTTTGCGCAGAAAACGGACAAGTTTATGGGCGAAATAGTTAACTACGATGAGGAAACTGTACCGACCTACAATCTACCAGATTTGCTACAGACCAAAGGAGGTAAGAAAGTGAAAAATGTTTTTACTTGGGAGAAAAAACGAAGACCCGAGTTATTAAACCTATTTGAAGAAAATATCTACGGTAAAATGCCTAATAGTTTTGACAGCATCAAATTCAAGATTACCAACGAAGCAACTGATGCAATGAATGGTAAAGCTCATTTAAAAGAAGTACAAATTACTGTATGGAACAAAGGAAATTCGGTGAGTATACCTATCGTACTTTTTATACCCAATCACCTCAACAAACCGGCTCCTACATTTCTATTGATCAATAATCGTAGCAAGAGAAATACAGATCCGACAAGAATAGAAAAAAGTACTTTTTGGCCAGCAGAGATGATCATCGATAGTGGCTATGCAATTGCCGCTTTTCATATTGGAGATGTTGCTCCAGATCGTAAGGAAACTTATCAGAACGGCATTTTAAAACAGCTTTTCCCAGAACAACTGGAAATGGATAACGGAATGAAAGCCATAGGTTCATGGGCTTGGGCGGCTAGTAGGGTAATGGATTATTTTTTAACAGATAAGGATATCGATACTAAAAAAGTGGCTATAGTGGGTCATTCCCGTGGTGGCAAAACTGCTTTATGGGCTGGTGCACAAGATGAACGTTTTGCTATGGTATTTAGCAGTTGTTCGGGCAGCACTGGTGCTTCTTTAGCACGCCGTAGATATGGAGAAACCGTGAGTTTGATTAATAAGCAGTTCGGTTATTGGTTTAATAATAATTACAAGAAATACAGCAACAATGTAGATAGCTTGCCTGTAGACCAACACATGCTTATTGGTCTTATTGCGCCTAGGCCAGTATACACCACCAATGCGACGCAAGATCGTTGGGCCGATCCTTACGGATCCTATCTTTCTTTAATCCATGCTAAACCGATATATGAGCTTTATCGTCAAAAAGTAATGCTTCCAAAAGATATGCCGCAGATTAATATCCCTATTATCAACTCCGCTATTGGTTATCATTTTAGAGAAGGAGCACATGATTTAAATGTTTATGACTGGACCAATTTTATTCGTTTTGCTAATTTTCAATATGATCAGTAAAAATCAAAATCCATACGATAACCAAACCTATTTACCCTCTGCATCACAAGGATCTTCATTATTTTTACTTGGCTTGCCATCCTCAATTTCTTCTATGCTGTAAACTCCACTATCAAAAACCTTCTGTAATTGTGGATTAATACCTTCATTAATCAAATACTTCCCAGAGAATGTTTCCTCATCGCCCCAAAAGTTAGATTTTGTAACATTCAGTTCCTTTAATCTATAATTCTTATTGGGATCAAGCCCATTTAACCTGAACTTTGGGGTTAAAGTTCGCCCTTGATAATTGATGCAGAACCCAAAAACCACTGCTCTTTTCTTCTTCTTATCAGCATACATTAATGAGTAAAAACCAGTTCCATCGTAGGGAGAATTGATACGATATAAATCTCCATACATTACAATATCTCTAATTTGCTTATAATTCGCTATTGCCATTTTTGCAAATTCTTGATCATGGGTCGACATGTCTTTTGGCTGCAGTTCCATTCCTAGGCGGCCCGTCATGGCCATATCAAAACGAAATTTTAACGGTGTAACTAAATTTGTTTGGTGATTGGGCACTGCCGATACATGTGATCCTGAAACCAAAGCTGGATAAATTAAGTTTGTTCCATATTGGATAAATACTCTACTAAGTACATCTGTATTATCGCTGGTCCATATTTCCTGATGGTATTTCAACGCACCATATTCTACCCTGCCACCTCCCGAAGAGCAGGCCTGTACAATTACTTTCGGATATTTTTGGCGTATACGTTCATAAACCTTGTAAAGTCCCCTTACATATTCTATCCAAAAATGAGACTGCTTGTCTGCTGAAAGGAAGGTAGAACCGGGTGCTTCAACATGGCGGTTAGCATCCCATTTAAT
Source organism: Flavobacteriaceae bacterium PS02338 (assembly GCA_029959615.1). GTDB lineage: Bacteria > Bacteroidota > Bacteroidia > Sphingobacteriales > Sphingobacteriaceae > Pedobacter. The sequence continues at coordinate 198,356 of JASCOD010000007.1, read as the reverse complement.
GTAGGAAATATCAGGCGAAAGCTTCATTGTTTCATCAAAAACACTAAATACGAAATCTTGTACTTGAGGATTAGAGAGATCCAACAGCCATTGTTGTCGCATAGTAGTTGCTTCGCCTCCTCTATTTTTCACTATCCAATCGGGATGTTTTTTCGCAATATCGCTCTGCGGATTTACCATCTCTGGTTCTAACCAGATCCCAAATTTAAGCCCTTTTTTGACTGCATAATTAGCTAAATAGTTAATTCCTCTCGGAAGTTTAGCTTTATTTACCTGCCAATCGCCTAAGCCTGCGCTTGTCCCATTCCTTGGATAATTGTTACCGAACCAGCCATCGTCCAATACGAACATTTCTAAACCCATATCTGCTGCACTATCCATCATATCGGTCAACGTTTTTTCATCAAATTTAAAATACGCTCCCTCCCAACTGTTCAACAAGGTTGGCCTTATAGTCATGGGGTCATAAATTTGATAGTTCCTAGCCCAATCATGCAGATTTCGGCTAGCACCTCCAGCTCCCGTATTGCTATAGGTAAGTACCATATCTGGGGTAAAAAAAATATTATGGGGCTTTAAGTGGTATTGCGATGCATACGGATTAATACCGGCAGAAATATTCAGCACGTTAAACTCGTCCAATTCAAAGTTTAGCTTATAATTTCCACTCCAGGCTAAAGCACCAGCAATTACCTCCCCATAATTTTCATTTAAAGGAGCGTTTAAGGACAATAAAAATGATGGGTTTTCTGTATGAGTTGTACGTACGTTTTTCTTGCTTTCAATAGATTTTATGCCATGAGTTAGTTTAGTTTCTTCTAAAAACATTTCCCTAGCCCACGAACCGTTGAAACTATTAAGATAATAACCATTCGCTTTTATAGGTAAATATGTAGAGTAATAATTGTGAAGTACTATTTCTTTATCTTCTTCATTTTTAATCTCTACATTTTGCGTAATTACATTTTCCTTTTGAAATGTCTTGAAAATTAGGTTTACATATAGACGATTACTTTTGTCTTTAAGCTTAACCACCGTTTGATTTACATTTTTGTCTTTAAAGGTTAACTGTTGATGTGCTATGTAAATCAGTTCGGTATTTAGATCGCCATTGGCATGGGTTATCCTTAATGCCGGCTCACGAAAATTACGTCCTCCTGCAGTTGAATACATTTGTGGATCTGTTCCATAATCTGCTCTACGGTAAGATTTTTTCTTTATAAAAGGTGCGTCTTCGGTGATCTTATTTCCAAAATGTTGAAATAATAGTTCGTTATTTTCCGTAACCGTCATGATCAATGAAAGATCTTTTGTATCTAATCGGATAACCTTTTGCTGAGCGAAAACTTGCAGTACGGCACATAGCAGAATGGTTATCATAAAGGTTCTTTTCATAGTTATATTTTGGCTATTAAACGAAAGTCTATTTATTAAATCAGAATCACGGTACGTAGCTACGTTTACTTTTGCAACTGTAACTCAATCATTACCGGGCAATGATCCGAAGGAAACTTTCCTCCAAAATCATCGGTAATAATCTGGTGGCTTTTTACTCTTAAAGGTCGACCAGTAGAAAGAAAAACATGGTCTATCCTTGTAGTCGTAGTATAGTTTACTTCATAATCATGAAAAGTCCCTTTATCTTTATTGGTATGACTAAGTGCTAAATCATAACTGTCTTTTAACAGACCCGAATTCTTAATTTTTGAATAGTTTACGCTATTCTGGTTGAAGTTAAAATCGCCAGTAATTATTACTGGATATTTAGATGATACCAAGGGAGTTAATGACAGCAACATCTGCACACTCATATCTCTTGCTGTAGTACCGATATGATCTAAATGTACGTTCAGAAAATTAAAAATCTTTCCAGTAGTTTTATCTTTAATTAATGCTCGGGTGCATATCCTAGCAGAATACGCATCCCAACCTAGGCTACCAGGGGTCGAACTGTTTGGCGAAAACCAAAACGTACCCCAATCTAAAATTTCAAACTTGCTTTTTTTATAAATAATTGGCGTATAGTGTCTTCCCTGTGTTGTTGTTCCTCCGATTATATCAACACCTATGTAGTCATAATCTGGCAAAAGTGTTTTAATATCATTTAGCTGAGAGAGATAAGGTTCTTGTGCACCAATGATATCAAAATTATACTTTGTTACTAGGTTTTTGAAAGACTCCTTACGGTTAGCCCAAACGCTCACCGGCACTTTGGTGGTATTATCGTACTGAATGTTATAGCTTGCTATACGCAAGGGCTCGTGCCATTTTGCTTCTTCGTCATCCTTTTTTTTGCATGAACTTATGCCAATGACCAAAGCGAAAAAAAATAAATATATTTTCATTTAGATATTTTTTAGTGATTTAATGGTTCAGCTAGCCGAACCTTAGTTAATTTAAATGAGTGGGATTGATTATTCTGGGTGATATACGGCAAAATCGTCGATATTAAGCCTACCATTAGAAATATCAGGGTTTTTAGATCCATCTCCCAAACCAATCTTGTTAATTCTAAATCTTACTTTTCCTTTGATATCCAAATCAAATACGGCCTCGATATATTTATCTTTATTAGTAGCTACTACCAAATCTCCAGTAGGATGCCATTTCTTACCTTTATCCGTAGAGTACTCTAACTGCCACATACTGGGTTTATCTAAGGGAAAACATTTGTACCAAAGCACAACCTTCGAAGCCCCATTAGGTAAATCGAACATCATTTGCAAATATGAGGAAGTGCTTAAATTCATCGCCATTCTTACGGCATGTTTTCCCGTAGTGGGCGTTTCGTATTTCTCGCTTTGGATAACAGTATTATCTAATCTCCAGCGACCAGTTGGTAAGCTCACATCATCTATTGCATAACTTAATTTATTATTGGATTCAAAGCTTTCTGGAAAATTAGGATATAATTTATCTTGTGCCCCTACCTCAAATGAGGCTGTTATTAGGAGTAAAAAAGTTATGATATTTATCTTCATTTGTGCTAACTATTGCTTATAATTTGAATGACTAATTAGACATGTCTTGATGCTGTCTTTTTATGGTTTACGATACACGGCAAAATCGTCGATATTAAGCCTGCCATTCCCGGCACCTGTAGTGGCCAATCCCTTTCTATGGATACGAAAACGAACAGGACCAGCGATGTCTACTTCGAATGTTACCTGTTTGGCTGTCCATGCGGCTTCTGTAATTGCATTGCCCGTTTGCAACCAAGTTTGACCTTGATCTATAGAATATTCTAGTATAAACGTAGAGGCGGCTCCATTTGTAGTAGTGCCCCATGTACCATAATAGAAACTCACTTTTGATGCGCCATTGGGTACATCAAAATCCATAGCTAGATAAATAGAGTAGTTAATATTGAAATTACTACGCCAAGCATGTGTACCGCTTACTATTTTATCGGCGCTTTCGTTACGTAGGCCACTCTGATTAAATTTCCATTTTCCTGTACCCAAATCCACCACTGTTTCTGGTGGATAAAACTTATTGATATCCGCAGCATTGATGGGTTCGAACGTTTCAGGAAATCCTTGATAAATACTTCCTCCTGTTCTGTATTCTGGCAATGCCATCAAATCGCTAAAAAACGTTTCATATTGATTATAAATCTCATCATTTTTCAACATCAGTACGGCTCCGTTGCTATTTCTTAACGAATTACCTGTAAAAGATAGCCCTCCTGTAATAACTACTTTGGCATTAGCTACTCCATCAAAAGTTCCCTTAATTAAGGTAAATCTATTCTCCATATTGGTTAATGGCCTATTATTATCACTCACATTAACCATTTTGATTATGCCGCCTTTAGATTCCAAGGCTTCAAAGAGTGATAGTGGTGCAGACAAATTGCTCTTTAACACGAGTTCTACTTTTGCTCCCTGCTCGGCCAATTGTACAAGTTTATTTAGTATTGCTATTCTGGTATTATCCCAATAAGCCATCGCTATCCTAACTTCCGCTGTAGCAGGGCTAGAAATCCTGTTTAGAAAATCAAGACTGATATCACCATTTATAGTTACACCGTTGTTTCTGTAAGGAAGAAAATGTGCTTCGGTTTGACTTGTGCTAATGACAGCGCTTTTATAGTTATAGGCTGCCATTCCAGAGATAGCTCTGTTTTTAAGCTCGGTCCAATAATTCAAATAGAAAGTATACAGCTGTTCATCTGCCAAGATCAGTGCATCCTGCGCATATCTACAATCTGCATCTGTAAGGTTTTGGGAAGTTTGAAAAACAACATATTGCTTCTTACTTGTACCTGTTTCTATTTCACTAAATATGACGAATTTATTTTCATTGAGTGCCGCATCAGCAATATCGTTATTGGTATCCCATAAGGTGGTATTCTTAAGTGCTGTATTACGTAAAAAATTGATAGCCTTAGGGTTTATTCTTTGGCTTTCCACTCTACTCATATCTAATAAGAGTTTCAAATTTACCCCTCTGCTATCTGCCCGTTTAAGCGCTTCGAGTACATTTTCCTGATTGAGCTGGTACATCGACATGTGAATTTCTGCTCCTTTTGCAGTTGCATCTATAAGAGATATCAACCTACTCGTTATCGCATTTGATTCTAAATACGCACCAAAAAATTCCTTTTGGGTAAAACGGGCTTCTGGAAAACTCATCGTTACTGGAATAAGCGTAGTATCGCTTAAACCAACTGAAGAATCATTGAAGGCTAGTTCATCATTTACCCGATGATGTATTTTTTTACAAGAAAAAATGGATAATGTTATAGCACCCAGCAATAACATCAAAAAATAAAAATTCTTTATCATAAATAATCCTCTATAAAGGTTGATAAATAGCAAAATCGTCTATATTCAATCTTCCATTACTAATGGCAGTAGTACTCGTTCCTAAACCCAACTTATTAATGCGAAAACGAACAGGTACTCTGATATCCATCATAAATGTTTTTAGTTTGGCTACAGAGTTGGCATCAGTAACATGTTCGCCCATCTGTTTCCAAGAACTGCCCTGATCTGTTGAGTACTCTAATCTCCAAGTAGAACCTGGATCACCTCCCCATTGACCGTAATAGACTGTTACTTTAGACGCACCGCTAGGCACATCATATTCCATTTGGGCGAAACAAGAAGTAGTGTTATTAAGATTAAACCTCACCGCATGGGTTCCGGTAACTACCCTATCTGTTGATTCGTTACGAAGCCCACTGTTGTTAAACTTCCATTTTCCTGAAGGTAAATCTACAGTGTACTCTCCTGCGGTGTATCCCACAGTGGTTTCAAAACTTTCTGGGAAACCGGCATAAATTCTTCCACTCGCATTTTCTACATCATTGGCACTTCGCATTCTCATTTCTACTTTATAATTATTCTGACCCAGGGCTACCCCCTGAAAAGAGGCATTATATGGTAAAGCAGCATTTGCAAATGATGCCTGATCTGATGTAAATAATGAGATCTCAAAACTCAATTCCCTCAGTTTTTTACTGCCTTTATAAGTTTCTCCTACAACTGGCAGAGGATTAATATCGCCCAATACCCGCACTAAGGTGTTTTCGTATTTATCTAAATTATTGTAGAGATTAGAAACACTTACGGCTCTTGCCACTACACTTTTATTAGTGGTTACTTTACGTACCTTAGCAGCATCTACATTCCTAATTTGTAGCCATCCTTGGTGTCTTGTCAGTAATTTTCCAGTAACGTCAACTACTATAGAATCGCCTAGCTTGTATTGGTTAGCCGTGCTTAATTCTAAAGCAATACCAAACGTTTGACTTTGGATAACCACATAGCCAGGCACATGGTTACCATTATCCACATCGGTTATAACCACTCCGTTTATCTTGCTTTCTGGCAGGGTGATGTCTACATCCTTGTACAAGGCCTTAATATTTTCTAAGGATAATGGGTCTGCATGATAAACATCCTTTTCACAGGATAAAAAAATCATTACCCCCAAGTACAATAGGTATATATATTTATTTGAAAATTTCATCTTCTAGTTTTGAAAGGGTTTAAATATTAATTCATCCACCACACCTTTATATTGATATTATCTCCACCGATACGGCTTACCACTTCATCGTAGTTTGCTTTATTATAGAGCAGTACACTTGATGGATATTGTAACCTTTTGGGAGGTTTTCCATCATTTTGCATATCTGGTCCAACTACCATAATAGGATAACCCGTTCTCCTTATCTCGTGCCATTGTTGAAAACCATTTCCAAAAAGTGCGATGTATTTTTGCTCCATGATACGCTCTATGGTTCCATTATAGTTTACGTCTACGTGTGCTAAAAATCCTGCTGCATCGGTAATACCCCAGTATGCTAGAGCAGCACTTACAGCATCATCATAATAAGTTTTTCCATTACCGGTTACATAGCCCTTAACTACCGCTTCTGCCATCAGAAACTGTTGTTCGGCATACTGCATGATATCTCCAAAGTATTTAGACCTCTTTAAATCTAAAAGGTAAGTAGAATAAGATCCCGTACGGTAACCCGGATCTGTTAACTGATAGCCCACTGGCATGCCTACAAAACCACCACCAACGGTGTTTGCCCAAAGAGGTAATCGCGGATCATTGGTAGAGGCCAACTGTCCTATAAATGAATGTGAGAATTTGATATTTCCATTAAAAGAGAGATCCCTTACATCATAAAATGCATTAACAAAAGGCGTAATGTTGGTGTAAAAAAAGGTAGCTCCATCGTCATTGTTTCTCATCAGAGGATATTTAGAAGGGTTTGCCAATAAACTCCTCAGTTTAGTCCTATAGGGCTCGCCCTTCGCCTCCACTCTCATCAACAAGCGTAATGCAAGTGCATTGGTAAAGCGCTTCCATTTGGTTACATTGGCCGCTACATTTGCGTTATACAAAAGATCGTCTCCGGTAAGGGGTTTAGTTAAATCGTACAGTATATTGGCTTTTTCTAAGTTTACAAAAATCGAGTCATAGATCTGTTTCTGGGTATCAAATTTGGGAGTGGTATTACCTTCCATTCCTTTCAATGCATCTGTATAGGGTACATCACCATATACATCAGTAATATTGGCAATTAACCACGATTCTAAAGTAAGGGCAATAGCGGTATAATTTGCGTCTCCCCGCTGTTCTGCTACTCTTCGCATCTCTTTAAAGTTGAGTAGCTGGCGATATGGGGTTGACCACATTGCATTGAATGTAGAAGAATTAATCTGATAACGATGGATCTGATTATTTCCGGTAAGTTCTCTCATCACTGCAACCTGTGCCAACTGTGTATTAACTGTATGAGCCTGTCTGTTGATATGCGTAACGGCCTGATATAAGGAATTATTTAAGAAAGAAGAAGCGTTGGGATTGGTGATTTCTTCTGGATCTTTCCTTAAATCATCTAAGCTGGTGGTACATGCCCAGAAAAAGCAAACTAGTATTAAAAGACTACCTATAATTTTATTTCTTTTCATTGTTTTGTCCTTTAAAATTCAATATTCAAACTGGCCCCGAATGATCTTGTTGATGGAAATTGCCCTATTTCAATACCAGGTAAAACCTGAGCACTATTTAAGGTAGCCGTTTCAGGATCGAACAATGGGAATTTAGTGAAGATAAGTAGGTCTCTTCCTGTAATCCCAATGCTAGCGTTTTTGATGGCATGCCATTTAAGGTACTTCTTGGGAATTTTATAACTTATACTCACTTCTCTCAATTTCACAAAAGAGGAAGAAAACAAGTTAGATTCCATTAATGTATAGTTATAATACTGAGCATAATATAATGCGGCAGGTACACGTACTGTATTGGGCGAATAACTGCCATCAGCGTTTTGAACTACACCACTACCTACTATTCCCGTTTCCCGACCGGGAAGCGTATTAGCCAGCTTTCCTCCTTGAGAGAGCATAGCATGTGAATAGGACATCATTTTTCCACCTACCCTAGCATCAACTAAAAAGGATGCGGTAAGCCCTTTCCAAGTGAAGCTATTTTTTATACTTGCGGTAAATTTTGGATTGGTATTACCCCAGTTCTGTATGGTATCTGTATAAACTGGCAAACCGTTATTATAGATCATTTGTCCATCCGGGCTACGTTTAAAGCCTAAACCATACAATTGTCCTAGGGCTTTTCCTTCTTCGGCAACCAGATATAGGTTTGCCCATGAAATACCGTATAAATTCAATCTTTTTTCTGTACCTAATGCAGAAGCAACATCTACTACCTTATTGCGATTGGCGGCCCAGTTTACCACTACATCCCACTTAAAGCCATTGCTTTTTTGAATAGGTGTTCCTTTAAGCTGTATCTCTATACCTTTATTTTCTACCTTACCTACGTTGGTCATTGCGCTGGTAAAACCGCTAGCAGCTTCCACTGGGAGGTTAATGATCTGGTTTCTTGTACTTCCTTTATACAGTGCAACATCCAATCCAACCCTGTTCTTAAATAGCCTAATATCAAAACCAGTTTCATATGCATCGGTAAATTGAGGTTTTAGATTTGAATTAGCCAAAGTGCCAGGAGTAGACAATGAACCAGAGAAATCCGTCTGTCCGTAGGTCATTAAAAATGCATATGGATCTTTTGAATCTACACCTGTTGAAGCAAAAGAACCTCTCACTTTTGCAAAAGTAACCCAACGAGGCAACGCAAATACTTCTGTAAGCAATACACTAGTATTGACACTTGGATAAAAGAATGAAGCATTGTGAGATGGCAATGTTGACGACCAATCATTACGTCCAGTGACTTCTAAAAAGACTTTACCTTTGAAGTCGATATTCAAAAATCCGTATAAACTATTAACAATGAAACGCTGCTTATCACTTCTAGTCACCACCGGATCTCTGCTATTGGCTATATTGTATACTCCTGGAAGCGTTAACCTATCTGCCGCCATGCTATCATACTTATAGTCATTAAATCGTTGGTTACCCCCAAAACTGGCGGTATATTTAATGCCCGGAATAGCACCTTTATATTTTAGTAAAAAGTCGGTATTAGCCTCAATCCTAAAAACGTTTTGCTGCCTGTACATTCCGTCTTTCCATCTATAGGTACTTTGCGGCCGTTGCTGAGAGCGATATTCATAACTCATATCTGCACCCGAACGTAAACTAAAATCCAACTTGTCGGTAAGCTGCATGGTTGCCTGTAAATTACCAATCACATTATGCCTATCGCTACCATTGGTCATATCATAAGCTACTACATAAGGGTTATCCAATCCATTCCAGAAAGGAGAGAACTCTTGTACGTTTTCCTGCCCAGGCACCCAACGCTGTTTGTACCAATCTATATTGATATTAGGTGTTTGCTGGATCATGAAATACATTACCGTTTGGTTGTTATATCCCTGACTTGGCAAGTTATCTGTATATTTTCTTACATAATTTACCTTTGCATTGAGATTTATTTTAGAAGAAACTTTTCGATTACCAGACAGCGATAATAGCACACGCTTAAATCCTGTATTTGGAATAATCCAGGAATTATCATGATAGGCCGCCGAGGCCCTGAAACCATCACCAGCAATAGCTACGGAATTGTAGGAGGTAACTGCTGGTTGAAAAAATCCTGAATAGGCATCTTTTTGAGCAACCCAAGGTAAACGTTCTGTTCTAGGAGCAGTAATAGGGTTGTTATACGTTTGCGTATCATAGGGCGAATGATATTGAAAATAGGGTTGACCAAGAAAACGTGGCCCCCAAGCCCCAGTAGTACCTTTCGTACTGTTTCCATCTACACTGTTATTATAAGAATACCAGTTTTGGCCTACAGTTCCCTGTCCATATTCGTATTGGTAATCAGGATAGTTATTCACCTCATAATAGGTAAATTGGCTTCCTACGAATATGCCTAAGCCAGGGGTTTTCTTTCCCGATTTGGTGGTAATGATAATTGCTCCATTTGAAGCTCTAGAACCATACAGTGCAGCTGCACCAGGTCCTTTTAGCACCGAAATATTTTCTATATCTTCCGCATTCAGGTCACTTAGAGAACTCCCAAAATCAACCGGACTATCCGAGCCAATGATAGGCCCATCGCCCGTACCTGTTTGAGAAGAACTGATTGGTACCCCATCTACTACAATTAGCGCTCCGCTACCGCCTAGGGCAAGCACATTATCTCCTCTCAATATGACATCACTTGTACCCAGAGGTCCGCCAATTTTGTTGAGTGTTAAACCTGCTACTTTACCAGAAAGGGCATTGATCCAATTGCTGGTAGGTGATTGAGCTACTTCACTCCCATCGACCTTTTGTACTGCATAGCCTAATGATTTTTCCTCCTTTTCGATTCCCAATGCAGTTACTACCACCTGATTTAATTTCTTAAATTCGGGTTGCATACGAAAATCCATAGCGGTGGTTTTACCCGCAATTATCTTTACATTTTTGTTTGTTTGCGTAGTGTAGGATAAGAAACGTATCTCAACGGTGTACGTTCCAGCTGGAAGAGAGATATTAAAAACCCCTTCATTATTTGCCATTACAGAGCGATTAAGTTCTACCACACGTATGCTCGCTGCCGGAAGAGCTTCCTCTGTCTCGTCGTACACTTTTCCTTTTAGCAATCCTGGAACCTGTTGTTGCTTGCTGGCATTTGTTTCATCTATGGCAGGTAAGCGAACTAAACTGATTTGTTTGCCTATAATCCTGTAGTGAAAACCAGTATCTTTCAATACAGCATCAAGGATTTCTGGTATCGTCTTTTGAACTACATTAAGAGTAATCTTACGTCCGTTTAGCTTCTTGAAAACAGATTCTTCATAAAAGATTTTATACTCACTTTTGCTTTGTATCAGCTCGAAAACTTCTTTTATTTCGCCATTCTTCAGATTAATTGTAAGCTTCGTTTGAGAATATGATTTTCCGTGTACGGTTAATACACCCAGTAAAACCAATAGGGTTACAAGCTTAATCATGTGCATGAGGGGACTATATCTTCTTTTCAGAAAATTTTTGCTTATGCCCGTTTTTTGCATAATTTAGGTTTATTATTAGTTAGCTTTTAGAAACAGTTAATTAAATTGTATTATTCTTATGGGAGATGTTAGCGCACCTCCCATATTACTTTTCTTTATAATTGCGCCTTATTTTTTGATCAACCACCCCCTTTCTGTCTTTTCAGCGCTATGTCCAGTGGTTAATGCGATGATTTCCATTACCTCTTTTATATCTTGCTGCAAACCTAAACGGCCGGAAAAACTTCTTTCCTCTTCGCCATTGTCTGCCAAATGAATTGACACATTATAATATCTTTCTAATGTTTTAAGAAGATCTGGCAGAGGCTCATTTTTTAGGTACAAATAGCCTAAATGCCAAGAGGTGTGAGCTTCCAGATTAGTATTTGCAACAACTATCTTTTTATCCGTTTCGTACACTGCCATTTTACCTGGAGTTAACTTAACTGCATTCTCCATATTTGCTCCGTATGACAATGCCACACTACCTTCTACCAAAGTAGTCTTCAATTGCTTTTCATCAGGGTATGCACGTACGTTAAAGGAAGTACCCAATACTTTTACATCAACATTTTTTGCATACACATGAAAAGGCTTTTCTTTATTGTGTGCTACTTCAAAATAAGCCTCTCCCTGTATGAAAACTTCCCTCTTATCTCCTTTAAAAGCATTTGGATACGTTATTTGAGTTCCAGAATTAAGCCAAACCTTAGTCCCGTCTGGTAATACTATTTCTGCTCTACGTCCGTAAGGAACGGCCATCGTACTATAAGCCTCTTCATTCGCAACCAATCTTTGCTCCTTTTGCCCTTCTAAACCAGTTTGAACGACTAGTCCATCGTTATTGTAGGCAATTTTAGCGCTACCTTTTAGCTCTAAACTATCTTCTTGATTAAGAATTAAACGCGTTTCTTTTAGCCTTTTCAAGTCGATGCTTTGTGAAGTTGCATATTGAAACAAGCTAGTTTTAGTATCAGTTTCCGACATTTTTACTTTAAGCAATACCGTAATACCTATCAAAACAATAGCAGCGGCTGCAGTTCTGAGCCAGACCAGCTTCCTTACCTGAACTTCTTTCCGATTTAGTTTTTGATGCAGCTGCTGTTTTAACATCGCCTGTTTACTTGCCCATGCTTGCTCAGCATTACCATCATCCTCGTTAATCTGATCATACCAATCGTCCACGATCCGTTTTTCCTCTTCCGTAGATTTACCTTTAAGATATCTATCAATCAGTTTCTGCATTTTGAGCTTTGTAGGTTTCATTTGGTTTGTATATTAAAGAGACAATGCCAATAACAAAAAGTACTATAGTACAGTTATTTTTATTTACTGCAAAAAATAAGGCTTACCCTAATTCTTAAATAAGTTAGGATAATCGGAAATCAAACCATCTACTCCCATTTCCTTCAGCCTTTTTATCTGGTCCAAATCGTTAACAGTCCACGGAATAACCTTAATTTTTAAGTCATGGCATGATTTTATTAACGCCGGGGTAACCATCAAATATTCTGGACTGAAAATATCTGGCTTAAAACCTAGATCTGAAATATGCTCTTCTATCGTTTTTTTGTTAGACTTAAATACCAGATATGATGTTTTCACCATTGGATATTGATCATTGATGATCTTCAGCGATCTTTTGTCGAATGATTGTATTGTTGTTCTTTTCTCTATCTTCTTTGCTAAAATTACCTTCATTGCCAAAGCCACAAATTCGGGTACTGGAGGATGTCCCTTGTCCTTATATTCGGGGCTAGTTTTTATCTCTATATTGTAGTGGTTCAAATGATTTCTTTTTCTACTATATGCCTCTACAGAATCTAGCAATTCGGCCAACGTTGGCTTATAAGCCTTCATTTTTTTCTGTTGCAAAAAGTCTGGATGAATTTTCAAGCCTACATCATATTTTCTAATACTGTCATATGGCATATCCATCAACAAACGCGAACGCCCGTCTTTCTCATTCATTTCTTTCCCTTCTGGCGTAAGACAAAATTTACTTCCAAAATAAGAGTCATGAGAAACTACTACTATCTTATCTTTAGAAACCTGTAGATCCATTTCCAATGTATTTATCCCTAGATCTATAGCATGATACATAGCTTGTATAGTATTTTCAGGCATTAATCCGCGACCTCCCCTATGCGCTTGTTCCTCAAAATTGATAGGATTTTTCTCTACACCTTTTTTGCTACTGCATGAGCTTAGCAAGACAATGAATAGGTAAACAAATAGCGTAAAATGTGACTTATAGTTCATTACTTGATAAATTTCTCACTAATTTTTTCCTCGTTAGTTGATAAAGTAACCACATAAGTGCCCTTCTGCAGCACAACAGGTAGCTTAATACTGTTGTATCCCTTCTGTAGCTCAATAGATTGTAAGCCTATTTTTTGTCCAGAAATAGCAGACAAAGCAATACTTGCCCTTTGGGTTTTAGTAGCGTAAATATTGATTGCTAAAGTTTCCTCTGCACCACTAAACACGGAAAGCTGTGTCTTTTTAAGATCAGTGGTCACATAAATCACTCTAGAAAAATCATTTTTACCATCAAAATCTACTTGTTCCAGTTGATAATAATTGGTTCCAGCCATTGGATTGGCATCAATAAACTGATAGTTATTGCGAGCATTACTCGTACCATTCCCTGTTACTTTTCCAATTTTCTCAAAGGTTTTACCATCTATAGATCTAAGTATGTTAAAATGACTATTGCCCTGTTCTACAGCCGTCGTCCAGTTTAACCTTATATGGTTATTTTGTAATTTGCCCGTAAATGTAGTCAGCCTAACTGGCAAAACGGTAACATCATTAGTTTCTATTTCTGATAATTGAGAGGTCTGCGAAAGTGCAACATAGTTGGCCGATCTAGCGACAATCCATTGATTCGTTTCCAAATCATAAACGCCACCTAACTTACAAAATTTGCCATCATCAGTATTATCTGGGTGGGGATCAAGCACCTTGCTAATATCATTTGTTCCCTGTCCCATAAAAGGCTGTCCAACATTGCTATATAGGTCATTATTTGGCACTCGAAGTCCGATAGTACCATTAGGGGATTCCCAAACATTAGCTAGGTTCAAGGCAACAGCATTATTCATGAAAACAGCATCAATAGGAACACTATTTTCAGCTACGTTTATTCCTGTAAAAATGGCAAAACCACACATACCTCCCGTTGGAGAAAGAATGGTAAATGTTTCTTTTGCATTTCCAACTCCCCCATCACCAGCCTCGGTATAATAGTTTTTTGTTTTGATCCATTTAGCTACGTTTTGTGTTTTCGGTAAATTATCAAAGATCATAAAATTATCGATGTTCAAACGGTCTTGCTGACTAGAGTTAGCGTAATCTGCAGTAACATAAGTTGATTGCGCTTTCTTAATTCTAAATCTTATCGGCCCATCTATATCCAAAAGAAATGTTACCGTTCTTGCTTTGTTTACTACAGAAGCTCCCTCCTTAACAGCTTCCGTAACTAGGCTACCCACTTGGATCCAGCTAGCACCCTGATTAGTAGAATACTCTAAACCCCAAGTTGGTATAAGATCTGTACCAAATATTCCGTAGGCAACAGTTACTTTGGAAGCTCCATTAGGCACATCAAAATCCATCGATAAATAGATATCCTGTGTAGTGTTTCTGCCACCACTTCTCCACGCCCAAGTACCTAGCTTTCGATCACTAGACTCATTTCTAACCCCACTTAACGAAGAAGTCCAATTACCAGTTGATAGGGGCACTGTAAAGCTAGCTGTACTATAAACTCCACGATTATCGGTTTCGCCCGAACGTACACTTTCGAAAGTTTCTGGAAAGCCAAGATAAGGATTACCTTTACCATCACTAATATCGGTACTTTTTACACCTGATAGCGAGCCATTAATTCTCTTCTCAGGACCACCCACATAGAAAAATTGTCCTTTTTGAACTGTGCCTTGAGTTAAATGAAATTGATAGGTCCTCGCTCCCCCCGTGATCCAGCCATTAGTTAAATAACCTGGGGTAACGTTTTGTGCCGCTGTAGTATTGTAGCTTGTAATTACCGAATATGGAGTAAGTGAAAAATCAATATCCTGAGTAGCCTTAAATTGTAAGTATTCGAATCCACCCAAGTGTACGTCGCTGCCATTAACAGTACTCAAATGCGCACCTGGTGCACCTGTGTTCGCCCCTATCGGATTACTGTGAAATCCTGTGATGATGACCTGTGCTTTTAGCTGCATCAACATCAAGCATAGCGCTAAAGAAAGTAAAGTTCTTTTCATAGTTTAATTAATTTTAATTTTTTTACTAGTTATTATTTATTGGATGCACTGTAAATACCGTGTTTAGTTAAAATTTCGAGAATGGCAGGCTGTAGCTTCTCAATCATTTTATCGAAGCCCAAATCATTGGGATGTGTGCCATCTACAGTAGCGTCGTGCTCTTTTCCCAAGAGGTCATCGGCGGTAATGAAATACAGATTTTTTAATCCTTGCTTTTGTAGTGTATTAAACTCTTTTGCGATCTGTTCATTTTGTGCTTTTACCCTGTTACCTACATTTTTATTCCAATAACCATGTTCTCTTATAATGCTCTGAACGATAATAATGGGAGCAGTAGCTTGTTTATTTCTGATCGACGTAACCAGGTAAGCTGTTCTTTCTTTAATTTCTTCGGGAGAGGAATTTGGCACACAGTCTAATATGTAAGCATCAGCGGTTATACCTGCTACCATATCGGCAACCGGATATTCCATTTTAGCTGCACCACTTAAACCGAGATTGATAAAATTTAGCCCTGTACTTCTCGATAAACGAGCAGGATAGGGCATTCCCGAACGGCTTGCAGAAGCGCCATGCACAATGCTGGAGCCATAGATGAGGATACGCTTCTGAAAAGGATTAGGAAGCTCTTCGATAAATGCATCTCTAGCTACTCCAATCTGGAGCTCTTTTACTTCATCCCAAATCGGCAGATACAATAAACATTCCTTTTCTGAATTGTCCATGTTCTCAACAATTTTGTCTTCCGAACAAGTTTTAGAAGGTTTACCTACTCCAGCAAATTGCCATTTTCCGTTTCTCTTAATATAAAGATCAAGCCCTTTATTGGCTATTGCTGTCATATTTAAAGAGACTTTTTTATCAGTGACACACCATTTAGCGCTAATTACTTCACTGTTGGTTTTAAAGCTTACAAACAAACCTGTTGGATGGGTCAATAAGCGCTTTACCTCACTAGGAATATTTGGGTAGTTTACTGTATCCAAGCGGTGATACTCATTTGCATTGGTCAAAGCTTTGCCTTGTATATATATTTTTTGGTATTTAACAGATTGAGCATAAATACTGTTAAAGCACAAGCATAGCAGGAGATACGAAAATCGTCTCATGAGAAATTACTGAATTTTGATTGATTTAGTTCTTTTTTGGAATTTCTACCTCTACCATCACCGGAAAGTGATCAGAAGGATAAATACCTTTGTAAGAATCAGTTAATATTCGATAGCTATGCACTTTTATTTGTGGTGCTTGTGAAACGTAGACATGATCTATTCGTTTATCCCCTTGCGGATCTGGTTTATAATCGTTGTAAGTGGTGGTATTTCTATTTCTGATATTTTTGGCTATCTCGTAGCTATCCTTTAATACCCCAGATTCACTTAGTATTTTGTAGTTCTCATGATACTGATTGGTATTGAAATCTCCAGTAACGAAAACAGGATAACTTGCTGCGATTTCTTTGATCTTAGCAAGCAATAATTTCGGACTTTCACGTCTTGCGATGTTACCTAAATGATCAAAATGGATGTTGAAGAAAAAGAATTCTTTTGCCGTTTGCTTATACTTGAATTTAGCCCAGGTACAAATTCTAGCAGAATACGCATCCCATCCCTTTTGCCCCGGTACGTTTGGTGTTTCCGAGAACCAAAATGTTCCCCAATCCAAAACATCAAATTTGTCCTTTTTATATATTATAGGTGTGTAATGCCTTCTCAATGTAGTGGTATCACCTAAAATATTTATGCCTAAATATGCATATTCAGGTATCTGAGGCATCAAATCATTCAACTGAACTAAATATGGTTCTTGCGCACCTACAATATCAAATTGATATTTACCGAAAATAGTTACCACACCTGGTAGTCGCTTTTCCCAGGTATTGATTTTATCTTTTTGATTATCGTACTGTATATTATAGCTCGCAACCTTCAACTTTAACTGTTGGGCAATTAGAGGTTGGACAAAGAAAATTGATAAAATGACAAAGGCAAATCTTCTCATAAATTAAACAGATATATTGGTTATAGTTCGTTTAATTAAAGAGACAAACTGAAATAGAGGAAGTACTAGAGGAAATAAAAAAAAATATACAGCTTAGAGATAAAGCTCTTCAATCGCTTTTTTGCGGCATTTAATTGATTTTTTATCGTTTGCTCCGAAATATTTAATTCTGCAGAGATTTCCGAGATAGACATATTATATTCCTTTCTAAGGAACCAAACCTGCCTCATTTTTTCCGGTAAGCGATCTATTTCTTCACTAATATGCTTTGGCATATCCATAATCTCCATCTTTTTGTAGAGATCATCATCTGCTTCAGTAAAAGACTGAGTAAAATCTATAATGAGCCTTTCTCTATTGCTAACACTTAATAAATGATTGAGTACATGATTTCTAAGTGCCGCAAAAAGCCAAGCCTTAAATGAGGTTTCAATGTTTATCTTTTCTCTTTTTCTCCAAAGTGAGGCAAAGAAATCCTGAAATACATCATCTACTTCATCTTTATCCTTAACTTTTTTGTAGATCGTATAATAAACAGCTTCTGAGTATTTCGAATAGATCATATTAAAGGCCTCCAATGATCCTTTACTTACTTCTCTCATCAAAACTATGTCTTCAGAATTATTCATTGCTTTTAATTATCAAATACTTAGCCGCACAATTTCATTAAACACATGGCTAAGCCACAATATTTAGAAAGGATAATCGATCTTAACAACTTCTGTTAACGAAGATGGATAAACATGATACAAGACCTATGTTAAAGTATTAAAACTCGATTTTATTGGCAAATAAATGAAACTAGTATTAATATCTGGTTAGCATTAAATTACTCTTCTGTTAAGGACAGAAGAAAGTAAAAGCAATAATAAGAAATAAAGAGTAATAAAAAGAAACTACGAGAAAAATCGGAAATCACTGCTTTTCATCACCTTCTCAAATTATGATAAAGACACGTTGAGCGATTGTAACAATAACTTGCTAAAAAGAAAACTGCGGGTAACAAATACCCGCAGTTACAATATTTAGTTGACGTACTGCACCTTGATCTGTTCTCTAGCCAACTTTGCCGCAGCCACCATATTTTGCAGCGCAGCCTTGGTTTCTGGCCACTTACGGGTCTTCAATCCGCAATCTGGGTTTACCCAAAGGTTACGTGTTGGAAGAAGAGTTGCAGCTTTGGTTAAAAGAGAAGCCATTTCTTCGGTACTTGGTACCCTCGGCGAATGGATATCATAAACACCTGGACCAATTTCATTAGGGTACTCAAAATCGGCAAAGGCCTCTAACAGTTCCATTTGCGACCTCGACGTTTCAATCGTAATTACATCAGCGTCCATTGCGGCGATATGCTCGATAATGTTATTAAACTCGCTGTAGCACATATGTGTATGGATCTGGGTTTTGTCTTGCACTCCACCTGCAGTAATACGGAAAGCTTTTACGGCCCAATCTAAATATTGTGGATGTTTTGCTTTTCTCAATGGCAATCCCTCACGAATGGCAGCTTCATCAATTTGTATAATCCCAATTCCAGCGGCCTCTAATGCCAGAACCTCATCACGTATAGCAAAAGCAATTTGATTAGTAGTCGTTTCACGAACTTGATCATCACGAACGAACGACCATTGCAAAATGGTAACTGGTCCGGTCAGCATCCCTTTCATTGGCCTGTCTGTTTGTGCGGCAGCAAATTTACTCCAGCGTACCGTCATATCATCCGGGCGACTCACATCGCCGTAAATTACAGGTGGCTTTACGCAGCGGCTACCATAGCTTTGTACCCAACCATTTTTAGTGAAAAGAAATCCATCCAATTGCTCTCCGAAATATTCTACCATGTCGTTACGTTCAAATTCACCGTGGACCAACACATCCAAACCAATTTCCTCTTGCCAACGTACACATGCTATAGTAGCTTGCTCAATTGCAGTTTCATATTGCGCTAAGCTAAGCTCTCCTTTTTTTAATTTAGCACGTAACTGGCGGATGTCATCTGTTTGAGGAAAGGAACCAATAGTGGTTGTAGGGAACGATGGTAAGTTAAAACGATTAATATGTAACTGCTGGCGTACTGAAAAGACACTATTCCTACTGGCATCACCTTCTGTAATAGCAGTCACACGATTTTTAACCAGTGGCTTATGTACTTTTTCGGAAGACTTTCTACTTTGGATAGCAGCTTTGTTCAATTGTAACAAGCTATCGTTCCCTTTCAAGATCAGTTTCAATTCGGCTACTTCATTCAATTTTTGCTTAGCAAAAGCCATCCAGTTCTTAATCTCGAGATCAATTGTCGTTTCCAGATCTAAATCTATCGGACTATGAAGCAATGAACAAGAAGGAGCAATAATTATTCTATCAGCACCTAGTTGCTCAATCGCTCTGTTGATTAAAACCAATGATTTCTCATAATCATTTTTCCAAACGTTACGTCCATCAACCACACCCAGCGATAGTTGTAGTTGGTCTGGAATTAATGCTAAAATTTCTTCCAATTGCTCAGGTGCCCGAACCAAATCTACATGTAGAGCGGCAACAGGCAAGTTCACAGCCAGCTGCGTATTATCCAATAATGCATCAAAATAAGTAGCTACCAAAATCTTAACTCCGCTCACTCGGTTAGCAATGCTTCTATAAGCGAATTCGAAAGCTTCTTTATCTTTTTTGGAAAGGTCTAATACCAAGCATGGTTCATCTAGTTGGATCCACTCTGCCCCTTGCTGTTTTAGTCTGTTAATTAGTTCTACGTATACAGGCACCAATTGTTTAATTAGATCGATACGATTAAACCCTTGTTCCTTTTCCTTGCCTAACAAAAGATAGCTTACGGGTCCCAACAACACTGGCTTAGCCTTTTCACCCAGCAATTTCTTAGCTGCGTTAAATTCTCCAAATACTTTTTCAGAAAAAATTCTAAACTCCTGTTTGGCAGTAAACTCCGGCACTAAATAATGGTAGTTGGTATCCAGCCACTTGGTCATTTCCATAGCTGTAATATCAAGACCATATTTTTGATAGCCGCGTGCCATCGCAAAATAAAGATCCGTCTCCTGATTTCCCTTTACTTCAGTAAGTACAGGAGCGTAACGTTGTGGAATAGCCCCTAGCAACAAACTCATATCCAGCACCTGGTCATAGAAACTGAAATCGTTACAGGGAATTAAATCGATACCCGCATCTAATTGCAATTGCCAATTTTCTTCTTTGATTTTACGTGCAACCTGGTTAAGCTCATTTAGGTCAATTTTGTTTGCCCAATATTGCTCGCAGGCTTTCTTTAATTGTCTTTGGCCTCCAATACGTGGATAGCCTAGGTTTTGTGTTTGCATATCTTCAACTTTTTAAATGGTTAATCATCATTGTAAAAAGCGCTTCAAAAATTTCGGGATGCTATATAGAGAAAAAGTTACGAGGTAAGCGAAAATGATGGAATAAGGCACAGCCCATCCTATAGAGGTTTTTACACCAAAAGGCATCAATCCGACATCAAGCTCTAACCGCGAAAGCATCGTCAATTCGGAATAGGCAGGTATCCTGACTTGTAACAGCTTTTATCATCCTTCCCGTTTCCAGTGGATAATACCGATAAAAACCTTTGATGTTACTTACAGTTGCGCGACAGTCCATGATTTTCACATGGTTCCCTATTAATCTACAGCTAAGTAAAACCCTTTCCGTTTGTTGAAATATATAAAGAACTTACTATTTACAATCAGTTTTAAATTCTTTACAAATCTACAATCAAAGATGATAACACCACACAAACAATATTAAATAAGAAAAAATAACTTATAAATAAATATAAAAAGAATTTTAACCTTTAAAATATCTAATTTAGATAGCGCAAAAAGAAAATATGCTATGGACTACCTAGATGCGACCGATTTATTATTACTAAAGATACTGTGCGATAACTCAAACTACACCGTCAAAGAACTTGCCGCAAAAGTAAATCTATCTCCCTCACCTGTATTTGAAAGGGTAAAAAGACTCGAAAACAATGGGTACATCAAAAAATACATCGCCATATTGGATGCTGAAAAATTCAATCAAGGTTTTATCGTGTTTTGTAACATTAAACTCAAACAACACGATAGGGAAATAGGCAATCACTTTGTGTCCGATATATTGAAAATAGATGAAGTAGTAGAGTGTTACAATGTTTCTGGAGATTATGATTTTATCCTTAAGGTATACGCAAAGGATATGAAACACTACCAGGATTTTGTTTTCAACAAACTAGGTTCGGTGGATAGCATTGGGAGCACACACAGTACTTTCGTAATGGCCGAAATCAAGAATACACATAACATTGGTTTTTAATAGAATCTGATGCTTTTAGGCAAATAAATCTTTTAATATGGGTTAGATAATTATTTGTCATGCTACCTAACCAGATTAAACTTTTCGTAAATATTAAAAAATCCCTCTCTAGTTACGCCATCTCTCCCAAAGGGCAGAGAGGCTGTTAATTACCCTTTTTAATTATCGAACTGAGGTTTTTAGATAATCACCCCGTTCTTCATATATAATATCAAAACATAAACCCCCATTCGATCGGAATGGGGGTCCTGTTTAACTTTGAATAACCCTAAGGCTTCGTAAAATATATCATATCTATTTTAGTTTCTATCAAGAAAGAAGCTTAGGATTTGTCTGATATACTTTCCATAAAAACTCAGCGAAAATAGTATTTGCCCAAGCAAACCAAGATCTGGTAAATTTTGAAGGATCATCTTTATGGAAAGACTCGTGCATAAAACCTGTTCCCGCATGTGTTTGCTGTAAAGTTTTGATACACTTTCTTATCTCGTCCTCACTTTGGCTTGTTAAACCTTGGGCAACCAATCCTATTGGCCAAATTCTATCCAAACCAGTATGTGGACTACCTAATCCCTCGCCTGCACTACCTTTAAAGTAAAACGGGTTATCCTCAGACAAAAGATATCTTCTTGTATTCTGATAAATAGGATCATTGAGCTCGACTGCCCCTAAATAAGGTAAAGCCAACAGATTTGGAATATTTGCGTCATCCATTAAGTTATAGCTCCCAAATCCATTTACTTCGTAAGCATAGATATCTCCATATTTCTTGTGATTGACTACCGCATGTTGTTTCAAAGCTTCCTCTACTTCTAACGCCAATGCGATAAGCTCTCCTGCGAGTTCATTGTTCTTACGAACAGTCTTAAGTATTTCCGCAGCCTGTTTAAGACTTATTACGGCAAAAAAGTTAGACGGTATTAGAAAAGGGAAAATTGTAGCATCATCACTCGGTCTAAAAGTAGAACAAACAAGCCCAACAGGTTTTACAGGGTATCCGTATCCTTCTAGAGGTACACCATCAGTCGCCCAGAAGGTGGTGCGTTGAAAATGATAAGGTCCCAAGTTTTCTTTTCGCTGCTGTTCTCTGAATGTGGTCAACACAGCTTTGATCGAACGCTCCCAATCTCTATCAAAACAGCTAGCATCACCTGTTTCTTTCCAATAATGATAGGCCAAACGAATAGGATAGCATAGTGAATCTATCTCCCATTTTCTTTCGTGTGTACCGGGCTTCATGTCCGTTTTATCGTCTTTCCACTCCCCCCACTTATTGGGATCGTCATAAAAAGCATTGGCATAGGGATCTTTAAGGATATAAGAGGTTTGTCTGTTAATCACACCAGCGATAAGCGAGCGCAATTTATTGTCTTTTTTAATGAAGCGAAGATAGGGCCAAACCTGAGCGGTACTGTCCCTTAACCACATTGCATCAATATCTCCGGTAATTACATAGGTATCTGGTTTTCCATTTTTGATGCTAAAATTTACCGTAGTGTCTAGCGTATTTGGTAAACAATTACCAAATAACCAAGCTAACTCTTTATTTTTGACGTTTTTAGTAAACTCCACAATAGCCTGTTCAATAGCAGGGCTGTTAAAATGACGTTTATCCAATGGAGTTCTCACCTGTTTAAAATCAGGTGAAAAAGCATACGCTTGAGTATTTCCTATATAAAGTGCCGCGGTGGCGAGCCCCGCATGCTTGATAAAATTTCTTCGTTTCATTTTCTTATTTATATTGTATACTATAACAAGACATTTTTATAAATCTAATTTCAACTATTCACTTTGGCTTTAAAGTACCATAAAGAATATTTGAAACACCCCGCCCGTTGGGCACCCCTCTAAGAGAGGGGAATTTCGCATATCGAGGTATTGAAAGAATCTCTACCCAAAACAGCAGCTATCAAGGCCTATCTTTTTTAGCCACACCAAATGTTTTAGAAGGTTTATTCCCCATTTCGAAGGCTAAAGTTCCACCTGCAGCAATACTATCAAATGTGATGAACGACTTTGTATATGCCGTACCATTTAACTTGGCAGATTGAATGTATATATTCTCTTTACTGTTATTTTTAGCGATCACGGTAAAAGTTTTTCCATCCTTTACTTTGATGGTTGCTTTATTGACCAAAGGGCTACCAAAAACATAGACACCACCAGCAGGAGCTACCTGATAAAAACCGAGTGAAGAAAGGATGTACCATGCGGACATCTGCCCTACGTCTTCATTTCCTGAAAGACCATCACGTTTAGCATGGTATAACTCAGAAAGAATATATCTCACTTTTTCTGCTGTTTTGTAAGGCTGCCCAACATACGGATAGAGGTAAGTGATATGGTGACTAGGCTCGTTCCCATGAGCATACTGACCTATCAGACCAGTAATATCATTAGATGCTTTCTCGCCCATATTTCCCTTTACCACAAACAAAGAATCTAGTTTAGCAACAAATGCTTGCTCTCCACCAAACAAATTGATCAACCCAGGCACATCATGTGGTACCAACCAAGTATATTGCCAAGCATTACCTTCTGTATAATCATCTTCCATATGTACAGAATGGAATGGGTTAAATGGTTCACGAAAAACACCCGTAGACGATAAACCTCTCATAAATTGAGTTTTTTTATCGAAATATTTTTGGTAAGATTTGGCACGCTGATTAAAATAATTGGCATCTTCTGTCTTACCTAATTTCTCCGCTATTTTGGCTGCTGCCCAATCTGCAATTGCATATTCTAAACCTTTCGCAACAGTTTCGTAACTTTTTTCTTTATCATAAGGAATGTATCCATACTGCTTTAGCCAGTTCATTCCCCTGTCATCTAGAGTGGCTGATTTTTTCATTGCTGCAAAAGCGAGTTCCTCATCAACTTTATAGCCTTTTAGAATTAAATCTGCCAATACCGGAATTCCTGGATTGCCTACCATACAATCCGTTTCATTTCCCATGAGATGCCAAACAGGTAATTTTCCTTGTTGCTTATAAATATTCAACATCGTTTTACCGATATCTTCAACCATCTCGGGATGTATAATGGTCATTAGCGGATGTGCCGCCCTGTACGTATCCCACAAAGAAAAAGTGGTGTAGTTAGTAAACGACTTATCGTGATGAATTTCGTAATCAGCTCCCCTGTAGTCGCCATTTACATCACAAAATACCGATGGCGCTATCATGGTATGATACAACGACGTATAAAACAATCTCCTGTCTGCATCACTTGACATTTCTACCTCAATCTTGCCTAGCTGTTGATTCCAAGCAGCATCTGCGTCAGCAACCACTTTTTCAAAATCGCTATGTGGCAATTCCTCTCTAAGATTCATCGCTGCGTTTTCTATACTTACTGGAGACAAAGCTACTTTTACCAATAGCGGACCGGATAAGTTTTTATCGAAATCAACTTTACCAAATACACTACGCATCTCCGATTTCTGCGTCGTACTCATACGAACGGTATCCAAGATGGCAAACTTTTTTATAGGTTGAGAAAATACGGCAGTAAAATAGATACGTTGATCTTTAGCCCATCCCGTAGAATATCTATAACCCGATATCGTCGTGTCGTTTTCCATCTTGATGAACGCTTCTGTAGGCTTATCCCAGCCGATACCTCTTTCAAGATCTATCACTACTGCAGGATTTTCAGCAGATTTTGGGAAAGTATAGGAATGAAAACCTACACGTTTAGTAGCCGTTAAAGCAACATCAATCCCGAAGCGATCTAGATGAACCGAATAATATCCGGGTCTAGCAGTTTCCTTTTCATGGGAGAAAAAAGAGTACAAACCACTTTTTTGATCAGGCAACGAACCCTTAGCCAATTTTACATCTCCCATAACGGGCATTAATGAAATATCTCCCAAATCACCAATTCCAGTTCCGCTAAGATGCATGTGACCAAAACCTACGATAGTTGAATCTGAATAATGATATCCTGAACACCAATCCCAACCATCGGTCATTTGTGTCGGTCCTAATTGCACGAGGCCAAAAGGAACGTTAGCACCCATAAAAACATGGCCGTGACCATCTGTCCCTATAAAAGGGTCTACATATTGAGAGAAGCTAGTAGACTTTTGATTATTGCAAGCAGCAAAAACTACCAGTAAAGCCATCACAAACAACTTAAAAGTTTTGAATTGATTTTTCAATTTCATATCATTTAAACAATCGAAGTACGTTTAGTAAATTCTATAATTTCAGGAATGTAACCAAAAGCCAAACCCGTAACCGTGTCTGCACAACCATAATATACAGCAATTTGTCCAGTTGCCTCATCATGCAGCGAAGCACATGGAAAACATACATTAGGAACATCTCCTACACACTCGTAATAAGTTTGAGGTGAAATAAGATAAGGTCCTGAACGGTATTTTACTTTCCAAGGTTCATCGATATCCAATATTGCAGAACCAAAACTATAAACAAAACCATTACATGATTGCAATACACCATGATAAATCATTAACCAACCTTCGCTTGTTTCTATAGGGATAGGTCCGGCTCCTATTTTAGTACATTGCCACGCACTTTGCTCGAACGCAGCTGGAGACATTACATGACGATGTTTGCCCCAGAAATTCATATCCGGAGATTCGCTATAAAAAATATCTCCAAATTGGGTATGTGAGTTATCGCTAGGACGGCTTAACATGGCATAACGACCGTTAATTTTACGGGGGAACATCACTCCATTACGATTATAAGGAATAAAGGCATTTTCTAACTGATAGAAGTTTTCGAAATCGGTTGTCCATGCCACGCCAATAGTTGGCCCATGGTAACCATTACACCAAGTCACATAATATCTATCTTCTATGAAACAAACTCTTGGATCGTAACCATACACCCATTCACCTATCTCTTTATCATCACAAATAAACTTTAGCGGTTCTTCTTTAATGTTCCAATTGATACCATCTTCGCTAAATCCTACGTGTAAACGCATACGTCTATTCGTATCATCACAACGAAATACACCAGCAAAGGCATTGCCAAAAGGTACAACTGCACTATTAAAAATGCTATTTGATGTTGGCAATAAATTACGCGGAATAATTGGATTGGCTGAATAACGCCACATTACGTCTTTAGAATTAGCGGGACGATCTTCCCAAGGCATTTGCTGTTTCATCTGTTTATTTTTATTTTTTATTATCTGTTAGATGGAGCTTACCATGTAAATAATCATCACCCTTGTGTGTAATTATTATTTTAGACATGGACAGTTCATTTGTATTTATTTTTTAACTGTTATCTGTTTTTAAAAAGAAGAATTGTCGCGTTTTTCGTTAGTATAGGTAAACGGAACAAAGTAGGTAATCAAAAATGCTGGTATAGTTGCCAATAGGACAAAAGCAAAGAAGTTTTTATAGCCCAATGTATCGCTCATGTAGCCACTTAGCATGCCTGGAAGCATCACTCCGAGATTCATAATTCCAGAAGCAAAAGCATAATGAGCCATCTGGTATTTGCCTGGTGCTATCTGCTGCATCATAAACAAGCTAAGACCAACAAATCCAAACCCATATCCAAAGTATTCGAAAGCTATTCCAGAAGCTATTATCCAGCCTTCTGAGGGCTGAAAAATTGCGAATAACCAGTAAACTGCAAAAGGAATATTAAATGTACAACACAGTAAGAACAGTGATTTTTTTAACCCTACACTGGCAATGTAATAGCCTCCCAAAATTGAACCGAGTATGAAGGCAATTGCTCCAAATGTACCATAGTAAAGTCCTATTTCCTGTTCAGACAACCCTAATCCTTGTTGGGCTACAGGTGCTTTTAAAAAAAGTGGCACAATTTTCATGACAAAGCCTTCTGCAAAACGATAAAGTATGATGAAGGCGATGTACCACAGGATATATTTTTTTTCAAAGAAACTTCGTATCACCTCCCAAAGCAGCAAACCACCTTCTTTAAGAGATTGGGCTTCTCCACTGGCAACGCCTCCTTTAGGAAGAACTTTAATATGATAAACGCCTAACAACAGCATGATCATTCCGCAGATCATCATAATGATCATCCAAGCATTTCCTGTCCCAAAATTTGCAATTAAATAACCTGCAAGCCAAACTAAACCTCCTGTGGCAACAACTTTTGCCAAATTATAAAAAGCGCCTTGCCAACCAATCCATTTTGCTTGATCTTCTTTACTTAACTCTGTTATATATACACCATCGGTAGCAATATCATGCGTAGCTCCACTAAAAGCAATGATAAATAACAAGGCGATTGACAAAGCAAAAAAATGAGGTAATTGCAAGGATAAAGCGATTAAACCGAAAACTACACCAGTTACGATCTGTGTTAATACCACAAAAAATTTCTTGGTTTTAAACATGCCTAAAAAAGGACTCCATAATGGTTTTAATGTCCAGGGCAGCATTGTTAAAGATGTCCAAAAAGCAATCTGAGTATCAGAAATATCCATGCCTTTAAACATCAATACAGCAACCATATTGAGCACAACAAATGGAAGCCCCATCGCAAAATAAACGGTGGGCACCCATTTAATAGGGGATTTTTTTGTTAAAATAGGTTTGTCTTCCATAAATTATTTCACTTCTAGTTTACTGGTTAACCTGATATGATTAGATGCACTACCAATCATTACTGTAAATATTCCAGGCTCCACAACACTTTTAAAATCTTGGTTAATTATGGACAAGTCTTTAGCTGTAAGTAAAAAAGACAACCTTTGCTCTTGATGAGGTAAAAGATGTACTCGCTTAAAAGCTTTAAGTTGTTTAACAGGCTGTACAACAGAAGCCAATTCGTCTTTGAGATAGAGTTGCACTACTTCGTCGCCACTTTTAGCACCTGTGTTTTTTAAAGAGAACGATACTTCGAAACTATCTTTCGCCTTTTGTTCAACTTTAATATCCGTATAATCAAATTGGGTGTAACTTAATCCATAACCGAACGCATATAACGGATCAGCAGACATTTCTACATAATCATGTCCACGAGGATTTTTCTTATTATAGTATACTGGCAATTGTCCTTCATACCGAGGAATAGAGATAGCTAATCTACCAGCTGGATTATAATCCCCGAACAACACATCTGCAACAGCGTTTCCACCCTCTTGCCCTGGATACCATGCTGTTATTAAGGCATCGGCATTTTCGTCTGCCCAATTCATGTTTAAAGGTCTTCCCTGAATGTACACTACAATTAAAGGCTTGCCCGTTTTCTTTAATGCTTTTAGCAATTCTGGTTGTTTGCCTAACAAATCAAGCGTAGCTCTATCGAACCCTTCACCACTTTCCATATCTCCTATGGTTTGAGAAGAGACTACCGCTGCCCCAGTTTCTAAGTAATCAGTTTTAAAATCTCTGGCGCTAGATCCTCCAACAACTACAACTACTACATCCGATTGCTTAGCTGCTGCGACAGCTTTATCTATTTCTACATCAGCTGTGTCGCGAATAGCACATCCCTTTACATAAGTAATTTGTTGAGGATTTAATTTCGATTGAATACCATTCAGTATCGTTTTAATATTTCCATCCTCTTGTGGCGCTGTATAATCGCCGAGCATATTATAGCGATTATCTGCATTAGGACCAATAACGGCAACTTTTAAGTTTTTAGCTAAAGGCAATACATTGCTTTTGTTCTTTAACAAGACTATCGACTCCTGAGCTACTTGATGTGCTAATGCGATATGTTCTTTTGTGCGTACACCTTCTTTTGCTTTTTTCGGATCTACGTAAGGATTGTCAAACAAACCCATGTCAAATTTCAACTTTAATACCCTATAAACAGCAGTATCAATAGCAGAAACATTAACTAGCCCATTCTTTAAAGCTTGTTCCAATTTCGCAAAAGCGTTACCTCCTAAATCAACATCTACTCCCGCATTAAGCGCTAATGCGGCAGCTTCTTCAAGACTTCCCGCAACGTGATGGTTTTCCATTAATCCGTCTACACTGATTAAATCAGAAATTGTAAAACCTTTATAATTCCAATTATCACGCAATAAATTCGTAAGCAATTCTTTATTAGAAGTACAAGGAATACCATCTATAGAATTATAAGCTGTCATCACAGATAAGGCACCAGCATCTATTGCCGCTTTAAACGGAGGTAAAAAAACTTCATGCAATTCTCTTTTTCCAACAATCGCCGAATTTCCGTTGTGTCCACCTTCTGGTATTCCATAAGCAATAAAATGCTTCAATGTGGTGATGGTACTCAATTCTTTATGCAATTGCCCAGCTCCGTTGCCTTTGGTAATAGCGGCAGCCAAACTGGCACTGAGTACATGATCTTCACCAAAAGTTTCTTCAACTCTCGACCAACGTGGATCTCTCGAAATATCAATTACAGGTCCGTAACTGATATGCCCACCCTGTAAGCGAATCTCCTTGGAAATAACAGCTCCCATTTGTTGCAATAACTCCGTATTCCAAGTAGAGGCCTGACCTATACCTGTTGGAAAAACAGTAGTACCAATGGCCATATGCCCATGAGGAGCCTCTTCTGCCAGAAATACAGGAATACCCAAACGCGTATTTTTTAGTGCATAACGCTGAAGGGCATTTGCAGATTTGGCAGCAAGCTCGGGGGTTAGACCGTTAGCTAAAGTCTTTTTAGTCCAAGGATCAGCTCTGAAAACTGCCCAAAACATACCTGTATATGCCGAATCGAGTTCCTTTTCGTATTTTTTGGAATGGTTAACTGTATTTCCTCTCTTATCATACATTTCCCAGCCTAAAGGACTACGTAACTGACCAATCTTCTCAGCTAAAGTCATCCGACTGATTAGATCAGATGTACGAACATCAGAGCTTAATTTCGGATTCTTATATTTAACTTCATTTTGTCCATATAAAGCAACTATGCTTACAGACAGAACAAATACAAGCGCATATTTTTTCATTTTCTTATTTTAATTCACGTTGAAACCAACTGTCGGGAATATTTTTTGCGTCGCAGCCAACTTTTGAATATTGTAGCAACAACGTATATCCGCCACCACCTTCTACAAAATCCAAACGGAAAGGATGCAGGCCTTTCTCTAATGCTACTTGACCACTTTTTTCTATCGGAGAGTGAGGTCCTTCATTGTCTATCACGAGTCTGTCGGCTATATATAACATGCCTCCATCATCGCAGGTAAGATTGAAAGTATAGATACCCGTTTCAGGTACTTCGATATAGCCATTGTACTTTAAACCAAATTGCGGGGCTTTAGCTTCTTTTGGAACAACAATATTTTGAACTAAAAATTGCTGATCTGGATTGCCGGATATTTTAGCCACTTTATCTATAGGCTGTTTATAGAAATCACAAGACAGACCATTAGCTAGCTTTCCAGAAGGTTTTATCGCGGTAGCAAAAGTTGACTGTTTATAGTTAACAGCATAAATATCTCCTTTAGACTGTGCTCCTCCAGTACTGAAAAGAGCAAATTTCAAACTAGTTGGTTTATTGATCACCAAAGAGTTTCCACTTAAAATAGGTGATTTTGTGGTTGGTGTACTACCATCTTGTGTGTAATGTATATTTTTTCCTTTTAACGGATTTTTCACTTCCAAAACAGCATCTTTTACAAAGACACTTTCTAAAGCAAAACCACATAAATCTGGTAAGCGATAAGCAACCTTCATTTGATCCAATACCGGATAATGAGCTAACAAACGGTTACTGTAATCCTCAAACTTATCTTTATTTGTCCACAATCTTTCTGACAAAGCTGTTAAACGAGGGAATAACAGAAAGTCGGCTCTATTTTCTGAAGGAACTTTTTCTGCCCATAAATTAGCTTGCGCACCTTTAATTAAGTGGGTTTTATCCGCAGGAATATCATCATAAACAACGTTCATGTTGTACACATTTCTCAGCGAACTTTTATCTGGAAAAGTATCAAAGTAGAGCGGATTAGTAGGTGACATAATCACAGGATGATTATTTTGTACCGCCTTTAACGGTGCGCCAGAAACCCATCCCCTCCAGTACATCACCGTAATATCTGAGTTTATTTTTCCTTCCAAAGCATCATCCCAAGCGATAGCCTTTTTTCCTTTCTTTTCCACCATTTCTTGCACGCGGTGTACAAAATAACTTTGCAATTCGTGTACATCCTTCATTCCCTCTTTTTTCATCATTGCCTTACACAATTCAGATTTCTCCCAACTTGTCTTATCTACTTCGTCGGCGCCAATATGAATGTATTTAGAAGGGAATATTGAGATGACTTCATTCAATACATGCTCTACGAAAGTATACACCTCTTCTTTACACGGACAAAGTGGTGTAGAAAACAACTCACCCCAGCCTATTTTCCCATCAACAAGTTCAGGAAAAACCGATATACCAGCCATCATATGTCCTGGCATATCAATTTCTGGAATAATTTCTACATGACGTTCTGCTGCATAAGCTACCAATTCTCTCAATTCTTGCTGCGTATAATATCCACCATAGAGCTGCTTGCCATCTTTTACTTTGATGAAACGAGGGTCGATCTCAAAATCAGGATTCTCTTTTGCCAGCTCCATACATACACTGTCCTGATTATTAAAAGTACGATAAGCACCTTTTTCTGTTAACGCTGGATATTTTTTGATTTCTATACGCCAGCCCTGATCATCCGTAAGGTGAAAATGGAATTTATTGATCTTGTAAAAAGCAAGTCTATCAATGTGTCTTTTAAGGTAGTCCATATTGAAAAAATGCCTCGATACATCTAGCATCGACCCTCGCCAACTATACGCTGGTTGATCATTTATACTGAGAGCCGGTATTTGTTTTTGATGAGTTCCGATATTGTTAAGGGCCATTAACTGGTGTAAAGTTTGTATCCCGTAAAAAATGCCCGAAGGAGTAGCGGCAGTAACAGCAATTATGCCTGGTTTAACCTGAAGCTGATAAGATTCTTCTCCTTTAACATCCGCAGACAATTTCAGTTCGATACGTGATGTCGTTGATTTTACAGCTGTTTCTATTTTGTATTGAGATAAAACAGAACGAAGATAAGACACCTCATTTTCCAATTTTTGTCCAGCCAAAATTTGAATTTTATTTTTTGGGGAGAACACAAAATTTCCTTTCAGTAACGAAAGCTTTTGAGGATAAGGAATAAGGGCATAATTGTTTTGCGAGAAGCCTTTTAAAGCTATAAAAAGCAACAAAACAACAAGTTTGATTTTCTTAAACAACATAAAAATGGGTTTAGCAATGATTTATTATTATTCGGGCCACTTAGAATTAGTAATATTTTCTTCTGATAATTTAGAGGGATTAATTTTTACGTATTTGATTTTTTTTCTACGCCATGTATAAACTATATGAACAGTATCATCGTGTCCTTGTATGACCGATGGATACGAATATTCTCCAATAACAGAATCCTCTAATATTGCGGCTGCCTTCCAAGTAATACCATCATCAGAAATGGCTACATTAAGTGGTGTACGGGCTTTTTCCACATAAGCACTCTCTTTAACCCCAACATGATTGTAAACTAACAAATGCTTTCCATTGCGAAGCGTTACCGCATCTGTACCCGAATTGTTATTTGGAAGATATAATGCTACCGGATCACTCCAAGTTTCACCATTATCAGAAGAAAAAGATGAGATAAGATGTTCATTTTGCGAACGGCAAACAAGTTGTAAACGCTTATCCCTAAGTTTTAAAATACTTGGCTGAATAATATTCCATGGCTTACTGTTAATCGCCGCTGTTTTTCGCCAAGTTTTCCCTCTGTCTTCCGTTATTTCTATATGTACCTGCCAGCCATTGTTCTCTGTACTAGAAGGACAAAGCAACTTATTGTTTATCAGTTCTGGTTTGTTCTTTACAGGTCCTAAAAACCCTTTAGGCAAATTTTCAGGAGCAGACCAAGTTAATCCGTCATCAAAAGAACGAATCAAATGTCCGGTCCAATCCTGAACATTTTTACCAACTTTATAAAATAACAGCAGCTCTCCATCTGGATAATAAAACAAGACAGGGTTATAACAGGCTTTTCTTAGCGTATCATTCACCACTCCATCTGCTACTTTAACGGGAGCTGTCCATTTATTTTTCACTTGCCTACTTACATAAATACTTACGTTCTTGTGCCCTTCGTGTTCCCCCCCAAAAAAGGCCGTAATGAGTCCTGTCTTTGTTTCTGCTATAGTTGCAGCATGTACAGATGAAAAAGGTGCAGTATCATAAATAAATTCATCCACTAATATTCCTTTTCGCCAGCTGAGATCCTGAGCGTAGGTAACCTTTGTTGTTATCAAAAAGCTTAGTAAAAACATAAAGTGAATACAGTTATTCTTCATTACTTCTACAGTTATTCTTTTAACGATACTTTGTTTAAAAATTAACTATTTAATAAGTCCGATCTCTGCAATCAGATATTTGTCAGACTGATTTGTCAACTCCAATGGTTCTAGTTTGATGTAACGACCTTTTACAGGATTTTCAAAAAACTGATTTTGCCTAATGGGATTATTGCGGATATTATTGAACATCGCATTAGTCTTCAACGCTTTCCAATTTTTACCATCGCTACTCACCATCAAATTATAACGAGCAATATTAGAAGCAGCCACCTTAGCTTCAGGCACATAAAAAAAGCCTTTAAAGTTATTCTCAACTCCCATATCAATAATGATTGCCTCCTTAAAGCTTACAGCGATCGAAGATCCTTTGCCATCTATAATTTCAGCAACATTGCTAAGCGCAGGCGACAGGATTTTCCATTGAGCTACAGGTAAATCTCCTTTTTCGTTCACCATAACTTGTTGCTTTGCTTCCTTAGGCAAATACGCTTCTGGCAAATGATACACGCCAACATTATTAAGTACAGGGCATGCCAAAGACTCTAATATGTTTAACCTTAATTTATTGGTTTGACGAGTTTTAAATCTGATGATACGCTTGTAACCAATAGTGGTCGCTTCAGCTACCTGTTCCCAAACATTTTTGTTTGTATTCCATACTTCTATATTGAAACGAGCAACTCTTTGCCCCAAGGGAATATACTCCTGCAATAATACGGTATTCACATCCACGCTGCTACGTAAATCTATTTCCACAGCAGCGGTAAGTACATCATCATCTGTTGCCCAATAAGAATCGTAATCACCATCCAACAAATTTGCTGCGGCGTACTTATCGCTGTTTCCTCTTACGGTTTTTGAAACTGCTTTTTTATCCGCTGCCAAATTCTTCTCGAAAGATTGCCCTAAAGCCTGTTTCACTTCCATTAAGCGAAGTGAATCATTGGTATGAATTAACCCTCTCTGATCTGCTGGAACATTGAGCAAAAGATTGGAATTACGACCAACTGAAGCGAAATAAATGCCTAACAGCTCATCTATAGACTTTACCTTACCATTTGTGGCTTTACTATGAAACCATCCTGGACGTACGGACACATCGGTCTCTCCTGGCACCCATGCTGCTCCATATCTATTACCTGAATTTAAAGTATCTAAAGCTGGAGAACGACCGGGAGCAAAGCCTTTAACATTCAGTCGCGACCAATTTGTTTCGCCCGCAAAGCCTGCCTCATTTCCTATCCAACGACAACCGGGACCAACATCACTAAATATAACTGCATTGGGTTGATGTTTATACACTGTGCTTCTAAACAAGTCCCAGTCGTATTCCTGCCGTTTACCATTGGGACCTTCTCCGTTGGCACCATCGAACCAAACCTCAAACACATCTCCATAATTAGACAACACTTCTGATAAAGTATTTGCAAAAATCTGATTGTATTCTGGTGTGCCGTAAGCGGGATGGTTACGATCCCAAGGTGAAAGATATACGCCAAACTTAAGACCATATTCCTTACAAGCCGCCGAAAGTTCTTTCAGCACATCTCCCTTACCATTTTTCCAAGGGCTTTCTTTGACTGTATGTGTACTGTATTTACTGGGCCAAAGGCAGAAACCATCATGGTGTTTAGCCGTAATGATAATTGCCTTCATTCCCGCAGCTTTTGCTGTTGCCGCCCATTGACGGCAATCCAATGCCGAAGGGTTGAAAATTTTTGGATCTTCTTTCCCATTTCCCCATTCCATATCAGTAAATGTATTTGGACCGAAATGGACAAACATGTAGTACTCCATCTTTTGCCACTCCATTTGAGGTTTAGAAGGAATAGCTCCATACGGTTGAGGAGGAGCTACCGAGCCTATGTTCTTACACGAAAAAAACAAAGCTGTAAGTAGTGCTACCGAAAACAGGCAAACATTCTTATTATTCATGATACTCATGCTATACTTTATTTCAATTTGTTTAAAACCGCAACTTTGGTAGTACCGACAACTGTTTTCAATTTATCATTGATCTGTTCAAAAACTATAATCTTGTTTTCTCCCTTTTTGAGCCATACGCCCGGTACAAACAAAGTTTGCTGAGGCCCCACCTGCCAGTAGCGACCTAAGTTTTTCCCGTTCACAAAAACAATTCCTTTACCCCAATCTTCCATATTAAGAAAAGTATCTCCTATTTCAGAAAGAGTAAAAGCACCTTCATAAAAAGCTGGCCTTCCCTTTAACGCATTAGCCTTTGCGTCCCCTAAATTATAGACATCAGATTTTGAAAGATTATCCAAAACAGGAGATTGCTCCATTGATAATTTGTACATTTCCCAGTTCCCCTCTAGCGCTATGTTATTAATGGTAACAGGCTGTATAATTCCTTTAGTATTATGAACTATTTCAGCTCCGTAATTAATTCTTCCCATATTTTCTACCAAAATTTCAAGTGTAGAATTAAATGGAATATCTACTGCAATAGCATACTGATTATCATATCTATTCAACTCGCCAACCTTTTCGCCGTTAACATATACAACTGCATAATCACGTAAGCCTGGAACATTTAATTCCCCAGAAATAGGTTGATTGAACTTTCGGGAATACAATACGTAACCATATCCCTGATTGAGTTGTTCAAAGGTAAGCGGCGTATTGTGCTGAACAGCTTTCTGTTTCTGCAGCATACTTAAAACATCTGCAACCTTTGTTAATTTAACAGCCGGTATTTCAATTACCTTATTAGGTGTAGGAACAGCTGGAATATTATATTTAGCATATTTTTTAATCACGTTACGCAGCGAATCAAACTTAGGTGTTACCCAACCAGCCTCACTGATAGGCGCATCATAATCGTAACTCGTAAGATCAGGCTGGATGCCATGTTTTTTATCATAATTGGCGCCACTTGTAAAGGCAAAATTTGTTCCTCCATGAGCCATATATAAATTAAAAGATATATCATTTTGCAGATATTCTTCTGTTTTACGAGCAATGATAGACGCATCTATGGCTGGATGAGGTTCTGCCCAATGTGCTAACCAGCCAGGATAAAACTCGGCAACCATATAGGGCCCTTTACCACTATGGTACTGATCAACTGCCTTTTTTAGGTTGGAGATATTTCCCTCTCCATTTGCCGTTGGCAGCACGCCGTCAATAGCTCCTCCATCGAACAACCAAGTTCCATCAGAAGTAAAAAAAGGCACATCAAACCCAACTTCAACCAATTGATCTTTTATTTTTTGGTTATATTTTCGATGTTGCTCTAACGGAATATCTTTTCGCTGAGACGCATAAGAACCAAATTCGTTCTCCACCTGCACCATTACAATCGGTCCACCTTTTGTAACTTGCAAATCGCCAATTTCCTGATATAAACGCTTGATATAATTCTTTGTATGAGCTAAAAATGCAGCATTATCGCTACGCAATTCTAATTTTTCTACTTTTTGCAACCACCACGGATACCCACCAAATTCCCATTCTGCACAAGCATAAGGTCCTGGGCGCAGGATAACATGTAACCCCTCTTCGCCAGCAATTTCAATATAACGACGTAGATTTTTATCTTCTGAAAAATCCCATTGGCCACTTTCAGTTTCATGTGCGTTCCAGAATACATAGGTCGCAACAGTATTTAATCCCATTGCTTTCAACATCTTAAATCTGTGACGCCAGTATTGGTGAGGAATACGCGGATAATGCATTTCTCCCGAAATAAGCTGAACAGGCTTTCTATCGTAGAAAAAATGTCCATCTTTTATTTCGAACGTGTGTTTTTTTTGGGCGTAACCAATGATAAAAAAACTGTTCAGAAATATAGAGATAAGAATAAATTTAAGAATTACCTTCCTGTTCATTGGTTATTTTTTGGTTATTTATACTTCAATAACATCCCAAACCCATTAAGGTGATGTGAGATACGATTACGATTGATTTACTAATACAACTAAAATCAGTTGCGCTATTAAATGATAAAGGTGCCATTACCTTTACCTAGATTGACTGTACTGTTTTTCTTCCGTTAACTATAATTTGAACGCTGATCGACAAATCCAGTTAGCTGCCATCGACAACAAATACTATCGAAATCAAATACAAGCTCTTCAAAAACTAATTTAGATACTGAAGAGTATGCCTTAAGATGATTAGCATAAACAATCAACAACAGAAATATGGAAACGTATCTCCTCATCATGTCCAAATATGTTGCAAAAGAAAAAAGAAGCTGTCTCAAAATTATAAATGGCCACGCTGAATTAAATTCAGGGTCTCCTAAATAGGGTGTCGTGGCTTTTGAGACAGCCTCTCAGAAAGAATTGTATAACTACATTCTTATATGTTTCAATTAACTATTGCACATAAACACCCAGTTCAGAAATTCCTCGCTGGCTCGTAGACGACCAAGTCACTGCCAAACGGAAATATCTGGCCTGAACAGTTTTGTAGAGACCGATATATTGATAACCAGAAGCATTTACCATTGTAGCGTTTGTTGCTGTACCCAACTCTTTATAGTTTATACCATCATCACTTACAGAAACAACAACATTACTAAACGTAATACCATTTGTTACAGCCCTGTATGCAAACAACCTAAACCCTCCAATAGTCTTGGTTTCCATCATATCTGCAGTAATTGTTAAAGGATGTGTTGCAAATCCCCAACGGGTTGAAACATTACCATCAAACATTTGCGTTACAAGCGTTCCAGTAGTAGGCGTGCCACTAGCTGTAATTCCCCATGTTGAATAATTGGTAACAAGAGCTCCAAACATTCCAGTTGCAGGCACACTTGGCTTAACAATTACCTCTTTGGTATTGATAACAATATACGCTGTCTGATAATTCGTGCTAATTTTTGCCGAGTTATTTGATATAGATGACAATTTGATAGGAATCAGATAAGCCGCAGCAGTTAACTGCGCAAACTTAGCCTGATCTATAGAAACTAAAATCTGATCTGAAGAAACGCTACTACCCTGATCTATCGTAGCCGACATTTTGGTAAGCGTAACAGCTCCGTTGGGCAATCTTTCATACGAAACATTGTTAGCCGCATTATACGCTGTTACTAAAGAATTATCGACTTCCGCATTCACAGTAACAGAACTACTAACCGGTTTGGTAGAAAGTACTGGGAACTTAGCCTGAATGGCTACGTCACTAGTAGAACCTTCCGTAGTGTGTTGGATAGTATACGTAAAACTGTTTTTAAGATTTACTAGTGAATTGCGTCCCTCAGAATTAATAAATATCCTGGTTTCAGTATCACCGGTAACGTCAAAAGTTTCCTTGTCGCTACATGATTGAAATACAGATACTATAACAGCTAGAAATGAGACTATTATAAACCTGATG
Organism: Flavobacteriaceae bacterium PS02338; assembly: GCA_029959615.1. Classification (GTDB taxonomy): domain Bacteria; phylum Bacteroidota; class Bacteroidia; order Sphingobacteriales; family Sphingobacteriaceae; genus Pedobacter. The sequence goes on along the minus strand of JASCOD010000007.1, from coordinate 159,154 downwards.
TTTAATGAAATATGTTTGTTCATCATACTAATTTTAAGGTTATCAACTTATTGACTGCATTTATTGACGTTATCAAACTGCCAACTTACGTAAGAACTCTTATTAAATGAGTTCAGGGTACCATTTCCTGTATTATCCCTAACGGTTTTAGACCAGTCCATATCATAGCCATTTCCTGTAGCATCTTTAAAGATAGATCCAGTACCTTCATTGAATTTCCAATAAGCAACCAATCCTGCAGACTTAGGATCTACACCACATACACCTAGTTGTAATTCATTAGCTGTCAAAGCTCTATTCCAAACACGGGCCTCTGCAACTCGACCGTTAAAGTACTGTCTTGCAGGATAGTTTTCCCACGACATTCCCAGTTCAAAACGCTGAAATGTAGAACCTTTAGAACCTATCATTTCAACATCTTTTACCCCGTCAACATACATCACATATTTCTTACCATCAAAGGTTAAAGAGATCGTATACCACTGACCCAGATTGAAACGTTTAGCAGAAACTACACTTCCTCCCGGGTTAACCCACTGTAAAGAGCTAATGTCCTGACCATTTTCTCCGAACCTAAGCATATTCGATGCAGACTCGTCCTTGGCCGTAAAGCTGCACAAACGACTAATCTGTTCAGGAGTACTATGCCAAGCATTGATATAACACTTAATTTCATAAGTATAATTGGTCAAATTAACGGCTTTGTTATCCTCAAATATGAAATTACTATACAAGTTAGTGTTATTCATGTTTAACGAATTGAAATTGATTACCCTTGACACTCTTAAAAATATAGTCTTAGATGGTTCTAAAATCTCAATATTAGCTCCTTCTATACTTTTTATGGTAACAGGAATAACATAAGTACGCCCATCTACAAAATCTGCAGTAGATACCACTTTAACAGTAATACCAGTTGAGGCAGCACTACCCGCCTTGATTACGCCCTGTGATCCATCTACCTGTATCGCCGACGCTGGAATTGGATAATAACTGGTGCTGTGCTTGCGGTTGTATTCTTCTATCAACGAATTATCAATTGCAAAATTCACGGTAACATTCTCTGTAACTTTTTCTGTAGTAGAAGCGGTTACAGTATAAGATGATGGTGTATTCTCTACCACAAACCTTGTTACAGGATTACTATCTGTACCAGTTACGAGTATAACATTTTTATTATAGTCGAAATCCTTACACCCCGCTGTGAATAACAACAAGCAAAACACAACATATAGGCTCGATTTTAAGTTAAATTTCTTTTTCATATCTATTCAATATAATTGTTTATCTATTTTAGAATTGCAACTGTTTGCATTAATGCACCGCCGGGTTCATGATCTGAATAGACTTCCTAAATTCATTATAAGGTATACCTGATGAAGAATAATAGTTTCTTCCCAAGAAGAAAACCCCCACTCCTCCTTTACGACCAGTTGTAGGTTGCCATCTTGCATAATCAAGTAGCTTTCCTCCCGTGGCGTAAAAAACACCAAATGTTTCACAATAGATCATCGTTTCATAAGGGAAACCCGCTGGGTGATATATTCCTCCAGTCTGATTAGAATAAGATTGACTAACAAAATAATCACAATAAGGTATAATAGATGTTGGTGGATTACTGTTAAAAAAGTCAACGATCAATAATTTACTTGGATCTTTTCCTTTAGGACCAAACTCTTTGCTAAGTTCGTTGATCAATCTTACCAGATTAGGGCCATTCCAACCTTCCCAATCTACATCAACCCCATCAAGACCTGGTTCCAACACTTGGTTGATAATCCATTTTGCATAGGCAGCCATAGTAGCATCACTAATGTTGTTACCGTCACCACCCATGTCATAATTTACGCCATCTACGGTAAACTTATGTCTGTAGTGGGAAGCATCAGCATGCATTACAAAACGCGTCCCCAATTTTTCTTGGGATATCTTCATATCTTCATACGCTAGCGGATGAGTATCCTTTGTTGGTATGCCCATCCAAAGATTTACGATATCAAGACTATCAGGTAACCCAAGTATACGCTCTCCCCAAGATGCTGGATACTTAGTACCAGACACACCTTCTACCGGAGACCATGCTTCGTAGTAAGCATAACTGATTTCGTGCTTACTTTTCTTATACTCACGTAAGTTTTTATAATACTGTTCGTCGTAAGTTTTTAGCTTTTGAACTGTCAAAGCCTCTACTTCTGTATCACAACCCGTAAATAACAACGAAGCAAACAAAGCAGACAGCAACATGCCAAATATTTGAATTTTATTTTTTTTCATCTTACTCAAATTTATTGTTGAATATTGGATCATTTTTTGTCCCACCATAGTTTTACACCCCCGTTATCTTGACCGCCAAGTTTCGAAATACCAACCTGAACTCCCGCACGATTGTTATTGTATTCTGATTGAGGAAAAGGAATACGGCGAACCTGTGTAGCCGTATTGATGGTTCCATTACTGCTATTGGTAACAACAGGAAACAATTTAGGGTATCCTGTACGTCTAAACTCAGCCCATCCCTCAGGTCCGTCAGGATACATCGCGATCCATTTCTGAGTGATGATACGCTCTAGGTTAAGCTCAGTAGAAGCCGCAGCATTCCATGCTACCGTAATTGTACTTGGTGCAGCCGCATTAAAACTAGATCCATCTGCATTATCTGTAAAAGCTTTTGGAACATTGGTAGCATTAGCAGCATAAGTGGCTGCTCCAACAACACCATTTTCTTCAAACGACGTACTAATTCCTTTTTCGTACAGTTCTTGAGCGGTACCTCCCATTGCCCATCCTCGAAGTGCTCCCTCAGCTCTTAGAAAATAAGATTCAGCTGCAGTCATCCAAACGATTTCGGTAGAACTCTGATTCATATTTAACGTCGAAATCCTAGTCGGATCTACATATTTAGCCCAAACAGAAGTGGTAATACCTAAGCGCACGCCATGATAACCTCCGTCACCTGTAGCTTTAGTAAAATAAGCCGCTAAACGAGGATCGTTATAACCATTCATATAGGCATCCATTGATGCCCCCATACGAGCATCCCCGTTATTAAAAATATTTGCAATTTCAAATAAGGGGTGATAATAAACCAAATTAGCAGAGTGTTTTAAAGAGGCTCTATCATTAACCGAAGTGATAAGCCCTGTAGGATGATTAATCGATTTTTCAGCTTCCATTTTTGCCAAACTAGGATTAGCATAAACAACACGCATAGCCAGACGCAAACGAAGTGAATTGGCAAACTTCAACCATCTGGTTGCGTCACCACCATAAATCAAATCGTATTTTGGCAGAATAGTAGCACCAGGATTACTCTGTACATAACTAGTGAGTACATTAATAGATTCGTCCAGTTCGGCAAAAAACTTGTTATATACATCTTCCAGTCCGTCGTAATCGTTTTTAAGCGTACCGCTACCGTATTTTACGTAAGGGATAGGTCCGTAAGCATCGGCAACGCGGTGCATCGCTTCTACCTTTACTACAGTTGCCAAGGCAGCTACCTGCGGTCGTTGTTGTTCCTGCGCTATTTTAACAATTTCCTGCCAAGCGGGCATCACACCCGAAAATCCAGAAGTAAAGGTCTTTTCTATCCAATTCGTTATAAAATAATAAGAACCATTGTGTACGCCTCCCGACCAAGTTCCTGTTGGAGCGATATATCCCGAATACAAATCACTGGTAAGACCCTGTGCAATTTGATAATCACCTGTTTGATTACTATTCTCGCCTGCACCATCTTTAAACAAAACCACATTCTTTTGCATCTGTGTAAAGAAAGAACCTGTTTTAAGATCATCATGGGTCATCATCTCTTCTGTAACCTCATGCTGATTGGTATTAAATTCTTCAAACGACTTGGTACAAGCCGAATTAAGTACAACCAGTGAAATGAATGAAAGAAATAATCTTCTCTTAACTGAGAATATGCTATTTATTGTCATAATTTCTTTTATTAATATGATTAAAACTGAACCTTTAAAGAAAAACCTAGATTACGAAGGCTTGGCAGCATGAAATAATCTACCCCTTGATAATAAGTACCTGTGTTCGCTGTCAATTCAGGATCAAAAGGCGCTTTATTATAGAGGAAGAATAGGTTTCTTCCTACCATAGACACATTCAAACCTTTTATCGTTTTGGTCCATTTTTCTACTGGAATATTGTATCCTAACGAAAGCTCTGCCAAACGTATGTTGGTAGCGCTATAGGTGTACATAGACCCGATACCAGAAGCTCCTCCACCTACAGTTTGGTAGTAATCTTTAGCAGGAATTCTATATCCATTCACTAACGCACCTCCTTGTTCTCTAGCGTCAGCAGAAGTTTTTGAAACACCAAAAGCATCTAATACTGCCTGAGTATTTGAAACTACAATGCCACCTACACGACCAGTAAACAAAAAGCCTAGAGAGATACCATTCCAATCGAAACTGTTGTTCCAACCTAAATTGTACTTAGGATTACTATTTCCGGCACGAACAAAAGTATTTGCATCGGCTACCACAACTTGGTCTGATGGATGTACATAAATAGCGCCATGCTCATCGGTTCTTAAGGTGTTTACATAGATATCACCCATTGAACCACCTTCTTTCAATACCATTTTGTAACTTCCTGTTCCACCCATATCAATTTCAGATAAAGAAATTACCTCCTGAGTAATTGGATTTACCCAACTTGGTAATAATGCTACAATTTTGTTTCTATTAAGCGAGTAGGTTACACCAGTAGTCCAGCTTAATTTACCAAACTTTTCACTGTAACGAGCGGAAATCTCAATACCTTTATTATCTACCTGTCCAGCATTAACTATCACACTTGTAAAACCTGATGAGGACGATAAAGTAGGCTCAAAAAACTGATTATAAGTACTTGACTTATAAACAGTAGCATCTAACTTCAACTTACTTTTAAAGAACATCAAGTTAGCTCCTGCCTCCCATGATTTTGTTCGCTCTGGCACCAAATCTGCATTAGGCATTCTGGTTCTGGTAACCGGAAAACCGCCAGACATCTGGTAAGTTGGTATCGTTAAGAATGTATTAGGCTCATTTCCAACTTCAGAATAAGAAACTCTTAACTTCAAGTAAGACAAGGTATTGCTTTTAATCGGAAAAATATCCGTCATAATTCCTGAAAGACCTACGGTTGGATAGAAAAATGATTTAACATCCGAGCCAGCCAATGTAGATGCCCAATCATTACGAGCAGTTACGTCCAAGTAGGCCATACTTTTATAACCTAATTGCGAACTAGCAAATACAGCCTGCTTTTGTCTACGATATCCTGATTGGGAAGACTCTGATGTAGTTGTATTCACGTTAGCATATGTAAATAGGTTGGGTACACCGTGTAACCTTCCTCCGTACATATCTTGATCATATCGTATATCTTCTATACTAGTACCAATATTGGCGGTTAAACCAAACATGTTATTGTTAAAATATTTATTAATATTTAATAACGCCTCTCCGTATACTTGACGAGTACTCGTTCCGTTCAATGAATAATACCCAGTTTCAGATGCAAACAAGGTATTAGTTGAAGCATTGTATTTTTTTTCATAGCGATCATTACTCTTATCTAACTTCGCACGAGCACTTAAATTGATCCAATCGGCAAACTCATATTTAAGAGATCCATTAGCCATATAACGGCCTTTATCATTCATAAATAAATTACGCTCGGTAACCCAGTATGGGTTTTGCATCGATAAACCTTGGTCACCATAAGGCCAAAATTGTGTCTGAAAGTTTCTCGAAGCGTTATAACGTTCAAAGCTTTTTACTTTTGAAAAATCATCCCCTGGAGGGAAAAGATAGATCGCAACTAATGGATTGAAATACTGACCCTGTGAAATCATGTTCTGTTCTTTCACATTGCTGGTCATAAAGCCAAGATCCATGGTCATCTTATCGGCAAGAAATTTTGAAGTATTACGAATAGAGAAATTTAATCGTGTATAATCGTTATTATGAATAATTCCTTGGGCATTTACTGTACCTGCAGAAACATAAGTCTGATTTTGAGCATTTCCAGTAGACAAACTGGCTGAATTAGCAACATTCGATCCAGTCTGAAAAAAATCTGATGGATTATAGCTTGAAGGGGTAACTAGTTTATCCCCCCAACTGTAATAACTTCCCTGTTCGGTTTGTCCGTAAGTGTTCTGAAATTCAGGTAAGATCAAAGGAGAAGAAAAGATAGTACTGTTTGAAACATTAAGAGACGTTTTTCCCTGCATTCCCTTTTTGGTGGTAACCAAAACAACCCCATTAGCAGCTGAACTACCATATAGCGCAGCAGCAGAAGGACCGCTCAACACCGAAATACTTTCGATATCGTCCGGGTTGATATTAGAAATACCATCGCCAGTCTGTCCCGCTCCAGCAAACACTCCTTCAGGTTGCGCAGTCGATAAATTAGGCATGGGTACACCATCTATCACGTATAGCGCATTATTATTACCAGAAATAGATTTCACCCCCCTCATCACCACACGGGATGAACCACCAACACCAGATGAAGAACTGTTAATGGTAACCCCGGCAACTTTACCATTCAGGTTGTTAACGAAATTGGCATCAGAAACCCTATTTACTTCACTTCCACTAATCTGTTGCACGTTGTAAGAAAGTGATCTTGCCTCTTTCTTAATACCTAAAGCTGTAACAACAACTTCCTGCATTTTAATTTCGGAATCTTGAAGCGTAATGTTAAAAACAGTTTCATTTCCTACAGGCAACTCCAAAGTCTGCATCCCTATAAACGAGATAACTAGAACGGAATTAGCAGAGGGGGCAATTAAACGAAAATTTCCATTGGCATCTGTTAAGACAACTGCCTTGGTACCTTTTACAGATACAGATGCACCTACTATAGGCTGTCCTGTATTATCCTTAACAATTCCTTTTACTTCCTTTTGCTGAGCGGGAGCTTCTTTTTTAATAATCAAGATATGATTACCACTCATTCGGGTTTCAAGGCCTACAGGTTTTAATACCTTTTCTAGTGCCTCCTTAACTCTGATATCTCGTCCAGAGATACTGATTTTTCTAGTCACATCAACCTCTTCAGCATCAAAGAAAAAAGAATAGGAAGTCTGTTCTTTGATCGTTGATATCATTATTGAAAGGGGCTGGTTATTGATATTCAGAGACACACGGGCATCTTGTGAATATACTGATGCTACAGCCGCAAAAACTTGGGCAAACATCAAAAGTATGGTTACTTTCATTGTCTTTACAATACTGCGATGACAATTTTTTAGCAATAAATATCTATCACAGTGTATTTTTTTGTACATTATGCGAAATAATTGAAGTTTAAACGAATTAAGTTTATTCTGTTTTAGAATCGGGGATACTGCGAATATCCTCCGATTCTTTTTTGTTTAGTTGTGTATTTCTTCTCTATACGTTCATAATCAGGTTTTTAATGGTTTATAATATATTGGTTAGAATCATCTTGTGTTTTAAAAACTGAACTTTTGTATACTTAATAAATTACTATTTGACGCCCTTTTATCTTAAAAGAGAATTCTCCTACTTTAGACATAATCCCAAGAATTTCTGAAAGAGGTTCATTTTGAACAAAATCTCCTGTGAATTTCTTATTCATCACATCTTTATTCATTACCGATATTTCTACGTCGAATACTCGCTCAAGCTTAGTAGTGATCTGCTCAAATCTTTCATTTCTGAATATAAATTTCGAATCTCTCCAAGCGTATTCATGATCTAAATTTTCATTGATCAAATTAAACTTGCCCGTTTCGGCTCTGTAAGCAATGATATCATTAGGCTTCATCATAATCGACTTTCCATTACCAGAAAGCAACTCTACAGAACCTTTAAACAATGCTACTCGTGTCTCTTCTTTAGGATAACAAGACACGTTAAAAGATGTACCATGTACTTTTACATCTAGAGAAGCTGTTTCGACAATAAAAGACTTCTCTTTATCATGAGCTACATCAAAAAAAGCTTCTCCTTCTAATTTAACCTTCCTATCTTTTCTACCGAAGTCTCGACTAACTTTTAGCTTAGTTGCTGAATTAAGCCATACCTCCGTCCCATCAGGTAAAATAGTTCTTGATTTTGAACCTTTATCAACAGCAAAAACGGTTTCAACAACCGTATTAGTTCTAAGTTCAGCAATATATAAACCGATAAAAAATGCAAGCAAAAGACCAGCTGCAACAGAAATATGAGGAAGTATACGCCTATACAAAGGCACAACTTTTACTTCCGTCTTATTCAAGAATTCTTTATAAGCAGCTTCTATTTCATGCTCATTCAACTTTTGACCAAATTCCATCATCTCAAAAAAAGCAACAGCTTCCTCATAAAAAACTTTGTGTTCAACCGATTGCATAGACCATGCGGCTAACTGATCAGCATCATCTTTTGTTATATTTCCAGTAAGAGCTTCATAAATTAACCCTAACCAATATTCTTTTGACTTATCTTCCATTTAATTTTGTCATCCCTTTCTAGGCATTACAATTAAAAGACAATTCAAAAAGAACTTAGGGTAAACTTAATGTTATTTTTTTTTGAAGAAATAATCTTGAAGATCTTCTCGTAACTTAAAAAGTGCTTGCTTGATGTGATATTTGACGACATCTACTGAAATAGCTAATTTATCCGCTATCTCATGATACTTCAAATCAGCGTATCGGCTTAACAAGAATATCTCTCGAGTTTGTTGAGGCATCTTATTAATACTGCGTAAAATTTTGGAGTCTAATTCTTTGGCCAATAAATAATCCATAGGCGTAGATTCTTTATCATAAGGCATCTCCTCCTGCTGAAAATAATCGTTTTCTGGAAATTCTGAATGGATATTACCCCTTCTTTTCTCTTGCATCAAACTATTGAAACAACGGTTTCGTACGGCCGTTAATAAATAACTTCTTAGATTTTGAATTTGCAATTCAGAACGATTTTTCCAAATCGAAAAAATCACATCATTAACTACGGAACGGGCAGTATAGGAGTTTCCTGTAATTTTATACGCATACAAGCACAATGCACTATAATGTTCATCATATAGAATTTTATACGCATCGTTATCGCCAGCTTTAAGACCAAGAATAATATCTCTATTTTCCATTATGAAGCAAGGATCCTATTTATAAATAATGAGATTCTATAGTCACCGAAGACAATTATTATTTTGTTTGGTTAGAAGGACGTGAAGCAAAACTAGTATTTTTTGGAACAAATAAAAATCTGTTTGATGAATTGTCTTTTAAAGAATGATTGGAATAGCAACCGAATGTCCAATGTCATTTTAACTAAAAAGCCATTTTTATTCCTTTTTCCGCCATTTTGAAAATCAATTTAACACCGTGACTATTAACGGCATTTGGGATCAATCCTAATTTGGTCGGAAGGTACCAGTCTAGGGTGTTTTATCTAGTACAACCTAAAACCACGGTTCAAAGTATCCCGCTCAAGGTCTTTTACAACAGAAGGCTTAGCAAGGATTTCTTTGAACACCTACAACAAGCCAAAAAACATCGATTTTAAACAAAAAACATAGACTTTGGCAGCTTAAATACACCAAAGTTTCAAGCTTCAAACTACCGACGTAGGACGAACGTAGGACCGACGGTAGACCGACGTACAAACAGCATACCCAAAACGACAATTGCGACAAAAACAGACAAACAAGTCACAATAGGTACAAATGCGCATAATCCGCCAAAACCGACATACCTTATTTTTTTCATCCCCAACTTTACCCAAGCAAAATTACCGGTAAATAAAAAGTGTGAATTTTAATCTTGATCACTTTTAAAAACAAAAAGAAAATGGCAAAATCAGAAAACAATGTACCAAAAATACCGTAAAACAAGAAAGCCCTACCGGACATGGTAAGGCTTGTTCTTGACATTAGCTCCCTCTGCTGGGCTCGAACCAGCGACCCTCTGATTAATCCCGATGCATCGGGACTCTAACCAACTCGGCTAATTCTTCCACCGAAAAGATTTCAGAAATTATTTTTTCAATTAAAACTCTACTTTTCGATTTCTTGATCGCTTTTTCAATTTTCATGGAGAAGCCTCTATCAGCACTGATTGCTATAAATTTCTTTAAGATCCAAGGCCTATGCTTAGAAGTATATGTAGTTCTCTCGCTATTGTTATGCTCGTGCAAACGCCTTTCGACATTATTTGTGTAGCCAACATAATATTTATCAGAACTTATAGAATAAAGAATGTATAGATAGAACATAAAACAATGTACCAAAAATACCGTAAAACAAGAAAGCCCTACCGGACATGGTAAGGCTTGTTCTTGATATTAGCTCCCTCTGCTGGGCTCGAACCAGCGACCCTCTGATTAACAGACGGAGACTATCCAATTCTAACTATATCTTAACCAATCGGTTACAAGCTATCAAAGAAATCCCGTTAAATATTTGTAACGGTTTTTAATTATTAACGAATTTAGCCGTTTTTTTTCGTAACTTATTCCCTAAATTTTAATTTTTTACAATAAATTATTAGTATGATTATTCAATTTGTAACTTTCTAAAACACCTTCGTTTTGTTGATACTTTTAATAAAATCGTCCATTTTATCCCCCATTATCCAAACTGATTCCCTCACGTGATAGCGAATATCTTCTTCTTCAATTGCTACTTCTACGTCATCCGTTGGAATAACAACTAACTCTTGTTGTATTTTTAAAGTATCTACTTCATCATATTTTTGTTTTAGAATTTTACCAATGTTTTTAACAAATTTTACATGTAGCAATATATTTTCCCCATTAATTTCGTAATTATTAAGTGGCAAAACAACTAATGCATAACAGTCAGGATTGTCAACGGCCCGCTTTGCTTGTAATTTTGTCATTGCGGCATAGTTCCGTCCAGTTGCTTTAAGTTCCAAATACCATGAACCAACACGGAAGATTATTTCATTCCCATTTTCATCAACCAAATCCGAGCTTTCAGGAGATATAATAAAATCACTGCCAAACGGCTTTCTTTCGATATTAAGGTGACTGAATTCTGGACGTAGAAACAGTTTCTTAAATTCAGCTTCCAAGAGACCACCTATTTTTTGATTCCGATTAATAAGCTCAGTATTTTGTTGACGTTTTCGATATTCATTTTGAAGATTTTTATCCTTTAGCATCTCCTCGGCTAAAATCGGGTCTAGATTAGCACTCAGTAAAGCTGTAAAGGCTCTTTCCCAAGCGACTTTTTCTGCCTCGCTACTGAGGGTGTTTTTTAGCAAATCCGAAACACTTACTCCAAGCAGGTTCAGCAATTCCGTCTGTTTTTCATTTCTGACCAACGTTTTAAGGTACGGCGCTGAGTTGATCAAGCCAGATAGATTTTGCGATGATGGCTTTTCGCCCGAATAGTTTTGACTGGTTTCGCTGGATGTATTTTTGACATTAACCCATTGATTATTTTTCAGACGACCTACCCATAATGCTTTTCTAAGTTCTATTTGCTGCCCAGTTCCAAGAGTAACAGTCGAAAATTGATTATAATCCTCATCAACCATTACCCCCTCTTGCAAGGCAAATTGCAAAATCTCAATGCTTGATTGAGCTGTCGAATTATTGGCCAAGATGTGGTTTTCTGTACGAGTAAAAAATGCAAAATCACTGTAGGCTACTTCCTCTATTTTGCATGAGCCATCTTCATTAAATAATAGGCTTTCTTTTTCTGGGTCTTTCAGCAACTGCATTACTACTGTTTTAGTTACGGGCATCATACCTTTAATCAACGGCGAAAGATGTATGAAATCGTTAGCAGTTAAATCCCTCAGTTCTTCTTCACTGAGAACCTCGGCATAGGTTTGATGTAGACAATCCCTATCCCTGACCAGCTTTTCAAACAAGCTGAAAGAAGTACGCCAGATAGATTTCGGCGCCAGTAATTTCTGTTTCTTGTCTATGAAAGTCCCAAGGGAATGCTTGAAGAAAATGATATTCTTGCTTTGGTCTTCACCAGCCGTAATGACTTGATAAGCATTGATCAAACCATTGCGTTTATTCATGATCAACCATTTAAGCATAAGTGCATTTGCTTTAATCAATTCAGGCTTGACAAATGCAGCAACTGGCTGGTTTGCATTTTCCGCTATTAGCTTATTGATCAGATCTTCTTTCTGATATGAGCTGCAAAGACCAGCTGGAAGTTCAATCCCATGCTCGACCAGTATTGGAAACAAATCAGTGCCCAACAAGATTGAGACTGCATACAGGATGTCATCTTTAATCTCATCTGTTTTAATAGCAGAACCTACTTTAACCAGTTCCTTGTTTTGTACTGGTACAAGGCTAAACTTATGGAACAAACTGAGGTCTAATCCTGCTAATAATATATAAAAGGTATTTAACCAAGAGATAGCTGCTCTGACGCCAAGTGTTTCCTGTAAAGAGGATAATGTAGCTTCCCCTTGTACCAACTCGCACAAATCTGCTACTAAAAACCGTTTTTTCTGGACTAACTGATTTTCATCCAAAAAAGCTTCTGCATTTACCGCAAACTTATACCACTGCTCCGCCTCATCTTTAACAGGTAAGCTTGCTGGAGCAAAATCCTTTAAAAGGCTAAACATTTCCTCTCGGATAGTTAACTCATCTTCACCAGGGATAATGAGCTCAGCTATAGAAATTGGCTTACATTCACTTAAATGTGTAGTTACCAATGGAATATCAACAATTATAGAGATCGTTTTCAGCTTAAGACCGTTAAGCCATTCTTCATCTAACCACTTTGGCGCTATCCGACTATAAAAAGTAATAACATTAAACCGATGTTCTACAAAATAAGTTAATGACCAAGCCAATACCAACGGGAGGGCATTGATTGCTTCTTCTACATTTTTTTTATTTTGTAGGATAATCTCACTATTTCCTGTACCTAAAAACACACCATTTCGTTCATGCTTTATCCCAAATTTCGTAGAATGTATGGCGAATGGCAATCCCAATACTTCTGTACCCAAAAGAGGGAAAGAGGCAAATAAATTAGGATTGTGCTCATTCATCGGCATAAATGCGCGGCTGTTGTCATTATGCTCTATTTTAAATCCTGATTCCCAGTCTTCGCCCTTTACTTTAATGACCGATTGTTTGCCAGGTTTGAGCCCAATCATAGATTGAATGACAATTTCCTCCATTGGGAGAGAAAATTCGCTATACAATACAGGTTCTTCTTTTTGATAGGACATTTCCAGCCCTTTAACGTTTACTTCTATGGTTTTGAATTTAGGGTTGAATGCTAATACATAAGGTAAATATTCAGCAATCTCCTCTAGTCCTGATATAGATGCTGTTTTTCCAGATTCACTTAGCACATAAGTAAAACTAGTAGTGAAAGACGCTAAATCGCCCGTATTATCACTTCCAAAAGAAGCATAAAAGCTTTTTGTTGATTCCTGCTGTTTTATTAGAAAATCCGGTGCTGTACCCGCATCTCTGTCTAATAAAAAATTGAATGATGTGCTGTCATCGAGCTTTCCCCTAATTTGTACCTGCTTCGACAGAATATAAGTTGAGATAAAACCTGTACCAAATCGCCCTGTTTTTCCTTCCTTGCCTTTTTTACTTGAGCCTTGCGTAATTAGCTTCAAAATCTCTTCCAGTTCAAAAGTATTCCCATCATGCTTAAAAACCACCTCATTATCTGTAATGGTCAGCTGGATGTTGACGGTTTGGTCATCGTCAATGGCATCTTTTGCGTTTTGTAACAGTTCCCAAAACCATCTGGCCTGGTTGTCACCCTCTAGTATAGTTTCGTTAACGTCAGTAAAAACTGATTCGCCATGACTTTCTATTGATATTTTCGCCTGCCTTTCGTTTATTTCGTCCCAAGAATACATAAATTTCTATTAATGTGTTATTATCTCTTTCATCGTCACCCTGACTTTTACAATCAGTTATCCCAAATAGCCTCTACCGCAAGAAAACTGAATATAAACAATCTTACTGTAAGTTGTGACATGCTACTATTAACCATGTAAGAATAAGAATTCTCTTGTACAGTAATCCAAATTGAATATGGGATATTTCCCTCACTCAATACAGCTTGCTGGAAGAGTCTACTACCGATTTCTGGATATTTTTCAAGTTCTGGACATGCGAAGAATATCTCTCTTTCAGGAATTGTCATTGAATAGATATCTTTAAACATTAAAGTACTAGGGTTTCTTAACTGGGGTTCACTTGTCTCAAATGCAGCGTGTCCTTTTGACAGTTTTAGAAGAACATTATTGAATGCTCGGTAATCTATTTCAAACTCGACTTTTTCCTTGTTCATTCTGATGGCGTCAATTATCTTTTTGTGAAGATGATGTTTCTTGGATAAAATCCGTTTTATTTTTGGTCGACTAAGTTTTTCTATTTCGACAGAACCATGAATTAAACATTCGATTATACAAGCAAAATACTCCTCATCTGTGGATAATCCTTGGTTACATGCATAGCAACATGGCACATTATGTATGTTTTCCGGAAAGGGTTCATCCAACAATACTTTGGAAGGAACATGATCTCTTGTATTCGGAAAATCTCCACAATACACACACATTGCGTCTAATCTAGCATCGCTAAACTTATTTCTTTGGATCATATTAATCTTAACATTTCATTCATACTTAAAATAAATGGATGTGTATCCTTAATTGAACTTCCTAGTATTATAATTTAATAGCTAAAAATGCAACTTTCCTATTTCAAGATTTGGCCTCAAAAAAAAACTAATTCGCATAATAAATGTAGTTTTCAAATATTATCTTTTGAATAAATTCACGTTTATCAACACTAGTGAAAGGGTGATGGGAAAGGAAATCAACAAATTCTAATATCTCAATTGCAGAAGGAATCATAGAAGTGTTCTTACGGTTCAAAATTTCATTTTCATAGACTATTGCGACATTTCCATTCGAATCCCAATATTCATTAATCAGCCTTAACCAACTGAAATTACAAAGGTCAATAAAAAAGATACTATCGTCTTCAAGTCTTTTTTGGAATTGAATATTTTTAGAAAGATAATTACGAACACTATCCGACAAATCTTCCTTATAATGTGATTTATAAAACCCTTGATTTGCAATATCTGAAAGAGGCGATTGAATCACCGCAGGAATAATCTCGCTTAATAAATCATTCATGTCTAAAATCACTTTCCCAAGATTAATTGTGAGGTCTGTTGGATCAATTCGATTATATTGTTCGGAAAGTTTATGAATAAGAATAATGGCTTTAACATTATTGAAAGGCTTTCCATAATAGATGTCCCATAGTTTTGAAAAGTTCAAAAGGACCTCTTGAATTTCCTGATATCCGCTACTTTTGTTGGTTATATAAGAAATGATATAATTATTTAATTTATTTATAACCGGATTATTATTTAATCCATCAGCTTCCCATTCACCAGGATCTAATTCGATCTTTTTTATGAAGAAATCTTTCAGGAAGCCTTTAATTACACTTCCATTATGGGGCGACACCGTTTCTGTAAATAATGAGTGAAGTGAGCCAAATCTCAATATATCTTTATTTAACAACGGTTTAATTGTTTCTGAAAGGTGCGCTATAAGTTGATCAGAATGTTCATCAAAATATATACCCAATAAGATATATTCGAGATCATAGTTACTTAATGCCTTCAATACGTCAGCATAAAACTCAATTTTTGTATCAACGTTATCGCAAGCTTTGCTGTAACCAGTTTTAACTCTTCTTCGGGCATCATTCTCAAAATGAACTGAATATTCTCTTTTCTTTTCAAAATCGCCAAGACCCTTCATGCTGACTCCAAGTCCGAATTTGAGGAAGTTTTCATTATCCCTTATAAAAGTCATACTAATGATTTTATTACATCTTTAAAATAACCAAAATCCTCGTCAATCAAAATCCTTCTATCTAAATATATGTTTCTGTGCTCACAGGATGTCTCACTGACCAATCCGCATGAAAAGCAAGACGCGAGATTAAGTTCAAAAAGTCCCTGCCCATCGGATTGCCAGCACAGAGGGTCGCTGTTACAAATAGTAGCCCTCAGTAAAGCACTTTTTATTAACCCATTGAGATTACTTTTCCTAGTTTGAGCGATTAGGCCTCCCATACTCCCTTCTGCGCCTTCTGCGGTATAGATCAAACATCCGTACATTTTTGAATTTTCTTCATTTGAGACATACAATCTCTCTGAAAGGGAAGCCGTTGGATATCCACATCTAAATTCTAATTCTCGCATCAATAGATGGCAAAAAGAATGAACTAAATAAAGCTGCCAGTTGCCATTTTGAGCAGCATTAACAGCACCCTTTGCAAAATCAGTTCTCGGTCGACTAAATAGATTTACATATCGCATGGTGTCATCTAACATGAAATCTTCTATCTGCGATTGATCAAAACTAAAAAAAATGCCTTCACCATAATTTTCAACCACTGGATACACAAGAACATCTTCTGGTCTTGACCTAAATATATTTTTACTTTGAACTACAGTGGAACCAGATTCCAAAGGTTCAACTCTAGAAAAATCTAATTGAGCCGACGTTACTTTCAATATGTCTACTCTTAAAATTCGTTTAAAATATTTAGATAAATCATTATCTAAATTACCTGACACATCCTTAACTAATAAATCCGAACGAGTAATATTAATATCTTCTTCATTCTTTTCGGACAAAGCTCTAAACTCTTGATGGCGAAATATTACCTCTCTATCTTCATCAGAAATGTCATCAACATTAAATGTCCCGTCAATTTCCATTTCTAGATTTTTTATCTCACTGTTTATAGCAATGCAACGTTCAAAATCATTTTTATCTTTCGCAACTTCCAATTCAACCTCAAGAGCACGTTTCTTTAGCATGACTTCACTTAAAAAAAGTTCACCTGGCATAAATATACTTGAGATAGACCGGGAAAAATATAAGTTGTTACCGGTAGTCAATGCAACTTTTATTTCCCTGCTCCCACATGGCTCTGTTGGCGGAAAACTATTTCTCACATCGTTTTTGCCAAAATAGGACTTCATACTTCCTGTTTCAGATTCCCAGGGCTTATGCCCAGGACATATAACTTTTAGGCTCATTATACCTTTTAATGATACCCCTCTAGAAGATTCACAACCGGTATTATTGCATTTGAGCCATTTACCATCAAATCCACTCGCATTGGCCGATGTTTCCTTTATTTGTATATTAGGCTTCTTACAGCATTTTTGGATACTAAATAGTTCTACTGCTTGGCTTAGATCATGCGGGCTCTCAGTTCTCCATCTTAAAAACCTAGACCAGGGAAAATCACTTAAATGTCCATTGCTACAAATTAAGACCAAATTATCCTGTTTCAAAAGAACTGGGATTTCATATGATACAGCATCAGTTTTCGACTCTCCTTTTAATAAATATTTAGGAGGAAAGAAGCTTTCTTCACCATTTGGCCAAGCTTTATACCAATCACTATATAGTTTGTACCCACCATTCCTATCATAAAAACCCTTAGGCATAAATTCGCTGTTTATTGCTAAATACGATTTCCCTTGGTTAATTGTGTTATAAAAGTCATTGACCTCAATACTTGGTACAAGTGCCAAGTATTTAAGATTGGGAATCATTTTGCTCTTCTGAAGTTCTAAAAGCAATCGTTCATCATTTGATATATATAAATCCTCCAACATTGCGTGCTTAGGAACATAGATATTTTCATCCTCACGAATTTCTAAGGCTTGTTTTCGTATTTCTATTATACGACTAATAAACCCCCATTCTTCTATACAAGAAATAATAATACTTCCGTAGGATGTGTGTACTATAGATCCGGGTCCACCGTATGCCGAAAGTAATTTAAATTTACTTACAGATTCGTTGGCTCTAATGTTAGCTGATTTATCCTTTGCCATTACTTCATTGTCTATTGTTGAACTGTTTTAATTACTATTGATGGAGCTATCTCTCTAAGGGATTCCTTAACATTCCAATTGTTATCAATTGAGGCTGCATTTCTAGGTCTAAATAAAGATTTATGTGATATTTCGTCTCGAAAATTCAAATCAAGCGTTGGGTCCTGTCCATTAATCCTATCCAACCACCTGTCGATCAAGAGGTCATCTAATTTGATTTCAATCTCTTGAACTTCTTCGTCACCGATTATTCCATCAATATTAAGCGACACCCCTGTTGCCCGATTTTTAAGATACAAATTAAGCTTATCGGCATCTTGCTTGATCTCAGCAATATATCTTAACACATTTTCTTTTATTTCATTGATGTTAGGCAGAGTGACAGTCCTAGCCGATTCATTATCAGAAAGAAAAGGAGTTTTGTTATGCCTTATTATGACACTAAGAAACATTGCGAAATAACGCTCAAGCGCTTTCGTGGCAAATGGCGTTATTGAAATCGGTTCAACATAGCTATAAAATTTCTCGTGAAATTCTTTGAATCTTTGGTAATGAGAAATATCCCTCGATCTAAATGGGTGATGTACGGTAAAAACGATACCCTCTCTATCTCTTGCAACACGACTAGAAGCTTGAATGTACTCGGCAGTATTCCTTGGCATAGAATTTATAATCATCGTATTGAATCTCGAAACATCTATACCAACGGAAATCATATTTGTTGAAATTACAAATTCAGGGGGCGAAATCTGTTTTGATAGTATCCAATTACTTTCAATTTTTGATAAATTTGTTTTGACTTCTTCTCCAGATAGTCTTCCTGTCAATTCAGAATAATCTATATCATTACCATTTCTAATAAACTTGTTGAGAAAGGACCAAATAGTGGTGTTCTTAATAACAAGATTTAGATCTCCAGGTAGATAATGGCTTAACTGAGATTGCGTTTTTCCAACTTCTTTTAGACTGTTGAAATAAGACAGTAAGGTTTGATAATAATCAAATGCTTTCTCAAATACTCTAAAGTTCTCCGACTTTTCAAAAATTTCATCATTGCTGAAATTTTCAGTAAGAAATTTAAGCCTATGTGCTAAGCAAATTGATGCCAATCGCAATTGCATCCAGACCTGTGTCTTACCAACCGGCAGTAGGCCAACATATTTTCGGTTGGAACTATAAATATTTGGATTGGTATCGTTCCTTTTGTAATACGCGAAGAATGAATCATCACAAGAGATTCCTTGTTTAGGAAAAATTTCGGATCTCCGATTGAAGAGTGCAAATATTTGCTTGTCGGTATTGCGAGTTGTCGCTGTTGACGTTATGATTTTTGGACGAATTCTTTTTCCATTCTCACTATATGTACAGAGTTCATCAATACCTTTTTCGAAAAGCCCGACTGCGGAGCCTAAGGGGCCCAATAATAAATGAAGTTCATCCTGTATGATTAACTCTGGCGGTAAGCAATGGTAATTATGCCCTTCTCCTAACAGTCTACGTGAGTCTTGGTTACGGCCACTTGCATGAGTCGAAACTTTATTAGCCAATGCGGCAAATTTATCGACGGTTCCAAATAATAATGTTGGTGGATTTTTATAAATATCTTCATCAAATAAGCGTAATGGAAGGCATTTGTTCTCATTTGGCCGCCTGTAATGATAAGTACAACCCTCGGTGTTACACATGATTTTTAACGTATCGTTTATACCATATCTATCATTATTTTTAGGTTCGATATTGTCCAAATTGCTATTTATGAACAATGAACCGCCACACCAAGGACACTCTGTATGAGGTATATTTGTACTAACTTTTTTCTGGTCTTTTAATTGTCCAATAATCTTTTGAAGCTCTCCGTTCATTTGATCCCAAGTGTTCGGTAATGACCCTTTACCAACAAACAGGCCTATTGTAATTCTAGATTCCCCAAGCGTATATCTATAAGGTAAATTAAATGAATCTTTACGGATGGCCTCCAACGCGCAAATTAACATCGTCGCTCTCTGGAACTGTTGGAGCGTCAATAAACGAAGGGTATAACGCATAATCACAGTAGTGCCTTTTCCCATACTGTCACCCCTTACAAATCGCCTATATGCTATAGTAAATGCAATAATACCTAAATAAGCTTCGGTTTTACCGCCACCGGTTGGAAACCATACGAGATCGGCAAGCTCGTTCCTCTCTGGCCAACCCGATCCAAAAACATCTTCAACTGTCTTATCATCTGCAAGTGGCTGAACAAAGGCATCGATATTTAATATGATGAAAGCCAATTGAAACGATCGCCATTTATATTCATCTTTTAAGACTAGATTTTTATAATAATTCTCATTATTTTCTGATGGTAAAAAGGCAGAATCGCCACTATCCTTGAGAGCTTTAACACAAATGCTGTGATGTAACTGCATAAACATTGCAGTATTCATTGTTCTAAAAGCAACCATAGCCTTTCCGTTACCTGATAAAAGCTCTATATTTCGTGATAGCCGTTTATAATCGAGCTCACAACCATCCAATTGTTTTATCAATAGATTTTTCCCATCTAAAGTCTCTGGGTCTTCGTTGAGCTGTATTCTCTTCTTATCAATCCATATCTTATATGCGTCAATAAATTTAACCAAGCTATCAAGTACTAACGCATCTGAATGGTCTGACAATGTTGATAGGCTACGCATTGAGAGTACATTTTCGTCAATTAATTCAACAACATTTCCATTACTTATCTCACTTGGTTTAAAATCAACATTAGGCGTTTCTTGTTCTGGTATGAATTCAGTAGCAACGAATTTCAATTTAGTGTTGTGGGAACAATTCCCCCAATTGACAGAAGTGTTATACCCCTCGGAATAATCCTTATAACTCCGATATATCAATTTACTAAAGCTTTCCTCCTCATCTATCTCCAAGAGATTTGGTGGATTATAAGGCAAAAATGTCCCTAGAATGACTTCATTGACCTTTAGTTTAACCCCAAAAAAAGATTTTTCGTTTGCAACATCTTTCTTGTTTAATTGTGGCGGTTCGTCAGCTTTAAGATTTATGGTGCCTTTATTTACTAGAATTAATTTAACATATATGGCTGCCGAATTCCTTAAAAATTGATAGTTTAAAACTAAATCCTTAAAACCGTCAACTGGAAGCACCCCACGCTGAATTCGCTTGCCTAGTTCAAATTCGGGCAAAACAATATGTTTACTAAATGACTGCGATTCCCATATTGGTGTTGGAAAGTTCTTCCGAGAGCTCTTTCTGTATATAGTTTTTAGTTCGGTTACAATTGCTTTTACTTGATTAAAAAGCTCAATGTGACTAATTAAAGATTTATAGGTATTATAATTGCCTGGCTCAATCTTTAAAAGTTTTCCAATCTCGTCGGTCAATGAGTCTTCATATAAAGTTGTAAATTCATATGTAACGGAATCATATTCCTTTACTGCAGTCTTATGAAAATCTTGGCCAGGAAAAGATTTTTCAATCTCTGGCAACAGCCTTTCTCTCATAAATTTTTCAAGATTCACATAGTCAAGGGAGTATAGGTATTCATTTATATTGGTATTTTGACTAAGGCAAATAAATACATTATTGTCCCTCATTAAAACTTCAAAGATTCCCTCAAAATATGTTGTAAATATCTCGGTAATCTCAGACTGATTTTTTGATATCCAATAGCCCAGTTGATTTTCCTGACAGGACTTTTGCTTAACCTTTTGATATGTCCTAAAATCAATTTGAATTGTTATATCCTTTTCAACCTTGGAGGTTAAATCAATAGCAAACGATAATCCACACGTGTTGGGATAGTTTTGATTCTTACTTGACACACTATCATTATGATCATCAGAAAAATCCTCATCATCTGCTTTTACTAGAGTTTGATCTAAATCATTTCCTTCCCCATCATCATTTAATTTGTCTATTTCTACGTCTGTCTCGTCGACCGTCAAAGCGATTGGAAATAGAATACCTGAACTATATTGGTAAGCTGGCACTTCTCCGATCACCTCGTTAACATTATCTGACGCCGCACAATTTGCTAGCAAATTTCCATTAAACTCATTAGAGTCCCATTTCTTTAACAAGAAAAATCTTTTATTAAATGCACCAGGACCTAAGATTTGCTCTTTTACAAATAGTTCCAAGCTTGTTCGTTTAACTATAAATGGGTTACTCATATTTGGTCCTTAATATTTTTTACTTGAGAGAGTTTTATTCGGCGGCTAATTTCTGCAATAACTAATCTTGTGTTTATTTCAATTTCCTGTTCATCCAGTTCAGCATCAGGTAAAGTCGATAATATATTACTAACATGTTTAAGAATCGAGTCAGTTACGTTCATACCAAAACTGTCTTTTAAAATCAGAAAATTAATAATATCAGAATATGCTTTTTTTAGAGCATTTATATCACTACGTGATTTATGAGCCATCCAAGTTGGCAACATATCGGAAATACCAATCTTTTCGCAGACAATTTTCCAGTCCATTTTAGACCGTGGAAGCTGAAAACCATCTTGTTCAATGTTTTGACTGATATAATCATTGTTAAAAGTTCCTGCAGTAACAGATAATCCTTGAGTACTTAATGTTGAAAATAAATTCGGCTCTCTTTCTTTTATTAAAAACATTTCGTTACGCCAACTCTTGGCTTTCGGGGAAATGGAGGTCATCCTATCTGCAATTAAACCTACATTTATATTTTTGACTATCTCCTTTACTGGTATGAATCTGGAATTTACATATAACATAGCAGCAACCGTCCTAATAATACAACCATTCTCGTCCAATAAAATAGGTTCAGTATGGTTGAGAGCAATCTCTGAGCCATCATCCTTAGTGATTAATAGCTCTTTAACTAACGCCTTTTTGACAAACCGTTCCTCTTTCTTAGAAGCATATTGAATTAATTCAGAATCTGATAATTCGAGTTTATCGACACTTATTTCTTCACCATTAGTATCGAGTTTAAATGGTTCGTCATTTACCACGAACCTACTATAATATTCCTGTATGTCTATTTTAATTTGATCTAAGAGTTTATTTTTCAACACATTCCAGGCCTCAAGATTTTTTGAATAATTTGGATCGGCCCATTTGCGAGCTCCTTCAATTAAGGCGGCATATTGATATTTGGCGATATGATACCTTATATATGGGTTATGGCCAAAATTTATAAAGTCTGGGATTAGGACCTTTACTTTAAATGTGGATAGTTTACTTAATGAGTTTGAAAAAAACAAAATATTAAATGGATCAATTATCCAGATATTGGATTGATCAGGTATTCTTGTAAGATCGTCATCTATAAACCCAATCTTTTCATATCTACCAGCTAAATGATTTTTAAAGCTGGTGATTATTTCCATGGATATATTTAATCTTGGAATTAATAAAAAGACGGAACTGTCAGTTGGAAGGTAATTATCCAACCAGTTAATTTCATAAATGATTTCAATTAGTGAAAGTGCCTCTCTTAAGAGATTCCCACTTAGATTTGGATAATCATTAATAAAAAGCGTTTTCCAAAACAGGACTGGCTCTCCAGAATGTATCATCATGAACCACCTTATCGGAAAAGGAGAGATAAAAGCATTAAAGTTTCCTTGTTTCCAATTGTTTTTAAATTCTTTAAAAACTAAATTAAAATCATTTGTAACCGATGTTTTGATGGTCACAAATTGAGCTAAAAAATCACATAAATCTGTTTTAGGCTTCAGATTTAGTTCATTTGGTGTTAGTACGAGTTCATTATCTAATATTTCGGAATAGCAGAGTCTGTGCTGAAGTTCGATATTGAATTGTTTTGCCCGATTATTAAATTCTTTTATAACGGTTGAACCTATATTGACATGGTATGGATATTTGTAGTTAATATTATTTTTGATATCAAGACTTTCAAAAGAATCTAAAATTTCGTCGCGTTTGTTGTCGTCACCTCTAAACTCAGATGTCTGCAAATGCTTGAATAAAAGCTTTGGAGTTTCAAGATTACTTGACTCCGTAATCAAAAGGGTCAAATTTTTACTAAAATCAATTGAAACTTTGTGAGATATAAGATTGCGCTTGGCCATTGTGCTAAATAGGAAGAAAGCATCAAAAATTTCATCTTTATAGCTATCTATTTGATCGATTGGAAACATCGGTAAGAATCTATCAGATGCTACGTTGACATCCTTTTCAAAAGACAGCGAGGTTTTAGTGGCATTCAAAAATCTTAACTTAAATTCTTTATTACGTTTGTTGTATTTGTCAGCCAATCTATAAGACATTATGTCAAACAGAGCATACTCTTCTAGTCTTTGGCCATTTCTAGGAACTATAAGCTTTAATAATAAATCTAGATTAAAAAGGTATTCCAATAGAGGTTTGTTGAATTCCTTTTGATAGTATGGAACGATTAAATGAAATTGATCGGCTTGAGATAAAACAAATTTATGATACCAGAAACCTAATTCCTTAAGCACCAGGCAATTTATTATGTCTATACCTTTTGACCCCAAAGCTTCAACAACAACATCGTTTAATGTATCAAATGGAGTTTCTATATTTAATTCCATAAAACACATTTGAATGAATACATTGCGCGAGAAATGCCAATAAAGCTTTGAATTTTGGTGTTGTCATTTAGAGTTGAAGTCACAAATATTATATTTTCAGCTTCCAAACCTCTGTACATAATTGGAGTAGTAAAACGTATTTTTTGATTTTTTACATTGATGTTTTCAGGTGTTAATTCTTCAATATCACTTCTAAAATAATCATTGGCTGTCCGTCTAAAATCATCAATTATGTGGCTGTCCACCAATACCAAGTATTTACCGTATTCCCTGTTTGCACTATCAATTATATCTTTAACTGCCTTTAGCTTTTCAAGCTCATTATTTACAATTAGAAATAATTTACTGAAATCTTTTAAGATTTTTTTATACTGACTATTTTTTAGAAGCTGCATTACATCGGAAATATCCTTATTTTGAGTACATCTCCAGGTGGTATCAAATAAATAATGAACAAATGTCGTTTCGAGTAAAAAATCGGCGTACCAATCAATGTCCTTATAGTTTTGAACGATGGCCTGTTCTGGATCATACAAAATCAAAAATTTAGGTGATTTCATTTTTACATCCACTTCGTTGATGAAATCATACAATCCTTTGTCAAAAAACTCTTGGGCTTCATCTATGATGACAAAATCAATATCAGATTCCAATTCCTCCACTTTAATATCTGGATAATAAATCCTAAAAGTGATCAAATTCGGATCAAGCTTATATTCGTTGTAGATAATGTACTCCATTTTTGAGCGTAGCAGGCGATTGGCACAGAAGAAAACTCCCTTATGCTGCTTTATCAAATTCTCAGCTAAAAATTTCATTGCCAAGACGGTTTTACCAGTTCCTGGAGCGCCTTGTACCATCACCTTTCTATTTTTCCGAAGCCCCTTTAAAATTTCATAATTTTCTTCCAGAATAATCTCGTTTTTAATTCGATTTGGATCAAAACCATATGTTGTTTGCACTGGAAAAAATTCTGAGCGTAACCTGTCAATATCCCTCTTATTTAATTGAGGGAATTGCTCCCAAACTCTTGTCTCAAGTTTATCTTTATTGATAGAAGGATTTAATTGTTTTATAATATTTTTCCGCGCATCTTTCGCTAATTGGATTAAAAAATTATAAAAAAGCTCATTTTTACCGAATTCTGACTCCTTTTGCTCTAGGTCTTTTTTAGAGAAAAAAAGATATTGGTAACCAGAAAGCTGCGGTCCTTTCAGGATAAAATTTGATTCATGAGGAAAAACAACTGCCCTGTAAATAAATGGGTTCGAATCAATTAGGCTCTTTAAAGAATGGACGTATTCTTTAACTTGGCTGAAAGGATTTTGAGCCTCATATCGTTTGCTTTTATCCTTTTTGTCATAGGAGTAATAAACATCATCGTGATCAACTTCGATTCCACCACCTTTTACTTCTATAATTAAAGTGCCATATTTACTTACGATAAGATAATCAATCTGCCCCTCTACTTTACCTTCGCTTGAAGGGTGGGATGAGAGATTATAATTATGTTTTACATACCAATTTTCATCCTTTAGAAAGTTGTTTTCATTAAATTTTAAGAACTCCTGATAAATCCAAATTTCGCCATACAATGGACTTTTGTCCTGTCTACAAATCTGAGATTCAAGATCATTTTTGGGATAGTTATCTATGAAATGTACAGGCATAAATTGTTAGCTTAAATTGGCAAGAGTAGAAATTTTATTTATTGCATATAATGCCATAACTTGCCTTTCTGGAATAGATAACTTACTCGGAAAAATACACTGATCATTTTGAATATATATATCCTTATTTTTGTCAAGCTCATGGATGATGTCTGCAATTTTTTCGATAAGTTTTGTTGGCTCTAAATACCCATCTTGACTGATTTGCCTTTCATGCATTTCTTGCAGCATATTTGATTGAGCGATTTTTTCAGTAAAGCCATTATTAATAATTTCTAAAAATTTTATCCCATTTTTAAAGCCTGATATTATCGGCTCTATTTCTTTATAATATCCATCCCTAAAAAATCTACAAGGAAACCCGTTCCCGTTGCCATATTGAACAGATGTTATCCATCTTGCATCAGACTTATTGTTTGTTATTATATCGTAGTTTGATAATGTGACTGTTACATTCCCATCTTTAAAGGGATGTCGCCTAAATCTCGAACCTTTGCCTCTTTTTGGGGGATTATCAAATTTTTTATTTTCATAATTATTCAAATTCTGACCTTTAAAAGCTAATGGTCTAACATCTACAATGGGAACCGATGGTAGAGCAACCTGCAATGTCCTCAATAATTCCATTGCAAATGACCTGCTTACAGAGGGGCAGACCGCATTTCCAGCCAATCTCCATTTTGCCCCTTCAGATCCTATGAACTGAAAAGTTATAGGAAAGCCCATTATAGTTGCTGCTTCTCTTACGGTAGGTGTTCTATATTCTCCATTACCTGTTCTAACAAATTCTGATTTGTATATTATAGCTTCTCTTGAGGTGCCAATTTTTGTTGCAGTGATAGTCCTACTTGGTTTCGAACTATTTTCGGGAAATGACATTATGCCCATATAGGGATGGTTGGTCTTCAAAAACTTAGAATTCTTCCATTCAGTCTCATATAAACCCGTATCATAGAAATGATCACTTAGTTCTGATTGTTTTATTTTAATCATTGGATATAGTGGATCAATAACTTGATTTTCTGAGTAGGAACTATTTGGCTTAGGCAATCCGTTTTTAACGAAATCTAAGGTTCTAAATACGGGAAGTGAGGAATCTTCATTCGGATCTCTATACGAGCGTTGAGGAACTATGAGCTTTCCCTCTGAAATTATTTCACCTAATATAACCCTGCGCCTAGCCTGAGGCGATCCATATTCTGCAGAATTAATTATTGCGTAGTTATCTTTAATAAATAAAGCAATTTTATCAGGATCAATTTTATTTGCAAGTGCCCACTCTTCAAGTGCCAAATCTTTAAAAGTGTAATATGGTTGTAAATGACTAATGGATTTTGCGACGTTCTCCATAAACCACCCTTTCAAGACTGATCCCGACATATGTTTTTTAACAGCGACAACTCTCAGAAAGGTTTCAGTTAATGTGACGCCCATTGATTTATCAGCTTTTCCTGATCTATTAGAACTTGAGAAGCTAACACAAGGTGGGCTACCTATAATCACTGAGGTATTAGGTAATTCTTCAATTTTTTGTATACAACTCCGATAATCTAGAACATTCTGAACTTTACAATCTAGTCCGAAATTATAATTAAATGTATCAATTGCTGGTTTCCAATTATCAATTCCCAAAATTATTTTATACCCCTGTTGTCTAAAACCTTCAGAAAAGCCTCCGGCACCACAAAAGAAATCAATCACCGTTAAATTAATCATGGTTGGAATATAACATTATCGTTTAGGTTATAAAAAAAATATTTTATATGTAATCTACAACATTTTTTAAATTATCTTCAATATCACATTCCCACACTACATGAACCGATCACTAACTTGACTAATATAAGTTCATTATGCTCTTAGGATTGTTAAGCCGTAACTTCATTAATCCATCTTACATTATCTTCAACACGGACATATATCCTAAGCTTTCATCTAAACATATTCTATAACACAAAAATATAGGGGATTACTGTTTAATTTTTACGGAAAACCATAAAGCAAAAATCAAATAGTATTGAAAGCAGATGGTGACTGGAATAGCCTTTCTTTTACTTAAAAGCTGTTTGATAAAAACATATCAGATTTTAGAAAGCCATCTGTCGTTAAAAATCCCTATATGTTCAAACAGCAACCAAAAGATTATTGTCAAATATTCAAAGTAGAACAGAATTATTAGATTTTTCCAGAGAAAATCGTCAAGTTTAGCAGAAAAACTTGACCTACTTAACGAGTAGAAGATTATGAGACTATCAGGATGTTATCTTAATATCTTGGAAAAATTGCCATTTCTGACTTACTAGAGCAATTTAACCAATATTATTTCCATTATTTAAAAATTTATTGTTACACATTTTATATGTTTTGCAGGTTTGAATATTCCTTTGTTCACATTTTCCTGCATTGTTTGTCGGGAATAAGCCTGTATATTTTTTTGCTTTTCTTACAGCATTGTCTGATATGTTTCTTGGTGAATGTTAAACTTCACAAATGGCAAAATGCTTTACCGCTTTTATGCTTTTACACTTTTAAAACCTTATGCTTTTATTCCAAACTACCTGTATGCAAACCTGACTTTCTTTTTTGTTTAAATACATTTTTTACTACCTGCCCTAAAACTATAAGGCAAATAAAGCGAATGATTTGCCCGCTGATTGCGGTGTGGCAGTGTTTGGCGTTCAAAGGCAGTGTTTGGCACTGCTATACAATACAATGCTTTCGTAAACAGGGCTTTACTTTGTACAATGATTTTTATTAATGGATTTATGCAAAATTCTTTTGACAAATCGGAGGGTAACGGGAACGGCATCGAGCCGTTTTTCCCTGTTACATTTAATCCGTCCCGAAGGGCGGATTTTTGTGTTCAACGGAACACGGCAAGTTGTGTTTTGAGGCACTCGAAACCGAGTTAGTGCCTCAAAACAACTTGCCCTTAGCAGGGGGCAGAAAACGCTCTCCGAAGTCGAGGTTTTGTGTGGATTAAAAATGGATTAGTGATGAACGAGAACAGTAACAAAAAACAGAATAAGGGCGGACGGACACCGAAAACCGACCCGAGCATCCACCGCCACGTTTTCCGTCTTACAGACGAAGAAAATGCCAAACTTTTATCGCTTTTTGAAGCATCGGGAATGCCCAACAAAGCAAAGTTTATCATTTCCCTGCTGTTCAGTAAGGAAATGAAATCGGTTAGAATTGATAAAGGAACGGTTGATTTTTATATGCGATTGACCTCGTTTCACAGTCAGTTTCGCTCCGTAGGTGTGAATTATAATCAGATTGTAAAGCTGTTGTACAAGAATTTTTCCGAGAAAAAAGCCGCAGCGTTCCTTTACAAATTGGAAAAACAGACGGCTGAAATGGCGATGCTATGCCAAAAAATCATTCAGATAACCGAAGAATTTGAAGCAAAACATCTGAAAAAACAGCCTTAGAAATGATAGCGAAAATCGGAAGAAGCGGAAATTTATACGGAGCATTGGCGTACAATCAGCTCAAAGTGGAGAATGAAAACGGAAAAATTTTGTTTGCCAATAAGATGATTGAAACCGCTAACGGTCATTATTCCGTTGCACAATTAGCCCAATCTTTTGCCCCTTATCTCATAGCCAACCGCAATACCGAAAAGCATACGTTGCATATTTCGCTCAATCCCGACCCGAAAGACAAGGTAAGTGATGACAGGTACAGGGAAATGGCAGAGCAGTATATGCGTGAAATGGGTTACGGCGAACAACCTTTTGTGGTATTCAAGCATACCGATATTGACCGTAGCCATATTCATATTGTATCGGTTTGCGTGGACGAAGAGGGCAAAAAGATTTCGGACAAATTCGAGAAAATGCGGTCTATGAATGTTTGCCGTGAACTCGAAAGGAAATACGGTTTGATACCCGCAACGGATAAGGAACACAAGCAGAACGATAAGATTTTCCGTCCGGTGGATTACAAAGCTGGAGATGTAAAAAGCCAAATCGCTTCGGTTGTTCGCCACCTGCCGAATTATTATCAATACCAAACTTTGGGAGAATACAACGCTTTGCTTTCCCTGTTCAATGTTACCACCGAAAAAGTGGAGGGCGAATTGCAGGGAAAGATGCAGCAGGGTTTACTGTATATCCCGTTAAATGAAAAAGGCGAAAGAGCCGGACATCCATTCAAGGCTTCGCTTTTCGGAAAAAACGCAGGGCTACCGACTTTGGAATTGCATTTTGCAAAAAGCAAAGAGGCTTTAAAAGACCACCCGACAAAGCCAACCATTAAAGCTGCCGTTACCATTGCCCTGCAATCAACAAATGATGAGCAGGGTTTTAAAAAGCAGTTAGGCGAACAAGGCATTAATGTAGTGGTGCGTAGAAATGACACAGGACGTATTTACGGAATAACTTTTATAGACCACAATTCTAAAACGGTCTGGAACGGTTCACGTTTAGGCAAGGAACTTTCTGCCAATACCTTTAATGATTATTGGAACAATAACATCAAACCGGAGATTAAAGAGCCAGTTGAATTACAGCCGAAAATATCTACATCAAATGATGCAGATCTTCCTTCGGAAGAACCACATCATTTGTTCGACTTCCTGAATATTAATGAAAAACACGAAGACGGTTTGATTGAAGCATTGGGCGGTTTATTGCCCGAAGCACAGGGCGAAGATTACGAGGAACAGGATTTTGCCAACAAAATGAAGAAGAAAAGAAACCGCCAAAGAGGTCAGAAATAGCAATCAGCCAAACACCGCCACGCACCGCCATTGAGTGCCACATTCTTATAGCCACTATATAGAGCCTTTAAATTCACGCCCGAACATTAAAACTAAAAATAATGCAAGGAGAAGACGATTTAAGAGGACTTGCCAAGATTATGGCATTTATGAGGGCAGTAAGTATCCTTTTGGTACTGATGCACCTTTATTGGTTCTGCTACGGTTTCTTTATAGAACGTGGCTGGACTTTAGAAATCATCAACAAAGTATTGGGCAATTTTCAGCGAACGGCAGGGCTGTTTTCGCATACCCTATATACCAAGCTGTTTGCTTTGGTATTGTTGGCATTAAGCTGTTTGGGTTCTAAGGGAGTTAAAAATGAAAAGATAACCTGGTCTAAAATCTATGTGGCTTTAGTTATTGGTGCTATCCTGTTTTTTCTGAATTTCCCTTTACTAAAGCTACCGTTATTAACCGCTACAATCCTTTATATCCTTACCACAGGTTTAGGCTATATCGCTTTAATGGTAGCCGGAGTTTGGATGAGCCGACTACTTCGTACCAATCTGATGGATGATGTTTTCAACAATGAGAACGAGAGTTTTCAGCAGGAAACTAAATTAATGGAAAACGAGTATTCCGTCAATCTTCCCACGAAGTTTTATTATAAAGGAAAATGGAACAACGGCTGGATTAACATCGTCAATCCTTTTCGAGCCTCGATTGTGTTGGGTACTCCGGGTTCAGGAAAATCGTATGCAATCGTAAACAACTACATCAAGCAACAGATTGAGAAAGGCTTTAGTATGTACATCTACGATTTTAAATTTGATGACCTTTCCACCATTGCTTACAATCATCTATTGAAGCATCGGGATAAGTACAAAGTTCAACCCAAATTCTACGTCATCAACTTTGACGACCCACGTAAGAGCCACCGTTGCAATCCACTCAATCCCGATTTTATGACGGACATATCCGATGCTTACGAAGCTGCCTATACCATAATGCTGAACCTCAATCGAAGCTGGATACAGAAGCAAGGGGATTTTTTCGTGGAAAGCCCAATTATCCTATTGGCGGCAATTATTTGGTATCTGAAAATCTATGAAAACGGTAAGTATTGTACATTCCCACACGCCATTGAATTGCTTAATAAAAAGTATTCGGACGTATTTACTATTTTAACCTCATATCCCGATTTGGAAAATTATTTGTCGCCTTTTATGGATGCGTGGCAATCCGGAGCACAAGACCAATTACAGGGGCAAATCGCATCGGCAAAAATTCCTTTGTCAAGAATGATTAGCCCGCAGTTGTATTGGGTAATGACAGGCGATGATTTTACGCTTGACATCAATAACCCGAAAGAGCCGAAAATTTTGTGCGTGGGTAATAATCCCGACCGTCAAAATATCTACTCCGCAGCATTGGGTTTGTACAATTCAAGGATTGTGAAGCTCATCAACAAAAAGGGGCAATTAAAGAGTTCTGTTATCATAGATGAGTTGCCAACCATTTATTTTAGAGGACTGGATAATCTTATCGCAACTGCGAGAAGTAATAAGGTAGCGGTTTGTTTGGGTTTTCAGGATTTTTCGCAATTAACAAGGGATTACGGCGACAAGGAAAGTAAGGTTATCCAAAATACGGTAGGTAATATTTTCAGCGGACAGGTTGTAGGAGAAACGGCAAAAAGTCTTTCGGAACGCTTCGGGAAAGTATTGCAGAAACGCCAAAGTATGACGATTAACAGGAATGATAAATCTACCTCTATTTCTACACAGTTAGACAGTCTTATTCCAGCTTCCAAAATTTCAACGCTTACACAGGGTATGTTTGTGGGTTCAGTTTCGGACAACTTTGATGAACGTATCGACCAAAAGATTTTCCACGCTGAAATCGTAGTGGATAATGAAAAAGTTGCCGCCGAAACCAAAGCCTATCAGAAGATACCGGAAATCCTATCCTTTGTTAATGAACACGGTGAGGATAAAATGAAACAGGAAATCGAAAGCAATTACCGTCAGATAAAAATAGATATTGTAAATATTATTGAAAGCGAAATGGAGCGTATCAAGAATGATCCAAACTTACAGCATTTGCTTTCACGGTAAATAATAAAAAGTGTCTGAATATCGAAATTATGCAATAGTTTATCTGGATACAGTATAAATTACGGTGAAATGTGGGATTAAATGTAGTTTTCAGTAACTTTGTGAGTATGAAAAAAGTGCTCGCAATATTTTTTCTATCTACATATCTTATTTCAACAACAGAATTAGGTCAGTTGTTGAAGTTTCCTATGCTGGTAGAGCATTATTTCGAGCATAAAGAAAAAAATCCTCAAATTTCCGTCATGGAGTTTCTGGTACTTCATTACGAAGGTAACCACCTTGAAAATCATCCTCACGATGATGATTATGATCAGGATCAAAAACTACCTTTCATTATGCACGGAGATGTATTAAGCTTTTGCTTCGTATATCCCCAACCGCTTTTTTTTGAATCATTTCATAAAATTGACATACGAGAATCGTCTAAGGTAGTTTCTTTTGACGATGCGTTTATCTCCAACCAGTTTCTTTCTTCTATTTGGCAGCCTCCAAGATCTTGTTAATTCTTTTTTAACCAATTGACTTTTCGTAAATTCTTTTTGCACTTTGCATAAAGGAAGGTTTGCTATGCAGTATTAACACGTTCTATTGAATGCAGGTTGGTGTTATACTTTGGAGAAAAATATTTTATTTCTTTTTCGAATTCATCCAAAGTTAAAAAAACATTGCCACATTGTTTTTTGTGATAATCTGCATATTGCATGGGCTTTTCTTATGGCATGATTGTGTGGAATTTCATCTTCAACTCAATTCTAGGGTATTCTGTATGGCCTGCCTGAAACTTTGTTGAGGTGCGATTTTGTTATGCACTGATCTCCTACATGAAAGTGTTATATCATTATTATTCATTCCTGTCTCCATAAAACCGGAGCTTCATAGAATGTGATTGTCAATTGGTTAATCCTGTTATTTTATTTACGATAAATACTGCTGTATCTATTTGTAATTGTATTGAATAATAATTTGATTAACAAGTAAAACTATGCTTACTAAAATCATTGAGTTTTCCGTAAGGAATAAACTCATAATAGGGCTTTTGGTCATTGCACTCATTGGAATTGGTGCCTACCAAACCACAAAATTACCAATTGATGCTGTGCCCGACATCACCAACAACCAGGTACAGGTTATTACGATAGCCCCTTCTTTTGGTGCGACGGATATAGAACGCCTGGTTACCTTCCCCATAGAACAAGCAACGGGCAACATTTCCGGTACCAAAGAAATACGCAGCTTTTCCCGTTTTGGGCTCTCGCTCGTTACCATTGTTTTTGATGATGATATAGATGTTTATTGGGCAAGACAACAGGTGGCTGAACGTTTGCAGCAAGTGCAAAGTCAAATCCCCCAGGGGATCGGCACACCGGCATTAGGACCAATTTCTACCGGCTTGGGCGAAATATATCAATATGTAGTCCGCCCCAAGAAAGGTTACGAACAAAAATATGACATCGCCGAACTGCGTACCATTCAGGACTGGATTGTGCGCAGGCAGTTATTAAGCGTAAAGGGGGTTGCTGAAGTGAGTAGTTTCGGTGGCAAACTCAAGCAATATGAAATTGCAGTAAACCCTGACAAACTTAATGCCTACGGGATTAGCATCAACGATATTTTTTCGGCTTTGGAAGAAAACAATCAAAATACCGGTGGTGCATATATCGAAAAAGGGCCTACCGTTTTATATGTCCGCAGCGAAGGCCTGATAGGCAGCCTGGAAGATATCGGCAATATTTCCATTGCCAATAAAAATAATGAAACACCTTTGTTTATCCGTGATGTGGCAAACGTGAAAATGGGTTATGCCACTCGTTATGGGGCTATGACTTACAACGACCAGGGCGAAGTTTCGGGTGCCGTAGTGATGATGCTGAAAGGTGCAAACAGCAGCGAAGTCATCAAGAATGTAAAAGCTAAAGTAGCCCAAATACAGAAAACCCTGCCCGAAGGCGTAGTTGTTGAGCCTTTCCTGGACCGTACCAAAATGGTCAATAATGCCATCAGTACAGTCGAAAAAAACCTGATGGAAGGCGCACTGATTGTAGTGCTCGTTTTGGTTCTGTTCCTTGGGAATTTCAGGGCGGGATTACTGGTAGCATCGGTTATTCCGCTGGCCATGCTTTTTGCCATCTGTATGATGAATTTGTTTGGCGTAAGCGGCAACCTGATGAGCCTTGGAGCCTTGGATTTCGGGCTGATTATAGACGGTGCCGTCATCATTGTGGAATCGGTGATGCATCAACTCTCGCATAACGCCAGATTTCAGCAAATGACCAATTTATCCAAAAAAGAAATGAATAATACGGTAATTGGTTCTGCTGGAAAAATGATGAACAGTGCTGTTTTCGGTCAAATCATCATTCTGATCGTTTATCTTCCCATCCTAAGTTTGCAAGGTATAGAAGGCAAAATGTTCCGACCGATGGCACAGACCGTGGCCTTTGCTTTATTGGGCGCATTTTTATTATCGCTTACCTATATCCCAATGATGAGTTCCTGGGTACTGAGCAGGAAAATCAGCCATAAGCACAATCTTTCAGACAGGGTTATGCGTCGTGTAGAAGCCTTCTACCAAAAATTTTTGTTAAAAGCCATCCGCATCCCCAAACGCATTATCGCCGTGGTTTCGGTTTTATTTATTGCGGCCATTTTCGTGATGTCGAGATTGGGAGGCGAGTTTATCCCGTCATTGGAAGAAGGCGATTTTGCAGTGGATACCAGGGTCTTAACGGGAAGTAACCTTAATACGACCATTGCAAGCACCCAAAAGGCCGCTCACATCCTAAAAACACGCTTTCCTGAAGTGATAAAAGTAGTAACCAAAATAGGTAGCGGCGAGGTACCCACAGACCCGATGCCGATGGACGCCAGCGATATGATGGTGATTCTGAAAGACAAAAGCGAATGGACATCTGCCAAAACTTTTCCGGAACTATCCGAGAAAATGAGCAAGGCCTTGGAAGATGTACCGGGAATTACCGCAGGTTTTCAATATCCGGTAAATATGCGGTTCAATGAACTGATGACGGGTGCAAGACAGGATGTGGTCCTGAAAATTTTTGGGGATGATTTGGATTCCCTGGCAGCAACGGCTGACAAATTAGGCAAAATAATCAATACGGTGGATGGCGTACAGAACCTTTATATAGAACCTATAACCGGAATGCCCCAGGTTATTATTACCTATAACCGCCCAATGATTGCCCAATACCATTTGTCTGTAGCCGGCATCAACAAGGTGGTCAATACGGCATTTGCCGGACAAAGCACCGGTTTGGTTTTCGAAGGGGAAAAACGTTTTGATATGGTTGTAAAACTAAATGCCGACGTGCGGAAGAATCTGGAAGACGTACAGAATTTATTGATCCCTATACCTTCCGGCAATCAGATTCCACTTTCACAGTTGGCAGAAGTGCAGATCAAAGATGGTCCCAATCAAATTCAGCGGGAGAATACACAACGCAGGATTATTGTCGGCTTCAATATAAAAGGCCGGGATGTGCAAAGTATTGTTCAGGAATTGCAAGCCAAAGTGAATAAGCAAATCAAGCTTCCTGCCGGGTATTCTATTACATACGGTGGCTCGTTCGAGAATCTGAACCAGGCAAAAAGCCGTTTGATGGTTGCGGTGCCTATTTCATTGGCTTTGATATTCATTCTCTTATTTTTTGCTTTTAAATCAGTGAAGGAAAGTTTATTGATTTATACCGCAATCCCATTATCCACCATTGGCGGAATTTTCTTTTTAGCACTTCGGGGAATGCCTTTTAGCATAAGTGCCGGTATAGGTTTCATTGCACTGTTCGGCGTGGCTGTTTTAAATGGAATTGTTTTGGTCGCCGAATTCAACCGTTTAAAAAAATCAGGAATCAAAAACATTGTCCGCATCGTGGTGGACGGAACAGAATCCCGTTTACGCCCCGTGCTGATGACCGCATTTGTGGCTTCATTGGGCTTTATTCCAATGGCGCTGAGCAATGGTGCAGGTGCAGAGGTGCAGCGTCCGTTGGCAACGGTAGTTATTGGTGGACTGATGGGGGCTACTTTGCTCACATTATTCGTTCTTCCTTTATTGTTCATCGCATTTGAAAAAGGTTTTACAATGAATCTATTCAAGAAAAAAGCAATCACATTATTGATCGTTTCAGGGATTTCTTTAATGGGAATGGGTTCTGTTAAAGCACAGGAAAAAATCACATTAGACAGGGCTATTGCATTGGCTGTTCAAAATAATCAAAATTTAAGAACTGAAAAACTGAAGGCCGATTATGCCAAGGCCATCATCAAAACTTCGGCTGATATTCCGCAGACCAGCATTACGGCAGATTATGGACAGATTAACGGTGCATACAACGATACCAAGTTCGGAATTTCACAGAATATCGCATTTCCAACGGTTTATAAAATGCAGAAAGAATTGTTTACACAGGAATGGAAATACAGTTTGCTGAATGTTTCGTTGAAAGAATTTGAATTAAAAAAAGCCGTTACCCAAACTTTTTATGCCATCCTGTTCTGGCAGGAAAAGGAAAGGCTGCTGCTAAAAGCAGATTCCTTATACGCTGATTTCTATGCCAAATCCTTGTTGCGCCTGCAAAAAGGAGAAAGCAATATTTTGGAAAAAACCACTGCACAGAATCAAAAGGCTGCTATCAATATCCAGTTGAAACAGGTGCAGCGGGAATTAGAAACAGCGAAGTTGCAGTGGCAATGGTTATTAAATTCGGATACGGTCTATAAAGTGGAATCCCCTGAAAAGATAATTCCGCTACAGGTGGATGAAACCGGCAAAAACCCTGTTATACAGGTTTTGGAACAGCAGAAAAATATTGCAGCGAGCCAAACTAAAGTAGAAAAATCCAAGTTGCTGCCCGGTTTGATGATTGGTTACAATCTCAACAGTTTCAAAGGAACCGGAGCCGATGATAAGTTATACAACGCTTCCCCTCAATTCCATTCTGTACAGGTTGGTTTTTCCATTCCTGTTTTTTCACAGTCGCAAAGAGCGAGAATCAATGCTTCCAAAATCACGGAAAGTATTACCGAAAACCAATTGCAGGCTACAAGTGCTTATTTACAGAACCGGTATAAACAACTCTCGGAAAACTATCAGCACAATTTGGAAATTGTAAACTATTATGAAAGTGAAGGGCTAAAAAATGCGGCAGTCGTTACCGAAACAATACAAAAGCAGTTCACCAACGGGGAAATCAATTACCTGGACTTTGTAATGCTCATAAATCAAGCCATCAGTATTCAAAGTAATTACGCTGATGCTGTCAAAATGCTGAACGATACTATTATACAAATCAATTATCTCAATTAAATTCTTATGACAATGTATTCATTCGATATAAAAAATAAAAACCGGGGCATGCTGAAAATACTGCTTCCCGTTCTGGGAATATTGTTGCTGGTTCAATGCCAAAACAAGCCTAAAGAAGATGTTAAACAAGCTGTTGTAAATGAAAGCAATACCGTAGTATTAACGGATGCCCAATTAAAAAATGCGGCTGTTGAAACGGTACGCCTTTCAGAAAAAAACATTGCCACTGTTTTAAAATTAAACGGAAAGATTGACGTGCCGCCGCAAAACCTGATTTCGGTAAGTGTGCCTTTGGGCGGTTTTTTGAAGAGCACCCGCTTACTGCCCGGAATGTATGTGCGCAAAGGGGAAACTATTGCCGTGATGGAAGACCCGCAGTATATAAAACTGCAACAGGACTATTTGCAGGCCAAATCAAAACTGCACTTTGCTCAGCTGGATTACCAGCGACAAAAAGACCTCAACCAAAGCCAGGCCAGCAGCGATAAGGTAATGCAGACTGCACAGGCAGAAGTGAATAACCAGCAGATTATGATGAATGCCCTGGCACAGCAATTACGCCTTATCAACATCAATCCCAATAGCCTGAATGCGAATAAAATCACTAAAACCATTCCGGTTTACAGCACGATCAATGGCTTTGTGAGCAAGGTAAATGTGAACATCGGGAAATATGTAAATCCTGCAGACATATTATTTGAATTAGTCAATCCCAACGATTTGCACCTCAATTTGAAAGTCTATGAAAACGACATAGATAAACTGAAAATCGGGCAAAAACTAATGGCCTATTCCAATGCAGAACCTGGCAAAAAATATGAAGGGGAAATCATCCTTATCAGCAAAGACATCAGCAGCGATGGTATTTCGGAAGTGCATTGTCATTTTGACCCCTATAACAAAAGCCTGTTGCCGGGTATGTACATGAATGCCGAAATAGAAACCAAAATCTCGTTCGCTCATGCCGTTCCGGAAGAAAGCATCGTGAATTTTGAGGGAAAGGATTATGTGTTTGTGCAAACTGCCAGACAAACCTATAAAATGCTGCCCATAACTGTAGGCGGGAAAGAAAACGGCTTTGTCCAGATTGTAAATGATACAGATTTTACAGATAAAAATATCGTTTCCAAAAATGCCTATACGCTCTTAATGAAACTAAAAAATACGGAGGATGAAGAGTAAAGGAGGTTTTTTAAAGGGCAGAGCAAAAAGCTTGGTATTTACATTAAGAGGAACTTGGTATTTACTCACAACCGAAGATGCTGCGAAGGCTCAGTTCTTTCTTTGTTCTGTTTTCATTGTGATAGGATTTTATTTTGGTATCAACCGTTATGAATGGATGTTTCAATTAGCTGCTATCGGAGCGATACTCGCAGTGGAGGCGTTAAATACAGCGGTAGAAAAATTATGCGATTTCATCCATCCTGATTATCACCCGAAAATAGGTTTTATCAAAGACATCTCTGCGGGAGCTTCAGCCTTCATGGTACTGGTTTCGATAGTATGTGCTTCTATTATCTATTATCCCTATTTGTTCCATGATTAACTCAAATTCAATTATGAAAAAAATATTTTTAAGCAGATATGGATTGCTGCTTTCAACAATAATTATTTACATTATTACGTCTTTTTTGATAAGGCTTACACTTAGCATTATTTCTTTTCATAATCTTGACGGACATGTATATAATATGCTATGCACATTCGCCATTGGCTTATGTTACGATATCACGGTTGCTTTATTTATTACCACTTTCTATAATGTTTATCTGCTGCTTTTCCCAACCTGTTTTATTGGTTCTATAGCGGACAGAATACTTACTTTTTTCATACTGATCGTAACGCTCTTTATCACCTATTTTGGTTCTGTCGCAGAGTTTCCGTTTTGGGATGAATTTGGGTCACGATTTAATTTTATTGCAGTAGATTATCTCATTTATACGTATGAAGTTATAGAAAATATTAAAGAATCCTATCCTTTACCGTTACTGATCGGGGGATTGCTATTGTTAGTACTATTAACCTTGTTTTTACTAAATAAGAAGAAAATTTCCCGCGCTGCTTTTACCAATAAAATGCCTTTTAAAAAAAGGTTGGTCGTATCATCAGCCTTATTGGCAACGACCGCCCTTTTGGGTATTTCCCTGACCAATAAAAATGCGGAGTTCAGTAAAAACACAACTGTAAATGAGCTTAGCAAAAATGGTATTTTTTCCTTTTTTGCTGCATTCAGGTCTAATGAATTAGATTATGATGCTTTTTATCTGACCCTGTCACAACGCGATGCATACACTATTCTAAAAAAAGAATTAGTGCAAGGAAACCAAGAATATGTTTCAACGGATTTTGACGCCATTTCGAGAATTACCAAAGGGAACGGGCAACCGGTTCAATATCCGAATATTATTTTGGTTACCATAGAAAGTTTTAGTGCTGAATTCCTGTCTGCTTTTGGTAATAAAAAAAATATCACGCCAAATTATGATTCAATGGCAAATGAAAGCATATTTTTTAAAAATATGTATGCAACCGGAACACGTACAGTTCGTGGAATGGAAGCCTTAGCACTGTCGGTTCCGCCAACACCTGGAAATAGTATTGTACGAAGACCGAATAATAAAAACATTTATTCCATCGGTACGGTGTTAAAAGAAAAAGGGTATCAGCTAAATTTCATTTATGGCGGAGATGGTTATTTTGATAATATGAATACTTTTTTCGGAGGACAAGGTTTTGATATTATTGATAGGGACAGGGGGAATCCGCTATCTGATAATATTGATACACAGCGTTTTCCTATTCAGGATAACGAAGTCAGCTTTGAAAATGCCTGGGGTATTTGCGATGAGGATATTTACAAACAATCCATCAAAAATGCCGATTCAGAGTTTCGGCAGAATAAACCGTTTTTCCAGTTTATAATGACCTCTTCCAACCACAAACCTTACACCTTCCCCAACGGAAAAATAGATTTACCGCAAGGAGATAGAGATGGAGCTGTAAAATATACTGATTATGCACTGGGCAAATTCATCAATCAGGCAAAAACAAAACCGTGGTTTAAAAATACGGTTTTCGTAATCGTCGCTGACCATTGCGCAAGCAGTGCCGGAAAGTGGGAGATTAACATTGAAAAGCACCGTATTCCGGCTATAATCTATAATCTGAACCATCAGCAAACGCAAATAGACCGCTTGGTTTCTCAAATCGACCTCATGCCAACGCTATTGGGATATTTAAACTGGAATTACCAGTCTTCATTTTATGGCAAAGATATTAATCAAACCAAAATTGGCGATGAAAGAGCATTTATTGGGAACTACAGAACACTTGGATTATTAAAAGGAAACGTTTTTACACAACTGAATGATAAAAAAAGAGTAACACAATTCCGTTGGAATGAACGGAGTAAAACAATGTCAGAGGTTAAAGATACCAATAATCGTTTTTTAATTACTCAAACAATAGCCTGTTATCAAACAGCCAGTGAGCGATTTAAAAAAGGACGAATGAAAGAAAAGCAGCATTAGACAGCATATTTTATCGGCAAAATTCAGCACTAATGGTATCGTTAAAAACCATTTATAAAAATTAAAAACAATGAAAAAAATACTCTTAATTCTCCATGTGATGGTGATGTCCCACGCATTTGGGCAGACCGCGATAGAAAACGCAAAACAACAAGCCAAAGAACAGCACCGATTGATTCTATTGAATTTTTCGGGTTCAGATTGGTGTGTACCCTGCATCAAAATGCACAAAACTATTTTTGAAAACGGAACCTACAAACAAATGGCCGACAGCCTTTTGGTGTATGTAAATGCGGATTTTCCGAGAAAAAAGAAAAACCAGCCCTTATCCCAAACCATAAAGGAAAATGAAGCTTTGGCAGATAAATATAATCCCGGCGGCGCTTTCCCTTTTACCCTTTTACTGGATGCGGATGGAAAAATAATAAAAACCTGGGAAGGCCTCCCGAAAGAAGGTGTTGATGGGTTTACAAACGAAATCATAACCCTATACAAAAAAGTAAAAAAATGACAGCAAAGGAATTTCGCAAAACCGAAAAGCTGATGGGCAATGCCTTTGAAATCACGGTAGTGGGAGCAGATGAGGTTTTAGCCTATCAACAAATTGATTCCGCCATTGGGGAGATTAAACGGATTGAGCAATTGTTTACCACTTTTAAAACGGACAGTCAGACCAACCTGATTAATAACAATGCCGGAATACAGGCGGTGAAAGTAGATGAAGAAGTTTTTAACCTGATAGAAAGAAGCCTCCGCATCAGCCGTATTACCAATGGTTTTTTTGACATCACTTACGGAGGTGTGGATAAAAGTCTGTGGAATTTTGATCGGTCAATGACCAGACTGCCCGATGCCGAAACGGCAAAAAAACTGGTTTATCTCATTAATTATCAAAATGTAATCCTGAACAGGGAGAACAGTACGGTCTATCTCAAAGAAAAAGGGATGCGTATTGGTTTCGGTGGAATTGGAAAAGGCTATGCCGCAGAAATGGCCAAGAATGTTTTGCAAAAACAAGGTGTAGGTTCAGGTATCATCAATGCTTCAGGAGACTTAACAGTATGGGGTACACAGGCTGATGGTAAACCCTGGACAATAGGCATTGCCAACCCGGACCAGGCCCGGCTGCCATTTTCTTATTTGAACCTTACGGACACTGCCATTGCCACCTCGGGAAACTATGAAAAATATGTGAAGGTTGGCGGTAAAAAATACTCGCACACCATCAATCCGAAAACAGGTATGCCAATTACCGGGATAAAAAGTGTAACGGTTATTTGCCCCAATGCAGAAATCGCAGATGCTATGGCTACCCCTATCAGTATTATGGGCGTTAAGGCAGGATTGGAAATGATAAACCAAATCCATCAGATAGAATGCATCATCATAGATGACAAAAACAAAATATTCACTTCAAAAAATATCAATTTAATATGAAAACAAATAAAATAATCCTGCTAAGTGCTATCGGTACATTATCGCTTGGT
Organism: Flavobacteriaceae bacterium PS02338; assembly: GCA_029959615.1. GTDB lineage: Bacteria > Bacteroidota > Bacteroidia > Sphingobacteriales > Sphingobacteriaceae > Pedobacter. The sequence continues at coordinate 115,868 of JASCOD010000007.1, read as the reverse complement.
TCCTGCACCACAGTGAAAGAATATCAGAAAAACAAACTCAACGATGCCGAAATGGTATTGAGCAACCGTACCATAGAAAAAACTGAACTTAACTTTCAATCTTACCGTGAAGGAGCCTCCGGAGCCAATGCCGGAAAAAGTGGCGGGGGTTGTGGATGTAATTAAAATCAGTGAAATAGTAACCCGAAAAAGAAAAATGAAAAGAATATATATTAGTGCATTAGGACTTTTTAGTTTTTATCAAATCCAGGCACAGCAAATAAAAACAGATTCTGCATCGGTCGGAAAATTAAAAGTTGATGAAGTAAATTTAGTGTCCAGTTATTACAAACAGGATGGGAACAATTCTGCGGTAACGGGAGGTATCGAAACAGAAAAGCTGACCGATATTTCCAATATAATCAATGTGAAACTCATCCGATATGACAAGAAAAAACGCAAACACACTTTTGGGGCAGAATTGGGCATAGACCACTATACTTCTGCCTCTTCGGATATGATAGACCTCAAGGCCAATTCCTCAGCATCCAGTCAGGACATCAGAGTTTATCCTTCCTTGAGCTGGCAGGTAGAAAATGAAGAAAAGGGAAACAGTTTTATGGCAGGCGTGTCTTCTTCCACCGAATATGACTATCAATCTTTTGGGGCAAATATTGGTTTCTCCAAAAAAACAGCCAATAAAATGGGAGAATTAACAACCAATCTTCATGCGTATATCGATCAGGTAAAACTTATTCTTCCCATAGAATTGAGGCAAGGGACAGCAGAAGACGGCGGAACAGATAGCCGGAATACTTTTGCGGCATCACTTTCTTATTCGCAGATTATCAATGCCAATTTACAGCTCGTATTTCTTGTAGATGCCGTTCAGCAAAACGGACTATTGAGCCTTCCGTTTCACCGTGTATATTTTTCGGATGGAAGCGTACATCAGGAAAAACTTCCTGATAACCGGTTCAAGCTCCCTTTGGGTTTCCGTGCCAATTATTTCTTGGGTGACCGGTTCATTATCCGAACCTATTACCGCTATTATACAGATAATTGGGGTATAAATTCACATACTTTCAATATAGAAACACCGGTAAAATTATCCCCTTTTGTTTCCCTCAGTCCTTTCTACAGGTATTATACCCAGACAGCGGTAAAGTATTTCGGTACCTACCAAACACACAACGAATCCAACGGGTTTTATACCAGCAATTATGATCTGTCCGGATTTAACAGCCAGTTCTTTGGTATGGGGGCCAGGTTCAATCTTCCCAACGGATTATTAGGAATCTCAAAATTCAATATGATTGAAATACGCTATGGGCATTATACAAAAACAACCGGTATGAAGGGTGATATCATTTCGTTGAACCTTAAGTTTAAATAAAATGAAGCGTGTTTTCTTAATATTTCTTCTATTTCCAACCTTGCTTTTTTCTCAAAACATAGAAGCAGATAGCAGCATTTTGTCTAAAACAACCAATCCTGCTTATCAGTTTTCCACTAAGAAGCTCATCATTCCCACAATTTTGGTTTCTTATGGTGTTTTAAGTCTAATGTCAGATGGTTTGAAAACACTTAACCAATCTACCCGTCACGAGAGCAGGGAACATATTTTGCCTGGTGCTAAGATTGACAACTACATGCAGTATGCTCCTGCTATTGCAGTCTATGGACTCAATCTGTCGGGGGTAAAAGGAAAACATAATTTCAGGGACAGAACCATCATATATGCAACCTCCCAACTCATATCAGCGGCAATGGTTTTGCCCACCAAACAGTTGGTTGGCGAGGAACGTCCGGATGGTTCCAGTAAGACTTCCTTCCCTTCCGGACATACGGCAACGGCTTTTTCATCCGCACATTTTATGTTCAGGGAATATAATGAAACCAATTTTTGGTTGGGTATTTCCGGCTATCCGATTGCTGCCATGACAGGAATCTACCGGATTTTTAATGACAAACATTGGGTTGGTGACGTGATGACCGGAGCAGGCATTGGCATTCTATCGACAGAAGTGGCGTATTGGTTGTTTCCAACCATTTCAAAATGGTTTGCAAATAAAAAGAATCAGGCATCACTGGTTATTCTACCTACTTATCAAACAAAACAATTTGGATTAGCAATCATTAAAACATTTTAAAATATGAAAATGGAAAACAAAAATCAGTTTACAGTAATTCACCGGATTTTACATTGGTCTGTTGCACTATTAATGTCTATTTTATTTATTACCGGATTTTTACGGATGTACTGGATGAGCAAAAAAACAATTATAGATACGGTTGAAACCGAGATGCAAAGCCACAACATTTCACTTGAAAAGGGACAGATAATACCTATCGTAAAAAGCATTCAGAAACCGATGTGGGAATGGCATGAATATGCTGCCTACTTTATGTTTCTGGCATTCTTAGTAAGGATAATTTATATGCTCGTAAAGGGAATTAAATTTCCTGATCCGTTGAAGAAATCCCAATCAGTAAAGGAAAGAATGCAAGGATTTATTTATGTAATTTTTTATCTGTTCATCGCCGTTTCTATTGTTACAGGATTTTACCTGAAATGGGGTGATGGTCAATGGAAAGAACCCATGGAAGCTGTTCATAAGTGGGCCATTTATTGGTTTCCGATATTCATTTTATTGCATTTTGGCGGAATCGTAATTGGTGAACTGACAAATAAAAAAGGAATAGTATCTAAGATGATAGGTGGAGAATAAAAATAATATAAACTATATAAATAATTATAAAAATGGAATTGGAAAAACATTATGTAAACAGAGTGGGTTGGTTAAGAGCTGCTGTTTTAGGAGCTAATGACGGATTGCTTTCCACCACAAGTATTGTAATTGGAGTTGCTGCCGCAGATCCCAGCCGACATGCTATAATTTTGGCGGCTTTGGCGGGAACCATCGCAGGAGCAATGTCGATGGCCGCAGGAGAATATGTTTCTGTAAGCTCACAAGCTGATACAGAAAAATCGGACATAAACAGGGAGATGAAAGAGTTAGAAAAAATGCCTGAAATTGAACTCCACGAATTGGCAAAAATTTATAAAAAAAGAGGTGTCAGCAAAGAAACAGCAATGCTCGTGGCGAAAGAACTTACAGATCACAATGCACTGGAAGCACATACAAAAGACGAATTAGGAATAAACGAGATTACTGTAGCAAAACCTTTTCAGGCTTCAGTAGCATCGTTTTTCTCTTTTCTTTCCGGAGCAGCGTTGCCAATGATGGTCTCCATTTTTGCTCCAGAAAAAAATATGGTGTATTACCAATATGGTTTTTCGATTATTTTCTTAATGATTTTGGGGGCTATTGCTGCCAAAACAGGGGGCTCCAATATAGGGGTCGCAATAGTTAGAATTTGCTTCTGGGGGACTATTGCAATGGTAATAACGGCAATTGTTGGGTATGTATTTGGCGTAAATATTTCCTAACAATGATGAACGGCAAAATCAAAAGAATATTTAGGTTTTAATCCCAATGTAATTGTCAATTTAATAAATATTGATACAATGGATATATCAAAGCAAAATTATTTAAAAAGAATAGCGGAGTATGTAGTAAGCCTGTTTGATTCAAAGACTACCGCTGAACTATGCTATCATAATCTGGAACACACAAAGGCTGTTGTTAAAAATGCAGCTGAAATGGCAGATTTCTATCGTTTGAAAAATATGGAAAGATTTGTTTTGTTGGCGGCAGCATGGTTCCACGATACCGGTCAATTATTTGGGCCAATGGATGGCCATGAAAAAAGAGGAGCATTTATTATGGAACAATTTTTACGTAGCCAGAAAATTGATGCCAGTATTATACTGGCAATAAACAAAGCGATTATGGCAACAGAGGCAAATACAAAACCAACCAATTTAATCGAAGATATTTTACGGGATTCGGATGTGTACCATTTAGGAACCAAAGATTTCCGTCAAATGGATGAACTTGTATGGAAAGAAACAGAACAACGATCAGGGCACATAATTCCAGATAAATTACAGAAGTCATTGGACTTTCTCAACAAACACTGTTTTTATACAGCATATTGCAAAGATAGGCTGTTAACCGGAAAGAAAGCCAATATAGAATACCTGGAAGGCTTGATAAAGTCTTTTTGAGAATCCAAAACAATTTTATTATTGAATATTTATGGTTTAGTGCAAGGAAAATCCTTTAAAGAATAGCCATATCATACTACCTTTTTAAATGAACGATTTTTGTAAAAACATAATTAGAGATTTAGATGACGAGATTAATGAGTTATCTATCGAATTTAATGGCTCTTTAGCATTATGCGAAAAAGCTATTGGCTTAACTATAGACAAAATAGCTAAATTAAAACAAGTTGTATTAAAACGTGGTTTTAAAGACATTGAGGAAGAAATCCATTTTTTCAAACATTTGAAGCCTAATGTACTTTCTAAACTAATTTATTATAATTCTATCTACAAGATAGAAACCAAAAAGCCCTATGGTGGTGAAAAGGTAATTGAAACACATTTAAACAACGAGTTATTTAATCTTAAAAGATTTTTTGATAATAATCTTGAATTCTATAAGTATTATCGAACCAACAGCACTTATCTTGACCACAAATATTTCGTTCGTGGGAAGTATGATATTAAGTTAAGTTTGGATACTTACTATTTTGAATCTGATCATAGTTTTTCAACATCCCATGACTATAAGGTCGCCAAAATTATTGCGAACGACTTAATACAGGTTTATTTGGAGGATAATCTTTCTAATAATATTAGATACAGCACACTGAAAAGTGCGGAAAAAATCAAATCTACGCTAATGTGGACAGCAAGTAAAACAGCACTGATTGAATTAATTTACGCATTACACACTCAAGGGGTTTTTGGTAATGGAACCATAGACATCAAAGTAATTGCGACTTATTTTGAGCAGACATTCAATGTTGATTTGGGAGATTTTTACCATACCTTTTTAGAACTTCGCAATAGAAAAACTAACCGAACCAAATTTATTGATACTCTAAAAGAAGGACTGTTACGGAGAATGGATGATCAAGAAGAAAAATAGAATTGATTTTAATTGCAATAAAAGATACTTATTGTATTTTAACTATTAATATATTAAATGTTTTACCAACTTACTTTCTCTGCGTTCGTGAAAGCTGTTATCAAGAATAGCTCTTAATGCCGATACTATTTAATAAACAATAATTTTAAAAATATGACAACTTATAATATACCCAATCATCTAAAAGGGCTGACGGTAAACGAGGTAAAGGTTTCCCGGGAGCGGTATGGCTACAACCGGATGGAGGCAATTGGCAAAAATTCCCTGCTGGATATGTTGATCAACATATTGAAAGAGCCAATGCTAATCCTGCTCTTTGCTATTTCAATTATCTATGTGATCGTAGGCGATTATGGCGAAGCACTGTTTATGTTTCTGGCCATTATTGCCGTATCTGCTATTTCCTTTTATCAGGACAACCGCAGCAAAAAAGCACTGGCGGAATTAGAAAAGCTGAATGAACCGCTGAGCACGGTAATCAGAAATTCGGAAGTGGTCAAAATAGCTACGCATGATATTGTCATAGGCGATTTGTGCATTACGGAAGAAGGAAGGACCATCAATGCCGACGGGCGGATTGTCCACAGTAATGACTTTTCAGTCAATGAAGCATCATTAACCGGTGAGAGTTTTTCTGTATTCAAAAACAGTGATCCGGGGAATAATAAAATTTTTAGCGGAACGATTGCCGTTTCGGGATTGGCGGTCTTTGAAGTAGAACAGATTGGAAAACAAACGCAAATCGGCAAGATCGGCGAATCTATCCTGACGATAAAAGAAGAAATTTCACCATTGCAGGTTCAGATACGGAAATTTGTAAAATGGATGGCTGTTGCCGGTATCCTCATTTTTCTAATGGTTTGGATGTTCAGTTTCATACGGACGGGTAATCTTGTTGACAGTCTGTTGAACGGTCTTACCATGGCGATGTCTGTCCTTCCCGAAGAAATTCCCGTTGCATTCACCACGTTTATGGCTTTGGGTGCCTGGAAGCTGATGCGGGAGGGCATCATCATAAAAAGAAGCAGTATCGTAGAAACGTTAGGCAGTACCACGGTTATCTGTACCGATAAAACAGGTACTATTACCGAAAACTCTATGCAGCTTAAACAGTTGTATGATTACCGATCTGACAAAACTTTTGATGAAAAAGAATTTGCCAACCCCGAACTGGCAGCATTGATAGACTATGCGATGTGGAGTAGCGAACCCGTTCCGTTTGACCCGATGGAAAAAACGCTTCACCAGGTGTATGAACAGACACAAAGAGACGATGTAAGAAAAGATTACCAGATGTTCCACGAATATCCATTGGAAGGTAAACCACCTATGATGACGCATCTTTTCGAAAATTCAGAAAAAGAAAGAATTATAGCTGCCAAAGGAGCTCCCGAAGCTATTCTTGCTGTCGCTACGCTCTCGGATACCGAAAAGGATAAAATCAGAGGCCTTATCAGGGAGTTCGGGCAGCAGGGATACCGGGTGTTGGGAGTAGCCAAATCCGGTTTTGAAGGCAATGATTTTCCGGAAAGACAACAGGATTTTGAATTTGAATTTTTGGGATTGGTTGTGTTCTATGATCCTCCGAAGGAAGGGATACGGGAAGTATTCCGTCATATTTATGAAGCAGGCATCAAGGTGAAGGTAATCACGGGAGATAATGCTGATACAACACGCAGCATCGCCTCCCAGGCAGGCATCGTCAATACCGCTGAAGTCCTGAACGGAACCGATGTGGCGGCTTACTCGGAAGAAGCATTAATACCGGTGGCTGAACGCACCGTTTTATTTACCCGGATGTTTCCCGAAGCTAAACTTAGCGTGGTGAATGCACTGAAAAAGAAAGGTGAAGTGGTGGCGATGCTGGGCGATGGTGTAAATGACGGCCCTGCTCTTAAAGCAGCTCATATAGGCGTGGCAATGGGCAACAAAGGAACAGAAATTGCAAAAGCAGCCGCATCTTTGGTGATAACCAATGACGACCTTGAAAAATTAGTTATAGGTATTGCTGCCGGAAGAAGGATTTATGCCAATATCAAAAAAGCTATACAGTACATCATTTCTATCCATATACCAATTATACTGACGGTATCTTTGCCTTTATTTTTGGGCTGGATATTTCCACAGATATTTACACCTGTACACGTTATCTTTCTGGAATTGGTGATGGGACCTACCTGCTCCATTGTGTATGAAAACGAACCGATGGAGAAAAATACGATGCAACAACCGCCCAGAGCAATGACCGATACCTTTTTGAATTTGCGTGAGTTGGCCATCAGTATCATACAGGGGTTAGTAATCACAGCAGGCGTATTATTTACCTATCAATGGTCTGTTCTGAATGGTGGCAGCGAAGAAAAAACAAGGGCAATGGTTTTTACCACACTGATTATCGCAAATATATTGTTGAGCCTCGTGAACCGTTCCTTCTCTTACAGTGTGTTTGACAGCTTCAAGAATAAGAATCCCCTCTTCCCGGTTATTACCGGTCTAACTTTGGTATTACTTTTTGCCATACTGTATATTGCACCTGCTACAAATTTCTTTCACGTAACCGGATTGGACTTACAGGAGTTAGGGATGACATTATCGGTAGCGGCGGTTTCAGTTTTGTGGTTTGAAATTTATAAATTGTTTAGAAGAATGAAAAAATCAACCCTTATGTGATAGTGAAAGGTACATATCCGGTATAACATTCTGCATTAGATAAGGATTAAAGCGATGCTCATTTTTTTATAAATTTACCAAGCTCAAAACAGTACTAACCAAATTGAAACTGCTGCTGCGGTGACTTTTATCCTACATACCTTGAATTGCGGAACAGGAAAACCAATAGGACAAAATTCCATGAGTGACGGGCTTTCAAGAAAATGGACGAGCAGGGTGACAGGGAATGACTTTCTTATAAAACCCCACGGGGTAAATGAATACCTTTTGTCCTTACAATACTCTCCGAAATATTTGAAGTTTCTTTTTGTTTTTCGGTTTGTTCCGCAGGTTCCTCTTTGGGGTCAGGCGTGATAGACAACTGTATCTTTCGTTCAACGGCAGCCAGTTCCGTTTTGAGCTCACTCAATCGGTTTTCCTTAGACCAGGTTCCATTGACCACCTCCTGAAGAACAGGTAAATCTTTTTGCAGTTCGGCAATTTTCTCCTGCTCCTGTTTGACGTAGCCGGGTAGTTTTTCCAATGCCCTTAAAAAATTCATTGAAGCGGTTTCAGGGTCTTTCGCCATTAAACCGTTATTGAATGTGTATTTGATATTGCCCTCGCCTTGTACCAAAAATCGGTTTACCCGAATATCCACGCCTTCTTTTTCGGACATTTCGGTTTTGACCAATAATGTAAATCCGTACAACGTACCGATTTCTTCATACTGACCTCCGGTGCGGGCTTTGTCCGCAAGCTGGTTGAGCTTTGCACCGATTTGTTTAATATCCGCATTGGGCGGTAAACCGTCCAACTGTACAGGATTTGCAATTGTACCGTCCGAACGTTTTTGTATGCGTTGCTGTAAGTTTTCCCAATCGAGGCTCATTCTATTTAATCGGGATTGCGTACTATCCAGCAATTCCGTAAAGTCTTGCAGCTTGTATTTGGCACTGAACTTGGAACGGTTAAACGCCTGTTTTTCGCTTTCCAATCCGGCAATCTGTTTTTCTAATTTGGCTTTATCCAACAGGTCGGTATTTCCCGAAAGGATAGCCACATATTCCGAAAAGTTCATTCCAGATTTTTCATCCATACTGCCCTCGTCAATAGTCCGTTTGCCGAGATTGTTGTTTTTTAATTGGTCTATAAATAGCTGTTTATTGTACAGCAGGTTAAACTTGTAGCTATCCAGTGATTTTTCAACGGCATAGATGATTACATCTACTTTGTTGTCGGCAAAGAACTTGGCAATCTCATTGCCTTTTCGGACTGCCCGACCGTCCCTTTGGGCAAGGTCGCTTGGCCGCCACGGTGTATCCAAATGATGAACGGCAACGGCTCTTTTTTGTGCATTCACACCTGTACCCAACATACTTGTAGAACCGAACAGCACACGGATTTTGCCCTCGTTCATTCCCTTGATAAGTTCCTTACGTTGCTTATCATTCTTGGCTTCCTGTATAAACCGGACTTCGTGTGCAGGTATGCCGTGGTCTTCCACCAGCTTACGCTTGATTTCGGAGTACACATTCCATTCGCCCGGCTTGTATGTTCCCAAATCGGAGAAAATGAACTGCGTTCCTTTCTGTGCGTTGTATTGGTTGTAATACTTGGCAATGTTTGCCGCACAATGCGAAGCCTTGCTATCGGGGTGGTCATCATACGCACCGCTTACCATCCGCATATCCAAAGACATTTTACGGGCGTAGTCCGTCGCGATAAGCATCTTTGCTTTTTCTTCGCTTTGTGATAAAGGTTCTCTTCCTAATAAGGTAGCATTTCCTGTTTTGGCAAACTCCATTAGCTTTTTGATAAAATCTTCCTGGTCTGGAGTAGGCGGTATGTTATACAATACCTCGTTCTTATTGGGGCGGTCAATGCCTATATCTTTTGCCGTTCTGTAATCTGTAATTTCAGAATAGAATTGAGCCAATTCCGGCACCTTGATAAAGTAGCGGAAGCGTTCTTTTGCTACAATGTTATTGGCAACCGAAAATTCATAATCGGTCGTTTTCCTTGCATAGATGGCTGCCCACGCATCAAAAGAATGAATGCCTTGTTTTTCCATTGCTCTTGGTCGCAGGTATTTGAACAGCAGGTACAGTTCGGTTAATGAGTTGCTGATAGTTGTACCTGAAAGAAAGGTTGCTCCCATATCTGCATTAATACGTTCCTGAATGGTGCGGATTGCAAAGAGCAGGTTCATTGCTTTTAGGCTTCCGTCCACATTTCCCAATCCCGCAACTCTTGAATGTCTTGTGTTAAACATCAGATTTTTGAATTGGTGGCTTTCATCTACGAACAAATGGTCAATACCCATCATCTTAAAGTCCACTACATCATCTTTGCGGTTCTCAATATCGTGTTCAAGGGTTTTGAGCTTTACTTCAAGGTTTTCTTTTCGCTTGATTACTCCTGCAAGCATTCCTCTGGTAATTTCTTTGCCTTGCGATTGCAGCGCATCGAGGTTTCGTTCTACGCTATCTAACTCGATTTGGAGAATTTCCTTTTGCATTTCGGGCGATTGCGGTATCATTCCGAATTGGTCGTGTGTGAGAATAACACAATCCCAATCGTTGTTTTTAATATCGCCAAAAATCCGCAGACGTTTTTGGGGCGTAAAATCTTCTTTGCTCGGAAACAGTATTTTGGCGTGTGGGTAAGCGGTGCGGTAGGCTTCGGCAATTTCGTGAACATTGCTTTTCAGCCCGATAATCATCGGCTTATGGGCCAATCCCAAACGTTTCATTTCCTGTGCTGCGGTACACATCACAAGGGTTTTTCCTGCACCTACTTCGTGGTCACAAATTGCCCCGTTGTTCAGCTTTATCATCCAAACGGCATCGTAATGGCCGCATTGCGCATCAAATCATCAAAATTTGTTGACCACACTGTCTGAATAAGTCCGGCCTCGTGTAATAGACAGCTCAACATATAACCTGCCGAGGGCGTTTTCCTTTCACAGATCTTCTGGAAATATTTACGGACATCTTCTGCAATGGGGTAACATTGCTTAACGTAAAATGAGTATTCTCCTGGATCATCCCGCTCGGGATATGTCCCCTCACTGTCAAGCCACTGTTGGATGTGGTTTCGAACTTGGTCAGACTTATGGTCAAGGTTATCACCCAAGTTGGCTGGACCCTTAGTGAGATAAATACTTCTTTTCCATTCCCAAATACAATCATAGGCGGAAGGAATCCCCGAATTAATCGAAGCACCGGCACCCAAAAACAATGAAAAGCTATCATTTCGGCTCACATCCACCGAGCGGATGAACTGGTCATATTCTAATATATAATCCTGCATTTTAAAGCGTTAAATAAAACAGCAATTTACAATTTGATTTTAAACCTTAATTAAATTGTGCGTCAATGTTGAAAAGTTTAAGACAAACTTGAGCGATAATGCTTCATGTCTACAATTTAGACCTACTTCTTAAAACGTTAAACAATAGTCAAAGAGAACAAAATATCAGCAATTAAAACCCAAACATTTGGCAACAAAATTAAATTACTGCCAAATGTTTGTAATCAAAACTTAATTCAAAATAAAAACACTAAATTAGCCAAAAAACAATTAAAATACTGAATTAAAATACATTAAACACAACACAACAGTTAAACATTCGGCAAAAAATACTAGATACTGCCAAATGTTTGATATTTTAATATTTTTAAATGGATTACAATAAAGTTTTAGAAGATCTGACTATTTTTTTCGGAGAGAAGATGGAAATCACTTTAGATGATTTGCGTCGCTACTTTAGAAAGGAATCACCATCATTGCCTGACTCCACGATACGTTGGAGGGTACATGATCTTGAAAAGGCTTTGGTACTTCATCGTAAGGGCAGGTCGTTATTTGAATTGGGAACCGCCTCCCCCTACCATCCAGAAATATCACCCAGAGCTCATAAAGTCAGCAAATTTATACAGAAGAGTTTTCCTGGCACTCTGTTCTGCTCATGGAATTCAGACCTTTTGAATGAATTTGCCCAACATATCAGTGCATATCCTTTTATATTGGCCGATGTGGAACGTGATGTTGCAGAATCTGTTTATTACAGTTTAAAGGAAGAATTCAATGGCGTTTTTTTCAGACCCAACGAATCCTTAATCAATAATGTCCTCCCCGATTTTCGTCTTCCAATCATTGTTAGGTATCTTACCAGCGAAAGTCCTCTTGGTGAATACAAACGATTGCCAATGATCAGCATTGAGAAGATATTAGCAGACATATTCTGCGATATTGAATTCAACTTCCTAATCGGTAGTGAGCGAAGGGAAATATTCCGTAATGCATATTACAAATATACCGTAAACGAAAATAGGCTGTTACGATATGCTGCAAGAAAGGGACGTCGCGATGACCTACAGAGATATGTTCGGGACGGAGGTTTCTCCGAAATAAGAAAGTAACCAAATTAAACCAATATGATATCTAACAAAAGCCTGACCACAGAATGGTTGGCAAGCGTTTCTCAGAAAAACAAAAAAGCAGACAAAATCCTTGTAGAAAAAGTAATTAGGGCCCTGTTGTTATTAGAGGGCTTAGTAAAATCGGACGTCAAATTTGTTTTTAAGGGCGGTACCGCACTGATGTTACTGGTCGGAAGTACAAAACGTCTTTCAATCGACATAGATGTTATAGTCAGTAAGAAACAGGATCTTGAAAAGATGTTCGCCACCTTCATCGATGAGCAGGGGTTTACCCGCTTTGAGCTTCAACACCGTGCTTCGGCCAGCGAAATAGAAAAGGCGCACTACAAGTTTTTTTATGCTCCCGTGCACAAATATGGCAAGGCAGAAGATTATGTCCTACTTGACATCCTTTTTGAAGCGCCGCATTACGCCAATATTATTCAACTGCCAATAGATTCTACTTTTGTTCAGCAGGATGGCAAACCGCTCATTGTGGATGTGCCATGCCACGAAGATATACTTGGCGACAAGCTTACCGCATTCGCTCCCAATACTACAGGCATCCCTTATGAAAAGAGCGGCGATTCCAAAACTATGGAAATAATGAAACAGTTATTTGATATAGGAAGTTTGATAGAACTTGTTGAAGATGTTAGCATCATATCAAAAACCTTCAATATATTCGCGGCAACGGAAATTGGTTATAGAAAGTGTGAAACGGATGCCGACGGAGTTTTGGAGGATATATACCAGACAGCACTCAACATCTGCAGCAAGGGAGCTAACGGCAAGGGAGATTTCGGTGCACTTTCCAAGGGTGCAACTCAAGTTAAACGTTTTATTTTCTCAGAAAATTACCACATCGACCGGGCTGTTACCGATGCTTCAAAAGCTGCATACCTTGCTGCCGTATTAACCTACAAACTGGAAAAAATTGAAAAATATGGAGGACTAGAATCCGTTAAAGACCTTGAAATCGAACAGAGATTCGATTCAAAGTTGAATAAATTAAAAAAAGGAAACCCTGAAGCTTTCTTTTACTGGCACCAGATCTCATTGATTAGGGACACCCACTAAAAACAAACATTCGGCAGTAAAGCATAACTATTGCCGAATGTTTGAACCACAGAAAACTTCAAAATAAACTTTCGTAAAACCAACCCTCCCTTAAATCTTAAATAGCATGTAGATTTGTTAAAAGTAGTTCTTCGCCATTTTTGTGATAGCTTAGTATTTTCAATGGTTCTAATTTTGGGAGCAATGAACCTTGTGACCTTACTATTCAATTCCTCCGATAAATTCATATATATATCGGTTGACAATCAAAACAATCAGATGTATCTATGTACAGACCAGATAGACAAAACACCCAAACTACATCAATACTTCAAAAAAGCAACTGGTAGACAGGATGTGCGGGACATCATCGGAGCTGAGGGTTGCCATTTCATTGACGAGAGCTTTTAGGGAAATGATGGAGAACAGAAAAGGACATCAGCTGGATCGAAAATGTAAAGAGTAGCGCATCAACGAAATCAATACGTTTGCCAATGGTCTTTTAAAGAACTACCAATCAATAAAAATGCGCTAAGCCTTAGTTGGAGTAACGGCCAGATAGAAGGCAACGTGAACAGTATTGCCTAATTTTATCTGCATTTGATTATCTCTTCGATTTAAAATTCTTTGCTAAGTTTAAGAATTCGCTTTTCGAATATTCTTTATATATGGAGTTGTATTTCTAAATTATTAAACCATGACAGAATCTAAAAGAGACTATTCCAGAGAAAGCCTATATAAAAATAACCCCCAAACCAAAAAGCAACTATTAACCCTGGAAATGGATTTTCATCGATAGGGCTCCAAAAAATGCGAAAGTTGCAACAATGCATGTGATAAAGAAATAGATAAGTGTTTTCATTGCTTGTCTTGATTCTCTAATAGAAAGATTTTTTTAAACAGATGCTTTAGCTAGATAAAGAATACACTATATTAATTTATCTCATTAATACACAACAAATTGCCGTACAACGACATGGTAGTTTTGACATTTTGATGGCAAGAATAAGATAAATCGGCTTTATATTTGTTACTGAGAGCGTTAATTTAGATAATGGGGATATGACTTCGGTTGTATCTCCATTTCTTATTTAGTGATAGGCTTATTAAGTTCAAACTGCTTAGGATTATTCACTGCCAATTGCATCCTACCTTTATACAAAGTCACCCTACCCGTTAAGCCGATATGCTTGGTTTCATATTTTATTAAACGAATTTGCTCTTTAACATATATTTAATAATTCTCACAAGTGAAAACAAGTTACACTTACAATATGCTCTGTATGTTACATCCAATTGCACTTTAATTTATCCTGCTAAAATTGAGGTACCAAAAGCCACCTTTCCTTATGTTGACTTTTAGGATGGCACTTGGGCATCTTCAGCACCAGGGTCATTGTCTGGTTTTGTGGTAGGTATCCTGGCAGCATAATCGCCCTCGGCAATTTTCTTGGCCACTTTGCTGATTTCCTCGATACTCTGTTGCGTCTGTTCGTTTATTTCCCTTAACTGTTCGCTCAGCTGCTCACGCTGGTCAATATCCCTGAGTAACCTAAAATAGAACCATACAGAGAGCCCGACACCCAACAAAGCTGCCAAAACAACCATTAATGGTGTATAACGAACAAATTCTTCTGTTTTAGAACTGCGCTGCAACATGAGTCTTTCTTCCCTTTGTACCATTTTGGCAATCATCTGGCGCAATTCATCCATCTCGGTCTTCCCTTGCAATAATTCTTTTTCTGTAATGGTCTGCCCTTCCCTACGAAGCTGGATCAACTTCGCACAGATATCGAACTTTCCGTCAATCAGAGCCTTCAATTTGGGAAAGTCACGCTGTTGCTGGGAGTTGTCGACGGTCAGTCGCTGACCTTCCGAAAAGCGAGAGAACTTCATCTTCAAAAAGTTGGAAATTCGTTTTTCCTTACCTCTACCCCTATCAAAGAGCTAGAAAAGATTATACAAAAGAACGTACTTAAAGAAACCGTAGTCGTAGTTAATGAACTAGACCTTTCGAGTAAAACTGCTACATTAAATGGCACCTACGAACTACAAATAACCACACAACAAGCAGCAGATTTTGAGCTGAAAATAAGCAATAGCCAAGGCGACGAGGTGTTGGTGGGCTACAACAAAATCAATAACAGCTTTTATGTAGACCGTACTAAATCTGGGATAGTAAATTTCGAGAAAAATTTTGACAAACGAACTATAGCCCCACGTATAGCCAACGACAACAAAATCAGCTTAAAGTTATTACTCGATGCAACATCCGTAGAAGTGTTTGCCGATAATGGTTTAACAGCAATTACCAATCTGTTTTTTGCCAAACAACCACTAACGTACCTTTCCATAAAGACCAAAACTCCGCTCTCAGTTGAGAAAATAAGAAATTTGCGTTAATTAACGTAGATTAACGTGAGTTTTGGATGTTTTACTCTGTTTGTCAGACACTTAATTTATGACAACAAATAGAACTGCCGTCATCTCGACCGAAGCGGAGAGATCTTTTAACCAAATTCACACTCAAAGATTTCTACACTCGCTTCGCTGCGGTCGAAATGACGAAGCAAGCCCCAAAACTCACGTTAGATTAACGTGAGTTTTGGGGCTTAATCTAGTCTAACAGACCCTGAAATAAATTTGCTGCGCAGCTACTTCGTTGTCAGGGTGACGCTAAATGGGCGTTTCGTCATGCTGAATCTATTTTACTACGTAGCTTTCCGCTTTGCTACAGGTCAGCATCAGCTTTTAGGCTAGTTTTAAACAATATTCTAAACCAATAGGATTATAAATTATTGATAGTTATATAATAACATCCAAAACTCACGTTAGATTATGAATATTTCCGACTGACTATCAGTTTTTTAGTATTAGCTAATTGTTTTTTTTATTTAAGAGCCTCTCTCTGACCCCTCTTGGAGGCGGCAGAGAGAGGAAATCTATACAGATAGTAGCATATAGACCTAAAATTCACGTTATATTCCTTTCTTCATTGTAGCCTTAATAAGAAAAGGGTGTCCAAAAAAGTTGCAGTCATTTCGAACAACCTTTCCAGACACCCTCTTCTAAAATCCAAATGCCAAATTCGAATTTAATTTCGGCAAATTCCGAATTTTATATGCTATTGCTTAACAAAACGTACAAAGTTTTTGCTTACGCCATCGTTTACAACAATGGTATAATAGCCAGATGCTAGTGTTTTAACATTTAAAGTATTATCTGAAGCAAGTTTTGTAGAGATAACTTTCTGTCCGTTTATATTAAACACACTCACTTCTGCATTTTTTGAAATGTAATTAAAAGTAATGTGCTCGGTGCTAGGATTGGGGTATACGCTAAGTTGTAAACCACTGTTATTGTTTACGCTGGCAATATCGCTAAAGACATATTTTCCATTAATATCTATTTGCTTTAAGCGATAGTAGGCAATTCCTTTTAACACGTTTTTATCCTCGAAAGTATATTGATGTGTGCCTGCTATATTTTTTGCCGGTATCGAGCCAATTGTTTCAAAAGATTTCGCATCTATGCTTCTCTCCACACTAAACAACGATGTATTTACTTCGTTGGTGGTAAGCCAGTTTAAGGTAGCCTTACTCGCTAGTGCCTTATCTAATTTAGCTGAAAACGAAAGTAGATCTAAAGGCAATGGTCCTGTCTTTACAATTTGTACAGCAGGGTTTACTCCAGCCAAATTTATCGTTACGGTATAAGCGCCTTCATCACTTGCGCCTATGTTCCATTGATAATCTGTATTGCCAGATAAAATATAGGCTGCCCCTGTTTCGTTCAAGGCTTGGCCATTGTTTAGGGGATGTATCCAAGTATGATTTCCCGCAAATGTAAGATTAGTAGCAATCTTAAAATTTCCCGCAACCAAATTTCCAGTCCAAGTAAATAATGCCGGGTTTCCTGCGTCAACTGTTAAACCTGTTGCATTGTTCAAAACCCATCCGCCCGGTGTTGCATCTCCAACAAGGTATAGATTAGTGTAATAAGATACTTTTACAAAGCTGATGGTCATGTTTTCTACATTAATGGTAATGTTGTAAATACCTTGGTCGGCAGCTTCTATTTTCCATTTATTGTCAATTGCGCAACCGCTTGAAACAATATGTGCTGCATTGGTAATCGATTGTCCATTATCTGTAGGCATAATCCAATCGCCATCGCACCAATCACCAACTACATTACTGGTTTGAATTTTTAAATCACCTGTGGTTAAATAGCCCGAATACGTAAAAATGTTATTGTTTGATGTAGATTGTACCATTGGTACTCCCTGCGAAACCCAACCGGCTACCGTTGCATCACCTACCAGACCTAGATAGGTATAACTAGCTGCTTTTACAGAAAATGCAGCTATTGTTTGCACTAAAAGTGCAATAATGAATATTTTCTTGTTCATAACTTGTTTTTTATAGAATGGTTAGTGCTTAGTTAGCATTTTTGGCTTGTTATATCAATAGCCAACCAGGAATGTTGTTTTTTGTAAATCTTTAACCGATGCTAACCTCCTTTCTTGTTTTTATGTTCATAAAGGGTGTCTAAGAATTTATATCATGTTCACATAGTTGGCAAATTCGCTTGCAATTGCTTATAGCCTTCATTATGATATCCAAATCACTTTTCTTAGAAACCCTCTGTAAGAAACTGTTTATATTTCATATTTATAATTACACGTTGGCGATGACACCAACGTAAACAGAATTTATTGTTGGCGTCATCGCCAATAATAAGGTTGTATAGTCATTTTTAAACAGTTCCTAAATTTTTATAATTTTTTCAATCCTTTAATTTGATTGTTTTCCGTTACTTCTATAATGCTTACCGCAAAACCACCTGCCGGAACCGATTTTTGTACAATTTTAGATTTGTTGCTTACCACTACTTTTTTAATGGTGTATGCTTGCGGATTGGTTTTATAGTTGGCATTATTTGCATCTGCATATATGGTTGCCACGTATTTTTTTCCAGGGTCTAAAAAATTAAGTGAAATATTGGCTGTATGGCCATTTTCTCCTGCTACATTTCCAATAAACCAATTGTTGGTGTTTTTTGCTTTACGTGCTACGGTAATGTATTGTCCTGGCTCGGCTTCCAGATATTTACTATCGTCCCAATCTACGGCAACGTCTTTAATAAACTGAAATGCATCTGGAAAACGTTCGTAATTCTCTATTAAATCTGCGGCCATCTGTAAAGGACTATACATCGTAACGTACAATGCCAATTGGTTTGCCAAGGTACTGTTAACCCACGATTTGTTATTTGGATTATTCTTGGAAATATCCATCTCGAAAATACCCGGAGTGTAGTCCATAGGGCCACCAATAAGCCTAGTAAAAGGCAAAATGGTTACGTGGTTCGGCTTGCTGCCACCAAAGGCCTGATATTCTGTTCCTCTGGCCGATTCGTTCCCTATCAAATTTGGATAGGTACGGGCAACACCTGTGGGGCGCACAGCCTCATGCGCATTCACCATAATTTTGTACTTAGCGGCTTTTTCAATGGCATATTGGTAATGGTTATTAAGCCATTGGCTGTAATGGTATTCGCCACGTGGAATCATATCGCCAACGTAGCCGCTTTTTACCGCATTGTAACCATGTTCTTTCATAAATTTATAAGCGGTATCTAAATGGCGTTCATAGTTTCTGATAGAACCAGAGGTTTCATGGTGCATAATCATTTCAACACCTTTGCTTTTTGCATAGTCCTGTATCCCTTTTACATCAAAATCTGGGTAAGGCGTTACAAAATCGAAAACATAATCTTTCGAGTTGCCAAACCAATCTTCCCAGCCTTGGTTCCATCCTTCTACCAATACGGCATCGAAACCATGTTTAGCGGCAAAATCTATATATCGTTTTACGTTGGCATTGGTAGCGCCATGACGGTTGTGTGGCTTTAATTTGGTATAATCGGTAATGCCTAATTGTACGCTTGGTATATCGTAAGTGTAAGACCATTCGCTTTTTCCAGTAATCATTTCCCACCAAACCCCTACGTATTTTACTGGTTTAATCCACGAGGTATCTTCAATTTTGTTAGGCTCGTTAAGGTTTAGGGTAAGGGCCGATGAGAGAATTTGTCTAGCATCGTTACTTACCATAATGGTACGCCAAGGGGTTTGGGCAGGAGCTTGTATATTCCCTTTGTTGCCATTGGCATCTGGCGTTAGCCACGATTCGAAAACAAAACTCTTATCATCAAGATTAAGATGCATACAGGCATAGTCTATCAATGCCGCTTCGTGGATGTTGATATACAGCCCATCTTTGGTTTTCATCATTAATGATGTTTGCACACCTGTGGGCGAAAAAGACGTTTGTGATGAGTTACCTGTAATCGCTCCTTTCATCAGCCCCCTTATTTCCGATAGTTTTGAGGTAGTGAAATCATATTCTTGGGTATCATAATCGCCAGGTATCCAGAAAGCGGTATGGTCGCCGGTCATGGCAAATTGGGTACGCTCTTCCTTAATCACGAAATAGATTAGGTTTTTTTGTTGTGGGAACTCATACCTAAAACCAATACCATCATTAAATAAACGGAAACGAATAACCATTTTGCGGTTGGTTTCCTTTTGCTGCAAGCTTACAGAAAGCTCGTTATAATGATTCTGTATTTTGCTGCGCTCGCCCCAAACAGGCGTCCATGTTTCATTAAAAGTGGCTGTGGCAGTATTTGTTACGGTAAATCTATCAAATAGGGAATTTTTAATGTCCTTTACTTCAGATTTGATATTGTTTTCGGCCCCAAACTCGACTTTTGTGGTATTTCCTTTTAATTCCAGCCCCATTTTACTGGGTTTTACCACTTCCTTGCCCTTGTATGATAGCTGATAGGTGGGCTCTCCGTTTGCCGTGAGTTGGAAATTCATTTTTAACTGCCCATCTGGCGATTTTAGTTCTTGGGCACGCAACGCATCCATTTCAAGAACCAACACGACAAGGATAAGTGCTTTTTTAAAGATAAAGGGTTTCATATTAATTGTGGTTTTCATATTAGTTGGGCTATTGATAAAACTGATTTACCATTATCATGGCCTCATTTATTTTTTATTTATAAAATCTGATGTTTATTTCGGTTTTTTGCTTACAAGATGTTTTGGGGATATAAACCTTTGCGGTTTTGGTTACATGGTCATATTTCCATGTACCTACGTTCTCATTGTCACTTTGTGGATATGTTTTTCCGTTTACGGTTACTTTTTTAGGGAGTGATACAGAAAGCAGTTCTAAATCATAAGCACGCTCTGTAGGCATATTTACAAAGCTGCCACTAACGGGATGTATGGTATAAGTACCGTTTCCTTTGCTTACTTCTTGTATAATACGGGTAAAAGTATAAGCTCCAGTTTGATAGTTATCATTGTCATTTTCATCCCCATAATACATTAACTGCCCAGATTTGCCCGGCGTAATTTTAAGTAGCAGTTTATCTGGTCTGTTTTTGAGGTGCAAAACTTTTGGAAAGTGAGGAATGATAGCTCCTTCGCGATAGTAATGTGGAATATCGTTTTGTTTGAACGTACGTGCATAAGTTTGGTTTCCTTCGAGCATTGTACCCGAGTTAACTTCGTACCATTTGCCCTTTGGCAGCCAAATTGTTTTTTTATTTATTCCATTTTCATCAGATGCCTCTGTAATTGGAGCAACTAATATATCGTTGCCAAACATGTATTCATTTTCGTAAGTGTATGCTTCGTTTACGTCCGCAAATTCATAATATAGCGGGCGGCATAAGGAAATTCCGGTATCATACGCTAATCGGGCCTGGGTGTAGATATATGGCACCATGGAGTAGCGCAATTCAAGAGCTTCCTTCATTAAAGAAAAATTAGGATATTTCCACATACGGCGCTCTATTTTCGGGTTGTTTGTACTATGTGTACGCAATACGGGAGAAAACACTCCGTATTGTATCCAGCGTAAAAATAGTTCGGGGTTGTTATCTCCATCCTGGTAGTGTCCTCCAATATCATGGCTCCAGTATCCATAACCTACGTTTGATGCGGTAGCCGTAAAATAGGGCTGAAAGGCCAGTGTGGAAAAATTAGCATGGGAGTCTCCAGAAAATCCTATTTGATAACGATGGTTGCCTAAGCCCCCCCAACGATGGAAAATCATTGGCCTTCCACGCTTTTGCAATTTCATATCATTGTAGAAAACATGATTTAGCCAGAAGGTATTCCCTAGTTTTTCTTCGTTGCGGGCAAGTGGCCATTGCTGCCAGTCAAGCCACCAAAAATCAACCCCAATGTTTTCATGCGGGCGAAGGATATTTTTGAAAAATGATTGATAGAAGGATTTATTTTCAATATTCAATGCTACTGTTGTGTCTTTAGGCAAGCCAAGTTCGCTTGCCAAGGCAGCAAAATTAGTTTCATCAGGTGCTACACCATCTGCCGGATGCAGGTTTAAGGTTGTTTTTAAATTATGATCGTGTAGCCATTTTAAAAATCCCGGGGGGTCGGGAAATAACCTTTTGTTCCATGTCCAGCCTGTCCAACCTCCACGGTTGTTATCGGTTTTGTTTCCCGAGTAGTGCCAATCCATATCAACTACCATCACATCAATTGGTACTTGTTTTTCCTGCATTACATTTACCAAATCTTTAAAATCCTGCTCGTTATATTGCTCGTATTTAGAATACCAGTACCCAAAAGCATACATGGGAGGCATAGGAATTTTACCTGCAATGGTTGTAAAATCTTTTAGTGCTGTTTTATAATCGGTGCCATATCCAAAGAAATACCAATCTATTGCCTCTTTATCTTTTCTTTGCGCAACCCAGTCTATTTCGTCATCCTTTTCTAACATTAGGCTAATGCTTCCGTCTCCCCTTTGCTTTGTTTCGTCTATTAATGCCCAGCCTGAGCGAGAAATTATTCCCTCTTCCATCTCAGAACGTTTATTATCTCCATCAGAGCCGTCTAGTGTACGTGTAGTTCCTTTCAAATTCAAACTGTCTTTTTTTCCCGGAAACCATGTTTGTACCTGTCCGTTCATTTGAAAGGTAATTTTTAAATTCTGTGGATTAGATGCCTCCGGAAAAGAACCAATACGGTATTGAAGTGTTAATTTGTTGGTTCTGACATAAAGAAATCCATCCTTCCTTTCGGTCTTAAATACTGGTACCGGAAGTTTGCGGTTCAAAAACGTAAATGAGGCCCGGTCTTCGAAATTTTGCTTGCTGCTCCATTCTATCCTAAGTATTTCTGGTGTTAAAACCGTAAAACGCATATTCCCCGAGAGAACTATAGCTGCCGGATCGGCAACAGGGTTGTTTTCAGTAGCTGAGGCGGCGTACTGTATTTTTATTGTTAAAAGTAGTAGTATAAAGAGTATCTTTTTCATGCTTTAAAAGCGTACTAGGCTAATTGTTAGCAACCCAGTTTATTTGTTAATAGTTATGGCTTTACTTGTTCTATCATCGTCAATTTTTACCCAGCATTCTTTTAATACTTCGTCCCACGACCATTGTGCGGTCTTTTGGACGGTTTCTATATTTTTTTCCAATACTTCTGGTTTGATATCCTTAATGGCTTTACCATCAACAGCAATGCTCTTAGGCTTTTTATCTAAATGATATTTTAAGATGATGTTCCTCTTTTCTGATTGACGAAAACCCTTGTCGGTTGAGGTAATGGTGCTTTGCCAGCCCAGGTTAGTGGTGGTACATTTGAATTGTGTTTTAGAATAGATGTTTTTCAGATAATCCTGATTGTTACCATCGTCTTCGTACAGTTCAAAGCTGGCGCTCTCGTCTTCATAGTTTGGAAAAACATGTACGAAAAGCGGATAATCGCTCCTTTCTTCCAGGTGTTGCATTACCGGTATTTGAGGAACAATGGAGCCTTTTTTAACAAAAATTGGGATGGTTGTTAAAGGTGCTTGGTAGGCAATGATTTGTCCGCCAAGGTAAGTGGTCTGTTTGTTGTTAAAATCTATCCATTCGCCTTCTGGCAAATACACTTTTTTAACACGTTCCCCTTTTTTTAATACCGGTGCTATTAAAAGCTCTTCGCCAAATAAAAACTGGTCATTTATTTTCGCTGTGTTTTCATCATCCGGATATTCCATAAACAAGCCTCTGGTTATAGGAAGGCCAGTGTCATGGGCTTTGCGGGCATAGGTGTATAAGTACGGAAATAGTTGATATTTAAGCTCGATGGCCGCTTTAGCATTCTTTTCGGCAATTTCGCCAAACATCCAAGGTTCTACGGCATTGTTACCCTCGTGGTGCGCCCTGCTTAGCGGATTAAAAACGCCAAACTGCATCCACCTTGTGTAAAGTTCTGCCATAGCGGGATAATCTGTAATATCGCCACAATAGCCAGAGATGTCGGTAGTCCAAAAAGGAATACCACCCAAACCTGCTGAAATGCCCACGGCCACCTGATTGGCCATTTGTGCCCAACCGTTCAGTACATCGCTGCCGTTTCCGCTATCGCCTGTCCACCCAAAAGTGTAGCGTTGTAGACCGGCGTAAGCAGCACGGGTCATCTGAAATACACGTTTATTGGGGTTATGTTTTTCGAACTGTTCTTTTACTACTTTATCCCAAGTATGGCCGTAAACATTATGTATTTCGCTGTGCGTACCCAAGTAATGTTGCATATTAAGGCGGTCCATATCTTCTTCGTTGCTCCATGCAGGTTCGCCCATATCCGTCCAAAATCCTCTTACGCCATCGTTTAATGGCTTTTGTTGGTAGTTGCCCCACCAATCAGCCACTGCTGGCAAGGTAAAATCTACTACACCGCAGTCGCCGCCCCAAGGCCAAGGCATATTATAGGCGTTGCC
Organism: Flavobacteriaceae bacterium PS02338; assembly: GCA_029959615.1. GTDB lineage: Bacteria > Bacteroidota > Bacteroidia > Sphingobacteriales > Sphingobacteriaceae > Pedobacter. The sequence goes on along the minus strand of JASCOD010000007.1, from coordinate 91,871 downwards.
AGTACGTTGGTCTTTTACCAAATAGCCCAATTGATTGACCTCGTTCCATTGTGCTTTATTGACTTTAGAAATAACGGGGTCTTGCGAAACAATCATTTTAAAACCCTGACTGCTTAGTGTTTGCAACATGGTTTTCGGGTCTTTATAGTTCCCTTTTCTCCATTCAAAATCTTGCAGGTGTTGTGTCCATCCAATATCTTGGTAGATGATATCGCATGGTATTTTTCTTCGTCTAAATTCTTCGGCAATGTTTAATGCTTGGTCTTCCTTGGTGTACATTCCTCTGGATTGCGCAAAACCAAATGCCCATTTAGGCGGCATAATTGGTTTTCCGGTGAGGGTGATGTATTGCTGTAAAATCTCTTTATAGTCTTTCCCATGGATAAAATAGTAGATGAATTCTCCATCTGGCGCATTAAAAGAATAGTATTCGTTTGATTTTGAGCCGAAATCAAAATTTGTTTTATAGGTGTTATCCAAAAATATCCCATACTTATAACTGCTCATAAAAAATGGAATGCTTTTGTACAAAGGATCTTCGGTGGTACTGTAGCAAGGCTTATCGCTGTTCCACATTTTGTAGGTATTGCCACGTCTATTTAGGGTGCCTGTTTTTTCGCCAAGGCCAAAAAAATGTTCGTCGGCACGTAGCATTTTTTGTGCATTTTTACCGGTGGTGCCAAGGCTTGTATGTCCCAAATCTTTGTAATCACTGAATAAAAGTTTCTGCCATTTATCGAAGATTTGCAGTTGCATTGGGTTTTTATTGAGACGTATACGCAATTTGGACGTAAATATTTCGTAGGCTGTGGGTTCCTCGTTTACCTGCACCTCCGAAATTTTTTCCAGTTCATCGCTAACTACGGCGAAAGATTGGTTTTTACGCTGTAGTTTCCCCGATGGATCAAACCAGATTTTTACTACCGAACTGCTGTTTAGCAACACAGATAGCTTAGAACCGTCTTTGCAGTTAAACACTACCTGATTTGCGTTTTTGGTATACGATGTAACTTCGGACGCCATTGTTGTTACTGGCAACAACAGCATCCAAATGATTACTATAAACAGCCTTTTCTTCGCCATGTTAATATTCGATAACAACCATGTCCCAATATTTTAAAGAGGGAAGGGTAACGGTAATTTTATTGCCTGTTTGGGTAAAGGCTAACATTTTTGCCACGCCTCCATCAATGTCCGGAGAGGCAAACCATACTTTAGAAGGTGTGCCGGTAACCTGGATATCAACAATAGGACTGCTTATTAATTTCGGTTCTGCCTGTGTACCTTTGTTATCTCTCCATACCATAGTAGTTGCATCGGCAAAATTGATAAGGTGCACAATGTCTTTACCGTTTACTTTTTTGCCTATGGTAGCCACCTTACCTTTAGCGGCGGGCCAATTTTCGGCAACAATTGGGCTATTGACGAAAGAGACGTTAGGTGTCTGGAAAGTACCTCCATCACGGAGTAGGTTTTGATAGGCTACGGCAAAATCGTAGTAGTTGATAAGGGCTTTACCTAAATCTGCCCGCATTTGCAGGTTGTTTTTAGGGAAATATTCGCTGATTAGGTAGTGTTCTCCCAATTCCAGATGCGCACCGCCCCATGCAAAAATGGCAGCATCGGCCAATAAAATACCCGGCTTGTTCACAAAACCACTGCTTTGCACATCGTAGTTCATGTATGCCGCCAACACGATATTCTTCTGGTAGTTGGTTTTAGAAAGGTTATCGTTCATTTCAGAAATCAAATCAGCATACGACATATTTTCATTATCTCCACTACGTGCGCCCCATATTTCTGCATAAAGAAAATCTACCTGTGCCGGGGCAATTTTGTCTTGTCCATATCCGGCTACGGCATTAAACAACAGGTTTTTTTCTGGGCGGGCAAGTTTCATAGCATTAATAAACGATTGGTAAGTTGCTGGAAAATCGATCAGATTACCATTGTAATCATACCTGTTGCCACGGTAGCCAAGTTGGTCTATGTGGAAACCGTCGAAACCGAAAACGCTATAAACATCATTGTTGCGACCAATAAGATATTGTTGCCATTCTGGGTTTCCGGCATTTGTGAGGTAAATGCTGCTACGTCCCGAAAGTGGGTGAAAATCTTTTTCAGTATGATTTTGGTCGTTAAAAATATACCATTCTTCTTTTACACCATCGGCAGGAGCGCTATTTAACGCACCATAGCAAAGGTTATAGAACATAGTTTTCATCTTTTTTGCTTTGGCGGCATCTACATATCCTTTTACGGTAGAATAGTAGTTATAGCGTCCAAAAATATCGGGCCATGATAAGACAGGATTGGCAACGGTTCCGGCCAAAGGGCGATGATGATCATACAACCAATCGTAAAACTGTAGCCCATTGATATGGTAACGGTTTAGCAGATCGATATTTTTGCCGATGTGTATATCGCTTAATTTATCGTAATTTGATAAAAATCCATACCTCGGAAATTTTGACCAGTTGGAAGAGACATCTACACCGATGTTTGATACCGTCTTTTCTACACCATTGGTTACGGTATATACTTCTACCATGTAGCCTCTAAAATCTTCTGAAGGTGCCTGCCATGTCCAGGTGCTGGCGGTTAGGTTGTCTTCTTTTATTACATTTCCTAAAAAAGAGTAACGCACCTTTGCACCAGCCGGAACACTTTTGATGGTAAATTTTACATTTTCTCCAGGACTGTACAGGGGTTTATCTGTATAAAGGTCTATATCCAGATACGATTGCCCGTAAGTAATAGGGTCGTTTTTTACATCATAGTAATCCTTGCATCCAAACAAGAATGAAGCGCAGGAAATAGCTATTATATAGATTTTTTTCATGTCAAAAGGTTTTGTGTATAAGGCAGTATTTTAAATTTTGCACCATTATTGGCTAAATGATAGCCCGAGCATTAAATATTTTTTATTTAAGGTTGGCTTCCTAAAAAGGAAGCCAACTTTTACTGCCTTAAACAGGTTCTTTATTATTGTTTAGTAATTTTTACGGTTTCTTGCAATTGATCTAACTCTATGGTATAAGTGCCGGTAACGTTAATTTTCCATTTATGATCTGCTCCAGAACCTGCGGCACTAAATACCATTGGCTCTGCCGCTCCGGTTGGTTGCTTGCTTGCCGAGCTTGCCAAGAAAAACGCACCTCCCCAATCAGATTTTTTATCGCAGGTAAACTTCATTTCGCCGGCGGTTAGTATACCGGTCCAGGTAAATTTATATGGGTTGCCGGTAACCGCATTAAGCGCCGTTGCATTAGAAATGTCCCATCCATTTGGTGTTGCATCTCCAACCATAAACATTGTAGTAAAAGGATTAAATTTTACAATGTCTATCTTCATGGCACGAAGATTTAATTTTATTTTATAGATGCCTGGAACAATTTTCCATTTGTTATCTGTCGGATTTTGGTCGCCGGTTAATTTTACCACGCTTAGCTCTGTACCTGCTCCCTGGCCATTAACTGCCGGGCGGAGGAAAACTTTATCGCTATCGAAAGAGCCCTGAACCGTGGCTATTTTGAACTCGTCCGTAACGCTCGAAGAGTTCAACTGTGCATTGAAATGGAATACAAAGGGATCTAAGAGATCAACGGTCATCGGCATAAAGTTCCAGCTGGTAAAGCCACCCACAAGCCATAACTGACCATATTCTGGTGCTTCTTTGGCTTCTATATTAATGGTTTTGGTAATAATGTTTAATGTAATGAGGTAAATGCCAGATGCCGGGATATTAAACTTGTCGTCGGGATCGTTGGCTGTTTCGCTAAGGAAAAGCGTTTGGTTGTTTTGCCCTCTTGTGTAGGCGGGAAGAAAGCTGCCCAAAGTGGTAATGAATTTTAATTCACCTGCATTTAATCGGCCCTGCCATATAAATGAACCGGCAGCACCGCTTACAGTGTTCATTGGGGTGGCATCATTTGCGCTCCAACCGCCATCTGTTGCCGGACCTATAAGGTATAAGGTTTTTGTTATTGCTTTATAAGGAGTAACCTTAAGCTTTAGCGTTTCGGCTACTTGGGGTTTTTCCCCGTCGGCGTGCACAGTTGCGATAACGCGTGCCTCTAATTCTGCCTGTTGCGATGCATCAACTCCGAGGGTACCCGATAAAATGGTATTAAATTCTTCGTTGGTATATTCTAGTGTGTTTATACCTCTTTCCAAATTAACACTAAATCCGTTTTGAAAGTTTGTGCCAGCCTTTGCTAATTCAAATTTATAGGTAATGGCGGCATTGGTACCATTGTTGGTACCTCTTGTCCAATTAAACTTAACGGCTCTGCCATTAGGATTGGTTACATCTAAAAGAATAGTTGTAGAATCTGTGCTAAGAGCAAGTTTTTGGTCTACAGATTGTAGGTTTAGTTCGCTTAAATCTTTCTTACACGAAGCTATAGTAAGCACTGAGATTACCAAAAAGAATATTTTATAAATTGCTTTCATAATATTATTGATTAATAACCTGGGTTTTGAACTAGATTACGGTTGGCATCTATTTCTTTTTGGGGAATAGGAAGCAACAGGTGTTTTCTGCTTACGTTAATTTTTCCGATAGTGTGCAGAAAGTCTATGGCGTGTTGTCCATTTCCCCAACGTATCATATCAAACCAACGGTGTCCTTCAAAGGCAAGTTCAATACGACGCTCGTGGATAATTTTCTCACGCATTTGGTTTTGTGTAAGGTTTTCGATGCTGGCACGGTTTGTTAGTCCTGCTCTTTTTCTAACCTCATAAAGTGGCACTTCTGCTTCTTGTGTTCTGCCCAATTCGTTTAAGGCTTCTGCTTTCATCAGCAATACATCCGCATGTCTTAACACGATAATGCTGGCTGCATTTGTATTATAATCTGGCGATATGGATAGTGGCACTAAAAATTTACGAACGTTATATCCGGTTGATGACATAGAGGCATTATACTGTTTTCCATCAAACGAAGGGCCCCCAGCATATAAAACTGTTTTTCCTTTTCTCAAATCGCCGGTTTCGTACTGATCTATAAATTCTTGGGTAGGCTGGTTCCAACCGTAGCCACCGCCAACCCAGTTTTGGTTTCGTGGCCCCATGTAGGTGCTTAGCCAACAGGCTTGGTTTTCGTCAGACCAGAAGCCTGCATTGGTAAGTCCAAGATACTGTACTTCGAACAGCGATTCTGTTGTGTTTCTGTTCTTTGGTTCACCACCAAAACAATCCGAATAATCGGTATTAAGCTTGTATCCCAAACTCTCTACTTTTTCCGTCATCTCCAAGCAATCTTGGTATCTGCCCAAAGTGAGGTAAACTTTTGCCAACATACCATAGGCAGCACCTTTAGATGCTCTTCCTTTATCGTTGATACCGTATTCTTCACGGGTTGGCAACAACTGTATCGCTTCCTTAAGGTCCGGAATAATTACTTCTTGGTAAATAGTGTTTTTGTTTACACGTTTCGGATAAAGGTCGTCGCTAGGTTTGGTGGTGTTTAAACTCATGGGTACATCGCCAAAGAGCTGTACCAACAAGAAATAGTAATGTGCCCTTAAAAACTTAGCTTCGCCAATACAGCGCTTTTTGATAATTTCGCTGATATTCATTTTGGGTACGTTTTCCAATACCGTGTTACAATATAAAATGCCGGGATTAGGGCCTCTCCAAAAGTCTATGGCCGCAAAATTATCTGCCGTTGCTGTAAAATTGGCCAGTTGCACGGTTTCAATACCATCATCGCCACCGCCTGCACCTACTACACTGTTCCCGGCCATGATATCTAATGTCCAGATACGCATATTGTATAATTTAGGGCGTTGCAAGGGCTGATAGGCCGCATTGGTAAGTGCAATAGCACTTGCTTCGTCACTAATAGTTTCTGCTCCTGGGTCTTCGTAAGGCTTTTCGTCTAAAAATTTAGAACAAGATACCAAGGTGGTTGCTATAAAAAATGAGGTGATATATATAAATCTTTTCATAACCTTTTTTGTTGATTTAGAATTTAACATCGATACCAAAACTTATGGTGCGTGTAAATGGATAGTTGCCCGTGTCTACACCAGAAACTTCCGGGTCGAAACCCGAATATTTTGTAAGTGTGTACAGGTTTTGCCCCGATACATACAAACGGGCATTAGAAATGTATGCTTTGCTCAACAGCTTTGTAGGCAGGGTATAGCCCAGCGTTACATTTTTTAATCTTACAAAAGAACCATCCTCAATAAAGCGGTTTGATGCACGGTTGTTGTTGTTAGGGTCGGCATAAACGGCTCTTGGAATATCGTTACTGGTTCCTTCGCCTGTCCATCTATCCAAAACTTTTAAAGATTGGTTAAAGGTGGTAGACATGCCTTCTAACGAAACACGGTTACCGTTATAGATTTCGTTTCCGGCTACACCTTGCAGGTAAACCTGTAAATCGAAATTTTTATAGTTAAAACCGTTGTTCATAGAGAATATCCAATAAGGAGTTGGATTACCCAAATAAGTACGGTCGTATTCATTAATTACCCCGTTATTATCCAAATCCAGGAACCTGATATCGCCCGGCGCTGTGCCGCCAGCTACCTGTAGGGCATAAGAATTTACATCATTTACATTTTGGAACAAACCATTGGTTAAGTAGCCGTAAAAAGTGCTTACGGGTTTACCTACGGTATGTGTTTGCGATCCAAAATAGATAGGCACATTGTTGTCTAACTTGGTAATTTTGTTTTGGTTGTATGATACGTTGGCATCTGTAGTCCATTCGAAAATACCTGTTTTGTTTCTCGACGATATGGTAAATTCCCAACCTTTGTTCTGTACGCTACCTGCATTAATTTGCGGAGTATAAACATCAGAATATCCTGTGGTAATAGGCACCATCATGCTCACTAGCATATTGCTGGTGTTTTTTAAGTAGGTATCAAAAGTTACGTTAATGCGTTGGTTCAAGACAGAGAGGTCTAAACCTGCGTTCCATTGCTTAACCACCTCCCATTTAATGTTTGGGCTTGGCATTACTAAAGGATACAAGGTAGCAACCGGAGTGCCATTAAAAACATATTGCGATGTTTTTAAACGGGTAATTGCCGCATAAGTATTTAAGGGAGATTGGTTACCTGTTTCGCCATAGCCAATCCTTAATTTTGCATCGCTAAGTACATCGTTCTTTTTGTAGAACGATTCTTCTGTAATACGCCACGCTGCCGAAAACGAAGGGAATGTACCCCAACGGTTTGCCTGTGCTATACGTGAAGTACCATCTCGCCTAACAGTTGCGGTAAATAGATATTTGTTATCATAGGTATAGTTTAAACGGCCAAAGAATGAAAGTAGAGACCATGCACTTCTGCCACCGCCAACTTGCGGTTCTAATAAACCGTTGTTAAGTTGGTTGTAATTGTCTGAGAGGAAGTCTTTTTTACTGCCGTTAATGTATTTAAAATCATTATGTTGGGCACTTGAACCAATCATGGCATTGATGCTGTGCTTTTCGGCAAAGGTGTCCATATAGGTTAGTGTATTGTCCCATAGGTAGGTAATGCTTTTATTCCAGCTTTCGCTGCGGGTAGATTGGGGCACCGGAATAGGTTTCCAATCGTATTTAGGGGAGAAAGAAACACTGTTCCAATCTTTATAGTCTATACCGCCAAGCGTTTTAAAAATAAGCTTCTTAAAAATGGTTGCTTCGGCATATAAATTTCCCAATAAATTATAGCCTCTTGTTTCATTTTTTTCTAACGTAGCCGTACCAATTGGGTTGCGCATATCGCCATACCATTTGGCATTATTGCCCGGCCCCGAGTAATTGCCTTGGTCATCGTAAACTGATTGAGTAGGCAAGCTTCTCATAGTGCCTAAAATATCATAAGAGCCGTTTCTTTTAATGTCATGACTAAAGGTAAGGTTGTTGCCAAATTTTAGCCAGCTTAAGGTTTTCGCTTCGTTATTAAATTGTAAACTATAACGTTTAAAATCGGTATTAATCACAATTCCTTTCTGGTCAAAAAAACTTCCCGATACGTAATAAGTTGATTTGTTGTTGCCGCCAGAGTAAGATAAAGAGTTGTTGTTGATCAATCCAGTTTGCGTTAGCTCATTGTACCAGTTTGTGCCCCCGTCCCAAGTGGTAGGGTCTGTAAAGTCAGGTCGTTGTGCTTCGCCTGCATTAAACATCATTTCGTTGTGTAAGGAAGCAAATTGTCTGGCATTTAATAGTTTAGGCGTACCAATTGCATCTTGCACACCAAAATTGCTGCTTAAGCTAAAAACGCCCTTACCATCTTTACCTTTTTTGGTTGATATTAAAATTACACCATTTGCCCCACGAGAACCATAAATGGCAGTGGCAGATGCGTCTTTTAAGATATCAATGGTTTCTACGTCATTTTGGTTAATTGCGTTAAGATTTAAATCTGTAGGCACACCATCTATTACAATTAGCGGAGAACTATCGTTAATAGAGCCTAGGCCCCTAATACGAATAGAGCTGTTGCTTCCAGGTGCGCCAGAGTTGGTAACCATTACACCGGCAGCTCTACCTTGCAAGGCTTCGGCTACGCTAGCTATGGGCTGGTCTTTTATTGCTTTGTTGCCTACAGAAGAAACAGATCCCGTTAAATCTTTTTTGCGTACCACGCCGTAGCCAACTACTACCACAGTTTGCAGTGATTTGGTGTCTGCCTGTAAAATTACTTGGATGTTGTTTTTGTCGGCTACCGAAATTTCCTGACTTAAAAACCCGAGGTAAGAAATTACTAGCGTTGCATTTTCCGGAACATTGATAGAAAACTGCCCGTTTTCATCAGTTGTTGTTCCATTAATTTTGCCTCCGGTTAACTTTTGCACCACAGACGCACCAATAATTGTTTTGTTCTCTTCGTCAAGAATGGTTCCTGTAACTTTTTTTAGGTTCTGAGCGGTTGCTGTTGCAATACCCATAAAAAACATACCCAGGATTAATAGGACAATACGAGTCTCCTTTAATTCTTTGCGAGATTTTTCCATGAAAAATTTTTACGTTGATAAATTTATAATTTGGTTAGTATGATAAGCTTCTACTTGGGGTTGTTCGAAAGACTTACCATCACAAAAGTATCCTATAGTTATTGTTAAAAAAAGATACACAGAAGCAAATATAGATGCTTTTAATTGTTAACACACTGTATTTAAGACTTTTAAGTTGATTACATATACCTTAAAATATAGAATACCAAACCTTATTAAACACATGGTTTAATAAAAAAACAGATTTTTAAAGGAGATATGAAGTACCTTTTATAAAAATTAAGATCCAAATATTTCTGCCAAAGGTTAGTTATGCTCTTCACTAAACCACTAATGAAACCCTCTACCACAAATGATTATTAACCTGAGTTCGATTATTATTTTATTGATTTTTAGTCACATATACTGTTTTAAATATGGCAGACCCTGAAATAAATTTACAGGTAGCTTTCCGCTTCGCTACAGGTCAGCATCAGTTTGTACGACTTATTTTAGCCTATTTAATAATCGAACTCAGGTTATTATGATTTTAAGCTGGAAATAATAAGTTAAGACGCCTTATAATTATAGATAAGGGCCTGTTACAAGCTTATAGAGCCAATTTTCATTACCATACTCTCAAACTCTTGACGGGGCACTGCGGCTTTATTTCTTATTCTGGTTCGGTAACTATAAATGGTATTGGTAGAATAATGCAAAAAGTTAGAAATTTTAGAACTATCGGTTATTCCTAATCGGATTAAGGCAAAAATGCGTAATTCTACATTCAGCAGCTCATTAGGTTTAAGAGTAAATCTTTCTTCTTCTAATAATAGCGAGTTGAAATCGTCTATAAAATTTGGATAAAGATGTAGGAAAATATGATCGAAGTGGTCATAAAGTTCTTTGACTTCATTGTTTATCATTTCGTTTGAGCGCAGCATTTTGAAAAGCTCCTCCTTTTTGTTTTCCATGAGCTTTCTGTTAAGGCTGCTCTGGAATTTTTGCAGTTTATTGATATAGGTAGAACAAAGATCAAGGAAATGGCCTATATAAAACTCTTTTATTTGGTTCGCTTCAGTTAATTCGGAGTTTACAATAGAAAGCTGGTTGTTAACTACTTTTAGTTTATCGTTCGTTTCTTGAATATTACCATTTACTTCGTTCAGCATTAAGTTTGAATTGTGTAGCTTGGCCCGTATACGGCTAACTTTTTTCATCTGTCCGTATACATACACTACGGCCAATATCAAGAAAAAGGAGAGAATGCTGATTAAAATAAGGAAGGTTTTTAGTTCATTTTTTTGTTTAAGGGCCTTATCTTGGTATGCTTTGTCTATAATTGGGAATATCCTGGATATTTCGAAAGTCCGCAAGTGGGCATTACAAAAAATCGCATCCTCCATAGATGATTTTATACACTGATAGGCTCTCTCAATATCGCCGGTATTGTAAAGCACCGTAGCCAATGCCTGTAAAGAAGCATTCTCTTTGATGTTATTCTTAATATCAGAAATGGCAGAAATGGTATAATACTTTTTCTGCATTTCTATATTGCCTTCTTTTTTATAAATATTTGCCAAGGCATAAGCTAATACAGCTTTAAGGTGGCTTTCTTCTTTGGTATCATTTAACAATGCAATTAAAATATCCTTTGCCTCGGCCAACCTGTTGCTATCAAACAGCTTCTCTGAAAAAACAATCTTATAATGGGTTGACTGCGGATCGAGCACTTGCAGTAATGAATCGCGATAGGAAGCACTCTTTTCTAGATAACTACTGGTATGGATATTGTTTTGCGAATAATATCCGTATAACAGTTTATAGGTATCGTAATAACTAACGAGTAAATCAGGCTGAAGTTTCTTCGGATTAATGCTTTTCAGCAAATCGAGACCTTCAAAAAACATCCCGGCAACAGAATAGGTAGCGGCCAATATCAGTTTAGTTTCCAATTTGGCTTTCTCATCATTTAGCGATTCGGCTATTCTTAAATTTTCTACGGCATAAAAAATGGCCGAGTCGGAAATAAACGTTTTGTATTCATAATAAAGCTGTTTGTTTATTTCGTAAAGCTGTTTTTTACTAAGAGATGTGTTCTTCTTATGCTTTATTCTCGAAATTTCCTGTTCTTTTACCTGGGTATATATTCCTTTGTTCCGAATTAAAAAATCTAAGGTAGAATCGTCATCTTGCCTAGCAAATGAGGTCTGGGCAATAAACAAAATCAACAGACATACACAAAACGATTTTTTTTCCATCTTTAAATAAGGTGGGGATAAATATATTGATTTTTAAAGTAAATCTATTTATTTTGAAAACTACCATCATTTTGGATAGAGTTCATGCGTTTGCCCTTATGTCTGCTAACCAAAATCCGTTAGTCATCGTCCCTAACTATTTTTAACTGGCTACGTAAACGCGATTCGTCAAGGTCCATTTCTTTCTCCAATTTCCGAATATTTGCCGAACTGTAGGCCCCATCACGATATAACTTGAGCAATAGCTTTCGCTTAAAATCGGTTACTGCCAACTGCCCTTTAATAACCCGTTCCAAAAAGGTAGTATCATCGGCTTTATGCTGTATGTTTACGTCCTGTTTCTGAAAGTCTTTTCCGTTTAACCAGCCAATTCTCAACTCGTATAATTTTCTGATTTCCTGTATGACCTCTTCGTTTGGATCTTTACTTTTAAAAGTATCGTTAATATAATCTAATGAGCTATTGGCCACCAACAAGCGTAATTTCCGTTCTTCATCTTCTTGTTCTTTGCTTGAGCCAACACCAAGCATCTTAATTAGTACGGGCAGCGTTAGGCCCTGCCCTACTAAGGTTATCAGAATTACTCCGAAGGTAATAAATAGAATAACCTTACGCTGATGAAGCGGCGTTCCGTTTTCCATTACCAAGGGCAGGGCCATTGCCGTGGCCAAAGATAGTACACCCCTCATTCCCGACCATGAGAGTATGACCACGTTCTTCCAGGAAAACGTTTGTTCTTCTCGATGTATCTTATTGCCCAGCAGCGAAGGAAACCAGATGGCAGGAGCAATAAACAATATACGTGTAACAATGGCAACTACACTAATTAAAAGGCTATAAAGTACCAATTCGCTTATTTTATAACCTTCTATGGTAGCCACCACCTCTGATAGTTGCAGGCCGATAAGTATAAAGATAACGCCATTGAGCAGGAAAACAATCATATCCCATACGGCGTTAGATTGCGTGCGGCCCTGGTACGATATCACTTCAGAAGAACGCCAGGAGGTAACCAAGCCTGTACTTACCACGGCCAACACACCAGATACCCCAAACCGTTCTGCCAATGGATAAGAAACAAAGGGCACCAACAGTAAAAGTGTGGTTTCTACCGTAGGGTTATTTTGAATTCTTTTCAGGATCATGCAAAGCATATAGCCCAATACAAATCCAATTAGGACACCGCCCGAAGCTACCACCAAAAATTGAAGACCGGCTTTCCATAGCACAAAACTGCTGCTCACTACCGCAGCAATGGCATAACGGTAAACAATAAGTGCCGAGGCATCATTTACCAAACTTTCTCCCTCTAGTATGGTAACAATACGTCTGTTAAGCCCCATTCCATTAAGAATACTAGTGGCCGAAACCGCATCTGGCGGCGATACAATTGCACCTAGCACAAAAGCCACGGGCCAGCTCATTCCCGGAATAAAGTAATGCGCAACGACAGCTATAGAAATGGTGGTAAAAAGTACCAGACCTATCGCTAATCTAGAAATTGGTGCAATAGATGCCTGAAAATCTTTCCACGAAGTATTCCAACCTGCCCTGTATAATAAGGGCGGAAGAAAAAGCAGAAATACCATTTCGGGATCGAGACTAACCAAGGGAACACCCGGGATAAAACCAATAATTAGCCCGGCAAAAACTAGCAAAATGGGGTAGGGAATTTTTTTTATCCTACCGGCAATAGCCGAAAGGAATATCAGTGTAGTAACTATAAAAATAATTGGTGCCAGATTTATCATACCTGTTCATGTTAAAATGTTAGGGTCGTTATGTTTATGGTTACACTTCATACCAAAGATATAAATAGCAGGTAGTTTAGCGATTTTAAGGACAGAAAATTTTCTTTCCCAAATACGGGATATTAAGCTTCATTAGCCTGCTTTGCCAAAATATATTCCTATAAAAAACACAATTGCCCCACCAATAATAATTTCTACAATAGATTTAAGAAGCGGTGTTTTCATAAAACGATATTTGATGTACGCAATGGCCAATAGTTCAAATATCACTACGCCATAGGCAACTTTTAGCGCAATATGAATATCTGGTATTAGAAAGGGCAATGTATGAAACATACCGCCCAAGGTTGTTCCAAGGCCTGTTATTAATCCACGCAGCCAAGAAACGCCTCTTCCGGTTACCGAGCCATCGTCGGTAAGCGCCTCGGCCAACCCCATGCTAATACCAGCGCCCAATGAGGCCGCCAAGCCCACAAAAAATGCCGACATAGGTTTGCCCGTAAGACCTGCGGCAGCAAAAATTGGGGCCAAGGTAGATACCGAGCCATCCATAAAACCCAATAAGGCGGGCTGCACCTTCTGTATTACAAATTTATTTTGTTCCTTGATAGCGATGTCTTGCTGTTCCATAATGTCTTTATTTAAAAAATCGTCTTTTTCAGGTTAGCGTAGGCTTTGGTATTGTTGATGTAGATAGCGCAAAATTGGCCTAAATCAATCATGTTTTTTCGGGAGCAATTATTGTTCCTGTTCTCTTTTTTGGATTTTCACCTTTCCAACTTCCTTTTCACTAACCTGTTCTACAGTAAAAACCAGGTTATGAAGCTCTAGGCTAGCCCCATTATATAAATCTCCGTGCAACTCTCCTTCTAGTAATTCGGCCACCGTAACATATTTTGTTTCGTAGGCACGTATCCAATCTAGCGAAAGCTCTCTTCTAATTCGCTGCAGGTGTATAAAGCCTTCCGCCATCCACGTCTTATTGTCTAATTGGTAAAAATAGCTACGGTAGTCTTCTCTCTCTGGCATATCTCCAAAAACACTCTCCATAATATCCTGCATGGTTACAATACCTAAAAAATGTGTACCATCCTCTGTAACCATTCCAAAATCTGCATTAGCTTTTTTAAAGTGCTGGAAAATATCTCCCGTATCCATATTGGGGCTAAGGCGGCAAGGCTGTTGAATAAGTGCATGCCAATCTTCCTGCGGATTGATAAAAAAATCTTTAGTACTTAAAACGCCCTTGATTAGGCCTGTATTATTTTCTTTTATTGGAAAATAGGAATAGGGCCGTTTCTTGATTTGCTCTGCCACTACTGCCCTGCTACTTTCGAAATTTATCAGACTTACAATCTTTATCGGTTTCATGATCCTTTCTGCGGTAAGGTCATTATAAACAAAGATGTTTTCATGTAAAAAAAGTTCATCCTTTTCGAGTGTACCTTGCTTATGCGCCATGCTGAGCATACTTTTGATGTCGCTTTCCGTAATCTTCTCGTTCTCTGGCTTACGTATAGACAAGATATTAAGAAGAAACCGGGTGCTTAGGGTTAACAATTTTATAAACGGGAAAGCAATTTTAGAAAATATTGCTAGCGAAGGTGCAATGGAAACGGAAATTTTTAATGGTACCTGTAGGGCAATGGACTTTGGAAGCAGTTCTCCAATTACGATGGTAAGGTAGGTAATTAACCCTATGCCTAGAAACAACGATATTGCATGTGCCATGGTTGCAGAAAGCCCCGTATATTTTACTAAAAAAGGCTTTAGCATATTTGCCACCAATTCGCCACCGTATATGCCCTCAATAATACCTAGCAAGGTAATGCCCACCTGTACGGCACTTAAAAAAGCCTCGGGATCTTTGATTAGATCAAGGGCTTGCTGCGCCCCCTTGTTACCTTTCTGGGCCTCATCTTCTAACTGGCCTTTTTTTACTGCAATAAGAGCAATTTCTGCCAAAGAGAAATAAGCATTTAATAAAATCAGTATTGAAATAATAAAAATAACCATATACTACACTTAAGATGTTGACAACACAGAATTTTGTTAAATTTAGCTCATATTCGGCCAAAAAGCTAAGTATTATTGCAAATAAAATCGCAATTTTGTGATAAGGAATAGCGTGTTTTGATGGGTTTTCTTATACCCTACAAAGCACCCTGCATTTTATAGCTCTAGAACACCAAATAGCTAAATTATGGTTTGGTTATTGATAGTAATTCTATAGTACACGCATCATTAAATAAATTAAAACAAAGATATAGTTCATGGATTTTATTGATTACTATAAAGTTTTAGAAATAGATAAAAGCGCATCGGCGGATGACATTAAAAAGGCCTACCGTAAACTGGCCAGAAAACTACACCCCGATGTTAACCCTAATGATAAGGAGGCGCAGCACAAGTTTCAGCAGATTAACGAAGCCAACGAGGTATTAAGCGACCCAGAAAAAAGGAAGAAGTACGACCAATATGGCAAAGATTGGCAACATGCCGAGCAGTTTGAACAACAGCGCAACGCACAACAACAATCAAGACAGCAATACACCGGAGGTGGTGCCGAGCATTTCGCTTATGGCGATGAAGGAGATTTCTCAAGTTTCTTCGAATCGATGTTTGGTAACAGAGGGGCAAGAAGCAGCCAAACAAAATTTAGGGGACAGGATTATCATTCTGAACTGAAGCTGACATTGGCCGATGTGATGGAGACCAAAAAGCAGACCTTTACGGTAAACGGAAAGAATATTCGCATTACCATTCCGGCAGGTGTAGAAAACGGACAGGAAATTAAGTTAAAAGGATATGGTGCCCCAGGTGTTAACGGAGGGCCAGCCGGCGATTTGTACATTACCTTTGCTATTGAAAACGATCCGGCATTTAAGCGCCAGGGCAATGATTTGTACGCCAATGCCACCTTAGATTTGTACACGGCACTACTGGGCGGAGAAACTACTATAAGCACCATGACCGGAAAGATTAAGCTAAAGGTAAACCCCGAAACACAAAACGGCACTAAAGTAAGGTTAAAGGGTAAAGGAATGCCTGTTTATAAGAAGGAAGGAGAAACCGGTGACCTTTATATTACCTATGAAGTGAAATTACCGACCAACCTTACCGACCAGCAAAAAACGTTATTTACCGAATTGAGCAAACTTAAATAGAAATGATATGAAAAGTTTAGAAATGATACCGGCAGATGAATTTTGTTTGCACCATAATATTGAAATCTCATTCATTTACTCTTTAAGAGATTCGGGACTGATAGAAGTTGTTTTTACTGAAGAAAGGTTGTTTGTACCTATGGATCAGCTTGCCCATTTGGAAAAACTGGTACGCCTGCACTACAATTTAGATATTAACCTGGAGGGTTTAGAAACAATTAACCATCTATTGGGGCAAATTGATGAAATGCAGCAACGTATAATACAACTTTCAAACAGACTGGGTAGGTACGAAGATGCGTTCTGAGATAGGTTAGACTATCTAACGTGAGTTTTTGGTGTTTTTAATGATTATCAATCACTTATCTATTATCAGCTTAAAAATATCGTCATTGCAATGACGGATTAAGGCCCAAAACTCAGGTACCTTATTCTTCTGTTTTAGTCAGTTTTTCTGCTTCCCTTGCTTTTTCTAACGTTAGCAGTTGCTGCTCTACAAGTTCGGCCCTACGGGTTTGTACGGCAAAATAATTTTGGGCAAAAGCAATTTCCTCTTTCTTGCTGTCGCCGTTTTGGACAATAAGGTAACAGGCATAGCGGGTTAATGCCATATCTTCGAGCAATTTTGGGGCATCTTTGTTATTGCCAATCATTTTCTTTACTTCGGAAAAATGATTTTCAACCGGTTCGCCGGCATTTTTACAGGCTTCTTCCGCTTTTATAATTACCCTTTTAAAACTTTCCCAATTGCTGTAACCAAATAATTTTTGTAAACGCCTTGCACTCCAACATTCTACACCTTCAATTTCGGTTGCCGCAGCCTCAAATTCGTCTAAAAAATGTTTTATTTCTTCCGTTTTCATCTGTTCGTAAATAAGTTTTATCCCAATAATTAATGTTTGTGTTTGGTGAGCTTCTCTGCCAGTTCGGGTGTCATGTTTTCGGCATAGGCTCCGTAGGCATCAACTAAGATCCCTTTTTCTCCGGTATCTGAAGCTATGGCATACACTACACTGCTATCATCGGGGTTTGTTTCGCCCTCAAAACGGTAAAATTCATCCACATTAAAATGTTCGGGGTGCAACTGCAAATCTGAAGAAGTACAGCCCAGTGTTCCAGATTTAATCTCAAAGTCTTCAGTGTAACCTCTTTTTCTTAGGTCATCAATGGCTTCTATAAGGTTATCATAATTTCTCATGGTGTTTCAATTAAATAAGCTATTACCTGCGTAAAAAGTTAGAATCGAGTGTTTGCCATACTTCTCCCCCATCTCCATTCAATATCTGTTTCAGCATGTAAATTCCAAATCCTTTGGCCTGCGAAAGTTCTACTTTTGGCGGCATAGAAAGTTCGGTAGGATTAACCATCGCATTGATAATTACCGGACCGTTATGTGCTAAAGCTTTTTCAATGGCGGGAGCTACTTCTTCGGGGTTTTCTACCTTTATGCCCATCATGCCCATGGCTTGTGCCATTAATGCAAAATCTGGGTTATTAAGGTCGGTACCAAAGGGAGGTAGCCCGGCAACCTTCATTTCCATGGCTACAAAACCTAGTGAGGCATTATTAAATATCACTATTTTTATTGGCAGATTATATTGGCGTATGGTAAGGATATCGCCCATAAGCATCGCAAAGCCGCCATCGCCACAGAGGGCAATTACCTGCCTTTCGGGATATTCGAACTGTGCACCAATAGCCTGTGGCATGGCATTTGCCATTGAACCGTGGGAGAAAGAGCCCAACAGTCGCCTGCCTTCGGTCATTTTTAAATACCTTGCCGCCCATACGGTAGGTGTGCCTACATCAACCGTAAATATGGCATTTTCTGCCGCCTTTTCGTTAATTACTTTAGTTAAATACTCTGGATGAATAATTTTATCACCCGATTTTTTTGTAGCATCGGCATCTAGGTTTGCCCGGCTTTTATGGTATCGTTCTACGCATTTATCTAAAAACGAGCTATCGTTCTTTTGCTCAACCAGCGGCAACAAGGCTTTAAGGGTTTGGGCTACATCGCCCACTAATCCCAAATCTATCCTACATCTGCGCCCCAATCGTTCCGGCCGGATATCTATTTGTGCAATGGCCGATTTTGCGGGATACCAATCTTTGTAGGGGAAATCTGTCCCAAGCATAATCAGCAACTCGCTTTCTTCCATGGCATAGTAACCCGATGCAAAGCCTATAAGACCGGTCATGCCCACATCAAAAGGATTATTGTATTCTACATGCTCTTTTCCACGTAGTGCATGAACCATTGGCGATAGTATTTTTTGACCAAAAGCAATGAGTTCGCCATGTGCCCCGGCGCATCCGCTACCACATAATAAAGTTATTTTTGTGGCTTTGTTGATACTGTCTGCCAATTTATGCAGTTCTGGTTCTGCCGGTCTAACTACAGGTGTGTCTACCAGCAAATGTGGTAAGGGCACATCTTCAATTTTCTCCATGGCAACATCGCCCGATAGGCCAATTACCGCCACTCCTTTCATTCCGGTGGCATACTGTATGGCAATATGCGGTACACGTGGTACTTGGTTTGGCGAAGAAATCATTTCACAATAATGGCTACATTCCCTAAAAAGCAAATCGGGATGTGTTTCCTGAAAATATCCTGTGCCAATTTCGCCACTTGGAATATGGGCGGCTATGGCCAGTACGGGCGCCATGCTTCTATGGCAATCGTAAAGTCCGTTAATGAGGTGCAAGTTTCCGGGTCCGCAACTGCCGGCACATACTGCCAACTTTCCGGTTAGTTGTGCTTCGGCACCTGCGGCAAAGGCCGCGGCCTCTTCGTGGCGGTAGTGTATCCATTCTATATTGCTGTTGCGCCTTATTTCGTCAACAATACCATTAAGCGAATCGCCAACTACGCCGTGCACACGCTTTACACCTGCTTCTACAAGAATGCCGACCAATTTTTCTGCAATTGTTACTGCCATATTGTTATTTCATGGTGCCCCAAATCTTATTGGCTATACATTTGGAAGCCAGTTATCACGTAAATTATTATGCTTCTTGTTTTACCAACTGCACATCGGCATTAATGGTTACCGCTTCGCTAACCAATACGCCTCCAGTTTCTAGTGCAGTGTTCCAGTTAAGTCCCCAATCTTTACGGTTAATTTTTCCGGTTACAGAAAAACCTGCTTTTTCATTTCCCCACGGGTCTTTATTGATACCGCCAAATTCTACATCAAGATTAACTTCTTTACTGATGCCTTTAATGGTAAGCTGTCCTTTTAGTTGATAATTTTCTTCATCTACCTTAGTAAAAGAAATACTTTCAAAAGTAAGTTCCTTGTAGTTTTCTACATCAAAGAAATCGGCACTTTTTAAATGGGTATCACGCTGTTGATCGTTGGTAAAGATGGAAGCTGCATCAATGGTTACGGTAATTTTTGATGTTGTAAAGTCTTCGCCATCAACCTTGCCGCTAAATGTTTTGAATTCGCCTTTCACATTACTGATCATCATGTGCTTTACTTTGAAGGTGATTTCGCTATGGGCAGGATCTATTGCCCAAATGGTTGTGTTTGCCATATTTTTTTTATTTATAAAATGGAGGTAAAGGATTTAAAACTGTATTTTGCCTTTGGTGCCAATACGGATATATTGGCGGTATTTCGCTGGCTTCATCCAATTTTTTTAACTGGTCGGTGCTGAGCTGCCAACCTACCGCATCCAGATTTTGTAGCAGTTGCTCCTCGTTTCTGGCACCTACAATAATGCTCGAAACCGTTGGACGTTGCAACAGCCAATTAAGCGATACTTGCGCAACAGTTTTTCCGGTCTCGGCCGCAATGGCTTCCAGTGCATCGGTTATTTTGAAGAGGTGTTCTTTTTCTACCACATTTTCGGGGACGGGGCTACCGCCCTGCGCTACGCGACCGCTTTGTGGCCAAGGTTTGTTACGGCTAAATTTGCCGCCTAAACGGCCACCTGCCAAGGGGCTCCAAATAATGGCACCTATATTTTGATCTAAACCCAGCGGCATTAGTTCCCATTCATATTCTCTATTTACCAGCGAATAATAAACCTGGTGCACCACATATTTGTTCCAGCCGTATTTTTCTGAAATGCCCAAGGATTTCATGAGGTGCCAACCACTAAAATTAGAACAGGCTATGTAGCGTACCTTCCCGCTTTGCACCATGTCATCAAGTGTACGCAGGGTTTCTTCAACAGGGGTGTTACCATCAAAGCCGTGCATATGGTAAACATCTATATAATCTGTATTTAGCCGTTTAAGGCTACCTTCTAATTGCTTAATAAGATGAAAACGTGAAGAACCTTCGTTGTTGGGGCCTTCTTTTCCAAAAGTAAAGGTAGCTTTAGTAGATAATAGCAATTTGTCTCTTTTGCCAGCAATGGCCTTTCCTAAAATTTCTTCAGAAAGACCATCTGAATAGATATCTGCAGTATCAAACAAGTTTATGCCATGTTGCAGGCATAAATCTACCATTTTGGTAGCTTCTTTAGCTTCGGTACTGCCCCACGCTTTGAAGAAAGCGTTGCCACCACCAAAAGTGGCCGTCCCAAAACTAAGCACCGAAACCTTTAGTCCCGAATTACCTAATTGTCTGTATTCCATAAACTGGTTAGTTCTATTATATTAAACTTAAAACCAAGGTTAAAAGTTTTTATTTTTTGAAATGCGCCCTTAGCATCCATGCCATTTTTTCATGAGTTTCGATAAACCCAGTAATGTAATCGCTGGTACCTGCATCTTTATACTCATCGTTAATGGTATTGATACTTCCCCTAATAAACTCGATAATGGTCTCATGATCTGCCAAAAGATCTTTTATAAAGCCCAAGCTATCGTTTTTTCTTTCGCTGTATTCACTTAAATGCGTTAGCTCCAAAAATTCTTTCAAGGTAGCCGGGGCATAATGCCCAATGGTACGGACACGTTCTGCAACGCCGTCCATTAAATCTGCCAATTGTCCGTATTGGGTTTCAAAGAAAAGGTGCATGGAGTGAAAGTCGGGACCTTCTACGTTCCAGTGAGCGTTACGCGTTTTTGTGTAGAGTACAAATTCGTCTGCCAATAATTTTGATAAAATTTCGGCTACAGCCAATTTATTTTCGGTTTTAATTCCAATTGTTGCTTCCATGATTTTATAGGTTATAAATATTAACAATCCGTTACATGGTCATGCCACCATCTACGGCAATAGCTTGGCCGGTAATGTGAGGTGCAGATGCAATAAAAACAACCGCTTGGGCTATGTCATCGGCAGTTTGATCTACCCCCTGTGGTATGAGTGTTTTTTTATTTCGTTCCCAAGATTGTTCTTCGGTTTCTCCGGGCTGTTTCCAACGGTCGGCAATACCGCCCTCGCCACGCCACATACCGGTACCTATAATTCCCGGACAAATGGCATTAACGGTAATGCCCTCTGCGGCTACTTCTTTCGCTATGCTGTTTGTAAAACCAATTACGGCAAATTTAGAAGCCACATAATGTGAGAGATGTGCCATACCTATTTTTCCGGCTATAGATGCGGTGTTAATGATTGCTCCTTGTTTTTTAGGCTTCATCACTTCTAACTCGGCCTTGGTACATACAAAAACACCCTTAGCATTTACAGATAATACGCGGTCCCATTCTTGCTCGTCTATCTCTTCAATGCTTCCAATCCCTACAACCCCAGCATTGTTTATAGCTACATCTAGTGCCCCAAAAGTGGCAACAGCTTCTTCTACTGCCCCCTTTATTGAGGCATATTCGGCAACGTTGGCCGCTAACGAAAGTGCCTTTACTCCCAATGAAAGCACTTCTTCTGTTATGTCTTTTAGAAATTCCTTTTTTACATCTACAAGAACTAGGTTGGCTCCTTTTTTTGCAAACGCTACAGCAATGGCTTTTCCAATGCCTCCGCCTGCACCCGTAATAAGTACTGTTTTATTTTTCATTTGTTTAAAATTATTGATAATTTGTTCATTAATAATATTGTATCTATGAGCTTAAAAGCTCTATTTGTTTTTAATGGTACACAAGTGCTCTCTAGCTCTCGATTAAAGGCAGTTGGCCCCTACTGGGTGGAGTAGGCAGCATTAATATATCTTCATAGGTGTTAAACCTTCGGTGGGGAGTTCACGAGAACGCTTTGTTTAATTCATTATTTTTTGTGTGCGGTATATCTATGTTAACTTCAACAATATGTGATCTAATTTTTATTAAAGTTAGGAGGTATTATTCCAAATGTACTTGTAGATATACAACAAGTTGTTGTATAAAGAGCTTATCTAATTTTTTTTATGAACTTTACAAAAGTAAACCATACAAAGGTTTCTTAAAAAATCTGCTTTCTAATTTCTACTATGTATTAAGAGCCTGTTTAAAATTTATCTAATAACCTGAGTTCGATTATTAAATAGGCTAAAATAAGTCGTACAAGCTGATGCTGACCTGTAGCGAAGCGGAAAGCTATCTGTAAATTTATTTCAGGGTCTGCCATATTTAAACCAGTATATGTGACTAAAAATCAATAAAATAATAATCAAACTCAGGTTAATAATTTGTTTATGCTTCTTTTCGGCTGCAACTTTCCCAAAATTTCGGGACAAGCTGTTATGTTTTGTAAGGTAGAAGCCCGGCTATCTTTTCAAAACCGCAACGAAATGGAGCTTACCGAAGGTAAACAAGCCTTGTTTCGCCCTAAATAAGCTGTAAAAATTTTCACAACATAAATTAAATAGGCTCTATTTTTTTTAGATATTCATAAAATTAAGTATCCCACTCCAAAAAGCCGTACTAAGAAATCCAACCAATATACTTACCCCAATAATTAGGTTGATGAGACGTGAATTGAGGCGAAACTGCTCTGCAATAATGCTTGAAGTAATGAGCGTGGGCATTGCCGCTTCAAACACACTAATGCGGGCAATATTTCCTTTAATACCTATGGCAAGTGCAGCTATTAATACCAATGCCGGTGCAATCATTAATTTGTACAGCATGGTCATAGATATTTGAGATATTTCCTGTCTCCAGCCTTTAAACTTTAGCTGCAAGCCTACAGAAAAAAGTGCAAGAGGCCCCACGGTAGCTGCTAATTTATCAAAAAATGGTTCGGCAAAACTAAGGTCAAAAAAATGTGATAATATTAAAGCTAGGCTACAACCTATAAATGGTGGAAAAGTTAACAACCTCCTTAGAATTGTAGAGGCCTTTATACCTTCTGTTTCTTTCCTGTTTCCTTTTAACGCATTGATAATTCCCGCGGTAGAGAGCAGTACAAACATCATTTGATCGCAAATAATGGCTATACTTAAATCCTGTTCGCCAAAATAGGCTATAATTAGTGGAAAGCCGATAAAAGAAGTATTGCTATACCCACTTGCAAGTTCCAATGTGCTGCGTGAACGTTGTCCATATTTCTTATAACGGCAGTACAGTTCCATAAATATCCAGGCCCCTGCCCATACTATTACCGAAGAAACCGCTGGAAAAAGCATCTCGGTACTCCATTGTATTTTTGGGATGTACTTAAAAGATACCGCCGGCAAGGCCAGGTACAAAATCCAGGTATTTATTCCCCTATGAGCGTCTGTTGGAATTAGTTTTGTACTTCTGAATATTATTCCTGCAACGATGCAGAACGCGATCATAATAAAATTGACCATTATTTAAGGTATAAATTATTTTTTTTAAAGGTAATGAAGCTATCCCGATTTTATCAGAATGGTTGTTTTCTTTAGTAGTTATTATATTTTAATTGCACAGGGTTTCATCGTTTTCTATGATATGGTACTATTACCGGCGATAAACTTCTGGATTAACAACATGGGGCATTTGTTCTCCTCTCAGTCCGGCAATAATATTTTTAGCCGCAATAACAGCCATGGCATTTCTAGTTTCTACGGTAGCCGAACCAATATGCGGCAATACACATACATTGCGTAGGCTTAAAAGTGGATTGTTACTGCTCATGGGTTCGGGATTAGTTACATCAAGCCCTGCGCCCCAAATTTTGCCCTGCTGTAATGCGGCCAAAAGATCTTCTTCATTGTGTATGGCACCTCTTGCGGTATTGATAAAAATAGCTGTGGATTTCATTTTTTCAAAAATCTCTTTACTAAAAAGCCCTCGTGTTTGTGCAGATAGGCCCGCATGTACCGATAGGACATCGCTTTTAGCAAGCAGCTCATCAAAAGTTACCAAGGTTGCACCTAATTCTTTTTCTACCGCCTCATTGCTATGCCTGTTATGGTAAATCAATTTCATTTGGTAGGCGGCACGGCATTTTTTTGCCAGTTCGAAACCAATTTTCCCCAAACCAAAAATACCCAGTGTTTTACCATAAAGCTCTATGCCAAGATTGGCTGTGGGCTCAAAAAAGCCCCATTCTCCTTTTGCGATGGTATTGTGCTGGTAAAAAGCATTTCTAGAAACAGCCAGCATTAATAAAAAAGCAATGTCTGATGTAGCCGCACTTAGCACCCCTGGCGTGTACCCAATAGCTATCCCCATTTGGTTGGCTGCCGAAACATCTACATTATCATAACCTGCCGAAAGCAACGATATGGCCTTTAGATGCCTACATTCGGTTAAAAAGTGCTCATCTATTTTGTTGGGGCCAACGCTAAGCAGTGCATCATAACGTTTACAGGCATATATTAGCTCTTTGGAGGTTAAATCTCGTTTTTCGGTGTATTGTGTTACCATACACCCCGCATCTTTCAAAATCTGTAAACCATTTTTAGGGATTAGCCTTGTTGTTAATACATCCATGCTAAAAGTTTTAATTATTCAATAGATCTTTCTTCATTAATTATTTTACCCACTTTAAATACCGTATTAATTTGCCTAGTATTTTAATATCGTTTAAAAGGTTGCCATTAAGGATAATAAATGACCGCCCTACCTTTTTTTCAAAGCTCCCAAGCAATCTTATTTCTTGCTATGGACCGTAAATAGTAACAAAGCTATATACCAACCCGAAAAAGTTATTTTTTTAGAGCCCACAATGAAATTGATTTGATAATTAAAATAACAATTATGCAGTTAACTGGTTTAATCATATCAAAGGCCAGAATAAGCCGTTGTTTCTTACTAACAAATTTAGCCAGATATATGTTGGCCCATTTTGTATAATTGGCATAGATATTTGTAGTTTTGTGTTACAGGTTTATTTTCATGATCATTTGTACCGCAATTGATTATTTAATAGAAGTTTTAGATATTCCTTTTGTAGGATGAGCCTTGTTGGGTTTAATCATCATAGACTTCATTTTATCACTAAAAAATGACAGATGAACTTTAACGCATTAAAGAATAAAGCAAACCCCAGCATTTTTACAAAAGCTTTGATTTTAACGATGGTTATCTTTATTTCCTATTTTTCGGGCACGGGGATTAACATGGTTCTTAAGCTGTCTGATAATTATCTTAGTGGTATTTGGTGCGCAGTTTCGGCAATTGTTGTTTTTGACGATTTGCCAGAAAATGCAAAAAAATTAATGAAAGACCGATTGCTGGGAACATTTGTAGGTGCTTTATTTACGGCATCAACTTTGTTTTTATCGGGCAACCTATTGCTATCTATCGCTATTTCCCTTTTTCTAACCTGCATATCGATTATTTTTTTTAAGTGGGATGGCGCATTAAAAATAGGATGTATTACGGTACTTATTGTGGGTATTACTTCGCATGGCAGTTACGTTAATGAGATTTGGCAATCGGGTCTGATGCGTTTTTTAGAATCGGTTGCCGGTGGGCTGATTTCACTTTTTGCCACCATAATTATCGATAAAGCAAAAAAAAGATACCTCGCGGATGCTCCACATTCCAAAAAAATGGACAACAGCAATTAAAGATTAAATTTTAAATTGATATATGCCAACATTAAAGCAGTTTAATACCCTGGTTATCCTTGAGTTTGAGGAAAAACACTTTCATTTACCAACACATAGCCATACCTATTATGAAATTGTATATATCTACAAGGGCAGCGGCATACATCAATTAAACCACAATTGCATTCCCTACAAAGCGGGCGATTTATTTGTTATCTCTCCCGAAGACGAACATTATTTTGACATCAAAAAAAGTACACATTTTGCCTATATCAAATTTACAGACAGCTATTTTAGCAGCAAAAATCATTTGGTTACCGATGAGTTTTTAGCAGCTAAACCGGAGAGCATTATGTGCAATAAGCTTTTGAAAGAAATGAAACTGGTACTTGATGAACCCTGCAAAACGATACTACGCAATACCGTGGATAATATAGTTGCCTATAACTGCCATAATAATGTGGCCTCATCTCCCTTGGTGTTTTATCAGATACTTTCAATTTTTGGATTGATCAAAGAGGCGGTTGCAAAAATGGATGTCCATATTGATCATGGGCTGGCAGACAAAGAACGGTTGATTTCTTATATTCACCAGCACATATACGAACCAGAACTTACGCAGATTAAACATATTTCAAACCATTTTAATATTGCCGTAAGTTATTTTAGTGCCTATTTCAAAAGAAACTTTGACATTAGCTACAGAGAGTATATCAATACCTACCGCACTGCCCTTATCGAAAAAAGACTGGCCTCGGGGCAGCTCACTCTGAAACAAATTGCACAAGAATTTGGCTTTACCGACGAAAGCCATTTGTCGCATTTCTTTAAGAACAGAAAAAAAATAAGTCCGGCATCTTATGCAAAAGATATTTCACCCTTACAAGAAACTGTAAATTAACGTGAATTATGGATAAGCTTAAATCCTAAAATGTCACCCCCTTCAGGGTTTTGTGGCAATTTACCCGTTTATTTTCTAACACAATTACACCACCTCGTAGTTATTTTTAAGCCCGAAGAGCCTGTTCCGATAAGTTGCAGACCGATATGATGCTAGAAAATTCATGAAATTAACGGTTTCAACCGCTAAGTGGTGATATATTTCATATCCCGAATTCATGTTATTTACTTCCTTGTCCACCATTTAAGAGGGAATTTTATTTCATCAACAGAACTGGCAATCATATCCGGTTTAAAAGCATAATGTCCTAAGCGCTCCTTGGTAGCAATGCCCGAAAGCACAAGAATTGTTTTATAGCCCATCTGTACACCTCCTTGTATATCTGTTTCCATTGTATCGCCAATAATTGTAGTTTCGGCAGTTTCCAAACCGAGGAATTTACGGGCAGAGCGCATCATTACCGGGCTTGGTTTTCCTGTAGAAAAGGCAACGCGACCGGTGGCCTCCTCTATCATTGCAGTTGTAGCGGCAATGCCTAAATTGTTCCAGCCGGGTTTTTTGGGAGACGGGTCTCTATTTGTGGTAATAAATTTAGCTCCGGCCAAAATCATGTCTACCGCACGCTGTACCATTTCTAATGAAAAGTTTCTTCCTTCTCCAAGTACCACAAATTCCGGGTCGGTATCTACCAGTTTTATCCCGTTTTCTTTTAAGCTATTCAATAAGCCGCCCTCGCCTAAAACGAAAGCGGTTCCTTCCGGATTTTGATCAGACAAGAACTTGGCAGTTGCCATTGCACTGGTATAGATGTGTTTTTCGTCAACCTTTATCCCCATTCCCTTTAGTTTTTTTATCACTTCGGCCGGTGTGCGTTGGCTATTGTTGGTCATAAAGGTAAAGGGTATGTTCTCTTCAAGCAAATATTTCACAAACCTATCAGCTCCCTGTATGAGTTCTTCCCCACTATAGATGACACCATCCATATCTATTAAAAGTCCCTGTTTCATTTTTTTCTTATTTGTAGCTCAAAAAGATAATAAATTATCCATGTATATACAAAGTATATACAAAGCTAATTCATTTACCGCATAGTTATGAAATTGTTCCAATGCTAAAGCCAATTCCTTTTTTTTAATCGGATCTTGGATGTCCATGAAATCGGCAACGCAATCGGCACCACCAAATTTGTGTTTTACCAAATCGATAAATTTAGGCAACTGGAATTTCACGGTTAGGTCTGCCTGTATAAAATATACGTTTTTCGGAGAAAATTGACCTGAAATCTCCTCAACTGATTGCCGTAGCTTTTCTCTATCCTTACCAACCAAAAGTACCTTATCGTAATCTTCCATGAGTTTCTTTGCTGCAAGCTTGCCCTTTTCAGAACTTCCATCTAATATTACGGCCAATGTATTTCTTCCTCTCATCATTTTTATGGCTATCTTAAAAATTAGCCACAAATTTAACACATACGCACTTATTGTGTTTTGTACACTAAGTATAAAAATAGGTACAATCATTATAATAACTCAAGAGGGTACACCAATGTGTTGCTTTTGATAGGCACCCGGAGAAATCATGTAATATCTTTTAAAAAAACGTGAGAGATGACTTTCGTCGGTAAAACCGAATTCTTCTACAACTTGTTTGATAGTGAATTGCCGTGAACTGATCCTTAAAGCAATTAGCGATGCCCTATATTTGTTAATATACTCGCTGTATCCAATGCCGTATACGCGTTTAAAATACGCACTGAAGTACTTTGGGGCAATATTAAAATGTGGAGCGATGACTTGTATCTTCAAATCAAACGGATTGTAGATATGTTCGTGGATGTAAGAAATCAAATGTTCACTTTTCGATTCGGCCAGTGAAAACCTGACATCCATTTTCGCAATTGCATCCCTAACCAATGCAATAATGGACAGAATTAAGTGATAAATGAGCTGCGAATGGCTAATATTATCTACATTATTTGCTAAAATGGCTATGCTGTCGATAATGTTTTTTAGTATGACGGAATTTGGAGGGGTAATCTGTAGCTTGCTTTCTTTCAACGACCTGCTCTCCATAATTTGGGTAGGTTGTATCTCGAGATATTCTGGCTGATTAAACAGCTTAAAATAAGATTCCGTAAACTTGATAAAAATAAAATGCGTACTTTTTTTAATCTCAAAATGATGTCTATCTCCCGGGCAGATCAAGAACAGATCTCCGGTACTGTAGTTTATAATACTGTTGTTTAAAAAATGAATGCCCTTTCCCTTGTATATGTAATCTATTTCAAAATAGGTATGACTATGGTTTTCCATATGAAATACCTTTTCTTCAAAATTGTGTATTACCAAGGGTTCGAATTGTTTAAGCGTCCGCATGATGTAAATATAAGGAGAGAAGCTTAGATTTATTCAATCTCTAGCAATTCAGCGAAATGAAATATTTAAATGGCGCAGGCGGGCAAAGCTACCTATGGTAATTTAGCTTTCAGATCTCATATTTTCTCCATCTTTAAAATGAAGCCTATGAAAAACAAGTCCAGATAGGATTGTTAAACCGCCAATAACCAAAAACGTATACCGAAAGGCATTATGGATTTCGTTGTTAATTAATTTTTGGACCTGCCAGATGATTTATTTTGCCCATATCCATCGCTAAGGGATGTAATCTCTTGCTGATAGATATCTTCAACCAATGGCATTACATACTAATCTTGTTTAAGCCCTGCTGCTTTAAGAATACTTTCAGGTATGTTTGTTTTAGGATAACACTACCGTCTTTAAGGTGCGGAAGAATTTTATTGATGACTGCATCTTTGATGATCTGTGCCACATGTGGATGGGCCAAGACTTTTGCAAAAGATATAGAAAAGGCCAAAATTGTAAAAGGAATATCCAAGTATACCATATTCCCCAATCCATAGCCTTTCCATCCTCTTGTTAAATCTATCCAATTCTTTCTTTTGCAGGTAAGCGTTCATCAAATCATCGATATAGTGTTCGAGATTCATCTCCAATGAAAAAGCTTCTCTACCATTTTCGGCAGCAAGACGCATGTCGGCAAGATTAGAATCATGTGAAAAAACTTTTTCGAAAGAAAACCTTTTTTTTGCTGCTATTAGCGCATGTCTTAGAAACCTGGCAATGACCTGGGCAACCCGATCAAGGTTAGAATGATTATCTAAAACCAACTTTTTGTCTTCAATTCTAAATGAACCAGAAAAGTCAGTTTCGGTAATTCCACCATAAAGGAGGCCCTGCGATTTGGCAAAATCAACCAATTCAGTATGTGTACCCTTTACATCATATGGAGCGAATGTAAATTTCCCTGATTTAAGTTTCTGCGCTATATCATCTGCATTGATATAGATTCCAACGTCGAGTTTTCTATTTTCGCGCACTTCAGTTTCACGTATCTCCTTGATAACAGTACTTTTTCCAGAGCCATTTGGACCAGCAAATACCCTAAGCCTTAATTGGGGAGGATTTTTATCTGCCAAAATGAATCAGTTAAGTTGCCTGTAGTTTTTCAATTTGTTCTATACTACCGTTACTGTACTCCCTCACAACCCAACCATCCTTAACAGTAACAACATAGCCCATCAGATCCATAGCATTTCTTGCAGCAATCTTCCCTGCACTCCTAGCCTTTCCTATCAACGTTCTTTTATCAAGATAGGCAAATCCATCGCTGGTCATCCAACGGCTCCTTCCTCTGTGAATTCTTTTTGCTTTAACTGCCATATTTACTAAAGATACAAAATAAGATTTTGTTTTACAAGTTTTTCATGAAATCGATCACACTAAATATTAGAATGGATTTAGAACTGTTGTGGCAAGCTATAAAACGTTCTTTTCAAAATTATTCTAACCGTTTGGCTTGAAGTATCTCCGCTAAGTTAAAAACCTAAGACGACTAATCAAATAAAATGGCCAAACCTGCAGTCCCATTAACAAAACACAAATCTTAAATATACGGATCTCCACGATACTATCTTTTACGATCTGTAGACTGGCCAATACGATGGTCTAGGTTATCCTTTTCCTGAATGGCCACTAATGGTTTAACATACTGTTCTTCTTTCAGCCCCGCTTCTTTAAGTATATTTTCCGGTATATTAGTATTCAATATGATATTTCCATCTTTAAGGTCTGGCAAGACCTTGTTGATTATTGCATTCTTGATAATCTCTGTTGCCTTAGGATGGGAAAGTACCTTGACAAAAGGAGTAGTAAATGCTAAAGTGGTAAAGGATTCCCCCGCAATACCGAAGACGATCCCCTTTTCCATTGCCCTGTCCATTTTTTTTTAAAACTTGCCTGTTCTTTTTTCTCGATGTAACGCCCTACAACATCATCAATATAGTTCTCCAAGTTCATTGGAATGGAAAAGGCCTCCATATATTTATCTTTCGGATATTGCTTATCTGGCAACGTCTTACAATAGGCTTCCGCTTGGCGGATCAGGTCTCTTCCCTTCTCGCCTCCCTTATTATGGTAATCGGTCGATCCTCCGTGCCCAGTGTTCTTCGCGTATCCGGCATGGATGCCGTTGATATAGATATTTGCTGTGAAAGCTTCGGTCTCCTCACTTAACGAAGGAAAATGTTTAATGTTCTTTAATTCAATATTCATAATTCTAAGATTAATTGGTTTGCTGATTATTCTTAAAGTTTTGGGCATAGCAAGGCACCCTGGTCCGTAGGAACCAGGGTAAGTGTTTTGTAAAAAAGCCTAGCGTATTTGTTGGTAAAAGCTGCCTGCTATCTCTTTAAACCAGGCGCATTATCCTGCTGTTCCTTCTTCCTTTCCAGCAACGTTTCTAGTATCTCAATATCATTCTCAAAAAGGCTGCCTTCAAACACATAGCAGTCCTTTTCCTCATCATAGCCGTAAAGGATCAAATCTTCGCAGTCAAGGTAGATATTTTTCAGGATGCCTGCTTCGTAGGTCGCCTCGCCAAAGATTCCCATGCCCGGTTCTGAGTACTGGTGGATAAAGTCTACGTGATAATGATCGGCAATCTCCATAAGGATTGCTGTGTTGGGAGACCATCTGGTATCATAATAAAGAGTGCCGCTATCTACATATACCTCAAATAGGTGGCCCCGCTCCGATTGAATAAAGGATGGAAGTTGGGCATGGTTGGTTTGTCTTTCCTTTTCGGCCATTGTTTCAAAAAGCTGATTCAACTCATCCAGTTTTTGTGGTTCGCCTGTAAATTGTACAATATTTCTGCACCAGTTTGGCATATCTTAATAATTTAAGGGGGTTAAACAATGAGTTAGATTAATCTGGTGACATCATGCACCTTCGTTTTTATCTTTTAGTCTCCAGCTTGTTGTCTATGGACATTTTTTTTTACCCAAAGACCACTTTTACTAGCCAAATTCCTTCATGAACTTTTTAAGTACAGGAGATTAATAAGAAAAAACAGAATTTTCCTTTGCTCTTGTAGAGCAGGTAAATTATTTAGGATTTATACCCATCGAGGCAATAAAAAGCTCATAAAAAGAACAATAACACGCTTTAGGCTTATGGGTACGGATACCGCTTCGGATCCCAGCTATTTTTTCAAAACGGTTAAGGGAAAATAGTTGAGCGGGTATCGAGAACTTGCTTTTATGATAACCGATATGTATATCTTCCCCATCAAGCCTAAAGGTAGCATCCCTGTTTTTCAACCATAGTGCAACCTTACAATCGCTCACCCTTCCAGTTATTCCAGCCTCAAAAAGGGTATGTACCTTCGCATTAAAGAAGATGTCCTTTAGCAAGTGAAGCTGCCCAGAAGAAGCAACAAGGCCTAAAGCGGCAAATGCAATGTTGCCTTCAGCAGTCAGCCAGTTTGAGTTGTAGTGGCAAAAACAAAGGATATCGGCCGCCGAATGGCTCAGGAACAGGTGCCTAACCTGTGCTGGAAATCCCTTATAGGCCAACCAAATACCATCAGTTGTTGGTACCATATGTATATCGTTGGACCAATATTCCATTTCTCTATTTCCCATATCATCCCGAAAAGTAAACTGTAAACTACTATCCCTGTCAATCAGGTGTTCCCTAAAAAAATCAAAGACTGGGGCTTGGAGTTTTTTGTCCAAATGGGACATCAGCGCGAGACATTATGCCCAGCGCGATTTTCTTGGGAGTATTTGTCAAAATCAACTTGGTCCTTGACCGTCATGTCCAGATCTCTCTTTGGTTTTCCCAATACCATATCAGCAAGCGCCTGATTGTACCCTTGGGTATAACCCTCTTTTTGGAGATCTACATTAGCCGCAAGATTGCGCAGGCCACGCATGACCAGATAGGAAAGTCCACCATCCAGCAATACCGAGAAGATCAGTCTTTTGGTGTCCGACTTTACGCCCTTGCTATCGGCGGCACTGTGCCTCAGACGTGTTCCATCGGCAAGTTCGATCACCTCTCCATGCTGGAATGCCTTTTTCTGTTTTTCGTCCAGCGTTTCTCCGTTCACCTTCAGGGGAACTTCGACCTGATAGGGAAAATAGGTAATAAACTCCTTGGTCTGCTCATCGTACTCGATGACCAACCTTCGTTCCATGCCCTTATCATCTACGGTCTTGCTGATGGACTCCTGTTTTCCCGCCAATAACTGCTGGGTCTCTTTCTCGTTCAATAGCGGGTGGGGCTGTACCTCTTTGTAGATGGGATGCAGTTTCAGGGCAACCTTGCCATCCTCTCCACGCGAGAGGGACAGCTTTGCATCAAGCTGGCTGATCTTAAACCCGTCCATTTCCAGATTGTGGAGACTGTGCAGGTCGGTCCTACGACCTGCCAACAGTGCGGCGATATCGCCATCCTTCAATGTCAATGCCCCATCTTTATAGAGGCCCAGTTTTTCCAGCTCCGCAATCGGGAGCTCTTTTTCCTTGATTGGTGTTTCCATAATTAAATTATTAGTAATCCTTAATGATCAGCGTCTGGCGATATTAGAAGCCGTATTTTCTGTTTGTTGGTGGCCTAGGGCAACCGAACCCTGTGCCGCACCAATCTCCCTATGCGGGTTTTGCTTGGCCTGTAACAACGAACCATATAGGTTGTCGCTCCTGGAAAGGATAAAACTATTGCCAGTCCCCAGATCTTCCATACGGAACCGTCCCTGTTTCAGGTACCCTTGGACCCTGAAGACCGTATTGTTGTATTCGATCTGTTCACCCATAGTTAAATGAACTGAAACAGTTTTTTCTTTCATTTTTTGGATTTCAGAGGGGAGCTCTATTTCGGTACCCAGTTCCCTTTTCTGTTCAAGTCCCGTGAGATAGTTGAATATTTTTTCCGCATCGGCCGCAGCCGCATGGATCTCAAAGGGCATATCTTCCAATAGCTTGATCCAGCTCCCCACATAGGCCGCATGTTGCGCCGGATCATGTCCAATCCTCAGTTCCTGTCCGATCAGCAAAGAGGCGATTTCTGCACGCAGTTCCTCCCTTGCATAGCCCTCGGTACCAAAAGCGTTCATGATACTGCGGTCCAGCCTATCCTTATGTCCCGTCCAGTGGCCAAGTTCATGCAGGGCGGTGGCATAATATTTTTCGGGCACATCAAACTGTTGTTTTAATGGCAGTGTAATATTGTCCGCCAGAATATCGTAGTAGGCTTCATCACCCGCCTTGTTCAGGATTTCGGCACCCGATGCGGCAATAAGCTTTTCGGCCCGATCTATCGGATTCCAATCCAGTTCACCTATTTGTTTCCTTTGGATTTCTGGAATGCCATCAATCTGGGCGGCGTTAAAAACCCAGGCGGTCGTAATGATGGGCCTGTCGAGCTTGACAAAGATCTTGGTCGGTTTGCCTTCCTCGTTTAATACCGGCTTTCCGTTTTCGTCCCTCTTGGTAATCTGGTCACTCGTTTTTACAAACTGGATCAGTGAGGCCTTCTCGCCTTTTTTAACTTTCCATTCATTGGCCACAGCCTGTTTGAAGGTCATCCATCTGGGATCCTCATAATTCCTCAGCATAAGGGAAAAGATGTTGATGCCCTTGTAACGGTTCCCGGTTGCGGCATTATACGGAAGTTCAAACAAGGGCAAGCCATCGGTATTCCAAGGCTTCTGTAGCGGTGAGGTACCAGCCCTGAGCTGCTGGATGAGCTGCTCGGCAACCTGTACGTGCAGGGCCTTTGTCTTATCAATCGCCATATGCTTCCTCCTCCCCTAGGTCTTCATCTTCGGGCAGTTCATCGGCGTAGTCCACGCCATAGACTGCGGCTTCTGCTGGGGTAAGTCCAATAACCTGTCCAGCGGCAAGCATATTCAGCTTGTCTTCCAGTGATCTTGAATTTGGTTCCATAAGTTTATTATTTAGTGATTGGGAAGATTTGACCAGGTTCGGGCCCCGCAACCCGACATAGGAAGCGAAGCGGATTGATATACCTGCTGCCGAACCTGATACTGAAATGCAGGTGTTCTCCCGTAACCCTTCCGGTAGCTCCGGTAATTGCAATAGGTTGTCCGACACCGACACTTTCGCCCTTAGCTACAAGGACGAATGAAAGATGGCCGTATACACTTTGAAAATCTCCATGGTCAATCCGTATATACCTGCCGAGAATGGGATTAAAGCCTGTTTGGGAAACCGATCCATCCAGAACGGACAGTACGGGATCGCAATTTGCGGCAAGGTCTACCCCGCTATGAAAATCCCTTTGTCCGGTTACCGGATGTATGCGGTCGCCAAAACCTGAGGTTACCTTTATATTTAATAAGGGCAGCCCCCATCGGTAGCTCACCGTATCCTGGGCATTTACGGGAGATGTGGTCGATAGCATAAATTGGCCGAGCATCCACCACATCAACAATCTGCCCATCATCGTCCCCTAGAGGTCTGTAGCTCGACAGTGTCGGAAAGTCCCTGCGAAAGATAGTCTTCCAGGCTCACCAGCGAATTGCTCCCAACATTTTCATAGGCAATTGCCCAATGCAGGGCCTCTTCAATAGCTCCGAGCTGTCCAATATTCTGCAACCTGTAGACATCTAGCAGGATACGTACGTCCTTTGGTTCAAGTTCTACCAATTTGGCCTGTATGGTCGCCAGCACCATCTCCTTGGGCTTTAGGGAAAGCAGGGCATTTGTACTGTAGACACCGATGACGTTATAGGGAAACCTGACGTATACTTCATCCTTCTGCAGGTCAACCTTATCAATTAGGCCTACCTGGCCCTGCATGCGCATGGGGTCATCGGTCAATAACGGATTGACCATGACGGATTTGTTGATTAGTTCTTGCATGGCATTAAAAATTATCGGTTTAGGTATGCTTTTGTACTTTGCTCCCGGGCTTCGCCCAAATCGACACCAAGTTTCTCCTGCATGGACAGCGTACTATAGGCAATTGTCCTTTCATTGGTGATCGCAATTTCCATGGCATCACGTAGATAGTTGACCGAATTCTTCTCCTGAAGGATGACGATTTCCATCAACAGCTTGAAGTCTTCGATAGCCAAGTCTCCGATATGTGCCATGACTTCTTCACAGATCACATTGGGATCCCTTAACATCAACAGTGCATTGGTGGAATACAGCCCTTGGGCGTTGTTCCCAAAGCCAACATAGACTTCATCCTTTACAAGGTCAGCACTCATAATCACGCCTATCTCACCCTGACGTGAGATCGGGTCACTTGTCAGATGGGGATGTACCATCACCAGATGATATTTTAGTTCTTCCATAGCTTCTACGGTTAGCGCCCACGGGCATGTACCTGTTCCTGTTCAATTTGTTGGTCATTGTTGATACCAAGCCTTTCCTGAAGGCTGACCTGGCTGAAACTTCTGACAGTCTCGTTCTTCAATGCCATTTCAAGTGCCGTTCTATGGTCCTGTAGATTTGGCGACTGCATTTTCATGCTGATCTCCAAAAGTGTCTTAAAATCGGGAGTGGACAGTTCGGAGACCCTGGAGACCGTTTCGCCGAAAATCTCATTGGATTTCTTCATCACCAGTACGGCATCACTGCTATAGAGGGCCTGTTGCCCCTTTTCAAAACTGATGTAGATGTCGTCCCTTGCCTGATCGACATAGGTGATCATTCCGATCTGGCCCTGCCTTCCGGCAGGATCGTCCAGTTGTGGGTGCACCTGTGCATAGGTGCCCTGAATTTCGTTTGTCATGGGATTTAAGCTTTAGGGGTAAAAAGATTATTTGTTAACGGATTTCTTCATCATGCCCTTGGGCTGTGGCAAGGGGGGTGATGGATGGACTGTCCTGAACTGTTTTACCATCTCATGGACCTCTTGGGTAATCTTGTTGAAGTTCTTGCGGAGGATTTCCTCCTTTTTGCCCCCGAAGTCATAATAGGCTGGCAGCTCTCCATAGCCCTCCTCCTCTTTTTTGATGGCCGGAACGTCAAGGTTTACCCGGCAGTTTACCGTAGAGGGCCTATACTGGCCTGTAAATTTCTCTACCGCATCCGAGGCCAGAAGCCCTACCATTTCACCCGCCTTCAATGAGGCGATCTTTCCCGCAGGTATTAGCGGTTCCAGCCTTTCGCTCAATGATATGGAGGTCTTGTTCCTATCTATGCTCAGGCTTTCGCTCTGCTGCTTGACCTTTCCGAACAGCCTTTCGAGCCAGTCAAGGGTATCCTTGTTCTGCACCGAACCAGAGAGTACGTTACCGACCACAGAGGTAATGGTTGCGGCAGTTTCCTTGCCATACTGTTGCTGGAACTGCTGTAGGGACTGGATGCCAAGTACCGAGGCTACAAAATTGCTCCTTGCCTGGCTGAGCACCTGCTCGATACGATAGATGTAAAGACTGGGTGCCTCATCGATGACCAGTCCCACGGGCAGGTTGCCCTTGGTGTTCACCAGTTTGGTCACCCTGTTGAGTACCACAGAATAGCAGGCCGAGTTGATGCTCTGCGTCAAGGGGTCATTGGCCAGTACCAGGATAGATGGGTTCTTGCGGTCGCTGATCTTCAGTTCGAGGTCATTGCCCGAAAAGACCCAATAGGTCTCCTTGGTGGCCAGACGGCTGATAAAGATCTTAAGCGTGCCCACCTGTCCCTCCAACTGCTCAAACGCCTTGGCCTGGAAGGCACTCCTAAAGGGGGAAAGCAGGGATACCAGTTCCGGTTCGGAGAAAAGTGTATTGAAGATCTCCTCATAGGAAAGATTGAGAAAGGAAAGTACATGTGGCAGGCTGGAATAGCGTCCGTTCTCATATCTGCTAAAGAAATAGATACAGGCCCCCAAAAAATTAATGGCGGACTGTGTAAAGAACTGGTCGCTGCCACTTGACCTGTCCCCTTTTTTCAGCGCCTCGACCAAAGCTTCCGCAGTTTCGGACGCATCGGCCAATGTCTGTAGGTATTCCCTTTTCCAAGGGTTTATCCTTACACTTTTTTCAGGGTCGCCTAAGTTCAGTACATGGAACTTATAGTCCAAACATCGGCCATTCTGTTTGGCCAGCAGATAGTGGTGATAGGCGACCTTTGCCAGATCGGGGTACTTGATGTCATAGACACATAAGGTAAAGGATTTGGCAATGAACTGCTTGATGATCGGGATAATCACGGAAAAAGTCTTGCCCCCTCCAGGTACCGAGATCAGGAGCAGTCCCCTGAAAAGGTTCGCCAGCGTAATGTAGCCCTTGCGGACCTTTTTTCTGTAGTAGAACAGCATCGGAATGTTTACCGAGTATGGGGTTTCGATAGGTTCAACGGGCTGCATGAATGCCTCTTCCTCAATGTTCCACTTGTCCTTGCCCAATTTGGAACTGATCATTTTGGAAACATTGTCCATAGCGACATGGATCAGGATCGTTCCGGCAATGGCCGTGAAGATATAGGCTATATCATACCATCCAGCCCCCATCCATACCTCCTGCTGTTCCCTGCCCTGGAACCATATGCCCGAAAAGAAAATAACCAGTCCGGCCGCAATTGGATAGACGATCTGCGATTTGGGATCAAGGTCCTTTTTTTTTCGGCTTAGCGTCCCTACCGATACCAGAGAGATCAATATCAAGGTAAACAGCTTACTGTAGAGCAGTTGGTGGTAGAATGGTATCCTGACCAGCCTTACGGCAAAAAAATGTAGTCCGAATTTATCGGCGGAACCGCCGGCCAATATTTTTTCCGCATAAAAAAACAGGAAAATTTCGATCAGCACGGACAGATAGATGCCAAACTGCATGAACTTGTGCAGGCTCTGCTGTTCTTTGGTCTCTTCCATAAAAACAATTGTTAAGGTGGATTAATAGTGGATTTCTTTTGGAAAATGATGTCCAGGGAGGGATTGGCAACCATTATCGGGAAATACCGGCACCATGATATTCGATTGCGATGTCTTCGCCCTCGATAACCTCCTCCGGTACTTCGATGGTAGCCTTGCCAGACTGCATTTGGTTTGCCTGTATCTTTTGGGAAATTTCCTTTTCCAGACGTAACAGTTCCTGTTTCATTTCGAGCAGTTCCTGTTCCTTTTCAAAGGGCTTTTGTGTCATTGCCCGGTACACCGAGATTTCATTAACAACATTGCCCCGGTCTGCCTGGTACTTGTCCTTTAGATAGCCTACACGGTCGATGGCGTTAAGGAAATACCTGACGGCCAATTTGGGATTGTCCACATTTGGCACACCGCTGTTCTGCATATACTTGATGCCGGTTTGTGAGCTTTCCGCATATAGGGTATTGAAACTTCTGGACTGGAAGATACCGTCCCTTTCATAGGTCTCCCGCTCGCGCCTGATGTACAGGTCAAACCCGTAAAGGCTTCCGATCTGTTTGGAACCAGGTTCATCCCTTTTTGGTTCCCATTTCCTATAAAGTTCAACAATATGTTTGCCCATTGTCTCCGGATCTGTGGAAGCCAGGCCAAAGAGCTTTAGGGGATTGAGCTTGGCCCCATCCTTATCATGTTGTAGCACTCCGTTGTAGGAAGCGGCATCAACGATAAGTTTCTCCAGCGTCGCATTGATCTTTTCCAGTTCCCTTTCCCTCGTTTCCACTTTGTGGCGGTTGGTTGCAACCTCCTTAAAGTGCGAAGATTTCCAGCTTTCCAATACAGCTACCTTCTTTTCGACCTTGGTCTTTTCCAATAGGGAGGTGTCCCCGGAAAGGATGGCGATGTATTCCGAAAAGTTCATTCCGCTTTTCTCATCTATGGCCCCCTCGTCAAGGGTACGGATATTCAGCTCGCAATTTTTCATCTGCGAAATGAAGGTCTGTTTGTTCTTGAGCAGGTTGAACTTGTAGTTGTCCAGAGACTGTTCAACGGCATAGATAAAGTTCTGCACCTTATTGCCATAATGTTCCTTTGCCAGCCAATTGCCCTGTCTGGCACCACGGCCACAGCGCTGTTCCAGTTCGGAAGGCTTCCACGGTATATCCATGTGGTGCATGGCGATCACACGTTTCTGAACATTCAGTCCAGTACCTGCCTTTTCCGTACTGCCTATAAGGATCCTGATCTCGCCATTGTTCATCTTTTTGAACAGTTCCGGCTTCCTTTTGTCCGTCCAATCGTGGATGAACGTAATTTCGTCCCGCTTAACGCCAAAGTCGTTTACCAGTTTATCACATAGGGCATCATAGATATTGAAGGCATCCGGTTTGGGTGTTCCTATGTCGGAAAAGATAATCTGCGTGCCACGGTGGGGGGTACTTTGATGGTAGATCTCCTGTACCTTCCTTGCGCACGTGTTGACCTTATTATCGGGATGGTCACCATAATCCGGATCGATCAGGCGCATGTCAGCCGACATCTTTTTGGCGTAGTTGGTCGCGATCAGCATCCGTGCATTGTCTTCCTCTCCGCTCAATGGTGGACGCCCTATATATGTGGCATCCCCTGTTTCTGCAAACTTCATCAGGGCAGCAATAAAATCCTCCTGATCGGGCGTAGGTTTGATATTGACCAGCGTCTCGTCAAGTTCGGGCTTATCCAGACTGATATGTTTGGCGGTCTTGTAATCGGTAATCTCATTATAGAACAAAGCCAGTTCCGGCACCTTGATGAAATGCCTGAACCGTTCCTTGGCCACGATCTGGTTGGTTACCGAAAACTCAAAGTCGGTGGTCTTGCGGGCATAGACGGCGGCCCAGGCATCGAAGTTCTCGATCCTTTGCCTTTCCATCTCCTTTGGCCGCAGGTATTTAAAGATAAGGTACATCTCCGTCAGGCTATTGGAGATTGGCGTCCCGGAAAGAAATGTCGCACAAAGGTCACTGTTAAAGGTATTTTGTAGGGTCCGGATGGCAAACAGCATGTTCAGTGCACGTTGGCTGCCCTCGGGATTGCCAAGGCCGGCCACGCGGTTGTGCCTGGTCGTAAACAATAAATTCTTGAACTTATGGGCCTCATCGATGAACAGATGGTCAATGTTCATGCTCTGGAAATTGATCTGGTCGTCCTTTTTACTTTCGATCTGATAGAGCACCCCATTCAACTTGTTCAACAGGTTGTTCCTGCGGATTTCCAGCCCCTTGAGCATTTTCCTGCTGATCTCTCCCCCCAGGTCTTCCAAGGTGTCCAGATCTTTTTCTATATTTTCCAGTTCTGATTGGAAAATATGCCGCTGTATTTCTGGCGATTGCGGTATCCTAAAAAATTGGTCATGGGTCAGGATAATACAGTCCCAGTTGTTGTTCTTGATCTGGTGGAAAAGCTTTTGCCGTTTGGCTGGCGTAAAATCATTCTCGCCCAGTGCCAATATCTTGGAATTTGGATAGGCCCTGCGGTAGGTGTCCGCAATCTGGCTGACATTGGCCTTCATTGCCAGGATAATGGGCTTATGTACGATGCCGAGCCGTTTCATCTCCTGGGCGGCCACGATCATGGTCAGTGTCTTGCCCAGACCTACCTCATGGTCGACCAGCGCTCCCCTGTTCTGTATGATGCGCCATACGGCATTCTTTTGGGAACTGTAGAGATCTTCGATGCCCAGCACCTTCATGTCCAGACCGGGAAAACGTAGATGGCTGCCATCGTACTCTCGTAGCACAAAACAGTTGAAGGTATCGTTGTACAGTTTTTCAAGGGACTGTTTTTCATGGTCATCGAGTTCCTTTAACCATTCCAGGAAGCGTGAACGTATGCTTTCTATTTTTTGATGGGCCATTTGGATGGCATCGTTATCGGGAACCCGGATAGCATCTTCACCTTCGCCAACCTTATAGGAGAAATACGGGGCAGTGTTTTCAAGGGCATGTTCCAACAGGCTGTTCGGATACATCTTGTTGCCCTGTTTGGGGGTAATGGTAAATTCGGCCAACATGGCCGCATTGGCGTAACGGTAGTTTACCTTGAACGTATCAATCGAACTGAAATATTCAACCTGTGCTCTTGTACCGAACAGTTCCGTGGCAAATCTCTCGTAATGGCCAAGGGGTATCCACCTTTCGCCAAGATTGAAATCAAGCAGCTCAAAAGGGATAAGTTCTGGCTGTACCCTTGAAATAGCGGCGAGACTACGTGCCAATTGGATGTCCTCGGAGTTTTCCGTTGCCGCTACCTGTGCCAGCCCCAATTTTTCGACCACATTCCCCGATAGATAGGCATCGGTGGTCTCCCAACTACGCGTGGCGGGATCGAGCAGGATATGTTGGTTCAGTCCATGTACCACCTCACTTTCACTCAACCCAGTGGCCTCCATAATAAACGAAAGGTCGACCCTGCCCTTGTCGTTCAGGCTACGGGCCAAAGCCTCAACCGGGTCATCGGTCCTAAGGGTATTCTGACGTGGAAATACGGGTTCGTAAAAAATATCGACCTTGATCCATTGCTCATTCTCCTTTCGCTCTATCGACGACAGCAACAGGAAGCCAAAGGCACCGTCAGCTAAAATGCGGGAACGGTTACCAGCCTTGTTCAGCTCGCCAAACCTCTTGTAGATATCATCGTAGGCAAGGTTTAGCTGTTCCCGAATGGCTGGTTGCTCCTCCAAAGTTTCCGCTTCAAGGGCCGATAAGGTCAGGTACTGGTCCCTTAGCTTGACATATAGCTCGTAAAAGGCCATATGCTTCTGGTCTTCAAAGGGCCTAAAACTGGCACTTTCCCCATTGGGCGTATCGATAAGCCCGGTTTTTCCCAAATGGATGACCAAAGTGTCCCTGACATAAAATGGCCTGATATCGGTAAATGGCCTTACCCTGTCGGACTGTAGCGTAAACGCAGACTTCAGGCTCTGGTCGCCCTCATAGAGGTAGTCATGTCCGTAATATTTCAGTTTGGCATTCAGGGCCTTTAGCTCATAGGTCAACGCACCTCCGCTGAACCATTTATCTGGCACAATGATCTCGGCAACGTTGCTATATAGTTTATAGAGGTAACGTTTATTGTTCTTGGCCCTGGCCGTTACCAGTACCAAACTCTCATGTTCGGGATGCTCGGTGGTCCTGATCGTGCTTATTGCCCTGGCGGTATAGTTCTCGACCATTGCCATATCAATATCTGACAGATAGGCATGTGCCCTGTTGCCATCCTGTGCCGTAGCCTGGTCAAAAAGCCCCAGTTGTACGGATACCGTCACGCCTTCCCTGTTTTTGGGGACGGGTAAAAACGTAAACTGCCTTGCTACATCTGTTTGGACCGGTGCTGCTTTATCGACCTGCGTTTTTTGCCAGCCCTGTTGTAATGCCTCCCATTTATCACGGTCAAAATTGTCACGTATTCCGATAGCTATCTCCTGCTGTAGGGGTTTGAGGAGGTCTTCCAATGGACCATTCTGCCACAGCGTCTGTGAGGCGTGGCCATATTGGTTTGTTCCGGCACCTACTTCATCGCCCATCAATGTTTCGGGTTTACCTGCCAGATAGGCGTTCATCGCATACCTGCCATATTTGTTTTCCAGCTCGATAATGGTCAGCAAACGTTCTTCATCCTCGGAGAAGGTCTCCTTGTCATCGTTTTTCTGCACGATCAAAAGATGGCTGG
Source organism: Flavobacteriaceae bacterium PS02338 (assembly GCA_029959615.1). Lineage (GTDB taxonomy): Bacteria > Bacteroidota > Bacteroidia > Sphingobacteriales > Sphingobacteriaceae > Pedobacter. Next base: position 48,137 of record JASCOD010000007.1, on the reverse strand, counting down.
GTGCTTCCGTATTGGCGATATCCTTCATCAGGTTGTCCGGCAACACGGCAACACTGATCAGGTCGGCCGAGGTAAACAGGTGCTTACGTGCAAGGTCATTGGAGGGATTGTTCAAAAAGGCATCGGTGGTCATAAAAGCCATGATGCCGCCATTGGCCAACTTGTCAAGCCCCTTTGCAAAAAAGTAGTTATGTATCTTTGAAGTGATACCGTTATTGGGATAAGCTGGATCAAATACCGAGAAATTCCCAAAGGGGATGTTACTGGTACAGATATCGGATTGCCCCTTTTCTGAGGCAGGTGTTTCTTCCAGCCCCCTGATCTGGACACTAACGGGGATGGAAAGGCCACTGGCGATTGCTTCCAGTATCCTTCCGGTCAGCACATCTTTTTCTACCGCATTGACCTGTACCAGGCTAGGTAGCCCCTTTATCCCTTCATCTATGAATATACCGGCACCGGCACTTGGCTCATACATCCTTTGCGGACGGATGCCCTCGGCTTCCAATGCCTGGTAGATTGCCCTTGGGACAAAGGCCGGTGTAAAAAATGCGGTCAGTGAACTATGGCGCATTGCATCGACAGCACTGGTATACTCGGTATCGGAAAGATATTGCTTTAATAGTTCGTGAAGTTTCATGACCTGGGGATATAGGCGCAGGTCGTTGTCCGAAGCATTGCGCCTTACCCATTCTTCACGTTCGCCAAAGGGATAATACACGGCCTTAAGGCCTCCGAAACCCGCATATGCCCTTAGGGAGATCAGTTCTGCTCCGCTCAACTCGCACTTTTTGTCCCAGCTGAGCGCAATGCGGATGGCCTCTATATTTCCTGCAAGTTTTTCTGATGGGTTAAATGCCATTTTCAGGTCCTCCTTTCAGGTATTCTTCGATGGTACCGATGATGCCATATCGCAACATCCTGGAGTCTTCGTTATCGGGGAAACCAACTTCACCGAACAAAGGGGCGCATTCGACGGTCAGGTTGATCAGTTCATAGGTCAATATCCCCGTTGAAAGAAATTTCATGAACACTTCTGGGAATTCCTCTTCCAGCACATTGGCCAGGTAATCATACTGGTGGTCGGTAGGGATGTTTTCCAAAGCCTGGAACTCATCATCAGCTGTCGCCACGATATGTTCAAGGTAACCGTCCAGGTTGCCCTCATCCTGTAGACGTATATACAAAGAAGGGTTCAGGCTTTCCAGCCTTGTCCGGAATTTATTCAGTATATCCATAATGAAATTGGTTTAGGGCACTTAAAGGTGAAAGGGCAAAAAAAAAACCGCCATTTGATCGGCGGTTCGAGAGCGTTTCGAGAGTGGTATAAAATCCCTAAAAGATGTCGGCCTTCAAGATATCGCCGTATTTAAGCTGTAGGGTCAGCAGCCTGCCCGAAAGCTGCTTTTCCGTAAGCTCGATGTTCAGCACCTTGGAGCCTGGAAAGGTGACCTTTTTCAGCACATATACATTTCTGTACCTTTTCTTGAACGAGGTGGCATGGTTCAGCTGCCATACGGGACTGATTTCTGTGGACTGTACGTTGGTCGCCTTGGCGATCTTTTTGTCCTCAATCTTAAAACGCTGCTCATCGATCTGATAGGAAAGATTAGTAGAGTTGAAATAGCTGACATCCAAAAAAATATAGTCACCAGCGGTATAGACATTGTTCAGCTGGACCTTGATCCCGAAATCACTGGTTTTTCTCTTTGGTCTTCCTGCGGACTGGCCCATAATGCGCATGGCATAGACCTGCATTTCATTTGAGGTCAGCGTCATGCCCGGAACGTCCAAAGGTTTTGTATGTTCCGGTAGGATATTGACCTGTGAGAGATAGGGAAACGTTGGATTGTTGATATAGTGCAGGTTGTACTGGGCAATAAAGCTTTCGCCGACAACGGTCACCACGCCCAGATAGTCACCGGGATTTTGGAAAGAAGGGACGGAATCGGGTATGACCTTTAGCCTTAACAGGTTTTTGATGGGCAGGTCCCCCACAACCGCATGCGATGCAATATCGACATACTGGATCGGCTCTGGCGAAATGAAATGCAGTGGGCTACTGCCGGTGATAAATATATTAGGGAGGTCGGCCCTGCTTGTTCCCGTATTTTGCTGGGCAAAGAGTGGATGGCAGGCACATAGGATTGCCATCAGAAAAAAAATGATCTTCTTCATTTGGATATGGGTTAATATTTGTTCTGCTTGTTCTTTAGTTCTTCGGGGTCGATGAGATAGACCTGTGTATTGTATTTCAGCTTGGCCTTATTGCTCCTGATCAGTTTCCCTACCGCTGTAGTGGTGGACTGGAACATCTTCTGTACCATGCTCATGACCAGTTGGCTGTTGTTTTCGGCCTGTTGCTGGATGGTCATCCCCTGACTGGCATCACTCCCCAGCACCTTTGAGAATTCCCTGAAGGCCGATGCCGGAACATACAGCCCGGGCAGGCCATCGTTATCGTAGACATCCAACCTGATCGGCAGGATATTGTTGTTCTGGAAAATGGAACTTATCGTTAGGTTGACCCGCTGTCCGCTAAATCCCGAGATCTGGGCATAGAGATAGGTCCCTTTCTTGATCAGAAACCTGCACACGTTGATATCGTCCAAAAGCCTGATGCGCAGGCGTGAACCCGCGTAGCCGATAATGTTCTGGTCCACGATGGCACGGATGAAACTCTCGTCACTTTCAGGTACGATCGTATTGAAATATCCGGTTTCGCCACCGCTCTTTGATACGCTCAGCTTTTTTTGGTTCTTCAGCTCAAGTTCAGCCTTCTCGATGGCCCTGTTCCTTTCCTGCTGGGCCCTGTAGTCTGGGTCATTTGCTTTTCCCATGCTATCTATCAACGTCATCTGTTCCCTAAACATCTTCATGGGGTCCGCCTGTCCGGTACCTGAAGGCTGTGTCTGCGCAACCTTGCCAGTGGCCTGTTGCTGTTTTAGCTTGGAAAGGGCTGTTGCCAAATCACGGTCGGCATCATAGTCCCTCGAATTGTTGCGTTTTGGACCGGCATCCGGGAAAACGGACCTTGCCCTGGGGGCGGTATTTGCGGTAGTCCCGAATTTCCGCTTCATCTCCCTGTCGATGGAATCCAGCATACGCTTTTCCGTCTGGTTGTAGAGGTCGGGGACCTGTTGCCTGATGGCCTGTTCTTCTCCTATTCCACCTACGGCCGTATAGCCATCGGCATCCTTGTACTGCTTACGGAAGGCATCAAGCTTGTCCTCGATGCCCTTTTTCTTCACGCCATCGGATACATCGACCAGATTTTCCTGTAGTTCGTTTCCTTTTTCGGCTATCGGTTCCTCCTTGCCAAAACTACTTTTCCATGCATAGAAGAACAGGCACAGAAAAGGCAGGAGTATCAAAGGAAGCACATAGCGCGGTTGCTTAAAATTGATTTTCATGATTATTCGGTTTATTTGACATTGAGCTGTCGGTTAATTTTTTCCAGTTGCCTGATCGCCTCCCTGACCATCAGGCTATCGCCCGGTGCAAGGGTATCTTTCCTCAGGACGGTATTGATCTGGTTCTGTAGGTCAAGGACCTCTTTCAGTGCCTGTCCCGCACCCAGTATCTCGCCCAGGCCCTGAGTGATGGGGACGGAACTCTCCGAAAGCAGTGTTAGTGGTTCCTCCCTTTTTACCCTCATCACCGTAAATGCCAATGTACCGGAAACCAATATAGCTCCGACCATGACCGAGAATATCAGCTTGGGATACCTTTCACAGATACGCCTGATGTGGCTGCCAAGTGAAGAAAGATAGACGGCAAACTCCTTTGAAATTTCATTCAGAAGGGCCTTCGGTTTAGAATGAGTTTTTCTGTACATTTTCGAGATCTTTGTTTTCAAGTGTTTTCCATCGGGTGATCAGCACCGCATGTGGATTATTGTCCGACCTAATGTCCAGATCCTTTAAATAGCCCTCGGTCACCAGCGAACGGATGATCGTGGAGCTCCTGCGGTCTATCTTCTGCCTGCCATAGTAGCGGAAATATTTCTGGGCCTCATCGATGACGATTGAATCGGTCTGGATGGTCAGTACCGCACTGGAGGAAAGGATGGAATTGAAAAAACCCTTTTCTTTCAGGTTGTTGTACTGCAATGCCCCGCTTTCATCCACCAGGTACATCGCCCTTTTCATCTGGTATTCGATGTATTTGTCATCGGGCGTCAGCGAAAAGAAAAGTCCATGGAAAAGGTTGATGTGCGAACGGTATTCGGCGGCACGGTTCAGCTGTACGTTGGTATGCCTTGCCAGTAGCGGTACGCTGTTGGCATCCAGCACATAGACTGTTTTTCGGGCATCGCTGACCTGCCTGTAGGCAAAGAACGAAACGATAAGTACGACCACCGCCGTCAGGATAAAACTACCTGCGGACAGGAAAGTGGCCAGACGGACCTTGGTCTCTATATTTTTTATGATCATTATTTCATCATTTTGGTAAGCATTCTTGAAAGATTTGATGCGCCGCGGCCCATGGTGGAGGTGGCAGAGCTGACGCCCGATGTGGATACGATCCAGGTACTGATGCTGGGAACGGTGAGCATGGTCAGGCCTCCGATCAGAAAGGTCACGATCACCATCCCGAACGACAGCACGCCGTTACCGGCGAACCAGCCCAGCTTTTCAAGGCTCTCCCCGGAGGTACCTACCAGTTCCTTATATCTGCTGATCTCTGCTTCCATGGCATAATGCTGGAACAGGGAGGCGACATAAAGGACCAGAAAGCCGATGCCCGTATACAGGTTTACCGATACAAACCTTGCCACCCAGGTACTGAAACTGTCCCTGAATGCCGGAAGGATGCTGATGGCTACCGAAAATGGTCCAAGAATGATCAGTATGACCGAAAAGATGATCTGGATAATAAATATAATGTACACGCAGATTCTAAGGATCCATAGTGCCAGTGTCTCCAAAAGGGAAGTGACCAACAGCTGGAAACCGACCTGCATTCGGTTACGGAGTTCGACAATCGGGTTCCAGACTTCGGCAAATCCTTCCTTGACGGTGGACTTCACGCTTTCCCATGCATTCTCGTACCAGGTATCCGCCTCCTGCTTGGCAGTTTCGGTCTGTGCCTGTACGGTAAGCAGCTGGTCGGCAATCTGTACCATCAGCTGGGCCCTTTCCATGCGCAGGTTGTTGACCTGTACCTGGCTGTCGTTGAACATGAGCTCCGTTTTATTGGCCACTAGGTCTGTGGGATAGGCCACCACCCTTGTAAAAGTGGACCACCACAGGATGACCATCACCAGTCCGAATGGCCTCAGCAGGGGCATCACCTCCATTTTTTTGTCACCGGACATCATCTCATAGGATTTGATGGCAAAAAAAATGAGCATAAAAATGGCTGCCAGTGCCTGTGCGTCGGCAATGAAGGCGTCGTAATGGGTCCAGATGGTGTTCTTCATGCTTTTTAGGAAGTGCATAGTACCTTCCTCGTATACGCCGTTGCCCTGCAGAAAATTGAACGTCTTCTTAAAGCTGTCGGGTACATCACCAGACTGCATAAAGAGAACGTTCTCAAAACCGACGGTGCCGGTCAATAGATTGGATAAGTTCATCTTCTTGGATTAAAGTTTGGATTTGGCCAATATGTCATCGGCGATCTGCTGGTCTGTTCTATAGCCCTGCCCATGGACGATGGGCTGCTCCCTCGTCTTCACTTTGTTTGCGGCATCGCTCAACGAGAGGAACTTTCGGCTATATTGTTTCTTGGCCTCCCAGGAGACCAACAGCTTTCTGTATTCCAGAAAAAGTCGGTGATAGGTCAGGATCCTTGATCCCCTGTCCAGGGTCGAGCCCTTGGCGGCATCAAGTCTTTCACGGATGCCAGATGCCTCCGTACGGTACCAGTCATATACGCCCGTGCGAACCAGATAGTCCCTTTCCTTTTGTGGTATGCCATTTAACAGGGCATTATCGTTCTGGTTCAAAAGGGGACCAAGTTCATGCCTATAGTACAGTTGCCAAAGGGGATCTATTTCAGAGAAAACGGCCGAATAGTTCGAGCCTTCGGTAAGGGCGGTGTTCCTCAGGGTGTCCGAATGTAGCTTATGGCCATTGGCGGAATTCTGCATGGCCGCGGCAAAGGCAAGGCGCTGGGTCTGTGGACCGACCGGACCAAGGGGACGAAGGTCCCTTTTCGGATAGTCGGGATGCCATGCCCAGGTCAGCCAATACTCTGGGTTCAGTCCCAAAAATCCACTGGTGGGCGTGAACCTGCTACTGCTCCACTGTTTGAACACCATACGCTCCTGTTGGTAGGTGATGTGCTTGTCCCTGATGGAACGCTGTGCGGAAACCTGTAGTAACAGGCAGCACAGCAATTGGGTAAAAAGGTAATATCTCATTGCTTAGTTTTTTAGATATTTATAATTGTTGATGATCTCGGTAGATAGGCGGATATCCTGGTTGACAAAATCCCTATAGGGGTTTGCCATTTTCAGCACGCCGTTCATCTTGGCCCAGTACATGGATTTGCCCATGCTGAAACACAGTGCCCTGATGACCTTTAGTTCCAGGATAATCTTACGCAAAAGAGCGTCCCGCTTTTCAAAGTCCATGAGCACGTTGTCGCCCTCCTTGAGCACAAAGGCCGATACTTCGCTGACCAGCTTGATGCCCCTTGCCTTCATCTGTCTTGCCACATCTTCGGCAAAAAGGAGCAGATAGGGATCAGATCCGGCAATGGAGATCATGGAATTGCTCTCGTGGATGATCTCACCAGCGATTTCGGCAATCTGGGACACGGCAATTCCACTCTTCAGTGCCTGGTTGACCTGTATGAGCGAATTACGGATGAGCGTATGCACGATGACCACAGAACTGATGTTGATATTGATATCGTCCAGCCTGTTCCTTATGGTGTTCAGATAACCGTTGTGCGTATTCTCTGCCGCCAGACGGACCGCACCGTTCTCGTTGACGATATTAAAATGGTTCCTGTCAAAGACGACCCTCTGGCCAGATGACCGTGATAGGGGCGCAAAGAAAAAAATAAGAACCGTTATTAGAAATAGTTTCATGGCATATTGGTTTTGAGGACATTCGCATTCCTGATGATGTCGTCTATCAGCTGCTTGTCACGGTTGACAAAATCCCTGAACGGGTCATCCAGACGCCTATAGCTTGCCTGTTGCATACAGACGGCAAGACCCCTGCTCGCCCCTTCGATCAGTCTGAGCTCGGTAAGGGCGTGGGAAAACAATATCTTTCTATCACTCGCCTTCATCTGGTTGATTTCCCCGATGCTCAGGGCGAGCCCAGCAATGTAATTGGCCAACATCCTTGCCCTGTCGACCAGATCTATCTCGGCCTGCAGGGCAATGGTGATCAGCAAAGGATTGTCCGCGGCCAGGTTATAGATGATGCCCTGTTGCCTAACGATCTCTGTCACCAGCGGAGTGGCCTCTAGACCGATCTGCGCCACATCGATGGCAAGGCCAATGGTATGGAAGCGGTTTTGGAGTTCCCTATATTTAGTCTTCAGCTTGCCCATCTGTGTCCTGTTTACCTCTTCATTGGCCGAGGTAACGGCCTGTTTGTTCTTTGCTTCGTCCTGTCTACTGTGTTCACTCTTGCTTTCCGAGACCAATTGGTGCAACAGTTCTACGTTGAGCTGGGAAAAGGCATTGGCCACTAGACCAAAGAGCAGACAGGCGGTGAGTAGTTTCTTTTTCATTGTTTGAGATATTTTGCGTTCCTGATAATATCATCGGCAATACGCTTGTCGATATTGATATAGCCCGCGTAGGGATTGAGGGAGTTCAATATGCCACGCTGTTTGGCCCAGAACATGGTCCTTTGCATACCGTAGGCGACCCCTCTTAAGATCATCAGTTCGGTCCTGATCCTATTGAGCAGTTTTGCCCTTTCTCCCGAATCCATCAGGTTGTTCAGTCCGCCCTGTAGCACAAAGGAACTGACCTCCGTGGCAAGGGCCGTACCACGGCGCTTGAACTCTCGTGCGCCACCTTCGGCAAAAAGTAATAGGGCTGGATTGCTCTGTGCCAATACGACCGCCTTGTTCACATCCGTGACGATGTCGGCACTGATTTCCGCAATGTCCTGGATGGCCAGTAGCGAGCGTACGGCAGCGGAGACTTCACTGAGTCCCTTATAGATCTGCTGCTGTAGGTCGTTGACGATGACCAGTTGCCCCGTCACCGCAAGCTGTCCACGCTGGATCAGGGTGAGGTTGTCGTTGGTCCTGTTGAGCTGGCCGTTGATGGTCCCTGATTGGACAGCCATTGCGGCGGCCGTAGTGGGATCGACGTAGATCTGGGCCATGACCGGACATCCCCAAAGGAAAAGCCCAGCAATCAATAAAATAGTTTTCATAAAGGATTGGGTTTAGGTTGTTAGACGGAAATGGTTACCAGTCCCCCTTTTTGGTTGATCTGGCCAACAAATGCGGGCAGGGAAAGTCCACTTTGCTCCAGATCGGAGACAAATGCTTCCAGTCCCTTCTGATAGGAACCATTGGCCCTAACATAAATTTCCACAGCATTTTTTTCGGGCTTTTCGGTGGTATAGGTAAGGTACTGGTAGATGGAATTTTCTACGCCATATACCTCTCCTACACTGCCCCTGCGGATATAGACCTCCTTGAAGCGTGCCCTGCCTTCCTTGTTGTCAAGGTTGTTGATGGTAAATATCTTCTTCTGTTCGGTTTCGGTAATCGACAAAAGCTTGGCTATCTCTTTGTAGTTCTCCTTGAACTTGCTCTGGTCGAGCAGAAAAATGGTGTCCGAATTGCTGATGATACTGTCCTTGACTACCGCATTGCCGATGATGTCCCCCAGTTCCTGTGTAACGACAATAGCTTCACCCCAGAATTTTCTGACCGTTTTATAGAGATAGAGTATGTACCCTGCCATTAATGGGGATGCTATGGCCTTCCATGCCTCTTCGATTATAAGGGCTTTGCGCTGCGAGGAACGGTGTCTCATCTTCTGGATAAACACGTCCATGATCGCAAGCGTAACTATCGGAAACAGGATCTTGTTCTCCTTCAGGTTGTCGATTTCATAGACGATAAAACGTTCGGAAAAAAGCGATTTATCGGTCGCCTCATTGAGAATGGTATCAAACTCGCCCCCCTTATAGAATTTCTTGAGCACAAACCTGAACTCTTCCAGTTCAAAGGGTATCTTTTCCTGGTTCTTGATTTCGGGAATCCTTTTAAGGGCAAATTCGTAGAACGAATTGAAGCTGAGCGGTGTTCCATTTTCACGTTGACTGGAGTCCAGGTCAAAGTATTCGCTGTAATAGGCGGAGATAATATTGGCGATCACGTCCCGTTCTATGGTGCTTACGCTTCCCTCTGCCCCTTTCCACAACAGGCTGATCAGGGTACACAGAAAATCCTTTTTCTCGATATTGTATTCGCTTTCGGCGATGGCGAAGGGGTTCATCGTGATCGGTCTGTCTTCCGACCAGGTAATGTACTTGCCATTATAATAGGCACACAGCCCCGAATAGGAATGGCCTGTATCTACGATGACCACATCCATATTGTAGAGCATGTACTGCTCAACCAGCGCATTGATCAGGAATGATTTTCCCGCACCCGATGGGCCAAGACAGAAACGGTTACGTGCATTGATACGTCCGGTACGCATGGGCAGGTCGGATAGGTCTATCGCTACCGGCACCCCTTGGCGGTCGGTAAAACGGATCAGGAAATCCGAAGGTTCGTCCCTTGGCAGTGCCTCCTTGAAGAACAGGCAGAGTGCCGCATCCGCAGTGGTCAGGAACCAGTCGTATTTCTGTAGTTCCACACCATTGCCCGGCAGGGCGGAGCGGAAGAGCTCTAGTTGGTTGTAGGCGTTCCTTGATGGGACGATGCCCTGTTGGAACAGTGCAGCCTCGATATAATTGACCGCCCGATCGATATGTTCCTGCGCCGCACAGATAACCATGGAGTAATGCGCATTGACCAATAGCTGGTTTTCCCTTGCCACGTCCACCAGCAGCATATCGATGTCCTCCACACAGATCAGGTTTGCCGGATCTGGCACCCCCGAATGGCGTTTGCGTTTCAGTTCCAGCTTGTTCAGTGTCATCTGCTGGGACGGTATTTCCAACAACTGGTTATAGATGATGACCTTATAGCCGGGTACCTGGTGCAGAAAGGAAAGATTGTCCACCGGAAAATCCCTCATGCCTTTGTTTTCCTGTTTTTCGGTATAGGGACCTACTTTTTCGGGCAGTTCGACCGCATCGGTATTGACCATGCTCAAACACCTGATGGCCGCATCGCCCAAGCTGAGCTGGGTATCGTTGCAGCGCATATTGTTCAGCGCAATGGTCGGCGAGGCGAATTCCATACCCAGCACCCTGCTCACGTAGCGGTTGATCTCCGCCTCGGTCAGATGTCTGGGCCCAAAGCCCGAACCGGACAACAGGTCGAAGACCTTTCCCATGTTCTGTGAAAAATCGGCGAGTATCTTTTTATCAAAGGTATAGAATGCGCCCCTTTTGACCTGGCGGGTAATGATCAGATAGGTCCTGATTTCCGTATACTCCCTGCCCTGGAAATGGGCATGGTATTTCTGCTGTAGGAATTCATCGGCAGCTACCGGTCTATATTTTTTACGGATAAAAACATCCTGTTTCTGGATGATATGGCCTTCGCCCAAAATCTTGATGATGTTGAGCAGTACGCTCTGGTAGGCGGTATAGGCCTCCGGATCGGCACTATACTGCAGGACCGGGTTGTCGATGTGGAGCAGGGCCGAAAAATCACCCTTCTCGCCATAGAGCAGATGTAGGTCATTATAGGCATCAATACCTGCATAGGGCATGTTAAATGCTGTTTTTCTTTCTCGTTGCATAACTGATTTTTAAATGGACCGGGTGGACGATAATTCCCCTGTAGCGTTTTTTGTTATGTAGGCCATCCTTTTGGCGCAGGAACGTATAGCCAAGTCCCGAGCAGATCAGCACGATGGTCATAAAGCCGCCCAGGTACATACTGGTCAATGCCCCTATCAGACCGCCAAGGACAAGCCCCCCGACAAGCGAACCGATGCCCCAGTAGATGAACTTCCCCTTGAACCCCCGATAGATAAGGGGCTTCTGAAGCCCCTTATAGATGGAATACCTAGGTACCATTACACGCCGAAGAAGGCTTTGATGACCACGGACACAAGTACCAAAAAGAGGCAGGAACCGCCCCAGCTCATCAATTCCTTGTTGATGTCCTGGTCGCCGGCGTTCCACTTGATGTACACGCGTACCCCGCCGATCAGCCCGACCACGGCACCAATGGCCAGGATCAGCGTCGATACGGGGTCAACATAACTGGTCAGTGAGGAGGTTGCGGCATTGATGCCCGTAGAACCTCCACCTTGGGCGAAGGATGATGTCGCCAGCAATGAAAGCATGGCAACGGTAAACAGTCTTTGAATTTTTACTGTCATAGATTAAGAAATTAAAAGGTGAAAAAATTGGAATTGGATATTAGTGTATCCCGAAAAGGGCCCTGAGGACAGCGCCCAGTATCGAAAGGAAAAGGCAGGAAAAGAACCAGCCCATCACCTGGGCATCGATATGGTGTTTGCCGGACTGCCAATTGGAATAGATGCGGAGACCGCCGAGCAGCCCTGCGATAGCACCCAGTACCAGTACCATGTCCGATAGGCTGAAATACCAGCGATTGACCTCGCTACTGGCACGGTAGAACTCGCTTACCCCAGGTGGCGTCTGGCAGACGGCCAAAAGGGGCAGGCCAAAAAAAAAGACAACCAAGGTTGTCTTTAATATTAATTTGCCGAGCTTCATCACCTGCTCAATAGGGAATGGTCCTGGTAAATTCGATCAGGTCCGACTGGGCCAGCGAAAAAAGCTGTTTCAGGCTCACCCCACCTGTCGATTGTAGGATACCGGATGGCATGGCCTGCCTGCTCTCCTGCAGCTCGGCCTCATATTTGACCACTTCACCTTCTTCGACTTCGTCCATAACGATTTCGGGCTGGTGCTCCTCGAAAAAGGTGAGTTCCTGCTGACCGGAATTCTCGGCAGCGCCCTGCCTTGGCCGCAACAGGTCGAACAATAGGTTCAACAGGTAATAGATAAAATAGATACCCACAAGGCTGAGGATAAATTGTGTCCAGTTCATAATTCGATAGTTTTAATGTTTTCTTTGATGTATTGGATGAGTTCGGGGTGACGGTCGAGAAAATATTGCAGGCTAAAGGCGATCAGCTTGTTCATATCGATGGACTTGGCGATCTTTAATTGCTTCAACAGGAATATGGTCCTGTCGTCCAGACGTATCAACAGTTTTTCCCTTCCGTTCAGTTCATAGGCAAGTATGGCCCCAAATAGTTCTTCAAGGGATGGATGGAGGGCCTTTGGTCTGACCGTTTTTTGTTTTGCCTTCCTGCCTACAGATGGTCCGGAATGGCCGCTAGGTTCAGGTTTGCCATCATTCTTTATCCTCTCCCTCAGTTCATCTGCAAGGGTTTTGATTCCGCTCATGTTTTTCCCTCCCAATCCAGGTACTGTTTATAGATCTTGTCCAGGACCGGAAGTACTACCGGCATCAGGATCAACGGGGTCTGGAACGTACTGATGCGCTGGAAGTCCACACGGTCGGCAAGTCCCTCGGAGATGACACCAAACCGCTGTAGCACATGCTCGATTTCGCTCCGCGTTTCATACCTCACCGTATTCTTGATACGGTTGGGGATAAAGATGAAGGGAGCCCTTTCATTGATCTTCCTCAGTACCATAGCGAACAGGATTGTGGAATCCACCGAGAACTCATCGTAGGCAAATGGGCAGATGACCACATCGGCGGCGGCGAACACGGGCAAAAGTCCATCATCGTCCATTTTGCCCGGCAAATCGATGATGATGATCTCCCCCTTTCTGCTGGCCAGTGCCGCATTCAGCGATGGAAAGATTTTAAGGTCGGCGGGAACCACCTCGTACAGGGGCTCGTTCTCCAATATCTTCGCCTTCTCCGCCTTGGAGGAGATGGACTGCTGATAGTCCATGTCCAATACCGTAACCTTTCTCTGTTTGACCTGCGTAAGGTAGTTGGCAAAGAGTAGCGTTAGGGTGCTTTTTCCCGCACCACCCTTTTGATTTCCGATAAGAATGACCATAGTTTTCTGATTATTTGGTAATGGGATGTTTAATTTTATGGTGGATTGGACAACCTCTCAAGTAGTACAGGAACAGGAATAGGTAGGAAGTGCCTCTTCAAGGTCGAACAGCGTTTTTTGCGACCTGGCAATTTCAAGCAATTGCCGGTAGGTAACATCCTTGAAATAGGTGCCGCCTTTTTGCTTGCGGATCAATGAGGAGCGCTTTTCATCCTCGATCCATTTGTCCGCCAGTTCTGGGTAAACCGACAATATCTTGATAATGTTGTTCTTTCCCTTTAGGAAGCAAAGGTCACAATTGCCCAGAATGGATGGAATTTCTAGTGTGTATGGGCGGGTAAGCCAGTATTGTTCGATCATCGGCTTGGTAACCCTCCTGTCGTACAGCGGAAAATGTGTACGTGTATGTTTATAGTAGTTCTTGAATTTCCTGACCCAGTCGGCCTCATCATAACGGAAGCCGATGAACTGTTCAAACCGCGTACCTATCAATGGGCGAAGGTACCTTCGTGCGGTCTTGACCTTAAGTTCAACCGTACAGATCCTCCTCATCCGGTTTGGAAGATAGCTCTTCCAATGGGTCAGTGCATCGAATCCATTTCTGTTTGGTGCCCTATGGTGGATATAGGTCGCCCGGTGTATCTTAAATCCCTCGTGCTTTTCAATGTCGTCAAGGAATTTGTAGGTCAGGGGATGCTCCCTGCCAGTATCGGTAAATAGTATGATGTCATCTTTGGTCGGTTTTTCTGAAATGGTCATATAGGCGGAAGTCTTCCCGCCGGAGAGGTTGAATACGCGTCTCATTAAGAATTTAGTGGAATTTAGTGTAGTGGTTATCTTGTATTGGTTCTCGCCTTGCGCTGGCGCCTGCGGTTGCGGCCGAGGACGGCCTCGTCATCGATGTCATCTGCAATGTCAAGGTTGATTTCTGGAAAGAAGAACATCGTTTCCCCATCTGATGTTAGTCCATTCTCGGTGCCGGCTTGGTCAACGGACTGTCCATAGGAACTTCTGGTATCTACATCGCTTCCCGCTTCCAGAGGCAGCTCTGTTAGGGGTCTGGGAATATCCATGGAAATAAATTCTGCCGGTCCTTTCAGTTGCTCTAGGGGCATTACCTCACCACCCTTATATATCTGCTTGTGCGAATGGTCTATAAGGGTATATCCGTAAGGGGGCATTCCCGCTTTGCCATGAAAAAGCACCTGTACACCAAATTTGGCAGCTAGATGCTCGACAAGTTTAGAGGAGTATCCCATTTGTTTTGCTGTCACTCCCTTAACCGTAGGTGCCGCGACTGGAAAAACGGTGGGATCGTAGATCTTGAGATATTTATCTATGATCGCACGTATCTGTGCCAAACGGTCCAGGTCCCTTTGATAGTTCTTTCTGATGGCATCGACCTTGGACAGTTCGACCGTTCCCTGATGTAGGCCATACTTGGAAATCCTATACCTTTCACCATCCAGCCGCAGGCTGTATCCCTGACATTCCAACAGCATCATGAATTGCGCCCTTGTAGAAAAATGGTAGCCGAGGATCCTTTCTATATCTTTGGTAAACTGTTTCTTCTGGTCGACTTCCATTAGCTGGTGGAGCACCTGATAGGCCCTTATCTTTTCGTAGCTATCGTTGATCTTTTTACCGTTTTCGTCAACACGGGTGGAAACGATATGGATATGGTTGTTGGCCGTATCCTTATGGAATACCAGTAGATAGGGCTGTTTACCATATCCAATGCCCTTGAGCCATTTGGTGGCAAGATCGGTGAGCTGCTCCTTGGAATGGGACTTCCTCTTGCAGGAGATAACGGCGTGGAACTGGGGATATCTGATCCTCGGATTGGTGGCCGAGCGTACTTCCAGATAGTTGATATAGTCCTGTGGCCTCAATTGTTCAAGGGCCTGTAACGCACCGAAATTCTCTACCTTCATCAGTTCGCCCTTATCGTTTTCTATCTTATCGGTATTATAGCTGACGCCGTTGAAGGTTGCCGAGTGGGCAAGTATTTTTACGATCATGGTTAACCTTTCATCAGTCTGATCAGTTGGCGGAACTGTTTTTCAAGTTCCCTTTGGACTTTGATATGTTCGGCAAACAGTCGGTTAAAATTTGTGATAACTTCAGGGGCCAACATTCCACGTTTGTTCAGTACGTTGGCGTGTCTGGCCAATTGGTTGATATTGTTGCCTGCCCTGCCCAGTTCCGCACCGGTGCGGTCCAGCCTTTTGATCAGCTCTTTGGCATTCACCAGCATCTTTGTCGAATTTTTCAGTACCCTGATGCGCACGATATCGGCGCGGCTGATGCCCAGCGATTTTTCAAGTTCAAGGAACTGGGCAAGTTCCCCTTCGCTCAGCCTCAGCTCAAAGCGGCGTATCTTGCGGTCGGATGGTGCATCTTTTGCCATATGGTCTTAGCTTTTAGATTGGCCTGTCCACTTTTTCGATGGCCCTGAAGATTTCAAGGGCGACCTGTGGAACGATGGCATTGCCATAGGCCTTGATGCTCTCTACCCGCCACTTTGGAATGGTAATTCCGTCCAGTTTTCGGGGAAGCCCATCATCTCCGCCACAAACCGGGGGTTGAGATGGCCATCCATCCCAATCAGGAATTTTACTGCCGCCGGCAAATTCTTGTCCTCTACCCCCACTACTCCCTTCCAGTCCCTTGCCACTGGCGTTGGCAACATGGAGATCAATCTGCCCAGGGTCATACTGTGCATACTGCCAGTCTTTACCTGTGTGGATTTCATTTTCGCCGTTGCTCCCGTGCTGTCCATCGTGGTGATCGTGGGGATCAGCCCATTGCTCGCCGCGATCATGATCAGCGAATCCTTGATGGACCGTTGCTTGGGCTTGCCGTCCTTCATCGTTCTTTCGGTCACCTTCAGGGTCTCCCGGTCTATCGAGATCCTCCCGATCTGTACCGTGTTTGGCGTAGGCAACAAACCAGGTTCGGTCTCTTCGATGTGGGGCGTTGACGGCGCAAGCTGGAATACACAGAACGATTGGGCTGCCATCTTCAAGCCTGGGAAGTACGTATCCCGCTGATCCAATTTCTGAAATAATGCTTCCAATGACTCTTCGCTGGAGACTGATGATGATGGTATTTGCTTCCTGTTCACTGTCCTGACAAAAAAGCTCAATCTCTTTGATTTCCATTTCAGATAAACTCTCCGGCTCCAGAATGGTAAACAGTCCAGCAACGTTTTCAAGAACGATCCACTTTGGCCTTGCTTCCATAATAACTCTACGAGTTTCTGGCCAGAGGTAGCGGTCATCCGCTTTCCCCTTTCGCCTTCCGGCCTGGCTGAATGGCTGGCAGGGAAAACCTCCGCTGATGATGTCAACGTGTCCTCGATACTTAGTTGCATTGAATTTGAAGATATTTTCATAATGGTGGGTTTGTGGCCAGTAATGTTTCAATATGGTCTGGCAGAATGGATTGTTCTCGCAGGAGAAAATATTCTTCCAGCCCATCCATGTGGCGGCGATATCAAAACCGCCGATACCACTAAATAGGCTACCGTGTCTTAGCATAAGCTAGCTTTGTTTCGTGAATAAAAAGGGGATTGGTTGGGTGTCGGATGTAAAAAAAGCGAGTTGCGAGCTTTTTTCTTCCTTAGTTCCGCCCCTGCCCATCGGGCTGGGCGGGTCTAAGGCAAGTAAGTTTTTATCGGGCAGCCCAGCCGTAGGCGGGCTGTACGGACAAAAACACAACTTGCCCACTACAAAACAAAAAAAAGCCCTTATGCCGTCTGCACGGAAATGGGCATTTTTTGGGATTGGGTACGGTTATACCGATAGTTGGATATCCAGATAGCAGAATAGCCGATAATATGGATATGTGAAGGTACAAACTGTTCAGATCAGCATATAGCTGTCTATAAGATATGCATATATCCACATAAGCGGATAGATGGGTATCGGTATAAGGGGATAGCTATATAGCCATATATACAGATAGGGACATAGCTCTTTAGCTGTACATTCATCTATCCATATATATGGATAGATGGGCAGGTAGGGCAACATCTTTGGGAATAGACAGATATGCATATGTTTGTATATTTAGGTTATCGGATAGAGGGATAGTTGTATATATGGCTATATACTGGAGTAGATATTTTATATCGGGATATATGGATAACCATATAGCTGTATAGGTGGCTAACGCTTGGGGACAGTCCGTGGATTTTGCCGGTTCATGTCCGCAGTCACTGCCATATTTTCTTGGGATCCCATCCCATTCTTTATTTTTTCGTTGTAGTCCTTATAGCCCTCGTATTCATAGGAACGGTCAACGGCATGGCCTACTTCCCCTATCAGTTGGGAGGTACACTTTTTACCTGGGGGATCGTTGTCAAAATAGACATCGATCTTTGGAATGTCCCTGATACGGTCGATGATCTTGTCAAGGTATACGATAGAGTTTAGGATGATGGCCGTTGGCTGTGGCTCGGGATTTTTTTCCTTTAGCCAACTGAGAAAATCAAAGCGTCCCTCGAAAAGTACCACATGGTCCGCACTGCCCTCAACGATGGAAACGCCCTTGGCGCCGATACTGCTCTTAAAGCCCTTTGCATTGGAGAATTCCCAATTGCCATGCTCGTTCTGCCATCCGATGGCATAGAAGACAGGCTGCTCCCCAGACCTATCGGTACGGCGGTAATAGACCTCGCTCAGATGGTCATTTGCAACGTCCAGGATGCCCCTTGATTTAAGATATTGGGTAAGCACATAGTTCGAACCTATGGGCCTGGTGTTCACCAGTTCGAATTTATAGCCTGCTTCCTCCGTTTCGGGAACATATTTTTCGGGCGGCCTATAATCGGGGATCAGCGAAGTGTCCATATTATTGACCTCCCTGATCTTGTGCAGTACCTCTACAAAGGGCAGCTGGGGCCAATAGGCCAGCCCCAACTGTACAATGCCCCCGCCCTTGATGTTGGCCTCTCCGGGGCCTCCACGGTCGATCCATTTGCCCCCGGCATCCCAGACGGTAAAGGATGGGGTATCTTTTTTGGTCTCCCTGAGCATACTATGGTAAAAAAACTCCCTGCCACTCTTCTTTACGGGATGGTGCCCCAAACGGGACAGAAAATCGACGATGGAAATATTTTCCAGCGTGGACATATCTATAAACTCTGTCATGGCACAAGAACAATTTTTTGTGGATCTAATTTTTGGATGGCCGATAGGGTCTCGTCATCCAGATATTGTTTTCCAAAGAAAACGGCAACATCCCTGAATTTTGTCAGACGCTTTTTAGCGGCATCGAGGAATTCAGGCGAATTGATGACCAATATGCTCGGACTGGATGGTATGTTGGTCCGTTTCCACCTGAGGTACTCCAGATAATCCTCGAATAGGATCAGACTATCCATATTGCCGGGAATAAATGTCATTCCCTTTTTACCAAGACATCCGGAGAAATTCCTGCCCCTTACCTCCCAACCACTATTCTCGTTCTGCCATCCAGCGGCAAAGAAGTCCTTACGTTTTCCTTTTTCATCGATAACGTAGTAATAGACCTCCTTTAGATGGCCTATGGAGATTTCCCATATTTCCTGAGATTGCAGATAGGACGTAATTTCGGTATTGCAGCCTACTGGTCTTGTTTCGGCGATATGGTAAAAAGGGACTTTGATGCCCAGCCTTTTTCGCCTACCGGTTAATGGTACATGTATCTTTTGGGAGTTTGCTATCAATTGGACAATCTGGTCGAGCTTCTCGGATACCTGTACCCGGTCAAGTTCGGGCCAATAGGCCACGCAAAAGTCGATGACATTTCCGCTTTTCTTTGTCAATCGGTCATACCAGATATTAAGGTGCCCGTTTACAACAAAGGTCGACCTGGTGTCGGCACTTTTCAGCACGTTATAGTAAAGATGTTCATCTCCCTTGATCTTGGCGGGCCTGTGTCCCAAATGGTCCAATAACATACCTAAGGGTACCTGTTCACTACTGGAACACGTATTTAAAAATGTTGCTTTCATGTCTTTGGTTATTTAATTTTGAAAATGGTTCAGATATGGAGTATGGCATCTTTGGCCTTTCGGATCGCCTCTACTTCGATGCGTTCGATACGCCAGGGGGCAGATTGGTTTCCGTCCTTGCGGGGAGTGATCAGTCCCTGATCGATCCACCTCTCGATGTTTTTTCGCCCATAGGACCGGAATGCCTCGGACTTTGTCAGGTACGGCCTGATCTTTCCAAGGCTCGAAAGTGTCAGTTTGGCCCCCATTTCGGCGGCATCGCGCAGGAGCTTGCCTAGCTGATGGTCGGTCATTTGAATTATCATGGTAATTTCGTTTTAATGGAGATTAAGGGCGTAATTATTGCCCTGGGAGAACCGGCAGCGGGCAGCGAGCCCGCAACAATCCACTTTGCCGGTTGATTTGTTCGGGACTACCAGCGTCGTATCCTACGATACGGGCCTCTTGGGAACTATACACGATAGTTTCCTCGGCCTGCCAATGCGCTTTCAGCTGTTGGTGCTCGATCTGTTCTGATCCACTTGACCTATTGGCCTGAAGAATAGAACGGATACCTAACCTCACTTTCGCAAAATTTCCCGTTTCTTAGGCGGGTTAATGCTTCATCCCTATACGTCAAAGATCGTTGGGAAATGAAGAAGTCTACCTTTCTGCCACAGGCAGGTAGGTAATCCGGTTGCTGGAAGCAGCGATTGCCTCTAGCCTGTTACGGTCCAGATATTTTCGGGATGGCCTTTCTTTGCAGATGACTGGACTGATCAGACCTTCAGTGATCCAACGGTCCACATTGCCACGGCCAAATAGCCGATAGGCTTCCGCCTTGCTCAGCTGTTCCTGTAGCTGCCCACTTTCCGAAAGGGCTTTCTTGGCTCCTTGTTCGGCGGCATTCTTTAAGAGGGTGAACAGGTCTTTCAGCTTCATAAGCGTTCCTTAAAAATTCTTGGATTAACTATCCATTTCCGGAACAAAGCTTCAAAGTATCGGGGTGGTTGATTGACAACTTATAGGGTCGGACCCTAAACTTTTTATATAAATCTTGTTTAATTCTGTTATTCTAGCTGTTTTTTAACAGCTGTCTTTTTTGCCTTTTTAGGTCATCCTCATTTATCAACCGTGTGTGGATGGCTTCCTTCATCCTGTCGAGATATTTGGTAGTAGTCATACTATCTCTTCTGGAAATTTCCGTCCATCTTCGGTATGCCCTTCCAATATTAATTTTCAGTGTTGTTTCCAACCACCTCACAATTTCCGAAACGGTAGCATTGCCGTTATTGATCTGGCCAGTTAACCAGATACCATAAGCTATTTCGATAAGGTTGATAGATTCCCCGGTCCAATTCAGGTTCCAATCAGGTTGCACTGTGCCGGCAGAAGTATCGGGTGGATTTTCAAGACTATCTAGAAATTTTATAATGTGGTCCTGTATTTTTTCTGCCGCCAAAATCCTAGCTATCAGATAATCTGCCGCTGTAGAAAAGCGATCGTCCACATCAGTCCTGATCTCGACAAGCCAATTTGGGTAGTATCTCAGCCCTCTTACAAAGAGTTCCTCATCCATGTGGTTGACACCCGAGTGGTAATAATGCACCATGGACCTATTAGCTTCAAAAAAACATTCAATCTTTTGAAGTTCCTTTTCATATAACTTCCTGATCCGCTTTCTATTTCCCTTGGGACATTTCATATTAAGATCTTGCAATGCCAGATAATATAATTGCAGACATATGAACTGGGGCTTAATAGATTTAAAGAAGGTAATTTCTTCCTTCGTATTTTCGAAAGAAGTGGACAGCACAAGCTCCTTAAGGCTTTTATTGTATAAGTAAACAGTTTCAAGAAAATTATCCAATGGAGCAGTCAGATCTTCTCTACTGTTTTCTAAACGTTCAATTTCCACTTGGAACTTTTGGAGCAGCTTTTTGGCCTGGGCTAGTATCATACTAAAGAATTTTAGATTTTAATACACAGTTAAATTTTCGATAGGAATATGATTCGAATTGTATTCCAAAATTTGTAAAGTGGCTGCGGTATTTCAAGTGGAAAACTCGTATTAAAAATTCCACCCAATATTAGATTATGGCTTTAATCACGCTAAAAAGTGAATTTATTGGATGGAATGACATGTCCTTATTATCAAGACAAGGCAGATAGCCTGTTTAATTCTATGTTGGAAGATCTTAACCGCTATTTAAAATATACGGATTCTATTGAAAAACGTATGGTGAATTGCCTTAGTTTTGGTAAGAACTTCTGTCTAAGACAAAATCAAAACTAAAGGCGGAAAAACACAAAACACTTTTTTGGCAGTACCATCGGTACTTACAAATGACAAACTTAGCGGAATGTTGAATACGCCGATTAAGCTACCCATTAAGATGAAACAGAATATACCGATAATTTTTGAAGTGTAAGGTATTATGAGCTTGGAACGGCTAATAAAGGAACTTAATAAATATGACCGACACATTGTGCCCGTAAAAAGAAACCTCAATATGTTCGTATTAAGGGGTAAGCCTAGCGTAAAGAAGTAGAGAGGATATTGTCCCTAGGTTAAAAGCTGTAAAATTCCTAAAAATAAAACTATAGCTACCCTATTACGTTTGCGCAGACATAGTTTAGGGAGTTAATGATGAGAGCATGTTCGATGGATATTGGTATGCCTTTTTTGTTGAAAGTACATTACCTCCTAGCTAAGCCGCAATAAACCACATATTATATCAGCGAAACAATAAAACATATCGAAATATATTTCTCGTTAATATGTGCAATAAGCGTTTGCAAGAGCGCCCTTGCTTTAATGGCCGTTCTTCTGTTATTTTCAGAATAGCTGTTCTGCATGTTACCAATGGAGAGGTTATCCCTTTTAACTGTACCTACATGGCTATGGATAAATTCATAAAGATCAGCCTTACGCTTTACCAGTATAATCCCTTTCTCTATCATCAGCCTAAAGATAAACAGAAAAAGCTCTATGGGAATAGAAATACGAAAGTAAAACTGCCTAAGAAAAAACTTTGCCCCGTTTCTTGTCAAGGCCTTTTTATTTATGTTTAACAATTTTTTGATACATAACAGTTCATTTTCTAAAATCCCCTCCAACACCTCTGTCAAAGGAGAGGAATCGGTATCAAAGCCATATGCAGATCTAACATAAAACTGCCTTAAAGTTCTCAGCTGAATAGTAATCCTTATAAACTCTTCCCTGTAATCATCTACAAGATTATAATTACGTTGTATTTTTTTGGTGCAAAATTGTATCAAGGATGGATAATTAAAGTTAAGGTAGCAAAATTGGGAGAACAGGGCATACTCTAGGTCAAGATTTTTCTTGAAATCTATTTTACCAATACCATCGATCATATTTCGCCAGTAACCCATTTCATGGAAAGTGGGTACCTTATTTGACATCAGTTCCTGATGATAACCAGATAGCACAGTTAATAACTCTTCTTCAATCCCTGCATTTTTAAGTTTGGCCACCAACCTATTCCACTCTTTGACCATACAAAAATGGAACTTAGCTTTTAGGGTAGATGGAACTTTCATCTGAAAATTAAAGCAGTGGGCATAATCATTGCCGAGATATTCAAAAATTTCACCAATTGTTGTGATGACCATGTCCAGATTTGCTTTCCTAAGCGCTGTTAACAAATGTGTTTCCAACAACGCATAGTTGTTGCAATCTTCCAAGATCCGGCACATTTCTGCTTGGAGATGATCCATAAAGGTAACGGCACCCTTATTAAGATGTAGTTGTCTGTCTTGGAGCAGTCTCTTAAAGTCCGCAACCTCTGCTACCATTTGCGCTGCAAATAGCTCTTCTGTCTTGGGCATTTGTACGCCTTCGCCAATAAGGCTATGCACTAGTAGTCTTAGGGCATTAAGTTCCTCCACATAAAAATGAATATTTTCCTTCTCCATAATCCACCGCGGTTATTTTTCGTCTGCATAGGGTTGTCTTTCATCGTTTGTTATGTTACTGGCATATTTCTATGTTATCCTTAATTTAATCGTCAAATGTCCATTCTACAATCTGGTCTATGGTTCTCAATATCTCGTCCTGCCCTTCCTTAGAATTTACATCAATACCACAAATGGTCGATTGGTTCTTTTTCGCATGCAGAACAATATAGTAAATGGCACTTACCATTAGGGCAGTAACCCCTTTTATACTTTTGCCTGTCCCCTCAAATAATGGCACCGCCTTATCTAACAATATGCTGCCCGTTTCCTCACGCAGTCGGCAGATACTGTTGAGCAGGTTGGTATGTTCGGTAATTTCCCAAAGAATAATGGAACGCATCTCTTCGTGTGTATTGAAATATTCAAAATGGCCCCTTAATAGATTAGAGACCAACTTCTGTAGTTTTTCCTTGTCGGTACCAGCCTCTGTTTCCACAGCAACTTCACCAGTTTTTGCTATCCAGTAATCATTTTTAAGTACATAGGCTTCCACCAACAGATCAACAGAGCCAAAATATCGATGGATCAAGATTTTGCTTACGCCAGCTTCCTTGGCAATGGCATTAAGGCCCAACCCTTTGTAGCCCTTGCTTTTAATAATTGTACCCACGGCATCAACCAGCCGTTGCATGGTCTGTTTCTTATTTTTTACTTGTTCGGTTGTATTTTCTAATATGAGAGACACTAGGCATATAGTTATAGTTTAGAAATAGAAAGTTTATGGTCAACATCTGCAAAGGCATTAAGTACACGGTCTAATTGTTCCTTGGTATGGGTAGCCATGATATTTAGCCTAACGCGGGCATTCTTCTTAGATACTGCCGGATACATGATAGGATTTGCATAAACACCTGCATCCAGCAAAAGCTTGCCAGCTTCCAAAGTTTTTCCAATATCGCCAATCTTTACCGGGATAATGGCCGAGGCCGTTGTACCAATATCAAGCCCCATGCCCAATAATCCTTCTTTAAGATAATTGATATTGTCCCAAAGCTGGTCTTTCCAGAATGGTTCATCATCTAACAGATCCATTGCCTTTAGTATACCCAAAGTGGTTGGTGTAGCTGTAGTAGAAAATAGATGCTGTTTTGATTGGTATTTTAAGAAATTAATTAGTGCCGTATCTGCCACTACGTAGCCGCCTATGTGCGCAAATGCCTTGCTAAAGGTTCCCGTAATTATATCCACCTTGTCGAACAGGTTAAATTCTTCTATGGCACCTCTTCCCGTCTTGCCCACCACTCCTGTTCCATGGGCATCATCTACCACCAGATAGGCACCATAATGGTGTGTCAACTCGACAATCTTGTCCATCGTTGCCAAGTCGCCATCTTGCGAGTACACGCCATCTATAATTACCATTTTCGTACGAAAGGTATGCTGGGCATGCTTAAGGGCCAATTCCAGCGCATCTAGGTTGTTGTGCAAAAAAGTCTTCACATTGGTGAGTTGGCAGCCTTCGTAAACACTGGCATGCACCGCCATATCTATAATGGCAATATCCTCTTTCTGTAAAAGACATTGTAGCGTAGCACTATTTGCAGTATAGCCTGTGGTGTACAAAATGGCATTTTTTCGCTTAAAGAATTTGGCAATCCTGTCTTCCAATAGCTGATGATAGACAAAGTGCCCGCCAATGGCGGGAGATGCCCCTGCCCCACTCCCAAACTCTTCAATGGCATCTTTCAATACCTGTTTAATTACGGGATGTTGTGTAAGGCCCAGATAGTCATTTGAGACGAAGCAGGCGCATCTTTGCGGTTTACTTTTACCCGGCAAGAGCAGGTCCATTTCTGGGGCACAGCCAGATAGGGATTCTATGCGGTAATTTAGATGCCCCTTATCTTTTAGGTAATCCAGGAACAATTGGAATTCGCCGGCTCTTGCCATTGCATCCAGTTCGGGAATATTTTCAAAATCCCTGAAACTTGCTTTTTCAAAGTTAATTTCCATTATACAGATTAATAAGTGATTAACATAAAGCTACCTGCATTTTTTAGCAAAAGTGGTAACATGGAGCTCATTTACTCCCATAATACGGTTTAAATACCAAAAAACCCACACAACCGATTGCATAAAAATATATTAAATATAGAATTCCACCCAAAAAACCCATTTGAGACACTAGTTCGCAAATAAAAACCGGTTGGGTGGAAAAATTAACGGCTAACGTTACACTTGATTGTGACAGAAAATCAATCTTGTTTTGCAATTAAAAAACATGAAAAACCAACCTCTCATTGATAGGCTGTTTGATATGCCCTATTGTAAAAGGGAACTGAAGGTGCTTTTTGCGCAGCAGTTCCTTCCACTTTCTTTCGAAAAGGGACAGACCTTTATTGGTCCAAATTTACTTAACCAATGCCTGTACTATGTAACCGATGGGCTATTAAGGAGGTATCCCCTGCAATTGGGCCTGCCCAAAACCGTACAACTATATATTAGTGGAGATTTTATGGCACAAAATGGCGCATATACCAAAAGACCCAACATGGAATATGTAGAGTGCCTGAGCCATGTGCAGCTCATGAGCGTTAGCTATAAACAGCTCGAGCGCTTTTTTAGACAATACCCCGAAGCGATAAAACTATTGCTATGCATTATGGAAGACCAGATGCTAAAGGAGATTGAAACCTGTAAGCTACTGCACCTAGAGGGTGCAATAAATAGGTACCACTTTGCATCATTGCTGCTTGGAAAATATATCCACGAGCTTCCGAAACCGGTACTCGCCTCTTACCTACGGATAGGCACAAAACAGCTCAGTAGGCTACTTATAAATCTGACACACCAGAAATGAGTATCCCAGACCAAAAGCCTTTACAACTATTTCACTACCCAACTTGTGCCTTCTTTTTTACCGCCGGACCAACCTTCTCATAAACAGCGCTGCCAACCATTACCTTATCATTGGCAGTGGCTGCTACACCCGCACTGTTTTTTTCAGTTTTAGCTATCCTTTTGCGTTTTGGCCTTTTTTGTTCTGCTTGCTGCATTATACCTTGTTTTTTTCTTCGCCCTTAGGCTAAAGCTCCCTTAGGAAATGTACCTTTCCTGTGGCACTGTCTACCTGAACAAGCACTTTTCTATGGCTTTGATATTCGTAGATGAACCAATCCGGATGCTCTGGGTTATTTGCCGAGTATGAAATCAGGATATTATCATTTTCTTGTTTAATCCTTTCCGTAGTCTTTTCCATATCATTAGCCCGTAGTTGTTACCCAAATCTAAACATCTCGTCTAAAAGTACAAAACTCATTTTTTACACATAGGTGCATATTGTACAGAAATTGTCCTATACATTGAATAGCATAAGGCATTCGAAGCCGAATTCCAAAGGCTTAGAGTGGAGACAAATGTCCCTACATTTTTTGACTATTGTCCCCTCATTTTCCGACTATTTTCCGGCGCAAGCCTTATAAAACAACCTAATTTTGGGTAGATGTTTATCCATAAACATCTATAGAGCTTAAAAACCGTATACTATGAAAAAGGAGAGCATACTTCTGGTTGTCAGTGGTCTAATAGCCGCCCTGTTCTTTTATGCGGCCATGGCCAAGCTGATGGATTATGATAAATCTCTTTCCGAAATGCGCAACCAGATATTCCCAGTTTTTATTGCAAAAACCCTAACATGGCTGATCCCTGTAATTGAAATTGTGCTTTCATTACTACTCTTATTTCCAAGCAGCAGAAAAATGGCACTATGGGCCTCATTGTTCTTGTTAATTGCATTCACTTTATATATAGCTATAGTGATGACTGGAGTCTTCGGTCGAATTCCCTGCAGTTGCGGTGGCATTCTTGAAAACATGAGCTATGGTAACCACCTAATGTTTAACCTGTTTTTTATCGCAATAGCAATTTTTGGACTACTAACTGAAAACAATAAATGGTTTAACTTTTTAAAGGAAAGGAGATTGCCTAAAAATTGAATGAAACGGTAATGCAGGGCAAAAGCCAGACCTGCAAAAAAAATGAACATTAAACAACGTGCAGATCGTGGCTTCGGGGATTGAAACGTGAAAACAAGGCTGTACAACTAAAAAATAGGTATGGCATTATTATAATTATTATGAAAAAGGTAATAGAAAATTTAAAAAGTGTAAATCTGTTGGGATTATTTGCAATATTAATGGTTGCCTTCGCAACTTTAGCATTCAGAGCAGACAGTAATGTTAGGCTAACCGAAAAATGGGCCAACGATAACGGTACATGGGTAAACGTTGACGGACAAACCCAACAACCTGAACCGGGTCAACCCGGAGACTATAGATGCACATTGGAAGAAGAATCTCCCATTTGCACAGCTGAATTTCCACAGGGAAATGACCCAAATAGCAATCCGAGTGGCATGACCAACGTAATTAACGGCTTTTATTCGGAGCTATAATTAATAGGGAGCGCAATACAACGCTCCCTATTTCTCTACCTGCCATTTTGCGGAAAACCATTCCTGTCGATTTCGGTCTGAGGGAAGGGAAACACATATCTCGCATCATTTGGAGGAAGTGCATATTCGACACCATCCAAAACTCTTTTTAATGTAACCGCATATCTGGTCTCTTGGTTTAACCGCTTAAGATCAGCCCATCGTGTACCCCTGGTTATCAGTTCCTTTCTCCGTTCTGCAAGAATTTTTGTAAGTGCCTCCTCCGTATTTGCAGCTGTTATTTCGGGATATGACACCGTATTGTTCCATCTCTTTAACATAAGGGAATTCAGATCCCTCATAGCCTCCGTTACCTTGCCATCCCTTGCATAGCATTCGGCACGTATCAGGTACATTTCATCTGTTGCCAACCCCGTAAATATAAAACTGTCGCCAGTGTAGTTTCCCTTAAAGGTAAAAACGCCGTTATTCCTATCTCTTAAAAAGATAGTTTTTCGCAGGTCATTAGCATTATAGCTGGTTACAATCTCCGCTGCTACGCTAGTGCTACTGCTCGCAGCAAACTGATAATCATTCATCCACTGCCAAAATATCACCTCCGTAGAAAGTGCTTGGTTAAAGGTTATAGGACGGGTAGAAGTTTTGGAAAGCACATTAAAATCTAAAAGCATAGGCTTGGACAAAATACATTTATTGGAATACGAAAGTGCGCTTTCATAGTCTCCCATTGATAGATATATTCTGGCCAGAAGCGCATCGACCGCAATTCTGCTGGGCTTGACGGGCTGTGTTTCAACATCATTCGATATCAATGTTTTAGCTATGCCCAAATCCGCTAGTATTTGGGCATACGTTTCTTTAAGCGTATGGCGTTTGAGCTGCTCGTTTATGTCCGAACTTAGCTTGAGCGGTATCCCCGGTACCTGTTGTGCAGTTTCCTTATTGTAGCCAGCGGCGAAGGAAATAGCCAATTGATAGAAGGCCATGGAACGAAAAAAAAGCGCATATCCTTTCGTATTATCGTAGTCAGGTGCATTGACCGCTGTTCTTTCAATGTTTTTAAGTTCATCGAGCACTACATTGGTATAGAATATCTGTTGATAGGGCCTATCCCAATCACCCATGGTTGCAATGTTCTCATAAAGATCCTTTTTCCATAGATAGGCATTACGTGCAACGGCCGAACCCAATGCCGTTAATGCCGAAGTGGTATAAACCTGGTAATCATCGGCAGAAATGATATGGTATCCGGGGCCATAATTCATTATGGTGTTGTTGAGTATTGCCTGCAAATCGCTAAGCTTTTTTGGAACCAACAAGTGTTGATCCGGCTTTACCTCCAAAAAACCTTTTTGGCAAGAAAGTACCGTTGCAAAGAACAGGCACAATATGATTACTATTTTAATCGTTTTCATCTATATATAATTATTTCTTGAGCTCGGAAGCTCGGTTTACTTAAAGTTTACTTTTATCCCAAAGGCGATAGAAACCGGATAATTACCGTACTGGATGTCGGGGTCGACATCAAATCTGGTTCGCTTCCATAGTATTCCGAGATTGGCACTATAAACATAAAACTGTACCTGCTGAAATGGCAGCCAGTTTCTGTCGCTTAGCATATAGTCAAACCTTATGTCCTGTAGCCTGATATTATCGGCCTTATCAACCAGCACATCAGAATACCTGTAAAACATATCTCTGTTGTTGTTCGCAGCCGCAGGGACAGAGGGAACCTGTGTATGTACCTCATCGCCGGGATTTTGCCAACGAACTGCATAGTCACCGTTATTTGACAAAAGCCCAAGGTTTGCGCCATATACCAAGGCGTTCTTTCTAAATACATAGCCCAAGCGGTAGGCAATGTTAAAAGAAAAGGAAATATCGCCATACGAAATAGTGTTCCTTAAAGAACCAAATGTTGTTGGTCTAATTGAGCCGTTAAAAATTAGCTTTTCGGGTGTATATTCACGTATAATGGCTGTGTAGTCCTTACTCGCAACGCCATTTAGGTAACCTTGTGGGTCTCCGGTGTCAGGATCAAGCCCTGCCCAACTATAGCTGTATAGACTATAAAGCGGCTTTCCTTTTAGTGGCAGGTATAATCCAGACTGGAGGTATTGTGAAGATGTTGCGGTAACAAAATAATCTGTTATATTTTCCTTCTGATTGGCAAATACAAAATCCGACTGCCACTTTAATTTTCCCTGAAGATTTTGGGTACGGATTGCCAATTCTATGCCGGAGCCTGTGGTACTTGCAATATTGCCACGGTACTGGAGCACCCCGCTAGATGCGGGCATCGGCATATCGCCAATCAGATCCATTCCTTTTTTATGGTAATATTCTGCCGATCCCGAAATACGGTTGCCCTTAAAGCCAAAATCAAGCCCTACGTTCCATATGGCAACCCTTTCCCATTTTAGGTTTGGATTTGGCGGGTTAATGATTGTAGCATAGGGCATGTTATACCTATTTCCGGCGAAAGCCGCCGTAGTATATGCCGATACGGTCTTGTCTACATTGCCGTTATACCCATAGGTTGTTCTAACTTTAAGATATGGCAATACGGATTTGAGGAAATAAAAATTTTCCTTGTCCACATTCCAAGCTATGCCCATAGACCATAGCGGAACGCCCTTTTGATTGGTCTTTACCCCAAAAAGGTTGCTCTGATCCAACCTTGCACTGGCATTAAAGATATACCTCGACAAAAAACCATAGGAGATATTGGCATAATACGATCTGAAACGATCGTTATAGAGCCCAAGGGCATCGGCAAAAGGTATCTGCCCCTTTCTAGAGCTATCGTAATAAAACGGCAGGGCGTTATTTGTATAATCTACAAACGTGTTTTGGGCATATTCGCTATCGTATCCATAGTAGCGGTGGTTGGCACTTTCTGTCCGTGTGCTCCTGATCTCAATTCCGGCCATGGCGGTAAGTTCATGCTTTTCTTTCCAGTTGCGGTTAAAGTCTAATTGCGTTCTAAAGCCATGGTCTGTCATAGACTGTTGCGAAAAGTCCAATATCCCACCCAGCGGAACTGGCCGTACAAGCGTTGTACCGCTTACCTGTGTAAAGCGGTTGATGAGGTCTCTTGAATAATAGCTTTCCAGCGAACGCTCATTTCTGCCCGTCGTTTCCATATTAATAAACTGGTAACGAACGGAGGCTTTAAGCCCTTTCCATAAATGGTATGCCAAAGATCCGCTCAACCGTGCAGTTCTTCGTTTGGTAGACATATCAACCAGGTCTGGCTCGTCCAATGGTACATACGACCAATCCAATAGCCCATTGGAACTGGCCTGCGAAATAAACGAACTTCGGTAATTTTTGATGATCGGCAAGTGGTTTCCCTGTTCATCGGCCAACTGGGCATAGGGATAAATTACCCCTCCGGCAGATGCATTGGACAAATTAGTACCAACGGCATTGTTAACGGTAGTATGCACAGAAAAATTTCCTGCGGTAGCTAGCTCTAACCTGTCTTTTAGGAACTTAAAGGTATTATTGCCCGCAACCGAAACCCTCGAAAGCTCGTTCCCTACCATATCTCCCCGGTTATGGTCATAACCCAAAGAAAGATAATAGCTGTTTTTGCCACCGCCACCTTTTAGGTTCAGTGCCTGTTGCTGGTTAATGCCCTTACGATAGATATACCTTGAAAAATCACGCCTTACATCAAGCCCCTTTAGCCGTTCCATTTCCGCATCTACCTCGGTAGCTAGCGAGGGATCGGCCTTTTTCTTGTAGAGCATCTCCACTACCGGGGTTAGCGCTTCGTATCCGGTGGCCTGCGAGGCATCGTAATAGCCCTGCGAAAAAAGCTTTTTTTCTATATCGATGTAATCTGAGGCACTTAGCTTATTGCCCGCATAAAGGTCGGGAACATCAACCATAGTGAAATTGGAATTTAGGGAAACCTGTAATGCTTGATTCAATTTTCCTTTTTTTGTGGTGATAACGATTACCCCGTTACCTGCCCTTGCACCCCATATTGAGGCAGCAGCGGCATCACGCAAAATTGTAATACTCTCCACATCATTGGGGTTAATATCCTGCATGCTGCCCTCAAATGGAAAGTTGTCCAGCACAATGAGCGGCTCTGCATTGCCATAGATGGTGCTTTGCCCCCTAATGCTCATGCTACTGGAGCCTACATTGTTAAAGGAAAAGCCTGGCACTACATCACGTAATCTATCTAACAGATTGGTACTTACTGATCTGTTTAGGAGCTGTTGGTCCACTACCGTAAAAGAGCCAACGACCCGTTCTTTGGGAAGGGTCTGATAACCTGTGGATACTACCACCTCTTCCAGTTTGGCATCAGAAAGCTGCATGGTGATATTAAGCACTGCCGAAAAAGGAGGTGCAAAAAACTGTGTATTGTAGCCTACAAAACTTACCGCCAAAGTATCGGCATGGCCTACGCTAATGGCAAATGCACCCATATTGTCTGTTTTAGTTCCCCTGTTTGTTCCCTTTACCCTAACAGATGCTCCCGGTATAGGGTGTTGGGTATCGCTTGCCGTAATTTTGCCGCTAATGGTTTGCTGTGCCCAAGTTTGGGCAAAGGCCATGCACCCCGCTAGGAACATTAAAATATACTTTTTCATTGCGTCCTCCCTTCTCCGCTACCATTCACAGGGCTATCGGTTATCGATAGCAGTTCGGTTTCGGTTTCTTGCTCTACCAGTTGCAAATCGTAACGTGCCAGTTCTCTATTAATCTCCACTACGTTAGATAGGTTACAATTTAATGCGAGGTCTATATACCCGCTATATTCCGTTGTATCTACCAGAGGAGGCAACTTATACAGATACAGCATTTCTAGGCGTGACAAAAAAACGGACAGGGTGCTATTTACCAGTTTGCACTCCATTGGGGTAAACTGATTGAGTGTTTGCCCTCCCGTAGTGACCAGTTTATCCCTTTCAGATGTACGTACCAATACCAGACACTTGGTCTTTTTATTGACTACCTTAACATCAAACATGGGAAAATTAACTGCAAGATCACGTTTCATTATCTCAAATACGGACTTTCCCTGTCCGGGTTGTACCTGTACTTCGTAGCAAAAGGCATGTCCGTCTGCCATCCATTTGCGCAGAGGCTCTCCCCTAAGGTTTTTTCCCGAACGGAAGAGGTGGTCTTGTGTGGTATTAAGGAGTATCCGGTTTTTACCAAAATAGTAGCTGTCCCCTCCGTAGGCAAGTGCAAAAAGACTAATAATATTCTGGTTCCTACTGGTTACCTTTCTGCCCTTGGGGTCTGCAATAGTAGTTACACTGTAACCTTGCGAAAGACCGTCCAAATATCCGGTAAGCATGGTATGGTAGCGCAGACTGGCCGCCTCTCCCCCATTACCGTTAATGAGTAGTGGCTGTGCAATATCATAAGCCACTTTCATATCCCTTTTCTGTACAAGTTCTACAGAACTTACAACTGCCTTACGGATATTTTCTGCATTTACTTCCTCATGTCCGGTAATGGCATTTACCACCCCGCCCCCATCAACCCACACATAGTGTGGCAATGTTGTATGCGGAAAAAGTTTATGCAGTTCCTTAGAGCTTGTCACTATAGGCAAATCATAATGTTTGCCACGTTGTTTTTCAAACTTCTCCAAAAAGGGTAATACCTCCTTTTCGCTTTGGTAGGTTACCGATAGAAACTGTACCTTATCGCCAAAAACTTTCTGCAGGCTGTCCATCTTTGGTATCATGGCCACGCATGGGCTACACCACGTTGCCCAAAAATCAAGTATTAAAAGCTTGCCCCTAAAATCTGAAAGATTTGCTGTTGTGGCAGGCTTACCATCTTTGTCTTTATAGTTATGTATGTTGGTTATGGCTACATCGGGCAAGGCTTGCCCGATCTGTATGCCTTTGGCGGTTACGTCTACTGCCCTATTCTCCTGCCCAAAAGCAGAAAAACTTAGGCATAGCACACCCATTACGGCAAAAGCCGTTATTTTTTTGAATATCATTTTTAATTAAGTTTAGTTAGTTAAGTGTTAGTAGTGCCACTCAATTTCAAAGGACTTTTGGAACATCAGCGACGATGTCGCCCAAGTCACTAAAGTCGCCCGAGAAGCTAAAACAAAAGGGCGGCTGTGAAAATTAACTAACCTATAGCAATAACCAGCCGCCCTTTAGCGGCAAACGCTACTCTGGGTTGCGCTTAACCACGCTAATTAAAAAATTGTACAAATGTATAGAACGGTTTTTCATTTGCTCGTTAGGTTTAACGAGCCCTTAACTTTTTAGAAACCAGAATTACTGCAAAATACAATAGGGCCGGCAACTCGCAAAGTCTAATGAACACTGGCTCTGACAAAGCCAACCTTTCCTGAGGGAAAGGCACCACCACTAAACATAAGCGAGCACCGGCCCTATAGCTATATAGGGTACGGCAGCTCAACTTACACTTGCGTGGTCAAATTGTCAGATTTGTGTTGCAAGGCTCGTAAGCACTATACCTAAAGTTTTTTAACTGATAAGTACAGCAAAAATATCAATTCTTTTATAACATCTGCCATTTATCGGCAGTGTTAAACAAATTTACCCAAACGAAATAGAAATATCTAGGCGGTATGGGGTGTAAAATACACCCCTGATACACGATTTCAGAATAGCTATGTTTTTTGTTATATTTGTTAGCAAAGGATGTTTCAAAAATGAATACCTCAAGTAACGTACATATAGGTCAGAATATTCGTAAAATTCGTTTGCTTAGGGGAATGAAACAGGATACCTTTGCCAAAGAAATGGGCATTGCCCAACAAAACGTATCAAAGATGGAAAATAAAGAAAAAGTTTCGGAAGAACAATTAGAGCAAGCATCAAAAGTATTAAACGCTTCTGTTGAAACGATAAAAAACTTTGACGAAAAAGTCATTATAAATAACAATATATTCTCCCATGATCAAATTAATCACCCAATCACAGAAGTGATTAGTTATTTTAAGGGAGAAATAGACAAAAAAGACGAGGAAATAGAACGCTTAAGGGCAGAGCTTGCTGGCAAAAGCAATAAACAAGAAACCAAAACTACTACCTTAAAGGTAAAGGAGGGATAAGTTATGAAAACAGTAACGTTAGATATTTTAAATGAGGAAGCGATAAACCTTTTGAAGAATTTGGAGGTCTTAAAGCTTATCCGTTTCCGTAAAGATAAAGAGGTTACAAAAAGCATAAAAAAAGTTAATATTTATGATTTCGTGGGCATAATATCGAAGCAGGATGCACTTAAAATGAGCGAAGCCATTACCGAAGCCTGCGAAACAATAGATGAAAATGACTGGAAATAACTATTGCCTTGACACCAATATTGTTATTGAAGTCTTTTCTGGCAATATGGATATAGCAAATAAAGTTAACCAACTTGGCGATTTTTATATTCCTACTATAGTTTTGGGCGAGTTGTATATTGGAATTAACCGCGTCATCAATAAAACAAAACACCTTAAAAAGCTGAATGATTTTTAACCCTATGTAGCTTAATCGATGTTGATGGTAATACCTCCCAGCATTACGGAGAAATTACTGCAAACCTATTCAAAAAAGGCAAACCTATCCCTTCAAACGACATTTGGATTGCAGCAATTGCAAAACAGCATAATTTGATTTTGGTTACCAGAGATAAACATTTCAATGAGATAGAGGGGCTAAGTATGGAGAGTTGGTAAAGGAAGCATATGTTTATGAGAACTTACTAAAATCCGTTAAAAAACCAATAAAACCGAAAAATGGTGGTAAGGGAAAAAGAATGGTGGATGTTTACTTTAAATAGACGCCATCCTGTAAAGAGAGAAACACGTATTTATAGTGATTTGTTACTAACCATTGGTAAAGCAAGCATTGGATTATAATATTTTACTTTCTTTAACGATAAAGAGCCTATATCATCATATCATAAAGCTGAATTGAAAAGAGTTGGGAAGAAAAAATCAATCAATTCTCTTTAACCGTGGTCTGTGGCGCACAGACCACTTGTTCTATATAGCAGAGCCAGTATATTGGTATATTTTTTTAAAAGAGAAAGAGCGATTTTTGGGCAAATAAATGCTAAGAGATGAAAAGCACAAGCACCGTTGCACTAATGGCTTGCAATAAAGGCAATAGATAATAATTACTTCGCTCCAACTACAAATATCATTTTTTTCTTTTGGGCTAATTTTATTTTCCGTAAATTTAAACTTGAGAGCGTTAATTTAGATGGCGGGGATATTCGAAAGGGTATCTCCGTTTCTTTTGAATGGTGATTAAAATAAATGGCATGCCTAGAAATATTTAAATTCTCTTTCAAAATATACCTTTTGAAAAAGACAAAAACAATTTCGGAACACTTATTAAACCGTTATTACTGGCATAATAACAGAAAAAAATTACACGGAAAGCATCAAATAACTCAGTTTGTTAAAGCTCCCAATCTAACTTTAAAATATACTTCGAATGAAAGAAATAGATTATTGCAATAACTATTTGCGTGCCATTCTATAAATAAAAAGTATCCATACTCCAAAACCTACAATAAATGCTGGCAATGGGTTTTTCATACTAAGCCCTGACAGAAATGCGCCTGTGGCAATAACGCAGGTCAAAAAAAACAGGATCAAGTTTTTCATGATATTCAAATTTAATGTTTACAAATGATTAAAATTCTATTGTACAGCAACAAAACCATACATACAACTTACTTATAATCGACAATTATTACAAACGACATTCCTAAATAGACTAAATTACATTCTTTCGTAATAGACATTAAAATTCTCTAGGGTGATTACTTGCGGTGATACAAAATGTTGTAAAGTGACAAAATCCAGTTTTTGCAGGTGCATTAAAGAGTGACAAAACCCCTCTTTGAAGCCTATCGACAATAGTCCAATCTTTACTCAGATAAACATCGGTAACGGAATTGCTGTTGTCTTTATGATTTAATGCCATCGCAACGTCATCCTTCTGAAACCCACATTTATTTCTGGCCAGATCAGCAAATGCATGTCTCGCATCATAAAATTGGAGCTTCTTGATTCCAAGATGGGCTCCTATCTTTCTCATTCCGAAACTTAGCGCCCTATCGAAGTTCTCATGCGAAGCGTATCTTGTGTTCAAGGTTCCGCAATACTTAGAAAGAATCGATCTCGCAACATCAGGTATCCTGATGCTGATAAATGCCTTATCCTTTCTCCTACCCTTTGTCTTTGAACGATTATAATCTAACCTGCCATCTTTATCCTTTAGCTCCCCTGGCAGTCTATAAAGATCAATAGGGTTCATTCCGCATAAGTAGAAGCTCAGCATAAACAGATCTCTTGCCATTTCAGTTCTTGTGTTTTTGGGAAGTTCAGCATCCCTTATCTTTAGGATATCCTCTACGGATAGTTTTCTCTTATTGGTATCTGGCGGAGAAACGATTTTATACTTCTCAAAGGGATAATGCTTGATAATCATAATACCTAGCTCCGGATCGTTGAATTGTTTGACCGCAGCATTGAATAGTATTCTCAGATCTCTCATATGATTGTGGAGCCCTATATCGCTCAATCCTTTGGACTTTCTTTCCAGAAGGTTGCCAAATCGGTCGGGTCTAAGTAGGGTTCTCTCCGAACGAAGATACCTTTCATAATCTTCGAGCATCTTGGATCTTATTTCTGTTATGGGCACAAATTCGGACTTAAAATAGTCCCGAAGGCTATTGACCACTTTTCTCAGATCATTCCTGCTTCCCGTTCTCTTTTGTTTATCCAGAAAACTAATTTGCTCCCCACCAAATGCTATGATGTATATGCTTTCTGCTGTAGCTTCAGTCCTGGTCAGATATTCTGCAAGACTTTTTGAGGTGTATAGCTCCAGACTTTCCCCAAGTTCTGAGATTCGCTTTCTGTACGAATCTATCACCGGATTGAGTATTGTCAATATGAACTCGTCCCTGATTGTAAAATCCTTACGAAGTTGCTTTTGTCCGACGAAGTGCTGAGTATCGATATAGGATGATTTCCTCTTGAAACTAATCCGAATCTTTACATTCCAGGTACCATCCTTCTTTTGTGTGTGGGGAAGAACTACTTCTCTTACAGTTGCCATAAATCTTAAAATTATGACCGATTTCATGTTTTAAAATTTTAAAACATTTTTAAAACATTTATGGTCAGTTTAACAAAAAACCATGCAAAAATGAACGTTGTTGACATTGATAATATACGAAAATAAGAGGCTATAAATGCAAAAAGCCTCGTTTTCGCTATGAAAACAAGGCTTTTTTGGAAGTGGGCGATACGAGGGAGAACTTGAACCGATTTATCGAGGATTTAAGGGTTTTAATTGACCTAGAAAGGAATCAATGCTAGGATACGGGGTAAAAGTTGAACCGTTTTGTTGTCAATTTGAAGGCTAAAATGTATAGAACACCCTTAAATTATCATCGTCAATTTGCAAAATTGATGATGATAATTTATAGCATCCGCCTTGCGAGTGTCCTTGTCCCTGGTTAATGCACCATCATGTTATTATTTTCGAACCTATAACCGTCTATTACGACCGAATATCCAAAACCTTTGAGAAAAACCTCTCAGATCTGGAAAATGGAGCATTAATGGCCACTTAAGATCCAGCTCCCGACGAATGATTTTTCTAACTTGGCAATACTATAAGATTATTTAAAAAACAATAACCATCAAATAAGTTTACCGAGGGATATGCTGTCTCCATCAAAAGAGGAAACAAATCTATCGGATGTTCCTTGAATAATCATCAATACAAATGGAACATTTAATGTTCCATTATTATATTGACCTTTAATCATCCTCCTGTCTTGCGAAGAAGGTGTCGGGACAGCTTCTGGATGAGTATGCCACTCACCGAGATAAATAACACTCCCACCACTGTTAGCAAATTCAAAATCTATGATGATTTGAGCGGCATCTTTATCTCTATGAAAATAATATCTTCCCGACCGGTCAAATTTGCATGGCGTTGAAGCTTTCTGAACGTAAATCTTACCATCTTTAATTTGGCCAAGTAAAATCCCACCACTTTCATGCTTTTTGTTGTCGTCTTGTATGAAGGATTCCATAATTCTCAACACATTTGGCTGAAGAATCAGTTCAAAACCGGGCAGCTTATATCGTTCCATTCTCATCAATAATTAAGGAGCCATGTTTCAATTCTATCATATTGTTTTTAACTGCAATACCCAGTTCTGTAATTTGTTGTAAATCACCTATCCAGGTGATGGCTTTCGAAGTTTTTATACTTTGATTTAGGATTGCGTTAACTTCGGGAAAAATCGCACTGAGAAATTGCGCAACGGCATTCAATCCGTAAGGAACATAACTGGTGTGACATCCTGACTGTTTGAGGCTCAATAGCGGATGATTTTCCATATAGGCAGCTTTTTCGATAACGTTGTTCTTAAAAAAGTCATCCTGATCGAAAAACTCTAAGTATCCCCTATCATCAGGATGTAGGTACAAACAATGACCGGCACTTAAATAAGGTTCGACCCACAAAATAAAGAGCGGCTTATTCATTTCATCAGCTCGACACTTTGCGGACATGTATTCATCCACATTTGCTTTTCCTGTCACTAAAAATAGGTAATCCATTTCCTCGATAAGCTTACGACCATGCTCAAAGAAAGAGTCAATCGTGGCTTCGAAATAGGTAACCTTTTGCAATGGATTTTTGTAGAGCAGATAATCATGCATGGCTTTAGCTTTATACTTCCAAAGCGACTCGAACCCAAGAAAATGGCGGTTAAGGTTATCAAGTGTGAGATAATCAGGATCTACCAGCATAAATTCCGTGGAGGTATCACTATTCAGAAATTGGATCAGATTAGAGCCTATACTGCCTAATCCAGCAACGAGCAGTTTTCTTCTAGGTTGTTTTGCGGTTATGCCATCTGTTCTCATTTGCTTCTGCAAAGTGGACAGCACCATGAAATGACACCTATTTACAAAATCAGTAGCCTGCAAACTGGATAACAATTCAAAGTTGTTGGTTTTACCTTTACGGAATCCGTTTCGTTTACCTACTGGCTTGAATTCAGTATGCCTCCACCCAATCAGATGCTGCTCTCCGTTAACAGTGACGGACGCAGTAACATTTTTAGGTGATGATTTTGAATTGATATATGATTTAAATTTGGTAGATACCTGAGCAGGCAATGTAGCAACCATTCTTTTGATATCCTTATTTCTACGGGAAAATGGTGGCTTAAAGTCAAACGGAATACGGCCGAGATGGCATACCGTCGTGATTGTGTGGGTAATGGCTTTATCTTCCAGATATTTCAAAAAACGCTTCGCATCATCATCATTTTGATGGAGCACATATTCAAAAGTTGCAACCTTCTTTGATAGCTTGATCATCTCAAGCTTGGTGGCATCTGGCTCAGCACTAAACAAACAAAGAGTATCTGCGAGGATTTTTGGTTCATCGTCATAACTGTTCATCCAATAAGTCATGAATTCATCCTCATAATCCTTGAAATTTGCGCCTCTGAGACCATCCTCGATAATTTGCTTAGCCCTTTTCACGCAATCGAGAACAACACCAACCGGATTTTTGGGATCAGGCCTAGTAGTTTCTTCGTCAAATG
Source organism: Flavobacteriaceae bacterium PS02338 (assembly GCA_029959615.1). Classification (GTDB taxonomy): domain Bacteria; phylum Bacteroidota; class Bacteroidia; order Sphingobacteriales; family Sphingobacteriaceae; genus Pedobacter. Next base: position 8,036 of record JASCOD010000007.1, on the reverse strand, counting down.
TACAAATGTGACCACTGGTGACATTGACATGCGGCAGATACCTGTATTTTTCAACTTGACTACAATCAATGTAAATCTTAGGCAATACCAATGGGAAACTTTTAGGCAAGATTAAATTAAAAGTAATATCCTGACCAGTTCCGTCGGATCCGAGGTATTCGGTATGAATAATTAAACAGAATTGTGATTTAAGAAAACCAAGGACTTCCTTGGCTTCATCTTCCATCACAATCACGGTCTCACGGTTTGCAAGGGTCTCATAAACCGCAGCAGTAACCTCATCATAACTACTCATTAGCCACAGGTTATTAAATTAAGCACTTCTTGCAGAGTCTCCTCTCACTGAACTAGACGTAAATGTTGCAGCACCCTCAACACGGTCAACTGCTAGTGAACATGGGAAACGTGGGCCCAGATGCTTTTGCCATTTAAGACAGGCGTCTTTCTCATTATCGATAGCCACCGCTTGTTTGGCTGAATCCACAAATGTATTCAGCCTGTCCAGAAAATACTGTTTCTTCGTATCGCTGTATCCTGCAAATAAATCTTCACCGACAGGTGTAGTAGGGCGTGGACATTTACAGTTATTCGCAGCTAGGTATGTCTGTATGGCAATCAATGTGTCTCTCAAGGCGATGTCGTCCCTCTCATTGGATTTATAATTTTCTCCAGCGAGGATGGTCATCACAATTCCCGGAGGCATATCGCCCCTGAGTTCGTCAGCCCAGCCTTTTAGGTAGCGGACAATTCTTCGTAGCTGTGCATCCGCTTTTCGAATATCCTGCAACCAGCGCTGATATTCCGTATACATCCTACTTTCGACCAGATATGCTTTCTTAAATCCTGACATTACCTTTCGCTCAAACCAATCAATAAATTCAACTGGATTGCTGAGTACCCAGTTGTCTTTTAAATGAGCGAGATTGGGATTCTCCAAGGAATCAGCATAATAAATAGGTAAGTCTATATGAAATTTCTCCTTATTATAGGAAACTCTAACACAAGTATCTTTATCAGTCACCTCTGCGTAGTCTTCATCCTTTCCAACTGCATACAAAACCGCATCATGAAAAGTTTGAACTGGAGGGCGCTGTGCGGGAGTCAAATTACCGATGAAATAGACACCGTCGTCCAGGTCAAAATCGTCATCCTTAGGCGTGATGATAGTATCCATAATAAACGAACCTTGTGTATGAAATTCGAGTGTTTCATTCGCTTTAAGTATTTCATAGTTAGTTTGCATTTTGATTCTCAGCCGGTTCCGAACGGCTCTTAGAACCTCTCTTTTTTCATCGCTGAGTCTGATTACACTATTATAATGTGCGAACAAGTTATTACAGTCTGCCATATTTAGTTATTTAAATGATAAGTCTTTTTGTTTTTGAAAAACTCAGCTACTTCGGTCATCTTCTTATAAATTGCACCCTGAGAGTTTCCTTTGGCCAGAATAAGGTCAATAGCCCGTTTTGAAGCTACGTCAAGCTGTATAAAAGATTCCTGTTTTGAACCAATTTCAACACTGGGTATTCTCAAATAGTTAACCGGAACCTTACTTATTTTATTGATATGTTTCATAAAGTAGTCTGTAAACTTGGCTTGTCCGTTAATCGCGGTCTCAAATAAGTCATCTTTCCAGCCTATAAAACTTCGCATCCTCCGCATACCTACAGGTCTACCTCCTGTCAGATTTAAACTACTTACAGAAAGTATATCGAGCGAACCGTAGTCTTCACCGATAATTCTAGTCATTGCCTCAACGTAGCCGACCAGTGTAGGGTTATTCGCCCATACGCCCCCATCAATAAATTGATAGTTGTCATAAATTTTTATTTCTGCAAGGGGGAAAAATGTTGGCGCAGCACTAGTCGCAAGTGCCACATCCACATAAGGAGTCATATCATCACAGTCCAGATCTCCGTAATCCTTTTTGAAAACTCTGGGCTTTCCTTCGGTTACCAGGTATGAAGGTATACAAAGCAGGTTATTACTCTCACCGATAAGCTTTTCCCCAAAAACATCAGTCAGTGCTGTTTTTAACGCGCTGTCTGAGAATTTTCCAAAAAAAGCAGACTGTCGGGCAAAATCATACCACCTAAGCCAAAAATATTTGCGCCGCTCCGGGAAGATTGAGGGGCCTTTTTCTGTATAAAACTTTACCAAGTCTTTGGCAGGTATTCTCAAAGAAAGCCCTAAAGCAATCAGGCCACCTGTTGAAGTACCACAGATCATATCAAAATAATCTGAAAGTGTACCGTACTTCTCTTCTAAATGCTGCAACACTCTTGCTGAATATAGCCCTTTTATCCCTCCGCCATCTATTGATAATATCTTAAACGTTTTCTTATCAGAATCCATTAGTTATAATTTTATATTTAGTTACTAGTAGGCCGCAAAGAAGACCTCAATATCCTTCAAAAATCTCATGCTAGATTGAGGCGTTTACGCAACAAGCCTATGTAAATTTATCAAGAAGGCTGTTATTATCCCTATGTTATAGATTGGCATTAATTAACTGGCTACCAATTCATAATAACAAACAAATATAATAAACTAAGAATTCAGAAATACTAATACGTTTAGTATTCTTTTCCACATTCAACGATTTGCGTAAGCGTCAAATACCTTGTAACTGGCGATAAAATATTCATTGACAATAGCAACTACTTCACGGCTTCGTATTATTAAGTTCCAAAAGAATGTACCTACAGTTTAGATCTAAGGTGAAACAAGTCAAGTTCTGATTTTAAATTTAACTTCACAAATTAGAATTAACTTCAAAATTAACCAAATGAGCTAGTGTAATGTCATTTGTTGAAATAAGCACTTTGGCGTTTTTTAAGAAATTGGTGATATTTGTCATGATGTTTCTTGTAAGCACTCCAAATTTGTTCGGATTGTGGATAGTGTTGGTTTGAAACTACATCAAAGTTATATTTAAAATCAGCACGCTTTTTATTTTTGACGTTCTCAATAAACTTGGTGTCGTCTATCAGATCAAGCCTTATATAATCCAATAGATAATTTATAGACTCTAACGAGCGGTAGAAAACAGCAGAAGGTAGAAAGTCTAGGGTATAATTAGAATCAGGCTCATATTTGGGCAAGAAATTTTTAAAATGCTTCATTGTCTCTGGTGAGGCAGCAAATATCAACGTAAGTTGGTTGACCTCTTCATTTCTGTTCATGCCAACACGTCGCAGATCCCGTTTTCTGTGGATCAGTTCTCCACGGTACTTGTCAAGCGGAATCCGAGTTTGCACATCGACTTCTTGGATGGCCTGGGCTATTTTCAATTCTCTTCCTTTATAGCCAGCCCTGGCCGTTTTTGCCAACGAACTCCAATCTAAAGTTTTATCTTTATTTTTCTCGAACATATAGGATATAAAATGCCCGAAATAGTCGAAAGCCGAACAAAGATGAAAAAATATGCTATCCACTATAGAGCTCAATTCGGCGCTATACTGATAGGCTTTAGGATGCAAAGGATCTTCACCCTCATGCGGGTAGGATTTCAAGTCAATTATTGATTTACTGCTCATTCCCTCTATCAAAAGCTCATATTGATGAAATGCTGCATAAATACTGTATATAAGATTTTCCTGTAAAAAAAATACTTTCGTCGAAATGTTCTGATCATTTGTATGGTCATCATAAACATTGGTTATTGCCTCGATGCCTACATTAGTGACCTTGATGAATTTAGATATGTTATCGACATCCTCTTTCTGATCAGGTATATTGATGAAGTTAAGAGTCTTGCCCATTTGACAGTTGGATTAATGATTTGATTAAGTCAAGATACAAATATTAATGATTTGCATTCAAATTCTAGTGTTCAGCTTAATGCCCGCAAGGCCGTCCGGAATTTTGAGCATAGCAAAGCACTAAGAACAATATTTTATGTAGATTTATACCTAAAACCCTCATAATCACTTATGGTACATAAAGTTGGAATATTAGCATATGGTTCATTGATTGCTAACTTGCTTATCAAAATTGTTAACTTAGTACTTAAAACTGACAAAATAACTTTAAGATATAATTGGCAATCCAAAACTCTCGGATATTGCTAGAAAAAATGATTATGTAAGAACATGATACAAATAGATTCAGGCGGTAAAAAAGTAACGTTTACTTATGCAAAAAGTGATTTCTTAATGAACTATTTCTCACAACGCTTGCAGGAAGACGCGTCGAGTTCAATGAAAGAGCTTGATCAAAGAATGGGATACAAGCAAGGTGAGAATAATCACCATTTGCTAAATGAAGATGAAAAGTATACATCTAGAATTTTTCGTATCCAATCAAGATTAAAAAAAACCAGCGAACAATTAAATCATATCAGAATTTACATCAATAGATATCCATTTCAGAAATATTATATTTCGAAAGGAATTTCGCAACTGGAGTATATTCAGTATCATATCGAGGCGCTCTATCACAAAGTGCATACGATACGTGAAATCATGTTGTTACTTGTCAATGAAGTTTATTGCCTCAAACTAACTGAAACAAAATGCAGATGGGATACAATCAGCAAGAAATTGCCATCGACTGAGCCATCGGTTGCTTGTATATATCGTTACTTCAAAACATTTGAGAATCTAATCGACTTAAGACATTTGAATTCACATCGTGGTTATTATGAAGATGATAAGCACGACGAGATTGACCTTTATTATGGGCTATTTTTCCAGAAGGAGGAAGCGAACGGTTTCAAAATGGATGATGAACTAAAAAAAATGTTCCCCCCAGCTTTGACGAAATATAAGTTGAGAGAATTTAAGAAGGAAAAAGTACAGCTTGTTGATACCGTTATCAAAGAGAATGAAAAACTGTTACATAAATTTCTAAGCGCTCTCCTTCCAGTTTATGAAGAGCAACTTAACAAAATATTAGGACATGAAAAGCAATCGGATTTAAGACAATTATTTAACCAAGGGAAATCTAATTAATGCAAAAATATGGAACCAAATAAATCGCCCTTTCCAGAAACGATTTACAAATACCGACCATATGAGGGGTTAAAAAACACACCCAACTTTGGCACTCAAACTTTGTCTGAATTTAAACTTTACGCTTCATCAGCGAAACATTTCAATGATCCCTTCGATAATGCTCTGCCTTTTAGATATTCAGATGAGAGCTTCACTTTGGATTTGTTTACACAGAAGTATATGAGAGACCATCCGTTACGTAAACATTTGCCCTACAATGAGCTTTTGATGGAGGCCACTGAGAGGTATAATTACATTAAATGCTACCTCGATAGAAACTGGAGGGATAATAAAGATATTATTAATGAGATGGATCACAAATTTTATGGGATATTATCTTTAACGACCAAACGAGATAATCTGCTTATGTGGAGTCATTACGCAAATTACCACCAAGTCTTTTGTATCGGATTCGACACGGAGCCCTTCATGACGTTTATTGGAAATCAATACCAACGATTCGGATGTAAAATTGGTCCTGTTGACTACCAAAATGAATATCCAGTTTTAGAGTTCATGCTTGATCCCGATATCAAGTCCTCTATTCAACGATGTTTTTGTAAAAACACATGTTGGAAATATGAGGATGAATATAGGCTGGTATTGAACAATAAACCCGACCACGTCATAATCTATCCTAAAGAGTTAGTTTCTGAAATTTATCTTGGATGTAAGATTAAACCCGATCATAGGGATGAAATTAAGCGATTTTTGTCAAGTTCAAAACTGGAACTAAAACTATATCAAATGGAGATGAGCTATAATTGCTTTGGTCTTGAAATCGAACAGTTATCATATTAAAGTAGATAAACTTATCTACTTCTCATCAATGTTACGGCATCGGAAATCTGCGTTACAGCCGCAAGATTATCCAAATATCCCTGTGGATGATTATGCCTGTCAAAATATGCTGGCTGGTCTAAACCTAATGCCAAACTTGCATGAAATCCAGCGACAATTTCTATGATTGGTGTAGTTTTTATCGGCAATATTGCTCCAAAAACTCGGTTTGTATGACTTTTGAGAGGGAAAATTACCATAAAACATTCCAAGCCCACGTTGGTAGAAATGTGAACGCCATATTGATTCTCATTAAACGGCCCTTGAAACCAGAACTGGGTTGGATAGATATCCAAATTCGGATTCTGAATCTGTTCTCTAACTATATTGTAACAGGCATCGTTGATGACAGCATAACCGAACTTTTCAAAGCAAAGCAGGTAAGCAGTTTTAAGCAAAGCAACCTGTAATCCTTTAAAATCTATCTTCGATGGTATGAATTCAATATTCATCACTGGATTACCGGTTTTAGGGGAAATCCCATCAATAAATGTATCCAATTTAGCTCTATTGTTGTTTTTATAGCTATTTTTCACTTTAATCTTCCCATCTTCGCCTACTGTAACTTCCCCTTGAACGATTTCGTCATCCTGCCTAAACCTAGCTTTAAAACTGCTGCCGCTCACAAACTTTTGTTGATCCATTTCATACATTCTGGCATAGAGTTGGGAGTCAATCTTATGACCTGCGGCGTTATTACATTTTTTACAGGTAAGCACGCAAGGGCGTCCACCCAGTGATTTAGGTGGAACATCCTCTAAAGTGAGATGGTTAGATTTGGTAACGTCCAAATCTTCTGAGGAAAACTGATCCATGCAAATTGGGCATATATATGTTTTATCATATTTTAAGGAAATGCCAGTGATAAAACCATTGTCTATCAAAAATTGAAGATTTGAAGAATACTTTTCAAAAATCTTCTTTCTCTTATCATCACCTTTGCTCATTTTGCAGTTTTCGGATTAAGACAAAAAACTTCCCATTATCAATTTTAATCATCATTATCTATTATAAATGCAAATTTTAAATTCGATAGGTTTGTTTTTTCTAGACTATGGAAATTCTCAGCAGCCTTACCGCTTAGGGACACGGTGACTTTAGCCTTTAAGGGAGTATTTTGAGTCAAGGTCAATGTTTTGCTAATTATTTTTCCATCCCTCTCCTTCGAGACAACTCTTTCAATTCTTAGTTTATCAATGTTTAATTTCATATATACTTAAGTTAAAACACTAATATATGGGTAACAATAATAAATTGAAAATTATAGCATTTTAATATTTAAAAACACTTTTTGCCCGCAAGGGCCGCGCGAAATTTTGGGCATAGCAAAGCACTAAGAACAAACTGCCCTTAGTGCCTATTTTGCTGTAAAAGCGTCCTAGTTTAACGCATTTACGCCAATCCTAGAAAAATCATTGCATAAATCAAACGTTGCCTGTGCCTTGCCCAATGCATTGCCCGACATGATGGAATTAAATTTTGCTTCATCCGTTTTGTAGCTTTTGACGTTCTGAAAATAGCCCGTAACGGAATTATAAGCCCCAAACAAAGTTCCCTTTGTGGTCTCGAACTGTTGTGTCGGGTTGGTCTCGGCATATTCCAAAACCTTGTCAACTGTGTTGGTAAACAAAGTAGAAAATTCGTCAATCCTTCCTTTTTTTAGGTTTTCCAAAGTTTCCTTATTTGGTGCCATTGCCATTTGAACCAGTTTTTTAACCTGCTTATCGGTAATCTTGACCTTTGCCCATTGGTTAAAAATCTGTTCCATTTCTCCGCCCAATTGGTTGGTAATGCCCAATAGTTGGTGTGCCTGCTTCAACCTTTCGTGTGCGCTTGCGGTATGACGTATTTTTATTCCTCCTTTTTGGCTACGCAAAGCGGCATTCAATGTATTTTGGCAACAAACTCTAATTGGCGTAAACGATGCGGTAATGCTCCCAAAACCATCGTGCGAAGTGGTGAGAAACAAATACTGTTCTATCAAATCCGATTTACCCACCTTGATAAACTCGGGTAATTTTGCCGTGATAAAAATTCGTTCGCCCTTTTTATGTAAAGCTTTACATAATAACGGTTATGGAAAGTAATAGATAATGTAAAGTGGACTGCGTTATTGTGCTGACTACAGCATTTTTCAGCAATCCTACTTTACATTATTTTGCTTAAAAGTTCTTTAACCAGTCTAACAGGCTTTTATTG
>JASCOD010000006.1 GCA_029959615.1 Flavobacteriaceae bacterium PS02338 | reverse complement strand
CACCTGCGGCATAAGTACCTGTCACACCTGCTGGCAGACCAGTAACCGTTGCACCCGTACCGTTGGTTACGGCATAGGTAATATTCGTAATCGCCGTGTTGATACACAAGGTCTGTGCTGCCGTTGCAGCTGCAGAACTCAAGGCGATCGTAGCATTTGGTGTTACCGTAATCGTACCGCTCAGGTTAGCTGATGAACAACCACCTGTAGTCGTTACGGTGTAATTGAACGTACCGCTAGCCGTTGGTGTACCCGAAATCGTGAACACACCTGCGGCATAAGTACCTGTCACACCTGCTGGCAGACCAGTAACCGTTGCACCCGTACCGTTGGTTACGGCATAGGTAATATTCGTAATCGCCGTGTTGATACACAAGGTCTGTGCAGACGTAGCTGCCGCAGAACTCAAGGCTATCGTCGCATCCGGAGTTACCGTAATCGTACCGCTCAGGTTAGCTGACGAACAACCACCCGTAGTCGTTACCGTATAGTTGAACGTACCTGATGCTGTCGGTGTTCCACTGATCGTGAACACACCTGCGGCATAAGTACCTGTCACACCTGCTGGCAGACCAGTAACCGTTGCTCCCGTACCGTTGGTTACGGCGTAGGTAATATTGGTGATCGCTGTGTTGATACACAAGGTCTGTGCTGCTGTAGCAGCTGCAGAACTCAAGGCTATCGTCGCATTTGGCGTTACCGTAAGGGTACCGCTCAGGTTCGCTGATGAACAGCCGCCCGTAGTCGTTACCGTATAGTTGAACGTACCTGATGCTGTCGGTGTTCCACTGATCGTGAACACACCTGAACTGTAGGCACCAGTCACGCCTGCTGGCAGACCAGTTACCGTAGCTCCCGTACCGTTAGTTACGGCATAGGTTATATTCGTAATCGCCGTGTTGATACACAAGGTCTGTGCAGCCGTTGCCGCCGCAGAACTCAAAGCGATAGTCGCATTTGGCGTTACCGTAATCGTACCACCCAAATTAGCTGACGAACAGCCGCCTGTAGTCGTTACCGTGTAATTGAATGTACCGCTAGCAGTTGGTGTTCCACTGATCGTGAACACACCTGCACTGTAGGTACCAGTCACGCCTGTTGGCAAGCCCGTTACCGTTGCTCCCGTAGCATCAGCAACCGCATAAGTAATATTGGTGATCGCTGTGTTGATACACAAGGTCTGTGCTGCTGTAGCAGCTGCAGAACTCAAGGCGATCGTCGCATTTGGCGTTACCGTAATCGTACCGCCCAAATTAGCTGACGAACAGCCGCCCGTAGTCGTTACCGTATAGTTGAATGTACCGCTAGCAGTTGGTGTTCCACTGATCGTGAACACACCTGCACTGTAAGCTCCAGTCACACCTGCTGGCAGACCAGTTACCGTAGCTCCCGTACCGTTGGTTACGGCGTAGGTAATATTGGTAATCGCCGTGTTGACACACAAGGTCTGTGCTGCCGTGGCAGCTGCAGAACTCAAGGCTATCGTCGCATTTGGCGTTACCGTAAGGGTACCGCTCAGGTTAGCTGATGAACAGCCGCCCGTAGTCGTTACCGTATAGTTGAAAGTACCACTAGCAGTTGGTGTTCCACTGATCGTGAATACACCTGCACTGTAGGTACCTGTCACGCCTGCTGGCAGACCAGTAACCGTTGCTCCCGTACCGTTGGTTACGGCGTAGGTAATATTGGTAATCGCCGTGTTGACACACAAGGTCTGTGCCGCTGTGGCAGCTGCAGAACTCAAGGCGATCGTCGCATTTGGCGTTACCGTAATCGTACCGCTCAGGTTTGCTGATGAACAGCCGCCCGTAGTCGTTACCGTATAGTTGAATGTACCGCTAGCAGTTGGTGTTCCACTGATCGTGAACACACCTGCACTGTAGGTACCAGTCACACCTGCTGGCAGACCAGTAACCGTTGCTCCTGTACCGTTAGTCACGGCATAAGTAATATTGGTAATCGCTGTGCTGATACACTTTGTCTGTGCAGCCGTTGCCGCCGCAGAACTTAAGGCAATCGTCGCATTCGGCGTTACCGTAATCGTACCGCTCAGGTTAGCTGACGAACAGCCTCCCGTAGTCGTTACCGTATAATTGAATGTACCCGATGCTGTTGGTGTACCACTAATCGTGAACACACCTGAACTGTAGGCACCAGTCACGCCTGCTGGCAGACCAGCAACCGTAGCTCCCGTACCGTTGGTTACGGCATAGGTAATATTCGTAATCGCTGTATTGATACACAAGGTCTGTGCTGCTGTAGCTGCTGCAGAACTCAAGGCGATCGTCGCATTTGGCGTTACCGTGATCGTACCGCCCAAGTTAGCTGATGAACAGCCACCTGTAGTCGTTACCGTATAATTGAAAGTACCACTAGCAGTTGGTGTACCCGAAATCGTAAACACGCCTGCACTGTAGGTACCAGTCACGCCCGCTGGCAGACCAGTAACTGTAGCGCCTGTAGCATCAGCCACAGTATAAGTAATATCGGTAATCGCCGTGCTGATACACAAGGTCTGTGCTGCTGTAGCAGCTGCAGAACTCAAGGCGATCGTCGCATTTGGCGTTACCGTAAGGGTACCGTTCAGGTTAGCTGACGAACAGCCACCTGTAGTCGTTACCGTATAATTGAAAGAACCACTAGCAGTTGGTGTACCCGAAATGGTAAACACTCCCGCCGCATAAGTACCTGTTACGCCTGCTGGCAAACCGGTTACCGTTGCTCCTGTAGCATCGCTTACAGTATAGGCAATATCAGTAATGGCCGCATTGATACACTTTGTCTGTGTGTCTGTACCCACTGCACTACTTAATGCAATTGTCGCATTTGGCGTTACTGTTAATGTACCACTCAAGTTCGCTGATGAACAGCCGCCTGTAGTCGTTACCGTATAGTTGAAGGCACCGCTAACCGTTGGTGTACCCGAAACGGTAAACACTCCTGCTGCATAAGTACCTGTTACGCCTGCTGGCAGACCAGTTACCGTAGCACCGGTAGCGTTGGTTACGGCATAAGTAATATTGGTAATTGCAGTGCTGATACACAAGGTCTGTGCAGCAGTTGCCGCCGCAGAACTTAAGGCAATCGTCGCATTTGGCGTTACTGTGATCGTACCGCCCAAGTTAGCCGATGAACAGCCTCCTATAGTCGTTACTGTATAATTGAATGCACCTGATGCTGTTGGCGTACCCGAAATCGTGAACACACCTGCCGCATAGGTTCCAGTCACGCCTGCTGGCAAGCCTGTTACCGTTGCACTCGTAGCATCGCTTACCGCATAAGTAATATTCGTAATCGCAGTGCTGATACACAAAGTCTGTGCTGCTGTGGCAGCTGCAGAACTTAAAGCAATAGCAGCATTTGGCGTTACCGTGATGGTACCACCTAAGTTCGCTGATGAACAGCCGCCCGTAGTTGTTACCGTATAATTGAAGACACCGCTAACCGTTGGTGTACCCGAAATCGTGAACACACCTGCACTATAGGCACCGGTCAATCCTGTTGGCAAACCTGTTACGGTGGCACCCGTTGCATTACCTACCGCATAGGTAATATTGGTTAATGCCGTACTGATACACTTCGTTTGCGCTGCTGTGGCTGCCGCAGAGCTCAAGGCAATTGTCGCATTTGGTGTTACCGTAATCGTACCACTTAAATTAGCCGACGAACAGCCTCCGACTGTAGTTACCGTATAATTGAAAGTACCACTTGCCGTTGGTGTTCCACTGATCGTGAACACACCTGCCGCATAGGTTCCAGTCACGCCTGCTGGCAAGCCAGTTACCGTAGCGCCTGTACCGTTAGTCACGGTATAGGTAATATTCGTAATCGCTGTGCTGATACATAAAGTCTGTGCTGCCGTGGCTGCTGCAGAACTCAAGGCAATCGTCGCATTTGGCGTTACCGTGATGGTACCGCTCAGGTTCGCTGATGAACAGCCTCCAGAAGTGGTTACCGTATAATTGAAGGCACCACTCACCGTTGGTGTACCCGAAATCGTAAACACGCCACCGCTATAAGCACCGGTTACTCCAGTTGGCAAACCAGTTACGCTTGCCCCTGTGGCGTTGGCCACATTATAGGTAATATTGGTGATTGCTGTGCTGATACACAAGGTCTGTGCAGCTGTAGCTGCCGCAGAACCCAAAGCAATCGTAGCATTTGGCGTTACGATGATCGTACCGTTGGCCGTAGTACTGTTGCCTGGTCCTGTACCAGTTAAAGTATAATTAAAGGTACCGCTTACGCTTGGTGTACCCGTGATGGTATAAACATTGGTTGAAGTATTGAAACTACCAGTTACCCCTGTAGGTAATCCAGTGGCCGATACCGCAGTAATATTGATTGAACTATAAGTAATATTCGTGATCGCTGTGTTGATACACAAAGTTTGGTTATTTGTTCCGGCAGCCGAAGAAAGTGTCAACGAAGCATTTCCGTTAACGGTAATCGTTCCCGTTTTAGTCACTTGGCAATTCCCTACCGCCGTAATGGTATAAGGGAAACTACCCGCTACCGTAGGTGTTCCGCTAATGGTGAAACTATTTGTTCCACTGTTAAAGGTACCCGTCACGCCCGTAGGCAATCCGCTCACCGTTGCCGAAGTAATGGTTCCGCCGGTGGTATACACAATATTGGTTAAGGCCGTATTGATATTCACACTTTGCGCATCCGTACCTGCGGCAGAAGATAAAGTAGCCGTAGGCGCAGAAGTAACGCTCAGCGTTCCTGTTTTCGTTGCCGAAGCACAAGTACCCGTAGCCGTAATGGTATAAGTAGCGTTGGCGATTGCCGTAGGTGTACCCGAAATGGTTAACGATCCGCTGCTGTAGGCATAAGTTACCCCTGCAGGCAAGCCTGATACTGTCGCTCCTGTTCCAGTACCTCCGATAGAATACACCACCGAAGTAATGGCATTGTTTACGCAAACACTTTGTGCATCGGTACCCGTAGTACTCGATAAAGTAATGGTTGCTGCTGGAGATACCGTGATCGTACCGGTAGCCGTGGCCGTAGCACAACCTGTACTACTGGTTGAAGTCACCGTATAAGCAAAGGTACCTGACACTGTTGGCGTACCGCTAATGGTGTAGATTTTGGTTCCTGTATTATAGGCCGCCGTAACTCCCGTAGGTAAACCACTGATGGTCGGCGCACTACCCGTTCCAGAAACCGTATAGGTAATATTGGTAATGGCGGTATTGACGCACTTTGTTTGTGCATTGGTAGCCGCCGCACTGCTTAACGTTAAAGCTGCATCTGCATTGATCGTCACCGCAATGGCAGTGGTAGCTGCCGCAGATCGACAAGCCGTTCCGTTCAAGGTACCTACCGTATAACGGCGGAACCAAGTGGTTTGGGTTAAAGCACCCGATGCATAGGTAGCACTCGTAGCGCCGCTGATATCAGCGAAGCCTGCCGATGCACTGGTAGTAGAGCTTTGCCATTGGTAACTCAAGGTACTTCCTGCCGCTACCGTACCTGCTGTGGTACTGGTAAAAGCATTAGGCGTAGCCCCTGTACAAATAGTTTGTGCCGCACCAATAGCCCCTGCCGTTGGTGGCAAGGCCTGTACGGTGGCTTTGATCGCCGCACTCGTAGCCGTACAGCTTTGTCCGTTGATCGTAGAGGTAGCGATACGTACATACCAAGTGCTTGCCGTAATCGATCCAGGATTTAAGTCAGCCAAAGTTGCACCAGGAATGGTACTAAAACCTGCCAAAGCACTCGTGGTGGAGCGTTGCCAAGTGTAACTAATGGTACCCACACCTGTAGCCGCGGTAAGCGACGTTAAGGCTGGCGCACTGTTGTTACAAACGGTTTGATCGGTACCAATGATACCCGCATCTACCGCATTAGACGTTACCGTGCCCGTTACCGTGGCTGGCGCACAACCGCCCGATGAAGTAACGGTATAAGTGAAAACACCGGAAACGCTAGGTGTACCACTAATGGTCACTGTACCCGTGGAAGCGCTGGTACTCGCATAGTTATAAGTTAAGCCTGTTGGCAAACCTGTTACGGTAGCGCCAGTAGCTTGTTTAATTTCATAGACAATATCGGTAATGGCACTATTTACACATAATGTCTGTGCATTGGTACCTGCCGCACTCGTTAAGCCAAAGGTAGCCGCACCAATCCCCACTACCGTAGTAGCCGTATTGGTACACCCATTCGCATTACCAAAGGTATAGGTAACCGTGTAAGTACCTGCTGTACTGGCTGCCAAGTCAATCACCCCTGTACTAGCGTTAATCACTAAACCTGTAGTACTGCCAAAGGTACCTGCGGTATTTGCACCGTAGGCTGCAGGCGTGGTATTGGTAATGGTAGGTGTGGCATTGCCCGTACCACAGAATGGATTACCAGCGTAGCTGATGGTAGCCGTTGGCATCCCTTTGATGGTTACCGTAAAGGTAGCCGCAGATGCACCCGAACAGCTGGCATTGTTATAAGCCAAAGCCACCGTATATACACCCGGCGAAGAATTGGCCAGGTCAATCACACCCGTGGTAGAATTGATATTGGAACCCGAATCCTTGAACCTTAAACCGATTGGCCCAGAGAACAAAGTTCCTGTAATTGGCGCACCAGCAGTAGCACTAACCGTTGGCGCTGGTGTCTCGCCCGTAGCACAGTAAGTACTTTGTGGATAGCTAAAGGTAGCCACCGGAACAACCGTACCACTGTTGATGGTAAATACTGTTGCGGTTGAGGTACAACCACTGGCATTTTGCGCAGAAATGCTATGCGAACCTATCGACAAGTTGCTATAAGTAACTGCCGTAGTATAAGCGCCCCCATCTAAAGAATAAGTAAAGCCAGCCCCAACTGGTGCAGTCACCGTAATGCTGCCCGTAGTTTCACCACAACCAGGTTGTGCAATGGAAAGTGCAGGTTTAGAGAGTCCTGGCACCGTAACCGCTACCGTGGTAGAGCTTACGCAACCATTCGGTCGGGTAGTCAATAAATTGTAGGTAAAAGTCGTCGTCGTAGCCAATGAACCTGAAAAATTAAAGGTTGGGTCGGCAACCGTACTCGACGATAAATACTGTACTGGACCTACCCATTGGTAAGTCACCCCAGTCAATGCTGTTTGACCAAGAGCAACAGTATTACAAGTATTAAAAGTAGCAGCAGAGCCCACATAAGACACACTCACCGTATTCACCACATCACTACAGATCCTTGGATTTTGACCAAAACGCAAGGTCATTTTCAAGTTACACACACTGCTCACTGGCACATCAAAAGTACTCGTCAATTCGGCACTCGATGCCCCAACGGCCAGGTTAGCTGCTGTACTTACATTTTCTGTCTTGACAATCGTTTCTCCACTATCGTAAGTACCATTCGCATTGGCATCATCAAAGAAATCCACCACATAACTAGTTGGGCCTAAAATACCTACTGCCGCAGTGGTATTGTTAATGATTTTATATTTGATGGTGGCAGTTTCTGTCGTGGCATTTTTAAAAACACTCGTACCACTAATTCCCGTAAAACCAATATTGGCTTTTTGAACCGTCAAGTTACGGGTTTCTTGGGCATTGATGATATCCGTAGCGCAAGCCACGCCATCGCAAAGTAAAACGATCGTGCTTACCGAACGGACGCCTAATTCATAATCCTGACAGTTGACCACTCCAGAATTACTCACGCCCAGGTTCAAACTGAAATCCATGTAACCATTGGATGGAATACCCGCTGGAATAGGAAAAACCAGTTTGCGTTGCCCACTCGCCGTAGTATTGGTGGCAGCTACGGTGCTCGAAGAGCCGCCGTTAATGCTATAGGTCACCAAACCACTGATATTGATTCCTTCATTAAAAAGAATTTGCATACTACCACCCGTACCCGTTGGTGCAGCATCACTATTCACGATCCGCCCTTTAAATAAGGTGGTACTACCCGTTTGGTCTTTGATATTTAAATCGGTGACCTGAATCACTACCGCCTGTGCCGCACCAGCACCAGCACCAGCCAAATACATCGGATCAGAAATGCTGTAAGCACCCAAAGTAGCACCGCAGCCCCCAAAAGTATATGCTTTGGGTGATAAACGCGAGCCCGATACATAACCGCAAGCCGTAGCCCCGTCAAAACTAAGGCGATAATATTTACTCTTGATTCCATCAGCAGCAATCGTACTTACCCCAGCGCTAATCACATTAGGATCTTTCGCAATATCCCATTTATAGTTATTTCCGGAAATTAAAACCGGATTAGCGATATTGATTGTTTTCTCTGCATTGGTGACATAATCAAAATAGGTAATTTTTGAAGTACCAGAGACCACATTGAAACCTACAGGCAGCTCGCTAGTCACATAAATTCCCTCTGCCGCAACCGTGGTATTATTGGTAATGGTAAAGGAAGCATGAGGCGTAACCCCTGCTCCTCCCGTACAGAAACGATTATTGGCCGTGGTTACATCCGTAGTCAAGTCTAAACTCGTTGCCTTGGGCGTAATGGTAAAATTAGACTCTACCGCATTGACAATAGCAGCTTTGAAATAAGCTAAAGTTACACCTAAAGTGGCAAAGCCCACTGCCGGATTATCGGGATAACCATAGGCACTGGCTGCGCCATACACCTTCACCGTACTCACATCGCAACTATTGTAACTTACATTCACCGTAAAATCGCGATAAGTTTTAACAGGCGTACTGTAATTGACATCACCTGCCTTGATCCAGTATTTACCTGTTTCATACATCAACAGGCCACCATTGGCCGTAGTATAGTTAATCGGTGAAGCCGAATTAGTAACATCTGTTACACTATTCACCGTCATCCCTGCTGGCACATCAACAGCTACCCACATGTTATTAATGGGCTGGTTGAAACTGGTATTATTGGTTACCCTTAGTTTTAACGCTGCTTTACCGGCGTAACCATCTACATTTTGTGTGAGCAAATTAATCACTGGTGCAAAAGCATAATACATGGCCGGCGAAGCATTTGTTGTTACAGAACCAGAAATTCCTGCCACACGGTACTGTTGCTCTGCCTGAGTATAATTGCTATAATTCACCCGAGTAGTTTGTACTATCGTTTCGTTTTTACTGACTACACTGGTTAAATTAGAGGGTAAACTGATAAAGTTCGAGGTCGTAAAGCCATTGTTCTGGAGTTCGGCAGGCCAATTGGCCACATCATAATAAAGATAGGTAGCCGTAGGCCCATAGGTAATCTCTGGATCGGGGACATTGACATAATTAGTTATACCCGTAGCCCAATCTGTATAACCAACCGTATAGGTTGCCCCAGGCGTTTTGGCCCACATTCCAGCAAATACACTGGTAAATGCAGAGCCTCGCCATAAAATCATTGCCTCTCCAGGAAACTGGCTACTTGTTGGCATCGACCCTGTGGTTTCACCGCTTCCTTTGACAATATTTCTTGTAGTAAAAGTCTGACTACCATAAGCTGCAGTACCAGTACTATAGCGCGCAGGTGCCAATGCATTTGCACCTAGCGTAAAGTCAACTACTCTACGATTACATTGATTCTTTACGCCATTGTCAACCGTATATAGAGCACCGCTAAATTCCGAAAAAGAGGTGGCATAGGCAGGTTCATTCTGTGTGATAGCACTTCCCGAGCCATAACCTACCTGTGTAAATACCTCTAAACGAATGGCATCACCATTTTGTAAAGCAGGCATACCACTTAAAGAACTCAAATTTAGTTTAATGGTATGATAAAGATTGGTAGCCGAGTATTCATCCGCATCAAAAGCCGAAGCGTCACCTAGGCTTACTTTTGCCACGCCATTTACCAATACCCTACCACCTAAAATTTTAAAATTAGGATTGGCATTGATGGCATTATAAGTGATAATGGTCCAAACATTACCGGCTAAGTTGCCATTTACCGTACCCTCTACCACTTGGGTTACTTTTTGTCGGCTAAAAGCCGCATATCGGTTTAGAGACGCATTACTGGCAGAAGCCATAATCGTTTGATTTTGGTCACTGTAGGTTAAACTCGTCCGTTGTGCATCAAAACTAGTGGTAACCACCGTATTGGCACACTGTAGCACGGGGTCGGCAACGGCATAGTTCATTTTATAACTCAAAGACGACATTGAAAAATAACCATCGGCATCCAAACGGGCATCATCAGCAGTGCTATAACCAATATCCTGAGTAAAACGTGCTCGTTGTCTCACCGTCACCAAATCATCACTCAAATCACTTGGTGTAACTTGCGCCACTACCTTTACCGGAATAATTACAGCAAAACGGGCAGGATAGCTAGCACCGTTTGGTGCGCCAATCTGAATACTTTTACGATCAGCTGAAACGCTATAATGAGCAACAGGAATAGTTGCTCCATTTACACTAACAGCACCACTCAAGTAACTTGGATCGTACTCCACGCCATCGGGTAGGCTAATCGTATAATAAAAAGTTATAGGTCCCCCGCCAAATGTTCCGATACTTGGATATACCGCCAAAGTGGTACTGGTGCCCACCACCAACTGGGAAACGGGAAATGCAGAGCTAAGACCAATCCCACTGATGCTGTAAACAGTGGCTGCTCCTGTATTTGTATTCACTGCGGTACCACAAGCGGTATTGGTTGTTAAACTAAAACTTGTTGCGAAAGCAAAATTGGGCACTTTATATTTGACAATGACATTAAAAGAGGTCCCGCCAGGCATGTCATCATAAAAACCATCGCCATCCAAGTCTTTCAAACCTGCAATGCCAGGATCCGTATTTAATTGGTCTATACGAATTACGCCTCCCACAACAGGGATAGTTACCCCGTTTACGCTTGCTGAGGTAATATTTATTAAAGATGCAGAAAACCGAGCACTGAAGGCCGCAGCCGAATTTGGCCGACTACCATCAGATCCCGTATTGGAAAAGGTACAGGAAATTTCTCCCTCACCTACCCAGCCTCCACGAATATTCTGAATGAAACTGCCAGATAACACTGCCAAACTTGCTTGCTGGCTCATTAAATTCGTTACCGCAGCGGATGGAGAACAAAAAGAACCTGTAGCACCTAAATCTACCGCAGCGGTATAGGTACTCAATAAAGTGGAAGAAACACAGGTAGTCAGTTTCGTACTTTCTACCAAAGTGATTTCTTCACCGGGTTGGAAAATATTATCGCTATTACCCGTACTGATATAAGCAGCTATATCTGCCGTAGGGATGGTTAAGGTATTGGTGCTAAAGCCCAATAAGGTACTGCTGCTTGGTGTGAGTGTTTTAGTGGCAGCCACATTGGTATAACTCACTACGGTTTGTTCCGTAGGGATCACCGAACGCAGCATGGGTAAACTCACATTTATACTGCCCGAGTTACGGATGATGATGAGCCTTTGCTCGGTGGCATTTAAAAAAGTAGCACTGTTGGAACCTGCGGCCATCGCTACCGATTTAACGGACAACGTAGGGGTAATCACCGTGGTGAGCCCGGCATGGCTGGCTGTAGGGTTACCCGAGGGTGCCGCATCAGCTGCAGTGACTACACTATAGGAATAGCTGGCCGTGGCATTGTCATAAGCACAGCCTAGCGCAATGTTCACTTCTACAAAAATATTCGCATTGCTGGGAATTACAGGCAAGGCAAAAACGGGATTTTGCAAATCCGTAATACTACTCTCCGTAGGATTCGTCGTAATCGAAGCCGTACTTCCGGCACCTTTTACCACTGTTCCGGCCACGTACTGTGCCCCTGCGGATAAAGCTACCTTGAGCTTATAGCCCGAAACGGCCGTAGCCCCAGTATTGATAATATTTACCTTAAAAGTACCACTGGCCCCACCCACGGAGAGGCTGGTTGGCCTATAGGAGCTTTGGGTAATGGTGGTAATCTGCCCGTATGTTACGGAAATGAAGAGCAATAGAAATAATGAAAAGAGAAATAGTACGCGTTTTGCCATGCTAAATTTTTTAAATTCAACCACGCCTAAGAAAATTAATGCCAAAGCCCGAAAAGCACTCCTAGGAGTAAATAAACCCCTTTGTCGTTTTTTAAACGCGTATCATTTTGAAACGCCTTTCTTATTATGAAACGCTTTAGGAGTAGCGCTTTTTGCTGTTATTCCTTGCCCCCTTTGCACAAACCTTATAGGTTTTACTTGCTATATGCCTATTCAACCTATGAGGTTTTCTATAAGCGCTTTGTCATTCCTAGCCCCAGTGCTTGGTACGAGGACCGCGAAGCAGCTACGCAGTAAATCTATTTTACAAGTTCAATTAGATCCTTCGCTGCGCTCTGGATGACAGCGTGTTCATATATAGTTGTCTATTCCTACCCCTGCCCCCTCAAAGAGGGGGATATGCAAAATGCTTATACAACTTTACCTTTCTCTCCCTCTCAGGGAGAGATGGCGTAGCCAGAGAGGGTTCCCTCATTCCCTTCCACCGTTCACTTCACTATTCCCCTCTTTTAGAGAGCTTCCGCCAATGTGTTAATTTAAGCTATCAATTTAAACAGTTTCTTAGAAGCTACAGAGAATATGAACATTATTCGTAATTTTATGGCAAAATCTATTAACCATGAAAGTATTATTGGACATTAAGGATAGTCGAGCAGCTTTCTTTCTTGAATTATTGAAAGATTTTTCTTACGTTAAGGCAAAACCACTTACCGAAAACGATGCTATATTTTTAAATGAATTAAAGGAAGCTATCGAGGAAGTTAAGCAAATCAAAGCAGGAAAAATCAAAGGCAGGCCAGCAGAAGAATTGCTTAATGAGCTATAATGTAATCACGATACAGACTTTTGATAAGCAGGCCAAACGCCTCTTAAAAAAATACCCTTCACTTAGGCTGGAATTAGGCGAGTTAATCAATTCACTAAAGATTAATCCCGAACAAGGTACTTCATTAGGAAATAATTCTTACAAAATAAGATTATCTATAGCTAGCAAAGGGAAAGGTAAGCGTGGTGGTGCTAGAGTAATTACACACCTATATATTCAAAATACAACCGTAATTTTGCTTACTATCTTTGATAAGTCTGAGCAGTCTAATATTACAGACAAAGAGATAGCCCATCTATTGACATTGATTCCTGAATAAACCAGATTTTACGGCTAACTCTTAAGTACATGCCCTTTCTAGCGTTTACTCCGATTGATCAGAAACTGGCGGAAAACCGGGGTGTTTTTAACAACATATAACTTTCTATTCCTACCCCTACCCCCTTTCTCTCCCTTTTAGGGAGAGATGGCGTAGCCAGAGAGGGTTTCCCTTCCTCTGCCATTTACCTCAATCCCGAAAACGTACAATTTTTTTCAAAACCAAGCGCAATTTGCCAGAATTTGATTAATTTTAAATGAACAACAATCCATAGCCCTTTCAGTACCGACACTAGGCTAAAAACCCCATTTATTTCTTAACCTTATAGCGACGTTATAGTGACCTTATAGCGACCTTATAGCGACTTTGCTGTAGGTCAGCTTCGTGAATAGTCCATGACTAGTTCGGGAATGGTTAGGGTAAGCATGCAATAGCCATCGACTCAGCTTCCCTAAAATCGACATTTTGCCGAACAAAAATCGAAGCAGTCCCGAAGCAGATACGAAGCAGAAGCAACGTAGATGGGAAGAGCATAGGTTTAAACTACGAATGAAATTCGTTGATAAAAGCAAAAGATGACGAAACATCTAAAAATCTTTTTTGTAATCTGTGCAGCTGTGGCAATGTTTGGAATTAATAGAAACCGAAAGCGCATAGTTTCAACCACAAAGGAATTCGACTATAAAAGCCGCAGTACCTGTACCGATTTTGGGATGCACAGATTGCCAAACATCTAAAAATCTTTTTTGTAATCTGTGCATCTGTGGCGATGTTTCAACTGACGAATAAGTAGAAATTCCACGATAGGAAGTTCGACATTAGAAATATCGAGGAAAAATAGAGATGGATGGGAGACGGATAAAAAGGTGTCAACAGCTAGCCATCCAACCAAGCTGTTGACAGTTGCCCAAACATTGGCATTAGCCTTTAAACATCTATATACAAATGTCGAACCAAACAACACAACACGCTAAAAAACAGCAAATTAAATTAAATCATACTCCAAAAATGCGTATCATTTTGAGATAGCCTTCTAATTATTGAACGGTAGGTGTATGGTATCGAGAGGACATATCCTAATTCCTACTTTTGCACAAACCTCATAGGTTTTTCTCCTTATTCCCGAAAACCTATAAGGTTTTCCCAATCGTCCACCCAGCACCCTTCGCCCTTCCTCTCATCCCGAGCGGAATACAAGAAGCTAATCCAATGAACCAACGAAAGATCCTTCCCGAATAATCGGAACAAATCAAAAGCTTAACGAAATCTTCGGGAACAAAACGTACAATCCCCTTCAGACTTACGAAGTTTAACTTAGCCACTAACCCCTGATACCTGACTCCTAACCCCTGATCCCTAACACCTGAAAGATTGCTTCACTCTTGCCAATCATCCCTACGCTTCAGTTCGCAATGACGTATCTATTTTTCGTCATTGCGAGAGTTTACTCCGATTTATCGGAGAGAGTAACGACGTGGCAATCTATCTTGGTAAACCGATATTTAGACCTTCCGAACGACTATGGATGACAACATCCAAAAAAAGCGAAATGAACCAATAACAGATCCTTCCCGAATAATCGGAACAAGTCGCAAGCTTAACGAAATCTTCGGGAACAAAACGTACAATCCCCTTCAGACTTACTACTAACACCTAATCCCTGACCCCTAACCCCTGATCCCTGACTCCTAATTCCTACCAACACCACCTACACGCCACCTACACACTGCCTACACACAAGAAACACACAACAACGACACATGAATGGTACATGAACGGCACATGAATCACACATGAATGGTACATGAACAATTAACGCATAATCCGAACAAAACTACATTTAGCGAACATTTATATAATCTCTTTTCTTTCCAATAGCGATAAGGGCCGAAGATTACACCATAAAATTTGAGACCAAAAAAAACTCGCATTAACACCTAATCCCTGATACCTAACTCCTGATCCCTAACAAGAAGTTAAATAAACCAACGACAGATCCTTCACAAGTTCAGGATGACAGGGCATATAATTCCCTGCAGACTTACGAAGTTTAACTTTGCCACTAGCACCTAATCCCTAACTCCTGATAACTAACCCCTGACCCCTAACACCTGATCCTTGATACCTGATCCCTGACTCCTAACCACTCTCTTTTAGGTATTGTCACCAATCACTTTAATTGATCTACTAACGCATTACGATCCCGAAACAAGTTCGGGATGACGGTTATGAACGGCTAGCTAAGTAATTTCCTATCTGATTATTGTTATAACCACAGCTGTTCGGAAGATTTGATACTTAAAAGATTGCTTCACTCGAACGCTTCTTTTCCCGAAATTATCGTGACAAGCTAGGATGACAGGGCGTATAATCCCCTGCAGACTTACGAAGTTTAACTTTGCACCTTGTAAAAATTTCGTAAGTCTCCACTAACCCCTAGCTCCTGATCCCTGATACCTGACTCCTAACTCCTAATCCCTACCCAAAATACAAGAAGTTAAATAAACCAACGACAGATCCTTCACAAGTTCAGGATGACAGGGCGTATAATCCCCTTCAGACTTACGAAGTTTAACTTCGCCACTAACCCCTGGCCCCTAACACCTGATACCTAATCCCTGATACCTGACTCCTAATCCCTAAATTATTCCTAAAACGGTGTAACCAAAATAATACACAGTATAATAATGATACGCTTTTTTCCTTCAAAAAACGCCCATACTGCATTTAAATCAACATTTCAAGTTTTGGCATCATAGTTTATAATAGTGATTTCAATTAAATCATTTATTAACAAATCAAAAAAAAACAACAATTACTATGAAAAAAAATTATTCATTGGTATTGGCAATCTCATTATTGTCAGTGTTAGGCGCCTGTAAAAAAGATGCAACTGCACCAGAAGTGGTAGCACCAGAAACGGAAGTATCAGAAACAAACGACAGTTTCAGATCACTTGGCGTAGAAACTTCTTTGCAAGTGGTGGCCAGTACAGGTTCTGCGAGGGTAACTTCTATGTTACCAAATGTGGCCGTTTATCGTCCAAATGATGCTACGCTTACTTATCCTTATAAGGGCGGAAATGGTGGAAGTTATGGAAACTTATGGGTTCCTTCTACTGGATTAACTGGATTAACCCTTTTTTTACCAGCTGGAAATGTAGTAGTGGGTAATAGATTTTTAGTTTTCCAGGTGCAGGGATCTACAGGTGGTAGAAAAGGCATCGCTGACTTTGTCTTTACATTTGGTGGAGTGACTACAAAATATAGCATCAACTTTGGTGGCGGAAAAATTGGTAAAATTGTGAGTATCAGCAAGCCAGTTGCGATGACCCCAGGTATCACAGATGAAAGAACCGTTACTTGCAATATCAGCGGTGTAACAGGTGGTTATATGCCAGCTTACTCAGTAGCTTCTACAGGTGTAGCAGGTTTAACCTTATCTACGGGCGAATTCAATATCCAAAGCAGTGCTGTATACCTTAATTTCAAGGTTTCTGGTACTCCGTCTGGCGCTGGAACAGCCAATTTTGCGGTGAACTATGGCGGTCTTAGCTTCAAAGTACCAGTAACAGTTGTTGCAGGTCCTCCGGTAGTGTATACCACTTATACCGTGGCAAGGGTAGCTGTACTTAACGCACAGAACTTCTATACCTTAAACGTTAAGTATAGCAAAGGTACTGGTGCTAGTTATGGTGCGGTTACCATCAAAAGTGGTGGTTTAACTTTAGAAAGAGTTCCAGGTACTTATGCAAAAAATGGCGGTAACGTACAATACAAAGTTACCCGTACAGTAAGTTCTTTGGCAACACAATACTACAAAGGTCTAGTTGAAGCGCCAACAGTAACCTTTGCATTCGAATTTTCTAAGCTTGCCATTTAATTAGCAATGCTTAAGCTAAACCAATGGTACACAGTGATTGATTGCTAAATCACCAATCCTAAGTTTAAAAAGGCTGCCCCAAATCTGAGGCAGCCTTTTTTTGTCATTAGCGCCTCGCCGTCATCTCAACTGTAACCTATACCAATTAAATCGGTAGCGTAGAACCGAAGCGCTACGAAGCAAATTGAAAATCAAAGAAGCTAAATCTTTTAAAGCGGCCTAGTAATATCCAAAGATCTCTCCACTCCTGCCTTACTCCTGACTCCTGACCCCTGATCCCTGATCCCTACATTTAAATAAACCAATGATAGATCCTTCACAAGTTCAGGATGACAGGGCGTATAATCCGATTCAGACCTACCAAGTTTAACTTTGCACCTTTCAAAAACTTCGTAAGTCTCTACTAGCCACTAACCCCTGACTCCTAATCCCTGATCCCTAACCCCTGATCCCTGACTCCTAATACCTACATTCAGGATGACAGGGCGTATAACCCGATTCAGACTTACGAAGTTTAACTTTACACCATTCTCTCCACTAACCCCTTACACCTAACTCCTGACCCCTAATACCTAACCCCTGACTCCTGATCCCTAAATTATTCCTAAAACGATGTAACCAAAATAATACAGGATATAATAACGATACGCATCTTTTTCCTTCGAGCTACTTGGAAGGTACCTACAGCAACGTTTCAAACTTTGGCATCATAGTTTATAACAGTCATTTCAATTAAATCATTTATTAATCATTAAAAAAACAATTACTATGAAAAAAAATTATGCGCTTTTATTGTCAATCGCGTTATTGTCCGTGTTGGGCGCCTGTAAAAAGGATACAACCGCACCAGAAGCAGTGGCACCAGAAACAACAGCAGAAACCAACGACAGTTTCAGATCCTTGGGCGTAGAAACGTCCCTACAGGTGGCTTCCAGCATCGGCACTGCGTCAGTAACGGCTATGCTACCCAATGTTGCCATTTATCGTCCAAGTGATGCCACATTGACCTTTCCCTATCAAGGTGGAAACGGAGGACAATATGCTGCGATGTTTGTTAATTCTACCGGATTAACTGGCTTAAAGCTCTTTTTAGCACCCGGAAAGGTGGTTACTGGCAATAGCTATTTAATCTTTCAGGTTCAGGGATCAACAAACGGCAAAACAGGTATCGCCGACTTTATTTTCATGTTTGGTGGAAAACTTACCAAATACAGCATTAACTTTGGTCCCGGAAAAATCGGCAAGATTACGAGCATAGGCAACCCAGCTGCTTTCATAGTAGGTATAGACGATGAGAGAACGCTTACCTGCGGAATCAGCGACGTAATAGGCGGTTTCATGCCAGCTTATTCGGTAGTCTCTACCGGTGTCAAAGGTCTAACCCTATCTACCGCTCAATTCAGCATTTTAAGTAGTGCTAAATACCTAAACTTTAAAGTTAACGGTGCGGCTTCTGGCGCAGGAACAGCTAATTTCGCTGTTAAATACGGAGGTCTTTCATTTAATGTACCAGTAAAGGCCATTGCAGGTCCTCCAATAATTTATACGACCCATAATCTTACCCAATTAGCCGTGCTAAATCCTGCTAATGTTTATACTTTAAACATCAAGTATAGCAAAGGTACTGGTGCAAATTATGCAGCCGTTACCATCAGACTTGGTGGAATGACATTAGAAAGGATTCCAGGTAACTATGCTAAAACTGGCGGTACGGTACAATATAAAGTTACCCGCACAACAAGCTCATTAGCAACGCAATACTATGTAGGTTTAGCTGAAGCACCATCGGTGCCCTTTGAGTTTCCATTTTCACAGTTGGTAAGTTCATTACCAAAGATGCGTTAATTGGTTTTTGAATCACAACCACAATTTAACAAGGCTGCCTCAGATTGGGGCAGCCTTGTTTCGTCATTAGCCCTTGCAGTCATCTCGTAACAGATAATCGAAAATCAAAGAAGTTAAATCTTTTAAGTGTCTCAGTAACATCCAAAGATCTCTCCGCTCCCCCTTACTCCTAACTACTGATCCCTAACCCCTAATTCCTGACCCCTAATCCCTACATTTAAATAAACACAATGACCAATGATAGATCCTTCACAAGTTCAGGATGACAGGGCGTATAATCCCCTTCAGACTTACGAAGTTTTTGTATCCACACGATAGGAAATCGTCGGGACAAACTAAGATGACAGAGCGTATAACCCGATTCAGACTTACGAAGTTTAACTTTGCACCTTTTAGTCTCCCCTTACTCCTAATACCTGATCCCTAACCCCTGACTCCTAATACCTAAATTTAAATAAACACAATGACCAATAAACCAACGACAGATCCTTCACAAGTTCAGGATGACAGGGTGTATAACCCGATTCAGACTTGCGAAGTTTAACTTTGCACCTTTTAGTCTCCCCTTACTCCTAATACCTGATCCCTAACTCCTGACTCCTAATCCCTGATCCCTAACCCCTACCCCGGAATAAGTTGAAGAATTTGCTGAAAATTAGAACGGTATTTTTTCCCATCCAGTTTAAAATAATAAGCTCCCTTCTTTGAACCCGACCTATCCTTTTCTTCCAACCTCACCAAAAGACCTGTTGAGTTAATTTTTCTAGTGAAATTCCTCGTATCGATCTTACTATCATTTACTTCCTCAAAAAGTATCTGCAACTGAGGCAAAGTAAATTTCTTAGGCAGCAATTCGAACAATATAGGGTGTAACGCAGCTTTGTATCTCAGCTTCTTTCTTGCATCAGTTACCATGGTATCATGATCAAAAATTAGCTTCGGCTTGTCATTTATAGGAAACCACTCGGCATAAAAATCACTATTGAGCTGCGTTTGGTATTTATTGATGTCGATAAGTGCAAAATAGGCTACAGAAAGTGTGCGTTCTATCGGGTCTCGCTCTGGTTCTCCATAAACCTGGAACTGTTCTAGGTAGATCCCTTCCAGCCCAGTATTCTTTTTGAGTACACGTATCGCCGCTTGATCTGGGCTTTCTCCAGCACCAACAAAACCACCAATTAAGCTCCATTGGTTAATTTCTGGCTCTAGGCCCCTTCGTACCAATAGCAATTTCAATTGTGTACCATCAAAACCAAAAACGATACAATCTACGGCAACTAAATAATGGGGTTGGCTTGAATATTCGATCATTTATTTATCGATGATTTTTATTCATCAAGCAAATATGTTCAAAATTATAGAAAGACCTGTTGTTCATTTGTGAAATTTAGCTACAGTACTTGTCCTGATACGTACTATTGTGTGGAAACAAATATTGGAAAATGTTATTTTCCTCCCCTTCGGAGGGGGGCAGGGGGAGGATGTGTGCTATGAAAGAGAAATTTAAACAGTTACATGCTCTTGGGTTTTGCAACTCCGAAGCCCTATGATAGGATCTGCGATCCGAAACCTATACTAAATCTTAAAAGGATTAAAAATCCTCAGATAGGTAATTCGAGATTACAAATCTCGAACAGCACAAAACAGATTTTTATTTAAAAAACAATAAAAATCTGTGTATCTGTGGCCAGATACACAATAAGTATAGAAAGATTTCACAATAATATTAAATGTCACATTGACATTTAATATATTTATATGTAGCTTAGGCGCTTCAAAGACCAAAAGCTATGAATAGTATGAACGAAACATCTCATTTCGAATCAAACCCTCACAGAAGATTAAACATCCTTACAGGCGAGTGGGTACTCGTTTCTCCGCACCGCACCAAACGACCTTGGCAAGGTAAGGTGGAGGATCTACCTGCAGACAATCGTCCTAGCTACGACCCAAAATGCTACCTATGCCCTACCAATGGCAGAGCAGATGGCGATACCAACCCTGATTACAAAGAAAGCTTTGTATTTAAGAACGATTTTTCTGCATTGCTGGCAGAAACGGAAGAGGCAATAGCCAATGAAGCTAATTTGCTGATAGCCGAAAGTGCGAAGGGAATTTGCAAAGTGATTAGCTTTAGTCCGAAACACAACCTTACCTTACCCGAATTATCGGTAAAAGAAATAAGCAGTGTGGTTGAGGTTTGGCAAGCTGAATTTAATGCACTTTCTAAAACCGAATGGATCAAATACATCCAAATCTTTGAGAACAAAGGAGAGATCATGGGTTGTAGCAATCCACATCCGCATGGCCAAATTTGGGCTCAAAATGATCTACCTGTAGAAATTATCAAAGAGACAGATCGTCAGAAAGCATATTACATGGCTCATCAACGCAGCCTTTTAAAAGATTACCTAGAACTGGAACTGAAAAAAAACGAGCGCATTGTATTTGAGAACGAAAGTTTTGTGGTACTGGTTCCATTTTGGGCAGTTTGGCCATACGAAACCATGATCATCAGTAAGAAACACCTCACCGATATCTCTCTTTTTAGCACTGAAGAAAAGCAGTTACTTGCTGAGGCGATCCAAGTTTTGACCATCAAGTATGATAATCTATTTCAAACTTCGTTTCCCTACTCTGCTGGGATGCACCAAGCACCAGTAAATGACGGAGAGCACCCAGAATGGCATTGGCACATGCATTTTTATCCACCCTTGCTTCGTTCGGCTACGGTTAAAAAGTTTATGGTTGGTTACGAAATGCTGGCCAATCCGCAACGAGATATCACCCCTGAATATGCAGCTTCGAAATTAAAGGAGCTTTCAACTGAACACTACAAAAGCAACCCACAAAAGTAAATGGATATCACACAGCTAAAAAACAACTTCATTTCCACATTTGGAGTAGTTCCCACTATTTTTAAATCTCCGGGCCGCATCAACATATTGGGCGAACATACAGATTATAATGGCGGTTTTGTTATGCCTGCAGCGATCAACAAGGCTGTTTACGTGGCCGTATCTCTTCGTAATGATGAAGAAGTACACCTCTATGCTGCCAGTTACCAAGAGAAAATTATGGCTACTATTTCGACCATTAAAAAAACGGAAACCAACTGGGCCAATTATATCTTGGGCGTAGTGGACGAACTGCTGAAAAGAAATTATCAAATCAGTGGCTTTAACCTGTACATAGATGGCGATGTGCCTTTGGGAGCTGGTCTTTCTTCGTCGGCAGCGGTAGAATGTGCAACCGCCTATGCTTTAGCCAATATGAACGGACTTACCATACCACAAATGGAACTGGCGCTGATTGCCCAAAGTGCAGAGCATCATTTTGCGGGTGTTAAATGCGGCATCATGGATCAGTTTGCTTCTGTATTTGGCAAGAAAAATGAAGCCATTATGCTCGATTGTAGGTCTATGGACTACCAGTATATTCCTTTAAATCTTGAAGGTTACAGCTTAGTCTTACTGAATACCAACGTAAAGCATTCTCTGGCAGACTCTGCTTACAACAAAAGAAGAGAACAATGTACCCAAGGTGTAGCATGGGTAAAAGCACATCATCCATCGGTAAATTATTTAAGAGACGTTACTGAAGAACAATTAAATGAGTATGTAAAGCCAAAAGACTTAGACATCTATCAAAAATGCCTTTTTGTAGTACAGGAAATTGATAGGGTTAGAAAAGCTGCCGAATCATTAAAGAGTGGCAATTTAGAAGAATTGGGCAAATTAATGTTTACCACACACCACGGCCTCAGCAAAAATTACGAGGTTAGCTGTAAAGAATTAGACTTTTTGGTGGAAAAAGTTAGCGCTTTGGAATATGTATTGGGAGCCAGAATGATGGGCGGCGGATTTGGTGGTTGCACTATCAATATCGTAAAAAATGAAGCCATTGAGCAACTTATTGAAGAGCTTAGCAAGCTATATGCTGAAGAATTTGACAGGAAACTAGACGCTTATGTGGTAGAAACTGGAGATGGGGCTCAGTCAATAAATTAGTAATTTATTGACTGAGGTCTTTAGTTATACGTCCTGTCATCCTGAACTTGTGAAGGATCTATAAAGGGATTTAAGGTATGTAGCTACGTCATCTCCCTTAACTTCTTAGAAACTGTTTAATTTCGTTCATTTTTTACTTGTCAGTCTGAGCTTGTAGAAGACTACTCTTAAAAAATGTTTCGACAGGCTCAACATGACACTTGTGTTTTATGAAATAGAAATTCAAACACGATCCTATTGTTTTCAAAGTCTACGTTTTCTCTCATAGCCGATAACAACGTAACCTTTAAAATAAAAAAACAAACATTAAATGTACATATGACATTTAATATTTTATACTTATTTTAGTAGCTCTCAAACTGAATAATTCAACAAACCAAATATTAAAAATGAATACTAATGTTTTAGATTTAAAGGACTATATCGTGTTCTTTGTATACTTTGTAATTGTTGCGGCCTATGGCTTTTACATCTATTACAAGAAAAAATCCAAGGTATCAGACTCCAAAGACTATTTCCTGGCAGAGGGTTCCCTTACTTGGTGGGCAATCGGGGCATCACTGATCGCTTCCAATATCTCCGCAGAACAGTTCATAGGCATGAGTGGCAACGGTTTCACCATGGGACTGGCCATTGCCACCTACGAATGGATGGCAGCGGCAACTTTGATCGTGGTAGCCGTATTCTTTATCCCGGTATATCTGAAGAACAAGATCTATACTATGCCACAGTTTCTTCACCAGCGGTACAACGGCACTGTGGCCATGATCATGGCAGTGTTCTGGCTGCTGCTCTACGTGGTAGTCAACCTCACTTCCATCCTATTTCTGGGCGCATTGGCCATCAGCAGTATATCAGGCATCAGCCTAACGGCCTGTATGATTTTTCTAGCCGTATTCGCAGTCATCATCACCCTAGGGGGAATGAAGGTGATCGGCTTTACCGACGTGATTCAGGTATTCTTCTTGATACTGGGCGGGCTGGCAACCACCTACCTGGCACTCGACCTAGTCGCCAAGCATTTCGGTTCGGAGGGAGCCATTGCTGGCTTCAACTACATTACCCAACAGGCCGACAGCCATTTCCACATGATACTCAAACCCGACAATGCGCATTACATCAGTCTGCCGGGACTGACCGTACTGATCGGTGGTATGTGGATCGTTAACCTGAACTATTGGGGATGTAACCAGTACATTACCCAAAGGGCTTTGGGTGCCGACTTAAAAACTGCCCGCAGAGGAATATTATTTGCAGCATTTCTTAAACTGTTGATGCCGGTAATTGTAGTACTTCCGGGCATTGCCGCCTATGTACTTTACCAGAACGGCTATTTCCAACAGGAGATGATGGTAAACGGGGAACTGGTGCAGGACAAGGCTTATCCCGTATTGTTAAACCTATTACCTTCAGGACTGAAGGGACTCTCTTTTGCTGCACTTACCGCAGCAGTGGTGGCTTCGTTAGCGGGTAAGGCAAACAGTATTGCTACCATTTTCACCTTAGATATCTATAAAAAGAGGCTAAACCCAGAGGCCGACGAAAAGAAACAAGTATGGGTGGGCAGAGCCACGATAGTTATGGCCATGCTGATCGCCGTACTGATTGCTCCATTCCTGGGCATCGATAAAAAGGGCGGCTTCGAATTTATACAGGAGTATACCGGCTTCGTATCGCCGGGTATATTCGCCATGTTCATCCTCGGCTTCTTCTGGAAAAAAACAACCAGCAATGCTGCACTGTTCGCCACCGTTGGCGGTTTTGGCCTGTCGGTGCTCTTCAAGGCATTACCTAACTTCGCCAACCTGCAGTTTCTGAGCCCGATGGGCTTCTCCAAACAGGTGCTGCAAAAGGATGGTAGCCTCCTGTACGAGATCCCTTTCCTAGACAGGATGGGCTTTGTCTTCCTTTTAGCAGTGATCGGCATGTACATCATCAGCGTGATAGAGAACAGACGGGGCGTTGTACCGAACGGACTGGAAGTAGACGCCAAGATGTTCAGGACAGATTCAAAGTTCGCAGTGGGCGCACTCATCGTGATCGGTCTGATAGTGGCATTGTATACCGTTTATTGGTAACAAATCATATTTTAAATCTCAAAAAAGCATCCAAAATTGGATGCTTTTTTTTTATGGAAACCTATACCTTTCCCAGCTATCTAAAAAGCTTAGGCTATAATTTTGTAACTTAATTGATGACAAACTTTCGGTACTTTAGAAAGTTGACAGATAAATCGGTACAAGTCACGCTCAATATCATTAAACTAATATAGGCTTGGCTTTCGGTTTAAAAAACCCTTTCTGGCTACGCCATCTCTCCCAAAGGGGGAGAAAATTGCAATATTTCTAATTCCCTCACTTTGGGGAGAACCGATACGAAGCGAGTTCATGAATGCCAAAATAAAATAACACAATTATTAATAAATGCCCAACGGGCAGAGAGGTTTTTTAATTATTGAACCCAGGTTATCAAAATAAAAAAATCGGAGCATACATTACTGTATCGCTCCGATCTGCTATCCTATCCAAACCACGCTTCCCCCATCAACCAAATAACGCACGCTCCTTCTAACTAGGTTTCTCAACGAAATCCAGTACAAAAAGCTAGATTTACAAAAAGTTTAGCCTTCGATGAAAATCAAAAATATTCCTCCCGTTCCCGCTGTATTATTGGCCATAGTGAGTGTACAGGGAGGTGCTGCTATAGCTAAAGGCATGTTTCCATTTTTAGGTGCAACGGCAACCGTAGCTTTGCGTATTGGTTTATCAGCAATAATTCTAATGCTGGCTTTTCGCCCTAATTTAAAGAATATTACAGCAGCACAATGGAAAATGGTAACACTTTATGGCATTTCTTTAGGTGCCATGAATTTGAGTTTCTATCTTTCACTTTCTCGCATTCCTCTAGGTTTAGCTGTTACTTTAGAATTTATAGGCCCCTTGCTATTAGCTATTTCTACCTCAAAGAAAGGAACAGATTTGATATGGGCCTTAATGGCTACAATCGGCATTATTTTAATTGCCCCTTGGGGTAATAATAACAACATTGATTGGATTGGTATTTTATTGGCCTTACTTGCGGGCACATTTTGGGCGGCCTATATTGTTGTTGGAGGCAAAACTTCTAAGCTAATGGATAGTGGCCAAGCTGTAAGCATAGGAATGCTGGTGGCAAGCTGTCTAGTACTCCCCTTCGCCCTTGTTGATGGAAATCTATTTAGCGCTACACCAAGTCTGTTGGGTATGGGCTTTGCCATTGCACTCCTTTCTAGCGCCATTCCCTTCAGCTTAGAGATGAATGCCCTAAAGCATATTCCAGCAAAAACATTCAGTATATTAATGAGCCTAGAACCAGCAGTAGCAGCAGTTTGCGGTCTGCTTTTTTTACGAGAACATTTATCCATCTACGAATGGATGGCCATTGTATTGGTAGTTGGTGCCAGTACGGGTTCTACTTTAACCAAAAGGACCAAAAGCAGCTCGGCAAGTTAACTTCTATATTATCAAGCACCTAAGTAAAAATAAATTGTATTTTATTGCAACAAGTTTTTTACCTTTAGAAAAAATAAAACCAATTATACTCTTTTAAGGAATTAACAAATGAAAAAGAAATTATTAGCTCTATTGATTATTGGCTCTGCTGTTGTAGGATCTTCTTGTAAAAAACTTGCAGAAGCAACTGATCAAAACGTTACATTAACATCAGCTGATGTGACATTAGAGATTACTTCTAAAGAAGCTTCACCAGCTACGGAAGTTGAGTTAAAATCAGCAACTAGCTCTTCAGAATTAGATGCATTGATTAAAAAACACAACTCTTCTTTCGGCATAAGCAACATCAAATCACTAAAAATAAAAACTCTAACTGCAGAGATCGTTAGCAAAACAGATAACAGTGATAGTTTTGCGAAATTACAAGACATAAAATCTGTAGTATCAGGTGCTGGAAAAACCTTTACCGCAACTTATACTGGAACACCTAGTGCTCAAACGTCAAAAATCAACTTAACGGTGGATAGCTCTGTGGATTTGAAAGATATTATTTCTAGTTCTAGCATAACATATTCTTTAAAATCGAAAATATTATCTAAAATAAATGGTAATGTAACCGTTAAATTATCAGCAACTTATGATGCTGTAGTAGGCTTTTAATAAACTAAACCACACTATTTAAAAAGGTCGACCCAAAAGGTTGGCCTTTTTTATTGCCATAGCTAACACAACACGTACATTGTTTGCTCCTGCTAGCTCACGCGTGCCGCGTGTGCTTTAATTTTTCAAATAAGAAAGTAGACACGAAGTTTGTGCTTTATTTTCCTCCCCCTGCCCCCTCAAAGAGAAGGATATGCAAAATGCTTAAGCGCCATGTGTCCCCTTCGGATAGTTTACTCCAATTTTCGGAGGGGATTTAAAGAGAGAGCGACGAAATCTGTACACACGATAGAAAAAGCCGTAACAGGCCGTACCTATCAATCACAATAATGATAAACTTTATTAAACATAAAAAAGGAGATACCATATGGCATCTCCTTTACTTATAGCAGTTTTCTAGTCGAACGCTGCCTTTTAATTTTTTAATTTTGAATTTCAACTTAGTTTTCCTGGTGCAACCAAGCTTTCTTAGCTAATAGTTCTTCTTCTGTTTCACGGATATCTTCATCGTCTACACAGCAATCTACTGGACAAACAGCAGCACATTGAGGCTCATCATGGAAACCCTTACATTCGGTGCATTTATCCGAAACGATATAATATACTTCATCAGAAACTGCATCTTGAGCCGCTCCTGCATCTACTTCATTACCTCCAAAATCAATAATACCATCTAAACTAGTACCATCAGAAAATCTCCATGCTGTACCGGCATCATAAATTGCATTATTAGGGCATTCTGGCTCACATGCCCCACAGTTTATACATTCGTCTGTTATTTTAATTGCCATCTTTTCGTCTAATTCTAAATGCGAAGTTTAACTTTGCATCGCAAATATAATACATAATCCATTTATAATAGTTCTAAATATGTCTTCAATTCGTAAAGAACAGCTAATTTCTGCTTTTAAACAGCTAGGCAAATACCTGATCGAGCCAGATGAGGCATTCAACTCTGTTGTACATTCGGCCAGAAATGCAAACGCTTGGTTTACAGAAGAAGAAGTCAACAGATCAGTAAAAGCATTGGCTCAAATGCTCAACGAGGCCGATTTAGAAGAATGGTTCGAAAATATCGAGATTGCAAATACTACTAAAAAAGTAGGATTAATCTTAGCGGGCAACATTCCCTTAGTGGGTTTTCATGATGTAATCTGTGTTTTGGCAACAGGAAATATTGCCCTAATTAAATTATCTTCATCTGACAATAAATTACTTCCTTTTTTGCTAGACTACCTGTGTGAGCTTTTGCCCGAGCTTAAAAACCACATCATTTATGCCGAACAATTAAAGGATTTTGATGCAGTAATTGCCACTGGCAGCAACAACACTTCAAGATATTTCGAATACTATTTCGGGAAAGTGCCTAACATTATCAGAAAAAACAGGAATAGTGTTGCGGTATTAACTGGAGAAGAAAGCGAAGAAGAAATTGCGCAACTAGGTCATGATATCTTGGATTATTTTGGCATGGGGTGTCGCAGTATTTCCAAAATCTTTATTCCTAAAAACTACGAGATTAAGAATTTTTTTGAGCCTTTAGAACAGTTTCAAGACATCATCAACCACTTTAAATACAACAACAATTACGATTACAATAAATCTATCTATCTAGTAAATCAGCAAAAGCATTACGACAATGGCTTTTTGCTTTTAAAGGAAGATGAAGGTTTGTCATCGCCTTTGGCTGTATTGTATTACCAAACTTATGAAAATGTTGAAGAGGTTATGGAAAAGCTGAAACAGCAACAGGAACAAATTCAATGTGTAGTAGCTAAGCTTCCGGATCAGGATTTACAGGTACTTCAATTTGGGCAAAGTCAGCAGCCTAAACTGTGGGATTATGCAGATAATGTGGATACGATTGAGTTTTTGAATGGATTAGGGGACTAGGGATCAGTAGTCAGGTATTAGTTCGTAGTAACAAAACAATTAGCATTTATATTGGGGTGTAGAGAAAGTTAAATTATTGTCAAAGCGAATAATAACTAATTTGGACCTAATTACTGGTTACTGATCACTGTAAACTGACTACTTTAATTTTCACTTTTAACTTTTAACTTCTTACTTTTGAAAGAATGTATATCATCAAAGTTAAAGGCATTGCCAAAATACCCGATTACGTACAACTAAGAGACGAGAAGTTTACTTTGTTAGCTTATTTTAGGGTAGATAGACCAGATAAATCTTTGGAGAAACTG
This sequence comes from Flavobacteriaceae bacterium PS02338, assembly GCA_029959615.1. GTDB lineage: Bacteria > Bacteroidota > Bacteroidia > Sphingobacteriales > Sphingobacteriaceae > Pedobacter. The sequence goes on along the minus strand of JASCOD010000006.1, from coordinate 314,619 downwards.
GGTTTTGGAGATAAACAGGAAAAAATAATGAAAATGATTAACGAGTTACCTTTTGGACAGGTGACTAAATTAGATATTTAACGATGAGCGTAGAGAATGTAATTACCTTAAACAATGTTGACGTTTTTCAGCAGAAACACTTGGTACTATCTAATGTAAAACTTAATATCGCCAAAGGCGAGTTTGTGTTTTTAATTGGGGCAACTGGTTCTGGGAAAAGTAGTTTATTGAAAATCATTTATGGTGATTTACATATCGGCAATGGCGAAGGAAGCGTAGCTAATTTTAACCTTAAATCTCTTTCAGAAAAGGAAGTTCCTTATTTGAGAAGAAAATTGGGTATCGTTTTTCAAGACTTTCAATTGTTAAGTGACAGAACTATTGAGCAAAACCTAGAGTTTGTTTTAAAAGCTACCGGCTGGAAAGACAAAAATCTAATTACCGAACGTATTAAAGATGTGCTGGAGAAAGTTGGCCTACGTTCAAAAATAAAGAAAATGCCGCATGAAATGTCTGGCGGCGAACAGCAACGTATTGTAATTGCTAGGGCTTTGTTGAACAACCCTGAGATTATTTTAGCAGATGAGCCAACAGGAAACTTGGATCCTGAAACTTCTGAAGAAATTGTGCTTTTATTGAAGCAAATCAGTCAAAATGGAACTGCCGTGCTAATGGCTACCCATGACTATCATATCATACGTACCTTTCCTTCGCGTATCATCAAATGCGAAAATGGATTGATACATGAGGATGCTCAAATTGCTTAAAAGCCTAATGTATGGACATTTTCGAGCAAAGATTTTTATTCAGCAAAACAAAAATTGAATATCAAGAAAGTGGCATTCTTTATTCTTTTGGAAATGTAATTAGTAACAAGCAATACTTCATTGAATATGAAAACATTCTTCTCAACAATATAACTAGAGAGACAAAAACTGATAAATTCAATCTTTTTGTTTGCCTTATTTCTTTAACGGCTGTTTTAAAATCAATCCTCGGCGTTTATGATAATCCGAATGGAATATACAAAGGTCTGTTACCTTTTTCATTCCTCTTTTTCATAGTTTTCTTAGCGGTTACGATTATAGGCAGAACTAACTTTTTATTTATCGAAACTGTTAACGGCCTACCTATTAAGCTATTCAACAACAAATCTAACAAAAGTGCATTAGACCAATTTTTAAAAAAATTTAAGCAAAAAATAAAGGCTTATCTAAAAACAAAATATACTGAGATTGATAAAGATGTGGCTAAAGAAACGCAATTAGAAAACTTGTTTTGGCTGAAGAATAACAAAATCATTTCAAAACAAGAATATGAAAGTTTAAAAGCTGGATTGATCAATGAGCCATCAGAAGTAAAGAATTTTACTGAATAAAGTATAAATCGATTCTTAATAAACCACCAAATCTGACAAAATTTTAATTTACAGTCATTCTGTTAGGCGAACTTGACGTAAAACTGACAGCATGACTGTTTTATTTGCATTGGCAAAACTTTTGTTAGGCACTCCTTGAAAAATCCCTTCGGGAAAAAAACACGAGTACACATGTTTAACAAGAAGAAGAAAGAAGAAGAACCAGTGGTTGAAAATAATACGGCTGCAGAAGCAGAGAACCTTAAAGACAACGTTGAAAATACAACAGCACAAGCTGAGGGTGAAACTACTAATGAACCTGTAGTAGAACTATCTGTGGAGGAAAAATTACAACAACAAGTAGCAGAGCTGAATGATAAATACCTACGTCTATTTGCGGAGTTTGATAACTTTAAACGCCGTACACAAAAAGAACGTGTAGAGTTATTGCAAACTGCGGGTAAAGATATTGTTGTTTCTCTTTTACCAGTACTAGATGACTTTGAACGTGCCATTAAGGCAACTGAAAAATCTACAGAAGTTGCGCCAGTTCGTGAGGGTATTGAATTGGTACAAACTAAATTGAGGAGCATTTTAACTCAAAAGGGGTTAAAAGAAATCGAGAGCATCAATACACCTTTTGATACAGATTTGCACGAAGCTATTACCCAAATTCCTTCGCCTACTCAAGAGCAAAAAGGAAAAGTAATTGATGAGTTAGAAAAAGGTTACACGCTTAACGACAAAGTAGTTCGTTTCGCTAAAGTGGTAGTTGGAGCATAATAATTTGATGATGTGATGATTAGCAAATTAGCTAATTCATTAATTATCAAACTAAAAAGATATAAAAATTTGATGATGTGAAGGTTAGCTAATTAGCTAATTCATTAATTATCAAACTAAAAAGATATAAAATTTGATGATGTGAAGATTAGCTAATTAGCTAATTCACTAATTATCGCATTAATAAAAATGAGCAAAAGAGATTATTACGACGTACTTGGAGTTGCCAAAGGTTCATCGGCGGAAGAAATTAAGAAAGCTTACCGTAAGCTGGCTATTAAATATCACCCTGATAAAAATCCTGATGACAAATCTGCAGAAGATAAGTTTAAGGAAGCTGCCGAGGCTTACGAAGTATTAAGCAGTCCAGAGAAAAAACAACGTTACGATCAGTTTGGACACGCCGGAGTTGGTGGTGCAGCTGGCGGCGGCGGCGGTTATGGCGGTGGCGGCATGAACATGGAAGATATCTTCAGTCAGTTTGGAGATATTTTTGGTGGTGGTGGCGGTAGCCCATTCGATAGCTTTTTTGGTGGTGGCGGACAATCGAGAGGTGGACGTAGAGTAGCTAAAGGCTCTAACTTACGTATCAAGGTTAAGCTAACTTTAGAAGAAATTGCTAATGGTGCCGAGAAAAAAATCAAAGTTAACAAGCAAGTAAGTTGTAAAACTTGTGATGGTACCGGTGCAAAAGATAAATCGTCGGTAAGTACTTGTAGCACTTGTGGTGGTGCAGGTTCTGTACGTAGAGTTACCAATACCATTTTAGGACAGATGCAAACTACAGCAACCTGCCCTACTTGTCATGGTAGTGGACAACAAATTACTGCAAAATGCGGTTCTTGCCATGGCGAAGGAACTGTTCGTGGTGAAGAAACCATTACCATCAATATTCCTGCTGGTGTGAGCGAAGGCATGCAATTGAGCATGGCAGGAAAAGGTAATGCTGCTCCGCATGGAGGTGTTCCTGGGGATTTGATTATCTTGATTGAAGAAACGCAACACGAAACACTTAAAAGAGAAGGCAACAATGTGGTTTACGATTTACATGTAAGCATTCCTGATGCTGCCCTAGGTGCAAGCGTAGAAGTGCCAACCATTGATGGTAAAGCGAAAATTAAAATTGAACCTGGTACACAAAGTGGAAAACTACTTCGTTTAAAAGGCAAAGGTATTCCAGAGGTGAATTCTTACCACCGAGGCGATCAAATTATACATGTAAACATTTGGACTCCTAAAGCGCTGAATAGCGAAGAAAGAGCGTTACTTGAAAAACTAAGAGAATCTGCGAACTTTAAACCACAACCTGGTAAAAACGACAAGAGTTTCTTTGATAAGATGAAAGAATATTTCGAATAAGAGTAAGGTCCCGCAATTGCGGGACTTTTTATTTTAGGTTTAGCCACAGATGCACAGATTATTTTTTTTTAACCACAGCGAAATCCCAACCCGTCATTGCGAGGCACGAAGCAATCTTAAAGAATAATTTCATAGCCTAGCGACAGTTGTAAGATTGCTTCGTGCCTCGCAATGACGCAAAATGTATAGCCATTTACAGTTTTATATAGAAAAAGCAGCATCAAGAATGGGAGCTTCTTTAATTCAAATTTTAAGTTCTCTTATTATTTTCCAAAAATCTGTGCATCTGTGGCTAAACCATTTTTTACAAAAAGTAGACAAAGAATTTTTATCAGCTATAAAAAAATATAAAACCTTATTTTACTTTTGACGCTATAATGAGAGCCGCAATTATATTCTGTTTATCCTTATTCTTCCTTTTATTTAAAGGAAACGAGTATGCGCATGCTGTAGCTCCACGTATTTCTCAGGGTTATGAATATCTTAATGAATCGCCACAAGCGAAACAAGAGCATACACCTTTTCATAAAAACGCGAACGTTCATATTCAAAAAAGCTTTTCTTCTAGAGAAGTAAATTATGTGGAAGAGCTACAAGATGAGGATGAAACTCTTTCTAGAAAAGGAATTATCATCCTTAAACAAGCTGCTTATTTCTGTTATGCGTTATTAGTAGGTAATTCTGCAATATTTAAAAAGCTTGCACTACCCTATTGCGAGCATCTTTCTTATACATCAAGTTTCAAATATCTCCTACTGAGAGTTTTTAGAATTTGATACCCTAATCTACAGTAGTCGATAACTTATCGAAACAATTCTGCCTGCATGTTATTAAGCAGCGCATTCTTTGTACTGTATTCACCCATTCATTTTTAAAAAAAGAGACCCATTTTGCCCAAAACAAAGGACATTTTGAATGCTCTTTCGAAACAAATTAAAAACTCACCATGAAACCTTTCCGATTTTATCGGGATAGCTTCATCATATTCAGAACACAATTTTATTACAGATGAGACCATCATTATTTATCAAACCACACAGTGGGATAAATAAATCTGATAGCTTCATCACAAATGAAAAACAAATTATATACGGATGAAAAATATTATAATGCTCGCAAGTGTATGCGCCGTGCTATTTTCTAGCTGCGCATCAAAACACGAAGAAAAAGAAGAAGAGATTAACTATACGGCTACTAGCCCCATAACCATTGATACTTCTTTCACTAAAGAATATGTATCTCAAATCCGCTCCGTTCGTAACATTGAATTAAGAGCGCAAGAGAAAGGATTTTTAGAACGCATTTATGTAGACGAAGGCCAAACGGTAAAAGCAGGACAATTGCTTTTCAAAATTATGCCAAAAATGTACGAGGCAGAAGTGCTAAAAGCAGAAGCGGAAGTTAATGCTGCCGAAATTGAGGTAGCTAACACCAAGTTATTGGCAGATAAAAATGTAGTGGCACAAAATGAACTGGCTATGGCAAAAGCAAAATTGGCACAAGCAAAAGCAAGTGTTTCTTTAGCCAAACTGCATTTATCATTCACCGAAATTAGAGCACCTTTTTCGGGTACCATAGATCGCCTGCCTAAAAAACTGGGGAGTCTAATTGACGAAGGTGAACTACTCACCACTCTTTCAGACAACAGCGAAATGTTTGCTTATTTCAATGTTTCAGAACCAGAATATTTGAACTTCCATCAAGCAAAATCGAGCCATAATCAATCGGTTAGCTTAGTTTTAGCCAATGGCGAAACTTTAAACGGGAAAGGCAAAGTAGAAACCATTGAGGGAGAGTTCGATTCAGAAACGGGCAACATCGCCTTTAGAGCAAAATTCCCAAATCCAAATCAATTGCTAAGAAATGGAGAAACAGGAAAAGTACAAATGGTTATTCCGTTGAAAAATGCCTTAATCATCCCTCAAAAAGCTACCTACGAGCTACAAGACAAAAACTACGTCTTCATTATTGAGAAAAATGGTACCGTAAAATCTAGAGAAATTAAAATTGGTGGTGAACTACCAGACATTTACGTCGTAACGAGCGGCTTACAGCACGGCGACAAAATTGTATTAGACGGTGTGCAAAAAGTGAAAGACGACGAAAAAATCAAGTTCACATTCATGGAGCCTAAACAAGTGTTAAGCCAATTACAATTAAAAGCAGAGTAGGTCATTTTTCAAGAAAATTATGTTTAGTAAATTCATAAAAAGACCGGTGCTATCCATCGTGATATCACTGATCATCGTATTTATGGGCGTGCTGGCACTTATTGGCCTGCCCGTAACACAATTGCCAAATATATCGCCACCTATGGTAAACATTGTGGCCGAATATCCTGGAGCAAACAACGAACTCTTAATTAAAGCCGTAGTTATTCCTCTAGAAAGAGCCTTAAATGGTATTCCAGGGATGAAATACATGACTTCTGATGCTGGTAACGATGGTGAATGTTCGATACAGTTGGTATTTAATTTGGGTACCGATCCAGATCAAGCGACCTTGAACGTACAAAATCGTGTAGCCGCTGTAACGAATAAGCTTCCGCCTTTGGTGATCCGTGAAGGTATCAAAATCAGTCGCCAACAACCCAACATGTTGATGTATGTGAATGTGTTCAGTAAAGACCCACACATGAACGAAAACTTCCTGTTCAATTACGCTGACATCAACGTAATTCCGGAACTTAAACGTGTAGATGGTGTAGGCTTTGCCGATATTTTGGGTAACCGTGAATATGCGATGCGTATTTGGTTGAAACCAGATAAAATGTTGGCTTACAAAATATCTTCGGAAGAAGTTTTAGAAGCATTAAATAATCAAAGTTTAGAAGCCTCACCAGGTAAAACAGGTGAAGCATCGGGTAAACGTTCAGAATCATTTGAATACGTTTTGAAATATCCAGGGCGTTTCACCAAAGAAGACGATTATAAAAACATCGTTTTACGAGCAAGTGCCAATGGCGAATTATTAAGGCTTAAGGATGTTGCAGATGTAGAATTTGGTAGTGCCATGTACGATTTGTATTCGCATATCAATGGTAAACCATCTGCAGCCATTGTACTCAAACAATCTTACGGCAGTAATGCACAAGAAGTAATTGAGAATGTAAAGAAACGCTTAGAGGAAATTAAAGCAGAGAACTTCCCAAAAGGAATGGATTACGAAATCAGTTACGACGTTTCTAAGTTCCTTGACGCCTCTATAGAAAAAGTAGTACATACACTAATTGAAGCCTTTATTTTAGTAGGCTTAGTGGTTTTCATTTTCTTGGGCGATTGGCGTTCTACGCTAATTCCTGCCATTGCCGTACCTGTTTCGCTAATAGGTTCCTTTATTTTCATGCAGTTTTTCGGCATTACATTGAACCTCATCACGCTATTCGCATTGGTATTGGCCATTGGTATTGTCGTCGATGACGCCATTGTAGTGATAGAAGCCGTGCACGCTAAGATGGAAGCCGACAAGCGCTTGTCGGTATTAAAGGCTACGCAATTAGCCATCACAGATATTGGAGGTGCTATTGTCGCCATCACTTTCTTAATGGCGTCGGTATTTATTCCGGTAGCATTTATGTCTGGTCCGGTGGGTGTATTTTATCGCCAGTTCTCGATCACAATGGCTACTTCCATCATCTTATCGGGTGTAGTAGCATTGACTTTAACGCCAGCTTTATGTGCCATTATGTTAAAGAAACATAGTGCTGATCATCATAAGAAAAAATCAATTATAGATAAAGGTTTAGCTGCTTTTAACGGTTGGTTCTTCAGGTTGACTGGTCGTTACCAAAAAGTAATGAACAAAGTGGTGGCACGTAAAGTCGCTATTTTTGGTGTACTAAGTATTTTCTGTGTGGCTACTTATTTATTGAGCAATTCCGTACCATCGGGATTTATTCCCAATGAAGACCAAGGGATGATTTACGCCATCATTCAAACACCTCCAGGTTCTACCTTAGAAAGAACCAATCAGATTTCCGAAAAACTGGAAAAAATCTGCGAGGAAATTGAAGGTGTAAGTTCTGTATCTGCCCTAGCGGGATACGAAGTGTTAACCGAGGGTACAGGTGCCAACTCAGGCACATGCTTAATCAACCTTAAAGACTGGAAAGACCGAAAAAATACTGCTCAAGATATCATCAAAGAACTGGAAGAAAAATCTAAAGATATGCCAGGGGCGATGGTCGAGTTTTTCCAACCTCCTGCAGTTCCAGGTTATGGTGCCGCTGGTGGTTTCGAGCTACGTTTATTAGACAAAGCTGGAAGAAATAATTATGTAGAAATGGAGAAAGTAAGTAAGGATTTTGTGAGAGAATTGAACAAACGTCCAGAGCTACAATCTGTATTTACGTTTTACAGTGCCAGTTTCCCACAATATATGTTGAACATTGATAACGATAAAGCACAGCAAAAAGGCGTAACACCAGAAAAAGCACTAGAAACCTTATCCGACTTGATTGGTAGTAACTACGAAACTAACTTTATCAAATTTGGTCGCCAGTATAAAGTGATTGTTCAATCGCTACCTCAATACAGAGCTTTACCGGCCGATGTAATGAAGCTCTATGTGAAAAACAACAGAGACGAGATGGTTCCTTTTTCATCGTTTATGACCATGAAAAAAGTGTACGGGCTTTCGGAAATTACTCGCCACAACATGTACAACTCTGCCGAAATCAATGGTTCGCCTGCTGCTGGTTACAGCTCTGGCGAAGCCCTGAAAGTGGTAGAAGAAGTAGCTAAAAAAACACTACCAAGAGGTTACGGTATTGATTGGGCTGGTATTTCTAAAGACGAAAGCAGCAGGGGCAACGAAGCTATTTATATCTTCTTAATTTGCTTAGGCTTCGTATATCTGGTATTAGCTGCTCAATACGAGAGCTTTATCTTACCATTAGCGGTAATCGTTTCTTTACCTGCCGGGATATTTGGAGCATTTCTTTTCTTAAAGCTTCTTGGCTTAGAAAACAATATTTACGCACAGGTTTCTATGGTGATGTTGATTGGTTTGCTCGGTAAAAACGCCGTACTGATTGTAGAATTTGCTGCACAGAAACATGCAGAAGGTAAAACCATTTTAGCAGCTGCCATGGAAGGTGCTGTCGTAAGGTTCCGTCCTATTTTAATGACTTCTTTTGCGTTCATTGCGGGTTTAATCCCCTTGGTTTTCGCGAGTGGCCCAGGTGCTATCGGTAACCGCACCATTGGTTCGGCTGCTGCAGGTGGTATGTTACTAGGAACAGTGTTCGGGGTAATTATCATTCCGGGCTTGTATTACGTTTTTGGCACTATTGCTAGCAAGCGCAAGCTGATCAAAATTGAAGACGAACACCCATTAACCGAAGAAATTGAAGGCAATGTTTAGAAAGAATCATCATAAAATATGGGGATTTGCATTATTGAGCTTGGCCTATGCAGGCTGTAAAATCCCCGCTCTTGTTCAAAAAACAGAAAATAAGAGCACACCTAGTGCCTATGTAAACAATACTAGCGATACCACTAATGTGGGTAAAATTAAATGGAAAGATTTCTTTAAAGACCAATATCTAACCAACTTGATTGATACTGCTTTGCAAAACAATCAGGAGTTAAATATCACTTTACAGGAAATTGAAATTGCTAGGAATGAAGTAAGAGCCAGAAAAGGAGAAATCTTACCGAGTGTGGGTTTAAAAGCTGGTGCAGGTTTAGAAAAAGTAGGCAGATATACTAGTCAGGGCGCAGGTGACGCCAGTACCGAGATTAAGCCAGGCAAGGAAATGCCAGAACCCCTACCCGACTATCTAGTGGGCTTATACGCCAACTGGGAGGTAGACGTTTGGCATAAACTACGTAATGCAAAAAAAGCTGCTTACACAAGGTATCTATCATCTGTAGAAGGCAAAAACTTTGTAGTAACGAGTTTAGTAGCAGAAATTGCGAATTCATATTACGAGCTATTGGCTTTAGATAATCAATTGGATATGGTGCGTAAAAACATCGAACTACAGACCAATGCATTGGCGGTAGTTAAAATTCAAAAGGAAGCCACTAGAGTAACCGAATTGGCCGTTCGTAAATTTGAAGCAGAGGTATTGAGCTCTAGAAGTTTAGAGTTTGATATCTTACAAAAAACCACAGAAACAGAGAATAAAATCAACTTCTTGTTGGGCAGATACCCGCAGCATATTGCGAGAGACAAGAACAGTTTTGATACAAGCTTAGCTAAAGACTTGCATACAGGCATTCCTTCGCAATTACTAGCTAACAGGCCAGATATCAAACAAGCAGAGTTAGATCTCATTGCAGCAAAGCTGGATGTGAAGGTGGCCAAAGCACAGTTCTACCCTTCTTTAGGAATTTCTGCAGCTTTAGGTTTCCAAGCATTTAATCCTTCCTATCTGGTAAAGATGCCAGAGTCAATGCTGTATTCTATCGCAGGCGATGTGGCAGCTCCTTTAATTAACAGAAATGCAATTAAAGCCACTTATTTCACTGCAAATGCGAAACAAATTCAGGCGGTTTATCAATATGAAAGAAGCATCTTAAATGGTTATATTGAAGTAGCTAACCAATTGTCTAGTATCGGCAACTTGGGTAAAAGCTACGAGTTAAAGGCTAAACAAGTGCAGGCTTTAACGCAATCTATTGAGATCTCTAATGACTTATTCAAATCTACCAGAGCTGATTATTTGGAAGTATTGATGACACAGAGAGATGCGCTAGAAGCAAAATTAGAGCTGATAGAAACCAAAAAACAGCAACTGAATGCGATGGTAAAAATTTACCAAGCATTAGGTGGCGGATGGTCTAATTAATTTGAGATATTAGACAAAACGTCATTGCGAGGTACGAAGCAATCTTACTACTACCGTAATCATAGCTTTAGGATTGGTTTGCTCCGCATCTACTTCATGGTCGTACCTCGCAATGACGAAATCTTATAAACATCCATAACTCATAATTAGTGTAGGGCTAATTATTTACTAGTTGGAAAGTCTCGCTACATGCGGGACTTTTTTTTTGCTATCAAATAATAATCTTAATTTGTAAGCATATGTATCAATCACCGTTAAAGCTAAATTATGACTACTCCAAAAATACTTGCCAATAGATTTAGAGAAGTAATTCTTAATGGAACTTGGATTGCAAATACCAATTTTAAAAATGAACTGGAAAATCTGGACTGGAAAATTGCGAAAACCAAATTCCAAAACCTGAACACCATTGCAATACTTGCCCAACATATCCATTATTACATTTCTGGAATAAATAGAGTTTTCTTAGGTGGTGATTTAGACATCAGAGATATCTACAGTTTTGATTTTGAAGAAATGAAATTGGAAGTTGACTGGAAGAACTTCTTAACTAAATTTTGGGCAGATGCTGAAGAATTTGCGTCTCTTACAGAAAAAATGACAGCGGAAAATTTAAATGAATATTTTGTTGATGAAAAATACCAGACTTACCTAAGAAATATTGATGCAATGATTGAGCACAGTTATTATCATTTAGGACAAATTGTTTTAATTAAGAAAATGTTGAAGCACACCGCTTAAAACCTCACATCAATCTCAATAATAATGAAGAAACTGCTTTTTATACTGCTATGCCTTTTCAGCATTAATGCCTATGCTCAACAAAAATCAGGTGCGCAGCAATTTTGGGATTTATTAAAACAACATTGCGGCAAAGCCTATCAAGGCGAAGTAACACAAGGCATGACCGATGCTTTTAAAAATGGCCCACTGGTAATGCATGTGAGGCTTTGCAACGACAGCCTTATCAAAATTCCATTTTTTGTGGGAGAAGATAAATCTAGAACTTGGGTACTAAAACTTAAAAATGATAGGATTTTACTGAAACACGATCATCGCCACGCAGACGGTTCAGAAGAAAAGGTAACACAATATGGTGGTTGGACAAATAACTCAGGACAAGCAGGGATCCAGATTTTCCCCGCCGACCAAGAAACGGCTACCCTTTTACCGGCAGCCGTAGGTAACATTTGGTGGATAACTATTGATAAAGACCACTTCACCTATAACTTACGCAGGATAGGTTCCGATCGTCTTTTTACGGTTAAATTTGATTTAAACAAACCCATTGCAGTGCCAACTGCCCCTTGGGGATGGAAAGATTAAGGAATTTCTATAACATAAACATTGGGCATGTATTTGGTTATAATGCCAGTTTCAGCGGTTTTTTCTACTCCATTTATAGTTAACTTACTAACCTTAAAATCATCTTTAACTCTTTCTAAATTTATTTTCAAGGGTTCTTTATCTCCCAACTTTAGGTAGAAATCTTTAGTTAAAGAGATAGCTAATCTCATGATTTCAGCTGAGTGAATTTGATAAAAGTCGAACTTATCGACACCGTTACTGAAATTTGGTCGCACAAAAAAGTTCAACTGCTTTTGAGCACCATTTTCTTCGAGCTGATATAATTTGATATCGTTATTTGAAAAGTACCCGACAGTTGCTGGATTTAATAGATCGGTACCATTTGCGCCTTTGATTACGAATGTTAATGGTGGTTGTGTAGCAGGCGAACAGCCACACAATCTATCTCCTTTATCCAGCTTTTTACACCCTAGATTCGCAATGAATATTACCGATAAAATGATTAAAAATTTCTTCATAACAGCTTAAAATTGATTTGGTTTAATATCATAGCCCATACGCAACAGGAACTCCAATCGCTACAACTTTAAATATTATCTTTAAAAACTGGAGTTAGCTCCTATTTGTTATCGTTAAATGAAATGGAAAATAGGTTGTTCAGGTTTTTATTACAAAGAATGGAAAGAGTTTTTCTATCCAGCGGGCTTACCTCAAAAAGATTGGTTTAAATTTTATTGTGAGCACTTCAATACGATAGAAATCAATGCTAGTTTCTATAAGATACCCAGCGAGAAGTCTCTACTTAAATGGTATAATGATAGTCCTTCTGATTTTCTATTTACGATGAAAGCACCCAGGTTAATTACCCATTACAAGCAATTAAACGATTGCAAAGAAGACTTATCGCAGTTCCTGCAAATCATTAGTACAGGTTTAAAAGAAAAACTAGCGTACGTATTGTTTCAATTTCCGCCTTCGTTTAGCTTTAACGAAGAGCGATTAGAAAGATTAGTAGAGTTACTTAAAAATCATTCGCAAAACGTAGTTGAGTTTAGGCATCTCTCATGGTGGAACGAAACTGTATTTGAACGGCTAGCTGTTAATCATATCATCTTTGCAGGCCAGAGCTATCCTAGCAATTTACCTAACAATGTGATCAAGACTGGTTTTCAAATTTACTATCGATTTCACGGCAAGCCTGTGCTATACAAATCAGTATATGAAAAAGAAGTATTACAGAATTTTATAACTCAAGTTCCAAAAGATACCGAACAAGTATTTGTATACTTTAATAACACTTGGGGAATGGGCGCTATAACCAATGCTAAACAATTGATGGCTATGCTGATTTAGAAATGCGTAAATCCTATACTAAACGATCATTTCTTTTCCTTTCTGCTCAGAATAAAAACAGTAGAGATAATGCACAAACTACCTACCCAATCTATCGTATGAAAAGGAACTTTTAACCACAAAACAGACAACAAAGTAGCCGAAAGTGGTTCTGCTGAGGCCAACAAACTTGTCTTTTGTCCGCCAATTAATTTTACCGCAGTTAAGTAGGTATAGAAGGCAATTAAAGTTCCAAAAACAATAATAAATGCAGCAGAAATAAAACTATAGCTATCCCATACACCTGCTACTTGCCAAGGTGCCCTGATAAATGAAAACGCAATACCTCCAATCAACATTCCCCAACCTACTACGGTTCCCGAGTCATACTTTTTCAATAAACTGATGGGCTGTAAAGTATAAATCGCTAACGCAACAGCTGATGCTATGCCCATTATAAAAGCTGTTTTTGAAATAGACAAGGTACCTACGTCGCCATGCGTTACTAATAAAAACGTACCGAAAACAGCCAGACCAATTGCCAAAACTTCTACCCAACGTGGCCATCTTCTATTTTTTAAGGCAAGATAGATTGCAATAAGTACTGGGCCAGCAAATTGTAAAATAGTTGCCGTGGCTGCATTTGAATGTTTAACTGCAGCAAAATAGGTATACTGAACAGTCACCATTCCGGTAATGCCAAAAATAACCAGCTTTAAAAAATCCTTCTTATTTTTCACAATGGATATTGTACGCTGACTATCCCTTGAAAAAGAAAATAACAGTAGTATTCCTCCAGAAACAAGCATTCTCACGGTAATTAGCCATTCTACATTTACGCCTCTCTGCTGAAACAGAAATTGTCCGAAGGTACCAGATACCCCCCATAAAGTAGCCCCGATAATTGCTAATGCAAATCCCTTTAATTGTTTGTCTGTCTTTGGATCTTTTTGTGATCCGCTGTCAATCATCACAGGTAAGTCTTCATTCAACAATAAAACTTCTTCTTTAACTGGGTTAGGAATCGTTTCCAACATCTATTCAATTGATTTAATGCAAAATTAACACTCATGAAGCGAATTAATTCCTTAATTTACATTCACTTTTTGCAATTTTGTTTCATTCATTAGCTATTATGACAGAACTCGATACTTTCGACATTTCCATTTTAAATCTATTGCAGAAAGATAATTTCACCCCACAACGAGATATTGGTGACAAAATTGGCCTATCTGCAGCGGCTGTACAAAGGAGGATAAAACGACTTACCGAAACTGGGTTTATTATGACTAACACTTCTGTTCTAAATAGTCAGAAATTAGGTAATTTGATTACCATCTGCGTTACTGTAGCCATGGAAAACGAAAAAATAGAATCGATAGACGAAGCTAAATTTCTTTTTAAGAGCTGTCCAGAAGTGCAACAATGTTATTATGTAACTGGCGATACAGATTTTATTTTGATTGTAGTAGTTCCTTCGATGCACTATTACGAGCAGCTTTGCAGAAGATTGTTTTTCGCTAATAGCAATATCAAAAGATTTAGGAGCTTTATTGCTACCGATTTAGTAAAAATAGGCTCCAACATTACCTTAGACCATCTGAAAGAAGCCCGTAAGTAAATCGGGCTTGCAGATTTAAACATTTCATGTGATCGAGGTGTTATCTTCTTCAATGGAGAAACTTCAACAATCTGTTAATGTACTTTTATTTTTCACACTTGGTTTTGCAGGGCTTTACTTCTCTGCACCATTTGTAATTCCTATTGTGTTGGCAGCAGTGCTGTCTATGTTATTTATTCGATTGTGCAATTACTTTGAAAGCAAAGGCATAAGTAGGGCTATCAGCGCTTTATTTTGTATGCTTATTTTCATAGCAAGTATTACGTTAATTCTGCTATTGCTTTCTATTCAGTTATCGAGCTTAGCAGAAAACATCGATCAGATGAAAAACAGACTCTATCATCTGTTCAATAATTTGCGTAAATGGATTAATGACACGGTTGGTATAGATGCCAAACAGCAGAAAGAAATTATTGAAAAAAGCAGTAGCAATACTAGCGAAATGCTATTTTCTTTTGCTTCTGGAATGATGAGCGTTGCCATTAATGCGGTGCTGGTATTAGTATATATGTATCTATTTTTACTATATCGAAACCATATCAAGCAATTTATTTTAAAACTGGTTGCTAGAAAAGAGAAAGAAGATACAGATGTAATTGTTCATAAAGCAGGCAAGGTATCGCAAAAGTATTTGAGCGGATTAGCTGCCATGATTGGTTTGTTATGGGTAATGTATGGCATTGGTTTCAGTTTAGTTGGTGTGGAGAATGCTATATTTTTTGCCGTGCTATGTGGTTTATTAGAAATTATTCCGTTTGTGGGCAACTTAACTGGCACCTCTATAACAGTTTTGGCAGTATTGGCACAAGGTGGTGGTAGTGATAAAATCATTTTTGTGTTGCTTACATATTTTGTGGTTCAGTTTGTACAGACTTATATTTTGGAACCATTGGTTGTTGGCGAACAAGTCAACATCAATCCGTTGTTTACCATCATGGCTATTGTTTTAGGCGAAATGGTTTGGGGCATTGCTGGAATGATTTTGGCTATTCCATTACTGGGAATGGCTAAAATCATTTGTGATAGCCACCCAGATTTGCAGCCTTATGGTTTTTTAATTGGTCCAGAAAATCCTAGAAAGCGAAGAACTACATTTATTGATTATGTAAAGCGGTTGCTCACTAAAACTAGTTGATTTTTCTTTTTTTAACAACCTAAGACACCTTAGCACATTTTAGTTTGTATAGACTTATTCTTCAATGAACTTATATGCCTTACATGGTTTTCATTTTGTGATATATAGATCTTGTAAGGGTAGATAAATCTCTTTTTTGCGTTCTAGGCGAATAATTAGCAGCCTTTGCGGTAAAATTAACCGCGAGGAAAAGAAGAGTAATGCGAAGTGCGCAAAGTTTCTACTTCCTAACTATTTTTATTGCACAGCCTTTGTTATGTAAACCTGATAGTACTTTTTGTTAGTGTCATCTTGAGCTTGTCGAAAGATTGTCTGTGGATAGATGCTTTGACAAGCCCAGCATGACAGTAATGAAAAAGGCAGTTGCAAAAAAAAATCAAGCGGATAGCAGAACCTTATTCGCCAAGTAATACACTCCCATTTTCTAATAAAAAACAAATTCAACGTAACAAAACCCGTTTTTTGCTATCTTATCATCGAAACTAAAAGATTTATATGTTAAGCGTAAGGAATATTGTAAAACAGTATGCCACGCACCGTGCCTTGGATAATGTGAGCTTGGAAGTAGAAAAAGGCAAGATATTTGGGTTATTGGGTCCGAATGGTGCTGGTAAAACCTCTCTAATTAGAATCATCACACAAATTACGGCTCCGGATAGTGGTGATGTATTTTTAAACGGAGAACGCCTCAATACCAAACACATCTCTCAAATTGGCTATTTACCGGAAGAACGCGGTCTGTATAAAAAAATGGAAATTGGAGAACAGGTACTTTACCTTTCTAAACTAAAAGGACTACACAGTTCTGAAGCCACCAAACGCATTAGGTACTGGTTTGAAAAACTTGAGATGAAAGATTGGTGGAATAAAAAGGTGGAGGATTTAAGTAAAGGCATGCAACAAAAAGTACAGTTTGTGGCAACAGTTTTACATCAACCTGAACTGATTATCTTGGATGAACCGTTTTCTGGTTTCGACCCTGTTAATGCTGATATCATAAAGAATGAAATTTTAGAATTGAACAAAAATGGAGCGACCTTCATTTTCTCTACGCACCGCATGGAAAGTGTGGAGGAACTTTGCGACAACATTGCACTTATCAACAAATCGCAAAAGATACTAGATGGTGCTGTAGATGATATTAAAGCTAGCTATCGCAGCAACACTTATTGGGTAGAATACGAAGGTAACTACACGCTATCCAACAATGAAGTTTTCCAAGTTTTACAAACAGAAGTAGTAAAAGAGCATACCTTGGTAAAACTAAAGCTACAAGAAAATCGTACTGCCAACGAGGCTTTAATACAGTTACTACCGCACGTAAATATTCACCGTTTAGATGAAGTTATACCAACTATGAACGATATTTTTATTGAAAAAGTGAAAGGGCAAAACCATGAATAAAATCTTACTCATCATTCAAAGGGAATATTTATCGAGAGTTAAAAAGAAATCGTTCATCATCATGACCTTTTTAACTCCTTTGCTTATTGCCGGCGTTTACGGGCTAATTGGCTATTTCACCTATAAAGGCATTAAAGATACCCATGACAGCGTAGCTGTTGTAAGCAATAACAAAACTTTAACAGAGCAACTGCAAACCGATAAAAACATCAGTTATACTTATCTTAATTCGGATCTGGAAAAGGCTAAGAAAACCCTTAACAAATCTGATTATGATTATGTGCTTTATCTCCCTGAATTCTCTTTAGAAGAACCAAAGGGAATTGAATTATTTGGTGCTAAACAAGCTGGCCTATCATTAAACAAACGGATTGCAAGTGATATAGAAGAGTTAATTAGAAATCAGAAATTAAAGCAATCTGGAATTTCTCAATCGGATTTAGATAAACTAAAAACTGACGTAGATATTACTACTAAAAAAATTGCGGAAACAGGCGACGAACAAGAGTCTAGCGCTGGTGCCAGTAGCTTTATCGCTTTTACTGCTGGTATTTTAATGTTTATGTTTATTATGCTTTACGGCGTACAGGTAATGCGTGGCGTAATTGAAGAAAAAACCAGTCGTATTATTGAGGTAATGGTTTCTTCTGTAAAGCCTTTCCAACTCATGATGGGTAAAATCATTGGTATTGCATTAGTGGGTCTAACTCAGTTTATGCTATGGATTGTACTCACTTTAACCATCAGCACAGCGGTGGTAAGCATTTTTGTAGGCAAGGAAGACATCAAAAAAATCTCCGCAAATACGCAGGTTCAAGGTCAAATTGCACAGGCTAATCCGTCTATGGCAGCAGCGACTACCCAAGCCGGCCCAATTGGCGATATCCAAAAAAGTTTGGCAGGTTTAGATGTTGGTAAGATTGTGTGCGTATTTATCTTCTTCTTTTTAGGTGGCTATCTGTTTTACAGCGCTTTATATGCCGCTATTGGTTCGGCAGTAGATAGTGAAACCGAGACACAGCAGTTTATGATGCCGGTAATGATGCCTTTACTTTTAGGTTATGCGCTATCGCTAAGTGTGGTTACCAACGATCCTTATGGAAGCACCGCATTTTGGCTATCGATGATCCCTTTTACCTCTCCGATTGCCATGGTAGTTCGTATTCCGTATGGTGTAGCCAACTGGGAATTATCACTATCAATGATTATTTTAGTACTCGGTTTTATAGGCACCGTTTGGATGGCTGGAAGAATTTATCGGGTAGGTATCTTAATGTACGGTAAGAAAACTACTTTCAAAGAAATGTTTAAGTGGTTTACTTATAAGAACTAGAGCAAAGAATAAAAGAGCAGGGAACAAGGATAAAAGAGCAAAGACAAACTTGTTTAAAGACTTACGAAGTTTTTGAAACTTCGTAAGTTTCCCTTAATAAAACCATAAGCTAAAGTTAAACTTCGTAACTCTATTTTAAGGAGCAAGCATTAGACACATTTTTGTAGCCTATGAACCACTTTTTTAAAGCCACACTCAACTGGGAAATAGAAAAACCTTCTACTAAAAGATACTTAAAAAGCCATACCATCAGTTTCGATGGCAAGCCAGAATTAGCATTATCTGCTGCAAAAGCTTTTAAGGGAGACCCTAGCTTACATAACCCAGAAGATTTATTGTTGAGCAGTCTAATGTCATGCCATATGATGTCTTATTTATATGTTTGCAGTCAACACCAAATAGAAGTTCTAGCCTATACAGACCAAGCTACAGCGATTCTTGAGACTAATGAAAAAGGAAGTGGAAAGTTTATTGAAGTAAACCTATACCCTACTGTTACCATAAGCAACCCTAACCAAATAGACCTCGCCAATTCCCTACATCAGCAAGCTAATGAACTGTGTTTCATAGCCAATTCATGTAATTTTAAGATTTTGCATACAGCAACTTGTATAGCAATTTAAAATACTCATGCTTCGTGATTACCCCTGAAGCTCAGTTTGCTTCCTTTATTTGTAAATGTTAAATAATGTAAAAAGCGACCAACGCCGTTCGTCGTGGTGTGATTTTTAATAGTTTCGATGTCGTAAAACACACAATATGAAATTTAATTACTACAAATTCTTAGGGCTTATCGCTTTATTTTTAAGCTCTTGCGCAAGCATGCAAATCGATGTGGCAAATAGCGAGCTGGTGCAACACCCCGTAAAAGGCACACAAGGTTTACGAGTTAATCAAACAGTTACTTTTGCCGACTATCAAACACAATACGTTAAACGATCTTGGAATAAGGGCAGCAAACGTGCCTTTGGTTTTAGCAATGGCCAAGAAAGCATAATGATAGGCAGCGAGAAAAAAAGAAACGAAATGACTTTTGCTTTAACCTCGCCCACCGCGGGAAATTCGGAAGTATTTATGACCAACGCTTTGAAAAGCCGCAACCTTTACATTACCGGTGAAAAGGTAGAAATGAAAGCAGAAAGGTATAGAGAAAAAGATTCGTTGCTCAACAGATGTTTTGCTCAAATATACCTTGACGATGCTGAAAAACCTTGGCAAATGCAGGTAAACAATGCTCAAGTTGAAATGTATAAAAATGGTCTAGTTGGTAAAATCGTATTAGACAAAGAAAATTACTACACGGTAAAAACTGTAATTAAAACCAAGCCGACATCCATTAGCAAAATTCCTGTTGGCTTTCAGTTTGAAAACAAAAGTGGAGAAATTGTAGGTGCAGTATCACTGATTAACAATGGTACTATCTTCCTAAAAAAGAGTAATGAAAAAGAAAAAATGCTATTGAGTAGTGCCGCCCTCGTTTTGTTGCTGCGAGATGATTTCGTAGATTAACAGCTCAAAACCAGCCAATCCATGAAAATTGCTGCGATAGATCTAGGCACAAACACATTTCATCTCATTATTGCCGAAAAAAGTGGTAGTGAGATGAATATCATTTATAAGACGAATAAACCGATTAAACTTGGCGAGGATATTACAATTGCCAATCGCATTATACCTACCGCATTTAACCGAGGTGTAAACTGTTTAAAGGAATTTAAAGTCACACTGGATGAATACAAAGTTTCAACAGTAAGAGCAGTTGCTACATCAGGTGTAAGAAGTGCTAGCAATGGCCAAGAATTTATCGATACCGTAAAAGATCAAACCGGAATAAGTATAGATATTATTGATGGAGAGGAAGAAGCTAATTTAATTTATGAAGGTGTAAAGTTAAGCGGAGCTATCGCAGGCAAATCCTTAATTATGGATATTGGTGGCGGTAGTACCGAATTTATATTTTGTGATGAAAATGGGTTTTACTGGAAGAAAAGTTTTGATATTGGCGCAGCCAGATTGATGCAGAAGTTTTTTAAATCTGACCCAATCAATGAGATAGATCAAGGACATATCAACTTGCATTTAAAAGAGACATTAGCGGAATTAATTTCCTTTGGAAAAGAGTTTGAAGCAACCACACTAATTGGATCTGCTGGCGCTTTTGAAACTTATTCGGTAATGTTAAATCCCACCGTAGATATTAATGAAATCTCACAAGGAGAAATTGACAGAGTAAGCTATCAAGCGTTAGCAACACGATTAATTAATTCAAATCATGAAGAACGCAGTAAAATGCCTAACCTTATTCCATTACGTGTAGATATGATTGTAATGGCCAGCTTAATTACCAATTATGTTTTAGCAGAACTTAGTATCCAGAAGATTGCGCTATCTACTTATGATTTGAAAATGGGGGTTTTGCAAAGTTTAAGACAACGAAATTAAATTTTCACCACCTAAGACATCTTAGAAAACCTTAGAAAAAACTTAAATGTACTTAGGTGCCTAAGGTGGTGAATACTACTTAAACCTAATCGCTTTCAACGGGCTAATTCTACTCACCAACATGGAAGGAATAATTAGCACCAAGGTACAAATGATAATAGTAGCCGCATTTAGCAATAATATATCGGTCAAATGAACCTCTATCGGAACATAATCTAAATAGTAATTAGTTTGATCGAGCTTAAATAAATGCGTGTATTGCTGCAAGAAACACAGCCCCAAACCTAAAACATTTCCAAGTAAAAGACCTACTCCTACCAGATAAACAGCATTGTATAGAAATATCTTCATCATACTGCCATTTCTCATCCCCATGGCTTTTAGTATTCCGATCATATTGGTACGTTCCAATATCATAATCAAAAGAGCTGTTATCATATTGATTACCCCTACAATCAGCATCAGTATGATTAGTACCCTAGTATTCACATCCAATAATGATAACCAAGTAAATATTTCTGGTGTACTTTCTTCAACCGAACGTGATCTTAGTTTTAACTCCAAACTACTATAAACATCATCAGCAACTGGTTTCAGCAATTTAAAATCCTTAATACGCACCTCTATACCACCAGTTTCGTTCGCTTGCCAATTATTTAAGCGTCTAATCAAGTTCATATCGCCTATCACAAAGCCTTTGTCTAAGCTTTCTATCCCGATATTATAAATCCCAACAATGGTCAATTTTCTCTTTCTAGGAGGGTTCTGCACGAAATGCATGATGAAGCTATCGCCAGTTTTGAGCATTAATCTTTTGGCCGTATATTCCGAAATGAGTACCTGTTGCGCCGCCTTCGTACTGTCCGTAAAATCTATTACACTGCCACTTTTTAAATGCTTCTTGATATAACTCCAGTCATAACTTTGGTCAATACCCTTGAAGTTGATTCCTTCTACCTCACCGTTGGCAACAATAATTGCGGGTTTAGTTGCGAATGGATAAAAAGAAGCAATTTGTTTATTGTTCTTGAGGCTGTTTAAAGTAGTATCGTTAGGAATAAAGGGTGATTTTTCAAATGAACCATTCAAGTCAAAGCGGTAAATCTGGATATCCCCTACAAAACCTCTCACTTTATCCTGGATTTCAGTTTTGAAGCCCTTGATGATTGCCACGGAAAGTATCATCACCGCCAAACTCAGCATCACTCCCGCTATGGCAATACGCACAATCAACTTTGAAAAGGTTCTTTCAGCCTTTAAAGAAATACGACTCGATATGAAATATTCTACATTCAACTTTTTGCAATAATTTGTAACTTAGCAAAAGTGCTAATTCAATTTCGTTTTAGTCCACACACGTTTAAAAAACCTGAAAATGAACAAATACACCCTACTTTTAAAAATTTTCTTGGTTGTTTTTACACTTTCTGCCTGCGGACAAAACAGCAAAAAAACGCAGAACAACAAACCGCCCGTAACTAAAAATCAAGTTTCAACGCGTTTTAAAACTGGTGCAGAACAAACCGAACTCTACCTTCCGTTATTAAAAGGAAAACGGGTAGGCATGGTCGTTAATCCAACATCCATTATCAATAAAACAACAACCGTTGATAGTTTACTAAAACGTGGTGTAAAAATAGTAAAGATTTTCGGTCCGGAGCATGGTTTTAGAGGTAATGCTAGTGCCGGTATTCATGTTGGCAACGAAGTAGATGCCAAAACAGGTATTAAGGTCGTTTCTCTTTATGGCAAACAGAGCACACCGAGTAAAGAGAACTTAGCAGATATCGATATCATGATATTTGATATTCAAGATGTTGGCGTACGCTTCTATACTTACATTAATACCTTACAACATGTAATGGAGGCTTGTGCTGCCAGCGGCAAAGAAGTGATGATTTTCGACAGGCCCAATCCGAATGGCTTTGTTATCGACGGCCCAATTTTAGATCCACAATTCAAATCTGGCATCGGCATACAGCCAATTCCTGTATCACACGGCTTAACGGTTGGCGAATATGCGCAAATGTTAAATGGAGAAGGTTGGTTAAAAAATAAGTTAAAGTGCAAAATTACGGTCATCAAGAATGCGAATTACAACCATGACATGCCTTATGAGCTACCGGTTGCGCCATCGCCAAACTTAAATACGGCGCAATCAATTTTATTATACCCTAGCACTTGTTTGTTTGAAGGCGTTTATGCAAACCTAGGCAGAGGTACAAAATTTCCTTTTACTATATTGGGGGCGCCTTATTACAAGGGAATTTACGATTTTTCTTTTACTCCTACAGGAATTAAAGGTATGGCAGAAACCCCTTTATTTAAGGATGAAGTCTGTTACGGCATTGACTTAAGAAATTACGACACGTCGATTTTCAGAAAAACACGTCAACTTAATATTCAATGGGTAATGGAACTTTACAAAGCATCACCTAAAAAAGAAACTTTCTTCGACTCTAAATTGAGCAATCAGTTACTACCTATCGAGAGATTAATTGGCGTTGCCGATTTTAGGAAACAGATTATAGCTGGTAAAAGTGAAGCAGAAATTAGAGCTAGCTGGGAACCTGGCTTGAGCAAGTATAAAGAAATGAGAAAGAAGTATTTGCTATACCCTTAAGTTATACGTTTTAAGTTTCCCGACTTAAAACTTAAAACGTAAAACTTACAACCCTTTATCACCAAGCCTGATCACCCACCAAAGGCACAAATCTGAAAGTATCCAGTTCAATTCTATCGTACTCGTTTTCACTTACACGAATAACAGTAATCATCTTTTGAGACTTTTCATCTCCCACTGGAATCACCAGTACTCCACCGATCTTCAATTGCTTGAGCAATATTTCTGGAACAAATGGAGCACCTGCTGTTACAATAATCTTGTCATATGGTGCATGAGCTTCAATGCCTTTCGATCCATCGCCTAAGAAAAAATTAGCATGATATCCCATTCCGGGCAGCACTTTTATAGTTCTTGCATAGATATTCTCCTGACGCTCTATCGTATAAACTTTAGCTCCTAATTCCATTAAGATACAAGTCTGATAACCAGAACCCGTACCAATTTCTAAAACCTTATCCCCCTTTTGAATATGTAACAGTTCGGTTTGGTAGGCTACTGTGTAAGGCTGCGAAATGGTTTGTCCATCACCGATAGGAAAAGCAATGTCTTTATAGGCCTGATTCCAAAAGGTTTCGTCAAAAAAGAAATGACGCGGTACTTTGCCTATCGCCCTAAGTACCTTTACATCAGATATTCCTCTTTCTTTTAAGATTTCTACAAGTTGCTTTCTTGCTCCTTTTTCTCTATAATTATCTACAAACTTATAAGCCATTTGCGCCAAAAATAGGTTTAAAGTAGGTATTTAACTAATATAGCGGTGAGAATATTTATTAACAGCTATTAGGTTAGTGATCCATAATTATCGAACAATTAACTTAAAGCTTCTACAAAAGCCAACTAGTAACAAATATTTTATATTTTTGCGCAATCATGAACAGAATTATACTTTTTATTGCCACCTTATTGATCAGCTCTTCTGCGTTAGCGCAGGTAGACGGAAACTACAATTACAGCATTGGCGTAAAAGGCTATAGCATGATGCAACTACCGAAAATTTTACAGCAAACCAATACCGACGACTATGCCACCATGTGGCTAAATAGTGGTATTATACGTCTAAACGATAACCAAATGGCGTTTAGAATTAGTGGTCATTATTTTTATAAAAAAGATTTTACCTTTAAAAACCAGTGTGATAATTGTGAAAATGCTACTGGCAATCTAAGCGATTATTCCATCAAATTGGGTTTCGAAAAAAACTTTAACTACTCTATCATACAACCTTATTTTGCTGTAGACCTTGGCTACAGATCTAATAACTTTAAAGGAGATATTAAATCGGTAAATCCTGCAAGCCTTAACTTACCTTTTACTGTAGTAGCTAGTAAGAATGGGGGTACTTTAACACCAGTAATGGGTTTAAAGATCAATATAGGAAAGCAGATCAGTCTTTTTGCGGAGTCAAGTATAGATTTCTATTATGCTTACGAGCGTCAGGAAACGATCTTAAATGATGCTGCAAACACCAGAACTTTTGCAAAATATACTAAATTCGAATCGTTACTTAATCCTGTAACCGCTGGCTTACAAATCCACCTAGTTGGTAAAAACTAATAAGGATCTACATCTATTTGCGTAATTACGCTTCTAAAGTCCTTTTGAGCATTAAAGTCTTTAATGGTATCCAACAATACAGTCTTCACTTTTTGTATAGCCGCTGTTCTTTCTATTTTGAGTATAATCTGTTTAATGTAGTAATTCCGAACGCGGGACACTAACGGCTGTTCCGGTCCTAAAACCCTCTTGCCAAGCTGAGCACGTAAATTTGCTGCTAAAGCCTGTGAAGCAACATTAAGCACATTGGCATCTTTATGTTTTACATTAATGAAGATTAAACGTGAGAACGGCGGATAGTTAAATTGCCTACGTTCCTCCAGTTCATCGCTATACATCTGCTCATAATTATTATCAATTACCTGCTTAATGATCCGATGGTCGTCGGCATAAGCTTGGATACAGACCTTACCTTGCTTCTCTCTTCTTCCTGCTCTACCTGCTACTTGAGCCAAAAGCTGATAGCTTCGTTCGAAAGCCCTAAAATCTGGAAAATTCAATAATGTATCTGCATTAATCACTCCAATTAAACTTACGTTCTCAAAATCCAACCCCTTTGCCACCATTTGCGTACCTATCAGTATGTCATTTTTTTTCTCTTGAAAGTCACTAATGATTTGCTGCATTCCATTTTTTGTGCGTGTACTGTCCAAATCCAATCGGGAAATTCTGGCATCGGGAAAAATCAAACTTAGCTCCTCCTCTATACGTTCGGTACCAAAGCCTTTTTGTTCCACATGTACGGACCCACAAGCAGGACAAGTATTGATGCTACTCTGATGATAGCCGCAATAATGACAGTGCAGTTTACCACTAGATTTATGATAGGTTAAACTTACATCACAGTTAACGCATTTAGGAGCATAACCGCAAGTAGCACATAATAAAATGGTTGCATAACCTCTACGATTCTGAAATAAGATGACCTGTTCTTTTTTTTCTAAAGCTTCGGCAATATCATCTACCAATACGCTTGTAAAATAAGAAGTCATTTTCTTCCTTTTCGTTTCCTCTGCAATACTAACTACCTCTTGTAAAGGCAACTGAACCCCTCCAAAACGTTCCTTTAACTCTACCAAGCCATACTTATCTGTTTTAGCATTGTAATAACTTTCTAAAGAAGGTGTTGCAGAACCTAGCACTACTTTAGCATGGTGCAGATAGGATAAAAACACAGCAGCATCTCTTGCCTGATACCTAGGCGCAGGATCATATTGTTTATATGAATTCTCATGCTCTTCATCTACCACCACTAATTTCAAATCTGAAAAAGGCAATAATACGGCCGATCTTGCACCCAGAACAACTTGATACGAACCATTGAGTACCTTGTTCCAAATTTCTACACGTTCATTATCATTAAATTTAGAGTGATAAACTCCTATCTTATTGCCGAAGTAAAGCTTTATTCTTTCAACAATTTGAGTAGTCAGTGCAATCTCAGGCAAAAGAAATAGCACCTGTCCACCATTAGCTATAGCATCTTCTATAAGCTTAATATAAAGCTGGGTCTTTCCTGAAGCCGTAACACCGTGCAACAAAACCACTTCCTTTTCTTCGAATTGCTGCTTAATCTGTGCTAGCGCTCCTTTCTGATGTTCACTTAGCTTAAAATTGATGTCGAACACTTCACCATCACTACTCAACCTACTTACCGGTCTTTTTTCTACCAAGAAAATTTCCTTATCTGTAAGGGACTTCAAGGCCGCTTGCCCGCCACCACTTTCTTCTACCAATTGATTTTTGGCAACAAAACCTCTATCCTTACTCAATTTTAGATAAGCCAACAAGGTGTCTAGCTGCTTCGGTGCTTTTTCCAATTGAGCAAAAAGCTGTCTTAGGTGTTCTTCCTCCTGGTAGAAACTATTTAATTTCACAAAAGACTTCAGCAACGGCTTATACTTATCTACCACTTCCTCTGCCGCAACAATTACCTCTTTTGCTATTAACGAATTGACAATTGGATAGACTGTTTTCTGCCCCAAAAGACCAGCAACTTCATCGATACTGATCCGATGTTGCTTATGCAGAACCTCTAAAATGATTTGCTCCTTATCAGTAAGTTCAAGAGCTTCCGGCAGTTCGTCTTTTAACAGCAAAACAGTCTCACTGGCTAGTTTCAAACCTGCTGGCAAGGCTGCAGACATCACATCACCTTCGTTACACAAGTAGTAAGAAGTTATCCAATCCCAAAATTCAAACTGTTTCTCCGTAACTACGGGATAATCATCAACTACGTCAATAATATATTTTGCTTGGTAATGCTCCGGCGGATTTTTACCGATGCTTTTCACCAAGGCAGTATAAATTTTATGCTTACCAAATTGCACCACTACCCGTTTACCAACAGCAATAGCATTGTTAAGTTCGAAGGGTACCCGATAAGTATAATTGATGCTTAACGACAAGGGTAAAATTACCTCAACAAAAAGTGTATCCCGCTCCAGAAAATCCGTCTCCGCAAACTGCATTATTTATCTTTAAAAGCCGCTAAAAATAGACATCCCCATCCCAATATAAAAGCTAAGCCACCAATAGGAGTAATTGGACCCAAAAAATGAGCAAAAGATAAATGATAGGCATCTTTGATAGCCAATAAGTACAATGATCCCGAAAATAAAACAATACCTAGACTAAAGAACAAGAACGACAAAGCGATAAGCTTGTTTTTATATCGAGCAAAAGTAGATAAGTATAAAATAGCGAAAGTATGGTAAAATTGATATTCCACCCCTTTTTGCCAAGTTTCTAACTGATTTGGGGCTACTATATTCTTTAATCCATGTGCACCGAAAGCACCAAGTATTACAGCTAAAGCACCAAAAAAGGCAGCGGTCAAGATTATTCTTTTATTCATCAGCAACGGCTTTAAATAATGCTAAATTAACAAAATGCCATTACAATCTCGCTAATCATAAAATTAAATTAAATTTGCTGTAGGTTACTATGAGAAAAATTTATTTTACACTGATCCTATTGATGCTTGGCGTGGCCGGCATGGCATACTTGTACTTTTCAAACTTAAACAAAGAAAGTATAGCTAACGACACCTCGCTGAATACAGTATCTGCCGTGGCTCCAATCATTTTTACTTTCGAAAATGACAAAGGCTTCTACGATATACTAAGTAAACAAAGTATTACTGATGAGATCCTAGGTACAGAAAAAAGCCAATTACTGAAAATCTTAAGAGAAAGCATTGCTAAAAACCCAAACCTCAATAGTTTGATCGAAGAACAGAAGATCATTATTGGTTTTTTACCCAACACTGCTAACGGTGTTGATTTTATACTTAGCACACAAACCAAAAAGAAAAAATTTGACGCTACAACTTTTGACAAAATTAATGCAATAGTTACAACAGCGGGCAATTTACAGCACATCAAATTTGGGGACACCGCTGAATTTTATGCGACCTTCAGCAATCAATCTATTTTCCTTTCCAATAACAGAGAAATACTGACGAAAATAGATCATAAAAAAGTAGAAAACAACGATTTTGCAGGTTACATTAAACAGAACAACAGGCTCAATAAAAACACACTCGCTAACGTCTACATAGACTTTGGCAACCTACCATCGCTGTTAAAAAACATCCTCAACACCAATTTAACTGGCGAATTGAGTGTATTTAACAAACAAAACGCTTATGCTTCTTTAAGCTATAATTTTGGTAGCGATAAGCTTTTGCTCAATGGGTATACAGAACTCAAAGACGCCCAGAGCTACTTCAATTTATTTATTGACCAAAAGGAACAGAAAATCAACATCGATCAGTTTTTTCCTGAGCAAACGGCTAATTACACTTTATTTACAATTGACGACTACGAAAAATGGAGTAAAGCATTAAAAAACTTCCAAAAAGGAAAAGGAGAAGATGCTAAAATCGAAAAACAACATCAAAACATCAACGAGAAATATCGAATAGACATCAATCAAACTTTCCCTAAGTTTTTCGGCAAACAGTTAGCCGTCTTGCAATTGAAAAGTGGAGAAAAACTAGGAATCATTGAGATCAAAAATGGTGACAAGCTTGAACAATTACTTCTGGATTTAAGCAGCCTCACTAATGAACATGTTGCTGATATAAAAATCTTCAAAGAAGCTAACCTATTGTATAATTTCTTTGGCGAACCATTTAAAAAATTTGAACGCCCTTTTTACACCATCATTGATAATCATTTTGTGGTTGCTAATTATGCGAGCACAATCCAAGTGTTTTTGAATAGCTACAAGAATGATCACCTTTTAACTTCAACCGATAGCTATACCTATTTTAAAGATCAAACCTCGAGCTCGGCAACTATTGCCTTCTACATCAATAATAAAAATAGCAACGACATTTTTGGAAGAAATTTGAAAGCTCCTTTTTACAAACAATATAAATCAGAAAAGGGCGTTAAGGACTACAATGCATTTGGCTACCAGCTATCTGCAGATAACGGAAAGTTCATGAGCAATGTACTTTTACTTAAAAACCAAGCAAAAATAGACGTAGATAGCCTACAGCGCAGCAAATTACCTTAATTTTATAGTAGTAAAATTTAATTGTAGCTTTCCATGAGAAAATATCTCTTTACACTCCTACTAGTAGTTGTATTCTCATGTGTTAATGCCCAACAATACGCCCTTTTTAATACAAAAACACTATTCGACTCCTTCGAAAACCCTGCGCAAAAGTCTTTTGTTCTAGATTCGTCCCGACAATTTGCTTCTAATTTTCTTATTCCATACATGGATTTAAGCAGCCTCAGTAAAGGCCCTTCAAATGATGCAATACGAAATCTAGTGAACAGCGGATATACTCAAAGCAGAGTTGGCGCTTTTAACAATCCGAATACAATGCGAGAAAGCATCAATGTATATTTAGTTGCAGTTAGATTGTTTAAATACCATAAGTACCATAGTGAAATGGGGTTCTCGTGGCAAATCAAATCAGAAACTCAGGTTGACTACGATGAGCAGATTAGTAGAGGACTTTTTTACGATACTTTTAAAAACTTCACGACTATCCCTAGAGCAAATATCTTTAACAATAACGGAAAACTACAATCGTACCACCAAATTAGCTTTACCTACCGAGAAAACTATACCAAAAGATGGGCATTGGGAGCAAAAGTAAGTTTGTTAAGCGGCATAGGCTACGCTGAATTCAATGCTGATAAATCGATAGCTACCATTAACTCTACTAACATGGATATTGATATGGCTGCTAAATTTAGACTCAACTACCCAGATGGTGGAGATTTTAATTTTAAAAATGCACTACCATATAAAAACTTAGGAGCTTCTATTACACTGGGCACTACCTACACTACCAAATCTGGTATTTTCTTGATGGCAAACGTTAAAGATTTAGGTTTCATCAGATGGGGAAAATCATCTTACACAGGCTCTTTTGATGTAGCTCAAAATATCACATTAGATGCAAGATATAGCCCGGAAGCCAGACTTCAAAAAGCAATAGATGATTTAGCTAAAGGCAATACCGAGCAAAAACGCTTTATCACTCCAATTAATAGTAGAGCTGACTTTCTTATCTCTAAAACATTTGGCCCCTATACCCCCAATTTGATTGTCACCAAAAACATATTCGACAAATATGGTGAGGCTGCCTTTGTAAACACTCTTAAATCTGGTACTTTTTCATTTAGTGCCATACCGAGCTATAATACAGATAAAAATTTTCGGATGGGAGTCCAAGGCATGATACAAACACCTAATTTTGAGATGTTTTTAGGCACCAACGACATCTTGCAAACCTATTATGCCAGCAAAGACATTATTGGCAGTAGCCAAGCTACGGAAACAGGCTACAATAGAGGTTCTGTTTATCTAGGCATGGCATTTAAGATTGGCTACATTGTAGAGCATCCCATGAATATGAGCTGGATGCCCGGCGTAGGCGACGGCAAAGATCGTCAAAGTATTTTTGGACGTATTTTCAGTATCTTCAAAAAGAAGAAGAAATAATTTCTAGCCTTACTACTATCCTTTCATTAGTTGATAGACGAATCTGAAAGCTTTTTATTAAGTATCCTCGTGATTTCTTTCCCTAAGGCTATAGCTTCATCTGTATTTGCTTTCGTCATTTCAAATTTTAAGATCGGAACTTCTTGAATTCCATCTTTAAGAAAGTGAGAAATAATTATAAAATCCGTTCCAAACGCACCCACTCTACTAACCCTCATGGTTTCAAGCCTCATAACTACCTTCATAAGGTTATTTACGGGTATTATTTTACGTCTGAGATTATAACAAGTAGTAATTTCCTTTTTCGTAATCTTCAACCCATCAGCACGTTGCCTAATTAGTGTGGCAATCGACAATAGTAGCATAGTTAGCCCAATCAATAAACCAAAAATTTTAGAAATCCAGTCCGAAGATTTTATAAATGGAATAACACTTATAAAAATTCCTCCGCAGAGAAAAATCAATATTCCTAAAATTGATTTGTTGAATAAATGAATCTTGTGTTTGATCTCTACAGTATCACTATCTAAAAGTATTACCAAAC
Organism: Flavobacteriaceae bacterium PS02338; assembly: GCA_029959615.1. Taxonomy (GTDB): domain Bacteria; phylum Bacteroidota; class Bacteroidia; order Sphingobacteriales; family Sphingobacteriaceae; genus Pedobacter. The sequence continues at coordinate 283,052 of JASCOD010000006.1, read as the reverse complement.
TTGCTTTTCTAGCAGTACTGCTTATTTCGTCGTTAATTTGCTGTATATTCACTTCCTTAAAAATATATCAGATCACCATTAAACCTTCTTTTTAGGCGTAGTAAACACAAAATCCTTCAAGTAAAAAGGCTCAAAATAGGCTACGTCTTCAAATTCATTTGCTTGAAAAGCAGTATAAGCCAAATTACTCATAAAAGTAGCACTATTATAGTTTTCACTTATAAAATGTGCATTTGGATCATCAATTACCGACCTGCATTTTTCTGCACCATCACCAATAAACGAAACGTAGTTATTTTGCAGCTCAAGCACAAAACTTTTATCATCAACAATCTTTGCGTGAGTATGCTCTACTTCTTCTAAATGATGATCAAAAACGGCCGTAAAAACCTCCATTCTGCGTGCATCGATCATCGGGCAAACCAGACCTCCAAAGTTAGCATGCTGCAAAAGATAACCGTTTGCCATCATTTTTAAAGTATTAATAGCGATCAAAGGCTTTTCTAATGCGAAACATAATCCTTTTGCAGTGGAAACGCCAATACGCAACCCTGTATAAGAACCTGGCCCCTTACTTACCGCAACAGCATCCAGTTGCGCATAGCTAAGGTTAGCCATCTTCATAGCCTCTTCTATAAAAAGCGTTAAACTAGCAGCATGGATGTTCGGAGCTTTTTCTTCTTTCAACGCAACGGTTTCTCCATCTACCGAGATCGCTACAGAACAAACAGGTGTAGCAGTTTCTATTTGAAGTATTATCGACATGAACCGCAAATATACATTGAATAATGATTAACTGATAATTTGGTTACTGTGAAAACCAAATACTGATCATTTAGGGAACCGGATCATGACCATGCCCTCCCCACGGATGACAACGGCCAATGCGTTTGATAGTAAGCCAACCACCCTTAAATGGACCATGCTTCTTTATTGCTTCTACCCCATACTGCGAACAAGTTGGTGTATATCTACAACTTGGCCCCAACAAAGGCGACAATAGCCATTGATACAATTTAATAATGCCCAAAAACAACCAAGAAAACAAAAGCTTAATGACTTTCATCGTTGATCTGAGTTAGTAGCTTCTTAAACAATTGTGCCATTCTTTTTTCCAAAAAAGCGTATGGATAAATTTCTTTACCTACGTATTGGATTCCCAAGAGCAAAAGCTCCTCTTTATTTTGCAGAAGTTCGTACAAAGCATCATTCTTTTGTAAACGATAAGCCTCACGGGTACGGCGTTTGATTAAATTTCGGTCGTTAGCATGCTTATAACGTTTTTTCGCTACGTTAATAACTATTTGTACGGGAAATTTATGAGACTGGGCATCGAAGACAAAAGTAGCCCTATAGGGATATAATAAAAAAGAAGAGCCTTTTTTGAATAGCAAGTCTAACGACTTTTTGCTACATAAACGCTCTTCTTTATAAAATTTATTCATCTTTTTGATTGCTAAATTGCAGAAAATTGAATTGATCTGCTCTCACCTAAAAGGTGGCAATCAAAAATTATGCTTTATGACGACGCTCGTCAGAAACTGATAATCTTTTTCTTCCTTTTGCACGGCGAGAAGCTAAAACTCTTCTACCGTTTGCTGTAGCCATTCTTTCGCGGAAGCCATGCTTGTTTCTTCTCTTTCTTTGCGAAGGTTGGAATGTTCTTTTCATAACTATATAATATCTTAACTAGAGTTTTTAATAAGAGGTGCAAATATAAAGCGATATTTTCAAAATTGCAACACTAATTGTCTTTTATTTTAAATTAGTCCTAAGCCTGAAGTTGGCGGCACGAAAATAAAGCTTTTTCGCTATTTACTTTTCTATATTGCAACTATAATTTTAGATGATAGAAAAGCAATTGCATTACCTATAGCTTAATTCAGTCCCATTATCTAGCTATAATCTCCTTTGTTCAAGTTAATCGCCATTCCTAGTATGTAAAAATCTACATCGAAGAGCCCTTATCAAACAGAATTTAACTTCTTTGTTTTTTAATCCTCCTACTCATTCGTCAAAATGACTCAACAAAAGATAATCGCTACTACCAGGTGTATTACAAAAGCTTCTACGAAAAAAACCCGATAGGTGACCTAAACCTATCGAGTTCCATTTATTAACTAACTACAAATTTTTCTATTTTAAGCCGCTCCTCTTATTACCCTTAATAAGATCGCAACAATAGCTATTACTAATAAAGCGTGAATAATTCCACCTGTGTAATAACCTCCTAAAAAACTAATTGCCCAAATGATTACTAATATTACTGCAATTACATATAATAGATTTCCCATGACTTTGATGTTTAAGTAAAAAAAATTGTTAATTGATTTGATTACTACTTAAACACGCAGTTATTAAAAATTGTTCTGAGATTTTTTTAATGAGTAATAAAAAAACCAAAGATGTACTGATTTTACAGTTATAAATAAGCAGTATGGGACTTAAAAAATTGTAGGATCCTAAGGTGGGGAGACGGCGAAACTATACTATCTCTACCAAAAGCACCTCTCACTAATAACCGGAAGAGGTACTTCTAAAAAAAAGAGGAAGCTGTTATTGCTTAAATTCCTAAAGCAGCTTTAAGTTTTATGTAACCAGTTTTACTTACTGGCAACCAAATTCCAGATTTAAGCAATACCACATAACTTTCCTTTTCTTTAAGTTCTATTTTGGTTACTTGAGCAAGGTTGATAATGTACGAGCGATGGATGCGAATGAACTGCGTTGTATCCAAAGTTTGCTCAAAGAAACTCATTGTCTTGTTTTTTTGGAAATTACCTTCTGTAGTGCTTAACTTAACATAATCGTCGTCTGCTTCTAAGTAATGTATCGCTTCTACTGGGATAATTTTTATTACTCCCCCATTTTTAACTACCACCCTATTATTTTGCGCTGGAGATAATGAAGCAGTCTCTAATATCTCTTGACTATCATCGCCTTTGGCCAGTTTAGCAGGTAATTTTTGCATTGCTTGTTCAAAACGTGCTTGTTCAATTGGTTTCAAAAGATAATCGACAGCATTTACTTCAAAAGCTTTAATAGCGTATTCGTCAAATGCAGTAGTAAAAATTACAGCTGGCCTGTTTTCAACTAGTTCCAACATCTCAAATCCGCTAATTTTTGGCATTTGGATATCCAAGAAAATTAAATCTGGTTGATGCTGGCTAATCGCTTTTAAGCCTTCAAAACCATCGTTACATTCTGCCACTACCTCAATATTTGGAAAAGCCTTTAAATAATGCTTCACGATATCTCTGGCAAGAGCTTCATCATCAATGAGTATGGTTTTGATCATCTTTCTGAGGTATTTTTAAGGTGGTAATATACAAATTATTGTTCTGCGATTCTGCCTGCAACAAGCTGCTATCCGCAAAAAGCAAGTACAATCTACGTCTAATAGCAGAAAGTCCGAAACCTGTGCCTTTTGACGCTTTCATCTCCGGATCGTATGGATTGGTTACACAAATAACCAATGCGTTATTTTCGAATTTTACATCAAGAGTAATTGTAATTGCCGTAGAGGTATTATAGAGACCAAACTTGATAGCATTCTCTACAATAGGCTGTAGTAATGTACCAGGCAAACAAAGTGCCATGGTATCTTCGGCAATATTTACTTCTACACTTAGGCGATGGCTAAAACGCACTTTCTCGATATCAAGGTATAGCTGAATGTATTCCATTTCATCAGCTACGCTAACCCAAACTTCGTCATCACGTTTAAGTGTACCACGTAGAAACGCAGCCAGTTTAGTAATCATGGTTCCCGCTTCGGTAGGATTTACAATGGTTAAGGCATAAACAGAATTTAAGCTATTGAACAGAAAGTGCGGCTGTAACTGATGACGAAGTTTATTCAACTCAGCTTCTTTAGCCAAGTTTTGTGTAGCCAGCATCCTAGCCTGCATTTCAGACTGTTCCTCTAAGCGATACCATAAAATATTAGCCAGTGCGCACCAAGCCAAGCAGATAAAGGAAATCGCAGCCCTAAAAATATCCGACAGATCTAAGAAAGCGATGTAACTAGTTTCATTAGTGAACAGAAAAGTGAGGCCATATTTTGAGGTAATTACTACTGCCGCCGATATCACAATGGTAACCAACAGAACGTATAGTAGTTTTTCATTTTTTGGCTGGTAATAGCCAAGCATATTGCTTACTATAATACAGCCTACCGCCAAACATAAATTGCTAACTACACTATCCGCAACTGCAATTTGCCATGAAAAATTAAAGAAGAAATATAAAACCGCAGCGCAAGCCACCTGCCAGCACAATAAAATTATGCCTGCAATTGTTTTGATCTGCGGTTTGGATAATGGTGTGGTTGTCAAGGTGTTTAGTTTTAGGTTTAGAAAAAAGATTAATAACTCTTAAACTCTACCCCACCAAACAATACTACCCCTTTAATAATCACCAATTTATTTACCTGCTCTGTAGCTGGATAAATAGTCCTTTTATCATCTACACCACCAAAAACGGCAGTCACTTCAGACTTAATTTGCCAAGTAGGTGGCACAACAATCTTTACACCACCAAAAATTGCAGTTACATCTAGTACAATTTGCCCCTCAAAATCCGCTTGAGTTAGGTTGATATCACCTCCACCAAAAACAGCGGTAATTTCGCCACCTTTCAGGTTTTTAGAGTAGATTACTTGGTTACTGCCTCCAAATACGTTTACTGAATCTATATAATCGTTGGCACTGAAATTTTTCTTGGTATCTTCAGTTTGGGCCTTTGGATCTTCACCTAATGGATTTACCTGCTCAAAGCTATTGTATGCATCATACTTGCGTTTACCCCTGTTTCTCCTAAAATTATGGGTGCTTTTAGGCTTGAGAATAAGAAATAGACCCAGAGCCAACAACATGATAGGAAAAACCACATTGGACATATCGTAACCCCTAAAGATCTCTTCCAATGTAAAGTACGAACCAATCAGCACCATGACAAACCAGCCACTATTTCTAAAATTATGACGTGCCCCTACAAACAAACCTATTACAATTAGCCAGGTGCTCCAATTGAAAATCCAATGAGGCAGGTATAAACCAAAGTTTCTTAGCAACAAAAGTGAACCTATACCTACGATGAATAAGCCAGCCCAAACTTTTCCTGAGCGATTAACCATTTCTTTATTTTTTATATTTTCCATTGTCTTATGTTATTTGATATATCCAAAAGTATCTCTACTAAAAAGGCAACACAACATAAGACCGTTATTTACCATTCAATTATCGGTAAAATGCAGTAATTTATCGGTAAAAATTTTCGTTAATTTGATTCTTAAGTTTGTAATCCCACCCGTCATGCTAAATTTATTTCAGCATCAGCTAGAAGATAGCATTAAAGAACACAACATGATGGACAGAAAAACTTTAATTAATCTTTCAAATAAAAATAACCGCAATGAAAAGACTACTCTTTATCACTTTAATTATATTACCCTTTTTTGTCCAAGCACAAGACCTTAGTCAACATTATAAAATCTACGACGTAAAGAAGCAGAAGGCGATTAGCCTAGATGATATCATAACCGATATGGCTAATATAGATGTTCTTTTCTTTGGCGAGGAACATAACGACTCTGTTGGGCACTACCTAGAGGTGAACTTATTTAAGAAGCTAGCAATTGCTTACGGCAACAAAGTGGGGCTGACCTTAGAAATGTTCCACACCGACGTTCAACCTGTGATCAATGAATATCTAACAGGCATCATTACTGAGAAAAATTTCATAAAAGAAGGCAGAGCTTGGAACAACTACAAAGATTATCGACCAATGGTAGAATTTGCTAAAAGTGAAGGCATCAAAGTTATTGGCGGCAATGCGGCAGCTAGATATAGCAACGCAGTAACCAAAAACAGCTTGGAGATATTAACAAAACTTCCAACTAACTCTCAACAATTTTTACCGCCAAATGCAATTGATACCCTAACCGGAAGGTATTACGATAAGTTTATGGCTTTATTAGGTGGGCACGGCATGGGCGCAATGAAGGTTTATCAGACACAGAATTTCTGGGATGCAACTATGGCCTGGTCTATCGCTAAGTTTGCTAAAGAAAACAAGGGTAAAAAGATTTTTCAAGTGAATGGTCGTTTTCACAGCGATGAGAAGTTAGGCACTTATGCGCAACTTAAAAAGTACGCTCCTAAACTTAAGGCACTGAATATATCAGCGTTTTCATCAGAAGATTTTGCTAATCCAAATTGGGAGAAGCATAGAGATTTAGGAGACTATATTATTCTCACTGACCCTAAAGTGAAGAAGAGCTTTTAATTTTATTTCCCACAGATTATTTAATTCTTAGGCTTAATCCAACCTAACTTTAACCCCAAATAAAAACTACGGGCCGGTGCTACATTGTAGTATCTACCACCAAAACCGTTAATATCGTTACCCAAGCTATAAGTCTGATCAAGTAAATTATCAGCCCCTAGAAACAATTGAACGGGGAAGTTTTTTATCTTCTTCTGATATCCCAATTTTATGGACACCAATTGAAAATCATCAGCATATTGGGTGTTTGCATCATTCAGTGCAATTTTCGAATTATGATTTAAACTTATAAAAGTAAACCAACCGCTCTTATGGTTGATATCAGCCATTAAAGTATAACTTCTTGGCGCAACTCCAGGTAGTTGGTTACCTGAAAAATCAGTATTAAGTTGTACAAAATCATCATATCTGAAATGGTGCCAAGCATAAGCCCCCTGCAACAAAACCGATAAAGGTTGATTTTCTTTGAGCAATCGATAAGTCAAAGTAGCTTCTATACCTTGCTGCTTAGTTTTGCCCGCATTGATGTAATAATTTGCTCCGGCAGCATCTCTACGTGTTACAATAGAATTGCTTAGTAACGTATGAAAGTAACTGGCATCTATAAACAGCCGCTGTTTTATTAAGTTCAATCGTATTCCAGGCTCTATGTTCCAACCTTTTTCTGCCTGCAGAGCCAAATTATAGCTGTTATTATCTGCGAAGATCTCGCTACTAGCTGGCGGAGAAAAACCCTTTACCACATTCAGATATGCAGAAAAATATTCATCCAGATGATAAAGAGCAGCGAAACGAGGTTGCAACTGACCCTTAAAGTTTTTACTTGCATTGATATTTGGCATTTGGCTAATGCGTAAAAAATCTAACGAAAAATGATTTAAGCTTGCTCCTGCGGTAAACAACCAATTACCTGCTTGCCAATTGATTTGCGAAAAAGCCATCCACTGCAACAAATCCAGTGCATCATCCGTCATTTGATTTCCTTGTTTCCCTTGCAAATTTTGATAGGTTTTAGAAGAGAAGTCGCCGCTTTGCAGTTCTCCACCAAAATGAATAGAAAGATCCTTCAACAAATAGGTAAAAGTCGTTCTTCCACCCCAATGAGGTTCTTTCTTGAATTCGTAGTTTTGAATTGCCGGATTTATTGTCTCATTATAAAAACCATATAAATTTGTGGTGTTGCTCAATTTTGTAGAAAGAGGGTAATGATGCGTAAGCCCTACTAAAAGCGCTTCTTGTTTGATATTTGCATTTGCTAAAACTGCGCCTTGGTTAACTCCCAAAGTTGGTCTAGCCTGACGAGGATTCACTTGATATTCAGTTAAAGTTAGGGCACCCGGAGTTTGATAATTTAGATGGCCATATAGCACGTAAAGATTCAACTGTCCTTTAGAAAAAGTGGATAGTTTAGTTTGGTAATTGGCAATCCTCCGCTTCATTTGAGTATGTTCTCGATAACCATCTGCACCCATCTCCTCGTAACCCAACACATGCTTAGGCAACTGTATACGTGTGCTGTAATTGGAAGCACCAAAGCTACCTGCTCCCAAACTAGCATCAACCTGCGTGGTTCCATCAATTTGCGGTGCATCAAAAAGTACCACACCTCCGGTTCCAGCCCCATACAAGCTACTCCCTGGTCCTTTGATGATCTCTAGCCCTGCCACATTATAGAATCCTAGCATATTCAACATAGAGTTACCTCCAGGTGCAGTAAAAGGGATACCGTCATAATAAATTTTCACATTACGTACACCATAAGGACTACGCACAGAACTTCCTCTGATATTTAACCTATAACTACCCGGCGAACGCTCTTCCATTCTTACGCCTGGCGTAGCATTTACCGCCTGCAAAATATTTGCATTAGCGTATCGTTGCAGCTGACTTTGGTTAATTTTATTAACAGATGCCGGAGTAGTAGATAAACTTTTACTTCCATAAGCACTAATTACCACGCTATCTAAGGCCACTTTTCCAATAGTATCTCTTGTTTGTGCTTTCAGATCATAAAAAAACAAAACTAATAAGATGATCTTAATTGATAAATATTTATGCATACGGATAGGCCAAAAATAGTTTTACTAAATTTTAATAAATATGTTTCCCAGATAAATAATACCATCTTCCTGTCTCCTTCTTAAACATAGATCTCTCATGGTGGATATATTCTTTTAATGCTTGCTGATAAAAAGCTTTAAACTCTACTACATCCTTTTCAGCTACAACAATTTCTAGTTTAAGCCAGTGATTCTCTTTTGCCCATTTCTCTATTTCGGTTTTATTATACAAATACCTTTTTGACGGGTGAGTGGTTTCCAACAGGTAATCAATAAGATGTAAAACGTATGCACTATACCTAGAACGCATTAATTGCTCTGGAGTTGATGGAAAACTAACCTTAGAATGATAGCTTTCACAACAATCATTATAGGTTTTACCAGAAGTGCAAGGACAAAAAACTACAGACATGATATCAATAAAAGGTCAAAAATACGTTAAAAAAGAAATTAGCTCTTCTAAAAGTTGTGTTTTTCGACACTAAGTTTATTTTTGTAAAGGCTAACGAAATTTAAATAATCAATCCGTGCAAACTACTCGTACCATACCCTCCAACGAAATGGAAAGATTGTCAAGCCTTTTTGAGCTTGATTTAGATTATACCAGTTTAGATAACACCTTTAAAGATTTAAGCTTTTTAGCCGCTAAAATTACTGGCACAGAAATATCGCTCATTTCTTTTATTGACTCGTATACGCAATGGATCATCTCAAGATTTGGACTGGATGTCTATCAAACGCCTATCGACGATACCATCTGTCAGTTTACATTGATGGAAGAAGACCATTTGGAGATTGAAGATCTTTCTAAGGATGCTCGTTTTACCGAAAAGGGATTTATTGATGAACCAATGAACCTTAAATACTATCTCGGAATTCCTCTAAAATCTAGCAATGGCTTAAATATTGGTTCACTCTGCGTTCTAGATAAACAGCATCATAAGCTTTCGGAAGAAAAAATTGACCAGTTAAAGATAATAGCACGTCAGGTTATTTGCAGGATTAATGACTCTAATGCGATTAAAACCTTAGAGAAACAGCTCAACAATCAAAACGACACCTATAAAAAAGTAGCGCATGACATACGTGGGCCTATTGCAGGAATCGTAGGGCTGGCTGACATGATTAGCTCAGACAAAGAAAACTATCCTAGTAACGAGCTACATGATATTGTGGGCATGATGGGCAAAAGCGGACAGTCGGTACTAGATTTAGCTGATGAAATATTAAAAAGCTCGCTTAAAACCGTTGTAAGATCTAATGAATTTTTTAGCCTCAGCATTTTTAAAGAAAAGCTAGAGAAACTGTATCAGCCACAGGCCTTCAACAAACAAATAAAGCTAGATATACAAGCTAATATTGCTTTCGACACTATTCAAATAAAAAAAGATAAACTACTGCAGATTAGTGGGAATTTAATTTCTAATGCCATTAAATTCACTCCCAATGGAGGTGACATTAAAGTTTCTCTAGATTTAATTCTTGAGACAGACAAAAAAACACTATTGCTTGAAGTACAGGACAACGGCACAGGAATGAACGAAGAAGCCATTAATGAAATCTTGAAAGGAACAGCAGAGAGCAGCGATGGTACGATCGGAGAAAAGGGTTATGGCTTTGGACTACCTTGCGTTAAAAAGCTTCTGAGTGATCTACATGGAGAAATGTCCATCGAATCTGTTTTAGGAAAAGGCACTCACTTTAAGGTAAGAATACCTCATATTTAGGCAAAAAAATTGCTTTCCACGTATGTTATTTTGATAGGTTGGCCATTTTGGCTTTATACTTACCTACCTATGCGTTAAATACGCTTTCGGCTAAAACACGAAACCATTTTTGTCCTGAAGATGTTAACCCAATAACATTTAGAATAGAACATCATGAAAACTCAATTTAAATTTTTAGCCATCTTATTAATAATACCTCTCTTCTTTTTAGCTTGTAGCAAAGATGACGACCCGGCAGACAATGACCTGTTTGTAGGAACTTACAATGGGACAATTAGCTATAACAGTGGCAGCACATCCATAAGTACCGAAACTGGCAAAGTAACTGTAGTAAAAACCGGCAATAATTACGATTTTAAGTTCTCTGATGGTATTCCAGATTTAAACGGAATTGAATTCAAGACGGATGAAAATGAAGCCATTTCGGTAGGTAGCGATGAAAGCAAGTACATCAGAATTAGCGCGAGCACGCTGAAAATAGCATTTACTAAAGATGGTGCCGTTTGGACTGCCAACTGCACACGCTAATCTTGATTAACTTATAAAAAAAGCGCAACTCATGAGTTGCGCTTTTTTTATAAAACAGACAGAAGAAAAACTTATCTACCTAACTAAATCAGTAGCTTTGCGTTAATTGAAACGCATGTTACACCAAAAAAAAGCACTTAAGCATGAGCAGTCCTAACAAACCACTGCTTAATTTCTTATCAGGAATAACCTTTGTAATTTTATGGGCTTCTGCATCATCGGCTACTAAAATTGGCCTGCATTCTGTACAGCCACTCGTATTATCTATTCCTAGGTTTATATTAGCCTCTTCGTTAATGCTAGGCATTACTCATCTGGCAATGAAACAACCGCTTCCGCCAAGCATAAAAGCCTGGAAAAAAATAGCCATCTATGGCTTTTTCAATGTAGGATTATACTTGGGCTTATATGTAGTGGCCATGAAAGAAGTTTCTGCTGGATTAGGCTCTTTGTTCATTGCCATCAATCCGGTATTGATTATGCTGATCAGCACCTTGTGGTTTCGCAAACCGTTAAGATTAGTCACTGTAATTAGCTTTGTGCTATGCATGACAGGTATGTTAATAGCAGCTTACCCTCTATTGGGAGGAAGCCATGCCAGTGCTTTAGGCTTAGCCTTGCTCCTTTTAAGTAATATTTCTTACTCTATTGGCGCCATCTATTTCTCTAGACAAGATTGGAACGGCATGCACATTTTAACCATTAACGGTTGGCAAACCCTTTTTGGATGCCTATACTTATTACCTTTTGCCTTTTACTTCTACCAACCAACAGCCAATATTTTTGATTTAGGTTTTGTAGGTGCTGTAGTTTGGTTGGCCATACCGGCATCAATCATTGCTTCACTGGCATGGATGAGCTTGCTACGCGACAATCCTACCAAAGCTTCTGCTTGGTTGTTTTTATGTCCAATAGCTGGGTTTGCTATCGCCTCGGTATTGATGAAGGAACCACTTACTTGGTATACTTTAGGTGGCGTAATATTAGTCGTTATCGGACTTTACATCGTCCAACGAATGAAAAGCTCACAAACCTAAACAACCGCCGTTAATTTTCCTTCAGCTGCTTAGGGTCGTTAACTACAATTTGTAATTTTTCCTTATACAAAGTAACCTTACCTGTTACACAAATACGTTTATTTTCAAAAAGCGCCACAGGATCTTTCTCAAACTTGGCTTTATCTGCTTTAAAAACAACTACCGTAATCACTTCCTTCGGAAATTTACCCCCGAGATTAAGTAAGCTTAGATTTTCTAGCGAACGTGCGCTGTACACCGAGTCGCAAAGTGTAACTTCTTTACCTACGTGATTAACTACATCTTTAACAGAAACTGTATTTTGACTTTTTGCAGCAAAAAAAGTAGCGCAAAGCAGAAAAGTTACTATAATTTTTTTCATAGAGTGAAGATAGCAATTACAACCAAAAGCTCTATAAAATCTGCGTTGTTTTTAGGTTAATTTATCTTCGTCAATTCCATTTCATCTCCTTTTGAAGATAAGCGGTAAGTTCTTCGGCTATTTGTTGGTGCTCTGCTAAAGAAGGATGACTACCACATCCACTTCGAGACTGCTTATTAAAGAAATAACTACCGATATTTTTCTCTCCGTCTTTACGAAGTTTCGACGTAACAGCGTCAATGTATTTGACCAGTGTGGCTTTTAGTTTTTCGCTGGCCATAGGACTACTTAACAATACCAATTTTGCCTTAGGGTAATACCCCCGTAATTGTTTTACAAAAGCAACATAAGCCGTGGTAAACTTTACCGAATCTTGTATTCCATCGTTTTGCCCCAAGCATACGGTTACCACATCGGGCTGATAGCGTTTAAAATCCCAAGCAATACTATCTTTAGCCAAACTTACTTTATCGAAAACTTGCGGCATCACAATCTTTTTATCGCAGCAACTATGCATTAAACCAATTCCAGAGACAGATGAAAGATGCCATTGTGCCTTCAAAGCTCTCGCTGTGGTGGGCCCATACGCGAAATAGGCATTATGCTGATCGTGCCACGAAGCACCTGGAGTTTCACATTTCACTTCACTTTCATCACTACCCGCACCACAGGTAATCGAATCTCCGATAAACTCTAATTTTCTAGCAGGCTTAGGATCGGGTTCCAGCAATTCATCACAGTTAAACCCTATAAATTCGATATAGCCGTTTTCTGCTTCAGAGTTTTTGCAAATAAGTATGGTATGCACTCCTTCTGGCAATTCCTTAGCTAAAACAATCTCGTTTTCCTTACCCGTAAGTCTAATTCTATAAGCAGGTTTATCATCGACTTTAATTTCAAGATAGTTGAGCACTTTGCCCCACAACATTTCATCATTAATACGTAGTGAACAAGATGTGCCTTTAAATTTAATTTGCGCATAGGCTCCAGAAGCCCAAACTTTTGGTTTTACCGGGTTGGTATAATCGAACCTGCCTGTATATTGTACAAAAGGATGATTAGCTTCATAAAACTTAGTTTCTTTAGCAGAAGCATGAAGAGTAAGCAATGTTAAAAACAGCCAAAATAATTGTTTCATGTGTTTATAGTTGGTTTGGTTTGAATTATTTTTTTTCTGAGTGCCCAATGACTAAATAGTGTTTCGACTACTTGTTCCGATTTTTCGTAAAGCTTAATATGACACAAACAGCTTAAGCAAAGTAATATCTAGATTAAACGAAAATACGATGTCCCGATAGGTTATCTCTAAACTCTTTCGGTGTACATCCCTTCTTCTTTTTAAATATGCGATTGAAATTGGAAATATTATTAAAACCACAGTTGTAAGCCACTTCAGAAACGGTCTCAGTGGTATCTATCAATTTCCTAGAAGCATGCCCTAAGCGTATTTCTATTAAGCTATCAATAAAACTAATTCCTGTTCTGTTCTTAAAAAAACGGCTAAACGAAACTTCGGTCATATTGGCGATACGAGCTACTTCGGCCAATGAAACCTGCTTATCAAAATTCAAGTTGATATATTCCATCACCTTTTCTACCCTTCGGCTGGTGTAAGAGAACTCTACCTGACTAAAAGTTGAGTCGGAAAGCGTGCGCATATTACGTGAAGTGGATAGATCATGCAGGATTGACATGAGCTCTAGCACAGAGTCGAAGCCGTGCTGTTTATTTAGCTTAACCAGTCTAGGTCCAATTGTTTTGGCAGTTTCGTTAGAAAAAAGGATCCCACATTTTGCTTTCTCAAACATCTCTCTAATTACCCGCAACTGATTACGTCGAAGAAACTTGTCGTCGAACAAATCTTTATGGAATTGAATAGTCACCTCGTGTATTTCTTTCCCTCCTACCTTATACGTTTCCCAAACATGCGGCAGGTTAGAACCAATTAGTACAAGTTCGATATCCCCTATTTCTTCGATGTGATCACCTACCACTCGACGTGCACCACTGGCATTAGAAATGAAATTAAGTTCCATTTCTTCATGGTAATGCAGCGGAAAATCAAAGTCCTGCTTTCTTCTCTCAAAAATAGTGAAACAATCACTATTAGTGAGTGGTGTAATCTCTTTGATAATACTTGAACTCATAATAAATGTGAATATAATATCAACAATAAGGATAAAATAATATCAACAGCAAATATAGATCAGACAAACACTATTTACCAATAAAAAAGGTAATTACAAATACCAAAACCAACTTATTAGATTTAAAACAGGCATTAATGAATTAAAAATACAACAAATAGATAAAATAGTATTATCTTAAAGATGACATTCGCTACTACTTTTGACATTAACCAAATAAAATACTTATGCTGAATAAACTAACCACTAATTTATTGGCAGTGCTTGTATGTTTGCTTGCTACCACACCGCTTTTTGCTCAAGACAGAAAGCTATCAGGCAAGGTAGTTAACGAAAGCGGCGCTCCTCTTCCCGGCACTTCTGTAAGCATTAAAAATTCGAAGATAGCTACCACTACAGATGAAAATGGAAATTTTAGTCTTACAGCCACAGCCAACAGTCAGTCCCTTGTTTTTAAATTCTTAGGCATGGAACAACAGGAAATTCCTATCGGAAGCAGAACCACCTTCAACATTAGGCTAAACCCTGTTAGTACTACACTATCGGATGTAGTTATTGTAGGTTACGGCACAGTTAAAAAATCGGATTTGACAGGCTCTGTAGCAAGAATAGAAAGAGAAGAATTTATTAGAGATGCGCCCACCAACATTCTACAAGCTATGCAAGGCAAAATTGCAGGCGTAAATGTAACGCAGAATGACGGCGCTCCTGGAGCAGGCCTAAGCATCAGAATTAGAGGTTCAAACTCCTTTTTAGGGGGCACAGAACCACTTTATGTGATTGACGGCGTACCATTTAACAACTCTAGTTCTGGCTCAACACCCATGTCCATTGGCGACGATGAGAAACAAACACTAAATGCGATGTCGTTCATCAATCCTGATGACATTGAAAGCATTGATATCCTAAAAGATGCGTCGGCAACTGCTATTTATGGTTCTCGTGGCGCAAACGGTGTAGTTTTAATTACCACTAGAAAAGGAAAAAGTGGCAAAGACAAAATTGAAGCGAATTTAATTGTAGGCTCATCGCAAGTTTCTAAAAAAATAGACGTGCTAGACGCCTCAGAATATGCAGCTTATCAGAATTTAGCCTACACGAATTCAAACAAATATACTGGAACAGCTTACACCTTACCGTATAGAGGCGAAACAATTCCTGATCCAGCAAATCCGGGACAAACCTATTACAACAGAGGCCCGCAGGACTTTATTGGAGATAACAACAATTGGCAGGACAGGATTTTCCGCAGCGGCTTATACCAAAACTATTCGGTAAATATTTCAGGCGGTACTGATGCTGGGACACATAGCATTACATTTAATTACCTAGATCAAGAAGGAACTATTCAAAATTCTGATTACAGCAGATTTGGTTTAGGCTTAAACTTAGGCAGAAATATTAGCAAAACTTTTAAGATTGGAACCAGCACCTCATTAGCCAACACATTAACTAACGGCGTAAAAACTGGCACAGACAAATCTGATGCTGCTAGTGCTGGAGTTATTCGTTCGGCCTTAACCTTCCCTTCTACCATTTCTGACCCTATTGCTTACGACGGCGTAGGAGATGCATTCATCACCAACCCTTTTATTTATGTAAATGATGTACTGAATAAAGTAAGAGGCTTAAACATCTTTTCTTCTAACTATTTAGAAGCAAAATTCTTAAAAGACTTCAAATTTAGACAGAATGTGGGTTTCAACTACTCAAATAGTGCTAGAGATCAATACTACCCAACAACCGTATACGAAGGCTTTGCCATGAAAGGATGGGGTTTGAAAGCCGATAATGTGTGGAATAACATCACTTCGGAAAGCATACTTACTTACGAAAAGAAGATCGAAAAACACAGCCTTAATTTGATGGGAGCGAGCACTTTTGAGCGCACCAATGGCCAAAGTAAGAGAGCTGAAGCAAAAACCTTCCCTAACGACAACCTACAAAATGAAAACCTGGCTGCAGGCGAAGTAATTATGCCAGTAGTAACCAACAGGTATCAATCTACTTTGATTTCGTTTTTAGGACGTGCCAACTACAGCTTCGACGACCGTTATTTACTAACTTTATCTTATCGTCAAGATGGTTCAAGTAAATTTGGTAAAGACAATAAATGGGCAGGCTTCCCTTCAGCGGCAGCTGCCTGGAAAATCTCTAACGAAGATTTCATGAAAAACGTGAGGCTAATTAGCGATTTGAAACTACGCTTTAGCTATGGAAAAACTGGAAATCAAGGTATTGGATCGTATGCCTCATTAGCAAAACTTAGTGTATATAATTACGTATTTGGTGGCGCTATACAAACTGGTTTGGCTAACGATCTATTTGCAGGTCCGGCTAATGAGAAATTAAAGTGGGAAACTACAAGCGCCTACAATTTAGGCTTAGACTTAGGCATGTTTAAAAACAGGCTTAACTTCCATATAGAGCTTTACAAAAAAATCACTGATGATCTTTTACAGAATCTAACTATCCCATCATCAACAGGCTTCAAAACCAAACTGGTAAACTCAGGCTCTATCGAAAACAAAGGTTTAGAAATCTCTCTAAATGGAACGGTCGTTAAAGCAAAGGATTTTGAATGGAGTTCAAATTTCAACATATCATTTAACAGGAATAAGATTTTGAGCTTAAGTCCTGATGTAACCGAGCAATATGCCCGTAATATTTCTACCGGAGATGCCCCATTTATACAAACTGTAGGCAAGCCAATTGGCGCAATTTATGGCTACATAGAAGATGGATACTATGATAACGAGGCGGAAGTGAGAAACGACCCACAATACACCAGTCAAGGCAACGCCATTATTTTACGTACCATTGGAGAGATCAAGTATAAAAACCTAGATGGCGATCCCACTACAATGTCGCAAAGCGATAGAACTTTTATTGGTGATGTAAATCCTGACTACACTTTTGGTTTCACCAATAATTTCAAGTACAAGAGATTTGATTTAAGCGTATTTGTAAACGGTGTGCAGGGTAACGACATCATTAACATGAATACCAGATTTAATGCCAATTTAGGCACCAACAAAAACATTACTCAAGAAATGTCTGATGGCGCCTGGGCACAAGGAAAAGACAATAGCAACGCAACTGGTCCAAAAATCATGCGCCAATTCTTCAGAAACTTGTTATTCAGCAGAAGATTTGTAGAGGATGGCAGTTTTGTGAGAATTAAGAACGTAACTTTAGGTTATAACGTACCTGTAAAATCAGCTGTTATTTCTAGATTGAGAGTGGCAGTAGGTGTAAACAACTTATTTACTTTCACCAATTATTCTGGTTTCGACCCAGAGATGAATAGTTATGGAGACAACCCTGCCCTATTCGGGGTAGATCTTGGAGGATATCCAAACAACAGAACCTATAACCTTTCTTTACGCTGCAATTTTTAACCTTAACAAAATAATCACATGAAAGCGATTTCAACATACCTTATGGCATCAGTTTTCGGCTTAGCTTTGTTAGGCACGAGCTCATGCAAAAAAGCTTTAGAAGAAACTCCATATTCATTTTACTCGCCTGAAAACTCTTATAAAAACCAGAGCGACGCAAAAGTAGCCATTAACGGTGTATACAATGAATTGTACTCCTGGGACATGTACCTACAACCTTTTTGGAACATCACCATGCTAGATGACGACCATGTTTCTGGAGCAGACTGGTACCTTGGTACTACAGGTGCCGGCAACCCACAATCTTACTGGGGTGTAGATGGCCCGTGGGTAGGCTGCTATGCTATGATTGCAAGAGCAAACACGGTATTAGCGAATGTTCCAAACATTACCGAAATTGACATTGACATTAAGAACCGAATTCTGGGAGAAGCTTATTTTCTACGTGGATGGGCTTATTTTCAATTGGTTCAACTTTATGGCGGTGTGCCACTTAAACTATTAGCGAGCGATCCCGAAACCAATACGCCAAGAGCTACGGTAAAAGAAACTTACGAAGCGGTAATTGCCGACTTCAAAAAAGCTGAAACCAACCTTTTACCTGCAGGCCATGCCAAAGCAGGAGAAGTAGGCAGGGTAACTCAAGGTGTAGCTAAAGCTTTTTTAGCCAAAACCTATCTTACGATGGCGTCAGGTGCTTCTACAGGAAATATTTCAGTTCGTGGCGGAACTGACAACGGTTACTACACCTATGCCAAAAATGTTGTTGTAGGCTTAGAAGGTTTAGATGCCAAAGCTTACTATACCTTGGCAAGAGATAAAGCAAAAGAAGTAACTACCGCTACCAACAACCCTTATGCGCTTACGGCAAGCTGGAAAGACCTTTGGAGCATTGCCGGAAGAAATAACAAAGAGCACATGTGGCAACTGCAATCGTTAGCAGGCAGTGCTTTTATGAACAATTTAGGCGTTTATTTTTCGGCCCGTTCTACCTTTGGCGTGGGTGCAGTTTGGACTACCAACAACCACTATAACGATTACGATGTACAAGATAAACGTGTGTTAGATGGCATCACCCACAACTATCAAACGTTACAGGGAGTTTATATTTTCTATCCATCTTGGCAGGCAGCGCAATACAAAGTAGTGGGTGGTATTACCTACAACAATACAGGAACTACTACAGCAGAAAGAGCCTATACCATTAAATACGCTGGGGTATCTGATCCAACGGTTGCAAATAGCGATGCTTTTTATCCGCTGCTACGTTACTCGGAACTCTATCTAATGATAGCCGAAGCCGAAAATGAAATCAACGGTGCTACTACCGATGCTTACGACGCTCTGAATACGGTAAGACTTCGTTCCTTCCCTACCTACATACCTCCGTTGCCCGCTGCACAAACTCCGATCCCCGTACCAGAGGCTTATGCACCAACAGGCATGACCCCAGAGCAGTTCCGCAGCTACGTACTTGCAGAAAGAGCTAGGGAATTTAATTTGGAAGGCATTAGGCGTTTCGACCTGATACGTTGGGGCATCTATCTACAGGTAATGAACAAAATTTCTACTGGACAAAATAACATCTCTAAAGTTCGCCAACAGAAAAACCTGTTATTACCTATTCCATTAAACGAATTAAACTCAAACAAAGCCATCAAAGGCAATAATTTTGGCTGGTAGTTATCATATATATTAAACTTATTGGTATGAGAATTTTTAAAAAATATACTGCTTTTAGTTTTGTACTAATCTCAGTTTTAGCTATTGGAGCTTGTAAAAAAGACAAATCTGAAGATACAGCCCCACCAATGCTTACCGCAGTCACCAATTTAACAGATAGAAAAACCGAGTTGCAAGCTGTTGATTATGGCGATTGGATCTTAATTAAGGGAACAGGCTTGGCTACAACACAAAAAATTGATTTTAATGGCACACCAGCTTCAGATTCCTTGATCTATGCTGAAAATGAAAGCATAACGGTGAAAATCCCAGCCAACTTAACCGATCCAATCAATAACCCTATTACGGTAACCACTAAATATGGCTCGGCAACACTAAATTTCAAAATTAAACAACCCTTACCTACTCCCGAAGATTTTTCGCCGGCCGCAGGTGTAGCTGGTGACGAGATCACCATCAAAGGAAATTATTTTAAAGGTGTAACCGATGTAAGTATTAATGGCGTGAGCGCTACCATAGTATCAAGTACACAAACAGAAATAAAGGTAAAAGTACCTACAGGTGTAACCTATGGCCCAGTTGCAATTACTACCCCCGTAGGCTCAACAACAGCCACTAAAACCTTCGGTATAAGACATTTCATTTTTGAAGATGGTTTCAAAAACAACTGGACAAATACCTCGTATTCAACTACATCATTAGACTTAGCAAGTACCTTAAATACTCGTAGAGGCACAACTGCTATCAATGTGACTCACAAAGCTTTCTCTGCGGTAAGATTTAGGTTAGTAGCCAAGTTTGCTACGGCAGGCTATAGCATGGTAAAGATTTCCATGTTTGGGGGTCTAGGCACACAAGGCAAGAAAGTAAGAATATCACTTACACCTACAGCAACCGCATACGACTTGGTACTGAACGAAGGTAAATGGACAGATTATCAAGTGCCTTTCACCAATCTCGGTAATCCAACAAGCATTGAGTATATCACTTTCCAAGAATTTAGCAGTTTCGCATCGCAGATATTTATTGATGATGTAGGTTTTTACTAAAATACACTAGCATTTCATCCAAGCCTTAAGCCTACACTTACATGAAAAAATTAGCACTAAGCTCAATCGTCTTTTTTATTTTAACTAATGTTTCAAATGCACAGCAACTTAGCCATAATACGGCTACCGAAACTACTAAAGCACTGTACCAGAACTTACATCAATTAAGTAAAAAATACATTTTATTCGGGCATCAAGATGATTTAGCTTATGGCGTAAACTGGAAATACCAAGCAGGGCGAAGTGACATAAAGGATGTGGTAAACGATTATCCCGCCGTATATGGATGGGATATCGGTAAAATAGAACATCAAGCTACCCGTAATATTGATGGTGTACCTTTCGATAAGATGAAACAGTATATCAAAGAAGGATATGAAAGAGGAGGAATAATTACTATTAGTTGGCACTTCGATAATCCCCTAACGGGTGGCTCTTCTTGGGATACCACCCGAAACACTGTAAAATCGATATTACCAGGAGAAGCAAAACATGAACTATACAAACTGTGGCTAGATAGAGCTGCCGAATTTATGCTCAGTTTAAAAGGAAACAAAGGAGAGTACATTCCAATTCTTTTTAGACCATTTCATGAACTAACAGGCAATTGGTTTTGGTGGGGCAGTCAGCTAGCTACACCTGCAGAAATGAAAACCATTTGGCAATTTACTACTGATTATCTAAGGAAAACAAAAAAGCTAAACCATTTGATAATGGTATACAACACAAATGATTTCAAGAGTGAAACAGATTTCCTTAGATGTTACCCAGGTGACGATTATGTAGATGTACTTAGTTTCGATACCTATCAATTCGATATTAAGAAAAAGCCAAACTTTATTGACGACATTAAGCGACAATCAGCAATCGTTACCAAGTTAGCAGCCGAAAAAAACAAATTAGCTGCCTTCGCGGAAACCGGTTTCGAAAATCTGCCAGATTCTAATTGGTTTACAAAAACTTTATGGCCAGCAATTAAAGACTATCCCCTATCCTACGTGTTGTTGTGGCGAAATGCAGGTTATATGCCATCTTCAAAAAAAATGCATTACTATGCGCCATACAAGGGACAAGCTTCTGCTAACGATTTCAAGAAATTTTACCAGAACAAGCAGATACTGTTTGAAAGCAAACTGAGAACCAAAAAAATATACCAAACCAAATAAAAACACATACAAGCTAGATGAACCTACAACTGATAGATATTGCCATTCTTGTCATTTACCTGATTACAATGGTAATGATTGGCTTTTACATGAAAAACAAAGCCAAACAAGACAAGGAAAGCTACCTAATGGGAGGCAAGAAATTACCTTGGTATATGCTAGGTCTAAGTGATGCAAGCGATATGTTCGACATTAGCGGCACCATGTGGATGGTTGCACTCTGTTTCGTTTATGGTTTCAAAAGCATTTGGATCCCTTGGTTATGGCCAGTTTTTAATCAAGTTTTTATGATGATGTTCTTGTCTAAATGGCTGAGAAGATCAAATGCTACTACAGGTGCCGAATGGCTAAAAACTAGATTTGGCTTAGTAGGCAAAGGGGTAAATAGTTCTCATGCTATCGTCATTGCCTTTGCATTAATTAGCTGCTTGGGATTTTTAGCTTATGGTTTTATCGGCTTAGGTAAATTCATCGAAGTTTTTATTCCTTGGGAACATGTACAGCCTTACATCCCTTTTGATGTACCGAGCAAATATGTCCCGCATTTCTACGGCATTATATTCACCTTATTTGCCATGTTCTACTCCATTATTGGAGGTATGCACAGTATCGTTTTAGGCGATGCCATCAAATATTCGATCATGACTTTGGCATGTATTGCCATTGGGGTTATAGCTGTACAACATTTACAAACCCAAACGCTTAATGTACCCAAGGGATGGAATACGCCATTTTTTAGCTGGAATTTAGATCTCGACTGGAGCGCTATTGCTGCTGACGCCAATAAAAAGATAGAAGAAGATGGTTTCAGCTTATTCGGTGCCTTTTTTATGATGATGCTGATGAAAGGAGTTTTCGCTTCTTTAGCTGGTCCGGCACCAAATTACGATATGCAAAAAATCTTGAGTACTCGCAGTCCAAAAGAAGCAAGTAAAATGACTGGTTTTGTGAGTATTGTACTACTGCCTATCCGTTATTCAATGGTAACCGGATTAACTGTTTTGGCCTTACTATATTACAATCAACTGTACTTGAAAGGGCCAGATGGCATTACTGATTTTGAAAGGATATTGCCTGCTACTATTAACAACTTTTTACCAGTTGGTGTACTTGGTTTAGTACTGACTGGCTTACTTGGTGCTTTTATGGGAACATTTAGCGGCACTTTAAATGCAGCACAAGCTTACATCGTGAACGATATTTATTTGAAATACATTAACCCTACAGCGCCAACTAAAAAGATCATTTCCATGAATTACATTGTGGGCGTGGTAGTAGTTGCGGCAGGCATCGGCTTCGGCTTTCTTACCAAAGACGTCAACAATATTTTACAGTGGATTGTAGGTGGTCTATATGGAGGTTACGTAGCAGCCAATTGCTTAAAATGGTACTGGTGGCGCTTCAATGCAAATGGCTTTTTTTGGGGAATGGCTGTCGGCGTAGGAGCTGCCTTGTTAATGCCTTATGTCACTACAGGCCTACCCCTTTTCTGGTGGCCACTGTTATTCCTATTATCTCTCAGCGGATGTCTAATTGGCACTTATACTGCTCCCGCTACAGATATTACTGTACTTAAATCATTTTACAGCACAGTAAAACCTTGGGGATTTTGGAAACCCATACACAATTTGGTTGCTGCCGAAGACCCGACATTTAAAGAGAACAAAAATTTTAAACTTGATATGTTTAACGTAGCGCTCGGCATCATTGCCCAATTATGTTTAACCATATTTCCAATGTATTTAATTACCGGCATGTATATGCCGTTGCTAGTAACCATAGCCATTTTACTGGTTATTGTTACCATTTTAAAAAGAACTTGGTGGAATAGATTAGAAGATTAAGACTTATAAACAGATGAACACAAATTTTGAAGAGCGCATCTCACAAATGAGCAAAGAGCAAGAGCTATTATTACAAAAAAGCAATACCCAAATCAACCCTAGTAACGGTATTTACCATCGTTATAAAAACCCTGTACTTACCGCACAGCATATTCCTTTTAATTGGAAATACGACCTTAATACCGCTACAAATCCATTTTTAATAGAAAGATTTGGAATAAATGCAGTATTAAATCCTGGCGCTATTAAATGGAATGGGAAGTATATCGTGATGGCTCGTGTAGAAGGCATTGACAGAAAATCGTTCTTTGCCATCGCCGAAAGCCCTAACGGCATAGATAACTTCAGGTTTTGGGACTACCCTATTGTGATGCCCGAAACAGAGAATCCAGACACCAACGTTTACGACATCCGATTGGTTGATCACGAAGACGGTTGGATCTATGGCCTATTCTGTACCGAACGAAGAGATCCGAAAGCTAGCGAAGGCGATCAATCTGCAGCCATTGCACAATGTGGAATTGCCCGCACCAGAGACCTCAAAAATTGGGAACGCCTAGCCGACCTCAAAACGAACTCACCACAGCAGCGAAATGTAGTATTACACCCCGAATTTGTAGATGGAATGTACGCTTTTTACACCCGTCCACAAGACAGCTTTATTGAAGCTGGTAAAGGTGGAGGCATTGGTTTTGGCTTATCTAAATCTATTGAAAACGCAGTAATTGACCCAGAAATTGTCATCGACAAAAAAGTTTACCATACGGTTTATGAAGCTAAAAATGGCCAAGGCCCCGCTCCTATCAAAACCGAAAAAGGTTGGCTTCATTTAGCTCATGGCGTTAGAAACACCGCAGCTGGTTTACGCTATGTGCTCTACATGTTCATGACCGACCTCCACGATTTAACCAAGGTTATTCATAAACCAGCTGGTTATTTTATGGCACCAGAAGGCGATGAAAGAATTGGAGATGTTTCCAATGTAGTATTTTGCAACGGTTGGATCGCCGATAACGATGGAACGGTCTTCATCTATTATGCTTCATCAGACACCCGTATTCACGTAGCAACCAGTAGTATTGAGCAATTATTAGATTACGTAATCAACAATCCAGAAGATGGATTAAGATCAGCCACTACTGTACAAACCATTTTCGATATCATTAACCATAACAAATCTATCGAAACAGAAAGAGAGATTAACGTACATTTGAATGGTCAATCGGTACAGCATTAAATGCAACAACAATTAACAATATACCAATCTGAATTAGAAGAAGAGCTATCGCAACTACTTCATTGGTGGACTACTTATACGATAGACAAAGAATTTGGTGGCTTTCATGGCAAAGTTACCAATGACAATCTTGCTGTGTCGGCTCCTAAAGGCTTGGTATTAAATGCCAGGATACTATATACCTTTTCCGCCGCCTATTTATTAAGGAAACAAGCCGAAGACCTGAGCATAGCAACAAGAGCTTTCGAATACCTCATCAATTCTTTCCTAGATCAAAAAAATGGAGGGTTTTATTGGTCGCTCACGCCACAAGGAAAACCTTTAGATCAAAAGAAACAAGTTTACGGACAGTCTTTTGCTATTTACGCATTGGCTGAATATCATAAAGCAACTCAAGATGAGCAGGCTTTGTTTATGGCCAAAGAGACTTATCACTTACTAGAAAAACATAGCTACGACCCTGAATTTACAGGTTATATTGAAGCGCATACCTATGATTGGCAAAACTTAGAAGATTTACGGCTAAGCACCAAAGATCAGAACGACAAAAAGTCGATGAACACACATTTGCACGTGATTGAAGCCTATGCCAACTTATATACCGTGTGGCCTAACAAATCATTAAAAATAGCAATCAAACAGTTGCTGGCCAATTTTAAAAACTACATCATTGATTCCCAAACAGGGCATTTACAATTATTTTTTGATGCGGATTGGAAGGTAAAATCCACTTTGGTATCTTTTGGGCATGACATAGAAGCTGCCTGGCTCCTATTAGAAGCAGCAGAAGTAATTAAAGATGAGCAGGAAATTAGGGACTTTAAGGAGCTCGCCTTAAAAATGGCTGATGCTTCGCTGAGAGGCTTACATAAAAATGGAGGCTTAATTTACGAATTTGACCAAGCCAATCAACATTGGATCAAAGAATTTCATTGGTGGCCACAGGCCGAAGCGATGGTAGGTTTCTTTAACGCATGGCAAATATCTGGCAATAGCACCTACCTAACAGAAACTTTCAAAATTTGGGATTTCATTAAGAGACACCTTAAAGATGCGAAAAATGGAGAGTGGTTTTGGGGCGTAGATCATCAACTCTTATTGATGTCTAACCAAGACAAAGCTGGATTTTGGAAATGTCCCTACCATAATGGAAGAGCCTGTATAGAAATCATTAAAAGAATGCAGCAAATGCTGTAAGTTCATTTTACCATCTCTCGGCTAACTGGCACCTGTAATAATGGTTAGTAATTCGGTAATCAGTATCATAAAGAATTAAAAAATAGTTTGACTTTTGCATTTTGATTACAAGTATCAACGTTATTTGTAATACAAAACCAAAATAATAACCAAAAATTAATTCAAATAATTATGCAAGCTACGACAACCATTAAGGCTTTCGGAACAACAGCACCGGAAGCAGATTTAGCACCATTGAGCATCAGTAGAAGAGCAGTGCAACCCAAAGACGTAGAAATAGAAATTCTATTTTGTGGCGTTTGCCATTCCGACCTACATACCGCAAGAAACGATTGGGGAGGCTCCATCTACCCAGCTGTGCCAGGACACGAAATTGTAGGAAAAATTACTGCTATTGGCAGCGACGTTTCTAAATTCAAAGTAGGCGATCTAGCAGCAGTAGGCTGTATTGTAGATTCGTGCAAAACTTGTAGTAGCTGCCAACAAGATCTAGAACAATATTGCTTAAATGGATTTACAGGTACTTATAACGGACAAGATCTACACCTAGGCGGGCAAACATTTGGCGGCTATTCTGAAAAAGTGGTAGTAGACGAACACTACGTGTTATCGGTACCAACCAACCTTGATTTGGCAGCCGTTGCTCCCCTACTCTGTGCAGGCGTAACCACTTGGTCGCCATTAAAACATTGGAATGTAAAGGAAGGAACTAAAGTTGCCGTGATTGGCTTAGGTGGTTTAGGCCACATGGCCATTAAATTGGCCAAAGGTCTAGGTGCCGAGGTAACCTTGTTCTCTAGAACACCAGATAAAACTGACGATGCAAAAGCTTTGGGTGCCGATACGGTAATCATTTCAACAGATCAAGCTCAAATGAAATCGGTACGTGGAAAATTTGACCTAATTATTGATACCGTACCTTACGTGCACGATGTAAATCCTTATGTAACCACGCTAAACATTAGTGGCACCTTGGTTTTAGTGGGCTATCTTGGAGGCTTGGAACCTATATTAAATACAGTACCAATGATTTTAGGAAGAAAATCCGTTGCTGGTTCGGTAATTGGCGGTATAGCTGAAACTCAAGAGATGTTGGATTTTTGTGGAAGCAAAGGTATTGTGTCAGAAATTGAAATCATCCAAATGCAGGAAATTAACCAAGCTTATGAGCGTATGCTAAAAAGTGATGTACGCTATCGCTTTGTGATAGACATGAAATCTTTGAAGAATAGCTAGTCTGAAGCTTAAATTGATTCACAAATTGGTTTTACGAATTACTAAATATAAGAACAATAGCCCACATTTAAATGTGGGCTATTGTTTGATGTAGTACAGTAACTATACGCTATAGGTACGTACCAGTAACATAGCAACAGTGGAGTTGAGGTGGAGTAAATGTGGAGTTAAGGTGGATTTGATGTGGACTTACAATGGGTAAACGCTCCTGAAAAGGCTTGGCTTAGAGCAGGCATTACATCTCCAACCCTTTGGTCCCGAGAGCGTCCATCGAATAAGATTAAATGATATCCCCAATCAAGAAAGAACTACCAAAATGCAAATAAACCTTGCCTCAAATATCCGAAAATATCGCTATTTTTAAAACATGAGTAAATATGATCATTCATGAGTTATTCCAGTTTTGAAATATTTGTTGGCACCTATACGGCTAATAGTCAGAGCAAGGGAATTTACCATTTTATAGTAGACCCCAATAACCATCAAGCTGTACTTCGGGAGGTAATTGAAACGGAGAATCCTTCCTTTATTTTGCTAGCCCAAAACTTAATCTATGCGGTAAATGAGCTCGGTGACCTACAAGGTAAGGTTGCCATTTTTGGCTATGATCACATTTCGAATCAACACCTTCAGGAGCAAATTGCACCTACATTAGGGAGCCATCCTTGTCATCTCTCCAAATCGAACAGCAATCACATGCTTTTTGCCTCCAATTATTCTACTGGCACAATGAGTGTTTACCTGCTTGGTGAAAACGGACAGATAAAAAGCGATACAGAAGTAATACCCTTTTTCGGAACAGGTCCAAATGAAAAAAGACAAAACTGTTCACATATTCACTCGGCCATACTTAATGCCAAGGAAGACCAACTTTTTGTTCAAGACCTAGGTAGTGATAGTATTTACCGTTACCGCTTGGCTAATAGCAAACTGACCGATAAAGCACATTTTACCATGCCAGCGGGAAGTGGACCAAGACACCTGGTATTGTCTCCGGATGAACAATATATTTATGTGCTATTGGAGCTCAGTGCCGAAATTGCCGTATTCAAGAACGACCAGAATCTATCGGCGGTCCAAGTCATCTCTATCAATAGGCCAGAATTTGCAGGGTATAACTGTGCAGCAGAACTGAAGGTCACCGCTAATGGAAGTTTTTTATATGCCACCAACCGGGGCGAAGCTAACGTGATCACTTTATTCGCCATTGATGTAAGTTGCGGACGTTTGACTGCGCTAGAACATTACGATGTAGATGGTATAGGCCCAAGAAACTTTAATTTTTCTCCCGATCAGCAACATCTTCTTATAGCCAATCAGCACAGCAATGAAATAGTGGTATTTAAACGCGATATAAACTCAGGGGTACTACACGCTACTGGATTTAAAATTGAAGTTCCACAACCAGTTTTTATTGCCGTACGTTAGATACCATTTGTGCAAAACTTCTATATTTGCACTCCAGTACACAACAGCTGAAAACTAGCCATACCGAAACCAACAACCAAGAAAATGATTCAAATTGACCTCAAAAGCAAGACCCCAATATATAAACAACTCACAACCTGCATTGCTAATTTGATCGATCAAGGGGAGTTAAAGCCAGAGCAAGAGCTACCTTCCATGAACAGCCTCTCATCAGACCTTGAAATCTCCAAGGAGACCATCAAAAAGGCTTATTATATCCTCCGTGAAAAAGGTGTGATCAATTCAGCACATGGAAAAGGCTTCTATGTATCTCGTAAATCTGAAAGACCAATTAGGATATTAGTACTTTTTGATTTTATCAGTACTTATAAAAAAGAGCTTTACGAATCTTTCTCTTCAAATATCGAAAATGCAGAAATAACCATCCGCTTACACAATCAAGATATCGACCTGTTCGAAAAGTTCATTCAGGAGAACCTCGAAAAATTCGATTATTTTGTCATTACCGCCCACCTACCCTTGGTAGAAAAAACGCAAAAACGTGCTGTAAGCGCACTTAAATCTATACCAAACCGTAAGCTACTGCTATTGGACAGATTGGTACCTGGGCTTCCAGGAAATTTCGCCTCTGTGTACCAAGATTTCGAAAGTGATGTTTTCTTTGGATTATCCAAAGGACTGACCAAACTTCGCAGTTTTGAAAAGCTAAACGTATTTGCGATGCCGGGTAGTCTTTATGCCTCGTTGCTACAGAAAGGAATCCATCGTTTCTGCCAAACGCATTCCATTGAATATGCGATATACAACCGTATCGATGAAGAACTGATCAAGAAAAACCAAGTCTATCTCATCCTAAATGGCCAACTAGACAAAGAATTGATCAACATTGTTAAGAAAGCAGAAAAGCAAAAACTTAAAATAGGAAAGGATATAGGAGTAATCTCTTATAACGAATCACCAATCAATGAAATCGTACTCAATGGACTGACTGTTCTTTCTACAGATTTTATACAAATGGGCGTTCAGGCAGCAAGGATGATTAGTAGTAACAAGTTCGCAAAGGTTAAATGTGATTTTAGGTTAATCGAGAGAAATACGTTTTGATGATCTTCTTTGACATTGACGATACCTTAGTCGATAGCGAAGGCTCACACCTTTCTTCTATACATCAATTGGCTCTAAAAGTGGGCTTTGAAGAAGAACGGATTGATGCGCAATTAGAAAAATGGAGTACTATTACAGATCATTTTCTAAATGAATATTTTCAAAACAAAATTAGTCTAGAACAACAACGTAGTTTGAGGATTCAAGCTTTCTGGAAACTACTGGGCACTAAAATTACCAGCCTTGAGGCAAAAAATATCTATCAGGATTACCACAGTCTTTTTTTGGAGTCTTGTGTGGTCTTTGCCGATGCCATCCCCTGTTTAGACTTGCTGAAAGGGCATCCCCTTGGTATCATTTCCAACGGGAGCACCCCCGATCAGCTCTTTAAACTAAAGTATAACCAATTGCTACCTTATTTCTCGGTAATTGTAATCTCCGATGAAGTTGGTTCAGCAAAGCCCGACTCTGAAATTTTTCTACACGCTGCAGCTCAAGCAGGCCTTCCACTCTCGCAGTG
This sequence comes from Flavobacteriaceae bacterium PS02338, assembly GCA_029959615.1. GTDB lineage: Bacteria > Bacteroidota > Bacteroidia > Sphingobacteriales > Sphingobacteriaceae > Pedobacter. The sequence continues at coordinate 253,039 of JASCOD010000006.1, read as the reverse complement.
CGCCTATATAGGCAATTCCTATAACATCGATTACCTAGGTGCAAAACATGCAGGTATGGATGCCTATTGGCTAGATAGAGCCACAAGTTCTCAGGCTTTCTGCAACCTAACGGACTTTGCCACGCACATCAACAAATCTTATCCCTCTGCCGAACGGGCAAGCTGATAGTCCTTTTTATAAGTAAACAAATAAGCCAACCATAGTAGTAGACCACAAAATGCCCATACCCCTGCTAGTATGCTAAAGCCAAAAGACAGTCCCAGAATAGGTTTGAGATAGCCCATTAGCAGCGAAGATAGTGAGCCAACGCCAAACCCCGTCATGATCATTACACCAGAGGCCGCAGCATGAAACTGGGCTGGGATCACATCGTACAATACCGTATAGGTATTTGCGTCAAAAAAGGCCCTACCAAACCCAAAGCCCGCTAAACCAAAAAGAACAACAGGAAGTTCTGACGCATGCCCAAGCAACCAAAGAAAAGGCGCAGCCAAAATTAGTCCGAAACCTTGTATAAAGATCCTTATGCGTCTGTTTTTTAAAGCAAGTTTATCCGAAAGAGTTCCAGAAAGTAGTACGCCCACAAAAGCAGCACAATGGGTGTAGAACATAGAATTGAATCCAGCTTTAGTTAGGCTCATTCCAAAATTTTCATATAGATAAGTGGGCATCCAAGTTAAGTAGCCAGTTAATCCAAAAATTAGTCCACTGAAAGCGATAGTTAAAATCAGTGCCGTCGGTGTAGTAAAAACCTGCCTAAACCCTGTCCAGATTTTAGGGTTGGCTACAACTGGTGCCGCTTCCTCCTTTTTATCTTTTAGACGGAAAATCATAATTGCCCCCAGAACAATTCCAAATCCTCCGAAAACAAAAAAAGCACTTCTCCAACCCCAACGCTCTCCAATATAGGCTGCGATAAGGCCGCTGATGATGATCCCGATATAATAAGAAGTTTGATGGATAGCCATTGCTAAGGCACGTGTACTTTTATGATATTGGGCTAACAGAGCGTAATTTGCAGGACCAAAAAAAGCTTCTCCTCCACCTGTGGCTATACTCCTGAAAATAATTAGCGAAAGTAGCCCTGAAGAAAAACCCGTTAAGAGTGTAGAGAAGCTCCAGAAGACTAAACTGAAAACAATGATCCATTTTCTACTGTAAAGGTCGCCAATATATCCGGCAACAGGAACCAGTAGTGCATAAACCAAGTTAAAACCTGTAGCGATCATCCCTACATGAACATCAGTAAGCGAAAGCTCCGAGCGAACCAAAGGCAGCACGACATTAAAAATCTGCCTGTCAGCCTGATTCAACAAAAATGCGAACCATAGTAGCGCCAACACCTCCCATTTATATCTATTGGTCTTCATCATTATTTCTTAAAATATTCCATATGATCTTTAGGACGTATATCTGTGAGGTTACCCTGATAATGCCTAAGGTTACGGCATTCATATGGATACTTCTGCAACTCGTCTTCATTGATATCGATACCTAAGCCAGGGCGATCGGAAATATACATATGCCCATCTTCGAATTTCACCTCCTCATTGCAAATTTGGTTACGATAAGACACATCGCTAGCCATTGTTTCCAGCAGATAAAAATTTGGGGTACATGCCGCCAGCTGTAACGTAGCGGCATTAGCTATGGGACCACTAGGATTATGAGGACACACTGGAATATAGCTGCTTTCGGCCATCGAGGCAATCTTGCGCAGTTCCATAATACCCCCAACATGAGAAACATCGGGCTGCCAGAAATCAGCACATTCCATCCGTAGATAATCCGTATAATCATATCTACTGTAGAGCCTTTCGCCACCGGCAATTGGTACTTGAAGTTGTTGTCTGAGCCAAGACATCGCCTTTTTATTATCTGGCGGAATGGGTTCTTCGAACCATAAGATATCAAATTCTTGCAATTGACGACCAATACGAGCAGCGGTAGGCACATTGAAACGTCCGTGACCTTCAATAATCAGATGCACTTTGTCACCAACAGCCTGTTTAACCGCACGAATACAAGCCAGTGACTCATTGAGCTGCTGAGGTGAAATATTCATATATTCTTTTCCAAAAGGATCCCATTTTAGCCCTTCAAATCCCTGCTGAATTGCTAGCATTGCCTTTTGCGCAAATTCATCTGGTGTTTTAGCTCCGGCAAACCAGCCATTGGCATAACAAGGCACCTTATCTCTCACCTTACCACCAAGCAACTTATATACTGGCACACCCAAATCTTTACCCTTAATATCCCACAATGCCATTTCAACGCCCGAGAGTGCACTCAGTAGCACTGGTCCACCTCTCCAGTAAGAGTCCCTATGGGCATCATGCCAAAAAGCCTCTATATCATGAGGATCTCTACCAACCAAATACCTTTCCAATTCTTTGATAGCCTCTACCACGGTCAATTCACGCATTTCCAAGGTGGCTTCTCCCACTCCATAGATACCACTATCAGTCATGACCTTTACGAAAACCCAATTAGTTCTAAAGGCATGACAGATAAATGTTTTTATTCCGGTTACTTTCATTTCTTTTGTCTTATAAATCAATATCAATCGGCATGTGTTGCGCAGAGCATCCACCATCTACCACTAAACGTTCTCCATAAATGTTCCTCGACCTTTCGGAAGCGAAAAATATCACAGCCTCTGTTATGTCTTCGATTGTAGCTTCTCTACCTGCTGGGATATTATCTCTTCTTCGTTGGATAGTATCTTCGGGAAGCACATCCCAGCGATTGGTTCGGATATAACCAGGAGCAACACAGTTCACTCGTATGCCTTGTGGAGCCAAGTCAATAGCCATTGACCTAGACAGCGCCTCGATACCTCCCTTACTAGAAACATAAGCAGTACGATGGTGAATCGCTCTTTGGGATACATTAGATCCCATATTGACGATAACCCCTTTTTCTTTCTGTGAAAGCATCATTTTAACTGCCATTAAACTCACTTGAAAAGTCCCCAGAAGATTGACGTTCAACACCTTTGAAAAATCTTCGGGAGACAACTGATCAAATCGAAGACCGATACCTTGATCGCAAGCGTTATTGATTAGTATATCCAACCTGCCTTTGGTCTCCAGAATTTTTTCGAACATGGCGTTCACCTCTACTTGGCTAGAGATATCTGCGCTAATGGCCAAAAAGTTACCGAGACCACTACTTTCTAATGCGGCTACACCTTTTTGAGTTTCTTCGGACGAAGGTCCGTTAATGAATACAAATGCACCCTCTTGCAAAAATCTCTTTGCGATACCTAAGCCAGTATTTTGGCTAGAGCCTGTAACTAAAACTACTTTATTCTCAAATTCCATATTTCCTTTCTTATTTCTTAATATCCATGATGCCTAGGATATCCATATTGCTTTGATGAGCATCCTGACCAGCTACGAAATCGAGCTGACCACGTTCAGCTATCAGCATGGGACTATCCCATACTGGCAAACTCCTGAACTTCATATCCTTTCCTATCTGTTTGAACAGGTGTTTAGGAATCTCATACACCCTTCCAGTGATCAAGTCGAGATAAACAGGTTGCTTTAAGGAGGTATTACTTAGCGTAATATCGGTAAGCTCCCAACTGATATCATCAGAAGGAATTCTGTCGCTGAACCAAAGTAGTGCACCAAATAGCTTGTCTTTTTTTAAACCCAATACGGTTACCTCTCTTGTAGATGAACCTTGGTGGGCAATCGGTCCGGCTGGCGTTACAGAAGCATTTAAAAGATTAACCATATGCTGCACGGCATAAAAGCTCGGTCTTTTATAGATATTCTTATGCTCCAGATTGGTTCGAATCAAACCGAAAGACTGCAACATGTTAGGATATTGCAGATCTACCATGGTAAATATTGAAGAACGGATATTTCTATTCCAATCGTTTGCCATTCTTCGCAAATTCCATTTGGCCTGGCTAATTTCTGTCCAAGGATATTGGTTTAAGGCATGGCCCCATTCCAGAGCCGACGGCGATCCGCATTCACCTTGATAGAGTTTAATTTCTGGATCATAGGATCTGGCAAGTGCCAACAGCGCATCAATATCAGCATTAGCCTCATCGGGATTGTGCACATAAGGATGAAATGACAGATAATCCAAGATCTTCTCCTGCTTCTTCGATTTCATGAGCTCGAACACCTCTTTGGTAAAGTTCAGGGGAGTCTGTGAAAGAGCAAAGCCAATGATTATTGCCTCTGGTTGTTCTTCCTTTATCACTTTCACGGTATTCATTAACAACGAGGCATAAGCTGGAGCAAACTGTACATTGTCGCCAAGGTTTGGTTCATTCCATATTTCCCATTCCCTAACTCTACCCTTAAAGTGTTTTACCGTAGCTCTTACGTAATCCAGCCAAGCCTTCATCGTAATCTCTTCTGTAAAAATACGGGCACCCAGCTTTTCGCCTGATTTGTACAGCGGATTGCCATAACACAGTACCATCCAAGGACTGACTTTCATCTCAGCTAGCCCATCCACCGTTTTATCTAGCCATTCAAATTCGTATTTTCCTTTAACCTTTTCACAGGTAGCCCACCCACTCTGTATTCGGGCATACTTCACGCCTAGCTCCCCAACATAGGGTTTATAATTTTCGAATGTAGCGTAGCCCCGATCCAAAGTCTCGCAACCCACCGACCAGTTGGAGTTAGCTAGATCCTTGGAACTAGCGGTCTTTAGCTGGCCAATAGCCTTGAGACCAGTACTCGCCGAATTGAGGTTTTCCCAATTGATTGAACGATATTGACTCCAGCACAGTAGCGGAGCAACGCCCATCATCATTAATAGAATTGCTTTTTTATATATCATCTCTGTAGGTTTTAATAGCCTGGATTCTGGTCCTTTACTTCATCTATCAAATCGTTATAAAAATACTCCGAACTCGGGATAGGCCATAGCAGATGCTTGTCTAATACGGTCTTTGCCTGCACATCTAAAATTGCCTGCTTAAGCTTGCCAGTCCTTTTAAGTTCCAAAAAGCGCTTCCCCTCGCAAAAAAGTTCGTACATACGTTCTTTGTACAGCAAATCTAAAAATGCTGTTTTAGTGGAGTAATCACTCAATTTAAAATCTATTGTAGATACAATTGAGGTGGGTTTACCATAGGCCCTGCGGTGAATCATATTCAATTTTTCCATAGCATCGGCACTAGGTCCGTCATTCACCTGACAGTCGGCCTCGGCGTAGAACAATAGCAAGTCTGCGTAGCGGTATAACGGGTAATCTGTGCTCAAGCCTAACAATTTATTCGGCTCAATGAATTTTTTATAGAGCATCGTGGTCTTTGACCCTACACCAATATCCATATTGTACAAATTATAACTCTTTCTCAGGTCTTTGTAGTCCCAATCACGGATCAGCGTATTTTTAACGCTATCAGTATAAAGTCCATAAGCACCATCACCGCCATAATACGGAGAACTAGGATGGTGAAGCATAAAAGTAAAATTGCTAGGCTTAACCCCCGAGAATTTAAGGTAGAAAATTTCTTCCTTAGTATTGATTACATCAGGACCGAATATCTTATAGTAATCGTTAGATACGCTAATCTCCAGCAGACCAAATTTATTTCCATTAATTACTTCCAATGCTTTTAGTCGTGCATCAGGCCATTTCTGTTGGTTCACCAGCACATCCACAAACATCGTCTTAGCAGCCCATTTGGTGGCTCTACCAATTTGTGGCTGATCTAATGGCAAATTGGCTTCGGCAAACTCCAAATCCTTTACAATAAAGGCATAAACATCTGCAACGGAAGATCTAGCCAAGCTTTTGGTTTCCATGTTAGATACATCCCTAAGTGGTACCCCACCCCAATTTTGAACCAGATAGAAATAATTGAATGCACGCATAAACCGAGCTTCGGCAATCAGCGCAGTTACCTTCGCTGGATCCGATCCATTTGCCAGCGCTCTATCAGCATTGGCAATCACAAGATTGGCATTACGGATGGATAAATAAAAAGCGGCCCACATATCGCTTACTCGATTTACATTGGTGGCGTCAAGTCCTGTAAAATTGGTAACTGGAGCATAGGAACCCCTACCATATCCATAGTCGACCTGAGACATTTGTATCGTATGATAATGGCGGCCAAAAACCGTTTGATTGCCCTGCAGGGCCTCATAGGTCGCAAAAACGGCCGACTCTAGTTCAGTAACAGTTTTGTAGAAGTTCACCGAGGCTATTTCCTTAGGCGATTCTACAAGATAATCCTTGCAGCCACCCAACAAAAGTACTGGAATTAAAAATTTGAATATTTTCATGATGAAAAATTTAGGGGTTAAAATCCGACTTTCAGTCCGAAGGTTACACTTTTAGAAACTGGATAGGCATATAAGTCTATACCTTGGTTAATAGAATTCTCTCCTCCATAAGAATTGATCTCTGGATCATACCAAGGATAGCTACTGATGGTGAGCAGATTCTGCCCGCTAACATACACCTGTGCATTTTTTGGTGTTTTCACCCCAAGTACTTTCAAGGGAAAATTGTAAGCTAAAAGTATCGTTTTCAGACGCAAGTACGAACCATCATACACAAACCGATCTGACATTAGTGTAGTGGTGTTGCGACTGATCTTTGGATATTTCGCATCTGGATTGGCCGCCGTCCAATTACTTTCAAGTACTTCTTTAAGTGTATTGAGCCCTTGTCCAAAATCCATAGTTTGGGCGGCCATACTCAAGCTATATATGTCATTGCCTTGCACTCCCTGTATGAAAAATGAGAAATCGAAATTCTTCCAAGACATGGTAGAATTTAGTCCGTAGATGAACTTCGGGTTTGGATTACCGATGTAGGTCTTATCTGCGGAAGTAACTGTACCACTACCATTGAGGTCTTTATACTTGATTTTGCCTGCGGCATCATATCCATCTTCTTGGTATCCATAGAATACACTAATGGGCTGCCCCTCTCTGATTAGATTAAGGTTATCATTCAAAATAGTAATGTTTAGCGCACTCCCCAGAATATCTTGGCCATTGTAAAGCTTGCTCACCTTGTTCTTGTTTAAAGATAGATTGCCCGAAAGGTTCCATTTGAACGCATCCTGAAAAAGATCTGCAGAAAGCATAAACTCTAGTCCTTTATTTTGAATCTCACCAACATTTTGGATGGTAGTTACATAACCTAATGATCGAGGCAATTGTACACTATTCAATAAATCTGAAGTATTTTTGATATAATAATCTACCGATAGTTTATACCTTTCCTTTGAGAATCCAATATCGATACCGATGTTGGTCTGTGCAGTAGTTTCCCATTTTAGACCATCTGGCAAACGTGTACTTGGCGAAAAGGAATTGAAAACCGCATCATTGAAAGCCGCTTTTCCTGAAGTCAGCATGTTGAGTGTATAATACGGTGAGATGGCAGTACTTCCAGACATTCCATAGCCCAATCTGAGCTTCAGGTCGCTAATGAAAGTCAAATCTTTTATAAATTTCTCTTCAGATAAGCGATAGGCCACTGCTGCAGAGGGAAAGTAGCCCCATTTCTCACCTGGACTATATCTTGATGAGCCATCCGAACGCAAGGTAAATGTAGTTAGCAATCTTCCCTTATAACTATAATTAGCTCTACCCAAAAAGGACAGCATAGACCATTTGGTATAACCCGAAGATGGAGTGCCAAGCGTCGATGCTGAACCAATGTTATAGGTTTCATATATATCGCTTAAAAAACCAGTACCAGAAAGATCTACTGGTGTGTAGGTACTCTGATCTAAGGTAGAACCAAGAGTAAGACTAATCCTATGGTTATCGGAAAGTTGCTTGGTATAATCTACAATCGCTGAACCGTTGATTTCGGTAGTATTACCAAGAGCAATGCTCGCACTTCCAATAGATCCTGGATAAAGAAGAGAAGTGTAGCTATCTGAACGTGTATCGGCGTTGGTTACATTTGCACCTAGTTTAATAGAGAGATCATTGATAGGTTTGTAAGTTATGTCCAAATTGGTCAGCACCCGATTTGCCATCCATTTAGAAGAAACCTCATTGGCATAAGCTATCGGATTGATCAACCCGTTGGAAACAAATGGATAAGTACCGTTTAGCAGTCTATATTTTCCATCGGCGGCATAAGGCCCTACCGTTGGCGGTGCACCAACCATTGCACTTAGCAACGAGCCGCCTCTCAGCCCCGTAGCACTAGGATAATTATTTTTAGTGGTCGAACGGCTTAGAAAAGTATTCAAACTCACACTCACTTTATCACTAATACGATGATCGATAGTACCTCTGAGGTTAATCCGCTGGAAACTGTTGTTAATCACGATACCTTTCTGGTCAAAAATACCGCTGCTAATGGAAAACTTTGTTTTGTCATTGCCTCCATAGATATTGATGTTATGATCATTCAGCGGTGCCGTCCTGAGCAACAGATCTTGCCAATCTACATTTTGCGCACTACTAATATCGCTTTCCGAAAAATAATTGGCGCCATTGTCGTTTTTCTGTTGAATGTTGTTTAAGCGCATATATTCTTGGGCATCTAGCAAGTCTAATTTTTTACGCACGGTCTGTAGGGTTAAGTTTCCATTATATTCTACAACTGTAGCACCAAGTTTCCCTTTTTTTGTAGTAACGATAACCACTCCATTTGCACCTTGGGAACCATATATAGCCGTTGCTGAGGCATCCTTTAGTATTTCCATGCTTTCCACATCATTTGCGTTAAGTATGTTCTGATTACCGGGAAAACCATCGATGATCCATAGCGGTTCATTACTGCCTCTAATCGAATTGGTTCCCCGTATTCGGACTTGCATCCCAGCTCCAGGTAGCCCGGAGTTTTGTGTAACCTGCACTCCTGCAGACCTGCCCTGTAGAGCTTGTGTAACGGTTGAGGTTGGAAACGCTTGCAGATCCTTACCACTAACGGAGGAAACCGAACCCGTTAGATCCTTTTTCCTAACCGTTCCATAGCCTACAGCTACCACTTCCTGAAGCGTCTGTGCGCTTGGGGCCAAAGTGACCTCGTAGCTATTGTTGGTAAAGATTTCGATTTCTTTAGTCTCAAATCCAATCAGACGGAAAACCAGGATAGATCTGGCCTGAACATTCGGCAGTTTAAATTTTCCGTTAGCGTCGGTTGAGGTAGCCGCTGTTGGCTGTCCCTTCAATTGGATAGTCACCCCAGGCAGTACGCCACCCTCGGTACTTTTTACAGTTCCTTCTACAATCGTACTCTGCCCGTAGGCCTGCAGGCTGCAGAAAATGATCACAAAAATCTTAAAGCAAAATTTCTGGATCAGCAACTTTGTTGTTGTTCTACTCTTCATAATGCATTGGTTTATATTTTGGTTGGTACACTTCTTTCAGTAAAACTGTAGTGTAGTGTGGTGTAAATATATTACAATAATTTAACTTCCAAAAAATAAATGAAGTTTTTGTTGCAATTAAGTTTTTCTATAACCACAAAATGTAGATGAAAGTGGTATTCAGACACGATACAAATACATCTTATCCGTAGAATGATCTAAATAAAAACGTAATATATTCTTGAAGACATCAAAAAGAAAACAACACTTCACTTGTAAAAAATGTCGCTACCAAATCGCAATTACTATTTGTATCTTCGTAAAGATCAACGCCTATTAACATTGATCATCAACCATTTAAAACCATTAAGTTACTCGCTCGCTATGTACCTACGCAAATTCCACTTTCTAGCCCTACCTACTTTGCTACTGCCAATTTGTAACAGCCTTTCTGCGCAAGTGCTACAAACTGAATATCTTACCACTACCTCTGCTGACATCTCCAACAGTTCTTTCAACGGTGGAACGGAATACTGGAGTAACCTCGGAAATGCCGCCACCGACAACAATAATTATACGACAATTGCAAATGCTGCTCTCACTATAGGTGGCACCACAAGAAATTCCCATTACCTTACACTTAAAAATTTTGGTTTCGCCATTCCCGAAGGACATGAAATATTAGGTGTACAAGTAGAGATTAGAAGGTTTAGCTCAGAAAGCTCCAGTACCAATTGGACCAAAGATTTAGATATCAGATTGATCAACGGTAGTACGATTGTAGGTGACAATCGTGCCAATATAAGTGTCAACTGGCCTATAAACGAAGCTGCTACCGAGTATGGCTCCAACACCGATCTATGGGGCACTGCTTTGAGTAGAGAAGAAGTCAACAGTTCAGATTTCGGTGTAGCCATCGCTGCCGAATCCAGGGCAGCCGGACTATTGCTGCCCACGGTGATCTCCTATATTGATCAGGTACGTATCAAAATCTACTACCAATTACAGCCTCTGCCCGTAAACTTAAAAGACTATAAATTAAGCCGTACGGGAAACAATGGCATACAACTGTATTGGCAAACCGTTTCGGAACAGCATAACAAAGACTTCCTGATCTTTCGTAAAACCTCTAATCAGGATTTCATCCAAATCGGCACAGTAGCCGGACAAGGAAATTCCTCAACAGAAAAGTACTATCGTTTCCATGATCCTAGGCCAGCAATCGGCACCAATTATTACAAGCTCATCCAACAGGATTTAGATGGCAGAAAGAATGAAATCGGCCTAGAACATATCGAATTTAATTTGGATGAACGCCAATCCTGGGCAAGTTTCGAAGCCCAATCTGGCATGGCTAACCTAGGCTTCCCAGCAGGCAAATACACTGTACTATCTATCTTTGACACCAACGGAAAGCGCTGGATTCAGCAGTCAATTACCACGCACGAGCGTAACAAGTTCGTAGCTATGACCAATTATCCCAAAGGGATCTATCTTATCAAATTACAGGGAAATACAGCCTTAGAAACACTAAAAATCGTCATTCCTTAATTAGGAGAGGATATTCGAAAAGTGGTCACCTCGTCCCCTTGTGTCTATAACTTATCGTTTATAAAAAAGTACAAGCTCAAACAAACCAGTTATTACTTCAGAAACCTTAAGCCAGAAAAGAAAATTTCAACCTCTCCAAAAACGAAAAGATTAAAGCCATGCAAAGCTACCCTTCAAGTAGGTCAAAGCTAGGGTTCAAGTAGGGATAGAGTACCATGAGTGTACTGTGTTATGCTTGCATAATATTTTTCAAAGAAAGAAGGATGGGTTAATGAAAATACGGTAAAAGTTTTCGGATTGCGTAGAATAAAGAGCCAATCTTCGCAGAATGCTTTTAGGAGTAAAGGATGTTATACCGCATATTTAATAGTGCTGTATACTTCTCTTTATATTCTTCAGAAAGAAAGGATTTTTTTATCCATTCTAAAGCAACTGGTTTAAATTTTTCAAATCGTTTAAATACACTATTGATTTGTTTATTGTTCAGATCCAGCTTTGCTCCTAAATACTGAAAATGCGCTAAACCTAGTTTTTTCTTTTTGCCATCTAACGTCAAAGCCAGTTCTTCTTTATCTTCAGGGTTTACAATTGTCACATTCAATAGATCGTAAGCTGGGGATAAACTCCATTTATCATTATTCAATAGCAAAGAAAAATTTTTAAGGTGCATATCATTGTTTCCAGTTAAAAAATTAAAAACAGTTAACTCAAAATAGTAAAGTTGATCAAATGCCGAGCGATTAGAATATTGACCTACTGCTTTACCCACCTTTTCCATTGAGCTTTTATATTTATCAAATGCTTCCAAAATTTGAAACATATCAATCATGTGTTTTTTTTCACCTAAATCAGTTCGGTCAAATCTTTTAGTAATATAGGATAGCTCTCCTGATTTTAAACTGATTAAGCTAGATTTTGCAGTCTTTATACCAAAAGCTTCTGCCATTCTCATAGTTAGATGTTCATTTTGTGGCATTTCTGGAAATATTGACGAAGGTGGTTTAAAAATGTAGTTACCACCCAAAGCACCAACAACTGTCAATCGACCATTTTTGCCATCCTCCAAGGCAGAATTAACCATCGTTAAAGACAGCTTTGGTTGTACCCCAGGAACTGCAATACTTCTTTCTATTACATTCTTAGCTAGTTCATCCATTTGCGCTAACGAATAAGAGAAATCTGGCTGTTCTTTGGTACCAAAAAAATCGAGACTGCAATGCTCATGGAAATCTCCAGTCGTTTCTTTGGGCAGTTGTGTATAACAATATAAACAGTTCCTACTCATCTGCTGTATTTATTGGTTTAACACTTACCGCACCTATGCAATTTTGGCAACAAGCCAAAAGTAAGCCCATTCTGTCATTATGGTTAATTTTCCAGTTTTTTGATGCGATATCCAAAAGCCATCCTTCCGGTATTAATCCCTCAAAAAAGGGAAATAATCTATTATCCTTATATTTTCCTTTTACGACAGGCATAGAGAAAGTAATAAATTGATTTGGATGGTTTAGGATATAATCTGCCTCATATTCAAATGTATAATCGCCTTCATCTGTCTCTATCAAAATACCGGCTAATAGTTCTTGATAAAAAATTTCAGCTTTCCTCATGAGGCACCATTTTTAGAAACAGTATTTTCTTCGATTGGTGCAAGTATATAGCCAAACATTTTTAACACCTGGTTAATACTAGAAAGATTAAGATTTTCTTTTCCCTGCTCTATTTTACGTATCACAGTAAGGGCAACACCTGCCCTATCTGCAAATTCTTCTTGGGTTAATTTTTCTTCTTTTCTTTTATCTTTTATAAACTCGGCTAAATATTTCATTATATGCAATTGCTCGTATTTATATCAAATATAATAAATTATATGCAAAAGCATATAAAAAAAGAAACTAATGATAATTATATGTAAAAGCATATAATTATTGAGCGATTGTTATTTCTCGCTTATTACTTACCGATACAAAACTTAGTAAAAATATTCTCCAATAAATCGTCAGTGGTTACGGTACCTGTTATTTCTCCCAAATAATGCAAGGCTTGCTTGATATCCATTGCTAGAAAATCGGAGGTTACGGGATTATAGATATTTTCTAACACGTTATTTAAAGAGTTCTGTGTTTGCTTTAAAGCTTCTACGTGACGGATATTTGTCACTAAAGTTTCATTAGTATTGATGTTACTTAGATTTACCTTTTCTAACAAAGAGGCTTCCAAAATATCCATACCTACCTTATCTTTTGCGGAAATTAACAAAGCGTTATGGTTTTTATAGAAATCCTGTTGAGCAATACTTAACAGTTCAGCTTTATTCACGATAAACAAAAATGGTGTATCTTGCCTAGAAAGCTCTTCTAATTGTTTAATCACTTCATTTTCATCTTCCTGTGCATCTACCATGTAGATAATCAGTCTAGCCTGTCTCATTTTCTCTAAACTGCGTTCTACTCCCTTTGCTTCAATTACGTCGGCAGTTTCACGAATTCCGGCAGTATCAATAAATCTGAAAACAACACCATTGATATTAATTTCATCTTCGATAGTGTCACGAGTAGTACCAGCAATATCACTTACTATAGCACGTTCCTCGTTTAGCAGTGCATTTAATAAAGTAGATTTACCTACGTTTGGTTTACCTGCAATAACTACGGGCACACCATTTTTGATCACGTTACCTACTTCGAACGAGTGGATGAGTCTTTGTAAAACCGTATTGATGCGCTGTACTAGTGTTCGTAATTGGTCGCGATTGGCAAATTCAACATCTTCCTCTGCAAAGTCAAGCTCTAGTTCAATCATACTGGCAAAGTGAATGAGCTGTTCTCGTAAATCCTTTAGCTCATTTGAGAAACCACCTCGCATTTGTTGCATGGCTACTTCGTGTGAAGCCTTGCTATCAGAAGCGATTAAATCTGCTACGGCTTCTGCCTGACTTAAATCTAAACCTCCATTTAAGAAAGCTCGCAAAGTAAACTCCCCAGGTTTAGCAGCCCTAGCTCCTTTGCGTATCAGTAAGTTAATGATCTGTTGAATGATATAATTAGAACCATGACATGAAATTTCTACAACATGCTCTTTGGTGTAAGATTTCGGTCCAACAAACAATGATGTTACCACTTCATCCACAACTACATCTCCATCTTTAATTAGTCCAAAATGTAATGTATGTGTGGCTTGCTTTTTTAAATTCTTACCACTAAAAACCTGATTGGTAAGGGTAATAGCCTCTGGTCCAGAAAGACGGATTACGCCAATGGCCCCGCTTCCAGGAGGCGTAGATAAAGCAATAATGGTATCGTTGTTTAACATGATGCAAAAGTAAGGTTTTCAGTTTACAGTTCGCAGTTTTTAGTTGGCGGTAGTCAGGGGTCAGGAATCAGGGATTAGTAGTCAGGAAGTCCGAGAAGTCGGGAAGTTGATGGTTACATAAGCATTATCTTCTATCTCTAGTCAGTTAACCGATTAACCAATTCTACAATTAACCCAATAAAAAAGTGACCTGACTACTGATACCTGACCCCTAGTACCTAATCCCTTTCTACTAAATAAAACAATTTCCATACTTTAGTGTTAGGGTTTAAAATTTGCACCATCTTTATTATGACCGATCTACCTTTAACCGTTAAACGTTCTATAGAATTATTAGGCTTAGCTTTATGTATAGCTATTTTCGCCATTGCCAGTGATATCATTATGCCAGTAATTATGGCATTTTTTATCAGCATTTTATTACTTCCTATCTATCGTTTTTTAAGGAAATACAAATTCCCTGAAGCCTTGGCCATTATCCTTCCAATTTTATTGGTTTTTATTTTTATAGCTGGCATCATCTGGTTTTTTTCTGCCCAAATTGGTGTGTTGGTAAATGATTTTCCTCAGATCAAAGAAAATGTAGCCAAACATCTTCAATCTTTGCAGGAATGGATCAGTAGTTTCACTGATTTCTCCCTAGGTAAACAAAAGAAATTCATTACCGAGAAAAGTGATGATTTACTGAATATGGCGGGCAAGGCTGCAAGCGGTGCAGCGGTAACGCTAAGTAGCATTTTCGTTTTCCTAGGTCTTATTCCTATCTATATCTATTTAATTCTATTTTATAAGGATATCTTGTTGCGCTTTGTATTTATGTGGTTTAAGGCAGAGCATCATCCTCAAGTTAAAGAAGCGGTTTACGAGGCTGAGGCAATTATCAAAAATTACTTGGTTGGTCTATTGATACAGATTACCTATATGACCATTTTGTTAGGTTGCACCCTCATGTTGTTTGGGATTAAACATGCATTATTGATAGGCGTTATCTTTGCGATATTAAATCTTATTCCTTACGTAGGAGCACTAATTGGAAATATTTTAGGCGTACTGATCACTTTAACCTCTTCTCCAGAATTGGGTCCCGTAATTACTGTTTTATTAGTGATAGCCGTAGTACAGTTTTTCGATAATAATATTTTAATGCCTCGTATTGTGGGCTCTAAAGTAAAAATCAATGCACTGGTTTCTATTTTAGGCGTAGTTATTGGTGGAACTATAGCAGGCATATCAGGTATGTTTTTATCGATGCCAATTATTGCTGTTCTAAAAGTAATTTTTGATAGAACTGACGCCTTTAAGCAATGGGGAGTATTGTTTGGTGATGAGCGTCCAGCTAAAAGCCCAATGGCATTTGCGAAATATAGAAAGAAGGTAGCAGTAGAAACTAAATCAGGTACGATAGATAAGAAATGATGGTAAGGGGACAGGAATCAGGAGTTAGGGATTAGGGTTTAGGCCGGATGTTTGTTAAAATAGTAACTGGACTAATACCTAATCCCTAATTCCTGACCACTAACTCCTAGCCGCTGACACCTGATCACTATTTCAAAAACACATCGTAAGCAAATCTCAATATCGTACCAAAAACAACAATTAGGAAAAAGATTCGAATGAATTTATTGCCCTTGAGCAGTGCTAATTTGGCCCCTAAAAAAGAACCTAAAACGTTAAATACTGCCATTGGGATAGCATATTCGAAGAGCACGTGACCAGTGGAGCTAAAATAAATTAAAGCAGCGAGGTTAGTACCTACATTAACCACTTTTGCATGTGCACTTGCTCCTATAAAATCGAAACCTAAGATACCTACAAAGGCTAGGATAAGAAACGAACCTGTACCTGGGCCGATCAATCCATCATAAAAGCCTATAATTAGACCAAACAGGCAAGCTAAAAGTAGTTGCTTTTTTGCAGTTTGATTCTTCTCTTGCTGAACGCCAAACTGTTTATTAAAATAAGTATACAAGGCTACTGCAATCAGCACCACTAATATTACAGGTTTAATGTGCCGGTTATCTATAATGCTGACCAAATACGCTCCAGAAAGTGAAGCAATAAATGCCGCAATGGTACAGCCTGCCAAAATCATTCCATTGAACTTTACCTTTTTGGCATATTTAACGGCTGCCACTGCCGTACCTGCTAAAGATGGAATTTTCACGGTACCTAATAAGGTAGCCACTGGATAATGCGGCAGAATCAATAATGTCGCTGGTGTTTGTAGCAATCCACCGCCACCCACAATGGCATCAATAAAACCTGCACCAAAGGCAGCCAAGCAAAGTAAAATAAGTTCTGTTGTCAATGTTGTGATATAAGAACGGCAAATATAGTATTAATAGTGGTCAGTAGACAAGTATCGGAAATCAGGTTTGTTTAGTGTTTAGTTACTAGGGGTTAGGAATTAGGGGTTAGGCTGGATGTTTGTTAAAATGGTTAACTAAACTAATCCCTAACTCCTAATCCCTGATCACTAATCTCTAGTCGGTTAACTGAAGTACAGGTGTACTATAAGCTATCAAAGCCACGCGTATTAACTTTCATACTTCTCCGACTAACAACTAACTCCTAATACCTGGCCAATAATCTCTAGTTGGTTACCTGAAGTACAGGGGTACTATAGGCTATCAAAGCCACACGTACTAACTTTCATACTTCTCCGACTAACAACTAATCCCTAACTCCTGATCCCTGACCACTAATCCCTAGTCGGTTAACTGAAGTACAGGGATACTATAGGCTATCAAAGCCACACTTACTAACTTTCATACTTCTCCGACTAACAACTAACTCCTAATCCCTGACACCTGATCACTAATTCCTAATTCCTATTTCCTAATTATCTCTCCCGACAAACTTCCGGTCTTCCCACCCTTATCAATGGCCTTAACTCCGTTTACAAACACATAGTCCATTCCCTCAGAAAGCTGTTCTGGCTCCGCAAATGTAGAATTGACCTTTACCTTTGCAGGATCGAAAAGAATCATATCTGCATAATAGCCTTCCTTAATGAAGCCTCGATCTTTAATACCAAATGTTTCGGCAGTTAAGCCTGTAGCTCTATGAATAGCCCACGACATTGACATGAGCTTTCTTTTTTGAACATAATCTTCCAGAATTTTAGAGAAAGTAGCATAAGTACGTGGGTGCAAACCTCCTCCGTCCGAACCTGTCATTACCCAAGGTTGCTTCATAAAGTTAACCACATCATCTTCATTCATCGAAAAGTTGACGCAAGAAACACCAATATCTAATTTAAAAATGGCAATTACCGCATCTTCCGCAGGCATATTCCAAGCTTTTGCAATTTCTTCAATAGATTTCCCTGTAATTTCCGCCAGCTTTTTATTTTTCGACATCACCACTACCCTTTTATATACAAAAGGCGATTTTTGCTGCAAGCTTTTCTTAATTCGGGCTAGGTCCGTTTCATTTTCAAAGCGAGCTAAAGTTTGCTTAGATCCTCCTTCTTGCGCCCAATCGGGCATTAATGTTGCTTTTAAGCTGGTAGACGAAGCAATGAATGGATATTGGTTAGCAGTAACTTTTAAACCTTTTGCCCTAGCCTCGTTAATTTTTGCAATAACCTCCGTCGATTTCCCCCAGGCACTTTCGCCTGACACTTTCAGATGAGAAATATGAATAGGTAAGTTCAAATCGGCACAAATTTTTAATGTTTCATCGATGCTTTCTAACACCCTTGTACTCTCGTTACGCATATGCGTATCGTAAATGGCAGTGTATTTCGCTGCTTCTCGATACAAGTTTGCAATTTCGTCGGTTTTAGAATACATCTGAGGCAGATAAATCAACCCCGTACTGAAGCCAATAGCCCCTGCTTGCATTCCAGAAGCAATCAACTGTTTCATTTGAACTACCTGTTCTGTTGTTGGTACAGCATTTTTATTGTTTAACACTGCTTGTCTTACCGGACCAAAGCCTACATATAGTGCAAAGTTTGTCCCCATACCAATTTCTTGATATTCCTTTATCTGTTCGGCAATTTTGTAGGTACCAAAACCATCATTACCAGCAAAAACAGAGGTTACGCCTTGGTAAATCCACGGCAGCATTTGGTTCCGCTTTTTATCTTCAATCCACCTATCCGCATGGGTATGCGTATCAATAAAGCCTGGCGCAAGATATTTTCCTTTGGCATCTATAATTTCCTTAGCATCAATCGATGCCTTACCAATGTATGAAATGCGTTTGCCGGTAATACCTACGTTGGTAAAAACAGAATCTTTACCATCGCCTAAAAACACACAGGCATTTTTAATAAGGATGTCTTGCTTTTGTTGCTGAGCAAAAAGGGTGGCGCACAAAAGTAGAAGTATGATAATTAAAATAAGCAGCTTGTTCATTGTTTTTGTAGTAAAGGTTATTCTTATAGACTTTAAAGTTAGACGAATAGACCATTTCTACTCCGAAAAATAATTTAGTTTTCTGATTCTAAAGTTTGCTTTTGGCTTATCATACCATCATTAACATTATACGACCACAGTTAAAAGGTTCTAAACAGGTCACTTGGTGTTAAAAACTAACCACAACCATTTCTTAAACCCATCGCGATTGGTATTTTAATAGTCCGAACATGTAATTTAATACTCTGGATAGGTTCTGAAATAGTCCGTTGCGGTTGGTAGACCGCAATTTTGGGGTTCAGAACGTATCGGATGTGGTTCTGAACGTCAAATTTGAGGCCTAGCAACGTCAAATTTGGGGTTACTAGACCACAACGTCGAGGTCTGGAACGTATTCGTCAGGGTCCGGAACGTCAATCGAGTAGTATCAGGACGTATATTTAAGTTTTTTCATGGTACCTCGTTATGGTTCCTGCCTTCATAAGAATGACTATACAGGCATACATAATAGAATGCGCTTATACCAAAGGCTCATTGCCAAGCGAATGAGTAGCGAGTTGATGTTGTATAACAACTTTGCGTTCTTTGCGTATCTCTCACTTTGCGTTAAATAATTACCGCAAAGAATTTTAAGAGATTGCAAAGAATGTAAAGACTACATCCTTTCAGGAACCTTAATTCCTAAAATACCCATACCAGATTTAATGACATCAGCAGCAATTTTGCAGATATTTAAACGGTGCAACTTCAAAGCAGCATCTTCTTCCTTAATAATTGGAGGTGTTTCGTGGTAAAACTTATTGAATAACTTGGCCACTTCGTATAAATAGTTAGCTATAAATGCAGGACTATAAGCTTTAGCCGCTTCCGAAATCTCGTTAGGATATTTAGTCAATAACATCACCATTTCCAATTCTGTTGGCGTTAGTTTAATATGGTTATAATCCGCTACTGCAAACTGATAATTAGCTCTACTCAGTAAAGATTTAATACGAGCGTGCGTATACTGAATAAATGGGCCTGTATTACCTTGAAAGTCGATAGACTCTGCAGGATCGAACAATAGACGTTTCTTAGGTTCAACTTTCAGCAAGAAGTATTTTAAAGCACCTAAACCAATGGTGGTGTACAAATCTTCTTTATCAACTTCAGAAAAATCGTTGGTTTTGCCTAGTTCTTCAGTCTTTTGCTTAGCAGTTTCTACCATCTCATTCACTAAATCATCGGCATCAACAACCGTTCCCTCACGGCTCTTCATTTTACCGCTTGGTAAATCTACCATACCGTAAGACAGATGGTACAAACCTTTAGCCCAACTTTTACCTAATTTCTCTAAAATCAAGAACAACACTTTAAAATGGTAATCTTGCTCATTACCCACTACATAAATCGACTTATCCATACCGAAATCGTCGTATTTCATTTGGGCCGTACCCAAATCCTGTGTAATGTAAACGGAAGTACCATCGGCACGTAAAACCAATTTTTGGTCTAGGCCATCGGCAGTTAAGTCAATCCACA
Source organism: Flavobacteriaceae bacterium PS02338 (assembly GCA_029959615.1). Classification (GTDB taxonomy): domain Bacteria; phylum Bacteroidota; class Bacteroidia; order Sphingobacteriales; family Sphingobacteriaceae; genus Pedobacter. The sequence continues at coordinate 233,010 of JASCOD010000006.1, read as the reverse complement.
CCGAACCATCTTCCTTTTTAAAGAAAACACCTTTGGCTAAACCTTCCTCAACCGTGTCTTTTCCAAGCAAATAAGTATTGCTTTCGTAATAGTACTTATCGAAATCTACGCCTAGTTTTTTGTAGGTCACATCGAAACCTGCATAAACCCAGCCATTCATTTTTTCCCATAAACCAACTACTGCCGCATCGCCTTGCTCCCATTGCAATAACATTTGCTGGGCAGCTTTAATTAATGGCGCATTTTTCTTTGCCTCGTCTTCTGTTTGTCCTTCAGCAACTAAAGTTTCTATTTCCTTTTTATACTCTTTATCGAAAACCACATAGTATTTACCCACCAAGTGGTCGCCTTTTAGGCCCGAACTTTCAGGTGTTTCTCCATTACCCCAATTTTGCCAGGCCAACATCGACTTGCAGATATGAATCCCCCTATCGTTTACCAAGTTTACTTTGATGACATCGTAGCCATCTGCCTTTAGCAACTCAGAAACCGAGTAACCTAATAAGTTATTACGAACGTGCCCCAAGTGCAAGGGCTTGTTGGTATTTGGCGATGAATATTCTACCATTACCTTTTCGCCACGAGTCTTTACAGCTAAAAAATCTGGTCGTAACAGCGTGTTGTTAAATAGATCAATCCAGTAGCTTTCTGCAATGCTAAGGTTTAAGAAACCTTTCACTACGTTAAAACCTTCAACTTCTGCTACATTTTGTTGTAAAAAAGCACCAATATCGTTCGCTGTTTCTTCTGGAGATTTTTTTGAAAACCGCACAATTGGAAATACCACAATGGTTACCTGTCCTTCAAATTCCTTACGTGTTTCCTGTATGTTGATTACATTTTCGGCAATTTCTTGCCCATATAATTCTTTAACGGCCTCAATTGCGCCAGCGACGATAAAATTCATAATCGCAAAAATACATTAATTGTCCATTAATTGTTTGGTTTGTTTGTTTTTTGGTTGTTTGGAAGTTGTACAAACGTAGCGATAGTTATTTCTCCCCTTTTAGAGAGAACCGAAAAGAGTTTTTTTTGAAACGCTAACACCTTCAACTACTAGCAGAAAGTCCCGCTATCCGTTTTATCTCGATAAAATTGGGATCCCACACCTATCTGGTTTAATTGGCAAGTGTTTGTTTCATATTGCAACACACGCCTATGAATTGCCCACTGTCATCCAGAGCGCAGCAAAGGATCCTTTTGATTAAAAAACAGCCATCAATTGTCGCCAATATCCCTCGAAACTCGGGATGACAGCATGCCTAGTTAAAAACATCATATAAACTAAACACCCAACTAATGAACAAATGAACTACTAAACCAACTTGTGCCTTTCAAAAAAAAGAATAGTTTTGTAGCAACACCAAAATGATATGAACATGCAGCAAAATCCATTTAAGATAGGCGTTACTACCGAAATTGGACGGTTAAGGAAATTATTGGTTCACAGTCCGGATAGCGGGTTGGGCAAAGTAGTACCATCTAAAGCGCAAGATTGGCTTTTTGAAGATATTGTACATCTAGATACCATTAGAAAAGACGAATACGATTATTATACCAAACTGCTGATGTATTTCCTAGATCCTGAAAAAATTAAAGGAAAACTAGCTGAAATAGATAGTGAAGAGGCTAATCGTGGTTTCTACAAACCGAACCACCCGAATTTTCACAATTCCAAAAACGTAGTTGAGCTACAGAATTTATTGGCTGATATTTTGGCTGACGAATATATTCGCAAAAAATTGACGGCAGCAGTTTGTGCTATTGAAGGTTGTACTTATAAATTACAACTGAAACTAACAGCTACAGATCCAAAAGAACTGGCAGAGATTTTTATCTCGGGCACTATGGCAGACGACACTATGATTTTTGCACCAGTTCCAAATTTAATTTTCACCCGCGACGTGGGCACTACCATTAACAGCCACATTTTATTGAACAAGCCTGCAAAAAAAGCTCGTGTTCGTGAAACGATGTTGATGCGCTATATTTTCTTTAACCATCCGTTTTTTGAGGCATACCAAAATAATGTAATTGAAATTCCTGATCCGACGATGCATTTCTTGCGTCCCGGCGATGAACCTGAATTTCGCACAACACTAGAAGGAGGTGACGTGATGATGGTTGCGCCTAACCATGTACTGATTGGTGTGAGCGAGCGTACATCTGAAGAAGGTGCCAACGAAGCAATTAAACTGTTGTTTGAGAATAATGTGGTAGAGAAAGTAACGGTAGTTAAAATTCCAGCCAAACGTGATTACATGCACTTAGATACGGTTTTTACGCAGGTTAAACGTGATACTTGGGTGATTTTGCACAGCATTGCACATAGTCCAGCTTATGATGCTACAGAGCCTATTCATTTCTTAAAAGAACCTGAGAAATTAGAAGCTACGACTGCTATCCAGTTCCATAAAGATAAGCCTGGCCAGCCCAAATATTACGAACATGTGGAGGCTTTGTTAGACGATATTAGCAGGAATGACTTGGGCAGCACTACCCCAACCAAAGTGATTTATAGCGGTGGTAATACCTTCCCTTACGATAGTCGCGAACAATGGACCGACTCTTGTAACCTTTTGGCACTAAAGGAGGGCGTAGTTTTAGGCTATGACCGTAACGACAAAACAGTTGAGGCTTTTAAAGCTAATGGTTTTGATGTGGTTAAAGTGCAAGATTTGATACAAGACCTGGAAAGCGGAAAAGTAAATACAGAAACCTTAACAGATACTTTGGTATTGATGCCATCGGCAGAATTGTCTAGAGCTAGAGGTGGTTTTCATTGTATGAGCTTACCGATGTTGCGGGATGAACTGAGATAAAATTAGTTCATTAGCCATCGGTTCATTCGTCTAGATACAGTGAACTAATGAACTATTTAACAACTGAACAAATTAAAATATGCAAACAACTTCACATATTCTCATGATACGTCCCGTTGACTTTAAGTTCAATGAGCAAACGGCTGGCGACAATAAATTTCAGGTAGCTAGCGAGCAAGAAGGTGTGCAACAAAAAGCATTAGCAGAATTTGATGGCTTCGTTAATATTTTGAGAGAAAATGGAGTGAATGTTACTGTTGCTAATGACACATTAGATCCAGCGACCCCAGATTCGATATTTCCGAATAATTGGGTTTCATTTCATGAAGATGGCTCAGTTTTTCTTTACCCTATGCATTCGCCTAATAGAAGACAAGAGCGAAGAAAAGATATTATAGATGGGTTAAACCTGCGCTTCGAAGTAAGCCACCTAAGCGATTTGAGTTTTTTTGAGCAACAGCATTTATTTTTAGAAGGTACCGGCAGCATGGTTTTAGATAGAACTCATAAAATTGCCTATGCTTGCTTAAGTATCCGTACCGACAAAGAAGTACTGGAAAATTTTGCGATGTTGAGCGGTTATAAAGTGGTCGCATTTCAGGCGGTAGACGAGAAAAACTTTCCTATTTACCATACCAATGTGATGATGTGTATTGGCGAAAAATTTGCCGTAGTTTGCTTAGATAGCATCAAATACACAGAAGATAAAATTGCAGTTTTAGAAAGCTTTAAGGCGACAAAAAAAACAGTGATTGATATCTCATTCGACCAAATGAACCACTTTGCTGGCAACATGCTTGAAGTGCAGAATAAGGACGGAGAAAGCCTTTTGGTGATGTCGGAGCAAGCATTAAAGGCTTTACATGGCACACAAATTACGTCGCTATCTACATTTTCTAAAATTGTAACCGCACCACTTTATACCATTGAACAAAATGGCGGGGGTAGTGCAAGGTGCATGTTAGCGGAAATACATTTGCCTTTGAAGTAAGGAATATAAAACTTCGTAAGTTTTTAAAACTTACGAAGTTTTCACTACCATCGACTACCACCCCTTTATAGCACCACCTTTAAATTCTTTTTCAGCTGTTTGTGCTACTTCATTAGACTGGTAAGCTTTTACAAACTTTTGAAGCCTTTCGTCGATCTTGTTATCTTCTCTAGATACGATAATATTAACGTAAGGCGATTTCTCATCTTCTACAAACAGACCATCTCTTTTTGCCACTAAGCCAACTGGCGAAGCAAAAGTGTTATTGATAATAGCAATGGTAACATTCTGATCGTCTAATACTCTTGGTAGTTGCGGAGCTTCTAACTCTAAAATCTTTAGGTTCTTTGGATTTGCGGTGATATCATTTGCAGTTGGCAACAAACCTACACCATCTTTCAGTTTAATTAAACCCGCCGATTGCAAGAGTAATAAAGCCCTGCCTAAATTGGTAGGGTCATTTGGAATAGTGATGGTACTCCCATCTTTCAATTCGGCAATGCTTTTTATTTTCTTTGAATATCCCGCTAACGGAAATACAAATGTGTTACCTAAAATTGCAAACTTGTAGTCGCGTTGTTTAGCTTGCACATCTAAATAAGGCTTATTTTGAAACACGTTAGCGTCAATATCTTTTTGATTTAATGCTTCATTTGGCATTACATAATCATTAAACACTACTAACTCCACTTCCAATCCATACTTATCTTTTGCCACCTTCTGAGCTGCTTTTGCAACTTCAAACTCCGGTCCTGATTGTACACCTACTTTAATAACATTACTGTTTTTATCTGCGCCACCGCTACATGCTACTATAAAAACAGAAAAAACAGCTACGAAATAGCCTTTGATTTGATTATACATATATAATTGATTTATTTTCTATGGTCTACTTTCTTTGCTAAAAAATCACCTATAAATTGAATAGCAAACACCAACAACACCAATATCACCAATACAGTATTCATTACCACTACATCATAACCCACATAACCATATTGATAACCTATTTGCCCTAAACCACCAGCACCAACTGCCCCGCCCATTGCTGAGTAACCCACCAAGGTAATTGAAGTGATTGCCGCAGAATTAATTATCGAAGGCAAAGCTTCTGGCAATAATACTTTTTTAATGATCTGCATTGGCGTAGCGCCCATTGCTCTTGCAGCTTCTATTAAACCTGATGGAACTTCTGCCAGACTATTTTCTACCATTCGAGCAATAAAAGGTGCGGCACCAATACTCAGCGGGACTAAAGCCGCCCATACACCAATAGAAGTACCCACTACCATTCTAGTGAATGGAATCATCCATACAATAAGGATAATGAACGGTATGGATCGGAATATATTTACCAGTACAGCGAGCAAACGGTTTAAAGTACGATGTGCTAAAAACTGTCCTCTTTTAGTGGTAAAAAGTAAAACTCCAATTGGCAAACCCAAAACGAAACCGAAAAATCCGGCTAAGAAAGTCATCAACACGGTTTCGCCTAAGCCCTTTATTAAGAGCGAAATCATTGAATCAGACATATTCTAAAATAAATTCACGGGTTAATGGATGGCTTGGGTTAGAGAACACTTCTCCCACCAAACCTTGTTCGATAATTTTTCCTTCGCTAATTACAGCCACTTCATCACAAATCTTCGTAATTACCTTCATTTCATGTGTAATCAATAAAATAGTAATGTTTAAACGTTGGTTGATATCTTTCAGCAAAGCTAAAATAGAGTTAGTTGTTGCAGGATCTAGAGCACTTGTGGCTTCGTCACATAAAAGTACTTTCGGGCTGTTAGCTAAAGTTCTCGCAATGGCAACTCTTTGTTTTTGCCCACCAGATAAATTTGCCGGATAATGATCTATTTTATCTTCGAGTGACACTAATTTCAGTAGCTCCAAGACCCGCTCCTTGATAGCGGATTTAGACCAACCTTCCAATTCTAGCGGCAGAGCAACATTATCGAAAACGGTACGAGATGACAACAAATTGAAATGCTGAAAAATCATACCTATGTGTCTTCTCTCTTTAGCTAACGCCGATGAAGATAAATTAGTTATTTCTACACCGTCTACAGTTACTGTACCCGTGGTTGGTGGCTCAAGCAAATTGATAGTTCTTATTAAAGTACTCTTACCAGCACCAGAAGCTCCTATAATACCAAATATCTTACCCTTTGGCACAAATAAAGACACGCCATTTAAAGCAGTAAATTCCCCTTTTTTATGTTGAAATATTTTAGTGACACCTTTTAGTTCGATCATTCCCCTCGCGACAATTATTTATTAGAGGCGCAAAGGTATTAAAATCTAGTAGATTGGTAGATTATTTATTGCTTTTTGATTTTCTAATGATTAAGCGGTAGAATTGTAGGCTTATGTTAGGTATTCCCGAGAGAGGAAAGATGTTTAATAAACCAGATTGAAATGGATCCCGATTTAAGCATCTGTTTTTATGATTTGTCTGTATGCTTTCTTGTTTCACAGGTTTCATCGGGAGAAACGAAAAGCGGGACTTTTGGAACCTAAATGATACCATAATTGCTTTTCAACAATAAAAAATTAAAATGCCTAAATACGAGATATTATGCTTTAAATTATTATATCAATTTTAGTTTTACCTCTAAAGTAAGACAAACGAGGACAAACAAATACAAACAAAAGACAATCAGCAAGTTGCAAACACCTTTAAACTTCGTTTAATATTACAAAAAGTAAAAACTAAACCTCTTTTTTGGAGTTAATATAAAAATGTTATTAACGATACATTTTTATCGAATTAAAATTACATTTTTGCAAAAATTTTTAGACAATGCAGAGTTACGAAGAGTTTCTTGATCTAAGTGTTGGCTTTCCGCAAGAGGGCTATAGCATTATAGACGATGAATTATATTTCCACGATTTAAATTTAATGGAAATGATTGAAACCTATGGTACGCCATTGCGTTTCACTTACTTACCTATGGTGAGCAAGAAAATTCAGCAGGCAAAATTATTGTTTCAACAGGCAATTATCAAAAATAATTACCGTGGAGATTACAAATACTGCTATTGTACAAAAAGTTCTCACTTTAAGCACATTGTTGAAGAGGCTTTAAAGAATGATATCCACTTGGAAACTTCATCAGCTTTTGATATGCCGATGATTGAGGCTTTGGAGAAAAAGGGCAACCTGACTAAAGACACTACCATTATTTGCAACGGTTTTAAGACTTTCCAATACAAGCAATATATTATCGATATGCTACATGATGGTTATAAAAACATCATTCCGGTATTAGATAACAAAGAGGAATTTAACCTTTACGATGATGAAATTGAGATGGATACACCGTGCAACTTAGGTATCCGTATTGCCGCAGAAGAGCAACCAGACTCACAATTTTATACTTCACGTTTAGGTGTACGTATGGAAGATGTGATTGATTTTTATAACAGTAAAATCTCTGCAAACCCGAATTTTAGGGTAAAACTGTTACACTTCTTTATCAATTCTGGTATTTCTGATACTCCTTATTACTGGAACGAGTTAGAGAAATATGTAACCTTGTATTGCAAGTTTAAAAAAATCAATCCAGAGTTAGATACTTTAGATATTGGTGGTGGTATGCCATTTAAAGATAGCTTGGTATTCGATTTCGATTACGAGTACATGGTAAACGAAATTGTAAAGCGTATCAAAGAAATTTGTGCAGAGCACGATGTGGTTGAACCAGATATCATTACTGAGTTTGGTAAGTATACGGTTGCTGAAGCTTCTGGAATTCTATACAAAGTATTGGGCCGTAAACAACAAAATGATCGTGAGAAATGGTTGATGTTAGATGGTTCTTTCATTACCAACTTACCTGATGTGTGGGCGCTGAACCAAAAATATGTATTGTTGCCAATTAATAACTGGGACGCAGAATATGAGCGTGTGAATTTGGGCGGTATTACCTGCGATGGCCAGGATTATTACAACCAAGAAGCACACATGAATAGTGTATTTATGCCTAAAACCCGTAAGGTGCAATATTTAGGTTTCTTCAACACTGGTGCTTATCAGGAGGTTTTAAGTGGTTACGGCGGTATACATCATTGTTTATTACCTAGTCCGAAACATGTCATTATCCGCAGAAACCGTGACGAGACTTTCAATTTTGAGGTTTTTGGTGAAGAACAAAATAGCAAGCAAGTACTTAAAATTTTAGGTTACGTTTAACCCCCAACCCCTAAAGGGAAGTTTGTTTAGCATAAATTAATCCTTTCCATTTTTGGAAGGGATTTTTTGTTTTAATTAATCGCCTTAGATGCCTAAGTTAACTTGAGATTAGATTTATTGTAATTCTCTTGGTCTTGAACTCCCTTCACGTCATTGCGAGGCACGAAGCAATCTTAAAGCTATGATTATTGCTTAGCGACAGTTGTAGGATTGCTTCGTACCTCGCAATGAAGAAATTCGCCTCATCTTCTTAAATTCTCGGAAACATCAGCGAAAATCTGCGGGAAAAATAAAATTAGAAGTGGTTCAATAAAAATTACTAATTTGGATATACATCTATCCTATATACTATGCTAAAAGATATTAAACTAAACAATGTCTTTGTTATTGATATTGAAACCATTCCACAAAAGGAAAGCTTCGATGAATTACCAAGTCACCTACAAGAATTATGGGAACAAAAAAGCCAATATCAGCGTAAGGAAGCGCAAACTGCTAGTGAGTTTTATGAAAAAGCTGGCATTTGGGCAGAGTTCGGTAAGATCGTTTGTATCAGCGTTGGAATATACCACTTAGAGCATAAGCAAATTCATTTAAGAGTGCGTTCATTTATACATAACGACGAGAAAATCATTCTTAGACAATTCATTAGTTTACTAAACAAACAATCTAAAAACTTACAGCTTTGTGCACATAACGGGAAAGAATTCGATTTTCCTTACTTGTGTAGAAGAATTTTAGTCAATGGACTTAACATTCCACCGCAACTACAAATAGCTGGCAAAAAACCTTGGGAAATTCATCATTTAGACACAATGGAGCTTTGGAAATTTGGCGATTACAAGAATTACACTTCGTTGAATTTACTTGCTGCCATTTTCGATTTACCTACACCTAAAAATGACATCGACGGTAGTCAAGTTAAAGATGTCTATTATCAGCAAAAGAACCTTACAAGAATTGCCAAATATTGCGAAAACGATGTGATTACCACCGCACAATTATTATTACGCTTTAAAGGACTGCCGATAATTACGCAAGAAAATATTACTTTAGTGAAATAATAAAATGAACCACGTAGACACATAGCAGTTCTGATTTTCATCAATCTAATTAAGTCAAAAGAAACTATGCACCTATATGGTTAATCCCATTTTAAATGCTTAAAGTAAAAGACCTTGCCGTAAAATTCTATAACCAAGAAGACAAAGTTTGGTTAGAAACCGTTCATAAAGTGAGTTTCGATCTTGAAAGAGGTAAGGTTTTAGGTATTGTTGGCGAGTCGGGCTCTGGTAAATCGGTAACTTCTTTTTCTATCATGCGTTTGCACGACAGTAAAAACACCCAAATAGATGGAGAAATTAATCTAGACAGCATTGACCTACTCAATCTAAACGATACAGAAATCAGGAAATATCGTGGCAATAAAATCGCTATGATTTTCCAGGAACCAATGACTTCTCTAAATCCTGTATTCACCTGTGGCGAACAAGTTAAAGAAGCCATTATGTTACACCAAAAGGTAGATAAACGAACGGCAAAGGAAAATACCATCGCATTATTTAAAGAAGTGCAGCTGCCTCGTCCAGAGCATATTTTCGACAGCTATCCGCACCAACTCTCTGGCGGACAAAAGCAGCGGGTAATGATTGCCATGGCGTTGAGCTGTAATCCGGAGCTTTTAATTGCAGATGAGCCTACAACTGCCCTTGACGTTACTGTTCAAAAAACTATTCTACAATTACTGTTGCGCTTAAAAAACGAACGTAACATGGCCATGATTTTCATCTCCCATGATTTGGGATTGATGAGTGAAATTGCAGATAAACTATTGGTAATGTACAAAGGCGACATTGTAGAACAAGGAACAGCTCAGCAGTTATTCGAAAACCCGCAACATCCTTATACCAAAGGTTTGCTGGCTTGTAGGCCGTCGCCAAAAAGGCTACTCAAAAAGCTACCTACCGTTGCAGATTTCCTAAATGAAGACAAAGACATTGGTTTACAACACTTATTAGCGAAAAATGCATTTACACAAGAAGAAGTAAACCAAAGAAGAACAAAGTTATATAACCAAGAAGCGATCTTGAAAGTGGAAGATTTATGCACTTGGTATCCAATTAAAAAAGGCTTGTTTGCCAAGACCGTTGATTTCGTAAAAGCCGTAGACCACGTTTCTTTTGAGGTTTTCCCTGGAGAAACATTAGGTTTAGTTGGCGAATCTGGCTGTGGAAAAACCACGCTTGGGCGTACCATTCTGCGTTTGGCAGAACCAACTTCTGGACAATTGATTTTCGACGGGAACGACATTACTCATATTAGCAGAAAAGAGCTTAGACATTTAAGAAGAGATATACAAATTATCTTTCAAGACCCTTATTCCTCTTTAAATCCAAAAATTACCGTGGGCCAGTCTATTATGGAACCGCTAATTGTTCACGGTATATATGCGAACGATACAGAGAGAAAAGCCGTAGTGATACAGCTTTTAGAAAAGGTCAATCTAAGTGCAGAACACTTTAACCGCTACCCTCATGAGTTTTCGGGTGGCCAAAGACAGCGTATTGTAATTGCCCGTGCCCTAGCGCTAAAACCAAAATTTATTATCTGTGACGAATCTGTTTCAGCATTAGATGTTTCTGTACAAGCTCAAGTTTTAAATCTGCTTAGGGATTTACAAGAAGAATTTGGTCTAACCTACATCTTTATCTCTCATGATCTTTCTGTTGTTAAACATATTTCCGACAGGATGATCATTATGAACAAAGGCAAAATTGAAGAACAAGGTTTCCCTGAGGAAATATACGAGAGACCAAAAGCAGACTATACCAAGAAGCTAATCGAAGCCATTCCGGGAAATATCTAGCTCTAAAAACGGGGAACACATTACACACAAAAAGAGTAATTCCCCAATACTACAATTTACTCCACAACTATATGTTTTAATAAAAACAGCTTTTAAAACTATCAGGAACAACATTTATTAATTTTTTCTATCTTTGGTATCATTTTTTAGTATACTCATACAAGTTGTATAAATTAAATTTTAAAAAAATGTCAAAAAACAAGTTCCTTTTAGTTGCCTCGCTCTTATTAACTGCAGCTATTTACTCTTGTAAAAAAAGCAGTGATTTAGCGCCACAAGACGCTGATCCGATTTTAAAAATATCTAATAATGCAGACAACAGCCGTATCAGTCTTACTGACAACGGTCTAACGGTGCCATTTACACCGTTTGAAGAAAACTCTACTAAATCAGTTCAAGCGGCATCAACCGTTTTCCCTTATGAGTTAACTTATAATGGGAAAATTGAATCTTTAAAAGATGATCAAAACAAGCCTTTAAGCGCATTAGATGTTACCTCTTACGGAAACAACTATTATGGTATCGCTTATATGACAGTTGGTGAAAAATATTATGGAGGTGTTGATGTATTCAAAATTGCTTCGACAAATGCTCCAGAATTAGTATCAACTGTAGTAGCTGAAAATGCAGACATCAACAAAATCAAAATTGGCGGTAATAAAATATTTTTAGGTGTTGATTTAAAGGATTACGAAGCTCATAACTTAGAGGCTCCGGCAGTAGTAGGTGTTGTAGACATCAACAACAATAACTTACAAAATCCTCAGTACGTATCACTAAAAGGTTATTCAGTAACTGATCTTCATTATTCATCTGCTAACAACAAATTATATGCAGCGTCAGCTGAAAATGGTGGTTTAAGTATTATTTCCTTCAATGGTGGAGTTGCATCACGTAGCGCCTTTGCTTATTACGGATCAATCAGAGGAATTACAACTTCTGGTTCTGATGTATATGGTTCTAATGCCTACAGCTATTCGAAATTTAATCCTAACACTGCTGAACAATTAGACCTTAAATCTTGGCCAACAAGAAGTGATGCAGTTCAAATAGGTGCATTAACAACATTGCCAAACGGAAATTTTCTTTTTGGAAACAACTATGCGCTAATCTATGTGGATAAAGCTACCAATGCACTAATCGATAATTTTAACGTAGGCGGTTGGATTTATTCAATCTCTGTAGTTAATGATAAAATATACGTTGCTGCTGGAAATAGCATTATTGTAGCCACTATAGAGAACGGACGTATTAAATTATTAGCAAAAACGCATTTCGAAAGTACTTTCGGTGTTGGTAAATTTGTAATCAACAATGTCCATGTAGTAAATGACAAAGTATTGGTTACTTGTGGCTTAAAAGGCACATATGTGTTTACATTGAAACAAAAATAGGTTAAATACTCAATGATTTTAGAAGCGCTAACAAGTTATTGTTAGCGCTTTTTTTATTTCAAAAAAGCTACATTAAACGTCTACATTTGTTATCTTCGGTACAATTGGAATACAATTATGGCGAAAAGTAAAAATGCTCAATTCAAACTAGTTCTCACTCAACTGATAAGCGATATCTTTGAAAAAAATAAAAATATTGCACTAAATCACAAACAGGTTGCTGCTCGTTTAAATCTTAGCGACAAGGCATCAATCGATACTATTTTAGAAGTATTGATAGAACAAACCGAAAAAGGCCAATTCATAAGACCAGAGCGAGGTAAGTTTAAAATGAAAGACTTAAAAACCTTCATTACAGGAACGGTAGACATGACCGCTGATGGCTCTGCATTTATTGTACCTGACGATGAATTTGAGAAAGATATTTTTGTTGCCCCTAGAAAGCTAAGAAATGCCTTACATGGTGATAAAGTAAAAGTTTATGTTTTTGCTAAAAAAAGTGGTGGCAGAAGAAATGAAGGCGAAATCGTAGAAATATTAAAACGAGCCAAAACAGAGTTTATCGGCCTTGCTAAAGTATCAGAACGTTTTGCTTTTGTTATTCCAGATGACAGGAAAATGCTTCATGATATTTTTGTTCCATTAAGTGACCTAAACGGTGCTAAAAATGGACAAAAAGTACAAGTATCGTTAGAAGACTGGCCAGATGGCGCTAAAAATCCGATAGGAAAAATCATTCATATTTTAGGTGAGCAAGGCGAGAACAATACAGAAATGAATGCCATCTTAGCGGAATATGGTTTTCCGTTAAGCTTTCCATCTGAAGTAGAAAAAGAAGCGAATGCCATTCCTGAAAACGTAAGCGAAGCAGATATTGAAGGTCGTAGAGATTTCAGAGATACTGTTACTTTCACTATAGACCCTATCGATGCAAAAGATTTTGACGATGCCATTTCCTTTAAAAAATTAGACAATGGTCATTACGAAATAGGCGTTCACATTGCTGATGTTTCTCATTATGTAAACCTCAATAGCAGCCTAGAGAAAGAGGCCCAACATAGAGCAACTTCAGTTTATTTGGTAGATCGAGTAATTCCGATGTTGCCCGAGCGATTAAGTAATGGCGTTTGTTCTTTACGCCCAAATGAAGATAAATTATGCTTCGCTGCTGTTTTTGAAATGGATGATCAGGCGAACATCCATGACCAATGGTTTGGACGTACCGTTATTCACTCTAATAGACGTTTCACTTATGAAGAAGCACAAGAAGTTATTGAAACTAAAACTGGCGACTACGTAGATGAAATACTAAAATTGAACGAAATAGCTTATGCATTGAGAGATGCCAAGTTTAAAAACGGGGCGATCAGCTTTGAAAGTACCGAAGTAAAATTCAAGCTTGATGATTTCGGCAAGCCAATTGGAGTTTATGTAAAAGAACGTAAAGATGCCCATAAGCTTATCGAGGACTTCATGCTTTTAGCCAACAAAAAAGTAGCAGAATTCATCGCTAAAAAAGGAAAAGGCAAACAGAAGTATACTTTTGTTTATCGGACCCATGATTCGCCAAACCTAGAGAACTTAAATAACTTTGCTTCTTTTGCCTCACGTTTTGGTTATAAAATCAATACCAAATCTGATAAAGAGATCGCCAAATCATTAAATTTCCTGATGGAAGATGTGGAAGGTAAGAAAGAACAGAACATCCTTACTTCTTTGGCTATCCGCTCAATGGCGAAAGCAATTTATACCACAAAAAAAACTAGCCATTATGGTCTAGCTTTTGATTATTACACACATTTCACCTCTCCTATTCGTCGTTACCCTGATGTAATGGTGCATCGCCTATTGGCACATTATCTTGATGGAGGTAAATCGGCCAACGCCGAAGAATACGAAGCAGCGTGCGTACACTCTTCTGCGATGGAAAAACGTGCTGCCGATGCAGAAAGAGCATCAGTAAAATATAAACAAGCAGAATATTTAGAAGACAATATCGGCTCCATTTATATGGGTGTAATTTCAGGTGTTACCGAATGGGGAATGTATGTGGAAATTGAAGAAAATAAATGCGAAGGAATGATTCGACTACGTGATATCAGCGATGATTTTTATGTATTAGATGAAAAAAACTACTGTATTATTGGTCAACGTAAGAAACGTAAATATCAATTAGGCGACGAAGTAAAAATCAAAGTTAAAAAAGTAGACCTTTCCAAACGCCAGATTGATTTTTCATTAGTGCAGGATTAAAACCATATCCCTAATTTTATATAGCTTCGATTCTTTACTTTTGATTTTTGAATTTCTTTAATGCGCATTTACTTAATCTTCATTTTTTCCCTCATTAACGTTGTTTTTGCGAAAGCCCAAACATTGCAGGGAAAGCTGACAAATGAAATTACCGGGGAAGCCATCGCCTTTGTGTCTATTGGTGTTGTAGGTACAAACAACACCACTGTAAGTAATGATGCTGGAGATTTTGTACTCAAAAACATTAATTTTCCAGCTAAAGTAAGATACAGTCATGTAGGCTACCTCCCCTTTGAACAAGAAATTACCGAGCCATCGAATAATTTAATTGTCAAGCTAAAACCTGCAGCTATTAATTTAAAACCGGTAGTCATAGACCCATATCGGGGACAGAAGCTTTTGAAAGCAGCTTTAGAAAAAGCAGCTAGCTTTGAAAAGCAAAACTTCTATGGAAATGCTTTTTACAGGCAACTGACAACGGTAAATGGCAAACCCAGCCAAATTTATGAGCTATTTTATGATTTAGAGTTCAACGTATCTAAAGTAAAGGGATGGGCAGCCAAACAAACTCGCTTCGCAGAAGCAAATGATGGGGTAGTCTTTTCGATGAGTAACCAATCTTACCTCACTTTCTCTTTAGCCGGGTATCTATTAGAACCCAAAAAGACCAATAAGTGTGTAACGATTAAAAGCCTAGGGGAATTTGAAATTTCTGTCGACAAGCACATTCAACAAAAGGATCAAGATATTGCGGTAATCTCATGTAAATACAAGGGCAATAAAAAGCAATATTATATCAACTCAACCTATTATGTAGGTGTAGAAGACTTAAAGGTTTATAGGTTAGAAAACAGTATTTTCAACTTACCGATGTCTGTCAGTGCTTCTTCAAAAATGCCGCCTATATTAACTACAATAGCCACTTTCAACGGCGCAAATACGCCGATACCTATTGTAGAAAGTGTATCAAGCAAGTTAAGTCTATACCTCAACGTTGGTGGAAGAACATTGAACCCCGTAATCAGCGCTATGCTAACGGTATATCAATTAGATAAAAAATTAAGCACACAAAAATTCACCCAGTTAAGCAAAAACGTTAAAGATAAGGCCATAGTCGAATCTATAGCTTATAACCCTGATTTTTGGAAAGATAATCCTATCGTAAAACAAACGACTTTAGAAGAAACTTTCGTTAAAATGATGGAAAGCAAATCGGCTTTTGGTACAATGATAGACCCATAATAATGCACAATCCTACAGAACTACAAAAAATCATAGAAGATGCTATAACTCAATTAGCCTACCCGAATAAACCGGCTAATTTATACGAACCTATCAAATACATCATGAGCTTAGGTGGCAAAAGAATTAGGCCCGTTATGGTACTAATGGCCGCTGAATTGTTCACCGAAGAAGTATCAAAAGCATTGGACGTTGCCTTAGCTATTGAAACCTTCCACAACTTTACTTTGGTACACGATGATATTATGGATAACGCCCCCCTAAGACGCGGTAAACAGACCGTGCACGAAAAATGGGGTGTTAATAATGCCATTTTAAGTGGAGACGTGATGATGGTAGAGTCAAACAAGCACCTTTCCAAGGTACACATCAGTGTTTTAAAACCAGTGTTAGACACCTTCAATCAAACTGCACAAGGAGTTTGCGAGGGTCAGCAACTAGATATGGAGTTTGAAACAAGAAGTGATGTAAGTATTGACGAGTATATCGAAATGATTAGGTTAAAAACAGCCGTCCTATTAGGTGGTGCCATGAAATTGGGTGCTATTGTTGGCGGTGCTGACGAGAAAAACTCAGCATTACTTTATCAATTTGGCGAGAATTTGGGAGTGGCATTCCAATTACAAGATGACATACTCGATGTTTATGGCGATCCTGAAAAATTCGGAAAACAGGTAGGCGGCGATATTATCGCTAACAAAAAGACATTCCTTCATTTAAAAGCCAATGCATTAATTAAAGCTGAGGAAACAGAAATTCTTTTCGGCAATCACCAAAGTGCTGAGCATAAAGTGGCTGCTGTTACCGAATTGTATGATAATTATAGCATTAGAAACCTGGCCGAATTAGAAATGGAAAAATATGCCAGCGCTGCATTTGCGGCCTTAGAAAAAATTAATATCGCAACAGAAAAGAAAGAAAATTTACGTACGTTAGCTTCACAAATACTCAACAGAAATAGTTAATAATCAAATATTTAAATTAGCGAAAATCAATCTAAAACAACACTTCCAAATCAAATTATGAAGAAAACCATCTATTTGTTCTCATGCTTTATACTTTTGACCGTATCTTCTAATGCTCAAAAACCATTTAACAAAGCATGGGAGAGCTTTTTGAAAAATGATACTGAAAATGCAAAGCAACAGTTTGAAGAACTTTCTAAACAATCACAAAATGCCAATGAGGCTTACCTCTCATTGTGTCTACTCTCGGAACTTGAACAAAAGGAACAGGATGCGACTGGTTACTTCCAAAAGTTCTATACCAATGGGCAAAATGTAGAGCCCTATCTACTTGCTTTATGGAGAAGTGCTGCTGTTAACACCAGTTATGCTAAAATCACTCCAGCTAGCCTGTCATTAATGAATGAAATCGTAAAAAATAAAACTTACGACGGTTCTCTAAATGCAATGGCGTATGCAGTTCTTGGCAAACACTATCAAAGTTCTAAAAAATCAACAGAAGCTATCAAAGCGTATTCACAAATTGGAAGTATAGATAATTGGCTAATTACTACCACTTTTGAAAACATCTCGACCAGTGGTTTTGACAAAAGCTATAGTGCTTTAGAACAACCTCAAATGGATGCCAAATTTGTTGGCAAAAAGAAAATCGAATCTGGATGGAGAAAAGTTCCCCATCTTAAGCACGATAAGTGGTTTGATTTCACTTACTACGATGATGCTTATAATTCAATCGTATTTGCACAAACTTTTGTCAACTCTCCTTCTAACATGGAGGGACAGCTTAGAATTGGCGTTTCTGGCTCCGTTAAAGTATGGGTAAACGATCAATTGATCATTTCTGAAGCCGAAGAGAGAAACAACGACTTGGATTCATATATATCTACCATAAAGCTTAATCAAGGCTACAATCGCATTTTGGTGCAGATAGGCGAAAGCTATGCTGGCAACTCCAATTTTCTCCTTAGAATAACAGATAACAACGGCTACCCTATCCCTGGTTTAAGCCATATCAATGAATATCAGGCTTACCAGAAAGAAAATAAATTTAAGCCTCAAAGTGTAACTCCAAAAGCATACGAGTATTTTAAGAAATTAATAGCAGCAGATACAAGCAATTACCTCAACCAGTTATTACTGGCAAAACTATACCTTAGAGACGATATCATATTTGAATCTAGGATTATACTAGAGAAACTAAAACAGAAATTTCCTGAAAGTACGTATATCAATACGCTAATGATCTCGCTTCACAACAAAGAAGATAACCGTACTGGCGTAGAAACCTTACAGGAACAGATCAAAACTTCCGATCCGAACAGCACCTATGCTTTACGATTAATTTATTCAGATTATTACAATCAACAAGATTGGGATAAGGCCGAAGAAATCACATTACTACTGGAAAAAAGATTTGGCGAAGATGAGGATATCGTTAGCAAAAAATTAGCACTTGCAGGAAAAAAGAAAGAACAGGAAAAACTTATCCTACTAGCTGAAAAAGGCTATAAAAAATGGCCGACCAACAGGTATTTCTCCTACCTCAAATATGTACTTGAAAAGGAAGTGAAAAGAAATTCTCAGGCAGAATCAATTTTAAGTAAATACCTAAGTGATACCGAAGACTATGAATATGCCACAATATTATCGGCTGCCTACCTTAGTAAAGGTAATAGTAAAGCAGCATTGGACATTTACATAGAAAAGCTTAATACCGATCCTTACAGTACCGGTATTTACAGCGACCTTAGCGAGAAGTTCTACAACCTACAAAAATATGATAAAGCGGAGGAGTATATCAGTAAGGCGATTAACTCAGCACCATATATTAGTGTCTACCATAAAACATTAGGTACAATTTACGAAGCAAAAAAAGAGTATGCAAAAGCCGAAGAAGCTTATAAAAGATCTCTTAGTATAAGCCCTAATAGCTACGAGGCGATAGAACAATTAAGAAGATTAAAGAAAAACAAGGATGTTTTTAGCTATTTCAAACAGCCTGACGTAACTGCCCTGATAAAAGCGGCACCTAAAGCTCAAGACTATCCTGATGATCATGCAGTCATCTTAAACGAGGAAGTACAAACAGTGGTATATGAAAATGGAGGTTCGGAAGAGAAGCACTTTTTGACTTCCAAAATTCTAACTCAAAAAGGTTTAGAAAATTATAAAGAGTACAACATTAACTATCACAATGATCAAACATTGATTGTAGAAATAGCCGAAACTATAAAACCTAATGGTGCTAAAACTCCAGCAGAACAAAACGACAATCAATTGGTATTTACCAACCTAGAAGTAGGCGACGTTGTAAATATTCGCTACAAGTTAAGAAACTACAACGTTGGTAGTCTGGCATCTCATTTCTGGACCACCTTTTACTTTTCTCACGGCAGTCCGTATATCAACACTAAGTACTCATTGCTCATCAGTAAGAATAAAAAGTTCAGTCATAAGTTTTCATTATCTGAAATAAATGTACAGAAAACTGATGCAGATGAATTTGATCTTTATACTTGGGAAGCCGATAAAGTAGCCGGAATGACCTATGAGGACAAAATGCCTCCTCTTGATGATGTGGCTAATATCCTATATATATCTACCATTCCAGACTGGAAGTTTGTAGCCGAATGGTACAATAATATAGCCACTGCAAAAGCAAGAAGTAGCTATGAAATAAAAACCCTAACTAATGAGCTGTTCGCAGGTCAAAAGCTTGACGACCTTGAAAAGATCAAGAAGATATATCACTACATCACTCAAAATATCTCCTACAGCTCGGTATCTTTCAGACAAAGCGGAATCATTCCTCAATTACCTGCGACGGTAGTCAATACCCGTATAGGAGATTGTAAAGATGTGTCTACGTTATTTGTAGCAATGTGTAAAGAAGTTGGTATAGATGCAGAATTAATTCTAGTAAAGACCAGAGATAATGGCCAAAACACGCTATTATTACCAAGCATAGATTTTAATCATTGTATTGCAAAAGCAAAAGTTAACGGACAAGAATATTTTTTAGAGCTCACCTCTAACCTGCTTCCATTTAATTCATTTTATAATGATAA
Organism: Flavobacteriaceae bacterium PS02338; assembly: GCA_029959615.1. GTDB lineage: Bacteria > Bacteroidota > Bacteroidia > Sphingobacteriales > Sphingobacteriaceae > Pedobacter. Next base: position 213,208 of record JASCOD010000006.1, on the reverse strand, counting down.
TTTAGGAGCACAAGTATTACCGATTAACATGAGCACCAATCAATTGGTAAAATTAGCACCTCAAAATCGTGTAAAAAATCATGTTAGTTATCAAACCAAAGTAGCCATTAAGGACGCCAATATGGAAATCAGCGAAAATAATTTCTGCACAGGCTCAATGGCAAGCTTAATAAGAGCTGACTATAGGGATCTATCACCCAAAGATCAATTGAAAAAGATGAAAGAAAGTATTAGCCTACAATATCCAGATAATGAGACACTGACGCTAAACTTCCTTAATCTAGATCCTAAAACAGCTGTATCTGATACGTTAAAGGCAACTTCTTCCTATAACTTGCTTAAGGTGTGCAAACCTGTTGCTGGAATGAATATTTTCTCCCTACCGTGGACAACAGCGATATCGCCTTCATCGTTAACCATAACAGAACCTAGACATTTTGGCATAGACCTAACACAGCTTTTTTGGAGTGATAAAAACGACGAAGAAATAGAATTAACTTTACCTATTGGCAAAAAATTGATGGAACCCATTAAACCTTTGAACTTAGAAAACGAATTCTTTAGCTACAAGCTACAAAGTAAGCCCGCCGGAAATACTTTTATGATAAAGCGTGAGCTTAGCTTCAAAAAAGACTTTGTAACTAAAGAGAAAGTAAAGGAGTTTAATGAGCTTTATAAGCAGGTAATCGAAGCAGACCATCAACAATTAGCATTAAAGTAGTTGGATTAATGGTTTATAAAAGAAAGCCTCAAGCTTATAAGTTTGAGGCTTTCTTTTGCGCTGAGATGAGATATTATTCATCTCGTTCATAAAGACTACAAAGGCTGAGCCTTACTTGATCTCTCTTTAGCTTAGAACTAGCGTCTCCAATTATCTTTGTATTATTACTACACAACATCTGAATACAATAGATAACCTAGAGAAGAATACGCCTAATTAATTAAGGCATCAAAAGGTGGATATGAGTATAAACAAAAAAACCTCCAAGAAATTACTTCTCGGAGGTTTTTATATGTATTTGAATTACAAATATTATTCTGCAGATTCAGCAGCAGGAGCTTCTTCAGCTTTAGCAGCTTTTTTAGCTGGTGCCTTTTCTGCTTTTGGAGCTGCAGCTTTCTTAGGAGCAGCAGTTTTTTTAGCTTCAGCTTTAGGAGCAGCTTCCTTTTTTGCAACAGGAGCAGCATCTTCTACAACTGCAGGCAATACAGAAACGTAAGATTTGTTATCTCTTTTCTTTTTGAAAGTTACGATACCTGGCACTAAAGCAAATAAAGTATGATCTTTACCAATACCAACACCTTTATCTGGGTGATGCTTTGTACCACGCTGACGAACGATGATGTTACCAGCGATAGCCTCTTGACCACCAAAAATTTTAATACCTAGACGTTTACTATGCGACTCGCGACCGTTTTTTGAACTACCGGCTCCCTTCTTATGTGCCATTTTTTTATCTTTTAAATAATTAGCAAAAAGCTAATCATTGAATTTGCAAATAATTTTAACTACAGAGTGATACTCTCAATCTGGATTTTCGTGAATGACTGGCGGTGACCATTTTTCTTTTTGTAACCTTTTCTACGTTTCTTTTTGAAAACGATTACTTTATCACCTTTTAAATGAGACACGATTTTAGCTGAAACTTTAGCTCCTTTAACTGCAGGTGCACCTACAGAAATTTTACCACCATTGTCAACCAACAATACATTGTCAAATTCAATACTAGCGCCTTCATCTCCTTGTAAACGGTGTACAAAAAGGTGCTGGTCTTTCGCAACTTTAAATTGTTGCCCTGCTATATTTACTATTGCGTACATTGTTAAATAATTATTTTATTACTATTTATTTTTTATTCGAGGTGCAAATATAGAACATTTAATTTTCAAACACAATAGCCGATGGAAAATATTTGTTTGTCCAATTGCTCACTGGTTTATTCCTTCAAGTGTTTATTAGTTGATTTGGTTAATTGTCTATTAAAAATTGATTATTTAATTTTTAATCCGAAAATCACTTCCATCTCAGTTCGGTCAATTAGCCCCATTTTTAGCTCCACAGTGCAGCGAAAGATTTAGTATCAGCGAAACAAAGACAATGAGCGAAAACTCCTAGATAAATCCGCACAAGCAAGCTACCCATACAGAGACATCTTTTCTAAAAAAAAACTTAAACATTTATTTTATTACGAAAAATTCGTAGTTTTACGAAAAAAAGATAATGAAAAAAATAAAAGCATTTCTATCTTCGCTTTGCATCATTTCTATTTGTCATGCGCAACAACCTGAAATAGCCATAGCCAAAGCCAAATACAATTTCTCTCATGTGGTAGATACAAATAAAAAGGACAAACCGTGGACGGAGGAAATGATCTTGATTATTGGAAAAAACGCATCAATGTATACCAGTAATGTGAGGCTCACACAGCTCATTAATTTTAAAAAGCATGTTGCCGAACAAATTAAAAACAACGGTGGTACGCTAAATGGTGCTACTATTATATCTAACAGAAGACAAAAAACCATTGAAACAGATTACTACACCTTTAACAAGGAAAATAAATTTATTACTATAGAAAAGCTAATTCAAGAATATTTGGTGGAAGATGAGACACCCAAAATTGATTGGAAAATTAGCAAAGACACGTTGAGTTTTTCTGGATTAAAATGCCAAAAGGCTAAAGCACAATTTAAAGGCAGAAATTGGATTGCTTGGTTTGCACCCGAACTTCCTTTTCCCAATGGTCCGTGGAAACTAAACGGCCTACCAGGATTAATTATTAATGCTTATGATGAAAAGAAAGAAGTACTATTTCAATTCGCTGGTTTTGAAACGGTAAACTTTAAGCCTGCAGACAAAAAGTACGCTAGCGATGATGAAAAATACTTAGATACCGATCTTATGGGCAACGAAATCAGAATTCCTGCTAAAGCAATAAAAGTAAGCTCTGCAGATTTTAAAAGACTAAAGGATGCTAAAAATGCAGATCCTTACGGTTTTGCCAAAGCTCAAATGGCTGGCACATCGATGGAAGGTTTCTTAAACGTCGGTAAACAATCTAGTGGCAATATAACCGCTCAACCGAATACCCTAACTGTGTTTAACAATCCAATAGAGTTAAAACAATAGATTTATTTTTATTAGTACCAACAGAAATTACAACAGCCTACCTAAATCAAATTGGCTAACTATGAAAACTCTGATCAACGCTGTAATTATTTTACTTAATTACTCTGTTAATTTTTGTTAAATCAATCTGAAAACTACGAATAATTCGTAGTTTTACGAAAACTTAATTTAATTATGAGAATTTTAACTATTACATTAATTGCTGCAACGATTAGCACTTTTGCTTTCGCTCAAAATGCAGATAAGGCTTTAGCTAGAGTGAGATATACTTTCTCACATATGAGAGACACCGCTCAAAGAGACAACTTCCAAACCGAAAACATGTTATTGGTTATTGGCAAAAATGCTTCGGTTTACACCAGTTACGATAAAATTAACCGAGACTTAGAGATAAAGAAAAATATCGAAGAGCAAATTAAAGCCCAAGGAGGTAATTTAACCAGTTTAAACATCAACAGAACCTCTTCTAAACCAGTTACTGCTACAGATTACTTTTATTTTGCGAACGAAAATAAATTCTACACTAAGGAACGTGTGATCAGCAACTATTTAATAGAAGAAACTGCGCCAAAAATCAATTGGAAGATTACTAAGGATACTGCTAGTTTTTCTGGCGTGAAATGTCAAAAAGCTACTACATATTTCAAAGGTAGAAACTGGATTGCTTGGTTTGCTCCCGAATTACCTTTTCAAAGCGGCCCATGGAAACTAAATGGCTTGCCTGGATTAATTATAGAAGCCAATGATGAAAGAAACGAAGTAAAATTTCAGTTTGCAGGCATTGACAAAGTCGTTGAAGAAGAAAAGCCTGAAGAAACACAAACAGTTACTTTAGGCAACGGTGGTCCGAGTGTATTAAAGTTTAGTGGTATGGACGGAAGCACCTATTTAGGCAGTGAAATCAAGCTTCCTACAGACGCAATAAAAACTAGCCAAAAAGAAATCGACAAACTAAAAGAAGCGAGAGATAAAGACCCTCAAGGTTTTGTGAACGCACAAATGGCTGGCAGAGGTGTAAGTGGAAACATGGTAGTTTCAAGTAATACAAAGTTTGTTGCCGCTCCTGAAGGTGCAAAAAAAATGGCCTTCAACAATCCTATAGAACTTCCTGAGAAAAAATAGACCACACCAAACAAACTATCCTTAGGCTTGCCGGTATTAGTAGGCAAGCCTTCATCTAACACACATCCTGATGAACAAGCTATTCTTTATGCTCATTATACTGAGTTTAAGCACTATTGCTGTGCTCGCTCAAAAGCAAATTAAAGGTAAAGTTAAAGATGAAAAAGCTAAGCCGCTTCCTTCTGTCATGGTTAGTTTAAAAGACAAAGAAGGAAGCACGCTTGGTTTCTCTAGAACGAATGAAAAAGGCGATTTTATAATCAGTACCGATGAAGCAGGAGCAGATTTAATTTTAGAATTCAACATCCTAGGTTTTGGAAAGAAAACCATTAACCTAGCAGATTTTAGCAAAGTAAATGAAGTTACTTTAACGGAAAGCGAAATTAGCCTTAAAACAGTAGAGGTAAAAAATAGACCTCGTTTAAGCGCTAACGGTGATACTTTGAACTACAAAACTTCAGATTTTTCTGATAAACAAGACCGCAACATTGGCGATGTACTGAAGAAAATGCCAGGCATTGAAGTCGCTGAAAATGGAAAAATCAGCTACAATGGTAAAAACATCTCTAATATGTATATAGATGGAGATAATTTGCTAGAGGACAAATATGGTATCGGCACAAAAGCGATTCCACATGGTGCAGTAGATAAGGTGCAAGTGATTGAGAAAGATCAACCCATTAAGATGCTACAGAAGAACAACACCAGCGACGATGTAGCTTTGAACTTAGTAATTAAAGACGATGCCAAACTGAAAGTGATGGGAGAAGTGAAAGCCGGCTTGGGCACACCAGACCGTTTTGATGGCAATGTAAATGCAATGTTATTCAATAAAAAGGTGAAATTCCTTAACAACTTAAAGGGCAACAACATTGGAATTGATCCTGGAATAGACCTTACCTCGTTTAAACCCTTAGCGAATGACAACACCAAACCCGCAAACTTACTATCGGCTGGAGCGGCAGGCGTACCTACCCTACCTCAAAGCCGCACACTGTTTAACAAAGCTGGACAGGCTAATCTGAACAACCTTTTCAAGTTTAAAAATGACTTACAATTAAGAGCTAATGTTTCTTATTTGTATGATGAACGTAAACAGGTCTACAATAAGTTTTCGGAAACCAGATTAGCTGGCCAAACTATCAACTACCAAGAAAATCAAAACAATTTCCTGAACCCACAAAAACTAAAAGGTCAATTTACTTTAAACGGAAATACAGATGGTTATTATTTTAATAATGTGCTTGCTGTTGAGTATAATCCTACTCGTACCAATTCTAATGTATTTATTAACGGCATAGGTGCTTTTCAATCCTTAAAACAGGATATGTTCACTCTGTCTAATGATCTAGGTTATCGCAAAAAGCTGAAATCTGGTAATATCTTACACTTATCATCCTCCATCAGCAGAAGTACTCAACCAGAAACGCTTGATATCAAACCGGGATTAAATGAGGATATCCTCAATAATGGCACACCATATGCTGCTTTAAATCAGTATCTAGATTTACCAACCTTGTATACCAATAACTTTGCTTCAATGGCTTTTCCGAAAGGCAATTTCGTACAAACATATAGAACAGGATTTCTACTTCAACAACAAAACCTCTCCACCAACTTAACCAAGTTACAAAACAATGGCAGCAGTGAACTTGCTGCGCCCGGCACGCTCAATGACTTAGATTGGTTACGTTGTAGGTTTTATGTAGAGAATATTTACGAATACACCACAGACAAACTAACTGCTGGAGTTAGAATTCCAGTGAGCTATAACAGCATCGATTACGATGACATAAACCACAACGTTGACAAAAGCCTCAATCGCTTTTTCGTGAACCCATCAGTTAATTTAAAATATCAAACCAGCCCAGAAAATTATGTCACTGCGGGTTATAGCTTTAGAAATAATTTAGGTGCGATAGATGATATTTACAGTGGAACCGTATTGCGTAACTATCGTTCCCTATTCGCTAATAATGCACCCGTTTCAGAGAGTTCAGCACATGCTTTTTCTGGAGGTTTTAATTTTCGTAAAGCGATTGAAATGTTGTTCGGAAACGTCACTTTAAGTTACAGTACCACCAATTTGAATACCATTTCTTCGTCTATACTTACTAATAACACACAACAACGCATTGTACTTCCATTAGAGAACCAAATGAAGAGCTTAAGTTTAAATTCTGGTTTAAGCAAATATCTTTTCGCTCTAAAAAGTACAGTCAATGTAGGTTTCGCCTATTCGCAAAGTCAATTCCAACAATTACAGAACAACCAATTGTTGCCTTTTAAAAGTGATAATTACAGCTACAAAGCAGGCATTGAAGCAAGGTTAACTAAATTCATGAACTTCACTTATACGGGAACTTTCACCAATAGTAAAAACAAAACTGCCGGAACTGGTATAAGTACCAACTACCAACAATTAAGGCAACAGTCTGGCCTAGCTGTTACTATGCTCAAATCAGTTTTCTTGAATTTATCTGCAGAACATATCTTCACACAGCAATCGAGCCAACCAGATTTGAAATACCTATTCGCTGATTTCAATATCAGATATAAGGTTTTGAAGTTGAAGACCGATTTAGAGTTTGGCATTACCAACTTAGCCAACGTGAAGGACTTTGAAGCAATTAATGTTACTGCCAACTCTTTAACTGTGGGAACTTATCAAATTCCTGGAAGGGTGGCTATGTTTAGAGCTACATTTAATTATTAAAGCAGCTTTATTGAGTTAATACGTAATTGCGAGGAACGAAGCAATCTTATTACTAGACTTGGGAAATAGGTGCTTTAAGGCTACCTCATATGTTAATTACCCTCTCTGTCTTTTGGACACCTCTCCCTAGAAAGGAGAGAATTTTGGAACTGTAGATACAATAATCTCCCTAAAGTATAGTTTATATATACGAAAGCGTTAATTTAATAAAGCGGAAATAGACTGGATTAGTCACTTCCGCTTTTCCTTTTTTAACACTTAGGTGTTACAAAAGTCAATTCTTAGCGTCTATTTACTAGAATTAAAAACAATGGTTAGCGATATCAATATTATAAAAACAGAAGTATTAAGTGATAACTGGTACATCCTTAACAAAGTAACCTACGAATTTACCAAACCCGACGGCAGCAAACAGCTACAAAACCGCGAGGCCTATGATAGAGGTAATGGCGCTACAATTTTACTATATAACTTAGCACAAAGGTCTATTATCCTCACTAAACAATTTCGTTTGCCCACTTATTTAAATGGCAATCCCTCTGGGATGTTAATAGAAGCCTGCGCTGGCTTGTTAGAAAAAGACAATGCGGAAGACTGCATTAGGCGGGAAACCGAGGAGGAAACTGGTTATCAAATAACTGACGTGAAAAAGGTATTTGAAGCTTATATGTCGCCGGGCTCGGTAACAGAAATTCTTTACTTTTTTGTTGCTGCTTACGACAAGACCATGAAAGTAAATGATGGTGGAGGTTTAGCTCATGAGGAAGAACATATCGAAGTACTAGAGTTAGATTTTGAGGAAGCATTAAAAATGATTGACAATGGAGAAATCAAAGATGCCAAGACAATAATGCTAATGCAACATTTAAGATTGAAAAGCATTTTATAAAAAGAAAGCTGAATGGTTACAATTCAGCTTTCTTTTTCATTTCTATACGAATCTGCGGTTTACCCTCACCGCCTTTAATCACATTTATTTGTTGAATTTCATTCGGGTTCAGGTTTTTGATATCATTAGCAAATGACACTTTCCCATTGATGATATACTCTATTTTTTCATTCAATGTACTGTCTCCGACTTTAAATCCCCTTACCATCACTATTCTATCTTTCTCAAGCGGGGAAACTTTTAGCTCTCCGTTTGGCTCATTTTTTCTCAAATTAACGGCTACCTTTTTAAGGTCGGCTAACTTATCTGCATCCACAGTGTCTTTACTATAAATAAAAAGCTGTGTAATCTTTCCTTTAGTAGATGGCTTATTGTCAGTAATAGTTAATCTTTGTTTAATAGCTGTAATGAGCTGACCTGCTGTTTTCAAGCCATCTTTGCCCGTACTATCTCCCTTGATAAAAACCGTATTCACCAAGTGTTTAACAATTTTTATAGTGTCTATATTCTTGACAGTTTCTTGAACTTTTATTTTCGTTAATTTCACGGGCTTTGCCTTAATTAACGGCAAAACTTCATTTGATATTTCTTCTTTTTCAATTGCAAGTTGAGGGATGATTTTTGCCAAGGTAGGCAAATGAGCTTTCACTTCTTTTTTTGATACCGTAAATGCCAAAGTTGTTAATAGCAAAACGGGTAAAGCAAAAGCGTATCTACTCAAAGTTAAACGCGAAGAACGCTTCACATTCATCATTTGAATTCGCTTCTTTAAATCGGAAAGGTTAAAATTATTGACAATAGCTACGGAAGTATTCAGCTGTCCAACACCCAACAAACTATATTGATAGGTTTTTCTATCCATCCCCTTTTTTAATATTTTTTGGTCTGTGATGAATTCTAAATTTTCTTTCACCGCTTTCTTCATCAACCAAACTCCTGGATTAAACCAATAGAAAACAACACTCAATTCGGCCAAGATAATATCGATAGAATGCCATTGCTTTACGTGTACGGTTTCATGAGCTAAGATGGTATCCAATTCCTTTTCGTTATGTAAGCTTGGATTAACGTAGATAGTTTGCCAAAAAGAAAAAGGACTAACACTTTCTTCTAGCGTTCTCACTTTGTAATTGGCTACCGTATTAGGGTTAGATTTTCTGTGTATCTTATAAAGCGAGATGAACTGAATTGCCAATCTAATGGTCATTATTAAAACACCCAGATAAAACAGTCCGCTTAAAATTGGCCAATTATTGATAAAAAATCCAGTGGGCACTAACGCTGATGCCTTTTGATTAAGCTCTGGAAGATAAGTAACCACTGCATTGCTTATTTCCTGCTTGTGAAAGAACTCCGTTAGATCTATGAATGGATAGGCCGTAGAAAACACGATACCTAAAACTAAAAAACAACGATTTAAAACATAGAAAGTTAATCTACGTAGTACCAGATAATAAGTGGCTGCGAATAGCAACAGCACCAAATTTATCTTCAGCAGGATAATAAAAAGATGTGGCATCTCTATTTATCTTCAGGTTTCTCAATCAGGTCAATTATCTCTTTTAGTTCGGCTGCACTTATCTTTTTGTCTTTTGCGAAAAAAGCTACCAATTCTTTATAAGAACTTTGGAAGTAATCGTTTACGAAACCATTCATGAAACGTTTTTTGTAATCTGCTTCTTTCACTTTAGCACTATAACGTATGGCATTGGCATAACGTTCGCCTTTTAAGAAACCTTTACGTTCTAGATTCTTTACCGTTGAGGCAACCGTAGTATAGGGTGCCTTGGGTTCTGGCATGGCGTCCATAAATTCTTTAATAAATCCTGGGCCTACCTGCCAAATGGCTAGCATTGCTTCTTCTTCTTGCTGTGTTAACTTCTCCATCGATAAATTACGAAATAATCGTAAATATACGAAAGTATCTGATTAATAGTCAAGAGTTAGAGCGTTAAATTTTGTTAAGGGGTCTGTCTCCCTCATTTCGAACGAAGCGAGAGAGACATCTATTAATTTACAGATAGCTTGCTGCTAGATTTCTCTTCGTCGTTCCTCCTCATCGAAATGACGGTAGAATGTTTAAAAATAGGAATACCCCGCCCGTTGGGCACCCCTCTGGAAGAGGGGAATTTCGATTTCCATTCCCCTCTTCCAGAGGGGTGGTCGAAGACCGGGGTGTCTATTTTAACACTATCACTTAAAAACAAAACTCCGGTTATCTTTTTTCCAATCTGGACCTATGGTTGTATTTAACCAAAACGGCTTCTTTAATACGGTTTTCTTTTGCCAAATACCATCAGACAGCTGTAAATCGTTTCCCATTTTTACGAAACCCGAAATCAAAGTACCGCCATCCAACTGGTTATTTTCCATTTTCAAATTCTTTGGTTCATCTGCCGTCACCACTAATGTAGTTGGGTTAATCACATAATTACCAGAGATGGTAACTCCGTCTGGAGCAACTGTCCTATCGCCATCTTTTCCTGCTCCTAAAACAAAAGCTTCTCTGCTGCTTACGATAATGTTATTTTGGATATCTGCATTCTTAACTTGCCAATAGTCGCTCAAAGCAGGTTTTTCATAAGCATTCATCACTGAAATGGCCGAGCGTAAGGTTCTTCCAGCTATTTTGTAAAGATAGTTTCCATGTACTTTTTGGTTTTCACCAATGATCCTAATTCCTCCTGTATTTGAAATACTATTACCAATGAAATAGTTGTTGCTTACTTCCGAGTAATTACCATGTCTGAAAGTAACCGTACCCACACATTCATAAAATAAGTTGTTTTGAATTTTATTATATCCAGATTTGATAGAGATGATCTCTACCTCTCCGCTACACTTATCGAAAATATTGCTATCTACGGTAGTGTAAGAATCATTCATAGAATAAGTGCTGGTACCAATGCGAATGGTTTCTCCTCCGTTACCGCCTAAATCTGGACGAGGGCCAAAATAATTGTGATCTATTTGATGATAATTTGGTTTATCGTCTAACCAAACCACCAATGTAGTGCCTTGATGGGTCTTACCTGAAATAGAACAGTGGTCTACACGATTATTTTTACCGAACAGAGAAACCCATTTATAGTCAACAGTTTTATCACTAGGGTTATAATTTTCGATACTTGTATTGGTCAATCTGCTATTTGACGTAGTTTTTGAAAACACCACTACATCATCTTTCAAAGAGTATCCATTCTTGAAGGATAAACCATCTACTACCAACCACTCACCATCAATTTTTAAGTTAGAGTTGCCAGTTAATAAAACGTCACCTTTAGTTTCTGCCACCAGTGTAATTGGATTGGAAGAAGTCCCTTTAGCTTTGAAGTTAATCAACTGGCTCTTCCATTCACCAGATTTCATGACTACTTTATCTCCAGGTTGCAAACTCAAAGCATTTAATTCGGCAGCTGAACTGATGGTATAAACTTTAGCCTGTTCCAATTTTAATTGCTGCTCCTTTTCTTCGACAACCTCTGCTACATTTGAAACAGCGCAAGAACTGAAAACTACGCAGTTAACCAAGAAAAAACTCAAGAATAAGCTATTATATTTTTTCATCTCTATTGGATTATCAATTACTATTGAATATTTGCACCTATATTTTTACCATCAATACCTTTATTCAACAACGCATTGCCTGTTTTAAGTCTAAAATCAAAGGTAGAAATATCTTTAAATTCAGGTTGGATACCGAAAACGCTTTTACCCATTGCTTTATTATAATAGGTATCCACCTTCCCTGAGTTATAAAAATTACAGTTATCAACCAAAATATCATCCCAACGGAATTCTTTAAACTCAATAGATCTTCCGCCCTGACCACTGTTAACGAAGTTGCTGTTTAGCACTTTAGCGTACTGCGCACCCAATAACCGAACTGCAGATCCCTGCTCTCTGTTATCTACTTCGTTGATGGTACAATTCTCGATAGTGACGAACGGCCCTAAAGTACTTTCGTCGTTTCCACCGCGATATACATTAATAGCACTCCCTAAAATATTAGTGAAAACGCAATTTTTCACCACGGTGTATTCTGCTCCATAGATACCTTTATCATCTCTTTCTTCTGCCAGGTTAATACCTGTTCCTGAGATATTTCGAAACAATGAATTGGTGATGACTAGGCTATCGGCTAGCGTAGATTTACTACCTTTAAAGCCAGCAAAAGAACCTTCGTTGTAATCGTAAAATTCGCAAGCATCGATAAATGCTTTATAAGGCTTATTCATTGGCAATTCCGTAGAACGGATACCGCAACGAACATCGCCACCACTACCATAAGCTCCTTTAAATGCAATACCGCTGACTTTAACCGCTGCTCCGTTATCAATAGTAACGAAAGCTGGCAAAGTCTTGCTACTACCGTTAACAAATACAGGTTTACTTTTTAAACCAGCTGCCGCTTTGATCGTAATGGATTTTCTCACCACAATTTCATCTTCAATGCTATAAAGGCCTGTATCGGTTAATTCGACGATATCACCGTCACTTAATTTATCAATAGCCTGTTGAATACTGTTGCTTTCTTTAGCACCTATCTTTACAACTTTAGGTTGCAAATTGATTGCTTTCACTTCTTGTTTGTACCAAGATGCACCAACGTCTTTCTTTTGTACAAACTTCATTTTTTTCAATGGCGCACCATAATCTGCTAAATAAGGAAACGACATTCCATTGATAGTTACGTTTGATGGTTTCTTGCTTACAAAACCATCTTGCACTGAAAGATTTGATTGCAAAGCATTGTCTTTAATGGTAATACCTCCATCTTTATTTTCATCTACATAAAGTGTATTTGCTGGATGAACTAATAAATTTTTAGAGAACAATACATTTTGAGGTGATAAAGTACGTTCAGAATCTTTTCCTGTTCCGAATAGTGACGGTTCACAGTTGATAAAAGTATTGCGTTCAATTTTGGCATCAACTACTTGGTAGTAACGATTGATTAACGAATTTGGCACACCATTCATTACCGCCAATGGCGAACGGAAAGCAGTACCTTTTAAATCTTTAAATACGTTATCGAATACTTCATGCCCTGGATTAATTACCCTTACACCTCCCGTAAATGGTTTATTGTTTCCTAAGAAAAGATTGCCTTGCACCACATTTTTTGATCCGTGCCTCAACACCAAACTTCCCTCACATTCTAAGAAAGTATTAAAACTGATATTATTTTCTCCAGATTTTATAGATACGATTTCTACTTCACCATTACATCTTTCGAAAAGGTTATGTATAATTTGTGTTTTCGAAGCAGTTAATGAATATCTTGAAACACCAATACGGATAGTTTCGCCACCATTAGAACCAAAACGCTGACGGCCATTGAAATGATTAGAATCGATGCGATGGTAATTTTGTTGACTGCTTTCGTCATTTAATTCGGCAATAATTACTGGCCCTGCATTTAACTTATTGGTGAAAGTACAGTGATCTACACGATTATTTTTACCCCACAGTACCACCCACGAATCACCTTTAAAACGTTCTGGCTGACTAAACTCTTCTACGGCAAACTGAGTGATGCGGCAGTTGTTGGCTAAATTGTTATTATCTATCCTAAAATTGATCACATGATCTTTAGGGCTGTACCCATTCCTGAAATGAAAACCTTTGATAAAAACGTATTCTCCCCCTATTTTCAGGTTCGATTTTCCAGTAATCTCTACTTTATCCCCACTTTCCGGCTTTACCCAGATCGGCTTTTCTTTAGTTCCCTTGCCAGAGATTACTAGTTGAGCATCTGTCCATACTTTGTTTTTAAGTAAAATGACATCACCTGGTTGGGCTTTAGCAGCTGAAGATTTTAATTCTTGTGGTGTGCTTACCAAAATATCGGCTGCATTAGCCAACGAAGCGATTAGAAAAAATGCTAAAAAAGAGATATGGAATTTCATCATGAACGAAAGGATTGAGTTCGGTTAACTGGTTATTGGTGATCTGTTGTAATACTGGTTATTTGGTTCATTAGTTCACTGGTTATTAGTTGATGGCTCTCAAAACTAATTCCTGATACCTGTCCCATGTAAAAATGTTGCCATCTCGATCGGTCGAAGAAAATTAAACAAGCACTAAAACTTTCTTCTTTACCGACCGAAACGACAATCATTCACATATAAACCAAAAAGCTTTTATTTCTGAATATAGATATCGAATTTAATGGTAGAATTTCCAATTGGATTTCCAACGGTACAATCTTTAACATTTATGATAGCATTTTTTATCAATCCTGTAGCTGGATCTGTAATTTTGATAAAAACAACCCTAGCTGTAGTTTTATTAAAGATTGACGTAGTCGCAGCCACTGATGTGTCAAATCTAGGATTATTTGAACTAGGTGTAGAAATACTATTTGCAGTAAAGAAAGCATTACTCAAGTCATCAATTTCATTAGCCTCTAACAAATCGTAGATATTGGATTGACCTGTACTTGCTCCGTCAATTAAAACTCGGAATTTGGTATCATGAATTACGGAAGTATTAGTAGCCGTCCATCCTACGTTATTACACCTCAAATTACTAGCTATAGAACCTGTGGCCGCAGTAGCAGGATTAAACAAAACAGGACCAGTACTCTGTGCTCCAAATATTAAATACAAACTTGCTTCATTAGCATTTAATTCGCAATTACCTATAGTAGATCCATTATTTAAAAATGCAGTTTTTGTAGCAAGCGTTTGAGCGTTCATTTCAACATCTCTATACAATGTGCTCTGATAAGTAAAATTCAACGGAATAATCAACTCCGCTTGCACATCCTCGGTATCTGTAGCTATAATTTTAATGTTAGCAGCTCTCTTCTTAAAAGTGTAAGCAGTGCTGTAATTGTAAGTTTTAATGCCATTTAAATTATCGGCAGTTCCTAATAGCTGATAAGCTCCATTTCTATCATCGTAGATATCAACTTTCTTCAACCCAGTTACAGAGGTAATTCGACCTGACACTGGTGTTGTCCCCGTGGTATTCGGAGTAATCGAAGCTGCAAAATTTTCAAACTTAGGTTTAAAAATGGTCACATCCACAGGCATATTGATAATCAACTCATGTGATTGGTTGTAAATATCTGTAGCTTTAATTTTGATATGTTGTGCTGCTTTACGATAAGTGTAAGCATAGTTCAATGCATATTCTTTAACATTGGCAATTCCGGTGATACTATTTGCCAGCACGTAAGTATTTTCAGTCTGGTAATCGTCATAAATATCAACTTGTTTAATACCAAATTCTGATTTAATATTACCTGAGATAGCTGTTGTACCGCCAGTTAGGTCTGCAGTAATGGTTGCCGGAAAAGCACTAAACTGAGGCAAAGCAGGGTCAAAGTACTTAATTGAAATGAAACCTTCCAAAGTAGAATTATCTCCCTGTTTTACCATAATTTTCAAACCTGAAACCGTTTTCAAATCATGTTTCCTTAAGGAATCTACCGGAATATTAAGCACAAAATCATTGGAAGCAGTTTTACTATTATCAAAGGCCTGCACCAATAAATTTGGTTTTCCTGTGCGTACCAAATAACTATATACCACTTTTACGCCATTAGTTGCCGAAATGTTACTAGTTACTTCGTTACCAGACTCAAACGTATTAGTTGCACGGTTAAAAATATATTCTTTTGCTTCAACTGTACCACCTCCTATCTCAGAAACCTCATTTTTCTTGCAGGCGGTTATTATTGTTAGCGCTATACCACAGAACAATAATACTTTTAGGATTTTCTTCATTTGTTTAGTTTTTAGTATCCTGGATTTTGTTGAATTTTAATTTCTGAATTGGTATCAATCTCTCTTTGAGGAATTGGCAGCAATATTTTATCATTATTAACATTGGCCTGTAAAGTGGCTAATAGGCCAAGCCTTCTGTAATACTCCTGAAATTCTGTAGCATAATGTGCACGCATATTAGTAACCGCTTGTCCAAATCTCATCAAATCAAACGAACGTTGATTCTCGAAAGCCAATTCTAAACGCCTTTCTTTCAATAGAGCAGTTTGGAAATCTGCACTGTTTAGAATTGCGCCTGTGCCAGCTGCCGGATATTTATAGAAAGCAGCAGTGAAAGCTCCTGTAGTATAATTTCCTGCTCCAGCTCTCTCTCTCACTTGATTAATCAAACCAACCGAAGTACCAGCAACTCCATCGAAACCTTGCGCTTCGGCCTTTAGCAGTAATAAATCAGAAAAACGCAATACAGTAAAATCGTTTTCTCCATCTCCAGAGACAACTACTTTAGAAAAGAACTTGTTTACATACCATGGATAAGTAGAATTCGTATAATTACCAATAGTTACATCTTTACGAGCATCAGTAAAGCTTGATGTACTTACAGTGTAAGCATTAATGATACTTGGCGTAGGATAGTTAAAACCACTTCCATCACCATTAATAACTGCATCGCCACTACTTGCCGGCGCAAAAAGGTTTGGCATTGGATTACCTAAACCCACTAAACCTGATTTGTATCTTACCGCAAACAAAATCTCCTTGTTCATCTCGTTATTGATAGCGAATACTCTTGCAAATGAACTTTCCAATCCGTATCCACTGTTTGCAATCACATCATTTAAAAGTGTCAATGCATCTGCTGAGCGAGGTACAGGCAACGTTAAGTACACTTTTGCCAACAAGCCCTTAGCTGCCCAAGCGTTGGCTCTACCTAAATTGTTTGATGCAATTTGACCGTAAGTCACTTTACTGCCCAAATTGGCTGCAGCTTCTAAATCTTTCGTGATTAAGTTATAGCATTCATCAACAGTCGACCTATTAACTTTTCTTGCTTCTGCGGCTAGTAAAGGCTTTGTGATGATAAAAACGCCACCGTATAAACGCACCAAGTTAAAATAATGATGAGCTCTAATAAACAAAGCTTCTGCAGCCAGTTCATTACGTTGTTGCTCGGTAACATCGGCGGTAGGTGTACCAAATACTAACTGTCCATTTTCGTAGGTTACGCCTAAGCTTCTTAAAACGTAATTTACGTTTCGGATGTTTTTATAAACGCTTAACCAGTAATTATAAATTTGTTGATGTTGAGGCCCTGCCGTATAAATATTCAATACAGTAAGCTCCATATTTACATTGGTAGCACTGCTTGCGGCACGTTGGCGAGCATTATCTGCACGTAGCTCGGTAAATTGCCACTCTAGCGTTAACGGCTCTTGCATGCCATTATAGCAACCTGTTAGTGCAACACTAACTTCTTTGTAGTTCTTGTAATAATTATTTACAGACTCGTTTGATATCGGTTCTTGGTCTACCAGCTTTTTACATGACGTAAAAACCGATACCAATGACACCAAAATAAGTAAGCGAGTTGATATGTTTTTAATATTTTTCATGATACGTTGGTATTAAAAATTAAAATCTAGACCGAAAGTATAAGTACGATTTACAGGGAAACCGCCTCTTTGGTAACCAGCAACTACTGGCGAAGCATAAGCAGAAGAAGTTACCCTAGATTCTGGATTGATACCTCTGTAAGAACTTCCTGTAATAAAGAATAAATTATCTACGGAAGCATAGAGCCTCAAACTGTTGATTTTAAATTTCTTCGTTGCGTTGGCTGGCAAAGTGTAACCCAAAATCACGTTTCTGATATAAGCGTAGCTTGCGCTCTCCACACCATAGTCAGTCAAAAGTAAATCTGCGGCAATTCCGTTAAGTACGTACGGCGTTTTACCATCACCTGGGTTTGCAGCACTTACCCATCTGTTTTTGATGTAACTGGCATTTTGTCTTTTCGATTCGTTGTAAAATAAATCGCCGTTAATTAACTGACCTCCCTGTGAGCCCTGCATCAAAATATTTAAATCAAATTTCTTATACCTGAAAGTGTTTGTTAAACCCCAAGTAAAATCTGGGAATGGCGAGCCAATAACTACCCTATCATTCAAATCAATTCTATTGTCTCCATTGATATCTTTAAGCTTTAATCCGCCAGCGGTGAAATAGTTTTGCAATACGGAAGTTTGCCCACTAGTTTGCGCTGCAGTTACATCTGCCTGAGAAAGCCACACACCATCAGATTGGTAACCAAAAAACTGCACAAAAGGCTGACCGACAATAGAAGCATAAATTTCGCTACGCTCTCCGTAATTGTAAAGATACGGCTCTCCACCACCTAAACTAATCAGTTTATTTCTGTTAATAGCCACATTCATTGAGGTAGTCCAATTGAAATTTTTGTTACCAATGTTGTTTGAAGTAAATTCCACTTCGAAACCTTGATTTCTGATTTTTCCATTGTTAGTCCAATAAGAATCGGCTCCGGTAAATGCTTGTTGAGCTTGTTGCAACAATAATTTATTGGTAATTGAGTGATAATATTCTAAGCTTAATTGGATTTTATTTCTAAACAAGCCAACATCTAAACCAATATTGGTAGACCTGGTGGTTTCCCAACTGATATTAGCTCCATAAGAAACAGGATTATTAGGAGACTGACCAGGATTTACTTGTCCCGTACCATCACCAAATGAATAGTTACCTCTAAACAACAAATCTAGATATGAAAATGGAGTGATTCTGTTGTTACCCGTTTCACCATAACTGGCTCTCAATTTCAAGTTCTCTAACCATTTTTTGCTTCCTTTCATGAAAGACTCGCTGGCGATATTCCATCCTGCCGAGAAAGATGGGAACCAACCTCTCCTATTTCCTGGACCAAAAATTGAACTCTCATCAGTACGCAAACTTGCTGTTGCAATGTATTTACCTTTATAATCGTAGTTCACACGACCTAAATAAGATACCAAACCTGTTTTCACGTTAAGTGGTATAGCTGGTGCCTGATCAAAATAAGCTGCTTGGTTTAAAGTCGTAAAATCATCAGAAGGAAAATCATAACCAATTTGTTGGCTACCACTTACCTTATTGCTCTGCATCGTAAAACCTAATAAACCCTTAAAATTATGGTTACCGAAACTCTTTGTGTAGTTCATGGTATTTTCCCACAAAATATCAATAGTATTTCCGCTGGTAAAAACTCCAGAATTTACATCGCCATCTCTACGGGCATCTCTTTGAATTAACATTTTATCTTCTCTATTTAGGTAATAGGCACCTAATGAAGATTTAAAAACTAAACTTTTAGACGGCGTATAAGTTAAATCTGTACCACCTTGAAAACGGAAAGTTTCTTGGAAACGTAAATCTCTAGCCGCATGAGACAATGGTGTATTTGTTGCTGATGAATTTGGACTAATTGCTTCTACACTTGTCCATGAAGAACCATCGGGCATAGTACCTGAATAAATCAGGTTACTGAAATGTCTTGCTTGTACCCAATCGCCAGCTTTTATATTAGCCCATTGCGAGTTTTGGTTTACAAATGCTGCAGTAAATGCGGTGTGATAAACAGGCATGTAAGACGGAAATCTGTAATATCCTGTATAATTCTCCGAAGGCCTTTGAACTTTGGTATAGGTAGGATTGATATTTACATTTAATGCCAATTTAGGTGTAAGGTTAGCATCTAATTTAATACGGATATTTCCTTTGTTATTTTCGCTAAACTTCATTACCCCTTGGTCTTGCTGCAAGTTCCCAGAAACATAATACCTAAGGTCTTTTTTACCACCAGCTACATTAAGCTGCAAATTATAAATACCAGCATTACGAAGTGCTTCTTCTTGCCAATCTGTAAGCGAACCACTTATCTGATTTTCGATAATATAAAGCGCCCTTTCATTAGCGGTAATTAGATTTTTTGTAGTTGCTGTAGGATCATTTTCTCTCAAAGCAGCTTCTTGAAATAACAAATTTGTATATTCTGTTGCCGTTAAAATTGGATATGTTTTATAGGCTTCTTTTATGCCGTAAAACGATTTCACAGAGATTTTTGGCTTATCGGCCACGCCCTTTTTAGTAGTTACCAAGATTACACCATTTGCACCTCTAGAACCATAAATCGCTGATGACGCCGCATCTTTCAAGACTTCAATAGACTCTACGTCGTAAGGATTGATAAATGCCAAACCATCTGCAATTGGATGTCCATCTACTACTACCAAAGGGTCTGCATTAGCGTTGATTGAGCTTGCACCCCTTACACGTAAAGTTGGCTCCGAGCCAGCTTCAGAACTATTATTTTGAACAGTTAAACCCGCTATCTTACCAATTAAAGCATTATCTAACCTCGAAGTTGGAATTTCATCCAAATTTTTGTTTTCTAACTTACTTACCGCAGAACTTACTGTAGATTTCTTTTGAGTACCATAGCCTACCACAATAACTTCGTTCATTGAACTCACATCTTCTGCCAATGTAACATTAATGGTAGTAGCATTTGCCACACCCTGTAAATGGATTTTATACCCTAATGATTTAAATTCTAATATTTTCCCTTTCTGAACAGAAATCTCATACTCCCCTTTTTCATTGGTAGAAACTCCTTTATTGGTGTCTTTAATGACTACAGAAACACCAGGAATACCCTGTCCATCTTCAGATTTAACAACGCCTTTAATTTTTACTGTTTGTGCGCTTACCCCTAAAGAGAGTAGGCAAAATAGTAAAAAAATAACGCTGCTAACGCGATTTTTTAATGTCATAGCAAATCAGTTTTATATGTGGTTAGCTTGCTTCAACTCTACAGTTTCAGCTTCAAAAATTGGTAAACCAAAAATTGGTAGACCAAATATATCATTATTATTTGTAATCAAAAAAAATACTAGAACTATTTAAAAATTTTGCTGAGCAGCGAGAAATACAAATGTTATGATGTCATTAATGGAGAGTTGTTCTAGTGTATTTGGTTATTTTGTTTTTCACTGGTTTGCCAGTTTATTAGTTAATTTATTATGATTACTAATACTTAGCAAAAAAAGGGATGTACTTTAAGGCTATCCTTTAGAACATCCCCTTTTTAGAGTTATTAATCGCTATGTAATGTTCAAAACCTAAACATCTAATTAGCGTATTTCTATCGTGACTAAGAGAATGCTAAGCCGCCGTTGATATCGATGTTATTTCCAGTAAGGAAGCTCGACTCATCAGAAGCCAAGTAAGCTACTACATCAGCAACTTCTTTTGCATCGCCTTCTCTTTTTAATGCTGTAGCATTAGCTACGTTAGTTCTCACTTCAGATTTAGTGAAAGTATCGTGGAAAGTTGTAGCAATCATACCAGGAGCTAATGCATTTACACGGATACCTTTAGGACCGAATTCTTTCGCTAATGATCTAGTATACGTCATTACTGCACCTTTAGAAGTTGCGTAAGCACTTGCACCTGGACCACCACCATCTCTTGCAGCTAATGAAGAGAAGTTAATGATTGAAGAACCAGCAGGCATAAACGGAGAAACCGCTTTAACACCTAAAAATACTGATTTTAAGTTTACGTTGATTACGAAATCCCAGAAATCTTCGTCCATTTCTGCTGTTGTTTTACGGGCAACCAAACCACCAACAACATTTACCAATACATGGATTTCCTCACCAAAAGCCTTTCTAGCCTCAGCAACTAAAGCATCAACCTCAGCGGCCTTGGTCATATCAGCTTGTACAGCGATACCTTCACCTCCAGCTTCTTGAATTAATTTCAAGGTTTCATCTGCCTGCTCTTTACTATCGAAATAGTTTACCACTACTTTAGCTCCTTCTTTAGCCAACTGTAATGAAACGGCTCTACCTATGTCTCTAGCACCTCCAGAAACTATCGCAACTTTGTTTTTTAAACGCATACTGTTATAATTTAATTTTTTATTTTTTTGATGAAATATATTTGATGCACAACCAAGATACTGGCACTAATACCGCAGCCAATACAAAGAATGATACATAACTAGTTTGTGTAATTACCGGAACCGCCCAAGTGGTTAATAGAGTACCTGCAACCGCTGCTGTACCACCCATCCCTGCTACCGTTCCTACGTTCTTACCATTAAAATAGTCACTAGGTAAGGTTTGGATATTACCGATTAAATATTGGAAACCAAATAAGGTCAAGCCTATTAGTACCATCGCCAACATCGGTGTTTCTTTTAAGCTATCTAGTTGATAAACGATAGCCACCAAAGAAGCCAACATCATTATGCTACCTACAGCAATTGCATTTTTACGAGCTTTTGTTGGCGTTACTCCTTTTCTAATTTGTAACGAAGCATGGTAACCTCCAGCTAAACTTCCGATGGCTGCAAACAGATAAGGTACCCAAGTGAAAGCTCCAATTTGTTTGATATCAAACATAAATTGCTCTTTCAAGAAAGTTGGTAACCAGGTTACGAACAACCACCAAACTGGATCGATAAAGAACCTCCCAGTGATGATCCCCCAAGTGTTTCTGATTTTCAAAAGCTCCCTCCATGTTAAAGCAGGTGCCTCCTCAACAGCCGTTTCTACCTCCTTAACTTCTGGCTTAGCTAAAATATGAGCACGCTCTTCTTCCGTTAACCAAGGGTGTTTATCTGGTGTCGCTTTGTTAATGTATAACCAAGGAATAATCCAGATCAAGCCTAAAACGGCAATCAACACGAAAGTCATTTTCCAACCAAAAATAAGATAGAGTGCAGCAATAATAGGTGCAGAAACTACCGAACCTAAAGATGCGCCGGCACCAAAAATACCTTGCGCAATTCCCCTTTCTTTGGCAGGAAACCATTCTGCATTGCTTTTAGTTGCTCCTGGCCAGTTTCCAGCCTCACTGAAACCCAGCATGAACCTAAAAATATTGAAAGACAATAATGATTTTGCAAAAGCATGCAATGCGATAGAAATACTCCAACCAATGATAGAGATTGTCATCCCTAAACGAGTGCCGATTGCATCCATTAATTTACCTGTAAAGGTCTGCCCCAACGCGTAGGCAATCATGAAGAAAGTAGTAATTAATGCCAATGCGCTTTTGTTATCCGCATCTGCAATACCAAATTCTTTATAGATATAAGGCCAAAGAATGTTAATGGCACTTCTATCAATGTAATTAATTACAGTTGCTAGTCCAATGAGGGCAATGATCCACCACCTTAAGCCTTTTACTTTCATTTTTATTATTTTTTAGTTAGTTCGATATTGGTAATGCCTTTACTAGCATTAACTACTTTATTATCCGCATAAACCTCATTTCCTACTGTCTCTCCTTTGCTACTTTTCTGTCTGATATTTATACCATAACCATCAGCATTTACATTACTGATGTTGTTTTTAAACTTGTTGTAAGAACCCCAGCCTTCGTAAGCACAATTCACCTGATAACCATCTTTTAGAACTGAGGGTTGTGTATTATGTCCTATGTTATTTTCAATGAGGTAATGATTTCCTTTCACGTCCATCCAGCTATCTGCACTATTTTCACCTGTTATTCCTTGTGCTTCGAAAATATTGCCTCTAATGATTCCTCCTGTTGTACCTTCTTTCACATCAATACATTCGGCAGTTACAAAAGGTCCTAACTTATTATTTAGCACTTGATTTGAGTCGCATTGATCAGGCTTACCATCAGTATATTTAGCCCAATTGCTATAAGCAGAGCCGATGTAAATCGCTTCTCCATAACCCGGACGTTTCTTGCCCGTATGCGTTACTTCCGAATTTTTAACGATGTTGTGTTTGCTAAAAGTTCTGAAATGAATACCTTCTTCACCCAATTGAGTTACAAAAACACCATCGATTACATTGTAACTCGCTCCATCGGTAACAATACCTTTCAATCCATTTTGCACCGTGAAGCCTTTCAACTTCCAATAGCTAGCTTTTAAGGATAATACATACCCTGTTTCTATACTTCCAGCATCCAAAATGGCATTTCTACCTCCGGTAATTACAATAGGCTCCTTTTTATTGCCGCTTGCAGTAGCTTCAATTACGAACTTACCTTCGTAAATGCCATCTTTTAAAACGATAGAATCTCCAGGTTTAGCGGTTGCCAAAGCTTTCTTCAACTGACTGCTATTCGCCACCACAATTGGCTTAGATAAGTTTAAAAAAGGCTGTATTGCATATCCCCTCCCAAAAGCTGAGATAGCAATAGCAGCCATAACCAAATATATATTGAAGATCTTTTTCATTGAAGCTAATAGCCTACTTATGAATACCTAGTTCTTTTAGGAAATTGATAATAGCTGCATTTAATTCAGAATTTTTCTCTTTAGGGAATTTTCCGTGCTCGCCACCTTCAATCGTCATGAATTCGTTTTTGATTCCAAATTCATCTAATTTCTTTTTCAGATCTACCGATTGTTGATAAGGAACTACTGGATCAGCATCGCCATGTACAATAAATACCGGTGGACTGGTTTTCTTCACTTGATATAAAGGAGAAACAGACTCGATAAATTTTTGGTCTTTAGCTTTATCGCCTAACCACCATGTAGCCGAACGACTTGCCCAGTTGCCAATGTGCGTAATACCATATTTATCAATGATAGCCGCAACTTTTACATCTTTTACACCTGGGCAATTGCCATCAAATTTGGCATCATTACCTAACAAGCCGCCCATTAATGCTAAGTGACCGCCAGCAGAACCACCCATGATTACAATTTTATTAGGATCTATGTTTAACGCTTTCGCATTTTTGATCAAATAAATCAAAGCACAACGAGTATCCTCTACTGCAGCAGGTGCTGGAGCAACTTGTACCAAACGGTAAGCAATATTCGCTACAGCATAACCATTTTTAAAGAAAGAGTTAAAGCCACTTTGAGACTCTTTATTTCCTTTATTGAAACCACCACCGTGAATGTTGATTACAATTGGAGATGGTCCCTTTTCTTTGGGTGGCAAATACAAATCCATTTTACCTTCCCAATCTCCTGCTTTGGTGTAAACCACATTCAATTGCTCAGAAAAGCCAGTTGGATAAGCAACTTTCTTTACTTCTGTTTCTTGCGCTTGAGTAAAACTCACTGCTGCAATTAAAAAGCAGCTTATGATTAATTTTTTCATCTATAATTATAGTTTGTTTTTGATGAAGCTGTTATGATTAAACACCCCGGTTTTCAACCACCCCTCTGGAAGAGGGGAATGTCGATGGTAATTCCCCTCTTCCAGAGGGTTGCCCAACGGGTGGGGTGTTAGACTCAAAATATACTACTTAATAAAATCTTCTCTGTGAGGAGCGAAAACATCAATTAGAATACCTGGCTCTACGCATACGCAGCCGTGTACAGCATGAGGTGGTACATAATAACCATCACCTTTTCTAATGATTTTTTTCTCATCACCAATCGTCATTTCGAAAACACCACTTTCTACATAAGTAACTTGTACATGATAGTGCTCGTGCAATGGACCAATAGCCCCAGCTTCGAACTTTGCTTTTACCAACATAATTTTATCATCGTGACCGTAGATTTTACGTTGTACACCATTACCTAGATCTTCCCAAGTTGTCTCTGTCTCTATTTGAAATAATTCGCTTTGCATATCTTAATATTGTTTAATTGCTTAATTGTTTAAATCGGTTAACTGATGCCTGACTACTGACACCTAGCTCCTATTTAAAATTTATATAATTCTGTTTATCTGTATAATTAATCTGATACGTGTAAGTTTTTCCGTTCAGCTTGAAACTCAATGTGATTTGTTGCACATCTGATTTCACTATCTTTAATTCACTGATAGAAGGTAAGGCCGATGATACGGTTTCATTTATAGGGTCTGTACCGCCATGCGTTTCCGTAATGGTAGCAAAAGTTTGGTTTTGTCCATTACTGCTCAACATAAACGCTTTTCCATCAACCAAATTCATTTCAGGATCGTTAGCTCCAATGGAAACCAATTTCACCTCTAAAGGATTATCTGATGCAAAGTGAGTAGTGTAGAAACGATTTTTATTCAACAGACCAACCAATCCAGTTTTTTCTTCTAGCTTATTACTAGCATTTAACCAAATGTGCTGATAGCCATTTTTCGTACCCAAAGCTGTTAAACCGTCAGCTTTTGCTGTTACAGGAAAGGAAGTATTTACTAACTGACCTTTGTACCAAAATGGCAAATCGTATTGATGATTTTTTGGAGATTGAGCTTGTACCACATCAATCAACAAAGGTTTATCTAAACCATCCACTTTTACCAAAGCAGATGTTCTGATCATCGTTACATCGGCATAAGCCTTAGCTTCTTTGGCACTAACTACTTTTAAGTTTGGCTGGTTAGAGAAGTACAATAACGTTGGACTGGTTTTATCAGCAGGGCCAACTTTAGCATTAAAATGTGAAGTTTGATCTACCACTAAGGCATTGTGAGCTACCGTTTGTTTGGCATAAGTATTATTCTCTGGCAAATAACCTCCACCGTTTTTAGTATCGATATTTAAAAATCTGGCAGCACCGTAATCTGGAAAAATCTCAGTAGTATTATCGTAGAACAACAAACCTAATCTATCAAAGTGGCCATGTCCCATTCCTTGCGAAGCAGCTTTTATTAACACTGCTTGTTGGTCTGTATTTGCACCGCTACGCAAAATACCTAAACCACCATACTCTCCTTTTGCACCATCTTTAATAAACAAAGTTTGATATTTAAACGGTACAGCTTTACCCGCAGCTAAATCTGCAGCCACTTTTAAACCAGCATCAGAAACGATTACGCGGTTTTGCTGTCTAGCGATGTCCAATAAATCAACCTCTGGTTTAATATCAGCGTAAGCTAAATCTACACCGTAAACCAACTCGATTGATTCGTAGGTTTTATCTTTAATGGCATCGTTAATTGGGAAAAAAGTTTTATCAGTATAAGAAGTTTGCAATGAAGTCTGGATTGCTTTTGAAAGCAACTTATCACGGTATTCGAAGATTTTACGTGAAGGCTCGTAATTATTAATTGCTTTAGCAAATAGCACAAACGGCAATAAGGCGTAACGTTGGTAATAAGGGCCTTCCATGTAATAACCATCTGGAGAAAACAATTGGTCTATTTGAGCCAAATAGCCAGTTTTTCCATCTTTATTAGAACCTTTAATGGCTGTTTCTACGTATTCCTTTTTGTTCAATACATAGCCGGTAATGCCTACCGCAGCTAAGTTCCAAGTACCATGATTGTGGATTTTGTTGAAGACATCGTACCTATCCTCAGTAAAGAACTTTAAGATAGGTACGAACAATTTCTCTTCAATGGTCTCCCTGTCAGCAGCAGGTAAACCGTCATAAACCAAATCATAAGCCTGTATGGTATAAATTTGCCATACAAAGTCGTTTAAGCTTTGCCAAAAAATACGACCACCATCATCCTCGCTTTTTCTTTTAGGATGTAAAGGCCATTTTTCATATTGTGAAGCATAGTTAAGCAGTACATTTTTTACGTAATCTGCATATTTTTTTTCTCCAGAAATCTGATAAGCTGTACCAGCGCTTAACATGTTACTGTAGTTTTTCTTATGTTGTTCGTGCGTATAACCGCCGCCCCCATCTTTAGGCACGGGTACTACTATAGGTTCCGCCAAGGCCCTATCAGCTGCATTTTTCACAGTTTGATAAGACTGACGTAAAAGTGGATAGGTAGCTACTCCCTTTCTCACAGCCGCTACATTTGCTTTGGTAAGCATTAAGCTTGGATGTGTTTGAGCCATTAGCGGCACGCTAAAAAAGGCACAAAAAGATACTAATACCACTTTTTTTAAGTAGTTCATACGCTTGAATTTATATTTATTTGATTAAGCTAGGATACTCCTATATTTCTCGAATTATACTTCTGCTTCGTTGATTATATGTTGTGCGGCAAAACCGGCTTTACTAATTTGCCATATCTCGTCAAGGTGGCCCGACATTGCTTCTTCAGCTTTAGCCATATCTTGCGCTTCGATAGCGGCGTAAATCATTCTGTGTTCTTCTATCGCTGTTATAGCCCTATTGTCTCCACATATTTTATTTTGTACAATATTCTTAATCAAGTCAGGAACTAAAATCAAGATCATCGACTCTATTACTGAATTTTTAGTCGCTTTAGCTATTTTGATATGGAAAACCATATCCTCTTCTACCGCATCTCCACCTGCACTAGCTTTCCTCTCATAATCTTCCATTGCAGATTTGATACTCTCCAAATCCTCACAGGTTCTACGCTCTGCAGCTAACTTTACAGCGTTTAATTCTAAGTGGTAACGAGCTTCAATTAAGGCATTAAAATCATCTTTGTTAAACTTGATGATATCAGAAATGATGTTATCAATTACATTGATGCTTAATCCCGCTACATATGTACCACTTTGAGGATTGGTTTTTAGCAAACCATAAAACTCTAATTTCAATATTGCTTCGCGGATATAGCTTCTTCCTAATCCAAATCGTTCAGAAAGCACTCTTTCTGCTGGCAATCTATCTCCTGGCTTTAACTGACCAGATACAATCAATTGTTTTAACTGTCCTATAATTTTGTCAACTGGCGACTCAACTTGTATTGCAGTGATATTTTCTATTAATGATCTCATTCCTTAGTTTTCTATTTGGTCGACCAATTAATTGGTTTACCAAAAATAATCATTCAATTGGGTATTTAAAATTTATTTCAAATTTAAATGAATTTATCTCGGAATTACCTCTAAATCAATTTTCCAATTATCAGTTCTAAAAGGACGCATTGGTAAATTTGCAGCGTTCGATAGGTAATTATCACCAGGATTATCGGCCCAAGCATAACGTACAGCAACTGGTTCTTTCACTTCATCGCTCCAAACTTCTACGGTATTACCAACTACCTTAGCTTGTGCCCACACAAACTTTTTGTCTTTTCCAGCAATGATAAAATTAGAGCGCTGTGCATTTTTATTGGTAACCAAACCATCAGCATAATCAAACGAGATGATGGTTTTTCCACCTTGAATTTTCATTGATTTAAAAACAGGTCCATCGGCCACTATTTTCTGACCGTAAACCAATTGTTCTACCTTAGCAGCTACACGTTCTCCTACTGGAAATTTATCCGTTGGATGAATGTCATGCGCCAAACCTAGATCAATAATATTTACTAAGCCAACGTTGGCTTGCTGAGTCGCTTTTTCCTGCCCTTCTCTTAACAATGCCCAAGTTGCGTTCACTTCCGGTGCGGTTGGCACTTTTTTATAGTTAGGCAATTGCACTATTACAAAAGGCAAGGCTGGCTGATTAAACTGCTTTCTCCAATCCTTAATTAAGTTTTTCAACAAACCTTCGTATTCATCTGCCCAATTGGCATTGCTTTCTCCTTGATACCAAATTACCGCTTTATATTGCAGGGTTTTTAGTGGACTAATCATCGCATTATAAATCGACGAAGAAACATCGTTCGGATGTACTGCGATATTAATTTCTTGGATTTTGTATGCCCAATCACCATTGATTGAAATTCTATTATTAACTCGTGTTTTAAAAAACAGTTTGCTTTCAGATCCCCAAATACCACCGTTTCTACCCTTATTAGCTACACGAACTACAATTTTGTTTAACCCTACTTTTAATAAATCTTTTGAAATAGTAAATTCTCTAATTAAGTCTCGACTATCTGGCGACGAGCCTAATTTCACATCATTAAAGAAAACCACACTTTGATCTGCGATTCTGCCCAGACTTAAAAAAGCATCTTTTTGAATATCGGCACTGCTTAAGTTTAATTCCTTATAGAACCAAATTACACCATCAACGTTCGGCAAACCGGCTTTTTCCCATAAGGTTGGCAGTTTCATAGTTGCCCAAGCTTTTGAATAAGCAGGGACAGTTGGATTAATGGTATCCCAAAGCACATCAGTATTGGTGTACTGATTTAATTTACCATGTATTTTCTCTAACTCTGCTACTTTGGCAGCGATGTATTGCTTTTGGTTTTTATCACCAATTTGATTAAGTACCGGTTTTAATCTTTGAATAGTATCCAAAGATGGTGCACTAATGAAACCTTCTATCACCGTGCCGCCATAAGCACTACTGATTAAACCGATAGGAACATTCAATTCTTTCTGTAGTTTACGCCCCATATAATAAGCTACTGCCGAGAATTTGCCTAGCGATTGTTGCCCCGCAGCTTGCCAAGGTGTTTTTTTCGTTAAATCTTCTAGTGGCTGAAATTCGATATCCCTGTCAACATTGAAAACTCTGATATTTTGGTTTGCAGAACTAGTAAGATCTTTGTCTCCTCCATCAGCTTTCATCATCATGAATGCCATGTTGCTTTGTCCGCTACACAAAAAAACATCGCCCAAAAGTACATTATCTAAGTTTAGCTCGTTAATTTTCAAAGTATATGGTCCACCAGCAGGAGCTGCTTTTAGTTCTAATTGCCACTTACCTTTCTCATTAGCTTGAGTATTGTAGTCGCTACCCTTAAAATTAGCTACCACTTTCTCTCCTGGATTGGCCCAGCCCCAAAGGGTAATAGGTTTATCTCTTTGTAATACCATGTTACTTCCAAAAATTTGCGGAAGTTTCACCTTTGCCAAAACATCAGCCGAGATGGATAAGAATAA
The DNA here is from genome assembly GCA_029959615.1 of Flavobacteriaceae bacterium PS02338. GTDB lineage: Bacteria > Bacteroidota > Bacteroidia > Sphingobacteriales > Sphingobacteriaceae > Pedobacter. The sequence goes on along the minus strand of JASCOD010000006.1, from coordinate 182,963 downwards.
ACCTAGTGCTAATAATACTTTTGAGTGCTTGTTCATTTTTTATTTAGTAGTTAGTAATTAGACGTAAACGTATTACCTAAAACTTACGACTTAAATTATATTTTAATTACTTTTTTAGTGCTTGTGATTTTTCCTGCGTTTTCTATCGATAGGATGTAAGTTCCTGATTGTACATTTGGTAAATTAATTTCTTGCACTTGGTTACCCGAAGCTTTTTGAGTTGCGATTACCTGTCCTTGGATATTTAAAATACGGATAACGTCGCCACTAACTACTCCAGAAACACTCAGCAAATTGCTGGCTACAGGGTTTGGATAAACAGCCACCTTATTTGCAGAAGTGAAATTTACTTGAATTGGCTCTGAAGCATGCGTTGTACCATCTAAATCTACACCAACTAAGCGATAATAATTTACACCTGAAACTGGTTTTAAATGAGTATAGCTATAGTTAAAAATTCCCGCTTGATTGTTTGCAGCTACCGTATAAATATCTTCGAAACCTGTTGCTGTCCTGTGTTGTAATATGTAATTTTTCAGGTTTACTTCTGAGGTAGTTTGCCAAGCCAATTTCACACTATTTAAGCTTTCCTTACCTGTAAAACTTAATAATTTAAGCGGCAAAGTTGTATTGGCTTCTCCTACAACAAATGGAGAAAGTGTGCTAGTTGTAAAGCTAATGTTATTATTTGTTGCACTACCAGGGCCTATGAATGTACCATAAGCTCCAGAATTATAAGCAGTAACTCCTATTTGGGAATTAGTAAAGCCAGCAAAATCTGTACCTTCTAAAGTACCATCCCAACCTAAAGTTACATCTACATTGCCAGCACCGGAAGTGCGGTTGATGTTCCAAACGGCATCAACCATTTTTAGCTTTTGCGCTGCAGTCAAAGCGGTGCCATTTGGCGCTGCATTTGCTGTAACTCCCTCAAAAACATTAACTTCAAAAGTTGAAGTAGCGGTTGGTGCTAAAGTTACAGGAGCATAGTGTGTTGCTGTACCTACTGGAATTAACATAGATGTTGTCCAATCTGTTAGTCTTAATTTACCAATTGCGCCAGTAGGAGCATTAGCTGATGTCACAATGTACGCTGAGCTATTACCATCAAACGAACCTGTTGAACCCATATTTACTACTTCTGTTTCACGAATAATGAGCTTCGAATTGTTAAGTGTTAACTTTCCATTTATCGTCACACTTTTATTCGTAGTAGCGGCTGCATTGAATGTTACATCACCCAACTGGCTTCCTGTTGTAATAGGAAATGGATTCAATGTTGTTGCGTTAAAAACAACGTTAGTTCCACTGGATAACGTTAATGTACCTTCAGAATTAATATCGAAACTACCATCAACTCCGTTTAAATTAGATGTTACTAGCGTAGCTGGTGTTCCCAGCACGGTAACAGAAGTACCAGAACTAATTGCTGGCTTTGATAATGTTATAGAACCATTTCCACCACTCGATGTATTTATAACGTAAGTATTAGGTTCTAGATTAGGTCCTGAAATTAATACACCTGGAGCTGCAGCTAAATTAGAAAAATCAGTACCTGGACCAAAATTAATCACATTACTTCCTGCAGCCACTATAGCCCCATTTGTAGAATTACTAACTAGTGGCCTAAATTGAATTCTACCAGTCCCAGCAGCAATACCATTAGTTTTTAACTGATTTCCTTGAACATTTAAAGTTCCATAGATATACGATATTAAACTTCCAGCAATATTAATAGAAGCATTTAACGTCACGTTTGCGTCTTCTGCAACAGAAAAGGCTCCTAAATTAAAAGCGCCAGTTCCAGAAATAGATTGTGGACTATGCCCAATCATCAGTAAGTTTGATGAGCCAGTAGCATTAACGGTCAATGTACCATTATTTACGATGTTACCAGAAATAGGAGACGGACCAGTTCCTCTAATTTGAAATGTAGAGCCATTTTCAATTGTTAGATCATTTATATTATTAAAGTTATCAGTACCCATTGAAAGATCTACATTATTCCTTATCGTTACGTTCTTCATCCATCTATCTTTTAATACTGCTGCTGCTATATTGTTTTCAACTACAAAAGTGCTTCCATCTTTCATTTCGATGACAAAATTAGTAGCATGCTCTCCAAATGGATTTCTTCCTCCTTGAAAAACTAGAGAAGTTCCCGTTTGGAAAACTACAGAGTTAGTTCCAGAATTAGTTGAAAGACTAAAAGGATAAGTATTTGCCACATTCGTAAAACATTTACTTGTTCCAGAAAATACAAACGATCCAGCAGTGGGCACTTGAATTCGTTGTGCACCAACAGTAGTTACTGGATTAGTCGCAGGCCAGGCCGATCCTTGTATGTAAACCTCACTATTATTAATTAAAGCTTGTTTATTAGCGCCTAGTGCGATTACAAAGCTACCACCAATTCCATCAATTAATCTCAATTTACTATTTCCACTTACACTTAAAACCAATGCATCGGCACCGGTCAAACTCAAAGTTGAAGTTCCCGTGTTAGTAGTATTTGTCCTAGAGAAACTCACATCAGCGCCATTCTGCAGTTGCAATTTACCAATCGTAGCACCTCCCGAGTTAAAAGCAACTGTTACACCATCAAAAACAAGAATATCAGTTGTAGCACTTCTAGATACATTGTTACCTATATTATCTTTTTTCCAATTTGTGCCAGTAAGACTAGTTGCAGTAGCTCCACCCACCCAATAATACACATCTTGCGCAAAACCAACCGCTGTAAAGCAGCTCAAAATCATTAAAAGTAAAATTCTTTTCATATGGATTAAATATTTGGTTATAAGTTGAGGAGAGCCAATTAAAGCTCTCCAATTAATTCACTGTTATAGGTTTCCGTTAATTTCTAAGTTGTCAAACCAGGCTTTAGCCATAGTCTCATTACCTTTTGGTGTAACTCCGTAGATGATAAAACCGTTTAAGCCTTTACCAGCTTCTAGTCCGCCTGATACAAATTCGCCTGCAACACGTTTACCATTTACCCACACGTGATAAGTTCCTGCGTTTAAAGTCTGCTCACCTTCTTTGGTATATTTTTTTGCCTCAGTGCTATTATTACTATATACTTCGATCAGGTAATCGGTATTTTTAACAAATGAAACACCTTTTACCGAAGTCCATTTAGCACCATTACGACTGTAAAAATTGATTTGCTCTGCTGCAGATAAATTCCATCTCAAACCAGCAAAAATTTCTGTAGAAGTTTCCTTGATACCACTATTACCTTGAAATAAATCATCAGAATTATCGGCAGCACCATTGGCAAACACCCACTGACCTGCAGTAGCAGCATCTATTTTAATGTTAAAACTAGTTTTAACTACGCTTTCTACTGTTAAATTGTAGATGGAGAATTTACTGGTGGTAGTTCCTGCCACAACTTCCAAACCTGCTCCTTTAATAAAACCTGCTCCACTTTTAACCAAATTAAAAGCTCCAGTGCCATCTGAGGCAGTGCGCACTCTTACTTTAATGGCTTTGCTTAATGCAATTTTTGGTAAAAAGGAAGTAGATGATGCCCCCGGATTTGGATTAAAAGAAGCTTCTTTATCTCCAAAATCGTAATTAATTACGGGAGCCTGCACTTGTTGCGCCAAAGCAACATTGGTTGAGAACGCTAAAGCAGAGAACGTAACAGTAAGTGCTAGAATTTTCTTCATCATGTTATTTTTATAATTAAAGGTTAGTATTCTGTGATATTAAAATCGGTGAACCAAAGTGTTTCGTCCCTCAGCATTTCTGGCTGCAAAGTCCTTCTATAGATCCCCCATTTCGGTCGACAGCTAGTTGTATTTTTACGCCACATTTCGATATTAGTAAAAGCCTGCTTTACCAAAACTTTACCATCACTAATTCTATTAATCTGTATTTCGTATTTACCGTCTAAAGAAAAAGTTGCTCGTTCGATAACTTCTACCCATTGCCCTTTAAAATCAGCTAATGGCACTTGAACAATATACTTTTGTGAGCTTGCATCGGTTTCACCGGTATGAATAATCTGCATTACATCGCCAGCAGCGCGATAACGAGGTGTTAATGTAATAATTGGCAATTGGTTATCGCCATCAATAGGCTTTAACTGGTGAATGTGGGTAAAATCACTAGATGGTTTAAAGCCAGCATCTAGTTTGAATTTCCATCTGTAAAGTATTTTCTCGTCTTTACTAGCTTTTAAGTTTTCGGGAGATTTATCGTAAGTTTTGATTTCATTGCGCTGCCTATCCGAATCTTCACATTTATCGTTATCGGGAGTCACATGAATATGAAATGCAAATACCTGGCGTTTCAAATCTGTATCAAAAACTTGAGTAATGTGCTTTCCAAAAGCATTATGAGAACAATCGGGTGCTTCTACCACATCTCCATTACCACCTAATACACTATTAATTAATTGATAAGTTTCAGTAGTACCGTTTGCACTTAAAGTAGTTCCTTCAGTATTTGCAGTTTTGCCTGTTCCAGTTACCAATTCCTTGTCTACAGGTACAGCTTTTTGCTTGCTGCAGGCGCATCCCAAAAAACAGATGCATAACATGTATAGCAGATTTGGCTTGTTCATACTAAATAAACTATTTGGTTGACCAATATTTGGTTGACCAAATTTATACAAATAAAGTTACGAACCAAATTTTTTAGAAAATTTTAACAGTAGAGCTTTCGAGAATGTTACGAAAGACAATGAAAACACTAGAAAATTAACTTCACGAACAAATTGGGGCATCAAAACCACCATTCATTCTGAGCAAACTTGTAGCAATTTTACTTGGAAAGCAGAGAATTTCTTACTTAAAGCAGCATAACAAATGCACTTCTCTCCAGAGATTCGGAGTAAGCGAAATGAGATAGAACTGTTAAGAAAATTGAATTATTAGTTGGAACTACTGATAAATGGTTGAAGCAATAGCGCTTTTCAAAAATTTATCTTCTGCCAAAACGTTCCTCAGCTTCTGTTATAACTTGCTGAATTGTTTGTTGTAAGGTTTTTACTTTATTAGCAATCACAGGATCCTTATCGTAGTTAGTTAAATAAATAACCTTCTTTGTCGTATCATCATATACGAAATTGAACTCGTATCTCAATACTTTAGGATCTTTTAAATTAGCACCTACGTTAGCAATCGTATCTGGAATATTTAATAAATCTTGCTGATTAATTTTACTGTGCAGAAAGATGACGTTATTAGTTCTGAGCTTAAAATTTTCTTTAATAAGCTGATCCCTTTGATCTAAAAACAGGTATGCTCCAGTTTTAGAGTTATAGCTGTTTTGTAGTGTATCGCCCATGCCCCATTTATAAGTTAAGCTTACAAAAGAAGCTGCACGCTCACCCCCACTTCTCAATTTTATGATATAATAACCACCTACAACAACAATAAATACTACTGCAGCAAGCTTTACAATCATTTTCTGTTTAGCATTCATATTATTTAATAGAAGCTTCCTTATCAATTAGCGTCAATTCGATTTCCTTTTGCATCTTGCTGGCGGCACCTTTCATTTTTTCGTTGCCATTAAAGTTAGGCAAGAAAGTTACCTCTTTAGATTTCTTCTGGTAATTGAATTTGATTACATAGCGTAATTGCTTAGGATTATCAAAATCGGCCTCACTATTGGCTATTATGCTTGGCAAATTCCAGAAACCTTGAACATCAGCAATGCTATCTAAATATTTAACGTCTTTCACAGACAACTTGATATTTCTAGTAACCAGCGAATCATTCTTATTAAGATATTTAAATTCACCAGTTGCAGAGTTATAGCTGTTTTCTAACTGCTTACCCGTACCCCATTGATATTCTAACGACACAAAATATTTTTCCTGAAATGGTGCATTTCTAATAATCGGGGCATAATACACCACACTATAAATCACAAACGGAACAATAACGCTTAACGCAAGAAAAATCTTTTTACCCCTTGAAGTCATAATTAATCAGCTACAAAATTCTTTGACGCATTTTCGTCAAACTCACCCTCCCACTTAGCAACTACCACCGTTGCAAGACAGTTTCCAATCACATTTACTGATGTTCTTGCCATATCCATCAATTCATCTATACCTAAAATGGCTGCGATAATAAACACTGGCAAACCAAATTGTTCTGCAGTAGCAATAAGTACAATCAAAGAAGCTCTTGGTACTGCCGCAACCCCTTTTGAAGTAATCATCAGTGTAAACGCAATGGCTAATTGTTGTCCTATGCCTAAATGCATACCAGCAGCTTGCGCCACAAATATAGAAGCCAAAGATAGGTACAAAGAAGTGCCATCTAAGTTAAAGCTATATCCAGTTGGTATTACAAACGACACAATTTTACGCGGAACACCAAATTTCTCCATATTACTCATCGCTTTCGGTAGCGCTGCATCTGAACTAGTAGTTGCAAAAGCAATAGAAACTGGTTCTTTTACCGCCTGTATAAATTTCTTAATCGATATTTTTAGGACAAGCATAATCGGCACAAAAACAATCAGCACGAAAACAATCAGCGCAATATACAAAGATCCTAAAAGCATAAATAAATTCTTTAATATATCTACACCTAGATGACCTACCGTATATGCCATTGCAGCACCAACACCAATTGGTGCGAAATACATAATTAAGTTGGTAAACTTAAACATCACTTCAGATAAACTTTCTGCAAAATCTACCAAAGGTTTTCGCTTCTTCTCCTCTACCATAGCCAAACCAATACCAAATAGTACCGAAAAGACTACAATCTGTAGAACTTTATTTTCATACATAGATTTAACTATGTTTTCAGGAAACAGTTCATAAAAGAAATGAGCAAATTTATATACGCCATGTACATTTTCCGACAAATGCTCTAATGCGGCATCCGTAGTTTTAACTGCCGGCAGCTCTTCGTGTGGCATACTTTTAATATCTACACCTACACCAGCATGGGTAATGTTGATAACAGCCAAACCAATAAAAATGGCACAAGAAGTTGCACAAAAGAAATAAAGCATCGATTTCCAAGCCATCCGGCCAACCTGTTTCAAATCAGAGTGTCCAGCTATGCCATAAACTAAGGTTCCAAAAAGAATTGGGCCTACGATAGTTTTAACCAGCTTGATGAAACCTTTACTTAAAGGATGTAATGCCGCAGCAAAATTTGGAAAATCAACGCCTACAAACACCCCTAAAAGCATACAAACTAATATCCAAGTGGTTAGATTTTTCTTCAATAGTGCATAACCTACTAACACCACGGCTAATCCCCATCTTACCGACATCATGATCTGATCTGCTATATGTACGATATCAAACTCTTTTAATAAAGTAAGGATTAATGCAATGGTAATGCAGATTAAGGTGATAAGACCTATTTTAGTTTTTTTCATTAGTTTGTTTTTTCTTCAGCAGTAATGGAACTTCTATACTTTTTTAACGAAAGTACATTAGTTTCATTGGGTTGCTTATGTGTTTGTGTCTATTAAAAAAAGGCACAAAGTCTATTTGGTTATTTTGGTTTAACTTGCTAAATCTATCCCACAGCTACTTTCAAGTCAACTAGCGGATATTACTAGACCGACAAAATTAAATATTTGCCTTTACCACACAAACATTTATTATTTTAGCCAGCGTTTTTGGTGTAACAATTTAATGTTGCACTATTCTAATAGACATACAAAAACATTAAATGGACCGAAAAGATCAGCTTTTTAAAGAAATTTTCGATAAAAACTCAAAGAAGATATTTCACCTGTGTTATGGATATACGGGCGACGCGGATTCGGCGAATGATCTTTTGCAAGAAACCTTTTTAAAGGTTTGGCAAAATTTAGATAAGTTCAGGAATAAGTCGTTAATCTCAACTTGGATTTATAGGATAGCAGTAAACACCTGTTTAACCTACCTGCGTTCTGAAAAAAGACAGGCTAAAGACGAGCTTACTGAAAATATCATTGAAAATAAGATAGAAGAATACTCGGAGAAAAACGAACAGATTGCACTACTATACAAGTCTATCTCAAAATTAGAAGAAAACGATCGTCTAATCATCACCATGGTACTAGACGAGCTGCCATACAATGAAATTGCTGAGATTTCGGGCATAAGTGAAGGGAACTTAAGAGTAAAAATCCATCGTATTAAACAGAAACTTACTGAAATATATAACCAGCATGCAAGAATTTGATCACATAGAGGCATTATGGGCTAAGCATACCGTAGATGTGAAAATATCTGCAGATGACATGTTAAAGCAGGCTAAGAAAGACGTAGGCAATATGCGCACCAGATCATTGCTGAATATTATTGGCATGGCACTTTCTATCTTTGCAATTGCTGCCATCTGGTTTTTCTACGACGTTACTTCTATTTCTACTCATTTAGGCATCAGCATCATTATATTATCTATAGCTATTTACACCGTTATTTTGTACAACAACCATCGTGTGATTGCAAGAAATGATTTTACCGAAAATCCTAGCATATTTCTGCAAAAACTAAAGGTTTACCAATTACAGAGACATCAACTATACAACCAGCTTTATTGGTTTTATGTGATCGCTTTATCTACGGGCATGAGTTTGTTTTTCTTCGAAATCTTAGACTACTTTGAGCTCTGGCTACAAATCATAATTTTATCCTTAAGCTTTGGTTGGATTGTATTTTGCTCTACCTTGGTAAGAAAAGCGGTAATCAAAAAAGATAAAGAGAGAATAGCACTTTTGATAGAAAAATTTGAACGCATCAGCAATCAATTTAAAGAAGCAGAATAAATTGGCATCAATTTCGTTCTTGTATGGTTAAATGAACCCATTAAAGAAAATTCTCCTATTAACTGTAACAGTATGTACTTGTGCATTTGCTTTGCATGAGCGTACTTATCCCGAAACTATAGATTGGGATACCCACTTTAGAGCCAATCCTGATCCGAATTCTAACTATGCAGCTGTTACCAGTACCATCTGGCAATATGGTTATCGTTCAACTATCCGAGGCAACAATCTGCAATTAGATTTTAATTTTCTTGGAGGCGTTGATGTCAATAAATCGTGGGTTAAAAGAGACAAGATTAAAAGCAAAAGTGCCAGCAAACAGTTACTTAATCATGAACAAGGACACGTTTATATTAATTTCCTGCTGTTAAAAAAAGGAGAGTACATTTTAAAAAATCAGGGATATACTGTCCAAAACTACAAACGCTTGGTCGAAAAAACCGCAAAAGATATCAGTAGGTTTTACAATGATATGCAAACTCGCTATGATGAAGAGACCAAACATGGCTCTGACATAGAAGCACAAGAAAAATGGAACGCCTTTTTTGAGAGTGAACTGAGAGACCTATAATTCCTTACACCCGATCTATACCAAGTGTAAGGAAAATTTCTATTCTCCTGGCTTTACTTCTGAAGAAGAAAAACTATTACCAGACAAACGATATTTTATAGTTTTAACCAAAGTTGTTGTTTTGCCGCTATCAGCCTGAACGATAGGAATAGATCTAAATAAATCTCCATTCTTAACAAAAAATTTATCGTCGCCTTTATAGCCTTTCATTGTACTTATACCCGGAAAACTAATTTTATTAAAATCGCCGCCGAACTCGTAAACGTTTACATCAGCTACATTTTTACGGACCAAAGTTTGTATGTAGATTTCTGGGTTGCCATCATTATCTAAATCCATATTCCAGGCATCAGTGATGACACCCTCTCTTTCTACAGAAATAGACTTATAGTTGTTTTTCACAGAATCCGACATTAAAATCAAGAAACCACCTATACTATCAACACCTTTTCCCCAACTTACTACCTCAAAATAATAACCTGGCTTTATCTCAATACTTTTGTAAAAAGGAAATGGGTTCGGTTGCTTCGTCTCTACAGGCTTCTGTTCTACTTGAACAGCTTTGTCATTGTCGCTACAAGCAACTACCATTACCGAAACTGCTAAAATTGCAAATACAGATTTTAATAAATCTTTCAAAAACATTTTTGTAAATTTTAAAATGCCAATTTATGTGTTTTACCTGTTTTTACAAAACAAAACTTTCTCATTCCGACGTTAGGAGGAATCTGTTTATTCGGTTTTCTAGGTAATAGATCCCTCCCAACGTCGGAATGACAGAAAAAAATCTACTCCCCATCAGCTGGTGTTCGAAATGACGACAATATCTTACTTAACTTTAGCCTCCGTAGTGGCACCATTATTTAACACCGTTTCTGCAACCACACTACGCTTTCCACTAGGTGTAATTACTATCGTTTTCAATACTTTCTTCTTACCCTGAGGCACATTAATATTTAATGGAGTAGTATATTCTGCGGCATTTTCTGAAGGACGATAACCATCCAAAGTATAGAAAATTTTGGCTCCTATTATCGGCGTTTTCAAAGTAATAACGTGGTTTTCTCCAACAACTTCTTTCTCTGGCTGACCAACAGCAGTCGGAATCCAATAGTTCGTACCTGTTTTATCTAACTTTGATAAGTGAAGTGACAGGCGTTCTTCGCTAAAGTTTTTTAAATCCTTTTTAGCTAGTGGAGTCCATGCAATCTCGGCCAAGGCATAAACCCTAGGAAACAGCATATACTCTACTTTTGAAGGAGTTTCAATATATTCCGTCCATAAATTAGCCTGTACACCTTTAATGTATTTCTTTTGGTCTTCAGTTAATACGCTTGGCACTGGATCATAATTGTACACTTTGGCATAGGGAGCAAAGCCTTTTCCATTTCTGCCAATGGTTAAAGGTTCATCTTCTGCCAACGATTGTTTGTGATCGAAATATAATCCATTTGTACTTGGAGTCATTAGTACATCGTGATTTTGCTTTGCCGCTTCTATCCCTCCTTTTTCACCTCTCCAACTCATCACCGTAGCATTTGGCGCTAAACCACCTTCTAAAATTTCATCCCAACCAATAATAGAACGACCTTTGTTATTCAAATACTTTTCAATTCTTTGGATGAAATAACTCTGTAGCTCATGTTCATCTTTCAGGCCTTTTTCTTTAATTAATTGTTGACAAAACTCCGATTCCTTCCAATATTTTTTAGGCGCTTCATCTCCACCAATATGAATGTATTTAGATGGAAAAATAGCTATTACTTCATCTAGTACATCTTCCAAAAATTTAAAAGTATTTTCTGAGGGAACAAAAATATCGTCGAAAACACCCCAAGTCTGTTGCACCTGCTTTCCACTCCTTGATCCAGACCAAGGCGCATTTACAGCGATCGGTGTATCTCTATCGGGGAAGCAACTCAACTCTGGATAAGCAGCAATGGCTGCAGAACTATGCCCTGGCAGCTCTATTTCAGGAATAACATTGATATATCTAGCCGCAGCATAAGCCACAATTTCCTTTGCTTCTGCCTGCGTATAGTAGCCTTTATAAACTTCGTTATCGGTGCCGCCACTACCTGGAAAATTACCAATAATGGTTCCATTTCTACTACCTCCAACTTCTGTTAATTTTGGATATTTCTTGATTTCAATTCTCCAGCCCTGATCTTCAGTTAAATGCCAATGAAAGTTATTAAGCTTGTAAGCGGCCATTACATCAATGTATTTTTTGATGAACGAAAGTGGGAAGAAATGACGACCGACATCTAAATGCAGACCGCGATAGCTAAAACGCGGATAATCGTTAATTACTACATTTGGGATAGTGTAAGTTCCATTTATCTTTTCGCTAGGAAATAGTTGTAGAAACGATTGCATAGCATAAAACAAACCAGCTTCCTTGCCTTGTAAAACAATTCTGTTTCCTTTAATCGAAATATTGTAACCTTCGGCAGGCAGTTTATTATCGGAATCGTTCCATAATACAATTACTTTTTCACTAGCTTTTAAAGGCATTTTAGCCGATACTATTTTAGCCGTAACCCCCTTTGACAGCAGAAATTCTTTAATAGTTTGTGCAATTCCCCTATTTGTGGGCAGCGCAGATATCACAACATTATCGCCTACGGTAAAATAGCCTGCTGTTTTCACAACTGATGCTGGTGCTGGAATAATCCCCATATTAGCATCGGTTTGCGCACTGACATTGAGCATAAAAAATGCTGTAACAGCAGTTAGAAATAACTTCTTCATTATTTTTTGATTTGGCTTTAAATTGGTTTTCTTACAATTGGAGGTTCTCTAAACCTCCAACTAAGTACAAGATAAATATTTTAGGCTACCGGGAAAAGAAAAACTCTAAAACATAAAAAAACCTTTCTAAATTAAATTAGAAAGGTTTAAAAATATTTTAAGATACTATTTAGTTAGTATCAGCTTTTGCTGCTAAAAATCTTTCGGCATCAAGCGCTGCCATACAACCAGATCCTGCTGCTGTAATAGCCTGCCTGTAATAACTATCCTGAACATCACCGCAAGCAAATACACCTTCGATATTTGTTTTAGAAGTACCAGGGATAGTTTGCAAATACCCAGTTTCATCCATATCTAACCAACCTTTAAACATATCAGTATTTGGCTTGTGGCCAATTGCCACAAAGAAACCTTCTACATCTAAAGTTGTTGCTTCTTCGGTTTTATGGTTAAAGACATTCACACCCGTAACATTTTTACCGTTACCGATAACTTCAGTTGTTTGTGTGTTATAAAGCACTTCGATATTTTCTGTGTTTAATACGCGGTGAACCATAGCTTTTGAAGCACGGAATTCATCTCTACGCACTAACATATATACTTTTTTACAAAGTTTTGCCAAGTAAGTTGCTTCCTCGGCAGCAGTATCACCTGCACCTACAATAGCTACTGTTTGTCCTTTGAAGAAGAAACCATCGCAAACTGCACAAGCAGAAACTCCGAAACCATTGTATTGTTGTTCGCTTGGTAAACCCAACCACTTTGCCTTGGCGCCAGTAGCGATAATTACCGTATCAGCTAAAAGTGTTTTAGTTTCATCAACCGTAACTTTGTGAGGCAACGATGAAAAATCCACAGAACTTACGTAACCAAAGCGAATTTGAGTGCCAAAACGTTCGGCTTGTTTCTTAAAGTCTTCCATCATTTCTGGACCCATGATTCCATTAGGGTAACCTGGAAAATTATCTACGTCTGTAGTTTGGGTTAACTGGCCGCCCATTTCCATACCAGTATACAAAACAGGTTTTAAATCTGCTCTAGCGGCATAGATAGCTGCTGTGTAACCTGCTGGCCCCGATCCAATAATAAGGCATTCTACGTGTTCTAATTCTTCTTGTTGCGACATTGTGTGTATTTTGTGATGCAAATTTAATCTTTAGCGGATAAAGCGCAACACTTGTGGAGAAAGATGAAATTGTGGAGATAATTTACACTAGGGATCAGGGGTTAGGAATCAGTTCAGAAAATTAACTGTCCGAAAGTTTTAATCTGCAAGTCGGAAAGACAATAACTTAGACTATATTTAAGTTAACTGATTTCAACAATTAACCAATTCTATAATCAGACTTCCGGACTAAAAACTTACCGTGTTTAGAACTACCTTCCTTTACTAGCTTTTAGCACCCTTAAAAAATTTTCACCATATATTTTATGGATGTCTTTTTCGGAATAGCCTCTTTTGATCAATACCTCTGTAAGTTTCGGATAATCGGCAACGTTATTCAATCCTTTTGGATACGATGTTGCGCCATCGTAATCTGCACCAATACCCACATGATCTACACCTATTAATTTTACAATATGGTCTATATGATCCACTAATAAATCTATACTTGGTTGAATTTTTTCAAATTCGTCATAATGTCTTCTGATCAACTCTTTTTTGGCTCCAGCAGCATTTTCTTTTCGTAATGCAGTGTATTCGTCCTTGTATTTATTTAAAAATGCTTTAAAAGCCTCCTCATGTTTAGGGTCAACAAAAGCATTAAAGAAATTTACAGAGATCAGTCCCTTGTTTTTTCCTACGGCTAAAATCTGTTCATCGGTTACATTACGCGGAATAGGATTAATGGAATGCACACAGCTATGGGAAAGAATAACAGGCTTAGTAGATAAATTTATAGCATCAAAAAAGGTACGCTCGCCTACGTGAGATAAATCTACCAACACCCCTAGTTCATTTAGCCTATTGACCACTTTTTTGCCAAAATCACTCAAACCTAAAGATTGCTTTTCGAGCTTACCACCTCGCTCATCTGCTGCGGAAGTAGCCCATTTGGTACTGTTATTCCAGGTTAACGTGAGATAAATCATTCCTCTTCTAGCCAATTCATCTAATTTGGACAAATCATCGTCAATCATGTGGCCGCCTTCTACACCAATTAAAGCGGCTAACTTATTTTGGCTCACTATCTTTCTCAAGTCAACAGCTGTGGTGGCTAGTTCAATTTGCTTAGGGTGTCGGTTCAATAACGCATACAACGAATCTATTTCTCTAATTGCATTACTGTAATCTCCTTTTTCATCACACCAGATAGAAAATACCTGCGCATCGAGCCCTCCTCTTTTAGCTTTCACCAAATCGAAATCATATTCAGGTTGTTCTTTAGCTAAATCATAACCCGATTTTATCTGTCTCGAAAGCACATCATCATGAGTATCAATTAAAATGGCCTTTTTGTGAATCTTATTTACATCTTGTGCGTAAACAACTGCAGAAAAAGATATTAACGCAGCGAGAAAAGCAATTGGTTTCTTCATATTACATGTTTATTGAAAGCTTTACAAATCGTTCAAGGTAATGAATTTTAGAAAATAATTAATCTAAAAGTAAAAGATTATCGGAACTTCCAGTTATTCTATTTCTAAGATTTCCGCTTTCTTAAGTCTAGTAGTACTTATCAATTTATCATTTTCAAAAACCTCTTTGATCCTTCTCTTTACGTCGTACCACGTTCCAACTCTTAAACCTTCTTTATATTGACCAATCAACATCCGCCGTCCCCTATAATTAAAGAAAGCTGTTTCGCCTTCTAATTTTCCATTCACAAAATTGCGGTAGCCCATAACTTTACCATCTGGAAAATAATCTGTCCATTTACCTTGCTCTAAGCCATCTATATATTCGCCTTCCTGAGTGATGTATCTATCTGTAGTTGGATTTTTAAAATTGGAGAAGTTCTGATAGTTGTAATCGAAAATACTCCCGTAAAAGATGAACTTTCCATGTGGTTTAGTCAATTGTTCATCCTTATAGGCACCAGAGAACATTAGATTATCATCTAGATCATACCTTTTTAGCACCCATAAATCTTCTCCACTAAGCTTGCCATATACACCATAAGATGTAGCTCTATCTTTATCGGCAGTTATCCTATTGCCATCAAAGTAAATGGGTTTTGCTTGTGAAAATGCTTCTACGGTAATCGAAAACAATAAAAGGATCAGGAGTCTATATCTTAGCATATCATTAAGTTTGAATTATTCCAACATTAAAAGCTTTTTGTATGGGCGATTGATTGGCAGCTTCTATACCCATAGAAATTACTTTTCGGGTTTCTAGCGGATCGATAATACCATCAACCCATAAACGTGAAGCAGCATAATATGGTGTAGTTTGTGCATTATATTTATTGGTGATATCATCCAACAATTTATTTTTTTTATCTTCCTCCAACGTTTCTCCTTTACCTTTTAGTGCACTTTCTTGAATTTGCAACAATACTTTTGCAGCCTGCGCTCCGCCCATTACAGCAATTTTAGCACTTGGCCAGGCATAAATTAACCTTGGATCGTAAGCTTTACCGCACATCGCATAATTACCAGCACCGTAAGAATTACCCACCACAATGGTAAATTTAGGCACTACAGAATTAGAAACCGCATTTACCATCTTAGCACCATCCTTAATAATACCGCCTTGCTCCGATCTACTTCCCACCATAAAACCAGTTACATCCTGTAAAAACACCAAAGGGATCTTCTTTTGGTTACAGTTCATAATGAAACGGCTGGCTTTATCTGCACTGTCAGAATAAATTACCCCACCAAATTGCATTTCGCCTTTTTTCGATTTCACCACTTTACGTTGATTAGCCACAATACCCACTGCCCAACCATCTATACGAGCTAAACCACAAATTAAACTTTGCCCATAAAGTTCTTTATATTCTTCAAATTCCGAATAATCTACCAAACGCAAGATAATTTCCTTCATATCAAAAGGTTTTTCGCGGTTATCAGGTAAAATTCCGTAAATATCATCTTCGTTTAGTTTTGGCAAAGCCGATTTTATCCTATCGAAACCCGCATTCTGTGGAGCTCCCAACATACTCATGATGTTACGGATGCTATCTAAACACGCTTGGTCGTTAGGATGTTTGTAGTCGGTAACCCCTGAGATTTCACAATGCGTTGTGGCGCCTCCCAAAGTTTCGTTGTCAATATCTTCGCCTATGGCCGATTTCACCAAGTAAGAACCTGCTAAAAATACCGAACCTGTGCCATCCACAATCATTGCTTCATCACTCATGATTGGCAAATAAGCGCCACCAGCAACGCAAGACCCCATGATGGCCGAGATCTGTACAATGCCTTCCGAAGACATGATAGCATTGTTTCTAAAGATACGCCCAAAATGCTCTTTATCAGGAAAAATCTCGTCTTGCATAGGAAGGTAAACGCCGGCACTATCTACTAAATAAATGATCGGCAGACGATTTTCCATAGCAATCTCCTGAGCTCGCAAATTCTTTTTAGCAGTCATCGGAAACCAGGCGCCAGCTTTAACCGTTGCATCGTTAGCAACCACCACACATTGTCGTCCAGAAACATAGCCTATTTTCACCACTACACCCGCACTTGGGCAGCCTCCTTCGGCTTCGTACATTCCCTCTGCCGCAAAAGCTCCCACTTCAATAACTGGCTTATCTTTATCTAACAAATAAGCAATTCGCTCTCTCGCCAAAAGCTTACCTTTTTCCTTTTGTTTAGCCGCACTTTTCTCTCCGCCCCCCAAGTAAACTTTCTTCAACTTAGTCTTCAGCTCGTAAACCTGCTGCTTATTATAGTCCTCATTCTTATTAAAGGTCAAATCCATAAGATTAATTATATTTTGGTTTTTAGCACTTTACTTCCATGATCATCACCCTGAATTTATTTTAGGGTCGGCTTGTTAGAACAACCTAAAAAACAGATTCTGAAATAAATTCAGAATGACGTACTATTTGGGTTCAATGCAATTATGCTAAAATAGTATTTTAAGCGTTGTTATGGCATGAGATGGCTTATATTTTTTATGTTACTTTCTGTTGCGACCCAGAGTTTTGCTCAAAAATTCACTTTCCCAAAGCTAATCGTGCAGAGCGAAAAACTAAGCAGCATTATTCCCAAAAACTGGAAAATAATTGATTCTGTCCAAGGTGACTTAAACCAAGATAACCAACAAGACCTTGTTTTAATACTAGAACACCATACCGCAATTAACGAAGATAGAGCATACGGAAATTATGAGATTGAGTTGATTACAGAGACGCAAAAACCAAGAATCTTAGCTGTGTATTTTAAAGTAAACAATAAGTATCGTCTGGCAATACAAAACAATGATTTTGTGCTGCGTTCTGAAGAAGGTGGCAAAATGGGCGACCCTTTAAAGAGTATACGAGTTGACAACAATAAACTGATATTATCTTTTGAAGGAGGTAACGAATGGCGCTGGAAATTAAATTATGAATTCGAATACCTGCAGAAACAGTGGAATTTGGTAATGGCAAACAATGTTTATTACCATAAAGATAGTGGCGAAATGGTAGACAAACAATATGATTTTGTGGATCGTACCATCAAAACTGTTGTCGGTAGTATTTTCAAGAGAAATATTTCCAATACCACCGACGAAGACATCTTAGTATTTGGTAGCCAGAGAACACTAAATGACTTTAAAAAACCTTGGACTTGGGAGATAACAAAGGATAATTATTTGTAAAAGATGAGAAGACTTCTGAAGTTTTTGAAACTTCGGAAGCATATAATAAACTACCATTTTTTGTTAAACAAACAATTCGGGAATTACCAAAACAAAAAAGATTGGCTTTAACACCAATCTTTTAACTTTTTACTTTAGACTTTTTACTTTAGACTTTTTACTTATTATCCTTTTATCGCATTAATGATATCGTACTGCGTAATAATGTCAAACTTGCCATCTTCCAACTCCACTAAGACAGCGCTATTATCTTTATTAATCAATGATGATAAACGATCTATCGACGTATTTAAATCAACAAACGGAAACGTCGCCCCCATAATAGCTTCTACTTTTGCCGATTTTACACTTGGATTTTCTAATAAAGCCGCTAGAATATCGCTTTCTTCTAATTTGCCAACCAACATCCCTTTTTGGGTAACTGGAATTTGAGAAATATTTAAGGTACTCATGGTGTTAAATGCTTCAGAAACTGATTTCTCGCAATCGATAGTTACAATTTCTCCAGTATCTTTTTTAGAAAGAATAGTTCGAGCAGTTAGCTTTTCATCTTTTAAGAAACCACGCTCACGTAACCAATCCTCGTTATACATTTTGCCCATATAGCGACTACCATGATCATGGAAGATAACAACGACTACATCTTCTGGTTTCAACTGATCTTTTAATTGAAGCAAACCGGCTACAGCAGCACCAGCCGAGTTACCTACAAAAATTCCTTCTTGGCGACAAACTTCTCTTGTAGCCAAAGCCGCATCTTTATCTGTTACTTTCTCAAAAAGATCAATAACATCGAAGTTAACGTTTGCAGGCAAGAAATCTTCACCAATACCTTCAGTGATGTATGGATAAATCTCATTCTTATCAAAAATACCAGTCTCCTTATATTTCTTGAAAACAGAGCCATAAGTATCTATTCCCCAAATTTTAATGTTAGGATTTTTCTCTTTCAAGTATTTGCCTGTTCCAGAAATAGTACCTCCAGTACCTACACCAACAACCAAATGCGTGATCTTACCTTCTGTCTGCTCCCAAATCTCTGGTCCTGTTTGCTCGTAGTGTGCTTGAGAATTACTTAAATTATCGTACTGATTAGGTTTCCAAGAATTTGGCACCTCTCTTTCTAAACGCGAAGAAACCGAATAATATGAACGGGGATCTTCTGGTTCTACATTGGTTGGACAAACGATTACTTCAGCACCAAAGGCACGTAAAGCATCAACCTTTTCTTTAGATTGCTTATCTGTGGTGGTAAAAATACATTTGTAACCTTTAATGATAGCCGCCATGGCTAAGCCCATTCCTGTATTACCAGACGTACCTTCAATAATAGTTCCTCCAGGTTTTAGTTTTCCACTTTTCTCGGCATCCTCTATCATTTTTATCGCCATGCGATCTTTAATAGAGTTACCAGGATTGGTAGTTTCAATTTTTGCTAAAACAGTAGCAGGAATATCTTTTACGATGTTATTCAGTTTTACCAAAGGTGTATTACCTATGGTTTCTAATATATTGTTATACCACATGTTACAAAAGTAACGAACAACAATAAGTATTTCGTGATTAATATTTAATTAGAATTAAATTTCACAAAATAACCGAAAACAAAATTTAGTTCCATAATCTATAAATATGATATACTAAATATAGTATAAATTTGGCATCACACTAATTAAAGTTATTAGCTTAGGTAGTTTTCTATAAAAAAACAAATAAATGGAATGAATTAGTTAAATTACGTGACTACTACCCACCGACCTATTCCCATCTCCATTTAAACAGCAGATCATCGAAAGATAAACGAAGGATAATGCTTGATAACTACCATCTACAGGCCACCGCAAGTATAAATAAAAAAGTAATTAAGCTAGTTTAAATAACTTTCCTGGCAAGGCAACAATAATTCCTTTCATTTCTAATGTTAAAAGAATTATCGCCAGTTTACTTTGAGCGATATTCGTTTGCAAAGAAAGTTCATCTACGGCTAAAGAACAATGTTGCAACGTTTCAGCTACCAATCGTTCATCTTTATTTAAACCTAAAGGCAGCTGCATTTGTACTACTTCTTTTTTACTGGTATCATCATCCCAACCTAAGTAATAGATTAAATCTTGTGGATGGTTAATCAAGCCCGCTCTATTGGTTTTAATCAGAAAATTACAGCCTTCAGAAAACTCATCATTTACCCTTCCAGGAAATGCATATACATCTCTATTGTAAGAATTAGCAATTTCTGCAGTAATTAATGCACCTCCTTTAATAGATGCTTCCACAACAATGGTTACGTCGGCCATACCAGCTATGATCCTGTTGCGCTTGGGAAAATTCTCTCTGTCTGGATTTGAACCTGATAGAAATTCGGTAAGTAAGCCACCATTCTTGATCATTTTAGCAGCTAATTCTCTATGACCCGCGGGATAAATCCGATCCAAACCATGCCCTAACACCCCAACCGTAGGAATATCAGCTATTAAACTTTCTTTATGAGCCGCCGCGTCTACTCCATGCGCCAATCCACTCGCAATCAACACATCATAAGGCTTTAACACCTCAATTAATTGCTTACACAGCATTTTACCATAAGCGGTAGCGTTTCGAGTCCCTACCACACTAACCACTCGTTGGCGATTTAGGCTAACTGTGCCCTTATAATAAAGTAACAAAGGCGCATCATAACAGTTCTTCAATCGCTTAGGATAATTCTCATCTTCTTGAAACAGCACTTGTATCTTATGCTTATCGATAAATTCTAGCTCTTTTTCAGCTAATTCTAGCGCATTGGTACTCAAGATAGATTCGGCGATCTTTTTGCCTATCCCGTCTATTTGTAATAATTGTTTTTGGGAAGCTGAAAATATTGCTTCGGCGCTATCAAAATACTGAAGTAGTTTTTTGGCAATCAATGGCCCTACCCCATTAATAAGGGTTAAAGCGATTTGATATTTTTTATTCATAGGTAAAATAAAAATTTGAAAATCAGCAACAAGATAATTCATTAGAAGAGAATTAGCAAAGCTGAAGAACAAATATTATAGCTTACACGAAGAAGGAGTGAAACAAAATTGGGAAAGATAGTGCGACAGAAAACGACGTGTAATTTAATACCAGCAAAATCACTATAAGAAAAAGGATATAATAGTGGGCGATTAACTATTTATTGTGGTATGTAAACCACATATTTAGTATCAAAAAAATCTTCTTCAAAATAAGCTGAAAGTGGGTACAATTCTGCTTTCAGTTTCGACTCTTTAATTTCTTCTGTCAAGTCGCCACCTTTTAAATAGAGAATACCATTCCTGAGGGCATTGATGTTTTCCTTTGCAAACTTCCCTTTTACCCAGGGATAGAAATCTGCCAGACGGGTCACTGCCCTAGAAACTACAAAATTATATTTATCTGTGATTTGCTCTGCCCTGCTGTGCGAAGCTTTTACATTCTTTAGACCTAAAGCGGAAGCAACTTCAGTTACCACTTTTATTTTTTTACCTATAGAATCTACTAAATGGAACTGTGTTTCGGGAAATAAAATTGCTAACGGAATTCCTGGAAAACCGCCACCAGTACCTACATCTAATACTTTTTCGCCAGGTTTAAAGGTGCAAAACTTAGCGATTCCTAAAGAATGGAGGATATGACGTTCGTATAATTCCTCAATATCTTTTCTAGAAATCACATTGATTTGTGAGTTCCATAAGCTATACAAATCAAAAAGCTTTTCAAACTGCTCAATTTGAATAGCAGTTAAATTCTTAAAATACTTGAAAACGATATCGGGTTTTACCATGGAGCAAAGTTAAAAGTAAAAAGTGGAAAGTAGCAAGTAGTTCTAAGTTTACAGCACTATTAGCTGTTGAACATGAGCCTTACATTAAATCAATCGTAAATCTAAAATCGTAAATTCCCTCATTTCCATTGCACCTTTTTAACAAAAACAGATAGAATGGCGTTAAACACTAGAAAAACCATTAAAATGATATCCAAAATCGGGAACCACCATCTCAACTCACCATAATTTAATCTTTTTAGGAGCTTCGGATAAACGAAACATCTTACGATTAAGCTCAACAAGAAAACGCCAACAGCAATAAAATGCGTATGCGGAAAACAGCCTAAAGTAATCACTAAAGCGTAAAAGAGAAACTGTACCGCTATTTGTGTAGAAAGAATGAACTTATGTTTTGGTTTGTAAAAACTTCCGGCTCCAATATGTCTTTTCTTCTGCCTTAAATAAGCTAGAAAAGATGTTTTTGGTTCACTCCATACTTGCGCTTCTTTATGAATTTGAATCACCGTATTATTTGGGGTCGCATTTGCGTTCACAAACAAATCATCATCTCCCGAAGGAATATGCATATGTGCAGCAAAACCCTTATTTTTAAAAAACAACGATTTTTGGTATGCCATATTTCTTCCAACTCCCATATACGGCATCCCTTTTAAAGCAAATGACAAGTAGTTAACCGCTGTAAAAAAAGTTTCAAAACGGATTAAAACATTCAAAAAACTTTTTTTCTTGAAATATGGAGAATAGCCCAGCAAAATATGCACATCGCTATCGACAGGTTTTTGCATTCCTTTTAACCAATGTACAGAGGTTGGTTCACAATCAGCATCAGTAAAAACTAGCCATTCGTGGCTAGCTGCCTTTATTCCCATTGTTACCGCGAATTTCTTACCAGCAATAAACTTATCACCTTCTTTTACTTGAACAACTTTTAGCTTAGCATACTTCTTCTCTAAATCTTCTAACAAATCGGCAGTGCCATCCCAAGATCTATCGTTAACCACAATTACTTCGAAATTCGGATAGTCTTGTTCAAAAATACGAGGGAGATATTTTTTCAAATTCTCAGCTTCGTTACGGGCACAAACAATCACACTAATGGGCTGGCTGCTAGATGTCGGCAACTCAGCAATTTGATACTTCACTAACTTCAAATGCACACCAAGTACATAATATAGATGTATAAAAAAGCAGATGGCAAGTGCTGTAAGTAAGCAGATTTCGAGTATGTTAAATTCCACGATGATGTTTAAAAGCTAGCAAAGGTCTACTTTTTAATCTAATTTGTAAGCTTTGTTGAAAAATTAGTGAATTGGTTATTAGTTTTATAAGACAATACTTAGTACAAACCTAGACTTACCCACTCATCAACATTGGGTCAAGCTTTCAAATCTTTGACATCAAATCGTCACAACTAAACAATCTGACAATTAATTTTTACTTTTGTGCCTCTTTTTGAAGAGGAAAAATACATATGAAATTTAATTTACAGGCAAAAGATCCGAATTCTAAAGCAAGAGCTGGTGTAATCAGCACTGCTCACGGCGATATACAAACTCCTATTTTTATGCCTGTAGGCACTGCTGGAACAGTAAAAGCAGTACATCAAAAAGAACTTAAGGAAGATATTAAAGCCCAAATTATTTTGGGCAACACCTACCACCTATACCTTCGCCCAAGCTTGGATATTTTAGAGCCAGCGGGTGGTTTGCACAAATTTATTGGTTGGGACAGACCTATTTTGACCGACAGTGGTGGCTACCAAGTGTATTCGCTAAGTAAAGTGAGAAAAATTAAGGAAGAAGGTGTTACTTTCCGATCACACATTGATGGCTCCAAACATTTATTTACGCCAGAATATGCGATGGATATCCAACGTACCATTGGCGCAGATATCATCATGGCATTTGATGAATGCACCCCTTATCCTTGCGATTATAAATACGCTGCAAACTCCATCAACATGACACATCGTTGGCTAAAACGTTGCTGCCATCGCTTTGATACAACAGAACCAAAATACGGTTACGATCAAACGCTTTTCCCCATTGTACAAGGTTCTGTTTATAAAGATTTAAGAATCAAATCTACTGAATTTATTGCTTCTATGGATCGCGAAGGAAATGCCATTGGCGGTCTTTCTGTTGGTGAACCAGCAGAGGAAATGTATGCTATGACGGAAGTAGTTTGCGATATTCTACCTTACGAAAAACCTCGTTACTTAATGGGCGTGGGCACTCCGATCAATATTTTGGAAAATATTGCGTTAGGAGTAGATATGTTTGATTGCGTAATGCCTACTCGGAATGCTAGAAACGGAATGCTTTTCACCAGAAATGGAATGATTAACATTACGAACAAAAAATGGGCTAACGATTTCTCACCAATAGATGCAGACAGCGATTTATTGGCCGATCAAGTTTATTCAAAGGCTTATTTACGTCATTTAATGCACAGCAAAGAGATTTTAGGCTCTCAGATTGCTACATTACACAACCTCCATTTTTATCTTTGGTTGGTTAACGAAGCCAGAGAAAAGATTATTGCTGGTGAGTTTTATGAGTGGAAAAACAAAATGGTTACTATCTTAGGGACTAAACTCTAAAAGAGCCGTTTAATGACTAAATATTATTCGAATAAAAATTTAATCATAAAGCTGTATCTAACCCTCTGAAAATCGACATATAGATGAAATTTTTCAAGCGACGTTCAAAAATTATCGACGCCTACATCATCGGCAAATACTTGGGCACTTTTGTGTACACGCTAGCTGTTTTTGTTGTAATCATTGTAATTTTCGACCTCTCGGAAAAGCTAGATGATTTCCTAGAGAATGACATGACCATTTGGGAAGTAATTACGCAGTATTATGCGGGTTCAATTCCTTTTTACGTAAATATGCTCTCGCCTTTGATGAACTTCATTGCCGTAATTTTCTTTACCGCTAAAATGGCAGACCAAACTGAAATTGTACCCATTTTAAGTGGTGGAGTTAGTTTTAATCGCTTTTTAAGACCTTATTTCATTTCAGCCTTTATTATTTTCTCATTTAATTTAGGCTCGAATCTCTACATGCTTCCTTACACCAACAAAATCAAAAACCGTTTCGAAAACCAGGTTATAAATAAAAACGATCCCTATACCAAGTCGAATATCCACATGAAGATAGACGACAATACCTACATTTATATCGATAACTTCGACAACCGCAGTAATATAGGTTATAGATTTGCATTAGACCGATTTAAAGGTGATGTTTTAGAAAAAAAACTAATTGCGGAGCAAATCAGTTACGACTCGTTAAAGCATGTTTGGAAACTAACGAATTATACCACAAGAAACATCAAGGACCTTAAAGAAACCATGGTTTACGCCAATACAAAAACTAAAGATACTGTTTTGGATATGAAACCAGACGATTTCTCGGTTTATGATAACGTGGTTGAAAGCATGACTGTTAAAGAGCTTGCAGATAAAATCAAAAAGGAAAAAATCCGAGGATCTGGCGTAATGAACGACCTGCTTTTTGAGCAATACAAGCGCTATATACAACCGTTATCGGCCTTTGTACTTACACTAATAGGAGTAGCTTTGTCTTCTAGAAAAGTACGAGGAGGTGTAGGCTTACCCCTTGGAATAGGCATAGTGCTAAGCTTTTTGTTCATTGTGCTTAACCAATTCGCCAAAATGTTCTCTACCAAAGGCGGTGTACCACCCTTGTTGGCCAATCTACTACCTGTGGTTATATTCGGGCTTCTCGGCCTTTATTTATTGCGCAGAGCACCTAAATAACAGCCATGCCTAAAATCGAGCTCAGTACTGAAATCAACTCATCTATTGAGATTTGTTTTGATTTGTCTAGAAGTATCGATTTACATCAAATTTCCACTGCAAACACCTCTGAAAAGGCTATTTCTGGCATCACCAATGGATTAATAGACTTAAACGAACACGTAACGTGGGAAGCTAACCATTTCGGCGTTAGACAACAGCTCACGTCGAAAATAACGGCTTATCAGAGGCCGTATCACTTCGTAGACGAGCAAGTAAAAGGCATCTTCAAATCGATTCATCACAGCCACGAATTCAAAGAAATTAACGGAAAAGTGATCATGACAGATGTGTTCAACTTTAGTTCACCCTACGGAATTTTCGGGAGAATTTTCAATTTACTGATCCTAAAAGCCTACCTTAAAAACTTGCTTACTCACCGAAACGAGGTGATAAAAAACTATGCCGAAACCGAAAAATGGAAGTTGGTTTTAGACGAAAAGCAATACCTCTAACCAGGTACATCTCCTCCAAAACCAGTCTAGAACAAGCTGTTTCAAGTCGTCTCATCAAAGCTAAAAACCACTTCAAAATCGAGCCATTATATACCAAAAATACTCAGTTCAACCAATCTATTCACCCATCAAAAACAGGCAATAAAACGAAGTCTAAATTGGATTAAACAACCTATATAAAACATCGAAAAACGACTCTTGAAATTCTTCAAACCAGATAATAAATTGGTCATATTGAAGGCAATTTACAGGGCGAAAACCGAAATCAAAAGCGGAACAAACAGCCTGCAAAAACATCAAAAAACACCTCTTAAAAACCCTTAAAGCCAAGCAAAAAAATCGGTCATACTGAAGGCAATTCACAGGGTAAAAAACGAGGTCAAAAAGCAGAACAAACAGCCTGTAAAAACATCAAAAAAACACCTCTTAAAAACCCTTAAAGCCAAGCAAAAAATTGGTCATATCAAAGGTTAAAAAGCGGTAGCTTAATATCAAAAAATCAAGTCAAAAACCTATCGAAAAAGCTAACCAAATTCGACTCCTCAAACACGCATTTTGCGACTAATAACCTCCAATAAATCCTATATCAGCCTAGCTAAAAAAATACAAAAACAGACCAATAAAGTTTGAAAAACAGGGCCAACACGCTAGCTAAAAACACATCTATCATAGTCAAAAAAAGAAACGAAAGCAATAGCTTTAAAACAGAAATTAAAATTTAATTTTTAACACTATCTGTAAAAAACAACCAATACAAAATAAAAAATTAAAATAAAAATAAAACACTAAGTTAACATAAAACAACAAATCAAAAAGCATTAATCCCCATCAAAATTTGAGCTCAAACAATAGGTATCACGATAGAAATTTTCGTAAATTATTTTCGATTTCCAACGTTATGAACATTAAAAACCGCTACAAAATCTAGTAGAATTTTGCGGCTAACGTTATACATTTTCAAAAATAGCGCAATTTTTTCAACGAAAAAATCAATGTAATTAGTGTATAAAATTTATCAATATTTTATTCTATATTAGAGCAGCCTAATTCATTGTAATCAGGTCAAATAACGAGTAAAAAAACTCAAAAAAACGTATAAACACAAAAAACAAATAAAATTCATAATATTATAAAAATCAATTAACTATGAATTTTATATAAATTCATAATTCATAAAAAAACAACAAACAAACAAAATAAAAAGCTAAAAAAATTAGCAATCATTTATATACATCCATATTTAAGAAAACATAAAATTGAAAATCAAACTTTTAACATCAATAATATTAAGCTTTACTTTTTCGAGTAGTTTTTGCCAATTTTTCGACGAAAGCCAAACGCCGCTTAGTGTAAAATGGAGGCAGATTAATCATGGCGGCTTCAAAATCATCTATCCCGCCGCACTTGAAAAAGATGCACAAAGAATGGCAAACACCTTCGCTTACATCTACCCTACCGTAGGCCAGAGCCTAAAGGAAAACAAAACCATCATCCCTATCCTACTTCAGAACCAAGGAACCACCTCAAACGGCTTCGTTCAGCTCGCCCCTAAAAAATCACAACTACACACTATCTCACCTCAACAATTTGACAGTCAAGACTGGCTAAACAATCTTGCAGTACACGAACTAAGACATGTTGCGCAGTTCAACAAGATCACTGGAAAGAAGGGTTTTCCATTTCCAGAAGAGATCTATTTTGGCTACATCGGAGCAAGTATACCACTATGGTTTTTAGAAGGTGATGCAGTAAGCACCGAGACAGCTTTAACCTACTCCGGAAGAGGCCGACAACCCAACTGGATTATGCCTTTCAGAACTTCACTTCTAACAGGCAAAAACTTCCCTTACTCGAAGGCTTATTTCGGTTCCGAAAAAGACATCACTCCGGGCTATTACCAGCTCGGATATCTGATGAATTCTCAGCTCCAAAAAGAGTATGGAATCGACATCGGAAATCAGCTACTTTCTGACATCAACAAAAGACCTTTAAGGCTCTACCCTTTTTCTCAAAGTCTGAAAAAATTCACGGGCAAAAACTCGAAAAATTATTACCTCCAAACCTTAGAAAACTTAAGAAGAGATTGGGCCAAACAAGCCGAACAAAACAAGTCGATTGACTATGCAAGTTTGAACCAAAATTCTAACTATGCTACACACTACTATTTGCCAACTCAACTTGCCGATCAGCACATCCTTGTGATCAAACAAAGTAAGAGCGAAACACCAGGCTTTGTCATCGTCTCTCCTACTAAAAAAGAAAAGACTTTAATCAAGATCGGTTATCAAGAACAACCATGGTACAGTTACGGGAACAACAAAATTGTTTGGGAAGAAAGACGAGAAGATCCAAGATACAAACAGCGCAGCTATAACGTACTTTGCATTTACGACCTACAAACCGGCAAAAAGAAACAGCTCACCCATAAAACGAGATTGTTCTCTCCAAGTATTTCTGGCGATGGCAGAAAACTCACCGCTGTTCAAATCGATCTAAGTAACCATCATACCTTAGTGATGCTAGATGTAACAACCGGAAAAGTCATAGACAGCTTGGCCAACCCCGAGAACTATCAGTTACAAACACCGACTTTAAATGAAGACGGAAGCCAAATTGCATGGATCAGTGTTAACGAAGAAGGAAAATCTCTTTGGTTAAAAAACCAGGAGAAAACTGACATTTTAATCAGCAATAGTAGACAGCAGTTAAGCAGGCCAATATTTTTTGGTGATAAAATCGCATTTAACGCTCATTATAGCGGCATAGACAATATTTACGAGATAGAGCCCGCAACAAAAAAAATAAGCGCTCTAACAGCTTCTAAATACGGTGCTTTCAATGCAAGCTTTACTCATGATGGCAAAACGCTATTATTCAACGACTACAAATTGATGGGTTATGAAATTGCAAAAACAGATGTCACCCCTACAAAAGTACAAGAAAGTCACTTTGTATATTACGGGCAAGAAACCAAAAAAGAAGACTATGTATTTGCCAACGTTCCAGATAGCGCATTTGTTTCCAAACCTTACAGTCCACTTAAGCACATGTTCAACTTCCACAGCATCAGCCCAACATCAGATGATGCTGTAGAACGAGTGGGGCTACAACTCAAATCAGACGATTTACTGAACACTACTAGCTTTTATGCTGGCGTTACCTACGAAAGTTCCCTACGTCGTGTAGAATATAATGCCGGCTTACGATACAAAGCACTTTATCCAATTTTCAATATCAGTTACCGTAACCGCCCGCGTTTAGCCAATTATCGCTTTCAAAATGTGATACACCAAGCACAATGGCGGGAAGACTACGTCGGTTTGACTAGCTCACTTCCCTTAAGCTTCAATTCATTTAACCATAATTTTAGTTTTGTTGGCGAGGTAGGAACCTACCATGTCAATCGGCATTTCAATGCTATTGATGCTTCAAGACCTGTAAATACGATAGAATTCCCAATGAGCTATCGCTTCGGTTTTACCCACAAAATCAGAAATGCAGAGCGAGATATTGCTCCAAAATGGGCACAGGCAGTAGAATTCAAATATCAAAACCTACCTTTCGATAAAAACTTAACCGGTAAACTTTTCGCTTTCGAAAGTTATTTCTATTTCCCTGGTCTAGCTAAAAATCATACACTGTTGGCCAGCTTTAATTACCAACAAAATGAAGGAACTTTTAAAACAGTGAATGACATCCCGATCGTTTATGGCTACAATCAAATTGCGGCTAAAAGCTTACTTAAAAACACACTTCTGTTTAATTATCGCTTTCCATTTTTATTTCCGGATCTAGAAATTGGCCCATTTGCCTATGTACGAAATGTAAGGGCAAGCTTTTTTAGCCATTACGAAAACATCGGTCATGAAACCAATTTAACTCAGCCTAAAACTTTTGGATTGGAACTCAGAAGCGACATGAACTTGCTGCGCTACCAACCTGTTGCAGATGTAGGGGCACGTTTAATCTTCGTTAACAAAATCTACAATCAAAACCCTATATTCGAGCTGTTATTCAACTATTATTTTTAACCCCACCCCACCTAGGGGACTAAAAAAGGAATAAATGAAAGGAAAAACCATATTTATCGTCGTAGTAACCGTTCTGTTAACCATTTTTTTAATGGACAATAAAGAAGCCGTAGACTTTAACTTCATTTTTATAGACGATGTGCCCGTATCTAAATTAGCGGTTATCGGTATTTGTATTTTGATTGGCTTCATCTTAGGATTTTTGGCCGGAAGACCACGAAAAACCTACAGTAGCTATAATGACGAAATCGAAAGAGATGCTAATGAAGAAAAACCTAAAAGCACTTTGAGCGAAGAAGACAGAGACTATATTAGTTAAATTCTTTTTGAAAAGCCTGTTATGCTTTTTTTTGTTGGGGAATCCTAAATCTCGCGGTAGCACCTTGTCCGAAGATGACGTATTAACAGTAAAAAGCTCGAAAACATTCTCTAACTTAACTTACACAAACTAATTATTAGAAAATGAAAATAATACTCATCACTCTATCCCTAGCTTTCATTAGTTTTCTATCTCAAGCACAAGAAAAATCAAAATACGATGAAGCACTAGCCAAAAAGCTAGGTGCAGACAATTACGGCATGAAAATGTATGTATTGGTTATCCTTAAAACTGGAAGCAATACCACTTCAACCAAAACACAAACAGATAGCCTTTTCAAAGGACACATGGCCAATATCGAGAAATTAGCCAAAGAAAACAGACTCGTAGTTGCTGGACCATTTGCCAAAAACGACAAGCAATATCGTGGCATTTTTATCCTTAACACCAAATCACTGGAAGAAGCCAAGGCTTGGCTCGCTACAGATCCTGCTGTAAATGCTAAGCTACTAGATGCTGAAATTTTTAACTGGTACGGTTCTGCAGCTTTGCCAGAATACCTTCCTTACCACGATAAAGTACAGAAAAGCAGCTTTTAAATTAGTTTGCTTCAAATGAATACCAGCCTCGCATACAATTTCATTAAACCTGCGCAAGAGCTTGTAGATTTTGTAGACAGATTTTCATCGCTCCAAAATCTCTCGAATAACAGCGATGGTGTAATTATCCCAAATGGGAGAATAGACCTACTTTTCTCCAAAACGACAGACAACCAATTTCAGGTAACGTTGATGGGTTTAGAAACTAAATCCAAATCAATGCCCAAGCTGAACATATCTGCATTTTTCGCTATCAGCTTTAATCCACTTGCCATAGAGTATATTTTACAACATTCGATTGCTGACATATTAAATAGCGGGAAGATACTAGCCAATGATTTCTGGGATTTTAGTATCGATGACCTTGAAGATTTCGACAAGTTTTGTAAAAAAGCAGCTCAAAAAATAAAATCAATTTTACCGAAAGAAATAGACGAGCGCAAAAAGAAGCTGTTCGAGCTAATTTTCTCGACAAACGGCGAGATGAGCATTAAAGAACTCTCTGAAGAAGTACATTGGAGCGAACGTCAAATTAATCGATATTTCAATCAACAATTAGGCATTTCATTAAAAGCTTATTGTAGTATTCTTCGTTTTCAGGCCTCGCTCCCACACATTAAAGAAGGACAGCTCTTTCCTCAACTTAATTTCACTGACCAATCTCATTTCATCAAAGAAATCAAAAAACTTTCCGGTGTTTCCCCTAAAGAACTCTTCAAAAATGAAAACGACCGTTTTTTACAATTTTTAGTCTACGACAAGAAATAATTTTGCAGCATAAATTAAAATTATGTTGTTAACGGATAAATCAATTGCCATAGTTGGCGGCGGTCCAGGCGGACTAACATTGGCCAAGCTTTTAGAGCTTAAAGGCGCAAATGTAAAAGTTTATGAAAGAGATATAGACAAAAATGCAAGAGTACAAGGCTCACCCCTCGATTTACATGACGAATCTGGTTTAGCGGCACTTCGTAAAGCAAACTTATTGGAGAAATTCAAAGCCAACTTTATGCCCGGAGCTGATAAAAAACTCATCATGAACGAACAGGCAGAAGTATTTTTCAGTGATCATGATGAGAAAATTGAGGAGGATTTCGAAAATCAACATTTTCGCCCCGAAATAGATCGCGGTGCATTAAGAAAAATTCTTTTGGAATCGCTAAAATCCACAACAGTAATATGGAACAGCCATTTCACTTCGATGGAAAAAGAAAATGAAGGCTGGTTACTGCATTTCAAAAATAGCCCCTCTGTTTATGCGGATATTGTTGTTGCTTCTGATGGCGCTAACTCAAAAATTCGCCCATATATTACAAATATTAAACCTTTTTATTCCGGCATAACCATGCTAGAAGGCAACATCTATAATGCTGAAAAAACAGCTCCTAACATCGAAAACCTATTAAAAGGTGGAAAAATCATGGCTTTTGGCAACCAAAAAGACATCCTTATGGGTCAAAAAGCGAATGGAGAAATTGGCTTTTATGCTAGTTTTAAAGCAGATGAAAATTGGGCTACCAACAATGGACTAAACTATAATGACAAATTACAAATGTTGGATTGGTTTAGAGCAACTTATCCCGAATGGAGCAAAATCTGGGATGAATTATTTGAAAATGCGAATTTACCATTTATTCCGCGACCAATCTATTGTATGCCTTTAGATCAATATTGGAAAGCTTTACCTAATTTAACTATCATTGGCGATGCAGCCCATGTAATGCCTCCATTTGCGGGTGAGGGTGTGAATATGGCCATGCTTGATGCTTTGGAATTAAGCGAGTGCTTAACATCTAACCAATATCCTAGTTTACAAGAGGCCATTTCAGATTATGAAACAAATATGCGTTCAAGAGCTGCTGTTGCTGCAAAAGAATCCCTTGATAATGGGATATTAATGCATTCAGAAAATGCTTTAGGTGAAATACTAACTTTATTTTCGAGCCATTAAACGAAACTCCAGAGAGAATAAATAAGCTATCTTACTCAAATCTCCCATTTTAAACTTTGCAACATTTCTATTAAAAAGGGTTACCGACGGACTTATTAATTACTTTAGAAGTCTATTAAAGAAATAACCTAAAATGAATAGAAAATTACTTTTGCCAAGCTTATTGCTATTCACTTCGTCGTTTGTTTTTGCACAAGACAAAGTGATAGACAATTTCATTAAAGAAGCTAACGAAAACTCTCAGTTAGAAAAGCTAGCCCACGAATTATTAGATGTTGTTGGACCACGTTTGGTAGGTACTCCACAAATGAAACAAGCCAACGACTGGGTAGTTAAAAAATATGCAGACTGGGGCATTAATGCGAAGAACGAGCAATGGGGTCAATGGCGTGGTTGGGAACGCGGTGTTACTCACGTAGATCTAGTTAGTCCGCGTTTAAGGACTTTAGAAGCTATACAACTGGCCTGGAGTCCATCAACCAATGGCAAATCAATTAAAGCGGAAGCCATCATTTTACCAGAAGACATTACCGACTCTATTGCTTTCCAAAAATGGCTGCCTAACGTTAAAGGTAAATTGGTACTGGTATCGCATAACCAGATTTCTGGCCGACCAGAGAAAAACTGGGAAGAATTTGCAACTAAAGATTTATTCGAAAAATACAAGAAAGACAAAGCAGAAGACTTAAGGAAATTCTCTAGAAACCTAGCTAAAACAGGTTTAAAAGCTAAAGAACTAGCCCTAGCCTTGGAAAATGCAGGTGCCGCAGCAGTAATAATCAATAATTGGTCGCAGGGTTTTGGAGTTGACAAAGTTTTTGGTGCCAACACCAAGAAAATACCTACAGTAAATTTATCTGTAGAAGACTACGGTTTGGTTTACCGATTAGCGAAATTCGGTTCTAAACCTATGCTGAACGTTACTTCAGAATCTAAAGAATTAGGTTTGGTTCCAACTTACAATACTGTTGCCGAACTAAAAAGCAAACAAAAGCCAAATGAATATGTGATGTTATCAGCTCACTTAGATTCTTGGGATGCTGCTAGTGGCGCAACCGATAACGGTTCTGGTACGATCTTGATGATGGAAACCATGCGTATCTTAAAGAAGTTTTATCCAAACCCTAAACGTACCATCTTAGTTGGTCATTGGGGAAGCGAAGAGCAAGGTTTAAATGGCTCTAAGGCATTTGTGGAAGATCATCCTGAAGTAGTTAAAAACCTTCAAGCCTTATTCAATCAAGATAATGGAACAGGTAGAGTGGTTAATTTAGGTGGACAAGGATTTGCCCAGTCAGAAAAATTCATTAACCGTTGGTTGGCTAAAGTACCAGATACGATTAAGAATCAAATCAAAACTTCATTTCCAGGTGTTCCTGGTGCGGGCGGTTCTGATTTTGCTTCCTTTGTTGCTGCAGGGTCTCCAGGTTTTAGCTTAGGTTCTTTAAGTTGGGATTATGGCACTTATACTTGGCATACCAATCGTGATAGCTATGATAAAATAGTTTTTGACGAAATTAGAAGTAATGCTGTTTTAGCTGCGATCTTGGTTTATATGGCTTGTGAAGATCCAGAAAAATTCACTACAGAAAAAGGTGATCTACCTATTAACGAACGCACTGGTAAAAAAGCAGTTTGGCCTGAGCAAAGAAAGTCAAACCGTAAAGGAGGTGTAGACTAGTATATTACTCCTTTTATTCTGAAGCTTAACAAAGAAGCTACACTTTTAACCACCTAAGACATCTTAGTTCATTTTAGATTTCTTAGGTGGTTTTTATTATCATAACGTTACCGCTTAAACCTAAACAGTGCATGATGAAAGGCACATAATTTAATCTTTAATAAAACTTAGGTTTTCTAAAGTGTCTTAGATGGTAAAATATCTTCTATTCTTCCTTCTGTTGGAACTTATAAAACAAATACCCCAAGAAAGGTAAAATCAAAAAGCTTCCCAATACCAAGGCCCACCCCAAACTTTGAACTGTTTTTTCTGGTGCGATTGTTTCATAAAGCGAAATTACTTCCCCTCCTTTTAAACGAATAAAATTAGGGAAATGCGCATAGCTGATGGCCACCAAAATCATTGTTACTTGAAAGCCAGCCAACACTCTTAAAATCTTCGTATTTCCTTTCAGTAGTAAATACCATAGCAATACCAATGATAAACTAGCCAAAATCACGGCTATTAACCCAACTTTATTGTAAACTACCCAGTTCATCAATGGAACATCTTCTACAGATGCACTAAAAAACACCATTGCGCCAAAAATTACCGCAGCTACGTTCATATATTCAGCTTTTTTAATGAATCGTTTTTTATCTTCCTCGGTTTTACATTCTCCAATTAAATAAATGGCAGCCAAAAAACCACACAAGGCGGTAGTAAATAATCCAACGGAAATAGAGAACCAATTGAACCAACTGAAAATATAGGCATCTTTAAAATTTGTAGCATTTACATCTATTTGACCAGACAATACGCTTCCAGCAATAATTCCTAAAAACAGAGCAGTCAAAAAGCTCGAATACCTAAAAATCCGATTATATAACCATTGCATATCATCCTTAACAGCATCGTAATGTCTAAAAACAAAAGCTGTTCCTCGAGCGATGATACCAATCAGCATAATGGCCAGTGGGATATGTAAATGCACAGACATTGTGGTATAAATACGAGGAAAAGCCACAAACAAAATTACAATGGCAATAATTAGCCACATATGATTGGCCTCCCAAACTGGACCAATAGCGTGGTACATCGTTTTACGAGTTCGGCTTCTATTTTTAGTTGAGGTAAACAGTTCGATAATTCCAGCGCCAAAATCTGCCCCACCCAACAAGAAATAGAGCAGAATAGCTAAACATAAAAAAGCAATCACTACTTGTTCCATTGTTGATCGATATTAGATGATTTATAAAGGACAGGAACCATTTTAATTTGTCGATAGAGCAGAAATATTACGATTAAGCTCAAAGAGAAATAAATAGCCGAAAACAGATAGAACGACCAAGCAATGCCCGGCATTGGTGTTACTGCGTCAATGGTTCGCATAACTCCATTGATGATCCAGGGCTGTCTACCAACCTCTGTAACCACCCAACCTGCTTCCAAAGCGATATAACCTAGAGGTATAGCAAAAACAAAAAGTTTCAATAACCATTTGCTAGTTAGTATGGTCTTTTTTCTCCATAAAATGAAGAAATAAAGCAGTGAGATCATCAGCATCAACGTACCTAAACCCACCATTATCTGAAAAGCGTAATGTGTAATCGCCACTGGCGGATGTTCATCTTCTGGAATTTGATCCAATCCCTTAACCTCAGCTTTAAAATCACCATGCGCCAGAAAACTCAGTGCGCCAGGAATTTCGATATACTTACTTACCGTTTTATTTTCCTCATCCACAATTCCTCCAATCAACAGCGGAGCAGGTTTTTCAGTTTCGTACAACGCTTCCATTGCTGCAAGCTTCGCAGGTTGTCTTTTAGCTACATCTTTTGCCGAAAAATCACCACTAATAGGTTGTAATAAAGCACAAATTGTGGCAAAAGTCGCTGCTATTTTGAACGACTTGTAGTGAAAATCGTTGTGCTGTTTTTTCAATAACATTAAGGCATGAACGCCCGCAACAGCAAAACCAGTAGCCGTAAAAGCTGCTAAGCACATATGTAAAGCTTGTGTAAACCAAGCATCGTTAAACATAGCTTTAATTGGATCTATATTGGTGTATTGTCCGTCTACATAATCAAAACCAGCTGGACTGTTCATCCAAGCATTTGCTGCAACTACTAAAATCCCAGAAGCTAAACCACTTACACCAACTACCACTCCCGTAAACCAATGGAACCACTTATCGAGCTTTTCCCATCCGTAAAGGAAAAATCCTAAGGCAATGGCCTCAATAAAAAAAGCCGTTCCTTCCAACGAAAAAGGCATGCCAAAAATCGGCCCCGCATGCTCCATAAACTTGGGCCAAAGCAAACCTAACTCGAATGAAAGCATAGTACCAGAAACTGCACCTGTAGCAAAGAAAATAGCAACACCTTTACTCCAAGCTTTGGTAATGTGCTTATAAACTTCATTCCTAGTCTTTAACCACTTGTAATGCGAAACAGCCATAAAAAATGGCATCACCATACCAATACAAGCGTAAATAATGTGGAAGCCCAAAGAAAGGGCCATCTGTGAACGGGCGGCTATAAAATCATCCATGAGTTAGGGGATTTAGGACTAAACAAATATAGGTCTTAACAATTTAAGTACTAAGACCATATACGCCTCTAAAAGAAATATTTGAAATATAGAACGTTTATAAATTACGAACAATTTTAACGAAGTTATTAAGCTGATCATTAAATATTTAAATTATCTTAGATATAAAATTATCCTCTAACCAAAAATGAACTTCTTAAAAATTTCTCATTCTGCTTTATTTACCATCATTTATTTTTTAACAAACAGTTTATTTGCACAGACTATTAAGCCTAACCACCTTTATACTTTTGGACATGCGAGCGCTTTTATTGGAGGATTATATGATGCACATATCGCTTACGGAGAGATCAAGCCTTATGGAAATTTTGGCTTAGGAGCTCCCGACAAACTAGATGGAGAAATCGTAATTTTCGATAATAAATTCTACCAAACACAATCTTCAGGAAAAACTAGTGAGGTTAAAGATATAGAGCAAACTCCATTCGTAATCATCAATAACTTCAAAAGTGATAAAAGCATCAAAAAAGCAGGAACTCTTACGAAAGATCAACTATTCCGCCTATTAGATAGCGTTCTAACTAAGAAAAATGGAATCTATGCCATACATATACGAGCGAAATTCATCACTGTAAAAACTAGAGCATTTCCAAAAATCACTCAAAAACCTTATCAACCTATGGCACAATTACTGTCTCTTCAGCAGTTTTTCAATTTCGAAAATCTCGAAGGTGATTTAATTGGCTATCGCCTGCCAAGTTACATGGAAGGTGCTAATATCAGCGGTTATCATTTTCATTTTTTATCTGATGACAAAAGCAAAGGAGGGCACATTATTGACCTAACAATGAACGACATCACTATCGAAATAGATGAACTAGATGGTTTCTCAATACAACCGCCACCAACTGAGGCCTTTCAAAATTTCGATTTAGAAAAAGATCGAAGAAATGAAGTAAAAGCGGTAGAATTGGGCAAAAAGAACTAATTATTTCGACGTGATTTCTGCATAAGCAGCAGTCAAGCTTCTAGCAATACCATCACCTTGCCACTCTGGAGCACCCGGAATTTGAGTTGCTTTTAATAGATCTTCTTTGGTTTTCCCGGCTTTGACTTCCTTGCTTACAAAATCTAATAACGATTGTAAGTAATTTTTAAATGCAGCAATATCAGCCTTATTACCTGTAATCTTTTCTGGGTCGCGAGCATGTCCAAAAACAAACAAGGTATTGTTATCAAACTTATTTGAAATCTGGTCTAATACATTGATCCAACTTCTAATATTTGCTCCATTTGCAGTATCTATAAAAGGATAACGACGGTTAAAAACCAAATCTCCAACGTGAGCAATATTTGCATTTTCGAAGTGATAGACACTATCGCCATTGGTATGAGCTGCGCCAAAATAATGAGCCGTAATTTTCTCTCCACCTAATTTTGTTTTCCAACCCTTGTTGCCGAAACTTAGATCAGGGAGCAACTGTTTATCTAGACTATTTGCTTTCTCTGCCGTAGACTTCTGATTTTTAAGGGAATTTTCATGTGCTACTACGTGCTCCACCAATCCTTTAAAGGCAATATTTCCACCAGTATGATCTCCATGATGGTGTGTATTTAGTAAATATTTGAACGGATTACCTCCTAGTTTCTTTAATTCATCTATTACATGAGCTGCCGGATTAGGAAACTGCGAATCTACCACAGCAAAACCTTCGCTACTATTTAACCAGGCTATAGTACCACCCTGCTCGGTAAAAACACCTATATTATTTCTGAGTGGTTTAAACTGATAAGCCTGCTGAGTGCCATTGGCAAAAGCATTTGATTTATAAATAGAGAGAATGGCCAAAGCCAATGCAGATTGCTGGATAAACTGTCTACGTTCCATTAAATACGTAATAAAAAAACCACGACTATATTGCCGTGGTTTAAATTTAAACAAATATTTTCGATTAAAACCCGGTACCTGGAGTTGTTCCTGGTTCATGACCATCGCCAAATGGTTCATGCTTACGGGGTGGCTTTTTCGTAAAATTGGTAGTAATGGTCGAAGAAGAAGTTGATTCTATGTTTTCCTCAGTCCTCGTGGGCTTTTTATCATCAATATCGATCAGGTCGTTCCTAACTTCCTTTTCTTTCTTATCTTTATTTTCCATCTTTTTATGTTTTATAGATTTAAAATTGATGAAACTGTCCCCATAAAAGCGGAATAGTTCCATGATATTTAAGTTTTGGTACGTTTATCTAACATCCGACGTTAAAGTTTGTTTGTAACATCATACATCAATTTAAAGAAATGAAGAAAGCTATCCTTTTTGGTGCCAGTGGATTTGTTGGCGGCTATTTATTAAATGACTTATTACAAAGCGACATTTATAACGAAGTAACAATCGTAGTACGTAAACCATTAAACATCCAGCATCCAAAACTGAAAATGGTACTTGCAGATTATCATAGCTTGCCTCAAAACAAAGAGTATTTAGTTGCAGATGATGTATTTATTGCCTTGGGAACAACTAAAAAGAAAACTCCAAATGAGACTGAATACTATCAAATAGATCATGATTATCCAGTACTTGCGGCACAGTTGACTAAAGCAAATGGTGCGAAAATGGTCTCATTAGTAAGTGCTGTCGGTGCAAATGCCACCTCTTCCATCTTCTATATAAGAACCAAAGGTGAGACGGAAAGAGATGTCATTGCTGTTGATTTTGAACATACTCACATCTTCCGTCCATCAATGATTATGGGCAGCAGAGAAGAAAGCAGGCCTTTAGAAAAAGTCTTCATTAACCTATTCTCGGTGGTCAATCTTTTATTGGTAGGAAAATTAAACAAATATAGAGGCATTACCGCACAAGAAATTGCAAAATCGATGCTCAAAGCAGCACAACAACCAACAGAAAAAGTAAAGGTTGACCATTGGAAAGAGATGAAAGAGTTACTTAAATAATTTTATCAGACTGCCATAGGGTTGTCAGTAGCTTTGATACATTTGTAATTCAATTAAAGATTTAAATCTCATGAGCTATTGTAGTTACATACCAAATATGCAGCCCGAAGAGCGTAGGGCTTTGCATAAAAACTATCACGATAACCATTACGGTTTTCCCATTCATGATGACAATGAGCTTTTTGGCAGGTTAATCTTAGAAATTAACCAAGCAGGTTTAAGTTGGGAAACGATCTTAAAGAAAGAGGAAGGTTTTAGAAAGGCCTATGCTAATTTCGACATCAATAAGGTAGCTAATTTTACAGAAACAGATAGAGAACGTTTATTACAAGACGCTGGAATTATTCGAAACAAATTAAAGGTAAACGCCGCTATTGAGAATGCAAAAACTATCTTGAAATTGCAGCAAGAATTTGGCAGTTTCGAAAAATGGCTAGAGCATCATCATCCCAAAACGAAGGCAGAATGGGTAAAACTTTTCAAAAAGACTTTCAAATTTACTGGCGGAGAAATTGTTGGTGAGTTTTTGATGAGTATTGGTTATTTACATGGCGCACATGATGCTTCTTGCGCTATTCATGCAAAAGTTTTGAAAAGCAACCCGAAGTGGGTTAATCAATAAAAACAAAAAGCCAGCGTTAAAGAACACTGGCTTTTTGTTATAAGAATGCTTACATAAAACCCCACAGACCCTGAAATGAATTCAGGGTGACGTTAAATTAACAGACCGTCATGCTGAATTTATTTCAGCATCAGCTTTTAAAGCTTTACCTAGTTAACTCTACTTTAACTTCCTTTTTAGGATAAAGTATCGAACACACATAAACAGTTAACACTGCTAAAGGAAAAGAGATCAAAGCCGGATTTTCCATTTGATGCATCGAATTTTCAGCACCTAAACCATATTTATCCCACATGGTTGGGGAAGTTAAAATAATAGCTAAGGATGCAACTATACCTACCACAATTGAAGCTGAAATACCAGTAGAAGAAGTTCTTTTCCAGAATAACAAAAATAGGATAGCAGGTAAATTAGCCGATGCTGCAATTGCGAAAGCCCAACCAACCAAAAAGGAAACGTTGATCCCCTTAAATGCCATTCCCAGTAAGATAGCGAATATACCAACTACTACAGCTGCTATTTTACCTACTTTAACTTTATTATCGTCGTTTAAATTTTTCTTCAAGTAGATGTCGATAAAATCATGCGCAATGGCACCAGAAGAAGCTACAATTAGTCCGGCGACTGTACCTAATACGGTAGCAAAAGCTACAGCCGAAATCACCGAAAACAATACC
Source organism: Flavobacteriaceae bacterium PS02338 (assembly GCA_029959615.1). GTDB lineage: Bacteria > Bacteroidota > Bacteroidia > Sphingobacteriales > Sphingobacteriaceae > Pedobacter. The sequence continues at coordinate 141,688 of JASCOD010000006.1, read as the reverse complement.
GCACCAAAAGCTTTCGCTAATAATGGAGCAGCCATATTGCTAGATTCAACATCCATCACTCCATTTACACCTGCCCCAAGACCTATGAACAAAGTAAGGATGTAGAAGCCCCCAATAGCCGCAATAGCCAAAATAGTTGATTTTCGTGCATCACGAGGTGTTTTTACCGTATAATAACGAATAAGAATATGTGGCAAGGCAGCCGTCCCTAAAAATAAGGCCAACATCAGTGACACAAAATCTAGCTTGCTCCATAAACTTGCATCGCTACCAATTTTATATTTCAAACCTGGTAACATAAATTTAGCTCCAGAAGTAACTTCGGGATAGTAAACAGAAACTAGATCGGTACCGTCTGTTATTTTTGTTTGTAAAAAACGAACTACATCACTTGTATTAATGGTAGATAGAAATTCAAATGGTCCAACTGCACCCGTTCTATCAACTTCTTTACCATTAACTATGATTTTGCTTAAATGACCAACTTGGTAAAACTTCCTTTTATCTTTGGTTTCTCCATTATATAATTTTTCGCCATTCACTTTTTGAACAATAGTTAGGGTCTCTTTAAGACTTTGTTTCCCATCATTATTGGTTAAATAGAACCATCGCTCTACACCGCTTTGGCTTAATTTCACAAATGTTTTCTCCCCAACAGTTTGTTGACTTATCACGTCCCAGCCTGCTACAGCAGTAACTTTATCGCCTTCTACTTGCGGTGTTAATGTTATAAATTTATGGTAGGTATTATCTTTTGTACTTGGAGATAATGACAGTCCGTTCTTAAGAATATAGCCTGTTAATATTACAGATAAAATTATTAGCAAACCACCTTTTAAAAATTGCACATAAGTGGTTGAGGCCATACCTGCACTAGCCACAATGGCAATTACAATTGCACCAACCAAAATTACACCTGCCCAATGAGGTAATCCCAATAAAGGCATTACTAAATCACCCGCCCCTACCATTTGCGGGATAAGGTAGAACACAGAAATAATTAATGTACTAATCGAAGCAGATAATGTAATTGCTCTGGAGTTAAATTTAGCGTTTAAAGCATCCGTAAATGTATATTTTCCTAATCGTTTAAATGGTTCGGCAATTAAAAACAATGCTACAATCCAACCTGCCAAAAATCCAATGGCATATAAAAAGCCATCAAAGCCAGCAATGGCAATCATACCACAAATACCAAGAAATGACGCTGCTGACAAATAGTCGCCAGCGAAGGCTATGCCATTAACAGCCCAGTGAATTTGTCCTCCAGCAGCATAATATGAAGAAGAATCACTTTTCTTGCGTCCAAAATAAAACGACAGTCCGAGTACCAGTCCAACAAAAATGAAAAAGAAAATTAATGCAGTAATTGAAATATCATATATCATTTTTTATCCTCCTTAATTAACTCATCCGCCTTTTCGGCCTCATCTTCATATTTAGTGCAATAATAATTGTATATAATGCCCATAATAACGGCAAATACAATTAAACCTATGCCGTAAACTACGGCCAAATTTAATCCCGAAAACACTGTTGTAGCTAATAGTTCATACTTAAATACACCAAGGATAACGAAACCTGCATAGCAGATTAAGTATATGAAGAATAATCGTACACCCAATTTAGATTTTTGACGCGTTACGATTTCCTTTTCCTCAGTTGTGCTGTTTACATGCATAATTAAAGGTTCGAAAGGTTTATAAAAGGTTGATTGTTTCTATATTGATAAACAACATAGGTTGTAAATACAATACTAATAAAAAAACGCAAGTTTAGTTAATGTTTTGGCGACAAATAATCGATTGGATGATTTTTCTCTAAAATATCTAGGGCGAGTTTAGAGAAAACCTATGAGGCTTATGTTAGGGACAAAAAAATAGAGCAACCTAACTGATTGCTCTATTTCTATATTAGATGTTTAACGATTAAGCTAAAGCATTCTGCTTAACTACCATTTTAATCTTTTCTAATGTATAATCTATCTCTTCTTTAGTCGTATATTTACTAAAAGAGAAACGTACTGCAGGACGATTTGGATCTGCTTTGATGCCGTTTAACACATGCGATCCTATGTTAGAACCAGACGAACAGGCACTACCGCCGGAAGCACAAATACCGTTGATATCTAAATTGAATAACAGCATATCAGCCATATCCATTTCCGGAAAAGAAACGTTCAAAACAGTATACAAACTTTTATCTGCATCAGTTTCACCATTAAAAGCGATATCTGGAACTTCGGCCAGCAGCTGCTCTTTCATGTAATCTTTTAAGGCTTGTACATGTTGCTGATGCTCTCCCATTTCTGTATAAGCGATTTCTAAAGCTTTTGCCAAACCAACAATGCCGTACACGTTTTCAGTACCTCCACGCATATTACGTTCTTGTGCACCTCCATAAATCATTGGTGGAATTTTTATGCTATTATTAACGTACAAGAAACCTACGCCTTTTGGCCCGTGTAACTTGTGTGCCGCACAAACAATAAAATGTGCTTTTAACTGACGTACATCATGTGTGTAATGCCCCATCGTTTGTACAGTATCAGCGTGATAAATAGCATTATACTTTTCGCACAAATCCCCCACTTTTGTCATATCCGTTAAAGTGCCCAACTCATTGTTTGCATGCATTAAAGAAACAAAAGTACGATCGTTATTCTGCAACAATTCTTCTAAATGCGCATAATCAACATTTCCCTTTTCATCTATATTAACAAAACTCAATTTATCGATAACGCCATCTTTAAGCAGCATATTTAAAGTATGTTCTACCGCATGGTGCTCAATTTTAGAGGTAATGGCATGTTTTATACCATATGCAGCAATACCACAACGTATAGCGGTATTATCGGCCTCCGTACCACCAGAAGTAAAGAAAATTTCGGAAGGCGACGCATTAAGTAGGGTTGCCACAGTTTTCCGTGCTTTCTCTACCAAAGTTCTTACCTCACGTCCCAAAGCATGTATTGCAGATGGATTTCCAAAGTAGTTGGTCATTACGTTGGTCATTTCTGCAACTACAACCGGATCGAGCGGCGTGGTAGCGGCATTGTCTAAATAAACTCGTTTCATTTTTATAAGTGTGTTAGTTTTTATTCAGTGGTCAGGTGTCAGGGGTTAGGTATCAGTGATAGTTAAACTATATCCTGACTACTGATACCTGACCCCTAATTCCTAATTTATCTGCAATATCTCCTTAATATCAGAGATGATTTTCTGAGCTAAATTTTCGGCTGTAGTTTCATTTTCTGCTTCACTATAGATACGGATAATAGGTTCGGTATTAGACCTACGTAAATGTACCCATTCTTTATCAAACTCAATTTTCAAGCCATCTATCGTACTATATGGCTGTTTTTGATATTTCTCTTCCACCTTTTTTAACAAGGCATCGATGTCCATATCCGGGGTTAGCGTAATTTTATTTTTCGAGATATGATAAGATGGATAACTTGCTCTTAATACTGAAATAGGCTTACCAAATTTAGCTAAATGCGATAAGAACAATGCAATCCCTACTAAGGCATCTCTACCATAGTGCGACTCTGGATAGATGATACCACCGTTACCTTCTCCACCAATGATAGCGTTGGTAGCCTTCATTTGGTTCACAACATTTACCTCTCCTACCGCAGCAGCATTGTATTGCATTCCTGCTTTTTCCGTCACATCTCTTAATGCTCTCGTAGACGAAAGGTTAGAAACAGTGTTTCCTGGCGTATACTTCAAAACATAATCTGCAACTGCAACCAACGTATATTCTTCGCCAAACATAGAACCATCTTCATTTACAAAACAAAGTCTATCTACATCTGGATCTACCACGATACCTAAATCAGCATTTTTCTGCTGCACTACCTTAGCAATTTCTGTTAAGTTTTCTGGCAATGGCTCAGGATTGTGAGGAAACTGGCCATTTGGCTCACAATAAAGTTCGTAAACGGTATCAACGCCCAATGCTTTTAACAACGGTGGAAGAAAGATACCTCCAGTAGAATTCACACAATCGATAGCTACCTTGAAGTTAGCTTTCTTGATAGCTTCAACATCTACTAATGGCAATGCTAAAATCGCATCAATGTGCTTTTGGATATATGTACCATCTTTTCTAACCTGCCCAAGTTCATCCACCTCAGCAAAACTGAAATCTGAGTTCTCAGCTATTTCCAAAACCTCCTTACCGTCGGTATCACTGATAAATTCGCCTTTTGCATTTAGCAATTTCAACGCATTCCATTGTTTTGGGTTGTGACTAGCAGTTAGAATAATTCCGCCCGCTGCCTTTTCTAGAGGCACTGCAATTTCAACAGTTGGCGTGGTAGATAAGCCAAGATCTATCACCTCTATTCCCAAACCTTGTAAAGTACCTATCACCAGATTATTTACCATTTCGCCCGAAATACGAGCATCACGGCCCAATACAATTCTTTTATGATCAGCTTTGCTGATTACCCACGAACCAAAAGCCGCCGTAAATTTTACAATATCAATGGGAGTTAAACCATCGCCAGCCTTGCCGCCTATGGTACCCCTAATTCCTGAGATAGATTTAATTAAAGTCAAGTCGTTTATTTTTTGCCCAAAATTAAGAAAAATAAATGCTTTAACTTTATGGTAATTATCATGATTTTGAAATTTAAACTTCAAGTAAACCTATGAGTTAGGTAGTTGATTTATTGGTATTTTACAGGTAATAACACTAATTTTAGCTATTCAAAATCCTGATAGCACCAAACTTTTATATGCAACATTATTGCATAAACATTATATTTGTCGACTTAAAATCTAGTAAAAATGCAACGTAAGTGGTTTCAATATTGGTTCAATTCGCCATACTATCATATTCTTTATGGCAACCGAAATGATGAAGAGGCAGAGTTACTAATTGACAATCTACTTGCTCACCTTAAGCCGAAAGCGGACAGCAAGATCGTAGATATTGCCTGTGGAAGAGGCAGACATTCCATTTATCTTAACAAAAAGGGCTACGATGTTACTGGTATCGATCTTTCAGAACAGAGCATCAAATTCGCTCAACAGTTCGAGCAAAAGAATCTGCATTTTTATGTACATGATATGCGTAAGCTATCGTACATCAACTATTTTGACATTGCATTAAATCTCTTCACTAGCTTCGGCTATTTCGAAACGGAGAAAGACCATGTAAATGCGTTAAAGGCATTCAGAAAAAGCCTAAAGGACGACGGAACTTTTGTAATTGATTATTTCAATACGCAAAAAATACTCAAAAATTTAACCCATCAAGAAATCAAAACAATAGATGGGATAGAATTTCATCTTTCCAAATTTGTATCAGAAGGAAAAATCATCAAACATATCAACTTTGAGCATCGATTAAAAGATTATGCTTTCGAAGAACGAGTACAGGCTTTTTCGCTAAGTGATTTTGAAACCATGCTCGAAAAAAGCGGTCTACAGATCATCGAAAAATTTGGCGGCTACCATTTGGAAGAATTTGATGAATTGAAATCAGACCGCCTAATTCTAGTTTGTAAAAAAGTATGATGCAAGAGCTTTTACAATTAGACACAGAACTATTCTTAAAAATACATCGCGAATTAAGCAATGGTTTTTTCGATTGGATTATGCCTTTATTACGTAACCGGTTCTTTTGGGCGCCGCTGTATCTTTTCATTATAATCTTCTGCATCAAACAATATAAAAAAGCAGGTTTATATATTATAGGTGGTGTATTAGTTACGTTTGCACTAGGCGATTTAATTTCTTCAAGAATAATTAAACCCAGTGTAGCTAGAGTAAGGCCTTGTAACGAAATAAGTTTGGCCGACCAAATTATCCATCGTGTACCCTGTGGCAGTGGCAAAAGTTTTCCTTCATCACATGCAACTAATCATTTTGGTATTGCTGTATTTCTAATTGGTGTTTTCTACCGTAAATGGAAAGCCATTTTACCTATCGGAATTCTTTGGGCAGCATCAATTAGCTTTGCTCAAATTTACGTCGGTGTACACTATCCAATTGATGTATTTTGCGGTATGTTATTAGGCACGTCGCTAGGCCTGCTTACTACGTTTATTTATAGATACATAGAAAAAAAGTTTTTAAACCGAACAATTATAGGAACGACCCAAAAAATCTAAGCACATTAAGTGTGTGATTTCTTGGACAGCTAAGGTGGTTAAATACAAATATAGTAGCTAATGGAAATTTGGAAGTTTTCGATTTTATTTTTCTCTGCTTTCTTAGGCGGACTAGCCATCTTTTTAGTTAAGAATGATAAATCGCAGTTATTAAAACTCATTTTATCATTTAGTGGAGCTTATCTTTTCGCAATCACAGTTTTACACTTAATACCCGATGCTTACAGCGGTACGGATGGTCATGAAATCGGAATCTATATCCTCATCGGTTTTTTACTGCAAATTTTTCTAGAGCAATTTTCTGAAGGTGTAGAACACGGCCACATTCATAAACATGGGCACAGCCACGCCTTTCCTTACGGCATCATGGTTAGCTTATGCTTACATGCTTTTTTAGAAGGTATGCCCTTAGCAAAAGATCATCATAATGAATTTATCTTCGGTATTGCCTTACACCACATCCCTGCAGCTTTTGCCTTAGCCAGTATTTTAGTCCAAAATCACATTAAAAAAGGTTCAATTATATTCTACCTGATTTTATTCGCCATTATGGCACCTTTAGGCTATTGGGTAAGCTTAGGATTAAGCAATGGCACTTTTGGTGGCGTTGAAGCTTATTTCAACAAAATCATGGGCATCGTAATTGGAATATTCCTACATATATCTACTACCATCCTTTTCGAATCAAGTGCTGATCATAAAATCAACAAGCGTAAAATGCTGGCGGTATTGTTAGGGATAGGCATTGCGCTAATAGGCTTTTTTGCTGGACACAATCATTAAATTGATGATTTTAGATTTACGAATTACGATTTCAATACTAAAACGTATTAATCTATCTTTTACGTTAAGTCCGTCAAAATTCTAAAATCGTAAATCTAAAATCGTAAATCATTGTATCTTTGCCCAAATGCAACTAGCTCAACAGGTAAAACATTTAATTAGAAAGGAAATTATTTTAGAATGGCGTTCTAAATATGCGTTAAATGGTGTTTTGTTATATGTCGTTTCTACCGTATTTGTATGCTATATGTCGTTCCAAATTATCGACAAAATTACTTGGAATGCACTTTTCTGGATCATTATGCTATTTGCCTCTATCAATGCTATCGCAAAGAGCTTCCTTCAAGAAAGCAAAGGCAGACAGTTATATATATATACATTAGTAAGTCCGGCGGCTTTAATTATTGCCAAAACGCTCTATAACAGTTTGCTGATGATTTTATTGACGATCATTGCATTAATATTCTATTCTTTAGTGTTCGATTTTCCAAAGGGAGCCGACATATTAATGTATTTCGTTGCAGCAGTATTAGGTAGCTTAAGTTTTTCAACCATTTTCACAATGGTATCGGCAATAGCATCGAAAACTGGCAACGGAGGTATGTTAATGGCGATTTTGAGCTTCCCAATCATCATTCCTGTATTGATTGTATTGATCAAATTTGCTAAAAATGCCATGGATGGTCTGGATAGATCTGTAAGTTTAGATGAAATTGGACTTTTGGCCGTGATAAATGTAATCGTAATGACAGTTGCTTTATTGTTATTTCCTTACCTTTGGCGAGATTAAGTTTTAGGTTATTAAGTAATAAGTCCTGCGTATTTAGACGCAAATGACAATACTCATACCTGACGCCTACACCCTAACAACTAGATAAAAACTTATGCATAAAACCTGGTGGAAGATATTGGCCGCTGCTTTAGTGATCTATACCGCAATTGCTGGTTTACTATTAGAAGTGCCAAGATTAGCTATCCTCAACGAAACAATCAGAAACTTGTATTTCCACGTACCAATGTGGTTTGCTATGGTAGTGCTTTTCACTATTTCAGTTTGGTACAGTGTGAGGTCTTTAGGCACACAAAGCGAAGCTGACGACATTAGAGCAGTAGAAAGCGCAAATGCCGGTGTCATTTTTGGTATTTTAGGTATTGTAACCGGAGCTGTCTGGGCCAAGTTTACTTGGGGCCAGTTTTGGAGTTTCGACCCTAAGCAGAACTTTGCAGCCATCTCGCTACTTTTATACTTCGCCTATTTTGTATTGCGCAATGCGATAGACGAAGAACAGAAGAGAGCTAAAATTGCAGCTATCTATAATATTTTCGCCTTCCCAATGATGGTGGTATTGCTTTTTGTACTGCCTCGATTACAAGATTCCCTACACCCTGGTAACGGCGGTAATCCTGGTTTCAATAGTTACGATTTGGACAGCAGAATGCGAATGGTATTTTATCCGGCTTGTTTAGGCTGGATATTGATAGGCTATTGGGTGTATACACTTCGTTTCAGAACAAAAATTTTAGAAAATAAACAACTTTAATAACGATGATCACCATGAGTCTATACTAAAAACTATAGAAAACTCATGGCAGCCTCATTTCCTAATAAATAAAATATAATCGCAATGAAAAAAGTGTTAACTATACTTATTCTACTATTCTCCTCACTTAATTTGTTAGCTCAAAATAGCGATATTGAGATGGCAGATCAACTACGTTCCGACGGAAAAATTTACATTGTAGTGATCTGTATCGTGATTATTTTGGCAGGTTTGCTTTTTTACCTTTTCACATTAGACAAACGTTTGAAATTGTTAGAAAAAAAATCTGACACCAAAATCTAATTTTAAACGCTATAGAGACATTTTTTTGAACCGAAACGTTATAGTGTTTACCATACACTAACAAAATTATTTTTGCAAGAATGGTTTATTTTACTGCAATTTTGCACCCGTAAAAGCATAAAACCAAAATCAAAAAAAATGGCTAGTACAGCAAACGAAATGAGTTTTTTCAGCGATGTATGTAAAAACTTTGACAGTGCCGCTAAATTCACCTCTCACCCAGAAGGTTTATTAGCGCAAATTAAAGCATGTAACAGTGTGTACCGTTTTCAGTTCCCCATTCGTAGAGGAAACGGATTTGAAGTAATTGACGCGTGGCGTGTAGAACACTCGCACCACATGAGCCCTACCAAGGGAGGTATTCGTTACAGCGATATGGTTAACGAAGACGAAGTAATGGCTCTTGCAGCACTAATGACTTACAAGTGCGCTATTGTTAATGTACCTTTCGGTGGCGCAAAAGGAGGAATCTGCATTAATCCAAAAAATTATACCGTAGCAGAACTAGAGACCATCACCCGTCGCTACACAACCGAGTTAATCAAAAAGAATTTTATTGGCCCAGGCATCGATGTTCCAGCTCCTGATTATGGATCTGGCGAACGTGAGATGAGTTGGATTGCAGACACATACATGACCATGAACCCAGGTTCGTTAGACGCATTAGGCTGTGTTACTGGTAAACCTATTGCCCTACACGGTATCCGTGGACGTAAAGAGGCAACTGGCCGTGGAGTAGCCTATGCTATTCGCGAATGTGTAAGCCATGCTGATGACATGAAAAAATTAGGTCTTACAGCTGGTTTAGAAGGAAAAAGAGTTATCGTACAAGGTTTAGGTAACGTAGGTTATCACTCGGCTAAATTCTTAATTGAATTTGGTGCTACCGTTGTAGGTATCTGCGAATTTGAAGGAGCCATTTATAATGCCAACGGTTTAAATATTGATGAAGTTTTTGCTCACCGTAAAAATACAGGCTCTATTTTAGGTTTCGCTGGTGCAACAGATTTCAAGAATTCACTTGAAGGTTTGGAGCAAGATTGCGATATCCTAGTACCTGCAGCATTAGAAAATCAAATTACTGGAGATAACATCCGTAACATTAAAGCAAAAATTATTGCTGAAGGTGCTAACGGACCATGTACTCCACAAGCTGAAGAAATATTCACAGAAATGGGTGGCATTATCATTCCAGATATGTACTGTAACGCTGGTGGTGTAACAGTTTCTTATTTTGAATGGTTAAAAAACCTTTCTCACGTAGCTTTTGGCCGTATGGAAAATCGTTATGCAGAAAATTCAAATGCTAATTTGATCAATACACTAGAAAGCTTAACTGGAAAAACCATTCCAGCAGAACACCGTTTGATGATTGTTAAAGGAGCTTCAGAGTTAGAGTTGGTAAATTCTGGATTAGAAGACACCATGATCCACTCTTATCGTGAAATCAGACAAACGTTAATAGACAAACCTGCAGTTAAAACTTTAAGAACAGCAGCTTTTGTAAATTCAATCGATAAAATTGCCGTTTCTTACATGAATTTAGGCGTTTGGCCTTAGACTGGTTCTAAATAAGACAAAGCCCCGTAATTTATATGTTACGGGGCTTTTTTGTTTATCAAGTAATTGTCACGTTATGTATTAGAAAGCCTCCGAAATAGCTGACCTTCTTTTGTTTTTCTATCTTTGTGTGCTGTATTTTAAATCACACCAATAAATTGTACGCATGAGAAAAAGTGCCATCATCGGTTTAATCACAATTGCAATTTGCATTGGATTTTTAGTTAGCTTAAATGCTGATACCGACTCTTACGCAAACTTTAAAGAAGCTACCGAATCACAAAAAGAAGAACACGTGATGGGGTACTGGGAAAAAAGCCAAGGCATGTATTATGATGCTGTAAAAGACCCTAATCATTTCGCTTTTTTTATGAAAGATGAAGATGGCACCGTAAACAAAGTAGTACTTAACGGTTCTAAGCCTCAAGACTTTGAACGCTCGGAAAAACTGGTGTTGATAGGCAAGATGGAAAACGATACTTTCTACGCTTCGAAAATTTTAATGAAATGTCCTTCTAAATATAATGATAACATGGTTGAAGTAAACCAAGATGGGACAGTTAAAGAGATAAAGGAAACAAAAGAATCTAAATCTTAATGGATATTCAGTTTATTGGAGAGAACCTCCTTCCAGGCAAATTAGGCCAATTTTTCATCGTACTTTCGTTTGGCGCATCACTTCTTTCTACTATCGCCTATTTTTTCGCCACCAAAAACAAAAACCTAGAAGATCGTTCTTGGACTAAACTAGGAAGAATTGCATTTGGAGTTAATGTCATCAGCATCATCGGAATCGGTTCTACCCTTTTCTACCTTATTTTAAATCACTACAACGAATACAATTACGTCTATTCTCACTCATCTAAAGAATTACCCGTTTATTACATCGTTTCTGCCTTTTGGGAAGGACAAGAAGGTAGTTTTTGGCTGTGGGCCTTTTGGCAAGCGCTGTTAGGCATCATCCTAATTTGGAAAGCCAAATCTTGGGAAAATGGCGTAATGACTATCATTGCACTTTCACAGGCATTCTTAACTTCAATGCTATTAGGTGTCGAGATTTTCGGTGCTCGCATAGGGTCATCTCCATTTATCTTATTAAGAGATGCGGTGAATTTAAAGGAAATGGCTCCTATTTTTGCTGATCCCGAAAACTTTAAAAATTACTTAAGCTTCATTACAGATGGTCGTGGTTTAAATCCATTATTACAAAACTATTGGATGGTAATTCACCCGCCGACCCTATTCTTAGGCTTCGCCAGTATGATAGTACCTTTTGCCTATGGTATTACCGCCTTGTGGCAAAAACGATATAAAGATTGGGTAAAACCAGTATTGCCTTGGGTATCTTTTGCCATCATGATTCTAGGAGCTGGTATTGTAATGGGTTCATTTTGGGCTTACGAAGCACTTAACTTTGGTGGTTTTTGGGCTTGGGATCCCGTAGAAAATGCCTCTATCATTCCTTGGTTAACATTAATTGGCGGTTTACACGTAATCATTGCCTATAAAAATACCGGTCATGCCTACTTTACTGCAATGGCGTTGATTCTAGTAAGTTTCATTTTAGTATTATATGCTTCTTTCTTAACCAGAAGTGGAATCTTGGGAGAAACCTCTGTTCACTCATTTACCGATTTGGGAATGTTCTGGCAATTGGTAGTCTACATTATGGTATTCTTGGGAATCTCGGTGTTTTGTATAGCCTACAGATGGAAAGAACTTCCAATTACACATAAAGATGAGGAAACTTACTCTCGTGAGTTTTGGATGTTCATCGGAGCTTTAGTAGTTACCGTTTCTTGCATACATATCATTTTCGCCACCTCGGTACCAGTATTTAATGCTGCATTTGGAACCAATTATGCTCCTATTAAAGATGCAGTAAGATTTTACAATCAATGGCAAGCACCTTTTGCAGTACTAATCGCACTAATTTCTGGGTTTTCTCAATTTTTAAAATACAAACGTACTGATCCTAGAAAATTCTATAGTAGTTTAATCTCTTCTATTGTATTTGCACTAATAATTACTGGTGGCTTAGTTTGGATAACCGGCATATACACCAACTTGATGTACATTATACTTACATTCAGTTGTATTTTTGCCATATTGGCTAATGCAAGGTTATTGGTTGGTGTATTTACCAAACGTGGAAGCAAGTTAGCGGGCTCAGCAACTGCACATATTGGCTTTGCTATCTTATTAATTGGAGCTTTAGTTGCCGCTGCGACCAGTAATCCTATTTCAATCAACGAAACCAATTTCATCCCTGTTAAAGATTTTGAAAAAGCAGCAAAACCAGGTGAAAATATCATGCTGTATAAGAACGAACCTAAGAAAATGGGTAAATACACCGTTACTTATATTAGCGATACTACCATACAGCCCAATACTTATTACAAGCTTAATTTCAGGGTAATTGACGATGAAACCGGCAAGGTAAAAGAAGACTTCACTGTTAATCCAAGTATCCAAGAAAATGGAAAAATGGGCTTAATTGCTTCACCAGATACTAAGCATTACCTATTCAAGGATATCTACACTCACATTACCAGTGCTGCACAGAAAAAAGAAGAACATGCCGACCACGAAGGTCATACCGAAGAAGAGAATTACAAAGCTCCTCGTATCGTAGCTTTAAAAGTTGGCGACACTATTCACACCAGCAGTGGAACATTAACAGTAAAATCACTAAATAACAAACCTGTTATTAGAGATTTAAAAATTGAAAAAGAAGATTTAGCGGTGAGCTTACCTTTAGAAATCAATGTAAGTGGTAAAATTTATAACATAGAGCCTTTATTCTTAATTAAGGGTAATAATACTTTCGATTTTGCTCGTAAAATTGATGAATTAGGCTTAAGAATTAGATTTACTAAAATTATTCCTGAAGAGAACAAATTTGAGCTTCAAATTTTTGAGAAACCTCAACAAGCAAAAGATTGGTTGGTATTCAAATCTATCGAATTCCCATATATCAACTTATACTGGATTGGTACCATCGTAATGGTAATTGGTTTCTTGATTTCTATCTTCAGAAGAAAAAAAGAACTGAAAACAGATTAATGCGGGTATCTATCATAGGTTCGGGAAATGTAGCTACTCATATAGCCAAAGCACTAAAAAATGCAAATGTACAAGTGCTTAATATATGGTCGTATCATATAGAAAATGCCAAAGTATTGGCAGACAAAATTGATGCTAACGCAATAAACAAGATTTCTCAAATCAATACCAACAGCGATATTGTGCTAATTTCTGTAAAGGATGATGTAATTCCAGAAATTTCTTCGCAATTAAGTGGCTACAAAGGCCTAGTAGCTCATACTTCTGGAAGCGTTGCATTAGGTGCTTTAGCTAACCAAGAAAATTACGGCGTATTTTATCCGTTGCAGACCTTTTCTAAGCAAAAAGAATTAGATTTCAGCAATGTCCCAATTTGTTTGGAAGCTAATAATACCGCCAATTTAAATCTATTAAGAAAGCTAGCGGATCTAATTAGTGAAAAAATTTATGAAGTAGACAGCGAACAAAGAAAGACACTGCATTTAGCCGCTGTATTTGCCTGCAACTTCCCTAATTATTTATACGGAATCGCCCAACAATTACTGGCACAAAATCAATTGGATTTTGATATCATCAAGCCTTTGATTAACGAAACTGCCAATAAAATACAAACTGCACTTCCAAAAGAAGTACAAACCGGTCCTGCAATCAGAAATGATGAGCTGACTTTAAAAAAACATGAAGGAATGCTTCAACAACATCCCGAATGGTTAACAATATATAAATTACTAAGCGAGCAGATTAAAAAAGGGTAAATCATACTGTTTTTTAGTTTTAGCTGCTTACTTTTGCACTGAATTATGAGTATTTTCAAACTAAAGATAAATTTCGAAGAAGAAGGAAAAGAACCCGTTGAGCTTCCTATTGCCGCTGGTGAAGATGTATTAGATGTAGTATTGGATAACGGTATCAAATTACAACATAACTGCGGTGGCGTTTGTGGCTGTAGTACTTGCCATATCTACGTAAACAAGGGAATGGACAATATCCAGGAAATCTCTGAAAAAGAAGAAGACTTCGTCGACCGTGCAGTTAGACCAAAAATCACGTCAAGATTGGCTTGCCAATGTGTGGTGTTAGACGGTGATATTGAAATTACTATTCCAGATCAATCGGGCTTTTTAGGACATTAATCAGTTTTTAGTTAACAGTAATCAGGTATCAGTTAACCAACATTCAACCTTAAAACGTTTCAACTTTACAAAAATGAACAACGATAAATTTGCCTTACCAATTCAATGGAATGACATTGAAGATATTGCTTTAGAGCTTTATGAAAAATTTGGTGACGACTTTAATGAGCAAAAAATCTATAGAATTAGATTTACCGATTTGATTGAATGGGTACTTGAACTGCCAAATTTTGCCGGCACGAGAGAACAATGTACTGAAGGCCACTTAGAACAAATCCAATCTGCTTGGGTTTACGAGTGGAGAGATAACCAGTAATCAGTTGACAGGAATTAGGGATCAGAGATTAATAGCTATATAGTCTACAAATCCAGTGAACTAATAAACCAATAAACATTTTTTATGCTACAAAACCTTAAAGATATTACCACCTTCATTTTTGATGTTGATGGCGTACTTACCAACGGTACTGTCATAGCTACCGAAAGTGGCGAGCTTCTACGCTCTTTTAATATCAAGGATGGCTACGCCTTGCAATTAGCGGCAAAAAAAGGCTATAACGTTTGCATCATATCAGGTGGTAAAGGTGTGGCAATGAACAAGCGTTTCGAAGGGTTAAGCGTAGCAGATGTTTTTCTAGGTGTTCACGATAAAGTAGAAGTTTTTAACAACTATATTCAACAAAAAGGTATTAGCTCTAATCAAGTTTTGTACATGGGTGATGACATCCCTGATGCAGAAGTAATGAAATTAGTGGGTATTGCGACCTGTCCTAATGATGCTGTAGAAGAAATCAAAGCAATCAGTCATTACATCTCCCCTAGAAATGGTGGTGAAGCCGCAGCCAGGGATGTGATCGAAAAAGTACTTAAAGTACAACACAAATGGCATGGAAGCACGCCATCGGCTGCAGAAGCAAGTAAGTAGATAGGCTTGATAATTGTTAATTGTAAACTAATTATTTGGTCATTTCGACTAATACCTAACTCCTAGTTCCTAACCACTATTTTCTTCCTTCAACCTCTTAACATTATTTAACAAATTATTCTTCTTCATCCATTAAACTTCTGCTTGTTTTTCTACTCAAAAAGAAAACATAAAACAATATAAACGATGAAAAGATTATTAATGATTTGCGGGCTATTATTTGGTGTGATAGTGTTTGCACAAGCTCAACAAGGTGGCGGAAGACCAGGCGGTGGACGCATGGGAATAAATCCAGAAGCTAGAGTGAAGCAACTAGATGAAAAGCTAAAACTATCTGAAGACCAAAAAACAAAGCTAACCGCAATTTTTACCGAGCAAGCTGACGCTCAAAAGAAAATGCGTGAAGAAAACCAAGGTGGTGGCGATAGACAAGCAATGATGGAAAAGATATTAAAAATGAGAACAGAGCTTGAAACCAAAGTAAATGGTGTCTTAACGGAAGATCAGAAGAAAACTTACAAAGCGATGCTTGATGAACAAAAAGCGCAGATGGAGAAGAAAATGAAAGAACGTCAAGCTGGAAATTAATTCCATTTTAAAAGAGATAAAACAAAGCGGCTATTGGCCGCTTTTGTTATTTTTGAAAAAAAATAACATGTTAAAAGTAACCTCACCAATTATACTTGCTTCAAAATCACCACGACGACAAGAGCTATTAACCCTAATGGGCTTAAACTTTTCTGTTGAATTAAAAGACGTGGATGAGAGCTACCCCGAAAATTTAAGTGCTCCGGAAATTGCAGTATATATTGCGGAGAAAAAAGCTAAAGCATTTGATGCCAATCCAAATGCGATAATTATTACTGCCGATACAATCGTGGCTATTAATGGCGAAATATTAGGTAAACCGAAAGACCATAATGAGGCGCAGCAAATGTTGGGTAAATTATCTGGCAATAAGCATGAGGTTTATACTGGTGTTAGCATCAATCACCAAGGAAAAATCATTTCTTTTTATGACCAGACAGAAGTTTTCTGTCGCGTTTTGAATATGGAGGAAATTAATTACTACATTGATAATTACCAACCATTTGATAAAGCTGGTAGCTATGGCGTACAAGATTGGTTTGGCTTAACTGTTGTTGAGCGACTGAATGGTTCTTATACCAATGTAATGGGACTACCGACAGAAAAACTTTATCAGTATTTACTGAAAATTTAGTTAGTTATTAGTAGTAGTAGTCGAATATTTTAACAGTTTCATTAAGCTCTTAGTGTTTCCTTCTTTACACTAAACAGCAATAAAACAGCCCCAATTAACAAGATAATCCATCCCCATTGGAAATGAATAGCTTTACCCAAAAGATTATCAGCTAACTTCATCCCAAAGTAATGGGTAGATTTAAAATATACGGCAGCCGCCATCAATAAAACCCAAACAAACATTACTTTAGTCAATATGCCAAAAGCCTTTAATTGTCTAACAAAATAGCACAAAGCCATTAGCGCAATGAATGAATAAGTGATTAAGAAAAGTCGGATATCAGTTTTATAAAGTCCCCAATTTACCCATTCGAAAATAATTTTAACTTGCAAAATGGGGCAGAAACCAGCCACAAATACTAATATTAGCCCTATCAGGGCCATTGGCTTATTTACA
Organism: Flavobacteriaceae bacterium PS02338; assembly: GCA_029959615.1. Classification (GTDB taxonomy): domain Bacteria; phylum Bacteroidota; class Bacteroidia; order Sphingobacteriales; family Sphingobacteriaceae; genus Pedobacter. The sequence continues at coordinate 124,590 of JASCOD010000006.1, read as the reverse complement.
ATTAGCATGGTAATTCGTTTAAGCTGCTAACTTAAGGAAATAGATTGATTTTTGCGTTTATAGGAAATAATTTTTGGCGCCCATTTTTTGATCACCTCTTCTATTTCTGCTGGTTTAAATGGCTTTGCTATAAAATCTTGCATGCCTGCTTCCAAGCACTTGTCCTTTCCATCACCTAGAGCATTCGCAGTAAGCGCGATTACTACCGGATATTCGTAAACGCGATAATGCTTTCTAATTTCTGTAGTTGCCACAGTACCATCCATAATTGGCATCTGCATATCCATGAAAATCAAATCGAACTCCTCTTGTTTGACTAAATCCAAAGCCAACTGACCATTAGAAGCTCTTTTACATTCATAACCAAGTTTACTCAATGTTTTGGTAATCAACATGAGGTTAATTTCGTTATCATCCACTACCAAAACTTTTAAAGGAAAGTTACTAGAAAGTGCATTATCTAACATCTTCTGTTCCTTCTGTATTTCTGGTTTGGACTTGTTATTCTCAGCCATTTCCTTCGTAACGATGAAGAATGTAAAAGTTGACCCCTTACCTACTTGGCTACTTACCTTTATTTTCCCATCCATCATTGAAATGAGATTATAAGCAATATTTAACCCAAGTCCAGTTCCTCCATATTTTCTCACGGTAGTATGATCTACTTGAACAAATGGCTTAAATAACATTTTGATTCGCTCTTCGGCAATACCTATTCCAGTATCTTTCACATTGAAGCCTAGGCGTAAAAAGCCATTATCAGTACTATCTATTACTTTACATTCAAGTATGATACTACCTCTTTCTGTGAATTTACTTGCATTACTTAACAAATTAAGCAATACCTGTTTCAAACGTCCAGAATCGCAGTGAATTGATTGAGGAACACCCTGATCAACTAGATAATTAAATTTCAACTGTTCGGTAGATTTTGGCAAGATTGAAAATACCTCGGCTATCAATTCCCTTATATTGACAGATGTTTTATCTAATTGAATTTTTCCTGCTTCAATTTTAGAAAAATCTAATACATCATTTACGATTCGCAAAAGAGATTCGGCACTGTTGTGAATAGTTTGGGCATAATCTTTTTGTTCGTCATTTAACGAACCCTGTAAAAGTAAATTCGACATCCCCAAAACACCATTCATCGGTGTTCTAATTTCATGACTAATCATAGCGAGATATTCTGACTTTGCATTATTAGCAGACTGTGCTGCTAACTTTGCATTATAAATCTCCTTTTCGTGAGCCAGTTGCTTCTGTAGCGACTTTTGAGATCGAACATAGAGAAAGACATTCATAATCATCACTACGATACCTACACCAAAAACTAAGTAACTCAACATTTCGTAGAAGTCATCGTTCTGTGTGGTCTTCACTCTCAAATCATCTCTCTCTTTTTTGATCAGTTGATTTATGGAACTATATGTTGCATCAATACGTTTACCAAATTGACCTTCTATAAAAGAAGGTGTTCCAAATTGTGAAGTGTACAAACGTATATCCTCATTTAAATCATCTTGTATGTTAGCTATATCATTCTTATAGTTATCTTCTATGAATTGCTCAAAAATCTTTTTCTTGGCAGTTAAAACCTTAACATGAGCGCTTAAACTATCTGTTTGGGATGAATCACCATCTACAAAAGCAACATAGGCGTAATTTACATTCTGTAAAACATCATTTAGCTCTATAAGGTTGGTAATGCGTTCTTGCTTATGCTTAAAATAAGAAATATTCTCCTTGTTATAAAAGAACAGCACAATACTTCCACCAATTATTGCAAGAATGAGCAATAATTTCACCATGAAATTGACAAATAATTTTTTAGACGCAGGTAGACTCATTTTTTATTTCATCAATTTATGGAGTTTAGAGGTTTATCCCTGTGTATTGATACCCATTTTATCGGCAAAATGTGCACAATAATCTCTCAAATCTTCAACTATATTTTTTTCTCCGGTAGCTCTTAAAAAGGTATCTCCCATAGTTTGTAGTGTCTCGTAGAAAAAACGCTTCATTTCATCAACAGGCATATCTTTAGTCCATAAATCAATTCTCATAGAATTTTTATAGTTATGATCCCAAAGAGCTAACATCATAGATTTGGCCGCTATTTGGTCTTTATTTTCTGAATCTGTTGATTCCCAAAAAATATTTTCAGGAACATTCTTTTCGTCTAATTCTACTGTAATCTTAATCTCTGCTTTTTTCATTATTATCTGCTTTAAATTTCTTAACCAAAAACGATCATCTTTAACACCAAAACAAAAACAGCAGTAAACACTACAAGTGATAGTTGTATTATCCAAAGTCTTGCCAAACTTGGTATAAACTTTCTGAAAATTTGATCACTCAGAAAAGACACGAAAAATATCAGTAAGCCAAGTGCTATAAAAGGCCCTTTGAATTCTTTACTTGCTGGAGCTAGTAACCATGTCTGATTGATGATTAAACCAACAACAATCACTATACTTAGTGCCGATACAATGTTTAACGGTGTTAATTTAAGTTTCAACTTATCTACGTTCTTTTGGTTTATATCTATTGTTTTTTTTAGTGTTTTTTTTGGTGGCCGTTCCGTATTGCTTTTTCTTTTCATGGAACGCCCCTTTAAAATCGGGATTTTCTTTCCTCTTTTGGGCATCAATTTCCCTTGCTATGTATTGCTTTTCCTCATATGGAGTCTCTTCTATAAAAACTTCTTCAGGAAGTTGTCTTTCAGGAATTTGCTGTCTAATTAACTTTTCGATCTTATCAATATAATATCGTTCGGCCTCATTATAGAATGTAATGGCGGTTCCTTCATTGAATGCTCTCCCTGTTCTACCAATTCTGTGTACATAATCCTCTATAATTATCGGAACATCAAAATTAATTACGTGACTTACTTCGCTCACATCAATACCTCTTGATGCGACATCTGTTGCTACTAAAACCCTAATATTACCTTCCTTAAAACTATTAATGGAGTTGATACGTGTGTTCTGTCCCTTGTTGGCATGGATTACCCTAACAGCATCCTCACCCAATCTTCTCGAAATAAAATTATTGATATTGTCTGCTACTGTTTTTGTTTTGCAGAAGATGATGAGTTTTTTAAAATCCTCCTCATTCTTTAACAAACTTTGCAACAAGTTGATTTTAGTTTTGAAATTCGGGACAGCATACATTATTTGCGTTACCGTTTGCGCTGGCGTAGCCTGAGCCGCAACTTCAACCGTAAGTGGGTTTTTAAGGAAATCTCCCGCAATTTTGTGTACCAAATCGCTCATCGTAGCAGAAAACAGCAAGTTCTGACGCTTACGTGGAACCACTTCCAAAATGCGGTGAATGGAACCAATAAAGCCCATATCCATCATTTTATCAGCCTCATCTAACACCAAAAACTGTAGGCTACGTGTATTGATATCTCCAGCTAAATAGAGGTCTAAGAAGCGACCTGGCGTAGCTACCAAAATATCTACTCCTTTAGCTAATTGTTCCTTTTGTGTTTTAGGCCCAATACCGCCAAAAATCACCACAGTTCTTAAATCTGTATAGGTTGCAAACAATTTCACCTGCTCTTCTATCTGTAGCGCTAGTTCCCTGGTGGGCACCAAAATTAAAGCTCTTGGGTTTTCACCTTGAGCAAATTTCAGTTTCATGAGCATAGGCAAAACGTAAGCTGCAGTTTTCCCTGTGCCCGTTTGTGCAATACCGAACAAATCTTGTCCTGACAACACTGGCCCAATAGCCTTTTCTTGTATTGGGGTAGCTTCGGTAAAACCAGCCTCTTCTACTGCGTTCAGTATTTGTCTGTTGAGTTTAAACTCTTCGAATTTTTTTGGCATAAGGACAAAGATAAGGTTTGATTTACGATTTACGGTTACAATCTCGGATTATGACCAACAATGAACCAAATGCACAGCAACAAGAATCAAAATACAAATCCTAACGAACTAATGAACCAATAAACAAATATCCTTACCTTTGAAACATGAGTACTATCTTGATTAAAGCGGCTAGCATTGTAAACGAAGGGCAAATTTTCAATGCAGATTTATTGATTAAAAATGGCAGAATTGAAAAAATTGCACCTACAATTGATATTTCGGCAGACTTAGAAATTAACGCTGAAGGCTTACATCTTTTACCAGGAATGATTGATGACCAAGTTCATTTCCGCGAACCTGGACTAACACATAAAGCAGATATTTTCTCGGAAAGCATGGCAGCTGTGGCTGGTGGTATTACTTCTTTTATGGAAATGCCAAACACCGTACCTAATACTTTAACTCAAGATTTACTGGCAGATAAGTATGCTATTGCGAAGCAAACATCGTTAGCTAACTATTCATTTTATATGGGTGCTAGCAACGATAACATTGAAGAGGTATTGAAAACCGATGCTAAAAATGTTTGTGGTATTAAAGTTTTCATGGGTTCTTCTACCGGAAATATGTTGGTGGACAACGAAAAAACCTTGGAGAACATTTTCAGTAAGGCTCCAATGTTAGTGGCAACCCACTGTGAAGATGAAGCCACTATTCGTCATAACTTAGCTATCTATAAAGAAAAATACGGCGACGATCTAACCATTGATATGCATCCTTTAATTAGAAGTGCAGAGGCTTGCTACAAATCGTCTTCATTAGCTGTTGAATTAGCTAAGCGTTATGACACTCGTTTGCACATCCTTCATATTTCTACTGCAAAAGAGGTAAGCCTGTTCGACAATACTTTGGCATTGGCTGATAAACGAATTACTGCCGAAGCTTGCGTGCATCACCTTTGGTTCAACTATGCTGATTACGCTACCAAAGGGAATTTCATTAAATGGAACCCTGCCGTGAAAACAGCAGCAGACCAAGCTGGAATTTTACAAGGCTTGTTAGATAATCATATTGATGTGATAGCTACCGACCATGCACCGCACACTATTGACGAGAAAAACCAACCTTATGCTCAAGCCCCTTCTGGTGGCCCTTTAGTGCAACATGCTTTACCTGCATTGTTAGAAATGCATTTACAAGGAAAAATCTCGTTAGAAAAAATTGTAGAGAAAGCATCACATAACGTAGCAACATGCTTTAATTTAAGTGAGCGTGGTTTCGTAAGAGAAGGTTACTGGGCAGATTTAGTGTTAGTAGATTTAAAAGATGATTTCAAAGTAACCAAACTAAATACCTTATACAAATGTGGGTGGTCGCCATTTGATGGACAAACTTTTGGTGCTAGTATTACACATACTTTTGTATCGGGTAATTTGGCCTACCAAAAAGGTAAATTCATGACAAATGAAACCGGTAAGCGTTTAACGTTTGAAAGGTAATTGATTATATTTGTGTTGATTTAAGCATTGCATAGAATGGAAACTTTAATAATACATCCAAAAAACAAAGAGCAATTAGCTGCCATTAAAGCTTTTGTTAAGGCCTTAAAAATTGACTTCACTACCAAAAAAGAAAATTATAATCCAGAGTTTGTAGTGGAGGTTTTAGAAGGAGTAGAAGAAAGAAAATCTGGCAAACCAGGATTAGAAATAAATGTTGATAAAATGTGGGATTAACATTTTAATCTCCCATCCTATCTACCCCTTGAGTGTTAATACAAAACATTACCTATGAAAGTTGAATTACACAAAAAGGCCATTAAGGATTATGAATTTTGGAAAAAATCAGGGCACAAGATAGTCCAAGAAAAAATTCAAATATTGATAAAAGCAATTCAAGCAAATCCTTTTGAAGGAATTGGGAAACCAGAACCTTTAAAATATAAGCTGGTAAATCAGTGGTCGAGAAGAATAAATAGTGAACACAGAATAATTTATGAGGTAGTTGACAATGTACTTCATATTTACTCTTTAAGAGGTCATTACGAAGATTGAAACATTCTAAATCCTCATTATTGAAACTGCTTATTTTAGTAGCAGCAAGTATCTCAATCTTCATCTTCGGCTTGTTTCCCGAAGTCGTAGAAACTTATTATAGCCAACAACTTTATCTTATTATTTCGATAATACAACGCTACGTTTCTTCAATTTTCCCTTTTGCCATAGGCGATTTCCTTTATGCTCTTCTGATCGTCTTTGTCCTCAAAAACATAATCGTATTCATCCGAAAAAAGAAAAAAACAAAGAAAGATTACTTTTTCGTCGGTTTAAAATGCCTCAATTTTGTATTGATCATTTATATTTCGTTTAAGCTGCTGTGGGGCTTAAATTATGCTAGGCCTCGCATTAACGAGCAGTTGAAAATCAGCGATACACCTTACAAAAAAGAGCAACTCTTAAAACTGAACTCGTTCTTTTTACAAAAATTAGATTCCTTAAGCAAAGCTATTGATACCAATAAATTCAACTATACACCACAAGAGCTCCAAAATATTGCCTCTGTAGCATATAATCAATTGGCAAAGACACAACCATTTTTCAAGTATAAAAACAGTGCAGTGAAACCTGTAACCAGTTCTTGGCTAGTAAGCAAAACTGGAATTGAAGGCTATTACAATCCACTCTCTGGCGAAGCCAATATCAATCAGCGCTTACCTAGCTTTGTTTTGCCTTTTGTTACTTGTCATGAAATTGCGCACCAATTAGGGGTAGCTAAAGAAGATGAAGCAAACCTAGTAGGCTATTTAACCGCCATGCATAGCGAAAATACTCAATTTCAATATTCTGCCTATTACAATATGTTTAGGTATGTTTTGTTTGAAATCAGGATGAAGTATCCGGAAGATTACAATAACATCATCACCAAAATTCCAGCTTTGGTAATGGAAAATTTTAAAGCAGAAAGGGAGTTTTGGGCTGCATATAATGGCGCTATGTCTGTTTATATGGGTAAAACTTTCGATAAAATCTTAAAGCTAAACAATCAGCACAAGGGCATTAAAAGCTATCAGGATATTGTATTGTGGTTGGTAAATTATCACGAAAAAGAGTTGTGAGTTACTTGTTATGTGTTACGAGGCTAGATAATCAAAACCCATAACTCAAAACTAGTAACACGTAACATCTTACCCATGTATCGCTTCTTTAGTACCGTAACTTTGAATAAGATTTCCTTCAAACTCTAACCACTCTTTCCAGCGTTTATCTACATCTACATCAATGGTATATTTACGGGCGAAGTTTAAGAAAGTTGTGTAATGGGTAGCTTCCGAAACCATTAATTCGTGATAAAACTTAGCCAGTTCTTCATCTTTGATATTTTGCGACAATACTCGGAAGCGTTCGCAGCTACGAGCCTCAATCATTGCGGCAAACAACAACCTATCAATAAAAGCTTGGTTTCTGCTACCGTCTTTTTTGCTAAATTTCACTAAACGTCCAACATAGTCATCTTTACGTTCGCGGCCTAAAGTATAACCACGCTCTTTGATGATGTTAATCACCATTTGAAAATGTTCCAGTTCTTCTAGCGCAATGGCAGTCAGTTCATCTACCAAATCCTGATGCTCGGAGTTTTGAGTAATCAAGGTAATCGCATTACTTGCCGCCTTTTGTTCGCACCAAGCATGGTCTGTTAATATCTCTTCAAGATTTCCTTCGGCAATGTTGGCCCAACGTGGGTCGGTTAGTAATTTTAGTCCTAGCATAAGCCGCAAAATTAAGAATATATCGTGATATTATATTAAACCACAAAGAACACTAAGAAAAACGAAGTCTTTAATTTAGAAAGTCGATTCTTTGCAAGAAAGAAAATCTTCGTGTTCTTTGTGGCTTCGTGGTTAAGTCCTTTGTAGTTCAACGGAATAAATGCAATTTTGCAGAACATGGCAGCAAGAAAAGTTTTATTCATTGGATTAGTCTGGCCAGAGCCTACCTCATCGGCTGCCGGTACTAGAATAGTACAATTGGTACAACTCTTCTTAGCCAATGGCGATGAAGTTCATTTTGCCTCCGCTGCGTCTAAAAGCGATTTCAGTTTCGATTTAGAAAGTTTAGATGTAATTAACCATGAAATTAAGCTTAACGACAGTTCCTTTAATGATTGGCTAACAGACCTCAATCCAAATGTCGTGGTCTTCGACAGGTTTATGATTGAGGAGCAGTATGGTTGGCGAGTACAGCAAGAATGCCCGAATGCATTACGGATTTTGGATACCGAAGACTTACATTTCCTACGGCATGCCAGGCAGCAATCTATCAAGCACAGAACAGAATTAGACCTATATAACGATGTAACCAAACGGGAACTAGCTGCTATTTTTCGTTGCGATTTATCATTAATTATATCGCAGGCAGAGATGGATCTGTTACAGGAATTCAACATCAATAGTCAGCTCCTTTATTATCTCCCATTCTTAGAAGAAAAAATTATTTCGACCGAACACTGGAAGACGTTCGAAGAAAGAAAGGATTTTATTTTCATCGGCAACTATCTTCACGAACCCAATTGGCAAACTTTGCAATACCTAAAAACTAGCGTATGGCTTTTGCTAAGAAAAAAACTGCCTGAAGCTTCCTTGCATATCTATGGTGCTTACGCTACAGAAAAGGTAACACAATTGCAAAATGCCAGAGAGAAGTTTTTTGTCCACGGCAGAGCCGAAAGTGCAAGGGGTACCATTTCCGAACATCGCATTTTATTGGCTCCGCTCCTATTTGGTGCAGGTGCAAAAGGAAAATTTATAGACGCGATGCAAACCGGGACACCAATTGCCAGTACCACAGTTGGTGCCGAAGGAATGGCCAATGGATTGGATTGGGCCGGCATTATCAACGACGATTTAGAAACTTTTGTTGATGAAACTGTTGAACTTTACCAAAATGAAGAAAAGTGGAAACAAGCACAACAAAATGGAATTAAAATCATTAACGAGCTATATGCGAAGAATAAGTTTGAAACCTCTTTTTTAACACGGGTTGCTGATATGGAAGAAAACCTAAATGAACATCGCCAGCAAAACTTTTTTGGTGAAATATTAAAACACCACACACTTCAAAGCACAAAATACATGTCGCTTTGGATCGAAGAGAAAAACAAATAAACAAAACGTCACCACATAGATATGGAAGAACTAAACGGACTTGAGACAACATTATTAAATAGATTGACTGAAAAATATCCATCTTTAAAATCTCATTTACCTCATCTCAAGGTTGCTAAAAGACAAACTTCTGGCTTTAGCTTATATGTTTATTTCTCCTATGTTGATTTTGACGAAGAGCCTGAGCTAATTAATGCCTTATTTAGCAATGGTGAAAAGATAGAAACGTCTACCTTAAAGGAAGGTTTAAGCTATGTAGTAGATATTACTGCGGGAATAATTGAGCATATCGAATTCTCTACATATAAAGAAAAATGGGATGGTACATTTGGGGATTATACCATTGTAGAAAGCGAAATGAATGATCAATAATTAGCTTTCAACTCACAATTTCTCTAGTAACTCAGTTTTTTCTTAGATAAAATAGATTTAAGACAATAGACTTACGAAGTTTTTAAGACTTCGTAAGTCTGAATATCAGCTACGCTGAATCTCAGAGGTAGGAAATTCTAACTTTCTACTAGAACCATGAACCTCTAAGCTAGAAAGTCCCACCTTTTAGCTAGAACAACGAACCTCCGAGCTAAAAAGTCCTACCTTTTAGCTAGAACAATGAACCTCCGAGCTAGGAAGTCCTACCTTTTAGCTAGAATGATGAACCTCTAAGCTAGGAAACCCTACCTTTTAGCTAGAATGATGAACCTCTAAGCTAGGAAACCCTACCTTTTAGCTAGAACAATGAACCTCCGAGCCAGGAAGTCCTACCTTTTAGCTAGAACGATGAACCTCTGAGCCAGAAAGTCCTACCTTTTAGCTAGAACGATGAACCTCCGAGCTAGGAAGTCCTACCTTTTAGCTAGAACAATGAACCTCCGAGCTAGGAAGTTTTATCTTATTGATGAATAATTTCTTCAAAAACCTATATTTACGAAGTATATTGGCTATATAATTTTGACTTTTACATATTTAAATACCCTAAACACGACGATTTTATACAAATGGAGCAAAAAGCACTAGCAGATTTAACTGATGAAGAATTACTTCAAGAGCAAAAAAAACTGAAATCTAGCAATATCACCAATGCATTTCTTATTGGAACTTTTATAGGTATTGCCGTTTATAGTGCAGTAAAAAATGGAATCGGATTTTTCACCTTCTTCCCCTTATTCTTTGCTTATATCCTATTTAACAACGGAAAAAAGGCTAGAGCAATTAAAGAGGAAATAAAGGCTCGAAACTTAAAATAGGTATTACCTTTTTACAACATTCAAACATTCTAAGCCCAAAACCTTACAACATTCTTGTAACTTTGCCGCATGGCAAAAATCTCCATCAACCTGGCAACGGGCTCATTACAAAAAGAAGAAATTATAGTAGGAATTGATTTAGGCACTACCAATAGTTTAGTGGCTTTTATCAACCCCGAGCAAAAACCACAGGTAATTAACGATGCCGGAAAAGGCGTTTTAGTACCATCTGTGGTACATTTTAATGAACAAGGCGATGCAGAAGTTGGCAACGAAGCCAAAGCTTATTTAACTACCGACCCTACCAATACCATTTTTTCCGTAAAAAGATTGCTAGGTCGCTCGTATAAAGATGTTGCCGAACATAGTGATATTTTCAGTTACAAAATAATTGATGACGACAGCGATTCGTTGGTTAAAATTAAAGCCGGAGATAAATTTTACACGCCTATCGAACTATCTGCCCAAATCTTAAAAGAATTAAAAACACGTGCAGAGCATTCACTAAAAACGCCCGTAAACAGAGCAGTAATTACCGTTCCTGCTTACTTTAACGATAGTCAGCGACAAGCGACCCGTGATGCTGGTAAACTGGCAGGTTTAGATGTTTTACGTATTGTAAACGAGCCTACCGCAGCAAGTTTGGCCTATGGTTTAGGTTTAGATCCATCGCAACAAAAAACCATTGCCGTTTACGATCTAGGCGGCGGTACTTTTGATGTTTCTATCCTGCAAATCCAGAATGGCATTTTCGAAGTATTAAGTACCAACGGTAACACTTTCTTAGGTGGTGACGATTTTGACCGTGCAATTTTCAACTACTGGATAGCACAAAATCAGTTAGATGCCAAAGAAATAGCTAAAGACAACTCTTTAACACAAAGCCTACGTTTACAAGCCGAGGCCGCTAAAAAAGCACTGACAAGCCAAAATTTATACAATGAAAAATTAGGAGATATTTGGTGCACTTTAGATAAACAAACTTTCGAGACCTTAATCGCTGATAAGGTGCAGGAAACCATCGAAGCTTGTAAATCAGCCTTAAAAGACGCTGATTTAAACATTACAGATATCGATGAAGTGGTATTAGTTGGCGGTTCTACCCGTACGCCGTATGTCAAAAAAGCTGTAAGTGATTTTTTTGGCAAAACGCCTCAAGACAATATCAATCCTGATGAAGTGGTTGCTTTAGGTGCAGCCGTACAAGCAGATATTTTAGCTGGAAATCGTTCTGATATTTTATTATTAGATGTTACACCTTTATCATTAGGTATAGAAACCATGGGTGGCTTAATGGATGTAATTATTGCCCGCAATAGTAAAGTACCAACCAAAGCTGGACGACAATACACCACTTCGGTAGACGGACAGGTAAACATGAAAATTTCAGTTTATCAAGGTGAACGCGATTTGGTGAAAGAAAACCGTAAGCTAGCAGAGTTTGATTTGAAAGGAATTCCGGCAATGCCCGCAGGTTTACCAAAGGTGGATATCAACTTTTTACTAAATGCTGATGGCATTTTAACAGTTCAAGCTATAGAGCTACGCTCTGGCGTGAAACAAGAAATCGAGGTTAAACCTAGCTATGGTCTAAGCGACGATACGGTAGAAAAAATGTTAATCGATAGTATTACCAACGCAAAAAGTGATGTAGAACAACGTATGCTGATCGAAGCGAGAAGCGAAGGTGAGCAACTGGTTTATACAGCAGAACGATTTGTAGAAAAGCATAAAGACCTACTTACAGCAACTGAAATTTCTGATACGCAAACCTACATTAGCAGCTTGAAAGAGGCTTTAGGCAGCGGCGATAAAGATGTCATCCTTAAAAAAACTGATGAATTGAATGAGTTTACTCGTCCATTCGCAGAAAGAGTGATGGATACTGCTATTGGACAGGCAATGAAAGGCAAAAAGATAGACGAATAGAAAAGTTTAATTATCCACCCAAAATACAAAACTGACCCTGAAATAAATTTGCTACGCAGCTCCTTCATGGTCAGGATGACGACATGTAGGTTCTAGGCGTATCATCATTGCGAACTGAAGCGCAAGGATTTGTAGGGTGTGAAGCAATCTTTTTAGTTTTTGACAAGACATGAAAGATTGCTTCGGCGTTCCTCCTCGCAATGACGGACATTTGTTTCAATCTACCTTTTTCTAGGATTTTGAAAGCCTTCTTCATAGATTTACGTTTATGAAGAAGGCTTTTGTTTTTATACTCACACTATATTTCAACGTTGTTCTTGCCCAGCAAAAAACGATCATAACTACAGACATCAAAAACTTTTGGGAGGCTTACGACCAAATTAAAGGCACAAAAGATAGTGCCACACAGCTTTCAATTATTCAAAATTCCTATATCGACAAAGCAACACCTGGACTTACAGCTTTAATGCAAGTTAGGAATTACACTTCACAGGGTTTTGTAGATGCCATCAACCGTTATCCAAACTATTGGTATTCAATAAGGACTAATACTTTGAAAGCTGATGAATACGCTCAGCAAATCGAAAAGGCAATAAAGTCACTTAACCAATTATACCCATTAAAACCTGCTAAAATCTACTTCAGTATTGGGGCTTTAAGAACTGGCGGAACTACGTTAGCCGACAAAGTACTGATTGGTGCAGAAATTTCGATGGCGGATGATCAAACTAACACCGAAGAATTGCAAAAAGACTTTCCTCATTTGGTCAGCTTCTTCAAAACCCGACCAATTGATGGATTGATTTTCACCAATGTACATGAATACGTACACACCCAACAAAAAACAACAATAGGCAATACGCTATTAACTCAAGTTGTGCTAGAAGGCGTAGCCGAATTGTTAGCAGAAAAAGCTTTGAAAATCCCTTCTCCCAACCCTCAAATAGCTTTTGGAAAAGCTAACGATGCGAAGATCAAAGCTGCTTTTGAAAAAGAGATGTTTTCTAGCTCTGTAGCGAATTGGCTTTATAACAGCCCCAACAATGAATTTAAAATGCGTGATTTAGGTTACTATGTTGGTTACGCCATCTGTGAGAAATTTTACAATCTCTCAAAAGATAAAAAGGCCGCAATAAAAGAAATGATTGAACTAGATTACAACAAGGAAGAAGATTTAATTGCTTTTGTAGAGAAATCTAAATATTTTCAAAAGCCTTTATTAGTTTACAAAGAAGCCTTTGAGAAATCTAGACCAGAGGTAGTAGGCATTAAAGAATTTGAAAACAACAGCCAAAACGTGAAAACTAATGTCAAAACAGTAACCTTATATTTCTCTCAGCCAATGAATGTTAACTCTAGAGGTTTCGATTATGGCCCGACAGGAGAAAAAAATGTATTGATGGTACAAAGAGTAATAGGTTTTTCTGAAGACAAAAAATCTTTCAGCTATGAAATCAAACTAGAACCTAACAGACACTATCAAAGTGTAGTTACCGAAAGATTTAGAAACGAAAACGGCATTCCGTTAAGGGCCTATTTAATTAATTTTAAAACAGCAGAATAACCTCAAAAGCTTGTTTCGAAAGGCAATATCCAACTCACTAAAAAGCTAACAAACATGAAAAGCATCACAATTAAAACAACTATCAACGCCCCTATTGATAAGGTTTGGCAATATTTTACAAACCCAGAATACATTAAACAATGGAATAACGCCTCTCCAGATTGGCATACACCAGCAGCTGTTAACAACTTAACTGTTGGCGGAAATTTTTCTTACACCATGGCTGCCAAAGATGGCAGTTTCAGTTTCGATTTCGAAGGCGTTTACGATGACGTCCAAGAAAACAAATACATTGGCTATACCATTGCTGATGGCAGGAAAGTAGAAGTAATTTTTGACACCAATGGAAATACTGTCGAAGTTATAGAAACTTTTGAAGCCGAGGGACAAAACCCAATTGAAATGCAAAAAGCAGGTTGGCAAGCCATTTTAGATAACTTTAAGCAGTTGGTAGAAAGCGGAAACTAAGATTTTACGTCGTCATTGTTAGGAAGAATGCCCTAAAACCTATTCTCATTGAAAAAAGTATACATCTTCAGCGGCCTTGGTGCAGACGAGAGGGTATTCAAACGCTTAGATTTTAAAGATTTGGATGTCACTTTTGTACAATGGATTAAGCCTAAAGTAAATGAGCCGTTAACCAATTATGCCAATAGGATAAGTAAACAAATTAAAGATGAAAACCCAATTCTTATTGGGTTATCTTTCGGAGGAATTGTAGCTACCGAAATTGCTAAAATCATTTCAGTTAACAAACTGATTTTGATTTCATCATTAAAAACTAGAGGCGAAATTCCTTTGGTTTATCGTGTAGCAGGTCAGTTACATCTACACCGACTTATTCCTTATGCTATTCTTAAAAAGGACCACTTTTTAAACCGATGGCTATTTGGTGTAATTAAAAAGAATGATAGAGATTTGTTTAAAAAAGTTTTAGCAGATACTGATATCGATTTTTTGAAATGGGCTATTAACTGTATTGTAAAGTGGGACAATACACAATTACAGCCTAACTTATTTCACATTCACGGAACCAATGATAAAATTCTTCCAATCAGTAAATCTGGCGAAGTAATCGTTATTCAAAACGGTGGTCATTTGATGGTATTAGATAAGGCAAAACAAGTTAGTGAAGCTTTGCATCAGATTATTTGATAAGCCCGTTTTGCTTCGTCATTTCAAGGTTCGAAGCAATCTTACAGCTTTTAGCTACAAATTGCTTTAAGATTGCTTCCCAAAAAGTTCGGAGCAAGCTGTAGTTACTCCTCACAATGAGGAATTATTAAAGGCAATGCTATTCTTTTAGCTTTCCACCTTAAACTCTCAACCCTTAAAGCATCATTATCCCTTTAATCTCCCCTACTTTTTTGTAGATTTCGACCACAGCGTCTGCGTCTTGCATCCATTTCTTAACCGTAACAGAAATATACTTTCCAGTTTTCGATGGCGTTTCAAGAAATTCTTCTTGAGGTAGAACTTCCCTTAACTCTTTTATTTTATCAGCACCCCCAGTCAATATAAACTTGAAAGCATATAATCCTGGAAAAGTCTGTACATTTTCCAGTTTCTCTTTGAAATTAGCATATACATCTGCATTATTTCCCTCAGGGATATCATTAAAGCCTAAATCGTGGTTTAAATTATTTTCTTCCATATCTCATATTTATCAAATTCTATTCCCAATTGATTAGGAATGCTATTTTGGCAGTAGGCAGTTTGCTGTTATCAATTTGCCGCTTTCAGTTGACTATAAGTTTATTTTGACATTTAACCTCCCGATAGCTATCGGGATCAAAAGTTAACCAAACCTTTCAACAATTTACCAATTCCCCTTACAATTTGCTATTTTTGAACCTTTAAAAAAGAGGATAAAGATTTGGATTATTTAGCAGGATTAAACCCACAACAAAGAGCAGCAGTAGAGAATACAGATGGACCAGTAATGATTGTGGCTGGTGCAGGTTCAGGAAAAACGAGGGTAATTACCTATCGTGTGGCGCACTTGATACAAAAAGGCGTAGATCCGTTCAATATTTTAGTGCTGACCTTCACCAACAAAGCCAGTAAGGAAATGCGTGAACGTATTGAAAAAGTGGTGGGTGCTGAAGCTAAAAGTATTTGGATGGGAACTTTCCACTCAGTGTTCGCCAAAATCTTGCGAGTAGAAGCAGAAAAAATCGGTTATCCAAGTAACTTTACCATCTATGACACTGATGATTGCAAAAGCTTAATCCGTACCATTCTTAAAGAAATGCAGTTAGATGACAAGCTTTATGCGGCTAACATCGTTTATAATAGAATTTCACAAGCAAAAAACAACCTCATTTCTGTTGCAGAATATGTAAATAACCCAACTATACAGGCAGAAGACATTGGCAATAAGCGTCCATTATTAGGTCAGATTTACGAAACCTATGCCAAACGTTGTTACAAAGCGGGTGCCATGGATTTCGATGATTTACTATTCAAAACCAATGTACTATTAAGAAAACATCCAGATGTACTAAACAAATATCAACATAAGTTTAAATACATCATGGTGGATGAGTATCAGGATACGAACCATTCGCAGTATACTATTGTAAAAAAATTGGCTGCAGCACATGAAAACTTATGTGTAGTTGGCGATGATGCGCAAAGTATTTATGCTTTCCGAGGAGCTAATATTCAGAATATCTTAAATGTCGAACGCGATTACCCTGATTTGAAGGTTTACAAATTGGAGCAAAACTATCGTTCTACACAAAACATTGTAGAAGTTGCAAATAGTATTATCGCCAACAACAAAAACCAATTAGAGAAGAATGTATTCTCGGCTAATGAGCAGGGCGATAAAATCAAAATATCAAGAGCTTTTACAGATAACGAAGAAGGTAAATTAGTAGCCGAAGCTATTGTACAGGAACGTACTGGAAACGGATTAAACTATACTGATTTCGCTATTCTTTATCGTACCAATGCACAAAGTAGGGCAATGGAGGAAGCCTTACGTAAATTGAACGTGCCTTACAAGATCTACGGTGGTCTTTCCTTCTACCAACGTAAGGAGATTAAAGATTTAATTGCTTACTTCCGCTTAACCTTTAACCCCGCAGATGAAGAAGCCCTAAAGCGTATCATCAATTATCCTCGTCGTGGTCTAGGCGATACCACTTTAGATAAAGTGTCAGTAGCGGCAAACGAGCATGGCATCACCATGTGGGAAGTCATCTGCAACCCACATCAACATTTAGGCGGACGCATACCCAACCAACTGAATGATTTTGCCATGATGATTAGAGCATTTGCAGCAGAATCTAACAAATTAGATGCTTACGAAACGGCTTTGTACATAGCGCAACATTCGGGTATTTTAAAAGAATTGCACAGCGATGATAGCGTGGAAGGCAGAGCTCGTTACGAGAATATTCAGGAGCTACTTAACGGTATCAAAGAGTTTGCCGAGCGTGAAGATATTGAAGACCGTAGCTTAGCCATTTTCATGCAAGATGTGGCTTTGTTAACTAACGACGACAAAGACAAGGACAAAGATGCGGATACAGTATCTTTAATGACCATCCACTCTGCTAAAGGTTTGGAATTTAAAAATGTGTTTGTAGTTGGTCTGGAAGAAAACCTTTTCCCATCGCAAATGTCACTGACTTCAAGAACTGATTTGGAGGAAGAACGTCGCTTGTTTTATGTAGCGATTACCAGAGCAGAGAAAAAACTGACTTTAACTTATGCTACTTCTCGCTACCGTTGGGGCACGTTAACTTCTTGCGAGCCTAGTCGTTTTATTAATGAGATTAGCCCTAAATACTTAGAGTTAGACTCCATTAAACAAGCTAAACCTAGTTTTAGCAGTGGTGGCTTTGACACAGAACGTAAAACTTGGAGCCAACAGAGAGAGTTGCAACAAAAACCTGCTTCGCAACAAACTGCATTTAAACCAAAACCTACTACTTCTATCTTACCTAAAGCTCACGTGCCAACGGCTGGTTTTACCCCAAGCGCTGCTAGCGAGTTTCAAAATGGCATGGACGTAGAACACGAAAAATTTGGTTTCGGTAAAATTGTACAACTAGAAGGAAAATTACCAGATGTAAAAGCTACGGTATTTTTTCAGGGCCTAGGTAATAAGCAATTGCTGTTAAAGTTTGCGAAACTGAGGATAGTTAAATAGGTTATAAGTTTTACGTTGTAAGTAATACGTTTTGTTAAACGCACAGCGAAACTTATTACTTACAACTTATTACCTAAAACTTTTTTCCCTATATTTGCAACAACAAACCATTCCGGTGAATTTCATAATTGAAAACATCTTTGGAAGTTTAGGGGTTTCCCTTAGTCGATAACTTCTGTTTCAATTATTTCATAATGGTTTAGATAGTTTTACCTTTTGGTTATTTCAATTTTGTAGGAGTTTTATACGCTGTTGTTTACAGGCAAAACGTTGTTAATTAAACCTGATGGAAGCAATTATCTTTTTTGTGTGGTGTCATCCTGAGCTTGTCGAAGGATTTTAGGTTAATTGCAGATGCTTCGATAAACTCAGCATGACAAAAAAGAGCAATAACATAAACACGAAAAATAATAGCGGACAGCAGGACTAACCAGCAATGAAATGCTAACATTAGTTTTCAAAAAATCATACTACAGCAACCTTGAAGTAACATCAAATTTTTAATTTTAAAGAAAATGAATTTCGATTATAATACCACCAGAAGCGAACTAATTCTGGCCGAATACGGACGTAATGTCCAAAATATGGTAAAGTACATTATTACCTTGCCAACCAAAGAAGAACGTAATAAATACGCACAAGCTGTTATCGATTTAATGGGCTTTTTAAATCCGCATTTGCGTGATGTGGCCGATTTTAAACACAAACTTTGGGATCATTTACACATCATTTCTAACTATCAGATTGATGTAGATAGCCCGTATCCTAAGCCTACACCTGAGACTAAGGAAATTAAACCTGACCATATTGGCTACCCTCAGCAGAGAATAAGGTACAAACATTATGGAAAAACGGTTGAAAAGTTAATTGCAACTGCTATAGCAGAAGAAAATCCAGAACGTAAAGCCGGCATGGTGCAAGGTATTGCCAACTTTATGAAAATGGCTTACGTGCAATGGAACAAAGACAATGTAGCTGATGAGGTAATCCTAAAAAACTTAAGTGAACTGTCTGGTGGCGCTTTAGCATTGGAAGAGAACGTAAACTTGCAAAAAGTAGAGTTTAGAGCACAAAACAATAGGCAAAACAATAACAACCGCGGTCGCCAGAACAACAATAACAATAAAAACCGCCAGAACAATAACAATAACCGTCAGCGTAATAATAACAACAAACAAAGACATTAACCTTCATTGCAAGGCATAAACCAAAATAGAATGAATGCATTTGAAATTATAGGCGGCAAAAAGCTAAAGGGAGAAATCACCCCTCAAGGCGCCAAGAACGAAGCTTTACAGATTTTATCAGCAGTATTATTAACGGAAGAAAAAATTACAATCAGTAACATTCCAGATATTAAGGATGTAAATAAGCTGATTGAACTTTTAGGTGATTTAGGCGTAATTGTTGAACGTCTAAACAAAGACACTTACACTTTCGAAGCTAAAAACATCAACCTAGATTTTTTCCAGTCAGATGTTTTCAAAGCTAAAGGTGGTGGTTTACGTGGCTCTATTATGATTGTGGGTCCACTGTTGGCTCGGTTTGGCAAAGCTGCAATTCCTAAACCAGGTGGAGATAAAATTGGACGTCGTCGTTTAGACACGCACTTTTTAGGTTTCGAGAAGCTGGGTGCAAAATTTGTTTACGACCAAAAGAAAGAGTTTTTTAACGTAGACGCGACCAACCTTACGGGTACTTACGTTTTGTTAGACGAGGCTTCGGTAACAGGTACCGCAAACATTGTAATGGCAGCAGTTTTAGCCAAAGGCACTACTACTATCTACAATGCAGCCTGCGAACCTTATTTACAGCAATTATGTAAGATGCTGAACCGAATGGGTGCGAAAATCAGCGGTATTGGCTCTAACTTATTGACCATTGAAGGCGTTAAAAAACTAGGTGGTACCGAACACAGAATGTTACCAGATATGATTGAAATTGGTTCTTTCATTGGTTTGGCAGCGATGACCGAATCTGAAATCACCATTAAGAATGTGCAATACGATGAGCTTGGTGTTATTCCAGAGGTTTTCAAAAAGCTAGGCATCAAACTGGAGCGCAGAGGTGATGATATTTTTGTTCCTTCGCAAAAAAACTATGTAATTGACACTTTTATTGACGGTTCTATTTTAACTATTGCTGATGCCCCTTGGCCAGGTTTTACACCAGATTTATTGAGCATTGTATTGGTAGTAGCAACACAAGCAAAAGGAAACGTACTTATACACCAAAAAATGTTCGAAAGCCGTTTGTTCTTCGTTGATAAACTGATTGACATGGGAGCGCAAATTATTCTTTGCGATCCGCACCGTGCTACCGTAAATGGTATCGACAAAAAGTACAAATTACGTGGCATCAGCATGACTTCGCCAGATATTAGAGCTGGAGTTTCATTGTTAATTGCCGCACTTTCTGCCGAAGGTAAATCGACCATTTACAACATTGAACAAATTGAGCGTGGCTACCAAGATATTGATACGCGTTTACGTGCCCTAGGTGCGCAAATTAAACGTATTGATGGCGCTGGACCAAGCCATTAATATTTACGAAATACGATTTGTATTAGCTTTACGGAAGTATCGGAACAAATTGCCAAAATATTATTAGAAAAGCAGGGCTTCTACATCAAATGATGTTAGCCCTGCTTTCGCTTTTAGTCCTCTCCCGATGAAAAAATCGGAATGCGGACTAAGCCACTCAATCAAGTTTATATGGGAAATACTTTGCGAAACATTAACTTTTTCACCCCCCAACCCAACTCGTCATTGTGAGGTACGAAGCAATTCTAAAGCGAGTAGATTAGTAATTACAAGTCCGTAAAATTGCTTCGTACCTTGCAATGACGATAGTTATTCGCTTACAACTTCTAACTATCAAATTATCCTTACTTTTGTCGCAAAACAGAAATCGTTGAAAAACTACATCAGCAATTTAAGAAACATTGCCACTTTTGCAGTCATTGTATTACATGTAACTGCACCATTTGTATTGCAGTTCAATAAAATCAGCTTTGTTTCTTGGCAATTGGTTAATTTATTAGATTCGATACTTCGTTTTAGTGTTCCTGTTTTTGTAATGATTTCCGGAGCGGTACTACTAGACCGTAACGAGCCTTTAAATATTTTCTTAAACAAAAGACTTAAGCGGATTGTGCTTCCTTTTCTGTTTTGGAGCATCATTTATTTTATTTTCTACTACGCCGGAAACTTCGATAAATCCTCAGTTTTATACCTACTTCAATTATTATTCGATAAGCTGCTCACGGGAACTTACTATCATTTGTGGTATGTTTATATGATACTGGGAATTTATTTGTTCATTCCCATTATTAGAAAGTGGGCTCAAAATAGCACCAAACAAGAGCTTCAATACTTTTTACTTTTATGGGTACTCACGCTATTTATCAACACAGATATAGCTAAATATGTACCGAGCATAGAGGTACTGTATTTCAGCAAATATTTGGGTTATTTGGTGCTGGGCTATTATTTAGATAAGTATGTAGAAACTAATAGTTCTAAAAACACCTTATACTTAATGTTATTTGTTTTTGGCGTAACTTTAACGTTAACATCAACTTCCTATCTTTCTATTACCGAAAATAAGCTCAATACTACGTATTACAATTACCTATCACCAAACGTTTGCTTAACAGCTATCGGAGTTTTTCTTATAGGGAAAAGCCTATTAAAAACCTCAAATAAGATATTAATTGATTTAGATCTGCATAGCTACGGGATTTATTTAGTTCATGTATTGGTACTGCATTATGTGTACAGGTTAATTCCTATGTTTAACATTAATGGGAATTCTCCTACATACCTTCTCACTTCTATCATTGGTGTATCTTTAATCACTTATTTAATCTCATTTTTTATCATCAGACTGTTAGCAGTGAATAAAAAAATACACCCTTTTGTAACTTAATTTTATGTAATAAAAAAATCCTCCTAGAAACTCTAGAAGGATTTCAAAAGATTTAAACCAAAGCTTCTCGCTTATTTTTTAGTATCCAAAGCGTTCTCAATACGATCAGATAAATCTTCCAAATGATATTTACTTAACGGATCTGCTTGTGAACTTGTCTTAATCGCTTTATCTAACTCACGCAATTGTCCTTTTACTACAGAAACCGCATCAGTTTGGCTGGCAGATAAACCTGTTGGTACACCGGCACCTCTACCTAAAACCATAGTCCCCGCCGTAGGAGCAGGTGGCGCAATGATTGTTATTAACCTATCTACATAAGCTTTTTGCAAGTTTCTACGATATACATCGATTGTAGCACCACCTTTTAATTCTGTAAAGATGGAAGCATTTAAATCCTTGAACAAATCTGAAATCTTATATGCCGTAGGACCGTCTGCAGCTTCGGCTGCAATTAAGTTACCTAATACTCTTGTAGATACCACACGAGCTAATGCTGCATTTTGTAATTTAGAAACTACTACTAAAGGACTTTCATTAATGTTATCTAAAATAGATTGATCTAACAACCACTTTGGTGTAGTAAACACTTGTCTGTTTAAGAAATCAATAGCCTCTTTTTGAGTAGCTGCCGGCGTACGTTGATAAATTAAACCCTCTTGGTCTACCGTTTTCGGGTTTTCATAGATACCACCAATATTCTTGCTTACGTGTCCAATGTAACGACCAAATTGAGTAGTCAATTGACCATACATATTTCCTAGTTCATCATAGTTTTCGCCAGGTTGTTTAGTCCAAGTTTTAAGGTTAGCTAAAATTACTTTCAGGTTCTTGATACCATAATCACTAGCTTTCATCGCATTATCACTCAAATCTTCACTTTGCGAATGTGGGTCGTCTGGATTAGTCTCAGTACCAAACCATAAGCGTCTGTTCTTAGCAGACTCGACAGTCATTTTATCTAATATTTTCATATCAGAAGCTACATTTTTACTATCTGGGAAGTATCTGTAACCCCATTCAATAGCCCATTTATCATAATCTCCAATACGAGGATACAATCCTGATTTCGAGATGTTATCTTCTGGTTGAGCTACATAATTGAAACGGGCATAATCCATGATAGATGGCGTGTGTCCATTTTCTTCAACCCATTTTTTGTTACGTAAATTCTCTACAGGCACAGTTGAACTTGAACCGTGGTTGTGACGTAAACCCAAAGTATGACCAACTTCGTGAGAAGATACAAAACGGATCAAATCTCCCATTAATTCGTCACTAAAGTTTACCGTGCGAGCTCTTTTATCAACAGCCGCAGTTTGAACAAAATACCAATCACGCACCAACTTCATTACGTTGTGGTACCAATTGATATGGCTTTCCATGATTTCACCAGTACGTGGATCTGAAATACTTGGACCGCTTGCATTAGGAATTTCAGATGGTTTGTAAACGATAGCCGAGTTACGTGCGTCATCTAAACTCCAAGTAGAATCTTGTGCTTTTGTAGGTGCCATCTTTCCAATAACAGCGTTTTTGAAACCTGCCTTTTCGAATGCCTTTTGCCAATCGTTAACACCGGCAATTAAATAAGGAACCCATTTTTTAGGGGTAGCTGGATCGATGTAGAAAACGATAGGTTTAGCTGGTTCTACCAACTCACCACGTTTATATTTAGCCATATCCTGTGGTTTTGGCTCCAATCTCCAACGTTTCACTAATTCAAGTTCTTTAACTCCTTGAGGATTTAAATCAAAATCAGTATAACCCACAGCAAAATAACCAACACGAGGATCAAAATAACGAGGCTTCATTGGATTTTTCGGCAAAATTACCAATGAGGTATTTAACTCTAAAGTTACAGATCCAGTTGGAGCGCCACCGCCACCTAAAGAAGGCATAGCAGCACCTCCCATTCCTGAGCTGGCAGCAGCTTTAGCGTAAGTTTTTACAGTTTTAATCTCTACGTTTGTAGGAAAACTCTTCACATCCTGGATATAGCTTCTATCTGCCTGTTGTGCCCCAATACCTAATCTAGACTTGAACATTGGAGAACCGAAATAGAAAATATCATTGTCGCTATTGATATATGCAGTTACATCAATAACACTTCCGTTTTTACCTGGCGTATAAGCTGCAATATCAAAAGCAGCAGCAATTGGCTGTACGCTAGAATTTTGCAACGACTGGTACATTGAAGCAGTACTATCAGCGCTATAAGCTCTAAAACTAATTTTGCGCATAAAAATTCTATTATTCGGTCCTTTCTCGAAGCGAATTACCGAACTACCGATCTGATCACCAGCATAACCTTGTGCAGCACGTACTTCAGCGCCAGATTTTGAGATACGACTTACTACCAAGATATCTCTATTCAGAGTAGTATCGGCAATTTCAAAATAAAATTTGTCTTCAATTCTATGGGAGGTAATCATCCCCTTACGACTAAGCGCTTTACTTGTAATCACTTGCTCGTAAGGTTTTGGTTGTACTTTGGCAGCGCCAGATGCTCCAGGAGCTCTACGCGTGCTGTCCGCAGGGGCACCACCTCCCTGTACTGGTCGTTGAGCAGAAGTAAAAGTTACCACTCCAGCAGCCAGCAATAATGTAAATAGGTTTTTCTTCATCAATTTTGCGAATAAGTTAATTGAGAAGTAAAAATAGGAGTAGTACTACGAAATTTTCAGAATTAGCTATAACTTCTTAGTTACATATTATAATTAGCCACAGATGCACAGATATTATACGTTTTACATTCTACAAATAGACACCACATACAGAAACCAACATAAACACTTCTAAAATCAAAAAATAGCTGTGTATATGTAGCTAAATAGGGTAAAAACCTAATGCAAAATCTTAAATACCAATTCCTTTAATAAATCTCCATCAGAAGTATTTCCAGAACTCTCCAAACCCTTACTTTTCAAATCATACTCTCTAAGTAAGCTAATGATATCAAAAGTCTTACCTGCATTAAAAGTTCTTGCCGCTGCCTCATAATCTTTAATAAAATATGGGCTAACCCCCAGCTCTCTTGGAGCATCATTTTTATTAGGAAGGTAGTGATATTTTAATATTTTAGAGAAATAGGAGTTTAGGTTTGCCATCACCATAATCATCGGATTAGCTTTGGGGTTACCTGCAAAATAGTTAATAATCTGGTTGCTCTTTACAACATTTCGGGTTGCCAAAGCCTTCTGCAATTCGAATACATTATATTCTTTGCTAATACCAATATTTCGTTGAATATGATCCGTTTGAATCGTTGTCGATCTATCAATATTTAAGCAAAGCTTTTCTACCTCATTGGCGATCTTTGAAAGATCTGTCCCCAAGTATTCTGCCATTAGGGCAACTGCCTGTGGATCTATCTTATAACCTTTACTTTTGATATGATCTTCGATCCAAGGCACTAGCTTATAATCACGTACGGGATCACTCTGAAAAACAGTACCACTGCTATTAATTGCTTTGTATACTTTTTTACGCTTATCGAAATTGGCATATTTATAAGCCAACACCAAAATGGTACTAGGTAAAGGTTTTTCAAAATAAGCGAGGATAAAATCAGCTTCTTTACTTGCGCCTTCATTTCCCCATTTCAAATCTTGCGCCTCCTTTACAATAATCAATTGATATTCGGACATCATTGGATAGCGCTTAGCTGCGTTCATAACAGTAGCCATATCTGTATCTTTACCATACAGAACCGTCTGATTAAATCCCTTTTCACCATCAGAAAGCACATTATTTTCCATATAATCCACAATCTGATCAATGTAATAAGGTTCTTCACCCTGTAATAGGTAAACTGGTTTAAATTTTCTAGCTTTTAAATCCTTGATGATATCCTCGGCACTCATTAATCAAAATTACGATTTTAGATTAACGATTTTAGATTTGTTGAGGATTGTGAGTAATTTTTGGCATCCCAACATCAAACTTTTTACTTTCACCTTTTTACTTTTAACTTTGCAAACCATGTTCAACCCTACTCCTCTTAATTTACCTTTTCATCCTTTTAAAATTACTCAGAGAGATGGGCTCCATTACATTTTTGACGAGGCCAGAAAGAAACACTTATTACTTACTCCCGAAGAGTGGGTAAGACAGCATTTTATTAAATATTTGATCAAAGAAAAGCAATTCCCCGTTAGTTTAATGCAAATTGAGGGTGGTCTGAGCTTAAATCAGACTAGAAAACGTAGTGATATTTTAGTTTACACCAATGATGGAGAAAAACTGATGGTAATAGAATGCAAAGCACCTTCAGTACCTATTACACAAGCTACTTTTGATCAAGCTGCAAGATACAATTCTGTCTATAAAGCGAAATGGCTAGTCATTACGAATGGTCTAAATCACTATTACGCACAAATAGACCACGGGAATAAGCATTTTACTTTTGTAGAGGAATTACCAATCTACAAAGGTTTATAAATAGTATTATCAAGCTAAACTGATATTTTTTGCCTGATAATACTAATAGGTACTAATTTCCAATTGCTATTTTAACGGTAGATAATGAATTATCTATTTGCAAGGCCACCACATAAACGCCAGCATTTAATTTTACAGGTAAAGACAAATTATTGTTACCCGATGCAACACTTTCTATATAGGATATTTGTTTTTTCCCTGCCATATCGTACACTATAACCTTAGCTGTTTTACCGTTACTACTTACAAAATTTAAATTCAATTTTTCATTTTGATAAAAAGCAGTAAGTGCATTGACAGCTAGATTGGTTTTTGCTAATGCAACTTCAGAGAAAGAAAAATCTCCATTACGGTCTACTTGCTTAATTTGATAATAATTAACACCAGCAGTAGGTTGATGATGGGTATAACTGTATTGACGAACGATATTACTAGTGCCACTACCTTCAACTGTACCTATTTGTTTAAAATCGCTATCATTAGCAGAGTGAAGCACATTAAAATAAGCATTGTCCTTTTCTGAAGCAGTGGTCCAATTTAAGCGTACGCTCTTTCCTACAGCCTCTGCTTTAAATGATGCAAATTTTACTGGCAAAGTTGTAATCCCAGTTTCTATCATCGCAAGCGTTCCTGTAGTATTAGTAGGCAATATAACTTCTGTAGCACTTCTAGCGGTTGTCCATGTTTTTGTCTCCAAATCATAAACACCACCTAGCCTATAAAATTTATTTCTCGCTCCAGCATCAGTTGTAGCTGCTGGACCAAACACATAAGTATTGGTTCCTTTTGCAAAAAAATCACCATTATCTGTATGATACCTATCTGTATTACAGATCCTAAAACCTAACTCTTCACTACCCGAATTGTCGTAAAATCGAAAAGTATTAGTTGGCGTAAGGGTACCAAAAAATACAACATCTACAGGTACAGTAGTTTCGGTAACAGCAGTAGTATTAAAAACAGCAACTCCCTGCACATTCGCATTATTACCAAATAGCGCCCCAAACGTTCCTCCACCTACATTGTCATCACCACTCCATGCAGTGCTTTCTTGATAGTTGATTACCCGGAGCCATTTAGCTGAACTGATATCTGTTGAGCCAGAGCCATTCAATCTTTTTTCCGATCCACCAACGTAGAAAATATCTCCCGGATAAACCTCTCCACTGGCAATATTAAACTTAGTAGTTTGTGCTGTTGATCTTGTTGGTACAGCACTAAGTATATTACCAGTAACCCAACCATTAACAGGTGCAGTAGTAACATAATCGCCCGTTGAAGAACTATAAGTAGTAATTACAGCATAAGGAGTAGTGGCAAAATTAATATACTCCGTAGCCTTAAACTGTATGTATTCGTAACTAAAATCATTTCCATTCGGATTAGGCATATACCCCGTAATGATCACTTTTGTATCTTGATATCCCGGAGTTGTAGTGGCTAAATTCAAGTTAGGATAATCCGTAACAATACCAGCTACGCCCAAGGCCTTCATTTGGTTAATGTGAGTCTCACTATTTACCGTCCATGCCAACACCTTAATGTTTCTAGCATTACAGGTTGCAACCATCTGTGCGTTGATAGCCGTATATTGTACACAGATATAGTTTGGATCGAAGCCAAGCGTTTGTAAACGAGTTAAATAGTTAGGCGCATTAGTTGAGGTTAGAAGATAAGAAAGCTTAATATTCGGGTATTGTTGGTTAATATATTGCAAAGGACGTACATCAAAAGAATGTAGTATTGTACGATGAAGTAAGTTTTTAGCGGTAAGAACTGCTACAACCAAATCAGAAAATTCTTGTGGTGCTGGATGGTCAACATTGTCTCCAGATACAGTAGACTTAATCTCCATATCGTAAAACATTACCTTCCCTTTAGATGTAGCATAAGCCTCGGCTTCGTCTATTAAATCGGCAAGACGAGGAATAATAGCCGCTATACTTTGTCTTTGAGGAAAAGTAGAACTGGGTTTCAAACCTACATCATATTGTGCAATTATGTTATAATCCATATTATAAAGCAGCCTACTTCGTCCCTCGGCAGAAGTTAGATAACCTCCCTCGGGAGTAGTAGTGTAATCTGAACTAAAATATGGGTTATGAGTTACCACTACTTCTTTATCTTTTGACACATGTAAATCCATTTCTAGTGTGGTTACATTAGGCAAATCAATGGCATTTTTCATGGCCGCAATGGTATTCTCTGGCATTAGCCCAGCACCACCACGATGCGCTGCAAAAGCGAATGCTGGAAACGGTAGATGATCTGATTTTTTAGATTTAGGATGATGAGCAAAGCTTTGTACATTTATTACAAAAATAAAAAAGGTAAAAACGATGGGATTTAGCTTATTCTTGAGTAAAAGCATGTAATTTTTCGTCATGTTTGTTAAGTTTAGGTTAAGTTGATATTAAGAAAGACAATTTTTTAACATCAATTCGTGACAAAGACTACATAAATGAAAATAAAAAAAGGGAAACCTTGTTAGATTTCCCCTTCTGTTAAAATTAAGGCAAACTATTTTAACTTTTGCCTTTCACCTTTTTTTATCCCGATGTATTGGGATTCACATTAGCTCAACTTCCTAATAAGCTCTTTGGTTATTTCCCTCTCTCCAGTTTACAAAGGCTTTATTTACTACTTTGTTACCACCTGGAGTAGGATAATCTCCTGAAAAATACCAATCTCCAGTATGATCTGGGCAAGCTTGGTGAAGATTTTCTAAAGTTTGATAAATCACCTCAACTTCTGCTACTGTATCTGGCGGAGTTATAATTTTTGCAATCTGATCAGAAATTTCTTGAGGAGTAAAAGGTAAATAAATTTCCTTCACATAATTGATAATTTCTTCTTTAGGCAATTCTAAAGATGCTTTACATTTTTGGTAAACCTCTTCAATAATGTGTTCTTGTCCTCTTTCTTTTAACAACTGGATAGCTGCATCAAAGGCTACGAATTGTCCCATTTTAGACATATCGATTCCGTAGCAATCTGGATATCTAATTTGTGGAGCAGAAGAAACAATAATGATTTTCTTAGGATGCAGCCTATCAATAATCTTGATGATACTTTGCTTCAAGGTAGTGCCCCTTACAATAGAATCATCTACAGCCACTAAGGTATCTGTATGATTTTTGATTACGCCATAAGTAGTGTCATATACGTGAGCTACCATTTCTCCTCTATCTGCATCTGCGGTAATAAAGGTACGCAACTTCACATCTTTAATAGCTAGCTTTTCTACACGAGGGCGCATTGACAACAAATCATCTAAAGCAGCATCGTCTAAAACTTCCTTACGTTTTAATAGGGTTTCCTTTTGTACATCTGTAATGTACTTGTGCAAACCATCTACCATACCATAAAAAGAAACCTCGGCAGTATTAGGGATGAATGAGAAAACTGTATTTTTCAAATCATGGTTAACCGCTTTTAAAACTTGCGGACACAACAACTCGCCTAATTTTTTACGTTCTTTATAGATATCTGCATCACTTCCTCTTGAGAAATAAATACGTTCAAATGAACATGCTTTTTTCTCCAAGGGCTCACGAAACATCTCTTCAGTAACCGTACCATCTTTTTTGATAATTAAAGCATGGCCTGGCTTAATTTCTTTAACATTATTGATTTGCACCTTGAATGCTGTTTGAATTGCCGGTCTTTCAGAAGCTGCAACTACCACTTCGTCATCCATATAATAGAACGCCGGGCGAATACCTGCTGGATCTCTCATCACAAATGCATCTCCATTACCTACAATTCCAGACATGGTATAGCCACCATCCCAGCTCTTTGCAGAACGTCTTAAGATATTGGCAACATTTAAACCTTCTGAGATTTTATGCGTAATTTCTACATTTGATAATCCTTCTTTTTTATACTCATCAAACAAAGTTTGATTCTCATCATCTAAGAAGTGACCAATTTTTTCTAGTACGGTTACAGTATCCGCTTTTTCTTTGGGATGTTGACCAAGTTCGTACAACTGCTCTAACAATTCATCTACGTTGGTCATATTAAAATTACCAGCAATCACCAAATTCCTGGTCATCCAGTTATTTTGACGTAAGAATGGATGGCAATTTTCAATACTGTTTTTACCATGTGTACCATAACGAAGATGCCCCAACAGCACTTCTCCAATAAAGCTCACATTTTGTTTCAGGAATTCGGTGTCCTTCATTAGTTCAGGAGTTTCTTCCTGTATACTAACAAACTTGCTCTGCACGTAACCGAAAATATCTGCAACAGCATTTTGGGCCATTGAGCGATAGCGGCTGATGTAGCGACTACCCGGTTTCATGTCTAATTTAATGGTTGCAATACCTGCTCCGTCCTGACCACGATTGTGCTGCTTCTCCATTAACAAATACAATTTGTTAAGGCCATAAAGTGCAGTACCGTATTTTTCCTGGTAGTATGAGAGAGGTTTTAACAAGCGGATAAAGGCTATCCCGCATTCGTGTTTGATCTGTTCGCTCATTGATTGTGAATGAAGGTGCAAACTTACCCTTTTATACAATCAAAACCTAGCAAGAAAATACTTGATTTGCTAGGAATACATCATTTTTGTGTTATATTTTTGAGACAGAAAAAGTTACAGTTTTATTTTTCTGGAAAGGATCTCTTTCTCTAGGAAAACTGATGCGTGTTGATCAAAGTTTTGCGAATCTCCAGTTGTATAAAATAACTGATTTCCTTCCTGAGTTAGTCGTTCGTTTATTTCGGCATGTCTATCCAGATAATCCGCTAAGCTCGTAGCTACAATATCGCCTTGCGAAACCAGCTGGATATCTGAACTTATGTATTTTCTAATTTTTGGCACCAATAAAGGATAATGCGTACAAGCCAATAAAACCGTATCTATAGCTGTAGATTTTTGTAGTAACTCATCCAAATATTCTTTCACGAAATAATTTGCACCTTCGCCTTCATGCTCTCCATTTTCGATGAGTGGTACCCACATTGGGCAACTCTGCTGATAAACTTTCACATCTGGAAAGAACTTGTTGATTTCTATTAAATAAGATTCGGACTTAATAGTACCACGAGTGCCCAATACACCTATTGATTTGCTATCACTCATTCCGCCTATTACTTCGGCTGTGGGCCTAATAACTCCTAAGACTCTATGATCAGGATATTTGTGTGGTAAATCTAATTGTTGGATATTTCGAAGCGCCTTTGCGGAAGCGGTATTACAGGCCAAGATCACTAAAGGGCAACCCTGCTCAAAAAGCCACTCCACACACTCCAATGTATATTGGTAAACCGTTTCAAAAGAATGATCTCCATAAGGCGAACGGGCATTATCGCCCAAATAGATATAATTATAGTTAGGCAGTCTTTCGGCAATAGACTTAAATACTGTTAAGCCACCAAATCCAGAATCAAATACACCTATGGAATTATGGAAGTTCATGAGCATAAAAAAGCGGAATTAAGCTTACCTAATTCCGCTATTAAATTATAAAATTTTTGATTAAGGTTTTTTAGCTGGAGTAGCTGCTGGTTTTGATACTGGAGAAACAGTAGCAGAAATTCCTAATTTAGCTTTAACTGCCGCAGTAATATCTTCACCACCATCAAAATAAACTAGGTTATTGAAACCTTGTGTTGCAGAAATATCAAAAACATATGAAAAACCTTTTTCTTTAGAAATTGCATTGATAGCATTAGCTACTTTTTGTTGCAATGGAGGAAAAAGTTCACCTTGTTTTGCTTCTACATCTGTTCTTGCTTTGTTACGAGCATCTTCAATTCTCTTTTGCAAATCAGTCAATTCTGTTTGAGCAGCTTGTAATTCTTTAAGTACAGTTTCTTTATTAGCTTCACTAAGCGTTCTTTCTTTGTCTTGAGCTGCTTTCAATTTGCTTGAATACTCAGCAATCATTTTATCAATTTCAGCTTGCTTGGTTTTAGCTAAGTTTTCAAGAGTAGTAGAAATAGTTTTAGCTTCTGACCATGAAGAGAATATCTGATCCGAATCTAAGTGTCCTAGCTTTTGCTGTGCATTTACAACTTGGTTAGTTAACAATAATCCCGCTGCTACAAATAATCCTTTAATTAACTTTTTCATGTTTTTATTTTTCCTAATGTTTGTTTCTATTGTATGTTATTTTACTAAAGTCCCTGGTTTAAATCCTAGTTTAATAATTACATCGTTACTGATATCATAATTAGCACTTGCATATATCATCATCGTACTTTCACTGCTTTTATCAAAAACGAAGTCAATGTATTTGTTTTTTGCAACTTCTGCAACGGTAGATGAAACTTTTTCTTGAATTGGCTTCAATAATTTTGTACGAGTTTGAAATAAATCGCCTTCAGGACCGAATTTTTGACGTTGCAGCTCTTTTGCTTTTTTCTCTTTTTCAATAATATCGTTTTCTCTACGCTTACGCATATCATCAGTTAATAATACTTGATCTGCTTGATAAGCTTTATACATCGCATCTACTTCTTTAAATACGTCGTCTACTTCCTTTTGGTATTGCTTAGACAATCCTTCTATTTGGGTTAACGAAGATTTATAGTCAGGAACATGTTTCAAAATATATTCTGTATCAACATACGCCATCTTTTGTGCTGATACCCCTAAAGCCATCAGGAGTAAAAAACTTGCTAAAAATACCTTTTTCATGTTAAATGCCATTTTTATTGTGTGTTAATTAATTAAAACCACCCATCTGCTGAGCTATACTAAAGTGGAATTGACCTTTATTAGCATCAGTTATACCTGGAATGTTATCAAATCCATAACCATAATCTATGCCAAGTAATCCAAAAATTGGTAAAAATATTTTTGCACCCACACCAACAGACCTTCTAACATTAAACGGATTAAAATCACGGAACTGATTCCAAGTGTTACCAGCTTCACCAAAAACTGTCATAAAGGCAGTTGCTTGTTGTGAATTGATTACCGGATACCTTAACTCCATTACATATTTTGTAAAGATAGGACTACCTGAACTTTGTGCAATGGTTGGATTTGCGCCTACAGGAATAACCGAGTTATTTGAGTAACCACGCATTGCAATAATCTCCGAACCTTGTAAGAAATCAAAACCTTGCATACCATCTCCTCCCAATTTGAAACGCTCAAATGCTGATTGTCCTACTGCACTGTTGTAAGAACCTAAGAAACCAAACTGTGCTTGTCCCTTAAATACCAACTTACCAATCACAGTTTCAAACCACTGCGCTTCAAACTTCCATTTATGATATTCTGTGAATTTATAACGTTGTTTATCGGATGCTGTTGCGTAGTTTATTTTATTTAGCAATGAATATGGAGGTGTTGCCTGGATAGTAAATCTTAAATAAGCACCACCTGTTGGAAAGATATTATGATTTCTCGAATCCCTAGAGATTTCTTGAGTAAAGTTTAAGTTGTAAGATTCTCCAGTACTAAACAAATAACCAGGATAATTATTTAAGATGTATTGGTTTAAGTTAATAGAGTGGGTTAAAGAGAACCAGTTATCTGGCCATTTCAACCTTCTACCTAAACTAAATGAAACACCATTTAAACGGATACCATAATAGCTGGCATTGCTTTTGGCTAAACCGTTAGATTGCAATGAAGTAAACGCACTTACACCGAAACTCACTGGCTTTTTACCACCAAACCAAGGCTCTGAGAAAGAGAAACTATATGATTGATAGTACTTTCCATTGGTTTGTCCACGTAAGCTTAATTTTTGTCCATCTCCTTTAGGTAGTGGTCTGTAAGCTTCACCTCTAAACAAATTCCTTAACGAAAAGTTATTGAAAGTTAAACCTAATGTACCGATCACACGACCACCACCAAAACCACCAGAAAGCTCAATTTGGTCTGAAGGTTTTTCTTCTACGTGATAAACAATATCTACGGTACCGTCGGCAGGGTTTGGTTTAGGTACTGGGTTGGTTTTCGATTCATCGAAGTTACCTAA
Organism: Flavobacteriaceae bacterium PS02338; assembly: GCA_029959615.1. GTDB lineage: Bacteria > Bacteroidota > Bacteroidia > Sphingobacteriales > Sphingobacteriaceae > Pedobacter. The sequence continues at coordinate 90,384 of JASCOD010000006.1, read as the reverse complement.
CTGACCAATTTCACGAACACTTCTAATTAACTGCTCTTTAGAGAAATAATCTCCAGGTTTGGTCCTAATTTCCCTCAACACTACCCTATCATTAGTAATTGTATTACCTAAAATACTTACTTTATTGACTGTATATTTTGGACCTTCGTAGATTCGCATTTCTACGTCTACGGTATCTCCATAAATTTTAGTCTGTACTGGATCTACGTTAAAAGTTAAATAACCATCGTTCAAATAAAGACTTGAAACGTCATCACCGTTAGCACTTCCTCTTAATTTCTTCTCTAATTTCTCTTCGCTAAATACTTCACCTTTTTCGATACCGAAAATCTTCGCTAAAAAGTCGGTATTATACTTTGCATTACCTACCCAGGTAATATTTCCGAAATAGTACTTTGGACCTTCATACATGTTGATTTTAATACCAACAGTTTTATCGTTATACTTATAAACACTATCACTAAGGATAGCAGCATCACGATAACCTTTCTCATGTAGTTTAGCTACAAAAGCTAGTTTATCTTCTTCGTATTTTTCCTTATTAAATTTACCGCTACCGAAAACTTTGTAGAATGCACGCTGTTTGGTTTTTTTCAGGTACTTCCTCAGCTTTGCTGATTTAAATTCTTTATTACCGGTAAATTCAATTTTCTGAACCTTAACACGTCTTCCTTTATCAACATTTACTTGAAGGATTACGCTATTTTCTTGGTTAGGATCTGGTTTCGACTTATAATCTACCTTGGTATAGAAAAAGCCCTTTTCGTATAGGTATTTTGTGATAACAGATCTAGTGGTATTGTATAAGTTATCATTAATGATAGACTTGCCAGCTTTATCACCCAATTTCTCTTCAATATCTGTTCTTTGCGATTTACTAATGCCAGTAAATTGAAAACCACTTAAACGTGGTAATTCAACCACTTCAATATCGAAATAAACCGTATCACCATTAATTTTGGATACGTTTAGTTTAATATCATCAAATAAACCTTGGGCCCAAAGATTTTTGATAGCATTTGCGGTACCCTCTCCAGGCAGCATAATGCTTTCGCCTGTTGTTAACTTAGAAAGTACAATAATTACATCTTTATCCAAGTATTTTGAACCTGATAATGTTGTACCTCCAATGATATATTCTCTCGGGGTGAAGTAGTCTAGGTTTAAACCGTTTACTTTTAATGAAGGGGCAGCTTGTTGTTGGTTACGAATTTGAGCTAATGAAGGCAAAGCGATCAAAAGCAGAAATACTAAGTGGTATATTCTTCTCATTTACAATCTAAAAAACGTTGCTAAGTTAATTTAAACTCATGTTAAAAAGTGTTAAAAGAAAAATTAGTTTAATTGCTCACTAATTTTTCCAAAGCGACGTTCGCGTTTTTGATAATCTACTATTGCCTCATAAAGATGCTCTCTTCTGAAATCGGGCCATAGTGTTTCGGTGAAATATAATTCTGTGTAGGCCATCTGCCATAAAAGATAATTGCTAATACGGTGTTCACCGCTAGTACGTATCATCAATTCTGGATCTGGGATATTTGAAGTGGTTAATTTAGAGGCGAAAAGTTGTTCATCAATTTGATCAATGCTAATTTCTCCTTCTTTAACCTTTTTTGCAAGCTGTTTTGCTGCTTCTACAATTTCCCATTTTGCACTATAGCTTAATGCTAAAGTTAGGGTACATTTAGTATTAGCTTTAGTTTTATCCATTGCATTGGCTAGATCGTCAATACACTTTTGAGGTAGCGACTTTAAATCGCCAATGGCATTTAATCTGATGTTATTTTTATTTAAAGTTTCCGCTTCTTGATTAATGGTAGAAATAAGTAACTCCATTAAGGCATTCACTTCATCAATTGGACGGTTCCAGTTCTCTGTGGAGAAAGCGTAGACAGTAACGTACTTAATGCCTATTTCTACGCAGCCTTCTACAATATCTTTCACGGAAAGCACACCACTCTCGTGACCAAAAACCCTAAATTTCCCTTGGTTTTTTGCCCAACGTCCATTACCGTCCATAATAATGGCAATATGCTCTGGTAAACGATTGATATCTATTTGATCTTTAAAGTCCATGTACTGCGTTTGAGGCCGTTAAAAGTTAAAAACACTTTTGGCTCACAAAGGTATAAGTTATGCCAATACCTACAAACATATAAGTATCTCTTTTTCTAAAATCTCCACGTTGCACATCTTTTCCACCAATATTATATCCTAATACTTCTCCCGATCTGTCTGATAATGGCACTTGCATTTGTCGAGTTGATGGCTCAGTAGCATATTTTGCTGGATCAATATAATTTCCACTTACGTCATCTAAGTAGTCCGTATAGGCATTTCTATAACCAATGTTGGCCATGATAGTCCAGTTACTCTTGAAATTGTACTTTACACCCGCTCCATAAGGAATGCTTAAAGCATAAGTTTTATAATCTACGCCTTCAGTATCATAGCCTGCTAATTCATACTCATTACCTTGATATTTAGTTTTAGGATTAAATATCACCGCGCCTAAGCCAGTATATAGATAGGGAGAAAACCTAGAATAGCCACCTCCAGAAAAATAATCGAAAAAGTTGAAATCAACTAAAAGGCTAAATTCTCGAAGTTTGTTCGTGAAGCTTAAATTTCTTTGTCTTAATTGTTCTACAGTAGATTTGGAGTCGTCTGCTTTTATTTTTCCAAGAGTATAATTAAAGGATAAGGCCCAATTTGGATCGAAATTAGCCTTTACAAAGCCACCCAGTGATAGTCCGCTTATTTTTAAGGGGTCTGTTGGATTTAAGTCGCCCATATAGCCAGCACCACCCGCCTGCAATCCAACTTCCCAAACTTGAGCGTTAGATTTTGCAGCGAAAAAAGAACTTAAAGCGATAACCAATAGCGTCTTTTTATAACTCATCCTAATAATTACGGGTATCGATACCCCAAAGCAATTTATTCCTTAACGTAGTTAAAAACGTTTCATTGTTAAGGCGGATAAGATTTATATTAAATTTTGCTTTGCTGATGCTAATTTTAACACTACGATCAACAGTTTCTGTTCGAGAATCACAAGTTAGCAGAAACTTTGTACTGCGTGCCTCTACTTCAAAAGTAAGCTCTACATCGTCAGGAACAATAATTGGTCTTACATTAAGATTATGTGGGGCAACAGGTGTGATGACAAAGTTTTGTGCACTTGGCAAAATGATTGGCCCTCCGCAACTTAGAGAATAGGCAGTAGAACCAGTTGGTGTAGCAATGATCAATCCATCCGCCCAATAGGAGTTTACAAACTCGCCATTCATATAGGCATGGATAATCATCATCGCAGAATCATCTCTTCTATGGATAGTAATATCATTTAGCGCAAAATTTTCATCGCCAAACAATCCACTCTTAGATTCCAAGCTCAGCAAGCTACGTTTATCTATTGAATACTGACCATTGACAAGTGCTTTTATGGCTTCATGAATTTCAGCCTTATTAATACTGGCTAAAAAACCCAAACGACCAAAATTGATTCCAATTACTGGGATTTGAGAATCCCTAACAAAAGAAATAGTATCTAGCAAAGTACCATCACCTCCCAAACTCAATAAAATATCAGCTTTACTTAGCAATTCCTGATGCCCAGTAAAGGTGGAGATATGCTTAGGAAGCACTAATTTATTACTTACGAAATCAAAAAACTTTTGGTAAACTGTTATTTCTATCTGACTTGCACCCAAGGTATCAAATACCTCTTGTACAAATGGTAATACGCTATCATTAAAATCTCTACCGTAAAGAGCTATTTTCATTCGTTTAATCTATTTTAGCATTGCCCAAGCTATCATGATTTATCTGCTCTGGCATATTCCTACTCAAAGTCATGATGGTCTCACGCAAGGAATTATACATTTAAATAGTTCATGAAAGAATTAAATCTATCCATAGAACCATCGTCGTGATTGCTGTTATTGAATACAGCTTTAACTTCATAATCGTATCGCTCAAATGCAGAGACGATACTAGAAAGTTCTGTCTTATTAATTTTCAAAGTCACTTCTAACCTGGTCGAATCTGGAAAAGAACTAATGTAGGAAGAAAGTATTTGCGCATTATCTGCCTCTACAATTTGTGACATATGCGCCAGTGAGTTATTTCTGTTACTGATAGACAATACAATAATACCTCCAGGTTCATTAACAGAATAAAGATTGGCAGTATAACTCAATAGATTATTGATAGAAACCAAACCTAAATAGTTTTTTTGCTGATCTAAAACGGGTACGGCCGACAATTGCAGTTCACTAAATAAACGTATAACCTCGTAAATATGTGCATTTTCAAATGTGAACAGGTTAAGGAGACTTAATGGTAATGCACCTATAGCTATCTCCATGTCCCTAGCTTCCATCAACTCTTCTTCGGAAACCAAACCTAAATACTGGATTTCGTTTACAATGGGTAAATGATAAAGCTTGAACTCGTTCATACGATCCAAAGCCTTCCTAACCGTGTCGGAAGTATGCAAAGGTGGTATGGTATTCGATATGAGTTCTCCTGCTATCATTATATTTTAAATTTACGCCCGATAGCTATCGGGATTAGATTTTAAAACACTGAATCAAAATGTAGTCCTTTTTTATTTCAGCAAAATTCTGTCCAAAAATTTATCAAGGTAGTCGTTAAATATTTCTGGTTGCTCCATCATAGGTGCATGTCCACACTTATCTACCCAATTTAACTCCGAGTTCGGTAATAATTCGTGGAATTCTTGTGCTACTTCCGGTGGCGTAACTTTATCTTGTTTGCCCCATATTAACGACACTGGAATAGTGATCTTCTTCAACTCTTTCCCCATATTATGTCTAATAGCAGATTTAGCCAAAGCCAAAATGCGAATTACCCTCGAGCGATCGTTCACAGTTTTAAATACCTCATCAACCAATTCCTTAGTTGCAGTAGCTGGATCATAAAAGGTAAATGCTACTTTCTCTCTTATGAAATCATAGCTTTCTCTTTTTGGGAATGAACCACCAAAAGCATTTTCGTACAAACCAGAACTTCCTGTAAGTACTAAAGCTTTAACAAATTCTTGGTGTGACACCGTAAATACTAAACCAACATGCCCTCCAAGCGAATTTCCAACCAACACCACTTGGTCTAACTTTTTAAATTTCAGAAAACGATGTAAGAATTTTGAAAGGCTCTTTACACCTAATGTTAATATTGGAAGTTCGTATATAGGCAGTATAGGTACTATTACCCTGTATTTACCTCTAAATTTTTCTATCGTATGTTCCCAGTTACTCAACTCCCCCATTAAACCATGAAGCAACACTAAAGGTTCCCCTTCTCCAACCTCTATAAACTTAAATCCTTCTTCTTCAATTACTTCGTAATTCATAAATATTATTGTGTGTGATTATGGTATATGCCACTAAGTTAATAGAGTAAAGGCAATTAATAAGAAATAATATTATATTTTTTATCAGCTACCCATTGTATCAGACTTCATAGCGTACTAAGCTAGTTGACTTTTTACAATTTCACCTATTAATTTACCTTCTGCTTTACCCGACAATTCTTTGTTCGCCAACCCCATTATCTTACCCATTTCTTTGATAGAACTTGCTCCAGTTTCTGCAATTATCTTAGCTATAACCGCTTCTATTTCTGCTCTTTCCATCTGTTTTGGTAAAAACTGAGAAATCACATCTATCTCTTCCTGCTCTACTTGATAAAGGTCTTCTCTGTTTTGAGATTTGTATATATCTGCCGACTCTTTACGTTGCTTAACGAGCTTTTGTAAAATTTTTATTTCAGCTTCTTCATTAAGGTCTTCTGCATGGCCTTTTTCTGTTTTAGCCAATAACAATGCTGCTTTTATAGCCCTAAGACCTCTCAATTTTACTTGGTCTTTAGAAAGCATTGCTTGTTTTATTTCCTGATCTATGTTTGTTGATATCATATTTGATTGGGTTAACTGGTTATTTGTGTAATTGGTTTTGTTTTTGGTCGAATTAGCTTGCTGCTGGTTAATCGCCGTTCAGTATCGACTAACCAGTTTAAACGATTTAAACAATTAACCAATCCTTAATCTCTTTTTACAATGGTTCCGGTAGCTTGTGCAGTTGGCATGATCAACATGTCGTTAATATTAACGTGTGCTGGTCTACTTACCACATACCAAATTGCATCAGCTATATCTTGCGCAATTAAAGGCTCCAATCCATCATAAACTTTCTTGGCCCTATTTTCATCACCTTTAAAACGCACAATTGAAAATTCTGTTTCTACCATTCCAGGGTTAATAGCAGTTACTTTAATACCATGAGGTAAAAAGTCTACACGCATTGCCTTACTAAGTGCATCTACTGCATGTTTAGTTGCACAATACACATTTCCGTTAGGGTAAACCTCTTTACCGGCTATCGAACCAATATTAACGATATGTCCTTTTTTTGCTGCTACCATCCACCCAGAAACTACTTTGGTAACGTAGAGCAAGCCTTTTACATTAGTGTCAATCATCCTGTCCCAGTCATCGGTATCACCTTTATCTATTGGTTCTAACCCTTGACTTAAACCTGCATTATTCACCAAAACATCTACCTTTTTCCACTCGGCAGGCAATGTCTCCAACACATAGTTGATATTCTCTTTATCCCTAACGTCGGCTTGGATTTTTTTCACCTTAATGGCGTATTTATCTATCAGTTGTTGCGCTTGGGCAATTAAAAGATTTTCTCGTCTAGCTATTAAAATTAAATCGTATCCCTGTGCTGCAAAGGTATCTGCACAGGCGGCTCCAATACCTGAAGTTGCTCCTGTAATTAATGCAATTTTAGCCATTAGTTAAATGTATTTGGGACAAAGTTATGTTTTTTCCTAAAAGCAGATTACTCGAAAAACAAACTGAAAGTAAAATTTCTCAAAATAGCTTTTTCAATAGGGCTTGCAAAAGGGTGATTTTCATGCTTAAGTACATCGCCAAAAGAATGTGAAATCTTAATTTCTGGAGACATTTTAAAATATTCGAAATACAGATCAAAACCGATGGCGGCCTCATAAGAGGCGAAATTCTTTTTGTTTTTCAGAATTTTATAGATAAGCGCTTTATCGCTGTCATTTGTTTTTTTACCTGAAGCCAAATCAACCGAATATTTAGCACCAAGAAGTAAGTAGGCTCTGAAATCTCTCCTTCTCTCCGATTTTAGTTTAATGCCCAAGGGAAGATCTACCATTGTCGCCGAAACTTTTTGCTGAGTTCTTCCCTCAGTAAATTCAGTTGGAATATTAACTGATGGCAGTTCATATTGATAATCTACCAATCTATCGTTAAACACCAAGGTTGGGGTACTTCTCAAATCTAAATTCTTGGTCAATTTCAGGTTAAGTACAAATCCAATTCCGAAACCTGCAGAGAGTGGAGAACTGATGGAATTTAAGCGATCAGTAATAGGTCGATTGTATTGCTCGTAATCCAGAAAAACATCACGCCAGTTTGGTGTTCTGGTAATTTTAAACTCCGAAGCCACGTATTGAAACCCAAATCCCCAGTTAAAGCTTTCCTCATCAATACCTCCACCCCAATTTTGAGCTTTAGCATTTAACGCAATTACGGAAAACAAGAGAATTAGTAGGTGTTTCTTCATTTAATACCGGTGTAGATGGCACTAATTCCAAACGTTAACGAACGGTGTTTGGTATGTTGATAGCCAACTTTTTCCATTAAGGCAGTAAAATTCTTACCATCTGGGAAAGCTTGCACAGATTCCTCCAAGTAAGCATAGGCTTTTTTATCTTTAGAAAACAGGCCACCAAAAAAAGGTGTAGCGTATCTAAAATAAAAATGATAAAGTTGTTTTACAGGAAATACTTTCGGTTTTGAGAATTCTAATACCACCACCTTTCCTCCTGGTTTTAAAACCCGCAACATATCAGTTAATCCCTTTTCCAAATTTTCATAGTTACGTACGCCAAAAGCTACTGTAATCGCATCAAATGTATTGTCTTCGAAATGTAGACCTTCAGAATCGCCTTTTTGAACGGAGAAAATATGTCCTAAATTTCTTTCCTCAATCTTTTTCTTTGCAACTTCTAACATTCCTTCAGAAATGTCTACACCAATAATTTGTTGAGGCTTTAAAATTTTGATGGATTCAAATGCGAAATCTCCGGTTCCTGTAGCTACATCTAATATGCGCTTTGGTTTAGCGGACAAAAGCTCTTTAATAGCCTTCTTACGCCAAATGATATCAATCCCTAAAGAAAGAAAATGATTTAAAAAATCATAAGTACCTGAAATGTTATTGAACATATTGGCTACCTGTTCTTTTTTGGTTTCGGTACCAGAATATGGAGTAATTTGTGGATTCATAATGCAATGCAAAGATAAGTTTAATTGGTGAATTGTATGAATTGGTTAATCGGTTAATTGTCATTTACAGCCTACTTACACACTTAAGCGATTGGAAAAGTTAACCATCCTAACAAAATCACTACCTTTGCAGCATGATTATCAAATCTGCAACCTTCGTAGTTAGTAATACCAAAGTATCGGCCTTGCCCCTACCCGAAATGCCAGAATATGCTTTTATAGGTCGTTCTAACGTAGGTAAATCTTCGCTAATAAACATGTTAGTTAACCAGCAAGGATTAGCCAAAACCTCGCAAAAACCTGGAAAAACACAGTTGATTAACCACTTTTTGGTGAACGAAAAATGGTATATTGTAGATTTACCGGGCTATGGTTATGCTAAAGTTTCGAAAACCAGTAGAGAAAAATGGGAGAAATTCATTAGGGCTTATCTTACTAAAAGGGAGAACCTACAATGTGTTTTTGTACTAATTGATAGTAGGTTAGAACCTCAAAAAATCGACCTAGAATTTTGTTGTTGGCTCGGCGAATGCGGCATCCCCTTTGCATTGGTTTATACCAAAGCCGACAAGCAATCGGGAGTAAAAACCGACCAAAACGTAGCGAAATTCAACAAAGCTTTACTTGGATGGTTTGAAGAAGTTCCGCCATTTTTCATTACTTCTTCAGAAAAAGGACAGGGCAGAGAAAAGGTCCTACAATTTGTACAAGAGGTGAATGAAGATTTTGTTAAACCCGAAATAGATCCTAAGTTTTATTCTGCCAGCGACTCAGAATAGTCCTTACTCAATCGTAAACGTCCCAAACTAAACGATTTTAATATTAACTGCCAAGATGAAGAAATATTTTTCTCTCGTATTATTTGCCCATTCAATATTTGCCATGCCCTTTGCTTTCATTGGCTTTTTTTTAGGTATTACTACCACCAACACCCCATTTAATTGGCTTTTACTGTTGGCCGTTGTATTGTGTATGGTGTTTGCGAGAAATGCGGCTATGGCATTCAACAGATATTTAGACAGAGACATTGATGCCAAAAATCCAAGAACTGTGACTAGGGACATTCCGTCTGGTAAAATTTCGGCTAAGGCTGCACTAACTTTTGTCATTATCAACTGCTTACTTTTTATTGCCACTACATATTTAATCAATCCACTCTGTTTCTATCTTTCGCCGATAGCCATTTTTGTGGTACTTTTTTATAGCTATACCAAACGTTTCACAGCCTTATGTCACTTGGTTTTGGGCCTTGGCTTAGGTCTCGCTCCAATTGGTGCTTATATTGCGGTAACTGGGGAATTTAACCTTGTACCCGTACTTTACTCCTTTGCCGTTTTATTTTGGGTGAGTGGTTTCGATATTATTTATGCACTGCAGGATGAAGAATTTGATCGCTCGGAAAAACTACATTCCATCCCTTCTGCATTGGGCAGAAAAAATGCTTTAAATTTATCTTCTTTTTTACACCTACTTTCTGCAGCATGTGTAATCAGTCCAATTTTCTTATTGGATTTTGGTTGGCCTTACTATATGGGAGTTGTATTTTTCTGTGCAATGTTGATTTACCAACACCGCCTAGTAAAACCGAATGATATTAGTAAAGTTGATAGAGCTTTTGCTACCACCAATGGTTATGCTTCTGTTGTATTCGCTATTTGCTTTTTAGTTGATGCTTATTTGAGGAGCAGGTAATTGTTAATGGTTAATCTGCCTACTGCAGGTATTTACTAAGCCAGCACGCACAAAAGCCTTCAAATTCTTTCTGCTAATTAGGACGATTTTTTAGCATATGCAATTCTAGGACAACCGTATAAATTAGCCAAGACTAACACCTAATTACTATACCCTAACCCCTAAAAAACTGATACCTTACCTCTAGTTCCTGATGACTCCTACACCGGCAACCTATTCAGTTCAATATCATCTGGACTAACAAAAATCAACGGTACTTTCTCAACATCTACGTAGCTAGAGTCAAGACCGAAACTGGTTACTTCAGACAAACTCAATTTCTTCAAAATCATGTAGTAATCCATCACAGTTTCTTCATAAAAACTTAAATTGGTAAATCTACTCATGGTTTTTTCCAAAAGCACAAATCTAAAATCGCCTGTAATCTTATGTTTGTTTAAAGATGTATACTGACTGGTAATGTCTACTTCTCCGTTTTTCACTAAATCTTCTACCACTTTTCGATAAAGTAGATTTACGCGTTGCTCAATCCTAAAACCAAGTTTAAAATCGATTCTAATTAGTTTGCCTGGGATTAAAAACTCCACTTTGTAATCCATTGTATAAGGTTCATCCATTACATCTACATGGACTAACCAATAAACATCAGCTCGCTTAGGTTCCTTCTGAATAATAGAATAAACAATTTTAGACTCGATTTCAGTTTTGAAATTAGCACTAGTCAAGTATACCAATTGCGACGAGAACTTAGGCACCGAAGTGTCACTACTCAATTCTTTAATGATATCGTAGTAATCCTCAATTTCTACATATTTCACAAACCTGTTTTTTATTTTACGAGCGGCATACCAAGTCCACATTACGCTCAATAACGCCATACTGATTAACAAAGCGAACCATCCCCCATGTGTAAACTTGTACATGTTACCAGCCAAGAAGAACAGCTCGATCACGCCGTAAATCACTCCGAAAAGCACCACCAAGTATGTAGGAAATTTCTTGCGTAGCATAAATACGATAACCAAGATAGTGGTCATCAAAAATGTCAGGTTAATGGCTAGTCCGTAGGCACCCTCCATATCATCCGATTTTTTAAATATCAATACAATAATGATACAGCCTACACAAAGAATCCAGTTAATTGATGGCACATATAACTGTCCTTTTTGAACACTCGGATAGTTGATGCGCACTTTAGGCCAAAGATTTAACCTTACTGCTTCAGATATAAGTGTAAAAGCTCCTGAAATCATGGCTTGCGATGCTACTACCGCTGCCATGGTTGCCAAACCCACTAAGTACAAAACCATGCTACTTGGAACTAACTCAAAAAACGGATTGATGGCTTTCAAATCTTGATCTACGTGATTAAGTACCCAAGCACCTTGCCCCAAGTAGTTAAGGATCAGCATTGATTTAACAAAAATCCAACTTACACGTATATTCCTTTTGCCACAGTGCCCCAAATCAGAATAAAGTGCCTCAGCTCCCGTAGTACAAAGAAAAACACCTCCAAGGATTAAGAATGCCTCCGAATTAGTCGCCAGTAAATTAATAGCATAATATGGATTTAAGGCCTTTAATATAAATGGGCTATCAATGATATGCATGAATCCCATTGCCCCCAATACAACAAACCAAAGAAACATAATTGGACCAAACAGCTTCCCTACCAAGTTGGTACCGAATTGCTGAATGATAAAAAGTATGGCGATGATGGTAATTACAATAGGGAAGACCTCGAGCGTTGGAAACTTCAATTTTAAACCTTCAATAGCCGAAGTTACCGTTATACTTGGAGTAATCATGCCATCGGCAAGTAAAGCTGCTCCACCTATAATGGCAGGCACAACTAGCCATTTTGCCTTTTTGCGTACTAGCGAGTATAGAGAAAAAATCCCACCCTCACCTTTATTATCGGCCCTTAGTGTAACAATAACATATTTAATTGTAGTTTGGAGAGTTAAAGTCCAAATTATACATGAAAGTGCACCTAATACAAGAGCTTCATCTATAGTTTGTGGCGGTGATCCTTTGTGTTCTCCTAAAGCAATTTTAAAAATAGCTTTTAAAGTATAAAGAGGTGATGTTCCTATATCACCAAACACTATTCCTAGCGTTACTAATAACCCTCCGGCAGTAAGGGCATTAACATTTTTATGACTTGACACGTGAAAAATTTTGAACAAAATTACATAAATAATCAAGATTAAAACTGATTTCGAATTAAAAGCTTTTTTTTAAACAAAAACCTATCCCGAACCAACTCCAAATCCTGCCTGTTAAATATTGTTAAATAATAATATAACTCTTCTTTTTGTTTGATTTCTTTGTTTAATTATTTATATTTTTGTGGAACATTTAAATGAAAGCAAACAGAGTAAAAATAGCGCTCAGTAACAAATTGGCATTCCTTATGGCATTGCTGATCTCACTATGTGCTACTGCTTTCGCTCAGAAAATAGACTCTAATAAAATTTCCTTAAAACCAAAAGCCAAAGCGGTAAGCAGAATTCCGGTAATTAAAGGAAGCGTACCTACCTATAGGCCTAATTATTCTTCATTAGCTAACAATAACGATAGTAACAGAGAAAAAACAGGGAGAACGCTTACCATCCTTAAAATATACCCTAACCCTGTTGTTGAACAATTGAATATCAATCTGCGTTTAGAAAAAGAAACCAATCTTTCTATTAAAATCACAGATTTGTTGGGCAATGATATTATAACACTGGCTAACGAAAGAGTTCAGCATGGTGAGCACACCAAAACGTACAATATGCCCGCTAAACTTAATGCTGGAATTTATTTCCTTCGCATCGTTGCTGGCGGAGAGCCTGTGATTAAAAGAATATCTGTACTTTAATTGCTAGCTAGCCAAGCCACTTCCACTATTTAACCATAAATAATAGCAGGAAATCACTTCTATAAAATGTTAACCTGTTGTGCATTTGAAAATTTTAGCCATAGGTAAAATAATGATGTAGAGATGCAAAAGCTATACACAATAGATGTACTAGCAACTACGGGGCAAGACTATAGCAACATTAGGGCAACCGTGGATTTGATGTGGATTTGAGGTGGAGTAGATGTGGACTTCAGGTGGACTTAGAGATGGATCAAGAATGAATCCCCTTGGCTAAACGTGCATCTAAAGATATGAAATTGTAGCTGCCCCACAAAGCTTAATCTCGCTCTCCAACGAAATCGATCTTAAAAATTTGAGGGTTAAAAAAAGCATAAGGCTAACAATCATTTAAAATCAAAAAAAAGGCCTTTCCAAATCTCATATATATAGTCCAGCGAGTTTTCCCATTACTTTTCCAACATAAAAACCCTTGCTCAGCAGTAAGATAAAATCTTAAAAGCAATTTCCCTGTAAATAGTGGTTAAACGATCAACCAATTCAACAATTAACCTTACTTTTGTTTAATGAAACCATCGTGATTTATAGAATCACAAAATGGATTTTTAAATCATGTTTTACTTCATGAAAACAAAATTAAAAAAATGAAAATTATTGCAATAGGTAGAAACTACGCTGCACATGCTGCAGAGCTAAATAATGCTATTCCTACAAAACCAATTATATTTTTAAAACCAGATACTGCTGTTTTAAAAGACAATAAACCTTTTTATATTCCAGATTTTTCTAATGATGTGCATTACGAGCTGGAAGTAGTGCTTAAGATCTGTAAGGAAGGCAAACATATTGCGGAAAAATTTGCCGCTAATTATTACGAAGAAATTGGTTTAGGGATTGATTTTACAGCAAGAGATATCCAAGCAGAGCATAAAGAAAAAGGCTTACCTTGGGAATTAGCAAAAGCTTTTGACAACTCGGCAGTAATTAGCAATTTCTTGTCAAAAAGCGATTATAGCAACCTATACGATTTAAGATTTGAGTTGAAGAAAAATGGAGAAAGCAAACAAAACGGACATACTGCAAATCTCTTGTTTTCGTTTGAGAAGATCATAGCCTTTGTATCTCAGTATATCACCTTAAAAAAGGGAGATCTGATTTTCACCGGAACTCCAGAAGGCGTAGGCAAAGTAAATCAGGGCGACAAACTAGAAGCCTGGCTAGAAGACAAACAACTCCTTAATTTCGAAATAAAATAATTTTTGATGCGTAATTACATTACCTTTTTTTCTCTTATACTTTCTGTTGTTATCTCCTTACCTTTAAAAGCGCAACAAACTTATAGCAGTAACACCTATCCGTTAACTGATTTCCGCTCGCCGCTGGACATTGAGCCGCCAGCTTTGGCAGGCTCTTTTGGAGAGTTGAGAGCCAATCACTTTCATTCGGGAATAGATTTTAGGACTAACCAACGAATTGGCTATCCTGTTTATGCACCAGCCGACGGTTTCATTTCTCGTTTAAGGGTACAAAACAGTGGCTTCGGATTAGCTTTGTATATCACCCATACCAATGGTTACACTACGGTTTATGGACATTTATCGAGATTCAATCCTAAAATTGCCCAACTAGTAAAAAACATCCAATACAAGAAAACCTCTTACGAGATCGATGAGTTTCCTTCGGCAGACCTTATTCCGGTGAGAAAAGGTGAGGTGATTGCCTACACTGGCAATACCGGCAGCTCTGGCGGACCTCATTTGCATTTCGAAATTCGCGACAGCAAAACAGAAGCAACCATTAACCCTCAGTTATTGGGCATCAGCATTCCCGATAACATTCCCCCTACCATTCATGCCATGTATGTTTATAGACTCAATGGCAAACCTTTTAACGAGTTTACACCAAAGCAATATTTTCAAGTTGCTGGCAGCAGTGGGAATTACAAACTTAATCAAGTGAACACCATTAATTTAAATGGTGAAGTTGGTTTTGGAATTGTGGTAAACGACAAACACAATGGACCTTCGGGCAACAATGGAGCATATGCAATCGAATTAGCCGTTGATGGTATTATTGTATACACATCGGCACTAGAGAGATTTACATTCGACAATAGTAAAGCGATCAATTCACATATTGATTACCCAACTTATCTTCGTACCAAACAAAGTATACAAAAGAGCTTTGTAGATCCCGGAAATCCGCTACAGATTTACTTTAATTTGGTAAATAGCGGTCGTATTACGTTTAACGATGGCAAGACACACACCGTTAAATACACCATTAGCGATGCCAAAGGCAATAAAAGCTCATTAGCGTTTAATGTTTTAGCTGATCCAAAAGCCGTTATCAATACACCTCAATTACCATTGGGAACTAGTTTCAATTACAACAAAACAAACGAGTTTAGTATGGAAGACGTAAAGGTAATTTTGCCAAAGGGTACATTATACAACGATTTAAATTTCCTGTATAAAAAAACAGCTAAACCCCAGCAAAATGCATTTTCGGAAATACATCACATCCACAACAATTTCACCCCCTTACATACCGGCTTTGAACTTTGGATAAAAGCCGACAGCTCCGTGATCAAGCATCAAAACAAAGCATTAATCGTGAACAGCAATCGTTATTCACAAGGTGGATATTTTGAAAATGGCTGGGTTAAAACAAAACCACGTACTTTTGGCAGCTTTTTTATAGCGATAGATACCATTGCGCCAAATATAGTACCTGTAAATATTGCCAATGGCAAAAATATGGCGGGGATTAGCAAAATGAGCTTTAAAATTAGCGACGCTTTATCTGGCATCAAAAGCTTTAATGGCTATATCGATGGTAAGTGGGTATTGATGGAATTTGACACCAAGACCGCCAACCTTTGGCATAATTTTGATGAAAGAACAAGCACCGGTAAACATACTCTCGAATTGCTTGTTGTTGACATGAAAGACAATACCAAAAGATACACAATTGAATTTTATCGTTAGTCGGAAGCTAGAAGTCCGATGATATGAAGTATTATTTAATCATTCAAAATTTCACCATTCAATCATTATAAGATATGAGCATATTACAAGAAGGCGTTAAAGCCCCTGCATTTTCAGCTAAAGACCAAAATGGAAACATGGTTACTTTAGATCAGTTTAAAGGCAAAAAAGTAGTGTTATACTTCTATCCAAAAGATGACACCCCTGGTTGCACTGCCGAAGCTTGTGATTTTAGAGATAACTACCAAGGTCTACAAGCCAAAGGAATTGAAGTGTTAGGTGTTAGTGTAGACGATGAAAAGTCACATCAAAAGTTTATTACCAAACACAATTTACCTTTTACTTTATTAGCTGATACCGACAAGCAAATTGTAGAAGCTTACGGCGTATGGGGCGAAAAGAATATGTATGGCAAAAAATACATGGGCACCAATAGAGCTACTTTTGTAATTGATGAAGAGGGAAACATTGCCCATATCATCAAAAAAGTAGATACCAAAAACTCTACCGCTCAGGTGTTAGAATTAATAGGATAATTTAAATCTTATTTTGCTAATTATTAATACTACGATAAAATAATTGCAATACTGACCCTGAAATAAATTCAGGGTGACGCTAAACTAAACTCCATTATTCTGAATTTATTTTAGCATCAGTTTTAAAAGTACATCATAGGCGTATAGAGACTTACGAAGTTTTAAAAACTTCGTAAGTCTTGATTCTAAAAGGACGAAATAAGCGCATAAAAAAATCCTCTGGTATTACCAGAGGATTTAATATATAATTGTGTGTTAATAATTAATTCATTTGTGATTTTGAGATTTTGGTCATTGCCACTACCGGTGTTATTCTCACAATTTTAAACTCTGTTCGTCGGTTAAGCTGGTGCTGTTCTTCTGTACATTTAATGCCATCGGCGCACTGATTTAGCAATTCTGTTTCGCCTTTACCAATTGCGCTCAACCTATCGGCGGACACTCCTTTGTTAATCAGATAATCCATCGCACTAGCAGCTCTTTTTTCCGAGAGCAGCTGATTATAGGCTAACGTTCCTCTTGCATCTGTATGTGCTACCAATTCCATTTTCACATTTAACATACTTGCCATAAAGTCATTTACTTTATTTAAATCATTTACAGCATCCTGTCTGATATTCCACTTGTTAAAATCGTAGAAGATATTGTTTAGTTTAACGGTAAAGACATCCTTAGAACGTTCTAATTCAAACCTAATATCATAAATGGTAGATTGATTGATACCCTTGGTAGAAATTTCACCTGTTTGCGTGGTAAAATACTGTTGTGGATTTCCCTTTACCAAATAATCAGTTTCCTTTTCTAGTGTAAAAGCGAACTTACCCTGCGCATCAGACAATATTTTAGTTTCAGCCCTAGTATCTTTGTTGATCAATAAAATCTCTAAACCAGCGATGGGTGCATTCGTACCTTTTTCAATAACCAATCCGTTTACCGCATATATTTTCTCTTGTGATTTAGGCTCTGCTTTAATACCCGTTGTAAATCTGTAAATATCATCCAAACCAACACCTCCATTCCTATTGCTCGACAAATACCCCGTTTTCAAATCGTTATTAAACAATATCCCAAAATCATCTTTTGACGAATTAAGTGGAGCTCTAAGGTTCTCAATATGATCAAAATTATTTTTACTACCAACTGCAGAAAAAACATCTAAACCACCCATCCCAATATGCCCTTTAGAAGCAAAATAAAACTTTCCATCTTGCCTTACTGTTGGAAACACGTCATCTTGTGGCGTATTGATTTGATTGCCGCAGTTTAACGGCTGTGTCCAACTACCATTTGGCAGTTTCTCACTGTAGTACAAATCCATACCACCATAACCACCCGGCATGTCAGAGGCAAAATACAAAATCTTTCCATCAGGCGATAAAGCCGGATGTTGAACCGAGAACAGACCTTCGTTATTAAATGGCAATTTATATTTGGACACCCATTCATCTCCTTTTTTTACAGCCACCAATAGGTACTGTTTTCCAGCATCCCCAACTTTCATCTTCTTATTTGCAGACATCACCGCCCTGGTGAAAATAACAGTATCTAGACTAGGATATGCAGCCACTGGTCCACTATGAAATCCTTTATTAATGGATCCTTTAAAAATATTTACCTGCTTAGATGAAGTAGAGGCACTATAAATTTTCAGATAAGGATTTCCTGTCCAACCATAAACCTCTTCGCCACGTTTATTTTTTTGCCATCTATCGGAAATAAGGATGATATCCGATCCGAATCTTGCCGGACTAAAATCAGAGTTTTCTGAATTAAAACCTATCTCATTTTCTACTATCGCACCTACATCTGGATTTTCGGCCCAAACTTTAGCTACCTCACAAATATTAGCTTGCTTTTGGGCTTCTTTACTTTGTGTGGGATTCTTCTGACCCCATAAAATAAAGTTACTAGCAGCTTCGTCAAATTTTCCGTTCTGTTTTAATACTTCCGCTAGGTACAGGTAATTCTCTGAAGAAGCACCTGAATAACTGGTTGCTTTTTTATACCAAATCTCCGCAGCTTCTGTATTATTAATGAATCGGTAACAATTTGCTACTTTCTGAGCGATTTCCACACTCGGATTAGCTTTCATGATTTTCTCATAAATCTCTAAAGCATACTTATAATCGAGCTGTTTATAAAGTTTATCGGCTTCTTTAATATCATCAGAAAAAAGTACAGATGGCAGCAGATAAACGAGCAAGAAAAGAGCAAGAACCCTGAAAAACCTTTTAAATATCATAGAAACTCTGCGTTAAAAGTACCGCGGAGTAGTTAAAGCATTGCTTCTATAGTTTTTGTTCCCAATAGTAAAGCCTAATGATATTTCATGGCTTCCGGATGAATATGAATTTAAGTCTGACAAATTATAGTCGTACGCATATCCAATCCTAAACTGTTTTGCAACAAAAACCTCAACTAATCCAACAAGCGAATTTTGTTGAAAAGTTGCATTTAAATTGTTAGTTTTTTTCCACATATCCACACCCATCCGATAAGAGCCCCCTAACCAAAGAACATCCTTAAACAAAAAAGATGCATTTACATCGAAATTACCCATACTTTGGGGGTCATCACGCAACATAATTGAGGGCTTCATTTTCACATTTTCATTAACATTTATTATTGCTCCCGCTGTTAAGAAAATGTGAACAGGCGGCAAAATCACAAATCTTGCCTGTTGATTATTTTTATTTAATGCAGTTGTCAATAAGTTGTTTGCCGATAGCCCCGCATAAAAAATATCGTCGCTATAATGTATACCTAATTTTGCATCTGGAGAAAGATAATTTTGAGTACCACTAAAAGTAGCATCTGTTGGGTCTCCGATAATTGCTTTATCGCTATTTAGCGAGAACTGGATGGCACCTATCCCAATACCAAAGCTTAGCCTTCCTTCTCCTCCCACAGGCAAACGATAGGCATAGTTAGCCATGATAGCAGTCTGTCCTTGTATACCCACTCGATCATTTAAAACAGACAACCCTAAGCCTACGTTCTTATTATTGAAAAATGCACCGTCGGCAATTAAAGACTGTGTAGTTGGGGCGCCCTTAATACCTACCCATTGATTTCTGCTAAGTAGGTTAATATTGATATCTTCCTTATATCCTGCATAAGCCGGATTAACCAGCAAATTGTTAAACATGTACTGGCTATAGGTAACCTCATTTTGCGACATGGAAGCAAGAGGACAAACAATAATCAAAAATTGGAGTAAAAATCTTCTCATCCTTTTAATTCTTCACCATTGTTATCGAACCTTTGAAATACTCGTCCTTACCATCTATTTTAACTCTCAAAATATACATATAAGTACCAGACGCAACATTATTTCCATCCCAATATTTAGATGAATTATAGCTATTTACTCTATAAACCAAATTTCCAGACCTATCGAAAACTTTTAAGTCGTTATCTGGAAAGACATCTATATTTTTGACTTCCCAAGTATCGTTTTTTCCATCTCCATCGGGAGAAAAGGCGTTATAAAAAGACAACTGACTAACGCTTGACACATTAGCCAATGCGAAAGGAACTTCAACATTTAATGCAAACTTAGCCCCCTCGTAATTAAGCATCTTATTTAAACTTGGCGCAAAAGCCATGTTATCCTGAAGTTTTACAGAAGCCACCTTATCCCAAATACCAGCACTTGTCCAGTTAACTAGATTATTAAATTTTTCGTTAGAAGAGGTAAAAAAATTAACATCCACGATACCATTACCCTTTATATTTTTTACCGTATGATAATAGCTGTCATTGATATCCGAAACACTGGCTGTTTTACTCATTCGTCCGTAGCCATCCATGGTCGCATCTTTATCTAACATAGAAACTCCCAATATGTATCCATCTTTAGGCTTAAGAGAAACAAAGCGCATTAAATCTAATTTACTGGAACCCAGTGGATACAGATAAGTTTGATTATTGGCCATCACCCTTACAAACAAACCTTTTCCAATGGTATTGATAAAACCTTTATTTCTGTATAACACCGTAGGATTATAATTCTCCAAGGTCAACTGAGAGTCCTTTAATTGTAATTCGGCATCGTCCAAATCAAGAGACAAACGAGCATATACATCACTTTTGATTTCAAAAACACCTTTTCCACTGAACGACAACTTTGGAAAACTTGTGGCACCAGTACCGTAAAGAGTGGCGTATTTTGCCGTAAACTTAACTAAACCAGACGAAGCCAAATCAAATGCAGAAGAGCCATTATTTTCCCAATCTGCCGCCAATATCATTTCACCGTTATTTTTTACCGTACCACTTTTATTCACATACTTATCTCCAATATACAACACCGCATTTTGATCCAAAAATAACGTTACACCGTTATTAACAACCTGGGCAAATACTTTAGGATTTCCCGAAAAAATAATAACAGCAATGAAAATGACGTATGTAAGTATTTTTTTCATTATTGTACTGCGCTAATATAAAATTTTGCCGATGCCAGATCTATTGCATTATCACTAAAATTGGTAAACTTAACTTCTACTGTATTTGCAGACAACACCCTTGCATAAGCTATAACCAAGCCGTCTGGTAATTCTAGGCTTGGCGAAACTGTTACAGTTGCTGTTGCAACCACCCCTGTTAAAGTAAACGTTTGCTTATAAGAAGTTTTAGCCGCAATTACTGGTAAATTAGCATCAAAAGAAGCTCTGGATACCGAGGTAATAAAAGAACCAGTTGTACCTATTCTAACTTTTCCGTCTATATCTAACCTTATCCCTTCTTTTCTATTTGATGCGATAACTAGCTCCTTTGAATCGGTTGTACCTACAAAATCACCGTTAACCCCAGGATTTGTGGTCCCTCCAATACTACTGGCTCCATTACCATTTCTTAGCCAAGCACTTGCACTTCCAGACATTCCTTGTGGACCAGCTGGCCCTTGCTCTCCAGGATCTCCTTGTTGTCCTTTATCACCTTGCGGACCAACCAAACCTGTATCACCCCTATCGCCTTTATCTCCTTTATCACCCTTATCGCCTTTAACGCCTTGAGGACCAGTAGCCCCCACTGGACCAGCAGGCCCCGTTAAACCAATAGAACCTTGAGGACCAGTAGCACCAATACTGCCTGTATCACCCTTATCGCCTTTATCACCTTTAATTCCCTGAGTTCCTTGAGGGCCAGTAGCACCAATATTACCTATTGGACCTTGGGCACCGATATCTCCTTTATCACCCTTCACACCTTGTGGACCAGTTAGACCAATTAGTCCCTGCGGGCCGATCGCTCCTACATCACCTTTATCACCTCTATCGCCTTTAGCACCGGTTAAACCAATACCACCGGTATTTCCAATTGGACCCTGAGGACCAACATCTCCTTTGTCGCCCTTATCACCTTTAGCACCTGTTAAACCTATTGCTCCTTGTGGGCCAACAGTCCCAGTATCACCCTTATCTCCTTTGTCACCTTTATCGCCTTTGGCACCGGTTAAACCAATAGCACCGGTATTTCCAATTGGACCCTGAGTACCAGCATCTCCTTTGTCGCCCTTATCACCTTTAGCACCTGTTAAACCTATTGCTCCTTGTGGACCGATAGTTCCAGTATCCCCTTTATCTCCCTTGTCACCTTTATCACCTTTGGCACCGGTTAAACCAATAGCACCAGTATTTCCAACTGGACCTTGAGTTCCAACATCCCCTTTATCACCCTTATCACCTTTAAGTCCTTGAGGACCCTGAGGACCAACAACTCCAGTTGCTCCAGTTGGCCCTTGAATACCAACATCCCCTTTTTCACCCTTATCTCCTTTTAATCCTTGCGCTCCCGTTAAACCTATAGGACCTTGAGGCCCTGTAGCTCCCGTTAAACCCGTAGGACCAGTTGGTCCCATTGAACCTTGTAAACCCATTGGCCCTTGTGGTCCAGCTACCCCAGTATCTCCTTTATCTCCCTTTACACCCTGCAATCCCTGATTACCTTGCGGACCAATACTACCCTGTGGGCCTTGAGGACCAAGAATACCCGTCGTTAAATTAGCGGTAGAAATCCAAGTTCCATTAGATTGCCTTTTATACACATCACCAGAATTATTATTCAAATAAAGATCCCCCTCTTTAGATCCAGCAGGCTCGGTAGCACTATTAGGGGGATTAAGTGTGCCATTATACCACTGCGCTCCTGCTGGCCCCACCGGGCCAACGACACCTGTAGTTAAATTCGCTACTAATTGCCAAACTCCTCCATTTCTAATAAAAACCTTACCATCATTATTATTTAAATAGTAATCTCCATCTTTAGATCCAGTAGGCTCAGACAATGCCACTGGAGGATTCAAATTTCCATTTGACCATACTGCCCCATTAACACCAGACAAACCAGCCTCTCCTTTGTCACCCTTATCACCTTGATCGCCTTTATCACCCTTGTCTCCTTTATCACCATTTGTTCCGTTAGCACCACTCTCCCCTTTAGGTCCTTGAGGCCCTGTAGCGCCATTGATACCATTTACGCCATTTGCCCCAGCATCCCCTTTATCACCTTTATCCCCCTTAGCCCCAGCTGCCCCACTAACACCATTCTCTCCTTTAGGTCCTTGAGGCCCTGTAGCACCGTTGATACCATTTACGCCATTTGTTCCAGCATCCCCTTTATCACCTTTATCTCCCTTAGCCCCAGTTATCCCCTGCACACCTTGAGGACCAATCTCACCGCGGTCACCTTTATCACCTTTGTCACCACCCACCCCTTGAGGTCCAGCTGTTCCGCTATCCCCTTTATCTCCCTTATCGCCTTTATCTCCCTTATCACCTTTTACACCTGTTGCTGTAGACAATTCATCCCACTTGTTTAAATTCCAAACATTAAACTTGTTTGTAGTCGTATTATAAACCAGTAAGCCATTGATACTTAAATTACTAACACCCACAGCTTGAAGCAAGTTCCGTTGCGCTTCAGTTAAACGCGGTATCAACAATCCTTTTTCCGTAGAATGGATCTCTAAAATTGACTTTGAATTGGGTGTTTCTGTGCCGATACCAATATTTCCATTTTGGCCGTAAACCAAGGATGAAAAAAACAAGAATGTTAAAAAAGTAAAAATTCTCATAAGCCTAAAAGCATAAGTGTTGATTTTCGGGAAATTATATACTCAAAATAAGAGTATATTTTTGAATATTACAAACTTATCAACACTTATTTTATCAAAATCGAGGCAAATGTGGAAAACCCAAGATAGCTTTTTCAAAAAAACAACAAAAAGTCCCGTGTGATAGCCAATGAACCGATAATTAAATTAACTTTGTTACATTACATATAAATTATTATTTTTTAATGAAACATACAATCAGTGAACTAGAAGATATCGCTTCGCAAGTAAGAAGAGATATCCTGCGAATGGTACATGCAGTACAATCTGGACATCCAGGTGCTTCTTTAGGTTGTGCAGATTTCTTTACCGCACTCTATTTCGAAGTAATGAACCACAATCCAGCATTTGACATGGATGGTAAAAACGAAGACCTTTTCTTTTTATCAAATGGACATATTTCCCCAGTTTGGTACAGCGTACTAGCCAGAGCAGGCTATTTCGAAGTTAGCGAATTAAGTACCTTTAGAAAACTAGATTCAAGATTGCAAGGACACCCAACCACACATGAGCATTTACCGGGAATACGTATCGCATCAGGCTCATTAGGCCAAGGCCTTTCTGTAGCCATTGGCGCAGCTCTTGCAAAAAAAATAAACGGAGATCACTCTTTAGTATACGCTTTATTAGGTGACGGCGAATTACAAGAAGGCCAAAACTGGGAAGCATTCATGTTTGCTCCTCACAATAAAGTTGATAATATCATTGCAAGCATTGATTATAACGGCCAGCAAATTGATGGACCGACAGAAAAAGTACTTTCACTAGAAAATCTTCAGGCTAAATTCGAAGCCTTCGGATGGCACGTAATCACTTCTGACGGTAACGACATGGAAGGAATTGTAAAAGCCCTACATTATGCAAAATCTTTAACAGGCAAAGGCAAACCTATTTTAAACTTAATGAGTACACAAATGGGTTACGGTGTAGATTTCATGGTGGGCACTCACAAATGGCATGGTTCTGCCCCTAATGATGCACAATTAGAAAGCGCATTAGGTCAAATTAAAGAAACAGCTGGGGATTACTAATTTAAAAGTACAGCGTATAGAGATATGCGTATGGAGAGAAATCGCAATACGCAATACGCCATACACAATATTATTTAGAAATGAAGAAATATACTTACACAGATAAAAAAGATACCCGCTCTGGTTTTGGAGCAGGCTTGCATGAAGCAGGTAAAAGAAACGAAAACGTGGTAGCACTTTGTGCTGACTTAGTTGGCTCATTAAAAATGGATGCCTTTATTAAGGATTTCCCTGAGCGTTTCTTTCAAATTGGAATTGCAGAAGCAAACATGATGGGAATTGCGGCAGGCTTAACCATTGGCGGCAAAATTCCTTTCACAGGCACTTTCGCTAACTTTTCTACCGGAAGGGTTTACGATCAAATTCGTCAATCAATTGCTTATTCTGGCAAAAATGTTAAGATTTGCGCTTCGCATGCCGGATTAACTTTAGGAGAAGACGGTGCAACCCACCAAATCCTAGAAGACATAGGCCTAATGAAAATGCTACCAGGAATGGTAGTGATCAATCCTTGCGATTATAACCAAACTAAAGCAGCTACTTTAGCTATTATGGATTATGAAGGACCTGTTTATCTACGTTTCGGCCGTCCAGTTATCCCTGTTTTCACTCCAGAAGATCAAAAATTCGAAATCGGTAAAGCATGGATGGTAAACGAAGGTAAAGACGTTACTATCGTTGCAACAGGCCATATGGTATGGAGAGCTATCCAAGCAGGTGAGGAATTAGAGAAACTAGGTATTGATGCCGAAATTATAAATATCCACACGATTAAACCTTTGGACGAAGAAGCTATCTTAAAATCAGTACAAAAAACTGGATGTATCGTTACTTGTGAGGAACATAATAAATTAGGTGGTTTAGGAGAAAGCGTAGCTCGTTTCTTAACTACTACTTATTTAGCTCCACAAGAGTTCGTAGCTGTAGATGACAGCTTCGGTGAAAGCGCTACTCCAGATCAATTAATGACGAAATATAAATTAGACCCGTCGGATATTGTAGCAGCTGCACAAAAAGCAATTTCCAGAAAGGCTAAATAATAGTTTACAGTAGACAGATATATAGGCATCATTACCTATATTATGCCTAATCACACCTATATGAAGCAAGTTGAAGACGAAGAGATACTTTCTAAGTTTAGTATTGAGAAAACACAGAATGAAGCCTTCAACTTGCTTTTACAAAAATATCAGCAAAAAATCTATTGGCATATTCGTCGCTTGGTAATAGACCATGATGACGCCGATGACCTAGTACAGGAAACCTTTGTAAAAGTTTGGAAAAACCTAGCCAACTTTCGCAGCGATTCGCAGCTTTACACTTGGATTTACCGTATCGCCACCAACGAGTCTATCACTTTTCTGAATAAAAAGAAAAACAGAAACAATATTTCTTTGGACGAGGTAAATACAGAGCTTGCCGAAACACTTGCATCATCGACTCATTTTGACGGAGATAAAATTCAACGCAAATTACAACAAGCCGTGCTTACTCTACCAGAAAAGCAACGTATCATCTTCAACATGAAATATTTTGATGATCTGAAGTACGAAGAAATTTCTCAAGTGTTAGGCACTACTGTCGGCGCATTAAAAGCCTCTTTTCATATCGCCGTAAAAAAAATTGAAACGATTTTATTAAATGAAGATTGATATTAAACCTTTTGCGTAAAAAAGCATCAATAACTACGAATGAGTAAAATGGCCGAAAATATGGATAATAAACCGAAGGCATCCCTTTGGGAGGAAAACGAAGCGCCACAATTAGCTAAACTGAAAAAATCTAATCCTTTTACAGTTCCTTCTAACTATTTTGAAGAACTTGGGGAAAGGATCAATCAATCAGTATTTATCAGTTCTCTACAAAAGACAGAAAACACGGGATTCAATACGCCTCCAGATTATTTCAGTACGCTTGAAAATCAAATTAATTCTAGAATAGCGCTAGAACAATTTAAAAGTGAATCCGAAGGATTTGCCGTTCCTAATGGATACTTCGAGAAATTACAACAGAATATAACTGCCAAAACTCTCGGCGCTAAACAAACGATCAAACTTTGGCATAGACCTTTGTTTAAATATACAGTTGCTGCCTGCCTTATAGTAACCGCCGCTACAGGCTGGTTGGCTAATCAACAATACCAAAGTAACAAATTGCGAAATACAGAATTAGCCAAAGAACAGTTACTTTACGACATTGATGAAAGCGTAATTATAGAATATGTACAAGAACATCAAAATGTAAAAACCGCCAATATTACTGACAGTGAGATGGAAGACTACATTCTAAATAATTTTTCTACAACAGATCTATCCAATAATTTATAAAGTATGAGAAATCTTGTTTTTACACTATTGATATTCGCTCCTTGTTTGGCTATAGCTCAAGGTCCGCGTGGTGGAGGTGGCGAAAAAATGGAAGCTAGAAAAGTAGCTTGGCTAACCACTAAACTTGATCTTTCTGCAGAGGATGCCAAAGTTTTTTGGCCAATTTACAATGACTATGTGAGGGAAATATCTGCATTAAGAAAAGAACGCAGTCAAAAGATGATCAGTTTTAGAAAATTGAAGGAAATTGAGGATTTGGATGATGAAGAAATTCAAACCTTAATTCAAAATGACTTTAATTTTAGACAGCGCGATTTGAATATCGAACGCAAATATTACAATAAGTTCAAATCTAGTTTACCGATTAAAACTGTAGGAAAATTCTATAGAGCTCAAGAAGCATTCAAAAAAGAAATTCTACAGCAGTACAGAGCTGCAATGCCAGCACCGCCAGCAAATTAAATCACACATTGATAATTTGAAGAAAAGTCCCTGTTTAACGCTGGGACTTTTTTATTTGACGTTATTTTCAAAAAACTGTAGCTCAAATCAGCTATTTTTGTGCTATGCTTACCCAACGACAACTCTTCTTAAAACATAACGCTCAAACTTCTACTTCTCCTTTACTACTCGAATTTGTAAAAGCACAAGGAGTATACATTTATGATGTTGAAGGAAAAGAGTACATCGATTTAATTGCTGGCATTGGCGTAAGCAATGTGGGGCATTGCCATCAAAATGTAGTTGCAGCGGTACAAAAGCAAGCTGAAACTTACATGCACTTAATGGTTTATGGCGAATTTGTTCAAAGCCCGCAAGTTAATTTTGCTACTGCTTTGGCATCGGTTTTACCCTCAAACCTAAATAGTACTTACTTTGTAAATTCTGGAGCAGAGGCAGTAGAGGGCGCAATGAAATTAGCCAAACGATATACAGGCAAAAAAGGTTTCATCGCCTGTAGAAATGCCTACCACGGAAGCACGCAAGGTGCGGAGAGCTTAATGGAAAGCGACTTCTATTCAGCTGGCTATGGACCATTTTTACCTCATGTAGATTTCATCAATCATAACAACATTGCTGATTTAGAGAAAATTACTATGGATACCGCCGCAGTTTTCATAGAACCTGTACAGGGTGAAGCTGGCATTAGGGTAGCCGACAAAAGCTACATGGAAGCTTTGAGAAAGAGATGTGATGAAACAGCAACACTCCTAGTATTCGACGAGATACAGTCAGGTTTCGGTAGAACGGGCAAAATGTTTGCTTTTGAACATTACGATGTAGTTCCTGATATTTTATTATTGGCTAAGGGTATCGGTGGAGGTATGCCAATCGGTGCATTTATCAGCTCTTTAGAAATTATGTCTGTGCTCTCTTACAACCCAATTTTAGGGCACATGACCACTTTTGGCGGGCATCCCGTTTGTTGTGCTGCAGGCTTGGCTACATTAAAGACTTTGCTAGACGAAAAAATAGTTGGGCAAGTAGAAGAAAAAGGCCAACTCTTCAAGCATCTTTTACAACATCCAGCTATTACAGAAATTAGAGGAAAAGGCTTAATGCTTGCTGTAGGTTTTGATAGTTTTGAGACCAACAAAGCTATAATTGACGCTTGCATTGAAGATGGCATCATCAGCGATTGGTTTTTGCATTGTAGCGATGCGATGCGAATTGCCCCACCTTTAACCATTACAGAAGAGGAAATCAGAAAAGCATGTGCAGTTATCCTTAAGAATATTGAAGCAATAACTGCTGTAGTTAAAAATTGAAAGTATAAAGTCAAAAGTAGATATGGAAATCATTCAAGAAAACGAAGAAAAAAGAGGCCTTTTCAAAGCGGTAGAAGATGGTAAGGAAGCTGGTTTAATGACCTACACTTGGGCTGGCTCGACCAAATTCATCATAGACCATACAGAGGTCAATCCAGAATTTAAAGGTAAAGGAGTTGGACAGCAGTTGGTATTGAAAGCGGTAGAATATGCAAGAGCAAATCATTTAAAAATCATGCCCTTGTGTCCTTTTGCGAAGTCTGTATTTGATAAGAAACCAGAAATTGGAGACGTGTTGTTTTAGTTCTTTGTCGTCATTGCGATGAGGAACGAAGAAGCAATCTTTGCAAACCATCAGGCTTTTCTAGAAAGATTGCTTCGCAAAGCTCGCAATGACGAGAATATAGTTTTCTCTCCCTTTTGTGAAGAGATGCCAAAGGCAGAGATAGGCCTTAACTCATTTTCTGCCTCTTAATCAGATAAGCCTCCAATATATGATTAAAGCTAGCATTAATATCTGCATCAACCATATCAATTTTGTATTGCGCACACTTTAGCGCCAATTTTTTTCTGTACTCGCTCATCTGTTGTAAATAAGCATCTTTTACCTTAGAAGCATGTGCCTTCAACACCGTCCCGGTTTCCATATCTACAAATTCGTAAGGTCTGTTTTCAAAATTAAAGTCTAGTTCCTTTCCACTATCAGTTACATTAAAAACAACTACCTCATGCTTATTAAATTTTAAGTGTTGTAGTGCCGAGAATATTTGTTCTAACCGATCAGCACTGTTGGCAGTTTGTAGCATATCGCTAAACACAACTACTAAAGAACGTTTATGGATTAAATCTGCAATTTGATGCAAGGCCGAAGACAAATCTGTTTGCACATTTAACTGCGAAGCAGACAGCACTTCTTCTAACTTAGCGAACAAGAACTTCTGATGTACACTCGTAGATTTAGCAGGTGTATTTAACTTTAATTGATCGGTAAACAAACTCAAACCAAAAGCATCTCGCTGGCGCTTGAGCAAATAAATTAAAGCAGCCGTGCTCTGTACCGAGAAAGTAAGTTTATTATACTTATCATTAGGAAAATACATCGAAGAGGAAACATCAATCACAAATTGACATCTCAAATTAGTCTCTTCCTCATAACGTTTACTGAACAGTTTATCCGTCTTAGCAAACAACTTCCAATCTATGCTTTTAACGCTATCGCCATTATTGTAAAGGCGATGTTCAGCAAACTCTACCGAAAACCCGTGAAACGGACTTTTATGCAAACCCGTGATAAAACCCTCTACCACCTGTTTGGCCAGCAGCTCTAAACTACTTTCAAATCTAATTTCATCTGATTTTTGCGATGCTTGCATACAGTAAAACTAACGAAAAAGATTTTATTAGCTTTGTAGCATCTAAAAAAACATAGTATGAAAAAAATTTCACCATTGATCATTAGCGCGTTCTTTACAAGTTACACCTACGCTCAAAAAGTACAGGGAGGAAAAGTTAATACCGAAAGTGCTAAACTGGCTAACAAGCTAGATACAACAAAAAAACAAGAAGGCTGGAGCATACGTGGAACCAATACCTTGCTACTTAACCAAGCTGCATTTTCAAATTGGGTAGCTGGCGGGATTAATTCTATTGCGTTAACCGCACGTGCCGATTACGAATTTAACCTAAAAAGAGGTAAAAATCTTTGGGAAAACCGCATTTTAGGTGGTTATGGCTTAAGATCAGAAGAAGGAAATCCAGCTACAAAAGTAGAAGATATACTAGACATCACTTCTAAATACGGCTATCAGTTGGGCAAAAGCAATTGGTATTCGGCAGCAGCTTTAAATATCAAAACACAATTTGCAAAGGGATACGATTACAGTAAACCAGCACAAAGCTATATTTCAAATGCCTTCTCTCCCGGCTATGTAACATTAGGATTTGGTGTTGATTATATCCCGAATGACAATTTTCAATTGAGTATCCATCCATTAACTTCCAGATTTACCATTATTGCAGACAAAGCCGTGTTCGATGCCGATGGCGATGGCATTTTAACAGATGCCTACGGAGCAAAGCCTACCGAAAATTTAGTTTATCAATTAGGCGCATATGTAGGTGGACGTTATAAAGTAAAACTGATGGAGAACATCTTCTTAGATAACCGTTTCGGCATTTTTACCAATTACTTGGAGAAACCGCAGAACATGGTACTTTCTTACTCTGCAATTTTAGATATGAAAGTAAACAAATTCATTTCTACTCAAATTACTGCGGATCTGTTTTATGATGATAATCAAATTGGCAAGCTACAGTTAAAAGAAACCTTAGGTGTTGGTTTAACCTACAAATTCGGAAGATACTAGCCTAATTCAATAATACTTAAGATCCTTCCCTATTTTGGGAGGGATTTTTTTTGGAAAGCAGCCGATAAAGCTGACAATTGATATTGTTACTATTAGATTTGTCAAAAAAAATCCGATGTACAATTAAGTACATCGGATATATATTATTGAAATAAGTAAAACCTATTCTTATAATTGACCATCTAATTTACCAGCCAATACAGATTTTGGCACTGCACCAATTTGTTTATCTACCACCTCGCCGTTTTTGAAGTACAACAAAGCTGGAATATTGCGGATACCAAACTGCGTAGAAATCTGAGGGTTGTTGTCAACATTTACCTTGCCAACTAAAGCTTTACCTTCATATTCTTTAGCAATTTCTTCTACCACTGGACCAACCATACGGCAAGGACCGCACCACTCTGCCCAAAAATCTACCAAAACAGGTTTATCTGATTTTAATACTAATTCCTCGAAGTTAGCATCTGTTATTTCTAAAGCCATATCTAAATTTTTTATGTTACAAATATATTATCAATTGTGATGCCATCAAAAGTGTAATGTCAATTTGACATTGTTTTGTTCAATGGTTCACTGGTTTATTAGTTATTAGGTTAACTGATGAACTGGTTATTTGCTTAATTGATCCTTAACCACTAATTCCTGACCACTTAATTAAGCCTATAATCTACAAAATTAATTTCCTTTATCTTATTCAAAAACTGGTTATTGGGGTTAATCTTCTGGTTTTTAGAAGGCAACTCTAACTTCAGTCCTTTTTCCATATCATAAACCTCAAAATTCAGCTTACAGTTTTGCGCTTCTGCATTTTCTCGATTTTCATCTAAAATCTCTTGGATCTGCTGCATAAAATCATCATTCACAGCTTCTATTGGAAATAGCAGAGTAAGTGATTTGGTCAATTTATCACGAAGTCCAGAAAGCAAATCAATACTGGTAATCTTGAACTCCCAATCTCCCTCCTTACCAAAACGCAGTCCGAGTTTACCACGTATCTGTAAGAAATATCCCTCGGTTAAGAACTGTTTAAATTTAAGGAAATCATCTCCAAACAATGCAATTTCACAACTGTCATCATAATCCTCAAAGGTAAAGATTCCGAAAGGCTTACCTGTTTTAGTGATACGTTGTGAAGACATTACGACCAGCCCACCAACTACCAACTCTCGGTTTTTAAGCGTCTCGAAATCTGCCAAAACTTCCTCATTGGTGTCGCCTGTTCTAATTTTGTTAATGGTAGTAAGGTGTTTCACCTTATAAGGGCAGTACCTATCTAATTCGAAACGGTAATCATCTAAAGGGTGTCCCGACAAGAAGATTCCGATGGCATCCTTTTCATATTTCAACCTATCAATCAATCCCCATTCTGGAGCCACAGCAAAGGTTGGCTCTAAAATCAAATCAGCCTTTGAACCTCCAAAAAGTGAAGATTGTGATGAATTTTGGTTATTCTGGAAATCATTGGCATACTTGATCAGTTTTTCGATACCATTCAACTTATCGTTAGCACCAATGAAGAAATATTGTGCCCTATGATAACCAAAAGCATCAAAAGCACCACCATACACAAAACTCTCATAAGCTTTTTTATTAACGATACGAGTGTTAGAACGTTTAGCGAATTCAAATACAGTAGGATAATGTCCATTCTCTACTCGTTCTTCTATGATACTTTCTACCGCTTTCTCACCTACTCCCTTTACCGCCGACAAACCGAAGCGAACTTCGCCTTTGGTATTTACAGAGAACTTCATGTCAGATTCGTTTACATCTGGCCCTAATACGGTTACTCCCATTTGACGGCATTCTTCCATAAAGAAAGCTACCTGCTTAATGTCACTCATATTGTTGGAAAGTACCGCTGCCATATATTCTGCCGGATAATGTGCTTTCAAATAAGCAGTTTGATAGGCAATCCAAGCATAGCAAGTTGAGTGAGATTTGTTAAAGGCGTAAGAAGCAAAAGCTTCCCAATCTTTCCAGATTTTCTCTAAAGTTGCAGCAGCATG
Organism: Flavobacteriaceae bacterium PS02338; assembly: GCA_029959615.1. Lineage (GTDB taxonomy): Bacteria > Bacteroidota > Bacteroidia > Sphingobacteriales > Sphingobacteriaceae > Pedobacter. The sequence goes on along the minus strand of JASCOD010000006.1, from coordinate 57,322 downwards.
TCCTTTTTCCGAAGCCTGTTTCACAAATTTAGGCTTCATTTTGTCAAGTACATCTTTCTGCTTTTTACCCATTGCTTTACGCAAAACGTCGGCCTCTCCTTTGGTAAAACCTGCCAATTTCTGCGACAAAAGCATTACCTGTTCTTGGTAAACGGTGATCCCGTAAGTTTCTTTTAGGTATTCTTCACAAGCATCTAAATCGTAGGTAATAGGTTCTGTACCATGTTTACGACGAACGAAACTTGGAATATATTCCATCGGTCCAGGACGATAAAGTGCATTCATGGCAATTAAATCTCCAAATACCGTAGGCTTTAACTCCTTCATGTATTTTTGCATACCAGGACTTTCATACTGGAAAATACCAACCGTTTCACCACGTTGGAAAAGTTCGTATGTAGCCACATCATCTATTGGGAAATTATCTGGGTCAAGATCTATATCAAATCTCTTTTTAACAAGCTTAACGGTATCCTTAATTAGGGTCAAAGTTTTTAACCCAAGGAAATCCATTTTCAAAAGACCAGCACTTTCTACCACAGAGTTGTCAAACTGGGTAACGTACAAATCACTGTCTTTTGCCGTAGCTACCGGCACAAAATTGGTAATATCATCGGGTGTAATAATTACCCCACAGGCATGGATACCTGTATTACGCACCGAACCTTCTAACACAATAGCCTGCTGCAAAGTTTCGGCTGCCAAATCCTTACCTGCGGCTAGCCCCTTAAGCAAGTTTACGTTCTCAAACTCGTCGGGACGCAAAGCTTCTTTCAGTGCTTTATCTTCCAAATTGAAGATTTTTGCCAGTTTCATGTTAGGCACCAACTTGGCGACCTTATCTGCCTCGAAAAGTGGCAAATCTAATACCCTAGCCGTATCTCTAATAGAAGATTTAGCTGCCATGGTACCGTAGGTGATGATTTGTGCCACCTGACTAGAACCGTATTTATTGATTACATAATCCATTACACGACCACGACCTTCGTCATCGAAATCGATATCGATATCGGGCATAGAAACACGGTCTGGATTAAGGAAACGCTCAAAAAGGAGATCGTATTTAATTGGGTCGATATTGGTAATACCCAAACAATAAGCTACTGCCGAACCTGCTGCCGAACCACGACCTGGACCAACGGAAACGTCTCTGTTTCTAGCTTCGGCAATAAAATCTTGTACAATTAAGAAGTAACCTGGGTAACCTGTTTTTTCAATGGTTTGCAGTTCGAAATCTAAACGTTCGGTAATATCATCCGTAAGCTCTCCATAACGTTTCTGTGCCCCAACATAAGTTAAGTGACGAAGAAATTTATTTTCCCCTCGTTTACCACCGTCTTCTTCATCCTCCGCAACTACAAACTCCTCAGGAATATCGAATTTAGGCAAGAGTACTTCCCTAGCTAATTTGTAGATTTCTATTTTATCAATAATTTCTTGAATATTGATAATTGCATCTGGCACGTCAGCAAACAAGGTTTTCATCTCGTCTGCTGATTTGAAATAATATTCATGGTTTGGCATGCCATATCTAAATCCCCTACCACGACCAATTGGCGTGGCTAGTTTTTCGGCATCTTTAACACACAATAAAATATCGTGGGCATGGGCATCCTTCTTATTTACGTAATAAGTATTATTGGTGGCGACCATTTTTATCTGATGCTCAGCTGCCATCTTAACCAATACTTCATTTACACGATCTTCATTTTCCTGACCGTGACGCATTAGCTCTATATAAAAATCGTCACCAAATTGTTCCTTCCACCAAAGTAAAGCTTCTTCTGCTTGCTTTTCACCAATATTTAAGATCTTGCTGGGCACCTCGCCATACATATTACCCGTTAAAACAATCAGGTTTTCCTTGTATTGCTCTACCACTGCCCTATCTATTCTCGGTACGTAATAAAAGCCTTTGGTATAAGCGATAGATGACATTTTGGCCAAGTTATGGTAACCTTGCTTGTTCTTAGCTAAAAACACCACTTGGTAGCCATCATCCTTTCTAGTTTTATCAGTATGATTGTCGCACACAAAAAATTCTACGCCAATAATAGGTTTAAGAATCTGAGCAGTAGGTATTTCTCCTTTTTCTAAAGCTTCCTTGTTTTTGGCTTCAGCACCTTTATTATGGTTAAGTACATTGTTTACAAAGTGAAAAGCCCCCATCATGTTGGCGTGATCGGTTAGGGCCACTGCCGGCATGCCCTTATCTACCGCAGCTTTTACTAATGCAGGTACACTAATGGTACTTTGCAACACCGAAAACTGTGTGTGATTATGTAAATGCACAAATGCAGCATCTGCTAAAGCAGCTTTGTTCTGTTCTAAGGTCTGTTTAGAAACCCCACCTGTATCTGCACCTTTTCTTTTTCTAATTTCGTCTGAGGCTGCCTTTAGATTGATATGTTGCAACCCAACAGACTCAATGGCAAATGGGTTGGCTTCTTTAAAACGCAAGAAATAATCAGTATCAACCTGAAGTTCTTCCTTTGTAAAAACTTGCTTCTTAATTAACTCTAAAAAACAACGTGTAGTTGCTTCCACATCGGCAGTTGCATTGTGCGCCTCACCAAATGGCACTCCAAATAAATACTGGTGTAATTCGGTTAAGGTTGGCAACTTAAACTTACCACCTCTACCGCCTGGAATTTTCAATAAATCTGCTGTGATTTCCGTACAGGTATCCAACACTGGCATATTGGCTAATGAACTTTCTACACCGAAGCGGTGAAGCTCGCAGCCCATAATGTTGATATCGAACTTGATGTTCTGTCCAACTACAAACTTCGCTTTACCTAGAACCTCATTAAATTTCTGTAGCACATCGACCAAAGCAATCCCCTGCTCTTCTGCCAAGTCGGTAGAGATCCCGTGAATACGTTCGGCATCATAGGGAATATTGAAACCTTCAGGTTTAACCAAATAATCCTGATGCTCTACCAAATTACCTAGTTCGTCATGCAGCTGCCAAGCAATCTGAATACAACGAGGCCAGTTATCCGTATCGGTAATTGGCGCATTGAAATTACGTGGCAAACCTGTGGTTTCTGTATCAAAAATTAAGTACATAGCTGACAAAATAAGGATATCAAAATTAACGAAAAGTATACCCGTTTTGGTCACCGAATTATCAACATATCCTACCGATTGTTAATGAACCTTTTGCTCATCAATTTCCTTTTTTATCCATAACTTAAATTTGCTTACTTTTACACTAAACGCTCTAAATACCAACTTATAAACATGGATTTCACCTTTAATAGCTACGCCTTAGTCTTGCTCTTCTTTGGAATGCTAACGGCTGTGACGGCGATCTACATCTTTAAAAGAGGTACAACCGTAGTGCGTTGGTTTGGCTTAATGATGGGCTCAAATGCTATCTGGTCTATTGCATACGGTTTAGAACTTTCCAGCGCTACGCTCGAGCAGGTCTTATTTTTCATCAACATAGAATACATAGGCATTGCCACTCTTCCCCTAAATTGGTTTTTGTTTTGCCTTAGCTTTTGCAACAAAGAATGTTGGTATAAAAAACCACTTAACCTCACCCTCATACTCATTGCTCCAATTACTACTCTGGTAATGGTTTGGACGAATCCGCTACATCACTTACATTATAAGGATGTAGAGATGTTTTATGATGGGGCTTTTCCAATGGCAAAGATCTATCCAGGTACTTGGTATCGTATCTTTACAGGTTATTTCTATCTGCTTTTGGCTTGCGGCTGCTATTTGATATTTAATAAGTTTAAAAGCTCCGACCCTATTTACAGAAAACAAAATTATAGCATTATTATTGCGGCCATCTTACCCTGGATAGCCAACCTAAGCTACCTTTTGGGCATTCGGCCTTTAGGTTTTATTGACGTTACTCCCTTTGCCTTTATCCTAACCACATTCCTCATTTTCTTGGGAATTTATCGCTTTAGGTTATTCGATATCGTTCCAATTGCCCGTGAAAAGGTACTGGAATTAATGAGTGATGGCTTTTTAGTCTTAGATGAAAAATATCGCATTATTGACTATAACTCTGCTTTGCATCAGTTTATTGAGCTGCCAGAAAAAGAAAAAATAGTAGGCCTTACTATTGAAGATCTCTTTCCGGCCCATCCAGAACTAATACAAAAAATAAAAGCTGCCACAAGTTGCAAAATGGAGCTGCAGGCAAATATCAATAAAGAGATAATTTATTTCGAAGCTGAAATTTTAGTATTACAAGAAGATAAAATCAATAATGCTTTCACCATCATTAAGCTACAAGATCTTACTTCTGCCAAAAAAGATGCGCTCATTGCAAAAGAACAAGCAATAGAACTAGAAAAAGTAAATCAGCTAAAAGACCGCATTTTTTCTATCATAGCCCACGATTTAAGGGGGCCATTGGTTAACCTTTCGGAAGTGTTAAAGATGGTTTCTTACAGTCAAATTAGCGACGAAGAATTCAAAGCGCTTTCACCTGTACTTAGTAAAGACATTGTTTACACTACAGATCTGCTGGAAAATATATTGCATTGGTCTAGAAGCCAACTTAAGGGCTTTGGTGTAAAAAAGGAATTCTTCAATGTACGTAGTATTATTCTCAACGAAATCAATTATCACTTGCCTTCCGCTACGCTGAAAAAAGTGATTATTATGCATGACGTTTTCCCTAATGAAGTAGCTTATGCCGATTTATTGATGTTCCAAATCGTAATTAGGAATTTACTGAACAATGCTATTAAATTTTGTAACGAAGGTTGCGAAATTCTGATTACCGCTACTTACCAAAAAAATGGGATGTTAAAAGTTTGCATCAAAGATACTGGCATCGGCATTTCAAAATCTACCATAGAAAGGTTATTTAAGGAAGACAATGTTTCATCGAGAGGCACAAAAAACGAAAAAGGTACTGGTTTGGGGCTCATGATTTGTAAGGATTTCATGAACAGAAATGGCGGCGATATTATCGTAAGCAGTGAGTTAGGCGTAGGCACTACTTTCTGTTTGACCATTCCTACCCGTGCTTAAGCAAAAAAGCTATTCTGTTATACTGAGCACAACTAAGAATACTTCCGCAGCATCAACTGCCTCGAATTCCCGTTCCTCTGTAGCACAAAATAGCTCTTTAATTCTTTAGGAAATTACTTCCCTATTGCATCGTTGATGACTTGCTGTTCTTTTAATTCATCAACATTATTTTTATTACCGAACTTTTCTGTTTTGTTAGCAAAGTATTCTAGAATACCAACAATAGCATCTAAATTATCGGCAACTCTTTGGTGCATATCAGGTAAATCTTCTTCTAATTTTCTATCACCAAGTTCTATATTATCTACTTCAATTTTTCCTATTTTTTGGATGATAGCTTGCTGTGAATGCTGCAAATCTTCGAGCTCTCTCACTATCTTCTCCATTAGTTCGAATTTCTTTAAAGTTTCCATAAAATATGTTTTTTGTTAATTGATAAACTTACTCTTACAACCATACTTAATAGATTTTTGTTTGATTTTATTGAGAAAATATTTGGTTTTACAACAAACAACTAACAATTTAGTTATATGAAAATTCTATTTATCTCGTTAGTTTTTTTAGTCACGAGCAAGCTTTGCTTTGCTCAAAATAATTTAGACAAAGAGAAGCTTTTGGAGTTTTACCAAACGCAACGTTATTCTGAAGCAGCGAGCTATTTAAGCACGATTTATCCAGCCGAAACAAGCGATATTAAGGCTTTAACACAAATTGCTTATTGTAATATGATGGCAGGTAAATTAGTGGATGCTGAGAAAATCTATCAGAAGATTAATGAATTACAACCAAAGCAAATCCCCGTACTGTTTAGCTTGGCGAATATTAATTCCAGAAGAGGAAGCAAAAGGAATGCAGGTGATTACCTGCAGCAGATTATAATTTTAGATAGTACAAATTTTAATGCTTACAAGCGCTTGGCAGACTATACTGATAGCGTTGAATTGAAATTACAATATCTTCAAAAAGCAAACAAACTTAATTCTACAGAGGCTGATGTAGCCTTTGATCTGGCTCGTGTTTACCGCGACCAAAAGCGATACCAACCAGCCTATGATGTACTCAAAATTGCAATTGCGGCTGATACTAGTAATATAATTTTACAGCAGGCGTTGCTCCCAATGGCTAATCAACTGAAAAAATATAATGAAGTGATTTTTACGGGTGAAAAGCTTTTGAAAAGTGGTGCAGACGGAAACGTAGTTTTGGATGTTGGGAAAGCTTATTTCTTCCTAAAAAACTACAAGAAAGCGCTTGGACTCTTTCAAATATTAGAACGGATGTCTATGCAAAACGAAAGTGTTTTTTATTATATCTCGTTATGTTTTAGGGAAATGAAGAATTATGAAAAGGCTGTAGAATACGCCAAGCTTACTATTGACGAGAGCATTTCCCCAAATATATCTGCCTATTATAATTTATTAGGTGGCATTTATGATGAAAAACAACAATTAAACTTAGCTGCCAGTGCCTATAAAAAAGGTTTGAGTTATAATGCAAATAAGAATATCTACTATCGCTTGGGCTTATTATATGATTTAAAATTAAAACAGCCTAAATCTGCGATAAATTATTACGGCTTATTCTTAAAAAGCAAAGATTTAGAAACCGAAGACCAACCACAAATAGATTATGTAAAAGTTAAACTGGCTGAATTGAAGAAGTAAATATGATGAGTTGTTAAATAGTGTAATGATATTGAATTAGATAGTGCTTAATAAGCTTTAAGAAATGGATTATAAATCCATAGTTAATGAAATCGGGATTGCAAATCCCGACTAGCAAGTGTAGAAAATATTTTAGACTTTAGAAGTTACTTTAAATCTTCGAAAACAGGCTTTACATCTGTCCAAAATTCATCTAGCGTAATGATGCGTGGCTTTAGAAATGCGATGAGGTCTGGCCATTGCTGCTGATTGTACACGCTCACATTAGGCAGTACGCATTCAATTCTTGCCACCTGTTTGCCATAGCTATTGGTAACAGATGATTGCCAATCCCATTGTTCGTTAAGTGCATTTTCTAACAGTAACTTGAATTCTTGAAATTGCTCAAAAAACAACTCTCTAATTCCCTCATCTGGATGTGCAATCTCAATAGCTATGCTGGCTTGCTTCTTCTCAGCATCCATACGGAAAAAGATATTTTTAACGCCAGTTTTGTAATTTACCCAATTGACCGGTAAGCCTTCGGCGCCAGGAATGGGTTTCATGTACTGTCCAAAGCTGATCCAAAATTGTTGTCGTAACCTAGCGGCTTCTTCTTTGCTAAACATTTTGAAAGTTAAAAGTTAAAAGTTTTAGAAAGGAATGGCTGGAAATGGTTAATAGTAGCAATGTGTTCGGTTAAATAAACCCGATTGCAGTAAATGCCGATTTTTCATCGGCATCAACGAAAAGTGGGACTACATTTGACAAAAATTACTACCGTTCTTTTTCAAAAATTAATTCCTCCCCATTAAACGAGCAACGTATTTACCAATGATATCGAACTCCAGATTAACCGTATCGCCTGCTTTTACATCCTGTAAATTAGTGTGTTCATGCGTGTAAGGAATAATGAAAACCGAGAACTCATCAGCAGCAGAATTTACTACCGTCAAACTAATTCCGTTAACGCAAGCAGAACCTTTTTCTACAGTTACGTTACCTTTCGAAGCATCGTATTTAAAACGGTACTCCCAACTTCCATCTAGTTCTTTTACCAAAATACAAGTAGCGGTTTGGTCGACATGACCTTGTACAATATGTCCATCTAAACGAGCATTCATTTGCATGCAGCGTTCTAAATTCACCTTAGCTCCCACCGTTAAATGTCCCAAATTGGTCTTTTGCAAAGTTTCGTCGATAGCAGTTACCGTATGTGTATTTTCATCGAGTTTAACCACCGTAAGACAAACGCCATTATGGGCCACACTTTGGTCTATCTTTAGTTCATTACTAATATTTGATGCGATGGTAAAATGGATATTATCGCCTTCTTTTCGGATATTTTGGACAGTGCCTAAAATTTCAATTATTCCTGTAAACATTTCTTGTTGTTTAGTTTTTGGTTTTTTAGTTGATTGGAGCGCCTCCTAAACATAAAACTTACTACGTACAACTTATTACCTAAACATTTCTTCTATTCTGTACCCAGTTGCTTTTTTGCGTTGCTGCCGAAGCTGATTGTTGCACACTACTTTTTTGATTTTGCAACAACAAAACCGCTGCAATTGCCGCAATCATGGCTTCCTGTTCGTTTGCTGTTTTTAGGCTATCTGGTGTAAAATACTTGCCTACAAAGTGCGTATCGAACTTACCAGAAACAAAGGCTGGATGTTGCATCACAAATTTACCAAAGTTCAATGTAGTTTGTATGCCTGTAATGTCATATTCTTCTATGGCTCTAATCATCCGCTCAATTGCTTCGGTGCGGTCTTTACCATAGGTGATGAGCTTGGCAATCATTGGGTCGTAATAAATTGGGATTTCCATGCCCTGCTCAAAGCCATCATCTACTCGTACACCATAACCTTTCGGGGTTTGATAAGTCTGCAAAGTGCCGATATCTGGCAAGAAATTATTCAATGGATCTTCTGCATACACCCGCAATTCCATCGCATGACCACTAATTGTCAAATCTTCCTGCTTAAAACTGAGCACTTCTCCCCTAGCAATCTTAATTTGTTCTTTCACCAAGTCTAATCCGGTAATCATTTCCGTTACAGGATGTTCCACCTGCAAACGTGTGTTCATTTCAAGAAAGAAGAAATCAAGGTTTTCATCTAAAATAAACTCTACCGTACCAGCACCTACGTAACTTACCGAACGAGCCACATCTACCGCACATTTACCCATTTTCTCTCTTATTTCTGGAGTTAGCACTGAAGAAGGTGCTTCTTCTACCACTTTCTGGTGTCGACGCTGAACGGAGCATTCTCTTTCGAAAAGATGTACGATATTTCCATATGTATCTCCTAAAACCTGTATTTCTATATGTCGGGGAGAAGTGACATACCTTTCTATAAAGACCGAACCATCACCAAAAGCCGAAGTAGCTTCGCTTACCGCCAGCTGCATCTGTTCCTCAAAATCTGCTACCTTTTCTACAATGCGCATTCCCTTGCCCCCACCGCCTGCAGCTGCTTTAATCAAAATAGGAAATCCTACTTCTATTGCACGGGTTTTAGCTTCCTCTACATTGGTAATGGCTTCTTCCGTTCCTGGAACCATCGGGATGTTGTATTTCATCGCCGCTGCCTTTGCCGAAAGCTTGTTCCCCATTACTTCCATTGCTTCTGGAGTTGGACCAATCAAAATCAGTCCAGCATCTTTTACTTCCTGTGCAAAAGTGGGATTTTCTGACAAGAATCCATAACCCGGGTGGATGGCTTCTGCTCCCGTTAACCTACAAGCATTGATGATTTTACTGCCGACTAAATACGATTGGTTAGATGGCGCAGAACCTATACAAACCGCCTCGTCGGCATAGCGAACATGTAAGGCATTTCTGTCTGCTTCAGAAAATACAGCCACAGTTTTAATTCCCATTTCCTTAGCCGAACGCATGATACGTAAGGCAATTTCGCCTCTATTTGCTATCAGTATCTTATTCATTTAGGTTGAAATCTTAGAATATATTACACAAGATGAATAAAATTATTGAAAAACGTACAAAGGTAGTTTTACAATTATTCAATCGGAAGTGATATAAAAAACGTAGTACCACTACCTATTTCTGTTTCGAACCAGATGTTTCCATCATGCAAATCCATAATTTGCTTTGAAATGGCCAGACCAAGACCGAAAGACTGCTCTCCCATTGTACCTTGCCGTTTGGCCTCTGTAAAAATATCAAACACCTTAGTATTCATCGAATTTGGAATGCCTATACCTTCATCTTTCACCGAGACCACTAATTTATCACGATCTAATTTTGCTTCAATCCAAATTTCTTTTCCTTCTTCACTAAATTTAATGGCATTGGTAATTAAATTACTCATCACTCGCCACAATTTTTCTCTATTAGCTAATACTTTGAGGTTAATTTTTGTCAGATGCAACACTTGTTTTTTAGCGATTGCCTTATGTGTTAATAAATCCACACAATATTGAAGCAATTCACCGATATCGATATTGTCCTTTTTGAGTTCACGCTCACCACTGTGTACTTGCAACAAATTATTCACCAATTCTAGAGAGTTTTTACTGGCTTTATTTATCAATTCGAGCATCACTTCATCTTGTTCGCTTCTCTGCTCCTCCAACATCATACCAGCAACAGAAGCAATCCCTTCAATGGGATTCCTAAGATCGTGTGCTGCTATCTTCATCATCCTAGTATTTTCCGTCTGGCTTTGCTCTAAATCTGAAAGCACTTTCTGTAATTCTTTATTTTGTTGACGCACCTTTTCATTAAGATAGGTGAGCTCAGCTATATTCTTTTTAGATTTCAACAAATTACGCCATACAATAAAAACAATAATTAAGGTTAGAGCACCTAACATCATTAATGCAATTAATGATGTTTTTTTAACTTTATTATCCCGATCCAACAGCGAAAGTTGGTGCTGTTGCTCTTTAATCTTAAAGGCTTCATCCATGTCTGCCTGTTGCATTCCCTCGTTAACCAATTCAATAGAATCTCTTAGTTGGTAATACTTTTTTGAATATTGATAAGCTTGTCCTAGATTACTTACTTTTTCTGCGTAGTTCCATTGTAATAAATACCATTGCCCCTTAAGATGATCCATAGGTCTATTTTGTTTTTCGTTCCAAGAGATACGTTTTTTTATCAAAGCCAATTCTACTTTTGCCTCTGGATAACGTTTATTTTTAATAAAAAAATCTGCAAGTTTAATTCTAGCTGTTATCGCATCTGCAACTTCATAGCCTGGTCTATCATTAATCTGTATACTTTCTTTGAGATACCTTTCTGCCAGAATGGGTTGATTCTTTTTTGAATAAACACCACCTAAATTGCCCAATACCACTCCTCTTGCAGCCTCCGAAAATGAGATATCTTTTGGGTATTTCGCCTCGTTATCCTCCAGTAAGATTAATGCTTTTTGATAATAAACAATAGCACTATCTAATTTGCGTAGTTTTTCGTAGCAAAGTCCTGCTGTATTTAAAAACGACTGGGGTTCTGCTACTTTGCTATAGAAATCCGTCTTACAATCCCCCCTGTCTAAAAGGGCCTGCTTTATATAGGGTATAGCTTTTGCATACTGCCCCTGCCTATATCTAACAATCCCCAAATGGTGACTAAAAATACTATAATCACAGTTATCTAGCTTTTGCTTGGCAAACGAACGCCCTTCATAATAATACTGAAAAGCTTCATTATAACGTTTTTGCACCATTAGCAAATCAGCATGAACGAAAATAGTGGAGGTTATAAGTTCAACGTATTTATTTTCATTTCCCGCCAGCATTAAATGCATGCTATCTACATAAAGTTTTGCTTTTTGAGGTTGCAATTGATAATTAAGATAATGATTAGCCTTAAAAGCATATTTCTTCCATAAATCAACCAGAGTTGGATTTTCAAGCTCAGAAAATGCAGAATCTATATAATGCATTGCTTGTTTCAACTCCCCATCGCTTTGTAGGCGATTGGCTTTCAGCACAATTATATCCGAAAACTTACTTGAAGTATCATCTTTTTGTTTGAGATTTTCTTTACATGCAAATAATAACATTGCAAGAGAAGCCATAACTATTTTTAAATAGTAGCCAGAGTAATAGGGAGACTGCATAGAATGCCAGAAAAATATTTAACTTAGATAGTATGTTCCTAAAGTTAACATTCAACATCCCCATAAGTTTTTAAAACTTATATTTTAACATTTCTTGACACTTATACGATCTTATTATTTAAAAGTTAACCATGAAAAACAGCTATCATTTCGATACTCATTAATTTTAAATTACTTTTAATACTTTCAATAAACCATGGAACTTACACTAAATATACCCGCCTTATTTTTCCCAGCAATCAGTTTAATCATGTTAGCTTATACTAATAGATTTTTAGCTTTAGCTAGTTTAGTTAGAAGTCTAAAATCGAAATATGAGCAAACTGACCAAAATGTCGCTCTACACAAACAGATTAAAAATCTGCGTTACCGCTTAAGATTAATTAAAAACATGCAGGCTTTTGGTGTATTAAGTTTTGCATGTTGCTTACTGTGCATGCTATTTATCCATCTGCAACGCGAAATCACTGCAGAGATTTTCTTTGCACTAAGCTTAATATTCTTTATGGCTTCACTCTTAATTTCACTATTAGAAATACAATTGAGTACCAAAGCTCTAGAACTGGAATTGAGTTCTATCGAAGGCATAGAAGACGATTCTATTGTGAAGAAAATCAAAAAGAAATTTGAGCAGTAGACGCCCTGTCATCTAGAGCGAAGTAAAGGATCTATTCAATCAATAGATTTCTCCTAACGTCGAAATGATAAATAGCGAATATCCAGCTAAAGATTTTTATAAAACATAAACACAGCAAAAAGTAAAAACTAAACTTCCAACTTCTCTATCGCCTCAATTGTTTGATCTATCATTGCTGAAGAAATATCCAAATGCGTTACCAAACGGATAGTTTTAATCGAGGTGGTATTGCACAAAATTCCCTTCTTGCCTAAAGCTCTTACCACCTCCTCCGCTTTATATCTACTGGCAACATCAAATAATACAATATTTGTTTCCACTGGCATTACCTTTTCTACATAGTTAGCTTTGGCTAAGACATGGGCCAAAGCCTTTGCATGTTGATGATCTTCTGCCAAACGATCTACCTGATGATCCAAAGCGTATATACCCGCAGCCGCTAAAAAACCTGCTTGTCTCATTCCACCGCCTAATACTTTCCTTATTCTTCTAGCTTGCGTAATCGTGGCTGAAGAACCCAACAATACCGAACCAACGGGTGCTCCCAAACCTTTCGATAAGCAGATAGAAATTCCATCAAAAAAATGACCATAAGACGCTGCCTTATCCCCAGTAGCCACCAAAGCATTAAAAAGTCTTGCACCATCTAAATGTAATTTCAAATCTTTTATAGCACATAAATTATGTACCGCTTCTATTTGTTCTAACGTATAACATTTACCACCACCTTTGTTCACTGTATTTTCTAGCACTACTAAACTTGTTTTCGGATAGTGGATATTATCTTCATTAATTTCTGGCTCTATCAATTCTGGCGTTAAAATCCCCCTTTCGCCGTGCAGCAATCTCACTGAAGCCATCGAATTATAAGCTATTCCCCCACCCTCGTAACGATATACATGGGCAGTTTGATCACATATAACCTCATCTAAAGGCTGTGTAAAGCACTTAATGGCAATCTGATTTGTCATAGTACCCGAAGGACAAAACAAACCTGCCTCCATATGAAACATAGTTGCCAATTTAGTCTCTAGGGTAGAGACGGTTTCATCTTCTCCATAAACATCGTCGCCAACTTTTGCGTTCATCATCGCATCCAACATTCCTGCGGTAGGCTTGGTTACGGTATCACTCCTAAAGTCAATTTTCTGTTCCATGTTATAAAGTTAAAAGTCGAACGGTAAAAGTTAAAAGTTTTTTGGATAGCCCCACAATTTTTAATACCAAAACTAATGAGCGACTGAGCTATTGAATCAATAATCTAACATAACAAATATCCCATAATGGGGAAGACAAAAATCTTTTTAATGAAAAAATTACATTTCTTCCTTCAATTATTTTTCTACCGTTTACGCTTAATTTCTTTACAACCAAAAGTTGAAAAACAGCCTCAAATAGTGTAAAAAATACACTTTACGAAAAAACCGCCTCAGCTATTCGTAATCAAACCTTTGAAGTGGTTTAACATTAACTAATAAAAAACTTAATATTAATTTTTTATTTCCAATAAAGGCTGATATATTGCCAAACTTTTATAAAAATTATACAACTTAACAAACCAAAAAAATGATAGTTATTGCAGATGGTGGATCTACCAAAACCAACTGGTGTCTGATCAACGAAGCCGGACGGAAAATCCATTTTAACACCGAGGGCTATAACCCTTATTTTGCAAAGCAAGATTACATTGAAAATTCATTGAGAACCACGTTACCTGATAGCCTAGATGCTTCTAAATTAGAGGAAGTATACTACTATGGTGCAGGTTGTTCTACTGATGGCAACAAAAAAATTGTAGCAGATGCAATGCAAAAAGTTTTTGTGAACGCTCAAATTAATGTAGATCATGATTTGTTAGCTTCTTGTCGTGCATTGCTAGGTGACGAGCCTGGTTTTGCAGCCATCCTAGGTACCGGAACTAACACTTGCCTGTACGATGGAAAAGGGATTGCCCTAAACATCGACTCGCTAGGGTATTTCTTAGGTGACGAAGGTAGCGGAAGCAATATAGGTAAGCGCCTATTAGCGGATTACATGAAAGGTTTTATGCCTAAAGGACTAAGCGAAAATTTCTTCAACATCTATGGTTTAACCAACGAAGACATTTTCGACAACATCTACAACAAACCTTTGCCAAATCGTTTCTGTGCAAGTTTCAGCAAATTCTTGTACGATTTTAAAACAGTATATCAAGAATACACGGAAGACGTAGTTGATACTGCTTTTTCGGCTTTCTTCGAAAAACTGGTAATCCACTATCCAAACTACAACAAACACCTGTTAAATGTAGTAGGTTCTGTAGGTTATAGCTTTAGAGATAGACTAAGTGTAGTTGCAGATAAATACGAAATGGGCGTTGGAAAAATCATACGTTCTCCAATAGATGATTTAGTAGAGTACCACTTAAGCAAAAGATAATCCTCAAGGATTAAAGCATACCAAAGCCTCGATTTATCGGGGCTTTTTTTGTAGGTTTCGTAAACGATCTTATCACTAAACATAAACACTAAAATTTAGTACGTATATATCCCCTACCTAGTTCCCAAAAATGGCATCCAACACTTCCAAGTTCCATAGTTACTTAGCCGCATTCAATATCATCTTAACCTTTCCTACTTACAGGCATTACAGCAATCTTCCTCATTTGCTCTTCATTTAAAGCCCTATCAAATACTGCCACACCTCCTATTTTTCCTTTAAAGAAATTGCCCATTCCTTTTTTAAGCTGTACCGCTCCAATGGTAAAATCAGAACCGTTACTTCCTATACCATCTGGATAATAATAAGGATTTTTAGCTTGCTTTATCCCATCTGGTTTATCTGGAAAAAAGCCCGCGGTATTTTTGATCAATTCAGTTTCTCTCTTTTCAAGCACACCGTTGAAATAGGATTTGATATACTCACCATCATAGGTAAAAGCGACACATGCCCATTCATCAAGTGGTACTTTTTGAGGACTTGCAGAGTAATCAATGCTGTAAGGAAATGGTGGTGTTGGTCCGCCGTTTTTAGAAATATGCCCGCAAACCTGATGTGTACCATTATAATATGGCAGAGATACGAACAGGCCGTATTGGCGTTTGCCACCATCTTGATATTCGTTCCATTTTCCCGCTACAAATCCAGTTTTCCCGCTCCACGCTACCCAAGCAATTACTGTTACCGCATTGGTTTTCACATCTAACTTGCCTGTATTTTCATGCGCAATAGACCAGTAATCCTTTTGACCATCAAGCTCGATGGAATTACCAGAAAGCGGACCTTCTTTAGCAAACTTACGCTGAACAAAAGCCAACAGTTTAACATCTTTAGCACTGCCGGCAATAGGTTTGCCAGTAGTATCTGCAAAATTCCAGAAGGCTACCAACCCTTTTTGTTTTTTAACCGAACTGATTAGTTTTTCTGCATCAACCACATACGTTTCAGCCCATTGTGCGAAACTCAAAAAGCAATAAGCAAGCAAAAACAACAGCATCAATACAATACTCTTCATTTCCCTATGATTATTGTGAACTATCCTTAATTTTTTTCTTCTCGTATTTCGCCAAACGTTCGCTTACAATTAGGTAAGCCGCTGCATAACGTTTCCCAAATTCCCTTAAAGATGCCGTATCAAAATGGGTAGTATCCCCCTTATGAGTCAAACCTTCCGCAGACACACAATACCTGTTCAGCTTTTTTTGTGCAATGCGATGCTGTATGGAATTGATGTACAGTCCCTGATTTTTTTCTAATGGGGATTTAGTCACATAAAAATAGCCTAGTTCTCCCGTAATCAAAGGGACTTTATCAATATCGATAGACAAATCTCTACTGAGATTAGCCATTAGATTTTCGAAGTTTTCCTCATAAGTTTTATACCTCTCTCTACTTGAATTGCCTTCACCTTGGTGCCACAATATACCTTTTAATGTTCCTGATTTGAGTGCAACCTTAGTTCTATTCACTGCATCGTTGTAAGAGGTGTAGCCTGTTGCACTATCTACTACGTTAGGTCTCCATACCTCAATTCTAGTACCGCCAACCGCACATGGAATTAAGCCAATTTTACGACCAGGTCTACGTACGGCAAGTGCGAAAGATGCCGCCAAACCAGTGCCCGCAGCAGGTTTATCGAAATGAATAGGTTCCACTGCAGGTACCCAGTTATTATTTTTATCGAGCATGTAAACACTATCTAAAGCAATACGCTGTCCTTCAAGTTCTCCTCTACCCGCCATATTAGACTGTCCAATCAGCAAAAAAATGTCCATATCTTCTTGAGCCTTTACTTGATATACAAATACCAATAAAAACAATACTGCGAGTGTCTGTTTCATCATTACCATATTTAATTATTCTAAGTTCTAAACCAATTCCGCATCACATTAAATGCTATCTTTTACCTGCGTAATGCGTCTAATTGTCTATACCATTAACGTAATTCATTTATCTCTTCTTTAAAAATTGGACACCAATTATCCAACCTTATCTTTCTACCATCAATTTCAATGGTAAACTTATCTCCTTGCCTATCGCGAAGATTTCCCCTTGCGCCATTTAGGGACCCAGTTGTGATCCCATTATTGCCATACCATAGCATGTCTCCTTTTTTCACCTCTTCTTCCGTAGTAATATAAACCGCATCTCCATTTTTTATATGCACATCTTTAACAACCAATTCCTTTCCAGATTTATTAAAAACCCTAAAACCGTAGTTTCCTGGATCTGTAACGTTTATCACGTCAAAGACTAATGGAGGCACAGGCACATGAAAATTAAGGACAATAACATTTTTAGCAGCAGCTATTTTCTTCACATAAATTGGCTTCCAGTTAGCTTTATCTATCAGCAAGTTTTTTGCAGCTATGGCGTAGTTAGCGCCATTCCATTTACTGCCAACATTAGTAAGATGTACATTGTCTTTTAGGTAAGGGAGTTGGTAGGTGGTATTAGAAATAGTGATATGGGCTTCGCTTTTGGCCAATTCATATTGTGCATTCGCTATTTCTGGGTTTCCAGTGGATTTACGCACATTATGTGATACTGTTTGATACATTAGGATTTTTACTGCATTTTTTTGCCCAGTAACGGCTTTAATAAACTCATCTGCTTTTTGTTGAAACCGTTTCATGCTATTTTTATAGCTATCTGCTGATGTTTTGCTATCAATATCTTTTTCTCCTTGGTTCCATAGAATAAACGGAACATTATACTTCTTACCTAAGGCAAAAACAAGGCGGTTCGCTTCAATGATATCTTTTTTAAATCTATCCCAATAAATACCTTCCTGTGTTAACGAAGCAATACTTGTTGAGCCCTGCGCTGGAGAAGACAACAAAAGATGGTTTGACCAGCTTCTACCTAAAAGCGAATTAAATTCCTCGGAGAAACCGGTTGCAGGTGTTTCACCTAATTTACTTCCACTAGCTTTTGATATGGCTATTTTTTCTACCAGCGGAACCAAGCTATTATGATAATTGCTATCAGCATCATAGCCAGAACGTACGCCACCGCTAAACATTAAAGCGTTATGTGGTTGTTTTACAGAAAGTAATGGAACAGACCCTGTACCCAACATCAAACTTTGCCCATACATGACAACGTGATAGACGGTATCGCCTTTTCGCTGCGAAAAACTGTTGGGTACATTTAAGAAAATCACCATACCTATCATTAATCGTATGGCTTTACTTGCTACATTACTCATGTTCAGAATGCTTTTAATGCTTTTTGATAGGTACATTAATTTGGAAAGTACCAGCCGTGGAAGCGAGCACTGTATCTTTTACCGCCGCTCCTTGTATGTAACTGTTTTTAAAACTAAAATCCTTGACTGATTCTATCATTATCGCCGGTCTGGAATCTGGTTTGAGCGACTTTACATCAACGTTGTTAAACCTAATATTTTTGACATTTCTTACATAGAAACCAAACGAAGGGAGAATACCAAACATATCCCCTTTTGGGTAGCCATTAGGCAACTCTGGAACTTTGCTAGGCACCACCTTACCATTTTCCAAGCCGTCGAACTCCAAATTTATATTACTGAAATTCACGTTTTCTACTTCAAAGTTTTGTATGCCCGAAACAGAACATCCCAAACTGGACAAGCCACTGCCCTGAATGTTGTTGATTATGATATCTTTTAAAATGGGTTTATTGGAATAGGTATATGATCCGTATAGGGTATTCCTTTGGTGCAAGCGAATGAATATGGCAGAGCGTTTGATGTTATTAAGAATGATATTTGATATGCTGATTCTCCTTACCGTTGCACCATCAACACTGATAATCGCAATACCCTCTCCCTTAGTATCATAAACCGTACAATTCTGAATCACGATATCTTCTATTGTTCCCGCAGTTTCTGTACCTATTTTCAAGCCAGATGTGTTGGAACTAAGGTTACAATTACTGATGGTAATTTTGCTACAGACCTTATCGGGCGAAAAACTTTTGATGCATATCGCATCATCTCCAGAATTGATATGGGAATCAGAAATAGCAACAAACCGACAATCTATTAAATCCAACCCGTCGTTATTAAGATGCCTATACTTAACAGTATCATTATTACCATCGGCAGTAGAATTTTCTTTGCTATCTACTTTGATTCCTCGAATAATCAGGTTTTCACATTCTTGATAGGTTTGAACCCAAGATGCGGAATTAAACAGCTTGATGTCTTCAATTAAAACATTTTCGCAACTTCTTAGGTGAAGAATACGGGGGCGATATTTAAAAGAGGGTTTAAGGCGACCTTTTCTATTTTCCGATAAATCTAAATACCTTCCGTTTCCATCAATTGTACCTAAGCCAGTAATTCCTATATTTTTCTTTCCTTCCGCATAGATTAATGCTTTACTGGTTAAATTAGGTTGATTATGTGTGGGGAGAGAAGATGCTTGATCTGGAAAGTCATCGAAATGGTTACTCGCTTTAAGGGTGATACCACTTGGTATATGCAAAACCACGTTAGATTTCAGATAGATGGTACCCGATACATACACTCCCGAAGTAAAGTAAACCGTTCCTCCGCCGTCCAAACTACATTGGTCTATGGCTTTTTGTATGGCCACCGTATTAACCATCCTACCATCTCCAACTGCGCCAAAATCGTTTACATTATATCCAACCTTAACTGGATTAAATCGTTTCCCGTATTGCTGAAAAACCTCGATACTTTCAGAATGAACATTTTGATAACAAAAGAACAAAACAAACAATATGGCCAGTGTTGGTTTCATGATTTTAAGATTTAATTATTCTTAGTTTTATACCAGTTCTGCATCACGTAAAAAGCCTTCTTTTTAATTCCCTGATCTGATATCAAACCTTTACGATTGAACCAATCCTGAATACCGAACAATTGGCGTCTGGGCGAATGGAAATCTTTCAATATCCAAGGCGAAACGCCAGCCAAACCGTCAATTTTAGAAAGCATTTCTACATTTCTGATATAAAGTTCTTCCTGAAAATCTTCTGTCCAACGTTCTATCTTATCACCATAAAGTCCTTGCAGGGCATCGCCACCAAACTCACTGACTACAATTGGCTTGTTATAAGGAATTTTCCAAGTTGCCACTCGGCAATCTTCAGATGTACCACGACCATCGTACCAGCCCATGTATTCGTTAAAGCTGATGATATCGACATATTCGTTCATATTATCTTCTACCACATTCACATGATTCGGCAGGTGATTTACTTCCATGGCCATGCTCAGTAATCTGGTATTATCCAAAGTGCGGGCATAGGTTGCCAAGTTTGATAAGAATTTATCTCTAGCCTCACCATGTGGCGTTTCGTTAGCAATGGACCAAATGACTACTGCACCACGATTTTTATCTCTATAAACCATGTCGTGAAGCTGCTTTTTAGCATTGTTGTAAGTTCCTTCGTTAGTCCACGAGATGGTCCAATACACTGGAATTTCGCTCCACACCATTAAACCCATTTTTTCGGCTTCGCGTACCATGGTTTCGTTATGGGGGTAATGGGCCAGACGAACGAAGTTGCACCCCATCTCCTTCGCCCAGCCCAATAAGGTTCTGGCATCGTCTTTAGACCACGCCCTGCCTTGGCGGTAAGGCGCTTCTTCGTGAACACTAATGCCACTCAAGAATATCTTTTCGCCATTAAGTAAGATATCTTTCCCTTTTGTTTCAATCGTCCTAAAGGCAATTTGATCGGTAATGCTTTCATCAGCTTTGCTCACTACAATCTCATATATCTTCGGATTTTTAGGTGACCACAATATTGGCTTTGCCTTGATTTGGAAATTTGCAAGACCATTTTGATCTGTTTTGATCTGCTGTTTGATTTTCAGTTCTGGAATTTCCACAACAATCGCTTCTCCTGCTTTTGCGGCATTCAATTTTACCCATCCAGCGATCAAACCTTTGTTGTTTTTAGCCAGTTGAACTTGATAATCCTCGACAAATACTGAGGGAACATCTACCAGCATCACCTCTCTAGTGATGCCACCATAATTCCACCAGTCCATGTTTACCGTTGGCACTTCGTCTTTTCCCCGGTTATTGTTCACCCTCACCACTACAAAGTTTTTCCCTTCTACCAGTAAATCGGTAATATCAAAATTGAAAGGCGTATATCCACCAATGTGATGACCTGCCAATTCGCCATTGATATATACTGAAGCACGATAGTTTACTGCTCCGAAATAGATATAGGTTTTATTGTTGGTTTTCTTTTGATGGGTAAAATCTTTTTTGAACCATACCGAACCTTCGTAGAAAAACAATTTCTCATCTTTTGTATTCCAATCTGATGGGATGGTCATGTGTGGCGAGGTATCAAAGTTATATTCGATTAGTTGCGACGGATTGGTTGGCTTTTGGTTCTTGAAGAACCCATTCTTATGGGGCTCTAAACGGTAATCCAAAAAGCCATTTTCCAATGGGTCTACAATGTAATTCCATTTCCCATTTAATGAGGTAATATTTCTGGCAGAAACATTCGTAATTAGGGGTACATCAGCATTTAAATAAGTTGATACGGCAATCAACAAGCATGTTAGCGTTCTTTTAAGCATCTTATTTTATATTAATTGGCGAAAACAGTAATCGGTACAGAAAGTCCATTTTTTAACCTCACCAGAAGTGCTCCTACCTTTCTATGTTGCGCTGGGTTTGCTTTAACAGTTAGGCTTAACGTAGAATTAGGTCGAATTTTAGTATCTGATGCTGTTACTTCCAGCCAGCTCATGTCTTCTGCTTTTAAAATTTCGAAATCAGACTCTGGTACATTACCGACAGTAATCTTAATCGTTTTGGTACTTCCTACACTCGTGTTTAAGTAATAATGATCTGAACTGATATCCAATGGGCGTTGTGGATAGAGCGTAGCTGCACCAGCTTGAAAAGCACCCATATTAGGTGCGCTTCCGGTAAAGCTTTCCATAAAGTTTGGAACAGCGATGCCTTTGGCTACGCCAGGATCATCAGCTTGTAAGGTGTAAATACCTTTATTAAAATCCGTAAATTTTGGGGAAGCGAAAACGCCATTTTTTTCTGCATCTTTATTCGCCTGAATTTTACCTTTTCCACCTTCATTTTGCATATTCCCCAACAAATCATAGTCAAAACAATTGTCGGGAAGTTCGTGAATATCTGAAATAGAATAACCACGAGCTTCCTTACCACTGCCCGATGGTGCTTGTGTTGCCAAGAAAATATTGTTTCTAGTGTAAGCCAAAAACATTTCTCTTTTATCTTCTGCACCGCTTGGACCATAACCTACACCACGCATACCGTTACCATTAAAAATCATGGTGTTGTTAAATAGGAATTGCCTGCCTTCGGTGTGTGTTACACCTCCCCCATTTTTTACCGCAGCACTGCTAGAGCCATCTGATGCTCCTGGATTTGTAACAACATTATTGAACACATAAGAAGGTCCTTTTTTATTAGGCGCCAAACTAATCCCACTGTAAGACTGCTCGAACCTATTGCCAAATAAACGAACATTACATTGGCCTCCATCTAACTCAATACCATCGTCTTGTCCAAAGGCGATCATATTGCCATAAACGTCTGCATCGTTATAAAATCCTCCGTCTACGAAGCCATTTTTTTGTCCCTCTATTCCGTCATTAAAACGATGCAATTGATCACCGATGATATCATTATAGCGTATCACCAAATTACCGCCATTTTGCAATACAAAAATGCCATTTGGCCCCATTGGGTGACTGCTTTTATACGCTGTACCAACGTGCGGCCCTAATTCTACCACACCTTTCCAAGGGTTGGTTTTTCCATTGGGAGAGTGGATATAGCATCTTTCGACAACGATATTTTTAGCCTTGCCAATTTTAACTCCCGAATCGTAGTTCACCGCTACACCATCTTTATCCAGATAATGCCCTGTTGCATTTTGACTTACCGCAGGCCTACCCCATTTAGAGATATTGCAATTGATGATTCTAATGTCTGAGGCTGTACTTAATAGGTCTACGGCATTAATACGACCACCTTTGATATTGGCACCTTCCAAGATGATATAGCTACTGTTAACAAACCGTAATGCATAATCAGAGCTGGTGCCAGCATTGATAGCAATGTCCGGAATGAGACGTATCCACGAAGTAGGTGAACCTTTCAGGTTTTGTACATCTACATATTTCCCGCTTTTAAGAAAAGAACTGAGTAGCACCTCTCGTCCAATAGTTGGCGTAGCGGTCCAAGTTTTAAATCTTGATATTTTGTCTTCAGTAACTTCGTTACCTGTTTTAATGATTGTTCTTACTTCATACTCGGTGTCTTCATTCAGCAACACTATACTTCCGCGAAATTCTTTGCGCTCCATGTCATGATACAATTGAAAAGCAGCTTTCCAAGTATTCTCCCCAACTTTTCTATAACTTACATCTGATGAAGTTCCTGAACCTGAAGGAAGATAAATACTACATGAATTGAAAGTACTTTCAAATCTAGGCTGAGCATATGAAAGTGAGGCAAAGAATATGCTTAATACAAATATGATAGCAGATACATTTCTATTTTTTTTCATTTTTTATTTTACTTTATAAAATTAAGGGCATTATTATCCACCCTCGGTATAAAATACCGACCAACAAAACTATTTACCAATTAATAACCAGGCACTTGCCCTATCGCAGTAGTTACATCTCTAATACCTAATGGAACAGGATATATTTCACTATAATTTTCTTTAAAACCACTGGCAAAAATTGCCATATTAGCTTTAAAAGCTGCACCTAGCCATTGCACAGAACCCCAAGTATTGTCTGGTCTGGTACTGGTTTCACGAATTTCTACCCCATAGCTATTTCCCGTATCCTTATAAACACGACTAGTAGGAATAACCTTTCCTTGAAGGCGTACAATGCTTCCCGTATAAGGCCTATTACCCGTTGAACTGTAACTATTGTTGATGGCTTCATTTTCTGCTTTTGCCCAATTTATTTTTTCGGCAAGCTTATTAAATCGAATTAAATCTGTTTTACGAAAACCTTCAAAAGCCAACTCAAAAGCTCTCTCATTGATAAGCACTTCTATAAAATCATTGAGGTTTGTAGGATAAACTTCTGCTTCTATGGCAGCTATTTTGGTTGGAAAAGCACGCTTTCTAACCAACTTTAAAGCATCAACCGCAGCTGGAGTAGAGCCATTGTTGAGCCAGCTATCTGCTTCGGCAAACATTAATAAAACATCAGCATAGCGCAACAGCGGAAAATTGAAATTCGTTAAAGATGATGGAGCAGTTGCAGCCCAACCGTTGCGCCATTTACCGACAGTTAAGTTGTACAGTGCCGTAGGTGTGCCCTTAGGCTGCGCCGTAAAAATATGGCTTGCGGCGGTAATATCGCGGCGACTATCCTCTGGATCATAAGAAAGATAGAACGAAGGCATTACCCACATTGCTCCTGCCGAAGTGCCGTGGGCTGGCGCAGAGAGTATTCTAGATTCTGGTCCATTATAGTTTCCATAGTACCCAGCTTCTCCCCTTACGCTCAACCTACTGTAAAATGCAATTTCCATGATATTTTCACGATAGACATTGTCTATGCGATAAGCGGCAATATTTTTCCATACGTTTTCGAAACTAGGATTTAAACGATGTACCGTAGAAAGCATAATTTCATTACACTCGTCTCTGGCAACGGTATATAACTCTCTGATACGTGCCACATTTGGCCTAGTACCCATTTTAAGTGAAGCAACGCTTCCAGTCTGTAAATCCCAACGTAGCGAATATCCAGCGGCATATAAGGCTACTCTTGCCAAAATGCCTTTTACTGCACCTTTGGTAATACGCTCGTCTACAGTAATGCCTGTATCATTTGCCCAAGGCACAAGCTCTTCTGCCTCCTGCAAATCTTTCACCAGTTGATCATAGATGACATCTCTAGATGTACGTGGAAGGTTGAAGTTCTCGCCAGTAACAGATGGTGTTAGCTTTAGTGGTACATCACCGAAATGACGTACAAGGTCTAGGTAAAGAATTGCTCTTAAAGTCAATGCCTCTCCATAGCATCTTTTGAGCTTCTTTTTTTCTACATCCGTGCCTTTTTCATATAATTCCATTTGCGGAATTTTTGCAATAGCAATATTGGCCCGTTCTACGCCTTTATAAGCATCAACCCAATAATCTGAGATTTGCCTAGTCGTTGAGGTAAAGGCATAACGGGCAATACTGCGCCTTTCGCCATCGGGAGCTCCAGAACTTGTACCTCCCTTGATTTGAGCAAGATCAGTATCTAGATCATAATACTGAGTGATATTACGCCCGTATAATGAACCAGAAGTTAAGATGCTGTAAATGCCGAACACATTCATTTCTGCATGATTTGTCGTAATAAACAGGTTTTCTTCTGCATATATCGATTCTGGTGGTATATCTAAAAATTTCTTGCAAGAACTAAATACCGCAGTAATAAGTAAGGCTATCGGAATTATTTTTTTAGTGACATTATTCATCATCATTATCAATTAAAATGAGACATTTAAACCAAAAACATATTGTTTACTTCGCGGATAAGCTGCGAAATCTACACCGGGGGTCAACGCACTTCCACGTCGGGTATCTACCTCTGGATCGTAACCAGAATAATTGGTGAATAAATAAAGATTGTACCCTGTAGCATATACTCTTACGCTTTGTAAACCTATTTTTTTAACCAAGGTATTTGGAAGCGTATATCCTAAAGAAACATTGTTCACACGTAAGAAAGAACCGTCTTCAATATAATCTTCGGTTAATATTTCAGCAATCTGCATAAACGAATACTGTGTTGCATTTTTGTTGAGTTCATTCAATCCACTTCTGGTTAAAACCGGAGCGCCAGTGACTGGATCTATTACACTGTATCGTTGTCCTGGTGCTTTCAAAATATTTTGGTTAGGTAGTGCCAGTGTCGAGCCCCTAAGTCTGGTGGCATTGTATACATCATTGCCATAAGACCAGTTTAGAAATATCCCTAGATCAAAGTTTTTGTACCTAAAACTGGTATTAAATCCTCCGAAATGTTTCGGCAGGGTATTTCCAATTACTTCCCTATCTAAATCTGGCGTGGTAGTTTCGGAGTCTTCTGGGCTATTGATCCTTTTTATTTTCGGCAATCCCAAAAGGTTATCTTCTTTACCTTGACTATTGTTATAAGGAATGCCTGGTTTTAGGTTTGCAGACGTAAAAGCACCAGAGGTAAATGCAGCATCGGTAAAGTCATCGGCGGTGTACATCCCGTTGGTACGGTAGCCATAGATTTGACCAATAGGCTGACCTACTTTTACCAGAAAATCAGTTCCTAAGCTACCCCAACCAGAACCGGCTAACATAAATTGCTGATCTCCTGCGAGTGAAAGCACTTTATTGCGATTAGCCGAGATATTGATATTCGCTGTCCAAGAAAAGTCCTTTTTATCGATAATTACTGCCCTTGCAGAAAATTCAAGGCCAGTATTTTGCGTGCTACCCACGTTAGACATCTGCCTAGTGTAACCAGATACAGTACCGATATCTGAGTAGAGCAATAGGTTTGAAATCTTATTATGGTAATATTCTATGGTTCCAGATATGCGATTATTTCCTGTTGCCCAATCCAATCCGTAATTGGAAGTTTTGGTAGTTTCCCACTGCAAGTATGGATTTGCCAGCGACGAAGGTATTAAGCCCAGAATAGAAGTGCTATTTAAGCCGTAATACACTGGCGTAAAATTGGTGCTGTACAAATAATTCGTTATTCTGTTGTTACCAGATGAACCGTAACTATATCTTAACTTTAAATCGTTGACAATCTTCTTCGCTCCTTTATACCAACCTTCTTCACTAATTCGCCATGCACCAGAAACGGCAGGAAAATATCCCCATTGGTTATCTTTTGCAAATTTAGAAGAGCCATCTGCTCTTAAAGATGCCGATAAAAGATAACGTGATTTGTAATCGTAATTAACCCTACCAAAAAACGAAGAAATGGCTTCTGCATATTTATCGGAACTAATGGCCTGGTTTTGCGCCTGCGACAAATTACCAAAGGTGATGTCCTCATTGACAAAAGCATTGCCGATCATATCTGTTTGGTAAAAATCTAACCTGTTGGCTTCTTGACCCAACATTGCTGTTACAGCATGCTTTTTAGCAAATTTCTTAGCATAAGTTAAGGTGTTAGAAATGTTCCATTTGGTCATTTCTTGATTTTTTAGTTCTGCGCTGGCGCCACCTCTAGCACGAGCAGTACTTGTAATGGCGGTATAAAGTAACTGCTGTTGATCTCGGTAATAAATATGACCCAAATTGGATTTAAAAGTCAAGTTATTGGCCACTTTATAGGTAATCCCTCCATTAAGATCTGTTGCCTTACGATTGCGTTGTCTTTGTGTAGCTTTGGTCATGAATAAAGGATTAATGGAAGAAGTGGATCCATCTGCCAAGGTTTCATCTAGCTCGTCATTAAGCAGGTCATCCAAAGTACTGTTACCTATAGCCACAGGTCTAAACTGTAGAACATTAACCAATTTGGAGTAGCCCAGGGAGGTTTCGGATACGGGGTCTCCATTAATGGTGCGGTCCATATATTGTGCCGACATGCTGAAAGACAAGCGTTTTCCAGTTTTATGATCTAGCGAAAGACGTACAGTATTACGTTTCATATCGCTATCATTGATAATTCCTTCTTCGTTATTGCGGGTAGTACTTACCGTGTATTTAGTGTCTTTACTGCCACCACTTAGTGACAAATTATGAGATTGAACGGAAGCACTCCTGCCCATCACCAAATCTTGCCAATCTATATACGGCGCATTTTGATATTTTTCTTTATAAGTACTGAATTCGCCATAGTTGGCTAGAACATCCCTGTAATCTGGTGCAGACATACGGTTTCGTGATTGACGTTCCCATTGCATCAGCACAAATTCGTAGGGGTTAAGCACCTCTAAGGTTTTAGGAAGTTGACGAGCCCCGTAATAGCCATTGTAGTTTACCTTCAATTTTCCCTCTGTTCCTTTTTTAGTGGTAACGATAATTACACCATTTGCTCCCCTAGCGCCATAAATGGAAGTGGAAGAAGCATCTTTTAGTACATCTATAGATTGCACGTCATTAGGGTCCAAGCCATCCAAGCCTAACTCCGTTGGAAAACCGTCAATGATGTAAAGTGGTGAATTATCTTGTGTAATAGACCCACCACCACGAATACGTATTTTTAGCTCTGCGCCAGGTTCGCCCTCGGTCATGGTTACTTGTACTCCCGGAAGTTTTCCTGTTAAGGCCTCTCCAATACTGGTTACAGGTGTTTTGGTGATTTCGGCACCACTAATAGAAGCTACAGAACCTGTAAGATCCTTACGTTCTAACTGCCCGTAACCAATTACCACAATTTCACTTAGCGCTTCTACATTTTCCAGTAGCGTAACATTGATAGTCCTGCGGCTACCAACCACCTGCTTTTGCGTAACGAAACCAATGTAGCTGAAGCTCAGCTCTACTTTATCCGAAGAAACAAAAATGGAATACTCGCCTTTTTCATTAGTACTTACCCCTGTTTTTGTACCCGATATTTGTACGCTAATGCCTACCAGAGGCTCGTTATTTTTATCTACTACTTTACCTTTAACTGTAATTTGTTGTGCAAAAGCTGCACTACAGACTAAAAGGAAAACTAGTAACAAGAATGCGGTTTCTCTTCTCATACTTTTTAGTTTAACTTTTTATCAGCTTTTAAATTTGCAGCAAGGATTTTATTTTTTAGTTCTCCAATACCTTCTACCACCAACTCTGCCATTTTTTGTGCGCCATAACCACTGAAATGCGTATTGTCTTTTTTATCGTTTGCCAAATGTGGAAACTCTTGCTTTTTTGCCCAGAAATATAATTGCTTTGATTTCTCTACACCATAACTGGCTACCAATTCGTGAGATTTTTTTTGCATATCGATATATTCACATTTCTTAGCATTGGCAACTTCTATTACCGCCTTTGGATAATCTCCGTGAGTATCTGTCAATTCTCCGTTTTTAAACGCACGTCTCACAATCGAAGTCATGATAATAGGATGAGCACCTTTGCTTCTCACTTCATCAATATACCTCGACAGGTTTTCTTTATATTCTGCTATGGTTGTACCTACCGCAGGTCTATCTATTTTTTGGTCGTTATGCCCAAATTGAATAAATACCCAGTCACCAGCTTTTAAGTCCTGCATCATCTTATCCCAGTGCCCCTCGTTGCGAAATGATTTGGTACTTCTGCCATTTAACGCTCTATTATCAATCGTTACGTTATCCTTAAAAAAAGCTTGGAATTTCTCTCCCCATCCCGTTTCTGGACGAGCTTCTTCTTTTTTATTGGCACAGGTTGAAGCACCAACAAGGAAGACTTTAAATTTTGGTTCTTCTTTGCTCGTAGCAACTGGCTGATCTGCTTTACAGCAAAAGAATACCATGAACGCAAGCATTAAAACTGTTCTTTTCATTTATAGTTTATTTTATTTGGTTAGTTTTCTCGTAAAAATAAATAGTGGTAGATTGTACAGGTGCCGTTTTTTCTAGCAACCTTAAAATTGCACTTCCAGCCATTAGGGTTGGCCCATAACCGTGTGCGGTATACGGATGCGTTTTCCTCTGGTAATAA
Source organism: Flavobacteriaceae bacterium PS02338 (assembly GCA_029959615.1). GTDB lineage: Bacteria > Bacteroidota > Bacteroidia > Sphingobacteriales > Sphingobacteriaceae > Pedobacter. Next base: position 27,839 of record JASCOD010000006.1, on the reverse strand, counting down.
TAAGCTGGCTCAAATGCTATACTGGTTCCTACGCAAACATTTTCTACCTGTCCCATATTGTTAATTTGTTCGCTGAGCGCATTCCATCCGGTTAAGGCGGCTGCTCCAAATGCTTTAGTATCTAACCAACCTTGGTTGATACCGTGTGCCAAGCCGTAAACAAAAATGGCAGTTCCAGAGGTTTCCAAATAGCTATCATTACGATCTAGCAATTGGTGCCACATTCCTTTTCCAGATTGATATTGGAGCAAGGCATTGCAATGTTCTTTATAAAGCGAAATCACTTTACTGCGTAGCGGATGTTTTTGTGGCATCACATCTAAGAGATCGCACATCGCCATCGTAGCCCAACCATTTGCCCTACCCCAAAAAAATGCAGGATGACTTTCCATCGACTCCACCCAAGCATGCCTAAACAGTCCTTTTTCTTTTACATACATGCGATCAGCATATGCTAATAATTGATGAACTGCGTCGTTCAAGTATTTTTCATCATTCGTAAAAACATATAACTGAGCTAGTGCAGGAATCGCCATGTACAAATCGTCTAACCATAAAGTATTTGGATACGGACGGTTACGTGCTAGAATTTTACCATTAATTCTGTATTGTTCTTCGGTGATGAATTTTGCACTTCTATCAATAAAAGATTTTAGATCGATGTTGCTGTATTGTAATTGTGTTCTGATTGCCGCAGCGGCCAGCGAACCACAGGCATCTAGATCATGCGGATTGATCAATGAACTTATGGGGGATTTATAATCGCTTTTAGCTTGTTGGTACTTTACCACTGTAGGATAAATCTTCGAAAGCAAATCCATACGTTTGGTTACGTAATCACTAAATGCTTTTTCACCAGTTGTGTTTGCAGCCATCAGCATTCCGCTATAGGTTACCCCCCACTCATAAGTGTATGGGCGAAAATCAGTCTTTCCGAAAGTAAAATTTTCTGGTAGTTTCGAAAGGTCTTCAATAGGCTTTCGCGTAGTAGCATCTACCAATTCTTTCATAGTAGAACCTTCCAAAAAACTACAGATACGTAATAATTTCTCCGTTACATTTTCTTTGGAAGGAATGACATAAGGAAAATCATAATCAGAATGTAGATGAAACAGTTGCACACTTGCATCGGTGATTTTCTTGTTGTTATCAAGGATATGCTTTTCCTGTCTTGGCCATGGTTGCCCCATAGCTACGGTAGAGAAAATAACAATCATCAACAAGAATCCCGTGAGGTGTTTCATCATACGTTCATATTAGGTTATGATTGCCGGTGAAAGAATCTTGCAAAAACTTCCATTAAGCCCAGCAATCAATGATACAATATTAGACATACGTCTATTAAAACTGGGTTTGATAATTAACAAATAGGTTTGTTTTCGATTAAAAAAACAGGCTTCAAAGTATATTGAACTAAATAAACCTGGAAAAACCTAATGATTACAGCAATTTACTGGGACTAATGCCAAAGTGCTTCTTAAATATCGTGCTGAAATATTTGGTATCAGCAAAACCTGTCATGTAGGCAACCTCGTTTACATTATGGTCTCCACTTTTCAGTAATTGAGCCGCTTTGTTCAACCTAAATATCCTAATGAAATCATTGGGGCTATGATTGGTTAAACCTTTGATCTTGTTATAGAAAGTAGAACGGCTAATTCGCATATCGGCACAAAGTTCATCTATCGAATATTCAGATTCTGAAATATTTGCTTCCAGCTTTTCGGTAATCTTTTTTAGAAATAGATCGTCGGCATTATTCTGCATCGAGATGGTTTGTTCGCCACCAATGTGCTGGATCAGCTTCTCCTTTAATTTCCTACGGCTGTTGATCGTATTCTCGATCTTCATTTTAAGCAAAGTAATATCAAAAGGCTTAACCACATAATTATCAGCCCCACAGTCGTAGCCTTTTACCATGTTGCTTTTCTGATCTAATGCGGTGAGCAAGATCAAAGGAATATGTGAGGTATTGATGTCGCTCTTCACCTTTTGGCAAAATTCGTAACCATCCATTCCGGGCATCATCACATCAGATATAATCAAGTCTGGATTTAGATTGGTCAACATTTCTATTCCTGTTTCGGCATCCTGAGCTACTTCGATACGATAACTTTGCTCCAAACTTCTACTGATGAATAAACGCAAATCCAGATTATCTTCTACAATTAGTACAAGTGGCTGATCAGTTATTGCCTCCTCATTGGTTTGAATTTGTAGTGAGGGATCTATTTCTTGCGCTAAATCTGGAGGCGTTTGATAGTTTGCCATCACGGTAATATTCTGCCTATCTTTCAAATGTTCATTACCGTATTTAAATACTAACGTGAAAGTACTTCGCTGATTAATCTCACTCAACAATTCAATTCTACCTCCATGTAATTCAGTAAGTGTGCGAGCTAGAATCAACCCAATTCCAGTACCACTTTCGCCACTGCTAATGGCATTTTCTCCACGATAAAAGCGCTGAAAAAGCTGCTTTTGTGCCTCCTTTGCTATACCTATTCCATTATCTTGGACAGCTACAGCAAGCTCTTTATTTCCATACGGATGTAGTATTATCTTGATAAAGCCACCCTCATTGGTGTATTTTAATGCATTGGTAATTAAATTTTCTACGATAACTTCCATCGCACTCGCATCAAACCAAAGCTGCCGATCTACCAGTTCATGTGTAATGGTGATCTCAATTTTCTTTTGAATAGCCAAAGGATAAAACTTATCGACTTGAGATTGTACGAAATCAACAATATCATGATTGGCGGCTTCCAATTTCATTGCCCTCATTTCTGCTCGCTGAAAATCTAACAAACGATTAACCATCAAGTTCAGTTTTTTAGTATGCTTAATGGCCATATCTAAAAATGGCTGTGAGGTATTTTCAGTCTGTTTATCTTGACTAAGGTTCTGTAGAGAACCCAAAATCAGTGTTATTGGCGTTTTTATCTCGTGGGCAGTGTCTGCAAAGTAGCGTATTTTATTTTCGTAATCTTGTTGCTCTCTTCGCTGACGTATCGTTTTATAAATATAATAAGCTAAGAAAATAAAGATAGCAGCATAAATGAGTTGAGCATACCAAGTAGCCCACAAAGCTGCTTTAACCTTAATCAATATGGTGCGACTATCTAATAATTTGCCGCTAACTGTTTCTACAGCCTCTACCGTAAATTCGTAATTTCCGGCAGACACATTGGCATAACTTGGCTTTACACCTGTTCTAGAGTCTATAAAATCCCTATCATATCCCGATAGCTTCCAGCGGTAATATATTCTTGATTTATAAGTGTAGTTAATTGCCGAAAAATTAAATGAAAAGCTATTTTCGTTGTACCTCAATACAATTTTTTGAAGCTCGTTTAAACCTTCGTTCAGATGATAGGTAGACGTACTATCGTAAACAGACTTATAGTTAATCAATAGGTCATCAAAATGCAGCTTTGCGGCGATGGCTTTGTCAATTATTTTCTCTGGCTCGAAATATAAAACGCCATTAACAGTACCAAACCATATCTTTTTATCGGCACTAAGGGCGGCGGCTCGGGGACTGAAATTATCTTCCTTCAATCCATTGGTGGCATCAAAAGAATAAACCTTACCTGTTTTAGGATTAATCACAGAAAGCCCCCTGTCGGTACTTGCCCATATCCTGCCCAATTCATCAGATTTAATAGCATAAACAACGTTAGAAGCCAAACCATCTGCTTGTGTGTATAACTTGATCGAACCGTTTTTAGGATGATAGTTTACCAAGCCACGCTCTGTACTGAACCATAATGTTTCTCCAAGTCCGTAGATATGATTGATGTAATTTTTAAAGATAGGATTGGTATTACCCTTACTATTTGGCCAAGGTAAAACTTTTCCTTTTTGCTTATCTAGCCAAAAAAGACCTTTTGTAGTACCAATAATTAATTTGCCCTGAAATTCTTTAATGATATTGATTGAGCTGCTTTCGTATTCCCTATAAACCTTAGTTTGGGGATGATAACCAATAATTTTACCAAAAGCTCCGCCGAACCACAACATTCCCTCGGCATCGCTATAAATGTTATAAATCAGTCTGGCATCTACCTTGCCGTAACGCGAAGTGATATCGTTAAACCTTCCCTTAATTTGATGTGTTTTTTTATCTATGCGAATTACGCCAGAAGTAAGCTCTGCTGCCCAAATATCGCCTATTTTATCTTCACATAAAGCTAAAATCCGATAACGTTTTTCTAATGTAGTAGAAAAAATTTCTTGCCATTTACCAGCAGCATAAATATTAATTCCATTATCCGTACCAAACCACATTTCATTACCACTAGCCGATAGAATGGCACTGATAGAATTACCATACAATGAATTAAGATGTGCTGGATTATGGATAAACTGAAAATCGGGAAGATCTTGGTCAAGTACAGCTATCCCTCTGTTATAACTAGCTACCCAAAGCCTATTCCCATCGCTAAACACATCGTAAATAGAATTAGAAGGCAGCTTGTCTTGGTCATCTACGGTAAGGCGATAGTGTTTTTCAATCTTATTAGACTTTCTATTCCATTTTAAGAGACCATAACCACCTGTTGCAATGTACAGTAGATCTCCTCTCACCTCTATAGCTCTAATACCAAATGGAGAATTGATGGTTTCTACTTTTGTGACTATATCATTGTTGATATCGAAATCAAAAACACTACCGCCAAAAGTTCCAAAATACAAATGTTGCTTGGCTGCATCCAAAGTCATCGCCTGAACCCTTCTATTTCCCCTAGTTTCGAAAGTAAGTTCCTTTACATTAAATTTATGGGCATTGATCTCCATCAAATAAACACCATTTAGTGTACCTATGGCATAGCGATTTCCTTTTAAGTGACGTACGACACCTATATCGGTTGGTGCATTTTTTTGCGAAGCTACTATTTTAGTAACCAGTTTAGTGGAGTTGTATACATACGAAGCCAAACCGAACGAGCCAAAAACCAGCATTTCTCCAGAGCGACTAAAAGTAACGCCTCGTAGGGTAACATTGCTACCTTTTAATACGGTTGACAAGGTAACCTCGTGAATAAAAGCACCTTTTTTTGCAACGTAACGGAAAATATTCCCTGTGTTATCGTAAGCCCATAAAGTGCCCTCTGGATCAATAATTACATCATTGGCTCGGCTTACTTGTCCTTTATAAGCTTTATCAACCACCAATGGATGATGCCTAAAAGAGGTTCCATCGTACCTATCTATACCTCCTCTTGTGGCAAACCACATTAAGCCTTGCCTATCTTTAACGATGGAATAGGTACGATTATGACTTAAGCCATTTCTTACATTAAGGGTTTTGAACTCGTAAGCCCTAGTTTGGGTCGATATAATACAACATAAGCATATAGCAAGCTTGATGATACAAGGGTGTAGCGGCTTCATAAAAAGGCTAAGTTCTTCTTTAGTTTGGTTAGTTTTACTAAAAATAGGAATAAACTTCATTCTAAACCCCACAACAACAAAGAATATGACCTAGCTTATCTCTCTACCATCTAATAAATAGCTAAAAACCATCCCCATCATTTTTAAGATAAAATTCTGAAGTCTGAACTTTTCCACTTTTATCTTTCCAGCTCACACGGTATTTCCCCTTAAATCCCCTAAATTTTAAAGTCCCATCCTTTTGTATTTTGATGGTCTGTTTGGTTTTCCATTCTTGGTTAACCAAGTTATCTAAAGCATTAAAGGCTGGCTTAGGCTGCATTTCACGAGTAAACAAACCAGATTTAGCAGATTCACCCGCAGCACCGCAGTCATCAACTACATTCCACCAAGTGATACCCATCACAGGTTTAATACTAAACCAAAGGCGGTACATGTTCTGTGTCAAAATCGCCTGAATGGCTAAACCTTTTTCGTCTTGCGTTGGAGATGCGATGGTGATTTCACTCAGATGAATGGGAAGACCAGTTTTCGAAAAAATGTCCATCCTTTCCCACACCACCTTTGGTGTTTCAATCTCCTTTCCCTGCGAAGCTTCTAGACTACCTTTGGTACCGAGTTTATGCATTTGCGAACCCATAATATCAATCTTACTATCTCTGGCAAGCAAACTTTTTACTTGATTAGCGTAAGCCTCACCCATGTAATAGTCGTTAATATTTAATGCTACTTCTTTTGGAAAAGCCTCTTTTGCTGTTTTTAAGGAGGTATAATCATAATCGCCAGGCATTAAACCATACCAGCTTTTACTTAAACTTGCTCCTGCAACTAAGTCCCCAGCATTGTAATCCTTTGCACTTTCGTTGACCACATCCCAGCTTTGTAGGCGTCCTTTGTAGTAATTAGCAATCTCTTTAATTCTTTCCTCCTGTGTTTCGGCCAGTGTTTTGGTGAAAGCAGGAAACATCGTTGCTAGTTGAGACGGACTGAGTTTTTTATATTCGTCCTGATACATTTCTTCTTTCAGCGTATTCTTGTCCGAGGCATACTCTTTAACCAAAGCATCCATTTTTGGCTTTTCTTCCGGCGTCATCAAATCCGAGGTAATCCAACTTGGAAAATGCCACCTCCTGTTGCCCCATACCAAAGTATGCCCATGTAAACGAATGCCTTTGCGTTCACAAAACTCCACCACTGGATCTGTAGCTGGGCGACGCCAATGTGGTTCTGCTTTTGGTTCCTTTACACTATTCCAATAAACCTCCGTGTCTTTATATTCTTCCTTAAAACGAGGTTGCCCCGGTTTCATCTCATGCTTATTCCAATAGAAAGCAATGGTGGCAGAATTAAAAAGTGTTCCATACAGATTTTTGTACCTATCGTTTAGTTCTTTTGCACCCAACTGGTTGTAATTGAATATATGCGCACCAAATATAAAATCGTGGGATATTTGCTCAACTTTTACCTCAGTACCAGCTTTAACATTCTTCAACCGCAAAACGGCATCAGCTTTTCTGTTTTTCTCAATATCTTGATCTATTTGCTGCTGTACATTGTCATTCCAAATTTGCCAATAAGCACTGCTCATGATTTGGCTTTTATCTTCCTTTTCACTTTTAGGAAAAGTACTTTGTGAAAACGCAAACTCTACAAAAAAGAGAAAGAGTGCAGAAATCAGTATCGTTTTTTTCATCAATATATAATTTGTCTTGATAGAAGCGTACTTCTAGTTTTTGAAAAGCACCTTAAATCCAGTTACTTTCTCGGTTTCAATGATATTTTCTTCTTTTCCCTCTGGCCCTTTTAACAAAGAAACCTCTACTTTTTCGGCATTACGAAGATAAAAAGGCATCTTACCATCCTTGTTAATGATTTCCACGTTATAAAGTCTTAAATCCTTCACATACTTTACATCCAAGCCTTTTTTAGATTCCATACGGATATTTTCTAGCATTAAGCCTTCAATTGGTGCCTCGGGCAAACCCCAAACATTAATCGGCTGATCTATATTTGTACCTATAATATTAGTGTATCTAATGTTACGAAACAGCGGCGTTTTTTCGGTTACAGGTTCTGCCACATCAGATCTGGTTTCATAATACATATCAATGGATATGGCTTCTTCAATGTTTTCCATAATGATGCCCGTGGCTAATATATTCTCTACTACGCCGCCTCTATCCCGTTTGCTTTTAATTCGTAAACCACGCCTTGTACCCTTAAATACACAATTGCTGATGGTTACATTACGCACCCCACCAGACATTTCGCTACCAATACCAACAGCGCTTCGTCCGTGGGCAAATGTGCAGTTGGCAATTACGATATTCTCACAAGGGATACCTTTTTTTCGGCCATGTTCGTTGTAGCCAGATTTGATGGTGATACAGTCATCGCCACAATCAATAAAGCAATTGAAAATCCTTACGTTATTACAAGCTTCGGGATTAATACCATCCGTGTTTGGCGAATCGTAAGGCTGTACAATGGAAATACCATTAATCTCGATATTTCTGCAAAAAACGGGGTGTATAGTCCAAGAAGGCGAATTATTAATAGTAATTCCACTGATCAATATATTTTCACAATTGTAAAAATTGATCATTTTAGGTCGAGGAAACGGCAAAGGGCTATCTTTTGGATTATTAGGTTCTCTTTCGGTAATACCTAGTTTTTTCCTCATCGCTTCAGTTTCATAATAAGCTTTCCACCAAGTACTTCCTCTACCTTCTAGCCTACCACGACCAGTGATGGCAATGTTCTTTAAGTTGTGACCCGTAAACAAAGAAGCGTAAACCTTTCTTTCGATCCCTTCCCAAGAACCATCAATTACAGGTGTATTTAAAATATCATCGTGAAATATCAAGGTGGCACCAGCCAATACCTCAATTTCAATATTGCTACGCATAAACAATGGTGCCGTTAAATAATCTCCTGCCGGAAATACAATTTTGCCTCCTCCAGCTTTAGCACATTTTTCTATCACCGCTTGTATAGCTGCTGTGGTTACCGTCTTCCCATCAGCAACAACACCATAATCACGTACATTATAATAAGGTGAATCTGCATCGGCTTTGGTTACTAGGAATAGCAGCAGTATAAAAATCTGGAATGTTCTCATGGATGTTAATCTTGTACGTGTATTAGGAATAATTCTGCTAATCAATCAAAAATTAGGTTTGCGTTTTATGGTGTTTTCTTAACTGGACTTAACACAATTTCTGATAAGTGCAGGTTGCCCAAAGGTGCCGTATTGGCAACCGTTCCCGATATCTTAAAACTGATTTCGGTACCCTTCCCATTTTTTGGAATATTTAAACCGTAAATCACAATTTCGCCACAAGTTTTATTTCCCTTTACCGTAGTTGAGGTCTGGTAATCTTTACCTCTAACCAAAACAGTATTGCCTACCTTGATTTCGAAGATAGACCTACTGGTCGAGGTACCCGATGATTGGCCAACCAACACTATCTTTTCAACACTGGTCGATTTCACATTCAAGGAAAAACTAAGTACGGATACCCTTTGAGCCGCAGCACCACAAATATTATTATTACTAGTTCTAGGTGCAATAGGCGTACCTATAGTGTCTAAATAAGTGATTACGTCATTAGTTGGGTAGGTAAATGAATTTACCACCTTTTGGTCATCAGCAGTTCTAAACAGTTTTATATCCTGTGCATTCGCGGTTAGCATTGATATGCCGAAACAGATCAAAAAAAATAGTTTTCTCATTTTAAAAAGATAAGTTTAAAGGTTATATGAGAGCGATAATCTAGACTAATGGGTTTATTCTTTAATGAACTTAATAGCGTTTTGTGATAGGCCGTCGTTATAAACCAGCACATATTGTCCCTTTCTAAGTGCCGAGATACTTAGATCAGTAGTGGTCGATCCTTTCTTCACTTGGGTTTCAGCTAGGCTTTTACCATCAATTGAAAATATCTTAATAGTAGCCGATTTAGTAGTTGGCTCATGCTGAACATTTAATTTCTCTGTAGCTGGATTAGGAAAGACACTCAATGTCAAATTACCTTTTATTTCAGCATTGGCAATTTCAATATATACACTAGCGCCATCTTTATCTATCTGTTTTAAGCGATAATAATTAATTCCCTGGGTGGCGGTTTGATCTACAAAAACATAGTTTTGGATACCATCTTCATTCTTACTTTTAACTGTCGCTATAGCGCTAAATGCCGTTGCATCTGTTCTTCTTTCCACCACAAACTCTTTGGTATTCACCTCGTTGCTTGTCTTCCAATTTAAGTTTACCGCTTTACCCAAACCAACAGGTTTTGCTGTAAATGATAAGAATTTCAATGGAAGTGTTTCGATAGAAGTAAGTATAATTTCAGACATATTGACATTGCCGCTGAGCGTTATGGTGATATCCGTGCCATTTAAATTTTGTGGGATGCTGATGTCGTTGATGATAATAAATCCACATGCAGAACTTATTGTCGAACTTGTGGTATAGCCAGCTACTACGCCCTCAGATGTAGTTATGTTCGCTAAAGTTCTAGTTCCATTACCAGTAGAAACTCCTCCAATAGTAATCCTGCCAATACTTGTTGATTTGATGTTTAAAGTAAACGTGTTTAACTGAACACGATAGGGCACATTGCCACAAATGCTCTGGTCACTAGCTGCTAAATTAGTTAGGTAACTAATCTTATCACCAGCTGCATTATACGTGTAGCTGCCCGTTGCGGTGGCAGTTGTTCTAACCAATCGTACTTGAGCATTGGCAATCGAGAATGAAATCCCCGAAAAAAGGATTATTGAAAATAGTAGCTTTTTCATCATACAGAAATTATAAATGGTTTAATAAATGGTTATCTGGCTACCAAGAAATGTAGGCTTTTGGTACCGATACAATATTAAATCATCAGGCTACTACAAAAGGTTTGATTGCTATCAAATAGGTTTGAAAACTATTAAAACAAGTTAGAAAAGCGCACTGGCATGAATTATTTTCTAATTTAGGTTAGCTTAAAAACCCTTATCAACAGACCAAATATGAATTTTAGCAAACTACTTCTATTTCCATTATTCTTAATTTTCTACAAAGCCAATGCCCAACATAAATATGATGTGGTAGTTTACGGCGGAACTCCAGCTGGCATCACCGCAGCGATCCAAGTAGCTAAAATGGGACAGTCTGTAGTATTGTTAGAAAACAGCAAACATTTGGGCGGAATTATGGTAGAGGGTTTGGGCGGCACAGATATAGATAACTACAAGACATTTCGAAACAGTGCAGCAGTAGGTGGTTTAGCCCTCGAATTCTACAGAAGGATTTCTAAAGCTTATGGCCGCACGGCTGAATTTGAGGAGATGCTAAAAACCAAAGAGAAAAAGACTCACCTATGGAGATTCGAACCCCATATTGCCGAAGAAGTTATCAAACAATGGGTAGCCGAGTATAAAATTGATGTTGCTTACAACAGCCAATTGCAAGAAAATTCAAGAGCTGTTTCAAAAAAAGGAACAGCTATTCAGCAAATAAAACTCACCAATGGTAAAACCTACCAAGGAAAAATGTTTATAGATGCCACCCTTGAAGGAGATTTATTGTACCGATCGGGAGTTAGCACCACCATTGGTCGCGAAGCAAATAGCCTATATCAAGAAACAAAAAATGGGATAAGAGCAGTAACAGATCATGCTCAATTTTCAGTAAAGGTAGATCCTTACAAAACACCAGGCGATCCCAATAGCGGCTTAATCCCTACTATCCAAAACGAGTTTTTAGGAGAACCGGGAACTGGCGATCATCGTATCCAAGCTTTCTGCTTCAGAATGTGCTTAACTCAACAAGAGGAAAACAAAATCCCGTTTACAAAACCTAAAAATTACGATAGAAGCCTATATGAAATCTACCTACGTTATGAAAAAGCCGGAGGTCAATTGTATATACCAAACGTCCGTCTTCCCAATGGGAAAACAGATTTAGGTGCTTGGCATGATTTATCGCACAACCTATACGGAATGAATTTCGAATATCCTGGTGGCAGCTACGCTACTCGACAAAAGATTTACGATCAACATAAAAGCTTTACCCAAGGTTTATTTTATTTTCTGGCTAATGATACTGCAGTAAGCGAGCGTATTAGAAATAACTGGAGCAAATGGGGATTAGCAAAAGATGAATTTAAAGATAATGAGGGCTGGCCACGACAATTCTACATTCGCGATGGTAGACGCATGGTCTCGGATTATGTAATTACCGAACACCATCTTAAAAAAGATCATCCAACACCTGTGAGCGATCCTGTTGCCATTGCTTTTTGGCCACCCGACGTACATAGTGTCCGCAGAATTGTAAAAGATGGTTTTGCATATAATGAAGGTTTTGTATTTGGTGGAGAAGATTGGCAGCCTTTACCCATTTCTTATCGTTCGATTGTTCCAAAAACTACTGAATGTAGTAACATATTTGCAGCTTCTTCCCCTTCATCTAGCCATATTGCCTATGGTGCCATCCGCATTGAATTTACTTTTATGGCTTTAGGACAGGTTTGTGGCACCGCAGCCGTTCTTGCCAATCAGAAACAAATAGCAGTTCAAAATCTCAATTATATTGATTTAAAGAAGAGCTTGATAGAACAACAACAAATTTTAACGGTGGAATAGCAAATAGATCATATTACCATTTTAATAAAAAACATGAGATAAAATAGCAAATATACCTTGGGATGATAACATTGCCAATTTAAAAACACAAAGCCAGCTATTTATTGGATGGCTTTGTGTTTTTATTTTCAGGATAATATTAACCAACTGACCAAGTAAATAAAACGATACATTCTTAAACATCTCTAATTAAAGCACGCCAAGGCTCAAATTAATCTCTTTCGAAAACCCAGATCCCAAAAATTAAACTGCATCAGGTACTAAAACTAACCAAAAACCAGCATAAAAGAAAAGGCCAAGTAAGCCTAACGACTGATACCTGACCCCTAATTCCTAGCCACTAATCCCTAGTCCCTAACTCCTGATCCCTAAAAAGAAATCTCCTTACCGAAAAGCTTATTATATTTCCGTTTATCGAATTTGTAAAGTGTAGCCGCTCTAAACGAAACACCTCTTTGTTTCTCTTCCAGTTCCTTCAGCACTTTGAAGCTTAAAATCTTCTTTCTGAAATTACGTTTATCGAGTTTTTTACCTAAAATCAATTCATAAACACTTTGCACCTGCGTAAGCGTAAATTTCTCTGGCAAAAGTTCAAAGGCAAGAGGTAAATGTTTAATTCTACGTTTAATCTTCTCTAAACCTTTGTTTAAGATATGCTGGTGGTCAAAACCTAATTTAGGTAAGCTTGCCACATTAACCCACTGCGCTTTTTTAGCGTAATTACTTAGCGGTTTCAACGGTTTATCTCCACCCAAACGCAACATGGCATAATAGGCCACAGAAATTACCCTACCTTGAGGATGTCGGTTCACATCACCAAAAGCATAATACTGCTCCATATAGATATCACCTAAGCCAGTGAGCTCTTTTAGGATACGTTGAGCAGATTGGTCAACACTCTCATCCTCATTTACCAGATTTCCGGGCAAGGCCCACCAATCTTTAAAGGGCTCTTCATTTCTTTCAATTAACAAGATTTTCAGTTCGCTGCCATCAAAGCCGAAAAGTACACAATCTATCGAGACTGCAAAATCAAAACCGGGGGTCACTTCTTTCAAAACTTTTATGGTTAAAGAGTTTGTAATTTGAAACAAAATAAAGACACTTATTTCGTTAATTCATAAAATTTTTGAAAAAAAATTACTTAGTGTAAAAAATACACGTTATATTCGTATAATCAGAATGAAACCAAATATCAAGAACATAGCAGTACTGACCTCTGGAGGAGATGCTCCGGGCATGAACGCCTGCATTAGAGCTGTTGTACGCACCGGAATTTATCATGGCAAAAACATGTACGGCGTAGTACAAGGCTACCAAGGTCTAATCAATAACAACATTATTCCAATGAACGCCCGTTCTGTAAGCAATATTTTACATATGGGCGGAACCATCCTTAAAACAGCCAGATGTCTGGAGTTTAAAGAAGATGCAGGAATGGAAGTTGCATTTAAACATTTACAAGAAAAAGAAATCGACGGCCTAGTCGTAATTGGAGGTGATGGTACTTTTACCGGAGCTAAAAGATTTGGCGAAAAGTTCGGCATTAACGTAATTGGCGTACCCGGTACCATAGATAACGACCTATACGGGTCTGACTTTACCTTAGGCTATGATACGGCCATCAACACCGTGATAGAAGCCATCGATAAAATTAGGGATACCGCCGACTCTCACGACAGGCTGTTCTTTGTAGAAGTAATGGGTCGCGACTCTGGCTGTATTGCCCTACGTAGCGCCATTGCCAGCGGTGCCGAAGCCGTATTGCTACCAGAAAGAGAAACTTCCTTAAAGGAACTGATCATCAAATTAAAATCTGGTGCTTCTACTAAGAAATCATCAAGTATAGTGATTGTTTCTGAAGGCAATAAATACGGTGGTGCCTATGATATTGCCAAAGCGGTAAAGCGTAAGTTCACCCATTACGACACCAAAGTAACCATTTTAGGCCATTTACAACGCGGCGGCAGCCCAAGTGGTTTCGACAGGATCCTAGGCAGTCGTTTAGGTTTTGCAGCCACCAATGCCCTTATCAATGGCGAATCCATGAAAATGGTTGGTTTAAAAGGAAATGAAATTGGCCTAACGCCATTAAGCGAGGCCCTAAGCGGATTGAGCAACTACAAGCTAGAAGACGATTTGCTAGAAATGACCCACGTTTTATCAATATAACTAAGGATATGATTGCAGTAGTATATAGCGGTTCTAAAAATGCTTGCTGGAAAATCTGGCAAGATGGCGTCACCATGGTAGAGACGCATACAGCAAGTGTTAATCCTTGTTTTAACGATCCAAAGCACATCCTTCAGTTACTGAGTAAAAACATTACGCTGATCCATAATGCAGAGAACATCAAGAAGATTTATGTGTTCGCTGCCGGAGCTTCTTCAAAAGAGAAACAACAAGAACTCACTAACACGCTAGAGCAGTTCTTTGTGAACAGTAAAATCAAGGTAAAAGACGACCTATATGGCGCTGCTATTGCGGCTTGTCATGATAAAACAGGAATTGTAGGTATTTTGGGCAGCGGAGCTAACTGTGCCTATTACAATGGCAAAAAGCCAGAGAATAACAATTATGGCTTAGGTTATATCTTAGCCGATGAGGGCTCGGCCAATTACTTTGGTAAAATGTTACTCAAGAACTTCCTGGAAGACAAGCTTCCTGAAGATCTGAAGACCAAGATGAGCCATCAATACCATTTAGATCGTCCTACCATTTTAGAAAAAGTGTATAGAAAGCCACAGGTGCAAACCTATCTGGCTTCTTTCCTAGATTTTTACCTAGATAACAGAGAACACAAATTTATACAACAGTTAATAGCACAGGGTTTCGAAAAGTATTTCCATACCTATATCCTCCCTACTTTGGAAAAACACCCAGGTGAAGAAATTCACTTTGTAGGTTCGGTAGCAGGCTCTTTTCAAGATCAGCTGAGAGAAGTGGCGAAAAAGTACGATCTGCAGATCATGTCGGTCACCAAAGAACCTATCCATAACATATTGAATTACTACAAGAATTAATTAATAAAAAGATGAAACCGTCCATTTCGGACAGCTTCATCACCATTAAAAAACAACCGAGCCTGCTCCAAAGGAGTTCCTTTAGAACGAGCTCATGATTACAATTAAAAAACAATAGAATTACACAATCATAACCGAGCCTGTGAGCTCATGATTACAAATAAGAATAATAGATTACACAATCATAAATAAATAAAAAGATGAAAATAGGAATTAACGGGTTTGGCCGTATTGGCCGTTTAGCCTTTAGAGCCGCTGTAAAACGCAATGATATCGAAGTTGTTGGTATCAATGATTTAGTAGAGCCAGATTATATGGCTTATATGTTGAAATATGATTCTACCCACGGTCAGTTTGACGGTACAGTAGAAGTAAAAGATGGCAACTTGGTTGTTAACGGAAAAACAATCCGTGTTACTGCAGAGAAAGATCCAGCAAACTTGAAATGGGATGCGATCGGTGCTGAAGTAATCATCGAGTCTACTGGTTTATTCTTAACTCAAGAAACAGCTCAAAAACACATCGATGCTGGTGCTAAGAAAGTAATCATGTCTGCTCCTGCAAAAGACGATACCCCTACTTTCGTAATGGGTGTTAACCACAAAGAATTAAAAGCAGATCAAAATATCGTTTCTAACGCTTCATGTACGACTAACTGTTTAGCGCCAATTGCTAAAGTATTACATGATAAATATGGCATCTTAGAAGGTTTAATGACTACAGTTCACGCGGTAACTGCTACTCAAAAAACGGTTGATGGTCCTTCGGCTAAAGACTGGAGAGGTGGCCGTGGTGGTTTTTCTAACATCATTCCTTCTTCTACTGGTGCTGCTAAAGCAGTAGGTTTAGTATTACCTTCGTTAAAAGGTAAATTAACTGGTATGTCGTTCCGTGTACCTGTTGCAGACGTTTCTGTAGTAGATTTAACTGTACGTTTAGAAAAAGGTGCTTCTTACGAAGAGATCAAAGCGGCAATGAAAGAAGCTTCTGAAGGCGAATTAAAAGGTATTTTGGGTTATACTGAAGATGAAGTTGTTTCTTCAGATTTCTTAGGTGATGCTCGTACTTCAATCTTCGATGCTAAAGCTGGAATCTCTTTGAGCGACAACTTCGTGAAAGTAGTGTCTTGGTACGATAACGAGTGGGGTTATTCTAACAAAATCATCGATCTAGCACAAGAAGTAGCTAAGCATATTTAAGCTTATCCCAACCAAAAATAGAAGGCAGTATCGAAAGATGCTGCTTTTTTTTTGATTAGAACTGCATGGGACATGGAAGCGTGTACTTAGAAAAGTCAATGCTTCCTGACAACCCACCTGCTGCATGTCATCCTGAGCCTGTCGAAGGATCTCCAAGCCCTTAGTACTGCCAATCCTATTACACCCTCCGGCCTCTAGGCATAACACAGCGTCGGCCAATAAAAGTTTTATTGAGCCAAAGCAAGCGAGGCTAAGCAGCCGATAACTTTTGCTCACTCAACATTGAAATACCCAGCCGGCACAGAGCGCATATGTTAATAAAAGTTAAATAAAAACCTTAACTAAACATTCTACTATAAGTAGTAAAATATGTCTACGAGTTTTGCGTTAACATGATAGTTTCTGCGGAGCAAAACTGCGAATTACTGTAAATTAACCATAAACTATGCTATATTGACATCACAAAACCGCACATAGTCACGGAATTGTCATAACAGCAAACAAAATTAAATTTTCTTAGTGTACCAGATACACTAAGAAAAATAATGTCTACATTTGTAGTGTTGGTTTAAGACTGACAACTAAAAAAGATAAAAGTCCCGAAAGGGAATAAAGAGCAACCCGTTCATACAGGTTTATATTTGGTTAGAAAGAGAGATATGCGTGGATGCGATATCTCTTTTCTTTTTTATAGCCAAACCAAACCCTTAATGACCGTTTAAAGGGGCTTTTGAAGGTTCTTCATGTCATCTAATCTGTTAATTAATTCATTTTAAATATACGGTTCTCACACCATTTTCATTGCTTTTTGTCCCTATCGTCCCTCATTTTGTCCCTATGTTAGCTTTTAAGAAGTGCATTTTGTCCCGTGTTTTTACTACATCAAACCTTCATCCGCCATACTGCAATATTCCGGTAGCTTTCCAATAGCTTGCCTGCTTTCTTTAGTTTCTCTGCAATTCTAATTTGATGGTCTTAAAGCTTCATAAGCTTGTTTGGAGCTTTTAATTTTAGGTCTTTCTTATGCCTTGAAATGAGGTTTGTAGCTGAATTGCACTTCGGCAACGTTAAAGAATTCTGTTTGTTCCATATTATTTTAATTAATTATGGAGCATCAACAAGCTTCCTCACCAATCCTAAGCAAGGGAGGAACGGATATAAATAGCCTGTGTGCAAATGCCACGTGAGCGTTTATGCCGTAGTTACTTTAAGCGTGTTGGGGAGAAAGGTTAAATTTGAGGAGTGATTAGTAAAATACCTGTGGTATCATATCCATCATTGAGTTAGCTTTTCTTGTTATCGCCATTTTAAAATGTGAGTTTAGTGTACATCTTCCCACCATTCTATAAAGAACTCTTTGCTTAAATGTTCTGATAGAGGTTCAATTTCAAAACCGTTTTTGTCTATATAACCCCACTTACCGTTACAGTACTCTTTACAATCTCGGTCGTAAATGCCACCTGCGTTAACTATAGCTCTTCCCTTATCAAATTTGTTAATCCATGAATATTTAAGAGAGCTGATTTCTTTTCCGTCTTTTGAAAGTAAACACCATTTACCATCATAAAAATCCCCTGTATGAGAATCAATCTCGCCTCCTAAATTTGCTGAAAGTATTTCTTCACCCAAAAACCTAATATTATCATAGGTAGGCTGTAAAACTTCCTCACCCTTCACATTTATTATCCCCCACTTACCCCCCACGAATGTTGAATAATTTTGGTAAAACTCTTTCAATATTCCTCCTTTACAATAAATTGCTATATCATCTTGAAAGGTCGAAAGAATACTATATTGCGGCTGAACCACAAATGTTCCTTGATTATTGATAAACCCCCACTGGCCACCGCGCTTTAATGTTATATATTCATCAACTTCTGGAATATATTGCTCATACTCTTCTTCATCGACCTTTACAGCAGCAAGTCCTTCGTGAAATTTCCGAGCGTAATCAAATTGACCGTCAATAACTATAATGCCGTCTGAATTTATAAAACCGTATTCATCGAAGTCTTTAATAACCGCTAAGTCATCGTTAAAAACCTTCCCCCCAGTGTAGTTTAAATAATTAAGTTTATTAACTAATAATCTTCGTTTAAATTCGGCATTATAATGCCCATTTAAACTCGTTTGGTCTTTGTAATCCCAATAGTTACCGACAAGAATACCTTTTTTCCACCAAACCTCTTGGTACATGTGAGCGTATCCATTACGAACATATCTTTCCCAATTCGTATTCAAGCGAGCCCAGCTATCCCACTCCAAGAAATGATTTGATTTTACCCACAACTCCAATTTACAAATATCCTCCAGATTAAATTTATAGTCATATGTTTCAGTATTATTAAGAAAATTTCTCTGCCTAATTTCTAGAAAATGCTGTATATCTTCTCCTGTAATATCTTTCCCTAAGAAACTCTCATTCTTTGCTGAATATCGCAAACACCTAACCATGATTTTCTTATATTCTTCAATTGCTTTCTGTTGAAAAAAATTATAATTTGACCATTCTATATCATCAAATGAATTATATTCATTCATGAAATGAGGATTATCTTCTTTCCATTTACTTATAATTTTGATCAGACTATCTATTTTTTGATCAATTATAAATTGATTAAATCCCCAAGATATAGCATCAATTTCGATAAGCTTCCTTACTATATGCAGTTCTTGTTTAGCCTCTTCAATAAGTTTATCCTCCCTTTTTCTATTTATCTTCCACTTCTGCCAAATTTCTAAGTTGGGCGAGAACTCATTGTCTATGGTTGCTATTCGACTATCCCCTTGCCATATGTCAAATTCATGAGGAACGTTAGTTTGCCAATCAATATAGTTGCTATAAATGCCTCTTAACTCTTTAGCTCGATTTTTCTTCAATTCTTGAAGATCTCGCTGATATTCAAGGTTTACTTCATCTTCGTAACCGTCTTGCTCTTCAAAATTCATGATTATCCTAAATTACTACTAACGATATGCTTATAAATCATATTAGCCTTAGCCCATAGAATTAGGTCCTCTTTTATTACGGTTTCCATATTCCTATTGCATAAGTCAATAAATCAATTGCTCTGCTTGTAATACTGTTTTCATCCCAATTCGCAGCACCAATAAAATCTGTGGTTATTTTAAATGTGCTAAATTGCTGTAATGCTTTTTGTTTTTTATCCCAAGCTGAATCACGCATGCTGCTGTTCAATTTTCCTTTTACAACAGTTAGATTGCCAAGTGTTAGCAACTTATGGTCTCTTGTTGCCTCATCGATAATTTTGGGGTTGTTCCAATGGTTTCTCCATTTTTTTGGCATTATATGTTCAAGGCTCAAATTGTCATTATTCAGCATGTTGTTATCCATATACTTATGAGAGTTCAAGTATAAAGTAATGCAGAACAAAATACCTTCAGCGTATTTATTAATAATATGACTAGAACTAAATGCAGTTGCAAGTTGAGTGTCACTAGGCATAATGTTTGTATCGTCTTTATAGCCTAATAGTATTTGCTTGAAAGCCGTTTGAGTAGTAACCTTATTTTTCTTCATTTCACCCATTATGCTCACAAAAAGATTATTGTAATTCTTTGTTGTAAGTCGGCAAGCGGTTCTTCTTACTAAATAACTTTCTAGGGTTTCAATAATATTTCTTCTCTCGTTAGTGTCTGTTATGTTCTTGTAAATGTAAAGAACCAATGGCATCACTGTATTAATATCTAATTTATCAATCAGATAAAAAAAGCGTTTCTCAAAGTCGGCAAAAGCAAACTCTTTAAGGTTTATATCACTCGGAAAGTTCCGATATATTTCGGCATATTCTTTTAACTCTTTTGCAAAAACAATTTTGTCATCATCAGTTCCGTCTTTTAGATAGGCTTTATATTCTTTGAAAAGGCTTTCAAGTTTTGAAAGTTTTTCTGTTTTAATAGTAAGAAAGCTATGAAGAAACAACTCAATAACTGTTCTAGGAATTCTGCCTGCAGTTTTGTTTTCGTTCCAAAACTTTACATCGTCTTCATCTTCTTCAAAAACACATTCCCAATACGGGATATAATATGGCTCAACTTTCTTTGAGGCAAAAAGGTAATTTTTTAATAACTCACCTGTAGTTAACTTAATACCAAGAGAATTTATTGTATCAAAAATTTGCTGAACATCGTCTTCTTTGGATAATGCCATATGAATAACTGGTAATTTTTGAAGAACGATGTTTGTAATAGACATTAACTCGGTTTGCTCTAACGACTTCGTTTTGCTTTTGAAATACACATAACATTTCTGAATATTATTGAGCTGATTGGCAACATCATCTTTGTAGTCATCATAAGTAAGTGCCTTATTAGTATCTTGACTAAGGATTATTTCAGTAAAGTATTTGGTATCAATTTTACTATGCGCAAGTCTGATATGCTGTTTGCCATTGGCATCAACAAATGTCAAAAGCGAATTAATAAAGTTTTTGTTTGCATCATTATGTAAGCTATCCTGAATAGTTTTAAGTAAAATGCAAATAGTGGTTAATCTCTGTTGCCCATCAATTAAGTCAAATGGATTAATTCCCAATGTTTCACTTAACTTCTGCTTGATTATAATTGTTCCTATGAAATGTTCGCTGTCTTTTCCTGCGGCAAGTGCTTGTCTTTCTTCTAAGATATTGTCCCACAATTCTTCCCAATTATCTTTTTTCCAAACATAGCTTCTTTGGAAAAATGGGATTTGGTATTGATTTGTTCCTTGAAAAAAGGAATGTAATTTTTCTTTGTTTGCACTTAACATACTTAATCTTTATATGGTTGGTGTGTCATTTTCTCGTATTACCGTGAACGTTTTTAGAAATTACGAAAGAGACAATTTTTAACACAAAATTTCTGTCAAAACTGTTCAGCCTCACTTTTGGCGATTTCTTGTATTAAAAAGTTTTATTATTGGTTTTTAGCGTTAATAATTGGTGCAAGTTCTTTCTTTAATGCCTCAAAATCGTCCTTAGTCATCATATCAATTCCCATCAACTCTTTTGCTTCTTTTAATTTTGCAATGGCCTCATCTCTTGTCATTTTTCTGTTTTTCAATAAAACTTCACCAGACTCAATTGCTAACTCGGTATCCATCACACTTAAATATTTATTTATACCAAAAGCCCTACCATTTATTTCTCCTAAAACCATAACAACATACAAAGGCTTATTCTTACTGCCCCTATGATAGGTTTTTATTTCATTTACAATAACGGTAGTATTCTTTAAACTGTTATCGGCCATACTCTGTGCATCGCCATTCATAGCAGCCATAATACTTCCAAATCCCGCAGGCCTTCCCATTTGTACAAACTCGTAAGTTTTTTTAGAAGTACTTCTTGATTGTGCCACACCTCCTCTTAATTTCGTGCCATAACTGCCTGAGTAAGTTCTAGTGCTCATTTCTTCAGAAGTAGGCGCCCCTAATATTAAAGTGTCACCTATCTTTACACTATTCTTACTAACTGTTACATACTCTTTTACTTGAGTACCATTTTTAATTGAGTTAAAAAAATTAATGTCTTGGGTGTTGGTGTATGTCAATAAATCAATATTTTCTTGGGCATAAATATTGACACTTAGCAAAAGAATAGTTAAAAAGGTAATTGTTTGTTTCATAAATTGGTTTGTTTGTTTATTTCTTTTTGCAAATGATATATAAGCGCTATACTGTAGCGCTTATTTGCTCAGAACTGGGCAGAGTAGCGAATGAGAGTAGCGTATTTATTAATTATGGTAAAAGTATATAAAATTCTAAATACCATCAAATTGCCTTCTATATCTTATAATATCTCACTACGTCTTTGATCTATGCAACTAGCATTTCGCTCACTTCTTGCAAACTGAGTCCATGTGTCAAAGGAAAGTACACAGCACGTCTTTGACTATGTTTTACAAGAGTAAAGCAACATCATATAAACTAAATGAAAGCATTCTATTTAATTGTAGTATCAGCCCACTTGATACTTTTGAAAATCATAAAGGAGAATAACTTCTTGTCCTTTGAAGGCACTCTATAAGCCCCCTTTGCCTTTAGAAGATATGCAGCTATAGCAGTCATTTCCCACCCATCTATTTCATCTGCCGTCCATTTCCGATCAATAAGCTTTTTGAAACCTCTGCTCTCTCCATAAGATTTGACTTTTCCAATCTCACCCTTCACCTTTTCCTCTAGATGTGGATTAGCCCATGCCCAAAGCCAAGTATTAGTTTTCAAAGATACAGAACCAACTTCCTCGTAATCAATGATGAGCTTTTTAACGCTGTCGTTACTAAAAGAAAGTTCTCCTGTAAATTGGTCGTAGTACCAATTTTGAAAAGATCCAATACCATATATTTTTTCGCAACTGTCTTGTTGTGCATATAGATAGTCGTAAGATTTGACCAATAGACTATCAAAAGATATGCTGTCTAATTCCAGTGTGTCGTTTTCCATTCTTCTAACGTCGTTTATACAACCAACAGAAAATATTGATATCACAAGTAAGTAAACAGAGAAATATTTTCTATTCGAGTAAGGTTTAAGCATGGTAGAGCTATTAATATTTCTAATCTAGCACTTCCATTTGATAGTTACAAACAACAGTGCTCACCGCCTGCGAACGGAGCTTATGTGCTAAAGGAAAAGTGCGCAGCACGACTTTAGCTATGTTTTACACAAGCGCAGCGCAGCATAAGCGATTGCGCAGGTGAGCTAAACGCTTTCACGAACCCAATTAGTTGAGCACTACAAACGAATGATGGATGTAATCTAGCTTGATTTCCCCTCTGGTCGGTATGATCACCATACTATAAACACTAGTAACTTTTCCCAGCAAACTTGCCATTTACCCATTTGTACGCAAAAAGCAAGTCATTTTCTTGAGAGTACCTATCAATATCCCTTGGATTTTTCTTTAAATTCAAAACATTCGTGACATCAGAAGACTTATAAAATATAATTGTATAGGTAGTGAACTTACCTATATTTTCTCCTGCTACTGCCTTAGCACAGCTATCTATAGCCATTACCACCTGATCGCCATCATGATAATTATCAACTATATAGTATAACTGCTTATTAATAAATGTATGTCCTTGAGAGTAAATGGTATCAACATTATCAAATTGATTTAATGCAATAAATGAAATTTCTTTGTTTTTACAAGAAAAGTATATTAGTAAGGTAATTAGAATACAAAAATATTTTCTCATTTTAAAGTCCCCAAACAGTCTATTTTTAACAACAACACGTATGACAAAAGGCTGATTTAAAATCAGAACCTCTAGCAACTGTATTATCTAGAAATCTTACTTTTTCTGCTCAATTTACTGTCTAAAAAAACTATTTTCATCAGTATTATTTGGACCAACATAGTCTATCAACCACTTACTATTGATTTTACTCAACTGAAAAACCATTTTAACATTCTCCTGAAACTCTACTCCCACCAAAGCCTTATTATAGATAACAAGTAATTGAGTAACTTTTGCCTTATTCAAATTATCCAACACTGCTTCAGGTTCAAAAGTATTTAACACATCATCATTATCTAGCCCATCAATTTTTACTAACTCACCTTTCTTTAATTGATTTGGAAGAAATTGTTCATAATAATTGTAATATTTCTTAAGCTCTCCTATATATTCTTCAGAAACAAAACCGCTCTTTCTAAAATTATTATAGTACAACGATAAACTATCTTTATCAAAATAGTTTTTTAAGTTACCACTACCATTATGTCTAATTACGAAATAATACTCTCCAGATTTATATGCCCCACCTTTTTTGTGCCAATTTAAAAAACCAATTATCGTATTCATGAGTGGTTCTTTATCTTTTGGCATCTCCTTTTGTTTGGGAGCACAATGGCAAAACAATAGAACTAAAGATAAAATTAATAGCTTGTTCATAACACTATTTTTTTTTATGCTTTCCCCCTTTGATTGGTGTGATTACCATGACACAAACACACTAAACAGTAAACTTTTCGAATATTCCGCAATAAGTTCTTAACCCCAAAATATTACTTGCAGAACTATATACCCATTAATTTGACTCAGGAGGAGGAAACATTGGTTGATGAGGTTTTATTTTCTTTTTAAGATCCTTGTACCATTCTTCGTTTTCAAATTCAAATTTACCTATCCTACCACCACTAAAAGCTCTTTGTTTTAAAATTATCCACTTCCCTTTTTTTAGTCCTAGCCCAGTCTCATAAAACAAATTCCCTCCATGTTCATACATACCTACTTTTACCGTATCATTCTTATAATCAAACTTAAAAACACTTAATCTTTGCCTACCATCATATGGATAGGAAAGGCCAATGTTGGCCATTCTAGATTGAGAATTATATGGCAAAGATGATATTTTAAAGCGACTCTTAGCTTTTAGAAAACTTTGATTAAATAAATTATTTCTCAGAAAATATAGCGCATCTACATCCAAATTTTCTTTTGAAAATTCTTTACCATTAAGACTAACGCTAACAATTTCAGTAGTATCATCTCTCGTTAGCATATTGTTTTTCGTATCAACTGAGTGACACGCAAAAAATATAAATGGGTAAAATACTAAAAGGACATTTCTTTTCATTCTATATACTGTAATACCTCAACCAACCCTGTGCGGTAGCTAGTTCTAATGGTTGAATTGGAAAAAACCAAACATGGCTAGAAACAGAGCTAATGATATGCAATTTGTACTCATTAAATTATATAGTCTTATTTCCTATATCTCATTACTTACATTATCATATTGGTAAGTCAAAATATCTTTTCACAACTAATGGAATATCATTTAATTGATCTCTTTGTTTTAAATTGGAAAGCATATCTTCTTCGGTATTTATCTTTACTAATTGAGCAATCATATTCCTTTTGATTACGTCAATAAGATCTACTTTTCTTTCCTCATCTGAAATTTCATTTTCGAGATCAAGGAGAGAAGTAATTCTTTCATTTTGAAAACTATCAGAAGAGGAAAGTCTATTATATATATGCATCATCATTCCATCCAAGGGAATTGCTTTTATAATATAACCATAATTAATGTAAAAAGAGTGGTTATATTGGGACTTCTGTAGATTAACGATTTTGGTTATTTCAACATCATTTATCACCCAGGAATTTCCTTTCCTTTTAAATCCTATAGGAATTAACAAATGATCTAACAAAAGGATTAAATCTTTTTTTTCCATAAACTTTAGTATAAATCTAATACCGTATTCCAGTTTCACCTATTCAGTTTTCTTCTAATTTTTCTTAGGTAAGATTTTTTGTATTTCTGGATCATTTATATTAATCCTATTAGGTAGCCACTTATTGTTATAATAACTTTTATAAGTTGATTCTAGATAAACTCCATTTTTAAAATACATCGTACGCACTATTGAGTCAACATCCTCAACATTTGTGTAAATCTCCGTTACGATAATTTTGTCTTCCAAAATCCTTTTCTTAGCAACCATTACCACCGAATCATTTCTAAGCCCCTTAACAGTCATAGTAAACATATTTTTATTATTATGGCGATATAACTCTGAAACATACCAAATTTCATAGTCTCCATAATTCTTAAAAACTTTTGTTTTATAAGATATGCCATACAACGTTGCGCTCTTCTGGAAAGCACATGAGCTACTTATTATTATCATCAATAATATTGCTAACATCATCTTCATCATTAGTTCCCCCTTTACCATATTTCTATATAACTTAAACCATGCTCTTGTGCAACTGCACCAAATATTTTTTTTTAAATTCCATAGTATTTTACTAGTATAAATCTAATACTTTCGCTAGACTTCACTAGAAAGTTAATTACCATTCAAAAGACATATTGAAATGTTCCAATACAAAAGGCGGAACTGTATATAAATATTTCATATTTTTGAGAGCTTCCAAAAGGTCACTTTCTGTTTTAACATACTGAATTTTATTAATAACTTTTTCTTTCATTAGAGTTGTTAACTCTTCTATCCTCTTTTCTTTTTCAATGTCATTCGAAAGATTTAATAGATTAGTAATTCTGTTCTGTTCAATTTTGTCTTCAGACCCCAAACGATTACTTACATGGTTAACAAATCCATTTAATGGGAGGCTATTTAAAATGTATCCATAATTTATGTAAAAAGAATTTCCGTATTGAGACTTTTGAAGATTAATTATTCGATTAACTTCATCTCCATTAATAACCCAATTATTCCCTTTTCTTTTGAAACCTATCGGAGTAAGCAAGCTGTCCAATAAATTCATTAAATCTTTTTTTTCCATTGCTTCTAGTATAAATCCAACACTGTTTTCCAAGTAGTCCCTGGATATTTTGCCTCAAAAGCTTTTTTGTATTTTGCTAATTGAGCATTTCCTTGAGTTATCTGTCTAGGATTATTCGGTTTTAGCTCAAAAATAGTTCTAGTCCTGAAATCTACAAAATCTGGTCGAATACCTGAAATGTCTCTATATTCCTTGATAGCTAAATTAGGTACTTGATCTGCTAGCTTATATTCAGCGTGCATTCTTCGACCTAGCTCAAGAGTAGATTTAGTGTAAGGCGCACCAGTAGGGATGGCATCATCAATTGCTGAACGTACATTTGGATGTGAAGGGTTAAGCAAAAAGCTACTAATGAGATAAGCCCAATACTCAGGAGTCTTTAGTGCATCTCCCCACATATTTAGCAAACCACTTACTCTATCCCCCGCCATTATCTGTATCATGCCTTTACTTGGTATTCCATTCATGTAAACCAAACTGGCAGCTTCGGTGTAATAACCTACATTGCTCCTAAAATTATTAAGCTGATCTGGCTTTACAATATACTCGATACCGTTTCTCGCCTTAGATGAACTTAATCTACTCCCCGTATAAAAGACCAGCTTACCTGTCCTATCATAGTGGGGTGTTAAGGTATAATCGCCCGCTTCTATGCTATTTATTGCTTTGCTATATCTACTTAATTCAAAAAGCTTAGATCCTTTATGCTTCAATATTAAATATAACTCAACTCCATTTCCAGTTATTGGATCCGTCATTGAGTTAACAATAGCTTCCATTTCTGCATCAGTATAATATATAGAAATTCCAGCCGATATTAATACTGAAACATCCTCATTAGGGTTTTCTTTCAAATACCCCACCGCCCATTTGGCAAAGTCCTTGTTGTCTAAGCTCAGTCCATTAGCCAGCAAATAACTTTCTATTGCCTGCGCTATATCATCTCTATCAGTCAAAAACGCTATTTGTTCCTGTGTAAGACCAAGGTTATTGATTAGATAAGTAACAGATGTACTATATACGGGTGTTACAAAATTAGGCCCACCGGGATATGGGGTATAAGGATCATTTCCGGGATATTCATACGGAAAAACATCAGCTGGACGATAGCCAGGCAGGTAGTCGTCGTAGATCGGATATCCGGCCCCGGTGTAACCATCGCCGCCACCTCCTCCGCCACCTCCAGTCAACCAGTCGAAGTTGGGTGTTAATCGCCATTCCCAACCATAATCATAGGGATCATAGTAGCGCTCCGACATTCCAAACAAACTGCCTACCCACCCAATAAATTCACTAAAAATATCCCAGAGGTCCC
>JASCOD010000005.1 GCA_029959615.1 Flavobacteriaceae bacterium PS02338 | reverse complement strand
CAACTTCTTGAACTACTTCAAGCTTAAAGGACATAGAATAGTCCTTTTGTGTCCGTTTCTCATAAATGAATTCTTCTCCCTTTTTCATAACGATTCTTTTTGTGTATCGCTATTTCAGGACCAGACAATCTTGTAATTCAAAAAGGGCGTTGATTTTGTCAACGCCCTTTTTGTTAAAAAAAGTCCCGAATTTACTTCGGGACTTTTAATGATTTCTAATCTTAACTTAAGCTACAACAGCCTCGGCTAAAACAATAATTTTATTATCCAGTACTTCTACTACGCCACCTTTAATGTTGTAGATGTTTTCACCTGCTGCTGCTTTGATAATTACAGGTCCATCTTCTAAAGTTGAGATAATGGGAGCATGGCCTTTCAAAATTTGAAAAGAACCCAAAGTTCCTGGAACGGTAACCGAAGTTACTTCGCCTTCAAAAACTTTTTTATCTGGAGTTAATATTTCTAAGTTCATTTTTTGAGTTTTACGTTTTACGTTATAAGTTTTAAGTGTTGAACTGCGACTTATAAGGTATCACTTATTACGTACAACTTATTAGTTAGCTTCTGCCAATAATTTTTTACCTTTTTCAATAGCATCTTCAATGCTACCAACTAAGTTAAATGCAGCTTCTGGATATTCATCAACTTCGCCATCCATGATCATGTTGAAACCTTTGATAGTGTCTTTAATATCAACCAATACACCTTTTAAGCCTGTAAATTGCTCAGCTACGTGGAAAGGTTGAGATAAGAAACGTTGAACACGACGAGCTCTAGATACTACCAATTTATCTTCCTCAGATAATTCGTCCATACCTAAAATCGCAATGATATCTTGTAATTCTTTATAACGTTGTAAAGTTTCTTTCACACGTTGTGCAGTGTTATAGTGCTCATCACCTAAAACAGCAGGAGAAAGGATACGAGAAGTAGAATCCAATGGATCTACTGCAGGATAAATACCTAACTCAGCAATTTTACGAGATAATACTGTAGTAGCATCTAAGTGGGCAAAAGTTGTTGCCGGAGCAGGGTCAGTTAAATCATCCGCAGGTACGTATACCGCTTGTACAGATGTAATTGAACCACGTTTAGTTGAAGTAATACGCTCTTGCATTAAACCCATCTCAGTGGCCAATGTTGGTTGGTAACCTACCGCAGATGGCATACGACCTAATAAAGCCGATACCTCAGAACCTGCTTGAGTAAAACGGAAGATGTTATCAACGAAGAAAAGGATATCTTTTCCAGCGCCTTCACCATCACCATCACGGAAATATTCTGCAACTGTTAAACCTGATAATGCTACACGAGCACGTGCACCAGGAGGCTCGTTCATTTGACCGAAAACCAATGTTGCTTTAGATTCTTTTAATTTTTCAGTATCAACTGCGTTCAAATCCCATCCACCTTTTTCCATTGAGTGTAAGAATTCGTCACCATAGTTGATTACACCCGATTCGATAAACTCACGTAACAAATCGTTACCCTCACGAGTACGCTCACCAACACCTGCGAATACTGACAAACCAGCATAAGCTTTTGCGATGTTGTTTACCAACTCCATGATTAATACCGTTTTACCTACACCAGCACCACCAAATAATCCGATTTTACCACCTTTTGCATAAGGCTCTAATAAATCGATAACCTTAATACCTGTAAAAAGTACTTCAGTTTCTGTCGATAAATCTTCAAATTTAGGAGGAGCATTGTGGATAGGACGACCATCAGTTTTATCAACAGTGTTGATACCATCAATGGCTTCACCAACTACGTTAAATAAACGACCTTTAATTTGATCGCCAACAGGCATTTTAATTGCCGCACCAGTGTCAACTACATCCATTCCACGAACTAAACCATCGGTAGAGTCCATTGAAATAGCACGAACGCGATCTTCGCCTAAGTGTTGTTGAACCTCTAAAACGATTTTTTGTCCATTTTCTTTAGTAATCTCCAATGCAGAGAAAATTTTAGGTAAAGTGGCATCGTTAACAAAGCTTACATCGACTACCGGTCCTATAATTTGCGCTATCTTTCCAATATTAGGCATATTTTGTATTTGGTAAAGTTATAAAAATCAAAAGATTAAAGCTGGTTTTCTAGTCCTTGCTTTTCGGATGGCAAAGTTATTAAATTTTAATGTAAAATTTACATAGAAATAAAATGTTTTTCAACAGTTTTATAAATGATAATTTAGCGGGTATGAAACCAAGATGTAAACGGCGCTATAATTACTTACATTGAGCTCTCATCATTCTTATAATAACAGAAAAATAAATTGATGAAAACAGTTTTAGTTACGGGTAGTAATGGGCTTTTAGGGCAGAAAATTACCGAGCAGGTTTTGGCCGATGACAGCGTAAATTTAATTGCTACTAATAGAGGCGAAAACAGATATCCAGTTGAGGAAGGCTATGTTTATGAAACAATGGATATTTTGGATAAGGAACAGGTACTGTCGGTGTTGGAAAAATATCAACCAGATGTACTTATTCATACTGCCGCGATGACCAATGTAGATACTTGCCATGAAAATAATAAAGCCTGCTGGAATTTGAATGTGGAAGCGACAAAATACCTAGCATCACTTTGTGATAAAATGGGCATACACTTTATATATGTATCTACAGATTTTGTGTTTGATGGATTAAATGGGCCTTATAAGGAAACCGATGAGCCTATGCCTGTGAGTTTTTATGGCGAAAGTAAACTAGAGGGTGAACGTGTTACCCAACAAATGAATGGCGATTGGGCAATTATCAGGACGATTTTAGTGTATGGTATCCTGAAAGATATGAGCCGTAGTAATATTGTGCTTTGGGCAAAGGGGGCTTTGGAGAAAGGAAATCCAATCAGTGTAGTAAATGATCAATGGCGTATGCCTACTTTGGCAGAAGATTTGGCAAGGGCATGCTTGTTAGCCGTAGAGCATAAGGCAAAAGGAATTTACCATATTTCAGGAAAGGAGATGATGACTATTGTAGATTTAGTGCGCAGAGTAGCCGAATTTTGGAACCTAGATAAAAACTTGATTACCGAAATAAGTTCCGACAGCTTAGGACAAGAAGCCAAACGTCCTAAAAAAACGGGTTTCATTTTAGACAAAGCAATGACTGATTTGAACTATCAACCGCATAGTTTTGAGGAAGGATTGGAAATCGTGAGTAGTCAGTTAGATAGGGGTAGGTATTAGTGGTCAGGTATCAGATTATATTATTAGCTAATCATCAAATTCACAAATCATCAAATTAAAAAACATATGTCATTACAAGTAGGAGATCAAGCTCCAGATTTTAAATTAAAGAGTACAGAGCTTAAAGAAGTTTCTTTGAGCGATTTTGCAGGTAAGAAAGTAGTTTTACACTTTTTCCCTTTGGCGTTTACAGGTGTTTGCACTACGCAACTTTGCACAATGAGAGATAACTTTGGGTATTACGAAGGCTTAAATGCGCAAATTTTGGGTGTATCGGTTGATTCTCCGTTTACTTTAGCAAAATTTAAAGAAGACCAAGCTTATCAATTCCCTTTATTATCTGATTTTAATAAAGAAACAGCCGCAGCTTATGGTGCTTTGTATGAAGATTTTTTAGGTTTAAAAGGTATCGCAAAACGTTCTGCTTTTGTGATTGACGAGGAGGGTAAAGTCGTTTATGCAGAAGTATTAGAGGATGCCGGTAATCTCCCAGATTTCGCAGCGATAAACAAAGTTGTTGCAGGATAAATCTATAAAAATACTTTTTTGAAAAGCCGGACCAGTGCTACTATTAAAGCACAGTCCTGCTTTTTGTTTCAATCTTTTTGCATAGGTTTCTTGTCATCCCGAGTTTCGAGGGATCTATATTTTGCTATTCTAGTTTAACGGATCCCTCACTAGCGTTCGGGATGACAGCTGTTAATAAACAAAAAGTATCTACACGTCGATCAGGTTTAGCTAACATTAACCTTTGTACAGCACTTGCATTTTAAACCCGACGGTAGCGGAAATACTTTTTGTTAAGTTGGTTCGATCTGTTAGGCAAAACAGTTCAGGAACAGATTCCTCGTTTCTCGGAATGACAGCTTTACTCAAGCAAAAAGATTATAGCGATGGCGGGACGAAAATTAATAGGAGAATTGAAGCTGCTTTTCAGCTAATTAAACAATTTATGGAGTTTGTTTCAAATATTTCTAACAAAAAATTGTGAATTTAAATTTGAAACATTACTTTTGCAGTCCGTTAGCGATACGGAAATGCTTTCGTAGCTCAACTGGATAGAGCATCTCACTACGGATGAGAAGGTTTGGGGTTCGAATCCCTACGAGAGCACAAACAATTAGGTAAAGCCTTGCCGCCCAAGCGGGAAGGCTTTTAACTTTTAAAGACAAACTTAAATGCTCAATTTAGTTCTCTTTGGCCCTCCGGGTGCAGGCAAAGGCACCCAATCTCAAAAGTTAATTGATAAATATCAGTTAGTACACATCTCCACCGGCGACCTTTTCAGAGCGCATATTAAAAACCAAACTCCACTAGGACAACAAGTAAGTAAATTAATTGCAGATGGCGAATTAGTGCCTGATAGCATTACTATTGCGATGTTGGAAGAAGAAGTGGATAAAAATCCTGACGCAAAGGGCTTTATTTTTGACGGTTTTCCTCGTACTGTACCACAGGCGGAAGAATTGGATAAGTTCTTAGAAGGTAAAGCTGCTAAAATTGATGGTGTTATTGCTTTAGATGTAGATCAAGATGAATTGACACGTCGCATAGCTGAACGTCATAAAATTAGCGGTAGACCAGATGATGATGCAGAGAAGTTAAAGAAACGTATCGATGAGTATTTTACCAAAACTATCCACGTATTGCCTTATTATGAAGGTCAGGGAAAATTGGTTAAAGTAAATGGCATTGGTGAAATTGAAGTTATTTTTGGTGACCTTTGTGAAGTAATCGATAACTATTAAAATTCATGTCAATTGGCTAATTCGATGATTTAAGAATTAGCTGATAAAAAAATAAAGCATCCGTATAAAATACATTGGTTATTTTTGCGGATGTTTCTTTTTATTTAGATGTTGAGAAGGAGATAATTTAATCATCCAACAATCTAAAATCGTAAATCTAAAATTGTAAATAAAAATGTCCCAAGGTTCCAATTTTGTTGATTATGTGAAAATCTGTTGCCGTTCTGGTAAGGGAGGTGCTGGTTCTGCACATTTACATCGTGATAAACATACAGCTACTGGTGGTCCTGATGGTGGTGATGGTGGTAGAGGTGGTCATATTATCTTAAAAGGTAATACGCAATTTTGGACTTTATTGCACTTGAAATATCGTAAGCATATCATCGCAGAAGATGGAGGCGCTGGTGGTAGCGGGCATAAGTTTGGTAAACAGGGTACAGATGAGGTCTTGGAAGTTCCATTGGGTACCATTGCTCGTGACGCAGAAACTGGGGAAGTGCTTTTTGAAATTACCGAAGATGGCGAAACCAAAATCTTAACCGCAGGCGGTAGAGGTGGGTTAGGAAATGCTCATTTCAAGTCGGCTACTTTGCAAACACCTCGTTTTGCACAGCCAGGAGAATCTGGTAAGGAAGAATGGGTGGTTTTAGAATTAAAAGTACTAGCAGATGTAGGTTTGGTAGGCTTTCCGAATGCAGGTAAATCTACATTACTTTCGGTATTATCTGCAGCTAAACCAGAAATTGCAGATTATCCCTTTACTACTTTAGTACCTAATTTGGGTATCGTTTCCTATAGAAATGCTAAGTCTTTCGTTATGGCAGATATTCCTGGAATCATTGAAGGAGCTTCAAAAGGAAAAGGATTAGGCTTTAGATTTTTAAGACATATTGAGCGTAACTCCGTATTGTTGTTTATGATACCTGCCGATACTAGCAGAACGATAGCCGAAGAATACGAAATCTTGAAAAATGAACTGCAAGAGTTTAATTCAGAGTTAATGCAGAAACCTCATTTACTGGCAGTAACCAAAGCAGATATGTTAGATGATGAATTGAAAGCAGAAATGGCTAAAGACTTGCCTCAAGTTCCAAGCTTGTTTATTTCTTCTGTCGCACAGCTTGGTTTGGTAGAGCTAAAGGATATGTTGTGGAAGGCGATTAATAGTGAAGTGGAGTAAATCTACTTTATTGTTTAACAATGGTGTTTTTTGTTTTTATCTCTCGATGACGATATCTTCTAATACGAGCATGTCCATTTTAGTTCTTAAGAAACAATTTAGAGCCTCTTCAGGTGTATTTACAATAGGTTCATTTTCATTAAAAGACGTATTTAACAAAATAGGTACGCCAGTCTTTTCATAAAATTTATTAATCAAGCCAAAATATTTAGGTTCAATAGTTTGCTCTACACTTTGTAGTCTACCTGTGCCGTCAACGTGGGTTACTGCTGGGATCTTACTTCTTTGCTCTTCTTTAATAAGGAAGACTTTTTCCATAAAAGGTACGTCGTCTACCTGTTCAAAATAATCAGGAATGTGCTGTTTCAATATAGAGGGAGCAAACGGTCTAAATGATTCCCTCCTTTTGATTTTAGCATTTAAAATTTCTTTTGCATCGTTACGCCTGGGATCAGCGATGATAGAACGATGTCCCAATGCTCTAGGTCCAAATTCGGCTCTTCCTTGGAACCATCCAACTACACCAGAATCTATCAAACAAGTTGTGACTTTGTCAAATAATTCGTCACCTTCTAATTTAGTGTAGGAGATATTTTTCTGCTTTAATAGTTCTTCGATGACCTCATTTGTAAAACGGCTGCCAAGATATCCGTGCAGCATAGGTTCGGTTCTAGGCAGATCTAATAATTGATTGTAAACCCAAAGTGCTGCTCCTATGCAAGTCCCAGCATCGTGACCTGCTGGTGGAATATATACCTTTTTGAAAGGTGTTTTTTGAATAATTTTTCCATTGGCAACTGAATTTTGTGCAACACCACCAGCAATACATACCGAATCCAACCCTGATTTTTGTTGTAAGTGAGTTAGCATGTGGTAAATAACTTCTTCAGTAATACGCTGAATAGAAGTAGCCCAATCTCTATGCAATTGTTCTAATGGCTCTTCTACATTTCTAGCAGGGCCAAACTCCATCAGTAACTCATCGCTGTAAAGACTGTCCATTGCTGGTATTCCATCTTCCCAAACCATATTTACACCTTTACTAGGGTGATTAAAGTATTTTAATTCAAGTTCAAAAAGACCGTTGTCCTTAAATTTAATTACTTTTTTTAATTGATCTAGATATTTAGGTTCTCCATAAGGGGCTAAACCCATTACTTTATACTCATCACCGTAATGCGGAAACCCCAACCACTGTGTAAAAGTGGTATAAAATACACCAATAGAGTGAGGATAAGAAACCGTTTCCAGCACTTCTATCTTGTTGTTTCTGCCGATCCCAGTCATGGTGCTTGTAAAATCTCCAAAGCCATCTATAGAGAGCAATGCTGATTTTTCAAATGGAGATGCGAAAAACGCACTCGCCAAATGACTTCTATGATGTTCTACATTATGAATTTTAGCCTTTAGCTCTCCAGCTTTAAGGTTAAAATGTAGCATAAACTCATCTTCAATAGAAGCAGCTTTTTTTAAATTCTTTACCCTGTTGATAATATTACTAAGATTTAATCTGTTCTTTAAAGCCGTTAATGCTTTTTTTCCGAGGTTGGCTTTCGGATCTCTTGATATGGCAATATGATCTATATCTTGAATAGAAACTTGCGCTTCTTTAAGACAGAAGTTAATCGCCTTTATAGGAAAACCAGCCCAGTGCTTAATTCGTCTAAAACGCTCTTCTTCGGATGCGGCAATTAAGTGGCCGTCTTTGTAAATGCAAGCTGACGAATCTCCATGGTAGGCATTAATTCCTAAAATATACATAATGGTGTGTTGTTATTAAGTAACTGATTGCGAAGATATAAAAAATGTGTAGATGTCCAGTGTTAGGGATAGTTAATTAGCCTACTTGGCTTGCCAACATATTTTAACCAAACGTATACAAGTATAATGAGTAATAAATAAATTACGATATTAAATAAGTCATGATGATCTATTTTTATGTAAGCAGGTCTTTTGTTCCAGTAAAGCGATAGCAACACCAATCTAATAGTATTTATTAGCTGAATAAAAAATAAACCCAGAAATAAGAAACCGTATCTCGCTTTTATTTTTCCAGGGAAAGTGAGTACAAAAGCGGCAAAAACACTCATTATCCCATAACCCAAACAAGAGTAAACCATATTGAAACCATGCCTTCCTAATACCATTAATTGGTATTTATCGGTATATACCTTGTAATCGAACAATCTCAATACAGTTGAGGTACTTTCTATAGTAAAAGTTCGCCACCAATTAATGTAGTTAAGGTGTTTATCTAGAAAAGGAATATAAAATCCTCCCTCGGCTGTAACAGCGATATATGCAATATTGAAACCATTGAACAAGAAATAGGTTAATATAAACAAGATGATAAACCGCAGATAAGGTTCGTTCCAAATATTTTTTAAAGAAAAACTCATATACTATTTATTTTTTGCCAATTTTTCTGAAATCTTTATGTCAATAACTAGCCTAAACCAAAAGCCTTGTAAGAAATGAAAGACGAACCCCCTTCTGCCATCTAAAAAGCCTAGTTGTAAAACCATTCTACTTCCAAAATAAATAAAGGGGCGTATAAGTAATGGTAATTTCCACCATAGATTTTTTAGAAAAGCTGTTCTCTGATATGGATCACCGAACAATTTTGGTTTAATCGTCTGCGTTCTCATATTTTTCATTCGTTCGATTTCTTCGTCAGCCACTAAATCACTATATCGATTGTGTTTCGCAATCCAAAAGCTAATTTCATTTTCTTTGAGATTTTCTTCTACAATATGGCCTCTTTTCCAAATTGTTGTATTGCCGGATACAACAAATCGATGATCCATGTTTTCATTTAAATCAGAATAACCAATTCCATAGCGGAACATTTTTAACTGATATTTAGGATAGTATCCTCCATATTTAATCCACTTTCCCTTAAAATAGTTTTTGCGATTAAAGTAGATGCCATCTATTCCGTTATAATCGCCATTCTTAAAGCTAGCAAGCTGTTCAAAAAGCTCAGGAGTGACAATCTGGTCTGCATCTAGCCCTATTACCCAAGGAGTTTGAATGTCAAAATTCTTCAAGGCGAAATCCCACTGCTTGGGATGGTTTTCGAAAGTGTTGTATTTAATAAAGGCATTATATTTAGAGGCAATGAATAACGTCTTGTCCGTACTTCCAGAGTCTAGGATAAATAACGGCGCATTTAGTTCATTTATAGAATCTAACAAACGAGGAAGATGTTGTTCTTCGTTGAAGGTTAATATAACAAAGCTAAAACTCGATACTGTATTCATAATAAATTTTGCGTGAATTTTTGGTACATAGCAATATAACTTGTAGTCAAATTTTGATCGTTAAAATCATTGTTTATTATTGATGAACTTTGACAGCTAATCCTGTCTCTCTTTTTAATATCTAAGAATGAATTTGTTATTGTTTCTGCTAATTCAAAAGAAGAATTATTTGTAATCCATCCAAGGTCTTTTTTTTCTACATATTCAGCTACACCAACTCCCTCGCTTACAATTACAGGGGTTCCTACCCCAAGTGCTTCTATAACTACATTGGCGAAGTTTTCTTTATAAGATGGAAGTACTAAGATGTCCGCATTTAATAACAGATCAAATTTTTTAATGTTATCGATATGACCTAACCATTTTATGCGACGATCAATTTTCTCTTTCTTTGCAAGCTCTTTTAGATTCTTTACGTAGGTTGATTCTCCTTCTCCCACTATGTTAAGCGACCAGTTTATATTTACCAAAGTCAATGCTGAAATTAGGTTTTCTATACCTTTTATTTTATTAATTCTACCAAGAAATATAATATGATATACATCGCTTATTAGAATTTTTCTCTTTTTTGGTTGAGGTAGCTTAATAAAGTTAGGTAAGATATAGGCCTTTTTGCCGACAAATTTAACAATGTCACTGTTTTCTACATTGCTTGTAGCATGGAAGAAAACTTTCTTAAGTAATGGTTTTCCGAGTAGTATATGGATTAAGTACTTAGAGATAGAGTTTTTATTACTTAAGGTATACTCATTTAACATTCCCCTAGGAGATAAAACCACTTTTACCCTATGTAATTTAGCCACTAGGCAAGAAAAAATGGAGACTAAATTCCACCAAGCATGAATATGGATAATAAGCTTTACGTTCGGTGTCTCTCGCTTGGTATTTCTTATGGTTTGGTGAAGAAACTTCAGTAGGGCAGGAGAGAAGTGGGTATGATCTTTGGTTAACCGCTTAAAGTAGTAAACCTTCACTCCATCTACTAACTGTTCTTTTCCCGCTGGAACCTCTAATTCTCCTTTACCATTTGCTGTTGTTGCTAAAACAGTTACATCTTGTCCAGCCTTTACCAATTCTTCTGATAATTTGGACACAGACATGGTTGGGCCACCATAAACATATGCAGGTTTGTAGGCTGCACATATCTGAATAATTTTAAGCTTTGAAGTAGTCAGGAGATCAGAATTAGGTATAAGTTTTTAAACAATCAAACTGTTAATGACCAATGAACTAATGTTGAGCATTGCAAAATTCCGAAAATTCGGGAAACTAATGAACCAATGAACCACTTTCATCTCTAGCCAATTTACTATGCTTATATCCATAAGTAAAATAGACAATTAATCCAACAACCAGCCAAATGCCAAAACCAATCCAATTGCTTAGTTCTAGTTCACACATCATGTATAAACAACTGGTTAAGCCTAAAACAGGAATCAATGAAAGATTTTTAGCAATGGATAAATAAGTGATGATTACACAAATAATAAAGAAAATCCACATTGGGATTTTATGTTTAAACAAATGCCAACCACTTTCATACTTTTTATGATAATCAATAGCTGATTTGCTGAGGAAGTTATCGTATTGCTCTGGCGTAAGGTTACTTAAATAGGCTTCCGCATCAATTTGTTTACCCTGTAAAACTACTGGGCTGGTGCTGATTTCCGTTTTCACAATCTGTAGTTCTCTTGTATCTAATGAAGTTACAAACGAAACAGGATTCAATGCTTTTGCTTCATTGGTAATGAAACCCATCGTCTCTGTTTTAAATTGAGTGAAGGCTATGACCAATCCACCCAAAAACAAAAGAGGAGCAACAAATTTTGCATTTACATAGGGTATTTTAAACTTCCCTCTTTGTACATCGGGTCTGTTTTGTAACACTAACACTCCGGCACAAACTAAAACAAAAGCGAATAATGTTCCAATTGAACATAAGTCGGTAACTGTTGTTAGATTCATGAACAGAGATGGAACAGCTACTACAAATCCTACTACTATGGTAGAAAAAGAAGGTGTTTTATATTTAGGGTGTATCTTGGAAAAAGACTTAGGCAATAATCCGTCACGGCTCATGCTCATCCAAATACGAGGTTGTCCCATTTGAAATACTAACAATACAGAAGCCATTGCAAACACAGCACTTACAGCTATAATACCACTCATTAGTTTTAAATCTATTTGATCGAAAACGTAGGCCAAGGGATCACCAACGGCTAAGGTACTATACTTAACAATACCAGTTAATACCAATGCAATGGCAATATATAGGATGGTGCAAATAATGATTGCCCACATCATCCCTTTAGGTAAATCACGTTGAGGGTCTTTACATTCTTCAGCTGTGGTAGAAATGGCATCAAAACCAATGTAAGCAAAGAAAACAGCAGATACGCCCTTAAGTACACCAGAGACACCATTTGGAGCAAAAGGGTTCCAGTTTTCGGTATCTACGTAGAAAACACCTACAGCTAATACCAATAAAATTACGGCTAGTTTCACAATTACCATCGCATTACTGGCATTCCTCGATTCTTTCATGCCTCTATACACCAACCAGGTAATGAAAATAATAATAGCCAATGCGGGAATATCCGCTACAAAATGGAAACTACCAATTTGAGGTGCTGTATTCCATGCGTTAGCTGCGATACGTGTAGGTTCGTCTAAATTAGCCATGCTTTTACCCGCATTAATCAGGGCTTCCGCATGTTGATGGCCATTATAAGCTGTGAGATAATCCATGCTTGCCCAATCGGGTACATGGATCCCGTTAATGCCTATTGCGGGTATTTTAATGGAGGAAAGTAGGCCTGTAAAATAATCAGACCATGAAATGGCTACGGTGATATTCCCTATGGCGTATTCCATGATGAGCGACCAACCGATGATCCATGCTACCAACTCTCCAAAAGCAACGTAAGAATAAGTGTAGGCACTGCCCGAAACGGGTACCATTGATGCAAATTCAGCATAAGCAAAGGCGGCAAAGCTACAGGCAATTGCGGTAAACATAAATAGAAAAATTACCGCAGGACCTCCATCAGCACTTGCTTTACCAATAGTGCTAAAGATCCCTGCACCGATAATCGCGGCAATTCCAAAGGCAGTAAGATCTCTCACACCTAGGGTTTTGTGTAAAGAAGGCTCATGGTCGCCATACCCTTTTTGGGCATCGGCTAATATTTTGCTAACGGATTTCTTTCTAAATAAGTTTTTTAGCATTCGCTATGATTTGTTTGATACTTCAAACTTAAAAAAATAAAAGCAATTCTTTTTAATGTTTCTGCGTCATCTCGGTGATAGGAGAGATCTGTTTGTTTTTTTGCACTTGTGGTTTTTTAAACCACCTAAGACACCTAAGGACATTTAAGTTATTGAGCTTAATTGTTGGTTTTAGATCAATAATAAATTTCTCTTTCTTTGATTTTCCTCCGATATTCGGAGCTGGCTCTCCAAAGGGAGACACCTATTGCCTATTTACAGTATGTATATCCTCCTCTTTGAGGGGGCAGGGGGAGGAATTGAACTTTATGCCCCTTAACTTTTAACTCACAACTTTCAACTCATTTACCCCAATTGCTCCAACTCATCCTTCACAAAACTCGCCAGTTCTTTGATATATTCGGCACTGAAGTCAAACTTAATACCCGCTGTTTCATAGATTTCGTTCATGGGTTTAGTATAACCTAATGCTAAGGCATCTAAATACTGCTGTAAACCTTCTGCGGGATTTTCCTTATAATTTTTCCAAACTGCGATAGCTCCCAATTGTGCTATAGCGTATTCGATGTAATAAAAAGGCACTTCAAATAAATGCAATTGCTTTTGCCAAACGTTGCCAAATTGTTGTTCAAAATCTGTCCAATTGGCAAATCCAGCTCCAAAACGAGTATAAATCTGTTTGAAAGCTTCTTCTCTATCGGCTGCATTATGCTGTGGATTGGTATAAATCCAATGTTGGAATTGATCAATTACGGCTACCCATGGCAAAGTTTTTAACACATCTACCAATTGTTCTTTCTTTGCTCTAACCAAATCCTCCTCTTTGTCAAAATATACGGACCATTGATCCATGGAGATCAGTTCCATGCTCATCGAAGCTAATTCTGCTACTTCTGAAGGGCAGTGCTTGAAATCGTTAAGTTCTAAATTTGCAGTTAAAAACGTATGAATCGCGTGACCACCTTCGTGGACCATGGTAGTGAGGTCACGTAATGAATTGGCCGAATTCATGAAAATAAATGGAGCACCTGTTTCGGCCAGTGGATAGTTATAGCCCCCTGGAGCTTTACCCATACGACTTTCTACATCAAAAAGATGATTAGCCTTCATAACGGCTAATTTTTCTCCCAAAGAAGGATGAATTTGATTGAAGCAACTAATTGATTTATCAATCAATTCTTCTCCATTTTGAAATGGTTTTAAAGCGGGCTTACCTGTGGTGCTCACTTCTAAATCCCAAGGTTTAAGCTCGGCTAAGCGGAGAGCTGCGGCACGTTTTTCGGCCTGTTCTTTTAAGATCGGAACAATTTCCTTTTCAATAGCTTCAGCAAAGTCGTAACAATCTTTTGGACTATAATCAAAACGTCCTAAGGCTTGGAACATATAGTCACGATAGTTCTCGAAGCCAGCATTGAGACTCACTTGGTGGCGTAGTTTCACCAGTTCATCAAAAAGGATGTTGAGGTCGTCTTTATCCACCAACCTACGTTTTTGGATAGTTTCCCAAGTATGTTGACGAACGCTTCTGTCGGTATCTTTAAGGAAATTGCTAGCTTGTTCTAGCGTATATTCTTGGCCATTCAAGGTCACACTCATGGCACCGGTAATGCCTTGATACTTTTGTTGTTTTACCTGTAGTTCGGTAAACAATGGAATGTTTTCTTCTCTGAAAAGCTCTAACGCTTTACGAACTGCACGGAGGTATACAAAATACTTTTGTTGATCTAATTCGTCAACGTAGGCACTTTCTACCAGCTTTTTATTCAGCTCATTGGCTAGAGGTGCAATTTTTGGTTCAATTTCCGTAGCAAAATATTGAAAAGCCGATACTAAATTTTCGTTAGCTGTATCGCAGCTCATTTTGATGTAGCGCCAAGCAAAATCTTCCTCTAGTGCAGCCTCTAACTCACTTTTGTCCCTAAGCCACTGTTCTAGTTCATTAGCGCTGTTAATACTTCTATGCTGTAATTCTTCAAAAATAGGAGCTAGGTTTTCCCATTTAATTTCGAGGTTTTGCGGTATATAGGTACGCTGTTTTTTTATAATTGTATTCATGTCGTTGCTCGTTATTTGTTTTTCGTTGGTTGTTGCTTGTTTTTCGTTCTTCGTCTTTCGTTGCTCGTACTCATTAACAATTAATCATTAACTATTACCTTTTAGCTTTCCATTCAACAAATCAAAAACCCTTCCAAATTTTTTCTCTAAAATGTAAACTGTTCCTAACAAGATGATTAAAGCGAATATTGGGAAAAAGATATAAAACTGTTTTGGGTTTATATTGAATACCGTAAATACCTTAATTAAAATCTTGAAAATCAGTACATGGTATAAGTAGATAAATAGCGAATGTCGTTTACCAATAGTGCTTAGTTTATTTTTGCTAACGGTAAAAATATGACTTAAAATAAAGATGGAAATTGCGATTAAAGAAATACCTATGCTCAATTCTATATCGTAACGACGAAAATGATCGTTGCCTAGGTATATTTCTATATAGGTGATCGGTATGGCTAGGATCAATAAAGTAATAATGAAAGGTCTGTTAAATTTTTGTAAATCTAATCTAGCCAAAAAAATGCCTACTACCATAAAAGCAAAACCACTCATAAATCTCGGTATTTCTGTGTAGTTAATTGGCAAAGGGAGTCGAGGGGAAAAGGCAGAAATCGTAATACAGGCTAATAAGGTGAGGAAACCGAGAATATAAAGTACATTTCTGCCCCAAACTTCGTCTACAAACCAAATGAGGAGGTAAGCGAAAATCATAGACCCTATAAACCACAGATGCCAAAAACTGCCTATCCATAGGTATTTAACATCGTTATGAAACCAAATATACCCTGAGGAAATGGCATAAGCGATATAAACGAGATTAGCAATCAAGAAAATACCGATAAGGTTAACCAAATTACCTTTGATAGAGATAATTGTGATTGCCGATCTTTGATGTTTTTTAGCTAAATAGTAACCCGAACTCAAAAAGAAAAAGGGAACTGCCCATCTACAGGCCAAACGAATAACCGTACTCCATTCTTCACCAACATTACCCAAAGTGGTATGCAAATGCATTACTGCAAAGGCCGCTAAAAACTTGAAGCTGTCTAGTAGATGGTTGTGGTTGTTTCTATCTTTATTAGTATACACGTTAAATAGAAATAAGATTTAGATAAATACCTCAGAATTACTTTTCAAGCCATTTTATTTGGTTTTTTCCAAATTTGACGATAGTGCACACGACGATGGCATAGGTAATGATTGATCCCAATACTTTTTCTGAAGCCATCTCAAAACCATAGAACTGAAAATAGAAAGGTATGGAAAAAGCCCAGCAATAGAGATTGTCAATTTTACTTTCAAATAATTTATTAAAAAGCCAACCGATCAGTAGCCCTAACAAAATGATGGGGATAACGAAGAAATATTTTCCAAAATCAACATAACTCTCGGCCATATAGCCTAAACTAATCGACGTACCTTGTTCGGCATCAGCTAATAATAGACCGGTAAACTCCATTGTTTTTTGTGAATCGTCAATAGATTTTTTATCTGGAAAAAATAGCCTTGGTTTTAAGATATGCATAACACTTTCCAGCCAGACTGTTCCATTGGTATGTGGTTTTTCATTTGGAATATAACTTACGGATTCAGCAAAAAAATCTATATAGGAAATTCTATCTATTGTTTTATCAAGAGTAGTCTCAGCGCTGGAAGAATTGTCTTTGACCAAATTGAAAATTTTATCGTAAGCATCTTCGAAATTTACGTTGACATTTTGACTTCTTTCACCAGCGGATAAAAACATTCTGTAATCTTCCTTGATAGTTTGCCAAGTAAATATTAGTAATAGACTTATACTCACTAATGCGATGAAATATTTTAGTTTTATTTTGAAGTAATGAAAACCTAAGATGAGTAGCGATATAATTGCTACAAATAGTGCACTCTTAAATGTAGAAAAGTAGGACAAAATACCTACTAGAATTTCGAATAAAATAATTGATATAAAATAAACATTTTTTTTTTGCTGTATACTTGTGTAAGTAATTAAGAATAATATACCCCATTTAATAACAGCCATTTTTTGTACTAGTTGATAAATTCCACCTAGCTGGCCTATATTTCTTGCAATTAGCTCTACCAATATAAACCCTCCGTAAACTATAAATAGTTTTTTTATATTAAAACGGATGGTTCTTGTTGGAAAAAAGTGTTTAGGTAGAAAAAGTGCTATGGCTAAACTCATTAAAATTAAGCCAGTACAGCTTAATCTCAACACTTCTGCTAAATCTGCGTTTACATTATATTTAGTAAATGAATTTAGGGTAGTGTTATTAAATTCAGCATAAAAGACTTTAACTGTCGCTTGCAAGG
Source organism: Flavobacteriaceae bacterium PS02338 (assembly GCA_029959615.1). Classification (GTDB taxonomy): domain Bacteria; phylum Bacteroidota; class Bacteroidia; order Sphingobacteriales; family Sphingobacteriaceae; genus Pedobacter. The sequence continues at coordinate 369,445 of JASCOD010000005.1, read as the reverse complement.
CGTGGTATGTAAGAGTAAAGAAAATTACAGGTTGTCTGATTAAAAAAAAATTGGATATGATTGCAAAACAAGCGAATGAAAACAATAACTCTAATATATTTTTGCCAGATCCAAAAATCAAGAACAATATTAGCATTATGCTAATTCCAATATTAACTTTATTTAAAATGGATTTATTTGGTAAGGCGAGTATATCTGTCATTCAAACTTCTCTGTTTTTATGTTCCAAAATTAGATTTTTTTTGAGAGATCTAATTTTAAGTTATTCTCTATAATTGAATTTCTCTATGATTAAAGATCAGTATCTGCACTCTGTGTAGATATCAATACTTTAATAAAACTTCGAATTTTTCTGTGCATTTTTGAGAGGTGAAGTTATTTAATACATAAGTTCGAGCATTTTCGCCCATTTTCTTTCTCTTAAGATCATTCGATAATAATTGTTCCAAATATGATGTTAGCTCTGAAGTGTCTGTAAGTTTAAACATTAGACCTGTTTCACCATGTTTTATGATTTCCTTAAAGCAGCTAATGTCGGAGGCAATCGTGGGTATGCCAAACGCACCAGCTTCGATGATAATTCTACCGAAAGATTCGGATAAACTTGGAAAAATAACTATATCCAAGTGTTGATATATTTCTAGTCTGTTTTTTACATAACCCATCCATTTAACCTTATCCAAAATTTCTTTCGGCAGATTTTCTTTTAAAGATTTAGCATAATCATTTGTGTCATTACCATAAATGAATAATTTAAAATCATTTTTTACTTTAACTAGCTCATTAAATAAAAAATCGAAACCTTTTTCCGAATGTATTTGGCCTATAATACCTACATTTGTAACCTCTCTTCTAGAATCATCAATTCGAAAATTAAACCTAGTAAATTCTGGATCAATAGGACTAGGAATAACTTGGATTTTAGTTAATGGAATTGAAAAATTAAGTAATGTTTGCTTTACTGTTTCGCTTGGGCAAATAAAATAAGTAATCCGTTTTTCTAAGAAATGGTATAGCTTATAATTTTTATTATTGATTGTAGGGTTATTATGTTCTCGATAAATATTTTTATACCCTCTAATTAGAGGGTAGCTCATTAAAAAACTTCTATAGCTCGCATGGAATATAAAATCTGGGTTAAATTTTTTTAGAATTTTCTGTAATTGAAAAATAGCTTTCGGATAGTGAATAAGGCTGTCTAGTGTCCATAAAGGCTTGGTAATATATATAAAACCTAATTTAATGCTTCTATAAGGAATTTCATATTGACTAAGCCTTTTAATAAAATCACCATCATTCCAGCCGTTAACAACAACTAATACTCCATAGCCTTGTTGGTGTAAATCCCGTATTAAATTTAGATTTGTTATTTCAGCCCCAGCGACATAACTGCCCCCAATCATAAACAAAATATGCTTTTTAATACTCATATAGTTGATCGATAATGGCTTCTACTTGTTTTTGGAAATTCCAATTTTTAATAATTTTGTTTGATTGCAGACCATATTGCTTTAAATATTCTTGATTGTTTATAAAGAATAGTATTATTTCATTTAAACTATTAATATCTCCATGAGGGAAAACGTAGCCGTTGACGCCATTTTCTACTAAATCTAAGGCACACCCTACTTTATCTGAAGCAATAATTGCTTTATGTGCAGCCATGGCCTCATTAATGGCTAGACCCCATGTTTCTCCTGGTCCTTTTGACGGTAAACAAAATATATCACATAATTGATATATAATGGGCATTTGTGTTTGATTTTGAAAGCCTAAAAAGTGTACATTATTCAATTTCAAATTTGTTACTTCGATCTTTAAATCATTTTCTAGAGGGCCATTTCCTACGAAAATTAGGTGAACTTTCTCTATCTGTTGTTCAGATTCCTTTATATGGCTTCTTGTTAAAGTCTTAATAAATGCATCTAGTAGTATAGTAGGATCTTTCTTAAGTTCTAATTTTCCAGCAAAAAGAATGGTGATGTCTTTAATACCAATATTAAGACTTCTTTTTAGCTTCTTTACCTCTTCATACCTGTTCTCAGAAAAGCGTTTATTATCTATTGCATGTGGAACAAACTTTAATTGTTCTTCTTTTAGTCCATACTTTAGGAAGTAGGATTTGTTCCTTGTACCTACATAGAATGCTTTATCAATATGTTTATAAACCCATCTTAAGTAAATAGTTTTTAAAATTGACTTAATTCCAAATTTTTCATCCAGCAAGGTTGAATCGCCGCGAAACCAAACGGGAGTTTTACCTTTAAAATATCGTAGTAACTTAAGATGGCTATCGTACGCGTATCCGTGTACTAATATGGCATTTGGTTGAAAGTTGATTATGCTCTCTATAAGTTTTGGATTTATAATACCAGCCTTGTGATGAGAACCTGGCTCTTTTGCCGTATTTTCTATAAATTCATACGCGTATCCATCCAATAGTGGAATATCCCATTCAATATTTTTTCCAAAACCGGGGTCGTATCTGTTTAAAATCCAACCTTCCCCCCAAGTATAGAATACCTTTAGTTGACATTCCTTCGCCAATAACTGAAAAACAGGTACGTAATACTGTATAGGATGAGTAATTATGACGGCAAGTTTTTTCATTTTATCTTATTTAGATATCTCGCCAGAGTTTCAGTCACATTATTTGCTGAATATTTTTCAAGTCCTTGTAAGTTTTTTTTACAATGTTGATAGGTACTTATAAATGAAAGGTATTTATTCCATTCTAGCGTAAATTGCTTATAAATTGTGTCCAGAGCCTGTTCACCATCGAAACTTAATAATATTCCTACTTTATTGTTAAGTATAACATTACATGCTGAGCTGTTTTGATGCAGTATAGCAAATATTGGTTTTTCGCTTAAAATTGCCTGATAAACTTTCGAAGGTGTGTAGTGAGGTTCAGTACTACCCAATATGAATGCGCCATCACCCGAATTTAAATGAGTTAATACATCTAAATATGGAATACGTTTAGGATACTCAAAAAAAACAGTTTGCCATAATCCATATTTTATGGCCATTTCTTTAATATTATAACCATTAGCATCATTGGCAGATTTGCCCGAACCTATGAAATGTATTCTGATATTATTAAACTGTTCTTTTTGTTGGGAGATCGCCTTCATAATCATTTCCAATGGTTCAAAGGCTTTAGGAAGCATGGCACCACCGTAAACAAAATCTAATTTCCCCACTTTTTTTTCAAACAAATAAGGTTTTAAATTTAATGTTTTTAAGATTGCTACATCTTTTTCCTCTCCTCCATAAGGCATCGACACACTTAAGCAGGTTTTGTAAAGATGCGGATTTCTATCAAATACACTTTTATAATACCCTTCTGCCACTCCTGTAATTAAACTAGCTTTTTTAACGGCCAATGGTTCTAAAAAATCAGCTAATTTCATACTCCACCAATGCTTTGAAAATTTCTTTTCTGTACCTGGCCAACGGTGTACCCAAGGATCTATATAGTCTATGCCATATTTTACTCCAGTTTTCTGATGTACTAATCTGCCTAACAATGCCGCAAAATGCGAAGGAATAGGTATATATAGAAAATCTATTTTTTCAACTTTGATTATCGTTAAAATAGATTTGTACATTTGATAGAAGCCTCTAATGCCAATATCGCCAATTAATCGGATAGGCTTAGTTGAAAATGCTTTTGTTTTGACTACTCGTAAATGTGAAGGCAATAGTTTTTCTAGGTTATAATCTAACTGCTCTTCATAAAACTTCTCATGTATAGTAACTATAGTAGGTTCCCACCCGAATGTAGGTAGATGTTGCGCAAATAACCTTGTTCTATGTACAGCGGCTAAATTTGATGGCGGGAAATGTGGAGATACAATTATAATTTTACGATTTGAGTTCATTAAAGCAGTTTTTTAATTTTAAACTTTCAACTTCCCACGAATAATTTTTTGAATTAGATGCCGTACTACTTTTTGCTTTATAAAGAATTTCAGGGTTCTCTATTAATCGGCTTACTATTAATGATAGCTGTTTGTAGTCTCCTCTCTTATAGATTTGTCCAATACCTGTGTCTTTTGAAAATTTTATTTGAGCATTTGTATCTGTTGCTAAAATTGCCAAACCGGCATTCATATATTGGAATATCTTATTCGTTAAACAGATCTCTCTATTATAATTTAAAGGAGTTTCCGAGGCGAAACCTATGTCATAATTCACTAGATTTAAATCTAATTCCTTCGTGGATAGTATACCCATAAAATTTATTTCCAGATTAGTATTTGTATTAAATTTTGATAAATAGTTCATAGTTTTAGTACTTACGGCTCCAATGATATCCAATTGGATTTTTTTTTTCTTTAATAGGTTTAAGCCTTTAATAATGTCTTGTATGCCTCTGTCTAAACCAACAACTTGGGAAAACCAAATACATTTAATTGGGGCAGTAAGGCTTGGTATATTGACTTTTTTTAAATAAGTATTTGTCGGAAAAGAATTATTTATAGTTAAATGTTTAACGGAAGGATATAAAATCTTATACTCGCCTGTGATTAAAGGACTAGCGCTTATTAGCAGATCTAAGTTTGGAATGTATTTGTTTTCAATTATTATAGTATTTTGTTGATTGACGTTTTGACGGGTGTATTCTCCTCTATGAAAATCCTCTGCATCGAAACTACACTTAACGTTCATCCTCTTTGCCACTTTCACTACTCCTGCTAATGTGCCAAGATTATGGCCATGGTACAAATCGGCTTTAGTTTTATTTAATTTTTGAAAGAGCATAAAATTTCCTGTCCAAAGTTGTTGCTCGGGCCAGATGTTAATGTGTAAAATTGTATAAATATATTTTAGTAATTTAGAGATTAAGGTGTAAAATACTCTTTCAGGGTTGTACTTTCTTGTCCAGTCAACAGAGATAAACCTCACTTCACTAAACTGATCTATTATCTCGCAGTCAAATTTTTTCTTCTCTTTGTCAAATTGAAAAAAAAAAACAGTTATTAACGCTATCTTGTTTAATGTTTCTATTTCCTTAACCAAACGTGGATTATTACAAAGATGGGTATTAGTAACAATTGCTATATGTCTTTTTTCTTCGACCATATTTCCGATTTCTGGTAAGTTTTTATTGCAGAGGAGGATATTTATTGAACATAAAGCAATTAAATAAATCTATTAGTTTCAATTCATAGTTTATATATAAATCCTTAGATTTTTTAAATTTTCCTTTTAATATATCATTAAGTACTATTCTTGAATGAAAATTCTTTAAATTTCTAAGTGCTGTTCTTTTAATGTCTTCTGGTAGTGGACAATTTGGGTCTAATAAGGCACCCTTATATATACCATATCTTCTTTTTCCGTAATAGTTATTTTGGATGCCTTCTACATATTGTTGATTAGGATGCCTTCTCCACCAAACTAAATCTAGGGGCAGAGCAACCATTTTACATTGTTGAGCTAGTTTTAACCACATGTCAAAATCACCTACATATGGTTCACCACTAAAGCCTCCTATTTTTTCAAACGTTGAACGTTTTATGATTGAGCCTGAGGGAGCGGCAGATATAAAACTTCCCTTGAAGAAGAAATTATAATAAATCTCAATTGGACTTAATAATAAAGGTAACATCTCATTCGTCTTATAGGAATAAGCTAGTAAACCGAAATCTGCTTTAGGATATTTTTCCATACAAAATACCATAGCTTCCAGTCCCCAAGGAAATAAAATATCATCTGAATCTAAATATTTTAAATACTTGCCTGAAGCATAGGAAGCTGTTACATTTCTATTTACATAGTCTCCCAAGTTTTTTGAATTCACGAATACTTTTACTCGAGGGTCTTTTTTTTCGAATGTTCTGGCTATTTGAACAGTTTTATCAGAAGAAGCATCGTCACATATTATAAGTTCAAAATCAGTAAAAGTCGAATCTAATACACTGGTTATAGCTTCTTCTATAAAATCTTCTCGGTTATAGCTTGTCATTAAAACGCTAACTATAGGCATATGCTAATTTTTTTGAGTTAATTAGTTTTTAGGAGTTTATTGGTGAAAAATACTTTTTTAAGCTTTCTAAGGCCGTTTCTAACAAATTGAGGAATAAATGGATAATCCAATTTTCCATCATGTTTAATATGTTTCTTTTGTATAGGTTTTTTTAATGTTTCAAACTGAGAAAAAAGTTTATAGTAATCATTAAAACGCGTTTCTGCATTATAATCATCTGCTATTTTTTTCTTAGCATTTTCTGAAAGTTCGATTAGTTTACTTCGATCACTATCAAGTTGTTTAATGATATCACAAATGCCATGAATATCACCAGAAGGCACAATATATCCATTATCTTTTTTAACAACTTCTACTATCCCTTCATTAAACATGTATATTATCGGGACAAGCCCTACGCTCATCGCCTCCAATAGAGCTACCGGAATTCCATCTAAATATGATGGCAGTAAATAAATATCGTGTTGTGCAGCGATTTCTAATACTTCCGATGTTGTTTTAGGCTGAATAAATACAATATTGTTGAAATCTGCTGTAAGTGATTTTAGTTTTTCTTTTTCAGGACCGTCTCCAATAATGGTAAGGGTAAAATTTAAATTGTTTTTAAGTAATTCCTCATGAATCTTTAATAGGTCGTAAACACCCTTTTTTTCATGTAGTCTAGCAATGAAAATAAGTTTAAGAGTAGCTGATACATTTAACTCGTGCCTCTTGTGATTAGTAATTTCTATTCCATAAGGCAAGTAGTAAATGTCATTAGAACGTTGACTAGGTAATATTCTTTTCAGTTCACTAAAAAAATGAATGTTATGTGCAATGAAAGCGTCTATAAGAAATTCAAACTTAGCGGCGATGTGTAGATAATATTCGTCGTGGCAAAAGAAAATAATAGTTTTGTTTCTAAGTCTTTGTTTATGTAGTGTTATGAGTTCTAAATGTTGATTCGTTAAAACTAAGCCGGGCTTGTCCGAAATTAGTTTTACTAAGTCTTCCGTAGATTTATAAATATTTTGATTTCCATATTGAAAAATATGTTCCTCACAAATATCGTATGGCTGCAGAAGTTTAGTATCGTTGTCAAGGACATGATCCGTGAAAATCCAACGTTTCGTAAAAACATTTTCATTATCGGATTTTATGAGGTTGTAGAAATAATTTTGTACTCCACCTAGCTTGTTTTGACTAAACACCACTAAATCAGGTTTTTCATCCATGAAGCTAAAGTTTGTAAATTACTACTGAAATTGTTTTTAGGTTGATATCCAAGCTGTTTTATCTTCGATATATCAGCGAGCCAATTAATAGGACTGCCCACTAATTGATGATTTGAAAAAGATACTTCTGTTTTAGGACTAAATTCACTTACGAAATATTTCACAGCGTCTTTAATTAAAATTTCTTTACCATTGGCGGCATTATATATTTGTCCTTCCATCTCTGATTTGGAAAAAATCAAATCAATTATTAGAATGAGATCATCAATATAAATGAAATCTCTACTTTCTAGCCCAGTTCCATATACTTCAATCTTACTTGGTTCTTTTTTTATTTTTTGATATAGATCCCAAAAGATTTGTTTTCTGAGTTGAGGACCAAAAACCGAAAATGGTCTTAAAATAGCAATTTTCAGTTGATATAGATTGACATATTCTTCACATATCTTTTCGGAAATGAGTTTATGCCAACCGTATGGTGAAATTGGTTGCAGAATGCTTTCTTCGTTTATTGGGAGATGTTTTACGTTGCCATAAACCGCTGCACTTGATAAATGTAAATATTTACAATGTGGCGAATGTATCCTAATATTTTCTAGAATATTTAATACATCCAAGCAGTTGGCTTTAAAATCGAAAGTTGGCTGATCTATAGATTTTTGAATGTGTCCATTGCCAGAGGCATTTATACATAAATCATATAGATTGTTATTAAAGACCTTATCATAAGATGGATTTTCTACGTCAATTTTATAATAGTTATAATTTTTAATTTGATAATCTTGCAAATCACAGCCAGTTACTTTAAAACCTTTGTTTAAAAAATAAGTAACGCATTTATTCCCTATAAAGCCTTCAGACCCTATTATCAATATTTTCATCGTCAAACTTTAATGTTTTGATAAACTTTGCTGGATTACCAGCTATTAGTTCAAGTGGATTAGTACTTTTAGTAACAACTGATCCAGCTGCGACTATAGTCCCCCTTCGCAATATTATACCTTTGAGTATAATACTCTTTAAGCCAATCCAACAATTACTTTCGATAGATATGCCTTTTGAGATTACAGATGTCCAATCTTTAGCATGTAATCCTACTTGCCAATCCATAGTGTCTCTTTCTCTTAGTTTAAAATCTAATGAATGAGAATTAGTGTCAATTATATTACAGTCCACAGAAATTAATACGAAGTCTCCAATGCTGATTTTTTCAACACATTCGATCATAGTGTTGTCTCCAATATAAACGTCATTACCTATGGTGATTTCTGATTCTGATTTATATAAAACTATTTTAGCTTTTATGCAAGAATTTGAACCTATTGTAATGGAATTTATACCTTTTTTTAAATTTACTCCAATTATTCTCATTTTGGAGATATCACAGTTTTCTCCAATTTTTAGAATTCCATGATCAATAAGCCACTGATTGTGATCGTATTTGTTGTCACCAATAATTTTTGATTTTATCTTCCTGAAAATTCTATTCAGCATTATTCAATAATTTTATAATCTAAAATAAAGTTGCCATAATTGAAACCTTCGAATGCGGCCATCTTTGTGCCAGAATCAATTATTTTTATTGGGCAAATTGATTCTATTAGGTCGTAAACTATTCCATTTGAATGGAATATAGCTATTCTAAATGCGTAAGAATTAGGAGCAATAATTTTACTAGGTAGCATAATCTTTAAAGAGATTTCATTGGAAATGGATAAACTATATTTTCCAATATTTTCTACAAAAGTAGATAAATAATCTCCAACCGAGTTTTGCAATGTAACAGACATTAAAGCACTACTTTCGATGGTATTGACCTTTAGTTTGAGATTTAGAAAAATATTTTCTTCAAATAAAAAATCTTGTGCTTCAATATTTTTTTTATTGAGCACACTGAATTCGTTAATAAAAATAGTCTTTGATAAAGCATTTTTAGGTGCAATATATTTGCTTGGTTTATTACCTTTCAAAATATATCTATTGAGTGTGTCTTCAACAGACCCGTAAAAATCCAAACTTCCTTTTTCCATTAATAAACCAGTATTACATAACGTCTTAATACTGCCCATATTATGGCTTACAAAAAGCACAGTTCTACCTTCTCCTTTACTTACATCGCCCATTTTACCTAGACACTTGTTTTGAAATTCAGCATCCCCTACAGCTAATACTTCATCTATAATTAAAATTTCACTTTCTAGATGAGCGGCTACGGCGAAAGCTAAACGAACATACATGCCGGAAGAATAACGTTTTACAGGTGTGTCTATATAACGTTCTACGCCAGCAAAATCTACAATTTCATCAAACTTGCGGGTAATTTCCTTTTTGCGCATGCCTAAAATGGCACCGTTCAAATAAATATTTTCACGACCAGTTAACTCTGGGTGAAAACCGGTACCTACTTCTAATAGAGAAGCGATACGACCTTTACCTGTAATACGCCCCGTAGTAGGAGAGGTAACACGACTCAAGACCTTTAACAAAGTACTTTTTCCAGCGCCGTTTCTGCCAATGATGCCAACTGCATCACCCTGTTCAATTTCAAAATTGATATCTTTTAAAGACCATACGATATCTGATGAGCCCTTTGCAGTACGGTCGTTGGTTTCGCCAATGCGCAGAAATGGATCTTCTTTACCTCGCATACGAGCAACCCAACGCTCTAGATCTCGGCTAAGTGTGCCAGTGCCTATTTCTCCTAATTGGTAGGCTTTGGAAAGATTTTCGGCTTTTATTATAATGTTAGACATATTTAATTAAAGTTGACAAAGATATTGATATGCTTGTGTGCAAAGTATGTATGTCTTTTTTTGGCCTTCATATATGCCAGTTTTGAATTCAATACCTTTTTTTCTGAGTAAATCTTCTACTTTGTCCATGGTCTCTATTTCACCTTTTCTATCGTAATCATCCATCACGATAATAAATTCCTCTTTTAGGCAATCATTTTCTACGAGGTCGATGATTTGTGATCTAGAAAAAGAGATAGATCCGTAGGGACCATCTATAACAATAACGTCATAGTGTTGCTTTTGGTAGATAGTTTCCAGATTTGCATAAGTACGTGTTTGCTTACCCTGTATTTTTTTTTCTGTTAGAGGTAACACCTTTGTAAAACTACTAACGTTATAATTTGCTATTGAAAAAAAATTAATCCACTCTTGATTATGCTCAACAATGGTGATTTTGCTGTCAAATGCTTTATGGTACTGTATAAGAAGTTTACTGCTTTCGCCTAAGCCAAATTCTAATATTTGCTTTGGCTTGATATCGTTATAAATTCTATATAATATGTATAAGCCAGGATAGCCTACAGCCCACCTTCCAGGACTAAGGGACTTATTTAGTAACCAAGAGGACTCAGCAATGGTATTGTTGAAAATTTGCGCCCATACCAATTCTTCAGAATTTTTTCTTGTATTGGGAATATGGTGCAGTAAATCATCTTTTATTGTTTTTAAATAGCTTGGGAAATTTTTTATCTTTTTAATCATATAAATTTTCTTTTGGGACTTCTGAAATTGATTAGCGTTATTTTACTATGTAATTAGTTAGGAAATAACCTTGATTTTGTTGGTGCTTAGTGCCTGTCTTATAGTAATCAGACACCGTAAATGTTAATTTAGAAACATTTTTTAGCCAATCTAAGATCCCAAAATCAGCTTCGCAGAATAAGTTGATATTATAAATGCCAGCATTGATATTAAAGTTCTTGATAAGAAATGATACCATTTGTTGATTACTTATTTTCTTACAATAAATGGAAGTGCTTAACCAAGTTACACGGTGATTATTGATGTCATTTATACCAACATCTATCCTCGACATTAAAGCCTCCTGAAAATGGAGAGTAGAATTAAAAGATATTTCAATAGTTAGGTCTTCGCCGACCTCAAATTCATTTTTATAAGTTCCATTAACATTTTTAAATTTGATATTAGTAAACTCAAAATGAATGTTTTTTCGTCTTTTTATAGAAGATAGGTCTATATTGGCACTTTGCTGCTCCCCCATTAGGTAAGTTTGAATACACGCTGTGGATGTACCATTAAATTCTATAGATCCATTTTTCAATAAAATTCCTTTGTCGCATAATTCTTCCATGCTTGCCATATTATGACTTACAAATAGCACCGTTCTTCCCTCTCCCTTACTTACTTCCCCCATTTTGCCTAAGCACTTCTTCTGAAATTCAGCGTCGCCTACGGCGAGTACTTCGTCAACAATTAAAATTTCACTTTCCAAATGAGCCGCTACAGCAAAAGCTAAACGTACGTACATGCCAGATGAGTAGCGTTTTACAGGAGTGTCGATATAGCGTTCTACTCCGGCAAAGTCAACAATTTCATCAAACTTACGAGCAATTTCCTTTTTGCGCATGCCCAAGATCGCACCGTTAAGGTAAATGTTTTCTCGACCACTGAGCTCGGGATGGAAACCGGTGCCTACTTCTAGTAATGAAGCGATACGGCCCTTTCCAGTAATCCGTCCAGTAGTAGGAGAGGTTACACGACTTAGTACTTTCAATAAAGTGCTTTTCCCAGCACCATTACGGCCTATAATACCAACGGCATCACCCTGTTCAATTTCAAAATTGATATCTTTCAAGCTCCAAACTACATTAGAATTGCCTTCACTAATTCGGTCATTGATTTCGCCAATACGCAAGAAAGGATCTTCCTTGCCTCGCAGTTGCGCATACCAACGCTCTAGATCACGACTAATCGTACCCGTGCCTATTTCACCCAGTTGATAGGCTTTAGATAGGTTTTCGGCTTTTATGGCAATGTTAGACATTATGTAGTAGTAGTCTAATAATTAAGAGAAATTAAGGGAGTTTTTATTTTGTAGTTCTGTTAAAGGCGTATTTAGAAAAGAGCCTTTAGTAAGTGCCTGATGTAGTTTTAGCTTAAAATTTAATCTAATTGCTTTTTTAACAAACAAACTGTTTTGCTGATGATAACTTAATAGTAACTGCTTGTCTAGCATGTTAAATAATGGTAATGTACTTAAGTATTTTCCAAAAATTTTAGCTTGTTGTTTGTCCTGTATATAAAAAAGCGAATAACAACAAAATGCTTTGATAATTTTGATAATTAATTGATGATGCAAGCCAAAATGTTGTTTAACAAGTGTTAGTTTATCAAGATAAAAGTTGTTAATGTCGATAAGGTTTTTAGCATAGTTGCTTTGGTTTTTACCGATAGATATTTCCTCGTTTCTAAATACCCAATAACTATCTACTGGTGTATTAAGCCATTTATATTTGGCTTGTGCCAATAGCATACTCAGGTTAAACTGTATGTCTTGAAATCTTTCTAAATCTTCTTGCCAGATAAGATTGTTTTCTTCTAGAAATGATTTTTTTATTAAGGTATTACAGGTACTCCAGGGAATATCGATATAGGGATAAAGACGGTAAAAGCGTACCAGCGGAGGTAAGGCATTGGGTACATTAAATAAAAATGTGGCCTTTCCGTTTTTGTACTGCGCCTGGTTGGCAATTACTAAGTCGAGTTTTGGGTTACTGGTAAAAGCTTTTATTCTGTTGCTTAAAGCTTGTGGCAACATTATATCGTCGCTATCTAAGAAAGTAAGATATTCACCTTTTGCTACTTTTAAACCTGTATTTCTAGCTCCTGGCGCTCCTTTGGTTCTTTGGTTTTTTAAGTATATAAATCTATTGTCAGAAAGTGTTATATGCCTAATCAGTTCAGCGGTATCATCAGTAGAATAATCATCTACAATCAAGCATTCAAAATCCGATAAGTCTTGCTGCTTAACCGATTCTATAGTTTGACCGATAAGTTGAGCTCGATTAAAAGTAGGTATAATAATGCTAATGAAAGGCGCAGACATTTAACTTATACTTTAATTTCGTGTGGTTGATAAAAAATGATCAGCTATTTTTTGAGATAGATCGTCCAAAAAATGTGTAAATGAGCTTATTTTAAATTTCACCTAAATCGTAATTACGTTGCAACTGGTAATGATTAAACGTCCGTCTTTGCTTTACAACAGCTAAGGGATGGTATTTTGCATATATACGGAGACATTTTTGCCAAGCCCTATCGAATAATGATTTTTTTTGGGAGTCTTGTAAATGTACTTCCAAATACTCTGGATAAGTTGATTGTATAATTGATAAACGTTCATTGATGCCTAAGCGATAATCACTGGAAAATCCATGTAAGATGTAATTGCTTAACACTAAATCATCTATATATTTGAATGAATAGCCATGTTTGGCAGCTTTAAGGAAAAAAGCCCAATCTGATACGATGCGATAGTCCTCGTTGTAATAGCCTATCTCTTGAAATAAAGTTTTAGAAATGATGGCCGCTTGGTGAGATATATTTCGATTAATAAAATAATTTACATTAATCGTTGAAGGATATTTTAACAGCCTAGCCCGTTGAGCTCCTTCATCAATCAGAGAAATATCAGTATAATAAATATCTGCCTTTATTTTGGCTACTTCTTGTTGTAACCTAGCAATAGTGTTATTTTGAGTTAAGGTGTCGCCACTATTTAAAAAAAGCACATAATCCCCCTTCGCCGCTTTAATCCCCTTGTTCATGGCTTCATAAATTCCGCTGTCTTTTTCAGAGGCGAAAAAAGCTACAGCATGTTGGTATTGTGCTATGATCGCAATACTTTGATCTATGGAGGCGCCATCAATAATGATATAGTCTATCTCGGCATTTTGTTGAACGGCTACACTGGCCATAGTTTGCGCCAAGCCCCTATCGTTATTTAAATTTATAGTGATAATAGATAAAAGCATTAAACCGTATCTACAAAATTCTTCTCTACCTTGTTAAACACCACAATACCTACTATCAGAATAGCTAAGGTAACACCTGTAGTATAGCCTAATGCGCCCCAGCTAAAAGTGCCGTTGCCCAAAAAACCATACCTGAAAGTTTCTATCAATGGAGTCATAGGGTTGTATTCAATGATCCACGAGTAGGATGGGTAATTTTCAATTGCGGTACTTAATGGATAGATTACTGTAGTAGCATACATCAGTAATTGTACGCCAAAAGTAACTAAGAAGGCCAGATCTCTGTACTTGGTCGTCATGGCCGAGATGAGCATACCTGTGCCCAAACCTAATAAGGCCATTAAAATTACAACAATAGGGAATAGGCTGATAGCCCAAGTAATACCGAAATCTGCTTTAGCAATAAAGTAATAGTAAGCTACTACGATTAGAAATAATAGGAACTGAACACCAAATCTTACTAAATTACTCACTACAATACTTAAGGGCATAATTAAACGAGGAAAGTAAACTTTCCCGAAAATATTGGCATTATCCTTAAATACGGTAGAGGTTTTGGTGAGACAATCGGCAAAATAATTCCATGCTGTAATACCTGCCATGTAAAATAGGGGTTGTGGTAAACCGTCGGTGCTAATGCCTGCCAAATTCCCGAACACGAAAGTGAAAATCAGCGTGGTAAGCAAAGGCTGTATAAAAAACCAAAGCGGGCCTAAAATGGTCTGTTTATAGAAAGATACGAAATCTCTCCTAACTAAAAGCCAGAGTAAATCTCTATAGGCCCAAGTGTCTTTTAATTTAAGATCCAATAAGGAGTTTTGAGGTTCTATGCTCCAATCGTGTGTTTGTTGATTATTCATTTTAAGGGATCAGGTTTTAGGAATTAGGTTGTCAGTTAAACGATTCTTCGATTAAACAGTTAACCTTATCTATATATTGCTCAAATCCAAAATGCTCCAAAGTCAATTGCTGTTGGATTTTTGGTTGGTGCGAAATTTGATTAGCTATAGCATTTTTAACAGCTTCAATGATTTCTTCTTGACTATCAGGACTAACCATCTGGCCAAGTTTGCCGTTTAATAACGCATCGGTACTACCATCTTTATTGCCTCCGATTACTTGGCAACCACAAGCTGCGGCTTCAATAAATACAATACCAAAACCTTCACCTTTACTTGGCATGATGAAGATATCCGATAGTAAAAAGTGCTCAATCAATTCCTCTTCTGGGAGAAAGCCAATCAATTTCACTTCTTCATTTAAATCATTTGCTGTGATTAATTGCTCAATCCTTTGTCTTTCCGAATCATCGGCTTTGCCAGCCAACAGATAAGTAAAACGCTGTTTTGTTTTTTTAAGCTTACCTAAAGCAGAAATTACGGTATCATAACCTTTGTATTTCTCAGATGAGGAAAGCCTATTTAAGGTAAACAATATAGGGGTGTTTTCAGCTAGCTTATATTTTTCAACTAAGTATTTTGGCTTTTCAAAAACTTTTGGAAGGTTTAGGAAAGGGGATAGGCAATTATTCAATACCTGAATTTTTTGTGGAGCTATCTGATGCTGTGCTAGCATTTTATTTCTAGTAAAATTACTAACAGCCCAAATTTGCACTTTATTTTGAAGAAATGTTTTTTTCCAGTTTGGTAGTTTATCCCATACTTCTATGCCGTGCGCAAATAGAATGATTTTTTGTTTTGGCTTAAATATAGAAATCAACTTTGCTATAGGTAGTAAATTAATATGCGACAAAATCACGGTATCACTACTCAGGCCTTTAAAAAAACTGGACCACATAAAAGCTATTTTAGCACCATTAAATGCTTTATAGTGTTCCTTTGAAACAAATCTAATGTCTATATCCTCTGTTTTATCGTATAGTGAATAGCCTAAACAAGGTTGTTTTGTAAATAGTTTGCCAATAGCGTAAAGAAACTTTCTGCTTACTTTTTCTACACCGCCAGTTAAACTGAAAGCATAAAGATTTAAAAAAAGAATAGGGTTACGCTTTTTTGGCACGATAAAATACCTGATAAATGGCAAATAATTTTGACCAGTGTAATTTGTTTTCTTTAAACTTCTCTAATAAATGAAGCGCTTCAGTATTGTTTTGATAATGAGCTTTGTCCTGCATTGGGATATAGCATTTAAACCATTGTTGAAATGGAAAGGTGAAACCTTTTTTTGGTCTATTCCATATTGCTTCAGGTAGTAGTACTTGATAAGCTTTAATCAATAACGATTTAGGTTGGTTAGGATTAAAACGCTTATTTGTTGGAAGTTTAAGTGCGCTAGCAATGACGTCTTGATCTAAAAAAGGAACTCGTACTTCTACGCCATGTGCCATGCTCATGTAGTCCGTATCTTTTAGCAATTGATTTTGCATATAGATATTGGTTTCAAACCAGGAAATTCTATCCTCAGCATTCAACTTTTCAACCTCTTTATCGAGAGGATATTTAGTTAGCAGCTGCTCTATCTGTTGTTCCGTAGTATTTAATAGTTTAGCAACTACGTTTGGTGTATAAAAACCTCTCAAAAACAAATATTCTCCTATCGGATTGGCATAAGTTAGAAAACTGATGCGCTTTAATTTATCGTTGGGTAGATGTTTAGCCAGCTTTAGTACAAAGCGAGGCAGACGCTTTAATTTTTTAATCAGCTGATGTCTTTTAAAGGAAGGGTAGCCGCCAAAAACCTCATCAGCTCCTATACCAGATAACACCGCTTTTAAGCCATTTTCTTTCGCTACTTTATTTACAAACCAAGAGTTGATTCCATCATTGGAAGGTTGATCCATATCCTCAAAAATCTGATCAATGCTTTCTTCAAAGTCTTTTGCCGTAACGGTATAACTAACGTGTTTGCTATTGATTTTTTTGGCAACGATTTCTTGATAAAGCTGCTCAGAATATTCAGGCTCATTAAAATTGATGCTTACCGTATTAATAACTTGATCTTTTTGTTCATTGGCAATCAAACTAAGTAAGCTACTGTCAATCCCTCCACTAAGAAATACACCAATAGGTGCATCAGCAATGAGATGTCTTTTAACAGCTTTGTCTAAAAGATTTTTGATTTCTTGTTCAGCACCCAGTTGATCTTTCGTTGCTGTTAGCGGATAGTCATCTATAAATTTCTGGATTTTACTTTGCTGTTTCGAATGATCCCAAGTAAGGAAATGCCCTTTTGGTAAATTATATACACCTTCTAACGTAGTGTAAGGTTCCGGTATAAAGCCAAAAGAAAGAAAATAGATTGGCCAATCTATGTTTTCATTCCAGTATTCATCAAGGGCTTTGAAGGCTTTCACTTCTGATGCGAAATAGAGTTCATTGCCTTTGGTATGATAATATAAAGGCTTAATGCCCAGTCCATCTCTCACTAAAAAAGTTTGCTTTGCTTTCCTGTCTAGAAGAGCAAAGGCAAACATACCTTTCAACAGCTTGAAAAAAGAGGTGCCAAACTCTTGATAACCGGCTAATATTACTTCAGTGTCAGTTTGATTTTGAAAAGTATGTCCTTTTTGAAGTAAATCAGCTTTTAGTTCCTGATAGTTATAGATTTCGCCATTAAAAGTGATCCATAACTGCTCATGATAAGACATAGGTTGCTTGCCATTCTCCGTTAAATCAATAAGTGAAAGACGCCTATGGCCGAAAGCTAAATTAAAATCAGGAAGAATTTGATAACCCTCTCCATCTGGACCACCTTTGTGCATAGAATTACACATGCGTTGTAAACCCGTTTCAAATTCTTCTTTTTTTAGTCGGCTACTAATTATTCCAGCTATCCTGCACATTTAATACCTTGTAATTTTACCTTCTACTTTCAACGTTAGACTCTCTACCCTTAACACAGCTTCGCCCTTTCAGTCCCATTTTGGTACTTACGGGGTACAATTTTAAATGATTAAATTTTGAATGATAAATTTGATAAAAGAGCGGCAGAGGTTTAGCCATTCACTTATTCACTCATTCAAAATTTAATATTTGCTACTTCAACGGCTTTACGTAGGCCATTGAAGTCTTTACTTCTATTGCGTAACCTAAGTTTTCTAATTTTAAAACTAGGCTCTTTTTATTTTTTAAAGAAACCAATTCGGCAATCATTCCCTTAAATGGACCGGCATTGATCAATACTTTTTCGCCTGGTTGGATTTCATGATCAATGAGCTCTAACTCTTCGCCCGAAGCCATCAATAGCTTTAGGTCTTCCATCTGTTGATCGGGCATGACAGCTACTTTTCCCGAAAAATAGAGAAAGCGGCTGATGCCTTGTGTCATTAAAATTTCTGCGTGTTCTTTATTTGAGATACGTACAAAAATGTAGGATTTGAATAATGGCTCTTCTACTAGCTTTTTTCGATCGCTCCATTGTTTCCATTCCTTTTTTAATGGAAGATAACATTCAATGTGCTTTCTTTGTAGCTCTTGATATGCCTTTTTCTCTGCCCTAGAATTCGTGTACACCGGATACCATCTATACAAACTATCAATCATCTTCTATTTCCTTTTCCAAAATTCCCACCATTTCTTATTCGGCTCATCAGTATAGTAACCACTGCCATATCCCGTATTAGAATAATCGGAATAATAATAATAGTTAGCGTAATAGCTGCCCGTATAATTGGTAGTATAATACCTGCTATGCAGGATATCATTATCAAAAGCGTTTAATATAATGGCAATATTAGATAGATTGAATTCTTTAGAAAGACGCTCGGGTACAGAAGCTGCCTGGTAACGAGAAACGCCCGAACGAATGACAAATAAGTTAACATCAGCCATTCTGATCAATGGAATAGCATCAGAAACTAGGCCAACGGGAGCCGAATCCACAATCACAAAATCATACGATTTGGTGAGATCTTCCAAAAGGTTTTTCATCTTGTCAGAATACAATAGCTCTGATGGATTTGGAGGTACTGGACCCGCTGGAATGAAAGTCAAGTTTTCTACTTCAGTACTAAACATGATTTCTGAAAGTTCAGCCTGATTAGAAAGGTAAGAACTTAAACCTTTTAAATTACTTACTTTAAACGTGTGTTGTAACTTAGAGCGTCGCAGATCGGCCGCAATTACAATTACTTTTTTATCGATTAAACTCAGCGTACTAGCTAGGTTTACCGTGGTAAAAGATTTCCCTTCACCAGAGATTTCTGAAGTAATACAAACAATCTTACTCGCTTTATCAGACGCCAAGAAGCTCAAATTGGTTCTTACCGATCTTACCGATTCTGCAAATAAAGACTTTGGATTTTTAATAGATAAAATCTGACGGTTGTCTTCGTCTATTGCATCTTGGTACTTTCTAATCACACCAATAATCGGAATAGTACTTAGGCTTTCAATGGTCTCTTTATCATAGATAAATGGGTTGAGCATTCTCACCAAAAAGATGAGGCCCACGCCAGCAATCAAACCTATAATGAAGGCACTAGTATAAGTCTTCTTGTGTATGGGAGCAATGGCATTGGTGTTATATAAAGCAAAATCTACAATGGTGGCTCCCGCTGTAATGGCAGCTTTACTAATCTGCGCCTCTAATTTTTTTTCTGAAAGATAGCTGTAAACCTTTTGATTAATTTCGAAACTTGACTGCAAATTAATTAGGTCACGCTCTGCTTTTGGGATGGTGTTAAAGGTTTGTTTGATGCTTCCAATTTGTTGATCTAGGAAAGCAACGGTTTTTTGGTTTTTTTGTCTCTGGCTATTCGCATTGCTCACAAAAGCCGATTTGATATCTAAAATTTGCTTGTCTATCTGCTGAACTTTGTCTGAACTTGCTTTAAACTGAACTAGTGCTTCTTCACGTTGTAATAATAAGGTGTTATACTGGGTAAGTAGACCGGCCAACATAGGATCAGTAATACCCTGTAGGTTATAATTGATGGCATTAAGGTTCTTATTGTTGACAATTTCCTTTTCCAATTGATTGATGAAGATGCCTTGGAGGTGAAGTGTGTTTTTCTCTGTCTCTAAGTCTGTAAGTTTTTTCATTACATCTTGACCAGCAGTTGAAATATCTAAAACCTTGTTTGTTACTTTAAACCGCTCTAGTTCAGAACCAGATGTTTTAACCACCTTTGACATGTTTTGTTGTAAAGTGTCAATGAACTTGATGGTCTGCGTGGCAGAGATCGTTTTCTGCTCACGGTCGTAACTCACATAAGATCTTAGTATAGCATTTAATACATCGGTAGCAAAATAAGGATTACCATCGGTTTGTGATAAACTAAGGATGTTGGTTCCCTTTGTTTCACTCATGTTCAGGCCATTTGCAATCCGAGCTAAAAAACTGGACCGCGAATTAAACTTAAAACAGTAAATAGAGTTGTTATCAGAAAAAGTGTTATTAGTAATTTTAAATTTAATACCCGGTACAGAAATGATTTGTTGATTGCTGTAGTTTTTACTGATATCTCGCCCATTCTCTTGGTAAGTTAACTTGAACGATTTTGAATCAATAGGTTCATATTCAAATAATGCCCTGCTAAAGCTAGTGCTATCTTGCTCTATAATGGAAATCTGTAAGGGTTTTTGAGGATAAATGTCGCTAGTTCTAACCCTACCTTTAAGATAAAATGAGATATGATAGTCTATACTACTGACTGCATTAAGCAGTACCTCCCTAGAGCGGATTACAAATTGCTCCGACTGCATTTTATTGGTACGATCGTAAACATTCCTTACATTAAGGAGTTCGGATATTTCCGATCGTTTTTCTTCAAACTTTAAAGAAGCGCTGGTACTGTAGGTTTCCGGTGTATACCAAAGATAGATGTATGCAATAATTAACGCAATGATTACTGAACTTGCAACCCAATACCATCTACTAAGTACAATCTTTACGATTTTAACATAGTCTATATCTTGCTGCACATTTGCGTTTCCGTTGACTTGTTGTTCCATCTATTTGGCGAGATTGTAAATAAGTAATAAGGTGTTTACGGCCACTAAGCCAACTTGTATAAAGGTAGAGTAGGCTTGAAAATTTTGGCTACTTGAAGCAATGCGCCTAGGTTCTACATATACAATATCTTTGGCACGCAATTTCAGTTTAGGGTTTTTAATGAAACTATAATCATTTAAATTCACCATAATAATTTCTGGATTTGCTCTATCGCCTCTAAATATGCGGACCATTTTTCTATTAGCATTGATATTTACCCCTCCAGCATCTGCTAATAAATCGATCAGTTCGTAGTCTTCTCTATCTATAACATATTTCCCCTGCTTACCTACTTCGCCCAATAAAACGATATATGCATTGGCAATGCGTACGTCAATTAACGGTGCATTAAGTTCTTTGGTTTCGTAAGCTTTTTGGATGACCTCGGCAGCTTGTGTACGGTTTAAACCAGCTATTTTAATGGTGCCGATTTTGGGCAGAACTACCTCGCCAGTAGCATTTACTTTAAAAGTGGTATAGGTTTGTTGTTGATTGATAGTATTAGATTGTGCTTCTCTAACAATCAACCTCATATCTTGTACATTCCTAATCGCAAGTTCGTCTTCTGGCCTAATAAGGTTGTAATACCCCTCGCTTTCTGGCGTGCTATTAATTACCCTAACGGTTTTTACGGTATCGGCATCATAAGGTGTTTTGAGTAATGCCTGTCTATTCCGAAAAGAACAGGAGCTTAAAAGCATGGTGGCAAACCCAGTAAAAATAAGTACTAATAACGATAATTTGTTGTAGTTCATCAGTTTGAATGAAGGTGCAAATTACAACTTTTTATGATTAGTCAAGTGATAAAATTTAAAAAACAGAAGTACTTAATTTTTAAAACCCATAGTTTTAGGTATTGTGGTTTAGCTGTTTTTTTGTATGTAATAATAGTTTGGTGATTCGCTCATGCTTTGGTACTGGCTACACACCGCCTACACACAGGGTCGGCACAAGGATGACACAAGAACGGTACATGAATCACACAAGAATGACACATAAAACACACAAGAATGACACATGAATGGTACATGAAAATTAGGCAGATATTTGGAATATTGTTGCTTTATCGTACTTCGGCAAGTTCAAGGTGACTCGACATGAACCGGGATGCTCCAGAGCTAGAGCCTTAATTTAATGACATTGAGCGCCAATCCAATGTAATTAACTTAAGAAGCTTTGTGTCAGTCTGAGCTTGTCGAAGACCAACTTTAAAACCAATCCAATGTCCTTAAGTTAAATATTTTCGTCATTGCGAACTGAAGCGGTGGATTTGCCTTGGAGTGAAGCAATCTATATTGCTGGTTAAGCCAAAGGAGAATTTACCAAGAAAAGATTGTTTCGTCGCTACGCTTCCCTCGCAATAACGAAATAGATCTTATTATTGCCTTAACTTAATGACATTGTGTTTGCACCTGGCCGTCCATTCTATATCATTTCGATGATGTGCAACGAAGAGAGATCTGTTGGTGTGTTCCTGTTCAAGCTGTTTGGTAGTGCTACTAGTTTGGAGATTTAAGTTTTGTTGATTTTCAATTGATCTATAAGGTTTGCACCTAATGTCCTTAAGTTAATCATTTTCGTCATTGCGAACTGAAGCGGTGGATTTGCCTTGGAGTGAAGCAATCTATATTGCTAGTTAAGCCAAAGGAGAATTTAACAAGAAAAGATTGCTCTTGTTCGGGAAAGCTTCGGGAAATGCTCGTGTTTTTCCCGAAGCCGAGACGAACAAAAGGTGAAGCCGAAATGATGCAAGTATGAACTAGGTATGGACGTTTCTCCAGTCCTACCTAAAGCAAAGTCGTTAGAAGGTTAAAAAATAAATGTTGTTGCCATAAGGAGCTATGGATGGCTGCAGATTGTTCATATGAAAGTTCAAGATCATCTGCTGTTTTTAAATTTCCCCTTAATGACATTGGGATGCATTGACTATCAGAGAGCAAATCTGTGTATCTGTGGCTAAGTTAAATCCAAACTTCATTAGATGTAAAATCCATTTAAATTTTTGCTAAGCCATTTATGATCGTATTTTTGACGCATAAGAAACCTGAGTTTTGAAAATAACCCTTATTACCGTCGTTTATAATGCCGAGAAACATCTTCAAGATTGTATAGAATCGGTATTAGGTCAAAATTATCCTGATATAGAGTATATCGTAGTCGATGGAAATTCTACAGACGGTACTTACGAAATAGCAAAGAAATATAAGGATCGACTTGCAGTGCTTATTTCTGAACCAGATCGGGGAATGTATGACGCCTTAAATAAAGGTATTGCATTGGCTACGGGTGAGGTAATTGGGATTTTAAATGCCGACGATATGTTGGCGGACGTGAATGTGATTTCCGAGGTAGCCGCTGTTTTTTTAAGGCAACATGTAGATGCCCTCTATGGAGATTTAAACTATGTGGCACAGGAAGATACTGCTAAAATACAGCGAAAGTGGCGCTCAGCTCCATCTAAACCCAGAGATTTGGCCTTCGGCTGGATGCCAGCACACCCTACACTCTATGTCAAGGCTGCAATTTTTAATAAATTTGGGGCCTATAAATTGGATTATGGTTCTGCTGCCGATTATGAATTAATGCTTCGATACTTATATCAGCATAGAATTTCTACAGCCTATTTGCCTAAGTTGATGGTGAGTATGCGTAATGGAGGCATGAGCAACCAATCTACTAAAAATCGCTATGCAGCAATGCTGAATGATTATAAGGCACTCAAAGGAAATAAAGTCCCTTTGCCTATGGTTGCTCTTTTTCTGAAGAAAGTTAGAAAAATAAAACAGTTTTTCTAAGGCTCTGATTTTAAAACGTTAGTTTTTATAAAAGGAAAATAGTAGATGAAGTGAATTGTAATGCAAAAAAAAAAGCGATATTGCATATCAAAATACCTGTAAATGGGTATGTGTTACCTGTTCTGTTTTTGTTTTTTTTGAAATAATACAACTATGTTGTTTAAATAATTCATAAATTTGACTGTCAATCATTTAATAGAAAGACATGCCCAAACAACTATTTGCCGAACATCCCATGGTGTTCTATATTTCTATTGTTAGCCTAGCATTTTTGTTGGTGCGATTTGCTATACCTTCAATTATACACGCGGCAAATAAGCATAAGTTGTTTGATTCTGTAGACCTCTATCGAAAAGAACATAAGGAAAACATCTCTAGGCTAGGGGGGATCGGTCTTTTTTGTGGTTTTACGATTACCGTATTGCTTTTTGCCACCACAGTTCATTATCAAGAAGCCAATTTTCTGATAGCATCCAGTATTTTGTTGTTTGCTTTAGGAATTAAGGATGATATTTATGGGGTTAGTCCTGGAACTAAATTGGCTTTACAGATCGTTGTTGCCTTTATTTTGGTAGGGCTTGGAGATTTTAAACTCTCAAGCTTATATGGGGTATTCAATATTTGGGATGTGCACCCAATAGTAGGCGCTGTCTTTTCCATTGCTTTAATTATTTTTATAAATAATGCATTTAATTTAATTGATGGCGTAGATGGTTTGGCAGGAACGATAGGGGGCATTGTCAGTTTGTGTTTCGGGATATTTTTTGCTTTAGGTAATGATGTGGCTTATGCATTTATTGCATTTGCGATGTTGGGGGCTATATTGGGATTCCTAGTTTTTAACTACCCACCTGCAAAAATATTCATGGGCGATACAGGTTCTTTGATCATCGGCTTGGTTTCTGCGGTGCTGGCTATTAAATTTATCGAGGTCAATAAGGTTGGGGCTGCTCCTGGAGCATTTTTTAGTTCTGCGCCGGCAATTGCTGTAGCGGTACTAATCGTTCCCGTATTTGATTCTCTTCGTATCTTTTTTATCCGTATAATCAATAGAAAATCCCCTTTCAAAGGAGACAGAAATCATATTCATCATCGCTTATTGCGTATTGGCCTTAATGCAAAACAGATCTTATTGGTTACCATCACTTTTAACCTGGCAATGATTATGGTTACCTTGCTGTTAAGTTATTTGGGCAACTTTGTACTTATATTCTTGCAGATAGCTATGTGTGTAATCTTCAATACCTTTTTAACTTATATGAAAGGGCGGAAGAAGGCTAAGGGCTATACCGTCAAAGATGTTTTCTTGAAGGATACGCTAAAGGTGTCATAGTTTCTTCTTTATTTAAAATTTAGATTCTCTTTCTGTAGATATTGGCTAGCTTTGTGTGAAATCACACCAAAGAAATAGCGAATGTTTTTTGATGATTTGCGCATTAAGTTAATAGCAAATCATAAAGGTGCCTCGCTGCTAAAAACAATAATTAAATAATGAGACTAGCCATTAATGGTTTTGGAAGGATAGGAAGAATGTTCCTGCGTACTGCTCTTCAAAGAAATTTTGAAATCATAGCGATCAACGATCTAACAACCCCATCCACATTAGCCCATCTCTTCAAATATGATTCTGTTCACGGTGGTTACCCTGGAACAGTAGCTTACGACGGCCAATTGCTAATCATAGATGGCAAGAAAATCCAGATTTTGTCTGATGCTAATCCAGAAAATCTACCTTGGACAAAATTGGACATAGATCTAGTGATAGAGGCTACCGGTAAATTTGCGAATAAAGTGGGGGCTGAAAAACATCTAACAGCAGGTGCAAAACAAGTGTTGATCTCGGCTCCAGCCCCAGATAAAGACGTGCCAATGGTGGTAATGGGTGTAAATGATGTCGAAGTGGATTTCACTTCCTCGATTTTGTCGAACGCCTCATGTACGACTAATAATGTAGCGCCCATGGTAAAAATATTAGACGATAATTGGGGTATTGAAGATGGATACATCACTACTGTGCATTCTATGACCGGTGACCAAAACCTGCATGACTCTCCTCACCAAGATCTGCGTAGGGCAAGGGCAGCATCTTCGTCTATCATTCCTACCTCAACGGGAGCGGCTAAAGCCATTACTCATATCTTCCCTCACTTAGAAGGTAAGTTAGGCGGTGCTGGTATTAGGGTGCCTGTATTGAACGGTTCCTTAACCGACTTTACCTGTATCCTTAAAAATAAAACTACCATAGCCCAAATTAATGAGGCTTTTAAAACTGCTGCTGCCGGTGAATTAAATGGAATTGTGCAGTATACGGAAGATCCGATTGTTTCTGTTGATATAATCAATAATCCTTATTCTTGTGTGTTCGATGCACAACTTACCTCTATCGTTGGTGATTTGGTTAAAGTGGTAGGATGGTACGATAACGAGTCGGGGTATTCCAATCGCTTGGCCGATGTGGTAGAGAAAATACAGAAATTTAATAACCAGTAGGTAGCCTTCAATTACCATCAAATATGTAAGAAGTTGTCGGCGATAAATAGTGAACTAATGAGCTGATGAACCAATAAACTTTAATATGATAAAATTTGTTCCTTTAGAATTAGTGCTGCCATTAAGAAGTAAAATGCTTAGAGATGGTGCAGACGTAAATGAATGTATTTTTCCAACTGATCATGTAGAAGGTGTTTTTCATCTCGCCTATTATGTGGATGAAACCGAATTTGCTACCGTTGCAACGTTTTTTCCAAAAGAAATAGAAGGAAAAGCAACTCGAGGCTATCAGCTTCGTGGGATGGCTACTGATACCCCCTTTTTTGGGAAGGGTTATGGCGCTGCTTTACTAAAATATGCCACAGATTATATAAAAACGGCAAAAGCTGAGTATATTTGGTGCAACGCCCGTACCTCTGCGGTTGATTTTTATAAGAAGCAGGGCTTCGAAATTGTTTCCGATGAGTTTGAGATTGCAGGCGTAGGCCCACATTATATAATGATTTTAAACCTAATATAGAACTTTTCCGATTTCATGTCGGGATAGAAAAACAAAAATATAGATAAAATGAAGACAGTAGACCAATTCAATTTTAAGGATAAGAAAGCTATCGTAAGGGTAGATTTCAATGTTCCTTTAGATGCCGATTTTAACATTACCGATGATAAACGAATGAGGGCAGCTTTACCGACCATTCAGAAAATATTGAAAGATGGAGGTGCGGTAATTTTAATGTCGCATTTGGGTAGACCAAAAGAAGGCCCAGCAGATAAATATTCGCTAAAGCATATTCTGGGAGATTTATCTCGTATGCTAGATCTTCCGGTAAAGTTTGCCGATGACTGTATAGGTGAAGATGCAGTAAATAAGGCAAAAAACTTGTTTCCTGGTGAAGTATTGTTGCTAGAGAACCTTCGTTTTTATAAGGAAGAAGAAAAAGGTGATGTAGCTTTTGCAGAGAAGCTATCCAAATTGGCAGATGTGTATGTAAATGATGCCTTTGGTACAGCTCACAGAGCACATGCTTCTACTACTATTATAGCACAATTCTTTCCTGAGGCAAAATACTTCGGATACTTAATGGCAGAAGAGGTTAAAAATGCAGAGAAAATAATCAATGACGCTGAAAAACCATTTACTGCAATTATGGGTGGCGCTAAAGTGTCTGATAAAATCTTGTTGATCGAAAGCCTATTAGAGAAGGTGGATAACTTGATTATCGGTGGCGGTATGGCGTATACTTTCGCAAAAGCGCAAGGTGGTGAAATTGGTACTTCTTTATTGGAAGCTGATAGAATGGCGCTTTGTTTAGAACTATTGGAGAAGGCAAAAGCTAAGGGTGTAAACTTGGTGTTGCCTGTAGATACGGTAATTGCCGATAAATTTGATAACAATGCAAATAAAGATCAAGTAGATAGTGGTCAAATTCCTGCCGATTGGATGGGCTTGGATATTGGCTCTAAGACTGTAGAGTTATTTGGCGATATCATCAAGAATTCAAAGACCTTGCTTTGGAACGGCCCAATGGGGGTTTTTGAAATGGAAAACTTCCAGCAAGGTACTAAGGCTGTTGCAGATGCGGTAGTAGAAGCGACTAAAAATGGTGCTTTCTCGTTAATTGGTGGCGGCGATTCGGCTGCGGCAATTGCCAAATTTGGCTTAGAAGATGAGGTGAGTTACGTGTCAACCGGTGGTGGGGCTTTACTAGAATATATGGAAGGTAAAGAGTTGCCAGGTGTAGCGGCTATTCAGAAATAATTAAAGGTTAACTCCTTGTGTATAAGCGGTCCCGATGTAAAAGTCGGGACCGCTTTGTTTTTTTACCACCACTGAAAATGCCTTAGCGATATTGAAAAGTGGGTTAAAGTGGTAAGAAATGTGTGTTGAAAACTTTTTTGTGGTAAAAAGTGGTAAAAAGTGGTAGAAGTAGTTAATTTTACACTACATAAAAAGTGTAGCTACTATAAATGAACCAACTCATCGGAGAATTTGATTGCAAAATGGATGCGAAAGGGCGCTTGATGGTGCCTGTTTTGCTGAAGAAGCAATTGCTTGATGTAGAGCGAGATGGGTTGGTTGTGAACAGGGGTTTTGAGAAGAATTTGGTCATTTATCCTAAAAAAGTTTGGGACGAAACGGTGGCTGAGTTGAGTAAGTTGAATATGTTCGAGAAAAAGAATCGTGAGTTTGTTAGAGCATTTCAGCGTGGTGCGATGCCTTTGTCTTTGGATGCTGCTGGTCGTGTGCTTTTGCCTAAATCTTTGGTTGAGTATGCTGGTATAGAAGGTGACTTGGTGTTGGCTTGCCAGTTGGATAAAATTGAGGTTTGGGATAAGAAAGTTTACGACGGGCTTTTTGATGATGTGCCAGAGAACTTTGCTGCATTAGCAGAAGAAGTGATGGGTAATAAGAATAAAGGAGGTGCTGATGGAGAATAATTACCATGTGCCTGTTTTACTGCAGGAATGTATCGATGGTTTGAATATCAAGCCGAACGGTGTGTATGTGGATGTGACTTTTGGTGGTGGTGGGCACTCTCGTGAAATTTTAAAACAACTAGGTTCTGATGGTGTTTTGGTTGCTTTTGATCAGGATCCTGATGCGCAAAGAAATAAAATTGATGATCCTCGTTTCCGTTTTGTAGATCAAAATTTCGGTTACCTAAAAAATCACCTTCGTTTGTTGGGTATTAAGCAGGTGGATGGGATTTTGGCTGATTTGGGAGTTTCTTCGCATCAGTTCAACGAGCCGGAAAGAGGTTTTTCTACTCGCTTTGAGGCGGATTTGGATATGCGTATGGATCAGCAGCGTGCTTTAACGGCTGCGGTAGTGCTGAATACCTATGCTGAGGAAAATTTGCATAAGATTTTTGGTTTGTATGGCGAGGTTCAGAATGCTAAGTCTTTAGCTAGAACTATTGCAACGGCTCGCTTGGATGAACCTATTCAAACTCTATCTGGTTTTAAAAATGTAATTGCTGCTCATATCCCTCGTGGAAAAGAGCATAAATATATGGCGCAGGTTTTTCAGGCTTTGCGTATCGAGGTGAATGCAGAAATAGAAGTGCTTGAACGTTTCTTGGAGCAATCGGCTGAAGTGCTTAGGCCTGGTGGTCGTTTGGTGGTGATCTCTTATCATTCGCTAGAAGATAGGCCGGTTAAGAATTTCTTAGCTAAAGGGAAGTTTAAAGGTGAAGTAGAGAAGGATTTTTTTGGTAATGACCAAAAGCCCTTCCATGTCATTACTAGAAAAGCAATAGTGGCTGGTGCTGAGGAGTTGGCTCGTAACAGTAGGTCTCGTAGTGCGAAGTTGAGAATAGGGGAGCGTTTGGAGGGAGTGAAGCCGTGAATAGATTTAGAGAGAGATTAGAGGAGGAGTTGGCTGAAGAGGATGAGCCGATATTAAAGGAAGAGGAACCTAAAAAAAACGAACCTAAAAAGGAAGGGAGTGCTACTGCCTTTTTTAGAAAATTATTTGTGGAGGGTGCGGTGTCTAAGGAAACTGCGACAGATATGCTTCCTTATTTGATTTTCTTATGTGTGTTGGGGATGATTTACATTGCCAATAGCCATATGGCGGTGAAACGCATTAGGGATATAGATCGCTTGGGTAAGGAGGTGAAGGAATCGAGTTGGGAGTATAAATCGCTGAAAGCGGATTTGATGTTTAAAAGCAAGATGACCGAGGTGGCGAAGAAAGTAGATACGTTGGGACTGGAAGAGTTGATAGAGCCGCCAAAAAAAATAATTGTACAAGTAAAATAATGAATATCAGGGCAAACATATTATTAAGGGTGTATTTAGCTTTCGGGCTAATTGTGCTTTTTGCGCTTGCGGTTTTCGTTAAGTTGTGCGACGTGCAGTTTAGACAAGGTCATAAATGGGTGGCAATGGCAGATAGTTTGTCGACTAAGGAGTTTGATATAGAAGCTACTCGTGGTAATATCTATTCTGTAGATGGCAGCTTGCTGGCTACTTCGGTTCCGGAGTACGAATTGAGAATGGATATGTTTGCCGGAGGTATTCAGGATAGTAAAGTTTTTAATTCGAAGGTTGATTCGTTAGCGATGAAGCTATCTAGCTTCTTCCAAGATAAGAGTGCGAAAGACTATTCTCGTTATTTGCGTAAAGCTAGACAGGATAGTGCTCGTTATTTATTGATTAAGCGTAAGGTTTCTTATCAAGATTTAAAGGTGATTAGAAGTTTTCCTTTATATAATATAGGCAAGCACTCTGGTGGTTTAATGGCGATCCAGAAGAACAAACGCATTCTGCCGTTTAAAGCTTTGGCTGCAAGAACTATTGGCTATAAAAATGAAAACGTAAAGAATGGCGTGGGTCTGGAGGGTGCTTACGGTAATTATATCAATGGCGAGACTGGCAGAAGATTGATGCAGCGTATTAGCGGTGGTGTTTGGATTCCAGTGAATAGCGATGCTGAGGTTGCGCCTAAAGATGGCGCTGATATCATTTCTACGATCGATATCAATATGCAGGATTTAGCGCAAAGCGCATTGGAGAAGCAATTAATTAAAAGCGATGCGCACCACGGTTCGGTGATTGTGATGGAGGTGGAAACTGGAGAGATCAGGGCAGTGGCTAATTTCACAAAAGTGGAGGAGGGTGTTTATAAAGAGCAGTTCAATTACGCTATTGCAGGTAACCAAGATCCAGGATCTACATTTAAACTGGCCTCTTATATGGCTTTGTTGGAAGATAAAAAGGTGGATACCGGTACATTAATTGGTACTGAAAACTATAGGTTGCCTGGTGGTCACACGATTAAGGATTCGCATGGAAGTATAGGAGTAGTAACGGTGAAGAAGGCTTTTGAGCAATCATCCAATTCGGCAATTGCGCAGTTGATTAATAACCACTACAGAGAAAATCCTAAGCAGTTTACGGATCATTTGTATAACTGGCATTTGAATGAAAAAACAGTTTTGCAAATTCCAGGCGAGGCTAAGCCTTGGGTTAAAAACCCAAGTGCCAAAAGTTGGAACAAAAATATGACCCTGCCGCAAATGGCTTATGGGTACGAGATGATGTTGACTCCCTTAAAAATGCTGACGTTGTATAATGCCATTGCTAATGATGGTAAAATGGTGGCGCCAATTTTTGTGAGAGAAATTAGAAGATTGGGTAACCCGATAGAGCAGTTTAAGGCAAAAGTGATGAACGAAAAAGTTTGTTCGGATGAAACACTAGCTAAGTTGAAAAAGATGTTGGAAGGAGTGGTGACTAACGGTAGTGGTAAGCAAGTTGTTTATAATCCATTATATAAAATTGCGGGTAAGACGGGTACAGCGCAAGTGGCTGATGCAAACTTAGGCTATAAAGCTAAAAGACAATATCAAGCTTCGTTTGTAGGTTATTTCCCAGCAGATAAACCTAAATATTCGATGATTGTGGTAATTAACGACCCTAAAGGTGCTTATTACGGTGCATTGGTTTCTGGACCAGTATTTAGGGAAGTAGCCGATCGTATTTACGCAAGTGATGTAAATATGTACAATAAAGTGGAAGAGCATTTTGCTGGCAACACAGTTGCTCCAGAAGCAAAAGCGGGCCAAAGCCAGGCTACAAAAAAAGTGTACAATGCTTTTGGAATTAAGGCGCTTTATGCTGCTAAATCAGATTATTTTAATTCGATAGATACCAACAACGGTGTTGCTTATGAGGAAAACACTCCAGTAAAGGGTGTAATGCCGAATGTAAATGGCATGGGGTTGAAGGATGCAATGTACCTATTGGGAAATGCAGGTTTAAAGCCTCGGGTTAAAGGAAGTGGAAAAGTGACGAACCAATCTATACAACCTGGAAGCAGGATCGGTAAAGGTTTGGTGGTGGATATATTGTTGCAATAAGAAATGTGATGATACGATGATTAGCTAATTAGCTAATTGTCACATCAGCTAATTATAAAATATGAATTTACAAGATTTACTTTACGGAGTTTCGATTAAAAGCTTGAAAGGAATGCCTCAGGTAGAGGTCGCTGCTTTGGCTTTCGATTCTCGTTTGGTAAATCATGGAGCTTTGTTTTTCGCTATTAGAGGTACGGCGGTAGATGGACATCAATTCGTCGATCAAACTATTGCCTCTGGTGCTAGCGTGATTATTTGCGAAGAGCTCCCTGCCGAATTGAATGAAGCAGTGACTTATGTAGAAGTGGCCGATTCTTCGGAAGCTTTAGGTATTATCGCTTGTAATTTCTATGGTAATCCATCGGCTGATTTAAAACTAGTTGGTATTACCGGAACTAATGGTAAAACGACCATTGCTACATTGCTTTTTCAATTATTTAGTGGTTTGAATTATGGAACAGGATTAATCTCTACCGTCCAAAATCAGATTAATGATAGAGTTGTGCCAGCTACGCACACTACGCCAAATCCAATTGCATTAAACCAATTGTTGAGAGAAATGGTTGATGAGGGGTGTGAGTATTGCTTTATGGAAGTGAGTTCTCATGCGGTAGCTCAACATCGTATTGCTGGATTAACATTTGCTGGAGGTGTGTTTTCGAACATTACTCACGATCACTTGGATTTCCATAAAACCTTTGATAATTACATCAAAGCGAAGAAGGCTTTCTTTGATATGCTACCTAAATCGGCTTTTGCTTTAACTAATACCGACGATAAAAACGGGATGGTGATGTTGCAAAATACGAAAGCATACAGAAAGACTTATGCGTTGAAACAAATGGCGGATTTCAAGGCGAAAGTCATTGAAAATAAATTTAGTGGTCTTCATCTAGAAATAGATCATACCGATGTGTACTTCAAGATGGTAGGTTCTTTCAATGCCTACAATTTGTTGGCAGCTTATGGTGCTGCAGTTTTATTAGAGCAAGATCAGTTGAAAGTGCTAACAGTACTAAGTGCTTTATCTGGGGCAGAAGGTAGATTCGATTACATCGTTTCCAAATCCGGAATAGTAGGGATTGTGGATTATGCACACACTCCAGATGCGGTACAAAATGTGTTGAGTACCATTGCTAATATCAGAAAAGGATCAGAACAGGTAATTACCGTAATAGGCTGTGGTGGGGATAGGGATAAAACTAAGCGTCCGGTAATGGCCAAAGTAGCCTGCGATTGGAGTGATAAAGTAATTTTAACATCTGATAATCCACGTACCGAAGATCCGCAAACCATCATTAAAGATATGGAAGCTGGTGTTTCGCCAACTAATCAGCGCAAAGCGATTAGCATTTTGGATAGAAAAGAGGCGATAAAAACGGCTTGTCATATTGCTCAACCTGGAGACATTATTCTCATTGCAGGTAAAGGCCATGAAAAATATCAAGAGATCAATGGTGTGAGACATCATTTTGATGATAAGGAAATTATTAACGAACAACTAAATCAAATCAGCTAATGTTGTATTTACTATTCGAATATTTACATAAACACTATGATTTTCCTGGGTTGAGGTTGTTCCAATACCTCACCTTCAGATCGTCGTTGTCTATCATTTTGTCGCTGATTATTACTACAGTTTATGGTCGTAGAATTATCGATTACCTACAACGTAAACAAGTGGGTGAAACGGTAAGGAATTTAGGTTTAGAAGGACAAATGCAAAAACAAGGTACGCCAACTATGGGTGGTATCATGATTTTGATGGGTATTTTAATTCCGACTTTATTATTCGCTAACATCACTAATATCTATGTGATTTTAATGATTGTAACCACCTTGTGGATGGGTGCAATTGGTTTCTTGGATGATTATATTAAAGTCTTCAAAAAGAATAAGGAAGGTTTAGCTGGTAGATTTAAAGTGGTTGGTCAAGTAGGTTTGGCAATTATTGTGGGATGTACAATGTATTTCCACCCAAATATTGTAGTGCGCCAAACGGTTGATGAAACTGCGAAAGTAGATACAACTAAAGTGCAAAGTACTGCGCCTATGGTTTTGCGTAAAAAGGGAGAAACCTATTACTATACGCAAGATGTAAAATCGACAAAAACTAATATTCCATTCTATAAAAATAATGAATTTGATTACGCTAAGGTGGTTAAGTTTTTGGGAGTGGGATATGAGAAATATGCGTTCATCATATTCTTAGCTTTTGTAATTGTGATTGTAACTGCAGTTTCAAATGGAGCTAACCTTACCGACGGAATTGACGGTTTGGCGACAGGCACCTCTGCAATTATTGGGATCACCATGGGCATATTCGCCTATGTTTCGGGTAACACCGTTATGGCCGATTACCTAAATATCATGTACATCCCTAATAGTGGCGAACTAATCATCTTTGCTGCTGCTTTTATTGGAGCCTGTATCGGTTTCTTGTGGTACAACTCTTATCCAGCACAAATTTTTATGGGTGATACGGGTAGTTTAACCATTGGAGGTATCATAGCGGTGTTCGCCATCATGACTAGAAAAGAATTGTTGATTCCAATTATATGTGGTGTGTTCTTGGTAGAGGTTTTATCTGTGAGCTTGCAGGTAACTTACTTCAAATACACGAAGAAGCGTTTTGGCGAAGGAAGAAGAATTTTCCTAATGTCACCATTGCACCACCACTATCAGAAAAAAGGTTACCACGAAGCTAAAATTGTGACCCGTTTCTGGATTATAGGAATTTTGTTAGCTGTTATTGCATTTGTAACCTTAAAACTACGCTAATGGAAAAGAAGAGATTAGTAGTTCTTGGTGCAGGCGAAAGCGGAGTGGGTGCAGCTAAACTAGCTCAAAAGCAAGGTTTTGATGTTTTTGTGTCTGATTTTGGCGGCATTTCTGATGTTTATAAAGCTGATTTGCAAGGAATGAATATCCCTTTTGAAGAGAATAAGCATACCGAAGCATTGATTTTGAATGCAACGGAAGTGGTGAAAAGTCCAGGGATCCCTTCGAAAGCGCCTATAGTGAAAGCGTTAGTTGAGAAAGGTGTTCCAGTAATCTCTGAAATTGAATTTGCGAAGAGATATACCAATGCAAAAACTATTTGTATTACAGGTTCGAACGGTAAATCAACAACAACTATGCTTACCTACCACATCCTTAAAAATGCAGGATGGAATGTAGGCTTGGCAGGAAATATAGGTCACAGCTTTGCGGCACAAGTGGCCGAGAAAGAATTTGATTGGTATGTTTTAGAAATATCAAGCTTTATGCTGGATGATATGTATGAGTTTAGAGCGGATATCGCCGTGCTGCTCAACATTACACCAGATCATTTAGATAGATACGATTACAATATTGCCAATTATGCAGCTTCGAAGATGCGAATTGTACAAAATCAAACATCAGCTGATGCTTTTATATACTGTGCAGACGATGAAGAGACAAAGAAAGTTTTAGATAAAGTAGACATACAAGCACAAGCTTACCCTTTTTCTATCCTTAAAAAGATAGAGCCAGGAGCCTATTTAGAAGAGAATAATATATACATCAACACCAATTTAAACAACACACTAACCATGTCAATTTCGGATTTAGCCTTACAAGGTAAGCACAACATTTACAACTCAATGGCTTCGGGCATCGTAGCAAAGGTATTGGAGTTACGCAACGAAACAATCCGAGAAAGTATGGGTGAGTTTAAGAACATTGACCATAGGTTGGAGTTTGTTGCGAAAATTAATGACGTAACCTACATCAATGACTCTAAAGCAACTAATGTGAACTCTACGTGGTATGCCTTAGAAAGCGTGAATAGCGATGTAGTTTTAATTATGGGTGGCGTTGATAAAGGAAATGATTACGAAATGCTTAAAGACTTGGTGAAAAGCAAGGTTAAGGCTATCATCTGCTTAGGTAAAGATAACAAGCGTATACATGACGCTTTTGAGGATGATGTGGATGTGATTGTAAATACCTTTTCTGCAGAGGAAGCTGTTCAGGTAGCTTATCATCTGGCTAAAAAGGGAAGTACAGTATTGTTATCGCCGGCTTGTGCAAGTTTCGATTTATTTAAGAACTACGAAGATCGTGGTAACCAGTTTAAGGCTGCCGTAAAAGAACTATAAAAAAGTAAAAAGTTTAAAGTGAAAAGTTAAGCGTAGCGAAACCCCGAAGGGCTCTGCAAAGCAAATCCCGATTTTTCGGGAACTAGAGCAAAAGCTAAAATGACCTAAGGTGTCTTAGGTGGTGAAAAAATAAGGTGAATAATCGGTGATATCACAGAATCTGTGTAATCAAACTGGAGAAAAAAATAAAATTAGTGTCAGTCGGAGCTGGTCGAAGACTAAATAAAAATTAACAAAATGTTTAACATCAACGCACTTTTAGAACGTACCAAAGGCGATCGTTGGATCTGGATTATTATACTCCTGCTTTCAATGATTTCTATCATGGTGGTATACAGCGCCACAGGAGCTATTGCGTACAAAAAAGGCATTTCGGTAGAGAAATACCTTTTGTTTAAACATGTGATATTCGTTTTGCTGGGCATTGGAATGATTTACATTGCACACTTACTTGATTACAAATATTACGCAGGTATTTCTAAAATATTGATGATTGTAACTGTGCCTTTGCTTTTTTATACATTGATATTTGGACAATCGTTGAACGACGCTTCTCGTTGGGTTAAAATTCCAGTAATCGGACTTACATTTCAAACCTCAGATTTAGCTAAGCTTGCATTGATTACGTTTTTAGCGAGAATGTTAACCCGTAAACAGGAAAATATCAAAGATGTAAAACAAGCATTCTTACCTATAATGGGTTCGGTTTGTGTGGTTTTCGTTTTAATTGCTTTAGCTAATTTATCTACTGCATTGATGTTATTCGGTGTTAGTATTTTGCTGCTGATCATTGGCCGTATCAGTATCAAACAAATAGCCACAGTATGTGCTGGTGGTCTAGTGTTATTAATGTTGGTAGTGTTCCTTGGACCAAGGAGAGAAACCTATAAGTCGCGTATCAATTCGTTTTTACATCCAGAGTTGCAACACTCTGATAAAACATACCAGTCTGACCATGCAAAAATTGCATTGGCAACTGGAGGTGTGCTGGGCAAGGGACCTGGCAACAGTACAGAAAGAAACTTCTTACCGCATCCATATTCCGATTTTATTTTCGCCATTATTATTGAGGAATATGGAACGGTTGGAGGTTTGGCAGTGATGGTATTGTATCTGGTATTACTCTATCGATGTGTAAGAATCGTTAATCGAAGCCCCAAAGCTTTTGGCGCCTTATTGGCCGCAGGCTTGAGTTTTAGTTTAACCATACAAGCATTTGCTAACATGGCAGTTGCGGTGGGTTTAGGCCCGGTAACGGGTGTGCCTTTACCGTTGGTGAGTATGGGTGGTACCTCAATGATATTTACCAGTATTGCATTCGGCATTATTTTAAGTGTAAGCCGTGATGTAGAAGAAAATAGTAGTAGTGTTAATAAAGAAGAAAAAATAGTTGTTGGAAGTATTCCAGCAATGGGCTGATGAAATTAGCTGATGTGAAGATTAGCTGATAATAGAAGACAATAAAATTAGAGACAATGAAAGGAATTAGCTAATTAGCTAATCATCCAATTATCAAATTAACAACATGAATAATTTCCCAAAAATTATCATATCTGGTGGTGGCACAGGCGGGCATATTTTCCCCGCCGTTGCTATCGCTAATGCGCTAAAAGCAGTTTCGCCGCAATGCGAAATTTTGTTCGTTGGTGCAGAAGGCCGCATGGAAATGGAGAAGGTTCCTGCCGCTGGGTATAAAATTGTGGGACTAAATATAAGTGGTATTCAAAGAGGTTCAATTTTTAAAAACCTTGGGCTGCCTTTTAAGGTTATAGGTAGCGTGCGCAAAGCGATGAAATTAATTGCCGATTTTAAACCCGATGCAGTAGTTGGGGTTGGTGGTTACGCCTCTGGTCCTTTGCTCTATGCAGCTTCCCTAAAAAAAATACCTTACTTGATACAAGAGCAAAATTCGTATGCAGGCATTACCAATAAATTATTGGGAAAAAAGGCTGCCAAGATTTGTGTTGCGTTTGATGGCATGGAAGCGTTCTTTCCAGCTGACAGGGTTTTGAAAACAGGAAATCCAGTAAGGAAGAACATTGTGAATATTGATGGTCGTCGTTACGCAGGTGCGGAGTTGTTAAAGCTCGACCCATTGAAGAAAACCATTTTAGTTACTGGCGGAAGTTTAGGCGCTGGAACTTTAAATAAAAGTGTGGAAAAGCACCTGTCCGAAATTACCGCACAAGATGTACAGGTGATTTGGCAAACAGGTAAGTTCTATTACAAAGGAATTGTAGAAAGGTTGGGAGTAGATTACCATCCAAATGTTAGAATCTTGGAGTTTTTAAATCAGATGGATTTAGCTTATGCGGCTTCAGATGTGATCGTTTCTAGAGCAGGAGCAGGTACAATAGCAGAACTTTGCCTAATCAAAAAACCAGTGATTTTGGTGCCATCGCCAAATGTTGCTGAAGATCATCAAACTAAAAATGCTTTGGCATTAGTGAAAGAGAATGCTGCCATATTAATTGCAGATACAGCCGCTGAAGATATGCTAGTAGCGCAAGCATTAGAGTTGCTAGATAATAAGGAAAAATCAGCTCAGCTGAGTGAAAATATAGGAAAAATGGCTTTTGCTAATGCCGATGAGGTAATTGCGAAAGAAGTGTTGAAATTAATTAGATAAGGGTTTTAAGTTATAGTAATAAGTGATACGTTTTTGGATGCGGTCAAAAAAACTAAACATCCAAAGAACCAACAAACTAAAGAAATGGAATTGTCAAACATCAATAGGGTTTATTTTGTAGGCATAGGAGGGATAGGCATGAGTGCCCTTGCCCGCTATTTTGCAAAACGTGGCTGCGTAGTTTGCGGCTATGATAAAACCCGTACGGCTTTGACAGCTCAGTTGGAGCATGAAGGTATCTTGATTTCGTTCTTGGATGAAGAAGATACTATTCCCGTTGCTTTCAGAGAAAAATATGACGATACATTAATCGTTTTTACACCAGCTATTCCAAAAGATTCGCATATCCTTAATTTCTTCCAAAACAAAGGTTTTGACTTGAAGAAACGTTCGCAGGTATTGGGTATCATTAGCGAAGGGATGTATTGCATTGGTGTAGCAGGTACCCACGGTAAAACAACTACTTCATCAATGGTGGCGCATATTTTAACCGACACAGGTTTTGGCTGTACCGCATTTTTAGGTGGAATTACCAGTAATTACAATACCAACGTACTTTATGGTAAAAATAATGTGATGGTGGTTGAGGCTGATGAGTACGATCGTTCGTTTTTAACCTTACATCCAGATGTGGCAGTAATTACGTCAATGGATGCGGACCATCTGGATATCTATGGAGATGAGAGCCATTTGCATGAATCGTTCAATTTGTTTGCTTCGCAGTTAAAAGAAAATGGCCGCTTATTTATTAAAGATGGATTGCCAATCGCTGGAATTACTTATAGTGCAACTGGAAATTCAGCTATCAATGCTAAAAATATAAGGGTAGAAGACGGTTGCTTTGTTTTCGATTTTGAGGACGGTTATACCACCATTAAAGATTTGAAATTGGCAATGCCTGGTAAGCATAACGTAGAAAATGCAACAGCGGCTATTGGTGCAGCTTTAAGCTTAGGTATTCATCCAAAAAGCGTAAAAAAAGCGATAGCTAGTTTTAAAGGTGTAAAACGTAGGTTCGAAACCATCGTTAAGACCGATAAGCATATTTATATAGATGATTATGCGCATCACCCTGAGGAATTGAGAGCTTGCTTTGATGCCGTTAGGCAATTGTATCCTGAAAAAAAACTGACCGTGATTTTTCAACCGCATTTATTTACACGTACTCGCGATTTTGCCGATGAGTTCGCAAAAGTATTAAGCACGGCTGATGAGGTGGTGTTACTGGAAATTTATCCGGCAAGAGAACTGCCTATTGAAGGTGTAACCTCACAGATGCTGTTGGACAAAATTAGTAATGATCATAAACAAATATGCGCTAAAGACAAGGTTGTCGATTTAATAAAGAATTGGAGTTCTGAGCTGGTTTTAACCGTTGGTGCTGGAGATATTGATACTTTAATTGAACCATTAAAAAATACCTTAACCCATGCTTAAAAGGATCAACTGGAAAGCGATTTTTAAAGGGTTTGCCTGGCTAACATGCTTGGCAGGTGTGGTGGTATTGATGAGTTTTATCAATGTGAAGAAGCAATCGGTAAAATGTGCCAAAATTGAAATATTGATTCCAGGAGCGGATAATTTTATTGAAATAGAGGAGATAGATGCTATCCTTAAACAAAACCAGGGCGATTTAATTGGTAGAAACTTAGAAGGTATCAATCTTCATGAAATGGAGAAGAGTATTGCGGCAAATCCTTACATCGGTTTTGTAAAGGTTTATGCAGACATGAATGGGACAGTTTTTGTAGAAGTGAAGCAACGTCAACCAATATTGAGGATTTTGAATGCGGGTGGCCAAGATTATTATGTGGATAGCGATGGATTGAAAATGCCAGTTTCGCCAAACTTCACCGCAAATGTGTTGGTGGCTACAGGGAATATTTTGGAAGGTTTCAATGGTAGAGTAGATACGTTGATGACTTCAACAGCAAAGGATTTGTACAAAACAGCCATGTTTGTAAAGAGAGATACTTTATG
The DNA here is from genome assembly GCA_029959615.1 of Flavobacteriaceae bacterium PS02338. GTDB lineage: Bacteria > Bacteroidota > Bacteroidia > Sphingobacteriales > Sphingobacteriaceae > Pedobacter. The sequence continues at coordinate 328,604 of JASCOD010000005.1, read as the reverse complement.
GGATGCGCAAATAGAACAGTTGTACGTTAACGATAAGGCCGACATGGAGATGGTGCCCAGGGTTGGAAACCAACGTATCATTTTGGGCAATGCAAAAGACATAGAAATCAAGATGAACAATTTGTTGGCCTTCTATAAGCAGGCGATGCCAAAAGTAGGATGGAATGCCTATCGTTCTATCAATTTGAAATACATTAATCAGATTGTTTGCGAGAAAAGAGATTCGTTAACAATTAAGAAATTGGAGAAACCCGTGTTGCCAGATTCGGTAGTGCAACAACGTCAGGCAATTGATCAGCAAGTGAAATCGGCTATCCAAGACGAGATTAAAAAGGCAACTCAAGCTGCAGGTACGGAAACGAAGAAAGAAGAGAAAAGCGAAAAAGCGGTATTGGCTACTGCTAAAACAGAAACTAAAAAAGTAGAAAATATAATAGATAAAAATAAAGCTTCGAAAAGCACAGAAACTGCTAAAGCAAGCGTAAAGACAGAAAAGGAAAAAGAGACAAAAACAGCAGTACCAAAAAAGACAGAGCAGAAGCCAGCAGCTACTAAAGAAAAGGCAGCTACCAAAGAAAAAACAGTGACAAAAAATAACAGATAATATCAAACTCAACAATAAATAATAATGGTTATGGGCAAAGAAAAAACTACCATTCAATCTCCAATCGTAGTAGGACTAGATATCGGTACTACCAAGATCTGCGTAATTGTAGGCCGCAGAACAAATCATGGTAAAATAGAAGTTCTAGGTATTGGCAAGGCCGAATCCGCAGGTGTTACCCGTGGTGTGGTTTCTAATATTCAAAAAACAGTGCAGGGTATCAATGCTGCTGTAGAAGTTGCTAGCGCACAGTCAAACGTAGAAATACGTGTGGTAAATGTGGGTATCGCAGGTCAGCACATCAAAAGCTTGCAGCACCGAGGTATCTTAACTCGTAGAGAATTGAATAATGAGATCAGCAAAAAAGATATCGATAAGTTAATTGACGATATGTTCAAGTTGGTAATGCCTCCGGGAGAAGAAATTATCCATGTATTGCCACAGGAATTTACTATCGATAACGAGCCAGGTATCAAAGATCCAGTGGGTATGGCAGGAGTGCGTTTGGAAGCTAATTTCCACATCATCTCTGGTCAGGTAACTGCTGTTAAAAATATCATGCGTTGTGTAACCAATGCGGGTTTGCAAACCCAAGAGTTAATCTTAGAGCCATTGGCTTCTTCTGAATCGGTGTTGAGCGAGGAAGAGAAAGAAGCTGGTGTTTGCTTAGTTGATATTGGTGGTGGTACTACAGACGTAGCGATCTTCCACGAAGGTATTATTCGTCACACTGCGGTTATTCCATTTGGCGGTAACAGTGTAACCGAAGACATCAGAGAAGGATGTTCGGTAATGCGTAACCAAGCCGAATTGTTGAAAACTCGATTTGGTTCTGCCCTGGCCGAGGAGAATAAGGAGAACGAAATTATCTGCGTTCCAGGATTGCGTGGTCGCGAGCCAAAAGAAATTTCTGTAAAAAACCTTGCCTACATCATCCAGGCCCGTATGGAAGAAATTGTAGAGCATGTTTACTACGAAATTAAATCATCAGGATACGAAAAGCGCCTAATTGGTGGTGTGGTAATTACCGGTGGTGGAGCTCTGTTGAAACACTTAAATCAAATGGTAGAGTACGTAACTGGTTTAGATTGTCGCGTAGGATATCCAAATGAGCATTTGTCTAAATACGAAGAAATGCCTAAAAATATCTACGACGATTTGAAGAGCCCAATGTATGCAACCTCTGTTGGTTTGTTAATTAAGGGTATCCAAAAAGCAGAGGATCTATTGGAGGAAATGAAGCAACCAGGCGTATTTGTAGAGAAACCAAAAGAGGTGAAAGAAAAGGTAAAAAGAAGTGGTTTATTTGATAAATTACTAGGAAAAGCAACAGAATTCATCAAGGACGATATGAATGTTAGTGATGAAGATTATATCAAGCCGTAATATTTTTCCACAATTCAGGAATTTTCCACATTCTTAACAGTTGTGGAAAACGAATGTTAAAAAAGTGTTAATATTACAAAAGGAATGAACAGCAAAAATTAGAAATTTAAACTACTGATTCATAACAATATGAAGTTCGAAATGTTAAAAGATAAATCTTCAATTATCAAAGTTATTGGTGTTGGAGGTGGTGGAGGTAACGCGGTAAACCACATGTACCGTCAAGGAATTACTGGTGTAGACTTTATAATTTGTAATACTGATGCACAGGCATTGGAGTTTAGTCCTATTCCGAATAAAGTACAGTTAGGTGCAAGCTTAACTGAAGGAATGGGTGCTGGTTCTATCCCTGAAGTTGGTAAGAATTCTGCTATAGAAAATATAGAAGATATCAAGACCATGTTGGGACCACAAACCAAAATGCTTTTCATTACAGCTGGTATGGGTGGTGGTACCGGTACTGGTGCTAGTCCAATTATTGCCAAAGCAGCTAAAGAGCTTGATATATTAACCGTGGCTATCATCACTACGCCTTTCTCTTTTGAAGGAAAAAGACGTAAGATGCAAGCTGATGACGGTTTAGAAGAATTAAAAAAATACGTAGATTCTTATTTAGTCATTTCTAATGATAGGCTACGTGAGATTTTCGGAAACTTGACTTTAGGTTCTGCATTTGCACAAGCAGATGATATTTTAACTACAGCAGCCAAAGGTATCGCAGAGATCATTACTGTTCCAGGTTATATCAACGTGGATTTTAAAGATGTGCGTACTGTGATGAAAGAAAGTGGTGTTTGTATCATGGGTAGCTACGCTGCTGATGGTGATAACCGTGCTTTAGCCGCAGTAGAAGGAGCATTGGCTTCTCCACTATTGAAAGATAATGAGATTGAAGGTGCAAGATATATCCTTTTGAACATCAGTTCTGGTGTGAAAGAAGTAACCATGGATGAGGTTTCGATTATTACAGACTATATTCAGGATAAAGCGGGTTTAAGTGCCGATTTAATCTGGGGTAACTGTATCGATGAGAACTTGGGAGACAAAATTTCAGTAACCATTATCGCTACTGGTTTCCAAACTACAGAGCAAAGAGAGAAAGACAAACAAAACGTTAAAAAGATTTCTTTACTAACTCCTGAAGAAGCGCCTTTGGTGAGACCTGTAGAACCTGTTAATTCATTCATTGCTCCAAAGGAAGTTCCAGCAAGTAATGAACCTGTATTAAAAGTGCAAACTGAAGAAGCAAAACAACCTGATTTGTTTGGTGATTTGTTTAATATCTCTAGACCTACTCCAGTTGCAGTTGCGCCAACGCCGGCTCCTGAAGAAAATGGTACTGTTTTTCATCAGTTAATTGAAGAAGAAATTGTAGCTGAAGAACCAAAACAAGTTGAAGAACCAGCTTTTCAGTTTGAAGTAAAAGTAGCAGAAACTGAATTTGTTTTTGAAACTCCAATTGCAACTATACAGGAAGATGTTGTTGAAGAGGCACCAATAATGTTAACTCCAGAGCCAGAACCTTTGGAAACATTTAGTGCAGATCAAGATAAAACAGATGAATCGATAGAAGAGCAGCTTAGAAAATCGAAAGAGAGAATCTTAAGATTGAAAGATCTAAGTATGAAATTAAGAACTACTAATGGTTTACAAGAGTTGGAGAATGTACCAGCATACCAACGTAAACAAATGCAGTTACAGCAAATCCAACATTCGTCAGAGTCGCAAGTTTCTAGGTTTACCTTAACTAACGACGAAGATGGTGAAACAGGAATTAGACCTAACAACTCATTTTTACACGATAATGTGGACTAATGATAAAAGTTAAATAGTGTTAAAGCCTTGGTAATTTGTGTTGCCGAGGCTTTTTCGTGTTTACATTTATTCGCGTTCGTCATTTCGACTGAAGTGCAGCGTAATGGAGAAATCTTTGAATACTCATGTTTTTAAAGTTAAAAGATCTCTCCACTACGGTCGAGATGACGGGTAGCATATTGATGCCTAGTTTTATGCAAGGTTGTCAATTAGGGATATTAACCTTAAATTTGCGCTCAAAATTCGTACAGTACAATAACATTTTACATATAAATATAACACATTGGATATTTTTGATAAAGTAGCGAAACGCATGGGACCCCTTGGTCAACACCAAAAATGGTCACATGGGTATTTTTCTTTTCCAAAATTAGAGGGAGAGATTGCACCACACATGAAATTTAACGGCAAAGAACTTTTGGTATGGAGCTTAAATAATTATTTAGGTTTAGCAAATCATCCAGAGGTAAGAAAAGCAGATGAGCAAGGTGCTGCCGAATTTGGTATGGCTTACCCTATGGGCGCTCGTATGATGTCGGGTAACTCTAAATATCACGAGCAACTAGAACAAGATTTAGCTGCATTTGTAGGTAAAGAAGATTCGTTCCTTTTAAATTTTGGTTACCAAGGCATGGTTTCTATCATCGATGCTTTGTTAGATAGAAATGACGTAGTAGTTTATGATGGCGAGTCGCATGCTTGTATTTTAGATGGTTTGCGCTTACATATGGGTAAACGTTTTGTGTACAAACATAACAATGTTGAAGATGCCCGTAAGCAATTACAAAGAGCAACTAAATTGGTTGAGCAAACTGGTGGTGGTATCTTATTAATCACTGAAGGCGTATTTGGGATGTCGGGTGCGCAAGGTAAATTAAAAGAGTTAATCGAACTTAAAAAGGAATTCAACTTCCGTTTGTTAATTGATGATGCACATGGTTTTGGTACCATGGGTAAAACTGGTGCAGGTACACACGAAGCACAAGATAGTATCGAAGGTGTAGATGTTTATTTTGCTACTTTTGCTAAATCGATGGCAGGTATTGGTGCATTTGTTGCCTCTTCTAAAACGCTAACGGATTATTTCAGGTATAACATGCGTTCTCAGACCTTTGCTAAGGCATTACCTATGCCAATGGTAATCGGTTTAATGAAACGCTTAGAATTGCTTAAAAACAATCCAGAACTAAGAGAAAAACTTTGGACGATTGCTACTGCTTTACAAACTGGCTTACGTGAACGTGGGTTCGATATAGGTATAACAGACACAGTGGTAACGCCAGTGTTTTTTAAAGGAGATTTAGCAGAAGCGACAGCCTTAACGCATGACTTACGTCAGAATTATGGCGTTTTCTGTTCTATTGTAATGTATCCTGTTATTCCTAAAGGAATGATTGAGTTGCGATTAATTCCAACTGCAGTACATACATTGCAAGATGTTGAACTTACCCTAAGTGCATTTAGTGAAGTAGCTGAGAAATTGAAAACTGGCTATTATCAGCAACACTTATTTCCAACGGGAGAATAGGTGTTTTAGATAAAAAGGCTTCGATTTTAACGAAGCCTTTTTTGTTATCTTTTGATATTCAATTGTTTTGCTGTTTATAAGTGGGGCTTTTGTGGAAAAAAAACGCAAAAAACCGTAGTATTTATTTTGACAAAAATTTTTTTATTAAAATAAACCTCTTACATTAGTAATAGAGTATTAATCAAAACCTTAAAACTAATAGGAGTATTTTTAAAATGAAAAAATTTGCTGAAGTAAAAGCACTAGTAGCAGCTTTAGAAGCTGATGTGGACAAATTTTACGCTAAATCTAACAGCGCTGCTGGAACTCGCGTACGTAAAGGAATGCAAGACTTGAAAAACTTAGCTCAAAGCATCCGTTTAGAAGTACAAGAAACTAAAAACAAAGCTTAATTTAAACGCATTGTGAACAAAAAAGCACCTCTGACCAAGGTGCTTTTTTCGTTTTGTACTATATCCTGCGTATAAGTCTGTAGTCATCAGGATAGGTGCCTTCTTCAAACTTTACCAGTTTCTGCTTTTCAAATACGAAGAATTTATATGATTCTGTAATGGTGTTATATGTTCTGTAAATAACACCTCCGTTTTGGTCACCATATACTTGTACGGCAGACTTATTGAAACGTTTAAATTCTTGCTCTTCCATGCCTAGAGAGAATTTTGGCTCGTAGTATTGCACTACGTTGCAGCTCATTGTGCCTAGCACAAAAAGGATTAATATTAGTTTTTTCATTTGCGTGTTGTTTAATTTCTAGATCTTTTTCGTTTTATGTTCATTTCTGCATAAACTTGTAGTCGTCGGCACTATTGCCTTCCTCATACTTTGTTAACGAACCTTTTTTAAAAACGAAAAATGCAAATGATGACTGGAACCCATTCTGGGTTCTGTAGATAACGATATTGTTGTTATCTACGTAAACTTTTTCGGAGGATTTGTTTTGAGTTACAAATTCTTGCTCGGTCATACCAATCGAATATTTCGGCCGGTAGTAGCCCATAGTGCTACAGCCCATTGTGCCTAGCACAATAAGGATTAATAATAATTTTTTCATTTGTGTGTTTTATGTGTGTGACTTAAATATAAGCAAATAGTATGCCTGTAGCTTACATTTTAATGACAGGACGTGTAACAGTTTTATGATCGTTTCTCCGAATTTGCAATCCCGAATTTTAACGTTTTGCAGATTTAAAATTTGGAGCGTTCGAAATAAAGTGTCCGTCTGCCGGACGCAACAAAAGAGTGTCCATGTTGGCGTCCCCGCTAACTTGTATTTGTGAGGCTCTTGAAATATTTCTTGTTTCGAACACTTCTAATTTTAAATCCGTAGTTCTTTAAGTCGAGGTTACAAATCTCGACTAATGACGTTTTATGATTTGAACTGTACCGTCATTGCTAGCTTGATTGGTAATCGTAAGGTGAAAGTATAGGAGAAAACCCTATTGTTACTTTATGATTTCCTCCCACGCCGTAATCACGATAGCACATAAAAAAAGCCCCAATTAGAATTTCTAATTGGGGCTTTTTTTATAATTTAACGGCGAGTGTTATGCCAAATGTTTCAATTGCTCAGCAATTTGTGAGTTCAAACCTGCACTAGCTTTTACCAATGGCAAACGAACGTCGTCGCCACAAATACCTAATTGCTTTAATGCAGATTTTACGCCAACTGGATTTCCTTCTGCAAAGCATAGTCTAGTAAACTCTAGTAAGCTTAAGTGCGCAGGGTTAGCCTTAGTAAATTCACCATTTAAGCATAACCTGATCATGTCTGAGAACTGCCTAGGTACTGCATTTCCAATTACCGAAATTACCCCAACCGCACCAATAGACATCATTGGTAGTGCAACAGGATCATCACCAGAAATGAGCATGAAATCTGCAGGTTTATCTCTCATGATCTGATTGAATTGGTCGAATGAGCCTGCAGCATCTTTTATTCCAATTAAATTTTTGAAATCATGAGCTAACCTGCAAGTCGTTTCAGGTGTCATGTTTGAACCAGTTCTGCCAGGTACGTTGTAAAGCAAAATAGGTAAAGCACTAGTTTCACTTAAATATTTGTAATGCTGATAAATACCTTCTTGATTAGGTTTGTTATAGTATGGGCTTACAGAAAGAATTGCACTGTAACTATTGCTCTCAAAAGTTCTAATTTCTTCTGCTATGCTCAAAGTGTCATTTCCGCCAATACCCGCTACTAAAGGTAAACGACCGTTATTAATTTCCGCGGTAAACTCCCACACCTTCTTCTTCTCGTCCTTGCTTAATGTGGCAGTTTCGCCAGTTGTCCCTAAAGATACGAGGTATTCAATACCTCCATTAACCAAGTGATTGATCAGGCGTTCTAGCCCCTGATAATCTACCGAGCCATCGGTGTTGAAAGGTGTGACCAATGCTACACCTGTTCCGTGAAATTTGTTCATTTTTTTTATTGTTAATTTACCACCAAGTCACAAAGGACACGAAGGTGTTTTTATTTGTTTTATTTCCTTTTGGTTACAAATAGCCATTAATAACCCTTTTTATTCCGTCTTTTACTTTTGCGACATTGAAATTGATTAACAATCCTAATTTACAATTGCTAAGTTTTAAGTAGGTTAAGGTTTGAGCTAAGTGAACATTGTTAAGTTCGCTCACAGATTTTATCTCAACAATTACCTTGTCTTCAACCAAAATGTCAATTCTATAACCACATTCAAGATTTATACCTCTATAATTTAAATGCAAATTTACTTGCGATGAGACCTTTAGACCAAAATCTATTAGCTCAAAAACTAAACAGGCTTCATATGCAGACTCCAATAAACCCGGTCCAAGTTGTACATGTACATTGTAAGCCCCTTGAACAATTATTTTGGCTATTTACATCTTCAGTCATATTTACTGTAAATGTTTAAATAATCTTGGTGTTCTTAGTGCCTTAGTGGTTTATCAAAAGTTCTAATTCATTCTCACTAATTAATTTGATATTCAGTTTAGTAGCTTTTTCTAATTTGGATGGTCCCATATTATCGCCCGCAACTAAAAAGTCGAGTTTGGCAGAGATACTACTTAAAATTTTACCTCCGTTTTCCTCTATCAAATTCTTTAATTCGTCTCTGCTAAATTTTTCGAAAACGCCCGAAATTACAAATGTTTTTCCATTTAATTTATCGCTTTGGGGCTTATTTAACGTTTCTTTTACTTCAAAGCATAAACCTGCATCTTTTAGTTTGTTTATCTGCGTAATATTGCTGCTTTTTGCAAAATATTCATGAATGCTATCCGCGATACGAATACCTATTTCATCGATTGCCGTTAATTCTTCCAAAGATGCAGCAGCCAGATTGTCAATAGTTTTTACTCCTTTTGCGAGTTTCTTTGCAACGGTCTCACCTACATATCTAATACCTAAACCAAATAACACTTTTTCAAAAGGCATTTCTTTAGATTTCTCGATACCCGCAAGCATATTGTCGATTGATTTTTGTCCAAAACGCTCTATGGCTTTTAGTTCATCTGCGTTTTCGTGAAGCTTGTACAGATCGCTGATGTGACGAACCAACCCACGTTTATAAAATGTTTCGATAGTTTCATCACCCAAACCGTCAATGTTCATCGCTTTGCGACCAATAAAATGTTGGATTTTTCCTACGATTTGTGGTCCACAACCTTCATCATTGGTACAATAATAAGCAGCTTCGCCTTCCTTACGTATCAGTGGTGTGCCGCATTCGGGACAATGTTCAATAAAATGAATAGCTTTGGTATTAGGTTTCCTTAGTTCTAGGTTTACCTTGATGATTTTAGGGATAATTTCACCGCCTTTTTCTACCCAGACAGTATCACCTTCATGCAAATCTAAACGGGTAATTTCATCGGCGTTATGCAGCGTTGCTCTTTTTACAGTTGTTCCAGCTAAAATCACAGGTTTTAGATTAGCTACAGGTGTAACAGCACCAGTACGCCCAACTTGGTAAGTTACTTTCTCTAAAACAGTTTGTACTTCGGCTGCTTTGTATTTATAGGAAATGGCCCAACGAGGAGATTTAGCTGTAAAACCTAATTCCTGTTGTTGCGCATAGCTGTTTACTTTAATCACAATTCCGTCAATGTCGTAACTGAGTTTAAAGCGTTCATTATCCCAATAATGGATAAAATCTAAAACATCCTCTATATTTGAAGCTAATTTGGTGTGTTCACAAACATGAAATCCCCAGCTTTTGACTGCTTCTAGGCTTTCCCAATGTGTTTTGAAAAATTGCTTGTCAGTATATAAGCCGTAAAGAAAGCAATCTAGTGGTCGCTTTTTTACTTCTTTGGAATCTTGCATTTTAACTGTTCCTGCAGCAAAGTTTCTTGGGTTAGCATACGGTACTTCTCCCAATTCTTCACGCTCTCTATTTAATCGGTCAAATGCTGCTCTGTGCATAAAAACCTCACCTCTTATTTCGAAAGTTTCTGGTAAATTATCTGCTCTTACTTTATGCGGAATAGAATGGATGGTCTTGATATTTGCCGTTACGTCATCGCCTTGTGTACCATCTCCACGAGTTACAGCACGAGTAATTACACCATTTTCGTAGGTGATGCTCATTGATAAACCATCGAATTTTAGTTCGCAAACATACTCGAAATTATCACCAATTGCTTTGCGTACACGTTCATCGAAATCTCTTAAATCCTGTTCGTTATAAGTGTTGCCCAATGATAACATTGGCCATTTGTGCCTCACCGTATTAAAGATTTTGGTAATGTCGCCACCTACTTTTTGAGTAGGAGAGTTAGGGTCGGCAAACTCTGGATTTTCCTTTTCTAGCTTGGCTAATTCTTCCAGTTTCTTGTCGAATTCATAATCGGCAATGGTTGGCATGGCCAAAACATAGTAGTTGTAGGTATGCTGATTTAGCTCTGCTACCAGCGCATCCATTTGTTCTTTTATCGAAAATAGAGACATAATGCGAAGATAAGGAGTTAATGAATTGTTTGATGGCTAAATTGATAAATTTTGAGTAAAGTGAGTAGGTTTATTTATTAAACCGATAAGAATTGAAATATCCCGATTTTATCGGGAATTATAGCCAAAAGTAGGACTTTCTGAACCAGACTTTTACTGCCTACGCTTTTCTAATCATTCACTTGGTTGTAAATCAAAATATTAACAAGTATTGTTAACAACTTCTATCGTAAAAATGGGCATCAAATCTTATATTTACGCATCCCAAAAACTTTTTTAATACATGAGTGAAGAACTGGACGATTTAAACGAAACCAATTTACCTGAAGAGCAAGAAGGTAGCGGAGCGCGTGTTGAGGAACAAAAACACACGGTTATTCCGATTAACGGCCTTTACGAAAATTGGTTTCTGGACTATGCTTCGTATGTAATTCTGGATAGAGCGGTTCCGCATATCAATGATGGTTTTAAACCGGTACAGCGTCGTATTATGCACTCGCTGAAGGAAATGGATGATGGACGTTTCAATAAAGCGGCCAACGTAATTGGAAATACGATGAAGTACCACCCACATGGGGATGCCTCAATTGGGGATGCGATGGTGCAAATTGGTCAGAAGGATTTACTGATTGATTGCCAAGGTAACTGGGGCGACCCGATTACTGGAGACAGTGCCGCTGCACCGCGTTACATCGAAGCTCGTTTATCGAAATTTGCCAACGACGTAGTTTTTAATGCGGATACCACGGTTTGGTCGCTCAGTTACGATGGACGTAACAATGAACCTTTAACGTTGCCAGTAAAATTTCCTTTGTTATTGGCACAAGGAGCTGAAGGTATTGCGGTAGGTTTGGCTACCAAGATTATGCCTCACAATTTTATAGAACTAATAGATGCTTCTATTGAGGTGTTAAAAGGAGTTCGCCCAAATATTTTACCCGACTTTTTTACGGGTGGTATGGCTGATTTTTCGAACTATAACGAAGGGCAGCGTGGAGGTAAAATTAGAGTGCGTGCTAAAATTACCGAGCGAGATAAAAAGACCTTGGTCATTACAGAAATTCCATATAGTACTACCACAGGTTCTTTAATTGATAGTGTTTTAGCTGCCAACGACAAAGGTAAAATCAAGATTAAGAAAATTGAGGATAATACGGCTGCCAATGTCGAGATTGTAGTGCATTTGGCACCGGGTATTTCTCCAGATGTGACGATTGATGCGCTTTATGCCTTTACCAATTGTGAGGTTTCTATTTCGCCAAACACCTGCGTTATTAAGGACGATAAACCTCATTTTTTAAGCGTAAACGATATTTTAGAACAAAATACGAAGTTTACTAAGGGCTTATTAAAGCAGGAACTTGAAATTCGTTTACATGAGTTACAAGAGCGGGTTTTCTTTAGCTCTCTATTGAAGATTTTCATTCAAGAAGGGATGTATAAAAATTCAGCGTATGAAAACTCTGGAGATTTTGATACCGTTGTAATGGTATTACATCGTTTGTTTGATCCTTTCAAAGTCTCTTTGTACCGTGAAATACAACCAGAAGATTTCAAAAAACTAATCGATAAACCGATGAGTAGCATCACTCGTTTTGATGTGAAAAAAGCGGATGAGATGATGAAAGCTTTGGAAGATGAGATGAAAGTAGTAAGAGGCCATCTTCGCCATTTAACGGATTACACTATTGCATGGTTCGAGAAAATTAAAGCTAAGTATGGTAAGGGACGTGAGCGGAAAACTGAAATTAGGTTGTTTGATAGGGTAGAAGCTGCTAAAGTAGCTTTAGCAAACGTAAAGCTGTACATGAACCGTGAAGATGGTTTTATTGGTACAGGTTTAAAGAAAGATGAATTTATAGGCGATTGTTCGGATATCGACGAGATTATTGTTTTCCGTGAGGATGGACGTTTCATCGTAACTAAAGTCGCTGATAAAACCTTTGTAGGCAAACATATCATCCATGCTCAAGTGTTCAAAAAAGGTGATGAGCGTACGGTTTACAACATGATTTATAAAGATGGCGCAAGCGGTATCAGTTACATTAAACGTTTCTCTGTATTGGGTGTTACTCGTGATAAAGAGTATGATTTAACTAAGGGTAGCAAAGGATCTAAGTGTTTATATTTTACAGCTAATCCAAATGGGGAAGCAGAGGTGGTTTCTGTACAGTTAAAGCCTCATTCTAAGTTGAAAAAACTAGCTATCGACATCGATTTTGCTAATGTTGCCATTAAGGGGCGTAGCTCTATGGGCAATATCGTAGTGAAGTTTCCTATCAAGAAAGTGTTGCTAAAGACTAAAGGGATTTCTACTTTGGCCGGTATCAAAATTTGGTATGATGATATCTTGAAACGCTTGAATGTAGATGGGAGAGGTAAATATCTGGGTGAGTTTGATGGTGATGATAAAATATTGCAAGTCTACGAAAATGGAACTTATGAGTTAAGTACGTTTGAGCTAAGTAACCACTTTGACCCAGGCATTGTTTTGATGCAAAAATATAATCCAGAACACATTTATGGTGTGGTGCATTATGATGGTAAAGCGAAAAACTATTTCGTAAAACGATTTGTGTTTGAAGTACAGCCGATTGGGAAAGTGGTAAGCTTTATTAGTGAAGAGAACGGTTCCAAAATGGTTTTTATTACAGGTAAACAGGATGCTAAACTAATAGTTGATGTAGAAAAAGGTAAAACTAAAACTCCAGAAACATTGGAACTTGAATTATCAGGTTTAATTGATGTGAAAGGTTGGAAAGCTAATGGTAATAGAGTTACACCACATGTAGTGAAACAAATTGCAATGTTAGATGCGGAACTGGAAATAGGTATTACTGAATTAGAGGAATCACACTTTGAGGTCGTAGAAGTTCACTCCGACCCTTCAAATGGAGGAGAAGATATAGATGGTGATGTAGAGACTGTAGAAGAAATTCATGTAGATGAAGTTGTTCCAGAACCTAATGAAGATAGCCCAACATTTGATGCTGTGCCAGAAACGGCAACCGAACAAACTCCGAAAAAACCAAAGCCTAGTTTTAGATCTGCCGCTAAACCTTTGGTTGTAGAAGAACCGAAGAAGGAAGAAGTTAAGGAGCAAGTGGCTGACAGCGAAAAACCGGTTGAACCTGTTGTTCAAAAAAAGAAAATCTCATTCGAGATTACCAACCCTGGAGATATTAAGATAGACGATAAAGGGCAAGGTTCTTTGTTTTAGATAGCATATGTACTACAGGAAGTTAACTTGTTTGTTGTTTTTGGTCATCAGCTTTTTATCTGTTAATGCACAAAAGAACATTACAGAGTTACGTAGAAGCATTGGGCGAGTTGTTGGTAGTAATTTAAAACACGAGAAATTTAAAGACTCTACGGCCGTATATGCAACTGCTATACTTATAGATGTTAATAATATTGAAGGTAAACAAGTCGTAAAATATGAATATAACAATTACGATTTTAAATCCATTTTAACCGATTTGAGTGGTCTCGAAGATTTAGACTACTCCCCAATTCTAAAGAAAGCTAAAAGTAAAAGACTTATTTATAGGGTCTATATTACGGTTGTAGATTCTACGTACAAACCAGCTTTAGTAAATATCGAGAAAATGGAAGAGGCCGTAATTAAGCTATTGTCACAGCCTGATGAGGATGCAGAGAGCATCGGTAGCTTGATTGTTAAGTTAGACAAAAAAGTTTATCATTAAATAAACGCTTTATCCTACTATAAGCTATATTTGCCTAACTCAAAGGGGTGCTTGCTAAATACCCAATATTTAACAGGCTGAGATTATACCCAGTTTTCGAGTCGAAAGTAAGATGTTTAAAGTTTAGAGTTCCGCACTTTTAACTTTTTCCTTTCCACTTTTGACTTTTAAACGCACCTGATGCGGATAATACCGACGTAGGGATTTAATTAGAGGTTTAAACCAATTACTGTTTCGCCCTGAAAACAGTTTTCAATTATTTTTTAATGCCTTTGGCGAAATTTATTGAGAATGGAAATTCAGGAATATCTCCGTTTGTTTGTGGAGCAGGTAAAAGCTACAACTTATCTAGAATGGTTTGCCGTTGGGTTTGGTGTTACAGAAGTCCTATTGGCGAAACGTAATAATATTCTACTTTATCCAGCGGGAATTATTGGTATACTACTATCACTTTATTTAAAACTTAATGCAAGGTTGTATGCCGAAAGCTTATTGAGCATGTATTATCTGGTGATGAGTTTTTACGGTTGGATCATTTGGTCTAAGCGCAAAGCCAAAAACGAAAACTTACCCGTAAGTTGGACTACCAAACAAGAACTTCAAATTGCTTTTGCCATTGCTATTGGAGGCTACTTTGTGTTGTATTATGCACTGGTTAATTTTACCAATTCAGACGTTCCTATTTTAGATGCTTTTGTATCATCTGTAGCTTGGGCTGGAATGTGGCTTCTAGCCCGTCGTAAAATAGAAAATTGGATCTTCCTTAATGTTTCAAACATTGTAGCTATCCCGCTCATGTGGCATAAAAACTTTGTCATGTTTGCACTTCTCACCTTATTCCTATTTATCGTAGCCATTTTTGGTTACTTCGATTGGAAGAAAATTTATAATAAACAGCGTAGCTAAACATAATTATACTACTGATCATATTTAAACAAATGGAAAAACTTATACAAACATGGCAGGAAGCCATTTTGAAATTGGCGCCCCAATCTGAAGAATTGGGAGAATTACATCCAGATATTTTGGAGATCGCTTACCAAGAAGAATGGTTTAAGCTCTACGTACCGGTATCTTATGGTGGCCCAGGGAAGAAGTTGCCAGAGATTTTGAGAATAGAAGAAGAATTGGCCTATGTAGACGGTAGTACTGCTTGGACGGTTACGCTTTGTAGTGGTGCAGGTTGGTTTGCAGGTTTTTTAGATCCTAAATTAGCTGAGGAAATTTTTGCTGATCGGAAAGTTTGTTTTGCTGGTAGTGGCGCTGTTGGGGGCACGGCCCAAAAGACAATGGGTGGTTATCGCATTAATGGTCATTGGAAGTATGCAAGTGGTGCTTTGCATGCTACGATATTTACAGCTAATTGCCTGCTTCAAGATGAAAAAGGTAACGATGTTTTGGATGAAGATGGGGAACAGGTGATTAAGTCTTTCATATTAAAAAGGGGAGAAGTTGAAATCCAATCAGGTTGGTCTTATTTTGGCTTGGTAGCAACAGGCAGCCATGCATTTGATGTACATGATATCGAAGTTCCTGAAAATCGTTCTTTTAAAATCAATACGGAAATTAAGGTGTCAGATGAAGGTTTTGATTATCCTTTCCTACAATTGGCGGAAACTACTTTAGCGGTAAATAGTTTAGGAATGGCTAAAAGGTTTTTAGATTTGATTAATGATAGTTTCTTCAACCGTTCCGGATTTAAAAGATATACTCCAGAGCAAGTTTCTTTTTTTGAGGCAGAGTTAGCCAAATGTAAACATACCTTAACTACCATTCGTGAGCATTTCTATGAAGCTTTCGATACTTCTTGGCATCAATTAATTAATCATCGAATGATCAATGAGGACCTTCTAAAAGATGTAAGTAGATTAAGCCGAGCATTGGCACATCAATCTAGAATGATAGTTGATACGTTATACCCATATGCCGGTTTGGAAGCGGCAAGGAAAGAGACGGAATTGAATAGGATTTGGAGAGATTTGCATACCGCTAGTCAACACGCTTTGCTTACTTTTTAACTTAAGGTATAAAGGTCTGTGTCAGGCTGAGCTCGTGGAAGCCTCTTTGTGATTGGCATGACACTTTACAACGGGCTCAGTGTGATAACGTTAATGGTATTATAAAAAAAGGTGTCGAAAAAGCTTTTCAACACCCTAATCCAAATAAGCCTCCGACTTACTGATATTGTATGTAAATTGGTCTCGGTTTTAATTTAACAAGTTCTTCTGGTGTCATTAACCTGTTAGGTGCTTTTTTCAAGTCATTTTTGTAGAACAATTTAAAGCCGGTGAATTGTACAGGCTCGCCATAAATAAAGTGACGATAAGTACCTAATTTCAAATCTGGCTCACCCCATCCATCCATGTGCATTACTACTTGTACCTCTGGTCGCAATTTGATGCTTTGTGAGTTCGTTACCATTTTCTTAGTGAAACGGTGTACTACAAATACTTTTGGAGGCAAGTTGTGTTTTTTCACTAGGTCAGCTAAGTAACCAGAAACATAGTTGATTTCACTAGCGTCATAGGTGCCAATTTTTCTACCTGGTAATATGCCTCCTTTCATCGAAAATTCCGGATCAATACCTAAGTGTACATTAGGCATCATCAAGTATTTTTCTAATAAAGGTAATTCCGTTTGAATAGTACTTAAAGCTACTTGAATGTCTAAAAATACAATCATATTTTTACGCATTTTGGCAATATTCAATACCGAATCAATATGTTTAAATGGCATGCGATTACGGTATTTTCCATCTTTGCCAGGATCGCCCGCAGCTACTACTGCAATATAGTGTAATGCAGGTTGTACTGGCGTTGTAGGATCAGCCTTATTCCATTTAGCTACTTCTTTGTCTAGCATGCTCAACATCGTTTTAGGCTCATATTCGCCAAGAGCACCCATTTTTTTAGAGTAAAGATTTCCGTAGTAACAAACAATACGTTTAAATGGCAATATAGCGCCGTCAAGAGGAATAGGATGATTTTTTACTGGCCATTTTCCTGTGGTATCTCCATTGGCATTAGCTTTTACTAGTTCATTATATTTTGCGGTGTCTACAGGAGTCCTAAGATTGACATCTTCTTCAACTACAGCGGTAGAATCCGATGTTTTTGTTCCTTTTTCACTGGTGTTTCCTTTGGTTTCAGAGTTACAACTTGTAAGTGAGCCGACAAAAGTACCAGCCAACAAAACCATTCCCGCAATTTTAGTTAATCTCATGTTGATGCTTTACAGTTAGTTTTTTGCAATATCCCAAAAATACATTATTTAAACGATGTGTCAAGTTGTGTTAATAATAAAAATGCTCGACTAAAAATTGAATTGAAAATAGATGTTTTTCAGTGAATTAAAATAGGATTAGAAAAATATCTTTCAATTATTTGTAATTAGTCTAAATAAATAATTAATATTGCATATTATTTGAAATCATTCTAAATAAGGTGAAGAAACAACTACTATCAATTCTAATATTTTTTTTGAGTGTAAATATAGCGACGGCTCAAAGAGGTACCGTTAATCTTCGCGGTAAAATTCTTACTGCCGACGGTCAGCCTGCATGGGGTTTGACATTGACTATAAAAAATACTAGAAGTGTAGCCTACACCGATAAAGAGGGTGTTTTTAGAATTTCGGCTCCCTTGGGAAGTTCTATTCTCATTATTAAATCTGGAGTTTCAATTCAAGAACAAGAAGTAGCTATCAATACAAATGCTGATAAAGAATTAGAGCCTATCACCATTAAAGAGAAGTCTTACGAGTTGAATGAAGTGGTGGTTACAGGACAATATGGTCCGCAATCACTTAAAGATGCTGTCTATAAAGTGAGATCAATTAATGCTGAAAAAATTAAACTCCGTGCAGCCACTAATATACAGCAAGTATTGAATACTGAATTTGGATTCAGGTTTGGAAATGATTTGACATTAGGTGTTTCAAACGTAGAGATGATGGGCATGTCTGGATGGAATGTGAAAATATTATTGGATGGAATTCCCTTGGTGGATAGATTGGATATTAAAGAAAGCCTTAATCAAATAGATATCAATACTGTAGAGCGAATTGAACTTGTAGAGGGGCCCATGTCTGTAGTGTATGGCACCGATGCGCTTGCAGGTGTAATCAATATCATTACCAAGGGAAAAACTGGATATAAATTTGGGGTAACTGCTCGTTTACAGGAAGAAACAGTAGGTAGTGAATATGAAACGCTAAATGGAAAGGGCAGTCATAATAAAAATATTGGCGTTAATTGGCAAAACCAAGGATGGAGTGCTTCAGCTGGTTTTTCTAATAATACTTTTGGTGGATGGAATGTACCGGCCAAAACTGCTACTAGTGATGAGGTAAAATTAATAAACTTCTGGAAGCCCAAAGATCAATATTTAGGAAATGTAAAGCTGGGGTATGGCAATTCGAAGTTGAATATATGGTATAGAGTCGATATCTTAAACGAAGATATTGTATCTAGAGGTGGCATTAATCCAAATTATACTGTAGTAACCCAAACGTATACCACAGACCGACTCAATAACCAATTGCATGCAGATTGGATGTTGAACGATAAGTTGAGTTTGACCTTTGCTGGAGGTTATACCTCTCTGCAAAGAAAGACCAAAACAGTAAAATATGAATTTGCAACCGGTGCAGAAAGCTTGACGGATGGTGCTGGTGAACAAGACAAGGCGAAATTTAATGCAGCCTTATTCAGAACTACGTTACAGTATCGAGTTTCAAGCTATTTAGCTTTTCAACCAGGTATAGAAATTAATAGGGAAGAAGCATCTGGTCAGCGGATCAAGGGGTCGCCAGTTATTAATGATTATGCTTTTTTCGCTTCTGCAGAAATTAAGCCTTTTAGCGATTTAAAAATTCGTCCTGGAGTAAGATTTATCAATAATTCGGTTTATGAAGCACCAACGGCAGTTCCGTCTTTAAATGCTATGCTTAACCTAAGCAATAATTTAGCTTTGAGATTGGGTTATGGAAGAGGTTTTAGAGCACCAGCACTAAGAGAACTTTATTTTGATTTTTTTGATGCGAGCCATTCTATCATGGGGAATTCCAATTTAAAGGCAGAAAAATCGAACAGCTTCGACGGCTCACTTACATGGACTGCTATTCGCACAGATCGTTTTCGTTTAACAAGTGCCCTCGCTGGATTTTACAATAGCTTTTTCGACCGGATTGAGTATGGAGAATATGAGTTAGACCGAAGCATTACCACCTTAATCAATATCAGCAAATTTAAAACTACAGGTATCTCATTAGATAATAACCTAAATTATAAAAATCTACAGGTAAACTTTGGTTTCTCCTACATAGGAAGATATAACAAAGAGTCGAATCTAGATTTACAAACGGAAGTTGCTAAGTTTTCTTGGACACCAGAGTTCTTTGCCAATACAATTTACAACCTGCCTAAAGTTGGTGGAACTGTTAGTTTATTCTTCAAGTATACTGGCTCTCGTCCAAGTTATCAGGTAAATGACGCATCAAATCCTACCGCTGCTAAGCTGATCCATATTGGAGGCTTCACTTGGGCAGATTTATTCTTTAATAAAACAGTTACGAAATATTTAACGATCAATGCAGGGGTTAAGAATCTGCTAGATGTCACTCAGTTGAGCAATACTTCTGCCGCTACTGGTGGTGCACATAGTACTGGTGGAGGAACGGTGCCATATAGTTATGGACGTTCCTATGTGTTAGGCTTAGTTTTCAACTGGAATAAATTATAAGCACATTATTAACTAAAAAATAAATTTAAGAAGAAAGAAGATGAATAAATTAAACTCAATGATGGCGGTAGCCTTATTCGCATTGACATTTACAGCCTGCAAAAAGGACGAAAAGGAACCAGAAATTGTAGTTCCAATTTCTGACGGTAGCACTTTAACTTTAAATGGTTTAATTTCAACTGAGCTAGGAAGCGCAGCGGGAAATAGTGTTTATGTAGATTTTAGTGCAGATAAACAAAATTCTGTAGCGAGAGATAGCTGGGATCTGGGTTTCTACTCTGGGACTGACTTTAAAGTAATCTTAAATTCTACAAATGGTGCTTCTGCTTTACTAGTAAATAAAATAGATTTAAATGCCGTGACAGTTGCTGATTTTGATCCTAATTCTTTAAAAGTGGGCCAAGGGCAAGGGAACTTTACTATCGTTGATGATGGAAGGGAAAAAAACATTCTTAATAAAACTGCCATTGCTACTGTTTCTGCTACTGATTCTGAAAATAAAGTTTATATCATCAATAGAAAAGGTGGATCTGCTACCGTGTTAGCAAATGATGAATTATACAAAATTAGAGTAATTAGAAAAGGAACAACTGGTTATACACTACAATATGCAAAGGTAACTGAAACTACTTTTAAGACTATAGATATAACTAAAGACACAAAAGCTAATTTCCAATTTACATCTTTAGTTAGAGGGGCAGCAACTACAGTAGAGCCAGCTAAAGCTGATTGGGATATCGTTTGGGGATATAGCATGTATTTTACAGGAACATTTCCTTATGGATTTTCAGATTTAGTTTTTATTAACAGTTTGGGAGGAATAACCGCAGCACAGGTTTCTACTACAACAAAAGCGTATGCTGCTTTTGCTGAAAGCGATATTGCTTCCTTAACATTTTTGAGTGATAGAGACGTGATTGGTTCTAAATGGAGAACTTCCCCAGATCAAACCGGTGCAGGTGGAGGAGTGAAAACAGATTTATTCTACGTAGTAAAAGATGCTTCTGGCAATGTTTATAAATTAAAATTTGTAAGCTATATTTCAGCAGATGGAGGCACTAGAGGCAAGCCAGTTGTTGAATATAAATTAATTAAAAAAGGATAGTTAGTGTATCTCAATTATTAATAGTTTGTTTTGTTTAGGGAAGGCCTCCATGGATTTGGGGGCTTCTCTTATTTGGTAAACTGAGGTGGTATTACTTAATTACACGTCTTACTGTTTACAAAAAAAGGAACAAGGCTAATCTATCCTTGCTCCTTATTCTTTGGCTTCTTTTCTTGAAACTAGTTTGCAAACACGATATCCAAGGCCTCGAAGATTGCACTTTTAGCTTTCTCCAGTTCTACTTTGGTATGTGATGCACTTACGAAACCAACTTCATATCCTGAAGGACCAAAGTAAATGCCTCGGTTCAATAATTCGCGATGCATGATTTTGAATTTCTCCATACTTGTTGGATCAATATCTTCGGCCGTTTTAATGTCTTTAGTGGTAAATGCAAACCAAAATATAGAACCCACGGTAAATATCTTCAATTCATATCCTTTCTCAGCGATATATGATTTCAGATCATTTACAAAAGCTTCTGTTTTCGCATTTAACGCTTCGTAAAAACCTTCGCTACTCAAAATGGTTAAAGCCGCTATTCCAGCTGCCATAGCTACCGGGTTACCCGAAAGTGTTCCTGCTTGGTAAACACCTCCATCTGGAGAAATATGTGCCATAATCTCGTTAGAAGCACCGTACATTCCAACAGGTAAGCCACCACCAATAATTTTTCCGTAGGTTACAATATCAGGCTTGATGCCATAATAAGCAGCTGCACCTTCAAAACCTACCCTAAAACCTGTAATTACTTCATCAAAAATCAACAAAGCACCATTAGCGGTACAAGTTTCACTTAAGAACTCAACATAATCTTTATCTTGGATTAGCAAGCCATTATTTGCTGGAATACCTTCAATAATTACCGCAGCTACATCGCCCTTAAACTGAGCAAAGGCTTCAGTAATCGCTTGCTTATCATTCAAAGCAATTACAATAGTTTCATCGGCAAATGCTTTAGGTACTCCTGCAGATGAAGTTTCTCCAAAAGTAACCAAACCCGAACCTGCTTTTACTAAAAGCGAATCGCTATGGCCGTGGTAACAACCTTCGAACTTGATGATTTTATTTTTACCTGTATAACCTCGTGCCAAACGAATAGCCGACATTACGGCTTCTGTTCCTGAACTGGTAAAGCGAATTTTCTCTACAAAACGATTGTTTTTGATGATCAGTTCTGCCAATTCATTTTCTAAAGCTGTTGGTGCACCGAAGCTCATTCCATTTTGCATTACCTCGGTTACTTTCTCTCTAATTTTAGCATTATTGTGACCTAAAATTAAAGGCCCCCAACTGGCACAAAAATCGATGAATTGGTTGCCATCTGCATCCCAAATGTATGGCCCATCGCCTTTTTGAATAAATAAAGGTGTACCATAAACAGATTTAAAAGCTCTTACTGGAGAATTTACGCCCCCAGGGAAATAAGTTTTCGATTTCTCGTATAGTTCTGCCGATTTGGCTCTTGATATGTCTTGCATTTGTTAAGTTATAGGTTGTAAGTTATAGGTTTTACGTCTTGGGAGTGCAAATTCAACTTATTATGTAAAACTTATAACTTACTACTTTTACATCCATTTATTCTCTACAATATCTCTGATGTGGTAAGTGGTGATAATGCTTGCACCTGCTCTTGCAAAGGCATACATTGTTTCCATTACTACTTTTTGTTCATCTATCCAGCCTTTTTCTGCTGCTGCCTTAATCATGGAGTATTCTCCTGATACGTTATAAACCGCAATTGGCAATTTGGTATTTTGTTTCAGCCTAGCGATTACATCCAAGTAAGCCAATCCAGGTTTTACCATTAACACGTCTGCGCCTTCTGCCTCATCTAGCAAAGCTTCTCTCACCGCCTCATCTGGATTGCGGAAGTCCATTTGGTAAGCTTTTCTATCGCCTTTGCTAGGTGCGCAATCTGCTGCTTCTCTAAAAGGACCGTAGTAGGCAGATGCAAACTTTGTGGCATGGCTCATTACCGCCACATTTTCAAATCCGTTGCCATCCAATTTCTCACGAATTGCCGCTACTCTACCGTCCATCATGTCTGAAGGTGCTAACATATCTGCACCAGCCTCCGAATGATTCAATGCCATTTTTGCAATTAAATCAACAGTTACATCATTTTGAACGTAATCATTGTGCATGATGCCGCAGTGCCCATGATTGGTATAAGAACACACGCAAACATCGGTAACGATGTACAAGTCATCACCAAATTGTTTTTTTAACTCTCTTACCGTAACAGGAACTAAAGAGTTAGTGTCGTAAGCCGATTTTGCATCTGCACTTTTCTCATCACCCACGCCAAACAACATAATTTTGTTTACGCCCAAGCTTAATCCCTTTTCTACATCCTTCAACAAGGTATCGGTAGAAAAATGACTTACACCTGGCATGGCATCAATAGGGTGAACAACGTTATTTCCAGGTACTACGAAATATGGATAAACAAACATATCCTTAGATAATTTCGTTTCGGCAACCATTTCTCTTACGATGGGATTTTTTCTTAGCCTACGTGGTCTGTGCAACATATTTTTAATTCAAAAGTTAAAAGTCAAAATTAAAAATCTCTCTATAGAAGCTTAATTTTTAATGATGTGCAAAAATGCAAAGACAGAAGCATTATTATCTTATGCTTCCGTCATTTGTAAAGTCTTTACGTTGGGTTAACAATTATCTTAATCACCTATCATTATATAGGCTCAGGATCACAATATGCCTAAAAAGCCCTCATACACGGTTCTATTATCGTTATTGTGAACTTTGCGAAGCAATTCTTTTCCTCTTGCCTTTCGTCTTTACGTTTCCTGCCTACGCGGGAATGACGGCAAGCTAATCGCTTATTTCAATTCGATACCGAAAACAGCTTCTGCTAAACCGATTTCATCTGGCGAATAAGGCAATGTATATTTCACACCCATTTCGTCAAACTTTTTACCTGTAGAATTACCAATGGCAATTACTTTCTGCTCTGGCTCTAATAAATTATCTACAAAATAAGCATCAACATTGCTAGGACTGGTGAAAACCAATACATCAGCAGAAGAACCGTCTACATTTTCTTCGGTTACAGTTTCGTAGATTGGTAAGTCTATTACTTTAGTTTCTGGCGTTAAGAATTTCTGCATGGTTAGCAGTGAATCTTGCGCACGAGGGAAAACTACGGTTTGTCCGTCTGCCGCTTTTGCGAAATCTTCTGCCACTTCTTCAATTTCTCCGCCTTCACCAACAAAATCAGCCAAATGACCAAACTTGCGGAGCGAATCTTCCGAGCCACGGCCTACAACTCCAAACTTTACTTTTTTAGGTAAAACCGGATTTAGCTTGAAGAAATATTCTACCCCATTTCTGCTGCTAAAGAAAATCCAGTCAGCATTTTTAAGGAAGAAATCATCTAATACGTTAACAATTGCAAAAGTACGGATCAATGATCGTCCATCTATTTCTATATTTTGTTTTTCTAGGGCCTTACGGAAATAACTGTTTTCGCCAACTTCTCTAGAAATAAAAACCTTAGCAGGTTTCTTTCTCTCTGTTGCAAATTTGGCTACAATTTGTTCGGCTAAACCTTCAGTAGATGTAGCTCTTAAAAATAAACGATCTGGAAAATCTTCTGCAGTTGCTGCTTTAGAAGTCCAAACTTCAAATTCGCCATCTTCTTTTCTACAGAAACAACCTAAAGGCATGTGGCAACCGCCTTCAAAAAGGTTTAATACCTTACGCTCTACCTCAATGGTTTCTACAGTAGCAGCGTCGTTTATTTTTTGAAGCTGATTAAAAAGCTCGGTATCATTTTCTCTAATTTGGATGGCTAATGCACCTTGTGCTGGTGCCGGTACAATCTCAGTTGGGTCAATTACCTCAACATGGAATTCGCTCAAATCTAAGTTCAAACGATTAACTCCCGCTCTTGCCAAAACAATCGCATCGTAATCCTCATCACGTAATTTTTGGATACGTGTTGGCACATTTCCACGCAAATCTTCAATATTTAGATCTGGTCTTAAAGCCAGCAATTGAGCCTTACGACGATTAGATGAAGTGCCCACCATTGCGCCTTTTTTCAAAGAAAGCTTATGGCTTACTTCTACACAATCTTTTAAGATCAATAATAACTCTGCTGGATCTTCTCTCTCTGGAACTGCCGCAATGATTAATCCTGGTGGATTGGTTGTAGGCAAGTCTTTGTGAGAGTGTACGGCAATATCAATAGTGCCATTGATCAATTCCTCTTCCAATTCTTTGGTGAAAAATCCCTTTCCTTCTAGTTTATCTAAACGAAGATTAAGGATTTTATCGCCCTGCGTTTTAATGATTTTAAGTTCTGCCTCAATGCCAATGCTGGCTAATCTGTCTTTGGTGTAGTTGGCTTGCCAAAGGGCTAAATCACTACCGCGGGTTCCGATAATTACTTTCTTCACTGTATATTAAGATTTTGCGCTAAAATAAGAAAATTTGACGAGGTGAGAATTTGAAAATGTGGTGTTATGATAATTCGATTATTTGATAGCCATAATATCATCAGGCTTTTAGACTTTTCCGACTTGCGGACTGTTAGCTATTCTTAGCTAAAATTTCTTTAGCCAATACCATGGGAACGCTGATGTATTTTTTCTCCATGTAGCTAATTACTTGTTCTAAAACTGCTTTAGCTTCTTCATCAAGAGCATTTATCTCATCAGCAAAAACTGTATTTACAGCTTTTTCTTTAATCTCTTTGATTTTCTTCGGCACCTCGCTCATGGCTAATTCAATGCGACGTTGGCGTAATACCGAATCAAATTCTTTGATGTTTTCTTCGATAATGTGCTCTGCGTGTACCAATTCGTCGTAACGCTCTTGGATGTTTTTACGAGCTACTTCTTTTAAAGATTCTACTTCAATGTAATGAATTGGGAAATTTTCCCTCACTTCTAAAGCTGTATCGTTTGGAATCGCCAAATCTACAATTACCTTTCTGCCAGTTTCACCATTCAATAAATTGGTGTAAAGTTCTGACGTTAATATAGGTTCTGTTGCACCAGTACAAGTAATAATAACATCAAAACCTTGTTTATAGTTAGCTAATTCAGTTAAAGGAAAGGCTTTTCCATTAAGTTCTTTAGCTAAAGATTCTGCTTTTTCTAAAGTTCTGTTAAATACAGAAAAGTTAGAGTATTTATGTTTTTTAAGGTATTGCGCAATGTTGTTGTTAGTTTCGCCTGCTCCAATAATTAACAAGCGAGAGTTAGCGCACATATTTAGTTCACGTAATTTTCTGTAAGCCAGAGAAACTACTGATACTGGATTTCTAGAGATATTGGTATGCGTATAAACCTCTTTGGCAGTTTTTACTACTCGGTTCATGATCATGCGCATGTAATCGCCTGTAAAGCCCGCTACTCTGCAAGCTTCATAAGCTTTACGAACCTGTGCTAAAATCTCTTTTTCGCCAACCACTAAACTTTCTAGAGAACAAGAGGTTCTTAATAAGTGATTAAAAGCTTCTTCTTTTTCGTAAGCACAAACATTTTCTATAAACTTATCCATATACTCTTCGGGCAGGCCCATATCTAGTATATGCAAGAAGCGAGAAATAAAAGATTTGTCTATTTCTGCAGACGAGGTAAATATAAACTCTACACGATTGCAGGTACCTACGTAGAATATCTCCTTAATGTTAAGTTCAGATTGGATATTTCTCAACCTATCATCCAGCGTATGCTCACAGATCACTAACTTCCCTAAAGCTTTTAGGTCAATTTGCTTATGTGTAAATGCAATAATCTTTAAATATTCCAAAATGGTTTTACCTCAGTTATTTTAGCGCAACAAAAGTAATAACGCAATTGGGCTTATCTGTCATTAAGCTGTAATTTAGGTTAATTTAGAACGGTTTTAAATTATAGCGAATAAGAGAATGATGGAATTTTGGATGCTGGGTAGCGAAATGGCATCATATCTTATATTGAGCTGACAATAAATAATCAGACTTACGAAGTCTTTAGGACTTGGTAAGTCTACACATATCAGAGGTTCGATATTCTAGCTCAGAGGTTCAACGTCCTAGCTAAAAGGTAGGATATTCTAGCTCAGAGGTTCAACATTCTAGCTAAAAGGTAGGATATTCTAGCTCAGAGGTTCAACGTTCTAGCTAAAAGATAGGATATTCTAGCTCAGAGGTTCAACGTCATAGCTAAAAGGCAGAATATTCTAGCTCAGAGGTTCAACGTCCTAGCTAAAAGGCAGGATATTCTAGCTCAGAGGTTCAACATCCTAGCTAAAAGATAGGATATTCTAGCTCAGAGGCTCAATGTCCTAGCTAAAAGGTAGGGTATTCTAGCTCAGAGGTTCAACGTCCTAGCTAAAAGGCAGGATATTCTAGCTCAGAGGTTCAACGTCATAGCTAAAAGGTAGGATATTCTAGATCAAAGGTTCAACGTCCTAGCTAAAAGGTAGGATATTCTAGTTCAGAGGTTCAACGTTCTAGCTAAAAGGCAGGATATTCTAGCTCAGAGGTTCAACATCCTAGCTAAAAGGTAGAACTTTCTACCACTAAGGTTCAACATTTCTATTCAAACTTAAGAAGACTTCAAGATTTCGTAAGGCTACGTAGCTCAAAGGGTAGATATGCTATTAAAATGCGAAATTAAGTGGCGTGAAGTGTCATTTGAAGGATGTCGTTAAGCTAGTTTGGGCAAAAATAAATCTAAATATTTTTTATTTTGTTATACTTTAGATTTTACCCAATATTTGATAGCAGAAAAACAAATCATTATGCGCAACGAACAATTTTCGCTGATAGGAGCATCGGGGAGACCCATACACGGAGATTTAACTTACGATGAAAATAATACCAATACGCCATTGGTAATTTTTGTACATGGTTTTAAAGGATTTAAGGATTGGGGAGCGCATCATTTGGTAGCAAGGTATTTTGTGCAAAATGGTTATCGTTATCTAAAATTTAACTTATCTCATAGTGGCGTAACTCCAGAAAAACCCAATGATGTTAGCGATTTGGATAGTTTTGCCAATAACACTTTCAGCAAGGAATTGATAGATGTAGATATTATCATTAATCACTCGGTTACGTATTTGGGTGTTAACGATGTTTATCTGATTGGACACAGTAGGGGTGGCGGTTTAAGCGTCTTACAGGCCGCTAATAATCCACACGTAAAGGGATTGATTACTTGGAGTTCGATAGCAGATTTTAGCAGTCTTTGGAAAAAAGAGCAAGAAACCGAATGGAAGGAAAATGGAAAAATTGAAGTGGTTAATGCTCGTACTAAGGAGAAAATGCCTTTAAACGTAACGTTACTGGAAGATTTTGAAGATAATCAGAAAGAATTGGATATCCTTTCGGCAGCAAAACAAGTAAATGTACCCTGGTTGATTGTGCAAGGGGATGATGATGTAAATGTTCCTTTTGAAACGGCAGAGAAATTGGCTAATGCTAATCCGGCAAGTAGACTAGTTAAGATTGAAGGTGCCAACCATGTTTATGGTGCTGTACATCCTTTTCCTGGTGAGACTTTACCGCCGCAATTATTTGAAGTTTGTGAACGGAGTTTAAAGTTTTTGGATAGTGTAAATGTTTAGAAGTAGCTAATTAAAGTAAGGTTGGGATAAGCGATTAGTTATAAAACGTTCTATAATGCCAGGGTTGCAGCCTGTCCTGAATCTTCGGAGAGATTATTTTCCCGATACTGGTCTATTGAGTTTAATAACTTCTGTTTCACATTAATACATAACTGTTGTGGCGAAATTACCTTAACATTAGCACCATGTGATAATATTTCTTGTTCGAGATCAAAAGTTAGGTTAACCATAAGACTTATTCTGCATTCTAGCTCATTGTCTACCAATACTTTTTGTGTGTGATGTAACGGTAAAGTTTTGATATACTTACCCTGGAATGGTGTAAACGAAAGCACTACTTCTTCTACAGGCTCATCATCTGGAGCAATAATACCAAAGCAATTGCTGAACATCGTAGCCACGCTATAATTTAAAGGGTAGTTAAATTTTAATGTCAATATATCCAAATTTGACAAGCGATCTAAAGCGAAAATTCTAACATTTGCACTTTTACAATCTCTAGCAACCAAATACCAGCGGTTTTTAAACTCTTTTAAGGCATAAGGTTCAACGATACGTTCGTTCGGCTTTTCCTCCCAAAATTTCTGATAATCAAATTTTATTCTCAATAGATTTTTAATGGCATGCAACAATCCATACATGCTTTCTGTTCCTTGGGGACGTTGTTTCTCTAAATGAATAAATGGCTTTAAATCTTGTGCCATATTCAGTGAACTGAAAGTGTCAAAAGCTTCCATCATACGCTGAAAATTCATATTATCATTCTCATCTTGTACAATGTAATAACCTTTATGTTGTTTAACATAGGTTATATCAATTCCAAAAAGGTTACGGATTTCTTTTAGATCACGCTGCAGTGTTCGTTTTGAGAAGCCTATGTCCAACGTATCGTCACGCATTTGTAGGTAACTTAGTTGGTTAGAAATGTAATGCTCCAACTCCTCATAAGAGGTATACTTTTTGACCTTTAGCTTTTTTATGATGAGCAGATAACGAGAGAAATAACCTTTTTTAGACATCAATTATTTGTTTTCATCAAAGTTAAGGATGGTAAGCGACAAAATATGTCGCTTTAACATTGCCTCTTATATTTTTTCTACATTAAGTGCGGAGGTATTTAATCCACCTGCTCTTTTAATGTCAATACCATATTTACGTTCAAAAGCTTCTGCTACCTGATGTCCGCCGTTTGTGGTTACCGGATTACTGTAGGTCGATATTACTTCTACGCTCATTCCTGCTTCTAGCCTAATGTTGTTAATGGTTCCCGTTCTTTTTACTGTAATTTTAAATAGTGCCATGTTTTTGTTTTTAAATTTCTTACGCAAAGAAATTGAAGGGTGAGGACAAAGGGTGACGTTCGAGGAAGGAAATTCAGAAGTTTTTTTAGATTTCTGGATTTGGGTTTTTAAATTGTGAAATGTTCATTTTAAGTTTGAATTCTATTTAATTTTCGTTACTTGGTCTTCTCTGCTTGGTTTTTGTTGCCACGCCAATTTGCAATATGATTTTTTGTTTGGTATAAGAATAAATGTTGCTCCATTCAGCAATTTATATTCTTTAATTAGTCTTTGTTTCCAATTCGGCATATCGGGAGGAATGATGTAATCATCAATAATTTGCTTAAAAGAATCTTTATTGATTAATTGGATCAATAATTCTCTTAAATAATTTCTCCAATCTTTACTTCGCGAAAATGTCCTCAAATCATAAACAATTTCTAACAACCATCTTTTATGACTATCAAAACTGTATGACCAACTTCCCCAGATTTCATAATAATCATTATTTCCAATCGTTAAAAATGCCCTTTTAAAATCATCAGAGAGTTTGGTTTCTACATCTCCAAAATTGCTTATAATTATTGATCGTATTCGTTCCAATTTACCTTTGTCAAAGGTTGTTGGATTTGGGTTTTCAATATCATAATCAGCGCAATACAAAGCAAAATCAATTTCACCTTTACATAAATTCGTATCTTCTGTGTCGTGAATAATTTGTTTTGTATCAGGTTTTTCAATAATTATTTTTGCTTTTTGGATTTCTTCTTTTACTTGTGTTTCTGCATGTTTGGCATTAACTGTATTTTTTGAAAGATACTCGTAAATATTGGAACAACCATTAGAGAGTTCGTGAATTAAATTTACTGCTGAAATAAAAGTTGTAGCACTATCAATAGTCGAATTTTCTACAATATTTCGTACAACACGCATCCAATCATCGAATGACTTTTTATCAAAGTCAGCGTTTAACAAATATGTTGTTTGGGCGTAGAATACGGCTCTGTTTTGCCATTCCGCTTTCTTGTTTTGAATAATATCTTTGAATAGTGTATCGCCACAATACTTCCATAAATTAACGTCAGATTTTAATTCTGCATTAGAAAAGCTATTGTCTTGTTTTTCAGTGTATTTATCTAAGTTGCTTGCCAAATATTCAAATGTTTCTTTTGTTGGGAAATCATCAGGAGCGATTTCATTTGGATTGTTAAACAAAATCGTCATTCTCCGTTCAATTCTTTCTCGTTTTATGGCGTTGTTTGAAATATTTTTTGTCTTACTTTTCTCTTCGAGCTCGTTTTTTACTTTCTCTTCCTCTTCTTTATTTGATTGTATTTCCAAATTTTGAGCATAATAATTTATTGCAATTCCAGCAATGAAATTTGTCAACCTCTCGTCTATTTTGTAATCAATAGTAATTTTTTCCTTATCATTTGTCCGCTCAATCTTTTCTCTATATTTCCAAAACAAATCTATCCAATCAGTATCAATTTTATGCGCAAAGGTTTCTTGGGGATAGGTTATTTCTTTTTCCCAGCCACTTTCGTTAATATGTTTTTCAAAACGGGATTTAAAATTTTCAAAAGTAGTTAACGCTTTCCCTCGAGCATTCATTTTGATATACAAATCATCGGAAAGACCAAAATTTTCCAACTTGATATAAAGAAAAGTAATCGGGTGTTTATCTACTTCTATTTCAGTTAGTTTTTGCCATAAATCAGAGCTGTCTTTGAATTTCGTTTGAATAGCGTCAAGCATTGTCAACATAGCAGATATTGTTGGGTCATTTTTCCATGAAACAACAAACCACGAAGCGTTTTTTATGGTTTCCGATAATTGATTTTCAGCGGTTATTCTTATTTTTTCGTTTATTGGTAGAAGATTCGCGTAATCAATACTTTTGCCAATCAATTCCCTACAAAACTCACGGGAACTTATGCGGGTTTCATAAGTAAATTTCAACAATCGTTCTTTTGATTCATCTAATTTTAGCTCTTTGTTAGCAACAAACCAATGTAAAAGGAATAAAGTTGTAAGCCGTTGTTGTCCATCTAATGGCTGCAAAATATTTTTTTCTTCACTGCCATATACAAAATCTAGTTCAACAGATCTTGCTATTAAAGCATTTTTCAAAGTATCTAAAAAATCATTTCTCACCTTTTCATTTTTTGCTCTGCCTTGTGCATAATCTCGCTGAATAATTGGGATTTTAACGCTACGATCTTCTAATAACTGCCAAAAGCTTAATTTTTCAAATTTATATTCGCTCATCGCCTTAGTCTTTTTGTGCATGTAAATAAGAGTTCAATACTTCTTTGATATTCTCAAAATAGGCTGTTCTATCTGTTTCCGACCATTGCCCTAATTGTTTAAGTTCATCAGAATAGTACTTCGTAAAAACATTTCTTGTGCATATCGGAATAAAAGTGCCTTTTTTCTCTTGTTCGATAATTTTCTTTCTTTTCATTTTGAACGCATCATTTTTGTATGAACGATTAGTTCCTCTATCTAAAAGGCATAAATTTCTCAAAGTATCATCCTCTTCTCCCAAAACATATTCAATTATTTCTTCAAAATTTTCGCCTTTCTTATCGGATTCACTATCAATTAACTTTCTTATTCTTTTATTCAAAGCATCATTATTGTGAACGGAGTCATCTTTTTCAAAATTTTCAACTAACCAATTCTTTTGTTCTTCCAATTCGTCTTTTACTTTTGCTTCCGATGCATTTGCGTGAATATGCTCAATATCCCATCTCTCTTTTTTGTAACGATTGAACGGAAATCTAGAATTTTCTTTAGTGTTATTCAACATTGTTTGAATATTGTGCAACAACAAAATAGGTCTAATTATTCCATTTCCATATTCAATTTTAGCAAGTTGAATATTTGAAAATCTATTTTTGATTTTTCCGTCAATAAATTCAATAAAAGTTGTTTTATCTTCTATTTGGGATTTTTCAATAAATGACTTAATTTCTTCTCCGACTGTAACCAAAAATCCGATTTTATGATACAATTCCCTATTATCAAACCAATCTTGCAGTGTTTGATAACAGCGTTTTACCTGCTTCCAGTTTTCTTCGATTTCTTTTTCCGATTTACTTTGAAATTTTTCGGCATATTTTCTGAAAGTATAAGTATCATCTTCTTCTTTACTGGTGGGTTTGCCAACAATCAGTTCAAACAGAAATTCAATACGGGTATCTTTTTCGTTCTCATCTTTATTTACAAACCACCAAAACTCTTCACTATGCAATGAATATTCTATAAAATCCCATTCGTTGGCAATTTCCAATTGTTTCAAGCGAACTTTTTCGGTCATTATTTTTTTCTCATCTTCGTTTTTCTCGCGGTCTGTTTTGAAATTAGAACTATTGAGAAACAATGCCTTTATTAGCTCAGCATTTGTTAGCGGAATTTTCCCCATATTGATACGAGTGAAAATTTGCACAGCATCATCTTCATTGGTTTCGTACCAAATTACTTTGGTTTTTTCCAAAAAAGGTGTAATGAATTTTGAACTAACCGAATTGTGAGTTTCCGATTTTTTTTTAAACCACTCTTTAATTGCTTCAAACGCTTTATATATATGAAAATAATCAATATTATCTAATGCTTCATTTTCAGCTTTTTGCTGCACATTATTTAAAAAGTCTTTGCTATTTGATTTTCCTGAATTTCTTGTTTCATATTCTAACTCAAAAGTTTTTATTTCACTCTCCACAAATTTTTCTAAATATTTCAAAATAAGAAAAACAGTAGTCAAACGCTGTTGCCCGTCAATCACTTCCCATTGCTCATTATTCACTTGAACAACAATAGGCTGTAAACAATACCAATCTTCTTTTGAGGGGTCAGATTCTATAAAGTCCCAAATATCTTTCAATAAATCTTTTACTTGTTGCTCTGTCCACCTATACCCACGTTGATACGCAGGAATAAAAAAATTCATTCCTAATAAATCACTGATTGGTTTTGTTGATATATTATTACTCATTTTTTATTTTTTTTAAAATTCAAAACATTTTCATTGCAATATAAGCACAAGCCTCTGCATCAGCCAAGGCATTATGATGATTTTGAAGTTCGAAACCTAAATAGGATGATACTGTATGTAGTTGATGGTTTGGTAATCCAGGGAAGAGGCCTTTTGATTTTCTATAGGTACAGAAGAACTGATTATGAGCTAAAGGAAGTTGGTAAGCCGTTAAAACTGCTTTTAAACAGCCTTCGTCGAAATTGCTGTTATGAGCCACTAATGGCAAACCTTTTATTTTGCTTGATATATCCTTCCAAATATTAGAAAACTCCAAAGCATTTATGGTGTCCCAATATTTTATACCGTGAATTTCTGTTGCCCAATTGCAATAAAAGTTAGGTATTGGTTTAATCAATTCATAATAACTATCAACAATTTCATGGTTTTCTACGAATACCAAACCAACACTGCAAACACTACTTCTATGCTGATTGGCAGTTTCAAAATCTAAAGCGACAAAAGATTTCATTAATATCTGGATGTAAAAGTATATTCCAAAGGTAAATTACCAAACGCCATAATGTGTCGTTATAATAAAGTTTTTATATCAAATTATTTGTTTCCATCTCACTATTTATACCGTCATAGTTTGGCGTATTGCCCAACCAGCTTTGTATAAAACGTAATGAAATGCTAAACAATCGTCTTAAAAAACCATTTATAGAGGAAATGAACGAAAACTTGGAGCAAATGAGCTATGTGTTTTCTGATATTGGTCAAGCCTCTATAAAGCTTAATGCTAAACTTAAAACATACGAAGATGAAGAGAGCCTACTTTGGCTACAGAAATTTGAAAACAAACTGTTTGAAGTAAAAGAAAAAATAGGTCAAATGAATTTAGCTTTTAAACCATTGCTTGGAGATTACATAAGCACAGTGAACAATTGCCTAATGGTTGAAATCAAAAGAATTTACTACATGAAGAACTTATTAGCCAAGAACCAAATGTATGAGTACATAGCTCAATTACGTGATATAGAAAAAGGTATTGAGCAATTGACAAGCCTTATGAAGCTAAAGACCTAATAGTACTTACCATTGAAAAAACTAAAGATTAACCTGTATGGTGAAAGCGTCATTATTGAAAAACTCCTTGTAGATAAGGATTTAAACAAATTAACAACTTATAACGCCGATGATTTCGACGAAGCTATGCAGGCTTATCCTTTTCTTGATATTATTGATAACATAGAAAGGAAGATAGTTTTGCAAGCATTGCTTGATACCTACAAAAGCCAGATTGAAATTTGGTTTTCGGGTAAAAAAGTATTGAAATTTAAAATGGCAGAACTTAATCGAAACAGTCTTTTGTTTCCAATTTATAAATGTAGTCATCAGTCGATACCAGTTGATCTTAATGGTGGTATTTATTGCAAGATATTTGGGATTGGACTAATTGCCAGCTATGAGACTTTTATAGAAGATTTTAACATTGATAAATTGATATTCCAAACAAGTTCAATCGAAAATCAATTGGTATTAAGTGGTTTAAAGTATGATGAGACATTGTTGCAATCTATTAAGTCAGATGCCTTAACTACTCGAAAATTCTATTTTCGAACTGACATTGATAATGGTTGAACATCAATCTAATGCTAAGAATAATGATTTTCGTAAATTTACGGCTAACTGAGATACAAAATGCAATTCTTTCAAAAATCCATTAGCTTAAGAGCTCGCAGTAGAGGTTTTCATCTCATAACCGATGAAATATTGCAAGCCATCCCCGAAATTAGAACTTTAAAAATTGGAATGCTGCAGGTGTTTATTCAACATACATCGGCGTCGCTAACGGTCAATGAAAATGCAGATCCAACGGTGAGAATTGATTTTGAAACTTGGATGAACAAAGCTGTGCCAGAAGGCGATCCCGATTATCAGCATGACTATGAAGGGGATGATGATATGCCTGCTCATATTAAATCGTCATTAATGGGAGCTTCAGTGCAAATTCCAATTACCAATGGGAGATTAAATTTAGGCACTTGGCAAGGTATTTATTTATGTGAGCATCGCAATAGAGGAGGTAGTAGAAACGTAATAATTACTGTCTGGGGAAGTTAAACCAGTTGTAAGCATTTCAGCGCTTGTTGTTTGTAATTTCGTCCAATAGGCAGTTCCTTGCCTAAAATTTCTACAGAGTAGGTATAGTAGCTCTCAACTTTGGTGGTGGCAATAATAAATGATTTATGTATTCTGCAGAATTGGTCATCGGGTAGCAATTCTTCTAGGACAGAAATTTTCTGCTTGCTAATAAGTACTTTATCTGCCAAAATTACTTTTACATAATCTTTAATGCTTTCGATCCAATAGATATCTTTCACATTTACCTTCACCGTTTTTCTATCTACTTTTAAAAATAGGAACTTATTTACGTCGATTGCGCTCACCAATTCTGGTACTAACAGACTTTGTTTACGCGCACCTAAAGTGGTGAGAGTTTTATCCATCGCCTTTAAAAAACGATTAAAGGAAATCGGCTTCAGGAGGTAATCTACCGCATCCAAATCGAAACCTTCAACAGCATATTCGCTATAAGCAGTAGTGAAAATTACTTTCGGTGGATTTTTCAAACTCTTTAATAGTTCTACACCAGTAATTCCAGGCATCTTCACATCTAAGAACATCAAATCGATATTTTTTTGCTGTAGCGTATGGAAAGCACTTACACCATCGTTACAAGTGGCCACTACTTCTATTTCTGGAAAATTCTCTAGATGCTTAGCTATTACTT
Organism: Flavobacteriaceae bacterium PS02338; assembly: GCA_029959615.1. GTDB lineage: Bacteria > Bacteroidota > Bacteroidia > Sphingobacteriales > Sphingobacteriaceae > Pedobacter. Next base: position 292,136 of record JASCOD010000005.1, on the reverse strand, counting down.
CAATAGCATGTGGTTCATCATCAACAATTATTGTCTTGATTTTCATTGCATTATAAAGGTGTCTTTTTTGATAAGTCTATTTTTAAAATTACAGCAAATAGCTCTTCCTCGTCGAATATTTTTAATTGATATGCCTCTGGATAAATCAATTCTAAACGTTTATTTACATTCTCTAATCCTATGTTTCCTACCTTATCCTGTTCCAGTGGTTTTTCAGGTTTACTATTATTGATTTTAAACATCAACAATTCTCTTTCAATTTTTAACTCAATATTGATCCATGCTTGTCCAATTTGTTCACCAGCTCCGTGCTTAAACGCATTTTCTACCAAAGGCAATAATAGCAATGGCGCAATTTGATGTTCGTCTAAATTACCTTCTTTGGTGAAATTAAAATCTAACCTGCCTTCGAATCGTATTTTTTCTAGCATGATAAAATTATCAAGCATATCGATATCCTTCTTCAACGGTACACTTTCTACATTACATTCGTATAACATGTATCTTAGAATCTCCGAAAGACCCAATACAATTTCTGGAGATTTAGGAGAGTTTTGCAACGTAAGCGCATACAAATTATTTAAGGTATTGAATAAGAAATGAGGATGGATTTGCGCTTTTAAAAGATTAAGCTCTGCTTGTAATGCAGCATGGTGACGTTGGTACCAAGCCTTGAAAAATTTAATAGCTACACCAAACCAAACAATAAAATTAGCTCCCTTTATAGCATTTAGATAATATACAACATTGGAAAAACGGTCCCATCTAGTGCCTTTAACTTTTTCCCAACTGTTATAACCAAGACTTCTTAAATAAGCATCGATATGAGGCTCTACAAAGAATATATCTAATGTTCGTGTAATTGCTGGCATTACTACAACGAACAAAAGTAAAATGGCAAAGAACAGAACGTACTTACGCTTTAGCAGAAACTTTGGGATAATTACATAAGCTAATGTGTAGAAATAAAGCATATGCACGGGTAAAAGCATTAGATTGCTTTTTAATGCCACAACTATTGGTTGCTTTTCGTAACCGTAAACAAAAGAAGTTAAAAGCCATACCGTCATCCAAAAAGCGAGGTGTAATAGTATCCTATTTCTGCGATTGCCTTGTTGTTGATATGCTTGTATCATTTGCATTCTCAAAAATACATTTCTTAGCTGTTTTTCTGGAGAAATTTAGACAAACGACAATGATTTGGCTACAAACAACATCGTTGCTTTTTTTGTCGGTAAGTAATTGGTGTTGAATAGTTTTGGTCTGCTCTTGTGTGTGGTTAGTATTTCTTCATGTTTCTTCTGGCTGTAGGGGTTTTATAAGTGTTTTGCATGAGGTAGTTTGGACTTGTAAATATTAAAAATACACATATGAAAACTGCGACATTTAATGCTCTACTTTTAATAGCTACTGCTGTTGTTGGAACAAAAGCTCAAGTTACTTCTCCCGTACAAAACGAAAGCTTTGCCAATTGGGTAATCGAGAGTAATCTAAAAACACCTAGAAATTCGGTGGTGAAATTTTACAATGCAAAACAAGACCTGATTTATCAGGAGGAAATTAAAGATAGAAGGCTAAATGTAAGTAGGGTAGAGGTACAGTATAAGCTTAACCAGATTTTAGCACAATTATTAGAAAAGAATTTGAAAATTAAAGAGAGTAACCTAGTAGCAATTAGCTTAAAAGAAAATTAAAATTAAAAAGAGGGTGCCTTGAAAAGCAAGTAACCTAAACTGTTCTTTTAAGAATGTAAAGATATAGCTTAGTTAAAAATACCAATCAACGCTTGTTGGCGCCTTCTTCTTATTGTTATTCTTTTTCCACCCAATTTCCATCTCCCTGTATAATGCCTATCAATTCATCTATGGCATCTGCAGTTTTTACGTTTTTCTTTACCACTTCTTGCCCACGATAAAGTGTAATCCTATCTACACCAGCGCCAACGTAACCGTAATCGGCGTCGGCCATTTCGCCTGGTCCATTAACGATACATCCCATTATGCCAATTTTTACCCCTTTTAGATGGGAAGTTCTTGCTCTTATGGCTTGCGTGGTTTCTTGCAAATCAAACAAAGTACGTCCACAGCTTGGACAAGAAATATATTCTGTTTTTGAAATACGGGTACGGGTGGCTTGTAAAATTCCAAATGAGGTAGAATTAATTGTCGATAATGGAATACCATCAGCATTGATCCAAACACCGTCTCCAAAACCATCTATTAGTAAGCCTCCTAAATCAGTAGAACTGTACAATTGTAAATCTTCTACATTCAATCCATCAAAATTGCGCTCAACAATTACCGGAATTTTTAAGCCTGCATCCAATAATTTTAAAAATGCCTGGCGGATAGTTTGCATGGCATTTTCGGTTTCTGTTGCTAAGATGAGAACGATGTTGTTTAAACCTGTCAATTGCTCAGTATCCAAATTTTCGGCCAATACCTTTACAAAATTTAGCTTTTCATCTTTAATCTCTGCGTTTGATAAATCAGCTAGGTTAAACAAAGGATGACAGTTTTGTTTGTCTTGCAAGTTAAGCCAGGTTTGATAATTGTAAAGCTGTTTTAACCCTCCTGGAAAAGAAAAAGATGGTAATTTATCACCCAAATAAACCATGTCACAAGCTTGGTCGCTAAGATTATATTTATCTAGCAATGCTAAATAGTTAAAACCGACTGCATTTAAAATTGCAGGGTCTTTTAGGTTTTCATTTTCTAGATTGATGATTACTCTAGGTACTTGATGTCCACCAAAATTTTCTTGCTCTATGGTGTTTCTTCTATGGTATTGAAAAGGAGAGTAGCTTACGAGTTGCGAGTTATGAGTTAAGGTTGAAACATCAGTTTGTTGAAAATTTTTCAGTGCCGATTTGCCTTCAAAACGATTAGCCAAGGCTCTAGCTACAGGTGCTTCAAATTCGGGGTCTTCAGTTAGAGAAACCCTAATGGTGTCACCCAAACCGTCAGCTAGTAAAGTGCCAATTCCTACTGCCGATTTGATACGGCCATCTTCTCCATCTCCAGCTTCGGTTACACCTAGGTGTAAAGGATAGTTCATTCCTTCTTTAACCATAGTTTGAACCAGCAAACGATAAGCCTGCACCATTACTTGAGTGTTGCTGGCTTTCATTGAGATCACTAGGTTATAGTAATTCAAATCTTCGCACATGCGGATAAATTCCATCGCTGATTCTACCATGCCGAGTGGTGTATCACCGTAGCGACTCATGATCCGATCGGAAAGTGAACCGTGGTTAGTACCAATACGCATCGCTGTTCCGTATTCTTTGCAAATCTTAACTAAGGGAGAAAATTTATCGTAGATACGACTTAATTCAGCTTGATAAGCAACCTCTGTATAATCGATATTTTCGAATTTCTTTTTATCTGCGTAGTTGCCCGGATTAACACGTACTTTTTCTATAATACGGGCTGCAACTTCCGCTGCATTTGGCGTAAAGTGTATATCAGCTACCAAAGGGACATTGTAACCTCGCAGACGTAATTCCTTTTTGATTATCGCTAGATTATTCGCCTCTTTAATGCTTGGCGCCGTAATACGAACATATTCGCAACCACTTTCTACCATGCGAATGGTTTGCTCAACAGTTCCAATGGTATCCATTGTGTCGGTTGTAGTCATAGATTGGATTCGAATGGGATGATGAGCACCCATAGGAATGTCTCCTATTTGTACTTCACGAGTTACAAACCTCGAATATTGGGTTAAACTACTACAATAACCTCCGTCTAACAAAATCGCTTCTTTTTGCATGATTTACAAAGATAAGTCAAAAGTTGATAGTCTAAAGGGAAAAGTCAAAAGTTGGATATTCGAGAATGAGGTTGTTTTAAAACCCCATCATTCGGAAGGCTATTATTGGTCCATTTAGATGAGCCTATCCTTGATAACTAGTGTTCCTACAAGGGCATCGTGTAAACATTGCTGCTTCTTGTTGAAGAAGCAGTAGATGTACCCTATTCCAAAAGTAAGGTTAGAAAGAATTTTAGATAAATTTCTAGCAATTGACATACCCACGTTCAGCCTCACTCCATAATTATCGGTAACCTTAATGTCCAATAATTTTTTACCTATGGTGCCTTGGGTTTTTGAGGCGTCGCCGATAATATTGTAGATAAGCTTGGTAAGCGGTACCAAAGATATGGCGCCGGCAATAAGTATCATTCGTAGCTGTTTATCTTCTATAAAAACTATTGCTATAGATAAACTTATGGCATAAACAATTGAAATAATAAAATAGTCAATTGCCCAGGCCATTAAACGTTGGTCGAAACTTGCGAAATATTGCGGTGTATGTTGAGGAGTAATGAAGCCCAATAGTTGTCGAAGCTCCTCAATCTCGTGAGCTTCTTTATAGTCGTCCATCCCCGGCTTTCTTACAAAAGTATCAGGAAAGACATCCATTGTCTTTAATTCTTCTAAGGAGTATGGACCTTGAGGTTTTCCTTTTACGACTATGGTGTACATTAATGTTCAAAGTATTAGGTTGAAAGTGTAAAGTTATAGTTATTTGGTATATAACAATTTAAAAAATAAGAGCTTCTAAAAGACTATGCAATTAGAAGCTCTTAACTTTTTACTCTACACTTTTAACCTTAATAGGTGTCTACTTCGAATTTGCTTAAACCGCCATCAAGGTTGATAAACACTTTATTTTTTGAGGTACTATAATTTGGCGTTTCGTAATAACCGTCATCCTTTTTCACAAAACCTTTGAAATCTGTTGAGGCTAAACCGGTATGTGTTTTAATTCTGCAGCCAGAAACAGAAGGTACCTTAATCTCAACCCTAGCTACTCCAGTCTTCACATTCACATCTGCAATTGGAAGCAAGTCTCCAATTTTAATTTTCAAATCTGCAGCGCCACCATCAAAGTTCAAAGTTCTAATTTTGTATTTAGTTAGATCGAAATCTAACTCTCCTGCTCCCATTGTTAAGTTCAATGTCCAGGTTGGTTGTGTATTTAGGCGAACATCGACCTCATTACCTCCAGAATTGAATGTCCAGTTGTTTTTGTTGCCTTTATAACGTCGATCATTCATTTTGAAAGTTAAAGTGTTTGTTGTGTCAGTAGTGGTTTTCGTTAGTGAAAAATTACCTTTCTTTTTGTTAACACTAGCTTCAAATAAACTATCTGTAGCATCTTTTAAAGTAAATGAGGTACCTCCGCCAGATAAAATCAAAATGTTTTTCTTACTAGAGTCGGCTGCATTAAAGGCTTCTGAAAACTGAATATTTGTAGATTCAGCATCTTCAGAGTTTTTGTCGTCCCAATCTAAATCGGTCTCTATATTTTTATCTTTCCATCCAAACCACCAGTTTTTATGTTGAGGTTTGTCTTGACCCTTAACAAACAGGAATGCCAAGGTTATAATTAAAACTGCCAGTGAAACAATGCTTCCAGTTTGTGACCCGTTTTTATTCAAAAGAAGATTTATGCCACCAATGATTAGGAAGATCGGCCAAAATCCCCACACGTTTCTCCAATAAAACTCAATTATATTTAAGTTCTCTAGTAAGAGTACACCACCTACAAAAAGTAGTATTACACCCCATATTATTCTTTCGTATTTCATTTGTGAGTTTTTTATAGTTTACGAATTATTTGTTGAGCCTTCATCATTAATGATATTGGCTCTGTTGTATCGGTATTTAGGTAGGTTAGCAATTAAGCCTGGGTATCGGTCGGATTATTTTTTTCGTTTGCCTCTGTCGGTGTAGGTTGACTTCTCACATCACTATATTCTTTACGTTGAGCTTCTTCTGTGGTTTTTTTGAAGTTTTCCCACTCGTTTTTCCGTTGGTTCTTAAAAATTAAGCTTACACCAAGTGCTACAATCGCTAATGGCCATAATTTGTAGATCTTAAAAATATTAAACCAATAAGGAACCAAGTCTAGTTGTTTCATTAAGAAATAAACACCTAGTACTAATAAAATTAAGCCTACCACAGTCTTTCCTGTATCGTTGGTTTTTACCGGTGCCGGATTATCAAATTTTGTAAATGTGTCGGCATTGGGTGTATTCCATTTAGTTTGCGCTGTTTGTTCAGTGGTATTACTAAACGTTTCTGGCGAATTAAAAATAGAACCTCCTTGAGGCGGGTTATGCTTATAGAATTCTTTAAATTGTCTGTATTTTGCTGCGGGATCGTTATTTACCGGCGCTACAATCCATAATACAATATAAGCTAAGATGCCGCTACCTGCTAAAAATATAGTAGCCAATACAAACAGTAACCTAATTACCGTTACATCTATTTGCATATAATCGGCTAAACCAGAAGCTACTCCTGCTACTGCCTTATCATGTTCGTTTCTATATAATTTCTTTTCCATTTGATGTGTCTCCTTTCTAAAAATTTGAAGGGGTTATGGTAATCTCATCCATGTTTGCTCCGTCGCTAAGTTGTAACGCTGCTATCACAGCTTTTGCAACATCTTCAGGTTGTACAAACTTCGCTTTATCTAGGGTCGTTCCTTCCCAAGAGGCGGTATAAGTAGAACCAGGAATAATTGACGTTACTTTAACTTGGTATGGTGCCAATTCCCTTCGCATTACATGATTAAGACTTAGCATTGCCGCTTTTGTTACACTGTAACTTCCAGCATTTTCTACTGGTTCTTTACTTGCGACAGAACAGATATTGAAAATATGTCCAGATCTTTGATTTCGCATTAATTTACCTAGGTTTTTACCTATATAATAAGCAGCATTTACATTAATTTGTTGTTGAACTTCGAACACATGGTCTTCCTCGTCAAATAGGGAGCTAGGTATAAAAATTCCTACGTTATTTACTAGGATATCTATAACAGGAGCAAAGTTTGTAGTTTTTTCAATAAAGTTAATCACATCGGCTTTTACGCTGCAATCAGTAGCAATGGTTAAGATATTTACTCCAAAACCTTTAAGTTCTGATTCAAGTACAGATAAATCTTCCGAATTTCTAGCGCATGCTATAATATTATATCCACTTTGTGCTAACGCTATAGCGATAGCTCTTCCAATTCCTTTGGTCGCACCGGTGATTACTGCATTCATTTCAACTGATTTTAGATTTACAAAAAAGGCAATAATATTTTAATCGTGAATATTTTTTCAATAAATAGACCAAGCCAGAACATTTTTGTTGTTTCTTTGTATAATATTGAGTTAACTTAATCAAATTGTCTATTAGATGAACTTTACCAATTTTGGCCGATATATTTTACTCCTGAAAGCGACCTTTAAAAGGCCGGAAAAATGGAAGATATACATGAAAGCTATCTTTCAACAGATGGATTTTATTGGTGTAGGCTCCTTAGGACTAATCAGTATTATTTCTACATTTATTGGAGCAGTAATGACTTTGCAGATTGCTTTCCAATTAGTTAGTGACTTTATACCTAAAACTATTATTGGTTCTGTAAACCGCGACTCGAGTATCTTAGAGCTTAGTCCCACCATTAGCGCTATAGTTTTGGCAGGTAAAATTGGTTCGGCTATCTCATCAGAAATTGGAACAATGCGTGTAACCGAGCAAATTGATGCTTTAGAAATTATGGGTATCAATGCGCCTGGCTATCTTATCTTGCCTAAAATATTGGCAGGTATTACCATGGTTCCGGTATTGGTTATTATTTCTATGGTGTTAAGCATTACTGGTGGATATTTAGGAGGTACTTTGTCTGGAGCAGTATCGCCAGCAGAATATATTCAAGGTATTACTACTGATTTTAATCCTTATACTGTTAATGTTTCTTTGGTTAAAGCTTTTGTTTTCGGCTTTATTATTACCTCTGTGCCAGCGTATGAAGGTTTCTATGTTAAAGGTGGAGCACTAGAAGTAGCACAAGCAAGTACTAGAGCGGTAGTAGTAAGTTGTATTAGTATTTTAGCTTGTGATTATATTATAACCCAATTAATGTTATGATTGAGATTAAGAACATACATAAATCATTTGGGGACAATAAAGTCTTAAAAGGGATCTCTGGAAAGTTTGAGCCAGGGGTTACCAATTTAATTATAGGTGGTTCTGGCTCTGGAAAAACAACGCTACTGAAGTGCATGATCGGATTGCACCACCCTGAAGAGGGTAGTGTTGAATATGATGGAAGGGATTTTACTCAGTTAAATACCGAAGAGCGTATAGAGATCAGAAAAGAAATTGGAATGCTTTTCCAAGGTTCTGCTCTTTTCGATTCGATGACGGTGGAAGAGAACATTATGTTTCCTTTGAATATGTTCACCGATCAATCTAGAAGCGAGAAGTTAGATCGCGTTAATTTCTGTTTGGAGAGGGTTAATTTGGAAGGAAAAAATAAGTTGTTTCCGGCAGAATTATCTGGGGGGATGAAAAAACGTGTGGGTATTGCTCGTGCCATTGCAATGAATCCCAAATACCTTTTCTGTGATGAGCCTAACTCTGGACTAGATCCAAAAACATCAATCGTTATTGATGAATTGATCAAAGAAATTACCGAAGAATATAATACCACAACTATTGTGGTTACCCATGATATGAACTCGGTAATGGGTATTGGTGATTATATCATGTTTCTCCATGAAGGTAAAAAATTCTGGGAAGGCTCTAATAAGGAAATCGCTAAAACAGACATTACTGAACTTAACGATTTTGTATTTGCCAGCCGCTTTATGAAGGCCGCGAAAGACAAGTTTTAATTTTTCTATCTTTGCAGCATGCCGTCATTTGGAAACAGATGCAAGGGAGCTATTGAGTTGATGTCTTCAATATCTTTTTTCATTTCTTTCTAACGTGACATTTGCTGAAGAATAATAACCTTCGCATTAAGATCTACTTTTCGAACAATTCGAGATAAATAGTTCTTTAGAAATGACGAATTAAATAATAATACATGATACAACTGCTTGCACCAACCCACTGGAAAGATTACGAATTAATTGATTGTGGCGATTTTGAGAAATTAGAACGCTTCGGTAATTTAGTACTGTCTAGACCAGAACCTCAAGCAGTCTGGAAAAAAGTATTATCTCCAGAAGAGTGGAAGAAACGTGCTCATATAACTTTTAGAGGTCGTTCGGCAACGAGTGGCGAGTGGGTTAAGCATCAAAAGAACGTGGCTGATCGTTGGAATGTTAATTATAAAAATGACGAGGTTAGTATTAATCTTCGTTTGGGTTTAACTTCTTTTAAACACGTAGGTGTTTTTCCAGAACAAGCAGTAAACTGGGATTATATCTCTTCCTCTATTAAAAGCTTCAAAACAGCTAGTCCCAAAGTATTAAACTTGTTTGCTTATACAGGTGCAGCCTCTTTAGTAGCTAAAGCAGCTGGAGCAGATACTACCCACGTTGATTCTATTAAACAGGTAGTAAATTGGGCTAATGAAAACCAAGAGCTTTCTAAATTAAAAGATGTACGTTGGGTAGTTGAGGATGCACTAAAATTTGTAAAACGAGAATTGAAACGAGGGAAAAAATATAATGGTATTATTTTAGATCCCCCAGCTTATGGTCATGGGCCAAATGGCGAAAAGTGGAAATTGGAAGATCATATCCAAGAAATGATGCAAGATGTAGTGCAGTTGCTCGATCCGCAAGAACATTTCTTAATTTTAAATACCTATTCGTTAGGTTTTTCTTCGGTGATTGTAGAGAATTTAATCAGAACCTCATTTCCTCAGGTAAAGAATTTGGAAACTGGAGAACTATTTTTACAAGCTACTTCTGGTATAAAATTGCCGTTGGGCGTATTCGGAAAGTTTAGAACAAGTCTTTAGTTATACGTGCTGTTTTCATAAGGTGAAATGTAGAGAAAATACATTTCGATAGGAATTTGATTTTCGAAGTTGAATAGGTATACTTTTTCTATAAATCTGTCATATTCTCTTATTGATAAATAAGTATATTGCATTCATTTAATACTTCTTTGTAAAGATTAAGCTATTTTTGTACGCATAATAGTTGAGGCTGCGTAATGAAAAAATCAATCATCATATTTTACATTTTATTGTTCTATGCCTTAGGACAGCTCATTAGTTGGGGAGCATTGGTGGTTAACATCGATGCAAGCCGTATGCCGATGATTATGGGTGAAGGTGCGGTTTTCCTTTTCTTATTGGGCATTGGTGCCTATTTTATTCATGCTTCTATCAAGAAAGAAGGACGTTTAAAAGAACAGCAGCAAAACTTCTTAATGTCTATCACACATGAATTGAAATCGCCCTTGGCAGCGATAAAACTTTCTTTACAAACGATTGTGCGTAGAGAATTAGATAAGGAACAGCGTACTGTTCTGATTAAAAATTCGCTGAAAGACGTAGAACGTTTGGATGATTTAGTGGAAAATATGTTGCTGGCTACCAAAATTGAAAGTAGAACTTATTCGTTTCCGAAAGAACAATTTGATTTCTCTGATTTGGTAACTCGTGTTACGGATAGGTTGCAAGTTCATTCTTGCGGTTGCGAGCAGATCATCAAAACTAATATTCAAGATGATATCAAGATAGAAGGTGACCAATTTGCGCTCTCATCTGTAGTGACTAACTTAGTTGAGAATGCGGTCAAATATTCTGGGCCATGTGCCGAAATTACAGTAGAGCTGTGCCAAAATGACGGAAAGCCTAAATTAGTGGTTTCGGATAAGGGATTGGGCATTCCAGATACGGAAAAGATGCATATTTTTGATAAATTTTACCGTGTGGGCGATGAAAATGTGCGTAAAAGTAAGGGTACTGGACTTGGCTTATTTATTGTTAAGGAAGTATTACAAAACCACGACGCGGATATCAGCGTTAAAGATAACGTACCTCACGGTGCAATTTTTGAAGTAACATTTAATTAATATGTCACAAAAATTAAGAGTATTATTGGTTGAAGACGAAGATCATTTGTTAGACGCCATCAAATTAAACCTCGAATTAGAAGGTTATAAAGTTCATGCCGTTAAGGACGGAAAAACAGCACTAAAAGTATTTAAAGAAGAACGCTTTAACTTAGTAATTTTAGACGTTATGTTGCCAGAGATGGATGGTTTCCAAGTATGTGAGACTATCCGATTAGAAAATACAGAAGTGCCTATTTTGTTTTTAACTGCTAAAAATACAAGCGAAGATAGGGTAATGGGCTTGAAAAAGGGAGCTGATGATTATTTGGTAAAACCTTTTAACTTAGAAGAGTTAATCTTACGTGTAGGAATTTTAGTGAAACGCAGTTTGAAAGCTGATGATTTGAAAGAATTAAATTCTTACAAAATAGGAGAGAAAACAATCTATTTCAACTCTTTTGAATTGAAACAAGATGATGGTGTTGTAGTTCCGTTAACTAAAAAGGAGACAATGCTATTGAAACTTTTGATTGAGCGTAAAAACGAAGCGGTTTCTCGTGAGCAAATCCTAGAGACAGTATGGAACTACGACGTTTATCCTTCAACTAGAACAATAGATAACTTTATCTTGACGTTCCGTAAGTATTTTGAACCAGATCAGAAAAATCCAGTTTATTTCCACTCAATTAGAGGAGTAGGTTATAAGTTTACGGATATCCACTAATGTATAATAAGTTAGGTAGATACGTGCTGATGGGGATTTTTATCCTATCAGCATTGGTGAGTTTATATCATCAACAGCATCAGTTGGCCGCAATTTCGGGCCTGCTTTTCTGTTTTATACTATGGAGTCATTTTAAGCACAGTTCTGTACTGCTGGCCTCCAAATATTTCAAAAACTCTGACTACGATAGAGCAGAAAAAATTCTTAACGAAGTTGATAACCCCGATCGATTAGCTAAGGGAAGACGTGGGTTCTACGAATTTATGCGTGCCAATATCGCCTTAAAACGTGAAGATTATGAAACTGCCGAGCATCATTTTCAGATCTCGAGTCGTTTTCCTTTAGGTGGAAAGAACGATAAGGCTTACGTTTTAATTCATTTAGCTAATTTAGCACTCCGAAAAAAGGATGGAGCTAGAGCACTAACTTATACAGAAAAGGCCAAAGAATTGGCAACATCATCACGATCATTAGAAATTATAACAAATATTGAGCAAGAGGCCAAGAAACTGGCAAATTAGAAAACATGGATAACAATTTATTTTTAGACGCAGCATTTTCAAAACAAACAGAAAGACCACCGGTATGGATGATGAGACAAGCCGGACGTTTTATGCCACAATACTGGGAAATTAAAAACAAATACTCTTTTTTAGAGATGTGCAAAACCCCAGAAATTGCAGCCGACGTAACCATGTTGCCGGTAGATTTGTTAGGTATTGATGCAGCGATTTTGTTCTCTGATATTTTGGTAACTGGCGAGGCAATGGGGGGCGATTTAAGCTTCACTCAAGGTGTTGGGCCTAAATTTGCTAATCCTGTGCGTAATGAGGCAGATATTGATGCTTTAGCAACTGACTGCCTAGATAAATTACAATACGTTGCTGATGCGATTAAAGTAATTCAACAACGCTTAAATGGCAGCATTCCATTAATTGGTTTTGCTGGTGCACCTTTTACCGTAATGAGTTATTTGGTAGAAGGTGGTTCATCTAAAGATTTTAAATTAACAAAGCTTTTAATTCACAATCATCCGGCATTAGCGCACAAATTATTAGCTAAAATTGCTAAGGTAACTACTGATTATTTGAACTTACAGATTGAATCTGGTGTAAATGCATTGCAGTTATTCGATAGCTGGGCCTTAGCACTATCTTGGAACGATTATCAAGAGTTTTCACACCAATACAACCAACAAATTATTGCTGGTTTAAACAGAAATAATATTCCTATAATTTCTTTCTGTAAAGGAAGTTCGGTTTTTGCACCAATTATGTCAGAAGCTAAACCAGATGTAATTTCTATTGATTGGAATGCAGATTTGTTAAATATCAAGAAAGCTTTGCCTGCTGGAATTGCAGTACAAGGTAATTTAGATCCTCATATTTTATATGCAGACCAGCCTGTAATCAAAGCACACATCCATAAATTATTTGAGCGTATGCGTGGCGAAAATGGATTTATTTTCAATCTAGGACATGGTATTATGCCAGATATTCCTTTCGATAATGTAAAATATGCTATCGAAGTAGTGAAAGAGTTTAAGTATTAACTAATTTTAATCCCCGATTGGGGATTTTTTATGGAAGCATACTACAGATACATTTTAGCAGTACATATCATCTTTGTGGTAAGTTGGATGGCGGGACTATTTTATGGTGTACGTTTGTTTATTTATCATACTGAAGCTAATGTTAAGCTTGAGCCAGAAAAGAGCATTCTGCAAAGAGAATATGCCAAAATCACAGCGAGATTGTGGAGCATCATCACTACTCCGGCAATGGTGCTTACTGTAATTGCAGGTGCTTTGATGATTTATATTGTTCCTGGGTGGTTGCACCAACCTTGGATGCATGTGAAACTTGGTTTTGTTATCGCATTACTAGCTTATCATTTTATTTGTCAACGAGTGATGAAGCAGTTACGCAAAGGTGTTTTTAATTGGTCTTCTAACCAGCTGCGTTTATGGAATGAAGTAGCTACAATTTTGTTAGTGGCTATCGTCTTTACAGTAATCCTAAAAAGTGCAATTGACTGGGTTTATGGATTAATTGGTTTGCTTATCTTTTCTGCAGTTATTATGATTGCAGTGAAATTGTATAAAAGGTATAGGGAGAAAAAAGGGCAATAGCCTTTTGTCATTTCGAGGCATGAGGAATCTAAATGCCGAAATATGGATGACAGGAATATAAAAATCTTTTAATGAAAAAATATTTACTTATCGCTTTGTTTTTCGCTTTGGTGCATTTGGCTCAAGCTCAGCTTAACAATAGCTATCTTTATAATCGTATTCGCCCTGCTGATAGTCTAAGTAATGAGCTGCATCTTAATTTCTATAACTTCAACTATGTTAGGAATTACGAATATTCCAATAATTTTCATGATGGTTATACGCTTTATGGAACTCAATTGGAACCTCAATTGGTTTATTACGCACATCCTAATTTAGCCATTACAGCTGGAGCATATTTAAGGAAAGATTTTGGAAATGAGCGAGGCTTATATGATGCTAAACCATTATTTAATGTAAAGTATAGCAAAAATGATTTGACTTTGGTTTTTGGAAGTTTGGAGGGGAATATCCAACATAATTATATCGAACCTTTATACAACTTCGAGCGTAAAATCACTACACCTGTAGAATACGGAACCCAATTATTAATAGACAAAGACAAGTTCAATTTAGATGCTTGGATTGCTTGGCAGAAGATGATTTATGCTGGTGATGCCGCTAAGGAAGAGATAGTTGGAGGTTTTACAACTGACATCGCTTTAATTAAGAATGATGGTTGGGAACTAAGCATTCCAGCTCAAACTTTGTTTTACCATGCAGGCGGACAAATTGATGTGCTAAAGGAAGAGCCAATATCAACTTTGTTTAACGGTGCTACAGGTTTTACCTTGAGTAAGAATATTGGTTATAACGTAAATCAGGTTTATATAAATAACTATGTTGCGGCTTATAAAGATTTTTCGCCAACAAAAGCAAGAGCGTATCAGGGCGGTTTTGGTTTGTGGTTAAATGCTGGTGTTGACACCCGTTGGGGTAATTTGGCAGCTTCTTATTGGCAGGGGAATAATTTCGTTACTATTAAAGGAATGCCTCTGTATCAGTCTGTATCTAATAGTTTTTATGAGTATGGGTTTACTCAAAACAAACGAAATGTGCTGATGTTGAGGTATGTTTATCAGAAAGAATTATTGCCTAATCTATTTCTAGACGTACGTTTTGAGCCCCATTTTGATTTAGATCAGGCAGATCAAAAGCTACAGTTTAATCATTCTTTTTTCCTTACTTACAAAGAGAGCTTTAAGCTATTTAAGGTGAAAAAGTAACTAACGAGTAAGTAAAAGTGAAATGATAGATATCGCTAGACCTGTAATGATGATGACTGGAATAGCTTGATTACGTTTTCTTCCGTCTTTTCTAAGTTTACGCCAAATGAGATAGCTTATTAGTGCGAAAGGATAGAAAATGATTAACGCTAATCCGTATACCCAGATATATCCTGTACTTGTAAACCAAAGTGCAAATATTAGCGAAATAATAAAGAGAATATCATTTTTAGAGATTTTCATAGCTATTGATTTTCACCAAATCTAAAAGGTTTGCAAAAGAAAATCGTCAGTATTTCAAGGTATTTTAAAGCGGAGTTACGCCGATTTTTTCAGCTAGGCTATTTAGGTCGTTCACTACTATGTCGATTAACGGTATGCCTTCTACTTTACGTTCGGCCTCGAATTGATATTCTGGCTCTCCAGGAATAATTACTTTCTTGCTTTCATCAACTGTTTTAGCACTTTTAAAGCGTTCAATCCAGTTGTCTAGATGGTTCTTAAAGTCCTGTGCTGGTCGGAAGCCATCTACACGCATTGCACCTAAAAAGTGTCCAATTCCTTCTCCAACCGGATTTGGATCTGGTTCCAAGAAAGCTACAAATGGAGGAACCCAAGGACCATAATTTGCACCAGAAAGTACTGCAGAAAGAATATCTACCGTTGCACTTAATCCATAACCCTTGTGACTACCGTGGTCTTTATCACTACCTAGTGGAAGTAAAGAGCCACCTGCTTTCAATTCGTTTGGATTGATAGAACCATTTCCGTCTTTATCTTGCACCCAACCATCTGGAATTTCGGCATTAGCCCGCTGTGCTATTTCCAGCTTTCCATTTGCTGCCGCTGCGGTAGCCATATCAACTATTACAGGTGGGTATTTACCTGCCGGAAAAGCGTAACACATTGGGTTGGTACCTAGTAAGCGTTCATTAGCATAAGTAGGAGCAACCAAAGGGCTTGCATTGGTCATGCTAATACCAATCATGTCGTTCTCTACTGCCATTAATGCATGGTAACCCGCAATACCAAAGTGGTTAGAGTTTTTAACTGAGACCCAGCCGCTACCGTATTTTTCTGCTTTTTCAATAGCCACTTTCATTGCGAATGGGGCAACAACCAAACCTAAGCCAGCATCTCCATCTATAGTTGCCGTAGTGGGTGTTTCGTGAACTATACGAATATTAGGTGTAGCATTAATTCTTTTTTTCTCCCAAAGGCGATAATAGCCGCTCAACCTTGCCACACCATGAGAATCAATTCCTCTTAAATCTGAACGAACTAAAACATCTGTAGCTAAAGTAGCGTGTTCATTAGAACAGCCCATCTTTTTAAATACGTCGTAAGTAAAGGTTCTTAATTTTTCTTCAGAGAAAGTGATGAAATTCATTGTGGTTAGGGTCAGTAGTCAGGTGTCAGTTATTTTAATCAGTTGATTTTTCTTTGTTCCTTGCTTTTTATTCTTTTTAAGCAAATATTAATGTAAAATCGCCTCCTAAAGGTTCAAAGTTTTCAATTAGAGAAGCAATAAAATCATCGCCGTATTCTACGTACATAGGCGCCAAGTTGAGTACTCTTTCTTGTAGCGTGCCATTAGGGAATAGACGTTTTTTAAGGTTTTCTATTTGTGTAATGGAAACTTCGTGATTTCTTTTTTCGGCCCTAAAAAATTTCTTCTCTAATTTGTCAAGCAGTTTTTCTGTTTTGGTTAATACCGCTTCAGCAGATACTTCTAGGGTTTTGTCAATCTTAAAGGCATTCAGTTTTATTTTATCGAAAACAGATTTGATATTCGCTTTTTCATCTGTTAAGCAGATTGCTGCATCGCTGTTTGCATTGATCCATTTTTCTTGTAAAACTTCGGTAGAAAGAAAGATATCTTCGAAATTGAAACCTAATTTGTAAAGATTTGCGAAGCTTCTTTTATCTATTACCAAAGCAGAGTTGCGAAGTAACAACACCGGAAAATTCACTTTGTAGAAATCAAAATTAGCTTTCAATTGCATCCAGTATGAAACTTCTGCACCACCACCAATGTAAGCAATGTTAGGCAAAATTACTTCCTGATAAAGCGGACGCATAATTACATTCGGACTGAATCTTTCTGGATATTGTTCTATTTCCGCAAGCAATTCAGCTTCCGTAAATTTAATTTCAGTATGATTAACGGTATATAAATTTCCTTCTTTGATAATTCTTTCGCGAAGATTTTCCTTCAAGTAAAAGAAGTTAATCTCTCGACCATTTACCTGCGATTTATAACCTTTGTCTTCTAAGATTTTGCTCGTTTCTTCAGTTAATCTAGCACTGTTTTGTTGTGTGATATCGCTTTTGATGACGTCTGCAAATTGTGCTTTTAAAGAAGTATCGTCTGCATTGATAACCACTAGGCCGTATTGCTCGAATAAACTATTAACCAAAACTCGGGTAGCGTCTGCTAGATTTTCGTTTTCTAAATAGGCCTTTTCAACTAATTTACCTAGCTTTTTGCCATTTTTGCTGATACCGAGATAGCCTTTATAAGCTTGTACGGCGGCAGCCACGGTTTTGGTACTCAATCTACCCGTTGCACCATTGGTCTGTTGTATCCAACTGATGTTCTTTTCATCTACACTCACATGATTGATTTCCTCAAAATCATGGTCTTCGGTAGCCATCCAATAAATAGGTACAAAATTTTTCTCTGGATAAGCTATTTTAAGTTCCAAAGCTAAATTAATGGTGGTTACAATTTTATAGATGAAATAAAGTGGGCCAGTAAAAAGATTAAGCTGATGACCTGTAGTGATGGTATAGGTTTCGCTGTTAAGCAATAATTCGATATTATGGCTAACGGCTTGGTTAACTTTTATCGATTGATATTGTTGTTGTAATGCTTTAACTAAAATCTTTCTATCGCCAGCAAATTGATGTGCATCTACAGCTTTTTTCAAACCATTAATGTCAGGTCTGTAGCTATAGAAAGATTTTAGAAACTCCGCATCGTTTACATAGTCTAAAACTAATTTCGAAAAGGAGTGGGTATCTTGATAAGAGATGTATTTAGCCTTCATGTTTTACGAAATTAAGTTAATTTGAGAAACATTAAAGGCTTACTCTTTTATTTTACAATTTGTCCATACAGGTCAAAATCTTCAGCTCGGTCTACTTTTACGTTTACAAAGCTTCCGATGGCAGCATAACCAGAATTTGCATCAATTAAAACTTCGTTATCGACCTCTGGAGAATCAAATTCTGTACGGCCAATAAAGAAATCGCCTTCTTTTCTATCTACCAAAACTTTGTAGGTGTTGCCTACTTTTTCTTGGTTGATTTCATAGGAAATTCCTTGCTGTAACTCCATAATTGCATCCACGCGTTCCTGTTTGATTTCTTCTGGTACATCATCTACCAAATCATACGCATGCGTTTTTTCTTCATGAGAATAAGTGAAACAGCCTAAACGATCAAAACGGGTATCAGCAACCCATTGATACATCTCTTCGAAATCACGTTCTGTTTCGCCAGGGTAACCGCAAATTAAAGTGGTACGCATAGCAATGTTTGGAACTTTCGCTCTGATCTCGTTAACAATATCAATTGTTTTTTGCTTTGTGATACCGCGACGCATTGATTTGAGCATATTATCTGTAATGTGTTGCAATGGCATATCTAGGTATTTGCAAATATTTTCACGCTCATTCATTGCATCTAAAATTTCCATTGGAAAACCAGAAGGGTAGGCGTATTGTAATCTGATCCATTCTATACCATTCACATCAGATAAACGACGTAAAAGTTCATCCAAATTTCTCTTGCCATAGATGTCTAAACCGTAGTAAGTTAAATCTTGCGCAATCAAAATCAATTCTTTAGTACCGTTAGCTGCAAGTATTTTAGCTTCGTTTACTAATTCGGCCATATCTCTAGAAACGTGTTTTCCACGCATTAGTGGGATGGCACAGAAAGAACAAGGACGATTACAGCCTTCAGCAATTTTAAAATAGGCAAAGTGCGACGGTGTAGTTAATAAACGTTCACCGATAAGTTCATGTTTATAATTTGCACCTAAAGAATGCAGTATGTTTTGAAGGTCGTTAGTGCCGAAATAGGCATCAACGTTTGTAATTTCAGCTTCTAAATCAGGTTTATAACGTTCAGAAAGGCAGCCAGTCACAATTACTTTTCCAACTTTGCCTTCTTCCTTTAGCTGACTGTACTGTAAAATGGTGTCGATAGATTCTTGCTTGGCATTATCTATGAAACCGCAGGTGTTAATTACTACAATATCATCTTTCCCCAATCTGTTCGATTCGTGCTCAACATTAAGGTTGTTACCTTTCAATTGCCCCATTAGCACTTCAGAATCGTAAGTGTTTTTAGAACAACCTAGGGTAATTACATTGATCTTTGGTTGAGCCGTTTTTGTAGTAGTTTTGTTTTTTGTAATCATTTTGTTTTAAATGATAGCTAAGGGAACAGTTTGTAGATTTCTTTACGATGAAGTACCCTTTCAAAGGTGAGTATTTCTTCTTCAAGTTTTATCCCTAGTCGGTAATTCCCAAATCTAATCTTATAATAGTGCTAGTAACCTGATAGTTTTTCCAGCTTGTGTATCTCAGCAGAGTTTTTGTATTGGCTGATCTCATCAAATACAAAATTTTCAATCTTTTCTCTATCTTTTTTGGGAAGTAAAGAAAGATCTTTAAGAAATTTCTTGTTGTATTGAACAACCATTATTTCTTTTTTATAGCACGATAGTATGCTAAAGCGTCTTCTTTTAGCAGATTGTCTTTCGTGTCATTCTCCTTCATTAATTCAGAAAAATTTACATCTTCTTTTTCTTCTTTGCTTAGGATATGCGAAGATAAGCCCATTTTTTCAGCCAATTCTTTTAAAAGAGATATGTCTTTTTTATTATCAGTATGTATAATGATGCTTGCCATAGTGTAAAATTAACTATTTAAACAGACTATTCACAAACTCTTTCTTATCGAACAATTGTAAATCATCCATTTTTTCTCCTACACCAATATATTTAACTGGAATCTTGAATTGATCAGAAATGCCGATAACTACACCACCTTTAGCTGTACCATCTAATTTGGTAATGGCTAAAGCATTTACATCCGTAGCTTCGGTAAATTGCTTGCACTGCTCAAAAGCATTTTGTCCGGTAGAACCATCCAATACCAGCAAAATTTCATGAGGTGCATTAGGTACAATCTTTTGCATTACATTTTTGATCTTACCCAACTCGTTCATCAATCCCACTTTATTATGTAAACGACCTGCTGTATCAATAATTACCACATCTTCTTTATTCGCAACAGCAGATTGTAAAGTGTCGAAAGCAACCGAAGCAGGATCGGAACCCATCGCCTGTGCAACTACACGTACGCCAACTCGCTCGCCCCAGAGTTTGATTTGATCAACAGCGGCGGCACGGAAAGTATCTGCGGCGCCAAGTACAACATTTAAGCCTTCTTTTTTAAGCTTGTGTGCAAGTTTGCCAATGGTAGTGGTTTTGCCAACACCATTTACACCAACTACCATAATTACATAGGGTTTGTGGTCGCCGTACTCGAAGTTTCTGAAATCATTGCTATTGTTCTCAGCTAATAGTAACTGGATCTCATCGCGTAATAAATGATTTAATTCAGAAGTAGAAAGGTATTTATCTTTTGCTACACGTTCCTGAATTCTCTCTATGATTTTTAACGTTGTAGTCACACCAACATCAGAAGTAACCAGTACTTCTTCTAAGTTATCTAGTACATCATCATCTACGGTAGATTTTCCTGCAACAGCTTTGGTCAGCTTGCTAAAAAAACCTTCCTTGGTTTTTTCTAGACCTTTATCTAGCGCTTCCTGAGCTTCAGGGGCGGTTTCTTTCTTTTTGAAAAAATCGAATAAACCCATAATTTCATCTATTAATTATTATGATTACTATTATAATGTTTTTTAATTGTAATCATGAACTCGCAAACTCGGTTTGTTCTTTAAGGCTGGTGAGAACTCTCCCGAAACAAATTCGGGATTGGTTTTATAAAATAAAAAAAGCCCTTCCGTTAATACGGAACGGCTCTTAAGCTATTCTTAAATATTGTTATTTGCTGTTACCAGCAATAGCATCTTTAACGTGATCATTGTGAACAATTGCTTCTTTGAATGAATAAGCACCAGTTTTTGGAGACTTAACCATTGTGATCACTTTTGAATATTCTTTACCTGTACCTGTTTTAAGGGTTGCAACTACTTTCTTTGCCATGTTTTTAAAATCTAATGATTGAGTGACTGAATTTCGAATGACTGAACTTATTCAATATTCAAGTCATTTACTCATTCAACTATTTTATCTCTTTGTGTACGGTTACTTTCTTTAAAACCGGGTTGTATTTTTTCAACTCTAAACGCTCAGTAGTGTTTTTACGGTTTTTAGTAGAGATGTATCTAGACATACCAGGCATACCACTTGTTTTATGCTCTGTGCACTCTAAAATAACTTGAACTCTGTTACCTTTTTTTGCCATTTCTTTATCTATTTATACCGATGACCGGTAATTTATTACAAATATCCTTTTTTCATGAAACGATTAATCGCTTCAGAAACACCAATTTTATTGATGGTTTTAATAGCCGAAGTAGATACTTTTAGCGTTATCCAACGATCTTCTTCAGGAATATAAAACTTCTGAAGTTGTAGGTTAGGATAAAACTTGCGCTTAGTTTTAACGTTCGAGTGAGAAACGTTATGTCCTTTCATCGCGGTTTTTCCTGTTAAATCACAAACTCTTGACATGACTTTATTTTGTTATTTGTTATTCGTCGCTTAATTCTTTTTAAGAGCCTGCAAATATCAGAATAATTTTTCTAAGGAACAAGGGTGTTGTGAAAATTATTTTAAGATAATTTTATCCACCGAAGAATATCTTAAGTGTCTAGTTGCTAAGCTTAAAATATATCGCATGTCTAAGGCATGATTTCTTCGAAAAAATACCCAGTTTTGAGTATTTCATTTGTTTTTTGTTCGCATTAAATTTGTTGAATTTTAACTCGGTTTTAAATAGTAGTGAAAACTACTTGAAAATATATGACTAGTTAACAGCTCTAACTTTAGCCCTCCGATAGAATCGAAGGGCTTTTTATTTCGGGTAATCTAGTAATTGGTAAAATTGAAACAAAACGTACCATTTGTTGATAGCCTGTTTGTAAAATTGAGACGATTTTGATGTTTTTATAGTATTTAATTACTTAATTTAGCAATCAAACAAATCCAAAACCTATTATAGATATACTATGCAGATCAAATCTTTTGAGCAGTATGAAGAAAGCTACAAAAAAAGTATTGAAAATCCAGAGCAGTTTTGGGGTGAAGTAGCCCAAAATTTTCAGTGGAGAAAACCGTGGTACAAAGTTCTTTCTTGGAATTTTGAAGAACCGGAGATTAAGTGGTTCGAAGGCGCAAAGCTTAACATTACAGAAAATTGTTTAGATAGACATTTAGAACATAATGCAGATAAGCCTGCAATTATTTGGGAACCGAACAATCCTGAGCAAGACAGCGTAACCTTGACTTACAAGATGCTGCACGAAGCCGTTTGCCGTTTTGCTAACGTTTTAAAAAGAAACGGTGCACAAAAGGGCGATCGTATTTGTATTTATATGCCAATGGTGCCAGAATTAGCTATTGCTGTTTTAGCCTGTGCTCGTATTGGTGCTGTCCATTCTGTAGTTTTTGGTGGTTTTTCGGCCAAATCTATTGCTGATAGAATTAATGATGCCAAATGTAAGCTTGTTATCACAGCTGATGGTGTATATCGAGGTGCAAAACCTATTCCGTTAAAAGACGTAATTGATGATGCATTAATAGGTTGCCCTACGGTAGAAAAAGTAATTGTGCTTACTCATGTTAGAACGCCAGTAAGTATGTTGAAAGGCAGGGATGTGTGGTGGGAAGATGAAGTGAAGCACGTAAACGCAGTTTGCGAAGCCGAAGAGATGGATGCAGAAGACTTATTGTTCATCTTATATACGTCAGGTTCTACAGGTAAGCCTAAAGGTGTGGTACACACTTGCGGGGGATACATGGTTTATGCAGGATATACCTTCAGCAATGTATTCAATTACCAGCCAGATGAAGTTTATTTCTGTACAGCAGATATTGGTTGGATTACAGGTCACTCATACATTGTTTATGGACCACTTTCTCAAGGTGCTACCACTTTGATTTTTGAAGGCGTTCCAACCTATCCAACACCATCTCGTTTTTGGGATATCGTAGAAAAGCACAAGGTAAATACACTTTACACGGCCCCTACGGCAATTAGATCGTTAATGAGTTTTGGTGATGAACCATTAAAGGGAAAAGATTTAAGCTCATTGAGAGTTTTGGGTTCGGTAGGCGAGCCAATTAACGAAGAAGCTTGGCATTGGTTTGATGAGAAAATAGGAGGTGGAAAAGCACCAATTGTAGATACTTGGTGGCAAACTGAAACTGGCGGTATTATGATTTCGCCAATAGCTACGGTAACTAAAACTAAACCTAGCTATGCCACCTTGCCTTTGCCAGGTATACAGCCAGTGTTGGTAGATGAGAATGGCGTAGAAATAGAGGGTAATGATGTAAGCGGAAACCTTTGTATCAAGTTTCCTTGGCCTGGTATGTTACGCACTACCTATGGCGACCACGAGCGCTGCCGTCAAACTTATTTCTCTACTTATCCAGGAATGTATTTTACGGGTGATGGCTGTTTAAGAGATGAGGATGGATATTATAGAATTACGGGTAGGGTAGATGATGTATTGAACGTTTCTGGGCATAGAATTGGTACTGCCGAGGTAGAAAATGCCATCAATATGCATGCTGGTGTAGTAGAGAGTGCCGTAGTGGGATATCCTCATGATGTAAAAGGACAAGGAATTTATGCATTTATCATTTACCCAAATCATCATCAAGATGCAGAGTTAACTAAGAAAGACATTTTGCAAACCGTTACCAGGGTAATTGGTGCCATTGCGAAACCTGATAAAATGTTGTTCGTATCAGGTTTGCCAAAAACAAGGTCTGGTAAAATTATGCGTAGGATTTTGAGGAAAATAGCCGAAGGTGACACTTCAAATCTAGGTGATATTTCTACATTGTTAGATCCATCTGTAGTTGAGGAAATTATTGATGCTTCTAAAGGTTAAGAAGTTATAAAAAGAAAAGGCCAACAGTAATGTTGGCCTTTTTTTATGACAAAATTTTCAAACATAGTTAATGCCCACTTGTTCTCTTAACTCAGTTGAAAACTAAAAAGAAATAAATTATGGATAAGTTAGAGTTAAAAGGAATTTGGAACGAAGTAAAAGGGAAGGTTAAGCAAGCTTACGCAGATTTGACGGACGATGATTTGAAATACGAGGAAGGGAAAGATGAAGAGTTGTTGGGTAAATTGCAACAAAAAACGGGTAAAGGTAGAGACGAATTAGTGAAATGGATTAAATCGTTGTAGATACCAATTCATTATGAAAAAGCAGTTACATTTTGCTATGTAACTGCTTTTTGGTTTTAATAGAAACTAAGTTGTTCAGGTAAATAACTAATATTATTTTCTCTTTACGTCGAAAAAACTTTCGTTATAAACCACTTGATTTTGTGTGATACCTTGAACTACTATTCTATATTTTCCGATGATATCACTGGTATGAAAATCTAAAGAGGCTTCTTTGTTTTTATCCAATACTAATGCATATTTCCAAAAAATTGTCGAAAAATAAGCAGGCTCTAGAGGATCTTTGTAGCTGTCAACATAAAAGTCTTTGTGAATATGTATCCCTTCGGTTTTGAAAAAGATACTTTCATCGGTTACGTTACAGCCTTGGTAAACTGAGCTCTGTCCATTTATTTTATAGGTTTTACCAGGGATAGGTTGAGTTACATTGGGGTCGCCGTAATGGTTCCTGCAATTTAAAATACCATAAGGACAAACATAATCGCCACAAGGGTTAGAGCCAAATTGTCTTTTAGTTCTTCCTTTATCTGTGATGGTTACTTCTTTCAACCTGATTGCTTTTTCTGTAGATTTTACAAAAAACTCACTGTTATCTGTTAATGTGGGTATAATTAGAGGTTCCTCCGCGGAAGGAATAAAAGCTAATTTGCTGCTTGTTTCCAATAATTGATTGTTTACTGCAAACCTATATGAAGGGTCATTGTTTTTTTCTAAAAACATGTACATTTTTTTTCCTGAATTGGTGTACAGAGATGGCGTATTGAAATCAAAAGCTCCGTTATCAGAAGTGGTCACCAATCTTATTTTCTCGTCACCCATAGCACCAACAGCAACAGGTTTGTTTAAAGGTTTTTTTGATTTGGTTACATTTCCCAATAAGAGTAGATTGCTGTAATTTTTATTCGTATCGGTAGGTTTAACGCTTGCTAATTCTTGCCAATTGTATCTTCTCCAGCCTTTAATGAGTAACAATTGTTCTAGATATTTTTTGTCTTTGTAGATGCTACCTTTCGCATTTTTTGGTAAGCTAGAAAGTTCGTTGTTTAAAAAGGTATAGCTTACTATGTCTGTCATCTTTATAGGATCAATTCTATCGTTTTGAACCACAGCTACTGACACTATCGCTTTGTCTTCGAAGTCATTAAGTTTTAATTTGAGATTTATTTTCTCTCTAGTGCCATAAATTGTCTTGTCGGTTGCAATATTTATTTTTTCGGCACTATCATGATGAGCGAAGAAAATCCGTTCAGCCAAAGGACGATTTTCGCTGTCGGTAATGGTTAGGGTATTAAGCCCTTTTGGAACTTCAGTTAAAGGTATTTTAATGGTTCTCAGGCCGGTTTTTAGGTCTATTTTGGTAAACAGGTAACTACTTCTGAAGTTGTGAATCCTTAATCCTAATTGTTGCTCTTGTTTGGTTCTGATATTTATTTTTAAAGTATCTGTTACAACAGCAGCAGTAATGTTAAGTACAATTCCGTTTGTTTTTGCACTTGGTAGTGTAAAAAGGGTGTCTTTGAGATTGTTCGCTATTACCTTGAAATCATATTTTGCGCCATCTTCGGCAAAGAATTTGAATGTCCCCAATCCATAAGCATTTGAGGTAACCGTATCTATTACCTTATTGTTTTTGAAAACGTAGGCTTTTACAGCAATAGGCTTTTTTTGTTGGTCTCTAACTTCCCATCCTATGTTATTGATTAGACCACTAACAATATCGCCTCCTTCTGGATAAAATTGAACAGAGGGAAGGCCTTTAGGTTGAGGTAGCGGCATGTGAAGCGAAGTACTGTCTTTTTCATAATTGAGCTTCACATATAGATTGGCGTCTGTTAATCCCTCCTGCTGTTCTAAGTTGATTATCGCTTGCCCAGAAGCATCAGTCTTGATCATGTTTTTAACTTTTCCGTATTTGAAAGCAATATCTACAGGTTTGGCTAAAAAGCGATTATCTGCAGTTGTTGCGGAAACTAGTAGCTTAGTACCTTTTGTGTCGTTAGATAAAACCTTCATACTGGCTTTAAATGGGGGCTCCAATATGGATTTGATGGTGATAGGTTGAGTGAAGCTTACTTCAGGGATTTTGTTGATGGTGTAATCTGTAATGGCCAATAATCGATAGTCACCGGGCTGAATTGAATCTGGTAATACAATATTTCCGAAAGAAAACCCATCTTGCATAATAAATCGGTCTTCTAAGATGATCTTGTTATTTTCGTTAATCAGTGATACTGACATTAAACGATGATTTCGAATATTTTGCGTATTGATAAGATAACCGCTAAACCAAACAGTTTCGTTGCTGGAGTATACGTTTTTATCAAAGTGTACAAAAAGATTGCTGCTTGGCTTAGCCTTTTGATAATAGCGAAACTGATCTGTCATAGGGTCTTGCGCCAATACATTTAGGCAAGCAATTAGCCCCAAGATTGATAAAAATAATCTTTTCATTAGCTTGTGGTTTAGGTGGTCGATACCTTATAGAGTGGAAAAATAGGTGGAGCGACCGTTTTTTATTTGGTTACTGGTTACCCAATTTAAGGAGATGTTTTGGGAAACCAAAATATAGCGTGCGCTTATTGAAGTAGCTATAATAAAAAAGCGCCCCGATTTTATATCGGGGCGCTTTTTAAATGAAAATATCGATTTTAGTAACCAAAGATCTCTTCTAAAGTTAGGGTTTTAACAGTCCCAAATTTTGCCATATCTTCTTGTTTTACTTTCTTATCAGAAGCAACGATTAGATAAGTGTATGGTTTGTTAGCTATCTTTTGCTGATGGAATGTATGTATGTTATCAAAGGTGATAGGCTTGATTTCTTTATACCTGTCAGTTCTTGAGTCATAATTATAACCTAATTTTTTATCTGCAAAGTAATGAGAGAAAATGGCATCTTTCAATACTCTGTCCGATTCGTAATTGCTCAGCAAATTGGTTTTAGCACCTTCAAATGTTTTTTCACTCTTAGGTAATTCATTTAAAAGCTCGTTCATACCAGCAACAGCATCATTCATTTTATCTGCCTGGCTACCTACATAAGCAATCATGCTGTATTGTTTATCGGCTTTATCAGGAGAAATATAACTAGCATAAGTTGAATAAGCTAATGCTTTAGACTCTCTAATCGTTTGGAACACTACAGAACCCATGCCTCCACCAAAGTAGTTGTTGAAAACCTCGATAGTTGCGCCTTCTGCTTTATTATACAATCCAGTATTTCTCAACCAACGAATTTCCGATTGAACCATTTCGTAATTTGCAAAATAAACCCTGTTAGAATCTTGCACGGTATAATTGTAAATTTTAGCTGGAGCAGCAGGTGTAAACTCTTTTGGTAAAGCGTGAGCCTTTTGGATATTTGCTGTAAACGTAGCTAAATCCTGAGGACCATAGTAAGTAACCACGTGCTCGTAGTTGTTTAAGTTTTTAAGGGTGTAGATTAGATCTTCCGCCTTGATATTCTTTACTTCATCATTACTTAAAACATTGTTGAAAGGATTTAACTTGCCGTATTGCGCATAAGAAGTGAGTCCGTTCATGATGGCACTTTTGTTCAATTTGGCATTCTCTCTTGATTTTAAGATGCTGCTTTTTAATTCTGCAAGTGCTTTTTCATTAGCTTTTACGTTTGCAAAAATATGTTCTACTAAAGCAACTGCTTTATCAAAATTTTCTTGTAAACCACTAATGTTAATGGTAGTGGTTTCTGTACCTACGTTTAGACTGTAAGTACAAGCGATGTTATAGAACTGCTTGCTTAACTCTTCGGCAGTATATTTGTCTGTGCCTAAGAAAGGCAAATACGAAGCTGCATATTGCAATAGCTTGTAGTTATTTGAACCAATATTGAAACGGTAGCTCATTCTGAAGATTGAATTTTCCGTGTTTTTGATGGTTAATACTTCTGCAATACTAGATTTACCAAAAGTAATGTCCTTTTGGTAATCTAAAAATTTAGGAGCTAGCGGCTTCATTGGAGCCTCTAAAACTTGCTTTACAAATGGAGAAGTTAAGCCAGCATTGGCATTGATCGGAGTGATTGTTGGTTTTTCAACTTTAATGGTGTTTTTATCCTCACCTTTGTGTTTGTAACCAATAACATAATTATCCTTAAAGAAAGCTTTGGCAAAAGCTACTACTTGTGGTTTAGTAAGCTTCGCAATTTCATTATTTTCATTTAAAGCTGCATCCCATCCTGTGCCTCTGTTCATAATGAAAGTACCTGATAAACTCTCTGCACGGTTGCTATTGCTATCAAAAGCTTGTAAGAAGCTTAATTTTCTATTAGCCACAATCGCCTTTAACAACTCGTCGTCAAATTTACCATCTTTTAATGCTTGGATTTGCTCCAATAAAAGTTTGGCAACTTCATCTAAGCTTTGTCCCTGTCTTGGTTGTGCTGATAAATTAAACACACCATAATCTTTCATCTGTTGGTAAGAAGCACTAGCTTTTAGTACCTTTTGTTGTTTGTTAAGATTGATGTCGAACAAACCTGCTTTGCCGTTGGTTAAAATGCTTTTGATTAATGAAAGCATTAAGCTCTCTTTGGTGTTTTGGGCATAACCACGATAGTACATTTCTAAAACTTCGGCACTTGGACCATAAACATCTACTTTTTGAATTTGAGTTAAGGCTTTTTCTGGTGCCGGATTGTAAAGAGCAACGGGCTTAGCAACCATAAAGCTGAATGCTTTGTCCACTTTCTTAATCATCTCATCTGGATTTAAGTCTCCAGCTAAAATGAGCGCCATATTGTTGGGTACGTAGTATTTGTTGTAATAGTTTCTAATTTCTATCAACGAAGGGTTTTTCAAGTGTTCGATAGTACCGATGGTAGTTTGTTGTCCGTAGTTGTGGATAGGAAACAGTTTGTCCATCATCATTTCGTCTAATTTCCATCCGTCGTTATCTAAACCTCTGTTTTTTTCTTCGTAAACAGCTTCTAACTCAGTATGGAAAATACGGAAGATTGGTTTACGGAAACGCTCAGCTTGAATAGCTAAGAATTTATCGGTAGCGTTGGAAGGAAAATCTTCGTTATACACTGTTTCTTCGTACCAAGTATGTGCATTGGTAGAGTTTCCGCCAATACCTTGCATCATTTTATCGTATTCGTTAGCGATAGAAAAGTTTGATGCTTCGCCAGAAACCTTATCAATTTCTTTGTAGATTTCTTTACGTTGTGCTGGGTCGGTTGTTTTATTGTACTTTTCGTAAAGCGCATCGATTTTATCCAACAATGGCTTTTCTTTAGCCCAATCTGCAGTGCCAAATTTGTCGGTACCCTTAAATAGAAGGTGCTCTAAATAGTGAGCTAAACCCGTGGCATTTTTAGGATCAGTATTACTACCAGCTCTAATACTCATTCGGTATTCGATCTTTGGTTCTTTGTAGTTTGGCGATAAAACTACTGTCAAGCCATTTTTTAAAGTGTAAAAGCGTGTTTTTGAAGGGTCGTTAGTTACATATTTGTAAGTATAACCACCAGAAGTAGCCGTTTTCCACTGATAAGTGTTCTGAGCTACCAAATTTGAGCCTACGATCAGCAAGCAAACAAACAGTATGATTTTTTTCATATTATAATAAGTTATCATTCAAATATACAAAGACAATTAAATTTAGGATATGTTACACAGATTAAAATAGGATTTGGCACTATTCGCATAAAATCTTGTATTTTTGATTTTATAATAAGTAAACCAGTTAGTAGAGATAGATCTTTGCGCAACTTTGCGAAAACTTATCATCTTTGCGCTAAAATAAAATCGCAAAGTATTTGAGATTTTCTCTTTGTCCTCTACGGATTAAAATAAATAAGATGAAAGCTAAACCTTCAATATTAGTAGTTAACGACGATGGGATTACAGCAACAGGTATTAAAGCACTGATTGAGTTAATGAGTGAAATTGGAAATGTAACGGTTGTGGCGCCAGATGGACCGCAATCAGGAATGGGACATGCCATTACCATTGGTAAACCGCTACGTTTTGATAAGGTAGATTTGTATCCACCTATCGAAATGTACAAATGCTCTGGAACACCTGTTGACTGTGTGAAATTAGCGGTGAATAAAGTTTTTAAAGGTAAGAAGCCCGATTTGTGCGTTTCGGGAATTAACCACGGACTGAACAATTCTATCAATGTGATTTATTCGGGCACCATGTCGGCTGCGGTAGAAGGAGCGATAGAGAAAATTCCATCTATTGGTTTTTCTATGGATGATTTTGCGCAAGATGCTGATTTCTCACACTGCAAGAAATACATTAAGCAAATCACCGAACAGGTTTTGGCCAATGGATTGCCAGAGGGAACCTTGTTGAACGTAAACTTCCCGAAAGGAGACCAGATCAAAGGAATTAAGATCTGCAGGCAAGCGAATGCAAAATGGGCAGAAGATTTTGAGGAGCGACAAGATCCTTATCTTAGGCCTTATTATTGGTTAACAGGTGTTTTTGAAAACTATGACAAAGGTGAAGATACCGATGTTTGGGCTTTAGATCATGGTTACGCATCGGTAGTGCCAGTGCAATTTGATTTAACGGCACATCATGCTATTCAAATTCTTAACACTTGGGATTTTAATGGGAGCGTTAGTCAAACAAAAAAGGCTTCTAGCCCCGACGGTACCAATTTAGGATAGGATGGTTAAGTTTTTTTCTTCGATAAAGAACCATGTACTGGTGGGTTTAGCCATAGGTTTGGGTAGCCCGTTGCTATTGGGTGCCATTGCTTGGTATTTGATGCACCATACCTCAGTTTTTAAAAAAGCAGATTTACTATTGATTGGTTGCGTTGCCGTAAATTTGGTTTGGGTGAACTACTTTAACAAAATCAATAAAGAAAATGTCGGACGGGGAATAGTAAGCGCCACTTTTTTGTGTGCATTTGCTTTCTTCTTTTATAAAATAATGCAGGAAGTTTAGAGGTTGGTTAAATGTTAATTTGTTTGATCGGTTAATTGTTTAGATTGGTTAATCGTTTAACTGATACCTGTCTATTAATACCTAATCACTAAAACCTGACCCCTTAAAAAAAATGAAATACTATTTAATAGCAGGAGAGGCTTCTGGCGATTTGCATGGTTCAAATTTGATGAAAGCACTTAAAACCGAAGATGCCTTTGCCGAGTTTAGGTATTTTGGTGGCGATAAGATGCAGGCTGAAGGTGGAGAATTGGTGAAGCATTATGCCGATATGGCTTTCATGGGGTTTACCGAAGTGCTGCTCAATCTGCGTACAATTTTTAGAAATCTAAAAACTTGCAAAGTTGATTTATTAGCTTACCAACCTGATGTATTAATTCTGATCGACTTTCCAGGGTTCAATCTAAAGATTGCTGAGTTTGCCAAACAACATGGTATTAAAGTCTGCTATTACATTTCGCCAAAGGTTTGGGCGTGGAATCAAAAACGAGTACTCAAAATCAAGCGCATCGTAGATCACATGTTTTGTATTTTGCCATTTGAAGTTGCTTTTTATAAAGATTGGGGCATGGAGGTAGATTACGTAGGCAATCCTTTGCTGGATGAAATCTCATTGTTTGCACCTAATGAACAGTTTATAGCCCACAATCAGCTTACGGAAAAGCCAATTATAGCACTTTTGCCAGGAAGCAGGAAGCAGGAAATTGAAAGATTACTGCCCGTAATGTTGAGTGTAACGGATGAATTTAAAGACTACCAGTTTGTGATTGCCGCTGCACCTACTTTTAATGCGGCATACTATCATCAATTTATTGAAGAGAATAAAGTTGTTTCATTAGTATTTAGTCAAACTTATGATTTATTACACAATGCGCAGGCGGCAATTGTAGCTTCGGGAACAGCAACTTTAGAGACCGCCTTATTTAAAGTGCCGCAAGTAGTGGTTTACAAAGGAGGAACTATTTCTATCGCCATAGCTAGGTTATTGGTGAAAATTCGTTTTATCTCTTTAGTGAATTTAATTGTAGATAGAAAGATTGTAACAGAACTCATCCAAGAAGATTGTTCCAAAAATAAAGTGGCAGAAGAGTTAAAAATGATTTTATCTGCTGAAGGAAGAGTAAAAATGCTTAACGATTATGAAGATTTACATCAATTGATGGGGAAAGCTGGAGCTTCTGAAAAGACCGCTAGGTTAATTGTAAAGTATCTTCGTTAGTTTGAAAATACCTATTTCTAGGTATTGTTTGGAGTTTTCTGTAGCAATACATTTGGAAAAATTTAGGTTAAGTCAACAGAATTTAGTTTGTCTATTCTCCACTTAACTATGTTATTGTGTTTGGGAGGACTGGATAGTCTTCCCTTTTTTTATTTTAGTACTTGCGGTATTGTGTAAAATATTTACATTTGCCAATCATGGGGGATTAGCTCATTTGGCTAGAGCGCTTCGCTGGCAGTGAAGAGGTGATCGGTTCGAATCCGATATTCTCCACTTTTCCAGACAAATCAATTTTTTTATTGGTTTGTCTTTTTTTATGCTCTTCTAATTCGTTGTTTATCAAATAGATGAAGTGAAGTATGGTGTTAATCCTAGTGGTTCGAACTCTATCGCCATCGAACACAAAACCCTCTGGAAAAATGGCGGCAACGAGGTGTCTAAAATCATAAAGTGCATCTTCTCTAAAATACTGTTCTAATTTCAACAATTCTTCGATACCGCAATCCAGCAGTTCATCCACATCAAGAATGTCAGAAGTCAGTTTGTGGAGCTGTTCCTCCAGTCTGGCAATTGCTTTCTTATACTTCTGTTTCAGTTCGTTAAAATCCTCTTCGTCTATTTTTTTACTGGCAATCAGTTCCCTGGCGTTGGAGAGCCTGTTTTCATTGTTCCTGATCTCAGAAAGGATTTCCCTGCGTTCTGTATTGATTTCCTTGGTCGTGTCGGCATAAGCCTCGCTGATGACGATGGCATAGAGCTTTTTAATTTCTTTCTTGGGAAGGAATTTGCTGATTTCGTCATAAAAGCCTTTTTCCAGTGCATCGGTCTGGAAGCGTGAAGGGCAACCCTTGGTGCAGTGGTAGTAGGAATATAGCGTGTTTCTCCCTTTCGAGGTACTGGCAGTCAATTTCTTGTCGCATAGCGGACAACGTACCATGCCACGGAAGGGATAGCGTACGTTGGTAATGATCTTGGGCTGGTAGTTCCTGCTACGGCCGTCCAAGATATCCTGTACCAGGTTATATAGGTATTCGGTGATGATGGGCTCGTGCTGCGCCCTAACGTACAGTTCCTCTTCATCCTTGAACTTGGGGATGAATATTCTTCCACAATACACGGGGCTGCGGATGGCCAGCCAGAATTGCGCCTTGCTACGTTTGAGGCCTTTTTCCCTTGCCATCTTATAGATTTGCTCCACATTGAATACCCCTTTCCCGATTTCCTCAAAGGCCCAGCGGATAATCTTGGCCTCGGGCTCGGAAATAGCGATGTACTTGTGGCCGTTTTCGGTGATCTTGTTCACATAGCCCATCGGTGCACGCCCCATGTGCCTACCTTCTTTCATTGCCCTGCGCATCCCGTAAACAATGTTGATGGAGCGTCTTTCGTTCTCCACCTCGGGTGCAGCGAGATAGAAGGCGAGCATCATTTTGTTCTCGGGGACGGACATATCCAAGGGTTGCTCGATGGCCTGTGGCTCTACGTACAGCTTTCTGAGCAGGGCGATCATTTGGTAGGCATCTCCCGTATTCCTGGAGAACCTGTCCCATTTGGTGAATAGGACGAGATCAATCTTGCCCTTGTTCTTTTTGAGGTTCAGGATCAGTTTTTTCCAAGCTGGTCGGTTGAAGCTTTTGGCCGAATGGTCCTCATAGATGACATCCCGGATGGCAATGGAATTGGCGGTGCAGTACCGTCGCAATCTTTCTTCCTGGTCACGCTGTGAATAGCCTTTGTTGGCCTGTTCGTCAGTGCTGACCCTTACGTACAAATCTGCTATTTTCATGTTTTCTCAAATGATGATTTACGATTAATATAGCCAATTTTCGCAAGAAATCCAAGACTTTTTCCGTTTCTTCCAATGATATTTCGAGCCCTTCATCCAGTAGTATCTGTTGTGCTTTTGCTACGGTCAGCTTCTGACGTTCGGCGCTCACTTCTCTATCTCTCATTATTACGATGTTCGGTAGATTCTGCTGCATCACATCACTAGTCGTGATTGATTTTTTAATCGGATAATTTATTTTTCACCACTAGTGATTGACCGCTTTTTCTGCTGGCCAACTTTGGGCATATCAAAATTTTATCACATGAGCCAGCACAGAAACCCAAGTGTCAGGGGACGAAGATATAACGGCAGTCCCTATCTCAAATTAAGGAACCCTAAAACATTAACCAAAACTTTTGTCCGTCAGAGGCTGAAAGAGGTGGTTGCATTGGCAGTTGCTGAACTTCATTCCACTATAAAGACTTCACCGTAAGCAAACGTTCATATAACCATTAACTGATGTTCAACAGCACCGGATCGGGAGCTTTGTTTGGTAGCCCGCGTGGTCTAGGCAAAGATGTATTTTTGCATGCGCAAAAAATCTTTGCCGTCCTTAAGGCCGGGGCACCACTCGGAACTCGTGATGCTGGAAGCATCTATTAAAGCCATCGCCATGCCAAGAAAGAAACTGCCCAATAGCGAAGACTTATTGAGCCATAACCTTATTATCAGGGTATCGGAAACCTTGTTCAAGAAACTGGAAAAGCTGCAAAAGGAAAGCCATAGCCCATCGATTGCCGAGGTGAGCCGTAAGATATTGAACGGGCAGCGTATCAGAATCTACCAGCAGGATGCTACAATGAACCCTGTGATGGAAGAACTGGCCGGTATACGTAAGGAACTCAAATCCATTGGCATCAATATTAACCAGGTGGTACGGAAATTTAATGGAGCGGCAGCTGAAAACCAGCGCAGCTATTATGCAATGCAGACGGCGGAGCTCTACAAAAATGTAGGGGAGAAGGTAGATAGATTGCTCGATATGGTTTCCAAACTGGCAGAAAAATGGTTGCAAAAATAACCCCCTCACAGAAAATGCGAGGCATCCTCTATTACAATGAGAACAAGGTGACTGAAGGAGAGGCAAGGCTCATTTTGGCAAGTGGTTTCGCCGGTAATGCCGAGCAGCTCTCAAGGGAGCAGAAGATGAACAGGTTTAACCACCTGTTGAGGCTAAAACCCAATGTGAAGACCAATGCCATACACATTACCCTAAACTTCCATTCCAAAGAAAAACTGGAGGATGGCAAATTGCAGCAGATTGGGCTGGACTATATGGAAAGGATAGGTTTTGGTGACCAGCCCTTTTTGGCCTATAGGCATTTGGATGCCGCCCATACCCATGTGCATATCGTAACGACCAATATTACCGCTGAAGGCAAAAGGATTGATTTGCACAATATCGGGCTGGAAAAATCCGAGCCGGCAAGAAAGGCAATTGAGCTGGAGTTTAAATTGGTCAAAGCGGAAAGTAGGGAAGCAAGCCTTTATCCAAAGATCAAAAAGATAGATGCCCAGAAAATCAAGTATGGTCGCATGCCCACCAAAAGGGCAATCAGCAATGTGCTGACGGCGGTAAATCGGGACTATAAGTTCAGCTCACTGGCCGAATACAATGCGGTGCTGAAATGCTTTGGTGTAGTGGCCATCCGTGGGGAGGAACATACGGAGATGTTCAAAAAGAAGGGGTTGATCTATTCGGTGGTCAATGACAAGGGAGAACAAATAGGCGTGCCGATCAAGGCCTGTGCCTTTGCCATCCGTCCGACATTGCGAAATCTGGAAGCAAGGTTTGTGAAGTTGGGCAAGGCCAGAAATCCCTATCGGGATGAGCTGAAAGCACGTATCGAAAGTCTATTCAGTCCCTCCAGATTGCTGACCAAAAACAAGTTTATCAAGGAGGCGGAGCAACAGGGCATCACGGTACTCTTCAGGGAAAACGTCCAAGGATTGGTTTTTGGGATGACCTACGTAGACCATCGAAGTAAATGCGTGTTCAATGGTTCCGATCTGGGTAAGGCCTATAGTGCAAAGACGGTATCGGAGCGCTTGGTTGGTCCGGTCGAAGTCATCACTAGAACGATGATGGCCCAGCTGCCCTGTAAGGGGGCGCTGGGCCATTTGGAACTGGACCAGGGACGGCCATTGGTATCGGACGATAGGAATTTGTTGGAAGGGATATTGGCTCCGGCCCAGCAGGATTTTGGTGGAGGTATGCCAAAGCGCAGGAAGAAAAAGAAAAAACAGCAACAGCTTAATATTTAAGGGAAATTATGCAGACGGGAGAAGATATACAGGGCTTGCGAAAGATCATTGATCTGACCAGGCTGATCAGCCTATTTATATTGGCCATCCATTTTTATATCCTTTGCTACAAAGCGTTCAGGGAACTGGGTCTGACGGCGGAGATTACTGATCGGTTGGTCGGCAATATTGCAAAGCTAGGTCTATTTGATGGATTGTTCAGGGCCAAATGTGCCGCATTGCTGTGTCTGGCCATCAGTCTTTTGGGGGCTAAGGGCAGGAAGGATGAAAAGGCGGACCGTAAAAGTATCCTGCTCAGTATCGCAGCTGGCCTAACGGTCTACTGGCTAGCCTTTCTTTCGCTTTACCTACCCCTTGCAAATCTATGGATGGCAGTCCTGTATATTGCCCTAAGCCTTGTGGGATATCTTTTGGTGCTCAACGGCGGGGTAAGGCTGAGCCGTTTGATCAAGGGCAGCTTGGCAAAGGATATCTTTAATTTGGAGAACGAGACCTTTCCGCAGGAGGAACGCTTGCTGGAAAATGAATATTCGGTCAACCTGCCTGCCATTTATAAACTCAAGCAGGAGGAGAGGTACAGTTGGATCAATATCATCAATCCCTTTCGGGGGCTGTTGGTGGCGGGAACGCCTGGCGCCGGCAAGTCCTATTTTGTCATCCGCCATATCATCGACCAGCACCTGCGGAAGGGATTTTCGATGTTTCTATACGATTTCAAGTTCGATGACCTGTCGAAGATCGCCTATAACAAGCTGCTGCAATACCAAAGCAACTATCAGGTCAGGCCAAAGTTCTATGTGATTAATTTTGATGATTTGGACCGCACACACCGCTGTAATCCGCTCGACCCGCAGAGCATGAACGACCTGACCGATGCGACCGAAGCCTCCCGGACCATCATGATGGGGCTGAATAGGGACTGGATCAAAAAGCAGGGGGATTTCTTTGTGGAAAGTCCGATCAATTTCTTAACGGCCATCATATGGTATTTGCGCTGCTATGACAATGGCAGATATTGCACGCTGCCGCATGTGATCGAGCTGATGCAGGTGGATTATGACCGCTTGTTTGCGGTGCTGAACGGGCAACCGGAAATACAGGTGCTGATCAATCCCTTTATCTCGGCCTGGCAGAACAATGCCAGTGCGCAACTGGAGGGGCAGATTGCCAGTGCCAAGATCGGGCTGGCCAGATTGGCCTCGGCCTCGCTCTATTACGTACTTTCGGGCAATGATTTTACCTTGGATGTGAATAACCCCAAGGAACCAAAGGTAATTTGTGTGGGCAATAATCCGCAGAAGTTGCAGACCTATGGGGCGGTGCTGTCGCTGTACATTTCCAGGATGATTAAATTGGTCAATCGTAGGGGCCAGCTAAAGAGCAGCCTGGTCTTCGATGAATTCCCGACCATCTATTTCAATAACATGGACAGCTTGATTGCTACGGCAAGGAGCAACAAGGTTGCGACCACTTTGGCTGTGCAAGATTTCAGCCAATTGAAAAAGGATTATGGTGCCGAACAGGCGGAGGTCATTACGGGCATTGTGGGCAACGTGATTGCTGGGCAGGTGACGGGCGATACGGCAAAGAAGCTGTCGGAAAGCTTTGGCAAGATCTTGCAGGACAAGGAAAGCAGGAACATCAGCTCTTCTGATATTTCGATTTCCAGGTCTACTCAGATGGACTATGCCATTCCGGCAAGCAAGATCGCTGCGCTGTCCTCAGGGGAATTTGTGGGGTTCATAGCAGATAACCCCGAGCAGAAGATTGGGTTGAAGATGTTCCATAGCGAAATCCAGAATGATCACAATGCTATTGCAAGGGAAGAGGGGGCCTATACAAACATTCCTTTGATTACCCGAGTTTCCAGGGAGGAGATCGCTGAAAACTATGACAAGATCAAGAGACAGGTAGCAGATTTGGTCGAATTGGAGTTCAAACGTATTTCAGCCAGAAATGCTGCTGCGGCTGATAATGACGCTGGCAGTGTGCAACAGTCCGGGGCTAAGTCTGCTAAAGCTACTATCAAAAAAGGGGGGAGGGCGAAGAAGAAGGGAAAGGGGCAGAACATGGGAGGTCCACCTGTTTCCTTTTAGACTCGGTGCTTTCTATACTGGAAATCCGAGGACTGAATAAATTTTTGGAGGTAGTTTAGCTGATAATGCATGAGAAATTTAGTGGCTGTGCGGGAGCCCTGCCTTACGTTTTCCGCTATTCCCGACGGTAGTAGCCGGATGCTCCTTCAGTCAGGTTTAGCTAACAAAGTCACGCGTGGTAAAGGTTACTTGAAGGTCTGTTGGATCGACCAGTTGTGATAGATTAATGTCAAAATTATGAAAGGATATTAACCATTATCTCAACCGGTAGCGAAGCGCTACATTACGGGCGATTTCCTTCAATAGACCCTGCTCATCGTTGATGGTTCTTTCCAGAACATCCCATTCGCCCAAAGTATTTCGGGATATGGTCAGCTCTTCACCATTAAGCTCGATCTTAATTTCGGTGATGTCATTTTCGATCTTTTTGCTAAGTATGGTATAGCTGTAATCCTGTCCGTTATAGGTGATACGTAATGGTAGACTCATTGTTGCAAATATAATGCTTGTCGGCAGTACCTGGTGACATAAAATTAAACTGCCTTTTTTATTTAGATTTAGTGCTGGTGTATTTTTTTAACTGTGCATTTGTTGTTATTTGATCTTGCGCAAATTTAACCCTATTCCTAGATACGGGTTCGCTTCGCCAAAGTCGTACGGACAAAATGGGTATCCCGACGGTGTCGGGAGCCTCCGCATTTTGCCCGTCTCCACTTTGCCCTTAATCTCGGAATATGGCTTGTGGGCTTCCAAATCAATTTTTATTCATTTAAACTAAAGATTATGGAAGTTTTATCAAGAGCGGAGTTAAGTACGGTAGCGGAAGTAACTTTAAGCTATCGTCCGAAAATCAGACCCAGTCAGAGGCCTATCGTGAAATGTGCGAAGGATATTTATGAAGTCCTATTGGGGTTTTGGAATGCCGATAAGATTGAGTTCTGTGAGCAGTTCTGCATGGTACTGCTCAACAATAGGGGAAGCGTATTGGGGATTGTAGAACTTTCTACAGGTGGTTTTACCGGTGTGGTCGTGGACACCAGAATGGTATTCAGTGTGGCACTTAAGGCCTGTGCATGTTCCATTGTCGTGGCACATAACCATCCCAGTGGGAACCTAAGGCCGAGCAGCCAGGATATCAAGGTGACCAATAGATTGGTGGAAGCCGGAAAGATATTGGAAATTCCCGTACAGGACCATCTGATTATTTCAGGTGAGGGGTTTGTTTCACTCGCTGAAGGAGGTTATATGGAAGCATAGACGTACTAGTTAAATGTTGGACATGTCATTTTGTATCCAGATGGATCCCATTGGCATAGGCTAAATATTTTGGATATTTGTGGCTTAAAGGTTTGTAGGGGGATATTCCTGATATTGTAGTTTTCTACTTTTTAACAAGTTTGATTGCCGTTCTTGAAAGTGGCTGTGATTTCGGTTAAGTCCGTGATATTTCCTGCCTGATTTGGTGTTTTCTGTGTTGACTTAAGTGAAATCTTCGGGGACATACTTTATTCGTTTGAAGGATGTAATGCAATTTGATAAGTTTAGGAGCTTTCTCGTTTTATAAATTGGTAGTGCCGCCGTGGCATCGCAGGAGCATTGGTGAAGATCTGTTGAAGGCAAACAGCTAGTTGGAATCTGCTTTTCTGTTACATTGATCAGGATTTGATCAATGACAGGTCCACACCCAGTTTCATAAATTCCAATGCTCCCTTTTCGGTAATCTGGAAATCTTTGCCTCCTGACACGGTTTTTTTCAACCATCCTTTGATCAGGAATTGCTCCAATAATAAAGCGCCCAGTTTGCCGCCAAGATGTTCATAGCACAGCTTGGCCGGTTTGCTTTCTGAAATTTTGTTCATGGTCCAATTTTTTTTTACAAAGATATTCAGATGAAACAGATATAAATATGATAACCATCAGATCAATTCTGGATATTCGCCATTGTTATTAAGACATTTGATGGGTAATTTGCAATTGTGTGGAATGGGACTGGTGCCATTGGTCCGGTATCTTTGCTTATGGGCTTTTAATGAAAGGTGTTGCTAAAAAGAAAATATTTTTTGTCCCCTTTCGGACAGCATGCTCTGGCTTTTCGTCCCATCTTATCGAAATGTCGAAGCTATCTCATGTGCAACCAAAATGATGATTAACAGAATGAATATTTTACCCTTTTTTCAGCGGCTGCAAATATCCTACTATAATCCTCACCGGCCCCTGTAGTCCGGATTCTAATAGCGGGGAATGCTTACCATAATGTTTCCATGTGCTGAAAGTGATTCTGCCACCAATAGGTTTGTCCTGACCTTTGGTATACCATTCTGGGAGTCTTTTTATCCCACCGGCACCTCCAATGGACAATTTGCTGTCAGTTGCCGGCATAGCATATTCGTTCTCTTCCGGCAGTTGTTCATCCCCGATCAGTCGGTTAGGCCATAGGTTGGTGACCTTTATGCTCAGCCGATTGATACCATTCTTTACTGCTTTGGTGATATCAAGGCAATAGGGTTGGGACCAGACCACTGGAAAGGCTACTCCGTTCAAGTTGGTTTCAGCTAAAACTTCAACTCTTCCCAGATCTAAAATAATCTGGTGTGGATACTCAGGAATAGTAAAGGAGAATTCATGAAGATATTCGGCTGTCCCTGAAAAGTAACGCACGCCAGGCTGTTCATGTTGCTGCAACGGCAATAGGTATGGCATTTCAATCTGGTCAGGGGCGCCGCAGTTTGAAGGAAACCTCACCTGCCAATCTCCTGTCAGTTCCAGCGCTTTTTCTGGAAGCTGTGAGACTTTGAAATTTTGCTCTTGTCCAAGATGGTTTGTTAAGCGATAGCTGCCGTTTTTCCATAGGCAGAGCATTTGGGCCTCGCCGATCTGCGTGAAGGCTTGGTGGATATCGGTCATAGCAAACCTGAATTTCATCTGGCTGATTGTGTCACGATTGAGTGCGTAATCCATCAGTCGTAAATTGCAAATCTCGCCATTGTAATAACTCGCAAGATCATCCTGATAGGCCTCGCCAATAGATGGATGGACGATTTTTCCTGATGGGGTACCGGTTTTAATAGGTTCATTGTTCAGGTATACTGTGGGAATATTGCGCTCGTAAACAATAGTTAGCTGGGACCAGCCAGAGATAGCTATTTCAACGAAGAGTACCGCTTCGATAAAATTGCCCGACCGCTCAAAAAGGGTAACGCCATTCCTGCCGACGGTAAATCCACTACAGGCGTGGCCCTGTCCATAGTACAGTTCCCCGGCGGCAGGATAGACCGCATAGTTGGCTGTTCGGCGGTCACCGTAGAAACCGTCTTCCCTAAGGGAAATGTCGGTCTCAGGTTTGATAAGGCAGGTGGTCGTAAAATTACTATGGGTAGTTGGATATACGCCCCGGAACTTCTGGAGAGCTTCGCTCATACCTATTAATGGTTTTCCATCGAGGTCTAACGAGTGATAGCTCATTCTGGAGGGCTTATTACTGAATACGATAAATACCGAACCGGAAGCAGGAAGTTCTAGGGGTAGGGTTATCCTCTTATCTTTCCGTTTATAAAATGCTAGGCTAGCTGTTTGGCCCGTCAAAGGATCCCAAAGTTCAGGAGATTGGAGGGACGTCCTGAAGTGGCAGATGATATTTTCAGTCCTTCTTCTCCTGTTGGCAACAAAGTAGATATCCCTCTCCCCCTCACTTCGGTGGATATAGTTGATGGCGGCATCGGCGTGATTGGAAGTATATTCGAAATCAGGTGTCAAGCCCAGTTCAAGAACGATTTTGCGCAAATCAGATTCAGGGAAAATCCTTCCAGCGAGGTTTTTATCACTTTTTCCCCAGAGCTTTGATACCAACATCTCAAATTCCCTATTGGCAGTATGGTCTTTAATCCCGAAACTTTGCTTGGGTTTTTCGCCTACCAATACTAGTCCCTGGTTCACAAACGTTGCTAATCTTTTCAGTATGTCAAGTGATAGGATTTCAATACCAGGAAGAACAAGTATACGGTAGCTGATGCCATGGCCATTATCGAGCCTGCCATTTTTCATGCTACATTCCTTAAGGATACCCGCATTGTTGATCAGGTCATAGTCATATCCTATAGGTGGTGCCCATTTGGTCTGTTCTGGATTGACTGTACGTCCTGGAACCTCTTGACCCACATAATAGGCAATGTCAGCTACAAAGTTACCAATTCTGAGCATGTATTGGCATCTGGTGAGGTATCTGATCCATTCTCCGGATTTTGAAAACCAAGTATTTGTGCGGTCAAAGTGGATGCCCCAAGGCCCCATGGTCATTCCCGG
This sequence comes from Flavobacteriaceae bacterium PS02338, assembly GCA_029959615.1. Taxonomy (GTDB): domain Bacteria; phylum Bacteroidota; class Bacteroidia; order Sphingobacteriales; family Sphingobacteriaceae; genus Pedobacter. The sequence goes on along the minus strand of JASCOD010000005.1, from coordinate 249,158 downwards.
CAGGGCATTTGGATGTGGTTGATGGGCATAACGATGGAAAATGATGCGGGTTAGTCCTTTGGTGAACATGAAATCGCCCAAACTCTTCATCGAAAAGGGGTATTGCTGCCATTTGCCAGAACCGGGTTCTGCGGTGAAAGCTTCTGCGCCTACGATAGACTCTCCTTTGGAGTGTGCAATGGAGGCAGCTACTTTCATCGTCCTGTCCAAAATGCTGTTATTGTACAACATGGTATGGCCTGCCCAAAACTCCCCCATACTGATGTCAACTGCCTGGCCAATCTTCATTTCTTCAAAGTTACCGCCCTCGTATGGTTCTGTATAAGATATGATGTCATTTGCATGGCAAAGTTCCGTAAAGCGGCCATAATAATTCTCAGCCATAACGTCTCCCTGAGCCTGTCGGAAATCTCTCAGGAAGTGTTCTGTAGTGGTTACATCATCTATCATCCTCCCGGTCAATGCAGGCAGGAAAGGTAATATGCTGTATCGTCTCCGTTGTTCAAATTCCTGGAGGAAGCTGGCGGACCAGTTCTGTAACCCTAGTTCATAGCTATCTATCAACAGGCCTATCTTTCCGCCTTCCAGCGAGCGCATCAAAGGTAGGATCGATTTGAACATTTGGCTCCAGTGAAAATCGAAGGCTGACTTGGTAAATTTGTCGCAATCTAGTCCGGTACCGGTGGTGGGAGCTGATTTGTTCATTCGTCCAACTGGTGTATGCCCAATCCTTAAAATTGTCCACTCCCCGGACGGAACCATCCAGTCGAGCTTTCCATCCGCCTGCAGCATTGTACTTAAATCGATCACCGAAGAGGCGGCTATGATATCATCGTCTGAAAATGTCACTTCAGCTGATGTTGGTAAAGGTTTGCTGCCCGGAAAATTAGCCTTTGACAGCCAGTTATCAATTCTGGCATCTCCAGAAAGTGAAAGTGTCGTTATTTTTAGGACGCCCTGGAAGGTTAACCTGTACCTTGCTGATTGTTGCTTCGTAAAATTTGCCGTGAGGTAACTGGGGTAGGAATTGGGGTTGCCCGGATTTGTATCGGTGAGTACCCGTATGGTTTCGAATATCTCACCGTCCTGGCTTTGCTGTAGTACAAGTTTGCCGTTTCCAGATGAAAGCATCGTTAGGGAGGCTAAGGTATAGTGATCGTTGAAGATTAAATCGATTACACCTGTCGAATCCAGTTTTCCAAAGGCCTGTGGGTCATTGAAATGTCCATTTACATTCATCGAGCTCAAATCTACTGACTTGCCGTTTACCCGAAGTTCTTTTAACTGCGCCGCCCATGGTATTTTTTCACCTTTGGTTGCTGGAAAGGCAATGATGGCAGAGTCCCTATAATAATCCATTCTTTTGGGTGGTTCTGCTAGTAATTCATTGAATCTCTTTCCACCACTGATCGTAGTTTCGCTCCAAGTGAACTGTTGCATCGCCAATTCGGGCGTAATCCAGGGGCCACCGCTCGAGGACCAGCCTGGGCAATTATGCATGGCGAACTCTAGTCCCAAACGTTTACATTCTTTGATGGTATGTTTCACCAGATCCAGCCATTCATCGCTAAGGTAGGAGATAGGGCCTTTGGTAATCCCCGTACCAACTTCAAACATCTGGAAACCACCGAGTCCAATACTGCTCATCGCTTCCAAATCCAGGGTAATACCTTCTTTGGAGATATTTCCGTTCATCCAGTGCCACCAGGTGTGCGGCGCATAGTCGGTTCCCGGATTAACAAAGGAAGGTTTGGCTATTGTTGGTTTAGCGCTTAATTGTGTCATTACGGCAGAAGGGGTAATCCAGGTCACCAGACCTGCCATAGCTGTTTTTTTCAAAAATGATCGACGCTTCATTATATATTGCACAGTTATAAAGTGGTTTCGGAAAAGTCTGGTTATCTACGAATGGATGGATAACTGTCCCGGATTTCAAATATAGCTTTGCTCGGTGGTAATGATTAATGATATTTTATCACTTTGCAGTACGGTTTTGGCGGATTGGATCCAAATATCGTCGTGATCGGCAGGCCTTTCTGCGGAAATCTCTATAGTTCTGCTATGTGCTAAGGAAGTGTTGTATTCGTATTATATTTCGCTAGTAACGTATTAGTTGTCAACTGTTTTTCGAGTTTAAATTTGGTTAATTAATTGAATTCGGTCGAAGAGATTCTATAGCAAGCTCAGTATAGAGGCCTATATATTGATTTGATAGAAATCTCGACCGGCCCAATCTTAACCAAATATGTATGAAACGAAATTTACAAAAAATGCTTCTGGCATTCTCGATGGCTATTGGCATCACTTTTACTGCAGCTGCGCAAACGTTGCTATCACTGAATAAGCCGGCATCGGCATCCTCAACAGAAGGTTCCTATGCTGCCGCAAATGCGGTCGATAACAGTACAACCACCTTCTGGTCTTCGACCTCAAGTGGTTACATTCAAACACTTACGGTAGATCTTGGAAGTGTCAGGGACATTGATCATGTGGTTATTCAATTTGCCGATGGAAGATTATCGGTAACCTTTGATATCCAGGGTTCAACCAATGGACTGACTTGGAATACCATAAAAACTATCCCCCCCACTAACACACTTTCTTTGCTCACGATAAGCGAAACCTACGGTTGGTACAGATATATCAGGTTTAATGGGCGTGGCAGGGCAAATACCGCGGGCTATCGGATTTCCGATTTCAAGGTATATGGAGATGGCGATCCGACCAGTACTCAGCAGACCGATATGAATACTGTTTTCGGTCGGCTATACAATCAATATGCAAAACAGGAAACGCAGGATCTTACCTTTTTCCTCACTACTATGACCGCAAATGGGCAGTGGCCGGGCGTAAATTATACAGGTGATAATTGGCCGCGACATACCTTATGGCTAAACCGTTTGGCACAGGCATACCGTAACCCCTCTAATGTTTTGTATAACCATCCTGACGTACCAGCGAAGTTTATGCTGGCGATGAGGCATTTCATCAACGCGAAATACGTGTCATCTAACTGGCACGATAATGAAGTTCGATCGCCAAATAATGTGGTTGCGGCTTTATTGTTGATGAAAGGGGCGATACCTGCCGATTCTCTGATGACTTATGCGGCAACGGTAGTTGACCAAACCGATAATCCAGGCCATAGGGGAGCCAATCGATCGTGGGTTTCTACCACGATGATTCGGAAAGGCTTGGTGATGAACAGTTATAAAACGGTTGTGAAAGGTTACCAGAGCATGGTAGCGGGGTTAAATATTGCCAATATGAGCACAGCCGAGGGTATCAGGATTGATAGCAGTTTCCACCAGCACCGGACACAAATCCAAACGGGCAGCTATGGAATGATATTCGTTGATGATGAGATTAAATATCTCAATATTGCAGCAGGTACCAGTTTCAATTCAATTTATACCACAACACATAAAAATAACCTTCGGGGAGTGATGCTGGGTGGACTTCGCAACCTCAGTTATCGCAATACACTCGACTTTGGAACTATTGGCAGAGGTATTGGTGGAGTTAATGCCATCGTGAATAAGATTTCGGCCGGCTTATTGGATACGCAAGCCGTAAATGATCCTGCAAATAATGCATCTTATCAAAGCTGGAAGGCCCATCTTGCCGGAGCTCCGTTCCCTTTTTCGAAAGCCAAGCATTTCTGGTTATCGAATATGGTGGTCAGTCGCGGACCAAATTTCTATATGTCGGCAAAGATTGCTTCCTCTCGTAATACAGGTACGGAAGCTATCAAGAATTCAAACCTTAAAGGTTGGAATTTGCCTTTCGGTGCCACCAATATCATGGTTACCGGTACAGAGTATACGAACATCTTTCCAAGCTGGAACTGGTCGCGTATTCCGGGAACAACCTCCGAGATGAGCGAGGCTGCCGCATCGACCACATTTGGAACGGTGGATGGTTATGTGACTGCACCCAATACCTATGGCGGCGGCTTGTCGGTTAATGAGGTTGGGATAGTTGCTTTCCCTCAAGATAATAGAAGAGGGGTTACTGCAAAGAAAGCCTATTTCTTTATGGAAAACATGATGGTCTGCGTGGGCAATAGCATTACCGCATCAAAATCGAACGAAATTGTTACTACAGTAAATCAAACCAAGTCAACAGGAAGCATTGTCATTCATGATAAAGGAACTATGACGACTTTTACAAGCGATTCGCTCACTACAAATGAACTGAACTGGGTAAATCACGGACAGGTAGGCTATCTGTTTCCTAATGGAGGTTACTTTTCTCTTACAAACAAGTCTCAAACCGGTACATGGGCAAGCATTGGAGGCGGGTCTGGCAGTGTGACCACTCAAATGTTTAACCTCTATGTCAGGCACAGCCCTATACCAACTAACCGTACCTATTATTATATTGTAGCGCCAAACAAATCATCGGGCGATATGGCAGCACTTTATGCTAATCACGGATTTGAATTGGCAAGCAATACTTCAAATGTACAGGCAATTTATCATAATGGCACCAATAAACAATACGCTGCGGTCTTTTACGGTGCTGGTCAGGTGACCATGCCGGATGGGCTGGTAATCAAATCGGATAAAAAGGCCATTGTGCAGATCAAAAAATACTCCGCAAACTATCGTATCTCTGTTTCCGACCCAGAATATACGGGATCAAATATCAAGATTACCCTCAACCTAAATCTAAGTGGTGCAGGTACCGTTTATTCGGGCGGCGAAACGGCTATTACATTCTCTATGAACTCTGGAGATGAAGGGGGAAAAACAAATACAGGGTTTTATCCAATTGTGAGTGGAGGAGGGGGAATGGCAAGCAAAGATTTTAACGGTAGCAACTTGGTTCAAAATAGCAACATAGAAGACTTAGCCAATGAAGGTGAAGTGGTGCTTTACCCAAATCCAGCAACTTTGCTGGTAACTGTTGATGGAATTTCAAAAGACGCAAAAATTGAGGTGTATAATATTTCTGGGCAGAAACAAAAAACAATTATTGGAAACACCGTAAAAGTTGGTGAACTGGCCGCTGGAGTATATTTCTTGCGTATCAATGATCGTGGAAAAACAGTACAACGAAAATTTGTTAAACAGTAGTTTAAGAAAAATCCTTAAAAAAGGGACCTCTTTGATGATGGTCCCTTTTCTATGACTTGGATTGTTGGTACTGGTATAGTTAGAGAGAATTTCTCAGTTTGACATAAAAAGGAACATGGAGCTGTTCTTTTTGTTGGTTCAAAACAGCTTTGGCAGCTTGTATTCCCAATTGTTCGAAATCTGTAGAAATAGTAGTAATGCCATTCAGGATGAGCTTTTTTAAAGGAGTTTCGTTGTACGAGATGATACCAATTTGTTTTCCTATTTCAAGATTTGCTTTGATTGCTTTCTCTGCCAGAATTACTAAATCGTCTTCGGTGAGCGTAATAAAGGCACTACTATTTTTGATGTCTTTATCAGCTAGCTGATGCACAACCTCATAATTAAATGCATATTGATTGCAAAACATACGGAAGCCTTCAACGATTTCGTTTGGGAAATAGCTTTGTTGAGGAAAAACCAGTTTGAGCGTATTGTATTTTGATAGGGATTCTAGCATTTCACAGAGTGCATCATAAAGATCGTTCCTAAAGTTTTGGTAAACCCCAGAATAATCCCCAGCTAGGGTGCCGATTCGCTTGTCGAGCATAACAAGTTTGTTCTTGTCTATTTGGTCGATCACTTCCTCCGGGGCTTCGCTTGAGTCTGTAAAATGTGGGATAATCACATAATGAGTATAATTGTCCTTTTTATCTAGGAGCAGTTTTTTAAACAATGGAAAGCTATTGTTGTAAATATAAAGATCTATCATGGCTTCTTCATCTAAGTTCTGCACAAAAGAATCATAAATAATCTTTTTATGGGCACTCAACTTATTGAACAATAAACAGATCTTTAGTTTGCTACCCAAAGAGGTGTTGTTGATAAAATAACCTTTACCAGGTACAGATTCGATGATGCCAAGTTTACGCAGCTGTCTATAAGCTTTTTCGGCGGTATCACGAGAAAGTTCTAATTTAAAACTCAGTTCATTTATCGAAGGTAACGGACTCTTTTTTTGCAAGATGCCTTTTTCAATAGCCAAATAAATGCAGTTTACCAGCTGTTTGTACTTCGGTGTCGACGAATACTCATCTATAATGATGTAGGCGTTGAGGTCTAATGGTTTCATTATCCAAATATAAAAAAGCTAAGGCCATATCAAATACATGACAGTACATAACAGCTAGATGATAAGCTAGTATTAATTTAGAGGACCAAATTATATTTAAGTATGCACGCATTTTTAGGAGTTATTTTTCACTTTATAGGAGGTTTCGCCTCTGGTAGTTTTTACATCCCATATAAAAAAGTAAAAGGATGGGCTTGGGAAAGCTATTGGATCGTAGGTGGTATCTTTTCTTGGCTAATCGTTCCACCTTTAGCTGCTTTCTTGACCATTCCTAATTTTTGGGAGATTATCACATCGGCAAGTGAAAATACCTTAACGCTTACTTATTTCTTTGGTGTGCTTTGGGGCATCGGCGGATTGACCTACGGGTTAGGAGTTAGGTACCTTGGCGTGTCATTAGGGAGTAGTATAATTTTGGGACTTTGCATGGTGTTAGGCTCCATTTTGCCATCTATTTATTTTAGTTTTTTCCCTGAAGTGGGTAAAGATACCTTCGGGATGTTCATTTATACACCATGGGGAAGAATGGTTATGCTGGGACTATTGGTTTGTGTGTTGGGAATTGTCATCTGCGGGCGAGCAGGTATGATGAAAGAAAAAGAAATAGATACGGTAACTACAGATCCACACGGGGCTATCGTTAAAACTGAATTCAAATTTGGATTGGGACTTTTGGTAGGTATCGTTTCGGGGGTGTTAAGTGCCTGTTTTAATTTTGGTATTGAAGCTGGTAAACCTTTGGCCGATGTGGCAAACGATTGGTGGAAAATAGCAAATCCAGCAGCAACTGGAAATTTCTTGTTCCAAAATAATGTCACCTATGTAGTGGTACTTTGGGGAGGACTGACCACCAACCTTATTTGGTGCATGATACTGAATAAACGTAACCGAACCTTTGGTGATTATACAAATTCGAAAACACCGTTAGTTAAGAATTACTTTTTCTCGGCATTGGCTGGAACTACTTGGTTCCTGCAATTCTTCTTCTATGGAATGGGAGAAAGTAAAATGGGTAACGGTGCAAGCTCTTGGATATTGCACATGGCCTTCATTATCCTGATTGCAAATGTATGGGGACTACTTTTAAAGGAGTGGAAAGGCGTTTCGAAAAAAATCTTTACTACGGTACTTGTAGGGATATTGACCATCATAGTTTCCGTACTTATTGTAGGCTATGGAAACTCACTTAGATAAAATAAATCATAATCATAATTTTTAGATAAATGTCTGTTAAGGAAACAAATTACAAATACGTGAGCTACTTATGGGATGACGAAGTAGCGGCCAAATTGGCTGGCGATGAGGTAGCATTGTTAATCTATCGTTCTAACCTCTTGGGTGCTGACCTTCGCCTAACCAATTACGGCGGGGGCAATACTTCGTGTAAGGTTTCACAAAAAGATCCGCTTACAGATTCGCAGACCGAGGTCATGTGGGTAAAGGGCTCTGGTGGAGATTTAGGGACTTTAAAGAAAAATGGTTTGGCAGCACTTTATGTAGATAGGTTGCGTAGCTTAAAAAATATATACAGAGGTGTGGAACACGAAGATGAAATGGTGGCACTCTTCAATCATTGTATTTTTGACCTTGACTCGAAGGCACCTTCTATCGATACGCCACTACATGGATTTTTGCCGTTCAAACATATCGATCACCTGCATCCTGATGCGGCTATTGCTATTGCAGCGGCGAAAGACGGAAAACGCATTACCCAAGAATTATTTAAGGGTACCATTGGTTGGGTAGAATGGAAAAAACCGGGTTTCGAGTTAGGTTTGCAGTTGAAACAATGTTTGGATGAAAACCCGGGAATTCGTGGAATCATGTTGGGTTCGCATGGTCTTTTTACCTGGGGAGATACAGCCTACGAAAGCTATGTGAATACACTAGAGGTAATCGAAACCTGCTCTGCCTATCTGGAAGAGCACTATGGCAAGAAAGGACCAGTTTTCGGTGGACAGTGGATTCAAAGTCTGCCTTTGGAGCAACGCAGCGCACAAGCTGCGGCGATAGCGCCTGTTCTAAGGGGGCTATGTTCTTCCAATCAGTCGATGATCGGCCACTTTACAGATGATGTAAGGGTATTGGAATTCATCAATTCGAAAGAGCTCTCTCGTTTGGCACCTATGGGCACCAGTTGTCCGGACCATTTCTTAAGGACAAAAATTAGTCCTTTGGTATTGGGGCTGAATCCTGATTCGGACCTGTCGCAGGCTCAGGAGATCAAGGTTAAGCTTGAGCCGGCCTTCGAAGCTTATAGGCAGATGTACACCGACTATTACGAAAAATGTAAGCACCCAAATAGCCCTGCAATCCGCGATGCAAATCCAGTGGTCATTCTTTTCCCTGGAGTGGGAATGTTCACTTTCGCCAAGGATAAACAAACAGCGCGTGTGGCGGCAGAGTTCTATATCAATGCCATCAATGTAATGAAAGGTGCAGAAGCGGTGTCAGAATATACCTCATTGCCACACCAGGAAGCTTTCAATATCGAATATTGGTTGTTGGAAGAGGCCAAGCTACAGCGTATGCCGAAGCCAAAACCTTTGACTGGCAAGATTGCATTGGTGACGGGAAGTGCCGGTGGTATCGGTAAGGCAATTGCTAAAAAGTTTGCCTCGGAAGGAGCGGTAGTAGTTTTAAATGATATGAATGCGGAGCGATTGGCTCAAGCTGGGGAAGAATTTGAGAAACAATTTGGGAAGGATGCTTATGCTACTGCTCAACTAGATGTAACCAGTACGGATGATATTAAAAAAGCGTTTGAAAAAGCAGCTTTAGCTTTTGGAGGAATAGACATTGTGGTCAACAACGCAGGTCTTTCTATTTCTAAATCTATCGAAGGTCATACTGAAAAAGATTGGGATTTATTATACGACGTTCTTGTAAAAGGTCAGTTTTTGGTAACCCAAGCTGCGGTTGCCATAATGAAAAAGCAAGGAAAAGGTGGAGATATCGTCAATATTGTAAGTAAAAATGCCTTGGTTAGTGGTCCTAACAATGCTGGTTATGGTAGTGCAAAAGCTGCACAACTGCATTTGAGCAGGTTAAATGCCGCCGAACTCGGTACCGATGGGATCAGGGTAAATGTAGTCAATCCTGATGCGGTAATTAGCGATAGTAACATTTGGGCAGGTGGCTGGGCCGAAGGCAGGGCAAAAGCTTACGGTGTTACCGTAGAGGAACTTCCCGCTTATTATGCAAAACGCACCTTGTTGAACCAAGTCATATTGCCAGATGATATCGCCAATGCCTGCTTTACATTTGTAGGTGGTCTGATGCATAAATCTACTGGTAATGTGCTGAATGTAGATGGCGGTGTGGCCATGGCATTCGTACGATAGTTTTTAGTACTTTAGTTTAAGACCTACCTATAGGGGGCGGTTTAGCAGTAGTACTGTCCCCTAAGTAGCAACCTGATTTTTTAATGCCAAATATAATTCCGATGAATATTGAACACAAAGACCTAGTACTACACAATGATGCTTTAGCCACTACACACATACGTCAATTACAACGATTAAAGGAGGATTGGAGTACCCTGGCTATAGAGCAGACCATTGCCAAACTCGTGGCATTTCAAATCGCTATTCCAAGTTGGGCTTTGGGAACTGGTGGTACGCGTTTTGGGAGATTTGCCATATCGGGTGGCGAGCCTAGAACACTGGAAGAAAAAATAGAAGATGTAGGTTTGCTACATCAATTGAACGGTGCAAGCGGAGCGATTTCTCTTCATATTCCCTGGGATATTCCAACAGATGTTGAACAAATAAAGAAATTAGCTAGCCAAAATGGGTTGCTTTTTGATGCGGTCAATTCAAATACCTTTCAAGACCAGCCAAATGCTCCATTAAGCTATAAATTTGGGTCGTTGCAACATGTAGATAAAGCGATAAGAAAACAGGCCATTGCACATAATATACAAGTGATTAAACAAGGCGATAGCTTAGGTTCTAAAGCACTGACAGTATGGTTGGCTGATGGGTCTTGTTTTCCTGGACAGCTTAATTTCAGGAATGCATTCGAAAATACATTGGACAGTTTACAGCAAATTTATAGCGCACTGCCTTCAGATTGGACATTATTAGTGGAGTACAAAGGTTTCGAGCCTAATTTCTATTCTACTACCATTGGCGACTGGGGACAATCTATGTTATTGGCAAGTAAGCTGGGAACGAAAGCAAAAACGCTGGTAGATCTGGGACATCACCTGCCCAATGCAAACATTGAGCAGATTGTAGCGCTGTTGCTGATGGAAGGCAAGCTTGGGGGCTTCCATTTCAACGATTCTAAGTATGGTGATGATGATTTAACGGCGGGTAGCATCAAACCTTATCAACTGTTTTTAATTTTCAATGAGCTGGTAGAAGGTATGGATGCAAAGGGAATGAACCACGCCAAAGATTTAGGTTGGATGATAGACGCTTCCCATAATGTGAAAGATCCTTTAGAAGACTTGTTACAATCGGTAGAGGCCATTATGCTGGCTTATGCACAGGCATTAATGGTAGATAGAGCAGCATTGGTACAAGCACAACATAATAATGATGTGGTACAGGCGCAGGAGATATTGCAGAATACCTTTAGAAGTGACTTTAGGGCACTGGTAGCCGAAGCAAGACTGAGAGTGAACGCCGCCTTAAACCCACTACAGCTGTATAGAACCTTTGGTTGCAGAGAACAATTGATAAGCCAAAGAGGTAAAAATACAACCGCTACTGGACTATAGAACCATGCTTAGAGAAGAAAAGATACCTGTAGTAGCGGTTTTTGATGTTGGGAAGACGAATAAAAAACTGTTTCTTTTTGATGAGCAATATCGTGTGGTTTTTGAGCGTTCGGCACGTTTCATTGAAACTGTTGATGAAGATGGCGATCCGTGCGAAAACCTCGATAGCCTAAGACTTTCCATCTTCGACTCGCTGAGAGAGGTTTTTGCTAATGAAAAATTTGAGCTAAAGGCTATTAATTTTGCTTCCTATGGTGCAAGTTTGGTCTATATAGATGAAAACGGCACACCGCTGACTCCGCTTCAAAATTACCTGAAGAGTTATCCGCAAGATTTAATAAAAGAGTTTTATCAGCAATATGGCGGCGAAGAATTATTTGCGGCTAAAACAGCATCGCCAGTTTTAGGCAGCCTGAATTCTGGAATGCAGCTGTACAGGTTAAAAAAGGAAAAACCAGAAGTTTTTAAATGCGTTAAATATGCTTTGCATTTGCCCCAGTATTTAAGCTTTCTCATTAGTGGAAAGGCCTTTTCAGATAAAACCAGCTTGGGTTGCCATACGAACTTTTGGGATTTCGAAAAGGACGAGTATCACCAGTGGGTGAAAAATGAAGGTATGCTTGATAAAATGGCACCAATTGCTGTTTCAGATCATGTTTCTCCTGCGAATTTTCCCGGTAACAGTTACAGTGTGGGCGTAGGTTTACACGATAGTTCTGCAGCACTTATTCCGTATCTAAAAAGCTTCAAAGAACCTTTTGTATTACTGTCAACGGGTACTTGGTGCATTTCACTTAATCCATTCAACCAGCAGGTTTTAACTGCTGAAGAGCTAAACCAGGATGTGCTTTGCTATATGCAATATGAAGGCAAAGCTGTAAAAGCATCGCGATTGTTTTCTGGTTTTGCCTACGAGCAACAAATAAAAAGAATAGCTAACTATTTTGGTTGTGATGTGGTGGGCTTCAGAAATATAGATTACAGGCAGGAACTCGCAACATCTTTAAGCACAGAAAATATAAAAACTGAAAACTGGAGATCGTTGCCATTCCAGGAAAGAGATCTTAGCGAATTTGAAAATGAGATAAAAGCTTATTATCAGCTGATGGTAGATTTGGTAGTACAACAATACTATTCAACCGCATTGGTGCTCGATGGCACCGCCGCCAAGAGAATTTTCGTTGACGGGGGCTTTAGTAAAAATGTAGTTTTTATGAATTTATTGGCTGCGATATTCCCCAATTACGAGGTTTACGCTGCACACATGCCACAGGCAACGGCCATTGGTGCCGCTTTAGTTATTCATCAGGTATGGAATACAAAGCCACTGCCAAATGATATCATCGAACTTAAACTTTATACACCACATCCAACAAAAATTGAAAATGAAGCTACAATATAATCAAGCTTATCCTGGTATAGACGATTTACGCAGAAAGGCTAAAAACAAAATTCCACGTTTCGCCTTTGAATACTTAGACGGGGGGTGTAATGAAGATGTAAACCTTTATCGTAATACCTCAGAACTTCGCGACGTGAAATTAAATCCCTACTATTTGGATAATTATGGAGGGACGGATATGACGGTGGAGCTTTTTGGTAAGACGTATCATGCACCTTTTGGGGTAGCTCCTGTAGGCTTGCAGGGACTGATCTGGCCCAACTCGCCTAATATTTTAGCCAAAGCTGCCTATAGACATAAAGTGCCTTTTATTTTAAGTACGGTATCTACAAGTTCAATAGAAGAAATAGCTAAAATTACCAATGGCGAATTTTGGTTCCAGCTATATCATCCAGCCGAAGAACAATTAAGGAATGATATCATCAACAGGTTGAAAGAGGTTGAGTGCGATGTGCTGGTGATACTTTCAGATGTACCTACGTTTGGCTTTAGGCCTCGGGACATCCGTAATGGCTTGGCCATGCCGCCACGTATGACATTAAAAAACATCTTACAAATTATGGGCAGGCCACATTGGGCGTTACAAACGTTGATGCACGGCACACCAAATTTTGCTACCATAAAACCTTATATGCCGAAAGGTTTGGATATGAAGCAGCTAGGTGCCTTTATGGATCGTACATTTTCTGGAAGGTTGAATAGGGAGAGGATTGCTACAATTAGAGAACAATGGAAAGGAAAACTGGTGATTAAAGGAGTAACAACGCCAGAAGATGCGCAACTTGCCGTAGAATTAGGTGCCGATGGTATCATTGTATCTAACCACGGTGGAAGACAATTAGATTCTGCGGAATCTGCCATCGCCTCTTTGGAAAGCTTAATCCCATTTAAGAATCAACTAAAAGTGATGATGGATAGTGGTATCAGATCTGGATCAGATGTAGCAAGAGCTTTGGCCGTAGGTGCCGATTTTACTTTCCTAGGTCGCACATTTATGTATAGCACAGCCGCTTTAGGTAACGAGGGAGGGCAACATGCCATGGCTATCTTGAAGCGTCAGTTGAAACAGGTGATGGAGCAGGTTTGCTGCGGGAGAGTTGATGATTTTCCGAAGCATTTAATTAAATAAGTAGAGATTTTGGGCAATAGACAGCATATGAAAAATTTTATCGCGCTAATTATTGTGAGTTTTGTTGCATTATCCTCTGTTTTTGCTCAGTTGCCATCAGTATTTACTGAAAATATCAAAAAAGGCAGAGAAAAAGATCCAAGAGCAAGACTCTATATGTCTCCTGTTCGCATTGTGCATCAGTCAGATTTAACAGGCAAATGGATTGAAAATGCAAACGGACTTTTGAAAGAAGGCAATGGGCAAGCAGAGCTGATCAATAGAGACCTTACAAGAATCAAAAGCGATAAAGATCACAAAGCCTACATCATCTTGGATTTTGGTACAGAGATTCATGGAGGCTTACAGCTGGTTACTGGCCATATGAAAAATAAGAACCCAGTACAAGTAAGGATAAGATTTGGAGAATCGGTAAGTGAAACATTAGCGGATATCGACACTTCTAGTGGAGCAATGAATGACCATGCAATGAGGGACTTTAGGCTCGATCTACCATGGCTCGGCGAAATTGAGATCGGTAATTCTGGTTTCCGCTTTGTCAGAATAGACTTATTGAGTAAAGACGTAGATCTGTTGCTTAAAGAAATAAGAGCGGTATTTGTTTACAGAGATATTCCTTATCTGGGCAGCTTTAAAAGTAACGACGAAAGGTTGAATAAGATTTGGGAAACGGGTGCTTATACAGTTCATCTAAATATGCAGCAATACCTTTGGGATGGCATTAAAAGAGATCGTTTGGTTTGGGTAGGAGACATGCATCCGGAAGTAATGACCATTAACAGTGTATTTGGATATAATGAAGTGGTCCCAAAAAGTTTAGATTTAATTCGTGATGCTACACCATTACCTGCCTGGATGAATGGCATCAATTCTTATTCCATGTGGTGGGTCATACTCCACCGAGATTGGTATAGATACCAAGGGGATAAAAACTACCTCAAGCCGCAGCAGACCTATCTCGTAGCGCTACTTCATCAGCTAATGAGTAAAACCATAGACGGTAAAGAACAGCTCGACGGAAAGCGTTTTTTAGATTGGCCATCGAGCAGAAACACAGAGGCAATACATGCTGGTTTACAGGCAATGATGGTGCTAAGCTTAAACGCTGGTGCCGAACTTTGTGAGGTGTTGGGAGAAAATGAAACAGCGGAAAAATGCAGAACAACGGTGAGTGCACTGAGAAAATATGTTCCCAATGTTGGAGATTCGAAGCAAGCGGCAGCCTTACTGGGGATAGCCGAGCTTATACCGGCCAATGTTGCAAATGATTTCATATCAAAGGAAGGCGTAAATGATTTTTCTACATTTTATGGATATTATATGCTGCAGGCTAAGGCCAAGGCTGGAAAGTATCAGGAGGCTATCGATAACATTAAGGAATATTGGGGCGGCATGTTAGATTTGGGGGCAACAACTTTTTGGGAAGATTTCAATGTTGAATGGCTAAAAAATGCCGGTAGAATTGATGAAATGCCAGATAGAACGAAAGTTGATGTGCATTTGTGCTATGGTGATTATTGCTATAAAAAATTGAGACATAGCTTGTCACATGGTTGGGCTTCCGGTCCAACGGCATGGTTGACCGAACATGTCTTGGGCGTAAGCATAGTTGAGCCTGGCGCAAAGGTTATCAGGATCAGGCCAAACCTTGGAAATCTTAATTTCGTAGAGGGTACATTTCCGACACTACAGGGAGTAGTAAAAATTAAGCATATAAAAGATGTAAATGGGAAAATCGTAACAACGATTGATGCACCCAAGGGTATCAAAGTTCTAAGATAGGGATTTGACGAAAGGATACCTGCCCGTTTGTTATTACCTAGTAGGTATCATTTTGATTTGAGAAGCTGTACGATGGATATCGTTCAGCTTTTCTATTGTTGTGAATAATTCAATTGCTTGTTTTTAAGGTGTTTGTGTCGTATTTCTATTGTGAATTGAAATAATAGTATTGAAATGATATTTGTGGTAAAGTTAAATTTGGTTACCTATTCCAGAAGGAAATAATTAACCAAATTTTAAACCTAAATTTTAAGACCATGAAATTATTTTTAACCGCCGCATTACTATTTGTGGCAAGTTTTTGTTTTGCACAGTCATTTGCAGTTTATCGAATATCTAACGGAGAGGGACCTGTGGCCAAAGCAGATGGATTTGATGTATATGGAGGCACAGAGGGGAAAACCGTTCAGTTGAACGTAGAGGCCAGAGTATCGTCTGATGAGTGTTGGGCTTTGTCTTACTTTTATTCGGGCTCAGCAGTATGGGCCGAGGCTCCCTATATGGGCTTTTTTCACGAGGATTTCGACACCGTCTATGTCGAGCCTTACGCTACTGTTACTTTCTCTGGTCATGTACAGCTGGATGCTCCTCCAGGGGAATACGCATCGGCACTATTTGCAGGTAACTGGTAATTGTATCAATTTAACTTAGTTCTGGAATGATATCTAATCGGGCAGCTCAAGCTGCCTGGTTTTATTACAGCTGGCCATGAGAATTATATTGTTTTTAATCTTTAGTCTGTTTATCAGAATCCTTCCCATTTATGGTCAAAGTAATGGAATAGCACTACAGGTAAATGACATCGTTGTATCTAAAAATGAATTTGACTTTTTACTTAACGAGTATATCGTAGAATACAGGAAAGTACATAGGGCTGAACCACAAAAGGATATCCTTCAGCTCTGGAAAAATAACTTTATTGATCGTATGTTATTAATCGCCGATGCCTATGACAGGCGTCTGGTAAATAAAGATATAGGCAATGCAGTTCAGGTGATGTCGAAATATATGATCTCGCTTCCCAGTTCGTCTTTCTATCTTTCAAAGTTCGGAAAGGTAGTCGTTGAGCAGGAATCCCTTGATGCATATAAAAAAAGAGAGATTAAATATGATATCGACTATTTTCAGTTCGATACAGCAGAAAAGTTAAAAGAGTTTCTTGCTGCAGAGGGGAAGTGTGCTTTTACTAACCCAGATCTGAAATCGATGCTAAAGCAGATTACATTGATATGGCCAGTATCAAAGTTCGCCTTTGAAGGGGTTTGGGATATGAAAGACGGAGAAGTTTCTGGTCCGGTAAACTCTAGCTCTGGTCATTATCTCTTAAAGGTTAGGGCAATTACAAAAAATGAGCAGCGGACTTATGATTTGGAAAAAGATAAAATAGAAAAGACGCTTAAGATACACCATCAGATTCTTGCCAACCATAACTATGTTGAAGATTTAAAGCATGGTATCACATTTGATAGCTTGAAAATAAAAAGGTTGTGGCGTGAATATGAATCTGGGCTTTTGAAACAAGAGCACTATTTTTCAATAGCGAGTGATGATTTATTGACTTATCGGGTCAATAATCGTAAGTTCAAAGTTAGCATATTGAACTTTTTGGATTATTATAACCATGTACCATTTAAACAAAAGCTGGCAACATTGCAGCATTTGTATGATTTTTTAATCTCAATTGTTGTAGCGGAACAACTTTACAGCGAAGCGGAAGCATTAGGTTTTACCGGGGGAAGCGATTTTGTTTTTAGAAAAAATCGCTTTCGTAATAAGCTTATTTTCGATGAGTATTGTCGAAAGATGATAGAGCCTAAGCTTGTCGGAGCTGATAATGTAAAAGAGAAGCTGCAATCTCAGCTTAAAAACGAGCTGATTTCGGAAGCCAGGAATAAATTTAAACCAGTCGTGAATTTCTAATTTGAGCACGGTGGGTAAAAGAGAAAAAATATTTCCCGTAACTATTGTTTTCTTGTTTGCATGACAGTACATGACAGTTGCATGATGGGGTATCTTTAAATTAGTAGACCAAATCATAAACAGGTATCTACATCGTATGGGAGTTTTTTTTCAATCTGTCGGATTTTTCAACATCAGCTTTTTTAGCATTCCGATAATAAAATTTACTGGTCTATACTGCCAGCCTACCTCATGGAGGCTTAGCGCTTTTTTTTCTGACAATAGTATAGCTATGGCCGCTAAAAAAATCAGCAAGGTTTTTATGGTAGACATTTTGAAAATGAAGTACATAATTGATCATAAGGAAAAGGGTTCATCGATAAACGCTTACGTCAATAATGATAGTTTAAGAAAGATATCTGCTGGTGCGTTTGCCATGCAGTTCATTTGGTTTGAAGAGCAGGAGGGTTTACGCTCTCCGCTTTATTTGCCTCGTTGTTTATTGTTGCGGATATCTTCGGTCGATTCGGATAGGAATAAATAATCAGCTTATGAATACACAGAGAGAAATTACGCCGTTGACCCAGTACGACTGCTTTACCCTATTTTCCAGGACTAAGAAGCAGTTCGACTTTCCGTTGCATTACCATGATGAGTATGAGCTTAACCTGATTATAAATGCGAAAAATGCCAAAAGGATCGTGGGCAACCATATCCATGTCATTGATGATTTGGAACTGGTTTTCTTGGGACCTAACCTCAGCCATGCATGGTTTACACACGAGTGTAAGTCTGCTGAGATCAAGGAAGTCACCATTCAGTTCCATAAGGATCTTTTGGATGATACCATGTTGGGCCGGAACCAGTTAAGTTTCATGCGGAATTTCTTTGAAAGATCAAAAAAAGGAATCGCCTTTTCGGAAGAGACCATTAAAGCCGTTAAACCGCGGATTCTCGGTTTAAGCCAAAAGAGCGGTTTCGATTCGATTCTCGAACTGTTCTCCATCCTTCATGACCTTTCTATTTCAAGGAATATGTTGACCCTTTCGGATGCTGCTTTCAACAATGAAAATTCCAACTATAACAGCAGAAGAATCGAGAAGGTATTCAATTATCTTAACCTAAATTATAGCCAGGAAGTAAAGCTTTCGGATGTAGCTAAGCTCACCAACATGCCAGAAGTGTCCTTTAGCCGTTTTATAAAAAAGCGTACGGGCAAGACCTTCATAGACAGTTTGAATGAGATACGGGTAGCACACGCTAGCAGGCTGCTCATCGATACCACTACGACGATATCGGAGATTGCTTACAGTTGTGGTTTTAATAACATATCCAACTTCAACCGGGTTTTCAAGCGAAAAAAAAATACAACTCCCAAGGAATTCCGAGATAATTACTCTGGAACAAGGGTGTTTATCTAATACCGTCTAGCGGATTGAGCAGCGGCGTTTTTGTATTATAGTTTGATAAAAATCTACTGGTTGCATCTTTCCAATAGGACTATTTTTGAATTCCGTTAGTTGTTTTGTGAAATAGGAACTACGGCGTGTTCAAACCAATATACTATTGACCAGACAGCTTATGGACGAAAAAATAACACTAAAAGAAAAAATAGGGTATGGATTTGGCGACTTTGCTTCTTCCATGTTCTGGAAAATATTTTCGGTTTATCTCCTTTACTATTATACAGATGTGTTTGGGATATCAGCAGCTGTCGTGGGTACGATGTTTCTGGTTACCCGTATCTGGGATACCGCACTTGATCCAATCATTGGGGTCATTTCGGATATGACAAATACCAAATGGGGAAAGTTTAGGCCCTATTTATTATGGATGGCATTGCCATTTGGAATGATAGGTGTGTTGACTTTCGTAGCCCCGGAACTTAGCATCAGTGGAAAGATGGTTTATGCCTATATCACCTACACGCTGATGATGATGGTCTATTCGGCAATTAACGTCCCCTACGCTTCTCTGATGGGGGTGATGACAGCTAATATCAAGGAGCGTACCGCGCTGTCCACCTTTAGATTTATTTTTGCTTTTGCAGGTAGTATTTTAGTATTGGCAACCGCCGAACCATTGGTGGACTGGTTTGGAAATTCAGGGGGAGATGTAAAAAGTGGATGGACTTCCACGATGGGCGTTTATGCCATAATCGCCGTGGGATTGTTTTATTTGACTTTTGCCTGGACACGAGAGCGGGTCAGCCCACCTAAGGAACAAAGGACCTCGTTGAGGACAGACCTGAAAAATTTGGCGACCAATAAGCCTTGGTTTGTTCTTCTAGGTGCTGGTGTCTCGACATTGATTTTCAATTCGCTGAGGGATGGCTCGGCCATCTATTATTTTAAATACTATTTTGCCGATCAACAGGCTTTTAGCTTACCAGGTTTTAATGTTGTTGTAAACTATAGCACGCTTTATCTCGTATTGGGACAAGCTGCCAACATTGTAGGCGTTATTTTGGCTAAGCCGTTATCTGATAAGATTGGTAAAAAGAAGACATTTTTTTATGCGATGCTGTTTGCGACGATGCTGAGCTGTATATTCTATGCCTTTAAAGAAACAGATCTTGTATTGATTTTCGTCTTTCAGTTTTTGATCAGCATTTGTGCCGGAAGTATATTCCCTTTATTGTGGTCGATGTATGCTGATATTGCAGATTATTCGGAATGGAAATCAGGTCGCCGGGCCACTGGATTGATCTTTTCTTCATCTTCTATGTCGCAAAAGTTAGGTTGGACACTGGGAGGGGCGCTTACCGGGTGGCTGCTTGCCATCTATGGATTTGAGGCTAATATGGTCCAATCTGTTGAAACAAAGACAGGTATCAGGATGATGCTGAGTTTTATACCTGCAGCAGGTGCGCTACTGTCAGCTGTATTCATCATGTGCTATAAGCTTAGCGATTCTTTGATGGTTTCCATCACGGAAGACTTGCAGGAAAGAAGAAAAAATCAAGATAAATAGGTCTGGTCACAGAAATCAGTTTATTTGGGATATATAATAATCAATTTATATAATAAAGCATGACATCCATTTTTAAACACCGCATGGAACAGCTTCAGGAATCACAAGAAGCATTATTGAGTAGGGAAAACCAGATTGAGGCCGAGGGAAACGGTATATTTAGCAGATATAGATATCCAGTGTTGACGGCGGCTCACGTGCCTTTAACATGGAAATACGACTTTGATTCGGAGTCTAATCCATATTTTATGGAACGCATCGGCGTTAATGCGGTGTTCAACGCGGGAGCAATTAAGTTTGGTAATAAGTACATTTTGGTTGCCCGAGTTGAAGGGGCAGATAGAAAGTCGTTTTTTGCTGTTGCCGAAAGTGATAATGGAATTGACGGGTTTAGATTCTGGGACAAGCCTGTAATCTTTGATTCATTGGAAGGAGCCGATACCAATGTCTATGACATGCGGCTGGTGCAGCATGAGGATGGCTGGATTTATGGGTTGTTTTGTACAGAAAGAAGAGATCCGTCGGCATCCGAGGGAGACCAGACTTCGGCATTCGCCCAGTGTGGTATTGTGCGTACGAAGGATCTACGGCAGTGGGAACGTCTGGCCGACCTTATTACCCCCTCACCCCAACAGCGCAACGTAGTCCTGCACCCTGAATTCGTAGATGGCAAATATGCATTCTATACCCGTCCCCAGGATAGCTTCATCGAAGCTGGATCAGGAGGAGGGATAGGTTTCGGTCTGGCCGACAATATAGAAAATGCGGTGATAACTCAAGAAGAGATCCTTTACAAAAAGGAATATCACACTGTGTATGAAGCGAAAAACGGGCAAGGCCCAGCGCCTATAAAAACCGAAAAAGGCTGGTTGCATTTGGCTCACGGTGTGAGAAATACAGCAGCGGGCTTGCGCTATGTACTGTACATGTTCATGACAGACCTTCAGGACCTGACAAAGGTGACGCATAGGCCAGGTGGTTATTTCCTGGCACCTGAAGGGGAGGAAAGGATAGGCGATGTTTCCAATGTTGCTTTTTGTAACGGTTGGATTGTAAATCCAGAAGGTAAGGTATTCATTTATTACGCTTCTTCTGATACTAGGATGCATGTAGCCACTTCCACCGTTGGCCAATTGGTCGATTATGTCATGAATACTCCAGAAGACGGTCTAAGTTCTGCAAAATCTGTAGGGAATATTCTTGGTTTGATCGGCAGAAACAAAGCCGCTGTTCCCCATGGTAATAGCAGGGCTATGTCGGCCAATATTTAAGTGTAATTGGTATGAAATCAGGTCTGATACAGGAATTCGAGCAGGAACTTTCCAATATTATTGGCTATTGGTCTTCGGTCATGGTAGACACCCAAAATGGTGGCTTTTATGGTCAGGTGGAAAATGACAACAGTATTGTGGAGGAAGCCGACAAAGGTTCGGTACTGAACGCCCGCATTCTCTGGTTTTTCTCCTCGGCATATAACTACAGCCATTTACCCGAAGACCTTGAGCTGGCTAGGCGCAGCTACGACTATTTCTCCCATCACTTTATCGATAGAGAATTTGGTGGGGTGTATTGGTCCGTCGATGCGCAGGGTATGCCGAAGGATACCAAAAAACAAGTGTATGCCATTGCCTTTGCTATTTATGGATTGGCTGAATTCTATAAGGCAAGTCAGAATGAACGAGCCCTAAGCCTGGCCAAGGCACTATATGGAGATTTGGAAAAGCATAGTTTTGATCCAGTCAGATATGGCTATTTCGAGGCCTTTTCTCGCGATTGGTCTCCTTTGGAAGACCAGCGGTTGAGCGAAAAGGATGCCAATGAAAAAAAGACGATGAATACGCACCTGCATGTGCTGGAAGCTTATAGTAACCTCTATGGAATATGGCCTGACGAAGGTTTGCGCGGACAGCTGGAAAACCTGCTTGGGGTATTCGGCCATCGAATCATCGATCGACACACCCATCATCTTAAGCTCTTCTTTGATGAAAACTGGCAATCCAAATCAGGGGCAATCTCCTTTGGACACGATATCGAGGCTTCATGGCTTTTATTGGAAGCAGCGGAAAAAATCGGAGAAAAATCGCTTGCAGAGCATTTTGGGGCGATCGCCGTTGATATGGTAGGTGCAGCAATTAAAGGCTTTGATGGTAATGGCGGACTAAACTATGAGATAGAAAAAGAGCATCTGAATGCAGAAAAGCATTGGTGGGTACAGGCTGAGGCGCTGGTAGGCTTATACAATGCCTTTCAGCTCACTGGGGAAAAGGACTATAAGGACCGTTTTGACCAGTGCTGGATGTTTGTCAAAGAGAATTTAATCGATCACCAAAATGGCGAATGGTTCTGGGGAATAAATGAAGACCTTTCGCTGATGCCTGGGCAATACAAGGCTGGTCTGTGGAAATGTCCGTACCATAATGGCAGAGCCTTTCTGGAACTAATCAGGAGAATGAGGGAAAAGGCAGTATAGACTGATATTTTCGTACTTCAAAACGTTAAAAACGTATTATAAAAAAGATAGATTCTTAACTAAGTTTGAATTATCCAATAAATCATCAGAGAAAACAAGAGTAGCAGACTTGATAAAGTGTGCCTTTGTTCTCTAGTGACAACCTAAATAACCAAGTATAAACATTATGAAAAAAAGAATTACACAATTTGTTGTGGATGGGTGTAAGCAGGGTCTACTCCTGTTTCTTATGCTTTGCTACACCTTGGGTCATGCCCAAAACGCTACGGTAACAGGGAAAGTTATCGATGCCAATGGTGGACCCTTAGTTGGGGTCAGCGTAAAAGTCAAGGGATCTCAGACTGGAGCCCTAAGCAACGCAGAAGGAAACTATTCTATCAATGTGCCAAATCAGTCAGCAGTGCTTGTTTTTACCTTTTTGGGGATGAAACCCAAAGAAGCTTTAGTAAATGGGCGTAATACAATTAATATTACTCTCGATGAAGATGCCAGTAGTTTGGATGCGATAATGGTAGTAGGCTATGGTACACAATCGAAAAGAGATGTTACTGGATCTATTTCTTCCATCAAGGAAAAGACATTGAGGGAGGTTCCTGTTACCAATATTTCTCAAATGATAGAAGGTAGGATTCCGGGCGCTTACGTTACTGCGGGAGCCAACAAGCCAGGTACTACACCCAGTATAAGAATTAGGGGTAATAGGTCTTTATCCGCGGGTAATGATCCGTTATACGTAGTCGATGGGATACCGGTCAATGATGCGATTACGGATTTTAATCCAAGCGACGTAGTATCCATTGAAGTTTTGAAAGATGCTTCTGCAACGGCTATTTATGGCTCTAGGGGTGCAAATGGCGTTATTTTGGTGACCACTGCTAGGGGTAAGATAGGACAGACCGACGTAAGATACAATGCCTATTATGGCATAACTGAAGTGGTTCGTCGTGCTGACATATTTAATGGAGAGGAATTTGTGAAATTTGTGCGTGATGCTAATGCAGCCCTTACGCCTCCAGTAACAGATGAACTCCTTTTATTTAAGGACCCTATAGAGCGAGAATCCATTGCGCTTGGTCGTTATACCGATTGGCAGGATCTGATCATTAAGAAAGGTCATACCCAAAGCCATGAATTGGGTATTTCTAGTGGAACGGAAAAAACCAAAGTAAATCTTTCTTTGGGCTATTTTGATGACGAAGGGTACCTGATAGGACAGAATTATAAACGTTATACTGCTCGTATCAATATAGATCAAAATCTGGGTAAGCGAATAAAATTGGGCATGTCCCTATTGGGTTCTTATTCACAGGTTGATGGAGCGAACTATAATCCTTATGCCGGTGCTTTAATCACTTCGCCTTTGGGACAACCTTATGATAATGAAGGAAAGTTTGCAATTTATCCAATTAATGATCCAGCAATGCCAAATCCGTTGCTAGCAACCCAAGGAAAGAAATTTGTTAATTTAGAAAATAGAACAAGATTATTGGGCAGTTTTTTTGCCGAAGCAGAAATCATATCCGGGCTTAAGTATAGAGTGAATTTCGGCCCAGACCTACGTAATACGCGTGGTGGTAGTTTTAATTCTACATCTGTTAGCGTAGGTGTTAGTCCAACCGCAAGCACTTCTGAAGGTTTTTGGTTTTCTTATGCGCTGGATAACCAGTTAACTTATGATAAGGTTTTTAAGAAAAAGCATAAGTTAAATGTAACCGCTTTATATGGCATTCAAGAAAGAGTTAATGAAAGCTCAAACATATCCGTGAGAGATTTACCGGTAGAGACAACAACTTATCATAATTTGGGATCGGCAGGTACCATTGTCGGTGTAGGTAGTGGATATACAAGATGGAATATCCTGTCTTATATGGGAAGAATCAATTATGCTTTTGATGGTCGATACTCACTAACCTTAACGGGTAGAGCAGACGGGTCTTCTCGATTTGCTCCAGGCAACAAGTGGAGCTTCTTCCCTTCGGCAGGCTTTGCCTATAACATATCGGAAGAAAAGTTCTTGAAGGATGTTTCTTTTCTAAGTAACCTAAAATTAAGGTTAGGTTATGGTTCTGTTGGTCAGGAGGCGGTGACACCTTATCAGACTTTAGCGCAACTAGTCCGCACGCCTTATGATTTTGATGGCGTTTCGGCCTTTGGCTTTGCACCAGGAAACGTTCCTAATAAAAACTTGAAATGGGAAACCTCGACAACTGCAAATGTTGCGGTAGACTTTGGTTTCCTTAACCAGCGGATCAGTGGCTCGATTGATGTTTATCAAACTAATACAACAGACTTGTTACTGCCAGCTCCCTTGCCTCCTTCAACAGGTTTCGGAAGTGTTACCACAAATATCGGTTCAACGCGTAACAGAGGAATAGATTTTTCATTGTCTACACAAAATATAGTATCTAAAAGTGGTTTTCAATGGAGTACGGATATCACAGCGGCAATTAATAAAGGCGAAATTATAGAATTGGCTTTAGGTAAAGTTGATGATATTGGTGCGGGACGCTTTATAGGAAAGTCTATAAATTCATATTTTGATTATGAAAAGATAGGTATTTGGCAAACTGGCGAACAAGCACAAGCTGCGCTGTTTGGTTCAAGGGTTGGACAAATCAGGGTAAAAGACCAAGATGGTGATGGCAAGGTTACCATAGCCGATAGGATTGTAGTTGGTTCAGCAGATCCGAGGTTTACTTTTGGTTTCAACAATAACTTTTCATTCAAAGGTTTTGACTTGGCTGTGTTTGTAGTTGGGGTGCAGAATAAGACAATCAGCAGCCCGCTTTATGATAACCAAAATACGGTAGCTTTTGGCGGACGATATAACCACCTTGCACTTGATTACTGGACCCCAACCAATCCAACGAATGCCTATCCGCAACCTATCGCCGGTCAGGGCCCAGGTGCCGTTCTCTATAGGGGTACGATGAAGTATTTTGATGGGTCATTTGTGCGTATCAGAAATATTAACTTAGGTTATACATTATCAAATTTGGCAGTTTCCAAAATCGGAGCCAAATCATTGAGGTTCTATTTAAACGTGACCAATCCATTTGTGTTTTCTCCCTATGTGAGAGATCATAAAGGTATCGATCCAGAGATATTGGATAATCCAGCAACGATAAATTATCAATTGGGACTTAATGTTAATTTTTAATTCGAAAGTTATGAGTATGAAAAAGATATATATAGCCATTACAGGAGGAATGTTACTTTTCACCTCTTGTGAGAAATTACTGGTAGAAGATGTGAGAAATCCCATATCAAATCTATATTACAATACACCCGCTGGAGTGGAAGATGGCGTGAAAGCTGCCTATGGGCAATTAAGAAAGTGGTACGGCGGCTCTCAGGATGTGGCTTGGATCACCAACTATGGTGACGAGTATACTTTTGGGTCTGGTACTTTTTACGTTAATGATTATGACGTTGGCTTAAACGCTGCTAGTAGTGCCAGTAGTGGGCCGTGGGTTGCCATGTACTCCGCAATCAATACCTGTAACTCCGTATTGAAATCTGCCGAAACAGTAGATATGCCAACTCAGTTGAAAAATACAAGGATAGCTGAACTACGTTTTTTAAGGGCGCACTACTTTTTCTTATTGGTGCAAACTTATGGACCGATTTCAATTCCCCTTACGCCAACTGAAAGCGCTTCAAATGTGGCAACTAGGTCGCCAATCTCAGAAGTCTATAAGGTGATTATAGCCGATCTAGATTTTGCGGTGGCCAACTTACCACAAACTGTAACCGATTACGGAAGGGCAACGACCTGGGCTGCTAGACACTCTTTGGCAAAGGTTTATTTAACAAGGGCAGGTTCCACCGCTAAGGAAGCCACAGATTATGCTAGAGCGGCTACCTTGGCAAAAGAGGTGATTGCTTCTAATAAGTATAGCCTGTTATCTGATTTCGCATCCATTTTTACACCTGGCAAAAATAATGAAATCATATTTTCTTGTCAATATGATGCAAATCCGCTTGCGGGTGGCTCTGTTGGTAACCTGGGAAACTATTCACACCTGTGGTTTGGTACCGGATATGATAATTTACCGGGCATGCAGCG
The DNA here is from genome assembly GCA_029959615.1 of Flavobacteriaceae bacterium PS02338. Classification (GTDB taxonomy): domain Bacteria; phylum Bacteroidota; class Bacteroidia; order Sphingobacteriales; family Sphingobacteriaceae; genus Pedobacter. The sequence goes on along the minus strand of JASCOD010000005.1, from coordinate 222,513 downwards.
TGACCTTGCCAATGGTAGACCATATAACCATTATAGGTCTACACCTTTTATGCAGGGGCTATATAACAAGAGCATCGATTCACGTTGGGAGAAATCTTTCAAGACTAGGTGGTATTGTAATAAGCCGGGTACCTATACCATCAGTGGTAAATCCGTAACCATGGCATTAGGAGACCTAGCAATACTCATGACAGATTATGAGCCAACACAGGCAGAAAGAAATGCTGCTAGGTACACGATCATCTCTCCGAGCCAGCAACACGGCAGCTCATTTCCAATGTCCTCTAAGCATATAGATGCCACCAGACTAGACGTTAATAATGTAAATGGTTTTAAGGATGTAATTATACATAGATTAGGTGAAACCTATTTAATTGCAGCTGAAGCGTTGATGATGGATGGTAAACCGGGAGATGCTGTTTTTTATGTGAATGAATTAAGAAAGAGGGCGGCCATAGTTTCTACAGATCCCACGGTAACGGCAGCTAATAGGTTAGCAATGGAGGTTACCGCTGGACAGTTGAGTATCGACTTTATTTTAGATGAAAGGGCGAGGGAGCTTAACGCTGAGTATATGAGGTGGTTTGATTTAGTGAGAACTGGTAAGTTGTTGGAAAGAATTAAGTTATATAATACACGTGCGGCACCTAATATCAAGCCTTACCATGTGCTGCGACCAATTCCACAGATACAAATTGACCGTGTGATCGGAGGTGCTAAGAACTATCCTCAGAACGACGGTTACATTAATTAGACTTTGGTTAGCTGATGCGTACCCGAATAGGGGCGCATCAGTTTCATTTTCTCGAACCACTAGGGCGTTTTTATTTTCGCTCCTAGAGAACTATTAACTAAATTTTATGAAAAAATATATTAAGAAGGTCCTTGCGTTGGCAGTGTTTGGCGTTATACCAGCGCTCAAGAGTTATGCGCAAACCAATGTTGCGCTCTATAAAACTGTTGTTGCCCAGAGCGTAGAGGACGCTACACCACAATATGCCGCTACCAACGTCAATGATGGCAACATTGCTACCAAGTGGTCATCGCATGGTTCCGACTTTAAACAGTGGATATACGTTGACTTGGGCAGGGGTTACAAAATCAATAAAGTGGTGCTTAAATATGCGGATAATTATGCGCCAAATGCCTATCAGGTTCAGGTGTCGAACAACGCCACTACATGGTCTGCAATATATACTTTGCCAGCAAATACACCTACTAGACCATCAGATGAAATCACCCCATCTGGTAATGTGACAGCACGTTATGTGCGTTTCAGCGGCAATGGTAGGGGCACTATTCCACCTGGTTTTACTTCGAGGTACCGTATTGCGGAATTTGAGGTCTTCGGGCAGGACCCGGAGCCTTTGACCCCACAGCAGCAGACCAGTATCAACACCATTGCCCAACGTCTGGAGCAAAGAGAGCTTGCTGTTGCTTTTGATATTACCAGTGTAACCAATGCCTATAATGCCATGCTGGGCGATGGTACCTGGAGTGATGTAGACTATACGACTATTGACCAATATTTTCGTCCTGGAGTACATTTGAACCGATTAAAGGATATGGTAAGGGCCTATCGAATGCCTGGCAATCCATTTTATGATTCTGCAGAGATGTTGGCCAAGATCAAGTTGGGCTATGATGGGTTTTTGACCAAGAACCCAAAATCGAGCAATTGGTGGTACAACGACATCGGAGGGCCTCAGAACTATATGGTTCCGTTGCTGCTGCTGAAAGGCAAAATGCCACAGGCCGAATTGGTCAACTATTCGGAACGATATCTGAGAGATCAGGTCAATTCTTTTTTGGGCGATGCGAAAAACCTGACTTGGGTTTCCAATATCAGTATTTATAAAGGATGTATAGAGGATAATTATAATTTCATTGACCAGGCCTTCAAGGCGATCTATTCGGTATTGGTGATTGTGCCGGTACAGGGGGATGAGGGAGTGAAGATAGATTACAGTTTTCACCAGCACCACTCGCAGATACAATCTGGCGGTTATGGCATGTCCATTCTCGCAGATTTCGCCAATGCGATTGAGCTATCGGAAGGTACGGTTTTTATCAATTCGATTACCGCCCAGAATAGACAGGTCCTTTCCAATCTGTTGCTGCAGGGACATCAGTTATTGGCCTATCGCCATACGATGGACTTTGGGGTTTCCGGAAGGGGGATTACCTTTGAGGCGCCAACAAATTATGCAACTGTTCCGGTAAACGTACTGGAGAGGATGAAGGCCATTGATCCGACCAAAGCTGCTGACTACGATGCCTGGATAGCACACACTTCTGGTGCCCCATATCCTGTGGCCTATCGTGGTAACAAACACTTCTGGAAATCGGACATGATGACCCAACGTGGTGCCAATTACTATCTTTCTGCGAAAGTAATCTCTAAGCGTACCTATGGGACAGAATCTATCAATGGAGAAAATGTTAAGGGCTTTAATCTGCCATTGGGAGCAACTAATATCCTGACCGATGGGATGGAATACGATCGTATTTATGCGGTATGGGACTGGACAAGGGTACCGGGAACTACGGCTGAAAGAAACCAAGCTTCGGCGGTCCTGAGCGATTACCTCATCGGTACAAACCAATTTGGTGGCGCAGTGAGCAGTGGACAGTCTGGAGCGATTGCCTTTGAAAGTGATTATAGAAGCTTGCAGGCTAAGAAAGCATACTTTATGATGGGGGATGCGATGCTTTGTCTGGGCACGGGTATCAATGGCAATTTCTCAAATCCAGTGAACACTTCTATCAATCAGGCCCTGCTATCTGGTGATATCAATATTAACGATGGCAGCACGCAAGTGTTTGTTGGAAGTAATGTCTCGGCCAACAATCTGCAATGGGTACATCACCGTAATGTAGGCTATATCTTTCCTTCTGGTGGTAGCGTCACCGTTCAGAAACAACAGCAGAGCGGTAGGTGGAGAGATATCCACTCCCTGGGCTCGACTGCCACTGTACAAAAGGATATTTTTAGCTTGTGGATAGATCATGGGAACAGCCCTAGCAATGCCGGCTATAGTTATATTGTAGTACCAGATAAAAATCTGAGCGATTTTGCTGCTTCGGTGAATAACCATGGTTTCGTAGTTGTTCAAAATGATGTGAACATACAGGCGGTTAGGAACGATAGGGTCAACAAGTATGCGGTTGTTTTTTACAATGCCGGAACGGTTGATATGGGTGATGGTACGAGTATTACTTCGGACAAGAAGGCCATCGTAATGCTAGAAAAGGAAGGAAGTGGTTATAAGGTTTCCGTAGCAGACCCTACCCATCTGGAAACCACGGTAAAAATTACAATTAATAAGAACCTGAGTGGTCCAAATGCGACGTACGCTGCAGGAAGCACCGCTATTGCGATTACGTTGCCAACTAGCGACTACAGGGGAAGCAGCATTATCAATAGCTATGTCGATGCAACACTTCCGGTAACGCTTGCCACTTATACCGCAGTTCGTCAAGGAAATATTGCTAAACTTAATTGGACAACTTTGTCTGAAAAAGATAATGATAGATTTGAAGTATACCGATCGGCAAATGGCGGAGATTATACCAAAATAGGAGAGAAACAGGGGGCTGGTAACAGTGCTGTCCAAAACGATTACACATTCTATGATAAACAACCGGCAAATGGTGTAAATTATTATAAACTGATACAGATAGATAGAGATGGGAAGATAAATGAGGAAGGTTTAAGAACTGTTTCTTTTACGCTTGATGATGTTGATGTGAAAGTTTTCCCAAATCCTACGTCCCAGGTTGTAAATGTGAAGTTTGGTGCAGGTGTATACCACTCGGTAGAATTGGTTGATCTTCAGGGCAAGGTGTTGGGTTCTATCAAAATAAAAGCAGAGGATCAGGTTTCTTTTTCTATAGCGAATTATCCAGCGGGCGTTTATTTTATAAAGCTGAAGGGAAATTTGGAAACTAGATCCAGAAAATTACTCAAATTATAAGGGAAAGCATATAGTGTAAAGGTTAATTGCCTTTATTAACTTTATAAAACCTCTAAACGACTAACAAATAAAGAATGGTTAAAAAGCTTTTTATCATTATCTATATTTTACAAATAATTGCCATAAATAGTGTTGCGGTTTTCGGTCAAAAGAGAAACGGTGATCGTGTTGTACAAAATGATATAGGAATTGTAACTCAACGTCTAATCGCCGATTATTTGAAAGAGGGAATTGATGATGTAAGAGTAAAAGAAACAATAGAAAACTTAAAAACAGATGGTAGCTGGGCGGGAATAGATTATACTTCAATATCTAACGATTTTCCGGCAGGTGAACACCTCAAAAAGCTGAAGCTGATGGCCATGGCTTACGCTAGGGAGGGCACAGGGTTTTATCGTAATGAGAAATTGAAACAAAAAATTCTGCTAGCCTATAACTACTATCTGAGTAAAAAACCTAAATCTCAAAACTGGTGGTACAATGAAATAGGTGCCCCACAAGATTATTTGGTTGGTTTGTTGTTGATTAAGGCGGAGATTCCCGAAAAGGATCTTCGCCATTATTCGTCTTATCTAAAAGATCTTACTGATAATCCCGGGCATCGTGGCATGAACCGGATTTGGGTATCGGCAATTACCATAGCCAAAGGCTGTATCGAGAATGATAGGAAAATGATTGATAAAGGGTTCCAAAGTGTATCTTCTACCTTGGTTATTGCAGATGAACAGGGGATAGAAGGTATAAAAATTGATCATAGCTTTCATCAGCATCGACCTCAATTATATTCTGGAGGCTATGGAATGAGCTTTGCGGAGAGTACGGCAAACTTAATGGCACTTGCAGCTAACACTTCGTTCGCTAATGCATTTTCTGAGGAGAAGAACCGTATATTTTCTGATCTGTTGCTTTATGGACACCAGCTCTTCAGTTACAGGACTGCTATAGATTTTGGGACAATTGGGCGAAATATTGCACGTCCAGATGCCATCAATTCCATTAACCCATCTACTTTGGACAAGATGGCTATCATTAATACGAAACAAGCCCAAGCCTTTAAAGGTTGGAAGGTTCATCTCCGGGGAGCAGATTTTTCTAAATCTTTTCAGGGCAATAGATATTTCTGGAAATCGGATATCATGACACATCATGGTGCAGATTACTATATGTCTGCAAAAGTAATCTCTACTCGTACCAATGGTACAGAAATGCTCAATGGCGAAAATTTGAAGGGTTATAATCTTCCGTTGGGTGCTACCAATATCATGACAAGCGGAGAGGAATACAAAAACATTTTTCCTATATGGGATTGGACACGTGTGCCTGGCACTACGGCAGTAATGAACCAATCGGCGGCAATACTGCCATGGTATCTTTTTGGTAACAACGAATTTGCTGGAGGAGTAAGCGATACTCAAGCGGGCGTAATTGCTTACGAACATAGTTATAATGGTGTGCAGGCTAAAAAGGCTTATTTTTTCGTGGATGGGGCAATGCTCTGTTTAGGTGCGGGAATTAATGCCATTAGAACGCAGCAAGTGGTTACTTCGGTTAATCAGTGCTACCTAGGAGGTGATATTACGTTTGGAGCAGCCGAAGATGCGGATGGAATGAAATTGACCGACAGCCTAAAAACTGTGAAAACCAACAACCTACAGTGGGTTTATCACAATGGGGTAGGTTATACATTTCCTGCCGGAGGTAATTTAACCCTTAAAAATGCGGCTCAAACAGGTTCTTGGAAATCAATTAATACTACAGGAAGCGCAGAGATGATTAGCAAACCCGTCTTTAGTTTATGGTTAAATCACGGCATTTCGCCAAAAGATGATAGTTATTATTACGTCGTTACTCCAGAACGTAGTTTGGAAAGTTTCAAAGCGCAAAAGACAAAAAATAAGTTTAAGGTACTTAAGAATGATAGAAACTTACAGGTAGTGAAATGTCAGCAGCAATATTTCATCATTATGTATAAGCCCGGTGCTGTCGAATTGGAAAACGGCTTAAACATGAGCTGCGACTCCCAAGCGATCATTATTCTGGAAGAGAAAGAGAATGGGTATCAATTTTTATTGGCAGATCCTATCCAACAGCAAAAAGAAGTAAATATTTCAATTAATAAGCTGGTAAAAGGGCCAAATAGTATAAAAGAAAATGGCGGTACGAAAATAAGGTTTACATTCCCGCAGGGAGATAATCTAGGTAATAGCGTAGGTAACTACTACCAAAAATAGACAGTTTAAAATTCGAACATCAATAAAAAGAAAAGCAATAAGAAATAATAAAATAAGCGTATGATCAAGAAAGTTTTGGGAGCGATATTTAGCTGTTGTCTGTATTTAAATGCTGTAGCAAACAATCATAACATTGGTAATGCAGATTCTGTATTGAAAGTGATGAACAAAGTGGCACAATGGCAGATGAATGAATGGAAAGAAGGACGTATTATCAAACTTCCAAAAACAGAATGGGAAAACGGTGCAATGTACACGGGTTTTATCGCTCTAAAAAAAATTGATAACCTACCAGCCTACGACAGGTTTCTTTACAATATCGGAGAGGAACTAAATTGGAATACTGGCCCAAGCAGGTTATTTGCCGATGATTATGTAATTGCCCAGATGTATGTTGCGATGTATATGGAACACAGGGAACGAAAGATGATAGCCAAATGGCAATCGTTAGCAGATACCATCGTGAACAAACAGTTTAATGAGTCGCTAAAGGTAGTGCCAAAAATTAACCATAGAGAATGGGCCTGGTGCGATGCACTTTTTATGGGGCCGCCCTCAATGGCTATGCTTTCTAAAGCCACTGGCGATTTAAAATATCTAAAAAAGGCAGATAGTTTATGGTGGAAAACCTCGGCCTATCTTTACGATAAAAAAGAAAGCCTCTACTACCGTGATTCTAGATTTTTTGAACGCAGGGAAGCCAATGGCCAAAAGGTCTTTTGGTCGAGGGGCAACGGTTGGGTGTTGGGTGGTTTGGCCAGAATGATGGACAATATGCCTAACGATTTTCAAAGCAAAAGCAAATACCAAACACAATTTAAACAAATGGCCAAGAAGATTGCAGCACTACAACAACCAGACGGTAGCTGGCACGCCTCTTTGTATGATCCTGTAACTTTTAATCTTAAAGAATCTAGCGGTACTGCATTTTTCTGTTATGGTATTGTTTGGGGCATTAACAACGGCCTTTTATCCAAGAAAAAATATCTGCCCGTAGTAGAAAAGGCGTGGCAAGCTTTGCTAAGCTCCATACATCCCGATGGGAAATTGGGTTATGTACAGCCCATTGGCGACAAGCCTGTAAAAGCCGGGTACGAAAGTACCGATGTGTATGGCGTAGGCGCGTTTTTACTTGCCGGATCTGAATTGTACAAACTTTATAACCAGCGTTAGCTGACCATTCGCACCTAAAAACTGTCCACCTCATCAAAATATATGATATCAAATTATAATGCAAGTATTTAGCCGTATCACTTTTTTGAGTATTATACTCAGTTTCACTTTCCAATATGTATTTGGTCAGAAGTTCATGACGATGGATATGGTTCACCATAATCCTGGAGAACCCCAAACGCAGTCTAAATTTTTAGATCCTTCCTTTTTAAAAACTTCAGGTTATGATGCCAAAGTGTTTTTCCTTTTTGAAGCGGCACAATTTGGCCTCGACTGGCAAACTTTTGATCAGCAGATCTTTCCGGAAAATACGGATCAACGCAAATGGGTAGATGACAAAGATACGTTGCTGCAACAGAAATATACTGAGGCAAAACAGGCCGGATTAAATGTGTATTGTATGTTGGATATGCTGGTATTTCCCGAAGAACTCATCAGGAGATATAAAGCGGAGATGTGCAATACCAATGGGCGAATTGACATCAGCAAACCTTTCACGCAAAAAGCTATACGTTCTTTAATTAATCAGATATTTGATAGATACACGCAAATGGACGGACTGATTATTCGAACAGGCGAAACTTATCTCCACGATGCCCCTTATCACAAAGGTGGAAGTCCTTTGGTGAATGGATACAGTGACCATGTCATATTGGTCAATATTTTACGGGAAGAGGTATGCGAAAAAAGAAACAAACAACTTTTTTACCGCACTTGGGATTTTGGCAGGTTCCATTCGCTACCAAAGTATTATTTGGAAGTGACCGAACAGGTAAAACCTCACGAAAATCTCTACTTTTCAATAAAGCACACCATTGTTGATTTTTGGCGTTCTGCCGTTACCCAACCCGATCTCGATTATTCGCAGTTTAATGTTTATTGGCAAGATGAAGCTGCCAAATATGGCATTCCTTTCAATCCCTGCATAGGTATTGGCAAACATAAACAAATCATAGAAGTACAGGCACAAAGGGAATATGAAGGTAAAGGTGCACATGCCAACTATATCGGAAAAGGAGTGATTGATGGTTTTGAGGAGCTAAAGGCTTCGCGAACAAAACTCCCTTATTCGTTAAACCAAGTAAAGAACAATCCTCTAGTTAAGGGCGTATGGACTTGGTCCAGGGGTGGAGGTTGGTATGGTCCATATATTACCAATGAGTTTTGGAACGAATTAAATGCCATCGTGGTAGCGCAGTGGGCAAAACATCCCGATAAGGCCGAGGAAGAAATCTTTGATGAATTTGTGAGGAAAAAGGGACTGGATGAAAAAGACATTCCTAAGTTTAGGGAAATATGTTTGCTCTCGGCCGATGGCGTGATGAAAGGGCATTATAGCATGATGGGAGGGGTGTACATGAACTGGACAAGGGATAACACCATTTCTGGGCTCTACTTTCTTAAACCATATTTTGATAAAATCATTGCAGACAACAGGATAGAGGCTTATCTGCACGAAAAAACAGAAGCCTTGGCCATATGGGAAAAAATAGAGACACTTTCTAAGGAGCTTCATTTTAAGGATAAAGAAACCCAGAAATTCGTCTACATTTCATCGGTATATGGGAGGCTAAAGTTTCAATTGTTCGATGCGGCATGGAAGGTGATGCTCAATGCCTATGCAGAAGAAAAGAAGGGAAAAGTAGATCTGGTTAAGCTAAAAGCGAATTTAAAATACTTTGATGATACCCTCATACAATGGCAAAAATTTGTAACCGATAATCCAGAAAGTGCTTCGGTTTACCTGACTACCTATTACGAAGACGAACAGGAGGTGGGAATAGCAACTACGCTGGCCCATTATAGAAAACTATTAAAATGAGGACAGCATTGATGATCAGATTATATTTCAGTTTTAAACAATTGATGCAGTATATACGCCGTACAGGTATTTTTAGTCCATATTTCTATACTTCAAAGAAACTGGCTGCAATAGCTTTTCTATTACTTTTGGCGAGTTTTTCTAAAGCCCAGCTTACCTCATCATCCATTGTATATCCTACGGTTTCCCTAAATGCCGAGTGGATTGCATGTCCTGAGGTTAACCTAAAAGATTATGGCGTTTATCACCTCAGGAAAATTTTTGAATTGGAGGCAAAGCCGGAAAATTTTGTAGTACACCTTACCGGTGATCAACGTTACAGGTTGTATGTGAATGGAGTGCCAATGGTTTTGGGTTCGGCAAGGGGAGACTTGAGAAATTGGTATTATGAGACCATTGATATTGCACCGAACTTAAAAGCAGGTAAAAATGTTTTGGCCGTGTTGTTATGGCACATGGGCAGTGGTGCTCCGGCGGCACAGGTATCTTTCCAGACAGGTTTTATCCTGCAAGGTAATAGTGATAAGGAAAAATTGGTAAATACCGATAAAAGTTGGAAGGTAATTAAAAACGAAGCCTATTTCCCAGAGCCATTTCCGCCATCAAGATTGGCCTCTTATATTGTCGGAAGCTGTGATAGTGTAGTGTTCAAGAAATACCCATTTGGATGGGAGCAACCTACCTATAACGATAGCAACTGGTCAGCTCCAGTATTAGAGCCTAAACCTAGATATTTCAATGTCAAACGTAATCTTATTCCTAGAACCATCCCACTGATGGAGGAAAAACTAGAACCCATACATGGAATAGTGCGTGTACTGAATTTGGATGCCCAAAAGACCATTAAAACTTTTGAAAAAAGCGGATCAATCACCATTCCGGCTAATACCAAAGCCACCATTTTGTTCGATATCAAGAACCTAACTACGGCCTATCCGGAAATTACGTTTAGCCGTGGCGAAAATGCAAAAGTTCAAATTACCTACGCTGAGTCGTTGTTTGATCAAAATAACCTCAAAGGCAACCGTAATCAGGTGGAAGGAAAACATATCAAAGGTTATTATGATGTGTTTCTGGCCGATGGAGGCGCAAACCGCTTGTTCAGGCCATTATGGATGCGTACGTTTCGCTACATCCAATTTGATATTGAAACCAAAGATACACCACTGACCTTGGATAAACTCCAGTCGATGTTCACCGCTTATCCTTTAAATGAAAACGGCCGTTTCAGCTCTAATGATACCAGTTTGGATGAGATATGGAATGTGGGATGGCGAACTGCCCGTTTGTGTGCCAACGAAACGTATATGGATTGCCCGTATTACGAGCAGTTACAATATGTGGGCGATACAAGAATACAGGCTTTGATTTCATTGTATGTTTCTGGTGATGATAGGTTAGTGCGAAACGCTATTGAGCAGTTCCATCAATCTAGGATACCTGATGGTTTGACTAGGGATGCCCATCCAGCTGGAGGAGGTAAATTTATTCCACCTTTTTCACTGTTTTGGATTTCGATGGTGTATGATTATGCTTGGTATAGGGATGATAAAGCTTTTGTGGATAGATATCTTATTCCCATGGAATCGATCTTGAAATGGTTCGAATATCGATTGGATGCTAAATCGGGTTTGTTAGGTAAAACCGATTATTGGAATTTCGTGGATTGGACTTTTTCGCCAAGTGGCATTCCTTCGGGTGGTATAGATGGAAATTCTTCCATTCTTTCCTTGCATTATGCCTACACCTTGGATCAGGCCGCAACGCTGTTCCAGCAGCTGGGGCAATCGCAAAAAGCCGATTATTATAAAGAGTTATCCCAAAAAATTAAAAATGCTGTTTTTAACAGTTGTTACGATGCTGAAAGAGGACTTTTGGCAGATTCGCCAGAGAAGAAAGTCTTTAGTCAGCACGCCAATATTTGGGGGATTTTGAGCGATTGTATTCCACTTGCACAGCAAAAAGAGGTAATGACTAAAGTGATGAATGACAATAGCTTAACATCGAGTACTTTGTATTTCAGATTTTACTATACTGCCGCATTAAAAAAGGCAGGAATGGGCAATTTATACCTTTCTACTTTAGGCCCTTGGAAAGAGATGCTGTCATTGGGCTTAAGTACCTTTCCGGAAACATTATCGCCTACGGTGCGTTCAGATTGCCATGCTTGGAGTTCCAGTCCATGTTATGATTTTTTGGCCACGGTGTGTGGAATAGAACCTGCAACCATAGGTTTTAAAACAGTTCGTATACAGCCAAATCTGGGCGATTTGAAAGATGCTTCAGGCGAAATGCCACACCCAATGGGACCAATTAAGGTAAACTACCGTAAGGTAAAAGACGGTTCATATACAGCAAATATCGAATTACCTTCTGGCGTGAAAGGTGAATTTGTCGCCAATGGTCAAAGAGTAGTTTTAACTGAAGGTAAGCAACAAATTTCATTTAAGTAAAACTTCGATTAGGAATGAAAAAAACAGCATATTTAGCCATCTTACTTTGCGCTGTTGCAATAGGTGCCAAGGCTCAGGAAGTAATCCCCCTTTACCCGGAGGGACAGGTGCCATTTGCCAAGAACAATGCAGAGCCACCTAAAATAACTGTGTTTAGGCCAGAGAAGAACTTGGCCAAAGGCACTGCAGTTATTGTATGTTCTGGAGGTTCTTATGGTGGGCGTGCCAACCGTGTGGAAGGAATTCCTGCCTGCAAAAAGTTGATGGAAGCTGGTATCACTGCTTTTCTCTTAGATTACCGCTTGCCCAAAGCCGAAGCGATGGATCGTAAGGAGATTGTTCCCTTAACGGATGCACAGCGGGCCATTCAGTATGTAAGAGAAAATGCGAAAAAATATAAGATAGATCCCTCGAGATTAGGGGTTATGGGGTTTTCCGCTGGAGGTCATCTGGTTTCTACTATTGGGACGCATTTCGGAAAATCGGAACTCGATAATCCCAAAGGCACTTCACTACGTCCCGATTTTATGGTATTGGTGTATCCTGTTATCAGTTTTGCAGATTCGCTAACCCATAAAACCTCCCGTATGAATTTGATAGGTCCCGAACTAACCAACGATAACATCTTGAAGTATTCTAACGAGTTGCAGGTTACCGAGCAAACGCCACCGACATACATTACCTCTGGGATGGACGATAAAACTGTCGATGTAAAAAACAGCCTTTATTTTGCTGCGGCACTTAAACAGAAGAACGTTCCGGTAGAGTTGTTCCTTTATGAAAAAGGTCGCCACGGTTACGGAGTAAACAACAATCAAGCTAAAGTGCAGTGGATAGATGACTGCATGGAATGGATCAAGAAAGAACGCTATAAAAAATGAAGGTCAAAATAGTATCGATTTTAATATTATCCTTTTTAGTAGCATTTAAAGGAAGGCCGCAAAGCGCTAAAGTGAATACAATGCCAGCGCCAACCGAACTGATGTGCGATTTGCTTTCGGCAGATCGTTTTTATTCAATAAATGGATATCTCACCAATATCCCCGAAATTAATACTACGAATAAGAACATTCAATCGGTACTGATTTTTAATAAACAGCCTGCGTTTAGCTGGGAACTCAACGCACAAGCGAAAGATCAAAAGCAAAGTGCTTATCAGTTGCTCGTCTCTGATAATCTCAAACAGCTAGACCAGGATATCGGTAATGTTTGGAACTCGGGAAAGATAACCGCTACTACATCTACAGGCATTTTGTTTAAGGGAATAGCACTTAAACCTAATACAATCTATTATTGGAAAGTAAAAGCTTGGAACAATCTTAACGAGGCAAGTCCTTTTTCATCTCCAGTATCTTTTATTACAGCAAGTGAACTAGCCGATTATAAAAATCCATCTTATCCACTACAAATTACCGAACAACAACCTGTATCACTCAAAAAAGTCAATCACGTCTATCAAATTGATTTTGGTAAGGATGCCTTTTCACAGTTAAAATTGCAATTGTTTTCCAAAACAGGAAAAGATACCGTAATGGTTAGGTTGGGTGAAATGTTGGATGCCAATGGAAATGTTAATCGTAAACCCCCAGGCAAGATACGTTATGCACAATATGCGTTGGTACTAGAGAAGGGAACGCATACCTATAAGCTCAATATCCATAAAGACGCCTATAATACTAGGCCAGTAGCCATAAAAATGCCAGATTATATAGGAGAGGTGTTGCCTTTTCGGTATGTAGAAATCGAAGGTTATACGCATTCATTAACTGGTAATGCATTAACACGTTTATTTGTTCATTATAAATTTGATGATGAAAGTTCGTCTTTTCATAGTTCAGACAGTACTTTGAATGCGGTATGGGATCTGTGCAAATATTCTATCAAGGCAACTTCTTTTTTAGGTATTTATGTAGATGGCGATAGGGAACGTATCCCTTACGAGGCAGATGCCTATATCAACCAGCTGAGCCATTATGCGGTGGATAAAGAGTTTACCATGGCCCGCAATTCCCACGAATATCTGATCACCAATCCTACATGGCCCACGGAATGGAACCTTCAATCGGTTTTAATGGCATGGAATGATTACCTGTATACGGGAGATACCCGTTCTATAGCCTATTATTACAAAGATCTTCAAGCCAAAACATTGATTGGATTAATTGATTCTACAGGCTTGATCAGCACCTTGACGGGAAAGGTAACTGCGGATTTTAAAACTTCCATCCATCTTAAAAATGATAACCTAAAAGATATTGTCGACTGGCCGAGAAATACCGAAACGGATGGTTTTGTATTCACGAAATATAACGCAGTCGTAAATGCATTCCATTATAGGGCACTGGTGGCCATGCAACAAATTGCAACTGCTTTGGAGAAAACTGCCGATGCGCAGATGTATCAGAAAGCTTCACAAAGAGTTAAAGTGGCGTTTTATAAGCTGTTTTTTGATGCCAACAGACAAATATTTGTAGACGGCATTGGAACTGATCACGCTTCGCTACATACCAATGCTTTTGCGCTGGCGTTGGGCTTGGTAGATGCCAAACATAGGCCGGGCGTAATGGCCCATATCAAATCTAGGGGAATGGCCTGTAGTGTTTACGGCAGCCAGTTTTTACTGGATGGAATTTACGATGCTGGCGATGGCGATTATGGCCTTTCTTTGCTGACGTCTAAATCAGATAGGAGCTGGTTCAATATGATCAGGGCTGGCAGTACCATTACGATGGAAGCTTGGGACAATAAATTTAAGCCCAATCAAGATTGGAACCATGCTTGGGGAGCAGCACCGGCAAATATCATTTCGCGTAGGTTGATGGGCATTGAGCCGACCAGTCCTGGTTGGGATAGTTTTGTCATTAAACCACAAATAGGGGCGTTAGCATATGCCGCTATTGCCGTTCCTACCATAAAGGGTTCAATTAAGGCCTCGTATAGGCAATCCGAAAATGTTTTCGAGGCCACAGTCTCTATACCGGGAAATACTTCGGCCAGGGTTTATCTTTCCTTAAAGCAGGGGAAAAAATATGAAGTTATGTTAAACGGCAATTCGATAAAAACCAGAAAGGTTAATAAGGTAGCAGTCATAGAAGGGCTGGAAGCTGGAAATCACGCCTTGAAGATCATCTATAAATAATCATTATTTGGACAAAATAAATCACATGCATAACATAATTACCAAGCCGTTTTTAAGCTGTGCTCTTGTTTGCCTAACGATGTTGTTGGCCTGCATAGGAAAAAAGGCTGTCCATTTAATAAATGTTGTCCCCAATGTTGGGTTGTCCAATCTGGAAAAAAGTTTCAAAATACCTCCAGATACCGTTCAAACCAGTACGTATTGGTATTGGATGTCTGATAATATTTCAAAAGAGGGCGTAGTTAAAGACCTTCAGGCAATGAAGCGGGTGGGCATCAATAGGGCGTTCATTGGTAATATCGGATACGCTTCTACCGCTTACGGAAAGGTGAAACTGTTTTCTGATGAATGGTGGGAAGTGCTTCACACCGCCCTTAAAACAGCTAGTGAGCTTAATATTGAGATTGGTATTTTCAATAGCCCGGGTTGGAGCCAATCTGGTGGACCTTGGATCAGGCCAGAACAGTCGATGAGATATCTGGCTTCTTCGGAAACTCTGGTTAAAGGAGGAAATGATGTTGAGGTATCATTGCCCAAACCACATCCACAGTTTCAGGATGTTCGTGTAGTAGCCTTCAAAACACCCAAAGACTATGGGAAAACCTTAGGTGATTTGAAACCGATACTTAAATCAACTCCCATAATTGCCAATTTGCAAAATATTATAGACCAGGATACATTAACTGATATTACCCTAACGGATACCAATAAAATTACCATAGATTTCATTACGGAAAAGGATTTTACCGCTCGGAGCTTAACCGTGTATCCTGCCAAATATCAAATGACTGCTTCTGCAGAACTTCAGGTGAAAGAAACAGGTGGCTATCGTACGATAAAGGCTTTTGAGATCGATAGAAGAAAAAGTGCATTGTATGTAGGTTTCGATCCTTATGCACCTGTGGTGGTTTCGATTACCTCCACCACTTCCAAGCAATTCCGTCTTGTTTTACAAAGGAGCATACTCGACAAACAGTCGTTTCCCAAGTATGGAATTAGTGAATTTATACTTTCTCCCCTGCCTAAGGTAGAGCGATATGCGGAAAAGACCTTTGCTAAAATGCACCAAACCCCATTGCCATATTGGACTGAATACCAATGGTTGCAACAGCCCGTAGTTGATGACGAGCATTTGTTGATTAAGCCGAAAGAAGTATTGGATTTATCTCCTTTGATGTCTCCTGAAGGTAAGTTGAAATGGAATGCACCGGCAGGTAATTGGGTCATCATGAGAATGGGAATGGCTCCGACCGGGGTGAATAACAGTCCGGCATCTAAAGAGGGTACAGGATTGGAAGTAGATAAGATGAGTAAGGAACATGTGGGTTCACATTTCGATTCTTTCCTGGGCGAAATTTTAAGGCGTATACCAGCGGCCGACAGGAGGACTTGGAAAATAGCAGTCCAGGACAGTTACGAAACAGGGGGACAGAATTGGACAGATGGATTGATGGAGAAATTCAAGACGAGGTATGGTTACGATCCCCTACCTTATTTGCCTGCCTTGCATGGAAAGATTATTGGTTCGCCAGATATGTCCGATCGTTTCTTATGGGATTTAAGGCGCTTGATCGCAGATAGGATTGCCTACGATTATGTAGGCGGGCTACGGGAAATCAGTAATCAAAACGGGCTTAAAACATGGTTGGAGAATTATGGACATTGGGGGTTTCCCGGTGAGTTTTTGCAATATGGAGGGCAGTCGGACGAAGTTGCTGGGGAGTTTTGGGCGAAGGGTGCCTTGGGAAATATTGAGAATAGGGCAGCATCGTCTGCCGCTCATATCTACGGAAAGAACAAGGTGTCGGCAGAATCCTTTACTTCCGGGGGCAAAGCATTTATGAAGTATCCAGCTGATATCAAACAAAGGGGTGACCGGTTCTTTGCCGAAGGGGTCAACAATACGCTTTTGCATGTGTATATCCATCAGCCAGATGAAAGGCTGCCCGGGGTGAATGCCACTTTTGGTACCGAGTTTAACCGGCATAATACCTGGTTCGATTATTTGGACCTGTTTACTGCCTACCTCAAACGCTGTAATTTCATGCTTCAGCAGGGAAGGTATGTAGCAGACGTAGCCTATTTTATTGGTGAAGATGCACCTAAGATGACGGGTGTCACCGATCCGCCAATTCCAAAGGGCTATTCTTTTGACTATATCAATGGTGAGGTGATCAGGGATAGGCTGACCGTGAAAAATGGACGTTTATTTCTTCCAGATGGGATGAGTTACGGGTTGTTGGTCTTGCCAAAACTGGAAACGATGAGACCGGAATTATTGGAAAAAATAAGAGATTTGGTAAGTCAAGGAGCCACTGTATTGGGGCCACCGCCTAACCGGTCGCCAAGTCTAGAAAATTACCCTACTGCTGATCAAAGAGTGCAGGCAATTGTTAAGGAACTTTGGGGGGACATCAATGGAACAACCATAAAATCTCATCGATTTGGAAAAGGATTGGTATTGCAGGGAATAGCGCTTTCAACGGCATTAGATAGATTAAAAATCGCACCTGATTATAGGGCAGGTAAGGTTGATTCTACACTTTTCATCCACAGGTCTGCACCTGATGAAGATATCTATTTCATAAGCAATCAGCAGAATAAGCCCATAGATGTTGTCGCTGAATTTAGGATAAGTGGCAAGCAGCCCGAAATTTGGGATCCAATAGATGGTACAACCAGGTTATTGCCGCAATTTGAGCAAAAAAATGGAGCGACTGCTGTTCCCTTGAGATTGGATAAATTTCAAAGTACTTTCATTGTTTTCAGGAAGCCAGCAGTACAAAATAGTGATAATCGTTCATTGAATAATCCAAGTGAATTAACGCTGGCCCGCATTGAAAAGCCCTGGAAGGTAACATTTGATCCGAAGATGCGAGGGCCGGACCAGCCAGTAGTGTTTGACCAGCTCATAGATTGGACGCTTCATCCCAACGAACAGATAAAATATTATTCTGGGACTGCGGTTTATACCAATTCGGTTAAGATAAAGAAACCAGCTAATGGTCAGCGAATTTATCTGGATTTAGGTGAGGTAAGCGTAATTGCCAAGGTAACGGTAAATGGTATCGCCGTTGGAGGCGTATGGACCGCACCATGGCGAACGGAAATCACGGGAGCATTGAGGTCAGGTAATAATGTGGTGGAGATCAGTGTTGCCAATACTTGGGTAAACCGTTTGATAGGAGATAGCATGTTGCCGCTAGGGCAAAGGAAGACGTGGACAAATGATAATCCATATCAACCGAAAAGCCCGTTGGAGGCCTCTGGACTGAAAGGTCCAGTAAAAATTACGATGGTACAATAATAGGATATGTTGATGTTATGGTTAATGGGGATAGATAGGGATAGGCTTCACTATCCCTATGAGGGTTTTTCGAATGGTCACTATTGGCTGTAGCTGATGGCATAGAGGAGTTCTTCGTTCTGCTGATAGCCATCCTGTTCGGAATAGCTGGCAGTCTGTTTCTTGTCTAGGTCGAGCAGTTTGCCCCGGTCTTCGCCATTGCTGTTTCTATGGCTTGGTTCTGGCATTTTGTGGAGCCTGATGGGCTTTCGCTCTACCAAGAATGCCTTGGTTTGTTGGGCTGCAATGCTGATCCATTGTTCATCGATGCCGGCCAGGTAATCAAGCTGGCTTTGGCCGAGTTCAAAGTGGCTGCTGATCCAGAAGCGGAAATCTGCACCTGCGGCATCTGCCTCCAGTTGGAGCGCTGGGTTGGACAATTGGTAAAGGGCGGTGATCAGGTCTGCTGCCCCTTGGTCGTTGAATTGGAATTTTTGCATATGTGAATTGGTTTAATCGGTTAATCGGGCAAGATTAGGGATTGGTAGTGGTGCAGGCAAGTTTTGTTTGGGGAGTGGGTACTTTGGATGCTTGGATGGGATGTAACTGGTTTTTTGACGGTGTTTTGAGTTTTTTGTTTGATATTAACGTTTTTCGATGGTTAGGAAAGTGGATTATTTTCCGAGGTGGGCTTTAGCGGTTTTGGCCATAGTGGTTTCCCACCATGTGGTGGCCGGAACCCAGGAAAAAGGTACTTTAGTGATTTTACAGCAGTTGAACTATTATGTGGCAATGGCTTTTAGTTGGCCTTTTTCATATTTGTTGATGTGGTGGATACATTTTTGTATTGGCCGGTTGGATAGGTGGGTACCCTGGCAGGTTTTCTGGTGGAAGCGTCTAATTTTTCAGTTGTTGCTTTGTGTGGGACTGGTGATTCTGGTGGACCTGCTGGTGGTCAGGATTTATTTTTGGGCCTTTGACAATGATTTTTCGGCCAGTGGCTATATGCGTACCGAGCTGTTGATCATTCTCTGGATGGTGCTTTTCATGAATACACTGTATACGGCCTGGTTCTTTTACCTGAATTATTTTCATGGATTGGAGAAGAACAGACGGCTGAAGGCGGATCTGGATAGGTTGCTTGTGCGGCAGGGAGCTTCGCCCCTCCGCATTGATGCCCGTTTGGGCAATAAGATCTTGCAGGTATCGCTTTCCGAGATTGCCTGTTTCGAGCGTCATGAAAATATCGGACATGTGCATTTGAAGACGGGCAAGCTCTATTATGTGGACATGACGATGCCGGCTTTGCTAGAACTGTTGGGAGAGGAAGGTTTTTTTCAGATCAATCGTTCGGTACTGCTCTCGCTTTCGGTGGTGATCGGCTTTGAGAAGTATGGTCGGGCGCAGGCTTTGGTTTTGCTGGTAGAGGGGGTGGTATTGGCCTCCGATGTTTCCCTGGTGGTGAGCAGGTCCCGATTGAACGGCTTTAGGGAAGCTTTGGCCAGTTTTGGTGGGCAGGTGTAGCGTTTTTCCGTTGGCGTGGCTAATGTGCCCGCTCGACAAACTATTTGCTTGCGGCTTTTGGATAAGCGGATAACTTGCGTTTACCGCAGGTTTGCGGCTTTGACGCCTTATCCCTATGCAGTTGTTTTCGTTTTTCATTCCCGTGGGCCAATTGGTCATCTTTATTTTGATGTTCGCTGGTTTCTGTTACCAATTGGCGGTTTTTTTGTGCACTTCTGGCCAAGGCTCGCGCATTTGGCGCTTATTAACTCTTGAGCATGTTGATGGTCTACGATGGCGTGGTAGCCATCTTTCCTAATGAGGAATTGTCTGTTCCCCTTTCTTTACAATATATCTTGCGTTATGGGATTGGTTTTGCCTTGGGGAGTTGTTTGCCGCTATATTTCTATAAGGCACATGGGATGTCCGAATTTGCTTTCCATCTAAGGTTTGGCGTGCCGGTCTGTTACGGGCTTTCTTTTTTGGTGTTCTTTTGTGTGGTGCTGCCCTTGGGCGGGGAATTGGAGCTGGTGCTATCCTGGGGCATGGTCCTGCCTGGCTTATGTACCTTGTCTTTGTTTGCGGTACTGGCTTTGGCGGTCTATCGTAAAGTGCAGCAGCGGGAGCAGCTGCATCTGGCGGGGAGCTTGGATGAACTGGTGCTGTCCTGTATCTCGGTGGCTCCCTGGTCGGTGGTGAACCTTTTTATCTATTGGGAGATGGAGCCCTGGTGGAGGCTGCTGCTGATGAATGTGGGCTTTTTGCTCGCTTGGGGACTGACGGTGGCCAGGGATATCCGCCATAAACTGGTGGAACTGAGGTTGGCTAAACATGTGACGGTAGAACAGCAGCTGACTTTTCAGGACAGGTGTTTGGTATTTGGACTGACCAAAAGGGAGATCGAGGTGGCTGGACTGCTGTGTGAGGGGTTGACCTATAAAGAAATTGGCGAGCAGTTGTACATTTCTTTGCATACGGTGGACAACCATGTACGGCATATCTTTAACAAGGTGGAGGTCAATCGGAAGATGGAGCTTCTGGTGAAGCTGAGAGCAGAGGGGAAGGATTGATGCTCTGGATTTGGTGGTCGAGTTGACAGTGCTTTGGTATATGGCGTAAGCCCACTATTTATGCAAAGGGCGTGTTTCCACTATTTTCTGGGATTTTTTTAGGGAATAATATTGTCTCGGAAACGGCGATGTGCCGGAATTGGAGATGGTATTATTTTACGCTAAACGTCTGGATAAGAAAAGGGAGCGCAAACTACAGCTGATCGTAGCGGCCTTTGTGCTGTTGCTTGCCTATGCGGCTTTTTCTAAGCTGATGAACTATGGGGTTGCCCGCAGGGCGATGCTGTTGCAGGTCTTTGCTAGGGAGGTAGCTTTGGTATTGGCCTGGCTGGTGCCGGTGGTGGAACTGCTGGTGGTCTTGTTGCTTTTGTGGCTGCGTACCCGCTTGTTGGGACTTTGGCTGGCCACTTTGTTGATGCTTTCGTTCAGTGTTTATCTGGTCGTGGCCAATTTGGGTGGGTTTGGAAAGGTGCCCTGTGGTTGTGGCGGGATTTTGGGAAAGATGGCTTATCAGGTGCACCTGGCCTTTAACTTATGTTTTGTGGCTTTGGGTGTTTGGGGGATTGCTATTGCTTTAAGATCGACTTTAATTCATAGGGTTGTTCACTTGGGGGAAGGGAGGTCTGGAAAATAAGCATTACTGTTTTGGGGAAAGGGCCTGCCCTGTCGTAAATGGAATTGATCCCGCCAGTCTTTGTGGTCTCTGGGAAATGCTGGCGCCAACCGCCCGTATGGGGCATTTTAAACTTAAAAATTAAGAAGATGAAAACTTTAAAAACAATATTGAAAACAAATCTTTTGGGCGTGTTCGCCCTAATTGCGGCTTTTGGATTGGTATTGAGCATGAGTGCCTTTACGCCAGCTGAAACCAAGCGTGATACCTATACTTACTATTATGACGGACCGTTTCCCGCTACGGTTTCGGATGTAGAGGACGTGGAGAATTGGAAACACGATGCCGAAACGGAAGAATGTGGTGGCGAATTGCAGATGGCCTGCTCCATCACCATTGACGAAAACTATGTGGATGATACCAATCCCTCTGAACCGATATTGGAGAGTTCGGCCGACCTTCAGGCAACGGCTTTCGGAACCGATGCTGCCTATGTAACGGCATCGGCAGATGGCAGTGCCACCATTGTGAACAGGTTGCAGTAATGGGCGCCTGATCTATCTGGTGTAGATCATTTAAAAGCAGGGACGATGGGCGTCCCTGCTTTTTTTTTGGTCTTGTTTTTCGTTTACTACTTTAGGCTTTGTGCCTTCCGCTATATGCCTTTCTTTAGTTCTGTGGCATGCCCGACTGCTCGATCACATCGGCGGGAAGGGGCAGGGCATACCTTGGGGAATTGGGTGCCAGGGTATAGGTATTGCCATCCAAGGTCCGGGTGAGGCTGAGGTTGGCCCCTTCCTTGTTCCATCTTTTCAGGTCCATCCAGCGCAGGCCGCGCATCAGCAGGCTTTTTCTTCTTTCGTTTCGGATTTTTTGGAGGGCATCCGTCTGGTCTGTTGCCGTGAGGTTGGGATAGGTTACGGTATTTTTCCAACGTTTTTTGAGCAGGTGGTTGAGTGTTTCCATGGCCTGGATGAGCTGACCAGTTTGGGCAAGGCATTCGGCCTTGGTCAGGTAGAGCTCGTCGGTGGCAAGTCCGGTGAAAAGGGCAGTGGCATGGGAGGCATAGCTGCCCTTGAAACGTTGGTTGGTACCGGTGGCCAGAAAAAAGGCGCTGCGCCTAAGGTCATCGTTGTGGTAGCTGCTGTAGAGTTCGGGGACGATGGTGGCCCGGTTGGAGATGTGCAGGCCAAAGCCGCTGAACATTTCGGTGTAGAAGATCACTTCCTTGTTGAAGGGCTTAAAGGGAACGGCGGCACTGAGCGAGAAGAGGTCCGTATCGTTGTTATAGTCCATCAGGTTGGATTTGATGGACAGGGCCTTTTCGGTTTCGTTCAGGGCGGCGGGGTAGTGGCGTATGTACAGGTGCGTTCGTGCGAGCAGGGCATGGGCTGCCGCCTTGGAGGGGCGGAAGACGTGTTGCGGATGCTCGGGCAATAGCGGTACGGCTTCGTTCAGGTCTTGGAGCACGGCGGCGTAGCATTCGGCAACGTTGTAGCGCTTGGAAGGAATATTGAAATCCGAGGAGCGTCTGAGTACGATGCCGAGGTCGCTTTGGCTAGTTTGGGCATCATAGGCTAGGCCGAACTGAGTGGTGAGGGCGAGTTCGTAAAAGGCACGAAAGAAAAGGGCCGAGCCTTTGACATTGTCCCAGCTCTGGGCGTTGCTGGCAGTCCTGTTGACACCTTCTAGGAGTTCAAGGGCGAGGTTGGCATTATAGATGGCCAGATATCCCACCGACCAATCATTCTGGAAACGGTAGTCTAGGGGCTGCCAAATGTAGGCATTGGCATAGATGGCCAGTGGGGCAATGGCCGCTGGTGTCAGGAAATAATCATCAGAGGCGGTCTCTGAATAGGATGGGGTGGTCCGCAGGTTCATGGTGGCCGCATCGTCGAGCAGGCCTTGGATGTCGCTGAGGTTTTGGGGAACGACCAGTTTGTTATCTGATTTGACATCTAGGAATTTCTGGCAACCGCTGGCCAGTAGACCGAGCAGCAGGCATAGTTTGGAGAGGATGTTTTTATGTCTGTTCATGTTAATTTGCTTTAGTTTTTTCTGGTGTTTGTTTAAGGTTAAAATGAGCCACGCAGGCCAATGGTGAACTGTTTGGTCGGTGGGATTTGATTATTGTAGTCGGGATCGATGTGGTCCCTGTTCCTGCGCCAGAGGATGCCGCCGTTCTGTAGTCCTCCGAACATTTCCAGCCTTCTCAGACCAATGCCCCAGGTAGCGATATTGGGCATATAGGCCAGTCGGATGTAGCTCAATCGGGCATGGTCGGCACGGTCGGCGTGGATTTCCGAGGCATTGTAGATGCCGCCCCTGTTGGCATTGGCAGGATAGATAAAGGAAGGCACATGGGTACGGTTTTCGTCGCCTGGCTGTTGCCAGCGTCCTGCGTAATCGGCGTGGGTGCTGCCCGAGACGATCATGCTGTTATAGTTGATGGAGTTTTTCATGAAATAATAGGCCAACTTGAAATTGACGTTGACCGAGAGGCTGAACTGTTGGTAGCTGAAGGTGTTGATCAGTGCCCCGAAATACAGTGGACTAGACCTGCCGATAAAGACGAGGTTATTCCCCGTAGCAGAAGCTTCGCCAGTGATGGCGGTGTAGTTAATGCTGGGCTGGCCGCCTACATAGCCTTGCGGATTGCCATTGGCATCCAGTCCCGCCCAGCGATAGGCGGCAATGCCGTAGAGCGGCATGCCGATGATGGGGGAGATACGGTTGCCACCGTTGAGCAGGCCGTGCAGGTCGGCGCCGGAACTGCGGTAATAGTCGGTGGTCTTGCTTTCGTTTCTACTGAAAAAGAGTTCGGCATTCCACTGGAACTTGCCTACCAGGATCTTGCCACGCAGGTCGAGGTCGATGCCCGTGCCTTTCATGGCGGCAACATTTCTGGTCAGTACGGCGCTTCTTCCCCAAGTAGTATAGTCATAGGGGGCTGTACCATAAAGGTCGGTTCCCTTTTTGATATAATAGGAAATCGTGCCGCTGATGCGGTTCTTTTTGGTAGCGAAATCCAGTTTCAGATCGAGTTGGGAGAGCTGTTCCCATTTGAGCTCTGGATTGTTGATGGTCACGATACGGGTATAGCGAAGGCCAGAGGTGGTGTTGCTGCCATAGGCAGCAATCGGCAGTGCGGTGCGGGAGAGGTCGACATTACCGCTATGTCCATAGGTGGCCTTGAGGTTGAGGGTCGGTAGGAAGCTGAGGTTATAAAAGCTCTCATTGGAAATGCTCCAGCCTATTCCTGCCGACCATAGTGGTTTCCAGCGGTCGTTGGTATTGGCGCCGAAGATGTTCGAGCCGTCCTTTCTGGCACTGGCCGACAGGTGGTATTTCCCTTGGTAACTATAGCTGAAGTTACCATAGAAGGAAAGGAAGCGTTGCTGGGTGCGGCTCAGGGAGGCGCTGCCGCCAATGGCGCTGGTGCTTTTCGTCAAAAATTCGGGATAGCGGGTGACGATGTCAACGTCGGTGAAGCTGAGCGGGTCTGCATAATAGCCGAAACGGTTATTGCCATCGCTACTATTGTTGACGTTCCTGCCTTCTGCGCCCAGAATGGCGTTGATGGCGTGCACGCCCAGCTTTTTATCTAAGTTGAGCTGGGTTCTTGCCGTAGTGGAGGCCACGTTGCTGAACCTGCTGTTAAGGGTGCCGCCCACGGGTACGATATATCTGACCGCTTGGGTGGTATAGTTGAACTGGCTATAGGTGTTGACCAGGTTCCTTGCCGTGTAGCTTTCGGGCTGGGCGTGGGATAGATTTTCTATTCGTTGCTGTTGGTGCTGGAAACCGAGGTCAAGCTGCAAGAAGTCTGCGAGCTTGTATTTCAGTGCGGCACTGGCAAAGAATTCCTGTCGATTGGCCGTCTGGTATTCATGGTTGTGGTTATCCAGGGGATAGTATTTCCAGTCTAGCAGCTTGCCACGGGCGGCGGTATCGGTGTAGGCGGCCCTGTAGAACCTGTCTATTGGGATAGGATTGCCATTTTCGTCCCGGAAGCTGAGGTAGATGGGGGTTCTTCCGGCGGTGGTGATGGAATTATAGCTGGGCCTGCCCGATTGGCTGTTGAAGGCGGTATAGGAGGCCAGGGTACTTAGCGTGAGCTTTTGGCTGAACTTAAAATCGTTGCTGACTTTTAAATTCAGGCGGCTGTTTTTGGCAAAGGTCTCGCTGAGGCCATGGTCATAGCCTGCGGAAATATAATAGCTGTTGTTGTTGCTGCCCCCCTTGAGGTTGAGGCCATACTGTTGGGTGATGGCATGAGTGTAGAACGCATCAAGGTAGTTCTGGCGGCTGTCCTGCGTGGCCAGGTAATCTAGTTTTGCCTGTAGCTGCTGGGCGGAAAGGTTGCCCTGTCTGTGTTGGAGCATCAGCTCTACCGCTGGGCTGAGCGCACGGAAAGGGAAGCGGGTAATCTGGTCGTTGAAATAGCCCTGGTCAAAGAGCATTTTTTCGATGCCGATGTAGTCTTTGGTTTCCATTTGGCTGATGGCAAATAGGTCGGGCAGGCTTTCGATAATTGTGTTGGCGTTGAAACCGATTTGTAGGGACTGGTTGAGCTTGCCTTTTTTGGAGGTGATGACGATGACGCCATTGCCTGCCCTTGCGCCCCAGATGGAAGCTGCCGAGGCATCTTTGAGGATGCTGACGTTTTCAACGTCATTTGGATTGATGTTGTTGATGTCGCCCTCATAGATGAAACCGTCCAATACAATGAGCGGGTCTAGTGGGCCGTCTATGGTGCCCAATCCCCGTATGGAGATATTGGTCTTGTTCTGCGGGTTGCCGGGTGACTTGCCTGTGTTGAGCAATAAGCCGCTGCTCTGGTTAAGGATGCGGTCGAGGATGTTAGTGCCAGTGGTGGCTTGGAGTGCCTGCTCGGAAATGACCGATACGGTACCATTGATCTCGTTGGGCTTTAGGGTCTGGTACCTTGTTTGTACCACCACTTCGTTCAGTGCCTGCACGTTGGGTGTCATTTTAAGGTTAAGGATTTCTGCCTTGGTGATGACCTTGGTCAGGGTGATGTAGCCGATGGCACTGAAAGTGAGGGTGTCTGGCAGGGTTTTAAGGTTAAGGCTGTATTGTCCATCGGGTTGGGAAAGGCTCATGCCGTTGCGTTTGGAACGGATGGTGGCACGTACGGTTTCGCCGTCGATGCTAGTGATTTTACCAGTTAGTTTTTGGGTGGTTATTGGATTTTGTGCGGCACAGATGATAATGCTTAGGATGAATGCCAATAGGCAGATAAGGTGTTTATTGTTCATGGTAGCCCTCCTTCAATGGTAGATTTAACGGTAGTCCCGCGACCAGTCTTTCGATGTTGCTGTGGGTGATTTCATCGGGACCTGTGATGGCCTTGATTTTTCGGTCGTAGCCGATCCATATGTAATGGGGCAGGCTACCAGCGTGGTAGAGGGGCTTGGTGGCTGTGTTGCCTAGAATTAGGGGAAGCGAGAAGCTGGGATGCTCTGCTTTGAATTTGTCTAGTAATGTTTTGACCTTTTCGAGGTTGTCCCTATTGGAATTGTCAATGAGCAGGACTTGCAGGTTTTTAGGGAACTGCTGTTGTAGGCTATCGATCTTTGGAAAGCTTTTGATGCAGCTGCCGCACCAGGTGGCCCAGAAGTCGAGCAGGATGGTCTTATTCTTGAGGCAATAGATATATTTAAATTTGCAATAAATGAATTCCCTAAAAATGCAAACCTGTTTGATAGTTTAGGTGAAGCTTATTTTACGGCTAAGCAATACTATTTAGCATTGGATAGTTATAAAAAAGCAATAAGTCTTGACGAAACTAGCGAGAATGCAAAAAAAATGGTAGATATAATTGAGAAAGTAATACCACAATAACTATTGTTACTTTGCATTAAGGTAATTCAATAAACTGAATATGAAGAATTTTTAAATAGAAAGAGCTTTCGGCATGGTGTTGTCAAAAGTTGGGTAGAATACCTTCAATTGAACGTCTTGAAAGGGAAAATGCCAATTGATCTACATAAGTTCGGAGTGTTTAAAAACGAAGGGATGCAATTTTCGAACTTTTTTAGCATTTTATTATTTTGACTTCACTACTAATGAAGTTTTTAAAATAAACATCTCTGGTATAGACGCTCATATCTATCACTAGTGATGTTTTATCAAATAAGAAATTAAGCGAGTCTGGCCAACATCTGCAAATCACCCATAAAATGTTTTGAAAATTTTATTGTTAAGCCCACTTTCATAGGCACTCGAAGTAAATTCATTTTTTTGTTTTAAGTGATTTTAAGGTTATTTGAATCTTCTTGTTTACCGGTAATTAGTGCTCGGGGTAAAGTTGGGGATGAAAAACATGGATGCTGTCGGGTTTGGCATATTTAGACGCATTTGTACCTATTATGTCTTGTTTGTCCGTTTTTGTCGCAATTGTCGTTTTGGGTATGCTGGTTGTACGTCGGTCTAACGTCGGTCCTACGTCGGTGCTACGTTCGTGACTCAGGTTGGAAATGTTGATAGAGCATACTAAGAGCAAAAAGCAGAAACACTAAATCGCAGTTTCAGTAACAATCATTATTCGCTTAGCGTTGGTTGCAATTAGATGTAATTGTGACCGGTGCATTTTCGGAATCAAGAGGCCATAAGAAGAAGTATACCAAGACAAAATCTCCCTCTGTTTCCAATTTATGCTAGCTACATCATCATCTTTGATTTACTTTTTATGTAACATTTGTGATTGTTTTTGTCGATAATTTCATTTCTTTGCATGAGGCATATGCCCCTAATAACCTAAATGATAGATTTTACCGACGAAGATTTACTAGCATTATTGAAAAATGATGATGAGAAAGCCTTTGGTTTGCTCTATGATCGGTATTGGGAGCGTATGATTACCAAAGCCTATGCCGCATTGGGTTCTCATGTGGATGCGGAAGAAATAGTTCAGGATATTTTTATTAACCTTTGGAAGAAAAGGCATACTGTAGAATTAAAATATAGCTTTAAAACTTATATTTCTTCAGCAGTAAAATATGAAATCTACTCCAAAATTGCAGGACTAAAGAAAAGAAAAGATCAAGCAGGCGTAGAAACGGATAATATAGAGCTTGTGGACGATTCGACACAACAATGGCTAGAATTTGATGAGCTTAGACTTTATATTGAAACTGCAATGAGCGTACTGCCAGAGAAATGTAGATTGGTTTTTAGCCTGAGTAGGTTCGACGAGCTGACTAACGCAGAAATAGCGGATTCATTAAATCTTTCTAAAAAAACAGTAGAAGCTCACATTACTAAAGCCCTTAAAACTTTGAGAGAAAATATGGGCAATATCAATAGTTACAATGCCTTTCTAATTCTTTTCTTGCTCAAGAAATAAAAAAAAAATATTTTTTCCACTAAGGGTAGTGATCCGTTTTTGTACGCTATATAATAAAAGCGCTACATATAAATGAATAATCACATACCAGATAATATAAGAGAACTTATTGCTAAAGCACTAAAAGGCGAAATTTCCGTAGCGGAAAATGAGCTTTTGGAAATGTGGTATAGCAAAGCTTTGCCAGAAGAGGTCTATTGGGATGGTCCCGAAAAAAGTGCAGACGTACTGAAGAACAAATTATTTGATCAAATCAATTCTCAAATCCAAATTGATAAGCCTACAGTTAAATTACCTTTTTATAAAACGGTTTTATTTAGGGTAGCTGCGAGTATTGTTTTAGTTGCTGGTTTGGCTTACTATTTTGGCACAAAGAAAGAAGTTGAAGAAAAGCTAGTTTCTGCCCAAGAAAATGGCATAAAGAAAATTATTTTACCTGATAGCAGTATCGTTTGGCTAAAAGGAAAATCAAGCTTGTATTATCCAGAACATTTTGTAGATAGTGTGAGAGTTGTAGAATTAGATGGAGAAGCTCTCTTTGAAGTTACTAAAGATAAAGACCATCCATTTATT
Organism: Flavobacteriaceae bacterium PS02338; assembly: GCA_029959615.1. GTDB lineage: Bacteria > Bacteroidota > Bacteroidia > Sphingobacteriales > Sphingobacteriaceae > Pedobacter. The sequence goes on along the minus strand of JASCOD010000005.1, from coordinate 193,301 downwards.
GTAAAAACAGGCAACTACTCTACTAGAGTGCTAGGTACAAGCTTCAACCTTAATTCAAGAAACAAGAACTATAATTTAATTGTACTCACCGGAAAAGTTCAGGTAAATGAGTTAGACCCCAAAAATAACAGACAAAAAGTGTTGGCTGTTGTAATGCCTAACCAACGTTTTGATCGTATCGAAAAGCATACGGGCGAAATAACCGCACCAGAAGAGGTAGAGAAAATCACGGTAACAAAGGGAACAGAATACCCGATGTATTTTAACCATACACCATTTGAGGTAATTATGGATCGTATTGAGCGGAAGTTTAATGTGAAATTTGCAAAATTGGACTACAGCAGCTATGCTTCTTGTAACATTACTGCCGACTTAACCGATCAGTCGTTAAAGAGTTCACTAGATATTTTAGCAGCCGCTATGGGCGCACAATATAAAATCGAAAATCAAACAATTATGATAGAAGGAGGCGGATGCAGATAGTGTAAAATAAAAACAGGAGTGCTACCAACACCCCTGTATAAACGGTCAGAGAATCAATAGTTTCAATTAACCCATAACCCATACAAATGTATAAGAAAATCTTTACATGGCATTGCTGTGTGGTAAAAGATATGCATTCTGGCGTAGAAGCGTATTTAACCAAAAGCAGCACAAAACAACTATTAACTAAACTCATGCGTATTTCCTTTGCATACATGCTGATCTTGTTCCTTAGCTTAGGAGCCTGTTTTGCGATGAAACTAAACGCACAGGAAGCATTAAAGACAAAAGTAGCAGGCACTTTTAAAGATGTATCCCTCGAACAAGTTTTACAACAATTAGGAAAGAGTGCCAAGGTGAAATTTGTGTATAGCGATGCTGTCATCACTGCGAAGGCAAGCGTAAATACAAGTTTCAATAATATCACTTTAGCAGATGCGCTAAATAACATCTTAGAAAGCAGAAACATTCGTTACGAAGTTTTTAACGAGCAGTTTATTGTTTTAAAACCCAAAGCTGAAATTAAACCAATAGAAAGAAATGAAGAGGAACGTATTACAAAAGTTCGTGGAACTTACTATCATTTAGTTTCTGGAGTTGTTAAAGACGAACTCGGCAAGCCCATTCCTGGAGTTGCGGTAAGAGTTAAGGACAGTACCGCAGTAGCTTCTACCAATGTGAACGGTTATTTTGTAATGAGTGTAGCTAATAAAAACTCGACCTTGATTTTTAGCTATATTGGATACAAAACCAAACAATTACCTGCCGATAAAGACATGCAGGTATCCTTAGAACCAGATCCAGCAAAATTGGATGAAGTAGTTGTAATTGGATATGGTACTACTACAAGAAGATTGAGTACAGGTTCACAATCAGGTGTAAGTGCAAAAGAAATAGAAAAGCAACCCGTAACCAATTTACTGCAAACCATGCAGGGGCGAATGCCTGGAGTATCGATAACCCAAACAAATGGGATGCCTGGTGCGGGTATTAACGTACAAATTAGAGGCGCAAATTCCATCGGTAAAACTAACAGACCACTATATATTGTAGATGGGGTTCCATACTTATCTGAGCAGATTAATTTGGCAGCGTCTCCAGCTAATATAACAGGTCTTCCATCGGCTGAAGGCCAAACTAGTCCGTTAAATACCATTAACCCAGCGGACATAGAAAGCATTGAAGTTTTAAAAGACGCAGATGCAACTTCAATCTACGGTTCTAGAGCTGCAAATGGTGTGGTATTAATCACCACTAAAAAAGGAAAATCTGGTAAAACAAAAGTAGGTATCAATGCTTCCACAGGCGCATCTGTAGTAGCTCATTTTGTAGATATGTTGCAAACAGATCAGTATTTGGCGTTGCGTAGAAAAGGTTACGCCAATGGTACTACAAACCCGGTTAACCCAACTGCAGCAACAGCTCCAGATTTATTTGATTGGAGCCAAACTGATAATACAGATTGGCAAAGAGAAATTTTAGGAGGTACCGCAAGAACTCATGATGTTAACGCTAATGTTTCTGGTGGAGATATTCGTACTAACTTTTACATCAGTGGTACCTACCATAAAGAAGGAAACGTGTATCCAGGTAGTCAAGGCTATCAACGTGGGGGCGTAAATTTAAATCTCAATCACAGTTCTTTAGATCAAAGGTTTACCATGAGCATATCGGCGATTTACTCTACCGATAAAAACGATATTTCTACTACAGATTTAGCGACTTATGCTTATAACTTGCCGCCAAATTATCCACTTTACAAACCAAATGGAGAATTGTATTGGATAGCTGGCTTAAATAATCCACTCGGGTTTTTAAACCAAACTAACGATAATAGGACAAGTAATTTATTGTCAAACCTTAGCTTAAAATACAATATTTTAAAAGGCTTAGATTTTAAAACATCTTTAGGTTACAGTAAAACAGATTCTAAGCAAACTACGATTAGGCCATTAACTTCAATGAATACGGCTTATTCTGTACCAACTTCGGGTACGGCCAGTTATGCTTACACCTATACCAACACGTATATTGTAGAGCCGCAACTTACTTATACGCGTAAAGCTTGGATAGGTAATTTAAACTTATTAGCGGGGGGTACTTATCAATACAGAAAATCTGAGCAACCGTACTCATCGAGCGCTTCTGGTTTTTCATCAGATGATTTTTTAAGAAACCTGTCGGCAGCTACTACCATTTCTACAAGTGCTTCTTTTAAAGAGTTTAAATACGCATCGGTATTTGCAAGAGCGAATTACAATATCGAAAACAAGTATATTGTGAATTTGAACTTTAGAAGAGATGGTTCTTCTAGGTTTGGACCAAACAATAAATTCGGAAACTTCGGATCGATAGGTGCCGCTTGGGTATTTTCTGAAGAGAAATTGATTAAAGATAATATTTCGTGGTTAAGCTTTGGTAAGCTACGTGGAAGTTATGGTACTGTAGGTAGTGACGAAATTGGTGACTATGCTTACTTAGCCACTTATAGTACTTCTACAGCAGTTTATAACGGGGTGTCTAGTTTAGTACCAACTAGAATTGCTAATGCAGATTACCGTTGGGAAGAAACTAAGAAGTTAGAAGTTGGTTTAGAATTAGGCTTCTTGAAAGACAGACTATCATTTGTGGCCTCTTATTATCGCAACAGAACAGGTAATCAGTTAATCAATTATTTGTTAAGTCCGCAAACTGGATTTACGGGTTACCAAAGTAATCTTCCAGCGACGGTTCAAAACTCAGGTGTTGAGTTCAGTTTAATAAGCCAAAACATTAAAAAGGCAGATTTCTCTTGGAACACCACGTTTAATATTAGTAAAAATGAAAATAAATTACTGTCGTTCCCTAACATAGAAAAAACTTCTTACTACACTACTTATTTAGTGGGCCGACCAATCAGTTTTTTAACTGCCTACCAATTTATTGGAGTAGATCCTAACACCAACTTACCAGCTTTTGCTGATTTAAATGGTACTGGTGGTACGGGTAGTCCAACCACTGGTCTATCAGAAATTGGTAGAGGCGATCGTTATTTCGTATCAAGTTCTTATCCTAAGTTTTTTGGAGGGATTACCAACTCTTTTAGTTACAAAGGCTTAGATCTTGATTTTACTTTCCAATTTGTTAAACAAAAAGGTAGAAGTTTGGCAGCTTCCTCGTTTTATCCGCCAGGATATATGTATAACGCAGCCGCTAGTGTAGTAAATGATTATCTAGCTTTAGGTTCTCAAGATTACTTGGTTACCGCAGGTACTTCAGGTACTTACGGCCGACCAGCTTATCTAGCCTATAGTAACTGGACTGGTTCTGATGCTAACATTGTTGATGCATCTTTCATTAGGCTTAAAAATGTGAGTTTATCTTACAACTTGCCCACAAAATGGTTGCAAAAAGTGAACGTGCAAAACGTAAGAGTATTTACACAAGCACAAAATCTATTCACGATTACAAGCTACAAAGGCTTTGATCCTGAATCGCAAGGTGTAGTTACACCGCCATTACGTACGGTGGTAGCTGGTTTACAATTTACTTTTTAACATTTTAAGACATGAGAAAATCAATCCATAAAATATTATTAAGCGGTGCTACATTTACTGCTTTGATTTTATCTGCTTGTGAAAAAATGGTGGAGATTGATCCGCCTTTAAATGAGGTTACCATTTCTGTAGTATTCTCTTCCGATAGGTTAGCAGCTAATGCTTTGGCTGGACTTTATACCGGTTTAGCAACCATTACTACACAAACCACAGGCTTGCCAGTTAACAGTTCTTTACAAGCCGATGATTTGGCCTACATTGGTACCAATGGCACTTATATAGAAACTAGTGGTAATGCTTATAATACAGCTAGCAGCATTCAAACTTCTATTTTTTCTGAGTTATACCAGATTATTTACAGAGCTAATGCTATTGTAGAAGGCTTAGGCGAAAGTTCTGGAGCTTCGGCACAAGTGAAAAAACAATACATTGCCGAGGCAAAAGTGGTAAGAGCTTATTGCTACTTTAATTTGGTAAACAATTTCGGCGGAGTACCTTTAGTTTTAGCTACGGATGCTTCGATTACAGCTTTACTGCCAAAAGTTACCGAAGCAAAAATATACGAGCAGATTGTAAAAGATTTAACGGAGGGCAAAGCCGATTTATTGACAAATTATAGCGCATCGGGTGGTACCAGATTGGGCGTAAATAAATTTGTTGCAGCAGCTTTATTAGCAAGAGTAAGCCTGTTTACCCATGATTATCCTGCTGCCGAAAGTAATGCATCGGAGGTAATTGCAGCAACAAACCTCTACAGCATGATACCAACGGCTAACATGGCTACAGGTGTTTGGACAAAAAACAACCTAGAAAGTATTTGGCAAATGTCATCGCCTTTGGCCGTTAATAACCAATACACCGTAGAAGCGGGTACTTTTTTGCCTTCACTTACTGCTACAGCGCAGTTTGAACTTAGACCAGCATTTTTGAGTTTATTTAGCTCAACAGATAAGCGTCGCGAGCGTTGGATGACAACTTACTCTGTTGCAGGTGTGCCAGTGGTAGTGCCTTACAAATACAAGTATACCACTAATGCTTTAGCGGTTGCTGCAGGCGTAGTAGAATCGCCAACGGTTTTACGTTTAGCAGAGCAATATTTAATTAGGGCAGAGGCTAGAGCCAGAATTGGCACCAACTTAACTGGAGCGAAAGATGATTTAAATGTAATACGTAATAGAGCAGAAACAACTGCCAGTACATCAACCGATGGACCTACATTAATTACCGAAATATTGCTGGAAAGTAGAAAGGAATTTTTCTGCGAACAAGCTCATCGTTGGTATAATCTGAAAAGAGTAGGACAGGCAGACGCGGTACTTGGTGCTTTGAAATCGAGCTACGTACCAGAAGCAAAACTACTTCCTTTTCCACTTAATGCGATTAATGCTAATCCAAATTTGGTACAAAATCCAGGTTATCAATAATTAGAAACCCCCAAGACATCCTTATCTAAAAATTACTTATACGTAGTATGAGATAGGGATGTCTTTATCTAAAAATAAAACACGTCAAATGAACTTGAAATTCAGAAATCAAAAAAACACAAAGCTACTTTTAGTGGTAGGTTGCATGTTGCTGGCCAACTTAAGTGCCTGTAGCATTTTTAAAAAAAGTAAGAAAAAAAGTACACCTGTTGCTGTAACAGCAGCAATTAAACCCAAAGCAGATAGCACAAAAACAGCTATTAAACCTTATGCAGAAGTAATCACCAAGAAAGCGGTTACTCAGAAAGGTTTATTTACAGTGCATAAAATTGCCGACAAGTATTTCTTCGAGATAGAGAACAGCTTATTGAAAAAAGATATCCTTGCGGTAACTCGTTTAAGTAAATCTACTCCAGGTGCTGGAAACTATGGCGGAGAGCAAATAGGTGCTCGTGTAATTTATTGGGAAAAGGGACCAAGCAGTAAACTTTTCTTAAAAGTGGCCTCGTCTATTAGTTTGGTAGATAGTACCGAAATGATAGCTAAAGCTGTGGCTAGCTCTAACGTTGATCCTATTTTGGCCGCATTCCCTATCAAAGCATTTGGAAAGGATTCGGCAAGTATGGTAATTGATGTTACCGACTTTTTAATCAGTGAAAATCCGTTAACAGCCTTCGAACCATCTGCAAAAAGATCTTATAGCTTAGCAGCTCAAATGGCAGATCGTTCTTACATCGAGAGTGTAAAGAGCTTTCCAATTAATACGGAGATCAGAAGTATCCGAACTTATACAGCTACACCTCCAACAGGCCCTGGTGCGCCAACCTTATTGGCAGCTAGAGAAGCAGGTGTGGTTACTTTGGGTATCAACTGTTCTTTTGTTGGTCTTCCAGAAAAGCCAATGCGTAAGCGTATCTACGACCCTCGTGTGGGTTTCTTTGCGAGTGCGATGTACAGATATAGCGACGAACAACAAAAAGTAAAAACTGATGCCTATATCCACAGATGGAGGTTAGAGCCAAAAGCTGAAGACATCGAGAAGTTTAAAAGAGGCGAATTAGTAGAACCAAAGAAACAAATCGTTTACTACATCGATCCAGCTACGCCAAAAAAATGGAGACCATATTTAATTGCTGGGGTAAACGATTGGCAAAAAGCTTTTGAGCAAGCTGGTTTCAAAAATGCCATTGTAGGTAAAGAATGGCCAGAGGCTGATACCACGATGAGCTTAGACGATGCCCGTTTTTCGGTAATTCGTTATTTCGCTTCGCCTCAACAAAATGCCTACGGTCCAAACATTGCCGACCCTAGAAGTGGCGAAATCATTGAAAGCCATATTGGTTGGTACCATAACGTAATGAGTTTAGTTCGCCGTTGGTACATGATTCAAGCTGGTGCAGTAGATAAAAGAGCTCGCAGTTATAAATTTGATGACGAATTAATGGGCCAATTGATCCGTTTTGTGTCTTCTCACGAAATTGGTCATACCTTGGGTTTACGTCATAATATGGGAGCAAGTAGTGCTACGCCAGTAGAAAAATTGAGAGATAAAAAATGGGTAGAAGCTAATGGACACACCGCCTCTATCATGGATTATGCTCGTTTCAATTATGTAGCGCAACCAGAGGATAACATCGGCGAAGCAGGTATTTTTCCTCGCATCAATGACTACGATAAATGGGCAATTCAATGGGGATATAAACCAGTTTTGGATCAGCCTGATGCTGCGGCAGAAAAGAAAATTATAGATAAATGGGTAATCGATAGCTTAAAGAACAAACGCTTATGGTTTGGTGGTGAAGGAAGGGATCATGATCCACGTTCGCAATCGGAAGATTTAGGTGATGATGCCATTAAAGCAAGTTTATACGGTATCAAAAACTTGAAAAGAATTGTACCGCAATTGAACAACTGGACCAAAGAAGATGGTGAAGGGTATGGAAATCTAAAGGAAATCTATAAAGAGGCTGTAGATCAGTATAGTCGCTATGCTTTCCATGTATTAAAATATCTAGGTGGTGTAATGGTTACAGAGCGAACTTCAGATCAGCCTGGTGCTGTTTATCAAGCGGTAAGTTTCGCTAAACAAAAAGAAGCCATCAAGTTCTATAATGAACAGGTATTTACTACGCCAACTTGGTTAATTAATAAAGAGATCATCAATAAGATTGATCCTGGATTTAGCTTTAATGCAGTTCAAACTGTACAACAAGGTGTGGTAGCTTCGGTAACTTCGCAAAGTAGATTGTACAGAATGATGGTGAACCAACGCGATAATGGTAAGGGCGCATACTCCCCTCGTGAATGGTTGAATGATTTGAAATCAGGTATTTTCAGTGAAATCAAGACAGGAAAAGCAACCGATGAATACCGCAGATCATTACAGAAAATGTATGTAGGTAGTATCATTACCATGTACAACAAACGTTTTGGCCTGCAAGGTTCTGTAGATAACATCTTGGCATCAGTTACACCAACAGATGTGTTGCTATATTCTAACGTAAAGGCACTTGCTTTTGCTCACTTGAAAGATTTACGTGCCGATATCACTAAAGGAGCTAACACAGCAAAAGACGAAGACTCGAAAATCCATTTCCAATACTTAAAGCAGATGTTGGATAAGATTGTAAATGAAAGCCCAATTCCGGGTTTAAACTATTAAGAACATGAAGAATTTTAGAGGTACAAGGTTGAAAATGTTTATCGGTTGCTTATCGTTATTCTTTATGGTCGCTTTATCAGCATTTAAATCAGATAGCGGAGTGATCAAGGGAAAGTTAGAAGGAGCAGAAGGTACATTAATTAAGTTAACTTATCGCCATAATGGTAAAGATATAGTTGATTCTGCAATATTGAGAGCGAATAACTTTTCTCTAAATATCGCTTTTCCAGAAACCGTAATCTGTACCTTGAGTAATTCTACAAATCAACAGATTAAAATATTTATCGCTGAAAATAAGGCGATAGATATTTCTGGATCGGTAGCCCAATTTCATGCTTTAAAAATTGTAGGTGGCAGCGAAAATAGCCTGTTTGAGAGTTTCAAAGCTAAATCATATCAGCTTTCTGGAGATTATAGAAAAGATTTAGCCACAAGTGGTGCTGATAGAAAGGATAGAAAAAGTCCTCCATATCTGAAATACCAAGCTAGAATAGACAGTTTAACGCTCGATTTTGTAAAGAAAAATAATGAGTCTACTGCTGCTGCTTTGGCAATGATAGATAGCTACTTGAATGATGGCGAGAGAAAAAGAGCTGCTAATGCCTATTCGTTTTTGTCACAAGGGGCTAAAAAAGGAGCTTACGCCAAAAGAATTAAACAATTTATAGATACCGAAGTGCTTATCCAAAAGGGAAATCTGGCACCTTTATTTACGCTAAATGACCTCGACGGAAAGTCAGTGAAATTGGCTGATTATAAAGGTCGTTATGTATTGCTTGATTTTTGGGCAAGTTGGTGCCCTCCATGTAGGGCCGAACATCCTCTATTGATCGAACTACAAAGCAAGTACGGAAATAAGATCGAGTTCGTGAGCGTATCAATGGATGCTTCAAGTATGGCTTGGAAACAAGCAGTTAAAGCAGATCAACTGACTTGGACACAGCTTAACGATCCCAGAACTACCAATGGAGAAGTAGCCGATAGCTACGGCTTTAAAGCACTTCCTTTCAATTGTATTGTTGATCCCGAAGGGAAAATTGTAGCAACTAAATTAAGAGGGCACGACCTAGAGCGTTTCCTTTCTGAGTTGTTCAATAAACCTAAAGGTAAATAACGATAGTTAGTTAATAATCAAAACGCAGTTGGTGGATGCCACTGCGTTTTTCTTTTAAGTAGAAGTAACATCATGAAGAAGATAACTTTAATATTGTTCGCCTTTTTGTCTATAGGCATATCAAAATCAAATGCCAAAGTAATGTTTAGCGATACCTTATTGGTGCTGAAAAACGTAAATGTTTTAGACGTGGCAAAAGGCAAGTTCGATAAAAGAAAAAGCTTAACCATTAAGCATGGTAAAATTGTAGCCATAGGTACCACTTTAAAGACAGGCCAACCAGTTAAGACGATAGATCTTAAAGGAGCTTTTTTATTGCCAGGTTTAATAGACGTACATGTTCATGTAACCAGTAACTTTAAAAATAACATCGAAAATACATATAGCCATCTTAACTATTTCTTAAAGTATGGAATCACTTCGGTGAGAGATGCTGGCGGAGACGGTGACGCATTGTTCAAAGCAAGCACAGCGATTAATGCGGGAGAAAGGAGTGGGCCAGATGTTTACTACTCGTCGTTTATGGCTGGAGATTGGTATTATAACAGAGGGCAAAACATAAGAAATGAGCCTTATACTGCTTGGCAACAACGGTTAATGCCAGGCGATGATTTGGATAAAGCGATGATTTGGGCCAAAAGTGTGGGGGTAACAGGAGTTAAACTGTATCATTCTTTCGATGCGCAATTTTTACCTCTGGTAACAAGTGCCGCAAAACGTAATGGTTTAAAGGTTTGGGGGCACACCATGTTGTATCCAGCATCGCCAGTAGAAGTTGTGAAATCGGGAGTAGAAGTGCTTTCTCATGTATCCATGTTAGAAACCTTAAGAAAACCAGATACGCTTTTTAACCGACGCAAAACCACTAATGCCTATAGAGATAGCGTTGTCGCAAATATTGATGTTACCGAATTCTGTAACGAAATGAAAAAACACAATGCCATTTTAGATGCAACGCTCTGTGTTTCGATGGATAGAGACCCTTGGGTATTAAAGCTATTAAAGAGAGTGCATCAACAAGGTGTTAAAATTGCTACGGGAACAGATCAGATTGTAGATTTAAAACGCCCATATCCAAGGCTATTGGATGAACTGAAATATTTTGTGGAAGATTGTGGCTTTACCAATGCAGAAGCATTGCGTTCGGCAACTATTATTGCTGCTGAGGTTATTGGACAAGAAAAAAATGTAGGTTCAATTGACATTGGAAAAAGAGCCAACCTAATCGTACTGAAAGAAAATCCTTTGGAGAATATAATGGCACTTAAAAACATTGACAGGGTAATTAAAGCGGGTAAGCTGCAGGCGCCATAGAGAAAAAAGAAAAACCAATCTTTTGTAGAGATTGGTTTTTTTATGGAATAACCGGCTACAGATTTTGCTTTGTAACTACATCAATAAGGTATCCTTTACTTCCACACGTGTCCAATATTTACTGAATTTTTTTGCTCCAGCAACATGGGTGGGGTGGTTTTCATAAATTGTAATTTCTTCTAAGTTCTTGAAGGTAGCAATAAGATTGTATGAATAAGAGTGATCTACTACATCTCTTTTAGAGGTAGGGGCAGGTTTGCCGAAATTTAAGGTCTGTACTTCCGGAATACTTGCTAATACGTCAAAATAACGTAGAAAATCCTGTTCTTCTTCTTTAGATAATCCTTCTTTTAACCAAAAATAAACCACATGGATAATGGTGCCTTTCTTTAGCTGGCCCATTCTTTTATCTTGCTTGGTTTCTTGCGCAATTGATTTGCCTAAAACTAGTGAGAGCAAGGTGGTTCCGATAAATTGTTTTCTTTTCATTACTTAAAGCTAAGCTAAATATTTAGCTGCAATAAAGATGATGCCTATTTTGACATTATACAGATGTAATCATTTGAGAAGCTATTTGCTATTTTAAAATAATGACTAGCTTTGTGTTCGATGAAATACCTAGCATTCATATTTGCATTTTATCTCATGGGCATGATGATGCTGCCATGTAGTGATGCTTATAACGAATGCGCACCTACGCAAACTAAGGTTCAGGTAGCCGATGATCACAGTCATGGTACAGATATGAACGATAATTGTAGTCCTTTCTGTAATTGTAGTTGCTGCCATACCATTGTAGATGCTAAGTTCATTGCTCAATATAAAGTAGAACCAAAGCCATTCTTTAAAGAGAGAAAATTCATTTTCACCAATCAACGTTTCGTTTCTAACTACTACGGAAACATTTGGCAACCGCCAAAGCTTAATGGTTAATTCTTAATTTTCAATGATTTGTGTTTAATGGGTTCATTAAACACTATTTGCTGTTGGCTATTATTTCCTGACAGCACTCCTCATCATTAGTCATTAATAATTTATCATTAATCATTCAAAAAGTGTTAGATCAAATTATAAAGTTCAGTATAAAGAACAAATTGATGATTGGCATCATGACGTTGTTGCTGATCATTTGGGGTACATGGAGCGCCACAAAACTGCCCATAGATGCCGTACCCGATATTACCAATAACCAAGTGCAAATCATTACCGTTTGTCCTACACTAGCAGGGCAGGAGGTAGAGCAGTTGGTTACCTTTCCTATAGAGCAGAGCATTGCCAATATCCCAGATTTAGAAGAAACAAGGAGCATTTCCCGTTTTGGACTATCGGTAATTACAGTAGTTTTTAAAGATGATGTAGATATCTATTTTGCCCGACAGCTGGTAAACGAGAAGCTGAAACAGGCAGAGGAAAAAATTCCAAAAGGTATTGGTACACCAGAACTGGCACCAGTGAGTACAGGATTGGGAGAAGTTTACCAATACATTATCCACCCTAAAAAGGGAAGCGAGAAAAAATACAATGCCAAAGATTTACGAACCATGCAAGACTGGATTGTGGCTCGCCAGCTTTATGGTACCAAAGGCATTGCCGAAGTGAATAGTTTTGGTGGCGAGCTAAAACAGTATGAAGTAGCGGTAAACCCTAGTCGTTTGAGGGCAATGGGAGTAAGTATCCCAGAAATTTTTACAGCTCTTGAGCAAAATAATCAAAATACTGGCGGCGCCTATATCGATAAAAAACCGAATGCTTATTTCATTAGAGGTATTGGTTTAGCCACCAGCTTAGACGATATCCGTAACATTGCAGTGAAAAACACAGGCTCTGTGCCTATTTTCATTAAAGATATCGCCAATGTACGCTATGGAAATGCAGTACGCTACGGGGCTTTGACTTATAACGGTGAGGTAGATGCCGTAGGTGGTGTAGTAATGATGTTGAAGGGTGAAAATAGTAATGAGGTGGTAAAACGCATCAAGGAAAAACTACCTACTATCCAAAAATCTTTACCAGAGGATGTAACTATTGAAGCTTACCTAGACCGTACCGATTTGGTAAGCCGAGCGATTAGCACAGTACAAAAAAACCTAATTGAAGGTGCACTAATTGTGATTTTTGTACTTGTAGTGTTTTTAGGCAATATGAGGGCAGGTTTAATCGTAGCATCTGCCATTCCTTTGGCCATGCTTTTTGCCCTTGGAATGATGAATATCTTCGGCGTAAGTGCCAATTTAATGAGTTTGGGTGCTATAGATTTCGGACTGATTGTAGACGGAGCCGTAATTATTGTAGAAGCTACCTTACACCATTTGGGCTTAAGGAAATCGACCACGAGACTTACGCAATCCGAAATGGATGACGAAGTTTTGCTATCAGCATCTAAAATCCGGAGCAGTGCCGCTTTTGGAGAAATTATCATCCTTATCGTTTACATTCCAATTCTCACCCTGGTAGGGATTGAGGGAAAAATGTTTCGTCCAATGGCACAAACAGTAGGGTTTGCCATCTTAGGTGCATTGATTTTATCACTTACCTATATCCCAATGATGTGTGCTTTGTTTTTGCCAAAAACAGTGAATCATCAAAAAAGCTTGAGCGACAAAATGATGGATAAGCTGCAGAGTTTTTATCAGCCCCTGCTAGAAAAAGCTATTAAATTGAAATATTGGTTAGTGGGAGTTACCGTAGCCGCATTTGTTTTGAGTTTAGTGTTTTTTAGCAGGATGGGGGGCGAGTTTATTCCGCAATTACAGGAGGGTGACTTTGCTTTCCATTGTATTTTGCCACAGGGAAGTTCGCTCAGTCAAAGCATAGAAACCTCTATGCAAGCTTCACGAATTGTGAGAAAGTTTGATGAAGTAAAAATGGTGGTTGGTAAAACAGGTACTGCCGAAGTTCCTACAGATCCAATGCCTCCCGAAGCAACGGATTTGATCATCATATTGAAACCGCAAAAGGAGTGGAAGGTTAAAAAGAGCTATACTGAATTGGGAAATGAGATTAGTGAGCAACTGGAAACTATTCCAGGCGTTTTCTTTGAGACCAACCAACCTATACAAATGCGCTTTAACGAATTGATGACCGGTATTAGGCAAGATGTAGCCGTTAAAATATTTGGCGAAAATATGGATACGCTAGCTAATTATGCCAATCAGGTTAGTAAGGTGATTCAAAATGTAGCAGGTGCTACTTCGCCGCAGATAGAAAAAGTAGGTGGGTTGCCGCAAATCAACATCGATTATGATCGTACCCGTATTGCCAACTATGGATTAACGATACAAGGGGTCAACGATATTGTAAGTACTGCCTTTGCAGGTAAAAGTGCAGGGGTAATCTTCGAAAATGAAAGGCGATTTGATTTGGTAGTGCGCTTAGATAGTGCTTACCGTACCGATATAGAGGATATTAATAATTTGATGATTCCAACTAGTGCTGGTATTCAAATACCGTTGTCGCAAGTAGCCACCGTTAACTATAAAGTGGGGGCTGCACAAATTAGTCGTGAAGCAGGAAAAAGAAGGATTGTAATAGGTTTTAACGTCGCCGGTCGTGATGTGCAAAGTGTAGTGACCGATATTCAGCAAAAATTAGAAGAAAAGGTAAAGCTACCAACTGGATACTATTTCACCTATGGCGGTCAGTTTGAAAACCTAAAAGAAGCCAGCGACAGATTAATGGTTGCCGTGCCTATTTCTTTGTTGCTAATTTTTGTATTGCTGTATTTTACCTTCAAGTCTTTCAAACAGGCTGGACTGATTTTTACAGCAATCCCGATGAGTGCTATAGGCGGGATATTGGCTTTAATGTTACGAGGAATGCCTTTCAGTATCAGTGCAGGCATTGGTTTTATCGCTTTGTTTGGTGTAGCGGTGCTTAATGGCATTGTACTTATTGGAACCTTTAACCAATTAGAAAAAGAAGGCTGGACAGATGTTTTCAAAAGGGTAATCGAAGGCACTAAAATTCGTTTACGCCCTGTACTCATGACTGCAACGGTAGCTTCTTTAGGATTTCTACCTATGGCTTTAAGTACCAGTGCAGGAGCGGAAGTGCAGAAGCCATTAGCTACAGTGGTAATTGGTGGTTTGGTGACAGCGACATTCCTCACGCTATTTGTACTGCCATTGCTTTACATCATCTTCAATGCTAAAATCTCTTTTAGGTTTAAATTACCTAGGAAACCAGTGGCCACCGTGCTAGTCCTAGCCCTTTTACTAGTTAGTGCTACCTTAAAAGCGCAGAGCGTCCGAAAAATAACCATTAATGATGCCCTTAACATCGCCTTGCAAAATAACAATTCGTTAAAAGCAGGAACGTTGAATGTGCAATCGGCACAGGCATTAAAAGCTACTGCTGCCGAGCTGCCTAAACTTGATTTAAATGCGCAGCTTGGGCAATACAATAGCACTCGCTTCGATCAATCTTTCCAGATTTCACAGAGCATTCCGTTTCCAACACTATTTGGAGCAAGAAAAGGTAAGATTGATGCTGATATCAAAAGGAAAGAACTGGACAGAGCAATTACTGAAAATGAGCTGAAGAAAGAGGTGAGAAGTTATTATTATCAGATGGAATATCTACTGTACAATCAATCGAGGTTGCGTTATTTGGATAGTTTGTATGGTGAGTTCATTAGGGTTGCCAATGTAAGGTTTAAAGCTGGTGACGTTAAAAGAATAGAAATTAGCACGGCTGAAACTCAAAAAGGAGAAATTAGTTTACTGTTGCAGCAAAGCGAAATTTATTTAAGTAATGCACACCAAAATCTGAAAGCCTTATTGAACGTTGCTGATAGTTTGGTGATTGATATCAATGGGAAATACACGCCTTTACAAGCCAATACGTTGCTAGATACAGCTGCTATTGCAAGACATCCAAGCATTAGCGCACTTTATCAAGATATGATCGTTGCCGAGCAGAGTAAAAAGGTAGAAAAAGCACAAGGATTGCCAGATTTCACTTTGGGTTACACTAATCAATCCTTAATCGGTTTTCAAAATGTAGATGGACAAGAAAGGTATTTTGGAAGTAGCAATCGTTTTAATTCGCTAAGTGTAGGTGTAGCTATTCCACTCACTTATGGCGCTACAAAAGCTCGAGTTAAATCATTAGATTTTCAAAAACAAGCAGCCGCGGCCGAAGCCAGATTGAAACAGCAGACACTTGCCGCACAGTTGAAAAATACCATCAGTCAGTACCATCAAGATAGGAAACAATATCATTACTACCTGAACCAAGCGCTACCCAATGCGAAGGATATTGTGAAGGCCGCACAAGTGGGTTACAGAACGGGAGATATTTCTTATGTAGAGTATTTGTATGCTTTACAAACCGCAACTGATATCGAACTGAAATATTTACAAGCTATCCAACAGGTTAATCAATCGGTAATCAACATCAACGCATTAATCAATCAATAATTCTAATTAAGATGAAAAACCTATCTAGTATATATCTAATGATCTCTTTTGCATTGTTACTGAATGCTTGCGGAGAGCAACACAAAGAAGGTGATGGTCATGGACACGCTGAAGAAACTAAATCGTCAGCAGCCGCAAAAGAAGACCATGCCGAAGAAAGTTCTACCACTATTGCTTCGCTCACTGCAGCGCAAATTAAAGCGGTTAATATTACCTATGGCGATATAGAAATGAAGGAGTTAACGGCAACCATTAGAGCAAATGGTAATTTAAGAGTGCCGAACGATAAAAAAGCAAACGCTACTTCGTTATACGGTGGAGCCATAAAAACCATTAATGTACAAGTGGGAGACCATGTACGTAAGGGGCAGGTAATTGCTACTATTGCCAATCCGCAATTCGTACAGTTGCAGGAAGAGTACCTCACCAGTGCCAGCCGAATTACTTTTGCGGAACAGGAATTTAGCAGACAGAAAGAATTGTTTGATAACAACGCAGGGGCGAGGAAAAACCTCCAAAATGCAGAAGCAGAATTGAAAATGCTGAGAACCAAGAGGGCTTCGCTGCAAAAGCAAATCCAGTTGATGGGCATTAATCCAGCAAGTTTATCCAATAGCAATTTAAAAACAGGTTTGTCGGTTATAGCACCAATTAGTGGTACCATTAGTAATGTAATTGCACAAATTGGTGGTTATGTAGATGTTTCTTCTCCCGTTGCCGAAATAGTAGATAACGCTTCATTACACTTAGATTTAAATGTTTTTGAGAAGGACCTACCACAATTGAAAGTAGGGCAAACCATTCATTTTACCTTAACCAATAATCCAACCAGTGAGTACGATGCAGAAGTGTTTAGTATAGGTGCTGCTTTTGAAAATGAAAGTAAAACCATTCCAGTTCATGCTCGGGTAAAAGGTAAAAAAACAGGCTTAATCGATGGAATGAATATTACAGGAGTGGTAAGTCTCAATAATGTATTAACGCCGGCTGTTCCCAATGATGCCGTAGTTAATGCCGATGGAAAATACTATGTTTTTATGGTTACTAAAAAAGCGCAACACGATCATGATGGAGACAAGGGAAAGAAAAGTGATCAGAACGACACGGTAAACTTTGAAAAAATTGAAGTGAGTGTTGGCGTTTCCGATATGGGATATACAGCTATTGTGCCCATTGGAGATCTTCCTAAAGATGCCAAGGTGGTTACCAAGGGTGCCTATTTTATCAATGCCAAGCTTTCTAATACTGGCGGACACGATCATTAACAGATCGTCGTAGCTAAGGTGCGGTTAGGGTAATGCAAAAGCGGTTTCAATGATTGTTGAAGCCGCTTTTTATTTTTAACCACATAGACACATAGGCTTAGCAATTTAAACATGTATTTATGTGGATTTATTTCCAAGCTGCATCCAGTTCGCCTCCAAGCTGCGTCCAGTCGGATTGGAAGCTGCATCCAGTTCGCCTCCAAGCTGCATCCAGTCGGATTGGAAGCTACATGTAGGTTAATATTCGTGAGTTAGTTGTTTTGGGGCTTAATCCGTAATTGCAAGGCGCAGCCTGTCCCAAAAAATCGGGAAACTGAAGCGTTGAGGTAATTGGTAGGAGTGAATCAATCTTTCAGATTTGAAGTTAGGAGAGTTCGAAATGTGAAATTTACTAGTACACGTTGGCGGGGACGCCAACGTAAACACTTCATCTTTTGGCGTCCTCGCCAACAAATAATTAGGTTTCGAACTCTCCTAACTTCAAATCTTCCGAACACCTGTAGTGTTATCACCGACCATTTTCTAGTTTTTAGACTTTGTGTAGTCTGATAGCAATAGGAGTAATCTCGGTTCGTGGGAATAATAGATGAAGTTTTTATTCTTTAAAATATTTATCAAATAGTTCTTCAATTTTTAGAATAGCCTTTCTCCCCAGTCTACTTGGGCAGACTTCTGTTTCTAGATATTTTGGAGCATAAAAGTACAAAGTCTTAATTTCATTTTTGGTTACTAAATAAAGACTAATGCCACCTAAATCAGAGATATACTTTTCCTTGGTATAATATTCAGGGCAGCCTTCTCCTCCATCATGCTTATCATCTTTTATTTGCCATGGTTTTTGTGACGTTACCTTTTGCCATAAGGTTTTGACCTCATTGTCATTAATATTGATGACTGTGAAAAATCTATTAATGCCTAATTTCCCAATTTCCCAATCTTTGCTTGCTAAATATACGCTATCTCTAATCTTTTTCGGCAATCTTATCTTATGATTAAAGTTTTCGCCATATCTATAAAGATTAATGGTATCACCTTTTTTACTAAGATAAAAAGTTTTGTACTGAATTCCCCAATTTGTTGACCTGCTTATAGCAATTGTTGTATCTGCGTTTCTCTGAAGAAAATCTATAATTGGATTGGTAGATTGTTGCGAACTAGCAATCTTTGCAAAGAAAGAAGTGCTTATAAGGGTCAATAATGAAATTTTCCTAATTAATTGCATCTGGCATCCCCTTTTTTAACATCCTCTTTTCCTTCCTCAACATAATACCCATTTCTCATATATGCGCCTCCAATATTATCTATTTCACTTTTAGAAAGGAAAGTACCATCACTCATTTTGTATTTTGTTTCTGTAGGCACGTCTCTATTATATACTTTTGAATCTGAAACCCCGTACCATGCTAAGGCATAGGAGTCTTAATAATAGAGTTTGCCTCTTTTCTATGGTTGGTGTTGTTTTTATAGGGGATGTGTAATTTATTGATAATCAAATGTCTTTTTTCTAGGTTTTTAAGTTTTAACAAATGAAGGGGCCACGGATAGAAAGACTATTGATAAACGATAAATGTATAATTTGCTCCAGGCTTTTCAAATCCAAAAAATGAGACTATCGTTTCTTTTTCTATTAAAATATATTGTGGTATAGTATGTTTCGGTTTAACTTTATATATATTATTTTTATCTATCTCTTTAAGACTGTCAAATTTTGTCTTGTCTTCCTTACTTGTGGCACTGTAATTACATATCGAGAAATTTTTTTCGGTTATATCTTTCTTCAATAGTGAAAAGTGTCCTTTGTTTCCATCTGCTGGGTTACGGAAATGCATTATTGTAGCCAATGCTTCTTTATAACCAGCGGTGTCTCTATACTTGACATATTTTGCCACTACATCTTCTGGACTAATATGTTTGTTATACAATGCCATGTAAAACCTCTTAATCAACTCTATCTTTGCATTGACATTTGATTGTGCATTTACATTTAAAATAAAAAGCATCATATTCGTAAATATCAGTATTTTAATTGGGCTCATTAATTAAGGTTTTAGACTGGTTAATTACAGCTTTGTGTAGTTTGATCGCAATAGGAGGAATATTGGTTAGTGGGAACAATAGATAAAGTTTTTATTCTCTAAAATATTTATCAAATAGCTCTTCTATTTTTAGAATAGCCTTTCTCCCCAGTCTACTTGGGCAGACTTCTGTTTCTAGATATTTTGGAGCATAAAAGTACAATGGCTTAATTTCATTTTTTGTGATCAAATGGAGGCTGATTCCTCCCAAGTCAGAGATATACTTTTCCTTGGTATAATACTTAGGGCATCCCTCTCCTCCATCATCCTTATCATCTTTTATTTGCCATGGTTTTTGCATCAACAGTAATTTCCAAAAAGACTGAGCAGATTGGCTATCTATATACTTGGCTCTGAAAAAGATATTTATATCAACCTTAAAAAGGTTAGCGTTATGGCTTAGCTTGAATATAGTATCTCGGATTTTTTTACGTAAAACTATATTCCTGTCGTAAATATCCTTGTATTCGTAAAGAGATATAGTGTCTGATTTTTTACTGATAATGAAGTATTGTGGTGGGGAAATCCAATTACTTTCTTTTTTGAATATGATAGTAGAATCTGAGTTTTTTTGAAGAAATAGGTGCATAGGGGTAATATTATTTATCCCTTGGCTCACGGCTTTAAAGGTTGATAAAACCAATACTGTAAAAAGCAGAAGTTTTAAGAGGCAGGCTTTTATCATTGTTAAAAGTTAATTACATAGTATTGTTTTTTTTAGATTGTGGTTGATTACCACTATGAGCTGGAAAGGTTCAGTGTTTTATTTGATCACTCGTAGTAAAATCAAAACCTACTTATTTTAGGACAATTTTAATCGTATGTTCTTTTATACATTCTAACGATCATTGGGTGCAAATACATGCAATTTTTGCTGATAATATTTTTCGCAAATAGAGCATTTAGTTTACTTTCCATATCAAGTAGACTAACTGTTGGATTGTCTGAACTATTATTATGGTTCATCACAATAATACTAATAGGTATGATAATTTCGCTAATACCTTTATTGGGTGCCAATACACCCCAGTCTATGCCTTTTCCTTTTAGTAACGAATCTAGTTTTGGCCAAATTTTATAGCAGATTGTATCGTTGCTTTTTATTTCTTTAATGTCAACCGTTTTCCTCCTTTTTTCTATTTTAACTGAAATGGCGAAAGTATACATGGCAATTGAATCTTTAATGCTATCCTTCGCAATGTTAAGACCTAGTATTTTTCCAATATCATTTTCAATTGCTTCTTGTTGATTTTTTGATAAATCAGTGCCTCGTGGTTCAAAGGCTTTTTTGACTTCCTCAACCTCATCAAGTTTTCTAGTTTCTTGACTGTATAAAACATGACCAAGTAACAACATTAAAAGAGTTAAAGCGTATTTCATTTTAGTTACATATTTTAGTGCCTTTTGCAAATTGTGCTTCCTTTTCTTTATAGGGACCTGATAAATTTGATGTTTCTTGTTTGGTTATTTTATTTCCATCACTCATAGTGAACTCAAAATTTAACCGCTCGTTTTTCAACTAGTTTAAGTTTTTTTTAGTAGGGTAACTTAAATATGAAAGCCAATATGTTGTGTGATGATAGGCGAATAAAAGAAAAAGCTAGGGGAATAAGATATAAATTTGGAGATAATTTCGGTCTGGAGATCTTGGTTTCAGAAAATCTTAAATGAGATAGGTTTTCTTGATCACTAAGAAATACCTTCACTATATGTTTTGACCAGTTGCCACTTACTATTTTCGAATTTAAATAGTTGAACTTTAGAATAACCACATCTATCACCACAAGTGTAGTAAGTTTGGATTAGAACATATTTGCCGTCTACACTAATATATGGCTGTGAGATAGAATAGTAACCCAAGCCCTCTCTGTGATATTTTTTTTGGAGTTCTATGTCATAAACCATTTTCTTTAGGTCATATGGCGATAAAAAACTAGCATTAGGGAAATAAGTTTGATTCCAATTGTCAATATTCAACGAATCAAACTCTTTTTTCTTTAAACTGTCAATATTGAGAGTATACCATATTTCATCGTACTTTCTGCCCCTAATTGGCTCCGTTGCTATAATCAGTTTTTCCTCTTTAAGTATATTTGCTTTATAATAATGTAAGAAGCTTTCGAAAGTTTCAGTTCTGTTACCCTCAGTTACATTACAGCTTACCCAAAACACTAAGCAAAAACCTAAAATCCTATAGCTTCTTGATTTATTTTTTAATTTTTTCATATTCTAAAGCTCCTGTCACGGGATTAAAAAATACCCTACCTCCATACATATCATTTTCGAACTGGAATCCTACATCGTCAGTATTCCCATTATGCGGCAAAAATATGTCGCTCATATTTTCCCCAAAATGAATAAATTCATGTAAGATTGCAACTGTAATATAAAATTCTAATGCTGTTGAATAATCTTTATAAATATAACTTGTTTGAGTTATGTGATTTTTATTGATATATATAGTGTTGTTCTTAAATTCACCTACTTTATTTGGAGAAAAGTTATTAGTAACGACTAATTTTGGTCCGCTTCCCACCTTCAAGTTATCGAGAACCTGTTTTGTGTCAAGATGGCTGAATTTTTTAATTGCTTCTAATAATTTAGAATCATTTTTCACCTTGTTGTATAAATTATCTACAATCTTTCCAAGTATTGGATAGTTTATTCTAGTAAGTAGGTCAATGTCTATACTTAGATTGTTGTTGGAGGTGTCTCCACCGCCGCCACCCCCTTCATTAGGAGGTGGTGGCAAAGCAATGTCGTCATCTGTATAGATGATAGCCTCTTCGGGGCAAACTTCAGCGCAAGAACCACATTCTATGCAATAATAATTGATATAAATATAGGAACTTGCATACTGACCATCAATAAAGCCGTCTTTGACCGTTATGGCATCTGTTGGGCAGACATTTTGGCACCATCTGCACCCAGTGCAGCTATCATAAATTGCTAAGCCCATCTTAAATATAATAAGGTTTTAGATAGTTGATTTCATTTTCTTTAATAAAGAATAGGTTAGCTTTTTGCTCTTTAGTGTACATTAAGCTTTGTGTTTCTTTAAAGTAAATAAGAGATATATCTTTGTTTATTTTTTTTGTTTTTAGCTTGGTCAGCTTTGCAATAGCTACTCTTTTATTTAAACATAAATAGCCAACAATTTCCTTATTGGTAATTACACGTTCTATTTTCTTGATAGATTTTGCAGCACCTTCACTAAGGTTAATTCTAGAAGCACGATCTGATGGTGCTTTATATTCTTTACGGCTACCTAGAATGTAGATTTTGTTATTGTTTTCCAATCTATTTAGGAGGGTGTCCTGTACATCTGCTGTGTCTTCTTTTTTACAGGAAATAAGATTGTAGGTAAGGGCTATTGCCGTAGCTTGTACGGAAAGCGTAATAAATTTCTTTCGTGTCATCATAGGTATTTTAAGTAGTGTTAAACAAACCTAATAAAATCACGAAAAGATTAGAAGTTAGAGCTTACAACCGTTTGTTTTATTTTCTGTAAATGAGTTTTTTATAGTTGTAAATTGTGGATAAATATTTTTGAAAACAGCTTGATTTCAGTAACCGCTTGATGTATCGTTGTCATATTTGCGGACACGATCATTAATAGATTAATGTGAGGATTTCGGGTTAAGGAATTTTATCTATGCACCATTTCAAGCCTCTGCAAAGCCTCTTCGTTTTGCTAAAATCGGCCTTGGCTGATGCGGTTAGCTGTAATTAGCCCTTCAACTGACTTTAATAGCATCAGACGCAGCCGTGGCTTTTTTTGCATACTTTTTTCAGCTACAGGAAAAAAGTTTGTCCGCGAAGCGACCGAAGCAATAAATAGTAGCAAATTAATGATGGTTTATCCTAATGTCAGTGATAGTAGCGTATAAATCTACTTTCTTATTCGAACTCACGTTAGATCATCGTAGCTAAGCAGTGGTCAGAGAAATAAAAAACGGCTTCAATAATTATTGAAGCCGCTTTTTAGGAAGTTATGATTTGCTAGCTTGATCTAGTAGCTCCAAATCTTCTTTGTCTAAATTTAATTGAGGCGCTTCCGTAAGTGTAGCTAATTGATCTTTGTTGGTAGCACTTACAATGGGTGCAGTTATGTTTGGCTGTGCTAACAACCAAGCTAAGGCTATGGTAGCAGGTTTAGTTTGGTGTTTAGCCGAAATTTCATCAAGTGCATTCAACACAGATAATCCTGTTGGGTTTAAGTATTTGCTTGCACCTTCACCTCTTACACTTTTGCTGAAATCTGTTTCGTTGCGGTATTTTCCGGTTAAAAAACCAGCTGCCAAGGCCCAATAAGGAAATACAGATAAACCATGTTGCGCTACTAGTGCAGCATATTCAGTTTCGTATTTGCTACGTTCTACTAGATTGTAATGAGGCTGTAAGGCAACATATTTGGGTAGGCCATTTTGCTCCGCCAATTCAAATGATTCCTTAAGCCTTTCTGGAGAGACGTTAGACGCAGCAATATACCTAACTTTCCCAGCTTTGATGATTTCGTCGTAAGCAGAAAGTGTTTCCTCTACTGGCGTTATGTGGTCATCAAAATGGGTGTAATACAAATCAATATAATCAACCTGTAATCTTTTTAAAGATTCATCTACAGATTTGAGGATATGTTTTTTGCTGATATCAAAACCATGTTCTTTAGTTTCCGATCCTACTTTAGTGGCAATAACGATTTCGTTTCTGTTGCCCCTAGCTTTTAGCCAATTTCCAATGATCGTTTCCGACTGTCCACCTGTACCATTCACCCACCAAGCGTAGGTGTCGGCGGTATCGATAAAGTTAAAGCCAGCTCCAGCAAAAGCATCTAAAATATCAAAGGATTGCTTTTCGTCTAATGTCCATCCAAATACATTTCCACCAAAATTGATAGGGGAGATTTCTAGATCCGTGTTGTTGATTTTTGTTTTCGACATAACTCAATTGCTAATAAATATTTGCTTCTTCTAATAATTGCAACGTATCGTTACCCTAATTGGATAATAACGACACATTGCAATTAACAATTAATTATGCTTGAGGTTACCGATTATAATCAAACCTGACACGTAAATGGCATGAGCTAGTTTTAGGTAAGCTTTTCGGCCAGCTGAGGTTGTTTATCGCACACCGTAGGTGAATAATGATTGGCGTAAAATTGCTTCTTAAAATCCTTGTATTGCTTTACTGCTCCAAAAGTGTGCATCATTTTGATATAATACCAAGCTAGATCAATTTGGTGCGGCTTAAATCCACTTCTGGCACTTTTAGGATACAAATGATGGTTATTGTGCCATTCGCCAGCTACAAAGCCAGGCCAAAGCTGATTGATAGAATTATCTTTCAAGTTATAGTCTGTGCCTTCTTTCTTTTTATCCTCTCCTTTTCCATGACCTTCGTAATTAAAAGTTCGCACGCCAATGCCCCAAAAACCCGCTGCACCAAATAGGGTACAAGCTAAGGCATGGCCGCCAATTAAATAAAATGCTGCATACCAAAAAGCCCAATTCAATATCCAAGAAAGTATGGCCGATTTAGGATTGACATAAGAACCCCATTTGAGATATTGTGCATAAGTGTTAGAGGTAACACCGGTATGCTCCATCAGTTTTTGTACACGAGCAAACTCAGCTTGGCTAAGGTCTTTAGCTATGGGTTGATGATTTACATCTGCCAGAAAACAATACAAAAAGCCAGCTTGGGCATTGTAAGGATCTCCAGGTTTATCTGATAAAGAATGGTGTACATGGTGAGAAACCACATAAATTTCTTCTGGAATAACATTAATGGTTAAATTCTGGGTAAAAAAGCGCCAGTATTTATTTCTAAAAGTATAAGCGCCGTGGGTACAATAGCGATGGTGCCAAATGGTGCCATGCGTACCCATAATAATCATGCTATAAACAAAGGCAGCTAAAACCGTCCACCATTCCAAGTAATAAATCAAAAAAATAAAGAAAAATGGAATTAAACACAGGATTTTAACCCAGCTTAACAGGGGAAGCCAATTCTTTTTATCCTTAAAAATATTTAGTCGGCTAAAAAACTCTCCTAGAATTTGAGCGGCTGTAGGCTTAATTAAATCGCCATTTTGATCCTTCCAACCATAGGCAGGAGGTTGCAGAATCTTTTCAAAGAAATGCATGATTTAGTTTGTTGGTTTTAGTTTGTAGTCGGTTTTAAATTCTAATCGAATTAGGTTGTAAGGTATGCATTTTTTTGGAATAATAAATTTATTCTCAATGGCTTAAAAACCCAATGAATTTTACTCCTTAAACGCAAAAAGGATGTACAAATTGCACATCCTTTTTTATATCTCGTAATTGAGATTGCTTTCCCCGAAAAAGTTGGGGCAAGCTGTTTCTAAAAATTAGCTTTGAGCTTAAACTAGTATCTGTAAGCTTCTGGTTTAAATGGACCTTCTACTGCTACACCAATATATTCTGCTTGGTGAGGATCAAGAACATCTAACTCTACACCGATTTTTTCTAAGTGTAAACGAGCTACTTTTTCGTCTAAGTGCTTAGGTAAAACGTAAACTTTGTTTTCGTAAGCATCTCTGTTAGTCCACAACTCTAATTGAGCCAAAGTTTGGTTAGTAAATGAGTTACTCATTACAAAACTTGGGTGACCAGTTGCACAACCTAAGTTTACCAAACGACCTTCAGCTAAGATAATTACATCTTTACCATCAATTGTATATTTATCTACTTGAGGTTTGATCTCTACTTTAGTATTGCCATAGTTTTGGTTTAACCAAGCCATGTCAATTTCGTTATCGAAGTGACCGATGTTACAAACGATCGCTTTATCTTTCATGGTTTTGAAGTGCTCGCCACGAACGATGTCACGGTTACCAGTGGTTGTTACCACGATATCAGCTTCTTTAACAGCAGTAGCAAATTTCTTCACTTCATAACCTTCCATTGCCGCTTGTAAAGCACAAATTGGGTCAATTTCTGTTACGATAACACGTACACCTTGTGAACTTAATGAAGCTGCAGAACCTTTACCCACATCACCGTAACCAGCAACAACAGCCACTTTACCAGCCATCATTACGTCAGTAGCACGACGGATCGCGTCAACTAATGATTCACGACATCCGTATTTGTTATCGAATTTAGATTTAGTTACTGAATCGTTAACGTTGATTGCAGGTAAGTGCAAAGTACCATTTTTCATACGCTCGTATAAACGGTGTACACCAGTGGTAGTTTCTTCTGATAAACCTTTGATTGCAGCAATTAACTCAGGGTATTTATCGAATACCATATTGGTTAAGTCACCACCGTCATCTAAGATCATGTTCAAAGGCTGACGGTCTGGACCGAAGTGTAAAGTTTGCTCAATACACCAATCAAATTCTTGTTCGTTTAGGCCTTTCCAAGCATAAACCTGAATACCAGCAGCGGCAATAGCAGCAGCAGCATGATCTTGTGTAGAGAAGATATTGCAAGAAGACCAGGTAACTTCTGCACCTAGTTCTACTAAAGTTTCAATTAAAACTGCAGTTTGGATAGTCATGTGCAAACATCCTGCAATTCTAGCACCTTTTAGGGGTTGTGTTGGACCGAATTCTTTTCTTAATGACATTAAGCCTGGCATTTCTGCCTCTGCTAATTCGATCTCTTTGCGGCCCCATTCCGCCAGTGAAATGTCCTTAACTTTGTAAGGTACGTAAGTTGTCTCTACTGATGACATATGTTATTTATTTAATTGTTTGAAAATTAATAATTTATGTGGTTTTTAAAAATTATTTGCCCACTATTTGCCCGAAATCATATTCTTATAAACGTTTCGGAGATGCAAAATTACGCAATAGTTTGACCAATATCAAAAGCTTAGCATTTAAGAATTTCATTACTTCTTAATGCTATGTCCTTAGCTATTACATATAAAAATATTTATATGAAGTATAAAATTTGAACATTTGATCCTAATCGATTGAACTGCGTAGTTATGTTTTATTCTATCTCGGGGATAAGTGTGCCATACAATATAGCTGTCTTTAAGAAAGAGGAGAGCATTAATTGAGCACTCACTACGCCTGTGTCTTTAATAATTGTTTAAAGAAGCTTTAAATGCTTTTCATCAAATAAGAACTGATGGTATATGCTGGCATGACAACTGTATCTACGAGTATTTAAGATGTTTAAAGGAATACTAATAATGACTAATACGAGAATTTATTTCATGCCTTTGATTAATAATATTCCTTAATATAACTGTAAGCTCTATCAAATAAAATTTGGTCTTTGTGTAGTTGATATTTTAACAGTGCCTGACGAAGGGATTTTTGAACTTCCCGTTCTCCTGATGTGGTTTTTTGCCACCCTGGAAAACTAACTACTCTTACAATGGCGTCGATATCTGCGACAATGCGTTCAACTACAGCGGGGGTTTGGTCAGTCTTTAGCTCTAAGAACAGTTCGGTTAATGCCGCTTTAGGCGATTTTTCTTGATAGCTATCGGCCGATTCTTTTTCTGCCTGAACAGTTTCTTTAGCAATTTTACATAGTTCTTTTACAAACTCAATTGAAGTTATTAACCCCTTCTCTGCCCGGTCTCTCAGCTCCTCAAGTAGTTCGCTAAGCTTCCTAAACGTTGGTTCACCCTCATGCTTCTTAAACCTATTAACTAAGATTTTTTCTAATTTCTTCGCATTTTTAGGGTCTGGATTATTAAAAATATCCTCAATTACATCGGCATCTAATATAAACTCATCCAAATTATGGATATCACCTACGTGTATATTATCATGAATTAATTTAGTGGTTTGCGCTCCTAAAGTCATCCATAATAATTTACCAATATTATCTGATGCTGGACGCACCGATTCGTATACTTGAGATAGCCACTTATAATCTGCTTGATATAGCCCTAAAATATTATCCGGAGAAAGAGATTCCCATAGTTTACTTAAAAATTTATAATCAGCAGCGAAGGCGTCTTTTTTCTCAACCGTATTAATAGAATTTTGTGCAGCTTCCAAACCTTCAAATCCTTGTAGAGACCTATCTACTCCTTCAAAATGTTTCAAGGTATTTTTTACTGCTTGTGGTAGCTGTTCCCTTAGTTCTGATAGATTGGTAATGATTTGCTTAACAGAAGTTTCGTCGAACTCTAATGCCTTTGCAGCATCATCAAATACTCCAAAATAATCTACTATTCTTCCATAAGTTTTATTGGGGAATAACCTGTTCGTTCTACAAATTGCCTGTAATAGCGTATGGTCTTTAATAGACTTATCTAAGTACATGGTTTGCAAAATTGGTGAATCAAAACCCGTTAATAGCTTTGCCGTAACAATCAAAAATTGTAGATCAGAAAGTGGGTCATTATATTCATCAACTATCCTTTCTTGTTGTGATTTATCAATGCCCCATTTTTCTTTAAAATCTAATTCATCATTGGCGATTGTAGAAATGACTACTTTGCTAACATCAGAAGAGAAATATTTATCTAATTCTTCTTTGTATAAAGTACATGCGAATCGATCAGGTGTTACAATCATCGCTTTAAACCCGTGTGGTGCAACTTTATCCTTAAAGTGTGTAGCAATATCTTTTACTATTTTTGCTATTCTTTCTGGAGATTTTAGAAAGGCCGACATCTTCGCTGATTTTTTGTTCAACTTGTCCGCTTCTTCATCAGTTAATGCTGCTTCTTTTTTAAGTTCGGCAAAAAGCTGGTCAATAGTTTCTTTATCTACATGAACATCAATTAAGCGAGGTTCGAAATGAAGCGGAAGCGTAGCACCGTCACGAATAGAATCTTGAAAAGTATAACGGGATAAATAACCGCCTTCGTCTTTATCAGAACCAAAAGCCCAAAAAGTATTTTTATCAGCTTTATTTACAGGAGTACCTGTTAAACCAAATAAAAACGCATTGGGTAAAGCGGCTCGCATTTGTCTACCTAAATCTCCTTCTTGAGTACGGTGTGCTTCATCAACCAATACAATGATGTTGTCGCGGGTATTCATGTTGGGTTTTGCATCTCGAAACTTGTGTATCATCGAGATGATGATTTTTCGAGTATCTTGCTCCAACATTCTTTGTAAATCCTTAATACTTTCTGTTGCCTCAACGTTAGGAATGTCTGATGCATTGAAAGTACCGGAAATCTGAGTATCTAAATCTGTACGATCTACTAATACGATAACTGTAGGGCTTTTTAATTCTGAAGCTCGTCTCAACTTTTGTGCTGCAAAAACCATTAGCAAGGACTTACCTGAGCCTTGGAAATGCCAGATTAGACCCTTTTTTACACGTCCTTCTTTTACACGGTCAACAATTTTGTTAGCACCTTCGTACTGTTGAAACCGAGGAATTACCTTACTGCGCTGTTTCTTTTTGTTAGTGGTAAACAAAGAAAAGTTTTGCAAAATGTCTAATAGGCGAGCTGGATGTAATAAATCCCCCATTTCTTTGCCTATTTCTACTAGACCTAATCTACGAGCCAAAGCATCTTCTTCATCCTCCAAACGCCAAGGTGCCCAAAAATCTAAAGGGCAACGGATGCCACCGTAGTATAAGCACTTTCCTTCTGTAGCGAAAGACAATATGTTTGGTACAAACAATTGAGGGACTGTGTTTTCATATACCTCGTGAATTTCATAGGCGCCATCTAGCCAACTAACACTTGGACGTATTGGTGTTTTGGCTTCACCAACTACTACTGGAATGCCGTTTATAAATAGTACAATATCAGGTATTTTAGTCTCGCGGTGATGAATGCGAAATTGATTGGTAACGATGTATGTATTTTGATTTAAGTTTTCGAAGTCGAAGATTCTGATAGCGACATGTCTGTTATTTTCGCCAAAAGGCATCGTTTTTTCTCCACCCAACCATTTAAAAAACTCCTCATTCGCTTTTACTAAGCCTGTGTGGTTTACAGAAATTAAAATAGCCCTAAGTTTATAAATGACTTCATCAGCAAGCTCAGGCTTAGCTTTAATTTCAGGATTTAAGCGGATTAAAGCTTCTTTTAATTCTCTCTCTAATAAAACCTCGTTTACCGAACGATTTAAATCTGCAGGAGATTTATATTGCCATTGTAGTCCATAGCCTAATTCAGGTTCCTGAAATTTGTTCGTATTTAAGTTAACTCCTGAAAGTTGCTTTATAATGTAATATTCTACACTATTTAGTTCGTTGAAAGCCATTAATCTTTAAATAAATTACCAGTTATCGTCTTCTACTTCTTCTTCAACTATTGATGAAAGTTCGAAATATTTTTTGAATATATCTAAACTAGGTTTTAATTGATCAAAATCTGCTAAGTCTATCAGCTCTTCATCAATAATATCAAAAACCTTATAATTTGCGATTACAATACATTTTTTTATTCCTCTTGTAATTGCAACATTTAGACGATTTGGGCTATAGAAAAAGTCAAGCCTTCTCTTCGATTCTAAAGGATGTGAATTAGACATACTGTAAATAATATAATCACGTTCTTGCCCCTGCATTCGATCCACAGTATCTACAAATAAAGAATCTGTGTCGTAATTATCAACTCCGTCAATAACTTTGCTAAGAGCCTTTTTAATTTCACGAACCTGTGCCCTGTAAGGTGTAAGTATCCCGATATTTTTTACTTCAACGCCACCGGAAACTAAATCACTTACCAGTTCAGCAACAATATTTGCTTCATGTGGAGATCGCCCCTGTGAATCAAATTCTTTATGTAGATACAATACTTTCGGATCTAGATGATTAATCACCGATGCATAGTTACTACTTTGAATGTTTTGATGACTTCCTTTTAATGAACTATCCGAACTTAATTCGTTTTCATAAAATAATGCGTTTGGTATACGTATCAATCGCTCGTTTAATCTGTAAGATACATTTAATAACGATTTATTGTTAGGATATAATCTCACCAGTCTACTGAATATTGACTCAGAAAACATCGACATTCCCGTACCTGATGGCATAATAGGGTCGAGTTGTTTGTGATCCCCAACAAATATGAATTTATCCGTTTTTGACATCACAGAGACTGCTAGTGGTATACTCATTTGCGCAGCTTCGTCAATTAAGGCTACATCAAATTCCCAATTGTTTAATCTCTTTGAAGCTGGATAGCAAAAACAATAAGGTGTGCCACCAATAACGATTCCACTTTGACTTAAATCCTCATTGAAATGAAAGGTTTCTTTAGGCAGCCTTGTTTTCCTCGTTATAAATTCATTACCTAAAATTTCTGCTGCTTGATATTTCTCCCCTATCTTAATTACTTTCGAATTGTCCTTGATTTTATTCGCTATGGCATTTAAACAATTATTTATAGCAGTATGTGTTGGAGCTGTTACGAAAACTTTTTTTCCTTCATCAACTAAAATTTTAGCAATGTGTGCTATTGTTTCTGTTTTACCCGTACCAGGGGGGCCTTGAATTAGGTGATAATGTGATGAACGAATGGCCTTTCTTAGTGCATCATTTTGAGATTGATTTAATAGTGAATATTGAAAATCAGCACCGTAATTATTTTCTAAGGTGCCAGCTAGCAATTGTTCTATTTTATTTAAGCGAATATTATCATTTTCTAAGTTTCCTGCAGTAGCAGATAACAATTTTAGGGTAAGGTCAGTTTTAACCAAATTAATCTCCCAATTGTTTGGATTATAATTCTCAGAGTTAATATAACAAGTTTTAACGTCGAAATCGTTTGCGGCTATAATAAAGTTATTAACGGAGTCTTCCAAAATTTCCATTTTAAAAGCATAACTACCATTGCTTAATAGAATCTGACCACCCTCTCTGAAGGTTGAAATATTATTTTCACAGTAAATTCTAGCTAATCTAATGAACTTATAAGGGTGTTCTAAAATAGGACACCATTGGTTCGGTGCATGGTCAAAGAAATCAAAAGCCACTTTGATATTGGTCATCGTGCTTCCCTTGGCAACTCGTTCTTCAATCGATAACTTCATTTGCTCATCAAAAGCTTCATCTTCCTTTTTTTGCTGAACAGCAATTGCTTCTCTAAAATCGCGTAAAACTGACATACTTATATTTTATGGTTGATTGAGTTCAAAATTACTTTTACTTCTTTGGTCATAGTCTCTAGATTGATACGGTAGTAATTATCGTAATTTTCGTGGAGCACTATTAAATTCATTGATGAGACGCAAAGACCATATTTCGTTTCTAAGATATACTTGTAGATATTTTGTTGTAAGGCATATTTATAATAACTAGAATTATCGAGATTTGATAATTCAGATAGACCATTACCGTAGCCATATTTTTTTGGATTACCATCTATCACCAACTTTTTGCTTCGTTTCCAATCTACTATAATGTATTCTTCTTTATTTGGCTTTTTGAACAATGCATCAACAGTACCCGCTACATTGTAATCATCCAGTAGAATCCTTTTCTCTGCTTCTACAAACTCAAAGCCTTTATTTATAATAATTTCGTTGTAGAATTTATTAAATAGTTTAAGCTCCTTCGCACTACCATCATAATCTTTCCCTTTTAAATAATTTTCAATTTGCCCATGTAGATAAGTGCCCTTTTCTGCTGCCTCATCTCTAACTCTTAAGAACTCTTCTAATACCTCAGCTTCGTTTAGCCCATCCCGCTTTGCTTTACCTTGTATAAATCTATCCAAATCAAATGGAAAAAATCTATCTATCAAGGTAGTTACCGATATATACTGTGCATTGCCAGTAGCATCTTTTGGATGGTGATATTTGTGCGTCTCATCTTCAAAGGCTATATTATCTTGCAGTATTTCAGTTTGATATTTTTTTGTCCTATTTAGATTTTGCTCAATGCCCTCTACTTCTGTAGTATCCACTACAAGTGTTGAGGTTGCTATTTGCTTTCCAAATTTTTCTATGCCTAAGTATTTTTCTCGATAGTGTTCTCTTTCCCAGCGAATAGCCTTTTGGTAATCCCACTGTTCTTCAGAAATACAATTTGATGTTTCTTCTAGTCTATAACTATAAATTGAGTTAAGTACATCCTTTATATATGTAATACATTCAGACTCTTGCTCATGAACTTGACGTTCTGTAAACCTAATTACAATCCAACCACTTTCATTAAAAAACAAATCTCTTATATCATCTTTTTCTAATTCATGCGTAGGGAAACGATAATAACCATCATACGGCTCATCTATTTCAATGTCTACGTACAAATTCTTTTCTCTATCTATTAGTACAATATCAGGTTCATACGGCCTATTATAAAAAGGAATAGAAAGATGTAAATCCATACTTGCCTCTATCTCCGGGATAGCAGTGAGAATTGAGGAATAAAAGTCTATCTCCTTGAAACCTTTACCTGTGGCACGACCAATTCTAGGAAGTTTTAGATAAACTCCCTCTTTAGGCATTTTTACAACTGGGTACTTGTATAATTCACTCTGATCAAAGAACTGATTAGGGTTGTATTTTATTTTTAGGTCGTCCGTTTGTTCGGGATTTTCTTTAGACAATATCTTCTCTGTAATATTGTCAATGAAATCAATTAATGTCTGCGTAGATGCTGCTTTCGGTATTAAAGGTAGAGAAGGTCTAGAAATTTTGATTTTTGAGTATCCATCTTTCTTAGAATTTGAAGTCTTTATTAATTTTTTCTTTCTTAACCGTTCATTCTCCGCTAGTTCTTTTTTAAGAATTTTCCATTCTTCTTTAACTGCGTTAAAAAACTCCTTCTTTTGCTCGTAACTTAATTTTGCAGGGGAGTCAACCTCATACACACTAAGGCAAAAAAGAAACATTGACTTATATAATTGTTGTAAAACAGATATCTCTCGTTTTGCCATTAATTTATATTCATTTTGTTAGGATAAATTTCACTCCTAATTCAATTAAAACATTTTACGCACTTGTTTATCGTGCTTCAATCTATACAATAACGCGATTTATGTCATCTATAAGTTCCTTAAATCCACAATCTCCAATCTCTGCCAAAAGCCATTTGTAATCTAATGCTCCTTTAAATTCAGCGTTTTCCATTCGCAAATCGACGATATCATCCGTATTTGAGCTTTGCTTAATCATGTCGAAGTTAGCACCAATTGAACTCAAATGTTTTCCAGGATTTCTCAAGTATTTTGTATTGGCTCTTATATAATCTTGGTCCATCTCGTTATTAGAAGAACGTTCAATGACAACTATTCCAAAACTTCCTTTTTCCAATTCTTTAACAGCTCTCTTTGCTTGAGAAACTGCAATATTTATAGGATCTACATTTTGATATCGACAAGATTTGATTTCTATATAAAATGATTTGTTGGTATGTGTATTATGCACGCGTATATCGTATGCACCACCTCCAGCATGAATGATTTCACTCGATACTTCAAATTGTTGAAGTGTTTCAATAAATAACCTCTCTACTTTAGAACCAACTTCGAGTAGGTTACTGAACTCCTTTTTCTTCCTAGCATCTTCTTTAGCATATTTCATCACGTTATCTGGTATACCATTCGGAAAAAGCTCTAGTAAATCATTTAATTGTTCCTTTGAAATTCCCGAGTCTTGAATTACAGCTAGCATTGCAAGTGCCTCTTTATCCCTAATCAAAGAAAAAATCTTGTCAGTCATAGAGAACTTAACCCATAAATCATTTTTACGCTGCATAAAATGATTTAGCGAAAAGTTTCGTTCATCATTAGCATTACACCACTCTATTAATTCAATAATCGTCTCTTTGTATGGGTTGATGAATCCAATTTGAACAGCCTCTTCTTTTTCAATCTCTCTTATAGCATTATCTACGGCGCTGCCTAAATCATTAAAACTTCTAGGTACGCAACCCACATCTATGCCATCCAAAACTAATTCTTTGTTCCAGTCTTGTGAGGCATCAAGCTTTAACAAAATCTTAATTAGTTTCTCGTCTAACGGTGCTTCTGTAGTCCCAAAATTATTAAGATCCTCAAAGGCACAAAAGTTTTCATATCTATTTGGTACAATATTTCCGAATAAAATTTTATCAGCAAACTCCGTATTACCTTTAAGTCTGTTTAAATATTTGTTAAGCCACACTACGGCCTGATCATTTTCAATTTTTAATTGTTCTGCTAATACGGTTATATTCCCTAACTCCTGTATTTTTAGATTAATGGTTTCAATAAATATTTCAAGTGCGTTTTTAAACCTAAAGTCTTTAATATTTGACACTATACGAGGGGCTTCATCAAAATGCAACAATTCTTTTCCTTTTAAAAATATCTCGTTTTTAAAATTATCAATATTCTCAAAAGAAGTTGTGTTGCGTAAAATGTCTTTAATGATTTTGAATGAGTTGGGACTTTTTCTAAATTCTTCTACTTTAATAAGCTCATTAATTCTCTGCGACACCAATACTAATCCTTTTTTCTCAATATTTTGACCAGGCAAATTAATACCCCTATGTATAAGCTTTGCTCTCCAATTATCCCCTAAATCATTTAAAATATCGAGAAATTCATCTGGAATATTTGCGGTTGTATCTTCGAGATGTAAGCTATCTGGGCTAAGCTTTTGAAAATTGCCATCTTGATTTGGTATTATTGCATAATCCTTAAAAGAGTCTGTTTCTTTATAATTTATTAAAAATGCATAAAGGTTATTCAGCCAATCAATAGGATCAAGAGTTCCTTCTAATTTTTCAGAAAGACATTTTATGCTACCCACCACTTGCAATTCCGTTAACAAATTTACAAGTGCATATCTTAATGCTCTGCCCCAGCTTTCTAATTCATCTTTTGGACCAGATGCTTTTATCCACTTTATTAGGATTTCGCTTTTTGGTAAAAATTTAGAACCAATAAATGACTTAACTATTTCGTAAAAAGCTAACTTGTCAACTTCATTTTCGCCATAATTTGGAATGAAAGCTTTATTTAAATCTATATTAACAGACTTGTTTTCTACCTCGACATCGGTTTCAATCAGGGCCTTTTCATTCAAAAATGACCTATAGTTTTCTTGTAGTTTTTGGTACCAATCTTTTGAAAATGACTGCCACTTTTCATTAGGTAATCTGGAGTAAGCACAGACGAACAAATTTTTGGCACCGCTATCTATTAGATAATTTGTAAATTCTTTGGCTGCGCTAAATGCGCTTTCTATTAGTTCTCTATTTTCTATATGGTCTGGGGCGCTTTCGCTATGAATTGGAATACCATCTCTATCCTCGGTAGGATGAAGTTTAAAGCCATTTAAAATAAAAGGGAAATAAAATTTATCAGAACCGATTAGCGGAAAGTCACGATATAGATTTGGCACCTTACCAAAATTTTCTATTAGTTTTAATTCTTCAAAATTATTAACCTCTGCAGAAAGCGAAAGCTCTTGATTATAGTAGGTTATAAAGCATCGGATATCATCCTTACTTAGCTCTATTTTTGTTTTTCTAATTTTTCCATCATCCGAAACATCCTCTCTTTTATATTCACTAGAATTATTGGAAATTTTATCAATAATCTTTACACTCTTAATTTTAGGAACGTTTACTAATGTTAATGGTAATGTGTTTTCAAGATCTGTAATTCCGTCTTTAGCGGCCTTCTTTTTCTCATCATTTAACAATTCATACTTAAATGTAGTATCATAGTCGTTTTCGGCTCTCTTTACATCGTAATCATTTCTAATGGAGAAAATAGGATTTGTTTCTATAGTTCTTATTCTTTCTAGAGCAGTTTCTATTTTAGGAAGAAGTTCTTCCGAAGTTCTACCACTTCTGTCTAAAATAACCTCGAAATCTCTATGTGCATTTTTATGGTTTACTATGCCATTTACAGTAATAATATCAGCTAATAGATGTGTGGCGATAAATCCAGTTCCAAATTTACCAGTTACGGACTCATCAGCATTGTCAGAGTCTTTCGAACTAACCTGCTGAATCAAACCAGTAATATTCGTCATTTTAAATGGATCTCCATTGTGTCGAAATATTAACTCGTTTTCGGAAACTTCAATTTCTACAGATACTTGCCCAAAAGTATTTTTTACATCTTTAGCATTTTGCATTAATTCCCAGATCCAACGCTTAGCAGATTGTGATGGGTCATTCAATACTTTGCTCAGTATTTGTTTAATTTTATCAGCAGTAAGTTTATAATTGTTTTTACGAATGATTGCATCAACGTCCTCATTTTCGTTGACAATTAGTGTTTGAGTTTCTTGCATTATTTAGATTTTTGAGGTGGTTAATATTGTTTGTTTTCTTTAGAAAAAAAGTGCATCTATTAAAATATTTGGTTTATGAGACTTTTTTGAAGGGATTGTGAGGTGGAGATTTTTTCTTTTATTAATGTTATATTTTCTAGTACATATTTAAAAGTATTTCCATGCTTTTCAACTTCTATTACATCCAACTTAGGCACTAAAGTGTTACATATATCATCAGAACTTATATTTCCTTGGGCACCTTCACCAATATATTTATTTAGTTCAAACAGATAATTTTGCGAATCTAAAATCCCTTTTAAAAAATTGGAATAGATTTGTTTCTTTAGTTTGAATTTTCCCACTCGCTGATTTATATAAGCACCTTCAAACTCATTTTGTACAACCCCAGTTTTGCCCAGGGTTGCACCAGTCATCGCAATCAATATATCCCCTGCTTTAACTTTGTACTTACTGATATTCTCAAAATATTTTTCGTCAATATGGTTTGAATCGCTATCAATAGTAATATTTCCATTGGTAATATTTTTAATCTTGATAACTGGTGCACCAAATGCAATAAATTTTGACGATGGGAATGCATAGCCACTTAAAACCGATGTATATTCACTCAATTTTACTCTGGTAAAATTATTTCTATTAAATAAATATTTTTGAAGTGAGTTTTTAAAATTTTTCGCTTTACATAATGTGTTATTTTCTCTTTCAATAACCTCATTCATTGCCCAAAGCAATTCTACTAATTGATCTTGTTCTGACTTAGGAGGGAGAAAGAATTCTTGAGCTTTTAAAGCTCCCCAATTAATTGTTGGTGAAAGTCCGCCAACAGAAATATCTACAGCACGATGCATAAATTGGTCGGAGTGTAAAAAGAATGGGAAAAGCTTTGGATCAATAACCTCAGGATTGGCTCTAAAAACAAAAGCATGTGCAGAACAAATTCCTTCAAATTCCGCGATTGCCGCTTTACGTTGATAAGCTCTTCTCTTTCCAAAAATTACGTCACCAGGGTAAAATTTTAATTTACCACCACTAACATCACTTGGTCTACCGCATCGTCTAATATGAATATCTTCAGCGTCAATATGCTCTAATCCAATATATTTTTCTAACGCAGTAGTATTAGGGTCAACAGTTTCGGAGATCTTTGCTGCTATATCTTCAAACCGAAATGAAACCCAATTAGATTTATCTAAATTATTGAGGTTTATTTTCTCTAACATCATTTCCATTCTATTTTAAAACTTCAAATAATTCACTCATACTTTTTTTAAGTGTTTTAGAGCTTTCCTGCCAAGTGCTAATAGCTTCGTCTAAAGAAATTGTAGCATCATTTTGAGCAACATTACTTACATATTGTGCAATATTTAAACTTGCCTTATTTGATAAAACTGTTTCGTTATCGAGAACCTTCGAGAAACCTTCCTTGTCTTCAAAAGCCAAATAGCTTTTATAAATTCTATTAATGTGCTTTATCTCTAAAAAGGCTATGCTTTTTTTTTGTTTTACTTCTTTAACCGCATTCACGATGAGAATTTTCCCTTTACGTACCTTGCTTTTATTTGTTGTAGTAATTAACAAACAAGCCTCCATTGGGGAGTTATAAAACAAATTTGGACCTAAGCCAATAACACATTCTACCAAATCCTCTTCAATCATTTTCCTGCGCATAGCAGCTTCTGAGTCTCTAAATAAAATGCCATGTGGCCAAAGAGATATTGAACGTCCGTTTTCTTCATTCAGACTTTTTTGTATATGTTGCTGAAAAGCATAGTCTGCACATCCTTGGGGCGGTGTACCCCAAAGATTTCTACCATAAGGGTCATTTTCAAAACCTTTACGGTCCCAGGCTTTAATTGAGTAAGGCGGGTTGGCTAAAATTACATTGAACTTTTTGAGCGTATCATTTGCTAAAAAAGCGGGTTGCGCCAAGGTGTCGCCACGCACAATACTAAATTCTTCGATACCATGCATAAACATATTCATCCGTGCAATTGCCGAAGTAATCAAGTTTATTTCCTGTCCGTAAAGCTTTAGAGTTCGGTATTCTTTACCTTCATCTCTTAAATGCAAAGCGCAGTTCAATAGTAATCCGCCTGAGCCACAAGTTGGGTCATACACACTTTCGCCAGGTTGCGGATCCATGATCATGGTCATCAATTTTACCACTGTCCGGTTGGTATAAAACTCAGCAGCGGT
The DNA here is from genome assembly GCA_029959615.1 of Flavobacteriaceae bacterium PS02338. Lineage (GTDB taxonomy): Bacteria > Bacteroidota > Bacteroidia > Sphingobacteriales > Sphingobacteriaceae > Pedobacter. Next base: position 153,652 of record JASCOD010000005.1, on the reverse strand, counting down.
ATGTCCGCTATCGTCGGCAAATTCCTTAATTAAATATTCATAAGCATTTCCTAATTTATCATCAGCAACTGTACTTAAATTAAGCTTATGCTGTGAGAAATGCTCAATTAAGTTAATAAGTGTAGCATCAGAAAGTCTGTCTTTATTAGTCCAACTGGCATCACCAAAAATACCATGTAACGTATCAGGGTTTGCCTTTTCAATTTCACGCATCGCGTTTTGTATGGCCACGCCTACGTTTGTGGTAGTCTCCCTTACTATATTCCAATGCGCCTCTTGCGGCACGATAAAATGATGGTGCTCTGAAAAAGCAGCATATTCCATATCCCCATTGCTTTCTACTAATGCTTTTTTAAATTCTTCATCATATACATCGCATATCCTTTTAAAGAAAAGAAGAGGAAAAATGTATTGCTTATAATCTCCGGCATCTATAGTACCACGCAATACTTTTGCAGCACCCCAAAGGTATTTTTCTAATTGTTGTTGCGTCATTTATTGTTTACTAATCTATTTTGAAACTTATTAATAAAGGTTCATTTATTTTTCAGTTAATTGCATAGATTCAAGATTTCAGTATGTAATCTTTCAAAATTTAGATTGTCGATTACTAGCGATTTTGCTTCATCCAAATTATTCAAAACGAAAAGTTCTATATTTTCAAATTCATTAGCTAATCGGATGTTTTCTGCCATTTGATTTTTATTTATGTTCCATCCATAAATAACTACCATTTTATACTTTAACTTAGGAGATATCGTGATATCTTGTACATGATCTTTATCAAAATGGATCCAAGCCTTTCTAGCTTTAATCTTATCGATAAATTCGTTTTTATTTTTGAGGTATAACGCTAAATCTCTATTCCAGCCTAAATTAGTTTTTAAATCAAAATAATGTGTCAAAACATTATCTGAATTAATTATAGAAACATCTGGTTTGAATGTGGTTGCTTTTCCATTTTTGCTAAAGCGGATGGAGGTGACTTTATCAACAAGATATTGTAAATCCATTCTATTTAATTTTTTCGCCAAATAAAGCGCAAATAAATCTTCAACGTATCCGGAAGTTACGTGAGCCATCCCCCTGTGAATATTATACCCTCCATTACCTTCAATCAAGTTTTTAGCGTTTCTTGTATAGAAACGGATTTTTTCTACAAATTCTTCTTTTGTCATTTTTATTACCTAAATCTTTTTATAAAGAAAGCATCTTATAATTCACTCATTATTAAATTATTTCTAGCGTAGTCAAATGGTCTTTTATTGAAGTCAAGGAACCTTCGCTACAATCATTAATTATTAAGGTATAGTTAAATCTATCCTTTAACTGTTCTTTGATTTTATTGGCCATCCAATGACATAACTTAATTCTATTTGGTGAAACAGATTTCTCATCTATAAGATGTTGAACCAAAAAGATTTTTTTTTCCGGATTAGCTTCAAGATAGGGCCACACTTTCATCACATTCATTTCTGGGTGGCGTTGGCTAAATTCCATTTCAAATACAACAATCCAATCTTTAATTACGCAGTAGTTATCAGCTCTACCAATCCCTGGTCCATAATTAAATTCTTTATTTAATAGCGTTAAACTTAGCTTTTCTCCAATCAACCCACTTTGATAAATAATTCTTTCTTTGCGGTTCATCATAAAAACTGGTTGAGCATTTTTTTGAATTTTTCTTCAGCTTCCAAGCTTTCTTTCCAAGCTATTTTTAAATCTGCCAAAGCAACTTCAACCGATGGTAAATCGTCTTCTATAATTTTTTCAACGTATAAAGGGATATTTAGGTTGTAGTCATTTCCTGCAATATCTTCTATACTGGCTATTTTAGTGTAGTTTTCTACATCGTTAAAATTAGTGTACCAGTCAAATAATTGATTTACGTGGTGCGGTTCTAGGAAATTTTGAGCTCTTCCAACTCTAACCTGGTCAGAACCGTCTATGAATAATACTTTTCCTTTGTTCTCAGCAGATTTGTTTTGTTTAAAAACCATAACACAAGCTGCTAATTGAGTTCCATAGAAAATATTTGAGCCTAGTCCAATTACCGCTTCAAGCAAATCTTGTTTCAATAGTTCTTCACGTATTTTACCTTCGGCTCCTTTTCTAAATAGAGCACCATGTGGTAAGACAACAGTCATACGTCCAGTACTATTCATCGATTTAATCATGTGTTGCACCCAAGCCATATCACCATTACCTTTTGGTGGTACACCAGCTACGTTTCTTCCATAGGGGTCATTAGCCCAATTTTCACTTCCCCAATCCTCTAAAGAAAAGGGAGGATTAGCAATCACACAATCAAATGTTTTTAAGCCGTCTGCCACAAAAAATGCGGGATTACGAAGTGTATCTCCGCGTACAATATTAAAATCCTCGATGCCATGCAAAAACATATTCATCCTTGCAATAGAGCTAGATGTCAAATTCTTTTCTTGCCCGTATAAAGTTAATGTTCTATAATCTTCGTTACTTTCTTGCAAGTGGTTAACACACTCTAAAAGCATACCACCTGTGCCACAGGCAGGATCATAAACACTTTCTCCTTCATGTGGGTCGAGTATCAATCCTAATAAATGAACAACAGATCGAGGTGTATAAAATTCACCGGCTTTTTTATTAGTTAAATCTGCAAAATGCTTAATTAAGTATTCGTAAGCCTGCCCTAAGATGTCCGCATCTACTAGAGAATTAGATAAAGTGTATTGAGAAAAATGTTCAACTAAATCAATTAACAATCTATCAGATAGCTTATTTTTATTACTCCATTGCGCATCTCCGAAGATACCATAAAGTAATTCTTGGTTGGCTTGCTCAATCCCACGAAAAGCTTGTTCTATCGCCAGACCAACATTCGTTGTCGTTTCCCTAACGTTTTTCCAGTGACATCCTTCAGGTATTTCAAAACGATGAAACTCTGGTAATGACGCGTATTCCAAATCTCCATTAGACTCTGCCAGTGCTTGCTGGTACTCTTCATCATAAACATCGGAAAGACGTTTAAAAAAGAGTAATGGAAATATGTAAACCTTAAAATCAGAAGCATCTACAGGCCCTTTAAGTATCCACGCGGCTTTTGACAAGTATTGTTCTAATTGCGATAACTTCAATTTCATTTTGCAGAAAGCTTAAATATGCAATATCACATATTTAAACATATGTTTTTAGATTAAATAGAAAAAAATGGTGGGATAAATATACGCTGTTTTTTTGTGAGTGAACGCAAGTTAGCAGTTTGATAATTTCGAGTGCTTATCCTTGTTGAACTATCATGCTAAAATAACTAAAATTAGTACAGTATGCATTGATAAGTTGCTTTTTGAATCTTTGATTTAAACATTTTTTGTTTTAATTATATGCTGTGATTTATTGATCAGTTTTACCCCTAATAGCTATCTTAAAAACACATCCTTTTAGGTTAGCTTACAACTCATTTTATTGACGTTGCCGTTGTAATTAAGTTCGATGGACTCAAATAGTCGCAATTTCCAATTGTGATATTCTTAATGTCTTTATTTTAAACGTGACATCTCGGGGTCAATAGGAATACACTTTTCCTTCGCAAGCGCATCGCCTATCCTTAACTTCTGCTTATTCCCTAGTAGGTAATTGCATCGTGCCTGCGTCGTGTCTTGGTCGTCTCGGCATCGGGAAAAACGCGAACAGTTCTCGACGGTTTCCCGAAGCTTTCCCGAACACTTCCCGAAGCAGACACGATGCTTTCCCGAACAAGAGTCGAAGAAACCTCGAAGAAGAGTCGAACATTTCCCGAAGAAAATAAATTTGAATTAGCATGATTTGTTGTTTTGGTAGGCGCTGTTTGAATGGAACAGGAGACTTTGTGAGCTTCAACTTAAAATTTGCTTGTTTGCTTTTCCTTACCTAATTTTGGCGCTAACTAAACGAACTATTAATCAACCCATTGATTTAAAGATTGACCAAATATTTTTACGCTCATTCTCTGGCAAAAGTTTGTTATTACAAATTTGGCTCGGGACCTAGTACTGTGCTTTGTTTTCACGGTTTGGGAATGCATGGTAAACAATTTCATTGCTTAGCCGATGAATTAGGAAGTGAATTTACTTTCTATGGCTTCGATTTGTTTTTCCATAAGGACACCGAATTAGCCGACAATAGTCTAGAAAACATCAAATACGGATTGCAGCCCGATCTTTTAGCTACTTTCATTAAAGATTTTTGTGACGATCATGCTATTGAAAAATTTTCTGTCATGGCCTATTCTATGGGGACGTTTTATGGTGCCGCACTTCTAGATCGTATACCACAATACATCGAACGTGCGTTTTTCATTGCGCCCAGTTTCCTGAAAGTAAAACCAATTCTTAGCTTTTTGTCTAATAATAGATTAGGGAACTTGCTTTTTGAAAAGCTGGCACTAAGCGAAAATGGTTTACATAATTTAGTTCAATTTATTAAAACGATTAGGGTATTGGATAGTGAAAGCGCTGCTGTACTTTGGAAAGAAGTAGCTACACCACAACTTCGGTTCAATATGTACGCTAACCTTACTTATTTACGCCATTTGAAAATAGATGTTGATGCACTATCGAAAAAAAGTAATGCCCTTAATGTGCCTTTATATTTCATTTTCGGAAAGGATGATAAAACCGTTAGTCCGAACTTATCTGCTAAAGTGATTAAGAATTTTGCTTCGGCCAAAGTAGCGATTGTTGATCAGGGACATGATTTAGTGAATAAAAGTTTAACCCGGGAAATGTTATTTTGCGAAGCATGATCATTAAAGCAAAACCTCTTCCTTTTAGTTTGCTGGTGTTTTTTGGTAAAACTTTAATCTGGCTATTGAAAAGGAAGTTTAGAAAAATTGTTGTCCATCCAACGGAAGAGATCGCTAGAAATAGCTCCTATATTTTTATGAGTAATCATTTTAGCTTTCTAGATGGCTTTATCGCAGGGTATTTGCTTAAAAGAGAATTGTATGATAAGGGGCTTTTTAAAGGCGTTTATATCATGGTGTTGGAAAAGCAGATCCAGCAAAATAGATGGATTACCAAGTTTGGAGGTTTTTCTGTTGCGCCGGGAACGGCTTCCGTAAAGGAAAGTCTGGCCTATGCGGCAGAGCTCTTAAGTGAACCGGGCAATGTTTTGCTGCTTTATCCGCAGGGTAAAATAGAGAGTAACCATGTGGATTATATGAATATCAAGAACGGTATCAACGAAATTGTGCCCCAAATAAAAGGCAACTGCCAATTGTTATGGAGCACAAATCTGATTGATTATTACGAAGGAATTAAGCCTTCGCTATATTGTCATTTGCTAAATTGCGGTACCAATGTAGATTTTGATTTTGAAAAGTTAAAACAGCAGATTAACGAACATCATGCCCAAGCTTTGAAGAAACAGGTTCGGTTTCCAAGGAGCTGAAATTTGTTCTTTAGACCGCAGCTTAACTTGTACCGATTTTAGATCGGTAGCGAGTGGAGAAATCTTTGATGTCATCGCTATATAATCCAAAGATCTCTCCACAAGGTCGAGATGAGAGTTAAATAATTGGATACATTATAGTAGCCTTTTCATGAAGCTTAGGTTAGCTTTTCATTTAGTTTACTATAACGAAATCAAATCTTCTACTTCTCAATATCCTTTAAACTATTCATTTTCTTGTACTCCAAGAAACCTTTGATATCTTCGAAGTGTTCACGAACACGCTTGTTTCCAAATTCAAATACTTTATTGGCCAGTCCATCTAGAAAATCCCTATCGTGAGAAACCAAGATTAAGGTGCCATCAAAATCTTGTAAGGCTTCTTTGATGATGTCTTTGGTTTTCATGTCCAAGTGGTTAGTCGGCTCATCGAGAATGAGTACGTTTACTGGCTCAAGAAGAAGTTTAATCATGGCCAAACGGGTTTTCTCTCCGCCAGATAGTACCTTTACTTTTTTAGTGGTATCATCGCCACTGAACATAAATGCACCTAACAAATCTTTGATTTTTACCCTCACATCGCCAACTGCAATTTGATCGATCGTATCGAAAACCGTTAAACTCTCATCTAATAATGATGCTTGGTTTTGAGCGAAGTAACCTATTTTGGCATTGTGTCCAACTTTTAACGAACCTTCAAAGTCAATTTCGCCCATAATGGCTTTGATCATGGTCGATTTACCTTCACCATTTTTACCCACAAAAGCTACTTTTTCCCCTCTTTCAATTACCATTGCAGCTTTTTCAAATACCACATGGTCGCCATAGGTTTTGGTCAATTCTTCTACAATTACTGGGTATTGACCAGAACGTGGAGAAGGAGGGAACTTTAGGCGTAAAGCCGAAGTATCTACTTCATCTATTTCTATCACTTCCAATTTCTCTAGCATCTTCACTCGAGATTGTACTTGTAATGTTTTAGAATAGGTACCCCTAAACCTGTCTATAAATTCTTGGTTGTCGGCAATAAAACGTTGCTGCTCTTCGTAAGCTTTTAACTGGTGCTGACGACGTTCTTGACGCAACTGCAAATAGTGGGTGTATTTCGCTTTATAATCATAGATACGCCCCATGGTTACCTCGATGGTACGGTTGGTGATGTTATCTACAAAGGCACGGTCGTGTGAGATTACAATTACCGCTTTTGCCGAAGTAATTAAGAACTCTTCCAACCATTGGATACTTTCAATATCCATGTGATTGGTAGGCTCATCCAGTAAAATCAAATCAGGTTTTTTAAGCAAGATTTTAGCCAGTTCTATACGCATTCTCCATCCGCCAGAAAACTCTGAGGTTGGACGGGTAAAGTCGTTGCGTAAAAAGCCTAAACCTTTCAATACCTTTTCTACTTCAGCATCGTAATTGGTTTCTTCGATAGAATAAAATTTCTCGCTGAGCTCCGAAACTCGTTCAATTACTTTCATGTAATCATCGGTTTCGTAATCGGTACGAGTTTCTAGTTGCTTATTAAGCTCTTCTAATTCATCACGCATCTGATAAACTTCTTCAAAAGCTTTAGAAGTTTCTTCAAATACCGTTAAGTTGTCTTGCGTTAATAAATGCTGCGGTAAGTAAGCAATTACAGCATCTTTAGGCCCAGAAATATTGCCACTGGTAGGTTGTCCTGCGCCAGCTATAATTTTCAACAAAGTTGATTTACCTGCACCGTTTTTGCCCATTAGGGCTATTTTATCGTTTTCATTGATAGAGAAAGAAACATCACTGAAAAGGGTTGTCCCACCGAAAGAGACAGAAACATTATTTACGTTGATCACGAGTTGTACTTATTAAAATATGGGCACAAAGATAATCGTATCTGTGAGGTAATAAGAAATAAATGTTTCCTATACATTTTGTAATAAAAAATCTCCGCTAATACCTAATTTAGAGTGAAGTGCTTTTAGGAAAGAAACATCGGGCTGACGTTTACCATTTAATATCTGAGAAAGTTTTGCAGTCCCTAAACCTAAAATTTCAGCTAATTTAGCTTGGTTGATATTCATCTCTTCTATTTTGCTCTTTACAAGTGCTTTTAAAGTTATTGGCAAGGGCATTATCGTTGCAATATTATCTTCGTAATCTTCTGCCAACAGGCTAAGTTTATTTAAAGCTAATTTGTCAGTCTCGCTAAGTTGGTCAAAACCTCCCGCTTTGGTTGCTTTGGATAGGTATGTCTCGATGAGTTTCATTACCTCATTATATTGAGTCTCTGTTCTGATTTTATTGATCATCTTTCAAATATTTTTACAATCTATTTTATCGTAATCATTATGGGTACCTACAAAACGTATATAAATTGTTCTTGTGTCAAAGAAAATCATTGTTACTAAACGGTAGGCATTACCTTTGATATTAAACACGTATCTATCATTTCCAACGTAGTCAACATGGTTAAAGTCTTTCTTAATATCAGCTAAGTTTCTCCAATTTGCATGCTTTGCCTTATAGTACCATTGGTTTAATGGCTCTATCGCAGTCGCATGTTTCTTGGAGAATTCCAATAACGTGCGTTTAATAATGATAATCATAGGTTTAGTAAAGGTAGTTTTAATATTTGAAATTTATTTCATATTATGAAATTTTTATTTTTTTAAACAATTAAATTTTGTCAATCTTCTACTGTTTATTAAGCTTGACAAAGCTGCAAAGATTGGTCTACAACTCCCTGATCCAAATATTTCTGAAACTAATTGGTTCGCTAGGATCTCCGTGATCTTGTAGTTTGATAGGAGTAGCTCCATGTGCTTTCTTATAGGAAGCAGCGCCGATATATTCTGTTGGACCAGTAAGATTGATATTGTTTTGTACCAGTACACCATTAAAAAATACAGTTACTTTAGCTGGCGACTTCAATGAGCCATCAGTGTTAAAAGTAGGGGCGGTCCATACCACATCATAGGTTTGCCACTCGCCAGGTTTTTTGTTTACGGTGGCTAATGGAATGAATTGTTTATAGATGCTACCTGCTTGTCCGTTTACGTAAGTGTTGTTGTTGTAGTTGTCTAAAATCTGTAATTCGTAACCTTCATCGCCACCGCCCGTTGAGGCTAAAAATAAGCCGCTATTGCCTCTAGCTTGCCCTTTCCCGGTAATGTTGGTAGGGATTTTCCACTCTAAATGTAACTGGTAGTTTAAAAATGATTTTTTGGTTTCTATATTCCCAGTTCCCTTTTTAACGGTAAAGGCACCATCTGCAACGGTCCATGGTGCAGGTTTGGTTTTATCTTTTACAGAAATCCATTGATCTAAATTTTTGCCGTCAAAAAGTATAAGGGCATCCGATGGAGCATCAGCAAATGTTTTTCCCGGAGTAACCTTTGGCGGTACTGGTTTATAAAATTCTGTATCTTCTGGCTTTTGAGCCTGTGCTTGTAAGGCTAATAATGGTAGGGCAATTAATACCAATCGTTTCATGTTCAATTTAATCTAGTTGATTGCAATTTAATAAATCGCCGCTTATAAATTAACGGGTAATTTATATTTTAGCGTTCTGATGAAAGGCTTACTGGCAATATTTACTTTGATGTTATTAGGTGAAAGTAGTGGAGTGATTCACTGGCTTGAAAATCACCTGTTTGCTTGCCCGTTTAAAAGTCTAACAGGTTTGGATTGTCCTGGTTGTGGTTTTCAGCGATCTGTTGTTGCTTTGTTGAAAGGTGATGTTGTAAATTCTATACAGCTGTATCCAGCTACGCTTCCATTTATTGGCTTAATGATTTTTCTTTTATTTCACCTTAAATTTGATTTCAAACATGGTGCATTTGCCCTTAAGCTAATGTATATTTTCGTTACCGCAATTATAATAATTAACTATATTTATAAAGTTTATCACCAACAAATATTCTAAAACTATGTCAGAAGAGCAAGAAGGTCAAGTACCTCAAAATCCACAATCAGATCAACAGTCACAGCAATCTTTTAATCAAGGTGCACCTTTTCCGCCACAAGGTGGAGGTTTTGGTTTCGGAGGAATGCAACAAGCACTTCCTAATGCAACAGCCGTTTTGGTATTGGGTATTTTATCAATTGTAACTTGTTGTTGCTTTTACGGCATAATCAGCCTTATTTTAGGGATTATTGCTGTAATTTTAAGTAAAAAAGATATGGCCTTGTATTTCGCTAATGCAGGCATGTACACCGAAGGTTCTTACAAAAACCTAAAAGCCGGTAGAGTTTGTGCTATTATCGGTCTGGTATTTAGTGCTATCATCATCATCACGTGTATTATAGTGGTTGCTATATTTGGTGTGGATATGCTTAGAGATCAAGAAGCAATGAAAGAATGGATATTGCAGATGCAAAATCAATAATAGAAAAATTTTCTAACGACAAAGCCCCGAAATTTTCGGGGCTTTGTCGTTTGTACCAGTTATCATACTTTATCTTCAGATTTGATGATCTGTTTCATCTCTAACTTTCCATTGTACTTTGCTCCTAGCTCTATTTCTAAGGTTTCGGTTTTGATGTCGCCATTAACCACCCCAGTTTTTTTAATCTCAAGTTGTATGGCTTGGACATTTCCATTTACCGAACCATAAATAATAGCAGATTTGGTTTTAACGTCACCAATAACAATTCCCTTGTCACCTAAAACTAATCCTCCTTCGGTAGTGATGTTTCCAGTTACTTTACCGTCAATTCTTATGATAGATGGACCAGTGATTTCTCCTTTAACTTCGTAGCCGTAGCCAATTAAGGTAGATATTTCTTGTTGGTTTAAATCAAGTGATTTCGCTTCTTTGTTTTTTTTGAACATACTATTCGAGGCTTAAATAAGATTTAGGGTTAACTATTTTTCCGTTTCTATGTACTTCGTAATGTAAATGTGGCCCGGTTGATCTGCCTGTAGAACCGATTTTACCTATGGCATCTCCGGCAATTACTCGCTGTCCCTGCTTTACAGATATCTTAGAAAGGTGTCCGTAGTAAGTTTCAAATCCATTGCCATGGTTAATGATGACACAGTTTCCGTACCCGCCTCTACGACTAGCAAATTTAACGACACCACTTGCTGTAGTCTTCACTACTTCACCATAGTTTCCTTTGATGTCTAGCCCTTTATGGCTCTCGATATTTTCGCCTGTAAATGGATTTTCTCTATGGCCATAATTTGAACTGATCCGACCTTTATGCGGATAGCCCATGGGTGTAAAACCAACTAAGCGGATCATTTTCTTAAGATATTCTTCGTAGAAAGAACCAATTTCTTCAGTAGAGCCCAAGTCACTTTCTGTTTCGCCACCTTGACTTTTGGGTATTGGTTTTAGTCCTCTGGCTTTTAGGTATTTATTGATGGTTTTTAGTTTGTCGTCTATCGATTGATAGTGTCTTTTGATAGCAGAGGTATCCATTTGGACAGTTTCTAGCTTGTGCTTTTCCAGAAGCAATGCTAAATTCTCGTTCGCTAGCTGCATTTCAGCTCTATTTTTGATTAATTGCATAATGGCAACCAATAGTATGCAGACTATTGCGAGTAAAGCCCCAGCAAATTTTTTCCAATGCCTAATGTAATAGGTTTTAATTTGGATGGGTTTATTATAATGCTGGTTTTTGTTAAGAAAGATGATAGTAGTTTTATCCTTCTTTTTTGACATGAGTGTTTTTCATTTGTTTAGCTTGGTAAGCAAATATATGATTTTCAGCTTTATATATAGAACGCATTGTTACAATGTTCTCTTATTAATTTGAATGTATTAACGTAAAAAAGCAGAAAATGATATGTAAACCAAGCAGCATTTGATTTAAGACTAAGCAATCTATATAGTTTAGCCCTAATGGTTATAGCAAGCAAAAAAAGGACGCCCAAAAAGTACTTTATAGGAGATTTACTCAGAAAAGTTATGCTTTTGGGCGTCCTACATATTTTAGGGTTTCAAGAATTTTAGGGTCTCTTTTAGGTTTTGCTTGTTGATTTCAATTACATAAAGCCCTGCTCCAAAACTAGAAATATCTAATTTTTCCTGTGAAGAAATGTTGTTTTTGAATGAAACCTTCTGTCCAACGCTACTATAGATGATGACGTTGCCTCCTTCTAAACTTGTAGGAACAGTTATGTTGATATGACTTGTAGCTGGGTTAGGATAAATGATCATTTTAGAAACATCATTTTTAATAGATTTAGTTTCGCTGTATGTATAATTTCCATCTACATCGACTTGCTTTATTCTGTAATATGAAATGCCTAAGAAAGGTTTGGTATCGTTAAACGAGTATAGATGAGTGCCATTAGAGTTGTTAGACGTAATCGTTCCAATTTTTTCGAAAGTATTATGGTTTTTTCTTTCTATTTCGAAATGATTGGTGTTTAGCTCTTGTTCAGTTTTCCAAGTTAACAATGCTTCTTTGTTGGTTAGGCCACTTAGTTTGATATCAAATGCGGTAAAATTAAGAGGAAGTGCATTGTTGTTTTGAATGACCACATTATCAATGCCTAAAGCTTGTGCTGCTTGTGCATCTGTTCCCGAAACTACCGAATAATTCCAAGCTAAGTATAATATTTCTCCAGCTGCTAGCGGATAGTTTAAAGTCGCATTTACATTTTTGGTGTCGCCTGGTGCAGAAGCATAACCTTCGGTAAGGGCATCTGCAGCAAAAGTAGTCGTGAAATTACTACCAGCCGAAGTCCAGGTACTTCCATTTGTAGAATAATAAAGCTGCATTCTAAAACCTGCGGCGTTGCTTCCTTTACGATATTTCTCTACATCGTAGGTTATATTAATGCTATTGAAGTTTGTAGCTTCTGTATTTTTAACTTTTAGATAGATGTTGATTGCTCTGGTACCATTTGCAACTCCGGTAGATATTCCTCCGATAGCTCTATCTGTAGACGTAGCTGCTACACCAGCACCGAAATTATATAAACCGTTAGTGGCATTACTAGCTATGCTATTACCGCCAATTTGTTCAGTTTGCGCCACTGCAGTACTATAAGTACCTAATGTTCTAGGGGCGTCTGTTCGTTTTTCTATTTTCCATCCCAAAGGTAAAGTAGCAGTGTTTGTATTGCCAATGGAGTTGAAATTTTGTTGGTAGCCAGTATTGCTTACTGATGCGTAGTCTACTACTGTATTGGTACTGTTTTTAATGACGATATTATCTATTCCTAGTGCTTGTGCAGCTGCAGCATCTGCACCTGAAGCAACAGAATAATTCCAAGCTAAGTACAAACTGGCATTTGCTACTAAAGACTGAGGTAATATTGCGCTTATGCTTTTGGTATCTCCGGGAGCCGTGGTGTAACCTGCGGTTTCGGTGTCTGCCAGAAATGTTGTGAGGAAGTTATTTCCAGCGGAAGTCCAGTTTTCTCCATCTGTAGAATAATAGAGCTGGATGATAAAGCCTGTTGAATTAAGCCCTTTCCTATACTTTTCTACATCATAGGCGATATCTAATGCTTGAATATCGGAGCTACCCGTGTTTTTTATTTTTAAGTACATATTTATGCCTCTTGTACCATTGGCAACCGAAGTAGAAATACCTCCAATAGCTCTGTCGGTAGCGGTATTTGCTACACCAGCACCGAAATTATAAAGGCCATTTGAAGCATTGTTTGCAATACTATTGCCACCAATTTGTTCAGTTTTATTTACAGCAGCACTATAAGATCCTAATATTCTAGGTGCGTCTATTCTTTTTTCGATTTTCCAACCTGTTGGTAAAGTGGCAACTTCATCTCCGTTTAAACTATCGAAATTTTGCAAGTAATTAGTGGTAGCGGTGATTTCGCCAAATTGCTCGGCTGGTACTGTGGTAATCGCGTTTACTAATTTAATAGCGGCATTATCGTTAAAAGATCCAGATTGAGCAGTAACATTTAGCGTAGCCTCATTAGTGCTAGTTTTAGTAAATACACCATTACTATTTATCGTACCGCCTGCATTTACGTTCCAAATCAGCGTGGTACTTCCCGACATTGGTCTGTTGAACTGATCTGATAAGGTGTAAGAAAACCTAACGGTTCCTGTTACATCATTTACCACATCGTCATGATTTTGATAATTGCTCCAAGCATAGTTTTGCATACGGCTTGCGTCTGAGGCAGAAATGGCATTTGGATAATAGCTTAAGCCAACCGGAGTTTGGTTAAATAAAGAAGCGTATTGCATGCATGATGCGAGATAGGTAGCCAAAGGGGTAGGATGTCTGTTATCAGTATAAAGTGCATTTTTTGCAGTCTCTCCATCAGTTGCTCTAATTGCTTCGTAAGCTTTACCAATAGGACAGACACTTACTCCTAATTCTCTCGCGATAGACATGTAATTGCTATATAACGTGTTTGTGTTTGAAGAAAAATCTGCCGCATCCACGTAAGCCCAGTTCATGGCTAAAATAATTTTTGCGTTTGGATTTGGACAATAGTTTTTGATGTATTCCTTCCAGAGGATAACAGATGCACGGAAATCAGCGGGATCTGTCAAGGGTTTATCACTCTGTTCTTGTAATACAATATGGGTCCAAGCTTGTGAACGTACAGTTAATTTGGCGGTAGCACCATTAGCGGTTGTGCCTTCACCTTCTTCGTAATGCCATCTTAACGATTGGCCCAATCGGGTTTGTTTAGTCCAAGTAGCATTCTTGCCTGCAGCAGTTGCCAACTGATTAAATACCAGATATTGGTCGTTGTAATCGATTAAACTATTGTTAATGGATAGTATTTTATAAGTAGTAGGTAGTGTAGCTAATAGGTTTACCTCCTTTGGTTGTATAGACATGCTAGTTGCTACAGGTGTAACGGTACTTAGTGTGCCATTAATTTCCCATTCGTAAATAGAAAAACCATAAACCGTTGTACGGGTGAGAAGGTTCAATCTTACATATCGTGCTTCTTTGGCTTCAATACCGAATAAAAATTGATCTGTTCTAGCTCCAGCAGTTTCCGTTCTATCCGCTATTTTAGTCCAGTTGACATTATTGCCAGAAATATGTATTTCATAATCTTTTGCTGAAGCTCCTTCCCATATTATTTTCATGGCAGAAAGATCATAAGCATCACCAAGGTCAATTTCTATACTTTGGTTGTTTTGTCCGTGGGGACTTTCCCAACGGGTGCCAGCATTGCCATCAACAGCGAGAGAAGGGACACTTCCTCCTAATGTACTTGATGCTGAAATTTTTTTGTTGAGAGCGATATTGGTTTGGGCAAAAAGTAACTGCCCAAATAGCATAAAAACTAATAGTAGAGTTTTTCTTTTCATACTGATGTTATAGTGTTGGTTTGAGTTGCTAAAAATACTTGGTAGGTGGTTAATCGTGGTTATTACGCTACTGCACAAAAACACTACAAGGATCAATTTATGCTTATTAAGGTCAGTCTATTGTTAATTTACTGAACTATTGTATGAATGTAAATGTGCATTGTTTTATCTTTGTCAGAAATAATTGAGAATATGTATCCAGAATATTTAGTAGAACCAATGCGTGCTGAGTTAACTAACGTTGGTTTTGATGAGTTGAAGACCGTTGAAGAGGTTGATGCGGCCATTAAAGGAGAAGGAACCGTGTTTGTAGTGGTGAATTCTGTTTGTGGTTGTGCTGCTGCAAATGCTCGCCCAGCTGCTAAGTTAGCTGCTGCTAATGCTAAGCATCCAGATAAATTAGTAACTGTTTTTGCAGGTATGGAGAAAGATGCTGTGGATAGAGCTAGGTCATACATGATGCCTTTTCCTCCATCTTCGCCGTCAATGGCATTGTTTAAAGATGGAAAATTGGTGCACATCATCGAGCGTCATCAGATTGAAGGACGCCCTGCGCAAATGATTGCTGAAAACCTAATTGGTGCATTTGAGCAATATTGCTAATTGGATTAAGCATACAGGAACAAACAAAAAGGACAGAAGTTTATGCTTCTGTCCTTTTTTGATTTACAGTAGATTGTATTCCTCAAAAGCGAATTTTTGTATATTGTGGTCAATTAAAAAAATGCAAATGTTAACGCCTTGAAACGCTTCCTATACTTTTTCTTTTTTGTACTCTTACCGTTAATTTCTTCAGCGCAATACGATGATTTATTGCACAAGCCTTATGCAGAAAAGATAGGGGGCTATTCTAAACTCTACCTTCAACTCATTGCTTTAGAAGATTCGACGGCTATAGCTAAAAAAACGCAAGAGATAAAGAAATTTGCTGATAAATATGGTGATGAAGAACTAGAGATGGAGATGGATTTATTTAATGTTTATCACAATATTGAGTTTAAAAAACATCGCAATGCTAAAAATATTTCTGATTTACAGTTACTAATAGAAAGTTCGGAAAGTGAAGGTACTCGACATGTTAAAATAAGAGCAATTAGGGTATTGGCAGATTATTATTGGTTTGAGCTCAAAAATTACGAAATGGCTTTTGAACAATACTTGCTGATGGAGAAGGAATTGGACAAGGTGTCTGCCAAAGATTATCCAGAGTTGCCACGAGATATGTCTAAAATAGGGGAGGCTTATTATTTCTTTCAAGATTATACTAAAGCTATCAGATACTTTAAAAAAGCGATTAACGTTCCTGAAGATGAGTTTAATACCATGTTTATTAACTCAGCCAGAAATACCTTGGGGTTGTGCTATCAAAAAGAGAAAAAGTACGACCTTTCTAATTATTATTTCAATCAGATTGTACAAACTAAATTTGCTCGACCAAAAAGAGATTGGGTGCATTTGGCCAAGGGTAATATAGGTGCAAATTACTACTATCTTAAGGAGTATGATAAAGCCATCCCCTTATTAGAACATGATTTTAAAACCTCATTGGCTTTGAAAGATTATGGTCCGGTTGCTGGTGCGGCTACTTTATTGGCAGATATTTTTTTGTATAGACGAGATATGGAGCGGTCTTGGTTCTATATATCAAGTGCCCAAAAAAGCATCGATAATGCAAAACAACCAGATCGGTTGCAGTACCTGTATCCTATAATAAGTAAATGGTATGGTGCTGGTGGTAACGAAAATTTAGCACGATTATATTTAGATTCAACCATTAATTCTATTAAAGCTTATCAAGAAAAGTTTAACGCGTTGAAAGTACTAAGGGCCCAGCAAAAAATAAGCTTAAAAGATGCCGCATTAAGCAAGGCCGAATTTGATTTGGAGAATCAAAAAAAGATAAACGAAAGAAATTTTTTAATTGTAGTTGTAATAAGTTTAGCCATATTAATTGTACTAGGTTATTTTGCACAAAAGAAAAAACAACAAACTATTGAAATTGCAAAGCTTAAAATAGAGGCCGAGCTTAAAAATGCGCAAAGCGAAATAGATTTATTCATCTATAAGGTAAACGAACAAACTAAGATTTCAGAACGCTTTAGCAATGAATTGCAGAAGTTGAAAAGCTCGGAGTCTGAAGATAGGAAGTTGCTAGAAAATACTGTCGATGAACTTCGCTCTACCAAGATTTTGACAGATGATGACTGGCTTGGATTTCAAAAACATTTTGGTAAAATCTTTCCAAATTTTATCACCATTCTAAAAACAAACTTTCCCAATATTACCGAGGCTGAGCTGCGCTATCTCATGCTGTCTAAATTGCAACTTTCTCATAAAGAAATGGCACAGGCTTTAGGTATTTCTCCCGATGCTGTTCGGGTAACATGGAACAGGGTACGCAAAAAATTAGGAGGTACTTTAGAAGATACTCCTCAAAGTTTAGTAGAAGGTATAAAGGTGTAAATCTTTAACGATAACAATAGGGGCTTACATTATATTTAAAGGGCTTTATGGCTAGTTGTTACGCTTTTGTTACGGCTAATTTATTCTGATTAGGATGAGGTGTGGCTATTTTCATGCCATCAATTTTGAATCTGATGAAGAAACCTCTACTCCTTTTATTTTTATCTTTTCTACTTTTTAATTACTATGCAGTAGCTCAAACTCCCGATGCAAATGGTATCGTGTATGTTAAACCAACAGCTACCGGAACTGGTAATGGCGATACTTGGGCAAATGCAACTAATAATTTGCAAGGTGCTATCAACGCTACGGGAACACAAAAAGTATTTGTAGCCGTTGGTAATTATAATGTGCCATCGCCACATAGCTTTACGATGAAAAATAATGTGGAGATCTACGGTGGTTTCGATCCTGTAAATAACATCACCAATCTTACGCACCGCAGGATCATGCCCAATGCTGTCAACTCGCAGGGTTCTATCTTGAACGGTAAAAATGAACGTCCTATCATCTGGAATGTAAGCAATGGCGTAACAGCTACTGCTGTCTTAGATGGTTTCGCTTTAATTAATGCAACGGGCAGTACCGAGGCAAGTATTTATAATTCAAATACTTCGCCCACATTAAAAAACTTGCTAATTACAGGCAATTACACCAGTGGTGTTTACAATACAAATGCTTCGCCAACACTTACTAATGTCTGTATTGCTAATAATACGAATGATGCGGGTATCATCCAAAATGGAGGAACTACCGTCGCAAATAATATCACTGTGGCTGGCAATGGTACAGCGTTAATTTTAGTTTTAGGAGGTATCGTAGTAAATAACTCATTGATTTGTGGAACTGTTAATGGAAACCTTGCTAACCTCAACCTCAATTCTTCTTTAATAACCATAGACCCTGTTGTAATTGCCAACCTTTTTAGTGATGGAGTCAATGGCGATTATTCGCTGAAACATGATGCTTCAGCTGTTAATGCAGGCAATAATGCTTTGTTTGTTGGCTTAACTACCAATACCAAAGACTTGGCAGGGAACTCACGTCTTTACGGTTTGGCAATAGATATGGGAGCATATGAATATCAACTAACGCCAGATGTCAGTGGTATTATTTATGTAAAAGAAACCGCTACTGGAACTGGTAAAGGTAATAATTGGGATAACGCCACCGCCGATTTGCAAGGTGCTATCAACACTACAGGCACACAAAAAGTGTTTGTAGCCAAGGGATATTATCCTACAAATGGTAATAGTTTTATAATGAGAAATGGCGTGGAGATTTATGGAGGGTTTGATCCAGATAACGGTATTACTGACTTATCCCATAACCGTATTTTACCCAATGAAACGATAAGTGGAACGGTACTCGATGGACAAAATGCACAAAGGGTTATTTTTAATAATTTCAGTTCTGTAAATCCATTAAATCATACAGCTATTTTAGATGGTTTTACACTGAAAAATGGCTATGTTAATAACCAACAAGGTGCAGGCATGCTAAATTATGCGGCATCGCCTACGCTTAGAAATATAGTTTTAAGAGATAACGTTGCTACGGGAGGTACTGGCTCGGGAGGGGGAATGTATAACGATGATAATTCTTCGCCAATAATTTCCAATGCTCTTTTTTTTAACAATACAGTGGAAGGTACTGGCCTCGCTATCTATAACGCAGGTGGGTCAAATCCTATAATAACCAATACTGTTATTAAAAAGCATATCTCATTTGGAGGGATTTTGATTTATAATTCTGCATCGAATCCAGTATTTATTAATACGCTAGTAGTGGATAATGAAGTTTTGAGTATAGCGTATTCAAATGGGAATAATACCACTGTAACTTGGCGCAACGTTACAGTTGCTAACAATTTGCGTCCAAATGGGTTGATATCAATTGCTATAAACAACGGCTTTGGCTCGACAGCTAGTATTAGTAACTCAATTGTTTTTGGAGTTTTAGATGGCGGCGGAACTGTTTATGCGAATTCTTTCATGTTAGGAAACACAGATGCGTCAAACGGTAATATCAATACTTCTGGTATAACTGCAAATGATGTTTTTGTCAACCTTTCAGCCGGAGATTATACTTTGAAGGCAACTGCTCCCGTAATTGATAAAGGCAATAACGCTTTGTATAGTGGTTTAGCAAGCAATACATTAGACCTTGCAGGAAACTCGAGAGTATTTAATTTCAGTCGCAGCGGAATAATTGATTTAGGAGCATATGAGTTCAATCTATTCTCGGATGCCAATCACATTGTTTATGTAAAACCAACCGCCACCGGAACAGGAAGTGGGAATAGTTGGGCTAATGCTACAGGTAATTTACAAGTTGCTATTGATGTGATTGGTGTGCAAAAAGTTTTTGTAGCCAAAGGGGATTATCCTACAAATGGTAATAGTTTTGTAATGAGAAATGGTGTAGAGATTTACGGAGGGTTTGATCCTGATAATGGCATTACCAATTTAACACATAACCGTATTTTACCCAATAAAGGTGAGGCAGAAGGTTCTGTTTTAAATGGACAAAACGCAGGACGCACTATTTCCAATATTTTCAGTGTAGGAAATCCTTTAAGTAATACAGCAGTTTTAGATGGTTTTACTATAAAAAATGGATATCACAACGGAAATGGAGGCGGTATTTATAATAAGTATGCTTCACCAATCTTGCGAAATCTAGTTATAAAGAATAATAATGCGGATAATCCCGGTGGTGGAATATTCAATAGCGACAGCAGCCCTTTGGTAAGCAACAGCATAATAACCGGAAACAAAACCAATGTAGATAATGGCGGCGGAGCGGTAGATGTTAATTCGTCGCCGACCTATACCAATGTGCTTTTTACAAAAAATATTTCTACCTATGCTGGTGGTGCAATATACCGGGGTGGCACAGGCACTACCATCTTAACAAACGTAACTATTGCCGATAACTCGGCAAACGGGGCCATCTACCTAAACGGTGGGGCATTTACCGCACACAATACCATTATTTATGGGGGTATTTTAAAAAACTCTGGTCAAGAAGACTATCAAAACTCGCTGGTAGAGGGAAAGACAAATACTGTTAATGGGAATATCAATGCTACAGGAATTACTATAGCCGATGTTTTTGCAGATGTAACAAATGGTGATTATTCTTTAAAATCAACTTCTCCGGCAATTAATGCAGGTAGTAATGCTTTACTTTCAGGATTAGATGAAAATACTACAGATCTGTTCGGTAACCAGAGGGTGTATAAGTACAACAATAATGGCGTAATAGATTTAGGTGCCTACGAATATCAGGGAGATGCACCCTTGTTGCCTGTTACTATGGTAGAATATACCGCAAAAATAGATGGAAATAAAGCCAAGTTACAATGGCAAACAGCATCAGAACAGGATAACGCCAAATTTGTAGTTTATCGTAGTAATGATGGGCAAGTATTTAAGGAGATGGGGGAACGACTAGGAGCAGGAACCTCAACCACCGTTAATAGTTATAGTTTATATGATCATCAACCGCTAAAAGGAACTAACTACTATCAATTGATACAGGTAGATCGTAATGGTAAAACCACTGATTTGGGTATTCGCACTGTAAACTTCAATCTTCAACCTTTTGATGTTAAACTTTACCCCAATCCAACGGACGATGCAATTCATGTGCTATTTGGTAATGGCAACTTTACATCTATTAAATTGATAGACGTTAACGGCCAAATTTTACAGCACATTAAGCTTGATCAACTTGAAACAAATAAGAAAATTTCGTTAATCGATTATCCATCTGGAGTTTATTTCTTGCAATTAACTGGAAGAGATGGTACAGCGACTAAAAAAGTGCTTAAAAAGTAAATTTAAGAGGATTTTCAAAAATCTTCATCATTTCAAATGTACTTGAGAGATCTCTTTCGGAAGTATTTCTGGTTGAGATTTCTCTTCGTTTCTTTCCAAAAAACAAAGGAATAAGTGGCACTACTATGTTGGTTTATTCTAATAAGGAAGCTACGCTTTCAATTTCTTCTGCGGTATTAAAATAATGAGGAGAAAAGCGAATTGCCCAATCCACATTCTTCTTGGTGAAATCTATTAAAGCACTGCCTTTAAAACTCACAGAGTGATAGATTTGATTTTCGGAAAGTAGGTTTTGTAATTCTGTTAGCTCTAATTTGTGGTGATTAAAAGTCACAATGCTGCCTAATCTGTTTCCTTGGTCTAATACCTGAATGTTGGGGTTTTCTGCTAGCAACTTTCTAAGTTTGCTACTTAGCTGTAGGTTGTAGTTTTGGATGTTCGCCAAACCTATTTCATTGGCATAGCGGATAGCTTCGGTAAAACCAATAATGGAAGCACATGATTGTTCGAAAAACTCAAATCCTTTTGCTGTATGGGTGGGTTCATAATCCTCAAAGGAAGTCCAATGAGCACCTTTCATATCTATGAATAAAGGGGAAAGGTTTTGTGCCAAAGCATGCTCTGATACGTATAAAAAGCCAGTGCCTCTCGGTCCTCTCAAAAACTTCCTTCCGGTTGCTGTTAAAAAATCGCAGCCAATTTTTTGTACATCAACCACTAATTGCCCAACCGATTGACAGGCATCTACCAAATACAAAATGTCATTTGCCTTGCAAAGTTTGCCAACTGCTTCTACGTCTTGTATTAATCCGGAGTTAGTTGGAATATGAGTTACCGCTACTAATTTAGGTTGATGTTGTTTAATCAGACTTTCTAAATCTTCTAAGTCAATTTCGTGATTGCTTAGGTTTTTAACCCGATAAATTTCTACATTTAGCCTCTTTTTGAGGGAAATAAAGGCAATTTGGTTGGAAATATAATCGTCGTCGGTGGTAATAATACAATCGCCACTTTTAAATGGAATGCTAGATAACACTTTGGTGTAGGCATCGGTATTGCTATTGGCGAAGGCTATGTTTTCCGCTTTGCAGTTAAGCATTTTTGCGGCTTCAATATAGAACTGATTTACTTGTTCGGCTTGCTTATTGGCTACAAAATAACCTCCAAACTGTTCTTCCTCTTTTAAATAATTGATGGTTTTTTCTACTACCGTTTTAGGCATCAGTGATGCACCAGCACTATTTAAGAAGATTTTATTGGCGCAGCCCTGCGTGTCTTTTCTAATCTGATTGATATCCATATTTAAAAGCTAATGTTGCAAAATAGCTAAAAGCGAGTAATAGCTCATTAGAATGGGCTTAGGAAATTAGTTTTCTACTTTCAATTGACTATTATAAATTTCTTAAAGAAATAGCAAAACTGACCCTGAAATAAATTACCTTTGGTGAGTTCGCCAATGGCTCAGTTTGCTTCGCAGCTACTGCGTGGTCAGGGTGACGGTATATAGGCGGTTTGTCATGCTGAATTTAGTTCAGCATCAGTTTTATCTTGGCTGATAATTAAAGCAGGCTTAGTCGACTTAATTACATTCTCGTTCCCGCTTTGTAATACAATTCTGCAAGTTTCTTTTCATAACCGATAATCATTTCCTCACGTTTAATTTTCATATCAATGAGTTTAGATTCGCGGGTGTTGATCAGAAACAGGGTGCTTTCTCCCAAGCTAAACTTAGCGTTTTCTCCTCTTAAAAGTATTTCCTGATTAGCTATGCTTTTTACCTGTACAGCCAATTGCTGACTATAGGCATCCAAATGATTGTAGCTCGCAATAACTGAGTTCCTAATTTCTCGGTTAGTTTGTTGGATATCGTATTGTAACTCCAGTTGCTTAATTTTCACTTCCTTGAGTTTTCCTCGCTCTGCTCTCAGAAATAATGGAAAAACGAACTCTAGACCCAACTTGTAATTACCCATATTAAAATCGTAATGATTGGGAATGTTACTGTTAAAATCTCTCCTCATCGAAAGGAGCGAGGCACCAACATTCAATTTGGGTTTTAACAATTCGGCTCGGTACGAACGTTCTATGGCTAGCTGCTCATCCTTCGTTTGCAGCTTAATTAAGTCAGGATGAAGACTGTTCGCATGGCTTAGTAAAGTGTCTAGTAATTGCTGCTTTGGTTGTTCTTTTAGCTGTGCGTCTTGTGGCGGACGAGCGGTTTCGGGCAGTTCTAAAGGTTGCGCTTGATTGTTCCACAAATGATTGGAAAGTGTAAGACGAGCGTTCATCAAATCTACTTTCATCTTTTCAAATTGGATTAAACGGTCCTGAACCGTAATCGCTGCCTCAACCGAATCAATACTGGCTTTGTCTCCTAAAATGGTTTGTTGCGCAATGGCTTTGAAACGAGTTTGAGCTAGTTGAACTCCTTCGCTAATCAACAAAAATTGCTTGTAAGCGAAATGCCAATCCCAGTAATCTTTCACAATAGCAAACCAAGTCGTATTGATGTGTTTTACACGCTCAGCTTCAGCATATTTAACCATCACTTTGGCCTGTCTTAAGGTATTACGTCTCGAATCAATCAGTAAGCCTTGTCCTAGTGGAATACTAATGCCGATGCCAGTTAAACCTGCCGTAGAAGTATGTGTTTCGGGGTTAGTATAATCTCCCACATTTCTATCGTAGCCCAGTTTTAAATCTGCACCAGCTAACCACAATGGCACTTTTAATTCGCTTGCCCAACGGTTATAATATTCCGACTTGCCGAACACTTTTCTATCAAATCCAGCTTTTAAAGCAGGGTCGAAATAACCTAAAGATTGCATTACATTTGCCCTAGCAGCTTCGCTCAATAAAGCAGCCTGCTTCATAATTGGATGATTTTGGAAAACGATTTCCTGTAAATCCTCAATTGAAAAAACGTTGGTAGTATCTCTTTGTGCATAGCTGTTTTTTGCAACGAACAGGCAGAAAACGAATAAGAATAGTTGTTTCATGATTTCCTATTTTCCTTTACTTCCCTCGTCTTTTGGTTCCTTCTCTAAGCTTGGCGGGAAGCCGTTTAATTGTCGCCATATTTCGTACCATACTGGCACTGAATTGAGGATTACCCTACCGTAAACTCCCGAGCCTTGACGGAGCTGGATTGGCCAAGGTTCATCGTCTGTTGGTGTTGGCTGCATTTGTTTGATTAACACGCGGTAAGTGCCGTTAGCACTTGCCATTCTATCTATCGAAAATACTCTGCCGGCAAAAGTACCTACGGCAACCGAAGGCCATCCGGAGAATTGAACCGAAGGCCATCCTTCGAACTGTAGTCGCACCTCGCTGCGGTCGTGTATCAAAGGAACATCCATGGCGTTTACGTAAATTTCTGCCGCAACCAGTGGGTTTTTGGGTTGTAACGTAGCTACAGATTCACCTTCTTTGATGTTTTCGCCAATACCAGCTTTCATCGTTTTAATGACATAACCATCTTGCGGAGCTCTAACGACATACAAGCCTTGCCTAAAATCGATATTGGCAATTTCGTTGCGGAGTTTAGCAATATCACCTTGTGCCGAAGCTTGCCCCGATAAAGCAGAACCCATATCTGATTGGGCTTTAGCTAAGGATTCCTGATATTTAGCCCGAATATTATCTAGCTCAATTTCTGCATTGAGCAAGGTTTGCTTGGCGATGGTCAGCTTGTTTTCTTGCGCAATGAGCTTGGCATTGTCATTCTGAAAGTTCATTCTACGAGTTTCGATATCCGTTAGGGAAAACAAACCATCTTTGTAACCTTGTTCGTAGCGTTCTAATCGGGCTTGACTCACTTTGTAAAACTGCTTTACCGCAACTAAATCGGCACTATCGCTTTTAACATAATTTCGGCTTTGCTTTACTTTGTTTTCAGCAGCAATCAATTGGAAATTCAATCCACGGTTGAGTGCTTCAATTTGTGTGTTGGTAGCACGCATTTTCTGCTTTGCAGCTTCCTCGCTTCCTTTTTTTGCACTTAACTGCTCTTGTAAACGTAGCGAAAGCTCTGGGTCAAAATAGGATTGGCTAATCTCTGAAATTAACAAAATGGTATCTCCCTTTTTTACTTCTTGTCCTTCGCTCACGTACCAGCGTTCTATGCGTCCGCCAATTTGGTTTTGTACCGTTTGTGGGCGATCTTGTGGGCTTAATGCGGTAACCGTACCTTTCCCTGGAATGGTTTGTCGCCACGGAAGAAATAAGATGATGAAGAAAAGAATGAACATGAAAAGTATAATGCGCTTTAATAGCAGCATCTTGCTGATTGGAATTAACGAGGCATTGGAATGTTCTGCCAAGTTTTCCCAATGTTGTTGATGATTTACTTCGCGACGATTAGCCATGTTTAGCCTCCTCTCCGTCAAAAAGGTCTAAGTCGGTCACTACAGCTAGTTTTTCTGCACTGGTAATCATGTCAAAGATGGTATTCATACTGGTCATGATTTTTTCAACGGCGTAGCTAATTTGCACTACAATTACTTCTGCAGCTACAAATTGTCCGAAAGTCATTTGGCGTTCAATTACGAAATATGAGCCCATCAACAATAGTGCGCCCATCAATACCGCTCTAATAAGAATGGAGCTGGCAAACAGTTTGCGTAGCACTTTGAAATGGCTGGTTCGAGATTTTAGGTAGTTAGATGTAATTTCATCAGTAGTTTTCATCGCCTCTTTCATTTTGGCTTTGTTGCCCCTAAAATCGTCTAGGTTGGCGGCAATCTCTTCCAAATAAGCCACTACTTCGAATTTATAGGTAGATTCCTTGATACTAGTTTTTACTGCTTCCTTAAAGTAAAGTCCGATGATAAAAGGTAGCACCAGTACAATGAAGATGCCGAACGCCAAATAAACGGGATGGTAAAAAGATAATAAAATAGCGCTAAAGACTATCAATATGGCTGCAGCTATGATTTCTACTACCAATTTGGTCAGTCCCTTTTGTATGGTTAGAATACCGAAAAAGCGGTTAATCAGTTCGGGCGGATATTCGCCCTCCAACGCTGGTTTTTTAATTCGAGGCAGCCTATAGGCAAACTCTAGCGAAGTACGTGCAAATATTTTCTGCTCTACCAATTCTACCAAGGTCAGTTGGCCAATTAATAGCAATCCACCCAAAATAATTCCAGCTAGTACAACCCCAATTAATATGTAGGTAGAGCTGTACATAGAACCATTGCTTAGCAAATTGAAAATGGCTGTTGTGCCTAAGGGTAGGGTTAGACCAATTAAGCCAATTAAGATGGCGTAAAAAAGAATATAATTGATAGATGCACGTTCAAAATGTAGGATTGCGACCAAACGCTTCCAAGGTCTTAATGGTGCATCATGTTTATTATCCATGATTTATAAAGTAAATGTGATTAATCTGTGAACTGTAATCTTGTAAAGATGCTGCAGGGGGATTAACCTAGCTCGGGAGGCTCACTTAAAATAGCAATGAGAGGTGCTGTGATGATTGCCAATAAGTACACACGGTTGTGCGCTTCGTTAATGATGGGCTCTTTAGCATAAGGAGGATAAGGACTGGGCGAAGAAAAGTCCCAAGTCTTTTTTATCGTTCTTCCTGATTTATCTTCTTTTGAACCTTTTTCATCTTCCAAGGGTTGTTTCTCTTCTAGCTCACAAACCAGATTGGACCACTTGCAGCCAAAAAAGCTATTTGCTTTCAGGAAAAAACCTAAAAGCAAAAATGAGCTTAGGAAGTAAATCGTAAATCTATGTCTAAAAAAGGCAATCATTTACCGACAAATATAAAATCGGCAAGTTAACTGAGCGTGTATTTGGGAGCGTTATCGGTTGAAAGTGTGGTATTTTACAAAAACGTGATTTGTAGATTAAAACGCTATTAGAAAATAATGTAACAAGGCTGCCGAAATGCTAAAATAATCTTGTTTGTTGGCAAGAATTGAATGGTAAGGGACATAAAAAAGCCCTCCGATAAAATCGGAGGGCTTATATGAATTAGCTCCTTTAAAAATTTATGCAGCTTTTTTCTTTTTAGTTTCGGTATAACCCGCGAAACCTAGGCAAAGCACTAATAGGATTGTTCCGGCTAAAGAAATTTTCTCACCTGTGTAATAAGATTTAGGCTCAAACTTAAATTCTACTTTGTGGTTGCCTGCTGGCAATTGGGCAGCTCTTAATACGTAATCGGCCCTGAAATAAGGTTTTTGCTCATTGTCAATGTACATATTCCAGCCTTTATCATAATATACCTCAGAGAATACAGCAATGACATCACGTGGGGCACTGTAGCTATATTCAACGTGATCTGGATGATATTTTTCCATTTTAATGAAAGCAGTAGGATCTGCACCAAGACGGGTAGTATCTAATAGTTTTTTGTACTGCTCATCAATGATAGCTTCTTGTTTAGGATCGAAACTGCTAATGGCCTTCATTTCTTCATCAGCGTTTTTAACAAATTGTACGCCCTTAACAATCCATGCATTGCCCAAAGCTGTAGCGTTTCTGTTCATTTTATAAGAGCCATTTTGAGGATCTTGAGTGATGAAATATCGCGTATTCAACATATCCAATACGTCTTGGTTTACACTTTTTGAGAACTGATGTTGAATTAACTCGTCATATCTCTTCAGCTTAGCTGCGTGGTAACCACCAACAGTTTTGTGGAAGTTAGAAGTGCTTGCATCATTAAAAGTATTGATACTTTGGTCGTAAACACGGAAGTTAGGATCTTTATCGCTAGAAATAAAAGTATCTACATCTCTAGGCTGGAAATAATTTGCTAATGTAGATTTGCTTTCGAAGTTTTTGTTGTTCAGATACTTTCTGTCTACTTGCCACATGTCAATTAAAACAGCGAATGCTAACAAACCAAACGCTAATTGCGTGTTTAGTTTTTTGGTAATGAAAGCCCAAACAATAGCATAGCCAATCACAATAAATAAGAACGCTCGGAAAGCATCAGCACGGGCGATAGCCGCACGGTCTTCAACTAAGGCATTGGTTAGTTTTTGAGCAGCTGAAGCATTGTTTTGTAAGGCTTGAGTTAAGGCTTGTACAATTTCAGCATGGTTGTTGGTTTTAAAACTGAAAAATAAAGTAGGCACAAGAGCAACAATTAGTGCAAAACCGCCAGTTATACCTGCGGACCAAGTCAATTTCTTTATCAACTGTTTTTGTTCGATATTTCCTTCTTGTGCTTCTTTTAAAGCTAAGAAAGCTAAGATAGGAACCATTAAACCCACTACTGCTAGGATAGATTCTACTGCTCTAAACTTATTGTAAAGAGGAAAGTAATCATAGAATAAGTCGGATACTAGTGGGAAGTTTTTACCAAAAGAAAGTAACATGAACAAGATAGTAGTTGCTAAAATCCACCATTTTATTCTACTACGAACTATAAATAAACCAAAGATGTATAAGAAACATACAATAGCACCAAAGTAATATCCTCCAGAAGTACCAGGTTTTTCGCCCCAGTATTCTTGTAAGTTAAAACCTTGTGCCAATTGCTGAATAATTTGAGTGGTTTGTCCGGGATCACCGCCAGAAAAATCAGCGGCAACGGCTTTATATAAATTGCTTTCTGGTTTTACCAGCTCATCAATTCCGGTAGCACCACCGTACAAATTAGGTATTAAGAAGGTGAAACTCTCTCCCACACCTTGGCTCCATGCATAAGCATAATCTTTGCTCATACCTGCTTTTTCTTTATTTCCAGCATCTGTTGCGGTCAAATTAGATTTGCCACGATTGGTTTCTGCAGCATATTCAGCAGTTGTCCATAATAAGCTGGCATTAATCATTACAGCAATAGCTACAGCTCCGCCTAAAAAGCCAATTGCTTTTCCAAATGCAGGAAGTGTTTTGTTTTTATATGCCTGATAAAGTTCTATTCCTACTAAAATTAACAATGAAAGTGCAAGGTAATAGGTCATTTGAACGTGGTTAGCTCTAATCTCTAACGCTAAAAACAGTGCGGTTAAGCTTGCACCTAGTAGGTATCTGCCCCGCAAAGTCATTAAAATGCTTGCAATAATTGGTGCAAAAAAGCCAATTGCTAAGGCTTTATTGCTGTGTCCGGTAGCAATTAATACGAAATTATAAGTAGTAAACGCAAAGGCTATGGCACCTGCTGCTGCTAGCCACGGATTTACTTTTAATGTAATAAATAAGAAATAGGCGCCTATTAATAACAATAATACCGTACCTATAGGATTAGGTAGCACTCTTGTGATTAAGGCAATACCGTAAGTTGCGCCGTTGTAAGCATATTCAACCCAAATTTGATAAGCGGGCATACCACCGAACATTTGATTAGTCCAAAGTGGTCCTTTGCCATCCTTGTCTTTATATTCCATGATTTCTTTTTGCATGGCTTTAGACTGGATCACATCACTTTGTGCAGGTGCTTTACCTTGCAAAACTGGACTGAAATAAACGAAACAGATAACAACGAACGCTGCTAGAATGGCTAAATGAATGCCATTTTTATTGAACCAATTATTCATATTAAATTTTAACTCAGCCCAAAAATAGAAAATTGATGCAGATTAAGAAGAAAAAGTTTGTTGAGCCTTCTCTGCCTTCGGCATCTCTCCCCAAAAGGGAGAGAAAAGCTATGCTGATTGTAAATGCAACTAAGTAACATTACAACCTTCCAACTTTACAAGATTCAATCAATTAAAAATCCTTGTTCAGTAATTTCTCTAGTTCTCCGAAAGATACGTTCATACGTACACGACCTTGCTTAGCGTAGGCGATTTCTCCGGTTTCTTCAGAAATAATGACCGCAACAGCATCGGTAGCTTCAGAAACACCAATTCCAGCTCTGTGCCTTAAACCAAATTGGGCAGGAAGTTTGTTGTTGTCAGTTAATGGGAGAATACAGCTCGCACTTTTGATTTTATTTTCAGAAATTACCACCGCACCGTCGTGTAAGGGGCTATGTTTTTGGAAGATACTTTCTAATAAACGCTTAGATATTTTACTGTCAATTAGTTCGCAACTGTTGGTGAAAAACTCATCATCATAATACTTTACAAAAACCATTAAGGCACCTGTGCGAGACTTTTTCATGCTTTTACAGGCATCTATAATTGGTTTGATACGTAAAAGATTGTCTTGTTCTGCACTCTTATTACCGAAAAGGTATCCCCACCAGGCTTTGTTTTTTTGTAAAAAGGTTGTTTTTCCGATGTGTAGTAGAAAGCGTCTTATTTCGGGTTGAAATATAATTACCATGGCTAAAATTCCTACACTCATGAACTTATTGATGATGGCTTCCAGCAATTCCATGTGTAGGCCCTTCACAATGTAGTACACTAATACGATAATTATCATTCCCAGTACTAGGTTTACAGCTAGTGTATTGCGGATTAGGCTGTAGATATAATAAATTAGAATGGCAACTAGGGCGACATCAATGGCATCAATCCATGTAATATTTAAGAAATCGAAATCAAGGCTCTTCATTGGTGTACAAGATAGACATTATAGTTTAATTGTTTAAATTGGTGATTTGGTTAACTGTTTAACTAAATAATTGTTTAGTTGTTCTTAAGTATCGAGTTTTTCAATGCATTTAATTTATTAGCGATTTCATCTAACTTCAATCTAAAATATTCGTATTCTTCCGCCGTAATAAATTCTAAATCAAATGCGCCAATAATGTGGTTAACTGTTTCAATTGCACTTGAATAAGACATAGTTATGAAATGAGCTTTGTCTTTAGGTGTGACTCTAGCAGAGCCCTCCGCTAAACAATCTGCAATACTGCTTGCGGAACGTTTGATTTGACTAGTTAAACCAAATATTTCTTCATTTGGGAATTTTTTTGTGAGGATATAAATTTCCTTTCTAAATGATCTGGCTTTTTGCCAAGTTTCTAGTTTTTCAAAAGAGTAGGTATGCATTTTAAGTGTTGGTTAATTGTTCGAACTGTTGATTTGGTTAACTGTTTGCATTTGCAATTTAACAAATTGGCGATTAACCAGTTCAACAGTTAACCGATTTAAACAATCAACCAGTTCAATAGTTAACCGTTTACCCGATTAACCAATTCCACACATTCTACTGCTTCTTTTACATCATGTACTCTTAAAATGTTGGCACCTTTAAGTAGGGCAGTGGTGTTAAGTATAGTTGTTCCGTTTAAGGCTTCGTCAGTTTTGATATTTAGGGCTCTGGTAATCATTGATTTTCTAGAGAAGCCAACCAAGATAGGTAGTTCGAAGAAATTCAATAGTTGCATGTCTTTTAGAAGTTGGTAGTTATGGTCGAGTGTTTTGGCGAAACCGAAGCCTGGGTCTAAGATGATGTCTTTAACTCCAAGAGCTGTTAGTGTTTTGATTTTCTCACTGAAATAACTGAAAACTTCTTTGGTCACATTTTCATAGCTTGGATCGTTTTGCATGTTCTGCGGTGTGCCCTTCATATGCATCATGATATAGGGAACCTGTAATTTTGCTACGGTTTCGAACATTTTCTCATCCAAATTTCCTGCGGCAATATCGTTAATGATATGTGCGCCGGCCCCGATACTTTCTTCGGCAGCTTTTGCTCTAAAAGTATCAATGGAAATTAGAACTGTTGGAAAAGCTTTGTTGATGGCGTGGATAATTGGGACTAACCGCTCAATTTCTTCTGCTTCTGTTACATCGGTAGCCCCAGGACGAGAAGAATAAGCTCCTACATCGATAAACTTTGCGCCAGCCTCGATAAACTTTTCTGATTTTCTCAGGGCTTCGTCGATACTGCTCACTCGGCTTTTGTGATAAAAAGAATCTGGGGTGATATTTAAGATTGCCATTACTGAAGGTTTGCTGATATCGATCAATTTGCCTTTGCAGTTTAGCGTATGTTTTCGGTTTAAAAATGTATCTTTAGCCATCAGTTAACAAAAAACAAAAATAGCCGTTTTATTGGCTAAATATTAAATATTTTAATTGTTTTGGCAGCAAATACATCTTTAGAATACGATCAGGTTATAGCGGTTTGTAAATCGCTTTTTATTAAAAAAACAAAAGATTACGGTACTGCTTGGCGTATTTTACGTCCAGCTTCTATCACCGACCAAATCTTTATCAAAGCGCAACGCATTAGAACTTTAGAAGAAAAAAAAGTTTCGAAGGTAGGAGAGGATATTACTTCTGAATATATAGGAATTATTAACTATTGTGTGATGGCTATCTTACAACTGGAGCTGGGAGAAGATGAACCGAATGAATTAACTGTTGATGTTACAGAAGCTTATTATGATGAGCGTGTACAGGAAACTAAAGATTTGATGTTGGCTAAAAACCACGATTACGGTGAAGCTTGGCGTGATATGCGAATCAGTTCGTTAACAGATTTGATCTTGATGAAAATATTAAGGGTAAAACAGATTGAGGATAATGATGGCCTAACGGTAGCTTCTGAAGGTATCAAAGCTAATTATCAAGATATGTTGAATTATGCTGTTTTTGCGCTGATTAAATTGGGAGTAGCTTAAAAAGTAAAAAGTTGAAAGTCCAAAGTTCAAATTCTTTAGTGAATAGACAGGTTTTATCGCCAAAGATAGCGCTGGATGAAGTTGGTTTTTCAATTGTAAATGGTATATATTCAGAACAGGAAGTAGCGCAAATGTTAGCGCTTATTGCTGCGAAAGATAGTGATAGGGAGACGTTCAGAAAATCTGAAGACTTATTTGCAATTAGGCAATTTTTAAATGAAGTGCCCGAAATAAGAAAAGTTGTTTTTAATCATAAGCTTAGGGATTTAATAGCAGAATTTTTTGGTGAAAGCTTTTTTGTAGTAAAGAGTATTTATTTTGATAAGCCAGAAAAATCTAACTGGTATGTGAGTTATCATCAGGATCTAACTATCTCCGTAGATAAAAAAGCAGGGCTTGAGGGTTATGGACCGTGGACTGTAAAGCAAGGACAATTTGCTGTTCAGCCGCCGCTTGATATTCTGAAGAGGAATTTTACCATTAGAATTCATTTGGATAATACGGATGAAAATAATGGAGCTTTGAAAGTCATTCCTCAATCGCATTTGAAAAATATCTATCGTCCCGAAACTATCAATTGGAAAGTAGAGCGTGAGGCAATTTGTACGGTAAGAAAAGGAGGGGTAATGTTGATGAAACCTTTAATTCTTCATAGTTCGAGCAGAACAACCAACGGACAAAAAAGAAGAGTAATACATATAGAGTTTTCCGATGTTGAATTGCCTACAGGGCTTCAATGGTCGGAAAGATTAAATTAGAGATTTAACTATGAAAAATGTGCTTTTTCAGTTTTCTAAATGGTTTGTAGGTATCCTGTTCATTTTCTCAGGATTAATTAAGGCCAATGATCCATTGGGTTTTGGTTATAAGCTACAAGAGTATTTTGAGGTTTTCCATATCAATTTCTTAAATGGTTGGGCAACTGGTATCGCTGTGCTACTTTGTGTACTCGAGATTGTATTCGGTGCGCTTTTACTATTTGGCATTTTTAAAAATTTAGTAGTAAAAGGGCTCTTAGCCACTATTATCTTCTTTACCTTTTTAACTTTTGTTTCGGCAGCATTTAAGGTAGTTACTTCTTGTGGTTGTTTTGGTGATGCTATTCCGCTAACACCTTGGCAGTCTTTTAGTAAGGACATAGTGTTGTTGCTGTTAATCGTTTATATCTATATCAATAGAGAATTAATTCAGCCAATTACAGAAAAAGCTAAGCTGCAAAACGGTTTGTTTGCATTGGTTTTTGCAGCCTCTTTGCTTTTTGGTGTTTTTACTTACAATTATCTGCCAATCATAGATTTTCTTCCTTACAAAGTGGGATCTAATATTCCTGAGAATATGAGAATTCCAGAAGGTGCACCAGTTGACGAATACCTCATCATGTATGATTTGAAAAACAAAAAGACAGGGGAAACCCAAACGATGAGTGATAAGGATTACATGAGCAAAGAGGTTTGGAAAGACGAAAATTGGGAAGTAGTTGGTTCGCCATCCCGTGAATTAATCAAAAAAGGTTACGATGTAAAAATTAAAGATTTGATGATTACCGATGCCTCTGGTACCGATTATACCAAAGAGATCACAGAAAATCCTTATTACAGTTTGGTGGTAGTGGCCTACAACTTAAACGAGACCAACGAAAAAGCGATTGCAGCAACGAATGCCTTAGCGTTAAATGCCGCTGAGCAATTTAATATTCGTACGGTATTGCTAACATCTAACTCTGCACAAGATGCGGATAGGTTTAGTAAACGTTTGAAGCTATTTATGGAAGTGTTTTATGCAGATGCTGTTCCGCTAAAAAGTATGGTACGAGCCAATCCAGGGATTTTATTGCTAAAAAACGGTACAATTGTAGATAAATGGCACTATCATTCATTGCCTTCTTTTG
The DNA here is from genome assembly GCA_029959615.1 of Flavobacteriaceae bacterium PS02338. Taxonomy (GTDB): domain Bacteria; phylum Bacteroidota; class Bacteroidia; order Sphingobacteriales; family Sphingobacteriaceae; genus Pedobacter. The sequence continues at coordinate 119,308 of JASCOD010000005.1, read as the reverse complement.
ATCAGTTAACTGAAAAATATTTTGCTAAATAATGGGTATTTATGCACTTAGGAAATTATTGTACGGATTGGCTGTAATGGCTGGTGTGGTTGCCGTAGTTTTTGTGCTATTCAATATCCTGCCTGGTGATCCGGCCAGAATGACAATGGGTCAACGTTCTGACGTACAGTCTTTAGAGGCAGTGCGTAAAGAATTTGGGTTGGACAAGTCGAAACCTCTGCAGTTCTTTCTATATGTGAATGATTTATCTCCAATAAGTGTTCATCAAAGTACACCAGAAAACCAAGAGAAATACGGTTATTTGAAGCTGTTTGAAGTAGGTGACAATGCTTGGGTAATAAAGAAACCTTACCTGCGTCGTTCTTACCAAACTAAACGTGATGTGACTACCATTTTATCAGAAACGGTGCCTAATACTTTCGTTTTAGCATTAACTGCAATGATTTTTGCAACAATTATCGGCGTATTTTTAGGGGTGCTTTCTGCTGTTTATAAAGGTACTTGGATTGATAAAGCGGCTAATATGTTCGCTATTTTAGGTATTTCGGCACCCGCTTTCTTTGCGGGAATTATTATTGCTTGGTTTTTTGGGTTTGTATTGGCAGATTATACTGGTTTAAACATGAGTGGTAGTTTGTATAGTTACGATCCCTTTGAAGGAGAGGTAATGACCTTAAGGAATTTGTGGTTACCTATGATTACTTTGGGACTTCGGCCGTTGGCAATTATTGTACAATTAACCCGAAGCGCAATGTTAGATGTGTTGTCGCAAGATTACATCCGTACGGCAAGAGCTAAAGGCTTATCCCGTAAAACGATTATCTATAAACATGCCTTGAAAAATGCTTTAAATCCAGTAATTACCGCCATTTCTGGATGGTTTGCTTCGCTATTGGCAGGTTCATTCTTTGTAGAGTATATTTTTGGCTATAATGGATTGGGACGTACCACAGTTTACGCCTTGGAGATGTCAGATTTTCCGGTAGTAATGGGATCGATTTTATTTATTGCCTTTGTTTTTGTGGTGGTAAATATCTTGGTAGATTTGCTTTATGCTTGGGTAGATCCGAGAGTGAAGTTAGCTTAAGAATGGTTAATCGTTTAAATTGATTAATTGATTTGAGTGTAGGAAAGCGTAAGATATAAATGATATGAACCTCGGCGAATTTTTAAAATACACTAAAAAAGCAGATGAAATTATTATCGAAGCTTTAGCCAAGACGGGTTTTTCCATACCCGAAGCTAATACATTACTTAGTCATGTGCTAAGTGCACAACATATTTGGGCAAAGCGAATTTTAAATGAAAAGCCTAATTATGCTGTTTGGGAAGTATTTAAACCAGAAGATTTCGGATCGGTTTATCAAGACAATATGAACTTGTTGGAAGATATTTTTGCTACAAAAGCGCTTACTGATGAAGTGAGTTACGGTAATTCTTCCGGCAATAATTTTAAAAATACGATAGAAGAAATTTTGATGCATGTTTGTAATCATGGCACTTACCACAGAGGTCAGCTGGCTAAAATGCTGAAGCAAGCGGGCTACGCGCCACCAATTACAGATTATATCATGTTGAAGAGACAAGGTTTGATATAAATTAACATTCTGTCATTCCGACGGTAGGAGGAATCTAAATAACCGATTTAAACAATTAACCTAAATAATGAAAATTTTCCTAGTAGGATTTATGGGCTGCGGTAAAAGTACCAAAGCAAAACAGTTAGCTAATTTGTTGGAATGCCCAGTAATTGATATTGATGCAGTAATTGTAGAGCAACAAGGCATAAGTATAGCTGATTATTTTGAAGCCAATGGAGAAGCAGCTTTTCGTCAGTTAGAAAATGAAATGCTTAAATCTTTCGACTATCCTGAAACTTGTGTAGTAGCGACAGGTGGTGGTTTGCCTTGTTATTTCGATAATATGGATTGGATGAATGAAAACGGCATCACTGTTTATTTGGAAATGACACCGTCGCAATTGGTTTCTCGTTTACATAATAGAGAGAAACGTCCGCTATTAAAAGGAATGGACGATGAACAATTGTTGGCTTTTATCATCGGTAAACTGGAAGAAAGAAATGTCTTTTATCACCAGTCTAAACTAATAATTAACTCTTTTGATTTAGAAGCTAAAGTATTGTTGGAGGATATAGAGATGGTGAAAGGTTAAGCAGTTTTCTTTTTGCAACTTGTCATTCCGATGGAAGCGTAGCGACGAGGAATCTGTTTTACCATTTGCTATAGATTCTTCACTGCGTTCAGAATGACAGGTAGCTAACTAACCCATATTCTCTAGCTTTTCATCCATCTTCCTAATTTTGGTTTTGCCGTGAGGAATAGGTTCATTACGTTCATTTACATTTACGAATACCATTCTATCAATAGTTAAGATTGCTTTTTTAGTGATTTTGTTTCGCACTTCACATTTAAGTGTGATGGACGTTCTCCCAAATTCTGCCGCAGTCATCCCCATTTCTACAATATCACCCAACTTTCCAGAAGATACAAAATTGATTTCTGAAATAAGTTTGGTTACCACTCTTGGTGCTTCTAATTGGCACATGGCATAAATTGCAGCTTCTTCGTCTATCCATTTTAACAAGCTACCTCCAAAAAGACTACCATTTGGATTTAAATCTTCGGGCTTAATCCATTTACGGGTGTGAAAATTCATTGTTCTACGTATTTGAGGCTAAGATAGTGAATTAGTTTTGGGCAGTATGGCTAGGGTAAGGAAGTTTTTGAACAGGCTTTCGTAATTAAAATCCGATTGAAGCAATATACTTTTGTTTTCCAGTTCCTAATGTTAGCTGTCGTGCTGAGCTTTCCAATAAAATCGGAATAGGTAGTCGAAGCATTTGTAAGCGGTGAAATATCCTTCGACAGGTTCAGGATGACAGAGGTTTAGCAAAAAGATTAAGCGAAAAGTGGGACTGGCTAAACCGAAGCAGCAGTATCTCTGCTTTCAAAAAAATAATTTTATTTGTGATTTTCCAACATAAAGACTTAAAATGCTTGCTGCTTCCTAAATAAAAAAGGCCAGTGAAAAAAAATCACTGACCTCATTGTTATTGTGTGTAGGAGTATTAATGTACATCTACAGGGATGTTGGTATTCTTTTTGAATTTCTGTAAGTATAGAAGCGGTATTGAACAAAGCATTACGCCACCTGCAACCCAGTAAGCATCGCTATAGGTAAGTAATAAACTTTGTTTGATTACTGCACCTTCAATAGCTTTCATGGCCATTAATTTAGCATCTAAAAACGAAGAACCTTTAGCTATGAAATTTTGCATTAAGCCATTTAAACGCTCAGTAAATGCAGGATTATATTCGTTGATATTAGTGAGTAAATTGCTACGGTGGAAACCTTGGCGAACGTGTATCAATGTGGTTAGCGCTGCGATACCGAATGAACCACCTAACTGGCGCATCATATTATTTAAACCGGAACCTTGACCAATTTCTGCACCTTTTAAATCTTGCATGGCCAGTGTGGTTAATGGTACAAACAATAATGCCATACCAAATCCACGGATTACCAAAGGCCAGAAAAATTGTTCGGTGCCCGAAGAAAGTGTAGACTTGCTTAGCATGTGACAGAAGATGAAAAACAGTAACATTCCACCTGTAGCCATAAATTGAGCTGGTACGCCTTTTTTAAGCATAATACCAATGAATGGCATCATGGCAATAGTACAAAGTCCACCAGCAATGAAAACTTCCCCAGTTTGCAATGGCGAGAAACCTAGCAATGTTTGACAGAAAATAGGGAACACAAACACAGAACCGTATAAACCAAAACCTAATACAAAGGAAGTAATCATCCCGATGGAGAAACTTCTATGCCTCATGATTTTGAAATTCACGATAGGATAGTCGGTAGATAATTGGCGCCAAATGAATAACAATAAGCCAAAAACAGAGGTTACTGCCAACACCGTAATGTATGGTGTAGAAAACCAATCTTCGCTTTCGCCTTTTTCTAACAAAGTTTGTAAACTACCTACTGCAGTAGCTAGTAAGGCAATTCCGATCCAGTCTACAGGCATACCCTTGCCGTCTTTTGGTGTTTCCCTGACGAAAGTATAGGTGAGGTAGGCGGCGAGAATTCCTACGGGAATGTTTACGTAAAAAATCCAAGGCCAATTGGTAATTTCCAAGATGTAACCACCAATGGTAGGGCCAACAGTTGGTCCAACTACAGCACCTAATCCAAATAGAGCAGTAGCAATACCTACATCTTCACGAGGCCAAGTTTCAATCAAGATGGCTTGTGCAGTAGCAATTAATCCACCACCTGCTAAACCTTGTAAAATACGGAAAGCAACAAGTTCCCAGAGTGATGTGGCATTACCGCATAAAAATGAGGCAATGGTAAAAAGTATAATAGAAAATAAGAAGTAATTTTTACGTCCAAATCTGCTGCCTAACCAGCCAGACATGGGTAAAATAATTACGTTGGCTACAGCGTAGCCGGTAGATAACCAGGCTACATCTTCTAGCGTAGCACCCAAGTTACCTTGTATTTGTGGTAATGCTACGTTTACAATGGTGGTATCAATGAGCTCCAATAAAGCAGCTGTGATTACCGTAATCGTGATTATCCATTTTTTTAAACCTACTTCGGCCATTATTTAGTACTTAGATATGAGTATTTAGATTTGAGACTAGTTTCTAACTAACTGATTAAACATTGCTAGAATAGCCATCCAGACCTATAACTTAAAACTTATAACGTACAACTCGTTATATAGCAACAGATACTTTTACGCTCATTCCTGGACGCAATTTCTCTAGTATAGCTTTGTCTTTGTTAACGATTTTGATTTTTACAGGCACACGTTGAATTACTTTTACGAAATTTCCTGTAGCGTTATCTGGAGGTAACAACGAGCCTTTTGCACCTGTAATAGGAGAGAAGTTGTACACTTCACCTTCAATGTCTTGGTCGGGGTAAGCATCTACGTCAATTTTTACTTTTTGTCCAGAACGGATTTTCTCTAGTTGTGTTTCTTTAAAATTTGCAGTTACGTAGATACTATTATCGTTTACAATTGAAAATAAAGATTGTCCAGCTTGTACCAACTGACCTTTTTGCACACTTTTCTTACCAACGGTACCAGTAGTTGGTGCTTTTATTTGTGTGTAAGAAAGCTGTAGTTTGGCAAAATCTACTTCGGCTTGACGTTGTGTAACACCAGAATTGCTTACGCTTAATTGCGATTGTGTGGTGCCCACTTGTTTTACAGCAGCATGATATTGGTCTACGGCTGCATCGTAACTAGCTTGTGCAGTTTCCTTTTGTGCTTTCGCCTGGTCAAATGCTTGTCTGGTGATTGAACCATCTTTCACCAAGTTCTCGTATCTATCGAAGTCTTTTTTCGCTAAATCCAATTTCACTCTAGCAGCTTCAATGTTTGCTTTTGCAGTGGCTGTGTTAGCAGAAGTTGCAACAATTTGTGCTTGAGAAACGCCAACTCCTGCGTTAGCGCCAACCTGTCCTGCTTGTGCTTGCTCTAACTTGATTTTGTAGTCGCTGTCATCCAACGTTACCAAAACTTGGTCTTGGTTTACTTTAGAATTTTCTTCAAAGTTGATGTGCTTCACGTAACCACTTACTCTGGCAATTACCGGACTGATATCTCCATCAATTTGAGCATCGTCGGTATCTACGTGTTTGCTGTAATAGTTGTATTCGGTAAAGCCGAAAATGGCACCTATTAAAATGAGTACGCCTAATATGATAGGAATTACTTTATTTTTCTTTTTTGCGGGCTTTGTCATGGGGTATGCTTAGTTATATTGTGATATTTTTCCTGTTGATTTTAATAAAGTGTAATAAGCTAGCTTGGCTTCGGCTTTTGCCAATTCCAAGTTAATTTTAGCTTGGTACAATAGTGTTTCTGCGTCTATCCTGTCGGTTGCAGAGGCAATGTTATTTTGATATTTCGATTCTAATAACCGATCGTTTTCTGTGGCTTGCGCAATAGAAGTTTCTAGTACATTAATCTTTTGTACCGCCAGCTGATAGTTTTGATAGTTTCTGTTCAACTCTGTTTTTACGTTATCAGTTAAGATGTCTTTCTGCGTATCTATTTCTAGCTGCTGTACTTTAGCTTCGGCTACTTTGTTTTTGTTAGTCCATAACGAACCGATGTTCCAAGAAACCGTAGCGCCTAAAGTTATTGGCATTACAAATTGTTGGTTGCTAGGAATAAAATTGCCACTCGGATTAATGTAGTACAAGTTTGCACCTAAACCCACAGTTGGTAATGTGTTAGCTTTAATGGTTTTGATGTTGTAATCAGCTGCTTTATGTTGCAAGCTAAACTGTTGTAACTCTTGTCTAGTGGTTAAAGCAGTGCTTAAATAATCAGAGAAAGTAGTTAATTGTGGCAATGCAGCATCGGCATCCTTAATTTCGATATCCGTGTTTTCGGCCAAACCCAAAAGTATATCTAGGTTATAATTGATGACTTTCCTGTTGCTCTCAATCTCCAAATCAGTTAAAGAAACATTCGCTTGTTGCAATTGAAACCTCAGCACATCATTTTTGGTTACTAAACCTTGCTCGTAAAAACGTTGTGCTTGTTTTAATTGCTTGGCAATAGCTGCTAGATTTTGCGCCACCACTTTTTTGCTTTGCAACAGTTTGTATAAAGAGAAATATCCGTTTACCACCGCGTAACTCACTTCTTCCTTGTTCTTGTCGGCATCTAATACGGCAATCTCCTTTAAAAGTTTGGTAGATTCCTGTGCGTATTTCAGCTTTCCACCGCCGTAAACTAATTCTTGTACTGCAGCAGTTCCAACAAATGCATCTGCTCTTTTAGGTAAATGTATTGGATTTCCTTCGCCAATTTTCAAGGTATTTGTAGGGATTTCGGCGTGGTTATACATGAAACTTGCAGTTGCACTTGGTAAGGCATTATCCTTAACCACAGCAAATTTGGCAACGGCTTCATCTATTTTTTGTTGAGATAATTTTAGGTTCTTGCTATTGGCAATGCCTAAATCTACCGCTTCTTGAAGGCTTAACTGCTTCACATTTTGAGCCTGTAATACTACTGGGATGAAAAGCAAACTCAATAAAAACAGTTTCAGTTTTACTGAGAAATTAAAATCCCCTTTAGGGGAATTAGGGGTTATTGGTATCATTTTTTGGGTGTTAAATGCGTAAGTATCATGTCTTGCAGATGGGCAATCAAACGTTTTTTGATGGTTGCTCTATCTTTTTCATTGTTGAGATCGTAATTGCTGTCGGGAGCGATTTTGTTGGGAGAGGTAGTCACCATAGAAATAGTTCCCATTACACTTACAATGGTCATCCTAATATCTACATCCTTAAAATCACCACTTGCTATTCCTTCTTTAATGATATCTTCGATAACGATTAGGTTTTGTCCCATGGCAGATTTGATTTGATCGAAAACCTCTGGGCGAAGAGAAAGTGAAAGCTCTCTGTGCATCATTTTATGGAAACTGGCATTATTCAGAATACGACTAGCATATTTGTCAATCACTTTCAATAATTTCTCTCTAGCTGGTATATTCTCTTCCTTAATTTGGTTCAACTGCGATTTGAAACTCATCACACGTTCTTCCATAATTTCCTTGAAAACGCCCATTTTACTTCCAAAATAGTAATTGATCATGGCCATGTTTGCACCAGATTCAGCTGCAATTTGGCGGGTAGAAGTGCCCTCAAACCCATATTCGCAGAAAAGCTTTTCAGCTGCTACGAGAATGTCGGTCTTTTTATCGGTTTTTTCCATCATTTATTTTTTGACGCCGCAAATTTAATCAATCGATTGATTAAATTGCAATAGTGAAGGTATGAGTTTGACAAAAGGATGATAAAATAGAGGCTTATCTCAATGAAAATTGAGAAGCGAGAATTTAATTGTAATCAAACATTTATATTATAAACTAGTCGGTAAACTAATTCCAAATTTCGTTACTGGCCGTTAAGATGATGGGCTTATCACCTGTAACTACGATAGTATGCTCATGTTGAGCCATAAAACCACCTTTATCGCCTACCATTGTCCAACCGTCGGCCAAAGTTTCAGCATAGTTTGATGTGGTAGATATAAAAGTTTCGATGGCAACGACAGTGTTTTTCTTAAATCTGTTTAGGTTAAAACGATCTTTATAGTTAGCAATCTCATGAGGTTCTTCGTGTAAGCTTCTGCCTACGCCATGTCCGGTAAGATTTTTGATTACCCTGTAGCCACGTTTTTTAGCTTCAGTTTCTATGAGAGAACCAATATCCGAGATACGTACACCTCCTTTGATATTATTAATGGCTTTCTGCAATATTTCTTTAGAAGCATCAATTAGCTTTTGGTGCGAATGGATGTCGTTACCTAACACGAAAGAACCGCCGTTATCTGACCAATAGCCCTCCAGTTCAGCCGACACATCAATATTGATCAGATCACCTTCTTTCAATAGGTTGCGCTCTGAAGGAATACCATGGCAAAACTCGTTGTTTACACTGATACATGTCCACCCAGGGAAACCATAGGTAAGAAAAGGGGCAGATTTTGCGCCTAGGTCTTTTAAGATTTTTCCTCCAAATTCGTCTAATTCTTTAGTACTCATACCAACCTGTGCATAGTTGCGCATTTCTTTTAGTGTGTAAGCCACAGCTTCGCTGGCTTTTTGCATTCCTTGCAGTTCGGTTTCGTTGGTAATAGACATAATTGATGATCCTAATTTGGGCGCAAATATAATTGATACTAATATTCTTAGGCTTTGCTTTTACCTAAAGATGACTTTTTTATAGCATTACCTAATTTTTGAAGTGTTGCCAATTACTTTTCTAATGCTTCTATGTAGCTTTTGGTTTGTTGCTCTATAGCGAGTGTGGCTACCTTGATCGTAGAACCTATACGAGTGGTTTTCGGATCGACAGCTAATTTGGTAATGGTGGCTAGTGCATCTACATACCATTTGCCCCAAACCTCAATAATATGTTTTTCTTCTTTGGCAGATTTGCCATTAGCAATTGCTGATTTACTTAGCTCAAACTCGGTTTTTAATCGAGTTAATGCATCTTCTTTAATTTGAGTTACAGTGGTAGAAGCTGTATTTTCATCGGCTGTAATTAGCGTATAGGCCGCGGTTAATGCGCTAATGCCTACATTTTTCATGGTTTTGGCGGAAACTTTATCAATCCTATCGTTATCTGTATGGTAAAATACATCTGTAAAATGCCACATCAACAAACCTGGTATTTTATTCTGTAAAAATGGAGTATGATCACTGCCGCCTTCAAATGGATTAAACTTAACTGTCCAGTTGGCAAATTTGCCCTGCTCTTTACAAATATCGAATACAAAATCGTTGAAATAGTGAGGGAATAAGTCTTTCTCTTTTACATCTCCGGCCCCCCATTCAGAGTGCTTGTCTTGGCCTCTGGTCCAGATAGCAGACGGATCTGGCATTTTTTCCAATAAGAAAGTGCCTCCAGTTTTTTCCGTGTCTTCGCCCACCATATCTAAACTCATTCCCCATAGAATTCCTTTTGCACGAGAATTGTCTTCTACAATGTAGCGTTTGGTAGAAGTAATTTCATCGCCCCATAAAAAGGTTAAACTACGTAGAGGTTTCAACTTGCCATTTTTAACTAACTGTGCTGTTAAACGAGCCATTTCAGCCAAAGTTCCTACACCTGATGCATTATCATTAGCACCAGGTTCTTGTACGTGAGCACTGTAAACAAAACGTTCTTGAGGTTTTACGCTACCACGAACATTGGCTACGATAGTTAATTCTTCGGCAGGGTAGGTTTTGGTAGTGACATTTACTTTTAGTTCCACTTTGCCTTTTGCACAAGCTTCTTTCAATTTTTCTTTGGAAGCATATGATAAAAACAAAGCCCAAATGCCAGCATTAGTTTGCATCGGGCTAAACTGGATAGAGGTAGTATGTTTGGTTGGCTGGTTATAATCTGGAAGAGCAAAGCCTAATGCGCCAATAGCCCCAGCTTTGGTCGCAAAACTTACTAAACTTTGTGTAGGTAGGTCTCCGAAAACAATTTTCCCTTTTAAATCTTTACCCGCTAAATCCTCTTTGCTGGCTTTGTTTATGAAAATCACTTCTGCAGTAACTCCTTCTGCAGGAGTAGAAATGCAGTTGATTGGAATCATGTTTCGGTTGGTTTTGAACGACTGTAATGGTACACTTTCGCCCACAATACTGATGTTCGCGTCCACAGGTTCCCAAGCGTCACGCTTAATTGCTCTTTTCTCGATGCGATAGGTAAGGGGAGCTTCAAATTCATCCTTTTTTTGCAATACATAACCTGCTTTTTTTAAGATTTCTTCTACGCGATATATACTGGTATCGAAACCTTTATTGCCTGGCAAACGGAAAAACTGCTCCACAAAAGCTGTAGTTGCGTATGCGTTTTTTTCGTTAAAGCCAGCTCTAGTAAGCTTAAAATATTGGTCTTTTTGGGTTTGGGCAGTTGCATTGAGAGTTAACGCAGTCAATACAATAAAAAGTAGTTTTTGCATGTTTGTATTCTAGTGTTCAAAAGTAACCAATTTTAAAATGAACTAAACCAATAATTAGAAAGCAATGTCAAAGGTGTTATTGAGTAAGACGGATTTAGTTGGCAAGTGTTTTGCACGGGTTTAGGCTTGAATAGCAGATATGTTCATTTTTGTCATTCAGAGCGTAGCGAAGGGGCTATTGTATTACTAGATTCCCCCTAACGTCGGAATGATAAGGTAGCATACAAATAACCAATAATCAAATTCCAATTATCCGAAAAAACTAAACAACCACCTAAAAAACCTATTTTTGTTTATAAATTATATGCTATGAAGAAAGTCTTAATTACCATCGCTATTGTTTTTGCCGTTTTATTGATTTCTGCGGCAGCTGTGCCTTATCTTTTCAAAGATCAGATTGTTGCTAAGGTAAAATCGGTTATCAACGAAAAAGTAAATGCCAAAGTAGATTTTAAGGAATTTGATTTGACTTTAATTCGTTCGTTCCCGAAAATGGGAATCCGTTTGAACGATTTATCTGTAGTTGGTATAGATAGTTTTGCTCAGGATACGTTAGCCAACATTAAACAGTTGCAGCTCGATTTAAATTTGATGAGTGTAATTAAGGGCGAAACTTATGAAATTAATGCAGTCAACTTACAGGAGCCAACTATCTTGGCTAAAGTTTTGAAAAGTGGTAAAGCCAATTGGGATATTATGAAGCCTGATAGTACAGCAAAACCTAGTGATACTGCAAGTACGGCTTTTAAAGCTGCTTTAGAAAAATATTCGATTGAAAAAGGGAAAATTACTTATGACGATGCTTCGTTGAATTTCTTTTTGCAGGCTGAAAACTTAAACCACAGTGGTACGGGGAACTTTACGCAAGATATTTTTACGTTAACTACGTTATCAGATATTGAAAAGCTGACGGTAAAGTATGGTGGTATTCCTTATTTAAATGGTGTAGTTTTAGATGCTAGCTTACCGTTGGAAATGGATATGAAGCAAATGAAATTTACGTTTGGCGAAAATAAAATTAAGCTGAACGAATTGGTTCTTTCGGCAGTAGGATATTTGGCTATGCCCAACCAAACCGATATGGTAATGGATTTGAAGTTTGATGCCCAACAATCGGATTTGAAAAATTTCTTGTCGTTAATTCCTGCAATTTACGCTGCCAATTTTAAGGACATGGAAGCCACTGGTAAGTTTGGTGTAGATGGCGTGGTTAAAGGAACTTATAACGAAAAAACTATTCCTACTTTTAATTTGAATTTGGGCATTGTAGATGGGAAAATCAAATATCCTTCGTTGCCATCTGCAATTAACAACATACAGGTAAAGGCAAATATTGCTAATCCGGATGGGGTTTTAGATCATACCGTGGTAAACATCCCTGCTTTTCATCTAGAGTTTGGCAAAGCGCCGTTAGATGGAAGATTGTTGGTTAAAAATCCAATGAGTGACCCGTTTGTGGATATGGCTTTGAAAGGAAACTTAGATTTGAAGCAACTGACTACCATTTTCCCATTAAAGGATATGACCATTTCTGGAGTATTGTTGGCTGATGTTCAGGCTGCGGGTAGAAAATCATCAATTGATAAAGGCCAGTATCAAGACTTTAAGGCTTCTGGACAAATGCAGGCGACCAACTTTGTTTACGCTGGTAAAAATGTACCGATGCCAGTGAGTATTCCTTCTGCTAAAATGACTTTCAGTCCGAAGAATATTACTTTAAGTAATTTGGTGGCGAAGCTAGGTAAAAGTGATTTTGCTGCCAATGGTTCAATAAATAACTATTTGAACTACGTTTTCAAGAAAAACCAATTGTTGGAAGGTAATTTCAATCTTTCATCGAATTATATTGACGTAAATGAATTGATGGGACCAAAGGCTCCCGAAGAGACAAAATCTAAAGAAGAAGTGCCATTAACCGTTTTTGAGGTGCCAGCGAATATCAATTTCAACATGTCGTTAAAGGCTAATCAGTTGAAATACGATAAGTATGATATCAAAAATGCCAAAGGTGCTTTGCAGGTAAAGGACAGAACGGTTTACTTTAAGAATTTAGGTTTGGATATGGTTGGTGGAACGATCAAAATGAATGGTTCCTATGCAACTATCAATCCTAAAAAGCCAAAGGTTGATGTAGATTTTGGAATGGAGAAAATAGACATACAACAAACATTTAATGCCTTTAATACTGTGAAATTGCTTGCTCCGATAGCGCAGTATGCAAAAGGGACTTTTTCTACTAACTTAAAATTCAATTCTGATTTGGATGAGAAAATGATGCCAATTTACTCTTCAATTAATGCAGAAGGTTTGGCAAATATTATCCAAGCAGTGGTAGATGGTTTTGAGCCTGTAACTAAGTTGGCTAATACTTTAGGCGCAACTGAGTTGAAGAAACTAGAAGTGAATAATTTAAAAACTAAGTTCAGAATTGATAACGGTCGTTTGATTGTAGCTCCTTTTGATATTAAAGTGAAAGGCGTAAGTATGAACGTTCAAGGTTCTAACGGTATTGATCAGTCTATGGATTATGCTTTGATTCTGAATGTGCCAAGAGCGATGTTGGGTGCTAAAGCTAATGAAGCTGCTAATACTGCCATGGCTGCTTTAAATAGCAAGTTGGGTACAAACGTATCTATGGGTGAAACCATTAAAATTAATGCTGATTTGTTGGGTACTTTCTTGAAACCGAATATCAAGCTAAAATACGGTGCTGGTGATGGAACTGCAAGCAGTGCTGCAAAAGCTGTAGTTAATCAAGTGGTAGCTGAGAAGAAAGCCGAATTAGAAGCTAAAGCCAAAGAGCAAGTAGATACTTTAAAGAAAAAGGCGGTAGATAAAGCCACTACAGAAATAGGAAATAAGCTGAAAGGCTTGTTTAATAAGAAGAAAAAGGATACATAGAATTTAAAAACACTTGGTGAAACCTGAAACTTCGTAAGTTTTTAAAACTTACGAAGTTTTTTATTTCTGCTATCTAAGATTGATAATACAATTTCGCTTCTTCTGTAACCTTCTTTACAAAATCAGTTTTTGCAATTCGATATTCAACTCTGTCATATTTATATTCTTCTGCTAGTTTCAACTTCAAAGCTTCGTAGGCTTTAGCAATTTCTGGTTTTTCAATTAAATAGTCGCGGAAGAAAATTCTATCCCAAATTGGATGCTGTTTTGGTCCCATGTGAATATGGAAAGTCTGACCTTTTTCTCCAGTAGTACTGTAGCCTTTTACGAAAACCATGTGCTGGTGTTCGCCTTCATTCTGGAGGATATAATCGTATGCTAAGCTTTTTAGACTGTCAATAATTTGCTTATTTAAGAAGTCCTCTTCATCAATTTCTATGAGGATATCTATCGTATCTTTTGCCGTAAGGTTAGGTATCGCAGTGCTTCCAAAATGTTCTATTCTTAATATACGACTACCTAGAGTATTTAGAATGCTTTGCTTTTCAACTTTATAGATCGCTTTCCATCCAGTGTTGTGCTGCGAAAGCCGAACTGGAAACAGTTTGGCAATTTCTTCTTTGGAAAGCTCTGCGATGTTCTTAGACATTATAAATTGATCTAATGAAAATAGGCACTTTGGTATTTCCGTCAGTGCCTATTTTCATTTTATTTTTTAATCGGTGCTCTTTTGTTCAGTTCTTCAATTGACATGTTCATTGTTCTGCCAATTGGTTTTTTACCTCGATAGGTAATTACCCTGAGCATATTTGCGTCTATTGGTACTACTAAAGGCTCTGTGTATTTAGGGTAAAAATGATCTGGAAACGAATTGTCGAAGCTGTAATAGATATCCAAATCTTCGACTTCGGTACTTAGCGTTACTAAAAGCTTTCCATCCGCTGTACGCTTAACTACAAAGATCGGGTCGTAAACACTTGGTGCATATTTAGTTTCTGCAATATCCAGACGTTCAAAATGCTGTTCGGTACGTGCAAAAAAGTTCTTCCAATTTTTCTTTTCTCTGGGGCTCCAAACACTTTCTGCCAGTGCAAAACCACGTGGCCAAGTCATGTATTCTGCCTGACGGATGTTGTAAACTTGCTCAGTCCATAAGTTACCTTGACCACCTTTGATATACTTCGGGTCAACGCCTTCGGGTACAGGGTCAAATTCGTAGGTTTTGCTCAACCTTAAACCTTTGTAAACTTTAGGCTCAGTAATTTCGTCGGCCTGCATATAATCTAGATAGGCGTACTGCGTTGGACTCATTACCACCTCGTGTTTGTTTTTTGCAGCTTGTACGCCATATTTCATGTCTCTCCAGCTCATTACTGCTGTACTTTGTGATACGCCACCTTCTAAAACCTCGTCCCAAGCCATGAAACGTTTGCCGTGCTTAGCTACAATTTTTTCTAACCTGCGTTCGAAATAGCTTTGTACCTGTGGCATCGTTTTTAGGTTTTCACGTTTCATCAACTCCAATATTTGAGGATTTTTCTCCCAATAATTATGTGGAGCTTCATCACCACCCATGTGCATATATTCGAAAGGGAAGATTTTAGCTACTTGAGAAACTACCGTATCCAAAAACTCATAAACTTTCTCATTAGCAGGACAAAGGGTATTGTCTACCATCGCTAATGGAGGAGCACCACGGCTCCAATCCATGATACGTTCGCCACTACGCACTTTGTAATTTACTGCTTCTGGTGTGCATGAAAGTTCTGGATAAGATGCAATTGCAGCTAAACTGTGACCGGGAACATCCACCTCTGGTAAAATATTTACGAAACGTTCTTTGGCATAAGCTACCAATTCTTTCAAGTCTTCTTGTGTATAAAAACCACCGTAATTACGAGGTTCATCGGGTTTTGGTGGAATGAAGTTGCCAAAAGTACCTACACGTTTCACATTCCAAGCACCTACTTCAGTTAGTTTTGGATAACCTTTAATTTCAATTCTCCAACCTTCATCGTCTGTTAAGTGCAAATGCAGGATATTGTATTTGTAACGTACCATGGCAT
Source organism: Flavobacteriaceae bacterium PS02338 (assembly GCA_029959615.1). Taxonomy (GTDB): domain Bacteria; phylum Bacteroidota; class Bacteroidia; order Sphingobacteriales; family Sphingobacteriaceae; genus Pedobacter. Next base: position 103,810 of record JASCOD010000005.1, on the reverse strand, counting down.
CAATGTACTGTTTCACCTCATCCTTGGTGAAGAAGTGTCTAGCCACATCGAACATTAAGCCCCTCCAACCTAAACGTGGATAATCGGTAATATTTACGCAAGGAACCTTCCATTTAACATCATTGACAAATTCCTTGCCTTCTATTTCTTTTGGCAGTAGCTGTATCAGCGTTTGTACGCCATAAAAAATGCCTGCTGGTTTGTTAGCTGTAATGGTAATTTGCTGCGGTGTAACTTGTAAATGATAACCTTCTGTACCAATTACCGCATCATTTTTATCTGTTAGTATCAACCTGATATTTGCAGCATTTGAAGCAGCAGTAGTTGAACTTACAAAATATCCTGTTGGAATGCTTAAACGCTCTTGCAAGAAAGCAATTGCCTGTTTTAGTTCGGCAGGTTTAATAGTTTGTATTAAAATATTTTCAGGTAAAATAAAATGACCTTCTTGTTTAGTGATGGTAACGGGCTCCGGGATGATGGCGATCTCGCTATGCATTGCGGTTGTGGTTTGATTAAAAACCATACCATCTGTAGCTATAGCGGTCTGGGCCTTGGTACCGAGGGATAAAGAAACTAGGAGGAACGATAGGAATAATCTCATTTTATATTTTGGTTGTGTGAATTGGCAATTTACCAAATAAGGGCGAGTTAGGCAATCAATTATTAAAAAATATTAAAAACTCATAATATTTTAATAACTATCTTAGAAATCCTTAGCCTTTTATATTCTAAAGTGAGCTTAGGTGTCTAACGTGGTCAAATTATTATTTCAAAGCATCTAAAACTTGAAAAAGTTTTCTGCTAATTCTAGAGCCACTATAGTTATTAATATTGATCACAGCAACATATTTATTTCCATTTTTGGCAGTGTAATAGCCTGCGTAAGCTGTTACATCATTGATATTACCGCTTTTAATGCTCATTCCGTTATAATCTGGAAATGACTTAATATAATCTGCAAACCACTCTTCTTTTTGGGCCTGAAATAGTACAGATGCCATTGCCATGGTTGTAATTCTGTTAGCTGGCGATAAACCACTGCCATCAATCATGTTTAATGCATTTTTGTCTATGCCTTTGCCAGACCAAAAATCAATTATTGCTTTTGCACCATTTTTAGTGCTACCTTCTTTCCCTTGTTTATAAGCGATGGTTTTTAGCAATTGTTCGCCATATAGGTTGATACTTTTCTTATTAAACCAATACACCATCTGACTTAAGGTAGGAGACAAGATCGTTGCTAGAGGATTTCGCTCATCGCCAATTTGTTTGTTTTCTAATGCTAATAAACGTGTAGAACTAGGGTTTTTACTGCATTCAATACTCAATCTCTTTAAAGTATCTTGTAAGCGGTAAGCAGCATCAAAGGCAGCGTCTGGAAGGGATAATGAAATTCCTGTTTTCTTAATGCCCATTCCCCAAGTTCCTCTCAAATAGGCAATATTGGTGTAGGGTGCTAAAAATGCATAGGCATTATCGCCAGTACCATTATCGCCTGTTGTCAATTCGTTTACCAATTTTACATATGGTGTTTGAGGAACAGTTTTTAAAATTTCGACTTTACTTCCAGTACTTGAACCAGCTTTTAAATATACATCGAACTGGTTTTCTCGCCAACAAATGGATCCTGCGCCGGCACCGTAGTAATTACCAATATCTTGCCAAATCCATCCAGTGGGGATGGTAGAAGTGCCAAAAGTGCTGTCGTCACTAATGATACTTCCTTCAATTTTTTTGATGCCGGCAGCTTTGATAGCTGCTACCCATTGGTTAAGGATATTGTTTTCTTTGGTTTGTTCATAACGCCATGAACCTAAAGTTGGATCGCCAGAACCTGTGATGATAATATCACCTTGTAGAGTGCCTTCATGAGTAATTTTTCCGGTATAAGAGAGTTTTGTCTCGTAACGGAAATCCTTACCTAAATTGTAGAAAGCCGTTGCTGAGGTGATGGTTTTTAAGGTTGATGCCGGAGCTAAACCAATGTTTTCATTATTGGCAAAAATTACTTTTCCTGTATTGGCATCAAGCACGCAAAGCGAGGTAATGGCATATTTCGCTTGTTCATCTTTCACTAATATTTGATATGCTCTTTCTAGTTTTTGAGCAGTGGTTTGTGCGTTTACAATTTGTGGTAGCGCAAATAATAAAAGGTAAAGAATTCTTTTCATCAACGTGTAAGGGACTTTTTAAAAGTATCTTTAGATATAACTCATAAAAGCAAATTTTATGATTTTGGAAATTGACTTGCAGTAACTTCAGGAATAACTACCAATAAATCAAAACCTTTGATAATACGTAACAACTTGACATCGGTTACTTTTATTTTTCCATTTTCGATGGCTTTTCTAATTGGAGCCATATCGAAGCATTGCCACTCGCTGCCATTTATTAATTTAAAGAAAGGTTTTAGTGATTTCAAAAAACCTTCATTTTCATCAATTTTTGATGCTGGAAATCCCTCGAACGGAGAAGCCTGCATTCCTGACTTGCCCACAATAACAATATGCAAAGAATTGGTGAATTGGCTATCGGCAACGTTGTTGACTAAATTACCAATGTCATATATTTCTAGCATGCTTTCACCTTTAGATGCATGATTTGCGCCATATTTGTAAAGATTTTTTTTGCCTGCCCAATTATTGTAATCTGCCATTAATTGATTTTTCATCAACTGTATGCGTAGGTGGTGGTTTTGAGATTTGTAAATTTCAGCAGTTAGCTTTAAAGCTGATATTATTTTATTTTCTTCGCTACTTAATTTTAGCTTAGTAAGCTCATCAATTTTCTTCCCAAAATCTTCTGTGAGTAGATAAAACGGATTTTTTTGATCTTTTAGGAAAGCAGAAAAATGTGCTTTAGATTGATCTCTAATACTTTCATAGATATCTTTAGCTCTTTTATTTTTTGTCGATTGCATTAGCTCATTACAAATCAAGCGATCGGCCACTAATAAAATTTGATCTGTACCGCGAATATTAGTCTTTCCGTTTACCAGCTGTTTAAGTAAGTTAAATTCTGATTCGAAAGCATAGAAAGAAAAAGTATTTCCGTAGTCAGCTGTATATTTTTTCAGTGCATCTGTTGAAAGAGTTTTAATCTTTTGCTCAAAAATATGCGCCGTAAACGGATCAATCTCACAGAAGAAATTATCAAATTTAATTTGCTCGGCAATTTTTGATACAAAGAATGGGATTTCGTCTGTGAAATGATCCTCGCCAATTAATACATTACTACTTCCTTTCGCTTTTTCGATGATTTTATCCCAGCCTAGCCCTTTCAGTTCGTTCGCATCTTTCGCAAAACTTGTTTGATTCTTTTTTGCTAGTATAGTGATCAAGCTGTCTTGAGCAGAAATGCTTAACGTATTAAGTAGGCAAGTGAAAATAGTTAATGCAATGATTTTTCTTATCATAATAATTTGGTTGTTCGAAAAGTTTAGTCGAAAAAAAAGTGATGCTATTCACATCACTTTTTTATTATTGTTACATTAGTTTAAACAAGCTTGTTTTCTACTAAATATTCAGCAATTTGTACGGTGTTTGTAGCTGCACCTTTACGCAAGTTATCCGCAACAATCCACATATTTAGAGCTTTATCATGAGATTCGTCTCTACGCAAACGACCTACAAAAACTTCATCTTTTTCGTGTGCATCTTTTGGCATTGGATATTTTAGGTTAGCCACATCGTCAACAACGATTAAACCTGGTGCTTCTTCTAAAATACGACGTACATCAGCCAAATCAAAATCGTTTTCGAACTCAACGTTTACCGATTCTGAGTGACCACCCATTACAGGGATACGAACTGTAGTTGCTGTAACTCTGATGCTGTCATCACCCATAATTTTATTGGTTTCTTTCACCATTTTCATTTCTTCTTTGGTGTAACCATTTTCAGTGAACACATCGATATGAGGCAATACGTTCAGGTCAATTTCATATGGATAAGCTTTTGGCCCGTCGATACCTTTACGCTCGTTCATTAACTGATCAACTGCTTTTACACCTGTACCAGTTACCGATTGATAAGTAGATACAACCACACGTTTGATTTTGTATTTTGCGTGTAAAGGCTGCAAAGCTACTACCATTTGAATAGTAGAACAGTTAGGGTTGGCAATAATTTTATCGTCTTTGGTTAATACATGTGCATTAACTTCTGGCACTACTAATTTTTTAGTAGGATCCATTCTCCAAGCCGAAGAGTTATCAATTACCGTTGTGCCAACTTCAGCAAAACGAGGAGCTGTTTCTAAAGAGGTTGTGCCTCCTGCAGAAAATATAGCAATTTCAGGACGAAGACTAATGGCAGTATCAATGCTAACAATTGGATACTCCTTACCCTTAAACTTAATTAACTTACCAACGCTCTTTTCAGAAGCCACTGGGATTAACTCGGTTAAAGGGAAATTTCTTTCTTCCAATACTTTTAACATTACGGTACCTACAAGTCCTGTGGCACCTACTACTGCAACTTTCATGTTTTTTTTGTTTTTTTGTTCTATATTTAAATTGAAAATGTTGATTCCCCAAATATGAGAAAAACTTTACTATTATTACTGTTATTATGCACTAAACTTACTTTTGCTCAGTTAAATGACAATTTTACTGATGGTGACTTTACAAGTAATCCTGCGTGGGGGGGGAATACAACCTACTTTCAAGTTATAGACGGTGTTTTAACCTCTAATGGACCGAATGCAACGGGTACCTATACGCCTTATTTATCTACAGTTAATTCATTGGCTGGAAATGTGGCCTGGGAATTCTATATGAATCTGGCATTCGACCCTAGTACAACCAATTATCCGCGTATTTATCTAATTTCAAATCAGCAAGATTTAACTTTGACTACAGGATTGCAAGGTTATTATTTGCAACTGGGGTCTAGTACCAGCGCAGAAAATTTCTCTTTTGTAAGACAAAATGGGGCTAGCACCAGCACTTTATTGACACTTCCAGATAAAACCAGGAGTAGTGCTAGCAATGTTACAGTTAGGGTTAGGGTAGAGCGTACTGCATTAGGCAGATGGGATTTTTATACTGATTTTACAGGTGGAAGGAACTTTACTCACGATGGTTTTTTTGTAGATAATACCTATTCTTCTACTTCATATTTCGGGGTTTATTGTAGGTATAATACAGCTTCGAGATACAATTTATTTAAGTTCGATGATTTTAAAATAGAGGCTTATGTAGACGTTGCTCCGCCAAAAATTACATCAGTAAAATCATTAAATACGAAAACAGTTGAAGTTACTTTTGATGAACCAGTAGATGTTGTTTCTGCACAATTGATCTCAAATTATTCACTATCCAAAGGTGCTGGAAGTCCTATAACTGCGGTAGTGGGTAGTACAAGTAATACGGTTAATCTTACTTATGCCAACGATTTTACTTCTGGTGAATATACTTTGACCGTTAACAATGTCGCTGATATTAAAGGAAATGCAATCTCCACTCCAATTGCTAAGCAATTTATTTATGTAGAACCCTATACAGCCAAACGAGGAGATATCGTAATTAACGAAATTATGGCGGCGCCTACTAGTACTGCTACGTTAAATAAGGAATACATAGAGCTTTATAATACAACAGACAAATATATCATCATCACAGGTTGGAAATACAAAGATGCAGGTGCTACTAATCCATCTGTATTAGCAGCCGATACCTTATTTCCAAAGTCATACAGGATACTCACTGCAGTTGCGGATGTGGAACAATACAAGGCATATGGAAAGACTTTAGGTGTATCGCCTTGGCTTACCTTAAATAATGATAAAGATGATCTTACTTTATTTTTACCCGACGGATCAACGATTATCGATGCGGTGTCTTACGTAGATACTTGGTATAGGGATAATGCAAAAAAAACAGGTTATGCATTAGAGCTGATCAATCCTACTGGACCGTGTGGTGGCGCATTTAACTGGACAGCAAGTACGGGTACAAATAACGGAACACCTGGAACCCAAAATTCTGTATATAATCCTCTTAATGTAGACAACGTAGCACCGAAATTAATAACTGCTACTATTTTATCGACTACCGAGATACAAGTAGATTTCGATAAACCTATTGCTACAGCGATGCTTACGGATGTGAATAATTATAATATTAATAATGGTATCGGAAAGCCTACGTCGGTGACGCTTAATGGCACAGCTAATCAAAGTGTAAAGTTGGTTTTGGCAAACCCGATTGTGGTAGGTACAGAAAGTTTGCTTACTGTAACTAATTTGTCTAACTGTAACGGAGTTCCTTTAAATCCTGCGGCAAGTACTGCTGTGATATTAATTACTGATGCCATTAAAGTTGGGGAGATATTAATCAGCGAAGTACTTTTTAATGAAAGAACTGGAGGAGCTGAGTTTGTTGAAGTGTATAATCTGACAGATAAGATATTAGACTTAAAAGAATTACAGATTTCGAATGCGAGTTATACGGGAGCTAATGACAAGAAAGTAATAAGTACAACTTCTGTATTCATTCGTCCAAAAACATATTGGGTACTTTCACGAAATCCGGATGCAGTTAAGCAACAGTATGATGTGAAATTTCCTCAACAAATGGTGCAGGTTGCCGCTTTACCAACATACACCAATTCGGCTGGAAGTGTTAAACTTTGGAAAGCCGATGAATTGATCGACGATCTGTCTTACACCGAGAAAATGCATCATGCTTTACTCAAAGAAGTAAAAGGTGTTTCCTTGGAGCGTGTTTCTTTTACTAAAAGTGCAAACGAACCTGGTAATTTACAGTCAGCTGCGGCTTCCGTTGGTTTTGCAACTCCTACTTACAAGAACTCGCAAGGTGAAGATACTAGCGTAAAAAATTCAGTTGTTGTAGCCAATAAGACCTTTTCTCCAGATAATGATGGTTTCGAAGATCTATTGAAAATTGATTATCAATTCAAGGAAAATGGAAATTTGGCAACGATTAATATTTACACGGATAGGGGTGTATTGGTTCGTAAGCTAGCTAGAAATATTACTATGTCTACGCTAGGAACAGTAACTTGGGACGGCTTGAATGATGGCGGCCAACTTTGCAAAGTAGGTTTGTACGTAATTAAGACAGATATTTTTACTGTTAAGGGAAGTACAGATAGCTTTAAGCAAACCTGTGTACTAGCCGCTAAATTGAATTAAAAATCAGATTAATTTTCGAAATTAATCTGTTGTGAAATCTATAAACATAGAGATCGTCTAAATTAATATTAACTAAAAGTCGTGTCATTTTTTCTCTCCAAGTTTTTGCTATTCCTTATTCGTCCTTTAGTTTGGATCTTAGTTTTGACTTTATGTGCTTTGTTTTCGAAAAATAAACGGCACAAAAGGAAGGCATTGATGAGTGCTGTTATATTATTTTTACTACTGTCGAATAAGTTTATTTTGGGGCAAGTAGCAAATTGGTACGAGGCTAAAACTCCAGCTTTAGAACATTATGATATTGGTTTGCTTTTAGGTGGCTTTTCTAACTATGATAATGAAAAAGAGTCATTAAAAGCTCAGTTTGCTGGGGACAGGTTAGTGCAAACTTTGAAACTGTATCATCAAGAAAAAATTGATAGGATTTTGATGAGTGGAGGAAATGGCAGTTTTTTAGAAAAAAATGTACCTGAGGCATTATACACCCAAGCTTATTTAAAGGCAATTAAAATTCCTGACAGTGCAATAATCATAGAGAGCGAAAGCAGAAATACAAAGGAGAACTTTATTTATGCCAACAAGATTTTAAAAAGCTTGAATAAGCCTAACGCTAAGATTTTGGTGATCACGAGTGCCTGGCATATACCTAGAACTAAATTGCTTGCCGAAAAGCAAGGTCTGAAAAATATTACCTATTACCCCACGAATTCTCTAAAGGATAACTATAGTTTTGAGGACTATTTGTTGCCTCAATCTAGTGCCATTAATGGATGGGAATTCCTAATAAAAGAATGGGTAGGGTATTTGACAACTAAGTTAGGGATAACTTAAAATTTGTCTCCTTAATGGTAAGTCATTCGAGCGTAGCCGAAAATTGAAATCTGCAAAAGTTAAATCTTTTAAAATATTGTCATTCCGAGGAACGAGGAATCTATCATCTTGTTAGAATAGATTCTTTGCTATGCTCGGAATGACAAATTGGAATTAATTCTATTTCAATAAACTACCTTTAATGTAATCGATGCTTGTTTTTATTGAGCTGATATGATCTGGTTTGTAGTTGGTTTCTTGCTCTAAGTAAATATGTTTTACGCCAGAGAGTTTCGCTTGTGCAAATATTGATTTGAAATCTATACTACCATTGCCAATTTCAGTATTCCATTTTTTGTTTGCTTTATCCATATCCTTTACATGCCACATTTTAAATCTACGAGGATACTTTTTAAAGATATCTATCGGATTATGACCTGCAAAGACAGCCCAATAAAGATCTAGCTCAAAGTAAACTAAATTAGGATCTGTTTCAGCTAATAAGATCTCGAAACCTGTGGTGTCGCCCTGCTTATCGAACTCGAAACCATGATTGTGATAACCTACATTGATGCCAGCTTGGATACAAAGTTCACCAGCTTTATTTAATCGCTCTGCTACTAATTTGTAGTTGTTGCGTAAGGTATCTCCAAGATAGGGTGCAACGACATATTTACTGCCTAAAACATTTGATGCGTCGATGTAAGATTTAATGTCATCTAAATTACCTGAGGTGATATAGTTATCGAAGCCAAAGTGTCCACTTGGCGAGTATAAACCATTGGCATCTAATAGGGCTTTAAACTCTTTAGGAGTTAGCCCCCAAAAGCTTCCATTGGGTTTATAACCGTAGGTTTCTACTTCTTTAAAGCCTGCTTTGGCCACTTTTTCAATTACGCCTTTAACATCTTTACTGATGATATCTCTTAAGCTGTAAAGTTGTATGCCTACTGCCTGTTGAGCAGGAGCAAAGGCTTTAACCAAGGATGGTGCTAATGCTACACTTGCAGCAAGTAAGCCTGTTTCTTTTATAAAATTTCTTCTTGTAGTCATCGTTAAACAGATTCTGTTTTTGTTTTGTCGTTAAATAATAAGCTGAATAGTAAGAATACTACAAAAGCTATGCCTGCAGGAATGCTCCAAATCATTTTCCAATCTTCAATGCCATTCACTTTATAAATTTCGGTGATTTGGCCAGCTACAATAAAACCAATTAACATGCCCACTCCGTAAGTCGCCAAAGTAATTAAGCCTTGAGCCGAACTTTTGAATTTATCGCCGGCTTTAGAGTTGGTGTAAATTTGTCCCGATACGAAAAAGAAATCGTAGCAGATACCGTGTAGTGCAATACCTAAAATCAGCATGAAGCTCAATTCTCCAGCATTTCCGAAAGCGAACAGTAGGTAGCGTACTGTCCAGGCTAGCATACCAACTAAAATCGTTTTTTTGAAACCGAATTTTTTGAAGAAAACTGGAATGGCTAGTAAGAACAATACTTCTGATACTTGGCCAATAGTCATTTTTCCAGTTGGATTATCTACGCCTATTTTAGATAGGAATAAATTCGCATTTTGATAGTAAAAAGCTAATGGAATACAGATTAAGATAGAGGAAACGAAGAAAATTAAGAAGTTTTTATCCTTAAGTAGCTTTAAGGCATCTAGCCCTAATATTTCAGATATTTTGATTTTCTCCGTTGATTTGTTTTTTGGAGGAGTTTTAGGTAGTAAAAAGCTAAAAATACCTAGGGATAATGAAGCTACAGCAGACATTAAGAAAGTGTTTTTAAGTGCTCCGTTAGCTGATGCTTCTTGAGAATCCCAATGGAAGAAATAACTGATCAGTACGCCTGCTAAAATCCACCCAATAGTTCCCCAGATCCTGATGTTCGAGAATTCTTTTTCTGGGTCTCCCATTTGATTGAAAGAAACAGAATTTACCAGCGCTAAGGTTGGCATATATAATACCATATAAACGAAAACATAAGGATAGAACACGCTGATATCAGTTGCACTGTACATTTGATACATTAAAATTGCACCAATGATGTGTAAAACACCCAGTATCTTCTCTGCGTTAAAGTATTTATCGGCAATTAAACCTATGATAAAAGGCGCAATAATTGCCCCCCAAGATTGTGTAGAGAATACAGATCCAATTTCGGGACCCGAAGCACTTAGGTTTTTATCTAGAAAAGTGCCCAATGTTACAAACCATCCACCCCAAATAAAGAATTCGAGGAACATCATAAAGGATAGCTTGAAGCGAGTTGTTGAGTTCATATTAGTTTTGGTTTTTTAGTTTATGGTTAGTTGGTTTTGGGGTTAGTGCTGATACCTAACCACTAATTCCTGTCCCCTAATTACAATTCTTTAATTTCGATATTACGGAACCAAACTTCATCTCCGTGATCCTGTAGCGCGATTTTGCCAGTTTTGTAAGTTCCGAAACCTTCCCATTTACCAAATTTGCTTCCTGCTATTAGGTTTTTCCAATTGTCATCCCACATGGTAGTTTCTACTATTTTTACACCATTTAATTTAAAGGTTAATTTGCCTTTATTGCTGATGATTTCTGCCAAATTCCATTCGCCAACCGCTTTTACGGGTTCGCTTGTGCTGCTAATCATGTCGTATAAATCTCCAGCACGGTGCTTGTTTATTTTGCCATCTTTATGGCCATCGTTATCTATAACCTGCATTTCTGGACCGGTAAGATAGGTTTGCTTATACTTTGATAGATCTTCGTGGACATAGAAGATAATTCCGCTATTTGATTTCGGAGCGACTTTCCATTCTAGTTTTAAATGGAAATTACTGTATTCCTTGTCGGTAACCAAATCGCCACCATCGTTGTTTTTCAATTTTGGATCGAAGTGCAACACGCCATTTTCTGCGTTCCAAGCTTTGCCTACAAAATCTTTCCCGTAGGTGTGCCAGCCTGTAGTGGTTTTTCCATCAAAAAGAGGAGTAAAACCTTTTTTCTTTTGTGCGCCAGCACTAATTGAAGCAACCATAAATGCTGCTATTAATATTTTTTTCATTGAATACTTTTTTAATTCCTTCTGCCTTTACTGAGCCGTCATACCCAACTCGATTGGGTATCGTAATGCAAAAGACAGCTGCATTAATAGCTTTAAAATTCCCGCCTATCCGGAAATGATGTAAATTATCTATGTTATTTTTCTCCTAATTTCCAACCTTCGCGGTAATCTCTCTTTACAAACTGATTTACATCATCGAAGTTGGTTACTTTCATCTGGTCGTTATCCCAAAGTAACTTTCTATATCTACCAGGGAAACTAACTTTTCCTTTATCGTTTATTTTTTGAATGTCAGCAGCTCTAATGGCTAAATTGGCCATCAATAAACATTCTGTTAACGGACCAGCAATTTCAAAAGGAGAACTCAATTCTTTTTTACCATAGCCTGCAATACAACCTTCTACCCATTGCCCGTAATGACCATTTGCTTGGCCAGGAACACGACTGAACTTTTGTGCTATGTTTAGATTTTCATTACGAGATAATGGAAGTAGTCTTGCCTTATCTCCATAAGTATTGGACATCATTTTACCTTTGGTACCAATAAATAAAGTTCCATTGCCACCATCTCCAAATGTTTCATTAGCGCCTAGCTCTTCCGGGCGAGTAGGCTGAATGCCACCATCCATCCAATGTACGGTCACATCACCTTGTGTTTTATCTGTTTTAGGGAATTTTAAGGTGACGTGGCTTGACGGAGGACAACTTTCAGGGAAATATCCACGTTTAAATTCATCCACATAAACCGAACCTACACTGGCTTCAACTTCTGTCGCATATTTTAAGTTAAGTACACTAAAAGGAGCTTCCAATAAGTGACAACCCATATCGCCTAGTGCGCCAGTTCCATAATCCCACCAGCCACGCCAGTTAAAGGGCACTAATTTTTCTACGTAATCTTTGTAAGGAGCTGTACCCAACCATAAATCCCAATCTAGATCTTTTGGAACTTCCGCTTTATTTGCCGACCAAGGAATGCCTTGTGGCCAAACTGGCCTGTCTGTCCAAGCGTAAATAGTGTGTACATCACCTATTAAACCGGCATCGTACCATTCGCGAAGTAAACGAGGACCGTCATTACTTGCTCCTTGATTACCCATTTGCGTTACTACTTTGTATTTCTTCGCTGCTGCCGTTAAAATACGAGCTTCGTAAATATCGTGAGTAAGTGGCTTTTGTACATACACATGCTTGCGTAATTGCATAGCAGCTAATGTTTGTATGGCATGGTTATGATCGGGAGTTGATACTGTGACAGCATCGAAATGTTTATGCTCTTTGTCGAACATTTCACGCCAATCTTTATAGAATTTAGCTTTAGGGAAACGTTTTAAGCTATTGGATGCTCTTCTTGTATCCACATCGCATAAGTAGGCGATTTCTGCTTTGCCACTCTCGTGGATTAAACGTAAATCGCTATCACCTTTACCACCCACACCTATACCTGCTACAATTAGTCTGTCGCTTGGCGCAAGAAAACCCTTGCCGCCTAACACATGGCGAGGAACGATAGTAAATGCAGCAGTAGCAACAGCTCCCATTTTAAGGAAGTTACGCCTGCTTTGGTTATTATCTTGGTTCATATATTTTGGTTTTTGGTTGGTTCACTTAGTTCATTGGTTCAATCGTTCATTGGTATCTGTGAAACGACTAACCAATAACCTGCTATTTCTTTAATGAAAGAATATATTTTGCCATTAATTTTGCGTCGCTTGGTGATATTTTTGGATGCGGTGTCATCGGGATTTTGCCCCAAACTCCAGATCCGCCTTTGATAATTTTATCGGCAAGTAACAATTGGTTTTTGTCGGTATTAGGATATTTTTTAGCAATATCTGTATATGAAGGTCCAATTAACTTATTGATTTTGTGGTGACATCCGATGCAGTCGGATTTGTTAATTAGCAGCTCGCCGCCACTCATTTGCATGGTCGCAATTTTAGGTATTGCAGGCGCATTAATAGTTACCGCTGGCTCTGTTTTTGGCTCAGGTTTAAACGCTGATAATGAAGCAACAAATACTGAAGTTACTCCAAGAATTAATAATGTACGTTTCATGTGTGTTTTGTTTAGGGGTAATAAGTTTAAAGTTAAAAGTCGAAAGTTAAAATTCAACATTTATAGACCTAATATTTTTTTGTTAAAAGCAGCATCACTTCCGGCAGCGGCAAAATCATCAAATGCTTTATCAGTTACGTTAATGATATGCTTTTTGATAAACTCAGCTCCTTCGCGAGCGCCATCTTGTTGGTTCTTAATGCAACATTCCCATTCCATTACTGCCCAACCTTTATAGTCGTATTGTGCTAGCTTGCTGAAAATAGTTTTAAAATCTACCTGCCCATCGCCTGGTGAGCGGTAACGACCAGCACGGTCTGCCCAACCTTGATAACCACCGAAAGTTCCTTGTCTTCCCGTTGGATTGAACTCTGAATCTTTGACGTGGAAAGCTTTGATTCTTTCGTGATATAAATCGATGTATTGGATATAATCTAATTGCTGTAGTACAAAATGCGAAGGGTCGTAAAGTAAGCAAGCTCGAGGATGCTGATTTACTTTGTCCAAGAACATTTCGTAGGTGATGCCATCAAACAAATCTTCTCCTGGGTGTATTTCATAGCAAACATCAACGCCACAATTGTCAAATTCATTCAAAATTGGCAACCAGCGTTTAGCCAATTCGGTAAAACCTTCGTCAACCAAACCCTCGGGGCGTTGCGGCCAAGGATGAAAGAATTGCCATAACAACGAACCACTAAAAGTAGCATGTGCATTTAATCCCAAATTTTGGGAAGCTTTAGCAGCATATTTTAATTGTTGAATAGCCCATTCTGTACGTGCTTTAGGATTGTTCTTCACTTCTGGTGCTGCAAAGGCATCGAACAATTCATTATAAGCAGGGTGAACAGCTACCAATTGACCCTGTAAGTGTGTAGAAAGTTCGGTTATTTTCAAGCCATGAGCAGCCACTTTTCCAGTTAGCTCATCAGCATAAGTTTTGCTTTCTGCCGCAAGTTTCAAATCAATAAAGCGACTGTCTAAGGTTGGCATTTGGATACCTTTAAAACCTAAATCGGCAGCCCATTTGCAAATATTGTCTAATGAATTGAAAGGTGCTTCATCGCTGATAAATTGGGCTAAAAATACTGCAGGTCCTTGTATTGTAGTCATTACTTGTTGTTTCGTTTTTGGTTGATGGTTCATTGTTAATAGTTGATAGTTTGCTTGTGTTTCTAGACATCACTATTAACTACATGCTATCAACCATCATCTGTTTACACTATAAAATCATGCCATTTCTTGTCAGATTCATTAGAAGCCACTGCATTTTCAATTAGTGCCATGCCTCTTACACCATCGTTTACATTAGGGAAATCTAACATTTGAGGAGTAGGTTCTTCATTGTTGAGTTTGGCTGCTAAGGTTAATGCAAAGTTTCTGTAGATATTAGCAAAAGCCTCTAATAATCCTTCTGGGTGACCTCCTGGAGTTCTGGTATTATGCTTAGCGAAATCTCCTAAATAACCACCACCAGCTCTGTAAATTTCGGTAGGTTTATTTAGCCATTTAACCAACAGCGTATTTGGCTCATGTTGAAACCACTCTAGTCCGCCTTTTTCACCATAAATCCTGATATTAAGTGCATTCTCTTCTCCGGCAGCTATTTGCGATGCGATTAAAACACCATTTGACCCATTGTCGAATTTTAGTAAGATGTTTCCATCATCATCGATAGTTCTACCTTCTACAACTATGTTTAAATTAGCGCAAATTTGAGTGATTTTTAATCCAGAAATATACTCTGCTAAATGAGCTGCATGCGTACCAATATCACCTATACAGCCACTTTTTCCCGATTTTTTAGGATCTGTTCGCCATGCCGCTTGCGCATTTCCTTCACGCTCACTTAAAGTGCTTAACCAACCTTGAGGATACTCTACAATAATTTTTCTGATTTTACCTAATGCACCATCTTTTACCATTTCTTTGGCCTGTTTCACCATTGGATAGCCAGAATAGGTGTGTGTTAAGCATAAAGTAAGTCCAGTTTCTTCAACTTTTTGTTGTAGCTGTTTAGCTTCTTCCAAAGTTAAAGTCATTGGTTTTTCTATCACCACGTTAAAACCGTGCTCTAAAGCCATCATAGCGGGGGCGAAGTGGGCAAAGTTCGGCGTAACAATAGTCACAAAGTGAATTCTTTCATTTGTTGGAAGTTCACTTTCTTTTTTGATCATTTCTTCGTAGTTCAGGTAGGTTCTGTTTTCTGGAAGAAATAACATTTTCCCTGATTCTATTGCAGTTTCTGGATTAACACTAAGCGCTCCACAGCAAAGTTCAATCAATCCATCCATATTAGCGGCAATACGGTGTACAGCGCCGATGAATGCATCTTTGCCGCCGCCTATCATGCCCATTCTTATTTTTTCTTTCATAATTTGAAGGTTGTACGTTATAAGTAATAAGTTATATGTTGACTAGTAAAACTTAATACTTATAACGTACCACTTAAAACTTTTAAAGGTTTCCTTTTTTCAATTCATTTACTGCGTGGTCGGCGGCACGGGCTGTTAAAGCCATAAATGTTAATGAAGGATTTTGACATCCAATAGATGGCATACAAGCTCCATCAGTTACAAAAACATTTTTCACTTCGTGCATTTGGTTCCACTCGTTAAGTACCGAAGTTTTAGGGTCTTTACCCATTCTTGCTGTACCCATTTCGTGGATGGCCATACCAGGATAACAATCGTTGTCGTAAGTTTTGATGTTTTTTGCACCGGCAGCTTCTAGCATTTCGGCAGCATCGTTCATCATATCTTGACGCATTTTTTTCTCGTTCTCTTTGTACTCACAGTCGATGGCTAAAACTGATTGACCCCATTTATCTTTTTTCGAATGGTCGATATAAACACGGTTTTCGTAATAAGGCAACATCTCTCCGAAACCACCGAAGCCCATTTTCCATGCGCCTGGCGTGGTCATTTTTTGTTTAAAGTCTGCGCCAAAGGCTAACTCGGCCACGTCGTTTTGCCAGTTTTGTCTCGAAGCACTTCCTTGATAACCGAAACCTCTCAAATAATCACGTTTATCGTTACCTACATTTCTAAAACGAGGAATGTAGAAACCATTGGCACGTCGGCCGTAAGTATAATATTTGTCGAAACCTTCGAACTCACCATTGGCACCACAACGGAAATGGTGATCCATTAAATTGTGCCCTAACTGACCGCTACTATTGCCTAAACCATTAGGATGTTCGTCGGAAGTTGAGTTTAATAAGATGAAAGTAGTACCTAAAGTTGATCCGTTAACGAAAACAATTTTAGCATAGAACTCCATCGTTTTGTTCGTTAATGCATCAATTACCGCTACACCTTTTGCTTTCTTGGTGTCTTTATCGTAGATGATATGGTTTACGATAGAGTAAGGTCTTAGCGTAAGATTTCCAGTTTCAACTGCAGCTGGTAGGGTAGAAGATTGCGTACTGAAATAAGCACCAAAAGGACAACCTCTAGCGCATAAGTTTCTATACTGGCAATTACCACGACCGTTGTGAGGCACCGTTAAGTTAGCCACACGACCAATTGTCAGCAGGCGTTCGTTACCCCATTTTTGTTTAATACTTTCTTTTACAGATTTTTCAACAATATTTAAATCCATTGGAGGAAGGAAATGACCATCTGGTAAAATGCCCTCTAACCCTTCATTTTGACCACTAATACCTGCAAATTTCTCTGCATAATCATACCAAGAAGCTAAATCCTTATATCTTATAGGCCAATCATTGCCGTAGCCATCTTTAGCATTTTCTGAAAAGTTTACATCTCCAAAGCGATAACTCTGGCGACCCCACATCAATGATTTTCCACCAACGTGAAAACCTCTGTACCAGTCAAATCTTTTTACTTCTGTATATGGGCATTCCAAATCGTTTACCCACCATTTTTCGGTTACTTCTTGGTAAGGGTAATCTCTTTTTTGTACAGGATGGGTACGCTTCATTTCTTCGGTTAACCTACCTGCATGTTTAATTTCCCAAGGGTTTTTCATGGCACCTTCATAATCTTTGATGTGCTCAATATTCATCCCTCTTTCTAACATTAATACCTTTAAGCCTTTTTCGGTAAGCTCTTTGGCAGCCCAACCACCACTTATTCCCGAGCCCACTACAATGGCATCGTAAGTGTTTTCAGCTTTTAAATTTATATTTAAGTTCATTTTGTTTTGTGTTTTGTTTAGGAAAGGAGATTTTAGGTTGCCCAAGATTTTTGTCCTGGTTTAAGTGGGTAAGCGCCATCATAGCTGCCAGGTATCATTAGGTATTCTCGAGCTTGGGTACATCCAATTTCTGAAGCAAAATAACCCAAAGAAGTAAGGTCTCTCACCACGGTGAAGAAATAGGCAATATCTGCTCTTTCAGGAAGTTTATTCGCTTTTTGGTCTAAAGTTTCTTGTCTAAGTGCAGTTAGCATTTTTTTGCGTTCTGCTAAAGGAATTAATGCGAAGCTTTTTCCATAGGCTTTTTTAGCTCTAAGCTCAAAAGCTGCTAATCCGTTATAGAAAGATTGTTGTTGTTTAGCTGGATAGCAATCTTTCACCATCATAGGAATAAATTTACCTACGCCTGCTGCCTTTGCACCCGGAGATGATTTAGTTGTAGGGATAATTACATCTGCAATTTCCGTTAATGCCTTTAGTTGTTCTGCTGTAAACGAAACTGCATTTTTTTCGCTTTCCGGAATGGTGTAGCTACTAAACAAGATGTCGGTGGTTCCCGCAGAAATAGCCGTTCCCAAGAGTATGGCAACATTTCTGAGTGCTGATCTTCTGTCCATATACTGGTATATTTTGGTTTCTAAGTGTGATTTTTACACTATATAAATTTACGTAATATTAATAATTAAAATTTTGATATCAATACTTGTTACAACTTTGGTACAATATTGTCATCAAATTCAAACTATTTTGTCAAATCTTCAACCCTTTAGGTTATTTATCCTTTTATTTTATGTTGTACTGATTAAGTATTTTTGTGATTTGCGGACCTAGCTGTTCTGCCATTCTGTAAAAGCCCAAATCGTTAGGATGTGTACCATCTGTAGTCGCATCGTGATCATCGCCCAATAATTTATCTGCCGTAATTAAGTAAATATCTTTTATTCCCGACATTTTTAAACGATCAAAGGCTGCAGTTATTTCTTCGTTTTGCTGTTTCACTCTTTGTTTTACATCCAAGTCAAAGTTTCCCTGCTCTCTGATGATAGATTGTACTAAAATAATGGGGGCTTTTTCATGCTTAGCTCTAACAGTTTTAACAAAATCTTCAGCTCGTTCTTTAATTTGTTGTGGAGAAGGGTTAGGCACACAATCCAATACAAATGCATCTGCTTGGATATCACTCACCATTCTAGCTGCAGATTTTTCCATTTTCGCGTTACCACTGATCCCCAAGTTCATAAAATATAAGCCTGTATTTCTAGATAGGATAGCAGGGTAGGCCATGCCAGGTCTTCCTGCAGAAGCACCATGAACGATACTTGATCCATAAATCAGTATACGTTTCCTAAATGGATTTTCTAAGCTTACAACGTTACTCCCTTCGTCTACTCCAATTTCCAAACTCTTCAATTCATCGTACAGTGGTAAAAAAAGCATGCATTCTTTCTCAGTGCCGTCCATACTTTTAACGATTGTGAATTCACTGCAGGTATTGGTAGGCCTACCGACGCCAGCAAATTGCCATTTGCCATCTTTCTTGATATAAAGATCTAATCCTTTTTGGGCAATAGGGGTGAGGTTGTTTGAAGCTTTTGCTTCTGTTACGCACCATTTTGCCGAAATAGTTTGACTATTTGTTTTAAAAACCACAGCTAAGCCTGCCGAGTGTGTCAATAGTTTTTTAATAGTCGCAGGCAAATCGCTATAAGTAGCCGTATCAATTCTGTGGTATCTTGTTGTTGTATTGATGGCTTTGCCATACAGATAAAATTTGCTAGCATCATGAAATACTGTTTTTGTTTTTTGCGCCATGCTAAATTGACTATTGATACAGATTAGTGTGATCGTCAATACACTGCGGACAATTTTAGAGGTAATATTTAGTATTTCGCGTTTCATATTTTATATAGTGCTAGTTTATTTTGAACATGCAATAAAAATAAAAGAATGTGAACTTTAAATGAAATTTATGGTAACATTTTTATTTGAAACGTAATTAAAAGAAATATTATGAAATATGTTTATTGTTTCAAAAGATTTTGTTTTACATAGCTATAGCTCTGCGAGATACTTTCAAATGGCTCTATTTTGATAAGATCCTGTTCAATAAAGATGAATTTATTCCCGGCTAAATTTCTGTTTCTGAAAATAGACTTATAATCTATTCTACCTGTACCTACTTCGGTAAAAACTTTGTTGTCTGTTTTATCCATATCCTTTACATGCCACATCGCAAATCGACCCTCATTTTGCTTAAATAACGTAATTGGATCAACATTGGCATTTATTACCCAGAAAATATCCAACTCAAATTTTACCAATTTCACATCAGTTTCCTTAAGGAGGATTTCGAAGCCAGTTTGCTTGTTTTCTAAAGGAACAAATTCGAAGGCGTGGTTGTGATAGGCTAGTGTAAGTCCGTTGCTTTTACATAGTTCACCCGCTTTATTGAATAGCTCGGCCATTTTTTTATAACCGTCTACTGTACCATTCTGTCTCACATTTGGCGCCATTGCTGGGATGGTATAATATTTTTGAGATAAGGTATTAGCTACTTCTATTTGCTGTTGCAAAATATCTGTATTGCCATCGGTAAGGTACTGTGTAGTATTGTAATGACCGCTGCCAGATTTTAGTCCATAAGTTTTTAAAAGGTTGGCTAGTTCTTTGGCATCCAAGCCCCAAAAACCTTTGCCCGACATTTTTTCGCCGTAGCCGTAAAAAGTTTCTACCTGTTTAAATCCGATATCAGCAACTTTTTGAAGGGTAAGTTTTACATCCTTGTTCAGTTGATCTCGAAGTGTGAATAACTGAATCCCAATTTCTTGTCTGCTGTCGGATAATGAGCTATTAAGTATTGATGGTGTAATCAAAATTCCGGCAAAGCCGATACTTGATTTTTTGATAAAGTCTCGTCTTGAATGCATGAGGTTTGCTTTAAAAAAAGCCGAGCTCGAAAGCTCAGCTTTTGCATAAAAATTATAACTAGAAGGAATAAGCTAAAGATCCGAAGAACGTTCTTTGCAATAAGGTTCTACCAATCATCAACGAGCCAGGAGCAACTTGGCTAAAGTCGCGGAATTGATCTCCTCTAACATCGCCTTCTGTTAATACTCTGGCATCTGTTAGATTGTCTGCCCAAACTCTAAATGATAGTGCTTTGGTAAAATTGTATCCAGCACCAGCTTTCATAACTACGTAAGCAGGTAATTTGTAACTATTACTAGGAGAGGTATATCTGTTACCAATGTAGCTAGCTGCCACAAAAACATTGAATTTCTTTAAATCGTAAGTAGCAGAAAGCTCTGTATTTAAAGAAGGAACACGTTCTGTTCTTTTTCCGGTGAAGCTATACACGCGGTCGCCTAATTCTGCCATTAACGCAGCATTTGTTCTGGTTGACGCAGAGTAATCTGTGTATCTAGAATCTTGGATAGTTCCAGTCCATCTTAAGGTAAGCGGATTTAGCACTTTGTAAGAAATCTCATACTCAGCACTCCATGTTCTTGTAGAACCAAAAGCAATTAAAGTTTGAGGGCCTGAATTTTGCGTTGGAATGTTGTTAAATGCTAATGAAGTGTTTTTGATAGCTGAGTAACTTGCCGATGCAAAAACAGCTAAATTGTTCTTCGCATATTTGTAACCTATTTCTGCTAAATAAACAGGGCGTTCTTTAATGTTGTCAGCGTTATATGCAGAAGCGTTGTAATCGCCAATGTTTGGTGCATTATAAGCTCTGGTTAACCTAGCAAAGGTACTTGTTGTATTGCTCAATTTGTAGTTAGCGCCAATAGATACTGCCCAATTGGTCTCGGTAGCGTCGTAATCAGTATATCCTGCAATTGTATTGGTAGCAGAGGCTGATATGTTTGGCGTACCATTCGCATTTAGTGCATAATAAGGTCTTTTACCTTTAACATTTTGATTGTCTAATCTTGCTCCAAAATCCAACCTGAATTTTTCGCTAATTTTAAATTCATCGCCGCCATAAACCGATAGCGTTCTAGTATCGCCAATGAAAGTATTTTTGGTAACAGGCGTACGACCTTGCAAAGCATTTGTAGCCGATGTTGTTTGCAAAATGCGTGGATTTTCTTTGTATTCTGTTCTTGTTGAGAATACATATCTTTCATCATCTCTGTTATATTGATGAATACCTGCACCCAAAAAGATAGCGTGGTTCTTCACTTGTTTCTTAAAATCTAAATAGTTCACGATTTGCTCGTCTCTATTTACCATGCCATTTGAATTTGCAGTTACCACATAATCGCTAGAATTACTAGGTGCCATTGTTCCGTCTACATAATAATACTGAGTTGCGCTATTACGCAGTGCAATACCTCCAGGAGCGGAGTAGTGGGTGTTGGTTCTTGTTTTTTGATACCTAAAGTTGTTGTTGATCTGCCAACCGTTATCGAATGTATATTTAAACTGAGCAGCTCCAGAACCTAATTTTGTATGCATTCCATCTTCCAAACTGAAGTTGTAAGTAGTACCGTTTGCAGGATCAGTGTATGCCCATTTAGTGTCAATAGGCGACATAGATTGCGTTACCATATCAAAATTTTTGTAGGTAGTCGGTTTTCCAGTACCATCGTAAGGATAATAACTAGTTAACAAAAACTGGGTAACGTCATTTAAGTATTTACCATAAAGTCTGATAAAGCCTTTGTTGTTTTTAAAGCCAAACGTCATGTTACCTTTAATCTGTCCACCAACGTTAGCAGGGCTGTAACCTGGATCAACAACCCCTTGATCTGTCCTGTAGAAACCACCAATGTTGTATTTGATGTTGTCGCTAATTTTTCCACCAGTATTGCCATCGAAACGGTAAAGGCCTTGAGAAAAACCAGTGGTAAACTTGAATGAACCATATTGCTTATCCGCACCAGTATAGCTTAGGTTGTTTACTACTGCTCCCGGCGTGTTGTATTGAATGATGGACGCATTTCCACCTCTAATCGCTTCAATGTTTTGGATGGTTAAATCGGTTTTATAGTATTGGTCTACCGATGGATTAGTATTAAATCCAGTAGGTAATAAAGGTAAGCCATCTTCTTGGATACCTAAATAAATATAGCCACCAGCTTGTGGGAAACCACGCACCCAAACGTTACCTGGACCATCACCACCAGTACTCTCTACCGTTAAACCTGGGATGGCTTTTAATAAATCGGTACTGTTAAGCGGTGCACGGTTTACGATGTCTTTTCTGCTTACCGAAGTTAAAGCTACACTAGATTCTAATTTGGTTTTTGGATTACCTCCTCCAGTTACTACCACACCTTCTAGTTGCAAATTATCTTCAGATAATGTAATGTCTAAGGTTTTATTCTCATCTCTGATATCTACCACCACTTCCTTAGAAATAAAACCAATATAAGTAACAATAAGAGTGTAACTCCCAGCTTCCAGTTTTTTAATCACGAATTTGCCATTGGCATCGGTAGTTGCACCAGTAGTTGTACCTTTAATTTGCACGCTTGCACCTACAATAGGACCGCTTTTACCATCGGTAACCGTTCCGGTAATTACACCGTCTCTACGCATTTCTGGTCTTGGTAAAATTAATCCGTTTTCTTTTGCTGCACTGATAGAGTATAATAAAATTCTATCATCAACTACTTTGAAGCCAACATCGTGAGGTTCTAAATAATCATTTAATAAATCTCCTAGTTTTTGCTTGTTGGCATTGATGGAGATTTTTCTCAATGCATCGATAGATTTAGGACTATAAACGAATTTTACGCTAGTAAGTAATTCAATTTTGTCTATAATAGATTTGATATTTTGATTTTTTGCAGAAAGAGTTACTTGCCTATCTAAAGCGCCTTGAGCCTTTACATTATAGGCTGATGCGGCAAAAGAAAAGATGGTAAGTATTAAGAATTGGTACAAAGAAATTCGCATAGCAAGTTTAGCTAATGAAATAATTTCATTTTTTTTCATAACTTAGTTTTTTGTGTTCGTTAAAGAGAAATTTCGGGCATAAAAATTACGCATGATATTAGTACTTGTGCTTAACCGGCAATGCCCACCATTGTCGGTTTTTTTGTATCATATCATTAAATAATCGAAAAATAATCGATTTCTAAACCTAAGACGAGTTTTGTAGAGATTTGTGGTTCATAATTGAAGGATTAATATTTGGTTATTTGTTTTATTTACTAGTTACAGGTACCACCTTTAATGTAGATAGTGGTTTGTTCGGTAGTGTAGGTGCCAGATATGGTTTGGCAAATTAAATTTAATTGCTCTTTTAGTTCTTTATTACTGATATCACCGGTGAAAGTGCATTTTTTTAATGCCTCGTTGGTTAGTTTAATCTCAATGCCGTAGGTTTTAGAGATGGTGTCAAAAACTTTATCTAATGGCGTATCATAAAATTTCTGACTTTCTATTGAGTTTGCTGGTTTAGGTAAATCATAAGCTTCGTACAAAGGCAATGGCTTTTCGATGATAGCAGTTTGTAATTTTTTGCCTTTGGTGTCAAAAGCAGCCATTTGATTAGCGGTAATTAACACTTTAGCATAGTTTTTCTTTTGTCCCAGCAAAGAAGCATGGATATTTTCTTTCACCATCACTTTTCCATTTTTTACGGCAACTTCTGCAGTTTTTCCATTTTCTTTAATATAGAAACTGGTGCCCAAAACTTTTACGATAATGTCTTTATTGTGAACGTAGAAAGGTTTTTCTGGATTGTGAGAAATTTTGAAGAAAGCGTCACCATTTAAATAGACTTCCCTTTTAGTACCAGCAAAATGGCTTGGGTATTCGATAATTGCACCTGGATTAAGTGTCACCACAGATTGATCGCTCAACACTAATTCTACAGTTTTATCGGTTTTATTTTTATAAGTTGATAGAGAAGAATAGGAAACAGACTCTTTGAAATAACGTTCGCTATTGTTATAGTTAGTAAGTAATAAAGCACCACTAATTAATAGAACGGCTATAGAGGCAGCAACACTTATGTATTTCCATTTTGGAAAAAGCTGTGCAACTTTTTCTTCTGGAGTAACATTTTGCCATATGCGATTGTGCATGGCATTAAGTTCTGTGTCCGAAAGCTGTTGATCGTAATCTTGACCGAGCATATCATACCATTCCTCCACCATTTTTCTTTCGGTTTCGGTACAGGTGTTAGATTGATATCTACTAAGCAAATTTAAAAAAGATGTTTTGCTCATAATATTTGGTTATATAAATGAAGTAACTTTTAAAGGAGGTATCCCTAAAAGAAAAATGAAATAATTTGTAAGTTGTTGAATTTCAGTTATAAAAAAATAGATAAAACTCTTTTTTTAAGGAACTGGCGTAACCACTTAAGTGATTGGGTGATGTGATATTCTACTGCTTTCTCGGAGATGTTAAGCTTAGAAGAAATTTCCTTATTGCTTTGATGCTGCATTCGGCTTAGCATAAAAACCTCTTTTGTTTTTTCAGGCAAGTGATTTAAAGCAAGCTCAACCTGCTCAGAGAGTTCCTTTTCCTCAAGGTTTTGCGAAATCGTTTCCTCTACTAGTGAAGCATTTACTTTAAGATAATCTTCGTACTTATTTTGTACTATTAAAGATCGGTAATGATTGATGATGCTAAATTTAAGTGCAGTAAAAAGATAGCTCTGACCATTAACAACTTCCAATTTCTGACGATTTTCCCAAAGAGATATAAAGATATTCTGTACCAATTCTTCTGCTACAATTCTGTCAGATGTTTTGTTAAAAGCATGACGTAGCAAAGGCTTGGCGTATTTGTTATAAATAAGCTCATAAGCAAGCACATCATTGGCTTTTAAACGAAGAAAGTCTGGGTCTAAACCTTCTTTATCAGTTAACATCGCTCGGTTTGTTTGTTATTTGGTTAATGTAAATCTATAGCAATTAACGTTGGTAAGCAACCTTATTACAAAATAATTTTTAACAAATAAATATACGATGTATGGAAGCATCTAGATTGCATTCATTTTTTTACCTTTGTCAAATTTCTATTTATAGATGAGTGATAAAATATTAGTTTTAGGTTCAAATGGTCAGATTGGTACCGAATTAGTAACGGCATTACGCCTTACTTATGGTAGCGATAATGTGGTTGCGTGCGATATTCGTAGACCAGATTATGAGACAAAAAATGCTGGTCCGTTCGAGTTTGTGAACGTATTAGATAAAGAGATATTAAAGGCTATCTTCGAAAAATATAAGCCTACACAGGTTTATCTATTAGCGGCATTGCTTTCAGCAACAGGAGAGCAAAATCCTAAGTTAGCTTGGGATTTGAACATGAACGGCTTACTAAATGTGTTAGATTTAGCATTAGCTTTTAAAACAGCAAAGGTTTACTGGCCAAGCTCTATCGCAGTATTCGGACCAAATTCTCCAAAAGACCATACACCTCAGTTTTGTACCATGGATCCAAATACGGTTTATGGTATCAGTAAATTAGCGGGAGAGCGTTGGTGCGAATATTATCATCAAAAATATGGTTTGGATGTGAGAAGCATCCGTTATCCAGGATTGATTAGCTGGAAAGCTGCTCCTGGCGGTGGAACTACAGATTATGCGATACATATTTTCCATGAGGCATTAAAAAAAGGAAGTTATTCTTCATTTCTATCAGCAGAAACGGAGTTGCCAATGATGTATATGGATGACGCGATTAGAGGTACTATAGAGTTGATGGATGCACCGGCAGATCAGCTAAGTATTCGATCTAGCTATAATTTCGGTGGAGTAAGCTTCACTCCAGAAGTATTGGCAGCAGAAATTAGGAAGCACATCCCCGATTTTAAATTAACTTACGCAGAAAACGATCCAAGACAGGATATCGCCAATAGCTGGCCAAAATCTATAGATGATAGTTTTGCAAGAAAGGAGTGGGGGTGGAAACCAGAGTTTGATATCGCAAAACTGACAACAGATATGTTAACGAATTTAAAGAAATAAATAAGGTTTGAGATTAAAGGTGTAGGGCATAAGGTCTCATATCTCATATCTCACATCTCAATACTAAAATAATGGGAAGAGCATTCGAATTTAGAAAAGAAAGAAAATTTAAGCGTTGGTCTAAAATGGCCGTACAGTTTACGCGTATTGGTAAAGATATTGTAATGGCGGTAAAGGAATCTGGCCCAAATCCAGAAACCAATTCTCGTTTGCGTACAGCAATGCAAAATGCCAAAGCGGTAAATATGCCGAAGGATAGGGTAGAGGCAGCAATTAAACGTGCATCTGATAAATCTTTAGCCAATTACGAAGAGATTGTTTACGAAGGTTACGCACCACACGGAGTTGCCGTTTTAATTGAAACAGCAACCGATAATACTAACCGTACAGTGGCTAACGTACGTAGTTATTTCAATAAAACAGACGGTTCTTTAGGGAAAACTGGTTCGTTGGATTTCGTTTTCAACCGTAAGTCTATTTTTAGGTTTGTGGCTAACGATGATTTAGATTTGGAAGAATTAGAATTCGAATTAATTGATGCAGGTTTAGAGGAACTTTACGTAGAAGCTGATGAAGAAGGAAATGCAGTTGGTGTAGCACAAGGTGCTTTTGAGAATTTTGGCTCGCTGCAAAAGGCATTAGAAGAAAAAGGTTTGGAGTTGAAGAGTTCGAAACTAGAGCGTATAGCCTTATCTCATCACGAGGTAACCGAAGAGCAGGCAGCAGATGTATTAAAATTAATTGATAAATTAGAAGAGGACGATGACGTTCAAGCAGTTTATCACAACATGGCTGAGTAGTCTTTCTAAAAAGTTCTTACAGTTTCAAAATATTTTACACCTCGTAGGTCTTTAAAATCTACGAGGTGTTTTTGTAAATGAGGATAGGTGCGTTTAATAAGTTTTATTCTTTCACTGATAGATATGTCTCTACTTCAGCATTGTCTCCATCATAATATTTCTTTCCATGAATAGTGAAATCAGCCTTGTAAGAACGTTGTAGATTCAAATCTTTATCTCCCCATATTTCCAACCAAGTGTTAAATACAGCTTCAGGCATTTTTCCTTTTGAAATGAATTTCTTGTAAGTAGTAGTTTCAATAGTGATACCTACAAAACCATTCGGAATGTTTTCTAATGAGCTTACTGCTGATCCTATGATAGTGGTGTAAGGTTTGGTGAAATCTGTTTCGTAATCTGTATAAACAGCATAAATGTCTTCGTTTAGTTTATTCGGGATTTGTTTTTGAATTTCTTCGCCCCAAAATTTACTCCACAATGCTTCGATGTCTTTGGCAGATTGGCCATTTTCGTTAGTTGTTCTAGTTGAAATTCCGATGACGTAAAATTTTTGAATAATTTGATTGCTCATGTTCTTTTTATGATTGAATATGGCGCAAACTTAAAATCTCCTTGTGACAACCCTATGGCAGTGCGGTTTTTTTAAACACCAAATTGTTTCAAATGATGGTCTAAGTGTTTG
This sequence comes from Flavobacteriaceae bacterium PS02338, assembly GCA_029959615.1. Classification (GTDB taxonomy): domain Bacteria; phylum Bacteroidota; class Bacteroidia; order Sphingobacteriales; family Sphingobacteriaceae; genus Pedobacter. Next base: position 76,153 of record JASCOD010000005.1, on the reverse strand, counting down.
TAGAACATGTTATTCCATTCATTGCCACTCAATGGGCCAAATGAGTGCGACATTTTGCCATCGAATATATAGGCGCCTAATACTTGGGTTTCTCTAATGTAATCTACCAAACGTTTCTTTTCCGCTTCAAAATCTTTCTCATCACTGATTAAAAATGCAGGCGCCGTTTTAGAGTTTTTTGAATAAGGCTTGTCGCTAACTACAGCTTTTTTTATAAGATTTTTGAGAATAAATCCCATCAAGAAACCTGGTTTTGGATGTTTGTCTGTATAAACCATTTCGTAGGCAACGCAGCAGTGTGCTAACATTTGAGCCGCATTCATTTTACCCCATAAAGGTTGAGATGCTAGTGTTAGTTTTTCTATTCTTCCTATAACCTCTTCGGCTACGTCTTTGGTAAAGATGTTAGGTAAATCCATTTTTTACTATCTATTGAGACGCATAATTTTTAGACACATCATCATGTGTCTTTACTGCTATAAGCCTATTTTTTATTTGACAGCAGCCAAGGTAGCAATTCTGGTTCTGCAAAAGCGCTGTCCCAACTGTTGTGATTTGCCTTTAAATATACAGTGAATTTTGGTTCGTTACCTAACTTTTTTAATTCTCTATAGATGCCATACGAAAACTGGGGAGTAACCACATCATCCAATCCTCCGTGGAAGATCCAAAGAGGAACGTGCTTATATTTTTTAGCGTTCTGTACATTATCGCCACCACAAATGGCAAAAGCAGCAGCAAAGGTTTTTGATTTCCTTCTTAATATCTCGAATGTCCCCATACCGCCCATCGATAAGCCTCCAACATAAATTCTGCTAGATTCTACGAACGTGTTTTTAAAATACTGATCTGTAAATTGAAGTAATAGATCCATCGCTTTGGTAGGTTCGCCACCTTTTACGAAAGTGAAGAAACGCTTGGTGTTTACGGTATCTATTTCCACATTGGCCCAATAGCTACTTTGACTACATTGTGGGAAAATAGTAATTACTTCGTTGTTATTCCTGAAATTCTCATTGAGAAACAATTTAGCACCATTAGCAAGTTGTCTTTCATTGTCGCTACCACTTTCTCCTCTTCCATGTAAAAATAAAACAACCGGATATTTTTTACTAGTATCGAAGTTTTTGGGGTAGAGAATACGGTATCTCAAAGTATCACCTTTGGTAATAAACTCTTCTTTTTTGAATAGCGTTAGATCTTGCGCAAAGGAGGAAAGGCAGATGAAAAATAATAGGAGGACTGTGCTTGTTCTTTTCATTGTGTACTTTTTTAGAAAGATTGCTTCGTCGTTCCTTCTCGCAATGACGAAATAGAAAAAACTTACGAAGTTTTTAAAACTTCGTAAGTCTAAAATAAACTAATTTAAAAGATTTCTCCACTAAGGTCGAAATGACGGCCTGTGTTTTTACTTCACCAATTTAAAATCCACTTCTTTTACATCTCTTGAATTTGCGCCAATAAACAATTTAAAATCGCCAGGCTCAGCTACAAATTTTAAATCAGAGTTATAAAATTTAAGATCTTCTTCTGATATTTTGAAGGTGATATCTTTAGATTCACCCGCTTTTAAGCTTACTTTTTGGAAACCTTTTAATTCTTTAACTGGTCTTGTAATGCTACCTACTAAGTCTCTAGTATACAGCTGTACCACTTCTTTGCCATCATATTTACCATTGTTGGTTAATTTCACTGTAGCGGTAATCGATTTTCCTTTTGATAAAGCATTTGAACTCAATTTAATGTCGCCGAAAGTGAAGTTGGTGTAACTCAATCCATAACCAAAAGGATAAAGAGGATTGTTGGTTACATCTAAATAATTAGAACGGAATTTGGTGAATTTGCCGTGCTCTGGTCTGCCAGTGTTTTTGTGGCTATAATAAAGTGGCACTTGACCAACATTTTGAGGGAAGGTTGCTGTTAATTTACCAGAAGGATTTACATCTCCGAATAAAACATCAGCAATAGAATTTCCAGCCTCGCTACCAGGAAACCAAACATTTAAAATTGCTGGTAAGTTTTCGTTTTCCCATTTCAAAGCTAAAGGTCTACCGGTAAATAAAACCAATACCACAGGTTTGCCTGTTTTAGCCAATTCTTTTAACAGATTTTTTTGTGTTTCCGGAATTTCGATATTGGTCACGCTGCTGCTTTCGCCGCTAAATTCAGAACCTTCGCCCATAACGGCGACAACCACATCAGATTTTTTAGCCACTTCTAAAGCTTCTTTAATCATTTCAGCTTCTGTTCTCGAATCGCGTTTGTAAGTTGGATTATGAACATTCACATAACGATGCTCCATCACAGAATCTGCCAAGAAATTAGCACCACGGGCGGTTAAAATTTTAGCGTTATCGCCTAAAGCATTTTTCAATCCCTGTAAAACAGTTACAGATTGGTCTAACAAAGCTGCTACGCTCCAAGTACCGTACATATTGGCGGTATTATCTGCCAATGGACCAACTAGACCAATAGTGCCAGATTTCTTTAAAGGCAAAGTGTTGTTGCTATTTTTCAAAAGCACAAAACTTTCTGCCGCGATTTCTCTTGCCACTTGACGATTTTCAGGCGTAAATACTTCTTTCGCGGCTCTAGTTGGGTCACAGAATTTATATGGATCGGTAAATAAACCTAATTTGTACTTCGCTTCAAGGATTAACCTACAAGCACGGTTAATTTGTTCGATAGTCACTTTTTTCTCCGCTAACGATTTTTTCAAGGTGGTTAAAAATCCATCACCAACCATATCCATATCTACGCCAGCGTTTAAAGCCAAAGCAGAAACGGTCTGTAAATCGCCCATGCCATGCTCAATCATTTCTGGGATACCCGTGTAATCTGTAACTACAAAGCCTTTAAAACCCCATTCTTTACGTAAAACATCAGTCATTAACCATTTGCTTGCGGTAGCTGGAATGCCTTCAACTTCGTTAAATGAAGCCATGATACTAGCAGAACCCGCATCAATAGCTGCCTTGTATGGAGGTAAATATTCATTGTACATTCTCACACGGCTCATATCTACTGTGTTGTAATCTCTACCTGCTTCGCCAGCGCCATAAAGTGCATAGTGTTTTACGCAAGCTAAAATCTCATTATTGGCTTGTAACTTACCTTGGTAGCCAGTCACCATTGCTTTCGCTATTTGAGAACCTAAATAAGGATCTTCGCCGCTTCCTTCAGAAATACGTCCCCAACGTGGATCTCTAGAAATATCCACCATAGGTGAAAATGTCCAGTTAATCCCGCTTGCACTTGCTTCTATAGCTCCAATTCTCGCTGATTTTTTAATGGCATCCATATCCCAAGTGGCGCTAATACCTAAAGGAATAGGAAATACGGTGTGATAGCCGTGAATGACATCCATGCCAAACAACAATGGAATTTTCAGACGGCTGTTTTCTACTGCAACTTGCTGTACAGCTTTAATTTTATCGACTCCTTTGATGTTAAACAAGCCACCCACTTGACCAGCTTTGATCTTTTTGCTGATATCTGAGCTACTCGCCTGGCCAGTAGTGATGTCTCCAGAACTAGGTAAGTTTAATTGGCCAATCTTTTCATCTACTGTCATTTTCGACATTAGATTGGTAATAAATGTGTCCATTTTTTGCTTTTCGGTGCTCACTGTTTTTTTCTGTTGAGCAAAAGCAGGTAAGGTTAAGGCTGCGGCAAGTGCTATAAAAATCTTCTTCATGTATATCTATTTTGAGTAGGTGAAACCTAGTTTTGTTAATCCTTGTTGTATTTCTGGGGCACTCATGAACAGGTTCCACAATAGTCCTGTACGACCATTTTCTATCATCACTACAATTGGACCTTGGTCGATGCCTAAATACCTTTTTGGATACCAATTAGCTGTTTCGCTATAAGCATCGTAAAAGCCAAATTCGCCCCAAACTTTGTCTTTCATATTATCGTACAAGTTTCTAATTACTTGCATACTTTCTTTTGGTGTGTATGGATAAGATGAGAGTGCTGCTGTTGGACTGATTACGCCGAAATCTTCGTTAGGCATGTGTGCTGCGTAGCCTTTTACAGAGTAACTTGCCGTCATGCCCCATGAGTTTTTTCCATAACCTTTAAATCCTTTAGGGTTGGCAATGGCATAATCGTAGTTAATTAGGGTTTGATTTCTGTTTTCTTGCCAGTAATCTGCGTATTTGTCTTTTAAACCTTTCGGATTTAAACCTAGATACGAATAATGTGCCCAGAAAAGTGGTCCCACGCTTTCGCCAACTACGTTGTGTTTTAATTTAATGGGGTGGCCATACATCGAAATGTTGGTGTTGATCGCTCCGTTTTTAGCCCAACCTTGGTGATAAACTTCTGCTGGTACGCCGTGGGTAGGGGAGCAAGTAGCCATCACGTAAGTAATCAAACATTCGTTATACCCAGTAATGGCAAAGTTCATTTTCCAAGCAGATTTTGGCGACCAGTGCCAGTACAGTACATTTTTATTGTTCTGTCTGTAGAAATCCCACTCAATGCCTTTCCAAAGTTCATCGGCTTTTTGCGCCAATACTTTTTCTTCGGCATTGCCATTTTGATAATACTGGCGTAAGGTTACTAAGGCTTGTGCCAAGAAAGAGGTTTCTACAATATCTCCGGCATCATCATCTTTTCCAAATTCTTTTGCTTTACCAGATGGATGCATCCAATGTGCCCAAGCACCATGAAATCTATCGGCTTTTGCCAAAAAATCTAAGCCTTTTTTAAGATGGGCGTAACCCTGTTCTCTAGTAATGAATTTACGTTCAATAGCTACTATGGTTCCCATCATACCGAAACCGCTTGCGCCAGTAGCGATGATATCCTTATCGTTGTCAGGATAGATATTATCACTATGATAACGTTCTCTAGCTAAACCAGAGGTTGGTTCTGCACCTTCATAAAAGTACTTGTAAGTTTGACGTTGTACTTCGGTTAATAATTCGTCTTCACTTAGTTTTTGTACATTATTGCTCGTTTTACTGACGGAGCAGCTTCCTAATAGGGCAAGAACTGGGATTAATAATTTAAGTTTCATTTGTGTGTATAGATTTAGGCTGTAAAAGCCAATTTTTTGAAAAACTTAATTAATATAACGTGATATTCGTAAAATAGCCACCGCTACGTATTGATACGAAGTGGTGACTATTAATAAATTAGTATTAACTAATTAGAAGTTATTTTTGCTGCATTCAAGTAAAACCATCCATTAGAAGAGGGATTATTAGGTCCAGCGGTAACAGAAATAGTAATTTTGCCTTCTCCATTTGGTCTGATATTTTGCACCGTAGCAATTTGAGTTTTATTTGAAGAAGGATTAAGGCTAGCAGAGCCAGAATTAGTTCCACTTACGGTATATAAAGTCTCTCTATTGTCCGTAGCATCTCTAGAACCAAAGAAGCTGAAACTATAGTTTAATGTTGGTAGTAAGCCAGCAACTTCGATAACTCCTCTCGGGGTAACGATACCATTAAATAATGGACCTCTTGCATTACCATAAAAATTACGGGCAGATACGTTGTCGGGCATATTTAAAGGTGTAGTAGTACCAATAGAACCGTTTGCGTTGATGTTGTTAAAACGTTCTGTTATCGTTAGTGACATACCAACAAATACGTTTTTAGTATCCTTCAAATTGATTTTACTACCTACAGTAAAACCGCTCATTTGATTCCAGGTAGGAGACGGAGTAGCATTACCAAAATCAACCAATACTGGATCGACTAATGGAATAGGTTGTGCTTCATAAGATACCATAGAAGTTACTTCATAAGGCTTAAGTACGGCTAGGTGAGCCGCATTTTGTGCCACCAATACCTCAAAAGCAGAAAAGCCACCATTATAGTTGTTGCCCACAACAGATTGACCAAATATTTTCTCGAACCAGGTACATGCTGCAATGTATTTTCCAAATGCATTTAAGTGGTAACCATCAGTAACGTTGTAACTTTCACCCAATACGCTAGTTCTTGCATTTTGAATAGCAGTACCAGCTGGAACAATGATACTACCCGCTATAATCGGCTCAATGTTTTTAGAAACATTGGCTATCGCATTATACATGGTGGTTTGATTATTTCCGTAGTTTGCAAAGCCGGTATTGGTAGTGTTCGGTGCATAGGCCCAAGTTTGATGGTAGGCATATTTCACACTTGGATTGGATGTTTTAGTTTTTACATAATTAAACAAGCCTGGTAACGAAGCTTGTACGGTTTCTAGTTGTCCAGAGTTTTGACTTACTTGTTGAAAGCTGATATAGTCCCATTGCTCGTCTTTGACAGCAATATCAATGGATGTTTTTATCCAATTTTTTTTTGTGCCGTCCGTACTTATTTTACGGTAGTCATAAATTGGAATGTTTCTATCTGCATTTGCTTTATGGTTCGCAAGTGAAGCTCCGCCAATATATAAATTGCCTATGATGACCTTGATGCCTTTTTCTTTTGCTAAATCGTACAAATGTGTCTCTATAGCATCTTCCGAAAAGCTATTTCCTATGGCTAAAATTTTAATCACACCAGGATTGGCTGGTCTCTCATATTTAGAAGGATCAGCATCCTGAAGGTTGTTAGGATTTCCATCCTTAGCGCATGAGTTGATGAGTACAATGAAGCATAACGAAAGTAGTTTTAAACTATGTATGCCAAATATTTTAATCCAATTTTTCATGGTTAGTAAGTTTAATTAAAGAATGGATTTTGAGTGATTTTACCTTTACTAATATCTATTTGTGCCTGTGGTATAGGTGTTAGTTCGTCTCGTCCATCGACAAAATTTTTGCCGGCTGCACGTAGCACTGGGCCAGCAATACCCCATCTAACCAAGTCGAAGAAACGCTCATGCTCCATAGCTAGCTCAATTCTTCTTTCGTGTCTTATAGCCTGCCTTAAATCTTCTTGATCCGTTGTAGTTACTGGAGGTAAAATCGCATTATTTCCGTTTCTAGCTCTAGCTCTTACCATCTCTAATTTTTCCAAGGCCTGTTGAATGTTTTCTGGCCCACCAATTTCGTTTGCAGCTTCTGCAAACATCAAGAGTACATCTGCGTATCTAAGTATCCTTACATTCATCCAGTAACCAGCGTTACTTAAATACATAGCTCTATAAGCGGGGCTACTTAGCGCCTTGTGGTTATATCTTGGATTTGTTAAACCTGCAGGAACAGCCTCGTTGTAAACAGATGTTCCTCCTGAATATAAAATTGTCCTGGCTTTACGAGGGTCTCCTGTTTCATAAGCAGCTTCGAGTGCTGTACTGGGATTATTAAAGCCATTACCTAAGTTCCATATTCCTGTTCCTCTCACTCCTTGGTTTTGTGCATATTGAACACCATATCTGGTGGGTTCAGAAGCTGTTGCTGTAGCCTGTACTTCGAAAACAGATTCCTTTGAGTTTTCTCCAGCTTCACCAAAAATGGTGTTATAAGGGGTAGACATATTGTACTGACCAGATTGGATAACTAAGTTTGCCACATTTTTTGCAGCTTCCCATTTCTTTTGTGTAAGATAAACCTTCGCTAGTAAGCCATTTGCAGCTCCTCTTGTTGCTCTACCAATAAATTTACTCTCCCAGCTTACTGGTAAGTGTGTAGCTGCAAATTGTAAATCATTTTCTATTAAGGCGTAAGTTTGCGCAGCTGTACTTCTTGAAACATTGGCCATTGAGACCTGATTTTCAGCTATGGAGTCTATTAAGGGAACTCCACCAAAATACCTTACCATCATAAAATAAGCGTAGGCTCTAATAAATTTTGCTTCGGCTTGGCCGCTTATTTTTGTAGCTTCTGGCGTTAAAGGGCTTTGATCTTTCTTAATTTTATCTAAAATGATATTACAGCGATTAATTACGGTGTAATGGTCCAACCACATACCATTTGTTAGCCCGTTGGTTGAGGTTAAAGTGAAATCATCAAACTGTCTGGTATTAGCACCATCAGAGTCAAAACTTCCTTTGTCGGCATCATCGCTTCTTACGCTTGTACCAGCATGAAAACCAGCAGAGTGAACGCCATACAAACGTAGCCCACTATACGCATCAAATATTACTGCATCAAAAGCACCAGAGCCTGGTGAATAAGGATACGTGCCTTCTGTATATTCGCCCTGTGCCGGACGATCTAAAAAATCTTTACTGCAAGCTACCAGTATCGATGTACTTAACACTATCGCTGTAGTAAATTTTACAAATGATAACTTCTTATATGTTTTCATTTTCTGTAATGATTAAATGTTCTTAATTAAAATGTAGCATTGATGCCAAAAGTATAGATAGCTGGTAATGGATAAACACCATTGTCTGCACCTCCATCAAGTATGCCGAGAGGAACTTCAGGAGAATAGCCAGTGGTTTTAGACCAGGTTTTCAAATTTTGACCACTTAAATACAGCCTTAACCCCTTTAAAGAAATTTTAGATAAAAGGTTTTTGTTGAGATTATAGCCAATTTGAACTGTTCTTAATCTGAAGTAATCACCCGGCTCTAAGAAATAAGTGCTAAACTCATAGTTGTTAGCTCTTGAATTTTCTATGATTGGCTCAACGTTAGATGTTCCAGGTGCAGTCCAGGCATTTAGGCGGTTACTTTCATAATTTAATATAGCAAACCTGCCAGTTCTACGTTGTGTGTAAATGTAGTTTCCTGCTACTCCTTGACCTTGCAATAGTAAATCAAATCCTTTGTAGGCTAGCGATACATTTAGGCCGTAATTCCAGTTTGGCATAGGTGAACCTAAAATTTCGCGATCGGCTTGTGTAATTGCGCCGTCACCATTTAAATCGGCATATGCAATGTCACCAGGAAGTGAATTTGAGAACGATGGTCTGTTTTCGATGTCAGCAATTGATTGATAAATACCAACTTGCCTAAAACCGTAAAAATGTCCAATTGATTCTCCACTAATTGTTCTATTTACTCCTCCATTTCCAGTAAGCGTAAAATTAAAATCATTACCTAATGATTCTACTTTGTTTTTATTATAGCTAAAGTTAGGGGAAACGCTAAATGTAAAGTCTTGACCTATTTTATTATTCCATCCCAAAGCAACTTCCACGCCTCGGTTCGAAATAGTACCTAGGTTGGTGAAATAAGTGACATTTCCAGACGATCCTGGTAGTGTGATTCTAGAAATGATATCAACTGTTTTTCTATCATAAACATCTACCTCCGCAGTAAATCTGTTATTGAAAGCTCTTACATCTAAACCTAAATCGATACCTCTAGTAGTTTCCCACTTCAAATTTGGATCTGGTAAGAATGCTGGTGAAACAGATGTGTATATGTTTTCTCCAAATACGCCAACACCACTTTGTACCAAATTTGGCTCAAAATAATTTCTACCTAACCCATTTGTGTTTCCTACTGTACCCCAAGACGCTCTCAACTTTAAAAAGTCAATGCCTTTGACGTTAGCAAAGAAGTTTTCTTCAGAAACAACCCAGCCTAAGCCAAGGGCACCAAAGGTTCTATATCTATTTGCGGGACTGATCCTTGAAGATCCATCTCTCCTAATAGAAGCGTTAACTAAATATCTATCTTTATATGCGTAACTGAAACGACCTAAGTATCCTAGCACCGCATTTTCGGCACCACCACCGTCATAATTTCCCGGCATGATGGCATCTACAGTACCTATATACCAAAATCTAGGATCGTTAGGTATTCTAAGTACAGTATCTGTTCTATTACCGCTGAGACGGGTGCTACCTTCATAGAGCGATGTAAAACCAATAACAGCATTTATACGGTGATCTTTATTAATTAACTTTTCATAACTAAGTGTATGGTCTTGTTGAAATTTTCTGTATTCATCTTGACTTTGTCTAACACTAGTACGTCCATTTTGGTTAATTGTAGTTTCGGTTGCAACGCCATTCTCACCTAAATTGATAAAATAATTCGGCATAGGTGTATAACCTCTACTTCCATTAAAACTTAAGTCTGTGTACAAAGTAGAACGTAGTTTAAACTGCTTAAGGAAAGTGATTTCTGCAAATAAGTTACCTACCACTCTGTAACCTTTATTGATTGCATTTCCTCTAGTTCTATTCATTGCCTCAATTGGATTGCCCACTTGTGCACGTTGAAAAGATGGCATTGAATAATAAGTGTTTTCGTTGAACTGAACTGGAACTATCGGAGCGGACCAAAGCGCACTATTTAAACTAACGCCAGAACCTTGAGAGTTATAGTGGCTACCTGTAATATCTGCACCTAGTTTGATATTGTTATTAATCCTAATTTCTTCATTAACTCTTGCTACAAAACGACGAAATTGGCCATACTTAACCACTCCTTCTTGATTGTTGTAACCTAAATTAACTAGAGTGGTAGATTTTTCACCACTATTAGAAATATTTAGACTATGATTCGTTTGGGCCGCAGTTCTTAAAATAAGGTCTTGCCAATTGGTATTAGCAGTGTAGTTTGTATAATCAAATTCAGCTGCATTATTGTTTGCCAATTGTGAATTAAACAGTTTTTTAAATCCTTCAGCATCTGTAACATCAATGGTATTCAATACTTTTTGAACGCCTACAGATCCCTGGTAGGCAACTCTAGTTTGACCTTTAGCAGCTCTCTTGGTTGTCACAGCGATTACTCCATTACCACCTCTAATACCAAAAATAGCAATAGACGAAGGATCTTTTAATACATCTATGGTTTCTATATCTGCAGCGTTTAGATAGTCGATGTTATCTTGTATAACACCATCTACTACATATACAGGTGCAGCTCCATTAGTACTATTAACACCCCTAATTCTTACAGTTGGCGCAGTGCCAGGCGAACCACTATTTACGATTGTTAAACCCGCAACCTTTCCCTGTAAAGAAGAAATTGGATTAATGTTAGGTAGTTTCTCTATTTCTTCGCCCTTTATAGAAGTGATGGCTCCGGTTAAATCCCTTTTCCTTTGTGTACCATAACCAACTACAACAACTTGCTGTAGGTCGTTGGTAGAAGGAAGCAATTTTACATTAATGCTTGTTCTGCCACTTATCAGAATTTCTTGGTTATTGAAGCCTATAGATGAAAATACTAACGTTCCATTTCCTGGAACACTGATCGTATAATTTCCATTCGGATCTGTTTGTACTCCGTTAGATGTGCCTTTGATTACTATACTTACACCAGGGATGGGTAAATTCTGATCATCACTAACTGTACCTTTTACTGTAACATTTTGGGCAAAGGCAATGTCTGATAATAAAAGCAAACAAAAACAGGCTAATACAGAGAGTTCTGTAAAGATTTTTTTCATACCGTTGTTTTAATATTTGATTATTTGAATACACGAATGTTGGGGTTTTGTTTGGTATGAACAATTCAATTTACTTGCACATTACTACATCAAGAGTAGTTTTGTAACTATCTCAATTAAGATTTTATATCTGTTTTTATTGATAAAATAGTGGTTTTTGTAGTTTAAGTTAAGAAAATGATACTACTACAAAAATGGTCTACTTACATTTGATGTATTGTTTCGTAAAACAAATTTGAGAGGTAATGATGTAGTGCTATAATTCTATAAGAAATTCAGTTAAGTTCTTATCGTGAGGCACTGCTAATTTTTTACGCAGGCGATAGCGACGAATTTCAACGCCTCTCACGGAGATATTTAAAAGTGAAGCCATCTCTTTACTACTCATATTCATACGTAGATAAGCACACAATTTGAGATCATTTGGAACGAGATCTGGATGATTAGCTTTCAATTTTTTGAAGAAGCTTTCGTGAGCCTCATTAAAACTATTTTCGAACAAATTCCAATCGCGTTCATCGTTCATCCCATCATCAATGATCTTTTGGATTTTGCGAAGCTGATCATCTTGAAGTTTGTTCTCTTTATTCTCTTTTAGTTTGGTTAACTCCTGACTAATTTTTTGTAGAAGTTCGTTCTTGTAAACTAAACTCATTGCCGAGTTGGCTAATTCTCTGCTTTTTCCAGCAAGTTCTGTTTGTAATTTCTCGGTCTGTATTTTACTAATTTGCTTTTCTGTAGCCTCTGCTTCTTTTTTTAGAAAAGCTTCTTTTTCTTGTTGTAGTCTGTCAGCTATTTTTTGTTGATCTCTTTTCAGCTTCGCCTCATAAATTTGTTTGCCTATTATTAAACCAATAATAATGCAGATAAAATAAAATGCCCAAGCCCAATTGTTAGCATACCAAGGTGCAAGTATGATGATTTTTACACCACTAGTTTCGCTAATGATATGTTCATCAATCTTCGCTCTTACTTTAAATGTATAAGAACCATTGGTTAAGTTGGTGAAATCTTTCTGACTGGCAGTATTCCACTCCGACCACTGTTTGGAATATTCCTCTAAAAAGTATTGAAATTTAATTTTTGATAGTCTGTAATATGGTAGTGCAAAGGAAATTCTAATGCTATTTCTAGAATATGGGATTTCTATCTCTTTTTCGCTATCACCATTTTCCGTGATCAAACTATATCTATCTGTGATGTCCTCAATTTTGCCAATTAATACATGGGGTAATTTTATTGGCGATTTAATGGAGCTCACAAATGCATTGTTATAAATCGCAAAACCATCATCAACACTAATTAAATAGATATTATTGCTAATTTGACTAATGTTTTCATAGTATTGTACCATTCGTCCATCCAAGATGCTGAAGCGATTAGAGTCGATAGAGATTTTTCCAACTTCACTAAAATTGGCTAGGCTCATTCTGCCTTGACTAATGAACCAATATCTATTATTGGTCGCTTTGATAATTTTATTGGAAGAATCAAAACCTCCTAATTTATTATTCAAAGTATGATATTTACTAAAGCGATTACTAATGTCGTCGTAAACATAAAAGCCAGAATCGGACGAAAATACCACTCGATTTTCTAGGTTAAAAGTATTGATGTTGAAGCTGCTAGGTAACCCATTTTTTTCGTCGTAATACTGTATGGTTGTCGCTTTTTTTAGATCGGCACTTAACGAGATACGATAGAGCCCCTTATAGGCGTGGCTTACCCAAATATTACCTTTATGATCTTGCTCTACGTATCTGGAAGGTTCTCCGAAACCTTCTATTCTATGGCTTAAAGTCCAATTTCCTGAACCATTTTTTTGATAAACGGCGAGTCCGGTGTAAGTTCCCTGTATTAAATAATTAGGGTTGGAAGGTAACTTCTTTAATGTCCAGCCGCCATTAATAATAGATAATTTCTCAATCCTATCGCCAATAACGGAGAACGTACCTTCATTATGCCCGCAAAATATCTGATCATCGATTTTGGAGAGATCCCAAACTTGTCCTTGTGAGTTGGGAATCAACTTAAAATCGAAATTGCTTGCGGCATTATTACTCCAATTTCCATAAAACAGTCCTTGGTTCGTTCCTAAATATATTTTGCCGCCAGCAATTAAACTCGAATATATGGTTCCGAATTTACCACCTTTGTCGAAATAAAAAGACAAGGGAGAGTTAAGCTCAATGCGATCTATGCCATTGTCTAATCCAGCCCAAAGATTATTTTCATTATCGTTGTAGAGGCTTAACACGGTGTTATTCTGTAAGCCGCTTGTTTTGTTGATGGTCTGTATAACTGTTCCGTTTTCATCGATGATGACCACACCATTTAAGATGGTTCCGAAAGCATAATATTTGCTCAATACTTTTGCGCCATTATTCAGCTGAAATGTCTTTAGATACCAGTTTGCCTCGTTGTTAAACGTTGAAAAGTTAGTGCCGTCGAAGGTGAAAAGTCCATTTTTACTTGTGCCAATTAACAATTGGTTGTTTTTAAATGGAAGAATGGAGAGAATACCCGTTCTGCCTAAAATTTCGCTTCCGGTTAGTTTGATTAGCTGATTCCCTTTTAACTCAAAAAGTCCATGGTCCAATACTTCGGCAAAAAATCTGTTATCCACTTTGTGTAGAAATAGCAGATTGTTAAGTGGTTTAATAACATCGATTTTTTTGTTTTCGTAAATGAAGATATTTGAAAAAGTTTGGAAATAAATCTTTTTACCTAAGGCATAAATCTTCCAAACTTCCCCAGTTAGTTTAACAGATTTAGGCAATAGTTTAACTAACGAAGTATATACTAATCTTTTATCTTGATAAGACCAGTAACCAAATTCTCCAAAACCTCCGGTATAAATCAGCCCATCTTCAGCAATTACCACAGAACGTACAATTTGTTTGTTGGGCATTTCGTGTTTTTCCCAATATTTGCCATTGTAACTCAATAAACCCGCAGAGTTGCCAAAATACATTACACCTTTTTGATTTTTTGCTATTGACCAATTTTGATTGCCGGCAGCATATAATGATTTATGGAAATTTTGTACATAAGGCACGCCAATACGAGGAATATCGTTAGCTTTTGTATTTGATAAACCACCAAAAACGAGCGTTAAAAAAAGGAAAAAATGTGATAGGCTAATCCTCATTGACGGACGATTGATAGTAAATAGCCAATGGTTGATAGTTTAGACTTCATAGTTGGCTTATGCAAAATTTAAAGTTAGTAAATGGAAATTGTATGTACGAGTAATTTTAACGAAATTAATAGTTAATTTAGCTAAACTACCTATGGCTTTTAAGTTTGAAGAACTGAAAATATGGCAAATTTCGTTGGCATTAAGTGATGAAATAGACGGCGTTGCAAAAATGTTCCCAAACGGAGCTTTTTAGTTTAGCAACCCAGATCATACGAGCTGCTTATTCAGTTAACATAAATATAGCTGAAGGTTGCATCGGACAATCCGAAGCAGAATTCTCTAGATTCTTAACTTATTCTGTTAGATCTGGTTTAGAGGTGGTGAGCTGTTTGTTCATGGCTCGTAACCGAAATTACATTTCCGTAGAGAAATTTGAATATTTGTATAAGGAATATGAACAGCTTTGTAAGATGATCAATGCCTTAAAAAATTCCCTGAAATAAATCTAGGAATGGACCGCTGCAAATATTAACCATGAACTATTGACTATAAAACTATCAATCCTTCACCGCTACCTGCTGAGGAACTTTTACGTAATAGCCAGTGCCATCATATGGGCGCTTGCGAGGATGAGTAGTACATCCGACCGAACAACAACCTTGTAATTCTTCGCCACAGGTATCACACTGAGTAAAATGCTCGTTGCATTCAGGATTTGCGCAGTTGATCATTTTAGATGTGGTAGTGCCACAATTTAAGCACTTGCTGGCAACACTAGGATTTACAGAATTGACATCAACAGCGATGCGATTATCGAAAACGTAGCATTTGCCTTCAAAATCTTTGCCGCCAGCTTCTTTACCATATTTAATGATACCACCATGCAGTTGGTAAACGTCGTTGAAGCCGTGGTGTAATAATAGGGCAGAAGCCTTCTCACATTTGATACCGCCAGTACAGTAAGTGAGTACTTTTTTGTCTTTGTATTGTGCTAGGGCTTCAATTTGTTCAGGAAAATCTCTGAAATTTTCAATGTCTAAAGTGATGGCATTCTTGAATTT
Organism: Flavobacteriaceae bacterium PS02338; assembly: GCA_029959615.1. Classification (GTDB taxonomy): domain Bacteria; phylum Bacteroidota; class Bacteroidia; order Sphingobacteriales; family Sphingobacteriaceae; genus Pedobacter. Next base: position 60,699 of record JASCOD010000005.1, on the reverse strand, counting down.
ACCAAGGTTGTGCTCGTAGTTAGACCTTACATCCAATACAATTACATCTTCTTGATCCAACATTTCCCTAAACTCGACAGGTTCTAAGTGCTTACCAGTTTGTTTATTTGGATCGATAATACTTGTATCACGTAAGCCAGAGTGTACGATCTCCGCTTTGTAACGGCAATGCATTTTGATAAATGACGGTTCTTCAACCTCGTCAATCTTGAACTCTGTTTTTGCAAAACGCTCATCTGCGTGAATGTGATCCATGTAAGCTTTACAAGCTTCAGCAGTTCCAGATATAGTGCCATTTAAACCCTCATCGGCTACGATAATACGGCCAACTAAACCTAAAGATTTGCAAAATTTTAAATGATCAGCAGCAAATTGTTCTGCATCTGCTATTGGAGAATAGCAATAATAAAGTAGGGTATTGTATGTCATAATTCATTGATACCGTTGCAAACGGCGTTTAACGTTGCAAAGATAAAGCTAATTTCTTTGCTAACAAGATGATTTTCGTCAGAATATTTTAGCCACAGATGCACAGATAAAGAAAATAAATGTGTTGTTTGACAAGATTTCTAAAAATCTATCTATTTGATATCGAATAGGCTAATTAAATTTGGTGTATCTGTGGCTAAAAAAAACTATAAATTAAATCCATAAGAGAACTTAAACCCTTTTTTGATCAGTACGTCAGTATCGTAGGCATAACCGTAATGGACCCTAAAATTCAGTCGTTTTACACCAAAATAAAACTCGTTATAATTTCGCTTCTCGGGAGATGATAAGTAGGCACTACCGATAATTTCTTCGAGCTTTAGTTTTCTAAGTAATGGGATTTTACTGAGGAAGAAAGAACCAAAATTGTGCTGAAAGTGTGCTTCAAAATATTGTTTGGTGGTATTGAAAATGTAAAAGTCTAAAAATTGGAAATTTCGCTCATCCGAATCAAAAACAATCGACTGGTTGGCTCTAAAGTGTTTCCAATCTGGATAATTTAAGCTTTTCGTAGTGAGAAATTTTCCTGCGCCAACTAATATGGAAGATTTACCAAACATTCCAAAGTGCAGTTTCTTTTGGTAAATTTCTACAGATATAAAATCGTAATCTACTGATGAACCGAATACACCTTTAATCCCTCGTTTGTAGTTAAATTCGATGCGAGGATAATCGCTTTCTATGTAAAATCTACCATCTGGACGTGTAATATATTTTTGTGCGACGGTATAAGCCAAGGTACCGCTTACTACCAATGCTTTATGTTTCGGAAATAGTAAACCTGTTTCGTCATTAGGTGCAAATGGATCATTTGACGTAAAGTTTGGATTATTTCTAAAATTAGTGAAGTTGCTATTTGTTAGGGCATTTCTACGTGCGTAATCTGCACTAACCTTAACTTCAAAACTCGGCGCAAATTCTCTAGAAGCTTCTATGTTAAAGAACCTGCGCTCATAAAATTTGGCAATATTTTTTCCGAAAACTAAGGTGTTGATGGTGTTTTGAAGCAGATTCGTCTGTTGGTTCGAGTTCAAATTAGCTACTTCGGAGCCAAAACCAATGGCAATAGCACCATTTCTGGCAGCATCAAAAAGATATTTAGATTTGATGTTTGCATTAAAACGGTCATTCGCAAATCCATAACGAATCTCGGGCTTAATGGTATAAAATCTGCCATCTTCAAATCCCTGTCGCCAGTTTACTGCATATTTTAACGCTAAACCTTCTATGGTATTATAAAATATACTAGTTGCAACAGGATCGTAGGTTACACTTTTTCTATTGTAGCTCCGATAATGAACATATGGCGTAACCAAAATCTGTCTTGGGTTAAATCTGTTCTTCACTTGATCTACGGAATCTAAATATTTTTGAGAAGCTTTTAATGCAGTAACGCTGTCCTTTCTTCGATAGTTCTCTCGTTCTTCCAAAGTAAGAGGTACAGAGCGATTTTTCTCCCAATAAAATGGATCTTTTTTATTTGATGATCTTTCTATCTTTAAAATCTCATTGGTGAAAAAGTTATTATTGAAGGTTGGCTTTACGTTGTAGTTTTTGTAAACACCCATTACATACCCCGAAAATTTAAACCCAAATAACTTGCCGGCAATACTAAATTGTATAGATTGAGGAACATAAACATCACCGACCTCAATCAATTTTTGTTGAACGGTTAAGGTATCTATTAATTCTATTCCGTTTTCTTTGGTTACAAAAAGATTCAATGCATTTATTCGCCAGCTGTCGTTAACAATATAGATTGTGCCCGAAAAGGCTGGTAAATTCTTGCGTTTAGGTATTACCTGTATTTTACTAATTATTTTCCCATCTTCTTCGCTGTTGCCCAAAAATTTATATTTATAATAAGCAAAAGCATTATCTGACACAGGTGATACAAAGCCCCTCACGCAAAGTTTATCTTCAAATAATACGTTATTGTAAAAATTGACGCTAAGGTCAGAAGCCTTGTTAAAACTAAAGCCATTATCGTCGCCGGCAATTTTAGAGGAAATCATTACCTCTCTTATTTTATCTCGTTGTTTAAAATCTAGCTTTGATTCCGTTTCTGAAAGATAAATTACTCCTTGTCTATTGCTATCCAGATCTAAGATAGCTGCTACATCTCTACCAAAGAATTTTTTGGGAGCATTTAGTAACTTTTGCATCGCTTTGGTGTATACCTCACAAGAGAATGCATCTATTTCATTTAAATAGGTTTTACGCTTTTCTATTACCTTTTTAATGATCTCGTTTGCCCTATTTTCTGTGGAAGTTCTGATAATCACATCGTTAAGAGTGAAAATTTTAGGAGCTAACACGATATCTAGCGTGGTGTTTTCCTTCATTAGCACCGTTATTTTCCTGTCATCGTAGCCAACTGCGGTAAATAATAATTCTATTTTTCCGGCTGGTAGACTTAGTTTATACTGACCATCTATATTGGAGGAGGTACCTTGAGTAGTAGTACTTACATAAACAGACGCAAATGGAACTGACGAGCCTTTTACTTCTGTTATCTTGCCAGTGAGTAGAAATTGCTGCGCCGATGCTCCCCATGATTTAAAGCAAAATAATACCAATAAACAATACCGGAGGTAGCATATCATTAAAACAACTGGACTTTTTAGTTAGTTAATAACGTTAAAGTAGTAAAAAGCTTTTGTTATGTGAATATTATTCTAAGATTTAACATTAGAAATTATAAGCGAATCTAAAGCCTTGGTTAACTTTTTTACCATTGTCAAATGCGAAACCATAACTGATACCAAACACTAAGCGCTGAATACCAAAGTAATACTCTGTGTAGTTTTTCTTTTGCGGCTGACTTAGATAATTGAAACCAACGACCTCTTCTAATTTTAATTTTCTCAAAATTGGAATTTTATTAAGGATAAAACCTGAGAAGTTATGTTCTAAATGCGCTTCGAAGTAATGTTCGTCGGTACTGTATTGGTAAAAATCCAAAAATCTAAATTTTCTGAGGTTGGGAGGGAAGAACATGGCGTTGTTACCTCTGAAATGTTTAAATTCTGGATAGAAAAGTTTATTATTATTCAAGAACTTTCCAGCACCAACCACAAAAGAAGTGTAGCCGAATAGGCCTAAGCCAATCCTTTCCTGAAAAGCTTCAAAAGTAATTAAATCATAGTCTGTATCGCCGCCTAAAAGTCCATCGAATCCTTTTTTATACCTTAAACTTAAGCGAGGATATTTTGATTCAGTATAGATTTTTGCATCTGGTCTGGTCATATATTTTTGCCGAATGGTATAAGTTAAGCTGGCGGTAACTGAGGTTGATTGATAGGTCGAGAAAGCTGGAGTATCGTCAGTTGGGTTCAATGGGTTGTTGGACGTGAACGCCCTGTCATCATAATCCCTGAATTTGTAAAGCGTAGTATTGGTGAGCGCATGGTTTTTTGTGTAATCTAAAGATACGTAAACTTGTAGGCCTGTAGCCAATTCTCGTTGCGTGTTGATGCTCACAAAATCCTTTTTGTAAAATTTAGGGAAGTTTCTTTCGAACAACAAAGTATTGATAGAGTTAGACAACAAATTCATAGTGCCGTAATTGTTTAAATCGGCTATTTCATTTCCAAAACTTACACCTACACCAGCTCTTTTTGTGGCATCGTAATAATAATAACTGCTCAATTTTGCAGTGAAAATTTCATTTTTAAAACCATATCTCGCTTCCGGACGAATGGTTACGTATCTATTATCTTCATATCTTTTTCTATAGGTAACACCATATTTTACAGCAAAGCCTTCTACTGTGTTGTAAAAAGCAGATTGAATTAAGGGGTCGAAAGTATAGCTACGCTTATGGTACCTATCGTTAATTGCATAGCTGGTTACAATCATTTTGCCCACCGTAAAGTTGTTATTGGCTTTTTCAAGCGAATCTAGGTAGGGTTTACTCTGCATGCGCAGGGCAATGCTGTCTTTTTTGACGTAGTCTTTGCGTTCCTCGTCTGTTAGCGGAATCGGTCGGTTGTTTGCCCAATACGCTGAGTCTTTTTTATTTACCGCTTTGGTAATTTTCAATATTTCTGGAGTGAAATAACCTTTTTCAAATTTAGGGTTAATATCGTAATTGCTATAAAAACTAATAAAATACCCTTCAAATTTAAACCCAAACACATTGCCGTTAAACTGGAATTTTAGGTTGCCAGGCATGTAGTATTTGTCTACCTTAATAAAATGCTGCGCGATGTTTAAGGTGTCGATTAAATTAACGCCAGCATCTTTGGTTAAAATCACATCGGTACCCATTAAGCGCCAGGTATTATCGGCAATGTAAATTACGCCCCTAAAAGCGGGATCATTCTTTCTTTTGGGTATAATTTCAATTTTGTTGATGGTCAGTCCGTTTTCTTCACTTTTGCCCAGTAACTTGTATTTATAGTAAAACATGGCATTGTCAGCAATGGGAGATACGAAGCTTCTAGCGCTTAGGCCCGTGTTCGCCAACAGTAAATTTTCATAGAAGTTGATACGCATATCAGATGCCTTGTTAAAACTAAAAGCATTGTTTCTGCCAGCTATTTTAGAAGAAATCATTTCTTCTTTAATTCGATCCGGCTTCATGTAAGAAAACTTCGATTGCGATTCTGACAGGTACAAAATGCCATTTCGGTTGGTATCTAGGTTTAGCGTTTTTTGAATGTCTCTGCCAAAGAATTTTTTAGGTGCACCAACTAATTTTTGTACTCCTTTAATATATACGTCACTGTTGTAAGCAAATATTTCTTCTAAATATGCCTTTCTGTTTTTGATTGCATTTTTTACAATTTTATAGGCGGGGTCTTCGCCATTGGCTCTAATCACAACGCTATTTAACGTATAATGCTCTTGCTGTAGCGTTTTATTAACAGTAACGTTATCAAATACGTCGACAGTTTGATTTGTAGATTTATAACCGACAACAGTATAAGTTAACGTAACTAAGCCACGATCAACCTTAAGATTATAAAAACCATCAACATTTGCAGATACCCCTTTGGTAGTACCTTTTATAAAAACGGATACAAAGGGGATAGGTTGTCCATCGGTATCAGTAATTTTTCCTTTGACTTCAAATTGCTGACAAAATGCGGTTAATGATATTGTAATTAGGCTAATTAGCGTTAAGAGTAATTTAGTGGTTCTCATAGGTTAATCTTTTATAACTCAAAGACGAAGCTTTTATCATTAAGGTTGCAAACAACCAAAGTAGTATATTTGTTCCAAAATCTATTAAAATAAGATTATGTATAAAACCCTACAACCAGTTTTACAAAAAGAACTTGCTGAAATTGAGCAGGCTGGCTTATATAAACGCGAAAGAATTATTACTACTCCTCAGGGTGCTGATATTAAAGTGAGCACAGGTGATGAAGTAGTTAACTTCTGTGCCAACAACTATTTAGGTTTGTCTTCACATCCGAAGGTGATTGAGGCAGCGAAAAATGCAATTGATCAATATGGCTATGGGATGTCGTCAGTTCGTTTCATTTGCGGAACTCAGGATATTCATAAAGAATTGGAAGCTAAAATTTCTGAGTTTTTAGGTACGGAAGATACCATTTTATATGCAGCTGCTTTTGATGCAAATGGCGGTGTGTTTGAACCTTTGTTGGGAGCAGAAGACGCTATTATTTCTGATGAACTAAACCATGCCTCAATTATTGATGGTGTACGTTTATGTAAGGCACAGCGTTTCCGTTACAAAAACTGCGACATGGAAGATTTGGAAAAGCAATTGATTGCTGCCAAAAATTGTCGCCATAGAATGATTGTAACTGATGGTGCTTTTTCTATGGATGGTTCTGTTGCGCCTTTGGATAAAATCTGTGATTTAGCAGATAAGTACGAAGCTTTGGTAATGATTGACGAATCGCACTGTTCTGGTTTTATTGGAAAAACAGGAAGAGGAACTCACGAGCATTTCGATGTGATGGGGCGTATCGATATCATTACAGGTACTTTGGGCAAGGCATTAGGAGGTGCTTCTGGTGGATTTACTTCGGGTCGTAAGGAAATTGTAGATATGCTGCGTCAACGTTCGCGTCCATATTTGTTCTCTAATACTTTAGCGCCATCAATTGCGGGTGCTTCTGTTGCAGTACTAGATATGTTGAGCGAAACTACCGAATTGCGTGATAAGTTGGAGTATAACACTAAATACTTCCGTGATAAAATGACCGAAGCTGGTTTTGATATCAAACCAGGTTTCCATCCAATTGTTCCGGTAATGTTATATGATGCGAAAGTAGCCCAAGAATTTGCTGCTAAAATGCTCGAAGAAGGTATATATGTGATTGGGTTTTTCTATCCAGTTGTGGCACAAGGTAAAGCTCGTATTAGAGTACAGCTTTCAGCAGCTCATGAGCAACATCACTTAGATGAAGCTATCGCTGCTTTTACCAAGGTAGGTAAAGAATTGGGTGTGATTAAATAATTTTACGTTGACTGGGATCACGAATCCCAGCCGACCTGAATAAAAAGGAAAAAGATGAAAATTCTACTGCAAAGTGTATGTGTTGTAATTTTATCAGTATTAATTACATCCTGTAAAAAATCTAATAAGGAACAATCACTTGAAGCTAAAATTATGCTAGATGTTAGCTATGGGACTAACAATCTGCAAAATATGGATGTCTATTTGCCCGCCAACAGAAACACAGAAACTAAAGTGATTGTATTTGTACATGGAGGTAATTTTTTTGGTGGCGATAAAAGCGAATATACTCCAATCGTAGCAGAATTGGTGAAGAGGAATTATGCGGTGGTAAATATCAATTATCGTTTGGTAGATGGCAGCAATTTAGAGACACGCAAACAAAGTGCAGTGTCGGTTCTTAACCAAGTTGATGACGTAAGTTTGGCTATTGATTATACGCTAACCCATGCTGACGAATGGAAAGTGAGTAAAAGTAAGATTGCGGTTGTAGGTCATAGTGCAGGTGCAACTTTAGGTTTGTTGTATAGTTATGGCAATAAGAACACAGGTAAGGTAAAAGTAGTAGCGAACCTAGCGGGAGCCTTAGACCAAACCTTTACAGATATTCCAAATTTTGCTTCCGTTTTACCAGCTCAAGTTCTAGAATTTGGTTACCGTCTTACAGGTTACGAAGTAAATTTGGCTAATGAGCAATATTATAAGGCAATCAGTCCTGTGTATGTAGCTAATGCAAATCAGAAAATTCCAACCTTAACCATCTTCCCTCAAAATAATGTGGTTTTAGGTTTTCCAAAACAAGATCGAGCAACTTTTGACAGGTTTACTGCAAAGCTCAATGAGGTTGAAGTTGGGGTGCCTAACAAGTTCGTACAAATTCCAGGTGCAGACCATAGCTTTTCTTCGGCAGTAAGCTTACAATTGGTATTTATAGAGCTATTGGCATATTTGAATGCTAATTTGTAGGAATCAGTTTTAGAAAGGCTAAGTTAAAATTACTTAGCTTTTTCTTTTTATTATGCTAATCGAAATTAGAAAAGGTCGGAGTGGGTGCCTAAACGGATGAGACTAATTTTATTGTCAGAGGTTATCTCTATCCATATAATAAGCAAATCTCGTTTTATATGGCACTCCCAATTGTCTGTGTAATTTCCAGAGAGTTTATGTGTTTTATATTTTTTATCTAGGCCTGCTGCGCCCTTGATAGCTAATTCATGTTCTATAAATTCTGCAACAAGTACAAAGTCTTTGATAGAACGCTTTTTGATAAGCTTTAAATCTTTGAGGAATTTATTGGTATAGTCTAACGTATACATTATACATTTTCAAAAAAAGCCTTCACATTTGTTATAAGTGTGGTTTTCCCCTCCTTGGCATCTTTTATAGCCTTAATTGTTTCGGCATTAGGCGTGAGGTTTGCTTTCTTGTTTACTTTTTTAGTTTCTACTTTAACATCAAGTTCCTTTAAAAGCTGTTTAATAAAATCAGCTTTGTTATCAGGTATGTGTATGGTTAATGTTGTCATAGCTTTAAATATTTTACTTAAAACAAATATACAAACTTTTTTGCTTGACCTTTTTCTCTCTTGAAACTCAAATTTGTTAGTCTTAGACTTTATTTATATCAATGGTAAGCGCTCAATCTAAAATCGTAAATACACTTTCGGTTCATTTTGCGTATTTATTCTATTACTATGCAAGTTTTTGAACTCGGCTTGACAAAATAATAGGATAAATTGCTGTATATTTGGCATATGTTACAAGACCAAATAACGCAGTATACAGAAGAAATCAATGCGTTTTCGACGAGCAATGCAGCAGAGCTGGAACAATTTAGAATTCGTTTTTTAGGTACTAAAGGTATTATTAAAGATATTTTTGACGAATTTAAAGCAGTTTCTCCAGAAGAAAAAAGAACTCTGGGTAAAGTGCTTAACCAATTTAAACAACTGGCTGAGGCAAAATATCAAACACTAAACGATACCATTTCAGCTTCACAAGATACTGCCGATAGTAACCAATTTGATTTAACACTTCCAGGTGAAGGTTTTGAATTGGGTACGCGTCATCCTTTGGCTATTGTACGTAGAGAAATCATCGAGATTTTCAATAAGCTAGGTTTCAGTGTTGCTGAAGGCCCAGAGATTGAAGACGATTGGCATAATTTTTCGGCTTTAAACTTTCCAGAAGAGCACCCAGCAAGAGATATGCAAGATACTTTCTTCATTAAAAAAGGAGGGGAGAAAGGTGATATCGCTTTGCGTACACATACTTCTTCGGTACAGGTACGTATGATGGAGGCCGGTCAGCCGCCTTTTAGGGCATTAATGCCAGGGCGTGTTTACCGTAACGAAGCTATCTCAGCGAGAGCACATTGCTTTTTCCATCAAGTAGAAGGTTTATATGTTGATGAGAAAGTTTCATTTGCAGATTTAAAGCAAACCTTGTTTTACTTTGTGCAAGAGTTATACGGCGAAGGCACCAAAGTACGTTTCCGTCCTTCATATTTCCCATTTACTGAGCCATCTGCAGAGATGGATATATCTTGTAGCATCTGTAAAGGTGCCGGATGCCAAATGTGTAAAGGCAGTGGTTGGGTAGAGATTTTGGGCTGCGGGATGGTAGATCCGAACGTTTTAGAAAACTGTGGTATCGATAGTAAAAAATATAGTGGTTTTGCCTTCGGAATGGGTATTGAGCGTATTGCAAACCTTAAATTCGAAATTAAAGATTTACGTTTGTTCTCTGAAAACGACGTACGTTTCTTAAAGCAATATCAATCGGCTACGATATAAAATGAAAAAGTTATTAGGCATAATAATGATAATCTTATTTTTTACGTCTTGTGGAAAGGAAGAAAATTTTGTGCCCGATTATCCAGTGAATTTTAGCGCATCACTTACCGATCCTGCCATTAGCAGGTTAAGTACGCCAGGTGGTGCGGTGAGCTTTAACGGTCATGGAGTAGCAGGTATTATTATTTATCGTAGGGCAGATAATCAATATGTAGCTTATGATAGATGCAGTACAGTAAATCCAGAACAGAAAAATGCAATAGTATTGGATGATCCCGCACTAACTGCAACTGATCCTATTTCTGGCGCAAAATACTCGCTCTATGATGGAAGCCCAGCAAAAGCTCCGGCCAAAACATCATTAAAAAGATATGCCGTAACTATTGCAGGCAATACTTTATACGTAAGAAATTAATGGAACCAGAGAAAATAAAAGAAAGTATTCTCAGAGCTGCAAAAGAGCTGTTTAGAAAATATGGTTATCATAAAACTAGTGTAAACGAGATTGCAAAAAAAGCTCGTATAGCAAAAGCTACCATCTATAAATATTTCGAAAGCAAAGAGCAGATCCTTGATTTTATTTTAATGGATTATTTGGATGTAAATCTTCATGGTATTTTGGCTAACAAAGTTCAATTTGCTAACGAGGAAGAACATTTGAAGGCATTGGTGATGAAAACTTGTCGTTTATCGTTTACAGTTTGTAATGAATTTATAGGATGGGATTTTGTGCGAGAAAATGCCAATTCTCAGGAATTTTTGAAACACCTTTCGGATCAGTTGGAAGCTTTGCTGTTATCCGCTTACTTAGAGTTGGATCATTTTAAAAATAATCCGGCTAGGAGAGGAGGATTAGCATTTTTGTTGAAAGCCAGTAAAAGCATTGTATTCTCATTTGCATTTACTTCGGTAAGTGACTCTGACGTGCGCAAAAACTTCGTGACTTTTCAAAAGGAGATATTGCCGTATTTGGTAAAAGCAGCACTGTAGGTTTAACAAGATTCTGGGCAATAAGAAGAATTTTTTATTTTTTTCAGAATTTGAAAAGCAATTTCTCCGTTACCATTTTCGGCAGACGCGTTTCAAAGGAACCCATTTGTGGCTTTTTGCTATAATCTTTTTGTTTAAGCATTACACTTCGTTGTTGTTGTTGTGCTGAGTTTATCGAAGCATCTACTAGTACAATATCCTTCGACAAGCTCAGGATGGCAGTAAAGCAAAAAGTATTTACGCTTCAATCGGGTTTGATGACAATAATCTGTGTTTTAACGCTCAAATTCACGTTTCTCGTCCTTTTAAGGGGGAGATACCGATAGGAGCAGATAGGGGTTAAACCGCTGAAAGGAGTAAACAACCCCAACCTAAAATCATCAACAATCCGCCTAGTGGCGTAATAGGTCCAAGAAATTTGAAGTTCTTTTTCAGGTATTCCGATAAGGATAATAAGTAAATACTGAATGAAAAAAGTAAAGTTCCGAAGGTAGCTAAGTAATACGCCCATTGCACTAATCCTACTTCAAAGTCAGCATTGTAGCCAATTAGAATAAGAAATAAGGCACTGTAAGTTTGATATCTTACACCAACTTCAAATGAAGCCAATTTCTCTGCTGATAAAACTTTTTTTAAAGCATGTGCACCAAAAGCCCCTAAAATAATCGCTAGTAAACCAAAGGAGGTTCCCGTTATAATTGCGCAGTTATTAGTCATAGAGTAAAGGTAGTAAAATCTATGCGCCTGTTCGTCATCCTCTACTAAAGTGGAAATTTTAATGCTGTGTGATTAATTTTTTTGCATTAAGATTCTCAATCAAGTTGAGGATGACGATAACAGAGCGTATAGTGGTTATTTTCCTAAAGCTTTTCTTACTTGTGGTGCAATCTTTTCTCCATAGATCTCAATGGACTTCATCATATGATCGTGCGATGGTGCACCAACATCCATATGTGCCGAAAAACGGGTTAAGCCGAACAATTCGTGCATCATGATGATCTTTTCCGCAGATTCATTGGCATCGCCAATAATTAAATGGCCATGTTTAGAGCGTCCGTAATCATATTGCCCGCGTTGAAATGGTGGCCAACCTCTCGATTTGCCAATTCTATCCATTTGTGCAGAGTAAACAGGGTAGTAGTAATCTGCCGTTGCTTGACTATCTTCTCCAAAGAAAGAGTGCATATGCACACCAACTTTAAAATTGCTCATATCATGACCAGCATCTTCGTAGGCTTGTCTGTAGTAATCAAAAAGTGGTTGAAATTGCTCTGGATTGCCTCCAATAATAGCAAACATTACAGGTAAACCTAATTTGCCCGCTCTTACAACTGATGCAGGAGTACCGCCAACTGCTACCCAAATATTTAAGTGATTATCTACTGCTCTTGGCAATACTTGTTGCTCTTTTAACTCCGGACGAAATTTGCCTTTCCAAGAAATAGTTTCCTGTTCATTTATTTTTACCAACAGATTTAGTTTTTCTTCAAATAAAGCATCATAATCTGCTAAATTGTGCCCAAATAATGGAAACGATTCAATAAAGCTACCACGACCAGCCATTAATTCTGCTCTGCCATTAGAAATTAAATCTACTGTAGCAAAGCTTTGGTATAATCTTACTGGGTCCGAAGAACTTAACACTGAAACTGCACTTCCTAATTTGATGTTTTTGGTTACCGTAGCAGCAGCCGCTAAAATGATTTCAGGGGTAGAAACAGCGTAGTCTGGTCTATGGTGTTCACCAATGCCATAAAAATCTAAGCCAACTTGGTCCATCAGCTTAATTTCTTCTATAATTTCTTGTAAACGTTGTTGTGCCGATTGTACTTCGCCTTTGGCATTAATCTGTAAATCGCCAAACATTCCGATACCTAATTCCATAATGTTCCTTTCATTTGATACAAAGATAAAGTATTGCCTAGTTAAGGTTTTTGATGTATGTTAAGAAATTATTGAAAGATAAATAAACTTAGTAAGTTCAAGTGATTACAATTTCATAGACAGCTCGTCTGGTGGCAGTACTAATATTTCACTGTCTCTAAAATCTTTAATATTTCGAGTTACAATGCAGTCTATATTTTCTACAGTGGTAGCGGAAATAATTTGTAGTGCATCCTCGAAATCCTTGTGTTTCGATTTAAATCCCCTCTTTAAAGTATTGACATCTATAGGAACAATTATTAGGTAGTCTAGTAAGTCGTTTAGTATAGCTCTTAAATGATTTTCATCAACATATTTCTTAAGTAGGTAGTGCGTTGTAGCTATAGAATGTGAAGAAGCAAATAATTGGACTTTGCCCTCTTCAGCTTTAGAAAACAATTCAATTGCATATTTACTGAATGGTTTTCTATCGGCTATTAAATCTACAATAATATTCGTGTCAACAAATATTCTCTTCATAGATGCTTATTCTCAAGATATGAACGTTGTTCTTTTTCCTCATCAAAATCTTTAGGTAATTTTACCGCACCTACAATTTTTCTGAGCTTAGACGATAATTCCTTATTTTCATCACGAGTTACGGTATCAAGATAGTTTTCAATTAATTCAGATAAGCTTCTGCCCGTTCCTTTTGCATAAGACTTAGCTCTTTCTATTACCGATTTTTCAACTGTAAGCGTGAGTTTCGTTGTCATTAGCACGTGTGTTTTTTATAAAGTTACGTGTAATTGAATCTAAAAACAAAAATTAGTCCAGTTTACTTTCTAGATATTTAATTACATTACCACCCTGATTTGGTTCAAACCAAATAGTTTCAGTATCCTTTCTAAACCATGTAAGCTGTCTTTTTGCAAAGCGACGGGTATTCTGTTTGATTTTATCAATTGCTGTAGCTAAATCAGTTTTACCATCTAAGTAATCGAAAATTTCAGAATAGCCAACGGTTTTTAGCGCATTCAGTTCTTTGTAAGGTATTAGAGACTTTACTTCTTGAACTAGTCCATTTTCAATCATCAAATCAACTCTGCTGTTAATTTGGTTGTAAAGTATTTCTCTATCGGTATTTAAACCAATTTTAATAATATTAAACGGGCGCTTTTTCTTATTGGCAGTAAGGAAAGAACTCAGTTTCTGCCCAGTTGAGAGTACAACTTCTAAACCTCGTATCATACGTTGTGGATTGTCTTGGTCTACTTTTGCAAAGTATTCCGGGTCGAGCTCTGCCAATTGGTTTTTTATTGCTACAATTCCTTTATTAGCAAATTGCTGGTTTAGCTGCTCGCGAATTTTCAAGTCGATTTCGGGCATTTCATCCAAACCGTTACAAATAGCGTTAATGTATAATCCAGAACCGCCAACCATCACTAAAACACTATGTTTAGCAAATAATTTTTCTATCAAAGCCAAGGCCTGCACTTCAAAGTCGCCTGTGCTAAAAAGTTGTGTAACAGTATGCGAATTGATGAAATGATGCGGAGCTTCAGCTAACTCTTCATCAGAAGGTTTAGCTGTGCCAGTACTCATTTCCTTGAAAAACTGTCTAGAATCTGCAGAAATAATCTCCGTTTGAAAATACTTTGCCAGTGCAATTGCTAACGAAGTTTTACCAATAGCCGTTGGCCCAACTACAACAATAAGTGTTTTTTGTGTCATTAGGGTACGGATTAAAGATTGACAGTTACGGGATTTAACAATAATATTTTCGGACTTCCCGACATCGAGTTTACGGACTAATAGTCGTCCTTATCGCTGCTGTACTCGTCGTTACCATAATCATCTTCGCCGTCGCCAAACTCATCTTCTTGCTCGTCTTCGTCATCATCTTGAGATTCTTCTTGCGCATTGATGCCTCGGCCACCCATTGCTTCTAATTCGTCGGTGTCTTCAGGAACGAAATCCATCTCATTTAAAAAGTCAAAATCGTTGTTTGCTGCTGCACTACTCGCTGCCACGCTGCCAATATTGCCTTTTTCAATAATTTTTGGTGCTTCTCCAACGCTTTTAACTAAATAAGGGTATTCGATTTTTGGGTCGTTATCTAAAATAATTTTGATTAACTCTACGTGGAAATCGTAAGGTCTTTCGAAATTGTAGATATAGTAAAATTTCTGGTGAGGATCTTCGATAAAGCTGCTTAATTTTGATTTTTCCATCAAAATAACGCCATTATCAATTTTACGTTGAGTAGGATGGATAGCGATTTCATCGCCTTTAATCCAGTTATCTGTGCTTACATAAAACGACGAAGATTTGTCTGCATTATATCCAGTGCTGCGGTGTATGGCTCTGTGTAAATCTTCGAAAGTTTGAGTGCTCTTGATGTCTATTTCGCGTGTAATGTCGTCGTAATCTTCAAAAGAAATTCTAAATCTATAAATTGCCATATGTTATAAATACTGCTTTTTTTGGTAAAAATATAAAATAAAAATAAAAAAAGAGACTTTGGATTAGCTGGAAATAGGTTTAAGTCCTAACTCTTTGGCTTTTTGGAGCATATACCCAAACGCTTCATCATAACTGTTTGTGATATCGCCTTCCAGAATTGCTTCACGTATCGCATTTTTCAAAATTCCAACTTCTTTGCCGGCGTTCAATCCAAAGGTTTGCATAATATCATTGCCAGAAATAGGAGGTTGCCAATTACGTAATTGATCACGTTCTTCTACATCCTTTATTTTCTGTTTTACCAGTTCAAAATTATTACGATATTTTTTGATTTTGTACTCGTTTTTGGTAGTTACATCGGCATTGCAGAGTAACATTAAAGCCTCTATATCTTCTCCAGCTTCGAAAAGTAAACGACGTACTGCGGAGTCGGTAATTTTATCTTGGGCCAATACAATAGGGCGTAAATGCAATAAAACGAGCTTCTGTACGAACTTCATTTTTTCGTTAAGGGGAAGTTTGAGCTGTGCAAAAATTTGAGGAACCATACGAGCTCCTTTGTCTTCGTGACCATGGAAAGTCCAGCCGTGACCTTCCTCGAAACGTTTGGTTGCAGGTTTGGCGATATCGTGAAGGATAGCTGCCCAACGTAGCCATAAATCATCTGTGGTTTCGCAAATGTTATCTAATACCTGTAAAGTATGGTAGAAATTGTCCTTATGCCCTCTGCCTTTAATTACATCAACTCCGTATAGTTTGGCCATTTGAGGAAAAATCAACTCTAGCAAGCCGGTATCAAACAAATAATTGAAGCCTATTGAAGGTTTTTTGGCAAGTATAATTTTATTCAGTTCATCACTAATTCTTTCTTTAGAAACGATTTTGATACGCTCTTTCTGAGATTTGATAGCCTCAATAGCAGCTTGCTCTATCTCAAAATTGAGTTGGGTGGCAAAACGGATGGCACGCATCATGCGCAAAGGATCATCAGAAAAAGTAACTACTGGATCTAAAGGCGTACGAATAAGCTTGTTTGAAAGATCTTCTAAGCCATTAAAAGGGTCTACTACTTTGCCGTAATTAACTTTGTTTAGAGATATTGCTAAAGCATTGATGGTAAAATCTCTGCGTAATTGATCGTCTTCTAGTGTTCCATTTTCAACAATGGGTTTACGCGAGTCTGCTCTGTAACTTTCTTTGCGTGCACCTACAAATTCAACTTCTAAATCGGCATGTTTCAGCATTGCCGTACCAAAATTTTTGAATACTGCTACATTTGTTTTTAGCTTTTGCCCCACTTTTTCGGCAAAAGAAATACCATTGCCTAGTACCACTACGTCAATGTCTTTCGATGGCCGTTTGAGATAGATGTCACGAACAAATCCGCCAATAACGTAAGTTTCGGTATTTGTGTTTTCGGCAGTTTCAGCTAAGATTTTGAAGATATAAGCCTCAATATTTCCCAAAAGGGATTTTGCGTCGTGAGGCTGTGGGTTGATTTGCATAGACTGCAAAGTTAAGAAAAAAGCTTAGAGCAATGATGCTAGAAATCGTACTTCGTCAATCTAAAATCGTCAATCAAATTATTTTCTAATAAACTCAAACTGCCCTCCCGAACCTAACTTTACAATGGTGGATGGTTGTTTTGGAGTTCTGTTTTCTTGCTCCAGATCAACAATGTAATCTACAGCATCTTTAACTTCATCGCTAATTTCATCAAAGAATTTTGGGGTTGGTTGACCGCTAATGTTTGCTGAAGTAGATACAATGGGCTTTCGGAAACGTTGAATTAATTGTTGGCAAAAATCATGTTTAGGTATTCTGATACCTACGCTGCCATCGGTATTGACGACATTTTTAGCCAAGTTTTTTGCGTTTGAAAAAATAACCGTTAAAGGTTTTTCTGTGTATTCGATTAAATCATAGGCGACTTCTGGAACATCATTGACGTAGCTCTGCAACTTGTTTTCCGTATCCAATAGTACGATTAAACTTTTATCTGCAGAACGACCTTTGATCTCATTTACTTTAGCTACAGCATCGGCGTTAGTGGCGTCACAGCCTAATCCCCAGACGGTGTCGGTAGGGTAAAGAATTACGCCGCCATTTTTTAGTATTTCTAACGTTTTATTAATTTCTTCTTTCATCGCCATTTGGCAAAGTTAAGCATTACAATCTAAGCTTATCTCTCTAATTTATTACATTTTCGTACTAACATTTTGACTTACAGATGTGTTAAAATAAGTGAAAAGAAAAATGTTATCGGTAAATTTATACTAGTAAATAAATGTATAACAATACACACACAAATAATATGAAAACGATAAAGCAATTAGGTAGTTTGTTAGTAGTTACTATACTGCTATCTGCCTGTACAAGTTTACGCGTTGCATCAGATTTCGATAAAGAAGTAAACTTCAAAAACTATAAGACTTATAATTTTTACGAAAAAGGTTTAGAAAAACTTGACGTAAACGGCTTGGATAAAAAAAGAATGATTGCCGCTGTTGATGCAGAAATGCAAGCTAAAGGTTTTGCAAAAGTGGAAAAGCCAGATCTATTAGTCAATTTGGTGGTGATGAAACGCGATCGTACCGACGTTTATGATAATGGTTTCTATGGTGGTCCTTGGGGATGGCGTGGAGGCTGGGGTTGGGGTATGGGTTGGGGACCATTTTGGGGAGGAGGAATGCGAAGCATAGACCGTTACCAAGAAGGACTATTCGTTATCGATTTCTTAGACCCTAAAACTAAAATGCATGTTTGGCATGGCCGTGGCGACGGATTTAATTTGGATAGCTTTAAAAATAGGGAAGAGCGAATTAATACCGGAGTTAAGGAAATTTTGGCTCAATACCCACCTCATTCTGGAGAATGACTATAACCACTTTATATCTTTATCAGCAATAGAATTATTTATTGTTGATATGATGTGGTTAAGGTCGTAATTGACGTTTAACCTTCTTTGTAGGGTTTTTGAGGCCAATTTAGATTGGGCAATTGTATTTTTTTGTGCTAGGAATTCACGAATACTTTTGATAATCCAAAATTCACCTTTTAGTAAATGGCCTAGAAGTGTCAGTGTAAACAACTGTAGAAACCAGAAAATTCTTTTTGATCCTTTTAGGTGTAAACTTTGTAAGGTAAAACTATTACTGTTATAAATAATTTTAACCGAATTACCTTTGTTTATCTTATTCGTTGATGAACTTACTTGATGATAGCAATACGATTGATGGTCATAGTAGCAAAGCCATCCCATTTCCCAAGCTCTGAGTCCCAGATCAAAATCTTCGAAATAAAACGGTGAATAGATTTCGTCGAAGCCATTTAGCTGCTGCAACTTTTTTCGATCTATTAAGGCGTTCGCACCGGATAGATAAGTGGTTAGAACATTTTCATCGTTTTCGATGTAATAAAACTTATTGGCTTTAAACTTACCACCCTTGTAATAGGGTAGTCTGGCCGTGTCTTCCATTTTCTTCCCATCAAAATTCATGATTCGGCCCATCACACCAAATGTTTCTGATTTTGAAAAATACTGGAATTGGTTTTCAAAATAGGTTGGTGTTAGCTGCACGTCTGAATTCAATAGGAAAATCAAATCTTTGCTCGCTTGTTTTATCCCTTTATTACAAGTTTTAGAAAATCCGCTGTTTACTTCGTTTTTTAATAGGATAAAATTCGGATAATTACTTTCAACAAAAGCTACGGATTCATCTCTCGAGCAATCATCAATAACGATAAATTCATAATCAACGTTGCTGAAAGTTAATGCTTCTAGCGTTGAGGGAATGAATTCTTCCATCAGATGTTTGCCGTTGTAATTAGGCAAGATAATCGATATGCTTTTTTTATTGCTCATCTTTTAGGCTATTTTCTGATAGTTCTTGTATTCAAATAAGCGTAAGCCTGTTGTTTTTTCTATCCAAGCTAATATTTTTCTACGTAAGGGAAGTTTGTTTTGTGCTAGAGTAGGGTCGAAATTGAACTTCCAATTGCTTTTTTCTACTCTCGGTAAAAAGGTTTGGGGATGAGTCTCTGTGAAATGGTAAAGCTCGTCTGCGTTTTTATAGTCGAAAGCGGTAAATTCTGGATAGGTTTCTTCTATCCATTCATCATTTGTGGTGTAAAACTTATTAAAGTTACGCACTTTATTGGTCAACCCCTCTGGAGGTTTAACCCAGCCATAATGATAGATGTAAGCATCAATATGCTTCACTTTTACTTTTCTATCATTATACCTAAATCCTTGTGCATCCTTATAAGAATGCATTTCTGGTAAGTTTCTAATGACCCTAACTTCCCGCCTGTACCATCTTCTAGAATGAGCTACAAAATCGTAAGAACCATAAAAATGTTTGTAGTTAAAAAGTAAGCCTTCAATTTTTTTATCGTTAAGGCAAAGCTCCATTTCTTTTTTAATGATGGGAAGATACTTTTCATGTACACACTCGTCGCCTTGTATATAAAAAGCCCAGTCAACATCTTTACTAATTGCATTAAAGGCTTTGTCGGTTTCTAAAGCAAATGTTCTACCGCCTTCTCTCACGCTATCGTCCCAAGTGGTTTGAATAATACGGATCTTATCAGAATTGATACTTTTTAATAATGCTAGTGTTTCATCATCCGAATTGCCATGTGCAACCACGAATTCATCACAGATAGGCAGTATAGAAGTGATCGCTTCGATGATGGTATAGTCGTTTTTTACTGCATTTCTAATGAATGTAAAACCGGCAACTTTCATTTGTTAGGGATTTGTTGGAGAGCGAAATTAAGTAAATGCTTGCTTATTGAAGTAAATTGCAGCTATATCTTTTCTGATAGGGCTTTTTGATAACACTTCATTACTTCTGTAGCAACGAAATCATTGTTGAATTTCTTCACATATTTTAATGAATTGCTAATCATTTCTTGTCTGAGATTCCCATCTCCTAATGTTCTATCGATTGCAACCGCTAGTTCTTTTGCATCGTTAGGTGAAATATAGATACTATTTGGGCCTCCAGCTTCTTCTAAGCAAGAACCGCTTGCTGCAATAACAGGAAGACCGCTGTTAATTGCTTCGATGATAGGTATCCCAAATCCTTCGTAAAATGATGGGTAAACAAACAGTGATGCAGCTTGATAAATAGCTGGCAGATCGTCAAAAGTAACACTGTGTAAAAAGATCACTCTGTGCTGTAATTGATGTTTTGAGATGGATTGCTTTACTTTTTCTAAATACGGAGTAGGTTTGCCCACTATCACTAACGGATATGAAGTAGAGGTTAAGGCTAAAGCTTCTATCACCAAATTAACATTTTTTCTTTCCTCAATAGTACCAACGTTTAAGATGAACTGATTTGGAAGTTGATACTTATTCCTGACTTCTTCTATTTTAGAAGAAATTACTTTTGCCTTAAAAGCTTCTTCACAACCTTGGTAAACGATGTCTATTTTTTCTTCTGGGATATGATAAAGTTCAATAATATCCTTTTTGGTGCGTTCGCTGATTGCAATAATTCGGTCTGCATTTTTACAGGCGTATTTGCTTTTTAGCTCGTAGATCTTCCGATCGATAAATTTGTAATAGCTAGGTTTTTTGAGAAAGATCAAATCATGTATAGTAACAACGGATTTGATGTTTGTTTTGCGTAAATTTAGGGGGATTTCATGGCTTAAACCGTGGAATATATCAATCTCGTCAATAATTAATTGTTCCTTTATTCCTAAGGCTCTCCACATAAATTCTGCAGCTACTGGGAACTTTAAAAATACATTGGCTATTGAAAAAATGCTTAATGCTTTGAGTTGCTCCTTAATTTTGGGCGTATAAATAAAGTACTTGTTTTCAGGATAGTTGAGCGCTAAACTTTCGATTATAAACCGGCTGTAATTGCCTAGTCCAGTGAGATTATTTGCTGCCCTTTTACCGTCGTAGCCAATTTTAAGCTTAAATCCTAAAGCCGAAAGGCTAAGGCTTGATTGCTCAAGTTTAGCACTTTCGGCTTTATTAAGTTGCTTTTTGCTTTCTGCTTCCACCTTTAGGCTTTATACAGCTACATTATTTTCTCTCAACGCATCATTAAGAGAAGTCTTTTTATCCGTCGATTCTTTACGCTTGCCAATAATTAAAGCACATGGTACTTGAAATTCGCCAGCAGGGAATTTTTTAGTGTAAGAACCAGGAATAACTACTGAACGAGAAGGAACAATACCTTTGTATTCAACGGGAGTTTCGCCAGTAACATCGATGATTTTAGTTGACGCTGTTAATACTACGTTAGCACCTAAAACCGCTTCTTTTTCTACACGTACACCTTCTACTACAATTGCTCTAGAACCTAAGAAACAATCGTCTTCGATGATCACTGGTGCAGCTTGAACTGGCTCCAAAACACCGCCAATACCTACACCACCACTTAAGTGAACGCGTTTGCCGATTTGTGCACATGAACCTACGGTAGCCCAAGTATCCACCATGGTACCTTCGTCTACATAAGCACCAATGTTTACATAAGAAGGCATCATGATAACGCCAGGAGCCAAGAAAGCACCATAACGAGCACTAGCCATTGGTACTACGCGTACACCTTTTTCTTTATAATCGGTTTTTAAGTCCATTTTATCGTGGAAAACAAAAGGACCAGCTTTTGTTTCGCCCATTTGCTTAATTGGGAAATAAAGGATAACCGCTTTTTTTACCCATTCGTTAATTCCCCAGCCATTTAAAATTGGCTCAGCAACTCTAATTTCGCCGCTATTCAGTCTTTGGATAACTGTTTCGATAGCCTCAGAATATTCTTTGTATTGTAATAAGCTTCTGTCTTCCCAAGCTTCTTCTATTTGTTTTTTAAGTTCAGCAATCATTGTATTTTAAAATTTATGCAAAATAAGTCTTTATAAGTTAAAAGTTCAAGGTTAAAGGTGGAAAGTTGTAAGTAATAAATTTTACTTTTCGTATGTATATGTAAATCTGAACACGCAAATCTAAAATTTGTTTAATTTTGAATCATGGGAGAAGCAGAAAAATTACGTGTTGATAAATATCTTTGGGCTATCCGTGTTTTTAAAACCAGAAGTTTGGCAACTGATGCTTGCAAAGCTGGTAGAGTGAAGTTGAAAGGACAAAATATTAAACCTTCTGCTATAGTGAAAATTGGAGATGTTTACCAAATAAGCAAGGGCGTTGAACGAAAAGTAATTGAAGTAATAGATTTCTCTTATAACAGGACCGATGCGAAAATTGCAGTAACTAAATACAAAGATTTAACGCCAGTAGAAGAAACCCATGCTTTTAAATCGGTATTTCATGCGCCAACGCTGAAAAGAGACAGGGGAGCCGGAAGACCCACGAAGAAGGATCGTCGTGAAACGGATGATTTATTGGGTGGTTTTTGGGAAGATGAGGATTAGGAAATAGGTATTAGTGGTCAGGTATCAGTATTCAGCTGATAATGTTTCAACTTTCCAACATCCAAAATTATTTCTTTTTCTGCTTCACTAAATTCTGTGCCACGCAGAAATCAACAATCTTTTTAATCAAAGCCATTGGCATTGGCTTGTCTATTGGAAATTGAACTGTGCCTTTAGAAGTGTGATATCCTTTTAAATCATCAGCTAAAGCTTCTACTGCTTTACCACCAGGATACAAACCGATGTGATTTTTGTAACCAGCGAAATGGATTAAATTACCGTTTAATGTAAATGTTGGAATTGCATAGCTGATTTTTTGTTTCGCATCAGGAATCATTTGCTGCAAATCTTCTCGGAGCTGTTGTAGAATTTTTTGAGTTTCTACGGGAAATGAAGAAATGTATTCGTCAATTGTTTCGTACTTTTCCATGATCTTATTTGAGTATTAATGTTCGACTGTTGTCACCCTGAATTTATTTCAGGGTCAGTTTAGCTAACGGGTGCTGAAATAAATTCAGCATAACGATAATTTAATTTATAACTTTTTCGCCTCGTTCCAGTAAATATCCATTTCGGCAAGAGTCATATCCTGTAGGGCCTTTCCACTTTCTTTTGCTTTTTCTTCTAAATACTGAAAACGTTTAATGAACTTTTTATTGGTTTTTTCCAAGGCATTTTCAGGGTTGATATCGATAAATCGGGCGTAGTTGACTAGAGAAAAAAGTAAATCGCCAAATTCTCCTTCTGCTTTTTCAACATCTATTTGTTTGCCATCAGTAATATTGAATTCATCCTTAAATTCTTGTAGTTCTTCTTCTACTTTTTCCCAAACCTGCTGCTTTTCTTCCCAATCGAAGCCCACACCCTTAGCTTTTTCCTGTATTCTGCTTGCTTTTACTAGCGCTGGTAAAGAAGTTGGTACACCCGCTAATACCGATTTATTGCCTTCCTTTAATTTAAGTTTTTCCCAATTTTGCTTTACTTGCTCTTCATTTTCTACTTCAACATCACCATAAATGTGAGGATGCCTGCTAGTTAATTTATCGCAAACACCATTCAAAACATCCGTAATATTGAACTGATTTTGTTCGCTCCCAATTCTGGCATAAAAAACCAAATGCATCATTACATCCCCAAGTTCCTTTTTGATTTCTTGCATATCGCCATCTAAAATGGCATCAGAAAGCTCATAGGTTTCTTCAATGGTTAAATGCCTAAGCGTTTCCATAGTCTGTTTTTTATCCCATGGACATTGCGTGCGCAACGTGTCTAACACATTTAGTAAACGTAAAAAAGCGCCGTCGGGCGTTGAAGAACTTATAGGTGGAATATTAGCAGGCATAATTATATAACGTTAAAAGCAATTAGAATCGTAGTTAGAAATAAAATGATCAATCCACAAAGAAATAAAACATCAGCCAGTTTTTCTAACCTTGTTGAACGTTGTTGAGATTTGTTTCTGATGGCTAGAAATGACAGTAAACAGCTACTCATGAAACTTACAATAGCTAAGGTAGCACCTTCATCTATATAAGAGGCTTCGCTCATTTTTGTGATCTTACTAGACGTAAGTACTACGAAACAAAAACCTAAAAGATTTGCAGAAGTGTTAAGTATATGAGGAGATTTGGACGGCTGTTTATTTGGCTCACTCATCAGTTTTTATCACTTTTTTGGGTTTAAATAAGGATATCCTTTTCTTTCTTCTGACATTTTTTTGTTCTTCGCCTAACAGGATTGCCCAAGCATCTAGGCCATCAACTTTTTGGAAGATAATTTTGAGCATCGCCAGATAGGGCATACATAAAAACATACCAGAAATTCCCCAAAGCATTTCGCCTACAACAATGCCAATAAAAGCCACGAGTGCATTTATTTTAACTTTGGAACCTACAATTAGCGGCATCAAAATATTGCCATCAATAGTGTGTACACCCACGTAAGCAAGCAATACGAATAAAGTTTTGGTTGCACCAGCAGTAGCGAAAGTAATTAGTACACTAATGATTAAGGCTATTGAAATACCTAAATAGGGGATGATATTGAAAATTCCAGCAACCAGCCCTAAAAGAATAGCATATTTTACATCTAGAATGGATAGTGTCAATATCATCAATACGCTCACAATAATCATTTGAATGAATAATCCTGTGATATATTTTTTGATGATTCGTTGTATCTCATTAACAGTTTCTGTAACTTTTGCTTTATGGTCCTCAATAAAAACCGTGCTAAGAAATCTATAAAGTAGCCTTCTATAATTAAGTAGGAAAAAGGTAAATAATAGCGTGAAAGCAATAAATAACAAGCTTGAAGAAAGTGTGATTATTGTGGTTCCAACTACCGTAGCGCTAGTTGCTAGGGCTTTTTCAGCGCTATCAGCTAAATAAGTTTCTTGTTTGCTGATATTTACGTGAAAGGTTTTAGAAATCCAATGCTGTAATTCATGAAACGAGTTGGTTACCTGTTTTTCTAATAGAGGCCAATCGGCCCACAGTTCACTCAGTTGCATGGCGAAAAAATGTCCTATACCATAAAGAACCGCTAACATAATAACCACGGTAAGTATTGTAGCTAAACTTCTTTTTAACCTCAGTTTTGTCTCTATGAAATTAGCCAATGGTAACATTAAAAAAGCTAATAGTAGTGAGAATAAAAGAGGAGAAAGTATACTTTTACCAATAATGGCTAGATACCCCAGCATCAAGATGGAGAGTAACGCAAAAGTGAGTCTAACTATAAATGGTAATTGTATTTGCATATACTGCCGACTAAAATTTAATTGTAAAGTTAACATTTAGTGTAGATAGAAAGTTGATTTGTTAAATAACTTTTATCGATAGACTTGCTTGTCATTACAAAAATAGTCTACTGTTGTAGTAGTTTTTCGTATTTTTGTGATAAATTCATCTGTTATTTCAGCTCTCGCCTCAAAATTATTCTATAAAAATTTAAATGAATAAAGAAGCATTTAAGGAGAAGCTATTTAAGGAAGTCTATGAAAATCATTGGCTGAAGCTTTATTTGCACTTACTCAAAATGGTGGATGATGAAGATGACGCGAAAGATATTGTACAAGAAGTTTTTGCCAATCTTTGGAATAATTTTGATAGTGTAGGGATAAATACCTCTTATTCATCTTATCTATACGCCTCTGTAAGAAATAGGGCAATCAATTATTTAGCCCACAAAAAAGTGATTGTTGATCACGAAAAATATCAAGAAGCGCAACCGCAAGCCCAACATTTTAATGAGCCGGATGTTTTTCTAATTGAAAAGGAATTGGCCAGACAAATTAATAGTGAAATAGAAAATTTGCCTCCAAAAATGGCTATTATTTTCAAAAAGAGCCGATTTGAAAACAAATCATATAAAGAGATTGCAGAAGAACTTGAAATCGCAGAAAACACGGTGAAAAAACAAGTTAGTAGAGCTTTGCAATTAATGAGGGAAAAATTTCTTCATATCAAGTACTACCTTTTCTTTTTATAGCTGTCATATTATTGTTTTTAACCAAACAATAATATGTCTATTAAAATTACTAACGAATTATTAAGGAGATATGCCGATAATGAATGTAGTTCTGAAGAAAAGATCTATGTAGAGCTTTGGTATAATCAATATGCTGCGGGTAAGTCGACTAAAATTCCGGATTTAGAGCAATTAAGTTCTGTAAACGAGCAAATATGGAGCGGTATTGCCCTTAATATTAATAAAAAGCCTAGCCGTGGCTTCACATTTTTAAAAGTAGCCGCTGCAATTATTGTATTAGCTAGTATTTCTTTTGCAGTTTACCAATCTAATCATGAGCCAGCAATAAATGATAATGCCAACTTTGTAAGTGGTAAAGTTAAGGCTGCAGTACTTGTTGCCTCAAAAAGTGCCGTTGTTTATCATGATACGGATATTAAAAAAATAATGTCCGAATTTAAATCTGGCGAACAACTTACAATTAGTACTTCAATAGGCGAAGAGTTTCATGCAGTTTTATCCGATGGAAGTGAAATTTGGTTAAATGCCAACAGTGAAGTAGTTGTTCCGGAAGATTTTAATCAAACCTATCGTGATTTAAATCTGAAAAAAGGCGAAGTATACTTTAAGGTAGCTAAAGATAAAACAAAACCGTTTAGGGTGTTTGCTGCCAACACAAAAATAGAAGCACTCGGTACAGAGTTCAATGTGAACTATTATGGCGATAATAAAAATGTTAAAGCATTTTTGGTAGAAGGTTCCATAAGTATTTCTAAGAAAAATCAGCAATCTGTTATAAAACCTAATCAGCTCTATCAAGTTAATGAGCAAACAGGAGCATCATCTGTTAGTGAAATTGTAAACCCATCTACGCAATACGCTTGGAAAGAGGGTTATTTTGACTATTCTGATACTCCATTGTCCGAAATACTCGAAGACTTATCTAGGTGGTATAATTTCAGTTATGAAATACATCCAAAGTATAAAAATAAAACGCTTACAGGGAAAATATCTAGAAAACAGCCTTTTAGTGAAGTATTGGCCATTTTAGAATTTTCGGGTATTAAATATAGAAAGGAGGGCGTTCACCTAGCATTAATACCATAAATCTCAGCAACCAACTGTTCTAAATAACACAAACTTTTAACTTAAACCTTTTTTATGAAAATAAAAATCTACTTACTGTTTTGCTTACTGGCGTACTTTGGTCAGGCGGCAGCGGCTCAAAACTTAACACTCAACTTAACAAATGCAAAATTTCAACAGGTTGTAAAGGAAATTGAAGGTCACTCTGCCTATAGATTTGTTTATGATCCAAGTGAAATCGACAACACACTTTATAACATTAACGTTAAAAACGAAAGCATAACAGTAGTGTTAAAACAGATCTTTAACAATGGTAATTTGAAGTATCAGACATTTGAAAATACCATTGTTGTTAAACGTAAAGATAGAGCTTATACAGCTTCTACTGCTCAAAATAATATTACTGTAACAGTTTTAGACGAAACTAATAAGCCGATTCCGGGAGTTTCCTTAAAAATTAAAAACAGACCAGCGGTTTTCGGTACAAATGAAGAAGGAAAAGCTAATTTGACTGGAGTTGCGGCGGGAGATATTTTGGTTGTACTATATATCGGTTATAAAACACAAGAAATAAAACTTGATGGAAATAACATAAATGTAGTGTTAACTCCAGATCTATCTAAGCTAGATGAGGTTGTTGTTGTAGGTTATGGTACTTCAACCAATAGAACAAATTTAGGTTCTATCTCAAGCGTAACGGCTAAAGAACTGGCGAATCAACCAGTAATCGATCCGTTAGCCGCTTTGCAAGGCCGTGCTTCGGGTGTAATGATTTCTTCGAATAGTGGCTTGCCAGGTGGAGGTTTTAATGTACAATTGCGTGGAGCTAACTCCTTATCGAGCGGTAATACACCACTTTATATTGTGGATGGTGTGCCTTTTTCTGATGATAGCATGAACCAATTTATCGCTGCAAATGGTCGTCAAAATCCATTAGCGATGATTAATCCAAATGATATTGAACGTATAGATATCTTAAAAGATGCAGATGCTACTGCTATTTATGGTTCGCGTGGTGCTAACGGCGTAGTTCTAATTACTACGAAAAGAGGACAGGCTGGTAGTCTGAAAGTAGATTTTGGTGCTAATATCGGAGCTTCTAAGGCTATTAAAACGTTGGAAATGTTAAATACTGAACAGTTTTTAGAATTAAGAAGAGAAGGTTTTACAAACGATAATAATACCCCTACTGCAACTAATGCCCCAGATTTATTAACTTGGAACCAAACGGATTATAACGATTGGCAAGATCGTTTGTATGGTTTTTCTGCACCTTTTAGTAACTATCAGTTATCTGTAAGTGGCGGTTCTGACCAAGTAAAATATTTGTTTAGTGGTAATTACAACAATCAAGGCGATCCGTTGCCGGGCGATAAATCTTACAATCGTATTAATGGAGCTTTTAACATTACCACGCAATCTAAAAATGGTAAATTTAAGTTAAATGCTAGTGTAAATTACGCTACAGATAAAAATAATACAGTACCTACAGATTTAGCGCAATATTATAACCTGGCGCCTAACTATTATTTGTACAATCCAGATGGTAGCTATTATTGGTTTGGTACATCATTACAAAATCCATATGCTTACATGGAAAGAGGTTCGGTTTCTAAAACTAAATCGCTTTTAGCAAATTCAGTAGCGTCTTACCAAGTATTACCGGAGTTAGAAGCTAAGGTAAGCTTTGGTTATAACTTAAAGAGCATGGATCAAGTGCAAACTCTGCCATTAACGGGCTTTAATCCAGCATCAACTTCTACTAACCAAGCTAATTACGGTTTTAGCGATTATAATTCTTATATCGTAGAGCCGCAATTGAACTATACAAAGTCGTTTGGTAAACACGAATTTAAGGTATTGTTAGGTGGTACTTGGCAGCAAGGAGAAACTAAAGGACATCATCTATTAGGAACGGGTTATTCAAGCGATAGTCAGTTGCAAAATATGACTGCTGCGGGTACTTTAAGAGTAAATAGTTTTCAGTCTGCAGAGTATACATATCAATCTTATTTTAGTAGAATTAGCTACAATTACGATAGTAAATACTATTTAAACCTATCAGGACGTAGAGATGGCTCTTCTAGATTTGGACCGGGTAATAAGCACGGTAACTTTGGTGCTATTGGTGCTGGTTGGATTTTTTCTAGCGAAGATTTCTTGAAGAATAATAAAGTGTTAAGCTTCGGTAAATTGAGAGCCAGTTTCGGTTTAACAGGTAGCGATCAAATTGGAGATTATAGATACTTGGATACATGGAGCAGTGGTTTTGCATTTCAAGGAACTTCAACGCTTACGCCTATTAGAGTATATAATCCAAACTATATGTGGGAAGAAAATACCAAAAGAGAAATTGGGTTAGAATTAGGCTTTTTAAACGATCGTTTTTTCTTAAATACTACGTATTACAATAATCGTTCAGGTAATCAGTTGGTAGAGATTACTTTAGCTTCACAAACAGGATTTAGTTCATATTTTGGTAATTGGCCAGCAAAAATTCAAAATTCTGGTTGGGAGTTTGATTTAACATCTAATAATATTAGTAATAAGGACTTTAAATGGACTACAACACTTAACTTTTCATTACCAAAAAATAAATTGTTAGAGTATCCAGATTTAGTTTCATCTTCTGATGCAAGTAAATACATTATTGGCGAATCTACTAGGCTTGTAAAGGGCTATCAATTTACTGGTGTAGATCCAGCTACAGGTGTTGCTCAATTTTTAGATGTTAATGGTGATAATGTTTTATCTCCTGCCGACGAGGTAATTATTGGTGATTTAATGCCTAAATATTACGGAGGTTTAAGTAATACGCTGTCTTATAAAGGTGCAACGTTAAGTTTCTTGTTCCAATTTGTTAAACAAGAAGGACCGGGTTTAGCCTATGGGCCATTAGCAGGTAATTTAGGTGGTTTAACAAACTTTGACGTTTCCGTATTAGATAGATGGAAAAAACCAGGAGATGTGACCAATATCCCTAGAGCTTCTACACTAACTTCGTCATTAGCTTATACTAGATATACAAGTAATTACAGGTACTCATCAGCTGCTTGGGAAGATGCATCTTTCATTAGATTGAAAAATGTATCCTTTGGGTATGATATTTCTAAATGGTCGCAAAAAGTAGATATTAAGAGGGCAAGTGTAAACTTTAGTGCTCAGAACTTATTTACTTGGACATCGTTTAGAGGTTTAGATCCAGAAATTCAAGGTTTTGATAGAAATAATGTCTCGATGGTTAACCCATATGGTTCGGTAAAAACATCAAGTACACCAACTATGAGAACGTTCACTTTCGGTTTACAGGTTACTTTTTAATGGAGGGAGATAAAGATGAAAAGAATTATAAAAAATAGTATGTTTTTAAGTGCAACTACCAATAAAAAAGGTTTAACAATGAAAGCTAAATTTATTCCATTATATATTGCAGCGTTAAGTATCACCAGCGTATCCTGCAAGAAATTTTTAGATGCGGATCCACCTATAAATGTTACGGCGGCGGCAGATGCATTTAAGGATGAACGAATTGCAACTTCCACAGCGTTGGGGATGTACAATACCATGAATGGCTTTAACAGTCAATTCGCAAGTGGTTTTTTATCTATACTGATGTCAATTACAGCAGATGATTATTATCTTGGAGCAGCATCATACGATGCCTATAAAGACAATGCATTGTTACCTAGTACTGGGTTTTTAGATAGAATGTGGAGTCAGCCTTACGGTGTAATTGGACAAGCAAATAACGTAATAGCAGGTGTAGAGGCTTCGTCTTTAAGTGCAGCTGTAAAAACCCAATTAATTGGCGAGGCTAAGTTTGTACGAGCGTTTTGTTATTTTTATTTGGTAAATATGTTTAATAAAGTGCCTTTGGTACAAGATAACGATGTATTTAAAAATAACCTTTTGCCTCAGTCTCCTAAAGCAGATGTTTACGCTTTTATAACGAAAGATTTGGTAGATGCCGTTGCTAATTTAGGCGATACCTACGTAAGTGCAGAACGAGTTAGACCTAATAAAAAGGCAGCGCAAGCTTTATTGGCTAGAGTTTATTTATATACCGAAAAATGGGATTTGGCAGAAGCTACCGCAAGCTTGGTAATTGGAGACACTCGCTACAAAATACCAGCAGATTTAAATACCGTATTTTTAAAAAGTAGTGAAGAAGCTATTTGGCAGTTGCTAACCGTAAATACAAGTACCGCAGGTGTAAACACTTGGGAAGGATTTAGCATGGTGCCTACAAACGCTACTGCAAATCCGTTGTATCGTGTTTATCAAACCACTTTAGATGCTTTCGCAAGTACCGACAAACGTAAATTAGATTGGACTAAAGAACAAGTGTTTAATTCGGTTTCTTATAGATACCCGGCGAAATACAAATATAGAATTGCTACGCCAGTGGTAGAATATAATACTGTTTTGCGTTTAGCGGAGCAGTATTTAATTAGAGCCGAAGCAAGGGCTAATCAAAACAATGCGGCAAAATTAGTACAAGCGGTAGAAGACCTTAACGTGCTTAGGGGGAGAGCGGATGTTACTTTATTAAGTACGAGTTTATTAAAACCAGATGTATTACTAGCGGTTGAAAATGAAAGACGTTTTGAATTGTTAGGCGAATGGGGGCACCGTTGGTTCGATTTAGTGCGTACCAACCGTGCTGTACAAGTGTTATCTGTAACTAAAAACAATGGTTTTACTGCTTCAGATATGTTAATACCAATACATGTTGATATTTTGAAAACCAACCCTAAATTAAAACCAAATGACTAGGTTGAAATTTTTTCTAGTAAGTTTATTATTATTCTTGTTCGTGAAAACTCACGGACAAGAATTGGTGAAAATGCAGCCCGAAAAGCCACAGGCGAATGATTTGGTAACGGTAACTTTTAATCAAAAAGGCAGTAAAATCCCCGATACGGTTAAAAACGTGTTTATTAATTTTACGTATTCGAATTTCTATGAAATGCCGAACAGGTTACCCATGCAGAAGGTAAATGGTTTGTGGAATGTTTCATTCAAATTACCTTTTTACTCTAAGTTTGGCTCTTATACCATTTCTGATGTAAATAAAGATTTTGTACAACAACCAACAGATACATCTCATTACGAGTTTTTTGTGTATGAGGATGGTAAGTTAATTGAAGGAAACTATTTAGCAAAAGGTTATAGCTTATCTGCACAGAATAGAAAATCTCCAACTTTTGAGCAGCAACAGCAAGCTTGGTTTAAGAAAGAACTTACGCTTTATCCAGAAAATTACGAATCGCAATTACGCATTTTGACCTACGAGATGAAAAAATCTAAAGGGCAAGCAAAATGGGATGCTCGGAATAAAGCATTAGCGGTGATCGAGAAAAAGTTCAGGAGTAATCCAACTTTTGGTGGAAATATAAATTCCACTACTATGGGCTATCTAATTATTGGCGAAAACCAAAAGGTAGATTCGATTAGGCAGGTTGTAGCTAACGATTTTCCGAATTCTAGTTATGCTAAAGAGCACAGGTTGAGTCGCTTTTTGCAAAATAAAGACGAAGCTTTTGTGGTAGACAGCCTCCAAAAACTATTGAAAACAGTAAAAATAGAGGATGGAAGGTTATATTCTAATGCACACAATTATCTTTTTAGGTACTATATTAAGAAGAAGGACAAAGCTAATGCCTTAGCTTATTACAGTTTTACCCTTAAAGCAGATACGAGCCCTTATCGTTGGAGAGATTATAATAATTATGTTAAGTTTTTAGAAAGTAACGATATGTTGTTAGATTCAGCAAAAAAGCTGAACACTTATTTGTTAAGCAATGTATCAAATTATCCAACTTCGGTTGTCCGATATTTTCCAGAAACAGGTTATTTAATAGGCTTTGATGAAAAGCGAACAGAAAACTTAAAGCAAGTGGAGAATGAAGTGAAAGCAATGCAAGGTATTCTGAGCTATAAATTAGGTAAACAAACTGAAGCACTAAAATGGTTAGCAGGGGTGAAAAATAACTTGCAATCAAAGGAAATGTTGTTAAAAGTCTCTGATGTTTACAAAAGTATCGGAGA
This sequence comes from Flavobacteriaceae bacterium PS02338, assembly GCA_029959615.1. Taxonomy (GTDB): domain Bacteria; phylum Bacteroidota; class Bacteroidia; order Sphingobacteriales; family Sphingobacteriaceae; genus Pedobacter. The sequence goes on along the minus strand of JASCOD010000005.1, from coordinate 27,649 downwards.
TAAAACAACAGCCACGGAGATGTTGGGTAGCGCGTATAAGTTAGCTCCTTTTGATAAGGCTACAACTACGCTTTTAAAAGAAAGTATTTTAGCGAACGGCGGAACTGAGGTCGATGTCAAAGCTAAATTACTCACACTAGATAAAGAATGGAAAGCAAGCCATTTTAACAGCTTAAAGAAAATTGTTTTAGATAAGCCATTCCCAGATTTTCAAATTGTAGATAGAAATAAAAAGCCTTTAACTGCAACAGATTTGAAAGGCAAAATTGTAGTGATAGATTTATGGGCTACATGGTGTAAGCCATGTATCGAATTCTTTCCCTATTTAAATGTCATTTATAATAAATATAAGGATGATAAAGATGTGATGTTCGTGATCTTAAACACAGCAAGTGGTAATACTTTCGAAGATGCTTTTAACTGGGTAGATCAAAATAAAAATTTCACCTTTCCTTTCTACTTCAACGAGGATAAAAAATTAAGCGCAAAGCTTGATGTCAATACGATTCCGACTACATTTATTCTAGACAAAGAGAGTAAAATCCGATTTAGAAAAGTAGGTAATGAGGGTGAGAAAGCAATGCCACAACTCGATGCAATGATTGAGTTCCTAAAACAGCAAAAATAAAGGTTAGTTAAATATGTTTTTGAATTGAGCCGATTGTTATAATCGGCTCTTTTTTGTTTAAGTAGTTTTAATAGCCCTCAACATCTCTCGTTTTCCAGGTGCACCCGGTAGCTTTTCAATCTCAAAACCACAGGCTTTTAAGGCACGCTTCAAATTTCCTGTAATGGCATAAGTGACAAAAATGCCGTCTATTTTTAAGAAACTACAAGCATGGGCAATCATTTCATTGGTCCAAAGCTCTGGTTGATGTCTAACCGAAAAGGCGTCAAAGTAAAGTGCGTCAAAACGTTTTTCCGTAGCGAAATTTTGCAAGGTCGTATGACTAATTTCCAACTGGCAATTTGCCGCTAATTCAACATGATTATCAATAGCTATTTCATAGTTCTCCAAAAAGCTGTTCCAAATTGAAGACTGTACATATTGATTGTAACCAGTAGCAGTAATAGTTGCCGATGATAAGGGGAAGGCTTCAATAGAATGATAATTCAGTTTCTTGTTTATTTCATTACAATGCGCATAACTTAGTAAAAAATTCAAACCAGTGCCAAAACCTACCTCCAAAATATCAATTTCAGGGTTTTCGAATTTTTCAAATCCATACTTTAAGCCAGCTTCTATAAAAACGTGCTTACTTTCTTGCACGGCACCATACGATGAATGGTAATGTTCACCAATTTCTTCGTTAAACAAGGTGTTTGAACCATCAGCGGTTTGGATAAGGATATTCATGTCGCAAAATTAGCTTAAATTACTTAATTGTTTTATAAGTAGAATTTATCCAAATTAGAGCCTTTGTTCTTTTATCCTTGTTCCTTTATCTTTACAAAATGGATATCGAAAGTTTTAGAGAATATTGTTTAAGTCTGCCGGGTACTACCGAAGGCATGAAATGGGATCATCTCTGTTTTATGATTGAAGAGAAAATCTTTGTGATTTTAGCTATTGACGATGGAAACAGATTTTCTACCAAATGTACCCCAGAAGAGTTTGACGAACTTACTGCTAGGGACGGTATAAAGCAAGCTTACCATTTGGCCAAAAGGCAATGGGTACAAATAGAAAATTTAGATGTTTTAAACGATTTGGAGTTAAAGAAACGTGTGGAACGTTCTAGAGAATTGGTGTTGGCTAAACTGCCTAAGAAAATACAAGCTAAATATATTTGATAATTAGCTGATGCGATGATTAGCTAGTGCCACTAAAATGAAAAGACAATTAGCCAATTCAAAAATCATCGAATTAGCTAATTGTCAAATCATCAAATTAACTTACCAAAGTTTAATTCTATCCTCTGGTTTTTTATAAAGTTTGTCTCCAGGTTTTACATCAAACGCTTGATACCAAGCATCCATATTAACTGGAGCTCCAATTGTTCTGTATTCCCCAGGAGAATGTGTATCTGTTTTAATTAGCTGTGCTGCAGTTTCTGGTAAGATATTACCTCTCCAAACTTGTGCCCAAGCTAAGAAGAAACGTTGGTCAGGTGTAAAACCATCAATTTTCTCATTGCTTTGACCTTGTTTAGTCATTTTGAAAGCAGTGTAAGCAGCATTTAATCCACCTAAGTCGCCAATGTTTTCACCCATAGTGAATTTACCATTTACATGCAGTGTATCTAAAACGGTGTATTTGTCGAATTGCTCGCCTAGCAATTTTGTTCTAGCATTAAACTTAGCTCTGTCTTCGTCGGTCCACCAATTTTTCAAGTTACCGTCTTTATCGTATTGACTACCTGTGTCGTCAAAACCGTGGCTCATTTCGTGACCAATTACAGCACCAATCCCACCGTAATTAATAGCATCATCAGCATCTGGGTGGAAGAATGGGAACTGCAAAATACCAGCGGGGAAAACGATTTCGTTCAAAGTAGGGCTGTAGTAGGCATTTACCGTTGGAGGTGTCATTCCAAAACGCTCTCTGTCTACAGGTTTGCCTAATTGGGTGATATTTTCGTTGTAAGCCCATTTACTAGCATTACGTAAGTTTTGGAAATAAGTAGCTCTGCTAATCACTAAGCCATCGTAGTTTCTCCATTTAGTGGTATAACCAACTTTTGGTCTAAAGGCATGAAGTTTTGCCAAAGCTTTTTGCTTTGTTTCAGCGCTCATCCATTCTAAACCGTTAATACGGATTTCGAAAGCTTTACGCAGGTTTGTGATCAACTCATCCATACGAGCTTTAGCTGCAGGTTTAAAATATTTAGCTACGTACAATTGACCTAATAAATCGCCCAAAACACCATCAGTTAATGAAGACATACGTTGCCAACGCGGAGTTTGAACTTTTTGTCCAGTTTGTGCCTGTGTGAAAGCAAAATTTGCTTTTACAAATGGTGAACTTAAGCTGCCGGCAGACCCTTTTAAGATATTCCACTCCAAATAAGTTTTCAAATCCGCAACAGGAGTCGAGGCTAATAAACCATTCAAAGTTTTAAAGAAAGCCGGCGAGTTTACCAAGACCGTATCTTGCCCGGTAACTTTTAACTGAGTTAAAGTATTTTTCCAGTTGATGTTTGGCGTAATTTTATCGAAATCTGTAACGGTTAATTTGTTGTAGGTTTTGTAAGGGTCACGCATTTCTAAACGGCTCATTTGAGCCTCTGCCAAAGCCTTTTCAATAGTGAAAACAGTTTTGGCTTTTTGTTGAGCAATAGCTTCTGTGTAACCGATTAACTTGAAAAGTGTAGTCATGTAGGTGTCGTACGCTTCTCTGATTTTCACACTGCGGCTATCGTCTTTTAAGTAATAGTCTCTATCACCAAGGGTTGTTCCACCTTGAGATATATTTACCATATACTTGTTTACGTTCTTTCTATCTTGACCAACGCCAAAACCATAGAAAGTACCAGCTATACCGTTAACGCGTAGATAAGTGGTGTAATCTAAAATGCTTTGTAGATTGTTCAATTGCTTGATTTTTTCCAATTCGCCTTTGATAGGAGTAAAACCAAGTTTTTCGATAGTAACGCTATCCATCGCAGCAGCATAGAAATCGCCAACGCGTTTAGTCACAGAACCTGCAGCAGCGGATTTGTCGGCAGCAGCGGCTTCAACTAAGCCTCTAACTGCATTTACGTTAAAATCACGAAGTTCATTAAACGATCCCCAGCGGGTTTCTTTAGCTGGAACGGGATTGTTTTTTACCCATACGCCACTTGCGTAAGCATAAAAATCATCGCCTGGTTTTACGGAAAGATCCATGTTAGCAGGGTCGATGAATTTTTTAATAGGGGTTTGAGCATTTGCAACACCTACAGAAACAACACCAAGGGCCGCAAAAAAAGTTTTAAACTGATTGATATTCATCTTTATTAATAAGTTAGAAAGATGAAGTTAAATAAAAAGTAAAATCTATTTTTATTCTTAATAGAAATATTACTTATTAAACCAATCGTAAATTTTGATCAATCCAATTTTCCGAAGAAACTCGCTGGTGAAAGAAGACAGTCTGAACGCTCTCATGCTGATTTGTTTATATATTACATTTAACATTATTTAACACTTTTTATTGTGTGGTGAAGAAAATAATGTGACACTATAAAAACTTAAAAAAGGATAAAAAACGTAGTTTTGAATAATTCTAAACAAGATTATGGCACCACATCAACATCAAACGGATGGCTGCTGCGGACATCAGCACCAGCACGATAAACATACTGACGGACATGATCACGAACATGACCACGATCATGGAGATGCATCTTCCTTTAAGACATACCTGCCCGCTATCTCAAGTCTGGTTCTTTTGCTTGTAGCCATAGCTTTTGACTACTTTTCACTGTCTTTTTTTGAAGGCTACGTAAGGGTGGGTTGGTATCTCGTTGCCTATATTCCCGTAGCTTGGCCTGTAGTTAAAGAAGCTTTTACCACTATTGCTAAAGGCGATATTTTTACAGAATTTCTATTAATGGCATTGGCAACAATCGGTGCATTGGCTTTGGGTGAGTATCCGGAAGCAGTTGCGGTAATGCTTTTCTATAGCATCGGAGAATTATTTCAGGGAGCTGCGGTAAGTAGGGCGAAAAATAATATCAAGGCTTTATTGGATGTAAGACCAGATACTGCTACCGTATACAGAGATGGTAAATATATTTCCATAAATCCTAAAGAAGTAGTTATCGGAGAAGTTATTCAGTTGAAAGCTGGAGAAAAAGCTCCGTTAGATGGGGAGTTGGAAAGTGATAGCGCTAGCTTTAATACAGCTGCTTTGACTGGAGAAAGCAAACCTAAAACAATTAGAAAAAGAGAACAAGTGCTGGCTGGAATGCTCAACTTAGAGGGAGTAATTACCATAAGGGTTATTAAGAGATTTGAAGATAGTGCACTTTCGAGAATTTTAGACTTGGTACAAAATGCAAGTGCCAAAAAAGCCAAAACAGAATTGCTGATGCGCAGGTTCGCTAAAATCTACACACCAATTGTGTTCTTCTTGGCGGTAGCTTTAACCTTATTGCCTTACTTTTTTGTCGCCAATTACGATTTTAATGTTTGGTTGTACCGTGCTTTGGTGTTCTTGGTAATATCTTGCCCTTGCGCTTTGGTCATTTCTATCCCATTGGGATATTTCGGCGGAATTGGAGCTGCATCTGCCAATGGCATTTTATTTAAAGGTTCTAATTACTTGGACTTAATCACAAAAGTAAATACGGTAGTTTTAGATAAAACAGGAACCTTAACACAAGGAGTTTTTAAGGTTAAGGAAATACAAACTGAAATCTCCGAAACAGAATTTCTCAGCTATTTAACTAGCATCGAAAGTCAATCTACGCATCCCATAGCAAAAGCGATTGTAGCGTATAACGGTACCGATAATTTGTTGGCTGTTCAAGATGTAACGGAAGTTGCTGGACATGGATTAAAAGCCGAAATTAATGGGAATGAGGTTTTGGCGGGAAATGGCAAGTTGCTTAAACAATTTGGCGTGGTTTATCCTAATGAAATTGATGACAAGGTAGAAACTACAGTTTTGCTAGCGGTAGCAGGAAAATATGCTGGTTTTGTCACTATTGCAGATGAAGCTAAGCCAGATGCCAAACAAGCGATTACGGTTTTACACGCTGTTGGCGTAAATAAAATCGTTATGCTTAGTGGCGATAAAACTTCCATTACACAAAAAGTGGCTAATGATTTGGGAGTAGACCAAGCACACGGAGATTTGCTACCGGAAGATAAAGTGGCACAGTTAGAAAAGATAAAAGCTGAACCAAATAGGGTGGTTGCTTTTGTTGGGGATGGCATTAACGATGCGCCTGTTTTAGCACTTAGTGATATCGGCATAGCTATGGGAGCTTTAGGTAGCGATGTTGCGATAGAAACTGCAGATGTTGTGATACAGAATGATATGCCAAGTAAGATTGCTACCGCCATTAAAATCGGTCGTGCAACAAAGAAAATTGTTTACCAGAATATAGGTTTGGCATTTGGTGTAAAAGCAGTTGTTTTAATTTTAGGTGCTGGTGGCTTGGCTACCATGTGGGAAGCCGTTTTTGCAGACGTTGGCGTAGCGTTTTTGGCGATCCTTAATGCAGTGCGTATTCAAAGGATGAAGTTTTAGCTATTGTGCTGACTTTCTTTTGTTTATTAGTTTTTTGAAGCTTGATTTGAACCCGGAAAAAATTGTTTTTCTAATCGGTTTTAGCTAAATTTGAGTATGCCTACAGTGAAAACATATCCATTACCTGATGAGAAGATTTATTCCGTTAACGAACTCGACGAGACGTTAACTTACAGTTATGCGCATTATTTGAACTGGCTTTTCGATGAAAGATTAGAACTGATTAAAGGGAAAATCTACAAGATGAGTCCAGCTCCGTCAAGAGTGCATCAAAAAGTTTTGACTAATTTATTTATACCAATAGGTAATTTTCTTAAGGGGAAAGCTTGTGATGTTTATGTAGCTCCATTTGATGTGCGTTTTCCAAAAGGTAGCAAAGCTGATAAAGACATATATACCGTTTTACAACCAGACCTTTGTGTAATTTGTGACAAAAATAAGTTAGATGATAGAGGTTGTATAGGTGCTCCAGATTTGGTGGTAGAAATTCTGTCCCCAGGAAATAACAAGAAAGAGTTACTACATAAGTACAAGGTTTATGAAGAATTTGGTGTAAGAGAATATTGGGTAGTTAGTCAAAGCGACCAAAATATTTTGATTTATACCTTAGATGATAAGGGCAAATTTCAACCGTCAAAGATTTTTACGTTAAGCGAAGAAGTTGGTTCTTCAGTGTTGCCAGGCTTTGTTTTGAAACTTGATGATGTTTTTGAAGATTAATTATTGATGTGATTTTTCTTTGCGCAGCTTTGCGAAAACTTCCAAAACTTTGCGGTTTTAAACGACTTAAACTTTGTCAATCTTAATAGGCAAGAGGACGGGAGGATTGACAAAGTTGTTTGTACAGGCTTTTGTTATCCAAACCCGATTGAAGTGGTAATACTTTTTGCCAGTGTCATCCTGAGCTTGTCGAAGGATTGGTATGTAAAAGATGCTTCGATAAACTCAGCATGACAATTATTTAAGAGCAGTGCGAGCAAAAAGATTATAACGAAAAGCGGGACTGACATTAATAGTTATACCAATTTGCTTTTCAAAAAAATAAATAAACTGTCAAAAGTTCTACTTTTTTACTAGATTTTGTATCTTTTGTCAGTAATTATGGTGCTGTCAAAGCTTACAAAAAACCGACAATCGCTACGTTATCGTATGTATTATTGTAAAAATCTTATTTAAATGGGGTAACAAAAGCAACATTTAAAACATATTTATGGTAAAAGGTTGTTATAGATGAAGAGATAAGGTGGCTTAATTCACCAATATGGCGTAATTGTTGATAAAATATAAAAATCGAGACGCCGTATTTATAAAACAAATTTATAGTTTAGTGTCGTCCCCGATAACATACAGATTATGGAAGCTAAATTTTCACCACAAGTTAAAGACGTGATTTCTTTCAGCAGGGAAGAAGCCCTGAGGTTAGGACACGATTATATAGGAGCTGAGCACTTGTTGTTGGGCCTTATTCGTGAAGGAGATGGTATGGCGATTAAGATTTTGAAATCTTTAAGTGTTGATACCTTGAAACTTCGCCGCTCTATCGAAGAGGCCGTTAGAGGCACTTCGAGCGTTACGGTTAATTTGGGTAATATCCCATTAACCAAACAAGCTGAGAAGGTTTTGAAGATTACCTATTTAGAAGCAAAAATATTTAAGAGCGATTTGATTGGTACGGAGCATTTGTTACTATCTATTTTAAGAGATGATGATAACATTGCATCGCAAATTTTATTGCAATATGGTATTAACTACGAGATTTTTAAACAAGAGGTAGAGGTTAATAAAAATGGCTTTAGAGATGAGGCTCAAGGTGGCGGCACTGCCGGTGGCGATGACGATTACCAAGAGGAAGAAAGCTTTACTGCTCCGAAAAAAGTTTCGGATATAAAATCGAAAACTCCTGTTTTAGATAATTTCGGAAGAGATTTAACACGTGCTGCGGAAGAAGGTAGATTAGATCCAATTGTTGGTCGTGAGAAAGAAATTGAGCGTGTGTCGCAAATTTTATCACGTAGAAAGAAAAACAACCCAATATTAATTGGTGAGCCTGGTGTGGGTAAAAGTGCTATTGCCGAAGGTTTAGCATTGCGCATTGTACAACGTAAGGTTTCCAGAGTGTTGTTTGGCAAACGTGTAGTAACGTTAGATTTGGCTTCTTTGGTGGCTGGTACAAAATATCGTGGTCAGTTTGAGGAGCGTATGAAAGCCGTGATGAACGAGCTAGAAAAATCTACCGATGTAATTTTGTTTATCGATGAAATTCACACGATTGTAGGTGCTGGTGGTGCTTCGGGTTCTTTAGATGCTTCGAACATGTTTAAGCCTGCTTTAGCTAGAGGCGAAATACAATGTATCGGTGCTACCACTTTAGATGAATATCGTCAGTATATTGAGAAAGATGGTGCTTTAGACCGTCGTTTTCAAAAAGTGATGATTGAGCCTGCTACACCAGATGAAACCATTGAAATTCTAAATCGTATCAAAGAGAAGTATGAAGAGCATCATGGTGTAACTTACACAGAGGCGGCAATTAATGCTTGTGTGGCGTTAACATCTAGATATATCACCGATAGATTTTTACCTGATAAAGCAATTGATGCTTTGGATGAAGCTGGTTCTAGAGTTCACTTGACCAATATTCACGTTCCTGATAACATCATCGCTATCGAAAGCAAAATCGAGGATATCAAATTGGAGAAAAACCGTGTAGTGAAGAGCCAAAAATATGAAGAGGCTGCTAAGCTACGTGATACAGAGAAAAATTTATTAGAAGAGTTAGATAAAGCTAAAGCGGAGTGGGAAGCAGAAACTAAAACCAAACGTTATGAGGTTTCTGAAGATAACGTGGCTGAAGTGGTTTCTATGATGACTGGTATCCCATTACAGCGTGTTGGACAAACAGATAGCAATAAGCTATTGAACATGTACGATACCGTAGCAGATAAAATTATTGGTCAGGATGATGCGATTAAGAAATTAACTAAAGCTATCCAACGTACAAGAGCGGGATTAAAAGATCCTAAGAAGCCAATCGGTTCATTTATCTTCTTAGGTCCAACTGGTGTTGGTAAAACTGAGTTAGCTAAAGAATTGGCTCGTTTCATGTTCGATGCGGAAGATTCGTTGATCCAGATCGATATGAGTGAATACATGGAGAAGTTTGCTGTTTCTCGTTTAGTGGGAGCGCCTCCGGGATACGTTGGTTACGAAGAAGGTGGTCAGTTGACGGAAAAAGTGCGTCGTAAACCTTATTCGGTAGTATTACTAGATGAGATTGAGAAAGCACATCCAGATGTATTTAATATCCTGTTACAAGTATTGGATGAAGGTCAACTAACTGATAGCTTAGGTAGAAAAGTTGATTTTAGAAATACCATTATCATCATGACATCGAACATCGGTGCTCGCCAATTAAAAGATTTCGGTGCTGGTGTTGGTTTCTCAACTACTGCAAAAACTAGTCAAACAGAGGCACACAGCAGAGGTGTAATTGAAAGTGCATTGAAACGTGCTTTTGCACCTGAGTTCTTAAACAGAATTGATGATGTGGTAGTGTTCAATTCTCTTGGTAAAGAAGAAATCTTCAAAATCATTGATATTGAATTGAGAGCGTTATTTGGTAGAGTACAAGGTTTGGGTTACCAAATTAAGTTAACCGACGAAGCGAAAAATTTCATTGCTGAAAAAGGTTTTGATAGTGCTTTTGGTGCCCGTCCATTGAAACGTGCTATCCAAAAATACTTGGAAGATCCAATTGCAGAGGAAATCTTAAAAGGAGAAGTGAACGAAGGCGATACACTTGAGGTAAATTACGATAAAGAAAAAGAAGAGATTGTAGTTGCGCCGAAAGGGAGTAGCAAGAAGAAAAAGAAAGAAGAAGGAGCATAATCCTTAAAATAGATAGCCCCGAAAGCAATTTCGGGGCTTTTTTTGTGTTTAAATAATATGAGAATATTCTTACTGCTTTTTGCTGTAGCACTTTTGTTTGCTTGCAGTTCTAAGATAAGCCAAACAGGTAAAGCATCTTATTATGCAGATAAATTTAATGGGAAGAAGACTGCTAGTGGTATTACTTTTAGGAATTCGAAGAAAATAGCAGCACATAAAACTTTGCCCTTTGGTACTAAAGTTAAAGTGACTAATCTATCCAATGGGAAAAGTACCAAGGTTATTATTCAAGATCGTGGCCCACATGTAGCAGGAAGAATAATAGACTTGTCTAAAAAGTCTGCAAAGAAAATTGGTTTGGTTGATCAGGGAGTTGGTAACGTGAAAATAGAATACAAGAAGAAAAAATAGGATTTGAATTTGTTAAAACAGATTTAATTGAGCTTTTGGTATTTTAAAGGAAGAGCTATCAAGCTCAATTTTTTTAACGTTTAGCCCATTTAGCTTACAATGCAATTTAAAAGTGCTGGTCATTAGCTGGGCAAAATTTCCTTCTCCACGCATTCTCGCTCCAAATCTACTATCATTTACATTTCCGCCATGGCAATCTTGAATTTGGTGCCAGACCTTTTCAAATCTATCAGGGAAGTTTTTAGCTAACCAATCTTCAAATATTTTACTAATAGCTCCGTTAAGTCTAACTACGGTATAGCCAGCTCCAATAGCCCCAGCATCGGCACTTGCCTTTAAAATAGCAGGTATTTCATGGTTATTTAGTCCTGGTATCATTGGGGCTGCCATTACACCCATTGGTATGTTGGCTTTGCTTAATTGTTCAATTACTTTTAAACGTTGTTTGGCAGTAGTAGTTCTTGGTTCTAGTTTTTGCCTTAAATCTTCATTTAGAGAGGTGATAGATACATATACGCTTATTAATTTATGCTTGGTCATTTCCTGTAAAATATCCAAATCTCTAATGATAAGCGAGTTCTTGGTAATCATGGAAATGGGTTGTTTATAGTCTAAAGCAATTTTTAGGATTTGTCTGGTAAGTTGAAACTTCCTTTCGCATGGCTGGTAGCAATCTGTATTGCCAGAAATGGAGATAGGTAGTGCATCCCAACCTTTTTTTTCTATGAATTTCTTGAAGAGTTCGGGCGCATCTTTTTTTACGATGATTTTTCTTTCAAAATCTAAACCCGCACTGTAGCCCCAATATTCATGAGAGTTACGGGCGTAGCAATAAATACAGCCGTGTTCGCAACCTTGATATGGATTAAGCGAATAAACCATATTTACATCAGGGCTTTCGACCTTGTTGACTATAGATTTGGCACTACTAAAAATGAAAGAGGTTTTTTCGTTGGTGATTTCCCAATCGTCAATAGCCTCTATGTGTTCTTTGCTAAGGCTGTTCTTTAGAAAACGATTATCAGTATTTAACTGCGCCCCTCTACCATTTAAGTATTCTCTATTCTTCTCATCCAAATCCATGGATTAAAAATACTAAAAATATTAGTAAATAAGCGATGCTAAATACTTGAAATTATTTTGATGTAATTGGTCTAAACTCTATGGGTACGGCATCGCCCATTTTCTCATAAGCCCAAAAGCCTTTATATATAAAACTTCTTGGGTTGGCTATACTTCCAGTTTTGTAGAATAGGATAGGAGGCTCTACTAGATTAATTAAGGATACCTGATAATTTCCCATGTTTGGTGCTCTGCTCACATAGAATCCTGAATTTGAATATTCTTCCGTTTCTTTCTCCTTGGTGTACATCACAAAAAGTTCATCTGTAAAATTGATTGATTTCACATCTTTGTTATAAGTTTTTACTAATGTATCGGTAGGTATTTCTGCTCTATTTAATACAGCCATTGCCTTTGGTTTACTTCTTTCTTTTAGCCAATAATTGAGCGAATCATCTTTAGTGAAGGTGAGCATGTTGATTGCTTTTGGACCAGCAGAAAGTCTTTTAATGTTTGCATTGATTACACTATCTGGTTGTCTATTTTTGTTGCCTATAGTTGCGAGTTTATAAATTAAAAAGCCTTCTTTTTGAGATGTTCCTTGATAGATGGATTGGAAAAAGTGCTGTGAAGAACCATAGTAAGCCGTATTACGCATTCTGTTCCACTTATTGATTTTTGATTTTGATCCTTTCATTTCTTCGAAAAATGGGAAACCAGCAAAATAAACAATGCGAGTTCGATAGTCATATTCAAAGTTTTGTAATAGGTATTTAATTCTATAACCTAATGCCTTGTTTTCTATGATTAGAAATTCGTTACTGTTTACAGAAAGTACCTTCTTTTGTTTGTCATAATCGATAAGAAGCACTTCGCTATTTAAGATTTTGCATTCTCGTGAATTAGGCGTTTGGCCAATAAAGTAATCTTTAAATATATTTAAATAGCCCAAACGATTTGGATCTGGTTTAATTACGACCTCTTTTAAGGTTACCGTATTCGCTTTTAAGGTAGCATCTATATAAATGTTTTTATCAGAAATAGTAAAGCTTTGTGAGTAGGGAAGATAACCCACTACTTGAATCAGCACATCATAGTTGCCTACCGGAAGTTTTGCTAGACTAAATTTACCTTCATTATTAGTAATGGTAGAGATTTTTGTGCCACTTAAATAGATTGCCGCACCAGGGATAGTCTCCTTATCATCGCGAACAGTTCCACTGATGGTAAAATTACCTTGTGCAAAAGATATTAGAGAAAATAAAAGTAAGTAGACGGATAGGATAGGAAGTTTTAAACTCATACCCTAAATTAAAGTATATTTTATTTATTACGAAGTTTTCGTAGTATTTTTTTAGTCTGTGAGTTTAAAAGGGATTTCTATACTAACGCGTTGCTCTACGGGTAGGCCATTCATTGCCGAGTTCCACTTTCGAGAAGTTTTTACTACTCTTAGAACTTCTTCCGAACAGCCATATCCAATATCTTTAACTACTAAAAAGTCTTTTAAATTCCCTAATTTATCAACTGTAAACTCTATTGCAACCACACCTTCAATGTTATTTAGAATTGCCTTTTCTGGATATACGACGTTCTTTTGTACGAAAGTGTAAAATTTAGAAATGCCTCCCGGATAGTTGGCTTGCGAGTAATGTCCAAATGGATGGAAGCCATAATCCACAATTTTGTTTTTGATTTTATAAGTGTACTTTGGTCTGGCCGAAGTTCTTTTAGCAGTAATATCCAAACGCTGCTCGTCGGGAATTAGATTTAATTTAGAAAGAGGAGATAATGTAATTAGCAGGTAGCGACTACCTTTTAGATCTTGTTCAACTGCGTAATCTTTGGTGCGAACCCTAATTCTATTTTTTGGAGCTATTCCATTTAAGGAGAATAAGCCATCTATATCTGTTTTAGACTGTATAAAACCATAGTCTTTATCGTTGGTTTCTGATAAAATTTGCGCTCCACTAACAGGGTTTCCTCGTTCATCTATTACTTTACCTCTTATGTTGATGGTATCGATAGTAACGTCAATGCTATCTTCTTTAGATTGGGCATAGTTGACTGAGGTAAACAGGCAAAAAAAGCTAATTAGTAAGATTCTTTTCATACCCTAAAGATGCTACAGAATCCAAAATCCATAACTAGCTCAACAACTCTTTTGCATTTTGTATAGCAGATGTACCAGGGTTTTTGCCGCTTAACATTTCGGCAATGGCGTTTACTCTCTCTTTTGTTTCTAATTTTTTAATTCCTGTGGTTGTTTTGTCCGCTTTCTCGTGCTTGTAAACAAAATAGTGAGCATTACCCTTGGCAGCAATTTGAGGTAAGTGAGTGATGGCTAAAATCTGCATATCCATCGCCAAACTATCAATTACTTCTCCAACACGTAAAGCGGTTTCACCAGAAATACCCGTGTCAATTTCATCGAAAATGAGGGTAGGAAGAGAGGTATGCTTTGCCAATAAAGCTTTTACTGCCAACATCAATCTAGAAAGTTCACCACCCGATGCTACTTTACCAACTGGTGCCGATTGTTGACCAGCATTTGCAGTAAATAATAATTGTACTTCGTTAAAACCATTGACATTAAGTTGTGGTTGTTGAGCTAAGTTAAAACTAATGGAAGCATTCGGCATACTCATTTGTTTCAATGCGCTGCCAACCTCTTTTTCTGCAATTGTTACAGCTTTTTTTCTATTGCCATCTAATTGTGTCGCCTGTTTAAATAAACTTTCGGTGAGCGTATTAATTTCTTTTTGAAGTTGACTTAACTGCTCATCACTGTTTAAAATTGCATTTAAGTTTTCTGACAGCTGCTCTCGTATCGTTAATAATTCAGCATTGCTACCAACACGATGTTTTTGTTGTAGTGTATAAAATAAATCCAACCTTTCTTGGATAGTTTCTAGTCGTTGTGAGTTATGTTCCGTACTTTCTTCAATAGTACTTATTTCGCTAGCAATATCCTTCAATTCGATTAACGATGATTTTAATCTCTCGTTCAATTCGGCAATTGCTGGATCAAATTTTTCTACCAAGTTTAATTGCGAACTAGCTTCTTTTACCAAATTAATGGCTGCGGTTTCGCTTTCACTAATTAAGTTTGCGCCTGCCAACAACGAACGTTTGATGCTTTCGGCGTGAGTTAATTTTTCTAGTTCCTGTTCTAAATCTTCTTGTTCACCTTCTTTTAAAGCTGCCTGCTCTAATTCGGTGAATAGGAACTGCTCATAATCTTGCTTATTTTTTGCTTCGTTGGTTTTTAGCTGTAAATCTTTTAAAGCTTGTTCGGCCAGTTTTAGCTGTTTATATTCTTGCTTATAATTTTTAAGCAGTGGCTGATGGTTTGCTAAAGCATCTAAAATCAGGAGCTGAAAATCTGCATTGCTAATTTCTTGAGTGGCATGCTGTGAGTGGATGGCAATCAGTTGTTCACCAACCGATTTTAAAGTACTTAAATTTACAGGAGTATCATTTATAAATGCTCTTGATTTTCCATCGATAGCAATTTCTCTACGCAACAATGTCTCTTTCTGAAAATCTAGGTCATTATTCTCGAATAACGGTTTTAACAGTTCATCTGCCAATAGAAAACTTCCTTCTATGACACATTTTTTGTCTTGGTTAAAAAAGTACTTGCTTTCTGCCCGTTGTCCTAAAATTAATGATAAGGCACCCAAAATGATAGATTTACCAGCACCAGTTTCTCCGGTGATGATGTTCAATCCTTTGTTGAAATCAATCTCAAGTGTATCAATTAAGGCGTAATTGCGTATAGAAAGTTTTTGTAGCATATCTACCGCTAAAATAAGAAAACGGATAGCTTAAAAAAACTAAAGCCAAAAGATAAAATATTAGACTGAAATCTAGCGACTTCCATTTTTATTTGCAGGTTCGTGCAACGTACCTCGTTGTTCTGCGTCTGTTAGAGTGAATTGATAAACCAATTCGCATACCAAACAAAAATATAATGAGCAGATACTTCTTAATTCTTTCAATTTTCTTGCTTTGCGTCTGTACTTCTCTAAGTTCGCGGGCACAAGACAAAGCATTTCAGCTTAAAGGTATAATTATCGATAGTTTAACCCAAAAGCCAGGTGAATATTTTACTGTTGCACTTAAAAAAGATTCAGCAGTGTTAAAAACTGTCATTTCAGATGAGCATGGGAGGTTTTCATTCAGTGCTATTAAACCGGGACAATACCTGCTGATTTTTGGTTCCATTGGTTATCAATCAAAACAACTATCAGTTAAATTAGCTAGCGACACAGATTTAGGGAAAGTTTATATGAAAGCTCAAGGAAATGATTTAAAGGAGGTAGCTATCGTAGCTAGTAAACCTATCATTAAACAAGAGCCTGACAGGATTGTGTATGATATGCAGGCCGATCCCGAAAGTAAAGTTTTATCGGTACTTGATATGATGCGTAAGGTTCCTTTGCTGTCGGTAGATGCTGATGATAACGTAAAATTGAAAGGTACAGGTAACTATCGTATTCTTATAAATGGCAAGCCATCGGGCGTTTTAACGAGAGATCCTAAAGAATTTTTGAGGAGTATGCCTGCTAATGGCGTACAGAAAATCGAAGTAATTACGACCCCTCCATCTAAATATGAAAGTGAAGGTTTGTCGGGAATCATTAACATCATTACTTCTAAAAAAGTAGGCAATGGTTACAATGGCAATGTGAATGCTCGTATGCAACAGCCATTCAGCCCAGGGCTCAATGCTAATTTAACTATCAAACAAGGCGATTTTGGAGCTAATTTATACGGTGGTACCGGTGTTTGGAGAGTAGATGGTGTTAAAGTTATTGACATCAGAAATAGTCGTAATATAGCACCAGCATCAAGTCTTTATTCATTAGGTTTTCAAAAAACAGATAACTTTTGGGCTTGGGGTGGTGGCGAGTTAAGCTACGAAATCGATTCACTTAACTTAATTACTGCAGAGATTAATCCGTACGGCGGATACAATCAGCAAGACTTGGGGCAGCATTTTGATATTACTAATGGTCCAGATGTGACGGCTTATAATATGAACAGTAGTACACGTTACGAATGGAGAGGTACAGACTATACTGTTAACTATCAAAAAGGATTTAAGGATAAGAAGGAACATTTATTAACCTTTTCTTACAAATTTTTCGATAACAAAGAGCCTCAATTGAATGATGTAAGTTTCGTAAATTTTACAGACCCGAACTATAGACAAGACAATGTTAGCAAGTCTAAGGAGCAAACTGCACAATTAGACTACATCAACCCATTTAAGGTCGTAACTGTGGAAGCTGGTGTGAAGGCAATTTTAAGAAGTGGCGAAAGCAATTTTCAGTCTTTGAAATTTAGCAATTTAGTAAATGATTATGTGGTAGATCCAACTCAAAGCAATGTGTATAGTAACGATCAAAATATCTATGGCATTTACAATACCTACACACTTAAAATGAAAGATTGGACTTTCAAGGCAGGCGCACGTTTGGAAGCTACTTATGTTACAGGTTTGTTTGAAAGCACTAATTCTACCGTAAAAACAGATTATTTTAATTTGATTCCGTCTATTTCTTTCAACAGAACTTTGAAAAATAGCCAAAGCGTTAGTGTAGGCTTTACTCAGCGTATACAACGTCCAGGTATTTGGGATTTAAATCCATTTGTAGATAGATCTAGGCCAAACTTTGAGTATGTTGGTAATCCAGATTTGGAAGCGGTATTGAGTAATAACTTCGAGTTAACTTATAGTAACTTTAAGAAAGGTTCATTAAACATCAGTTTGACTTATAACTTCGCTAATAATACACAGCAACGTGTTTTCGAATATATTCAGGCAGAGAACTTAACTAAGGTAACTTCGTTAAATATTGGTAAAGATAGATTGTTGGGTTCAAACGTTAACTTCAACTATCCAATTACACCAAAATGGAACTTGAGTTTAAGTGGTAACCTTAACTATATATGGATTGAGGGTATGATTAATGGTGAACTTGCAAAAAATAGTGGGGTTACTGGCTATGCTAATTTTAATACCAGTTACAAATTCGAGAAAACTTGGAAAGCTAATATTTCGGCCAATTACGGGGCTCCAAATGTGTTGTTGCAAGGCCAGTCTAATGACTATTACTATTTAGGTTTTGGCGGAAGTAAGGATATCATCAAAGACAAATTGACATTCTCTGCGTCAGTAGCTAATCCATTCCAGAAATTTCGAGCTTATAGGAACTATACAGAAGGGCCTAACTTTACTCAGGAGCGTATCAGAGAAAATTATTTTAGAAGAATTTTCTGCAGTTTAAACTGGAAATTTGGAAAATTGGAAGGCTCTATTAAAAAGAGTGAACGTAGTATCAATAACGACGACACCAAAAAATCGAGTAATTAATTGTTTTGTTTTAATATCCAAGCCGGACTACTGTAAAGTAGCTCGGCTTTTTTGTGTTTATAGATAACCTATCTTAATTTTGGTACTATAGTCCGTCATTGCGAGGTACGAAGCAATCTTAATAATAGTTTACATTGCTTAGCGATAGCTGTAAGATTGCTTCGTACCTCGCAATGACGATATGTTAAAGCTATCGCATTACGATGCGCAATCGAGTTGGGCATAACATGACGATGGGTAACGGTCTACAATAATGTTAAGTATAGTTGTAAAACCTTTTTTCTTTGTGGCTAGTCTTTATCTTTAAAAGCAAAAAGGGCAGGAGTAGAACTCTTGCCCTTTCGGTTTCATTTGTTGTTATCGCAATTTTACTTTACAATCTTAACTAGTTGTAATTCTGCCAATGCCTCTAATTTTGAAAGATTTTTAGGTGTATTTACAAATACCTTTTTGATAGTTTCGATACTCTCTAAAGGTAGATTTGCTATTTGCATGGGATTTGAACCATCGAAGATCAAAAAAGCTTTATCGCTAGATATCCCTTTTTTCTTTTTCAGCTCCTCTACATCTTTCTCGTACTTTTCACGAAGCTTTTTGTATTCTGGAGAGTTTTGTAACTCTTCCATTTCTTTTGTTTTTTTCTTCCATTCTGGCGAGCTAAATTGTTTCTCCAATTCTTTCGCATTGAATTCTATCTTGTTCATTTTCTCTTTCCATTCTGGAGAATTGAACTTTTTTTCTAATTCTTTTGAGTTGAATTCTATTTTAGCCATTTTGTCTTTCCACTCAGGTGAGTTAAATTTTTCAGCCAATTCATTGGCATTGAATTCTATTTTGGCCATTTTCTCTTTCCATTCTGGCGAGTTAAACTTCTTTTCCAGTTCTTTGGTGTTTAATTCTATTTTAGCCATGTTATCTTTCCATTCTGGCGAGTTAAACATTTTCTCCAATTCTTTTGAGTTCAATTCTACCTTTACCATCTTGTCTTTCCACTCTTTAGATTCGAACATCTTGGCCATTTCCTCACCATTAAACTGAATTTTAGCCAATTTTTCGTGCCATTCTGGAGAATTAATTGTTTTTTCAAGATCAGCTAACCTTAGCTTTAAGCTATCTGGCATCTCATCAATTGAGTTGTAAACGGTTCTCTTTCCATCTTTACTCTTAATGATTATTTCTCTTTTGATTTTCTTCTTAACAGTATCGGTATCTGCTGGTAAACAAACCAATTGGTTATTATTGCTAGCAGTATTAATAATGGTAGCTACAGTAGTAACTTTATTCGATTTTTGAAGTGTAGTTTCCTTCTCTGTAGGGTTGATCCAAGCTAAGGAAATGATGGTTGCTAGTGTTAGGCAAAGCGCTAATATTTGCTGTTTTGCATTCATGTAATTGGTTTTCATATCAGTAATTCTTTTAATACGTTGATATAAGTGTTGGTTTTTACCCGTAGCCGCCAAACTAAGCGCCGGTTGGGTTTTGTCTTTAATGAGCTCTAATTTTAGTAAGGCATGTGCATAGGAGATAGGCGCTTCGGTAAATTTAACAACCAAGTCATCACAGGCATGCTCCCTTTCTATATGAATAAATCTAGATGTAAGCCAAACAAATGGGTTGAAGAATAAAACGGTCTCGATTCCTGTCTTAATCAAGTTTAAAACGTAATCGTTTCTACGGATGTGAGAGAGTTCGTGAATTAGAATAGCTTCTACTTGTTTAATATCGAGTTGTGCAACCAATGCTACAGGAAAAAGAACCACAGGTTTAAAAAAACCTACAACCAACGGTACATTAATCTTTTCAGATAAATAAAATTGAACTCTTTTAGAAATGTTTAGTTTCGATAACGTTTTTTCAGCTACTGCCAGCCAATCTGCAGGTATAGCTGCTATGTTAGATTGCTTTAGTTGTTTTAATTTGAGGTAACTAGAAATCAATACAACTAATTGAAAGCTAATGCCTAGAATATATAATGCAACAATAAAAGGGAAATAGCTTTCTGTTTTAAAGCTCCAGCTATTTGTAAAACTGTACAATTGTTGTAGGGTAACCCCATTTAATTCTATGTTCGTAGTATCGGCTACTGATTTGGCAGGTAGGTTAAACAACGAAGAAAAAGTAAGGCAGAAGCTGAAGAAAGTTAGAAAGAGTGCACCCATCGACAAATTGTGCTTCAATCTAGCACTCATTGTCGATTTTACAGATAAAGCAATAAATAATATTGCAAAAATAATTGCACCTTGCCATAGCGAATGTAGAATGCTCCATCCAATGGCTTTAATAAGGTTGTTGATAATGGCTTCCATGATTATTTGTTTTCAAGTTTGTCTAGATATTCTTTAATTAAATCTATCTCCTCCTTGCTAGCACTTTTGTTGCCTAAAGCTTGCATCACCAATCTTGCCGCAGACCCGTTGAAAACATTGTCAATCATTTTCTTGACTAAATGTTGTTGAGTCGTTTCTCTATTTACTAATGCTCTATAAATGTGGGTTTTTGAGCTGGTATCCCTATCTACTAGTCCTTTCTCGTGCATAATCTGCATCAATTTTAGTGTGGTAGTATAGCCAGAATCCTTTTTGTTTAATGCCTCATGAACCTCTCTAACCGTACAATTGCCCTTCTGCCAAAGCACTTGTAAAATTTCCATTTCACCTTCTGTAGGTTTGATATTTGTATTGCTCATTTGTTGTATTACGAATTTTTTCGTAGTCAAATGTACGAACATTTTCGTATTATCAAAATATTTTAACAGAATTTTAACTGTAGTAGCTGTGCTAGTTCATATTAGGTTACTAATTTGTACCAACTAATAAGCTGCTTTACTCTCAAATAACTATATTGCAAGAGTTTAATTTAAATGAGCGCTCATGAAAAAAGTAAAATTAATTTTTTCATTTTCATTATCAGTAATACTGTTTTTCTCTTCGGGATGCTTAAGAAGAGCAAATCCTGAAACCTTCACAGCATACACGCCAATATTGGTGGCTAAATCAGTTTTAAAGAATTCGGTAAAGCTCCAAGGCCCTGTTGGGATAGCGGAAGCTGCAAAGATTTATTACAAAGATCAGTATATCTTTATTAGCGAACAGTTTAAAGGCGTACATATTATAGATAATGCTGATCCTAGGAGTCCTGTAAATAAATCTTTCATTTCAGTAGTGGGGTGTGTAGACATGGCTATCAAAAATGATGTGTTATATGTAGATAATGCAGTTGACTTTGTTTCTATAGATTTAAATGAAATTAAAAATGGAAATCTTAAGATATTGAAGCGTATCGAAAATGTGTTTCCAGAGGTTGCACCACCCGATGCAGGTGCCATTCCAGAAAAGTTTAATGAAAAAAATAGACCGGAAGGGACTATCATTGTGGGTTGGAAAAAGTAAGATAAAATGATGAAGAAGAAATCAAACTTATTCTTTCTAGCAATCCTAGTACTTTTTTCTTGTAGTAAAGGTAATGATGCTTCTCCACTTAATAATAACGGTGGTAAAGCTGGTTCGCTAGCACGTTTTGCTGTAGTTGGAGATAAGCTTTATACCGTAACCACCAATAACCTCAAAATATTTGACATTAACGACGAGAGAAACCCAACTTATGAAGGTGAAATACCTGTGGGAATAGATATCGAAACAATTTTTCCTCTAGATAATACTTTGTTTTTGGGTAGTGAGGGAGGGATGTATATGTATGATGTGAGCAATCCTGTAAGTCCGAAAATGTTAAGCCTTTATCGGCATATTCGCAGTTGTGATCCAGTAGTTGCCAATGATAAGCATGCTTTTGTAACCTTGAGTACAACTGCTGTGCGTTGCTCAAGAGGTTTAAATCAGTTAGAGGTGATAGATGTTTCAGATAAAAATAACCCAAAGCAATTAAGAATATATGCAATGAACAAACCTCTAGGAATGGCATTAAGTGGGAATAATTTGTTTGTATGCGATGATGTAGTGAAATGGTATGATATTACCAATAGCCCAGAATTAACAGCAAAAGCTACAATTAACGTGAAAGCTAGAGATGCCATTGTTGTAAATAATACGATCATGTTGGTAGGTGAGAGAGGATTGAGCCAGTATGACATCAGTGGTAATCAACCTACCTTTTTAAGTCAGATTAATATTGGTAAATGATAAGATGATGCGCTCGATATACAGTTTATTAATTATATTTTTCTTTACTCAGACCTTAGTTTCTGCCCAGAATACTAAAGCCGAAATTAAGGGGACTGATAAAGCATTAAGTGTTACTTTCCATCCGCTATTTCTTCTGAACAATGCAATAAAGGTAGATGCCGAGCTTCAAGGAAAAAAATCTTTAGCCTTTATCGCTGGCTTAGAACTTTATAATGGAAAAATTAGTGATTTGTATAGACAGACCAATAATTTTGAAGAGCCCATTGATGATCAGATATTTGGACTGGGAATTAATTTGGCTGTTAAATATAAAATTGATCAATCAGAAGATGTGAATTCGTTTTATTTCTCTCCAGGCTTAACGTTTCGACGTTTAGATATAAAGGTGAATGGTCCAGCTTATTATGCTTATCTGCAAGATGGTATAGAGTATTATACTTACGGCGATGTAAAGCAAAGCCATAAAGTTAATCCATTGCTGATTTATGGTAATTTTGGTCGTTATTACGAATTTAATTCTGTTGTGGCAGATATTTATTTTGGTGTAGGTTATAAAGTTCTATCGCAAAATAAAGAACTATTAAATACAAGAAAATATCATAAAGCTATGTTTGGATATAATTATGAAGGACCAACATTTCAATTGGGAATTAAGTTAGGTTGGCAAATTACCAAGTAATTAATTTCTCTTCTTCAATCCATCATACTTACCTGTATTTGGAGGATCTATTTCAACTAATAGATTATAAGCTTTTGTTTTATCTGAAGGATCGGCTAGAGATAATACATTAGTGATTTCTTCAGCTTTTGCAGCAAAATATACATTTGGAAATATAGAACCCAGCTTTTGTTTGTCGAACTGTTTCAAATCTGATAATGAAGAAAGAATGCTTTTGGTTCCGCTATTTGCATTGTCTTGCATTTTATCTAGCCCGTTTAAATGGTATTCGTAGATGAAAATACGTAGGCCTTTAAAAGAATTATTTAATAAGTTTTCATTTAGCCAATACCTATTTCTCAATCCATCAACAGGTCGCCAACCTTTTCCTCCAGCAGTTTGCGCAAGATTTATTAGATTTAATGCTTTCTGATAGTAAGCTGTGCCGCCCTGTTTTGAGAAGCTATCTTTATCTAAACCAATGATGGTGTAAGCATAGAAACCAAGTAGCGAGCTTAAGTTACTGATGAAATTTTGTTCTGAGAAATCTAAAGACTGACCTTCGTTAAATGTGAAGCTAAAGTCTTTATCGCTCATATTTAACAAAGTAGTAGAGTAGGAGCTGCCAAAAACAGGTCTGCTAGATTGAATTTGAGCTTCTGCTGTATAGTTTGCATTTCCGTCCCAAGCAGTAATGTTGATGACTAGATTGCAATCTATTTTTTCCTGTGGCAGATAAGTTTCATTAGTCCACTTGTTGTTATTCAGGAAATCCCTAATGTTATTTTGTAAAACATCCAAACTTCTTTTATTGGCATTATTAACTGTTGGCGCTAAAACTTGAACTCTAGTATTCAATTCTTGAGCATTAGCCATAAAGCTTGCTAAGGCTAAAAGTAATGATCCAATAGTTTTTTTCATTAGATGTTTAATTATAAAAGTATTAACTAAAATTGGTAAGCTTTAGTATTTCCGAACAGATATCTTTTGCTACTTCTGTCTTAGACTTTACTTCGAAAGCTTTTTTCTGAAAGGCACTGTTAAATATAGTTATTTTGTTGGTTTCTGTTTTAAATCCAGCTCCCTTGTCGTTCAAAGAATTGAGTACTATTAAATCCAGGTTCTTCTTTTTAAGCTTCTCTTTGGCATAGTTTTCCTCGTCAGTGGTTTCGAGTGCAAACCCTATCAGCAATTGCTTGTCTGTTTTTTGCTTGCCTAAAACTGCTAAGATGTCCGTAGTCTTTTTAAGCTCAATATTAAAGTGGTCTTCTTTTTTCTTGATTTTTTGCTGTGCAACGTCAACGGGAGTGTAATCTGCTACAGCTGCACTCATCACTGTTATTTCACTGCCACTGAAATGAGTTTGGCAAGCTTCAAGCATATCGTTAGCACTAACTACATCAATTCGTTTAATACCATTACTAGCCTTTAGGGAAGTTGGTCCTGTGATTAAGGTAACATGAGCGCCATGTTTGTACATTTCCTCTGCAATAGCAAAACCCATTTTCCCTGATGAATGGTTGCCGATAAAACGAACCGGATCTATAGCTTCATATGTAGGCCCTGCAGTTACCATCACTTGCTTTCCTAAAAGTGGTAGGCCTTTTTTGATCTCGAATTCTAGAACAGCTAAAATTTCTTCCGGCTCAGCCATTCTTCCTTCGCCATATAGACCGCTGGCTAACTCACCTTTTCCAGGAGCTACCAACAGGTTCCCATAGCTTTGAAGCTTAGCGATATTTTCTTGCGTACTCTCATGTTTCCACATGTCAAGATCCATTGCCGGAGCAAATAGGATTGGACATTTGGCAGAAAGGTAAGCTGCGGTCAATAGATTATCGCAAAGACCATTTGCCATTTTACCTAAAGTATTAGCAGTAACAGGAGCAATCAACATATAGTCCGCCCATAGGCCAAGCTCAACATGGTTACTCCAAACGCCAGTTTCAGCTTCAAAGTATTGTGTATATACGGGATTTTTAGAGAGTGTTGCTAGTGTGAGTGGAGTAATAAAATTACTCGCATCTGTAGTAAGTATTACCTTAACGTTTGCTCCGGCTTTAATTAGTAGCCTAACTAGCGAAGCTGATTTGTAGGCGGCAATGCTGCCACAAACGCCAAGAAGAATGTTTTTATTATTTAGCATCTAAAACAAATATAGATAGAAAAACTAAAGGTATTAAAGCATTTTAGCCACATAAACACGGATTTTTATCACCTGTGCTCATGTGGCTATATATAAAACCTGCTTAAAACTTTGCTAGGCTAAATTATTTTTGCTCTTTGTTTGGGTTTCTGTGATAAACTTTATCATTTAAGAACTCATCCATAGCAATTAAAGTGGGCTTAGGCAAACGCTCGTAATGCTTGCTGATTTCAATTTGCTCTCTGTTCTCAAAAACTTCCTCTAAGTTGTCGTTAGATGAAGCAAACTCTGCTAACTTACCGTGAAGCTCCTCTTTCATGTTGTTAGAAATCTGGTTAGCTCTTTTAGCAATAACAACTAAAGACTCATAAATGTTATCAGTAGATCTATCCAAATCGTGAACATTTCTAGTAACTGTAGTATTTGGGATCGCTGGTTTTGGAGTACTCATTTTATTTTTGTGTTTTATTATCTAAATTCTTGTTGATAGTAGTATCTTTTTTCTTTTTGTCACCTTCTTCAAGCGCTTTGTATTTCGCAATCATCGCAGCTTCTTCAGCTAATATTCTTTTTGCATTTGCAATTCCGGCTTCACTGTCATCTTTCAATAACTTCGCTTCTTTGGCAAATTTGCTATCAGGGTAGGCTTCAGTAAATTCATTGTAATACTCGATCGCTTCGTTAAAACGGTCTTCCTGTCTAGATGGGAAACTGTTTTTAGCATACATAAATTGAGATTTTACAATTAGTAAATTCATCTCTTCAGCATACTTAATATCTGGAAATTCAACCTGTGCATTTTTCAACGCTACTACTGCCGATTTATAATTGCTGATGTCATAGCCACCCAAATCATAATAAAGCTTAGCGTTATCATAAGCTTTGGTTTCTAATTTATTTCTCAAATTAGCGATGTATTGAGCCGCTTGTGTAGCTCTATCACTTTTTGGATAAAGGTTGATGAATAACTGTAAAGCGTCTATTGCTTTGTAGGTATTCTCTTGGTCTAGTGATGATTTCGGAGAATCCAAGTAGTAGCAATATGCTCCCATGTATCTACATTCTTCGGCGTTTTTACTAGCTGGGTAAGTATCCGCAAATTCTTTAAACTTATATCTTGCAGTAGTATAATCCTTCAACCTATATAAGGTATAGGCATAATAATAGTTCAAATCCTCCGCTTCGGCAGTTCCTCTATATTTTTGTACTAGTCCCTCAAATAAGATTAAGGCCTTAGAATAGTCTTTCTTATTATATAGTCTAATCCCTTCTTGATATTTTTTAGCTACATCATTACTTAAACGAAGTTTTTCGAAACGACTTTTACATGCGCCTAAACTAAAAATCGCAATAACAAGACTTGAAATAATAAGGTGTTTAATTTTAAACATTTTGCAAAGATAAAGAATAATACGACAACGTCAATTAAAATAATAAGGGCTAAGCTACTTAAACCCCAGTAGGCTTTAAAATACTTAACAAATTTTAACAAAAGATTTATGCTGTAAATATAAGCTGCTATCATTTCTCTCCAGTAGGCTGGTAATCGCCTGGGGAATCGCTTTTAAGATTTTATCCTGTTATTGATCTGCTTTTGAATTGATCGTTCAGTGCGGTCCATTTTGTTTTTGGTTTGCTGCTTTTAAGTTCTGTTTCCCTTTGTATGCCTTTCAATGCTATTTTACGATCATATTGTAGTTTATCAAGATTGATAGTGCTGTCTTTTTAAAAACCATATGTACATCAAGGCTATTTTTCTAACCTTAATTACTCTATAATATAGGGGAATGCTCTTTTTAACCCTCAGTTTTTCGAGAGCGGTTTCGTTAGAAATGATTGAGCTTTGTTGAGTAGCTATAATTTCATATCTTTATCTACGCTTTTCGCTAAGGATATTCATTATTGATTCGTCTATAAGTCCAGCTCAAGTCCACGTCTACTCCACATCAAATCCACATCTACTCCACCATTGCTACGATGTTACTACAGTTTTACTTCGTAGTCGCTAGTACATCTATTGTATGTATGGTTATTACAACGTGCGTTATTGGTATTATACGTCGGCAAACAAGTTCGTTCTTTTTATGCTGGCAAGTAACTGAATGACTTTACTGAATTGTATCTGGGAATTGGAAAGCTCATTTTTTCTTAAATCAACCATATATATAGATAGGGATGAAATTTGTTTAACTAGGGTAGGGGCTGTTATGGATCTTTGTTTACTTCTAGATATAAAGGTAGCGACGGTGGGCTAAATAGAGAAAGCCGCGTATTATGCCAAGTTAATATAAAGGCAGTGTTAAGTAGTCTAGTTTGATATGATGAGATGATTTCCTACCCCAAGCTACATATATAGTATAGCATTATATTAAGTAATACGTTTAATTGTCCATAGGTAATCAAATAATACATCGAATTCCTGTTTGTAGCCTAGTTCTTATTGCATTTTTGTGTTGTCCTGTGCGATTGTTGAAGTTAGTTTCATTTTTTCTCATTGTATTCCAGTTGGTTGTGCTTTTATTGTTTCGAAATAGTTGTATTGTGTTTGCCTGTGAGATAATTTTTTCTACCTTTGCACTCCGCTTCGGAGGAAGAGGTTTAGGTTTGAAAGAGGGAAAAGGGAGGTTGATGAAGATGAAGAGGGGCAGATAAAAAAAAAGTTTATTTTTTATTTGGAGAAGAGAAAAAGTTTCCTACCTTTGCAGTCCCAAACGAAACGGGAGCTAACGGACGGAGTTCGGAAAGCGAATAGAAAAGATTGAAACAACGGAATGCCAAA
>JASCOD010000054.1 GCA_029959615.1 Flavobacteriaceae bacterium PS02338 | reverse complement strand
CCCCCCCCCCCCCCCCCCCCCCCCCCCCCCCCCCCCCCCCCCCCCCCCCCCCCCCCCCCCCCCCCCCCCCCCCCCCCCCCCCCCCCCCCCCCCCCCCCCCCCCCCCCCCCCCCCCCCCCCCCCCGCCCCCCCCCCCCCCCCCCCCCCCCCCCCCCCCCCCCCCCCCCCCCCCCCCCCCCCCCCCCCCCCCCCCCCCCCCCCCCCCCCCCCCCCCCCCCCCCCCCCCCCCCCCCCCCCCCCCCCCCCCCCCCC
>JASCOD010000053.1 GCA_029959615.1 Flavobacteriaceae bacterium PS02338 | reverse complement strand
CCATGCAGGGACTTATCCATTGTTCTACAATACCCGAAGGGAAAAACTGACACGGGCGGGCGTTACCCATGTCTTGCATAAATATGCAACAATAGCTCGAAATAGCAATAAGTTGTTGATACCCGAAGATCAGTTGCCATTCGCTTCGCCATTCAAAAGCAATGCACCTTTTACAAGCTGGTGTCAACCTTGTCTACATACGTGATATTCTTGGGCATACATCGGTTACAACAACCGAAGTGTATGCGAGAG
>JASCOD010000052.1 GCA_029959615.1 Flavobacteriaceae bacterium PS02338 | reverse complement strand
CTCTCGCATACACTTCGGTTGTTGTAACCGATGTATGCCCAAGAATATCACGTATGTAGACAAGGTTGACACCAGCTTGTAAAAGGTGCATTGCTTTTGAATGGCGAAGCGAATGGCAACTGATCTTTTCGGGTATCAACAACTTATTGCTATTTCGAGCTATTGTTGCATATTTATGCAAGACATGGGTAACGCCCGCCCGTGTCAGTTTTTCCCTTCGGGTATTGTAGAACAATGGATAAGTCCCTGCATGG
>JASCOD010000051.1 GCA_029959615.1 Flavobacteriaceae bacterium PS02338 | reverse complement strand
TTCCAATCTGTTGGATGAAGAATAATTCTGGAGGATGTTTGGCATCGTAATTAGTATTGTTGCCAACAGTTAGAGATGTATTGCCGTTAGTCCTATCAGTTTGGATGCTGCCTGATCTATTTAGAACTAATCCCATGCTCTTAAAAACCTGGGCGGTTTTGTCTACATTTAGGATAGGTACACGAACTACATTCTTATTCCCTATCGTTGTTTGTTGGGCCTTTTGCCAATCTAGGCTGAACAATTCCATAGCCC
>JASCOD010000050.1 GCA_029959615.1 Flavobacteriaceae bacterium PS02338 | reverse complement strand
AGGATAGGTACACGAACTACATTCTTATTCCCTATCGTTGTTTGTTGGGCCTTTTGCCAATCTAGGCTGAACAATTCCATAGCCCTATTCGCATTGATATAAGCCTGTAAATCATCCGACTTTATACTTTGCTTGAAGTTAGAGGGTATTTCGTTACCATGGGAATAATCAACTTCTTTTCTACAGGACTGTAATGCGACAAGGGCAGAGGCGAGTAGACACAAGAGTGTCGCCAGCCTTAGAGCGGTATTTTTT
>JASCOD010000004.1 GCA_029959615.1 Flavobacteriaceae bacterium PS02338 | reverse complement strand
TCGTTAAGGCATTATTGCCGCCAACAAAATAATGTAAAGTAGAAATGAAGTTAAACCGCTGAATTTTAGAAGTTCAGCGGCTTTTATAATATGACTTTACATAATCTATTACTTTCCATAACCTTTATTATGTAAAGCTTTACATAATAACGGAGAGCGGATTTTTATAACGGCTAAATTGCCCGAATTTATCAAGGTGGGCAAGTCCGACCTGATAGAGCAATATTTGCTTCTGACCACTTCGCACGATGGTTTTGGAAGCATTACCGCATCCTTTACCCCGATTCGTGTTTGTTGCCAAAACACGCTTAATGCCGCATTGAAGAACCAAACGGGGGCTGTCAAGATACGCCACACCGCAAATGCGCACGAGCGTTTGAAACAGGCGCACAAATTACTCGGAATTACCAACCAGTTGGGCGCAGAGATGGAACAGCTATTTAACCATTGGTCTAAGGTTAAGATTACCGATAAGCAGGTTAAAAAACTCGTGCAAATGGCAATGGCTCCCAATAAGGAAACCTTAGAAAACATCATCAAGGGCAAAACAGATGAATTTTCTAGTGTTTTCAATAACGTAGTAGATAAGGTTTTAGAATATTCGGCAAGCAGTCCGACACAGCAGATGGAAACCACCAAAGGTACTTTGTTCGGAACGTACAACAGCGTGACGGGTTATTTTCAGAACGTAAAGAACTATAAGACTGATGAAGCAAAATTCAATTCCATTATGTCGGGCGGTGCGCTGGGCAGGGCGCAGGCTACGTTTGATTTATGCAATGATTTCGCAAAAGTTGGTGTAAATGCGCTGAAATTAATCATTGTTAAATTTGGTTAAACTGCTATTCATTATAAGCCCCAAATCCACCTGTAGAATGGTGTAAATGGGGCTTATATTTTTCGCGCGCTAAGTGCCTATTATGCTTGGTTAAGTGAATAATAAGTGCTATCGCTTAATTATTTTCGCTAAAATCTGACCGCCACAGCTTCTTCAACCTCAACTTGATTAGCAATCTCGATCAAATTATAAATTTCTGTTTCCTTGGCAAGGATTTCAAAACTTATCGATAAGGCAAAAGGAAGCTCTGTTGAGGTATCCTTATCCCAACCTTTATGCCCTACAACTGCAAATGATATTTCTTCCCCTAGCATATTTGATTTTATAACTGACCAGTCCTTCTGGGTTGGACTATCCTGCCGTTTATACTGCTTAACTTGCCCATAATTTGGCGAAGTCGATATTATCCATTTAATATTGTTCACGTCCTCTTCCTGGTTTTCTTCAGCTTCAGGTTCCTCCATATCTTTTAAAACCCTATTGGAGAAAACATCGAAATTTTCACCCAATTTGGAAGATTCCCATGATAGCCAAGAACTGAAATACGACTTAAGTTTCCGTCTTGTCCTGCGAGGCTCAGCAGTATAGGTCAATGTAACTTCCAATAATATATCGTAGTTTGTTCCCGCCCTGCTAAGTTCAGGTGGTATTTTTACAGAATATAGATTAGCTTGATGGGCAGCAACCTTGCCCTCTGCTATAAAAGTGATACGATAGGGGTTATTGTTCAGTGCACGGTTCAGATCTGGAATACCATAACCGAACGCTCTCAATACATTTACATTTGGCTGGTAAAATACATGCTCTGGCAAACGTGCGGATTGGATGACCAATGCCTTGTAAAACAATGTGCTTTCTGTCGGAAACTCCTGAGCCAAATGAGCTACTATATGGGCAACCTTTGGAGCAGCAAATGAAGTGCCCACTGAAAAGCCTGTTCGGCTGCCACCACTTTTTACAACTTTGATTGCGACGTCATTATGTGGCGTTATATTAATACCGTTAACTTCTCTCAAAAAATCCCCGCCGTATTCAACTACATCTGGTTTTATGGCCTGCCAAAGTCCGGGACCACATCTTGAGAATGATGAAATATATCCTTTTTGGCCAAACGACCTTCTATCCTGATCCTCAAAATCCGCAGCGCAGACGGAACCGACAGTCAAACCCAACATGCTCTGGGCAGGATTTGCCAACCGTGCCGAAGGCTGCAATAAATATTGCGGATAGTTTCGTCCAGCTTCCAGATGCTCCCTAATACCGAGTTTTGTCGCATGATAGCTAGCACTGCGCAAATTGCCTGCGGCAAGTATAAATAGTACCTTTCGCTGATGGATAAGGCTATCCAGTTTTGCCGCCCATGTCGACATATGGATAAGCCGGTGTGGAACCGTAGACGCAATCGACATGTTAAAAAACCGAATGCCGTCAAAATCATCTAAAATGGTTTCCATCAGTTCGGGAGGATAAAGGCTTTCAGGCAGGCAACATCCCGAATCGAGAACACGGGCATTGACAATAAAACATGGAAGTTGATGTGTCCCTTGCTCGGGAACATCATTCCCGTACAAAATCGCCCCTGCGACCTTAGTGCCATGCCCGCCATCACTTACTTCATCCGCCGTAGTATCTTCATTAGGAACATAGTTTTTGGAATATTGGGATAACATGGCGGGTGCTAACAAAATATGTTCCTCCCTTATACCACTATCGATGACACAGAAAGTTGGTGCATTCTCTGCTGGTGGAAGGATCTCTATATCCTGATCTTCGGGTAGTTCTTCTATCTGCTCATTGACAAAGATTTGATCGCTTTCTGCAATTTCAAATACATATGCATATCCCCGCAGAAAATCTTTTAATGCTTCTCCACTTAGTTTTGCGCGAAACCCGAAGCTATCCTCCATGTCAATAAAGCTGCTCAGTAGCTCGCCCTTGTGCTTGTTCACAATAAAATCAGTGACATAGGCTTGGCGTGCTGAGGCTATTTCGTCTCTTTGTTCTTCGAGAATATCGATGTTTCCTTGCCAACGATCCAATTTGCGCTGGTACTGTTCGTCGGTATCCGCAACTTTCCTATTTCTATAAACCGCTTGTTGTGGATTGTCCTTATTGCGTTCCTCGTATTTGGACTTAGCAGCTTCATAATCCTCTTCGCTCTCAAAAAGTATTCGTTGTGGGCGTTCTGGCATCTTTACGTAACATGCTATCGAAATATCAACGACCAGCATTTCATTATCCGCAATGCCAGCGGGATATCTTTCCCGTAATTCCTCAGACAAGATATAATCTGCACGCCATTGGCTTCCCTGGATTATCTCCCAAAGCTTCGCGGCCTGATCTTTCGATCTGCCTTTTTTGTCTATAAAATCCTGTATTTTTTTTGCCAGCGAACTGAACTTATCAGCATTTGCGCCAATGATGAAGCCGTTTTCTTCTTCGGAGACGATTTCTATGCCAAAACCCTTTAGGGCTTCGATATCAAAGTCTCTCGGGTCTACTTTCAAAAAGACGGGAAGTATTTCTTCAGAAAACGCATCGGGCAGTCCATTTTGTTTGCGTTCTTCCAAGAACGCAGCATATTCACTACTGATACTTGCTGCTCCTAAATTTAACTGGTCTCCATGCGTCTGTCTGTTCCCAAGATGGCCAAGGGTGATCGGGTCAATCTTTTTCTCTATTGGTATTCCAGTAAAATGATAAGCGCCGCGTAATTTTCTCTTTAGGTTTAGGTGTGGAAAATCAGGCATTAATTTATATATGGTACAATTGGTTCTCTTTTAAAGATTGCTCAAAATTCTCCTGACTTACAACTCCATTGCCCTGTATAACCGAAAATTTTGCTGCATCTGTCGCAACTTTAACAACCATAGCAGAAGAAAATCCACTTAGATCATCAGAAAGCTTATCCCACTTTATCTTCTCGTATTTAATGGCGGATAAAGTTGATTTAAGAATTTGGGCAATTTCCTTTTTGCCCGGTCTCGGTATTTCAATGATATCGTCAAAACGACGAAATAATGCCTTGTCTATTGCTCCCTCCAAATTGGTGGTTGCGATGATAAGGCCAGGACCGTTAAAGTCTTCAAGTACGTTCAATAATATATTGACAACCCGATGCATTTCTCCCACATCCTGTTTGTCTGTACGGGACTTTGCGATAAAATCAAATTCATCAAGCAACAGTACCGAGGGAAATGTTTTTATAGAATCAAAAAGTTTGGTAAGATTAGTGGCAGACTCTCCCAAATAAGAGGAAACAACTGCTTCAAATTTTACTTTTAGGAATGGAAGTCCGATACTCCACGCGATACGTTCCGCACTCATGCTCTTTCCACATCCCGGATGACCGTGAAGCAAAATCCGCCTTCTGGGCTTTAGGCCGAAATGTGCCAATCTTTCCCTCGCTAAATACTCTTTTTCAATACGGACAATTTTCTCTTCTACCTCGGCAGATAAAATCATCTCATGTCGTAATTGATCGTTTGGCACCTGGACAGCCAAAGGAATATTGCTGCGTTTATCGGTGGGAATGGAAGATGAACTACCGAATATCTGGCGCAATTCGCCTTTGAATGATTGACTGGTTTTAATATTTCGCTGCAAGATACCTGAAAGTCTCTCTGCTAGCTTATTGTGACCTTTCTTTCGTTCATCATCAATAATAGACTCTGCAACCAACACAATATCGTCGGTTTTTTCTCCGTCGATAGATTTAAATAAGCGTACAAGCAGGTCTTGATTCATGATTTTATATTAAAGATATAAAAAGAACGCAAATATATTACCATTATTAGTTCACAAGGAAATAAATCGCCACTAAATTAAAACTAGCCCCATTAAAGCCTCACTACCATCTTCAATATAAAAAAAATTCAAATTGTATCAAAACCTTTCATCTTCACGATTCCAAGAGGATATTCTACTGAACAAGGCTTTCATATCTTCATTGTTGGAATATGTAAGTTTCAAATAATCCATAAACTCAGCAGCAAAACGTAAATAGAACGAGGTAAACTGCTCAAAGCTTACCGAACTATCAAATGGTTCTTCCAAATACAACCGTTCCAATCTGGGGTGAAATATAGATGAAACAAGGCAGCTGGCCGAAAAGTCGAGCATGATACAGAAAGTTCCCAGTTCATCAAAAGAGAAGCCAATTTCCTCTTCATGCCTTAAGGATAAGATTTTGTTTTTGAGGCGATGGTAATACCCAGCTTCGATCAAATTTAGTATAGATTTAGTGGATACCTTTCCCGCACCCTCTTTATTTTTCATCTCCTCAACGATAGAAAGTGTATATAGTCCAAACCTTAGGTTTTCGGCAGTTTGATAGTATGTTAGGAAAGTATCTATTTGCTGTTCCATATTCAAATGGCATTCTATTTTTTAGTCATCCTGATTTTCGTGGGTAGATATTGCTTAGGATGTAAAATACGAAATTGTCCGTTAAAACAAATCTATGAGCAGCCTTTTTCTCATGAAATTAAAATCTATCTATAAGATAATCAAGTCTATTACAAAATACCAACATTAAAGCCATCAAAATTTATAACATTTGTATATATTTGTACCGTTGGATGACACCATAAGCGAAAGTTATCGAATTATTTGCCTGCTAAACGTTTCAGGTCTTTGATAAATTGGTTCGATATTTTTCCCTTTTGGGCTACAAAGCCGCTTTACTCCCGTAAAGCGGCTTTTTCTTTAGGAAAAATACAGTTTTCTTAAAAGTACTTTATAAACAACTTTAGTTACATTCTCTTTTGGAACCTCTCAGATAAATAGATCTTTATTTTCTAACAAGCTCCAAGTAGGCTTCCTCGGTAAGCTCTATTTGGGGTGTTGCATTATAGAGTTTTGCATTTTTTTCAACTATTCCAGCAAAAGGGATAAATTTTCCAATCGTTCCTCCTGTAAATTGAAGTTGCAACCATTGATTGGGAGTTGATAAAAAAGTGGAATAATAAAAATCTCCATTTAAATCTACCTTAACTGGCATCATATTGATTACACCGTCGCCATTCCAATCAATAGGGCCATCTATCTTTGCCTCTCTATTCTCTCTAATGGGTGTTTTGTATTGTGTCCAATATCCGCTAAATGCCACTAACCTCCCTAATCCAACCTGCTCTTGCAAATTTGCCTCATCTATCAATGGTAAAATAAATGGTTGATAAGTGTGCAGAAAAGTATTATTAATTTTAATTCCAGACATTTGATATCTATAATCCATCACACTGATGTGATTAATCTTATTATGTAAATCATCAATACCTCCATGTCGAAGGCCAAGATTATGACCTAGTTCATGGATAAAAGTACCTATTTTCTGATTATCAGTCCCACCATTATTATTATTCCATTTTCCTAAAGAGACAATAAAATCTGAATTAGGAATATCAAAAGAATTCCCACTTGAGGTACCTCCATCATACCCGTTCGCCCAAATCATATAATGAAATACCGGTGCTCTTCTAGGATCAAAACTATTAGATTTTAATTCAGTAAATTTATCAATCACTGGATTTAGATCGTCGATATATTCTACTTGGTTGCCAAGAATCAAATGAATATTTATTCCATTTGTTCCGTCAGGATTTTGAACGGGAGCATTTTTAAAAATATTCTCTATTTGTCGAACCACATTTTCATTTGGCCCTATGCCATTTTGTGCCGAATTTCTAACCATAAAGTCCATTTGTACAAATATGTCCTTATGTAATGGAGATGCACCTAAAAGCTTCAGATCTATGCCATTAACCTTTCCTATTTCCCAAGAATCCAAAAGTCCATCTCCATCAGTATCTGCATTATAAGGATTTGTCCCAAGCAATAGTTCATCAGTATCACTTATCAAATCTCCATCGGAATCTAAGGGAGTGATATTTAATCCTTGGAAAGTTTTAGAATCATATCCCTCAACAATCTTTGTTGGATCTGAAAAAAAATCCAAAGAGGCCGTTTTCATGACAGTAGTGTAGAACACTTTATTCTTTAGCTTATCTCTGGTAATAAAATTGGCCATTTCTTCATTCAGTTCCTTCAGAGAAAAGCTCTTGTCGATCAAAAATCTAGAATAATCGCTATTACCAAAGGAAATTGTACCTAGCTTAGCATCTTCACCAACCACTAGCTCCTTATTATTGTAACCAATAAATGAGAACACTACAATATCGCCTTTATCGGCATTAATGGAAAAATCGCCACTCTTATTTGTAATTGTATTGATGTTTTTCTTTTTTACGCTCACCGTTACTCCAGCAATAGGCATATTTTTGTCATCTACCAATTTACCGGTGTATTTAGTTTGAGCATAAACATTTAGCGTGAAAACACTTTGTAGCATCAATACAAGTATATATTTAATTGATTTCATTATTTCTTCTTAGTTAGATTTAAACCTGTAAATGATACATTAAAGAAGACTGCCATTTTATCTTTATATTCGATAATATCGTCTAAATTTGAAATGTTTGCTGGTAAGGGCTGATTAAGCTCTGCACCTTTGAGCTTATTTGGAAATTCAGCCTTACCAAACCCAAAACCTACTCTAAGAAAATCCTTGTAGCTAAAAAGTGAAGAAAAGAATAGACTATTAAGTGCTTTCGAATCACTAGAGAGTCTATAGCCAAGTCCTACACCAACTGCCATTTCTTTCGACGGTCCAAATCTTGTAGCATTTACATTGATTACCATACTCGGTACAAAAGTAGTTTTTGTTTGATCTCTACTTTTCACAATATTATTATCCAAATAGAATTCTTGCACATCTTTTGCGAAGTGAAATGTACCTACTGGAACTAATTCCATTGTTGCTCTTTTAAAGTTGGGAATGATCGTCGTAATTTCAAGTTTCTTCGACTCGGAGAAAGTATCTCTAAGTAAGCTTTTATTAGTAGAATCTATTGGTGTAATTACTAGATATACTTTGGTGGTTTTATCGGTAACCAGAAGTTCACTATCCAAGTACCTATTTGCTCTGAGTGGTACAGACGCTTTGATATCTTTTACCTTTTGAACTAATGATTCATTTAGCAGCTCGAATGCTTTCTTAGAAACCGCATCAATGGAGCTGGTAACTACGGCGTTCAACAAGGCGGTTAAATCTGTAGATAAGGTTGAACTATTAAATCGATTCTTTTCTGCAGATATTTCCTCATTGATTTTATCAATAACACCTACATAACCACTAATTCTAGATGTAGAAAAGGCCTCTTCTGGTTTATCAGAATCTTTAATGTATTTTTGAGCAACTTTAATATCATTCAACAGCTCGTTGATAGCCTCTTTATAGGCTTCATAAGTGGGTTCTGGACTAACTACTCCTGCAGCAGCTCCTGCTGGCATCTTAGGGATTAAAATTCCAGATAGTACACTTAGGGCGTTAGTCACATCTTCATTTTCAGATTCTGATTTTTGCTCCTCCGACTTGATGGTATATTTGTAGAAAAGTGGATTAGGATTCATGATACGGATCGAGACTTTTTTTCCTTGATCTAATCTTGTATCATAATTGCGTACAGAAGAACTCTTTTCATCTTTTAGATAAACAGCTGTTTCTCCATTTCTTCCGTGGTAAACATAAAGATTTTGAGAAAACGAGGCCATGCTAGTGAATAGCAATACCATGAGCATTAACAGTTTTGATTTCATGTCATTTAGATTTTGAATATTTAGACCTGGTTGGACAACCGAATCTAAAAGCAGAAATCATCCTAACTTAATATTCGAGCGCCGACAGTCATGTCTTGAGTAAAGCTAACCATAAATTAATTGACTGTCAATACCTTACAATTAATTTAATCATAAAACATCTTACTTCCTTTAATTTGTTTCAATGACGCACCTATTTACCGTCATTGCGAGGAGAGTAGCGACGTGGCAATCTATCATGCTAAACCTACAACTTGTATTCTACGAGCTCCCTATCCTCCTTTTACTTATAAATGAAGCTATTTGTATCCCTTATTTAAAAACTTACAAAGTCTGGAATACGATAGCGATCTCTGTGACTGGTAATCGCCACAAGGGATAAGAAGATATCCAAATGCTAATAGACATTTTGAAACCGTCGAAACGGTTTGTATTTAGTTATGATTTTAGCCCACGATAAAATCGTGGGCTTCTTTTATTCGTTTCTAACAGTTCTTTGAACTCGTTGATGAGTATTGCTATTTTACCATAAACTGTGAGATTTCAGATTCGGATATATTTCCTCGCTTGTCTGTAGTGCTTACTTTCCAGAAATACCTAGTGTTAGCCTTCACAGTTACCCCGGTTACTGTCTCAGATTTAATTTCCTTTGAAACCAGCTGCAACTGATTTGCATCAGTGCCTAGATAAAATGCATAATAGGCAATATCTTTATCTATGTCGCTGCCTTTCCAGGTAAAATCAGCTTTTCCTGTTTGAAAAGCGATAGTTTCTCCAAACTTTGGCGATAGCAATTCTGCAGGGAAAGGAACATGAGCAACTAAGCCCGGGCTAGAATTATAAAATCTCCAAGTGTCGCTACTTACCATTTGGTTGTCCGAAGAAGAAATTGACACAACTTTCCATTTAAATGGGGTTCCTTTGGGCAATGGTAACGCTATATGATCAGCAGTGGTACGTTTAGTAACTACCGTTCCGTCTAAAAAGTTCGTTACCTGAATTTCATAGGTATCAACATTTGCCGCTTTTTTCCACTCAAAGGTCACCATACTTTCCGTAGCAGAAAAATCTGTAGCAGTTAAGCAGGCTTCGTCTTTTGCTGGCAATATCAAAAGTGTTTTTTCTGGTCCCTGAGCAATGTGCTCGGTACGCTTGGCACATCCAAAAACCAACACCATTAAACTATATATGATCAACTTTCTCATTTCCTGATAATCTTAAAATACTGTTCACTATCCTTGCGCACTAATTTCAATAAGTAAAAGCCCGGTTCCAGATTAGGCAGATCTAATACAATTTCGCCGCCCTGAACATTTTCCTTCTTACTATAATGTACCTTTCCACTGATGCTACTGATCTGGATGCCCACACTTTCTCCCGCTTGAAAATCTGATGAAACCCTTAACGTTCTTTCAAAAGGCATAGGATAAGCTGTGGTCTTACCACCAATGAAAACGTCCTTTTCGAAAATACCCTGACAGCTACTGGCACCCGTTACGCTGATGCTGTTCTTACCTACCGAAAGCGGTAACTCCATCTTTTGACTACTGGTTTTGTAATCCCTCCCATTTAACCTCACGGTATAGGTATCCGAACCTGACATCTGAAGTGTTAGGATCTGATTGGTTTGATCAACTGAAGCGTATGCCGTAATATCTTTAGGCTCAAGAATCACCAAAGTATGGCATTGTCTATAATCAGATCTTCCCGTTATTGTAATACATAGTTCATAGGTACCCGCTTTTAAATTTTCAACTACGTAATTCTGCTCGAACGTGAAAGTCTTATTATAATTTTGACCGTTAAGCTGTGCCGAATAGTTCAGTTTTTGAATCGCTGCAATCTCAATCTTTCCATTATCGCTGGTTCTGCAGCTTTCGTCTACACTTTTTAAGGTAAAATTATTAGCTGGAAGACTAAAAATAGCCTCTGCTTCTACAGCATCCGACATTAGTTGATAGCCGTCTACCGAAATCCTAACCGCATAACTGCCGCTTTGCGTAACCTTATAGCTAGATTGGGTGGCCGCGTTAATAGCCGAACCGTTACGCATCCATTGATATGTAAATCCTGTTTCTGCTACAGTTGACAACAATACCTCACCACCTTCCTTGAAGACCAAAAGTCCAGATGCCGTTATGACAGGCTTAGGTACAAACCTGAAACCACTTTTAGCAACGATTCCCCTTGAAGTCACCAATTTTACTTCTCCACTTTTAGCATTGCTAACATTTATCCTGATCTCGGTAGGAGAAACAAGAACGAATGTTTGCGAAACCCCTCCAATAGTTACCGAAGAAATATCATAAAAATCAGTTCCCCGTATGGTCACAGTGGTATTTGCCACTGCAGTAACTGGAGAGAATGAAGTAATGGTAGGCTTTCCTGCTAAGATAAAACCGCTTTTTACGCCTATCCCTGCCCGGTTAGTGATGGCGATCTCGCCACTTGCTCCTACAGGTACTGTAGCACGAACCGTAGTGCTTGTCACCACAAGAAGCGGTGAAGCTACTCCTCCAAAAGTAACCTTGGTCACTTCATCAAAATTTTCGCCCAAGATGATCACCTCTTCTCCCTCTCCCGCAATAGCAGGACTGAACGAGGTAATGATCGGCTTCTTGAAAAAAGTGAAGCCCGTAAGCTCTGCCGTTCCACCAGCAGTAGTTACCTTCACATTTCCAGTACCTCCGTTAGCTAACTTTACCGAGATTGTTGTGGCATTGACCACCTCAAAAGAAGCCACTGGAACATTACCGAAACTTACTGCGGTGGTAGTAGAAAAGTTAGTACCAAAAATAGCGACAGTTTGCCCCTCTATGCCTTTTAATGTACTTAGGCTAGTAATACTAGGCTTAGGTACAAACACAAATCCTGCAATCTTAGCATTTCCGTAACCATAATCAATACTGATCTCCCCACTTGCACCGGCATCAACAACCGCACTGATACTAGTAGGTGAACTGATGGTAAACGACTTTGCCGCCATGCCACCAAAACTTACCCCTATCACATCTTGCAGGTTCTTACCGGTTAATACCACCGTATGTCCGGTACCGGCAGCAGCGGGACTAAATGTACTTATTTCTGGTAAGAGAAACTGGAAACCATCTGCTTTGGCAGTTCCGTTTTGGTCTGCTATTGTAATGGTACCAGAGGCTCCTTTACCCACTACAGCTTCCAATTCGGTAGCTGATTTTATCTTAAAGCTTCTAGCGGCTAATCCACCGAAAGCAACAGATTTCACATTGGAGAAATATAATCCTTTAATGGTAACGGTTTGGCCGTGGTATGCTGCTAAAGGCGAAAATTCAGTAATGATAGGTGTAGGTATAAAAACAAAACCATCAAGACCTTCCTCGCCTTCGGCACTGCTAACCGTAAGGCGACCAGTGTTACCCAGTCCCACTATAGCCACAATCTCTTTTGTTGAGCGCTTAACGAAAGAAGCGGCAGGTACACCTCCAAAATAAACCTGCTCAACCGATGCCAAGTTTTCTCCCTTAATGGTCACTTCCTCTCCAGGTTTTGCCGAAAGCGGACTAAAAGAAACTAGGCTAGGTTTTCCCAAGAAAACAAAACCATCATAATCCACTACTTTTGCACCCACGGTAACACCAACCTTACCACTAGCGCCAGCTCCCACGGTAGCAATCAGCTCGCTATCCGATTTTATGCTGAAAGTGGTCGCTTCTGCACCTCCAAAAGTCACTTTTACCGCAGCCGAGAGGTTTTTCCCAAAGATAGATACCTCTTCTCTACGTCCTGCAGCAGTTGGGTAAATTCCGGTTATGGCCGTTTGTGCCAATGGCAATTTATTTTGAAGAGGGAAAGTATCCGAACTACAGCCTAAGAAGTCTTGTAGGTCGTCTCCATTAAAATCTCCTGTTATTACATTGTAGAAAGCATAG
The DNA here is from genome assembly GCA_029959615.1 of Flavobacteriaceae bacterium PS02338. GTDB lineage: Bacteria > Bacteroidota > Bacteroidia > Sphingobacteriales > Sphingobacteriaceae > Pedobacter. The sequence goes on along the minus strand of JASCOD010000004.1, from coordinate 408,378 downwards.
CCATTGGTAAAATCTAACTTTGGCAGCAATGCTATTCCCGTTGTACTGTTATTTTTATAAATCGATAGTGCCCTTCCAGAGCTAGAGGCCAATACAATATCGGCAAAACCATCACTGTCCACATCAGCAACCTCGAAATGAGCTGGTGCTGTAGGCGTTGTGTAATCCGTTTTTCCTTGCAATGCTAGGGTTCCTCCCGAAGAAATATTTTTAAAGATGCTTAAGGTTGCCGATGCTTGATTAGCTACGATCAGATCGGGTAAGCCATCTTTGTCTAAATCTGCTGCCTCTACCCAAACTGGAGTCTGGCCTGTCGCAAAGTCACGCTTAGCGGCAAAGCTCATTGTTCTTCCACTGCTTTGGTTTTTTAAGAACGATAGGCTATTGGAAGTCACATTGGCAATTACGATATCTGGCTTTCCATCATTGTCAAGATCTGCAGCGGTAATGCTTTTTGGGAGCGTACCCGTTACAAAATCTACCTTTTCGGCAAAACTGAAGATACTGCCTTCGGTGGCATTCCGCAGTATCGACACCCTGTTCACCTTGCTACAGGTAATGGCCAAGTCAAGCTTTCCATCGCCATTGAAATCTGCCACTGCAATCCCATCGCCGGTACCGGCAATCGTAAAGCTCTTTGCCGCAGCAAACCTGACCACGGTTGAGGTAGAAATATTTCTAAATACGGATACTGTTGCAGAAACACTATTGACTACTGCTAGGTCTGGTTTCCCGTCACCGTCAAAATCTGCAGCTACTATATGGTTGATTATTGAACTGGTTTCTGGAACGTTTACGTAATACCTGCTGAACGTGAAACTAATTGCAGCACCTGTATTCCGCATTACGCTGATATTGCCACCGCCGTTAAGTCCGAGGGCAAAATCCAATCTGCCATCACCATCAAAATCTGCCTTACAAGAAGATTGAGCCCTCCCCGTGGTGACCAATGATTTGAACTCAAAGGAACTGGCGCCTAGGGTAGCGCCATCTTCTATTGGCGCTAACAGGCCAAAATCGCGTCCCGATTCTGCTACCAAGTTTTTAGTCTGTACACTCACAGGTGCATAAGTTGCACTTTTAGCTACCTTGGCTACCAATTGGTTGGCGGTAGCATTCAGTACTTCTCCCTTTAAGCTGCCGAAATAAACTTCATTTTGTGCAGCCTGTGGAGAAAAATTGCCACCTTGTATGGTTAAGATCGTTCCCGAAGCCGCAGTTTCTTTAGACAGCGATTGGATATAAGGAATCGATTTGTTGGTAAATTCTTCTAGTTGTGCCTTGCCATAAGGCGTGGTTACTTCTATCGTGCCCGAAGTTTCGGCCGCTACATTGATGGCCAATTGGGTAGGTGAAAGTACGGTGAACGAAAGCACTGGCTTTCCGCCTATGGTTACCGCAGTGGTTTCCTGAAAATTATTTCCCGTTAGGATGGCATTTTTTGCGGCATCTGCTGCTACAAACTCATATTGATAGAGCCTTGGCAATGGCACCTCGTTGAGGATGATCATGGCACTGGAAGCATAGCCACCATTGGGAAAATTATCAAGCACAAGATCTAAGCGACCATCATTATTGATATCGACAAGATTGATCCCACGTTGCCCTACCATAGAGGCTAGCTCTATCTTATCGGCAAAAGCCAATTGTCCGGGTGTACTGATGTTTTTAAAAATCGTAACGCCCCCTTTGCTATGTCTAGCTACTACCACATCACCCAATCCATCGCCATTCATGTCGGCTATAGAAACATCGTATGACGAGGTCTGCTCGCCAATGATCATCAATTGTGTAGTAAAACTGAGGCTTCCATTTGCAGGCGTGGTGTTCTTTAGTACATAAAGGCCGTTACCCCCACTGGCCACTGCCAAATCGCACTTGCCGTCGCCATCCAAGTCGCCACCAGCAAGCTGGTATCCGGGCACTTTGAATACCTTCGGTCTTTCGAGTATTATTGAACCATTCACACTAACGTTCTTATAAATTTCCAGGTCCGAAAGGTAGCGGATGGTTGCTATATCTGGCTTACCATCCTGATCTAGATCTGCTACGAATGCATCGCTAAGGTTGGAGCTTAGAAAGCCGATAGCCTTTGCAAACGAAATCACACCGTTTTGAGTAGTGTTTCTGAGAATGCCTAATCGAGTAGAATAAATGGTCAACAAATCTAATCTTCCGTCTCCATCAATATCACCGGTACGAATACGGGTAATGCCATAGGTATCGGCAATACGCACACCAGGTTCAAATGACAAGGCAGCACCCGAACTCGAATTCTTAAGGACGAATATACCAGCGGCCCTATCATTGGCACCTACCAAATCCAACTTCCCATCGCCATCCACATCTACAGCGCACATGGAAGAAAAACTTGCTTCCTTAGTGATGATCAAACTGGCATTAAAAGGGAAAGGCTCTAAAGGATTACCTGTATTTTTATAGATATGGATATACTCAGCTACAACAATGGCATCAGGAAGACCGTCTCCATCGATATCTGCCATGAGCATATCATCTGGATTATAAACCCTAGCTGCTGGATTGATGGTACTTTTGGTGAACGAATCGTTGAAAAAAGCAGAGGCTCCACCTCCAAAATTTAGGTTAAACGGAAGGTTTGCCCTATTTGTCAGTTTATTCACCAAGATGGAAGGGGCCTCATAAGTGGCGCCTTTAGGCACTTTTACGCTCACCATGCTTGGCGTCGCAGTCACTACTTCTGCCTTGAGCGATCCGAAATACACCTGATTACCGGATACCGCTGAGGCAAAATTTTCTCCCTGCAAATTCACCAGCGTACCTTCGGCTGCACTCTTAGGCGAGTAAGCCGTAATTTTAGGCGAAACTAGGTTGCTGAAACCAGGAATAGTGACCTGCCCATACGCTGTGGTGACTTTGATATCTCCAAAAGTTCCGGCAGCTACAGTGGCTTCTATTTCAGTTTCAGAAATGACGCTGAATTGGCTCTGTGCTTTTCCGCCAATCTCCAATGCACTTGCCGTAGTCAAATTGGTACCGAATATACGTACCGCTCCTGTTACCGTCTCCGAAAGTGCATAGGTATTTAAGGAGGGCAATAATACGCGGTTGCGCAGCAAAGTAATGGTGTTATTTTGTGAGTTTAGCGCAACCATGTCTGCTTGTCCATCTCCATCCAGATCGTTTACGATCATATCTGTGGCGGAGGTAGCAGGAAGCTTGAAACGGTCATCAAAAACAATGGTTCCGGCAGTGCTCTTATTCTGTAGCCCGTAACAGATGGTGTTATCGACCACAATCATATCCGGTTTACCATCACCATTGAAATCGGCGTAGACCACTTTTCTAGGCTCTACTTCCTGGCTCATGGCAAATTCAAGGCCTAGGTCGTCATAATAACTCGTTAGCGTCATGATGGTCCGTGTTAGCGCAATACTGCCGGGAGTAGAGGTATTTTTAAAGATATTGATATGGTTAAAACCTGGCAAAGTGGTAGCGGTAATATCCAGTTTTCCATCGCCATCTATGTCCCAAATGGTAATGCGGCCATTGGCCACCTGTGCCTCATGTTCGGTTTTTGCAAAAGAAAATGTAATACCGTTATATTGGTTTCGGAGAACCGTGATGTTCTTGAATACACTATTTGAGAGCACTAGATCCAACTTTCCATCGCCGTCGATGTCGCCGTTTGCTATCGAAGTAGCAGGATGCGAGGTGGTGATATCTACCTTGGTTTCAAAAGCAACTGTTCCGCCAATGCTCAGGTTTTTATGAATCGCCAAGCCATTATTCTTCGCACTGCTGACCATGATATCCAATTTACCGTCTCCATCCAGGTCTCCTACGGTAAGGGCGGTAGGCTCTAGCATGGTAGGAAAGTCTTGTTTATTGGCAAAGGAAATGGTTCCTGCGGTACTTATATTACGAAAAACTGAAAAGGTATTGGCGGATCTGTTGATTACGATCAGGTCTACAAGTCCATCACCGTCGAGATCTTGGGCGGTGAGCTCCAATGGCATGGTACTGGTAGCTAAGGTTTGTATTGCAGTCTTTGGAAAACCACTCAAGTCGCCCCCTTTAGATTTCAGGATGTTGATGATACTTTTTGAAGGCTCGGTAACGGCAATATCCGGAATACCGTCTCCATCTAAATCGGCACTGATGGCACTGCGTGTAAGGTTATATTCCAATTGGTTACCTACCGAAAGGTCCATCGCCTCGAAACCACTAGTGAATATTTTTTGGTGTGTACCGTCAAAAATTGGGTAAAAAGGATCATGGCTATAGGTGGTCAATCCGTTAACCACGGTTCTTAAGGGTCCACCAGAAGCGTATTTGGGTACCCTCACTACCAGCTTTGAAGCTTCTGAACTGATCACTTCGGCCTTTACTGCACCAAAATAGACCTTGTTCTCTGCCGCTACAGCACTGAAATTGCTGCCATTGATGGTGATCAGTGCATTTACCTTTCCATTAGTCGGACTAAAGGACGCGATCTTTGGTACCTGCGACCAAGCCAATTGGAAGCAGATCACAAGCAAAAACAAGGAGAGCAAAATCCTCCTACCGCAAGAGCGTAGATTATACATACAAAAAGAATTTTGCCGCAAATATAACACAATAAGCCTCAATATGTTGAATAAAGGAAAATTAGGGATTAGGGATTAGGGGTTAGGTATCAGGAGTAAGGAACAAGGAGCAAGGGATCAGGGGTTAGGGGTTAGGGATCAGGGGTTAGGTATCAGGAGTAAGGAACAAAGAGTAAGGAGCAGGGAGTTGAAAGTACAAAGTTGAAAGTAGGGTGCTTTAGTGGGAATTATTGGGCATTTTGGAAAAAGCGTGCTAAGATCTAATTGACAAACGATTTTTGATGTAAAGCCATACCAATAGCACTATTGGCACTACCAACAACCACCATGCAAAGTTGCTTTTTTCTTTTTCCTTGATTTGGGTTTTATGTTTGGTAGCTCGTACTTTTTCTGTATCCATTGCCTTGGTAGTGGCTGCCTCCGTTTTTTGCATCGTGTTTTCTGATTGCCATTCTTTTTGTCTGCTATACCAAAATATACTGTCTGCTTCTCCTTCAAACCTGTCTTTCGTGATACTGACCTTTCCTTGCGAATAAATCTTTATCCAATTATCGCGGTGGTTGCTGTCTACTTTTTGCTGAGCAGCATCCGAGGCGTAATTTTCTAGTACAAGTGCTTTCGATTTATGGTAAGCCAGCGTACTTAGCTCATTTTTACTGGTCAGTTTATGCTTAGTCGCACAAGCCGCCAACAGCAATAGCATGCTGTAAATCCATTTATTGCTCATCTCCTGCTCCTTTCTTTGCCTCAGCTAACCAATTGGCATACAATCTAATGGTCTTTCGGTGTCTAAGCTTACGATACACCCCATCTCCTTCCCTACTACCTACCAAATTGGTGTTGCCTTCTATCGTATATAACCAATTTCCCTGCTGTTTCTCTACTAAACCTGCATGTGCTATCCTGCCCTTATCTGGAAAGTAGATTCCAAATACCGCAGCGGGTACCGCCCTTGCCATGCGACGTTCTTTAGGAAATAAGCTGGGGCTCCAAGCGGTTCGAGGTCGCGGCAACCCTGCCTGTCCGAATACCCAGCTCACAAATGATGCACACCAAGGTTCACCTTTATGATTGCCAGTGTAGCTTAAGTATTTTTCTACCTGTGGACCATCGTTGTTGCCCGTGGTTTCGCGAATGCCGATCTGGGATTTTGCGATTTTTAATAGTTTATTAGTCATTGGTTTATTGGTCATTGGTTCATTAGGCATTGGTTCATTGGTCGCTAGTTTGCCTAAGTATTGGTGATTTGGTTGATTGAGGATGTTGACTGTAATTAATAGGTACAGTGCAGCATAGGTTAAATGTGTTTTTATCATGTCGTTAAGTTTTAAATTGATTTTTATTTTTTGTTTCTAGCATTGTCCATATCCCCTTTGGAGGGTTTATCCCGAATGTTTGAGAGTGCCTGTTCCGATTTTTCATCGGAAGTTGGGGGGAGGAATTACTGCCCTATCCCATTTTCCCTTCCACTTTCACCTTGCATGTCATGCTGAGCCTGTCGAAGCATCTCCAAGTTCATTAGTACTGTCCCTCCCTTCATGCTTTCGCATAACTCAGAACAGACTGTGTATACAGGCATCGTAATGCATTAGTCGGTATTTTTCTCCTCTTTGCCGGAGGGGCATCTTCATTCTTTTGCTTACCCAAAAGAACGAAGCAAGAAAAGGGTAGTCCGCATCAGCTAGCCCTAGGGCTATCATCGCACAAAAGGCGGCCGCTCTCATGCGGACATGGCCAATGCTCTTTAGCCAGTGCTAAATCAGGTCGTCCGTAGTTCTTAGCAATGCCAGTTCTACTTTGCATTGTCCATATCCCTTGCACTTTCACTATCGCATGTCATGCTGAGCTTGTCGAAGCATCTCCAAGTTCATTAGTACTGTCCCTTCCGTCATGCTTTCGCATAACTCAGAACAGACTGTGTATACAGGCATCGTAATGCATTAGTCGGTATTTTTCTCCTCTTTGCCGGAGGGGCATCTTCATTCTTTTGCTTACCCAAAAGAACGAAGCAAGAAAAGGGTAGTCCGCATCAGCTAGCCCTAGGGCTATCATCGCACAAAAGGCGGCCGCTCTCATGCGGACATGGCCAATGCTCTTTAGCCAGTGCTAAATCAGGCCGTCCGTAGTTCTTAGCAACGCCAGTTCTACTTTGCACTGTCCATATCCCTTTCCCTTGCACTTTCACTTTCACTTTCACTATCGCATGTCATGCTGAGCCTGTCGAAGCATCTCCAAGTTCATTAATACCGTCTCTCCTAAACCGTCATTACGAAAACCTGATTTATCGCTACCGCCCTACAAAATGGCCATTAGGCTTAGTAAAGCCAGAAACACCAAGGAGAAAAACGATAGCCAGTAAATGATGAATTGTTGCCACAGGGTAAGCAGTTTAAATTGAGCAAAGATGAGCGTCAGCGCAGGGAGACCGATGCGCTGTACAGCGTAAGCCAAAATGCCCCAGCATAAGGGCAGCACTAGCAAAAATACCAACAATGCCACCATTACCAATTGCCAAATACCAGGGTCTATACTTGCAAAATTGGGGAGCCATTGTGGTAGCCACCAGTAACTAGCAGCGTAAAGGATCAACAAAACGGTAGTGATGAAAAAATGTCTATCGTTAAGATAAAGGCGTTTGCCTATTAATTTTAAAGTTTCCATGAGGGTTAGTTTTAATTTGCGCTCTAGCATTTAAGCCAGAGCGCATAAGGTAAACAAGTACTGATTTAAACTATGGCCACTGGTGCCGCATAAGTACTGGTAGATTGTCGGGTATTATCTCTATCTACATAAAAGAAAAAAGCATGCACTACCTGTCCAGAAAAGTCGGCAGGAATGGTCAAATTGCTCGTTCCATCTGCTCTAGTACCACCATCGGTATAAACCAAGAAGAGCTTCTGCGTTTCGTTGTACAACAATACCACCATCAAATCGTCTGCAAATGCATTTAAACCATTTACTTGCGGATACCAGCTTACTGCTAAACTGCCCGAAACCGTAGCGTTAAGCACAATACCATGAGGTGCTTGCAAGGTACCTTTGCTGATTTGAACCTTAGCTGGGTTTACCGCATAATCTGGATAAGTACCAATAACCGCATTGGTGAGCGCATATTGGATACCTAGGTTAAAACCTGTTGCTCTTCCAGCTTTCTGCCCTTTGTAGCCCATTAGCAACACATCTTTAATTGGCCCCATAAAACCAAGTACGGCGGCAAAACGTGCCCTTTGATCTAGTTGTTTTTCTGATGCTGGCTTATTGCTCAGCTTTGGCAGTCCTTTGATGTAGTTTACACTGTTCCAACTGCTACCAATAATACTTCCGGCCTTGCCAGAGAAGCCACCGTTGGCTCCGTTTCTAATTCTTCCCATTTTTTTAAAATTTAAATTGTTGTTGTCTGCCGGCCGGCCGGTACAGCGAGACAATGGGACAAACCTAGCGTAAAACCCAACACACTCCTAACAATCAGACACTTGTGATTTACTTTGAAAGAAGTTGAATGGATTTGAGCACTTTTGACAAAGTCGAGATTTTGTTTTAGGGCCAATGATCTAGCTTTGATTAGGCTGTTGCCCTGGTTCATCACTGGTTCATAACTGCATCTGATCTGCCTTACCTTTTGTTCGTCTCGGCTTCGGGAAAAACACGAGCGTTTCCCGAAGCTTTCCCGAAGGCTTCCCGAAGCAGACACGAAGCTTTCCCGAACAAGAGTCGAAGAAACCTCGAAGAAAAGTCGAAGAAATTAGCTTATTCTGCTTTGTCCATTTCTGGCAGTTCAGCACTATAGTACCACCAATTTTTAAAGGCCTGTGCTTCCGAGCGGCTTACGCTAATGCTGTGCGCCAAAGGACTAATTAACGAAACCTTTAAACGCTTATCTTGCTTCTCCAGTTGGGCAATGGCCTTACGGTTGACAATGAAGGAACGCCTCACCAAATAAAAATCTGCCCTGTTAAGGCAGTCCAATGTTTTGGCTAAAGATTGCTGCCAAAACAGTTCCTCGCCATCAAAATCTACAGCAAAACAGGCCTTGTTTTTGGCATAGATATAGGCAATCTGATCTACCGACAAAGGCCATTTCAAATCGGTGTTGGGCTTGCGGCTCTTTTTAGGAATTTTCAAGGGTTTATGGTGCCTTTGGTGGTCGAAGAAAAGTGCGGCGTTGAGCAATACTACCCCTAAAGTATCCAATAACAAATAGCGTTTAAAATAGGTGGTTTGTAAGATGTTCTTCCGATACAACAAAAAATAAACCAGTACCATTAAAAAGCTCAACAACAAAGGCAGTAGAATGACGAGGCAAAGTTGTTTTGGCCATCTTTTGGCATAGCTCCGAGGCCAAGGGTAACGGTAGTCTAAGAGCCTTGTAGCCCACACACAAATCCTAATGAGCACAAAGGCAATGAGGGCATTGAAAGCCCAAGCGATGTAGAAGTTACTTCTCTGCAGCATAAAACCCATTGTTTTCTGTTCTGCATAGCTTAAAAGAACCAGGGTACTGCAAGTAGCCAAGACCAGACTGGAGCCGATGCCGAAATAGGCATGCCTCCCTACAATGATTTTTTTCATTAGGCGAAATTTAGATTAGATGTATCTAAGTTAACAATTTGTGAAATATCAAAACTAGGGATAGCCGTAAAAAAGGCTAAATCCCGTTCGTCAAGAAAATGAGTTCCCGTTCGTCAAAAAACCGCCTTATTAACAGCATTTACCCATTTTATTGCTTTCATATTTGGGTCAACAAACATGAAAAATCAAAAAATGAAACATCCATTTACCGCCGAAGATGCTACTGTAGCACAGCAAAATCTTCCACTACCGCATGCCCTCGCTAAAGGCGAAGGTTTTTTGAATTTGAAATTTCCTTTTAGCAACGAAGGATTAACGCTGTTACAAGAAATGCTCTACTACCAAAATGACGCCCGCTTAGCGGCAACGGCAGCGATCATCCGTAAAAATTTTAGGAAATGGCTACTTAACTATTTTGAGCTTGGCGAAAGCCAACAACAGTTCTTACAGCAGATTGACGAACGTAGCCTCAAGAAATTTGCCCAAGAAACCGCCTTTGCCATAGAAAACCGTTTGACCATCCTACTCAAAAAGGAGCCCAAAGCGGAGCAATTAGAGCAGGGAAAAATCATTTGGGACGTGAGCACCCTCAAGGCACAATCGGGCAGCAGCGGTTTCCAAGCTAGTGGCATGCTCTGTTTTCACATTGCCTATCCTCTAGCTTAAGCCAAAACAGGCAGCGGCAAAGTACTTATTTCTGCCGCTGCTTTGGCCCTTGTACCATTGCCGATTTAGCGTAGTACCATTTACCGCCTATCTTTTTCGACGACAGTTGTTCGCTCTTTCGCAGGCGGTACAAAGTGGCATCGCTTATTTTTAAGAGCTGCTTCATATCTGCATTGTCCAACCATTCTTCATCGTTGGTGCTTGGCATTACCCTCGATAGGGCATCTACTACCTGCTTTTGTAATTCTATAATCGTTTCCAGGTATGGGAAAAGTTCTTTTTGCATAGGTTTAGGTTAATGCCGCAAATTAGATAACAGTCTGTATCGCTCACAAACACCTAAAGATTAAATCAACGCTTATGAAAGATTCACATTTTATTCATCTGCTCAAAACTCAATTTGATCTCTCCGAAAATGGAGAGAAAATGCTCGAGCCTCGCATCAAAAAGATGCTGATGCCCAAAGGCACGCCCCTGCTTAGGCCGGGCGAAGTGTGCCGCCATATCTATTTTTTGGAAAGTGGTTTTCTCAGGCTTTATGTAGACAAAGAGGAACAGGAAACCACCGATTTTAGTAGTCCCGGGCATTTCTGTGCGGCCGTAGATAGCCTGCTTTTGCAATCGCAAAGTAAGGAGGGCATCATCTGCGAAACCGACACCAAGCTCTATGTACTGCATTATTTCGACTTAATGGTGCTCGAAGATTTGTCGCTAGAGTTTGTCATGCTCAGCAAAAAAGTACTCAGCTATTACCTGCTACGGCTTAACCAAGAAAAAAGGGTTTACCTCAAAGGTAACGCTGCAGAAAAGTTCCAGCACTTGTGCCAACATTACCCCGGCTTGGCCGCACATATCAAACATAAAGATATGGCCTCTTACCTGGGCATTACCCAGCAATCGTTTAGCAGAATACTGAAAGCGAGTTTAACAAAAGGCTAAATCAAGCCCTTGCATTTCTTACCCTAATGTTCATTGTAGATGAGGGTGTAGGCCACAAATTTTGTGTAGACAAACAAATTAAATGGCTGCTTTACAATATAGGAACAGGTTAGACAGGCTTCTTTATCTCATTAGGCATCAGCAAATGGAGCCTATTACCACCATGACCGCAAAACTAGGCTATGCCAGATCTACGATAGAAAAACAGCTGAAAAGATTAAGGGCCGAAGGACATGTGATTGCTTATGATCGGGGTTTGAAGAGGTATGTTTTGGTGGGAGGGGACAGGAATCAGGGGTTAGGGATTAGGAGTTAGGGAGCAGGAATTAGGGAGTAGGATTAAGAAGTAAAGAGCAAAGATTAAGGGATCAGGTGTCAGGGGACAGGGATTAGGAACTAGGGATTAAGGGTTAGGGATCAGGATTAAGGAGTAAAGAGCAAGGAGCAAAGATTAAGGATTAAGGAGTAAAGATTAAAGAGCAAAAATAAAATGTGGTGGTTGGCTTGGTAAGTTGGCTATTACAGGTGTTACAGCCTACCAAAGTGGCTATCATAATTACCGTCATTGCGAGGAGGTACGACGCGGCAATCTCCAACCTATGACACCTAATTCTATTTAACCAAACTTTTTCGTCTGCTTTTTCAAATGCAACAAAGCAGTCAACAATTATGAAAAATTTAAAAAGTTTAATGTTCGGTCTTGTAGCGCTGGTAATGGCGTTCGGCTTAGTATTTACAGTTAATGCTACCAAAAAGAAAGATAGCGTTTATTGGCAATACACCAAAAATAACCATACCGATATTAGGGATGGTTACAGTTATTTGCCAACCACTACTCCTGAGGCAGAGGAATGTGATCCGGGAAATGACCTGCCTTGTGTGATCGAAGTTGATGCTTCCATTAGCACACAGGCATTGCTAGATGACTACCTTCGCGATACTGGCAATTTCCCAAATGATAGCGACATCACCGATGCCGCGATGTTTAAAAAAGCCGACTAAACTCGCAATTTTGGCTGGACACGTATCCAGCCAAAATTTTATCTGTTATTCTGTGGCATACCTGTTAATGCAATGATGTCTTCTGGTATCGCTAGGGCATAGTGTAAAGAATTTGGCGCCAGCTCAAAAGTCTTCCCTTCAATGTTACGTTTCAATACCAAATTATCTCCTTCTACATTCCAACGTTTGATATCTGCCCAGCGCAAAGTTCTTAAATACAGCTCTTTTGTTCGTTCCTTTTTTATCAGCGCTATTACCTGTTGTTTATCTGTTATGCTGTAGGGCGTAAAAGTATTTGTTCTATATCTATTGGTTAATAGCAAGTTCAAATCTCCCAAAGCTTTGTCCAGCGTATTGTTCTGGGCAAAGCACTCTGCACGTGTCAGCAACATTTCATCTACTGCTATGCCATTGAACATATTTGCGGAGCCTGCATATTGGCCCTTAAAAATATAATCGGCACCACTGGCTTTAAAGAAAACAGCTTTCCTCAAATCATTATTTTCATAACTGGCATAAATCAATGGATTAACTAGCGCCCTTGCATTGGTTACCGGACCTAAAGGCACTGCCCGACTTTCAAAAACGACCTCTTTGTTTAACTGCGCAATGGGAAAGTTAGCACTGGCTGTTAACGTATTGAAATCTATTAAGCTACTTTCAATTTGCAGGCAACTATCTGCATACCGCCCTGCATTGGTATAGTTGCCCATGCGCAGATAGGTACGCGAAAGCATACCGTATGCAGCCGCTTTAGACGGCCGCATTGGCGTAATTGTTTTAATGGGCAAAGCGGATGCTGCCATTTCTAAATCTGCAATGACTTGTTTGTAACTATCTGCCAAAGATGCCCTACTACTGGGCGTATTAAAGTTGGCGTCCAAGCGTAACGGAATTCCTAAATCTGTAGCTGCTGTAATCGCATTATAGGGTAATGTCCAAATATCAATGGCATTTAAAAACTGTCTTGCCCGATGAAATTTGGCCTGTGCAGCCATCTGTTTCAGCTCGCTTGCATTTAGGCGATCTTGGTTTTCGGCTACCGCATTTAATACCACATTACTGAAATAGATAATTTCATACACATCTTTCCAGGCGTTAGATCGTTCGTCGAAGACATATTCTGGCGCCCAAATGTATAAGTTACGCTCAGTATCTTTGCGTGATTGATAGACTGCATCGGTAATGAAGTATTCATCGGCACAGACTACTGCTACCGAAGGATCGTTATAGTTCATTCGTGGATAATAGTCTAACATGGCCTGCATGTCCTTAATACTGGTAATTACTGCCAACCTCGTATCGGGCTTGGCATCTAGGTAGTCTTTACAAGATATAAGTGTAGCCAATATTGCTAGTACTATTAAGCTGCCTCTTATTTTATATATTATTTTCATTAGATATTATTTTAGGGGTTCGAAATTTAGTTATAGGTTTTTAGCTCGCCGCCGCTGGGCTCTTACTTTTTTTCAGTAGTTCTTATGCTTTTTATCGGACTTCAAGCTTGCTTCGCAGGTTGACCGCAAAAAGTAACAAAACCGGAGCGAAGCGGAGCTCACCAGCCTTGCTGATAAACTCTCGGTTGCTTATTTATTCAGTTGTCGTTTATTATTTTATTTGTTTCCATGCTTGCTCCGCAGGTTTCTTTAAGCGAACACATTAATTAATTGCATTAAAAATCTAGTTTAAGCCCGAGGCCATAGGTTTTAGAAAGTGGAAAGAAGTTGTTCCTGTAATACTCTTGGTCTATACCCTTGTTGTTGGCTCGCCATAGGATACACAGATTGGAAGCATTTAGGCTAAATTGTATTCGCTTGATCCATTGCTTAGCGATGGGTAGTTGGTAAGTTAGGTTGATATACTGCAGTCTTAGGTGATCTCCTTTTTCTACCAATACCGTAGAGCTATTGTAAAAGGCATCCCTACCTGCAATGTTGGGATAAACAAAGGATGGCACTACGGTGTTCGCTTCGTCGCCCGGGGATTGCCAACGCAGGGCGTAATCTGCATGCCCCTGTCCGTTGTTAATAAGGTTACCATAATTGATGGAATTGCGTTTGAAGTAATAACCCGCCTTAAAACTGATACTCGCTTGTAGGCTAAATGCACCATAAGCAAACCTGTTCTGTAGGTTACCGAACCACGTAGGTAAAGATGCCCCGCTAAAATCAAGTTCGTTAATGGAAGTGCCTGTTCCCATAATGCTATTGTAATTATAGCTTGGCTCACCATTGAGGTAGCCGATTGGGTTACCGCTAGCATCCAGTCCATTGGTACGGTAGGTAAATACGCTATACACAGGTTTGCCCACAATGCCCGTGATCTGTGCAGCTGCACCTGCTACGTAATTGCTTGCCGCTGCTGCCGATACATAGTAGGCCGTTACCTTATTGCTGTTATGGCTTACATTATATTGCGTTTGCCAATTAAAACGACCAGCGATGTTGAGCACATTTAATTGCAGGTCTATCCCCTTTCCGCGAATGCTCGCCACATTTCTTACCATAGTAGTGCCTACACCTGTGGTATAATCAATTGGATAGGCACTGAAAAGATCTTTTCCGTCTTTTACATAGTAATCGATACTTCCTGAAATACGGTTGCCCTTCGTTTTAAAATCTAGCCCTAGGTTAGTGGTGCGTATGGTTTCCCATTTTAAATCGGGATTGAACTTTTTATCTACGCTGGCATAGGCACTTTGCGTGAAAGGAGATACGCCACCGTACAAGATGGTGGTTACTGCCGTTCGCGATGGATCGGCATTGCCCGAAAAACCGTAGGTTAGCCTTAGTTTAAGGTATTCGACAATTTTATTACTAAAAAAGGCTTCGCTGCTTACATTCCAACCCAAGCCTACCGACCATAGGGGTTTCCATTTATCATTAACATTTACCCCAAAAAGGTTAGACGCATCTCGTCTAACGCTAGCATAAAGCGCATAGCGCTGTAGGTAATCGTAACTGAAATTACCATACAGGCTTACAAACCTATTGAGGTACCGCCTATCCGACTGCCCTTCTGGTATATTGGCCATGGCACCGGTAACTGCCGTGGGATATCGGTTCACATCATCTACTGCTACGCCCAATAGCTGGTCGCTGTTGTAGCCATACTGCCTTGTGGTGTTGGTTTCAATCTCGTTCTGCCTACGTTCGGCGCCAGCCATCACATTAAAGCCATGTGCACCAAAGCTTCGTTTGTAATCTAACTGCGCCCTTACATCTACAGCTTTAAAACTATTCCATTGCCTATCTATGATATCGCCCATGGGCAAGGGATAGGTTGTCGTTGTTGCCGATAGCTGTGTAAAGCGGTTGATGAGGTTATTTGCCATATAGCCACCCAACTGCTGTAGCGTTTGGCTTTGGCTGGGCTGGTTTTGGTACCTGCCCGTTAAGCTCAACTTTAATCCTTTCCATTGATAGGCTATGGCAGCATTTAAGTTAAGGTCGGCAGTATTCCCTTTCGTAACGTTGTAACTGTAATCACTTAGCGGATAATATTTCCAATCTAAAAACCTATGGTCTAAACCAGCTAGGTAGCTTAACCTATAATCTCGTGCCAGTGGTAGTGCATTTCCCTCCGCATCTGCCAATTGCGCATAGGGATAGATTTGGTAATTGCCCATCAGCACACTACCATAGGCCTCTTTACCGCTTTTCTTATTCACCATCCCATAAGCCAAACCCAGATCTAAACGTAGGTTTTTAATGGGCGTAAAGTTAAGTTGGTAACGCAGGTTTAGCCTGTCGTTGGTTTCGGCCAAAGTAGCGGTGGCGGCATCGTAGCCTAAGGTGGCTATCCATGCATAGTTGGTACCTCCCGCCTGCGCTGTAAGGCTATATTGTTGTAGCGCCCCTGACTGGTAAACATATTTATCGTAATCGTTCCTTACATCCAGACCTCTAAAATTATTGATCCGCTCTTGCTGCTGCGCTACCGTTAAGCTGTTGTTGTAAAGCGTTTCTACTACCGGGCTTAGTGGCGTTTTTGCATTGCTGTTGTACTCTGCCAGATATTTGTTAGCAGCAAACAACCTTAATTCTACATCGATATAATCGCTAGTGGCCATTTGGGGAATGTAAAATAGGTTGGGCTTAGTGGTATAGGTATTGACCACATTTGCACCGATGGTTAAAGGTTGGTGCTGCTTTGCCTTTTTGGTGGTGATGACAATGACACCATTGCCTGCTCTACTGCCCCATACCGAAGTTGCCGCTGCATCTTTTAGTACGGTGATACTTTCTACGTCGTTGGGGTTCAGCATATCGAGATCGCCTTCGTAGGGAAAATGATCTACCACCACCAGCATTTGCGATGGCCCAGTGAGTGTGCCCGGACCACGTAGCATAAGGTTATTCCGGTTACTACTTTCCCGATCTACCATGAGCCCATTGCCAATAGCTTCTAGCCTTGTGGTAATATTATAGCTGATCTGTTCTGCTAACTGTTGTTGGCCTATCACTTGATAAGCGCCCACCGACCGCTCTTTGGGCAGTACCTGATAACCCGTGCTGATGTTTACCGTTTCTAGCTCTTGTACTTTGCTTCTTAGGGCAATAGTGATGTTGGCCAGCGGAAGTGTAAGCAGGGTATCCAAGGTGTGGAAACCGACAGCTGAAAAGCTGATGGCCGCCGGCTTTTGTGTTAAATTGAGCGTAAACCTACCATCATCATTGGTGGTAAAAGCCTGCTTTTGGTTTTTCAGGCTGATTTTTACGCCCCCAATACCCCTGCCGCTGCCCTGTTCTGTTACCTTTCCAGTAAATGTGTACTGCCCGTAAGCTTGCGCTATTACTATATTTAGCAATAAGAACGCATAGATCCATTTGCTGCTCATGGCTTTACTTTTGGTTTACCGTAACCTTTAATTTCTCTATAGCGACCTAATGCCAAGGCCACCATAGCTGGTGTAAGGTGTGTGCCGTCTGTAATGGCGAATACCCTGCCATTGTGCAGCCATACGTAATGCGGTAGCATGCGGTGCGGAAAATTTAAGCTGAGTACGGTATCTGCCAGTACGGAACTAAAATGATGCGACTTTAATGTCTCCTCTACTCTTGCTGTGTTGTCCTTTGACTTTTTAGCGTTAACCAACAGCACGGCCAATTCGCCCGCATATTGGTTTTGCAGGCTATCTAACAACGAAAACTTTTTGATACAGCTACCACACCAAGTTGCCCAAAAGTCTATGATGAGCAATTTGTTTTGATATGCTGCTAAGGTTTGCTTGATAGTTTTACCATTGGCATAAATGGTATGTTCCTGTTGCCAAAAGCTTTCTGGCAGTCTATCGCCAACGTAAAGTGGTGTATTTGTCTGGGGCGAAGTATTTTTTGCCCGTGAATACGAAGCCTGTGCATTGGCCGAAAAATTTAGACATAGCACAGCCAATACGATAAATATCGTTGTTTTGTTAATCATAATATGGTTGATTAGTTTGTTATCTGGGTTTTTGGTTGTTTAGTTTGATTGCTCCTTTCTACTTCCCTTCTCCCGAACTAGCTTCGGGACGTAATGCGGTAGCTAGGTACTTGTTACCTCACCAAACCTGTAAGGTTTAAAAAGAAAAACCCGCCGCCAAATTAAATCATTCATTATTAACCTAAATTACTATGAAAGGCGACGGGTTAATATTTTCTGTTAAACTGGGTTCTTTGGTTTGAGCGCATATAAGCGGTCGAAGTTGTAATGGTTGTGGTTCATAAATGGGTGTTAGTTAAGTTTCATCATTACTACTTCTAAACGCCCTGTCATCCAGAGCGTAGCGAAGGATCTATTTTCCACTCTATGCCGTGGTGGCATCTTCTTTTTTCTTGATAAAAAAGAAGGAAAAAATCAAGGCTGTATTGCCTTCCTTGTACTAGTCTAGCAAAACTTAATGTGCGAAATTAGAATGCCTTCCTCTTCCTATCCCATACCACGGCTGCCTAATTTCTTGGGACTGCTATTTGTTCATATCTGCACAAGTTTTGCTGACTATTACTGCGGAATCCAATAAGGCCGTCTTTCGTTCTTAGCAATGTCACATCTCATCCGCACTGCCCATGTCCCCTCCCACGTATCGGAGCAAGCTCTCTGGAGAGTTTATCCCGACTATTCGGCAGGGCCGGGGAGAAATTCCTGCACTACCCTTCCCCTTTCCCGTCATTGCGAGGCCTTGGTTTGAGCGAGCCGCGGCAATCTCCAAGTTCAATAGCACCGTCCCAACCCTTACCGTCATCCTCTCTGCTCTTCGTCATCCTCGCGTAGGCGGGGATCGTAATGCGGTAGCAGGTTTTAAAGTATTTACTCCTTTAACTCCCCTTACTTTAGGTGACATTCATCACATTTTCAACCTTGTTGAAAAAAAATTATGCAAATACCAGCCCTTGTGGTGGCATTTTGCCACCACTACGGAAAACCATATTGCTTATACAGGAAAAATTGCCTACCTTGGATTTACGACAAACCATTGAAGTGCATCTTTTTGGCCTGTAAGCCAAAAGGGCTGGTAACCAAACAAAATGTAAACCAATCTAAAGAACCGAACTGCGCTCTCACGCAATTTCCTCTTTTTTTATTGGCCTTTTTATTTGGATTCTCCTAGCCTACACTATGATGGGGAACGAATAACGTTCTTTATTAAGAGTTTAAGGGAATACCTGTACCCAACCTCTTGGAGGTTGCGATATGGTACGGAGGCTAATTTGTTCGTTTTCATATGGTATTTGATTATGTAAACGATGTGTACCCGGAAAGCAAAGGAATAAAACCAAATTGGTTAGAAACCAATAAGGCGAAACTCAATGCTTTTGAAAGAGGTACCGCTAAGAACCGCACAAACCTAAGTTTGTGTTCCACAAAAGACTAACATGAGTAACGCCCTATTGAATAAGTATGCGAAGATACAAATATCCAATAGAAAGCGAACTCACGACGCTCATGTGGAAAGTTTAGCGGTTTTCTTTCATGAGTGACATCGTAAAAAGCAAGAACGTGTCCCACTCTATTTTGTCGCTATAATTAACTGATAACAAATATAGCAAGTTGACATTAAATATCAACAAATATTTTAAAATATTTATGATTAATAGAATTGGAGAAGTTTTAAAAGAAAAAGGAGCTGGAAATAAAGATTTGGTTGAATTTCTAAAAATCGAAAAAGAAACTGTTTCTAGATGGGTAAATAACAAACATCAACCAACTGTTAGCACATTAAATGCAATAGCTGAATTTTTGAGGGTTGATATTAGAGAACTGTTACATCCTAGCGATTGGAGCGAGAGTAAAATTGAAGGATTTAAAGGAAAAAAATAATGCAAAAATGACAACATGCAAAATCTTATCCAGACTAATATTCGCGCTACCTATAATTTCATTTTTACACTTTTCGTGCACACCAAAGCAAGAGAAAATGGAATGCAAAATCTTAAGAAACGCTAAGTTAAAATATACTATAGCAGATGATACAACGGCTTACATTGTAATTTCTGACGATAAACATATGGAATATTACAATAATAACCAAGATAGTATTGTATCAAAACTAGAATGGGTAAACGACTGCGAATACAACGCCATATTTATTGAAAGCAGTTTAGCCGATCTTCCATTTAAAGCAGGTGAAAAGTTAAATGTAAAATTTGAAAAGATTGAAGACAGCATTGTATACTGTAATACCAAAATGGGTAAGAGGGTTGTTGAACAAAAGTTAAAATTGTTAAGCCATAAGGATAAATAGAGTAAAAAAGAAGATTATGTAAACAGCCTTAAAATGGTGAGGAAATTTTACATAGGGGTTTAAGAATAATAAAAAATTAACGCTCATGACAAAAAGTAAACAATCGAATAAGGAGTTGATCCTTTCTGATTTTAATACTAGAAAAGAGTTTTTACAACAATTTTGTCAAAAAACAGAAAGGCTGATAAAAGAACTCCTTATTGAAAACTCTATCTCAATTCATCAAATATCTGTAAGAGTAAAAGCTGAAGATAGCCTTTCCAGAAAGATTGATAAGAAAGGAGATAAGTATAAAATATTAAGCGATATTACTGACATTATTGGCATCCGTATAATAGTGTATTTAGAAAATGAAGTAGATATTGTTGCTTCTATATTAGATAAAGAATTTAAGGTAGACCGAGAAAACTCCATAGATAAAAGAAATTTAAAAATCGACTCTTTCGGATATAAGTCATTACATTATGTAATTGGCTATAACGATGAAAGATGCGCATTAACAGAATATAAAAAGTATGCTGATTTTAAAGCAGAAATTCAAATTAGATCTGTACTTCAACATGCATGGGCAGAGATAGAGCATGACATTGGCTACAAAGGTGATAAAGAAATACCAGAACAATACAAAAGAACATTTCATAGGGTAGCAGCATTGCTCGAGACGGCAGACTTAGAATTTGTACGACTTAAGAAAGAGCTAAGAGAATATGAAAAAGAGCTTCCTAAGGAAATAGAAAAACGACCAGACACTGTAAGAATAGATAAGGCCTCACTAAAATCCTATTTATATAATAGTACGTTAGTCAAGAAAATTGAAGCAAGTATTATACAAAATACTGGTGCGCCTATAGAACAAGAGGTTGATAATTGTGAATTTATTATTTCTAAATTTGATTTTTTTAAGATCGAGACAATAAAAGATTTAGACGACTTGCTGAATAGTAAGAAAAAAATCATAATTGATTTTGCTTCATTTTTTATTAATAACTCTCGAATTATACCTATTGGTATCTCTGTCTTTTATCTCTTTTACATATTAGTTTTGGAAGAAGGAGAAAGTATTGATAAAATAAATGAATACATAGCTTTTGGTAGCAAAAACCTTACTACAAGAAAAAACTTTGCTAAAGATCTATTAGATAAGTACAAGATATTTAAGCAACAACAAACCTCGAAATGATAGGACAATTATATCAGAAAAGCAAATCTTAAAAATGACAATTTAAAATTAACCAAACAATAAATTACAATAGGCTAAACAAATGGTAGATGACCTTAATAACTATTACGAAAATCTTTTACCTGTACTTTTAAAAGAGGCAGAAGACATATTCGGCCGTAAAACAGAGTACAATTATGCCGGATTAACATACCATAATTATCGTCCAAGAGTCACTCTTTGCGAAACAGAACTTCAAAAAGGTATCAAGGCATTTAAAGTTATTCTCAACGGGAAAGGAGCTTTTCAGAATAAAACTGATGGTATTTTTCAGTTGTCTCATGAGGTTATTCATCTACTTTCACCTACTGAACAAGATGAAGGCAACGAAGTTAATTATCTTGAAGAAGGAATGGCGTGTCATTTTGCCGAGATGATTACTAAACGAGAAACAAGTGATAACGATTTTTGTGATAAAGCCATAAGTGGCTTTCCTAAATATCAAGAAGCATTGGCGATTTATAATAAACTTTACGATATTGATAAAGACGCCGTAAAGAAATTAAGGGTGGTATGTCCAGTTATAGCAAATATAGAATCGTCTCATTTTGAGAATATAAAACTAGATGTACCGAAAACATTAATTCAGAATCTATTGAAAAAATTCTAGGTATGAGCTAAAAAACATTAAGCCTCCATTTTGGGGGATAAAAATATTCAATTTCACCTACGCTTGATTTGTAAATCTGCTTAATTCTACTTCTATCAGAATATCCCGAAATCTCGGGATGGGCAACTCTAGCGTACTTATCAGTTTCACAAAATAAATTCTGGCAGTCAATTAACTGTAAAGGACGTCCACCTAAATTTCTAAAATCCAAGTCAAGTCGCTTAAATTCCTTTTCTTGATTATCTGTAACCCAGCGTATGATGTCAGCCTCTGAATAATCACCATAGCTAGCAAAACATTTTTTAATACCATCTTTGGCACCAGGGCCAGGCATCACAAAATCCATTTCACTAAAATCAGTTAACTCACTATAATTAATGTCAATTGCATATTGATAAGCTAAAAAATTACCTATGGTAGGTAAATCTCGCAATAGAGAATATACACTTTCTAAAGTCTTACAACTCTGAATACCCTCTAGAAACTCAGGTTTTAATATATATTTTTCTATTAATTTTAAATGATTTTCATGCTTAAAGTCATAGCCAAAAATACTTTTACCAGAGGTCATAATATAAGCACCAGAATAAATAGCTTCTTTTGCTTTTCGTGCTTCTTTTAAGATTTGGTTATACCTATTAAAGGTAAATGTTCTACTTGAAATGTCTCCTATCTGTTCCTCAAGTAGCTGCCAAGTACTTATTTTGTTGAATATTTTAAACAGTATAATGCGAAAAAGAATATCTTGCGGAGAGTAATCGCCTTTTTTATAGATAACATCTTTTATTAGATATTGACTAACTCTATCGGATGCTCTATAAGCATTCGTGAACTTATGCTTTAGAAATATTGAATCATTAGTTAGAACTTCTTGCTTTGCAATCTTATTAAAAAAAATATTTTGACGTTCAGCCGCAAATTTCCAGTAAGTGTCAAAAACAATACTTCGCTTTGGTTTAGATTTTTTGGTAAGTATCAACGGTAATTAGGAATTTATCCAAATGTATGGATTTAGTTTTTTCCTAAATATGTAAGTTTTCTATTTTTAATACTTACCAATACCCTACCCCCGCCATTTTTTCTTAGTTCATCATATACTTTATAAGAATTAATAATTGCAGTTTCCCATTGTTTTTGCGTACAATTTTCTACTTCTATACCACTAACCAATTTTTGGACAGTTTTTAAAACCTCAGTATCTACACTATTGCTGTACTTAAACAATTGATGATCCATACCATGACTATAAATATAAAGACTAATTAATTCTTCGGTAATAGCCGCTCTTGCTCCATCTTCTATTTCGTCTGTGGTACTATCACTTTTTCTTTTTATTCCCATTAATTTTCTCACAACTGGAGACCAACCCAAAAATGCTACATAGCCAAAATGAAAAATATCATGAAATCTATAGCCATCATCTTTATGTGAGTTATCAGTAATATCATCTCCTAGCTGAATGCTATTTGTATTATTAGTAACTCTTACTTTTTCTTTCCCTTCTTCATTTATAATATCAAATTGTATTTCAAATTCACGGGGAAACTGCTCTTCTTTAGGATATTCTGCATCATATATGATAAACCTCTCAGAATGTTCTAAATCAAATCTATCTTTAATCTTCAAAAGATTATCTGATGCAATTTCATCAAGCTTCAATCCATTTTCAGTAGCTATTGTAGCTATATACCATAACAAATCTCCAAGTTCTTCTTTAAGTTTTTTATTATAACTAGTATAAGCTTTCCCATCTCTTAGACTTTTTTTTAGTTCTGTAATAACAGAGCCTGCCTCACCTATTAGCCCTAAAAAGGGAACTAATTTATTAGCTTCCTTTCCTTGGATATATTCTTGGATGGTTTTTTTTGCTTCTTCTTGATATGATGAGAACTCCATAATTGTGATATTGTTAATTTTTAATAGCCTTTAGCCCTTTCATTAGTAAAAAGACTATTTCATGAATATTTTTACTAGAAAACAAGATTTCATTTTCTTCAACACTAAGTTTATTAAGTTCTGAAAGTTTATTTAAACCGTATTTTTTGAATTCTTCTTTCAGTTTTTCGAAATCAGAATATTCGCATTTATCTTTTACAAATTCTCGAAAGCCTTTTAGAAAGTCGCTCTGATATTGAACCTCGTTTGTAAGCTCTTTCACATCTCTGCCTTTTATCAAATTTATCAGATGTAATGTTGCTCCCCCAAATCCGCCTACTAGATAAACAGGTTTATTTTCCCTTAATGTCAATAATGCTTCTTCTATAACTCCTGGTATATACCCTAGATATTTCGTTGATTTTCCTCCCACAAGAACTCGAGCTACGCTGTCTTTAGCCATTTGGATTCTCATCTGCTTATAGCATTCTGCATAGAGATATCTATCCGCTACAACTGTATTTGGATTATATTTGGCATTCTCATCAAACACAATACCTTCCCCAGGATCAACCTTTTCAACTCCAATTTGCTTTGCTTTAAATTCTATAAGGGCATTTCTATCTAATTGTTTAAAATTTGGAGGTGCAAAATAATTGATAAACCTCAATGAGGGATCATCATTCTTTTTATAAAAATTTGCTAGCTCAGAAAAATAATACGTAAACCCATTTATCCTTAAATCTCCTCCATAAAGTGCTGTTCCTCCATTTGCAATAATGTAACGAGCAATTTCAATAGAAATATCATTTAAGTGTTGTTCGGAAAATCCTAAAAGTTCTAAATTTTCATTTACAGAAACTGAAATGGCAATTTTCTTCTTTTTTAACTGCAAATATTTATCGATAGTGGCAAATTTTTCATCAACTAAATCATTATCTATTCCCGTAATATTCAATTCTTCCATCGTATTAATACAAATTAATAGGTGTTATAAACTCTACATCAGAATCCACTTCGTTTAAAATAGACAACTCTTCTAAGCCCAATGGCGGATCTGGATACAATATAATTAACTTATTATCAATATCTTTCTGATATGCTTTTATATCTACAAAATTGAATAATTCAGGAGGAGAAGTTATCACTTTGATTTCTGCATCTACATTCTTTATTACTTTATAGTTCGAAAGCAATCTATATTGATAAAGATTATTAAGCACTTGATATAGTGTCAAATACACTATTTTATAAAAACTCAACTCTTCGTCACTATCATTCAATACAGTTGTTGGCATATTCCCCAAATATGGAAAAGCCCGTTTTTCTCCTTCTGTTATTTTGTGTACTACTACAATAGGAGATTTATGCCTCTTGGCTATGAGAACCTCTCTACGGCACCACTCTCTGTTTGAGTATTCATCAGTATGAAAGACTACAAGTGCTGAATTTAAAATCTCTTGCTCAAACTGTTTTGCAAAGTCGTAACCATTTGCAATATCAACCGTATCGAAAAATACATCTAGCTTGAGATTATTCTCTATAAATTGCTTGAACTTAATGGTTGTACTTTGCCCATCATATTTGGCATGACTTAAAAAAAGTTTAACAGGAGAACCAATTCTATGTTTTTCTCTGTCTTTAAAAATTGGATGGTATTCCATTAACAATCTAGCACAATCATGTAATACTTCCGATTTTATCTTTTTAATAGCTTTTGACAAATCCTCTTCTATCTGAAAATCTAGCTTATCCTTAAAGAAAATCATAGCATCTACAAATTGTAAATTAGATAGCCCACATCCTATACTATGTGCTTTTTCAAACAACTTAATAGGATAAATTCTATTATTATCGTCAAGTTGACCTACGATTTCAGAAGTAAATTCTTTAAAATAATCATCTAAAAAATATACATCATCAATTAAACAAATGATGGCATTTTTTTCAGCACCTGAAAAATCAACAGCGACAGGCTTATTATCATCTAATTTTGTACTTCTAAAGTAAACTGGGATACCTAAACCTCTAGAAAGAGGATTTTTATAATCTCTACAAAAAGTGTTATATAACTCTTTTGCAATAGTTTCTCCAACCAATGAATCTGGATGCCAAACTATATATATATTTAAAGGATACTTCATATTTATTCGTTTGTATTTTCTGTCATTTGTTTTTTGGTGTTATCTATATTATCAGAGTGGGTGTATCTCTTTTCAAAAGCGAGTTCGATATATTCTTGCATCTTTACTCTATCATTTGTCCAATCTCTTATTATGGCATAACCTGATTTAAAATTATCCGCTAACCTAGCAGGCATTAAATTATATGTAGCCTTATCAGTACCAAAATCAGGATGATTGGGTAATAATAAACCAAGCAGCCCAGAATACTTATCGCCTACTTTGTAATTTAGCGCACCGGATATTTCCCAGTCTATATGTTTTCTATGTTTTGTATTTGGACCTATTAAGACAACTAAAACAGTAGTATCTGACAAATACCCTTTCTGAATTAGCTGTTTTATATATCCATCAGAATTATCTGAATCTATATCCCCATCTTCTACAGATTTGTGTGTTATTAGATCTCCAAATAAATTCCTAAATTTCTCTTTATAATCTTGATCTTCATAGTGATAGTAGCTTATAAATGTCTTTCTTTGAGTAATATTTTTAGGTACAGTCATCCACTTAAAAATTCTTCCGTCATACGAAAACTCCCCAATGTTATTCCATCCGCCCTTTTCATTGGTCTTTATAGAACAAAATGTTTTACCTTTAGAAACTTGTTCGACCATCCAGCTTCTATTTCTCTCGAAGCTGTCACCTAAACTACTTCCTAAATCTTCACAACAAACAATCGTGTTAATAAAACCATTCTCACCTTTTGTCAATTTGATAACGCAGTAATCAGCCCATTTCATAATTAATATGTTTCAGAAATTAAATTGTCCATAACATCTGATAAAGGATTGTTATTATTCCTATGACTAAATAATTTAGTGCTTTCAAAAAGTTGCTCTCTATCTCTATTAAGAGTGTTTGAGATAAATTGATTGATGTCCCAAATATCTCTAATAATAGGGGCGGATCTTACATATTCAGGCAACCCTCCTTTAGGAATTCCCTTTAGACATAGCACAAGTAAGTCAGTTTTATCATAACCATAGCCTATTTCAAAAGGTACCCATGTAGAATATAATGTGTTAGGAGAAACCAGTACAAGCATATGAGAACTGTTGCTTATCCCTTTTCTGATTGAATCAGTGACAGCTTTAGCATCATTAGACTGATGGTTAATTCGCAAATCACCATCATACTCATCAAAATAAACATCAACTCCTGCATTAATTAGATAATCTGCTATTTTCCGAGCTTCATTTTTATCCCTTTGCTGATGGGAGATGAATACACATTTTATACCTAAAGCAATTACACTTGCTCTAGATTCATATTTTGTAGGGTAATAATATCTATTTAACGCCATTCTTTAAAAAATTCTCTTTTGTTCATATTCTTTCCAATTAAGAGGTAAACCGCTTAAACCTAAATCATATTTACTAATCACCCTGTTTATAAATTCTTCAGCCAATTGCTCATTATGAACAGTTATATAATCTCTATGTCTTTTACCAGGGCATACCTCTAAATACTCATCAGGAATTTTCCAATATTTATCTCCGAGGTATACAAAATGATTTGATATCAAGACATATTCCCCACTCAAGTCTTGTTTTAAATTCCTTTCGTTAAGCAGTCCATCATATAGACTATGATGTGAGTCTGACTGAATCCAATCTCCATCTTTACTACTATATATATTATCTCCATGAATTTGCTTCAAACTTCCATTTAAAACAGGCTTTTTATAGTTAAATCTTTCATCCAACCAATATTCTTGAAAAGTTAATTTACCTGTCACTTTCATTAAAAAAATCAAATGATTTAACAATCCATTTTCTACAGCACCAGTGCCGATAATCCAATCTCCTACTACGGCCTTTTTTCTAATATGTGGTTTACAACAAGCTAAAGAACAATACGATCCAAATGGATTTGGAGCAAAACCATAATCTCTAGTAATCTTATATGCATAAACTGCCATTATTGACAACCTATCCTTACAACATTATTTTCTGGTTTTCTAGGCGCACCATCAGAGTTGCACCATCCAACATCTTTACCCTCTAAAGCATCTATTATTTTACTCGAATTCCAACCTACAACACCATCACCAAATTTTTCTAAATTCTCTGGTATATCGGCATCTTTACCACCCTGCATAAATACACCAATAATTCTTTTACCCAATTTAGCTGCCTGCTCTATTTCCCAATTCACCCATTTTCTTGAATGAGTTTGAGCACCTATTAGAACAACGAAAGTACCTGCCCAGCGCATTTTCATTCTTAAAAGTCGTTTCAAGGTTTGTTCAGGTATTTGTTTTTTGTCTAATCGTTCTTGATTTTTAGTATTAACTCTTATGGAACTATTCCTAAGACTATAATCTTTCCCCGCTAAAAGTTTGGTAAAGTCTGTTACCGATTTATCGTCTTTATGATGATGACTAATAAATACATTCTTCGTTTCGGACATAATACCCTTTCTTAATATTTGGTTAGTAATAGCCAATGCAAGCATCAGCGTTAATTTAAAAATTAACACTAGCGGAAAGTATCATTCGGGAGGATTAAGAGACGTTAATAGAAACATTTGGAAGAACCAAAAACATTTCTACCTTTGCGGCGTTTTAAAACCAAATGATAGCTATCCAGCTATTGTTTTTATATGGGTAAGTCCGCATCGGTCGGGAAACTTTTTGCGGGCTACCTTTTTTATCTACATAAACTTTATGCCACAAACAAAACACTGCCAAGCAACAACTTAGCTTTTAGCAAACCTTAAAAAGCAGGTATTATTTTTGATGCATGGTCTTGTTTTAACTTATTTCAACATTCTTATAAGTTGTGAGAAAACATTTACTCATTAATTCTACAATACACACCTAATAAAATTCCACAACTTAAAAATTACAAGAAATTTAATTTTATTTTATCACTGACAATTAGTCCGATTAAGCTGTAATTTGATGATTTGCTTATTTAGCTAAATGTGTCAGTAAGACATTAGCAAAGTTTGTCATGTCTGTCGAAAATAGATTACGGTTTCCCGTAACCGTAATATTCCTTCTTAGTTTTCTCATCTGTAACAACTACGAGCAGAGTGAACCAGATTCTTTTTTCACATAAGAAGAGTGTTTTTCTTTTATAAAATTGGTTCAATCACCTATCATGAAGCATGTTGAGTGTCTGTTCTATGTAACAATTAAAAAATATTTTAAATTATTTTTAAAAATATATTTGCAAATATTTTCGCGTTTAAACAGCGTTGCTTAAATTTTAATACGCGACATAGCAGCACTCCCTAAAAACTCAACCTAGGGCAGCAAAAGCATCTCCTTGTTCATTTCTTGATGCATCAGCATCATGAGCACGAGCAAGATCACCATGTTTAGCTTTAGCTTTATCGAGCGCTTCAGCTACTTGTTTATATCAAACTTAAAGTATAATTTAGTTGTTGATAAGGTGGTTACAACAAAGAATTATTAAAAATATTTATACCTTTGCCGACCTTTTAAAAGAATAAAACAGCCTTTAAAATTATAAATAAAAAGATGTCAAAAATTGGATTTAAATTAAGTACAGACAAACCTGATACTTCCATTAGACAAGCTGGTTATTGTATAAGAGTTCAAAAACCTAGCTTTAGGGTTTATTTGAAAATAGTATTGAGAAAAGACGAAGAGGTTAAAAGTAGTCAAGTTCGCGGCTATAAATATCTTGTGCCTTAGTGTTTGAAAGCCATTATAATTTTTATTGTTTAGGCTATACAAAGTCGTTACACCCACACATTCTAGGGATAAAGAAATTCGGTTTTAGAAGCGACAATCATCGCTACATTGTTGAACTGGAACATTACGACCATGATATCTATATTGTGCAGTACTTTTGCACTCAACATAAATCTCATCCAAAAAGATTTCATATAATGACCAACGAACACAAATGCAGGAAAGTAGTTGGCACTTGTGTTAAAATAATGTACGAAGTATGGAAAACAAACCCACAATGCTCTTTTGGGTTTATTGGTTCTAACACCTACGATCCAATTACCAGGATTGAGGAAAAATTAGACAATACTAAGCGGTGGAGAATTTATAAGCATGCGATGGAAAATCACTTTGGAACAGAAACATTTGCCCATGGAGATCAAGAACGCAATAGTTCGTATGTTATGCTCAATAAGAAAAAAGATGTTGAAGAACTGAATGAAAAGATTACCGACATGTTTTCGCAACTTTATTACAAAGACTAAACATCTTCATCTGCGTATAGATATCATTAGTATCAAAATGTTATCATACATGACTATCCCAATCCACCCTTGAATACCTTTCCCCTATGCCAAGCCAAAGCATCTTGCGCTGGGTAATGGTTTTGTTGTTGAGGCAATATGATTTTTCTTCCTTTTAATGCGCTGAGCGCATAAGGATGGTTTTTATTTTCCGTTAAATGTTCGGATACTAAGATGCGGTAATCTTGATCGATACTTAGCAGACCACGATCAAAAGCTCGGTGCATGTTGGGACAAAGCGCAATGCCGTTGGTTACACTATCATTTTGGCTACGGCTAAAAGGCACAATGTGACAGGCATCAATAAAGCTATGTTTATACATACTGCTGAGGCTCATGCCCGTAAAGCTGCATTGTTGTTGGTATAGGCGTGGCACTAGGCGTTTAAATAGGCCATTGCGCACAAAAATGTCTTCTTCGGTGTATTTGCTGACGTGCCTTAATTTGGCTTGGGGTTCTTCGAGCAAATCGGAAGTTTGGTCGTTAAGGTAGCCCAGTCCATGCTGCTTGGCATTAATAAGGTTATTCTTGGTTACTGCAAAGTAGGTATCTAACAATACTTGCCTTAAATAAGTTCTGCTTACGGCATCATTCAACAAGAGCCAGTTTTCTTTAAAAGTGCCTACTAGTTGGGCATCTACGAATACTCGGTTATCGGGTACGATACCTTTTTCGATGAGTTCGATTAGGGTTAATAGCAAGATAGGCTTATGTGGTGCTGCACCGTATTTGGTGCCGCCTCGTTTGAGTTTGGCAAAGGCTTTGGCGTATTTTTGGAGAGCAAGCAATTGGTTGTTTTTTTTTAAGGGCGAAAGATGGGTCTTCGACAAGCTCAGACTGACAATTTTTGCTTAGGCTAATTTAAGGGAAAGATTGGAATTATGGAAATATGGGTTGCGGGTTTATTGGTTCATTTGCTCATTAGTTCATTTGATAGCGTGGTTTAAACACTAACGCATTAAGATCCCCAATCGAGTTGAGGATGACGAAATAGGAACGGTTTGTGGTTTATTTGTAGCCCTGCGGTTTTAACCCTGGGCTGATGAGCAATAT
The DNA here is from genome assembly GCA_029959615.1 of Flavobacteriaceae bacterium PS02338. Taxonomy (GTDB): domain Bacteria; phylum Bacteroidota; class Bacteroidia; order Sphingobacteriales; family Sphingobacteriaceae; genus Pedobacter. The sequence continues at coordinate 377,738 of JASCOD010000004.1, read as the reverse complement.
AAAATAAATAGATCTCTCCTAACCGTCGAGATGACAAGGTGGAAAGGATGGCAGGGCGTAGAGAGTATAGTTTAAAATACTATTGCTTTAAGATCCCCAATCGAGTTGAGGATGACGATAACATAATGGGACAGGTACTCCTTGAAAATGAGAGGGAATTTTGGGGCATTACGATTCCAGATCAAGTCTGGAATGACGGAAATGAGCGGATGGTGGGTTTATTTCCCGATGTGTCGGAGGAATAGTTTGGTGGTAATAGTTTGGTGTTTCTTCACCTCAAAACCAGCTCAACAGATAGCTATAAAACACTGTACACCAAATAATTGAAACTTAAAATAAAATTCAAATTATTTGGAGTTTAGAAAAAATACTCCTAAGTTTAATTAACCGCTCAAACCCGTTCTCATGAAATTAAACAAAAACGCTATCAGCTCTTTATTTGTCCTAACCTTTATGGCATTTTATGGACAAAATCTTTATGGCCAACGCTATAACATCTATTTTGGTAATATACACGCCCATACCTCCTATTCCGATGGCACAAAAGACAGTCTAAAAAGTGGTGTGAAGACGCCTGCTGATGCCTATAGGTATGCTAAACAAACTAAACAGTTGGATTTTCTCGGTATTTCTGAACACAATCATCGTCAAGCGGGAATGAAGATACCTTCCAATTATGCTAAAGGGATTCGTGAGGCGAAAGAAGCCACCGAAGTGGGAAAATTCGTAGCCTTATACGGTATGGAATATGGTGTTATTAAAAATGGCGGGCATGTACTTATCTATGGTATAGACAAACTCATTGGTTGGGAAGAAGGTAATTATGAATTATATAATCCCCGAAATGATTACAGCGCCCTGTTCCAGTTAATTGCAGGAAGTCCAAATACATTTGCCACGTTAGCACATCCAGAACCGACACATTTCAATGACCTAAAAAGCAAGCCATATAACCTCACTGCAGATCAAGCTATAACTGGAGTAGCCATTGCTACTGGTCAGTTTGATTCCAAGTTAACAGACTATTCCGTAAAACGTCCATTGGCTTTCTACAGCTATTATACCAACCTACTTTCTAAGGGTTATATTGTAGGTCCTACCATGGACCACGACAACCACTATACCACCTTCGGAAGGCATACGGCCTCCAGAACTGCTGTATTAGCCAAGGCTTTAACTAGAGAAGACATTATTGATGCTTATCGGGCCAATCGCTTTTATGCCACGCAGGACTGGAACACCAAGGTAGACTTTACTATTAATGGCCAGCCTATGGGCAGTTATCTCAAATCAACTTCAGACCTAGATATTAAAATAAGTGTTTCGGATGAAGATCCCGGTGACCGCATCAAAAGCATAACGCTTTTTTACGGCGAGCCAGGGCAGGGCTTAGCGCCCAAACAACTGACGGTCTCTGCATTAGACACCCTACAATACACCTTTACCGTACCAACTGGCAAAGCCTACTATTTCTTTTCCAAAATTACCCAACAAGACGGAGACCAGATCGTTACCTCTCCCATTTGGGCAAAAAACTAATTGGATATGGAAAATATTCAAAAGCAAGGCATCCCTGCAACAGGCAAGGTGCCCCAAAACCCACTTGAAAAAATCGCAATCAGCCTCTCGGGCGGTGGTTACCGTGCTGCCAGCTTTCACTTGGGAGGCCTAGCTTACCTGAACCATTTACGGCATCAAGAAAAACCACTTTTAGAGCATGTAGAAATGATCTCTACCGTCTCTGGAGGTACCATCACTGGTATTGTTTATACTTTAATGAAGCAGAATGGGAGTTCATTCGAAAGTTGCTACCATTTCTTAATGGGCAAGCTAGAAAGCATTGACCTAGTGGCTACAGGTATTGAAAAACTGAACCCTAATAGCGAACTCAATAATAAGCATAAGGCCAAGAATTTGATCAATGCCTTTGCCGAGCAGTACGAAGAGCACTTTACCAAAGGTGCAACATTGGCCGATCTTTCCAATATGAAGAGCCATCTGAAATCGGTAGTGTTCAACGCTACCGAATTTACCAACGCCATCAATTTTAGGTTTAGGAATCCCGACTCACGTTTACGCACCGGCAACGATGCTTTTCGTATACCGACAGCCGTATCTAAAGAAATCAAGCTATCAGACATTATCGCCTCTTCTTCCTGTTTTCCAGGAGGATTTGAACCGCTCTTATGGCCTAATGATTATGTACATGAAGATTCAATTCTACTAAAGGCACTCAAAGAGAAAAACGATGAGAAAAATATCCAAGCCACAGGCATCATGGATGGGGGCATTTATGATAACCAAGGGGTAGAAAGTATCATGATGTACAAAAATGGCCTAGAGAGGCCCTATTTTGATCTGATTATCGTTTCGGACGTGGCTTCACCCGATATGAATGCATACAAACCTTTTAATGAACAGCCTAAGAAAAACAATTGGAAATCGCTTACACTTAACCAGATTGTGGCCAAGGCAAAATCCTTTCTGAGTCAAGTCAATAGGGTGCTGCTAATGGTTTTCTTCTTTTCTCTATTGATTCCGCTAATTTGGGGTTACGAGAACAATATTTTCACCGGATTTTTCTTGACCTTGCCGATTTTTTCAGTTATACTGTTCTTATGTAAAAGATGGCTGATCAAAGAAAGCCTTACCCGATATGAAAAAGTAAAACAAGCTACCTTTTCTTTAATAGATCCTTTCTATTTTAAAAAATTGGCCAAATTAAAGATTGGGGAACTATCCTACCACCGTGTCGAACCTCTTCTGGTTAACAGAGGAATGTCACTACTTACGCTTCTATCGGTAGTTTTCCTTAAAGTTATCCGAAGATTGAACTACAAAAGACTTTATGAACATCCCCATTATGACTTCAGGCGTTCTACTTCGCTCATCAGGGAGCTTACTGAAAAGACCTGGAAGTCAAGACATAAAAATGGCGACTATAATCATGAAATTGGTAATAACATCAAGGAGATTGTAGAGACTGCTGCCGAATTTGGCACCACCCTTTGGTTCACTGATGAAGAAAAGCTCGAAAAAATGCTTGAGATGCTTGTGGTTACCGGACAGCTAACCATGTGCTACAATATTAAAACCTACTTGGAAGACTTGGTTGCAGCACCCGAAGATGAACAGGATTCAAATGGTTTTCAGGATCTTCCAATGGCCACACAACAAACGCTCCTACTTACGCTTTCCAACTGCCAACAACATTGGGAGAAATTTAAGGAAAATCCGTATTTCCTTTCAGAGATACTGCAAACATCTAAAAAGTAGCTATAAAGGTTTTTTGCTAAGGCTACTTGTTCTCGCTGTATTAAATCTTTGCTTGCTGCATCTACTGCTTCGGCATGCTTATTTTGGCGGCAGGAAAAGCAGCTCAATGTGATAAGGAGATATACGAGGTACTTTTTCATTGAGTGATCTAGGAGCTGTATGGTCTCTTCTTTGAGATAATGGATAGGCATAGGAGCGTTAATTATAATTGATTAGAACTAAGGTAAATATTTTACTGTTCAAACAGAAAACACTTCTTCGGTATAGTTTAAAGATATCTCGACTAACGCTCGATATGACGGTGTAGGAATGGTTAGTGGGTTATTCATAGCCCAGCGGTTTTAACCCTGGGCTAATATTAAGGAAGGAACCTCTCCCTAACCCTCCCGAATAGTCGGGACAGGTACTCCTTTAAAAGGAGAGGAAATAATGGGTGTAGAAAGATACGCTTTATAGATCCTTCGACAAGCTTCCCGATAAAAATCGAGACAGGCTAGGATGACGGGGTGTAAAGAGGGATGACGAAATAGGAATAAATAGCCCTGCTGGATAGATTACTTCACTCCTTACCAATCCCTCGCTTCAGTTTCCCGAATAATCGGGACAGGCAGCAATGACGGTTTAGGAATGGATGGTGGATTATTTCCCGAAGTGTCGGGATCTTGCTTTGCAAGCTCGACATTCAGTCCCTACGGTTTTAACTAAGGGGTAATTTATTCAACTCCTTCAGTTTTTCCTCAATAGGGCCAAAATAAATATCATCGTCTATATTGTCACTTTTGGGTTGCGGGAAACGTTTAATTTTACCATGCTTATCTAGCTCAACCCGTCCTTTATCTTTACCATCTAGGTTGATATGAAAGCTTGATCCGTTCTGTATCACAATGACATGGGCTAATTTCTCGTTAATCAATACATCGAAGATGATTTTTTCACCTTCATTAGGTGCTGAGCTTATGGTCATTGGAATATGTTGATCAGTGTCATTGCTCTTTTGCTCAGCTGTGATTATGGCACCGGTATAAGCATCGTCACTTAAGGAATCATTACCCTGTGTGCCTGTATTGTCTAAGCCATCTCGAGGAGAAGGTTGGTCGGAAATTTTATGAGTTGTATTGGCCATGTTTTATGTTTTAGCTATCAGTTTAACAAACGATTAGGGAATATGTTTAGTGGGTTGTGGGTTATTGGTTCATTAGTTCATTGGTTCATTAGTTCATTGGTTCATTAGTTCATTGGTTCACTAGTTCACTAGTTCATTTGATAGCGTGGTTTAAACACTAACGCATTAAGATCCCCAATCGAGTTGAGGATGACGAAATAGGAATGGTTGGTGGGTTTTTCGTAGCCCTGCGATTTAACATGGGGCTGCGTTTATTTCGGCAGGTGAGGACAACAGCTGACAGCCTCCTACCGTGTGTTTTTAATCATTTGTCCACCATTTGTCCACCCCTTAAAACTTGGCGGCAGTCGTATGTTTTCGTAATTTTACAGCTATTAAGAATAACCTAAAACTGATCAATTCCAGAAAATGAACAGAAAACATGGATAGGGAGAGGTTTTGGTTCTTATTCCATACCATTAGCGCAAACATAAGTTAGTAGACAATTAAAATTCTTCAATGCTAAATCGCTTTAAAAAAACCTACAAGATAATCCTGAATGCTATATTCCGTTCGTCAATAAAAAAAAGCTATGCCATTTTTCTGTTTTTATATCTCATTGGCAATAGCGTTGCAGCAAAAGTGCTATCCCCAAATGAAACCTATTCAAATGTAAGCTCCTTTTGTGACAACCCCGTTATTACATTACAACCCGTTAGCAACTCCGTATGTGAAGGAGGCAATATTACCTTTAGCATTACCGCCACTGGTGCAACCAGCTATAAATGGCAGCGAGATACCGGCACTGGCTTTATAGATTTAACTGATGGAGGCGCTTTTGCTGGTACTGCTACCACCACCCTTAGCATCAGCGGAGCTACAGCGTTGATGAACGGCAATAAATTTAGAGCTGTAGCCACAGCTGCCACCTGTACAACCAATAGCGGCCAAGCTGTGCTTACGGTTAATAGCGCTCCACAAATTACTCAAAATCCATTCTCATATAACACTTGTGAGGGTAGTGCCGCGTTATTTTATATCGCATCAACCCGAACCATCGCTTACCAATGGCAAGTGAGCACTGATGCAGGCGCAAACTGGAACAATGTTGCTAACGGCGCTGGACCAAACGGCGGGGTTTACTCAGGAGCAAATACCGCTGTGATGATTATAAATAATGCAACTACAGCCATGAATGGATACCGGTATCGTTGTGTCGCATCTGGAGTATGTACTCCTTCGGCAACCTCCGCTGCAGCGCTTTTTACGGTTTCCGCCAACGTAACCTATTACGAGGATTGGGACGGAGATGGCTATGGCAACCCCAATGTGACTAGCCAATCTTGTACAGGGAGCCCGTGGGGATTTGTGTCAAATGCTGATGATTGTGATGATAGCAATCCTAATATTTATCCGGGAGCAACTGGCACAGGAAACGATTGTAATCCGCCTGGTAAGATTACTAATGTAACTACAAGCAATAGCAATGGATTTTATGGTGTAGGGAGCGAAATCACCATTCAAGTTGTTTTTGATCGTGTAGTTACTGTTACTGGTGTACCGCAATTGTTATTGGAGACGGGCACGGTAGATCGATATGCAACTTACCATTCTGGTTCGGGCAGCAATATGTTGGTTTTTAAGTATACTGTTCTAAGCAGTGATCAAAGCTTACGCTTAGATTACCATAGCACTACAGCACTGAGCTTGAATGGTGGCAGTATTAAAAATGCGCTTGCAGGTAATGTTATTTTATTGTTACCTAGCCCAGGAGCGCCAGGTTCACTCGGTGCCAATAGTTCCATTGCCATTGGCGCTATGCTTCCAGTTGGATTGATCAGCTTTGAAGCCAAATCAAACAATCAGGGAACAGTGGCATTGACATGGACAACATCAAATGAGTTGGATAATGATGGTTTCGAGATTTTGAGATCTGCAGATGGTATTCATTTCGAATTGCTTGCAAAGGAAACTGGAAATGGCAATTCTACTATTGAGCGCAGGTACCAAATAGTTGATAAAAAACCTTTGAATGGTGTTAATTATTACCGTTTGATGCAATATGATTCAAATGGAAAATCAACTATTTTAGGAGATAGAGTGTTGAACCTGAGCCTCACTAAAGAAAATAGTATCGTTGTTTATCCTAACCCAAGCTCTGCTGTGGTACACATTAGTTTCGAAGCTGGAAGATATACAAAAGCAACTATACTTGACCTGAACGGAAAAGTACTAGAAGTCAAAAAGGTGGGCGCAAATCAGAGCAACGTAGGCTTTGACCTAAAAAATTTGGCGAATGGTGTCTATTTGGTAAGATTAAACGGCATCAATGGCAGTATTACCAAGCAGGTGGTGAAAAAATAACCATCCTGTTTTTATATATAGGATCGCCAATTGAGTTTCCCGATCACATCGGGACAGGGGGGATGATGGGACGTAGAAAGATACTCTTTAAGATCACGTATGGAGTATGGGATGACGAAATAGAAATGGTTCTGCGGTTTAACACGGGGATAATATTAAAGAAACAACCTCTCCCTAACTTCCGATGGATAAAAATCGGTACTGGCTAGGATGACAGGGTGTACAGAGGGAATGTTAAGTGCTTTAGGATACCCCAACCGAGTTGAGAATGACGGATTGAAAAATGGATGGTGGATGGTGGGTTACTCCTAGCCCTGCGGTTTTAACCCTGAGATCTGGATGACAGGGCAAACATCAAAACCTCAAAATTGTTATCTTTGGATAGCACCATCATTAACAGCTTATGCCCTTTTTACGATTACTATGTATCTTGTTATTTTCGTTTACTGTTGTTGAAGCCTTGGGACAAGCCACTACTACGGCGACCAAACAAGACAGTACGGCAATGTCTGAAGCTTTATTACTGAAAGATCAGCAACAGCAACGTATCGATTCGCTGGTAAAGCAGCAGCTGAAAAAGGAACTGGCATCGGCCACGGGCAACACCAAAAAGACGATTGAACTGGAAAGCAGGCTTCGCAAGTTGGCAATCGATGATTCGCTTAGAAACATTGCCCAACAACAGAAGCTTAGACAACTGAAAAAAACAGCAATTGCTTATTATGTAACACTTAACCGCGATACCTTGTTCAGTATTTACACCAGAACAGGATCATTCAACGCCAAAGATCGGGCATTGGCCATCAGCAATAAAATTGAGAAATTATATAATGATCCTTTTTTTCGTGCTGATTCTTTGTCGATAACCGAAAACGAAGGGAACTACGATGTACTTTACAAAAAATCAGAAGTGATTGTGAGCATTGGGAACCTCGATGCATTGTGGTTTGGCAAAAGCAACCAGCAACTGGCCAATGAATATCTACAGCAGATTAAGAAGACGATTAATGAGGAACGCCAAGCACATAGTTTAACCAACCTTATGAAACGTTTGGGACTGGTTGCATTAATTATTGCTGTTTTGGCCTTTATTGTATGGTTACTTAACCGCATTTTCCGCAGATCGGCCGCCTTTATCATCGCTAACAAGGAAAAATACGTTCATGGTTTTAGGCTTAAAACTATAAAAATTATTACTGCAGAACATTTAGAGTCTGCATTGTTAAAGCTGAACACACTGATGAAGATGGTATTAATGTTGCTGATCGCCTATCTTTCGCTGCCTTTATTGTTCAGTATCTTTCCGGAAACCGAAGCTTGGACAGGTACTTTGCTCAACTGGATTTTAGGGCCACTGCGCTCGGCCACTAGCGCAATAGTAGACTACCTGCCTGATCTTTTTAAGGTGATAGTTATCTATTTGATATTCCGCTACCTACTTAAAGGCATACGTTACCTGTTTTATGAAATAAAAAGAGGTAATCTACAGTTCAGGGGGTTTCATGCAGAATGGGCCGTTCCCACTTTCAATATCTTGAGGTTTATTCTTTATGCCTTTATGTTGGTGCTGGTATTTCCTTTTCTCCCGGGTTCAAGTTCTCCTGCATTTCAAGGAGTATCGGTTTTTTTGGGAATCTTGATTTCTCTAGGTTCATCAAGTGCCATCAGCAATATTGTGGCTGGCTTGGTGATTACCTATATGCGTCCATTTAGGATAGGCGATCGGGTAAAAATTGGTGAGGTGATAGGTGACGTAGTGGAAAAATCTATGCTGGTGACACGAATTAAAACCATTAAGAATGAAGACATTACGGTACCTAATTCGATGGTACTTTCTTCGTCCACGATTAATTACTCTAGCCATACTAAGAACGAGAAACAAGGATTGATTATCCACTATACGGTGACTATTGGCTATGATGTACCTTGGCAAAAAGTATATGGTTTACTTATTGAAGCGGCCGCAAAAACCGTTCATATTTTAGAAGAGCCCAAGCCTTTTGTGTTACAGACCAGTCTAGACGATTTCAATATCTCCTACCAAATTAATGCGTATACAAAAGAGGCTAACCGTCAGGCGGTGATTTATAGCAATCTCTTAGAACATATACAAGATACTTTTGCAGTAGCGGGGATCGAGATCATGTCGCCAAACTACCATGTGGTGAGAGATGGCGGCAAAGAAGGTTGATTGTTTTTTTTACCAAGGGCTACCAATAGATAGCCTTGCTGGATAGCTTGCTTCACTCCTTACAAATCCGTCGCTTCAGTTTCCCGAATAATCGGGACAGGCAGCAATGACGATTAAGAAACAGCTTACGACCAAACAACGAATACCAACACTAAAATTCCTCCCCCCACCCCCTCCCAAGGGGGACATTAAGAGCAGAGGATTAAGATATAGGAACGGTTGGAATGTTATAGATCCTTCGACAAGCTCAGGATGACAGGCTGGTGGGTTATTTATGGTGCTGTGGTTTTAACACGGGGATAATTTTAAAGAAAGAACCTCTCCCTAACTTCCGATGAAAAATCGGAACAGGCACTCCCGAATAGTCGGGACGGGTACTCCTTGAAAAGGAGAGGAAATGTTAAGTGCTTTAGGATCCACAACCGAGTTAAGGATAACGAACTGAGAATGATTGGTGGGTATTTTCCGATTATCGGGATTTACTAGTAGAACCCTCTAGGGATTTCGCTTTGCAAGCTTAACATTCAGCCCAGCGGTTTTAACCCGGGGCTAATTTTAAAGAAAGAACCTCTTCCTAACTTCCGATGAAAAATCGGAACAGGCACTCTCGAATAGTCGGGACAGGTACTCCTTGAAAAGGAGAGGAAATGTTAAGTGCTTTAGGATCCACAACCGAGTTAAGGATAACGAACTGAGAATGATTGGTGGGTATTTTCCGATTATCGGGATTTACTAGTAGAACCCTCTAGGGATTTCGCTTTGCAAGCTTAACATTCAGCCCAGCGGTTTTAACACCGGGCTAATTTTTTCTTGCATACTTCAAACTAAATATTTAGTTTTAAAAAATATAATCGTATTGAGCTAAAAAACATTGATAATACAATGGTCTTAGCCTAAGCTGATTTATTAGGAACCAATCTTAAAAACCACGCTAAATGAAAAAATTAACCACCGCCCTACTCTTGTCATTTTACTTTCTTAGCGCTTGCTCGCAACCCAAAGAAAATATGACGCAGAAGCTAAACCTAGATTTTGAACAGCATTACAAAAACTTCCCTTCTAAATGGGCAGGCTTCGGCAATAAAGATTACCTGATCTCTGTAGATTCGGTACATCAAAAAAGTGGTAAGTTTTCTGCTGTGATAGAAAACAAAGGCAATAAAACAGATTTTAGATTCTTATCTATTAAGCTGCCACACAACTACGAAGGTAAATCTATACGTTTAACGGGCTATATTAAAACGGAAAATGTAACTCAAGGTTATGCAGGGCTATGGCTTAGGATAGATCCAGAAATTGGTATTGACAATATGAGCAACCGCGGCCTTAAAGGAACCAACGACTGGACGGCCTGTGAAATTACCCTACCTTTAAAAGCAAAGGACACCGAAGAGATTTCGCTGGGCGGTTTATTAGTGGGTCACGGAAAAATGTGGCTAGATGACCTTAAAATAACCGTAGACGGGATGGAATTAGATGATCCAAAACTGAAAATACACCCTAATAAAGTATTAGCGGCAAAAGCAGATCAGGCTTTCGACGGGGGTTCTGGCATCAGTTTCCCTAGCTTAAACCAAAGCCAACTCCAAAACTTAGCGTTATTTGGGAAAATATGGGGTTTCCTCAAATACCATCATCCGGCAATTGCCAAGGGTAACTATAATTGGGACTATGAGCTTTTTAGGTTCTTACCACGCTATCTTAAAGTTAAAAACAACCAACAACGTGATAGTATATTAACTACTTGGTTGACAAGCTATGGCGAAGTACCGCTCTGCAATACCTGTAAACCTATTGCTGCTCATGCTGCCCTTAAACCATCGCTATCCTGGATGGATGATGCCGGTTTATCAGCTTCGCTAAAGCAATTGCTAAAACATATTTATACCAATAGGCATCAGGGTAAACAATATTACATCGCTATGCACCCCGGCGTGGGCAACCCCAACTTTACCAATGAAAATGCCTATAAAGAATTTAGCTACCCAGATGCGGGCTTTAGGCTGTTAGCGCTGTACCGTTACTGGAACATGATCCAATACTTTTTTCCTAACAGACAGCTTACCGATAACCAATGGGATACCGTACTGAAAGCTTACTTGCCTAAATTTATTGAGGCGAAGGATGAACTTGCCTACGAGCTTGCAGCTTTACAGCTTATTGGAGAGATTAATGATACCCATGCTAACCTTTGGGGCGGCAACGACAAGATTATCGAACTATGGGGGAGCAACTTTGCGCCGTTCAAAACGGAATTTGTGGAAGATCAATTGGTGGTTAGCGCATATTTTAATCCAGAGTTTTCAGCAAAGGCTAAGCTAAAGGTGGGCGATATCATTACCCATATCAATGGAAAAACGGTCGGCTCGCTTATCGACAGTTTGAAGCCTTATTATCCGGCTTCTAACCGTACCGTCATGTTGAGGGATATGTCGGCCAACCTACTTCGTTCTACTGGTCAAAGCATCCGTGTTAATTATATTTCTGACAAAAGAAAGCTAGAGCACGAGGTACCCACTTACGACAAGAAAAACTTGAATATGTACCGTTGGAAGGTAGACAAAAGTCAAAAATGTTATCAAATACTTGATGGCAATATAGGCTATGTTACGCTAGGCAACATCAATAAGGAGGACATCCCCGAAATCAAAAAGCTTTTTAAACAGACCAAAGGCATCATTATAGATATACGGAATTACCCAACTGCTTTTGTTCCCTTTTTATTGGGCAGCTATTTTGTATCGGAGCCTACTGCTTTCGTTAAGTTTAGCATAGGCAATCCCGATCACCCGGGTGAGTTTATTTTTAGGGATGGCACAAAGATTACCAGCGACCAAAATAAATATCAGGGAAAATTGGTGGTTTTAGTGAACGAAAACTCGCAAAGTAACTCTGAATATACAGCGATGGCCTTTAGAGCCGTAAAAAATGCGACCATTGTTGGCAGTACTACGGCAGGTGCTGACGGTAATGTATCGAGCATTATGCTACCGGGTGGGCTGAGCACAACGATTTCGGGCATAGGGGTTTACTATCCGGATGGAAAAGATACGCAGCGTGTAGGTATAGTACCGGATGTTTTTATCAAACCCACTATAGCAGGTATTAAAAAAGGGAAAGATGAGGTGCTTGAAAGAGCGATCAAAATCATTGATAAATAAGAAGTTAGTAACCTCTCCCTAACCCTCTCCTTGAAAAGGAGAGGAAATTAATGGGTGTAGAAAGATACGCTTTAAGATCCTGTATCGAGTATGGGATGACAGGGTGTAAGCTCTTATAAAAAAAAAGCCGTACAAGAATAACTTGTACGGCTTTGCTATTGGTTTTACGATTTACTCTTTCACTAGTTTGAGGCTAGCGTTGGCTGTTTTAAGGATATAAATTCCTACTGGCCAATCTGTAGCATTAACCAAATTGGTACCTGCAACCAACTGTACTTTTTTAATTAATTGCCCTGTAACCGTACTGATGATTGCCTCAGCAGCAGCACCGCTATTTATCTTAAAGCTTGCAGAAGATGGATTAGGGTAAGCCGATAGACTTAAGCTAGCCAGCGAAAAATCTAAGGATCTAATACCAAGTTCCGTTTGGATTCCGTTAGCGTCTACCTGCAGCAATCTATAATAATTATTACCGCTGGCAGGTTTATAATCGTAAGTGGTATACTTACTGCTAGTTGCCGTGGTTCCATTTCCCTCTATTTTGGCTATCTGTACAAATCCATTTTGGGCATCTGTACTACGACCTACAATGAAATGGCTATTGTTCAGCTCGCTGGCTGTTGTCCACTCTAATTTTGCACGATTGCCATCTCCCCTAACTGTAAAAACCCCCAATCTAACTGGAAGTGCATCAGGTATAGCTCCTAATGCAAAAGGACTGAAAGTGCTTATCGGGTTACTGGTAATGCTTCCCGAAACAAGCGTACCAACGGCTGTTCCGCCTTCATTGAGCCAATTGCCTCCACTTAAGTGAGCTACTCTACGACTGGCTAAAGGTGCGGCATCGCTGTCTTTGTTTCCATCCCAGAAAAGGGTTACCGTGGCAGTTGCCGTACTATTTGGTACAATATCCCAGTACTCGCCCACATTGTATTTTGTTAAGGCTACAGTTTCTGTACCTCCTGTAGAAAAAGTTGCTGTACCCGCATTTGCCGCATGATAGGTAACTTTAATGCCCGATGCGTTTGCAGTGGCATCTACCGTTACTTTTTGATACGTTGTACCATCTCCAACGGGATAGGTAAAAGCACCTGTACCTTCCTTGGTTACACTACCTACCACATGGCTGTCGTTACTAGCCCCAGTTACGGTGGCGCCACTACCCAGTACTACGGAATGATTGCTTGCATTGATAATTCCATTGGTAAAGGTTAAAACACCAGTAACCTTTAGCGGGGTATTTAGCGTTACACCGGAAGCGTTGTTAATGATTACATTTTCTCCCGTTACTGGCTGTGATCCGCTGATGACTAATGGAGCCGAACCCTCATAGACAATTGCACTCCCTGCAGGTGCAGTGATATCGCCATTATTGGTAGAGTTACCGGTTACCTCTAGTGTGCCCTTGTTATTTAGCGTGGCACCACTACCATTTGTTAAATCGCCACGAACATGCACTTTACCGCCGGTATTGATATATATTGTACCACCATTATTGTGTAACGTTTGCGCATGTGCAAACGTTACACACAAGGTTGCAGCTAATAAGCTATAGTATATTTTTTTCATGCTTTTTTATTTTTTCCTCTATCTACACCACTTTAAAAATTGTTAAAGCGAATTTTACGCTTCAAAAAACATTATGGTTTTAGTTAAAACACAGCTCGCTTTTTAAATTCCATTTTACTGTAAAATGAAACCGATCTTTTTATTAAGGCTTTGATAGATTAAACCAATACCCTGCCTAATTTGACACTTTGTAGATGAAGAATTGAGCGACACTTGAAGCTAACAATTGATCAGTTAGTGCGGTAGATCCTGTAATACCTAGAGAAATTTTATCTCCAGCTTGGAAAGTGTATGTTGAATTGATAGAACTCTCGGAGATGGTTAAGCTTAGCACTAACAGATTAGCACCACTAAACGGACGGCTGTCTATTGTTGTTGACACTCCAGCTCTAGTCCGCACAATACCCACACCTGGACTGTTCGGCAATATAGAAGCTTGTAAACCTGTTCCATATTTAAAATAATAGCCTATATGGTAAACGCCAGCAGATGGGATTGTATAGGTATTATCGGTATCTGAAAAGAGTACGGCAGAACCAATAGTTCTTTCGGCTTGTACGAAATTTACCGCACGGAAACCCGTAGGGAAAACAGTCTGAGTTACTAAACTAAGACTTGTGGTCTTTTTAGCAGCATATACCGAAGAATTTGTATTACTAATAGTAGCTACTCCAGTTGAACTGATCGCTAAATCTCCCGATAAAGTTACCGGAGCTTGCGGTGCATATGGCGGGGTTGTTCCAGTCAGGTAAATTTGTCCTGGTGCGGTGCCGTTAGCCAATTGCTGACCGCCACTGCTCAAAGTAGTCCAAGCAGTACCGTTATAAAAATAAAATCCAGGAGTGTTATCTGTTTGATACACCATTAATCCCGTTGCTGGCTTACTTACTCCGCTTACCATGTTGATTGACTCACGTTGTGTCTTTGTCATTCGTGGAATTAGTAAGCCTTGTGTGGTACTTTGCACATCTAGCGCAGCAGATGCATCTGGGTTTGAAGTGTTGATACCCACGTTTTGGGCATGGACAGCCACAGAGGCTAAAAGTGTTAGTCCGAGCGTAATTTTAGAGAATTTGTTCATCATTTTTGCTTATTTTTTGTTTATTTTTTTGTTTGCGCATGGAAAAGAAAAACAACAGGTATTGCAAGCACAGCAAAAAAGACTCAGTATTTGAAACTAAATATTTAAGAGCTGTTATTTGTTTTTGGCGCTTTTCGAAACCAATGGCCTAAACTAGGAAGAATACCCATAATTCCTCAAAATGTGAAAAAAAGTCCCATTATTCCCCGTATCACCATTTAAAGAGGGCTACAACTTTAAACACTTACGATGTAATAGGTAGAAAACTTATAAATGTGGCAGATTTCTTGGTGCCGGCCTTCCTGAAATTGTAGGACTAGCTAGGAAGATAAGATATTGACGAGATGATACTGAGATAGCCTAGCGGGTTGTTCCATCATCCTAATGGTTTAACACTTGATTAGCAGAACCTCTCCCTAACCCTCTCCTTAAAAATGAGAGGAGATATGATATTGTGCTCTGGATGGCATAATGAAGAAAGGAAGACGAACATTCTCAGGGTCGTAGTTTTAAACCTGGACTGACTAAAGAGATAGAATTCTTGCCCACCAGCCTATAGTAATGCGCTTTAAGATCCTTCCGAGAAGTGGGAATAAACTGTATCGAGTACGGGAGACAGTTTAAGAAAAGGTCATGAATTATTGATAGCCTTTCGGTTTTAACACAGGATTAACTGAACCCCTCCCTAACTTCCGATGAAAAATCGGAACAGGCACTCTACCGAAACAAATTAGGCACAGGCTTTAAAAACTCTGGTATTGTGCTCTGGATGCCATAATGAAGAAAGGAAGACGAACTATCAGCAGACAGCGGTTTTAATAGGTTGAGCTACTTCGTATTCATCACAAGGGAAAAGAAAGATAAAATACGGAACCACTTTCTGGCGTGCTCTCGAACCAAATGTTACCTTCTTGTAGTTTAACGAAATCATTGCAAAGTACCAAGCCAAGCCCTACGCCTGATTCGCTCTGAGTACCTGGTGAACTGATCATCTGTTCGGAAAGGATAGCCTGTTGTTTTTCTTCAGAGATGCCCGTTCCGAAATCACGAATAGCCAATTCGATTCGCCCGTCAGTTTCCCTAGAGCTGATGACAATATCGCCCCCTTTATGACTATACTTAATGGCATTTGACACCAGGTTACGCAGCACAATAGTTAGCATTGCCCTATCGGCTACTAGCTGTCCAGCATTTAGCTCTACCTTAAAGTTCACTTGCTTTTTGCTGGCCATTTGACTTATGGCTGCAATTACATCCTTGACAATTGGATTCAGCTCCAGCCGTTCTAACTTTACTTTGGTACCTTCAAACTGCGATTTAGACCAAGACAATAGGTTGCCAAGAAAATCGGAAGTACTGTTAGTGAGTTCCAACAATTGCGTTTCTACCTTTTGTCGATCTGCCTCGTCTAAATATTGTCCACGGATAAGTTCCAGATAGCTAGAAATATTATTTAAGGGCGTGCGCAAATCGTGAGAAATGATAGAAAAAAGCCTTGTATTCTGCTGATGGAGTAGTGAAAGTTGCTCCGCCCGTGCAATTGCCAAGCCACGTTCACGGTTATAGCTTTTGATAACGCCATGAACCAATAGGTAAGTAAGTAGCAACATGAGGCAACAGATACAGGCAATATCGAAAAACCTCTCGCCCTTTCCTGCGTAGATATCCACTACGCCATATTGATATTCGTAACTGAGCATACCAATTACCAACGCACAATGTAACAACAGATAAAGGTATTTCCATTTGGGCTGAATAAAGATAAGGATAATCAGCGTGACAAAAAGGCTAAATAATACCGGACCATTGATACCTGCACCGTAGTAATAGTTTACCGCCAAAAAAATATAGCAACCTACAGTAAAACCATTACGGGCGAGTTTGAAACGTTTAGCAAACCTAGATTGGTAATAAAGATAAAGCTGATAGATTAAAGTTATCACGGTTGGCAATACCAGTTCGGGCAGTACCACCACGAACAGGTTATAACAAGTGAACAATACAAGTGTAAGTGCAGATAACACTCCCCCTGCATTTAGTATCCTATTCTCTAAACTAAATTCGTCTTTTGGTCCCCGCAGCCACTGCCATATCTTACCTAATTCCAAGAGCATCGTATATTAACAATTTAATTTTCAGCGCAAAATACCTAAAAGGACAATAAAAAATATCCGATCTCCAAAAATAATGAGCTTTTCTGAAAATTCAATTTAAAACTTTTAACTGAGCTGGCTCGGATTAAACAAAGAAATAATTACCACAAATCTGCCCCTAACCATAAAGCTATTTTGGAAGCTAGATTAAAAAAAAATGCTACCCTACTTCGATCGTATTCCTAATGATGATACGACACTAAGTACATGAAGATATTTGAGTGATAAGGTAGGGAGTTAAGACACTCGATTTCTGCTAAATTTCGATAAATATGAATTTATCACAAACTTTTTTTCTTAGATAGGGGTTAATTTAAGACAATTAAAGACTATGCAGAAAAAATTACTTACTATATTGAATACCTATTGGAGAAGTGTTAAAGATCATGCAAAAGCAAAACTGGAGCGCCAGAAACATAGAACCGTACTCGCTATCTATCAGCTATTAGCTGATTTAATTACCAATGCAGCTATTGTGATTGGCATGCTGTTCGTTATCTTTCTTACTAGTATTACCTTATCTTTTGCATTGTCTATCTTCTTTGGCAGCCATGTGATGGGGTTTTTAGCAGCTACTCTTTGTCTTACCCTCGCCGCATTAATGATTGTATGGAAACGTCATTTTGTAGAGCGTTATTTCGCAGGTTTAACCATTGTGAGGTATTTTGAAAAACGGGAGGAGCAACATAAACGCGGTTAGACAATTAAGTCCGGGTTAAGAAAGTTCTATTTTGGGCCTAAATCAAGGCTTTAAGGTAATTACTTTGGCTAATTAATGAAGATCGCACCAGCCAAGGTCTGTTTTGGGCAAAACGGGGGAATTTTACTATTATCGACAAGCCTACAAATCAAGTTATTTTCACGAAATCACGTTAACTAATAAATATTGGACAGTCTACCGGATTGAAACCATCCAATATTTATCGTGAATTATTATTTTAAGATAGCAATACACTACAGAATGATCTTATAGGCAATTTATAGCTTAAACGCTACCACGTTTTGTTTAGATACTCCTAACCCGTCGGCACCTAGTTCTACTACATCGCCTACTTTGAGGTAAATTGGCGGTTTAAAACCTAAACCTACTCCAGCTGGCGTACCAGTTGATATGACATCTCCTGGCAGCAAAGTCATGAATTTGGATACGTAGGCAATCAATTGGGGAACGGAAAAGATCAAGTTTTTGGTATTGCCATTTTGAAACTTTTCGCCATTAACAGAAAGCCATAAACCTACGTTTGAAATATCTGACATTTCATCTTTAGTTACCAAGTATGGCCCCATTGGCGCAAAAGTATCACAACCTTTTCCTTTATCCCAAGTACCGCCTCTTTCTAATTGGAACTCACGCTCGGAAACATCATTGATCAGCACATAGCCTGCAATATGATCCGTCGCATCTGCCTCTTCCACATATCTTGCTGTTTTACCAATTACCACACCAAATTCTACTTCCCAATCGGTTTTCTCTGAATCTTGAGGGATCATGATGTCATCAAAGGGACCAACCACAGAAGTAGTTGACTTAAAGAAAATAATAGGTTCTTTTGGGATCGCCGCACCTGTTTCATTGGCATGATCTAAATAATTTAAACCAATACAAACAATCTTAGATGGGCGTGCAATTGGAGCACCTATCCTACTATCTGCTGCAATCTCTTTTAACTGATCTTTGTTCTCGTTGATGTAATTGGTTAAGCGTTCAATCCCGTTATTTTCAAAAAACTGCTCATTATAGTCTTCTCCAAAAGAAGACAGATCATAGTTTTTGGCGTCTATTTGAACACCTATTTTTTCTTTCCCTAAATTTCCGTGACGAATTAATTTCATGTGTTATGTTTATAAAAACTAGCTCATCGCTAGCTGATTAATAAATATCTTTTATTTTAATAGTTTAAATTTTAGTCTAACTATTTACTTGCCGTCACCCTGAACTTGTTTCAGGGTCTGTTTAGCTGATGCTGAAATAAATTCAGCATGACGTGTATTTTTCAAATTAGAAATTAAAAAGTTTCTAATTGTTTAAGCGTGTTTTGACACCTCCGTCTATTTTACTTTGATAGGCGGCATCTATAAATTTACAGATAGCTAAAGTGTCTTCCTTTTTTACAGGAACCAAACCTGTTTCGAAAAAGGAAATAATTTGTTTCAACAATGGATTGTACCCTTGAAAAGCTCCCAATTGCACAATTTTATCTTGCGTAAACACTGTTCCACCAAAACCGTCTGCTCCTTTTCTAATTCCTCTTAAGGTACCTACCTTTCCTCCTTCCCATTGGCCAGTGTAAATATCGACATCGGCGGTGTGCTGTGTTTGTACACTGATGCAATTAGGTCCGAGCAAAGTGAACAATATCTCTACGCCATGTATGCCATACCAATACAAATCTTTATGCGAAGGCTCGGTATAAGCTGGCGAATAGACATCGGCTCCTAAAACCGTTTTCTTATCTATTTCTTCTAAGCCGGATAGATATCGCAACGAGCTGGTAGAGAACACTGGTGTTTTATATCGATCTGCCAATTCAAATATTTTGGCAGCTTCTTCATAGCTGTTGGCAATGGGCTTATCAATAAATAGTGGTTTTTTGGCTTTAAGGATGATCTCTGCCTGCGCTAAGTGTTTATTGCCATCGTTTGTTTCTAGCAGCACGAAATCTACGTTTTTCAATAATTTTTCTAAGCTAGTTACAATTTCGACACCTAGTTTCTTGATATCTTCGGTAAATCTGGGTATTCTTTCTGCATTTAAAGGAATACTCGGGCTTCCCATTGGATAGGCCGCTACCACCTGATAACCTTTGTAACTATCATTGGCAGTATTGGCATTGAGTTCTTTGGTAAAAGCGATGGCATGCGACGAATCAAGACCAACTATCCCAATTCTCTTTTTTGAAATTGGTAAAGCGAGACTTTCAGTTCCATAAACCATGGAAGCTAAACCTAGCGTTCCTGCAGCAGCCACAAACTTTCTTCTATCCATTTAATTCCTCTAAAAAATTAATACAGGCTACGGTAGTGGCTTGCATGGAAGTTAAGAAAGCTTGTTCATCCAAATCGAACTTGGCATTATGAAGTCCGTATTGCGTTCTTTGCTGCTCATTTTTTATCCCTACTAAAAAGAATACAGAAGGATACTTGTGCGAATAATAAGCAAAATCTTCTGCGGCCATCCATTGTGGAACATCTTCGAAATGTGCTGTCCCAAAATGATTAATCATTAAGGTTTTAAAATATCGGCTTAAGGGAATATCATTGATGAGCATTGGATAACCGTGCTTGATTTCCAGTTCGGCAGTGGCACCTAACACTTTTACGGTACTATCCACAATTTCTTCAACATACTTTAACGCTTGCTCACGCCAAGCTTCATCCATGGTTCTAAAAGTTCCTTCTAACCAAACATAGTCTGGAATTACATTAGCGGCCCCATTGCCTATAATTTTTCCGAAAGTAAGTACGCTCGGCATTAATGGATTCGCTTTTCTACTCACTACTTGTTGTAAGGTAGTTAATAGCTGAGCTGCCACCATGATGGGGTCTACCGCCCTATTTGGTTCTGCAGCATGCCCACCGCTTCCATTTATTTTTAGGTAAAATTCATCTGCCGACGCCATAAAACGACCAGCACAAAGCCCAATTTGCCCAGTATCTAACCGAGGACTCACATGAAGACCGAGCACTGCAGAAACTGTACCACCTAATTTCTCTAAAATTCCAGAGGCTATTACCGCTTTTGCACCACCTGGAACTCTTTCTTCAGCAGGTTGAAACAATAGTAAAACTTTACCCGAAAAGGCATATGTTAATTGCTGAAGTATTCGTGCAACACCTAATAAATTTGCCGTATGAAAATCATGACCACAGGCATGCATTACGCCTTCTGTTTGCGAAACAAATGTAGTTTCGTTCTCTTCCTTAATTGGTAGCGCATCAATATCGGCCCTTAAAACGATCGTTTTATGTAGACCTTGTTTTTTCCCCTCTATTACTCCTACAACACCAGTAACAGCAACCTCTTCGCAAGGAATACCTAATAGTTGGAGTTGCTTTTTGATATAGACCGAAGTCTCATATTCTTGAAAAGACAATTCCGGATTTTGATGCAAATGCCTTCTATAAGCTACTACATCTTCATATAACGTCTTCGATAAATGTTTAATTTCTTGAGAAAGCTCCACCATAACTGCTAAAAATATTTGACGTAAAAATACAGAACCGCAGCCGTAATAATAGCCCACCATAAGGTTGGGTTTCTCAATCCTTTATAAGATGAGGATAAACTGCCTAATGAACCATTTCCTTTCCCATAATTGATAACCAGATTATCCAATTGAAGTCCCTCTTTTGGTTTAAACAGTAAACTTACCACAGCACAAACTACCATACAGGTCCAAAATACAATTCCGGTACGATTAAAGAAAGGCATATCGGGAAAAGCAAATTCCATTGCTAAAGAAAGCGGAATGGTTAAAATACCTGCTGCCAAAGCCCCTTGTGATTTTGTTTTTTTCCAGAAAACGCCCATTAAGAACATGGTGGCAATACCTGGGGTAAACAAGCCATACAAATTCATTAAGTAAAGAAAAATAGGCTTATCTGAATAACTTAGCAGCAATACGGCGCTACAAATACCGAAAAAGATGATCGCAACACCAGATCTTTTACCAAAGCGTATGGCCTGCTGGTCTGTTGCATTTTTATTGATATACTCGCTGTAAACATCTACCGTTAAAATAGTAGTGCAAGAATTGATTGCTCCAGAAATGTGCGACATGATTGCGGATATCAGCCCCGCCATTACCAAACCGATCAATCCGCTTGGCAATAAAGTTTTAACCAGCGTAGAGAAAAGTAAATCTGGCTGCTCTAAAGCTGGTAAAAATGCTGGTGCAACCAAAGCTGGGATAGTGATGATTAACGGCACCAAAAACTTCAGGTAATCTCCAAAGATAACGCCCATACGCCCATGCCATTCATTTTTTGCCGCCAACACTCGTTGTACAATAAACTGGTTGGTTGCACAGTAAAATACACTGATACATAACAACCCTCCTAAATACATGGTCCATGGAAAATCTGGATCGTTAGCTGGATAGAACATTTTCCAATCCTTTGAAGATTCTACGATAGCTCCAAAACCTCCTGCTTTATCGATAGTGGCAAAAGTGAGCACCAAACCTCCTAAAACCAATATCACTAGCTGCACCATTTCTGTCCAAATTACTGCTTTTAAACCTCCTAAAATGGTGTATAAGCCTGTTAACAGCGCCATACCAATAATACTATAGAAAATCGGAATATCAAAAAGTGCATGAAGTGTTAAACCACCTAAATAGAGCACTGCGCCAATCTCCACGAAAATGTAAGTAAACAGAATTAAAATAGCATACAGCACCCTTGTAGATGTTCCGAAACGTTTTTCTAAGTACTCAGGAACGGTATAAAATCCATTTCTGATGTAAAAGGGCAGGAAGATCCATAGCAAAGCGTTAAAACCGATCAGTATCGCTCCCCATTCTAAAGTAATAGCTACGAACCCTCTACTGTAAGCCGCTCCCATTGCGCCTACCAAATGGTGGCTACTGATATTCGCAGCGATGATACTTCCACCAATCATCCACCACGGCAATTTATCTCCCGCTAGGAAATAATCTCTTTTTGACTTGGAACTCTGCTTGGAAGCATATAAGCCCAACGCAACAATTCCCACAATATAAATGGTAAAAATTGCGATATCAATTAATTCTAGTTTCATTTTTGGTTGTTTGGTTAGTAGGTTTTGGTTGTGTTATGATGTTGCTATCAGCTGTTCTATCCGGGTAATCACCTCTGCAATTAACAACTCTAATCCACCTTTTTCAAATGGCGTTTGCCATACAGCATAAATATCTTTTCCGTATAAATCTTTTGGAGGCAAGTAGCCCAAATAGCCGTTGGCGATGTTCACAAAAGCGATAGGCCTATCTTTAAAATGCGCTCTAATTAGCTCCTGTCCTATTGCGTAAACCTCATTTGCTTGCGCTACGATAAAGGCTTCACCAAATTGCCAAATCCATACGGGCAACACTGCATGAGTTTGAGCTCCGATTGATTTACGGGTATTTAATTTGCGCCACAAACGATCTTTCATCACCCTATCTTCACACGCATTAAACTCCTCTTCTATTTTCTCAACAGAGTCCAGTTTCTTGTAGGGAATTCTGACTTCGAACTTCAGCTGTTTAAAAATTTGACTGGGTCTTATTTCCTTCTCAGCATAAATAGCCAAAGGGGCTCCCGATTGCAAAGCGTAATCAAATCTCCATTCTTTACCGATTGGAGAAGCATTTTCTAAAGTCGCTAAAATAGCATAACCTAATTTTCTTCCGTTGGCATCTACTATTTCTGGATCTTTAACGTATTGCTTTTTAGGCGCTAAATCTCCCGATGCCCCTTGCAAGAAAACAGTCGGTACAATTAATTTTTCGGCTATCAGTTCACGCATTGCCCCCACGTAATCAGGAGAAATGAGCGTATTCTCATGAGCAAATGTGGTTGGATGACAAGCGTAATTACAAATCACTGCTTTCAACTTTCCATCTGCATCATTCAATTTTCCCACCAAAAGTGTCTGGTCTGCAATTTCGGATGGATCGTAGCCTATTAAGTATTCTCCGTTGAGGTTTAAATCTCTTTTGGTAGCCAAATCGCAACAACCGTACTCCCAAGAGAGAAATCCATCAATCAGATTTTCTTTAGCTTGATTGACACTATCAGTGGCGGTATTTTTTAAAAATTCCAAGTATGGAATAATATATTCTCCACCATTTTGATCTTTATCGTTAGCACAAATGCTAGGGCCAGCGTGAGTATGGGATAAACAGAACAACAGTTGTTGTTCTTTTAATCCACATTTTTCAATGATGGCAGTTCTTAAATCACGCTCATCGTCATTATTCTTCCACCAGCCTAAATCGGCAGCGATAATGGCTCCTAAAGTTCCATCATCCCCCTGTGTAACTAAACACGACATGATTAAAGGCTTGTGCAGCCCCAAAGCGACATCAAATTTAGCAGCTCCCCAATTTCTTGAATAAATTCCTTTTGGTGGTGTGATATCTGCCTCTACAATTTGAAATTTCAAAGCAGTAATAGATTTTGGGGATATAGTAGCCATATGAATTTCGATAGATTAAGGTCTAAGCAGCGAGAGGCCACCATCCATTAAAAAAGTAGAACCTGTTACATGCTGGCATTGACTGGAATTTAACCACAACACTTGCGCTGCTACCTCTTCAGCTTCCATAATTTTACCCAAAGGAACTTTACTTTGAGCCACTGATTTTTGTTCTGGCAATTCGCTCCATACGGTTTTACTTAAACCCGCATTTACGTACCCAGGAGCAATTTCGTTAACTCTAATGCCATTTGCGGCATATTCTAGCGCCATAGTTTGGTTAATCATACGCACAGCGGATTTAGAAACACTGTAAGCAGGCAAGTTTTGATGCACAGCATGCGCAGCCCAACTTCCCAAGAAGACAATGCTTCCTTTAACCTCCTTTTCTACCATGCTTTTGGCAGCAAAATTGGCAAAATAGAAAGCGCCATCTACGTTTACACGCATTTCTAGCGACCATTCTTCAGGGCTTAAAGTTTTAAAGTCTTTAATGGTTACACGTGCGGCATTAGCAACACAATGGTCTATTTTACCATATTTAGCTTCTACTTCATTGATAAAAACTTCTACTTCCTTATGGTCAGAAACGTTTAGACATTTGTATTCGAAGCGACCCCCTGCATCCTTCAATTGAATTAGCTTATCTTCGGCTTCATCTAACGGTACGATATCACTTAACACCACAATTGCTTGCTCTTTCAAATAGGCAGTTGCTATGGCCAAACCAATATCGCCTAATGCACCACTAATGACAACTATTTTATCTTTCAATTCCTGCATATTTTATACTTACCAGTCGCCTATGCTACCATCTTTATAAAATGTTCTCTGTAAAACTTCTTGCTGAAAAGGGTGTTTTTTAACTTCCTCTTCATTGATCTCGATACCTAATCCTGGTCGGCCATTAGGCAATACAATTCTGCCTTCTTTTTGTACGGTAAATCCTTCAGAAACTACATCTTCTCTCCATTCTACATCTTTATGTACACTTTCGCAAATAATGTAAGAAGGTGTAGCAAAACCCAACTCGATAGAAGCTGCTGTACTTACTGGACCCTGTGGATTATGTGGTGCCATGGAAACCCTATAAGCTTCGGCTAATGCTCCAATTTTACGAGCTTCACTTAAACCTCCACAGTGAGTAATATCTGGCTGAATTACACTTACGGCACGTTTTTCCAGCAACTCCCTAAATGCATGCACGCCAACCAAACGCTCACCAGAAGCAATTGGCGTTTGTACTGCACGTTGAATCAACGCAATATCTTCCATGGTTTCTGGCCAGCAAGGCTCTTCGAAAAAGTATAGGCCATAAGGCTCCAAGGCTTTAGCAAACAGCATGCCCATTCTAGGGCTAGGGCGAGCATGGCAATCTACCATGATATCAATATCGTCGCCAACGGCATCTCTCATTGCAGCTACACAAGCTTCTGCATATTTAACTGGGCGTAAACCTTCTAATGGCATTGTTTCTGGTACCGCCATTGATTTGAAGGCCGTAAAACCATCTTCTACTGCTTTTTGAGCTAATTCGCCAAAACGCGAAGCATCACCAGGAGCAGTTTCATAAAAATCTTCCATTTTACCACCACCTAGATGACAGTATAAACGGATATAATCTCTTACTCTTCCACCCCAAAGTTCATGACATGGTACGTTATGGATCTTTCCTACAATATCCCAAAGGGCAATATCGATACCGCTAATGGCGGTACCACGCACAATACCGTTTCCATGCCAAAAATGCTGGCGGTACATCATTTGCCATAAATATTCTACTCTTCGAGGATCTTCACCTACCAATAGTTGAGAAATATCTTCAATAGCACCTACCACGCTTTTGGTATGCCACTCTAGCGTAGCTTCTCCCCAACCCCATAAACCTGGCTGATCGGTTACTACCTTAACAAAAATCCAATTCCTCATACGTGCGTTACACACGTAAGTTTCAATCGCAGTAATCTTCATCTGTTTATAATTTTATTTTTAATGGTCAGAACTCAATTATATTTGTTTTAAAACCTGTTCTGTTACCTCTAAAGTTTTCTCAATATCTTGTACAGTATGCGCAAAAGAGATACTTCCTTGTTTTATAGGAGCTGGGAAATTGTATACACCTCCTTTAATCAACTGCTTACGATAACGAGAGTCGAAATCAAAATCATGGTTTAACAATACATCATGAAAGTTTACGGGCTCGTGATCCATAAAATACACGCAAAAGGCAGATCCCTGTCTTGCCACATACACTGGCCTGTCTAATTTAGAAAATATTTCCTGATAACCTTTCTCTAAAGCAGCACCTAGCTTCTCTACATGTTCATATACCTTATGCACAGGCGATTTTAATTTCTCCAAAGTGGCTATCGCCGCAGCTGTTGTTAAAGGAAACGCATTGTAAGTTCCCGCAATTAAAACCCTGTTTTCCTTATCAGGATGCACAAAGTAATCCATGTATTTTTTCTTGCCTGCAATCACGCCTAAGGGATATCCGTTTGCCACAGCCTTACCGAAAGTAGATAAATCTGGTGTTACACCACAGATAGATTGATAACCACCTAAAGCATGTCTGAAACCTGTTTTTACTTCATCAAAAATTAGCAAACAACCATTTTGATCAGACAACTCGCGTAAGCCCTCTAAATAACCAGCTTGTGGTTTAACTATACCGATATTCTGCAAAAGCGGTTCTAAAAGAATACACGCTACCTGATATTTTCCCAACACATATTTGATACTATCTAAATCATTGTAATTCACTACATGAATTAAATCGCTGTGTGCTTTTGGCACACCCGCACTTAGAGAGTCAAAAGGGTATTCTCCAGGGCTTACATAACCACCAACATCTTCTAATCTGCTAATTACATTACAAGCCACATCATTGTGCCAGCCGTTGTAGCCACCCTGCATTACAATAATATGATTACGTTTGGTTACTGCCCTAGCTATTCTAATGGCATGATAGGTAGCTTCAGAACCTGTAGTGGTAATCTGTATACTTTCTGCACTTGGAACACTTTCGCAAAACATCTTTGCAAAGGCCCCTTCTAGCAAGGTTGGCCCCGCTCCCATCAGTACTTGATTTTCCGAAAGTGTACGTTTTACAGCATCATTGATATCATTATCATTATGCCCGAAAAAAGAAGCTGCAAAACCTGCTTGATAATCGATATATTCTTTTCCATCTGCATCTACCACTCGACTACCCTGCCCTTTTACAAAACAAATATTAGGTTCAGTCTTTCTATTTAAAGAAACCACCCCTCCAGGTATCCACTGTTCATTATTCTGCAAAATGGCTGCAGATTTTAAATTCTCTTGCATAAAACGTTATTCGTTGTTATTATTATGTAAACTAATTTTGAAGAACACAGCCATAAAAACATGTATCCCATAATTGATTATTATTGTATACTAAATTACAATTTTTATGTATACATTTAAATAAAAAAATATTTTTTTTCATGAACGTAATTTTAGATCAGATAAATTTCCCAGAAGGACCTTGTTTTGATAAGAATGGTGACATCTGGCTAGTGGAAAAAGAAGCCGGAAATCTCATATACATAAAGAATGGTATAAGCAAAAGATTTAAAGTAGATGGAGCACCTAATGGAATAGCCATAGATGCGAATAATTTAGTTTGGTTTTGCGATTCAAAGCAAAATAGCATCAGAACCTTCGATCCAATTTCACAAACCACTTCAACAATAGTTGGTTATTTTGAAAATCAAGCACTTAAAATGCCGAACGATTTGGCTTTTGACAGAAAAGGAAACCTCTTGTTTACCTGTCCCGGCGACAGTTTGGAAGACAATACGGGCTATATCTGCTGCTTAACCCCAGATAAACAACTATTAAAGATCTTTAAAGGAATGTTTTATCCTAACGGACTGGCACTAAACGAAGAACAAACTCAGTTATTCGTGGCGGAAACCGGAACAAAAAAAATCTGGAGGTTCGACTGGAATGCCGACAGCAATCTATTAAACAACAAAACCTTATTTACGGAGACAGGTGGAACGGTAGGGCCAGACGGCATTGCTTTTGATGAAGAAGGCAATCTATATGCAGCTGTTTACGGGTCTGGGAAAGTAAAAGTGTGGGATAAAACGGGCACAATAAAAGAAGAAGTTGATACTTTAGGCTACAACCCAACAAACTGTGCTTTAGACCCTTCTGGCAAAAAAGGACTATTTATTACTGAAGCAGAAAAAGGAACCCTGCTTCAACACCCAACAAAAAAAAGAGGAATTATTTAAGCAATCCCTCTTTTTTTGTTATAAAATTTGAATGTATTACTGACCCTGAAATAAATTCAGGGTGACGAAAAATAAACACTCCATCATACTGAATTCATTTCAGCATCAGTTTTACTGTTTAATTTCCAAAACTTTAGCGATAAAACTTAGTTTATTAAACTAACTCTAAGGCCTCTTGCTCTCCTCTATAGAGATGGCGAACCAAGGACGAATACGACAACTCCCAATCGTCTTTAGCCAAACCTTCTACTATCGCACGATGCTCTTTATCCGTATCTTGATAATCCTCCATTTGATCCATTACCGCACCCAGTCTCATATGAAACAAAGGAATATTACTGTTTTTGTACATCAATATCAGCCTAGCATTTTCCGTACTTTCAATCATTTTTTCATGAAACTTTACATCTGCTTCACAGGCACCACCGTAATATCCTTTTTCTACCATAGCAGAAAAGTCGTCACAAATTAATTGCAGCTCCTTCAAAACCTCTTTATTTTTTTTTGCGAAAAGGATTTTTAACGCACCAATTTCTAATATCTCCCTAAGCTCACGTATTTCTTTAACGTCATCTATGGTCATGCTCTTTACGAAGCAACCACCCTTACTGCCAAATTCTACCAGACTTTCGCCGGCCAACCGCATAAAGGCCTCTCTAACAGCCACACGGCTCACCGACATTTTCTCAGCCCAAAAATTCTCAACCAAACGAGCGCCTCCCGTTAACTGGCTAGAAAGTATTTTCTTTCTAACCTCCACATACACCTTATAGGCTAACGAATCTTCCTTCATTCTGCATACATTTTTAACCAAAAATAAGAATACAATTTAATTTTCAAAGTAAACTACAATCTTAATTCATTCTTTCAGGAACCAATCTGTAAATACCTTGATCTGCATTCCATGATAACGAGTTATGGCCCTTTAAAACATTTTCACTTTTTACATCCCCAGTATCTATTTTTTTCACTCCCCAGAAACCAGGAGCCAATCCTACACAGATTACCTCGTAAGACTTACCAGCGGGTACATTAATCTCAATTTCTTCAGTTAAGAAAATATTAGATTTTGCTAGAATTATAATTTTATCAGCGACTTTCAAAGAAAAATAATTCGCCTTTTCTTGTACTTCAATTGGAAGTTCCTTCACTCCCTTTTCTGTCATTTGAAAAATAGTAGCGAATTCAGAAAGTTTGTTATCCACTTTAGGTGATACCATTATCCTAGAACCTTTGGCTTCTGGCCAAGGAGATTTTACCGTATAAAGATCTTCGAAAACCCTAGTTGAAGAATCTCCCGACAGCACTTCATAATTTCGATCGGCCAAATTTGGCTTAATCATATTCACGTAGGTTATCGCTTCCTCACCAGCAAATGAATTGCTTAGAATGAATTTCCCATCCTCATACATAGGCTTCCTTATTGTATTAATTTGCCAATACTTTTTCATTTCCGGACTTTTCGAAACCATTCTATCCAATAATACCATTACAGCTGGGACGTCAGTTCTTTTCAAGTTCAAGAACAGCATACTTTTAGTATAGGCCTCTACTTTTTCTGAATAAGCCGTGGTTATATCTACATTAAAATAGCTAAATGAAGGTTTTATAGGATCTGAACCTACAGCTGACGATCTTACAAATCCGGTTTGAAACCAAGGGTCAGTCAACACCTCTTTAACTGTACGAGGAAATCGCTGACTAAATCTCGTACCTCCATCATTAGTCTTTGTCCTAAACAACAAAGGCTCCTTTGGATCTCTAACCAACATCATGCTATGGGACACTGACCTTTTGTTGAAATTAAAATCGTAAGGAGAACCATATGACAGATACAAGCCCAAATCTCCAACCTGTATGCCCCTGTGATAAATCTGTAAAGCACCTACATCTGCGTGCTGATGGTTACCAAAATGGAAACCGCCGCCTTTTAACTCTACAATTACGTTGCCACTGTTTTTATTTTCTTCCCAACCAGATCTTGCAATCATGCTATTTAAAACAGGTCCAAAATCCTTAGTAAGTGGCAACTGATTTAAATCGAAATCTGGTTTGAGGGCAGGATCATCCAACAACAAAAACAGCACTGGATTATCTTTTAAGCCACCCTGCTTAACAAATTCTCCTTTAATTATTCTATTGCCGGAATACGCATAGCACAAAAGCATGGTTTGTGGATTTTTCCAATAAAAATTTTCACTTGCACTATACTTTACATTAAACATATCTCCATCTCTCAGCATTTTGCCATCGGGTGTACGCATGTAAAGCCAATATTCGGGCAGATTTTTAATGTTATCATCGAAAACGGGATAACCAAGCATTCTATAGTACAACCAAGCCGCATGCATCTCCCAACCAAATCTGTAACCACCATAATCTACACCCTGGTTATGTCTTGGCGATTGATACTCAAATTTTCTTAAAGGCACCAGCTTATCTAACACCCAATAAGAAACATACTTATACGGCTGTGGATCTTCATCGTAAATTGCGATACTCATAGATAGAAAATCCCTACAGATCTGCGCTTCGTTTCCGTGACCATTCACTACACTTTCTATTCCGTGGAACGGCGGCCAGCCCATCTCCATATCGGTAGCCAAGCGCATTAGATCTTTCCTAAGTTGTTTTCTGTTTTCAGCATTCATGATTGGATAACACCAATCATAAACCAACGAAGTGGTATAAATTGCCCTGCCCACTTCTCTTGTAATATCACCATAAGAAATGTTGCCAAACTCTAATACAGAAAGATAATCTAGCGCTAACTGCACAGCCTCTTTCCCTACCTCCTTATCTTCCGTCATTAAGAAATAGAATGCTTTGGTTTCTATCGCCTTTTCTAAATCTTCATTATGAAAAACCTCTTTATCCTTATTGAAAGCAAAATGATATGGCAATTTAGCTTTAGTCTTTACCGTATTCCAAGCAGCTGCATGAGCAGTATCAGCCAATCTTTTTCTGATTATTGGCAATGTTTCTTGGTTTACCCATAACCGCGGATGTCCACTTGGTGGTACAATCTTAGGCACATATTGTTCGGCCTCTACTGGAGGTTTAGGAGCGTTATAAGCTTTTACAAACAAGCGCTTAAGTACCAAGTTAGCAGGTAGCCAAATTTTTAAATTCTGATTTTTAGATTTAATATCAAATTTGCCTAGCTCCTGTAAACCGCCCTTATACACATCATACACAATCCGATAAGTCGGTCTATCAGTTCCATTTTGGAATTTTGCCTTTAATGTTAGCTTACCCGATTGATCTTCTTTTTTCAACCGGGCAAGATCTACAGGCTCTGTTTCTGCTTCTAAAACAAATATTCCATACTTGTCTCCAGAGATAGGAACTTCTATATCTGCTACTGCAATAGAATCCAAGTTTGTTCTTGAAACATTTTCATTCAGATGAAATCCCTTCTTACCATTAAAAGTATCATTTACTACTTTTTTGTTGATTTTAAATTTTGACATTGGAATTTCTGTTCTACTTGTTTCGGCATGTTGCCCAAATGAAAACTGAAAAACCAATAACAGTAGCAATGAAACTAAAAAGCACTTAATTAACGGGAACTTCATCTCTTATAAATGGAAAAGCAAATAATTATTTAATGGTTAATCGTTTTAAACTAACAGTCATTTTTTTTGTAGCAGGTACAACCGAATTTACGTAAACATAAGCATTGTACTTACCATTGGCAGTTTGCACCCAAACCCCAGCTTCCGCTTTTAGATTAATAGCAAAATCTGGTGCATCAGTAAAATCTTTAGTTGATAAATCTATATCATCTACAAAAACAGCATACTGTGTTCTTGCTAATTGTTGATCGCGTACAGTAAATGCTTTAACTATTTTAGTTTTGTTTTTTAAAGCAGCTGGCATTGTAAACGAGGGTAAATAAGCGGCATCGGCTGTTGGCGCAACTAACGAATGAAGATAGTTAGTAGGGGCTCTATAAAGATATATTAAATCTATTTTATCTGGATTTGCGGCAGCAAATGTAGCATCATAAACTTTCATATCAGCAATAGAGATATAACAAGTTGTAGCATCGGTAGCTACCAGATCCAAAGCCATATCCATTTTTCTTATTTCGTAAGGCCCCGCCTTATAAGTAATTGTTTCACCATTACTTGCTTTTGCAGAAAAGGTAAAGGTTACGGTTTTGCCACGTGCTTCTTCCGGAATTTTATAGAAATAACGCAGGGTTAATGCCGAAGCATCTTTATTAAAAACTACTTCGGTATTTTTTCCAGAAGTAACTGAAGGATCGCCATAAGCCATGCCCACATCAGCACCGTTACTAGCTGTGGTATACGATTTATTATCTAAGTAAGTTCCCGTAGCGCCGGCAATACTTGCTTCTACAGCCATAGATACTAATTTTCCTTTTTCGGGAATAATAGCGGCCGCATAAGCAAACTCTATGGTACCGCCAACAATACTAGGGCCTAAAGTACGCTTTATTAAATCGTTCTGAAGTTTATCTGATGGAGTTGGAATTTGAAATTCCTCATCTTTACATGCGGTAATTAGCGAAACAAACGCTAACAACAACACATATATGTTGTATTTTATATTTTTCATGTTGCTTAGCTTATGGTTTTACAGTTAAAATTACTTTATAGGTTTTTCTAACTTTTCTATTTCCAGAAACCACTGTCCATTCTTTAGGTTTAGACAAGTCTGAAAAATCTACTTTTCCTATAATTTTTGGATCTAATACTGCATCTGCTACCAAAGTAAACTGAGGGTATAAATTTTTTAGATCTGTACCAAACAATACTTCCACATTAACAGTTTGCGCTGTAGTATCAACGGCAGGCGCCTTCGTTGTGACCGATTGGAAATCGGACCCTAATAACTGAAAACTACTCACATAGCAATCCGACCTATTGGTAATCAAGAGTCCATCATCATCCATTGGATAATCTTTTTTACAAGAAACCACAACAAACAGTAGCAATATCAATTGAGAGAACAATATTCTTTTCATCTTTTTAAATTATTTATTAGGTTATCTCCAAGGTATATTTTGCGTAAGATTTTTGTTTCTCAATCTTTCCGATTCTGGTATTTGAAAAACATAACATCTTTGGTAAACTAACTCATTCATATTAAAGAACGCTTGCTGTCTGTTAATCCCCCAACTATCTTGAAACCATTTACCAGGCCCCATAGGAGGTCCAAATACCTCTTCTATTTTTCTCCATCTTCTTAAATCAAACGATCGTTGTCCTTCGCCAAACAATTCTACAATTCTTTCTTGTTCAATTGCGTCAAAAAATGCCTGTGGCGATGCGGTTTTAGATGCAGCTAGCGCAGGCAATTTACCTCTCGCCCTCACCCTGTTTACTAATGCAATAGCGTCTGTTTGCGGACCACTTACTTCGTTAGTTGCTTCGGCGTACATCAAGAAAACATCTGCCAAGCGCAATAATGGCCAGTTATAATCTCCATTACTTCTGCTTAAACCTCCATAATTACGCACGAACTTTCTAGATTGTAAGCCAGATTGGTTAGTGGTATTATCGGTAAAAGTAGTATAACTTACACCATCTATTACTACGTTGGCACCCCAAGTATTATAAATAAAGGGCACATAATTGGTCAACTCTGTCGTACCCAAACCCATTATTTTTTCGTAATCCCAAAGAAGCGTAGCTTTCATTCTGTAATCTCTGTCTTTATACGAATCTGGATTTACAGATGAATTTGGTGTTGTTCTAGCCGTACTATTGGTAGAAGGATTCATTTGTATCATTTTGGGCAAAAAGTCACCAGTTACAGTAGACTGATACCTATCAGCTATTTCATATCTTGGTACTACTTGATTTTGACCCAAGCCAACCAATGGACCAGTCCAAACACGCATATACTCTTCACTTTGGTTGGTAGCTACACCACCATGAGTAAGCACCATTAACATTTCACCTTCAACATTTGGATTACCCGTTGACGGTATAAACATGTAGTAATAATTTGGCAACACATCGGCCTTTCCCATTTCACCCCATTCACCTGGCGCACCATTTCTAAATAAGTTTAAACCAAAATCAGTAATCACCCTTTTAAAATCAGCGGCAGCACCTTCAAATGCAGTTTTGGCCTCGCTTGCAGACTGTTGAAAACCTTCTACTTCTGGCCAACCGTGCTTTTTCCACGAACCCCAAAACAACTGTAATTTACCTCTAAAGCCTAAAGCTGCAGGTTTACCAGCACGACCAATTGCAGACCCTTTATTTGGCAATTTTTCTGCTGCATAAGTAAAATCGGCATAGATAGAGTCTTTTACTTTGGCAATAGAGAGCCTAGATATAGTATCAACCTCTATTGGTGCTCTAACTGCTTTAGAGATATAAGGCACATCGCCCCATAAAGAAATTAACCTAAAGTAAGCAATACCTCTTAGCAATTTAGCTTCGCCTATAATAGCCTCTAAATTTTGCTTAGAGGCTTCTGTCTTTGCATTTGGCAACAATCTGTTAGTTACATTTTCTATCACGTAATTAGAGTTAATGATAGAGCCATACAATGCTGTATAAGTAGACTCTGCACCACCTCCATAATTACTTTGTGTATTTGCTGCAACCTTAACTGGAGCTACACCGACATTCCAAACTCTTAAAAACTCACCGTAACCATCAAAATGGTAATCTCTATCAAAAATTGGTCTAAAGACAGAATAATTACCCATCAATGCAGTTAAGGCATCGCTTTCACTTAACCAAAAAGTGTTAACACCTGGTGCCTCGGTCGGGTTCTGATTTAGTAAATCTTTTCGGCAGCCTAGTATTGCAGAAACTGACACCAAAGAAAGTACTATATATAATATTTTTTTATTCATGACTATCTTTCGTTAAAAATCAAAATTAAGTCCAAAAACAAATGTTTTTGTAATCGGATAAGAATCGTTTGCGTAGGTGTTTTTTTCAGGATCTAAACCTTTAAAACTTGTAATAGTTAATAAGTTATCAGCCGAAACATAAGCTCTTATTTTACCTACTCCTAATTTTTGAATTATTCCATTTCTGAAAGAATAACCCATCTGCACATTCTTTAATCTTACATAAGACAAATCTTGCAGCCAAAAAGAACTTGCATAAATATTAGTGCTAGCCGTTGCTGCTGTACTCAACAACAATCTAGGGTAGTCAGCATCTCTATTATCCACATTCCAAGATTGATAGGCTTGTTCTTTAGTAACAGCCTGGTTAGTTGCGCCCAAAGTTGGCGTGTTCACCCTATTTTGCCAAAACTCTTTTCTTCCATAAGCACCTTGAGCCATAAAGGCAAAATCAAAACCTTTCCACGATGCTGATGCTCTTAAAGCAAAGTTTGAAGTAGGACGGCCTAACTGAAAATTAGGATAAGCTTTCCTATCGTTGGCATCAATTTTACCGTCACCATTCAAATCTTTAATCAAAATATCACCTGGCGAAGCTCCTTGTGGAGTTGCTTGATAAACATCCTCCCAAGTTTGCGCAATACCTATAGCTTCGAAAGTATATACGTAGTTAAACGGCATATCTATAAATACCGAACCACGTTGCAATGTTTCGTACCACGATAACAATTTGTTTCTGTTGGTAGAATAGTTTAAGTTAACCATATACCGAAAACCACCTTTACGATCATTCCATGTTAAGTTGGTTTCAAAACCACGGTTTCTCATATCACCAATATTTCTTCTTGGCGCCGTATAAGCTCCCGCCAAATGGATAGACAAATCTGAAGGTCTGTTCATACCTGTGGTTAATCTTTCATAATAATCTAATTCGAGCAATAGTTTATTACCTAAAAAAGCAAGATCTAAACCAGCATTAAACACATTTGTTTTTTCCCAAGTAAGGTTATAATTGATAAACTTTTTATTAGTTAAACCTACTACCGGCGAAGCATCTAAAAAGTAATGGCTAGCCGTCAACAACTCTTGTTGCTCGTACCTACCCACGCCGCTGTTATTACCTAACGAACCATAAGTTACCCTCAATTTTGCAGAGCTAATTTTAACCTTATCTAACAATGGTCTAATAAAGGTTTCTTCAGAAAATCTCCAACCAAAAGCCGCAGAAGGAAAAAACCCGTACTGGTCGCCAGGTAAAAATTTAGAAGAACCGTCTACTCTAAAAGTACCACCAAGTAAATATTTTCCTTTAAAATCGTAGTTTAAACGACCAACATATGAACGTAAGCCTTCTGCACTAGAACTACCAGACGCTTTTTGAACTGCATCTAAAGCACCATCTAATTCATAAATATATGGATTAAGACGTGTTTCTCTACTTCCAGACAAAGACCTATCTTTCCAATACTCCTCGCTGTAAGCCGCCATAGCCGTTAAATTATGCGACTTAGCAATAGTTACATTATAGTTTAACCTAGCAGTAAGCTGTGTTTTTATACCCTCTCTATCGGTATTATAAATAGGCTCGTTTGCACCAACATAAACCCTTTGCCCAACAGCATCTCTCTGAAAATTATAATCTTTGGTAGGAAGATCGGCTCGCCAATCAAATCTATTGTTATAATTTAAGCCATAATCTACATGTGCCACCAAACCTTTTATAGGTTCCCAATCTAAGTAACCATTTAAATAGGCTTGCTTTTGGCTCATATTATTTCTGTTTCTCACCATATAATCGGCATACATGTTAGATGCTTGCGTACTTTCATTATAAGCCATAGCACCACCATAATAACCTGTTACCGGATCGTAAGGTAAAATACCTGATGGTGCTGAAAAAAGATCCAATCCACTAGACCCGTTGGCGGTCATACCTTCAGAATAATTATACTTAAAGTCAGACCAGTTTCCAGAAAATTTAACACCAGAGCTTATTGTTTTAGTAATTTTAGTATCGAAATTAAATGCAGCATTATACCTTTTAAAATCATTTTCTATTTGAATACCTTTTTCATCTAAAACTCCAAAAGACAAATAGTAATTATTAGTTTCTCCACCTCCGTTTACAGAAATGTTGTGATTCTGCGATTGTCCATTTCTCAATATCACATCCCACCAATCTGTGTTTGGATATCTTTTAGGATCTATCATACTTTTAGCCAACCACTCGTCTATAGTCCCATTTTTAAATGTTAAAACGCTTGGAAGCGTATTAACCGATTGTGCCACTTGCATTGCCGTTAAAGCTTTAGCATAGTTGTTTTCAAATTCCACATTAGCCGTTGGTGCAACTACCGAAAGATTACTACTAAAAGAAATGGTAGGTTTTGTATTTCTCTTTCCGCTTTTTGTAGTAATCAACACTACCCCGTTTGCTGCCCTAGATCCATAGATAGCAGAAGAAGCCGCATCTTTAAGTACTGTTACACTTTCAATATCGTTAACGTTAATACGGTTAAAGCTTACATCAGGCATACCATCAACTACAATTAATGGCACAGCACTATTTACAGTACCTAAACCTCTAATCATTAATTCTGTAGCATTATTACCTGCCATACCCGAATTTTGGTTCACCGCCAAACCCGGAACAAGCCCCTGTAATGCCGATGACGTATTTGACAAACCTCTACTAGAAACCGTTTGATCAAATTTTACAGATGTAACGGCTCCCAAAATATCAGATTTTTTCTGAGAACCATAACCAACTACCACAACTTCATTCAATTCACTCAACTCGGTTTTCATTACCACTGAAGCCGCATCTCTTGGAGCCAACTCTATTGGCGCAAAACCAATTAGTCTAAATTGGATCCTATCGGTTTCGGATGCCTTAATCTGAAATCTACCTTCGCCATTAGTTACCGTAACCTCTTGGGTTTTTAAGTTACGCACTTCCACACCTGGCAAAGGCGCACCTTGATCATCTTTAACATAGCCGACGACAATTCTTTGGAATAAATTTTTTGGAGTTACAATCGTTGCATCTTTAAACGCAAGACTGCCAGCTTCATTAAAGTTGGCACCATCAGTATTCCCGGCGTGGCTGATACCAGGATGGATGGCGCAAAGCAATAAAAGATACCGAGACCTCAGTATTCCTTTCGCTTTCAGAAATTTACACTTCATAGCACTTAAGGTTATATAGTTCGTTAGGTTATTAGTATAAAATTGTATACATTATAATACACTAATTGAATACTTTTAGATGAAATTAGAAATGATTTTTGATAAAACAAAATTTTTAACACAAAAAAAAACAAAAACAATATAAAATTTGTATACATTTTTAATGTTTTTTTGTATATATTATTTATTGTAATTAACTTTAATCAACAAAACAAATACAACCAAAGCCAAAACCGACCAATGAGGTATCTCCTTATTATATTTACCATACTACTTGCATCTTCATGCAAGCAAAAGAAAGAGACTATTATAGGCACAGTAGCTCTAGACAATTCTTATTTAACCCTATCCACAATAGCGGACAGCGTAGACGTACCTTGGGATTTACAATACGACAAGGCCAACAACTACCTTATATTTTCTGAAATAAAAGGCAACATCAAAAAGATAGACTTAAGTGACAATAGTGTTCAGCTAATAAAAACCATACCTAATGTTTTCCAACAACGTACAACAGGCTTATTAGGCATGGCTTTATACCAACCCCTACAAAGCGAACACTACCTATTTTTATCATACACTTCCAAAACAGGCGACAAGATTTTTTCCAACTTGTATAGATATATATATAAGGATGGAGTTTTAGCAAATCCAAAACTACTTCTGCAAATACCTGGCAACACTGGCCACAATGGTTCGAGAATAATTATTGGAAACGACAAAAAAATATATTGGGCAACTGGCGATGCTGCAGTAGATGCCAATGCCCAAGACATCACTAAACTAAACGGCAAAATCCTTCGAATAAATATAGACGGGAGCATCCCAAACGACAACCCCATTCCAAACAGCTATGTGTATGCTTGGGGATTTCGCAACATGCAGGGACTTACCCTAGGGGAAAACAACCTCATTTACACTTCCGAACATGGCGATGCTGTAGAGGATGAAATCAACCTAATCCAACCCCTTCACAATTATGGATGGCCTCTAATTGAAGGCAAGAACCCTATAAAAAAAGAAACAGACAGCACAAAAGCAATATCTTTTACGCTACCCATTCAATCGTGGACACCAGTAATTGCACCGGCAGGCATTGCCTATTATGGCAACACCAAAATTCCTGAGTGGAGAAAAAGCCTTATCCTAACTACATTAAAAAGTCAATCTCTTCGTATCCTAAAACTTTCCGAAGACGGAAAAACCATTATTGACGAATACACTTTATTTAAGGATCAGTTGGGAAGATTACGCTCCGTACTTGTTTTACCGAATGGCGATGTTTACTTCTGCTCTAGCAATAGAGATTGGAATCCGCAAAAAGGTTTTCCAAAGCCAGAAGACGACAGGATCTATAAGCTGAGCTTAACAGATAAAACTGAAGGAAAAATATTCAGAGCAATAAAAACCACTTCCACATCAATAGTTGAAGTATCTGGCAAAAATCTTTACGAGTCCTATTGCGCATCATGCCATAAAGCAGATGGAAAAGGTGTAGCAGGCACCTTCCCTCCTCTAGCAAAATCAGCTACGGTAAATGGCGACCTGAAAGCTTTATCACAAATCATTTCAAATGGACTGAAAGATAAAACCATAGGCGATGTAAAATACGAAGCACCAATGCCAGCATTCAGCTTTTTAAAAGACGAAGAGGCTACCGCTATCATCAATTATATCAGAACCAACTTCAGCAACCAAAGCTCTACCCTAACCATCAATCAATTCAAACAAACTAAAAACTAAATGGAGACCACTAACCAAGGCAAAAAAAGCTTTCTAAAAAATACGCTTGCAATTTTAGGACCAGGCATCATTACCGCCTCCCTAATTTTCGGACCAAGCAAAATGACCATCACTTCCAAAATGGGAGCAGACTATGGTTTCAGTTTAATCTGGGTAATTGTTGTCGCCATCTTCTTTATGATGATCTATTCAAAGATGTCGGCCAGAATTGGCCTGGCTTCTGATGAGACCATCCTTACCCTAATTAGAAAGAAATATGGTAAAATCACTTCTGTAATTATCGGATTAGGCATTTTTCTGGTTGCTGTTTCCTTTCAATCAGGAAATTCGACAGGCGTATCTTTATCTGCTTCAGAAGCCACCAATACCAGTCCTAAAATTTGGATTGTGGTTTTTAACCTCATTGGAATATCACTCCTATTCTTTAGGTCTTTTTACAACATCTTTGAAAAATTGATGATTGCCCTAATCATATTAAAGCTATTTTCTTTCCTAACTACCGCCATCATGGTACCTCCGCCTCTGTCCGAGTTAGCTAAGGGTTTTATTCCAAGCATCCCCGATGGTTCTATCGGCCTAGTAATCGCCTTTACTGCGTCTTGTTTTTCTATCGTAGGCGCATTATACCAAGCTTACCTAGTTCAAAACAGCAAAAAAAAGGCTAATGGGCATAGTGCAAAAGACACCCTGAGAGGCAGTCAAGCAGGCACACTGCTTTTAGGCGTTATGAGTATGGCTGTATTGGTTTGCGCAGCCAACACGTTATACCCACAACACATTCAAGTAAACTCCGCAGCAGAAATGGGTAAAGCGCTAGAACCACTACTTGGACCAAGTGCTAAAGCTATATTTTTTGTCGGCTTATTTGGAGCCTCCTTTTCATCATTAATCGGAAACGCTGTTTTAGGTGGCTCTTTACTTGGCGACACCTTTAAATATGGGAACGATCTAAATCATCGCATGGTGAAATTCTTCATCTCTCTAGTGATGATTTTCGGAGCCATTATCGCATTATGCTTTGGCAAAATGCCACTAGAATTAATCGTATTAGCACAAAGCATTACCATCTTCCTTGTTCCATTTATTGCCGTTGTGATGTTTTTAATCGCCAACGACAAAGAAATCATGAAAGAACACGTAAACAAACCTATTACCAAAGTTTGGGGAGCGCTAGGCCTACTCCTATTAATCGGCTTAGCCATCAGCAACCTAATCACCTTATTAAAATAAACAACACATGAACCTGAATTTAAAAGAATTTGAAGACACACTTTTGGCTCCTTCGAGTAGTTTGATCGAAGACATCAAAAAAATAGATGGCGACATCATGTTTTTAGGAATTGGCGGAAAGATGGGACCTAGCATGGCCAAACTAACCGTAAAAGCATTAAAAGCCGCAGGAATTGAGAAGAAAGTGATTGGCGTATCAAGGTTCTCATCTGGAGGATTGCGGGAGGAACTAGAAAGCGATGGTATCCAAACTATAGCCTGTGATTTACTTAACGAAGAAGATTTAAAAAAACTTCCGCAAGTGCCAAATATCATTTACTTAGCTGGGCACAAATTTGGCACAACAGGAAATGAAGACTTTACTTGGGCAATGAACGCTTACCTTCCAGGACTTGTTTCATCGCACTTCAAAAATTCTAAAATTGTTGCTTTTTCATCTGGAAACGTATTACCATTTGTACCCATCAAAGAAGGTGGCGTATCCGAAGAGCAATCGCCAGAGCCAATAGGCGAATACGCACAGTCTTGCTTGGGTAGGGAAAGGATTTTCGAATATTTTTCTAAAAAGAACAATACTCCAATGCTGATCTACAGACTTAATTATGCAGTTGATTTTAGATATGGCGTTCTGATAGAAATTGCCAAGGCCGTAAACGCAGAAAGGCCTGTAGATCTCACCACCCAAAATGTAAACGTGATTTGGCAAGGCGATGCAAATGAAATTGCCATCAGATCATTGCTACATTGCAGCACGCCTGCAAAAACGCTTAATGTTACCGGCCCAGAAATTTTATCTACCAAATGGATAGCAGAACAGTTTGGCTTGTTATTGAATAAAACACCTCAATTTACTGGATCGGGAGCTGATACCGCACTATTAAACAACGCATCAGAATGTCATCGGTTATTTGGCTATCCGAAAACCACCATTAGAGAAGCTATTGAACATACCGCCAACTGGATTTTAAACGGAGGCGAACTCTGGAATAAAGACACCCATTTTCAAGAGAGAGGAGGAAAATTTTAATGAATAAGCTATCGCAAGAGCTGAAAGCACATTTAATGCAAGGGACAGTAATACCCGCACACCCTTTAGCACTGAATAAAGACAGAACGTTAGACGAACATCACCAACGTTTATTAACACAATACTATATCAACTCAGGTGCCGGCGGTATCGCTATCGCCGTACACTCTACCCAATTCGAAATCAGAGAGCCTGAAGTAAATCTGTTTGAAAAGGTAATAGAATTGGCCAGCGAAGAAATCACCAAAGCCAACCTCAACAGACCATTTATTAAAGTTTGCGGAATTTGCGGCCCAACAGAACAAGCAGTAAACGAAGCTAAAATAGCAGTAAAACACGGCTACGATATGGGCTTGCTAAGCATGGGCGGACTACAAGGATGGTCGGAAGAAGCCATTCTTGAACGCGTAAGTAAAGTTGCTCAAATAATCCCAGTTTTCGGGTTTTATTTACAACCCTCTGTAGGTGGCAGAATTTTCTCTTACGATTTTTGGTCGAAGTTTGTGGAGATCGAAAATGTAGAAGCCATCAAATGTGCATCCTTCAACAGGTACCAAACCTTAGACGTGATGCGTGCTTTAGCTAATTCGAGCAGAAGACATGAAGTAGCCATGTACACAGGCAACGATGACAATATCGTGAACGACTTGCTAACCACCTATCGCTTTTCTACTACAGAAGGGCAAACTGAAATCAATTTTAGAGGCGGTCTTTTAGGACATTGGGCAGTTTGGACAACTAAAGCAGTTGAGCTATTAGAGAAAATCAAAAAGTACAAACTGCAACCCAGCGCATTTATTGCCGAGCTATTGAGCCACAACATTGCAGTAACCGATAGCAATGCCGCTTTATTTGATCCTTCACATGATTTTCATGGCTGCATCTCTGGTATTCATGAGGTATTACGCAGACAAGGATTGATGAAAGGAATTTGGTGCATTAGTCCAAAAGAAAGTCTTTCTCAGGGACAAAACGAGGAGATAGACCGAATCTATCATGACTACCCGCAATTAAACGATGATGAATTTGTAAAAACGTTCTTAAGCGAAAGATCTAAAATCACAAGTTAAAAAACTAGCTTGTTCAGTAAACACACAACCTAAACACTAACAAAATGAACAGAAGAAATCTTTTAAAAACTTTAACGCTAAG
Source organism: Flavobacteriaceae bacterium PS02338 (assembly GCA_029959615.1). GTDB lineage: Bacteria > Bacteroidota > Bacteroidia > Sphingobacteriales > Sphingobacteriaceae > Pedobacter. Next base: position 334,223 of record JASCOD010000004.1, on the reverse strand, counting down.
CTTGGGAGCCACAGTAATTAGTTCCGACCTTTTAGCCAAGGTTGATAAAAATACCTATCGTTATAAAATTGGGCAAAACCCACTGCATAAACCAATTAAAAAGGCAGTTACAGCAATTACGTTAGGTGCCGGAAATAGAGGAATGGTATACGGTACTTATGCAGAAATCACACCCAATGATCTAAAAATTGTAGGTGTAGCAGAACCAATTGCTTTTAGAAACGATAGATATGCGCAAATCCACTCTATTCCACAAGAAAACAGATTTAATACTTGGGAGGATGTGTTTAAAAGACCAAAATTTGCCGATGCCATTATTATTTCTACCCCAGACAACCTACACTACGGACCTTGTATGAAAGCTTTGGCTATGGGCTACGACATCCTTTTAGAAAAACCTATTGCACCCACCGAAAAAGAGTGCAGAGATATTTTGGCGCTTGCTAAGAAAAACAAAAGAATTGTAGCCGTTTGCCATGTCTTGAGATACGCTCCCTATTTCATCAAAATGAAAGAATTAATCGAAAAAGGTGCTATTGGAGAAGTAGTGAGTGTACAACATTTTGAGCCGATCGAACACATCCACATGTCGCACTCTTATGTTCGTGGAAACTGGCACAACTCTAAGGAAACCACGCCGATTATTCTGGCCAAATCTTGCCACGATTTAGACATCATCAAATGGGTAATCAACAAGCCTAGTAAAAAAATTGTCGCTATGGGCGATTTAAAATGGTTCCGAAAAGAGAATGCTCCGGCGGGAAGTAGCGACAGATGTATAACCTGCAGCGTAGAGCGAGAATGTGCTTATTCTGCTGTTAAGGAATATGCGGATAGACAAACACATTTCTTATCCGTGTTAGATGTTCCTGATAACATTCCAAATCGTAGGGATTACATTTTAGAAAAACTGAAAACCAGTAATTATGGCCGCTGTGTTTATCGCATGGATAACGACCAACCAGATCATTATGTAACCAGTATCCAATTTGGGGATAGCGTAACTGCCAGTTTCTCTATGGAAGCGTTCACTTCTTATCATGGTAGAAGAACCAGAATAATGGGTTCTATGGGTGATTTGGTTGGTGATATGAAAGAACTAGTACATAACGATTTCAGGACAAGAAAAGAAACCAAATTCATACCCGAAGCCCAAGATGTAAAAGGTTATGAAGATCACGGACACGGAGGTGGCGACTGGTTATTGACCAGAGATTTTGTAAATGCAGTTAGTCAGCAAAACCCTAAGCTCCTTACTTCTACCATAGACGATTCTATCGAGAGTCATTTAATGGGTTTTATGGCCGAAGAGAGCCGAAAGAAAGGCAAAATCATGGACATCAAGGTATAGCGAACCTATCAAAAAGAGGCTACTTCAGATTTGAAGTAGCTTCCTTTTTTAATACACAACCCAAGTTAAACAAAGCTAGAAAGTTCTAGCTCAAAGGCTCAATACCCTACCTAAAAGGTAGAAAGCTCTAGCTCCGAGGTTCAACATCCTGCCTAAAAGATAGAAAATCCTAGCCCCGAGGTTCAACATCCTACCTAAAAGGTAGAAAATCCTAGCTCTGAGGTTCAATATCCTACCCAAAAGCTAGAAAATTCTAGCTCTGAGGTTCAACATCCCACCTAAAAGACAGAAAGTTCTAGCCCAGAGGTTCAACATCCTGCCTAAAAGGTAGAAAGTCCTAGCTCTGAGGTTCAACATCCTGCCTAAAAGGTAGAAAGTCCTAGCTCTGAGGTTCAATACCCTACCCAAAAGCTAGAAAATCCTAGCTCTGAGGTTCAACATCCTACCTAAAAGGTAGAAAACACTAGCTCCTTTTCAGGTTTATGAAGTTTTTAGAACTTCGTAAACCTCTCTCTGCTAAAAGAGTTAATCAAAGACACAGTTTACTGAACAGTCCCTTGCCCATTACAGTGGATTTCCTATCTTAGTTTTTTTTAATTCTATGGTTCCAAACGAGCAGCAGCATCAATTTGATGAGCTTATTAAAGCCTCACCTTCAGCTACGGCAATTTATCATACCCGTGATATCATAATTACTGCCGCAAATGAGCAGATGCTGGCCTTTTGGGGCAAAGATGAAAGCATTTTAGGCAAACCAATGTCAGAAGGAATTCCAGAATTAAATGGACAACCTTTTATCGGCTTATTACAACAGGTATATGATACTGGGGTTACCCATCATGCCGAACACGACAGTGCCCAATTAATAATTGACGGCAAACTACAAACATTCTATTTCAATTATACCTACCGCCCAATTTTAGGAGCTGACGGAAAAACGAAGGCGATTATTCATAGCGCTATCGATGTTACTCAGTTAGTTAGAGCTCAACAAGAACTTTCCGAGACAAGAGAAAGACTTTCCTTAGCTCTAGAATCTGGAGAAATTGGCATTTGGGAACTTAATCCTATCTCACAAGAAGTTCATTGGGACTTGAGTTGTAGGCAATTATTCGGATTTGAAGGTGAAAGTGATATTTCTTATGATCAAGTTCTTGACTGTATCCATCCAGACGATAAGAGAAAAGTAATAGAAGCCGTTGAAGCCGCAATAGATCCCAAACAGTTAGCAAACTATGATGTAAGATACCGTACTATTGGCAGTGATAGCGGCACATTACGTTGGGTACATTGCAAAGGACGGGCATATTTAAATACAAACGGCATCACCTTTCGCTTTGCCGGAACCGCTAGAGATATCACCAACGAGGTAAATACCTCACTGAGCGAACAACAGCTTCTTTCTTTAGTGAGCTATAATGCAGACCATATGTCTATAGCGGACATGCAAGGCAATCTAATCTACATGAATGCTTCTGGCAGGAATCTACTTGGCGTACCTTTAGATGCAAACATCAGCAAACTAAAAGCTGCTGATTTTTACGAACCCGAAGAACTACAACGAGTACAAGAACAAATTATCCCAAAAATAAGTGATCTAACTGGCTGGACAGGGATCCTCTATCTTAAACATTATACCACAAAAGAAACCATCCCCTGTCAAGTAAACTATATCTTAGTTAAAAACCCAATCACTGGTGAACTAATTGGAAGGGGAGCTACAGCAAGAGATCTTAGGCCAGAACTAAAAGCCAGAACAGAACTTCAACGGTTGGCAACAATTGTAGAGTTTAGCGAAGACTTTTGCAATTATACCGATCTGAAAGGTAATACCGGTTACATTAATGCTTCAGGACAAAGACTTATAGGCATCAAACCAGAACAATTAAGTGGCGCCCCCACTACTTTGTATCATTCGGAAGCTTCTAACACCGAGATGGAAAACAAGATTAGAAAGCAACTACTAAGTAAAGGTAAATGGTCGGGCACCTTAGAACTGAAGCATCTTCAAACTGGCGAAATTATCCCTATCCACAAACAGCTTTTTTTAATTAGGGATGAACTGAATGCAGAACCTATAGCTATCGCTGGCATAGCGAGAGATTTACGTACGGAAATCAGCTCCCGACAAGCAATGAACATCAAAAATTCTGAACTAGCTAGAGCGGTTAAGGAATTAGAGTTCTTAGCTAATTCTGTACCTGCAGTAGTATGGACAGCCACTGCAGACGGTTCGCTAGACTTTATTAACCAAAGATGGCTAGAAAGAAGCAACACACCTATTTCACAAGCACTTGGCGACAAATGGATTACAACCCTTCACCCAGATGATGTAGAACCAACGCTAGAAGCCTGGAAAAAATCATTAGATAATGGTTCGCTATATGAAGTAGAATTTCGTTTGATGGACAAACTTGGAGCCTACCGCTGGTGGCTGGTTCGTGCCATCCCTTTAACCGACGAAAATGGCAACATTATTAAATGGTACGGCAGTAATACCGACATTACAGAACAAAAAGAACTTGAACGTCAGAAAGACAATTTTTTAGGTGTAGCCAGTCACGAACTCAAAACTCCAGTAACCAGTATTAAAGCCTACGCTCAGGTAGTAGAGATGATGCTTAAACGCTCTGGCGATGAGAAAAACCTGGAATTGATAGGAAAAATGAACAGACAGATCAATAGACTTACGGCTCTCATTAGCGATTTGCTTGATGTAACCAAAATTAATACAGGGAAATTAGCCTTCAGCAAGGAAAGTTTCGATTTCGACAAATTAGTAGAAGAAGTATCCGAAGAAGTACAATTGACTTCCGAACATCATCATATAGAACGAAAACTGTCTTACGGAGAACAGATGAACGGAGATAGAGAACGCATTAGACAAGTCATCGTCAACTTATTAACCAATGCCATCAAATACTCCCCACAGGCAGACCATATCGTAGTGCATACCAAGAAATTTGCAGATGAAGTACAATGTTGTATTCAAGATTTCGGAATTGGTTTAGCTCCAGATAAACACGAAAAAATATTTGAGCAATTCTACCGCATATCAGGCGTAAAAGAATACACATTCCCCGGACTTGGGCTTGGATTATATATCTCTTCCGAAATCATTAAGCAAATGGGAGGCAGAATTTGGGTTACGTCAAAGCTCAATCAGGGTGCCACATTTTGTTTTGCAATACCATTAAACATACAAAGCTAACCCAACGCAGTTCAAAAATATTACTAATTAAGACTCTAAGCGACGCACCCTCTTCACAAAATCTTGGATATCGAATGGTTTAGCAATAAAATCATCCGCACGATAATAACCATTAAGATCAGCTAAACCTGTATTTGCAGACATCATAAGTACGGGAACATGTCCTAAAACAGGACTAGATTTCACATCTTGGCAAAGCTCTATACCGTTACCATCTGGCAGCATTACATCCATCACCATAATATCTACTTTAGCATCCGAAAGGCTCCGCTTGAAACTATTAGCATCTGGGAAAAGCGCTACTTCATATCCTTCATCAGTTAAAAGAAAGGAAATCACTTCAGCAATATCAGGGTCGTCCTCAACAACCCAAACTTTTTTCTTCATTGTTTTTTGGCATCTGTCTGGAAGTAAACAAATATCTAAATAATTTGTTTGTTCTTTTCATTTTGTTTCAACATAATTAACTTCAAAACCGCGATAACTTAACATATCCGCAGTATGAGTAATCGTTAAATTTAATTGAAAACGATCAATGAGTGATTTTGCCTCCAACATTGCTCGGGGCAAATCTACTATCCCTCTAATCTCTAAACCACTAGACAGCCATTTAAACTTAGCTGGACCAAATTCATTTAGAAATTTCTGTAAATGGGCAATTTTAGGAGTAACGTTTATTTCCATGTTTTTCTATTTATTATTTGTTAAACCCTAATGCTATAAATATGTTTGCAGCAATTTCAGCCTCTATTTTATCTCAAAAACCAAATTTAAATATCCAACTGAAAACCAACACCTTGCAACAGCATATTTGCAAAATTGTGGATAAGTGTTTTTTTCCACACCACAAATAAGGCATGGCGAGCTCTCCTATTTTAGTTCTTCTTCTTTCCACATCAACACTAAATTCTCATTCATAAAACTTAGATTTGTTCCATAACATGATAGAGATTTACACAGACGGAGCAGCAAGCGGAAATCCGGGACCCGGTGGTTACGGTGCTATTTTACGGTCGGGCAAACACTACAAGGAACTAAGTGGTGGCTTTAGGCTAACCACTAATAATCGTATGGAACTTTTAGCAGTAATTGTAGCTTTAAAAGCGTTAAAAACTCCTGGACAACAAGTTATCGTGTTCTCAGACAGTAAATACGTGGTAGATTCTGTAGAAAAAGGATGGGTTTTTGGGTGGGTGCAAAAAGGTTTTAAGGATAAGAAGAACAAGGATCTTTGGCTGCAATATCTTCAACAGCATAAAATACACCAAGTTAAATTTAAATGGATTAAGGGACATAATGAGCATCCAGAAAATGAACGTTGCGATCGCTTAGCTGTGGCCGCATCTCAAGATAAAGCAAACTGGGCAATTGATGTAGCTTTTGAGGCAGAACGCAGCAATTCATCAAAACTGCTTTAACATAAAAAGCCGATATCTTAGATATCGGCTTTTTATGTTTTCGTCATTGCGAAGCACTAAGCAGCAACGTGTATTTTATATTACTTTACGCTAACTGGAACAGATACTTTATCCCAATTCAACGAGAAACCTTTATTATCAATATTGTAAACTAATCTTTCTTGAGTTTCTGCTAATGCTTTCACTTTAACATCTACCCTCAAAGCATCCTTAGTTTCATCATATTTAGTACCCCACTGCTTAGCTTCCTTATTGAAAATAGCCGTCCAAACGCCACTCTCCTTAGGTATCAAATAAAAACTATATTTTCCTGCTGGCAAAGCTTTACCTTCCACCTTAATGTCTTTATCAGTTTCGAATGTTGTTGCTTCATTTGCACCAGCACGCCAAACCTTATCAAAAGACAACAGTTCACCAAAAATTGTACGCCCCTTAACCGCAGGACTACTATAATTGATAGTAATATTTGCATTACCTATTTTACCCGTTGCAGTTGCCGCGGGACTAGCTTTAGGTTTTGCATCTTGAGCCATTACACCAGCAGAAACAACCAGCATAAACACGAATGCAGTAATTGATTTAATTGTCGATTTCATAATTTCTAATTATCAGTTTGTACTAAGTTAGTACTTATAAGGTAGTGAAGTATTAATAAATCAATAAATTTACAATCCTTACGCCGACTTGGTTTCAATGGTTTTCTCCGTCAATTTTTCAACAGGCGAAAACTCAGCCATAAATTCTTCGGCCTTTTTAACCATTTTAGGCGAGCCCACAAAAATAGCTACACGCTGATGTAATTCAGTTGGTTCAATATCTAAAATCCTGTTCAAGCCATCCGTAGCAATACCACCCGCTTGTTCAATAATGAAAGCCATCGGATTACATTCATACAGCAGACGTAATTTTCCTTTAGGAGAGGCTGATGTAGTTGGATAGATATAAATACCGCCTTTGATCAAACTTCTATGAATATCCGCAGCCATGGCGCCAATATACCTTGAAGTATAAGGCCTGTTTGTTGCGGCATCCTCTACCTGTGCGTATTTGATATATTTCTTCACTCCTTCCGGAAAGTGTACATAATTACCTTCATTAATAGAATAGATTACCCCATCTTCTGGTATTTTCATGTTAGGATGCGATAAGCAGAACTCACCTATAGATGGATCTAACGTAAACCCATTAACACCTTTTCCAGTGGTATAAACCATCATGGTAGACGAACCATAAATCACGTAACCCGCAGCTACTTGCTCAGTTCCTTTCTGTAAAACATCATCTAAAGTAGCCGGGCCTTCGGTAGATTTCCTTCTGTAAATAGAAAAAATAGTCCCCACCGTAACGTTAATATCAATATTCGAGGAACCATCTAATGGGTCGATACACACAATATAACGGGCATTTTTTGACACAGGCGAATCGATACGCACAAAATCGTCTTCCTCTTCTGAAGCTACGATGCAACACTCACCACCGCTTGTTAAAGCCGAAATAAATTGATCGTTAGCATAAACATCGAGCTTTTTTTGTCCTTCTCCTTGTATGTTAATCGTATCGGCATCACCTAGAATATCCACTAAACCTGCTTTATTCACTTCGCGGTTTACAATTTTTGCCGCAATGCCAATATCCCTTAATAATCGAGAAAGCTCTCCTTTAGCGTACGGAAAATCCGCTTGCTTTTCAATAATAAACTGGCCTAATGTTTTTATACCCGACATCATTTTACTTAGTGTATTTTTTACGTTATCTATCTCCTAATTCTATGGCCTCTAAGGTATGTATTTTTTCATCGGAAATACAAAAACGAATCAAAGTTCTTTTCTTGTGCCAGCCGTGTTTTCCAGCCGCACCAGGATTAATATGCAAGCATTGTATTTTTTTATCGAAAACAACTTTCAAAATATGCGAATGACCTGAAATAAAAAGCTGCGGAGGCTTAGTGTAAATTTCTTTCTTCACCTGAGGTGCGTATCTATCGGGATAACCACCTATATGAGTCATCCAAATATCCACCTCTTCACACCTAAAACGATTATGCTCTGGAAAAGCAGCTCTAATATCAGCGTCATCTATATTTCCATAAACGCCTCTAAGTGGTTTAAAGGCCGCTAAAGGCTCTGCCACATTCGGGCCAAAATCGCCCACATGCCAAATCTCATCACTCTCGTCGAAGTATTTAAAAACCGCATCGTCTAAATAACCATGCGTATCAGATATTAAACCTATTTTTTTCATTTTCTTTTAGAATTGAGTATTGAGACGTGAGATTTAAGACTTTACTATCGCAAAACTAAATGTTTATTTTTTTTGAAAAGCAGCTCTACTGCTACTATTTTAATTCAGTCGGGCTTTAAGCTATATCTTTTTGTTAGGCATCCTGTCATCCCGAGTTTCGAAGGATCTATTTGTCAGCTGTTAAATGAAACAGATCCTTCACTACGTTCAGGATGACAAGCAAGCAAAGAAGATGTCGCTGCAATCCCGTTTATTTAACAAAGGTTTTTTTTCACTGTCCAACCATCTACGTCATTGCAAGGCACGAAGCAATCTATTATGAAATTACAAATCGCTTTAAGATTGCCACGTCGTTCCTCCTCGCAATGACGAAAATGGCAAAATCAATAAGCCAAAAAGAAATCTTTTAACAATACCTCATAAGCTTTAGTATATTTCTTCTCGCTTTCGTAAATCATAAAATCCTCTTCTACTAAATCAGTTTTTTCTCTCCCTAAACAAACAATCCTTCTAAACTCAGGTTTGGTTTCATCAGAGTGAAGCTTAATTAACTTTTGTAAAAACAAACCATATTCCTTGCCTCTTTGCACCAGCTCTTCTGACTGTTTAACTGGCAACACAAACCAAAAGCAACCATTTTCACTTAGCAATTCATTTACTTTTTCAATCAGTTCTTTAAAAAAAGTATGACTAGCATGTCTTGCCATTTCCTTTTTAGGCTCTGCATTCTTATAATCGTTTACAAAAAACGGTGGGTTGCTTACTACCAAATCAAATTTTTCAGGATTGTTGTATTGTGCTATTGCTACATTGTTTACTGACAACTGCCTCCTGAAAACTGAATTATGAAAGTTTTTTCCCGCTGTTGCCGATGCCTGTTCGTCAATTTCTACTGCATGAACCTGAGCTTCTGGAAATCGCTGTGCCAACATTAATGCAATCACGCCCGTTCCAGTTCCAATATCCAATATCCGTTTTGGATTTTCATGTTGAGCCATTGCACCCAACAACACCCCATCGGTGTTAATTTTCATGGCGCAATCAATTTGGTCTACTTCGAATTGTTTAAAACGGAAGATGTTTTTCATAATTTAATTAACCACCAAGACACCAAGAACATAAATATTTCATAAACCGCACCGATTTAAATATATTTAACTTTCATATATTTCCAACGGCAAGCCGTCAGGGTCTGTAAAAAAAGTAAATTGTTTACCAGTAAATTCATCAATCCTTATTGGTTCGGTAACAACTCCTCTCTCATTTAGCTTCTTAGCCACTGCTGCCACATCATCAACTTCAAAAGCCAAATGCCTTAAGCCTTGTGCTTCTGGTCTAGATGGACGATTAGGAGAATCTGGAAACGAAAACAGTTCAATCTGATAAATGCCGTTTACAGCTAGATCCAATTTCCACGATCTACGTTCAGCTCTGTAAACTTCTGCCAAAACTTCAAAACCTAGTTTATTAACGTAAAAATCCTTCGAGGTTTCGTAATTAGAACAAATAATAGCAATATGATGAATACGTTTAAACATCTCTGAATTTACGATTTTAGATTGACGAGTTACGATTGAACTGCTCAAATATCAGTTAACTTTCCAACATTACAACTTTTCAATTTTCAACATACAAAACACGCAACAAATAAACCCAAAAACGGTTAAATATCTCCCAAAAAAAACCTAAATTTGCGTCTTCAAAAAATAAGCATGATTCATTTCTTTTTAGGTCAATCTGACGAGATTTTTGTTTTACAAACAAGTCAAACCTTATCCCCAACTGATACAGAAAAATTAGAATGGCTTTTCGGCGGAGCTAAATTGAGCGCTGAAAGTTCTTTAACTGGTTTTTTTGTCGGTCCTCGAGCAGCAATGATTACTCCTTGGAGTACCAATGCAGTAGAAATTACTCAAAACATGACGCTTGATCGCATCATCAGAATTGAGGAGTTTAAAAAAGTGGAGGAAGGATTTACGGCATTTGACCCAATGCTTTCTCAAAAATATAATGGTTTAAATCAGGAAGTATTTACTATCGACATTAAACCAGAAGCTATTTTAGAAGTTGAAGATATTGCTGCTTACAATAAGCAAGAGGGTTTATCTTTAAGTGACGAAGAGGTTGATTACCTTAAAGGATTAGCAGATAAACTGGGAAGACCGTTAACAGATTCGGAAGTTTTTGGTTTCTCTCAAGTGAATTCAGAGCACTGCCGCCATAAAATTTTCAATGGTACTTTTGTGATTGATGGCGAGGCGAAACCTACTTCGCTCTTCAAACTGATTAAGAAAACATCAGAAACACATCCAAATGAGATTGTTTCTGCCTATAAAGATAACGTTGCTTTTGTAAAAGGTCCGAGAGTGCAACAATTTGCACCTTCAAAACCAGACTTACCATCGTTTTACGAAACCAAAGATTTTGATTCGGTAATTTCAATTAAAGCCGAAACACATAACTTCCCAACTACGGTTGAACCTTTTAACGGTGCTGCCACAGGTTCGGGTGGCGAAATTAGAGACCGTTTAGCTGGTGGACAAGGTTCTTTGCCTCTAGCTGGAACTGCGGTTTACATGACTGCACTTTCTCGATTGGAGGAAGGTAGAGCTTGGGAAAAAGGCGTTGAAGAACGTAAATGGTTGTACCAAACTCCAATGGATATTTTAATCAAAGCTTCTAATGGAGCTTCTGATTTTGGAAATAAATTCGGTCAGCCGCTAATTACTGGTTCTGTATTAACTTTCGAACACGAAGAACACGACCGTAAATTAGGTTTCGACAAAGTGATTATGTTGGCTGGTGGTATCGGTTACGGAAAACTAGAACAAGCTAAAAAACAAGAGCCAAAAACTGGCGATAACATTGTGGTTTTAGGTGGTGAGAACTATCGTATTGGTATGGGCGGTGCTGCTGTATCATCTGCCGACACTGGCGAACACGGAAAAGGTATTGAATTAAATGCGATACAACGTTCTAACCCAGAAATGCAAAAACGTGCTGCCAATGCGGTACGTGCTATGGTAGAGAGCGATCATAACACTATCGTTTCTATTCATGATCATGGTGCTGGCGGTCACTTGAACTGTCTTTCTGAGTTGGTAGAAGCGACTGGTGGTAAAATAGATTTAGATAAATTACCAGTTGGCGACCCTACCCTATCTGCTAAAGAGATTATCGGCAACGAATCGCAAGAACGCATGGGCTTGGTAATTAGCGAAGAACATACTGCTACTTTGCAGAAAATTGCAGATCGTGAGCGTTCGCCAATGTATACTGTAGGTAAGGTAACTGGCGATCATCGTTTCACATTCGAATCTGAGTCTACAGGCGCTAAACCAATGGATTTGGCATTGAGCGATATGTTCGGTAGTTCACCTAAAATGATTATGGACGACAAAACTGTTGACCGTAATTATGAAGCAGTAACTTACGATCAAGATAAAATTAACGAATATTTAGAGCAAGTGCTTCAATTAGAGGCCGTAGCTTGTAAAGATTGGTTAACAAACAAAGTTGATAGATGTGTTGGTGGTCGTGTTGCTAAACAACAATGTGCTGGCCCTTTGCAATTACCGTTGAACAACGTTGGTGTAATGGCTTTGGATTTTCAGGGCAAAGAAGGTATTGCGACTTCGGTTGGTCACGCCCCTGTTTCGGCATTAATTGATGCTGGTGCTGGAAGTAGAATTGCTATTGCAGAATCTTTATCAAACCTAGTTTGGGCACCATTAAAAGATAACTTAAAAAGTGTTTCGCTTTCGGCCAACTGGATGTGGGCTTGTAAAAACGAAGGTGAAGATGCCCGTTTATATGAAGCAGTTGAAGCTTGTTCAGCATTTGCCATCAATTTAGGGATCAATATCCCAACGGGTAAAGATTCGCTTTCGATGAAACAGAAATACAAAGATGGCGATGTTATTGCGCCTGGAACGGTGATTATTTCTGCGGCTGGTAACTGTAACGATATTACTCAGGTTGTTGAGCCAGTTTTACAAAAAGATGGTGGTAATATCTACTACATCAACCTAAGTAATGACACTTATAAACTAGGCGGTTCTTCTTTTGCACAGGTTTTAAATAAAGTTGGTAACGAAACTCCTGATGTGAAAGATGCTGCGAAATTCAGCGCTGCCTTTAACGCTGTACAAGAGTTAATTAAAGCCGGCAAAATAAAATCAGGACACGATATTGGTAGCGGTGGTTTAATTACTACGCTTTTAGAATTGTGTTTTGCAGATCAAAACTTAGGTGCAAACATCGACTTGTCTAGCTTGGGCGAAGCTGATGCTTTAAAAGTATTATTTGCGGAGAACATTGCTTTGGTTTTCCAAGCGGATGAAAGTGTTGAAGCTATCTTAAATGATAAAGCTGTTGCCTTCCACAAAATTGGTTCGGTAAGCAATACAGCTACTTTAACTGTAGCTAATAATGGAACTGACTATTCTTTCGATATTAATCATCTGCGTGATGTTTGGTACAAAACTTCTTACTTATTAGATAGCAAACAAAGCGGCGAAGTAAAAGCTAAAGAGCGTTTCGATAATTATAAAAACCAACCTTTAAAATTCAACTTCCCCGCACAATTTGATGGCAAAAAACCAGTAATTGATGCTAGCAAACCTCGCCCAAAAGCGGCAATTTTACGTGAAAAAGGAAGTAACTCTGAACGTGAAGTAGCTAACGCGATGTATTTGGCAGGTTTCGATGTGAAAGATGTTCACATGACGGATTTGATTTCGGGCAGAGAAACTTTAGAAGATATTCAGTTTATCGGTGCTGTTGGTGGTTTCTCAAATTCAGATGTTTTAGGTTCGGCAAAAGGTTGGGCTGGCGCATTTTTGTATAACGAAAAAGCTCGTGTAGCACTAGAAAACTTCTTCAACAGAGAAGATACTTTATCAGTTGGTATTTGTAATGGTTGTCAGTTATTTGTGGAGTTAGGTTTAATTAACAAAAACCACGAAGCAAAACCTAAAATGTTGCACAACGATAGCCATAAACACGAAAGTATCTTTACTTCGTTAACTATTCAAGAGAACAAATCAGTGATGCTTTCTACTTTAGCAGGCAGCACTTTAGGTGTTTGGGTTTCACATGGTGAAGGTAAATTCCAATTCCCTTACGAAGAATCTAAATATCAGATTGTTTCTAAATATGGTTACGAGCAATATCCTGCAAATCCAAACGGCTCTGGTTTTAACACTGCCATGCTTTGCGATGAAACTGGCAGACACTTGGTAATGATGCCTCACATTGAGCGTTCATTATTCCAATGGCATTGGGCAAATTATCCGGCAGGTAGAAAAGATGAAGTTTCTCCTTGGATGGAAGCTTTTGTAAATGCTAGAAAATGGGTTGAAAATAACACAAAATAAAAGAAAGGCCACATCAAGTGGCCTTTTCTGTTTATAATTATTTTTTCAGATAAAAAACAATACCTTGACAAGGCGGTAAAAACGAGCAAAATATATCCATTATAATCCTTCTATTAGTTAACTTAGCAATCAATTCCCACTATTTCTTCTAAAAATAAAACTTCTATAAATGCTTTTAAGTGTAGTCATGTCGGCTTACAATGCTGAAAAATACATTAAAGAATCCATAGATAGCGTATTAAATCAAAGCTTTACTGATTTTGAATTTATTATTATTAATGATGGTTCTACAGACAGTACGGAAGCTATCCTAGCTACCTATAGAGACGGCCGTATAATTATTATCAACCAGGAAAATGCAGGAGTCGCAAAATCTAGAAATAAAGCTATTAGTATTGCTAAAGGAAAATACATTGCTATTTTAGACGCTGATGATATCGCTTTACCTACAAGATTTAACATACAACTGGCTTATCTAGAAATCAATAAAGAATATATCATGATTGGCAGCAATGCCATGATAATTGATGAAGAAGGAAACCTTTTGTACACTTCAGATCTACATACCGACGCAGAATATCTTAGGGCACAATTACCAGTTAACAATTTCTTTAATAGCTCAGTTCTCTTTAAAAAAGATATTTTTTTAAGTGTTGGAGGTTACGACACAACTATACCTAACCATATAGAAGATCTGTTGTTATGGATAAAATTTTCAGAAGTTGGTAAAATAACCAATCTAAAAGATGCACTAATAAAATATAGGTTATCCTCAAACTCTTTAACAAATAAATCTCCAGCTGGCTTTAAAACTCAACGAGAATTAGTTCATAAAATAATTAACAACCAACCGCTATCTACTATCGAAATAGACAACCTTATTGACAAAAACAAACTCTCACCCAAAACGAGAAAAAGCCTTTATCATTTACGTTTGGCCAACATATATTTAACAAAAAACTCTAATCAAAAATTAGCATTCAAAAACATCTTCAAAAGCATCTGTATCAACCCATTCAACTATTTAATTTTAAAACAAATATTGCTACTAATAAGAAATGCTATTAAGTCTCTAAATATATGACATAAATTATACTCAAGTCTCAATAGAAAACAAAACTAATTCTTAATACAAAAACAAAAGTTACAAATAGTAACCATACAAAATGTTATTTTAGTAAATTGATTTCACTAGTACGGTTTTTTTAGAAATGTATAGATATATATTAGTATTAATTTTATTTATTGCGAGTTTTAACACAAATGCGCAAACCAATTATGGAAACGAGTGGATTAAGGACAATCAAAAGTATCTGAAAATAAAAGTATCAGAAGATGGCATTTACCGTATTTCTCATGCTCAACTATCTTCTGTTGGCTTTTTAAATGACACTCCAAATCCTAAAAACTTCCAGGTTTTTCATCTCGGAACTGAAATTCCACTACATATTGAAGGTGAAACAAACAATATTTTTGAAGCTGGAGAGTATCTAGAGTTTTATGGAAAGAAAAATGACGGCAAGCTTGATGAGACACTCTACGAGAGTCCTAATCTTCAGCCTAACTCAGAAATTAGTCTTTATAGCGACGAGTCGTATTATTTCTTAACTATTGGTGCCAGTAATGGAAAAAGATATGTCAATACAAGTCTATCCAACAATTCGCTAACACCCGAACCATATATTATCTATACTTCTTCTGCTAATTTTGTAGAAGCATATTACCCAGGCCGCTATCTTATTGATGTAATGTCGCTATCGGAATACCAAGAAGGAGAAGGTTATTTAGGTAATTTATACGGGATTGGCACAACACAATCACGATCAATCGCTACTCCAAATGCAATTAATACAGCTAGTTTTATTCCTACACTATCTTATTATGTAGCTGGAAGATCTAATGCGAATTCTACCAACACTAGTGGCTATAATCATCACCTAAGAATTAGCATAAATAACAATACGCTAACTGACGCTAACTTCAAAGGTTATGAGATTTCTAGAGCCACTTTAAATCTTTCCTCTAGTTTAATTTCTTCAAATACTACTACAGTAAACTTCTCGTCTGTTGATGACCTGGGCGCCGTAACAGATTTTCAAGCAGCAGCTTACGCACGTATCACCTACGCTCGTAACTTAGACGCTAATGGTATTACTTATCTCCCATTTAAACTTTCAACTAGCAATAATAGTGAAGCAATATTAACCTTTACCAACAACAATTGGAACGATGCTTATATTCTAGATGAAATTAGCGGTTTTAGATATGTGGGAATCAAATCTGGAACTAGTACTAGCTTCGTGGTAAAAAACAATCCAGATCGTATATTACACCTTTATGCAAGTAATGCTTTCAAAACGCCAAGTATAGAGAATGTGACTTTCAATTTAATCAAATCAAGTTCTTTCAATGCCAAACTACTTATTGTTACACATAAAAACCTACTTCAATCTGCGACTGAATATGCCTCATATAAAAATTCAAAAGGCTACAATACCTTATTAGTAACCACTGATGAATTATATAACCAATTCTTTTACGGACAACACAACCCTTTAGCAATAAAAAACTTAGCTAGATACTTATTATTAAGTAATACCACAGTAAAACCTGAGTACTTACTATTACTAGGTAAGGGCTACGAAACGCCTAAATTTAAGTTAAATGAAGATTTAGTTCCTACACTTGGTTATCCGTCATCAGACTCTTATTTAACTTCAGAAATTATAGATACGCAAATGGCTCCGGCCTTAGCTACAGGGCGAGTTCCCGCAAAAACAAACGAAGAGGTATTAATCTATCTAAATAAGTTAAAACAATATGATCAACAGGAAAACGCTACTTGGAGAAAAAATATCATCAATATAACCGGTGGAGCAAATAGTTCCGAAGACTCTTCGTTCTCATTGTATCTTAAAAGCCTTTCTTCTGTTGCTGGTAAAGAATATTTTGGTGCAAAGACAATTAACTACTACAAGTCGGTAACAGATCCAATAACTGACAATTTAATGTCTAAAATTAGCAATAACATTAATAGTGGAGTTGGATTATTAAATTTCCTTGGACACGGCAGTACTGTCAGCACGGCTGTTTCAATAGGCAACCCTTCATACCTCAACAACTCAAACAAATTACTCGTTTACATTATTAATGGCTGTAGTACCGGAAACGCATTCGTAAATGGCTCTTTAGGGGAAGATTATATTTTTCAAGACAACAAGGGGGCTATTGCATGGATTGGCACGAGTAGTGAAGGAGTTGCATCCTATCTTTATAACTACACAAATCTACTCTTCCAAAATTCATTTAACACCAACTATGGAAGCTCTATCGCCAAAAATATGGCAAGATCTGCTAGATCTTATCAATCTTCTAGCGATAATTTAAATAAGGCACATTTACGTCAATACATTTTTCTTGGTGATCCCACTGTTAGCTTTTACTCTCCTACTTTGCCAGATTATGAAATAAAAAATCAAGACATTGGCTTAGAAGACAAAAACATTACAGTAAACTCGCCAAACATTAAGCTTTTTGCCATTATTAAAAACTTAGGAAAAGCCACTTCTAACAGCATTCCTATCCAAGTTAGCAGAACTTTGCCCAACAATACAGTAATTAATTACCCAATTAACAATTACAACAAAGTATTAAATACCGATACAATCATTGTTGAATTGGATAATAATCTACCAAATATTGCTGGAAACAATAAATTCACTTTTACTGTTGACCCTAATAACACCATAAGTGAACTTAATAAATTAAATAATACGGGAACTTTTAGTTATGTAATTCAGTCAACAGGAATAGCTATTATTAGTCCTTCTAATTTTTCAATAACTAACGAAACCAGTCCGGAACTAAAAGTTCAAGCTAATAACACATTTGCCAAAAATATAAACTACACTTTTGAATTAGATACGGTAGAGACTTTTAACAGCAGTTGGAAGAAAACATCTGCAAGTATTAATGGAGATGCTATTGCGTCTTGGAAACCATCTTTTGTTCCAGAAAATGCTAAAGTTTATTACTGGAGAGCTAAGCAAATAGCTACAACAGGCATAGAAAATGAGTGGCAAACCAGTTCTTTTACTTTCATCAACAATGTTACTTACGGATGGAACCAATCTCATCATCAACAGTATGAAAATATTACAGGTAGTAACATCATATTTAACAATACCGAAAAAAACTTTGAATTTACTCCAACTGCTTTTCCTATACTCATTAGAACAAAAGGTAATGATGGGCCCAACGCAACCGAAAGGCGTATTAGGATAAGTATTAGCGTTGGTGCCTTGTCATTTAGTCCTACTGACTTTGAAGGTTTTGCAATTGCTGCATTTGATCCCAACGTTACTTTTAAAATGTACAGTTATAGCAGTGTCTATAATTTCCCATCTGGCGGTTCTGCAGGTGCCCATGGTACTGGACAGTTCTTCTTTAATACCAACAACCCTGTAGATGTAGATTCTTTAACAAATTATCTACAAAATATTCCTGAAGGATATTACGTTGCTGGATTTAACGGCAAAAACTTCAACCCAAAAGGGTTACCTCAAATTACGCAAGACCTACTTAACAACTTAGGATTAGTTAAAATAACAACAATAAACAATGGCGAACCCTACGCCTTTTGGACACAGAAAAAAGTTAATAAAAAGATAACACCTTTAGAATTAACAGCTGATTACAGTTCTTCTACACCAGCTACTGCTCAAATCATAGACTTTTCTTATGATTTTTTATACCCATGGAATAATGGAACGATAACTTCAGAAAGAATCGGCCCTTCTAGTAACTGGTCAGAAGCAATCTTCGATTTCGCGAAAGAAACTTCTGATGCTATTGAGTATAGTGTGATTGGAGTAGATGCTAACGGCAATGAATTCATCATAAAGTCTAATATTACCAATGCCATAGTTAACCTTGCAGATGTTCCAGCAAGCACCTTTCCTTACCTTAAACTGGGTGTAAAAGTAACTGATAATTTAGATAGAACCATGCCTAAATTTGGCGGATGGCGGGTGATTTTTGACACTTATCCAGATCTCAGTTTTATTTCGTCAACAGCAAGTAACTTCTACAGTTCTAAGGTCCAACAAGGAGATTCAATTAAACTTGTAATTGGTGTTACCAACTTAGAAAAAATCACTTCAGATTCTATAACGGTTAAATATAAATTCACCAAGGCAGACAGAAGCACCATTAATGGAACCATTAAAACAATAAAACCATTATCTATAAGTGAAACAGAGAATATTAGCTTTAGTTATGCAACCAATCAATTACCTGGGAGCAATACCTTACAATTATCTATAGAACCCAAAGATTCCAAAGATAAAAACGAATTTAATAATTACGTAAATTATGATTTTGAGGTGGACACGGATAAGAAAGAGCCTATTATAGACGTGTATTTTGATAATAAACGAATTATTAATGGTGAGTTAGTTTCTCCAAACCCTAAAATAGCTATTAGCATAGCCGATGAAAACAAATTTTTGCTCTTAACAGACACAAATAACGTTGAATTATACATCAAAAAAGAAGATCAGCAAAATTTCCGTAGAATTGCATTCAGTGATCATAAAGTAAGCGTACAAAATGTAGGTACGAGTAACAGTAACAAAATTGATTTTCTTTATAATCCAGATACTTTTACGGACGGCAGGTACACCTTAAAATTGAGAGGGAAAGACGCTAGCGGAAACTATAACATTAGTAATGACTACCTAGTAGATTTCGAGATAATTAATGAGCAATCTATCTCCAACTTCTTACCTTACCCTAATCCTTTTACCACATCAATGAAATTTGTATTTCAAGTTACGGGAAAAATACCAGACAAAATAAAGGTACAGATTATGACCGTTACGGGTAAAATTGTTCGAGAAGTTTTCAAAGATGAACTAGGCAGCATCAATATCGGCAATAATATATCTGATTTCACTTGGGACGGCACAGACCAATTTGGTGACAGATTAGCAAATGGCGTTTACTTCTATAATGTAATTACCGAAAACAACGATAAATCCGAAATTAAACACAGAGCAAATAGCACAGATGCTTACTTTAAAAAAAACTTTGGTAAAATTTATTTAATGCGTTAATCATGCAACATTTTTTACTGACACGTTTTAACCTTAAAATTGAGGGATCGAGTAATAATGGGTTAGACGCAAATTGGTTAACAAATAGATTCAGTATATTTAAAGAGTTTTGTTTACCATCTGTTCTAAATCAGTCTAACACCAATTTTACTTGGATTATTTTTTTTGACAAAGACACTCCAAAAGTATTTAAAGAAAAGGCATTAGAATTAGAGGCAAATTACAGATTAATAAAAGTGTTATTTATTGATGGCTTTAAGGAACTAAATAATGACTGCGCGAAACTCATAAAACCTTTTATTACTGAAAATTTTATTATCACTACAAGATTAGATAATGACGATGCTATACATAAGGATTTCATAAATACCATACAAAACCTTGCTACATTAAAACACAATCAAATTATAGATATAAGAAAAGGTTATCAAGTTAGCAAAAAGGAAAAGACCTATATATTCAAGCTTTTAAAAAACAAATTCAATCCTTTTATATCTATTGTAGAAAAAACGGATGATTATAAAACTATTCTTTCTAAAATGCATACTTCATGGAGAAATGAGAAAGACATAATCGTTTATAACGGAAAAAGATTATGGATAGAATTCATTCACGGAGAAAATCTTGCAAATAGAACAAAAAAATATGTACCTGCTACCAAGAATATTGATTTCAAAAATTTTTCTTTACTCCCTTTAGCGCCAACATCGAGTAAGGGTATTATCGTCCTGTCCAACTTTATAAAATCTCCATTGTTTTTAGCTTTCAAATTTTACAAAACAATTTGGTTCAATTTAATTAAGCAATGGCTTTCTCGTAGAAGTTGAGAATAGAAATACTTACTGATTTATAACTGTAACTTTCAACGGCGTATTTTCTAATTTTACCAGCGTCAAAATTCATCACATTATTTTTAACTACTTTCATTGCATCTGTTAATTCGATTTCGTTGCCAGCATTAACCAATATACCTATTTCATTATTTACAACTTCACTAATACCACCTACATTAGAACTAACCACAGGTAAACCAGAACTCATAGCTTCTAAAATTACACAAGGCTGATTTTCGAAATTACTAAACATCACAAATACATCAGCTTTTTGATAATAATCTACTAAATCCAAACCGTATTTCTTCCCAACGAAACATACGTATTCCACCAATCCTAAATCCATTGCATATTTTTCCAAAATTGGTCGTTCTAAAACATCATCACCAACTAATATCAATTTTACGTCTTGTTCTTTTTCGATTAGTTTTTTAAATGACCTTAATAACCCGCTGATATTTTTAACATTGTCATTTAATCCAGAAACATGCAAAAAGGTAAAGTTCTTTCCTTTAAAAAAATTATAAGTAAATAAATCTGTATCTACCACATTAGATATAACTGGAAAATTTTCATGATATAAATTATGTTTTAATAACGCAGACTTCAAACCTCTAGAAACTGCAGATATTCCTGCACTTTTTTTAACGACTAGCTTGGTAAGCCATTTTCTAAGACTTCCTTTATAAGTATTTCTTTCAGGTAAATACCTTGACCAATGTTCTGTGATTACATAAGGAGTTTTATACCACCACTTAATCATTAATGCCAGCACCCCCATTCTAGTCAATATATGTACATGATGTATGTCGGGCTTAAACCTATTTCGTACTTTTCTATATCCAATTATAGCAGAAGTAAAAAACAATAGGAAACTAATAGGTGTCAGCCATTTTTTTGAAAATTTACGATAATAAATTCGATATGTTAAAATATCATCTTCTTTAACCTCTTCAAAAAAACAGAATCTTCTTAAATATGGATGAGCACAAACATGAAACACAGCTAAATTCACATCATTATTAATTGATTTAGCGTGTTCTTTCACAAATACACCTCCTATTTTATTAAATTGGCTAGGATACCATGCTGGCAAAAAAATTACATTAAGTTTTTTTTGGTAATTCATTTCACAAGTATCTTCTTTAAACCATTTTTAATTTTTTTAAAGAGATTAGAAATCATTTTTTCTCTACTATTGTAATGAACCAAATAATAAGGAGTGAGTTTAGCATTAAAAGAATATTTAAAATTAGCAATCCCTTCATCATTAGCGCCTACCATATCTACATTTTCAATATTATTCAAAGTACCCCATTCAAATATTTTGTAATTTAAAAAAGGAACAAATATTCTATTATTTAATTCATTTATTGATATAGTTGCTAAACTTTTATTACCTGTATCTAATATACACAATTGAATAACAGCCAGCTTATCATCATCTTGAAATAAACAAAATGATTTCAAATAGCCAGCTTTAGACAATTCTGTAAAAAGTGACTTATAGTTAGGCCTTAATCTTTTGGCTAAACCGTATTTAAAACAAACATCTAAATTCATTTCTATATCCCTTCCGTTAGCACTATTTACTTCAAAATTTAAATCAGTTGCATATTTTTTTGCTTTCTTTAAAATTTTATTAGCAAGTAAATCAGAAGTAGTTCTATAATAGGTATATCTATTAATAACATTAAAATCTGCCCAAATAAATGGTCTAAGATCTCTTATTGAAGGTGATAACCTTAACGAAATTCTTTTATAGTCGGCTTTTAATATTGTTAATAAATTTCCAAAAATTTCTAAATAAGTGATATCGTTAATATTTTCATCAAAATAAATTGAGTTGTAGGTAAATGCGTAAGGCACTATAATTTCACCATACTTAGAAAATAAAGCTGCTGCAAACAGCAAACGTCCTTTCTTAAAAAAAGTATAATATTTTAATTGATAGTCGAAAGATTGCTTAACGATATTAAGATAGCTAGGATCAAAATAAATGCTATGATAATGACTTCCAAAAGATAGCTCCCACTTAACTTCATCTACTTGAGTAATCATATTATACTAACTTCTAACTACTTTTTTAACCAATTGCTTTAATTTCGTTATAGATTTAGCTAAACTAGCTGTTCTGCGGTTATATTTCACTTCAAAAAAACTTACCAATTCTGAATCAAATTTATGTTTAAACCTTGCTATGCTTTTCATATTAGCTCCATATAAGTCTACATATAAAAAGCCATCATTCTTTAACTCAGAAAATACATAATCATAAAGGTACACCGCCGCTCCCGAATGAGACAAATCAATTTTACCTATCAGTGGGAAATAGGCCTTTCTCTGAGCCTTATCAACGACAGCTATTATAGACGACAATAACTTCCCTTGCTGATAAATATTATAAGTTTTAACAAATTGTCCATACTGTAGTTTTCTGAAACATGAAATAGTTTTTGAAATAAATTCAGATGAGAACTGAAAGGATTTCATATCGGCATCGTGCTTACTCCATACATCTTCCCAATCTATATTCGTTGCAAAACGATAGGAATTTGACTTCACCAAAATTCTTTTCAAATTTTGGTGATATGTTAAGTTATCTAATCTTTTTATATAAGTATATTTCAAATTATACTTAAAACCTTCCCATTCAAATACCCTCACATCATCCATCGTTATTGATAATCTTAAATGAATAGAATGATATCTAGCTTTTAATTCAGCTATCATAAATTCCAATACCATTAGTCTTCTCCACGAGGTTTTTTCCTCTTTCTCCCATAGAAATTGAAAAAAATATTGATTTGGACATACAATCTCTCTAGCCTTCTCAAAAAATGAAAAAAGCAAACAAGGCTGTTCTTTATCTAAAATAACGATTAGTTTTTTCTTAACATGATAAGCTCTCTCAAAACAATCTAGATAAACTGGATCTCCAAAAACAGAAATATTACCAATACTATTACACAGTTCAGTCCACTCACTATCTATTAATTCCTTAAATTGAAATCCCATATCCTAATTATCGTAGCTAAAAATATAAAAAAAGCGACGAAATTCCTTTCATCGCTTTCACATATCAACATTATTCTAAAAAACTAATTACTTATCGCATAACTAATAGGTATATTATATCTAACTCTTACTGGCAAGTTATTTTGCATGCCTGCTTTCCATCTCGGTGATTTTTTAATCACGCGGATTGCCTCGTCATCACAACCATAACCTATGCCTTTTACCACTTTTACATCTGTAATTGTACCATCTTTTTCTACCACAAAACTTAGAAATACTTTTCCTTGCACACCTTCTTCTTGGGCCATTCCAGGATACCTTAAATTTCTTTGGATATATTTAGCCCAACCTTCCATCCCACCAGGAAACTCTGGATAAACATCTACAGTAGCGACATTACTGATTTCATTATCACTAGTACCATTTCCACCAACACCTTCTCCTCCAGGTACACCAGTAACAGTTCCTATACCGGGAACTCCATCCGTAGTAGTGCTAGCAATTACGGCATCCTTCAACTCATCAGAAGTTGGTGGTTGGGTAGTCACCAAATCATCTCTCACTACTTTAATCTTATCGGTTAAAGCTACTGACTTTGCCTGTTGAGGGGTAGCTTTTGGGGCAGCTTCCTTTGGAGCTGGTTCTTCTACTGGTTTTAGCTGTTCTTTAGGCTCAAGTTCGTGAATTACATTATCAATCTTTATGTCTACAATCGGAGTTGTATCAACTAGCACCTTATCTCCTTTAAAAGCAGAAACGACAGAAGGTCCAACAAATACTGCAACAAATAAAGGTGCTGCAATAAAGAAAGCTTTTAACAAGTTATTAGACGATTGTCTTCTCAACTCGTAAGCACCATACTTTTGGTTTCTATTGGCAAATACGAGAGCGAGCCAATCGCCTCCGTATAAATTTGATGAATTATTGAACATAGCTATTAGTTTTTTTAGCTATGATGAAAGTTCAACACAAAATCCATAAAAAATATTTCAAATCAATAAAACATATAAAAAAGACAACAAACCATTCAAAAAATGAAAATTTAGCATTAAAAAATATTTTTTTTCAATTTTTTAACAATTTTTATAGCAAAAATCACAAATAATCATATTTTTGGATAAAATTTTAAACAAATCAATGAAAAGCTTAAGAACCATAGCACTAAAAGAAGCACAAAACAGAGAAATTCCTGAAATAACAGCACCATCTACCAAAATTTCAGAATTCTACGGCTTGAACGTTTTCGACAAAAAGAAGATGAAAGAATATCTTTCTAAAGATGTTTTTGAAAAATTAATCTCTTCGATTAACCAAGGCGAACTAATCAATCAGGACGATGCAAATCAAATTGCAGCAGCCATGAAAGCTTGGGCAATGGGCAAAGGTGTAACTCATTATACGCACTGGTTCCAACCATTAACTGGTACCACTGCAGAGAAACATGATTCTTTCTTTGAGCCAAGTGGCGATGGTGCTATTGAGCGTTTTGCAGGTAGTGCTTTGGTTCAACAAGAGCCAGATGCTTCAAGCTTCCCTAATGGTGGTATCCGTAACACTTTCGAAGCTCGCGGTTATACTGCTTGGGATCCTTCATCTCCGGCTTTCATTATGGAAAACTCCGCTGGTAAAACACTTTGTATTCCAACTGTATTTGTTGCCTACACAGGCGAGGCTTTAGACTACAAAGCTCCTTTATTGAAAGCACTTTCTGCTATTGATAAAGCTGCTGTTGAAGTTTGCCAATATTTCGACAAAAGTGTATCTAAAGTAAATGCTTCTTTAGGTATCGAACAAGAATATTTCTTAGTAGACTTAGCATTATTCAATGCTCGTCCAGATTTAGTATTAACTGGTCGTGCTTTATTTGGTCACATGTCTGCTAAAGGACAACAATTAGAAGATCACTACTTTGGTTCAATTCCAGAGCGTGTATTTGCTTACATGGTAGATTTCGAAAACGAAGCCTTAAAATTAGGTATTCCTTTGAAAACTCGCCATAATGAGGTAGCTCCTTCTCAATTTGAGTGTGCTCCTATTTATGAAGAAATCAACTTAGCTATCGATCACAACCAATTGTTGATGGATGTAATGGAGAAAGTTGCTCGTCGTCACAACTTCAAAGTATTATTACACGAGAAACCATATGCAGGTATCAACGGTTCTGGTAAGCATAACAACTGGTCGTTAATTACCGATACTGGCAAAAATTTATTAGCACCGGGTAAAACACCTAAAAACAACTTAATGTTCTTAACTTTCTTTGTAAACACTATCAAAGCGGTACATGAACATGCAGATTTATTAAGAGCAAGTATTGCCTCGGTAAGTAACGATCACCGTTTAGGTGCTAACGAAGCTCCACCAGCAATCATTTCAATCTTCTTAGGTCAACAATTAGACGAAATCTTAGACGAAATCGAACACTCACGTTTAAGCAAAAAATTAAAAGAGGATAACTCACTATGGTTAGGTATCCCTAAAATTCCTCAAATTTTATTAGATAATACAGATCGTAACCGTACTTCGCCTTTTGCCTTTACTGGTAATAAATTCGAATTAAGAGCGGTAGGTTCTACAGCAAACTCTTCTGCACCAATGACAGTTTTAAATGCTATCGTTGCAGATCAATTAGCTAAGTTTAAAGTAGACGTAGATAAATTGATCAAAAAAGGTGACAAAAAAGACGTTGCTTTAATGACAGTAATTAAACGTTACATCAAAGAATCTAAAGCAATCCGTTTCGAAGGTAATGGTTATAGCGATGAGTGGGCAGAAGAGGCAGAAAAACGTGGTTTATCAAACATCAAAACTACGCCTAAAGCACTTGATGCTTACGTTAGCGAAAAAACAGAAGAGCTTTTCACTAAAACCAACGTATTCAGCAAACGCGAATTACATGCTCGTCACGAGATTTTGTTAGAGAACTTCTACAAAAAACTTCAAATTGAGGCTCGTGTAATGGGTGATGTAGCTAATAGCCAAATTATCCCAGCAGTTATTGCTTACCAAAACTCATTAATCGAAAACGCTAAAGGTTTAAAAGAGCTTGGCCTAAGCAAAGAAGCATTAGCTACTCCATTGGCAATTATCGAGAAAGTTTCTAGCCACTTATCTATAGTTAAAACCAGCATAGATAGCATGCTTGAAGAACGTAAAGTGGTTAACAAGGTAGAAGATACTCGCGAAAAAGCAATTGGTTACGATGAGAAAGTAAAAGTTTACTTTGACACTATCCGTTATCACGTTGACAAACTAGAGCAAATTGTTGACGATAGCGTATGGCCGTTGCCTAAGTTCAGAGAATTATTATTCTTAAAATAGGAAGCAAATTTTCTTTTTATATAAAGGTGCAGCGTTTAGTTGCACCTTTTTTTTAACCCCTAAATCTCCTAGAGGGGTTTGACAATTCTCGTCATGCTGAATTTATTTCAGCATCAGCTTAATAATATATTAAGAAAAGCAAAGCCATACTTTCAATCAAAGCCAGTCCCGCTTTTCGCTACAATCTTTTTTTGACTTTGTTTCTTAACGGCTTTTTTCCATCGCTTACAGATGCTTCGACAGGCTCAGCATGACAGCTAGGGCAAAAGCTATCCAAAAAAGTATTTCCACTCCAATCGGGTTTACTGTACAACCTTTCATGCTACTATTTTCGGTTAACCTGCAAAAGCTTTAGTTAAATAAACGGGATTGAAGTGATAATACTTTTGTTTTATTTGTTACCAGTACCTGTAAGATAAAGCAATCCTCTTGTAGATGCCTCGTTCCTCGAAATGACAGGAAGCCCAAACAAAAAGATTAAAACGTAAAGCCCGACTGACGATAAAAGCACCACCAAAATTGCTTTTCTAATTAAGTTTGTGCTACCATTTCTTTGCGCTTTTGGCTTTATGCTTTCGGCTTAAAAAGCTATCTTTGCAGCAATTATGAGCGACAATAGGTACAACCAACGTGGCGTGTCTGCATCTAAAGAAGATGTACATGCAGCCATTAAAAACATCGACAAAGGAATTTTCCCAAAAGCATTCTGCAAAATCATTCCAGACATACTGGGCAACGACCCTGAATTTTGCAATATCATGCATGCCGATGGAGCGGGAACCAAATCCTCATTAGCTTATACTTATTGGAAAGAAACCGGAGATTTATCGGTTTGGAAAGGCATTGCACAAGATGCTATCATCATGAATATAGATGATTTAATCTGTGTTGGCGCTACAGATCAAATCTTATTGTCGTCTACCATTGGACGCAACAAAAACCTCATTCCAGGCGAAGTGATTGCAGCTATTATTAACGGAACGGAAGAGATCCTTGCCGAACTAAGAGAATTAGGCATTTCTATCTACTCAACTGGTGGTGAAACTGCCGATGTGGGCGATTTAGTACGTACCATTATCGTAGATTCTACGGTCACCTGTCGCATGAAACGCAACGAAGTGATCAGTAATGATAACATCAAAACTGGCAATGTGGTAGTAGGCTTAGCCTCTTACGGCAAAGCGACTTACGAAAGTGAATACAACGGCGGTATGGGCTCAAATGGTTTAACTTCTGCCCGTCATGATGTATTTGAAAAATCTGTTGCTAACAAATATCCAGAAAGCTTTGATCCAGGTGTTCCTTTTGATCTGGTATTTTCTGGTGGTAAGCAATTGACAGACCTAGTTCAGATTAATGAAAATGAAAGTATAACCGCTGGTAAATTGGTGCTATCTCCTACCCGTACTTATGCTCCAGTGATTAAACAGATCTTAGATAAATACCGCAGTCAGATTGATGGCATTGTACACTGCAGTGGAGGCGCACAAACTAAAGTGCTTCACTTTGTTAATGATGATGTGCACGTAATTAAAGATAATTTATTCCCAATTCCTCCCCTATTTAAATTAATACAAGAACAGTCGGGCACCGATTGGAAAGAAATGTACAAGGTTTTCAATATGGGACACCGCATGGAACTTTATGTTCCTGCAGAAATTGCGGAAGATATCATCGCCATTTCGAAAAGCTTCAATATAGATGCGCAAATTATTGGCAGAGTAGAAACTAGCGAACAAAAACAGGTGACCATTAAAAGTGAATTTGGGGAGTTTGTTTATAATTAAACATGCTGTCCATCTTAACTTGAGCCACAGCCCAATGGAGAGATCTTTGACCAGTGTTTAGCTAAAGGCAAACTCAAAGATTTCTCGGCTTAGCTACTCTACGCTCTAAATGACGGAAGATGATAGCCTTCCCAAATAGTCGTGAAAAGTATTTCTTAAAAAATTTAAGGATTTCGGCACTACTGGTACCATTTATTAATCACCGATTCTCAGAAGCACTCTTCTCTCCCTCTTATAGAGACGCCTACGGGCTCACAATAATGCTAATTCAACAGACTAAATTGTTTCTCAAAACTCCGCTATTGAATCTCTGAGAAGCACCGTTCTTAGTAAAAGGTAAAACTTTCTGCATCTGGTGTACAACATCTTACCTAAAAGGTAAAAAATTGTTTATAACAGGTAGATTTTATAAGTCCGGGTAGAAAAATGGTCTTTTGATTACCCTAATTTCTTTTTAAATAAATCTATTGTGTCTTGCAAAGCAAGCTTGGCTGCTACCTCATTATATCTTATTGATGAGGCATTGTTATAGAAGGCATCGCTTACACCCTCGTAGATATAATTGATAGTCGATAGGCCAGCTATAAACAAAAAAATCCCCAAGCAAATGCTTGGGGATTTTTTATAGCTAATAATTTTTAATTAATTAAACAAATAACGCACCCCAAATTGAGCAGTCCATCTAGACAATGCCTGATTAATTTGATAAGCAGTATTGTTTTGTGGTGCAGCAAAAGTGAAACCACCACCACTTGAAGTAGTATAGCTAATCAAAGTTGAAGCATTGTTGCTTAATGAATAAGCACGTCCCCACTCTTTGTTAAGTAAATTACCGAAGTTAAATACGTCTACAGATAATTGGATTCTGTTTGATGTTCCTTTGATCAATCCACCTAAATCTTGAAGTAATCTTACGTCAAACTGGTGTTCCCACGGCATACGAGCTCCAAAACGCTCTGCATACTGACCTCTTCTTGAACTTAAATATTTATCATTTGCGATAAAGGCATCCAAATTAGCCCACTGTTGAGCAGGTGTAGTTGTGTTACCACTAACAACTAAGTTAACAAGTTTAATATCTGCCTGTGTTCTAGGAATGAAAATTAAATCGTTCTGATTTGCACCATCACCATTTAAGTCACCAAAATATAGGTAGCTAATTGGCAAGCCTGATCTTCCAGCATAAAATACTGAGAATGATGTACCAAATAATTTATTCTTACCGTATCTCACACCATAAGAAAGACTACCAACTATACGATGACGAACGTCGTTAATAGAAAAACCTAAATCTGGATTGTTAGGATCATTTACAATCTGATTAAATTGCCAGTTAGATAAAGCTGTTGAACTAGTTCCGCTGTTTACCTCTTTAGATTGTCCGTAAGTATACGCTACACTTGCATTTAAACCAAAATCAAAGTTTTTCTGCATCTGAGCAGTTAAAGAATAAGAAGAACCTTCATTTGTATTTCTTATCAATAACGCATTGGTAACATTACTAGATATCCTAGCATATGCTGGACGAGTATCAGCACCACCAGACAAGGTTGGATTAACAACACCACTTACAGATCTACCGCTAATGTTAAGGTTCTCGTAAGCAATATTGTTTATTGTTTTATTAAAAATAGCCTCCAATGTAGTGATGATACCTCCAGGCAATTTAAAATCAGCCGCTATGTTAGAACGGAAAGTTTGAGGTAATCTGAAATTAGGATCTACCAAATTTAATTCATAGGTAGTTCCAGCTGGTGCAGCTGCAGCTTGGTTATAAGGATCTGCAATAAATGTAGCAGCAGGGTTGTTTTGGAAAACAGTTCCAAACAAAGTTCCATTATTAGTAAACTGATTAGACAACCACACGAAAGGTACTCTTCCAGTAAATATACCAGAACCACCGCGTAATTGGAATGATCTATCTCCAAATACATCATAGTTAAAACCCACACGTGGTGAAACTAAAGGACGACTTTTTGGAGTAACATCTGTTCTATAACCAAAAGTAGTCTCCGCAAGAGGGTTTCTGTTCGGCTTATCCATAAACAATGGCACATCTACACGTAAACCAGCGGTAAGTTTTAACTCTGGACTTACTTGAATTTCATCTTGACCATAGAAACCCAATTGTGCTGCAGAAAAACGTGCCTCACCCGGGTTACTTGTAATTGGCGTAGTAGACTCAACTCTTGATGCCTTACCAATTTTAAAGTCATCAAAATTTGCGAACTGCCAATAACCGAAACGGTTATTAACAAATAAGTTTCTGAATTTGAAGAATTCGTTATGAGTACCAACAGTAAAAGTATGGTTGTTTACAGAAATTTTCAAATTATCAGTAAACTCTAACACATCTTGATCTAACTGATTTGCAGTACTACTTCTTTCAGAACCAAATACGATTTGGTTACTACTAGAACCATTAAAACTGTTGATTTGAACGTGAGGGAAAAGTGCACCAGAAGTACCACGAGCATCTCTAACTCTTGAGTAGCCAAACAATAAATTGTTAGATACAGAAGGTGATAATTTACTACGCAGCTCTAATACCGAAATATTTTGATTGCTTTTATTTCTTCCGCCATTATTACCAAACTTAAAGCTTGTTTGAGTACGAGAAAAAACATCGTCAAAAGCCTTGATATAATTGTGTCTTAACATCAATTGGTGGTTTTTATTGATATTCCAATCGATACGAGCAAAAAGCTTATCACTTTGTGTCAAGTTTTCAGAAGCGTCATAAGAACCTACATCATATCCGTAAGTATTTTTAACGAAATTAGCAATCTCTTGAGCTTGAGCTACAGTCAATAAAGCACTTGGCTCACCAGCATTTAAAAGTGTTGGAGCCTTAACTCTACCAAAATCAGCATTCACAAAGAAAAATAATTTATCCTTAATGATTGGTCCACCTAAGCGCACACCATATTGATAATTCGTAAAATCAGCAGACTTTACTCCATTAGGCTGTTTACCTGTAGTATTTTGGTTACGACCAAAACCATAAACCGAACCTTCAACTTTGTTAGTACCAGAACGGGTAATAGCATTTACACCAGCTCCAGTAAAATTACCATAAGTGATGTCATAAGGTGCTAATACCACTTGAATTTCCTGAATTGCATCCAAAGAAACAGGTTGCGTGTTGGCACCGCTTCCTGGAGTAATTGCAGAACTTGATGCGGCGAAAACATCATTATTTACAGCTCCGTCAATCGTAATGTTATTAAATCTTTGGTTTGCGCCACCGAATGAGTTTCCATTAGACTGAGGGGTTAAACGCCAATAATCAGAAAGAGATCTACTTAAAGTAGGAAGTGCCTCTATCTGTTCTTTACTGATGTTAGTAGATGCACCTGTTCTTCTACTATTGAATACAGCATCTCTTTTTCCGCTAACCACTATTTCTTGCAATTGCTTACCTGCTTCAGCTAAAGTAACGTTTTGCACATAAGTATCACCAAGCTTTAAGGTTACATCCTGGATTTTAGCTGTTTGATAACCTAAATAAGTTACCTCGATCGAATAGGGACCACCAACACGCATATTGCTAATGATGTAACGCCCTTCATTGTTTGTAGATACTGAATAAACGGTACCAGTAGGAAGGTGAGTGGCTTTTACTCCAGCACCAGGCAGTCCTGCTTTTGCGTCTCTAATTGTACCTGTCATTGACGATGTAGTTACCTGTGCGTTCACCGAACCCACAAAACCAACTACAACAAGAATAACCGATACAATTTTTAATAGTAAAGATTTTTTCATGCTCTTTTGATAATGTTTAATTGTTTTGTTAAGATATGTTAAAAATACCGCCACAAATCTAGATATAAATTCAATGTGTCGACCCATTCCAATGTTAAATAATTATTAATAATCTCAAAACTTTTCCACACTTAACACAAGTCAAAAAGCGTATAAACCACAATGATACAATGCATTAAATCAAACTTTAACAATATTTTAATCTTTATTTTATCATTCTTTCATCAACAGCTCAACTTTATTACAATTACCTTACGTCAACACATCATGATTTAATCAACATTTTTTTTAATTTTGGCAGCAAATTATTACGTTAATTTCCCTTTAAACAAGAATATGAACTACGATTTAGTTGTATTAGGTAGCGGTCCGGGCGGATATGTTACTGCCATCAGAGCTTCACAGTTAGGAATGAAAGTTGCTATTGTAGAACGCGAATCATTAGGTGGAATTTGCCTTAACTGGGGCTGTATACCTACCAAAGCTTTATTAAAAAGTGCACAGGTTTTCGAATATATCAATCACGCAGCTGACTACGGTATTACTACTTCAGAAGCTAAAGCTGATTTTGATGCTGTGGTAAAACGTAGTCGTGGCGTTGCAGAAGGCATGAGCAAAGGCGTTCAATTCTTGATGAAGAAGAACAAAATTGATGTAGTAATGGGCACCGGTAAAGTTAAAACTGGTAATAAATTAGAAGTTAAAGGCGCTGATGGCTCTACTAAAGAGCTTTCTGCTAAACATATCGTAATTGCTACAGGTGCTCGCTCAAGAGAGTTACCTAATTTAAAACAAGATGGTAAAAAGGTAATAGGTTATCGCCAAGCTATGGTATTACCTCAACAGCCTAAATCTATGGTAGTGGTAGGTTCTGGTGCTATAGGCGTTGAGTTTGCTTACTTCTATGCTACTATGGGCACCAAAGTTACCATCGTAGAGTTTATGGATAACATTGTTCCTGTAGAAGATGAAGATGTTTCAAAACAATTGTTACGCAGTTTAAAGAAAACAGGCATCGATATCATGACCTCTTCTTCTGTTGAGTCGGTAGATACAAGCGGTGCTGGTTGCAAAGTACAGGTTAAAACGGCAAGCGGTATGCAAACTATAGAAGCCGACATCGTACTTTCTGCTGCTGGTGTAGTTGCAAATATCGAGAACATCGGTTTAGAAGAAGTAGGTATCAAAACTGACAAAGGAAAAATCGTTGTCGACGAATATTACAATACATCAGTAAAAGGATATTATGCTATTGGTGATGTAGTTCCTGGACAAGCTTTAGCTCACGTAGCCTCTGCCGAGGGTATCATTTGTGTAGAGAAAATAGCTGGCCAACATGTAGAACCTTTAGATTACAACAATATTCCGGGATGTACTTACTGTTCTCCAGAAATTGCTTCTGTAGGTTATACGGAAAAAGCCGCTAAAGCTGCCGGATATGAGTTGAAAATCGGAAAATTCCCATTCTCTGCTTCTGGTAAAGCTAGCGCTGCAGGTGCAAAAGACGGGTTCGTTAAGTTAATTTTTGATGCTAAATACGGAGAATTGTTAGGTGCACACTTAATTGGTGCTAATGTTACTGAAATGATCGCTGAAATTGTAGTAGCTCGTAAATTAGAAACTACTGGCCATGAAATGATCAAAGCGGTACACCCTCACCCTACCATGAGCGAAGCCATTATGGAAGCTGCAGCTGATGCGTACGGAGAAGTAATCCATTTGTAAGAAGTTTACAACTTTATAAAAAACCTGTCGAACTCTCGACAGGTTTTTTTTTGTTTAATTTAGGTCAGTTTGCAACGCAATCTTACACCTTACAGCATAAACCTTATACCTTTACAAAATGAAACTCTACACCATAAATACCGGAAATTTCAAGCTAGATGGCGGTGCTATGTTCGGCGTCGTACCTAAATCCATTTGGCAAAAAACCAATCCAGCAGATGAAAACAACCTATGCTCCTGGGCCATGAGATGTCTTTTAATTGAAGATGGCGGTAGATTGATTTTGGTTGATAATGGCTTAGGCAACAAACAAGATGAAAAGTTCTTCGGGCATTATTACTTACATGGCGACGACACCCTGGATAAATCTCTAGCTGCCCATGGTTTCCATAAAGACGACATCACCGATGTATTTTTAACTCATCTACATTTCGATCACTGTGGCGGTTCTATAGAAAGAAATGGCGACCAACTTCTACCTGCATTTAAAAATGCTATTTACTGGAGCAACCAACAACATTGGGATTGGGCAATTACACCTAATGCGAGAGAAAAGGCATCTTTCCTTAAAGAAAACATACTACCAATACAGGAAAGCGGGCAGTTAAAATTTATCCCTACGCAACAAAATGTACATTTCCATGATGGCATCAATATCCGTTTTGCTTATGGACATACAGATGCTATGATGTTACCACAGTTGCAGTACAAAGACAAAACTATTGTCTACATGGCCGATTTACTACCTTCTACGGGGCATATTCCGTTACCCTACGTAATGTCGTACGACATGTTTCCACTACAAACATTGGCAGAAAAGAAAGAATTTCTAGAGGAAGCTGCGACTAACGAGTACATACTTTATTTAGAACACGACCCTATTAACGAATGCTGCACTTTACAACATACAGAAAAGGGTGTTCGTTTAAAAGACACCTTTTCCCTGAAAGACATATTGTAAACAATTTATAAGCGCTCTACGTTATGTATTAAATGAAGAAACTTATTTTTTATCTCATCATAGCTACCTCTTTTTTTTGGGGATGTAATGGTGTAGAATTTAGCCCAAATCAAAAATTCAGAGAAAGTACACCTCAAGATGTAAACAATACCGAAATTGCCAAGCTACAAAAGAAAACTGCCGGCTCTAGAATAAGGATTGCAGTCTCAGGCGACACACAAAGAAAGTATAAAGAAGCACAACTTTTTGTCGATCAAATCAACAGCAGAAACGACATCGACTTTGTGATTTTAAATGGAGACATTTCCGATTTTGGACAGTTATTAGAATTTGAAGGCATCTACAGCATTTATTCGCAATTAAAAGTTCCATTCATTTCTATTGTTGGCAATCACGATTTAGTGGCAAACGGCCCCTATATTTTTAGAAGGATGTTTGGTGAGTTCAATTTTACTTTCAATTATGGAGGTGTAAAATTCGTAGGCTTCGATTCAAATAGTCGTGAATATAATTTTAACGGAGCAGTGCCCGATATTGCTTGGCTAAGAGCAAACCTTAAATTAGATAACGGGGTTACCAATATTGTGGCTTTTTCACATATCCCTCCTAACGATGCCGATTTCGACCCAAAATTACGCAGTGTCTACGAAGAGATAGCCAATAGTACCCCCGGCTTTCTAGCATCTATACACTCACATCAACATTCCCCAGATAAAACTTACAAACCAAACAGCAATAGTGTACCATTTATTATTACCAACGCTATTGTAAATAGAGCTTATACCATCTTAGACATTTTTAATGGACAAATTGAAACACATCCTGTTAGCTTTTAGCTTACTCTTAACTCCTACACTTATTTTCAGTCAGCATAAAATTATTAAAGCTTTAACTCCCGATTTTATTAACATGCAATATGGAGGTAGTATTGGTTATGCAAGCGGCGGTATTGGGTATTTTTTCTTTAACGAGAAAACAACAGCTAGTGTAAATTATGGATTTGTACCCAAAAGCAAAGGAGGTCCGATCAATATATTAACCACAAAATTTGACTACAAGCCATTTAATGTCAAATTAAATAAAGACCTGATTTGGCAACCCATTAATCCAGTCGTTTTCATGTCGTACACCTTAGGAAGTAATTTTGACAAGGAATTTGATCCAAATCAATATCCCGAAGGCTATTATTGGTGGTCAACAGCTTTGAAAGCGCATTTAGGTTTTAGCACAGAGTTAAAAATATTAGGCAGCAGCAAATCTGCTATTAAAGCAGTGAGTGTTTACGCAGAAACCAACACCAATGATCTTTATGCCGTAAGCTGGTTTGAAAACAGAACAACAACCTCAATTACAAAGATTTTTTTTATGGGCTATGGAATTCGATTACATCTATAAATCGGTAAGTAGACACTATATCCAAATTTTGCTACACACCAAATATTTAATTTGTCAGTCTTTGTCAGTGCACATTCCTAAAGTATAAATAAATGAAAATAATTCAGCAATGACTCCACCAAAAAAAATACAATAAAAAACTGAAAATCAAAAACTTAAACAAAAAAACAAACACACAACACCAAAACTGACACAGACAACTTGGAATGATTTTTGTTGTAAAGAGATCGTTTAAAAATGCATGACAAAACACAACATTTTCAGTAATTTAAGTTTCTATTCCGCTTAAAAAAATCGTATTTTTGCAGAATTGAAAAATCCAAAGAGGACCAATACATATAAATGAGACAACTCAAAATAACCCAATCGATTACCAATCGCGAAAGTCAATCATTAGACAAGTACTTACACGAGATTGGAAAAGTAGATTTAATCACAGCTGAAGAAGAAGTAATTTTAGCTCGTAAGATTCGTGAAGGAGATCAAGCCGCTCTTGAAAGATTAACAAAAACCAATTTACGTTTCGTAGTTTCGGTAGCTAAACAATACCAAAATCAAGGTTTAACGCTCGGAGATTTAATCAATGAAGGAAACTTAGGTTTGATTAAAGCGGCAAAACGTTTTGATGAAACTAAAGGTTTTAAATTCATTTCTTACGCAGTATGGTGGATTCGCCAGTCTATTTTACAGGCTATCGCAGAACAAAGTCGTATTGTTCGTTTACCTCTAAACCAAGTAGGTTCATTAAGTAAAATCAGCAAGGCTTTCTCTAAATTAGAGCAAGAATATGAGCGTGAACCTTCTCCAGAAGAATTAGCTGACATTTTAGAAACTACTGTTGATAAAATCTCTGACACTTTAAGTAACTCTGGCCGTCACGTATCTATGGATGCGCCATTTGTGCAAGGTGAAGAAAACACGTTGTTAGATGTATTAGAAAACCATGAACCTAATACTGACAGCAACTTAATTAACGAGTCGCTTTCTGAGGAAATTAAACGCTCTTTATCTACATTGACAGAAAGAGAACGCGAAATTATTGTATTGTTCTTCGGTTTGAGTACGAACCATCCTCTTTCATTAGAAGAGATTGGAGAAAAATTTAACTTAACCCGTGAGCGTGTACGCCAAATTAAAGATAAAGCACTGCAACGCTTACGTCATACTTCAAGAAGTAAAATCTTGAAATCTTACTTAGGATAACACTAAAATAAAAGCTTACTTAGTGTAATTAAAACACACTGTTAGACAATATTTTACAAGAAAAATAAATCGAAAAAGATTGGGCACTCGCTCAATCTTTTTTACTTTTGCAGCATTTCTAACCAAAATAATTTTCTCGTATGTCTAATAAATATCAATCAGAGTTTCAAAACTGGATTGAAAAAGAAAAAAAAGCACTTGAACTAATTAAGTGTGTAGGTCACCTGTGGTTTGATAGATCTATTGAACTTGTACTTTTCCGTAAACCTTTGTTTGATGTTGGAAGCAGCGAAATTCTAGCCTACCATCAGTATGCTAAAGAAATAAGCGGCAAAGGCATTTCCATTTACGAAACATTAGAACTAGCCAATATCATTGCAAAATCGAGTTTAGCTCCTTCACGTATCGATGTTGGCAGACTAGCCTCCGAATGGCTTGATGAAAGCAACACACAGTCTTCAATGCATGATTTCATCATCAGCAAATTGGGAAAACACATCGGTAAAGACAAAATCAATTTAAAACCAAAAGACGTAGTTTTATATGGTTTTGGTAGGATTGGCCGTATTGCAGCTAGAGAACTAATTGTACAAGCGGGAAAAGGTGAACAATTACGTTTACGTGCCATTGTAACCCGTAGCTATAGCGACGAAGAATTAACTAAACGTGCAGAATTACTACGTACAGATTCTATTCATGGTCCTTTTAATGGCACCATAGTAGAAGACCATGAAAACAAAGCCTTGATTATTAACGGGCAAACGATTTATTTAATTGCTGTTAAAAACCCAGAGGATGCCGATTATACCGAATATGGCATCAATGACGCATTGGTAATTGACAATACAGGGGTTTATCGTGATCGTGAAGGCTTAAGTAGACACTTGAATGCTAAAGGAGTAAGCAAAGTATTGCTAACCGCTCCAGCCAAAGGCGACATTCCTAATATCGTTACGGGAATTAACGATGGTGACTTTGATTTTAAGGAAGAAACTATTTTTTCAAATGCTTCTTGCACTACCAATGCGATTATTCCAGTGCTCAAAGTTATAGAAGAAGGCTTAGGCATTGAAAAGGGACACATTGAAACAGTACACTCTTATACCAACGATCAAAACCTACTGGATAACTACCACAAGAAATATCGTAGAGGTCGTTCAGCAGCACTGAACTTGGTAATTACTGAAACTGGTGCTGATAAAGCTGTGGCCAAAGTACTTCCTCAATTAGCAGGGAAATTAACTGGAAATGCAGTTCGTGTACCTACGCCAAATGTTTCTTTAGCCATTCTTAATCTTTCTTTAAATCAAGAAACTACTAAAGAAGCAGTAGAAAATATCCTGAAAAACGCTTCTTTATTTGGAAATCTTTCAGAGCAATTGGAATACTCAGTGTCGAACGAACTAGTAAGTACCGATTTAATTGGCAATAGCCATGCTTCTATAGTTGACGGACCTGCTACTATTCTTTCTAAAGATGGAAAATCGGTAGTGCTTTATGCCTGGTACGATAATGAGTACGGTTATACTCGTCAGGTAATTCGCTTGGCCAAAAAAATTGCCGGAGTAGTAAGGTTGACTTATTATTAATGCTGTAAAAAGACTTACGAAGTTTTAGAAACTTCGTAAGTCTAAAAACATTTCTAAAAATCTGCCAATACAGGTTTAGTCTTTACAATATCCTCAATATCAGCTATAACTTCTTCAGTCAACAAAGGTAAAACATCCAAAACTTGAAGATTTTCTTGTAACTGCGGCACTTTAGATGCACCTAAAATAACGGTACTTACATTTGGATTTTTTAAGCACCAAGCAATAGATAGCTTAGCTAACGAAATATTTAACTGATTAGCTAGACCTTGTAGCGCACTTGCTTTTTCCATTCTGTCTGTAGCTAAAGTCCTATCCTTAAGCCATTCTAAGCCTTGCATTCCTAATCGAGTACCTTCTACGCCACTGTTTGTATACTTACCAGATAAAATACCCGATGCCAACGGCGACCAAATAGTTGTACCCAAACCATGCTCCTTAAACAAATGCAAATATTCATTTTCTAGCTTATTGCGTTCAAACAAATTATATTGCGGCTGCTCCATAGTTGGTCCAATTAAATTGTATTGTTTAGCAATAGCAATAGCCTCCATAATTTCACTTGCACTCCACTCCGATGTTCCCCAGTATAGAATCTTACCTTGTTGTAAAAGCGTATTCATCGCCCAAACTGTCTCTTCGATAGGTGTATTTTTATCTGGGCGATGACAAAAGTAAAGATCTAAGTAATCTACTTGCAAACGTTTTAGAGCAGCATTACATGCTTCAATTACATGCTTTCTAGACAAACCTACTCTATTGGGCCCTTTGTTTTCTGTACCGAAAAATACCTTGCTAGAAACCACAAAAGATTCACGCTCCCATTTTTTACTCTTAATGATGTTTCCCATCACTATTTCTGATTTCCCTTCAGCATATCCTTCGGCATTATCGAAAAAATTTATACCAGCATCATAAGCAACGCCCATTAGCTCGTCTGCTACCTTATCACTAATTTGATTTCCAAATGTTAGCCAGCTACCAAATGAAAGGGCACTTACTTGCAAGCCCGATTTTCCTAATCTTCTATATTCCATTTTATGAGAATTTATGAAGCAATTTAGTTAGTTATTAATAAAAGTAAAATGAGTTGATAAGATTTTACAAAAACAAAACCTTTTTTGTTAGATATTCCTAACTTTAGAAATATGAAACGATTGTTATTAATTATACCATTGGCGTTACAGCTAGGTTGCGGTTCTGTAAAACAAACCAAAACTGCCAATAGCCAATTACTTAAGGATGTGGAGGTTTTATCATCAGACGAGTACGAAGGACGTAAATCGGGGACTAAAGGAAGTGAACTAACCAGGGCTTATTTAACTAAGCGACTTACAGAGATAGGTGTAGAAGCGCATCCTGCATTAGGAAAATATGAACAAAATTTCGAGATAAAAGGCAGAAACAGTGTTACAAAAGGCATTAATCTAGTTTCTTACATTAAAGGAAAAACAGACGATGTAATTGTAATCTCTGCCCATTACGACCATATTGGCGTAATTAATAATGAAGTTTATAATGGTGCAGATGATAATGCCTCAGGAGTTGCAGCCCTGTTAAGTTTTGCGAAGTATTTTAAAGAACGTCAACCTAATAACACTTTGATTTTTGCCTTATTTGATGCCGAAGAAATGGGACTACAGGGAGCTAAAGCTTTTGTAGCTAATCCACCAGTAGCTTTAGAAAAAATTAAGCTAAACATTAATATGGACATGATTAGTCATAACGACAAGGGTGAGCTTTATGTTGTAGGCACTTTTAAATATCCTCAATTGAAACGCTTCGTGACCAGTACCAATCCTAATTTAAAACTACTTTTAGGTCATGATGATCCAAAACTAGGTCATGATGATTGGACCAATCAAAGTGATCAAGGGGCTTTCAATGCAAAAAACATACCTTTTTTATATTTCGGAGTGGAAGACCATAAAGACTACCATAAAGCTACCGACGAATTCAAAAATATCAATCAAGCTTTCTATATAGATGCAGTAAAGGCAATACAAGAAGTGATTTTGAATATAGACACCCAAAAAGACATTCAGGCAATTTTTAGAGAAACCCTGAAGATGAAAAAGCAATAAAAAAAATCCCAACTTAATAGTTGGGATTTTTTTTTTAGAAATCTATATCCACTATTGACTTTATGGGTACATGAACATTATTTTTCAATTGCAAATACTTCTCCGTAACCGACCACACAGTTGTACTCACTTTTTTAACTCCTTGCTTAGTATTAAAGGCAATGGATGCCTTCGATTTAAATTCATTTCCCAATCTCTGCACAGAAGAAAGTTTGGCTAGTAACTCCTCAGACAACAACGCATCTGCAGGTAAGAATTCATTTACGTTTATCTCTTCCTTTTCAATTAATTCCCCAATCATAAGTATTACATTTTTGTTTAAACAAGCTTAATAATTTTTTAAATGAATAACAATATTGTATCCTATTTTTTAAACAGTGTTTTGTAAAAATTTAGTGTAAAAAAAGCCGCTAGAGCGGCTTTTTCGATATTTAATTAACTTTTATTTTTTAAGTTTAAACCTATTTTCTACCATCCCTTTGAATTCCTTATCTACAAATTCGACATTAATTGTATTAGGAGAAGCTACAAGATTTTTCGTACCTGCTGCTTTACCCATAGCCATGGTAGATACGTCATTAGTAACAGTAACACCAGGTGCGAGTATAGCTAATGCTTTGTTAAGATATACATCTTCCACATTTCCAAAATCCACCATCTTGTAGCCCACCGTTACATTGTTGCTATTTTTCACTTCTGTTAGCTCATATAAGCTAAAATCTGGTGTCATTCCCGAATAGTACCCCCCCTGTCCAGCAGAATTCTTAGTCTCGAACATAGCATAGTACACATCATACTTCTTTTCAATAGTAATCGGGAAAAAACCAACTGGCTTACCATAAGTAGTTCTACCCACCAGCTTTACATTCAT
Source organism: Flavobacteriaceae bacterium PS02338 (assembly GCA_029959615.1). Taxonomy (GTDB): domain Bacteria; phylum Bacteroidota; class Bacteroidia; order Sphingobacteriales; family Sphingobacteriaceae; genus Pedobacter. The sequence goes on along the minus strand of JASCOD010000004.1, from coordinate 291,956 downwards.
ATGAGGCTTTAAGCTATTAATTACCAATTCGCTCGAAGAAGCTGTGCTACTAGAAACCAAGAAAACTACATTTTGTATACCGGTCAATTTTCCTTTCTTCGAAAAATACGCAGTATTATTGGCAACAGAGTAGCTTACATTTGCATAACTCACCCACCTGTTATTATTATAATCCCAGAAAAACTGATTTGATAAAAGTTTAGCATTCCCCGCCTGCATGGTAGCATTGTAATACTCACTAAACATTACACCCGTAGCCGTAGAAGGGGCTATTAAGTTTATCAAATGTTCCGCTGTACTTACATATCCTCCACCATTAAACCTTAAGTCAATTACTAAATCTGTAACCCCTGCATTAGAGAAACTTTCGAAAGCTGAATTCAATGCATTTACGGAGTTATCGGAATCAGAAAAACGAGCATAAGACAAATAACCAACTTTTTTAGTTCCAGCTGTAATTACCTTTACTTTATATATGGGACTACTTTCAAATACTTTTTTAGTTAAAATGATATTAAAAGGTGTAATTCCATCGGCTTTATAACCTTTTAAAGCAATTGTATTACCTGCCAAAGCTGCGTTTAATGCGCCGCTTTCTGCGGTAAAGTTAGCACCATAATCTACACCATTTATGGTAGTAATACGATCTCCTCTGGCAAAACCTTGTGTTTCTGCCGGCGAATTTTGGTAAACTGCAGAAACGTATATAAAATAATCGGTCTCCGAACCGTACAAACCAAATCGAATACCTACATCATATGCAGATCCATCTAACTCCACTGACGAAACCGGGTTAACTACAACCCCAGAAGCTCCAGAACTATTAGTATTTTCATCTATGTAAGAGAACTTGGGATAATTCTGATAAGCTCCTTGGCTATTTTTATAGACATCGTATTTACTTGCCGAATAGCCAGCAATACCGAAAAGCGCATTTTCATATTTATCCAAAGCGGATCCACCAGAATTATATTGCCTTGGGTTAAAAACTTTATAGGTTGGCAGTTGGCTATTCCAATAATATACTTGCTTAGCATATAAAAAGATAGAATCTAAAGACAATTCTGTTCTATCTGTAGTAGCGGGCGGTATTTCGTCGGCATCAGATACTTCCACTTCTTTAGTGTTACAGCTCTTCTTGCATGCTTCTAATCCAAAAAAAGATGCTAGAATCAGTATTAGATAAATTTTTTTATTCATTTTCATAATTTTTAATAGACATACTAATTAACGACTTTTTTTTCACAATATTTCTGTAACGGCATAACAATCAATGTTAAAATGTGTGAAATCGCTATCCAACTGTTCGGAAGAAACCAGCATTACAACTTCATTTCTTTGCAAATTTTCTTGATTTAACAGCTCTACTATTGTTTCAGAAATAGAATTATCATATTCAGCTGTAAAATAGATTTTCAAATGTGACTGTAATTCGTTCCATTCTATTTGCTTAATCTTATTTATAGCCTCTGCCGGATTTCCTTCAGCTAAGATAAATAGCTGTCTCCTATCTACTACCGCTTCCTGTAAAAGTTCCAAAACTCGTTGGAACAATAATAATTTTAATGGCAGACGTGCGGTTTCAAAAAGTAAATTAAAATTCTGCTCGTATTTCTCAGGAATGCCAAACCTAGCGGCTGTTTTTGCAAAAAGAAGCTTTTCTCCACTTTCAGTATACTCCTTCCTCATAAATTCGACAATCTCTTTTGCTTCTATTTGTTCAGAGTAAGCCATAAGTTCGGAGAACAAATAATAAACCTGTAATAAATAGTCTTTCTTAGGATATAGCGTATCATCTAAAGTGATAATTAAAGCTTTTTTATTAGTAAGGTATTTTTCGAAAGACATAAAATATAAGTTGAAAGTGAAGAGTTAAAAGTTTGCAATGGAAATTAATGCCAACGCTTTAGTTTCGGTATCGAAAGTATAGACTCCATTAAGTCCAGATTGCTCATCAGCTTTAAAATCCCCGTCAAAAGATGCATAAATTAAATTTCCATTTTCAAACACGCACCAATCTTTAAACTTAGTAGAATTAAGCAGCAGATTTTCGGGCAGTAAAACTTTCAATCCAAATTCATCAAATAAAACCATTGATTTAGACAGGGCTATTATTTCTGCTTCATAAAGTGGTAATAAGACATCTACCCCATAATCAAGGCATTTCGTTAAAAGATTGTGAGCTAACACTTCTGTGTTCCAACTTCCTAATTCAACAAAAGAGTAAGAATTGGTATTAATGTTTGGCATATCTCCATAGTCGCCTAAAAGGATTTCGGAACCATCAAATGCCTTTGTTAATTTTAAAGCAGTCGCGGTTTTACCACCAGTGATTAGAATTTTCAAAATTTATAGATTATTTTATGATTATAATGTTCTATTGGTTGGCTGCTGTTACAGATGGTTATAAGCTAAAATTGCTAAGCGCCCATCTCAATAACATTAAGGGAATTCGCTCATTAAACTATTAACCCATCCTTCATTGTTACTACCTTATCACTAATTTTAGCCAAATCGCTATTATGGGTAACAATAACAAAAGTCTGTTTGAAGTTATCACGTAAGCTGATAAAAAGTTGGTGAAGTGCATCGGCATTTGCGGAATCTAAATTACCTGAAGGTTCGTCTGCTAAAACGATAGAGGGATGGTTTACCAATGCCCTTGCTACCGAAATACGCTGCTGCTCGCCACCCGATAACTCATTAGGTTTATGATAGGCACGCTCTTTCAAGCCAAACAAATCCAGAAGTTCAAAAGCTCGTTTCTCCGCATCTTTTTTACTTTTTTTTGCAATAAATGCAGGGATACATATATTCTCCAAGGCATTAAACTCTGGCAATAAATGATGGAACTGAAATACAAAACCGATATGCTGATTTCTAAAAGCACTTAAGCTTTGTCCAGAAAGTTTACTCGCTTCTCTCCCTTTTAATGTTACTGTTCCAGCATCCGGCTGATCTAAAGTCCCCAAAATATGCAGCAGGGTACTTTTCCCAGCTCCAGAGGCCCCAATAATACTTACAATTTCTCCCTCAGTAACCTCAAAATCTACCCCTTTTAGTATCTGAAGATTTCCGTATGCTTTTTTTATCCCTTTGGCTTGTAACATGCAACAAATGTACAGAATTGCCGATAATTACCCTAAAATAGGCTCTACCTAATTTAAGAGTACAGACCCAAGATGTTGGTTTGAAGTGGAGACGCAAGATGTTGCGTCTATACACAAAAAAGAAAAAAAATTTGCAAATCGAAAATGCATTACTAACTTTGAATTACAAAGCACTTTAAAAATGAACCAACAAGAGCAATTAGATACGTTAAATGATATCAGGAATATCATGAACCGTTCCTCAAAATTTATCTCTTTAAGCGGATTATCAGGTATTTTTGCAGGAATCACTGCATTAGTCGGCGCATATTTTGCTCATCAGGCTATTTCAGACTATACCCATTCTTTTCGTAATAAATATGAAGGTGTAAATGTTGTCTTCATTGAAGGTAAATTGATTTTAATTGCCCTTATTGTATTAGTAATCGCTTTGTTAGGTGGTGTTTTTTTCACCTACAGGCAGAGTAAAAAGAAAAACTTGCCAATTTGGGATAACACCACTAAGAAACTATTAATCAACCTAGCTATTCCTTTGATTAGTGGAGGCTGCTTTGTATTGGCACTGCTTTTTAATCATAATAATGCAGTTGGATTAATTGCCCCCAGTACATTGATATTTTACGGTTTAGCACTCATCAACGCAAGTAAATATACTTATTCAGACATTAGATTTTTAGGCATCTGTGAAATCATCCTGGGTATTATAGCCATGTTTAATATTGGATTGGGTTTATATTTTTGGGCATTTGGCTTTGGTGTACTGCATATTTTGTACGGATTGATTATGTACTTTAAATATGAGAAAAGCGTAAGGTCTAAGGTTTAAAGATTTGGTCTTTCCAAAATCGTAAATCGTAACTCTTAAATCGCAATTACAAGATGAAAAACCCTATACAAGCACTGAATAAGATTTTTGACAGCAGGATTAGACTAGGCGTAATGTCGGTGCTAGTGGTAAATGATTCTGTAAGTTTTAACGATTTGAAACAGCTTTTAGAACTTACTGACGGTAATCTTGCCTCCCACTTAAATACACTGGAGCAAGCAGAATATATCAAAATGCATAAAGCATTTATTGGCCGAAAAACAAATACTACTTACACTATTACCGAACTTGGTAAGCAATCTTTTAAAAGCCATCTAGATGCTCTTGAAAAGATGATTAAAGGCATCTAATTTTTTTTTAAACTTAAACTTTGAAAAACAAAGTACTTTATATTAAATTCAATCACCAAAATCATGGAAACAATGACAACATCAAAAGCAAATGTAACACGACGATTAGCCATTACTATAGGTATTGTGGCTGCCCTTTTATCAATCCCATTCATTGCAATGCAATTTACCAATGAAGTGAACTGGGATTTAACTGACTTTATCATTATGGGTGCACTCCTACTCGTTACAGGATTGGCAATAGAATTGGTCACACGAAAAATTACCTCAGCGAAATGGAGATTTGTCATTTGTGCCGTAATTCTATTTATCTTATTTCTAATCTGGGCAGAGTTAGCTGTTGGCTTATTCGGCACACCATTCGCTGGCAGCTAACTAACATCATATTTTTTTGAATACAAACTTTGAAATACAAAGCACTTTAAGATGAACAGCACTCCACTTGAGTTACCTATTGTAGTAGCGGCTAAGCGATGCGCAAGAATTTCGCTACTTGTTGGCATCAGCATATTCTTGGCTTTTGCAGTCAGCAAAATTGAGCAAGTGATGATCGGAGCATTTTTCTTTATCCTATTGGCCTGCCTAACAAATGGGTTAATCTTAATGATTTTATTACTGCATCTAATCTGGTCGAGATCTAATTGGAGGCAAATATTTCATGCTGGTATTATCATCCTTATCAATATCCCCATCGCTATATTTTTCGTTTGGCTTTCTATCCAGATAGCCGATTTAAATCATATCAAATTATGACACAAAAAATTGATTATCGACTACCTCTGATACTAGTAGGAGGACTACTTTTTCAACTTCTATTTTGGGACGAATCTTTAGGACTAAATCTACTAGTATATACGTTATTTATTATTGCTGTAACATTTACTGATAAGGACATTCCTTTTCACAAGAATAAACTGTACACTATAATACCGCATTTAGCAATAGCTATTTATCTTGTTTACGACAATTCTATTTTAGCTATCATCACTTGGTTTATCACTCTGCTAGTTTATTTAGGCACTGCTCATTTTGTAATGCTCAAGTCGAGTGTTACTGCGCTGATTTGGGGTATTTTGCAAACTATTAGTGGCCCATATGGCATCATTGCGAAACTACAAAACACTAAGATTGGTAAAATTAATTTCAAGCCCATCTTAAAACCCGTAAAGTACATCGTATTGCCTTTAATAATGGTTGTTATCTTCTGTTCTTTGTACAGCATTGCCAATCCTATTTTTGACAAGTATACTCGTTCAATTACCGATAATGTAGGTTATTTCTTCAATACCATTTTCAATTTCCTATTTGTCGATATTAGCCTGCCCAAATGTTTATTTATACTCTTAGGAACCTGTATTACCTCTGGTATTATAGTTGGAATTAAAAACAAACTCTTAGATGAAGTAGAAATTGGAGAAAGCGATCAACTAATCAGAAAACGTAGAGATATTAAAAAAACATCACTTTTTCAGGATTTCAGGATGTTGTTGACAGGTAATCAGGTAAATAAAAGACTAGCTCTGAAAACCGAAAACATTGTGGGTATTATCTCATTTACAGCGTTGAATCTATTGCTTGTGTTTCTAAATATCATCGATATTGCAACGCTATGGCTTAATAATACCGTAGATACAAGCAAGAACTTTTCTGCAGAGCTCCACGATGGAACCAATACGTTGATTTTTAGTATCATTATCGCGATGCTGATTATAGTGTATTTCTTTAGCGGCAATTTGAATTTCTACCGAAAAAACAAATGGATTAAACTGCTTGCTTACATCTGGATTGCTCAGAATGCATTTTTGGTGCTTTCTGTTTTTCATAGAGACTACGATTACATCTTCTACCACGGATTAACCTACAAAAGAATTGGCGTAACTATTTTTGCCACGCTAAGTTTAATTGGTTTGCTCACGGTTTATATCAAAGTTGCTAAGCAAAAAACGGTTTTCTTTCTTTATCGTATCAATTCGAAGATATGGTATGCTTTGTTGGTGTTGCTAAGCTTTGTGAACTGGGATATTTTAATTGTAAATTATAATCTTGCTAATGCCGATAGAATTAAAGTTGATGTTGACCATTTAATGAGTTTGTCTGATAAAATCATTCCGATATTAGAAAAGAATCGGAGCATATTGACAAAATATGTAGCTATAAATAAAGAAAACCAGGTAGCAAGTGACTATCTAACAGATTCTGTTACTTCTGATGATATTGTTCAAACCGCTACTTCTGCATTGCCTCATAAAAATATTGATACAGCCAGTTCTACTACCACCATTGACACTTTAGTAAAAGTAAATAAGCCTAGCACTGCAGAATTAAAGGCATCTGCTATTAAACAAGCTCAAATTAATTTCAACGGTAGGCTCGACAATAAAATTTTGTGGTTTATCGAAAAGAAAATTTCATGGTTATCGTTTAGTTATTTGGAATGGGAGACTCTACGGATATTGAAGAAAAAGCATCAAACAAAATTTAGAAATGGAAATTCTTACTAAAATTAGGAATGGGAATGTCTTTAATTTATGAAGGATTAATCTTAGGTATGTTTTTCCTAATTGGAATTGTGATACTATTCTTCTCAATAAAGAAAAAAAAGCAATTGGCATCCTGTGTTCAATAGTTCTAATTGCCCCCATAGTACTATTTTGTTCAGCTAATACCATTGACGAATTAAGTATATCGAAAAATGATATAACTACAGACCTAAAGCATTTGGGGATAAAATTAAAAGATGAATTCAAAATCATTAACAATTCCGTAATAGGAATGCCAGAAAGGATACAAGAAACAGAAATTGAGGTTAGTGAAAATGATAAAAATGGCATTATACAGTTAATTAAAGATGCGTCGAACTTCAATTTTTTTAATGCCAACCCTACAATAGATATTTCTGCGCAACAGTTAGAAATAATTAACTTCAAGTATCTGGAATTTTACTCTAGGGAAATATTTAAAGAAATCGATAATTACCCAACTCGAATAAAATTAACCATTAAAGAAAGAAGCAATGTTTTAAAATATCAGAGAATAGAGGAATAGACAAGTTGTCCTTATGAAAATAAACATTATTGTATGGAAATACTTCTTGTTGTAGTCTGTAAGGAAAACCTCACAGGTATTTTAATACCTACTAGGTTTAAGCATAATCAATAATAAAAATTGAAACAAAAGCGAAACCAACCTTAGTTTAAATACCATTAAATACACATTTTCTAAAGGAGAAGATTAAATTATTGTTAAAAGCTATGACATTCGCTATTTCTTTACATTTAAATCAATTTTGCTATTGGCATAAAGGATTTGAAATTGTAGATTTGGGCAAATTTTAAAGAAATGAATATCCACGAATATCAAGGTAAACAAATTCTAAAGAGTTTTGGCGTTGCTATACAAGAAGGCATTGTTGCTGACACAGTTGATCAAGCTGTTGAAGCCGCTAAAAAAATGAAAACTGACTTTAACTCTGACTGGGTTGTGATTAAAGCGCAAATCCATGCCGGAGGTAGAGGTAAAGGTGGCGGTGTTAAATTGGCCAAAAACTTGGATGAAGTAAAGCAAAGAGCTACCGATATTTTAGGGATGCAATTGGTTACACCGCAAACTGGTGCCGAAGGTAAAAAAGTGAACAAAATTTTGGTAGCCCAAGATGTTTACTACCCAGGTGCTTCAGAAACTAAAGAGTTTTACGTGAGTGTACTTTTAGACCGCGCTGCCGGTAAAAACATTATCATGTACAGTACCGAAGGCGGTATGGACATTGAAGAGGTTGCTGAACACACTCCTCACTTGATTTTCAAAGAAACTGTTGATCCTAAAGTTGGCTTACAAGGTTTCCAAGCTCGTAAAATTGCTTTTAATTTAGGTTTAAGCGGTGCTGCACATAAAGAAATGGTGAAGTTTGTTTCTGCTTTATACAAAGCTTATGACCAAACCGACTCTGCAATGTTCGAAATCAACCCTGTATTAAAAACTAGCGACGATAAAATTATTGCTGTTGATGCGAAGGTTGATTTAGACGAAAACGCATTATACCGTCATCCAGATTATGCAGCAATGCGTGATAAATTGGAAGAAGATCCAACTGATGTTGAGGCTAGCGAAAGCAACCTTAACTACGTTAAATTAGATGGTAACGTTGGTTGTATGGTTAACGGTGCTGGCCTAGCAATGGCTACAATGGACATCATTAAATTAGCTGGTGGTGAGCCTGCTAACTTCTTAGACGTGGGCGGAACCGCTAACGCTACTACAGTTAAAGCTGGTTTCAACATTATCTTGAAAGACCCTAATGTAAAAGCGATCCTAATCAACATTTTTGGTGGTATTGTACGTTGCGATAGAGTTGCACAAGGTGTTATTGATGCTTATCAAGAAATTGGTGATATCAGAGTTCCAATCATTGTTCGTTTACAAGGAACTAACGCAGAAGAAGCTAAAAAATTAATCGACGAGTCTGGCTTGAAAGTTTACTCTGCAATTTTATTAAAAGAAGCTGCAGATTTAGTAGAAGAAGTTTTGGCTAAATAGTCGGAAAGATATATTTCGTAAAAAGACCAGTTGAGCAATCAGCTGGTCTTTTTTGTTTAACAGTACTTCCGTTATTTAAACTGTGGCGGAGAAATCTTTAATACTTTTTTATTCAGAAAAATAATTGTGACTTAATTTAGTTCGCTTTTCGCAATAAAAATCAAAATCCACTGCAATAGACAGAACTCCAGTGATTTTCATTAGATTTAACATCATGAACCACAACCAAGAAACCTTTAACACTTGGAACAAAGTTGCCAAAATCTATGAGGACAAGTTCATGAAAATGGATTTGTACAACGAAACTTATGATTTCTTCTGTCAATCTATTAAAAAGGAAAATGCCAATATATTAGAAATTGGTTGCGGCCCAGGAAATATCACTAAATATTTGCTCAACAAAAGACCCGACTTAAACATCAACGGGATAGATATTGCACCAAATATGATTGAGCTGGCACAAAAAAATAACCCAGCTGCAAATTTTTCGGTAATGGATGCAAGAAAAATTCGCCAATTCGAATGTAATTTCGACGCAATCATTGCTGGCTTCTGCATTCCCTACTTTTCTTATTCAGAAACCGAACAATTTATTATTGATGCCAAACACTTGCTCAATAGCAATGCAATGATCTACATCAGCTTTGTAGAAGGTTCGCCATCACGGTCTGGGCTAATGACCAATAAGAATGGAGATAGTGTCTATTTTTATTACCATGAACTTGAAACATTGAAAGCCTTGCTCCAAACTAATGGCTTTGAAGGTATGCATACATTTAAAGTTAATTTTAGGAAATCAGAGACCGATACCGATATTCATACCATTTTAATAGCTACAAAGAAATAGTATCCAAATCAAATCATTAGATTTCTTTCCTGAAATTTAAGGCTATAGCCTCATCCAAAAGTGTTATCCGATTAAAAAATAAAAGCCAATCGAAGTCGACTGGCTTTAATATAGTTGTTTAGGTTTAGGTTCCGTTGTAATCTTTTTATGAAAAAGCTCTGGCCATCCAACCAGAGCTTTAATCAAACCAAATATAAATGTACTTTTTTGTATGAACAGAACAAACATAAGGTTTAATTTTAAAAAACAAAAATATTTTTAACATTATTTTCAATTTTTTACACAAAAAACAATAAAAAACACAAAAATCACCACAAAACAAAAACAAAAACATTACACAAAGTCAAAAAATAAAAAAAATAAACAGCAAAACACAAATAAAAACACAAAAATCAAAAATAAATCAAAAAAAAATAACTAAAAATTAAAAAAAATACACAAAAAAACAAAAAACAATTACAAATACCATAAATTCATCAAAACGTATATTTGTATAAATAAAAAATCAAGCAAAAGAAAGATGCAGAGCATAACTAACAAGTCATTAAAAAAGTCATTAACACTCATTAATAGTTTATTGACCAAAAACCTAGATTTTGCTTATACGCAAACAATATTGCTTAACGAACTGCAAGAGCTCATTTATCCGGATACGTACCAAACTACATCATCCAATTTTGATTACAATGACAGCATCCTATCAAAAACTGTACACAACGAACGTATCTACACATCGAACAGCCATCCTTTTAAAGGATTTTCTTCCGAAATTAAATCCTATACCAAAATATCGCTAATTTCATCAACAGAAACCACCTTAGGCTTTCTGGTATTATTAGACACAAAAGAGAGAAATTTATCCACTTTAGACATTTCACTTTTAAAGGAATTTGCTCAAATCCTTACAGACACCATAGAGAAACACGAAGAAAACCAAAGAATACAGGAAGTTTTTGCAGATTTCATGCACAAAGCTATACACGACCTTAAAAACCCGTTAACATCAATCTCTTTAACATCAGAATTACTAAAAAGAAAAGCCGAGGATCCAAAAATGGTAATTAGTTTCTGCGAAAGGCTTGAAAAAGCCAACCACAGATTATTATCTAATCTCGAAAAGCTCAAATCAGCATTCCCTGTTGAAGACAATAATTTCAAACTAGTTATTAACGAGATCCATATTGAAGATTTATTCAATGAAGTAAAAAGCACAATCAACAACGTTAACATCATTACAGAAAACCATATCGAGAATAACATATATGCAGACTACCATCGATTGAAAGAAGCCATCATTCTGTTAGTTGGCCACATCTACTCTAACGAAAACACAGATATAAAAGTTAATGCTTACACCAGAGAAAACGAGGCTATAATAGAAATTGCTCATAAAGAGAATGTGGATAGCCCAAGCACCTCTTTAACTATTTCGAAAATGCTAGTAGAAATGCATGGAGGCAGCGTAGAAATTACTTCAAACAGTCACTATATCTGCTTACCTTTAAATACCCCATAAAGATTAAACGAAACCACGAAAGTACTACCTTTTCCTTGATTGGCCTCGTACCAAATTTTACCATCCTGTAACTCCGTAAATTCTTTACAGAGCAGAAGGCCTAACCCCACCCCTTTTTCATTGTTAGTGCCAAAAGTAGAAAGCGCCCTCAGTTTAAATAAATTATCCTGTTCATCCCTACTAACACCCAAGCCGTTATCTATCACTTTAATAAAGCAATTTTCGTGATTACGCTGTATAGCAACAACAACTTTACCACCGTCCGGAGTAAACTTAATCGCATTATTCACCAAATTACGAACCACTATCAGGAACATATTCAAATCTGCCGCAACAAACACCTGCTCTCCAAAATCTAGCTGTAAATCGATATTTTTTTTCTGCGCAATGTTTTTCTCCAAACTAAAGCCTTTTTCCAGCTCACGAGCAACATCTACTGAAATAATATCAACTCTTGCTCCATCTAATTGCGATTTTGACCAAGCTAACACGTTAGCTAACATTTCAGAAGTATCTTTAGTCACCTGTAAAAGTTTATATTTAATTTGTGCGTTCTCCTCTTCCGTCATATCAGTTTCTGCAAGTACCTCTAAATAACCTAAAATTGAACTCAAAGGGGACCGAATGTCATGAGCAACAATAGAAAACAGCTTTGCCTTTTCAGAGTTCAACTTCTCTAGCTCTCTATTCTGCTGCATGATCTTAGAACTCTGATCTTCAATCTCAGCATTTTTTTGAACAACAATACCTCTTTCCTTATCGTAGTTATTCCTAATAAAACTGATGCTCAAACAAATCAGTAGTGCCGCAACAACATAAGTAACACCAAAATCGACTGTCTTTGCCAAATTACTACTATATACATTAGGTATTTGCTCCGGATAGAAATATTCGAATGCTAGCACACTAAAAACAGTAATGATATTTAATGAGATCCAGACTAAAAGCTCTCTTTTGGGAACAACTACGATTGTAATTAATAAGATAAGGCAAAAAAGAACCATGTTAGGACCAAAAATGCCTGAATTGAAAAAATAATTGAGCAAAAAAGTAAAATTCGCAACAATTCCAAGACTTCTTATGGCCACTTTAGTATTGCGCTTATACCTAGACAAGTAGTAAAGGACAGCAGAAAAAACCGCACCAAAAAGACAAATTAACGCAACAACCTTTAAACCAATATAATAATTAAAGAAAATCTCCAAAAACAAAGCTATTACAGCAATAGCACAGAAGGTATTGAATATTCTTTCTTCGAGTGAAAACTTTCTAGGATTACCGATAATATAATTAGCACTTAGCCACGAACGTAATTTTGCCACTGCGTATTTAGAATAAGATTAAAACAAACATAACCATATTCGATGAAAGATAGGTAAACATCGTATAAATTTAAGTTACTTAAATACCTAAAATTAAGCAGTAAATCTTTATTTTTGCAGCTTTTATAATAAACTCAAGATGATTAAGAGACAACAAATTAAGGATTTACTAAAATCTACAGATTTTAACACTGAAGTAACGGTTATGGGATGGGTAAGAACTTTCCGTAATAATCAGTTTATTGCGTTAAACGACGGTTCTTGCATGGGCAATATCCAAGTAGTAGTTGATTTTAATAATACTTCCGAGAATTTGTTAAAAAGAATTACTACTGGTGCCGCAATTAAAGCTACAGGCACATTGATAGAATCATTGGGCAAAGGTCAAACTGTAGAGATCAAAGCTACAGACATTGAAATTTTGGGAGATAGCGACCCTGAAAAATTCCCTTTACAACCTAAAAAGCACAGTTTAGAGTTTTTGAGAGAGATTGCCCATTTACGTTTTAGAACAAACACTTTCAATGCGGTTTTTAAAGTGCGACATGCATTAGCTTTTGCCATACATCAATTTTATAACGAAAGAGGTTTTGTGTATATGCATACTCCTGTAGTTACAGCGAGTGATGCAGAAGGTGCAGGCGAAATGTTCAAGGTAACTACTTTAGATTTCGACAATACACCTCGTACTGAAGATGGTAAAGTAGATTTTTCGGAGGATTTCTTCGGTCGTGCGACTAACTTAACCGTTTCTGGACAGCTAGAAGGTGAATTAGCGGCAATGGCTTTTGGACAAATTTACACCTTCGGCCCCACTTTTAGAGCCGAAAACTCGAACACTACTCGCCACTTGGCTGAGTTTTGGATGATTGAGCCAGAAGTAGCTTTTGCTGACTTGGAAAACAACATGGAGTTGGCAGAAGACATGATGAAATATGTCATCAACTATGCTAAAGAGAACTGTAAAGAAGAATTAGATTTCTTAAATAACCGTTTAGCAGAGGAAGAGAAACAAAAACCTCAAAATGAACGTAGCGAATTTTCATTACTAGAGAAACTAGATTTCTGTTTGGCTAACGATTTTCAACGTTTGACTTATACAGAAGCTATTGATATTTTAAAAGCATCTAAACCAAATCAGAAGAAGCAGTTTAAGTATATTATTGACAGCTGGGGAGCTGACCTACAAAGTGAGCACGAACGTTATCTAGTAGAAAAGCACTTCAAACGTCCAGTTATCCTTACCGATTATCCTAAGGATATCAAATCATTTTACATGCGTTTAAATGACGACAATAAAACGGTTGCTGCAATGGATATTTTGTTCCCAGGTATTGGTGAAATGATTGGTGGTTCTCAACGTGAAGAGCGCATGGATATTTTAAAACAACGTATGGATGAAATGGGCGTACCTCAAGAAGAGTTATGGTGGTATTTAGATACGCGTCGTTTTGGCTCTGCACCACATGCTGGTTTTGGCTTAGGTTTCGAACGTTTAGTACTTTTCGTTACTGGAATGACTAACATCCGCGACGTAATTGCTTTCCCTCGCTTCCCTAAGAGTGCTGAATTTTAATTTAGAGAAAGGATTAAGGAATAAAGAATACCTAATACATAACAAAGCCACTTAAAATTTAAGTGGCTTTGTTATGTAAAACATTTAACTGATGCTGAAATAAATCAGCATGACGGGTTACTATATTTCAAGTCTGTGCAATTAAACTTTTTGCCATTCCCTCTCCTTTGGGGAGAGATGCCTGAAAGGTAGACAGGGGCTTTTACTCATGATAGGGATTAGCGGTTTGATAATCTACTGCAGTAACTTTATAATCTGTAGGCAAGAAGCTAGTTGGCGTACTTAAGGCCATGCCCAACTCGAAACGAGAAGGGAAAGGTGACTTTAGCAATGAACCTTCTGGAATATATGGATAAGTTTCACGATAGTTTTGTATCACATTAGGACTAACTCTTCTATTGATATAGGCTCTAGTTAACTGGTCTGGCTCTCGTAAACCTGCAGCACCTATTAATTCTACTGCACTGGCAACTGTTAAATTATGAAAGTTCTTCACCCTCACTTTTTTATCTTCTACTACCAACCCTTTCATTAAACTTTGGTCTTGCGTTGCCACTCCTGTTGGACAAGTATTGCTGTTACATTCCAATGCCTGAATACACCCCAAGGCAAACATCATCCCTCTAGCTGCATTGCACATATCTGCACCTAGTGCTATATTTTTAACGATATCGAACCCAGTAGAAACTTTTCCAGAAGCAATGATTTTAATATGCTTTTTCAAATCAAAACCAACTAGCACATCGTAAACAAAAGCCACGGCATCTCTTAACGGCATTCCCACTGAATTAGAGAATTCTTGAGGTGCAGCACCCGTTCCACCTTCTCCCCCATCAACAGTTATAAAGTCTGGATAAATCCCGGTTTCAACCATTGCTTTACAGATTGCAAAAAACTCACTTCTACGCCCGATGCACAATTTAAATCCCACCGGTTTTCCGCCAGACAAATCTCTCAACTGTTTAACAAATTGCATCAACTCCATTGGCGTAGAAAAGGCCGAGTGCCCTGGAGGCGATAGTACGTCCTTACCCTCTGGAACTAGACGAATACGAGCTACTTCCGCCGTCACTTTTTTGGCGGGTAACATCCCTCCATGACCAGGCTTAGCACCTTGAGACAACTTGATTTCAACCATCTTTATCTGATCGTTATGCACTCTTTCTGCAAATGCTTCTCCGTTAAAAGTTCCATCTAAATTTCTACAGCCAAAATAACCTGTACCAATTTGCCAAATTAAATCGCCGCCCATTTCTCTGTGATAATCGCTAATGCCACCCTCCCCAGTATTATGAGCAAAACCACCAAGTTTAGCACCTCCATTTAATGCTAGCACTGCATTTTGGCTTAAAGAACCAAAACTCATTGCCGAAATATTGTAAATGCTAGAAGAGTAAGGCTGTTTACAATCTGGCCCACCCACCAAAACACGCGGCTGCAAATTCAAGTCATGGTGACTGATTGCCATAATACTATGGCTCAACCATTCATAACCACTATCATACACGTTCAACTGCGTTCCAAAAGGGATGGTATCTAGTTCTTTTTTTGCCCGCTGATAGATCAAAGAGCGATTTAAACGATTATAAGGTGTTCCGTTGGTATCGCTCTCCACAAAATATTGATACACTTTCGGGCGCATATCTTCCATAAAATACCTCAACCTGCCTACTACAGGAAAATTCCTTACGATACTATGTTTAGGCTGTATCATATCGTAAATACCTAGCAAAACTATAGGTCCAGTAAACATAAAAGTCCACCACAGAAATGGATGGTAAAATCCCAACATTACGGTAAATGCAACCAAAAAAGCTGCAATTGCAACAAATGCTTTTCTCATCTCAATTAATTTAAATGTTCGTTTTTTGCTAATGTAGCAATATAAAGCTCGATAGTAAAACAAGTACCGCATCATTTTGTTATTTTTACATATGCTCATTAGAATATATCCAGAAAATCCGAATCCGAAAGCGATAGACCAAGCTGTAGAAATTTTAAAGAAAGGTGGTCTTATTATTTACCCTACCGACACGGTATACGGGTTAGGCTGTGACATAACCAATCAGAGAGCTATTGAGAAAATCTGTAAAATTAGGGGCATCAAACCTGAAAAAGCTAATTTTTCCTTTATCTGTTCAGATTTAAGACATATATCAGATTATATCAAACCCATTGACACTACTGTGTTCAGGGTATTAAAAAAAGCTTTACCAGGTCCATTTACATTTATTTTTAACGCCAACAACAATGTCCCTAAGCTGTTAAGCTCTAATAAGAAGACAGTAGGTATTCGGGTACCAGACAATGCTATTGCTCGTCAAATTGTAGCGGCCTTGGGTAATCCCATTATCTCAACCTCTATTAAGGATGACGATGAAGTGATCGAATATTCTACAGATCCAGAATTAATTCACGAAAAATACGAAGACCTAGTTGATTTGGTTATTGATGGCGGCTATGGAGACAATGAAGCCTCAACTGTTGTAGATTGCACCAATGGCTATTTTGAAGTCATTCGTGAAGGAAAAGGCGATATCGAGGAATACTTATAAAGGCTAATTTCGTAAATTAGCTGAATGAACAAAAGACGTACTTCTGTTTTCAAAAATTTCTTCAATTCAGAAAAAACTGGCGGCATTCTATTGCTTATTTGTGTTTTCTTCTCTTTGTTTATAGCAAATTCTGATAGCCGGTTAGCCTTTGAGCAATTACTAAACACAAAACTAGGCTTCAACTTGGGGCTTACAGCTATAAGTTATACTGTCTCCACTTGGATTAACGATGGTTTAATGGCCATTTTCTTCCTTTTGGTTGGTTTAGAAATTAAACGGGAACTGATAGGTGGAGAACTCTCTAGTTTACAAAAAGCTAGTTTACCAGTTTTAGCAGCTCTTGGGGGGATGTTGGTTCCAGCTGGAATTTATTTTGCTATTAACAAAGGTACGGACACAGCAAGTGGTTGGGGAATCCCAATGGCGACAGACATTGCTTTTGCCCTTGCTATTATCGCCATGTTGGGCAAAAATATACCTTCATCACTAAAAATATTCTTAGCTGCTTTAGCCATCGCTGACGATTTAGGCGCTATTTTGGTTATCGCTATTTTTTATACTGAGCAAATTCACTGGGAAGCACTCTACATAGCCACAGGCATTGTGGGCTTACTTTTCTCATTGAATTATTTCAAGGTCAAATCATTGCTATGCTACCTAATACCGGGCATCTTTCTTTGGTATTTCATGCATCATTCAGGTATCCATGCTACGATTGCTGGTGTATTATTGGCTTTTACCATTCCTATAGGAAAAGACAAAACTATTTCTCCATTAGAAAAACTGGAACACGTACTAACGAAGCCCGTCAATTTTCTAATTATGCCAATTTTTGCATTGGCTAACACCAACATTACTTTCGAAAGAGGTATGATTGAAGGCTTAACTTCACCATTAGGATTAGGTATTATCTTTGGGCTTTTTGTTGGAAAAACTCTAGGCGTAAGCTTTTTCTCCTTCTTAGCCGTAAAACTGAAACTAGCAAAACTTCCTACTTTAGCCAACTGGAAACATATTATTGGGGTAGGTATATTGGCTGGAATTGGATTTACGATGTCTATTTTTATCTCGATACTTTCATTTTCAGACAATCAGCAGATCACTACCGCTAAATTTGCCATTCTTTGCACATCTATATTTTCCGGCTTGGTAGGCTTTATTTTCTTGAAATCCTTGAAAAATAAAAGTTTTCCTGAAACTGAAACCACATAGACATATAGTAACGTTTCAGTATTTTTAAAAACGATAGATAATTAGATTTCTCAAAATATCTATCTGGCTAAAATATTTTTAAATTAGATAGTCGTATGATCGAAACCGAAAGATTTTTCATTAGACCTTTAATAGCTGAAGATGCAGCAGGAATATTTGAATTGGATAGCAATCCCAAAGTACACACGTACTTGGGCAACAATCCTATCAAAACATTAGCAGAAGCTGAAAATGTAATTCTGTCAATTCAAAAACAATACGAAGATTTAGGCATTGGCCGATGGGCAATTATTGAAAAGTTAACTGGTAATTTTGTAGGCTGGACTGGCTTCAAATACATCATAGAACCAGTTAACAATCGTGTTAATTATCACGACTTAGGATATCGACTAATAGAACGTTATTGGGGAAAAGCAATTGCTACAGAAACTGCTAAAGCTTGCCTAAAACATGCTTTTGAAGTATTAAACTTAGATGAAATTTACGGCATTTGTGATGTAGGGAATGAAGGCTCCAAAAGTGTGCTACAAAAGTGCGGCCTTAAACTAACAGAGAGTTTTATATACGACGGAATTCCTCATTATTGGTTCGAAATTAGAAAAGAGGATTGGAAACATCGAAACTAATATCCTATCAACATACCCTAAATATCTTTGTCATTCCGAGGTACGAGGAATCTCCTATAATTATTTCATAGATTCTTCGCTACGCTCAGAATGACAGGGACATTTAAATAAGAAATTATCTAAACTGCCCCATAAAAGCCCTGATACTTCCTTCTAAGTTTTCCTTATTTATATTTTTCACGAAAGCACTACCGATAATAGTTCCGTTAGCATATTCATTGGCTGCATCAAATGTTTCTTTGTTTGAGATACCAAAACCTATCACAAAAGGATTTTTCAATTTCATATCCGCTATGCGTTTAAAATAAGCAGTAGAGCTTTCAGAAACTGATAAATTCCCTCCAGTTGTAGCTGCAGAGGAGACTAAATAAATAAATGCATTGCTTAAGCCGTCAATTTTACAAATACGTTCTTCCGAAGTTTGTGGCGTAACCAAGAAGATATTACTTATTCCGTACTTTTCGAAAGTAGTTTGGTACATTTCTTCATATTCATACATTGGTAAATCAGGAATGATGCAACCATCTACACCTACTTCTTGGCACTTTTTGCAAAACTCCTCTACTCCATATTGCAGCACTACATTAACATAGCCCATCAATAAGATTGGAATGGTTACTTTTTGACGTAAATCCTTGAGTTGATCGAACAACAAAGGCAATGTCATTCCACTATCCAAAGATTGTTTGCTACTAGCTTGTATAATTGGGCCATCTGCTACTGGGTCCGAGTAAGGAAAGCCTATCTCTAAAAAATCTGCTCCCGATTGCTCTAAAGTTTCTGCGATTTTCAAAGTATCGTTTAAGTTTGGATACCCCGCAGTATAATAGATAGAAAGTAAGCCTTTCTGTTCTTTTTCAAATAATTGTTGAAGTCTGTTCATATACCCCAACCCCTAAAGGGGCTTTTTTATAATGTTCATAAATTAACCGTCCTGCAAGTCCCCTTTAGGGGATTTAGGGGTTATAAATTAAAATATTTCATATAAGTTTCCATGTCCTTGTCACCTCTTCCCGAAAGACAAACGACTACATTTTCTCCACCTTTAAACTCCATTTTCTCTAGGTAGGCTAAAGCATGTGCACTTTCAATTGCCGGAATAATTCCTTCATATTGTGTTAAGAGCAAGCCAGCTTGTAAAGCTTCGTCATCTGTAATAGAAGCATATAATCCTCTGCCAGTTTTAAACAAATGCGCATGTTGAGGACCAATTCCAGGATAATCCAATCCAGCTGAAACGGAATGAGGTTCTACTACTTGTCCATCTTCGGTTTGCATCAAAATACTTCTGCTACCGTGCAAAACCCCTTCTTTACCCAAAGTTGTAGTAGCAGCCGAAAATCCACTATCAACTCCTTTCCCCGCAGCTTCTACTGCAATCAGTTTTACGCTTTCATCATCAATAAAATGATAAAACATACCCATTGCATTACTACCTCCGCCTACACAAGCCAACACATAATCAGCCAAATCACTACCTGTTTGTTCTTTCAGTTGCTTTTTAGTCTCTAATGAAATGATAGACTGAAATTGCGCTACCATATCTGGATAAGGATGCGGACCAACCACAGAACCAATGATATAATGCGTATCCACAGGATTTGCGATCCAATCTCTCATGGCTTCATTAGTAGCATCTTTTAAAGTTTTACTACCTGAGGTTGCAGGTACTACCTTTGCTCCTAACATTTTCATACGAGCTACATTTGGCGCCTGACGTTTGATATCAACCTCCCCCATGTACACCACACACTCCAAGCCACGTAAAGCACAAACTGTAGCGGTTGCCACACCATGCTGACCAGCACCAGTTTCGGCGATGATACGTTTCTTACCTAACTTTTCTGCTAGTAAAATCTGTCCAATGGTATTATTGATTTTATGCGCTCCAGTATGATTTAGGTCTTCTCTTTTTAGAAAGATGTTTGCTCCATATTTCTCCGACAATCTTTTAGCCAAATACAATGGTGATGGACGGCCCACGTAATCTTTCAGCAAAGCTTTAAATTCCTTTTGAAATTGCTCATCGTCAATTACGGACTGATATTTCTGACGCAGTTCTTCTACGTTTGGATACAGCATTTCGGGGATATAAGCACCTCCAAAATCACCATAATAACCTCTTTCGTCTACAAAATAATTCATGTTACCTCTTCTTTGTCATACTGAGCAAAGCGAAGTATCTATTAGACTCCTCGTTGCTCTCCGAATGACAGTTATTTTATATTATTAAAAAACTCTTTCAATTTACTTATATCCTTCAAGCCTGGCTCCAATTCAAATTTACTGTTGATGTCAACTGAATAAAGCCTATCATCTTTGATGTCCTTAATTTGATCTACATGGCGTAAATCAATTCCACCACTTAAAAAGTAAGGCTTACTTAGCTGATAATTATTTAGCAATGCCCATTCAAAAACTTTTCCCGAACCCCCATGTGCCGGCGTTTGCGTGTCGAACAAGAAATAATCTACCACAGGTTCATAAGCTTCTAACGCAGCAAAATCAAAATCTGGATGAACACCAAACGCTTTGATAACCTCTACTCCTGTTTGTTTTATTTCCCTACAAAAATCAATGCTTTCCTTACCGTGTAACTGCACTGCTTTCAAATGATGTTTTGCAACTGCAGCACTTACATTTTCTATGGCTTCATCTACAAATACACCAACTGTTTTTATCTCGTGAGGTACGTATTTGATTAGCTCCGAAGAAACTTCGCTAATATATCTCGGAGATTTTTCATAGAAAATAAAACCCATATAATCTGGATGCAACTCTGCCACAGCAGCAATGTTGGCTGCATGTTTCATTCCACAAACTTTGATTTTCAATTTCATTATCTAATCTATTCTTGCCGTCATTGCGAGGCACAAAGCAATCTCTTTATCGCTTTAAGATTGCTTCGTGCCTCGCAATGACGACTTACGCAATTACTAATTTCTTAAAACTACCCAACGCTCTTTTATTCAACAACGATTCTTCTGCTTCATAGTAACAATCTGCAAAGGCTTTATCCTGCTTAATGGTTTGAATGGCCAAAGCTGCATTACATAGCACCACATTTGTTTGTGCATCTGTAGCCTTTCCTTCTAATACTTCCATGAATATTTTAGCTGATGATTCAATAGTATCTCCACCTTGAATTTGTTGCTCTTCTAGTTGTTCAAAACCTAAATCAGATACTTTAACCAAAGCCTCGCCTTTTTTAGTGAAAGTCTTAAAATCGCAGGTCAGTGACACCTCATCAAAACCATCCACTGCGTGAACAATACTATAATTTTTATCTGTTTGCTGATATAGATAAGCATAAATACGGGCCAACTCCAGGCTAAACACACCTACCATTTGGTTCTTTGGTTTTGCAGGATTACACATTGGCCCCAACATATTGAAGAAAGTTTTCACGCCCAATTCTCTACGTATTGGCGCTACTGTTTTCATTGCTGGATTAAACAACGGTGCGTGAATGAAACAAATTCCAGCTTTATCCAAACTTTGCTTCAATACTGTTTCATCATTGGTAAATGAATAGCCCAAGTACTCCATTACATTACTAGAACCACAACCAGAAGACACGCCATAATTGCCATGTTTAGCCACCTGATATCCTGCACCAGCTACCACAAAAGAAGCCAAAGTTGAGATATTGAACGTATCCTTTCCATCTCCACCTGTACCACATAGGTCAATTAGTTCGAAATCTGAGAAATCTACCTTTAAACATAATTCTAACATCGCATCGCGGAAACCTTGCAATTCTTCTACGGTAATATTTCGCATTCCGTAAGCTGTAATAAAGGCTGCAATTTGCGAATGGTTAAACTCTCCCAGAGCAATAGAAGTTAATATTTTCTGCGCTTCAGCCCTGCTAAAAGTTTTATTCTCAAATAAATGGTTAAGTATCTTTTTCATCTATTTACTTACTGTTTTTAATGGTTGATGAGCGATCCCGATAAATAGGGAGTTATTAATAATTTGATAACAAAAAAGGTTGCCTCATCAGCAACCTTTTAAAATATTCTTATTAAAAAAATAAACGTACAAAAGGTTACATCACGCTATTGCGTTATGCCACCACCAAATTGTATTTACGTTTACTTGTCTCATTCTGTTAGCAAATATGTAATTGTTTTTCTTTAAATGCAACACCTGTTTAATTTTTTTATGCAATCTTTTTCAAAAAGCCTTTCATGGTGAATGAAAATGTGGTGCCTTCTCCAACCTTACTTCCTACAACCAACTCTCCGTCATTTGCCAAAACAAACTCTCTACATATCACCAAACCCAAGCTAGTACCTTCTTCGGATGAAGTACCTTTAGTACCTGTTGCAGACAGTTCAAAAAGCTTTTCTATTCTAGATTGGCTAATTCCTACACCATTATCTTTTACTTCAAATTTAATTTTATTTCGCTCAACAAGTTGCGCCCTAACTTCTACTTCTCCATTTCTTTCGGTAAACTTAATTGCGTTAGCCAATAAATTTCTAATCACAAAATCGAAGTGGTCTGGATCTGCGTCCAATACTATATCCTGTGATACATCTACATCAATACTAATTTGTTTTTTCTCTGCGGCTTCCATCAACAAGCCCAAATTTCTATAAATATTTGTCAATGGTCTGAACTCCGAAACATTTATTCGAACGCCTTTAATCTGCATTTGTCCCCATTTCAAAAGCTTGTCCAATATCTCCAAACTACTATTACAATGAGACACCAGCTTATTTACCATTTCACTCTGGGTTCGTTCATCTAGCTCTTTATCATTTATCAATCTCAAAATACTAATGGTAGAAACCAGTGGAGATCGTATATCGTGTGCTATGATAGAAAAAAACTTATCTTTTATTTCGTTGCTCTCTTCCAATCCTCGATTAGCCTTCTTCAATAATTTGTTAAGATGTCTAGAACGGAAATAATAAACCAAGGTGATGATCAATACGAGAAAGATCCCAACTGCAATAGAAAGGATGATGTTGTAGAAAATTTGCTGTTCCTTACTCTGTACGGTCAACTCATTCAGCTGTGCTTTTGATTTTTCAAGCTCGTAGGCACTTTCCAGACTAGAAACTTGCTTCATCATATCTTTATAAAACACTTGTTCTGCTAGCTGGCTACGCTGTTCTCGGTAAGCAAGCGCTTTTACCAAATTACCTTTAGACTTGTACAGGTCTCCCAACTTATCTAAAGCGGTAATTTGTTGGCGATACATCTTATGTTTTTCGGCAATATCTAAAGCTTGTTTAAGAAAAAAAAGCGCACTATCTGGCTGACGCTTTTTGTAGACCTCAGAAAGCTCGATTAACGTAGATTGCTCTCTCAGCACA
The DNA here is from genome assembly GCA_029959615.1 of Flavobacteriaceae bacterium PS02338. Lineage (GTDB taxonomy): Bacteria > Bacteroidota > Bacteroidia > Sphingobacteriales > Sphingobacteriaceae > Pedobacter. The sequence continues at coordinate 268,153 of JASCOD010000004.1, read as the reverse complement.
TTCTTAATTTCTTTTGTAAAACGAAGTGCCTGCTTATAAATCCGAATAGCTTCTGCACTTTTTCCGCTTTTAAAATAGGCCGTACCTAATTGAACTAACAAACTAATTTTTAATCCATTAAACTCAACCTTATTACTTTTTGAAAGCCCGTTTTTGATATAAGCTATCGCCTTATTATATTCCCCTAATTTAATGTATACATAACCGAAGTTGATGTACATATTAAGTGATAAATTGGAAAGTGGAATTTGCTTATCTATCTCTTCCGCAATACGGAGATTACTGAGCGCATTTTCGTATTCGCCTAGACTATAATAAGCCTCTGCAAATACCACACGCCCTTCTAACATTCCAAGTTTATGATTATTTTTTTCGCTGATACTGAGTGCTTCCATGAAATAAGCAAGTGCTTTATCATAGTTGCCTTTCCTTTTTTCTACTACCCCTAATCTTACGATTGTAGCCGCTAACCCTATCTCATCTCCCTTATCACGGTAAATAGCTTCCGCTTGCAAATACTTTTCCCTCGATTCCCTATATCTAGTTGCATTATCTTCAATCATTCCGTATTGATTTAGCAATGCAGCTTTCCCCAATTCATCCCCCTGCTCTTCTACCCTTTTCAAACCTTCTTTGACATAAAAAAGTGCCGAATCTGGATTCAGGTATCGATAGTATTTAATGATATTGATATAATCCTTACTATCGTTCAATACTTTTGGCCGTTGCTGACCCAAAGCACTAAACAACAAAAATAGATTTAGGAACAAACTCCCCAGCAATACAAAAGCGAGCGTTTTGTATCTGTATTGCTTCATTATTTTATCAACGGATTTTTCTCTTTCGTAAAGAGTTCAAACACTTTTTTATCGGCAAAGGCCGGAAATAATTTATTTACCCAAACTGCTAGCTTACCTTGACGTGTCATAATCAATGTTCTTTTTCTTTCTTCAATTCCATCACAAATTCGCTGTGCCACTTCTTCGGAACTCATCATCTTACCTTCCTCCATACTCGTTTCTCCATGTGCCTTACCATCTTGCGACAACGCAGCAACTCGGATATTTGAAGTGGTAAACCCAGGACAAGCTACCATTACATGAACGCCAGTTTTTAGCAGTTCAGTACGTAGGCATTCCATAAATCCATTCATAGCAAATTTCGAGGAAGAATATCCGGTACGACCCGGTAAGCCCCTGTAACCTGCAATAGAGGATACAGCAACAATACTACCGGTAGTTTTTAAAATTTCGGGCAAGGCATATTTAGTGCAATAAACTGTTCCCCAAAAATTCACGTCCATGAGGTTTTTAAGCACGGCTAATTCTACATCCTTAAATAAGGCACGCATAGACAAACCAGCGTTATTAATTAGCACATCTATCTTGCCAAAAGTAAGTGTAGCTTGGTCTATTAGTGTTTTACAATCTTCTTCTTTAGTTACATCAGCCTGAATAGCTAAAGCCTTTACATTATATTTTTGTTGTAACTCTGCAGTAATTTCACAAAGTGTTACATATTGACGTGCACCCAGTACTAAATTAGCTCCTCTTTTTGCCATTTCTTCGGCTAAAGCCTTACCAATACCAGATGACGCACCTGTAATTACAACGATTTTGCTCTTCAAACTCATAATTTACTTGATTAAGGTATTTTCATAAGGAACTCGGGTTATAATAGAGCGGCCTAAAGTTACCTCATCAGCATATTCCAACTCTCCGCCGAATGCAATTCCCCTAGCAATAGTAGTGATAGGGATATTAAAATCTTTTAATTTCTTATGCAGATAAAATAAAGTAGTATCTCCTTCCATATTGGCACTCAACGCTAAAATAATTTCCTTCACTTCAGCACCTTTGACACGTTCTACTAGGCTTTCTATATTTAAGTCTGACGGGCCAACGCCATCCATTGGAGAAATTAAACCTCCCAAAACATGGTAAGCTCCAAAATATTGATTGGTATTTTCAATAGCCATTACGTCGCGAGTATCTTCTACTACGCAAATTACCTCTTTCTCCCTTTTTACCGCTGCACAGATACTGCAAGTATCAAAATCAGAAATATTATGGCAAATTATGCAGGTTTTGATTTCGTTTTTCAACTTAATCAAGGTATTTCCAAATTGTGCTACCTCGCCCTGATCCTTATTCAAAAGATGCAATACTAAACGTAAAGCCGTCTTTTGACCTATTCCGGGCAACTTACCAAACTCATTCACCGCATCTTCTAGCAGCTTGGAAGAAAAATTCATGCTACAAATTTATTAGTTATTTGCCACAGATGCACAGATTATTTATTGTCTTATCACATTAATTACAAATTAATTGTTCGCAAGCCATAGGTTTATCGGGAAGTAAAAAACTCAACTCCGTTTATTTTTACTAACTTTTGCTGTTTTTAAAAACCAAGTTGCGAGTTTTAGCAAGTTTTTGCTACTTTTAGCAACTAATCAAATTATATATGAGTTCTACATTACTATTATGCTTTTTAGTGGGCTACTTTGGTCTGCTAATTACCATCGCATTTGCGACCTCAAAAAATTCATCAGACAACTCTACATTTTTCTTGGCAAACAAGAATTCCAAATGGTATTTAGTTGCTTTTGGCATGATAGGCACCGCATTATCTGGTGTTACTTTTATATCTGTTCCGGGTGAAGTTGGTGCTCCCGGCGGTAATCAATTTCAATATTTCCAATTTGTGCTCGGAAACGCTGTTGGATTTATCATTATCGCAACCGTTCTTTTGCCTTTGTATTATAGAATGAATTTAACTTCTATTTACAGCTATATTGAACAGCGATTAGGGTATTACAGCTATAAAACTGCTGCATTTATCTTCCTGATCAGTAGAACCTTAGGCTCGGCTACCAGATTATACTTAGTAGTAATTGTATTACAGCGCTTTATATTTGATAGTTATAATGTACCATTTTGGGTAACGGTACTAATCTCATTAGGCTTAATTTGGTCGTATACTTTTAAAGGTGGATTAAAAACGATTATCATTACAGATACACTTCAAACGTTCTTCTTGGTATTATCGGTATTCTTAACTATCTATTTCATTTGCGATAGTTTAAGCTTAAGCATTCCTCAAGCATTTGAAACCATTAAAAGCAGTAGCTATTCAAAAATATTCTTCTTTGAAGATTTCTTGTCGAGCAAGTTTTATTTCAGCAAGCAATTTATTGGGGGTGTTTTTGTAACGATTGCCATGACAGGCCTAGACCAAGATTTAATGCAAAAGAACTTAAGCATGAAAACCATTGGCGAAGCTCAAAAGAACATGTTTACCTTCACCGGTATTTTCGTTGTACTAAATATATTCTTCTTAAGTGTAGGTGCCTTATTGTACATTTTCGCTACTAAAAATGGCATAGCAATTCCTTTAGATCACGTTACGGGCAACCCAAGAACCGACCTTTTATTCCCAGAAATTGCTTTAAACCACTTAACCACCATTCCCGCAATTGTATTTATGTTGGGTTTAACCGCAGCAACATTTGCCACTACAGATAGTGCGCTAACAGCATTAACCACTTCGTTTTGTGTAGATTTCTTAGGAATGGGCAAAAAAGAAAATGCTGAAAAACCAGATGCCGTTAAGAAAAGACACATGGTTCATATCGCATTTTCATTAATTATGTTCTTTGTGATCCTTATTATCAATTCATTAAATAGCTCATCAGTAGTGAGTTTAATTTTCTTGATTGCTTCATATACCTACGGTCCTCTACTTGGTCTTTATTCATTTGGTCTATTTGTAAAATCACGTGGATTACATGATAAGCTAGTTCCAATTGTTTGTATCGTATCTCCTATTTTGTGTTACTTATTTGCTACTAATGCGAAAGAGCTTTTAGGAGGCTATGTTTTTAGCGTAGAATTAATTTTAATAAACGGATTGATTACATTTATGGGATTATTGCTGATTTCGAAGAAAACAGATCAGCAAACTAGATTTTAATCCTAATAAATGATCTATGAACAGTGACGAAAAGATAAGAAGTGCATTTGCCAACAAGGATTGGCAAGAAATAAAAACAACGGATAGCTGGCAGATTTTTAAAATCATGGCCGAGTTTGTGGATGGGTTTGAAAAGCTTTCGAAGATTGGACCTTGTGTAAGTATTTTTGGTTCGGCCAGAACGGCAGAAACCAATCCATATTATCAATTGGCCGTACAGTGTGGCCAGCTATTAACTGAACGCGGCTACGGTGTAATTACAGGCGGCGGACCAGGTATTATGGAGGCAGGTAATAAGGGAGCACACCTAAATGGTGGTAAATCTGTAGGTTTAAACATTGATTTGCCTTTTGAACAATTCCATAACAAATACATAGAACCTAGTCGTTTGTTAACCTTCGATTACTTTTTTATTCGCAAGGTGATGTTCATGAAGTATTCGCAAGGTTTTATTGTATTACCAGGTGGTATGGGAACCATGGACGAATTATTTGAAGCTTTAACTTTAATCCAAACAGGAAAAATTGCTCGTTTCCCTATTGTATTGGTAGGTACCGATTACTGGGGTGGATTAGTAGATTGGATAAAAAATACGATGTTGGAAAAGGAACACAATATCCATGCAGAAGATTTGAATTTGTTTAGATTGGTAGATACTGCTGAAGACGCGGCTGAACACATCTTTAGGTTCTATGACAAATATGTATTGAAACCGAATTTCTAATAAAAGCTGATTCGATTAAAGGGCGTATAAGTTAATTCTTGTACGCCCTTTTGTTTTTGTATGGTTTTTACAGTGTCCTTGAAAATTAAACCTAATTGAAGCGGATCCCTATTTTCATCGGGATTAACGAAGATCGGGTCTTGCGAATCATATTAGTAACCGCATTACTTTCTAAAAATCTCATTACACTCTAAAAAAGGCCAAACAACGTTACGAGTAAGACGTTCTGTAATATCAAAGTCAACTAATGACATTGACAGATTTCGCTGTAACTAACGAGATTTCTATTCATCTAAACCACAAAAACCTATATCATGGAAAAATTAGTAACATGGACAAAGGGAGTATTTGATAGTTCGTACATGATATTTTGTGACGGGCAGGTTTGCGGCAATCTTATTTTCGAGACCTGGAACAACCACGCTTTCGGAATCATGTCGCAAAAGAACTACCATTTCAGGAGCAAAGGGGTTTCCAATATCACTACTACAATTTACGGCGACAATAATGAAGAATTAGGTTTGATTACTTTTCACCTGTGGCAATTTAGAGCAGTTATAGCCTTAAAAGACCAAATTCCATTTACTTGGAACTACAGCAATAGCTGGTTAAGCAGCTGGAATTTAAGCAACCATAAAGACACTCACATGCATTTTAGAGCATCTTCTGGTTCGGGTGTAATTACAGGAGAAAATTTAGATAACGAATTAGCTCTGATAGCTGGCCTCTATATCAAAGAATTCTTTTCTCGTATCCTGGTGGCATTTATAGCTTTTGTTGCGATAATGGTTGCAGTAAGAGGTGTTTAAATATGGGTAACACCGCCACTTACTACCAATTTCATCGCATCGGCGGCACTCATATTAAGCGGTTTAATTTTATCCTTTTTTACGATATAAATTTGTCCTGCGAAAGAATAGGAAAATGGAAAATAGACGATCGCCTCATCCATCATATCTAATTTGCTCAAATCGTTTTGCGTTAAAAAACCTATGCGTTTCATCTCACCCTCGGTTTCTACTATAACTGGATGATTAAACTTCTTTTCATCCCCAACAAAAGCTTCCGTAAGGTCTTTAATAGAGGTATAAATGAAATTGAAAAGCGGCAATTTATTTAACCAGCGCCTAAACCAACCATACATTGGTTCGGTTACGAAATAAGTCACAAAAATCCCTGCCGCAAGGATAATGGCTAAAACCAATACCAAACCTAAACCTGGAATGTTACGACTTTCGCCGGTTTTAGGGTCCACGCCTAGAATATTATTGATATTTAACCAGCTATCTACTGTACTCACCGCCCAAACTACAATGAAGATACTGAGGGCAATGGGCATCACAATTAACAGACCCTTAATCAAGTAATTCAACAAAGCTTTTCCAATCCTATTCATGGCGCAAAATTAACCTTTTTTGTTGGTTCATTAGTTTATTGGTAATTAGTTTATTGAGATTTGGCAATTAACCAACTACTCATAATAATAAACTCGCTTTACCCTTTGAGATACGTTTGTTAAGATCTCGTAAGGAATGGTATGAATTTCCTTTGCCAAATCGACAATGCTATGTTCTTCGTTGAAAACAATCACCTCATCTCCCACTGCCACATCTAAACCAGTAACATCAAGCATACACATGTCCATGCAAATGGAACCGACCGTTGGTGCTAATTTCCCATCTACCAACATTTTACCAACACCATTGCCGAAAGCACGGCTATACCCATCAGCATAGCCAATTTTTACCGTGGCGATTTGACCGCCATTAGGTAAGCTTCCCCTTCTACCATAGCCAACCGTTTCATTAGGCTGTAATTGCTTGATTTGCGAAACAGTGGTTTTTAAAATGGCAACAGTTTGCAAACCCTCTCCTTTGGCTAATGCAGCATCGAAACCATATAAACCAATACCTACTCTTACCATATCAAATTGATAATTTGGCCAACGGGTAACCCCAGAAGTATTTAAAACATGACAAATTGGTTTGTAAACAAGCGAAGTTTGCAATTTATCATACATTTGCTCGTATTGCTTTACCTGCCATTGCGTAAATTCATCATGCTGCCCGTCATCTGTGGCAACCAAGTGTGTAAATACAGAAACTACTTTAAGCTTTTGGCTTTGGCTAAGCAAGAAAGTTAATTCGTCAATTTGTTCAGGTTCAAAGCCTAAACGATGCATACCCGTATCCAGCTTGATATGAATTGGGAAATGAGCTACCTCTTCTGGCAAAAAATGAAGAAAGCTTTTCAGCACTTCTATACTATAAATTTCTGGTTCAAGTTTATACCTTAACATCGCATCAAACGCAGAAGGTTCTGGACTCATGACCATAATTGGCAAACTAATTCCTGCTTTACGCAGAGCGATACCTTCGTCTACATAAGCTACCGCTAAATAATCCACTTTGTGATATTGCAATAAATTAGCAATTTCGAAACTACCACTACCGTAAGAAAATGCTTTTACCATTGCCATGGTTTTCACTCCAGTAGAGAGTTTTGATTTATAAAACTGAAGATTGGACAACAGCGCATTTAAATTAATTTCCAATACGGTGTCGTGCACTTTTTGCGCTAAGCGTTTAATAACTTGCTCAAAACCAAATTTACGTGCGCCCTTAACCAAAATAGTTTCATTATTGAAACTGTGTTGACCAATATTGGCCAAAAAATCGGCCGTGTTATCGTAGAAGCTCTTTTCTATTGAGAATAAATACTGGTAAATGGAGATCTGCTGCCCTATCCCAATCAAGCGATCTATCTTTTTCAATTTGAGCAAAAGCGCAATCTCTTCATATAGTTCATCAGAAGATTTACCTGTCTCATATAAATCAGATAATATCAACGTACGTTTCGGGTGTTGGTTCTGTTGGTTAAGGAAATCTAATGCTATACTTAACGAATAAATATCAGCGCTGTAACTATCGTCAATTAGCGAACAGTTATCTATGCCATTAATTAATTGTAAACGCATGCCTACTTTTACTAATTTCGTTAATCGAAACGCTGTTTCTTGTAACGCATAGCCCATCGCCAACAAAGTGGCCCAACAAATTACGGCGTTTTCAATTGCCGCAGCATCAGTAAAAGGCACAGTAACCTCAATTTGTTCATCAGCATATTTTGCTTTCAAAACGGTACTCGTTTCTTCGGTTAAAATCTCTAACACTTGTAGATCTGCAGGCCGACTAAAGCTCCAAGTAAACTTTCGCTTACCCGGCAATACTACATCTGCAACGATATATTCTAGTGCATAAACGAATGTTTCTACACCTTCAAAAAGTAACAGCTTCTCCCTTAGCTTTTCCATTTTATCAGTAAATCCCTCGTCATGTGCTTCACGAATGTTAGTTAAGACGCCTATACTTGGCTGAATAATTGAGCCTAGCTGCTTCATTTCACCTAGAGTAGAAATACCTGCTTCGAAAATCCCTAAATTATGGCTATCGTTAATTTGCCACACAGAAAGCGGTACGCCTATCTGCGAATTATAGCTTTTTGGACTTCGTATTATGTTATAATCTGCCGATAATAATTGATACAACCATTCTTTTACGATGGTTTTACCGTTGCTGCCCGTAATTCCTATCACTTCTAATTGATGAGCTGAGCGATGATAAGCCGCCAATTTTTGTAAAGCTAGAAGCACATCATCAACCTTTATCCAATTGGCTCCTGGATAATTGGCTTGATCTATATCCTCCGAAACTACAAAACTACGTACCCCATTTTCGTAGGCATGGGCTATGAACTGATGACCATCTCGCTGCGCTTTAATTGCAAAAAACACGGCGTTTGACGCATTACTCAGTGTGCGGCTATCAATAATCAAATTTTTGATTATCGCTCCACTATCAAATAAAAAGCCTTCGCCTTTTACTAAAAGGTTAATTTGTTCAATAGTATAAGTATCGGCTTTGGACATGGCAATGATAGGTTAATCAATTTTTTTCACGAATTTCAACAAATATTTATGAACCCTCTATCATTATTATTATTTAATCATGAGAGAACATGTTACAAATATAAACACAATAAACCGATCCCAATTTATCGGAAAAGCTTTCATCAGCCATTGAAAAGAAAATAAAAACAGATGAAAATCGAGCAGGAAAAGAAATACAATTACGATAAAAAAACGGCTCTGCAGAAAGCTGCCAGTTGGTGTGCTTATCAGGAAAGATCGCAACAAGAGGTAAGAGATAAGTTGTACGAATGGCAAATGAAATCTACAGAGGTTGAGGACATCATTTCTACGCTGATTGCTGAGAACTTTTTAAGTGAAGAAAGATTTGCCTTGGCATACGTGTCGGGTAAATTTAACATTAAGAAATGGGGCAAGCTAAAAATAAAGCAAGGCCTGAAATTAAAAAAAGTACCTGATCCTATCATTAAAAAAGCACTTCATAGTATTAGTGACGACCAATACTTTAAAACTTTACGCAACTTATATGAAAAAAAGCAGGAAATAGAGCGAGAAAAAAACGTGATGAAACGCCAGTTAAAGCTTGTAAACTATCTTCAGAGTAAAGGTTATGAAAAAGATTTAATTTTTCTTTTACTGAAAAACAAGGACTTAGATTGATGTGTTAAATTTTTATTAAATATTTCTTGGCAGAAATATAAATCTGCGTATATTTGCATCACCAAAACGAAAGGGCGTTATTTAAAGCTCGAAAGTTTTGAAAACATTGGATAATGTTAACAATGCGAAAGTAGCTCAGTTGGTAGAGCACAACCTTGCCAAGGTTGGGGTCGCGAGTTCGAATCTCGTCTTTCGCTCTAAATGCCTTCCTACCAGGAGGCATTTATTTTAAAAAGCATTTAATGCTTGCTGAAGTGGTGGAACTGGTAGACACGCAGGACTTAAAATCCTGTGCCCTCAACAGGCGTGCGGGTTCGATTCCCGCCTTCAGTACTAATAAAAATCGAGCAAAGCTATCAGAAATGATGGCTTTTACTATTTCTAGCTATTCCTACCAATCAGATTTACATCTCTTTAACCCATTCTTTTTCATCAGGTCACTTTCTGAGATTTTTAAATGAAACAGTTGACACTTTAATTCAGCAAGCTAAATTGAAACAGTTATTGTTAGAGTAGAAAAAAAAATAGCTTAGCAGCATTAAAAACAGCAACATAAAAGTTTTTTCATTATTTCTGTAACGAATGGTTTATCACCCATACCTACTGTTCAAAAGAAATAAAAACACTCAAAAATTTGTAATATGAAAAAGCTATTCACTTTTATTTTAGGATTAACCCTACTCTTCTCTAATCTTTGTTTCGCTCAGAAAAGCAATGGCAACAGTATGCTTTGGGAAATTTCAGGCAACGGATTAAAGCAACCTTCTTATGTACAGGGAACCATGCACATGATGTGCGCTAAAGATTTTCAAATGAAGCAAAAAACATTGGATGCATTAGATAAAGTACAAAAATTGGTATTGGAAATCGACTATACTAATCCAGCGGAAATAGCAGCCATGCAAAAAATGATGCAGGCGGACAAGAAACTAAGCGAACAGCTATCGGCCTCTGAAAAAGAAGAATTAAAGGAAGTATTGAAATCTTACAACACTACACTAGAAAAAGTAGACTCTTACACGATTCAGGCGTTATATACACTTATTGGACAAAAAGCTATTCCATGTCCGCAAACAGAGGTTAAGATGTTCGAGGTAGAACTACTCACTAAAGGAGCAAAAAGCGGAAAAACCTTCGGAGGCTTGGAAAAAGTAGCCGATCAGGTTAATGCTTTGGCAGGCTCTTACAATATGAAAGAAACCATCCGTCAATTGAAAGCGGGAGATGAATATGCTATCTTAGCCCAACAAATGATTAAAGCTTTTAACGAAGAAAATCTAGTGGTGCTGGATAAATTACTTAAAGACCAAAGATTTATGAGCAAAGAGCAAGAAAACCTAATGTTGGACCAAAGAAACATCAATTGGGTATCTAAATCTATGCCTGCTATGATGGAAAAAGAGAGCGTGCTGTTTGCTGTAGGGGGAGGACATCTTTGGGGAGAAAAAGGCATGATTAAACTATTACAAGCTAAAGGCTATACTGTAACTCCTGTTAAATAAAGTATTCTGTGGAGATCAAAGAAAAAGAGTTTCTAGCATTGATGTCTACCCATAAAGGCATTCTTCATAAAGTAGGACGAATGTATATGGATACTGCCGAGGACCAAGAAGATCTGCATCAGGAAATCATTATCCAGCTTTGGAAATCTTACGGAAATTTCAAGGGTGAAAGCGAGTTTTCTTCTTGGATGTATCGTGTAGCAGTGAATACCGCCATTACCTACTTCAAGAAAGAAAAGCGCCGTAGTGACACCTTCGCTTACGAGATCGTTAAAGAGCCCGTAAGCGAACCATACGACACCAAAAAGGAAGAACAATTAGCGTTGTTCTATAAAGCAGTACAGCAATTGACCGCTGTAGAGAAAGCAATTATCCTTTATTTTATGGAAGGACTTTCTCACAAAGAAATAGGATCGCAATTGGGTATTACCGAAGTAAATGCTCGTGTGAAACTCAACAGAACAAAAGAAAAATTGCAAGACATTATTAAAAAATCCGGTTATGAATCTTGATGAACTAAAATCAGCTTGGGATAAAGAAAATACGAGCGATGTAAGCATTCCGGAAACGGTGCGACAGCTCAAAAATGCCCAACATCCTTTAGACAAACTGAAAAGGAATATGAAGAACGAATGGTTTCTACAATTGATCTCGATCATAGCCTTGGCTTTTATACCTCAATTACAGAACATTCATTACAGCCTTTGGCCTTTTTACTACTTAGCCTATAGCTTTCTGCTGATTATCTCAGCATATTACTTAAACAGATTTCGATCTTTTTACAAACAAATAACGCACTACTCTACCGACACGAAAGATAGTTTGACAGCAATTTACCACGAATTTAAGCTCAATATAGAACGTTACCATTCCTTTGGCTTTTTGTTGCTACCTTTTGGCTTGGCATGGATAGCTATCTTTATCTGCAGTAAGTTACTGAATCAAGGAAGAAACTTAGAATCAATTTCCAATAACACTAAAATATTTTTGTTGGTCGCTGTCATTGTCATGATCACTGTTGTCGTTTTCGGGATCCTCGGCTGGACAAAATACTATTATGGAAAGTATCTCAAACAGCTCAAAGCTGTTTTGGATGAATTAAAGTCAGATTGATTTAATAGAAATAGTACATTCATTCTTTCTAAAAAAAGCTCCTAGGTTTTAGGGCGTACAAACAAGCATATCAACACTACAATTAAGACAACAAATAGCAATTGTGTAAGATCTATATGAAGGACTTACCTGGCTATCGGGAATTCTCATGCCTATAGGCTAAAGCAAGCAATTTAATAGAATTTCATTTCGATATGAACGATACAGCAGTAATTGCGCTATCGTATGGATACTTAGTTGCTCATTTTTAAAACATGTGACCAAATCAAATACGAGTGTACCTAGCCTATAAACAGTTAAAAGACCATGCTTATCCCAAAAACATTACAAAAAGGATTGACTTTTATCAATGGAAAAATCCTGTACATCGGGGCAACACCTACAGATATTGCTTTGTTTTGCCGCACAAATATAGTCGTCAGAATAAACTCCTATGAACCTAGCGTTTTGCTAGTAGCTATATAAATGTACCATGTAGTTTAATCTTCATCACACCATAACACAATTTATGTCTATCGCCCTTGTATTTAATTATTTAAACAATATCTACCCTTTAAACACTTTACTTGCATCTTATCTCTCAGAGAAATTGACAACAACCTCGTTCAAAAAAGGGCGTTACCTGGTGAGTCCCTTGGACAAAGATGATCTCATCTTCTTTTTGGTAGAAGGTGCAGTTAGAGGATTCACCAAATTAGAAGATAAAAAAATCACTACATGGCTTGAGGTAGAAAACAACTGGATTGGTCGGATACGCAACTTCGATTGCCCGGGTGTTACCGAAGAATATATAGAAGCTATTGAAGATTGCAAATTGATCTATATCGACAAGAAGACTTTAGCACAGCTTTACGACAACTACCTAGAAGTAAACTATATTGGAAGGATAGTTATTGAAAAATCATATGCTGCTGCTGAAGAACGAGCTTTTATAGCTAGACTTCCCTCTGCCAGGTCAAAATATGGAAGATTTCTAAATATTTACCCCCATTTAATCGATAGGATTCCACTTAAGCATATCGCTTCTTTCTTAGGGGTTTCTGAAGAAACTTTAAGTAGGATTCGAACAAAAATGACAAATGAAAAAAGCTAGAATTTTAGCTTTTATTTTCACTTGTAGATAAGATGACATGGGCGATTAGCTTTTGGTATAAAAAGCATCAAAATCTTACTGACAAATATCAATAACTGATTTTTCAAGTCGGTATCACGAGCAGGTTCACAACCTATCATTGTAAAAAAACAATGTATCATGAGTATCTATTTTAACAAAACTTTTCTCAGGGCAATTTGGCGCACCTTGGTGGTATGCTGCGCCCTATTGCTCTTTTCGAAAGAAAAACTACAAGCACAAACCCTCGCTGCAGGGGACATTGCCTTTATTGGCTATGACTTTGGAACCATAGATGGGTTCTCTTTTATTGCCCTAAAGCCTCTTCCAGCAGGTGAAACTATTTACTTTTCTGAACAGGGCTGGACAGCAGATGGCTGGGCCAACAATACAGAGACCCACTTGCGATGGGTGATCCCCTCCACCGTACCTTGTGGAACGATTATCACCGTGATGGAAACCTCTGCTGATGCGTTTACCGTTAGCGGAACATCTGGATTTAGCATTGCCTTAAATTCAAATTTTAACTTATTAGGTGGTGACCAGATTCTGGCCTATCAAAGTACGTCAGGAGTTAGACCAGCTAGTCCAATCTTTATTGCTGGAGTGCATGGCGATTACAACAGTACCAATTACAATACCAGTACAATTTGGAATGACAACAATTTGTCTGGTACAGCCGAAAGTATTCTTCCCACCGGACTAACAAACGGTGTAAACTGCATTTCACTTTTCCCAGCGCCGGGACCGGAACAGGCTTATAGTAAGTACAACGGAACCTTAACCGGAACTGCAGCTGCTTTACGAGCTGCGATTAACGATACTGCTAACTGGGCAAAATCAGGTACCGCAAGTTTGGGTCTATTACCAGCTAACTTCCCGACACCAAGTGTGAACTGTACCGTTATTGTAAACCCAACGGTAACAACAACTGCTGCGACCAATGTAGGCGCCGTAAGAGCTACTTTAGGTGGTAACGTAACTGCCGATGGTGGTGCTTCTGTTACTGAAAGAGGAATTGTATGGGCTTTAGGAGCCAATCCAACGACATCAGATAACAAAGTTGTTATCGCAAGCGGAACTGGAACATTTAGTTCGGTTATTTCGTCTTTACCATCTGCAACAACAATCCATTTCAGAGCATATGCTATTAACTCGTCTGGAACGGCTTATGGAAGTGACTTAACCTTCACAACGAATGCAGCTTTATCCGCTACTACTTCATTTACAAATGTTTCTTGTAACGGAGGTTCAAACGGTACTGCTACCGTAATTGCTTCTGGAGGTGTTACACCTTATACCTATTCATGGTCGCCTTCAGGTGGTACAGCAGCAACAGCTACTGGTTTAGCAGCATTTGCTTATACTTGTACTATTACTGATAACGAAGGTACTTCGATTACCAGAAATTTTAACATTACACAACCATCATCTTCTTTAAACGCAACTACTTCCCAAACTAACGTATCCTGTAACGGTGGTACCAACGGCACGGCTACTGTTAACGTTTCAGGTGGTACTCCAGGATATACTTATTCCTGGGCACAGTCAGGAGGTACTGCAGCTACAGCTTCTGGTCTGGCAGTAGGAACCTATACGGTTACCATTACTGATGCTAATACCTGTCAAATCACAAGAACTGTTACCGTAACCGAGCCAACCTTTTTAGACTTCCCTACCTATTCTGGCCAAACAATAGTTTCCGTGGGCGCAACAGTAGCCTACTCATTCGTGGCTACGGGGGGAAATAGCGGCTATACTTTTTCACGTACTGGAAATCTGCCAATTGGACTAACTTTATCAAACAGTGGTGAACTGTCGGGAACGGCTACAACCGCTGGTGATTATACTTTTAATGTTACTGTTACAGATTCAAAAGGCTGTATTAGAATGAGAACTGTTAATATCAAGGTCGTTGATCCTTTACCGGTAACTTTGACTAATTTCTCAGCAAAAACAGTTTCGAATGGCGTTGAAGTTTTTTGGACAACTGTCTCCGAAAATAATTCTTCACACTTTGAACTTCGTCACGCAACAAATGAAGGTCAATTTAAGCCCATTGCCAACATCGAAGCACAGGGAAATTCAAGTACAGGAAAACGCTACAGTTATTTACATAGAAATGCGATAAATGGAAACAACTATTACCAACTACTACAGGTTGACAAAAATAGTGATACACATGATTATGGCGTTAAAGAAGCTCGTTTTGGAACCAATGTAAAAGAAACAGTGTCGATTTTCCCGAACCCTGCTACACGTACCTTAACGGTAGGTTTCCCGGCTGGCAACTACACAAAATTACAAGTGGTAGATGCAGTTGGCAAAATCCTAAGCACCAAAAAAATTGCCACAAAGGATTACGAAATTAAGCTTGAAATAAACAACCTACCTGTAGGGCTTTATACCATCAGGCTCTCCTCTGGAAACCATCAAACTACCCATAAGTTCATTAAGCAATAAAAGGTATTTTGAAATATAACGAAAGAGGCCGTACATAAGTTAACATACATTTTTGAAACAACTTATGATACGGTCTCTTTTATTGTAAAAGTATATATCTAAAATATACGGTTTCAAGTTATATCCTGATGATGTTCATTCTTTTACCCTACCTCTCCTTGCGTTACGAACAAGCTCTTGACAACAATCAACTGAGAGAATTCTATAGTTCTGTACAAATGGAGAACAACCTTAACTACAGATGAATAGTTGAGCATCAATGGATCGAAAGTGCTCTGCACTTTGACGTCTATGCTCATCATCAATAGTCCAATCCTACTGTAAGGTTCATTTTTTCTCCTCTATCCTAGCAAATTGCTGTTCAAAGGTTCGGCTTAGACGGTTTGAGGAGCAATTTGGTCTTCAGACGGGAAAAGTTTTCTCCTCAGAGCTGCAACGTTGCTCTTCAAGGCGACTCAATTGGTGCTTTGAGGAGCAATTTGCTCATCAAAAGAGGAAAGTTTTTTGCCCAGAGCAGCAACATCGCCCCTCAAAGGGTCTTATCGGACGGTTTGAGGGGGAATAATGCCAGTTAAACGAGCAATTTGCTCAGTAAAGGGGCTTAAATGCTGCTCCGAGGGGCAACGTTGCTTCTTTTTAAAGATGGGCTTGCAAACATTAAAGTTATTTAGTTCGTAATTTTCTCCTTTAGATTGTGTCGGACGTTAGTGTTTTAAAATCTTTTTCAATACTACCTCGCCATCGCCAGTTAATTTAATAAGATACAAACCGCTAGCATAAGCCCCAATATTAATGGTCTTTTCTATATCGGTGTGTTTGATTTCTTGCGAATGTAATAACTGACCACTGGTACTAAAAACCTCCACTTTATTGAACTTTTTACCTGCAAAATTCACGGTTACTTTTCCGGCAATTACTGGATTAGGATAAACGTTAGGTTCTTTTTGGTTACTTAACGAATAGTTGATAGCAATTGGATCAAATGTTACTTTAGTACCGTCTTTATCTATTTGTGTAAGTCTGTAGTAATTCACTCCATTTATAGGACTATAATCGGTATAATTATAAGTAGCTCCATTACCTTTCGAATAAGTTTTTGTCAGTAAACCATAAGTAACTCCATCCGTACTTCTTTCTAATAAAAAGTAATCGTTATTAGTTTCTGTTTCAGTTTGCCAATTTACCAATACTGCATTTACTTTCGACTTTACCGAAAAATCGGTCAGTTTAACAGGTAACACTGTATGATTTTCGTAAGCACCCAAATCTACCGTACCGTTAAACCTCATAGCTCCAGCCAGGTCAGTAGCAGTAGTAAGTGTAATATCTACAGGAGGGATATCGTTGTTAAAAATTTTAGGAACAAGGCCATTATCTCCAGCATTAATAGCAGGGTTGTTTGTTACAGGAACTAACTTTAAGAAATCAGAATTACCATAAGTGGTACTTAAAAATAGAGGTACTGCGCCTACTTTTACGCCATTCACACCATCGGTTCCATATGCTTGGGTAATTGTGTAATTAACATCTAAAGTTCCAGCGTTGGAAATATCATGTACGCTAGCAGTTGAAGTATTAGCATAAATTATAGAATTATAGATTTTTATAGTTCCGCCTGCAACTCTTACCGCCCCACCAATACCTGTAGCCTGATTATCATAAAATGTACATCCCGTAATAGTTGTAGCTGTTGATGATGCCAAGGTAATTGAACCTCCAGTACCTGGACTACTATTCTTATAAAACAAGCAATTATCAACGGTTGCGGTTTTACCTGCTATGTAAACTGCACCTCCGCTAGATCGTCCAACATTCTCTATAAATTTGGCTCCCATGATACCCAAAGTACTATTTGCTAATTTGTAAACCGCACCACCATAGATAGTTCCAGAAGTCGGATTGGCGGTATTCCCTCTAAAAAGTCCACCAGTTATATTTGCCGTACTTGGATTCGCTGCTGTACCCGTCATAAATACTGCTCCTCCACCGGCTGAGCCTTTATTTTCTATAAAGTCGGTATTTTTAAGCGTTAAGTTTGACGATGTGCTGATTCGAACTGCCCCACCTTCTGTAGCTTCATTTCTTGAAAATATGGCATTAGCGATTGTTGTATTTATAATATGATCAGCAGTTCCAAGCAAATCCACTGCTCCCCCTGTACCCGTAGTGATATTTTCTGTAAATCCAGCACCATCAACTTCAATTTCAACAGCTTGGGATGCACGAATAGCGCCACCTGTAGTAGCCTTGTTACCTGTAAATGTTCCACCAGAAACCGTCAACCTCGACAAGCTACTTCCAGTAGTTCCTAAAATATAAATACCTCCACCACTTGTTCCTGTATTTCCTGAAAAATTAGTGTTCAGAATATCTAAATTCGTTCCATTATTTCCTTCTATCGCTCCGCCATTAGCTCCATAATTTTCATTAAAAGTACTGCCTATAATTTTCAAAGGTGTGGAAGAATTAGACTGCACATAAACTGCACCTCCGTGTCTTGATTTATTTTTGGTAAACGTACAGTTGCTAACTTCAGCATTGAGATTGCTAAATACACGTAGCGCTCCAGCCAAACCACCACCCCAATTACCATTGAAAGTAAGATTAGAAAAACTAGCCTTGTATACATAACCCGAAGTACCCGCAACTGCTATACCGCCACCCGCGCTACCGGTAAATGAAGTTCCTACAACAGACCCCAAGTTGTGCTCTACCAAGCTACTACTTATTGTTATGTCTTCTCCAGATTTAGGGCTTTCAATTTTTCTTCCCGTATTGATATAAATACCTGCTCCATTTAACAGCGCATGATTATGCTTGATTACCAAATTGTTTAATGTCGCACTACTAGATCTTGCATAAATCCCTCCTCCAGAATTTCCTAAAAAATCATAATCTGTATCTATTGTAACCGTTCCTGTTCCATCAGCATTACCTCCTTTAATAGTAAAACCATCTAAAACAGTAGCAGCAGTAAGATTATAAGAAACTACTACGTGATAAGCATTTTCTGTATTTCCCGTAATGCTTTCTATAGTACCATTAACATCTAAGGCTACCACATCATTATTTTGAAAATCTCCGCTTAAAACAGTTTCATTTACCGAACGAATATCAATTCTATCTGAAATACCAGTTTCTGTTCCCGATCCCGAAAATCCTCCATAGATCTTAACTCCTTCTTTTAAGACGAATGTTCTATCTCTGTCAGTTCCTGCCGGGTCTAATTTTACAGATGGATAATACACTCCCTTAGCCACCCAAATTTGATCACCAGCGACCAATGTAGCATCGTCCAAAGCATCTTGTAAACTCACATAGGCAGTAGACCAAGTAGTGCCATCCTTAACAGGAGCCGCGACATTTGCTAGGTTTACATAAATAATTTTGGCAAAAGCGCTTTCGGCAAGAAAGCTAAGCGCCAACAACATTAAAAGTTTAGTAAAAGTTTTCATCATAGTTTTGTTTTAAGTGGTGATGAGCTTGGTTCTATTGCTGGCATACTTGCTCAAGGTATGCCAACGATGGTTAGGTTTATTTAGTAGGGTAATAAGCTGCCTTGGTTAGGGCATTTACATCTTTAAAAGGATGACTAGGTTTTAGATAGGTTTCCAAAAAACGGTATGCTTTTAAGCGGTACTCTTTTGAAGTATAATTATCAATTCTATCGAAATGATGTCCACCTGGTGAATCTTCATAGATCTTATACTCAAACTTTTTGTTATTTGCTTTCAAAGCACTAATTAGGTGTTCTACTTCCTCAATCAGTACATCATCATCATTGGTATTAGCGTGGATAAGCAAGGGAGTTTTTAGCTTTTCTACATTCCATACCGGAGAACGCTTCCTATACTCCTTAACATTTTGAAACACTTCCTTTCCAATATGGTAATCTGCTGAAAACAGCTTCCTATATTCATCGTTCATGTAACCCAAGCGCATAATCAAATCACTCACAGGTACACCAGCAAATCCTACCGCATAGCTATCTGGAAATTGGAACAAGTTCATCAGGGTGTGCATTCCACCATGGCTCCAACCCATTACGCCAATTCTATTTTTATCTACAAAGTCGTAGTTCTGCACCATGTAGTCTCTAGTAAATTTAGTATCGTCTATTTCTTTGCCCCCATAATCAATTTCACGTTGAAATTTCTTACCATAACCTGTACTACCTCTATATTCGGGGGCAGCAACAATGTAACCTTGCGCCAACAGCTCACGAACGATATGTACATTAGACAAACCAAAATTTCCGTGTACACCACCGTGCACCATTACCATTAATGGATGCTTCTTATTTAAATCTATCCCCTTTGGGATAAAAACATAGGCATAAATAGTTAGCGGATTATTGTAACCTTTCCCCGTTTTGCTTCTTACTTGTGCTGATGCCAAACTTGAAAAGCGCACTTTGTCTACAAAAGCAATATCTGCCAGTTTTTGATCCCAAGAAACGTCTTCAATACCTTTTGAAAGTTCATCAAAGTTATAGCTGAGATTTTCTATTTGCTGTTTCAACGCATTTACCTTGGTTTCTAAACTTTCTGCTTGCTGTGCTTTTAACACACTGGCACTTAATAAAAATAGGAGGAGTAATTTCAGTTTCATTGATGAAGGTTCTAGTAGTTATCGATAATATTTAACAGGTATTTTTCTATGGCCTTACGTACAGCCACAGCATTTTTATGATGGTTGTTTACTAAAAAAGAGAACGTATACTGATTTGCTTTTTTGGTAATTAAGTAGCCGCTTAATGTAGTACTACTTCCACCCAAGGTTCCGGTTTTGCTCCAGATATTGTTTTCGTAGCCTTTGTAATAACCTGTAACCGTACCTTGGTTTCCTTTTTGAAGTATAGCCGTTAGTTTATCCCAGCCAAAATCAGTTTTCATTTTGAGGAGTAGCTCACTGATAATTTGCGGAGAAATGTTGTTGTTTCTACTTAAACCACTACCATCTACCCAAATAAATGGCGAAGAGAAGCTGGAAAAATCCTCCTTTTGCAGTTTCGAGATCACCAATCTGTCGCTTAGCTTTCCGGTTAATTTGCTGCCTGCCATCAATAATAATTGTTCTGCCAAAAAATTATCACTGTTATGCATCATTGGTTGTAAAACCTCGGTGGTTTTTTGCGTATTAAGTGGTTTCCAGAAATCTGGTTTTCTATTTTGGTTTTCCACAAAGTGGACGGCTTTATCTAGCTTCGTTAAGGTATCCGCCAACAAATGATAGGCAATATCGGGATCTTCCTTTTGAGTAAATGGCCTTAAAAAAGCGTTTGCAGCGGCTGCATTTGTTGTAAAAGCATTGTGATCTGCAGCCCTGCTTACGCTTATCTTTTTACCTTCTGGAATTGTATTTATAGTTAAGCTATTTTGGAAGTAGCTTGGGTAAGCCTTTATGGTATTAGCCTCTGCTTTAAACCTAACTACATTACCATAGATAGGCATGGCAAAACGCTCTGGCATGTACGATTCTTGATAGCTAGCCCAAGACCAACCATTACCCAATCTGGTAAAAGCATTTGACACTACCTTTTCAATTACCACCACTTTTGAGCTAGTTCTTATCTTTTGAAAGATCTTTTGTTGAGGAAAATCCTGATTCAAGAAAGTAGGATCTCCATTGGGTTTTAAGAAAAGTGTGTCGGGAGTCTCATGAATAAACCATCCGACCAAACTATCAGGATAAGCCTTTAAAGCGGCATAAGTGGTTATCAATTTGGTATTGCTAGCAGGAATAAAAAATTTGTTAGCATTATGTGCAACTAACACTTTGCCTGTTTTTTCATCCTGTAATAAAAACCCAATGTGTGCGCTTTTAAAAAGCGTATCCGTATTTAATTGTTGTATGTTCTTGCTTAATTGATTACCAACTGAACAGCCACTAAACCAAATGGCAACAGATAAGATGAGGAGGTAGCGAGTAAACTTCATAATTCTTTGGTTTGGTTTATTGTTGTTCTATAATATTGGTAAGATATTTTTCGTAAGCTCGTCTAATAAGCTCGGGATTACCCGCATGGTTGTTAGTCTGAAACGAAAACAGGTAGCTATTTCCCTTTTTGGTAAGGAGATATCCCGTAAGACTTAAACTGGTACTTCCTAGTCTTCCTCCTTTACTGTAGATATTGTTTTCGTACCCTTTGTAGTAACCTGTTAAAGTACCTTGATTTCCACTAGGTAACACCGCAGCTACTTTCTGCCATCCAAATTCCTTTTTCATTTTTAAAAGCAATTCGGTAAGTGCTCTAGGTGTGACGTTGTTATATCGGCTCAAACCACTACCATCGTACCATATAAATGGAGCAGAAAGTTTTGATAATTCGCCCTTGTTTAATTCGCTAATCGCAAGCCTTTCATTTAACTGACCATTCATTTGCGAACCAGCCATAATGAGTAACTGTTCTGCTAAAAAGTTATCGCTGTTGTGCATCATTGGTCTTAGCACATCTTCTGTTTTATGAGTATAGAAAGGCTTCCAAAAATCAATGGCTCGTTTTTGATTTTCAATGATCGTTATGTGCTTATTTCGTAACGACAGGGTATCTTGTAATAGCTTGTAAGCTAAATCAGAATCGGCTTTATGAGTAAAAGGGCGAATCAACACCTCGGTGTTAGCAGCACTTACGGTAAAGGTGTTGTCGTCCATAAATCTGTTGACCATCGCCTTCTTTCCATTAATCGCAGCTATCATCTTCACCTCCTTCTGGAAATATTTTGGAGAAGCAATCACCGTGTCACCGCTTACTTTAAACCTCACCAGATTACCATACAAAGGCATTACGCTACGCTCTACCATCTCGTGGCTTTGATAATTAGACCAAGCCCAGCCATTACCTAAGCGAGTAATTCCCGTAGCAGGCACTTTTTCTATTACGACTATTTTTGATGTACTTAGAATCTTATCTAACACTTTCTGTTCCTTAAAATCTTTATTCAAAAAAGTGGGGTCGGCATTAGGTTTTAGGTATAGCGTATCTTTGGTTTCTCTTTGATAAAAACCTGGAAGACTATCGCCTAAGTATTTTAGCGATGCATAAGTGGTAAACAATTTAGTATTGCTGGCCGGAATGAAGTATTTATCTGCGTTATATTCTTGAATGTATTTTCCAGTTTGCTCATCTAATAAGGCAAAGCCCAAATGAGCGTGTTTAAATATAGAATCTTGAGCAAACTTTTCAATCTCAGTCAATAACAGTCCCTCTTTTACTGCTGTCTTTTTTACGCCGCAGCCAAATAGAATTGCTAAAAAAGCAGTGATTAAAAAAGAATTACTCGTTGATTTCATGCTACTTCTTTAAATGTTTAATCAAGAAATCTGCGGTAGCTTGTTTTACCAGCAAAAGATTAGAGAACACCATCCAATGATGTGTATCGTCTGGTATCACCATGTACTCTGCCTCTACTTTTCGATCTTTTAGTCTGTTTACGAGGTCGAGGCTCTGCGTAAAATTCACGTTCTGGTCATCATCTCCATGAATAATCAGTACTGGAGATTTCCAAGTGTTTACATATTTGGAAGGTGAAGAATCCCATGAAAGTTTGATCGCCAAATCCATATCTGGTGCTACAGTCCCTTCTGCAAGTTTTCTTTCGCGATTATGCACCCCATGAATATCAACTCCTGCTTTGAAAACATCAGAGTTTTTACCTAAGGCAAAAGCAGTAAGATAACCACCGTAAGATCCACCAAAGACACCTATTTTATTTGCATCCACTTCTTTTTGTTGACCCAACCATTTACCTGCAGCCAGAATATCCAAATACTCCTCTGCACCTAGATTGCCCGCTCGATCCGGATTTTGAAAGGCATGTCCGTAACCTGTACCCATTCTATAATTGATAGACAGTACGGTAAAACCTTGACTGGCTAAATATTGGTTAAGCGCATAATCGTAGAAGTAATAATCCATAAAATGCCAGCCCAGAAACATTTGTCGGCGAGGACCACCATGAATGTAAACCAATGCTGGAGATTTTCCCTTCGCATTTTTAGGTTTAAACAATTGCCCATAAACCTGCAAGCCGTCTTCAGATTTGAAAGTAACGTGGGTTGGTGTTATCAACTGATTGTAGTTAAAACCATCGAACCATTCTTGTCCAATTAATCGGGGTTGAGCTTTAGCAGAAACCTCCATTACGGTTGGAAGTGGCGGTCGCTGAGGTGTACTACTGATATATGCCAGTTGCTTGTCGCCATTGATAAACATAGGGTAAGAATCAATACTATTGCCTTTGGTCAACAATTGATGAGTTCCTTTAGCTAATGAAACCAAACCAATATGTTTTCTGTCGATATCTTCTTTTTCGGGGCCCGTATTGGCACTAAATACCAATTGCTTTCCATCACTACTTAAACTAAGTTGATCTACCGAAAAATTACCTTTTGTTAATTGTTTAAAGTTCTTTCCAGATGGTTCTATGCTATAAATATGAGGCCATCCATCTTGATAACTTAAAAAGACAAGCTGTTGCTCAGTAGCCCATATGAGATTAAAACCTCCTTGCCAAGCCGGAACAGAACCGGCTAAAGTTTGAGGTGCAGACCATATCTCTTGTGCTTGCTTACCATCTAAATGGCTAACCATAATTGTCCACGGACGATGTTTCTTTGCCGTAAGCGAATCTTGCTCACCTCCTGTTGCAGGCTGCCGAATAAAAGCGATGCTTTTACTATCTGGAGACCAGTTTGGAAAATCATCCTTAAAAAAGGAAGGCGAAACCCATTGAATATTTTTTTTGCTTTGCTCAAATATCCCAATGAAAGAATGCGTGGTTCGTCGAGAACTAAAAGCCAGTTTTTTGCCATCTGGCGACCATTGCAGTGCCCTAGAACTGCCTCTTGCGTTAAATAAAACCTTGGCTGTTGCACTTCCATCAATAGGAACTGACCAAATTTGATCTTTACTGATAAAAGCAATCGTTTTCGAATCGGGATTAATGATAGGAAAATCGCCATCTGCCAACAGTTTTACTACAGCTGTTTGCAAATTGATACTGTATAAGGCAATTTTTGGTACAACTACTGACGATGTAGGATTAATTGGCTTAGCCAAACTATTGGCACCATGATCTCCACCTCTTACAAAAATTGCCCATTGTCCGTCTTTACTAATGTTTAGATTAGAAATTTCCTGACCATCATCCTCATTAAATTGAGTAAGCTGTTTTGGTTTATACTCTGGAGCTGTGGCAACAAACACATTTCTAACTCCTTCTTTATTCAATACAAAAAAAACATCACCATTTTGCGATGAAGCTGCCAAATTAGATAAGTAAGGTGTTTTTAGCAGGTCGGAAAGAGATGGCGATTGAGCCAAGACACCTAATGAACTTAAGCCTAAAAATGTTATAAATAAGATATGGAAATAGAACCTACGCATGGTAAATTTTAAATTGAACAGTTATAAAAATTGTCTCGGTAAGACCAAAAGTTTATGACGCTTTTGGCCTCTCGAGACCACAACAACATTGGTTTGATTTTAAAAATCCCCAAAACCAATTCCTTTTATTCTATATAAATACTAGCTGGCGTACTTACCGTAACCATCATGTAATACTTACTGTCTTTTCTACTCACTATTCTCACACGCTGTAAAGCTCCTGCCCTACCATAAGGAACAATCGTTACGCCCTCTGGCGGAAAAATATAAGACATAAACTCGTTTGCTGCAGATAGAAACGGAACACCTACAGTTGTAGTAACACCAGTTGGCGTTATTTTAATAGCATTGGCATCGAGTTTTTGCATAGTGTAATAGAACGGCATCCATCCGCTTGCTGTACCATCATGAGTAGTTTGTCCAGTAGGCATCACGTACCTAAACTGAATAGAACTAGTAATATTTGGAGCCGTACCATTATTGTTATAAATCTGGGTATTAAAAGTTTCGGCGCCCATTAATGTCTTTAATTTTTGATATTCTACCAATAATGCTGGGCTATAGTAATCTGCTACAGTAGCTAGTGTGTAGGCATAAAACCTAACCGCCCCTCCTTGTTGGATAAAATAATCTGCAGAGTTTTTATAAGGAAAAGCTGGAACGTGATCTACAGCAATTTTTCCAGTACCCGCTGTGCCTGCCTCAGTAATGGCAAGTTCATTAGTGGAACTTTGCCCAAATTTGATGGTTTCCACTTGTAAGTTTAAAGGTTTCCAGGCTCTATTTAAAGCGATGCCATTAGCTACATTAGAATAAACAAACTGCTCTGAAACAGTATTACCACTGGCATCGAGCCAAGTAAGCTTGATGGTTCTGGCATTTGGATTTAACTCAAAAAATGCGGAGATATTGGTTAGCACTAAATTTTTAAAGTAACCTGAAGCATTTTTATTGAAGTTTTCAATGAGGTTAACTACATCTGCCTTACCGATAATATCAGCTTTATCTGCTGCTGTAGCTTTTTTCAACGTGTGCTTTACCGTACCGTTAATTGTTCTCAGATTTGCCGATCCATCGGTATTAAAGGTAATGACAAACTCAAAGGCTCCGCCCATATTTTCTGCAATGGCATGCCAAGCGCTATAAGTTTCGAAAATCAATTCTGGCGCATTCACACCTCCTAGTCTGTACCTTACATTGGTTTGTTCACTAGTAAAACCATTGTAATCGGTAATGATATTAGCTGTGCCGTCTTGGTTAAACTTTACCCAGATCGCTACGCTTCCTTGTCCTGCTACCGGTACGTAGTTGATTACCCAACCATCTGCGCTGGCTACCAGTTGCTGCTTATACTTTTGCTGCAACTCTGACAAACCACCTACACCTTCCGGGATAGTATTATCAACTTGCTTCTCGCACGCCATAAAACTGATGCTTAGCAACAATATCATTGTATATAATATGTACTTCATTTCCATCCTTAATTAAAGTAAATTCCTGTTGGCGTAGAAAGTAACTCTACCCAAATTCTGCTATCCTTTCTACTTACCAACCTCAAAAACTGATTAGTCCCTGTCTTTCTCATAGGCACTATAGTTAAACCTTCGGCCGGCATTAGTACCTCCATAAATTCTTCTACAGCTGCCTTAAACGGTAAGCTCGCCGTACTTGTGCCGCCATTGAAAGTCAAGATTACATGGTTGGCATCCCTCTTTTGTATGGTATAGTAGTAAGGAAGAAAAACATTAGTACCAGCTGCGTTTTTGGTTAAAATCTGTAAAGAGTTAAGCACATTTGCAGCTGTAGTTCCATTAGCATTCATGTTATAATTATAAAACTGAAGTCGGAAGAGTGTACTTGGATCGTGAGTAGCTGTAAATGCCTGCTTTAATTTTTCTCTATAAACCTGTAAAGCAGGACTATAATAAGCATCAATATCATCTAGCGTATAACCCAAAAACCTAGGCAGTTCTCCCCTAATAAAAAAGTCTGCGGTTGAATAATTTGCTCTAGGTGCTCCAGAAATAGCATCTTGAAAAGGATAAGCAGGGATGTGTTTATGTCCCCAAGAACCAGCACCAGCGTTTCCGGCAGATTCTATCTCTATGGCATGATCGGTATATTCCTTAAAGATGATGTTATCTATGGTAATATTCCCCGATACCAATGCAGGTTTTAACGCAATACCCTTCGGAATTAAGCTGTACTCAAAAGTGCCTTGTTTTTCTACCACTCCTTCTTTCCATTTTAAAGTAACTTTTTTAGCAATGGTATCCAACTCGCTCCAATAAGCAGAAAAACTACCTGCGCTAAAGTTCTTAAAATAGAAGCCTGGTTCATCGGCCCCCAGGGTAACCACCTTAAAACCTGCAATTAAACGTTGTCTTTGCAATTCCCGTTCTGCTTCTATTTTTGCCAAAACCACGTCAACCTGGCCTTGCAAAACGGCCAAATCTTGTGAGGTAGCCTTTTTAAGAGTAAATACCTTGTCATCAAAACCATCCGCTCTGCGCAATTTAAAAGAACCATCTTCCTGCAAAGTGATTTTAAATTTTACTGCACCGTTATGAGCTAGCTCTAACTGTTTCCATAGCGTATTGTTAGAGAAAACTATTTCGGTGGTTACCTGTCCACCAAAGCTGTAAGAACCCTCGTTCTGTTCTATATGAAACTCCGGATAGCCTGCTAAAAGCGTTAAAGAATCTGTTTCTAAAAACTTCATCCATACCGAAATCGGATCTACCTTGTCCGAAGGTTGATAAGAAATGTACCATCCGGCAGTTTGCTCCACTAAAAGCTTTTTATATGATGCCTGAACTTCTGTCAATGGCTGTTTTTTTGCTTTCTCAGGAAGCTCTGTTACTTCTTTTTTACAAGCACCCAGAAAAATCAGCGCCGCTAAAACAAAACCATTTAAATAGTTGAAATGTATCTTCATAATTAGTTAAGAATGGTTTGTAAATAATCATATAATACATGTAGGTCTATCCCTTTATCTAGATAAAAGTTGTATACCATTTTGTACTTCCTATTAAGTAGATCATTTGATTCTGCAATGGTTAATACATCTGCTTTCGGTGTAGTTACGATACCATCTACCCAAGTAGCAAAATCTTCGCCTTCGCTGGTCATACCATAGTTTTTCCAAAAACCTCGGGTCCTGGCTTCTGCCTGTGTAAACACGCCGAAACTTGTTGAACCTGCATATTTACCTTTAGAAACATCATCAAATCCTGTTGGGCGTCCATAAATTTTATCAAGTACATGGGCAAACTCATGATGCAATGTTGCATATTGACCTCGCAACCAACTTGTATTCGTTAAATTGTAGTTATTTATTCCTGTAATTAATATCCTACTGAAGGACTGTGCCATACCACTTGCACTGAAATTACGTTCATCGCCTGCATCATAATTAATTGAACTACCAATAAAAATCATTTCTATCGGCATGTGCTTCACCATAAAATCACTTTTTTGGCGATCGTAAGCTGCTATAAAAAGCTTCCTCAACACATTATCTATATAGGGTTTAATCAACTCGAACTGCGGAGGTGTAGCAGAAGCATCGGCACTAATATATCTCCTGTCCCATTTATAAATGATTTTTGTCTGATAGCTATTCAAAATATCCAGAATAGTCAAATCTGTTGGGTTGCTAGCCACTTGCTGATCTACATGTGGTTCAAAAGGAATAACATCTTCTTTGGTACAGCCCGCAAAAAATACGATAACTGTTAATGTTAAAGGAGCTATAAAATTTCTTATACTTAACATCTTTGTATGGTTTAGGTTGGTGGTCTCGGTTATTATCTTGGGTTGGGTTCCATTAACGGATTGGCTGTCAACTCTGGCACAGGGATCTGAAAAACCCTTCTTGGGTCATTAGCAGGAAGGCTAATCACTCCATTTTCTGTCCAATGGGTTAGTGGAATATTAAATCGCTTCACATCAAACCAACGATAACCCTCGTAGCACAACTCTCTGTTCTTTTCATCAATAATTTTAGCTAGCAGATCATTATTTGTTGCGAAATCTGTAGCCTTGAGCGCAGTATAAGGCCTTAACCTTTTGATTAAAATCGCATTCAGTTTATTGATGGCATAAGCTGCATCTGGAGTGGTTTTTCTAATTGCAGCTTCTGCGGCATTATACATCACCTCTTCTACCACAAACAAAGCAACATTAGAATACTGTTGACCATCTGAAGGTGTTTGCGAACGAAACTTACGAACGATATAATTGGGAGTTTGGTTGCTGGTGAAAGTAAATAGTTTACCTCTCAAATCTGCACTAGAAAAGGTACTTCTATACTCGTTGGCATACATACCAGTTCTGGCAAATGAATTCCACTCTAGCGTATGATTCATCAACAAAACATTGCTTTGTTCTGCCGTACAATATCTCATGGCAAATTCAGAGTATAAGCCTGTAGCCATATAAGTATCATAGTCTTTAAATAAATCTCTAAGGGCAGTAGTTTTTGCGAATACCTTCTCACTATATAGCAAGCTTTTTTCAAAATCGCCTTTAAACAAATAAAACCTGCTTAAAAAAGCATTAGCTGATGTAGTAGAAAAATGGAATTTTGGCTTGCTGTATAATTCATCTTTAAGAAGACCTAAACCTTCCAAAGCATCTTTCTCTACCAAATCATACACTTTCTTAACTGCGTCTCTTTTGTAGGGCGAATTAGCTTCCTTTTCGGTTTCTAATGCATAGGGAATCCCCAGATCTGTAGCTGCAGTTGCTTCATTATAGTGTTTGGCAAAAATATTTACCAACATAAAATGACAGTAAGCCCTTACCAATAACGCTTCGCCACGTAACGACGATTTATAGACCTCATCTCCTGTAGCGTTTGGCAATCCTTCTAAAACCACATTAGCTGCATAAATAGAATTGTAATATTTGCGCCAACCACCTTCTGGCGTAATACCACTATTGGATATATATTCATCAGACCATAAGTATATCGGCTTTAACCAAGATTGAATATTGGCATTGTTAAAGTCTGGATAGTCGTAGTAACGGTAGTTGTCTGTGTAGAGCTCGGTAAATAGATGAAATGCCTGTGGCAAAGCCCCCGTTAAAATTGCTTGATAATCTTCTACAGATTGTGGTCTTATTCTATTATCTGGGTTTATTTCCAAAAATTTCTTACATCCCGAAAAAGCAAGCAGCACAAGACAGGTAGCGATAATGCTCGTGATATTTTTATATAAAGTTCTTTTCTTCATGTCTTACGGATTAAAAATTAACACCTAAACCTAAAGTATAAGTTGTGGCTGCCGGAATAGAAACTCCAGACACAAATGCTTCAGGATCTTGTCCATTTAACTTTGGATCGGCCCACAAAATGAGATTTTGAGCTTGTCCATTAATTTGTAAGGATTTAAGACCTATTTTCTTAGTAATTGTAGATGGGACATTGTAGCTCAACATCACGTTTTTTAAACGAACAAAAGAGCCATTGGCTACCCTAATGTTACTTCGATTATAAAAAGTAAAGGGATCTGCATTTGCTTGTAATAATCTGCTTCTGGTTTCTGCTTCTATAATACGTGGCACATTGGTATACAATTCATGCCCTGGAGCAGTCCAACGATCTGCTAGGGTCGCATCCAAAGCGGCTACATCACTATAATAGCGCTGAAAGAATGGATTTAACCTAATTTTATTGCCATAAGAGTACGTAAATAAAAATGACAGGGATAAATCCTTATACTTGAAACTATTGGTAAAACCACCAGACCCCAATGGATCTCTACTACCTTCATAATCCAAGATACTAAGCGTTCTGTAGTATTTAGTGATTTGATAAGTTGGCACATTGTTATAGTTATAAAACAAAGGCAAACCTTCATAATCCAATCCTGCAAAGCGGAAAGAGTATAAACCATTTACTGGATAACCCACCGCGGGACTGCCATTTGCAGAAGTTGCTTGTAGAACAGTTGTGCCCGAGGTAGACATTCTGGTTACCGTATTTTTATTGTAACCGAAAGTTAAGATGGTATTCCATTCAAAATTTTTGCTTTTGATATTCTGAGTAGTTAGCGTAACCTCAAAACCTTGGTTCTTCATATCTGCCCAATTCATCGTTTTACGCTGAAAACCACTTACCCTCGACACTTCTAGATTTCCGATCAAGTCGTAGTTCTTACGATAATAATACTCCAAAGTGGCACTAAACCTATCAAAAATGCCAAGTTCTAAAGCCACATTGGCCATCTTTTCCTTTTCCCACTGCATAGTTGGATTGTCTGGGGCAGAAATAGTAATTGAGTTTTCTACATCATTGGGATCAAATCTTACCGTTGTACCATAATAAGCCAACATCTCCGGACTTCCCAAACCACTAATATTTCCACGCATGCCATAAGAGCCTCTCAATTTCAGGTTATTTAACCATGAGATATCCTTTAAGAAATCTTCGTCAACTACATTCCAGCTAGCACCGGCCACCCAAATGGGCAAAAAACGGAAACGCTCTGATGCACCCAACCTGTTAGAACCATCTGCTCTAACCGATAAGGTAAGATTGTATTTCTGATTATAGGTATAAGCCAAATTGGCGAAAAAAGAAGCTTCATTGTAAACACTTTGACTTTTTTTATAGTATGGAGAACCGCCAATCGATAACAAATCCCTTTGTATCGCTCTATAATCTGGACTAGAGGTCATTCCCCTACCATAATCAAAACCGTAACCTTTATAATAATCGCTATAATATTTTCGATGTCTTATTTCTGTACCACCAAGGAGATCAAAGCTATGTTTTTGAGCAATCACTGGCTTCCAGTTCAGGGAGTTCCTAATGGTATAAAAATCCGCAAGCGTATTATCAGTTATTACAATACCACCTCTAGGTAAAACCGACACAGGGTATTCACTATCGTCATAAGGATCATTATACAGCAAGCCATTTGCAGATCTAATAGATAAACTCTGCATTGCCCTATAACTTTCTGCCACGTTGGATTTTTCTGTAGCAATATGTTCGCTATAAGCTGATGACATTCTTCCAGAAACAATACCTAAATAGGTCAACTTCTTGGCTATATTCCACTTTCCATCTAGCTGAAATTTTACCTCACGAGCCTTGATATCGATGAAATTGTTTTCTAGCTCATGGATGATGTTAAATGGCGCAAAATTAGTTTGATAAAATTCCAGAGAACCATCATCCCCGTAAGGACGCATAGCTCTACTAGTGGTTCTGGCATAGGTATATGGATTGATATCAAACTCTCGCTCCACAATACCTGTAACCGCCTCAGTAGAATTGTAGGCACCAAACATACGTTGATTTCTTATCGACGCATATAATGATGCCGTTAGCGTGAATTTATCTGACAGGTTGTAATTTCCTCTTAAATTGGCCGTGTAACGATCGGTATATTGACCTTTGGTTTGTCCGTCATCTCTAAAATAACTGGCAGACATATAGTACTGCGCCTTTTCTGTTCCAGAACTAATGCTTACACTATGTTCTTGGTTAAGCGCATTTCTAAAAAGCACATCAAACCAATCAGTATTATAAGTTTTGGCTCTTTGTATACCATCGTAAAAGCCATTCCAATCAATTTGTTTAGTAGATAACTGGTTTAATAGTTTACCATAGGCTCCATAAGTTTGATTGAGGTTGGTGAAATCGATTAAGTTTTTCTCATACATTTCTTCGGAAAATTCCATTCTTTGCTTAGAATTCATCACGTTGAACTGGGTGATGCTTGGCTTGATACCCACCGAAAATGTATTTTTATAACTCACCACTGGACTTCCCACCTTACCACGTTTGGTGGTAACCACGATTACCCCATTTACAGCTTGCGTACCGTACATGGCCGTTGCCGAAGCGTCTTTCAAAATTTGGATATCATCAATATCGTCTGGGTTGATACCACTTATGGCAGAGCTTAACATGGTTGCTGCATCTCCAGAATAGAGTTGGTTAGGATTAACATTGATCGGATCGTCTAACACAATTCCGTCTACTACCCATAGGGGTTCCTGGTTACCACTAATAGATGAATTACCACGAATCCTTATTTTTGATTTAGTACCAAACGTACCGCTTGAATTTTCTACGGCAACACCAGCTACCGCTCCCTGCAACGATTTACCTACGTCTGATGTTCCTGCTGTTGCCAAAGTCTTTGGGTCAATTTTACCCACCGATCCAGTAAATGTACGTTTATCTATCACCTGGTAACCCGTAATTACCACTTCCTTCATTTCTTCCACTTTGCTAGATAGCATTACCATTTGAAGTTCTTCTTTTTGAAATGGTTGCTTTACGGGCAACATGCCAATAAAATTAAAACGCACAGAATCACCTTCTTTTCCTTTAATTCGAAATACTCCAACAGCATCACTGATTACTGTCATATTTCTTTGGATATTAGTTACCGAAACTCCTGCAATTCCCATCATAGTGGCATTGTTCATTACTTTACCTACCAAAGTGACCAAGGTATCTTGAGCCACAGGCATCGGTTTAGCAACCGTTGCTCTATTCGGAGCAGCAACTGCTGGCTTTTTCTTAATTAGAATGTAATCATCAGAAAATTGAAAGATCAATGGTTTGCCTTTCAAAAGATCATTCATAACCTGCGTTAGGGTAGCATTTCGAAAATCAACGGTAACTTTCTCTTTGTCATTCAACAATTCATTACTATAAAAGACAATGGCTCCAGTTTGTTTTTTTATCTCTTCAAAAACAGTAAGCAGAGGAACATCTTTTCCAGAAAAAGAGAAGATTTTAGACTGAAAAGCAAATAACTTAGCATTTAACAGAATAAAAAATAGGCAGAGGCCGCAAAAGCGTCCAAATCCCACGCTAAAAACATATGGTTGCCTATGCTTTAACGTGCCATATTCAGAATAACACATATTTAGATTGTTGGTTGTTTGTATATAGACGCAACTAATCTAATAAAGGGTGACAAAAAATATTTTTTTTATAAAAAAAGAAAAAAAGCCTTCTATTCAGAAGTTTTCACGAAACTAATTGACCAGAAAATATGAAAATCAATAAAGTTCAACTCTTCCATCCTTAACAGTGTATTGAATAGAAGAAGATGATGATTTGATGTTTTCTAGTAAAACCTTAATAGGTTTATCAGTTTCTAGAGCTCCAGAAAACCTATAATTGGCAATCTTAGAATCGGTAATATAAAGATCCTCACCAGTTGCCCTATTGGTAATATTAACAATTTCACGCAATGGCATATTATTGAAATAATAAGTACCCTGTAACCAAGACAATACCTGATCGGTAGCGAATGGTTCGGCCAAAATGGCTCCATTACTTCTTTTTATAGCTGCATAACCTGGCTTAATCAAGAACTCTTTTGTTGATGCATGGCCGCTAACAGATACACTGCCCTCTACAAGAGAAGCTTGGGCGTCGTTACCAGGATAAGTATTTACGTTAAACTTAGTACCAAGCACTTTTACGTTCATTTCAGAAGTTTTAACGATAAATGGCTTGCTTTTTTGCTTAGCAACTTCAAAATAAGCCTCTCCATCCAATTGTATTTCTCTAGTATTGCCCTCAAAAAATAGCGGAAATTTAAGTATAGAAGCACTATTGATTTTGATAGAGGTACCATCATCCAATACCACAGCGTAAGTTTTTCCTTTAGGTATAGACAGGGTAATGATCTCATTCTTCCTTACTTTACCCTTCTCACCCAGATGCTGTGCCGATTTAGAATCAAAGCGGATCTCGCCAGTGTTGATTTCTTTATTCCCTTCCAAAGTATAAGTTGAGCCGTCACCTAAAGTAACCTCAATAAATTCTTTCTGCTTAGCATGTTTTTCGCCAAACTGCTTGTTACTTTTAAATAGTCCAAACCACAGAGCTGCCAATAACAAAGGCACCAATAGACCCGCAGCCACAAACCATTTGCGATCAAAAGACTTGAATGCTATTTTACTCACAGGAACTTCTTTTGTCTCTATTTTTGACACTAAACTTTCCCAAGCTTTATCATCGTCTATTTCCTCGGCTTTGTGCACTGCTTTATAAAACGAAACTAAAGCCAGAGAATCTTCCCATTGCTTACGAATACGTTCATCTTGAGCAATAAGTCTCCCTAACAATTCATCATCCTCAGACGTAATCTGCCCACTCAATTTATCGGCAATTAGATCTTCAATATTTTCGTTAAGCGGCTCCAAATAATTTTCTTTTAAACAGTAAGACGTTAATCATTTATTTTCGGGTGACAAAGGTCATCGATATTTTTCCATTATGCCTCTCATTTTAACAAGCGCCCTTTTCAATTGTGTTTTTACAGTGTTAATACTAATCCCTAATTGATCGGCAACTTCTTGATACTTCTTTCCATCAATATGTACTAACTCAAAAATTTCACGGCATTGGCCTGGCAAACTTTCCGAAGCTTCTTTCAGATGTTTTCCTAATTCCTTAATTTGTACAGAGTGAAATGGGTCTAAGGCTTGGTCGCTAAGCTCAACCTCTATAATATCTTCGGTAAACCTAGTTTTTCTAAGCTCATCAAAGCAGGCATTCCTTACAGAAGTATATAGATAGCCAACAATATTGTTAATGTCTTTTATCTCTTCCTTCTTCGTCCATACTTTCAAAAAAACATCCTGTACAATATCTTCCGCTATCTTTTCATTTTTTAGTATCACCAAAGCACTTATACACAAAGACCTATGATGCTCTTTAAAAAGCAGGTTAAAGGCATCTATACTTCCTTTACACACACTTAGCCATAAATCTGCTTCTCTTGGTGATGTACTCATCTAATAGGATCGGAAAATCTTCAGTTGGTTTTTACAGTGGCAGCCCACCGTACAGAAGATGAATTTAGAAAAAAAAAGTAAATTCCATCATAAGATAATAGAAAACCTGTTGTGCATTTAGCCACAGATGCACAGATTTTTATTATTCTTAAACATTATTTAACTGGAATGTCACCGTTAAATAATGGATTTAATTCAAAAAAATCAATTTTATAAAATTCATATACGTATTTCATCTGTGGCTAAATTTCCAAAATGCACAACAGGCAATAGAAAACTTCTATTTAAATAACTCCCTTCTTACATCATAAGATGACCAGTCAAAACTCTACCATTTTACGACCTCTTTTTTAAGAGCGGTTTTACTGGAGAGTGAGATTAAGCTTTGTTAGGCAGCCATAATTACCTATCTTTGGCTACTCTCTTTCCTAAATAAACTCCTCATTGATTTATTTCTCAAGTCCACGTCTACTCCACATCTACTCCGCCTCAAATCCACATCAAATCCACGGTTCACCTAATGGTACTACTGAGTTTCTTAGATTAAAGAAGCCTATTTTTTCAACAACAATTTTAAATACTAATATTTTTATTATTTTTACTAAATATTTTAGTAAAAAGAAATGCAAAGATCCCTTAAACAAATCATTATCGAACGCCTCCAACGTGAAATTCTCGATTTAGAGGGCTTTAAGACAAAGACTGAATACACTCAAACCAAATTAGGCTTAAGAGCTTTAGAGAATAATTTCCCTAACCACACCTTCCCTACTGGTACTATCCATGAGTTTGTGAGTGAAAAGCCAGAACACACAGCTTGTACAAGTGCGTTCATTAGTGGGGTGCTTACTAAATTGAACAATCAAAACGGTATTTACATATGGATAGGCAAGCAACGACAACTATTTCCAGTAGGCTTAAAAAAATTCGGCATACAGCCACATCAAATTATTTTCATCAATCTTGTGAAACAAAAAGATATACTTTGGGCAACCGAAGAAGCTTTAAAATGCAAAAATTTGAGTGGCGTAATTAGCGAATTGGAAGACATTACTTTTGCTCAATCGCAACGTTTACAACTTACTGTAGAGAAAAGTAAGGTTACCGGTTTTATTCTGCGTACCCAAACCGAACGCATTAATGCCACTGCTTGTGCTGCAAGATGGCAAATTAAACCAGTAGCAAGCGAAAATGAAGAACACTTGCCTGGCGTAGGTTTTTCTAAATGGCAAGTAAATCTGTTGAAGGTACGTAATGGCAATACGGCAAGCTGTACCGTGGCTTATTATCATGGGCAATTAGCTGTCGTTGAGACTGTAAATACCTATCCATTTACCCATCAAGCTATTGGCTCATGAGCAAAAGGTATTTAATGATATGGTTTCCTTATTTGGTTACCGACCAAATGGCTATTAGACAAGAAGAGCTGAAGGGGCAAGCTTATGCATTGATTACACAGGAGCGCAATAAACAAATGATTGTGAACATTAGTTATGAGGCACAACACCAGGGCTTACGGCCAAATATACCTTTAGCTGATGCGAGAATTATCCTACCTTCTTTACAAACCTTCAAATTTCATGCTCAAAAAGAACAAAAGTTGCTTAAGGCAATGGCCGAGTGGTTTATTCGCTATACGCCACATGTAGCTCTCAATTCCCCAGATGGGTTATTCCTAGACATTACAGGTTGTACGGTATGGAAAAGTGAAGAACAGCATGTAAAAGAAATCACCGAACATTTCGCCAATAAATACCATATCAAAATAGGCATAGCTGATACTTTAGGTGCAGCATGGGCCATAGCACATTATACCAAAGGTCAGATTGCAAAACCCGATGAACAGTTATCTCATTTATTGAACTTACCTCCAAAGGCATTACGGCTAGAAGAAGCCACCTTGCAACGTTTGGCCAAACTGGGGTTTCATAGCATTGATAGTTTTATACACATTGCTCCTTCTACCCTTCGCAGGCGTTTTGGAGATGAAATTAATGTGCGAATTGGGCAAGCTTTAGGCCATAAACCCGAAGCTTTTGAACCTATTACTGAACCTAGTCCCTATCAAGAAAGGTTGCATTGCCTAGAGCCCATTCAAACGGCAAAAGGAATTGAAATTGCCATTGAGAATTTACTGGAAAACTTATGCGCTAGGCTACAGAAAGAAGATGTCGGTATTAGAAGTGCTACGCTAAGCACTTTTCGCCTAGATGGTAAACTACAACAGATCAGCATTGGTACCAACCAACCTTCCATCCATATCAAGCATCTTTTTAAATTGTTCGAGCTTAAAATCAAGCAGATTGAACCAGATTTAGGCATCGAACTTTTTATCATGGAAATTACCAAAGTAGAAGCATTGGCGAAGCAACAGGAAGCACTTTGGCAAGCTCAAGCACAAACTGATTTAGGAGAAATTGCAGAGCTATTGGATCGAATTAGTATTAAAGCTGGTAAAAATGCCATTAGGCGATATCTGCCACAAGAGCATCATTGGCCTGAAAACAGCATCAAAGCAGTAACCGATCTTAAAGAACAACCAGAAACCGAATGGCCTATGCACAAGCCTCGCCCAACGGTGCTGCTTAACCAACCAGAACCGATCCAAGTGAGTGTACCCATTCCAGATTATCCACCAATGACATTTACCTATAAAGGCGAAATACATCGTATCGCAAAAGCTGATGGGCCAGAAAGAATTGAACAGGAATGGTGGTTAAGCGAAGGAAAACATCGAGATTATTATCAGGTAGAAGATGAAAAAGGACAACGCTATTGGCTATTTAGATCAGGTCATTACGACAGCAAAATTACCGCGCAGTGGTTTATTCATGGATTTTTTGCTTGAATTAGGTTGATAGTTAATAGCTATTTGCCTATGAACTATCAGCCATCCGCTCTTCGGGATTTGCAATCCGATTTAAACAGGATTACGAATACTGAAAATATTAAGAAAACTATCTTTCCCTACCCCCTTAAAGAGAGGAATATGCAAAATGCTTAAAGCACTATATGTCCCCCTTTGGAGGGAGTTAAGGGGGAGGAATAAAATATAAACATCCGCTTATGACCTACATAGAACTCCAAACCACCAGCAATTTCAGCTTCTTACAAGGTGCATCACACCCAGAAGAATTGGTTGCAAAAGCAGTTGAACTAGGCTACCCTAAAATTGCCATTACAGATAGAAATAGCTTGGCAGGCATTGTTCGTGCACATGTGATTGCGAGAAAACATCACATCAAATTGATCCCTGCTTGTAGATTAGATTTATTAGACGGCCCATCATTATTAGCTTATCCGATTAACAAAAACGGCTACAGTAATTTATCTGCTTTGCTAAGTTTAGGCAACAGCAGAACTGAGAAAGGGAAATGCCACCTTTACCAAGCAGATATTTGGGCACATCAAACAGATATACTGTTCATTGCCATTGCACCTATTTCCTTAAATGAAAATTTTGATTTCGAAGTTGATTTTAAAACACATCTACAACAGTATAAAAAGGCTTTAGGCAATCATTTCTATCTAGCCATCAACCGAACTTATACCGGATTAGACCAAAAAAGAATGTTCCGTTTAGCACAATTGAGCGAAAAGCTCAACATCCCTTTGGCAGCGACCAATGATGTGCACTATCACGAACCGAAACGTAGGCAACTGCAAGATGTGTTGACTTGCGTAAGAGAAAAATGCACCATCCACACTGCGGGCTACAAGCTACATGAAAATGCAGAGCGGCATTTAAAATCAGTAGAAGAAATGCATCGCTTGTTCAGGCAATATCCCCAAGCGATTGAAAACACCATCCAAATTGCAGAGAAATGCCAATTTTCTTTGGATGAACTGAAATATGTTTATCCCGAAGAGCTGACCAGCGAAGGCAGAACACCCCAAGAGGAATTGACCTATTTAGCTTGGAAAGGTGCAGAAGAAAAATTTTCTGATGGTATACCCGAAAAGGTAATCAATTCTATTAATTACGAGTTGGAATTTATAGGTCGCAAAAACTATGCTTCTTACTTTTTAACCGTTTATGATTTCGTACGTTTCGCTCGTAGCCGTGGTATCCTTTGCCAAGGCAGAGGCTCTGCAGCCAATTCTGTAATTTGCTACTGCCTAGGAATTACTTCGGTAGATCCTATGGAAATTGATTTGCTTTTTGCCCGTTTCATGTCCGATGCTCGTAATGAACCACCCGATATAGATGTAGATTTTGAACACGAACGACGAGAGGAAGTCATGCAATATATCTATGAAAAATATGGCAGAGACCGTGCTGCTATTGTAGCTACCGTAACGCAGTTACACAGCAAAGGTGCCGTAAGAGATGTGGGCAAAGCAATGGGCCTATCGGCTGATACACTCAATATTTTATCGGCAACGGTAAGTAGCCATTATGAAGAAGGTTTTGACCGAGACCGTTTGATTGCTCATGGACTAAATCCCGATGATCCTTTGCTCAAAAAAACCTTAGAACTTACGGCTCAAATGGTTGGCTTCCCTCGTCAGTTAGGACAGCACACAGGCGGGTTCATCATTACCCAAGGCAAGCTCACCGATTTATGCCCTACACTAAATGCCCGTATGGAAAACCGTACCTGTATAGAATGGAACAAGGATGATATCGAAGCCCTGGGTTTCCTAAAAGTAGATGTACTAGCTCTCGGAATGTTAACTTGCATTCGCAAGGCCTTTACCTTAGCAAAAAAGCATTACCATCAAGATTACACTTTAGCCAACGTACCACAAGAAGACCCTAAGGTTTATGAAATGATTAGCAAAGCCGATACTTTGGGCGTTTTTCAAATCGAAAGCCGTGCTCAAATGTCAATGCTACCTCGACTAAAACCTAAAACATTTTATGACTTGGTAATTGAAGTAGCCATTGTTCGCCCTGGACCGATACAAGGAAATATGGTTCATCCATACCTAAGAAGAAGGAATGGAGAGGAAAAAGTAGAATTCCCATCAGAAGAACTTAGAGCAATATTAGGGAAAACATACGGCGTACCACTTTTCCAAGAACAGGCCATGGAAGTAGCCATTGTTGCCGCTGGGTTTACACCTACAGAAGCCGATGAATTGAGAAGAAGCATGGCTACTTTCAAAGCGGTAGGCAAAGTAACCGATTTCAGAAAAAAGCTACTTGAAGGTATGGCCAAAAAAGGCTACGAACCCGATTTTGCCGAACGTCTCTTCAAGCAAATAGAAGGTTTTGGAGGATATGGATTCCCCGAAAGTCATGCAGCCAGTTTTGCTTTATTAGTTTACATTTCTAGTTACATCAAATGTTTTTACCCCGATGTTTTTGCTGTAGCATTGCTCAATAGCTTGCCTATGGGATTTTATCAGCCTGCACAAATTGTGATTGACGCCCAAAATCATGGCGTAACGGTTTTACCTGTAGACATCAATCATTCCGAATGGAACAACACTTTAGAAGATAAAACAGATAAATTCTTTACTGTCAGATTGGGCTTCAGACAGGCAAAAGGTTTATCCGAAGAAGAGATGAATATCATCGTCAAACATCGCCAATCGGGTTATAACAGCCTAAGTAGTTTACGAGAGATCGGCATTGCCCAAAGCACTTTAGAAAAATTGGCAGATGCAGATGCTTTTCTGTCAATGGGTATGGATAGAAGAGCTGCACTTTGGCAAATCAGCGCACTGCACGACAGACCTATTGCTTTATTTGAAGGCAAAGCTGATAATAGCCAACATGAAGCGCAAATTGAGCTGCCGCTAATGCCAAAATCAGAGCATGTGGTACACGATTATGCCCATACTGGACTTTCGCTCAAAGCGCACCCAGTAAGTTTTATTCGTCATGAGTTAAACTTGATGCATATTGCCAGTACAAAAGCAGCAAACGAATTAACAGATGGCGCAAGCGTAAAAGTAGCAGGGCTAATTTTAGTAAGACAGCGACCGGGAACCGCCAGCGGAATTTGTTTCATTACCATTGAGGATGAAACTGGAATTGCCAATTTGGTGGTTTATCAAAAGTTGTTCAACACTTTCCGAAAGGAAATTTTGGGTTCTAAATTATTGATGGTAGAAGGCAAGGTGCAGCGTGAAGGGCAAGTGGTACACATTGTGATGCAACGTTGTTATAACTACAATGGTTTATTACAACAACTTCATGGCGCCAAAACTAGGAATATCCCTCCTACCATGGGCGACAAAGCTTTTCATGATGGCAGGAATTTTAAGTAAGTTTATTTATTGCCATATCTTTCATCAAATAGCCGACCCTGAAATAAATTCAGGGTGACGATACTATATGTGCTCCATCATGCTGAATTTATTTCAGCATCAGTTTGAAAAGTTAACACCTTGCCATCTAATAGAAATACACCCAAATTACCTCTAAATTTTTGTGACCCAAATCACAGGTATAAACTTCCATTGTTTCGGAATTTTGCATAAAGATTTTGACAACAACAATGAAAAAGATATTTGTAATTAACGGCGGACAACATTTCGCTCATTCTGGAGGAAAATTTAACAAAACCATCAGCAATTGGGATAAAGAGTTCTTTACCACCGAAAACGGATTTGAATTAAAATATACCGACATCAACGAAGCTTACGAGCTAAACAAGGAAGTAGAAAAGTTTGTTTGGGCAGATGTA
The DNA here is from genome assembly GCA_029959615.1 of Flavobacteriaceae bacterium PS02338. Lineage (GTDB taxonomy): Bacteria > Bacteroidota > Bacteroidia > Sphingobacteriales > Sphingobacteriaceae > Pedobacter. The sequence continues at coordinate 225,866 of JASCOD010000004.1, read as the reverse complement.
GTAGTTTACCACACCCCTGTTTGGTGGTTTGGCTTACCTTATCAATTCAAGCAGTACTTAGATACCGTTTTTACTGCTGGCCATAGAAAAGGAATTTACTACAGCGATGGCCGTAAACTGGAAAACCCTGAAATCAACTATGGAACCGGAGGCTCTATGCATGGTCGCCATTATATGTTAACTACTACTTGGAATGCTCCCGAAACTGCTTTTACCCTACCTAACGAGTTCTTCAACGAAACTAGCGTAGACAACGGCGTGATGTTTGGTTTCCACAGAATGAATGCATTTACAGGAATGAAAAAATTAGATGGCTTTCACTTCCACGACTTAGAAAAAAATGCAACGCCTGAGCGCATCCAAAACTATGAAAAAGCTTATAAAAATCATTTAGAACAAGTATTTAACGAAACATTAGCCACAACAGAGGTATGAAAACAATCATTGCCAATCTGATATTATTAATTGCACTTACTGGATTTAATTCAGCAAATGCACAACAAAGTAAAAACATGAAAAAGAAAATATTATTTGTAGTCACCAGTCATGATACCAAAGGTAGCTCTGGCGAAAAAACTGGCTATTATTTGGGTGAGGTTTCACATCCTTGGGAAGTTTTGGTAGAAGCTGGTTATGAAATTGATTTTGTAAGTCCAAAAGGGGGCAATCCGCCAGTAGATGGGTTTGATTTAAGCGATCCAGTGAATAAGAAATTTTGGGAAGATAAACACTACCATCAAAAGATAACCCACAGTTTAAAACCTAATGAAGTTAAACCCCAAGATTATGCTGCTATTTTCTATGCTGGTGGTCATGGTGCCATGTGGGATTTGCCCAACAATAAAGAGTAGCCAACATTGCCAGTAAAATTTACGAGCAAAACGGAATAGTTTCTGCAGTTTGCCATGGCCCAGCTGGTTTGCTAAACATCAAGTTGAGCAATGGCAAATTTTTGATCGCCGACAAGAAAGTGAATGGCTTTTCTAACGAGGAAGAAGAAATAGTGAAACTAACGCAAGTAGTGCCTTTTTTATTGGAAAACCAAATGAAAGAACGTGGCGGTATTTACGAAAAATCTGCTCCTTGGCAAAATCATGTTACCGTTGATGGCAGGTTAATTACTGGACAAAACCCACAATCAGCAAAAGCGGTTGGCGAAGCAATTAAGAAGGTGTTAGCGCAATAAATTCTTTTCCTCTCTCCCTCTGGGAGAACCAGAGAGTAACGTAGCTCATTGAGACAGAAAACAATGAGCACTTATCAATAGATGGCGTAGCCAGAGAGGCTATTAAAAAGCATATTTCATTTCGTATTTTTACCAAATGGAATATGCTTCTTTTTTACGTCAACATATCGAACAGATTGTTACGCTTAGCAATGAGGAATTTGAATTGGTCTTGAGCTATTTCAAACCACGAAAAGTCGCAAAAAAAGAATACCTAATTAAAGCTGGTCAAAAAGTTACTTCAGAGTTTTTAGTAGTTAAAGGACTTTTGAAAACATTTCTGTTTGACGAAAGAGGAAAAGAACACATCCTACAACTTGCCATGGAAAATTGGTGGATTTCCGATTATCCAGCTTATGCGCAACAAAACAGTGGAGAAATGTGTGTCCAAACACTAGAAAATTGCATTGTTCTAGAACTAAGCTTGACAGCTAAAACCCAGCTTTGCGAAGCGCTCCCTAAAATGTACCGCTTTTACGGGCAAAAATCTTTTGGAGGATATGTATCGTTACAAAAGCGAGTGCTTTCTATGATGAAAAATTCGCCGAAGGAAAAATATGAATTACTTTTAGACCAATATCCCCAACTATTTCAGCGAGTTTCAAAAACTATGATTGCACATTATTTGGGAGTATCCAGAGAAACATTGAGTAGACTGCACAAAAAATAAAATTGATTAAAAAACAGTTTAAATTTAAGTAAAACCTTTTACCTCTCAGTCTGAACTTGTCGAAGACTACTCTTAAAGATGTTTCTATTACTTGTTCCGATTTACCAGAGAGCTCAGCATGACACTTGTATTTTATGAAAAAGAAATTTAAACAGTTTTTAAATTTCCTATATTTAATCAAATCTTGTAATTCATGAAAAAGCTATTCTCTACTTTCTTCTGCTTATTTATTTTCCTAAACAGTTTTGCCCAGTTTGAAAAAACAGAAACTGAAATTACCGAAATGATGAAAAAAATTGATGTAGCTGGATTGGCGATCGCGGTAGTTAAAGACAATCAATTGATCTACAATCACTCTTTCGGAAAGAAAAGCATAGAGAACAACACTATGTTAAGCAACACTGACATATTTAGAATTGCTTCTATTTCCAAATCTTTCGCTGCTACTTCCATCATGCAATTGGTAGAAGCCAAAAAATTGTCTTTAGATGATGATTTTGGAAATTTAGTAGGCTTCAAGATTAGAAATCCAAAATACCCAGAGACGATAATCACCTTAAGAATGGTGCTTTCCCATACTTCAAGTATCAATGATAGTCAAGGTTATTTCTATTTAGACGCGATCAATCCCTCAAAAAACGAAAATTGGGCTAAATGCTACACAGATAAACAACCTGGCACCGGCTACCTATATTGCAACCTCAATTTTAATATGATAGGTGCCGTGATAGAACGCATAACAGGCCAACGTTACGACAGTTACGTTAAACAACACATCCTTTCTCCTTTAAACTTGTATGGAGGGTATTGTATCGATTCACTGGACAGCCAACGTTTTGCTTCTTTATACGAATATGAAAATAAGACCTTTAAGTTAGCTCCTGCGGCATATGCCCCTCGTCGGGAAGAATTGAGCACCTATCAATTAGGCTACAGCACTCCAATTTTATCGCCTACTGGCGGAATGAAAATCTCAGCTGCAGACCTTGCTAAGTACATGACCATGCACATGAATTACGGCAAGGCAAACGGCGTAAAAATCATCTCTAAAAAAAGTTCAAAACAAATGCAAAAACCATTAAACAGTGAAGAAAACTATGGTTTGGCATTGCGCACCACCGACAGACTTATTAATGGCAAAACGCTAACAGGTCATACAGGCTCTGCTTACGGTTTATATAGTGCGATGTTTTTCGAGCCCAAAGAAAAATTCGGGATTGTGGTCATTACCAATGGAACCAGTGCCAAGAGTGAAGATGGATTTAGAACCGTAATTAAAGAGAGCTTTAACATCTTGTATCGGAACCTGATTGTAAAGTAGTTAGAGCAGGTTAAACGCATGTGCAAACTTTACTGCATCGTACTTACTCTTTAAACAAAGCTTTTTACGAATATTTCTTCGATGCGTATCTACAGTTGCCAAAGCGATGAAAAGCTGATCAGCAATCTCAATTGAACTTAGCCCTAAAGCCATTAACTTAAGCACCTCTACCTCCCTAACCGAAAGCGTTCCAAAAACCAAGGCATTATTACGCAAAAACCTCACATCGTCCATCAACCTATTAATCTTAATGGTAATGTGATGATCCGGATCTAAAGGACTTGCCGTAGTAACCAAATGGGTAACATTTCCTGCATCATCCTTCAAGAAAACCTTAACGTTGCTAGCGTAAAGCTCCCAGTTACCATCTTTAGACTTCACTTGCTGAAAAAATGACGTTGTCTTCTCTGAAACCTCTTGTAAGCGTTGTTTAATTTTTGCCGCATAATCATTGTCGTCATCTATATTGAAATACCTTGTAACATACTCTCTTGGATTGATGGTGTGTAATTCATCCAGATTTACTCCTAAAATATCTAAGCCTACCCTATTCATATAAAGTACGCCATAATCGGGTACATGTTGCACAATTATAGGAACAGGCAAATCATCAGCAATTAATTTTAAAGCATCCAACTTCTCTTTCAACCTATCTTCCAAGCTATTTCCCATTAACAACTATTTAAAATCACAAATTTTATCTAAAAGCAAAATATCTAAAGATATAATAAAGGATATATTCCTACAAATTGTAGATTTTTTTTCCTAAAGTTAACTAAGTGGCTTTGTTCGTAATCATAGTCTTATTACTTTAGAGCTTTGAAGAATACATATATTGTCGTAATTGTTGTAAAATAATTTGGTTTTTTCCCATTGGTATGCTAATTGAATTGACTTTAACATGAAAAAATCATTGCTTAGGTTTTTATCGATCACATTAAGCTTACAACTTTTGGCTATTGGCTATCTTTTAGCACAAGACATTAAGACTTTAACGCCAGACGAACTTTTTAACCAAGCAAGAAATATCCCTAAAGAAAAAGCCAATTACCCCAAAATCATCAGTACATTAAAGTTGGCTTTAGAAAAAAGTCCTGACTATGCAGATGTACGCTTACTACTGGGAAGAGTTTATACTTGGAACCAGAATTTAGACAGTGCCAGGCTTCAATTCAATCAAGTTCTAGCCAAATACCCCGAAAATCCTGAAGCACACGCGGCCATTTCTGATCTAGAATACTGGAATGGAAATTACATAAGGTCTTTAGACCATATTAACCAAGGTTTGCTTTACCAGCCCAACTCTACGGACTTATTGGTAAAGAAAGCCAGGGCCTTAACCGCATTAAAAGATACTAAACAAGCTTCATCATTTTTTAAAGAACATAGCGATTTAGATACGCTAAGAAATTTTTATGATTTACTTAAAAGAGAAACTGCAAAAAATATAGCAAGTGCAGGTTATGAATTTGTTTATTTCGATAAACGTTTCGATGATCCTTGGCATTTTTCGTATGTAGACTACAGCAGAAATACCAAATTAGGCTATGTATCTGGCAGGCTATGGTATAGCAGACGATACAATACAAATGGTTTTCAGGGCGAAATAGACGCTTATCCCATTTTAACAAAGAAACTATACTCGTACATAGGCGTTGGCGCATCTGGCTCAACTATATTTCCAAGATTTAGAGCAGGAACATCGCTATACTATACCTTACCCAAGCAGTTTGATTCGGAATTGGGCTTTAGATACCTGAATTTCAATCCAACAGAAACATTTATTGGCGTAGTTGGCTTAGGAAAGTATATTAAAAACTGGTATATCAACATACAATCTTACCTTTCTCTAAGCCCTAGAATAACCTCTCAATCACATACTTTAAACGTTAGGTATTACTTTTCTGACCGATTTAACGTTGCTGGGCTACAAGTTGGGACAGGGGTTTCTCCAGATGATAGAGCCCGTAGCATAGATCAACCAGTTAATTTAAAATCCTATAAGTTAGGCCTTAATTACGGCAGAGACATTGCAAACAACCTTTCCATTGCAACCGCTGCATTATGGTATTACGAAGAATACGCACCAAAAACTTGGGGCAATCAAATTAGCCTAAACGTAAGCATAAATAAACGTTTTTAATGATGAGAAAAATCTCCATAAATACGATTTTATTTTATGCTATAATAGCTTTGCCTTTATGGATGTTTATGATATGGCTGGTATGGCCAAAAACAAAACTGGTAATTGCCATCGTAGATAAAACTGTACTTTTTAAGAGTGGGCAAGAACACGCTTCCCTAAATTGGGTATTAAGAAACAATAAATACGGAAAAACATCAAAAGAACTGTATGAGGTAGGTCGAGATTACTTTGGTTTTTTCCCTAATAAGAATAAAAAATTTGATCTCAAAGGATTAGAACGAGTATCCGAAAAAGGATTAGAAAAATTAAGCAATGATGCCCAACTTGCTTATTTTACTGACACCTATGGCATATATTCCAAAGAATGGTACCTTGGAAAGAATATTACCGACAGGCAACGTTTGCTATATGGTGGTCTATCACCGCAAGATATGCTCTTCCTTAAAAAGATGAAGCAAAAGAAAAAACTAATTATTACTGAGTTCAATACTTTTGCTACACCCACCCCAAACAACGTTGCCAGAGATTTTGAACAGACATTTAAAGTGAAATGGACTGGTTGGGTAGGTAAATACTTCGATTCTTTTGACACCACCAAAAACAAAGAACTACCTCACTGGCTAGTAGACAACTACAAAACACAAAACAACAATCAATGGCCATTCAAAAAATCTGGAATTGCCTTTGTTGACAAAAACGACAAGATTGTTGTGCTAGAATATGTTACCCATTTGGTAGCGGAAGTACCCTATATCGTAACTGCAAAGAAAAACCGAGAAAAGTACAACATCCCTAAAAGCATGAAATATCCTTTCTGGTTTGATGTTGTTCGCACCTCTAGATCTAACAAAATTATCTCCTTCTATGATCTAAAACCCAATAAAGAAGGCGAAAAGATCTTAGCTAACCACAACATTCCTCCACAGTTTCCGGCCATTATTGAACATTACGAAAATGACTACAAGTTCTTTTATTTCTGTGGTGACTATGCCGACAATCCTATTTCTCAAGGTGGATCCTATTTTAAGGGGATAAGTTATTTCAGAAAACTTTTCTACAACAATGACGTAGCTGCCGAACGCGTAAGCTTCTTTTGGGAGTTTTATAGACCTATGATCGAAACCATCTTAAATAGATACAGAGAAGACCTTAAAAAAGAAAACGACCTCCAGAAATGAACTTTAATTCGCTCAAAAAAAACCTAAAAAAGGATTTCTCGCCAAAGCGCCATTTCAAACTGGCTATTCTGGGTGACACTGCAACTCAATTTTTAAGTACCGCAATAGCTGGCTATGCCGTAGAGGAAGAGATAAAAATAGAAATCTACGAAGCGCCTTACAATCAAATAGAACTTCAGTTTAAAAACCCAAGCTCAGATCTGCATGCCTTTAACCCAGATTATATTCTAATTTTTGAAGCAGAAAGCAAGCTAAGAGACGATTTTTACAAAACAGCTCCACTAGAGAGAAATTCTTTTAGTGAAACTAAAATAGAGATCATTAAAGATTATGCAAATGCAGCAAAAGAAATTGGAGCAACACTGCTTTATCTTAATTTTTGTGAGATAAACGACGGTGTTTACGGTAATTACGCAGCCCAATATCCTAATTCTTTCTTGTTCCAGTGCAGACAGCTTAACCTAGAATTAGGCAAATTAGCGTCAACTATCACAGGTTTTTATATTATAGATCTCCTCAATTTACAAAACACCTACGGCATTAATTTTATAAAAGATAAACAGCTCTTGATACAGGCTGATATGTATTTCACGCTAGATTTCTTACCCATCGTTGCTAAAAACATCATCGATGTAATTAAAGTAAGACTGGGCGATTTAAAGAAATGCCTGATCCTGGATCTAGACAATACTACGTGGGGAGGCATTATTGGCGACGATGGCATTAACAATATCCAAATAGGTGGATTAGGCATTGGTAAAGCCTATTCTAAACTACAATATTGGGCCAAAGAACTTAAAAACCGAGGCATTATACTTTGTGTAGCCAGTAAAAATACCGAACACATTGCCCTAGAGCCATTTCAATCACATCAAGAAATGATATTGAAAGAAGACGATATCTCGGTATTTATGGCTAATTGGGACAACAAAGCAACCAACATCCAAAAAATACAGGAAATACTCAATATCGGTTTCGACTCGATGGTATTTATAGACGACAACCCTTTTGAAAGAGAAATGGTAAAGCAGAACCTTCCAAAAGTAACTGTTCCAGATTTGCCAGAAAACCCTGTAGATTACCTAGATTACATCAATTCTTTAAATCTTTTTGAAGCAGCAAACATCACGCAGCTAGACACCAAACGTACAGAACAATACAAAGAAGAAGCTAAAAGGGTAAAGGCCAAAACCTACTTTGATGATGAGGAAACCTTTTTAGAGAGCCTAAATATGGCATGTCATGCAGAGTTGATCAATTCATTTAGCTTGCCGAGAATAGCACAGCTATCCCTAAGGTCTAATCAATTCAACCTTAGAACGGTTCGTTTTGACGAAGAAATACTCGCTAAATTTAATAGCAACGAGAATCACCATGTCATTTCCTTTAGCCTAAAAGATAAATATGGTGATTACGGACTTATTGCTGCCTTATTTTTAGAGAAAAGGGAACAAGAACTTTTCATCAATAATTGGATAATGAGCTGTAGGGTACTAAAAAGAGGGATGGAAAAGTTCACCTTAAATTACCTGATAGATTTTGCAAAAACCATTCAATGCAACCAGATCATAGGTGAATACCTACCTACACCTAAAAATTTACTGGTACAAGACCATTACAAAGACTTAGGTTTTAACGATATCGGCAATGGTTTATGGGCACTAGCTATTGATACCTACCAAACTTTTAAAGTTCAAATACAAACTATAATATAAAATGAAGACACAAGCAGAAATTATTGAAGAACTAAACGAAATCTTTACCGAAGTTATAGACGAAGGTGAAGTATCATTAACAGCAGAAACCACCGCAAACGATGTTGACGGATGGGATTCTCTTAATCATATACAAATCATCTACTCCGTTGAGAAAAAGTATGGTTTTAAATTTACTTTACCAGAAATACAAAATCTAAATAATGTAGGAGATCTGATCAACCTGATCATAGAAAAATCTAAATAATGCTTTTCTCATCTTTTTCCTTTTTCGTTTTCTTCCCTATAGTATTTATTATCTATTGGACCCTCAATGCTAACAGAAAAGCACAAAACATGCTCCTGTTAGTGGCCAGTTATATTTTTTACGGCTGGTGGGATTGGCGTTTTTGTCTGCTGCTATTATTTAGTTCTTCCTTTGGTTTCTTGATTACCAAGCTGCTAAGCGAAGCGCACAGCGATAAAAAACGGCGTATGTACATGAACCTCAGTATCATTGTTCATATCGGCATTCTTTGCTATTACAAGTACTTTAATTTTTTCATCTCCTCCTTTACCGATTTCGCTAAATCGCTCGGCTTTAATGTAGACTATACACCATTACATATTGCCTTACCACTTGCCATTAGCTTTTTCACGTTCCATATCTTAGGTTACACCTATGATGTCTATCAACGAAAATACCAGGCTTCAAACAATTACTTCGAGTTTATAGCCCATATTGCTTTTTTCCCGCAATTGGTAGCAGGCCCTATAGAAAGAGCAAACCATTTACTACCTCAATTTGCTAACAAACGTCAGTTCAGTTGGTTGAAACTGGAAGAAGGTTTTTTACAGATGTTATGGGGGTTCTTCAAAAAAATAGTGATTGCAGATACCCTAGCCACACAGGTAAATTATGCATTTGCCCACTACCAAGACCTGCATCCAATTACGCTGATCATAGCAGTGGTTATGTTTACCTTCCAAATGTATTGTGATTTTTCTGGCTATTCTGACATTGCCTTAGGATGTGCACGTATGCTTGGATTTGAACTATTGCAAAACTTTAACTACCCATTTTTCTCTACCAGCGTATCCGAATTTTGGCGCAAATGGCACATGTCTTTATCCAATTGGATACAGGATTACCTTTTCACACCGATATCATTTAAAAGAAGAGCCTGGGGTAAAATAGGGATCTTTTATGCTGCGCTGTTAAGCTTTACTATTAGTGGTTTATGGCACGGCGCAAACTGGACATTTATTCTTTGGGGCGCTATACACGGCATAGCCATAGGTTACGAACTACTGACCAAGAAGAAAAGAAAAGGCTGGTCTAAAAAATACAACCCAATTTTTTACTCGTTGCTAAGTGGCGTATTTGTATTTATCTTTTGGAGCTTTACCCAACTGATATTTAGAGCTACCAGCATCGAACATTTTTGGGGTATCATACAGCAGATTTTTACTGCAGAATGGGTAATGGCACCAGAAACAAACTCAATTTACCTTTTATATATCGTAGGCCTATTGATTTTTGAATGGTTTCAAAGGAGTAAACCCTACGCCCTACAGATCACTGGCTGGCCATACTATATCAAATGGTCTTTATGTGCGCTGATGGTGATCATCATATTTTCGTCTAAAAATTTAAACAACCAAACAGAATTTCTATATTTTCAATTTTAAATCATGAACAAAAACGCAGTAAAAATTTTAACGGCAGTTCTAATACTTGGGGTATTGGGATACTTCTTCTACGAAAAAAGTAAAGACAAAGACAGTGTGGTAGCTTCTACTGTTGGAACTAGTGAAAAAACTACAGATGCTACATCTAGCGGCATTAACCTTAGTGATTATGACAAAATCCCTAGAGAGGAGCTTTATGCAGACAACGAATTGGCTAAACAAACACTTGATGAACTAAAACAAAGATATAAAGCCGATTTTGAGCAGTTGGTAAAAGAAATGAAAGGTACTGGTGCTAAACTTGTTTTTTGCTGGATCACTACAGAATCTACCATCCCGATGCAAAGAATAGGTAAAGAATTTATCAGCAACCTATGTAAACAAAACGGTGTTGATTTTATCGATTTTGTTCCTTTGATAGTTAACAAAAAGGCCGAAGAAATTACCTTTATGCCAGTAGATGGTCACTTTAACGAAAATGGTGCTCGTATTTTAACTAACGAAATGGCTAAATACGTGAAGAAATACAACGATGTAAAAACAAGTAGCAATTATACCGATAGGCCTAAAATTTTCGGAGACCAAGATCCTAACCAAAACACCATTACTGATGGTGGCAAAAACTTACCTTACAAGCTAATTACCAACAGCCAAGGCTTAAGAATGGATCATGACCTTACTTTTCCAAAAACTAAACAACGCATCCTTTACATTGGCGATTCTGCATTATTCTTCCCATTCTTAGACAACAACAAAACAGGCTCAGGTCAGTTACAAACGATGTTCCCAGATAAGGAAGTAATCAATGCAGCTAAAATTGGTTATTCTGTAGATGATTACCTGTCATTATGGAACGACAAATTAAAATACACTGAACCAGATATCATTTTCCTACAGTCTAGCGGTGATGATATTGCCGATCTATATTTTACACATCGCATAAAGTATAGCAGAAAAGCAGAGGATATCAAACCTTCAGAAACAGAGTTAAGCTTATATAAAACACTAAAATAACGTCAGTTCGGAATAAGAAAGTAGCTTTATGTGTCACAATTACTAATATTGGTATAAACCATCACTTATGTGCTACTACTTATTGCTTCGGTCGCTTCGCGGACAAACTTTTTTCCTTTAGCTGAAAAAAGTATGCAAAAAAAGCCACGGCTGCGTCTGATGCTATTAAAGTCAGCTGAAGGGCAAATTACAGCTATCCGCATCAGCCAAGGCCGATTTTAGCAAAACGAAGAGGCTTTGCGTAGGCTTGAAATGGTGCAAAAGCAAAATTGCTTAGCCCGAACTCACGCTAAAATAATAAAGGCAAAAAGGGTATCAGTTTCTGATACCCTTTTTTGATTAACTATACTTTATTATACCTGTTGTGCATTTAGCCGTAGGACCTGTCCCGATATGTCGGGGATGCACAGATTCTTATTGTTCTTAAACAAGATTTATCTAGAATGTTATGATTTTAATTCAAAAAATCAATTTTCAAATATCTGTGCATCTGTGGCTAAATTTCCAAAAATGAAAAATAGGTTTTATTACATATCTAGTAAGGATAGAACGTAAGTGTTACATTTCCCTGAAGATCATGAAATCCGCTTGGATATGGCACTTTCATCAGTGTTCTCGTTGTTCCTCCAGCAATAGTAAATGATTCTACAAAGTTACCCTTAATGTAAACTTCCATTACATATCTAACTGTAGCGGCATTGGTAACATCTACCTCCATTCGCCAGCTATTTGGTTGCTTTAAAGGCTCTAAAACATTGGTATTGGCATAAAAATTTTCACTGTCTATCAGCTTATTGGTATTGTCGTAAACTCTGATTACCCCGCTAATTGGCTTAGCAGGTGCATTGTTGACCTTAAAGGTGATCACTTTAGGTAAAGGTCTGGCATCTCGTGTTTCACTGTACGAAAACAATTGGTAGCCAATAATATCTACATTGCTTTTTTTAGGGATAGAAGACGAAGCATAACCATTGATCACCGTTTCATAAGCGCTATCAAAAGAGTTGGTTTGGAAATAAGTACCAGTCACCGCTAAATCAGCATCAAATATGGGAATAATGGGTACCTGTTTACTTAAAGCATGGGCGGCCCTTCCTAAATAATCTACCCTATTTTGAATGTAATTCCACGAAGGTGACGGGTAATAATCATGAACATGTATCCTATGGCTATTTTGAATCAAACTGCTCGCCATGAGCGAGTCCTGACCTGATGGATCAGTAAACCAACCGATATAGTTTTCTGTTCTCACCTTTGGCGTTTGGGTAAGCCCCCAAGCTTTGATATTAGCAAGTTCACTAATGTAATTCGTAAAAGTAGACTCCCCATTCCACCACTCCAATTCAAAATGTATCCAGTTAAATCTTTTTAAGGTATCCACTTTATTGTTGTTAAACGTGTCTATCATATTTTCTACACGCCAATAACTTGCTACTACCGCAGCATTTTCCTTAATACCATAACTGGTTCTAGCCCTTTTTAAAAAATCGGCCAATTGAGAAGATTTACCTAATTCTAACGACCTACGAATGTCGTAATAAGTAATAGCTGTAATTTTATTGGCCACGCACCAATTGAGCACCTTATTCTCTTTTACGGTATCGCCCAATATGTACGAGGTAGAATCTAGGTACAAACCACGATATAAAGAGGAAGAGCTAGTAGGTACAGCAGCAGAAATTTTGTTGAGTTTAAAGCCTTTTTTGTTTTCACTTGTTTCGGGTGCAATTTCAGATCTTTTACAAGCTAAAAGAGAGATAGCCATAAATAATGGCAACAATAATTTTGTTTTCATGTTGAGGTTTAATTTAAATTAATGAGTGTATTAAAGTTAATCAAAATTATTTTAACTTACTGTTTTACTTGCGGTTGGATTTACTGACGGTAGCAGACGATTTAGGGCTTCGCTTTCTGGGCAAATGAAGAACTACCTTACCTAAAGATTAATCGTTGAGCATCAAAGGATCGAAAGTCTTCGGCCCTTTGTTGTTTATGTTCATCTTAGCTAGCACATTCCTTCTTAAAGGTTGGTCTTTGCTTCTCCAAGCTAGTAAATTGCTGCTGTAAGGCTCAATCTTCCTCCTCTACCCTAGCAATTTGCTTTTCAAAGGTTCGGTCATTAAGCTTTTAGTAGGAAATTGCTCTTCCAACAAGAAAAGTTTGCTTCTCAAAGAGGCAACGTTGTCCCTCAAAGACGCTTCATCGAAGCTTTGAGTAGCAATTTGCTCCTCCAACAAGAAAAACTTGAACCTCGAAGACGCAATGTTGAACCTCAAAGCGTCTTATCGGATTGTTTTACAAGCAATAATGCTAGTTAAAGAAGCAATTTGCTCGGTAAAGGTGCTTAAATGCTGCTCCGAGGACCAACGTTCCTTGTTTTGAAAGACTCACTTGCAAACCTTAAAGTTATGTGTTAGTTTAGGGTTAATTAACGTTCGGGCTTCTTCAAAGAATTTCCGGAAATTTGATATAATACTAAGCAAAGACAACAAGCTACTGTACGATTTAGGTAGTTTTATTACACATATGCATAAGTTGGTAGCAATTTTAAAACGACTCACCTCAAAATGAAAAAAAGACTTTTATTTGCGTTCCTATTTTTGGGACAAATCGCTTTTGGACAGACAGAAAAACTTATTAAGGTTTCAGGAACAAAATGCCGTTTAATTCCACCTAGTGGTTTTGTAACTGCGACAAACTTTAGTGGTTTTCAAAATGCTGAAACAGGAGCATCAATAATGATTAATGAACTTCCTGCACCATACCAATCCATTGTTAACGGTTTTACAGCAGATGCTTTAAAATCAAGAGGAATGACACTAATCAAGAAACAGACTATTGACTTTAATGGTTCAAAAGCCGTCATGTTTAATATTACCCAACCAGCAAATGGGAAAACTTACATAAAACAAATGCTTGTCTTTGGCGACACAAAAGGAACTGTTCTAGTAAATGGTATATATCCAGAAGCATCAAAAGAGATTGAGGTTAAAATTAAAGAGGCTATACTTTCGACAGTTTATAATAATGCTCAAAATGACAATCCGCTTGACGCAGCAACTTTTACGATCGACACGGATGATACGGACTTCAAACTAATAAAGTATATGTCAGGTAGTTTACTTTACTCTACTGATGGACAAATCCCAACAGAAAAACCAACTTTGATTGTTGGTAATTCGGTTGCAAAAGTTTTGACACAAAACCGAAAGAAATATTCGGAAGAACGACTTAGAAAACTTCCGAGGGGTGAGCAAAATATCATCAAAGAAATCAAAGAAATTACTATTGATAATCTAAAAGGGTATGAAATTATTGCTGACGGAAAAACGAAAAATGACAAACCTGAATTAGTGTATCAAGTAATGCTATTCAATGATAATGGAGACTACTATATAATTGTTGGACAGTCAAAAGACGACTTTGTAAAATATTTAGAGAGCTTTAAAAAAATTGCAAAAACTTTTAAGCGTAAGTAGAAAAACTGCTCCCAACAAGGTATTGCCAAAAGTGGGGCTCAATGGCTTCGATAGGACATGTATAGAAGATTTCAACTTCTTTTCTTCGATTGAACTTTAGCGCTAAAAATCCCGCCCATCGCAAATCTGCAAACCGTTATGGGCAAGCCTAAAACACAGACAAGTACCATAGGACATAATGACAAAAACAACTTAAGCTTTTTCATGAAAAATCTCCTTAAACTCTTATCCCTCTTCATAGTTCTGTTTTTTTCTAATAGCTGCATAGCCCAAGTAACTCAAAAAGGTATTCACAGCAAATCATTAGATATTAAAGCCTTAATTGACTCTCTTACCAAGTCAATAGAAAAACATTATATTTTCCCAGAAAAGGCCGTTCAGATGAACAAATATTTAAGAGAGCAATATAAAAAAGGCGTTTACGATTCAATTAAAGAGCCTAATCTACTCGCCTACCAATTAATCGAAGATATTAGGAAAGTATGCTATGATTCGCACTTTAACATCTTCTATCAAGATCTTGTACCGAACGAAAACCTAAAAGAGCAAGACGATGCCATAAAACAACAAAAGGCTTATGAAATTGAAAGTAATTTCAAGTTTAAAAAGCTGGAAATTCTTCCAGGCAACATAGGCTATATACAATTCAATGAATTTAGCGGCAATATAAAGGCAGCAAAGCCAACTTTAACGGCAGCAATGACCTTTTTAAAAAATTCAAAAGCCCTTATAATCGACCTAAGGTATAATGGAGGAGGTGACCCTTTCATGGTTAAACAGGTAGAAAGTTACTTCTTTAAAGACAGGGTTCACATGCAAGACATGGTAAGTACTTTTAGTAAAGACACGATGTCTTTGTATACAGATCCCACTAGTACCGACGGCCTGTTTTTATCTATGCCCATCTATATTCTTACAAGCAAGAATACCTTTTCGGGCGCTGAGGATTTTTCCTATACAATGCAGACTCTAAAACGTGCAACAGTAGTAGGAGAAACAACTGGAGGAGGGGCACATCCAGCAATTCCATTTCCAATTGGGCAAGGCTTTTTGGCAAGAATACCTTTTGCAAGACCCATTAATCCAATTACTTTAATGAATTGGGAAGGAGTTGGAGTTATTCCGAATATTTCAGTGATAGCATCCAAGGCTTTGGCGAAAGCTCAAGAAACTATTTATCAAGACCTTTTCACAAAGTCTAAAACAGAGAAGGAAAAGCGAATTATTCAATGGGCTATAAACGACCTAGTTGCAAAAACCAACCCTCCTAAATTAAACCGAGAGGAATTGGGCAAATATACAGGCACATTTGTAGGAGGAATAAATTTCTATGTAGAAAACGGCAATATTTTATGTAAAAACCCTGAGCGTGGTGGGACAAATATCTTTAAACTTCAGCCAGTAACCGAAGGTGTATTCTTACTTGATGAAAACGTACAGATTCAGTTTGTAAAAGACTCCCAAGGTAAATACTCTAGTCTTCATATGCTTTGGATAGATGGCAATCTGACTTCAAAGCTGAGAAAATAGCTGGTATATTACTAAAGTTGGTCCCCTCTGGTTTAGTGCTGAATTCAACGACAGTTCTTCTATTAAACTTTTGTACAAAACTGAACATTCGTGCTTCTATTGCCCCACAATAAGCAAATCTGCAAACCGTTATAGAACCGACGATGTACCAAAATTCAAAATCTATACTTAAAAAATTCTTTTCACATCATTCAGAATTACCAAATTTTGGTAACTTTGATAAAAGACTTTATAATTATGAAAAATACTTCAATATCACTTGGAAACTATTTTGACCAATTTGTGAATAGCCAAGTTTCGGCAGGACGATATAAAAATGTGAGCGAAGTTATTCGTGCCGGTCTTCGACTTTTAGAAGACGAAGAAAGTAAAATTATAGCTTTAAGATCCGCAATTCAAAAAGGGTTAGATAGCCCTCGAGTTGAAAATTTTGACTTTGAAGAAAACTTAAAACGACTAAAAGCAGAAAAAAGAAAAAATGGCTAAAGTTATTTTAAGGCAAGAAGCTATTGACGACTTGAATGACATTTGGTTTTACACTTTTGAAGAATGGTCGGAAGCCCAAGCCGACAAATATTATGTAAGTTTGAAATTTGCTTGTACACAAATTGGAGAAAACCCTGAACTCGGAAAAGAATATGAAGGAATAAATCAAAACTTGCTCGGACTTAGAACAGGAAAACACATCATATTCTATCAAATTATAACGGTTGATGAAATTGAAGTAATTAGAATTTTACATGAACAAATGGACTTAATCAACAGGATGAATGGATAAAAAAGCTGTCACCAACAATAATTTTGCGTTAGGCGGACTTGTGTGATCACCATACCAAATAATACACTAAAATAGTGAACTAGTAATAACAAAACCAATAGTCAGATCTTCCGAATACCGATGCTCTTATCACTAACTATTATTAATCGAAGTAGTTTTGATCGTAGATATCTACATTCGGCTCCTTATCAAACCAATGAGTATATGTTCTGTCGAATAGGTAGGCTGATTTAGAAACTTTGATCTTAAAAATCTCGCTACCATCATCGTTTGGAAGTGCCGACACACCAAAGAAAAGCAAAATCAGCCCCACGCTTAGGATCGAAAGTGCATAAACATTATCTACAAAGGTGATCAATTTGGAACGCTGAATGGCAAACCATAACACCACCAAAGTTATCATCATGGCTATCAACCAATAGAGATTAAAAGAAAATATTTTCGATAAAAAAGTAGAATTACCTGTAAAAACATCATCTCCCAATAAAGTTTGGGTGGCAAAAAAGTATTTCGCCAAAAAAAGCTCTATAAGGATATAGATAGCAAAAAGGATAAAATTACAGACCCTAAGTACCTTTGCATCAATATTAGAGAAGAAGAAAACCGTATAAACAACGAACAAGAAAGGCAAGGCTTTCAGAAAGTAAATTAAGGTATAGATGATCCCCTCAACAATCAGTACAATTAAACTTTCTTTTGGATGTAACAGATAACTGGCAAAACCCATTTCTGCTACCCTAACAAATAGCATCACCACTAATAGACATACCGACTGCTTTACAAACAGCACAGCACATCTTTTTAAGCGATCCCATATTGGATATTCTGGTGCTTCGAAAAAAGTATTCTCCATAATTTATGTCATTTGCTCGGTTTCTGTAGAAATATGCTGGTCTTTGAAGCCCTTTCTCGTCATAGCTCCCCAATTATTTTTACCTCTAAATTTATGAATATTCCCTTTTACTGCCCAAAACACAGTTAAGGGGTGATACAATATAGGCTCTAAAAACGATGCTAAAAGTAGCTTTACCAAGTCCTTTCCTTTTGTATACTGCTGGTACGACATTTCTTCGAAAAGAATTGCCACCGTTGAAAGTGCCACTGAAAAAAAATAAACCATTGAAATAAGGATCAATGAGAATTCCCAATTGATATGTCCCAATGAGGCCAATAATATAAACACGCTAAGGCCTAAAAACTCTATAATTGGTGCCAGCCATTCAAAAAACAGCCAATAAGGGTAGCTCAACATTCCCAAAACACCATATCTCGGATTAAAGAACAAATCTTTGTGCATCCAAAGTGTTTCTATGGTACCTCTGGTCCATCGGTTACGCTGACGCCCCAAAATCTTTAGATCTGCAGGTGCTTCGGTCCAGCACAATGGGTCTGGAATATAAACCACCTTAAACCTCCTGTCCTGCTCGTACATATATCTCCTCATCCGTACCACCAATTCCATATCTTCACCAACTGTGTTTTGATCATATCCGCCCACCTTGATCACCACATTCTTATCAAAAAGCCCCATAGCTCCCGAAATAATCAAAAGTCCATTGAGCCTACTCCAAGCCATTCGTCCCATCAAAAATGCCCTAATGTACTCAAGCACCTGAAAACGGGGCAACAAATTTCTCGGCATGTTCACTTCTATCAGCTTGCCATCTTCTACCCTACATGAATTAGCTATACGTACCACGCCACCGGTAGCAATTACTTGATATTTTTCTTCTAGATATGGCTTGGCCAGTTTCAAAATCGCATCTTCCTGTACAATACAATCTACATCTATACATAAAATCAGGTCTTTCGCCGAAACATTAATTCCCGCGTTTAGCGCATCTGATTTCCCCCCGTTAACCTTATCTACCACGGTTAGTTTAGAGAATGATGGAAGTTTAGATTTGTAAACTCCACGTATTTCATTGCATTTGATCTGGTAATCTACCGAGAAATTCACTTGCTCTAGCTGATAATAATCAAACATGCGTTGAAAAGTACTGTCTTTACTTCCATCGTTAATAATGATCACTTCGTAATTACCATAATGCAGCGAAAGTAAAGAACGGATATTCTCTATAATCGTAGCTTCTTCGTTAAATGCTGGTGCCAGGATAGAAACAGATGGAGCTAAAGGTGAAACTAATATTTCACGATAGTTCACATAGCTGTTTTTTTTCATATAACCGCTCATTTCTATCGCCGAAAGCAAGGTAAGCAACACATAAGAGCCCATTACAAACAATGCGTAGTAAAATATCGCATTATTAAAAAAAGTCTCGAAAGTGACTAAAAAATCTCTCATTACGATTTAATTCGGTTATCTAAAACGTGCCCAATAAGTGCCTGATTTTCTAAAGTAGTTTGGTGATAAAGTTCGCGAAGCCTAGATTCACCTTTCTCCGGATCTCTTTTAATGGCATAAAGAGCTTCCCTTTTGATCCTAATATGGTTAGAATATATTCTAGACGATAAAAAATCGTTATAGTTACCTGAAGAGATTTTACCCAGAGCGTTTAAAATCTCTAGTTTAATTTCTTCGGGTTGATCGAAATAGACTTCAAACATATGCTCTTCCGCATCAGACAGCTCCAATTTACCAATGATCTCAACCGATTTTTTGACAATACGTGAGTTATGATGTTTTAACAGTCGCTCTACCTCCTCTGCGGCATCAAACTGCATAAAATGCTCTACCAATTTTAAGCAAAGCAATACAACTGTATCATTGGGCGAGTGTAGCCATTTAGAAAAAGAAGGGATGCTTAGTTTTTTATTTTTAGTAATGATTTCAAACAAAACTACCTGGTGCCAATCTAGGATGCGTTCTTGGGCCCTATCTAGAAAGTGGAAAGGATCATTTTCAGAAAGCTTGATGTAAGCCGCCTGTGCTTCCATACGTAAAAGCGCATTCTCATCATCTGTATATTTGATAATTTCACTAGCGATTTCAGAGATGCCCATTTCAGAAGCCTCACGAATACCCTCAATCTTAATTTCCCAGTTCCTGTTATTGATCTTTTGCTTAGATTTTTGATCTAAACCTAACTTACGATACAATATGGATAACACCTCCTCTATTTTGCCAGTAAAGTTTTTATGATACACCAACATCTCGCTAATAAGCAACTTATTAACAATGGGATTGCGCAATGGCAACTTTTTCATTTTGGGATAAAAATGCCCCACAATATCTTCGGTTTTATCGCTTTCATCAAAAATGATCAGATTAGCCAGCATATTACTGATGTATTCTTGCCATTTCTCGAATTTAAGTTTTTCATTAGCCTGCCTCAAGCGGCGAAAAGCCATATACAGATACAGCTCTAATGTGGCTACCACACAGAAGAGAATAATCAACAGTGAAACCCTAATGTTGGATGGAAAATACAGTAGCCTTTCGGTGTATGTTTCCTTGATATAGTCAAAAAAAGTCTCGAAAAAATTCATTTCCCAGCTAATCGTCAACTAAAAAACGTTCTGCTTGATATATCTTTTTATCCTAACGGAAAGTTCATTTAAGTTAAAAGGCTTGTAAATAAAATCGTCTGCACCTAAGCGAAAGCCTTCCAGAACTATATTTTCTAATCCTACAGCAGAAATTAACAACACAGGAGTAGCATTCTTTATTGGATCATTTTTAATGTAACTCAATATTTCCATGCCCCCTACAAATGGCATCATGATATCGGTAAGTATGAGATCGTACGTATTTTCTCTAACCTTATCCATAGCCTGTCTACCGTCAGAAGCAACATCGACTTGATAACCATCTTTCTTTAACTTAAATTCTAAAGCTTTAAGCATCAGAACTTCATCCTCAGCAATTAATATTTTCGACATCTCTACTCCTTTTATTGTGTACGCTGCAATTTTCTTACCACTTATAGGAATAGCCCCGTTTAGCACTTCTACGGCTAAACATGACTACGGCTATACACAAATATAACTTTAATACCCCTTTTAGGAGTATTTATTTCCACACAATGTGGAAATAAAATTAAAGGTGTGTATCGAGCCTGTAAATTTGTCCTTTGCCGCCAACCAATAAAATTAATTGATCTGCAGCACTAACTGCATTGAAACTTAAGGGAGATATATTTGTCCAATTATTGCCCCCGTCTGTCGAGATATCGGTACCCGATGTACCTGTAGCTACACAGAAATATTTGGTTACGTACGTTACGCCAGAACGATAGCCTAAAACCTGCACTTTTGATTTACGCCAGGTTTTACCACCATTTTTCGTGTATAAAACGTTATTGGTATTGTCTTTATCTTTTAGATAATTACCACCTACAACTATTCCGTTTTTAGAATCGAAGAAATCTACAGAAAATACCCCTGTACTACTTTCTCCTTGTATAATTGGACATTTAAAAATTTTCCATATGTGGCCGTAATTGGACGAGTAGTATATTTTAGAGACAGCACCACCGGTAGCAATCCAAACCTTTCCGTTAGCTGCAGTTTTGATGCTCGAACCGCTTGCCGCAAACCCCGCTTCGCCCACCTGCATTGGTTTGGTTAGCTTATCAGATATGTTCTTCCAAGTTAAACCACCATCTTCCGTTTTAAGCAATTGCATTTGATGGTTAATAGGGTCAC
The DNA here is from genome assembly GCA_029959615.1 of Flavobacteriaceae bacterium PS02338. Lineage (GTDB taxonomy): Bacteria > Bacteroidota > Bacteroidia > Sphingobacteriales > Sphingobacteriaceae > Pedobacter. The sequence goes on along the minus strand of JASCOD010000004.1, from coordinate 204,531 downwards.
CGAAAACCATTCCATTTTGCGCATCCCAAAAATCCATACCATCAAGGAATATGGCACTATCTGTATTTTTATAGTTTTCTCGCCAAGTTTTCCCACCATCAATTGTAGACAATATGTAGGCAGGTGAACCAGCATTTACTATAATTGCTTTTTGACGGTCAAAGGCGTGGATATCTCTAAAATCTAGTGTTTCGTAACCTTTAGGCTGCATCCATTCCCAAGTTTTACCGCCATTAACAGATTTACCAACATAACCCTTGCTTCCACTTATCCAAATTACCTCTTTATCTACTATAGACAAGCCTCTCATACTTGTTTTTGCATCTGTAACTAATGGCACTAACTCATAATCTTGAGCGAATGCATTTGAGGCCATAGCAAAAAACAAAGAGATCCAAATAAGTAGTTTAAGCATAATTAAACCAACTACTTAACGCGTTTAAACACTTCCGTTCTACCAATTAAAGAAACACCTATAAATCCGCGAACACTCAATTGATTGGCATCTTTCAGTGTTAGTTTACAACTATATGTTTTCCCAGATTTGGGATCGTAAATAGTCCCATCTATCCATTTACCATCATCAAAAACAAAATTCTTAAGAATTTCTAAATTAAGAAGGGGCTTAGTGCGTAAGCTTTCTGTTGGATTTTTCTCATCGGTTCTAGGTTTTCCTTTTTCATCGTTAGGCTCCTTTATCCAGGCCAACTTGCCAAAATATTTATCGCCACGTTTATAAATTTCTATTTGACCTTCGCCCGATGGGTTTAACCATTTACCCAGAATGTCATCTTTTTTTTGTGCAAATACCTGTACAGAAAGTATAAAAAGTACTATGAATAATGAAGTTTTCCTTAACATAATCTTATTGTTTAATCTTTATAAAGTTAAGGATTTTAAGAGTAAAAAGTTTTAGAAAATTGAAATTTAAGCGCTAAAAAAAGCCTAAAAACGTATTAATTCTAACTTTATCATAAAAATATGGTGGGGTATTTTCCTGCGCCAATCCTACGCACTCATCATCTAAAGCGATCGCCAAACAACCGACAGAATTAAATAAACTAATAACAGTTGCTTTTACTTTTTCGGGTTCTTCATTAACACAAACCCTAAGAATATGATCGCAGTCTTCCAAATCGAAACTAACGTCGGCATCGTTGTAAACCGAATTAATTTCATCGATAATTCGCTGTGCTAAAAGATGGCTATTAACATTAGTTCTAAATATCTCGACCATATTCTTTTAAAGATGGTTTACATAAAATTAGTCATTTCGAATGAAACACCAGTTACTTTGGGGTTGTTTTTGGCATTTCACTCGAAAATAACTTGAACTTCCTCTGACTATGGATTTTCGGGCAAGGCACTCATGTCCATATAACTGATTTCCCACATGTGGCCATCTAAATCCTCGAAACCGTGTCCGTACATCCAGCCATGATCTTGTTTAGGCATCAATGCTTTTCCTCCAGCTGCTATTGCCAAGTTTACATACTGATCCACTTCTTCCCTACTCTCAGCAGAAATACAGATCAGTACTTCTGTACTTTCTTTGGCATTGGCAATTGGCTTAGGAGTAAACTTTTTGAAGAACTCCTCTCTAAGCAACATGACCATGATGTTCTCTGAAATGATCATACATGTTGCATTTTCGTCTGTAAATTGCTGGTTAAAAGTGAAACCTAATTTTGTATAAAATTCTATTGCTACGTTTAAATCCTTAACTGGGATATTTATGAATATTTGCTTAGCCATTGGTTTTTAGTTTTTGTAATTGATGATAAGTGAGATAAGAAATGAGCAACAAGCCAAATACGACCAAGGGAGCAAAAGACATTGCTACTAGGCCATCAACTGCTAAATGGCCAATAATTGCAGAAATATATTTAATTCCGCAGCCTACATACGCCCATTCTTTAATTCGTTTGCCGATAAAGGGAAGCACTAAAATTAGTCCCCCGATAAAATGACCGATACCTATTTCCATAGCCAACCAAGTTGGAATGCCTAAGTGCTTGGTACCTTCTTGTGCTTCGGGGCTGTTCATAAAAAACACACCAGGCAGAATAAATAAAGCCAGTAGTCCAGTTGATACCCAATAAGCTACTTTTATAGATTTTTTAGGTTGATTATTGAGCGGCTTTTCCATCTTGTGCTTCGTTATAACTTATCATCCATTGAATTTGATATTTATCTACCAACATGCCATAATAATCTCCCCAAAATTGATCTTGCATTGGCATTTGCACAGTGCCACCATCGCTTAGTGCGCCGAAAATTCTATCAGCGTCTGCACGACTGTCTACACTAATGCAAAGTGACACATTAGTTCCTGCAGTTACCGCTGGCATATTAGATGGAACATCTGTACCCATTAACATGGTACTACCCACTTGAAGTGCAATATGTGCAATGCCATTAGCTTCATTTTCAGGGATGTCTTCACCGGCACACCCCTCGCCATCATTGGCTTCTTGCGGCATCTCGTTAAAGCGCATTACAAATGGAAAATCTCCACCAAAAATTGATTTGTAGAAATTGAAAACTTCTTCGGTATTACCGTTAAAGTTTAAATAAGGATTAATTACCATAGTTTTATTGTTTTGATTTGGTCAATGATTTAAGACAAATGTACTGGTCGATCTTAGTTTTAAAGCTTGCCGAACAGGTCAACTTTAGGGTGTTTTAAGACAAGTTTTGATTAGCCATTTCATTTAACTGATGCGTGTGCCTTTGTGTATGAAAAACAATAAAACTGATTAATTCCAATCTTGTTAAATACCCAAGAAAAGGCATTTCGAAATCTGTACAGGTTAGGCTCAAATCTAGTTCTGGTATAATGTTAGCAATAGATTTACCTATACTATTTAATTGTTCTAGCTGTTCTTCGAGCACGTATTTTTGGTCGGCTGGTTCTATAAATTCTGGAGAAGTAAATTTTGAACCGAAATCGAGGAAAATCCCCTTGATCTGTGCTACCTTTCCATCAGCTTTACCCTCGGTGGGCTTGGTATTTCCTAAAAGTACTTGATCAATGCCTGTACCTGCCAAAACCAGATGTTGTGTAACCATTGCTGGCGACCAATTTCCATACACTGATTTTCCGTTAAAAGTTCCATTTTTGAACCTTAAAATAGCTTTCTCCAATTCAGAAAAAGTATCGCTTAAAGTTTCTACTACTGTTGCTTTACTTTCCATTGCTACATATATTTCATTCCATCATAACCTAACAACCTGCGCCAAAGAGCGATTTGCCCGATGCAATTTGCCTCACGATAAGTATTAAAACTCACCATTTCGAACAAAGGAAAATTCATCTGCTCAACCGGAAAACTGATCACTTTATCCAACTCATCTTCGGTAACATTTAGGAGCTTTTCCCTCAAAATTGGCGAGATGGTATTCCATTGATCTTCATAGGTACTAATGGTTGGATATTTTACATCTTCCTTAATTCCTTGATGGTGTTTAAACAGTTCATCGGCGCCAGCTTTTAATTCTACGCCTAACAAATTAGCCAATTCAAAGCGTTCTTGTAACAAGCTACCTGCCAACCAAGCGATATGGTTTGCTTTGGTATCCAATCGTTTTGTGGCGTCTTCATCGCTAATACCTTCGAGTACGCTGTGGTAAAACTTGGTATGCATATCATACAACACCAAAAACCCATACATTCTATCACTTACTGGTTTAGTTTCCATTGTTTTATTTTTTGTTTAAGTGGTAATTGAGCCGTCATGATTAGCCTACAATTAATGAATACAATTATGACGGTTTCATCATATTCAATTTTATAAAGCTAAATTACAGCGGGTTTGTAAATTTCCTGATTGCCATTGTTGTCAAAATTTGGGGGCATTCGAGACATTTACTATTTTTAAATCAACCCAAGATATAAACATGAGGAAAATAGGATTGTTCTTAAGTAAGGATTATAAGTTGTTAAGTGTTGCCGCCACACTTGAAGTATTCGAAACTGTTAACAAATTATCGATAGCAGATAGGCAACCACAGCCCTTTGAAATTATCTTGTTAGCTAGCGACGAAACTATTGCACAAAACAGGGAAGCATTGGGCTATCAACTGACTTCGTTAAAGGATGCTTCTTCAATGCAGATTATTCTAATTCCAGCATTTACATCTGATGATATGCAGGCCACGTTAATGGCGAACATGAGCTGTATTCCACAGTTAATTGCGCATTACCAAAAAGGTACTTGTTTAGGTAGTTTTTGTACTGGTGCATTTTTATTGGGTGCAAGCGGTTTGTTGAACGGGAAAATTGCCACTACACATGTGGATGCCAGTAACGGTTTTGCCAATGCCTTTCCCCTGGTAAAACTGAGACCAGATAAAACCGTAACGCAAGACGATCGTTTATATACCGGCGGCGGTGCCACGTCGTCATTCCATTTGCTGCTGCATTTAGTACACGAATATTGCGGCAGAGAAATGGCTATCCGCATTGCGAAGGTATTTGCTATTGATATGGATCGCGAAAACCAATCCTACTTTAGTACTTTCCAACCCTCTAAAGATCATACCGACGAATTGGTTGCGATTGCACAGAGTAAGATTGAAGCTAATTACCATGATGCTGCCACTATCGAAGAACTGATCAAGGATATTCCGTCGAGCCGTAGGAATATTGTGCGTCGTTTTAAGCAGATTACAGGCATCACCCCTATCGAGTATTTACAACAAACTAGAATCGAGGCAGCAAAAAAGTTGTTGGAGAAAACCAACCAGCAAATGAATGAGATCATTTATAGTTCTGGATACAATGACCCTAAAGCTTTTAGAAAGGTTTTTAAGAAAAGCGTAGGAATGACACCAACTCAGTATAGAGAGAAGTTTCAGGTAAGGTAAGCCCCTAAAACAAAGATTTACAAGCAATCGAAAACCATAAATAGCATAAATTTCAACTTAATAAATAACATGGGTAAAGAAATAGAGAGAAAATTTTTAGTTGATCACGACAAATGGAATTTATTAGCAAAACCTATAGGAAGACTACTTAGACAAGGATATTTATTGACCGACCCCGAAAAAACAATCAGGGTAAGACAAACAGCAAACAAAGGCTACCTTACTATCAAGGGGAAAAATATTGGAGCTAGCAGATTAGAATATGAGTATGAAATTCCAGTTGAAGAAGCTGAAGAGCTACTTGCTCAATTTGCTGTTTCTGAACTTTCTAAAACTAGATACGTGATTGCTTTTGCTGGCAAAAATTGGGAAGTTGATGAATTTTCAGGGGATAATGCTGGCCTTATTGTAGCCGAAATTGAACTTAATGACGAAGACGAAGCTTTTGAAATTCCAGACTGGATAACGAAAGAAGTCACCAGTGAAGAAAAATATTATAATTCTAACTTAACGTTAGTGCCTTACAAAAACTGGTATCCATAGTAAATAAGCTAAGACCAGCTAACAAAGTGGTCATTTCACTGAAAAATGCAAAGTGATATCATAAATAAGTCGTCATTGCGAGGCACGAAGCAATCTTACTTGTAGCTTTAAGATTGCTTCGTGCCTCGCAATGACGGGTTGAAGACCAAATCTATTTTAACGTTTCTTTAATCTCTCCACAGTCTAACATGCTCTCTCCGTAATACGGATTTCTAACTTCCTTTTGGTTACTTAACCAAGAAGCTCCTTTATCATTCATTGCCATTGGGCAGTATTCGACATAAACTTCTCCAGATTGTAAACCGACCGCCTTTATTTTAGCAATCATCTCGTTACTTAAACTAGAGAACAGCGCTCTTTGTGCATCAATAGCTGAAGCGGCAGTAATCTTCGCTGCAAAACCAGCTAATTTTTCGCCGCCAGTTAAGGTTTTCGAACCTAGTTCTAATGCCATACTCGCCTCTTTAGCGGTAGCTAAATCAGAATTAATTAAGGCATTACTTAACAGAAGGTACTGCTGATACACCGCATTTAATTGATCATTTTTAAGAGAAACTTGATTTACGTTTACCGCTACTACTTTGTCTTTAGTAACAGTTTCTTTTTTTTCTTCAGTTTTTTGATTGCTGCAAGCAGTTAAGAATGTCGCTAATGCGATTAATAAGTTGATATTTTTTTTCATTGTTTTTTTTCACTTTGCTATTTATACTCCTTGCGTCATTCCCGCAAAAGCGGGAATCCTAAAGCATCATAAAGATTTAATTGTTGTCGCATTACGATCTCAGACTAAATCTGGGATGACGGCAGGGCTAACCCAAAGGATGCTTACCCCTCTTCAACACATACTCACTATACAGCAAATAAGCACCAGTTACTACCACTTCATCGCCTGTAGCTAAACCGGAAGTAATGTTAATGCTATTTCCATTTGCTTTACCTACACTTACCGACATTGGTTCGAAGCTGTCCTTTCCAGTTTTAATCCACACATGCTGACCTTTACCATCACGAATTACCGCATCTATTGGCAAATTCATTCCGCCACTGACTGCCTGCGAAGCCAACATTACCTTCACTTGCAAACCGGCTTGCCATTGTCCGTTCGGATTAGCGATGCTTCCTCTAATTTGTGTAAGTTGCGTACCAGCCTGCAACGATGGATTAATGAAATCTACTTTCATAGTTTGCGCTTGGTCCTCCCATCCATTCACCACTACTTTTAAAGCTTGACCTTGCTTAATTTGCTTCATTTCATTTGGATAGACATCTGCCTCGACCCATAATTTCCCGTAACCTTCCAAGCGCATAATTGGGCTACCCTCTGCTACATACTGGCCTTGGCTTATACTTAACTCAGCAACCGTGCCTCCTTGTGGAGCAAATACGGTTACGTAAGGATTTTTCTGTTGAGTTTTGTTCAGCTTCTGTAACTGGGTCTCAGTTTGTCCGTATAACAATAGCTTTTGTTTAGCAGATGAAACCAATTGTCGTTCCAATTTATCGTCAGCAAACTGCTTTTGTTGCGCCAAAGCCATCAAATATTCTTGTTGTAAGGTGGCCAGTTGTTCTGAGTACAACTTGTATAATGGCTGACCTTTGCTAATCACAACGCCAGTTTCTCTCACAAATAACTCTTCTACCCTGCCAGCTACTTTTGCCGAGATGTAATTGCTTTGTTGAGGGTCTATCACCAATCTACCATTTAACACACTTTGGGTTGAGATATCGCCGTTTTCTCCATCACCAATGCGAACGGTTTTGATATTCGCAAGCAATTGTCGTTGCGCATCCAATTTGATGCTTTTATCGTCACTGTTTTTCTCAAAAGGCACCAAATCCATGGCACAAATTGGACAGGTTCCCATTTCATGTTTAATTACCTGAGGATGCATAGGACATGTGAAAGTTTGCTGTTTCGCTTCAGCCGATTTTTCCTCAGTTTTTTTATCTCCACTACATGCTACAACTCCAACAATTAAGCTGAAGAGAATAAAGATGGAGATGATATGTTTAATTCCTTTCATTTGTATTTATTTATGCTTGAATACAAGTTTTAACATTAAGGAATTAAGGTTAGTTAAGAAGAACTTAATGTTTCTTAATTCCTTAATGTTTTTATTTCGCTTTTATAAAACTCTCACTATCTACTAAATACGCTGCATTTTTAGCGAATTCCATATTATGGATATTCTCTTTTACCTGTACCAATCCGTTCATACGCAAGCCAGTAATTAAGTTTATACTCACAAACACGCCATTCTCTTTTTTGAAAGCCGTGCTTTGTGCACCTACGCTCACCACTGCAGATTCTGGCAACCAATAACTTTGAGGTACCAACATTGGAATTTTTGCCGTTAGAATTTCACCTGCTTTGAAACTCCCCTTGTTAAGGTAAATTCTCGCCACTGTAAAATTCTCCCCTGCCTTAATCATTGGTTGTATTAAACCTACAATCGACGTCTGAAAAGTATTTTCCTTATCGGTTGTTTTATAAAATGCCAGTTTACTACCTTTCTTAATTAGAGTTCCTAAAGTGGATTTGAGTGCAAATTCTGCCAGTAATTGGTCGGCTCTGTAAATCGTGAAGATACTTTGTCCTGCATTTACATATTGGCCTTCTCTCAGCATCACTGGCGAATTTTCAACTTGTGGTGTTGGCGCTGCACTTGAAGCTGTACCACTTCCTCCACTCATTCCCGACATCCCATCACCTCCACTCTCACTACTTGGTGCACTCGCAGCAGCAGCATTGTTATTGGCTAACTGTTTCTCCAAAATATAACCATCTGCAGGACTGTAAACCGGAATACGGTAATTCACTTTTTTAGTTTGCAACACCTGTTGGATGGTCTGATGGCTCATTCCTAACAATAGCAAACGTTGTTTAGCCTGTGCTAACAAACGTTCGTCACCAGCACTCTGCGAAAGATAAATCAGTTCTTGTTGTGCCGCAGCCAAATCTGGAGCGTAGATTTCAAACAACAACTGCCCTTTTTTTACAGGCTGATAATTGTATTTGATGTAAAGCTTTTCCAAACGTCCACCGACTCTGCTAGCTATGCTTGTCTCACTACGAGTATCATAGTTCACCATCCCCTGCACTTCGGCAGTAAAGATTTTAGTTTCGTAACTCGCTTTAACTGTAGCTGCTTTTGCCACTACTTGCTCATTTGAAGGTGCAATTAGCGCTTTCAAGCTAGAATCTACGGTTACCTTTCCAATATCATGATGATCTTTTTTCGGTTTGGTTTGGCAGGATGCGAAGAAGAGTACAATTGCTAGTATTAGCGCACTTTGCAGCCCCTTTACAGTGTTCGTCATTTCGAGCATAGCCGAGAATTGAGAAATCAACGCAGTTAAATCTTTTGAATCGGGTTTCAATGTCCAAAGATTTCTCCATTCCACTGCGTTACAGTCGAAATGACGGCTGCTTTTTTTCTCTGCCCCTTGGGCAGAGATGCCCAAGGGGCAGAGAGGAGCTTTACCTATACAATTCCTTTTCATAATCTGCGATCATTAAGTAAAGTTTCAATTTTTCATCCAGCACATTATTCTGCATCATATTCAACGCTTCCCACGAAGCAATTACCTCTGGCAACTGCATTTTATTTTCGCGATAGCCCAATACATTCACATCCAATGTTTTTTGTAAGGTTGGAATGATTTTTTGTTCCATTGCCGCTATCTGTTGTTGCATCGTTTTAATCTGATACTGCATTCCGTACAACATTCCCTGCGTTTCTTGCAACATCGCAGCCTTTTCCATCTGCATCGCTTCTACTTCATATTGCATTCCTTTCACCTCAGATTTATACATCTTCGAAGCCCAAGGCGCAATTGGAATACTTACCATGCCCATCACGCTAAATGCTTTCGGCATGCCACTGCCCAAAGGCGACATATGGTCGAAACGCAATCTAAAATCTGGACGACTTTGCTTTTTCATAGCCTCCACATTCAGCTGCATCGATTGGATGTTGTAATCCATTTTGGCGATATCTTTTCTGGCTATTGCCAAGCTAGCTGTATCCAAAGCAGTTGCTGCAACAAATTGAGGAACGTAATTGCTATCAATTTTAAAATCGATATTCCCTTGGCGGTTCATCATGCTATTTAACCAGGCCTTTGCCCTTCCAATCTCTCCCTCCTGCATGCGTTTCATGTTTTCCGTTTCTTCCAGCTTTGCCGAAGTTTGGTAAACACTTCCCAATTTCGATTGATTAAATGGATACCTAATCTCCTCCACTTTCTTCATCGTTTGCATAATTTGGGTGCTTTTTTCAAGTACCGTTAACTTCTGCTTTGCCACCAACCAAGCATAGTAAAGTTTCTTTGCCTGTGTTTTAAAATCGTTCAAAGTCACTTCTCTAGTTGCTCTTTCTACTTTAGCTTTCGATTCGATGAATTTCTTTTGAGCATTCAGCTTTCCATAGTTAGGGATATCCTGTTCTACCTGAAACATCAGCGAACCTTTGTCCCTTCCGTCCATAATCATCTGTCCAGGGTAGGGCGTCATGAACGTTCCTACACCAACCATTGGCGCCATCCAAGCAGTTGCCGCTTTCGCATTGTATTGATAACTTTCGGCTTTTAATCCATAAGATTTAAGCTGTAGGTTGTTCTGATCGATACGATTTAGGATGGTATCGAGAGAAAGAACTGGGGTTTGGGCTTTAGTAAGGAATGAATTGGATATCAATACTAAAAACATAACTGCAGCACAGAACAAACCAGTACCAATTTCCTCCCCCTGCCCCCTCAAAGAGGGGGATATGCAATCGCAGATAAGCGCCATGTGTCTCCCTTTGGAGGGAGAATTAAAGAGGGAGGAATTACTTTCAATGTTACTACCCCTCTCTGCCCTGCGGGCATCTCTCGCCAAAGGGGCGAGAATAGCGGGTGAATTAATGTTGTACATCGTGCACCTCCAATTTTCCGTATTTTTTCAATTCGTATTCTTTAGACATTAAAAAGATGAGTGGCGTAACCAATAAAATGTGTGTTGAGGAAGTCAAGACACCACCAATCATTGGTAAAACAATAGGCTGCATCACATCAACCCCTACACCAGTAGCCCATAATACTGGTACCAAACCAAATAAGGATACACAAACCGTCATTAATTTGGGTCGCAGACGTTTTGCTGCTCCATAAATCACATATTCTCTTAAATCATCTCGAGTAATTGTTTCCCTTGAATTTCCTTTGAGTTTAATGAGCTGTTGCATCGCATCGTTCAAGTAAATCACCATAACAATACCTGTTTCTACTGCGATACCAAATAAAGCGATGAAACCCACAGCCACACCAACCGAAAGGTTAACACCCCAGAAGTAAATCATATAAGCACCACCAATTAAAGCAAATGGCACTGTAATTAAACTTAGAAAAGCCTCTCTGATAGAATGGAAAGCGAAATAAAGTGAGAAGAAAATAATTACCAAAACAACTGGTGCAATCCACATCAACGTTTGCTGACCTCTAATTAAGTTCTCGTACTGGCCGCTCCATTCCAAAAAATATCCTTCTGGTAAAATGCCATCTTCTTTGTTCAGTTGCTCCATTGCCTCCTTCACCGTGCTACCCAAATCCCTATCACGAACGTTAAACATTACCGCTCCACGTAAAATGGCATTGTCAGAACTAATCATCGGTGGCCCATCTTCAAACTTTACATCAGCTACGCTAGATAAAGGAATTTCTCCAAAACTTGGCGATTGCAATGGAATACGCTGGATTTGCTCCACACTATTACGATATTCTTGCGCCAAACGCACACTGATTGAAAAACGCTGACGACCTTCAATGGTATTGCCAATGCTCGCACCGCCTAGCGCCGTTTCTACCACTTGGTTTACATCATCGACGTTTAAACCGTAACGAGATAATTCTTCTCTTTTAATATTTACAGCCAAATATTTCCCACCAGTAATAGGCTCTACAAATAAATCGCTCACCCCAGCCGTGCCTTCCAAAGCCGCTTTCACTTTCTCCGAAACCGCAGCAATGGTATCCAAATTTTGTCCGAAAACTTTAATACCTACATCGGTACGAATACCTGTAGCCAACATATTAATTCGGTTGATGATGGGTTGTGTCCAACCGTTTACTACCCCTGGAATTTGCAGCTTAGCATCCAATTCAGTAATGATATCCTTCTTCGTAATCCCTTCACGCCATTCGCTTTTTGGTTTCAACGTAATGATGGTTTCTATCATACTAATCGGCGAATTGTCCGTTGCTGTACTTGCCCTACCGGCTTTACCTAACACCTTATCTACCTCTGGTACCGATTTGATGATTTTATCTTGCACTTGCAAAATTCTCTTCGCCTCTGCATTAGACACATCTGGCAAGGTTACAGGCATAAACAAAATACTCTGTTCATCCAAGGGCGGAATAAACTCCGTACCCAAATTTTTCAACAAGGGAATGGTAATTAACAAAGCGATTACGTTAATAGCGATAGTTGTTTTACGCCATTTCAGCACCTTCCTAATGATAGGTTCGTATACTTTTTCCAAAAATCTATTTACCGGATTGGCACTATCTGGCTTAAATTTCCCCTTCATAAAAAAGGAAATCAGCACGGGTGCCAAAGTGATCACCAATAAGGCATCCACAATCATGATGAATGTTTTGGTGTATGCCAACGGATGGAATAATTTACCTTCCTGCCCAGTGAGCATAAACACAGGCAAAAACGAGGTGATAATGATTACCGTAGCAAAAAACACCCCTCTCGATACCTGCTTGCTCGACTTCGTGATGATCGCTAGTCGTTCTTCTTCGCTGATCCACTGTGGATCTTTACGAAATTTATTTTTTAACCAATTCTTCATGATTTTGGTTGATTTTGATCTGATTGCCATTGCGCATACCGCTCCGACAAATGTTTATAAGCATTCTCGCTCATGATAATTCCGTTATCTACGATTACTCCAATAGCTAAAGCAATACCTGTTAACGACATGATATTAGAACTAATTCCAAAAGCATTTAGCAGAATAAAACTCGCCGCAATGGTAATTGGAATCTGGATAATGATACTTACGGCACTGCGCCAGTGAAATAAGAAAATAATCACGATTAACGAGACCACAATCATTTCTTCAATCAACGTATGCTTAATAGAATCTACCGACTCCTTAATCAATTCGCCTCGGTCGTAAACAATATCGAATTTCACTCCTTTGGGTAAACCTTTCGATACTTCGGTCATTTTGGCTTTTACCTTATCAATCACATCTGCAGCGTTTTCACCATAGCGCATTACTACAATTCCACCTACACGTTCGCCTTCACCATCTTGGTCAAAAATCCCCAAACGAGTTTCGCCAGTCATTTGTACGGTAGCCACATCTGCAATGCGAATAGGCGTACCATTCTGGTTTTTAATAGGAATGTTAGCGATTTCATCTATCGATTTTAAGTAGCCCGAAGTTTTGATAATGTAACCAATATCGCTCATTTCAAACTTCCGTCCACCAGCTTCATTGTTGTTACTTCTCACCGCCGAAATCACCTGTGGTACCGTCAATTTGTAAAACAGCAACTTATTTGGGTCTATCGCAATTTGATACTGCTTTTGAAAACCACCAAACGAAGCAATTTCACTTACGCCTGGCACAGTCTGCAAAGCAAATTTCACATACCAATCTTGTATGGCTCGCTGCTCACCCAAATCTACATCTGGAGCTTCTAAAGTGTACCACAATACGTGACCCACACCTGTTCCATCAGGACCAAGCTGTGGCGTAGCACCATCAGGCAATGTTTTTGAAATCGTGCTGATACGTTCCAATACACGTTCTCTAGCCCAATATACATCTACATCATCCTCAAAAATAACGTAGATAAAGCTCATCCCGAACATGGAAGAACCACGCACATATTTAATTTTAGGAATCCCCTGTAAATTGGTCACCAAAGGATAGGTGATCTGGTCCTCTATCAATTGAGGCGAACGTCCCATCCACTCTGTGAACACGATTACTTGGTTTTCGGACAAGTCTGGAATAGCATCTATTGGATTTTTCTTTACCGCAAAGATGCCCCAAACAAATATCCCTATGGCCAGCACCAACACGATAAATCGGTTGCGCATAGACCAGTCAATAATTTGATGTACCATTTGAAAATTATTACCCTTTTTCTTTTCTTTTTTCTAGCCACATCTTCATTGCGAAGCACGAAGCAATCTTAAAGCAATTAGCTCTCAACGTTGTAAGATTGCTTCGTGCCTCGCAATGACGGACTTGGTCGACTAATGTGCCTTTACCGTTTTACCACTACGATCGTATTTGCAACAACCTGGTAACTTGCCGTAAACTTCATTTTTTGCTTTAGCTTTCGGTGTATCGTGACCTAATCCAGCTATTTTTTGTTGGATTGCTTCATTGCTGATTTTTGTGCTGTCGTAGCTTACTGTTAAAAACTTATTGTCTTTATCCCAAGTTGCGCTAGTAATTGCAGCATCTTTTAGGCCAGTTTCGATACGTTTTTTACACATACCGCAGTTACCTAATACTTTAATTTTGTCTGTTTTTGTTTGTGCAAATGCAGCAGTACCTAACATTGTGAATACTACAACTGCGATCATTTTTAATGATTTCATAATTTCTAAGCTTTGTCGACAGTAAAATATCATGCAAAGCAGATTTCACTGGCAACGGGTTAAATAAATAAGATTTGGATTTTTTGGCTAAAGAGCCTGTTGAATTTGTTCGAAACGTTGTTTTATCGTCATTCCCAACTCGATTGGGAATCCTAATGCGTACGCTTTACGTTTCCCACCTACACGGGAATGACGACATAATGAAAGGCATTACGTTTTCGAAAGAAAAAGGGTATTATATTCTGTAAGTACAGTTTTTGATAAAAATAGGGGTTCGTTTCCCTAACGGAGGCGCATTGCTTCTGGCCTCTTGTGAAATAATCTTAGTAACTGGCAACAAATAGCTTTCTACAGGTTTAACCTGAGGAATTACAAAAACGGATTGTTCAAATTTGTAAATCTGTGCATTTGCCTTTTGAGCTTGGTCTACCTTAGCTTGATGTTGTACATCTTTACAGCAAGATTTTTCGGAAGATTTCTTTTTTTCCATGCCGCAGAAATCGCAAGCATGTTTTTCACTATCGGTTAAACTCCAATCTACGAGTTCGCCCATACAGTAATGAAGATTCACTCCAGCTCCACTGGCTACTGCCAGATAGAAAAATGCCATAAGTGTTAAAAAGAATTTCTTCATTGCGATACAAAGATGAAGAAAAAAATTGAAATGTGTTTTATATAATTTTTTGAGTTTGTTATATAATGATGGTTAATCGGTTAATTGTTGGAACTGGTTAATTGCTTTTAAATTGGTTAATTATGGAATTGGTTAACTGGTTGTCTGATTTGGTTAATTGCTCAGTTAAAGCCCCGTATACAAAGTTTCATTTAACCAAATAACTGATTTAAACAGTTAACCAAATTCCATATCTTCGCCATAAAAAAAACAACAATGATTGCACACCACGTATTATTTTGGTTAAAAGCCGATACCACTGAAGCTCAAAAAGAAGCTTTCTTAGGAGGATTGAAAAGTTTAGAAAATATTGAAGTCGTAAAAAACTTTCACATAGGCACTCCTGCACCTATTGAGCGTGCGGTAGTGGATACAACCTATACTTTCAGCTTAATTTTATTTTTTGAAGACTTGGCCGCACATGATGTTTATCAAGTTCATCCAATTCATAAAGCCTTCTTAGAAGAATTTAGGGTATTCTTTGAAAAGGTGATCATTTACGATGCAAATTAAATAAAACAGGCTACCTATTTCTATTTAAAAGCTGTATTTCAAACATAACCGATATAGATTTGAACAGCAAAAATAAGAAACAGGCAGCCTGTTTCTTATTTACTAGTAGCTTTATTACTTAGCACAGCAGTTGTCACAATGCTACGTTTACCAGATGGGGTAATCACCACACATTTCAATTGTCTCTCTTCGCCTACTGGCACGGTAACTTTAAACGTTTTAGTATACAGATTATCCATCTCAGTTGGAGTGTAACCACTTAAACTATAGTAAACTTTTGCGCCATTAACCGATGGTTGAAGTGTAAATTCAAATTCTTTACCTGTATACACCTTATTTTCAACACCGATTACTTCAGGTACTCGATACATTTCTCCAGTTTTGTCGTAGGCTTGCAAATGTTTGGGTACTCTAATTTTAGAGAAGCTTTCCCAGTCCTTATTTTCTAATTTGGTCCAAGCTATTTCGGCTAACCCGTAAATTCTAGGAAACAGATGATACCTTGCTTTTGCTGGAGTTTTGATATATTCTGTCCACAAATTTGCTTGTACACCAATAATGTATTTTTGCTTATCGGCTTCTAATGTATCAATGCTAGGATTAAAGAAATAGACATTTTTTAAAGATGAGTGACGTGTTGGACCGTAGCTAATGGTTAGCGGCTCTTCGGTAGAAACTGCTTCACGATGATCCAAGTAAAGATGTGAACTTGGCACCATAATTACATCGTGGTTTTGTCTGGCCGCAGCCATACCACCCTTTACTCCTCTCCATCCCATTACTGTAGCGTTTGGAGCTAATCCACCCTCTAAAATCTCATCCCAACCAATAATTTTACGTCCTTTTCCATTCAGGTATTTTTCTATGCGCTGTACAAAGTAAGACTGCAGTTCATGTTCGTCTTTCAGCTGATTATCCTTAATACGCTTTTGGCAATGTTTACACACTTTCCATCTCGCTTTCGGACTTTCATCGCCACCAATGTGGATATAAACTGAAGGAAAAAGTACCAGGACCTCATCTAAAACATCTTGCAAGAAAGTAAATGTACTTTCCTTACCTGCACAATAAACATCTTCAAAAACACCCCATTTCATCTCTGCTTTATATGGCCCAGGATTATCTCCACAACCAAATTCTGGATAAGCTGATAATGCAGCTAACGAATGGCCAGGCAATTCAATTTCTGGAATTACGGTAATGTATTTACTGTCGGCATAACGTACAATCTCTTTGACTTCCTCTTGGGTATAATAGCCTTTATACGGTACATTATCGTAAAGGTGTTCTTTGTCTTTCAAATGATTTAACAAAGTACCTTCCCTACCAGATGCGATGCTAGCTAATTTCGGGTATTTCTTAATTTCAATTCTCCATCCTTGATCTTCAGTTAAATGCCAATGAAAGTAATTGAGTTTATAGGCAGCCATTACATCGATATAAGATTTGATAAACTCCATCGGGAAGAAATGGCGACCAACATCTAGCATTAATCCTCGGTATTTATAGCGTGGTTCGTCTTTAATTTCTACAAAAGGCAATGCATTGTCTTTAGCGCCAGCAATTAGCTGTGCCAAGGTTTGCAAACCATAAAATATGCCCCGCTCATTTGACGACAGAATTTGAATCCCATTGGCATTGATATTCAATTGGTAACCGTCCTGTATAATTGGTGCATTAGTTTGCAGGGTTAAGGTAACTTTTTGATTTTTATCTACTGTATTACCTTTTTTTACTTGACTGATGACCTGTCTTGCGAATTGATCTATACTAATTGGTTTATTTTTAAAACCTTTAATGTAGCTCAAAGCATTTGGTGATAACTTAAAAGTACCTGGCTTTAACGTAACTTGATTAGGCTGAGGAATAATGGTTAATGAAGCATTTTGGGCTTGTACAATATTTACGATAGCAAAGACAAACAAGCTGGCTATTGCTAGTTTCAATTTATTCATATCTTGGAAATACTTAGGTTAGTAAGAAATGGTTGTTGATTTTAAAACCATTGCGATGCGATAAGTACACCGCAATGGCTTAAACTTTATTATTTGTTATACTTCAATGAAATATGACCGAAGTAAACAGCTACTGCACTATTGAATGTGCCGCCTACGTCACTAGTTGCACTACCTACATTTCTGTTTTTGGCTTTTATTCTGATGTAAATTTCACTTTGACCTGAAGCAGCCATTGGCAAATTAAAGTTCATCACTTTATAACCAGAAACCTGCGTTAACAAGGTACTCGTCCAGTTAACTATATCTTGGAAAGTAAAATCACTTACAGGGTTCCAAGTTCCTGCATCCATGTTACTTTGGGTAGACCACTCAATGGTCCACTCCCTCGGTGCACCTGTAGCTACAAAGCCTTCAATCTGTAAAGAAACTTGTTGGCTGATATTGGCTGTAGATGCTTTCACGATAATTGCTCCACCTCTATTTTTTGCTGTGTTCCATAAGCCTCTAGCAGCGAAAGCACCATTGGTTACTGCACCTTTTGCTCCTGTTGGGTCTGGCAATAAAGCGTTAAAATCGTTGGTACCGTAAATACCTGCGGCAGCTGTATAGTTTAAATCTGCAAACTCGCTATGGCTCAACTTACCAGTACCAATAGTTGGGGTTAATGGATTACTCGCCAAAGTGGCACCCGTTTGTAATTCACTTCTAAACCTATCCCATTCTACCAATACGTTAGAAAAACCTTGGCTTCTATCATTATTAAGTTTGATATCTTCTTGTGCCATCTGACGAATAGCGTACTTCCCAATATTACCTCCATAACGAGCCATCGTTTCATATACAATTACACCACTGATGGTACCCGAACCTTGCGGCACTTGCGTACCATTACGACGGTAAGGCACACCTCCATTAGTCATCATATACATGCTATTTCCGTTAATATCTCTGATGTTAGTTGGGTAGCAATCTACTCTAAACTCATATCCCTCGTTGATGTTGTAATACGAGCCGTTTGACACCGAAATCTCTACATCTTTTAATTTGACATAAGTATATACATCATTATCCACCAAGTCTTTCATATAAAGCTCCCTAGCTACCAACGGCGTTGGGCTATCTACCTTTTCCATCACGTTTAACGATGGTACATTTGAAATGGTAGTGGTAACTGGATTAGCGGTTTTAGTAATGGTAGTGTTTTTCAACCACAGTTTAACCTTTTCATTTTTGCTGAAGATATGGTCACCAGGAGTTGCCATTCTTAATCTTAACCCCGATTTACCATCTAAACTTTGTACGTAAACCGTGATTCCATTTTCAGTTTTGTCAATCACGTGTTTATTGCTTGCCGAGTTCGGATTAAGTGCCGTATTTGGATTTCCTTTGTCAACCAAAACAATACCTTCAATGTAAACATCTTCGTTTACAACGCCCGCAGCTAATGATTTCACATAAGCAAAATCCTTTAACACCGCATTTTGATACTCACCAACAGGACTTTGTGTAATCAATATCGAATCCTTTACCGTAGTTCCCATGGCATCGAGATAAGACAGTCTTAACAGCGTTTCTCTTGGTTCTGCCGATGCACTTGCTGCCACATTGATCAACATGTAAGTACCATCAAAATTTACATCGCCTATCCAATTATCTTGTCCTGCTGTCTTGTAAACCAATTCCTTTTTTATCAAATTGAAAGGAACATTGGTAGTGAGTATGGTTTTCATTTTACCAGCACCAGCAACGGCGTTCATGTTGGCATCAACAATATTTACGGTAGGTGTTAAACCTCTTTGCTGGATGAAAACCGTATCTGTTTTACCTTTGGCTTTCACATAGATTTCTACCGCACGTGGTAATTGCCCTTTATTTGAAGTAACAGTAGCTAAAAATTCTGATTTTCCAGTACCTGTAGTTTTGTCGAGTTTCAGCCAATCGTTGGATTTTGCGGCTACTTCCCAAGTCTCATCTGCATAAACTTGTATTCTTGTTGTAGCTGCCGAATCGGCTATTTTTACAATATGGGCATTCAATGATAGATCGGTGCTAAAAGAAACCAATTCTTGTTTTTTACAGCCCCAAATGGTTAGGAGTGTGATCACTGAGCACAAAGCCAGTTGTGCATATATTTTTCGTGAAAATAAAAAGCTTTTCATGTTGCTATGTTTATTTTAGTTCGATAATTATGGGTAAGTGGTCAGAAAACTTCTTCGTAAAGTCATCACGAATAAATTTGCCCCTCACTACTTTTGATTTTAAATCTTTGGAGACGTAGATATAATCGATACGATGCTTGGCAGGATTAATCTCCTTGGCATTTATAGGATCGCTATCGGCTAAATGTTTGATGATATCGACCAAACCAAAATCCAAAATGCTTCCTTGTACTTCGAAATCAATTTCTTCGCCGTTTACTAAATTGTTATGGAAAGCATATTTCAATTTTGCTTCTTTCAGGCGTTTCACTAGTTGCCCATCAGCATAATTTGCTTTATCCAATGGAGAATTTGAATTAAAATCGCCCATTACAATTAGCTTTTTTGTCGCTTTATTTTCTTTGATTTTCGCTAAAATGGTGGCCATTTCTTTTCTGCGAATATCATAGTGGTGCGGATTTAGATGCAACACCACAATGTTGTAGCCATTTACTTTCGCTGTGATATAGCCATGCGTAATGTTCTCGTTTATTTTCTCTACATCGGTAATTGGAAAACGAGAAGTTAAGGCTGTTGGATAGCCTTTTTCTTTTACCAAAACGCTATAATCGTGACCGTAACTTTTGGCTAATGCAGCTAAGCTTTCCGCTGTAAATTTGTTAGCTTCTTGTATGGCAAAAATATCTGGATCTTGGTCTTTTACCCAATTTACAAACTGCTGTTTGCCTTTGGTGGTATCCAATTTCATCCCCTCCAAAATATTATAGCTCAACACCCTTAAGTAATCTTGGGCAAATGTTACACCGCTCATCAAAAGCAATGCAACAAACAATGTCAAAGTTTTTTTCATCATCTTATTTTTTGATTGATAGGCAGTTATTTATAAGCGTTATTGTGCAATTTGCCATCAGAACGCAAGATTTCGTTATCTGGAATTGGATAATATTCATGGTAAGGGCGTACATTATCTTTGATATCTACAAACTCATTAGCTACTGTTGCCATGATAGAGTCATACCAAGTTCCCCAACGTACTAAATCCCATTTACGGCCATATTCACCCATTAATTCTCTAGCTCTTTCGGCCTTTACTTCCTCCAAGAAATCTACTTTACCAGGATAAGTCGTTAGTTCCAGATTTATACTTGCAGACGAACTTTGCGAAGCTCTTCTTTTTACTTCGTTAATACTGCTCATGGCTAATGGCACATTATCTAATTCATTTGCACATTCTGCCATCATCAAAAGCACATCAGCGTACCTAAAAACTTTCTGGTTATTGCCATCGGCTAGATTATCCATTCCGGGGCACCAAAATTTTACACCCATCCAAGGCTTTCCTGTACCATTATTTGACATTGGACGAGAAAAATTCTGACCGTTATAAGTATAGGCCAAAATCATGTTTCTACGTGGGTCCCATACATCGTACAAACTCATAAAATAAGCGGACGGTGTTATGGAAGTAAACGGATTTGCTTTATCGCCCAATTCTGCGATGACAATACCATTATAAGTACTGGTGTTGGCCGTGCGAGGAGGTGTAAAATAACAAGCTACTTGTGAAGTCTTTTTTAACCCGCTTACCGACCAAGTGTACTGTACTTCGAAAATAGATTCTGCTGTATTTTTATTTCTGAAGTAAGTGTCTGTTAAAGGGTACTGCGCTAGTTGTCCGTAAATGGTTTTGATCTCGTTTAATGCTGTTAATGCAGTAGGGTAATCTTTCTCCCACATGGCCAATTTGGCAATTAACACGTATGCCATTGACGAAGATATACGGTTATTTGGCACCTCGGATGTACGTGTTTTAGGCAATGCAGTAGCATAAGTCTGCAAATCTTTAATTAAGAAGGTACGGGTATCTTTCGCACTCATTCTACCTAAAGCATTTACTTTTTCTAGCGTCGCCAAATTAGCTACGTCATCTGTATAAAAAGGCACATCGCCAAATGTAGAGGTTAATACATAGTAATAAAGTGCACGTAAAGTAACTGCTTCGGCAATTAAAGCAGGTTTTCGATCTTCAGCTACGGGCGATTTTTTAATCCCCTCGATAGCGGCGTTACAGAACATGATACCTTGGTAAGCCGATGTCCATAATCCTTTACCCATGCCAGGATTAGATGGAGATAGCTCGAAACGAGTTTCATTATTTAAGTTACCTAGATAAGCTAAATCAGAAACACCTTCAATAGACAATAGTAAACCTTGATTAAATATACTGGTTAACGGGTTATGACATCCGTTTAAAGCAGCAACACATTGTGCTTCGTTTTTATAAAACTGATTTGGTGATACAAAATTTTGTGCATCCTCTTCGAGCATTTTCTTACAAGACGAGAAAACAAATGTAAAAGCCAATAAAATGATATAGTAATAATTCCTTTTCATTTTCAATTCATCTATCAATTAAAATTTAAGTTGAGCGCTAAACGTTAGCGTACGGCTGGCGGGATAAGCACCATTGTCCATCCTTCTAATGGTAGAGCTACCACTTTCTGCAGAAACCTCTGGGTCGTACCCATTGTATTTCTTCAGTAAAAAGATGTTATTTCCCGCAGCCGTTAATATCACTGACTTGAACTTGTTATTTGTTTTTTTCGCTAAATCGAATACATAACTTATCGATGCATTTTTTAGACGCAGAAAGCTAGCATCATAAATAAATCTATCCGTTGGGATATCGTCTTTAGAATCTGCCCTTGGGATATCTGATGTTGGATTTCTGGTTGGATGCCATGCATTAACCATATAGCGATATTGGTTTGAAAGGTAGGTGCCCGTTCCCATAAATAACTCTGTTGGGTTATAGATTTTCCCACCCAACGAATAGTTGAAATAAATGTTGATGTAGAACTTCTTGTAACGGAAGCTGTTTTGCAAACCGCCATAAACTTTCGGATCTGCATTACCCATATAAATCAAATCATCGTTATTAAGTACGCCATCTCCATTTTGGTCTATGTAACGTTGGCGACCTGGCGTATAAAAAGGTGTTGAAGAAGACACGTATTTTTTATCAATATCATTTTGGGCAACTTCTGCTAGGTTTTTCCAAACTCCAGCATACTGAAAGCCCCAAAGCGCATTTAATGGACGTCCCGCTACGTAACCGTACATCATGTAGTTACCGCCGTAAGGATTAATGTATGCAGATACCCTTTCTAAACCACCAATATCATCAACCATTTGCTTGTTATGACCAATGGTGAAAGTAGAGTTCCAATAAAAGTTTTTTCTAGTGATGTTCTTGGTACCCAAGGTCAACTCAACTCCATCGTTTGAGGTTTTACCAATATTAGCCAAACGACTAGTATAGCCACCCTGATTCGGTAATTGAACAGTTAATAACAGATCTTCCGTTCTAGAACTGTAGAGCTCTAAACTTAGGTCAACCTTTCCTTTAAGGAATGCAGCATCGATACCTAAGTTAACTGACTTTGTTTTTTCCCAAGTTAGGCCTTCATTTGCAATTCTGTTTGGCGTGTAAGAAACCGGAATAGCTCCTCCAAAAATATAACCATTGGAATTAGAACTTAATCTCGCTAAAGATTGATAAACACCTACGGCATCGTTACCTGCAATACCAGCACTTAACCTAATTGCCAAATCATCAATAGCTCTTACATTCTTAAGAAATTTTTCCCTCTTCAAATTCCATTTTAGTGCCGCAGATGGGAAAAATCCCCATTTATGGTTGGCAGCGAAATTGGATCCAGCATCAAATCTCCCTGTTAATGTTAAATAATACTTGCTATCAAAATTGTAGTTGATCCTTCCTAAATGTGACACCCTGCTTCTATCTTCTAAACTTGAAGAAGCATTAAGCGTTTCTTTGGATGGCACCGCACCTAAATCGTTCGTATTGATATCATCAATAAAATAACCATCGCCACTCGCAGATAAATCAGCATACCAATTGGTCTGTAAGGTAAAACCATATAAACCTTCGAAACTATGCTTGCGTTTCCAAATAGTATTGTAGGTAACTGTATTTTCGTTTAGGATATTATTTGCTCTATAAGCACGTTTGTAAGCATAAGCACCCGTATTTCTACTGGCTCTTGTTGGCAAAGTTGATGGCGAAAAGTTATCATCGAAACGGTTATAGTCATATAATGATGCGCTACTTCTAAAAACCAAACCTTTTATGGGCGTAACCTCCAAAAATACCATAGGCGATAAGGTTTTCTTTAACTGATCTTTTCTGGTAAGCTTTGAAACGGCCAAGGGCGAATCAAACAAAGTACCTGCATACCATTGCGAGTTCCAGTCGTTGAGGCTACCATCAGGTTTATAAGCGGCGATAGTTGGTGCTAAAAATATCGTAGAACGATACCAAAGAGTTTGTGTTCCAATATCAGCCTTGTTAATCTCGTGGTCTATGTACGAGTAATTAATTCGTAAACCTCCTTTTACGTATTTACTAAACGTATGATCTAGATTTAAACGTAACTGATAACGTTGTAAACCACTTGCGATAATGATACCTTGGTTATTGCTATAATTAGCAGAAAAGTAAAATTTAGTAGCTTTACTTCCGCCACTAGCAGTTAAAGTGTGGTTCTGGTAAGGTGCGGTTCTGCTAATCTCGTCTGTCCAATTTGTACCTGCACCTAAAGCCGCTGGATTTGGGAAAGGATAATCTTCCAAAGGCTTGGTTTGGTTAGCGGTAGATTGAAAATAGTAACGATCATTTTGAAGCTCGGCAAATTCTTGAGCGTTCATCAAATCTAAAAACCTAGGTAATTGCGAAACGCCAAAATCGGCACGATACAACACTTCCGTCTGCCCTTCCTGTCCTCTTTTGGTAGTGATTAAAATGACACCATTGCTACCTCTAGATCCGTAAATGGCAGTTGAAGAAGCATCTTTTAGCACCTGTATCGTTTCAATATCAGCAGGGTTAATATCGTTCATGCTGCTTACAGCATCCATTACACCATCAACTACATATAAGGGTTCATTGGTAGCTGATATTGATCTGGTACCACGGATGCGGATAGATGTACCAGCACCTGGCTCTCCAGAAGTAGAAACAATCTCCGCTCCTGCAATTCTACCCTGCAGCATCTGGTCAACTCGTTGTACCGGAATATCTTGAATATCTTTTAAACTTACCGTAGAAACAGCTCCAGTTAAATCCTTACGCCTTACCTCCCCATAACCTACTACCACTACTTCGTTAAGCTTATTTTGCGATTCTACAAGGGTAAAATTGACTGTCAAGTCTTTGCCGCTTTGCACGATCACCTTTTTACTTTGCGATTGATACGAAATGTAGCTAGCCTCAAAAGTATAATTTCCTGGTCGTAGGTTAATGGCATAGGCACCGTTTTGATCTGTGTTTAATGTTCTGTTAGCTTCGATAATTCGGATACTAGCACTTGGCATTGGTATACCGCTGTCATCGAATACCTTTCCAGATATTTTTACCTGCTGTTGCATTTTTGAAAGAATGATCATTCCATCCTTTTCCTTAAATCCGAAAGAGTGAACGTAAAGCAGTTTTTTCAATACTGTGCCGAGGGGCTGATTTTCGAACTTTTGGTCTTTGATGATCACTTTATCGAAACCTAAATCTTTCGTAAAGCCAAAATCAACTTTTGTTTTAGATTGCAAGTCAAGTACTACTTCATGAAGATTATTATTTTTATAAGTAGCCGTAACTTTTTTCTCTAAAACCTGTGCATGCCCTTTAACAGCATGCAGCAGAGGCGCAGCTATCATCAATACGCCATAGAGTATACATGTAATTTTCATATACCACCTTAATTGCGGTAAAAAGTTCATAAATCGTAAAAGTTAACCTCAAAAACAACTCATAAACTCGTGTTATTTCGTTATTTTTGAAGTGATGTTAAATAAATTTGTTTAGCACTGTTGCTATGCACAATAGGGTCCAATCTGTTTCTGCATCAGCATGATATAGACAGGTACTTGTTTAGGTACCTGTTTTTTTATTTTTAGAAAATAACTATAGAGCTACCCTCCTTTCTATGTTTTTTGTTTATCATTTCACATAATTGATTGATGGTTTGCTGTGATGTTCTCGAAGAACGGATGGTGAAGTTGTATCGTTCTGATCTTACCTTTTCCTCATTAGATTTTAGGGTGACACCATAAATGTTGTAGATGGTAGCGCTCACTTCAGCAAAAGTGGCTTTATCCAACACTACAATACCATCTCTCCATAAAGCCCTGCCATTTTCTTTATTTTTCTGTAACTCAAATGCTTTTCCTGTTTTATCGAAAACTAATTGTTGATCGGCAACCAATGATGCCAATACCGCATCTTTAGTGCTCACATTTACCTTCCCAGACTTAACGGATACTTTTATTTCACTATTAGCAGCATGCGCATTGATATTAAAAGAAGTACCCAGTACTTTAACTTGTAATTCGCCAACCTGAATTTTGAATGGGTGCTCTTTATCTTTTTTAACATCGAAGAAAGCCTCTCCAGTTAATTTTACCCTTCTTTCAGATTGCTTTGTAAAATCTTGTTGAACCTCTAGTGTCGAATTGGCATTTAAATACACAATAGTACTATCAGGTAATTGGAGTTGCTTAAACTCTTTTATTGGAGTTGTAAACTTATCATAATTGGTAGACAACAAAGGTGCTTTTTTAGCAAAGCCATCTTTTAGATAAAAGAATGCTACTGAAGAAATGATAGCCAGCAGGGCAGCTATACTAGCTATCTTTTTCCAAAGTGCTAGCGTATTTCGAGATGGAGTTTCAAGCTTTTCGTCCTTGTTATTTAATGCTCTTGCAATAATTTGCTCCGCTAACAAATCATGACTTTCTTCTGTATCGAAGCTTTGCTGTTCATCTTTATCGTGCTGGAAAGTTTCTAGCCAACTTTCAACAATAAAAGCTTCTGCCTTTGTTGTATTACCAGCAAGATACTTATCGAGAAGTTTCTTTAATTTTTGATTGTTCACTTTTTATGCTCTTTATAATACTAAGAGACATGAACATTTAAAAAGTATATAAACTTTTTACTTTTTTTTTTAAATGATGGACAAACTGAGTAAAACAGCTAGCGATAAAGAATGACTTACATCTGGGTATTGTTTCAGAATAGCTTCCTTAATCCTACGTTTTAATTGCATATTATAAGTCTTCACCGTTTGTTCTGCTAAGCCTAAAGCTTCGGCTATTTCCTTTATAGAGTAATCTTCGCCACGTAGCAAAAAGATTTTTTGCATTGGCATTGGCAGCAATTTTACAATTTTGGCTATGGTATCTTGCATTTCAGAAACTTCTATTGCTTCCAAGAAAGAAGCCTGCATTTGTTCCATCCTGTTTCCCAAATAATTCAGAGCTTTGTCGTTCAAGTTCGAACGCATCACTTTTCGCAAAAACCTATGTTTTAAGCTTACATGCAGGTATGATTGAAGTGAGGTAGTGATGGATAAATGTTCACGTCTTTCCCATAAATCCGTAAACAAATCTTGCAGTAAATCTTTTGCGCCGTCTTTGTCTTTGGTAAATTTATAAGCGCTATTGGCAAGTTCTGGAGTAAAATGGCGCACAATTTGAGCAAAAGCCAATTGATCATTGTCTCTTAACTTTTGTAGTAAGAGAACCGTATCAGACTGACCATTCATTGCTTCATTTTTCATAACCTTGCACAAAATTCGTCAATACAAATCATTTAACTACCAGTAGAAACATTAACAATTTGTTAAATAATTCGCTACTGGTTGCTATGCTCATATAAAGCTTAAATGGGCAAATTCATACATGACACTTGGTTAATTAAAGCTAAAGCTTTTTATAAACAAAACAAATAAAAACAAAATATTTAGAAGATTTTCGAAAGAAAAAGAAACAAACATTGGATTTAAACAACTTCATATGTTCATAAACGAAATGTGCTTAAGCTGTTAGCGTTAATCTTGTCTTAAAATTCAACAATAAACCACTTGAGATTTTTCTTAAGCAATATTTCATACATTTAGTTAACTAAATTTCTGGATATGCCGTTTACAAACAAAGATATCTACCTATTCATTCTGCTTTTAGTTACAACTTGTGGGTATGCCCAAGAGAAAGTATCAAAAGAGAGTTTCGCGGATATTGCGCTTACCAACAAAATTGATTTCGTTGATTCAAAATACGATCAATCGAGATTTGGTTGCGGGTTTTTGATCAAATATAAGGGAGACGAATTTGCTGTAACAGCTAAACACCTTTTAAAGATTATTAAGCCAGATAAAATGAAAACGCTAACATTTGAAAATTTCATTGAAAATTGGTCTCTATATCCTTTAGATAAAAAAGAACAGCTGGTAATTACAGATCGGCTACTTAATGAGAATAAATCAGAAGCACTTAACAACCAATCTACTTACAGCGAGGATTGGCTGGTATTTTCAGTTAAAACAAATCTTTCGAAGGTGAAACCTTTAGAAGTACGAACAACACCTCTAGCTGTGGGAGAAAAGGTTTATGTAATTGGTTGGACCCGAAAAATGGAAAATGGAGGTCAGCGGGTATATGAATTTGAATATTATAAGTCAATCGGAAATCGTCTTTTATTGAAGAATGTTATCGTACCTGAAAAATTTGGTGGATTGAGCGGTGCACCTGTGATAGATCAGCGAGGTTTTGTAATAGGTATAGTTTCTGGTGCTACAACTGAGCCAGAAACTAATGAAAAGTATTTTTCTCCTTGTGCTATTAATGGTTTGGTAGCTTTCATGGAAAACAACAAAAAAGAATAGCCACGTGGCTAGAATTAAGGCAAGTTTTATAGAACAAAAAGTTGATGAATGACGAAAAATTTATTTAGACAGTTCCTTTTAGTTTAAATTTTTAAGTTTTTAGGCTCAGACTGACACAAAGCCTCCTAACTTAATAACATGGATCTTGTGTTAAAAATGAATTTTACTTTAAAAGCGAGCACCTTTAGTCGCTTTGATTTAAAGGATCTGCTAGTTGAAAAGATACCGTAAGATCAACTAAAAACACTTGCAAAGTAAATTTGCTCTTAAATAAGAAATTGATTAACAAACAATTAATTCCCTGTTCTTGCTCTCTCCTCCTCGTTCCCTGTTCTTCTCTTTTTTACATCAACTTTTTTGCTTCCAAACTTATAGCTTACAGACAATTGCACCAATCTTGTATCAAAATAATAATTGGAGTTTCGATGTACCCCATTCACAGTTGAGCTAAACCTAAACCTGTCCGTTTTGAAAACATCATTAGCTCTTAGGTTTATCCTTAAATCCTTATTGAGCAAAAGATATTGGATAGCAAATGAGGTAGAAGTGAATGGTTTTATTTTATCTATTCCATACGTACCTAGCATGTAATATTCGAAATTTAAGTTAAACAATAGCGTTTTGGCCTTATTCAAATTAAAGTCGTTGTTACTAGTAAAGTATGAAGTAAGACCATCTATAGCTATTGCTGATAAATCTATAGTTTGGGAAGTGATGTAATTTACGTTAAGCATGCTATTACTACTCCACCAACTAAGTTTATTAAAAGTAAAAGATTCTGAAAACCCATATCTTTTAAGATTAAAGATATTCTTATAGATTAAGCGAATATTATTGGTATTGAGATCTGGCAGGCCTACTTGATTAAATACGTCGCTCTCAATGCTATAGTATAATTTACTTTCGAGCTTTTTATAAGAATAGATAAACTCAAAGTTATCTACAAAATAAGGTCTTAAAACCTGGTTACCTTCAACAGTTAGAAATGGTGTGATGTAAGTAACATTTGGGTTTAATTCTGCAAAATTAGGTCTTGCTATCCTTCTGCCGTAACTGAACCTATAAGTTGAATTTCCGGCTGGAGTATAGGACAAATTGATGGTAGGAAACAGTTTTGCGTAATTAGTGTTTAACGATTGGTTCGAATTTCCATTGTAAGATTTAGTTTGCGTAGTTTCCATCCTTACACCAATCTGAGCTTCCAAATTGCTTTTAAACTTTCTGCTCCCAGAAAAGTATAGCGCTTGAACATATTCGTGATAGTTAAATTGATGTTTGATTTGTGGCATAGCCGAAATTGGACTACTAACTAATCCGCTATTAAAGGCAGAGATATCATTTGAGGTATTAGAAACAGAGATCTTCCCACCGGTGCTCCAGTTAGCAAATTTTGTGGGGAGCTCAACATCAATTTTACCTGAGTAATTATTAGTTATTTGCGCATTGTCGTTAATTCCTTTGAAATATTGAATAGCATACGGATTATTCATTATCGAAGTTCCTTCGTACGGCCTTGTATCATTATTTGCATAATTAAAGTAATCCAAATTCAGGACCATTTTCTTTCCAACAGAATCAAGCTTAAACTCATTAAAGAAGTTTATAGAATTAAATTGTGGCTTTTGTTCAGCAGTATTAAGTGATAGGATTTCATTAAAAGCTACGTCATTATTATAATTATAAACTGATGATTTCGCAGGTCGATTAGCATGTGTTTTGTTCAAATTGGCGATATATTGAAAGCCTAGCAGCCAATTCTCTGTAGCTGAATACTGCATTCCTAAAACACCGTTAAACCTTTTGAATTTCCTGTTAAACACCTGTTTGGTATTCCATAGTTCATCTGGAAAAGAGTTGTAATCCTGATAATCAAAAGTTTCGCCACCATTTCTATAATTAAATGAGGAAGAAAGACTTAATTTATCC
Source organism: Flavobacteriaceae bacterium PS02338 (assembly GCA_029959615.1). Classification (GTDB taxonomy): domain Bacteria; phylum Bacteroidota; class Bacteroidia; order Sphingobacteriales; family Sphingobacteriaceae; genus Pedobacter. The sequence goes on along the minus strand of JASCOD010000004.1, from coordinate 174,535 downwards.
TTGCTGTACATAAAGTTACTTGTAAGCGCTCCTTCATCCTCATTGTATCTTCGCAAATAAGCACTTCTCAAAGAAAGATTCCAAGCATTAGCCTGTGCCTTTTTAAGCCTAATATTAATTAACCCACTACCGCCGGCAGCATCATATTTAGCAGGAGGAGTAGTAATCACTTCTATATTTTTGATGTTATCGGCAGGAATTGATCTTAAATAACTTGCCAAATCCGCTTCACTAAGTTCTAGCATTTTATCGTCTATCAAAACCCTTATTGATTGTTTACCTACGATAGTGATATTCTCATTGCGTACCGATACTCCAGGCGTAATCTTCAATGCTGCTAAAGCATCGCCACCAACTGCACTTATCGTATTTTCTATATTGAAAACCAGCCTGTCAATTTTCCTTTCTACCAACTCTTTCTTTTTAGAAATGGTGACGGTTCCCAAAATATTTGTAGCATCTACCACTATGGTCCCTGCTTCAAAATCTGAATTTAGCGTTAGGTGCTTTGTAAACAACACCTGTTTGAATTGGCGAATTTCTAATTTATAGGTACCCTTTTGATAATCCATTATAAATTCACCTTTTTCATTTGTCAGACGATTAAATAAAGGAACCGACTGTTCTGAAAACAGTATAACTTCAGCATACTCTATAGGAGTATTTTCAAGCGTAACCACTTTCCCAGAAATTTTGAATTGAGCGTTCAATGAATTACAACAAGCAATAAACACTACAAACAAAAACACTTTTCTCATTTCTAAAATTTTATTCTTTTAACAATGAGTGCAAATATCTCTGGTATCGATATTCTGATATTCTTAATTGATAAAGTAGAAGTTCTATTTTATAAAATAGAACTTACTTAAAGTATGCTTTTTGGTATTCTGAGGGAGTTTGTCCGGTGATTTTTTTAAACGCGGTAAAAAAAGTTGATTTTGAATTGAAACCGCTATCATAACCTAGACTTTCTATCGTATAGTTTTTTTCGGTCTCCAATAACCTTTTCGCCTTTTCTATTCTATATTCTTTAATAAGGTTTGAAAAAGATTTACCTAATACTTCATTTACATATTGGGATAAGATATGCTTTGTCACTTTTAGTTCTTTTGCAGCTTCCTCCAGATTAAAATTTGGATTTAGAAATAGCTCCTTTTCAATTATTACTGATAGTTTTTGATCAATTATAAGCAATGTTTCCTGATCAATTTCTTTGTCTTTATACTTCTCCTTTTCCTGGAAAAAAGAACCTGTATTGCTATTCCTAAAAATTAAAAGCAAGACAATTAAATACAAGACAAAAGTAAATGATAGAGCCCCAACAATATAAGATGTATAAGCCGATACAGCATAAGCCAACCAAATAAATGCAACTCCCAGAAAAATACTTAAGTGCCAAACATCTATCCTTTTTAACCGCTCTTTATCCTTTATTCTTTTGATAATCGGCTTGAGATATCCCAAAGACAATAAGATATAGATCAGCCATTGGCAATATATTGCACATACAATCCACCTGCTCCAAATTTCAGCATGCGCTACATAGGGATAAAAGTAACCTAAAATGGTGATGCTTGTCAAATACGGTATAACGTGGTTTGCCCAAGATGATTTTCCTTCTACTACAGATGATTTCAGATATAAAAAAAGAAACGGACCAATCAGAATACAAGCAGAAAGTCCAATCTGGATAAAAATATTGGACAAGTCGGAGTTAAAATAGAAGAATACTGATTTAGCAATCCTAACACTTAAAACCAATAAAAGCAGAGACAAGAAATAGTTTGTAAAAACTTTCTTTTTGGCATTTACAGCAAAGTATAACGATAGCAATAAACCATTGAAAGCTCCTAAGGCGCTAAAAAAGAAAAGCAAAGTCATTTATTCAGTTAAATTAATATGTCTTTTCCAGGGGTCACTTTGAAATGTCTGTTAAAGAATGGTGCATAGCTATCATTTGCTTTGAGCGAATGTAGTAAATAATAAGAAATTATTAATGGAAAGCATTTTTAATTTCAACCTCATGAAACATCAATAACAGCGTTTGGGTTAAACGTAGTTTATGGTTTAAAACGGTTAGCTGGACGAAATTTTCGCTATAGAATTACTCCGCCCAGCTAACCTAAAAATATTTTATTTGGTTTGCCCTATTGAACTAACCAGACTATTCCTCTTCACTGGTATTCTTCAACTTCATTAATAGCGAGTATGCCCCCTTAAGTACAATCTTCTTATTTTTTAGGTCATTGTTGATCGCTATCTTTCCGTCCCAAATATCTCCTGTTTGCACTTCTTGCATCATAAACCTACGTGGTGCAATTTCAATAAAAACATAGTCTTTATTTTCGAAGCTAACCACTGTCTCTTCTGCCACAAACTGAACCTTTTGATTTTTGAACTGTAGCTCCGCATTCATGTACATTCCAGGCACTAAGCTTTTATCATATTTCTCAAAATGGCAATGTACTTCACTACTTCCCCCCTCGTCTATGTTATGGCTTACCAGAATCACTTCGGTCTCGTATTTTTTATCAGGTTTTACATTCGTATAAGCTAAAACCCGTTGACCAATGTTGATTTTATTCAAGTCTTTCTCAAAAACGGTCAGGTTCAAATGAATATCACTCGGGTTAATCAACTCGAAAATCACATCCGACGGCGTTACATATTTGCCGATATTCACATTCACTTTGCTCACATAACCATTAATTGGTGAGTAAACATTTACAGCTTTCGAGATTTTTCCTTCGTTAAGTTGCGTTGCACTGATGTTGATCAACTTCAGTTTTTCTATCAAAGCCGCATGTTCAATTTTTAGGGTTTGATGTTCCGTTTCTGCTTGCTGTAAAGTTTTATCGCTATTGGCTTTACTTAAGTTAAGCTCTTTCTGACGGGCAAGTTCTTTGCTGGCATAATTCAATCTGTGATGCACACTCAAATAGTCTTGCTGCAACTGAATGTACTGGGGATCTTCTATAACAGCAATAATCTGTCCTTTGCTTACCTGTGTACCCGGCAACATCTTCGTCGATTTGAGATAACCTCCCAAAGGAATACTCACCGAAACCAAATTCTGAGGTGGTACATCAATTTTACCCTGTAATTTCAAGGTTTCATTAATTTCACCAAAACCTATTTCCCCAACTTGCAGATCAATATTTTTTGCCTGCTCGACAGTTAAGCTCACTTCATTTTCATTAATGGAAGCTTTAGTTTCTTTCTTTGTTTTATCGCTATTGCAGGCAAGTGCCATAGAAATAGTCAAAAATCCGATATATAAATAATACTTCATGTTATTGCGCTAAAAGGTAATTTAGTTCTGTAATGCTGCTGTTCAATTGTTGGATGGCGTTAAAATAGCTCTCTCTCATATGGATAGCTTCGTTGTTCAGCATGGTCCATTCCAAGTAGTTAATTTCTCCATTTTTCAATTGCTTGTTTAAGGTGGATGTAATTTCTTGAGCTGTTTTCAAGCCATCTTTCTCTAAGGTTTCTACTAGAGCTAGTTGTTGTTGATATTGCTCATAAACTGCTTTTAAACTGGTGCTGATTTGCTTATTTGCATTTTCAGTTTCAAATTTTCTAAATTCTTGATAAGTCTTGGCAGATTTGACTTTGTTACGCTGTGAACCACCAAACAAAGGAATATTCAACCCCAACTGAAACGACTGAAAGCGGTCGTGTTGGTCAAAGTTGACGCCATCCCTCAAGGTGGTACTATTGTAACCAATATTAAACTCAGGCAACAATTTAGATTGCTCCATCTTTGTAGAGGCCAATGCTGTTTTTTCTTCTTGCTGCTGCAGTTTAATTAATGGATGGCTTGCCCAACCCAAGGTATCAGCAAAGGTAGATTTCACCTTTAGTGCATCTACTTTGGGTTTTAATTGCAGGTTGGTGTTGAGCAGAAATGCCAATTGTTGTTGCAAAACCAGCTCTTGGATTTTGATGTTCTTCAACTTGGTATTTACCTGCAACAACTGATTTTCGGCACTCGCCTTTTCCAATAGGTTACTTTCACCACTTTTCAATCTCAGTTCTGCTAGTTGTTTCAACTTCTTGTAGGAACTATCTGCCTCAACATATAGCTTTTGAAGTTGTGCTACCATCACCAAATCATAAAATACTTTCGTGGTTACTTTGGTCAGTTCAGCTTTACTCAATTCCTTTTGTAGGAGCGAAGTTTTCCATTCTTCCAGAAATTTATCCTTTTGCCTTGCATACACATTAGGCAAACTGAAACTCTGATTTATACTCAATTTGTTATCTACTAAATTGCTGTTATACTTACCATATTCTCCATTCACATTTAGCGGAGCAATGGTAGTAGCAGTTTTACTCAATTGCTGGCTATAATCTGCCTTTAGCTGACTGCTCTTCAAACTGATGTTGTTTTTGTACAAACTATCTAAAGCCGCATTTAAGGTAATAGGTTGTTGGGCATTGGCCGATGAAGCAGAAAATCCAATAAGCACCAAAATCACCGTAGCAATTTTCGGCAACTTCCTTCTACGCAACAAGCCTTTTTCGAAGCTTACATATAAAATTGGCAATACAAATAAGGTCAACAAGGTTGCAATCATTAATCCACCAATTACTACGGTGGCTAAAGGGCGTTGTACAGAAGCACCGGCACCATTACTAATCGCCATTGGCAAGAACCCCAATGATGCTACAAAAGCAGTCATCAGCACAGGCCTTAAACGAGTTTTTGTACCTTTTAATACCACCTTTTTCATATCCTGTTCTCCAGTTTTTTTAATATTATTGAACTCTGCCACTAACACGATTCCGTTGAGTACGGCAATACCGAATAAGGCAATAAAACCTACGCCAGCACTAATACTAAAAGGCAAGCCACGCAATGCCAACAAGAAAATACCACCAATGGCAGATAACGGAATGGCGGTGTAAATGAGCAAGCCGTATTTGATAGAACCAAAGGCAAAGTACAGCAGTAAGAAAATAAGGATTAGCGAAACAGGAACAGCTACCATCAATCTCGACTTAGCTTCATTCAAATTTTCAAATGAACCGCCATAAGTAACAGTATAACCTGTTGGTAGTTTAATTTTAGCTTTGACCTTCTCTTGGAGTTCGGTCACAATGCTTTCCACATCCCTTCCGCTTACGTTAAAACCTACCAAAATTCTGCGTTTGGTATCTTCTCGCTGAATTTGACTTGGACTGTTCACCAAAGAGACAGTAGCTACCTGTAGTAACGGAATTTGATTGCCCCTTGGTGTTGGAATTAACAAATTTTGTACATCTTTAATATCTCTACGCTTATCATTCTGCAAGCGAACCACCAAATCAAAGCGTTTTTCTCCTTCAAACACCAAACCTGTGCTTTGTCCTGCAAAAGCAGTATTCACGTTCCTGTTAATTTCGGCGACATTTAAGCCGTATTGTGCAATAGCAGCCCTATTGTATCGAATAACAATCTGTGGAGTTCCAGCAATCTGTTCTACATACATTTCTGTAGCTCCTTTTACCGTCCTCACCAAATTACCGAGCTTTTTAGCATATAGTGCCAGCGTATCGAAATCTTCACCAAAAATCTTACAAACCACATCTTGTCTGGCGCCAGTCATTAACTCGTTAAAACGCATTTGTACTGGGAACTGGAAACTGGTGGTTACCCCTGGCACCTCACTAGCAGCTTCACCCATCTTTTCAGATAGTTCATCAAAGGTTTTGGCAGAGGTCCATTCATTTTTAGGCTTAAGGTTGATAATCATATCACCCATATCCATTGGCAATGGCTCAGTAGGTACTTCGCTACTTCCTATTTTAGTGACGATGTTCTTCACCTCTGGAAATCTCTCTTTAAGGATTCCCGCAACTTTTTGGATGTTCTCTATAGAAGTGTTCAAGTTACTACCCGAAAGTACTCTCGTTTCCACCGCGTAATCCCCTTCTTCGATAGATGGAATGAATTCTCCACCGAGATTAGCTAAAATGACTACGGCAGCAACAAACAACCCTAAAACGATAGCAATTACAGTTTTAGGGAAACCCAATACCTTTTGGAGCAATTTTTCATAACGATTTTCTACCTTGCCCATTGCTTTATCAGAAATGTTTGGAGCTGTTTTCATTTTCTTGCTCAAGAACAGGCTCGACATCGTTGGGATATAGGTTAGTGAAAGGATAAAGGCACCCAACAAAGCAAAAGCAACGGTTTGCGCCATTGGCTTAAACATCTTTCCTTCAATACCTTGTAAACTGAAAATCGGCAGATAAACAATCAGAATAATGATTTGTCCAAACACCGCACTGTTCATCATTTTAGAGGAAGCACTTTTCACTTCCAAATCCATCTGGTCTTGCTTAAGAAAGTAAATGCCAGCAAATTTCTTACTGTGCCCAAGCTGATGCATTACCGCTTCTACAATAATCACGGCACCATCTACAATCAAACCAAAATCTAAAGCACCTAAACTCATCAAGTTGCCGCTTACGCCAAAAATGTTCATCATGATAATGGCAAACAACATGGAAAGTGGAATAACAGAAGCTACAATAAAGCCTGCTCTTAAATTCCCTAAGAAAATCACGAGTACGAATACGACAATTAAAGCACCTTCTAGCAAATTGGTTTCTACCGTTTTAATGGCATTGTTAACCATACTAGTTCGATCTAAGAAAGGTACAATCTCCACACCTTCAGGTAGCGTTTCCGTAATCTGTTCAATCTTGGCTTTGATATTATCAATCACCACATTACTATTGGCGCCCTTTAACATCATGACAATTGCTCCAGAAACTTCGCCTTCGTTATTAAAAGTTAACGCACCGTATCGGGTAGCAAAGCCAATTTCTACATTAGCCACGTCTCTAATCAGCAACGGTGTAGAACCTTCTCTGTTCTTGACCACCACGTTCTCGATATCTTCTTTGCTGCTAATTAAACCTTCGCTCCTGATGTATTGAACCGTGGCTTGTTTTTCGATATAAGCGCCACCAGTATTCTGGTTGTTGCTCTCTAAAGCATCAAAAATTTCGCTGATAGTAACCTTGTACGCCACAAGTTTGCTGGGGTCTATAGTTACTTGATATTGTTTCAGTTTACCGCCAAAACTACTTACTTCGGCTACGCCTTTTACACCAAGTAATTGTCTTCTCACCACCCAATCCTGAATGGTGCGCAGTTCCGTAATATCATATCGCTTCTCGTATCCATTTTTAGGTTTTACAGCGTATTGGTAAATTTCGCCTAAACCAGTAGAAATAGGCCCCATCTCAGGTTTACCGATATCTTTCGGGATTTGTTCTTGTACAACCAACAAACGTTCAGCAACCTGTTGCCTGGCCCAGTAAACATCTACGTCATCATTAAAAACCAAAGTCACTAGCGACAAACCAAAGCGGCTATAACTTCTAATTTCTTTGATGCCCGCAATATTACTATTGGCTTGTTCTACCGGAAAAGTAACCAGTCGCTCTATATCTGTAGCACCATACGAAGGGGCTGTAGTAATAATTTGCACCTGATTGTTTGTGATGTCAGGTACGGCATCAATAGGCAATTTGGTAAGCTCAAAGCCTCCATATATGATAAGGGCAATCGTAAACAGCCCGATAATGAGTTTATTCTTGATAGAAAACTCAATAATTCTATTCAGCATGAAAAATAGGGATAATCGTTTCTAAATAGCTTTTATACGCATGCTGTTCCGCACGGCATAACAAAGCCAACAAATAGTTTAACTATGTGTAATTAAGAAACAACTTTTGGCGGTTGCCAAATTTTTCCGGCAAAGGCCGAATTGGGAACAAAATCGTTGTTGATTAAGATTTTTTGCTTAGGCAGAATTTGGTATACCTTTTTTAAAGCATGTCCAAAAGAAGGCGGCAAAGCTGGGCTAGCTACGATACCTGCAAAAAACTCATGTGTTTTAAATGGCAATTGATTATCCCTCTCCTCATCGTTATCCGTATGCGGAATATCATTATAATGATGCGCTAGGTAATTGAAGAAAGTGAGATTACTATCAATACTCTTATGCTCAAAGTAATGCTGAAAAAGCACAGGAAGCCTCGTAAATTCCTGCAATCCAGTACAAGTAAGTAAATAAAAGCTAAGTAAGAATAGTTGCAATGCTCTTTTCAACAATTCAAAATTAGCCAAATGAGATAAAAATGCAATTATTGATAGCCAAATGTTACACAAAAAATTTACTTGTCGGCAACATGACAATTGATACTGATCTATTATATGGCGCAACCTGAAGATGACCGACTACAAAAACACCGAGCTAGAACTTATAACTGTAACCCAACCTAATCACCTGTGTTTCATAATAATCATCGCTAATGTAGTTAAAGCCTGTACCCTGTATTTTTCTTTTGATAACCATAGTACCTAAAAGATCTGAGGCATTGAAAAATAGCTCGCCCCTACCTTTTTGTAATGATTTTTTTAATCCTGCATCCATTGAAAACCTAGCAGCTATTTTACCTTGAGGGATAATATCTGGCGCTAAATAAACACCTGTCAACTGACCATCCCACCCTTTGGCAAAGCGGAAGGTATTATTCAGTTTCAGGTTTCCAGAAATTACAGATTGACTTGGCGAAATACTAATATTTGGCACCGGATAAAGGTTATTTACGACAAACCCATCAATTTCATTGGCGTAAATATTTCCGTTAAGATTAAAACTATAAACTGGAGAAACTTTCTGGTTCCATACCGCTTCTAAACCTGAATTATAGCTTTTGCCTACATTTTGAAAAATAGCATAAATTAAGTTACTGCCTGGAACTGTGTTCGAAATTCTAGTAATGGTACCTGTAGACACGCGATCATAAATTGCAGTGTAAAGAAAACCATTGTTCCAAGTGTATTTGTAGCCCAATTCTAGCGAACTGGTAAACTGTGGTCGCAAGCCCGGGTTACCTACTTTAATAATTTCGGCATCGTCATATTTAGGGAAAATACGGATATCTACTTCATTTGGTCTATCTACCCTACGGTTAAAAAATGCAGAGATCTTATTCTTTTCGTCAATTTTATAGGCCAACCTTACATTTGGAAATGGCTTGGTATAACTGTAGCCATCGCTTTTGTAGGTGCTATGCCCTGGGTTTACCTCATAGCGGATTTTTACGTATTCCATACGCAAACCCAGTTCAGCTTCCCATTTGGCATTCTCAAAAATATAGTTACCATAAATTGCTGGGATCAATTCCTTATAATCTGCCCATCCACCTGCATCGGTATCTAAAACAGAATTTACACCTGGTCTAAATTCCATATCAGTAGGGATAATTCGGTTACGAAGTTTAATTCCAGTTTCTATACGTCCATATTTTAAAGGTTTGATGTAATCGAGGTTGAAATCGTACACCTGTTCATCAGATAGTAGTTTAAAAGCATCTGTTCCCGTTGATGTCTGCAGGTAATTATCGTAGAAATACTGCTCGTCTTCTCTATGAAAAGTGTAATTAAAACCTGCATTTAAAAGATGGCCCGGTTCGCTGAATCGATGTTGATAGGATGCAGTAGCCATTGCCGTGGTTTTCAGCTCGTCTTCCAAGAACTGCCATAAGCGAAGACGTTGGGAAATATTGCTATTGAAAAAAGGTTGATCGCCTCTATCTATGATTTTCTCACTGCCATACATGCCTGAAACGGTCAAGGTATTCTGATCATTCATATTCCAATCTACACCTGCTTTGGTGGTCAAGAAATTAGTATTTCTATTACGTTTCAACTGCGAGTTGATTACCGTTCCATCTTCATAATTACGAGTAACAAACTCATTTTTATTCAACGTTTCTGTGTATAGATTATCTGCCTGTAAAAACACATTTACTTTATTTTTACGGTAGTTAAGGGATAAAGAGGGATTAATTTTAGGTGTAAAGGTGTACTGCGGCCTAATACTAGGCAGGTTCTGTTTTCTTACCCAAAGTGAGCCCAATCCAGAAGTAAGTCCTATTTTTCCATTCCAACCCTCGCGTCTTTCTTTCTTCATAATGATATTGATAATTCCTGCATTTCCGTTGGCATCGTATTTTGAAGAGGGATTGTTAATGATCTCTATCTTTTCTATGGCCGAAGCTGGGATATTATCCAGTCCTGTTTGACTTCCGAAACCGGTTAATGCTGTTTGTTTACCGTCAATGAGCACGGTGATTTTTTCGTTTCCTCGTAGTTGTACTTTACCGTCTTGTACAGTAACACCAGGCAGGTTTTGCATACTCTGTAAAACAGAACCTCCACTTTGGCTCACATTATCTGCCAGTGAATAGGTTTTTTTATCCATACGGCTGTCTATTTCACTGCTTTTAGCCAAAATGGTTACACTCGAAAGTGTGGTTGATTTTTCTATAAGTTCAATGGGAGGAATATCTAGGTAAGCCGAAAGACTACCAATAAACAACGGTTGCTTAATTACATCAAAACCAATATAGGAGGCTTCTAGCACATAGCTTCCAGGCTTAATGCCCACTATAGAAAACCTACCTTGATCGTTGCTTACTGTACCCGCTATAAAACCAGAATCCTTTTCATTTTTTACAACCAAATTGGCATAAGGAATGGTGGTTTTATCAGTTTTGCTTCTCACCAAACCAGAAATGGTTACGGAGTTAAATTGCACTGTACTCTTTTCTAAAACTTGCTGTGCATGAGCAACGGTAAAGCTTGTTACTGCAATCAAGAGGGCTACGATCTGTTTCATTACGCTGTCTTTTAAAATTTATTAAGACAAAGTTGAAAACAGATTTTGTAGAGATTTTGAATTTTAAAAACTGATGTAAAAAATATGCTGCTGATCTTCAAATTTATAGCCGACTTCCCATTGATGAAATTTACAGATCTCTGCTATAATAGCCAAGCCTAAACCACTACCGTTGTTATCTGTAGACTGCCTTGAAAAACGTTTGAACAACTGTTGTTTCAGTAATGCTTGCTCCCCCGTATTGGCAATTTCTAATCTTGTGTTGATTAAGGTAACACTTACCACTCCCGTTATAGCCGTATGTCGAATGGCGTTCATCAGTAGGTTATTGATCAAAATTTCGGTAAGGCTATTGTTACCATTAACAGACAGTTCACTAAGTAAAGTTGTGCCAAGTTCAAGCTTCTTATGCTCAAAATGTTCTTGTAAGAGCGCTATGTATTGCTCCAGTATGGGTTTAAACTGGATGGTTTCGGAGCTATCAAATTGTCCATTATCTATCTTCGCGAGTAACAAAAGATTTTTGTTGATACGTGAACTTCTAGTCAGCGTTCGGTTCATCTCTTCTACAATATTGTACTGATTTTCAGTAAGTCCATCACTCTGTAACAATATGTCTAGCTTACTTTTAAGAATAGCCAATGGAGTTTGAAGCTCATGTGACGCATTTTCGGTAAACTCTTTCTGGGTTTTGAACGCGGAAACATTGTGTTCAATCAGTTTGTCTAAAGATTGATTGAGCTCTTCAAATTCCTTTACGTCTGTTTTTTCAAATTCGATATGGGTATGTTGGTTGAGGTTAAATGCCTTTAGTTTCTCTAAGATATCTCTAAAGGGCTGCCAAACTTTTAGGGATAATTTCCTAGTGATCATCAATAGCCCAATAACAATGATGATAAAAAAGAAAATAGTAGTAACAGCAATCACCGCCACTGTTTCCCTAATTTCTTCAATATTAGTTTCTACAATAAAACGGTAGGGTTTTCCATTGAGAAGTATAACGGTAGACAAACATCGGAAGCGATCTAAGTTCACCGTTTGCGAATAAGACTTTTGTTTGTCAAGCGTGTATGTACTGTCCAAACCACTATCATTCAACCCAATTTTCCTAATGGCTGTACTAGGCTGTATTTCATCCCACAGTACAATACTACGAAGCAATTTCTCTTCAGAAAGCTTTAATCGGTTAAACTCAAATTCTGTTTTATCTGCCAGCAATTGGTTATGTTCATCAAGCTCAATCTGCCAAATGGTATCTACCACAAAATAATAGGTGGGCACACTAACAGCCAGTACAATGAGTACATAGGTTAAAAAAGGTTTGGTAGTTTTACTTAGTAGTGGTTTCATTTGCATTGATTAACCCTCCCATTTATAACCAGTGCCATAAACTGTTTTTAGATATTGCCCGCAGCCCGCCTCGTTCAGTTTCTTCTTTAGATTTTTAATGTGCGCATAAACGAAATCGTGGTTATCCAGCATATCTGCTAACTCACCAGAAAGATGCTCCGCTAAAGTGCTTTTAGAAAGTACACGGTTCCTGTTTCCTACAAAGTAAAGTAACAGATCAAATTCCTTTCTGGTAAGGACAACCTGCTGATGGTTAATTGATACAGATTTTGCAGGCAAGTCTATCTCCAACTCTCCCTGTTTAATGATATTGGCACTTCCAAACTTCTTTCTTCTGATCAGAGAGAATACACGGGCTGCCAGCTCCGAAAGATGGAAAGGTTTAACCAAATAATCATCGGCGCCAATTTGAAGCCCCTTAATTCTATCATCTATAGAATCTTTGGCAGAGATAATAATTACACCATCTTGTTTATCCTTATACTTCAGCTCTTCTAATATTTTTAATCCATTTCCATCGGGGAGAGAAATATCTAGCAGAATACAATCATAATCGAAGGCACTTATTTTCTGCATGGCCAGAGCAAATGTAGCAGCAAGCTCACAGCTATAATTCTCGGTAGAAAGATAGGCTATAATGCTATCGGCTAGTTCCGCCTCATCTTCTATGATCAGTACCCTCATTAAGCAAATTTAAAATTCAATTTTGAAGAAATTTTGAATTTAGCGGTTTAATAGTGAAGAATTCAAAAACAAGACTCTTTTTAGCACCAATATTTTGAGCAATAACACTAAAGTTTCAAACTTCAAATCACGAACGTAGGAAGAACGTAGGACCGACGGTAGACCGACGTACAAACAACATACCCAAAACGACAATTGCGACAAAAACAGACAAACACAGCATAATAGGTACAAATGCGACTAAATCCGCCAAAACCGACAATCCTTATTTTTTTCATCTCCAACTTTACCAAAGCACTGAATACCTGTCAACAAGAAGTGTAAATTTTAATCATTTGAACACATTTTAGAAACAGAAAGAAAATAGCAAAATCAGAAAATAACGAAGCAATATCAGGTACATATTCGAAGATAGTTTTGCAAAGCCCGATCATTAGGAATACTTTGAACATTCAAATTGCTTTTATTGCTTATTGAAACCATAATTGAGGATTTGAAAAGAAAAGGATTGATATAAAAAGGCTATAAAAATATTCTGATTTTTATGAACGGTAAATTGAGAAGATTACATTAGAAATAAAAATTAGCAAATGCAAAAGAAGTAGTTTTACATGTCCCCTCATTCTTTTAAATAACGACGATGCAAAACTTGGAAATAAATATGATTGTGTCACTTGAGGATTTTTTACGTGTCTATTCTATTACTTAATAGATTTTTCATTTCAATAAAAACACTTTGAAAATGCATTTTTACTCCCCAGAAAATGACATATTAAAACAATACATTGAGGGTTACTATTTTCTAAATGATCATGGAACTGGAGCCGATAAAGCTTACATGACATTCCCAAACAATTACTGTATTGTTACCGTAAATCTTAATTCTAAAGTAAGGCTAGATAGCAATCAGATTTCTATTGAACCTTCCTACGATAATAACATATTTGCAAGTTTTGTATATCGTTACATAGATCCGATAGAAGTACATTATACAAGACCCTTCCAAGAGATTACTATTTACTTTAAACCACTTGGCATTAATTATTTTGTAAATAATCTGGATACAATGTTCTCTCAAAAAAAAATGACAGAGTTTATTCCACAATTTCCCGATTTTAAAGAGGAAATGAATAAAATTTTTCACATTGACAAAAGATCATTGCAAATAAGTGCATTAGAAGATTACTGGCTATCAAAATTAATGACGAAAGACCTGGTATTCATGAAAAATATCTTATTAGACATTGAGTCTAATATCAAAATCGAAGACATCGCTAAAAAACATCATATTTCTAGAAAGCACCTAAACAATATAGTTCAGAAGAACCTAGGCAAGTCGCTGGCTGAATATAGGAAAATATTAAGGTTTAGAAATGTGATTAGCAAATACCAAGGTTTAAAAAGCCTAACTGAACTGTCTTATGAGAATCTTTTTTTTGATCAATCTCATCTTATTAAAGATTTTAAATCCCTTACTAAAACCAATCCTAATCTCTTCTTTAAAAATGTGAATACAGCAACCAAAAATATCTGGTTTTTTATATAGATGGTTACATTTTTACAATTTCAATGATTTTTATCGCAGTTAATTTGTAGCAGACTTATCACTTAATATAAGTATTGGTAACAACATTTAAATCTTAAAGCCAATCGTCATGAAAAAAACAATGTTTACAACAGTTATCACGATCTCTATTCTTTTTACTCATCTGCAAAGTTTTTCACAGTTATCCTCTTCTAAGATTGACTCGCTTATGCAAGAAGCAATAACCAAATTAAAGGTAGCTGGAGCTGCAATAGCAGTTGTAAAAGATGGCAAGGTAATCCACATGAAGGGCTACGGAGTTAGTTCGATTGACACAAAACAATCAACTACAGAATTTACAAGCTTCCAGATCGCTTCCAACAGCAAGGCATTTACAACGGCCGCACTATCGATACTGGTTGATGAGGGGAAAATAAAATGGGACGATAAGGTAAAGAACTATATTCCAGAATTTAAAATGTACAATGAGTATGTAACAGATAATTTTACTATTGTCGATTTATTAACTCATAGAAGTGGCCTTGCACTTGGAGCTGGTGATTTAACATTTATTCCAGATGGCGCAGATTTTACTGTAAAAGATATCACTACTATTTTCCAACACTTTAAACCAGTCTCAGCATTTAGAACAAAATATAATTATGATAACCTACTGTATATCATTGCTGGCGAAATTGTTAAAAGAGCAAGCAAAATGAGCTTTGAAGATTTTATTCAAAAGCGCATCTTTCAACCATTGCAAATGCATAATTCATTTATCGGTGATTCGCTAATTAATGAAGTAAAAAATCTCGCAACACCACATTCCACAGCAACAGGCACTTTAAAAACAATTAATCGTTTTAATATTGGAATGATTGGCCCCGCAGGAGGTATCTACTCTAATGTGGATGACATGTCTAAATGGATGATCATGCAGCTTAATAAAGGTAAATATGGAAATGACCTAAAGTCTACACTATTTTCTTCGGCTAACAGCGCCAAAATGTGGACAATACAAACAGTTTTACCAAATTATGTATCTGAAAGGTATAACACCCATTTTAACGGATATGGTTTAGGTTGGCAACTCAATGATGTTAAGGGTAATTTAGTAGCTATGCATACTGGAGGTTTGCCAGGCATGCTATCACAAGTAACATTAGTTACAGATTTGAAACTAGGCATTGTAGTACTCACCAATACAGAAAGTGGAGGTGGAAGTCTAGCATTCGCAGTTTCAAGGGCAATCACGGATAGTTATTTCGGTCTAGATGATGCACATTGGATTGATAACAGAGCAAGAAATTTGACTAAGAATGTAAATACTACCGACGAAGCGACAAAAAGAATTTGGGAAAAAGTGGATTCTCTGAAACATATCAAAATTAAAAATGAAGACTATATCGGTATGTATGAAGATAGATGGTTCGGAAAGATGGAGATTTTTATGAAAGAAAAACAGATTTGGATTAAAAGTTTACGTTCACCGAAATTAAATGGTCCAATGTATTTCTATAACACAAACACCTTTGCTATTAAGTGGGAATACCAGGATATGAATTGCGACGCATTTGCCACTTTCACTTTTACAGAAAAGGGGAAAGTTCAATCCTTCAATATGAAAGGCATTTCACCATCTATCGACTTTAGTTTTGATTTTGGTGATTTAAATTTAATTAGAGTAAGATAATTTCCATATTCCCTAACTGGTATTAGTTACCATAAATTAGCTTTATATGAATTTCAATATTTAAACCTAAAATCGAGGTAATTAAACACCAATTTAAAATAATGGTAGAATATTTTTATTGACAGCTCAAGCCTAGTCTCCTATTACCCCCATTGCTAGACTGAACACTAAACTGAAATATTTCGAACAAAGCTAAGATAGCATAGCATACATATTGACATTAAAAAACCTACTTTGAGTTGTTTAAAGTATGGTTTATAACCTGAGTATATGTACTTAGAAGAATACAGATAAGGAGGAATACTTTGAACATTTAAAACGCTTTTTATCGCTTATCGAGCCCATTATCGAGGATTTGAAGCGAAAAGGGTTCATATAAATTTCAGTTCAAATCCAGGGTAATTTTCATCAAGGATACCTTGACCAGATTATAATAAAACAAAAGATTTGGCAAATATCAAAAACACTGTTTAGCTATTTTTTAGCAAAAAGAGGTAAAAGCGAGAAACTAAAATTAACCTAGGGAATATTCTTTAATTTGTTCTTTAAAAATATTCCCTTGAAATTTGCTTCCGGTCAAAAGTAAGTGCTGATATCGGGGGGTAATATGCCGTCATTTATGCCAAAAATCATTTTTTTCCCTACACGGGATTCGGCTCCATCCCAAACTTAAGGCTGATTGCTGTATATTATGTAAATCTGAAGCGAACAAACTTGGAAATAAAGCTGACAAATTAGGAATGAAAAGAAACTTTAGCTTTACTTCAATTTCACTACCACTTTCCCTTTCACCCTCCCACTTTCTACGTATTCCAATGCCTCGTTGATATGGCTGAATGGAAATACTTTATCCAATACAGGAATGATTGTCCCTGCTTCTATTAGTGAAGTGATTTCTTTCAATTGTATTCCATCAGCTTTCATAAAAAGAAAAGAATAGCCAACATCAAGTTTTTTTGCCTTTTTAACGATACCAAAACTAACCAATGAAAGAATAGTTTTGATCAACCAATTAGCGCCAATTGCTTTGGCAAATTCTTTTGTAGGGGGTCCAGAAATTGAAATTGCATTTCCACCAGGTTTAATTACCCGCAGTGATTTTTCCAATGTTTTATTGTCCTGGCTATTCAGTACCACATCGTAATCTTTCAGGATGGTCTCAAAATCCTCTTTTCTATAATCTATCAGCACGTCTGCGCCAAGTTTTTTCAGCATTTCAAAGCTATTTCCACTTGCTGTGGTCGCAACCGTAGCACCCAAATGTTTCGCCAACTGAATAGCAATAGTACCTACACCACCAGAGCCCGCCTGAATAAATACTTTTTGGCCCTTTTTCAACTTAGCGTTTTCTACCAAAGCCTGCCATGCCGTAAGTGCAACCAAAGGAATGGAGGCAGCTTCTTCCATAGTAATGTTTTTGGGCTTTAATGCCAAGTCATCTTCGCTAACAGCGATATATTCTGCAAAAGCCCCAATGTGAAAATCGGCAACACGAGCATAAATTTCATCGCCAACCTTAAACCGCGTTATCTTTGCGCCTACCTCTGTAATTACACCTGCAACATCATGCCCCAAAATGAGTGGCAATTTATAGGGCAATATCAACTTAAACTCACCCGATTTTATTTTGGCATCTAGCAGGTTTAAACCAGCAGCATGGATTTCTACCAATACTTGATCATCCTTTATGATTGGTACAGGAACATCAGTAAGTTCGAGATCTCCATTTTTATCGTATTTTTTTATTGAAAATGCTTTCATCTTAAAATTGAATTTATTTTCTTCGGATTAATCAATCCAAAGGTAAGCTTAGGAAAAAAACGGTTGAGTACATAAATCAGTTTCGAATCACCGACACGAATGGTGTATTGATTTTTTTCGAGACCTTTTATCAACCCCTTAACCAATTTTTCGGAACTTATCTTTTTATCATCGCGGTCTGCAACCATTTCCGTGTCTACCAGTGGCGGCAGCAGTTCGAAAACCTTTACATTGCTGTTCAAAATATGTAGATGCCCCCTTAAAGACTTAGTATAGAAGGCCAATGCAGATTTTGATGCCGAGTAAGTAGCTTCTATCATCGATGGCACAATACTCAAGATGGAAGTGGTGTTGATGATGGCCGCTTCCTCTCTTGATTTGAGCATTTCCATAAAAAGATTGTTGAGGCGGATAACACCAAAATAATTGACCTCCATTTCATAAACGGCACCGTTTAGATGTTTGTCGTTTGCTACACCTAAATTGGTAGGCAGAATACCAACACCGGCATTGTTGTACAGTATATCAATCCCGCCAAGTTCTTTAACTTTGTCAAAAAGAAATTGGGCATCTGCTTCATTACCTACATCACTTTGTATAATAGTTAATGATGGGTAAGCTATTTTTGCGGCGGCCAATTTATCTTTGTTTCTTCCAGTAATGATCACTTTTGCTCCAATTTGCAAAAATTGCTTTGCAGCTTCTAGTCCTATACCAGACCCGCCGCCCGTAATGAGAATGGTCTTTCCTTTTAAATTCATTATGATTTGAAATTAATGAGGAACATTTTCTGTAATTGGAATAACCAATTCGTGGATTTTCTTGGTATCGCCTACAGGAACTTCAAATTGATCTTTTCCTAGAGCATCGAACAGCTCATCCGCAACTTCCGAAGCTGGAATTCCATTTGCACCACCAATTTCTGCAGAAAACTCTGTGTTTACCAAAGGTGGATAAAGTTCGTAAACACCTAAATTTTCATTTTCCGCAAAGGTATCTCTAAGCCCTTGGGTATAACTATGCAGTGCTGCTTTACTTGCTGAGTACGTTGGTAGATACTTATTAGATCTGAAAACAGCTATTGAAGAAACATTTACAATTGCTGCCTCTTCTTGTTGCAAAAGCTGTGGCAAAGTTAAAGCTGTAAAATCTATTACGCTGATGTAATTGGTATTGATTTCTTCGAAAGCTTTTTCCGCTGAGTTGTTATTACTATCGCTCAAATTGTTCATAAAAGCTGCACCAGCATTATTAATGATGATATTTAACGTTGGATGGTTATTCTTCAATTCCTCAGCAATTTTTAAGCGATCTGCTTTTACTGACAAATCACCTTGTATGGCAATGGCATTGTCCAATTGTTTTAGAGCACTTTGCAAGCGTTCTTCACTACGCCCGTTGATGATGATTTTATTACCTACTTCATTAAATTTTTTAGCGATAGCTAACCCAATTCCAGCACTTCCACCGCTGATAAATATTGTATTTCCTGTTGTTTTCATTGTATCTATAAATTAATTACGTAAATTCGCTTGCGTTTTGCAAGCACAAAGATATAAACAACTTTTAATTTGCAAGTGTTTTTAGAAATTATTTTATGGAAAATTTAAAAAAGCGATCTGAATGCCCTATTAGTAGTTCATTAGATATATGGGGAGATAAGTGGTCGTTATTAATTGTCAGGGATTTAATGTTTGCTAAACAATGTACTTATGGCGATTTCTTAAAATCGGATGAGAAAATAGCGACTAATATTTTGGCTTCAAGACTATTGATGTTGGAAGAGAATGGCGTAATTACTAAACAAGACCATCCTGATAGTAAAGCCAAAGTACTATACAAACTAACGCAAAAAGGGATTGATTTACTTCCCTTGATGATTGAAATAAACTTATGGGCCGATAAATACTTTTGTCTTCCAACAGAAAGACGAGAAATACTTGAAGAAGTAAAAAAGGACAAGGAAGCATTTATCAGAGCAAAAGCAGTTGAACTTCTGGAGCAAATGGGTAATTGAAAAACGTAGTAATAAGTCAAAAAAAGAACTCAATCGATGTGGAGCTAACATATAAGAACAACTACAAGTGATTTATTCACAATAGCACAAACCAAACTTAGGGATAGCAATCAAAAAATAGTTCTAACTAATCTGCTCGTAACTCCTTACCAGACTGGCAATTAGCAGAAATACTTTGAATAAGGCTGAGACAGCATTTTAGACCGATTTTACATAAAAAAGCCGGACTTTGAAGCGTTCAAAGTCCGGCTGTACCCAAGAGGAGATTCGAACTCCCACACCCTTAAGGGCGCCAGCCCCTCAAGCTGGTGCGTCTACCAATTTCGCCACCTGGGTAAGTGGAGTGCAAATATATTAATCTAGTTCAATAGTCAAACCATCATAAGCTAATTTTATGTTGGCTGGCAATTCTTTACTAACTTCTTCATGTAGGCCAAGATTATGGCTAATATGTGTAAAATAAGTAGTTTCCGCTCCTATCTTTTCAGCCATTTCAATCGCTTCATCAAAGGTTAAATGGGAAATATGGCTTTCCTTTTGCAGTGCATTTAAGACTAAAATCTTTGTTCCTTTAATTTTTTCGAAAGACTCATCATCTATCGTTTTAGCATCTGTTATATAGGTAAAGTCGCCAATTCTATATCCCAAAATAGGTAGCTTATAGTGCATCACCTCAAAAGGAGTAACTTCAGTATTCCCTATTTTAAAGCTTTTATCGGTAATGGTATGCAAATTAATCTGCGGCAATCCATGATATTTTACATCCGAGAAGATATACTGAAACTCTCTTTTCAATGCTTCCTGTACTCGTTCAGTAGCATAAATATCTATCCGTTTTTTAAGAATATAATTATATGGCCTGATGTCATCTAAACCCGCCACATGATCTTTATGTTCGTGAGTGTAAAGAATTGCATCTAGATCGTCTACGCCAGCCCGCAGCATCTGATAACGGAAATCTGGGCCACTATCAATTACAATACTCTTATCATCAGTTTGGACCCAAACAGAAACTCTTAATCGCTTATCCTTTTTGTCGGCAGATTTACATACCTCACAACCACACCCAATAACTGGAATGCCCTGTGATGTACCCGTACCTAAAAAAGTAACCTTCAAAACAAATGATTTACGTTGATTTCCAAAGCTAACAAAAAAGGGTCTAAGCTAATAGCCCAAACCCCTTTTTGCTGTATAATTAATTTTATCTATCTACTTATCGTAAGTCTACTACCTCAACACCTGGATATTTCTTAGCATCGAAAGCAAAGGTAGCTTCTGGAACTTTCACGTTAGGTGAAAATGTTTTCACATTGTAGGTATAAGTGTTTCCATTTTTCTCAAAAACTACAATATTAGTGATTTGCTTAGCCACTTTATCAATGCTTAATCTTACCTTAAATACATTTTTCTTAGCATCTGTTGGTGATAAATCTATCATTTGATAAACTTTATTACCTATTTTCTGCTCACCATTATAAACATATTTGAAACCCTTTTCATAAATAGTAAAGATTTTCGCTGGGTTTAATGCCTCACCACTTGGATCTACATTAGAAACCTGCACTTCTTTATCATTTTTCAAATAAGTCCATTGCACTTTACCATCGCTAATTAGCTCTTGATTAGTCATCGCAACTTTATACTTGTTAGCATTCGCTTTAACATATAAAGTACCTTGCTGTGTTTCCTTAACTTTTGCTTGTTTATTATCTAAAGTAAAGGTGAAATCTGTTTTTACTACATCATAAGAACGATATTTCTTGCTTACCTCCGCTAAAATAGCTTTTGCTTTAGGATCTGTTTGCGCCGAAGCTACCGAACCAAAAACAGCTAGGGCCAAAAACACTAATATTAATCTCTTCATTTTCTCTTTAAATCTAAATTCTTTATTTATTGTTCAGGTTACTCAAGAATTGTTCCAAAGCGTATTCATCAGGAATTAAAACCTCACGAGCTTTACTACCTTCAAATGGCCCAACAATGCCTGCACCTTCTAACTGATCAATAATTCTTCCTGCTCTATTATAACCTAATTTCATTTTTCGCTGGATCAATGAGGTTGACCCCTGTTGGTGCATCACAATCAATCTTGCGGCATCTTCAAATAAAGCATCTTTATCATCTGGATCGAAATCTTTAGTGCTTCCTTCCCCGTTTTCATCGATATATTCTGGCAGTAAATAAGCGTCTGGATAGCCACGTTGGTTACCTATGAAATCAGAAATTCTATCTACCTCTGGCGTATCTACAAAAGCACACTGTAGCCTAATCAAGTCACTACCGGTAGCCAAAAGCATATCTCCTCTACCAATTAATTGATCGGCTCCACCGCTATCTAAAATAGTACGCGAGTCAATTTTTGACAGCACCCTGAACGCCAATCTGGCAGGAAAGTTAGCCTTAATTGTACCTGTAATTACATTTACCGATGGACGCTGCGTTGCTAAAACCAAGTGGATACCGATAGCACGGGCTAATTGTGCCAAACGAGCAATAGGCGTTTCTACCTCTTTACCTGCCGTCATGATTAGATCGGCAAACTCATCTACCACTAAAACAATGTAAGGCAAGAAACGATGGCCATTATTTGGATTAAGCTTACGTTTGATGAATTTCTCATTATACTCCTTTAAGTTTCTCACCATGGCATCCTTCAACAGATCGTAACGCTGATCCATCTCGATACAAAGTGAATTTAAAGTATGTACCACCTTTTTGGTGTCAGTAATAATAGCATCTTCGCCACCTGGCAATTTAGCCAAGAAATGGCGCTCAATTTTATTGAACAAAGTTAGCTCTACCTTTTTAGGATCTACTAGAACAAACTTCAACTGAGACGGATGTTTCTTGTAAAGTAAGGAGACCAAGATAGAGTTAATTCCTACCGACTTACCTTGACCCGTTGCTCCAGCCACCAACAAGTGAGGCATCTTGGCCAAATCTGCAATGTAAACCTCGTTACTAATGGTTTTACCTAAAGCTATTGGCAAATCCATAGTAGTTTGTTGGAATTTCTCTGTGGCCAATACGCTCCGCATTGCTACCATTTCTGGATGCGAGTTTGGTACTTCTATACCAATAGTTCCTTTACCTGGCATTGGTGCAATAATACGAATACCTAAAGCGGCCAAACTTAGGGCAATATCATCTTCTAAGTTTTTGATTTTAGAAATTCGCACGCCCGGTGCTGGAATAATTTCGTACAACGTAACGGTTGGGCCAATAGTAGCCTTAATCTTATCAATCTCGATATTGTAGTGATTTAAGGTCTCTACAATCTTATTTTTATTAGCTTCTAATTCATCAGAATTTACAGAAATCTTATTGGTTCCGTAGTTTTCCATCAAATCTAAGTGCGGATACTTATAGCCCGATAAATCCAAAGTAGGATCGTAATTACCAAACTGTTCTACCAATTCATCAGATTTTGCTTCCTCTTCTGTTTTTTCGATGGTAAAAGCAGGTTCATCTACTTTCTCCTCTACTTTAGAAGGAGGTGTAATTTCCATCGCTGGGATAATTGGCGCTAATGTTTCTGCCGCAGCCACTACTACTGGCGCTGCTACCGTAGGCGTTAAAAAAACATTTGTTCCCAATGGGATTGAAGGCGCTTCTTCCTCAGGTTCAGCTCGTTCAAATCTACTTGGCGTTAAAACAATGTTTTGTTCTTGCTTTTGTTGATTTCTATACCTATCGTTCAAGCTAAACTCTACTGGTTCAGATGGTTCTTCTTCTTCTAGTTCAATATTTTCAGGTACTTCTGGCTCTATAATTCTTCTTGGATTAGGAACAGGTTGTTTCTCTGGAAATTTAAAATCAATATTGTAGGCGATGATCAAAACGGATAAACCTAAGAACACCAATAAACCACCTACCCCTGTCCTGCCAATTTGAACCTCTAACAACTTATTACTCCAGTAACCAATTTCTCCTTCTAAAAAATGTGGTGTTTTGGCAAAAAAAGAATGTCCGAAACCAAATGCTAAAGAGATAAACAATAGAAAAAAGAAGCTATAGGCCAAAACTTTCTCTACTGCAAAAATCTTCACTTTGAAGAGCATTCTATAGCCAATCACGAAGAATACGAATACGAAAAGGAAAGATGCTACACCAAACCACTCATAAATAAATTGATGCGATAAAAGTGCACCAATCTTGCCTAACCAGTTTTGTACAATTGGGTCTTCTACTCCACTTTGTCTTAATTCATCAACACTTTTAAATAAGTTACCCCAACCGCCATTTGCGTCAATCACATAGCTTTGATCTTCCTCCCAGGTAAATAAATAAGAAGTAAAGGCAACTAAGAAATAGATAGAAAGGATGACGAAGAACAAACCGATAATCTTAACTAGCCTACCATCCTGAAGATTAAATTTAGGAAGATACTCAGGTTTTATTCGGGGTTCTCTTGGACTAGGTTTCTGTCCAACTTTACCTTGTTCTGTATTTTGCTTAAAAGAATTGGATTTGAATGAATTTCCCCTTACCGACATCGTATCGTTTAATATTTAATGAACAAATATAAGAAACTGTTTAATTTCTTTTAACGTACTAATCATTTAACCGTTCCTATTTATTTTAACCTTTTCATTTATTTAAACCATTTATGCTATTTACAGTCTTTAACAGCTGAAAGCAATTAATTATTGTATCGGTTTTTTATTTTAGTTTAATCCTGCACAGCGGCAACTGGGTGGGATTTTTTGCTTTTATTAACCACCGATGCACAGATTTGACTTATCCACCCAACGAAAACTTACATAAAACTTTAAATTAAAGCGCTTTAAACCCATCTGTGCATCTGTGTCTAAACCATGATTAAACGTGTGTTTTTTTAATATGTTAATTTAATTTCGTTAATTTAACCTGTTAGCGAAAACTAATTAAAAAAATGGATATTACGCAACTAGAAACGCTTATAGAAAACAATCAACTAGATGAAATAGTAGCTTTGTTATCACAAAAACCTCAATTGGCGACACAGACTACTTCTCATCAAATTTCTCCGATGTTATTGGCTTGTTATTATAAAAAAATGGACATTGCTAACGCCATTGCCGAGTTTATGCCAGAGCTGAGCATTTTTGATGCTTGTTCTATTGGTAAATTCGATGATTTGACATTATTAGTTTTCAAAGATCCTAGAGCCGTAAACGAATATTCTGCAGACGGTTTTACACCACTTGGTTTGGCATGTTATTTTGGACATGAAGAGATTGCCCGCTTTTTGGTTTTAAAAGGTGCGGAAGTAAATCTGCCAAGTAAAAATGGCTTCAATGTTTTCCCTATACATTCTGCCGTAGCTAGCGATAATTTTAATATTGCAAAGATGTTGTTAGACGCAGGTGCCTATCCTAATGTTTGTCAGAAATCTGGGGTAGCTCCATTGCACAGTGCTGCACAGCTAGGCAATATCGAAATGATCATTCTGCTTTTAGAACATGGTGCAGAGGTAGGCTTACGTATGGAAGGTGGTAAATTACCTGCAGATTTAGCCGCAGAAAAAGGATTTTCAGAAATTGCAGAGATATTGAGAGACGATGATTAGGTTGTACGTTTTAAGTAATAAGTTCTAAGTCCGCAATGTCCAGAACCTATAACTCAGTTATGCGCACTGATATACGTACAACTTATAACCTACAACTTTTTTACTCCCAAACTTTCGATCTTACACGTTTCATGTAGCTTCTGATATCTAAAACCACAGCCGCTAAAACGTAAAAAAGAATAGGAAAACCTACAGCCAAGAACGACGAATAGATAAAAAACAATCTCACTTTTGATGTGCTCATGTCTAACTTATTAGCCAAATAAGCCGAAACACCAAAACTACGTTGCTCAAAGAAAGTAACTATACGTTGGAACATTTTCTAAGTTGATTTTAATCTAATTTACAAAATTAATAGATAAACTAATAATTATTAAATTTTGATTTAGTAATAACGTCTAATTCTACTACTTATTTCAACTATTTACGTTAGGCATAGGCTAACACGGTCTTTATTACACCGAAGATGCTGAACTGAGCTCCCTATGAAGATAGACTAATAATTTGTGCCTCGCAATGACGACAAATGAATAAACTACTAACCTCTCTTTAAAATCTTTAAGCCAATACCACAGTTCAAACATCTTTTGTCGTTACAATAAGTTTTACGCAACTGTAATAAAGCTTGGGTTTGACAAGCATTTTCTGCAATTACTCCCGCATCTAAATATTGAGAGATTATAGCATTGTTTTCCGCTGCAACACTTTCTAACAGATAAAGGGCTCTGGTTTGAAAGTTAGCCTGCCCAGTATATTTACCATAAGCAAACAGAAACAGACTTACGGTATTGATCAATAAATTATCGATGGAAGCTTTACCTAACTGCACGCTTACTTTTTCTGTTTCTTTATTGAAGTGATAATGACTCAACCAAAAATCATTTACAGGCAATTCGTCAAATAGCAAATGGAGTTCTTTAACATCTTTCACTTCCAGTACTTTTGAGAACAAATGGTTCGATTTCACTATTAAAGCTGCAAATTGTGCCAATCTCAACGTTGGAAAATTCTGCGGACGCATTCTTAAAAACTTCCAAAGTGAGATATCAATCGGTGTTACTGTATATTTCTTTTTCAAAAAAGCATACTCTGTTTTTAATCGATTTGGATAATCATCCTCAAAACCTTGATTTAAGAACCCTGCCTGACCAAAAATCAAAGCTTCTATTTGTAGAACCTGATCTTTATGTTTAGCGAACAATTGTTGCGGCAAACTTTGAGCAAGTAGCTGCATCGGCAATGCATTTACTTTGAATCCAAAGTTTTTCGCCATAAAATGATAAAAGGTTTCATCCCAATTGCCATTTAGTTGTTCCAAACGTTCAAAAACCTCTTTAGATTTCTGCTCCAATCGCTCTACCAAAATTCTCGACAAGAAACTATTGATCACAAAACTGTCCATTTCCTTTATTTGCTGCTCACATGGAAAAGCATTGGTTGAAACTATTAATGATTGGTAATTTTCAAATAAATGTTCCGAAATTTTACCTTGAAGGCTGAATGTAGGCAATATAGTTCCATCACGCCTTTTAATATCAACATCGTAATTCCACACTACATGTAATACCACATTTTCGTAGGCGTTGTCTTTTTGGTGCTGGTGCACATGCCAATCTGAAGATTTCAAATGAACTTCTACCTGGCCCACCCAAGTGGTTTCATCAATAACAATTTTTGCGTTGGTAAAATCTGGACCTCCATGTGTATTTAAAAAACCACAATTAAGCACTTTCAAAGGTTTTCCATCAACCGTTTGAAGCTCTAAAGTATCGTACAGTCTAAACTGCCAAACAAAGTGTAAAAATTCTTCTGGGAAATGCATAAGTTGAATTTAGCAATAAAAAGCCTCATTCAATCCTATCTAAAACCTTGCGGAATAACTATTTAACTTCCTTCTTTTTATAGTTAGTGATAAATACCCCAAGAATAATTAGAACGGTAGCAATCAATAAATCGTAAGTAACTGTTTCTTTGAGCACTAGCCAACCCAAGAAGATGGCTATGATGGTATTAAAATAAGAAAGAATGGACACTTCTGTTGCACTTACTTTTTTCAAGGCATAATTATAACAGAAAAAGCCAACTACAGAACCAAAGAGTCCAAGGTAGACTATTGCTCCAATACTCTCCCAACTCCAACTACTGAAATCTGTATCAGGAGAAACTAAAGAAGCAATAATCAACTGTGCCACCGCCGCATAGGCAAACTGATAAAACAGATCTAGAAAGATATTACTGCTTTTATGTGTGTATTTCTTGGTGTAAATAGTACCTGCGGCCCAACCCAAAATAGCGATTGCCAAATAAGTGATGCCTATTTTATAATTAGGATCTAATAGATCCCCAATTCCATCTCTAAAAATGAAAGCTACACCACTAAAGCCAATAATTACGCCTATGAAACCTTTTAAACTAGGCCTTTGCAAGCCAAAAACTAAACTTCCTAAAAACACTACAATGGGCGACAAAGCGGTAAGCAAAGACGTTAATCCACTAGGAATACTCTCTTCGGCCACTGTAGTCATACCGTTAGCAATAATGATCATTAAACTGGCTACCAAAATTTGTCGGCCAAGACTCTTCCATCCTATCCACTTAAATTCTTTCTTATAAAGCAAAATAGATAGTAAAACTGAAGAAGCAACTACTTGACGGAAACCAGCCACAAACCAAGCTGGGATAGTGTGAACTGCAATTCTAATTCCTAAGTAAGTGGTACCCCAAACAATAGCAATTGCAAAAAGTGCTACGATTAATTTAACATCTTTTTTCTGGCTCATATCAAATTAGCAGCAGTTAAAATCTGCTCCATCTCCTGTTGTAAAGCCAATGCTTCTTCCCTTGCTTTTTCAGCGAAATCTTCTCCATTACTTGCATAGATAATACTACGAGCCGCATTCACCAATAAACCACACTGATCATTTAAACCATATTCGCAAACAGCGCTTAAGCTACCGCCCTGAGCACCAACGCCCGGTACTAACAAAAAGTTATCTGGTGCCAAATGGCGGATATTTTGAAACTCTTCAGCTTTGGTAGCACCAACTACGTACATCATTTGGCTGCTATTTGCCCATTGCTGAGAAGTGGTGATGACTTGTTCATAAAGTTTTTGGTCGTCACTTTGTTTTGCCTGAAAATCTTGGCTCCCAGCATTTGAAGTTAGAGCTAAAAGAATTACCCATTTATCTTCGTAAGTTAAAAACGGAGAAACAGAGTCTTTACCCATATAAGGTGCAACGGTAACTGAATCGAAACTCATTCCTGAGCTCTCTTCTTTGAAAAAAGCTTCCGCATACATTGCCGATGTATTGCCGATATCGCCACGTTTAGCATCTGCTATTGTAAATACATCTGCAGGAAAGTGTTTCCACGTTTTCACAAGGGTATCCCAACCTTTTACACCGCGGGTTTCATAAAATGCAGTATTGGGCTTATAAGCCACACACAAATCATGAGTAGCATCAATCAGCTGCTTGTTAAATTCAAGAATTGGATCTTCGTATTTTAATAAATGCTTAGGTAGTTTATCTAAAACTGGATCTAAGCCTATACATAAGAATGATTTTTTTTGTTGAATTTGTTCAAAAAGCTGCTGCTTGTTCATTTACGATAAGATTTTAAAGTGCTGCAAAGATGAGGAAAGATTTACGATTTTAGATGTACGATTTTAGATTTAATTGTTTAACTGGTTATTTGGTTGATTGAGAATAGTTGATGGATAATGGCTATATAGTCGATTGTTAATGGATGATAGCTTGTTTTCTTCCCTACAAGCTAAAAAAATAAGCCATCAGCCTGCTAGTGCTGTGCACAGGTGTAGGTTTTATAAACCCGTAGTAATGGAAATACTTTTTTGCTTTGTGTTCTATAAGTTAAAGCACTATAAAAACAGTTACCCCGTTCCTCGCAATGACAGGTTGTCTAAAACAAAAAGATTGCAGCGAATTGCTGAGCTATTATAGCTATAGCGCACTTGATCGTATATTTTCCAAATTTAAATTACCTAACTGGAGAGCTAATGAACCAATTACCAATGAACTAAATCTAACTTTTTTAAAAAAATTCTTGCAGATTAAATTCCAATTCCCTACAATTGTGCCATAATTCTCAGAAAGTTTATCTGAATACCTCCCGAAAATATCTTAGCAAGAAAATCCCTTCAATCTTTTAAGCCCTTTTTTGGTTGTATTATTTGGTTAAACCCTTAAAATAAAATTCTCGACAAAATATAAATGTTTAGTAAAACAGAACTAACTGAAAAGCTTACTGCCGAACTACGTGAGTTAGCAAAAGCGAATGGTGTTGATAACGCAGGCGATTTACGCAAAACCGACTTAATCGAAGAAATTCTTAAAAGACAAACCGAAACTGCTGAAGTAGCTGTTACTCCAGAACCAGCAGCAGAAGTACCTTCTACCGAAAAACCTGCCAGAAAAAGAACACGTATCGCTAAAGATGCTGCTCCAGTTGCAGAGAAAAAAAATGAAGAGAGAGCTCCAGAGCCTACTCTTTTTGACAGCTCAGAAGAAATCGAAATTCCTTCGCCAGATTTTGAAGCTATTGCTTTGATTACAGGCCAAGACCTTTCGAAACAAGAAAGCATTGCGGATAAAATCCAAAATCAGAAAAACAAGAAAGACCGTACACCGAAAGGCAAAAACGATAATAACAATGAAGTTATTGTAGTTGAAGATAAACCTGCGAAAGAGGATAAACCTGTTAGAGTAGAAAAACCTCAACGTGAGGATAAACCTCAAAAAGACGATAACCGTCAACAAAAAAACCAGAACCAAAACCAAGGTCAAAATAACAACGGAAATGGTGGTAATCATAAGCAAAATGAAACCAGCTATTCTAACCTAGATTTCGACAATACCATCACTAACGAAGGTGTTTTGGAAATCATGCCTGATGGATATGGCTTCTTACGTTCGGCAGATTACAACTATTTATCTTCTCCAGATGATATCTATGTGTCACAATCGCAGATCAAATTGTTTGGTTTAAAAACTGGAGATACCGTTAACGGAAGTATTCGTCCACCAAAAGAAGGGGAGAAATATTTTCCTTTGGTAAAAGTAATCAGCATCAACGGTCGTATTCCTGCTGATGTAAGGGATAGAGTTCCTTTTGATTACCTAACACCACTTTTCCCTACAGAAAAATTAAACTTATTTACCGATAGCACCAACTATTCAACTCGTATTATGGACTTATTTACCCCAATTGGTAAAGGTCAGCGTGGTTTAATTGTGGCGCAACCTAAAACGGGTAAAACCAATTTATTAAAGGAAGTTGCAAATGCTATCGCTAAAAATCACCCAGAGGTTTATTTAATTATCTTATTAATTGATGAGCGTCCGGAAGAGGTTACAGATATGGCTCGTAGTGTAAGAGCTGAAGTGGTTTCTTCTACTTTTGATGAACCCGCAGAAAGACATGTAAAAATTGCGAATATCGTTCTAGAGAAATCTAAGCGCTTGGTAGAATGTGGCCATGATGTGGTGATTTTATTAGATTCTATCACTCGTTTAGCAAGGGCTTATAATACTACTGCACCAGCTTCTGGTAAAATTCTTTCGGGTGGTGTTGATGCCAACGCCTTACATAAACCGAAACGTTTCTTTGGAGCTGCTCGTAACATAGAAAAAGGAGGATCGTTAACTATTTTAGCTACTGCTTTAACAGAAACTGGTTCTAAAATGGATGAGGTGATCTTCGAAGAATTTAAAGGTACTGGTAATATGGAGCTACAGTTAGATCGTAAATTATCTAACAAGCGTATCTTCCCTGCTATTGATATCACAGCTTCGAGTACACGTAGAGATGACTTATTATTAGATAGAGAAAATCTGCAACGCATCTGGGTACTGCGTAACCACTTGGCCGACATGAATAGTCAAGAGGCCATGGAACTGGTACAAGCTCAAATTAAAGGCACTAAGAGCAACGAAGAATTCCTAATGGGAATGAACGGATAGTAAAAGTTTTACGTTATACGTTATAAATTGTAAGTTTGGCTTGCAATAAAACGTATAACGTAATACCTATAACGTAACACTCAAATGCTGAACCTCCCTAATGCTTTAACCTGCGCCAACTTGTTATCTGGCTGTGTAGGTATCGTATTTTGTTTCAATGGCGATTTAAAATCTGCTGCCTATTTCGTAATTCTATCAGGAATATTTGATTTTTTTGATGGAATGGCTGCTAGAGCTTTAAAAATAAAAAACAGCATTGGCAAAGACCTTGATTCATTAGCAGACATGGTAAGCTTCGGTTTTTTACCGGGTGCTATTATGTATCATTTATTTAAAGCTAGTAATGGTCCAAGCGAATATTTACCTTACTTTGCTTTCTTAATTACTTTGTTCTCTGCCTTAAGGTTGGCCAAATTCAATAATGATACCCGTCAAACGGTAGATTTTATTGGGTTAAATACACCGATGAATACCTTATTGATTGTTTCGCTACCCTACGTAGCAGATTATCATCCTCAAGTGATTGGAAATTGGATAGTTTTAACTGCTATTTCTGTAGTCAGCAGCTATTTGCTCGTAAGCGAAATCAAAATCTTCTCTTTAAAATTTAGCAATTTAAAATGGAGTGAGAATAAGATCAAGTTTATATTTGTGATTCTATCACTTGTACTATTTGCATGGCAACAATTCGTGACCATTCCAATTATACTGTTATTATATATTGGATTATCTTTTGTTTATTTTAGGAGTAAATAGATTTTATATAACCACCTAAGACACCTTAGCTCACTTTAGAGTTAAGCTTTTCATATATCAAATTTATTAAAGAATAATATTAAACACCTAGAAACTTAGGTTCTCTTAGATGTCTAAGATGGTAAAATCAAAAAAATTGTCTTTTAAAGCTGAGCTTCTAATTCTGTTTTAGATTTAGCTACCTGCGTAAGAATAACTTTTAACTCTTCCTTAATTTCTGCAAGCGCCGAAGGAATAACATCCACATTTACTTCCTCCTTAGCATTACGTTCTATTACCTGTACATAATCGCGAATATCTTCTCTACCTACATAATAGAAAGTAGGTTTTACTTTGTGCGCAAATTCAGAAGCGGCCTTCCACTCTTTGGCATCTACCGCTTTCTGCAAATCATCTAAATAAACAGGTATCTGTTCTACCAAAGTATCTAACATTTCAATCATAAATTCTGCGCTATCGCCAGACATCTCTCTCAAATATGATAAATCTAAATCTTCTTTACTTTTAGCCGGGTTGATCATCGTTACATTTAGTTATATTTTTCGACTGTTAATTCATCGGTCAAGTTACTCAAAATGCTCGAAACTTTCTCCTTAAAAATCGGATGAATAAAATTTTCTGCAATTTCGTTCAGTGGTTCCAATACAAATCTGCGTTTGTGCATTTCGGGATGAGGCAAGGTTAACTCACTACCATCCAACACAATAACATCTCCATAAAAAATAATATCAATATCTATTAAACGTTGCCCCCACCTTTCTAGCCTTATTCTTCCCATTTTTTGCTCAATAGCTAATAAAAGCTTCAACATCTGCGTAGGTGCTAATCTACTTTTCACACCTACAGCTTGATTTAAGAAACCAGGCTGATCAGTTTTGCCCCAAGCCGCAGTTTCATAAACACTAGATTTTGCAAAAACCTCTCCTAATTCCTCTTCTATAAACGCAATAGCGGTAGATAAATTTTGTGCTCTATCTCCAAGATTGGTACCAAGTAACAAATAAGCATTTCTCTGCTCTAATTCCATATTGTTTTTATTTAGCTAAACGAGTTATAATTTATTTCTAGCTTCGTTAGCTCAATTGCGGTATATCACGATGCATTTTTTATATTTACAAATTAAACGTTATTAAAACTTATGAAAGAATTTTTCAAATATGTTTTCGCTACCGTGTTCGGTATTGTTATCTCAGCAGTTATTTTAGGCGTGCTATTTTTCATTGTATTTGTTGGAATGATTTCTTCAATAGGCAGTGAAAAGGAAACCGTAGTAAAGAAAAACTCTGTTTTATACTTAAATCTAGATCAGGCAATTATAGAGCGCACACCGGAAGGTTCTTTTGGAAGTTTTCTTGGCGGTTCTAGTGATAAAAGCATAGGTTTTAACGATGTGATTAAAGCTTTAAAGAAAGCACAATCTGATGAAAAAATCCAAGCAGTTTATATTAATGTAAGTGCTCCTAATGCAGGCATGGCGACTATGTTAGAAGTTAGAAATGCCATCATCGACTTTAAGAAAAGTAAAAAACCTGTAATCGCTTATAGCGAAGTGTATTCTCAAGGAGCTTATTATTTAGCTTCTGCGGCTAATAAGGTATACTTAAACCCTGAAGGAGATTTGGAGTTTAAAGGTTTTAGCTCTAATCTGATGTTCTTTAAAGGAGCATTAGAAAAGCTAGGTATCGAAGCACAAATTATTCGTGTAGGAAATTATAAAAGTGCAGTCGAACCATTGATCAACACTAAAATGAGTGATTACAATCGTCAGCAGGTTACGGCTTATGTAAATGGGCTATACGACACTTTCTTGACAGGCATTTCTCAAACCCGTAAAATCGAAAAAGATAGCTTAGCTCAAATCGCTGATCAGTATAAAATACAGCTACCTAAAGATGCCTTGGCTTACAAAATGGTAGACGGGTTAAAATATAAAGATGAAATTTTAGATGAATTAAGGAACATTACTGGAACGGATAAAAAGAAAGACATTAATACCGTAAGCATTAACGATTATGTCAAAAGTTTAACTACAGAAGACGAATCTAGCTCAAAAAACAAAGTAGCTGTAATTTATGCCAACGGCGATATTGTTGGTGGCGAAGGCTCTGATGAACAAATTGGATCTGAGCGTATTTCCCGTGCCATTAGAAAAGCTCGTTTAGATGATGACGTAAAAGCGATTGTGCTTCGTGTAAATTCTGGTGGTGGTAGTGCTTTAGCTTCTGATGTGATTTGGAGAGAAATGGTATTGAGCAAAAAGGTGAAAACAGTAATTGCTTCTTTCGGTGATGTTGCCGCATCCGGCGGATATTACATTGGTTGTGCTGCTGATAGTATTTTTGTGCAACCTAACACCATAACAGGTTCAATCGGCGTTTTTGGTGTCATCTTCAACTTCCAAGAGTTATTCAACAATAAATTAGGGCTAACTTTCGATGGTGTTAAAACTAGTCAATACGCCGACATTATGAGTAGTAATAGACCATTAACACCAGCAGAGAGAGCGATTATTCAAAAAGGCGTGAACAACATCTACGATACTTTTATCGCCAAGGTGGCTGATGGAAGAAAGAAAACCAAAACACAGGTAGATAGTTTAGGTGGCGGTCGTGTGTGGATTGGTACCGATGCCGTAAAAAATGGTCTAGCCGACAGAATTGGAAGTTTCGGCGATGCGGTGACTTCTGCTGCTAAAAAAGCTAAATTGAAAGATTACAAAGTAGTTGAATATCCAGAAAAAATTGATCCATTAAAGCAATTCTTAGGTTCTGCCAAAGAAAATGTTAGTGCTTATTATGCTAAAAAAGAGTTTGGTGAAAACTATGTATTGTACAAACAAATGCAAAAAGCAATAAGCAATACTGGCATTCAAGCTAGAATGGATTACGAGATTAGAATCAAATAATTTACAATTTTAGATTTACGAATTACGATTAGTAGCACTAATCTCTAATACCTGAACACTTTTTGATGGAAAACAAGCCCATAGCTCGTACGCTGAGGTTATTATCGCAGTTAATGGAACTTCACAACGAAAATCCATTTAAGATAAAATCTGTAGCAAATGCAGCATTTAAAATAGATAAATTACCTTTTGCAATCTCAAGTAAACCAACCAGCGAGATTGATAAAATAGATGGTATTGGAAAAAGCATCGCCGCCAAAGTAGTAGAACTTCTAGAAACTGGCACTATTGGCGAACTGGAAACTTTATTGAGTCAAACACCTCCAGGCATTGTAGAAATGTTGGCGATAAAAGGTATAGGCCCTAAAAAGATTGGCGTAATTTGGAACGACCTACATATTGAAAGTATCGGTGAACTTTACTACGCTTGCAATGAAAACCGTTTGATTGAAGCCAAAGGTTTTGGTCTAAAAACTCAAGAAGAAATTAAAAAAGTAATAGAGTTTAAAATGGCTGCCAGCGGCAAGTTTCTATATGCCCAGGCAGAACCAATTGTGAACGACATACACGAAAAGCTATCGGTTTGGCTTAACCAAATAGATCACGAATCATTGTTCGGGATTGCAGGAGAGTATAGAAGATTGTGTGAAATTATTGAAGAAGTAGTTTTCATTATTGGAACAGAAAACCCAGATGTTCTATTTACTCAACTAGTAGACTTTGAGATTGGCTTTACAGAAATAACTAGCAATGTATTCAGCGCTCAAACAGAAAGTGGCTTAAACATAAAACTATTTATTGTTCCGAAAGTAAACTTCTACCTTGATTACTTTAGGCTTACCGGTAGCGAAACACATGTTAACGAAGTACTTGCACTAGCTGGTGATCATATTTTTAAAACTGAGCAAGAGATTTATGAAAAGGCAAGTTTAGATTTCGTTACGCCTGAATTGCGTGAAGGTTTGGATGAAATTGAGCTAGCTAAAAAACATCAATTACCAACACTTATTACCGATAATGATTTAAAAGGAAGTTTACACAACCACTCTGATTGGAGCGATGGTGTACATACTTTAGAGGAAATGGCATTGTATTGTCGTGATGTGTTAAAATTGGAATACCTGGGAATTTGCGACCACTCTAAATCGGCATTTTATGCTAATGGATTAAATGAACAAAGGGTTTATGCACAGCACCAACAGATTGCTGAGCTGAATCAAAAGCTAGCGCCGTTCAAAATTTTCAAAGGTATTGAAAGTGATATTTTATATGACGGTTCTCTTGATTACAGCGACGACATTCTAAAAACCTTCGATTTTGTAGTAGCTTCCGTTCACAGTCAGTTAAAAATGACGGAAGAAAAAGCCACAGAACGCTTACTTAAAGCTATCGAAAACCCTTACACTACTATTTTAGGCCATCCAACAGGAAGATTGCTATTAAGTAGAAAAGGCTACGATATCGATTATAAAAAGGTAATTGACGCTTGTGCAGCCAATGGAGTGGTAATTGAGATTAATGCCAATCCGCTACGTTTAGATTTAGATTGGCGTTGGCATCGCTATGCGTTAGAAAAGGGAGTTTTGCTTTCTATCAATCCGGATGCTCACCGTAAGGAAGGCTTTTTAGACATGCGTTATGGCGTAATGGTTGCCCGAAAAGGTGGATTAACTGCCGAAAAATGTTTAAATGCATTTTCTCTTAATGAAATCGAAGACTTCTTTTCTAGCAAAAAGAATTAAGTCTTCCTTTTAAAAAAATAAAATAACTTTGTGAATGATTAGTGAATTAGCCAACCAGATTTTTATCCAATCCATAGCAGATTATCATCTTTTCGATGAGATAGATCATCCAATCAACAACCCTTTTGAAAGCCAAAGCATTGAGCACTTACTGTATCACAAGAATTGGATTGATACCGCTCAGTGGCATATGGAAGATGTGGTTAGAAATCCAGAGATCGATGCAGTTGAGGGTTTACAATGGAAGAGAAGAATTGATGCTCAAAATCAGGTAAGAACGGACATGGTAGAGTATATCGATAGTTATTTTCTTCAAAAGTTCGAAGGTATTCAAGCTAAAGCTGAGGCTAAAATAAACACTGAAAGTCCAGCTTGGGCAATAGACAGGCTTTCTATCCTAGCATTGAAAATCTATCACATGCAAGAGGAAGTAAATAGACCTAGTGCAAGTACTGAACATAAACAACTTTGTCAAGGAAAATTGGATATTCTTTTAACACAGCGAAAAGATCTTTCTACAAGTATAGATGAACTTTTAACAGATATCCAAAACGGCAATAAATATATGAAAGTCTATAAACAAATGAAGATGTACAATGATCCTAGCCTAAATCCGGTATTGTACAATAAAGCTTAAGCAGAACTTAGTTATGTCTGCTAAAACCATTATCATATTTCGTTTTTCGGCCATGGGCGATGTAGCCATGGTCGCTTCTGTTTTAAAGGAACTTAAAGAACAAAATCCCGATGTTAACTTGGTGATGGTAAGCCGAGCACCTTTTGAACCATTTTTTAGCGAAATACACGATTTAACTTTTCATCCTATACAACCTAAACAGGAACACAAAGGATTTGCAGGTTTATATCGCTTATTTAAGGAACTGAAGCACTATCACCCCGATGCAGTAGCTGATTTACATGACAATATTAGAAGCAGAATTTTATCGCTTTTCTTCAGGTTTTACGGTACTAAAATCAAACGAATTGATAAAGGACGTTCTGAAAAAAAAGCATTAACCAGAACTAATCATAAAATCCTTAAACCTTTAAAACCTACTGTAGAACGTTATGGCGATGCATTGAGAAGTCTCGGTTTAAATCTCAAACTAACGCATCAGTTAAAAAGACAAAATCCTGCCCTACCAGAAAAAGCAAAAGATTTTTTCAAAGACATAACAATAAAAAAAATTGGAATTGCTCCTTTTGCGCAGCATAGCTATAAAATGTATCCAGCAGCAAAAATGGAAAAGGTTCTTGAATTGTTGACTGAAGCCGGGTATAAAGTATTGCTTTTTGGTGGAGGTGAACAAGAGTTTCAAATTGCACAAAAGTGGAAAGAAAAAAATCCATTGTTAATCAATACCATCAAACAATTTAAACTAGCTGAAGAATTGGCGATCATTGCTCATTTAGATTTAATGCTTAGCATGGATTCCTCCGGAATGCACATGGCTTCTTTAATGGGAACACCTGTAGTTTCTGTTTGGGGTCCAACCCATCCCTTTGCTGGTTTTTTAGGTTACGGACAATCTTTAGCAGATTGCATTCAGATCGATCATCCTAACAGACCAAATTCTATCTATGGAAACAAATCTTGCCTTTGTGGTGTTGAAGAATGCATCAGCCTAATCGAACCTAAAACCATTGTCCACAAAATAAGGGAGAAATTAAATGGCTAAGCAATTAATTATCATTAGGCATGCTAAATCTGATTGGGGAGATTTCACCCTTAAAGATTTCGATAGACCGCTAAATCACAGAGGACATAAAAATGCTCCTGAAATGGCACAACGATTTGTAGCTAAAGGCATTAAGCCAGATACTATTGTTAGTAGTCCAGCATTGCGAGCTTTAACTACTGCGAAGTATTTCGCTTCAGAATGGGGATTGACAGCTAGTGAACTTAATACCGAAGCCTTAATATATGAGGCAAGTACTAAAACGCTATTAAATATAATTAATGACTTTGACGACAAATTTGACCATATCGCCTTGTTTGGTCACAATCCTGGTTTAACAGATCTTTTAAACTATCTCACGGACGAGTATATAACCAATATGCCAACTTGTAGCACAGCAGTAATTGAATTTCCTTTTGATGAATGGAAATTGATTAGTAATGATACCGGAAAATTAGTGTTATTCGATTATCCGAAAAGTGGATTAGATTGACAGGGTTGTCATTCTGAACACAATGGAGAATCTGTTAAGTAGATACTTCTAAAGGCTCAGTATGACAGGCTCGTCAAAATTTTGAATGATTAAAACTTAAGGTGTTTAACCGTTAAACCTCCGTTGATCAATTGTTTCAACGAATCGATACCAATTCTCAAGTGCGTTTCTACGTAGTTAGCTGTTACCGAGCTATCGCTTTCTGTTGTTTTTACTCCCTCTGGAATCATCGGCTGATCTGAAACTAGCAACAAAGCTCCAGTAGGAATTTTATTAGCAAAACCTGTAGTGAAAACAGTTGCAGTTTCCATATCTACCGCCATTGCACGTAAGCTTTTCAAGTATTTCTTAAAGTCTTTATCATGCTCCCAAACTCTACGGTTAGTAGTGTAACAAGTTCCAGTCCAATAATCCCTAGAATGATCTCTAATAGTAGTAGATATCGCTTTTTGCAATGCGAAAGATGGTAGTGCTGGTACTTCTGCTGGCAAATAATCATTAGACGTTCCCTCTCCCCTAATTGCTGCAATTGGAAGGATAAGATCACCTATCTGGTTTTTCTTCTTTAAACCGCCGCATTTACCCAAAAACAATACTGCTTTTGGTTGAATAGCTGTCAACAAATCCATCATAGTTGCTGCCAGCGGACTTCCCATACCAAAATTAATAATGGTGATACCATTAGCGGTTACGCTTTGCATTGGTTTGTCTAAACCATAAATAGGTGCATTGTCATTCCATTCAGAGAATAGCCCTACATATTTGCTAAAATTAGTTAATAGGATATATTGACCAAACTCTTCCAAGGGCCTTCCAGTATAGCGAGGCAACCAGTTTTTCACGATATCCTCTTTGGTTTTCAAACCTTTTCTAACTGGAGTCTCTACTTCTTTAGCTTTTTTTGCTTTTTTCACAACTTTTGCTACTTCTTCATCTTTTTTTACATCTTTTTCTTCATTCATACATTTTCTCCTTTCTTTAAATTTATAATTTTTTGTTCATAGTTTATAGATTATGGTTAATGGCTATGAACTATTTTCCATTAACAATAAAACCAATAGGTTAAAAAAAATCCCGAACAAGTCGGGATTTATATTTTATGCTGCCTTAAGTTTTTTGAAATCAGATTTCTCAAATTTCTCTTTGGCATATTCCAATGTAATCTCCAACTCTTTTACATCTTCTTCGGACGGCGTATCGTACATCGCATCTAGCATAATCGATTCGCAGATAGACCTTAATCCCCTTGCCCCTAATTTATACTCCATTGCTTTATCGACAATGAATTCTAACACCTCATCATCGAATTTAAGTGCTACATTTTCGTAATTGAAAAGTTTCACGTATTGTTTTGTCAATGAGTTTTTAGGCTCTGTTAGTATATTACGCAAAGCTGCTTTATCCAATGGTTCCAAATGGGTTAAAACTGGCACACGGCCAATCAGCTCTGGTATTAAACCAAAAGATTTCAAATCTTGAGGAGTGATGTATTTGTAAAGGTTTTTGAAATCTAAATCTACTTCGTCTTTCTTCACTTTATAGCCCACTGCTTGCGTACGTAAACGATTAGCAATTTTTCTTTCGATACCGTCAAAAGCACCACCGCAGATAAATAAAATGTTGTTTGTATTTACCGCAATCATTTTTTGGTCTGGATGCTTTCTACCTCCTTGTGGTGGTACATTAACAATCGTTCCTTCTAAAATTTTTAACAATGCTTGTTGTACACCTTCACCGCTTACATCTCTAGTTATCGAGGGATTATCACTTTTACGTGCCACCTTATCTACCTCATCAATATAAACGATGCCACGCTCTGCTGAAGCTACATCATAATCTGCAGCCTGCAATAAACGGGTTAAAATACTTTCTACATCTTCTCCTACGTAACCAGCCTCAGTTAAAACAGTAGCATCAACGATACAAAATGGAACATGTAAGATCTTCGCAATAGTTTTAGCTAAAAGCGTTTTTCCAGTTCCTGTTTCGCCAACCAACATGATATTCGATTTCTCAATCTCTACTTCGTCTTTATCTATCTTTTGACTTAAACGTTTGTAATGGTTATAAACCGCTACAGAAAGTACTTTTTTCGCATCATATTGACCAATTACATACTGATCTAAATGTTGCTTGATTTCAGCAGGTTTTAAGAGTTTAAACGACTCATCAAATGCTTTACCTTTTTTATTTCCCAGCTCCTGCGCTAGTAAAACATTGGCCTGATTAACACATTTATCACAGATATAAGCATCCAGTCCCTCAATTAACATTAAGGTTTCATTTTTAGGAGTGCCGCAAAACGAGCAATGTGAATCTTTTCCTTGTCTAGCCATTTTTTTTAGTTATGAGTTATGAGTTGTAAGTTATGAGTTTATTAGCCTAGACTTTTAACCCATAACCCGCAACTTTTAACTAATTTATTTTGTTCCACCTAATACTTCATCAATCATTCCAAATTCCTTTGCTTCAGAAGAAGTCATCCAATAATCACGATCAGATGCTTTTTCTACCCATTCGTACGATTGTCCAGAGTGTGATGAAATGATGTCATATAATTCTTTTTTCAATTTAAGCATCTCTCTCAAATTGATTTCCATATCTGATGCCACCCCTTGTGCACCACCTGAAGGCTGGTGAATCATCACTCTAGAATGCTTTAACGCTGCACGTTTACCTTTAGCGCCCGCTACTAGCAAAACTGCACCCATTGATGCTGCCATACCAGTACAAATTGTAGCCACATCTGGTGTGATGTATTGCATTGTATCATAAATACCTAAACCTGCATAAACCGAACCACCTGGTGAGTTGATGTAGATTTGAATATCTCTATCAGCATCTACAGATTGCAAGAACAATAGCTGCGCTTGAATGATATTTGCATTTTGGTCATAAACTGCATCACCTAAGAAGATGATACGGTCCATCATTAAACGAGAGAATACATCCATTTGCGCTACGTTCAACTGACGCTCCTCAATGATGTAAGGTGTCATTGATTTTGGTGAACTATTCGTAGCACCAATAAATCTATCTACGTTTAATCCGTTAATGCGATGGTGCTTAACGGCATATTTTCTAAATTCTTCTTTATCTATTTTCATAACGGGATTAGTGTTAAGCGTTAGGGTTAAACGTTGGAAAGCGTTAGTACCAAAACGAAATTATCATGTTTACAATATTTCTTTAGATTGATTAATTTTCGTGCCAATCTGTATACTCCGCTAAAATAGCAGATTATCCGACAATAAGAAATACCTTACTCCATTAAAGAGATATTTAATACCTCTAATTTATAGTTTCAAAAAACGCTATCAATCGTCTTAAAAAGAAACCAATACAAAAACCAAAGGCTTTTATATAACAAGAGTCCCGATTTTGTGTCGGAACTCTTGTTAATTTCATTTACTGACAAACGGTCAGTCTATTATTGCTATTACTTCAATTCAGTGAATTTGTTGTAAGCAATTTCTTTTTCGTTTAAAGTAGCTACCGATTTAATGTAATCGAAAACTTTCAATGCTTTTACCTCTTCGAAGATACGGTTAGCATTTTCTTTCTCCTGTAAGAAGTTAGCAGCATATTGCGCTAATTGATCTTCTGGAAGTGGAGTTGGGCTATACATTCTAAATTGAGCATCTAAACGTTGCTTTGCCGCTTCAAAAACGTCAGTATATTCAATTTTGATATTGTTGTCTTTAATGATTTTATTTTCGATTAAAGTCCATTTCAAGTTTTTAGCGAAATCATCATAACCTTGAGCTAACTCTTCGTCAGTTAATTTCTCATTAGTAGCTTTTAACCACTTACGCAAAAACTCATCTGGTAGTTGCATTTTAGTTTGCTCAGTGAATTGTGTATAAATGTCATTTTGCAATTTACGGTCAGCATCCTGCTTAAACATCGCCTCAATTTCTTCAGTGATTTTAGCAGTGAAACCAGCTTCGTCTTTTACAGCATCAGCACCAAAGATTTTATCAAAGAACTCTTGGTTCAAATCAGCTTCTTCCAAACGGTTTACATTTTTAACCGATACGGAGAATTTAGATTTTAATTCCGCAGCATCTTCTTCGCTAATGTTCAACAACTTAGCTATCGTAGCTGCATCGCCACCGAAAGCTTTGTTTACATCAAGCTCTAAAGTATCATCTTTCTTAACACCAACTAAAGTCTTTAAGATTTTCTTATCAGTTACTAAATCTAAACGGATTGAACCAGTAGCAACAATGCCGCCTTCAAACTCAGAACCATCGTTAGCTAGTTGTTTCAATTCAGCGTAAAGTACATCACCTTCAGCAGAAACTTCAGGGTTTGTCATTTTACCATAGCTTTTACGAATGTTTTTTACACGTTCATTTAATGTCTCTTCATCAGCTTTAACATTATAGTGAGTAAATTTATCTTTAGAAGAAACTTCGATATCAACTGTAGGAGCTAAACCTAGCTCGTAAGAGAAGTTAAAAGTATCATTGTAATCCCAATTGTAAGCGCCTTCCTCTTCTTGTACGGGTAAGGGCTGACCTAAAATCTCAACTTTGCTATCAGTAAGGTATTTTGAGATATTATCGTTCAACATATTGTTGATTTCCTCTACCAAAATGCTTTTGCCATACATTCTTTTGATATGTGCAACTGGCACCATTCCTTTACGGAAACCTGGTAGGTTAGCTTTTTTAGCCTGCTCCTTAATAGCTTTATCTACGTTTGGAGAGTAATCTTCAGGGGCTAAAGTAATTTTTACTAAAGCATTTAAATCGTCAATTTTTTCCTGTACGATATTCATTTGTCTGTTAGATATGAGATATGAGTATCGAGTATTGAGATTTTCACCTCCCCCATACACCTATCGATTTACATTTTATTTTATCAACCTCTTTTTAAAATAAAACCGTCCCGATTTGCATCGGAACGGCCTTTATCTTTAGTGCGGAAGAAGGGACTCGAACCCCCACGCCGTGAAGCGCCAGATCCTAAGTCTGGTGCGGCTACCAATTACGCCACTTCCGCAGTTAGGATTTATTTAGGACTGCAAAGATAGAAATACAATTGATTATTTCACAATAATTGAGAAAAAATTTTCAAATTAAATCCTATCAAAATTATAAATCATTCATATTCAAGAGAAATAAATTTTATTTTAAAGCAACACCGCTAATAGTCAGGCGTTCTGCCCCTACTGACACTTGTTGAACACTTGCCTTCACATCAAAATAATCAACAGACGGACACATCATTTCTGTATATCTTGTTTTCTTAAATGGAACTGAAACAATATTATTATTCACTAATCTGAAAAGACTGGTATTTTTCCACTCAGCATTTAAAACCTTTGTCTTAGTTGCCTGAACAGGCTTACCTTCGTTTGCCACTTGATCAATCGCATTTACACGCTTAAACTCACCAACTGCACTTAACAAGTAACCGTCGCAATCAAAATCTCTTTCAAATTTCTTTCCTGCACCTTCAACTACAAAACGTACTTTCTTATCGGATACTAAAAACAACGACATTTTTACCTCTTCTCCTGCGTACCAATAATATTCTTTTTTTGCTGGCGCATTTTCAAATATTGCCAATTGTCCACTCACATGCTCTGTTCTACGCAAAAATGGTCTAAAAGCCTTGCGTTGTTTAGAAACCTGTCCGTTTTCTTCTTTAACTACTTCCCAAGTTAAACCTATATCGGTTTCTTGATTTCCCATACTACCACCTAAGTAAATAGATGGATTATCTAAATATTGTCCTGGTTTCTTAGGGTGCCTACGATCCTCATCAAAAGTAATGGTGGGTAAAACAACAGTCCCTTCTATACCTCTCCAATAATCGTGACTAGAAACTAGCTTACGGTAATATGCTCCAGCGAAACAAGGCTTCTGTGCTTCCGGTAAAACTTCATTAGCAATAACAATCTCTTTATTATTACTCAATGACTGGGTTTTATTAATTCCACAAGCTACCAAACTACCTAATCCAATTAAGGAAAAACCAAATATTAAACGACGCATAATTTTCAAAAATTTAAAAACTAAATTATAATTTTTAAATTATTTTAAAAACTAATTACCAATTTTATTTATCAAGTAATTGATTCTGAAACTCAAAGAAATATTGTACTGCTTTTACCAAACGGCTACCATACCAAGAAAACATTTCGC
Organism: Flavobacteriaceae bacterium PS02338; assembly: GCA_029959615.1. Lineage (GTDB taxonomy): Bacteria > Bacteroidota > Bacteroidia > Sphingobacteriales > Sphingobacteriaceae > Pedobacter. The sequence continues at coordinate 129,540 of JASCOD010000004.1, read as the reverse complement.
CATCTACCAACATCACTTTAGTATTTGGCAAAACTGCTTTAATTTCTTTAATGTGCTTCTCTTTAAACGGATAGGGTTCCGAAGAAAGGAGAATCAGTTCACAGCTCTTAGTTTTCAGTTGAGACAGCTTAATTTCTGGATATCGATTTTGTTCAATTATATTTCGTAAGCCAATTTTCTGGAGTATATCATTAATAAAGGTATCTCGTCCTGCCAGCATGTAAGGATCTCTCCAAATCACATAAGCTACAGTTTTATCAATAGCTTTTTCCAGTGCTAAGGTTTGCAAATCTCTAAAGCCTGCATTAATCAAATGATTTAAATAGGCAGCCTCTGGCTGTCTATCCACCAAATTGCCTAAATCGGAAATAGTCTGCATTGCATCTTCCAAATTGTAAATATCGCTCATCCAAACCGGGAACTCCTGTTGCAACAACTCAATATCAGCTCTACTATTTTCTTCCTTGTTACCTATAACTAAATCAGGTTTTAGCGCTCTGATGATATCGATTTTGAGTTTTTTTGTCCCCCCTACTTTCTGTTTTGCAGCAAACTTTTCTATCGGATGGATGCAAAATTTAGTCAAGCCAACAACCTCTTGATCCAAACCTAAATCAAAAAGCAGTTCGGTTTGTGAAGGCACTAATGAAATAATCCTTTTAGGTGGATAATTGATCATGATTTCATTACCAAGTTGGTCTGTGAAGGATTTATGCATTTGCAAAGATAAACATCTTTCGTTTTAGATATTTTTCGCTCGTCATATCCATCACATAAAGGCAAAAATATTTCGCCCCAACAAACAAAAACCGGTTTAAAGTCTTTTTATATATAGGATACTTAAGATAAGAGCATGAATAGAACAATTATTATTTCGAATAGACTACCCGTAAAAATCAGTAAGAACAATGGAAAATACGTACTTCAGAAAAGCGAAGGTGGTTTAGCTACCGGACTAGGCGATGTTTACAAAAGTGGAAGCATGCTGTGGGTGGGTTGGCCAGGCATTGATATTCCAAAAGAAGACCAACCAGAAATTGCAAAAAAATTAGCGTCACTTAACCTGATTCCAGTTTTTTTAACACAGGAAGAAATTAATTTATTTTACGAGGGATTCTCGAATGAAGTTTTATGGCCAGTTTTTCACTACTTGGTGACTTATGCCCGTTTCGAGCAAACCTATTGGGACAGCTACGTTTCCGTAAATGAAAAATTTGCTGCAGCAACTCAAAACGCTTTTAACGAAGGCGATAAAATATGGATTCAAGATTACCAACTTTTGTGCCTTCCAGCGCTGTTACGAGAAAGGCTATCTAACACTACCATCGGCTTTTTCCAACATATCCCTTTTCCATCCTTCGAAATCTTCAGGTTAATTCCTTGGCGAGATAAATTGATTGAAGGAATGCTGGGAGCAGATTTGATTGGCTTTCATACTTATGATGACGTTCGACATTTCTTAAGCACTGCTTCACGCCTTACACCCGTTACTTTTTCGTCAAATATTATTTCGATGGATAATCGACAAATTATTGTAGAGCCCTTTCCAATGGGAATTGACTATGATAAGTTTGAAAAACTGCCGCTACAAAGACAAGTATTAGCAGAAATAGACAATCTAAATAGCGAAAAACGTGGCAGGGTTGCACTCTCTATAGACAGGCTCGATTATAGCAAAGGAATTTTAGAGCGTATCAGAGCGTTCGAGCTTTTACTACAACTTCATCCTAAATTTATTGGCGAAATCAGTTTGTTTATGATTGTGGTACCATCTAGAGATACTGTGCAACAATATAAAGAACTGAAAGAAAAAATTGATCAATTGGTGGGCAATATCAATGCAAAATACAGAACGCTGGACTGGGTTCCTATCAATTATTTCTACCGTTCGTTTTCTATAGAAACGCTTTCTGCAATGTACAGTGTAGCTGATATCTGCTTAGTTACGCCAATGAGAGACGGCATGAATTTGGTGAGCAAGGAATACGTAGCCAGCAGAAGAGACGAAACAGGTGTACTGATTTTGAGCGAAATGGCAGGCGCTTCTAAAGAGCTAAATGACGCGATCATTGTGAATCCGAACAATATTGGGGACATTATGAATGCCATTGTAGAAGCAATGCTGATGCCAGTAGAAGAGCAAAAAAGAAGAATGCAAATTATGCGGTCTTTGGTGAGTAAATTCAATGTAAAAAGATGGGTAAGCAATTTTTTAAGTCGTATGGATGATGCCAAACTTTTACAACATTCTTTAAAGACCAAACATGCCGTAAACAAGGTAAGTCAAGGTATAATAAGCAGATATGCTGCAACACAAAAACGCATTATATTTTTAGATTACGATGGTACTTTAGTAGGTTTCAAAGCCAACATCGACGAGGCAAGTCCTGATCAGGAACTGTTGAAACTTTTAAGTGGTCTCTCTGGAGACAGCCACAACAAAGTAGTCATCATTAGCGGCAGAAAACATGAAACATTAGAGCAATGGTTCGGACATTTGAATATTGGTATTATTGCAGAACATGGAGCGTGGCAGAAAAGACAGAACGAAGAATGGCATTCGCTACCTTTATTAAATGATCAATGGAAAAGTGAAATCAAAAGTATTTTAGAAACTTACACAGACAGAACTCCTGGGTCATTCGTTGAAGAGAAGAGTTTCTCTTTAGTTTGGCATTATCGTAAAACGGAAAGTGGTTTAGGCGAGTTAAGAGCCAACGAAATCATCAACAGTTTACGAGTTTTAGCAGCTGATAAAGGGCTACAGATTATGCCGGGCAACAAAGTAATCGAGTTTAGGAACATGGAAGTGAATAAAGGGAAAGCTGCCATGAATTGGATGCACGAAACCGAGTACGATTTTATTTTAGCCATGGGCGATGACCATACGGACGAAGACATTTTTAAAGCAATGCCGAATAACGGAATCACCATCAAAGTTGGAAGTGAAGTTTCGGAAGCAAAATTTTACCTGAATGACCATTTGGAAGTGAGAGAATTATTGCAATCGATACTTGAGGAAAGTAAAGGGATTTCAACATAACTATTTATCCCGCAGATATTCAATGATTTTTTACGCAGAATGCGCAGATAAAGTACCTGTGAAACTTGCGGTTCCTAATCTGTGAAATCTGCGGGAATATTTATTACAAAAACACTGGTCTATCCAACTTAGTAGCAATTCGATAAGCCGCATTCATTAAACCAACGTGACTGTAAGCTTGAGGAAAATTTCCCCATTGACTGCCAGTTTTCGCATCAACATCTTCACTAAATAACATCAAATGGTTACAATAACGAATGATGTTCTCGAAAGCTTTAATTGCTTCTTCTATCCTATCTACACAAGCGAGTGCTTCTACATACCAGAAAGCGCAAATTAAGAAAGTTGTTTTTGGCTTACCGAAATCATCGGCATGTACATAGCGATAGAACAATCCATCTTCTGTTTTGAGCTCCTTTTCCAAACCAATCAAATGATCTTTTGCTCGTTGCGATGATGGATCTAAATAATTCATCATGATCAGTTGAAGTGTACTTGCATCCAAATGTTTGCTTCCAACTGCATTGGTGTACACTTTTCTTTCCTCGTCATAGCAAGCTTCTATGTGGGCTGCAGCTTTGTCAATCAAAACTTGTGCTCTTTCTTCCAGCGCTTGGTTGCCAATGGTTTTGGCCATTTTTAATGCGGCATTAGCTCCGGCCCATTGAAACAAATTACTATAACAATGCATATTGGCAATATTTCTAAATTCCCAAATCCCAGCATCTTTTTCATCAATGGTCATTTCTATTTTCTTTAGCACACCATCTATCCAACGTACTGAATCTCCCCTCTCGGAGAACACAAAACGATGGTCTGTATAAAGTGGTAGCATTGAAATCAATACCTGTCCGTTAATATCATTTTGGATGTGCTCGTAAGCTTGGTTACCGATCCTAATTGGCTGTTCTCCCAAATAACCCTCCAAATGCCCTAAAGTTTCCTCTACAATATTTCTTTTACCTGTAATTCCATACAATGGTTGATAGCGCCTATCCGTATCAAAACTGATGTCGGATATATAATTGAAGTACTTTTCCATCTCCTCAAAATGACCTATATGATTTAGGGAAGTAAGTACATAAAATGAATCACGCAACCAACAATAACGGTAATCCCAGTTTCTAGTACTACCTGGCGATTCGGGCAGACTGGTCGTACTAGCCGCAATGATAGCTCCAGTATCTTCATATTGATGTATTTTTAAAACCAATGCAGACCGAATTACCAACGGCTGATAAAAACCGGCAATTGACGAATGCTTGATCCATAAACGCCAATAAGCAGTGGTTTCCCTTAAAAATTGTTCAGCTGTAGCCACCAGTGGTGCATCTAAATTATAGCCATAGGTGAAAACCAAATATTTTGCATCATTAAGTACAAAATCCTGCTCGTCTAAAATATAGTTTAATGATACGTTAGTGGTTAAACGCATATCTTCTTCGCAACCGAAATAATCGATGTGGTTACTACCAAGAGCTTTTCTCATTTTGCTTTTCCCATGATCACAAACTGGTTCACAAGCAATCTTGATACGGGGATTTCCTTCTAATGGCTCTATTTTACGAACCAACATCAGTGGTTTAAAATAGCGCTCGTGTAAATGAAATCGAGGAGCAAAATCAGTAATGCGGTATTTACCATCTGCAGCGGTAATTTCTGTCCTTAAAACATTTGTATTCTCAATATAGTATTGATGCGAACTGTAATCTGTAGTGGGCAATATGGTACACTTCCCACCTTTTTGCTCATCAAGCATGCCTCCGAAAACAAACGAACTGTCGAATTTAGGCCAGCAAAGCCAGCTGATGTTCGTATTTTTATGAATGTGAGCGATGTAAGAGCAGTTTCCAATAATTCCTGTTTGATATAAATGTGTAGCTGTCATAAAAAATGGGACGTTTATAAATAACAACAGTAAAATGGCGGGATGGTTTAAAAAACCCTAAAATTTGCCATAAAAAAAGCCTCTCGGCGATTACCGAAAGGCTTCAAATTATTTGACTCCGAGAATTAAATCACAGTTCCATTAGGCACTACCGCTCCCTTTTTCACTACTACGATACCATCTTTCACTACGTAAAAACCGTAATCTCCTTCAGCTAAATGAGCCCCTCCATTAATACGAACGTCATTCCCAATTTTAGAGTTTTTATCCACAATAGCATTATTAATGTAACAGCGATCACCAATACCCAACAAAGGAGTGCCGGCATTATTGGCTTCATTAATTTCATCTAGTGTTTGGTATCGATCACTGCCCATTACATAGCAATTGGCAATCGTCGTATCTTTTCCAATACGTGCTCTAATCCCTAATACAGAATGTTCTACCTTGCTCGCTTGCACAATACAACCTTCGGCAATAATAGCTTTTTCTAGGGTAGTTCCTGAAATTTTAGATGGAGGTAACATCCTTGCTCTAGTGAAGATAGTATGCGTAGTGTCGAACATATTAAATTGCGGCAAATCATCGGTTAGGCCCAAGTTCGCTTCAAAGAAAGATGAGATGTTACCGATATCAGTCCAATACCCTTCATATTGATAACTCGAAACTTGGTAATTTTCCAATGCCCTTGGAATAATTTCCTTACCAAAATCCTTTTCTTCAGGATTTTCATTTAGCATCTTAATCAGTACGTCCCTGTTGAACACATAAATACCCATTGAAGCTAAAAATTCTTTTCCAATGCTCTGCATTTCTTCTCCTGTGTCAGACGTCCAATCTGGCAACAATTCTGATTTAGGTTTTTCAATGAAAGACGTAATCGTGTTGTTCTCATCAGTTTTCATGATCCCAAAGTCGGTTGCATCTTTTGCCGTTACCGGAATGGTAGCAATCGAAATCTCTGCTCCTGCATCAATATGTGCTTTTAACATATCCTTAAAGTCCATTTGATACAACTGATCTCCGGACAAGATTAAGATATAATCAAACTCGTGGCTTACTATGTGATGCATACATTGTCGCACCGCATCTGCTGTGCCTTGAAACCATGCAGGATTATCTGGCGTTTGCTCGGCGGCCAAAATATCTACAAAAGCCTTTGAGAAATGGCTAAAATGATAAGTATTCTTAATGTGTTTGTTAAGGGATGCCGAATTAAACTGCGTAAGCACGAACATGCGATGAATACCCGAGTTTAAACAGTTAGAAATGGGTATATCTACCAAGCGATATTTACCTGCAATAGGTACCGCTGGCTTGGATCTAGTTAATGTTAACGGTGCCAATCTCGACCCTTGACCACCTCCTAAAATAACTCCTAATACTTTATCCGTCATAATTTTTTTATCGTTTTACATTTGGTATATATCTATGTATTGTTGTGCCGAGTTATCCCACGAGTGGTCTATCGACATCATATATTTTCTTATTTCTTTCACCTTGCCTTGATCAAGATATAACTCGTAGGCTCTCCCTATGGCATGTCCTACATCCCAAACACTGGTTTGATCATGGCAAATTCCAAAACCACCATCCCCAATATCAATCACGGTATCTTTCAATCCGCCAATTCTCCTTACGATAGGTATTGTTCCATATCTCAAGGCATACATCTGGTTCAACCCGCAAGGTTCTACTCTCGAAGGCATTAACAAGAAATCTGCGCCTGCATAAATCTGATGAGATAGTGCCTCATTATAACCTATATAAGCGTTATACCTACCCGGATACTGATGCGTAATTTCATTCAATCTGTCTTCTACATATGAATCTCCAGAGCCTAATACCAAGATGTTGATCTCACCATCGCTCTGCGCCAAAGCATTGTAAAAAATATCGGGCAATAAATCAGCTCCTTTTTCTCCAACCAAACGACCAATAAACGTATATAGAGGCTTAGTTGAATCGAGGTTAAAAACACGGCAAAGTTCTTCTTTGTTTGCTTTTTTTCCACTTTCTAGCGTTCTGGCATTAAAGCCTTTCGCTATCATATTGTCTTTCTGAGGATTCCATACTTCAGTATCAATACCGTTGAGCACACCGAAAGATTTCCAACGTTCTTGTGCAAGCAATTTTTCTAGTCCATTAGCAGTATGACTAATTTCATCTAAATAACTTGGTGATACTGTAGTTACTCGCCAAGCACATTTAATAGCCGCTGCCAAGGGGTTAATCGAATTGCTCCAATCGAGTTTACTTGTATTAATCAAATCGAAAGATGGCAGATAATGTAACTTATCCCAACCAAATTGCCCTTGGTATTGAGCATTATGAATGCTTAAAACCGTAGGAACTTGATTTAAGTGTGCGTATTGATAGCAATTGCTAATCATAAACGGAACTAATCCGGTATGATGATCGTGAACATGTATTACATCTGGTCGGTGCTCCCACTGAGCAATCCAATCTAATGCAACAATCTGAAAAGCGATAAAACGTTCGGTATCGTCACCGTAGCCATATACGCCATCCCTATCAAATAGGCCAGCGATATGTACCAAAAAGATATCAAACCCGAGTTTATTTGTTTTTTCCCTTAAAATTCTAGCTTGATAATTAGTTGATCCCACTTTAACCCAACCATCGTAAACTGTCTCGAATTCATTCTCATATAAAAACTTAGAATTGTACGCTGGCATGACTACCTTCGCCACATGTCCTAGTTTGTTCTGATATTTGGGTAAAGCCCCAACAACATCGCCCAAACCACCTACTTTAGCAACGGGATAGCATTCTGCACTTAGATGTATGATCTCCATAAAATAATACTCGGATAGAAATTGTTTTAAATTAGGCAAATGATTGAGTATTGCAAACTTTTACTCTAAATTATTTTAGAAAACTAAGTAATATCAGATTTTAGCTACAGATGTTCAGATGGATATTTTTTAACCGCAGATAAAATTAAATGATTGCGATATCTGTGTATCCGTGGCAAACACGAATCGTTAAAACACGAAAAAGCTGGGCTTAGGGGCCCAGCTAATCACAACCAAACAAAAATATTACTCTAAGTAATAAGTCTTTAATATTCTTCTTGCGCCATTATCGCATAAAATTCGTGTATAGAATTGAATTGAGGATGTAACGACACCACATTTCCAAACACCAATAAAGCAGGTGAACTTAATTTCTTTTCTTCTATCAATTCTTCGATTGTTTCTACAATTCCCACCACGACATTCTCTTCTGTAGACGATCCGTTTTCTATTACAGCTACTGGTAAATTAGCTTTACCTTCTGATTTGAAAATCGAAGCAATTTCTTTTATTTTCTCAATGCCCATCAAAACTACAATGGTAGCGTTAGATTTTGCAGCTACGTACAAATCTGGAGAAATCTCACCCTGTGCATTGGTTCCGGTAACTACCCAAAAGCTTTCGCTCATGTTGCCATAAACCATAGGGATTTTTTGCAATCCCGGTACACCTAGCGCACTAGAAACACCCGGTACAATCTCCGTTGGGATACTATACGATTCTGCTACATGAATTTCTTCGTAACCACGAGCGAATACAAATGGATCGCCACTTTTCAATCTAACCACGTGACCATAGTTCAAAGCGTAATCGATCATTAACTTGTTGACTAATTTTTGAGAGAAAGATTCGTCATCTGAACGCTTGCCTACATAAACTTTAATGGCATTTTCTGGTGCGTGGTTTAACAAAGCCTCATTTACTAGGGCATCGTATAAAACTACATCAGCGGCTGCCAATGCCTTTACGCCTTTTAAAGTCAACAAATCTGGATCACCAGGACCTGCACCTACTAAAGTTATTTTAGGTTCAACAGTGTTTCTTTCTACTCTTTCTAAAATCATCTGTTCTTTCTTTATAATCAACAGCACAAATGTATATAAATTCTACCTATTTAGTAGAATTTATTTTGAAATAAAAATAAACTGCTGATATACAGGTAAATATTTTTTTTTTAATCCTCTATAAAACTTTTAATTTGTTTAGTAAAATTAGGCCTATGCACTGAGATACCATAAATAATCAAATAGTTTCCGTCTGGCTTTAGATACATATAGCTCTGGCATGGATATGATAGATTAAATAGCTTTTTCATAAACCCCGATGAATCTATTTTTGTCAATGCTAATTCCTTATAGTATTCGCTTTTCAAAAGCCGTTCACCATGAAAATTTATGGCTTTTAGCTTATCTTTTGATACATCAATAAATTTATATGCCCTACTGGTTTCTTTATCTGAAAAATGACCTTGTTTAGTAAGTTTGATTTTATCATAGTGATTAAACTTATAATGAGGATTTCCAATATAGCCTATACATACCGATTGATTTTCATTTAAACTTAAACCATGTTCTTTTAAATTATTTAATACTGACTTTAACTCTTCTGAAGTAAGTTTTCCTAGTTTGTAGCTTTTTGAAGGAACATAATAATAAGTACTATCTAAGATATAGAAACCCCATCCCATTTTTGATTTTAACAAATGGTCATTAAATCCTATTAAAGAGATTTTATTTTGATTCGTATCTAGATAAACCTCATTTTGTGCTATCGCTACAAAACAGAAAAAGACAGGAAATAATACAGAAATAATATATTTATTCATAGATTCTTAAAAATAAGGATAAATAAACAACTAAGTCAAATTTCTATCTCTAAACCAAACCTCATCTGGAGTAGCGGAGAAATATTGCATTTTTTCTATTAAGATATTCGCGTCACTCTCGTTAAAGACCAAATCTCTGTTGGTCTGCTTTAAGAAACGATGTTTTACCATCATATCCATTTGGGCAAAAAGTGGATCATAGAAACCGCCAACATTTAATACGCCAATTGGTTTGGCATGCAAGCCGAGTTGTAACCAAGTGAGCACTTCAAAAAACTCTTCGAGTGTTCCAAAGCCACCTGGCAAAATCACAAAACCATCCGATAAGTCTGCCATTTTCTGCTTACGCTGGTGCATATTTTCGGTAATAATCATTTGCGTAATGCCTTTATGTCCCACCTCCTTATTCATCAAAAACTGTGGAATAACTCCGGTAACAATGCCTCCCAATGCCATTACTTCATCAGCAATTACCCCCATTACACCTACACTGCCACCACCATAAACCAATTCGATATTTTGGGATACCATTGTTTTGGCGAGTTTCTCAATAGCTTGTTTTAAAACAGGGTCTCCGTTAAAGTTTGCACCGCAATAAACGCACAATGATTTTATCTTTTCCATACTTTTTAACTCAAAAGCCCCAAATACATACTCATAAAGTTGAGTTCTTATATTTAATTTTTTCTTTAGATACTCTTCATTCATATCAATCATCATCGAATTTAAGAATTTAACTGGAGTATCTTCAAGCACTAAGTAATCTTCTGTTTCCGTTCGTTTACCATAGATTATTCCCAGCTGGTCTATAGCTAATGCAAGAAATTCTTTATCTTCAGTTAAGAAAAATCGACCAACTTTTATGTAATTGCTTTTATCTATTTCAAATGAGACTGCATCTCCTAAGAAAGGGAAGAAATCATCCCCCTTATTGTGCCTATCTCCAAACAAGAATATCGAAATGCGTTTCTGTGGGTATGAAAAAAAGTAAAATCCTAAAGAGTTTCTTTTCAAAAAGATAAATTCTTTCATGTCGGTCAAAATCAAAATTTCTCATAAAATAGAAATTTGATTTTAGATTTTACAAAAATGATCGGCGTAAAACACCGACCATTTCTATTTAATTATAAATTAAGTTCAAAGATTTCTCCACTCGCTTCGCTGCGGTCGAAATGACGGAAGCATAGAAACCTATGAGGTTTTAAAACCTCATAGGTTTAACAAAATCTGTAATTAGGAACCCAAATCCTTCTTTAGGAGTTGAGAGTTAAAACCCAAATCTTAAAGTAGCTCCATAAGTTCTTGGATCTCCCAATACACCAGCATATAAACCAGAGTTACCTGCTGCCGCTTGTAATTGTTCGAAATAATTAGTTCCACCAAGATTTCTACTCCACACAAACAAAGAGAACTTCTCTGATCTGAAACCTAATCTAGCATTTAACAAAGTATAACCACCTATCACTAATACTTTAGAAGGTGTAGGATTTGAAGAATATTCTGAACGATAAGAAACATCACCTGCAATAAAAAATCTTCCTTCTTTCTCTATTAATTTACCTGCTGTGCTTAACTCTGCACCTCCAGAGATATTCCATTTGGATATACCTGGCAAACGACCTCCAGAAGCATCTTTAAATGCTACTTGAGTATTTGGCACACCGTTTACTGTCTCTGTATGCCCAGTTTCTTCTAACGGAAGTGGTGCGTTAGTAAAACTCACATACTTACCATCTAAATAAGATGCCGCTGCATTCAGCGTTAAAATTCTTCCTACTTGATAGCTACCGTCAATTTCCAAACCTTGCACTCTTACCTTTTCGGCATTTGCCAAATATCCTCTGTTAACACCTAATTGTGGCGATTGCACTTGTGTTTGATAATCTTTGATATCTGTTCTAAAAGCAGTAACATTCAATATAGCTCCCGCTGCTGGTTTAGTTTTTACACCTAACTCATAGTGCTGTACATATTCTGGTTTTACTCTTGCCAAATCCGTATCTGCAGATCCATCTGTTTTAGTTGGCAAACCACCTACGTTAACACCTACCGGCTTATAACCAGTAGAATAAGTAGCAAAAGTATTCAACTTGTCATTTGGTCTATAAGACACGGTAAGGTTACCCGAGAGGTTATTGTTATTTGTGCTGAAACTAAAATTTTGATTAGCATAAACTGCAGCTTTTAATCTACGTAGAGCCGCCGCATTTGGGTCTGCGCTATCAATTGTTCCACCTCCGTAGGTTTGTCTATCATAGTCTACATCCTTTTTGTCATAAGTAAACCTGATGCCCGGCAATACGTGTAACTTATCTAAAACTTCCCAGTCTACCTGTGCAAAAACAGCTGCACTTAATGATTTTATTGTTGAATTAGTAGTGATACCATAACCAGTCAACAAATCACGATAAGTGTTATATAAATTTTGCTCGCCTGTTGCACTGGTTTGTACAAATCTCCATTGATCTTTTCCTACTTCTTCAGTTTGACCTAAACCCTGTAAATTCTGACCAAGAACAAAAACGCCCACTACGCCACTCAATTTTTCGGTCAAATCACCAGCATATCTAATTTCTTGAGAATATTGATCGTGTCGCGTGTTACCTTGTGATTTGGTCAATGCAGAGAATTCTGTAAAATCCCTATCGTTGGTTGGATCCCAATTCCAGAACCTCCATGCAGTAGTAGATGTTAACTTACCTCCACCAATTTTATAATCAGCATTTAAAGAGATACCCCCAATAGATTGATTGTGCCTCCATGGGGTATTGGTATAAATTTCTCTAGAATAAGGATCTATTTTAGGTAACTTATACCCTAAGCCTGATCCTGCTGCACCATTATCTGGTGAAGTTACAATGGTAGCATATTGGCGAAAAGCACTTCTCTCTGTTGGTGTTACACCAGCAACCACTAATGGATAACCTGCCGGATGTTGAATACTAACATCGCCACTTAATAATAGCTCTAGCTTTTCGTTTGGCGTAAACAACAACTGTCCTTTTGCACCTATGTTGTTTTGTCCACTATATCTGCGTTCTTCTAGAACGTTCCAAATGGTACCATCGCGTTGTGTACCAGAAACAGATAGTTTTGCTGCCAAATTCTTAGCTACACCACCTGTAACAGTTGCTTTTGCTTGAATAAAGTTATAGTTACCAAAGCTTAACTCTACCTTACCGCTTGGCACTTGACTAGGTTTTCTGGTAGTAATATTGAACGCACCAGCTGTAGTATTTTTCCCGAATAAAGTTCCTTGTGGGCCTCTAATTACCTCTATCTGTTCAATATCGATGAAATCTGTTGACGTAGCTGCAGGACGAGCATGGTATACACCATCTACATAAAAACCTACACCAGGATCGATACCATCATTGGTTAAACCAAAAGTAGAACCTAAGCCACGGATATTTAAAGTGGTGTTTCTTGCATTTGAGGCATACAATTGAACTGATGGCACTAGCTCTTTTAAACGGTTTACGTTAAAAGCTCCAGCATTTTCAGCTGCTTGTCCACCGATAACCGTAATTGGAATTGGCACTTCTTGCAACACCTCCGAACGACGTCTTGATGTTACTACAATTTGATCTAGCTGCGATGCTTCTAGTAAAACTAGCTCTATCGGTGTAACAGAAAGGGTGATGATTTGAAAGTCTTGTGGTTTAAAACCTACTGAACTTACTTGGATGTAAAATGGAACCTCTGGAACCGAGGCTAAACGAAATTCGCCTTTTTCATTAGCGCTAGTGGAAATATTTGCTCCCCTAACTTTAACGGTGGCGTGAGGAACTGCCGAGCCGTCGCTGCGTTTAATAACTCCTGTAAGTATGCTTTGTGCAAAAGCAGCATAACTAGAGAGAGAGAATATGATGGTTAATGAACTTAGGTAAATGTAATTTCTTAGTTGGTATAGTTTGATTTTCATTATTGTAATTAAATATTAAAGTGTTCGCTGTATGGGTATTTTTAAATAACTGGATGGTTTTTCTAAACAACAGCAACACATGGAAGTAAGGATTTTTTTCATCTTTTTAGTTGGTTTTTAATTGCGCTGAAGCTACCCCGTATACAGGGATGGTTTCATGTTCAAATTTTTAATTTATATAAAATCTATAGAATTAGTAGACAAATATATTAAAGTTTTTACAATCCAAAATTTTATTTTAAAAAAAATATGATTTATTAGGAAAAATCGCCGCTTCAAAGTACATACTTCTCGACCTGCATAAACTAATACCAAACATTTAGCAATCAAGTAGGTTAATTGTAAAACACAATCTTTCAGCCGAATTGATAGCAAAAAAACAAAAAGTCAGTATCTTCGTTTAAACATGACAAAGGCTAACCATTTGATGTATGACTTCCGTGCTGGAAATGAAATTGCCTTTAGGCATTTTATGAAACAGCATCTTCATACCTTAACATTCTACGCCTATAAAATCTGCCGAAGTAAAGAAGTAGCCGAGGAAATTGTTGCAGACACTTTCTCCAAGTTATGGCAACGTAAAGATAATTTCGAAAGTGAAATCAGCATCAAATCCTTTTTGTATATCACTACCCGAAATGCTTGTCTTGATTATTTACGATCAGTACAACAACGAACAAGCAGTCTTTCGGTTGAGTTGGTAGAGGATTTAGTATTACGAGATACAGATCCCCTTACCCATTTAATTCATGCAGAACTCATCAAATCATTAGTAAATGAGATTGAGCGACTTCCTCAGCGACAGGGTGATGTTTTTAGAATGTACTATCTGGAAGGACTCAATACCGACGAAATCTGTACCCGTTTAAACGTAACACCTAACGCAGTGTTCGTTGCGAAGAAAAAAGCTACAGCTACCATTAGAAAAATATTTTCTAAAAAAGATCTACTTGCTTATCTAATACTTACACAGTTGTTCCTCATTGAACAATGATCGCCCCACAAGATTCAGCTTTTTTATTTTAGTTGGACAGATTTATTTCTGGATTTCGTTTCCATATAAAAACGAAGCAAGTGTATCAACCAGAATATATAGTCGAACTCTTAGGGAAGCACCTAGATGAAACGCTCAGCAAGCAAGAAACTGAAGAACTACAGCATTGGATAGATGCAAAGCCTGAAAATCAGCAATTGATGAATAGGCTTGCCCACAACGATCTACTAATTGCCGATATCCGTCTTTATTTGGATTTATGGAATGATGCGGAAACAACAGACCGCGAGCAGCGTATTTTAAATAAGGTAGCACAACAGACGATGATACAACAACCGTCATCTTTATCATCGCAGCTACGCAGGTGGATACCTTATGCAGCGGCACTAATATTAGTCTCAGTTGTTGCTCTTCTTTATATAAACCGCCAAACTAAATCAATTTCCGAAAATGTGATTACTGTTAAAGATATTCTACCTGGAGGAAATAGAGCCACATTAACGCTCGAAGATGGACGTACTATCGACTTAAACTCTCGTCAATCGGGTATTATTGTAGGAAATGACATTACCTATCTAGATGGTTCTTCTATTGTAAACAGCAAAGATAATGCCGCCGAAACACTTGTGCTAAAAACGCCAATTGGTGGTAACTATAAAGTAGTTTTACCCGACGGCTCTCAAGTTTGGTTAAATGCCGATAGTAAATTAACTTATCCATCCCGATTCGCAGCAACCGAACGGGTTGTTAAATTAGAGGGCGAGGCTTATTTCGATATCCAGCACCAGCGCTCATCTGGAAAAGACATCCCTTTCAAAGTCATCAGCAATGGTCAAACGGTAAATGTATTAGGTACTGAGTTCAACATTTCGGCCTATGCCGAAGAAGCACAAACCAAGACAACTTTGGTAAATGGCGCAATCGAAATCGTCAACCTTAAATCTAAACATATCAACAAAATAACCCCGGGCCAACAAGCCGTTTTGCGAGGAACCGAAACCACGATTAATAAAGTTGATGTTTCTAAATCTACTGCATGGAAATATGGGCAATTTTCTTTTGATGATAAATCATTTGATCAAATTATGAGAGAAATGGCACGCTGGTACAACTTTAAAGTACAATATGAAGGAGGCATTCCAGCAGATCAATTTATCGGAAATGCTTTTAAAACAGATAAACTTGGTACCGTTCTGCGTTTTTTGGAAAGTAGCAGTATTGAATACCATGTAAAGCTGAACCAAAACGATACTTATCAACTTGTTATTCATCATACCGGTAGAAAGGAGGCACCACTAACCAACTAACCAGATCAGAGACGCCAAGCTTGCGTCTTTAAAACAAGGAGGTACACATAGATACCTTCCTCAAAGAGCCTAAACCAAAACATTATATTTACTATCCTAACCTCAAACGAATTAATGAAGCATTACTTATTTAGAGTATTGAGACTAGTTATTATTTTTCTCACGGCAGGATTTATCCATGTAAGCGCCGCAAGTTATTCCCAAACCATAACACTAAAGGCCAACAAAGTGCCTTTCGCAACTGTACTGGATAACATCCGTCAACAAACTGGCTATGCCGTTTATGCCAATGTTCTCCATTTAAAAGAAACCAAACCAGTTTCAATAGCAGCCAATAATATGCCGCTGCTAGATTTTTTAGATAAAATTCTTTTGGATCAACCTTTACAAGCTTCTGTAGAAGACAAAACAATTGTACTATACAAAAAGCAAGCAAACGATTCAAAATCAGGTTCAACACCAACTAATTCAGCTACAAAACAAGTACAACAGTTACAAATTACTGGCAAAGTTGTATCGGCAGAAGATGGAAATCCAATACCTTTTACCAATATAACTGTCAAAGGAACTTCAAAACGTGTTTCTACAGATCATGAAGGGAACTATCGCTTGGATGGCGTAAAAGCGAATGACATCTTATTGATTTCATCAGTAGGCTTCCAAAACCTAGAAATTTCGGTTAACGGACGTACAAAAATTGATATAAAAATGTCGCCGCAGCTAGAAACCCTAAACCAAGTTATGGTGGTAGCTTATGGTACTGCTAAAAAAAGTACTTTTACCGGCTCGGCAGCCGTTATCAACGAAGATATTTTTAAAAACAGACCCACTACAGAAGTTACCCAAGCATTAACAGGTACAACACCTGGCTTACAAATAGGCACATCCAACGGTCAACCTGGTTCTGAACCTACAATTCGTATTAGAGGGCTTGGTTCTATGAATGCAAGTAGTAACCCAATAATTATTTTAGATGGTATTTATTATGACAATTCCATTAGTAGCATTAACCCAAATGATATTGAAAGTATTACCGTTTTAAAAGATGCGGCCTCTTCCGCACTATATGGTGCCAGAGGAGCAAATGGCGTTTTAATTATCAACACCAAGAAAGGAAAATCTGGAAAACCTGTAATCGTGGCAAAATACAACTTTGGCTTAACATCGAGGCAAAGCACAGATTACGAACGTTTGAACGATAAAGATTACATGGAACTTTATTGGGAATCTCATCGAAACTCTTTGTTATTAAACGGTAGTACGTTACAGAATGCTAATGCGCAGGCTGGCCCAAACTTATTGGCTGGTCTTAGTTACAACCCTTACTTAATGAGCGCCTCAGAATTGTTCGACAGCAATGGAAACTTAAACCCAAATGCCGTTAACCACTGGGCTGATGATACCGATTGGTATGGAGGCATTACCCAAACGGGAAAAAGGCACGATGGCACTATCGCTATAAGCGGAGGAACAGAAAAAACAGACTATTATACCTCTTTAGGCTATATGAATGAAGAAGGTTTTATCATTGGCTCTGGTTTTAGCAGAATATCTGCAAAAGCAAATGTTAATTCTCAAATAACCAAATGGCTTAAAATGGGAAGCAATCTTAATGTTGGCCATTCAAAATCGGTTGGTGAGCAATCAGAAACTAGCGGCGCAATTTCTAATCCGTTTAGAGCTACCAGATATTTAGGCAATATTTTTCCAATCCATCTACATAATCCAGCCACTGGTCAATATATCTTGGATGCGGAAGGCAATAAGATACCTGATTTCGGGGGTGGATGGACTTCCGCAGATGGTTCTATTGTTATCCCGAAAAGAGACGCTTATTCAGGTAGTAACCATCCGTTTCAGGTTCATGATAATTACAGAGGGCTTTTACGCCAAACGATAAACCTTACAGGATATGCAGATGTAACCCTTTTAGAAGGCTTAAAATTCACAGCGAATGGCACATTAGGCTCTAATATGTTTCGTAGCTGGAATGGAGGATTTGCATATCCGCAATTAGGTACGGCAGGTTCATCGGCGCAAAACAGTTCTAATACTACAACGTGGACATTCCAACAACTATTAAACTATAGTAAGAAATTCGGCAAACACCATTTTGATGTTCTTGCCGGACATGAAAGTTATCAATTACAATACTGGTTGCTTACTACTTCTATGAAAAACCAAACCATTATAGGCGACAATTTTGAGTATGCAAATTTTGCAGAAATCGTTGCAAATCCTCTCTCATACACCCATAATTATCGTGTAGAGGGTTATCTATCTAGAATGAATTATGATTATGATGAGAAATACTTCGCATCGGCATCCTTTAGAAGAGATCGTTCTTCTCGTTTTTATCAAAGTGTACGTTGGGGTAATTTTTGGTCGGTAGGCGCAGGTTGGGGTATTCACAAAGAAAGTTTTATGAGCAATGTAAAATTTGTTAACCAGTTAAAATTAAGAACTTCGTATGGCGTAGTGGGTAATGATGATTTGAATGAATACTATCCGTGGAGAGCAGTTTATACCCCTAGTAATAATGGCGAACCAGGATATGTACAATCTAGCTTAGGAAACCGAGATTTAACTTGGGAAACTTCTAAAAGTTTTGACGTTGCAGCTGAATTTGCTTTATTCGGCAACCGCTTAAATGGTTCGGTAGAATATTTCAATCGTGTATCAAGCAATTTGTTATTCAGCGTTCCTCAGGCAATTTCTAGCGGAATAGGAACAATTGACAAAAATGCAGGAACAATGTATAATAGAGGTGTAGAAGTAACGCTAAATGGACAAGTTTTAAAAACAAATGATTGGACTATAGGCTTTAATGTAAATTCTACTTACATCAAAAATAAAATCACTTCTCTACCAGTAGACCCATACACTAGTTCGATCTATAAAATTGAAGCAGGGCATTCAAGATATGATTTCTGGTTAAGAGAGTGGTACGGTGTAAACCCTGAAACTGGCTTTAACCTTTTTAGAGCCGACCTTGACAGATTTACATTTACGCCTACAGAGTTGAAAGAAATAGACGGCGTACAGTACACAGAAAATGTGGAAAAAAGCCTATATGGCTATACTGGGAGCGCAATGCCCAAATTAACTGGCGGTTTTGGAACTGACGTATCTTGGAAAAACTTTAATTTGAGACTTAATTTCTACTATCAATTAGGCAGTAAATTCTATGACGGAGGCTATAGATCTTTCATGGTAGGTTCATTAACTTACGGTAGCCAGCACAAAGATCTTCTTAAAAGATGGCGTAACCCTGGCGATATTACCGACATAGCTAGAGTAACCTCTGGTACCAATGTAGTAAATATCGAAGCAGCAAACTCTACCCGATGGTTAGTATCATCTAACATGTTAGAGTTAACCAATATAAATTTATCTTACAACGTACCTAAAAGCTTTTTGAAAAGCAAAAACATATCAAATGCTCTTATTTACTTTTCAGCAAATAATGCTTGGTTAGCCACAGCTAGAAAAGGAGTATATCCGAGAAGGAACTTCCAATCAGGTTACATTGGTAACGATGATGTATATCCTCCTTCTACTATCGCATCTTTTGGTTTATCCTTAACTTTTTAATCTATTGACCATGAAGAAGATTTTTTTATTAATATGCGGATTTATCGCGGTGACAGCGATATCTTGCAAAGATGAATTATTTGAGACAAAATCCACCAGTGCCGTAGACCAGTCGATAATGTTTAAGGATACCAAAACAGCCTTGATGGCCATTAACGGAATCCATCGATTAATGTACGAAAAAGGTGATTTTGCGCCTAAAATGGGTTATCAATATTATATGCTGTACATGGATTTTTTGGGTGAAGATCTGGTTTACACTAAATCTAATGCACAATTCCGTACAGAAACAGATTGGACCCGCCATAGACAGCCAACTAATCAGTATCCTCGTCATATTTACGAATACATCTATAGAATTATTGCCAATGCCAATATGGTTATAGAGAATATAGACGGAGCAGAAGGTCCTCAAGAGGAAAGAGATTACATCAAAGGGCAGGCCATATTTTATAGAGCATTTTCTCATTTCTGTGCTGTACAACTTTATGGCAAACGTTACGATCGTGCAGGGAATAACACTCAGTTAGGCATTGTACTAAGAACAGAACCTTCCACTGACGCCAAAGCGAGATCTACAGTAGAAGAAAGCTATGCCGCTATCAATAGTGATTTGGACGAAGCTATACGCTTATTATCTAATGTAAAATTTCAGCGTTCTACCAAAATGCACATTAATGTACATGTGGCAAGAGCCATTAAAGCCCGTGTATTACTTACCCAAGGTAAATGGTTAGAAGCTGCAGAAATGGCTAAGTTAGTAGTAGATAATTCTGGTGCACAAATGGACAAAACATGCTTTGATTACAAGCAAGGACGTTTTACAGATGCGACAAACAAAGAATGGATTTGGGCAAAAATAGCACAGCCACAACTTGAAACAGCTACGCTATTTAATTTCTACAGTTATATTTCTAACACCAACATTTCCTACAATAAGAATACGCCTAGGGCTATCTACAACCTGTTGTACCAAAGAATTCCAAGTACAGACATCAGAAAACAGCTTTGGGTAGAGAATGTAGTAGGCCATGCAGGGTTAGTAATTCCTCCTGCAGGAAATGCATTTAAATGGATGAGCCAAAAATTTATAGTAGACTTTCCAAATAGCAGCTCTGGGTCTTACAATGGCGCCATTCTTACAGCCGATTTACCTTTCGTTCGTCTCCCAGAAATGTATTTAATTATGGCGGAAGGTTACGCTAGAAGTGGCCAAGAAGATGTTAAAGCCCGTAACGCTCTATTTGTAGTAGCAAAAGATCGTGACCCTGCTTATGTTTTAAGCACAAAAAGTGGTGATGATCTTGCGGAAGAAGTAATGTTCCAAAGACGTATTGAGCTTTGGGGAGAAGGTTTCCGTTTCCTAGATTTAAAACGTTTAAATATGAATTTAGATAGAGGTCCAGCTCCTAGAGCAGGTTACAATCAAGGTGGTTCAGCTAATAATTGGAAACACAATGCTAATCCTACCAACTTAGATCCTCTGGCCTCTAACTTTAATATGTATGAAGAAAAAGCCGTAGGCGAAGCTAGTAGATTTTTCGCTGCTGGCGCAAAAGAGTGGCAATTCGTAATTCCTGATCTGGAAATACAACGTAATCCACTTGTAAAGCAAAATGAGTTGTAAAATTGCACCAATCATAAAAAAAGCCGTTGTCTTGAATTTCGACAACGGCTTTTTTATTGTTAAGCTACTCGTTCTTTTACAAACTGACCAACTATTAATTACTTACTTGTATAATTTGGTGCTTCTTTGGTAATGGTAATATCATGCGGGTGACTTTCACGCATACCCGCCGCAGTAATTTGTACAAATTGTGCTTCCTGCAATTTTTCAATGCTGGCGGCCCCGCAGTAGCCCATACTGGCACGTAAACCTCCAATGTATTGGTACATTACTTCTGCCAAAGTTCCTTTATATGGCACACGACCTACAATTCCTTCTGGTACTAATTTCTTGATATCGTCTTCTACATCTTGGAAATAACGGTCTTTAGAACCTTGTTCCATCGCTTCGATAGAACCCATACCACGATAAGATTTAAACTTACGTCCTTCGTAAATGATAGTTTCACCTGGGCTCTCCTCTACTCCGGCAAATAATGAACCCGCCATTACCGTACTTGCTCCAGCAGCAATTGCCTTTGCGATATCACCAGTATGCTTAATACCACCATCGGCAATTACAGGAACTCCCGTACCTCTTAAAGCCTTTGCACATTCGAAAACAGCATACAACTGAGGCACACCTACCCCTGCAATAATTCTTGTAGTACAAATTGAACCCGGACCAATACCCACTTTTACAGCATCGGCACCCGCATCTGCCAAAAACTTAGCTGCCGCACCTGTAGCTATGTTACCTACAATCACCTGAAGCTCTGGATATTTCGCTTTCACTTCCTTCAACTTATCTACCACACCTTTCGAATGACCGTGAGCAGTATCAATAGTAATTACATCGACACCAGCATTTACCAAAGCATCTACACGCTGAATGGTATCTGCTGTAACACCAACCGCAGCGCCTACACGTAAACGACCACGTTCGTCTTTACAAGCATTTGGATAATGCTTTACTTTTTGAATATCCTTGAAAGTAATTAAGCCGCTTAAAAAGCCATCACTACTTACTACTGGTAATTTTTCTATTTTATGATCCTGAAGAATTTCTTCAGCCTGTTTTAAAGTTGTTCCTTCTGGTGCAGTAATCAGGTTTTCTTTGGTCATTACTTGTGCAATTGGCTTGGCCATATCCTTTTGAAAACGTAAATCTCTATTGGTAATAATACCTACCAATTTATTGTCTGCGCTTACAACTGGAATACCACCAATTTTATGTTCTTTCATAATTTTAAAAGCATCTGCTACTACCGAAGTCTCCAGTAAAGTTACCGGATCTTGAATCATGCCACTTTCCGAACGTTTAACCTTACGTACTTCTTCCGCTTGCCTATCGATATTCATATTTTTATGCAACATACCGACACCTCCATTTTGAGCAATGGCAATAGCCAACTCAGCTTCGGTTACGGTATCCATAGCGGCCGAAACCAAAGGCACATTTAGCTTAATTTTCTTGGTTAAGAAAGTGCTGGTATTTACGTCACGGGGCAAAACCTCTGAATATGCAGGCACTAACAAAACGTCGTCGTATGTTAAACCTAAAGCAATAAATTTTTGGGGATCGAGTTGCATAGCAAATAAATTAGTAGTTCTTATTTGCGGGGCAAAGATACAATATTTCCCGTTAAAATGAAATGTAGATTGTTATATTTAGGTAAAGCTATTGTTGTTTTTCATCTGGTTATTGCAACTATTTTCATAAATACGTAGCGTTTTCTAAAACAGCTTCGTATGGGCTACAAAACTTAGACAATGAACCAATCAAAATTATATTTGACTTCCTTGTTCTTATTTAGTGTCTTCTTAATTATAGGTTGCGATAAAAAGAACAGCAAAAACAAAGACGAACAAAAGTTAGAACAGCTTCTCGCTAAGATTAAGAACTTGGCCGAAAGTAGTGTTTGTAGTGACAATACCAACTATGAATTAAGATTTCTCGCTATTGGTGCGAAAGGATGTGGAGGGCCGACAGGTTATATTGGCTATAGCACGAGTATCAACGTAAATGAGCTTGAGGAATGGGTTAACGAATACACTAATCTACAGAAAGAATACAACAAGAAATGGCAGATAATTTCAGATTGTATGTATCAAATGCCTCCCAAATCTGTAAAATGCGAAAACGGCAAACCCACTCTAGTATACACAACTTACAATTAAGACCTAAAAAATCAATAAAAACAGGTAACAAATCACAAAATCATTTATATAGTAGAAAATAGATGCTATAGATAGCATACCGTCAGCGAACTTAACCTAAACAAATAACCTTTTAAAACTAAAAAATGGAAAATCTAATCTTATACGTCAAAATTTCTTTAGAATTTTTCTACGAAAAATATTTATCCTAACTTCATTCCGACTATTTAGGAATAATTATTCGATGAGAAATTTCATTACTGCAATCTTACTATTGATTGTCAATTTCGGCTACGCACAGAATTTCAAATACGCTTTTGTAACCGATACCCATGTCGGCACCGCCACAGGCGAGGAAGATTTGCGAAGAACGGTTGCAGACATCAATGCTCAAGCAGATATCGACTTTGTATTGATAACTGGAGATGTCACTGAAATGGGCACCAATGAGGAATTGAAATTAGCTAAAGAAATATTATCTGGCTTAAATAAAAAATTCTATGTTATTCCTGGCAATCATGATACAGGCTGGTCCGAATCTGGAGGTGTTTCTTTCATTAAAGAATTTGGATACGACAAGTTCACTTTCGACCATCATGGCTTCCGCTTTATAGCCTGCGCTTCTGGGCCTTATGTTCGTATGAGCGATGGTCATATTCCCCGTGACGCTACTGTTTGGATGGATAGTGTACTGAATAAGACACCTAAGAATATGCCGATTATTTACATCAATCATTATCCTCTAGATAACAGTTTAGATAATTGGTACGAAGCAATTGATAGATTGAAGAAGAAAAATATTCAATACGCAATTTGTGGACATGGCCATCAAAATAAAGCTTACAACTTTGAAGGTGTAGAAGGTACTATGGGCCGATCAAACCTGAGGGCCAAAGACAGTATTGGAGGTTACAACATCGTGATGATGAACAAAGACACCGTGTACTTTGCTACCAAAAAACCTACGGAGCAAATCCAACAGGCATGGAGAAAAATTGCATTGAAAACTTTTATTAATGATAACAAAACCTACGAAAGACCCGATTTTGCTATCAACCAAAAATATAGTAACGTAAAAGCAGCCTGGACTTACCACTCTAATGCCAATGTAGTAAACACTCCTACCTACAATAATGAATTAGTTATTTTCGGAAATAGCATCGGCTTAATAGAAGCTTTGAATAGAAAAACTGGCAAACCTATTTGGACTTACCAAACTCAGGGAGCAATTTATTCTTCCCCTATCATTAAAAATGGCTTAGTAATTTTTGGATCGGGTGACAATAATGTATATGCTCTTACCGTAAATACAGGAAAAATGGTTTGGAAGTCGACAGCAAACAAATCTGTATTGGGTTCTCCTGTTATTCAAGACCAAACAGTTTTTATAGGTGCTAGTGATAATACCTTTAAAGCACTTGATGTAAAAACCGGAAAGCTGAAATGGCAATTTACAGAAGTTGAAGGCACCATTGTTGGCAAACCGCTAATTTATCAAAGTAAAATTATTTTCGGTTCCTGGGGCCGTCATCTGTATGCGCTAGATATTAATACGGGTTCTCTCCTCTGGAAATGGAACAACGGAAGTATAAATCGTATGTTTTCTCCCGCAATGGTAACACCTGTTGCAGTAAACAATACCATTTACATTGCAGCTCCAGATAGGGTATTAAGTGCTATAAATGCAACTACGGGACAAACTTTATGGAGAAATAGCGAAGCCAAAGTTCGAGAATCTATCGGTTTGTCTACTGATAGCACTTTAGTTTATGGCAAAACCATGCAAGACGAAATTGTTGCTTATAAAACCACTCGTGATAAAGAGGGTATCGATTGGAAATATAACGCGGGTTAC
Organism: Flavobacteriaceae bacterium PS02338; assembly: GCA_029959615.1. Classification (GTDB taxonomy): domain Bacteria; phylum Bacteroidota; class Bacteroidia; order Sphingobacteriales; family Sphingobacteriaceae; genus Pedobacter. Next base: position 104,525 of record JASCOD010000004.1, on the reverse strand, counting down.
GGATATGAACACACACCATCAGACCTTATAGAAAAAAATGGCAAGCTATTCTTTGGAACCAAAAATGGAACCATTTACTGTATTAGTCCTAAAAATCAAAAAACTTTATGGGCTCATAAAGTGGATAACTCGATGATAAACACTTTCAAGGTAATTGACGATAAAACTCTACTGGTAAGCACGATGGATGGGAAAGTAACGCTATTAAAAGAGCAATAAAATCTTTTACTTTTAATTTTTTCTGCGGATTTTCTTTATTATCATTGCGCTATTAAAGAAAAACTATGAAAATTAAACGCTCAATCTACCTTATAGGCTTTCTATGCCTATCCCTGAGTGCCTATGCGCAAAAAAAAGAATTCAAATTTGGAAAAATAACTCCAGAAGATTTTAATGCTAAGCCATTTGGTCAAGATTCGGCCGCAGCTGCCGTTAAAATATTTGATGTTGGCGACTGCTATTTTGAATACAATGACCGAAATGGGTTTGAATTCGTATTTGAACAACACGTTAGGTATAAAATAATCAACAAAAATGCCTACGACTTGGCAGATTTCCAAATTGCATTATATAGAGGATCCAATAGTGCCAAAGAAGACGTTTCAAGAATGGAAGCTGCAACTTATAATATGGAAGATGGCAAGATTGTGATCACTAAGTTAGGCAAAGACGCTAAGTTTACTGAAGAATTCAACAAGAATTATCAAATCAAAAAGTACACCTTAGCAAATATTAAAGAAGGTTCAGTTATAGAGTACAAATACGCTATACGGTCACCTTTTACTTTCAATTTACGTGGTTGGTCTTTCCAAAGCAGTATACCCACATTATACACAGAGTATAATGTAAAAATACCAGAATATCTGATTTATAAACCATCTTTTACAGGTTATTACAACATACAAACCAAAAGAGAAAATATCAATGCCCATTATGTGACTGGTGTTAATTCAACTGCGCTTTACAATCAATACACGGCTGAAAACATGCCAGCGATGAAAGAAGAACCATTTATCACTACGATGGATGATTATATTTCTTCTATTGAATTTGAGTTAATGGCCACCCGTTATCCAAATGATGTATATAGAGATTATAATGGAACTTGGCCAAAAATCATTAAAGGCTTAGCCGAAGACGAAAACTTTGGTCTTTTTGTAAAGAGAAATGCTGTTGCTAAGACCTTGCTTCCTACAATTATCAAAACAGAAACGGATACTTTAAAAATTGCAAATTTGATTTACAATTATGTAAAAACTAACATAAAATGGAATGAAACCTATCGTCGTTACAGTAGCGAAACAAACCCAAAAACAATTCTTGATAAAAAAGTCGGATCATCCGCGGATATCAACCTTTTGCTATTAATCTTCCTTAAAGAAGCTAAGATAGATGCAAATCCAGTTTTAATCAGTACTCGGAAGAATGGAGCCCACCCTGGGAATCCAATCATTTCTAAATTCAACAGTGTTTTAGTTAGTGCAAAAATAGGTGGAAAAGACATTATTATGGACGCGACTAATAACGATCATTTTTTAGGTATGATTTCTTACCAAAGCTTAAACCATCAAGGTTTTTCAATTGATTTAAAATCTCAAACTGGTGCTTGGATTGTTTTGGAACCCACTTTTAATGATGAAAAAATTTACAACTATAGTTTAACCCTTGACAAGGAAAACAAGCTAAAGGGCACAATGATTCAGTACTACAAAGGTTATGGAGCACTTTCTTTAAGAAACAGGTATCGTTCTAATGCAAATGAAACAGAGTTCATTAAAAATCTCAAGAAAGACAAACAAGGATTAGAAATAGACAGCTACAAAATCAATAACTTGAATAATTTTGAAGAATTGCTAAATGAAGAACTTACTGTTACCATAGAAGACAATGTTGAAGAAGCAGGTAATTTAGTTTACCTTAACCCATTACTTTACGAACGCACTAAAGAAAATTTTCTAAAGCACGAATCTAGAAGTTTCCCTGTAGATTTCGGTTATCCGGTGAAAGAAAGCATTAGAGCTACCATCAACTTCCCTGACGATTACGAAATTGATAAACTACCTAAAGGCGGCATTTTCAAACTCCCAGAGAACAAAGGCTCTTTCAGCATTAGCTTTTTATCTCAAGAAAAAACAGTGTTAGTGAGAAGTGTAATAGAGATTAATAAAAGTGTTTTCTCACCGCAAGAATACTTTGATATCAAAGAACTCTTCAAGTTAATTGTAGAAAAGCAAGCTGAACAAATTGTGTTCAAGAAAAAATCTTAATATGAAAAAAATAATCTATTTAACACTCCTAATTGTTTTTGTATCTCCATTTGCCTGGTCGCAGAACAATTATGATGTAAGCAAAATACCCGATCAGCTGAAACAGGATGCAGTAGCTGTGATAAGAAACGAAGAACAGTTTTTCGACGCAAAAAGCATTGGCACAGCTCAGCTCAACTATAAAATTGCCATCACTATTTTAAGCAAAGCAGGCGACGAGCATGCCAAAATGGTTAAGGGCTATGATAAGTTTTCTAACTTATATAACATCAAAGCCGCATTATACGATGCAAATGGCAAAAAGGTAAGAGACTACAAATCGGCAGATATAAGAGATGAAAGTGCTTCTGATGGTTTTTCTATTTATAGCGATAATCGTCTAAAATATTTAAAGTTTAATAGTACTACTTATCCATATACGATTGAGTATAGCTATTCGCAAGATCTAAAAGGAATACTAGATTATCCATCTTGGCAAGATGTAGACAATTTTGAAGTTTCGGTCGAACAATCTACTTATACTATCCAGACTGCTAAGGGAGTTACATTTCGATATATTACCAATCCTAATCTGAAAACAGATTCTGTTAAAATTGGAGACAGAACACAGTATACTTGGAAAAGTAAAAATCAACCAGCCATTATTAGCGAACCTTTGAGTAGTGGACTAAAAGACGTTACCAACTGGGTTTTAGCTTCTTCAAACGATTTTGAATTTGACGGAACGAAAGGGAGCCTGAACAACTGGAAAGATTTTGGAATGTGGTTCCATAAACTGAACGAAGGAGGAAACGTTCTTCCCGAAACATTAAAAGCAAAAGTGCAATCACTTACAAAGGATGCTAAAACTACAAAAGACAAAATCCGAATTCTTTACAATTATTTACAGCAAAATACAAGATATGTAAGTATCCAATTAGGTATTGGAGGTTTCAAACCCATTTTAGCAGAAAAGGTTGCTCAAGTAAATTATGGCGATTGCAAAGCCTTGTCTAACTATATGAAAGCGCTGTTAAATGAAGCCGGCATTCACTCCAATTTGGTTTTAATTGGCAACGATATGCCTAGTTTAAACAGGAGTTTTTCGAGCAACAGGCAATCTAACCACATGATTTTGTGCGTACCTCAAAAAAATGACACCTTATTTCTAGAGTGTACAAGTCAATATAAACCAATGGGATTTATTGGCTACGGGAACTCGGATAGAGATGTTTTATTGATTACCGAAAATGGCGGCCAAGTGGTACGTACCAATAGTTATAATGCTAAAGACAATTATCAGATTAGAAAAACCAAAATAGACATTGAAGATAACGGAGTAGCAAGTATAGCTATCAAAACAAATTATGGCAATGCTCAATTCGAAGATCACTTTAGCCTATTATTAAAGGAACCCATCGAACAACGTAAATCCATTATTAGTAACAATGATATTCCTGGTGCAGAATTAATAGATTTTAAAGTCGAACAAGCCGATAAAACTTTACCTATAATGACTGATGAAATCAATTTCAAAACCAATCAGTTATTTACTAAAGGTGGAGAGAAATTATTCCTTACCTTAAACCAAACCAACAGAAAGGAAAGTGCACCAGTAAAAGTTTTAAACAGAAAAACTCATTTCGCAGTACCTTATAGCTATAACGACCAAGACGAAATCAGTTTTACTTTACCGAAAGGTTATACTGTAGAGTTTATGCCAAAGGATATCGACATTAGTTCTGAATTTGGAACTTATACAGCCAAGTTCTTGGTAAAAGATAATACCATTACCTATGTTCGAACTCAAACAATGAACAACAGCAAATATCCGCCTGAAAAATACAATGAATATGTAGATTTCTACAAAAAAATCTATCAAGCAGACAAACTAAAGGCTGTTTTAACAAAAATATAGATGACATAAAAAACCCCCGATCTTTTTAATCGGGGATTTCTTGTTTTACTTCTTACCAACCACTACCCTAGTCATCGCATTCCAATCTAAATATTGATTTGCAATAACCTTTAAGTACTCGGCAGTTACATTTTTTACAGTACGCGTATAGTTATCGTAATAACTGTAATCTAATCCAGCAAAATGAATGTTCTTGAATTTATCAGCATGAGAAAAAGCATTCTCTAAGCTACCCAAAAGTGAACCCAGCATATAGTTTTTTACTAAATCGAGTTCCTCATCAACAATCAAATCAGTTCTCAAAGTATTGATTTCTTTTTCGATTTCCGTTAACGCACTTGCACAAACATCAGCACCCACTTCTGTAGCTAGAAAGAAATATCCTGCATGCTTTAGTGAGGCAATCCCCGAACCAATTCCGTACGTATAACCTTTATCTTCCCTAATATTTGCCATTAAGCGAGAACCGAAATATCCTCCAAAAACACAATTGAGAATTTGCAAAGAAGGGAAATCTGCATGAGTACGGTTGATACTCAAATTACCCATTCTGATAGCCGATTGCAATGCCTCAGGTTTTTCGATATATACATCTCTACCTTGCTGTGCTTCAAACTGAAAACTGTTTTTAACAGCAGTTCCAACGTTTTCCCAGTCACCGCCAAAAATACCATCTAACACGTCAAAATCTTTATCTAAAAATTTACCAGCTATAATAATGGTACAGTTTTTAGGTTGAAAAGCTGTCTGAAAATAAGTAGTCAAATCACTTTGCTGCAATTGATCATAATCTGTCAAACTGATATCAGAGCCATAAGGCGTTTGACCAAAAATGGCATGGGCAAAGTTCTTACGAGCTAAAAAATCGTTCTTCTGAAGGCTTACCTGTAATTTCTGCTTTTGGTTTTGCTTGTAAATATCTAGTTCGTGTTGAGGGAAAGTACTTTCATTTAATACCGACCACAAAATTGGCAAAACTGATGGCAAATGCTTAGTTAACGAATAAAGTGTAATAGTAGTCGTATCGGCACTGTACTCTGTTTGCAGAAAAGCACCGTAGTAATCTACTTTTTCGGCAATTTCTTTGGCGGTTAATGTTTTCGTACCACTGTTAATTAAACCATTCACCGCAATAGCTTGAAGAGGTTTCTGCACATTCCAGTTTACGTTTTCGAAAATAAATTCGATACGCACTAGCTCTTGTTCGCCTGCATTAACAATGTAAACAGGCAAACCATTTTTCAGTTGTTTTGCCGTGGGTTTAATAAAATTGATATCATTTACCTGCTTAAATGCAGGAGCGACTGTTCTGTTAAGCATTGGCTAAATAGTATAAGGTTGATGATTTCTCTTTCTTAAAAGTCTCTTGTGCAACTTCTTGAATTTGCGTTGCTGTAATACTCAAATATTTATTGATTTCTATATTTAACAAATCAGCATCGCCCAAAAGTTCATAATAAGCTAAATTCATCGCTTTGTCTAACAAGCTCATTTCAGCAAATACCATAATCGATTCCGATTTGTTTTTCACTTTCGTAAGCTCGTTTTCACTTACCAACTCAGAAACTACCTTATTCAGTTCAGCCCAAATAGCATTTTCTGCTTGCTCCATTGTCACACCTTCCACTAACTTACCGTCAATAATAAACAAACCTTCATCTAAACTACTGGTAATGTAAGCATTGATTTCGCTAAATAACTTCTGCTCTTTTAACAAACTGTTAAACAGACGAGATGACTGTCCTTGTGATAGAATATCAGAAAGTAAATCAAAAACCTGATAGTTGTCATCTAACCTTGCAGGCATTTTAAAAGCCATGTAAATAGCATTTAAAGGCACATCGGCGTTTACAGTTAAACTTCTTGCAGCTGTTTGTTCAGGTTCCTTTGGCAAATCTCGCAAATACTTATCTCCTGCCGGAATTGTTCCAAACCATTTCTCCGCCAACTCCTTTACCTCTTCTGTTTTAATGTTACCACCAATTACCAAAATGGCATTTTGCGGGTTATAGTGTTTTTTGAAAAATGCTTTCACATCTTCCATTTTTGCATTTTCAATTTGTGCTAAATCTTGCCCAATAGTTGCCCAACGATACGAATGTTTTTCGTAGGCTAAAGGGCGCAACTTTAACCAAACATCGCCATAAGGCTGATTCAGATAACGTTGTTTGAATTCCTCACAAACCACATTCCGTTGCGTTTCTAAACTCTTTTCGGAAAAAGCCAAGCTCAGCATCCTATCACTTTCTAACCAAAATGCAGTTTCGATATTTGCTGCCGGCAAAGTAATATAGTAATTGGTGATATCGTTGCTGGTGAAAGCATTATTTTCTCCACCCACACGCTGCAGAGGTTCGTCATAACTAGGGATGTTAATAGAACCACCAAACATCAGATGCTCAAACAAATGAGCAAAACCCGTTTTCCCCTCCTCCTCGTCTCTCGCACCAACATCATAAAGTATATTTAAAACAGCCATTGGTGTAGTTTGGTCTTCATGAACCAAAACTTTTAGACCATTAGCCAATGTAAAACGATTAAAATTTATCATAGGCTGCAAAGATAGTTTAATTGCTTAATTGCCGAATTGTTAAATTGTTGGGAAATTGTAAATATGGAAACCTAATTTGTGTAATAAAACTGATTATACTTTTTTGAAAATACTTGTCGGTATTTCATCGATTTTGTAATCCCACTATTCGCTATAGGCCCTCGTTACACGTCGGGCGCTGCCGCTGCTATTGGGTTTATTTTACTTAAACCTGTGCACAAAACTTCCAAACTTGGCGCATAACTAATACAATTTAACCTTACCGCAGTCTTTTGTTCCGCAAACCTAATTAGGTAGCAGATACCGATTTTTCATCGAGAGCAACGTACTGCAGGACTGTTATCAATAATAAATGCTGGAATTTGATTTTCGAATGAGTAAGAATATAATTTAGAAGTTAAAATTAGTTAATCTGTACTTTCCGTCAATCTGTGTAATCCTAATTATACTTACCTTTACACCATGAATACAGGAGAATTATTGCAAAGAGCCTTAAACTTCGACTTTTTAACTAAAGAAGAAGGTTTTTTTTTATATCACAACGCTAGCACTGCCGAATTGTCTTACGTGGCGAATGAATTAAGAAAAATACAGGTTCCAAGCGGTAAGGTAACTTGGCAAATTGACCGTAATGTGAATACCACCAATGTTTGTATTGCCAATTGCAAGTTCTGTAATTTCTTCCGTCGTCCTGGACATGACGAAAGCTACATCACCGACATTGAAACTTACAAAGTTAAAATAGAAGAAACTTTCCGTTTAGGCGGCGACCAACTTTTACTACAAGGTGGACACCACCCAGATTTAGGTTTAGAATTTTATGCCAATCTTTTCAAGCAACTGAAAGAACTTTATCCAGATTTAAAGCTTCATGCTTTAGGTCCACCAGAAATTGCTCACGTTGCAAAAATTGAGGGCATTTCACATACTGAAGTTTTAAGAACGTTGAAAGAAGCAGGCATGGATTCACTTCCAGGTGCCGGCGCAGAAATTTTAAACGATAGGGTTAGAAGATTAATTTCTAAAGGTAAATGTGGTGGACAAGAATGGTTAGATGTAATGCGTGCTTGTCACCAATTAGACATTACCACTTCTGCAACGATGATGTTTGGTCATGTAGAAACCATTGAAGAACGTTTCGAGCATTTAGTTTGGATCCGTGAAGTGCAAAGCGAAAAACCTGCGGATGCCAACGGTTTCCTGGCATTTATTCCTTGGCCTTTTCAAGATGACGGCACTTTATTAAAACGCTTGCGTGGAATTAGCAATAACGTAACCGGCGATGAATATGTACGAATGATTGCTTTGAGTCGCATTATGTTACCAAACGTAAAAAATATTCAGGCAAGCTGGCTAACCGTGGGTAAAACCGTAGCACAACTATGTTTACATGCTGGCGCTAACGATTTTGGTTCTATCATGATTGAGGAAAATGTAGTTTCTGCAGCTGGTGCGCCACACCGTTTTACCGCGAAAGGTATACAAACAGCTATTAAAGAAGCTGGCTTTGAGCCTCAATTACGTGGGCAAAAATATAATTACAGAGAATTACCGGCTGAGTTGGAAGAGCAGGTAATTACTTACTAAGTTTAAAGTAGAAATTCAAAAGTAAAAACTGCAACTGCAATGAAACGAGTTATCTTCATCTGTTTTCTAATCATAAATTCGGTTTTTGCTTTTGCACAAAAAAATTGGGTTAAACAAAAAATAACCAATCGTGTAATAGTAGCTTTCCCTACTGCTCCCGCTAAAACAGCAGGCACTACTTTTGCGCTAAAAGATACCACCAACACAATTTATACGGTAACGTATAGTTTTATCGCTCAGAATTTAAAAATAGATCAAAAGGCATTTAGCAAGCTGGTTACTACAAATGAATTTGCAAGCGAATTTTTAAGTGGGTTACAAACTACCCTAGCGGGCTATAACTTAGAACAAGTAAAAATACAACAACATAAAAACTACGTTAGCTATATCACGGAAGGAAAAAATGAAGCTGAAAAAAAATCTATTTTCATGCACATCATTTTTGTTAATGGTATCTATTACAGTTTATCGTATGTCGTTCCAGATGGGCAAAGCGTTCTAAACAAAGATATTTTCCTTAACAATTTCCGAATTACAAAATAGTCAAACCTAAAAAATCCCCTACTACCTGAAGGAAACACAGCTGCGAGTTTCTTTTCAAATAATAAGGGAGTATAGGAGGTTCGGTTTTAAAAAATTTAAAGTTTAAATCCTGTTCTAAGGAAGATATTGGCAATTTCTACTACTTTAGCCTTTACCAAAATCTCATCAAAACTTTCTACTGCCGCTTTTTTCTGTCCATCGTTGGCTGTTGGCGCCCCAGTTAATGGCGGAATGCTTATAGTAGCTTGCATAACAGAATCTTCACCTGCATAAACTAAATCTAGAGCTGGAACCCCAGAATCGTTAGCTTGTCCGGCAGCACCTAAACTAACCCAAGGTTTCACGGCAACACTACCTCCTTCTGGAGTACTTCTCATTAGGCGAATATGCGCAGCATGACGAGCCTCCACACTGTGTATTTGTAAAGCCGTTTGTAAAACACCTGGACTAACCATTAAAGCACCAGCCTGTCCTTTATACGCCCTTACTCCTGTATCTTCAAAGCCTTGTGCTACTGCTAAAAATGTTGGATAACTACTATACACAGGAAAAGCGCCACCTGCAGTAAAATCTGTCATTGCATAAGTTATTTCTGCCCTAGCAGAAGCCCCCAATGCACCTTTTAACAAATCTACGTGTGCTTTCTCATGATCGCGAATTACCGTAATAGCTGCTCTCGAGTTACCTGGATAAGTAAAAGTTACATCTGTACCTAGTAAAGCATGATTGTAGTAATGATATTCTAGATATTCTAAAGACAGCGCAAAATTTAGCACATCTACCACTGCTGTTGGTAATGTAGTTTGACCATAAGCCTTATTAAACATAGAACCCAAAGCCAAAGGCATTGCCGCTAACGAAATTTTCTTACCCACATTAAAAAAGTCTTTCATCGCTTGACGACGTGGATTTAATCTCTCATAGATTTCGCCATCAACTTTTTCTATTTCTTCTAATATATTTACAATATTCATGATTGCTGAGTTTAAGGGTTAAAGATTAATGATGTTAATTTTGGTTTTGATAAATGGTTTAGCTGCAGCCAAAACTTTGTCTGGGCTTAGGGCACCATCTAATCCTCCCGCATTGCTTGAACCAAGACCAGTCAAACTATTTAAGTCTGCGAAGCTTCCAGGCGTAAGTTGCTCTCTTACCCAAGCTGCATGGCGAGCTTCTACTGAAACAATTTGCCCCGCGATAACCAAATTTGCAGTAGTTTTTAATCTAGCACCCGCACCATTATATGCCGCAACGCCTAAATCTTCGAAAGTTTTTGCTGCACCTAATACACTCGAAGCACTAGTAAAATCTATCGAAGAGAAATCAACTTCTAAGCTTCCTATAGAAGCTGTACCTAAAGCCTTTTTAAAAAACTCCCTGTGTGCAATCTCATGATACTGTACATCCTGAAAATAATTTTTTTGAGCTGGTGTAAATCCTGACGGTGGTGCAGAAGCTACCTTGATATAAAATGCAGCCTCTAGCTGTTCTAATGCATAAGCGTAATTAAGTACGCCAGTATCATCTTTAAAATCAAGTGTGGCACCGAAATTGGTATTTACTGGTCTGTCCTTTTTACAGCCTGCGGCAACTAAAGCTACGACTGCAGCACCTGCTCCGGCATACTGAAGAAAAGCTCTTCTTTGCAATCTTGCGTCAAAAATATCGGTTTCATTAGACGATGTATTTTGGTTCGCTTTTAAATTTTCCATAACACGTTTTTAAGGGTTTAATTAAAAGGTTGGTTATAGACACTTACGAGAATTACAAAAAATTGGATTTTACAAAAGCAGAAATATTTCCTATTGCTTCTATTTTTTGATAAATTGAGCCACACTAAGCTATGACAACACTAAATACAATAATTGTTGATGATGAAGAATTTGCACGTTCTTCATTGTATTTTTTGTTACAGGAAAACTGTCCCAATGTGAATATTTGCGGCATTGCTAAATCAGTTACCGAAGCTAGAGGGCTGCTGCAAAATCATGACATTGACTTAATTTTCTTAGATATTGCTATGCCGGGAGAAAATGGTTTTTCATTAATTCCGCAAGCACAAGAAGCCAATGCAACCGTAATTTTCACCACTGCTTACGACCAATACGCACTAAAAGCGATTAAAGCAAATGCTATAGATTATCTACTCAAACCAATAGATATAGAAGAATTAGTAGAAGCTGTAAAAAAAGCAACCAAATATCAGCAGTTAAGTAATGCACCAGACAGAAATTCAAACCTTAAAAATTTAGAAACAGATTTAAAGGAGAAAAAGAACGTTACAAAGCTCACCTTACCTAACGGACAAGGTTATCGATTAGTGGATATTGAAGATATCATTCATATCGAGGCGGATAGCAACTATTCAATATTTCACTTAAAGAACGGAGAAAAAATTACCGTTTCGAAAGTGCTTAAAGATTATGAAGAGATTTTGCCCGAAGAGAGATTTGTAAGAATACATAAGTCCAGTATCGTAAACCTCAGATATGTTAATGAGTATAACAACAAAAATGGATTAGTACTGTCATTAACAAATGGTGAGAGTATAATTGTGTCTAGAAGAAGAGCCAGTGATTTTTTTGAAAAAATAAAGGCTTACAACCATTTGCAAAGTGAAAAATAATATACTCCTATTGCTTGTTAGTTGTCTTCTGACGATATTCCATCAAGAGAAAACATATGCTCAAAAAGTGTATCTACCTCATTACACCACCAAAGATGGACTTCCAAGTAACAATTGTTTTTATACACTGCAAGACGAAAAAGGCTTTATCTGGATTGCTACAGATGCTGGGGTAAGTAGGTTTGATGGTGCTGTTTTCGAAAACTTTACTGTTGATGACGGCCTTCCCGACAATCAAATTCTACAACTAAGGCAAGACCGTAAAGGACGAATTTGGTTTATGGCGTTAAATGGCCAATTGAGCTATTTTCTTAACGGAAAAATCTATAACGAAAACACGGATATCAATCTTAAAGACCTAAATTTTAACGGTGTTGTGGTCTCATTTCTAGAAGACAGCAAAGGGAAATTATGGTTTGGGACAAACAATAATGTAATTGGCATTTGGGATGGCAAAAAAACCACTAAAATAATTTCGAACAGCACTGATTATAAATACCAGAATGTTTTTATCTACGAAGACGAGAAAAAGGATATAAGAGCAGCAAACAATAGTTCCAACTTCATTTTCAAAAATGGTCATTTTATTCCTTCCAATACCAAGATTTACCCTATTTCTTACAAGACGATAGACAAAGTAAATGACAACATCTATTTCCTAAACGAACAGGGGCTTAATGTGATAAGCAAAGGTGTTACCAAACAACTGTTAAAGCTAAATGCCAGATTGCTAAAATCAGACTTAGGCTATATCCTATTAGGCGAAAAAAAATTGTGGTTCGCCAATAACAATGGAATCAGAGGCATCAATCTCAACGGAAATGGCGCAAAAGAATTCTTACCTGAAGTTAGTGTCAACCAAACGATCAGGGACAACCAAGGAAATCTATGGTTTACGACCAAGAATGGCATTTATAAATTGCCCAAAATCAAAGATCAACTCTATACCATCAGCAAAGAAGAAGGACTAAATAATACCGTTATCAAAAGTATTATCAAAGATGAAAAAAATCGTCTCTGGCTTGGAAGCGATAATGGCACCATCAATATCCTTGATCTAAAAACAAAGAGAACCGACGAGATTAAACTACCATATCCCAATAGATATAACATCATTAAGCAACTTGCGATAGACAAGAAAAACAGGCGTATATTCTTCGCATCAGATTATGGCTTGGGCTCGGTAAGCAGCAGCTATCCAGCTCTAGCTGACTTTAAATTCTTAAGAGAAGTCAACAATCATGTTTTTGTAGTAAAGAATTTTGCAATTGATAGTACTTTGAAATTAACCCTATCCATGTCGTCTGGGGTGGTGATTATAAACGATAGAAATGAACTACAATTCTCTTCGTTTAGATACAAAGAACAACAAGACTTTTTTAAGGACCGCTCTTATCGAGTATTTTATGACAAAGAACAAAATCTTTGGTTTTCCAATATCAGTGGTCTATCTGAGTTTAACCACAACAAACTCAACAAACATTATGAAAAATACCCTCTACTAACCAAAAGAATAAACGATATACGCCAAATGAACGATGGTAGCATCGCAATGGCCACAGACGGTTACGGTATCATTGTCTTTAAAAATGGCAAAATCACCCACATTTTAAACCATAAAAAAGGCTTAAGTAATAATATTATCAACAAATTATTTGTTCGCGGCGAATATCTTTGGGCAATTAGTAATACGGGAATCAACAGGATTTCAATTGCAGAAAAAAAGACTAGCATAGACGCCTTTGATGATGTAAACGGGGTATTATCAGATGATTTAAATGATCTTTATATTGATAGAGACACAGCCTACTTTGCTACCAATAATGGGCTCGTTTACTTTGCTTACAACCATTCCCTACAAAACGTACAAGCTCCTAAAGTTTATATCACCGCCATCATTAACAACAAAAAGCTGCTCGACTTAACACACAGCAAATTCACACTCAAACCTAACGAGCAAAATCTGATTATCAATTTTAGTGCAGTAGATTTTAAAAATAGAAACATCACTTATAGGTATCGCCTAAAAGAAAATGCAAATTGGGTAGAGACAAAAAATCGCAGACTGGAATTATCTTCATTAGAACCTGGCGAATATAGCTTCGAGATTAGTGCAAAAAGCCAGAATAGCAATTGGAGCACACCAGTAAAAATCAAGCTAAATCTAGAAAAACGTTTTCATCAAAGCTGGTGGTTTATTACGCTATTGGTAATCATTGGAGGTTTCTTCATCTATCTTATTGGTGTGCGTATCACGAAACAGCAGAAAAACAAAGAGCAAGAAAAGCTTTTATTGAAGAATAAAATTTTGATGCTAGAGCAGCAGGCTCTTCAAGCAATGATGAATCCGCATTTTGTTTTTAATGTGATGAACTCTATACAGCATTTCATCAATATAAAAAATACGGCATCTGCCAATAAAGTACTTACCGGTTTTGCGAGATTAATCAGGAAAAACTTAGAAATCTGCACCAAGAGCTACATATCACTAGAAGAAGAGCTCAACTACCTCAACCTCTATTTAAGCTTAGAAAAAAATAGATTTGGAGATAAATTTCATTACGAAATAAATGTAGAACCAAAAATAGATAAGGAAGAAACATTCTTACCCTCCATGTTATTACAACCGTATATAGAAAATGCTATTTGGCATGGCATTATGCCTAAAGAAAATGGAGGAACGGTGATCATCACTATCAAGGAAACTACCGATGAAAAACTTATAATTGATATCTCCGACGATGGCATAGGTATAGAAAACTCTCTTTCAACCAAAAAAGACGGTCATGAAAGCAAAGGTATGTCTTTAACCAACGAAAGGATCAATCTTTTAAATAAGATTGAAGCAAAAGCTATACAATTGGATATAAAACAGAACGGAAAATCGGGCACTGTTGTCTCTATTTCCGTACCAATGAACATATAAAATACCGTTTACTCAAATATTACTACCACTCACTAAATAAGAGTAAACCTTCGCATTTTTTGTATTAAACTTGTTATAAGAAATTAAACAAACATTCATTGTTTGTTCTGAGAACGTTCTTATAGGATTGACAAAAGATATTATTTTAACCTAACCTAAAAGTATATCTCAATTCAGGTTTCATTTGTGTGTTAAAAGCGTCCCGATTTTATAATTAGGACGCTTTTTTTATTTAGCACCATATCTATTTTGGCAATCTCTAAAGCCATAAAAAAAAATCAAAAAATTTCCCTAAAAGCGGTTTTTATACTATTTTTGGCTTATTAAAAGACAAAACAAACGCTGCGATCTTCTATTTTAGAAAAGATTTTTGTAACTTTAATTAGAGCATTTAACTTTCGAACTATTAACTATTTTTTGTGTAATGAAAACGCCAAAAAAACCTATCCAAAACAAGCCAGCTGGCAAGCCAAATTCTAAGAAAGAAGAATCTGATGAAGAATTAGATGACATCCAAGATGAGAAAAATGTAGATGAGGATGAAGATGATCTAGACATGCCTCTTGACGACTTGGATACTTTCGATAGTTATGACGATGATGATGACGATGACTACTAAGTAGCAATCCATAAAGTTTACCATAACAAAAAGCCCCATAATTTGGGGCTTTTTGTTATTTTAGCCCTTCACAGAGAGCGCATGAAAGTAATAATAGTTAGCGATAGCAAAACCCAGCAACAGTTTCTTAATATAGTTGAAAAGCTTTACAGTAATGATAAAGTATATATAAGACCTTTAGATCAAGACGTTGAAAAAATATTCGATGTTAATCAAAATTCTTTTTTTAAGCACGGGCAATGCATCAGGTGGATTTTAGTTGACGATCAAAATAGTGTTATTGGTAGAATTGCTGCTTTCGTAAATGACAAAAAAGCTTATGGCTATGAGGTACCAACTGGTGGAGTAGGTTTTTTTGAGTGCATAGACGACCAAGCCGCAGCTAACTTTCTATTCGACACCGCCAAAAACTGGTTAATAGAAAAAGGAATGAAGGCAATGGAAGGCCCCATTAACTTTGGAGAGAACGATAGCTTTTGGGGTTTGCTCATAGAGGGATTTATCCCTGCTTCTTACGGCATGAATTACCATTTACCTTATTATCACCAACTATTTAAAACTTATGGATTTGAAACCGCCTATGAGCAGCTTACTAATATCATAGATCTTACCATTCCATTCCCTGCTAGGTTTACCAAAATTGCCAATTGGGTAGCCACCAAACCTGGTTACACTTTTGAGTATTTCAAAAAGAAAAATGCTGAAAAGTATATCAACGATTTATTAGAGATTTATAACGATGGCTGGCAAGATTTCGAAAACTTTGTTCCCATGAAAAAAGAAGTTTTGCTAGAAAGCTTTAAACAAATGGAGGTAATTATGGACGAAAAACTCATTTGGTTTGCTTACGTAAATGGAGAACCTGCTTCTTTTACCGTACTCATTCCTGACGCCAACCAAATGATTAAAGATTTCAATGGCAAACTTGGCTTACTACAGAAATTAAAATTTGCCTACAGGCGATGGGTTGGTGTAAAACGTATGAGAGCTATTGTAATGGGCACTAAACAAGCATTCCAAAAACATGGCTTAGAATCTGCTTTATTTATTAAATTAGGAGAACACGTATTGCCTAAAAACCAATATACCGAGCTAGAGCTTTCTTGGGTTGGAGATTTTAACGAAAAGATGTTAGCTATTCACGAAGCTACGGGAGCTAAGTTTGGCAAAAAACATTTGACTTTGAGGAAAGCTTTTTAGGATTACAAATATTGTCACACTGAGCTTGCCGAAGTGTTCTTTCTTATAAAAAGGCTTCGACAAGCTCAGCCTGACAAATAAGGTATCAGCTATCTGCACCTTTAAGCTTCCGTTTTTACAGAAATGACCAACGATTAAAGGAAACCTACAACCCCAGTTTATCGTATAAATCAATTACTTTTTTCTGAAGTTTCATTACCTCAGCATTTTTATCAGCGAGTTGTTGTTTTAGCTGTTCCAACTCTTCTAAAACATCTTGCGAAACAGTAGTATTTATCTCTTTAGAAATAACTGAACTAACCGAAACCTCAAAATATTTAGCAATTTGGGCCAATCGAGAAAGATTAATATCGGTCTGTCCATTTTCAATTTTAGACAAAGCAGCCACAGAAATTTTTAGTGCAGTTGCTACTTCCGTTTGGCCCTTAGCTTGCGCCAACCTCAGTTGCTTAATGTTTGCACCTATTTCTGATATTAATCTTTGATTAGCCAAAGTAAAATCATTTTGTTTTCAATTCTGTAGCCAACTTCGGTAAATCTAAGCCGGCATAAGTACCAGAGCTCATCATTAACAAATTAGTACTCTGATAATTTAAGCTTTTCAAATAGACTTCTAACTTCTCTGCATTATCGAAGTACAACAACTTGTCATCCTCAAAAGCTTCTTTAATATCACGTTCTGTTAGCGGCTGCATTTTCTTTTGTTCAAAGGTTTTGGCATCGATGTACACAATCGCTAAATCAGCGTCGCTCATAGCGCCTTTATACTCCTTTAAAAACTCCTTATTTAAACTACTGAAAGTATGCAGTTCCATAAAAGCAACTAGCTTTCTATCCGTGAATTGAGCTTTTACTGCGTGAATAGTCGCTTTTAGTTTAGATGGCGAATGTGCAAAATCTTTGTAAACATTGGTTTGATTTATAGCACTAATCAGTTCCAATCTTTTAGCAGCACCAGCAAAAGAACTAATGGCAGTGTTAAATCCATCCTCATCAATTCCTAACTGAGCGCAAACTTGTTTAGCCGCATTTAGGTTCATCAAGTTATGGTCGCCAAATACATTTAAAGCGGTATGTTGAGGCAACAGATAACTTACCCCATCTTTCACTTCGTGAGCAGGAATTCCGTAAGGTATTTTCACCACATCAGCAGTCGACTGCTCTACCGTTTTCTTCAATTCTTCATCCAGCTCACAATAAATGAGTTTTCCGTTTGGAGTAATGGTATCGATAAACTTAGAAAACTGCACTACATAGTCAGCAAAAGTTGGGAATACATTAATATGATCCCAAGCAATACCGCTAATCACTGCTATATTAGCATGATACAAATGGAATTTAGGTCTTCTATCAATCGGCGATGCCAGATATTCATCTCCTTCTATCACTATAATTGGTGCAGAATCGGTAATTTTCACCATAGTATCGAAACCAGCCAATTGCGCACCAACTAGATAATCGAATTCTTTTTGATGGTAATTCAACACATGTAAAATCATCGAAGTAATAGTGGTTTTCCCATGACTTCCTCCAATAACCACTCTGATTTTCTCTTTCGATTGCTCGTAGATATAGGCAGGGTAAGAATAGATTTTCAAACCTAGCTCTTGTGCTTTTAACAACTCAGGATTATCTACGCGGGCATGCATTCCAAGGATAATGGCATCGATACCTGGAGTGATACGATTTTCGTCCCAACCCATTTTAGCGGGCAACAAACCGTACTTATCCAATCGGCTTTTTGAAGGTTCATAGACTACATCGTCTGAACCAGTTACCTCAAAACCTTTTTTATGTAAAGCAATGGCTAAATTGTGCATTGCAGCACCACCGATAGCTATCAAATGAATTTTCATAAACCCTCCTAACCTCCCTAAAGGGAGGAACTAATTTCAAATCTTACAAGCCCAATACTCCCCTTTAGGGGCTGGGGGTTATTTTTTTATAAACTTAGCTGAAACCCAGTTATCTATTTTCTTATGTCCTTGGTAAATTAATCCAAATTGTTCACAATGTGATTTAATGATATCCAAATCTGGAGTTTCATAAAATCCACTGAAGAAAATTAAACCATCTTTTTTTAGCACCGAAACATAAGTTTCTATTTGATCTAGAAGGATATTCCTATTGATATTTGCTAAAACAACATCAAAAGTCTGTTGCGGAATAGCTTCTTTACTACCGTGCAATGATACTAAATTATCAATATGATTTAATTTCGCATTTTCAATCGCACTTTCATAGCAAACTTCATCGTAATCAATTGCTACAATATCCTTCGCCCCTCTTTTTGCTGCTAAAATCCCCAAAATAGCTGTACCAGCTCCCATATCTAATACAGAAGTACCTATAAAATCAGTCTCTAAAATATACTGCATCATCATGGTAGTAGTTTGATGATGGCCAGTTCCAAAAGACATTTTAGGGTCGATGACGATTTCGTACTGATATTGGGGTTGTGCTTCGTGAAAAGTAGCCCTAACGTAACACTTATCGGTAATAATTAAGGGACTGAAATTACTCTCCCATTCCTTATTCCAATTTTCGGAAACCACTTCTTCTATTTGATATTTTACATTTAGCGACTGATAATCAGCTAAAACAACGTCAAGCTTAGCATGATCAAACAAACTTTTTTGCACAAAAGCATCAAAGCCAGTTGTTGTATCTTCAAAAGTCTCAAAATCAATATCAGCTAACTCTGCGATTAGCAAATCTTTCTGATATTCTTCAATTTCGCCAAAGGCAAAACTTACTTTTAGGTAGTCCATATTATAAAAACCATTTAAGGCATAAGTTCATACAGAATTACTATTTTCTGCTGTTGACTTAAAAATTGAGTTTGGTGAGGACACCAAACCCTAGTTGGATGTTATAGGCAGGTGTCCTCACCCGCCTATGTATTAAAATTATTAAGAAACTTTTTGTTTTATATTTCTTGTCAGCCTGAGCTTGTCGAAGACTTTATAAAAATGTTTCGATAACTCGTCCCGATACTTCGGGAAGCTCAACATGATATGAGATCACTTAAAGTTATCTTACGTTTTAAGAGTTTAATGCTTTAACGATATCTGTAAAATCACGAGATTTCAAAGATGCGCCACCAATTAAACCACCATCAATATCTGCTTGCGAAAACAATTCAGGAGCATTTTTAGCATTGCAGCTTCCACCATATAAAATGGTAGTATCGTCGGCTACATTAACACCATATTTAGCTTCTACTTTAGACCTGATAAATGCGTGGATGTCTTGCGCTTGTTCTGGCGTAGCTGTTAAGCCTGTACCAATAGCCCAAACTGGCTCGTAAGCCAACACTACTTTACCAAAATCTTCAGCACTTAAACCAAATACTCCTTCTTCCAATTGAGTCTCGATCACATTGAAATAACTTCCATTATTTCTTTCATCTAATGTTTCGCCAATACAGAAAATTGGTGTTAAGTTATTTGCCAATGCAGTAATGGTTTTCTCTGCCAAAAGTTGGTTACTTTCCGCAAAATATTGTCTACGCTCAGAGTGACCGATAATCACGTATTCTGCACCAGTAGATTTAATCATTTTTGCAGAAATTTCGCCAGTATAAGCACCGTTTTCGTTTTGGTGACAATTTTGTGCACCAATTTTAACAATACCCGATGACAACTGCGCTAAGCTGTTTAAATGAATAGCAGGAGAGCAGATCACAGCAATTTGATTGCCTTTTTTCTCGTCTCTTACCATGTTTACAATTTCAGAGAACAATGATACGCCTTCATTGTAATCGTTATTCATTTTCCAGTTTCCTGCAACAATTTGTTTTCTCATTTCTATTTTGGTTTTTAT
This sequence comes from Flavobacteriaceae bacterium PS02338, assembly GCA_029959615.1. GTDB lineage: Bacteria > Bacteroidota > Bacteroidia > Sphingobacteriales > Sphingobacteriaceae > Pedobacter. The sequence goes on along the minus strand of JASCOD010000004.1, from coordinate 84,484 downwards.
GTTGTACGTTTTATGTTTCTTGAGTTGTGACTCGTCAATCTAAAATCGTAATTTAAAAGTGTCTATATTCTTTTGTCATCTCAAAAATGTGAGATATAATTTCTTTTTCAGTTTCGTCTAAGGTCAAATCTCTACGTTCATAGACTAGAGCAGCCGTCTCCAACATCTTATCTAAAGCATAAATATCAAATCCATGTGCACCACCCCAAGCAAAATCTGGGATAAAATTACGTGGAAAGCCCGAACCGAAAATATTGGCGCTTACTCCGGCTACCGTTCCCGTATTAAACATGGTATTGATAGCGCATTTAGCATGATCTGCCATAATTAAACCACAAAACTGTAAGCCAGTTTTTCTGAAATTCTCTTTCTCGTAATCCCACAAACGTACTTCTCCATAGTTATTTTTCAAGTTGGAGTTGTTACTATCTGCTCCAATGTTGCACCACTGCCCCATTACGGAGTTACCTAAATAACCTTCGTGTCCTTTTGAAGAATAGCCCCAAATTACGGCATTGTTAATCTCACCACCTACCCTACTAAAAGGCCCTATGGTAGTTTTGCCATAGATTTTAGCGCCCATTTTTACTTGAGAGTCATTACATAGAGCAAATGAACCTCTGATGTGACAGCCTTCCCAAACCTGACTATTCTTACCCAAATAAATAGGTCCTTGTAAAGTATTGAAAGTAGCACATTCTGCCGTTGCACCTTCTTCTACAAAGATATGATCGCCTAGAATAGTATTAGTACCACTTAATCTAGCTGATGTTCTTCCTTTGGTTAACAGTGCGAAATCCTTTTGTAGCTCTACATCATTAAACCCGAAAATATGTTCTGGATAATCTATCTTCACGTAGCTTGATAAATAAGCTACACGCTCCAACCGATTCAAAGCCTCATAATAGCTATCAATTGAACTTGCACAATAGGCTACTACAATATCGGCAGCATGTAAAACCTCACCATCTTTCAATTTCACTACAGCCTCAATCAATTCTTCATCAGGACAAATAGAACCGTTGATAAAGAGATTTGAATTAGCTAAGGTGTATTTTTCACTAAGATATTCCTGTGTGAGATAGCCAAAATCGGCATTGAGATACTTACTCCATTTTTCAGCGATGGTTAAAATTCCCATCCTTAAATCGGCAACAGGTCTTGTAAAAGTTAAAGGCCTGAGCGAAAACCAAGATTTATCATCAAAAAGATTGATTACCATAAGCCACAAAAATAAAAAAAGTCCCGAGCTTAAGCTCGGGACTTTTAAAAAATATGCTTTTAAGCTAAAATTATTTTTTAGCGTAACGGTTTTTGAATTTATCGATACGACCAGCTGTATCTACCAACTTCATTTTACCAGTATAGAAAGGGTGTGAAGTATGAGAAATCTCTAATTTGTAAAGAGGATACTCATTACCATCTTCCCATTTAATTGTTTCTTTAGTTTCAACACAAGATTTAGTTAAGAAAGAATATTCGTTAGACATATCTTTAAAAACAACGAATCTGTAGCTTGATGGATGCAAATCTTTTTTCATCTTTTTATTTATCTTTTTGTTTTGAAACCCCAACCCCACTTTTGCAATTTGCTGGCAACAATGTTGATGAATGTTTCTATTCGTTTTGAACTCTACAATTTTAGAGGTGCAAATATCAAGATAATTTTTCACACTTACAAGCATAGAAAAACAATATTTTCACAAAAGCACTCTCAAATAGATAGACAACTATTTCCCCACACCTAAATACCTCAAAACATGGGAATACTTTCAGAAACTAAATCTGTATCAAAAACTGCACGAGCCTCACCTTGTTTAATGAAAATAGTGCCCCCTTTACTATTATCAATATTTATTATTCCATAACGGACATTACGAGCCATCAAGACACTATCCTTTAAAATTTCGTCGATAGTTTCTCCTTTTAACGATTCCTGCAACCCCAATAAATGCAAATTATTATAGTAGTAAATTTCGGCCTGGCATGTGGTTAAATAATATGCAAACCGCGTAGGTTTTCGAGAACTGCCTATAGAGTAGATCTTATTCAGACAATATTGAGCTGAGTCATATTGATCATTACTCATATACGCATAAGCTTTATCTAAAATTAGCTTCTGAGCTGGACTACCTTCAGTTTTATCTAATCTTTTTTGTGCATAAGCCAAATCATAAAGCAAAAACAAAACAAGAAAAATCTTCATTTTCATTCAGATAAATATAAGTATCATTTGCCCATGTCTGCACAAAAAACCTAAAGCTTTGCAATATAAACACTTATCTCACTTGACACCATACCCCATTGTGGTATTTATCAATTAAACAAAAGCCACATCCCACACTTAATTAGTGTAACAAAAGCCACTTAAAAATTGCTCAAAAAGCCCTTAATCATTATATTGCGAACTTACCTATTTCGAAAACCCTTAAATTTTATTCATGGAGTTATACTATTCGTTTTCCGTTCTCATCGTTCTCGCCTCTTTTTTTTCGTATCTCAATCTTAGATATTTAAAGTTACCTTCTACCATCGGCATTATGATTATTGCCATGTTGTCGTCGATTATACTCGTAATTACAGGACATTTATTTCCCGATACTTTCACCCATTTTTCTAACCTTTTAAAAGACGTAGATTTTACCGAGGTGCTGATGGGCGCCATGCTTAATTTCTTACTCTTCGCAGGGGCTATCCACATCAACCTAAAAGACCTAAAGGAACAACGGGGCCCGATTGTAATATTCTCCACCGTAAGTGTGGTCATTTCTACTTTTGTAGTAGGTGGTATAGTCTTTTATATTACCCCTCTATTAGGACTAGAGATGCCTTTTTTATATTGTTTATTATTTGGTGCATTGATCTCTCCCACCGATCCTATTGCGGTAATGGGCGTGTTAAAAGAAGCCAAAGTAAAGAAGTCGTTGGAAACCAAGGTTGCTGGCGAATCACTATTTAATGATGGTGTTGCCGTTGTGGTTTTCGCCGTGATTTTGCAGTTAACCCAAAGCAGCGACATGGATATTTCGTTTGGCAACATCTCTTGGTTATTAATCAAAGAAGCTGCTGGTGGATTTATCGTTGGTGCGTTATTAGGCCTTGGAGCATCAAATGCGATGCGTAAAATCGATGATTACAAAGTGTCAGTTTTGATCACCCTATCGGTAGTAATGGGCGGATATCTAATTGCCAGGGCAATGCACATTTCTGGTCCGTTAACCATGGTTGCAGCAGGTATTGTGATTGGAAATTATGGCAAAAGAACAGCCATGTCAGCTACTACAAAAGATTACTTGAATAAATTTTGGGAACTGATTGATGAAATTTTGAATGCAATTTTGTTCCTGTTTATTGGTTTCGAGCTATTGATCATTCCTAGCATCACCAATTACTGGGTAATGGGAGCTATTAGTATTGTGGTGGTACTTTTTGCTAGGTTTATCTCGATTTATATTCCAGTAAAAGTAATTCCTTTCAAAAACAAGTTCAGTAAAGGCACCATTAAAGTATTGGTTTGGGGAGGTTTACGAGGTGGTGTTTCTATTGCCTTGGCTCTATCCATTGATGAAGGGCCACATAAGCCAGTAATTTTGGCAATTACTTACTTTATTGTAGTTTTTTCAATTATTGTACAAGGCCTAAGCGTTGGAAAAGTAGCTACAAGAGCGCTTTCGAAAGAAGAAGAGTAAGGTATCGTCCGTCATTTCGACTAGAGCGCAGCAGAATGGAGAAATCTTTAAATCAAAATATTATTCAAAGATTTAACTGCGTTGATTTTCAATATATTTTTAGACTTACGAAGTTTTTGAAACTTCGTAAGTCTTTTTTCTAAAAATCAAACTGATGCTGAAATAAATTCAGCATGACGGAAAATGTCTTAAGACTTCGAATATTTATTCCAAATTTCCAGTTTCGCTTTTTGCCTAGTAATATAAGCATCAGCTATCACTTCGCCTGAGCTAGAATTTTCGGCGCTTTCCAACAGTAGTTTCAATTTATCTTGGTCTACATCGGCACGGTAAAGAATTTGTACCAGTTTCGAAAAATCATCTTCTACCAAATATTCAAAAGCTTTCACTAAAACTTCCCGTAATTGGTTTTCAGTTATATCTTCTGGCAGTTCAAAATCCTTTCCTACCATTTTCGCTAATGACATTCCACTCATCTAATTTCCTGACAAAGTTCTATCAATACCCCATTTGTTCCCTTTGGATGCACAAAGCAAATCAACTTATTATCTGCACCTTTTTTAGGTTCTTCGTTTAACAGTTTAAAACCTTCATTCCTTAACCGCTCCATTTCCGCATAAATATCATCCACATCAAAAGCAATATGATGTATGCCTTCTCCTTTTTTAGCAATAAACTTAGCGATAGCACCGTCATCAGCTGTGCTAGCCAACAATTCTATCTTATTTTTGCCTGTTCTGAAAAAAGCTGTGTCAACGTTTTCACTTTCCACACGCTCGGTTTTATAGCAATTTGTACCCAACAATTTTTCATATAACGAGGTAGCTTTTCCCAAATCAGCTACCGCAATACCAATATGTTCTATCTTGTTCATGTCTTTAAAAAGAAAAGTTATCAGTTACGAGTTATTAGGTTACGGATCTAAATAGACAACTCGTAAATCACAACCCACAACTGTTCTCGTTATCGGAATGTAAAAATGCAGGTTTTATCTATAGCTTCATAGCCATTATCTATAATTGTTCGGAAAGTTTTTTCGTATCTTTGTGTTGTTAAAAGCTGAAAAGCGTTAAGCGCTCAGCTAAATTTTAAAAATTAAATATTAGATGGAACTTCCTATTTACTTAGATAATAACGCTACAACACCTCTAGACCCAAGAGTATTGGAAGCTATGTTACCTTATTTCACCAACAAATTTGGTAATGCAGCTAGCCGTAACCACGCTTTTGGATGGGTTGCTGAAGAAGGTGTAGACTATGCCCGCGAACAAGTTGCAAAACTGATTGGCTGTACAGAAAAAGAAATCATCTTTACTTCTGGTGCTACTGAAGCTGATAACTTGGCTATCAAAGGTGTTTTCGAAATGTATGCTGACAAAGGTAATCACATCATTACCGCTACTACAGAGCACAAAGCTGTATTAGATACTTGCAAACACTTAGAAAAACAAGGTGCTAAGGTTACTTATTTAAATGTAAAAGAAGATGGTTTAATTGATTTAGCTGAATTAGAAGCTGCAATGACACCAGAAACTATCTTGGTAACCATCATGTACGGAAATAACGAGATTGGTGTAATTCAACCGATTAAAGAAATTTCCGCCATTGCACACAAACACGGTGCTTTATTTTTCACTGATGCTACACAGGCAGTTGGTAAAATTCCTGTAGACGTAAATGCTGATGGTATTGACTTAATGGCTTTCAGTGCGCACAAAATGTACGGACCAAAAGGTGTTGGCGCTTTATATGTACGTAGAAAAAACCCAAGAGTTAAAGTTACTTCACAAATGGACGGTGGTGGCCATGAGCGTGGCATGCGTTCTGGAACCTTAAACGTACCAGGTATTGTTGGTTTAGGTAAAGCTTGTGAGCTTTGTCGTTTAGAAATGGACGAAGAAGCTAAACGTTTATCTGGCTTACGTGATAAATTGGAAAGCGCTTTGACTGTATTAGAAGAAAGTTATGTAAATGGTAACGTACAACACCGTTTACCACACGTGGCTAACATTTCTTTTAAATATGTGGAGGGTGAAGGTTTAATGATGGCAATGAAAGATTTAGCAGTTTCTTCGGGCTCTGCTTGTACTTCTGCTTCATTAGAACCATCTTATGTCTTAAAATCTTTAGGCCTTTCTGATGATTTGGCACACTCTTCGATACGTTTTGGTTTAGGTAGGTTTACTACAGAAGAAGAAGTTGATTACGCAATAGAAAATACTAAGAAAGCAGTGAACCACTTGAGAGATCTTTCTCCACTTTGGGAAATGTTTAAAGAAGGAATTGACTTGAGCAAAATTGAGTGGGCAGAACACTAATAATTAGATAATAATCAAATTAGCTAATTAGCTAATCAAAAAATAAAGACATGGCATATTCAGAAAAAGTAATTGATCACTATACCAACCCTAGAAATGTTGGCACTTTAAATAAAGACAATAAAAACGTAGGTACTGGTTTAGTAGGTGCTCCAGAGTGCGGCGACGTAATGCGCTTGCAAATCGAAGTAAACGATGATAACGTAATTACAGATGCTAAATTCAAAACTTTTGGATGTGGTTCTGCTATCGCTTCTTCATCTTTAGCTACAGAATGGTTAAAAGGTAAATCTATTGACGAGGCTTTGGCTATTGACAACATGGATTTAGTAGAAGAATTGGCTTTACCCCCAGTAAAAATCCACTGTTCGGTATTGGCTGAAGATGCAATCAAATCTGCAATTAACGATTATCGCGTTAAAAATGGTTTGGAAGCATTAGAGTTACCTAAATCACACCATTAAGAGATTTTAGATTTTACGAATTACGATTTTAGATTTGCATCATGCAGGTCAATCGTAAATCTAAAATCGTAAACCGTAAATATTATGATTACTATCACAGATAAAGCAAAAGATAAAATAGACGCCTTAATGCAGGATTCTGAAATGGGTTCTGATTATTTTTTACGTGTTTCTGTAAAAGGCGGTGGCTGTTCTGGCTTGTCTTATAATTTAGATTTTGACAACGAAGAACAAAAAGGCGATCAATTTTTTGAAGATAGAGGAATTAAGATTGCTCTAGATATGAAATCGTTTTTATATCTAGCAGGTACAGAGTTAGACTTCACTGACGGATTAAATGGCAAAGGCTTTAATTTTGTAAACCCTAACGCCAGTCGTACTTGCGGTTGCGGAGAGAGTTTCTCTGTTTAGAACAGAATTATCAAATTATAAAGAAGGCCCCGATGTGAAATCGGGGCCTTTTCTATTTTATATTAATTAGCTTCAAACACCTTATTCCCGAAGATATCAGTCTTATAAGTGCCAATTTGTTTCCCCGAACCGTCTTCAACTATTTTGTTCCCAAAAATATCTGTTTTATAAACCCTAATGATTCTTCCACTACCATCTTCCACTACATCATTTCCAAAAATATCTTTCTTAAACTTTCCAATTCTATTTCCTTTTCCATCCTCAACAATAGTATCACCAAAAATATCCTTTTTCCTAACCATCTCTACTTCTCCATTACGTCCTTCTATAATATCATTACCAAAAATATCCTTCTTGTATTTCTTAATTACTTCGCCTTTTCCATCTTCCACTACTTTGTTTCCGAAAATATCTGTTTTGAAGGTAGCAATTGTATTTCCTTTTCCGTCTTCCACTACATCATTACCGAAAATATCCTTTCGATGCTTTCTTATTACGTTGTTTGTAGAACTTTCGACCACTGTATTTCCAAAAATATCCTTCGAATATTTAGCAACCTGCTGCCCGCTTCCATCTTCCAGAATGGTATTGCCAAAAATATCCTTTCTAAGCTTTAATACAATCTGCCCCCTTTCATCCTCCAACACATCATCACCAAAAATATTCTTTTTAATTTTCCCAATTGTCTGAAAGCGTTCATCAACGATTTCGGTGTTTCCAAAAATATCCTTCCGATAAGTGTAGTTTTTCGATTTTTTGTCTTTCAAAAAACTACCCAACAACAGTGTTTCTTGGGCGAAAGTTAGGCCTAGATTAGATAGACAAAGCAGCATTACAGCCGCAGTTTTCACCATCCTCCACTTATGGGAGAATAGCTTTAATACAACATTTTTCATGATTCAAGTTTTTTATTTGTGTGTAATCCAAGATAACCAATTTCATTCCAGAACCAACTACGTATCAATTATTTTATAAAAGCGTTATTTCCTCTTTTTTACCAACAATCCTTAATTGATTTTGTATTATTAGTTACAATGCTTTATCATTGTCGGTTCAAAACATCACCAAACTGTAAATGTAACATGGTCTCATTCAACGAATTTTCTACCGTACCTACGCTATTACGCAACGTTGTTAAAAACATACATAAACCAGAAGACACTTTTTTAATACACAAAAAAGGCGCTAACTGGGAAGAAATATCTTTTAAAGAAACGCTAGCAAAAGCTGATGCTGTAGCTGCATTCTTTCTAGAAAAAGGTATCGTTAAAGGCGATAGGCTAGGTTTAATGATGGAAAATTCGCCAGAGTATGTTTATTATGACCAAGGAATACAACAAATTGGCGTCATTAACGTATCAATCTACCCTACACTTTCGGAGCAAGAAGTAGCCTACATCATCAACGATTCGGGCATTAAAGCCATTTTAGTAGGCAATCCTTTCTTATTTAGAAAAATCTTGAAAGTAGCTGACAATTGCCAAGAACTAAAATATATCATTCCAGCATTTGCTGATTTCGGCAAAATAGCCATACCAGAAGGTTTAAACATTGAAGTAATTGACTACAATACCATCTTAGAAAGACCTGTCTCTGCTGAAGAAACTGCTGAAATTGACAAGAGAAGAACCGAAGTTTTACCGCAGGATGTTTCCTCTTTAATTTATACTTCTGGAACAACGGGAACGCCAAAAGGTGTAATGCTTACCCATTATAACTTCGTAAAAAACGTGGAAGTTTGTTTACAGCAAATTCCTGTAATCGATGAAACAGAAACCTTCTTATCATTTTTGCCTTTGTCGCACGTATTTGAGCGTACCGCAACTTATCACGTTTGCTGCGCACAAGGATGTAAAATCGCCTTCGCACAAAGTTTAGAGCTTTTAGCCAAAAACATGGGTGAAGTTAGACCAACGGTAATGTCTTGCGTACCTCGATTGTTAGAGCGTATCCATGACAAAGCTATTAAATCTGGTACCTCTGCAGGTGGAATGAAAGCCAAAATATTCAATTGGGCTTTGGAAATTGGAAACAACTATAGGATTAAGAAAGAAGCAGGCAAAAACCCAGGCTTGCTATTGAGTGGTAAAAAGTCAATCGCTGAAAAACTGGTCTTTAGTAAAATTAAAGAAAAAACCGGTGGAAGATTAAAATTCATGATATCTGGTGGTGCAGCCTTACCTAAAAACGTAGGCGAGTTCTTTGGTGATTTAGGCATCAAAATATTGGAAGGTTTTGGTTTAACGGAAACCTCGCCGGTAATGTCGGTTACGGAGTACCACAGACAGGTTTATGGCACTGTGGGCCGCGTAATACCTGGAATTGAGATTGGTATTCAAAACGTAGACACGAAGCAAATCATCAATATTCAAACTCACGATACTTTTAACGAGAGTTTTGAGTGCGAAGAAGGGGAAATCATTGTTCGTGGGCATTGTGTCATGAAAGGATATTTTAACAAGCCTGCCGAAACTGCGGAAGCGATTGACAAAGACAAATGGTTCCATACGGGAGATATTGGTCGTTTTTACAAAGGCAATTTGCAAATTACCGATAGGCTGAAAAACATGATTGTGAATGCTTATGGCAAGAATGTTTATCCAACGCCGGTAGAAAACATTTACTTAAAAAGCCCTAAGATTGAGCAGTTGTTTCTGATTGGCGATAAACGTGAATATATTACGGCTATCATTATTCCTAATAAAGAGACACTACAGGAAACCTTCAATTTAAAAGAAGAGTTTTTCCAACAGGGAGGCGATTTCATTGAGGAGAAAGAGATTTACGATTGGATAGAAAAGGACATTAAAAAGATTTCTAATGAGTTAGCTAAATTTGAGCGCATCAAACACTTCAAGATTAAGCGCAACCCGTTTAGCATTGATGAGGGTGAAATTACACCGACCATGAAAGTAAAACGCAGAGTGGTAGAGAAGAAATATGCACCAGCTATTGCTGAGATGTATGCGAAGGATAGTGCGGAGGTGGAGTAGTTGAGTTGCCCCTTTCGTTCCTCCATCATTTCGAGTGAAGCCTAGTGTAGTCGAGAAATCTTTAATATTGTATTTTAATTAGAAGATTTCTCCATTTCGTCACACTCCATTCGAAATGACAAAGTGCACTATTCTTAGCACAAGCTTTTGTTAACTAAACGGGATAGCAGCGGAAATACTTTTTGTTTTGGGAAGAAAAACCTCATAGGTTTAAGAACATATTGCAAGTAAAATCTATGAGATTTGAGCTACGGCAACAAAAAGATTGAAGCGTATAGCCCGACTTGCTTCAATAGCGTGGGTGATTTGCTTTTCTAAAAACTAATTATCTAAATCTTAAGATTGCTTCGTAAACTCGCAATGACGAAACGCTTATACGAACTACCACAGATTTGACCTTGAACCTTATTTCTGCATCCCAAAACCGCGAAAAATTTACTACTTTTGCAAAAAATTCAATTAATGAGTATAGGATTATCAGAACAGGAAATATTGCGTCGCGATTCGCTAAAACAGCTTCGCGAACTGGGTATTAACCCATATCCTGCAGAGGCGTACGAAATCAATGCTAATGCAGCAGACATTTTAGCTAACTACGAAAAAGATAAAACAGCATACAAGACAATTAGCATTGCGGGCAGAATTATGGGCCGCAACATTATGGGAGCAGCATCTTTTGCTGAACTTCAGGACGCTACTGGTCGTATCCAAATTTATTTAAAGCGTGATGAGCTTTGCCCTACTGATGATAAGACCTTGTACAATACTGTATTTAAGAAATTATTAGATATCGGTGATTTTATTGGTGTGGAGGGTTATGTTTTCACTACCCAAACTGGTGAAATTTCGGTACACGTGAATAAATTTACCGTACTTTCTAAATCTCTACGTCCGTTGCCAATTGTAAAACGCGATGATGAAGGAAACGTGTTCGATGGTTTTACCAATCCAGAATTGCGTTACAGAATGCGTTATGTAGATTTAACGGTAAACCCTGACTACAAACAAATTTTCATCAACCGTTCTAAAGTCATTAATACGATGCGTAATTACTTCGACAGCCAAGGCTGGATGGAAGTAGAAACTCCAATTTTACAAGCGGTGCATGGTGGTGCGGCGGCTCGTCCGTTTGCGACACACCACAATACTTTAGATATGCCTTTATTTTTGCGTATTGCAAACGAGCTTTATCTAAAAAGGCTAATTGTTGCGGGTTTTGATGGCGTTTACGAGTTCGGTAAAATGTTCCGTAACGAAGGGATGGACAGAACGCACAATCCTGAATTTACTTCGATGGAAATCTATGTAGCTTACAAAGACTACGTTTGGATGATGGGCATGGTGGAAGAGTGTTTAGAGAAAATCGCTGTGGCTATCCACGGTTCGCCTGTAGTTAAAGTAGGTGGACATGAAATTGATTTTGCTGGTCCGTACGAGAAATTAACGATGTACGAATCAATTCAAAAATATACGGGTATCGATGTTTCTGAAATGAGCGAAGAGCAGTTGGCTCAAACTTGTAAAGATTTAGGTATCGAGATTGACGACAGCATGGGCCGTGGTAAATTGGTGGATGAACTTTTCAGTGAGAAAGTGGAAGCTAACTTAATTCAGCCTACTTATATTACCGACTACCCTATCGAAATGACTCCTTTGGCAAAGAAACACCGCAGCAAAGAAGGCTTAGTTGAACGTTTCGAGCTTTTTGTAATGGGTAAGGAAATTGGTAATGCTTATTCTGAGTTGAACGACCCAATTGACCAAAAAGAACGTTTTGAGGATCAGTTGAAATTAGCTGCAAGAGGTGATGATGAAGCTATGGCAATGGATGATGACTTCGTTCGTGCTTTAGAATATGGTATGCCTCCTACCTCTGGTTTAGGTATAGGTATTGATAGATTGGTGATGTTGATGACAGATCAATCGACCATCCAAGAAGTATTGTTCTTCCCTCAAATGCGTCCAGAGAAGAAGAAAATTGAGCTTTCCGCTGAAGAGGCTGAATTATATGCTTTGGTAAAAGAAGGTGAGCAACAATTGCTAAGCGATGTAAAAGCACAATTAGTAGATTGGAGCAACAAGAAATGGGATACTACACTTAAAGGATTAACAGGAAAGAATATCCTTAAAGTTAATAAAACCGATGATGGTTTGTTTTTAGAGCATAAATAGAAGTAAATACATCTAAATACTCAAAATCCTCAGTTTCTAACTGGGGATTTTTTGTTTACTAATCTTCAGAAAACAAAATCAGTCTCTTAACACAAAAATAACAGAAAGTTAAAAGCTTGTTGCACTTACAATAACAAGCCTTTTCTATTTTAGTGCTGTACTAATTTTAAATAAAATGAATAGTTCAAGTATTGAAATCACAGAAAACGAATACTGCATTAAACTAAGTAAAGATACTTTTGACTTATCGCTTATTCGTCAGTTAATTAAACGCATCCAAGCAGAAGAGCTTTTTTTCAGCAAAAAAAGAAGAGAAGATGACGATGATTTGTTGAGCAGAGCTGATTCTGCTTATGAAGAGAATTTTGATCGCTTATGCGACAAATAAAAAGAGCTAATCGCTTTACGCAATTAGCTCTTTTTACATTTAAATTCTACCTGTGTCCGTAGCGCACTTGTTGTTGCTTATCTAACATACCAAGCTGATCTTTCATTTGTTTAATTTGATCAGCTAGCAGTTTATTCTTATCCGCTTTCTTAGCTTCTGTTAAATACATTTGCGCTTCGCGTTTGTTACGTTTCCCCATCGCAATACCTGCTAAACTTAATTTAGCTAATGCGATGTTGTGATCCATGTGTAAACCTAAACTTAAAGCAGCTTTAAAATACTTTTCAGATTTCATTGGTGCTTTTCTTGACTCCATTAAACCTAACAAAAGGTTATAATAACCGTATTGCATTTTATTCAATTGCTTCTCATAGCTGGTTATTTTTCCTAAGAACACTTCGGCCTTTGCCATATTGTCTTTACGTAAGTACCACTGTGCAATCAACATATTTTCATTATAGAAATAGGTAACAAAAATGAATATGCTAATGAAAACAGTTGGTATACCCCAACCCCAATAACCGAAGATAAAAAGTGCAACTGCTGCACCAAGTAAAGCAAAGCCTACAATTAGGCGTACTAAATTTGACATAGTTTTTCAATATTTCTGCAAATATCGGTTTTATATAGCAGAAAATAGCGATTTAATTTATAATTTCAACAAAAATTTAGCTAACGATGAAGTACGTATTCGCCATCATGTTTGGGTTGTTTTTCGTTTCGGCGAGCGCCCAAGAAATCAATAAAAAATTAGAAGATCAAATAAAACACAAGCAAATCATGTTAAACGAGTGCTCAAGAGAGGGTTTAGTAGAATTCCCAGAATTTAAAGCAAGCTATGATGCCAACTACGAAAATTACAAAGTAGACTCTGCATCTGTACCTCAATTAACCAAATTGATGAAGGACAAGAAAATCAAGGTGGTTTTGGGCACTTGGTGTGGAGATAGTAAATTCCAAGTTCCAAACTTCTTAAAAGTTACAGATGCCATTAAAGTGGATGAAAAACATGTTTCTTTTGTAGCTGTTGATGGCGCTAAAAAAGCGGAGAATGGCTTAATTGATGGTCTTGATATTCAACGTGTGCCTACATTCATCATCACTGATAAAAAAGGTAAAGAAATTGGTCGTATCATCGAACATCCTAAGAAAAGCCTAGAGCTAGATTTGATTGATATCTTATCTGCTAAAAAATAGACTGCCAACATTTTTTATTTTTAACTTTTAAGCTTTGACTTTGTAAATGGCTGTAGATTTAGAACCTAGCTGGTTTAAAGTTCTGGAAGGAGAATTTGAAAAACCCTACATGAAATCGCTGAAAGATTTTCTTCAGCAGGAAAGACAAGCGGGCTTTTCAATTTACCCTAAGGGAGCTGATATTTTCAATGCTTTCAATCACACGCCTTTCGAAAAGGTAAAAGTAGTGATTTTAGGGCAAGACCCTTACCACGGTGTCGGACAAGCTCATGGCCTATCTTTCTCCGTACAAAAAGGTGTAGTCCCTCCGCCGTCACTTAAAAATATCTACAAAGAATTAGCGGATGAATTTCCAGATTTTAAAATTCCTAACCATGGTGAGCTTACGGCTTGGGCAGTCCAAGGGGTGCTATTGCTCAATGCTACTTTAACTGTTAGAGCACACACGGCTGGTTCGCATCAAAAAAGAGGCTGGGAGCAATTTACAGATAAGGTAATCACCGAATTATCTGAAAAAAGAACTGGCTTAGTTTTTATTTTGTGGGGCAATTACGCCAAACAAAAGGAAGCACTGATAGACAAAAGCAAGCATTTTATCATTAGCTCTGCACATCCATCGCCATTTTCTGCCCATAATGGATTCTTCGGCTCAAAGCCTTTCTCGAAGACTAATGAAATCCTTAAAAAAGAAGGAAAAGAAGAGATTAATTGGCAAATCGACTGATTTATTGGAAAACCACCTAAGACACCTTAGAACATTTTAGTTTTTCATATTGTCTTTCTCTATATTAGATATACATCTTTTGAAAATATCTAATGGAAAACAATTTGAATAAAAAGCTTATCAGCGCTTTGGAATATGAAATAACTGGTGCATGCATTGATATCCATAAAAGTCTTGGCCCAGGATTATTAGAGAGTGTTTATCATCGCTGTCTAGAAAAAGAATTACAACTAAGAAATATCTCTTATATCTCCGAACATACTATTGATATCGAATACAAAGACACGATTATTAATACTGCTTTAAGAGTAGATATATTAGTAGAAAATTGCTTGATAGTAGAGTTGAAATCAGTAGAAACCATGCATCCAATTTATGAAGCACAAATACTAACGTATATGAAATTACTTAATGCTCCCAAAGGACTACTTATAAATTTCAATTGCACAAATATCATTCATAATGGAAAGAAAACTTTTGTTAATGAATTATATCGAAACTTACTCTAAAGTGAACTAAGGTAACTAAGGTGTTAAAAACTAGTACTCAAGGGGCACAATCGGCTCTTTCTTCGTCGTAGACATAATCATCATCGTCTGGAAAGTCTTTACTACGGAAATTTTACTGATTTTATCCATAATTAAACGCTCGTAAGATTTGATATCGCTTACATAAACCTTTAATAAGAAATCGGCCTGACCTGTTACATGGTGACATTCGGTTACCTCCTTGATTTGGTTTACTTCGTCCAAAAAGATTTGAATGGTATTATTTTTATGAAAATCTAACTGAATCTGAATAAAGGTTTTAATGCCTAACCCTAATTTTTCTTCATCTACTAAAGCGTGATAGCTTTTGATATAGCCAGACATTTCCAGCTTACGTACACGCTCTAATGTTGGCGCTGGTGACAAACCTATTTCTTGTGATAGTAGTAAATTGGTAATTCTACCATTTTCCTGCAATAACTTTAAGATTTTGAAATCGATTTTGTCTAACTCTAATGCCATACTTTTTTATTTGAATTGCCCAAAGGTATAACAGAAAGCCTAACTCACAAAATTTTATTCTAAAATTAATGTAAAAATTTAGCGAAAATTTTATGTTAAAATTTTTAGATTTGTCTAAATAATGAATTAGAAAACCAAAAATGCAATCTTATACTGAAGAGAACTATCTGAAAATCATTTATCACCTCTCTGAAATTAGCCATCCTGTACAAACCAATGCAATTGCAGAACGCATACACACCAAAGCAGCATCGGTTACCGACATGATTAAGAAACTTTCCGAAAAGGAATTGGTAAATTATGTGAAATATCAGGGAGTAACGCTAACGGAAAAAGGTAAGCTAACGGCCATCAACATTGTAAGAAAACACAGACTATGGGAGGTGTTTTTGGTAGATAAGCTCAATTTCAAATGGGATGAAGTGCATGACGTAGCAGAGGAGCTGGAGCACATCCAATCTAATTTATTAATAGAACGTTTAGACGAATTTTTGCATTTTCCTAGTGTTGACCCACATGGAGATCCTATTCCAGATAAACATGGTAACTTTGTAGAACTTGCTTTTGTTAAGCTAAGTAAACTCAATTCTGGCGATAACGGTACCATCACAGGTGTAAGCGAACACTCTTCCAGCTTTCTTAAGCACTTAGAAAAACTAGGCTTAACCTTAGGAAAGCGCATAGAAATCATCGAGGTTTTAGAGTTTGATGGATCTGTAGAATTACTAGTAGAACAACAAAAAACAAATATCAGTAGAGAAGTTGCCAAGCACATTTTAATTACGAAGAACTAATGGCCGAGAAACAATCCTTAAGCGAAGTACATCAAAGTGTAGCTACCAACGAGAAAAAAGGTTGGAGGAGAATTTTGGCCTTCTTAGGTCCAGCCTATTTGGTAAGCGTTGGCTACATGGATCCAGGAAACTGGGCTACGGATATTGCTGGCGGTAGCAAGTTTGGTTATCAGCTCATCTGGGTATTGCTGATGTCCAATCTCATTGCTTTGCTTTTGCAATCATTAAGTGCCCGTTTAGGTATCGTAAGAGGATTGGATTTAGCACAAGCGTCCAGAAATACTTATCCAAAATGGGTAAACTTTCCACTATTTGTATTGGCACAAACGGCGATTATAGCCTGTGATTTGGCCGAAATAATCGGAATGGCGATTGGCTTAAATCTACTTTTCGGTTTACCGCTCATTTGGGGTATTTCCATTACCATTTTTGACACGGTTCTATTACTATTTTTACTTAACAAAGGCATGCGCAAAATGGAAGCTTTTATTGTTTCCATGGTGTTTATTGTAGGACTTTCTTTTTTAGTGGAGATGTTCATCGTAGAGCCATCGTTAAAAGAAATCGCCAAAGGTTTCGAACCTTCTATGCTAAGTGGCGAAGCGCTTTACATTGCCATCGGTATTATTGGCGCCACCGTAATGCCACATAATCTTTATTTACACTCTTCCTTAGTGCAAACCCGCAAATTTGAACGAGATAGCAAAGGGATTAAAGAAGCTATTAAATTCAATTTTATAGATACGGCAGTAGCCCTAAACTTAGCATTCTTCGTAAACGCAGCGATTTTAATATTAGCGGCAGCAGCCTTTTATAAAAACGGTTTCCACGAAGTTGCAGAAATACAAGATGCCCATGAATTACTTTCTAACATATTTGGTAGTGTAGCACCTGCCCTATTTGCTATTGCCCTAATTGCCGCCGGACAAAGTTCTACCGTTACAGGAACACTCGCCGGACAAATCGTAATGGAGGGTCATTTGAATTTAAGAATTCAGCCATGGTTACGCCGATTGATTACTCGCTTGCTGGCAATAGTACCTGCTTTCTTCACCATCCTCTATTTTGGTGATGATGCTTTGGGAGGACTGCTGATTTTAAGTCAGGTGGTACTGAGTTTACAGTTGGGTTTTGCCGTAATTCCATTGATACACCTCAACTCTGATAAAAAAGAGATGAAGGAATTTGCCATTAAACCTTGGGTAAAAATATTGGCTTGGCTAAGTGCTGCCGTTATTGTTGCGCTTAATATCAAATTAGTTATTGAAGAAATTGCTGGTTGGATGACGGAATCTCATGATGCTTGGTACATTTATGTTATTGTACTACCTGCCACTATTTTTATTGCCCTCCTTTTGGGCTACATTTTCATCTATCCATTTGTTGGCAAAAAACAACGAATTGGCAATGTACCTCATGGCGATGCATTGGCGATTGGTCATGTAGAAAAAATCAACTATGAAAAAATTGGTATTACCGTAGATTTCTCAGAGCATGATAGAAAAACTATTCGCCATGCCTTAATTCAGGGCGGTAAAGATGCACATTACTATCTAATCCATGTAGTAGAAACAGCGGCGGCTCGTTATCACGGCAAAACAGCAATGGACCACGAAACGCAATCAGATATCGACAACTTGAAGAAATATCAGGAAAACCTAGCAGATTTGGGCTATCATGCAACACCACATATTGGCTTTGGAGGCACTGCAAAATCAATCGCTGAAATCAGTAATTCAAATAAATTAGAGCTTTTAGTGATGGGCGCTCATGGGCATAAGGGTTTAAAAGATTTGATATTCGGCACGACGGTAGACTCAGTAAGGCACAAAGTGGATATTCCAGTACTAATTGTGAGGTAAATTCAATTAAACGACTGACGGTACTGCAAAGGAGTTACTCCTGTTTTATTCTTAAATAGTTTATTAAAAGATTGTGGGTATTCAAACCCAAACTGATAAGCGATTTCACCTACCGATAAGTGCGTGTTAGCCAGTAATTCTTTTGCTTTTTCTATTAAATGGAGATGAATGTGTTGCTGAGCGGTTTGTCCCGTCAAAGAGCGTAACATATCACTTAAATATCCTGCCGAAACATTCAATTGTGAAGCTAAAAACTCCACTGTTGGCAATATTTCTTTATGTGTATCGAAATGTTCGTTAAGTAGCAGTTCAATTTTATCCAACAAATCGTGATGAACCGCTTTTCGAGTAAGAAATTGTCTGTTGTAAAAGCGATTACAGTAAGTTAACAGCAAATCTATGTGTGCGATCATCACGTCTTGACTAAAACCATCTATAGACGAATGATATTCTGCTTCTATATTTTTAAGTATGGTTTCTATCATTTGCTCTTCCTTTTCGGAAAGATGCAGTGCTTCATTGGTGGCATAAGAGAAAAACCCATATTCCTTAATCTTTTTTGCTAAAGGATAATTACGGATAAAATCTGGATGAAATGACAAACAAATTCCGGACAGTTCATACTCTTCTTCGCTCAGATTTTCTAAAGATTGATGAGGAGCAATAAAAGAAACCATCCCTTCATCAAAATCATAATATCTCTGACCATATTTAAATTTGCCTTTAAAGCCCTTTTTTAAGGAAACACAGTAAAAATTCAGAGCGAATTTTTGCGCAAACTCTTCAGCACGATGCATCGAATCCTCTAAATGAAACACACTCATCAACGGATGCAGCGGTTTTGGCAAAGATAGTATTCGATGCTGCTCGGAAATAGAATTGACAATATAGGCAGGCTTTACTTTCATCTAATCAAAAATAAGGTTTTAATATGGTTATGAATTAAAGAAGGATAACCCATATCATTAGTACAGGTTATCCTAAAATGCTATTGATTTACCATTTGCATTCCGTTTGCATCGTACCTATCTCCAGTAATGGTACCCAAAGGAATAATAGATTCTAACTTTCCAAGTTCCTCAGTCGTTAAAACAACATCAACAGCTGCCAAATTCTGTTCTAGATATTTAATCCTTTTAGTACCTGGAATAGGCGAATGTCCTTTCTCCAATATCCAAGCTAACGCCAATTGCGATGGAGTGATTTCCTTCTCTTTTGCCAACTGCTGAATAGCATTTAATAATTCAATGTTTTTATAAAACTGCTCACCTTGAAAACGAGGCATACTTCTTCTAAAATCATCCACAGCTAAATCATCAGGTGTTTGAATATCGCCTGTTAAAAAGCCTCTTCCTAGCGGTGAATAAGCTACAAACCCAATTCCTAGCTCTTTCAAAGTAGCCAATATACCAGCCTCTTCTACAGAACGCTCAAATAAAGAGAACTCAGATTGCACAGCCGTAAGAGGATAAATGGCATGTGCCTTTTTAATCGTATCAGATGATACTTCGGAAAGTCCAATATAACCTACCTTGCCCTCTTTTACCAACTCGCTCATTGCTTCCACAGTTTCTTCAATCGGCGTATTGGGGTCTACACGATGCAAATAATAAAGATCTATATAATCAGTACCTAAATTTCTCAACGAACGTTCTACAGCCTTTTTTACATAACTTTTGCTGCCATCAAATCCCCACGTTAATACATCGTTGTCATCAATTTCGTAACCAAACTTAGTTGCTAATGTAAACTCGTTGCGTTTCCCTTTGATTGCTTTTGCTATTAACTGCTCGTTAATTAATGGACCATACAAATCTGCTGTATCTAAAAAGCTACCTCCTAACTCTAAAGAACGATGAATGGTTTGTATCGCTTCTTTTTCATCAGCTTTGCCATAAATTTCCATACCTGCCAGCTCGGTCATGCCCATACAGCCTAAACCTATTTTGGCAACCTCTAAACCTTGTGTTCCTAATTTTATTTTTTCTAAACTCATCTTTCAAATATTTTATGGTACAAAGTTCAGGAATACTGGTTTTAAAAAAGTTTCCAAATCCAAGGAGCTTGTATCCAAATTTAGGAATAGAGGTGATTTAATAGGCCCTTATCGGTGGATTTGTAATCCCGCTAAAGAACTACCTCAAATTATACCTTAATCCAAAGAAACCTCTAATTCCCTGATTTGGCGCATACACATAACTTGGGTCAAAAGTTAGGCCGTAAGGATTATCAACATCTACGTGCTTATCAAAAGGATCATTAGCTCTTGCAATGATAAACGGATTATTTCTAGTTGGTTTAAAATTAAGCAAGTTTTTTACGCCGGCATAAACTTCCAAGTTTTTAAAGCCACGATAGGTGAACTGAATATTCTGCAAACTCCAAACTGGCGAGTTCGGTTGACGTGGGTCAAATTCGTTCAACAATGGCAAACGCATCGGCCCATAGATATTACCTGTGTAGTCGATACCTAGATTTAGTGCGTTAATGAGGTAAGATGCTGACCAAGTTCCCATCCATTTTTCGGTGAGTATTTGCTGCGTTTTTATGCCTTCTTCTACCAAACCAACATCCTGCAAAGTAATACCAGCATTCAATTTCAAACCAAAATTTAAACTAACATCCAAATTTCCAGTTAAGCCTTTGCTTACTGCATAACCGCTTAAATTATCGTATCTAATTTGAGTCGTGTTAGTTTCGTAATCTGCCACAATGCGGTTAGTGAAATGCGTATAAAAGGCAGATACATCAAATGTGAAGATATTGCCATTGGTAGCGTAAAGCTTCTTTAGGTAATTTAAATTGACATTATAAGTTTTCTCAGGCTTTAAATCGTTTTCTATGACTACATCTCTAGCTCCTGTTAAAGCTGCGTGGTCTTCCGTAAAAATATTGACTACCCTAAAGCCAGTTCCAGCATTTAATCTTAAAATACTCGTTTCATCAAAATTGACTTTATAAGCAAAGCGTGGTGTGAAAATATTTCCGTGGTTAGAATTATAATCGTAACGCATGCCTAACAATACAGAATGCTTTTGAGCCAACTTAATCTCGTCTTGTACAAACAAACCTGGCAAGTAGGTATTTTCAGGCGTGTTACCTCGAACCTGTGAAAAAGTTGCTGTAGTATTATCATCATAGTAAGTATATCGGAAAGCAATACCAAAAAGCAAATCGTGGTTGTTGATTTTCTTATCCCAAGTAAGCTGAGAGAACGCAATGTTTTGCTTAGCAATGTAAGAGGTGGTACCGTAACGACTATCTTGATTGTGACTAGTCAATGAAAAAGCAAAGAACATTTTTTCTTTAATTGGCAGCTGGTAGTTCCCCAATAACTCGAAACGTTTGGTGTAAATACTTTCTCCATAAACTTCATTACCACCTCTGTATTGTTTGCTCCAATTCATTTCTCCGCCCCATCTATCCTCATATAAAAATCTCCCTGCTAAAGAGAACAAACGATTTCCCTTTCTACTGAAATTCCATTTTTGGAAAACAGAAATACGGTCCTGCAGCGTAACATCAGTAAAATTATCATGATTATGGTCTACCTTGTTGCCGTACTTAAAATAATTTATTCCAGTTAGCACATTCACTTTTGGGTGAATTTTAGCTTTAAAGCCCAAATCTAGATTATGCTCCAGATAGCTTGTTGTCATAAAATCGGCACTTAACGAAGATGCTTTACTTACATCTTTGGTAATGATATTGATTAAGCCACCCACAGCTTCACTTCCGTATAAAGAAGAAGCCGGACCTTTCACCACTTCTACTCTTTCTACCAAAGAATTTGGAATTCCCGACAGTCCATAAACTGTGGAAAGACTACTCACAATTGGCATTCCATCAATCATAACCATTGTGTATGGACCTTCCAAACCATTGATGTGAATATCGCCAGTATTACAGATATTGCAGTTCAATTGCGGACGTACTCCATTGATATTCTGCAGTGCATCAAAAATACTTGGTGTTGGATTTTTCTGGAAGAACTTCGCTGTGTAAATCTCAACAGGAACTGGGCTTTCTAATCTATTTACTTCCTTCTGTGTTCCTGTAATTACTACTTCCTTTAAATCTTCTTTTCGTTCAATCAAATTAAAATTCAAGATGGTATCTGAGGTTAGCTCAACCTTACTCACTTGCGATTGGTAACCAACAGCCGTAATTTTCATCTGGTAAATTCCAGCTTTTAACGCTACAAAACCAAACTCTCCTTCTACGTTGGTTTGTGTTGAACGTTGCAATTCAACCAAACGCAAATTTACTTTAGGCACGGCAATTCCATTACTTTCTACTTTGCCTTTAAGCACAATATCCTGCGCAAAAGAGTTCATCAACAAACAAAGGAAACCAAAAATAAGTAGGATTTTTTTCATTAAATTAGCTTTACAAAAACATAAATTTAGACAAATCTAAAAATATATTTAGAATAACAAATAAAATTAAGTTAGAAATATTTAAACAGCACACTAATGCAACAATATTGCAAAAATACAGATTGAAATTTAAAACGCAACAAAATTGCATTAAAACAAATATTGGAGAGATACGTTAAATAATCTAGAATTGTTGATATTTGCACCATGCCTAACGATATACAGATAAAGAATAAGCGAGCGTATTTTGACTACCATATTTTAGATAAGTATGTAACTGGGATTGCTTTGCTTGGCACAGAAATAAAGTCAATAAGACAAGGAAAAGCGAATTTAACGGATGCTTTCTGCACGTTTATCGGCAGTAGTCTTTATGTAAGAAATCTTCATATTTCAGAATACAGCCACAGCTCTTTTTATCATCATGATATTAAGAGAGACCGAGTTTTGCTTTTGCAGAAAAAGGAATTGAGAAAAATCAAGATGAAGGGCGAGGAAAAAGGTTTTACCATTGTTCCTCTACGAATTTTCATTAACGAAAGAGGTTTTGCAAAAATGGAAATCGCCTTAGCACAGGGTAAAAAAGAGTTCGATAAACGTGATAGCATCAAAGAAAGAGATAGCAAGCGTGAATTGGACAGGGCAATGAAGTTTTAACCTCTAAATACCCTAAAGGGGACTTAATAAAGTTTAGCAACTATAAATCCTATTCCCCCTTAAGGGGGCTAGGGGGTAATTTTAAATACATGAAAATAATTTTTATGGGTACGCCTGATTTCGCAGTGGCATCATTAGATGCACTAAAAAATGCAGGTTTTGATATTGTTGGCATAGTTACCGCAGCAGATAAGCCTGCTGGTCGTGGGCAGAAGTTAAATGAAAGTGCTGTAAAAAAATATGCCGTAGAAAACGGATTAAAAGTACTACAACCTTTAAAGCTGAAAGACCCTGAGTTTATCAACGAGTTACAAGATTTGAACGCAGATTTACAAGTAGTAGTTGCATTTAGGATGTTGCCAGAAATAGTTTGGAACATGCCTCCAAAGGGAACGATCAACTTACATGGCTCGTTATTACCACATTATAGAGGTGCTGCGCCCATTAACCATGCGATTATTAATGGCGAGAAAGAAAGTGGTGTAACTACCTTTTTCTTAAAACAGGAAATTGACACAGGTGATGTGATTTTATCTGCAAGCGCACCAATTACAGAAGATGACACTGCCGGTACTCTCCACGATAAACTAATGAATATCGGTGCAGAACTTATCGTGAAAACGGTAAAATCTATTGAAGATGGCAATTACACGGAAGTGCCACAACCAATGAATACGGAACTTAAAGCAGCACCAAAAATTTTCAAAGATTTCTGTGAAATCAACTGGAAGCAAGACAATCAAGTTGTTTACAATCATATTAGAGGTTTAAGCCCTTACCCTACTGCTTTTACTTTTTTAAATGAGAAAACTTTAAAGGTTTTTAAAGTAGAAAAAGAAGATACAAATCCAACCGTTGAAGCTGGAAACTTTGAAACTGATGGTAAAACTTTCTTAAAGTTCGCTACCAATAATGGATACATCAAATTGTTAGAGCTACAACTGGAAGGCAAAAAGCGTATGCAAGTTGATGAGTTTTTGAGAGGTGTGAGACTTTAATTAGTTCATTGGCTCATTAGCTCACTCCTCAAATTTGGTTATTTGTTGAACTGGTCATTTGGTTAACTGATGAATCTCGCTGTTCCGGATTTGCAATCCGGAACTATTTATCTGCGGATTTTAAATCCGCAATTCGCTAAATCTCTCTTAACATGTCGCGTCAAATTGTTAGAGGTTTAATAGCACTACTACACAAGGCTACCTAAGCCTTCCCGATAACTATCAGGAGAAACGGCAATACTTTTTGTTGCGTCATGTTGACGAAGAATAAGGGGAATTGAAAATCAACCAAGTTAAATCTGTTAGACATTCATTACTAATTTTAGATTTCTCACATACGTTCGAAATGACGTGGAACGGAAGACAAAAAAGATTTAAGCGGAAAGAAGGGCTGCTATCGTAAAAAAGCGCAAACTTTGTATTTCAATTCAAAATATACAAAACGCCTTATTTTTACTTTTGACTTTCCACTTTTAACTTACAAAGATTGATTTAACCAACTACTAAATGCCCTTGCTACTTCGTTAAAATAACGTTTGCGGCCATATCCCATTACCCAGCGTACGCCGCCAATGGCATTGGTCAGAAAAACTTCTTCGGCTTCGTTTAGTATCTGTGGGTTAATTTGTGCTTCGATCAATGGCAATTGATGCTCTTTCGCTAATCGCATGACTACATTTCGCATTACGCCTCCAACGCAACCTTCTGATAATGCTGGTGTGTAAATTTGATTTTGATAGACTACGAATAAGTTTGAACTCGTGCTCTCACACAAAAATCCATTCTGATTAAGCAATAAAACCTCATCTAACTGATGTTGCTTTTGGTATATTGCAGCCATTACAAAAGGCAAAGAATTGGTTGTCTTATAATTTGAGAGTTTGTTGATTGGCTTGGCTATTTCATCATAAACATCTACAATTATCCCTTTTTTATTCAGTTCGTAACCCGATGCTTCTAGTGGTTTAACTTCCAACAAATAACCAACTTTGTTCGTTTCGGGCGTGTATAGTCCCTCGCCTTGCCTATAAATAGTTAAACGAAAGCGAGCGTTATTATAAATTTTGTTCTTACGAGCTAGTTCACCTGTCTTCTGTTTCAAAAAATAATCATCCAAAAGATTATAGCCGTCCATTTTTAATGCCTTCATGGTTGCTTTAACCCTATCTGCATGCAATTCAGGAAATTGTAGCTTCCCATTACACATGCGCATAGACTCAAACAAACCATCACCAAACTTAAAAGCACGGTTGGTAGCCTGTAAAATAGCAGCATCGTTAGCAAAAAACTGGTCGTTGAATAAAATGAATTGCGACATTTAAACTGTATAGTTACGCCATTTGTTTAATACTGCTTCAAAATCCGCTGGCATAGGTGCCTCAAATTCCATATATTTTTGCGTTGTTGGATGTATGAAACCTAAGGTTTGCGCATGCAAAGCCTGACGTGGCATCAACTCGAAACAATTCGCTACAAACTGCTTGTATTTAGAAAACGTTGTTCCTTTTAAAATCTTATCACCACCATAAGTTGCATCACTAAATAGCGGATGACCGATATGCTTCATATGAGCTCTGATTTGGTGCGTGCGACCTGTTTCTAATTGACAAGTAACCAATGTAACGTAGTTCAAACGTTCCAAAACCTTATAATTAGTTGCCGACCACTTGCCTTTTTCTTCATCATCATACACATCTTGGATAATTCTATTTTTTAGGCTTCTACCAATATAACCTTCAATCCTTCCATCATTTTCGATATCGCCCCAAGCTAAAGCCACATACTTACGGGTAATACTATGATCGAAGAACTGTTTAGCCAATTTAGTCATCGTGATTTCGTTCTTACTGATAAGCAACAGACCAGATGTATCTTTATCTATGCGATGTACCAAACCTGGGCGACCATCATTTCCTGGCAAAGTAGGCAACTGCTCAAAATGGAAAGCCAAAGCATTTACCAGAGTTCCTGTATAATTGTTAAAACCTGGATGTACTACCATTCCAGCTGGTTTATTTACCACAAGTAGATCATCATCTTCATAAACGATATCTAGAGGTATATCTTCCGGATAAACTTCGGTATCACGTGGCGGCTGAGCATAAACAATAGAAATCTCATCGAAGGGTTTTACCTTATAACTAGCTTTAATTTGTTGTTTATTTACCAATACATTTCCAGCATCGATAGCATTTTGTATTCTATTTCTTGACGCATTTTCTATACGGTGCATCAAAAACTTGTCGATACGCAATAGCGATTGTCCTTTATCCACGACAATATTAAAATGCTCAAATAAATCCTGTTCCTCATCTTCTTGCCCTATTGCGAAATTTTCCATGTTGCAAAAGTAAATTATCAAATTGATATTCCTAAAAAACAAATTGGCTTATTTATTGTAGTGTAGTTGATGATTAAAGAATAAGTGTATGAGAAACTTCTCCGAAAACCTTAAAATTGTAATAAATTTTTTTCCATATTTGATTAGAAAGATATATTTTCGTATCTGAAAATCAAACAAATAAACATGGAAAACAAATTTAGAGCGTTTAAGAATACTATATTACTTAGCGCTTTTTTATTGCCGTTAAATCTAATGGCACAAGATGAAGTTGGTGACTTAATTAAAGGTACACCTGCCGACGCAACTAAATTAATTAACGCTTATGCAAACCCCGCTTTTAAAGGTTTTGGTTTAGGCTTAAACTCTGGATGGGCTAACTCTGCAAAAAGTATTGGAGTATTCCGCTTCGATTTAAGAATAACGGCTACTTTAGCAATGTCGCCTACTAAAGATCGAAGTTTCAATGTTAACTCATTAAACCTACAAACCTTAAGGCCAACTAATCCTGCAAATACCATTACTCCAACTGTAACAGGTGAAGATAAAGAAGGTGTAGAAATGATTCCGACCACAGGTGCTAATCCACAACCCTTCAAACTACCAAAAGGTTTAGGCTTTAATTATATTCCTTCTCCACAGGTACAACTAACGGTTGGTCTACCTAAAAACATAGACGTATCATTACGTTATTCTCCAACTATTGACTTAAATGAGAATGGCAAATTCAGCTTATTTGGAATCGGAGCTAAAGTAGAAATCCTACCTTTAATTTTAGGAAAAACTGGCAAAATCCTTCCATTTGATCTTGCTGTGGCTGGTGGTTATACTAAACTAAAATACGAGATTCCTCTAGATGTGAACAATGGCAAATACAGCAACCAAGTTCTTAAAACTGAATTTGGAGGTTTTAGTGCAGAAGCTATTATTTCTAAAAAACTAGCCATATTTACACCTTTTGCTAGCTTAGGTTACAATACTGCCCAACATAAAATCAATGCTTTAGGTACTTATGATTTTAACAGCACTACAGAAACTAACCCTGTCAAAATTGATGAGAAAAGCATTAATGCGGTTAAAGCAACCGCAGGTTTTCAGTT
This sequence comes from Flavobacteriaceae bacterium PS02338, assembly GCA_029959615.1. GTDB lineage: Bacteria > Bacteroidota > Bacteroidia > Sphingobacteriales > Sphingobacteriaceae > Pedobacter. The sequence goes on along the minus strand of JASCOD010000004.1, from coordinate 56,987 downwards.
GAAATTAGCCATATTGAAATTATATGCATCTTACACTGTATCAGAATACAGTTACGTAAATGCTGGTATTGGCTTAGGTATCGGAAAATAAACTTTCAAAAATGATTTAAAAAGCTTCTCTTTGGAGGAGCTTTTTTTATGCAATTACATAGCCCCATACATCTAGTTCCCTACAATGAAAATTCTCTTTTTATTAAGAGGGATGATCTCATTGACCCATTTATATCAGGCAATAAATGGCGCAAGCTTAAATACATCCTGCTAGATGCGGCCTCTAAAAACAAAACGCATTTAGTAACATTCGGTGGAGCATACTCTAATCATTTATTGGCAACCGCAGCAGCAGCGGCTAAGTACCAATTAAAAGCAACAGCATTTGTAAGGGGAGAAGAAATAAGCAATGAAATGCTTGCGCTATGCAAAATATTTGGCATGCAATTACATTTTACTGATAGAGAAAGCTATAAAAATAAACTCGAGCTATTTGAAAAACATTATAAAAATGACGAGAATGCCTATTTCGTAGACGAAGGAGGTGCAAGCAAAGAGGCTACAATAGGCTGCGCTGAAATTATTAATGAGTTAACCGAACCTTTCGACTATATTTTCTGTGCTGCTGGAACCGGCACTACTGCGGCAGGCTTATTGAAAGGGATCAATCAGCTCGGTTTAGATTCCCAATTGCATGTAGTCCCAGTTTTAAAAGGTGGAGATTTTATTAGGCAAGAAATATCAAATTACGAACAAGATCTTTCTAAACTACAGCTTCATACAGATTACCATTTTGGTGGCTATGCAAAAACCAGTCAAGAATTAATTTGCTTCATTAAAGATTTCACATCCCAAACAGGCATACTCATCGATCCAATTTACACAGGAAAAATGTTTTATGCCATCAACGATTTAATAAGCAAAAAGCAGATCTCGAAAGACGCTAAAATATTGGCCATTCATACTGGCGGTTTATTCGGAATTTTGGGAAAGATTGATGAATTCGAGAAAAACTCTTAAAATATTTTTTCCACATTTTATAAAAACTGTTGAAGTTTCAAGTAGAATCTAACTTTAAACTGTTTAAACCTAGTTTTTGAACCCCGAGTTCAAAAACCGCCTAAATTTGATATTTTGGCACATTTTTATAAATTTGAGTTATACCAAAACTTAAATCTATGTATCAATTAAGTGTAGCTCCAGATCAGGTTAAACAAACATTAAAAAAGCATATCCTTGCCGATGGTTACGATTTGACCTACGACATCGAGAAAAGTAATGGTGCCTATATCTACGATTCTAAGTATAATCGAAAATTGTTGGATTTCTTTACTTGCTTTGCATCTGTACCGTTAGGTTACAATCACCCCAAGATGGTAAATGATGAAGCTTTTAAACATCACCTACTACTCGCAGCTCTAGGGAATCCTTCGAACTCAGATGTCTATACACAACAATATGCAGAATTTGTAAACACTTTCTCTCGTGTAGGTATTCCAGATTATTTACCACATGCTTTCTTTATTTCAGGAGGAGCGTTGGCAATAGAAAATGCCCTTAAAGTTGCTATGGATTGGAAAGTTCAGAAAAACTTTGCCAAAGGCTACAAGGAAGAAAAAGGATTTAAAGTATTACACTTTGAAAAAGCTTTTCACGGCCGTAGTGGTTATACATTAAGCTTAACAAATACATTACCCGATAAAACCAAGTGGTTTGCCAAATTCGACTGGCCAAGAGTAAGCACACCTCAGCTTAAATTTCCTCTGAACGAAGAAAACCTAAAGATTGCTGAAGAAACAGAAGCTGTATCTCTGAACCAGATTAAACAGGCTTTTGCAGATCACAAAGATGAAATTTGTGCAATCATCATCGAACCTATACAGTCGGAAGGTGGCGACAACCATATTAGGGAAGAATTTCTAATTCAGTTGCGTCAACTGGCAGATGAGAACGAAGCTTTCCTAATTTATGATGAAGTACAAACTGGTGTGGGATTAACAGGGAAGTTTTGGTGCCATCAACATTTTAATGAAAAGGCTAGACCAGACATTGTTGCTTTTGGCAAAAAAATGCAGGTATGTGGTATTTTGGTTGGGAACAAAGTGGATGAAGTAGAAGGGAATGTTTTTAATGTACCTTCACGTATTAATTCTACCTGGGGAGGAAATTTAGTAGATATGGTTCGATCTACTCAAGTTCTGAATATCATAGAAGAAGACAACTTGTGTGAAAACGCAGCAACTGTAGGTGAATACCTAAAAAATCAGCTAAACGAACTAGCCAACAGGTGCGATAAAATCAGCAATGTTCGCGGTAGAGGCCTACTATGCTCCTTCGACTTCCCTGATAAAGAAATGAGAAACAAATTCATTGAAAAGGGATTAGCCGAAAACGTGATGTTCTTAGGTTGTGGGTATCAAACTATTCGCTTTAGACCAGCACTATGCATAGAAAAAAGTCATATTGATGAAGGAATTGAAGTGATGCATAAAATATTACCATCATTATAACCTTAAGATAGAAGTTTTTTCAAAACCATTAAGGATTCAAACATATTAAGTTTAACTCCTTAATGGTTTTTCTATTTCATGACTTCCTTACAACACAATAAAAGGCTATTTCACGTAATTTCGAAGTTTGAATTTATTCATGATAGATTCGTCGCAATTGAAAACAATTTTATAAAGATGAAAAAACTCGGAATTGCTTTGCTAGCCTTAGTACTTATCGGATGGATGCTCAAAGATACTTTTACCCAATCAGGCATTGAAGATTTAAAGGGAGGTTTTATAGAAGTGGCAAAATATAGAAACGAAAATAATACTGGTCCAGTGCAACGCATTTATGCGGTAACAGTTAAAGATACAACTAAAGCGCAATTACAAGAATATGGAGATTTGATGCCACATACTAAATATGGCAACACTAAAGTTTACTATTTTCTAGAAGGTAAAGGAGCTCCTTCAATGCTCTCTCCCGGCGACATTAATTTTGATGTTCAATTTAACGGGAATTGTTTTGCTCTGTACGAAAAAAGCGCAATGGGCAATGTGGGCTTAATCAGATGGCCATTGAAGTAAAACACCTTAACCAGATGTTAGTGTGAGCCTGTCGAAGACTATTCTTTAATATTTCGACAAGCTCAACATAACAAAATCAATGCTCATTCTAAACAAAAGCAGAAAAACCTGTAATCGCTCTCCCTACAATTAAAGTATTGATTTCTTTAGTTCCTTCGTACGAGTAAATTGCTTCGGCATCTGCCACAAAACGGGCAACATTATATTCTAAAAGGATACCGTTTCCACCCATTACCTCCCTAGCTTTACTTACCACATCTCTTGTACGAAGTGAACAGAAAACTTTAGCTAAAGAAGCATGTTCGTCTTTCAACAATCCCTGATCTTGTAATTGAGATAATCTAAAACAAAGTGTCTGCATAGCCGTAAGATTTGATAGCATCTCTACCAAATGATTCTGTATCAACTGAAAAGAAGCGATTGGCTTTCCAAATTGCTTCCTAGTTCTCGTATAATCTAAGGCATTTTCGTAGGCACCACGAGCACAGCCAACAGCTTGCCAAGCTACTCCAGCTCTAGTCATCTGCAATACTTTTGCCGTATCCTTAAACGAATTGGCATTTTGCAATCTATCACTTTCCTTTATTTTACAATTGGTTAGTGTTATTAGTCCATTTTGAACTATTCGCAAAGCCATTTTATTTTCCATTTTTTCTACCGAAAACCCTGGATTATCCTTCTCTAAAATAAAACCTTTTACATCACCACTATCTTCGTCTCTTGCCCAAATAATTAGAATATCTGCAAATGTTGCATTACCGATCCATTTTTTCTGACCGTTAAGTATCCATTCGCCACCTATCTTCTTGCAAGTGGTAGTTAGCCCACCAGCTGCCGCAGATCCTACTTCTGGTTCGGTTAAACCAAAGGCTCCAATAGTTTTAAATTGCTGCATAGATGGCAACCATTTTTGTTTTTGTTCTTCGGAACCACAGATATAAATAGATCCCATCGCTAAACCACTCTGTACACCAAAGAATGTAGAAAGAGAAGTATCTATTCTCGCCATTTCCATCGCCAAAATCCCTTCCATTAAATTAGATTTACCTGGGCAACCGTAACCTTTGTAAGTTAATCCACACACATTGAGTTCGGCCAATTTTGGTATAATTTCAAACGGAAATTCAGCTTTATTCCAGTAATGGTTTACGATAGGTTTTACTTCTTTTTCTAAGAATGAACGTACTTTTAACTGCAACGCCCTATCTTCATCGTTCAAAGCTTCATCGCCCAAATGATAAAAATCTCCTTCAATAGGTGGTAATTCTTTTTTGCGAGAATTTCCACCCATCATTTTCATCATACCTTGCAGCTGCTTTTCGTCTAGGCTGGATATTGTCTCTACCATTTTAGGTAGATCTACTTTTTTAGAAAGTGCGTCCAGTTTCTGAAAGTCTACACTTTTAAATAATTGATACGCGTTTTTTAAAGAGGAAAATAGATTGGCCATAAGTATAAGTCAAAAGTTAAAATTCAAAACCTTAAAATGGCTTTGCTTACTTACTACTTAAACAAAAAAGGGTCAATATTGTTGGCTTTTCAAGGATTTTCTACCTCAAGTCAAACAAACTATCTACTCCCAAAAGCTTTCTTGAAGTAAATCCTTCCCCATATTCAACGCCAATATTTTTGCCCATTTCTCTAGCTCTAGCAATTACTGATTGCAGAAAACCTGGAGTAGAGATATAGGTTTGAGGTTCATCTTCATTCGGACTATCAAACTGAGTTTTAAAAGCCCTAATGGCTTCTATCTTCTGCTCCATTTGTTCAGAAATATCGATAATGATATCGGGTTTGATGTAAGTGTCCTGAATATACTGCAAGGTTAGTCTTGGTCGCCAAGGTTGTTGAGCAACACCATCCAAAGCAGTTTCAATCTTTCTTAATCCAGAAAGAAAAATCGCATCGCTTGCTAAGTCAGAGGCTCTACCATGATCTGGATGACGATCATAAAGCGCATTAGTTAAGATAATTTCTGGCTGATACTTACGGATCATTTTTATTACTTCCAGTTGATGCGTTTCATCGTTTTTAAAGAAGCCATCTCTTATCCCAATGTTCTCTCTAGCATGAATACCCATAATTGCAGAAGCATTTCTAGACTCCTCTGCACGAGTTTCAACCGTGCCTCTAGTTCCTAATTCGCCTTTGGTAAAATCTACAATCCCTACTTTTTTACCTTGCTTAATATACTTGATAATAGTACCCGAACACCCTAATTCAGCATCATCTGGGTGAACCGCTAAAACCAATAAATCTAATTTCATATCATTAATTTTGAATGAGAGAATGACTGAATGAGAGAATGGCTATGCGCCTTACCAAAATTCAATCATTCAAAATTCAATTATTCTATCATTTCTCTTGTAAAAGACGCTGTATTTTTTTCTTCACTTTTGAAGAAGTTGGCTTGGTAAAAGGAAAGAAATACTCTACCACTTCTCCTTTTTTATTGATCAAATATTTGTGAAAATTCCACCTCGGAGTAGAAGTTAAATTGCCATTTTGTTTTTTGTCCGCCAAGAATTTAAACAAAGGATGAGCTTCTCTACCTCTCACCATAATCTTATCAAAAATAGGGAATTGCACTCCATAGTTTACCTCACAAAACTCTGTAATAGATTTCCCTTCCAGCGGTTCCTGCTTACCGAAATCATTGGAAGGAAACCCTAGAATTTCAAAACCCTGTTCGGAAAATTCATCTCTGATTTGTTGTAATTCTTTTAGCTGAGGAGTAAAGCCACAACCAGAAGCTGTGTTTACAATCAACAACACTTTACCGCTATAATCGGCTAAGTTCTTCTCTGTTCCATTAACAAAGCGAGCTTTGAACGGATACACTGTTGGATTTACATTCATATTTAAATTTTACTGATAGTAGCCAGAGCTCCTAATGATGGATTCGATATCTCTATCTTCCTGAACACTATAGGTACTTTTAAGGTTGTGCCCTACCACTCTCGCAACTAGTTGGTACGAAAACGCGGCAAACTTACCTTTTGTTTCCCTCACAATATCGTAAGTTGTTCTCCCCACTTCCCTATCAATTAATTTAGTTAATATTTGTCCTTGCGTAATGGTTAATTCCTTTATTTCGGTATTAAACATTTTTTTTATTTCATTATCGCATTCCTTAACTAAGCGCTTTTGCACCTTTTGATCTGCAACTATAGCTAAATCACGCTCTAATTGTTCGTAACGTCTTTTAGCAAAAATTGCATAAGGCATCACTTTCAATACATTATATCTTAATCTATTATAGGCAGCTTGCTCCTGCGGAGACTTCCAAATTCGCTGACCTAATATCACAACTTCCTTCAAACCAATCCAAGGAATCATGTATCCTCCATCATTGGTAGCTGCAACACGAATGGTATCATTTTTGCCTAATTTTGGCCAAATAGCTTTTGCAGTGCTGTCTTGTGCTTGAGCACCAAAACCAGCAATCATGACAATTGAAAGAGCAAAAAGACGATAAAATTTCATAAATTTATGCCTATTCAAAGTTAGCGCTATTTTTATATATTCGTTTTAACTACAAACCTAATATAGTACTTTATAGTTTAAATCCGCTATAATTTTACCTAGAAAATACAAATGAAGAATACTTTGGTTATAGATCTTGAGGCTGAAAAAAAAGAGATACTAAAAAGGTATCGTGCATTGTTACGTGCCTGTAAATCAACGCTCCAAAGAGGAGACAAAAAAGAAATACGTAAGGCTTTTGACATGGCGTTGGAAAGCCATAAAGATATGCGCCGCAAGTCGGGCGAACCTTACATTTATCACCCTATTGCCGTTGCACAAATTGCTGCAGAAGAAATTGGACTAGGAACAACTTCCATTGTATGTGCCTTATTACACGATGTAGTAGAAGATACCGACATCACTCTTGAAGATATTGAACGCGAGTTTGGGAAAAAAACTGCAAAAATTATTGACGGTTTAACTAAAATATCTGGAGTTTTTGATACTAACAGCTCTTTACAGGCTGAGAATTTCAGAAAGATGTTGCTTACTCTTGCCGATGATGTACGGGTAATCTTGATCAAGCTAGCCGATAGGCTGCACAATATGCGTACGATGGATTTCATGCCTCGTCATAAGCAACTTAAAATAGCTTCTGAAACGATTTACTTATATGCCCCATTAGCGCATCGCTTGGGTTTATATGCCATTAAATCTGAGTTGGAGGATTTGTCGATGAAGTATTTGGAACCAGACACCTACAAGTATATCGCCACTCAACTTAACGAGAAAAAAGCCGAAAGAAATGCTTTCGTTAGAAGCTTCGTAGAACCTATTACTGATATATTAGCAGAGCAAGGTTTAATTGCTAATGTTTATGGCCGTCCAAAATCTATCCATTCGATATGGAACAAAATGAAGAAAAAGAATATTCCTTTTGAGGAAGTATATGATCTTTTTGCCATTAGAATCATTTTGGATAGTGCTCCTGAAAGTGAAAAAGCAGATTGCTGGAAAGCTTATTCTATTGTTACCGATCTTTACCGACCAAATCCAGATCGCTTGCGTGATTGGGTTTCTTCGCCAAAAGGAAATGGCTATGAATCTTTACATACTACGGTGATGGGACCAAAAGGTCAGTGGGTAGAAGTACAGATCCGTACCCAACGGATGAATGAAATTGCAGAAAAAGGCTTTGCGGCACATTGGAAATACAAAGAAAGCAGCAATGATAACGGTCTAGATCAATGGATACAGAAAGTTAGAGAAATGCTGAGCAATCCGGAATCGAATGCTTTAGATTTCTTGGATGACTTTAAAATGAACCTTTTCTCTGATGAGATTTTCATTTTTACCCCGAAAGGAGCTTTACTACAACTACCACTGGGTGCTACCGCTTTAGATTTTGCGTTTGAGATCCATACTGATATTGGTGCAAAATGTATTGGCGCTAAAGTAAATCATAAATTAGTTCCGCTTTCGTACAAATTACAAAATGGGGATCAGGTAGAAATCATTACTTCAAGCAAGCAAACTCCTAAAGAAGATTGGCTTAATATCGTAATGACGGCAAAAGCCAAATCGAAAATCAAGTCATCCTTAAAAGAAGAAAAACGTAAAATTGCGGAAGAAGGAAAAGAACTACTAGAACGCAAACTGAAGTCTTTAAAAATCACCTACAATACAGATAATCTTAATAAGTTAAGTTATTTCTTTAAACTGCAATCTACACAAGACCTGTTCATTGAAGTTGCCACTGGAAAAATTGAGCTTAAAGATTTGAGAGAATATGTTACTAGTGAGAAAGAAATCGAAAATCGTGGTAACGAAAAAGTAAATGACAATGAGCGTATCAACGCTCTATTAAAAAAGGTTAAAGGTCCAGAATCTGATGTTTTACTGATTGGCGAAGACCTACAGAAAATAGATTACACCTTAGCAGTATGCTGTAACCCCATTCCTGGAGATGATGTATTTGGTTTTGTAACCGTTAACGAAGGTATCAAAATACATCGCACTAATTGCCCCAATGCAGCACAGCTGATGGCAAACTATGGCTACAGAGTAGTTAAGGCTAAATGGAATAAACAACAAGAACTTAGTTTCTTAACGGGATTGAGAATAGTAGGCATTGATGATGTAGGATTGATCAATAGCTTAACTAAGGTTATTTCTAACGATTTTAAAGTGAATATTCGTTCGATTACCATCGATACTGATGACGGTATTTTTGATGGCTCAATTAAAGTTTTTGTAAATGATAAAGAACATTTAGATAACTTAATCAAAAACCTTCTGGAAGTAAAAGGCATCACGGGAGTGACTAGGTTTGATGCATAATTAATGATTAATTGTTAATGATGAAAGAGAATATCTTAAAGAACAAAAGCTTTAAGTTTGCTATTCGAATTCTATCAATATCTGCAAATCCAGAAAAAGGAATTTATTTTAAGCAAGCAGTTGTTACGCTCTGGAACTAGTGTTGGTGCAATGGTTCGTGAAGCAGAACATGCGGAAACGAAAGCAGACTTCAAACATAAAATGGGCATTGCTCAGAAGGAGATCAACGAAACAATTTATTGGCTAGAGCTATTAAAGGAAACAGACTACCTCAAAAACGAACAATTTGAAAGCATTTATATAGATGCTGTTAAAATTATTAAATTGATTACATCCATCATAAAGACTGCGAAGAGTAATAGTTAACGGCAATAGCTGAGCATTACAAATTCGCTAATAATTAATCATTAATAACTAACCATTAACATTCTATCATTTTATCAACATAAATCTCTCTAATCCTTTAATCTCTGTAATCATTTAACTACCTTTGAAATGGAGTTTAAAAACTATGTCTGAACAGAACACAAACGAGTTAGTTAGAAAGATATTCGAAGCTTATCTCGAAAATAAAAACTTAAGAAAAACCCCTGAGCGTTTTGCTATTCTAGAAGAAATCTACTCGAGAGATGACCACTTTGATGTAGAAACCCTTTACATACACATGAAAAATCAAAAATATCGTGTAAGTAGAGCTACGGTTTACAACACATTAGAGTTATTAGTTTCTTGTGATTTGGTGACTAAACACCAATTTGGCAAAAACATGGCACAGTTCGAAAAATCTTACGGCTATCACCAACATGACCACGTAATTTGTATAGACTGTGGTAAAGTAGTAGAATTTTGCGATCCTCGTATTGGTCAAATCCAAAATATGGTTGGCGATTTATTAAAATTTGACATCAAACACCACTCTTTAAATCTTTATGGAGTATGTTTCGACTGTAGCGCAGCTGCAACCATTAAAAACAAAGCACACTAATTATTCACAATAACCAATCTTATTCTCTTAATTTAATATAATGACGCAAGTAGATGTACTACTAGGCCTGCAATGGGGCGATGAAGGTAAAGGAAAAATCGTTGATGTTCTTAGTCCACAATATGATTTAATAGCTCGTTTCCAAGGTGGCCCAAATGCAGGGCACACTTTAGAATTCGATGGCAAAAAATTCGTATTGAATACCATCCCATCAGGTATTTTCAATGAAAAAACCATGAACCTTATTGGCAATGGTGTTGTAATTGACCCTATCATTTTAAAAAGAGAGTTAGATAACTTGAAAGCTGCTGGCCATGATCCAGTTGGTAAAGGAAAATTAGTTCTAGCACGTAAGGCTCACTTAATTCTACCTACACACCAATTATTAGATGCTGCTAACGAGCAAAAAATGGGCGCGGGCAAAATTGGTTCTACTTTAAAAGGTATTGGTCCAACTTATATGGACAAAACAGGCAGAAATGGCATCCGCGTTGGAGATACTACCCTACCCGATTTTAAAGAGAGATACGAGAAACTAGTACAGAAACATAAAGACATCTTATCTCACTACGAGTTTGAATATGATTTAACAGAGAAAGAAGCTGCTTTTTTCGAAGCTATCGAGTTCATTAAATCAATTCCTCATGTAGATAGCGAACATTTTGTAAACGGCTACTTAAAAGACGGTAAAAAAGTACTAGCTGAAGGTGCTCAAGGAGCCTTATTAGATGTTGATTTTGGTTCTTATCCTTTTGTAACATCATCTAACACCACTGCTGCCGGTGCATGTACTGGTTTAGGTATTGCACCTAACAAAGTGGGCGATGTTTACGGAATTTTTAAAGCATATTGCACCAGAGTTGGCGGTGGACCATTTCCAACTGAGTTATTTGACGAAACTGGCGAAACTTTACGTGCAGTGGGTCATGAATTTGGTGCAACTACAGGCAGAGCTCGTCGTTGCGGATGGATTGATCTTCCAGCATTGAAATATGCGATCATGTTAAATGGTGTTACCGAATTAATTATGATGAAAGCTGACGTATTAGATGGTTTTGATACAATTTATGCTTGTACGCATTATGAGCATGACGGTCAAACTATTGATTATATGCCATATGATATCATCTCCGTGGAACCTAAACCTGTTTTGAAAGCCATAGATGGCTGGAAAACGGATTTAACAAGCATCACTTCAACTGACCAAATACCTGCTCAATTAAGTGCTTATATTGAGTTCCTAGAAAAAGAATTAGAAGTACCAATTAAGTTTTTATCTGTTGGACCTGACAGAAAACAAACTTTAACTTTGAAATAGAATAAAAACATGATAGTGAAAATCCCCTAATAATTTATTGGGGGATTTTTTATTTATTCATCTTAAATTTGGGCTGTCATTGCAAGGAACGAAGCAATCCTAAGTCTTCATTACAATTGCCTAAGATTCAATGACAATTTTATAAATGACCGCAGAGCAGATCTCCAGTTTTAAAGAAAAAGCACTTCAATACGCCTCAGCCTTCGAAGTTTGTTGTTATCTCGATTCGCATCATTATGAAGATAGACATAGTAGACATGATTGTCTAATTGCTTTTGGCAAACAGAAAGAATTAATTGCTCCAATTGGAACTGCATTTTCGTTGCTAAAGACATTTGTAGAAGAAAATAAAGATTGGATATTCGGTCTATTAACCTATGATTTAAAGGATGAAACAGAGGAAATTAAACATCCTAACAATGACCTATTAGAGTTCCCCGATTTATATTTCTTCATTCCAAAATATCTAATTTCTATTAAAGGAAATGATATTGAAATCATCAAAGGTGACAACGGTATCATCAATCAAATATTGGATAACCCTAGCTCAGCAAAAAAGCATAATGAAGATTTAAATATCCAAAATAGGTTCACTAAAGAAGAATACATAGAGCACATCCAAAAAATTAGGCAACATATTAAACGTGGTGATGTTTATGAAATGAATTTTTGCCAAGAGTTTTTTGCCGAAAATGCGATTATCGATCCACTTGAGACTTACCAGCTTTTAACCAAAGTATCTCCTACTCCATTTTCGGGTTTTCTTAAAATTGGCAATAAGTTCGTTTTGTCGGCTACACCAGAAAGATTTCTATCCAAAAGAGGTAACACCCTCACTTCTCAACCGATTAAAGGAACTGCGAAAAGAAGCCATAACGAAGCAGAAGACCTACAGATAAAGTCTGATTTAAAAAACAGCAAAAAAGAACAGGCAGAAAATGTAATGATTGTAGATTTGGTGAGAAATGATTTGACCAAAAGTGCAGTAAAAGGCACAGTAAAAGTGGACGAGCTCTTTGGAATTTACACCTTTCCACAAGTGCACCAAATGATCTCAACTATTAGCTGCGAGCTTTCTCCCGATGTTCATTTCGTAGATGCCATCAAAAACACATTCCCAATGGGCTCAATGACTGGCGCACCAAAATTACGTACCATGCAATTGATTGATCGATATGAAAGAAGTAAAAGAGGAGCTTATTCTGGATCTTTTGGTTATATCAATCCAGATAGAGACTTCGATTTCAATGTAGTGATCAGAAGCATCCTATACAATGCGGAAAACCAATATTTATCCTTCCAAGTGGGCGGTGCAATTACTTATGAGTCTGATGCTGAAAAAGAATATGAAGAATGCTTATTGAAAGCTTCAGCAATAATGAGCGTACTTTCGAGGGTTTAGGATTTAGGGCATGATGTCCTTAAATAAGAAAGGTTTAAAGCCTGGATAATTTAAACTACCCAAACCTTAAACCTTACGCCTAATACCTGTTACCTAAATACTATTTCCCTTTATAATATTTCATTGCCTCTGGCAAATCTTTTTGTATTTGCGCTATACGAGATTGATCTGTTGGGTGGGTACTTAAAAATGCTGGTGGTTTTTGCGAACCTGCACTAGCTTGCGCCATTCTCTGCCAAAAACCAACGGCATTACTAGGATTATAACCTGCCATTGCCATGAAAGAAAGTCCCATTTTATCCGCTTCTAACTCTTGATTTCTACCATAACTTAAAATCGTCAATTGTCCCCCAACACCATAAGCAGCATTAATATATTGGGAATATTTAGAGTTTGCACTAGCCACACCCACAGCTGCGCCCAAGCCTTGTGCCACTTGCATTTGAGAAGCTCTTTCTGCAGAGTGTTGAGCAATAGCATGAGCTACCTCATGCCCCATTACAGTTGCTAAACCTGCTTCATCTTTTGTTACAGGCAAAATACCTGTATAAACAGCAATTTTACCACCAGGCATACACCAAGCATTAATTTCTTTACTATCTATTAGATTGTATTCCCACTTATAGTTTTTAATTTGATCTCCGTAGCCATTCTGGTTCATATATTGCGTAACCGCAGCAGCTATCTTTTGTCCTACACGTTTTACCATTGCAGCATTAGCATTAGTAGATGCTACTACTTTTGTAGCCGGATCACTTAATAACTGGCTATAACCTATAGCTGCTTCTTGCTGCAATTGACTATCATCAACTAAACTTAATCTACTACGTCCAGTTAATGGAACGGTAGAACATGAGGAGATGGCAAGCATAGCGGTTGCCATTCCAAAAATTATTGTTTTCTTCATGGTTGTAAATTTATCACCCAACACATAACTATTTTACAAACGCTTTTGTTTGACAGTTTTTGGGTTAGGCTTGCTTTTTCTTGAATAGGTATACCTTAGATTCTTTTCCTTTTAGCAAACGCTCTATGTTCTTTTGGTGCGTAATTAATATCAACACACAAACACAAATACTGTAGAGCGCTAAACCCTTAATAGGTGTTTGCAATACAAATATTGTGCCCAATGGAAAAGTAAAACCGGCACAAATAGAACTCAGTGAAACATATTTAGAAATCAACAGCACAGTTACAAATACACCTACGCACATCAGCGCCGCCAATGGATTTACGGCCAACACCATCCCAAATAATGTAGCAACTCCTTTTCCTCCTCTAAAACCTGCAAAAATTGGAAATAAATGTCCCATTACTGCAATTACACCCAGCGCTAATTCGTAATTGACAAATTGTGCTGAATATTTAGGTCCAGTTACCGAAAGTCCAATCAAATAGGCTAGTTTGGTTGCAGTAAAACCCTTCATGATATCAATAGTCATTACTACAATACCTGGTTTTTTTCCTAAAACCCTGAATGTATTGGTAGCTCCCGCATTTCCACTTCCGTACTCTCTAACATCAATGCCATAAAACGCTTGCCCCAACCATACCGCTGTAGGTATAGACCCTAAGAGGTAGGCTGCAATAAGTGCAGAGATGGAATATATTGAAATCATTTGCCTACAATGATAATAAAAAAAATGTTCCCGAAAGGTTTAGAAAAATTACTTGCATACTAAAAAGCCTTCAAACTAAGATCTAAGCTTTTTACAGAGTGTGTTAATGCGCCCATTGAAATATAGTCTACACCGCAAGCAGCATAATCTACAACGTTTTCTTCCACAATCCCTCCTGACGCTTCAGTTAAAAATCTACCGTCAATCAACTGCACAGCCTGTTTTAACAAAGGTATCTCAAAATTATCTAGCATAATTCGATCTACACCTCCAATTGCCAATACCTGCTGTAATTCCTGCAAATTTCTAACCTCTATTTCTATCTGCAGTTTTCTGCCCGTCGTTCTTAAATAAGCATTTGCCTGTTTAATGGCGTTACTAATTCCACCTGCATAATCCACATGATTATCCTTAATCAAGATCATATCATAAAGCCCTATGCGATGATTCACGCCTCCGCCAATAGTTACCGCCCATTTTTCTAGGTACCGTAATCCAGGTGTAGTTTTTCTCGTATCTAAAACTTTGGTCTTATAGCCTTCCAAACGTTTCACAATACGATTTGTTTTGGTTGCAATACCACTCATGCGTTGCATACAGTTTAATACTAAACGCTCGGCGAGTAGAATAGCATGCGTGCTTCCACTTACGGTAAATGCGATGTCTCCCGGCGCAACTTCTTGGCCATCCTTCAATAAAACATCAACTTTTAATGCAGGATCTATCTGTTGAAAAATCTCTAAAGCAAGTTCAATTCCTGCTAGTATTCCATTTTCCTTAACAATTAGTTTGGCTTTGCCTTGCGTGCCTTGGGGTATAGTAGATAAAGAAGTATGATCTCCATCTCCCACATCTTCCGCAATTGCATTTTTTATAAATAGATCAATTAGTTCCTTATCCAATGCTGTAAGATTTGCCACAAAAATAGCAAAATGTACATCATTATGGAATTATCTCTCTGGCTCTATTCTTAACTCAGTGATTAAAAATGCATTAGAAGTCTTTTTCATTGTAACCGTTACACGAAATTTATCCGTTTTGGTTGCTAAAGACAGAATCGTTAAACGATAATTCGGGTTATTACTCAGCTTATGGATAATACTTGTTTTGATAGGTGGATTTTTTAGAAAAAAATCTTTAAGAATTTGTTCCGCCTGAGCTCGATTGTATACATCTTCCTGGTCTATAATGATCAGTTCTATAGACGAAGCAAAGCTTTTCGCAATTTCTTTAGAGTTACCTTGCTTAAAATTAGTTGCAAGCTCATCAGCAATATCCCCTTGCAATCCACCGTCAGGCTGGAAGTGCAAGAACATAATCATGAGCGCAAGTATAGATTTGAACATCATTCCTTAAAACTAAAACAAATTCACCTCCAAAACTATGCCATTTATCCACAATTAAATTCAAATAATTGGGTTTAGGGCTTATTTTCGAGTATATTTGCAAAACAACATAAAACATAGGAAATAACAAAACAATAATAATGGAAGCAAAAAAATTGGTACTGCTAATTCTTGATGGATGGGGATATGGTAAAAAAGACAAATCTGACGCTGCCTATGCTGCTAATACTCCTTTTTTCGATTCTCTTTTACTTAATTACCCTAACTCAAAGCTTGAAGCATCAGGTGAAGCAGTAGGACTACCTGTTGGACAAATGGGAAATTCTGAAGTTGGCCACATGAATTTGGGCGCAGGACGAGTAGTTTACCAAGAACTTGGTCGTATTAACAAGTCAATTATTGACAGGTCTTTAAATGCAAATCCAACTTTACTTCAGGCTTTCTCCTATGCAAAAACGCATAATAAACCCGTACATTTTATTGGCTTAGTATCTGATGGTGGTGTACATGCCCACATCAATCACTTAATGGCTTTATGTGATACAGCACAAGAAAATGGGCTAAAAGATGTTTTTATCCATGCATTTTTAGACGGTAGAGATACCGATCCTAACGGAGGCCTAAACTATATTACTACTTTAGATAGGCATTTAGAAAAGTCTGCTGGTAAAATCGCTTCTATTGTAGGCAGATATTATGCTATGGACAGAGACAACCGTTGGGAAAGAGTGAAATTAGCTTATGATGTAATGGTTAACGGCATTGGCGAGAAATTCACCAGCCCAGAGCTGGCTGTTCAGCATTCATATGCTGAAGGCATTACAGATGAATTTACTAAGCCTATGGTTATGGTAGATGAACAAGGCAACCCTACTGCAACCATTAAAGATGGTGATGTAGTAATCTGCTTTAACTACCGTACAGATAGAGGTAGAGAAATTACTCAAGCGCTTTGCCAAAAGGATTTTCCGGAGCAATGCATGAAAAAGCTTTCGTTGCACTATGTAACGATGACAACCTATGATGAGAGCTTCGAAAATGTAAATGTAGTTTTCACTAAAGACGACTTAAATAACACACTGGGTGAAATTTTGGCCGCCAATGGCAAAAACCAAATCAGAATTGCTGAAACAGAAAAATACCCTCACGTTACCTTTTTCTTTTCTGGTGGAAGAGAAAAAGAATTTGAGAATGAAAAGCGTATCCTGATCCCCTCGCCAAAGGTTGCTACATATGACCTGCAACCAGAAATGAGTGCTGCAGGAATTACAGATGCAATTGTAAAAGAATTAGAAAGCAAATGGCCAGATTTCGTTTGCCTTAATTTCGCGAACCCAGATATGGTAGGCCATACTGGTGTTTTTGAGGCTGTTATTAAAGCTGTTGAAACTGTGGATGCGTGTGCGCAAATTGTAATAGAAACGGGTATAGCAAATGGCTACTCTTTTATTGTATTAGCCGATCATGGTAATGCAGAATTCATGTTAAACAATGATGGTTCTGTAAACACTGCACATACCACCAATTTAGTTCCTTGCATCCTAATTGATAAGGATTATAAGACTATTGTTGACGGCAAGTTAGGAGACATTGGCCCAACAGTATTGAAAATCATGGGTATAAATGCTCCTGAAATTATGACAGGCAACTGCTTAGTTTAAAAGCAATTTTTAAAAAACCAGCAATTCGTCATTGCGAGATACGAAGCAATCTAAAAACTTTATCATTTCAAAGATTCTCGAACCTTGCAATGATGAAAAAATGATATCAATGAACAAATGGATTTTAGGTTTACTCATGCTCGTCCTTTTGTCTTGTGGACAACAAGAAAGGAAGAAAGCAAATACACCTGCTTATTTCGACATTAATGGCTATTTCGAGAAAGAAATTGAGCGTCTCAAAAAAGACAATCCGACGGTTCAAAAAGAAGTATTAGCAAAAGGAAAAACCGAACAGAAAAACCTTAAGATTACTGATTGGAAGATCGAACTCTCAAGTTTTAGTGAAGCTGACATCAATAAAGCTGCATGGCGTAACGAATTCACTCCTAAACAAACTTCCAACAGAACTACCTACAGCACGACCAATTCCAAAATTCCAATAAAATTTGTGGAAATCATTAAAACTGGGAACAAAATTACCGGGATTAAAATTTTTAAAAACACCCAAAACACCCTTTACACTTCCACAGATACGTTGTTTTACTACCCCGACAGTCTATACGTTATCAAGAGTTTTCAAAAAATCAAACTCTTAACATCCAAAACATATCGCATTGTTGGCAAATTGACTAAAAACTAGCCCTAAATTATTTCAAGCTAGCAATCTGTGCTTTTACATAATCAACCATAGCAACTACATCTTTCTTCAAAGGCTGCATAGTCAGTATTTTTTGAAAATCAGAAATTGAGTTATTGAATAACGTAATACAAGCATTTTTATCTGCCGATTTTTTTGCCTTATATGATCTGAAAATACCGTAATCCTTATAAGCCACCGCCCTATTCTGCAAAATCTGAATATCTTCTTCCCCACTAATTTCCATCGCTTTAGAAAAATCTTTGATAGCGGCAGTATAGAAACTATCCCTCATTTGATTTAATGCCTCTTTTGGTGCATTTGCAATATTTAATCTTGCCTTCCCACGATAATAAAATGCCGAATAATCTGTAGGCTTTAAAGCAATTAAACGCGTATATGCAGCAATGGCATTCTCATAATCTCCATTTTGAAAATAAGAATAGCCCAACATCTTTAACACGTTAATGTTACTAGGATCCTTACCTTCTGCCTTTTCCAATTGCACCACTGCAGTTTTAAAATCACCTTTCATCCATGCCTGTGTGCCTTGTTTTTCAAAGTTACTTTGGGCTTTAGCTTGCAGACCAAGCGAAACAACGATTAATAGTGGATAAGATCTTTTAAGAAATTTCATTAAAAAATGTTTTACGTAAATCTACACAAATTTAAAACGCTTGTACGAATTTACTTTTTATGTGCAATTATATCAATAAACGAGCAATTATTACAAATATGATTTTTGCTTGCTTTTTTTTGTTAATATGACTTTTTAACAGTTTAAGAAAGATAATTAATTTTCTAAATGTCAATTATCATTTTTGGCACAGGAGTTGAAATTAGAACCCTTACTAATTATTTGATAAATTTAAAGCGGCATGCTGTCATATTGTCGCCTACCTTATAACATAAAACTGAATGAGCAAACAAGATCCGTTTGATTTTAACACCTTACCTATCATAAACGAAGACACCGAGTTTTTCCCGTTGATGTCGCAACAAGACGAAGACGACATGAATAGCGAGGAAACTCCTGAAATACTTTCTATACTTCCTTTGAGAAATACAGTATTGTTTCCTGGGGTTGTAATTCCGATCACCGTTGGCAGAGATAAATCTATCAAATTGATAAAGGAAGCCTACAAAGGTGATAGAGTGATTGGCGTAGTGGCACAAAAAGATGTTTCTATCGAAGATCCAACTTTTGATCAATTACACAACGTAGGAACCGTAGCTAACATCATTAAAATGCTACAAATGCCCGATGGAAATACCACAGTGATTATCCAAGGGAAGCAGCGTTTCCAATTGGTGCAAGAAATGCAAACAGAGCCATTCATTAAAGCTGTAGTTGCAAAATTTACCGAAACAAAGCATAAAAACGACAAAGAGTTTAAAAGCCTGGTTGCGGCAATTAAGGAAATGTCCAGTCAAATTATTCAGCTTTCTCCAAACATCCCTAGCGAAGCTGGAATTGCGTTAAAGAATATTGAAAGCACTTCGTTCCTGATCAATTTCATTTCTTCGAATATGAATGCAGAAATGTCCGACAAGCAGAAAATGTTGGAAATGGGCAATTTACGCAAACGTGCCGAAATGGTAATGGAACTACTTACGCACGAATTGCAGATGTTAGAACTAAAAAATCAGATCCAAACTAAGGTAAGGACTGATTTAGATAAGCAACAACGTGATTATTTCCTAAACCAGCAACTAAAAACGATCCAAGAAGAACTAGGTAATTCTTCAGATTTAGAGTTTGAAGCTTTGCAGGCTCGTGCTAAAAAGAAAAAATGGAAAGTAGAAGTTAAAGAACATTTCAACAAAGAACTAGAAAAACTAGGTAGAATGAACCCTGCTGCTCCAGATTATTCTATTCAAATGAACTATCTAGAGTTATTGCTAGAATTACCTTGGAACGAATTTACCAAAGACAATTTCGATTTAAAAAGAGCTCAACGTGTTTTAGATAAAGATCACTTCGGTTTAGAAAAAGTGAAGCAACGTATCATCGAATATTTAGCAGTACTAAAGCTAAAACGCGATATGAAGGCACCTATTTTATGTCTAGTTGGCCCTCCGGGAGTTGGAAAAACATCCTTAGGAAAGTCTATAGCGAAGGCTTTAAATCGTAAATATGTGCGTATGGCTTTAGGCGGCGTAAGAGATGAAGCAGAAATTCGAGGTCATCGTAAAACGTATATTGGAGCAATGCCAGGTCGTATTATTCAATCTATCAAAAAAGCAGGTGCAGATAATCCGGTGTTTGTTTTGGATGAGATTGATAAAGTGGGCTCTGATTTTAGAGGCGACCCTTCATCAGCTTTGCTTGAAGTGTTGGACCCAGAGCAAAATAATGCTTTTAACGACCATTACGTAGAGGCCGAATATGACCTTTCTAATGTACTATTCATTGCTACAGCAAACTCACTAAGTACTATACAGCCTGCATTGCTAGACCGTATGGAGATTATCGAGGTGAACGGATACACTATTGAAGAGAAAATTGAGATTGCTAAAAAATACTTGTTACCTAAACAAAAAGAGGTACATGGATTAGAAGCAAAACAGATCACGCTTAAAAACTCATTGATTGAGAAAGTGATTGAAGATTATACGAGAGAAAGTGGCGTACGTGGTTTAGAGAAAAAAATTGGTTCGTTGGTGCGTGGTATTGCCACTAAAATTGCAATGGAAGAAGCTTATGAACCAGCTTTAGATAACAATGATGTAGAAAGAATTTTAGGTGCACCTATTTTCGATAAAGATGCTTACGAAGGCAATGAAGTTGCTGGTGTAGTCACAGGTCTAGCTTGGACACAAGTTGGTGGTGACATCTTATTCATCGAAGCAAGTTTAAGTCCGGGTAAAGGTAAACTAACCTTAACCGGAAACTTAGGTGACGTGATGAAAGAATCAGCAGTTATTGCCTTGGCCTACATCAGAGCGCATGCGAACCAATTTGGCATTAATCATGAACTGTTCGACAACTTTGATTTACATGTTCACGTTCCAGCAGGTGCAACTCCTAAAGACGGACCTTCGGCAGGTATAACCATGTTAACTGCTTTAGTTTCGGCGTTTACACAACGTAAAGTAAAACAAAACTTAGCAATGACAGGCGAAATCACTTTACGTGGGAAAGTACTGCCTGTTGGTGGAATTAAAGAGAAAATCTTAGCTGCCAAACGCGCTAACATCAAAGAAATCATTCTATGTAAATCTAACCGCAAGGATATTTTAGAAATCAAGGAAGATTACATTAAGGATTTGAAATTTCACTATGTGACCGAGATGCGGGAGGTAATCGACTTGGCTTTAACTAAGGATAAGGTTAAAAACCCTATTGATTTAACGATAAAAACAAAACCTAGTACCAATTAAAAAATGTACAAAAAACTCGTTCTGGCTACCCTCGCCATTTTAGCTATTGTTTATGGTTCTTTTGCGCAAGAGTACAAGAACGAGTTTGGTTTTAAAAGTGATAACGATGCTTATTTGTGGTACGGACAAGATCGATACTACACCAATGGCTTGTTTGTATATTTTAGAAGAGCCGTTGACCAACAAAAGCTAAAAGGAAACCTCGAAAAAGCAATCTACGAAATTTCTGTGGGCCAAAAAATGTACAATCCTTTTTCTGGTTATAGGCCCGATCCGGCTACACATGATAGACCATTTGCCGGCTATCTATATGGTGGTGCCCAAGTTGGGCTGTTTTATAAAAAAGAAAGTGTCGTTAAAATTGGCTTAAATGCGGGGACAGTAGGGCCTAGTGCTTTAGGCAAGGAAGCTCAAAAACTATTACATAACATTGTCGGTTTTTATGAAGTACAAGGCTGGGATTATCAAATTGCAAATGATTTTGCGTTGAATGCAAATGTTCAATACGCCAAGCTATTACATCGTAGCAGTAACAATGCAGTAGATTTCACCTTAGATACTTACGCTAACGTAGGCACAACTTATAATGGAGCTGGCGTAGGTGTAGTTTTTAGAGCGGGCGATATCAATCAGCTTTTTAATTCTGCACATTATAATGCAAGCATTAGCAACAAGGGCAAAACAGATAAGCTGAAGAAGAAAGAATTTTATTTCTACGCAAAACCTCAATTGGATTACGTAGCGTATGATGCGACGGTACAGGGGAGCTTATTTAACGACAATAGCCCAGTTACTTTTGATGTTAAACCTTTAGTTTTCTCGCAAAGCTTAGGCTTTAATTACAGTTCTCCGCATTTTACGATAGACTATAGCTTAATTTTCTTATCGAAAGAAATCAAGAGTAATGCCAAAGCACATCAGTATGGCAGTATTTCGATGTACTATCGTTTTAATTAGTATTTAAGAACTTTACAGCAGAAGTAAGGGTCTAACTTCAGTTACATTTCCTACACGTTATTGCGAAGCAAGAAAAAACCAAATTAATCAAAGTTAGGTTTCCTTCTCCCCTCTTTCTTTTGTGCTAACAGCGATTTATTGGCCAATCGTTTTTCTTTAACCGATTTTGGGATTTTAGTAGGCTTTCTCGTTTTTTGCACTTCCAATCCAGCTTTCAGGATTGCAATCAGTTTCAAAACCGTACGTTGCTTATTCAACAACTGACTTCTATCCTCTTGCGATACTACGTGTAGCAAACCTTCATTATCTAACCTCGAAGACATTTTCTCTTTCAAACGAAATTTCTCTTCTTCGGTAAAGAAATGGGCATCTTCAATATTAAAAACAAGTTCTACTTTACTTGAAACCTTGTTCACGTTTTGTCCGCCCTTTCCCCCGCTTCGTGAGGTTTTAAAGCTAACTACTTTTAATATATCCGATTGATCTGGCAACATGCCACAAATGTAGTTTTTATTTCATTAAGTAGAATTAACTGTACTATATTTGCAGCGTATGAGAAAGAATTTGGTAGTAGCGATCGATGGCTATTCATCTTGCGGGAAAAGTACGTTGGCAAAAGCATTGGCAAAAAAGTTAGGCTTCATTTATATCGATAGCGGCGCCATGTACAGAGCCATTACCTTATACTTTTTACGCAACAATGTAGATCTAGAAAACCACGATGCCATTATAGATGCACTACAACACATCGAGTTGAATTTCCATTCTAAAGATTACGAATCCCATATCACTTTAAATGGCGAGGAGGTTTCTGATGAAATTAGATTAATGCCAGTTTCCGAGGCCGTAAGTCCTGTTTCGGCGATTAAAGAAGTGCGCAGGGAAATGGTAAAACAACAACAACGTATGGGCAAATCCAAAAACATTGTAATGGATGGCCGCGATATTGGTACTGCAGTTTTCCCTGATGCACAGGTAAAATTCTTCATGACTGCTGACCCGAAAATTAGAGCAGAACGTCGTTACAATGAAATGTTATCTAAAGGCGATACATCTGTTACCCTAGAAGAAGTTTTCGAAAACATTGCCCACCGCGATTATGCGGATACGACAAGAGAGGAAAGCCCCCTCACACGTGCTGAAGATGCCATTATATTAGATAATACGGATATCACAGAGGAAGAGCAATTGGCTTTCGCATTAGATAAAGTGCAACCATTCCTAAATCTGGTACATTAATAAATTATAGCTAAATTCTAATTTTTCTCTTATCTTTCATCCTTAAAACCAAAGGAATGAAACATATATTAGTCTTGATTTTAGCATTTAGCTCACTATCTTCTCTTGCCCAAAAAAATTGGATCAATCTTTTTAATGGCAAAGATTTAAAAGATTGGAACATCAAGATATCGAAACACAACTATAACGAAAATTTCGGCAATACCTTTTACGTGCAAGATGGCCTGATGAAGGTAAAATACGATGGCTACGAAAATTTCGACGCTCAATATGGTCACATCTTCTATAAAAAACCCTTCTCTTATTATTTATTAAAAGTGGAATACCGTTTTGTTGGCGAGCAAGCAAAAGGAGGACAAGCATGGGCATTAAGAAATAGTGGAGCGATGTTACATTGTCAAGATCCAGCGACGATGTTAAAGAATCAAGACTTCCCTATTTCTATTGAAGGGCAGTTTTTAGGTGGAAATGGTAAAGACGAACGTCCGACTGGAAATGTTTGTACACCGGGAACTACGATAGAAATCAAGGATAATTTATTTACTACGCATTGCTTAAACAGTACTTCTAAAACTTACCACGGTGACCAATGGGTAACGGCAGAGTTCTTGGTATTGGGCGATTCAGTAATTAAACACATCATTAATAAAGACACTGTTTTAACTTACACCAAACCAAAAATTGGTGGCGGTAATGTAGCCAACTTTGATACCAAAGCTAAGGAAGATGGCAAACGATTAACTAGCGGATACATTTCTTTACAAAGCGAAAGTCATCCGATAGAATTTAAAACGGTGAAGCTTTTTGATTTACAGCCTTATGCGAATGACAAGAAAAAGCTAGAGAAAGTTTTGGAAAGATTGAGGAAAGAATAATAACCTATCTTCATGGTTCTAAAAACTTTGTCGATCTTAACTAAACAACCTAGTATAAGATTAACAAAATTCACGAACAATTCTTTACGTTCTTCGAATGCGTTAAAAACAACCTTTAGATTAAACCGTTAAGGAGAAATAAGAGTTCTCCGAAATTTCCTAACAGGAAGAGGGGTGTAAAGTGGTTTATTTTGAATACGTTTCGATTAACTAAACCTAATAGTAGCGAAAATACTTTTTGTTTGTATTTGTCATTCTGAGCGCAGCGAAGAATCTGTAAGTTAAAACAGTTCAGAAGCAGATTCCTCGTTCCTCGGAATGACAGCATAGCATTAAACAAAAAGATTGCAGCGGATAGCGGGACTACAATTGCCATGTTGCACAATTGTTCTTTTCAAAACAGATATTATTTAAATGCCAGAAAGATACTCTTGCTTTAAGATTCCCGTATACACGGGAATGACGTAAATGACAAATAGGAAATCCCTCAAACCAAAATTCAACCCATTAAATATCAGCAACATTAATTTAAAAATAGTTTTGGTTTTTTAAAATTATGCTTACCTTTGCCGTCCCTAAATAGGGAAAAAAGGAGATAATTAATTAATGGCAAAAAAACAAGTTGCAGAAAAAGAACTAGAGGCTAAAACAGCCGAACTACAAGGTGCAGACGCCCGTTTGAACCAAAAGGAAACTATTGAGTCAGAAGCTGATTCAGTATCGATCGAGCAGATCAAATCACAATTAGCAACCCCTTCAGCAGATTTTGACTGGGATGCAGACGACAAAGTTTTTGGTAACTACAATGATGAAGACCGTAAAAAGTTTGAAGCAATGTATACTGATACTTTCAATCAAATCACTCAAGGTGAGATCATTTCTGGTACAGTAGTATCAATCAACAACAAAGACGTAGTATTAAACGTAGGTTTCAAATCTGACGGTTTAGTATCTGCTTCTGAGTTCCGTGATCTTCCTGAATTGAAAATTGGCGATTCAGTTGACGTGTTTGTAGAAGCACCTGAAGATGCAAATGGCCAGCTAATTTTATCTCGTAAGAGAGCAAAAACTCAACGTTCTTGGGAAACTATCAACGCTGCGCTTGACAATGACACAATCATCAACGGTTTCGTTAAAAGCCGTACTAAAGGTGGTCTTATTGTTGACATTATGGGTGTTGAGGCATTCTTGCCAGGATCTCAAATCGACATTAAACCGATCCGTGATTACGATGTTTATGTTGGTAAAACAATGGAATTCAAAGTGGTTAAAATTAACCATGAGTTCAAAAACGTTGTAGTATCACACAAAGTATTGATCGAGGACGATTTAGAGTCACAAAAAGTTGAAATCGTTTCTAAATTAGAAAAAGGACAAGTACTTGAAGGTACTGTTAAAAATATCACTGATTTCGGTGTATTCATCGATCTAGGTGGCGTAGACGGTTTATTACACATCACTGATATTTCTTGGGGCCGCATAGAGCATCCAAAAGAAGTATTGGCTTTAGATCAAAAAATCAATGTTGTTGTTTTAGATTTTGATGATGAGAAAAAACGTATCGCATTAGGCTTAAAACAATTAACTGCTCACCCTTGGGAGAATTTAGATACAGCTATTCAAGTTGGTTCTAAAGTAAAAGGTAAAATCGTAACTGTTGCAGATTACGGTGCTTTCTTAGAAATCATCCCTGGTGTTGAAGGTTTAATCCACGTTTCAGAAATGAGCTGGTCACAAAACTTACGTTCTCCACAAGAGTTCTTAAAAGTAAGTGATGAAATCGAAGCTGAAGTTTTAACTTTAGACAGAGACGAGCGCAAAATGAGCTTGGGTATCAAACAATTAACTCAAGATCCTTGGGGTGGTGTTGCTGAGAAATATCCAGTTGGAAGCAAACACCAAGCTGTTGTTAAAAACATGACTAACTTCGGTGTATTTGTTGAGATTGAAGAAGGAATTGACGGATTAATCCACATTTCTGATCTTTCTTGGAGCAAAAAAATCAACCATCCTAACGAGTTCACAAAAGTTGGTGATACTTTAGATGTTGTTGTGTTAGAACTTGATGTTGATAACCGCAAATTATCTTTAGGTCACAAACAATTGGAAGAAAACCCTTGGGATACTTTCGAAACTATCTTCACTTTAGATTCAATTCACCAAGGTACAGTAATTAAAGTAACTGATAAAGGTGCTGTAATTGCATTACCATATGGCGTTGAAGGTTTTGTACCAACAAAACACATGGCTAAAGAAGACGGTTCTGTATTAAAAGCTGAAGAAGTTGCTGATTTCAAAATCATCGAGTTTAACAAAGATGCTAAACGTATCGTTGTTTCTCACGCTCGTATTTGGGAAGAAGCTAAAGCTGAAGTAATTGCAGAAGAAAGAGCTACTAAGAAAAAAGAAGCAAAAGCTTCTAGCTCAGCTGTTAAAAAAGTGAAAGATTCAGTAGAGAAATCAACATTAGGAGATCTTGATGTATTAGCTCAATTGAAATCACAGTTAGAAGGCGAAGAGAAAAAAAACAAAGGTTAATTCTCTAAGTATTCTATAAATACATTAAATCCCGATAGCGAAAGTTATCGGGATTTTTTTTATGCATTTCGTCATTGCGAAGGAGTTTTTTTTATCGACTGGTGGCAATCTTTGAAGTTTATAATATAAATTCATTGAAGCTTTAACCTATATTTCTTAAATGCCTTATATGGTATTTTTTGAAAATGAATACAGCTACAAATCACTTGCTCCTATCCTGCTTTTACTAGTAGTCCTAGGTTGTCGCTACGCTCCATCGCTGGCTAATCCGCTCAATCAGGTTTAATTTCACAAAGCAATGTTTCTCGGCGAATCAAACAACGCACAAAACCGCAAAAAAACTCAAAAACATTCACAATAAATTGTAGTGTTATAAATAAATACTATTTTTGGATATGAAGAAATTTGTATGCACCATAATTTTAGCAAGTATTTTTGTCCTTACATACGCCCAAATCAACTTAATTCCAAAACCGGTACAAGTAATTCTTGGAAAAGACAAAGAGAACTTCAAAATTGATCAGAATACGCTAATCTATACTAATGACACCGCTACAAATAAAAGCACTAGCTTTTTTAGCAGTTATTTACAGCGTTATTATAAATTAAATCTCACCCAAGTTAACACAGCGGATTTAAATAGAAATACCATCAATTTCATTATTGACAAACAAATCAGTACGAATAAAAACCAATACTACATCAGCGTAAATAAAAAATCGATTACGATTACCGCACCAACTGAAAAAGCAATTTTTTATGGGATGCAAACGCTGATACAGTTGTTGCCAACTACCCCATCACCAATATTAAATATCCCAACTGTTTCGATTACCGATTATCCGCGTTTTGATTACCGTGGAATGCACTTAGATGTAAGTCGCCATTTCTTTGATGTGGCATTTGTAAAAAAATACATTGATTATCTCGCTATGCGAAAAATGAACTACTTTCATTGGCATTTAACAGACGATCATGGCTGGAGAATTGAAATAAAGAAATATCCGAAACTAACTGAGATTAGTGCTTGGCGTAATGGTAGCATTGTTGGGCTTTGGCCGGGCAAAGGCAATGAAAACATCAAATACCAGGTCTTACCTAATGATGTAAAAATCACACCTACAAATGCAGTAATAAAAACCGACGGTATTAGACATGGTGGTTATTATACCCAAGAGGAAATCAAGGAGGTAATTAAATATGCTGTAGATAGGTACATTACTATTATTCCCGAAATTGAAATGCCAGCGCACAGTATGGCAGCCTTGGCGGCTTATCCAGAATTTGGTACTGAACCTAATAAGCATTATGCAGTAGCTGAAACTTGGGGAATGATGAACAAATACAATAATGTTTTTCAGCCTACAGAAAAAACCTTTGGCTTTTTAGAAGATGTACTGACAGAAGTAATGGCGTTATTTCCCTCACAATACATTCATATTGGTGGCGACGAAGCTTCTAAAATTTGGTGGAAGCAATCTGCAGAGACACAAACGATAATGAAAGAAAAGGGTATTAAAGATGAGGTTGCCCTGCAGAGCTATTTTATTCACCGTATTGAAAAATTTGTAAACAGCAAAGGCAAAACCATTATAGGCTGGGATGAAATTTTAGATGGAGGTTTAGCTCCAAATGCAGTCGTAATGAGCTGGCGTGGCGAAAAAGGGGGCATTGCTGCTGCCAAAGTAAAGCAAAAAGTAATCATGACGCCCGAAGAAAAACTTTACTTAAACCATAAACAGTTTATGAAGGAAGACAGCCTAGCGGCCAACAAGTTCTTACCGCTAGAAACAGTTTATCAATATGAGCCAGTTCCTGCCGAGCTAAGCGCATCGCAAGCGAGATATATTTGGGGTGCACAAGGCAACTTATGGTCAGAATACATTGGCAACCCTGAAAAGGTAGAATATATGCTTTTCCCTCGTATGGATGCATTGAGTGAAATTCAGTGGACACAAAAGCAGCAAAAAAACTATCCAAATTTCCTAAACAGATTAAAGGTACAGTATAAACGCTACGACTTAATGGGTATTACTTATAGCAAGAGATACTTAACTTCCAATCCCTAAAAGAAGGTTTTCCTAGAAACCATATATTAAATTACTATTTGCCACAGATACACAGATTTTTTTCATAAATATATCTATGCATCTGTGGCTATTAAATTGCTTAAAAATATTTCTATCTCTTGTAATTTTTCAAGGTCATTGCTTACTAACTGTACAAATTAAACAGTTTTAAAATGAGCAATACAGAAAAAAATAAACCTAAAGGCAGCGTAGCGATCACTGCTTTTCTTATCATCGTACTTTCAACAACAGAAATGCCTCCATTGTTAAGGTATCCGATGTTGGCAATCGCAACGATTTCTTTTATTATTGTAGCGGTGCGCCTATACCACGAATTTAAGGGCAATAGAATCGCATCAAAGGCTAAAAAATAATGACTGAGAAAATCTACCTCCAAAAAGTTGAAGAGCACAAAGGCATTATCCTTAAAGTGGTAAATCTCTATGCCGATGATTTGGAAGACAGAAAAGACCTGTATCAAGAAATTGTACTGCAAAGCTGGAGTGCTTATCACAGATTTGAAGGCGCTGCCAAATTCTCTACATGGTTGTACAGGATTAGCTTAAATGTAGCGCTTACTTTTTTAAACAAAAGCAAGAAAGCGACCAAGCTAAAGGAAAATACAACACCGGAAATCACGTACCAACCACAAGAATTATCTGAAAGAGCAGACTTCCTCTACCGAGCTATTAAACAACTAGCAGAGATAGATAGAAGTATCATTATGCTGCATTTAGATGGTTTTGATAATGGAGAAATTAGTGAGATCATGGGTTTATCTAAAGGAAATACAAACGTCAAATTACATCGGATCAAACAACAACTAACAACTATCTTAAACAAGAAATAAAATGGATTTACAACAAGAATGGAAAAATATGTCAGCAGAAATGCTGGTAGCACCGCAAAATAAATTGGTTTCAAAATTTAATTTAGATGCCCAATCTAAGGACTTGCTGCAAGATTTGATATTTAAGCTCAAATGGAAATTACGTTGGGTAAGAATAATAGACCTGCCCATTTTAGCCATGGCTTTATTTGTTGATACAGATTTGAAAATCGTATTGCTAGCTGTGTTTGTACTCTATGAAGCATCTAGATGGTTTGGCACCAAGGAATTTCAAAAAATAAAGACGAGCGTAGATTATGCTTCTAGCACCAAAGAAGTTCTAGAAAGCAATCTCAAGGCTATTACTAAAATCTTAGCCATAGAAAAAAATTGGGGCTACATTACAGCTCCCCTCGCTGGGCCAATTGGTTTTTTATGCTATAAACTAACAGTTCATCACAGTTTTGTGAATGTATTTGAATTGCCTAACATTTATCTTCATTTAGGCTTATTAGTTCCGCTAGGTATTTTGGTTATTGTTTTAGGAAACTTGATGAACCGCAGCATTTTTAAGATTCAAATAGAGAACTTGAAGGCGAAGATTGATGAGCTTTCACAAGCCTAATTATAACATACCAACTGACCCTGAAATAAATTTGCTTCGCAGCTATTACACGGTAACGGTGAGGTTATAACGTTCCGTCATGCTGAATTTATTTCAGCATCTGGTTTACTAATAATAGTAATTTATAGTTTACATCACCAACCTAGGCATTATCCCTTGTGATTGAAATGCACCAGGGGTCATGCCTACTATCTTTTTAAAAGCTCTGATGAAATAGTTAGCATCACTAAAGCCCAATTCGTAGCTAATAGCTGCAATTTTAATTCCTGGCTTAAGCAACATTTCTTTAGCCTTTTTCATCTTTTCGGCCAAGATAAAATCATTAGGGCTAACACCAAGCTCTCTTTTGAACAAACGATAAAAAGTAGCTTTACTCATGCAGGCCTTGTTACTTAAACTTTCGATACTGATTTTCTCGTTCAAATTAGATTTGATGTAACCAATTACATAGGACAAAGGATTATTGTTTAATGACTCGCCTTGTAAAAGTGTCAAGTTTTGCGTTTGCATAATCCTCACCAACAATTCCTTTAAGGTCAAATCAGCCAACACATCTTTCTCCCTAGAAGTATCCGAACAAACTTTAATTACTTTGTTAATGAGATAGGCAATTTCTTCATTATTATAAAAATGATATTCATCGTAATTCAACTTCCATTCTTCATCATTACTCTCTTTCGGGAAATATTCGTTCAAATATTTAATGGTTTGCTTAATCTGTCCATTATCAATAGCTAAAGCAATACACTGTGTGGGATTCAAATCCGTAGCTTCTGGAAAATCAATTCGCATAGTCTCAGATGGAGGAACAATTACAGTTTCGCCAGGCAAATATTCAAACTCTTTCTTTTCATTCAAATGCATCACCTTTTTACCACGCAACATGCTTGTAATCACAAAATCATCAAAGGTTAAAGGCACTTTATAAGATTGCGTATAGGTCTCGAATACATTTAACTCGCAACGCTCTAAAGTGTACGATGTCCTATTCTCTACAAGGGTTTGCAATTGCGATTCGCTGCTCAGCTTTACCAAATCAAGTTTGTGGTTCATCTTTTTTATGCTTTGGTTAAATAACGTAATATTCGGCTACGTTGTTAAAGTAAAGATAGAATTATTTCAAATCTATTACATTCCGTGAAACGATAATGCTATTAGTTGCAACAATTATACTATCATAAAAAAGCAGGGTTAGGTAGGTTTGTTCTAACCAAATTTTAAAATCATGGAACAAATTGTAAAAAAACCAGCATTCAAATCTCATTACGACAACTATATCAATGGTCAGTTTGTAGCGCCAGTTAATGGAAAATATTTTGATAATATCTCTCCTATTGATGGTAAAGTGTTCACCAAGGCAGCGCATTCAAGTCCAGAAGATTTAGAGTTAGCCGTTAATGCAGCAGCTGAAGCCTTCAAAACATGGGGAAAAACATCTGCTACAGAAAGAAGCATCATCCTTAATAAAATTGCTCAACGTATTGAAGACAATCTAGAATATCTAGCTACCGTAGAAACTATTGATAATGGTAAAGCGATTAGAGAAACCTTAGCCGCAGATTTACCGCTTGGTGTTGACCACTTCAGGTATTTTGCTTCAGTAATTCGTGCGGAAGAAGGTTCACATACAGAATTGGATGAGCATACGGTCTCCTTAATTGTGCATGAGCCGATTGGCGTAGTCGCACAAATTATTCCCTGGAACTTCCCTTTGCTGATGGGAATTTGGAAACTAGCTCCTGCCCTAGCTGCCGGAAACACTGTAGTTTTAAAACCAGCGGAAAGCACGCCAACATCTATCATTGTATTAATGGAACTGATTGGCGATTTGTTGCCTCCAGGAGTTGTTAACGTAGTCAATGGCTTTGGAGCAGAACTGGGCCGTCATTTGGTAACCAATCCAAAAGTTAATAAAGCAGCATTTACTGGCTCTACACCTACCGGTCGTTTGGTGATGCAATATGCTACAGAAAACATCATTCCAGTAACGTTAGAACTTGGTGGAAAATCTCCTAACGTGTTCTTTAACTCTGTGATGGATGAAGATGATGCTTTCTTAGATAAGGCAATTGAAGGTGCAGTGTTATTTGCATTAAACCAAGGCGAAATTTGTACTTGTCCTTCAAGATTATTGGTACAAGAAGATATCTACGAAAAATTTATCGCTAAAGTAATCGAAAGAACTAATGCAATTAAAGTGGGAAGTCCTTTAGATAAAACGGTAATGATGGGTGCGCAAGCCTCTAAAATCCAGTTCGAAAAAATTAAATCTTATATCGAGCTAGGTAAACAAGAAGGTGCCGAAGTTTTAGCTGGAGGTGACATCAATGAATTGCCAGGCGAATTGGGTGGCGGTTACTACATTAAGCCAACTATTTTTAAAGGACACAACAAAATGCGCATTTTCCAAGAAGAAATTTTTGGCCCAGTGTTAGCTGTTACCACTTTTAAAACGGTAGAAGAAGCCATCGAAATTGCTAACGATACTTTGTACGGATTAGGTGCAGGTGTTTGGACCAGAGATGCACATGAGCTTTATCAAGTGCCACGAGCTATCCAAGCTGGTCGTGTTTGGGTAAACCAATACCATGCTTACCCTGCTGGTGCACCATTTGGTGGCTACAAACAATCTGGCGTAGGTAGAGAAAACCATAAAATGATGTTAGGCCATTATCGCCAAACAAAAAACATGTTGATCTCTTACAACAAAAACAAATTAGGTTTCTTTTAATTCATAACCTTTAAACAGGAAAGATTGCTTCGTCATTCTTCCTCGCAATGACGGTTTAGTTGTCGTCATTGCGAGCTTTGCGAAGCAATCTCTCTAGTAGAAAAAAAAAGAGGAGAAATGGTTAAACGATTAGATAGTACCGAAACAGCCAAAGAGCTAATTAAAGAGCTGAAAGCCCAACATGGCGAATTGATGTTCTATCAAGCGGGAGGTTGCTGCGAAGGCACCCAACCGCAATGCTTCCAAAAAGGAGGGTTTTATGTGCGGATGCACGATATATGTATCGGAACTATTGAGGAATGCGAGTTTTGGGTAGACAAAGACCTATTCGAATACTGGAAATTCTCTCATTTTACGCTCGATGTATTAGATGGATTTGGTGTAGGTGGTTTTTCTTTGGAGACCCCACTTGGCAAAACCTTCAAGATACACTATAAGTTATTTACCGAAGAGGAACTGAATAACCTAGAGCCTGTAACAACCGCAAAATAATTCTTAGTTTATATTTTGGTTTGATTTGCCAGTGAGCCGCTCGGCTTGCTGGCTTTCTTCATTTAAAAACTAACAGTTGTGGCCGATATCCTATTTTAAACTGACCATAGTCACAGCCTTCCCTATTGCATTTATTTATTTTTAAGATAAACAATCATCCGTTCACTAAATTAATTTATTATGCTTCCAAACACCATGAAAGCAGCCGTTGTCCGCGAATTCGGAAAGCCGCTGCAAATCGAAGAAGTTGAGGTAAAAAGACCCGGCAAAAACCAAATCTTAGTTAAAGTAATTGCCAGCGGAGTATGCCATACAGACTTACATGCAGTAGAAGGCGATTGGCCGGTAAAACCTAAAATGCCGCTAATTCCAGGACACGAAGGCGTTGGTTATGTCGTTGCCGTTGGCCCTGATGTAAATAATGTAAAAGAAGGCGACGCTGTTGGTGTGCCTTGGCTATACAGCGCTTGCGGTTGCTGCGACCATTGTATTACTGGTTGGGAAACACTATGTGAAACTCAACAAAACGGTGGTTACAGTGTAGATGGAGGTTTCGCAGAATACGTAATTGCAGATGCAAGATATGTAGGAAAATTGCCTGTGAATACTAATTTCCTACAAATGGCACCCATACTTTGTGCAGGCGTTACAGTATATAAAGGTTTGAAGCAAACAGAAGTCAAACCTGGCGAGTGGGTAGCAATCTCGGGAATTGGTGGCTTAGGACACGTAGCTGTACAATATGCGAAAGCTATGGGCATGCATGTAGCTGCTATCGATATTGCAGATGATAAATTAGCTTTGGCAAAAAGATTAGGAGCTGATATTGTTGTGAATGCTAAAAATGACGACCCTGCTTCGGTAATTAAAAAAGAAACCGGAGGCGTACATGGTTCTTTAATTACCGCCGTTTCTCCTATTGCGTTTAAGCAAGGTTTACAAACCATGCGCAGAAAAGGAACGATGGTTTTGAACGGTTTGCCTCCAGGAACATTTGACCTCTCAATTTTTGATACCGTGCTAAATGGAACTACCATTAGGGGTTCTATAGTAGGTACACGTAAAGACATGATAGAAGCAATTGAATTTGCTGTAGAGGGAAAAGTAAAAGCTAATGTTACCGCCGCTAAACTAGAAGATGTAAATGACGTTTTCGAGCAGATGAAAAAAGGCGAAATAGATGGCAGAATTGTACTAGAGATTGCAGAGTAGCTTACTTAGCCACAGATACACAGATCGAAAATGAAATCATCAAAAAATCTGTGCATCTGTGGCTTATATTTATCATGAATAATTTTCTCATGCTAACATCCTCTTTTCAATTTTATTAGCGAAATCGATCAAAAAAACTAATATTTGAGCATCAATATTAGAATAAATATGTTGCGCAAAATCATAGCTGCTCTGGTTACCATTATCGCTCTTTGGGCTATAAAGGAAACTTTCTTTATTTTTACTTCTACCGATGCAGATATTGTAGCAAAAAGAAGCCAACTGATATTAGCGAGCTTAAGCATCACCATACCATTAGTGATCATTAGCTTGTTACTATGGCGCCCCAAACCCAAAGAAGAAGACAATGAACCAGGATAAAGATTTCTTAGAACAATTAGCATCACAGTTAAGCTGCCCTAAAAATACGGAAGGTATTGAGGTAGCAAACAATATGCATGAGAGTAATATCAGAATGACTAGAAGTGCTATAAATGCCTTACAACTTACTGATGGTGATTTGATTCTAGAACTTGGTCATGGTAACTGCAAACATTTACCGGAGATTTTAGAGAAAGCAGATCGTACTTCCTATTACGGACTTGAAATCTCAGAGCTGATGCAAAAACAAGCTTCTGAACTCAACAATACTGCCACACAAGCAAACAGGGCATCTTTTCATTTATACAACGGTCAGAAAATTCCATTTGCCGATAGCACCTTCAATAAAATTTTGACGGTTAACACCATTTATTTCTGGGAAAATCCTGAAGAATTTATCAAAGAGATTTACCGCGTTTTAAAACCAGGCGGATTATTAGCGATCAGCTTTGCAGATAAAAACTTCATGGAGAGCCTTCCCTTTACTGCTTACGGTTTCGATTTGTATAGTAAAGAAAGAATCCACTCTTTAGCTGAAACAGCGAATTTCAAAATCAACGATATTTCCTCTGCTACAGAAAGAATTAAAAGCAAGGCAGGTGACGAAGTGGAAAGGTTGTTTTATGTAGCACTTTTAGAAAAGTAATTATAACCATTTTTCTATGCAAGCTGATGGAGTAAAAAATCAATCTAAAAATTTACTTCTCAACTCTGGTGTAGGTATCCAACAACTCTCCTGCTTGCCAAACCATTTGTATCGGTTACGGGCAATTATGCTATATATAGCATTTCTTAAAAAGGGCGGAATAACAATCAACAAATATAGTAAGGGCCATAAACCACCTAACTTTTTGGCTACTTTTAAAGCAGCAGTAGACTGCTCGTAAAACTTGCCATTTTCAAGCAAAACAAAACTATCACCTTGTTTCAGTTTTAGACCAGCATTAGACAAAATTTGCTGGGCAAAATTGCTCTCTAGTGACGCAAACTTAAAGTAGTTTCTTGGATCTCGCTCAATAACAAACTGTACTGCACCACTACATAAATTACAAACCCCATCAAAAAATATTACTGCATTTGCGTCCATTAGATGCAAGATAATTAATTAATAGATATACCTTACTTTAAAAATTTTCCGAACAAGTTTCATTCTTTTATTTTTTATTTCAAACTTTGATAACGATACGGTCCTAATTTGCTTTTAAGTACTCTAGGATATTATAAATTAATTAGCAAAATGGGCAACAACTACACTTATATCAATGGCCAATTAATACTTGAAAATGAAGCCAAACTTTTGGTAACAGACTTAGCTGTACAACGCGGCTATGGAATTTTCGATTTTCTAAAAACAGTTAACGGTAAGCCCATTTTTATTGAAGACTATTTCAACCGTTTTTATAATTCCGCAAGTGAAATGAATCTAGAGATCGGACTAGATAGAACCGAACTCTACAAAGCAATTTCTTTGCTGTTGGAAAAGAACAATATTCTAAATTCAAGCTTAAAAATTATTCTAACCGGAGGATATTCAGAA
This sequence comes from Flavobacteriaceae bacterium PS02338, assembly GCA_029959615.1. Taxonomy (GTDB): domain Bacteria; phylum Bacteroidota; class Bacteroidia; order Sphingobacteriales; family Sphingobacteriaceae; genus Pedobacter. Next base: position 20,271 of record JASCOD010000004.1, on the reverse strand, counting down.
GACGGCTATCAAATTGCTAAGCCTAATCTAATCATTGTACAAGGAAGTTTTGAATATGACAAATCAAGTTTCAACAAAGGATTAAACCTTTTGTCTCATAATTACCAAAGGCAGTTACCCACCGTAAAAACCATTGATTACCTACAAGCAATCCGATTGCAACCGTTGTTGAAATTAAAACGAGCCGATGATTTATTATACCACAATAATGGTGAAGTTAGAGAGTGCCCTAGAGCAAATATCTTTATGGTGAAAGGCAACGAAGTTTTCACCCCAAACACAGCAATTCTACGCGGCATTACCCGTGGTAAAATCCTAAATATTAATATCGAAGGTATAAGCATTAAAGAGCAGGATTTTGTTTTAGATAATCTCGCCAATGCCGACGAAGCTTTTATCAGCAGTTCGACCAAAAACATTTTACCAGTGTTAAGTTTAGATGGCAAACCTATTGGAGATGGTAACCCAGGGAAAATTACCACTGCATTAAGTGAAAAATTATTGGAGATGATTAATAATTACTAATCCCACCTTCATTACAAGTCACTACCAGCACCAAATATGCTGATGCTAAATCATTTCACACGCAGAGAGAATTGAAAATCAATTACGTTAAATCTCAAAGTGAAAGCTTTGCCTGTGATACAGTTTCTCTGGAGTTGAAATAAAGGTAAAAGAACAGAAAACACCATAGCCAAAGCAGAACCGCCAATTTTTCCATAGCTATTGCAACTAGAAGAAGAAAAAATATTTTTTCATTTATGTTTTCTACTGACAGTTAACCAATTAAACATTTAAACAATTAACCACACCTAAAACATTTCCAAATTCCCATATTTCAACTTTCCTAGCTTAAAACATTTACCTATATTTGTGCAATCCAAGTGCAATGCAAAAGAGAACTCTACTCAGCGGCCAAAAACTTCAGATCACAATTAAGCGACTTTGTCACCAGCTAATTGAGAACCATATCGATTTTAATAATACTGTTTTAATTGGCATACAGCCAAGAGGAACTTTTTTTGCCGATAGGGTTCATCAGGAATTGTCCGATATCTTAAAAACCGACACCATTAAGAAAGGTCATCTAGACATTACTTTTTTTAGGGATGATTTTAGACGTAAAGATGGTTTAGTTACCGCTAGCAGCAATACCATTGATTTCATTATTGAAGGCAAGCAAGTTATTTTAATTGATGACGTGCTTTGGACTGGCCGTACTATACGGGCGGCAATGGATGCGCTTTTGGCATACGGACGCCCAGAAAGTGTAGAATTGATGGCACTAATCGACCGTAGATTCTCTAGGCATCTACCTATCGAAGCTAACTACATTGGCCTACAAGTAGACTCTGTAGATTCGCAAAAGGTAAAAGTGAGCTGGAAAGAAAACGAAGGCGAAGACAAAGTAATTTTATTAACAGACAAGCAATAAAAATGGCAGCAGACAAATTATCAACCCGACATCTTTTAGGCATCAAAGATATTAACCTGAATGATATTGAATTGATTTTCGAAACTGCTGATAATTTTAAAGAAGTAATTAACCGTCCCATTAAAAAGGTACCTTCTTTAAGAGATATTACCATTGCGAACATCTTCTTCGAAAACTCTACCCGTACCAAATTATCATTTGAACTTGCCGAAAAAAGGCTTTCTGCGGATGTAGTTAACTTCGCAGCCTCTTCTTCTTCCGTAAGTAAAGGCGAGACATTAATTGACACCGTAAACAACATATTAGCGATGAAAGTTGATATGGTAGTAATGCGCCATCCTTATGCTGGTGCTGGGCAATTTCTAAGTCGCCACATCAATGCACAAATCGTAAATGCGGGTGATGGTGCCCACGAACATCCAACTCAAGCTTTATTAGATGCATTCTCTATCCGCGAGAAATTAGGCGACGTAGCTGGAAAAAAAGTAGTAATCGTAGGCGATATTTTACACTCTCGTGTGGCCATTTCTAATATTCTTTGTTTGCAAAAGTTAGGAGCAGAAGTAATGGTTTGTGGCCCTACAACACTAATTCCAAAACATATTGGTGCATTGGGCGTCAAAGTAGAACACGATCTAATTAAAGCATTAAATTGGTGCGATGTAGCTAATATGCTACGTATCCAGTTAGAGCGTATGGATATTAAATATTTCCCTACCGGAAGAGAATATTCCATGATGTACGGCTTAAACAAGCAGATCTTAGACAATTTGAATAAAGAAATTGTGGTAATGCACCCCGGACCGATTAACCGTGGCGTGGAAATTACCAGTGATGTAGCTGATAGCAAACAGTCCATCATCTTAAATCAAGTAGAAAACGGTGTAGCAGTAAGAATGGCTGTTCTTTATCTTTTGGCCAGCCAAAACGATAAATAATCCATGACTCCAAAAGAAAAAGAATTTGTAGATTATTGGAATGAAAAGCGAAAAAAATGGAGCTGGAAAAAACACAGTTACCAGACTTTCGTTACCGCCGCATTACCAATTGCGATATTAATAGATACGGTTAACTATTTTATTATTGGCGATACAGCGTACGACTTCTTCACTTTCTCACATTTGCTCAATTTCTTACTCAACCTAGTCATACTTTCTGTACTCGTTATTCTTGGTTCAGGCTTCGCAAACTGGAATTATAACGAAGGCAAATACTGGAGTATCCTCAGAAAGAACAGCAACAAACTACAGTAATGATTTGCTGCTAAGCATAAGAAATAGCACTTATTGAAAACTTTTTATCAGTTCATACCAAGCTCATATCCATTTCGTTAAATATCTGTTATCAACAGATGTTAATTTCTTATGTTGACAGCTAAGTACATTAATTCTATTTTAGTAACAACCCAAGTTAAAGTCAATGCTAAACACATTGGCAATTAACTAAAGTTTATTGAAGTAATGCCTTAAGGCTACTTAAAGAGAACACACAAATGAAAAAAAAATACCTATTGGTTCCCCTATTTATTGCTAGTGGATATGGATTTGGACATGCACAAATTAGTCCATTGGTAAAACTGAACCAAAACTACCAAAGTGGTTTAGAGCTCCTCCAAAACGAAAAATATGTAGCTGCGGCACAGCAGTTTAAAATGGTAGAGCAATACCGAAGCAAAACAAGCACACAACAACAAAGTAACGCCGAGCTATCTACTCTTAAAGAAAATGCAAAATTTTATGCTGCTGTTTGTGCCATAGAATTAACAAACGATGACTCAGAGGCACTTTTCCAGGAATTCATAAGAGAATATCCCTTAAATCCGAATACGAAACTGGCTTATTTCTATATGGGAAAGGCATACTTCGGACAAAAGAATTATGTAAAAGCATTGGAGTGGTTTAACCAAGCCGATCCAACTTCATTGTCAGCAAAACAGCGATTAGAGTATCAATTTAAACAAGGCTATGCCTATTTCGAGCAAAACGATATCGAAAAAGCAGAGCCATTATTTGAGGCTGTAAAAAAAGAGGAATCCCCTTTTAAAGAAAGTGCAACCTACTATTTTGCCTATATCAACTACCTTAATAAAGAATACAAGACGGCTTTGGCGAACTTCGAAAAGCTAAAGGGATCGCCTACTTATGAAGCAAGTTATCCGTACTACATCACATCCATGTATTACTTAGATGAGCGCTATGAAGATGTAATCGATTACGCCATCCCAATGATGGAAAAAGCAAAGCAAAAATATGAAGCAGAAATGTTGAGCTTGGTAGCTGCGTCTTATTTCTCTAAGTCGGAATTTAAAAATGCCGAAAAATATTTTGCTGCCTATTACCAAAAGGACAAAAACCAGGTTAAAAACAATCTTTTTGTTTATCAATACGGTTACTCCCTATTCCAAAACGGCAAATACAAAGAGTCTGTAGCTATACTAGAAAAGTTAAATACCGACGATGTTTATTTGCAAAACGGTATGTTCACCCTAGGTAAAGCTGCCTTAAAATTGAATGCCAAAGAGAAAGCTAGAAGTGCATTTTTTAGAGCATCTCGATTAGAATTTGATAAGAATTTACAAGAAGAAGCTTGGATTAACTATGCCAAATTAAGTTATGAGCTAGAGTTTAATCAACAAGCACTTGAATCTACCCAAAGCTTCCTAAAAACCTTTCCAGCATCGAAAAGAATTAACGAAACTAAAACACTCTTAGGTGAAATTCTATTAACGAGCAAGAACTATCAAGCTGCTATAGATATTTTAGAACCTATTCCGAATAAAACACCAGAAGCCAAGGCCGCCTATCAAAAGGTAACTTATTTTAGAGGTCTAGAATTTTACAACGAGCGTGCTTTTCCTAATGCCTTATCAATGTTTCTGCGTTCAGGAAACTTCCCTCAAGACAGCGAAATTCATGCCTTGAGTATTTATTGGATGGCCGAAGCAATGTACGAACTTAGAAAATATGGCGAAGCGGTAAAAACTTTCGAAAAGTTCTTGGCTATGGAAGAAGCAAAGAAAACCGAAGTTTACAACTTTGCTAATTATGCATTAGGCTATGCCGCTTTTGAAGATGAGAAATATGCCAAGGCAGCTAATTATTTCGAGCGCTTCTTAAGAGGTGCAGATAAAGATGCTAAAACCGTCAACGATGCAACTTTACGTTTGGCAGATTCGTATTTCGTAAACAAGAATTATGGCGATGCGCTAACCTATTACAATCGAATCATTGCAAACAAGCAAACCGGAGAAGATTACGCACTATTCCAACGTGGAATGATACAAGGCCTGCAAAAGCAAGACGATGCTAAAATTGCTACGATGCAAAGTTTGCTACAAAAATATCCTAATTCTAATTATTCTGACGATGCTGGTTTCGAAACAGCATATACCTATTTCAATAAGGGAGAATTAGACAAATCCAAAACGGATTTGGTTGGCTTAGTTGCTAAGTATCCAAGAAGTAGTTATGTCCCTAAAGCGCTTTTAACTATTGGTTTGGTGCAATATAACCAAGATCAAGATGACCTCGCGCTAGAATCTTTCAAAAAAGTAATTAGAGATTATCCAAGTACACCAGAAGCCAAACAATCATTAGAATCTATCAAGAATATCTACGTAGATCGTGGTGATGCGAACGGATTTATTTCTTACGCAGCTACTACCCCACTGGGCAATTACTCCCTAAGCGAGCAAGATGGCATCATGTTCCAATCTGCTAACAACATCTATTTACGAGGTGATGCAAAAGGAGCCTATGAGGCAATTAATGCTTATTTAGATAAATTCCCTAAACCAATTCACGACAAGGAAGCCAAATTTATTAGGGCCGAATCATTAGTAAAATTAGGTCGTTCTTCTGAAGCGATCCAAGACTATGATTACATTCTTAACGATTGGACCAGCGATTACACAGAACGTTCTCTAATGAGTGTTTCTAAAGTATTGATGGATGAGAAAAAATACAATGAAGCCATCGTTTATTTAAAAAGATTAGAAATCACTGCCGATTATAAAGCGCATCATAGCTATGCGATCAACAATTTGATAAAGGCGTATAATGAATTGAATATGCCCGATGACATGCTTAAGTATGCGGAGATTGTTAAAACTTCTGAAAAATCATCCGAAGAAGAAAAAAACAGCTCTGATTTGTATGCTGGAAAAGCGTATCTATTGAAAGCTGATACCACGGCCGCTATTAAATCTTTCAATAAAGTGGTAACTACAACCAAAACTTTAGCTGCTGCAGAAGCTAAATACAACTTGGCATTTTTACAGTATGTAAAAGGTGATTTTAAAACGTCTCAGAAAACTTGCTTTGATTTGATTAACAATATGCCTTCGTACGATTATTGGGTGGCTAAGTCTTTCATTCTTTTAGCTGACAATTACTTAGCATTAAAAGATAAAATGCAAGCAAAAAGCACCTTGCTTAGTATCATCGACAATTACGAAGGTAAAGATGATATCGTTCCTACGGCAAAAGAGAAATTATCAAAAATCAACTAGAAAAACACACAATGAGACTTAATAAAACAATTTATATCACACTTGGCCTAGCTCTGGGAACTTTCAGCTTGCATGCGCAAGAAGTAAAACCTCCTGAAAAAACGGAAAAAACAGTAAGTGAAGAAATAGAAATCATCAGACCTTACAAACCTGTATTGGCTGAAGCTGTTAAATTGAGAAGAAGTCCTGATTTAGACAACATCAAAACTTACAGAGCTAAATTTAATTACCTTGTTTCGGATAGAAAACTAGAATTAAATAGTGATATCCAAAAACTACAGGCGCAAAAAGTAGCCGACGAACTTAAAGCAGAATTAGCTAACAATTATGTAAAAGGTGGTTTTGGAAACTTGGGAACTACTTTGGCCGAAGCATATATCGGTATGGGACAAGACCCAGCTCTACAGGCAGGTGCTTTTTTCAGGCATTTTGGTCAACAAGGAAAGCTGAATAAACAGAACGAGAACAAGCAGCAATTAAGCGTTTTCGGTCGTAGCATAGGCGAAAGAGGCACGTTGAATGGTAAAATCAACTATCAAAGACACGGTTTGTACTTTTATGGTATCGACGAAGCAAATCCAACGTTAAATCCTGATCCGGAAAGACAAGTATTTAATTTCTTTGAACTGGAAGGCGAAGCCATCAGCAAGTTTACCCCAGATCCAGATGCATTTAGTTATGCAGCTAAAGTAAATGGCTACTTCTTTAACGACAGGTTTAGTGCTAGCGAGAAAGCACTTACCTTAACCGGCTATTTGAACAAACGTATCAGCAGTTTTAACCTAGGTTTAGCAACATCAGCAGAATTTGGTAACACCAAAGACCTTAATACCAGTGTTTCTAACAATTTGCTACGTTTAAATCCTTATATTAAATTACAAGCTGGTGGTGTAAAAATCATTGCTGGAGCAAATATCACTCAAGAATTTGGCGCAACTTCTAGCACAAGAATTTTCCCTACGGTAACTGCCGACTTCACATTGATACCTGATTTCTTGCAATTATTTGGAGAAATTAAAGGCGACGTAAACCGTAATACATTAAAAGACCTTACCGATGAAAATCCATTCTTAAACAGCAATATTTTCATCAAAAATAGTGTAGAAAAACTTAGTATAAGTGGAGGTATTAAAGGAACAGGTGGACCAGGCTTTGGTTACAAGGCCCGCTTCTACAGCAAAGAAATTACCGACATGCCATTGTTTGTGAATAGCTTTGGTTCTTTTAATAAATTTGACGTCATCTACGACTTTGGTAAGACTAAAATCTTAGGTTTAGAAGGAGAGCTAACCGTACAAGTTAGTGATAACTTAAAATGGACTGGAAGATTAAATATGGAAGATTATAAAGCTGGTGCTGAAAAGGAAAGTTATTTTAAACCTCAGCTGCGTCTAAGCTCTAACTTTATGTTTACCTTGAATAAGAAGCTAACCTTTGATGCTGCTGTAATGATACAAGACGATAGCAAGGCCAAGGTTTTTACTAGCAACCCACTAAACCTAGACGGCACCTATCCTCCAGTTCCAGATTTCACTAAAGAAAATGTAGTAAATGTAAAGGGATTTGTAGATTTAGGTGTAGGTGCTAATTACAAAATCAACAACAAGTTTGCTGCTTTTGCGAAAGCCAATAACATTTTAAACACCAATTACAGTAAGTTTTTATATTACCGTCTAAATGGATTTAATATCTTTGGCGGCTTAACCTATTCGTTTTAAAAGGTTAAATTTTATAATTATTTTTACCCAAATGGATATATTACAATACCTGATAGCACTTTTAACAACCCGCAAGCAAATAGGAATTGAAGGCTTAGGTACTTTATATAAAAAGAAAACACCAGGAAGGTATGATGCAGAAACCCATTCTTTTTTGCCTCCTAGCTATGCTTTGGAGTTTACTTCTGAAATATTAGAAAGCACCAATCTGGTTGAGTATATCCAAAGTAAAAGAGGTATATCGCAAGATGCAGCCAAATACTTTATTAGTCAATTTGTAGCTGAAGTACAAAATGGCTTACAACAAGGAGAATATCAACTTGAAAATTTAGGCTCTTTTACAAAGACTAACGATCAGCTGATTTTCTCACCAAGTCAAGACCTCAACACAGGCTTCGACTTTTTTGCCTTGCCTTCCGTAACTGCGGAACTTCCGCAAGTTGAAGCACCAGCTCAGCCAGTCGAAGAGAGCGATGAAGAGGAAGTTCAAGAAGAGATTTCAGATGTCTCGACAGAAAACTTAGATCAACCCGAAATAGAGCAGGTACAAGTTCCAGAATTTGAACAAGAGTTAGCTAAAATCACTGGAGAATCGGAATTAATCTATTCTAACGAAGAAAACGAAGTTGAAGAAACATTAAGTGAAGAAACTTTTGAAGAGCATATAGCGCAAGAGGAACTTGTTGAAGTTGAAGAACAAACTAACTCAACTGACAACAATGAGGCTACACAAGAGGAAGTTTTTGAAGAGATAACAGAGGTGAATACCACCGCTCCAACAACCGAACTTGAAGCTGCTAGCAAAGAAGAAATTATTGAGGTTGATGAACAAACCAACTCAACTGAAAACAATGAGGCTACACAAGAGGAAGTTTTTGAAGAGATAACAGAGGTGAACACCTCCGCTCCAGCAACCGAACCTGAAGCTGCTAGCAAAGAAGAAATTATTGAGGTTGATGAACAAACCAACTCAACTGGCAATAATGAGGCTACACAAGAAGAGGTTTTTGAAGAAATAACGGAAGTCGATACCACCGTTTCAACAACTGAGCTTGAAACTACTGATAAAGAAGAAAATGACACTTGGGATTTTGATGGAGAAAATGTCGTATCTGAACACGATTTCCATTTAGAAGAACCTACTGATGCAGACTCAGAAAATAAAGAGGAAGCAGCTTCATACACCTCTAATGAAGAAAAAGACTTTAAGTTAACTTCTACTGTACATGAATGGGATTTTGACAGTGTTAGAAGTAAGACAGGAAAAGAGGATACCGATTTAATTGGCGAATTTGATAATGTCGAGGTTGAAGAACCAGCAGAAAACGAAAAACAACAAATGCCACTTTACCAAAAACTGATCATCGGTTTGGTAATTTTAGCTGCAGCAATAGCTGTTGCCTATTTTGTGAAACCGCAGTTATTTGAGAACTTCAGTAAAAACGATGTTGATCCAGATCAGAAAATAGCAGTACCTATTGAACGGGATAACTTAAAAACGCAGCAAGATTCATTAGATTTTGCAGACAGCATTATGCAAAATGCAGAAAAAGTTGGATTAGATGTACAACCCGCTAAAGACACTTTAAAAGTTACTACTGCAAAAAGTGAGGTAAAGCCTACAAAAACTTACGATATCATCATCACATCTTTTGCTACAGAAGCTAAAGCGCAAGAGTATATTTCTCGAATGAAGAAAAAAGGGTTTGATCCAAAGATTTCCAGCATGGAAGGTCTTAGAAAAAACATCAGTATTGCGACATACAATAATATTGATTCGGCACAAAAATACGTTATCAAATTCCGAAAGCAGTTCAGAGATCCAGAAATCTACATTAAACCCATTAAAAACAATTAACACACAATGATATTATTACTAACCACTTTACAAGACACGGTTCAGAATTTGGTAGATACGGCGCAAACAGTGCCTACTGCAGCAGTAAAAACACAAGAAGAAATTCATTTTATTGACTTGCTTTTTAAAGGCGGTTGGGTAATGATTCCACTTGCACTTTTGGCATTCTTAGGACTAGTTATCTTTATCGAAAGATACCTAACGATCCGTAAAGCCTCTAAAAATGACACCAACTTATTGTTCCAAATCAGACAAAACATTAAAGAAGGAAGATTAGAAAGTGCGATTGCATTGTGTAAAAACACACCTTCTCCACTTGCTCGTATGCTAGAGAAGGGCTTAAAGCGTATCGGTCGCCCTATTAAAGATATAGAGGGTGCGATTGAAAACACTGGAAAACTAGAAGTTGCTAAATTGGAAAAGAACATCGGTATTTTAGGAATTATTGCTGGTATCGCACCCATGCTTGGTTTCGTAGGTACTATCATTGGTGTAATTACCATTTTCCAACGTGTAGCTGCCGAAGGTGCTATCGAAATAGGTACAATTTCAGATGGTCTTTATACCAAAATGATTACTTCTGCAACAGGATTGATTATTGGTATCATGGCTTATGTACTTTACCATATCCTAAACATGATGGTAGAAAAGATTATCCTTAAAATGGAAACTGAGGCAATTGAGTTTATCGACCTTTTAGAAGAACCAGGAAAATAATGAACTTAAAGAACAGAAAAAAAGGTCATGTAGAGGTACATACAGCTGCGCTAAACGACATCATGTTTTTTTTGATGCTGTTTTTCCTTCTGGCTTCTGCCGTGGTAAACCCTCAGGTAGTGAAACTATTGTTACCTCGCTCCTCTTCTGGACAACAGGCTAATAACCAGAAATCGATTACAGTAAGCATAGACGAGAACCTAAATTACTTCGTAGACAAGCAACCTGTAACGTTAGAAGCGATGGAAAGCCAAATACAAAGCCAAATACAACAAGACACAGACTTAACCATTGTGCTTTATGTAGCTAGAGGAGTATCTATAGAAAATACAATGAAGGTTTTCGATGTGGCTAACAAATTGAAATTGAAAGTTGTTCTTGCTGTTGAGCAAAAAAAATAAGCATGGCACAAAACCATAAAGAAGAAAATAATTATCCTAAAGCATTAGGTATCTCTACAGCACTAATGGCTGCATTTATTGCACTTAGCTTTATCTGGATAATTGGCAAATTCGAACCCAATGAAGAATTGGGGATGGGTGGCATGGTAGTGAATTACGGTACTTCTGTTACTGGTATGGGGACTGACTATACCAGCATGGAAGAACCTTCGATGGCACCAGATGCCAACAACAAACAACCAGACAAGATTACACCCGACCCTAATACTAAAAGTGTATCTACCCAATTGAGTGATCAAAATCTGACTACACAAGATAATGAGGATGCGGTAAGCGTAAATACAAAGGCAAACAAAAGCAACGCAAACCCTAGTAATACACAAGAAAATAAAGCAGAACAGCCAGCAGTTAATCCAAATGCGCTTTATAAAGGCAAAAAGAATAATGCTACGGGTGGTGGCGACGGTACAGGTACAGAACCTGGCAACCAAGGTGATTCAGATGGAGATCCTTTAGCTCCTTTTTATGGCGAAGGTGGATCTGGTTTTGGAAACAAACCGCTTCCCCTGAGCAATTTCAGAAGCTTAGTAAAGCCTGAAGATGATGGACAGGAGACAGGAACTATTATGGTGAAGATTGAGGTAAATAAATCTGGCCGAATTGTAAGAGCAACCGCTGGCGTTAGAGGAAGTACATTTAAAAATGCTGCATTAGAAGACAAGTGTGAACGATCTATGATGCAAGCTTCCCTAAATCCAATTACAAAAGGACCAGAGATCCGTATTTTCTTCGTTCCTTTTAAGTTTACAGTTAAGTAATTAAAGTATATATTTTTCTTGCTTCAGTAACTTTCTTATACTATTGAAGCAAGAGATCTACTTCTTCTTTCGTCATTCCAGGCTTGATGTTTTCGTTATAAAAAGCAGTGATGATAGCTGAATCGAAAGCATCGAATTTCAATTTATGATTAGCCTCGTCATAAAATATACTCAATGGTGCATTATTAGTTTGTTTAAAAAATCCCAGACTTCTAATTATACCTCTTCTTACGGCATACCTTGCATCAGATTTACTTTTGTATTTTTCCACCGCAAATAAGCTCTCAATCCTATAAATTTCGCTCTTCTTATTCGCCCGATAGAAATACCCGCCATAGCTGTTTGCGTATTTCGCAAAATTATTAGTCATATTCGACAACGCTTCGGGAGATGTACTTAAAGCTATCATAAAGTTTACCTCATCATTGTCGTCAGACTTTTGAATGTCTAGATTAGTTAGTCTTTTCAGTTGGCTAAAAATAGAATCAATTTCGTTAATGATATATTTACTGCTGTCACCAACTATTTTGTATCGGATTGGAACTACCCATTTTGTTATCTTTTCATACTCTCCGACCTTTACACGATGGTAAGCAATCTGATCAAAAACAACCTTTTCCTTTGGTGTCAACTTCTGCGCAAGTACAGCAGTAGTTGAAATAAAAATTAGAAAAATTGAGAGATATATGTTCTTCATAAAAGCGTAATTAGTATAGTACGAATTTAAAATAAAAGGTGTAAAACATCAATAAATATTATTTTTCAGATTGTTCCAAAAAATGCAATCACATATCTTTGATCCTAGTTATGAATTATAGCCAAACCCTAGCTTACCTTTACAGTCGTTTACCCATGTTCACACGTGTAGGTGCTACCGCTTTTAAGAAAGATTTAGACAACACAATCGCATTTTGTACGGCACTAGATCATCCTCAAAATAAATATAAAACCATTCATATTGGAGGCACCAACGGTAAAGGCTCTACTTCTCACATGTTGGCCGCCATTTTGCAGAAAGCAGGTTACAAAACAGGTTTATATACCTCACCTCACCTCAAAGACTTCAGAGAACGGATTCGTGTAAATGGTAAAATGGTATCAAAACGCTTCGTGATTAATTTCGTAAAGCAGCAACAAAAACTAATTAATGAAATTGAGCCTTCTTTCTTTGAAGCCACTGTTGCTATGGCCTTTTCCTATTTCGAGCAAGAGCAAGTTGATGTAGCCGTTATTGAAGTTGGACTTGGTGGCCGATTAGATTCTACAAACATCATCCATCCAGATCTCTCAATAATTACCAATATTAGCCTAGATCATACCAATATGCTAGGCGATACTTATAGCCAAATTGCATTTGAAAAGGCAGGCATTATTAAACCAAACACACCTGTGGTAATTGGAGAGCGTCACCCAGAAACTGATCCAGTATTTACAAAAAAAGCAACAGAACAAAAAGCTAATTTGATATTCGCAGAAGATCAGCTCCATGTGTCAAACACCAAAAAGAAATCAAATTTACTCGAGCTAGATGTTGATCAAGAAAATAAAGTACTATTCAAGAGATTACATTTAGACTTAACTGGAAGTTATCAGCTAAAAAATATACTAACAGTAATAGAAGGTGTGCAAGCCTTACGGAAAATTGGCTACCATATACCTGACGAAGCTATTTATCAAGCATTAAAACATGTAAAAAAACTAACTGGCTTGCAAGGAAGATGGCAAACACTTTCTCTAAAACCTCTGGTAATATGTGATACCGGCCACAATAAAGCCGGAATTAGCGAAGTACTTCAAAACATCAATCAAACTCCTTACAAAAAGTTGCACATGGTAATAGGGATGGTTAAGGATAAAGATATCAATGCTGTTTTGGCACTTTTACCTAAAAATGCCATTTATTATTTCTGCCAACCTCAATTAGAAAGAGCCTTGCCTGCAAATGAACTAGCTGAACAAGCTGCTAATCATCAACTTGCAGGAAAAGTATTTGATACGGTTGAGAAAGCGTTAACAAATGCAAAAGACAGTGCAAGCAACGAAGATTTAATTTTCGTAGGAGGAAGCACCTTCGTGGTAGCAGAAATTTTATAAAATCTTTACAAGGAAGCTTCAATTTCTTAATCAGCATTCGATACTTTTGCAAAACACAGCAACTCATAAATGAAAACTAAACTTTTGTGCATCTTTTTGGCTATCCTATTTTCAAACAGCCTAAAAGCTCAAAAAACAATCCGAAAGAATACAACTACCGCTTCTCCATATCCACAAACTGTAGCCAGACCCAAATTAGTTGTAGGCATTGTGGTAGATCAAATGCGTTGGGATTACCTCTATCGCTTCTACAGCAGATACGGACAAGGTGGTTTCAAACGACTAATTAACGAAGGTTTCTCTGCAGAAAACACCTTAATTCCCTACACGCCAACTATAACAGCTTGCGGACATGCTTCAATTTATACTGGTTCTGTACCTGCCATCAATGGTATTATTGGTAACAATTGGTTCGATCCACAATTAGGAAGAGATGTGTATTGCGTAGAAGATAAAAATGTAAGTACAGTTGGTAGCCAAAGCAAAAAAGGATTAATGTCTCCTAAAAATTTATTGGTGACAACCGTTACCGATGAGCTTAGAATGGCGACAAACTTTAGAAGTAAAGTAGTTAGCGTTTCTATTAAAGACAGAGGTGCAGTATTACCAGGTGGACATACAGCTAACGGCTCCTATTGGTATGATGATATGACTGGGAATTTCATTACTAGTACACATTACATGCAACAATTACCTACTTGGGTAAACGATTTCAATGCCAGAAAACTACCTAACAAGTATCTAGCAGAAGATTGGAATACGATTTATCCGATAGAAACTTACGTAGAAAGTACAGCTGATGACAAACCTTATGAACGTTTATTTAAAGACGAGAAAACTGCTACCTTTCCTCACCTTTTTAAACAATACGTCAACAAAAATTATTCGATGTTGACCAGTATGCCTCAAGGCAATACTTTTACTCTTGAATTTGCAAAAACTGCAATATCTGCAGAGAAGTTAGGCTTATTAGGAAATACGGATTTCTTAGCGGTTAGTCTTTCTTCAACAGATTATGTAGGGCATCAATTTGGACCAAATTCAATTGAATTAGAAGATACATACTTAAGATTAGACAAAGACCTAGAAGACTTTTTCAGCTATTTAGACAAAACGATTGGTAAAGGAAATTATTTATTTTTCTTAACAGCAGACCACGGTGTTACACATGTTCCAGGATTTTCTAAAGAGAATAAACTACCTGCAGGCGGATTAGCTCCAAAAAAATACAAAACCCAATTAGACAGCTTAATTTTGGCAGAATTTAACGTAAAGGACGCTATTTTCACAATGATTAACAATCAATTGATTTTTGATACAGACGCAATCAAAGCAGCAAAGGCAGATTACAGTAAAATCAAACAATTTAGCATTGACTACCTGGTAAAACAAGAAGGCGTATTAAATGCAGTTGACGTTAAAGACCTTGGAAATGCCAGCCTTCCTCAAGAACTAAAGATGAAAATTGTGAATGGATATAACGCCCGTAGAAGCGGAGATATCTATATCATCTTAGATGCCGGATGGTATCTCACATTAAGTCCGGGAACTGGTCATGCTGCTTGGAATCCTTATGATAGCCACATACCAAATTTATTTATGGGATGGGGAGTTAAACCAGGAAAAACCAACAAGGAATATTACATGACGGATATTGCTCCTACAGTTTCTGCCCTATTACACATACAACAACCTAGTGGAAGTATAGGGAAAGTAATCACCGAACTCATCAAGTAAAACATTAACATATTCATAACCAAATCCTCAATTCTAAACAACGAATTGAGGATTTTTCATTTAAAAGCCTTTTATAATGTCAGTTCATCAATAACACCCCACTATTTTTACTTTTGCATTTTTACTTTTGACTTTCCAAAACATTACCTTTGGTTAGTAATTCTAACCAATTTTTATACTCAACACCTATTAATTTCCCTAGAGGAAATCTACGATCATGGATAAAATTGAGACTTATAAGCCGAACCATAAAATACGTTTTGTAACCGCTGCTGCCCTATTCGATGGCCACGATGCTACCATTAATATTATGCGGAGAATTCTGCAATCCAGTGGAGCCGAAGTGATACATCTTGGACATAATCGCTCTGTAGAAGAAGTAGTAAATTGTGCTATTCAAGAAGATGTACAAGGAATTGCAATGACCTCTTACCAAGGTGGCCACATCGAATACTTCAAATACATGTATGATTTGTTACAAGAACGTGGCGCAGAACATATCAAAATTTTCGGTGGTGGTGGTGGTGTTATCCTACCAACCGAGATCAAAGAACTAGAAGATTATGGAATTGCAAAGATCTATTCTCCTGACGATGGCAGGAAAATGGGCTTACAAGGAATGATCAATGATATGCTACAAAAAACTGATTTTGTAACCAAAGACATCATTACAAATGAGTTAGAAAAAATACCCACTAAAGATATAAAAGCAATAGCAAATGCCATTTCAATTGCGGAGAATGACTTAGAAAAGTTCCACCAAGCATTTGCTGATCTTCCATTACCATCCAGATCAGATAAAGCTGTCATTTTAGGGATTACAGGTACTGGAGGAGCCGGAAAATCTTCACTAGTAGACGAATTAGTAAGAAGATTTTTGATAGAAGTTCAAGACAAATCAATTGCAATTATTTCCGTAGATCCCTCAAAAAGGAAAACAGGAGGCGCACTCTTAGGAGATAGAATCCGTATGAACGCCATCAATAATCCAAGGGTATATATGCGCTCATTAGCTACTCGACAGGCAAATTTGGCATTATCAAAAAACGTTCAAGAAAGTATTGATATTTGTAAAGTTGCTGGTTTTGATTTAATAATTGTTGAAACTTCAGGTATTGGACAGTCAGACACAGAAATTACAGAGCACTGTGATGTTTCACTCTATGTAATGACACCAGAATTTGGTGCAGCAACGCAGTTGGAAAAAATCGATATGTTGGATTTCGCCGACCTTGTAGCAATTAACAAATTTGATAAAAGAGGTGCCTTAGATGCCTTAAGAGACGTAAGGAAACAATACAAACGAAATCATAATATTTTTGAAGCTAAAGATGACGAAATTCCGGTTTACGGTACAATGGCTTCTCAATTCAATGATCCTGGGATGAACAACCTTTTCATTTCCTTACTCAACAAAATTAACGAAAAAACAGGAGTTGATTTTGTTGCGAAAATGGAAATGACCGCTACCCAATCTGAAAAGATCTATATTATACCACCAGAAAGAACAAGATATCTATCGGAAATTGCAGAAGCTAGCGAACAATATAATCAATGGGTAGAGAAACAGGCAAATATTGCCCGTAAAATCTACCAACTTCAAGGAACCATTGAGACACTTAAAAACGATGCTACTAATTCCCCCATTTTAGAGAGGTCCGCAAGTGAAGGGGTACTTGATGGTGTAAAATCGGTACAAGAATATTACGAAGAACAACTAGATGGCGAATGTAAACGACTGCTTCGCGAATGGCCAAATACGAAACATCAATACCAGCAAGATAACTTCATATATAAAGTTAGAAATAAAGAAATTAAGCAGCCCCTATTCTATGAATCTCTTTCTAAGTTAAGAATTCCCAAAGTTGCTTTACCCAGATATGAAGATTGGGGTGACATTTTAAAATGGTTGCTTACAGAAAATTTACCAGGCGAATTTCCTTATGCTGCTGGTGTATTTCCGTTGAAGCGAGATGGAGAAGACCCAACACGTATGTTTGCTGGCGAAGGTGGACCGGAAAGAACCAACAAAAGATTTCACTATGTTTCTTTAGGTCAGCCTGCACATAGACTTTCCACTGCATTCGATTCAGTAACATTATATGGTGAAGATCCTCATTTACGCCCAGATATTTACGGCAAAATAGGTAATTCTGGTGTAAGTATAGCCACTTTAGATGATGCAAAGAAGCTCTATTCCGGCTTCGACCTTTGTGCCCCAAGCACATCAGTTTCCATGACCATCAATGGCCCGGCTCCTATGTTACTAGGCTTTTTCATGAATGCGGCAATTGACCAACAATGTGAGAAATATATTATCGAACATCAGCTACAAGAAGAAGTCGAAGCTAAAATCAAAAAACTATTCAAATCAAAAAACATCGATCGCCCTAGCTATAGTGGAAAACTTCCCGAAGGCAACAATGGTTTAGGATTAATGCTTTTAGGTGTAACAGGAGATCAAGTACTTTCTCCAGATATTTATGCTACAATTAAGGCAAACGCAATAAGTGCAGTTAGAGGTACCGTTCAAGCCGACATTTTAAAAGAAGATCAAGCACAAAATACCTGCATTTTTTCTACAGAATTTGCTTTAAGGATGATGGGAGATATACAACAATATTTCATCACCGAGAAAGTTCGAAATTTTTATTCTGTATCTATTTCTGGCTACCATATCGCCGAGGCTGGCGCTAATCCAATTTCGCAATTAGCCTTTACCTTAAGTAATGGATTTACTTTCGTGGAGTACTATCTAAGTCGAGGTATGCATATTGATGATTTTGCACCCAACCTTTCTTTCTTCTTCAGTAACGGCATTGATCCAGAATATGCGGTAATTGGTCGTGTAGCAAGAAGAATTTGGGCTAAAGCTATCAAAAACAAATACAAAGGGAATGATCGATCTCAGAAATTAAAATATCATATCCAAACTTCTGGCAGATCACTACACGCACAGGAGATCGACTTTAATGACATCAGAACAACCTTGCAAGCACTCTATGCAATTTATGACAACTGTAATTCTTTACATACCAACGCTTATGATGAAGCCATTACTACACCTACAGAAGAATCTGTACGCAGAGCAATGGCCATACAATTAATCATCAATAGAGAACTAGGATTAGCTAAAAATGAGAATCCACTACAAGGTGCTTTTATCATCGAAGATCTAACTGACTTGGTAGAAGAAGCTGTTTTAGCTGAATTCAAACGTATCAATGATAGAGGTGGCGTTTTAGGAGCGATGGAAACCATGTATCAACGAGGAAAAATACAGGAAGAAAGTTTATACTATGAAACGTTAAAACATACCGGAGAGTTCCCAATTGTAGGAGTAAATACCTTTCTAAATAAAAACGGTTCGCCTACAGTCATACCGGGTGAAGTTATTCGAGCAACAGAAGAGGAAAAACAATTTCAGATTACCACTTTAAAAGCATTCAAATATAGGAATGAAGATAAGTCGGATGAGGCTTTAAAACAACTACAAAAAGTAGCTATAGATGGAGGGAACATATTTGAAAAACTAATGGAAGTTTGTAAAGTTTGTTCCTTAGGTCAAATTAGCAATGCACTTTATGAAGTAGGTGGACAATACAGACGCAATATGTAATTTCAAGCATAAAAAAGGGGCGATGATTTACTCACCGCCCCTTTCTATATCTTTAGGCTAAAATCCATTTAAATTTATAATCCATTGTCGGATTCTTCATTCTTTCCGCCACTCTCAACAAACGATCTGGAAGCTTCATAATATAATCTCTAGCTTTCTCTCCCGCTTCATTAAGTTCCTTCACACTTTCGATATTCCATTCCACAATTAATTGTTTCAAGATATCTACATAATCAACTGCAGTATAAACACCTAAACGTTGTGCTGCATCTGTAAAGTGACCAAAAACCTGTCCGATAGGTAAACCTACTTCTCTTAAGAAATGCGCCGGCATCACAATCTTCTTCTTCATCATATCATCAAATGCAAGCATCGCCTCGTTTGCGTCTACCTTAAAAATCTGTTTAATAAAATCTTTATACGCTCTAGCATGCCTAGCTTCATCAGAAGCAATTACGCCACACATTTTCGACAACAAAGTATCGCCATCTTTCTTTGCCAAAGAAGCCACTCTCCTGTGAGAAACATTTGTAGCCATCTCTTGAAAAGAAGTATAAATAAAGTTCCTATAAGGATCATGACCTGTACCAATATCAAAACCGTCAGCAATTAAATACTGTGTAGACATTTCCATCTGACGCATATCTACTCTACCTGATAGATAAAGATATTTATTCAATAGGTCTCCGTGTCTATTTTCTTCCGCTGTCCAATGTCTATTCCATTTCATCCAGCCACCTTCTTCATCCCTACTAACTCCATCTATCATAGCTAACCAAGACTCGTAAGTTGGTAAAGCCTCCTCAGTAATTGTATCACCAATTAAAACAGCCACTAAATCATAAGACAACTCACCAGCGCTTTGTTGTAAATCTTTTACTTTATGAAAAAAATCTTCCTTACTCGCATCCGGTAAAAAATCAGATGGTTGCCAAATTTCATCAATTGGTTTTAGATATTCTGGCATCATCTCGAGCATATATTTCTCAATATGCTGCATCACTTCCCTTCTTCTTTCAACAAAAAAACTCATTTATGTGTATATGATTTTATAAGATGTAAAGATAACCAAATTATATGGTATAGAGGAATTTAATAAATCTATTACAGAATAGATCCCTTGATAGTATTGAAATTATATATTGTCTTTTGAGGGGATTCCCCGATTTCCACATGGGTCTTTGATGTCCCAGGGACGTGCGGAGGCCTTGCGCAGGGGTATAAGCTTTATCATCGTGGCATAAAAAAAGCCCCCGACATTGCTGAAGGGGGCTGTTTAGGTATAGGCACCGACCTACTCTCCCACGTGTTACCGCAGTACCATCGGCTCGGATGGGCTTAACTTCTCTGTTCGGAATGGGAAG
>JASCOD010000049.1 GCA_029959615.1 Flavobacteriaceae bacterium PS02338 | reverse complement strand
CCCCCCCCCCCCCCCCCCCCCCCCCCCCCCCCCCCCCCCCCCCCCCCCCCCCCCCCCCCCCCCCCCCCCCCCCCCCCCCCCCCCCCCCCCCCCCCCCCCCCCCCCCCCCCCCCCCCCCCCCCCCCCCACCCCCCCCCCCCCCCCCCCCCCCCCCCCCCCCCCCCCCCCCCCCCCCCCCCCCCCCCCCCCCCCCCCCCCCCCCCCCCCCCCCCCCCCCCCCCCCCCCCCCCCCCCCCCCCCCCCCCCCCCCCCCCC
>JASCOD010000048.1 GCA_029959615.1 Flavobacteriaceae bacterium PS02338 | reverse complement strand
AGGTCTGTGCAGCCGTTGCCGCCGCAGAACTCAAAGCGATAGTCGCATTTGGCGTTACCGTAATCGTACCACCCAAATTAGCTGACGAACAGCCGCCTGTAGTCGTTACCGTGTAATTGAATGTACCTGATGCTGTTGGCGTACCCGAAATCGTGAACACACCTGCGGCATAAGTACCTGTCACACCTGCTGGCAGACCAGTAACCGTTGCACCCGTACCGTTGGTTACGGCATAGGTAATATTCGTAATCGCCGTGTTGATACACA
>JASCOD010000047.1 GCA_029959615.1 Flavobacteriaceae bacterium PS02338 | reverse complement strand
TCATACTTCTGTGTAAAAGCTGTAACATTGGGTGTCGCTGCTTTTATGTAGTCTACCATAACAATTACAGATTGTACGTTTGCACTTTCGATCACTTTCAGTAAAAATGCATCTGTTGTAGCTGGCGTAGCTTTACTAAAAGAAAAAGTATTATATGTGGCCGCTGTTGTACCTGTAGCCGCAGTTCTAGTAAACTGCGAATTTGCAGAGTTCTCAAATTCAGGATAGCGGTCTTTCTTTCAAGAGGCAAATCCAACTGCAAGAGTTATCATAAAGAA
>JASCOD010000046.1 GCA_029959615.1 Flavobacteriaceae bacterium PS02338 | reverse complement strand
AATATGAACGGCCCGAAAGGCAAAGAAAAGTACAAAGCAGCTGTCAGTTTAAATAACTTTAACGTAGGTAAATTACTTAAACAACAACAAACTTTAGGCAGAGTTTCTGCAAAAGCAGATGTGGCAGGAACAGGTTTAGATCCTAAGAAAATCAATGCACAATTTAACGCCACTGTATTGAGTGCTTACTATTACAAATACAACTACCGCATCGTCAAGTTATCTGGCAATTACGTTAATCAAAAAATAGCTATTAAAGGTAATATGCCAGATAGCAA
>JASCOD010000045.1 GCA_029959615.1 Flavobacteriaceae bacterium PS02338 | reverse complement strand
GTGCTGCAGCAGCAGGGAACAGGTTCAGTTCCTCTAAAACGTCATAAATTCTGTCGGCACCAAAGGAAATACCAACACCTGTAAGATCTTTCACCCCGAACATTCCAGTTAAATCGTCGTAACGACCACCACCACCAATGCTGCCCATAGCTACTTCGTTGGTTTTAACTTCGAAAATGCAGCCCGTATAGTACTTTAAGCCACGAGCTAGCGTAATGTCAAGTTCGATAACAGTTGTCAGTTTTGAGTTATCAGTTGTAAGTTTTGAAACGTAGCTG
>JASCOD010000044.1 GCA_029959615.1 Flavobacteriaceae bacterium PS02338 | reverse complement strand
TAAGTAATCATGGTCCAACGTTTTGGGTTGTTTTTAAATACTTCTTCCAACCAAACCGCTTGTGCTTTTAGAGAAGCTGAATCCAACACAATCATTTGTGAGTTTAGCGAAATGATACGAACATTCGCATAATCAACATAATAAACGGACTCTTCCAATCCCTTAGGGCCATTTTCTGGCAAAGTATATTGTGCTCTCCAGTGTGGGTCTAAGGTTAAAGTACGCTGTTCATCGCGGAAATATTCGTGGTTACCGGATGAGTGGATACTTGGAATCATTC
>JASCOD010000043.1 GCA_029959615.1 Flavobacteriaceae bacterium PS02338 | reverse complement strand
ACAATGACCTGAAAATCTCTTTGCCAAGGCGTAACGGCCTGATGTATCGGCTCTGCCGCTGGCGCAAAATAATAAGGTTCGTTATAGCACTGCTCATGAAAATCGACATGAACCTGCGGCAACCATTGGTGGTATTGTCTTAACCGTTGTTCACTTTCAATTTGCGTTTGCCAAGCCCAATCTCGGTTAAGGTCGAAATAGTAATGCTTTGTTCTACCTCCTGGCCAAGGTTCATAATGTTCTCTCGCCGTAGGATCAGGATTGGGAACCGTGCCTACTACAC
>JASCOD010000042.1 GCA_029959615.1 Flavobacteriaceae bacterium PS02338 | reverse complement strand
GTATGGACCACATTAACCGCTGGAGACTTACGTCCATCATAGCTAACATTTAATTGAACGCCATTGCCAATAGTACGTTGCAGTCCTAAACCCCAGGTATAGTTGTTCCCTATCTGTAAGCCAGAGAGCATTTCATAGCCAATAGTACTGTTGCTTTCTCCAGTAAATTTATTATTGATGTAACTTACTTTTCCTGTTAAAACACCTTTCTTTAAAACGTTGTAGCGAGATTCTGTAGTAAAGGTTAGATTTTGGTTTTTCTCGCCCCCAAACTCGTTTGAAT
>JASCOD010000041.1 GCA_029959615.1 Flavobacteriaceae bacterium PS02338 | reverse complement strand
GCCTTTGATACCTATTTCTGGCAGATGAACGATGGTAGCATCGCCGCCATTGTCATTTACTACTTTAGCCCATTGCTTAGCTGTAGACAAAACATTGCGCCAAAAATTTAAGTATGCGGCATTGGTTTCTTCTTTTGGAATGAAGTCGCCAAAGTAAACCACGATAGGTATTTTAGTTAGCTTTTTAAAATCTTCCATTGGTATGCCTTTACCGCCACGATTGACTTCTGGTGCCTGTCCTTCTGGAAAAGTAAATCCACCTGGTTCATAAGCCACAATAGCTT
>JASCOD010000040.1 GCA_029959615.1 Flavobacteriaceae bacterium PS02338 | reverse complement strand
CCTCAATCCGCTCAATCATAGCAGGAGGAATATTATTTAGATTAAATGAAGACCCAAAAGTGGAAATTTCTATCCCATCGATAAAACTGCCTACTGCTCTTCCCGACATACCGTTTAGATTGTATTCCACATTAGACCCTAGGCCCCCATTTTGTCTAATTCTAACGCCAACAGTACGATCCAAAAGCTCGTTTGTTTGATGATTTCTCAAAGAAGCCTCTTTCGTATCTATTACATTAACTGCAAAACCCTGAGTTTCTATTTTTCTTTTCTCAGTTTTTCCC
>JASCOD010000003.1 GCA_029959615.1 Flavobacteriaceae bacterium PS02338 | reverse complement strand
TTAAACAGGACTTAAAAGATCTATTCTAAGATGCCTTTTTGCACAACAACTTCTGCTTGTTTCAGGCAACAACTCTGGGGGTCAATTTGAAATTGGCGAGAGGGGGGCAAATTTATTGGTATTTCCAGATAAGAGGACAATTATACAATAAGACACCAATCTTTGCCCTAATAAAAAAATAGCAGCCTTAGGGCTGCTATTTTTTCCAAAACACCTTATCTGCGCCAACCTAGATTGTTTAGCTTGCATTATCTTTTTAGGGAAGTAACTGCCTGCCCCATCTAAGATGCCATTACCTAGAGTTTGATCAGTTTAGTGACAATATCTTCCCCACCCCTCAAATGGATGAGATAGCTACCCCTCGGATATCTGGCCATGGACAATTCCACATGGTTATCCCGTTTGCCAATTGACCTCCGTTCTAGTAACCTGCCATAAGTATCCAATAAATCCAACTGGCTATATTTCCCCTCCGCAAATTCGATAGTCGCTCTGTCGGACACCGGATTGGGATAAACTTTCACAGCCTCTTTCGCCTTTAAGGTAAAATGCACACTTCTTTCACCAACAATAGACTGATTTCCATTGTAGTCAACCTGTACTAAACGATAATAGTTGATGCCAGCTAGTGGCAGCTTATCGATGAAACCATAACGTTTGGTCACCACAGAATTTCCAGCACCCACTACTTTACCCAAATAAGCAAATATGCCATCGGAGCCAGAGCGAAATAATTGGAATTCATTATTATTTTCTTCAGAGGCCGTTTGCCAGCTGATCGCTACAGAATTGGCATTGCCCAAGCTTGCCTCGAAACTGATGATGGATACAGGAAGAGTGGGTATGGTGACATGAAGGCTCCTTGTCAAAGTAGCCGGAAGGTAGTTCTGGTTTCCTATTTGGGAGGCTGTAATCTCCGTATCTCCAAAACCAATCATCCTTATTTTCCATTTTTGCCCATCTGCGGCATCCTGATAGGTTTCGGCAACCAAAGGGTTACTACTGGTATAGGTTAGGACTAAACCGCTATTGGTCTGAGCTTGAGGCTCAAAATCTGGGCTATCCGTATATTTGGTAGAAAGTAATGGAAAAGTAATAGACTGAACTGCCCTTTCGATCGTCAAAGTTCCAGTAGTGCTTCCTGTGTAGTTGGTATGGTATAAATTGGCCACCACAGTATAACTCCCTCCAGAAGAAGGAGCTACAGCAACGCCATCATAAGTAAACGAAAGGCTAGCAAGGTCTGCCGGAGTGGTCACGGCAGTAGCTTCTTTCGCTGTACCGTCGTAAGTTTGGACAAGATTGCCCAACACTACCTGTGCTATGGCCTTAGCAATCACCAGAGTGCCTCTAATTGGTTCAGTATCATAATTGGCATTGTTTAGTGTAGCCAGCACTTCATAGCTACCCGCTTGGGTGGGTGCTGTAGCCGATCCGTCATAGGTTAGGCTTAGGCCAGTCAATCCCGATACGCTACTGGTATACGAGGCTGATTTGGCGCTGCCATCATACGTATGTTCCAGATTGGTCAACGAAATCGTTACCGCCCCCTTATTGACGTCTAAAGGTTGTACCACTGAAGTCGAGGCATTAAAATAAGTAGAACCAGCTTGGGAAGCTGTAATATTTGTTGTTCCAGCACCTATTATATTGATACGCTGGTTAGTTCCAGAACCACTTATGGTAGCCACAGCTGTGTTACTGCTGCTGTAAGTGATAGGCGTGCTGGTGGTAAAGTTGGTAGTACTAGCACCTGGTGCAAAGTTGGCATCGCCCACCTTTTTGTCGGCGAGCGCATTAAAAGTAATTACTCCCGCCCCCTTTACAATTGTCATAGTTTGTGAAACGGCGGTGGCAGCAGCATATTGGCTGTTTCCAGCTTGTCGGGCTGTAATGGTTACCGAACCAGTACGCAACAGCCGTATCTTCCCACTAACTATACTAGCTACATTTGTAGATGAACTACTATAGGTAATAGGCAGACCAGAGCTACTCGTTGCAGGTGAAAAATCTTCGATGCCTGTAGCTTTTGTACCTAAGGCAGGAAAATCGATGGTTTGCGCCAATAATTTGGTTAATGTGAGGTTATATACCTTGCGATCAGCTCCGTCGGCAGACACTACTTCAATCTCTATCTGATTGGCACCATCTTGTAATATGATGGCAGCAGGACTTCCAGCGGCAATTGCAGTACCGTTAACATTAACGGTATGACTCACATGATTTGCTACAGGAGTTACGTTAACAGTGGCCACATTAGGCTGTATAATTGCCGTGTAAGCTGCTATATTGGGACTAAAAGTTGGGCTCAAGGTTCCACTATTAATCGTCAGTCCAGCCAGGGCAATCGTCTGCGTAACCTTCACGCTGTATTCCTTCACCGTACCGTCACTTGCCGTAACGATCACCAAGATGTCGTTAAGTCCCGGATTAAGCACAACAGGTGCAGATGTCGTACCAGATATCGTGGCCACGCCGTTTACCGTCACACTTGCCGAAGGATCGCTCAGGAAAGGTGTTAAGGTGATGCTGCTATTTGATACGCTGGTACTGTAAGAAAGTACAGTAGGATCAAAATTAGGCGAAAGTGTACCTGCACTTATACCGAGCGAGGCTAAATCAGCATTACCCGACAAGACCTTTAACTTTAAAGTGCCCTTTACTTGGTTGCTATTCGCATCGTAGCCATAAATGGTATATTCTGTTTCTGGACTTCCTGTAAGAGCAGTACCCGTAATCGTTCCAGAATTGTAATCGAAATTAAGCCCTGGCGGCAGTGCTGGCGTGATAAAGAAACCTCCCCTGGGTATCAAGTAGGTCAAATTGCTCACCACGTTATCCGTTCCGTAAATAATTCCCTGTGCATCTACAGCCACCCCCATGTACCTTGTCGTGATCTGACGACTGGCTAATGTGCTTGCTACGGTACTGCTAACACTTCCAGCAGGTAGTAGCTTGAGGTTGTTCTTATCTGCAATCAATAGATTTCCGGCATTATCGGAAGCTAGCCCAGCAAGCTCTTCAAAACCTGTAAAAGTTTCCAGTACTATTCCCTGTGGACTTAGTTTAACTATTTTGCTTGTCATCACGTCGGAAATGAAAAGGTTACCAGCAGGATCAACCGCCATACCTACAGGCAATTCAAACTCTATGTCGAGGCCGAAGTCGGTAATAGTAGTACCATCGGCACTAATTTTTTTGATTATGCCATTGTACTGGCCCACATAAACTTCACCTTTACGGTTCAAAGCAATGGATATGGGCTGAGAAAATCCGGTTCCGTAGGCGCTGGCTACCTTAGTAGCAATCACGATACGTCTAACACCGGCATATTGATCTGCCACATATATGTATTTTCCATCTGTGGCCAAGCTCAAAGGCACGGTAAAGCCAGAACCTAAGTTGGTATAAGAACCTGTCTTAGGGTCGTTGATAGGATCTACGGTAGGCAACATCCCCGTAGGGCTAAATTGCTTGATAACCCCATTGCCTGGTATACAGGCAACATACATCTTTCCGTCCTGTCCAGAAGTAATTCCCGTAGGGGAACTCATGAAATCGGGACTGACGTCCAATCTGCCCGAGACTGCTTTATAAGCGTAGCCACTTATCCCCGATCGGGTAGGTATTATAGGACTTATCTGGCTGCCTGCAGTAAATAATTGCAATTCACTGGGATAGGTCACCTGCATTTGCGCAGTAGCATTTTGTACGCACAAAAGTAACAATATAGCCCCTATTACAGCTACATACTTACTACCAGATTTGAGGGTGCATAAAAATAAATTTCTAAAAGAGTGTAGCATTTGAAGCATCGCTTGGAGTTAGGTTAAAATTATATTTCCGGCAAAGGATGAAATTTTAAACCATAACCCGTAAAACAGTGCGTAGACAAAGCGTAGACACCATTCTTAATCAACTGTTGATCAGTTAATTATTTCATACTTCCATATATCACCTTTTATTCTAGAATACGGAAGATGGCTACAAAAGTGTCACATTGAGCTTTCCGACTTCATCGGAAAGCTCAGAGTTACCAGTAAAAGTTTTACTGAAATTTTAATAGTTCTTAGTAAGAAAGATTTCCTATTACAGGATGTATCGGTTTTTCAAAATTAGAAAACCTATCATTTTAAGATATTTACTCCTTGGGAGAGGTCTTGCTATAAAAGCTATTCTACCAATTCGAAATCACCCTGAATTACCTGTTTGCAAGGGTCTTCTGCTTGTTCCTTCTTTTTACATCCCAAAAAGAAAAACAAGATCACTAAGCTTAAACTCAAAACAATCTTTAAGTCTCTATTTCTGTTTAATCTCGTCATAGCTATTTTGTTTTTAAAGCAATGTTTACAATCTTCCATTCATTGCCCAATGTAGCAATGTAAGAACCTTCATTTAAATCTGTAAATATGGTTTGGCCATTTACAATTTGTCTCGACGAAACTGTTTTACCATTACTGGTAATCTGCACTAAAGCGCCTTCGTGTTTAGAGACTACTTTAATGGCTCCCTTGGCATAACATACTGCATCTTTTTTATAGAATAAGGTTGGATCGGCCGACTGGCTCACGTTCACTTTATAGGTTTTTAATGTAGATTCATCTTCAGACAACACCTCGTAAGTCACTTCTGACGAAAAATCATCAGTAACCTCTCCTGATTTTTGCAAAACCCTGTTCTTGAAAAGGCTAGCCCCCGCACTTAAAGTAAATACAGGTTTCAAGGTTTTTAAGGAATAGCTTTCTGAGATATTGATTTTTGCAGATGCATTGCTGATGATCGAGGTTAAACTTTTGACATCAAAGAAGTTGAACGAGAGCATTTCGGCCATGTGATTGAGTGCCGGCTCTGCGATACTATACGATTGGAATAGGTTTCCTTTATGTTCGTTCACTACAAATACAATTTGTTTGCTCACGTTTGTAGTTGTACCAGTTGAACTATCATATAGCCTAAATGCAATAGACTCTGCTTGCTGATTTGCAAAGATGGTTAGATAGGCATAATATTTCTTTTCACTAGCTACATAGGTGACACCACTCACTCCCCTACAAACATTACCTACAAAAGCGGCTACCTTGTCATTTGCTCCAGTCAGTTGTTTGCCACCTACGTTAAGTTTAGCCACAATGGTCATACTGTATTGGTAATCGTTTTCGCTTACACTCCAATTGGGTATTTGTGCAGCTACGATCTGGAAAGAAATGAATAGTATTAAAAAAAGGGTTATTTTCTTCATAACATATTGGTATTCCCTAGCGTGGTTAAAAAACACGCTAGGGATTTGATATTAATTCTTAATTATTTTTTGATAGATCACTTTATCTGCTATTCTTAGATTGAGAATGTAAGCTCCAGTTGGAACATGATCAAGATCTAGTTTCAAAGCATTAACACCCAAGTTTATTTGATACGCCCCCCCGAATACTTTTTGACCTGAGATGTTATAAACCGAAATGTGGGCATCTCCTCTGGTTTCGCTATTGATTACCACGTCCAAATAACGGCGGAAAGGATTAGGGAAAATATTTACTTTCTCTGTTGCCAGTTCAATCACTATAGGATTAGGGATATTTCCCAAAACAGCATCTGCAGCAAAATTAAATGATTTAGAAGTAGCTTGAAGTTTACCTCCGGCACCAATATATGCTTTAAGTGTTTCTTTTTGATCTCCATAAAGTGTGATAAAAGCTAAATCAGCGCCATCTACATTTTGAGTTTTCGCATAGCCCCTCAACTCTCCAGCTTCATTGTAGAACGAAAGCTCTCGATATCCCTCTGGTAATTTTACCACTGCGCTCATGGTATTTGCAAATTTTGCATAATTGTTAGAAAGCGGTACAATTTCGTCTGTTACAGCCGCAACTGCAATGCTGTTCTGTTTTATACTTGTAGACAAGGTTGTTCTAGAACTTAATTGGTTCAAATACTCTGGATAGGTGAATGTTTGAACAATACCTGTTTGCAACATGTAGCCCTCACCTGC
This sequence comes from Flavobacteriaceae bacterium PS02338, assembly GCA_029959615.1. Classification (GTDB taxonomy): domain Bacteria; phylum Bacteroidota; class Bacteroidia; order Sphingobacteriales; family Sphingobacteriaceae; genus Pedobacter. Next base: position 441,019 of record JASCOD010000003.1, on the reverse strand, counting down.
CCTTAAATAGGTTAAAGAACCTTTCCATCCGCCAACCGTGCTATAAATTGCAAACAAAGCTTGTGATTTGATGACATCTCCATCACTTGCTTTCAAATTTGCCAAGGCATCGGCAATTGGAATGTTCTTAGACACCACAAATGGCAACCAGTTCCAACCTTTCGTTAAGTCAATAGACCAGTTATTTAAGTTTACAGGAACGCCTTTAATGTTCAGTTTCTGAGCAGTTTCTAATTTCACCTTGTACATTCGCTTAGTAAAAATACCTCCATTGCTAGAAATCGTTCCTGACCAACCACTGTTAGCTGGGTTTACCGCATCGTGCTGATAAGCGTCAAACAATGCTGGTGCGTTAGACTTGATCAGATCAGATGTTGTTAACGACAAAGTTTTAGTCAACGTATTTAAGTTGTTGAACCTTGTATCAGTTACGTTGAACGATGTCCATGTCCAACCTTGGTTAAAGGTAATTTGCTGACCTGTAACTTCTGTATTGGTAAAGATAGCCGGCGTTGTGTAGTTACCCAAAATTTGGTCTGGCACGTAAGCAACATTGAAATTTGCATTTAGCAGGGCTTCTTTTAGTTTACCGTCGGAGGCATCCCAAATGTAGAACGACATTTGTTCTCCACTTACTAGATTACTATATACGGTTAAATACACAAAGTACTCTTTAAAGGTTGCATCGTAAACCACATTGCCCATTCCACGTACTTCGCCATTAACCATAGCTACTACTTTATCGTAAATGTCATCTGTAAAAACATCGTTTATTTTTACCTTTCCAATAATATTCATCGATTGGCTGAACTTGCTAGGATCTAAGGTTAAGGTTGGTTCTTTTTCGAGCACTCTTAAATCCAGCTGAATTTTCTCATTGTACCCATAACCTGTAGACAAAGCTAAAATGGTATTGTAACTTCCAATAGCCAAATCGCTATCTACGGTTGCTTTTAAAGTCATTTTGGTATTTGGTGCAATATATCCCGAGTTTGCCGATAGTGTTAACCAGCTAGGCAAATCGATGTTATAAGATTGCGTTGTGCCGCCACGGTTAATGATGGTGATATCGAAAGTGAGGTTTTCGTTAGCTCTCTTCATCAAACTTACCACATCTGTATGGCCTTCTACAAACCATTTAGTTGGGTTTCTGTTAATGAGGGCAGTCCAAGTAACTGGAGACAGCTGTCTGTTATCTGCCATATCATTTAGGTTCGAAACCGTAATATAAGCTACCTTTCCTTCTACCGTTGCCCAATCTGAAATTTGTGGGTTTAATACAATTTCATCATTATTAATTACTGCATTTACCACCATCGATTCCGTTGGCCTAAATGGCTTAATTGCCGGTGTTTGATCAGTAAACGCCAAAGGCATTGCATTTAACGATGCATAGCTACTTACCTTTTCGGTAGCATTTTGCGGATAATAATAAGCCGGACCATTAGTATTAGCTACCTCTGGTTGATTAAAGGTTGCGTACAAAATCAATCCTGTGGCTTTAAAATCTACTTCATGAAATTGATCTGCCTTGATCTGCTCTGCATTACGAGCGGTTTCCCACAAACACAGTTCGTCTATAGCGCCGTTAAAACGTTGATCGATCACAGCGGAGCCTAGTTTACCTCTAGCACCAACAAAAATACTGCTGGAATAAAAACCGCCTAAATCTGCACTTGGATAAGATTCCATCTGAGCACCATCAATAAACATTCTCATGGTACCATTTCTGGTTAAGCTTAGCGCAATGTGATGCCAAGTGTTGGTATTTACCCTAACATTACCAAAAGAGTAAGTTCTATTTTCTGCTTTTAGCTCTAATTTACCATCTGCGTTAAGGCTAATTGCCCATTTGTTTCGATAGCCATTACTTTCTACGTTATCGGTAGCATCGCCATAGCCATTAGAGAATAAAGTAGCTACACCAGTTTGGGCTGTCTTCATCCAAAATGATATGGTAGCATCCATCTCTTTAGAAATGATAACGGTGGCCGCATTTGTAAATGTCAAATGGTTAGTACCATCGAAAGCATAGGCAGTACCTTTAGGGCTGATATCCCAATTGGTATTGGCAATGGTTAAGTGCTTGTATCTTGCCAAATCATTTGCCACCGTACCGTTTCCTTCGTTCATTGGCCAGTAACCCAAAAGATTGGTTTCGTTGCCATTTAACACCAAACCCATGTTAGATACCGCTGCTTCTCTGGTGATATTACGTCTCCAAAAGCGAAGATCGTGTACATTACCCTTAAAATTGCTACCACCCAATACAATTGGATTTTCGTTGGTGAAGCTTAATGGTGTAGCAAATGTAGCCGTTTTCCTTTCTATGTCGTTTTCTATAAGGGTTAGTTTACGGGCGGTAGCATCGTAAGAAAGTGCGTAGTGGTTAAAAGTACCATCTTTTGTAATGGTAGTAGTAATACTTTGCCCGCCAATAGTATATTTTAAATCACTGTTAATTAGGTCAATTCTTAAACCGCCGTTTTGGTTCAACAATGTTGATGTGCCTCCCGAGCTTGTGTTTTTTAACCAAAATTCGATACTAAAATCGCCAGTAGTAATGGCTGGTTTAGCGATAGTAGCCGTGTTGCTAATACCGTTAAATGCCAAGGATACTTGGTGAGCCACAGGGCTTTGGTTTTTTTGAACCAAGAACTCGAATTTAGTTACCGTACCGTTTACTTTTACTGGCTCGTTAAATCTCAATTTTAAATCATCACCAATACCCAATATGCCTGTAGTTGGCGTAGGTGTACCAAAAAGCACTGGTGCAGTAAGATCTACCTGTCCCTGTATTACTTGAGATTCGAATGCAGTTTGATTGCTGCAATTAGTACGGGCTCTTAACTCGTACTGTCCGTTGGCCAAGCCTAAAGCAGCAATGTCCCAAGAGTAATTCAATTCAGCACCTACAATCATTTCTATATTGGTATCGCCGCCTGTGTGGGCTGCATCATAATCTACCTGATTTTTATAGTAAGTTCTTAAATTGATCCAATCTGGAGTGCCTTTTAATCTGTATTCTAAGCTAATTTTCTGAAAACTGGCGAAACTTGTATTGTAATCTCCCAGTTTAATATTCAATGGTCTGGTATCAATACCCGAGTAGGCTGTGTTTCTGTTCATCAACCAATTGTTAGAAGGCGTCATCACGGTAACCGGCGAACATGCAGGCACAAAACTTGCCGAAACTAACACACTGTCTACCGCATCGCCATCACACATAGACTGCAGCAAAACCTTGATGTTCTTATAATCGAACTGATCTTGCTTTACCTTTTTTAATGTCATGGTGTATTGCACCGTTTTACCTGCAGGAATATTTATAATTGTTCCGTTAGGTTCGATATTGATAGCTGCGTTATCGGGATTGGTAGCCTGATCTACCGTTAATAAAAATGATACATCTTTGTTAGCTGTACTGGTATTACGCAAATGAAGTACAAACTCAGCATTTCTACCATCAAAAACTCCTGCTACATCTGCTGTAGCTACTGTAATTTCTGGTTTCTCCAAAGCAATAGTTGCTACAGATAATTCTGTACGTAGCGCATCTGCAAGGGGCACAATAGTGGCCGAAGGGTTGGTTACGTTAGCATGTGTCGGATTGTAGAAATAAGACAATTGTGGTCCTTCGTACGGACAAGAAGTTTGTCCACCTTTGGTGATAAAGATTGGTCCATTTCCGTCGAAAGCGTTAATTACATCAACACTGAACATGTTGTTGGCATCATTGTCTTTTAGCGTGTAGCTTACATTGGTAGTATCCTCTTCGTCTTCACCACTAGAATTTCCGGAGCCAGACCCACTGGTGGTGCTTGTTTCTACTCCAAAACCTGTTTCGTTAAATGTTGCGCCAACCGAAGCTACTACCGATTGGTCTAACTGCATTTCGTAAGATTGTGAAGTACCTGATAAACGACCTGTTTGGAAGCCCTTGGTAATTTCACCAATCCCGGCATCGAATGAAATGTTTTCAAAGAATGTAGCATTCAATAAATCTTTCATTTTTTTGCCAGAGGCTGATAAAGCACCCGTTTTTGGATCTTTTAAACTTTCTATAATTGCATTTAAAGATTGTTTTAATTTATCCTTGTCTTTTAATGCCTGGTATTTTGTTAACTCGTTGTTTAGGATAATTTTTCTCCAAAGATTGATGGATGATAAATAAGCACTCTTGGTCAATACACCATTCTGGTTTTCAATTAGTGTTCCGTCCTCAATTTGTTGGACAAATTCTTGATAGCTTGGAATAATTTCATTCAGAATTTGATGCTGAGAGTAAACAAACAAAGTTTTTTCTGGCGCTTCGTTAAAGTACATCGCTTTGTTTACCCTTGGATAAAGGTTAGTATTTATGGTTCGCCCACTGCTCACGTAGCTTACCTTGATAGGAACGGAATTGGCCGTTGTAGATGCAGCCAGGTTGTTGTAAGTTCCGTAGTATTGGTTGGCTGAAGTTCCAATGTATAAATCGGCATCGCCGCCTACAAAACTTGGATCATCACTGGTAGCAATAGTTTGGTTAAAGCTGTAGGTATTGGTTAACGATTTTCCGTTTGATGACGACTGCGACATGGTAATGCCCGTAGACAAATCGTTAGTAGTTTCTGTTTCCATAACTGGGCCCAACATTCCACCGCCTACGGTCAATTTAAAGCCAAGCGAAACGGTTGTATTTACATCTGTGCCATTGCTTTTGCTAGAGTTGCTTTCTTTGGAGAAGCTGAAGGTAGAACCTTTTTCTATCCTTGCAGAACTACCAGAACCCGGAGGGTCACGTAAAATAAAATCAGGAATTTGCGGACCTGCCGTTACAAAAGTTTGCGAACCATCGGCAACACCTCCCATCAAAATACCTTCTTTTTGATAACCAGTTACAGGATAATCTGTACCGTTAGATCTGTATTTGATATCAATAGTTCTTTTAAACCCAGTAGCTTCATCCGTATTAGGCATACCACCTTTAAAAGTATAAATCAATATACTTGGGTCTGTTGATGAAACTTCTAATTTCTCACTACCTTCTAACGCTAGGTTATTGGTCACCACCAAAGTACCGCCTTCAACCGGAACTGTAGTTACCGCTGGTACAGTCAAGCTGTTATCGTAATTATTGTAAATTTCTTGGCCCTGTACTTCAATTTTATAATCTCCAAATTGACTGTAAATTGGAGTAGTTTGTGCCGAGGTAATGGTATAGGTTAGTTCACCTATCTTTATGCTTTGGTCCCAAGTTTGGCTCAATATCTTTTGCACAGGCGTTGCAATGTGCGTAAACTTCAACACTTCTTGGTAGGGCTGCCCAGTAATGGTATCTTTACCTTGTGTAAACTTAGGATATTGAACAGGTTTAATAGAAGTGAAATTAATTACCCTATCCGCATCTAAAATCGGTTGGTTATCTGGATTTCTTCCGCTGGTAAAATGTACATCATTCTGCGACAACATGTAACTCAGTGGCAATAAAGACACTCGGTACTCGCCAGTTTCTACGTTGGTAGTAAAGCTTGTTTTATACTCTGGTGTTACACTGGTAGCACCCGTAGGCAAATAACCTAATGTAAGTTGCGCCTTGCCGATGTTATTTAAAGAAGTATAAACGGTTGATTTACTTACCCCATTAGCATCTTTATAGTTATAGGTTTTCTTACCGTCATAACCAAAACCTATGGTTTTATCTGCTTGTGCCGTTCCACCAACTACGCGGCCAACTACAATTACTTTGGTGTTATCTATAAAAGTAACTGGTTCATCGCGGTCTTCATAAAAATCCTGATAAGTATTAGTAACCGTAGTTACGCCATTTACCGTGGTTGAGGTTTTTGCAGGATATCTTCCGTCATAGGCAAAAGTATGCCCATCTTTAGTTAGTGTGATAGAATGTTGGCCAATTGGTACTTGTATTCTAAACCTGCCATCAATATCTGTTTGTACCGGATTGTTATTGGCATCAATAGCCTGCACATTATCAATACTTACAAAAGCCCCAGCAACTGGAATTTGTGCATACCTTCTCAATCTAAGGATTTTACCTGTTGCGTCTTTTTCTGCCCAATATTCTCCTTTTTGATATTTTAGGTTGTCTTTTACATAAGCATTGTAAAATTCATCCTCCTTAATATCACCGGTAATTGCTGCGTCTGCTGTAGTTGGAAAAACACCTCTACTATCGTAAACTGCGTGCCCGTTAAATACGAAAGAAGATTTATCAGTAAAATCAATTTTATTAACTACGGTAGAACCTACGCCCAAAAATGCCAATTGCTGTTTCGGATTAAATTCGTGCTTGCCTAATGAAGGTACAATAGTGAATGAATCTCCATTGCCTTTATAGGGTATGGCAGAAATCACATAGTTACCAAATTCGTCGGTTACCCCCAACACCCCTAACTGTGAAGTTGTTGGAATATTGTTACCCGTGTTATCAAATCTAGGTGTATTGGCTGCTGTTAAGGCCGAATTACTCAATTTGGCATTATTACCATGATAGTTGAAACCTGTGTGCGCCAAATCGTAAGCATAGTCTCCAATAGTTTCGTTGGCACTAATGTAAGTATGTAAAAAAGCCTCGTTTCCGTTTAAATAACGACGATAATCTCTTCTAATTTGCGCAGGTGTTAACGCTGTTTCCCAAACTCTAAACTCGTCTAAATAAGTAGATTCTCCACCTCCCATTGTAAAGTGGCTCCATGATTGAGGTTGGCCAGTGGACGTGGTGTTTAGTTTAACGATATTACTAGCGATATCTAATCTGATTTCAGGCAAGCCCTTTTTCGCTAAGATATTGGTCATTTTCGTCCTGTATGCAGCATCCATCAAACGACCGTTGATGTAAAATTCTACCGTTTTATTATCCCTAATTACCGCACTGCAATGAATAAATGAATTATTGATATTATCTACCGGCACTAAAATATCTTCACCGCTGTTATCGATTTCTCCACTCGGATAGTAGGCAAAAAGTGCAATGTATGCATTTCCTAATGTCAACTGTATAAATCTTTCCGGAGCAGCGCCACCACCTCTCCAATTCTGTTCTGCGGTCCACGCACCAAATGTTAACATTTCGTTGGCGTCACTTTGCAATTTATATAAAGAGGAACCGTATCTCCATGTGGATAAATTAGTTTGAGGTTTAAACCAAGCCTGTAGGGTAATCGAATCCTTTAGCCCTTTGTTTAACCTAGGAACAGAAACATATCCGCCAGCAGGCACATGCAACGAGCTTCCAAATCGGAGTTGTGTACCTGTAGGATTAGCTGTAACTAATACATCTTTTACCGGATTTCCACCGGTGAAGCTAACGTTACCAGTAACTACACCAGTTGGGTTTCGGTAACCAATACCTACGATATAGGTACTGTATAAAATTTCCAGTCCATCAACTTCTACCCCTTTTGCTGCGACTTTGTAACGATAAAGTTTGCCTCCCTCTACGTTATTGTCAGAGAAAGTTCCAGCATCTGCAGGCAAGGTTTTTAGGGCTTTACCCCAAACAGGATTTTGGCTGTCAATATCTTCTGAGCGATAGATCGAAATACTCACGATCTTTTCACGGTTCATTTTAATATCCCAGTTTAGTTCAATCCTATCACTGAAATAGCCTTTAGATACCGTAAAAGCATCTTCTGAAAAAGTATTGTAGCGATATCTAATTCCCCAAGGGAAACCTAAATCGTTTCTATAATATTGAGTTTGGTTATTGGTAAAAGGCGCATCTTTAACACCCATATAAGGCATACCTACTTGTATACCCACGCTTTTAATAGTGATGCTTTTGTTTACACCGTTCACTGGAACTGTTAAGGTTCTTCCCAAATTATCGCTTTGAGAAGAAGCCGAACCGATAACGGTAGCCACGCCCTTTTGTTCTTGAGCAAACAAGGCGCTGGAGCTTAATACCATTAAGCAGAGTGCGAGAATATAATTCTTCATTATGAAAATTTAAATTTGAATAATAAGATAACTAGGCAAAAACCGAGTTAGAATTATATTTTGATAATGTAGTTTACCCCGTAGTTGATAGGACGGGTTTCTGTACCGCCAGTGTTAGCCGAATTTCCGTTTACAGTATGTGAGTGGGCACCAGCGACATTTGTTGGCAAGGTATGGTTATTAGGATTTGTATTGGAATCTCTAGCCGTACCATTGGTATTGGTGCCCCCGCTGCTATTCCAATCGTCATTTGAAAAAGCTGTAGTATGAGCATGATCGCCCATAATGTTAGTTACTAGGCTAATGGCATGTAAATGCGCTATAATATCATCTTGCTGCACCGTTTTTAATGCTGGTCCAGTTCTTCCGTTGCCAGTACCTGCACCACGTAAAAACATGGCTCTTAAATCGGGAGTATTGTTACTTCCCAATAAAGCTCTCAAAGCCGCATTTGTTGCATTATCAGCAATAGCGCTGCCATCGCAAAGCAACCAGCCTATAGGTGCTGTTGTACCGATAAATGGCATAATAGCTCCTGTTGGCACACCATTTTGTGCGTAAATAGAGTAAGGAACAGCCTGAAGCTTTTCATTAGAGAACACTACGGCACCTTGTGATACCTTCAAATAGGTTGTTCGCGAACCAATTTGATTATACAATGATTGATCAATCTCTAACACGTAAGAGAATACACCAAAATTATCTGTTCTTACATTCGCTGTTCTGGTCAGAATAGGTTGCTCGCTGTTACCTGTTCCAAAGGAGTAGATCATAAAAGAAAGTCCCAATTGATCTATGTTGGCGATGGCCGCATTGGTTTCATCGCGAGCAATTCCCTGTATAGAGATACCCGAAGAAGTTACATTCGATTGCGCATAAGCATTCGAAAAAAGAGCACTAATAACCAACAAAAGGAAGTAGAGTTTTTTCATATTTTTCTTCTAATTTTTAAACTTTGGCGTAAAAGAAAATAAAGATTAGATCAATTAGGAATAACGCCATCAGAATACCTATATTCGTTACATATTTTGAATATTTGACACATGTTTTTAGACGTACTCTCGTTGTTGGTAGGCTTTCTAAGTCTCTTTGTCGTCCTCCTTATCTTGTTTAACCAGAAACCAAATCGTATTACCAATGGTTATCTAATTGTTATCTTGATGATAGTAGGCTTACAACGTTTTTTGTATGGACTAGAGGCTTTAGATTTCGCAAATAACACTTACAGCCCACTACAAAAGAAACCATTACTTGCTTTCTATATTGTGCCTGTTTACTACTTATTTTTCAGCAGATTGATTTATGGCACTAGTGCATTAAAAAAGGAATTGTTACATTTCATTTTCCCATCGGCGCTACTTGTGATTAATTTGGCTTTCGCTGATTATACCGTCAACCGTTCATTGTATCTGTTTTATTCTGCCGGCTATTTTTTAGCTATACTGTTCATGATAAAGAAGTTTATCTATAGGAAAAATCCTTCGATGTTAGACAAGATCAGTTACCCAGCAATCAAAAGATGGGTACTTATCATGGTTGTCCTCACCTTCTTCCTGATTGTATATTCTAATTTCTTGTCGTTTCAGGATCTATCTTCCCGAATGGATTTGAGTTCCTTTTACAGATATTCTTCTCTGGTTTGGTTCGTGCTTATTCTATACATGTTCAAAAATCCCGTTATTATATTCGGAGAGCTTGCCCTGCTAAAAAACATCCAATCTAATGAGCAACCAGATTTTCAGATATGGGCTCATAAACCCTTAAAGGCGATAGAAGAGAAAGACAAAATAGTCTATCAAACCATTTCTAAAAAGGTTGATGCCATGATCATCGAAATCAAAACCATGCAGCAATCTCCATTAATAACTGCAAAAACCACTTTAAATACCGAAAGCTTGGCAAAAAAGCTAAAAGCTCCAAAACGACACTTGGATTTCATATTCAAATATTACTGCCATTATTCGGTCAATGACTTCAGTAACTTGGTCAAAGTCAATTATGCACTTTCGCTTATCAAGGAAGGCTATCTCGATAGATACACCGTGGCTTCGTTGGGAGAACAGTGTCTGTTCAATTCGAGATTTACTTTTTCTAAAAACTTCAAGAAATTTGTAGGAGTTTCTGTTAGCGACTATATTGGCCATATGCCTCTTGATCCTGAGACTGAAAATATCGAACAAGCCAAAAACTGGACTCCCCAGCCTCCGATGGCTTGATGGGATCAACCTGTTTTAAACCTTTCTCAGCTCAACGGTGATAATCTACTTGATCACGACCAGCGTATAGCTGATTAATCAAGCCAAGGAGAATAGACTCACACTGCTCTACCTGCTCCAACGATAGCTAATACCAGTAATAAAAAGTTGTCCAGGTTGACCTGGCATATACATACTTGTAAAATCCAATATATTATCAGCCGTTAGCCTTAAAGTCAGTTTTTCATTGAGCATTTTCTTTTCAATAGTTGCATTCAACAATAGGTGATGAGGAACGAAAAGATCAAACCTGTCGATGAACTGATTTAGGTTGGCATCCATAAATGGATATTTCCCTCTGTAATTAGCCCGTAGCGAAAGATTAGTTTTTAAAGGCTCCAGTTGATAAGTGGCCCTCACATTTGCCATATGTCTTGATCTATTCTCAATACCCCAGTAGTCTGAAGGTTTGGGAGGGTAAGAATTTCCCGTAGCTGGATCGTGAATGTTCTGACTATAAGGCCAATTTCCTGCACGAATGCTGTCGACTACACTTAAATCTTTAGAAATAAGATACTGATAGCCAGCTTGTAGCTCTAAAGATTTCGAAGGAGACCAACTTACATTGAGTTCCATACCCTTATTTACTGCTTTTGGCAAATTCTGGTAACTATAAATCTGACCAACTACTGTACCGGTAGCCACCATAATTGGATTGATTTGATCACGCAGATGGTGGTAGAAAACGCTTCCTTCAATCTTCAATTGCTTTGTAGGTTGCCAACCAATACCTGCATTATAGGAAATACTTTTTTCAGCTCTCAATCCATTTCCTAACTGCCCAACAAGGTATTGCCTCACCTCACTCAACAATCCATCAGACCACATTTGTTGTAAAGTAGGATTAAGCATCTCGTTACCAATTACCAAATAGTTTGCTGTTGGATTGAAAAATACTTGGTAACGCATTCTGAAATCTGGCGCCTTAAAACCTGTTCCTACTCCCGTTTTTAACGTCAGCTTTTCATTGATGTGATACTGCAAACCCAAGCTAGGGTTAAAACGACCGCCATAGCCTTTGGTATAATCGAAGCGTAGGCCTCCCATCAAATCAAGTTTTTGGAAAATCCTTTTATCGCCCTGTAAATAAGCAAATGTGTTTCCCATCGTCCGATCTCCGACTATGGCATTATCTTCCATCAGCTCTACCCCTGCTCCTAATCCACCAGTCAATTGTAGGCCATTTCTATACTGCCGTGCAAACTGTTGTTCGAAACGATGGATATGTTGACTAAAGTCAGTTTCTGCTGTATTGGATTGATTATTCTGCCAACCAAAAAACTCGTTGGTTTGATACTGCGTAAAATAGTACCTGCTCATACTCCGCAATCCGTTGGCGAAAGTGTGGTCGAATGTTGTAGAAATATTTAGGTCTTTCTCGTCTTGGCTATCTCGTGAATTCCACTCTTCTCCCCATTCTTTGGCCATGAAAGATTTTCTTAAACCATAACGAAAACTTGTTCCTACAGTGCTATTTTTTCCTGTGCGGTAACGTATGCGAGCTTGACCGGCATAATTATCATATGGTGGCCCGGTCAATCCACTACTCAAGTAAGGGTTGGTATTAAAACCATCTGTTCTGTAATAGTTGCCACTTAAACTAATTGTTCCTCGCTGATGATCGAAGGGCAATTCTCCATCCACTGTAGCGTCAACAATGTTTAAACTGCCATAATTTAACGAGCCAAGTACCTGAGGTTCTATAGCGCCGTGTCTGGTAATGATATTGATGGCTCCGCCGAGTGCATCACTTCCGAAAAGGCATGACGAGGCACCTTTAACAATTTCTATACGTTCGATGTTACTGATGCTGATCCTCGAAAGATCAAAGTTTCCGTTATTTCGGCCAACCATCGGCTGACCGTCAATCAGTACAATGACGTATTCGCTTCCAAAGCCTTGCATCTGTACTCCTACCGAACGACTTCCTCCACCGATATTATTCACGATGGCCATACCTGTTTGTTCCTTCAGCACTTCGTCCAATCTCCGACTGCCCATCAACTCAATTGCCCTACGGGTAATCACCTGAACTGGCATCGCCGAACGTTTAAGCTGTATCAAATTATCCACCGAAGGTTTTTCGGCTACTTTTTCTGTAATATTTACTTCTTTAAGATCATTTTGTTCTTCCAATAACGTCACCGTAACTGAAGGTGACGTACCTATGGCGATGACTACAGAATCTGTATAAACCTCGTATCCTACAAATTGGATACTCATCTGATAAATGCCAGGATACAGTTTATCGAAGGTAAATGTTCCTTTAGCATCCGATTTAGTGATATGCCGATCTGGTTCTAAGGAAATAGTTGCTCCAACTAATACCTGTCCACTCTGAGAGCGAACAATCCCTTTCAATTTCCCCATTTGCTGCGCCAAAACTAGCGAACTATAAAAGGATAAAACGATGAATAAACTAAGACCTATTTTGATACGACTCCGCAATACTTTTTCTATCCGCATTTTACTCCTTATACAATTGATATGAAATGCCTACAAAGAATACCCTACCCGGTTGCGAAGGGACTTTCTGATCCACGAAATTCAAAATATTTTCCGTTGATGCTCGTAAGGCTAAATGCTGCGTTGGAAATTTCTTCTCCAGACCGAAGTTGATCAAGTAATGATCTTTTACGAAAGTATCAAAACGATCCATATAACCATTGGCATTCTTATCGCTAAACGGGTATTTGCCACGAAAATTAACCCTCATATTTGCACTCAGGTTCAAAGGTGTATAGGTATAAAAGACTCTTGCGTTGAACATGTGCTGAGACCTGTTCTCGATACCCCAATAGTCGCTAGCAGTAGGTCTATAATTTACAGAACCATTAGTTGAATCGAAAAGAGGATCGTAGTATTTCCCTCCCTCTCTTATTTCATCTCCAATGGTACCATCTTTTGCAATTAGGTACTGATACCCCCCACTAATCTGTAGATTACGTACTGGAGTAGTACTAACAGCTATTTCAGCACCTTTATAATGTGCTTTGGCATTATTTCGGTAAGAATAGATCAAATTGTTATTGATATCCCTGCCCACTAATATTTGATTGATTTGGTTGGTAATATCATGATAGAAAGCGCTTCCTTCCAATTTCCATTTTTTATCATTGGTTTCATAAATAAGGCTCATGTTATAGGATTTGCTCATTTCGGCATTCAGTGCCAATCCCTTGATCTCGTTGTATACTGTTTCCAGTTCGTATTGGCTAACCTGACCACTGGCCAGCAGTTGATTAATCGTACTGCGTAAGGCCGTACTACCCACAGTGATACTATTGTAAACCGGATTATAGAAAACTTGGTACATCTTCCGCATATCTGGAGCTTTGAAAGCTGTGCCGTAAGCCGCCTTAAAAGTCAATTGTGATAAGATTTTGTATTTTGCTGCGAAACTGGGATCTAGTCTCCAACCATAGTCTACAATATGATCGTAACGAAGACCACCTGTTAATTCCAAATTAGTTAACGGTTTCCAATTCGCTTGGGTATAGCCAAAATAAGCTTTGATACTATTGTTATTGGAAAGGATATTCTCATCAATGGTCTCTAATGTTCCACCAAGTCCGCTGATCACGTCCAGTTTATTTGGAATGGTAAAAGTCAACTGTTGCTCAAGACGATGCACCTGCTGACCGAATTTATTCTGGCTGAGGCTATCGCCCTGTGAGAGGTTAACACTCATATCGGCATTGTAGCGAGTAAGGTAATAGCGTGTCATGCTACGCCACTTTGCATTGAATTTATGGTCGAAGTTAGCCGAAAGGTTGATGTCCCTTTCGTCCAATGCATCTTCAGTAGCATAATTCACTCCGAAATCTTTGGTCATGAAACTCCTTCTCAATCCACCCCGAGCCATTACTGAAAGTAGATTATCGTCGTTAAACTTATACCTGAACCTAGCCTGTGCGCCGTAGTTATCATACGGTGGTGCCGTAGTACCAATGATCACTCCTTGATTGGTATTAAATCCCCCCGTGTGATAGTAGTTAGTATTTAGGGTTAATGTTCCTTTCTTACCTAATACTGGAGTTTCTCCATCTACAGTTGCATCTATAGTTTCATTAGAACCGTAAAATAAAGAAGCATAGGCCTGCGGACGGGTAATATTATGTTTGGTAATCACGTTGATGGTTCCACCAAGCGCATCGCCGCCATAAAGTAAAGAAGCTGCACCTTTGGTAATTTCCACTCGTTCTATATTACTTACGCTGATACGGGAAAGGTCAAAGTTCCCTCCATTTCTGCCCACCATTGGTTGTCCGTCTAACAGCACCATTACGTACTCGCTACCGAAACCTTGCATCTGTACACCTACAGAACGAGAACCTCCGCCAATATCATTCACAATGGCCACCCCTGTTTGTTCTTTCATTACTTCATCTAACCTACGGCTGCCCATTAATTCAATGGTACGTCTGTCGATCACCGTTACTGGCATAATACTGTTCTCAATCTTAATCAGCGACTCTGCATTTGCATTACCTTTCTTCTGTGTACTTACGGTAACTCCAGATAGGGCATTCTCTTGGTGCTGCAAAGTCATATTTCTAGTTGTTATTCCAGCAGAAAGCATTAAGGTATCTGTAAAAAGCAAATGCCCCACTGCTTTTACTTTCAATATAGCTCTCCCTGGTTTCAGTCCTTTAAGCTGGTAAAAACCTTTGTCATCACTACTTACACTTATTGCACCTACAGTTACGGTAGCTCCAGCAATAGCTCTTCGATCTTGATCACTCACCTTTCCCTGAAGTATGGTTTGTTGTGCAGCGACCTTTATGATGCCAGCAATGCATAAAAGCACTGTCAGGATATATCTTGTCATGTATTTCTTATGATTTATAGATGGAATAAAATCCAATTCATTAATCCTTTGTCTTGATATTTCTACTACCATCCGCTTGTATAAAATAACGGAAGGTTAAAAACGGCGATGGCCAATTACGATCTGTAACCACCTCTGGCGCTTTTCTATACATACTGATCAATTGCAATTTTCCGTATTTATAACTGCTTTGCCCTGTAGTAGGATTGATGGTTTCCAACCTTAAGTAGTAGGCTCTATAAGGATAAGGTTTAGCTACAAAAGTACTTCCTATCTCGTACCAAGGGTTGATACCAGGTCCGTATTGGCTTACATAACTGATTTGCATATTATCGGCAGGGCGATTATCAAAAAACTCATCCTCTGGTGCCTCGTTCATAAAATCGTAGCCATACTCGTACATAATCAAAGAAGATTTAGTGATAGGACTTCCTGTTGCCGGACCATATTTGTTACGTCCGTTGTTCAAGAAAATGGTACTGTTCATATCGCCAGTAAAAGCAATATCCCACTCTCCCGTTTTGAGGTAACGCAGCGAATCTGCATTATCTCTAATAAACTGCTGTTTTCTGTCGCTAAAACGGAACAAGAAAATACTGTACTTACCAGCTTCCTTACCACTTTTACTGTATTCTACCTGAATAAAATCTTGGTTGGCATTGTAATTCGCATCGCTCACCATTAATTCCCAAGCTTTACCATTGTAGATATATACACGGTTATTATCGTTATCTCTGTAAACCCAACCAGTTTGAGGATTTGGCGGAGGAGCTGTAGTAAATCCCCTCCAATTAATTGCTTTACCATCGTTTTCAGCTACACCTTCTTTACCATCTATCCCCATTTGGTACCAAGCGCCACTACGATAGATGTAGTTATAGTTATCGGCTGTATTCAAATAAGCATCATTTTCTACTGGTGAAGCAGGATGAGCCGCAGCATTTGGTAACCATCGAATACTTTGTTCGGTGCTGCTATTCACCCTAACGGCAGCATTGATCTTTTCATTACCTATAGGCACAAATCTGATCGAGTCTGTCCAGCGTGAATTGTAATATCGCTGCCTCAAGTAAGTATCGTTCTGTTCGTAATTGTCATCCCAACCATCAGTAGCTAAAGTATCGCCTGGCAAATCATAAATGATTGTGCTCCTAGCATCTTCGTAATTTGGAGCCAGATCTTCCAGCTTATAGCAAGATGTAAGGAATAATGGCAATAAAAAGAAGTACAGTTTATAAATTCTCATTATTTAGTTACTTACTACAGAAGTGTTAGAAAGCTGTTTACGAGGTTGAATAGTATTGTTTAGTGGCGTGCCTCGGAAAGTTGCCGAAATCATAACCACTTGTTTATTAAGCACAGCTGTAGCCGTTGTGGGAATAGTAAAGCTGATACGATTACCAACCATAGTACGATTAGCTGTGGGTAAAGTATAGGTTGTATATACTCCAGTAGTGGCATCTTTTAGGCCTAAATTTACTGCTGCCAAAGTGGTATAAGTCGTTGCATGAGCAGGATTATCAAACGTATAATCTATGGTAAGCTGCTCGCCTAATTTAATCTGCTTTCCTTCATGAGAAAACTCATAACTTGCATATTTGGTTTCCTCAATAATTGTTTCTAATAGTCCATTAACTAACGGAGATGGAATAGTTAATCCTGTTGAGGCGAAACCTGGTCCATAACCTGTAGTAAAATTTCCTCCGTACATGATGTTAAAGCTAAATAGCCTATAATGTTTATAAGCATTAAAGAAATCTGGCGAGATCGTAAACTTAACTGTGCCATCCTGCCCTATGTTATAATATTTAGCATCAATTTCTATAGCCTGACCATTTATTGTACTACCAGGTACAATCTGCTGTAATCCCAAAGTAACCCATGAGACTTGGTTCATCGCATAAAAACGCTTGTACGCATCTAACCATTCGTCTTTAATATTCATTTTAAAGATCAGTTCAGAGCCTATTGGAAGATTACCAATTCTATCGAAAGTAGTGGAGGTAATCATATCTTTAATTAAAGGCTGCCCTAAGAAAACATCTGCAACACTAGATTTAAAGCCTCCAACTTTTACATATAGACGATGTGCGCCCGTATCAAGTTCAGATGTCATTTTTGGCAAAGTTGCTTTCAAAAGATTGGTAGTTGCCGTTGCTTCATCAAAAGGGATATCAAATTCGAACCCATCTCTTACTCGCTGCATATACACTTTAATATCTTTCACATTTCCTGTGGAGAAAAAATACTGACCGCCTATGCTAATTGGTGTTGCCGATGACCATGAATAGTAAGTTGGTACACTAAAAAGCGATGGAACAGGGATGTTAAATACAGGTTTGAGGGTGTAAACTTTAGTGCTTCCATCCTCTGCGGTAACTGTAAACTTAGTCGTTTCAGTAAAGGAAACTTCAGTACCAGACGCAGGAGAAATCTTTGCCCCTTCAGAAATTTTAATCTTAGGTGCTATTTTTTCTGGTCTCTCTGCCTGCGGGTTCCAATAAATAGTGATTTGACCCTCCGTAATAACTGCATCTAAGGAATCTACATCGCCATATCCAGCTACCGTGAAACGTTCGATAGCATTATAAGGTCGCATAATGTTTTCATATTCTGTTTTACAAGAACTTGCTATCATTATGCTAAAAAGAACAAGGGTTAATAAACCTATGCTTTTAATATCTATGTATTGTTTTTTCATTTGTATCATATTTAAAACTCCGCCTAATTGGAGGTACGCTTTTATATCTTTTGTTTACGTTTATCGCTTAGGTAATACAGTAATACCGAATGAACCTCCTCTATTAATAAGTACATCGTTACCTAGATCTGTCTGCTCATCAAAATCGCCATAAAAGGCCATGCCATAGGTTGGTCTAACATGATAAATACTATTTGCGATGGGCTCTGCTCCCCAACCACTGTTACTGTATGTTCCTGCGGTGATATCTGGAAAAATAGCCTTCACCATAGTCCGTGTAGCACTTGCTATTTTCATATCGATGTTTTTATTCAGCATATCCAATGGAAATCCTGCTGGAGTATAGGTAAGATCTGTGCCTGCTACACGCAAGTAGAGTTTTTTAAGACCTACGAAAACAGTTCCATAACGGTCATCTGTAGGGCTATTTCTAGAAATACTAAACTCAATGGTATCGCCAGGGGCATAGTGTTTACTCGATAGAATTTGGGTAACATACGGTCTTCTGTAATACAACTTTAATGGATTTAAGTTGATCACACGTCCCTGATGCTCCATTTTAACATCATACTCGCCCGCCATAGCATCAGGTGAAATGTCTACCAACATCGTGTAAAGTGTACCAGGTGCCACAGAAAATGCAGATGCATAATTACTGTGTTTTTCTCCGGTAGCACGGTTAGTAAATGTAAATCTGGCATTGGTACTGGTAGATTCAAAATTTCCAGTTAAAACTAAACGACCGTTTACTGGTTTATCTAACATTACCGTAGCATTTGCTGCACCAGTAACAGTTACGTTAAGTGGCTGTCCATAAGGTAATATCTTTTGGATTAAAGAATAGCTACGACTAGTACCAGAGGCACTTTTCACGGTATATTTCACCGTATCGGCTCCAAGTCTAACTGGTTCCAATCCACCATCAAGATTAATTTCTTCACCTGTGGCATCGTAAAGCTTTGCGCCTTCGTCTAACTTAATATCTGCCATTAAATATTCTATAGCATAGTAGTAAGGAACATATAACGTAATTGTATTCTTTTCTTCGTTAATAGCACCTAGCAATTCTTGCTCTGTATTAGTTACTCTATAAGAAATTATCCTATTTAGCTCACTTTTCTCATAATCTATGTATTCGGTTTTGGTGCAAGAAAATAGTCCCACAATTACCGCTATCAGTAACCAGGTGTTGTATTTTATGATCTTCATTTTGATATATTGATGTAATTAGTATTAATTAGTTCCAACTGTTGTTTTTTTGGTAGAAAGGTTAATTTTCAATGATGGTTTACGTTTGACGAAGCCAAATCTTTTTTCCTCCTTTTTGATCATCATGTAGCGAAAGCTGATGTAAGGAATAGCACCCACACCACGAACCATAGTCATTGGATCTGTTACCCCTTTGTAGAAGCTCTGTATCTCAATTTTAGCATAATGTCCCTTAGCGGTGCGAACCACTACTGTGCGTGGAACTACTTTGACCTTATTCTTACCATATGTACCTGGAAAAGCCTTAGCCATTTCTTCAGAAAGCGGATACATCATATGCTGGTAAAGATGACCGTTAGGCTCTTCGACCTTTTCGGGCCTAAAAATATTTTCGAAAAAAGTGTAGAAAGTATGGCCCCCAGGATTAAGTGCGTCCCCCATTCCAGCAAGCCCAGCAGAACCTGGAACCTTAAAATCTGCATCATCTGGCACGTCCATTACTTCGCTAAAAGGCTGTTCCAACACCATTACCCCGCCAACTGTAGAAGTACCGTAGCCAAAACCTGGTGTGGTACCGTTGTTAGATGTTATAGCTGTACGATATAAACCATAAAATGCTATATCCCAACGATCACTTGTTCTGTAGGCAGTAGGAATAGATGAAATTCTACCCAAAGTAAAAAACAAAGGATCTGCCTCGTCCAAAGGCCTATGGTTCTCTGGAATATTATTTGTCCCCAGATCCAAAACTTGGATCTCCCTATTAAAAACGGTATCACTCATCGGAACATCTGGTTCCCAATCTACCTCGTTGCGGTCAAACACATCGCCACAGGAGGTAAGTGCCAACAGCGTAATACAAAGCGCAAAACCACCTATCTTATTTCTAAATTCTTTAACCATTTGTATGCCTAATAATTACGGTAAGGTGAGAATGGTTCCAGTGCTAGGCAAAATAAATTCATAATTAGTCACGTAATCTGGATTATCTTGCAATGGTGATTTTGCTCGGAAACCTATTCTATAGATATACCCACCTACTCGAGCCGCTGCTGTTGTGGGTATGGTAAATTTCACCTGCTTATCGGTAAATGAAATATTTGTAGCCACAACTGTAGCTGTTCCGTTATTAAGACCATTTGCTGTAGGAATTCCCTGTATCGATAAATAAGCGGAAACAAAATTTTTATTGTAATATCGAGCTACGGCACCATTAAACTCATCGGTAAAGGCATAATTTACGGTAAGTTCTTGCCCCAGTTTCACTGGCTGCCCTTCCTCTACCAAACTCAAAGTCCTCTGCATATTTCTAGGATAAGGCTGTTCTATGTAAACATCCACGTAGTTAGATTTTAATTCTCCCACTTTTAACCATATCCTATGCCAGCCTGTATCTTGTTCTAAAGTAAATTTGGGCATTTTTACAGGGATGCTAGTAGAAGTGGCAGTATTCTTATCAAATTCAAAGTCGAATTCAAAGCCGTCTTTGATCCTTTGCCCATAAACTTTGACTTTTTCTAAATCGGTCGACAAAAAGTACTCGCCCAACAATTTAAAGTCGGGTCCCTCAACCCACATTAAACGATTACCATATTCACTTACAAAAAAGTTGTTTAACAATGGACTAGGTTGCTGAACAATCGCTTTTACCTTATAGGTACGAGTAGAACCATCTTCAGCGGTTACCATGTAAGTTGTGTTCTCAGAAAATGTTACTTCAGCTCCCGAGGCTGGAGAAACTGTTGCGCCATCAGAAACAAGAATAATTGGCTTTATTACAGCTGGCAAAGGGCTATCAGAATTCCAGTAAATTCGAATTTCATCACCTGAAATAGCTGCATTGAGCGAAGTCAAATTACCATATCCAGCGACAGAGAATTTAACTATATCGTTATATGGACGTTTGATAGTTTCATATTCTGTTTTAGAACAAGCTACCGTAAAGAATAGAAGTGAATAAAGTATAATCTTTAGATGAATATTCTTTTGTATAATTATTTTCATGAGCTTAAAAGCTTAATATTTCTGTTGTTAATTGTATTTAGTTCATTATTAGAGAACTTCTATCATACTTGACGGTCCCGCAAGCAGCACATTATTTCCCCAAGAAGTTTGTTCATCAAAATCAAAGTAAAACCCCATACTGATATTCTCGATATAAGGAAAAAACTTGCCCCATTGATAAAATCCGCTATATACACCTTTAGGCAGTGCAGGAAACTTCGCTTTGATCTCTGATCTATTAAATGATATAATCTCTAACGGAAACTCTTGTCCGTACATTTGCTCTGTAACCCCAGCAGGTACGCCGTATAAATATTGCTTGTTCAACTTGACATAAATTCTTTTCAATCCTATGTACACCCCATTCATATTATCATCTTGCTGATATCCTAAAGCTTTAAATGTGATTTCCTCACCTGGGGCATATTTTGTTGTCGACAGGAAGAAACCATGAATTCCGACGGTATAGTTTAATTTAATATCGGGAAGATTTGCCCGTCTACCTAAATGCTCTACACTAACTTCATAATCACCTGCAAGTGCAGAAGGCAGGATATTAAGTGTCATCACATAATTTGGAGAGCCCGAAACCACATTATTTACCGAAACAAAATTGTCATGAATTTTTCCAGTAGCCTTGTCTTTGAAATAAAACTTGGCTTGTGTACTTGTAGATTCAAAATTTCCGCTTAGCTTCAATAAACTATGAACAGGTTTAGTCAATTTACCATCTACAAATTTTGGATCTATGTATGTTACTACCAATGGCGCTGTATGTGCAACTATTTTTTGAATAACAGTATACTGACGTTTCACTCCTGAAGCACTTTCTACAAAATATTTTGTTGTTTGTCCTAAAGGAATGGGCTCCAGTCCGCCATCTAAGTTGATTAGCGTTCCTGTAGAATCCAACAATACCGCATCTTTGTCTAATTTTATTGTTGCATCAATAATACTTAGCCCTAAGAAATACGGAATATATACTGTAATTGTATTATTTTCATTATCGATAGCTCCTAAGATTTCTTGGGTAGATGTAGCAATTTTATATTCAAGAATTCTGTTATTTTCTTCCTTTTTATAATCGACTAATTCAGTCTTGGTACATGCTGCCAAAATACCTAATAGACCGATGGCCAGTATGATTATTTTCTTCATATAGTTGTTTTAAATGCTTGATTAATTTGTCTTTAAATTTTTACTACCGTCTTGTTGTACATAGTAGCGAAAGGTTAGGTACGGCGCTGGCCAATACATATCAGTTACTGCAGGCGGATTTCCTTTGTAGATATTAATTAACTGCAGTTTGGCATATTTACCATCAGGTAGTCTCAGCGCATAGGTACGGTTGGGATAAGGCCTCATGATGTGCGTTGAAAGACTATAGCGATACCACCCTGGAGAACTTTCTACTTCTGCCTGTCCAATTTTGTCGATTGTACTACGATCGAAAACATCATCTGATGGCACTGTAGTTACGTTCTCGTAAGATTGCTCTAACATTACTATTGCTGTACGTTCAACAGGACCTCCAAATCCCGGATTACCTGTTTTGGTACCGTTATTAAGGTAAATATCACTGTTAAAATTGGCCGTAAACGCCAAGTCCCATTCATTGGTCTTGAGCCACTTTTCAGATTCTGCAGTAGTACGTAACCAAATCTGCTTCTTATCCCTAAGATTGAACAGAAATGTATAAAATGGACGTTGCTCCTTTCCGTCAACTCCATCACCAATAGATGCCTGTGTATCTCCCGCTAGGTCATAGACTACCGTACTCTTACCATCTTCCAGGCCAATAGCTTCAGAAACTTCGTCCTTT
Source organism: Flavobacteriaceae bacterium PS02338 (assembly GCA_029959615.1). Taxonomy (GTDB): domain Bacteria; phylum Bacteroidota; class Bacteroidia; order Sphingobacteriales; family Sphingobacteriaceae; genus Pedobacter. The sequence goes on along the minus strand of JASCOD010000003.1, from coordinate 418,256 downwards.
TTACACGAAGTTAATAGCAGCGCCAATACTATAATTTTATTTAAACTAATTCTAAATAACATGATACAAACATCGACATTAAGGCTCATCTTGCCTATATGCAATCCGTATTATTTTATATTCAATCTGTATTTTTATGAAAGCTAAGCTGATAACGCTTTCCTCGGGAAGTACTCGAAACCCTGGTCAAGCAGCCTAGATACTCCAATATGCTCAAAGTACGGTGAACAGTTGCCCAGCCAACGGTGTATTTTTGTCTAATAGATATCCAAAAGTCATCTATATCATCGATACCTTGTTGTTCCCAAAGGCTATCGATGATATAAAGACGCTGTCTGCTAAGTGAATGCCCTTCTTTAAGCAGTAGTTGCAAGATATTGTTCTTGGTCAATTCCAAACCTTAGGCATTTGAAAGCCCGGCATAATGTTGCTGGAACACATCTCCAAAAAGGCTGAAGGTTTCGTTAGCCGTAGAAATGATGGACAGTTCCTCTTCCGGCTGCTGAACTGTTTTATTCAGTACTTCAGTAAAGCTTCCCCACATGCGACCAGTATCAGCTCCATAGCCGGAGAAAAAACTGAAACCTTTATCCATACCATATTTTTTTAGCATCTCTACAATGTATGGCCCTCCCATAATTGAGCCTTCTAACACGTATAGTGCACCTAATGCTGTTACTTCATCATGGATATGAGGCACTTTAGGTGATGGCAATTCTTCTACACTTCCGCCAAGCGCTATAATATCCTGTTTAATGTAAGATGAGTTTCTACGCTGAGGATAATCAGGCAATAGAGATGTAATTATATAAGGAGCTATTGCACGCTCTATAGCATTGAAGTAGGCATAAAAGCATTTAAGCACTTCTGCATAATCAGTATAGTTACGAATATCCTTTAAACGTAATACTACTGTTTTTTCTAATTTTTGATGGGCTTCCTTTGTAGCCGCTTTAATTTCTTGACTTATCATATCACAAAGTTGGATACTGAACTTTATATGGGCTATATGCAATGTGTATTACTTTATATGCAATCCGTATTATTTTTAATTAGTCTAGCTAATATTTTGTAAATGGTAATACGAACTGTTTTCTTTGTAACTTATGAGCAAACTAACAATGGCATTGGCCATCCTGATCAATAGTCTAACCATATCAGGGATTATGGCACAACCAAAGCGTATCATTACCTTAAGTGGGGCATTGAGTGAAACCGTGCAGGCTTTGGGACTTGGAGCCAACATTGTAGCAGTAGATGTTACAAGTGAATATCCCGAAGAAATCAACCGTAAACCTAGAGTAAGTAAGGATAGGAATCTTTCGTTAGAAGGTCTTTTGGCTTTTAAACCAGATCTGATCATTGCACCGCCATCCGAGATCAGCAAATCAATAGAAAACAAATTGAAACAGTTGGGCATTAAAGTTCAAGTGATTGCACAGGAATATTCAGTTAAAGGCGCACAAAAATTTATTAAACAAGTAGGCATTACAGTTGGTCGCACACAAGTAGCTAATCAGTTGGCAGAGCGATTGAATGCTGATGTTCAAGCGGCCTTATCCGGTATAAGCACAGAAACTAAAAAACCAAAGGTGCTATTTATATATGCACAGGGAGTTGGCGTGATGAGCGTAGCGGGAAAAGGGAGTCAATTAGACGCCATTATCAATTTGGCGGGCGGTAGAAATGCGGTTCAAGAGTTCAATGATTTTAAACCTTATAGTACCGAAGCACTAATAAAGAGTAATCCAGATGTAATGTTGCTTTTTGATTTTGGAGCTAGCAGTCTTGGCGGTAAAAATGCAGTGCTCAGAATGCCTGGTGTAGCAATGACCAATGCAGGTAAATCCAAACGCATCGTTACTATGAACGGACCTTTACTTACCAATTTTAGTACAAGGTTACCACAGGCTATCCAAGAACTAAACAAACAACTCTATCCTAATTCCAAAAACTGAAGTTTCTTCCTATCCAGATCAAATTGAGAAAAAAGACCATCCTATATATTTCCCTTACCATTTTATTGCTCATATCTATCGCACTATCACTGAGTCTTGGGGCAGTACATATCCCCTTACGAGACGTTGCTCTTTCTATTGTACAACGTTTTGGGATATTTAAACATTTGCCAATAGATGAGTTTTATCAGGGGATAATTGACGTGGTTCGATGGCCAAGAGCCATTTTAGGGTTATTAGTAGGAGCCGCTGCTGGAATTTCGGGGGCAGCATTACAAGCAATTTTCCGAAACCCTTTAGCAGAACCAGGTCTAATCGGTATTTCTGCTGGGGCCTCATTAATGGCTGCATCTATCATTGCTTTTGAGACTCTGTTATTCACTACTTTGGGTCAACTATTTGGGCATTATGTACTTGCCGTTGGTGCCTTTGGCGGAGCTGGCGTAGCTACTTGGTTGGTATTTCGTATTTCCCTACATAATGGCAAGCCTCATATTGCAACAATGCTTCTGGCTGGAGTTGCTATCAATGCATTTGCAGGTTCACTTACAGGTCTAATTTCCTACCTATCCGATGAACAGCAGCTTAGAAGTATTACCTTCTGGATGCTCGGAAGCTTGGGAGGAGCCAGTTGGGAGTCTGTATATACCTTATTGCCTTTTGTAGCAGCAGCAACTTTGGTTCTACCCTTTATGGCTAAATCCTTAAATACTTTTGCGTTAGGAGAACAAGAAGCAAGGCAGCTAGGACAAAGACCAGAACGAATCAAAAGATGGGTAATCTTATTGGCCACTATGGCCGTTGGTGCATCAGTAGCTGTAGCCGGTATTATTGGTTTTATCGGATTGTTGGTACCTCATGCCATCAGAATGACGATAGGATCTGACAACCGCATCGTATTACCTGCCTCTGCCCTCTTGGGAAGTGTCGCCTTAACCATATCAGATTTAATTGCACGAACTATCGCTATTCCTTCAGAAATTCCCATAGGCGTTGTTACCGCCCTTTTGGGTACTCCCCTATTTCTTTACATCCTCATTAGGGATAAAAAACGAATTACCGCCTAACCCATTGTCTATGTTATTTGTTGAAAATCTAAGCTACTCCATCAAGAAACAGACACTTGTCCGTAACCTCAATCTTAGCGTAAGGCCAGGAGAATTTATTGCGGTGCTAGGAGCTAATGGTGCAGGTAAGTCTACACTGATCAAATTATTGAGTGGAGAATATCAACCCGTTGAAGGTATGATTAAACTTCATGGCCATATCTTAAACGAATATAAGGACCAACAATTAGCAGTTATCAGAGCAACGATGTCTCAAGAACATCAAGTGAGCGCCGATTTTACCGTAAAGGAAGTGGTAACCATGGGGAGATATCCTCACTTTAATGGCAACCCAAAAACAAGCGATCTGCTAATTATAGAAAAGGCAATGAACATATGCGGTATCGAACTGCTTGCGGAACGATCTATATTAAGTTTATCTGGCGGAGAGAGACAAAGGGTTCATTTAGCAAGAATACTGGTGCAGGTTTGGGAACACCCACAAGCCTTGCTATTGCTCGACGAACCGATATCGGCGATGGACATCCGCTTCCAGCACCAAGCACTTTCTATTGCTAGAGCATTAGCAGATAAAGGTTGGATGGTCATTTCCGTACTGCATGACATCAACCTTTCGGCGCAATATGCCGATCGTCTGATATTGATGAAAAATGGAAGAAAACTGATGGATGGAACAGCAGCAGAAGTTATTACTTCACGTAACATGTATACGGTTTTCGGTATAGATGCTGATATTTCAGTGAACCCCAAAACGCTACGTACACACATCATTCCCAAACAGATTAAAATTGACAGGGAGGTATTTAAATTAGGGAACAGCGAAGAGGAAATCTCATTTTCTGTAGTGACCAAACCTATCAGCATTTAAAGCTAAATAGATTAGTGGCTATCTCAGTTCACTGGGTGGGATACCAAAGTATTTTTTAAAGGCAATGCTGAAATTATTCTGGTGGGAGAAACCAACAATTGTCGATACCTCACTGATAGATTTACCTTCGTCCAACAATAATTCCCTAGCCTTTTCCATTCGTAGCCTAGTGATATAGTCATAGACGGTGATCCCAAAATACTCCTTAAACCCACGGCGGAGTTTAAACTCATTCAGTCCCACCTCTCTGGATAGCTCTCTCTGCGTAGGAGGAGTTGCATATCTTGTGCAGAGCACTTCCCTTACCTGTTCCAACTTGAGTATATCATCACCTCTAATCAATTCCTGCTCCTGCTCTCTACCGCTCAACTGTTCTAGCTGGTACATCAATAACTCTAAAATTCGAGCTTCGGTATGTATACGCTTTAGTTCTCCTTCCTGTCTGCAATTAACCATATCATCAATTACTCTTCTCATTTCTAGCGTAACAAAAAAGTCTTCCGTAGAGAACGAGGTATAACGGCCATTCTCTATCTCTTTTACAAAGTCTTCGTGCAGAATAGAATGCCTATCGATGAGATTAAAATAGTAGTCTTTACTGAGGGCTATTAAAAAATACATGTAATCAATATTTTCCTTAACCTCGTGTTCGTTAACCGTACTTGGAATGTAACGTATATTATGCCTACTTCTCCCATACAACGCATTTGGCTTCCCTCTTAATTCTTCTACCGATTTCTTATAGAAGATAAACTGGGAGGTGACCGTTTCTCCTTCTACCTCAGTGTAGATATGAGTAGGCTTATCAAAACACATCTCTGCGTGCATCACAAACAAACCTCCTGTGGTCAGTTGTTGGTTCACCAAGAAAATAGGTTTATCATCAATAGAGACCTTTTTTTCCTCCAACTTATAATTAGGGATATATACGTCAGGAATTTCTTCTTTAACGACCCAATTATCAACACCTTCTATTCTAGATTTGATCAACATATACTTCTAAGGCCAATAATACGAAAAATATACCTTTATTTATAATCATTATAAATAATAATCAAATAAAGTCAGCTCTATGATGATGAAAAATAAAAATGGCCAAACCACATCCATGGTTCGGCCATTTTACCAACTATATAATTTACCTAAACAAACTATTCTACTCCACCGCCAAGCGCTCTGTACAGCTCAATTTTGGCGTCATTTTTATCTTTTTGGATAGTGATTACATCCAGTTCATTTTGCAAGGCATTATTTTGAGCCGTTATTACCTCTAAGTAAGTAGACATTCCGGCTTTGTATAATAACATTGCATTTTTAACGGCCTTAGTTAACGCAGTTCTCTTTTCATCAACTAACGTTAATCGCTCATTGGCAAACTTGTTTTTCACCATCGCATCAGAAACTTCCCCTACTGCTACCATCATCGATTGGCGGAACTGCTCTGCAGATTTCTCTTGCTCCAATTTAGCGACTTCATAACTGGTTCTCAGGGCTTTCTTTCTAAATAACGGCTGAGCAATATTGCCGCCAATATTTTTCACTAAGGACCCTGGTAAATCAAACCAATTATTAAACTGATATGAATTAACTCCGATAGATGGTGTAATGCTTAAAGTTGGATACATTGCCGCCTTAGCCAAACCTGTATTGGCATTAGCTGCAATAATTGCAAATTCTGCTGCTTTCAAATCAGGTCTTCTGCTTAACAGCTTTGCTGGCACGCCATCTGGGAAAATATCACTCAAATCATCAGCTTTAAATGCTTCGTTTCTGGCAATATTTTTAGGATAATCGCCACACAAAATACTCAAAGCACTTTCCTGTACAGCGATGTTCTGTTTTGCTAAAGGCACCAACAACTCGGCAGTTTTCTTTTGTGCAACAGCTTGTTCAACTGCTAAAGAATTTACCTGAGCTGCATTGTACTGCAATTTAATCATCCGTAAGGTACTATCACTCAAGGCAATGTTACGCTCTGCTACTCTTAACTGTTCATCTAAGGAAAGTAAGTTATAGTAGGCTTGCGCCACCTGCGCAATTATTCGAGTTTTTAAAGCACTCAAATTCTCCTTTTGTGCAAAATAGTTAGCTCTTGCAGCATCCTTCTGCATTTTGGCTTTGCCCCAAATATCAGCTTCCCAAGCTAGGGAAAGCGTCGCGGTATAATCGTCCATGTAGCTGGTGCCCACAAATTGCTGACTTAAAGAACCATTTAACGAGTTCTGTGATTGATAAACCCTACCCGCACTTACGCTTAAATCTAAAGTTGGAAGTAAGCCTAACTTTGCTTGTTTAAAAGAAAGGTCTAATTGCTCCATGTTCAGCATCGCTACCGAAACCTCTTTATTTTTCTCCAAAGCTTGATTAATCAATGTCACCAATTGTTGGTCTTTAAAGAAAGTTCGCCAAGGCAAAAGCACGGTATCACCTGTGACTGCCACCGGATTGCGGTAAGCTTCTGGCAATGCCAAATCTGGGCGTTGATATTTCTTACCCACGGCACAGGATGCCACCGTTAGCGACATCACCGTACCAATTATAATATGATTGAAACCTAACTTCATGATTAATGATTTAATTCAGGTTGAGTTTGCACACGTTTTCCCGAAACCTTTTCCTGTAAAAATTGAAACAACATGTACAACAATGGAATGACGAACACACCGAAGATTACCCCAGTTAACATCCCCATAGCCGCACCTGTACTGATTGAACGGTTACCCATTGCCGATCCTCCAGTAGCAATCATCAACGGAATCATACCGACAATAAATGCTAAGGAAGTCATGATGATTGGACGTAACCTCGATTTAGCACCTTCAATGGCAGCATCCTTAATAGAAAGACCTGCCGCCCTACGCTGTACGGCAAACTCTACAATCAAAATGGCATTCTTGGCGAGCAAACCAACCAACATGATCAATCCAACCTGTACGTAAATGTTGTTATCTAAACCAATGGCTTTGATAGCAGCAAAAGCACCTAAAACTCCAGTTGGGATAGATAATAGTACGGCCAATGGTAAAAGATAACTTTCGTACTGTGCTGCCAATAAGAAGTACACGAACAATAAACAAAGTGATAGAATCACCATGGTTTGCGCTCCCGAAGACTTCTCTTCTAAACTTAAACCAGTCCACTCGTAACCATAATCTGCTGGCAGTTTGCTCAATACATTTTGTTCGATGTTATCCATGATATCGCCACTGCTAGAACCTGGCAAAGGCATTACGTTAATGGTCAAAGCATTGTACAAATTGTACCTGCTCATCGACTCTGGACCGTAAACTTTATTCAAGGTTACCAACCCTTTTACTGGCACCATCTGACCTAAGTCGTTTCTCACAAAAATCTCGTTAAAAGCGTCTTCGTCAGTTCTAAAAATACCATCAGCTTTGATACTTACCCTGTAAAACTTACCAAATCTGGTAAAGTTTAAACTTTGGTCGCCAGAGAAATACATCTGAATGGTTTGCATGATGTCGTTAACGCTCAATCCCATTTGAGCTGCTTTATCTTCATCAACCTCTAACTCAAACTGCGGAAAATCTGCTCTAAAAGTGGTGTATGCATATTGTACACCTGGCTGTTGCATCATCTGCCCCATTACTTTATCAGCCATTGTTTTTAAAGAAGCTGCATCTTTACCAGATTTATCCTGCAAAACCACTTCGGCACCGTTGGCTACACCGTAACCTTCTACTGGTGGCATCCTAAACACCATTACCGAACCTTCCTTAATTTTTGCCAACTCGGCAGAAAGGTTGGCTGTAATTACGTCAATATCTTGAATTGCACCACGATCTTTCTTATCCTTCAGTTTTACGAAACCTAAACCATAAGCCGGACTGGCACTGTTAGACAATATATTAAAACCTGTTATATTCGCTACTGTTTTTACCGCTTCGTTGTCTTTAAAAATCTTATCAATTTTCTTAGCCACTTCAGTAGTTCTATCTAAAGCCGTACCTGGAGGCATGCTTAAACTAAATACCATGAAACTATCGTCTTCCATTGGTACAAAGCTTTTAGGCGTACTCATCATCAGGAAAATAGCCACTGCACTAACCGCAACCGTTAAACCAGCACCCAGCCATTTTTTCTTAATTAGAAAGCCTAAGCCTTTGATATACTTGTTGGTCAAATTATCGAAACCTGCATTAAATGCTGTGAAGAAACGTTTACTGAAACCTTTCTTTGTAGGCTGATTTCCGTGCTCATGACCATGCTCGTTTTTCAATAATAAAGCACAAAGTGCAGGTGTTAAAGTCAATGCATTTACAGCAGAAATGATAATTGCGATAGCCAAGGTATAAGCAAATTGCTTGTAGAAAATACCCGACGAACCTGTCATAAATCCGATAGGAATAAATACCGCCGACATGACCAAGGTAATTGAGATTACTGCTCCTGTAATTTCGCCCATGGCACTGTGCGTAGCTTCTTTTCCTGAAAGGTTAGAACCTTCCATTTTACTGTGTACTGCTTCCACTACTACGATGGCATCATCTACCACAATACCAATGGCTAATACTAAGGCAAATAAAGTAAGAATGTTGATCGTAAAACCGAAGACCAGTAAGAAAAAGAAGGTACCAATAATGGCCACTGGAACTGCAATAGCCGGAATAATGGTAGAACGGAAATCCTGTAAGAACAAGAACACTACAATAAACACCAAGATAAAAGCCTCTATTAAAGTAGATTTAACCTGACTTGTCGCTTCATCTAAACGTTCTTTGGTACTCATCAACTTGCTATAGCCAATTCCTGGAGGGAAAGACTTAGACGCTTTTTCTAACTCGGCATTTACCCCAATTTCTATCGCATTGGCATTAGATCCCGTGGTTTGCAAAATAGCAGCCGTTACCGCATTTCTTCCGTTAGAGGTGCTATTACCTCCATAATAGATGGAACCAAACTCGATACGAGCAATGTCTTTTAAACGAACCAATTCTGAACCTACACGCTTCACTACAATGTTTTCGTATTCCGAAGTTTGGTTCTTTTTACCCTTGTAACGCATTACGTATTCCAAAGGCGCATCAGACTCTGCCCCTAACTTTCCTGGCGCTGCTTCCACACTTTGGCGAGCAATGGCTGCATTCACATCAGAAGGTACCAAACTGTAGTTGGCCATTTTCTGCGGGTTCAACCAAACTCTTATCGAGTAATCTTTAGCACCAAACAACTGTACCTGCCCCACGCCTGGAACCCTTTTTAACTGCGGAACAATATTGATGTTCATATAGTTTTGCAAGAACAGCTCGTCGTATTTCTTGTTGTCTTCCGTAAAAACATCAAACACCATGATCATACTGTTTTGCTGCTTAGAGGTAGTTAAACCCATTTGGATTACCTCTTGTGGGAGGATTGGCGTAGCTTGCTGTACCCTATTCTGTACGTTTACTGCTGCCTGATCGGCATTAACACCTTGCTTAAATATTACCGAAATGGAGAATGAACCGTCGTTACTTGCGGTTGATTTGATATACTCCATTTGCTCTACCCCGTTGATCTGTTCTTCCAAAGGCGTTACCACCGAACGGATTACAGATTCACTGTTACCTCCTGGATAGCTTCCTGAAACGGTTACCGTTGGCGGAGAAATATCTGGAAACCTCGTTACTGGCAATCTCGTTAATCCGATGATACCGAGAATCACCAGCACCACAGAGATTACCGTAGCCAATACTGGCCTATCTATGATTTTCTTTAACATAAAATTCTTTTAAAACGATGTGATTTTTAAGACTACTGTTTTACCATAGTTGGTACTACTTTTAGTCCTTCTGCTAACGCATCAATGCTGTTGATCGCAATTTTTTCTCCTTTAGCAACACCAGATTTAACGATGTAATTATCTCCAGATTTACCTGTAATTTCGATCGCTTTCATCGCTACCTTGCTGCTATCTGCCAAAGCAAAAACGAAGAATTTATCTTGCACATCCTTCACACTAGCCATAGGTACAGTTACTGCTTCTTTTACTTGTTTGCTAACGATGATACGACCAGCACCACCAGAGCGTAACAACTTATCAGGATTTGGAAAAACTGCTTTTAAAGCGATACTACCTGTGCTACGCTCAATGTTCCCACTAGCCAATTCCAGCTTACCTTTGTGCGCATAAGTCTCACCATCAGCAGTAATTAAACTTACGGAATTCATCCCTGCATCTGTTTTACGGTCTTTATTAAAAGCAATGAAATCAGCCTCGCTCATAGAGAAGTAAACAAACACTTGGTCAATCTCAGAAAGTGTAGTTAAAGGTGTAGCATCGGCAGGTGTTACTAGGTTACCAATACGATTAGGAATTCTGCCAATGTAACCGCTTACCGGCGCTTTAATTACCGCAAAATCTGCATTGATTTTTGATGAACCCAAAGCAGCTTTAGCTTGCGCAACTTGAGCAGTAGCAGCATCATAATTAGCTTCCGCTGTTTTCAATTGGATATCAGAAACCACTTTTTCCGCAACCAATGGCTTAATTTTCTCCACTTCTATTTTCGCAGTAGCTTGTGCAGCCAAAGCAGATTTTAAGGTTGCCTGACTATTATTTACCTGCTCATTAAACACATCACCCTTAATTTTAAATAAGGATTGTCCTTTGCTCACATAATCACCTTCTTTCACGTAAATCGCTTCCAAATAACCCGTTACTTGCGCTTTTACTTCCACATTTACCGTACCTTCTATCATGCCTGGATAACGTTTTTCAATGGAAGCATCTGTAGAGCCAAGTGTAATAAAGTCTGTATTTACAGGCGGCATATCATACCCTTGTGGTGCTTGTCCGCAGGCCGTAAACAATATCGAAACCGCTAGCATAAGCCAATAAGCTTCTCTCTTTTTTGTATTTGTCTGTACCATTTCTAATAAAATTTTCGCTGCAAAAGAAGCACATTTTCGAAGTATTTTTGGAGCAAAATGGCTGAACTGGATAAATCAGCTTCCGAAATGAAAATACGGCTAACTCAACCGTAGACAATTGCCTCCATGTATCATAGAGGGCAATAAAAATCATTAAATCATCTGTTTTTCGTCATTCATTTCGGTAACCAAACGTCTACATTTGGGAAGCGATTTTGGTCAGTTGAGAAAGTTAAAATCGAAAATGACTTATTGCCAATTTAATTTTATAACATCAAATCATTTAATTCAATAACACACAAATATAAAACTGCCATGCGTTAAAAACGCTGGCGGTTTTTCATTCTTGTTAGATATGAAGACCATCATTGTAGCTACCGATTTCTCTGCCGAAGCAGATAACGCCATGACTTATGCCGCTGCAGCCGCTGCCGAAAAAGGGTATAAACTAGTACTGTACAACCTTTACAATACCTCTATACATGCTATGAATGCTCGTATATCGGGTAGCGAAATAGATCAAATTTTTGAATGGAGACGTAACAAGCATAGAGAAATTGCAGAAATGATCAGCGAAATTTATCATATCGAAACCGATATTTATTTCGCTACTGGTAATTTCTACGAGGAGCTTTTAAACTGTATTCAGTTACATCAAGCAGATTTATTGGTGATGGGTATGGCTGAAAAATCACTAGAGCAAGACTTGCTTGGTAACACGACTACAGAGGTAATCAATCGTTTAAAATTTCCGATTTTATCTGTTCCGTTAAATGCTAAATACAATGGAATTAAGCACATTCTTTTTGCTTGTGATATTTCTAGAGGTGTGCATCGCGTCATTTTAGATCGCGTACATGATTTTGCTGCCGATTTCGGTGCAACTGTCGAAGTTTTCCATGTAAGAAAAAAAGTGGAAGAGATTGCTCGTGATCAAGAACTGGCGCTGGTAGATATTTCACTGGCTGATGTCGACCATTTTTACAAACAAGTACAATCTTCAGAAATCATTAAAGCAATTGAACAAGAGATTGTAACTTCAAAAACAGAGTTATTGATCATGGTACCTTACCGACATGGCTTTTGGCAAAGTTTATTGCACAAAAGCAAAACAAGGGTGATGGCTTCGGGTAACAGCGTTCCCCTGCTTTCACTTCCTTTATAACTTATAAACACCAAAAGTGAATGAAAAGCCATATTCTTATCGACGATCCAAATGCAAATACACCAACAAGTATATTAATTGCTGCAGAACAGCTATTCTTTCGCTATGGAATAAGATCGGTAAGTATCGACGATATCTGCGACAGTTTGGCTATTTCGAAGCACACTTTTTATATTCATTTCTCAGATAAATCAACTTTGTTGGAAAATGTATGCAAGCGTAAAATAGACGAGACTATGTTAAAGCTGAATAAAAGACAGCAAATGGCCAATGCACTAAAAGAAGCAGCTTTTCTATTTGATGAAATAGCCAGCTTCAATAGCTGTTTTTCTACTTTATTTTTTAGAGATCTAGAAATGAAACATCCTTACATCTACCAATTATTCGTCGATTTCAAGGTACATCTTATCGAAAATGTATTCTCATTCAATATTAAACAAGGAATTATTGAAGGTATTTATCGATCTGATACACAGGCAAACATAATGGCTAACTTATGGTTTGATCTTATTGCTCACGCATACAAAGCCAATTACACGCTAGACACAGTTAAACAACACTTTATAAGAGGTTTATTAGTTGAAAGTGAAAAGTTAGAGAGGAACTTGAGAACTTGAGTTATATATTTCTAGAAGACGGAAGTTGGTCAATTTTTAAAACCCTCTCTGCCCGTTGGGCATCACTCCCTAAAAGAGTGAGAATAGCAGTATGTTTAAACGACCTATACTAAATCCCAGAAGTTAAAACCTGAGACCTAGCTGCTGACAACTGGTACCTGCTCCCTGACTACTAAAACTAACAATCCATCCATTGCTTTAAAGCAGCGGACTTTTCTCTACTCACAATCACTTCGATATCGCTATTTTTAAGATCAACTTTTAACTTGCCATTAAAGTGATTATGAAGTTGAGCAATTGCATTTACGTGAATTATGCACTGTCTATTTGCCCTAAAAAACACATGAGGATCAAGTTGATCGTCCAACTCCTCCATCGTTTGTGGCAATACTACCTCCGTACCGTCCTGTAACCTTGCTTTGGTTATTTTAAACTCTAAATGGAAGTAACAGATATCTTCTACCAAAACTGCTTTATATCCATCCTTAAATGGAATTAAAAATCTACTCCTGTGCGATTTTGGTTTTAAGTACCTTACCAAATCTTCAATGGCAGTTTGGCTATGATTAGAACTACAGTACTGCTCTACTTTTTCCAAAGCAACTTGTAATTCTTCCTGTTCTACAGGTTTAAGTAAATAATCTACACTATTGTATTTAAATGCCTTAACTGCATACTCATCATAAGCCGTAGTAAATATAATAGGACAAGTAATGGTTATTTTTTCAAAAATTTCAAAGCTCAACCCATCCGATAACCGAACATCCATCATTACCAAATCCGGCATAGGAGAATGATTAAACCAATCTAAAGTTTCTGCTACGCTATCCAATACCGCAACGATATTAGCCTGGGGTCTTATAGCACCTATTAGCCGCTTTAATCGGTCGGCGTTTAACTTTTCATCTTCTATAATAAGTATACTATTGCTCATAATCCATTAAATGTACAACTACTTTATAAGTGGTTGGAGTCTTGATAATTTCTGGAGCCCGACCTTTTAAAAGTTCAAACCTACTCATGATATTGGGAAGACCAATGCCAAAGGAACGTAAATTTTGATTTTCTATTAACGACAATGAATTTTCTACTACTAAAATCTGAGCTTCTTGTGTGTAGATCTTAATGGTTAGAGGACTGTTTTTATTAGTTGAATTATGTTTAATCGCATTCTCTATCAAGAGTTGTAATGTAAGTGGTGGTAGATATAAACTTTTACTTTTTGCCGCAACATCAATATCAAAAGTAATGCCCAAGCCTATTCGGTGCTTGATTAAGAAAATATAGGATTCCAAAAATTTCAGTTCTTCTTCCAAAGAAATGGTGTTCTTTTTAGAATTTACCAATAGAAAACGATAGACTTTAGAGAACCTTTCAGAGTATTCATAACCCAGTTGTTGGTCTTCTAGAATTAACTCAGATAAAATACTGAGGCTGTTAAATATGAAATGAGGATCGAGTTGAAGTTTCAGAGAATTTAACTGTGCTTCTACCGACGCTTGCTTCAGTTCCGCTTCTCTCAATTTATGCTCCGTAACTTTCATTTCAGAGTTTTTCCAATTACTTACCAAATAACTGCCGGTATTAATGGCAATGATCATAAAAGAAATCATCATACTCACTACCCCCCATTGCATCAAATTCCTAATATCTTCTGAGGAAGGTGCACTTAAATCTTCTTTTTCGATACAAAGAATAAAGATAATGTTCAGAAAAATGATGAACATCACCCCTAACATATTACAAAGTGCTTCTACAACTAAACGTTTAAGCGGTCGATCTGTCCAAGGTAGGCTACGGTTTAATTTGGCATGTATAAAAATAGACGCTTCCGAAACTAAAAAGCAGAAAACCAAGGAGGTGCACCACTCTGCCAATAAGTTCCAGAAATTTCTTTGTGAATACTCTTGCCAAAATTTAGCATAAGGATCTAACAGAAAAGACACTAAATAGAACAATACAAAAGCGAAGGGTACAAAAACCAAACGTTTTGCTTTATTGCTTAAAAATGTATTAGCCGTTTTATCCACTTACAAACCTATATTTAATCTTCTGCAAAGGTAACTTAACGATATATTTATATTACTTTTTCTTCACCGAAGTGTAAAATAAACTATCTAAATCAACTATTTCTTTAACCGAGTAGGATATTATCCTGACAGTGCAACGAAAATTACTCGCACATTTTCAACAAAAATCACAATATACGCTTACTATATACATGAGAACTAACCTTAGTTGAATACAGCTAACTGCATAAAAAAATCAATCTCTAATAGGAGATTGATTTTTTTGAAATCTTATAGAAACAGTTTTAAAAGTTCGAAGAACAAAATCAGACATAGGATTAGACTAGTATCTGATTCAAAACTCCTTTACGCAGTATAAATAATTCTATTTAATTAAACTCAGAGATGAACCTATATGATTTAGATTCTCAATTAATGGTGCACCATCAAGCCTTTCATCCCTTTGTTTTTGAAATTCTAGAAAACACGCTGTGTTTAAAACTGACTGTTGAATTTCTTGACTTTCATACATTGAAACATGAACAAACGTTAACCCATCTTCCTTAACATAAACATGATATAAAAATTTGCTATCACGCATTTCCTTAAAATCGTTTAAAAAAGCAGCTATATTACGTTTATTGTTTTCCACAAAATCGGCGTTAATTTTGTAAGTAACCTGTACTGCAATCATGTGTTATTTATTTTGTTTAATTAAATTTACAAAACATCTGTTGTTTTCTACAATATATAAAAAAAGACCTTGTTTAATACAAGGTCTTCCAAAATTACTTTTGAGCGTTCTAATTATTTTGCGCTATTTTTTTTCTCTGTAACTTCAGTACGGATTTCTTGAGCTAAACCTTTAAGATCTTGCATCGCTTTACGTACTCTTGTTCCTGCAGCTGAATTACCTGCGTTGTAAAATTTCTCTACATCTGCTTCGATAGCAGCTACTACTTCTTTAACTTTTGCAAATTTTTCCATTGTTATAATTTTAATTTATGGCTCAAATATATCATTTAAACGGAATAAACAAGCAAATCTTTATTTTTTTGATATTTTTTTTTGACTTATTTTTTTTAACAATTCACATTTTTTCAAATTCCCTTTATTTAATTACAGTTAATAAACAAATACATTCGGTATGAGATAGCGCTCTAAAGGGGTAATCATAATGATAGCTAAGTAACTGACCATCTGAAAGATACTGCTCTTGCTCATTTACAAAAAAACTCAAATTTCCTTCTATCACGTATAAATTCATCAGCAAGTGCCTTTCTTCTGTACCAGATTGTACCTTTTCACCTTTTTTTAGCGCCACCAAAGTCACCGTAGCATGTTCTGACTTGAAAACAGTAATTGCATTCTTTCCATTCTCATGATAAGCTGCTTCATTTTTTATCTCTTTGATAAACTTTGGCAAGTCTGCTAGAACCAACTGACCATCTAAAGTTCTATGCCCTGCGGGACGCTGTGGAGTGGCATTATTAAATTTTTCTTCCATGGCCTTTTATTTTTAAAACAGTTGAAGAATAATGATGTTTGACCAATCTACGAATGTTTAAAATTTATTAGCCTTAAAACGGGTTAAAATCTCGAACTTTGTGATGAATGTCATTATATATCACCTCACTTAATACGGGCAGCAACGGCAACTGTTTCTATATCGGCAACGACGAAGATGCAGTGCTTATTGATGCTGGCCTTAGTTGTAGAGAAACCGAAAATAGGTTAGCTAGATTAGGTTTAAGTATGCAGAAAGTAAGGGCAATATTTATCAGTCACGAGCATTCCGACCATATTAGAGGTTTACCCATATTAGCTAAAAAATATCAGCTACCTATCTATATCACAGCAAAAACACATTTAGGAGGAAAGCAGCTGTTACCGCAACATCTATTATATGCATTTACTAGCGCTACACCCATTTTTATAGGGAGTTTACAAATCATAGCTTTTCCAAAATTACATGACGCTGCGGAGCCTCATAGTTTTACCGTTGCTTATAATAACATTAAAATTGGCGTGTTTACCGATATCGGCGATCATTGTGAAAACCTTATTTACCATTTCAAACAATGCAATGCCGTGTTTTTAGAAGCTAACTACGATGATGAAATGTTGGATAAAGGTAACTACCCTTATTTTTTAAAACGCAGGATACGAGGAGGAAACGGTCACTTATCTAATCAGAAAGCACTAGATCTCTTTATCAATCATCGCCCAGATTTCATGAGTCATCTATTCTTGTCGCATTTAAGCAGAGAAAATAACTGCCCAGATTTGGTGCACAGGCTATTTAATGAAGTAGCTAACGGCGTAGAGATTATTGTGGCTTCTAGGCTACAAGAAACTCCTATTTATAGGATAACTACACCAGTTCCTGCAATATAGTGCCTTGTTCAGTTACACTTAGTTTATGTTTTACGCCGCATTTTAAAGCGTAATTAGCTTTTTGGTGGCCAACGGGAAAATCAAAACAAACAGGATAACCAAACTCTTTTACCTTATCCATTACAATCTGTTCCAAAGTCCTTCCAAACCCATCATTATCTTCATCCTTTTTAATCCTAAAACCACCAACTACTAAACCTTTCAATTTGTTCAACTTATTGGCACGTTTAAGGTTATAGAACATTCTATCAATGCTGTACAAGTATTCGCCTACATCTTCTACAAAAAGAATTTTACCATCTGTATTTATCTCCGAAGCGCTCCCGGTTAGGTTTTCAATACAACGCAAATTCCCACCAATTAGCTCCCCTTCTGTTTCGCCCAACCTATTGTTGCTTTGAAAAGCAGCTTCATACTTCATCAACTCCTCTCCTTTCAACGCTTTCTCAATAGATTTAATGGTATCTATCTGTATCTGCTCTGCCTTACTCCAATCTGATGGAAAACTATTGCACATTTTAGAATGAATACTTGCAAATCGGTAATTGCTATTCAAGTGGCAATGTAAAATGGTAATATCACTAAATCCAATTAGCCATTTAGGTGATATTTTAAAGATGCTGAAATCCAGTTGGTCTACAATACGAATGGCCCCATAACCACCACGAGCACACATCACAGCCTTTATGCTAGGATCATTTAACATTCTCTGCAAATCGACTAAACGCTCTTCATCTGTACCGCCAAAAGTAAAATCCCTCGCTCCAACTGTTTTTCCCTTTATTACCTTAAATCCCCAACTCTCCATTTGCAGCACAGCTGGTTCAATTTCCTCGTGGGTGATGTAGCCCGCCGGGCAAGTAATACCAATCAAATCGCCTTGCTTCAAATAAGGAGGTCGCTTATGCTTAACAGTTTCGGTAGTTAAAGGAATGGATGCATTGGTTTTAAATGCATACAACATAGCCGATGCAGGTAGTAAGGAAGAGAGAAATAGTTTGCGGTTCATGATAAGGCAATTTACCAATAAGCCAGCAATTTCCTAATACAAAATCGTCAGGGTTATAATAAAATGATTAGAGCGAAAACTAAGTGCTTTCGCTCTAATCAAGCTTTTCATTTCTTCTAATTATATAGAAGGTCACAAATTCAGCCGACTAAATCTCTAACTTACCTTCTACCGAATCATCCATGGTTTTACCCGTGATAATAGAAGCCGCCATTTTAATAAAAGAAATAGCTTCACCATGTTTGGTATCCCAGTAATAAACATGTGTTGGCTCCACTTTAATTACACTAATTTTATCATCTTCTTTTCCATCCTGAAACCAAACTTTAAGCAATGGGTTCCAAAGCTCTTCTATCTTCTTTCTATCTTCCAATATTTCACTAATTCCGTAGACATTCAAGAAGCCTGAGTTTTTATGGTGTTGGAAGAACAAATGCGTAAAAGGATCTGTTTCTATTTCTTTATTTTTAGCGCTATCTACTTGGCTCATGAACCAAAGATTACCGCTGTCATCTACATCTAAAACAGACATAGGTCTTACCGAAAGTGGCACACCAGTTTTAATACTGGTACAGAAAAAACAGTTTTCTGCACCCTTTGCCAATTCTTGCAGTTTCTTTACGGCTTCCTGTCCCTCTAATGTTTTAATATGGTCTGCCGTATTTTGGGTATTGTTCGAACTATCTCTACTTATATTTGAATTTTCCATTTTTCTTTTTTTTAAGATTTCAAAATTGTTTTCAATGCCAATGCGGTAACTAATGCACCAAATAGGTAATATCCCACGGTAAGCACCTGCTTTTGTCTAGTTTCGGTTACTGGAATTGGATTTAAACCTAGTGGTCGTGGTAATTTTAATGCGCCGATACCAGCACTTACCCCCATTGCAATTGCTTTTGGCCAAATGTATTTTCCACCACTGCCAATCGCACTATAATATGCCGCATTAGCAATTAGATCAAGCTCTAAAGTCACTTTGTGTAAATCATCTGGATCATTTATCGGTCTACCGTATTGGCTTAATGTTTTACTGACTGCCTCAGCTCCTAGCAAATTTATTTCAGGAGCATTATTTACGTTCTTCCTTACTACTTCATGTAATATGTTTAGGGCGGCAGAACCAATTAGGCCTGCTGTCAAATTTTTAATCCATCCCATAAATTAAGCTTTAATGTTTAACCAATCAATTGCCTCATCTAATAGTGCAAGTGGAAAGCCTTTAAATTCCCCTGGAGCTACATAACTAAATGCATCTGTGAATTTTTCTACAGCTTTTTCATCTGTAACTACTGCAGCTTTCTTCCATTTGGTGAAATGCTTTAACCCGGCAATCATATCTTGAAACCAAGCACCAGCAGTAAAATTTTCTACCGGAGTTTCCAATACGAGCAGATAGTAAATTTCATCGTACTGCTGTGTGAGGACTTCTAAACCAGGAAGCAGTACACTTTTAAGGTCTTCGGCCGTGACTTGGCCTGTAGCTCTAACGCCGAATACGTGTGGTGGTGTCTCTCTTATAATGCTTAACATAATTTCGTTCTTTACTAAGCATAACAAGATTTTTAAAAGGAAAGTTTGAATTAGGTATCAGGAACTAGGGTTCAGGTATTAATTGCTATATCAAAAATGATAAAAATAGAGGTTTTTTGGCTAAAGCCAACGGAAATGAATTTTATAAAATAGATATCTATGACTGACTCCTAAATACTGATACCTGACTACTGATCCCTAAGCCGTAACTGGTGCGGGTGTAGCTAGCTGGTTAGAAATAGCGGCACCGTCTGTAAGTAGTTCTTGAGTGATACTTCTGGTGTAATCTATGATTTCAGTTTTAAAATCTTGTACAGAAGCTCCAGATCTAATTTCTTCCAAACGTTTTTCCCACTGACCAGTTAATTCAGCCTGTGCGATACGTTTTTCCTTTACTACTTCATATACAGCCAAGCCCTTTTGGGTAGGTACTAGATTTCGCTTCTCACGAATGATATATTCTCGGGTAAGTAGCGTTTCGATAATTGCAGCACGAGTAGCAGGTGTACCCAAACCACTGTCTTTCATCGCGTAACGCAACTCTTCATCTTCTATTTCTTTACCACAAGTTTCTAACGACTTTAACAAGGAAGCCTCATTGTACATCGCCTTTGGCTTGGTTTGTTTTTCCAATAATGCCTTATTCACAATGGGTAAAGCCTCTCCCTTCTTCACCTTTGGTAAAGCTGGATTATCCTCGTCCTTTTTATCGTCTTCTACATCATTAAATACAGATCGCCAACCTGCAGAACGGATCACCGTTCCATTAGCTACAAAAGTAATCTCTGATTGAATCGTAATCTTCGTAACCTCTTTTACACACTCTTGGTGAAAAGCTTCTAACATACGACCGGCAACTAGATCATAAATTGCCTGATGATCTTTACTTAATGAACCCGACTTGATACCCGTAGTTAAAATAGCATGGTGATCGGTTACTTTTTTGGCATTTACACTTCTTTTGTTCAAAGCTATCTCGCCCAAAACTACTGCCTGTTTAGCAAAAGTTGGATGGTCGGTTAGACTTACAATCAACGACGGAACGGTTGCAAAAACATCATCACCTATATAACGACTACCTGTACGTGGATAAGTAACCAATTTACTTTCATAAAGGTTTTGGAGCAAACCCAACGTTTGATCAGCTGTAAAGCCGTTACGTTTATTGGCCTCTTGCTGCAAACTACTCAAATCGTGCAAAAGCGGTGGCGGTTCTTTTCTGGGTTTAGCTTCTACAGCTGTGATATTCCCCCCATTACTAAAGCCCGATGCTACGTCTTCTACCTTCGCAAAAATAGCTTCACCTTCTTCCTTGGTATCAACACTATCTACAGAAATTGCTTTAAACAGTTGTCCATCTTTATCTAGCTGAATACCAATTTGAAAATAGATTTTAGGCACAAAGTTTTTGATTTCGAGATAACGAGCACAAATCATTGCTAAAGTTGGCGTTTGTACCCTTCCTAAAGACAATACACTTCTATTTCCGGCAGATATACTCAATGCCTGCGTAGCGTTCATCCCTACCAGCCAATCAGAAACCGAACGACAGTGAGCAGAACTAAATAAAGTATCATATTCTTCGCCAGCTTTCAAATTTCTAAAACCATCTTTAATGGCTTCATCAGTTTGGGAAGATATCCACAAACGCTTAAACGGCTTTTTACATTTCAGGTAAGAATAGATATACCTAAAGATCAATTCCCCCTCACGTCCAGCATCCGTCGCTACAATGATTTCAGTACATTCATCAAACAGCTTTTGTATAATATCCAGTTGTTTTCTTACCCCTGGATCTTCTACCATTCCATCTTTGGTTTTTATCTTACGAATAGAAAGCTTAAATTTTTGCGGCAACATGGGCAAATGCTCTTTACGCCATCCATAAAAGCCGTACTCTTGAGGTGGTGCCAATTGTAGTAAATGACCAAAAGCCCAAGTGAAAGAATAGCCCTTGCCTTCTATAAAACCATCCTTACGGGTAGTTGCACCAAAAACTTTGGCTAATTCACGTCCTACAGATGGCTTTTCGGCAATTACTAACTTCATATTTAAACAAAATGGAAGTTTAAATATCCGAAAATTAAACTAGCTATGACTTTCCAAATTATCAACATCCTTATTATTTAACTGTACAATAAGGAGATAAATTGCTATTGTTGTTGCTGCTGCTGTTGCATTTCAATGAATTTCTGATAAGAATTGACAATTGCAATTGGCTCTTCAATTTCTTTTACATAAGCATTCTCTTCCACGGCAATCTCTTCTTCTAATTTAATTTTCTCATTCGTAATGATCACAGCTACAGACAAAGTATGCGCAGAAGAACCTTTATAAGTTCCTTTTACAGGGGTGCAGTCATTAAAATTCCGCCCAAAAGCGATACGAATATGTCTGTCGCCAATTAAGCAGTTGTTTGTTGGATCAATGCCCAACCAGCCATAATCTGGAATATAAGCTTCTACCCAAGCATGCGTAGCGCCAATTCCCCTTAACTCATTTCCTGCCGGACAAATATAGCCGCTCACATAGCGAGAAGGCACATTGTATAACCTCAACATCTCGATAAGCAAATGTGCAAAATCCTGGCAAACACCAGCTTTCAATTCCCATATTTGGTCAATATCAGTTTCTACGTTAGTTACTCCTTTTTGGTAGGTTAACAATCCGTATACGTAACTTGATAGAGAATTTACCAACTGAAAAACCGTAAGTTCTCTACTCACCAACTTATCAATTTCTTGTTTGATCAGCTTTAAAGATTGCGAAGCTCCTGGTTTCATGAAATCTAGAAAATCGATGTGACTAGCTAGAGAAGCAACATTCTCCCATTGATTTTTTGCCGGCCAAAAGTCATTAGGTGGTGGAACATTTTTAGTTATTACCTCTGCTTCTACTACAATTGCCAAATCTGTATGTGGCGAAACGATAGTGAAAACTCCAACTTTATTACCGAAATAGTCATAAAAACTATCTACTGATGTAGATGGATCAATTCTGATCTCGTGATGTACAATATCTTGATAGGGCGTTGTAGGTGGACTTAATATGATTTGATTAGCGCTGTCCGTTACTGAAGAAGGATAACTATATCTTGTAACGTGTTTAACGTGGTATGTAGGCATTTTTTAGGGATTAGGGTTTTAGGTACCAGCCGTCAGTTAATTATAACGATGCTGAGCTTTTTAATATCCGATACTTTTGGCAAACCGATTAACATTTTAATGAACCAATGAGCCGAAATAATATCCATTAAAAACTTGAACTACATTAAGCAAGTTAGTTTCTATTGAATTTAACAAAGCTAATTGCGCTTGGCAGTCGGCACCAGGACTATTGTATTTTAAAATCGCGGCTGCTTTTCCAATAGAAAATTCCAACTTATCAAAGCTATCTTCCAAACTTTCGGGCTTTAATCGCTGGGCATATCTATTAAGTTGCCCTATGCTATAAGCTATCGAATGTGGGAAGTGCATTTCATACAATACTTGCTTAAAAATCAAGGCTGGATTTACTGTACCCGAATGTGATTTCAGATAGTATTCGTAACCAGAAATCGAGACTAGAAAATAGCGCCAACTTACGATATCCATACTATCTTTAACTTCTCCATTGGTTCTTACAATCTGCATATGTAAAGAGCTGATACTTTGCAGCAAACGTTCTATATACTTTCCTGTATTTAAATAATTAAAACCTTCACTCCTAAACATCGAAATGTCGATGATGCCATAGTATAGCATACATTGCTTAATCAATTGATCTAGCACACTTACCGGATCGCCCTGATTAAGCTGCCGCTGCAAGCCTTTATCTCTAATAAAATGATAATAATCGTTTAAGCACTGCCAAAGCTCTTTAGTAATGTGGTCTTGTGCACTACGGGCATTTTCCCTTGCTCTAAAAATATTATTTACTACCGAGCTTTCGTTATCTCTATCGAAAAGGATAAAGTTAAGCACCTCATTAGCGCTCAAGCTCTTTTCTGCAGGCATCCCCTGGTTATAATACCTAAAAACCTCATCCCATTTCACAAATGGAACTCCATCTTGTGATGCGATGTAATAAGTTCTCAATATCCTTAAATGAATGTTCGTACGCTCCATATAGCGACTCATCCAAAATATATTTTCTGCAACTCTACTGAGCATGTTTTTCTTTAGTTGATTTTATTTGTTCATTGGTTCACTAGTTCATTGGGGGTAATAGACTAGTCACTAACACCTGATCGCTAATCCCTTACACCTAATCCACCACCCAAGTGTCTTTGCTTCCTCCGCCTTGCGATGAGTTGACCACAATTGAACCTTCTTTGAGAGCAACCCTTGTAAGTCCGCCAGGAACAATCTCTACACCATCGGGACCACTCAACGCAAAAGGCCTTAAATCTACCCTTCGTGGTTGTAATTTGCCATCAATGTAACACGGTGCCGACGATAAACTGATGATAGGTTGCGCTATAAACTGTCGTGGCGATTTCTGTATTTCTTCTGCAAATTCTTTGAGTTCGATTTCCGTAGCCGTATTACCTATTAGCATCCCATAACCACCACTTTCATTGGTTCTTTTCACCACCATGTTATGGAGATTATTAAGTGCGTGTTCTCTTTCATCGTCATTTTCCATTCTCAATGTAGGAACGTTCTTTAAAATCGGCTCTTCATTTAAATAATACTTGATCATATCGGGAACATAGGCGTATACCGCTTTGTCATCGGCCACACCATTACCCATGGCATTGATGATAGCTACATTTCCCTTTCTATAGGCATGATAAATTCCCGGAACGCCCAACATACTATCTGGTCTAAAAATCAATGGGTCTAAAAACTCATCGTCTACCCTACGGTAAATTACGTCTACACGTTTTAGTCCCTTAGTAGTCCTCATATACACCTTGTGGTTATCTACCACCAAATCCCTACCTTCTACCAATTCGATCCCCATTAATCGAGCTAAAGTAGTATGCTCAAAATAAGCAGAATTGTAAATTCCTGGTGTCAATAGCACTACCGTTGGCCTGCTGCTATGCCTATTCCCCAATCCCAATAAGTTTTTCATCAGCAAATCTGGATAATCACTTACCGGACGAACCTTATTCTCTGGAATTTGATTAGGAAATAACCTATAACTGATGTTTCTATTTTCTAGCATATAACTTACACCGGATGGTGTACGTAAGTTATCTTCCAACACGTAATAAGAACCATCGTGATCTCTTATTAGATCTATCCCGCTAATGTGAGTGTAAATATTAAAAGGAACCTCTACATTCATCATCTCCCTTAAATAATTTGGACAGGAATAAATGAGCGACGCCGGAATTATACCATCTTTGATAATAAATTGGTGACTGTAAACATCCTTTAGAAAAATATTTAATGCTTTTAGCCGCTGTTTGATTCCCCTTTCTATAAACTCCCATTCGGCAGCCTGAATAATACGAGGGTAGATATCAAAAGGAAAAATCTTTTCTATCCCTTCTCCACTACTATAAACTGTAAAAGTAATTCCTTGTGTGAGGAAAAGTTTCTTCGCAAGCTCATCCTTAAGTCCCATTTCAGCAGAATTGACCTCCCTAAACGCAGACATAAATAAATCATAATGCTTTCTAACACCAAAATCACCCTTCATTTCATCAAAAACACCAGATATTACTTGATAATCACCAAAATAATCCTCAAAAACCATATAAAAAACATAAATAGATGAAATAATAACACATATATAACTAAAAATTAATACAAAAACAACAAAAACACCACAACTAAATATAAATAATCATAAAAAAATTATAAAAAAAAGTAAAACAGTAAAAAAACACACAATTAAACATTTTAACAATTAACCCTATCTTTACAGTGATTTTCAAAATGAGCAACATCACTCTACGCGACATAGCCAAAGCACTGAATATTTCGGTATCTACGGTTTCACGAGCACTTAACGATAGCCATGAAATTGGAGAAGAAACCAAAAAATTTGTCTTAGCTTACGCCACCAAGCATAATTACATCCCCAACCGGATGGCTAGAAGCCTTAAAGTAGGCAAAACACGTTCTATCGGCGTGGTAATTTGTGCTATGGACAATAGTTTCGTAGCTCAAATGCTGGATAGTATAGACCAAATTTGTACGCAAAGTGGTTATCAGATCATCATTATGCAGAGCAAAGAATCTTACGAACAAGAAAAAGCCTGTATCAATCTATTGTACGCCAATGGTGTAGACGGCATCATGATCTCCCCTTCCTTTCAAACTACTGATTTCAGCCATTTAAAAGAATTACAGTTGCAAGGCTTTCCCATTGTACTTTTTGACAGAATTACCGCTGAATTAGACGTACATAAAGTTACTGTAAACAATATCAAAGGCGCTTTTGAAGCTACCACACACCTTATTTCATCTGGACACACAAGAATTGCTCATTTAAGCAGCATATCGACCTTAGGAATGACACACGAACGCTTTGAAGGCTACAAACAAGCACTAGCCAAACATCAAGTCCCTTACGAAGAAGAATTAGTTAGATTTTGTAACACAGCAGATCCTCAGAAAATAGATGAAAATGTAGCCAAAGCCATGAAAGAACTACTAGAGCAAAAGCCACAGGCCATTTTTACCGCTACAGATTTACTAAGTACTAAAGTTCTAGCTTACTTAAACGAGCACAGTTACAAAATACCAGAAGACATCTCCTTAATCGGCTTCAGCAACTCAGATCTAGCTCCGATCTTAAACCCGCCTTTAAGCACAGTACGCCAGCCATCAAGGCAAATAGGCGAAATAGCAGCAACAACCATCATCAACCTCGTAAAAGGTAAAGACATCGGACCTGCCGAAACCATCTTCTTGGATACAGAGCTACAGATTAGGAAATCGAGCAGCAGATAACCCCTCCCACTAGGAATGCAATGCATGAAAGAAAGCTGGCCGGATTAACCGCTTATGTCTATACTGTTTCATTTTTGACAGCGGATAATACTCTTTTAAACTAATTGCGTAATTTTGCAAATTGATTTAAAACAATGAGCAAACACGGTAGAATTTTAGTAGCCATGAGTGGCGGGGTAGATAGTTCGGTAGCATCAGTAATGTTGCACGAACAGGGATACGAAGTAATTGGCCTAACTATGAAGACTTGGGATTATGCCACTTCTGGCACTAATAGCAAGGAAACCGGCTGTTGCAGCTTAGACAGCATCAATGACGCACGAACACTAGCCGTTAATTATGGCTTCCCTCACTACATCTTAGACATCAGAGATGAGTTTGGAGATTTCGTAATCGATAACTTTGTAGACGAATACCTAGCAGGAAGAACGCCAAACCCTTGCGTACTTTGCAACACCTACATCAAATGGGAAGCACTTTTGAAACGTGCCGACAAACTAGATTGTGAATTTATAGCAACAGGACATTATGCCAATATCCGTCAACAAGATAGTGGCCGTTATGTAATCTCTAAAGGCAAAGATGAAAACAAGGATCAATCCTATGTACTATGGGGTGTTTCACAAGAAAACTTAGCAAGAACTAAATTCCCATTGGGCAGCTTCGCCAAATCGGAAATTAGACAAATGGCATTAGACATGGGACAACAGGAACTAGCAAAGAAAAGCGAGAGCTACGAAATCTGCTTTGTTCCTGATAACGACTACCGTGCTTTTTTAAAACACAAAGTAGAAGATTTAGAAGACCGTGTAGCCGGTGGAAATTTTGTAAATACCAAAGGAATGGTGATTGGCCAACATAAAGGCTATCCGTTCTACACCATTGGCCAACGCAAAGGCTTAGGAGTAGCTTTTGGCGAACCAATGTTTGTTACTCAAATTTTACCAGAAAGCAATACAGTAGTACTAGGCAGAGCTGACGAACTAGAACGTAGCGAGGCGTTGGTAAGGAACGTTAACTTGATTAAATACGAAAACATTAACGAACCGTTAGACAATATTGTAACGAAAATACGCTACAAAGACGCCGGTACGCTAAGCACCATAGTACAAGAGAAAGATAATATGCGTGTAGTTTTTGACCATGCGGTTTCTGCTATTGCACCTGGTCAATCTGCAGTATTTTACGAAGGCAATGATTTGCTAGGCGGCGGCTTTCTGGTTTAATGCGTTGAATTAATTTCAAATTTAAGACCAAACCATCAACCTGAGTCGATTATTGTTTTTAACTGATGCAATTTATTTTAATATATGACAGACCCTAAAATAATTCGGGGTGACGTCAAATATATGCTCCCTCATACTGACCTATAGCAAATACCTGTAAAATTATTTCAGCATCAGCTTTATTTGTTAATTTTAAACAAGTCAACAATCGAACTAAGCCTACACACTTACGTTAGCAAACCTCATCATTAAATTCCAGAATCTGATTTCCTAACGAATAATCAAATTCACAAAATGATATATTGCAACCAATTTTAACCATACCACCTAGTCAACTCATCAAACAACACAAATTCATTGCAATGACTTAAACTTTTGAGATGCCTTGTTTTGAAATCGGGAGTATTTATTATTTAAAGAATCCGTCACCCCCTATTATTAGTTATTCTTAGATATTTCTTCAATAGCCTAATACTTTTTTTCCTCATCCCTTTACCGTATCAAATCTAAACCCTAAATACATACAACAAATTTTATAATTTTATTAAAACAACATATATAGAAATATTCCTATTTCAGTTAATCCATCATCATAATGAGGAATACAATGCTTAATCATTATTTCTTTCTTAACAAAAGAATACTTTCACTATATAAATCAGCAAAAATACTACATATATTTACTATATCTTTAAATTAAACTCTTTTGCTATAAAAGACACAAGGTATTAATCTTTTAATTCAACTATGCTTTTTTAGCAATTATTAAAATATAAAAATGAAAAAAAAATCCAATTTTCAAAAAATCAAAAAAATATTTATTTGTTTTTCTAGCTTATTTATATTGCTTTTAGGAGTATATGCATGTAGAAAAAGTATGTTTATAGATAGCACCAAAAGTCAAGACATAAATATCTTGTCTAATTCCAACAATACATATAACACTAGTTTATATGACATAGAATATAAATCAAATATTACCGTCGATAGTATATTACATATTAACCTTAAGATTACTGCAAAGCATAACAAATATAAATCTCTTGATGAAACATTTGATATTGATTTCAAAGGACAAAAGTTTTACAAAACCATATACAATATTTTTAGTAAAAAATCACAAGCTTCAAAGTATTCTGAATTTTCCTTAATCGAAACGAAACTACTTTGTAGAGCATTAAGATCCATGATTTCTCAAACTGTCAAAACCTTATCAATTGAAGAAATAAAAAGCCCTAAAATTCAAGGATTATATATGAGTTTGTCATTTACAAGGATGTTAGTTAAGAACAAAATGAACATTAATTCCATTGAAACCTACAGTAAGAACAAGATGGTAGCTTCAAACGAAGAAGAGCCTGTAGAGGAAGAGATGCCTTCATATAATCAGGATGTTTATGAGGGAACGGTAAGAGGCCTTTCGCCTTTTATTTTCAATGATGATATCGTTATTATTAAGCAATCATTTCAATCAATGCTTTCTGAAGATTTATTAAGTTATCCAAATGACAATATGGGTATGTATGTATTTCAAGAGGCATTAAATAATATTTCTTCTTCTACTTTTACGCTAAAGGATTTTCTTTCAGAAATTGACAATTATAGAACTCTACATCCTGAGCTAGCTAGTGGAGCAGGATGGTGGCCAAGTGGCAGTTCGCACGGTTGTTGCGGAAATTACAGTGGCCCATGTTATTATTGGCATCCGATATGTTATATCCACGATAAATTATGTGCAAAGTGTACCCCAAAATGGTTTTGTCTTAGTGGCTGCGTACCAGATCCTGCGCACTCTGAAGACGATAATCCTTTTACATTTATAGAAAACACACCCATCATCAACAGTCCAATAGCACCTACATTTAATACTTTTTTAACCTTTTTTAATATTCCATTAAGTGTAATTGATGGAGAAGTTGATGACAATTACTCAGAACCTACAATATCAATTAAATTGAGTCAAGCAAAATTTTTAATAAATTCATTCAATGTATATATAACACCTGCTTTAAGTGGGCAATCACCAAATCTTTCATTAGAGCAAAGGAAAAGCTATGTTGCAGATTATCTTCAAACCAATAATATAACTTTATCAAATGAATTTTTAATTTCGTTATATAATTATATGAATATTGTTTATCATCATGATTTCGTTATTTTGATAGAAGAAGGAATCAGATTTTATGACATAAATTTAATTGACTTTAATTCAGGAATTATCTGTTATGGCATAAGGGGAATATAAACTTGATCTATTTTAAAAAGTATTTTCGATTTTTTTAACATACTATTTACAACAACTAACTAATCTTAAAAATAATTAGCAATTAACTTGATAACAAACACAAAATGAAAGCATACACATATATAAATTTTGTATTTTATTTTAGCATATTTTCCGCCTGTTATTTTCTTCTCGCCTTTAAAGGAATACCTACCAAACTTAATTGGGTAGTTTTAAATGCAGTATTTGAATTAATTACACTCCCATTAATTTTATTACAGTTTTTGTTTCTTGTTTACGCCATAAATGGACTTATTAAGCGCTATCAGCCAAAATTATTACTTGTAGCCATATTACTAATATCAATTTCTATTTTCGCAGGAGTTGTACTGGTCAAATAATTTAATCCGCATAAAAGCTACGGCATCTTTCGACAACAATTGTATAGATCTCAGCAGCAAAATCTAAAAATGTTAGCTTGAAACAACAATTGCTTTTAAGGCCTTTAAATTATTTTGCTCGTTTTAATTAATACACTAGAGTCCTACCAGAGAGCAAGTTTCTAATCCTTTATCATTTCGCAGGGATACATATCTCTGATATAAAAAACACCATCAAACACTTTATTCCATGGAGCAAAATTGCTGCGATGGGCAATTCCTTTCATTCTAAAAGACATTGAAAACTTAGGCTCTATTGAATTGAAAGCTTTAAAATCGACAAAGCCATACTTCAACTCATTTGGAAACCATAGTTCAAAATCATTATCTAAAGGCTTTTGAACGGTAAATTTATTAAGCAAAGTTATGCGACCAGCCGTACCCTCTCTCGAAGCAAACCCTACCACATAAGTACTTGCTCTAAAATCATCATCCATAGTAAAAAAATTACCCATAGATTTCTTAACATTCGAATTCCCCATTATCAATTCGCTTTTCTTAGCAAGATGAGCACTATGAGCCCAAACAATAATCTTCCTACCTCGATATTTCTGATCAGCTAGCCATTTCAAGCTCTCCGCCATTTGCCTATCCCTTATTTCCATAAAGTCTTTTTGCTTCTTTAAAAAGGAAAGACCACTTTTAAAATCCTCACGAATGCTCTTCAGTAAAAACAATTGATAACTATCGATATCTTTATTCGGCACCTGCTCAATTACCTGACTCAGTTGCTTGATAAATGTGTTATATTTTGAAGTATCTCTGCTAATCTTGGAAGAATCCAAAAATTCAATAAACGTTTTATATTCATTGGATTTAACGAGCGGCGCTTGCCATTTTTTCAATGTTGCATCAACAAACTGCTTTAAATTTTCCCTACTGTACCTACCGTGTATCTGATTATCAAATCCTGCGATATCAATAGGAAATTTTGTTTCGTAAGTTTTCGAAATGTAATTGTAAAATAAATCGTCGCATTGGGTACAGTTTGTCCAAATTGAAAAAATATTATGTTTCAAAAAACCTTCCATCCTATCCTTTTTCTTCTCTACCGCATCCCAACCTTCGGTTAACGCATAAAAATCACTCTCAAAAGCCAAAACATCAAAGCCTTTTTTCTCATGAAGATATTTGACCAACCTTGTTTTAGCCAAAAAAGTAGGCGCATCACCATGATCTTGCTCTCCTAGCATCACTATTCTAGCATCACCTATTGCTTTACCAATAACTTCTAAATCGGAAAAATCCAAGGAGTCAGGCTCTATATTTTTTATGCTTGTAATATTTTCTTCTACATATTTTCTAATTGCTTTTTGAGCAAAAGATTGCAGGCTGAACAATACAAATACTAAGAGGGATAATTTTTTCATAACGCTTATTTACAATAGTTAAAGCTATGGAAACAAAATCTTTATCTAGTAAACCTTAACAGATTTTAACCTAGTTCCTATTTCACAGGAATGGAATAATCTTAAAGACTTACGAAGTCTTGAAACGGCGAAGCCCTCAACTTTACCATTGAAAACAATAACGACTGAAGTTAAACTTCGTAAGTCTAATAATAACTGTCGTCATCTCGACCGTAGCGGAGAGATCTTTTGGCTATGGCAATTAACAATAAAGTTTAAAGATCTCTCCATTACACTGCGTTCCAGTCTAGATGACGACATAGTAATAAATAAAAAAGGCCCAAACGAAACTCGTCTGGACCTTGGTTGTAAAAGTATAAAAACAAAAGTTCTTAAGCGTAAGCTACGGCATCTTTAGATGGTAATTTACTGAAACCCATTAGGTGTTCATCCACCTTACGAGCAGTTTCTCTTCCTTCAGAAATTGCCCAAACTACCAAAGATTGACCTCTGCGCATATCGCCAGCAGCAAAAATCTTAGGTATGTTAGTCTGGTACTGACCTTCAACAGCTTTCACATTCCCTCTTTCATCTAATTCTACACCTAATTTTTCAATTAAGCCTTCTTTTTGAGGATGTAAAAAACCCATCGCTAAAAGCACCAATTCACAAGGATACTCTTTCTCTGTTCCTGGAACTTCCTTAAATCCTAGCGGTCGTCCAGTCGCTGCATCAATATCCCATTCTACATCAATTACTTTTAAGGCTTTTAAATTACCTTGTTCATCTTTGATGTATTCTTTGGTATTTACCGACCAAGCACGTTGCGCTCCTTCTTCATGAGAAGTAGTGATTTTTAACAACATTGGATAACTTGGCCAAGGCATATGTGCCGTACGCAACTGTGGCGGCATTGGCATAATCTCAAACTGCGTAACCGATTTCGCACCATGACGGTTTGAAGTTCCGATACAATCCGAACCAGTATCTCCACCACCAATTACAATTACGTTTTTACCAGTAGCCAAAATTTCTTCTACCTCTACTTTACGGCCACCCACACGCTTGTTCTGTTGCTTCAAGAAATCCATTGCAAAATGAACCCCTTTAGCATCTCTTCCTGGCAAGTTCAAGTCACGAGGGATCGTAGAACCACCAGCTAATACAATCGCTTGAAAATCACGCAAAAGTGTACTGATCTCTACATTCTCACCAACGTTAGCATTGTACTGGAAAGTAATGCCTTCTTCTTCCATTAATTTGATCCTTCTTTCTACCACATCTTTCTGTAGTTTAAAATCAGGAATACCATAACGAAGCAATCCACCAGCCACATCATCACGCTCATAAACTACCACTTCATGACCAGCTTTGTTCAATTGTGCAGCAGCCGCTAATCCAGCAGGACCAGAACCAACTACAGCCACTTTTTTACCTGTTCTAATTAATGGTTCATTGGCTTTGATGTAACCTTTTTCGAAGGCAATCTCAATGATATGCTTTTCAATCTCCTCAATAGAAACTGGAGATTTGTTGATTCCCAACACGCAAGCACTTTCGCAAGGCGCAGGGCAAATTCTACCAGTAAACTCAGGGAAGTTATTTGTACTTAATAAAATTTCAGCAGCTTGTAGCCATTTACCTTGATAAACCGCATCGTTAAACTCTGGAATCACGTTTCCTAACGGACAACCAGATTGACAAAAAGGCACGCCGCAATCCATGCAACGACCAGATTGCCTATTCAACTCATCAGATGGCAATAATGACACAAACTCATCATAGTGATTTAAACGCTCTTGAGGCGCTTGCTTTGAAGGCGAAACTCTTTCGTATTCAAAAAATCCTGTCACTTTCCCCATCTTAATTAATTTTTACTTGTTGACGTTGTAATAAAACTGCTTTGTATTCTTTAGGGAAAACTTTAACGAAATGTCTAGATTGATTTTCCCAATCGCTAAGGATAAATTCTGCTACTTTACTGCTGGTTAACCTCAAGTGGTTTTTCAATAGCGTAGTAATTCTTTCCTCATCCTCTTGTTGTAGCGGATCTAAATCCACCATCTCTGGGTTACATTTGTTAGCAAAAGTTTTGCTAGTATCATAAATCCAAGCGATACCGCCACTCATACCTGCGGCAAAGTTGCTTCCTGTATCACCTAAAATCAACACCTCACCACCTGTCATGTACTCACAACCGTGATCGCCAACTCCTTCTACTACTGCTGTAGCACCAGAGTTACGCACTGCAAAACGTTCTCCCGCTTTACCACGAGCATACAACTCTCCAGACGTTGCACCATAAAGCGCTACGTTACCAATAATGATATTTTGCTCTGGCACATAGTTGATATTTCCAAAAGGATAAACAACCACCTTAGCTCCAGACAAACCTTTACCTACGTAGTCATTACCTTCACCTTCTAAAGTAAGCGTTAAGCCTTTAGCAGCAAAAGCGCCGAAGCTCTGTCCGGCAGAACCAAAACACTTAAAGTTGATGGTATCTGGCGTTAAACCTGCACTTTTATGAACTTTAGAAATCTCGTTTGACAACATGGTACCGATAGAACGGTCTGTGTTTTTCACGTCGAAATTAGCAAATACTGGCTCGTTGTTTAAGATAGCTGGTTGCGCAGCTGCAATTAACTGATGATCCAATACTTTATCTAAACCATGATCTTGTTCTTCTGTATTATACAAAGGTTGTCCGTTTGCAGGCTCTTTGTATAATATTGGAGATAAATCTACATGTTTCAATTTCCAATCTGCTTCTGCAAATTCTCTTACTTTCAACAAATCAGATTGACCCACCATTTCGTTCACCGTTCTGAAACCTAATTCAGCCATCAATTCACGAACTTCTTGCCCTAAGAATTGAAACAAGTTCACTACGTGGTCAGCATCGCCAGTAAACAACTTTCTCAAGTTAGGATCTTGCGTAGCCACACCAACTGGACAAGTATTCAAGTGACACTTACGCATCATGATACAACCTGCAGTAACTAAAGCAGCCGTTGCTACCCCCCACTCTTCAGCACCTAATAAAGTAGCGATTACAATGTCTCTACCTGTTTTCAACTGACCATCAGTTTGTAGCACTACCCTACTTCTTAAACGGTTTTTCACCAAAGTTTGATGCGCTTCTGCCAAACCAAGTTCCCAAGGTAAACCAGCATGTTGAACTGACGTTAAAGGCGAAGCTCCCGTACCACCATCATAACCTGAAACTAAAACCACATCAGCGTGGGCTTTAGCCACACCTGCAGCAATAGTACCTACACCTGCTTTAGAAACCAACTTAACGTTAATTCTAGCCGCACGATTGGCATTTTTCAAATCGTAAATCAGCTGTGCTAAATCTTCGATAGAATAAATATCGTGATGCGGAGGAGGAGAAATTAAACCTACACCTGGCGTAGCGTGACGAACTTTTGCAATCCAATCATCCACTTTGTGCCCAGGTAATTGACCACCTTCTCCAGGTTTTGCACCTTGAGCCATTTTAATCTGTAACTCGTCAGCATTGGTTAAATAGTAACTGGTTACACCAAAACGAGCCGAAGCAATTTGCTTGATCGACGAGCGCATTGAATCGCCATTAGCTAAAGTTTGGTAACGGATTTCATCCTCACCACCCTCGCCAGTATTACTTTTACCGCCAATTCTATTCATCGCGATAGCCAAAGTAGAATGCGCCTCGTGAGAAATTGATCCGAAAGACATCGCTCCTGTAGCAAATCTTTTGAAAATATTCTCAATTGGCTCTACCTCATCAATGCTAATCGATGGACGCGTATAGTTGAACTCAAACAAACCTCTAATGGTGTAAGCCTGTGTAGTTTGCTCGTTTACTAACTTCGAGTATTTTTTAAACGTAGGAAAATCGTTTCTACGGGTAGCATTTTGCAATAAATGAATGGTTTCTGGATTGAACAAGTGTTTCTCGCCACGTCTTCTCCATTTATAGGTGCCACCAGCCGTTAAAATATGCTCCGTTTGCGTATGCTTGCCGAAAATGCGGTTGTGTTTAATTAACGCTTCTTGCGCAATTTCATCTAAACCTAATCCACCAATACGAGAAACCGCACCTGTGAAATAAGTACCAACCACTTGTTGGTTCAAGCCTAAAATCTCAAAAATCTGCGCACCATGGTAAGATTGCAAAGTAGAAATTCCCATTTTAGAGAAGATCTTTAACAAGCCATCTTTAACAGATTTGATATAGTTATAATTTAACTGATCTTGCGTTAAGCCACTTTCGCTTTTGAAGGTATTGATAGTTTCTAAAGCTAGGTAAGGGTTTACCGCTGTAGCACCAAAACCAATTAAGGTGGCAAAGTGATGTACTTCCCAAACATCTCCGGCCTCTACCACAATCCCTACTGCACCCCTGTAACCTTTTCTAATTAGGTGGTGATGAACTGCAGAAACTGCCAATAAAGAAGGAATGGCAGCGTGGGTTGAATCTAATGCTCTATCGCTCAAAATGATCACTTGGAAACCATCTTCTACAGCATCC
Organism: Flavobacteriaceae bacterium PS02338; assembly: GCA_029959615.1. Taxonomy (GTDB): domain Bacteria; phylum Bacteroidota; class Bacteroidia; order Sphingobacteriales; family Sphingobacteriaceae; genus Pedobacter. The sequence goes on along the minus strand of JASCOD010000003.1, from coordinate 382,112 downwards.
ACTGCATAACGGCACAAACGATCTAAAGCTTTTTGCAATGACCCAGCTTTTCCATCTGCCCTAAAATACATTTGTAGGGTTTTAGATTGGAATAAGCCTGTATCTATACTTCTTAATTTCTCTAATTCTTGGTTGGTTAATATTGGATGTTTGATACCCACACAGTGACACTGCATCTGGTTTTCTTCCAATAAGTTACCATTGTTGCCCATAAAGCCAGCCAAACTCATTACCACTCGCTCACGAATTGGATCGATTGGTGGGTTGGTTACCTGAGCAAACAACTGTTTAAAATACGAAGACAAGTGTTGAGGTTGCTTAGATAGCACCGCTAAAGGCGTATCCGTACCCATCGAACCGATGGCCTCTTTACCATCTATCGCCATTGGCTTAAGCAATAAATCGATATCTTCTCTAGTATACCCAAATACCTGTTGGTAATTGAAAATAGATTCTTCTGACAAATTGGTGAACATTACCCTTGGTTCAGGTAATTCTTCCAATTTAATTTGATATTGGTTAATCCAATCCGCATACGGACGACGACCGCAAACTTGTTGCTTGATCTCGTCATCACTAATGATACGCCCCTGCTCCATGTCAACTACAAACATTTTTCCAGGAGTTAACCTACCTTTTTCGATTACAGTGCTCTGGTCAATCTCAACCGCTCCCGATTCAGATGCCATGATCACTCTATCATCACTGGTAAGTGCGTAACGCGAAGGACGCAAACCGTTTCTATCTAAAGTAGCACCAATTAAGTTACCGTCGGTAAAGGCGATAGCTGCTGGCCCATCCCAAGGCTCCATTAAAGAAGCGTGGAATTGATAGAAAGCACTTTTCATCGGATCCATATCCTTGTTTCCGTCCCATGCTTCTGGTATCAACATCATTAACACATGCGGCAACGAACGGCCAGCATGCAATAGTAGTTCAACTACATTATCTAAACATCCCGAATCTGACTGGGTTTCATCGATCACTGGCAAAATCATATTCAACTCCTCCGGAGTAAAAAATGGCGATGCAAATGATTTCACACTAGAACGAAACCAGTTCAAATTACCTTGCAACGTATTGATCTCACCATTATGGGCAATATGCCTAAATGGTTGCGCCAAACGCCAAGACGGGAAAGTGTTGGTTGCAAAACGTGAGTGTACCAAACCGAAGGCCGAAACCATACGCTTATCACTAAGCTCGGTGTAATAGGTACGAACTTGCAAAGAAGTAAGCTGACCCTTATACACAATGGTTCGCGACGAGAAAGACGCTATGTAAAAATCTTGCTTACTATCCTTTACAGAATTGTAAATAGTTTTGGTTACGTAAGTTTTAAGCACAAACAACTTACGTTCAAAATCGGAACCAGCAGCAATGTGGTAAGGGCGAGAAACAAAGACCTGCTCAATTTCAGGCTCTACAGAAAGGGCCATATTACCAATATCGGTAGTATCTACCTGAACCTTTCTAAAACCTAGCACCTCAAAACCCAGCTTTTCTGCTGTACGATAAATAATTTCACGACATTCTTCTCTAGCCCTAATTTCTTTAGGCATAAAAAGCATACCTACACCGTAGTCGCCATATTGCGGCAAGCTAAAACCGGTACGTAAGCATTCGTCAAATAAAAATTCGTGGGGAACCTGTATCATGATACCAGCACCATCTCCGGTATTAGGTTCAGCTCCACATGCGCCACGGTGATCCAAATTCTCCAAAATGGTCAGCGCATCTGAAATGTTCTGATGTGATTTTCTCCCTTTCACATGGGCAACAAAACCTATACCGCAAGCATCATGCTCAAAACTGTCACGGTACAACCCCTGCTGTTCATTTAAATTTTCCATTTATTAGTTGGTTGTAGTTAGTGTGTAATGAACACTAAGATACGAAAAAAAATCTACAAATTATATAGTTGATAAAAAAAATATGAAAAAACTATATTATAGATAAAATTTTAACACAAAATTATCAATATATCAAAAGACATCGATACCAATTGAAATTTTATCAAAACTACTTAAAACGAAATATATGCTTTAAACAATTTAAAGCATGTTTTAGTAACAAATCCTCAAACCCACAAAAATACACAATACACTGAAAAACAAAACCTTAACAAAAACAACAATATTACACAGCAGCTAGGAGGTATTAAAAAGTGCGTTTAAAATTTCCCCGTAATTTTTATTAGCTAAACAGCTAATTTATAATTCAACTATTTACCTAAAAACGTTATCAGCACTGGATAATCACTATAAAAAACTGTAAGACAACAACTTAAAATATATGTAAAATTATGTTTTGTAAACTACTCGCTTTTCTTACCTTTGTGCCGGGCAAGTCTTCTACGATCAGCTCCTTTTGAACTCCCCCAGGTTGGGAACAAAGCAAGGGTAGAAGGTTGTAGCGATGCGATAGAAGTTGCTTGCCCTTTTTACTCCCCTTATACCCCCTCCGATATAGTCGGAGTAAACTCTGAAGGGGGATATAATTCTTCAGGTTTCTCTGCATTAATCATTAGACCAATATAAGAATTAAACAACATGAAATTTTTTATAGACACAGCAAATCTTGACCAGATTAAAGAAGCACAGGATTTAGGCGTTTTAGACGGCGTAACTACTAACCCTAGTTTAATGGCCAAAGAAGGCATTACTGGAGATGAAAACGTAATCAATCACTACAAAGCTATTTGCGATATCGTTGATGACAATGTAAGTGCAGAAGTTATCGCTACTGATTACGAAGGGATCATTAAGGAAGGTGAAGCTTTAGCGGCATTAAACCCTAAGATTGTGGTTAAAGTACCGATGATTAAAGAAGGTTTAAAAGCAATTAAGTATTTCAGCAACAAAGGAATTAGAACCAATTGCACCCTAATCTTCTCTCCTGCTCAGGCTTTGTTAGCAGCTAAAGCTGGCGCCACCTATGTATCTCCATTTTTAGGAAGATTAGATGATATTTCTACTGATGGTTTGACTTTAATTGAAGATATCCGTTTGATTTTTGACAACTACGGTTATGAAACTCAAATATTGGCAGCTTCTATTCGCGGACCATTACACATTGTAAGCTGTGCTAAAATTGGTGCAGATGTAATTACTGCTCCACTTTCTGCAATTACTGGTTTATTGAAACACCCATTGACAGATAGCGGTTTAGCTACTTTCTTAGCAGATCATGCTAAAGCTGCTGGTAAGTAGAAACTGATAGCATCATATTCATAAAAGTCCTTAACCTGATACAGGTTAAGGACTTTTTTTTGAACCTTTATTTCCCCTTCACCTACCCCATCTTAATCAATTTCCTTTATCTTTACCCAAATGAGAGCCAGAAATATAGCTTTATTAGTAATTACTGTACTTCTATCAAGTATCAGTATAAAAGCGCAAATCAAACTATCTGAACCAATTTGGGAAGCAAAAGAAAATTTACCGATACCAGAATCAGTACTTTATAGAGGTGATACTAAAGAATTATATGTTAGCCTAATTGATGGCGCTGGCAACGTAAAAGACGGTAAAGGTGGCATTGCTATTCTAAAATTAGATGGTTCTGTAAAAAATGCGCATTGGATAAGCGGACTAAATGCACCTAAAGGGTTGGCTATCTACAAAAACACCTTATATATTGCCGATATCACCGCCATAGTAAGCGTAGATATCAAGAACGGAAAAGTAATCAATAAGCTAGAAATAGACAGCGCAGTGTTCTTAAATGACCTTACCATTGATCATAAGGGTACATTGTACGTTTCTGACACCCGCACCAATAAGATCTATCAGATAAAAAATAATTCTTACAGTCTTTATTTAGAAAAAGTGACTAGCCCCAACGGTTTAAAATGGATAAAAAATGAGCTATTTGTATTAGCGGGAACCCAACTTTTAAAATTTGACGATAAAAAGCAGGTTACGGTTGTTGCAAAAGGACTAGCGAAAGCTGGAGACGGATTGGAACCAATAGGAAATAACGAGTTTATAGCTACATGCTGGGCTGGCATTATTTATCATATTAAAGCAGATGGAAGCATCTATAAAATTCAAGATGTTCAAGGGAAAATGAATACTGCCGATTTAGGTTACAATCCAAAGGACAGGATTATATACATTCCTACCTTTAACAAAAGCAGTGTTATTGCTTATCAACTTAATTAAAGGGGTTCGGTGTCAAACTCGAACATCAGATAAAGAATACGTCTATACAGTATTATACAGTTCGTTTATAGTTTCGTTGTTCTCAAGAATCTAGCCCAGGCGGCTTCAGTTCATGGTTACTTCGATGGTTTCCTATATAGATAGAAAATTTATTAGAAACCGAAGCATTATTTTACCTCTTTTATGACTTAAATGAGATACTTACTTCTTAAGAAAAATTTAAGTCACTCCTTCTTTTAAAAAAAACTCACCGTCAATACCGTTTTTTAACTGCGCCTCATTTTAGAAGCTTACGTTTCAACATGCTATTAAATTTATAAAAAGTTTATAAATCAAACGAGATTAATAGGGAAATTCATCGGTATTTAAACGGATCATATCCGAAGGAACTCCGAACAAGCTCCGAAGAAACTAATACGATTTTACACTACAACGCCGTTACAAAAACGAATGTAAAACGACTATACAATTACAATCAGAAAAGACAAATGGACACATCTTTATATTGTTTTTTCTTAAAACTGATGTGCTTTTAAAATAAGATTTAAGAGTTAGAGGAAGTTGGACAAACTTTATTGCTCTAATAAAGATGGAATTTTAGCTATCGCAAACCAAAACAAGCCAAAACCACTTTTAGCAAAAAGAAAGACTTCACTAGACTTAAAACAATGTAAAATTGAAATCGCCTAATGTCGCTGATGTTAAAAAATTAAAATGAGTTTTTCAGATTACTCCACTTGAAATGCTGCCGCTAACTCTCTTAACTGATCTGAAGAGATCTCACTAGGATCGCGATATTGTTTTTCGAGCAGTTCTTGTGCAATGGCAATTTTACCGCTAGTAGTTCTAATCAAGCATTCTCCGTTCTCAACCGTGCTAGAAATATACCTTCCAACTTGACGATTGATGTAAGAAAAACGGAGCACTAATTCGTGAAAAATAAATACTGGATAGTTCATATTCTAAAATTAGAAACTCAATGTTAACTAAATGTTAAGCAAACGTCACCAATAGATTAAATAACTCCGTCTTCCTGACTTTAATTCCTACGGCTAAATGCTATGAATCACTACCTGATTTTATAGTGCCGAGCTATCTCCAGATCGAAGTCCATCCAGCCCTTCTTCTTCTGCTTCTCTACGTTCTTTATCGCTAAGCCCTTCTTCTCTAACCCAACCAGTTCGGGAAGTAAATTCACCTTCACTATTGATTTGAGGTTCTGTAGCTTCTTTATCTTCGTCTCTCAACCTCGATGGCGCATCTTCATCAACTCCATTTTGTGAACCTTTAGCATCATTTATCGGTTTTTGCTCCTCATCATTATTTCTGTAGCTATTATTTTTATCCGCAGATATATCTTTTTGAGATCGGTTCTCATTTTGTTCCGCGGTTTTAGAGTTCAACTCCTCTTCACTTCGTTGATTTTTATCTTGATAGTTCATATCGTTTTTATTTAAGTACGATTACGAAAGCAATTGCCTTCGTCAATTAAATTAATAACAATACAAAAGGAAAAAGTTTTTAAGCTTAAGCAAAAAGCGTATTTAGCGCAATGATTTACCTATAGTCATAAAGCTTATCATTTTATGCCTATTGGCTTTAAACGAATAAATGATGAACCATTTGAACTTTTTACTGTTTTCTAATGAATGAAGAGAAGATTACTTTGCTTACTGATTATTCTTAATTGCTTTTCACTAAAGGCACAATACAATGATAGTACTTTCTACCACTTGACATTAAGCGCCACGGGATCATTAAACGAAACTAATACAGGAAACGCCTACTTATTAAATAATAGCTTAAATTTCGGTATCAAGAAGAAAAACATCGTTTTAAACTCAACTTCTAGCTGGTTATACGGGAAACAAAATAGTCAACTGAGCAACAACGACTTTTCCTCTACACTTAACTTCAATCTGTATCCAGGTATTCCTCATTTTTACTATTGGGGGTTATTGAATTATGCCAGTAGTTATTCCTTAAAAATCAATCATCAAACGCAAGCTGGATTGGGTATTGCCTACAATTTTTTTGATAAAGAAAATTTTAACCTCAATGTCAGCAACGGTTTGTTATACGACAATAGTAATCTATTATCCAATAATCGATATCACACCTACCGAAACTCTTTAAGGTTGCAATACCGCATAGTAATAAAAGAGCTAATTTTATTTGAAGGAAGTAATTTCCTACAAAATTCTCTTACTAATGGCAACGATTACATTATCAGATCTACGAATAGATTAGGCATTAAACTTAAAAAATGGATCAGTCTTACTTCATCTCTTAATTATAACCGTATGAACATCACTAGAAGCGAGAACTTGAACCTCACTTATGGGATTACGATAGATCAATATTTTTAATTCATCCATAAATAGAACAAGTAAACTGAAATAGTTTCCACATAAAAAAGCCACTCCAAATGAAGTGGCTTTAACAATATTTACAAGAGCAATTACTCGCTAGACCAATCTTCTTTCCATGCATTAGTCCCTGCAGAAGGAACATCAATTTTAGAAGTATTTCTACGCTTGTTAACTGGTCCTTTTAATTTCTCTGCACTAGCCAAATCATGCTCCCAACTTCCACCATTTCTATTCTTAGCCATACGATCTCTTAATCCATCTAATGTATTAATAATCCATTTGCTACAAATTTTCCTAGTATGCGGTATAGCAGTAACTAGAGCTACTCCAGCTATGACTGCAATTCCAGCAGCCATCGCCATGTTATTCGACTTTTTCTGAGGCATCAAATAGTTCATCATATCTTATCACGTTTAAGTATATTAGTTAAACCTAATTCTTACTTTATTGTTTTGCCATGTCTCTTAATGCCTTAATGGTATCGTGCGCCTTACCTATGGACTTAGCTTGATTAGTTACCGTATCTAGCGTTTCGCCAGTAAGTCGACCCTGTTCTATCACTGTATGATAAGCTTTTTTAATTGCGTCTTCTCCACGCTCAGCCTCCGACAAAATACTTACCCTATCGGAGCCGCCAAATAATGCTTTTACGTCAATCCAAGCACGATGTAATGCTCCACTAACGCTATTTCCAGTTTCTGGTTCTCCTGCACTTGCGGCTACAATAGTGGTTAGTTCTTGACTAAACCTTCTACTTTGAGTAGAAAATTCCTGAAATATTTCTTTGAGATCTACGTTTTCGTCGTCAATATCGGCTAGCACCTTTTCAAAACCAGCAATCCTGTCATTATTAAGCTCTATCAGCTCATTCAATAAGTTATTTGTCGTCATGATGTATTTAATTTATTTGAAATTAAGAATGGGAGAAAAACAAGATTTCAGGTTCCCATCTTCCTTGGCCTCGTCGTTCTCCCGACATAGAACAATAGAATAACTTTAGGGTTTAGATCGATTTTAAATCAGGTAGTCGACGAGCAAAATACCTATAAAAAGAAAAGCCAAATAGTGTACCCGAATAAGAGGACTTCAAATTTCAGCTTTAATTGAAGAAAAGTAAAGGATTTAATTATCTTAGCCCCATATTATGAAGTACCACTACATGCGCATCTCTCCTACTACTGTACGTATTGAGTTAATTCCGGAAGACAATACTGAAAAAAGCCTATTACAACAGCTAGCTCATAGTGAAACCAATAACAAAGAACTTAATGTTCTCTTTCAAAAGGCGTTAAACATCTATCAGCCTAGTGCATTGTTGGCTTCAAAAACCTTCATGGACTTCCCTCGAGTGGCAATTTGCGGTTTTCAATTTTCAGCTAAACTTTCTGACCCTATACTTTAAATTTATAACGGAAAAGCTTCTACAACTGTGGATAAAATTTTCTGTAGGTAAAAAGGAAAGATGATATCTTTGTTTATACATGGATATCGTTACAGCCCAACTTTTTGAATGTCTCTATCTACTTGATAATTCCGAATTCTATCTATTGGAAATCAAAAGGAATGACTTGAGCGACTATGCACCAATTTCTGAGAAATTTAAGTGGCTGAAGATAGCGAAACAAGACCTTTCTACAGTACAAATGACCTTCCGTTCTATGGATGCATCTGACCAAATTGAGGAGAGATATTTTGAAGAAGGTTTTTTAAAATTCAATAGTGAAGAAGGCACTTTTATAGAAAAATACAATTCTGCCCAGCATGCTTTAACAAACAAAAGTGGAGAAGAATTGCCTTATTTATTAAGTAATCACATTAGGGAGTTTCTAGTCCAAAAATAAATATAGTGTTGGCTTAATTACACACTTCATTCACTACTCTTCCTCTTATTTTCTTCTGATTCACTGCTATTTACATTAGCTCCGTTAAACTTATGAGCTATCTCTTTCCATCACCTGAGATAGTGAATCATATTGCCAGTCAATTTCCTTGACAAAAGAATTTCTTGGTTTTAAACACCCTATCAAACCATTCTCATCTGATCCTACCCTTATGATTACAATCATAAACAGTTGATTTTTCCCTCGGTACATTTGGATCAACAAAACGATTACAAAATGAAAAATAAAGTCATTACAACGCTATGTTTATCTATGGCCGTTTTTATTGGTGCTTGCGGTGGCGGCGGGCAACCATCTGCCACAGAAAACCAAACCAATGAACAGTCTGGCAATACTTCTTCTTACGATCCAAAACGCGGAGAGGGTAAATTTGATGAAACCAATATTAACATTGGCATATTAGATGCCACCATGGCCGAAAAAGGTAATGGTATTGCAAGCACCAAATGTTTCTCTTGCCATAAAACAACAGATGAGAAACTGGTTGGACCTGGATGGAAAGGTGTTACCGAGAGAAGAACTCCACATTGGATCATGAACTTCATTACCAATCCCGACCCGATGATAGACAAAGATCCCGAAGTGCAGGCGCAACTTGAATTATGCTTAGTTCGTATGCCCAACCAAAATCTTACCGAAGAAGAAGCAAGATCTATTGTAGAGTTTATGCGCAAAAATGACGGTGCAAAATAATTTCTTAATCAAACATCAATTAATTCTAAATATATGATCAGTAAAAGAATTGCAGTGGGTTTACTCGCAGTAGCAGCCTTACAATTTGGCTCATGTAAACCTAAAGGTGCCGGCAATGCCGTAAGTGGAGATGCCGCAGCAAAAACCTATGTTGCTCCTGGCAAATACGATGAGTTTTACAACTTCGTTTCGGGAGGTTTTAGCGGACAACTGAGCGTCTACGGACTACCTAGCGGGCGTCTGTTAAGGGTAATTCCTGTTTTTTCGGTAGACCCGGAAAAAGGCTGGGGATACAGCGAGGAAACCAAACCGATGCTCAATACCTCTCATGGTTTTGTGCCTTGGGATGATTTGCATCACGTAGAAATGTCTATGAATGATGGCGTAGCTGATGGAAAATGGGTTTTCGTAAACGGAAACAATACGCCTCGTTTAGCTCGTGTAGATTTAAAAACTTTTCGTACTGCCGAAATTATAGAATTACCGAATAGCGCAGGTAACCACAGCTCGCCTTTTGGCACCGAAAATTCTGAATACATTGTGGCTGGTACACGTTTCAGCGTTCCTGAAGATGGCGATGCGAGTGATGTGCCAATTGATACTTACAAACAGAATTTCAAAGGCCATATCAGTTTTGTAAGCATCGACAAAAACAATGGAGATATGAACCTTGCCTTTCAGTTGAAAACGCCAGGTATTAACTTCGATTTGGCTCGTGCTGGAAAAGGTAAATCTGCTGGTTGGTTCTTCTTTAGCTGTTACAATAGTGAACAAGCTAACACTTTGCTTGAAGTAAATGCATCGCAAAAGGATAAAGATTTTATCATGGCCGTAAACTGGAAAAAAGCGGAAGAGTACGTAAAAGCTGGCAGAGGGAAGAAACAGAAAGTGAAATATGCGCACAACAAATACAACGAAGAAACACATAGCGCTACTTCGACCATGAAAAATGAGGTAACGGTTCTGGATATCACTGAGTTTCCAGATTTAGTGTACTTTATTCCTTGTCCTAAATCTCCACATGGTACCGATGTAGACCCAACTGGAGAATTTATTGTAGGTAGTGGTAAATTGGCTGCTTTGCTACCTGTGTTTAGTTACGATAAAATTCAAAAAGCCATTGCCGACAAAAACTTTGAGAAAGAAAAATATGCTGGTTTACCTGTAATTAAATACGAAGCTGCTTTATACGGCGAAGTACAAAAACCAGGCTTAGGACCTTTACACACCGAGTTTGATGGTAAAGGAAATGCCTATACTTCATTCTTTGTATCTTCTGAAGTGGTGAAATGGAACATTAAAGACCTGAAAGTTTTAGACCGTCAGCCTACTTACTACTCTGTTGGGCACTTGATGATCCCTGGCGGAAATACCAAAAAACCATTTGGCAAGTACTTAGTGGCTTATAATAAAATCACTAAAGATCGCTACTTACCTACCGGACCTGAGTTGTCTCAAAGTGCACAGTTGTACGATATCAGTGGTGATAAAATGGAATTGATTTTAGATTTCCCAACCATTGGTGAGCCACATTATGCACAGGCTATTCCTGCAGAGCTGATCAAAGACAAGCAACTGAAAATCTTTGACATCAATAAAAACAAACATCCATTTGCTGCCAAAGGCGAAGCCGAAGCTAAAGTTGAGCGAAAAGGAAATGAAGTACATGTGTATATTACCGCCATACGCTCTCACTTTGCACCAGACAACATTGAAGGCGTAAAATTGGGCGATGTGGTTTATTTCCACGTAACCAACCTAGAACAAGATTGGGATGTACCTCACGGTTTTGGCGTAAAAGGTGCCAATAATGGTGAATTGCTGGTCATGCCTGGCGAAACGCTGACCTTGAAGTGGGTACCAGACCGTATTGGAATTTTCCCAATTTACTGTACCGATTTCTGTTCTGCATTGCACCAAGAAATGTCGGGTTATGTGAGGGTATCACCTAAGAACAGTAATGTGCCACTCAAATTTAGCTTAGGTGATAAACCTAAAGCAAATGCTGCAAAATAAAACAAAGCCAAATTTAATAAGTGAAGGCAGTACACATGAGTGTGCTGCTTTTTTCTTTTAGAAAAATGCTCCAAAAAATAAGCAATCACTTTAGTAACAAGCAAACATTTATTTCAACAAAGTCAAGATTTAAGAAGATTTAAATCTATCTATTTTGGGTATATTTGTAGGTATAAGCGTAATTAATGAACCCTTCAATCTTATTCTTACAAAAACTAAGGACTGAAAACTAACGAAAATAAATTTGTAATTTTACTATTAATGAATGATAAAAAACTTTACATAATCGCGGGTTGTAACGGAGCTGGTAAAACTACTGCATCGTTTACAATTTTGCCAGAAATTTTAGATTGTAAAGAATTTGTCAACGCTGATGAAATTGCAAAAGGCCTCTCCCCTTTCCAACCTGAAAAGGTTTCTTTTGAGGCAGGACGAATAATGCTTAACAGAATTAATGACCTACTTTCTGAAAATGAAAATTTCGCTTTTGAAACTACCTTATCGACCAAAAGTTATAAAGTCAAAATAATCGAAGCAAAAGAAAAAGGTTATAGAGTAATATTGCTATTTTTTTGGCTACAAAACATAGAACTAGCCAAAGAACGTGTAAAAACAAGAGTTGAGGAAGGCGGGCATAACATAGAACCAGAAGTCATCGAAAGAAGATATATTAGAGGAATTAAAAATTTGTTTGACCTTTATCTTCCTATTGTTGACGGAGCTTTTATTTTTGACAACTCAGAAGCTAAACACGACCTAATAGCCGATAAGCAAGTGGATACTTCGCTAAACATTGTAAATATTAACAAGTTTAATCTTTTAAAAAATTACTATGACAACAACTGATAAACATTTAGAAGAAAAAAGCAAAATTCTAAAAGGACTTGAGAAAGTGTACGAAAAACTTTTAGAATTTAAGAAAATTAAAAATAGTGAGTTAGTTATTTTACGAGATAACAAAATCGTAAAAATAAAGCCGGAATAACATTGCATTTGCAATAAAGTCATGCTAAACCTCAAGGTGAGCAGTTTATAATGGGAATTTTCTACTGTGTTTCGGCAATACCAAAGCCATGACCTACACTGCATCAAAACCCGTAAACTATATTCACAAAAACATTCCTCCCCATTCTTGGCACTCGGTTCCAATCTGCAAATGTAGTGTAATAAGTATCGAAAAGGTTTTCTACGCCAGCTTTTAACACCAGTTTCTGCTTAGCAAAGTTAAGCTGCTTAGATGCAGCTAAATTGAAAATGGTATAAGCCCCAACTGGAGTTTCGCCAAACGAAGAACTGTATTTTGTTTGTGCCACCGCTCCTTCCATTCCCGTTTCAATAGTGGTGCTTTTGAGTTGATATTTTAAACTAGCGCCATAACTCAATGGTTGTATCTGCGGTAAGTTTAAATTTCCAGATTTGCCTCTACGGTAAACCATTTTCCCAGACGAATTTAAACCTTCAAAAATTTGGTAACCGAATGATAAAGTTGCATTGAAGATGTCAGCTTTTGGCAACTGTCCATAGATACGTACACCACTTGCACCAATCGTCATTGGGATATAATCGGAGTGGTTAAAGCCAATGACATAGTCGTAAATTCTAAAATAATCGACTTGTGCTTTTGCAGAGAATTTGGTTGTAGCGAACGAAACTGAGCTATTCAACTCCAAAGACTTTTCATTATGCATATCAGGATTACCGATATAGTCGAACTTATCAGCGCTGTTAAATAAATAAAAGCCATAGCCTTCCGAAACGGAAGGAGCTCTTTCACCATATCCAGTGCCAAAACTAAATTGCCATTGCTGTTTTCCATAGTTCATTTTAACCGCAGCATTTTTAAGCCATCTCATTTTTGTATGCGACATCTCCGGATAGAAAATCCTCAAGCTCTCGTAACCGAAATCACTTTTTACTTGATTGTATTGCAAAGCCGACCCCAGTGTAATTAGCATATTCCATTTCTCATTGATTTGGAGCTTATCCTCCAGAAACAAACCATTATAAAATGTATGTACACCAGGCCAAGTCAACATAAACATGTCCTTTTCATTGACATTGTTGGAGAACATCGTCATTTCTGCCCTCGATTTATTGTAATGCCCCGAAAGATTCAACAACCAATGATGATTGTCCATCACTCCATTTAACTTAGTATAATAGCCGAAAGTTTTTGTCCACCCTGGCATATCCATTCTAATCGGCACATCTGGTCGTTTGGTATCATCCATGATATGTGTTACTTCATTATAGTAGAGCTTGGTTTGCCAATAATCTACCAAAGTGGAGCCTAAATGGCGGTCGTACTGTACAGAACCTATAAAAGCTTTTGCTAAGGAAACATCCATTGGCAATGCCGGATAACCTACATTTAAAGCCCTGTCATAAATTAGCGAAGCTTTTACTTGCTGATGTTCATCAATTTTAAATCCGCTTATTGCAGATAAATTGTACTTGGTAAATTGCGAATACAGAACTTCTTTACCTCCTCCAGCTTTGTAATTTTCGGCATCACGATAAGTAAAATCAACATCGGTAAAGAATTTTTCGGAACCGTATTGCAACGATGTTCCTGCTATTTTTTGAACATTAGCCGTTTCTATGCCAGTAAAAAAACTCCCTCTTACATTACTTTTGCCAAAACCCGATTGCCTTCTCACCAAATCTACGCTTCCCGCAATGGTTGCTCCATTAGCTGCCCCCGCCTGTCCGCTATGAACATTTGCCTGACTCAAATTGGTGATTTCCACGTAGGAAGTTATTGGATCCATTTTATCGGTACATGCACCATAAATCCGCATGCCATCGATAGTAACCACTGAACGTTCGGTGGCCATGCCATTAAGCAAAGGCTCCCAAGCGTAGGCACCACGTCTTATCATATTAATGGCACTGTTGGTTTCCAAATAACTATCTAACGAGGATAAAACTTTAACTTTTTTATTAGCGATATGTTGTTGTCCAACAATAATTACGCTAGACAATTGGATTTGCTTTAAGCTATCTGTTGGTTGATTTTGTGCATAAATACCAAAAGGTACGAACACAGTAAGTAAACCAATTTTTGAAATTCGGTTCATAAGGAAGAATTTAAGAGTAAGCACTGGAAAATAGACATTTCGTCATTGCGAGCTTTGCGAAGCAATCTTAAAGCGTTACATCAGAATAACTATAGTTGTAAGATTGCTTCGTACCTCGCAATGACGGGTCTGTAAAAAACACTAAAACTCCACTTCAAAATAAATAGAGCTACTTTCATTGGCACTAGTTACTTCCTCGCCTTTAACAACGATACCAGTGGCATCAACCAGCTGTAAATTGATTTTCCAATAGCCGGTCATTGTTAGGCTAAGTTTGCCTTGATAGATTTTATCAGCATTATTTTGAGTTAACTGCACATTATTTGGCGAACCGTGGTTACCCATTCCAGGCATTCGAGGATCTATTTTTACGGTATAGCCATCAACAATTGGAAAAGTCATCATATCCTGCATTTTAAATACCATCGCCTGCATATCGTTAAGGGCTACTTTTGGTTTCGTTGGTGTGACCAAAGCAATCACATACTTATTTCCATCGCTGCCACGAAACGATTCCAAATTACGTTTTGCAGCAGCTGACACTTCAATTTTTGAGCTTACATTGTACGAAGTACCAGCAACGGTATAATCGAAACTCAACTCCCAATATTCGTTTATACTACCAGGCATTTGGAAAACGATGTAACCTTCGTACAAAGAGGTTTTATCAGCCACTTTATTAATGGCAGAATTAGGGCAAGCGTGCTGCATGCTCATCATGTGCATTAGTGGTTTCCAATTCAATTGGGCATTATCTATTGAGCTTCCATCAGCGTTGGTTAACTGCAGATAAACCTTATTGTAGCCAGTTTGTAATTTGCCACTTTCTGTGTACAGCTTAATGTTGTGTTTACCATTAGCAATGGTTTGTACTAATGTTAAACCATCAGTTTCGTTGGTATTATTTATTGGATTATCTTTTTTACAAGACATCGCAAAGAGCACCAGCATAATGATGCCAGCATATTTTAAGAAATTCATTGGATTGTTTTTAAGAAGTTTTAACTATGGTTTGGCAGACACTGAAATAAATTCAGGGTGACGGCCTTACCAAATAAAGAGGAGTCTCTGATTTTAACAACTTAAAAACTGCGGCGGTTTATCGTTTCTAAAATAGAATGAATAGACATAATGATTTTTTGGGAAGCCCCCCAATACCATTGTAATTTGAGTTACAAATTCTTGTAAAATGCGCTCGATGTAACCAAATTGATGATACAAAAACACTTCTTTCTGTAAGTTAGACAGCACTTTTTCGGCCTGCTCCTTTTGTTCCTCCTTTGCCATTTTAGCAAGCTTACATTTACCATTACATTTTAGTGCAGGCTTATCTACGTTCTCGCAAAAAAGCGATATAAAAGCATCAGCATTTAAACTGTAGAAGGTGTACAATACGCTATTCTTCGCAATGCAGAACATCATCACAAAAAGTAAAAGTAAAGCAACTATTCTACGTAAGCACAACATCTCGTTTTATCGATTTTAGTTTACTGGAGCAAATCTAGGGGATCATTTTAGAGGTATTTATGACTGAAATCATAAAGCCTTCTTCACACAGCAAATACCTTTGTGAAGTACCTGCTACTCATGAAATCATCTCTATTTATCGGGATAACTTCATTACCATTAAAAACAATGTCATGATAAAAAATAACACCATCACTCCGCTTTCAAAATCGTTGTTAATTACCGCAGCGGTTTTCCTCATCATCTCTCTTTTCGTTCCTATTTGGAGCATTTATCTAGATGCGCCCCAATATCCGGAAGGTTTAAGTTTAAAGATTTGGGCCAATAAAATAGCTGGCGATGTAGATATCATCAATGGCTTAAATCACTACATCGGTATGAAAACCTTGCACAGTAAAGATTTCGTCGAATTTACGGTATTGCCCTACATTATTGCCGCTTATGTACTGTTGTTCATTATTACTGCATACGTAGCCAAACGAAAACTGCTCTATATCTCACTAGCTGCATTCATTGTGTTTGGTATCGCAGCCATGGTAGATTTTTGGTTATGGGAATACGATTACGGACACAACTTAGATCCAAACGCAGCTATTAAAGTTCCAGGAATGGCTTATCAACCTCCCCTTATCGGATTCAAGCAACTCTTGAACTTCGGCGCCTATTCTATCCCAAATATTGGTGGTTGGTTAATTGTGGGAGCGGGTGTTTTGTTGGTAGCCGCTTCATTTATCGAAACTAAAAAAGCACGTAAATAACATGAAATCATTTGTAGCAATTCTCCTTACCGCTCTAATGCTCACTTCTTGCGGAAATAGTGGACCAGAACCAATCAATTACAATCAAGACGCTTGTGAGTTTTGCAAGATGTCTATTTCTGAAAGTCGCTTTGCAGCGGAAATAATTACCGTTAAAGGTCGGGTTTATAAGTTTGATGACCTGCAATGCCTTTTGCAATACGATGCAAGCAATAAAGAAGTAGCCGTAAAAAACTACTATGTTGGTAGTTTCTTGGAAGATGGAAAACTTATCGACGCCACCACTGCACTATTCGTTAAACATGAAAGCCTTCGCAGCCCAATGGGTGGAAATATAGCGGCTTTTACTACACAGCAAACCGCAGCAAATTACGCTAGTAAAAATCAGGTGGAAATTATGAATTGGAAGGACTTACATCAAGCAGCTCCAAATGAAGAAAATTCTCAACATGGGCATACTCACTAAATATCGTTTCTTTCTATTTTTTGTGGGTTTGCTGCTGGCCAACATCATGCCTAACCACGCAAAAACTATCCACGTTGGTAGAGGGCAAGCGATTATACAAATTAGAAAAGCTATCGCTCTTGCCAAACATGGTGATACCATTTTGGTAAATTCTGGTATTTATAAGGAGGGAAATATCATTATAGACAAAGCTGTTCACTTGGTGGGCAAAGATTATCCAATATTAGATGGCGAGCTGAAGTACGAAATTTTGTCTATCAAAAGCGATGGTGTAAGTGTGAAAGGTTTTCGAATCCAGAACTCTGGAAGAACTACGATGAGCGATCCAGGCGCCATCAAAGTTTATGACGTGAAGAATGTTAGCATCGAAAAGAACATTCTCATCAATAATTACTTCGGAATTTACCTACAATACGCAGAAAAGTGCATCATCAAAAATAATGTCATTAGTGCTTCGCAGAAAGAAGAAAACCAATCTGGGAATGGTATTCACTGCTGGAAAAGCGATAGCCTACAAATCATCGGCAACAAAATAGAAGGTCATCGCGACGGTATTTACTTTGAGTTTGTAACCCATTCGGTGATTTGGAGGAACATTGCGAAGAACAATCTTCGTTACGGCTTGCACTTCATGTTTTCTCACAACAACGCTTACATCACTAATTTATTTAAGCACAATGGTGCTGGTGTGGCGGTAATGTTCACCAAAAAAGTAGTGATGATGAACAATACTTTCGAAGAGAATTGGGGCGATGCTGCTTATGGCGTACTGTTTAAAGAACTGTCGGACTGCTATCTCTCTGGAAATCGTTTCATCAAAAACACAACGGGAATTTTCTTCGATGGAAGTAATCGGATTGTTGCCGAACGTAACTTGTTTCAAGGCAATGGCTGGGGTATGCGAATGCAAGCGAATTGTATGGACAACAGCATTTCGCACAACAATTTTATGGGCAATACTTTTGATGTTACCACCAACGGTTCGCTTACACTGAACCAGTTTTTCGAGAACTATTGGGACAAATACGAAGGCTATGATTTAGACAAGGATAAAATTGGTGATGTACCTTATCATCCACTCAGCTTGTATGCAGTAATTGTGGAGAAAAATCCGCCGGCAATGTTACTATACCGAAGTTTTATGATTAGCCTACTGGATAAATCGGAAAAGATATTACCTAGCCTAACACCAGAGAACTTTGTTGACAACAAACCTAGAATGAGCCCCTATAACTTATGATTGAAATTAAGAATATAACGAAGAATTTTGGCAAGTTGAAAGCTTTAAACGGTCTCAACTTGGAGCTAAACAAAGGAGAATGCATTGCCTTGATTGGTCCAAACGGCTGTGGTAAAACGACACTAATTAAATCTATTTTGGGCATGGTTTTGCCTAGTAGTGGCGAGATTTTATTTAATGGCAAAAGCATCAAAAACGACAACGATTACCGAAGTCAAATTGGATACATGCCACAAATTGGCCGCTACCCAGAAAACATGACCATTGGACAAGTATTAGACATGATTAAGGGCATTAGAAAAAGCAGCGAATTCTTAGATCATGATTTGTACGAACAATTTCAAATTGCGAAGATGCTCGACAAAAAAATGCGCACTTTAAGCGGAGGAACCACTCAAAAAGTAAGTGCAACCTTGGCATTTCTGTTTAAACCGCAAGTGCTCATTTTAGATGAACCCACCGCTGGACTAGACCCTATTGCTGCCGAAATATTAAAAGCGAAAATTATAGAAGCCAAAGAACGAGGTTGCTTAATCCTCATCACGTCGCACTTGTTAAGTGAGTTGGAAGACATTGTAAGCCAGATCATTTTCATGCAGGAAGGAAATTTAATCCTCCACAAAAATGCAGAAGAACTGAAAGCAACCACCGGACAGCAAACCATTGCTCGTTCTATTGTTCACCTCCTTAAAACCGAAACGTTATGATGCGAATTTTAAAATACGTGGCACTCGATATCCTTAAGAACAAAATCATTATTGCTTATGCCATTATGCTAGCACTTTTTTCTTGGAGTGCTTTTGGTTTGGAAGACAATGCAGCTAAAGGTTTACTCACCGTATTGAACATCATACTGCTTACCGTGCCTTTAATGTCGGTATTATTTGCCACCATTTACGTTTACAACAGCAGCGAGTTTATTGAATTGTTGTTAAGCCATCCCATTAAGCGCAGCAAAATTTGGAAGGCACTTTTTACAGGTTTGTCACTAAGTATGGTAGCAGCGTATGTTTTTGGTGCGGGCATTCCACTTTTCATTTTTGCCCAGTGGAATATTGCCCTGATGACGATTACAGTAGGTTCTCTCTTGTCAGTGATCTTTGTCGCCATTGCATTTTTAAGCAGCATCATTACGAGAGATAAAGCAAAAGGTATTGGAACTTCGATTATGCTTTGGTTGTATTTTGCTTTGTTATTCGACGGACTGGTACTCTTTCTCTTCTTCCAATTTTCAGATTATCCCATCGAAAAAGCAGTAGTTTTTCTTAGCGCCTTAAGTCCAATTGATTTATCGAGGATTTTAATCCTACTGAAATTAGATGTTTCGGCCATGTTAGGTTACACCGGGGCAGTTTTTAAAAATTCTTTCGGCAGCGATTGGGGACTGGTCTTATCGTTTACCCTACTGGCATTTTGGGCTTTAGTGCCATTTTATCTCTCACTCAGAAAGTTTAAAAGCAAAGATTTGTAATTATTTGAACCATATAGAAATATAGATTAGCATTACCCCTATGTTTCTATCTGGTTATTAGATAGCTATAATATGAAAAAAGATATTTCCTCCAAAGAAGACATTGAATTGATTGTAAATTCATTTTATGACAAAGTAAAAGCTGACGAAACCATTGGTTTTTTCTTTTCAAAAATTGTCCCGATTGATTGGGATAAACACTTACTTAAAATGTGTGCCTTTTGGGAAAACGTTTTGCTTTTTACAGGTGAATATGAAGGGAATCCTATTGTGACGCACCGAAAATTAAATCAGCAATACACTACCACGAACGAACATTTCAAAAAATGGATGGAGCTTTTTGACGAAACGATAGATGAATTTTTCGCAGGTACAAACGCAGAAAAGATGAAAGCGCATTCTAAATCTATTGCTACGGTAATGATGCAGAAGCTGTAGTTTGGAAGTCGGGAAGTAGAAGTTGGAAAGTCCGAAGATATAACGCCGCAATAAATTTTATCAAATATTTAAAATATGAAGACACCAACTCCAAACGACAGAATATAATCCTCCAAATCCAGAAAACCCTTAAATCCTGATCAATTTATGAACCACCACCTACTCCTCATCATCCACCTAATGGCAGCTACAGTTTGGGTCGGCGGACATTTATACATCGCTATCCGTATTTTACCTCAAACCTTAAAAACGAAAGACTGTACCAAACTCTTAGCCCTCGAAAAAAACTACGAACCTTTAGGAATGAGCGCCCTATTGCTTTTGGTAATTACCGGAATTTGGATGACACTCCAGTTCGGAATTACATTAGACCATTGGTTCTCCTTCACCAATCCGATAGAAAAAGTAACCTCAACTAAATTAGTCTTGCTCTTTAGCACCTTGCTATTAGCCATTAGCGCACAAATTAGGGTAATCCCAAAACTCAAAAGTAACCCGAAAAAACTAGTTGAAATGGCAGCACACATTATTGCGGTAACCTTAATTGGTATAGCAATGCTGATATTTGGTTCTTTTGTAAGGTACGGAGGAATTTAATTCAGAGATTTTCGCTGAACAAACTTTGCTAGAAACATCCCAGCAGAACCTATTAACAAGATAAGTGCAGCGCCTAAAAGCAACTCATTAATCATAGGAATAGCGACGTAGACAAAAGATGCTACACCCTGCACACCCAAAAACAACTCATTCAACAATACGCCAAACAGAAAAATAAAAGCAAATACTTTAGTAAAGTTATTGGCGATAATTACGTTCTCTCTAAACAAAAATCCTAGAAGAAAAAGCGAATAAACGCCCAACAACACCAAATGCAAATAGGCAATTACGATGGGTCGGAAACCGAAAATCAACTGGCTTAAAGAAGGCACTACAGATACCAATTGCAGAATAAATTTTAACGTAAGTGCCAACGCTGCAACGGAGAAAAACCACTTAATCCAGTAAGCAGTTTTAGCAACTGGTTTTAAATACTTGAATAACTGCGTTAACAAAATTAACCAGGTAAACAGCTGTAAAAATGTAGCCAATACGGTAATCACATACAGCCAATTTGGGAGTTTAACCCAAAGAATAGACAGAAAAAATGTAGGGATTACAGTAAAAGCAAATACATTAAAAGACTTCTTTAAGACTAGAAAATCTACCGGCAAATAATTCGACAGGATAGCCATACTACCAAAGAAAAACCAACCGCTGTATTGAAAGTGCAGATAATAGTAAATGGAACCTAAGTAATAATGATGATCAATGCTTTTAGTAGCCATCATGTAAGCTAGAAACAATGGTCCCGCCGCAGATACGACATTTAAAAGCAAACCCATTGTAGCCCATCGTTTCGCAGGATGTGATTTTGGCAGACACTTCAAATCTTTAATAAAAACGATGGCAAAAGCTAAAGCAATGAAAATAGAAAGCGTAGAAAATGAAATGGGTATCGCTTTGTAGCCCTGTATCGTAAACGCAATTAACATCCCAAAAGAGGCAATTAAGTTTAATGCCATCAAGTAATGATACTTCTTTTGCTTAAGTTGGTTTAAATATGGAAAGATAATCCACATCAGTCCAGCGTACAAAACCTGACTGATCCAACCACTAAAAGCAAAGTGAGAATGAGCGTGCAGTAAATTCTTTTGGTCAAAAAATGGAAAATCGAATGCAATTTTATAGCGCATCATTACGCCGTAAAGCGCAACAATTGCTAAATTCAATATCCCCAAACCCAACCACTTTTTAACGCCACTATCCATCAATGGTAATAGAGTTTATGATTGATAATTTTGACTTTTCCATCCTTGCTCATTCTTGTCAAAGTTCTAATGACCGTTTCTACCCTCAAGCCTGTAAAATCAGCTATTTGTTGTCTGGTGTAAGGCAGCGGTTCTTGCGGACAATCGCTGAAATTAGCCTTATTATTATTTAAAAACTGTGCTATTTTCTCCTCTGGTGTTTGCTGTACCCAAACCTGCACCGCCGCTGCTTTATTGTAAATACGTTCGGCAAAGGTGTACATCATCCGCTCCGAATACTCTGGATAATCATGAACGATGCTCAAGAAATGCTCCTTCCTTATCTTCACCAACACACCGTCTGTATTTGCCTGAGCAGTACTAGGATAAACTTTGCCCAACAACAGTGGAGGTTCGCCAAAACTCTGTCCAGCTTTAAAAACTCCCTGTATCAACTCTTTCCCTTCGGCGTTGGTAGAGAACATACGTACATCTCCAGAAACCAGCTGATAATAATAGTACGGCATGGTATCTTCGTAAAAAATGAAATCGCCTTTGGCAAATTTTCTTGCCACGCCGCCGTAAGTAATTAAAACGTCGTAATCAATGTGCATAGGTTACTGAGTATTGAAATATCCATAATCATTAACTTTTGTCATTCTGAGGCGCGAGGAATCTATTTAAGTTAGCCGTGTATCATAGATTCTTCGCTACGCTCAGAATGACGGCTAGTTTTTTACTCTACTATAAAATTACCTTTCATCAAGGCAGAGTGCCCAGGGAAAGAGCATAAGAACTCATAAGTCCCCTTAGCTGGGGCAGTAAATTCAATGGTATCACTTTCGCCACCGCCTACCAACTTGGTATGTGCTACTATATCTTTCTCAGCACCTGCTGGAATATACTCTGTACTTTGAGCAGCCATTGCTTTACTTGCAAAATCCGCCAAAGAAATGCCTTGAGCTAATAACACAAAGTTATGTCCCATTGCTGTTTTTGCCATTTTACCAGTGTGGGTTAAAGTCAGTTTTACTGTTTGTCCTTCTTTTACTTTAATTTCCGACAGATCAAACTTCATGTCATCGCCAGCATTAAGTGTAATTACCACTTCATTTGCATTGGCTTCTGGTGCTGCAGAGGTAGTTTCTTCTACTGGAGCTGTTGTCGTTGCTGTTTCCTCCGTTTGCTTTTCACTGTTGGTACAACTAGCTATTGTGATAGCTGCACAGGCTAATAAATAGATTACTTTTTTCATTTTGTTATTTGTGATTAGTTTTCAAATATTTAATGAGCTCTTAAGCCCAGTTAATGAGGGTCATAATTTAGCTCCCATAGTGTCACATTGAGCTTGTCGAAATGTTTCTATGCGAGGCTTCGACAAGCTCAGCCTGACAAGAGCCTCATAACAACCAGCCTTCATTTATTGTTAATTTCCTTTTAATATTTAAACCATTGCTATGTGATTTCTTCCACTACTTTTCACTTCCATTGCAATTGCTTTAGGGAACATAATGTTATTCTCCAAATGGATGTGTAAGTGCAAATCTTCCTCAAACTCTTTCAAAAGGGCAAAAGTTACACGGTAAGTATTACAAGCATCCTCTGGTGGAGTGTAATTTTTAGTCAATTCGGCAATTCTTCTAAAGCGTTCGCCTTCATTGGTATGCTCGTGCATCATCATATTAATTGGATTTTGAACCGTACCGAATGGAGCTTGCACAGCTTCTCCAACTGCCATTTTCCTCACAAATGGAAATAAGATTTGCTCCTCCTTCTGCATATGCGATGTCAGTTCTTCTGCACAACCTCTAAACAATTGCAACACCTCCAACAACTCTGGGTGTCTTTCGCCATGTACCTTCGCAACCTTATTTAAAAACGGCACAATCTCTATGATCTTCTCTTGCACATATCTATGATGTTTCTTTTCAATGTAGTCTGCCAATAAATCTATGGGCCACGTTTGGTAATCTGTCGTCGTCTGATTGGTTTGCTTAGTCACCTCTTCCAATGTTTCGATAACAACCACTGGATTGATGTCCTTTTTTTCGCAAGCTTCTGCAATCGTTCTATTTCCGGCGCAGCAAAAGTCTATTCCTTGTTTTTTAAAAACGGACGCAGCTCGGTAATCTTTAGCTACCAATTCGCCTACGATGGTTTGTTCTGTAATTTTCATGATTTGTTCTATTTAATTGTCAACCAAGGCACAATAGTTAAACAGATATTAATACCTTTTTATCTTTTATTATTTCAAAAAATTATTTCTTAAGGAATACCAGTCTTTTTTCTAAGCCTTCAGAGAGTTCTCCCATCTTTGCGTTTTCTAGTATTGCCGTCATTTCGTTTCTCACTTTCTTAAATTGATGATGAATTGGACAAGGATGACTTTCGGAGCATTCTTTCAAACCCAAACCACAACCTATAAATAGTTTATCTCCATCTATTGCTTTTACTACCTTCGCCAAAGAACAACCCAGAGTTTGATCATCATGGTAAAAGCCTCCATTTGGACCCTTTACAGATTGTACCAGTCCTTTCTTACCCAAGTCTTGCAAAATCTTGGCTATAAAATGCTCGGGAGAATCGATACCAGATGCTATTTCTTTAATACCTACCCTATTTCCATCTTTCGATTTCTGAGCAATGTATATCATCGCCCTAATGGCATATTCACAAGTTTTTGAAAACATTTGTTCTTTGTATACTGCAAAGTAAATTCATTTTTTAATAAAAGACAAAAATATCTTCTATTAAATTATCTTAGAAAAGTAATTTATCTCGTAATATCATCCTTGATAAAAAAAAAGAAAGTTTATCGTATTAAATTTTACAACGCTTACATATGCAACAAGCACCTTCTATTGCTAGAAAGTGCTTGCCTTTAGAAATAAAAAAGTCTTAAATTAAATTTCCACAGTAACGGCGGCTAATTTATTTTCTATCTCCTTTATCGCATTTACCGTTTTCATAAATGAATCTGGTGTAACCGATATCGAATCTATCCCTTCTTCTACTAAGAACTGCGCAAAATCTGGATAGTCAGACGGTCCCTGTCCGCATATACCTACTTTTACTCCTGCTTTTTTTGCCGACTTAATCAAATTGGAAATCATCATTTTTACAGCTTCGTTACGTTCATTATACAACTCTGCAACCAGTGATGAATCTCTGTCGAGACCTAATACCAATTGAGTAAGATCATTTGAACCTATCGAGAAACCATCAATATGTTGTGCAAATTGATCGGCCAATATTACATTCGATGGAACCTCAGCCATCAAGTACACTTCCAGTCCATCCTCTCCGCGTTTAAGTCCAAATTCTTCCATCACATCGTATACCTTGAGAAGCTCATTCACTGTACGGCAGAAAGGAATCATGACCACTACATTATCCAGCCCCATCGTCTCACGAACCTTCTTTATTGCCTTACACTCCATCCCGAAGGCTTCTTTGTAAGCCGCTGAATAATACCTTGAAGCACCTCTCCATCCAATCATCGGATTTTCTTCTCCGGGCTCAAAATACTTTCCACCTGGCATATTGTAATACTCATTTGTTTTAAAGTCTGAAAAACGCACGATTACCTTATTTGGATGATACGCAGCTGCAATTTTGGCTATGCCGTAAGAAAGCTTTTCGATAAAATACGTTTCTTCATTCTCATAACCCGCAATGAGCTTATGGATATAGCTACTTAACTCCTCATCTTCTAAACTTTGATGTTTCAAAAGTGCCATTGGATGAATCTTGATGTAATTATTTATGATAAACTCTTCTCTTGCCAGCCCTACACCCTTTGCAGGATAACTGGCATAATGGAAAGCAATATCAGGCGATCCAATATTCATCATCACTGGGGTATCAATTTGAGGTAGTGCTGAAAGGTTATGCTCCTTTTTAGTGAATGAGATTCTTCCATTGTACACCATACCCGTTTCTCCTTCGGCACATGAGACAGTAATTTCATCTCCAGTATGCAAAATCTCAGTTGCATTGTCACAACCTACAATAGCAGGTACGCCCAACTCCCTAGCCACAATAGCTGCATGGCAAGTTCTTCCGCCTTTATTGGTGATAATGGCTGAAGCTTTTTTCATAATAGGTTCCCAATCTGGATCGGTCATTTCGGCAACCATGATATCTCCAGGTAAAAAATTAATTTCATGGATGCTTTGCTTTCCAACTCCTTTTAGATTATGCACTCTACCTGAGGCTATTTTATCGCCAACGGCAATACCTGTAAGCACTATACTCTGATTTCTATTGTCGTCATTAATTTTATATTCGGTAATACAGTCTGCTTTCTTTAGGGAATGGATCGTTTCTGGTCTGGCCTGCACAATATATAGTTGCCCACTTACCCCGTCCACTGCCCACTCTACATCCATTGGGCACCATTTGCCTTTCAACTTCGTATAGTAATCTTCGATGATCATCACCCAGTTGGCTAGCAATAGGATTTGCTCATTATTTAGACAAAACGTAGCCGATTCTAAACTAGAAGTATCGATCACTTCTACGGTTTCTCCTCTTTGTACGCTATAGATCATCTTTTGCTGCTTTTTACCCAATTTCTTTTCTACAATGGGCGCAAATCCTTTTTTTAGCAAGGGCTTATGAACGATAAACTCATCCGGGTTGATGGTTCCCTGCACAATTAGTTCGCCTAAGCCATAAGAACCGTTGATAATTACTGCATCTTTAAAGCCACTCTCGGTATCAATGGAAAATGCTACTCCAGAAACGCCTACATCTGACCTTACCATTTGCTGTACACATACCGAAAGACCTATATTGAAATGGCCAAAGTTGAATGCTTCTCTATAGCTAATAGCCCGATCGGTAAACAACGATGCGAAACAGTTCTTAATGGCTGATAACAGATTTCTTTCTCCTCTTATGTTTAGGTAGGTATCTTGCTGTCCGGCAAAAGAGGCATCTGGAAGATCTTCGGCAGTTGCCGATGAGCGTACAGCAACCCCCATTGTATCCATATTTTCGGTACCAATTAGCTTTCCATAGGCATTTAGAATTTCCTGTTCCATGGCTTGTGAGAAGGTACCATTTTGAATCAACTCTCTGATTTTACCACCACAACTGGTTAGTATCTTAAGGTCATCTATATTAGCCCCTTCAAGAATTCCCCTAATCTTCTGGTCAAGTTGATTATCATTAATGAACTGAAAATAGGAATAACTGGTAAGGATAAAACCATCTGGTATTTTTACGCCTAATGGTGCAAGTTGTTGTAACATTTCTCCGAGGGATGCATTTTTACCTCCTACTAAATCGATGTCGCCAATGGAAGCCTCTATTAGTCCCATTGTAAATCTGTTTCCGTTCATAACATAATAATTTTATGCTAAGGTAGATAGCTTACATCTGCATAGCTTGTTAAATATTAAGATAAACTAATACTATATTAATAATTTTATAATAACTTTAACCTAATTAATATTTATATCATATAAATGAAAGACTTCTTCGGGCAAACGCTAAAAGTTAAAAATTCTACTTTTACATTAGCTGAGGCTGAAGTTTACCATGCGCTCAACAGTTTTCATGCACATCAAGAAATGGAGTTGATCTATGTTAAATCTGGGGAAGGCACTTTTTCGATAGACAATACCTCTAGGAGAATTTCAAGTGACACCATGATCTTGATTGGCGCCAACACGCCACATATGTTCAAATTTGAGACTAACCGTTATTACGACTATGCCATGAAGCATGGTAAGACACCAATTCCTTTACAGCTACTTACCTTACATTTCGACCCCAATAAATTAGGCAATGATTTTCTATTGCTACCAGAAAATAAAATACTGGTACAGTTAATGGCAGTAGCTAAAAACGGAATGACAGTACACGAAAATATCAAATCTGAAATAATAGACCACCTTACACAATTAGAAAACTGCCCCAATTACAGCCAACTACCCATATTACTACAGTTACTCAACAAAATCGGAGAAAGCAATGAACTAGCAAACACCCAGAACGAAGAAAGCAAAAAGCCATTCAAAAAAATAGATGAGACTAGACTGACGATGATTTACCTATACACGATGGACAACTTCTATAAAGAAATCAAACTAAAAGATATCGCAAACATTGTTCACATGGTACCCAATGCATTTTGCCACTATTTTAGGTCGCGTACAGGCAGAAGTTATTTTGATTTTCTGATTGAAATAAGGATAGAAAATGCCTGCAAACTACTTAGAGAAGGCAATGATAGTGTCACTTCAATTTGCAATGACTCGGGTTTCAGCAACCTTTCCAACTTTAATAGATACTTCAAATTACAAACTGGAAAATCCCCAGTAAACTACCGCCAGAGTCACAGAAAATAAATTATACGGAAAGAGAGAGAGCCAGTAATAAAACCATTGGACTTCAAAATCACTTATCACCAGTCCCCGGAAGCTTTATTCCATCTTCTTTCATATTTTTTACTAGCTCCTCTTGAAATAGGAATTTGCTATCAACGAATCCATGCGCATCAACCCAAACATTCATCATTACCTTATAACCACTTTCTTCGAGAACCGAAATCCCTATACGACGTTCAGGCGTTTTAAGCTCAGCTTTAAAGCCATCTACCGTTTTATCAAAAACAGCAGCAATCTGATCGTAGCTGACGCCATAACTAAACTTCATCTCAATATCCAATCGCCTATTCCCCTCCCTACTTATATTAACAATCACTTCGTTAGATAATTTTCCATTAGGAATAATTACAGTTCTATTGTCAAAGGTCTTCACAATGGTGTAAAAGATTTGTATCGATATAACCGTACCCTCTTGGTTCTGCGCAATAATATTATCACCAACTACAAAAGGCTTAAGCAGTAAAATCAATACCCCACTAGCGAAATTTTGGAGCGTACCAGATAGTGCCAAACCAGCCGCCACTCCAATACCCCCGATAAGCACTGTCAAAAAGGTCAATTGTATGCCGATGATCTGCATTACCGTTAATATCAACACCACCCTAAGTGCAATAATCACTAGGCTAAGTAAAAACGGCGTAAGTGACGGATTTACGTCCTTCTTGAGCAACTTTCTATTCAACCATCCTCCAAAAATCCTCAGAAGCCAAAGACCACCAAACAACAGTACCAGCCCCAACAAAACCTCAGGTCCTTTTTCAATAACCCAATCATAGGCTTTATCATAAAAACGGTCGATACCTTTAGTGTCCACTTTCATAACCTGTAATTTTTAAGGATGCACTTGACTTAATTGCAACAAAACAACAATACAGACAATAAAGATGTTTTACGTCAACATCTTTTAACCACCAACATTACGCCTATTTTTTTTCTAATTTTAATTGGTCTGCAATTCCGCAACAATTAAATAACAGCCAATTAAAACAAATAATTAGTGAATAGTCTATGGCAAAGAAAACAACCCCTTATCTAGAGACCTTAAATTAGAAGGTAAAAAAGTATCAGTACTTGATAAATTTTTAAGGCTCTCGAACACAAAATCAGGTTATTAATTTATTTAGTAAGGCACAGATATGACATAAAAAAAAACCATCTTTACTTAGTGTAAAGATGGTTTTGCAATCATTGTGATCCCGCTGGGATAAGAACCTAGCCTTATATCCTGCGTTTTATGACTATCTTTAAAGGTTTGATTTCTAACTCACCGAATCGCTCACCTTTTTATCTGTATTTTTTAGTTACAATTGCTACATTATAAATATACGATTTTTCAAGTAAAACATAGTAACCAATTTTAAAGAATTTTCTATTTTCCGATTATTTTGTGTTCAAATTGTGATTTCAAAAAGTTGAATCCAAACTTACGATATATTTCATTTTTCAGCAAAAGCAAGATCACCTAGTTTATCGGAAATATGAATAACATTACGCTATAGTAAGCTGTGCGACAATTAACTTCAGTTTATAAACATTCATCAATATTTGAAGGAGTACACAAAGAAAGGTTTGGTCAGTTTGCCGATAACCTTTGCAAAAATGATGGAAGATCTAAATGATGGTTTACGTCAAATGTTGTTTATACGTTTACAGAAAATAAACAAAGTGAGCGAGCATTTTATGTCAACACATTCCTAAATATTGTTAATTGGATATATCTACAATGATGATCATTTTTTAGATTTGGAAAAAGGACACAAGAAAAATAATAGAGATATTGGGTATGTATCTAGACTATTAAATGATATATGATAACCCCCTATTTATATATAATATTCTTCACGAATTCTTCTATAATTTTGTCTTCATATACTATGAGATTTGCATTAATGCCGGACAAATCAATTTTCTCAAAAATAGCATTTGGGATACTCCTTATTAACTTTCCATCCCTATACACTTCAGCTTTATCAAACCTTTCATATTTACTAATTAATTCCAATTGAGAAACGTCTTTTGTGTGAAATGATATTATCGGTGCAATTCTTTTCATTTCAATCTGAATCATATAATGCAAATTTGAAACCCAAACTATTAAATATTCTCCGATAGGCATATTTATCTTAGGAGTTGGACCTTCTCCCATCTTACCTACGAGTATATCCCTTAACACTTCTTTATATTTTGGTTTTTTAGACAGTAATTGACGAATAGCGTTTGATTGATCTTCAGCACTATAGATAAATCTGGAAGATTGCATTATCTGTAAGCTATTGATAAATTCTACATCTTTCTTACTAAATGGAATCGCCCGTTTGGAGTTTTGAAACTTTTCAATGGGTTTAAGATTATATGGTTTTTGTTGTTTCCAAAGTTCAAATATACTGTTGCACCAAATACCAATTGCTAAAGTTATACTAATGGGAAAGTAAATTTTTATGCCTTTGTCGTTAAACCCTCCGCCTCCATGGGGGAAGGCATTATGCTTTACTATTGGATTGTCTGAGGTTATTAGAAGACTATTCTCATGTGCCTTAAACAAAAGAAGAGTTTTATCAGAAAAAAAAACTTGATGATTAGGCCGTTGCTCAATAATTTTCAAAGCTTCGAATTTGATTTCCTCCTCCGATCTAATCGGTTCTTCCAATACCGCTTTTGGATGTAAATCTTTAACAACTTCGTGTAGTCGTCCTTGTATATAGGAAGATGTGCTTCTACGTAACTTAACCCTTAAATACTGAACCAATACATAATCTAATAGTTCGTTTAATTGTGTCGGGGCTAAATTTGACAGAGAATTCGTATCTACTATCAATTTTATAATTGGAGCAATATTAGCATCCGGCTCATCAAAAATATTTTCGAAATTTAGTTTCTGAGTTGTGGTAGATACTGTATTAAAATTATTTTCGGATCCAGCATCGGAAATCGAAGATGTGTATCCGTTATTAAGCAACTTATCAAATACAAACACTTGTTTGCCTTTATCTAAAATAGAAAAGTTTTTTAAAATTGATCTGGGAACGAAGTGATGGTTTCTTGATTCTTTAGCCATTATTTATTTCATTCTATATTCAGCTCTTCTCCCCCTGTTCTAGGAAAAGTTTACCAGCTTTAACTGACAGAGCACACTTACAATTCATTCAAAATAATATTCAATAATAGTATTTATTTCTAAGAACTGCCCAAAAGATCAATTTTATATGCATTAACATTCAACCGGTCCAGCGCCAAATCAGCGAGGCTTGGCTCAGCTAGGAGCTTAATCCAATTATCCTGCGGCGTCTGTGTTTGAAAATCAAAACTCCAATTGAATGAAAAGAGTAACGATATTCTCCTAGATATCTTCGATGATTTGACGAATTTCATTGGCTTTTGAATGAACACCTACGTTATATTTTTTGTCAAGTTTGAGTATTTTTATCAATGATGCGAAGCTTCTTTCTGTGAAAAGATAGTCACAGTTGCCAATTGCTAAACTAGAATGGATTATATCGTAAAAATCGTTAATCTTGATTATTCTCGACTTGTCCCTTTGTAAATACGCATGAATTGACGAAAATGTAAATAAGACAGGGCAATAGTTTGTGATTGCACTCATATTACTTTTAATAAAATTTGAAGAAATTGAATGGTTTCCTGAATTTAAAAAGTCGGATACGGACTTGAAAGAGCTAGTAAGTTCGTTTAATAGTATCCAATCGAGATTATTCACGGAGGTTGATTCTTGTTTTCTTTTAAACATATTAAAGAAGTCCGTATGCCATTTTGATATACCATTGCTATGCTTAATCTGATCATGATCAGCAATTATTTCCTGAATGGATGTTAATTGGGCAACGTCATAAGTACATTTTTGCAAAACTAATGATTCAGGAGTTGTTTCATTTGCACTCAACTTCAAATCGCCTAGAAGACTAATTGCCTTTGACCATTTGTAAGACTCTATTGTTCCATACTGCCCCTTCAGTAAAAGATTAAGATTGTAAACTTCGCATTGAACTATGTAATAAAATGGCTTTATACAAAAATTACCACTTAAGACGTCAGCAACTTGAGCAGTCGCCCTTCTTGAAACTAAGTCAGACTGCTTTAGTACTTCAGTGAGTAATGTTTCTGAAAACGGACAAATTAAAATACCTGCACGGACTTTAAATTTTAAAATTTGAAAGATATCATAATAAATGGAACTTTTTTGTTTGTTATGCAAGGCTTTTACCATGTTTATCCATATATAAGTGTCAAGATAGATTTTCTTCCTTGAGGAAACATCTTTCTCGATCTGTTTGTCAAATTCCTTTTTATACTCATTTAAGGATTGCTCGGGATGACATTGGTGATGATCTATTCTAGATTTCAAATCCATTCGCGCTATATTTCTTTTAAACAAATAGTCAAAGTCATCTTTCATTTTTATCTAATTTTCATCGTTAACTTAATGGATTTTTTTATAAGAGACAACTATCTACTTTGTTAATCAATATCCAATGGACTATGATTCTCTAAACCTCAGAAATCGAATTCCTTGACACATTAAATCAGGGAGCTGAAAGACACACACTTAATTAACCTTCTGTCCCTTAACAAAAAAGTTCAAAAAGAAAAATTGAGTAGTCACAAAAATTAAAGGGAAGGTTTAAACTAATGTGAACAAATTTTCATTTGCATTATAGTGCGTAGAGTCAAATCCATGCATTTTCTTAGGTGCCTCCCCAAGACCTCCCCAAGTATTTCAATTTACTTTATCCACTTTTGATTCTTAATTAATTGTGCAACTATTAAAGCTTCTGAATTAAAAATTTGTCTCTACTAGAGAAGTTTAAATGAGGTTTATGATGTAATTGCATAATCGTCAACTAAAGTATTGATTTATGACAACATTGGATTTGATTACTAGGGAGGATCTCGAAGCGTTTAAGAAAGAACTATTCGAGAAGTTGGAAAAGCTTAACGTCAATAATGGGAGCTACAATGAAAAGCAATGGCTCAGAAGTTCAGAGGTGCGAAAGCTACTGAAAATTTCAGCAGGGACTTTACAGAACCTACGCATCAAAGGTGTGCTAAAGTATGAGAAGCTTGGTGGCATATTCTACTATGCGCATTCGGATATCCAACAATTGTTGGGAGAAATCGGGAGGTCATAATGGAGACGGCAACGATACTTGCCAGTTTTCTGAAACTGGCCAGCGGGAGCAGGATTTTCCGTCAATCCCATATCAGCCTGTTCTCGGCAATACTGGCCGTTCAGGACAAGGCTTCCAAGCTAGATAAATTTCGGGTATCCAGAAGGGAGCTGATGAAATATTCGGCCATCCGTTCATATACGACCTATCATAAGTGCATGACCGATCTGGTTGATCACGGTCTGTTAGAATATGAACCTTCCTATCATCCAACCATTGCCAGTCGGATCAGGTTGTTGGATTTCTCTGGGAAACCATGAGGGATAGGCATATTGCGGAAAGTCCATTTTTCATAAAAAAAATGGAGCAAGCAGTGGTTGGGCACAGCCCTACCATTCTTGCCCCACGCTATCTCCAGTGGGGTTTGAAGCACCCTCCAGGGGTGCTTTGGGCGCACTAACGTGCAATGGGATAAGTTTTTTGCACCCCATGGCAGGTGCGATATATCTGGAAAGACAGATATAAAATATATAGCTAAGCAGATATAAAACTATATAGCCTGCTGTTGAGCAGGCCAAACAATTATCAGAATTACCAACAGCAAATAATATTCTATGGGCAATGACATATTAAGATCAATCAAGTATTCAGAGGCAGAGGGACTAAAACTGGACAAGATCGCCCTCAAACTGGGCAGGCCAAAGCGGCAGGTATTTCTGCAGATGATAGACTACTTTTATCGCACTAAAAAAGACCCTCTGGACATCAACGATGACCTGCTGAAAAATACGCTACTAAAACAGCACAGGGAACATATCGGGTTTATCAAGACACAGGAGAACGATCTGCTCATCCCAACAAAACGTGAGGTCGACCGGATGATAGAAGCCCAGCGAAAGGTAATCAACGGCTTCAATGGCCTGCTGAAACAAAATGAGGTAATTCCCACATTGATGGACAAACAGAACCGTTATCTGTACCAATTGGAAATCCACTACAAAGCTATTGCTGTCCAGCTTTCCGATAAGGAACAGCTGAAACGGCTGTTCCTAAATATTTTCGAGGGGTATGCGATGGCCAGGGATAATGTTTCCAGCATCGGTTCCCGGAAGGAAAAGGAACAACTGTTGGCAAACACACGTAATCAGATAAAACTTTTATAGCAATGTACATCAATATAACTGATAGCAAGACCTCGGACAACAAAGGGAGCAGCGGCCAATTGGTAAACTATCTTGAAAAAGAGAACAGGCTATATCCCAAACAGGAAACGGAACGTTGGTTCAACCATCTGGGCCAAGGTTATGAACCCTATGAAGTGCGGACCAAAATCGATAGCAATATTGCGAAGCTTGGGAAGGACGATGCCAAGTTTTTCCTGATCAATATCAGTCCAAGTCAAAAGGAACTAAAGTATCTGGAAGAAAGGTACGGAGAGCAGCGGATGTCCGAAATGCTCAAAAAATATGCGGTCAAGGTCATGGACGAATATGCCCGCAACTTTAACAGGACTGGCATCAACAGTTGCAGAGATCTGGTCTGGTTTGCCAAACTGGAACGCAAACGGTATTATACCCATAATGACAAAGAGGTCAAAAATGGGACGAAGCAGCGTGGTGGGCTCAAGCAGGGCGACCAGCGGCACATACAGGTTATCGTGAGCAGAAAGGATGTGACCAACAGGATCAAGCTGAGCCCGATGAACAGCTCCCGTGGTCGCAACTTGGAACACTCCAAAAAAATGGGACAGTTTGACAGGATGGCCTTCAAACAATGTGGTGAAACGCTTTTTGATAAAGAGTTTGGATTTGAACGTGGACTGAAGGATACCATGGCCTATGCCAACATCAGGAAGAATGGTACATTGGAGCAAAAGATACAATTGGATACCCTAGAGATGGGAATGCCGTTAAACCACGATCCAGACAATGAAATACTTGGTGTTGCCCAAGGTATTTCAGAAGGTATGTTCGAAACTGCTACGGACATGCTGGAAACAATGGGATCAACAATAGGCAAGTTCCTTGATATCATGCTGGAACCCGTTTATGATACGGGGATTACCCAAACACCGCATGAGCCCAAACGCAAAAAGAAGAAAAAGAAAGGACAAGATCAGTCCCATCAGATGAAAATGTAATGATAGGAAATCCGACCTTTAGAAAACCCAAATTAGTCGAAAAAATCATTTACGGTTTATTCCGTTTTTACAAATCCGATAATATTTATTTATAATTGGGGAATTTTCCCGTTAATTTAAGGGGAAGCGAAGAGGCGATGTCGGATTACAGTACCCATAATGATCAGGAACTTATTAAACTGCTGAAGGCGGAAGACCATATAGCGTTCAACGAAATCTACAAACGTTATTGGAAAAAGCTTTTCACCATTGCCGCCAATAAGCTGGATGATCTTTCGGAGGCTGAAGATATCGTTCAGCAATTATTTGTCAGCATTTGGGAGCGCAGAAATGAGCTGGAAATCGCTTCGTCCCTATCTTCGTACCTTGCGGTTGCTGTTAAATATCGCATCTTTAAAAGCTTGGCCAAACAGTCCCGTATTTCACACTTTTCAGATGAGCAAGCTGCCCAAACTGTATTTGAAATTGAGGACAATTCTACACAGAACTGGCTGGAATTCCAAGAGGTTAGATCACGTTTGAACCAATTGGTGGCCACACTTCCCGAAAAATGCCGTTTGGTTTACCAGCTTAGCAAAGAGCAGGGCTACAGCCAAAAACAGGTTGCCGAAAAGCTGGATATTTCTGAACGTACCGTACAGGCACACATGAGCCGGGCATACAAAACCCTGAAAACAGGGCTTAAGAACTTTTTTATTTCCCTTTAACTTTTTTTTTCATACAGGCTAGGTGCTACGGTCTTCAAAAGGAACCTAATACCAAAGGAATGTGAAATTAATGAGCTATTCAAAAGAATACATTGCAAAATTGGCGGCTAAATGGGAACAGCGAACCATTACCACAGAAGAGGAACTGGTGCTTAATGAATGGTATCGACAACATCAGGATGAGCAGGTTAACATCCCCACCGATTTTGTACTTTCCGAAGCCAAACACGAACATCGCATATGGAACGCCATCCAAAAACAAATAGGTCTAGAGAAAAAGGTGGTGCCATTGTTCGGCAAGACTTGGGTTCGTACAGTAACTGCGGCGGCGGCAATCATCATAGTTGTTGCCATTGGGCTAATGCTATATACCAATAACAGTAAAAATATAGAGCTGGCCATCAAGAATAACGATGTGGCACCAGGTAAGGTTGGTGCCACCCTAACCTTGTCAAATGGTAAAAAAATAAGACTGACTGATGCTACAGATGGCGAATTGGCCAAAGAAGCTGGGGTTGTTATTACCAAGGCACAAAATGGCGAACTGATTTATGAGATCAAAGGATATACAGATGCGCCAAATAAAATCAATACACTCGCTACTGCAAACGCAGAAACCTATAAACTCCGCCTGCCCGATGGATCTTTTGTCTGGCTCAACGCGGCATCGAGCATCAGCTACAGTGCACAACTCATAGAAAATGGCAAAAGAAATATAAAACTTAAAGGCGAGGCCTATTTTGAGGTTGCAAAAGATAAAGACCATCCTTTTGTAGTGCAAACCGATAAGCAGGAGATAGAGGTATTGGGCACGCATTTCAATGTAAATGCCTATAAAGACGAGCCGGTCGTTACCACCACTTTACTGGAAGGTAGCGTGAAAGTCTCCGGCACCACATCCCAAACAGTACGAGTACTTAAACCCGGAGACCAATCTGCCAACACGGGTCTGGTAATAACCGTTAACAAGGTAGATACCGAGGCTGTAACCGACTGGAAAAATGGCGAGTTTATATTTAAGGGCGAAGATTTTAAAACCGCCATGCGCAGGATAGCCCGTTGGTACGATGTAGAGATTGTTTACGATCCGGGCGTACAGACCAATATTGAACCTGGGGGATGGATATCGAGGAAAAGCAACCTCTCTGCAGTACTACAACTGATAGAGAATGCCGGTAATGTACATTTTAAAATTGAGGGAAGGAGGATACTGGTGACCAGATAAGCTACAAAAAATAAAAACCAGCGCCCGGTTAAATCGGGAACTGGTCGGTGTTTGGCCGAATTAATAACAAATTATCAACTTAACCGCAGTAGCCTTTCCCCTGGAAAGTTGAGGCCAACTGCATTAAACCAAACTTTAACACGAATGTATAAAATTTATACTAAAGAAACTGTATTGCCCAACTGGCGTATACGTAAAATTCTGCTAGTTATGCGATTAACCACCCTTATATTAATAGCATCCCTGATGCAGGTTAGCGCAGCCACCTTTGGCCAGCGAATTACATTGTCCAAAAAAAATGTATCGCTGGAAAATGTACTCAAACAAATACGTAAACAAAGCGGCTACGACTTATTTTTCGATCGTAAGGTTCTCAAAAACATTAGTTCTATTAATGTGTCACTCAGCGATGCTTCTTTGGATGATGCTATGAAAACCATATTGAGCGGATTACCCCTTACCTATACCATTAACGGAACTAACATTGCCATCAAGCCTAAAGAAAAATCGATTATTGATAAGGTAATCGACTACTTTTTGAATATTGACGTAAAAGGCCGTCTATTGGATGAAAACAGACAACCCCTTGTCGGCGCTTCCGTGAAGATCAAGGGTACCAACCGTATGGTAGTCACTAACGAAAAGGGCGAGTTCTCCTTCAGTGGTGTAGATGAAACAGCAGTTTTGGTTTTTTCCTTTGTAGGCTTTGAGATCAAAGAAGTGCCCGCTAAAAAAGACATGGGCAATATCCAACTTGGATTGGCAAACAATGAACTGGATCAAATAAATGTATTCGTATCTACAGGCTATCAGACCTTGCCGAAGGAAAGGTCCACTGGATCTTTCTCTACTGTAAGCAAAGAGGTGTTTAACCAGCAAGTGGGAACAGATATCCTTTCAAGGTTATCAACTGCAGCAAATGGGATAACAGTGGATAGAGGTACTTCTGGTAATGCTCAGATCATGGTACGTGGATTAAGTACAATAAACGGTCCGAAAGCTCCTCTTATCGTTGTAGACAACTTTCCATATGAAGGAGACATCAATAATATCAACCCGAATATGGTAGAAACTATCACCATATTGAAAGACGCCGCTGCAGCAAGCATTTGGGGAGCTAGGGCCGCCAATGGTGTTATTGTAATTACAACCAAAAATGCTCAACTAAACAAACCATTAAACATAGAATTTAATGCAAATACCACTATTGCATCTAAACCTGATCTTGGATACATAAAGGCAATTTCAAGTTCAGATTTTATCGATGTAGAACAAGAGCTTTTTAGAAGAGGATTTTACAATAGTGACATCAATTCACCTAACCATCCGGTCTTATCTCCTGTAGTTGATATTTTAAGAAAACAGCAGATTGGTGTGGTATCAAATGAATTTGCGACAGCCCAAATCAATGACCTACGGAAGGTTGACTCTAGGGATCAGTTTCTTCGTTATATGTATAGTCCCTCCCAAAATCAGCAGTATTTTTTGAGTCTATCTGCGGGTGCGCCAAAATCTTCATGGGATTTATCGATGGGGTATGACCACAATAAAGGGAATTTGGCAGAAATTTACGAACGCTTAAATCTCCGTGTACAAAATTCTTGGAAGCCCTTAGATAGACTTTCGATAAACACGGCCGTCTATTACACAACTACAAATTCTAAAAGTGGTCGACTCGGATATGGGAATGTCAGCATGAAAAACGGGGTGGCTGTACCATATATGCTGATGGCAGATAATGAAGGCAAGCCATTGCCTGTGGTTTCAATTTATGATCAGTATTATAAGGAAACATATGGAAATAAACTATTGGATTGGAATTACTATCCTCTCACTGATTGGCAAGAAGATTCCAATCAAATAAATGTTGCCGAGATAATGGTTACCTCTTCGTTAAACTATAAAATAGTCAACGGCTTGGAAGCCCAAATTAAATACCAGCACCAGCGTCAATCTACTATTACAAATAATTTACATAGTGACCAAAGTTTCTATGCAAGGAACTACATTAACAACTTTGCACAAGTGCTTCCTAATGGCACTGTAAATTTTATCGTACCAAAGGGAGGTATTTTGGACAAGTCCAATTCCGTAATGATCGTAAATAATCTTCGTGGTCAGCTTAACTTCAATAGGAGTTCAAAAAAACACAACATTAATGCGATTTTAGGAGCAGAAACCCGAGATGCGAATGTAAAAAGCGATGGCAATAGATATTATGGCTATGATGAACGTAGGCTGACTTCTGGCAACCTCGATTATGCCGACCAATATCCGACATTGGTCAGTGGTAGCTACGATTTTGTACAAAAAGGACAATCCTTATCAGAACGAAATACGAAATACGTATCTCTTTATGCCAATGCGGCATATAGTCTTTTTTCAAAATACACTATATCCGCTAGCGCAAGAAGAGATGCCAGTAATCTTTTTGGATTAAAAACGAATGACCAATGGAACCCTTTTTGGTCGACAGGATTAGCATGGAAATTATCTGAGGAAACTTTTTATAAGGTTGCATGGATGCCATATCTTAACATTCGTGCATCTTATGGATTCAATGGAAATATTGACCCCGCTATGGTAGCGGTGAGTACAATAGCTTATGACCCCTCGAACTCAAGTTATACCGGATCGCCAATGGCACGTTTCGAAAACTATTATAACCCCAATCTACGATGGGAAACATCTCGTATGACAAATGTAGCAGTAGATTTTGGCCTGTTAAATAGCCGCATTTCTGGATCTTTCGAGTATTTTCTTAAACGGGGAACAAATCTATTCGGTACAGCACAAATTGACTATACTACTGGAATTGGATATATGTTATCTAATGTGGCAAGTACCAAAGGCAAAGGATTAGATATTGAATTACGGACCAAAAACATAGATGGTTCCTTTAAATGGAATAGCCAATTGAACGTAAGTTTCTATAAGGATAAGGTGGACAAATATTATCTAGCCAATCCATTAGCGGATCAGTTTATAGGAAATAGTACTTCGGTACCAGTGTCTGGTATTGAGGGAAAGCCTATCTATTCAATTTTCGCATATAGATGGGCAGGACTTGATCCCCAAACTGGTGAACCCCAAGGCTATGTGAATGGCAATGTAAGCAAGGATTGGACAAACATTGTTTATTCAGGTTCTACAATTAACGACCTACAGTTCTTTGGGTCTGCAATCCCTACAAAATATGGATCTTTCATCAATTCTTTTCTTTACAAAGGCATAAGTATAGACTTAGGTATCACTTACAAATTAGGGTATTGGTTTAGAAGACAATCTATAAACTATACCAATCTTTTCACAAGCTGGATTGGGCATGAAGATTATAGTCAACGTTGGCAACAGCCAGGGGATGAAAACAGAACAAATATACCTTCAAACACTTGGCAGTCCGATTACAGCAGGGATGCCTTTTATCGGGGTTCAAGTGTTCTTATAGACAAAGGTGACCATATTCGACTTCAATATATCAATCTTGGCTATACTTTAAACAAGGAAGCTTGGAAAAAAATACCATTCAACAGTATACAACTCTATTTTAACATCAACAACATCGGCGTTATTTGGCGGGCAAATAAAAATGGTATAGATCCAGACTACAACATAGGCAACAATACACTTATTCCATCTATAGGATACGCTCTGGGTTTAAGAGTAAAACTTTAAAATCAATTTTCATGAAATGTAAATCTTTTATAATTATCATATCGTCTCTATTAGTCCTACAAAGTTGTACTAAGTTTCTCGACGAAAAATCCGACTTCCGTTTGACCACCCCAGAAACATTGGAGGACAATCAAGCATTATTAGATCGGGTTACAGATATTTTGACCAATAATGCCTCAAGTGGTGAGGTTTCTTCAGATGATTACTATTTAACCGAATCAGATTTCCAAGCATTGCCTTACGAAGAGGATAGGCGATTATACACTTGGCAACCAGACCGTGTTTCCATAAATCAAAGCGAAGGTAATGATTGGTCATATTGTTTCAGAACTATTTACATTGCAAATGCAGTTTTGTACAATATTGAAAAGTATCATATTGCTAACGCTGACAATATCAGAGGACAGGCATTGACCATTAGGGCTGCACGCTATTTAGATGCGGCTCAAGTATGGTGTCCGGTATATAATAGCTCAACTGCAACAGCAGATTTGGGCCTACCACTACGTTTAGATCCAGATATGAATATACCTTCCGTAAGATCAAATGTTCAACAGACCTATAACCAGATTATTAGTGATTTGAGATTGGCTATTTCCATTTTGCCCGATCGACAAATAGCCGTCACACGTCCCTCAAAAGCTACGGCATTAGGGTTATTGGCGAGAACATATCTTTTTATGGGAGAATACGAGAATGCTTTACAAAATGCTTTGCTGGCATTGGAGTTAAACAATTCCCTAATCGATTTTAATACTTTGAATGCCGCCGCCTCACTACCCATCTCAAATCTAAATGTAGAAGTTGTACTACGTGCTACAATGAGGCTTGCTCGCCCAA
This sequence comes from Flavobacteriaceae bacterium PS02338, assembly GCA_029959615.1. Classification (GTDB taxonomy): domain Bacteria; phylum Bacteroidota; class Bacteroidia; order Sphingobacteriales; family Sphingobacteriaceae; genus Pedobacter. Next base: position 340,149 of record JASCOD010000003.1, on the reverse strand, counting down.
TTAATAGTACATTGGCAAGAATATCACCAAGTCTATATCAATTATACGACAACAATGACCTACGAAAAACAGTGTTGTTCAGAACGAACTCTGTCGGTGAAGTTTTGTTTAAGGGAAGTTATACCGGAAGCTCTACCGGTAAAATAGTGGGAATAACAACTGCCGAGTTGTACCTTATTGCTTCAGAATGTTACGTGCGTACTAACCAGATTGAAAAAGGTCTGGACAAATTAAATCATCTTTTGGCAAATAGGTACGTAAGTGGAACTTTCGTGCCTTTAGCAATCACCAATCAAAACATTGCCCTAAACAGAGTATTGAAAGAAAGGCGAAAAGAATTAATATTTCGAGGTCTTCGTTGGGCAGATCTAAAAAGACTAAATCGTGACGGTGCGAATATCCTACTTTCCAAAACGGTGAACGGCCAAACTTATACGCTCCAACCCAATGATCTACGTTACGCAATAGCAATTCCCGAAGAAGTAGTTGCCCTTAGCGGCATTCAAAAAAACAGGAGATAAGTCATTAATGACAATTAAAAACAAATATTATGAAGAATTTTAAAGGTATAAAGGCTTTTATAAGCTTATTGTGCCTAGTAAACCTAGTACATTCTGCTTTAGGACAATCTATCTCAGGTCACATAGAAAATGGTTCAAGCACAGAAATGATATATCTTTATTATTATCCAGATCTAATGGGTTATAGGGATAATAAAATGAAAGAAGATTCTTCTAGGGTTTCGAACGGTTATTTTCACTTTAATTTCGATTCTGTCAAATTTCCGCGTTACGCAAGATTGGAACAGAAAAAAACAGATTCAAAGAACAGAACTACCTATTTAGGATCTTTAAATTTATTTTTAACAAATGATTCAATACTTATTGATACAAAGGACTCTCTTATCGACGCTAGAATCTATAACTCTCGTGTAAACTACGACTACCTAGTTTTAAGGGAACTGATTGAACCTATACAGAAAAATATAGCTGATCTTGAAAGAAAGATAAACAGTGATTATCAGCGGACACCTGAGGCAATAAATTCCTCAAAAGAATATCAAAGTTTCACTAGAAAACGATTGCAAATTGCAAACAAAAGACTTTCAGATGTCTATGAAACTTATATAGGGTCTTTCCCCGACTCTTGGATTAGTCTATATGCTTTTGAGAAGAGAACCAGACTAAACGAGTATTTGACTGAACATATATCCAGACTATATTCGAAGCTGGGAAAGCATCTTAAAGAATCTGAATTAGGTACAGCATTTGGGGAGCGAATTACCAAAAGGATGTTGCTACAGCCAGGGGCAGAGGCACCTGTATTTAGTTTGCCAAATATTAAGGGAGAAACAGTGAATCTCAATGATTATCGGGGTAAATATGTACTACTTGAATTTTGGAGTACTACTTGTGGAGCTTGTAGAGCTGAGGCTCCAAATTTAAAAGAGGTCTGGAATAAATACAAGAATGAAGGCTTTGATATATTTAGTGTATCGCTAGATGATATTCGTTACATCAAACATGAAGAATGGTTGAATGCGATTAAGCAAGATGGCACAGGATTATGGCAACAGGTGTGTGACTTCAAGGGATGGAAATCTTCCGTTGCTGTCACCTATGACATTAAATCCATCCCCCAGAATTATTTGATTGGACCAGATGGCAGAATTGTTTCTGAAAATCTTAAGGGTATAGAGTTGCATGACAAACTAAAAGAAGTTTTTGGATTTTAGTTTTACTTTTCTCATTTCAGATATAGCTTCTCATTTCAGATATAGCGGAAGTGTTTCATGACGATATAAAACAGCAAAAGTTGCCTCTGTTACAATTTATTTAAATGATTAAAATTTAGTTAGTTAATAATGATAGCAATTGCCCGGATGGATGTTCGGGCTTTGCTTGTTTTCTTGGCAATATCATTCTTTCCCTGTCCAATAACAATTCCATAAACTATTATCATAAAAACTGGCCTAAGGTGCTGCTCATTTCCAATCTTTTTTACGTGATTGGACATAGGCAGGTACGCTGCCAATCCCTGCACAAGTGGCGCTCATCTCCATTATCATCAGAAAAACATGTGGGCTATTATGAAATAAATTATTTATTATTGGGGCAAATTATGTCTCGGTATCATGAGACAGGGCTTGGCTTTTGGTTGCTAGAGGACTTTTTGTTCTACGCACCTATTGGATTGCAAATGGAAAAATACAGTGAATTTTCGGACATGGTGCTTGTAAGCCTCTTAAAGGCCGACGACAGGGGTGCATTTACCGAGATTTACAACCGCTTCAAGGGAATTCTCTATGTCCATGCCTATAAAAAATTGGGCAATAGCAAGGAGGCCGAGGATGTGGTGCATGATGTATTTGCACAGTTATGGTTCAAGAGGGAAAAGCTTAACATAGAAACCGGAAACCTGGCCGGCTATCTATATACCACCATCCGCAATACCGTACTCACCACTATTTCAAGAAAGGGCTACGCCGACCAGTATCTTTCAGCCCATTGGCAGGACATGAGTATGGAAAACGCTGTTACCGATTACCGCCTGCGTGAAAACCAGCTAAGGGAGATTATTGAAAAACACGTAGCGGCACTTCCAAAAAAAATGCGTCTGGTCTTTGAGCTCAGCCGCAATGCGCAACTATCGCACAAAGAGATTGCCGAACAGTTGGGTATTTCCGAAAGCACTGTCAAATCACAGATAAACAGCGCATTACATTTATTGAAGTCAAAGTTGGGAGCCGTATCTTTTATCTGGATGTTGATCAATAGCTAATTTTTTATTTTTTTCTAATACCTAAATCCTTTTCAATAGTCTTGTCTATAAATGCGGCCAAAAAATAGGTTGTTATGGATAAGGAACAGATAAAGACACTCATTGAAAAATACCTGAACGGTACGGCAAGTACCGATGAGCGTGCCATGGTTGAAACATGGTACAATTCTTACAGGGAAGAAAGCCATCCCAAGCTTTCGGCCGCCATGATTACCGAGGCGACAGATCGTATTGCAGACAGGCTTCATCTTCCACGACATCAGGATAAAAAGCTTATACTAAAACCACGCAATTTTTCACGAGCCCGCATTGGGATTGCCGTTGCTGCTTCTATAGCTATTGCCGTAATTACAGGCGGTTATTTCTATTATCAGAACCAAGCTGTCAATAGTCATTTTTCAATTACATACCACAATGATATTGCCCCGGGCAAAAATGGAGGCACATTAACTTTGGCCAACGGCAGGAAAATATACGTTAACGATGCACTTGTGGGGAATATTGCTAACGAAGCCGGTGTACTAATTTCAAAAGATGAAAGCGGGCAGATTGTTTACACCCTCTCGGAGACAGAAGGCAAAGAGGGTTACAATATCCTTTCCACTACACGCGGGCAACAGACCAAGGTGCGTTTGCCTGATGGTTCCCTCGTGTTTTTAAATGCTGCCTCTTCGTTAAAATACCCTATTTCATTTACCAGGTTAAAGCAACGGAGAGTTGAACTTAAGGGAGAAGGCTACTTCGAAGTAGCGAAGGACAAAGCCCATCCCTTTATTGTGAAAACAGATAAGCAGGAGGTAGAGGTGCTAGGGACACATTTCAACATCAATGCTTATCCAGATGACCAGACCACCAGTACCACCTTATTGGAAGGAAGTGTGCGGGTAACTGCAAATTCTATACCTCGGTTTCTAAGTCCGGGCCAACAGGCCATCCTATCAAAAGATGGTAAGGTTGATTTGAAACAGGCCGACATGGAACTGGCCGTGGCCTGGAAAAACAACGAGTTTATGTTTGAGGGGGAAACCATTGAGCATATCATGAAAATGGTAGAGCGTTGGTACGATGTAGAAATCATTTATCAAGGGCCAAAACCTACCGAAAAATTTGTGGGCGGGGTATCACGGTTCGACCATGTTTCGAAAGTACTCAGGCTTTTGGAGTCTGCAGGAGGTGTCCATTTTAAAATTGAGGGGCGAAAGATTTTTGTCTCCAGATAGGCAGACAATACACGATATAAACAATAGATTATTAACCTAAACTACACCAAAAGAATGAAGAGATTTTTACGACAGAAAAGCTAGAGATTAAATAAGAGAAAGCCGATAAAAACAAAGACCAGAAATGCGACGAACACCCCTGGTCTTTCATCCGGCACCAATCAATAATGAATTATCAACCGTAAACCGCAGTTGCCCATTCCGTTGAAAGTACGGGCATATTGCCTAACCGAACTTAACAAATGTATAAAAAAAATTATACAAGAAGAATTGGTATGCCCAAGCGACATATCGCAAAAATTTGGCTGATGATGCGATTAACTACCGTTATACTAATTGCTACATTTATGCAGGTCAGCGCCGCTGGCTTTGCACAGAAAATAAGTCTATCCAAATCAAATGCCCCCCTAAACGCTGTACTAAGGGAAATCAAGATACAAACTGGCTACAATTTTCTGATAAAGGAAAGTTTACTAAAAAAAGCGAAACCTGTAACCATTAGGGTAAACCAGATGGAACTCTCAGCCGTTTTGCAACAGCTATTTGAAGATCAGCCCCTAAATTTTACCATTGACAGCAAAACGGTGATTGTAACCGAGAAGGAGAAATCCTTTATAGAAAGGATAGTCGAACGGTTTCAAGAGATAGACGTAAAAGGCCGGGTTGTGGATGAAAACAACCAGCCCCTTGTTGGTGCATCTGTACAGATAAAGTGGGCCAATCGTACGGTAATCACTAACGAAAAAGGGGAGTTTTCTTTTACAAATGTAGACGAAAAAGCTGTATTAGTAATTTCTTATGTGGGTTACCAGACTACAGAAATAGCCGTTAAAAAGGAAATGGCCAATATTAAACTGGCACAGGCAACTGCCAAATTGGAAGAAGTTAGTGTGACTATTAATACAGGTTACCAATACCTACCCAAAGAAAGAGCGACGGGTTCATTTTCTACTATAGATAATAGTATACTAAACAAACAGGTCACCACAAATATTCTGGAACGACTACCAGCTATGGTTAACGGCGTTACGGTTAATAAAGGAATCAGTGGAGAAGAGCAGATAATGATAAGGGGAATTAGCACTATTAATGGCCCAAAGGCACCATTGATTATACTAGATGATTTTCCGTACGAAGGGAATTTGGGCAATATTAATCCAAATATGGTAGAAGATGTCACCGTACTTAAAGATGCTGCCGCGGCAAGTATTTGGGGCGCAAGGGCGGCAAATGGCGTTATCGTTATCACCACAAAAAAAGCTAGACAATATCAACCTATTAAAATTGACTTTACGGCAAATGCCAGCTTGAGCGGAAAACCTGACCTTGGCTATATTCGCCAAATTTCAAGTACTGATTTTATAGAGGTGGAACAGCAGTTGTTTAGCCAAGGTTTTTATGATAGCAATATCAATTCACCGGCACATCCTGTACTTACCCCTGTTGTAGATCTTCTGAACAAAGCGAAAAATGGGCGGATTACATCAGAGCAAGCCCAACAGCAGATTGCCAACCTTAAACAGATAGACATGAGGGATCAGTACCAAAAATATATGTATCAAAACTCTTTGAATAAACAGTATGCTTTGAATTTATCCTCTGCAAGCAAAAATTTATTATGGACCTCAACTATAGGCTATGACGATAATACTGGAAATCTCGATGAAAAATACAATAGGCTAAATGTACGGCTTCAAAACATTTGGAAACCTACTGAAAAACTTTCATTAACTACGGGATTATTTTTCACCCAAGCAAACTCCCAAAGTGGAAAAAGCAGTTACGGTAGCATTACTATAAGTGGAAACTGGCAGGTGCCTTATCTGCAATTTGCAGATAACAATGGTAATGCCGTTGTGATGCCGTCTGTATATGACCAGAATTACAAAGAGAGCCTGGCTGGAATAGGTTTGCTAGACTGGAACTATTATCCACTAAATAACTGGCAATATAACACCACTAAATCAAATAGTTCGGAAACCATATTACAGACTGCTCTAGGTTACAAGATTATTAAGGGATTAGATGCTGAATTAAAATATCAGTACCAACGCACCCAGAGCCTTGACAATACACTGTTTGATGAGAATAGTTATTACGCCCGTCACTATATCAACAATTATGCGGTCTTAAATAGTGATGGAAGCATTACTTTTGCAGTCCCAAAAGGTGGTATTCTCGATAAATCAAATTCCTTAATTAGTACCCACAATGTTCGTGGTCAATTGAACTATAATTATTCTTGGTTAAAGCACAGTGTTAGAGCCATTGGCGGAGGTGAGATCCGAGAGACCAGTAACCAATATGAAGGTAACCGTTATTATGGATACAATACACATAACCTTACCTCAAATAGTATAGACTTTTCCAGACAATACCCGTCATTTATTACGGGAGATAGAGATTATATCCCAAGGGGGCAATCTATGCGGGAAAAGAACACTCGGTTCGTTTCAATCTATACCAATGCTGCATATACTTATAATAAAAAATATACAATATCTGGTAGCGTAAGAAGAGATGCCAGTAATCTCTTTGGGCTAAAAACCAATGATCAATGGAATCCGTTTTGGTCGGCAGGTTTTGGATGGAATGTTTCTGATGAAAGTTTTTATTCGTTCCCATTGCTGCCCTACCTAAAACTTAGGGGATCTTATGGCTTTAATGGAAATATCGACCCTGCCATGGTAGCGGCTACCACCATCGTCTATGATCCAGAACCGTCTATCCTCACCGGTAGTGCAATGGCAAGAATTGATCAATATTATAATCCCAATCTAAGATGGGAAACTTCCCGTATAATTAATCTAGCTCTAGATTTTGCTACCCAAAACCAGCGCATCTCTGGATCGATAGATTTTTTCTCAAAGAAGGGCACTAATTTGTTCGGCACAGCACCATTGGATTATACTACAGGTATTACGACTATGCTATGGAACGTGGCAGGCATGAAAGGAAGAGGCTTAGATTTAGAACTCAAAACAGTCAACGTAAACGGGCAAGCGTTTAAATGGAACAGTATTCTGAATTTTAGCATATACCATGATGAAGTAACAGACTATTACAGACAAAATACATTTGCCAGCGACTTTGTTTCTACCACCGGTGCCATGTTGCCGGTAACAGGAATTAAGGGGCTTCCGGTATATTCCATTTTAGCCTATCCCTGGGGAGGTTTGGATCCTGCAACAGGCGATCCTCTAGGATATTTGGACGGAAAAGTAAGCAAGGATTATTCCGCTATTACTGGATCGGAAAAAGGTATAGAAGACCTAACGTATTTTGGTTCGGCAATCCCTACCTATTATGGGTCATTTACCAATTCGTTCAATTACAGGAATTTTGGGATTGACATCGGCATTACCTACAAATTAGGGTATTTTTTCCGAAGAAATTCTATCAATTATACCAATCTGTTTGTCAGCAGACGTGGGCATAGTGACTATGAACAAAGATGGCAAAAACCAGGTGATGAAACATTGACATATGTGCCATCTAACCCCTATTCCTCGAATTCTGCTAGAGACCAATTTTATAATGGTTCTAGTGTCCTGGTAGAAAAAGGCGACCACATTAGGCTACAATACATTAATCTTAATTACGAATTACGTAAAGAAAACCTTCATAAATTACCAGTTAAAAGTATACAGTTATATACTGCGATAAATAACCTTGGAATTATTTGGCGGGCGAATAATCAAAATCTTGACCCAGATTATAGTTGGGGGGATTTTTCGCTCAGACCGGTAACATCATATAGCCTAGGTATAAGGGCACAGTTTTAAAATAGCTATTATGTTTTAAAGCTCCGAAAGGTTATAACATAATAACAAGAAAAAAATAGGTCTTGAAAAAGCTCGTAATCTCAGCTCTTGAAGACCTTCAAGCAAAATTTAAGCATATGAAAAAAACAATAATTTTAGGGATTGTCATATCTGTTTTTTCTATAACATTCGGATGTAAAGATTTTCTAGATAAAAAATCTGATACCCAATTTGCAATTCCAGAAACGTTGGAAGACAACCAGGCCCTTTTAGACCGTAATGATTTGGTTAATGATGGCAGTATAAGCGGAGAGGTTTCATCTGATGATATTTACGTAACTGAAGTAGAATTTAATAACATATCTTACGAATCGGACAAAAGACTACATACTTGGCAATCGGACTACGTTAGTCGCTCTTCTGGTAACGACTGGGAGAGATGCTATAGAAAAATCAATATTGTCAATACCGTTCTATTTAACATACAGCAATATAAGATTACTGGCTCGGAAAATATAAAAGGTCAAGCACTTGTATGGCGGGCTTCGGTATATCTGGAAGCGGCACAACTCTGGTGCTTGGCATATAATAAAAATACTGCAATGACAGACATGGGACTACCATTACGTTTAGACCCTGATATGAATATTCCGTCGATAAGGTCAACAGTTCAGCAAACTTATGATCAGATCCTTAGTGATTTGCATACAGCGGTTAATCTGCTTCCCGATAAGCAGATAGCCGTAAGCCGTCCTTCTAAGGTAACGGCTTTGGGATTGTTAGCTAGAACTTATCTATATATGGGAGATTATGAAAATGGATTGAAATATGGAAAACAGGTGCTGGGGTTATATGATAAATTGATGGATTTTAATACTTTGAACAGTTTGGCTTCTTATCCAATTATAGCTATGAATGAGGAAATGCTATTACCTGTAGCTATTTCTTATTCGCCGTTCTTATCGAGTAGTATGGCAAAAATACCATTGGCATTATACAGTTCCTATGCTGATGACGATTTGCGTAAAACTGTCTTCTTTAGGACTAATACCGCAGGACAAATCCTTTTTAAAGGCAATTATAGTGGTACTTCACAAAGAATGATTGCCCTGACAATGGATGAACTCTATATGATTGTTTCTGAATGCTACGCTGAACTAGATGGTGTAGACAACATTAATAATGCCATGGAAATCCTAAATGAACTTTTGATAACCAGATGGAAGTCAGGTACATTTGTTCCATTTACCGCAAGCAATAGAGAGGATGCTTTACAGATTATAAGAGCGGAACGGAGAAAAGAATTATTATTCCGTGGATTGCGATGGGCAGACCTTAAAAGATATAACAGAGATGGTGCCAATATTACGCTTAGTAGAACTATAGGGGCACAAACCTATACCTTGTCCCCAAATGATCTGCGTTATGCCATTGCCATACCCGAAGACATTATTAAAATGACGGGAATGCCCCAAAATAAGAGATAGTCGGTTAGCATAATTTTCAATTTTAACAGGAATTACGTACACATAACATTTAAATATCATGAAAATGAAATTTAATAAGAGATGCATTTGCCTTATCTTTTGCCTTATAGCAATAGTTGTACATGCTCAGCAGATACCCTTAAAAATAGGTGGCTCTCTCCCTGAAGAGGTTTGGGAAACTCCATTAGAAGTGATAAACTACACACAAAAAACAACTACCCTTAAACAAGATCGGGATAAATTAATTCTCTTGGATTTTTGGGCTACCTGGTGCAGTCCATGTCTAAAGAATTTCCCTTATATGGAAAAGTTGCAAGAAAAATTCGGTAACCAAATAAAAATATTGCCAGTGACGACACAAGAGCGTTCTTTTGTGGAGGACTTTTTCAAATCTCAACAAGACAAGCAGTATAATCATATAACTTCAGTCGTCAATGGGGAAATATTCAAAAAATTGTTCCCTCATTTTGGCGTCCCTTATATTGTATGGATCAAGGATGGTAAGCTGATTAATACTACTGATGCTGAACAGGTAACCGAAAAAGCGATAAGTGAAATTCTTGAAGGAGACAAATCTTCATTACAGACCGTTATCCAGATGGATCGTGGCCGTCCGTTTATGCTTTCAGAAAACTTTGACCTTGAAAAGGGTACTTCTTTAATGAGCTACAGCCTGCTCACTAAAGGAAAAGTAAGAGCCATAGGGTCTGGGAATTGGTTTCATAGAGAAGGTAATGTAGTTCATGGACGGCAAATGACCAATATTTCGCTAATGGAAATCTACAAAGGCATTATGTATCAGATTTTTGAAGGGAACGGAGACACTTTTGGTGATAAAAGAATAATTAACCTTGTAAAAAACAACTCGGATCTAGAAATAGATTACACGCTGCCAGAAACAGATTTTCAGGATAAAATGTATAGCATCGAATTTATTGTCCCCGTTTCAAAGGCAGAAACATTATATGCAGGTATGATGAAAATGCTCAATGAAATGACGGACTATACAGCAACTCTAGAGAAAAAATCGACCAAGTGTCTAGTGCTTAAAAGAACTTCTGTAAAAGATAAAATTGCTACCAAAGGTGGAGAGCAGCTAGATAATTTTTTTAGGCCTATGTCTGTTATGAAAAACGTAACGTTTGACTACCTTATGTCTGCTCTCAATGCAAATAGTAACATTAGTCCTTTACCTGTATTTGATGAGACAGGTTATAACGGTAAAATAGATTTGGAGTTAGGAAATATTACAGATTTGACATCGTTAAAAAAGGCTTTGAACAAATACGATCTTGATCTTGTAGAGTCTGAGCGTGATTTAAATATGCTATTTATCAGGGATAAATAGCATATTTCTGTGATTAAGATAGCTGTGTGTGGAATTTTATTTTCGCGAAAGTAAAAAACTAAAAACCTCTTTTAAATAGTTAGTTAATAATGATAGCATTGTCCGGATGGATGTCCGGGCTTGCTTACTTTCCTCAAATGGCAATACCATTCTTTCGCTCTGCAATGAACTTTAACACAGTATGTATATTATCCCTGCTCACAATTACTGGTTCACTGGAATCCGGACATAGGAACAACCGAAGACCACGTTCATGCCTCCTCGATTTTGACAATAAAAGAGCCTCATATAAATAAGGTTACTTCTACTAAATCCCTTACCATGCATTGTAGATAAATCTTCGGCAAGATGATTTATCAACGATTTTCCATATTTAGCTTTATTGGAACCTCCCTGCTCAAACTCTACGATATAGCGTCCTATTGCCCAATAAGTTTCAACTAATTGCGTATTTACCGCTTGTGCAGCTCAATTTCTACCTTCGTTATAGGTGGTAGAAATTTGTCCAATAAGTTGTTGATATTCGGAATTAGCTGGTGTTAAATCCATAGTAGTCTATTTATAGGAAGCAATCTTTTCGGTACATAGGTTTTTCACCAACACTTTCATTCCCTCCACCTTATCGATCAGTTCCTTTAACTCCGTTTCTGTAATTATGTAATCCAGTTTGTATCTTGCATCTATATATCCTCGTTTTAGCAGATCAAAGAGATGGAACTCGTGTTCATCCAATATAGGTGTACGGAAAATTTGGTATAAATCTACCGAAATGTGCTTGGCATAGTTGCGCAGTTTTTGCAGGTTATGCGTTTTGGGCTTATAGCCTGTAAAAACCAATAGAACAGCACTATAGAAGCATTCGGTAGCTTGGTGGAGTTGAAAAGCTCCCATGCTTAGCCGGCTTTTGTGCAAACAATCTAAGGAAATGTCTAGAAATTCTGAGCCCTTAGGAAACCAGATATCAAAATAGCCTTGTGCCTTTTGTTTTTCTTCTAGAGAAGATAGTTTTTTTGGTTTATCAAAGGTATATTGGTTAGTATCGAACAACAAAATACCTTCGTTAATAATATCGGTAAAGAAATATTGTCCAAATCTTAGGCCTTCGTTGATATAATCAATATCATGTACAATGGGGCTTACCACATTACTGAAATGGTTGGTACGGTTCTCTATATGGCTAATAATGGCCTGTTCTTTTTCATCACCCTTTTTAATCACTACCAGAAAGTCATAATCGCTAATGTAACTAAAACGAACACCATCCTCTACATACTCTTCTTCCACCCAGTTGTCTGTGGCATGGCTAACCAAACAAGATTACCTTTACAGGATTGGCCTCTTCCCTTATAATTTCAAGAATGTCGCCTATTTCTTTTTGTTTGTTTTCTGGAAGATGCGTCATGGAAGTTTTCATGGCTTAAAGATACGAAATGAATATATAAAAAAATTGTGTACTCTCTTTCCTTGCTAATTCAATCTGCTTTTTTGTGCTTATTATCCCCACTCACTTTTTCGGCCTGCGGAACGCCAATGCTCTTGCCCAAACCAGTTCCCGCTTTTGGTATCTACGGTGGAGTATATCACAAGCTATTGTTCATGGGTTAGCCTAGTGGGATATTGACGACAGTCAATAGGGAAGCACTATAGCCAACTTACGTGGTGATTGACAAAGGATGTTGTTTTACAGTTAAAAAAGAAAGCGGCAGTAATCCGAAGACTACTGCCGCCCATCTAAATTAACGCTCTCATGGTAAAGTTAGCGTTTATAATTCTTATTTCCAATACCTTTAAAACTAACTATCCAAACTGGGCGGCAAGCCTTATCCTTAGGTTGGCCATATCCTCGCTGAGTTTCATGTCCAATATCTTTGCATAGTGCTGGGTTGTCCTTATATTGGTATGCCCAAGCATTTTCGAGACACTTTCGATCGGCACACCGTTTAAAAGGGTAACTGTAGTAGCAAAGGTATGGCGGGCGATATGCGAGGTCAGCTTCTTTTCGATACCGCACAGTTCAGCTATCTCCTTTAGGTACTCGTTCATCTTCTGGTTGCTCGGCACAGGAAATACCGTTCCCAGATTGGAGCAGATGGGATGGTCAGCATATTTATCGATTAGCTGAACCGCATTGGGAAGTAAGGGTATGGAAGACCTCACATTTGTTTTTTGGCGGTTCTTGATGATCCACAGCTCGCCATCAATGCCCTTGCGGATATCCGTTTCCTTTAACTTCTGAACATCGGCATAGGCCAGTCCAGTAAAGCAGCAGAAAAGGAAAACGTCCCTGATGGCATCCAACCTTGCGGACACAAATCCCTTTTGCAGTATGGTCTGGATTTCCTCCTGTGTAAGAAAGTTCCTGTCCACCGTTTTGGTCCGCCCTTTATATAACGAAATGGGATTGCTTTCGGCAGTTCCATTCTCACAACAGATATTGATGATCTTGCCAAGGTTCTTGATCATCTTTACGGTATAGTTGTTCGCACAGGATCTGTTCCTCAGATAATAATCAAAATTATTGAAGAAGGCGATGTCCACCTTTGAAACGTCAATATCGTCTGAGCCGTATTGGATGGAGATAAAACTTTCCAAATGGTTCTTCAACACCTTATATCTGTTAAGTGTACCCCTTACATATTCCTTACCAACCAAGGTTTCCATTCTGTCGTTGTGTTCGGATACCGCTTCCGTAAGGCTGGCTTTTTTACAGACCTTGCCGATCATCATATCTTTGATAGCTTGTGCGGTAATTTCGTTTCCTGACTGGATAATTTTGTTGTAAGCATCATAGACCTGGTTTTGTAACTGGTCCAGATGGGTGTTGAACACCCTGTATTCCTCTTTCGTACCGATGGCCCGGCCTGATCTGCTATTCCAGCGTCCCGGCTCTAATGACCTGCCCGTGGCAAGTTCCGAGCGTTTGCCCTTTACCGTGATACGGAGATAGATAGGGGCTGCGCCCGCTGAATAGTTCTTTTGCCTTTTCATATAGAAAAGCAGGCTAAAATTAGTTTTCATAATCCAATGATTAAAGATTAACAACCCCAGACCGATTTTCGGACAAGGGCTGTATCGCAGATAAAAATCAGCAGATATCGACGATACAAATTTAGCATTGCAGTCTAAGGTGCACAAGATGTTCAGTTCGTAACATCCCGTACAATAAATGTATAGGTTGTATTCGGTGAGTTGGGGAGAGCTTTAAGGTGACTCACCTAATCGCTCACTTTTTTTATGGGAAACCATGCATGTTTTGGCATTCCCCAAAAAGCAAAAACCCTGCTAATCGTGCGATTGCAGGGTTTTATACGTTTTGATAGTCATTTCTGTGATCCCGCTGGGATTCGAACCCAGGACCACTACATTAAAAGTGTAATGCTCTACCAGCTGAGCTACGGAATCGTCCTTTGTTCTAATGAGGTGCAAATATAGGAATTAAAATCATTCATTCAAATAATTTATAAAAAAAGATGATTTTTACTTTTTATCACTAAACGAAAGGTAATGATGAGGCTTGCCAATTAGCTCAATTTCGATGTTTAAACTACATTAAAGCAAGGTTAAAGTTGCTAAATAAAAAAAGGGCCAAGAAACAAGTTCCTGACCCTACATCTACCTATGAAAAACATACCCCCGAAAGGGTAAGCCCAAATGTAAAACTATTTTTTTAATATTCCGAACTTTTATTAAAAAAAATCACAATAATATTTTCTTTAGTAAAACATGATCATAATTTAAATGCTGTTCGGTTATCAAATTCTAAAACAAATATTTGGTACTCAAGAAATTCGAGTTATGTCCGTCGATAATTTCATTGAGCAAACGCTTATTGTTATCATTCAATTTTGTTGCTACTAAAGACCTAATTGAGAAGGCCCTCAGTGCATCTACTACCGATAAGGTTCCTTCAGCACTGTCTTTTCTTCCCGTAAATGGAAAAACATCTGGTCCACGTTGACATTGGCAGTTGATATTTACGCGGCTAACTTGGTTTACAATCGGATCAATCAAGGCTGCGATTTCCTCATTATCATTACTAAAGATACTCACCTGCTGTCCATGCGTTGACTCGATTAAATAATTGATGGGTTCTTCTATATCATCGAATGTCACTACTGGAATTACAGGTCCAAATTGTTCTTCAGTATATAACTTCATTTCTTTAGTTACCGGAAAAACAACCGCTGGATAAACAAATGACTCTTTAGTTTGCCCACCATTTTTATTAACTACCTGAGCACCTTTTGCTATGGCATCATCAATTACCTCTTTCAAATAGGCTGGCTTTTGCGGCTCTGGAAGTGGAGTTAATGAAACACCATCTTCCCAAGGCATACCATATTTAAGCTTTGCTATTTCTTCCGATAGTTCTTTTACGAATTTATCTACCTGCTTTTTGTGTACAAATATAACCTTCAAGGCTGTACAACGCTGTCCGTTGAACGACAAAGCACCTAACACGGTTTCTTTTACTGCCAAACTTAAATCTGCATTGGCCGTGATGATGGCAGCATTTTTAGCATCTAAACCTAAAATAGCACGCAAGCGATTTACTTTAGGGTGCATTTTCTTCAATTCGTTAGCGACCTTGCTAGAGCCAATTAAAGTAAGCACATTGATTTTACCCGATTCCATTAAGCCTGGGATAATCTTATTGCCACGACCATAAATCGTATTGACCACACCTTTAGGAAAGTTATCTCTAAAAGCTTGTAATAAAGGATAAAACAATAAAGTACCATGCTTAGGTGGTTTAAACAAAATGGTGTTTCCCATAATTAAAGCAGGGATTAGCGTAGTAAAGGTTTCGTTTAACGGATAATTAAACGGACCCATACATAACACGACTCCTAATGGAGAACGACGAATTTGCGCAACAATGCCTTGTTCAATGGTAAAACCAGCAGATTGTCTATCGATATCTTTTAGCGCATCAATTGTGGCGTTGATATATTCGATGGTTCTGTCGAATTCTTTGATCGAATCGCCATAGGTTTTGCCAATTTCCCACATGATCAACTTCACCACTTCCTCCTTCTTCTCGATGATATCACGAGTGAATTTCTCTACACATTCAATACGTTGCGCAACGCTCATGGTTGGCCACTCACCTCTTCCATTGTTATAAGCAGCTACAGCAGCATCTAAAGCTATTTGAGCTTCCTTCTCTCCACAAAGAGGATAAGTGCCAATTAACTTTCGTTCTAAGCCTTTAGCGGTTTTAATACAAATTGGGGAAAGCACAGTGTGTACATCTCCCGACCAAGTGAGCATATCGCCATTAGACAAGTAGCTTCGTTGGTCTAGAGGCCCATCCAGTGCATACGCTGCAGGGATGTCTGCTTCCGCAGGAAACAGATTTTCTAGGTTTAGTGACATTTTTGTTTGATTTATTACTTAGTTTATAGATTTACTAGATTTTATATTTAATAATATATCCTCTCCGATTTAAAGAGAGGATATATTTTATCGTTAAAGCTTTATAACTTCCATTTTAGGCACCAATGATTTCATCACTACCCAAGCGATTAAATAAGCTACTGCACAAAATGAGAAGATAATGAAATAACCCGCTTCTATCCCTTGAAAACCCATGAATTTCATTTGCGTTTGAGCAGAATAATCGAACAATACACCAGAAGATTTATTGATAATTGTGGCACCGACACCTCCCGCTAAACCGCCAATACCCGTAATGGTTGCAATTGCCTTTTTAGGGAAACTATCACCTATAGTAGAAAATATATTTGCCGACCAAGATTGATGTGCTGCTCCGGCGACACCTATGATAATTACTGGGATCCAATATGAGATATGGCCTAAAGGTTGTGTTAGCAAAGCCAATAATGGGAAGAATGCAAAAATAAGCATCGCTTTCATACGGCCTTCATAAGGATTCATTTTCTTCTTATCTACAAAGAAAGTTGGCAACCAACCACCAAAAATTGACAGTAAAGTTATTGCGTACAATACAAAAATAGCTAGTTGTCCTTCTGTGTCAGATGATTTGATATTATACACCTCTGATAAATAAGCTGGCATCCAAAATAAATAGAACCACCAAACGCCATCGGTCATAAACTTACCAAAAACGAATGCCCAAGTTTGCTTATAGCTGAAAGCTTTAGAAAATGACAAACTCTTTTCATCTGTAGGCAAAGCTTCTACTTGAACTTGCAATTCCTCATCCTGATTAATGTAGGCTAATTCTTCTGCGTTTACTTTTGAATTGGCGTCAGGTTTTTTGTAATAAAACACCCAAAATCCCATCCACACAAAACCTAAAGCACCAATGATGATAAATGACATCTCCCAGCCATAATATTTTGCAATTACCGGAATACTTAAAGGAGCCGCCAAAGCACCAATAGTAGCACCTGCATTAAAAATACTGGTGGCTAATGCCCTGTCTTTTTTAGGAAAATATTCTGCTGTAGCTTTAATTGCGGCTGGAAAGTTACCTGCCTCTCCCACTGCTAATACAAAACGAGCAAAGATGAACAGGGTTACACTTACATTGATAATCAAGGCCACATCATTGACTTGCTCAATAGCATGTTTAGCACCTTCAAAACCTACAAACCAGTTTCCTGTAATGATACCAGAAGTTGCAATACCACAAAAAGCATGTAACACTGCCCCTACAGACCAAATACCAATAGCCCATAAAAAGCCTTTTTTGGTATCCATCCAATCTACGAAACGACCAGCCAACAGCATACTTACCGCATAGAAAATAGAAAACAAGGCTGTAATATTTCCATAATCATTATTTGTCCAATGAAATTCTGGACTAATAAAATCCTTCCAGGTTAGTGAAAGTACCTGCCTATCTAGGTAGTTAATAGTGGTAGCAAAAAACAGTAGCGCACAAATGGTCCATCTGTATTTGCTTGGTTTAACTTGGTTCATATCTTTTTGGTTTTGGTTATTTGGTTTTTTGGGTGCCCCTCTCTGCCTTCGGCATCTCTCCCCCGAGGGGAGAGAAAATAACTTAGCAAAGCAAGTGCGTTAATTATTTCTTACTTTATTAATAATTTCAAAAGTTGTTTTTGTTAATGCTTCTATTTTCTCGTAATCGCGTTGCTCGATGATTTGCTTGCTTACTAATTTACTGCCCATTCCTACAGCACAAACACCAGCTTTAAACCAGTTAGAAATGTTATTTTCTTCGATTTCTACACCACCAGTTGGCACAAATAATTGCCCTTGGAAAAGTTCTCTAATTGAGGATAGAAAATCTGGCCCCAATACATTTGCAGGAAATAATTTAATGATACCTACTTGGTTTTGTTGCGCCAAATCAATTTCTGTCGGTGTCATACAACCCGGTATCCAAAGCAAACCTGCTTCATGTGTAACTTTTGCAACCGCTGGATTGACGATTGGACAAACAATAAAATCTGCACCTGCAGCTAAAAATGCTTTTGCTTGTTCTTCTGTTTTAATGGTACCGATACCGAAAAACAAATCTTGCATCTCGGTTTTTAATGCTTCCTTAATAAACTTAAAATTGTCTAAAGCTGCCGCACCTCTGTTGGTATATTCGAAAACACGAACGCCGCCTTTGT
Organism: Flavobacteriaceae bacterium PS02338; assembly: GCA_029959615.1. Taxonomy (GTDB): domain Bacteria; phylum Bacteroidota; class Bacteroidia; order Sphingobacteriales; family Sphingobacteriaceae; genus Pedobacter. The sequence continues at coordinate 321,978 of JASCOD010000003.1, read as the reverse complement.
ATAAAGCTCTAATGATCTCTAGACTGATTTGGGCATCTTCATAATAAAATAATGGTAATAATCCTTGTTTTTGTATCGCTTGTATAGCAGTTTCTTTATTCTTAATCATTTTGGGCAATGGTTTGGTGAACGTCTTGAACAGTTGCAGTAGTACAATCGCTAGGGATGTACAATTTGTTGTAGGCAGCGCCAGTGGCAAATTCTAAAATTTGCTGAGGCTCGTGCTGGTTGTAGAAGCCATAAATTAAGCCTCCCATGTAGCAATCGCCACTACCAACACGATCTAAAATTTGCTCCGAAAGATATTCCTTAGACACAAATAATTGATTTACAGTAAACAAAGTAGTGTAATATCTAATACCTGCTTTGTAATCAAATCTAAATGTATTGGCTACGTGCTTGCATTTAGGAAACTTTTCAATAATTTCTTTAGACGTAGTTTCGGCATGTTTCAAGTAATTCTCCTTAGTGCCCACTTCGTGGATATCAGCAGCCACAGGAATACCTAACATCTGCTCTGCAGCCCAAACGTTACCCATCACCAAATCTGCGTATTTTACCAATGCAGGAACGATATCAATAGGTTGTTTACCGTACTTCCAAAGTTTTGCTCTGTAATTCAAGTCAATAGAAATTGTAATACCTCTTTCTTCTGCAGCTTTAACGGCTTCCAAACATAAATCGGCAGCATCCTGGTTTAGAGCAGGACAAATGGTACTGAAATGGAACCAAGAAACATCTTGAAAAATCTCATCCCAGTTTAAAGTTCCAGGTTTAATACTAGCGAAAGAAGAATTGGCTCTATCGTAAATTACACCTGCGTTTTTGAGGTCTTTACCTTTTGGCAGATAATACAAACCTAATCTATCGCCACTTAGCTGCATTCTCGACGAGTCGATATTGCATTTGTTAACGTAGTTGATGATTTGCTCTGACATAAAATTATCTGGCAGCGCCGAAAAATAGGCCGATGGGACTTCCCAAAGTGCCAATGCTGTAGCCACGTTCAATTCTGCGCCTCCAACATAAAAAGGTAGTTCATTATCTGCTAGCCATTGTCCATCGGTATCCGGACAGATGCGCAGCAGTAATTCCCCAAAACTTAAAACTTTCATTTGGTTATTAATTTGTTGTTTAATTGTGATGAAGCGATCATGATTTACTTAGTTATTGTTTTATTATAAATCATGATGGTTTCATTCGTTTATATTTGTATTTAACAATGATAAAGGTGCGATCAACAGAGAATTGACTGCGAATTCTTCATTTAAAAGCTAAAATAGGCTTTTGCGTTGTTATAACAAATATTTTCAACTAATTGGCTAACCAATTTTATATCGTTCGGGATTTCTCCATTCTCTATATCCGTACCAAATAGGTCACATAAAATACGACGGAAGTACTCATGTCTAGGGAATGAAAGGAAGCTTCTAGAGTCGGTTAACATACCCACAAACTGGCTTAACAAACCTAAATTAGATAATGCATTGATTTGGTTTATCATTCCCTGCTTTTGGTCTAAGAACCACCACCCAGACCCCCATTGCACTTTTCCTGCTACGGTACCATCCTGATAGTTACCAATCATGGTTGCCATCAATTCATTATCTGCTGGATTTAAGTTGTATAAAATGGTCTTTGCCAATTGATTACCAGCATCTAATTTATTAAGGAATTTAGCAAGTTGTCTGCCTTGAGAAAAATCCCCAATTGAATCAAAACCTGTATCTGGACCTAATGACGACAATAAACGGTCGTTGTTGTTACGGATAGCTCCTAAGTGATATTGCTGTACCCATCCTCTTTCGTGATCCCAAAGGGCAAATTGAAATAGCATAGCCGATTTGAATTTCAGGTTTTCTTCTTGAGTAATGGCTTCTCCCTTTCTTATCTTAATGAAGACTTGAGCTACCTCCTCTTCGGTATAATCTTCAGCGTAAATTTGCTCTAAACCGTGATCAGAAACTGATGCACCATTTTCTACAAAGAAATCGTGACGAGACTTTAACGCAGCTAAGTATTCTTGGTAGTTGGTAATTGGCTTCTCCACTATCGCAGCCAATTTATCTACATATTGATTTAAACCTGCAACATCATCAGCGTTCATCGCTTTGTCTGGTCTAAATGCAGGTAGAACTACTAAATCGATACCGCTTGCTTTAATTTTTTGGTGAAATTCCAAATTATCCAAAGGGTCATCTGTAGTACACAAAGTTTTAACGTTCATCTTTTTCAACAAACCTAAAACGCTGTATTCTTTGGTTTGAAGTTTGGCATTACATTCGTCCCAAATTTTCTTTGCTGTTGACGGCGAAAGCAAATCGTGAACATCGAAATAACGTTGTAATTCTAAGTGCGTCCAATGATACAATGGATTTCTTAAAGTATAAGGAACTGTTTCTGCCCATTTCTCAAACTTTTCCCAGTCAGATGCACCGCCTGTAATGTAGTATTCATCTACACCGAAAGTACGCATAGCACGCCATTTATAATGGTCGCCATATAGCCAAACCTGAGTAATATTCTCGAACTGCTTATCCTCTGCTATTTGCTCCGGAATTAAGTGATTGTGGTAATCAATAATAGGCATGTGCTTTGCATAATCGTGATACAAAGTACGTGCTGTCTCCGTTTGCAATAGAAAATTCTCGTCTAAAAACTTTTTCATTTATACTTCTTGATGTTTATTAGTTCATTGGTCATTTGTTCATTGGGCCTATAACTCGTAACCTGTTTATACTCCTCCGAAAATAGAGAAGCCGCCATCTACACAAATCATTGCTCCGGTTACAAATTGCGAAGCATCACTTAACAACCAAACTAAAGCACCTTTTAATTCATCAGGGTTACCGAAACGTTTAAATGGGGTTTGGTTAATTACCGACTGACCTCTTGGTGTAAAACCACCATCGGCAGTGGTTAATAGATTACGGTTTTGCTCTGTTAAAAAGAAACCTGGGGCTAATGCATTCATTCTAATTTTATCGCCGTAACGGTTAGCCAATTCTACCGCAAACCATTGTGTATAGCAATCTACAGCAGCTTTACCCATGTTGTAACCTAATACTTTGGTAATTGCTCTTTTAGAATTCATCGATGAAATGTTCACGATACTTCCTCTTCCCGTTTCTGCAATGGCTTTACCGAAAACCTGTGTAGGAATTAAAGTTCCCCAAAGGTTAAGGTCTAACACGGTCTTCATCCCATCCATCTTCATTTCGAAGATATTTTGCTCTGGTTGTAAAACACCATCAGGCATGTTACCGCCTGCTGCGTTTACTAGTCCATCTATTTTTCCGTATGCAGCTAATACTTTTTCACGAGCAGCTATTAACTGTTCTTCGTTCATCGCATCAGCAATTAGGGCTATGGCTTTACCACCAGCTTTGTTAATTGCATCTGCTCTTTCATTTGCTACTTGTTCGTTTCTACCTAAAATACCTACCGTACCACCAGCTTCAACAATAGCGTTGATGAATGAAAGTCCTAATATTCCTGTACCGCCTGTTACAACGATAACTTTATCTTTTAATGAAAATGATTGTTCCATTTTATGTTTTATGTGTTTACCACAAAGGCACTAAGTACGCAAAGGCTTACTTATTTCTTACGTTCTTTATGGTCAATTCAATTATTCTATTCGCTTTAAGATTGCTTCGCTATGCTCGCAATGACGAAATAGGTTAGTTTATTTTATATTTTCACCACAAAGACACGAAGTATACAAAGGCTTGCTTATTTCTTAGTGCTCTTTGTGTCTTTGTGGTTAATTACTTCTTATCTTAATTCTCCTACGGCAAATGTGTCCATATCTGCATAATCCAAGTTCTCGCCAGCCATACCCCAAATAAAGCTGTAGTTCTTGGTACCAGCACCAGAGTGAATACTCCAAGATGGCGATAAAACAGCTTCGAGGTTAGCCATTACAATATGACGAGTTTGCTGAGGTTGTCCCATAAAATGGATTACTCTTTGGTCTGCCTCTACATCGAAATAGAAATAAACTTCCATTCTTCTGTCATGTGTATGAGGAGGAATAGTGTTCCAAATAGAACCGTTTGCTAGCGAAGTTAAACCCATAACCAACTGACAGCTTTGAATGCCGTCTTTGTGGATGTAACGAGAAATGGTACGCTGGTTTGCAGTTTCTACAGCACCTAAATCTGCAGAAAAAACATCTGCATGACTAGCAAACGTGGTTGGATAAGTTGTATGTGCTGGTGCTGAAAGTGCATAAAAAACAGCAGGATTACTGCCATCTTTACTACTAAACTTCACCTCTTTTACACCTTTACCTAAGTACAAGCAATCTTTCTTGTTTAAATCGTAGCTAGTTCCATCGGCAACAATTGTACCTGCACCACCAACATTGATGATGCCCAATTCTCTTCTTTCTAAGAAATAATCGGCACGTAAAATATCGTAATTACCTAAATCTACTACGCTGTTTACTGGCGTGATTAATCCTGTGATCATCCTGTCGTAGTGTGAATAGACAAAATTTGCTTTGTCTGTGGCTTTCAAGTCGTCCAATAAAAATCTTTCTCTGATTTTTTCGGTGTCGTAACTCTTGAAATCTTCTGAGTGTACTGCTTGTATTTGTTTCATTTTCTATATTTTGGTCCATCATTAGAGGTTTTGGTTTGATCCTCATTTTAATGACAGATGGTTTTTGGCTTTTAATTTATATCCTTCGACAAGCTCAGGATGACACGAGCTATAAAGATACCCCTCTTTTCCATGGGATAAAATCATCTTGGTTTAATAATACTGCTTTCGGTATTACTTCACCACTTGCAGCTCTAATACAATAATCCAAAATATCTTCCCCCATTTCCTCAATGGTTTTCTCTCCTTCTATTACTGGTCCAGTATTGATATCAATAATATCGCCCATACGCTTGGTTAAAGCATTGTTGGTTGCTACCTTAATTACCGGACAAACAGGGTTTCCAGTAGGCGTACCTAATCCAGTAGTAAATAAGATTAAAGTAGCACCACTTGCGGCTTTTCCTGTAGTAGCTTCCACATCATTACCTGGTGTACATACCAAGTTTAAGCCGGGTTTTACAGATGGCTCTGTATAATCTAAAACATCTACAATTGGCGAAGTACCACCTTTTTTAGCAGCACCATTGCTTTTGATGGCGTCGGTAATTAAGCCGTCTTTAATATTACCTGGGGACGGGTTCATATGGAAACCAGAACCTGCATTTTCAGCAGCTTCACTGTAAGCTCCCATTAATTTCATGAATTTCTTGGCTGATTTTTCTTCAATCGTTCTGTCAATCATGTTTTGCTCTGCACCACATAGTTCGGGGAATTCAGCTAATAAAACTGTTCCACCTAAAGCTACGAGTAAGTCAGAGCAATAACCTACTGCTGGATTTGCAGAAATACCACTAAAACCATCGCTACCACCACATTTTACTCCCAAATTCATCTTACTCAATGGCGCTGGCGCTCTTTCAATTTTATTGGCTTCCACTAAGCCTTCGAAGGTTTTTTTAATTGCCAAAGCAATCATATTTTCTTCGCTTTGCGATTGTTGTTGCTCAAAAATGTAAAGTGGTTTATCGAAATTAGGATTACGCTCTTTTAAGTCGGCTGTAAAATCGTGCACTTGCAAATTCTGACATCCCAAGCTCAATACTGTAACTCCGGCTACATTTGGATGGTCGGCATAAGCCGCCAACAATTTACTCAAAACGGCTGCGTCTTGTCTGATGCCACCACATCCACCTTGATGGTTTAGAAATTTAATTCCATCTATATTTTTAAACAAACGTTCATTTCTTACGCCATCAAATGCTAAAGGTGCATCTAATGAAGAAATATCTGTTCCGTTTTTATAAGCTTCAATTAAATGATGCGTATAGTTTTTGTATTTCGCAGTTACTGCATAACCTAGCTCATTATGCAACGCTTCGCGGATCACATCTAGGTTTCTATTTTCACAGAAAACTGTTGGAATAAACAACCAGTAATTGGCCGTACCCACTTTGCCATCCGCACGGTGGTAGCCATTGAAAGTTCTTCCTTCAAACTTAGATACATCTGGCGCATGCCATTCGTAATGATAGGGACGATACTCATAAGGAGCTGCCGCATGTTTTAGGTTATCGGTGGTCATTCTAATTCCCAACTTTACTGGAAACTGGATTTTACCCACCAAAGTGCCATACATGTACACTTCATCCCCTGCCTGCATATCTTGTGTATAGAATTTATGCTTGGCATCTACATCATCTACCAATTGATAATTTGCACCTTGATAACTTACCAACTGACCCGCTTTAAGATCAGTTAATGCCACCAAAACATTATCTTTTGGGTGTACTTTTAAAACTTGTTGTTTCATCTAAGTATATTATTCTCTCATCGGTTAGATGGAGTTCATTATATTTCTTTAAGCTGTACCGACAATAATTTAGACAGCGTCGCTTCTATTCCTTCTTCTATTATAGCTTGATATTGTTCTTTCACCGCTGGAATAAATCCACTTAACTGCGTTAAATCTGCTCCCCAGAAAGCTCTATCCGCTAAAACTTCATCTACAAAATCATCTTGGTTCTGACTGTATTTGTCAAATAAATAAGGTGCAGAGTCATCGTTTAACCGATAACTCGCACCATTATCCAAACCAAAATATAGACCGTTCTCTTCTCTCTGAATGCGAGAGAATGTCAAGTATGCTGCAAAACCTAAAGCGATATGTGCAGGAACTTGATTAAATATTTTATAGTAATTCAATAGCAATGGAAGGATACGGATTTTCATCTTCATTGTATATTGAAACGCAATGCTTGTCCAAAAGTGTTCGATAGATGGATTGGCAAAACGATCTTTTACCGCATTTGCAAAAGCATCACTTTGTTTTTTATCCACCTCATAAGGAATTGCAGGACCAATTTCTGTAGCCATTAGCGTTTCGATGTAGTTTGTCATCAACTCGTTAGTCATGGCATTTTTTACGGTATCTATTCCTAAAAGGAAGGCAATACCCGAGCTCAAAGTATGTGTACCATTTAACAAGCGTACTTTAAGTTCTCTGTAAATCTCGATGTCTTCAGCGATGATCACGCCTTGGTCAACCGTAGCAAATGAAAGTACATCAGCCACCTGCTTGCCACCTTCTATTGCCCAAAGTCGATAAGGCTCTGTCATTGACAACAATGCATCTTCGTAACCTAGTTCATCTTGCAAAGCTGCAAAAGTCTCAGTATCAGGTTTACCTGGCACAATCCTATCTACCAATGAATTACAGAAAGTATTTGCTTGTGCTAACCAAGCGATAAAGTTTGCTTCTAGTTTATTGTAGTGCGCTAGTTTTAGAACAATTTCGCCCAACTTAGTTCCGTTATCTGGAATTAACTCGGTAGCCACAATTACCAAACCTTTATTGTTATCACCATTAAAAGCTTTGAAACGTTCGTAAAGCACAACTAATAATTTTGCAGGAAATGACGAAGGTGGATTATCGCTGATGCTCTCCTCTATATACTGAATACCTACTTCGGTAGTGTTAGAAACCACAATCTGTAGCTCTGCCGATTTAGCAATATCTAAGATCGCCTGCCAATCTTTTTCGGCTGCAATTACTCTACTAATAGCTGATGAAATGATATTTTCTGAAACTGATTGCCCGTTTTCGATACCACGAACACAAATTGTATAAAGTGCGTCTTGCTGGTCGAATTCCGAAGTACTGCCACCTGTAGATTTCACTACTGCAACGCGACCATTGAAAACACCTTCACGATTTGCTTTATCTATGAAATAATCTGGCAATCCACGTAACAATACCCCTGTTCCAAACTGCAAAACTTTCTCTGGTAATTCAAAAATTACTGCATTCGGTACAACCACATTTTCTGTGGAAATTAGTTTAAGATTATCTTTTGATAAAATCATTTCTTTATACTGCTTTTCAAGTTATTTCTGAGCTAATAAAGAAACATAAAGCACCTTTACTAGCATTTGGTCGAAACAATTCTACATAATTTATGCTAGTAAAGCTTTTATTTAAGCGCAAATATTTGCGCAAACGTTCCCGATAACGTAGGGCATTTTAATTGAGGAAAACTTACTCTTGTTTTACAGAAGTAAAGAAGCTTGAAGTTTAAGGTCTATAGTTCCTAAGTTTTTTGCTAAGGCTCCAGATAACAGCAAGATGAAATTAAGGCCCTAACATCTAAACTAATTCAGCCACGGAAAACACCTTCTTTTAAAAAACCAACACACAACCACTACCAACAAACCAATAGATAAACAATTAGAGATAATTCAACTAAATTAATGATGAACAAAATGAACAAGATTCACAACACAACACCAACCATATTGCCCTCAAAAAGCTATTCAAACATCAAAAGCAGTCTAAAAATTGAACATAATGAACAAAAAAGAATTAGATATCTGAGATAAATTTGTTATACGATAGATAGAGGACATTTTTTTGTCCTTTAAAACTATTCGCAGATGTATAGTTTAACCTATTTAACACTCATAAGCTCTTGAAAACTTACCGCTCTCATATTCCACTTTTAGCACTACTGTTTACGGTAATGTTAATGGTTTTCGGAATAGAGGTAAAGGGACAAGGAAGAACTTACGCTACAGCAAACAGATCGGGAAAGACTTATTCATTTCCAAATTTCAGTTCTGTAACAACACCAGATGACGCCACAGACGGAGATTACACCAACTACGCCATATTAACCGCATACAGTACGGTTGGAGTAAGTACAGCCTGGGAACAACTTATTTTTGCATCAACCGTACCGGCTAATAGCACAATATGCATTAAATTAAAACAAGTTACTGCGGCACTATTAGGCGACGAGCTTACCGTCGAATCTTATTCGGGCGGTGTTGGTGGTAGCCCTGGAACAGAAGGAACCCTTGTTACCTCCACCGCTACACCTATACTAACAGCGCCAAATGGCGATCAATATATATTGGTTACGCCTGTATCTAGTGTTAACTCCATCAAGGTTACTTTAAGTTCACCTATAGCACTTGGAACAAACACTATACATATTTACTATGGGTATTATGAACAACCTTCAACGGCATGCAGCCCAGCGTTAGCTACTTCTACAAGTGTTACCGGTATTACCATTGGCGGCAACGTAAACTTACCAAACAATGCAATAGACAATGACTTATCAACCTATTCTACACTTTCTGTAGGCCTTTTAGGTGTAGCAGCTTCAATTAAACAAAAAGTCTATTTTTCTAGTCAATCAAGCGCTAACGATGCGGCTACGGTAACTTTTTCAGTTCCACCAGGGCTATTAACGCTTGGCCTTTTTGACGGAATAACACTTACGGCATACAATGGTCCCACACAAGTTGGGAGTCCAATCGCTTTTAGCTCAATACTTTCTCTAGATTTATTATTTCTGGGTGGTGGCAATCGTTATACAGGTTCATTTGTTCCCTCAGGTATTTTTGATAGAATTGAAATTTCTACAAGTTCTCTAGCCAGTGTTTTAGGTTCTTTACACCTGCATGAAGTCCAAAGAACACCAGCAAAACCAACATTTAGTAGTCTTTCTTCGCAAAATCCGACTATATGTTCTGGTAGTTCTACAACACTTAGTCCAGTGGCACCTGCTTCTGATAACGAATTACATTGGTACACCGTTGCTTCTGGCGGAACAGCAACTATTGGAGCTACCTATACAACAGGCAATTTAACAACTACGACCACATACTACGTAGCTACCGCTAAAACTGGATGCACAGCCGATTCGGAGCGGGTTCCTATGAAAGTCAATGTAAATCCCTTACCTGCTGCTACAATTTCAGGAACTACTTCTGTATGTCAAGATGCGACTGCCCCATCCATTACGTTTACTGGAAGTGGTGGTACTGCACCCTATACATTTAGTTATAAAATAGGCACAGGAAGTATGCAAACAGTTACCTCAAATGCGTCGGGTATAGCAACCGTTTCAATTTCAACAAGTTCAACAGGAACATTTACATATAGTTTAATAAGTGTGGAAGATAGTAGCGCTACACATTGCTCTCAATTACAAAGTGGAGTTGCTACCATTATAATACTTCAAAAACCACATACCCCGCCAATAACTTCTAATACATATTAAAAAAGCAGACTAAATTTTAATTTTTAAACCTAAAAAAATGAAAACAACTATTACAATCTTAAGAAAAATAGCGCTGGTAGCGTTGTTTCTATTTTTTGCACAACTTACGTTTGCAGCTAATTATTACGCCTATAAAAACCAAACAGTAACAATTAATGCTGGCGGCACGTTCGATGAATACAAATGGATTTATGTATCTAAAGCTGATGGCACAACAAATGAAACTATAGCCGGACAAACAACTTCTACCTTGACCCAAACTTTCACAACTGCTGGATTATACAAACTAAGGGTTCTGGTGAAAAATGCTAGTGGATGTTGGTCTGATGTTGATGCAACAACTGATATTGACATTTTTGTGCTTCCTGACTTCAATGTAACAGTTGCAGCAGATGCGGGTAGCTCAACAACGTATTGTACAAATGTTAGTGCTGCCAATAGAACAACGTTAAAAGCAACAGCTACTCTTGTTGCAGGCTCACCTACCCTGCCTTCAGAGATTACTTTTGATCTTGCAAACTGGTATAAAACCGCTTCATCAGCAGGAGACATTACCGCAATAACCGCATCCGCAACGGGCGTAAACCCTTACCTACTAACAGAAACATCAGTAGGCCCACACTATTTTGTTGCAACCGGCAAATATTCAATCCCTACAGGCAGGTTAATTTCAATAGCTAACGCCCCAGTTAAATCAACAGCAACAACAATAACAATTAATGCTGCGCCAACAACGCCAACTATAACTCCAACAGTTATAAACTAATACTTGTTTAATGTTTAACAGGAGAATAAATTTTGTGTCAAGTATGCTGTTGCTTTGCGCAACGATATGCTTTGCGCAATCTTCTAGTCCGCAAACGATAAATCTCCCCCAGGGGGCTTCTTTAAAATTGCGAGCTAATTCTGTTAATGCATCAAGCTATCAATGGTTTAAAGACAATCAACTGATGAGCGGCGCCATTGGTGAAGAATTGATCGTATCCCTTGCTGGAACTTATACCGTAATTTCCTATAATACCGATGGCTGTACTTCTAATAAATCACCAGCAATTATTGTGATTACGCAAAGCTCTCCTACTGTATTAAGAGCGGATATGATGATCAGCAAAACGTCGGAAAACAGAGCCTTAACACTTAATGAGTTGTTCGATTATACCATAATTGTAAAAAATAATGGGACCGATAAGGCAACCCATATTAAAGTTACGGATGAGTTGCCTCCAGAGGTTGAATTTCGGCAGCTCACTACTAGTGCTGGTAGCAATGCAACATACAGCTCTGCAAACAGAACCGTTCTTTGGGAAATTGATGCGCTGGAAAATGGAGAATCTGCTAAACTAAAGATAAAAACGAAGGCACTTAAAGCAGGTCTTATCCGCAACACCGCAAAAGTTTTGGCCGATCAGATGGATCCAAATATTGAAAACAATGTTTCCACAACTAAAACTGCAGTGGAAGGTATTATTATTCCTAACGTATTTACACCGAACGGAGATGGTAAAAATGACACGTTCGAGATACCAGGAATAGAATTATTTGAAAATGAAATTACCATCCTTAACAGATGGGGAGGAACTGTATTTTTCAAGAAAGGCTATCAGAATGAGTGGACCGGACGAAAGCTTAACGAAGGAACTTATTTCTATTTATTAAAGCTGAAAATAGGCGATAAATGGGAGGTATATAAAGGTTATGTCACTTTATTAAGGAGCAAACAATGATGAAAAGAACCGTAATTTTAATTCTGGCATCTATTGGAATTGTATGTAATTCAAATGCACAGCAAGACAGTCAGTTTACGCAGTACATTTTCAATACCATCCACATTAACCCCGCCTATACTGGCTACAAAAAGGATATTTATATACAAGCTTTTTACAGAGCACAATGGGCAGGTGTTAAAGGCGCCCCTACAACAATGTCTATAGCTGTAGATGGTACTATAGACCATGATGGAGATGTTGGTCTAGGGTTTATCGCTTCAAACGATAAAACGGGTGCTCAAAAACAACTTTCTGCCTACGCTAACTATGCCTATAAAGTTCAATTAGGATACGATGAAAACGCCAAACTTTCTTTCGGATTAGCAGTTGGTGCAATGCAGCTTGGCCTTGATGGTAACCAGTTAAACAGCATAGATCCTGATGATGAGATTATCTCTACAGATATGCGAAACAAGATTTTTCCCGATGCTAGAGTGGGCATTTTCTATGCTAACGAAAAATATTTCGTCGGACTTTCTGCAAGCAACCTAATCGCAAGCTGGACTGCAAAAAAAAACAGCAACAACCTCTTTGTTCCGGTTCCGCAACCACATCTATTTTTAACTGCTGGAGCGTTAGTACCCATTACTTACGGATTGGCCTTAAAACCCATTATTTTATTGAAAGACGATATAAAAGGTCCAACCTCTCTCGATGTTAATACTTTTTTTCTGCTTAAAGAAAGGGTATGGATAGGTGGCTTTTACAGAACTACTGTTCCTATATACAGTAAAAAACATCTAGAAAACAACCTTACCAAGAAAAACGCATTAGGTATGATGGTAGAACTCTTTGCTACCGATAACTTGAGAGTTGGTTACTCTTACGATTACTCTTTAAACAAACTTCAGTATTACAACTATGGTAGTCACGAGTTTTCTGTAGGCATTAATTTTGCCCCAAGAGATATGAGAAAATTAAGAGCACGTAGCTGCTATGGTTTTTAAGTAATAAGTTGGAAATAATCCTCCATTCTAAATTCAACGTTGTACATCAAAAGGAATTTATCTAAGTTTGGGAAAATACCTTTCGAACTTTATGGACAACGAAATAAAAATACCTGTACTTAGCCCAGAACAAATTAGAGTTTTAGGTTCCTTAATGGAAAAAGCAAAAACTACTCCAGATTATTACCCAATGACCATGAACGGTTTGGTTGCTGCTTGTAACCAAAAAACTTCGAGAAAACCTGTGGTTAATTATGATGAAGAAGCCATTGGTGCTGCACTCAATTCCTTAAAAATAGGTGGCTTGATGTCTACCGCTACTGGAGGTTCTAGCAGAGCTACAAAGTACAAACATAATTTTGCTATTGTTTATCCTCTTTTGCCTTCGGAAGTTGCAGTGATGTGCCTATTGTTTCTTCGCGGACCACAAACTCCCGGAGAAATCAATACCAACTCTGGCAGATTGCATGAGTTTGAAACTTTAGAAGAAGTGAACCAAACGCTAGAAAAACTTGCAGAAGAAGGCTATATCAAACAATTGCCAAAACGCCCTGGTCAAAAAGAGCAACGTTATGCACACCTTTTTAGCGGCGATGTAGAATTTACAGAAGAAGATTTTGCTACGGAGGAAACTCCCACAAGGTCTAACTCAGCATTGGAAGAAAGAGTGGCTAAATTGGAAACCGAACTTGCAGAATTGAAAGAGAACTTTGATAAGCTAATGAAAGAACTTTATTAGTGGCTAGGTATTAGGATTTAGTTTTTTTGAATTCTAATTGAAAACCTAATACCTATTACCTAAATAAATCTCTTAATCACTCGTAATTTGTGCGTATATCTATCTAATTCTAGATTATAAATTCCTTGGTTATCTATTGGATCTATACGCACCTTACCGGCAGCATGAATGATCTTGTCATTACTTAGCATTAAACCTACGTGAGTGATTTTTCCTTCTTCGTTATCAAAAAAAGCTAAATCTCCTAGTCTTGCAGAAGCTAAGAAATCTACCAAATCCCCCTGTTCTACCTGCTGAGAGGCATCTCTACGTAAACTTAAACCTAACAATTTATAGACTGCTTGAACAAAACCTGAACAGTCGATACCGAAAAAGGTACGGCCTCCCCATAAATAAGGTGCATTTAAGAAGAACCTAGCAGTTCCCTCTACTTTTACTGCGAAATCTGATGAATTAGGCACTATTGGTGCTGTTTTCACTTCAAACCTTTGTTCTCCCAAGTAGCAGTAACCATCTTGGTAAAATGGCAAAGTACTCCCTGGACTTAAATAGTAAATCTCTCCTTTATCATCAACCAACCTATTATCAAAGTTCACTGTAGTTACGTACTTATAACTTTGTTCATCATTGTATTGCAAAGCAGTAACTTGTTGCAATTGTTTATGATCCATCCAAGCTTCATAATTATCGTGATGCGTTTTTACCAAACACCATTTTTCGGTTTTTTCTAACATAACTACTCTATCACCGAAAAGCAATTGCGAAACAATTTCGCTCCTATCAGAAGGTTCTTTTCTAAGAGGTGCTACAGTAATGCGACAAACGTGATATTTTTCCATGATTAAAAAATGAGTTGCGATAAAAATAAGCGAAATATGTGATAAAAATCAGTCTATTTTATGCCCAATTGTGAGAAACTTTATAGCCTATAATTTGTTACTTAGAGGAAACAAAAAGATAACGCCATGAATTTTAAAAGAATTTTGATTGCAGTAGATAATAGCACCTGCTCAGAAAAAGCTGCAAAAACTGGATATGAAATGGCTGCTCTGTACAGTGCAGAAGTGGCTTTATTGAACATTGTAGAACCAGCTCCGCCAATTGCAAATCCCGACTTTGGTTTTACACCTGCTATTGTAGATCTGTACGATAATAGTATCGAAAACAGTCATGTTTTATTGAAAGAGATAGAAGCTAAATTTGGTAACGATAGAAAAACTACTTATTTATCTGTTCTAGATACGGCAACAAATGGCATCTTACAACAATCGGAAGAATGGCAAGCTGATCTGATTGTAATTGGTACTCATGGACGAACAGGCCTGAACCACTTCTTAATGGGCAGTGTTGCAGAGCACGTTGCAAGAAAATCTGCCTGTCCGGTATTAATTGTACCGAACAAAGCAGAGGTTTAGTTTAGGTTGGTTAAATTATTTTAGTTAGCCACAGATGCACAGATTAATTTATACTTATAAATCTAAAATAATCTGTGTATCTATGGCTAAAATTAAACTTCTTCATATCTCAAAACGTAGCTCCTGTACAAATTACTCAACGCAAAGGTTCTCTCCAAAATAATAAGAATGATGGTTGGCAGGAATACCAATTCTACCCAATCGAGTTTGTAGAAAACAAATCCAAAAAGGAAGATGAGCCTCACACATTCGAGGTAATATATCCATCTGCGTTGTTCTAATAAAGCTCCACAATTAATTAGGGTAATAAGTACGAACAATGAAATTAAAACTCCATCAACAACATCTAAATAAGACCAAAAAGCAGTTGTTACAGTAAGCAATATCACACTGAGCACCAGCTGGATATTAATATAGCCTTTTAGCTTAAATTTAGCTGGGGCTTTTGTTTTATGCTGCAAAAATCTACGCTCCAAAGCTGGGCGAATGTCTTGGTCTAGAAATGCAGGGCTACCAAAAACCACCTTAATTTTATTGCCGAATCCTGATGTTCTATTGCAAGCCTCCATAATTTCTAAATAATAATGGAAATGCTGCCATAAAAAACTGTGACTTTTGATTGGGTGTGTTAAACCGTAAGTAGGTGCTTCTTCTTCTTTTTGAAAAGTACCAAATATCTTATCCCAAAACACAAAAACATCCCCGTAATTCTTATCCAAATATTTGTCATCACTAGCGTGATGAACTCCGTGTAGTGATGGTGTAATTAAGATATTTTCTAACCAGCCTAATTTACCTATCATTTGAGTATGCGTAAAGAAAGAATAAGCGCCATGTACCGTTAGAATTATTGTAACCATTAAAGGATGAAAACCCAAAAATGGCAAAGCACACCAAAAAACACCTCTAATTAGTGCCTGAAAAGTAGTGATACGTGCCGAAACGGTTAAGTTAAACTCTTCGCTTTGATGATGAACAATATGTGCCGCCCATAAAAAATTGACTTCGTGCCCTAGCCTATGGTACCAATACCAAACAAAATCTGTAGCTAGAATTAATAAAACCCATACCCACCAAGCATTTGGGATATTAAAAACCGCGTAATTTTGGTAAACGTAGTTGAATAAATCGTAAAAGCTGGCAGCTATAAATAGGTTTAGTAATCGCTCTGCAATACCAATACTAATATTAGAAACAGAACTTTCATACTTAAACAAATGTGCTTTCTTTTTACTTACTGCCAACATATATTCCAAATACACAAACAAGAAAAATGCAGGTATAGCGAAGGCCAGGTAATTTATCTTTTCCATATTTATGACGCTAGAAAGTTACTTACATAACCGTTAAATAATTCAGGCTGCTCCATCATGGGTGCATGACCGCATCTATCAATATAATGCAATGTAGCATTAGGCAAATGCTGATAAAACTCTTCAGCAACTTCCGGAGGCGTAACAATATCCTGTAAGCCCCAAATCAATAAAACGGGTATCTTAATAAAATGAAGTAGCTCTTTCAAGTTTTGCTTTTGCGCATCTCTAGCAAGCATAATAACCGATAGTGCTTTGGTTTTCTGTTGCACAATATCGAATACATAAGAGACCATTTCTTCATCAACCACTTCTTTCCGATCAAAAACGTCTTCAATTTTTTGTTTGATGTACTGATAATCTTTTACTCGAGGGAAAGTACCTCCAAACGAATTTTCATACAGACCAGAGCTTCCAGTTAACACCAAACGCTCTACTTTTTCTGGGTATTTTAAGGTATATAGCAAAGCAACATGACCGCCTAGAGAATTTCCAATTAGTATTGGTTTTTGGATCTGATGCTCCTGCAAATAGCTTTCCAAAAAATCTACCAACTTGTTTAATCCTCCTCCTAAAAAGTGATTGAATAATGGTAGCTGGGGTGTCCAAACCTTATAATTAGGTGATAATTCTTGCTGTACGGCTTTCCAATTACTGAGGTTTCCAAACAAACCATGCAAAAGCACCACATCTTTAGTTGCAGAATAGTGTATTGAATTGGAAGTTAAAGCTTGATTAATTTGTAGTTGCATATTTTTAAGCTTTCGGTAAAAACCTTTGAGTGCTTCAAAATTAGCAATAATTTTTAAAAGACTACTACTTCTATAGATTAAATATTAATTAAAACAACTCGTCATTGCGAGGCACGAAGCAATCTTAAAGCAAATAATATTCATAACTGGAAGGATTGCTTCGTACCTCGCAATGACAAAATGATTGTTCTAACGTGGTTTAACTAATAGTATCCTTCGTCAATTCATTATTTACTGTTCGCCAAATATTTAAGGGGTTCTCATTTTTCAGTTCATCTGGCAAAAATTCATCATCCCAATTTTGAAAGCTTAAAGGACGAGCAAAACGTTTGATACCATCTGCTCCTACTGCTGTAAATCTACTATCTGTAGAAGATGGAAATGATCCACCATGATGCATTGCCAAAGCTACTTCCACACCAGTAGGAACGCCGTTAAGTACAAATCGTCCGCACTTTTCTCTAAGTATGTTGAGCAGTTGCGAATGGTGAGTAATATCTGATGGTGTTGCCATTAAGGTAGTTGTTAACTGACCTTCTAAGCTTTCCGCTACTGCTAAAAGCTCCTTTTCATCTTCACAAATCACTAGTAAAGAATAGGGTCCAAATACCTCTTCATGCAATTGATGGTTATTCAAAAATGACTTTCCTAAAACTGTAGCGATGGTAACAATGCCTTTTTCATCATCTGCTTTAATTTCGCTTTCGTAAATCACTTCTACATCATCTTGAGCGATTGCTTTTTCTCTGTTTTCATTGAAGTTTTTAGCGATACCCTTATGTAGCATTTTTGCAGATTCTACCTCCTTGATGTTTTGTACCAGTTGTTTGATATACAAATTTAAAGCATCGCCTTTAACGGCTATCATTAAACCTGGGTTAGTACAAAACTGCCCCATATCTTGACTAATTGAACGACTCATTTGTTCTGCAATCCACTCATGATCTATCCCTAATTTATCGGGCAATAAAAACACTGGGTTTACGCTACCCATTTCTGCAAAAACGGGAATAGGTGTTTTACGTTGATTAGCCAAATCAAACAATGAACGGCCAGCAGCATAAGAGCCGGTAAATCCTACCGCTTTCACTATATCATGTTTCACCAAATACTCCCCTATCTTAAAATCTGCACCATAAATGTGGGCGAAAATTCCCTCTGGCATTTTGCATTTCTCTAGGGCAGAAAAAATAGCCCTAGCCACCAATGTTGAAGTTTTTACATGTGCTGGGTGCGCTTTTACAATTACCGGACAACCTGCTGCAAATGCACAAGCCGTATCACCACCAGCAGTTGAATATGCAAATGGAAAGTTGCTAGCTCCGAAAACTACTACGGGTCCTAACGGCATTAACATCTTTCTTAAGTCTGGTTTTGGCAGGTTTGTATCGTTATTACCTATATCAATACGAGCTTCTAGCCAATTACCTTGTTCAGCGGCATCTGCATAGCTATTTAACTGAAATATAGCACGTTTTCGCTCGGCGTACAATCGCTTTTCCGACAGGTGCGTTTCTTCATGTGCAATGCCAATCAATTCTTCTCCCAAAGCTTCTAATTCTACAGCAATGGTGCGCATAAAACCTGCTCTCTGCTTTAACGAAAAGTTTTTGTATTGATGAAAAGCTGCTTGAGACTTGGTTAAAAAATCATCGATTTCGGTTATAGTATGGTCTTGATACATAGTTACTAATTAACAGTCTAAAGGTAGAAATTGTTGAGGAATTGGTTCATTAGTTCATTTGGAAAATTATTTAATTGCTAAATCCCTTACCGATTGCATTTGTTTAACTGTAAATTGACAATTGGGAACTGAAAACTAAAAAATTATCCATTACTTTGAAATACTAACATATTATACAAATGACACACTTAGAAAAGTTGGCTGCCATTCGCAGTTTAATGAAAAAAGATGGCATTGCAGCCTATATTATTCCATCGGCAGACCCACATATTAGCGAGTATTTACCTGATTTTTATAAGAGTATCCCTTTCGTAACTGGATTCACTGGTTCTGTGAGCACGGTAGTAATTACAGAAGATTTTGCTGGTTTATGGGCAGATTCAAGATATTTTGTACAAGCCGAAGAGCAGTTAAAAGGAAGTGGCTTCGAACTAGTGAAATTGAATGCGCAAGGCATGGCTGAGTACATCGATTGGTTAGGCGAAAAATTACCAGAAAGTGCTAAAATTGCTTTCGACGAAAAAACAGTTTCCGTTCTGCTAGGCTTACAGTTAGAGAAGCAATTAGCATTCAAAAATATCAGTTTCGAAAACCAAGACTACGTTGGACAAATCTGGAATGACAGACCTGCTTTACCTTTTGCGCTAGCATTTTTATTAGCTGAAAAGGTTGTGGGGCAATCGGCATCGAGCAAATTAGAAGCAATTAGAACTTCACTAAAAAAACAACGCGTGACTTATCATTTGGTGTCTTCATTAGATGATATGGCTTGGATTTTCAACCTAAGAGGACAAGATGTAGACTACAATCCAGTAGTATTGAGTTTTGCACTAATTACCGAGAATAAGGCAACTATATATATAGATAGCAACAAATTAACTGCTGATGATTTAGTTACTTTGGCTAATCAAGGGATAACTATTGCGGCTTACGATGCCTTGGCTGCTGATTTACAAGCTTTACCTGCAAATAACAACATCTTAATTGACCCGAAACGCAACTGCTATTACCTCTACAAACAAATTGCTGAGGGTGTAGATAAAGTTCTAGAAACCAATCCATCAACCTATTTAAAAGCAATTAAAAACGAGGTTGAAATTACCAATACCCGCAAAGCGATGATTAAAGACGGTGCAGCAATGACCAAGTTTTTTAAATGGGTAAAGGAAAATGTAGGAAAGATAGAAATCACTGAACTTTCAGCAGCAGAGGTTTTGAAAAACTTTAGAGCGGAGCAAGAAGGTTTTGTTGGCGAAAGTTTCAATACCATTGCAGGTTATAAAGATCACGGTGCTTTACCACACTATGCTGCTACGCCAGAAAGCGATGTAGCTATAGAAGCCGACGGATTATTTTTAGTCGATTCTGGTGGTCAATATCTTTATGGCACAACCGATATTACTCGTGTAATCCCAATGGGAAATAATAGTGATGAAGAAAGCACCGATTATACCTTAGTTCTAAAAGCAATGATTGAGGGTTGTAAAACCCGTTTTCCAAAAGGAACTTGCGGCTATCAGATAGATGCCATTACCCGTAGACCAATGTGGGACTATGCTTTGAATTATGGTCATGGCACAGGGCATGGTGTGGGTTATTATTTAAATGTACACGAAGGTCCGCATGTCTTCAATGCGTCGGCTACGCCAATCGCGATCGAATTAGGCACTATAACCTCTATCGAACCTGGTATTTATCGTAATGGCAAACATGGTATTCGTATCGAGAACTTAGTTTTAACGGTTAAGGATGAAATTAGTGAGTTCAACGAGTTCTATGCTTTTGAAAGTTTAACCCTCGCCCCTATCGATACAACTTTACTAAAAACAGAGTTGTTAGAGGCTTCACATATCAACTGGTTAAATCAATACCATCAAGAGGTTTACGAAAAAGTAAGTCCTTTATTGAATGAAGATGAGAAAGCATTTTTAAAGGAAATGACTAAAGCGATATAGTGAAAACCGTCATTGCGAGGCACGAAGCAATCTTACAACTATAGTCAGACTATTAAATCGCTTTAAGATTGCTTCGTGCCTCGCAATGACGGCTTAACGCTTATAAATAAAAAAATCCGAGCTTACCGCTCGGATTTTTTTATTTATCTCTAGGTAATTGGTCTGGCCTATGCATTTTATACTGCGTTGCTGTAATCGATTCTAAAAATGCGACTACCGACTGTATTTCATCCTTAGTTAAATTTAGCTTCTTCATTAAAGGATCGGTAACTGGATGCATTGGATCTGCTGCCTTTTGTGCTGCCGTTGCAGTGTTCATTTGCATACCACTGTTATAAATATTTACCAATCCAGTAATGTTATCAAACAAACCATTATGCATCCAAGGGCTAGTATTCATCACATCTCTTAAAGACGGCGTACGGAATTTACCCACATCACTTGCTTCTTTAGTTACGTTGTAGCGTCCTAAATCTTCGTATTTACGCTTGTAATAAGTTAAACCAATATTATGGAATTGCTCATCAGTAAAATATTGTCCGTTATGGCAATTGATACACCTGGCTTTAGTACGGAATAAATGTAGCCCTTCCACTTCTTTATCTGTTAATTGCTTGTACTCTCCATCCAAAAACCTATCGAAACGGCTTCTTCTACTTGTTAGCGTCCGCTGAAAACTCGCTAAAGCTTTTGCAACATGGTCAAAAGTGATTTTATCTGTTCCGTAAGCATCCTTTACCAATTTTTTATAGGCCTTGATTTTATTCAGTTTTGATGGCAATTCCTTTAAATTCATTGCCATTTCATTGTGTGCTTCTATCGGACTTTTCACTTGGTCTTCCAATGTGGTTGCTCTGCCATCCCAAAAGAAAGTTTTACGCTCAGCTACGTTTAGTAAAGATGGAGTATTTCTATTGCCAGAAGCATGATCGTGACCTACAGAAACAGAAAGTTTATCGGCCCACGAAGTTTGCGGATTGTGACAGCTACTACAAGAGATTTGGTTAGAGCCAGAAAGTATTGGATCAAAGAAAAGATTTTTTCCAAGCACCACTTGAGCACCTTCCATAGTAGTGAAGTATTTTTTACTATCTATTTCTGGGAGCGCTTTAAATTCTTGCCATTGCACACCGCTATCTACATTAGGTTTTGGCCATTGCGCCACTGGTCGATCGTATAAATTACGCAAGCTATCCATCGGAAAGCCACTAGAGGTATAGGCAATTTCCCTAAACGAAAAATGTAGCAAACTGAAGATGGTTAACAACCCAGTTGCTACAAAAAGCTTCATCTTTTTCATCCCCGCAAAAATAAGAATATGTTTTGTTTAATTTTTTTGATTTTAAGCACTAAAAGTTGCAGCCTATACTTGCTCCAGCAACACCGAAACCACTACCTAAAAATTGTATATCAAATGCCTTGGTATAATTGTAGTTTAGTTTAGCGTAAGGTGCAATGTTTTGCTTAAGTTTTTTGGTGTATTGCAAACTTAGGTCGGCCATTACTCTAGGTTTGGTGAAGTATTCGAATTCTTGGTAGAGGTATAAGTCCATGCTTACTGGAGTGCTATTAGAAGTTGGTGCAGTATGTAAACCATCGAATTTAGCAATTCCATTTCCGCCACCATAACCCAACCCTAAAGCATAACTGTACACTTTATCTGCCTTAACGATGTTTCTTTTTAAATTCACGTTAGCCTGATAACTGTTAATGGTTTGATCTCGATAAAAAGGATACAAAAAATTAATTGTTTGTTGACGACGGTAGTAATCAATATTAGCATTAAATACCCAAACTGGATTATTGTTACTTACGTTCTTAAATAGAGTGTATTTCAAATTCGCTTTAAGTTGTTGCCTGTCTAGCACTTCACTTTGCAAAAAAATGGATATACTTTCAACTCCACCGGGAGCAGTTTGAGTTCTTTCCGTATTTTCTGTATTTAAGAGGCTTCCATAGTTAGCATTTAATGAGAGAAGGTGCTCATTTTTACCTTTTAAAATCGAGAAAATACCACTATACATAATATTTATACTCTGATGTTCGGTAAACGGTTTTCCAGAAGTGCGCTTTGGTCCAAAATAACCACTTTTATTCGCATAGCTAAATTCGTTAAACAACTTCATTTTTTCGTTTAATCGAAGATATAATTGCATCGAAACAGAATGGCCCACGTCTGTTAATGGCCAAGTATTTTCACTTGAAGTGTAGCCTGACTTACCAAAAGTTTCTGGACGACCGTAAAATGCACCGAAGCTAATTAATGATTCAAAACCATCATCTTTGTTACTATAACTTCTAAAACCAACACTTTCAATTCGCCTTAGATAGCTATAATTTAACCCGAACTCTACATATCTATTTATTTGATAAAGCCCCCCAAAAGTAGCGTCTATATCCAACAATTTATTGATATGTCTCAAATCCTTCATCTTCGCAAAGTTTGAAGATTCATATTCCAAGCCTCCACCTATAGTGAACCTAGAACTTAATTGTGCAGAAACTTTTCCAGATAATTTGTAAACCTCTTGTTTTTTTCTTCCTCTATTAACATCCCTTCCCTCAACAATATCAAAAGGAGTTTGATATGGATCAATAAATCCAGAACCAGCCATATTTTGTCCGCTGAAACTTTTGTATAAAATACTCCCTGAAAAGACAATATCAGTATTTAAACGATATAACGATTCGGACTGTAAACCAAAGTCATAGCTATCGGTAGATTGATGATAATTCCTAAAATCTCCATCGGCTTTGTTAAATGACAATTGAGCAGATGACATTTTAGGTAATGAAAAATACTTTAACCCTGCAGCATTTTTCGATGAGAGCCAAGCATTACTTTGCCTAACATAATTGACGTCGAAAAAAACACTATCAGTTTGTTGAGCTAAAGAATTGGTGGAGCATAACACCCCACCAAAACTTAAAATAGTTAAATATATTTTTCTAAATCCCATAAATGAGAATTAATTAGTCCTTAAAGAGGCTTTTGAACGCAAATGAGCATCATTTGTAGAATTATTAGTGTCTTTATAAATGATACGAGCACCATTTGCTATAGATGCTTCTGCATCAATACCACTTGGATCAGTAGTACCTCCAGTTGTTTCTTGAGCAACAGTTCCTAAACTATAGCCGTACTTTAATTTGGCTTCATTACCAGCAATTGCTTTAGTAGCGGCTTCGTCAACATTTCTATAAATAGAATACTCTTTTCTGTTAGTGTGATAAACATAACCTGCATCAATAGAAGGAAGAAAGCGTTTTTTATTGGCAGTGCTACCTAAATTAAAACCCTCTATACCATCAATTACCCAATCTGTAGGTACTTTTTTATGAGAAAGTACTAAATTAGTAGCATCTGCACCAAAAGCAATAGGTGTTGTTCCTTTCGTTTCAAACAAAAATACACCTGGACTGATCACACCTGGCGTCCATGCATTACCAGTGCCAAATGCCATTGATTTTAAATAATGACTGGTAGGGATTGAAGCTGCAGGGGCTATATAATAGTTTGCATTCTTAAATTGTCCAGCAATATCATACGTCACATAATAATCTTTATTATCAAAATTAATTGATCTGCTATGTGTTAAAGTGTTATTAACTGCATTATATAAAGCCACAACCACCTGTTTTCCAGGCTCTATAGTTAAACCTTGTTGAAAATACCAAAAACCAGTGTTAAGAGGAATCCAGTTCTCGCCTTCATACATTAATTTATCATTAACATAGAAATTATTTGTAGTTTGAGTAGTTTGCGGGCCTATGGCACCAATACATAAATTGGTTGTACTAGCTACATAACTTGAGTTATTATAAATTACAATATACCCATCGTAGCTGAAATTACCAGAGTTATCATCTTTAATTGTACCACCAATAAAAACTTCTTTAATTACCAATTGAGATGTCTTAGATTCTACAAGATCAAGTTTAATCACGTCAGTAGTATTCCATCCATCAGTAATAGCAACATTAGATTTTAGTCCATTATAAATAAATGCAGTACCAGCGCTTGACCTTACATCACTTGCAGATATTTCGTATATATCCGTAGGTACAAAAAATGTAGCTTTTCCTTCTGCATTTGTTTTTACTTCAAAAGCACTACCTTTTCCAGCTAATTTAACCGTGACACCCTCGGTTACTGAAAATGAAGTATTAGCTGGATAAGCTAATTGGACTGTTACAGAATGTATTTGAACTGTTTTATCCTTCTTACAAGATAAGAACACCACCATCGTGAAAAGCATTAAGTATACTATTTTTCTCATAATTATTGATTTTATATAGTGAATTTAATTGTGTATTTACATTTTTAACCTTAAAGTAGCTCCATAATTGAACGGAGGTATATAAGAACTACCAAAAAGTGAGGACTCGGTATTTGTCCATGTAGAACGTACCTTAGCCATATTATTAAAAAAATTGTTAGCAAAAAAAGACAATGAAGCAAACCGACCAATCTCTTTAGTTACTGAGAAATTTGCTGAATAATAATTAGATAAATTGTTACTATTGAATGTATAATTCTGTCCAGTTTTAATTACCATTTTTGCCAATTCATTATATAATGCTAAATCGTTGTCCTTTGCCCATAGAAACTTCTCAGCAAAAGGAATTTTCACGCTCGGATCATCTATACTTATATAATACTCTGGATATACCCCAATAAAGCGATTTCCTCCATAAATATCAGTCTCTGTAGCCGATGGCTCATATCCTTCTCTACTATTTAATACAAAACCTCTATTTCCTTTTGCACTTTCGCTGATATTTCGAGAGAATTTAAAAAATGATCCCTCTATTCTTGCAGATACAATTAGTCTAATTGTTGGTATATGGGTAGTAACGGTAAAGTTCATATCCAATGATTTTGTAATATCTCCATTTGAAGTTCTAGCGCCACCTACAAAAAAACCAATATATTTATATGGTTGGCCATTAGCCATCAACTGCGAAGAATTAGGCATATATGCAGATAGTGTTTCTTCTAATCCTTTATAGTAATTATAATTACCATCTACCCTCAACGTTGTTCTTAACGCTTTAATTTGTTTAAAATCAACGGTCCAAGTGATTCGGTTACGAGTTACCGGTGAACCGTTTCCATACTTTGTACTTGTCATAAAAGTATACATCGGGTTATACGACAATGTTTCCGTTGGTACCACACCTGTTTTATCGGTAACTGTAACTATGCCACTGCTTGGGTTTACAGTGTAAATTCTATTTGCTGCAGGAATATTCGATGCTTCTAAATGCGCTTGGGTAGTTTGCTTATAGAAAAACTGTTCGTAAACTGTATTGAAATTATAAGGATTATTAGTTTTATCCTGCGCCGCAGTTATAAAAATACGGTTACCAGCAATGGTTGCTCCAATAGCAATTTCACGTTGCACGTTGCTTTGCCACTTTAAATCTGGATTAAAAATCCTTCTTCTAGGCATAGTGTAGTAACCATAAAAAGTTTCACCATTAGCAGTAGTTCCAGGTGAAAATGTCAGTATATCTATAAAACTCGGTGTAGAATATAAAGCATCAAAACCTGGTAGCTTCACTGTCTTTCCCCAACCTAATTTGACATTTAAATCACTTACCAAGTGATCTGCCCGTTCCCAAAAAGTATATTTTACATTTGCCCTAGGCGACCAGTTAGTAATATTTCCGTATTCGGAACCGTTAATAGCAGTAAGCTCAGAGCGCACCCCTGTAATCAACTGTAAATTAGATCGATTAATAGGAATGGTTAACGTATTTTCCGCATATGCTGCATAGTTATTTGTAAACGACTCCTGATCATAACGATACTCTCGCCAACTAGGTGCATATTTCAAATCACCATAATAAGTACCTCTTCCATTATTTCCACTCACGCTAAAATCTCCGCCTACTAGAAGATTATTGTCTATCTTTCCAATTTTTTTAAATAGACTAGCTTTTAATCTCGCATTATAATTGATTAGTTTATTGTCAGAGTATTTGATTTCATACCAAGAACCTCTAGGTAATAAAACTATAGCTGCATCAGGATTTGTTTCAAATGTTTGTCCGACATGATACCCTTCATTTTTTGTACGGACAGAAGCTTTTGAAGCAGTAGCAGATTCTCTTGTACTCACCTCACTTAACTTATCATTATAATTAATATTTCCTGAAGCTTCTAAATTTGTAATCCAAGGTTTATTGATTAACCATTTTGCAGAAAAATTTGCCCTAATGACATTATCATTTACTTTAGTATAAGTATTTAAAAACAGATCTGGATCATTCTCAGAATTATATCCACCTATATTACCAGTTAAACCAACATTTAGGCTAATAGGCTGTCCCCTTTTTTTATTAAAGGTATTATTATAGTTAATGGATACACTATTTCTATCATAAGCTGTGTAGGGCGACGCAATGTTAGAGATTGATTTAGTGTAGTCTAAACTAAAATTAAGAACGCCATTATCTCGTCCTAAATTTATACCCTTACTTAATGCTATACGTTTATTATTAGGTTGAGTAGAAAGCTCTATTAGATAAGGTGAAATACCCTTTCTTGTATTAATTCTAACCATGCCATTTGTCATATCTCCGTGCTCCACAGAGGGAATACCAGTAATTACCTCAATAGACTCAATGTTGCTTGTAGATATATTCTTTGTATCTGGACCAGCCACCGGATTATCTGCACTGCCATTAGTAGCATCCCTCAAAGCATTATTTGTGATGCGAACTCCATCTATTTCAAGACCTACACCAAAAGTAGCATTGCCAAGTTGATTAGTTGTTCCGTTGATTTGAAAACGTTGTGCTCCCGTAGTTGCAATGTTCGTACTCCCTGTCGTTTTTCCTCCTGGAAGCAAAGCTGTAGCATCGGTAACATTTAGCATCTGTATATGATCCAATGCCTGTCGGTCTAAAACAAAAGAAGTAGCCAAATCAGTTCCTTTTTTTGCGGTAATTTCAACTTGAGATAAAGTCAAATTGTCTTCATCTAATAAGAAAATTAAGCCAGTTAAATTTTTATCAAGCACATAATCATACTCTTTTTTGACGAAACCCAAATACTGAACGGTTAACTTAATTTTACCAGCAGGAATATTCTTAATGATAAATTCACCTTTAGCATTCGCATTTGCCCATAAACCACTAGCAGGCACCGAAACAATGGCAAATTCTACGGGCTCTTGGTTACGTCTATTGAATACTTTGCCCGAAATAGTGTATTGAGCAGCCAACTGACCTACAAAACCCAAGGAAACCGCAAAAAGAAGCATAGATCTTTTCAGGTTAGGCTGTATAAATTCAATAAAAACAACTGTAATTAAACTCATTATGGACAATACATATTGCAAGAGACCAGAGCGTAAACAGTCGCACAGCAAATTGCCGCAAATATACGGTTATTTAGACTAAGTCAAAATAAAAATCCAGTAAATTGATGTAGATTATTTTTATATACTCGTAAAAATTAGCCCTCAATAGGCAATGGGCAGGATATAGCTACACTAAAGCCTTTACCCACGCTCGTTTTAATATGATATTGAGCATTGATCATTTGCAAACGGCTTTGGATATTCTGCATTCCTATTCCGCTTCGTTCCTTTAGGATATCAAGATCGAAACCTCTACCGTTATCACTATAATTAATTAACAACGTTGATTCGCTTTTGAATTCTATTGTTATTTCTGTCGCATTGGCATGTTTAATCGTATTATTCACCAATTGTGTAAGCACCCTAAATAATGCTAAAGCTGTTTTTTCAGGCAGATTAACATCTTCAAGATCTCCCTTTTGAGCCATAGAAATTTTGATTTCTCCAGTATTATTAATTAGAGTTATAAAAGCTTCAATAGTAGTAAAAAGGCCAAACACTGCCAAACTGGGAGGTGATAAGTCATGCGAAATATGCCTTACATCGACAATCATTTTATCTATTAATTGTTTGGCTTCAGTCATTACCTCTTCTTGCTCATTGTTAAGTTGGTTTCTCAATGAATTGAGCATTAACTTGATGGCAGAGAGAGTTCCACCTATTTCATCGTGCAGATCTTGTCCAATTCGTTTACGCTCTACTTCTTGCGAATCTATGACAGCATTAAGCAAATCCTTTTGTTGTGCAATTTGAGTTTCCTGTAATTGTCTCTTTTGTTTCCATACCACACTTTGATTCCTAATGTAGAACAACAAAAAGGAGGCTACCAAAATAAGTAATAGCACTACTCCATAGAAAATCAATAAATAAATGTTGTCAATCATTTCTATATATTTTAACTAACCAAATGTTAGCTTACATATCTTAAATCTCTTGATTTTGCTATCGCTGGCTTTTTAATCAAACTAAATCCTTTAGTCCAGATTAAATACATGGCCAAAACTAAGAAAGCATGTAAATTCCAAATAGAACGCGTCATTTCTCTGTTTCCACCAACAAAAGTAAAGTAGTTAGAAAGTATAAAAATAATGCTGGCTGCTGGAAAATAGATTAGTATCCCCATGTTTAACCAATTAATAGGTGAGTTTAGCCAGTTTTCGGAAAATCCACTTTTATAAAAATACAGCATACATATTGTAGTAACAATTAATGCCTCTAAAGGTCTTGTATAGGTATTATAGGTAAATAAATCTTGAATGAAAACAAAGTTAATGATACACAATATAGGAAAGGCAAACATTAGAAATTTGATTGCATTTTTTATTCTAACACTATCAAAAATCGAATGGAAATAAGCTAGAAAAAATAGAGTTTCAACTAAGGTATATAAGTGAAGAAGAGGCAGATTACGCATTCCCATTCTCACAACTACAAGGGCAGCTAAATTAATTAGTGCGGCTGCAATTAAATAGTAAAACAGGTATTTTGTTGCCTTACTTGCAAACTTATATTTAAATAAAAAAATGATAATTGGAAATAAAATACTTAGTGGCACAATGTACCCTACTATAAGAGTTTTAGGCATTACTTATTTTTTGAAAACTAAATCATTCGCAAACTTAATTACCGCTTAGTAAGGTTGCAGACTTTTGAGATAGTTCATTTAGAAGCAGCGGCAGATAGATTTAATGATTTAATAATCTAATGATATTCCTCATATCATTAGATTATTAAATTTCAGTTCATGTTAATATAAAGTAGTATATTAAGGAATATACAATGGGCTTCGTGTATCACAAAAACTAGGACAAGGCTGAGTAAAATCATAAATTTCTGTGTCGTCATTATCGTCGCCACTTTTCAACACATCTCCACTTGTTTTATAAATAATATCATTATTTTGTTTATCAACTGGAACAATAACCGCAGTTACATCATCAGGTAGATCCATATCAGATTCTTTTACAGCAAAATAAGCTCTAACTCCAGAAAGTTCGTTAATATCAGCCCCGTCTGCACCTAGAGTTACATATTGATTTACAATCGCCAATAAGTCACTAATTGGAATGAATACCGCTCTTGGTATATTAGTTTCTGGCACATTCTTAACTAATTGATTACGGAAACGTGTAACACGATCTACAGCTTCATCTAAAGGAATAGTTGGCACGCTAATTTTTGATTTCATTTTCTTCTAATTATTTTAAGTGAATTTTGATATCAACTTTTGTTATAGCAGTTGATGTTTAGTTTATTTTTGTCGAATCTAATAAAAAAATGATATTTGTAATTGCAATGACAAATGATTATTTCTTCTACCCTGCATATCAGACACATTAACTGTAGCATGAGCAGGAATAAGAATTTATAAGTTTTAGTTTTATTAGCAATTAAGAAATTCTAATCCGTTTTTTCCGATGAATATTAACGTAGCTATAGCCGATGACCAAAGATTATTCAGAAAAGGAATGATTGCTTTAGTGAATTCGTTCGAAAATGTTAAAATCATTTTTGAGGCAGAAAACGGGAAACAGCTTATTGAAAGTATTCAAACAACAACGGAACTGCCTAATATTATTTTGCTAGATCTTTCTATGCCCGAAATGAATGGCTTGGAGGCGCTAAAGATTATTAAAGAAAGTTTTCCTTCAATTGGCGTAATTATTCTCACTATACACGAAGCAGAACATCATGTTCTTGCCACTATACAAGCTGGTGCCAATGGGTACCTTGCCAAAAATGCGGAACCAGAAGAGGTAGAAACCGCAATACGAGAGGTTTTTAAGAACGATTTTTATTTTACGCTACCTATGCTAGAAATTATGCGAAAAGGCTTAACTAAAAAACCTCAAGCATTTAGTTTAGATCAGGAGGAAGATATACTTTCACCGCGAGAAAAAGAGGTATTACAATTGATATGCAAGCAACATAGCAGTATAGAAATTGCCGAAAAGCTTTTTCTAAGTAATCGAACAGTAGAAGGACATCGAAATAATTTACTTTTAAAAACGGGAAGTAGAAACACCGCAGGACTGGTACTATATGCGTTAAAGTATAAATTAATAGATATAGACCAATTTTCTAATTAGCGGTCCAACACTAACCAGGTATTTTTACCTAGTCCTCCCCGTAATTACACCCGAATCGTATTATAGGTAAAAGCTACCTAGCTCATCTTCTTCAAATTTTGTCTCTTAGCATTGTCGGATTAGCGGCTCTCAACAGATACAAATTCAAACCTTAAAAAGGAGAAGAACTATGAATAACTATTCTTATCAAATGAGCAACCAATTGGAGGATATCAATCCACGCCTTAACTTTTCTAACAACGAAACATCTAGTCCATACAACATATCTGCTGAGATCATGCCACTAGTACAAAAGCTAATTTGCTTATGTGAAGAGAAGGGATTTTTTATCAAAATATTAAATAGATCTACAGTTATACGTAAAAGCTTAATTAACGACCTTTCATTTGATTTTTTAGCGGCATATGAAGCTACAAAACACCTCAATCATTTATCTTACCAAAATTTTGGGTTAGCTTTTGGAATAGGTATTTATGAAAGTTCGGCTTCTGGCAAACTGAAATATCTTGACCATGAAGTGCTTTACGATAAAGTCGGAAAATTAGGTGAATCTATCGGTTTAACTTGGGCAAGTAATCACCAATCTTTAAAGCATTTAAGATACTTTGAATTTAGACCTCAATGGGCTAAAAACATGAGTGATGCTGAAATGATGAACGAATTATCTAAAAGAAATCAAGCTAAAATAAGCTTAATAGATAATATAGAAAAAAATTAACCTGAATTAGCTCTCGAACGTTTGCTAAGCAAACGAAAAGCCCTGATTTATCGGGGCTTTATTTTTTGTGCTAATAGTTATAGCTGGAGGTCACGCTTGAGCTTTCGTCATAAAATAATAACCATTATTAACTTCCTACATACAAAACTTGTTTCAAGTAATAGCGAAGCCATTAACATCAATAAATCAACTACATTTTTGAGATTTAGAATCACTTAGCTAAGAAATGACTACTTATATTTCGCTTTCCATTTTTTGCTAAAACGTTTTATTAATCTTAATTTAACGGCTCAAAAATTATACCATGGCGTTATATCCTTTAAAATTCAAGACTATTTTCAAAGATAAAATTTGGGGTGGAAGTAAAATAAAAACGTATTTAAATAAAGATTTTGGCAGCTTACCTAATTGTGGAGAAACTTGGGAGATATCTGGTGTAAAAGGGAATGTTTCTGTTGTTGCCAACGGCACCTTAAAAGATCAAACACTAGCCGATATCATTATAACATATAAAGAAAGTCTTTTAGGAAAGCACGTTTATGAACGTTTTGGAGAAGAATTCCCTTTGCTAATCAAATTTATAGACGCGAACGAGGATCTTTCTATACAAGTGCATCCAAATGATGAGTTAGCTAAAATTCGTCACAACTCATTTGGTAAAACTGAGATGTGGTATGTATTACAAGCAGATGAAGGTGCTACGCTAATTTCGGGATTTAGCCAAAAAGTTAATGAAAACAGTTATCTGGAAAAGCTTAACAGTGGCAATATCAACGATATCTTAAATAAGGAAAGTGTAAAAGCTGGAGATGTATTTTTTCTTCCGGCTGGTAGAGTACATACGATAGGAAAAGGTTTATTAATTGCAGAAATACAGCAAACATCTGACATTACTTATCGTATTTATGACTTTGATAGGGTCGACGATAAAGGTCAAAAAAGGGAATTACATACTCAACAAGCATTGGCAGCAATAGACTACAATGTGTATTCAAACTATAAATCGGAATATGCAAAAGCAGCTAACCAAGCCAGTGAGATTGTTTCTTGTGAATACTTCAAAACTAATTTTATTGAGCTAAGTGAAACAGTAAAACGTAATTACGAGCACTTGGACACTTTTAAAATCTTGATTTGCGTAGATGGGTCTTTTGAACTTATCGCAAACAATGAAAGCATTAACATCAATTTAGGGGAATGTGTCTTAATTCCTGCCAGTATCAAAGAAATTGAACTTAAAACCGAAGCTGGTGCAAAAATCCTAGAAACCTACATCGATTAGCAATCTAAAGCGATCGGTGCTTTGTTAGTCTCCTTTGTTAAAGACGATCTAAGTGCGGATTTCAATTGTTAGATTATCCGATATAATACATTAATGATTTAAGCAGGTCAAAAATCCTCTTTGTAAAAGGCAAAAAGACCTGCTTAAGTATTAACCTATTTCAAAAAATAGTTATTCTTTTAAATTGGCTTTGATAAATACAAGTTGGTACTTGATCGCATCTGCCCAATATTGCCAATTATGTGCTCCTGGGTTAGCAATAAAAGTATGCGGAATGTTTTGATAAGTTAATTTGTCGTGCAATGCTACATTTACATTGTAGAAGAAATCTTCTGTACCACATTGTATAATCAAGGCGAGTGATTTTGGGGTTAATAAATTGGTTAAATTAATTACTGAAGCCTTCTCCCATTGCGCAGGTTTTTCGGCATAGGTACCTAACAGTTTAGCCATATCCCAATTATTTGGAAAAGGTCTGATATCTACCCCCCCACTCATGCTACCAGCTACACTAAACACATCCTGATGTCTAAAAGCCAAATATAAAGCGCCATGACCACCCATGCTCAATCCCGTAATTGCCCTAGCTTTTTTATCAGCGATGGTTTTATAATTTCCATCAATCCATTTTACCAACTCCTCAGCAACATAGGTTTCGTATTTCGAATTAGGCTGTTCAGGGCTATCTAAATACCAACTATTAAAGTTTCCGTCTGGACAAACGATAATCAATTGGTAATGATCTGCAAGGTCTTTTAAAGCGGGAACTCTTTGGATCCAATTGGCATAATTTCCAGAATAACCATGTAATAGGTAAACCACCGGAAATTTACTTTTTTCCTTATAGTTTGCCGGAGTAACAACTACTGATTTAATTTCTTTTTTCATGGCAGCACTATAGGTTTTAACCGTATCTACGTTAGCCGCCGAAGATTTTAATGCGAATAATACGAACAGTATAAGAAATATTTTTTTCATGTCTTTAAATACTTAATTCAAGCCCTTATTTAATCAGATTAAGGCTCCATTTTCAAATTTTAATACGTACACTATTTTAACTAACTATTTATGTTGGCTCCAATATTAACTTATGTTTTACCGTTTAAAAATAGCGCCTTGAATATAGACATTCTTATCCAAACTATTAGTTGCTTCTATAACGAATTGAATTAGATTTATCGATATTAAACTCAATTTCATTAATCACCACAATTTTAGTTATGCCTTTATTTTGCGGCTAGATTCTCTTACAATTAATTCGGGCACCAATGTATCAGATTGTTTTTTTTCAGTTTTAGAAACCTCATTAAGTCTTCCTAGTAGGATGGTGATCAGTTTCTCTGAAATTTCTTCTATAGGTTGAGAAATAGCCGTAATATCCGGAGAATGTAGTTCGAACAAAATATGGTCATCGAATGAAATTACCGCTAAATCTTCGGGCACTTTCTTATCCAGTTGTTTAATTGCTTTTAATCCACTTATTCCTAGATAGTTTGTACCAAACAAGATCGCATCCAGATCAGAATTCATTTCTAAAAAAGAAGCAATATGTTTAATGATGTTTTCGTCATCCTCATAAAAAGAAATCTTCTTCACATAGTGATTCAGATGATGTTCATTCAATGCATTTTCATAGCCCTTCAACCTGCCTTGCATTTGGGTTTGCAATGAATCTAACGTGATGAAGGCTATATTTTTATAGCCATTTTTAATGAAATGACTCACTGCATCATAAGTACTTCCTACATTATCTACTACGATATAATCTGCTTTGGTATCTGGCAAATAACGATCAAAAAGTACAACTGGCGAGCCATTATCAATTAAGTTATTCACCTCTTTTTCAATACCCTCTGGCGGACTTATGATATAACCATCTACATGACGATCTTGAAACATCCGCAGTAAATCTTTGGCTTTTGCACTATCGTTATCTGTACTACAGTAAATAATTTTGTAGCCGTTTTTGTAGGCTTTTTCTTCTATTAATCTAGCAATGCTTGCAAAAAATGGATCGGCAATATTCTCTACAATCAAACCGATAATCATAGTTTTACCAGTTCTAAGACTTTGTGCCAAGGTATTTGGCTTGTATCCAACTTTTTCAATTTGCTTTAAAACTCGTTCTACTAACTCGCTACTGATTCTCTTCTCTTGTGCTTTACCATTAAGAATAAATGAAATAGTGGTTGGAGAGATGTTGAGCTGTTTAGCTAAATCAACTATAGAAAGTTTTCTTTTCAAATTTTACAGTTTTTAGAATAATCAAATATAACGTTTTATAAAGCTTCGATCTTAACTGTAAAAGTTAGCTACTTAATTTTTCTGACAATCGTCAATTGTAAATGGTAGCATTTTTCAAATTCAACACATTAAAAAAGGGGCAATTTTCGATATGAAAATTGCCCCTTTTATTTAGCTAATTAATATTTCACAAATCCACATTGGAAAACTGCACATAACGTTGATAAAGCCTCTCATACACTACAACCTTATCTTGTTGTGGCAAGTATTCTTTATCGTAACCAGAAGTCATTGCGGCTTGGGCATCAGCTATGGTAGCATAAACACCTCCCACCACAGCAGCAAACATGGCAGAACCTAAAGCACAAGCTTGCTCGCTAGTAGCCACTTTGATAGGAACATTGAGGATATTGGCTAGGGTTTGCATTACATATGCTGATTTTTTAGAAATCCCCCCTAATGCAATTACCTGCTTAATGTTCACTCCCTGTTCGATAAACCTATCCATGATAGCCTTAGAACCAAAAGCAGTAGCTTCTACCAATGCTTTAAAAATATGCGGTGCCGTAGTTCCCAATGTTAAGCCTGTAATTGCACCCTTCTTTGTCAAATCAACATCTGGTGTTCTTCTGCCATTAATCCAATCTAGGGCAATGAGGTCATTCTCTGTTACGAGAATTTGCGCAGCCTTTTCAGATAGCTTGGGCAAAATACAGTCACTAACTTTTTTTAAGTCTTCGGCACTTAAAGTTTCTGCCAAAAGTTCTCTCATTGGAAACTCCAAGATCTGCTTATACCAGCTATATACATCTCCAAATGCAGACTGACCTGCTTCCATTCCCAGCATATGAGGAATAATAGAGCCATCTACCTGTCCACAAATTCCTTTTACCAGTCCATTGAACTCTTTAGTTGGTACTACCACCATATCACATGTGGATGTTCCCATCACTTTCACTAGGCTATAGGCTTCAATTCCTGTACCTACGGCTCCCAAATGGGCATCTATAGCTCCTACCCCTACTTTTACGTTAACAGATAAACCTAATTTTTCCGCCCACTCTTTAGATAAACTACCTACTTCATTATCCGTAGTATAAGTCTCGCTGTAAAGTCTATCTCTTAAATCGGCTAAGGTAGGATGCAATGTTCCTAAAAACTCTTCACTAGGCAAGCCAAAAAATTCCTCATGCCACATTGCTTTATGTCCAGCAGCGCAACGACTACGTTTTACCGTTAACACATCTGAATTCCCGGTAAGAAAAGCGGGCATCCAATCGCAATGTTCCATCCAGGAGAATGCCTTTTTAGCTACCTCGCCATCTTTTTTAGTGATATGTAATATCTTAGACCAAAACCATTCAGAAGAATATAACCCACCAGAATATTTTGTATAATCTACTTTCCACTGTTTGGATAAAGCGTTGATATCATCTGCTTCTTGTAAAGCTGTATGATCTTTCCAAAGTACAAACATTGCATCTGGATCTTCTTCAAAACCTGGTATTAAAGCCAATGGTGTACCTGTTTCGTCTACTGCTCCAGGTGTAGATCCTGTAGTATCGATAGTAATAGCGACAATATGATTTACCACTTCTTGTTCTACCTGACCAACAACACTTTTAATAGTTTCCTCCATCCCTTCGATATAATCTAGTGGATGTTGGCGAAACTGAGAAAGCTCTGGCTGACAATATTTACCCTGTGCCCATCTCTTATATAGACTTACTGCACATGCTATTTCAGCACCATTTTGGGCGTCGACTAGCAAAGCTCTAACCGAGTCTGTGCCGTAATCTAAGCCGATGACGTATTTCTTTGCACTCATTAGTTAAATTTTGAACCATCTACGTCTACTGTACCGCAGAAATGTGTTTGAATACCTAGTTCTTCTAATGCTGCCGCTTTAATTCTGCAAGCTTTATGAGCAGAAGCCTCATCATTAGTGTAAACTACTTGGATATGATTTGCCTTGTGGCGAGCCATCATTTGATCTCTAGTTACACCATCTAAAGTTGCATGCATCATTGGCCATTGGTAATTGGTTTCGTTCCATCTTCTTTCCGTTTCTTCTTTTGGCAATTCTACCGCTTTACCTACTCCTAAATCGCAATGTAATTCGTTATTGATTACATAAACTCGACTCCAAACAATATGACCGGGTCTTGCTACACCTCTTAATGAACCACCACCAAACTTGAAGAACATAGCTGGCTGACGAATACTATCTGAGCCTTCATAACCGCCTACGTGGTGCGCTGGTGGTGCAGCTCCCGAGATTTCAAACACCCAAACAAAATCATCTACTTTATCGCTTTTGAAGTTTTCTCCCCAACGTAGATCGTGTAAGGTATTTTCTGCCTGCATTCCTAACTGCCTCCATAGTCTATACGTCAATAAACCGTCAATACCAGCGCATTCATCCACTTCGTTAAAATGTGGTAATGCTTCGCCAGCATATAGTTCCTTACCTTTTTCGTCAAATACTGGCGGACGGTCTTGATTGTTTAACAAACCTTCTACTAAATCACTTGCAGGTACTAGGTCTTTTAAGCCTTGTTGATATTGAATACCAATAGTATCGCAACCAAACTCGTCTGCTAAACGCAAGGCTGAGATGTACATTTTACATTGGATTAGAGTTTGATTTTTGGTTAACTCGGTAGCGTCATCAGTGCCCCAGTCAAATTTCATCCCTTTATTTAATAACCAGCTCAATACCTTCTCTGCATCCGTGTCGCTTACCGTTAGCATTTTTGCATAAAGTGTCGACTGGCTCAATCTTTCTTTAAAGATACCTGTAGCATGTAACAAATCGTCTGGTACAATGGCATTGAACATTCCCATACATCCTTCATCAAAAACCCCCATAATTGCCTTATCTTCTTTTAGCTTCGCAGCAAATTCGCGACCTATCTTTTCATCTGCTTGAGGTATTTTAACCGATGCGAATGATTTCACATGCGTTTCAGTATGTTTAACCTCTCCTGTTTCCAACCAACTCTTGATACCGTTTAAGAAAAACTCATCATTAAAATCTACGCTCCAAAGACTACTATATTTTACATTAGCTTTAGTTAATGAACCATTTAAATTCAACATCCCTACCAAACCTGGCCACTGGCCGCTAAAATTAGCTACAGTTAAAATTGGCCCTCTATGGGTAGTTAAACCCGCCAAAACATGATGACTATATTGCCAAACACTCTCGGCAACTATCAAGGGGGCGTCTTTATCTATATTTTTAAATACTTCAATCCCCATACGTTGCGAATCAATAAAGCCGTGCTTTTTTTCCGTATCATAAGCATGAGCTCTTTTTATGCTGTATCCAGATTTCGCGAAAGCGTCGGCTAATGCCTTTTCCATTTGGTCTTGGGTTTCCCAGCAATTTTGATTTGCCGCAATTCTTAAATCGCCACTGGCTACAAGAAAGATTTCTTTTTTCATCAGAGTATAATTTGTTTTTAGATTGATGAAACTATCCTGATTGCATTGTATGCTTAAAAATCAATGATGGTTTCATCTGACATTTATTTGTTCGTTGCTTATAAGCCTATAAAATGTGGAAATAGCTAAGAAATACATCGCTAATAAAGCTCGTATGAAGAGCAAACCCTTGCACATTTATATTCGGCTGTAACACATGTTTACTTTACAAATATGCCCTTTGCCACTAGAAGTTTGTTGCATCTTATTAGCCATTTATTATGAAATATTATCGTAATAACTATCATAATTGGCATTATTCGAAAATAATTAGCTATAATTAAGGAATTTATTTAACCAAATACCGTATCGAACCATGAAGCCGCATTTCCATAAGGTGCCTGTGAGCATCCAAAATTCCTTTAGTATAAGGCATGATATTCAGGAGAACTTTGGCAATATTTGGCATTATCATCCTGAATTAGAATTGCATTATGTGATAAGAGGCGAAGGTGTACGCTTTATAGGAAATAACATCAGCAGTTTCGCATCAGAAGAAATCATTCTTTTAGGCGAAAATTTACCACATACTTGGCGCTGTAGCGATGAATATTTCCAGAATAACCCTAGTCATGAGGTGGAAGCGATAGTGATTCATTTTCTTCCAGATAGTTTAGGAAAAGATATCTTAAAGCTACCAGAGGCTTATTTAATTCCGAAGTTGTTTGAAAAAGCAAAAAAAGGAATGCAGATTAAAGGGGAACATCGAGAGAGATTGGCTAAACTAATGCTGCAAGCGAAAGACTGTGAAAATTTAGATCGCTTAATTGTGATGCTGTCTATCTTGAAAGAGCTGGCAGAAGCAGATGATTATACGATATTGAATCCGGGAAATGTTCAATATCAATCTGACGAATCTGATATGATTAGGCTGAATAAGGTTTACAATTATACGCTAACCAATTTTAAACGTGAGATAAGTGTACAGGAGGTGGCTTCAGTAAGTAATTTGAGCGTAACTTCATTTTGCAGGTATTTTAAGCAAAAAACAAAAAAAACCTATTATGATTTCTTGATAGAAATTAGGGTTAGTCATGCTTGTAGACTTTTAATAGAAGACAAATATCCCACCAATACGATATGTTACCAATGTGGTTTCAACAATGTTTCTAATTTCTACAAACACTTTAAAAAGGTTACTGGTATTACGCCTCTAGAATATAAGCGAAAATATTTAGCAGAATAAATCTGTAGTACTAGGCTTGACTGACGTAAAATTACTTAACTCGAACTAAAGTTAACAGATCCCATCAAATATGTAACACTTAAAAACAAACAATCCTTGCTTCTCCAATGTTATCAGCCAGACCATTAACGAGAACGCCTTGGCTAACAACGAACCAATAAGTAAACGCAAAATCAATTTTTCCAAAATCTTACTGATTTTGGTCTTATCTTCTGTAATCGTAGCCCAAGGCTATTCTGGCTATCGCCTTCATCAACTTTCGCAAAGACAGCAGCAACTTAAAGCAGATTATGCCGAGATGAACAATATCTCTTTGGGCTTGTTCTCCATTTCCCAGTGGCAAGATAAAATCCAAAGCATCGTACAACGTCAAACCCGTAATCTCAAATTAAGCCCTAAACAGAAAAAAGAGCTTCAAAAAGAAATCGAAGTGGTGATTATAGCCTTGATTGACAAAGCGGAGAACTTAGTTACAGGGGGCAAGAAAAAATCACTTCGCGGTAAAATAGCCAAGTTTGCCGTTAAGAATTTCATTGATGTTGACACACTTAAGAAAAAGGTACCCGGCATTGCCCACACCATCATCGGAAAAATAGATAATCCTAAAGCTAAAAAGCAGCTGGAAGCTATTGCTATCGAAAAATTAGATCAGATTGATGAAATAGAAACCATAGATAGTACATTAACTTCAAATGCTCAAAAGATATTAAAAACCTATAAATACTACGGCGCTGACACTCCAGCGACCTTTAACAATAAAATCAAGGCAGAGCTGCGTCAAATCAATAAAGCCACCTACAATTATTGCATGGCCATGTTGGGCGGAATTGCCATTTTTCTGGCCACTTGGTTTGCACTTCGTAAACGTAAAGAACTTTACGCAACGCTATTTATTCTATCCTTAGTTATGGCATTTATACTTCTTGCAGTAGGTCTTACAGCTTCTATGATTGAAGTTGATGCCCGCATCGGAGCCATAGATTTTACACTGTTGGGGCAACATATTGTTTTTAAGGATCAAGTATTATTCTTTCAATCGAAGAGTATCCTCGACGTTGTTATGATCTTAATTAAAGGTTCTGCTATTGATTCCATATTGGTAGGCATATTGATACTTGTTTTTAGCATATTATTTCCGGTGATGAAACTCAGCTCTACCGGCATTCATTTATTAGGCAGCAAAAAATTGGCAGAAAACAAGTTTATCAAATATTTTGCTTTTCAATCTGGTAAATGGAGCATGGCCGATGTGATTGTTATCGCTATTTTAATGGCATATATTGGATTAAATGGATTGCTAGAGAACCAACTTGCCAACCTAGATATTCCAGCTAGCTCACTTACTTTAATTTCTACGCATAATACCGCTTTACAACCTGGATACCTCATCTTTATCGCATTTGTACTTTTCGGATTGATATTATCTACAATCCTAAAATCCATCAGTCCGCATGACTGCAACTAATAAGAAATATAATGAAGCAAAAAATAAAGAACGATTAATCTACTAATCTCATAAAATCTTGAAAACCAAAGTTCCATCTATAAAAGCCAAGAAGCCATTAATTAGTCAGCTCCTATTGATACTAGGTTTAACCCTATTGCTATCAGCAGAGAGCTATTTTGGATACCAGTTATATAGCTTATCAGCTCAACAAGAACAGCTTAAGGAAGATTACTCAACAGCGAATAGCATTACCTTTGGCGTATTCTCGTTAGATTTGTGGCGCGAAAAATTATCTCATATCGTTACCCAAAAGATTAAAAGCTTTAAGGTTACGAAAGAGCAGAAAAAAGAACTAAGAGAAGAAATTGAGAAACAGCTTCATGGAATGATAGATCAGGTGGTAGATCAGTTTGAAAAGCCGCAGAAAGGTTTAGGCAACAAGCTCAAGAAATTTGCATTTAAACAGCTTGTAGAACCTAAGGAACTTCATGAACAAGTTCCTTCCTTTGCTAAAACTATCGTTGATCGTATTAATGCGCCAAGAACTATTAAAAAACTTAAGGGCATTGCTAGTACAGAATTTAATGAATTGGCAGAACAGATTTATGATAGTACAGCCACAGCTCAGGCTAAAGTAAATCGCCACTTTTTTCAAAAATACAAGGTTAATAATGTTTCTTCACTCAATCATCATCTGGAAACTAAACTAGGCGACATCCGTAAAGTCACCTATAATTATGCCTATGCCATGCTAGGGAGTGCTTTTCTAGCTATCTTTTTGTGGTTACCTCTGCGCAAGAAACAATATTTACATACCCCACTTTTTGTGATGTCGCTACTATTTGCTGTGGCCTTACTTATTATTGGCAGTACGGTATCCATTATTGAAGTAGATGCTCGACTAGCTACACTTGAACTCCATCTTCTGGGTGAAAAACTCGTTTTCCACAATCAAGTTCTCTTTTTTCAGTCAAAAAGTATTTTAGGTGTTGCTCAAGTTTTGATACAGCAACCTAAAATAGACTCTATTACTGTTGGGATTCTCATTATGGTTTTTGTATTGGCACTTCCTATTTTAAGAATGGCAGCCCGAGGTCTTCACCTACTTTGCAAGCCATTAATCTCAGAAAATAGCGTTACTCGATATCTAGCCTTCGAATCGGCCAAATGGGATATGGCAGACGTAATGGTAGTGGGTATATTGATGACTTATATTGGATTGAATGGTATCCTGCAAAGTCAATTGGGTGGGCTTAACATTAAAAGTGAGACACTAGTTACAGATACAGTCAACTACACTTCCCTGCAACCAGGCTTTATCATTTTCGTAGGTTATGTGGCACTAACAATATTACTATCCTATATCATGAAAAAGATTACTTGTAAACCATTAGAAAAGGAAACTTAAGCTATTAATTTTGATGAAATATTTTAGTGGAATAGGGACTTATAAATTGCCTTGCCCCAAAAATCACCTAAAATATAAGCACCTTCCTTATTAGGATGCAGATAGAAAGCTCCATATTTTCCCTCTTCCGGTGCTAAATATTGTTGATGATGCTTTTTAAAAAATTTGAATGCTTTAACATCGCCCATGTACACCCTATCTGGATTAGATTTCTTATACATTTTCACCAATTTACGCAGTTCAGGGAAATAGCTTTGTAACCGATCTAGCCCCTCCTGCATATAAGTAGAACGGTTGTGAGTATTCGGACTATACCATATAGGTTGTTGGTAGATGATCTTGCACTCTGGAAATGCCGACAATAAACTATCAGTAATGATCTTAAGGTTATTATGATACGCCTCCTTTGATACCGGTGCACCTTTAGGTCCTTTTACCGCACTATCATTGGTTCCCAGTTTTATAGAAAAGATCAAAAGTGCTTTGGTGTTCGTAAATGATCTTGCAGCCGACAATATTCTAAGAAAATCTGTATTTGTTTTAGGTAAAACATCAACGCTGGTATGTCCGCTAACGCCTTGGTTTGAAAAATTAACCTCTCCTATATCCTTTTGATTGCTTAACCAAGCACAAGTTTCATTGGGAGGAGCATCTTTTGCACGGTCGGATAAACCGCCACCATAGGTGATACTATTACCTATAAAAACAATGTTGAGATCCGTTTTTTGTTGTTGGGCATAGCTACTAATAGTAACTAAAATCAAACATGTCGAGATAAAAAGATTGTTAATGATTTTCACATCACAATATACAAAACTTAACGATATTTGGAGAAGTCTGTCCTATCGGTTTTCTTCATAAATTGCATTTTATAGAACAACAAAAAGCCATTCCAAGAATTTGGAATGGCTTTTTGTTTTAAATAGATCAACGACACTTACTTCTACCTAGTCGTTTCAACAAACTCTATTCTTAATAACACCTTACCCCAAACAAAGCTGCAGGTACATGCTCTGATGGATGTTCTAATGTTATCGTCAAATATTTCGTGCTAATGGCCTTGTCTAACACAATGGTATTGAGGGTTTGATAATTAGCTGTCTTTTCAAAAACAACATTGCCCAAATCATCTTTAATGGTATAATTACGTACACAGAAAGGCATCACGTCTTCTGGGTGTCCCATTAAAACACTCTCCATCGGATGGTCATAATCGGTATCAAAAAACAGTTCTATCTTTTGAATGGTCTGTGCGTCGTCCCATGCTATCTGAAGGCTAGGTGCCTTGTCTTCTTTTGCGGCCACCCATGCATTTGGTTCGTTAATAGGTCGGTAAACACCACTTTTAATGTTATCTTTTCCAAATTTGTTTAAGGATGGATTCAATTTAAAAGCAATGTTATGTCCTTCTGGCCTACGTTGAGGGCACCAAAATTCAAATTCATCCACCCCAATATCTTCTGTTGGGGTTTGTTTACCAAAATTAGATACCGCTTTATTTACCGAATTAAATACAGAAATCACCCCTGTAACTCGTTGTTGACTAAGATGTAGTTTTACTTTAGGGTTCTTATGGAAAACGATAAACGCATACGCTGTTTCCGTAAGTTCGGCAGAAAAATCGACATGCAAACAATTGCGACCAGGCTGTATGGCCAAGGTTTGTTTTTCAAGGATCACATC
The DNA here is from genome assembly GCA_029959615.1 of Flavobacteriaceae bacterium PS02338. GTDB lineage: Bacteria > Bacteroidota > Bacteroidia > Sphingobacteriales > Sphingobacteriaceae > Pedobacter. The sequence goes on along the minus strand of JASCOD010000003.1, from coordinate 277,370 downwards.
AGGCGTATAATTTGCTGATTTTCCACTGATTCGAAGTTCAACTTCTAGCTCCGTCGCTTCATCAGCCTCTGCATGAAAAATCACTTGAGGCACTTTACCTTCGTTTAACGGCAACATTTGTGCGGTAGCAATTTCTAAACTTTTCAGTAATTCCGAAGGCAACTCATCTAACACATATTCACTTGACGCGGATAACTTGGCTGTTTGTACCAAATCTGCTGCATCGTTTAGCGCATAGCCAGGAATATGTTGACCACTTCTCAGTAATTCATCCTGCAATTGACCAATCAGGTTTTGATGAATGATTTCCGCTGGATTTACACTATTCTCCTTGGCTACAAAAGCAGCCATACCCACTGCTTGACCCACGTGCGCCGCAGTTGCCATTACCCTTGTTGAGGCAAATGCTACGTGTGTAGCACTGATAATGCGTCCCGTTAGGAAAAGGTTTTTGATGTTTTTGCTGTATAAGCAACGGTAAGGAATTTGGTAAATCCCTTTACTGTGCCATTGGTTGCAACCAGGTTTTTCACTGAATACACCATCTGCTGGGTGAAGGTCTATCGACCATCCACCAAATGCAACAGCATCATCATGAGTATTTTGTTCGATGATATCTTGTTGGCGTAACATGTAATCACCCTCAAAACGGCGACTTTCTCTTTTACCAGGAATGGTACCTACCCATTCCAAAGTCATGGTTTCTGCTTCTGGAAAATTGCCCGAATTTTTAATGTAATTCCAAGCACCGTAAACTACCTTCCACAGCTCCATTTTAATTTTTTCGGTATCATGCACCGTATCCAATCTTCCACCATATTCCAACCACCATAGTTTACAACCGTACTCTTTGGTGTTAAAGTTTCTAAAGCGTGGAATTTCTGTAGTGATGTCTTGCAAAGCAAAATTAGGTACGGTAAATTTTACAGGTTTGCCGGTGTCTTTAGTGTAGAAATACAAACTATGGCCAAGTAATTCACCATACTCCTTGGATGGTGCAAATTTTTCACCAAACTCTTCTGTACTCTCAGCCCCCATCCTAAAAGCAGCACCTGCTAAAAAGCCAACAATTCCATCGCCAGAAGCATCACAAAACAAAGGAGCATGGATATGGTATTCGGTAGAATTTTGACTACAAAAAGCCTTTACTAATGAAATTTTTTCTGGGTCGGCTTTATGCACTTCGTGAACTGCAGTGTTTAGCAAAAGCGTGATATTAGGCTCGGCCAATATTTTATCCAATAGGATGGTATCAAATATTAAGGCATTTCCTTCTTTGTTTTTATAGGTATTTTCTACCAAAATTTCATCGATAACGCCACCTTCTCTACTCCAACGGTTATTGTTGCCCATGTGCGAGGTTGCCCCCAAAATCCATAAACGAACTTCGCTGGATGAGTTACCACCTAAAACGGGTCTATCTTGTACTAAAACTACCTTTACACCTTTACGTGCAGCAGTAATGGCAGTACAAACCCCTGCCAGTCCACCGCCTATCACTGCAAAATCTGTGGTTAATTGATTAGATTTTAAATTACGGGAATCTGTTGCCTCTGATATGATCATATTAAAATACTCGGTTATCTTGGTTATAATAAATTTGGTATGGTTTGGTTTGGTCTGTAAATATATTAATAAATCTTATAAATTTCCATTCAACTGAAAATTATCCGTATTCATTGCGGCTAATTACTGGTGCCATTTACCGTTACCGACAGGTTCTTGTTTACTCCATTCAGTGTTAATTGTAAGTTGAGCACCACTTGCTGGCCATAAGGGATTTTTTTCAAAGACCACTCATAGGGATAGGCCACTCGTTGCAGGGTATTTGAATCAAGATTAGTGGTCAAATTAGCTTCTGCATTTTCCAATGGTGGGGTGTCCAGATAGGCGTAAATAGAATCCCAACCAAATGGAGACCTGATTCTGAACACATAAAAAGTCCCCCAATTACTATCTACCGTAGTGGTGTACATTCCTTGTGGCAACTTAGGAGCTTTGGCTTCCTTAAATGGGGTGCTTAATGGAAATGAAAGCGCCGAAACACTTTTTGCACCTAAATTAAGTTGTGTGGTACGACCATTCATCACCGTAGTGGTTGGTGTGCAATTATCATTGGCATAAAGTTCACTTGATGAATTAGATGCTACTTTTACGCTATCTGTAAGCGTTAAACTCACGGCAGCAGGGCTTGGAGATTCATTTAAGGCGATGACCCAAAATTTGTTTTCGGAAATGGCCGTAAGGTAATTCACATCGGGATTACTCGATTGAACCAAATCTTTCTTCAACAATAGCGTGGCTTCTTTATCTGTATACACTTTACCTTTTCCTCCCCCAAAAATCCGATTGTTGAACCAAACGAATCCTTCTTGCCTGCTGTATGGAAAATTAATATTTCCCTGTGACCGCTGCATGGCTTCGGTAACTAAAAAATCAACCGAAAAAGCTAATTGAGAAGGAATATGATGATAATAAATAGAGGTCACATCAGGTCCTACATACGGATAATCTGCCTTTAAAGGCACATCGGTAAAACCTCTTGCATAATAGCCTGGGTAGTTGGCAAAACGGCCAATAATGGAGTTACGTGCATAGGTTTGAAAGATATCTCGGTTATTGTATTGGAATATACGCAACAAGTTAGGTGCCCAGTTAGACATGTAAACGTGTAGAATTTGAGCTTTGGGGAAGAAAAGCGTTACAGGTTGCTCGAAGCCTAAACCTACAGGCGAAACGAGATCTTGAGCCACTTGCTTTTCCTGCACATCACCAACCACGCGAGGATAGCCCAAACGATATTGCTGCGTACCTTTCCACCAAATGGTGGTGGTTCCACTGTAATTATTACCTGGGTGAATGGTTTGCTGATTGGTGGTTACTTTAGGATAAGACCTAATGCCCGCAATGGTATAAAAGGCCGATTTCTCTGCCGCCGTTAAATAGCGGCTGTATTTTGTGAGCTCATAAATATCCATCAAATCCCACCAATTAGGGTAAAATGAGGTATTATAGAAACCGTTTTCATCTAGCGCAGTGGTCTTGGTAGCATATACGTCGTTGGTGAGAAACAAATCAGCCCCCCGAATGGCATCACTTAACCATGATGCGCTTTGGGTCATTCGATAAGCCGCCAATTTTTCCGTCCAACTATTGGTGGTGGTTCGCAGTTCGCCATTGGGCAAAGCCAAGTCCACCAACCAAGGGTTAGCTCCTTTGGTCAACTTATCCAATCCTTCAAAATAGGCCACATTAAACTCCTTACTGTATGGACTTAATTTGAGCGAGCTTTCGGTAGGCGTGTACAAAGTACCAAGCTTGTTAGACCACCTGTAGCCACGTCGTGAGAGGGTATATTCGATAGCGGGGAGGGCTCTTTTAAGGTACATGTCTTCATCTTGTCCAAGTACCGCCGCCGAAAGCAGCGCTAAGGGTGAAGTATTAACCACTACTGGGGCAATGACAGGATTTTGTTCAATGTCGTAAAATCCTTTCATGGTGGTATCCCAACCTGATGAATTGTCGTTTTTAATGAGGTCTACCATATTTAAGGCCGCATTGGTTAAGGATGTAGTGCCTTGCTTGCGATAATCTTTAACCTCGTAAACTTTGTTAGACAGGTATTCTAAAGCTCCATCCCAAGTACTTGGCAAGGCTCCTATCATAAATTCGCGAGTGATGGACTGACCTGAATTAAGCTTGGAATCGGCAAAACCTAAAATGGGTCCGAAAGCCAAAGGTTGTACCTGGTTACTCTCGTTTTTAAGCGAAAATCCCATTGGAGAAGTTTCGCCCGTGGCCCATTCTAATGGAAAGTTTGATAATGCACCAGCCACAAAATAACTGTAAGGTGTATTGTTCACCGTAGTTTCAACAATACTTACGGGTTGTGGGGTAAGCGCACTTGGAACCATCAGTGGCTGGCTGGGCAGACGCTGGTATTGAAACATGGGCGGCAACTGCACATTTTTTACTGCACTTGCGGCAATGGGCTGTAAAGCCGCTACGGCAAAACTGTAATAGCCTGTTGCGCTTGCCTGGTAATTAAGCGTTAAACTCAAGTGATTGGCTCCCGCTGCCAGTTTCCATGTTCCCGTTAAGGTGTATCCACTATCGCTGGCATAGGTCACATTTATTTGCTCGTCGGATATTTTGGTGACTGCTGTAGCCCTGCACAACAGCAATTGGCCAGCACTAAACGGATTTTTACCATTGGCTTGGTCAAATACCGAAAAGGTTTGACCCATGCTTTGGAACGTACTCATTCCTGCTGCATTTTCCCAAGCGGGGTTAACCCCAATAAAGTTGACATCGGGCGTGGCTTCATGCAGTAAAAAAACCCTATTGGATTCTACCCCTGTATTCACGGCAGTCCATTGGCCACCATTATACAAACTGGTGGTGCTCACGATACGAGGCAAATTAGTGGCCGCATCTATTACCGTAACAAACTGCAATTTTAACTTGCCGTTGTTCATTTCGGCATTGGTGGTTGCGGAACTGGTTATGGGTAGATACGGCGCTGCCACTAAAGCTGAGGGCGGAATTGATTCCAGTTTTTTAGGACTTAATTTAAAGGCCTGTAGGGCGGTTAAACTCTGTAGATTAGGATTAAACGAGGTAACGGTGGTTAATAGCAAGGCATCGCAACGTCCAAAATAACCTCTGGTGTCTTTGATGCGTAAAAGCGTTTCGTTAGTATCAAGTGTAGCGGTACCCACTTTTTCCCAGTAATAGCCATCTTGTCCGTGTATGCCAGATTCCTGGCTCATGGCCACTTCATTTACGTAAATTAAGAATCGTCGTGTACCAGGTCTATTGTCGGGATAATCTCTAGAACGGGTCCATATATCATAGGTGCCAGCAGTTTTAACGCTAATGGCGGTGTAGGCATTGGCGTTTGGTGTAGCGGTTTGCCCCACACTTAAGATGGCACCGCTGGAAACGCCAATTTCATTACTGGCCATCCACCTGTCTGGAAACTGAAATTCTTCAGCTTCTACCAAAAAGGTATTGGTGGTTGTTTGTGCTTTGATTTGAATCAGACAGCTGATAAAAAAAAGAAAGCCTGTGAACAATACTTTAGGTTGTTTCATACCTCAAACATTATTGTTTAATAAATTTTGTACTTATCTCTCCCTGTGTGGTGCTTATGCTAGCGATATAGGTCCCTAGAATAAGGTTAGCCCGAGGTTTTATCTTGGTAAAGCCTGCATCTAGCTTGAGTTGCTCGGTGCTTACTACTTTTCCACTCATATCAATAATCCTTAAGGTGGTTAAAGTGGCTTCCGGCATGTTAATGAGCATTTCCAACACTTTATCATTAGGATAGATGGCTTGGATAGTAGCGGCATCCGTATTGGTGAATTGCATGAAACGGACATCGGATAAACTAAACTGCCCGTTAGTGTCTACCGATTTTAAGCGATAATAGTTTAACCCTTTGAACGGATTGGCATCTACGTATCTATAATGAATGGGTTTATCGGAATAACCATTGGCTAAAACCTTCCCTATTTCCTTAAATTGTCCATCGTCCTGTGCCCGTTGTATTTCAAAATAGGCACTTTCTTTTTCTGAAGATGAAGACCAGTTAAGCGTGGTAGTAAGGTTACTTTTTTGTACTGAAAACGCCTGTAATGAAATAGGTAGTACCTCTTCTAGAAGAGCGGGAGTAAACGAATAACACACACCCCTGAAAACGGTATTGGTGGCAGCGGTAGCCAAAACTACCGGCGTGGCCGAAAATGTTCCATTTAAACCGCTGTTATCGGTAATGCTCACCAACTCGCCACCACCTGCATCGCCAGTACCACTTTTACGGGTGGCATACATGATTACACTGCCATTAGTGGCATTGCCTGTTATTCCCACATATTGGTCGTTGGCAACTCCAATTTTTCCATTGCTTACCCATGTTCCATTAACCAAGGAGTATTTAAAAACTCCAGCGGTATTATCAGCCACATACAGCACATCTGGGCCAGGTACGGTATTACATACATCGGCCAAAAAAAACTGGCAAGGGCTTCCTGTTGCGGGATAGCCAGGTAAATTAGCCACCGCTTGTCCCGTGATGGGCAACACACCTGGTCCAACGGTAGCAATTCTGGTATCGCCACTGGTAGAAGACATGTACAACTGTCCATCGAAAACATTGATGGCACGCCCCGTAACGGCGGTTAATGCAGTAGAAGTGGTAGCACCTACTAGCGCATAGCGAACTCCCGTGGTTCCACCCGTCATCCAAATGCCGTTATTTCCGTCAAATACCGCGCAACGGGCATTTACAGCCGAAAAGGCATCGGTTACACTGGTAGAAGTATTGATGGTATTGTTGGCGTAAATAATACCCGCAGTTCTGTTGTTGGTACTGCTCACAGAAGTACCAACGGAGGCTGTTCCAAGGGCGGCATCATAGCCAAATAAGCAAACAGATTGCCCATCGGGAGATAGCACAGGATAACCTTCATAAGCATATTTGCCAGAAAGGGTTAATTTTTTATTAGTTCCCGAGTTGACAACGGGCATTGCAATAGTTCTGATTAACGTTCCAGAAGTATTATATTCATCCAGATAAACAGGTGTTGCAGCAGTGGTGAGCGAGGCACTGCCATCGCCAATTCTTACTACGAAAATGTTTCTGTTGGATAAATTTTGAGCATGCAGCTCCAGTACTGTGCAGCAGATGAGCAGCAGCAGTAAATAGCCATATCGTTTCATACTACAGTTTTGGTTAGTTTAACTTATTGTATTAGCAACAGTCATTCGATACCGCTGAAATGATTGATAGCAGCAGTTCTTTTTATAAAGTGAAAAGGATGGTATTTATATACCATCCTTCTCTATTTATTTTGCAATTTTTGTTTTGGTGATTTCATTACCAATTTTAGAAGCAACGATATATACACCTCTGCTAGCGGTAAATGGCACTTCAACGGTATTCCATCCGTTAGTTAAAGTAGCCGATACTTTTGCCAAGGCATTTCCTGAAATATCATATATCTTAATTTCTGAGATTAGGCTTGTCGACGCAAATACGGAAACCTGTAAGCTGTTATCTTTCACCTGAATTTTTAAGTCGTTTTTCTGAAGGCTCGATTTTACTGGAATTGGGCCATAGTCTTCAAAACGATTATCGAAATCTACTTGACGTAATCTATAATAAGCTGTTCCCGATAATGGAGATAAATCAGTAAATGAATAGTTCAAGACTTCATTGGTCGTTCCATTTCCTTTAACGCTACCTATTTTGATAAAGCTCTGTCCATCGGCCGACCTGTAAATCTCATAATGCGAGTTATTTTGCTCTGAAGCCGTAGACCAATTTAAACGCACACCATTGGTAGCTTCTTTCCCTGTAAAAGAAAGCAGCTTTACTGGCGTAGTGGTTACGGTTGGAGATAGAGATACGCCACGAAATACCGTGTTAGCTGCTGCCGTAGCCATATCTGTAGCGGTAGCGGTCATTGCGGCACGATAACCCGAAGCATCTACAATTTTAAATAATTTATTGGCCGATGCCGCAAACCTTATACCGTAAAGCGTCACCTCATTTCCTGAAACTACTCCTGTTAAACCTGTATACTGTCCTGCAATTACATTATCCAACACCCAAGTGCCACCAACCAATGAGTATTTAGAAATCCCATCGGTATTCGCCGAATTGGCAATATATAAAACATCATATCCAGGTACCGTAGCATCAAGATCAGCAAAGAAAAACTCTCGGCCAGATGGTGTGGTGGTTGGCATGCCAGGCATTCCAGCGATAGCCTGTCCAGCAGTTGTAGGTAAACCTGTACCAACAGTAATTATCGGACCGAGTACGCCTGATACTTGTGAGGTATAAAGCTGGTTATTAAAAATACGCAAAGACCTTCCAGTACGTGCAACTATTGATGTTGCTGTAGTAGCACCAATGGTAGTAGCATAAATGTTTGCTGTCCCACCTGATATCCATAAATTATTTCCATCCGCGACAGCTGAGGAAATCAATTGTGCGGTAAAAACATCTAGTGCCGTGCTTGTGTTTACATTACCTGTTCCATCTATTACCCCTACTACCCTATTGTAAGTTGCGCTGGACGAAGTTGCGATCGTAGCCGTTCCTGTAGGCGCATCATAGCCTGTTAAGGTGAGTTTTTTCCCATCTTGCGAAAGCGATAAAAGTCCTTCAGATGAGGAAACATTCGAGGTATTACCATCTAAGGTTAACCGTCGGTTAAGCCCCACCACCGTAGTAGGTAAAGCAATGCTTCTAATTAACGTCCCAGTCGTGGAATATTCATCAATAAATACAGTCGTAGCGCTTGTTCCCAAGGCTGCTGAACCGTCGCCAACCCGTAGGACTGATAAACTGCCTGCGGTAAATGCGGTTTGTGAAAACCCTGTATGGGCGGCCACTGCAAACAAACAACTTAATAGTAGTTTTCTTTTCATCATAGTTCGGTTTAAATGGTTATGGTTTTTGAGGCGATAATGAAAGTCCACGGAACACCGTATTGGCACCAGTTTTGGCCAATATCGAGCGGGTTAATTCAGCAATAGAGCCATTGTGACCCGTATTGTCGGTAATTTTAAATAGTTCCGATGAAGTAGCTCCATACTTAATTCCGTAAACGGTTACTTCATTACCAGATACGGTAGCAGTAAGACCAGTGTATTGTCCTTTTACGGTACCGTTTGAAACCCAAGAACCATCTACTAGAGAATATTTGGTAATCCCATCGGTAATTCCTGTATTGGCAATGTATAGCACATCATAACCAGGAATATTTGGATTGATATCTGCAAAGAAAAATTCTCGTCCAGTTGGGCTAGTACCATTAATGGTGATGCCTGGAACCGCTACTGCTGTTTGAGGAGCTGTAGTTGGCAAGCCCGTTCCAACAGTCACTAATGGACCTACCAAACCAGAAGATTGAGAAACATATAATTGGTTTTTAAAGATGCGAATAGACCTTCCAGAACGTCCAATGATGGAAGTTGCATCAGTTGAACCAACTGTAGTGGTGTAGATATTGGCACTTCCACCAGCAACCCATACGTTGTTACCATCGGTTACTGCCGAACTGATATAAGCCTTCGAATAGATATTTAGAGCAGTAGCCGTGTTTACGTTACCCGCTCCATCTATTACCCCAATGACTCTGTTAGTTTGGTCACTTTCCGAAGCAACTACAGCATCTGTACCCACCGCGGCATCGTAACCTGCTAATGAAAGTTTCTTAGCATCTTGAGAAAGCGACAAAAGTCCTTCGAAGGAAGAAACGCCAGGCGTATTGCCATCTAAGGTTAGTCGTTTGTTTTTTCCAGCTGATGCGGTTGGTAAGGCAATGCTTCTGATCAGCTTTCCACTGGTCGAATACTCGTCAATAAATACAGGTAGCGCGGCTGTTCCCAGAGTTGTTGTTCCATCTCCAACCCTTAACACCGACAAGCTGCCTGGCGTAAATGCGGTTTGTGAAAAAGCAGTGCGTACAGCGATTGCAAATAAACAGGTTAGTAAAAGTTTTTTATTCATATCCGTTTTTTAAAGCATACAGGTTGGTTAAGAAGCATCTAAAACTATTTTGAAAGACCACGCTCTTAGTGTGGAGCATTCGATGATGAGCTTGTGCAAAACCCGTAAGTGAGTTGAATTAAAAGATTTATATTGGTTTGGTTTGGTTTGGTTTATTATTTTAACCAAAAGTATCAGTTATTTTTGTAAAAGCAATTTTTTTTGAAAAAACTTTTTGTTGTGAGGATGCCGATGCGGTAATGTACCACGACTTTAGGCTTGTCGTCATCCCGAATTCTCGGGATCGTAAAGAGATAAGAGGCGCTAACATGTAAATTGCCTTAAGGTTCCACCTACGCGGGAATGACGCTTTGATGAACGGTTTTGATAATTCAAAGCCTGATTATTGATAAATAACCAGGCTTTGAAACTATATTCAGTAACAGCATATATTACCCCACCACCGCTTTTCTAGAAGCTCTAAATGGAATTAATGCGCTTAACAAGATGATTGTTGCAATGACTGCCACCATACCTGTTGCTTTTGCGGTAAAAGCACAGAGTACAAACAGCAACAATGCTATAAATGCCAGTGAAAACGAGATGACCTGTAAACCAAATTTATTCTGCTTTCTGGTTTCAGCAAGTTCCGCTTCGTCTACTTGAACAACCGTTGCTTTACGCACCGCTTTGCGCTCCTGTAATTGCAAGTATTCTTTACTGATCAATCCTTTTGATGCGGCATAGATTTCGTAAATCACCAACAAAGCAAATGGCAATAATACACCTAATAGCATTTCACTTCCACGGCTTAATTTGTAATCAAACACCAATGGAAGCATTATTTTAAATATTAGGTTTACTGCTAAACTGATCATGGTCACCAAAATAGTTACCTTTCCTGTGATTCGTTTAGAGAACAACGCCCAAATTGGAGGTGCCAATAAAGGGCCGCCAGTAATGGCACCAACACTTAACGTAAATTCGACAATACCTCCGATATAAGGTACAATTAACGCTATGCCAATCATTCCGAAACCGAAGCACCAAGAAGAAGTACGGGCCACTTTCATTAACTGCTCATCGCTTGCTTTAGGATTAATGTTGCCTTTATAGATATCGTTGGTAAACACCGCTGAAACCACATTTAACGCCGTATTGGCAGAAGCCGAAGTAGAAAAATACATCCCCGTTAATATCAAGCCCATTAAGCCTGCTGGCAGTACCTGCTTACAAACCATAAGGTAGGCATTCTCGGTTTCGATACCTGATAAACCAGGATTAATGGTTTGGTAAATCATCGGTGGCAACATCCACAATACTGGACTTAGAATATATAAGCCAGCAAAAAGAAAGGCCACTTTAGAAGCCGATTTTGGTGTATCTACACTAGTGTAACGTTGCACAAAAGTCCAGTTACCACCAATATAAAAAATGTGGTATAGGGCAAAAGCACCAATAAATCCCCAAGTGTATTCGCCATTAACAGGCTGAAAAAAATCATCGGGAACCTTGGTTAAGAAATTCTGTATCCCACCCGCTTCCGTAAAAGCCAAAGGGATAATCAGCAACACTGCTGCCGTTAAAATCACAAACTGCAAAATATCGGTTACCATTACTGCCCACAAACCGCCTACGGCAGTATAAGCAATCATCAAGATACCCAACACCACGGTTACAGGTACTAATGGGAACTCAAGAGAGGAGCCCACCAATTTAGAAACTGAATATAATACCGAGCCTTTGATGAACAATGACACCAACATAAAGATGTAGATGAAGCTTTTTTGAACTTTCTCGCCAAGTCTTTCTTTGATAAATTCTGCAGCGGTTAAGCTTCCAGTGGCTTTCCATTTAGGCGCTAGGTACAAACCTGTAACCAAACCACCAATACACATGGTCCACTGAATGGTAACAGCTACCCAACCATACTTGTAAGCAATTGAGCCCCAAGCTACAAAGGTACCTGCTGAGAAAAAGCTCATGAAAAGCGATAAACCTCCAATAAACCATGGCACTGCTTCGCCACCCGCGAAAAATGACTTGAGGTTACGACCTGTTCGTGAAAACAACAAACCGATGATGAGGATAAATACTGAAAAAACAACTATAACGGAGGTATCTATTAGCGAGTTCATTCTTAATTAAGTGTTGATATTTAAAAGTTAGGCATTAATAACGTCATTGCGAGGTACGAAGCAATCCTACAACAATCGCTAGGCAATAAAAACAACCTCTTTAAGATTGCTTCGTACCTCGCAATTACGGGGTTTATAAAAAGTTTGTTTCTCTAATATATCCCCAATTCTCGTAAACTATTTTTTATTTGAGTTTTTAATGGTTTGCGCAGCCACTTTTCTCAAATACTTTGCAAAATCTACAGGAACTTTATTCGGTACAAATTGGATGTTCTCAGGGGAATCTTTAAATAGAAAAGCGTACCAAATCAATCCGCCTAAATATCTTCCAGCTTCGTTAGCGTGGTTGGCATCAAAAGTAAATTCCTTATTGTTTTTCCAAGAATAACCCATGTTCAACGAATTGAACTGATTTGGTAGATTAGGGTATGTTGGATTGGCAAAATCAAATGCAGTATCTTTTTGATAAGCATATTCCTTACCCGTAGCCACTTCCTCAAAAGCATCTCCTACGGGGATTAGTCTTACTTTCAATTGTTTGGCTGCTGCGTGGTAAGCCTCTCTAGATTTTTGCCACATTTCGGCCTGATTTTGCGCCAACTGTCCAGCAGCTACCCTACCAAAAGTTTTTGCATCGGTACGGTAGGCCCAAGTTTGATGTAATACCACCTCTGCTTTTGGCTGAATGGACTTCACGAAGTCGTAAAGCTTTTGGGCATAGGGTGTATAGCTTTCTTTATCTGCCGAAAGGTAAGAAGCTTGTTGTAAAGTAATGATATCCCACTTTCCTTCTGACAGTAGCGTACGTAAAGATTTTCCTTTATACGGTCTGCCTTCTGCGCTTTCGGGATTGGCTTCTGCTGCCTCCACGTATTTCCAGTGCTGCTCCAAAGAATGTCCCGGTAATTCTACCCTACCGATGATCAAATGCTTTCCTCTCTCTTTAGCTATCGCAGGCAAGTAGGCAGATGCATTTTGAGAAAAACTATTGCCAATCAAAAATATGCGAAGGGTATCATTTTTGCTTTGCCCATAGGTAAAATTGCTTAACAGCATGAAGGCAATTGCCAAAAAGAAAATCTTTTTTGCACGCTCGATCTTTTGTACGATCATTTTAGTGTAGTTCATTTGTGTAATAATTTTCGAATTCAGTACATAACTTGTCAATTGAAGCAATCAATAAAAGCAAACTGGTTTGGTCTGGTATGGTTAAAAATCAAATTTATGAATTATTTCTAATTTTCAAAATCAATTCATAGGAAGTATCTCTCCTTTGATCAATATTTTCCCAATGTAGGCTACCGTTTTCTGGTATTTAGCTGGATTAGCCGTTATATCAGCCGCCTGACTTTCTCCCAAAATTTGCTTCTTGTCGGGAATAATATCAGACACGGTAAACTTCACGGTATGTATCCCCTCTGGCAATTCAAAAAATTCAGCCTGTCCCCTGTACCTGTTATTGCAATAGAAGTTAAACCTGTTGATCAGGTCTTCGGTATTGTTTGCTGTTTGGGTTTTTAACGCCAATGTTCCCACCTGTTTTTGGATGGTGGTTTTCTTCCCATCAATTTCCAAAGTGAGCTGTCCCACTTCTGGACCACCAATATCAAAAAAGCCAATCATGTTGCCCTTAAATTTAAACGTGAAGTATTCCCCAGGTTTTTCGGCCTTCATTACATAAGGGAACCAACCTGCAAACTGCTTAAAATCTGCCAATCCATTAGGGTCAAACTTAGTCCAGCCCTTACTAAACTGAGCGACAGCTGGGGCAAGCATTTTTGCTTCTTCCCAATTATCTGCCAACAAAGGTTTTGGTAATTCGTGCTTTCTATTTTCGGCGTAGTTCTGCATTTTAAGGAACGAACGTGCAATTGCCTGAGCGTATAAATTCCCTCCTGCTTCCACAGGATGCGTACCGTCGTTAGAGAAAATAATTTTATCTGTTTTGGTTCCTGCTGGAGCTTTCCAAAGAAGCTTATCTTCTTTTTCGAGCATACTGGCTTCAAGGCCCATATGTACCGAAGGTATTTGATAGTAGTCCGCTAATTTTTCGAGGCCAAGAATATTTGGAGGAATTTTTCCGCTGGCGTAAGTCTTGGTCTGCCCACTGTAAATGGTGTATAGCAAACAAATATCCGTTTGGGGGTTGGCTTTCCATATCTGGCGAATGATGCCTTCCATTCCTTCTGCAAAAGCATTGTTCACGGCAAATTCCACAAAAACCAAATCAGGTTTGTATTGCAGTACTTGCTCCTGAATTCTACAGGCACCCAAATCAGTTCCTGTACCTGATATCCCTGCATTAATAAACTGCATTTTGGTATTAGGGTACATTTCTTGGATAAACTTGGCCGATTGCATTCTATACAAGTTGATGCCACGGGTAATGCTTCCGCCTATGTATCCTATCACCAAAGGTTGTTTCTTTTTCGCCTTGTTAAAAAAATTAGGCAGCCCTTTTCTTACCACGAAATCGTTGGGATCACTAAAAGTACCAGGCGTAACTGTAGGTGTTGCGGGTACTAATGGATCGAAAAACAACGGCAATGCCCCCGCTTGACTGGCAGCAATAAGCCGTTCCCTTTCTTGAGTTTCTTTACTCACGGATGTGTTTTTTTGCGCATAACAAGCTAAAGAGAGCATCAATCCGACTGTTAAACAAGCTTTTTTATAAAACATCGTCAAGTTTATTTATGGTTTCATGGTTTTACACCTTCCAAGGTGAGATGAACCTGACGTACTTCGTTCTTATCTTTGCTTTTCAGGTTCACACTGATACTTACAGGCTGATGTGGGTCGATTTTATTAAAGGACCATTCATAAGGATATGTCAAACATTTAACTCCATTAGCTGCATCATCATTAATGACCAACTCTGCCTCGGCACCTGTTATTGGCGAAGTACTTAAATAGGTATAAATAGAATCCCAACCAAATGGGGAACGAATTCTGAAAGCATACAGGGTACCCCAAGGTGCTCCTAAATTAATTTCTTTCATTCCCTCCTTTATTGGCAAAAGTTCTTTTTCTACCGCGTTTGTTTGAAGTGGGAAAGCATAAGCAACCATACCTTTTCCAGCTACTGTTGCTTTTATTTGATGTTCAGCAGATAGTGCACCTACTGGTTCGGAAGTTTGACCCTGATAAAGTTTAATTCCTGCATTTTTAATCCCTATTTCGTTGGCATTAAGCTTAAGGTTAAACTGTTGTTGCTTGCTGGATTCGTTTAATAAGATGACCCAAAAGCGGTCCTTTGATTTGGCGGTAAGGTAATTGATTTCGGGAATATCAATGCTCACCAAGCCTTTTTTCAGCCAGATACTGGCATTAGCATCGTCGTAAATGGTTCCTTTTCCACCGCCATAAATTCGGTTGTTAAACCAAACAAAACCTTCTTGCTTGCCCCAAGGAAAACTGATTCGTCCCTGTGATCTTTGTACGGCCTCAGTCACCAAAAAATCTAAGGTAAAAGCCAGGTGCGGAGAAATATGGTGATAGTAAATGGAATTGATATCTGGGCCTTTGTAAGGATATTCGGCACGGTAAGTAAGGTCGGTATAACCTGTGGCATAGTAACCAGGATAACCAGAAAAACGCCCAATAATGGAGTTACGAGCGTATATTTCAAAAATATCTCGTTTATTATATTCAGCCATCCGAAGCAAATGCGGCGCCCAGGTTGACATAAAAATATGGCGAACATTTTTATTCGGCAAAAAGAAGGTACTAGGTTGCTCTAAGCCAAGTCCCACAGGAGAAATTAACGACTGCGGAACTTCTTTCTCTTTCACATCTCCAGCACGACGGGGAAAGCCCAAACGAAATTTATCGCCATTTTTCCACCATAAATTGGTATTGCCTTCATATTGGTTTCCTTCGTGGATCAACTGCATTTTATCTTCAACCGCTGGATAAGAACGGATACCCGCGATGGTAAAATATGAAGCATACTCTGCAGCTTTTGCAAACGAAGCATCTTTAGTCACTTCATAAAGATCCATCAAATCCCACCAGTAGGGATAAAACGAAGTGTTATAAAATGGTTGAGCGGTAAGCAAATTGCTTTTGGCGCCATATACGTCATTTTGTATAAAATCTTTGGCGTGTGAAACAGCTTCATTAAGCCATTTTTTATCTTTTGTAAGGCGATAGGCGGCTAATTCTTGCGTCCATGCAGGGATGTTTACCGAATAGCCCGAAAGTTTCCGGGGCAGCTGGTCTGGCATGGCCACTTGCAACAACCAAGGGTTTTTCTGCTCCAACAATTGATTAAGCGATTCGAAATAAGCGGTGTTAAATTGTACGTTTTTGTAAGGGTTTAATTCGAGCGACTGTTTGGTAGGGTTATACGGTGCACCTACGCCTGTTGCCCATCTGAATGCGCTACGCGAAAGGGTGTATTCTATGGTTGGCAGGGCACGGGTCAAATATAAATCTTCATCTTTGCTCAGTACCGAAGCAGAAACAATGGCCAAAGGCGATGATTGTGCTACGGTTGGTGCAATTTTAGGATCGGCTTCTATATCATAAAAACCTTTCAGCTTTGGGTTCCATCCTGAAGCATCCTCATTTTTGATCAAATCGATGATGTTAAAGGCCGCATTGGTTAAAGAGGTAGAATCTTGTAGGCGATAATCTTTTACCTGATAAATGTGGTTAGAGATATAAACCAAAGCCTCATTCCAATTCCCAGAGACAGCACCGATGTTAAATTTTCTTTTTAAAGTTGCCCCTTTCAGCAATTTCGAATCGCTTAAACCCAACACTGGTGCAAAAGCCACAGGCTGTACTTCATTCAATTCGTTTTTAAGTGAAAAACCCATGCGTGAGCTTACATCTTTTGCCCAATCCAAAGGGAACTCATCGGCTACGCCCGACACAAATAAACTTAAAGGTTTACCTGTACTGGCCACCTCTACAATGGCCAAAGGCTGGGGCGTCATGGCGCTAGGCACCAACAGCGGTTCCTGCGGAATACGGGTATAGTTGAACATGGGAGGCAACTGCACATTTTTTACGCTATTGGCCGCCACAGCTTGAAAAGCCGAAACCACAAAACTGTAAGCACCTTCTTCCTTGGCTGTATATTCCAAAGTCAATTCGTAATTGGCCGATTCGGACTTCAATTTCCAAGTGCCTTTTACTTCGTTTCCTTCTTCGGTTAAATAGGTAATTTTAATTTCTTCGGATGATACTTGTGTAACAGCCGTTGGTTTGCACAAAAGCAAATCGCCAGCAAAAAATGGATTTTTAGCACCATTTGGATCCATTACCTGATAAGATTTCCCATTAGCAGAAAAGGTGGTGATGCTCGATGCATTTTTCCACGAGGCATAGTAGGGTCCAAATTCAATTTTAGGCTTTTTAGCTCTTAACAGGAAAATCCTATTTTCTTCTGCATTTTGGCTAAGGCTTACCCATTTGTTATCCTGAAAAACTTCGGAGAGGGTAACAATCTGTTTTTTGTTTGTCTTGGCGTCCAAAACTTCCTGTATGGTCAGTTTTAGCTTGCCATTGGTTAAGGTGCCAAGTACTTTTTCTTTTTTAGTGAAGCGAATTGGCGTAGTGATATTTACCTGCGCTTGGCTTTGGGCAACCTGAACTGGTTTTAAATAGTAGCTATTGAGTGATTGCTCTTTTTGGTTAGGATCAAAAGATTCATCGGTGGTAAAAAAAACAGCATCGCAACGGGCAAAACTTAACTTGGTATTTTTTAGCCTTAACAGATTTTCGCCAGCATTTAAGGTCACTTTACCTACTTTTTCCCAATAATAACCTTCTTTTAAATGAGCGCCAGATTCTGTGCCCAATGGCTCATCATTGCAGATCAAAAGATATTTTCTTGTTCCTGGTTTATTTTCAGCGTAGTCTCTTGACTTGGTCCACACAAAGTAACTGCCTTTGTTGGCTATTTTAATTACCGTAAATGCGTCGGTAGTAGGCTCCGCAGCCGCAGACCCAATGAGCGCTCCTTTTCCAGAAACATTTGTTCCCGCCTCTTTACCCAATGCCCATCCGCCTGGGAATTGAAAATCTTCGGCTTCTATCAGATAGTTTGTTGGTGCTTGCCCGTAAGTATTTACAGTAAAAAAGCAAGCAAGCAATATGGTAAAACCTGTTTTCAAATACTTTCTATCAGCATTAACCTGTTGTTTCATCATCAATAATTTAAGGCAATTACTTTTAAACCATAAGCTTCAATTTCGATATTCCATGTTTGGTCAGCAGCAGCAAATTGTTGTTTTCTTGAATCAGGGTTCATGAATACCGCACTTTTAATTTTGCTTACCGAAGCCCCCTGAATTTTCTCGGGATTGATATGGATTTTTGTGCTTAAAGGCTTGTTGCTGTTATTGAGCAACACCAAAAAGCATTTCTTTTGATCTGTATTAATGGCTTCGATATAATCCAAGTAAGGGCTATCTGCTTTGAGCAAACCATTACTAAGCATTAATGAAACGGGCGTGCTATAGACTTTTCCTTGGGCAAAGCCATAACTTTGATGCGGCCCTACTTTTGGGGTAATAAATCCTCTTGGAAAGGAAACTTCACCGTTAGAACGGAGCTTAACCTCCGACAACAGATAGTCGGTAATCCAACCAATTTGCCACCAAGCGTGATGAGGGAATGAACCTGGCCCAGCATTCATAGCGGTCCAGTAATAAGAAGCTACACTTGTTTTTTTGTCTACAAAAGCATCGCGGCCCCATGCAGCAGCTCTTGCCATATCTAAATAAATAGGATCTTTGGTGAGCTCGTAAATACGTACAAACAAACCTGCATGACTAGCCAATAAAATCGGTCCAAGGGAATTGGCAGAGCCTATGCTTCCACCATGTTCAAAACTTAAACCTACTTGGCTAATTTCCCAATCTTGACGAGTAATGCCTTTCACCGTTTTCACCTCTTTTGTAGGAATGGGGTGCGTATAAATAGAAGTGGTATAAAATTTAGCCGCTTTAATGGCCGATTTTAGATAAAGGTCTTTTTTGGTGAGTTCATACAAATCCAATAATGCTTGGATACTTTGTCCTGTAGCAAAATCCTGGACAAATCTGGTATCGCCACAAACGCCTAAAAAATGACCACTGTCCACCGCTTGTTTGATATACCAATCGGCACCTTTACAGGCCGCTGTCAAATATTTTTGATCTCCCAAAACTCTATAAGCAATCAACAGTCCGTAAAACGTTGGTCGTAAATCTTGAAGTTCTGTAAAGAGTTGCTTTTCGGAGGCATGGTCGTAAGCTACCGCCCATTCGCCTTGTTGCCCCTGCCAAGCCAACAATCGCTCGGCACCTTTCCTCAATTTTTCTTTTAATTCGGCATCTCCTGGTTCAAATAGCAAGATGTTACCGATATCCATCATGGTGTAATAGGTTACGCCAATAGGTTCGACATATGGCCCCCACTCTTCTGTAAACTTTTTGCTTTTGGATAGGTAATATTGCCCCGCAGCTGATCCTTCAAAAAAGCCTGGTTTATCCTCTTGTTGGAGCAATTTAAAATTACGGGCAAACGGCAGACGTTGTTGCTGTAAAATGGAGTCTTTCATGATATTCGAAAGCATCCACATGGCCCCATAATCGGAGTTTTTCATCGCATCCTTATCTGATCCCAACACGCCACCAAGATAGGCCTGTGCACCTATGGTTAGGTTTTTATACTGTTCGGTACGCCACATGGAGGTTTTGTCGTCGACCACGTATTTATGCATAGCCAAAATGCGTTCTGTTAGCGACTGCGAAGTTTGCTTCAAGTCCAAAAAGTCCTTGAAACGATAAATATCATAAACGGCATGTTTAAATACCGTATACCAATCTGCTGCTTGAAGCGAGTACCTAAAAGTAAAGCTTGTGGTTTCTCCCTTTTTAAGGAAGGATCCTTTTTGTCCTAAAACTGGATGATAAGCCGTTGGTGAAAGTTTTGCGGCTCTGTTCATGAGCGAAAGTCCCAACAACCATTCATTATGGGTGTTTTTATCTTTGCTCCAAGGGTTTCTTCCTGTACCTGGCTCTGGAATAACGGCCATGGTTACCCCATTTTTTGAACTGATCAATGGCGAAAGTGTACTTGCCGTACGTTCCCTTACCACAATTGGCCTATCTGGGATTCCCTGTCCGTAGGCATAAGCTTTCACCAAGTCTTTTTCCACTGTTGCTCCCTGAAAATACCCAGGCATTAAACCCCAAGATAATTGCTCATTTGAAACCGTAGCCACGGTTGGACTTGCGATAGAATAATAACCGTCTTTATTGGCTTTCAAGGTTATTTTAACCGTAATATCTGTAGGGAATTTTGGATCAATTTGCCATAAGGCATTGACACTTGCCGTTCCTGTTTCTTTAGAGAAGTTGAGGGACTGATCTTTATTTTTGGTGATCTGATCTGGATAGAAATGAATCGCCTCCCCCGCAGTATTTAACTGTACCGATTGCGTTACCTGACTCCAATGGGAAGTGATGTACTTGTAAATAGGTTCAGGAAAATTTGACTTTTTGCCATTCTTATCAAACAATGGCGCTTCCACCGTATCTGGTTTAACGGCGGTATAAAGTATCGTGTAATTCCCCTCTGGATTGGGTACCTGTATCCAATTTTGTTGGCCTTTAACTGCAATATTAGTAATGCGCCACCCTTTCTCTCCTTTTTTCCAACGGAGATCTAGTTTTGATCCTTTCAGCATTACCTCCTCACTACTTTGCCAAGCAATATTACTGAAGGCGATGATGGTGAGACAGCTCAAAAGGCCAGTATAAAACGCATTTTTTTTCTTAAAAGTCATGGCTAAGCAATGGGGATTTTTGTTTTAACTTCAATTAAAATCTCATAGTACGTCATTGCGAGGCACGAAGCAATCTTAAAGCGGTAGTTTTACCTAGCAATAGTTGTAGGATTGCTTCGTGCCTCGCAATGACGACATTTTCAAATATGTTACTGAACAATATTTAACGTCAGTTCTTTTACGGTTTCTTTAACAGATGAGCCCAACCTGTTTGACACCAAGAAGGAAACTTTATATACACCTGCTTTATCATATTTGTAAATAAAATCTGAGGGCTGCGTACTGATATTTTTAAGTACATAACCTACATCAGACTTGATGAAATTTGGATCTAACTGTTTAGACACCACCCAATCTTCATTATCATCTGAACCTACAGTACCTCCATACATCAGTAGCTGTGCGCTGGTAATGGTCCAAACCGCCGCCGGGTTCTTATAGTTGATCCCCACCCAACCTGCATCTGCCATAACGGCTAATGGCGTAACCGAGGTGCCACGAACCGAATTGGCATTAAAAGTACGGATTACCCAACGGTTTTGCTGAGCGGCGGTTTTCACATCAGTGTATTTGAATGCCACAGAAATTGGTTTTCCTAGATCTGAAAAATCAGATAAATCGATGGCCCCAGAAGGCGTATTATCCGCACCAGTAGAAAATACCGCACGACTGGAAACATCGGTCCATTTTGCTGCACTGACAGTGGTGGCATTAATGGCACCAGTAATGTCTGAAGTAACCATTAATTGAAGGTTCTGTCTCACTCCCCTATCTACCCAAGAGGTAAATTGAACTTGCAACTTACCAGGCAATGAGGTACGGTTACGGAACTCGTATTTCTTTCCATCTTCTCCAGAAAAGAAAGTAATGTTATCTGGGTTTCCTGAAAATTTAAACGTTATTTCTTCGCCAACTTTATAGGTTAAGGCTACAGTGTTCACCTCAAATTTAGGTTGTTCCACCTTAT
The DNA here is from genome assembly GCA_029959615.1 of Flavobacteriaceae bacterium PS02338. GTDB lineage: Bacteria > Bacteroidota > Bacteroidia > Sphingobacteriales > Sphingobacteriaceae > Pedobacter. The sequence continues at coordinate 255,975 of JASCOD010000003.1, read as the reverse complement.
CCTTCGCACATCCCGACAAGACAACCAATAAAGTACTTATCGCAAAAATCAAGTGTTTCATTTTTTTAATTTTTATGGTCATCAAATTTTACCAGCCAGGATTTTGGTCATGAACGCCAATACCTGGGTTAAGCACCAATTCGGAATTTGGAATCGGAAAAAGGAGATTTCTGGCCGAGGTATTTCTACCCGCTGAAGCCGCATATCTCCATGTAGATGGCGCACCAGCGGTAATTTCAGTTGCCAATGTGTTCATTCTGGTCACGTAAATACCCCAGCGTTTCAAATCATGCTGTCTCATTCCTTCAAAAGCAAACTCTCTAGCTCTCTCATTTTGAATTTCTTCCAAAAATCTAGCTGGCGCTAAGCCTGTTGCCACATCTACGGTAGGATCTGCTACGTTTACGGGCTTGTTATGGCCTCTTCTTCTTACTTGGTTCAGGTAGTTTTCTGCCAAAGCATTAGGTCCGTTATTAATCGCATTGGCCGCTTCTGCATACATTAAAAACACATCCGAATAGCGTAACACAGGGAAATTAACGGCATTAAAATCTTTTGTTTTAGGCATTACACTTTCATAGGTTCTACGCCATTTACCAATGTTACGATCGTAAATTTGTGCAGTGGTCCAAGCGGTTTGGGTAGTTACGTTATTAGTGGTCGTGTACCTAAATGGCGCTATACACCAGTCGCGTCGTACATCTGTAGCATCGTACAAATTATACAAACGTGCGGTAGTGTTAATACTTCCCGTAGAATACCCCGGATCAACCAAATCTGTACTGGTAATACCATTACTGATCCCCAATGTACCTCCCTGCGTAAAGCTACCCGTATTATTTCCATAAAAACCAACTTCCCAAATACATTCCTTGGTATCTTGTAGGTCTTTGGCAGCGTTAATAAAAATCTGCTTATAGTCTGCATTCAAAGCATGTCTACCAGAACTAATTACTTTTTCTGACCATTGCAATGCCTCTGCATATTTTGACTGGTCATTTAAGGGCTGGCCTGCCATAGTTAAGCAAACTTTGGCCAATATACCCGCCACTGCAGATTTCGTTATTCTTTCACTGTATTCAATACCTGTATCTGTCTTATCCAAAGGATCTTTTTTGATATCTAGCACCAAGGGATATGCTTCAGTCATATCTTTTAAAATCTGGGCATACACGTCTTTAAGTGGTGCTCTAGGCAGTGGCACTTCTTTAGGATTTTTGGTTGAAACCAGTTTCAATGGTACACCTCCAAAATTATCTGCCAATAAAAAATAGTAGTAAGCCCTTAAAAACAATGCTTCTCCACGCACATTGTTTCTCCTCTGCTCATCCATCACTGGTTTATTGATATTCTCAAGCACTGCGTTGGCCCGATCAATCCCTTGGTAAAGTGCTTCCCAAAACCTGCCAATATCAACATGTGCCGCATCAAAATCTAATACGTAGATGGACGCCGTTGAAACATTGCGGTAAAAAAACTCGTCGCTTATGGCCAAGTAGGTAAACAAACCTCTGCGATAAGTTCTTTCATCGGCCAATTTATTATACACCCCTACCAAAGCAGTGTTTAATTCACTCTCGGTATTAAAATGATTTTCTGGTGTTTTAAAATCAGTTGGCTCTGTATCTAAAAACTTCTTGCAGGAAGTAAAAGGCAAGATGAGTAAGATGCACATCAAATAAATAATCCTTTTCATGTTCAATTTTTTAAGTGATTATGATTTATAGTGTAAGGTTAAGTCCAAAAATGATTGTTCTTGCTTTTGGGTAGGCCGACCAATCAAAGCCTGGGGTAAGCGCCGAAGCATAGGTAGAAACCTCTGGATCAAGCCCTGAGTAATTGGTCCAGGTGTATAAATTCTGACCAGAAGCATAAACCCTAAGGTTTTTAATCTTTAGCTTTTTAAGAAGTGATTGGCTAAGGGTATAACCCAAAGAAACCGTTTTTAACCTTAGGTACGAGCCGTCTTCAATGGTTCTAGAAGAATAAACCAATGGTCCCTGTCCGTACACTTTATAAAGTTCGTTGGTTTGGTTCTCTGGCGTCCAGCGGTTAGCATAAGAAGCAAACATGTTTAATGAATTTCTATTTTCGCCACCTTCAAATTCAATACGATTGGCATTCAGTAGTTCATTGCCGTATGACCATTGGAAGAAAACGTTCAAGTCAAACCCTTTGTAGTTGAAATTATTAGAAAAACCGCCAGTATGGATTGGATTAGGGTCTCCAATAATCGTTTGGTCATAACTGTCTACCTGCCCATCGCCATTAATGTCTTTGTATTTAATAAAACCAGGCTGTATCTTACCGGATTGCCCATTGTCAGGTACATTAGGCTTTAGCTCATAGTTGCCGTTGGCTAACTGGTTAAAATCACTATACTGATATACGCCATCCCAAACATAACCATAAAACTGTCCTATTGGGCGTCCTGGAATAGCAATGTATGGATAAGCGTTGTTGAAGTTGCCCCAATTGATTCTAGACAAAATAGATGGATCTTCCTCCGTTAACTCCAATACTTTATTGCGGTTAAAGGAGATGTTAAAGCTACTGTTCCATGAGAAAGTTTTATTTTTCACGTTGGTGGTATTCAAGGTAAATTCAAAGCCCTTGTTCCCTACTTTACCAATATTTCGCATCCCATTTAAAAAGCCTTGCGACGGAGCTAATGAAGAATTGATCAGCAAATCGTAGGTTCTTTTATCGTAATAATCGGCGGTTACAGAAATCCGGTTTTTAAATAAACTCACATCTACCCCAATATCAGCCTGAGCGGTAGTTTCCCATTTTAAGTCTTTATTCCCTAAAAGATTAGGAATAGATCCATTAACTGGTCCATTATTAAAATTGTAACCAGAGTTAGAGATAATTTGATATGACGATAGATAAGCAAAATCAGTTACCCTGTTGTTACCCGTCAAACCGTAACTAGCCCTTAATTTAGCACTGGTCACAGGCTTGATCCTTTTCATAAAAGATTCATCGCTCATTACCCAGGCAAAAGATCCCGAAGGGAAATACGCCCATTTGTTGCCAGGAGCAAATTTAGAAGAACCATCTGCCCTAAATGAAGCCGTAAACAAATACCTAGATTTATAACTATAATTCAATCTTATTAAAAACGACATTAGCGCTGATTTAGAACTGGTAGAATATACACGATTAGGAATCCCTTCTTCCAGTCCGCTAATACCCAACGATTCGTTAGGTACTTGCGTAGCTGCAAAACCAGAGCTATAGCTTGATATTTGTTGAAGCGTAAAACCGGCAAGCGCCGTAATGTTATGCACTTTATTGACATTTCTCTTATAAGTCAGTGTATTTTCACTCAAATAATTATTTACATCATAATTCATAATCGAGCCATTTACACCATTGCTACCCGAAAGTGGGTTACCCGATCTTGTGTTTGAATTGTTGAATATCTCTTTCCTTGTGTCTCTCTTGGTAATGCCGCCAGATGCTTTGAAGGTAAAATAGTTCTTAAATTTATATTCAGCATAAGCATTAGCTAATATCGCATTCACAAAAGACGGGTTATATTCGTTTCTGGTAGATATGGCTGGATTGATACGATACTCGGCAATTGGATTCACATCTGGATCAAAAGGTTGCTCCACCAATTGTTCATCGGTTAAGGCATCACCAGTAATAGGCCTATAACCCCAAACACTATACATTAAACTTGCTGTGGCACTACCGTTTTGTTCTGTAGCAATGGTACCATAGGTTTTTGTGTTCGAATAATTAAGGTTGATCCCTACTTTAAGTTTAGGATTAATGGTTTGGTCTAATATAACACGACCTTGATATCTATTAAAGCCACTATTCACAATAATTCCATCTTGATTTAAAACAGAGCCAGAAATAGAATATCTGGTTTTATCCGTTCCACCATTAATAGACAAGAAATGGTTCTGCATGGGAGATGTCCTGAAAATTTTATCCTGCCAGTTAATTCCTTCTACATTTCTATAATATTCTAGATCTCTTCCATCTTTGAGGTAGATGGGTGTGTAAACTGCCGAATTAAACTCTAGTTGATATTTAACAAATTCGTAAGCACTCAACAACTCCTGTTGTTTAAGATTTTGCTGAATTCCGAAATAATTCTGATAGGAAATGGTAGGATCGCCAATTTTACCCTTTTTAGTAGTGATGATAATGACCCCATTAGCTCCTCTGGCGCCATAAATTGCGGTTGCCGAAGCATCTTTCAAAATATCTATCGATTCTACCTCAGCAGGGTTAATGATGTTATTAGTAGGATCTTCGATCGGAAAACCATCAATTACATACAAAGGCGAATTGCTTTGGGTAATGGAATTATTTCCTCTAATGGAAATCTGCATCGGTGCCCCTGGCTGGCCGTCTGACGCCGTAACTTGAACACCCGCAACTCTACCCGCTAAAGCATCTTCTAAAGAGGCTACAGGTGCTTTCTGCAAATCTTCCATGCTTACCTGACTTACAGCACCTGTTAAGTCTCTTTTGGTAGTGGTACCATAACCAATTACTACAATTTCTTCTAGAATTTTCAAATCCTTGGCAAGTTTTATACGGTAAACGGTAGCAGCTGTAATAGCCACCTCTTTAGTAGTAAAACCAGTGTAAGAGAATACCAGTGTACCTTTTAGCTCTGGAATAGAAAATTTAAAAGTTCCATCATTATTGGTTTGTGTTGTACTGTTGGTTCCTTTTAGCCTAACATTCACACCTGGTAATAACTCACCCATATCATCGGTTACCGTACCAGTAATATAAACCGGTGCGGGTTCAGCATTAGATTTGAAGCGCTTTAGTGCGTTAGCGCTTTGAAAGCCCAAAACGGCACAAATTAAAACAACATAAAATTTCATTACATATTTGGTTAGTACAACATACTTGGTTAAAAATTTCGCCTATTAACCTCAGGCAGTCTATTTTAAAACTATTGCTTTCTTCAAATGAATATTTGCTGAAGACGATCCAATTAAGATTTCAAATGCACCTGGATCATATCCAAATCTCTTAAGGTTAGTTTTATAGTAGGCAAAGGCCGATTCATCTAATTTCATAGTGATGGTTTTCGTTTCTCCCTTTTTCAAAAACACCTTAGTAAAATCTTTAAGTTCCTTAAAAGGTCGCGGAACTGGACTCACTACATCTCTAACGTAAAGCTGCGCTACTTCAGCACCATCGTAATTCCCAGTGTTAGTAAGGCTAAAACTAACCGTAGCCTGTGGCGATTTGCTCTTAGCATTTACCATTACCTTCAAATTACTGTATTTAAAAGAAGTGTAAGATAAACCGAAACCAAACGGAAACATAGGCGCTACATGCTTAGAATCGTAATATCTATAGCCCATAAAAACACCTTCGTTATATTTAACTCGCTTACTGTTTGTTGGATCATAATAATTATTAAAGGCCGGATTATCCTCCCATTTTTTCTCAAAGCTCACTGGGAGTTTACCACTTGGATTGGTTTTTCCAAAAAGTATTTCCCCTATTGCGTCTCCGCCTTCCTGCCCAGGATACCACACATGCAACAAGCCTGCAGTTTTAGGTAGCCAATTAGTCATAGAAACATTGCCACCGGCATTTAAGACTACAATCGTTTTAGGATTAACTTTAGTAATCACATTAATGAGGCTATCCTGATAATCCAATAATTCAAAAGAACGGTCATTCCCTTCACGCTCGCTACTTTCATTAAACCCTACGCATACAACAGCAACATCAGCAGCCGATGCCGCTTTAACAGCTTCAGAAAAATCAAGTTGATCTAAGTGCCATGCAAAACTGATATCTACTGGATGCGAATTGGCGTAATATTCTAACCTAACTTTGTGTTCTTTACCAGCCGATAAATCAAGTGCAACGCTTTTTGTTGTAATGCCCTGCTCCCTCCAAAGATTTATAACTTCTTGATCATCTACATATAGCCTAAAACCATCAAATCCTCGCACAGTAAATTTATATTTACCCGATTGCTGTGGCTTTACCACACCAGTCCAACGTACAGAACAATGATCAAAAGGGAAACCCCTACGATCAGAAGCCACATGCCAGCCATTATTAATACTTACTATGGTATCTATTCCGGTTTTAAAAGGAATTCCTTGTAACCTGATATTGTTAAAATATTCTGCTTTTAAGCCTTTCACTGAAGATCCAGCCTCGGTGTAAAAAACCGACTTGGCAACCAAATCTGAAAGCACAGGTAATCCCACCGAATAACTAACATCAGCATTGCTAGCGTGCTTCTTTATGCCCGCCAAAGTAGTTACAGAATGAAATGGAAAAGTATAGGAACTCCCACCACCCGCAATATAAACATCTGAATTTGGACCAATAACGGCTATTTTTTTAATGTCTTTTGATAACGGAAGAATATTGCGTTCATTCTTTAGTAAGACTACCCCTCCTCTTGCAAGATCAAGTGATACTTTGGCACCATCTGGATTATCCTTTGGAATAGAGGTATCCAACTGCTGACGATCATAAAAACCAAAGCGAAAAATAATGCGTAAAATCCTTCTCACTTTATCGTTAATCACCTCTTCTTCCAACACTCCGTTCTTGATAGCCAAAGCCATATCTTTTTTATTCATATGAACCGCACGGGACATTTCTAAATCCAAACCTCCCTTTGCCGCTTCAATGCCATTGTAGGTTGATGACCAATCGGACATCACGAAACCATCAAAACCCCATTTCCCTTTAAGTATTTCGTTGTTAAGATAGTGGTTTTGGGTAGTATAAATACCGTTAACCGGATTGTAACTATTCATTACCGCACCTGTTTTACCCTCCTTTACTGCAGCTTTAAATGCAGGTAAATAAATTTCATGAAGGGTCCGTTCATCAATATCCGAACTCACATTGTTACGATCCCACTCTTGGTTATTAGCAGCGTAATGTTTTACCGTAGCCACTACTCGTTCCTCTTGCAAGCCTTTAATATAACTTACGCCGATTCTCGAATTCAATAACGGATCTTCACTAAAGTACTCGAAATTTCTTCCGCCCATAGGCGCTCTAACAATATTGACCCCTGGTGCCAATAATATATGTACGCCACGTGCTCTCGAATCTCTACCAAGTTCCTTACCCAGTCTTTTAATCAATGAAGTGTCCCAAGTAGCTGCCGATAAAATACTAGCTGGATAGGCTACAGACTTTCCATCTTTATGCGTACCCACAGGCCCATCGGTAAGTTTAATCTCCGGCAAACCCAATCTTTCAATAGGCCTTAGGTAAAAACCTTTGTACCCACCAATGTAGTCCAGCTTTTCTTCCAACGTCATTTGAGCCAATATGGATTTCACACGATCTTCTACAGCTGCTTTGCTATCAGCATACACCTGTGCATATGTGTAAGTAGAATAGGAAATCGCAAAAAAGAACAGGAATATGCGCTTAAAAGAAATTGATCTAGTCATTGACGAAGTAATTTATATTTTTCTTTTACAAAGATCCCACTATGGCTAACAGCAAATTTTAATAAAACTGAGCATATAGAAGTTTGATCATCATATTTGGTTATACCCAATTGACAAACTGGTTTGGTTTGGTTTGGTTTAATTGGTTAAGCAAATGTATAAAATATTCTTAATTATCAAACATTTTATTTTTTTTGCTTGCAGGCATAAAATTAGCCGTAAAAACTGGCTACAGACGCATTGTAACTAGTTTGGTATGGTATGGACTTTTTTTTCAGAAATATCCATTAGCTTTGTATCGAAAAACCTAAACAAGTGAGCCAAACTAAAAAGACAGCGGAAGCTAGCGAAAATGTTTCTACGCATAGAATGAAATATCTTCAGCTTGCAGAGCATATCAACCACCTGATTGAAACTGACAAATTGAAAATTAATGACAGACTCCCTTCATTAAATCAATTGACAGAACAGTTAAAGATCAGCAAGGAAACTGCCTTAAAAGGACTAAATTACCTATTGGAAAAAGGTATTATCGAGGCTGAATATCGAAAAGGGTATTATGTAAAAAAGAAAAAACAATACCATCCCTACCGTATCTGTTTAATTCTCGATAAGATGAACGTTTTGAGAGATCGCATCTATCATTCCTTTTTAGAAACTATTAAGGATAAAGCTGATGTCGACGTTTATTTTCATCACCATAACTTCAAGGTTTTTGAGAAATTAATTAACGAAAATCTTCCAAACTACACCCACTTTGTAATTACTACCTTTTTGCATGGCAATACTACAGAGGTTTTAAATCGCATCCCACCTCAAAAGAGAGTGATTATAGATTATCAAGAAAAAAGCTTAGATGGCGACTTTACCTGCATCTATCAAGATTATAAAACAGATATCCAAGAATCACTTACCGAATTACTTCCACAGTTAGAAAAATATTCAAGATTGGTGCTGGTTGCTCCTCTCGAAGCTTTCCATGCCAAAGAAGTGATTGATGGTTTTGAATTATTCTCGAAACTTAATTCGAAAAAACACACCATCGTCAACACCATAGATGATTCGTTTGCTAAAAAGGGAGATGCCTATATCACTTTTAGCCGCTACGACCAAGATGATGTGACCTTGATTAAAATAGCCCGTAAAAAAGGCTGGAAACTAGGTAAAGACATTGGCCTGCTCTCGTACAACGACACTGCGGTAAAAGAAGTTTTAGAAGATGGAATTACGGTGATCAGTACGGATTTCAATAAGATGGGTGAAGAAGCAGCTAAAGCAATATTGAACAAAGAAGTGGTTAAAATGCGTGATCCCGCAAAGGTCATATTAAGAAATTCCTTGTAGAACTTGGATTACTACTATACGCTGTAAAAGTAATCCCTTATGTCTCTATGTTGGATAAACCAGAATTGTTTGACCCCATCTCGCCAGAAATAAATTTGCCCTGAACCACTGCTGCTTATAGTGTTAGCAATTTGGTGGAAAGGGGTCAACTTTATTGGCTTTTCCAAGTAGAGCGTTGTTCTTTCTTCTCTTGTCAGTTGAACGATGCGGAGCAATCTTTCGTGGTATTCAGGGCGTATGTAAACCACCTTGCCGTTACGCCCCGATGGAAACCGATTGACCAAAAACGTTTCCTCATAGTCCGCTTTCTTTGATGAACTGTTACGGACTTTTTCCCTGGGCTTTGTTTCCTTTGGTACATCCTGCTTTTTGTTATTGCTCGGTGGAGCAACAGGCTCATCGCCGCTTATGACGTTCATAAGGTATTCCTCATCAACATTGGGCTTTTCAAAATCGTTGTTTTTGTTATCTGAAGCCATACTTTACTATTTTTATAGATGAGTGATTTTTAAAAATTCCTCGACAAACAAATCCATTTTAGTTGCTTTCATTAACTGTGGTTCGGCAGGCAGCAAACTTGACCGGAATACATAACTACCTGTATCGTCTGTTTCCTTTCGGAAACGCTTGCTATCCATTATTCTTGTTTCCATTATAGGCAGGTTGAGTTCTTTGATGACACTTTGATACGCATCATACAAACCTGTTTTCTCCCTGCCGTCCACTTGGTTCCAAAATAGCCACATCTCTTGTTCGGGATTGCCCTCGTCCGTTTGGGGAAGTCCGAGAAAGGCTTTGGTAAAGCCCAATGTACTTTCCACTACCAAACGGTCGGCAGTAATGGGCGAAAAGATGAAGTCCATTTTTTTTAAGGTAGTCAGTACGCCTTTGGTATTGGCTGTTCCCGGCAGGTCGAAGAAAATAACATCCGGTACAACCACCGACTGGCTTCTGTATTCCGATGCTTTCTCCAAAGCTGTTTCAGCTTTGCATTTAATAATCGGGTACGCTTTTTTGTTGATGGCTTGAAACTGCTTCATTGCCGCCTTTTTATGGTAGTCGTTCTGCATTATGGTTCTCTTATCCCGTTCACGCATATTGGTCAGGCTGTGTTGCGGAAAGTCGCAGTCCATCACCAGCACATTAAAACCTAAACGGTAGTGAAGCACACTTGCCAGCAAAGTGGTCATTGTAGATTTTCCCACACCGCCTTTTTGGGTGGAGAAGCTGATTTTTAAAGTTTTCTTTGTTGTTTCCATTATTTAAAAATTTATTGTTACACACTTTATTTGTTTTGCAGGATTGAATATTGGTTTATCTGATTATTACCTCATTCCTATATTTCTGCATTCCCTTTTGGGTACTTTCCTGCACAGGTATCTGCTTTCATTTTTGCCTTGTCAGGTACATTCTTTGGTAAGTGGCAAACCTTGCAACAGGTAAATTGCTTTACCGCTTTTATGCTTTTACACTTTTATTGTTTTATGCTTTTAAAACCCTATGCTTTTATTCCAAACCGCTTGTTTGCAAACTTGATTTTCTTCTCTGTTTAGATACATTTTTTACTACCTGCACTAAAATTATACGGCAAATAAAGCGATTGATTTGCCCGCTGATTGCGGTGTGGCAGTGTTTGGCGTTCAAAGGCAGTGTTTGGCACTGCTATACAATACAATGCTTTCGTAAACAGGGCTTTACTTTGTACAATGATTTTTATTAATGGATTTATGCAAAATTCTTTTGACAAATCGGAGGGTAACGGGAACGGCATCGAGCCGTTTTTCCCTGTTACATTTAATCCGTCCCGCAGGGCGGATTTTTGTGTTCAACGGAACACGGCAAGTTGTGTTTTGAGCATCTCGGAATGATTTCCGATGCTCAAAACAACTTGCCCTTTGCAGGGGGCAGAAAACACCTTCCGAAGTCAGGGTTTTGTATGGATTTTAAAATGGATTAGTGATGAACGATAACAACAAAAAGCAATTGAAAAAGACAGGACGCCGCCCCAAAGAAGACCCGGCGACCATTCGCTATACGATTTCCTTTAACGAGCAGGAACACGCCCGTTTTCTTGCCCTTTTTGATAAATCAGGTATGCAGGTAAAGGCGCATTTCATAACGTCCTGCATCTTTGACAAGACCATAAAGACCATCCAGATTGACAAGGGAACGGTTGATTTTTATATGCGGCTGACCTCTTTTCACAGCCAGTTCCGTTCCATCGGTGTGAACTATAACCAAATTGTAAAGCTGTTGTACAAGAATTTTTCCGAGAAAAAGGCGGCTGCGTTTCTGTACAAACTGGAAAAACAGACGGCTGAAATGGCAATGCTGTGTCAGAAAATCATTCAGATTACCGAAAAATTTGAGGAAGAACACCTAAAAAAATAATGTAATAGTGATAGCGAAAATCGGAAGAAGCGGAAATTTATATGGTGCATTGGCATACAATCAGCTCAAAGTGGAGAATGAAAACGGGCAGATTTTGTTTGCCAATAAGATGATTGAAACCGCAAGCGGTCATTATTCTGTAGCACAATTAGCCCAGTCTTTTGCCCCTTACCTGATAGCCAACCGCAACACCGAAAAACATACGTTGCATATTTCGCTCAATCCTGACCCGAACGATAAGGTAAGCGATGATAAGTTTAGGGAAATGGCAGAACAGTATATGCGGGAAATGGGTTATGGCGAACAGCCTTTTATCGTATTCAAACATACCGATATTGACCGCAGCCATATACACATTGTATCGGTTTGCGTGGACGAGCAGGGCAAAAAGATTTCGGACAAATTCGAGAAAATGCGGTCTATGAACGTATGCCGTGAACTGGAAAGAAAGTACCGATTGATACCCGCAACGGACAAGGAGCGCAAACAGACAGATAAGGTTTTCCGTCCGGTAGATTATCGGGCGGGCGATGTAAAAAGCCAAATCGCTTCGGTTGTTCGCCACCTGCCGAACTACTACCAGTACCAAACGTTGGGCGAATACAACGCCCTGCTTTCCCTGTTCAATATAACCGCCGAGAAAATCGAGGGCGAATTGCAGGGGAAAATGCAGCAGGGCTTATTGTATATTCCGCTAAATGAAAAAGGCGATAGTGGAATTGCAATAGAAAAGTAGAGACCTTTTATGCAGCTTGTGTTTTTTTCCTAGCCATGTTCTGCTCGACTTGTTGCGGAGTGTTGTAATCCAATGCTGAATGCCTTCTTTTTCTATTGTACCAAACCTCGATGTAATCGAATATTTCGAGTTTGGCCTGAGCCTTGGTTTCAAATCTGGTATGGTATACCAGCTCTGTCTTCAAAGTCTTAAAAAAGCTTTCGGCAATGGCATTGTCCCAGCAATTTCCTTTTCTGCTCATACTTTGCAATACCGGCATCCCTTTTAGGCATCTACGGAATTCATGGCTTGCATATTGTATGCCCCGGTCACTATGGAATATCAGTTCGCCATCCAAAGGCCTGTTGCGTATAGCCATTTTCCATGCCGCTACGATCGTAGAGGTAGCGGTCGTACTGCTGTCCATGCTCCAGCCCACAATCTTACGGTCTGCCAGGTCCATGATCGCCGTAAGGTATAGCCAGCCTTCACCTGTACGGATATAGGTGATATCGCTGACCCATTTCTCTCCTATACCCTTGGTGCTGAAGTCCCGCATTAACAGGTTTTCGCTTACCGGGTAGAGATGGTCGGAATTGGTGGTCACACGGTACTTACGCTTCATAATACTCTTTATCCCATTTCTCTGCATTAGTCTGGCGATGCGTGGACGTGAAGCTCTGATGCCTGATGCCTGAAGCTCCCTGGCGATACGTGGGCTACCATAACGTCCCTTGCTCATCGAATGGACTTCTTTGAGCCGTGCCAACAGTTCAGAATTCTGGCCCTGCCAAAATCCTATCGGATCTTTTGACCATTTGTAATAGGCACTGCTGCTGATCCCAAATATCTCCGACATCTTCCCAACGGGATAGACCGCCCTGTTCTGGGCTATAAATCCGTATATCCCCCGTCTCCCTTGGAGAAGATGCCTACTGCCTTTTTTAGGATGTCACGTTCCAGCTCTGCATTCTTGAGCGCCTTTTTTAACCTTCGTATCTCCTGTTGTTCTTCGCTCAGACCAGGTTTGTCCATCATTATCTTACCTCCATTGAATGCAGGATTGTTGCGCCATTTGCTCAACCTGGAGGCATCCAAACCTAGTTCATGTGCGGCTTCCTTTACAGATCCCTTTACCTTGGACAGCTCAACGGCCATCTTTTTGAACTCATCATCAAATACTCTGTGTTTCATATAAGTCAAATTTAAAATTACATTTCAAATCTGCTACATAAAGGTCTCTACTCAAAGGTAGCAACTCCAATAGAGCAGGGCATCCGTTCAAGGCTTCGCTGTTCGGAAAGAGCGCAGGGCTTCCGGCTTTGGAATTGCATTTTGCGAAATGCAAAACAGCTTTGAAAGACAGCCCGACCAAACAGACCCTAAAATCTGCCGTTACCATTGCCCTGAAAACCACAAACGATGAACAGGCTTTTAAAAAGCAGTTAGCAGCACAGGGCATTAACGTAGTCGTGCGCCGGAATGATACAGGGCGTATTTATGGCATCACATTTATTGACCACAATTCCAAAGCAGTTTGGAACGGTTCACGTTTGGCAACAGAACTTTCTGCCAACACCTTTAATGATTATTGGAACAATAACATCAAACCGGATATTAAAGAACCTGCCGTTTTACAACCCAAACTATCCACATCAAATGATGCGGATCTTCCTGCGGAAGAACCACACCATTTGTTCGACTTCTTAACTACTGACAAGCACGAAGACGGTTTGATTGAAGCATTGGGCGGTTTATTACCCGAAGCCCAGGGCGAAGATTACGAGGAACAGGACTTTGCCAATAAGATGAAGAAGAAGCGCAAACGCCAAAGAGGGCAGAAATAATATTTAGCCAAACACTGCCACAGAACGCCACTGGCTGCCACATTTTTAGAGCCACTGCATAGAGCCTTTAAATTCACGCCCGAACATTAAAACTTAAAATAATGCAGGGAGAAGACGATTTAAGAGGACTTGCCAAGATAATGGCTTTTATGCGGGCAGTCAGTATTCTTTTGGTGCTGATGCACCTTTATTGGTTCTGCTACGGTTTCTTTTTAGAACGTGGCTGGACGTTGGAAGTAATCAACAAGATATTAGGCAATTTCGACCGGACAACAGGTTTATTTTCACATACCCTTTATACCAAAGCATTTGCTTTGGTTTTACTTGCTTTGAGTTGCTTAGGCACAAAGGGCGTAAAGAATGAGAAGATAACCTGGTCTAAAATTTACGTGGCTTTGGGCGTTGGCTTTGTGCTGTTCTTCCTGAACACACCATTGCTGAAGCTATCTCCGGCAACAGGCACATTCCTGTATATCCTTACTATCTCTTTAGGCTATATCGCTTTGCTGATGGCGGGGGTATGGATGAGCCGATTACTCCGTACTACCCTGATGGACGATGTTTTCAACAATGAGAACGAGAGCTTTCAGCAGGAAACCAAGCTGATGGAAAACGAGTATTCCGTTAACCTGCCCACCAAATTTTACTACAAAGACAAATGGAACAACGGTTGGATAAACATTGTAAATCCGTTCAGGGCATCAATAGTTTTGGGTACTCCGGGTTCAGGCAAATCTTATGCTATCGTAAACAACTACATCAAGCAGCAGATTGAGAAAGGCTTTAGTATGTACATCTACGATTTCAAGTTCGACGACCTTTCCACCATTGCCTACAATCATTTGCTGAAGCACAGGGATAAGTACAAAGTTCAGCCGAAATTTTACGTGATAAATTTCGACGACCCACGCAAGAGCCACCGTTGCAACCCGCTCAATCCCGACTTTATGACGGATATTTCAGATGCCTACGAAGCCGCATATACCATAATGCTGAACCTTAACAGGTCGTGGATACAGAAGCAAGGGGATTTTTTCGTGGAAAGCCCAATTATCTTATTGGCTGCTATTATTTGGTATCTGAAAATCTATGAGGATGGCAAGTATTGTACATTCCCACACGCTATTGAATTACTGAATAAAAAGTATTCGGATGTATTCACGATTTTAACTTCATACCCGGATTTGGAAAATTATTTGTCGCCCTTTATGGATGCGTGGCAAGGTGGAGCGCAAGACCAGTTACAAGGACAAATCGCATCGGCAAAAATTCCGCTATCAAGGATGATTAGCCCACAACTTTACTGGGTAATGACGGGCGATGATTTTACGCTTGACATCAACAACCCGAAAGAACCTAAAATTTTGTGCGTGGGTAACAATCCCGACCGTCAAAATATTTATTCCGCAGCTTTGGGTTTATACAATTCGAGGATTGTAAAGCTGATAAACAAAAAGGGACAGCTAAAGAGTTCCGTTATCATAGATGAGTTGCCCACAATTTATTTCAGGGGACTGGACAATCTTATCGCAACGGCGAGAAGTAATAAGGTAGCGGTATGTTTGGGCTTTCAGGATTTTTCGCAATTAACAAGGGATTACGGCGACAAGGAAAGCAAGGTAATACAGAATACTGTCGGTAATATATTCAGTGGTCAGGTGGTTGGCGAAACAGCAAAAAGCCTTTCGGAACGTTTCGGTAAAGTATTACAGAAACGCCAAAGTATGACCATTAACCGCAATGATAAATCTACCTCTATTTCGACACAGTTAGACAGCCTTATTCCGGCTTCCAAAATCTCAACACTTACACAAGGTTTGTTTGTTGGTTCTGTATCAGATAACTTTGATGAACGTATCGAGCAGAAGATATTTCACGCCGAAATTGTAGTGGACAATGAAAAGGTAGCGGCAGAAAGCAAAGCCTATCAGCAAATACCGCAAATCTTATCTTTTGTAAATGAGCAGGGCGAGGATAAGATGAAGCAGGAAATAGAAAACAATTACAAGCAGATAAAATCAGACATTCTGAATATTGTTGTTAGTGAAATGGAGCGTATCAAGAATGACCCTAACTTACAGCATTTGGTGCAGAAAGAATGATTATACTAAATATTTTTGTGATTTTTCTATTAATATATTGTTAGAAGAATTAAAAGTAACAGCACCATTACGTCAACATATAAAATGCCAAATTTTAATACTCATAATTTAGCATTTGCTTAAATAAACAAATTAGTTACATTTGCATTATGGATAATACTTCTTGTACACGACAACAGGCAGACATTAAACAAATCAATCGCTGTAAAGAAAGAGTTTCGGAACTCCACAGTTCGTTTGACTATTTGTCGAACGCACTTGAATTGACTGGAAACAATGTAAGACTGAAAATTCTGTTTCTTCTTTATGAAGAAAAACGACTTTGTGTTTGTGATGTGAGTGAAATTCTTGGAATGACAATTTCAGCGATTTCTCAGCACTTGAGAAAACTTAAAGACCGAAAGCTTATTGAAACCGAAAGAGAGGCGCAAACCATTTTTTACTCATTGACAAAAGAGTATGAGAAAATGTTGGACCCATTTTTTAAAATACTTGACGATAAAAAAAATTTAGAAACAATATGGTAACGGACGGAAAACTAATTGGGACTGGACTTTTGACAGCAATAGCAGCTTCATTATGTTGCATTACACCTGTTTTGGCTCTCATAGCAGGAACAAGTGGACTTGCTTCAACTTTCTCTTGGCTCGAACCTTTTCGTCCATATTTTATCGGGTTAACTATTTTAGTGCTTGCTTTTGCTTGGTATCAAAAATTGAAACCGCAAAAGAAAATTGACTGCAACTGTGAAACAACTGAAAAATCAAACTTTATGAAAACAAAATCATTTTTAGGAATTATTACCGTTATGGCGGCTTTACTTTTATCATTTCCGCTTTATGCTCACATCTTTTTTCCAAAGACCGAAAGTAAAGCAATTATTACCCAAACTTCCAAAATTCAGAAAGTTGAGTTTACAATCAAAGGGATGACTTGTTCAGGTTGTGAACACCACGTTAAAACGGAAGTTAGTAAACTAAAAGGAATTGTGGAAGTTGTGGTTTCTTATGAGAAAGGCAATGCCATTGTTAAGTTTGACAACAAACAAACAAGTATTATAGAAATTGAAAAAGCTATCAATTCGACAGGTTATAAATCACTAAAAAGTAAAATTATATCATAATGGAAATTAAATTACAATCAATTATAACTTGCCCAAATTGCGGATACAAAAAAGAGGAAACAATGCCAACAGATGCTTGCCAATATTTTTATGAATGTGAAAATTGCAAGACAAGATTAAAACCATTACAAGGCGATTGTTGTGTGTATTGTAGTTATGCCAGTGTTCCTTGTCCATCAATACAACAGGATAAAAAATGTTGCTATTAGAAACCAATTAAGAGAAAAAAATGTTCAGTTTTTTCAAAAAATATTTTCAAAAATTTAAGAAGAATACTTATGCTATCAACAGAAAAAACATTATCAGAAGTAATTGAAGTACTAAGACAAAGGGGTTATACGGAAGACTTTAATCTATTGGAAGAAAACATTTCGTACAAAATAGACGGAGAGAAAGTTAATTTAAGGGACATTGTTATTGATAAAATTTATCGTTTTACTGGGCTTAATGACTTGGAAGATGAGGCTATCTTATATGCGATGAGAAACCAAAAAGATGGAGCAAAAGGTGTTTTCGTAAATGGTTATGGTACATACTCTGACAGTGCAGCAAACAGCATCATTGAGCAAATATCAGTTGACGAGGACGATAATGATGATTGGACGATAGAAAATTAAATCACAATGACTGAATTAGAAAAAATTTTACAGCAAAAAGCTATAAAACCCACCGCTATGCGTTTGTTGGTGGTTGAAAAGTTATTGAAACAACAATATGCAGTAAGTCATAAAGAGCTGGCAGAACAGTTTGAAAAAGCAGATAATATTACTCTCTTCAGAACACTTAAAGTATTCCTGGAACACAAACTTGTCCATACCATTGATGATGGAAGCGGAGTGATTAAATACGCACTTTGCCAATCAGGATGCAATTGTAATTTATCAGAACTGCACACACATTTTTATTGTACCGACTGCAAACATACTTTTTGCCTTACTGAAACAGAAATTCCGAACATCGAAGTTCCTCAAAACTTTAAATTAGATGGAGCTAATTTAGTTCTTAAGGGGAAATGCGACAAATGTAACAAATAGATTTTTTCAACTTTGCAATTCTATTGCACAATCTATTTATTTATATTTGTAGCTGATGAAACTATTTATATTCATATTCAGTATATATTTTCTGGCATTATCCGTAATGCCGTGTACTGATGCGTGTGGTATGGATACCAGTAATACTTCAAAATCAGAGCTTTCTAATACAAGCAATGGTCAAACGAAAAACGGCGATTTATGCAGTCCTTTTTGTTCTTGTGCTACTTGTCATACCGTTGTGAATTTTACGTTTCAAACGTTCAAAATAAACGAGGCAAAGCCAAGTCTTAGCAAGATACAAAAATTCCCACTTCAAAATTTCAATTTCATTTCCAATTATCACGGAAACATTTGGCAGCCGCCAAAGATTAATACTTAATATTTTCAGCAAATGTATTTATTGGTAATGGATGATATATTCATTTACTATTAGATAGGTGTATTATCTAAATTGCACATTTAGCTGTCCTTTCTGTAACGGACAGAAAGTATTTATATCCATTATTATTAATTATTAATCAAATGAATTGTGTTAGACAGTATCATAAAATTTAGCATTAAGAACAAGCTCGTCATTGGAATAATGACATTGTTGCTCATTATTTGGGGAGTGTGGAGTGCCACAAAATTACCCATTGATGCCGTACCCGATATTACAAATAATCAGGTGCAAATAATTACGGTTTGCCCCACATTGGCGGCTCAGGAAGTAGAACAATTAGTAACTTTTCCGATAGAGCAAAGCATTGCTAATATTCCCGATTTAGAAGAAACCAGAAGTATTTCTAGGTTTGGTTTGTCCGTAATTACAGTTGTATTTAAGGAAAAAGTAGACATTTATTTTGCCCGACAGCTCATTAATGAAAAACTGAAAGAAGCAGAAGAAAAAATTCCGAACGGAATAGGAACACCTGAACTGGCTCCGGTCAGTACAGGGCTTGGTCAGATATACGAATATATAATACATCCCAAAAAGGGAAGTGAAAATAAATACAATGCCAAAGACCTTCGTACAATGCAGGACTGGATTGTTGCAAGGCAACTGTATGGTACACCCGGAATTGCAGAAGTAAATAGTTTTGGTGGCGAGCTAAAGCAATATGAAGTTGCTGTTAATCCTAATCGCTTAAAGGCTATGGATATAAGTATTACCGATATTTTCAACGCTCTTGAAAAAAATAACCAAAATACAGGGGGAGCATATATTGATAAGAAACCAAGTGCTTATTTTGTTAGAGGTATTGGTTTGGTTACATCATTAGAAGATATAAAAAACATCAGTGTAAAAAATAATCCTGGCAGTGTTCCAATTTTTATAAAAGATGTGGCAGATGTACGATTTGGTAATGCTGTAAGATATGGGGCTATGACATATAATGGAGAAGTTGATGCAGTAGGCGGTGTGGTAATGATGTTAAAAGGCGAAAATGCCAATAATGTAATTGAAAAAATAAAAGAAAAACTTCCTACTATACAAAAGTCATTACCTGATGATATTATTATTGAACCCTATATAGACCGTTCAGTTTTAGTTGACAAGGCAATGAGTACCGTAGAAAAAAACCTGATAGAAGGTGCGTTGATTGTTATCTTTGTATTAGTACTTTTTTTAGGAAATTTTAGAGCCGGATTAATAGTAGCTTCCGCTATTCCATTAGCAATGCTGTTTGCCTTAGCGATGATGAATGTGTTTGGTGTAAGCGCCAATTTAATGAGTTTGGGAGCCATAGATTTTGGGTTGATTGTAGATGGGGCAGTAATTGTTGTGGAAGCCACATTACATCACTTAGGCTTACGGAAATCTAAACAAAGGCTTACACAAACCGAAATGGATGAAGAGGTTTTCCTGTCTGCCTCCAAAATTCGTAGCAGTGCAGCATTTGGTGAAATCATTATACTAATTGTTTACATTCCTATTCTTACGTTAGTGGGTGTTGAAGGTAAAATGTTCCGTCCGATGGCACAGACTGTAGGTTTTGCCATTTTTGGAGCTTTGATTTTATCCTTAACATACATACCAATGATGTGTGCTTTGTTCTTATCCAAAAAACCTACGTATAAAGAAACCTTTTCTGACAGAATGATGAATTGGTTACAAAAAAAATATCAGCCTTTGCTTGAAAAAGCGATTAGCATAAAGTATTGGTTCGTGGGTATCGCCATTGCCATATTTGCGGTTAGTATTTTCTTGTTTAGCCGAATGGGAGGAGAATTTATACCCCAGCTACAAGAAGGAGAATATGCGTTTGAATTTAAAATGCCTATTGAAACCTCATTATCACAAAGTATAGAAACTTCGATGCTTGCTTCGAGAATTGCCAAACAATTTGATGAAGTAAAAATGGTGGTAGGTAGAACTGGAGCTGGTGAAGTACCTACTGACCCAATGCCTCCGAGTGCAACAGATTTAATAATTATTCTTAAGCCTGAAAGTGAATGGAAATCCGGAAGGACATACGATGAATTAGGCGATGCAATAGAAGAAAAAATAGCCGTAATACCTGGCATAATTGTCGAAAAAAGCCAACCCATTCAAATGCGTTTTAACGAACTTATGACAGGGATAAAACAAGATGTTGCAATTAAGATTTTCGGAGAAAATTTAGATACATTAGCGTTAAATGCCGATAAGGTTAGCAAAGTTATACAAACAGTAAAGGGAGTTACAGTACCTCAAGTAGAACTGGTAAGTGGGCTACCTCAAATTAATATTGAATACGACCGTACTCGTTTAGCCAATTACGGAGTAAATGTAGAAGATGTAAATAATGTTGTGAGTACTGCCTTTGCAGGAAAAAGTGCTGGTGTAGTTTTTGAGAATGAAAGGAGATTTGATTTGGTTGTACGTTTAGATAGTACCTATAGAGGTAGTATTGAAGATGTAAACAATATGATGATACCCACCAACATAGGCAGTCAAATCCCTCTATCACAGGTGGCTACTATTGACTATAAATTAGGACCTGCGCAGATAAGCCGTGAAGCTGGAAAGAGAAGAATTGTAATTGGTTTTAACGTTGCAGACAGAGATGTACAAAGTGTAGTAGAAGAAATTCAAAAAAAGTTGAACAACCAAATAAAATTACCATCGGGATATTATTTCACTTATGGTGGGCAGTTTGAAAACTTACAGGAAGCCAGTAATAGATTACTGATAGCTGTTCCGGTTTCCTTATTATTGATATTTGTACTGCTTTACTTTACTTTCAGTTCCTTTAAACAGGCAGGATTAATTTTTACAGCCATTCCAATGAGTGCAATTGGAGGTATACTAGCACTATTACTTCGGGGAATGCCTTTTAGCATCAGCGCAGGTATTGGATTTATTGCATTATTTGGTGTTGCAGTTCTCAACGGAATTGTACTGATAGGTATTTTCAATCAATTAGAAAAAGAAGGGGAAAAAGATGTATTGAAACGGGTAATTGAAGGAACTAAAATCCGTTTGCGACCAGTTTTAATGACTGCAACAGTAGCCAGTTTAGGATTTTTGCCAATGGCGTTGAGCAGTAGCGCAGGTGCAGAGGTACAAAAACCATTGGCTACAGTTGTTATCGGTGGTTTGGTAACTGCCACATTCCTTACCCTATTCGTACTTCCCTTATTGTATATCATCTTCAATTCAAAAATTAATTTAAAAAGAAAACTTAAAGTGAAATCCATTACAACTATCGTTGTGTTACTGCTATCAGTAGTAGGTTTTACAGCAAACGCACAAACGAAAGCTTTATCCAGCGTTGATGAAGCAATAAACATTGCGCTGAAAAATAATCAAACCATAAAGGCTTCAGATTTAGAAATTGATGCAAGTAAAGCCTTGAAAAAAACTGCCGGAGAATTACCAAAATTAGGTTTTAATGCACAATTAGGGCAGTACAACAGTACAAAATTCGACCAATCTTTTGAAGTGGCGCAAACTATTCCTTTTCCTACTTTATTCGGAGCAAAAAAGCAATTGATTAATGCAGAAATAAAAGGGAAAGAATTACAGAAAAATCTTACACTACTAGAGTTAAAAACGCAGGTGAGAACTTATTATTATCAAATCCTCTATTTGCAACATAAC
Source organism: Flavobacteriaceae bacterium PS02338 (assembly GCA_029959615.1). Lineage (GTDB taxonomy): Bacteria > Bacteroidota > Bacteroidia > Sphingobacteriales > Sphingobacteriaceae > Pedobacter. Next base: position 233,920 of record JASCOD010000003.1, on the reverse strand, counting down.
CAAAAAAAATTAGAACAGTTAGATAGTCTGTACAGCGATTTTATAAAAATAGCACAGCTTCGTTATAAAACTGGCGACACAAAAAAAGTGGACATCAGCACAGCAGAAGCTAAGAAAGGGGAAATCAATTTATTGTTAAAACAGAATGAAGTGTTTTTAAATAATGCTGTTGCCAATCTGAAAACTTTGATGAATACAAGAGAGGATTTTCTCATTGCAGAAAATGGAATTTTTCAACCTTTACAAATCAGCAATTTATTGGATAATGATGCAGTAGTAAGTCATCCCACTATTCAATCCTTATATCAGGATGCTGTTATTGCAGAACAGACCAAAAAGGTAGAGCGTTCGCAAGGTTTACCTGATTTTACAATTGGTTTTACAAATCAATCTCTAATAGGTTTTCATACTGTAAATGGCGAAGAAAAATATTTTAATTCTGGTAACCGTTTTAATTCTATAAATATTGGCATTGCAATTCCAATCACTTATGGTGCTACCAAAGCAAGGATAAAATCTTTGGACTTCAGAAAATTGGCTTCCGAAGCCAATGCTCAGCAGCAGCAAAAAGCATTAACAACACAATTGCAGAACACTTTGCAACAATATCATCAGGATATGCAACAGTTCGATTATTTTCAGCAGGAAGCATTGCCTAATGCCAAAGAAATAGTATCTGCAGCACATTTAGGTTATACTACTGGAGAAATCAGTTATGTGGAATATCTGTTTGCATTGCAAACCGCAACCGATATTCAATTAAATTATCTGAAAAGCATCCAGCAGGTAAACCAGTCTGTAATAAATATTTATTCTCTCATTAATCAATAAGCAAAAATGAAATTCAATATAAATAAAATCGCGTTTGTAACAGTGATAACTGTTTTAATATTTGCCTTTTCCGCTTGCAATAATAATAAAGATGGAAATGGGCAAAACCAAGCGAAAGAAATTAATAAAGAAGCCCACGAAGAAGTACCAACCATTGCCACACTTTCAGAGGAGCAATTAAAGATAGTTGGAATAAAAATAGGCACAATAGAACAAAGGGAGCTGTCTTCAACCATCAAAGCAAATGGAATTCTGAATGTTCCCAATAACAACAAAGCCAATGCTACAACTTTATATGGTGGGGTGATAAGAACATTGAAAGTTCAACTAGGGGATTATGTTAGAAAGGGTGAAATAATAGCAACTATTGCCAATCCGCAGTTTATACAATTACAGGAAGAATTTTTGAGTGTAATAAGTAAAATAACTTTTGCAGAGCAAGAGTTAGCAAGACAAAAAGAGTTAAACGAAGGAAATGCTGGCGCAAAGAAAAATTTACAAAGTGCAACAGCCGAATTGAACAGCCTTCGTACTCGAAAAGCGTCTTTACATCAACAACTACAATTAATGGGCATCAATCCCAGCACCCTATCAAACAGTAATTTGAAATCTGCTCTGACAGTAATTAGTCCTTTAAATGGCACAGTAAGTAATGTTTACGCTAAAATTGGAAGTTATGTAGATGTTTCTTCGCCGGTAATTGAAATTGTTGATAACAGCTCATTACATTTGGATTTACAAGTATTTGAAAAAGATTTACCACAAATAAAAATCGGGCAAACTGTTCATTTTAGATTGACAAATAATCCAACCACAGAATATGAGGCTACGGTTTTCAATATCGGTTCATCTTTTCAAAACGAGAGTAAAACTATTGCTGTACGTTGTCGTATAAAAGGTAATAAAATTGGTTTAATTGATGGAATGAACATAACAGGGGTTGTAAGCTTAAGCAATGTAACTACACCTGCTGTCCCCAATGATGCCATCGTAAATACTGATGGTAAATATTTTATTTTCGTACAAACCGATAAAAAAGCAGAAGAGCATCACGAAGAAGGAAAAGAAGAAGAAAATCATAAAAATGATGATAAAAATGAAAAGGAAGATAAGGCAAGTATAAATTTTGAAAAAATAGAAATATTGAAAGGGGTATCTGATATGGGGTATACCGCAATAACTTTTGTCAAACAAGTTCCTGCCAATCCAAAAATAGTAGTAAAAGGAGCATTTTTTGTAAACGCAAAATTATCTAATGCCGGAGAAGACGAAGATTAACCAAAAATAACTAAACGATGATAAATACAGATAAAAACCACAAGCATATTTATGATGCAAACGGCAAACAACTCTGCTGCACGGAGGAAAACAAAAACAATCCCCAAACAAATGTAGAGCAAAGTGCTGAAGATGTTTGTTGCTCAACGGATGAAAAAGTCAGCAAAAAGAGTAATGAACGAAGTAAAGTAATAGATAAAATTAGTGTTATTAGAATGTTTTTACCCGGAATTATTTCTTTGGTACTATTGCTAATTGCTATTTACTTAGACAATGCCTTGAAACCTGAATGGTTTCAAGGTTGGGTAAGAGCTGTTTGGTATATAATAGCTTATGCACCAGTCGGATTTCCTGTAATAAAAGAAGCTTTTGAAAGTATTGGTAAAGGCGATGTTTTTTCAGAATTTTTACTAATGAGTATTGCTACTATTGGAGCCTTTACTATTGGTGAATACCCCGAGGGTGTTGCTGTAATGTTGTTCTATGCTGTTGGCGAAGTATTCCAAACATTGGCAGTAAAGAGAGCTAAAACAAATATCAAATCTTTACTCGACCAACGACCTGATGTAGTAACCATTTTACAAGACAAGCAAACAACAGTTGTAAAAGCGGAAAACGTTACTATAGGAGAGATAATACAATTAAAACCTGGTGAAAAATTAGGATTGGACGGCGAATTATTGTCCGAAACGGCATCATTCAACACCGCAGCATTAACCGGAGAAAGTAAGCCAGACACAAAAACAAAAGGCGAAAATGTTTTGGCAGGAATGATAAATTTAAACACCGTTGCACAGGTAAAAGTAACGACTGCTTATACTGATAGCAAACTTTCTAAAATTTTGGAATTGGTACAAAATGCCACTGCACAAAAAGCACCAACAGAATTATTCATTCGAAAATTCGCAAAAATATACACACCGATTGTTGTATTGTTGGCAGTGCTAATTACCATAATTCCTTATTTTTTTGTGAGCGATTATGTATTTAGTCAGTGGTTGTACAGAGCATTGGTGTTTTTGGTTATTTCTTGTCCTTGTGCTTTGGTTATCAGTATTCCTTTGGGTTATTTTGGTGGAATTGGAGCAGCTTCCAAAAATGGAATTTTGTTTAAAGGAAGCAACTTTTTAGATGCCATTGCCGATATTAAAAACGTAGTGATGGACAAAACGGGTACAATGACCGAGGGCGTTTTCAAGGTACAAGAAGTGGTATTAAAATCTGAATTTAATAAAGATGAAATCCTGAAAATGGTCAACGCTTTAGAAAGCCAAAGTACACATCCGGTCGCGACCGCTATTCATCAATACGTAGGCGAAATTGATAACTCAATAAGGTTAGACAATACCGAAGAAATTGCAGGTCACGGTTTGAAAGCCAATGTAAACGGAAAAGAATTATTGGTAGGGAATTTTAAGTTGCTGGATCAATTTAACATCAAATATGATTTAGACCCAGCCACAATTGTTTATACCTTAATTGCCATTGCTTACGATGGAAAATTTGCAGGATATATTACCATTGCAGACAGCATCAAAGAAGATGCACAGCTTACAATTGACAAACTGAAAGCATTAGGTGTAAAAACCACAATGTTGAGCGGAGACAAAAGCACCGTTGTAAAATTTGTTGCCGATAAATTAGGAATTAATAATGCCTTTGGCGATTTATTACCCGAAGACAAAGTAAATAAAGTAAAAGAAATAAAAGCCCAAAACGAAACCGTAGCATTCGTAGGCGATGGCGTGAACGACGCACCAGTAGTAGCTTTGAGCGATGTAGGAATTGCAATGGGTGGTTTAGGAAGTGATGCCACCATCGAAACTGCAGATGTGGTTATTCAGGATGATAAGCCAAGCAAAATCCCGATGGCAATCAATATAGGCAAGCAAACAAAAAAAATAGTTTGGCAAAATATCATTTTAGCATTTGCTGTAAAAGCAATCTTTTTAGTACTTGGCGCAGGTGGTTTAGCCACAATGTGGGAAGCCGTTTTTGCTGATGTTGGTGTGGCTTTATTGGCAATTTTAAACGCTGTACGTATACAAAGGATGAAATTTTAAAGAATAGAACATCCTAATGATGAATAAAACAGACAATTCGTAAGAAAGGCAAAAGTTATCAAATGTCAATTTGTCGAAGGAGAAGAAGAAGAAGAAAAGACCTTCGCTCTTTATGATACTTTTTGGGATATTTTTTAGCTCTGTGTCTTATTGCTTTGATATACATAAAATTAGACACTATTATATCTATCCCTATCACTAAAAATGGACTTATTAGTTCTGTATCGAGCAAAAACCAAAGTTCCAAAAGAGAAACCCGAAAATGCAAATTTCTTTCAAATATGACAGTATTTGGGCTTCTCTATTATTGTTTAAAAAATAGATTTAGGATAACGGATGGATAAATTTTATAACGAAACGCTGGCTAAGCTGGAAAACGAAATCAAAGAATTTGAGATTGAAGCAGACTGTTCGATAGAACGCATTGAAGCAGTTATACAACTTATTATCAAATGTTTATTCGACGTAAAAAAATATATTTTAAAAAGAGGATTTAAGAATGTTGATGAAGAAATTCGCTTTTTTAAATATCAAAAGCCAATTATCGTTTCAAAGCTCATCTATTATAATGCCATCTATAAAATCGAAACGAGAAGACCGTATGGAAATAAGCGTACCAAGAAATATTTTGTCAAAGAACTGAAAAAGCTAAAAAGGTTCTTTGAAAATAACCTTGATTTTTATAAGTATTACCGTAGCAATAATTCTTTCTTTGACGAACAATTTTTTGTACGTGGCAAGCACGATATAAGACTACGGTTAGACACTTTTTATTTTGAGGCAGACCATCGCTTTTCTACTTCGCACGATTATAAGGTTGCCAAGATAATTGCTAATGACCTGATACAGGTATATTTGGAAGACAGGTTAAATAACATCAACGTTAAAAAGGTTTCAGATAATTCGTTGATATGGACAGCAAGCACAACTGCACTCACGGAACTCATTTATGCACTGTACTCCCACGGTGCATTTAACAATGGGAATACAGAAATAAAATTGATAGCCAAAACGTTTGAAGATGCCTTCAATATTGAGTTAGGCGACTTTTACCATACGTTTATGGAACTTAAAGCCCGCAAAATAAACCGAACGAAATTCCTCGACAGGCTGTGTGAAGCACTGATAAAGAAAATGGACGAACAAGATGAAAAACAGTAAGTATATATGTACACAGGCTTTATTCCTCTTGGCAAGAAGTCAGAGTAATTAAACTTAAATTGTAAATTTGTTTATTGCTTATGTATTAAATACTAAACGTAGTCAGTAAATAAATATGAATACAATCTTTATTAAAAATATGGTTTGCGACCGTTGCATTATGGTGGTACAAAACGAATTGGAAAAACTGGGATTAGATGCTAAAAATATAAAACTGGGCGAAGTTATTCTTTCCAAAGAAATAACATCTCTGGAAAAAGAGAATTTGTCCAAAACTTTAGAGCCATTAGGATTTGAAGTAATTGACGATAAAAAAGGCAGGATAATAGAAAAGATAAAGAACATTATCATTGACCTGGTACACCATCAGGATAGTGATGTAAAAACCAACCTTTCCGATGTATTGAGTGACAAATTGCATCACGATTACAATTACCTGTCCAATCTGTTTTCAGAGGTAGAGGGTACAACCATTGAAAAATACTTTATCGCCCAAAAGGTGGAGAAAGTCAAAGAATTGTTGGTGTATGATGAGTTGTCATTAAGTGAGATTGCGAACCGCCTAAATTATTCGAGCGTGGCATATTTGAGTAACCAGTTTAAAAAAGTTACCGGGCTAACACCAAGCCATTTCAAACAGATTAAAGAGGATAAAAGAAAACCGTTGGATAAAGTGTAAGTAAATCTTACAAATCAAATCCAAAATTTCACAACAGTACCCATAATTATAATAGCCAATTTTGCATTGTAAATTAAAGCAGGCAAATATGGCGACAAACAGAGAAAATATATACATTCCGTTGGAGGATGTAGAAAGCGAACACTGTGCATTAATCGTTGAAAAGGGATTGGCACAGGTAAAAGGCGTAGAAACCCATAAAGTAGAGCTGAACAACCGCAGGGCAGCGATTACAGTAGATAGCAATGAAACCGTAGGCGAAGCTGTTAAGGCAATTAAAGATTTAGGTTACGGAGTTCCTACGGTTAAAAGTGCTTTTCCTGTATTGGGTATGACCTGTGCATCCTGTGCGGGCAGTGCCGAAAGCATTGTGAAATACCAACCGGGAGTAGTTAATGCTTCCGTGAACTTTGCAACGGGCAATCTTACCGTAGAATATCTGCCCAATATGACCGATGCCTCCACCCTGCAAAAAGCGGTTCAGGGAGTAGGTTACGACCTATTGATTGAAGACGAAACCAAGCAGCAGGAAACGCTTGAAGCCTTCCACGAAAAGAAATTCCGAACCCTGAAAAACAAGACTATTTGGGCAATTATCCTTTCCCTGCCCGTGGTAATCATAGGAATGTTCTTTATGGATATGCCCTATGCAGACCCGATAATGTGGCTCTTTTCCACACCCGTTGTAATATGGTTGGGCAGGGATTTTTTTGTAAACGCTTGGAAGCAGGCAAAGCACCGTTCCGCCAATATGGATACGCTGGTGGCATTGAGTACAGGTATTGCCTACCTGTTCAGTGTTTTCAATATGCTGTTTGCCGACTTTTGGCATCAACGGGGACTGCACGCCCACGTATATTTTGAAGCGGCAGCCGTTATTATCGCATTCATCCTCTTGGGAAAACTGCTGGAAGAAAGAGCCAAAGGCAACACCTCTTCAGCCATTAAGAAGCTAATGGGCTTGCAGCCAAAAACGGTCATCGTGGTACAGGCCGACGGAACGGAAAAGCAAACCGCTATCGAAGACGTAAGCGCAGGCGATGTGATACTCGTAAAGCCCGGTGAAAAGATTGCGGTAGACGGCATGGTCATATCAGGCAATTCGTATGTGGACGAAAGTATGTTAAGCGGTGAGCCTGTACCTGTATTGAAAAAAGAAAAAGAAAAAGTATTTGCAGGAACGATTAACCAAAAAGGCAGCTTCCGGTTCAAGGCGGTAAAAGTGGGCAAAGAAACCATGCTTGCCCACATCATCAAAATGGTGCAGGATGCACAGGGAAGCAAAGCACCCGTACAGAAACTGGTCGATAGGATTGCGGGCATCTTTGTTCCCACAGTGATAGGTATTGCCATCCTGACATTTACACTATGGTTGATTTTGGGAGGCGAAAACGGGGTTGTTCAAGGTCTGCTGGCAGCCGTTACGGTATTGGTCATTGCCTGCCCCTGTGCTTTAGGCTTAGCGACACCCACCGCTATTATGGTAGGCGTTGGTAAAGGTGCTGAAAATGGCATTTTGATAAAGGATGCCGAAAGTTTGGAACTTGCCAAAAAAGTAAATGTCATCGTTTTGGACAAAACCGGAACCATCACCGAGGGAAGACCACAGGTAACGGGCATTAAATGGCTGAACCATGAGGTCACCGCAAAAGAAATCCTTTTGAGCATCGAAAAGCAATCCGAGCATCCATTGGCAGAAGCCGTAGTGAAGCATCTTGACGATGTAGCGGCCACCTCTTTATCCATGTTCGACAGCATTACGGGCAAAGGCGCAAAAGCAGACCATGACAACGAAACCTATTATGTAGGCAACAAAAAGCTATTGGCAGAAAACAACATTGCCATTGCCAGCGAATTACAAGACCAGGCCGAAGAATGGGGCAAACAGTCCAAAACCGTTATTTGGTTTGCAAACAGCAAACAGGCTCTTGCTGTAATTGCTATCGCCGATAAGATTAAGGAAACATCGGTGCAGGCTATCTGGGAAATGCAGGATATGGGCATTGACCTGTATATGCTGACCGGAGATAATGAAGCTACCGCTAAAGCCATTGCGGAGCAGACAGGCATCAAGCATTACAAAGCCGAAGTTTTGCCACAGCACAAAGCCGACTTTGTGAAAGAACTGCAAAGTAAAGGAAAGGTAGTGGCAATGGTGGGCGATGGTATCAACGACAGCACCGCATTGGCAACAGCCGATGTAAGTATCGCAATGGGCAAAGGCAGCGACATCGCAATGGACGTAGCCAAGATGACCATCATTTCATCCGACCTGACCAAAATACCGCAGGCAATACGTTTGTCCAAACAGACCGTAGCCACCATCAAGCAAAACCTGTTCTGGGCGTTTATCTACAACGTAATCGGCATTCCGGTAGCGGCAGGTATCCTTTACCCTGTTAACGGCTTCCTGCTCAACCCGATGATTGCGGGTGCGGCAATGACATTGAGCAGCGTGAGCGTGGTCAGTAACAGCCTGCGGTTGAAGTGGAAGAAATAAAACAGTAAATCTCACAAATCAAACAAGAAATTACACAACAATACTGAACTGAATAGTACGGAAATTTGCATTATCAGATAACTCTAAAATTTATTAACAATGGAAAATAAACAATTTCAATTCAAGACGAACATCAATTGCGGAGGTTGTATCGCATCTGTAAAACCGCACTTGGACAAGGCAGAGGGTATCTGCCATTGGGAAGTGGACACTGCCAACAAGGACAAGGTACTTACAGTGAAGTCCGAGGGCATTACCGAGCAGGAAGTAATATCGACCGTGCAAAAGGCAGGCTTCAAAATTGAACCTTTGGACGCCTAAGCCAACAACTTTTTGAAATGCCCTTTTTCCGACCGAATTTTCTATGAGGTTGGGTTGCTGAAAAAGGGCATTTTATCAATTCTGAAAAAAGGCGATAGGTTATTGCGTATATGGCATTTTTTTGTCCATATAGCAAAAAAAAAACGTAAAACGATATAAAAAACCAATCTAATTTGTAACTTTGTTGCGTTGAAAAATTATAGAATACATATAGGCATTTTGACATTGTTCTGTTTGGTTTTCTTTATGATGCCAAGTCAGAGCTATGCCTGTTCCAAAAATTCAACAAAGACCGAGCAGTCTTCCTGCTCAAAGGAGAAATCCAAAAAATCAGAACATAAAAAAGGTTGCAAGGGCAAATCCTGTAAAAAATGCAAAAGTGACAAATGCGGGGGCGGCTGTTCACACAGCTCTTGCAGGTGCGGTGCTTCAACCACTTCCCTAAATGTCCCAACCATAATCGAATTAAAGGCAAAAAATCACTTAGCAGCAGCTAAAAAGCAAAAATTCGGTTTCAAAGAAGCCTACTATTCTTCGGGCTTTTTCTCCATTTGGCTACCGCCTAAAATAAGCTAAAACTATGGCCTGATAGCCATAGGTGTGTCCTGTCAGAAGCTGTTCCGGCTTTTGCAAATCCCCTATTTGTATCATTTACTTAAAATTTAAAACAGAAACGGGTTTATCAATCCCCCGTTTCTCAAAATGTAATTATTATGAAATCATTATCAAAAATAGTGATGGTAATCGCCGTGTTACTATCATCAATAAACGGCTTCGCACAAATCAAGAATGCGAAAACAGAAACCGTAAAGATTTACGGCAATTGTGGTATGTGCAAAACCACCATCGAAAAAGCAGGTAACGTAAAAAAGGTAGCCAGCGTGGACTGGAACAAAGATACCAAGATGGCTACGCTCACCTATGACGGCGACAAAACAAATCAGGATGAAATCCTGAAACGTATCGCTTTGGCTGGTTATGACAGTGAGAAGTTCCGTGCGCCGGATGACGTATATGCTAAACTGGCTGGTTGCTGCCAGTATGATAGACCAGTGAAGACGGTTGCCAAAAACAAAGAGGCGGGAATGGACATGAATGCCGGACATGGCAATCACGACCATGGCCAAATGGCAGCATCCGCTAACAAAGATGCAGCCCAAAACCAATCACAGCTAAAAGCTGTATTTGACAACTACTTTTCAGTGAAAGACGCTTTGATAAAAACCGATGCGGCGACCGCATCTGCCAAAGCCGCTGAATTGGCTGCATCCCTTAAAGCAGTCGATATGAATAAGCTATCGGCAGAGGAACATACGGCTTGGATGAAAGTGATGCAGGACTTGACAGCCCATGCGGAAAGCATTTCAAAATCAAAAGATGTTGCAAAACAAAGAAGTGCTTTTGCGGCACTTTCGGGAAGCATCTACACACTGGCCAAAGTTTCTAAACAGGACACCCCCGTTTATTACCAGCACTGCCCTATGTACAACGGAGGTAAGGGAGCCAATTGGCTAAGTAAAGAGAATGCCGTTAAAAATCCATATTACGGCTCACAGATGCTTACCTGCGGCAGTACCGTTGAAACCATTAAATAACAGGTCTGAAAGCTATGGTACAGTACAATGACATGGTGCAGGCGCTTAAAGACCTAAGACAGCGTGGGTACAGTATGGACTTTAGTCTGTTGCCGGACTGCCTGTACTGTGCGTCAAGGAGCCTGAAACTAAAACCGGAGGATTTTACGGTTACGGAAACTCATAGGTTTGAAAGCCTCGACAGTAGTCCTGATAACAATGCCGTGATTTATGCCATATCGTCCAATGATGGTAAGAATAAAGGCGTACTTGTGGATGCCTATGGTACTTATGCCGAAGAAATGACCCATGAAATGGCAAAAAAATTAAGTGCAACATAACTTTTAAAACCCCTTGTTATGAAGAACAGGACAAATTGGTATGTCATCACCGGAGGCCCATCAACAGGTAAAACTACGGTTGTGAACCTCTTGGCTGAAAAAGGATATAATACAGCCATAGAACACGCCAGGCATTACATAGAAACGATGAGCATCGGCGGAAAGACCGTAGCGGAAGTCAGGGAAAATAAGTTGGAATTTCAACAAGGCGTACTGAAAATGCAGATTGAACAGGAAGCAAAGCTCGACCCGGAGGAAGCGGTATTTTTGGACAGGGCTATACCCGATGCCCTTGCCTACTATCGTTTTTTAGGGCTTGAACCGGATGCCCTGCTGAATGCTGCTTTAGCGCATGTTGATTATAAGAAAGTATTTATACTTGACAGGCTCCCGCTTGTAAAGGATTATGCGAGGACTGAAAATGAAAGTGAACAACGCCATATACATGCTCTTATAATCGAAGTTTATAAATCCCTGTCTTTTCCGATTGTACACGTGCCGGTGCTGCCACCGGAAGAAAGGGTTCAGTTCATTCTTAACAATCTATAATATTTTATGCGATTATGAATAAATACACGTGTCCTATGCACCCACAGGTGCTAAAAGACGAACCGGGCAAATGCCCGCTCTGTGGCATGGCATTGGTTCCCGTTGGCGGTGCGTCAGCTTCTCATGAACACACATCAGGACATGGGCATTCCGGGCATTCTCAACATGGCCATGCTGACGAAAACTTTAATAAACATGAGGGGCATCATACAGGCGATTTCCTCACACGTTTTTGGATAAGCCTTGTCATTACAATCCCTATCCTGCTCCTGTCGCACATGATACAGCAATGGTTGGGTTTCTCCCTTGCTTTCAATGGCGATAAATATGTGCTGCTGGCATTGGGTACGGTGATTTATTGCTATGGAGGCTTACCATTCCTAAAGGGAATGATTGGCGAGGTGAAAGCCAAAGCCATAGGGATGATGACCCTTGTTGCCATTGCCATATCCGTAGCCTATGTCTATTCCGTAGCCGTTGTATTTGGCTTGCAGGGCATGGACTTCTTTTGGGAACTGGCAACCCTAATTGACATCATGCTGTTAGGGCATTGGCTGGAAATGCGTTCCCAAATGGCTGCTTCACGGGCGTTACAGTCATTGGTGGCTTTGCTGCCCAACGATGTTACCGTGGAACGTGGCGGAGAAGCCGTAAAGATAAAGCTCGAAGACCTGCAAAGCGGTGAAACGGCTATCATAAAACCGGGTGAAAAAATTCCAGCCGATGGATTGGTACTGGAGGGGCTTTCGTATATCAACGAAAGTATGCTTACCGGAGAAAGTGTTCCCGTAAAAAAGGAAAAGGACGGAAAGGTCATCGCAGGCTCCATCAATGGCGATGGTGCGCTGAAAGTTAAGGTAACAGCCGTGGGAAAAGACAGCTACCTGAACCGGGTTATCAATCTTGTGCAGGAGGCACAGGCTACCAAGTCCAATACGCAAAACCTTGCGGACAAAGTTGCCAAATGGCTCACCTTTATTGCCATTGCCGTAGGCATAGGCACATTTGCCTATTGGTATGCAAGCAGTGGAGATATTGCCTTTGCGCTTGAAAGAATGGTGACGGTGATGGTAACGGCCTGCCCGCACGCATTGGGCGTGGCTATCCCGTTGGTGGTCGCCATTTCCACAACGCTCTCGGCGACCAATGGCCTGCTCATCCGCAACCGTACGGCATTTGAAACCACCCGCAAACTTTCCACCGTCATTTTTGATAAGACCGGAACTCTCACCAAAGGTTCCCATGCCGTAGAAAAGGTTATACCGTTAACGGATGAATATAATGCCGATGAGGTTATCCAGTATGCTGCCGCAGTACAGCAAAATTCGGAACACCATATTGCAAAAGGCATCATGGCTACATTGAAAGAAAAGAGCCTTACCTTATGGAAATCTGAAAGCTTCAGCTATATGCAGGGCATAGGTGTAAAAGGTGTTGTGAACGGGAAAAATGTCGTAGCTGGCGGCCCGAATTATTTCACCGAAAACCACCTTTCCCTGCCGGAAATACCAAGCGAAATCAATCAGGAAGCCGAAACGGTCAACTTTGTTCTCATTGATGACCGGGTAATCGGCATCATTACTTTGGCAGACAGCATCCGTGAGGGTTCGGCACAGGCGATTGAGGAACTCAAAAAAATGGGCATCAAGTCCTTTCTGCTCACCGGGGACAACGACAGGATTGCTGCTGCCGTAGCCGGAAAATTGGGTATGGACGGGTATTTGGCTAATGTGCTTCCGCACAACAAGCAGGAAAAAGTAAAGGAGTTTCAGGACAAAGGTGAAGTGGTTGCCATGACAGGTGACGGTGTGAACGATGCCCCGGCACTGGCACAGGCAGATGTGGGCATTGCCGTGGGTTCCGGTACGGACGTGGCTGCCGAAACAGCCGATATCATATTGGTGGACAGCGACCCGAGGGATGTGGTCAAACTGATTGACTTCGGCAAACTTACCTACAAAAAAATGGTGCAGAACCTGATATGGGCGGTTGGCTACAACGTAGTGGCAATACCGCTTGCAGCGGGCGTACTCTATCCGAATTTTATTCTAAGTCCCGCTATGGGTGCTGTGCTGATGAGTGTAAGCACCATTGTAGTGGCTATTAACGCAAGTTTTTTAAAAATCAAAAAATAAATAAAAATGAAAAAAGTAGCATATTTAGTAGCAATAGCTGCCGTTTCCTTAACCGTTCTATCTTCTTGTAGTAAAGATGATATGGGCGATATGCCGATGGATAAAAACATTGATTATCCGGCAGCTTACGTGGTCAATGGCGAAAGTGCAACCGTTTCTGTCATAAAACTAAGTGACAATACTGTGAGTGAAACCTTTGACATCATGAACTCCGGCGGCAACATGGTCATGTGGCCGCATCACATTTACAGCCATCAAAACCATTTAGCTATCGGCGTACCGGGCATGGATTTGAGCGCAGGCCATTCCGGTGGCATGGCAGGCATGAAAGGGCGTATCCTAATAATGGATGCCGTAAAAGGAACCGTTTTAAAAGACATTGAAACTCCGGCAATGAACCACAATGCCGTTTATTCCCCTGATGGTACAGAAATATGGACAACGCAAATGGCAACTGAAGGAAAAGTTTTGGTTTACGATGCCAATACCTTTACGGTCAAAAATACGATTGCCGTAGGCGAAGACCCCGCAGAAGTAACCTTTAGCATGGATGGCACAAAAGCCTATGTGTGCAACGGCGGCAGCGGTACGGTTTCGGTTATCAACCCATCGTCCAAAAGTGTGGTTGCAACCCTGACCGTGGGTGACGACCCGGTAGGAGCCTGGCCTGCCGCTAACGGCAAAATGTATGTAGATAATGAGGCCTCACAGACCATTTCGGTTATTGATGTAGTTACCAATGCCGTAATTGAAACCATTAGCTTAGGCTTTATGCCCGGATATGCAGCCCACAACGGTTCAAAAAATGAACTGTGGGTTACCGACCCAATGAACGGAAAGGTGCATTACTGGAATTGGGACAACAACATGAGTATGTGGATGCACGCTGGTGTTTTTAATGCAGGTACAGGAGCGCACGCCATTGTATTTACACAGGACGGCAATACCGCTTACGTCACCAATCAGGAAAGCAACACGGTTTCGGTAGTCAATGTACCATCCCATGCTGTTACAAAAACCCTTAACGTTGGCAAAAAGCCCAACGGCATAATTATAAAAATGTAAAAAGGAGCGGTACAGATACCATCATCTGTACCGCTTAACAAAACTGTTATCGGTCGTCGGTAGAGGATTTTACAACGGCTACCACCACAAAAAGTACTTGTTTAATTAAAAAAATAATAAAATGAAAAATGTAAAATTATCAATCATTGCCGTTATCATGGCATTTGTAACCGTATCATGCAATCAGACATCCAATAAAAACGAGCAGTCTTCAAATGATACTGCTGTTGTATCACAAGAACAGCCAGCTTCCCAACCAAAAGAGAATGATACGGTAGCTGCGCCCGTTGTGAACGAAACACCGAACGGTCAGGAAGCAAAAGCAACAGGAAAAGAAGAAACAAAAAACTTTTCTATTGCGCCCATAGTTACCGATTATCTGTCCTTAAAGAACGCCCTTGTTTTGGACGATGACAAAGCTGCCGCCAGTTCAGGTAAAAAGCTGTTAGCTACCCTGAATAAAGTGGACATGAAAGCCGTTCCTGCCGATAAGCACAAAAAATACATGGACATAGCGGACGATGCCAAAGAACACGCAGAACATATCGGGGAAAATGTTGGCAACATCCACCACCAGCGGGAACATTTAGCCTCGCTTGGCGAAGATTTGAAAGACCTGATTGATTTGTTCGGTACATCGCAAACATTGTATCAAGACCATTGCCCGATGTTCAATGACGGCAAGGGTGCTGTTTGGTTCAGCGAAAACAAGGAAATCAAAAACCCTTACTACGGCTCTAAAATGCTGACCTGCGGTAAGGTGGAAAAAACAATCAACAGCAAATAAATTTCGGGGTTATGGAAAATATGCAAAACAGTCACCATGCGGGTCATGCCTCAGAGCATGGCACGCACAATCCCAAACATGCTTCGGGCATGTACAAACGCTTTGCGGTGATGGCTGTCGCCATGTTCGCAGTGATGTATTTTATCATGTACGCCATGATTGACGGGTGGCAGAACCTGATACCCAATATCAACAATTTGTACATGACCCTGCTGATGACCTCGGCAATGCTGCTTATCGAATTAGCGATAATGAAAGTGATGTACCCCAACAGGAAGATGAATTGGGCGATAGCCATCATCTCGGTTGCCGTTGGCATCTTTTCATGGTTTGGTATCAGGGAACAAATCAATGTCGGGGACAAGCAGTTTGCAAAGGGTATGATACCCCATCACGCAGCAGCCATATTGATGTCAGAAAAGGCACACCTGACCGACCCGGAACTGATAGAGCTGCAAAAAAACATACTTAAGACCCAAGCGGAAGAAATTGAACTGATGAAGCGCAAGCTAAAAGAGTTTCAAGAAAGTAAATAATAAAATTTCAAAAAACAGTTTCGACATGAGCAAAATAATAATTGGCTTTATTTCCTTATCAGCCCTGCTATTCACCGCTTGCGGGCAGGCAGGGTCAAATAAGAATGAAGCGGAACAGCATCATTCGCAGGCAACTCCGGAAAGCCACGGGCATAGTACCCAAATAGGTGAATTGGTTCCATCGGATGAAGTCTGCATGGTCAACGATGCCTATATGGGCAAAAAGCAGTTTGACGTAAAATTTGGCGGTAAAACCTACTACGGATGCTGCGAAATGTGCAAGGAGCGCATTCCAAAGGATGCCAGCGTGCGGGTAGCAACAGACCCCTATTCCCATAAGCAGGTAGACAAAGCTTTTGCGGTGATTGCCGTTACGGGAAACAACGGTGAAGTTTCTTATTTTGAAAACAAGGAGAATTATGCCAAGTATGTGAAAAAACAGTAGACACAAAAAGATGAAGCCACAATAAAATAATTATGACCATAAAGAAGAAAATCATATTGGGGCTGGCTGTCGTCCTGATTGCCATACAGTTCTTTCAGCCCTTACGGAACCAGGCGGTTGAAGTGCCAGCCACCCATATCGAAAGGGTGTACGCCGTACCCCAAAATGTAAAGGCTATCCTTGTCCAGTCCTGTTACGACTGCCACAGCAACAATACCCGATACCCGTGGTATAGCCGTATCCAACCCGGCGCATGGTATATGGCAGAACATATCAAAAAAGGAAAAGACGAACTTAACTTTAGCGAGTTTGGCGACTATTCTGCCCGCAGACGCCGAAATAAGTTTAGGTCGATGGCCGGACAAATAAAGGACGGGGAAATGCCATTGTCGTCATATACGCTAATTCATCGCAATGCAGTATTGTCACCGGAGGATAAGCAGGTTTTGATAGCGTGGTTTGGCACAATGGAAGACAGCATTAAATAAAATTTTTCAACGAATGAACAGATATAAAAAAATACCCATAAGAATATTGCAAACAGTGCTGATACTGCTTTGCACGCAAACGCTGTTTGCACAGAGAGTAGTGCATTACGAGCTGTATGTAAAAGATACACTTGTCAACTATGCAGGTAAGCAAAAAAGGGCGATTGCCGTAAACGGGCAAATCCCCATGCCCACCCTTACCTTTACCGAGGGCGACACTGCCGAAATAGTGGTGCACAACCAATTGAAAGAAAGCACATCACTGCACTGGCATGGTGTGTTCCTGCCCAATAAAGAAGACGGTGTGCCCTGGCTTACGCAAAAGCCCATCGCACCGGGTACAACCTACACCTACCGTTTTCCGATTATCCAGCATGGCACGCACTGGTATCATTCGCACTCAGGCTTGCAGGAGCAGATAGGCATGTACGGTAGTTTTATCATGAAAAAAAGAGGCGACGATAAAACCTTTAGAAAAGGAATTGACGATTTGCCGACCGTCCCGATTATATTAAGTGAGTGGACAAATCTTAACCCGGATAACATCAACCGTATGCTACACAATGCAAATGATTGGGCGGCCATTAAGAAAGGTGCTACGCAATCGTACGTTGAAGCTATTAAGGAGGGAAAATTAGGCGTAAAGGTAAAAAATGAGTGGAAACGGATGCTGGCGATGGATGTCAGTGATGTGTACTATGATAAAATCCTAATAAATGGTAGCCATAGCACCGATTTGAAAACAATTGGTGGTAAAAAGCTAAAAGCAGGTGACAAAGTCAGATTACGCGTTTCCAATGGCGGGGCGTCTTCGTATTTCTGGCTAAGATATGCTGGAGGGAAAATTACAGTAGTAGCTAATGATGGGAATGATGTTGAGCCTGTAGAGGTGGACAGGTTAATCATTGCCGTTTCTGAAACTTACGATATTGTAGTGACTATCCCTCAAGATGGTTTGGCTTACGAGTTCTTAGCAACAACCGAAGACAGGACACAATCTGCGAGTTACTTTATAGGTGATGGGGTCAAACAGCTTATTTCTCCACTCCCACGATTGAAGTATTTCGAGGGGATGAAGATGATGAACGATATGATGAAAATGAATGGCGATTTGAACGATATGGGCATGAAGATGAGCCTTAACCAAATGGACATGAATGTAGTGATGTATCCCGAAATTACCGGAGATGCAACAAAAAAAGCAGACCACAGTAAGCATGAGGGTATGGATATGGATAACGACGCTAACCGTTACAACGCTAATGCCTTGGGAGACATCAAAACATTAAATTATGCTATGTTGCAATCACCTTATAACACCTCTCTTCCAAATGATGCGCCTGTAAAAGAGTTGAAATTCACACTTACTGGCAACATGAACCGCTATGTATGGAGCATGGATAATAAAATACTTTCGGAAACTGACAAAATACCTGTAAAAAAAGGAGAAATTCTACGGATTACCATTTATAATAATTCAATGATGCGGCATCCAATGCATCTTCACGGATTTGATTTCAGGGTGATAAACGGAAAAGGCGAAAAATCGCCGCTTAAAAATGTGTTGGATATCATGCCTATGGAAACAGATACCATTGAGTTTTTAGCAAATGAGGAGGGTGATTGGTTCTTTCATTGCCATATATTATATCACATGATGGCGGGAATGAACAGGGTCTTTGAAGTTGGAGACTACAATAACCCCTATCTACCCGACAAGGCAAAAGCCTATAAAGAATTGCAAAGAGAAAGTAATATGCCTCATTTTATGGCACAAAACGATTTTGCAACCAATGGTAATGATGGAGAAGCTATGCTAATGAATGCACGCTACCAATTAGGAACAGAATGGCGTTTAGGCTATAATAGTATGCACGGTTATGAAGTAGAAACCCATTTAGGTAGATACATTGGAAAGATGCAATGGTTCATGCCCTTTGTAGGTTTTGATTACCGCTACCGTAAAATGGGAGAAGATGAACACGAAAAGAACATATTTGGACAAACCAACAAGAAAGACACCCGCAGGGCGTTCAGTTTAGGGTTTATGTATACGTTACCTATGCTGGTCAATTTTCAGGCAGAAGTATATCATGATGGAATTGTGAGATTGCAGATAATGCGTGAAGATATACCAATTTCAAAAAGACTAAGAGGTGGTTTTATGGTGAATACCGACTTAGAGTATATGGGAGAACTTAGGTATATCATTAATAAGAATATAGGTATACGTACCCACTATGATAGCGATATGGGCTTTGGTGTGGGGCTGGCATTGACTTATTAAAATTAAATAACTAAGGGTTGTAAACTGCATAACCGTAAAAAAATATCGGTAAAAAAAAGGAGGTGATGCAGGTGTAATTCGCAAAGACTAACCTGCATCATACTACAACCCTTTAAAGTATGCAACAAAAATCTATCTATCGTTCCATCATCAATACGGTAGAGGTTGAATTTTTTTAAGCAGTAATTGCATCATAAGCTAATACGAACAGTGTTAGCTGTTCTGTATTAACCAATAATATATTACATCAAAATGAAGCGAATGGATAAATTTTACAATGAAACATATCTTAAATTGGAAACTGCAATCCAGGAACTGGAGATTGAAACCGACTGCCCCATAAAAAGAATTGAAGCCGTTATACACCATATCATACAAAGCCTTGCCGACTTAAAGGACTTTGTACTGAAAAATGACTTTAAGAATATGGAAGAAGAAATCCATTTTTTCAAGTATCAGAAACCTGTTATTGTTTTAAAGCTCATCTACTACAATGCCATCTATAAAATCGAAACAAGAAGACCCTACGGGAACAAGCGTACCAAGAAATATTTTACCAAAGAACTGAAAAAGCTAAAAAGGTTCTTTGAAAACAACCTTGATTTTTACAAGTATTACCGCAGCAATAATTCTTTCGTTGACGAAAAATTCTTTGTGCGTGGCAAGCACGATATAAGGCTGTGGTTAGACACATTTTATTTTGAAGCAGACCATCGTTTTTCTACTACACACGATTATAAGGTTGCCAAGATTATTGCCAATGACCTGATACAAGTTTATTTGGAAGACAGGCTCAATAACATCAATGTGAAAAGGGGTTCGGACAATTCATTGAAATGGACGGCAAGTAAAACGGCACTGACGGAACTCATATATGCACTGTACTCCCACGGTGTATTTAACAATGGGAATACAGACATAAAATTGATAGCTAAAACTTTTGAAGAAGCCTTTAATATTGAGTTAGGCGATTTTTACCACACGTTTATGGAACTGAAAGCCCGTAAGATAAACCGAACCAAATTCCTTGACAGCCTCTGTGAAGCCCTAATAAAAAAAATGGACGAAAAGGACGAAAAGTAACGACTATTATAATACGCCACGAGGTGAATGAACGCCTTTTGTCCGTATAATGCTTTCCTGCACCTTTGGGGCTTCATTCTGCTTTTCTGCCTGCTCCGAAGCATCTTGTTTGGTTTCCGGCGTAATAGATAGCTGTATCTTTCTTTCTACGGCAGCCAGTTCCGTTTTAAGCTCACTCAATCGACTTTCCTTAGCCCAAGTACCGTTAACCACTTCCTGAAGTATCGGCAGGTCTTTTTGTATTTCAGCGATTTTCTCCTGCTCCTGCTTCACAAAGCCCGGCAGTTTTTCCAAAGCCCTTAAAAAATTCATTGCGGCGGTTTCGGGGTCTTTTGCCATCAGACCGTTATTGTAGGTGTACTTGATATTGCCCTCGCCAGTTATAAAAAATCTATTGACCCTTTCGAGTGTTGAATTATCCTTTGGAAGTTCTGTTTTAACCAATAATTGAAACCCGTAGAGGTTGCCTATTTCACGATAGTCGCCTGCCGTGCGGGCTTTGTTCGCAATCTCGTTCAGTTTTGCGCCTATTTGTTTCGGATTTGCATTGGGCGGCAAGCCATCTAACAGCACAGGGTTTTCGATTGTACCGTCCGAACGCTTTTGCAGGCGTTGCTGTAAGTTTTCCCAGTCGGTACTCATCCGGCTCAAACGGGATTGAGTGCTTTGCAACATTTCCATATAATCCTGTACCTTAAATTTGGCACTGGATTTAGAGCGGTTGAACGCCTGCTTTTCGCTTTCCAGTCCGGCAATCTGTTTTTCCAGTTTGGCTTTATCCAACAGGTCTGTATTTCCTGACAGGATTGCCACATATTCCGAAAAGTTCATTCCCGATTTTTCGTCCATACTTCCCTCGTCAATCGTTCTTTTGGTCAGGTTGTTAGTCTTTAACTGGTCGATGAAAAGCTGCTTATTATACAGCAGGTTGAATTTGTAACTGTCCAACGATTTTTCAACTGCATAGATAATCACAGCAACTTTATTATCGGCAAAGAATTTGGCAATCTCATTGCCTTTTCTGATTGCCCGCCCGTCCCTTTGGGCAAGGTCAGACGGTCGCCACGGTGTATCTAAATGATGAACGGCAACAGCTCTTTTCTGTGCGTTTACGCCAGTTCCGAGCATACTTGTAGAACCGAACAGTACACGGATTTTGCCCTCGTTCATTCCGTTGATAAGTTCCTTACGTTGCTTATCATTTTTCGCTTCCTGAATAAACCTTACTTCGTGCGCAGGTATGCCGTGGTCCTCCACGAGTTTGCGTTTTATTTCGGAGTACACGTTCCATTCGCCGGGCTTGTAGGTTCCCAAATCGGAGAAAACGAACTGCGTTCCTTTCTGTGCGTTGAACTGGTTGTAATACTTGGCGATATTTACCGCACAATGCGAAGCCTTGTTGTCGGGATGGTCGTCGTATATACCACTTACCATACGCATATCGAGCGACATCTTACGGGCATAGTCCGTCGCAATGAGCATCTTTGCTTTTTCTTCCCTTTGCGATAATGGTTCTCTACCGAGCAAAGTAGCATCGCCCGTTTTGGCAAACTGCATCAGGCTTTGGATAAAGGCTTCTTGGTCGGGCGTTGGCGGTATGTTGTACAATACCTCGTTCTTAGTGGGGCGGTCAATACCAATATCCTTAGCCGTTCTGTAATCCGTGATTTCAGAATAGAACTGTGCCAGTTCCGGCACTTTGATAAAGTAGCGGAAACGCTCTTTTGCTAAAATATTGTTAGCTACCGAAAATTCATAATCGGTCGTTTTCCGTGCATAGATAGCTGCCCACGCATCAAAGGAATGAATACCCTGTTTTTCCAATGCACGGGGGCGCAGGTATTTAAACAGCAGGTACAATTCCGTTAATGAATTGCTGATGGTTGTACCCGAAAGAAAGGTTGCACCCATATCCGCATTGGTACGCTCCTGAATGGTGCGGATTGCAAACAGCAGGTTCAGTGCCTTTTGGCTGCCGTCCACGTTCCCCAGTCCGGCAACCCGTGTATGACGGGTGTTGAACATCAGGTTTTTGAACTGGTGGCTTTCGTCCACAAACAAATGGTCTATGCCCATCATCTTAAAGTCCACAATATCATCCTTACGGTTTTCAATATCGTGTTGCAGCGTTTTCAGCTTTACTTCAAGATTTTCTTTCCGCTTGATTACCCCGGCGAGCATTCCCCTTGTCACTTCCTTGCCCTGCGATTTCAGGGCATCGAGATTGCGCTCTACGCTGTCCAGTTCTATTTCGAGGATTTCCTTTTGTATTTCGGGCGATTGCGGTATCATTCCGAACTGGTCGTGCGTAAGTATCACGCAATCCCAATCATTATTTTTAATATCCCCGAAAATCCGCAGGCGTTTTTTCGGCGTAAAATCATCAATACCCGGATAAAGGATTTTGGCGTGTGGATAGGCTTTACGGTAGTCTTCGGCAATGGCAGGTATATTTGCTTTCAGCCCGATAATCATCGGCTTATGGGCTAATCCCAAACGCTTCATTTCCTGCGCTGCGGTACACATTATCAGCGTTTTTCCTGCGCCTACTTCGTGGTCGCAGATAGCACCGTTGTTCAGCTTTATCATCCAAACGGTGTCCTTTTGACTTGAATACAGGTCTTCAATGCCTGCTCCCTTGCGGTCTAATCCCGGAAATTCCTGATGGCTTCCGTCATAGTTTGGGCGAACGAAACAATTAAAGGTATCGTTGTACTGGTCGGTCAGCCTGTTTTTAAACTCATCGTTCTGTGCGTGTAGCCAGTCGGTAAAGGCGGTACGGATTTCGTCAATCTTGGTGTTCGCCATTTGTATGGCTTCCATATCCCGTACTTTAACCTCTTGGTCGCCAACCATTACTTTTTTGGTAATATCAGGCGTGGTATTGACAAGGGCGTGTTTAAGCAGGGCAATACCGTCAAACGTGCGGCTTTCCGCTTTGACCGCATATTTTTCCCAAATGTGCATATTGCCCTGATGACACTTTACGGAAAAGTCGTCGGAGCTTTCGGAGTAATGAACCAGTACATCCGCATCGAACAAATGCGAAGCGAAACGGGCATAAATTCCGGTAGGTATCCACCGTTCGCCGAGGTTAAAATCCAGTTCCTCAAATTCGATACGTTTTGGTCGGGCTTCCTCTAAAGCGGTAAGGCTTTCTTTGGCTTCGGTATCATCGGGATAGTTTTCGAGATAGGCTCTTACTTCATCTGCTTTCTCCACCACGTTGCCTGCAATCCAACGTTCGGCTATTTCATATTCCTGTTGTAGCGGATTGTAGAACAACCGCCCGTGCAGGGCTTCTTTCAGGGTATCGGCAGGCAGGCTGCTGATTTCGGACATAAAGTCCAAATCCACATTTCCGTATTTGTTCAGGGAGGCAGCTAAAGCCTCTTCGGGATTGTCGGTTGCTAACGTGGTAGTAGAGAAACTGACCGGACGGCTGAAAATATCCGCTTTATGGATTATGCCGCCAATGACACGCTCCAGATAGGGGATTTCTTTACCTGCACTGTCTGTTTTTATCAGCTTGGCATTGTCGGCAGTATTGAGATTGCCGTATTTTTTGGTAAAGGCATCGTACAGCAGGTTCAGGGTTTCCCGTTCTTCCCTGTGTTCGGTCTGTTTTTCAGCTTCTTTTTGGTACAGGTTGATATAACTGTCCCTTACGGCTATGTAGGCTTCGGCTCTTGCTTTCTGTGCCGACGGCAATTGCAATGGATGAAAGATAGCTTTTTTGTCTTCCTTATCCACCTCTTGCAAATAGCCGACCCAACCGTTATCCACCACAAGGCAATCATTCCGGTGGAATAATTGCAGTTCGCCGCTATACGGAGCAGGTTCAGGAACGGTGTTAATATCGGTAACGGGAATGGCAGTCTTATCAGACTGGCCATTGCCGTTTATTTGTGAAAACAGGTCGCCGATGACTTCCTGTTTTTTGCTGTTTACTTGGCTTTTTCCATTGGTAGCACCATTGGATTTTAGCGGTGTATAAGGTTGCTGCCTGGCACTGCTGAACAGGTCGGGTTGACGACCTATTGTGCCTCTTCTTTTATTACTACTTTGCCTTTTGTTTTGGGTAGTTCTTTTAGGTGGAGCAAGCACCATTACAGGCTCACCCGCACTTTCAAACAGGTCAAAAATGCTTAGTTGTTTTAGTTCCTGTGGGCTTTCCTGATGGACTACCGGAGTGGTTATAAGCTGCGGTTTTTGCTGAACGATTGCAGGGTCTATGACCGGAGGTGTAACCTTTGGTTCAATCGGAATTTGTATCATAGGCTCATCATTGCGTTCGCCTTTGTATAAATTCAAATTCAGATGGTTCCCAAAATCTTCGGAAAGCATTTGTTTCAAATCTTTGGCAATACCCTCAACACCGTCTTTATGCGTATAGATTAAGGCAGGTTGACCGTATGGGTCGGTATCTAATTTTTGGTCGGTATGGATAATTCTTGTACCGTCCTGAAAGAGCGCATTGCCCGGCGTATTGTATTCGGTTGGCTTGCTTTGGCAAAACAGATCTTCCCTGTCGGTCAGATTTTGTTTTGCCGTATTTTTTTGCAGGATAATCAGGTCGCTGCCCACTTCCGTACCTGCATATTCGGTAAACAGATTGTTGGGCAGTCTTACAACCGAAACCAAATTATTATCCTGCATCAACGCCCTGCGTATGGGTTCGTTCTTAGGGCTATTCAGAATGCCCTGCGAAGTGATGTAAGCCAACAAACCACCCTCACGGAGCATATCAGCACCTTTCAGAAAAAAGTAATTGTGTATGCTTCGGGCAGCCTGTTCCTTTGCGCTGTTTCTGCTGCGTGAATAAGAAAGGTCAAATACAGAAGTATCGCCGAACGGTATATTACTGGCGATTATATCATAGTTGTTTTGTTCCCTTTCGGGAATTTCCTCAAAACCGTTGATACGGATATTGCTTTCGGGGTAAAGCTGCTTTAAAATCTTGCCTGTAAGCAAGTCTTTTTCATAAGCGGTAACACTGGCTTTCTGATTTTCCGAAAAGGATTGGATGAATGAACCGATACCTGCGGAGGGTTCGAGGAATTTATCAATGTGCAGACCATTATCCCGCAAGGCAGATGAAATGGCATCTATAACCTTTGGCGGGGTATAAAAAGCCGTCAGCACGGAACTTTTCATACTGTCCACATACCTGCGGTATTGCTTATCGTCTTGGGAATTGTCTTTGAGGAGTTGGTGGAGTTCCTGCGTGAGTGGAAAAAGGTCGTGTTCTGTTTTTCTCCAATGATTGATGTCTATTTCGTTTTCTACGGCGTTCAGAACGAACTTAAGACCGCCAAATCCGCTGTATCGCATCATTAGCAGTCTTTCTCCTACGGTGGCTTGCCGTTTCTCCTTTTCCAGTTTAAAAACAATTCGCAGGGCATCAATATTCTGTTGGAGATGGAACCGCTTACTGAAGCCCATTTTCCTCAATCCATATTGAGATGGTTCCGGTCAGTTCGGTATAGAGTAAATCAAACTCATTTCCGTTGGCGAAATCATCAGTTAATTCATATCCTGCGAAAACAGGCTCACAAACGGGAAACATTTTAAGGGCGAACGGTCGCAGTTCCTCGTCTGCCATTATGGTATCAAATTCATTGCATACCACTTTGAAAACCGTGTCGAACTTGGAGAAGTGCAAGCCCTCAAAAAGTATGTAGTTGGCTATTTCGTCGCATTGCTCAACGGCGTTTCCCGAACGGAAAGCACCCTCATAAGCATTGGCAGCCCACGAAGACCGTTGGTCAATAAATTTTTGGTCGTGTGCCTTTTCGGGAAAGCTGCTGTTTAATAATTCTTGCAGTCGTAATCTGAAATACGACAGGTCTTTTTGCTGTACATCCATACTTATTTTGATTAGAATTTTACTTAAATCCTAAAATTATAAGCAGGAGCAAATGCCTTTGATAATGTTGCAGCGTTTGGCTTTGAAAGGCAGGATTTGGCGATTTACAATAGAAAATTGAACTGATTATTTATACAGAATTGGTGCTTGGCTATATGTTTTTTCACAAACTACTTTTGTGGTTTAAATATTTATCGTAATATTGCGATATATTATTACAAATAAGATGGGCGTAACAAAAACAGAAATATTTACAGAACAGCAAAACAGCTTGGCAACCACTTTAAAGGCACTGGCTCATCCTGCCCGTATAGCTATCCTGCAATACATCATCAAGCAGAATGCTTGCATTTGTAATGACTTAGTGGAAGAATTAGGATTGGCGCAGGCTACGATTTCACAACATTTAAAAGAGCTTAAAAACATTGGTATCATCAAAGGCAATATAGAAGGGACAAGTGTGTGCTACTGTATTGATGAAAATGTTTGGCAGCAGATTAAAAAGGAACTCAATGCTTTCTTTATAGATAATGTAGAGGTTGATAAATGCTGTTAAGCATTTTTTTTAAGCACATTAATCGCAATAAAGCAATATAACAATTAAATAAAAAAATAATGAAACTATCAAACATCAAAGAAATCTTACCAGCATTGGATAATGTTGAATTTCAATTAGAGAACGGAACATTTGTACCCGAACACTTTCACGTTACCGAGATAGGTGTTATTACAAAACACTTCATTGATTGTGGCGGAACAATTAGAAACGAAAAAGTTGTCAATTTCCAATTATGGAATGCCAACGATTTTGAACACCGATTAAAGCCAACAAAGCTATTAAACATCATTAAGCTATCCGAAGAAAAGTTGGGTATTGAAGATGCCGAAATAGAAGTAGAATACCAAAGCGAAACGGTTGGTAAATACGATTTGAATTTTAACGGAAACCATTTTGTACTGAAAAACAAGCAAACCGCTTGCCTGGCAAGTGATGCTTGCGGTATTCCTGCCGAAAAGCAAAAGGTAAAATTATCAGAGCTGAATAATGCTTGCTGTACACCAAATTCGGGATGTTGCTAAACACTAAAAACAAAATGCGATGTATCAAAAACTAATCGAAATCATTAACAACAAAATTGATGTACAAAGCATCAGCGAAGAACGTAAAGCCGTATTACAACCGCTGATTGATTTTATACAGCAAAAAGTAAACGACAGGCAGGATATAAATATCAATTTCATCTGTACCCACAATTCCCGAAGAAGCCATTTATCACAGGTTTGGGCACAGGTAGCGTCAGCACATTTTAATATACCAAATGTACATTGTTATTCGGGCGGTACGGAAGAAACGTCACTATTTCCGAAAGTTGCAGAAACATTGACTAATCAGGGGTTTAACATTTTCAAAATCGCAGATACTAATAACCCTGTATATGCCATAAAATACAGCGATAATGCTTTGCCTGTTATCGGCTTTTCAAAAAAGTACGATAGTCCTTTCAACCCAGTATCAGCATTTACAGCCATTATGACCTGTTCACAGGCAGACGGTGGATGTCCATTTATTGCAGGTGCAGAAAAAAGGATACCTATCACATTTGAAGACCCTAAAATTTCAGACAATACACCGGAGCAATCACAGGTATATGCAGAAAGAAGTTTACAGATAGCAACGGAAATGTTTTATGTTTTTTCAAAAGTCAGTCAATAACCAATGCAACCAAAACTAAAATTTCTTGACCGTTACCTTACCTTATGGATATTCCTTGCAATGGCAGCAGGTATAGGTTTAGGGTATTTCTTTCCGGGAATATCAAAAATTACAAATGCTTTATCCGTAGGCACTACAAACGTTCCTTTGGCAATAGGTCTGATACTGATGATGTACCCGCCATTGGCAAAAGTGGATTATTCATTATTGCCCCAAGCATTTAAGGATAAAAAAGTAATCGGCATATCCTTATTGCTCAATTGGGTTATCGGTACAATATTGATGTTCGGATTAGCCGTTTTGTTTTTACGTAATGAACCCGATTATATGACAGGCTTGATATTGATAGGTTTGGCAAGATGTATCGCAATGGTAATCGTATGGAGCGATTTAGCTAAAGCAAACAGAGAATACACAGCTATGTTAGTTGCATTAAACAGCATCTTTCAGATAATTTCTTATAGCTTCTTAGTTTGGTTATTCATTAATGTATTACCAAGCAAATTAGGAGTAGCCAATTTCAATGTAAGCGTATCAATGAAAGACGTAACCGAAAGCGTATTAATATACTTAGGCATTCCTTTCTTAGCAGGTTTTATAAGCCGTTACGCATTGGTAAAGTCAAAAGGAATAGAATGGTATAACAGGAAATTTGTACCTCGAATATCGCCCATTACATTATATGCTTTACTGTTTACAATCGTATTAATGTTCAGTCTGAAAGGCGATAAAATATTAGAACTGCCAATGGATGTAGTAAAAGTAGCCATACCGTTAATCATCTATTTTGTACTAATGTTTTTTGTCAGCTTCTTTATCAATAAATCTTTAAACGTTCCTTACGACAAAAACGCATCCATCGCATTTACAGCCACAGGAAACAATTTTGAATTGGCAATAGCCGTAGCAATAGCGGTTTTCGGTATTCATTCTCCACAGGCATTTGTGGGCGTTATAGGACCGTTGGTAGAAGTACCTGTACTGATACTGTTGGTAAAAGCAAGTTTATGGCTAAAGAAGAAATATTACTAAAGGTTATTTAAGAACGTATTAGAGCATTTTGAAGCATAAAAAAACTAAAAATGAACCTCCGATAATTCGGAGGTTCATTTTTTACGGCTTGTTCAATATTTGAAGCATCCTGCCGACTTCAATATCCATTCTTGAAAAAGCAAACCATTTTTTGCCCAGGTCTTTGAGCGATGCCCCTATATGGTAGAGTTCTGTATGGTCAATAATCAAAAAACGGTCGTGGGCGTCGGAAAACACTTCAATTTCTATCGGAGGATATTGGCTATTGTAGCGTTGTAAGTCTAACCGTAACTGATTGCTGATACTTTTGGTAAGGATTGTAGCGGTTACATTAGTCTTACGCTTATCCAACAAGGTAAGCACCGTATCATCCACATAATTATCAAGCAGGATAACAGAGCTTTTGGCACTACGGATAATATCGGAAACAAAGGCGTAGGCATCAAAAATCTGCCCGTTGTAGAAAATGCCTTTTTCGCTGTGCAGCTTGTCGCTTTCCAAAGCCTTAAAAATCTCTTCAAATTTTTGGTCGGCTTCCAGTTGCTTTAACTCGATATTGTCCAAACGATGAAACAAAGAAGCGTTGCTGATGAGCATACGCCGCATTTCTACAAAGGCTTCCATTATTTCCACACTCATTTTAACGGCTATATCAGAACGAAGTATGGCAGATGCCATTGCAACGCCTTGTTCCGTAAAAGCATAGGGCAAATAACGTCTGCCGCCGTAATTTAAACTTGAGGTTCCAATTTGGAACCTCAAGTTTTCAACTTCCTCTTCGGTCAGTTGAAAGCAGAATGATACAGGAAAACGCTTAATATTTCTTTTAACAGCTTTGTTCAGGTTCTTTGTTTCTACCTGATATAAGGCAGCGAGGTCGCTATCCAACATTACCTGTTTGCCCCGGATAGTATAAATCAGGTTCCTGATTTCTTTGGGTACGATTGACGGTTTATTTTCCATTGCGTTTACTGCTTTTGTTTTTTTCAAACTCAAAGGAACTTTCAGCGTTTTCTTTCAGAATGATGTAAGCATCGAATTTCTTTCCGGCTTTGCTTGTCATTCCTTTGATAAGAGAGGTTTTGCCTTTATTGACAAGGTTTGTTACATTTTCGATACTGATTTGTACACCGCAGACGGTGCGGAACTGTACCCAGTTACAAGCCTCATCAGGGCATTTCACAATCTTGTCACGGATAATAAGCTGCTGACTTTTGCATTTCGGGCAGGTTAGTTTGGGTTGGTTGGTGCTTGCAATAGAGGTTTGTAGCAATTCATCGGTAATAGATTTGGCATAGGTTTCCATTTCCTTTTGGAATGTTCCGGCATCCGCTTCGTTATTTTCTATTTTCTGTAACGCCAATTCCCATTCGGCAGTCATTGCCACGTCTGCAATTTTCCGGTCTTTTACAAGCCCGTACACCTGCAATCCTTTTTCCGTAGGGATTAAAGAACGTTTATCCCGTTGGATATAATTACGGGTAAACAGGGTTTCGATAATGGCGGCTCTTGTTGCAGGAGTACCGATGCCGATATTTTTGAGGGCTTTGCGTTCTTCTTCGTTCTCAATTTCTTTCCCTGCGGTTTCCATAGCCGACAAAAGCCCGGCTTCGGTGTAAAGCACTGGTGGTTTGGTCTGCTTTTCCAAAACTGCGGCTTCCTTTATGGCAAGTTCGTCGCCTTTATGCAGTTCAGGTAATTCCTGCACTGGCTCTTCGCCGTCATCGGTAAAACTTCCTTTTATGGAACGCCAACCCGCTTCCTGAATTTTACAGCCTTTTGCCGTAAAGTCGTAATGCAATACCTGTAATGATACATCGGTTATTTCTTTGACACAGGCTTGCGATATGGCTTCAAGCAAGCGAAGCGCAATCATATTGTAAATCTTGTTTTCGTCTGCATTAAGTACGGACGGCACTTTGTCCGTAATCAACAAACCGTGATGGTCCGTTACACGGAGGTCATTCACGATACGTTTGTTGAACCGTCCCCATTTGATTTTGGTAAGGGCTTGCTTGCAATCCTCACGATTTTGCAATGCCCGCACGAGGTTTGGAATTTCTGCCCACATATCTTCAGGGATGTATTTGCTCCCGGTACGTGGGTACGTGATAAACTTCTTTTCGTACAGGCTTTGCGCAATATTGAGCGTTGCTTCAGCAGATAATTTCAGCCTTTTGTTGGCTTCCTTTTGTAAGCCTGTCAGGTCGAAAAGCAAGGGCGGTTGTTCTGTAACGCTTTTGGTTTCTACTGATGTGGAGGTTGCCGTTGCGCCACGCTGAATAGCTTTAAGGGTATCATCAGCAAGTTGCTTTTCGTCCCATTTGGTTGCGGAAATACTTTTGAAATCAACCTGGGCTTTGTTGTGCGTTAATTGTATCTGCCAGTATTTCTTTACCGTGAAATTCTTATTGTCGAGGTAACGTTTGCATATCAAAGCCAGTGTGGGCGTTTGCACTCTTCCAAGCGAATAGATACCATTGCCTGCGGCAATGCTCAATGCCTGTGTAGCATTGATGCCTACAAGCCAGTCGGCACGGCTTCTGCCTTGCGCTGCCTGATACAGTCCGTCAAATGCTGCCCCGTCTTTTAGGTTGTTGAAGCCTTGCTTTATTGCCTTTTCGGTAAGCGAACTTATCCAAAGGCGTTCAAAAGGTTTGTTGCATTTCAGGTATTCATAAATGTACCTGAAAATGAGTTCGCCCTCACGACCTGCATCGGTAGCAACGATGATGCTGTTGCTTTGCTTAAAAAGCTGCTCAATGACTTTCAGTTGCTTTAATGCGCCAGTATCGGCGGTGTACCCTTTGTCTTTTTTGACCTTGCGGACGGTCAATAAAAACGGGTTGGGCAATATCGGCAGGGATGCTTTATCAAATCCCGAAATGCCGTAATCTTCGGGCATTCCCAGTCCTATTAAATGACCGAATGCCCACGTAACAAAATAGCCGTTACCTGTCAGGTAGCCATCCTTTTTATCGGATGCTCCCACAAGTCCGGCTATTTCCCTTGCTACGCTTGGTTTTTCTGCAATGATTGTTTTCATACTGTATTACATTTTTCTGCCTTTGGATTTTTCAGGCTTGTTATCCTGTTGCTCCTGCTGCTTCTCGTTTTTCGGTCTTTGCTGCCCGGACTTCAAAGGCTCTTGGACGTTCTTGGTCGCTTCGTTGGTTTTACCCTCCGAATTGACGGCAGTTTGTGTTTTATGAGTTTCGGCAGGTTCTACCCGTGCTTTGTACTGACCGGGAAACTCAAAATTGGTCTTTCCTGTATCCTTATTGAAAGTGATATAGCCCTGATAAGGTTGCCCTTTTTTATCTTTTAATCCATCAATGTAGATAGTTTGACCTGCTTTGAAATCCTTATGTTGCTCATCGGTTAGTTCTTTACCACGGAATGTTTTCGGGGCTTCCTGTGGTTGGCTTTGTTGGGTGTTCTGTTGGTTCGTTTGCGCTTGCTGATTGTTATTGCTTCTGTCAAACAGGAACTCAACGTATCTTTTGTCAGCATTGAATTGTACCGTTGCCGAAAACTCCGTTCCCTTAGTGGAAGTCATACCCTCTAAATAGAGTGGTTTTCCCTCCATCAGCGTTTGCTTTTGTTCGTCATTCAGCTTTACGCCCTTAATTTCATCGGGAATTTTGATAAACTCCGTGCGCAATGCAATCACATCATTGGTCAGCCTGTCAATGCTGATAATGGACGGCATCAGTTCGCCCGTTTTGGAATTTACCAAATTGACGACACGCCCCATATTGCCCGTTTCGAGCAGGTTTTTCTTGTCTTCGTCCGTAAACTTGTGACCGAAAAACTCAAAATGCAGGTTAGGTTCTCTTTTGATACCGTGTATTGCCACGATAACATTGCCGTCTTCCGCTTGCTGCAAAGACAGGCGGGCATCCGTGCGGAGGATAGAACCACCGAGGTTAATTCCTATCGGTAAAAGTTCATTGGTTTTGTAACCACGTAACAAAGGGTCGAGCAGATTTCTTTTTTCAAGATACTCTTTGCTTAATCCGAGGTTTTTCATTGTGTCCCAATCAACCTGCTCCGGCTTGTAGCGGTATTCGCTTGCTTCCGTTGTTGTTTGTGCTGTTGCCATATTATTTTGATTTTCTTGTTTTTTATCCGGCTGGGGTTCTGCTTTCACTTCGTGTTCTTTCAGTACTTTTTCGCCCTGTGGAGTGGGCTTATTTAAGTGCTTTTGCAATTCCTGTGCTTTTTCAGCAGCAACAGGGGCAGGCACTTTGAAGAAAGTAAAGTTTGTAGGGTTCTTTAACTGGCTCAAAAAATTGGAAAAGAAGTTGGAAAAGAAATCGCCCCCCTTATCCACACGCATAAACTGGTTTTGGTTCTTTTTGGTGGGGTCAACGGTTTCCATTTTTCCGTTTTCGTCGATACTTTTTACCGCCTGGATTTTCATTTTCTCTTTATCCAGTACGAGTAATATGTCCGAAAACTGTTCGGGCATTTCCTGTTTATTTGTTGTTTCTTCGCTCATAGTCTGAAAATTTTAAAATTTCACGCTCGAATGTAAAGGAAGCCTTCACTGATTTGCTCTATGTGGCACTCAAAGGCAGTGTTTGTCACTTATTGGCATCCAGTTTGGGCAAGGGCGGGTTAAAACTTTCCCTGATGAACTGATGCACATCGGACAGTTTGTAATACAGTTTTCCGCTAATGGTATAATATGGGAGCTTGCCTATGGAGCGATACCGTTGCAGGGAACGGTTACTTATTTTCAGCATTTGCAATAAGTCCTGATTATCCAGTAATTCTTCGCCGTCTATGCTGTTGCGCTTCTTTTGTAAATCGTCTATGTGGTTGCCGAGAATGTCAAGCCTGTCCATTATGCGTTCCATCCACGCCACAAATTCCATTTTGTCGATATTCATACGGGTACGCTTTTAATTATTACCTGATTTCAGTTTTCTGCCTTTCTCGATATAGCTTTTGCCTTTCGCCATAAGCTGCTCCACATATTCATCGGTGGTCTGCACGGCGTTAGCGTTAAGCATTTCCTTAATCGCACCAATCGTATAGTAATACTGCCCGTACATTTTTGAAAAGGCTATCTGCCCGTTGGTACGCATACGCCACAATGTTTTTTCGCTGATGTGGAGATACTGGCAGACTTCGTGATTGTTGAGCCACAAACTATCGTAGCTTGTATCTTCCAGTTTGAGGATATATTCGCTAATGGCTTTCAACCGTTCATTGAGGTGCTTCCACACTTCTTCGTCAACTGTTATAATGTTCATTGCACTATTGTTTAATATTCACAGTACAAAATTCAGAAGTGTGGCAGTGTTTGTCTGCCAATGCGTACCCATTGGTTTGGCACTTTTTTTCAAATTTTTTGCAATGAGAAAAACCCTTGTTTAATAAGGGTTTTAGCGTGTTTCGGTTATTTTGTAGTAGCCTTTTGCCCATATATGCCAATTGGCATATATGGGCAAAGAAAAAGTAGTACATTTTGTGTACTGCTTTCAAACACTCGTGCTGATGTTGCTAAAGGTCTTTATCCATATACTCTTCGAGGGAAATTTTGAGCTGGTCTAAAAACACCGTTCGGGAGCCTGCCCTTGTTTTCATTCGGTGGAAAGAATGATGTATATCGTTCAAGGGCGTTCGGAAGAGGATTTGGAAAATCAATGCTAATTTCCTGATGCCTATTTTCCCGTATGCAATAGATTTGGAAACATACAGGGCGTAAATCAATTCTATCAGTGCATTTTGCGAGTTCGTCCACGAAATGTCTTTGTTTCCATCACCGTTTATTGAAATGGTATCGGGATTTTTTTCAGGGTTTATTTTGGTAAGCAAGAAAGTATAAAGTAATTCATTGGCTATAATATGGGCAACTTTGTTATCGTAATAAGTAGAAAAGCTAAGGTCAATTTCAAATACACTACTTTTTAGACCATCGTGGTAATTGATTTTTCCGAGCCTGAAATAACTGTGGTCACGGTCAGTTCTGCCTGCACGATAGTACCTGTAAAAATCCTCATTGGATATGCTTTCCTTGTATTCGGATTTCAGAATTTTCAGTTGGTTTTCAAAATAACTTTGGTGTATTCTCCCTGCACTTACGGGGCAGGTAGTTTCAATGCGGAATACCTTATTGTAATAAATAAGTTTTCCTAAAATCTGCGGTTTGATATTCTTGAAAAAATTGATTTCCTGCCGTTCGTCCTTAAATCCGGTCTGCAAGACTTTCATCTTTATAGTAAACAGCATTTCCTTTAAGAATAAGGTCATTTGGTAAGCCTCATCCGCAGTTTGCATCATTTGAGAAGATAGCATATCTTCCTGACGCTGAATTTCCGATAATATTTTGTTCAACACGATTTCCATAGCTTAGATTTTTAGAGATTAACACCATACGTTTCGGATTTACATTTTTGTTTATTTGTCAAAACTTGGAAATAATATCGGAACCAATATCACAGGTTGCCCCCATATTGGGGAAGATTTATTTTATAACGCCTTATGATGTATATTGGAAAAAGCAGAAAAAAGGGTTAAGTACGCTACGACTTAACCCTTTTTTTTATTAAATTTGCGGTAATGATTTACAAGGTAATCAGATGAAAGCGAGTGCAGTAAGCACCATTACTAAATCGTTACCGATAGCACTTTCGGTTCTTGTAAACTACTCTTTATTAGCCACTTTGGGCTATATTAATCTTTTTAACAAAAAAAAGCATTTTTTGAAGAGCTTCTTAAGAAATGTGTACACGAGAATGTAAGTCTATAAAATCAACATATACCGTTGACCTGCTAGAAGGTATTATAAGACTTAAATAGTTGAGTATATTTGAGAGTTACGCATAATTATAAACCAGAGACGATATGACAGATGAAGATGAATTATTAATTTGCATTGAATGTGCAAAAGACATCCGACTGAAGAAACTAATTAAAAGGATTAGCAAAAAAGGTTTATGTAGTTGTTGTGAAAAGAATGAATTTATTATTGATGTTGACAGTAACGAATTTATACAAATAATTAAAGCTCTCATCCGTTATCACTATTCTGAATGGGACTATAATGAGCATTGGGGCGGTAATGGTTATGGTTCATTGTTTTATGAAGTAGACAATATATTTTTTAAGAAGGAAAATTTTAAAGACCAAGAGGTTTATGATGAATTGATAAACAGAATAGAATGCTTCGAAGTTTATGAAGACTATGATAAAGGTGTTTCAATTTTTGCAGGTTATTATGATGGCCAACAAAACCAATTGCTTCAGTCTATTAAATCCGACTTAAACCATTCAATTAAACAAATAGAGCATAAATTAAAAACTGAAAACTACTTTAAATTCGAAGACCAAATCACACAAATGCTGTTGGAGTATTCTGATTGCTCAAAAATAACGGTTGAAAGTAAATCTGCATTTTATAGAGCTAGAATTGGTGTTGAAAACAAAAAAAGAAGCTTGTTTGCTGGTGGATTTGAAGGAGAAATGGTTTTTGTCCCATATTCTAACTCTAAAATTGGCGCTCCCCCTCCTTTGGTTGCGGGTACTGGACGTTTAAACAGAGCTGGCGTTTCTTATCTATATTCAGCTACTGATAAGTACACCGCTATATCGGAGATAAGACCACATCCAGGTGATGTAGTCTCAATTGGAAAGTTTATAGTAAATAAGGAATTATTGATTTTTGATCTTACAGAGAGTCAGTTTTTGAATTTTTTCCAAAGCGATAAAAGCCTTGACAAGTTCGATAAATTAAATACTTTCACCGAATTAATGCAAAAAGTCATTCCACCATCAGAAAGACACGTATATAATATAACACAACTAATTGCAGATTGCATTAGAAAACTAAACTTTGATGGAATTCTGTTTCCAAGTTCTGTAGGGAACGGGGAAAACTTGGTATTGTTTAACCCTGAGCTTATGGATTACACATTTGATGATGCAGAAGTGGTAGAAATAAAGGATGTAACATATGAGTACTTCCAGAGAAAATGGGAAAAAGACATTTCCGAAATAGAATAACTGTCAATTACAGCTTAAAATCTAATAGCTAACAATCTTTTTGCGATGCAAAAAGATTGTTCAATATAGTGGTTTTGAGGTTAAGTGGAAACCTCCGCAAACTTCACATCGGTATGATCGGACGGGGATTTTATGGTCATTATTCATTTCACTTATTCTCTTTAGTTCAGCTTTGGCAACTTTTTCTGAAGAGTACACTATTTTTTTGCATACAATGTGCAGTTCGGGTATTTCTAGTGCTCCAATCGCCCTCGATTTAATAAGTGACAGGTTCTTTTCAATATACTCGTAAAGTTCAGGGTTAGCTTTGTTCTTTTTTGCATATAGGTTAAGGAGGTATTCTGGCGGAACCCTGCAAAGAGCCGTAAATTTGTACTTACCCTTGATTAATATGGTATCATCTTCATACATAGTGGTTTTAATATTGATGATGAGATATAGTAAAGTTAGTAAAATCAATGGTTTTAATAGTAACAGACTAAAAAGGATAAGTGTAATCTATAAGGACATTTTCATGAAAATACATTTGCTTTTGTTTTTTCACCACTAAAATATATCTTTACTTCGAGAGCGTTAATTTAGATAGCAGGAATATTCGAAAGGATATTTCTGCTTTTTTTTAAATAGCAAACACATCCAGAGCATCCACGAATAAGCAATCTTTTCGTAACTAAAGTTTAGTTTTTCCTAAACCCAAATTTCGAGAATCGATAATGTTACCACTTCAAATATTTTATAAGCGTATTTTTATAAAGGTGGAAATCAAATAAAGATGCTATGAATACATCTCTTATAATTGGAATTTCAATAATGCTTTTTGGAATATACCTACGCTACTGGATCAATAGAAGAAGATTTTATAGAAGGGGGCCGAATGGATTAGAACATTTTTCTAATTATGAAAAATCAGTAGCCACCCGATCGTTTGAGGGACTTTGTAAACTGCTAGCTTATGTTTTTATTTTGATTGGGCTGTTTTTAATCATTAATAATTGGTAATGCTATTTTCTTTAAATTAGAATAGAATTATCTAGGGAGAAATAAATACTGTTTAGAAATGAAAAAAATTAAAGCTCAAATCCGCTCCTTCCTCAAAGAAATTTATAGCGTTTGGTTTCCATGGCTTGACATCGCCATACTGGCGTTTATCTATTTCTTTTTATGGGGAGAGCACATTAATCCATACAGACATTATCAATTAATAAAGCATGGAGAAGTTGCAGTTGGAAAAATTTATGGAGAGTCAGGTCTTTACGAGTATTCAGACCACCCAAGAATGCGGAACTTTGACTATACCTTTGCACTACCAAATGGCAAAATAATCAAGTCAAGTTCGCATACTTTTACGCTAGATAAAAAAGATTGGAAGAAACCAATGTATCCTGTGATTGCTGAAATATACTATCTTCCGTATCAACCAGAGATTAATTGGATAAAGTCGGACCTATCAGAAAACCTTGGAGATTTTTTTTACCGAAATCTAGTATTTGGAACATCATTTATTTTAATGGTATATATGATCGCTATGATTGTGTTCAGATTAAGTATACTCGATTATCGAGAAGAAAAGCGGATCAAAAAATTGGCTAAGCAGGGACGTATTTTAATTGAATTACCGAAGGAACTGTTGAATTAGCAAACTCGAAATTACTTGTGAATACTTAATTATTGATCAATTAAATCTTTAACAAACTCTACCTTTTCACTTACAATTTAGTTAATTAAATTTATAAAATCCTATAAACTGGAATGAAGCATTCGTCTTCTGTTTTGTCTCCTAAGTATGTGAACAAATATGAATTATCTTAACAATAATGAATACAGTCAATATCGCAAACATCATTATCATTAGAAAAACCCTAAATGTTGATGCTTTATTTTTTTTTATTTGCTTCTTCTGCTTAATTTGAGAGATAAGGTGTGACTTCCTAAGTCGAGATTGACTAATCGATAATTTTTTCTTCTTTTCCACTTTAAATACGATAAATCAAATTATTTTGGATTAAAATAACAATTGACATAATAGACCAAACTTTTGAGATTGGTAATAAGGAACAACTATACTATTACTTTTCTTATTCTTACCATTAATAAATGAACTGAATTTTGGATATAACCAATAAGCAAGCTCTGTTGATAGAATACCAACTCCCGCACCTGCAACGACATCGGTAACCCAATGTTTATCGTTAAAAACTCTGTATACACTGGTGAAAATAGCAAATGGATATCCCGAAAAGCTCAATAAAAGATTATTGTCCCTATATTCCCTATACATGAAATGAGCAGTAGAAAATGCCGTAGCTGCGTGACCAGAAGGAAACGACTTTTTATTAGATCCGTCTGGCCTTTCTTCTGCAATTATGGATTTTGCAGGTGTTACAATTGCAGCAGAAATCAATTGTGACATAGCATAGATAACAGTCCTGTCTTTAAAATTATGCCTTCCCTTTACCCCTGCAAGGTTTAGCCCATAAACCATAACAACCGGAAAATATTGGCTATAATTGTCTAGTGTTGTTTTTGATCGGTGATGGGAAACCTCAACCTTGGTCGCTACATCAAATCTTTTCATATCCGGGATAGCAAAACTTATAGCGCCTATGCTGATAAGAGAGGTGGGCAATATAAGTTTCCTGTAATTTAACTTGTAAACATTCGCGTTATTTAAAGTAGTATCCGGTCGTTTTTCAATCATCAGACTGTCTTGGGCAATGGATATTTTACTAACTATAATTAAAAAAAGTATGGAGATTATCTTCGAAATCATTTTTTAAGATTAATTGGTATTTCCAAAGGATTTTGAAGACAAACCCGCGTACTGATCCCTTTGATCATACTTTTACGGACGTAACACTTCAAAATCCTATTTTTTTCATAAATATTCTTAATGGCTAAAATTTTAAATCATAATTAAAATTTCATCTTCTGAATTCTTACCGCATTCAAAATCGCCAATAATGCCACACCTACATCTGCAAAAACGGCTTCCCACATTGTGGCTAAACCACCTGCGCCAAGCACCAATACAATTCCCTTTACCACAAATGCCAATGTGATGTTTTGCCAGACTATTTTTTTGGTTTGCTTCCCAATATTGATTGCCATTGGGATTTTGCTTGGTTTATCGTCTTGAATAACCACATCGGCAGTTTCTATGGTGGCATCACTTCCCAAACCGCCCATTGCAATGCCTACATCGCTCAAAGCCACTACTGGTGCGTCATTCACTCCATCGCCAACAAACGCAACGGTTTGGTTTCCAGCTTTGAGTTCTTTTACTTTATTTACTTTGTCTTCTGGTAATAAATCGCCGTAAGCATTGTTTATTCCTAAAGATTTTGCTACAAATTGCACAACGGTGCTTTTATCCCCGCTCAACATTGTAGTTTTTACACCTAATGCTTTTAATTTATCAATGGTTAGCTGAGCATCTTCTTTAATGCTGTCTGCAATCGTAATATAACCTGCGAATTTTCCATCGTAGGCAATGGCGATTAAGGTATAAACAATCGTACTTGGATCTAAATCATATTTGATGTTGAACTTATCCATTAACTTGAAATTTCCAACCAATAATTCTTTAGCGTTTACGATAGCTTTCAAACCGTGACCTGCAATTTCTTCGGTGTTTTCTAGTTTTATGGAATGATCGATTTCGCCTACATATTGATGGATAGCTGTGGCAACCGGATGCGTGCTTTGACTTTCTAAAGCGTTGACCATTTTCAGGATTTCGTCTTTATTAAATTCAGGTTTTAATACCACTTCCTGTACCTTGAAAACGCCTTCTGTCATGGTTCCAGTTTTGTCCATCACGACATTTTTAATATCGGCAATGACATCTAAAAAATTACTTCCTTTAAATAAAATTCCATTCTTGGAAGCGGCACCAATTCCACCAAAATACCCTAAAGGAATACTGATAACCAATGCGCACGGACAAGAAATTACTAGGAAAACCAATGCTCTGTACAACCATTGACTGAATACATAATCATCCACAAAAAGATAAGGAACTACGGTAATTAGCACTGCCAACAATACGACAATTGGTGTGTAGATTTTTGCAAATTTTCGTATGAATAATTCTGTTGGTGCTTTCTGTGCTGTGGCGTTTTGTACCAATTCCAAAATTTTAGAAAGCTTGCTATCAGTATAAGCCGTGGTTACTTTTACTTGTGCAACGGTTGTTAGGTTTATCATTCCAGCCAATACGGTTTCGCCTTGGGTTTTGGTGTCAGGCTTGCTTTCTCCGGTTAATGCAGCGGTGTTGAAAGAAGCAGTTTCGGATAACAATTCGCCGTCCAATCCCAATTTTTCTCCGGGTTTTAATTGAATGATATTGCCGATGTTTACGGTTTCAGCTTTTACAGTCTTAGGTTGGTTATTTTCTAAAATCGTTACTTCATCGGGTCTTTGATCGAGCAAAGTTTTAATGTTAGCTTTGGCTCTTGTAACCGCCAAAGTCTGGAATACTTCGCCAACCGCATAAAATAGCATCACGGCAACACCTTCAGGATATTCGCCAATAGCAAAAGCGCCGATGGTGGCAATGCTCATCAACAAAAATTCTGAAAAAACATCACTTTTTCTGATGCTTTCAAATGCTTCTTTAATCACAGGAAATCCGACAGGAATATAAGCTGCAACATACCATACAATTCTTACCCACCCTGTGAACCAAGCCTGAGTAAACCAATTATCAAAAGCGATCGCAATCATCAACAAAACAAAACTGATAATGGCTGGCAAAAACATTTGAAAAGTGGTTTTATCTGTACTCCCATGGTCGTGCCCGTCATCATCTGACTGTTCGTGATTGTGACCATCATCGTCATGATGCTTTTCCAAAAGCTTTTTAGCATTGGCATCGGTATATATTTTTTCTTCTTGTGGCGTGCAGCAAAGCTGTTTGCCTTGTACATCGTACTTATGTTTGTGTTCCATTATAATAGTCTTTTAGTAGTTTTTTTTATATAAATTAAATATCGTTCTCCGTGTTGTTTTCACAAAAGTTATTGGGTCGATCGGTTTGCTTACAGGTGCGGTATGATGGCAGCGCACAAACCACCATCATATACAACACCAAATACATCGGAAAATGAATTTTTAACCAATCATAGTCACTAAATTTTAGTGTTCGTGCCCACCTGTATTGC
Organism: Flavobacteriaceae bacterium PS02338; assembly: GCA_029959615.1. Taxonomy (GTDB): domain Bacteria; phylum Bacteroidota; class Bacteroidia; order Sphingobacteriales; family Sphingobacteriaceae; genus Pedobacter. The sequence goes on along the minus strand of JASCOD010000003.1, from coordinate 192,004 downwards.
TCAATTTTGCATTTACAAAAAACGCCCCCTTCACTACAATTTTTGCATTTTTGGGAACTTCTGTAACGAAAGTAACTGCCGTATATCCCATATTCGAGACGCCTTTAAGCACTTCTATCTTTTCAAAACTGACATTAGATTTTTCATCTTTATGTTCTTTCTTCTCGTTCAACTTTTTGGCATCTGTTTTATCTGCTTCTGTAATGTCACTTTTTTCTCCCTCTTTGTGATCGTGACCTTCCTCTCCTTCTTCGTGATTGTCTTCTGATTTTTTATCAGTTTGTACAAACACATAATATTTCCCATCAGCATTAACAATGGCATCATTAGGTACGGCAGGAGTTGTTACATTACTAAGGCTAACAATTCCCGTAATATTCATTCCATCAATTAAACCAGTTTTATTTCCATTTACGCGACAGTGTACAGCAATAGTTTTACTATCGTTCTCAAAAGATGAACCGATACTAAAAACTGTAGCATCATATTCAGTAGTGGGATTATTGGTTAAAGTAAAATGGATGGTTTGCCCAACTTTTACCTGTGGTAAATCTTTTTCAAAAACCTGGAGATCCAAATGCAAGGAACTGTTGTCTACAATTTCAACAACCGGTGAAGAAACATCAATGTAACTACCAATTTTGGCATAAACATTACTAATTGTACCATTAGATGGACTGATTACTGCCAATGATGATTTTAGATTACTGTTCGATAGTGTACCTGGATTAATACCCATTAATTGTATCTGCTGTTGTAATGAGGCTCTTCTGGTGCGCAAACTATTCAAGTCGGCAGTGGCGCTTTGCAGGTTTTTCTTTGCTCCTGCATTACCTTCATTCAGCTCTTTCTGCCTCGCCACCTCTTGTTCTGCGAATATTATTTTACTGGCTGCCGTCAAATATTCTTCCTGAAGTTGTATAAACTGTGGATTGGCAATGGTAGCAATCACTTGGCCTTTTTTAACATAATTACCAATTTGGACATTAAGCGTTTTTATCACTCCACCATACAAAGAGGTGGCGTTGGCTTTGTTGTTATTTGGAACACTTAAATTACCATTAGCCTTAATCGTTGCCGTTAGTTCTTTAAATTCTACACTGCCTAACGCTATCCCTACCGTTTTTATCTGTTCGCTCGTAAGTGTAGCAATAGTTGATGTTTCTTCTTCATGTGCTTCTTCTTTTCTAGGCTCCTCATTCGCCCCATGTTCATCTCGATCGGCTTCCTTTTGATTACTGCAAGCGGAAAAAGTAAATATTAGAACAGCCGCAAGAGCTGTAGTTGTGATTTTATTTATATTGAATTTCATTTTACTTATTGATTGATGAATGAATAAATATTGATTACCGATTGGTTTACCTGTTGAATACTTTTGAGGTAATTCAACTCTATGTCAGTTGAAGTTTGCAATGCAAAAAGATATTCCACATAGCTGATATCTCCCGTTTTATAGCCCAATTGTGCCGCCGAGATAATTTCCTTTGCGTTAGGCAATGCTTCCTGCTTAAAATAATTATACTGTTGCATATCCTGCTGATATTGCAGCTTGGCATTTTGCAACTGTGCGGCAAAAGTCTTTTGCTGTTGCTGGGCAGTAGCTTCAGCGGCCTGCTTTTTATAATCCAAGGATTTTATCCTAGCTTTTGTTGCGCCATAGGTTAAAGGGATGGCAATGCCGATGTTTACCGAACTAAACCTTTTCCCTCCATTGAAGAACTGCTCTGTTCCGTTTACATTCTGAAAGCCAATTAGCGACTGGTTGACATAACCAAATGTAAAGTCGGGTAAGCCTTGCGACCGTTCTACCTTTTTGGTTTGTTCGGCAATAATAGCATCCTGATATAGGGATTGAATGGCAGGATGATTGGCTACCACCTCATTGTCCAGCAAATTGGTGATTTGCAAAGGCTGAAACACCCCACTTTCTGCAATAGCAAAATCTTCATCTGTGTTCATCAGTGTTTTCAGATTGGCGAGGGCATTGGTCAAGAACACATCATTCTGTTTTAATAATAGATTGATCTCGCCTTTCTTGGCTGCTGCTGTGCTAATGTCCACTTTTTTGGTATCACCAGTTTTGTATCGAAGCTGGGCGATCTTCATAAAATCGTTGTATAAACTATCCAATTGTTGCAATTGCTTCTGATTGTATTGCAGGTACCTGATCTGATAATAATAAGTGCGCACCTGATTTTTCAAATCCAGCAAGGTGAGGTTTCTTTGCAGTTCTTTACCCTTAATTTCTGCGTTGATCAATTGTTTTTTTGCGCCGAACAAAGCTGGAAAAGGAATAGTTTGGGACGCCTGGAACGACTTATCGAATTTCACGCTGTTGTACTGTCCCAACTGCGCATTTAGATCCAGTTTGGGTAATTCTCCGGCTGTTCTTTTCAGTGCCTGACTTGCCTTAACCTCCAAGTCTCCTGCCTGTAATTGCTTATTATTCTCAATTGCAAGCTGTATGGCATCATCAACGGATAAAGCTTTGCCAGTTTGTGCATTTGCCGTAAAGCCTAATGATAATAGAAATAACACAATTATGGTTGCGATAGGTTTCATTTTAGGTTTTCCTTTTAGATTAATTTTTGAATTAAAAATGATGTACAATAATGGAAGAACGAATAAGGTTAGGAATGTCGCGGTAATCAATCCACCGATAACTACCGTTGCCAAAGGCTTTTGTACTTCTGCACCAGCACTGCTGCTCAATGCCATCGGTAAAAAACCTAAACTGGCTACGGTTGCCGTCATCAATACTGGTCGCAAACGGATCTTGGTTCCTTCGATTACTCGTTTGAAAACATCTTTTATCCCTTCTTTTTCGAGTTGGTTGAAAGTACCTATCAGCACAATTCCATTAAGAACCGCCACACCAAACAAGGCAATAAAACCAATACCTGCACTGATACTGAAAGGCATACCACGAAGCAGTAAAGCCAATATACCACCAATGGCACTCATTGGTATAGCTGTAAATATCAATCCAGCTTGTTTAAAGGATCGGAAGGTAAAATACAGCAGTACAAAAATCAGCAACAACGAAACCGGAACGGCTATCATCAACCTGTTACTGGCCTCCTTTAAATTCTCGAACTGACCGCCATAAGTAAAATAATAGCCAGCCGGTAATTTTATCTGTGCATTCAGTTTTTGCTGTATTTCTTCTACCACGCTCTGTACATCCCTGCCTGCAACGTTAAATCCGATTACAATTCTTCGCTTTCCAGCTTCACGGCTGATCTGTGCCGGCCCAAGTCTATAGTCGATAGTGGCTACCTGTGATAATGGAATTTGATTGCCGGCCGAAGTCGGTATCATCAGATTGTTTACATCCTCGATACTGCTCCGGTGGGTACTATCCAGACGAACCACCAGATCAAACCTTCTTTCGTTTTCAAAAACCACACCTGCACTCTTACCAGCAAAAGCCGTACTCAGCACATTGTTTACGTCTTCTACCGTTATCCCGTAATTAGCCAAACGGGTGCGGTCATATTCTACGTTTATCTGCGGTAAGCCGCTTACACGCTCTACTTGAGGACCTGTAGCACCTTGTACCGTCTGTATCACTTTGTTAACCTTTTCGGCATTCAAAGCAAGTGTATCCAGATTTTCCCCAAAGATCTTCACCGCAACATCTTGCCTGATGCCCGTCATCAATTCATTGAAACGCATTTGTATCGGCTGGTTTTTCTCAAAGAAAACCCCTGGTATTGCTTCCAGCTTTTCGCTGATTGCATCCGCTAGTTCATTATAGGTTCTTCCGCTTTTCCACTCGCTCTGTGGTTTAAGTAAAATCATCATATCGGTAGCTTCTGGTGGCATTGGGTCGGTTGGCACTTCTGCTGCTCCGGTTTTGCCTACTACCATTTTCACTTCATCAAATTCTTTAATAATTCTTGAAGCCTGCATCGAGGTTTCGATACTCTGGCTCAATGAACTTCCCTGTGGAAGGATACAATGAAAAGCAAAATCCCCTTCCTGCAACTGTGGAATAAATTCGCCTCCCATTCGGCTAAACAAGAAAATACTAAATGCAAAAATCGCTACGGTAATTCCGACAAGCCAATATTTTACCTTAATGGCTTTTTCTAGCATTGGCTGATACATTTTTTGCAGCCAGTTCATCATTCTGTCCGAAATGGTTTCTTTGTGCGATGTATTTTTAGAGAGGAACAAGGCACACATCATTGGGATATAGGTAAGGGATAAAATCAATGCTCCAAAAATGGCAAAACCTACAGTTTGCGCCATAGGACGGAACATTTTACCCTCTACACCTACCAAAGTCAAAATAGGAATATAAACGATCAGGATGATGATTTCTCCAAAAGCTGCACTGCTACGGATTTTGGATGCCGAGGCAAATACTTCATTGTCCATTTCCTGTTGTGTGAGCCTTTGGGTGGATTTTCTAAGTCCCAAATGATGCAAAGTGGCCTCAACGATAATTACCGCACCATCTACAATTAAGCCAAAATCTATCGCTCCCAAACTCATTAAGTTGGCACTCACACCGAACACGTTCATTAAGGCTAGAGCAAATAGCATGGCAAGTGGGATAGCAGAAGCAACAATTAATCCAGCACGGAAATTACCTAAGAAAACCACCAATACGAAAATGACAATCAATGCACCTTCTATCAGATTTTTTTCGACGGTACTCATCGCCCTGCCCACCAGATCTGTACGATCCAAATAGGGTTCGATCACAATATCATTTGGTAAAGATTTTTGAATGACAGGTAGTTTTTCTTTAATACGTTTTACAACCTCGTTACTGTTTTCGCCTTTTAGCATCATCACTACGCCACCTACGGCATCAACTTCGCCATTGTAGGTCATAGCTCCATATCTTACCGCACTTCCAAATCTTACATCTGCTATGTCTTTGATGAAGATAGGAATACGGCTGGCATCATTTTTTACACTGATATTTTTTACATCATCTAAAGACGTTACCAAACCAATACCACGGATGAAATAGGCATTTGGCTTTTTGTCAATGTAAGCACCGCCTGTATTCTGGTTGTTTTTTTCCAATGCGGTAAACACATCAGTAATGCTTACCCCCATTGCTTTTAAGCGATCAGGGCTTACCGCAACTTCGTACTGTTTTAGTTCGCCACCAAAACTATTTACTTCTGCAATCCCAGGTGTCCCATACAGCTGCCTAGCTACTATCCAGTCCTGCATCGTACGCAGATCTTTGGCATTGTATTTTTTTTCGCTTCCTTTTTTCGGATGGATGATATATTGGTACACTTCGCCAAGACCCGTACTTACTGGTGCAAGTTCTGGTGTACCTATTCCTTTCGGGATTTTTTCTACTGCATCTTTTAGTTTTTCGTTGATCAGCTGCCTGGCAAAATAGATATCTACCTTATCTTTAAATACAACCGTAATTACCGATAGACCAAATCTTGAAATACTTCTGGTTTCTTCCAGATCTGGAATATTGGCAATGCTCTGCTCAATAGGGAATGTTACCAACTGTTCTACTTCCTGCCCCGCTAATGTTGGGCAAACCGTAATAATCTGTACCTGATTGTTGGTAATATCGGGTACGGCATCAATGGGCAGTTTTGTGGCACTCCACACTCCCCAGATGATCAGTAATAAGGTCATTATACCAACAACAAGCTTGTTCTTAATACTGAATTTTATAATGTTATCTAACACGTATATTTGTTTAAATTTTGAAAAATAAATTCCTGGCTCTTCTTGCAAGAGGCCAACAGATAATCTAATAACTATCGAATGAAATGTATAATGCCTATAAATAAATGTCCGAATAAAGCATATCCCTTAAACGTTGACAGCACCTTTAAGACAAATAAATGGCATGTAGTTTAATGAGGTTTGTAGCAAACCATCAATAGCATTAAGAAAATCTGAAAAGATTAAATAGTTAGCTTTGGCGGTTGCCAAATATTCCCATAATAGTTGGAAACAAGCGAATAGTCGCGAATGATAATTTTTTTGCCTACGAAATTAAACTTAGGTGATTTTATTTCAAAAGACTTGAAAACAAATGAATTTAAACTAATGCTACAACAGCTGCAATAACAGAATGGACTACAGCTATCATCAGTGTCTGCATTATGGTCATGAGATTGAACAATTTCAATTTTTGCAATAGATTTATCACACTTGTTTCTCCCATCACTACAGCTTAGCGAAGAAAGCGCCATTAGGTAAAACGTCCATATTGTGATTATCAATCTCATTACTATGCAAATATATATAATTAATAATGCAATTGGATTGCAAAGTTTAGGATTATGTTAGTGGCACCTGTCACATCTTCCCTTAAGAACCAAATTGACACCTTCTAATGTGAAATTTTGGGGAATATTGATACTTGGTATTTCTGCATCTATAAGGCAAAAAGTTCTCTTGCATTGTGAGCAATGGAAATGCGTATGCTGATCTGATGGATTACAACTGCAATTGGATTGGCAAAGTGCATATTTTACAATACCTGTTCCATCATCGATGGTATGGATAAGTTTGTGTTCTAAAAACGTCTTCAGCGTCCTGAAGAGCGTTATACTGTCCGCGCGATCAAAAAGTTCTGCCAATTCTTTATGGCTGATGGCATACTGTTGAGCTAGTAATTTCTCCGCCACCAACAAACGCATTGCAGTAGGCTTTATGTTCCTCTGCCGTAAAATATTTTCTTCGGTTTCCATTTGCGCTAATTTATGCATTATTAACTTCGCTTTATCTCAAAACGCTATGACCCTACTTTGAATTTGCAGATAATTATCTAGCACCTATGGTAAATAATAACTATCGTGATTACATTGAAATAGATGGCCCATCACTTGAAAAGCGATCATCTTCAACTTTAACATCTTTCTCTTGAGTTTTTTTGGCACTTCCATCCTTTGGCTTTCTATCATCAATTTTTTTGAGCTCTAACTCAAAAATTAATTCAATATCAGCCTTTATCTTTAGATAATTTTCCTGAATATCTGTTTCACTTGTTTTCTTAATTATTGGTATAGCTTGGTAAGCTTCCTCTTCATTGGCAATTGCTTTATGATCATTCTGAATTTCACTGTGAAAAACCTTAAGCTTTATCTTTTGATCTGGATTATCGGCAACAATGCCCACAAACTCGCCCGAAGAAAGAGATGAAATTTTTGAAGCTGGTATCGCATAATCTAGTTGTGTTGATTTGGATATGGAAGTATCAGAGCTATTGATGCTTAGACTAGTTCTATCCTGCATAATTTTCCCAAAAGTTTCCGATAGTTTTTTAGCGGTACTTCCGGTTACCTGCCCACTGATGATATTGCCAACAATGCCGCTGATGACATCAGCCTGCTCTGCACCATAATCCTTTTTAAGCTGACTAAAATCCTGAACTGCAAGCGTGGTCGAAACCTTATTGCTTCTTGCGGTAGCAATAAGACTATCCATATTGTTAAAATAAATCGTTGGAAACTCATCAAACACCAGACTACTCTTTAGTTGCCCCTTTCGGTTAACTAGTTTGATCATTCTGGAAATGTAGAGCGACAGTACAGCTCCGTAAGTTTGTATCTTCTGTGGATTGTTGCCCACACAAATCACTTTAGGCTCCAGTGGATTATTCACATCAAGGGTAAAATCATTACCGCTAAGTACATAGTATAATTGTGGCGACGATAATCTTGCAAGGCCAATCTTAGCACTGGCAATCTGCCCCTCCAACTGTTCCCTTGCCTTATTCTGAAATGCCGAAACAAATGGATTAATCAAAACCTTAATCTCTTCTTCTTCTTTCAGAATGGCAAACAACGGATCATAATCTGCCTGCATCAGCTCGATTACATGTGGCAGAGTACAATACTTACCATTTTCATATTTACGCAGGTACCAGATGATACCAGTCAAAAAGTTAATCGGACTTTCTACAAAGAAATCCCCCTGTTTCTTGATCCAGTCCCTGTTAAGCCCTAGCATAATCGTTCTGCTTGCTTCTGTAGCATCGGTTATGTCCTCCATACTATTGGGATCAAGTGGATTACATCGATGTGTTCGGTTCAGGTCGTCAAAATTGATGATATAAAATGAGGGCTGTACTTTAAAATTTTTACGATACTTCAATAACTTATTATAGGCAATCTTGGTCAGATCATCGTACTTAAAGTCGTAAATAAACATCGAAAATCCCTTCCTAAGATGCTGATCTATGATATGCCTGATGACAAAATATGATTTTCCGGCACCAGGAGTACCAGCCACTAACATACCACGGAATGGATTGATAAAATTGATCCAGCTGTCCCTTGTCTTGTTCTTCAATCTGTATTTGGCCGGAAGGTTAATGGAATACTCGTTTTCTAGCAACCGCTCTTCTTGCGGAAAGGTTTCGTTTTCATCATTAAAGATGTCCTTACTCAAATTTTCATGTATCAACCTTGATAGCATAGCCCCACCAGACAAAATGAGCAGGAAGCCAATTACGGTTACGGTTATGTAAAGGATTGCAGTTGTATCTTGAGCCAGATGTAAATAGTAGGTAAGCCCGCTGGCAAAATATAAGACCAATCCCGATAACAAATATTTACTAATTGACCTAAGCTGTATATCTTCATCCTTTTTACCCCTTAAGCCAATTAACGATATAACCAAAAAGAGCAATGAAGCCAATTTTGCATTCATCATGTGATTAAAGACTGCCGTCTTTGAGATATTGAAAATTATTCGATCAGTAATCTCCGCTGTCAAGCCCCATCGATTGAAAACCTCATAACAAAAGCTGTAAAAATGGATGACCAAAATTACAACACTAATGAAACGGGTAAAATCTACAATCTTTCTGAGCCCTTGTGCATCCTCTCCTGTATTCATGGTAGTTCCTTTAAGTTATGTTAAATCTGCATTTTCCCTAACGAGAAAAACCCCTGTACTTTTTCCTTTTCTTCTTCCTTTGCCCTACGGTTGCCAACTGTTCAGTATTACTGCTTTCCATCAGGTCTTTTAGATAATTGGTTGGGGTAATGGGTTCGAGATAAGATTTTGTTTGCTCGCTAGTTTTAAGGTACGTTTTCGGCCTATCCATATTACCGCAACGATAAAGAAAAGCCTTGGCACCATATTCCCTGCCCAAGTCACTGCCTTTAAAAACTGATTTGCTCCTGTGATCAATAAATGTTGAGCCATAAACCAGCCCCTGATCGTTCTGTCTGAATATTAAAGCTATTCCTTGATTTTTAAGCTCAGCAAGCAGAGCTGGTTTTGTTATGCTGTTATATTTTGAAAACACCCGTTCAATACGTTTCATAAGCCCTTCTTTGTATGGCTTTCGCTTTTCAGCATTCCTCTCAAACCTCTTTTCTATGTTATTTAGTGTTGGTCTAGTTGCCAACTCACTCGCCTTAAAAGGAATACCAACCCTATTGCCATCTTTATCAATGATAGAATAAACCAGCCCATGTTTTTGAAACATCACTGTATCTTCCCTTCCACGGTCTGCAATAACATTAAACTGTTTCAGAACAGCGTTGTATTCAACAAAAGAGGTAAACTTATAACTTCTCATAACCTCAGCTACGATACCATAGATTGCCTTTTTGGTTGGCACCTTTCCATAGTACGCTGTTTCAATTAATGCAGGCGCTATTGAAATTGCTCCACTCCTATTTCTTCCTTCAGCTTTGATAAGATTATGCTCAATTTCCAGTTCTTTTCTGGCGGTTTCGGACAACGTTCTGCCAAGCCCATGAATATCTATCCGTTTGCCATCTGCTTTTATATTGGTTGTTACGATATGGATATGCGGATGGCTAACATCTTTATGCTGATAAACCAAAAACGGTTGTTCGCCCATACCTATACGATCCATGTAGGAGGATGCGATTTGCTGAAACATAAGCGTATCCAACTTGTCGCTCCTATCAAAATTTAGCATGATGTGCAGGGCATTAGTCTTGACTTTTATATTTAGTTTGGTTAGGTGCTCAAAGCGGACTAGTTTGTTGTTAAAGTCCAGCCGTTCAATTTCGGTTCCGAAACGATTTGCCAAGATCAAGCTGGCTTCACCGCTATTAACCTTAGCCTCGTTATAATTGAGCAACCCCCTAATGCTTTTGCCGCTGATTATCCTTGCAACCATTTTTCAGTGAGTTTTGTAATGAGCAATAGAAGTGTATCCACCTTTTCATCGACCTTTTTATATAGGTCTGCCACTTTCATAACATAATAAGCTCTGTTGTTTTCAGAGGTTTTTTCCTGATTAAATGTTCTGGTAATTTGGTTGATGTTGATGCCAATTGCTTTCAATTCCTTTCTGATACTCACCAATTCTTCCATGGGCGCATTCATACTTACATCTGTGTAGAAACAGTTGATTTTCTTGCCAGAAAGTATCCTGCGTACAATTTCAGCGACCGTTTGGCAATTGCTTTCTATGCGAAGTTTTTCAAGCTTATTGAACTGTGCAGCATCCACCCTAACAATCAAATTATGGCTGAGTATTTCATCTTCGTTTTTAAGCTTTTTTCTTGGCATGCCTATCACTTTAAGAAAGTTCCAAGATTTGCGAGTTCCGAGCAAATCCCCGACCTCAAGGGCGGCAAGATTTTTTCGCGCATGCGAAAATACATCTTGCCTAACACAGGGGTGTTTACACATAGCCCATAAAACATTGGTCTTGAAAGTTAAAACTGTAAAATTTAATGGTTCGTTTCTTTTTTGATTCCGCCTAAATGTGGCTCTTATTCTTCGGAAATTATTTAGTGTTTAATTCACGGTTTTGAAATTATTTTCTTGCCCTCGACAAGCGCTATCACATCGTCATATTTGTAGAACATCAACCCACCAACTTTGTTAAATTTGAGCTTACCAGTATCTCGAAGTCCTTGTAAAGTGCCAGGTGATATGCTCAATAATTTACGAACTTCATAGCTTTTCAGCCATTCTTTTTGTTCGTTGATTTTATGCAGTCTTTGTCCAGGCCGCCTTAGTTCCGAAAAGAGTTCCTGTTTGAACTGATTAAGATCTTCTTTGGTTATAAATTCAATTGTTGCCATAATTTGAATATTAAATGATATGACAAAATTGTTAAGGAAATATTAGAGGGATTGGGTACTTGATGGGTAGTACCTAAGGATATTTATTTAGGTACTCACATTTTATAAATATTAATTTATAATAAGACAAAATTAATGGAAGATTGGCGCCGAAGCCTATTATTTTTCCAAGCAACAACTCAACGATGGGGCTACCGGAAAAAGCTACTGGACAGCAGGCCTCATGGCAGAGCGGATCTGGGAACGTTTCTCGATCTTTGTAAACTTTGAGAACTTCACCGATACCCGCCAGACCAAGTTCGACAGTATCTACACCGGAAACATTACCAGCCCTGTTTTCAGGGACATCTATGCCCCAATGGATGGCTTTGTCGTAAACGGCGGAATAAAGTTCAAGCTTTAAGCCTAGTCCTTATCAAACAGAAAGGGAGTTTGGATTTCACCAAACTCCCTTTCTTATTTCTTTATGTTAATTCTTAACAAACGTACCGAACAAAAGATTCTGCGTGCTTCCAAATGGGCTATTATGAAACAGCCATTTCTTTGTAGTTTCCTTATATGTATTGATTAAAAAGGCATTTATAAAGAATATCGGCATTAATATCGGTCTATCTAATTATAATTAGCTATTTATCTATGATAAATTTAACAACAACGTCATTAAAGTCCTTTGGTTGTTTAATTGGTATATAATGATCTCCTTTCGAGAATATATAAAGTTTTGATTGGCTGATTGAACTACTTATCAATCTTGTGTGTTCATATTTAACTATATCTTTCTCGCCCGCCATTACTAATACAGAAGAGGTAATTTTTTTCAACTGATCAATCTTTATATTTGGCTGTTCCAAAACCAAATTTGTTAATCTCAGCTCGTTGAATGAACTTGGCGCTGAAGCTTTCATCAGATCGAGTTTTCTCTTTTCAAAAATTCTGATCACATCTTCGTCTATCGCCTCTTTGCCTGGAAAAAGATTTGCCCCGAAAACACAGAGCCTGTTAATTCTGTCAGGATATTGAGATGCAAGTATTAATCCAACATTACCCCCGTCACTCCAACCTAATACATTGGTCTTGCCTATACCTAAATTATCCATAACACCAATAATATCCTTCGCAAAAAGTTCGTAGGTATATGGTGATTTACTTAAATCAATACTATTTCCTTGCCCCCTTGAATCGATAGCTATAACGTTAAATTTTTCACTTAGGAAAATAATCTGTTCACGAAAAGATGCCATGGATTCATTATTTCCATGAAGCAGAATCAGAGGCTCTCCCTTTCCGTAACTTTCATAATATATAGTCGCACTGTCTACAGCCACCCTCTTTCCAACATCTGGGTTAATTCCAAACATCAGTTTTTTATGATCATTACTAATTGGTTGATTTTGTTCAATACTGATACTTTTATCTACGGGCTGCCCGTTTCCTTTAAGTTTAAATGCTTTTATATTAACATACAAATAAGACGACTTAACTGGCATCCATTCAGATTCACTTTTCTCTCTGAAATAGCTCTTTTTAAGTGGCGATGGATAGGATGGAACTAGAAAGGATGTTTTTGCGGTATCGTTAGGGCTTATTTCAGTTTTAATCAACTGCAGGGCTACAGCTATTCTTTTCTGCCCATTGATATGGATATTATAACTCCCAAGATCAATATTTTTCCAACCACTTGTTTCTTTAGTTTCGTATATTACATCCTTAGTTGATAATAATTTATCTGGGCGATCATTGTTAACTGTATAAAAGTTTATCCGATACCCAACCTTGGTATAATTGTTCCTGACCAATAAAAAATTTATCTCTTTCAATGCAATATTACCATCGACATCTAGAATTGTAGCCTGTTCCCTTCCTTTTACATCACTATTACGTGGAACAGAGGCGTATGCTCGGGGAGTTAGATACATTGAGGCAGGTGTTTTGCCATATTCAACTATTTTTCCTCTTTGCCCAATTATATTTATTGTTTCAAGTATATTTATTGGACTTGGAACTAATTCAATAACCAGTCCATCTCCCTTAAGTTCCTTTAATGTTTTTCTTGCAGAAATATACCCTATCCGACCAAACACAACTGTGTCTAAATCACTAAGAGAAGATTGTGAAAAAATAAGATTGAAATTACCCAGGGAATCTGCCACTGTTCCAAATGCCTTGTTCTTAACACCAATCGATGTATAGGAGATGGCTAGTTTAGTTTCCCTATCAATTACAGTCCCCTTTATGGTAACATTTTGAGCATTAGCATTAACAGAAAAAAAAGCTATTAAAATAAATATTTTAGATAAAGTTTTTACAGAAATCATGAGTGAAGTATTTTGGATGGAGGTTTGGGATTGAAGTACTCTCGCGATGTGGTAAATATAGAAAAGGTTAAATTTCTTATGCTTGTTTAGACTGTTAAAACATGTTAAAGTTGGTATGTCGATAATCATGGTGTTTTTGAAAAATACTAATGGTTTTCTAAAAATGGCTTTTACATCAGTCATTATCGGGACTCCATCCAGACTGCTCCAATGTAATAAATATTCCTTCTAGGCACTCTCCAAGTTCCAGGTCAAAACAAAGCCTTGTTTCGATTTCCGACATTTCCGATGCACCTAGCTGTTCCCTTGCATAGGCTTCCAAAATACCACTTCTGATCATTTCATCCACTGATAATTTACCGAACATATCAAATATTTTAAAATACTTTACGCTTTAGATTTTGTAGCTAATCTTCATAGTCATCTGATATGGCATATCAAAAGAATCTTATTCCTTTGTTTTACCGATAGTCAAAATATCAACTACACGTTTGCCACTTTAAAGTTGATACGGATGGTATGGACTTGGTCTATTGCAGCCGCAGATAGACTTTCCAAACAACCAATCCTATTTCAGATTAAAACACCCGGCGCAGAGCTAGTCCATAGGCACCATGATTATAGGATGGGTAAACCATTGAATTTGCCTTACCTGTCATCTCACTTTTGACGAACAGCTTTTTGATCTTTGGGTATAGCCAGTATGCAGCTTCGGTTGAAAGTACCCCCAGACCTGCTCCAGCTACCACATCGCTAAACCAGTGCTTGTTATTGTACATCCTGAGATAGCCCACCGCAAACGCGGACCCATAGCCGGAAAGCCCATAAACAGCCGAACTTCTGCCATATTCCCTCCTGAGGAATTCCGCCGAGGCAAAGGCTTCGGCAGTATGGCCAGAGGGGAACGAATTTGAAGTACCATCGGGTCTGGGTACTGCGGTAATGTTCTTTAGTCCCTGACAGAAAACGTTCAGTATCAGATTGGAAACAAGATATATCCCTGCCTGGTCTACGATCCTGTTCTGTCCCTTTACCCCAATGCCACTGAGCACAAAGACCGCCGCACCCGGAGCAAACTGCAGGTAGTCGTCCACTATGAACTTCGGATGCGGATGCTCGATCGAGAATTCATACCTGGCCTTAAGGTCAACATCGGTAAGACCATGGTTACCAAGTTTGATAAAGCCATAGGCCATACCTGCAGAAGGGAGGACAATGGTAAACAATCTTTCATTCTTTCCCCTTGGTTCAGGTCTGGTGTAATATCTAGCGGAGTCTCCAACTTCATCTTTCAAATCCAACTCCTGGGCCAAACTGCTCCCAAAACTGCCCAGTAAAAAAAATAGGGCATATAAAATTTTTCTTTCCATATTAATTCAATATTTAGCTAATCATCCAGATTATCGGCCCTGTGCTTCTGCTGCACCTTCTTTTTCCAGTTGACATACCAGTGCTGATGGTGCAGCACGAGCAGGAAATAGATACCTGCCGCCGCAACAACGGCAATAATGAGCATCTTAAGTCCAACAGCAACACCGATACCGGCAGTACACCAGATCGTGGCAGCCGTGGTCAGACCCTGTGAGGACCCGGTCTTATCGTTCTTATAGATGATCCCCGCACCAAGAAAACCTATTCCCACAAGGATATTGGCGATGATCCTTGAGGCGGCGGCAGTATCGCCCATGTGTTCACCGATTGCGGTAAACAGTGCTGCGCCCAGGCATACCGCGGCATAGGTCCTGATACCGGCGCTGCTACCGTGCTTCTCCCGGTCAAAACCGATCCAGGCACCTAGCAAAAAAGCGATCAACAGCCTCAGCACTACGCTGAATTCACTGTCAAGGTCCATCGAATTGATCAGATCCATCGCTTAGCCCTCCATTTCCTGGAACCACTCCATGGCCTGTTTGATGGCCTCCTCCACGATGGATAGTTCCCTAACCGTACCCTGCTGTTTCAGCTGGTTGGCAATCTCGATCGCCTTTTCCCTGACCCTTGGTTCAAGCCCCTCCATTTCAAGGGGGAAATTTTTTGATGTCCATTTCATAATCGTAGGTTTAAGTACTTAACTTATCAGTGCCGCTATTTTTGATGCAGCCAATGATGGTGTCCATGTTTTTTTGTTTTCCTGCCAGCAACAGCTGTTGGCAGTAGGATGTGAAGAATCTGTGACGTCTGAGAAACGCAAGCGTACTCTGGTGCCACCCTATCGACGTGTCGAAGCCACGTAGCGACAGTTCCTCCCTAAGCTGGTCATCGGTTGTTATAAACTCGTCGGTGCCCAGGTTATAGGTATCTGCATCGCAGATGATCTGTTGTAAAAAGGTCTGGGGCCTATGGGGTATCCTGGTAGCTAATATACAACCCTCTATCAGATTGATAACTTCTTCATCGGTACCATGGCCGAGCATAAATTCCCGCATGATCGAAACGCTCCGCTGTTCATGTTCCTCAGGAACAGTGAACAGCTGCCCGGCATCGTGGAACCATGCGGCAGAAAATAGGACAAAGCTTTCCCGCTCTTCCAGCTTGTAGGATCCGGCAATCTCCATTGCCCTTGATACCACACGTCTGGTATGTTCCAGGTTATGGTATACCAGTGCAGGGTTTCCGTAGCGATCAAATAGCATGGATATATATCCGGGGATTGCCTTATATAATAAAGAAGTCAATATTTCCATATGTTCGCTACCAATGTTTAATGAAATAGTGTCGGAGCTTAAAGGCAATGGTGAGCAGCATCAGCACAGTAACCAGCACAATGAAAAAGATCCGCAGAATTTTCCTGCCCAGGGACCGCGGCGGCCTGATTTCACCCCTTGGAACCCTAAACTCCTTTTTGACATATTTTTTGTTGCGTTTGACAGGCATATTGTTTTTCATCTTCAGACATTATTTTGAGATCAGGCCAGCGACTAGATTAATGGCAAACGCCACGATAAATGTATTGAAGGCAAAGGAAAGCAGCCCGTGCATCCATGTTAACCTTCTGATCCTCCTGGAGCTGATCTGTACATCTGACACCTGGAAGGTCATCCCTACCACAAAGGAGAAATAGGCAAAGTCAAGATAGTCGGGCTCCTTCTCGCCTGGAAATTCCAGTCCTCCCGGTTTTTGGCTTCCACCCTTTTTGTCATTATCGATATCGCAGTAATAGAAATGCGCATACCTGAGCGTGAATACCGTATGTACCAGCCACCAAGAGCCCGCAACGCAGACCAGTGGAACAAATATCTTCGCTGAAAGCCCCTCCGAACCCTGCAGGAGGAACAGCACCGCAAATAGACTTGCGAAGGCTGCCACGACAACGAATATAAATACCGTTTTTCTGTCCGAATCCTGTGCATGCGCTTCATGTTTTACATCGGCGGGATGGGAACTGAGGATGGTGGTCCATGCCAGAAGCAATGTGCACAGCAGATAGGAAAGCCATGTAACCATAACCAGCATAGGCACTTCCAATAGGCTATAACATAAAAAAAAGACGATCGTTGCAAAGCACAGCGAGGCATATAGCTTGTGATGTGCATCCACATTATTTATCCAGCGGATCAGCGGCACGGTATTTGAATTCATAATTTTGGGTTTGGTAAAGCATACTTTTAAGTCTATAGCACTACAGCCATCTAGGCATCTTTTTTCCTTTTTGTTTTTACCGCAGTTTTTTTCAGACCGCCATCATAGGCCAAAAGGCGGAGCGCATTGAACACCACGATCAGCGTCGAGCCTTCGTGTGCGATAACCGCAGGACCGATACTGGTGATCCCAAGTATGGTCAATGGAATGAGAACCGCTACAACTCCAAGGCTGATCCAAAGGTTCTGCCTTATAATACCCTTAGCCTTACGGCTCAGGCCGATGGCAAAGGGTAGGCTTTCCAGTTTATCACCCATCAGGGCGATGTCCGCTGTTTCCAGCGCCACGTCGCTTCCGGCCGCCCCCATTGCAATCCCGACCGTACTTTTGGCCATTGCCGGTGCATCGTTCACTCCATCTCCGACCATTGCAACCATTCTTTCCGACTTATCGAGTTTCTTTACCGCCTTCACCTTATCCTCTGGCATCAAGTCGCCCCATGCCTCGGTGATCCCGATCTGTTTGGCCACCGCATCGGCAACCTTCTGGTTATCCCCAGTGAGCATGATCATCTTTTTGATGCCAAGTGCAGCAAGTTCTTTTAGCACATTCTTCGCCTCTTTCCTTGGCACGTCCATCAGGGTCAATATCCCAATGAACTCCCCATCGCGCTTGACCAGCATGGAGGTATGCCCACCTTTCTCGAATTCCTCGACCTGGGAGATGACTTCTGCCGGAACCTTGTCCTTTTCAAAGAGCGCCTTGTTACCAATGAGTACTTTTCTACCGTCAACTTCCGCCTGGACCCCCCGTCCCGTAATCCCTTTTACGTTTTTCGACTCGGGAATAGATTGTTTCTTTAAACGTTCCAATGCGCCCTTTACGATTGCCTCGGCCAATGGATGGTCACTCAGTTTTTCTACGGCCACAGCTGTGGTCAGAAGATCTTCCTCGGTGGTATCGCCCAGCGGCACAACATTAGTCAGCTCCGGCTTGCCCTCGGTCAGCGTTCCCGTCTTATCGAACGCGATCGCATTGAGCGAACCCAGGTCTTCCAACGGTCTTCCGCCCTTGATCAGTACCCCTCCACGCGCTGCTCTTGCCACTCCGCTGAGCACCGCACTTGGCGTAGAGATCGCAAGTGCACATGGACTGGCCGCAACAAGCACGGCCATTGCACGATAGAAGCTCTTGGCAAACGGTTCATCGATCACCATAAAGGCAAAGCAGAGCATTGTAACCATTACCAGTACCGAGGGCACAAAAAGCTTCTCGAACCTGTCCGTAAAAAGCTGGGTGGGAGATTTCTGCTTTTCCGCCTCATTGACCATCTTTATCAGCCTTGAGATGGTCGAATCCTTGGCCTCACGGATCACCTTGACCTCCAGGGCCGAAGCGCCGTTAATCGTTCCGGCAAATACACGGTGCTGCGGCTTGATCGTCTTTTCGGCAGCATAGTCCTTTGAGGCATCTGGTACCGGCGACTTGTCAACAGGCACGCTTTCCCCGGTGATGGGTGCCTGGTTCACGCTGCCCTCGCCCTTTACCACCACCCCATCGGCAGGGATCTTGCTGTTTGGCTTGATCACAATGACATCTCCCAGAACGAGTTCTGCAATACCGATCTCCGATTGCTTTCCTTCCCTTACCACCAGTGCCGTGGGTGGTGCAAGACTGGTCAGGGCAGCAATTGATTTCCTGGCCTTGCCCATCGCGTAATGTTCAAGTGCATGGCCTAGGCTGAAAAGGAACAACAACAGCGTACCTTCCATCCACGAGCCCAGGATAGCTGCGCCGATAGCGGCGACCAGCATCAGGAAATCAATCTCAAAACCACCCTTGGAAATGGTCTGTACAGCTTCCTTTGCGGTAAAGAACCCACCAAAGAAATAGCCTGCAACATAGATCGCAATCCCCACCCACGAAGGAATGCCCTCGAGATAGGAAAGTCCGAAGCCCGTGGCCAGCAACGCCCCGCAGATCAGCGAAAAGATCAGTTCGGTATTGGCACCGAAGATCCCGCCATGCGCATGTTCGTGCCCATCGCCTTCAGAATGCGCCTCAACCTTTGGGTCATCATGTTTATGTCCATCACCTTTCGAATGCGCCTCGGGTCTGGATTTCTTGCCAGTCTCCAATGATTTTTCATCTGTATTTTTAACGGAAGGTTTTTCGCCCACCTGCTCTTTTTTGGCATCCGACTGTTTATCGGTGGCTTTTTTCACTGGTTGTTTTTTTTCGTCTTTTTTCATAACTGATATTATGGTTAGGATTTGCTTTGAGTTATCTGCCGTCTATTGGGGTTGGTTTATGGGGGCTATATTTCAGTCCGCCATTTTTGAAAAGATAATACGCTGTCTGGTAGTTGGCAATCGCCTCATCGGATAGAGCGGCGGAGAGCTTTGCAGTCCGCTGACTGTTGGTAGCCTGGTCATAGATAAAGGTTTCGGTCGTTCTTTTCGGGCTCAGGACTACCAGGCTGTCGTTTTTCAGAAAGCCCAGTTTTTGATAGGTTGCCAGCAGCGCCCTTGGAACATAGCCCTTGTCCATGATATCCTGGCCGTAGTTGTTGCTTTCGTAGCTCCACCCCAAAAGTCCGAACAATGTGGGGTATAGGTCGATCTGTGAGCACATCTGGTCTAATTTCATTGCAGGATTGCCCTGCAGATTATAGATGATCGCCGGAACATGGTACTTGGCGATATCAATCTCATTTTTGCCCGCACTGCTGGCGCAATGGTCTCCAACGAATATAAAGACCGTATTTTTGAACCATGGCCTCTTGGCCGCACTGGCCAAAAATTCGCCGATGGCATGATCAGAATATTTCACCGCTCCCTCACGTCCACTGCCCGAGGGGATATCGATCTTACCAGCTGGATAGGTAAAAGGCCGATGGTTGGAAGTGGTCATCACAAAGTCGTAGAAGCGTTCCCCCCTGAGGGCCCTGCTATCGGCATCCCTGATCACGCTGGAAAAAAGGTCACCATCGCTCACCCCCCAGGCATTCTCAAAGCTGACCTCGCTGTCCTTGAGCACGGTCCTGTTGGTGTTATAGCTGTCACCAGCCGTAATCCTTCCGCCACGATCGACAATGTCAAATCCATTGCTGCCGAAATACTGGTTCATGTTGTCAAAATAACCGTCCCCACCATAGAAAAAGGTAGTCTGGTAGCCCTGCCGGCGAAATATGCTGCCAATGGTACTCAGCCCATCGTTGTTCTTCCTCCTGACGATGCTGTTGCCAGGTGTCGGTGGAACGGCAAGGCTGAGTGCCTCCATCCCTCGGACTGTACGGGTGCCGGTGGCATACATACGTGAGAATACGATACCATTGTTAGCCAGGGAGTCCAATACGGGCGTAATCCCCTGTTTGCTACCAAACCTTGCCATGAAGTCCGCGCTCAGGCTTTCCACCACGACCATGACCACATTGGGCCGCTGTGAGGTTCCTGAATGGGCGATCTTTCTTTTGATCGAAGTACCACTTTGCGTAAACTCGCTCCCTTCCCCACCAAGTTCGTTCCTGATGAGCGAGAAGGACTGCTGTACATCGACCATCGGATAAAACTGGTCATAGGCAAGCTCGTTGTTCCTAAAGGCAGAGAAAAAGGAATAGATACCTGCCTTTGAAAGTTCGCTCTGGTACCTGTTTTCCGTTTTTTCCGCCCAGGAATTGTCTATGGCAAAGCTATAGACAAAGATGAGCAGCACCTGTGGCACAAAATGCAGCAGGCGGTCCTTGAAACGGGTCTTGGAAACAAAGCTCTCGTGAAAATATCCCCTTCGCTTAAAAACATAGACGACGATAAGCGTGATGAGCAGTACCCCCGAGATGAGATATGGCAAGGGATAGGACTGGTTGATATTGTTGACCACCTCAAAAGTATAGACCAGATAGTCTACGGCAATAAAATTGAACCTGCTCTGGAATTCCTGCCAGAAGGTAAATTCCGCAAAAAAGGAGAATATCGATACCATGACCATCACCGAAACGATGAAGTAGCTAACCGCATAGTTGAAATAGGTCTTCACCGCCCGCTGTGGCAACAGCAGCAGATAGGCCGAATAAAAAAGCACCAGGAAAAGCGCAACACCCAGGTCATACACAAAGCCCTTGGCGAATATCCCCGCCAGTGCCAAAGGTGAAAGGTCGGCCTGATGGACCGAAAGGTACAGCACAAGGCGCATGACAAGGGAGGCCAGCAGAAAAAAAAGCACAAACGCATGCAGCACGGCATACCTGCCCCTTAAATGGAATATATCCATAAATTGGTTATTTAATTAAACAATAAAAAAAGAGGTATGCACCCCTAACCGGGCGCATACCGGCATAGCATTCAATCTATGCATTCACAATCGGCCACGTGTGTCTAATGGCCTTCATGCTCTTCACTGTTTTTTAGTTTCGATAGCAAATCGTAAGCTCCCGTAAGTACCACTTTTCCCTTCAGGTCCATTCCTTTCGGCAATTTTATTTGGATATACCCTCCGTCACTGGTACCGGTAGTTACTTCCATGATCTCAAAATGAAAGGACTCACCTTCAGCTTCTTTTTCATTTTCTGATTCCTTTGCATCATGGGCATGTCCGGCTTCTTCTGCTGCACCGTCTTTAAGTCCGTTCTCTTTTCCGGCTGCCTTTGCGATAAATATGTATTTCTTGTTCTGAAAATCTACCACTGCGCCTAATGGCAACGCCATTGCCTGGGTAGTGCCTGCTTCAATGTATGCTTTGAGATAGGTGCCCGGAATAAAGCCTTTGCTTCCTTTAGCGATTGCATGTACTGTTATGGTTTTGTCTGCTGCAATCTCTTTACCCACCAACTGAACAACTGCACGCTGCTGTACTGTGTCGCGGTCATTGGCAAGCACAAATCTTACCCCTTGACCAGGTTTTACCTTATCCACGTCTTTTTCGAATACCTTTAACTCAACGTGCAGGTTGGAATTGTCAACAATTTCAAACATGATATCATTCGGATTAACGAATTTGCCGTTGTTCACATTCACCTTGGTCACATAGCCACTAATGGGCGCATAGATATTGATCTCGCTCCTGATGTTTGTAGCTGTTAAGCTAGCTGCACTAATATTGATCAGGCGCAAACGCTGTTTCAATGCGTTTTCCTTCGCGTGGATGATCTGATACTGGGATTTTGACTGTTGCAGGGTCTTTTGTGAATTTACATTCTGACTGGCCAATGTCTGCTGACGTTTGTATTCTGAATCTGCAAGTTCTAGCTGGCTTTTACTTTCCAGGTAATCTTGCTGAAGTTGTACATATTCCTGATTTTGCAGTACGGCAATCACTTGTCCCTTGCTTACGTTGCTACCTTGTAAAAGTGGGGTAGATTTTACAATTCCTCCCATTTGAGTAGTCACACTCACTAAATTCTGGGGCGGAACATCTATAAAGCCGTTAACTTTCAATAGGCCACTCAAGGATTTCATTTCCGGTGAGCCTAAAGTAACACCAATCGCCTTATATTGTGAAGCAGTGATTTCTACCGAATTTTCACTTTCCTCATGGGCTTCTTCTGCTGGAGCAGCTTCTGCTTTTCCTGCTTCTTTCTTATCTCCACCGCAGGCCGTCATAAAAATGGCCAATAACATTATTGAGGTGGTTTTAACTATATTTTGAATTGTCTTTCTCATTTCTGTATTGATTATAAACCCATAAGGTATTGAAGTGTGTAAACTGATTGGTTATACTGATTGATGGCCTGCAGGTAATTAAAGCGGATCTCCGAGTAAGTACGTAAAGCTTGCAGGTATTCCACATAACCAATTTCTCCGTTCTGAAATGCGATCTGCGATTGCTTTAGGATCAGGTTTACATTGGGAAGGGCACTCTTTTTATAGTATTCAATGCTTCTAGCATTTTTCTGAAGATCTTGATACGCTTGTTTATATTGACCCTGAAGATTGGTTTCGAATAAGCCAAATTGGCTTTCGGCAACTTGCTTCTCTATCTTTGCCGCCTTTATCCGTGAGGAAAACGGCTTGAAGAAGATTGGAAGGGCAATGCCTGCCTGTACGCCCTGGAATCTCTTGCTTCCGCTAAAAAACTGGTCGCTGCCGTTTACATTTTGTGTCCCTATAATAGACTGGTTAAAGTAACCAACTGTAAAATCAGGTCCTGAACGCGCCTTTTCCAAACTAAGCGCTTTGTCTGCAATCACAACCTGTTGCTGCTGTAATGCCAGCAGCGGATTTGCGGATACGGCACCATCGAAGGCAGGCATATTAAACTCCTCCTGTCGAAACTGCCCCATGGTAACTTCAACCGCCTGCTGGGTATTGAGCAATCGTTGTAATTCTGCTGTGTAAGCAAGAATATCAGACCGGTTCTTACTCATCTGGTTCAAAACCTCATTGTATTGGGTTTCTGCTGTCGTGCTTTCCAATAGATTGGTTTCACCAGCCTGATATCTTAATCTGGCTGCTTTTACAAAGTTGCTGTATACCGAATCCTGGCTTTTATAGAGCTCTTGCAACGCAACGTAATAAGCTAGCTGAGTATAAGTGCTTTTAACCTGATAGCTCAGTTCCTTTTGGGTAACAGACAAATTGATCTCTGCACTTTTAATCCTTGCATCATAAAGACTCCGCTGGTTTCTGAACAATCCCGGGTTGGGGATGCTCTGGGAAATACTGAAATTATTGTCTCTCCTGATGCTATTGAACTGGCCATACTGGACGTCGATATTTGTTTTACCCAAATCCGTTGAACTCCCTCTTAAGGCTTGTTGCTGGCCAATTTGTAAACCAGATGTTCTTATCGCCTGGTTGTTCTTAACTGCTGTCTCGATCGCCTGGCCCATGGTGATGGGAACCCCAGGTGTCTGCGCTTTGGCAGCAGGACTGGAAAACAAAAGACCAGATATGATTAATGCAGTAACAACGGCTGGAACAGACTTGGTTTTGCCTTTCCACTTTTCAAAATAAGTATAGAGCACGGGTAGTACGATTAAGGTTAAAATGGTTGAGGTAAGTAGACCGCCGATGACAACGGTTGCAAGTGGCTTCTGAACTTCTGCGCCTGCGGCCGTAGAAATTGCCATAGGTAAAAACCCGAGAGATGCTACTGTAGCAGTCATCAAAACAGGTCTTAACCTCAGTTCAGTTCCTTTCAATACAATTTCGTTCAAAGTGTACCTACCCAATTTCTTGAGCCTGTTAAACTCTGTGATCAGTACAATCCCGTTAAGTACAGCAACGCCGAAAAGTGCGATAAATCCTACACCTGCAGAAATACTGAAGGGCATGCCACGCAGCAGCAAGGCAAAAATACCACCGATTGCTGCCATTGGAATAGCAGAGAAAATCAGCAGCGATTGTTTAACCGAGCCAAAAGAGAAATATAACAACAACAAGATCAATAGCAGCGCCACCGGTACTGCCACAGAAAGTCTTTTGGTTGCTTCCCTTAAGTTCTCGAACTGACCGCCATAGGTAATGTAGTAACCAGCCGGCAACTTGATCTGCTTTTCTATTTTACCTTGGATTTCCTCCACCACGCTGGCAATATCCCTTCCTCTAACATTTAGCCCGACAATGATACGTCGCTTGGTATCTTCACGCTGGATCTGGTTTGGACCAATCTTGAATTCTACATCGGCTAGCTGTTCCAATGGAACCTGGTTTCCATTAGGCGTACTAACAAACACATTTTTTACATCATCTATTCCCTGGCGGTTCTCCTGGGATAAACGAACAACCATATCGTAACGCTGTTCACCTTCATATACCAGTCCGGCAGACTGTCCGGCAAAAGCAGCATTAAGTGCCTGATTGACCGTTTCTATACTCAGACCATATTGTGCAATACGATCCCGGTTAATCCTGACCACTATCTGAGGCAAACCTTCAGCCTGTTCCAGATAGACATCCTTGGCCCCTTCAACTGAGGAAACAATTCCACCTATCTTCTTAGAAAAGTCAGTCAGGGTGGTGAGGTCGTCCCCGAATATTTTAATACCGATATCCTGTCTAACGCCCGATATCAGCTCATTGGAACGTAGTTGAATGGGCTGGGAAAAACCAAAACTTACGCCTGGGACTTCTTTCAGGGCATCACTCATCATTTCGGTAAGCTCTTCACGGGTCTTTGCACTTGTCCAATCTTTTTTGTCCTTTAAGATGATGGTCAAATCACAGGCTTCCATGGGCATCGGATCGGTTGGAATCTCCGCGGCACCAATTTTACCGACCACTTCTTTCACCTCTGGGAATTTCTTGACCAGAATAGCCGACGCCTGATTTACCTTGTCAATTGTCTGCGAAAGCGAACTTCCGGTCAACAACCTGGTCTCCACCGCAAAATCTCCTTCTTCAAGGTTGGGAATGAACTCTCCACCCATGCGGCTGAAGACAAACAAGCTAACTGCTAATAAAGCGACAGAGGTAAAGGTTACGGCTTTCCTCCAATTCAGGGCTCCTTTGATCATCGGATAGTAGTACTTATGAAAGAAGTCCATCATACGATCAGAGAAATTACGCTTATGTGTTGGGTTTTTGCTCAAAAACAAAGCAGACACCATTGGCACATAAGTCATAGAAAGTAAAAATGCACCCAGGATGGCAAAGGAAACGGTCTGTGCCATCGGGCCAAACATTTTACCTTCGATACCTACTAGGGCAAGTATTGGTAAGTAAACGATCAAGATAATGATCTCTCCGAATGCGGCGGCAGACCTGATTTTCACAGCAGACTCAAATACCTCCGCGTCCATTTCTTCCTGGGTCATCCTTCCACCTTTACGCATTCCCAGATGGTGCATGGTGGCTTCCACTATAATTACAGCGCCATCCACAATCAGTCCGAAATCTATCGCGCCAAGGCTCATCAGGTTTCCTGATACCCCAAAAAGGTTCATCATTGCTATAGCAAACAACATCGCCAGTGGAATCACCGAAGCGACAACCAGTCCAGCACGGAAGTTTCCGAGGAATAGCACCAATACAAAAATAACAATCAATGCTCCCTCAATCAGGTTTTTGGCTACTGTGCCAATTGCCCTGTCTACCAAGGCACTTCTGTCAAGGAATGGTTCTATCACAACGCCTTCCGGCAAAGTTTTACTGATCCTGTCAATCTTTATTTTTACCTGTTTTACTACATTGTTTGCATTGGCCCCTTTCAGCATCATAACAATGCCTCCAACAGCTTCACCCTGGGCTTCAGGGGTGGCGCGGGTCAATGCACCATACCGGATAGAGCTGCCAATCTGTACATTGGCGATATCCCTGATGAGTACTGGTATACCACTTTCGTTATTTTTGACAACAATTTTCCGGATGTCGTCTATATTTCCAACAAACCCTTCACTTCTGATAAAATAGGCTGTTGGTTTTTTGTCGATATAAGCGCCACCGGTATTTTGGTTATTTTGCTCTAATGAATTAAAGACATCGTTGATACTTAAATTAAAGCTTCTTAATTTATCGGGGTCCAGAGCGATTTCATACTGTTTTAACAAGCCTCCGAAACTATTTACCTCGGCAATTCCGGGTGTACCCAGCAGTTGCCTGCGGACAACCCAATCCTGTATGCTTCGCAGTTCACGGGCAGTGTATTTTTTTTCAAATCCGGGCTTGGCGTGAACCACATACTGGTAAATCTCACCTAATCCGGTAGAAATAGGTGAGATCTCCGGGTTGCCTAAACCTTCCGGAATATTGTTTTTTGCTTCTGCCAACTTCTCGTTGACCTGCTGACGGGCCCAATAAATATCCACATCATCGTGAAAAACTATGGTTACCACCGATAAACCGAACCTTGATATGGAGCGAACTTGCTCTATTTCAGGGATGGTGGCCATGGTCTGTTCCACCGGATAGGAAATTAAACGTTCTACTTCCTGACTGGCAAGGGAAGGACTGAGGGTAATAACTTGTACCTGATTATTTGTAATATCAGGCACGGCATCTATAGGAAGTTGTTTTAGGGAATAGACACCCCACGCTATCAAAGCAAGGGTAAACAATCCTATAACAAGCTTATTGTGTATAGAAAACTGAATGATCTTTTTCAGCATTGAATTAAAATTACGTTAGATAAAAAACTGATTAATGCATAGGCAGGATACATTTCAAAAGAAATGATCCCCAGGCAAAAACATGATGATTTAACTAACCTAATTTGGGCGGCTGCCAAACAGAGATTTCGGCACCTATAGCTTTTCCAAAAGATTTCTGGGTATATTCTGCCAATGTCTGTTGTGGAACTTCAACCGATATGGATGTATTCTGAACAAAGGTAGGGACACTGCAACAGGCGCAGGTACAGAATGGAGAACAGCCATCCTTAAAGGCGGTGTGGTCCTGGGTTGGGGAAGAAGTCTGAAAGCTGGCAGACTGCATGGGAACGGCAGCAGCAGAATCCATGCACGGAGCACACATCACCACTACTATCAATACCGAAACAAACCAAGTCAGAAACTTCACGTCCTATAATTTTTTGTAAATATAAAGCAAACTATTTTGATAATCCAATTATTATTTTAAGTTATTATTCAAAAATTACTTTTACGGGTGATTACCCATTGCGAATATTTAGGTATTTCTGGGTCAAATCATAATCCGAATAAACGCTTAAATGCCCAAAAATCGGAAAAAAAATTTGGGTGCGCCCCTACATTATATAGTAGGAATCCTGGCTGTTCTCCCCTAGCTCTACCTCCCTTCCGATCATTTCCATCAGGTTTTTCTCTATCGTTACCGATAAAGCGGTCATTGGGGTATCAGTTGGTGCATTCTCAAAGGGATCCTGCATGATGATCGCCGTGCGTTCGATGGCAATAAAAAGTACGGGCACCAGAAAGGTCAGCAGGATTTCAACTGCCTTGGTCTCGTCTTCCAGCCCAAAGGGCATGATGGTCATCAGCACATAGATCAGAAAATGGATCAGCACGCTATAAGACCTGGGAAATACCGTATTCTTGATTCGCTCGCATCTTCCCATCGAATCACAGAGCCTGCCAATGGTCGCATCGATCTGTACCTGTTTATTGGCATCAAGGGAAAATTGTTCACTTGCCACCGCGAGTTCCCCGGCGCGGATGTTCAGCAGCAGGTTGGCACGGTTATCGCTCTTTAGCCCATGCAGCTGGAAATAGTCTTCTACTTTCTTGGAAAAGGGCACTTTTCTCAGACCCTGCGAAAGTGCAAAGCACCAGATCGCCTGCCTATATGCAAAAGCCTCCACGACTTTCCTGCCCTCGGGGCTTTTAGGCATAAACTGCCCCAGCTGACGGACAAGCGTACGGCTATCGTTGACGATACCTCCCCATACCACCCTTGCCTCCCACCACCTCTCGTAGGACTGGGAGGTCCTGAATGCCAATAGCAGTGAAAGTGTGGTACCAACAAATGCAGAAAGTGCCAGTGGAATATCGATCTGCTCCATAAACCCATAATGGTCGAACGTACCGGCAAGGATGGCATAAATGGCAATAAAGAAGATATCCCATTTGATCAGGCGGATAAAATAAAGTACCGAAATCTTTTTGTTGGTCAACATAGGCTATTTTTTTTTAAAGCTAATAATTTTTTGAAAACATGCAGAAATTGCTTCGGATAAAGTACTTTGCACACTATCCGTAAGGTAACTCGTAAGAAAAAAAGATGAGCGATACTGCATACAGAAAAAGAAGTTTTATCTTTTTCTGTATTTTCATAGATTTGGAAAAAGCAAACTTAGCATGTCATTTTTCCTTAGCGAACTTCTTTTATCATTAAAAAGTACCTACCCAGAGCTTTCCTGCATTGCAGTCGATTTGGCGACTATTATCCTTACACTAGCATTAGCACGCAGAATATTCCGCTACATGGGTTTTTCGGCATCGCTTTAAATTGTCCTGCCCGACAATTTCCTGGATAGCCTAATCCCTTACCGATCCTGTCTGACTGAATATGGCAGGTATCGACATATCCATAAATATCACTGCACTAAAGAAATACCAAGAATATGCATTATGATGCATTTTGGTAGCTGCTTGACATAAAAACAATAATAATCTACTAGGCCCATTCAACTGGAAAACCTCATTTTTTAGCCCCGGCATTTATCGCAAAGGGATGACGGCGGTTCTCGGGTTTGACATAAAGCCTGCGCCAACCAACAGTGCCTTGGCTTGTTGTCCCTTCAGGATTAGGTGAAATTTGTTAAATGGTGCGTACCCTACCTTCAGGATACACACCATAATACCAAAAAAATAACTCTGATTTTTTTTAGCTTAGGGAGTAGATTTCATTCGACAGAAGATTGTCATGGGAATTTGATCCTTTGCTATTTGGCCGGATGATCCTGAACCGTTTGCGCATAGGAAGCTGGATTTTTTTTGAAACCTGTCTTGCACATCGCCGAACAAAAACCGAATACCTTTCCCTTGTAGGCAGTTGTGTCCGCATAGCCTGCCGATAGGGACATGCCACAAACCGGATCCCTACCGTTATCGATCTTTATTTTTGCTGCCGCACTTTGAACACCTATTAGCGGCGCAATGGCACCATTATACATCGAACGCATTTCCTCTACGATATTTTTATCTGTGTTCTTCTCGCTGCCACCTTTAACGGGCGGCTTCGGATCATACTCCAGATCCAGCATCACCATCTGTGTATACTTCTCGCCCATGATATCATTGATCACAGCCAGGCTCATGTCGATCCCGGCTGAAACTCCCGCACTTGTCCAGTATTTACCGCTTTTCACATAACGCTTATTCTGCGAAGATACCCCAAACCGATCCTTCAGTAGCTGCTTTGCGAACCAATGGGTGGTTGCCTGTTGGTCTTTCAACAGACCTGTCGCAGCTAGTATCCAGGCACCTGTGCACACACTTGTAGTGTACTTGGACTGCTTGTCGATTACTCTGATCCAGTTGAGCAGCGTGGTATCTTTTGTTGCCGTGAAGGTTTCATTCAATCCCCCAGGGATAACCAGAATATCCAATTGCTTCACATCGGTAATCGATGAATCACACTGTACCTTCATTCCATTTCCCGTAGTGATCAGCCCCTTATGCCGTCCCACAAAAAAGACCTTTGCGCCCATGAGCTCGCTGAACACATGGTAAGGCCCCATAGCATCCAAAATGGCATAATTGTCGTAAAGCAGGATCCCAACGGTCTTAATGTTCACCTTAGGCTCGGGAAAGGCCATTGGCCGAGGTTGCGTCTGGCCCACCGTTGATGCTGCCGTATCTTCAGTCTTGCTTTTGCAGGCTGCAACCATCAATAGGATAGATGCAGCGAAAATCAGTTTTTTCATGGTTTAAAATTTAGCGATCAAGGTTGTTCCGTATGTTCTTGGTGTTCCCAAAAGGAATGTTCCAAAGGAACCATAAGGGATATATTTTTTATCCGTAATATTCCGTGCCCAAAAATTAAGCTCAAAGTTTTTACTGGTCAAGCCCGCTTTGGCATTCATCAGCGTGTGGGCAGGCTGGCTTAAGTCGTTCACAAAATCAAAATAATATCTGCCAAGATAACGGTACTCACCCCTTGCAAATACGGCAAGTTTCTGTTTGCTTCCTGCGAAATCATAAGTGTACTGGGCTGCCAACATCGAACTGATCGGAGGCGTATTTATGGGCTGACCGCCCCTGTAGTCTACCACCGCATTTGCATCGGCACTGTACAATAGCAGCGAAGCATAACGAGCGTAGGAGTAACTTGCATTCCAATCGATCTGGAAGCCCTTCAACGGTAGAGCAGTCACTTCCAGCTCCAGCCCTTTATTGTGCATTTCCCCTACGTTCAGGATCAGTGCATTCACTCCGTCCATGGCCGTACTGATCTGTTGGTTGTGCTGCTGAAGGTAGAATGCGGTCAGGTTCAATTTCAGCTTATTGTTAAAAAACATATTTTTCCAACCGATCTCCCAATTGTCCGAATATTCAGGCTCATAGGGAACCTGTGCAGGATCGGTCGCATTTGAATTTAACCCGCCGGCACGGAACCCGCGTGCGTAGCTACCATAAAGCAGCATGTTATCCTTCAGTTTATAGCTCAGCACAAATTTTCGTGTCACTGCGCTAAAGTTTGCCCGATAGGCTTGGTTGGGGGTCAGCAAGATTGCAGGATCGGGATCTTTCTGGTAATTGGTGTACTGGTCAAGTCTTCGGCTTTCGTAATCATATCGGATCCCAGCTGTCAAATCCAGCTTTGCATTAAACGAGTAGGTAGCCTGCCCAAAAAATGCATATCCCCTATTGTTCTCCCTACCGATATTGGTACTGGTAAAAGGAGCACCAGAAGTTGGATCGAGCAGTAGATAATCGGGGCCAAAATAGGTCGGTGAATTGATATCATTATGCTGCGAAAATCCATATGCGCCGACAACCCATTTTAATCTGCCAGCACTTGTCGATGGTGAGCTCAAGCGTAGTTCCTGGGCATAGACCTTTCGTTTTATGTTCGGAGCGGTACTAAGCGCATTCAGCGGACTGAAATCGTAATCAACACCGGCCCCCTGGTAATACCCGTTGAACTTGGTGTAGGAAGATACAGAAGTGAAGCTAAAATTTTTACCGTAGTAATTGGCAGCCAGCGAGGTATTGAAATTTTTCCGGCGTTCCACATTGGTATTGTTCGTGTTCACCTGGTAAGGTTTGGAGTAGACTTCTTCGTAAGAGGTTACCCATGGAAAGCTCCCACGGTCATTGTCGTTTTCAGCTTTTACGTTCAGCGAAAGCGACCATTGGGCCGAAGGCAGATAGCGCAGGTTAAAGTTGCCAGAGTAATCTTCACGTCTATCGAAACCGCTTTGGGTAAACTCGTTGTAGTAGATCGGGCCACGATGATTATAGGTAAGTGAACCGCTGGCGAACAGCTTATCTTTGAGCATAGGTGACGAAAGGCCAGCTGTATAACGTTGTTGTCCAAAATTTCCGAACGTAATTTCTGCGTATCCCGAGGCGATATTGGTGGGCTGCCTGGTCGTAATATTGACCACACCGCCAAAGGCATTGCGGCCGTAAAGTGTTCCCTGTGGCCCACGCAGAATTTCGATACTTTGTATATCATTGAATAAAGGTGGCGCAGAAAAGTAATCAGATTGATAAACCCCATCGACGTAGGTAGCTACCGCCTGTTCATTGGAAAACCCCATTACCCCGCGAATATTCAGGAAATTGGAACTGGTGCTGTTTCCATGTTCTACGGTAAATAGATTAGGCGCAATCGCCGTTAGGTTTGTAATATCCCATAAACGGTAGTCCCTGATCTGTTTTGCATCCAGAAAAGTGATTGCGCCCGGTATTTTTTGCACGCTTTCCTGACGCCTTTCCGATGACACGGCAACCTCATTTAGCTGCTGGTTGCTCTCTGTAAGCTTAAAATCGATGGTCAACGACTGGCCCTTGGCCAGAACAATTGTTTTCAGCTGGGTTGCATAGCCAATGGCCGAAACGCTGATGGTGTAGTTCCCCCCTGCTAATTTGTGGATGCCAAATCTGCCCTGGCCATCTGTTACGCTACCATAATTGGTATTTAGCAGGACAACGGTTGCTTTTTCAATGGACTGTGCGTCAGTTGTAACAATGGTGCCCTGTATGGCCCCAGACTGGGAAAAGGCCGGTAGGCTAAGTATAGTGATAATTAGGGTATATAAAAATTTCATGTGTTTTTGATTAAAGGTATTTGCCTGTTTTTGCCAGGTTCATGCACAGTGAATCATAAATTCTAATCGTTTGTTACGATAGGATTTAGGATGATATAAAATTGAGGATGAATATTCCCGCTAAAAATCCCAATAGAGATCCATGCAGCAGAGCTGAACCATAGATTGAAATAGCAAGAATTTGGTTTTAAACCGTTTTGGGCGGTTGGAAGACAGCAGTAACCCTAGCCTTTGGCTTTTGTAGTAGATAAAAGCTCGGTGTCAGCTCAAGCTTTGTTTCAAATACTTGGGGCAGAAGGTTTGCATAAGCTGGCGCTGATGTCTCTACCATTCTTTTTAAATTATCTTGCTGTTGTTTGTTTTTCTGTTCCAACTCTTTAAGCTTGATGTCCAAAAAACATTTTCCTTCGCAATGTAGATGGGGTTTGTCTTTGTTGGAACAAAGCACCGCAGAAATATATTCCTTATTGATAGAATAGGAAGAAAATAGCAGCAACTGATTGAAACTATTGGTTACAATTCCGAGTAATAAAAAAATCGCTATAATTTTTTTAAATGCTGTCATTTCTGCAAATGTAGCCAATGCACTTTAATTTTGGTTCAATACTTGTATATTAAATTTTAGATTGCTAATCTGTTTGCTGCCAAAGTGAAATCTTATTGAATTTGTTGGTCAATTTTTTTTTTCAGGGACAGTCGCTTTATTGCATCATCACCATTGGTGCATTGACTAAATATTTTGCTTTGCTAACCAACTTTGGAACAACCTATTTCTTACTAGAAATGGCAATTACTGCGGACTTGGTTCTGTTGAACCCCAAGTGTCAAGAGCAGGAAATAAACTGCTGGGATTTAACAAAATGATAGCCCCTATTCTGCTAAAAAAGAAGCGTCACTTTATTATAAAAAGTGACGCTTCTAGTTGAGCATCGAAATCAGCCCCAAAACTCGTCTTCAGCAGCTTGGTCCTCTGAAAACAACCAAACCTGGACAATTTTTCCGTTCACCACTTCGAACAGATCAACCCCGTTCATATCAACTGTTCTCTCGCCAAGTTTAGCGGAAAAATGTACCGGGAATGAAACCAGGTCTCCATTAGCCATCAAAGCTCCGGTAGGATTGATAACCAATGAACCTTGGGTTGCGCCCATCATATCGCCCAACATTTTTCCGATGGCTTCAAGTCCTGCTTTTGTTCCCGCAAAACGATGGTTTCCCGGTTGGTGCCATTTTGCATCTGGACTAAAATGTGAAAATGCCTTAGGAATATCACCTTGAGAAAGGGCTACCGAATAGGCCGTTACTACTTCTATTGCTGTCATAATATTTGATCTAAATGATTGTCTGTTTTTTATTGGTTTAAAAAAACCTCTTGTTCTCGCTTGCCCAATCTGCCAGAGAGGTCATTTTTACAGGAAGTTTCTCTAATACTTCGCTCATGTTAGGATTGAATTTTGACGGGTATTCAGTTGCGTTTTGCAAACTTTCGTAATAAGCAGCAACACTGTTTGCTCCCGCCTCTCCTACCATTGGCTTTAAAATATCACCAAATTCTTGGGGTTTTTGCGGGTAATAAACGATTTCTTCTCCAACACCATTAGAAAATGCTGAGGCTAAATCATTCCCTTTTAGATTTTCCAATCCACTTATCTTGAAATTATCTGCTTTTAAATCTTCATTATAAATGGCTTCAACCACAAACGCACTTACATCTCTGGAAGCGATCCAACCAATCGGCATCGCTTCTGGAGTAGGATAAGCCAGTTTCTTTTCATTTGTGATAAAAGGTGCACAGAATGGTCCCATCATATTTTCCATATAAATAGTTGGTTCGATAGTCACGTAATCTACTCCGCTATCTTTCAAATAATCTTGAACATCCAATTTTAAGTCATCTAAGGGAGAACCAATTTTTTGTGATTCCAACCAGGCGCTCGTATTCCAAACCAATTTTTTTACACCGTTTAGCTTAGCAGCATCAATAACATTTTTAGCATATTGCAAACCATCAAAAGGATTGGGTAATGATACTGGGATCATAAACGCAATAGCATCAATGCCTTTGGTAATTTCATTGATTTTATCGGCATCTGCTAAGTTTGCCAAAACCGGGGTTGCTCCAGCCTGAGCCAATTTCTCAAAACTATTTTCCGAGCTGGTTGCAGCAATTACTTCTGCACCTTTTTTCTTTGCTTCGCCTATTACGTTAAATTGTTGTGAGCCTGTTGCTCCGAATACTAGTATTTTCATTTTATATTTATTTTGATAACAAACTTGCACAAAGGTATCCAAGTACATACCTTTGCGCAAGTACTTACCAAGTAGTTATGTACCTACCAAATGGTTAGAATAACTGATTATCAATGGAAAATAAAATAAAAATAAATCCACCCTGCGACGACAGGTGTCCAGTTAGAGCTTCCTTATCGCTTCTTAGCGGCAAATGGACATTGATGATATTGTTTCAGATCAATGAAAATGTGGTGCGATATGGCGAACTAAAAAGAGCCGTAACCGGCATTAGCGAAAAAATGCTGATACAAGAACTGAATATGCTGGTAGAAAATAAACTGGTCAGCAAAAAAGTGTATCCAGAAATCCCTCCAAAAGTAGAATATACTTTAACTGAACTGGGACTGAAAACCTTGCCTATTGTAGATAAACTGGCTGAGTTTGGGCTAGAAAATTTAGTTTGACATCAATAGTATCTAAAGAATGAAATGCTATTTAGAAATTAACTACAGGCATATTTTCAAAATAATAAAAACATGAGAACCCAGAAATTTCATAAAACAGAATGTGGGGTAGATTTTCTGATTAATATCTTGCCATCTGATGAAGTAAAAGAGGGCTACCTAAAGAAAGAAACTTACGATACAGATTATTTGGAAATCATCTTCTTCAGGAAAGGGAGTGGTCATATTATTCTGAATCATGATAAAATAACTATTGATGACAATAGTATCATATTCATTTCACCATTCCAAAAACGGGAATGGAACCTTGATCCCGAGGGGCTGGATTTTATAGTCCTGGTTTTTCAGGAAGACTTTTTGAATGAATTTTTTTCCGATAAATTATTCACTTATCGCCTGTTGTACTTTTACCAATTGGCGTACCCTTTGAATATGCTACTCGACCAGCCACTTATCGGACGGTATTATTCCCTTCTTGCTGAAATAAAACTGGAACTGATCAAGACAAGACCTGACAGTGTACACATTATCCGTTCACTGATCTATTACCTGCTCCAAAAGCTCAACCGGGAATATGCGGAGAAACATCAGTTGGCAATCGAAAAAAATCAGCATAACGATGCTTTTCAGTTCAAGCAATTGATAGAGACCCATATCAAAGAAAAGCAGCGCATTAATGATTACACCGAACTCCTAAACATTAACCGTATTGCACTCAACAAAGCGGTAAAAGAACAATTTAATGTCACCGCGTCACACTTGCTGAAACAGCGCCTACTTGTCGCCATTAAGGATTACCTGATCCACTCCAACCTCACAGTTGGGGAGATTGCATTTCAGCTCAACTTTTCCGAACCTAACCATTTGATGCGATTTTTCAAAAATCAGACTGGAATTACCACGACTGAATTCTTGAATGAATATCAAAATGGTATCAACCCATAGTGTTTTGGTATAGAACAGTAGATTAAACCTATCTAACTTTGTTTCTAATTAGAAACAATAAAATAAGATAGATATGAGTAAAAAAGCATTGATTGTAATCGACATCCAAAATGATTATTTCGAAGACGGAGCTATTGAATTGGTAAACCCTATAGAAGCGAGTTTGAACGCAGGTAAGGTATTGGAACATTTCAGAGCGAATAATTTACCAATTGCCCATATACAGCACGTTTCGGCCAACCCAGAAGCAATGCCTATTTTTGTTGAGGGAACGAATGGTGTGAAAATCCACGAAAACGTGCAACCACTTGACGGAGAAAATGTTTTTCAGAAATTCTACCCAAATAGTTTTAGGGATACAGGACTATTAGCTTATCTAAAAGAAAACGACGTAACAGAAGTGATCATTACCGGAATGATGACGCACATGTGTGTAGATGCAACTACACGTGCCGCATTTGACTTTGGCTATAAATGCACCGTTATCGGTGATGCCTGTGCATCAAGAGACTTGGAAATTAACGGCAAAACGGTAAAAGCGGATGATGTACACCATGCATTTTTAGCTGCGCTAGCATTTTTCTACGCAGAGATAAAAAGTACTGGGGAATTTTTGTCTGCATAAAACTAAATTGAAAGTTAAAGAGCCTGGCTGAACGATTGTTAAGCCAGGCTCTTTTGTTTATACGCTTTTCATCTGATGTTCAATGATGTATTGGGCTCTAAAATACAATAGAGCGGAAGAGGTTAACAAGCCAAGGGTTAATCCGTACCAAATTCCCTCCACACCAATATTAAGCTTAATTCCTAAAAGATAAGCTACGGGCAGACCCACAACCCAATAGGCAAAAAAAGTAATGGATGTTGGAATTTTCACATCGCCCATACCTCTCAATGTACCCAAGCCAACTACCTGTGTACCATCAAATAACTGAAAAATACCGGCTATAATCAATAATTGTGCTGCCAATGAAACAACATCTGGGTCATTGGTTATCAGATAGGGCAGATATTGGTTAAACAAAGTAAAAACAACAGCAAAAAACAACATAAAAATTATCACCAAATGATAGGAAACCACAGCAAATTTCTGGATTCTAAAATAATTTTGTCTCCCAAAATTATTACCAACTTTAATAGTAGCCGCCGAAGCTATTCCACTGGCCATCATATAGGTCATCGCTACGAAAGTGATTGCAGTCTGGTGCGCTGCCTGCTCAATTGCACCAATTTTACCGGCCATTAATGCTGCAACAGCAAATGCACCAATTTCAAAGATATACTGCATAGCAACAGGAATGCCAATTTTCACCACCCTTACAATTCTTGAAAAATCTACAAACCGTAAAGAAAAATGCTGGATGTAGGCTTTAAAATTTCTTGATTTCATAATGTACCATCCCATTACCACCATCATCAATACTCTATCGATCAAAGTTGCGATGCCTATTCCCTTCACTCCCATCGGATTGATTCCAAACATTCCCTTTACCAAAACCACGGCTAATACCAAGTTGAGCACATTTCCCCAGATGGTGATATTCATCGCTTGTTTGGTATAACCTAATCCCTCTGCAAATTGCTTAAATGTCTGGAATATCATTAAAGGCAAAATAGAAATGCCCAAAAGCAGCAGATATGGTTTTGCCGTTTCCACAACACGAGGATCTTGATCTAAGTGATACATTGCAAACATGGAGCCGTAATACACCACTAGAAAAAGCAGAATGGCAGCTATTGTATTTATCCATAAACTATTGGAAAGCAGTTTAGCACATTCCTGATGGTTTGATTTTCCATTTTCCTGTGCAATTAATGGAGTTAAGCCGTAGGCTATACCCATTCCCAGCACCAATACCACCATGAAAACCGAATGAACAAGCGACACCGCTGCGAGGGATATCGTACCCGCATAATGTCCTACGATAATAGAATCTACTGCCAATACCAAGGTGTGTCCAAGCTGCGAAACTACAACAGGACCTGCCAGCATTATTGTACTTTGATAATAGGCTTTATTTGATTTGTATTTTTGTATCATGATAAATGATTTGTCCGCCCAAAGTGGATTAAGCTTAAAATACCTTCCTTGAGTATTTACCACAAGCCTAAAGATTAAGCCAATTGGTCTTTATACTGCAAAACTAGCTATTCGCACATATCATCTTGCTACCAAAATCCCACAGTACGCTACCATTTTGATAAACGATAGAAAACCAAATTTTACAGCAATTACACAAAACAATTGTTGAGATTGTTGAAAAGATAAATGCAATCAGCAGAGAACTTTTACACTTCAAAGAAATTTCCAAGCTGATAACCGAAATTCACAAGCTTCATTTCCCAAAGATGAATTAGAAAGGAAATAACAATTTGAGAGATAAATTCCTGACTGAAATCATATTAAGTATACCAAGAAATAGGAAAAAAAATCTTTGATTAAAAGGCTACATTAACTATAATTGAGTAACCGACTTCTAATTATAGATATTACCTTTAAAAAAAGTTTAATATCAAAATAATAGCTATATTGTAGTCAATAACAAATTGTTCTTTCAAACCTAGTCATATCATATCAAAATAACTGGTGCCCAATTTGGTGCCCACATTGAAATGATGATTATATAATTTCCACAACTTGCTCATTTTGTACCAATTGGATTAATAAGTTATTATCCCAGCGGGATCACCGAAGACGCAAGAAATTGTGCCTAACTGTTTGATAGCCCTTTTGTAATTATTCCCGATTTTACGGATTCTAGTAATCAACTCTTTATCAAACGTTCTGACGACCTCCATAATTTTCATTAAATAAAAATATCTACGCATTTAAATGTTTCTGTAAAATCTATATCAGATATGCAGTCTGTAGTGGCTTTTCGACAGTATCACAAGTGCAAAGGTAGACATTAAAAACTATTCTAGATTCAATTATAGATCTGCGTTCAAATTAATTCTTGGGTAGTACCTAACAGGTTGCTAAAACAAGCTTTTAAATTCCTGCATATTGCTCCGATAAAACGATTGATGATGGAGAAAAAGAATTCACGCCTAACACCTGAAAAAATTGTTGATATTCTGAAAAAACATGGCACAATCATATCTGTTGAACAAGCAGAAAAAGTATTGGATTTCTACAAAAAATTTGCTAAATTATGGCTCAAACAAGTATTCAAGTCATGAAAATAGCAGATCTATACATCAGGGTAAGTACGGATGAACAAGCTGAAAAAGGCTATTCTCAAAGAGACCAAGAAGAACGTCTGAGGAGATATTGCGAGTTTAACCAAATCACCATTAGAAAGGTAATACATGAGGATCATTCTGCAAAATCCTTTAATCGTCCGGCATGGCAGATATTGTTAGCAGACCTACGCAAAACCAAGGGAAGGCTCAGCGACTTTGTCATCTTTACCAAATGGGATAGGTTCAGCAGAAATGCCGGCGATGCTTACAACATGATTAGCATATTAAGAAGTCTAGGAATTGAACCCCAAGCAATTGAACAACCTTTAGACCTCTCTATTCCAGAAAACAAATTGATGCTGGCCATTTACCTATCTACACCAGAAGTGGAAAATGACAGAAGAGCTTTGAACGTAATCAACGGAATGCGTAAGGCTAAAAAGGAAGGACGTTGGATGGCATCTGCACCGATCGGCTATCGAAATATC
This sequence comes from Flavobacteriaceae bacterium PS02338, assembly GCA_029959615.1. Classification (GTDB taxonomy): domain Bacteria; phylum Bacteroidota; class Bacteroidia; order Sphingobacteriales; family Sphingobacteriaceae; genus Pedobacter. The sequence goes on along the minus strand of JASCOD010000003.1, from coordinate 152,135 downwards.
ACTACCGAGGTTGGTAAAAAAATGATCATTCCTAAGGAACCACAGGCATCATTGATCAAACATGCTTTTGAGAAAATTGCAAGTGGTATCTTTTCTACGGAACAGATTTGGAAATTATCCAGATCCAATGGACTAAACTGCGGCAAGAACAACTTCCTTGTCGCCATGCGCAATCCGGTATACTGTGGCAAAATATTTATTCCCAAATACAAAGATGAGCAAAGCCACCTCGTAGCAGGTCAACATGACCCATTGATTTCCGAAAAATTATTTTATGAGGTACAAGAGGTTATGGATGGAAGAAAGAAAAAGATGGGTACAAAAATATTGTCTCCAGAAGAATTACCGTTAAGAGGTTTTTTGTACTGCACCAAATGTACACGCATGCTAACTGGAAGTGCATCTAAAGGACGTGGCCGATACTATTATTATTACCACTGCACCTCCGCCTGTGGCTGTAGATACAAAGCTGAAGATGTCAACGTTGCGATTTTAAAAGAACTGAAAAAATTCGTACCAAAACCTGGAATTGCCGAAGTATGTACAAAAATGGTGAATGAACTGTACTACTTAGAGTATTCACAAAAAGGGGATAGCAGAAAAGAAATCGTCTCTAAAATTGAGATATTAAATAACAAGATCAAAGTAGCAAGGGAGTTGCTGCTCAAAGGTGATATCGACGGAACAGATTATAAAACCATCAAAACCGAGAGCGAGGAACAGATTACTGGTTTAGAGGCAAAACTGTTTGACGTTTCAACTCCCCAAATTAACATTGAGAACAAATTAAAAAACGCCGTCAACGTACTATTAAACCTAGATTTATTATATAAAAATGGGAATATGAGCTTAAAAAGAGAGATAATTGGTTCGATCTTTCCCGAAAAATTGAGTTTTGATGGAACGCAACATCGAACCACCCGGGTTAACGAAATAGTCTCAACTATACATTTGATTTCCAGAAATTTACAAAGCAAAAAAAAGTGGGTAAACGACGAAAAAACGTGTTTACCCACTCGGGTGGGCCCAGCTGGGCTCGAACCAGCGACCAAAAGATTATGAGTCTTCTACTCTAACCAACTGAGCTATAGGCCCTGAAAAACTTATTAAGTTTTTGCGAGTGCAATGTTACATAATTGTAATCAAAATAAGAAGCACTTTTGCAGAAAAATTTTAAAATTTTTACACCTTAAATTGATAAACTACATGTTTAACAATACAAAATCACTAAGGTTCAAAAAAATAGCTCGATGAGCAAATTTACATTATGGCTTTAAGTTTGTTAAATCTAAATTTTAAACAAATCAAAATTAGCCTGAGTAAATACGAACTAGGTTTTTTCGAAGAGAAATAACATATTTGCAACAAATTTCCACCAGACTAATGGCACAAATAAAAAATGTGATCTTCGATTATGGCAATGTGATCTTTGCTATAGATTTCTTAAAAACGCAACAAGCACTATCAGATTTAGGTATTGCGAACGTAAGCGATTTTTTTGCACACAAAGGTCACAATAAGTTGTTCGATGATTTTGAGACGGGATCCATTTCTCCAGCAGAATTTAGAGAAGGCATTAGAACTTTTGCCAATAACTCGTCACTAGCAGATCAGCAAATAGATGATGCTTGGAATAGTTTGCTCATAGGTGTTTCGGCTAACAATCACGATGTGCTACTTGATGTAAAAAAGAAATATCGCACCTTTTTGTTAAGCAACAACAACAAAATCCACTACGATTGGATCATTGCCTATCTTCAAAAAGATTTTGGTTTCAATAACTATGATGATTTCTTTGAGAAAGCCTACTTCTCTCAAGACACCACCATGCGTAAGCCTAATCCAGCCATTTTTGAAATGGTACTGAAAGAAAACAACCTAGATCCACAAGAAACACTCTTCATCGACGATAGTCCACAACATATAGAAGGTGCTAAAAAAGCAGGTTTACATACCTTGTTAATGGATGTTCATCCCGAAAAGTTAAGAGATTTTTTAGCACATCATCAATTATTATAGTTATTTTTAGGATAAAACCAGTAGAAAATGAGCACAAAAGAATACAAATCGCTCCAAGAGTTTTATCCGTATTACCTTAGTGAGCACCAAAATACAACCAGTCGTGTGCTTCATTTTATAGGTACGGCATTGGTAGTTATTTCTCTAATTGGTGGATTATTATTTCACGATTTACGTTTCATTATTGCTGTACCCTTTTTAGGCTATGGTTTTGCTTGGGTTGGCCACTTCTTTTTTGAAAAGAACAAACCTGCTACCTTTAGATATCCCGGGTACAGCTTAGCAAGCGACTTTATGCTATTTTGGGATTTACTGAATGGCAAACAATCTTTTAAAGTGAAATAGCTTTTACCTATTTGGCTATAGAGAAAAGCACTTTGACATCATCAGCTAACTCCCGTACCTTTAATTCACCAAAAGGTATGGACATAGCAAACAAAACAAATAAGCGAAATGTCTTTTCAATGGTCATATTCACGGCAATTGAAAAAATACCATACATCATTAACAAAAAATTAATTAAGCATGGAAAACAACTCTCAAGACATCAGCAAATGTCCATTTCATAATGGCAGCATGAAAAGTAATGCAGGCGGCAGCGGTACTCGAAATCGCGATTGGTGGCCAAAACAACTCAAACTGAACATCTTGCGCCAGCATTCTTCTTTATCTAACCCAATGGGTGATGATTTTGATTATGCAAAAGCTTTCAACAGCCTAGATTACGATGGTTTAAAGAAAGACCTACATGCGCTAATGACTGATTCACAAGATTGGTGGCCAGCAGATTTTGGTCATTATGGCGGTTTGTTTATACGGATGGCATGGCACAGTGCTGGTACCTATCGTGTAGGCGATGGTCGTGGTGGTGCCGGACAAGGACAACAGCGTTTTGCGCCTTTAAATAGCTGGCCTGACAACGTGAGTTTAGATAAAGCTCGTCGTCTACTTTGGCCTATCAAACAAAAATATGGGAACAAAATATCTTGGGCAGATTTGATGATCTTAACAGGTAATGTGGCCTTAGAATCGATGGGTTTTAAAACATTCGGGTTTGCAGGTGGTCGTGAGGATGTTTGGGAAGCAAGCGAGGATGTATATTGGGGTTCAGAAACTACTTGGCTAGGTAACGATGAACGTTATGCTAAAGGTCAAGAAGGTGTAGCGGCACATGGCGTGGTATCGTCTGATGAAGATGCAGATGGCCAAAAACATTCTAGAGATTTAGAAAAACCCTTAGCTGCTGCGCACATGGGCTTAATTTATGTAAATCCAGAAGGTCCAGATGGCAACCCCGATCCTATTGCTGCTGCCAAAGATATCCGAGATACTTTTGGTCGCATGGCAATGGATGACGAAGAAACTGTAGCCTTAATTGCTGGTGGCCATACCTTTGGTAAAACACATGGTGCTGCTTCATCAGATCACGTGGGTAAAGAACCAGAAGCAGCAGGTTTAGAAGCGCAAGGTTTTGGATGGAGCAACAGCTATAACAGTGGCAAAGGTGCAGACGCCATTACCAGTGGTTTAGAAGTAACCTGGACAACCACACCTACCCAATGGAGTAACAACTTCTTTGAAAACTTATTTGCTTTTGAATGGGAGTTAACTAAAAGTCCGGGTGGTGCACACCAATGGGTAGCAAAAACAGATCAAGAAATTATTCCTGATGCCTTTGATTCGTCAAAGAAACATAAGCCAACGATGCTAACTACCGACCTTTCTTTAAGATTCGACCCAGCTTACGAAAAGATTTCGAGACGCTTCTTGGAAAATCCTGATGCTTTTGCAGATGCTTTCTCCCGTGCTTGGTTCAAGTTAACCCATCGCGATATGGGACCAAAAGCTCGCTACCTTGGTCCAGAAGTACCTGCAGAGGAATTGATTTGGCAAGATCCTGTTCCTGCAGTGAACCATCCATTAGTAGATGAAAACGATATTGCAGGATTAAAAGCAAAAATCTTAGAAAGCGGTTTAGCTATCGGACAGTTGGTTGCTACAGCTTGGGCTTCTGCCTCTACTTTTCGTGGTGGCGATAAACGTGGCGGAGCTAATGGTGCCCGTATCCGATTAACACCTCAAAGATACTGGCAAGCAAACAACCCTGCACAGTTAGATAAGGTAATAAGTGCTTTAGAAGGTATACAAAAACAGTTCAATGATAGCCAAAGCAATGGTAAAAAAGTTTCTATAGCCGATTTAATTGTATTGGCTGGTGCTGCTGCAATAGAAAAAGCTGCGAAAGATGCAGGTTTAGCTACAAAGGTTCCTTTTACAGCTGGTCGTACGGATGCTTCTCAAGACCAAACAGAAGTTGCTTCTTTTGCTTACATGGAACCAATTGCCGATGGTTTCCGTAACTACAAAAAGGGGCGTACGGTGGCTTCTACAGAAGAACTACTGGTAGATAAAGCACAATTATTGACTTTAACTTCTCCAGAATTAACAGTATTAGTAGGTGGTTTACGTGCTCTAAATGCAAATTATGATGGTTCTGCTCATGGGGTATTAACTCAAGCACCTGAGCAGTTAACGAATGATTTTTTCGTGAACCTACTAGATATGAATACTGCTTGGAAAGCAACTAGTCAAGACAAAGAACTCTACGAAGGCGAAGATCGCAATACGAGCAGCAAAAAATGGACTGCTACACGTGCCGATTTAGTTTTTGGTTCTAATGCTGAGCTAAGAGCCATCGCCGAAGTTTATGCCAGTGCAGACGCAAAAGAGAAATTTGCAAATGATTTTGTTGCCGCATGGAACAAAGTGATGAACTTAGACCGATTTGATTTGGTTTAACTGTATCATCATAAACATAGAAATATTTCCTCCCCCTGCCCCCTCAAAGAGGGGGATATACACAGTGTTTAAAGCATCCAATGTCTCCCTTTGGAGGGAGAATTAAAGAGGGAGGAATTTAGACAGGTTTTCTATTAAAAACAGAAAGCCTGTCTTTTTTAATAGTCCCCCAATTGTAACAAAGTCCTTTCTATTTGCTTTTGTCCTTCAACAAAAGCATCTTTGTTAAAATGACCAAGAGCAATACATCATCAGCAAAACCTAAATCTTTGAAAAAGAAGAAGGGGATTGTATTGCCTTTTGATCTTTCCTCAACGCTATTGATTAGCACCACTATCAATCCAATTGCTTTAAACCAAAGTAAGGATTTTATTAACTAAACCCCGATTTCAGCATTTTTCTTTTAAAGATCTCGGGGAATAACCACCTACGATTTTAATTCAATGCCTTTGCTCTTGCAGCACAAGGCTATTTATTCATTTAATTTTCATTTCAATGGAAACAAAATCAATTTTATTATCTAAAAGCGATTACAAATTTTTAAACGAGCACCTAGAAAAGGCGATCATGAGCGACTACAACAAATCTCGTTTAAAGGAAGAAGTTAAAAACGCTCAAATTTTCGAAGACGACGAGCTACCTACAGATGTGGTTTCTCTCTACACAGAAGCCAAAATAGAAAGTACAGACAACGGCCAAACTTTTGTATTTAAATTAGTTTTACCAAAAGACGCTAACATAAAACAACAAAAAGTATCTATCTTTGCCCCTATCAGCATTGCGTTATGGGGTTACCAAACTGGCGACTTAATTAATTGGGAAATGCCTGATGGAATCAAAGAGTTCAAAATCATTGCTGTAAGGAAACTTGCGGAGGATGAGCATTAATATTTAGAGACTAAAATCATTTAAATGTTGGCGAGTACGCCAATATGTAATTAAAAATATGATGCAAAATTTGTTGTTGGGACACCAACAAATGAACTCCGTAAAATGACGTCCGTTGGCGAGGACGCCAACCCGTGACTTTCTAGCGTTGGCTTCCCCGCCAACGTGTAATTATAATTTTAAACAGTTAACCTTTAAGTTATGAAGACAGAACGAGCAGAGAAACTAAAAAAATGGATTAAAAAAATCGGTTTTTGGGGCTTTTTGTTTTTCTTGGTAAAAGGCTTGGTCTGGCTAGCTGTCGGTTATTTTATTGTCAAGTAAGTGGTAAGTAATAAGTAGTACGTTATAAGTTTTGCCGAGCAGACTTATAACTTACCACTTAAAACCTATAACTCAACTCATCGTTAATAAAACAAAAGCCCTAAGCGGATGCGCTTAGGGCTTTTGTCTGAATAAAATGATCAAGTATTTATTCTAATATTATCTAATTATGGAACATCGTATTTAAATACTTTCAATTTGGCATCCGTTACTGTGGCAATATACGGAATACCTTCTTCCGATATACGCAAAGTAATTTTATCAGGTACACCTGTTTGAACTGTTACTGCTGGATTCCAGTTTTGAGTACTATTATTAAATGTTTGAACTTTTAATCCATTAGCATCACCATGCGCAAAGTAGAGCGTTCCATTTGGATGTACAGCTAAAGCAATATTGTCTCTTTGCGAACTAGTGGTAAAATCATGCATTGCAAAAAAGTATTAATAACCAACTTTTCTCAAAACATAATTAACTAAATTACCATAAGTGCCCATGGTTAAGTTCTCTGCATCACCATCATTTATTTCAATATCAAATTCGTTTTCCAAAGCCATAATAAATTCAGTCCATTCTAACTCAGTAAAATACATCTGACCTAAATCAAGTTCAGAAACTATTTGATATGCAGACAAAGATCTGCTTGTCAGATCTATTTTGTCTGCAAAAATTTCACGAACTATATTTTGCGTCGTTAAATTAGGAGAACTGACACCACCACCAACACCTGGTGGTAATGAAATATCAGTAACAAGAAGTCCTGTCTCAACATCATAAGTCAAATTAACATTAAGCTTTCGATTTTTTGTATCAATTTTTGATATTTTATTTGTTGACTTATCAATTACATTTATTGATACAGAAATTTCTGCTTGAAAAATAACTTCTGTGTTACTCCTAAATGAAAGATCTCCCTGTTTATTGCTCAAAGAAAAGTATATTTCATACTCCATGTTACCAACAGTAATAAGTGAACCACCTGAGCCAGAGACTCGAGAAGCCTTTACTCCAATCAGCCTATTAGTCCATGGTATTTCATAGGAAATAAATTGAAAATTAATTCCAATAGCATTAGTAGCTGAATATTTAAGAGAAATAGGAAAACCTTCAAGGTTATCAAACAAATAATCTATATGCGTTGTCGAAAGGTATAAAAACTTATCAATTGAGTTACCTTCTTGGCTAGGAACAACATATTTTACAACATCCCTTATAACATTTTCCACTGTAACAGATCCACCACTACCAGAAAGCGTTAACTCAGATGTATTAAATTTATGTCGTAGTTCCCGTTCCAAATCAACAATTGCAATATTGTCAAAGCCTAAATCATTAATAAGTGAACTTTGTTCCTTAACATCATCTAAATCTACGCTACCAACTAAAGCTATTAATTCTTTTACTTTATTTTTCACAGCAGTTTCTGTGTAAGGATCACCAAAATACAAAGGAGAAGTTGACTCTAAGCTACGTCCAAATTTATTAAAGTTTCTTAAAGAAGAATTTTGATTAGATGAATTGTTTTGAAAATCATCTATTTCTGTTTTTGAGCATGAGCAAAACAAAAAAAGAATAATAATAAATCGAGCAGTTAATTTCATAATATAAATTTATAAATATTTAAAAAAGTTTAATAATTACTAAAATACAGGAAAGAATTGGGCCATATCCTATTAAAAATCATCAGTTTGATTTCAAACAAATATATCCCTTTTCTAAATCAGAAAAAATTTTATTCTTTTATTCAAATTTCACGCTGCAACTAATACACAATTCTCAAATTCAAATTACAAATTATTCCGAGAAAGGATAACTAAGTAGAAAATCAAACTATTATCTTCGCCTCCACTTTTAATACATTTTATGAAAAATAGAATAGTAATATCTGCCCTAGTCATTTCTTTATTTGTACTTGTTCAAATACCTAAAACTGGATATGCGATTGATAAAATAATCGTCGTAAAAGGTCAAGTTTTTTATGATGTTAATCATAATGGCATTCATGATGCTAAAGAAAAAGGCTTAAAGGATATTTTAATTTCAAACGGAAAAGATATAGTTAAAACAGATAAAAATGGCTTTTATTCCATAGGAGCAAATGTTGGAGAATCGATTTTTCCAATTTTACCGTCGGAATATATTTGGAGTAAGTCGAAATCAAAGGTAATTAATGCCAATTATCTTTACCTAGATCCAAATCAGACAGTTGTAAAGGATACGATTTCATGGCATGTACCAGTTGATAAAAGTGAAGTGTCTAAATTTAGTGTTGGAGCTATTGGAGATATTCAAGTAGACAATGCAGAGGAATTGAATTACGCTGCAAAAAGTATTTTTTCCGAACTAGATAATCGAAATGATATCCGTTTTAACTTGATGCTCGGAGATTTAGTCAATGATAAGCCTGAATTACTACCCATGATGCGTGAAATGATGGATCAGTTACCTTCGTCTTCTTGGACGTTAGTGGGCAATCATGATCGAAATGTAGATAATCCATTATTTATGAATGACGCTTTTAATCGTGTAAACGGAAGTGACAATTACGCCTTTAATTACGGCAAAATACATTTCATCGTATTAAATAATATTTTCGCAACAGATAAGAAGAGTTACGAAGGAAGATTAACTGATAAACAATTGCAATTTTTGAGAAATGATCTGTCTTACGTCTCCAAAGAAAAAACGATTGTGATTAGTCAGCATATCCCGATGGTTGCGACTAAAAACAAACAGGAGATATTAGATTTACTTAAAGATTACGCTAATGTTTTAATACTATCTGGACATACACATACCGTTAGTAGACATTTTTTTAATTATCCAAATATTCAAGAGCTCGGGGTTGGTGCAACTTGCGGAAATTGGTGGAGAGGTGAGAAAAATACTGATGGAATACCAAGTGCTTTAATGCAATGCGGCACTCCAAGAGGTTATTTTGTGATAGATTTTGATGATAGTAAGTATAACTTTCGTTTTAAAGGAGTTAATTTAGATGCCACAAAACAAATGACACTCACTACAGACAGTAATCGAATGGTAGTAAATGTGTTTGGAGGTGGAGATAGCACTACAGTTTCTATCAAAATTAATGATGGGGAATGGATAAAAATGAACCGTACAAAAGAAGTAGACCCTACAGTTTTAAAAATTGTAGAACTTAATCATACCAAAGTATACCCTACCCAAGGTAACACAGCTAATCCACTTCGTAAACGATACTCTTCGCATTTATGGGAAGTAACAAGACCGCAAATATCAAAATCTCCAAAACCATCGGTAGTGCTAATTAAGGCGCAAGACCGATTTGGTTTAAATGTGGAGGAAAAGTTTTTATTGTACGAGCAATAGGGAGTGATACGTTTTACGTTGTAGGTTTTAAGTACAGACTTATAACGTATTACTTACAACTTAAAAGCTACAACCTAAATCCCTCTCCTCACCTTTTCTCTGCTAATCAAAGAAAGCTCTCTACCTGTTTGCCCAGCTACAGAAGTATTTTCTTGCGCTCTTCTAAACAAATAAGGCATTACTGCTTTAATAGGTCCATAGGGAACATATTTTGCCACATTATAACCAGCATTAGAAAGATTGAAGCTTAAATTATCGCTCATCCCTAATAGCTGTGCAAAATATACATGTGGATGATTGTGCGCTATCCCCTTTTCGTCAATCAACTCCGTTAACAAACGACTACTCTCTTCATTGTGTGTGCCACAAACAAACCCAATTCTCTCAATATGGTTTACGCAGAAACGTAAAGCATCATTATAATCTCTATCAGTAGCTGCTTTATCCGGTTGTATTGGAGATGGATAACCCATTTCTTCGGCACGCTTGCGTTCCTTTTCCATGTATGCGCCACGCACTAATTTAGCTCCCAAAACAAAATCTGCTTCTTTAGCGATCAGATAATCTGCTTCTAAACCAGCTAACTTATCGTGACGGTAAATTTGATAGGTATTGAAAACGATGAGTTTTTCTTTATTGAACTTCATCATCATTTCTATAGCCAATAAATCAATAGTATCCTGAACCCAACTATCCTCGGCATCAATCATTACCGGCACGCCTCTTTCAAATGCTGTACGACAGATTTTCTCACATCGTTGTTTTACTCTTTCAAACTCTGCATCCTCTGTTGAAGTCAGTTCTTGTTTGGCATCTAATTTTTCCAGTAGTGCAAACCTTGCAATGCCCGTTACTTTAAAAACGGTAATCGGAATTCTCGGGTCGCCATCTGCACGCTCAATCGTTCTGATAATTTCTTCGCAGGTAAAATCGAAAACATGCTCCTCATCTTCGCCCTCTACCGAATAATCCAAGATAGTCCCTACCTTACCTTGATGTAATTGCTCAATAGTATGCTCACATTCGGCAATGGTTTCGCCACCACAAAACTGTTTAAAGATGGTTGCTTTGATGGCACCTTGTATAGGCAAGCCTATATTAAGCATAAAATTAGCCACAGGTGGCCCTACTTTAGTGAGGAAATTATTTCCAATGATTTTGAAAAGCCAATACGCTTGCTTCAATTCGGCATTAGATTTATGCCTAAAAGCTACCTCAGTATTATTGAAGTCTATTTTTTGCTTAGGAAAAGCATTCATTTTTATAAGTGTTTAGTCAGAACGCAGCAAAAATATAAATAACTAAGCATCTTAACACGAAAGACTTTTAAATAATCGTAAATTTGCAATGTCATGATACAATTTAAACTCGAAGGGGAATTTATCCCATTAATTGCGCTGTTAAAAGCTACATCGCTGGTTCAAAGTGGTGGAGAAGCACAATCCATTGTTGAAGAAGGACTTGTAAAAGTTAACGGAATTACCGAAGAACGCAAACGTTTAAAGGTTCGTGTTGGTGATAAGGTTCAATTTCTAAGCAACACCATAGAAGTAATATAATGGAAGCGCTAAAGAACAACGAGCATTTTATCCATTTCGAAAGTGGATTAGCACCATTAAATGATATTCTTGCAGTAAAAAATTACAGTAAAGTATTTGTATTTGCCGATTCTACCACTGCAGAGATCTGCATACCCGTTTTCAGGGATTTTTTACCAGACTTGGATAACTTCGATATCATTGAGACTGATCCTGGAGAAGAAAACAAGAATATCGATTTCTGTATCGGCATTTGGAAAACCTTATTAGATTTTGAAGCAGACCGTAAGTGTTTGATGATTAACCTTGGCGGTGGCGTAATTACCGATATGGGTGGTTTCGTGGCGTCAACCTATAAACGTGGCATTGATTTTATCAATATTCCTACTACCCTGCTTTCGCAAGTTGATGCCTCTGTAGGTGGTAAAACGGGTATCGACATCGACAATGTGAAGAACATGGTGGGCACTTTCAGCTTGCCTCAAGCAGTATTTATCGAAAATGCTTTCCTGCAAACTCTTCCGCAACGCGAATTATTGTCAGGTTTCGCCGAGATGATTAAACATGGCTTAATTGCAGATGCGACTTATTATCAAGAGTTAAAAGCTAGCGATTACACACAAGTTACTGCAGAAACCATTTACCACTCTGTGAAGATTAAAAATGAAGTGGTATTGGCAGATCCTTTTGAAAGAGGTTTACGCAAGATATTAAACTACGGGCATACCATTGGCCACGCCATAGAAGGCTACGCTTTGGTAAATGACAAAAAACCGCTAACACATGGCGAGGCCATTGCCATCGGCATGATCTGTGAAGCTCACCTTTCTGCGAAATACTGTAATTTATCGCAAGACGAACTAACAGAAATTGCCAGCTATATACTTTCATTGTACCCTAAATACAATATTAAACCTAAAAGTTTCGAGGCCTTGTTAACACTTATGCAAAGCGATAAAAAGAATGAAGGCGGATTTATACTATTCTCGTTATTAGATCAAATAGGCAAGTGTACCTTCAATTGTAAGGTAACTAAAGAAGATATTTTTGATAGTTTAACGTATTACAATAGTTTGTAGCATAAGTTAGCCACAGATACACAGATTACAAATCAAAATTAACAAATTGTATCTGTGGCGAAACAAAAACATCACACCTAAATACCGTTTCGTTATTTAGTTCAAAAACCGCAAAATAAAATTATTTTCATTTAACTATTGACAAATTAAATTTGTTGGTGTACATTTGACACCAGAAGACAAAAAATGAATTTTAACACTACATATTGGTTTGGTTACTTTTACTACTACAGTGAGAGCCAGGGCTAGTATGCAGAAAAATATATAAGATATTAAAATGTATAAAAGGTCCTGGCTAGAAAGTCAGGACCTTTTTTGTTTAGCACAATTATGAAGACAAAAACAAGGGTAGCCATACAAGGTATTAAAGCATCATTTCACGAAGAAGCTGCTTTCAAATTCTTTGGAAGAGACATTGAAACCGTGGAATGTAACTCTTTTAAGCAAACCTGCGACGTATTAGATGACCACAAAGCAGACTACGTAGTAATGGCAATTGAAAACTCCATTGCTGGAAGTTTACTACCTAACTATACGTTAATCCGCGAGTACAATTTTGCAGTAGTTGGTGAAGTTTACCTACCTATTCAACTACACTTATTAGCTTTACCTGGGGTTAAATTCGAAGATATTAAAGTGGCAACATCCCATCCTATCGCTATCAGACAATGTGTAGATTTCTTTGAAGAATTCCCTCAAATCCAAGTAATTGAAGGTAATGACACTGCTGCCTGTGCTAAGAAAATCAAAGATGGCCAGCTGAAAGACACGGTAGCCATTGCCAATGCACTAGCTGCCGAAACTTATGGTCTAGACATTATCGAAAGAAGAATAGAATCGAATAAGAAAAACTTCACTCGTTTCTTAATCTTGAGAAAAGACAAAGCAGAAGTAGAAAAAGGAATCAACAAAGCTTCCATCTGCTTTCAAGTTGGTCACCATGTTGGGGCTTTAGCTCAAGTACTTCAAATCTTTGCAGAATTGAACGTGAATTTAACAAAAATTCAATCTATGCCAGTCCTTGGGCGCCGAAATGAATACTACTTCTATGTAGACATCGAATGGAAAAACATTGAGAACTATGATACTGCCATCAGAAAAGTACTCAAGTTCACTGTGAACTTCAATATCATGGGTGAATATGTTAAGAATGACAAAGTTTAATAGTAGTCAGGCATCAGGAGCTAGGTATCAGTAAAACAAACCGGTTAATCGTTGAAACTGTAAAACTGTTTAACTGTTAACTGACAATTAACCGATTAAAACAAATAACCGATTAAACATTAAAAATAAATATCCTAAAAAATGAAACTAAATTTAAACATCGAGCCTTTAGAAAACTGGCTAACGGCAAACAACCAACCTTTATTAATCTCTGGACCTTGTAGTGCAGAAACGGAAGACCAATTATTAACTACAGCACATTTATTGGCTGCCACTGGAAAAGTAAGTGTATTAAGAGCTGGTATCTGGAAACCACGTACTCGTCCAGGAGAATTTGAAGGAATTGGCACCATTGGTTTAGAGTGGTTAAAACGTGCCAAAGCAGAAACTGGTTTACCTACGGCTGTTGAGGTAGCAAATGCAAAACACGTAGAAGAAGCTTTGGCTGCTGGCGTAGATATTCTTTGGATTGGCGCTCGTTCTACGGTAAACCCTTTTACTGTACAAGAAATTGCTGACGCTTTACAAGGACACGATATTCCTGTATTGATTAAAAACCCAGTAAACCCAGATTTACAATTATGGATTGGTGCTATTGAGCGTATTAACAAAGCAGGCATCACTAAAATTGGTGCTATTCACCGTGGTTTTTCTTCGTTCGAAAAATCATCTTTCCGTAACGAACCAATGTGGGAATTGGCTATCCAATTGAAAACACTTTGCCCTGGATTACCTATCATTAACGACCCAAGTCACATTTGCGGTAACCGTGAGTTGATCCCTTACATCTCTCAAAAAGCTTTAGACTTAGATATGCAAGGCTTGATGATCGAGTCGCACTTAGACCCATCGGTAGCTTGGACAGATGCAAAACAACAATTAACTCCTGCTGCAGTAAGCGAATTAATGGATCGTTTAACGGTACGTGAACCAGAATCAGCAAATGAAGCTTTTGTAGACAAACTAGCTGAATTACGTAAGCAAATCGATAAAATTGATGACTTGTTATTGCAGAAATTAGGCGAGCGTATGTCTATCGTAGAAAAAATTGGCGAGTTCAAACGTGATAACCAAGTAACTGTATTACAAGTTAATCGTTGGGATGAAATCCTTAAAAAAGGAACTGCTTTTGCTAAAGCTTTGAAATTAGATCAGCATTTCACTGAGAAATTCTTAGAATTGGTACACGGCGAATCTATTCGTAAACAAACTGAAATTTTAAATGATGGCAAAGCTACGCAAGAAGGAATTGCAGCTGAGCAACATACAGAAGTAAAAGCTTAGTTTTTAAGCGTATTACTTATTTTTTAGGATATTTTGTCATTCTACTTCCTCTTCCTGTCATCCAGAGCAAAGCGAAGGATCTAATAGATTTCTCACGATGTTCAGAATGACAGGAGGGTGAATGACAACTTTAACCTATATCGACCTAATACAACCAAACCATGCATAAAAATGCGATTGTTTCTTTTAAAGGAACACAAAACATACAAGCGGAAATACAATTAACAGGTTCAAAAAGCGAATGCAACAGAGCGCTGATCATCAAATCGTTGAGCAAGAACTTGGTAAAAGTAGAAAATTTATCAAACGCTGCCGACACGGTTACCTTAAACGCTATTCTATCCGATTTAGATACTTATGAAAATGATAGCAATATTGAAAAAACAGTAGACGTAGGTCCAGCTGGCACTGCAATGCGGTTTTTATCTGCCTACCTTTCTGCCAAAAATGGAAATTTTCTACTGACTGGAACCGAACGCATGAAGCAACGTCCCATAGGGATTCTAGCAAATGCCTTGAAAGAAATTGGTGCCGACATCAACTATGCCGAACAAGAAGGTTTCCCCCCTTTGAACATCAACGGTCCGTTGGAGCAAGTAAGTTCACATATCAAGATAAAAGGAGACATTAGCAGTCAATATATTTCAGCTTTGTTAATGTTAGCACCTACCCTTAAACAAGGTTTAACTTTAGAAATTGTTGGTGAACTGACATCCAGACCTTATGTAGAAATGACTTTGGCTATGCTAGCCGAGTGTGGTATTGCTCATGAATGGAATGGAAATTTGATTACCATCCAACATCAAGACTTTAAACCATCTACCTTAATTGTAGAACCAGATTGGAGTGCTGCATCTTATTGGTACAGCATTGTAGCTTTGGCAAAAGAAGCACAAATTAGCTTACCGCATCTGCGGGATAAAAGCTTGCAAGGTGATAGCCAAATCAAAACCATTATGGAGATTTTTGGCTTGAGTACGACTAAAACCGAAAACGGAATAGCTTTCAAAAAAGACCAAGCTATTAAAGACGCAGATAAAGTTTTAGACTTAAAAACTTGTCCAGACTTGGCCCAAACCATTGTGGTAGTTGCTGCAGCTTTGGGATTAAATATGGCTTTTACAGGTTTAGAAACCTTAAAAATAAAAGAAACCGATCGTGTTGCTGCATTGCAAAATGAGTTGGCTAAAATTGGGGTAAAGCTAAATGAAGACAACTTAGTTTACACCTTAGATTGCTCTGCACTTCATTTCCCACAAAAAGTAAGCATTGCTACTTACGAAGACCACCGTATGGCCATGGCTTTCGCTCCTTTGGCCTTATTAATTGAGGAATTAGAAATTGAAGACTATAACGTAGTTGAAAAATCTTATCCTTATTTTTGGGAAGACTTGAAGAAGGTGGGGTTTTCTGTTCAAGAACAAGGATAAAGGAACAAAGAGCAAAGACCAAAACGTATAACTTAAAACCTACAACTTATAACTTAATATGGCAGGCAACTCATTCGGACAACTCTTTCGCATTACCACCTTTGGTGAATCTCATGGCGTAGCCATAGGTGTAATTTTAGACGGCTGTCCGGCAGGATTAACAATAGATTTAGATTTCATACAATCGGAACTAGACAAAAGGAAACCTGGTCAATCTAAAATTACCACACAACGTAAGGAAAGTGATACGGTCCAAATCCTCTCAGGAACTTTTGAAGGAAAAAGTACAGGCACACCAATTGCCATGCTAATTCCTAATGAAGACCAGCGCAGTAAGGATTACGGACACAATGTGGATGTTTATCGTCCGAGCCACGCAGATTATGTTTACGATGCTAAATATGGTATACGTGACCACCGCGGTGGAGGTCGTTCTTCAGCAAGAGAAACCGCAGCTAGGGTTGCTGCAGGTGCAGTTGCGAAATTGCTGCTAAAACATCACGGTATTGATATTTTTGCCCATGTAACTGCTGTCGGTAAAATCAATGCTCCTAATTTAGAAAGCGATAATATTACTGAACTACTAGAATTAAGAGAAGCTAACATTGTACGTTGTGCCGACCCTGCTACAGCAAACGAAATGATTGAGTTTATCGATAGCGTTCGTAAAGATGGCGATACTGTTGGCGGTAAAGTTTCTTGTGTGATCAAAGGTTGTCCAGCTGGTTTAGGCGAACCTGTATTTGATAAATTACATGCCGATTTAGGCAAAGCGATGCTAAGTATCAATGCGGTACACGGCTTTGAATATGGTTCTGGCTTTGATGGCACAGAACTGCGAGGTTCTGAACATAACGATGTTCCTCTACCAAAATCACAGGAAGAAAATCAATTTAAAACTATTACAAATCATGCTGGTGGTATTTTAGGCGGCATTTCCAATGGAATGGATATCACTTTTAAGGTAGGGTTTAAACCTGTGGCTACTATCATGCATAACCAACAAACTATCAATGCAGCTGGCGAGGCATCGGAAATTAAGGGTAAGGGCAGACACGATCCCTGTGTAGTACCTAGAGCTGTGGTGATTGTGGAGGCGATGGCGGCTTTGGTATTAGCAGACCATTTATTGAGAAATAGAACTAGTAAAGTATAAGCCTCGTAACAAGAGTAAGGCTAAAAGTTTTTTAGGCACATTGGTAAGGACGAAAGTTTTTTGGCCCAAAGTTACATAAATGACAAAAAATGAGATAATACCTGACTAACAGAAATACTCCTTTTAGTGATTAATTCGTTAATTTTAGTTCAATAAATTTAACGAAGGATGAAAACAACAATTTGCGTTCTGCTATGCTGCTTAATTGTAATTAGCTGCAATACCACTAAAAAGTCAACTAATGTTATGGAAAATCAGCATAGCAGCCAAAAAGCTTTAGATTGGGATGGAATTTACAGAGCTGTTTTACCCTGTGCAGATTGTGAAGGCATTCAAACAACAGTCTACCTGCAAAGAGACCTGACGTTTATCATCAAATCAAAATATCTTGGCAAACCCGCTGACATTTCCGAACAAAAGGGAAAATTTAAGTGGAATACTCAAGGAACTCGAATTATATTACAACCCAACGACAAGAGCAATCCTATTATTTATGCCGTTGGTAAAGGTATGATTACTCAACTAGACCAAGAAGGCAATAAAATTACTGGTCAATTGGCTAATCACTATATCCTTACAAAATCTTCATTTTCTATTTATGAACGATATTGGAAGCTAGTGGAGTTAAATGGAATACCGGTGACAACAAATTCTACTCAAAGAAAAGAAACGCATATCATCTTTAAAGATGATCAAAAAATTATTGGCCACGGTGGCTGTAATGGTTTTTCTAGAACTTTTGAATTATTACCACTCGATCGGTTAAAAATATCGAAAGTTGCGGCTACGAAAATGGCTTGTGTAGATGTAAACGTAGAATCTGAGTTTTTTAGCACGCTCGAAAAAGCAGATAGCTTTACCATTAAAGGCGATGTGCTTACTTTGATCAGAGCTCGGATGGCTCCATTGGCAAAGTTTAAATCAGTGGTCATGCATTGAGAAATCTACTTAGATAAAGTATATTTGTTTTGTTAACGATTATTAAAACTTCAGTCTTTTAATTTATATGGCCAGGTACTTTTTAGTGATAGCACTTTTAATATTCAGTAGTACTTGCTTTGCGCAGCATTTTGATTCCGACATTGCTATTCACCGAGCAAAATACAAAGCAGATTTTGTAAGTAGTGAGCGTGCTCCGTTAAAAGAAGCTGATTTACCATATCTACGATTTTACGATGCAGACAGCACTTACCGAGTAAATGCGACAGCTGTTTTACTAGAAGGAGAAAAAGCATTTAAGATGCCTACTTATGCTGGTACTACTGCAGATTACATCCGCTATGCGAAACTAAGTTTTGATTTAAACGGAAAGCCTGTACAATTAACCTTGTACAGAAATGTTGCTTTAGCTGCCAATGCCGCTTATAAAGATTACCTATTTTTGCCTTTCACCGATCAGACAAATAATAAAGAAACTTATGGTGGTGGTCGTTATATAGATTTGAAAACTACAGCTATTGTAGATGGCAAGATAGAATTAGATTTCAACAAAGCCTACAATCCATATTGTGCCTACAGCGATGGCTACCGCTGCCCTATTCCGCCAGAGGAAAACGACTTGCAATTAGAAATTAAGGCCGGTGAGAAAAAGTATATGGGCGAAAAGAAACATAGAAATTAAGAACTGATGAGGATCATTACAAGCTTCCTATTGCTTTTCACAATAATTCCTTCGCTTACTTTTGCACAGAAATTTAACCAAGCAGAAAAGGAGCTGATTTTAGCTGGAGATACGGCGACAATGATGCGGATTATCCAAATTACTGAACCAGAGGAATTAAAAGTTTTACAGGCCGTTTCTGAAGATATCAGCTATAAAGACAAACTGGTATCTGTTCTCGCTAAAAGAATGTATTCTGCTATGAGAGATCCACAGCGGCCGGGTGTAGGCATTGCTGCTCCTCAAGTTGGCATCAATAGAAACTTGGTATGGGTGCAACGTTTCGACAAAGAAGGTGAACCTTTTGAACTCTACCTCAATCCGAAGATTATTTGGCAATCTAAGCTTTTGCGTAAAGGATTAGAAGGTTGCCTGTCAATACCCGATATACGAGACAATGTATTAAGAAATTACACCATTCAGCTTACTTATCAGGATACCGAAGGTAAAACACATACCGAATTTATAGAAGGTTTTACTGCCGTGATTTTCCAACATGAAACTGACCATTTGAAAGGCATTTTATTTACCGACAGATTAAAAGAGCAACAAAATGGCGAATATCATTTGATCAACAACGAAACTAATCTATATCTGGAAAAGTTGTTAAAAAGACAATAAACAAAAAGAGACAAGTAAAATTTACCTGCCTCCCTGCTTATTATTTGATTACGTTAATGTTTTTACCAGCCTGCGGTAGTATCATCACCTCTCGGATCCGCACCTCCCTGATAACCCCTCGGTGTGACCAATACAGCATCTACTAAACCTATAAATGGTCGTTCTATAAGTTTATAGCCCTTCTGTTTTAAAATGGCTAGTGTTTTTTCATCAAAAGTATTGGGTTCTATATATACCTCATCTGGCAACCATTGATGATGATAACGTTTCGAGGTTACCGCTTCCTGTATATTTTGATCAAACTCTATCACGTTTAAGATCGTTTGAAAGACAGAGGTAATAATGGTAGAACCTCCTGGTGTACCAACCACCATAAACAGCTTTCCATTTTTTTCGATAATGGTGGGGGTCATAGAACTCAGCATGCGTTTACCAGGTGCAATCGCATTAGCCTCTCCGCCTACCAGACCATAGCTATTAGGTGTGCCAGGTTTCACAGAAAAGTCATCCATTTCATTATTAAGTAGAAAACCGGCACCTTTTACAAATACTAGTGATCCGTAAGAGTTATTAAGTGTAGTAGTTACCGCTACCGAATTTCCTTCTTTATCTGCTATAGAATAATGTGTGGTTTCTTCACTTTCTTTACCTATAAAAATGCCTGCTTTAATTTCTGTACTAGGTGTCGCCTTTTCCCAATCCATAGATAACATTCTTCTTTGTTGATAAGCTTTTGCTAAAAGATGGTTCTGAGGTACTTTATAAAAATCTGGGTCGCCCAAATGTGTAGCCCTATCGGCATAAACTCTTCTCTCCGCTTCTATAATCAACCTAACAGTAGAGTCTTGATTATGTCCCCATTTTGCCAACGGTTCCTTCTCTACTGCATTTAAAAGTTGTGTTAGGGCAATACCGCCGCTAGACGGTGGCGGCATAGTGATGATTTTGTATTCTTTATATTTACTTACAATAGGTTTACGCCAATTACTTTTATAGCTTAACAGATCATTTTTACTCATGATTCCGTTACCTCGGCTCATCTCTTTCACAATTTGATCTGCAACAACACCTTCGTAAAAACCCGCCCTGCCTTTATCCCTAATTAAGGTTAACGTATGGGCTAACTCTGTTTGAATTAGTTTTTCGCCTTTAATCCAATCACCTTTTGCTTTTAAAAGTGGCGCACCATCTGGATTAAACTGCCTGAATAGGGTCTTTAGATCATTAAACTCCTTGGCTTGATTAGCAGTGATGGCAAATCCATTTTTTGCCAAATCAATTGCTGGCATTATCAATTCTTTCCAAGGTAGTTTACCAAATTTCTGATGTGCTTGTATCATTCCATCAACCGTACCAGGAACCCCTGCTGCCAAATGTCCTTGTACACTTTTTTTAGGGATTACATTTCCAGCATCATCCAAATACATATTCCTGTTGGAAGCCTGTGGCGCTTTTTCACGATAATCTAACGTAGTCGCATTTCCTTTGGCATCTCTATACACTAAAAATCCACCTCCACCAATATTTCCTGCGTTTGGATAAACTACCGCTAAGGCAAACTGTACTGCAATAGCAGCATCAATGGCATTACCGCCCTTTTTCAAAATTTCCAGTCCAACTCTAGATGCTTCCGGATGTGCACTGACTACCACACCGTTTTTAAAGTGGGTATCTTTAGTTTTTTGGCTAGAACAGCCTATCAACAATATAACTAGTGCTGTATATAAACTTAATTTATGCATGTAATTCTCTTAATTTTTTACGCCTTCTTGCGACCACCTCCACAAAATATTCCTAACTATTCCTCCCATACGATAAGAAACATCCTTCTCAGTTTTATGGTAAGAACTATGATAATAACCTACAATATGACAATACTCATGTGCCAAATGAATAGCATATTCTTCAGAAAGTGGTTGTTTTCTATCGTTTTTCAACCACCAAGAGTAAGTATTGATTTTGTAGACGCAAGCAGCAGAAAATCCGTAACTATTTGTTTTTCCCTTTGGATGAATAATGTTAAGATCGAGTGTTACATTTTTCTCCATCAACATATCCTCATAAACGGTGCTACCATGAACTACATTAGCCGCCGAGTCGCATTTATATACAATTATACTTTTAGGTGTTTTACAGATATTTTCCTTAAACCATGCATTGGAGCATGGAAAATCATATTTATCTAGTGAATCTTTAAATTCTTTGGAAGAAAAAACCTTCGACATTAACGCTAAGGCTTTTACCGCGGTATCCCTAAAGTTATCAAGCTCACTGGTATAATTACCTAATTTAAAAACCACTTTTCTTTTCCTCATTTCCATTTCGCTCTCCACTTTGTAAGTATGGCTCGCAAAAATTAGAATAGACAGCCCCAATAAAGTTCCTAAGGCAACATTTTTTAACATTTTATTTAGATGGTTATCAACTTTCTTTAATTATCCTATCCGACATTAAGCTATACTGTCGGATAGGATGAATTCATACGAAAATCAGTTTGATGATTAATAATATGATTAGATACTATAGTGTGTCCACCATAATACCATAGAAATAAGAGGCTGGATCGGTAAGCAATGATCCACCACCAACTATAGTAGCTGCTGGAGCCGATTTACTCATGAATGACAGTGAAAAACTGCCACTAGTTAGATAATCAATAAGGTGTTGTACCCTAGCCCTATTGGTGGCATTGGCTGTATTAACTCCTGTATAAGCAAAAGTTGCTACCCCATTGCTATCAATGGCCATCGTATGATTAAACGTAATCACAAAATAAGTATTGTTACTATTTACCACTCTTAAGCCCAACTTAGCATTTGTGCTATCAATAAATTGCAAGTAAGCATACGTAATCGTTTGATTACTCGAATCGAAACCAGATTTCATTGAGTTATAAGCTGTCATAAAATCGGTAGAAAGCTCAGGTAAATCATTAACTCTAATTTTCATGTACTTAAAGTTATCTTGCCCCAATAGGGTGTGTAATTCTTGACCATTTATTGCGGCTAAATTTGCTCTTTTGGTTAAAATGTTACGTACAATGCGGCCAATGCGACTCGTTAAATCTTGTGCAGCAGTGTGGTTAGAACTATGCACGTAACCCAAAGTATGTGTAAATTCATGTGCTAAGTGAACTGCGTACTCTTGTGTTGTAGGCAACGCACGATTGTTATTCTTTAAAAACCAATCGTAACTATAAATGGTACTGCTGCAAACATAGGTGTAACCGTATGGCGAAGAACCAGAACTAGCCAAGACCTGAAGATTGATATTTACTACGCTATCAGCAGTTAAATCGTCGTAAACAGTTTGCCCTGTAATTACCTGTAATACACTATCGCATTTATAACGATGAAGTTTAGGTTTACTTGCTAAACAAGAATTAGAAGAACCATTGCTACAGACGAAAGTGTAGGTTAATAATGAATCTTTAAACTCTTTGGTAGAGAAAACATCAGACAGAATGCTAAGCGCTTTCGTGGCAGAATCCTGAAAATTGGAAATGCTACTAGAAAAAGTACCTAATTGAAACCTGACCTTTTTCGCGGAATCTAAAGAAAGCGAGTTTACTGAGTTTTGATGACCTAATTTGTTTAATGATAGGTCGTTTTTTTGAAGCAATGTTTCTGAGGTTACTTTTTTACATGCAGTAAAGGTAACTCCTACAGCAACTACCACTAGTAATAGTGATTTTGTTACTACTTTTAATTCTACTTTTTTCATTTTCATTACTTTTTTTGGTTTAAGTGATTGATATGATTAGTTGTTAGAACCAATTGATCCACTTGCGTTCAAATTTTCCGTAGAAAAATATTTCTGGATCTTCTACACATATAAAATTTGCCATCACCCTTCCATTTGGTCCCTTTTGGTTGCTATAGATCATTTTAAAAGTTTTATTTTCAAATAGTGCTCTTAAATTTTTAGAGTAATTCAACGTAGCACTGCCCGAGCCATTATTAGCAATGAATGAGAACTTAAAAGTGCCCTGATTTTTGTCTATCCATTCCATTTTGTAGTAGTTGTGCTCTACCCAATAAGAACCGCTTGCTGTTGTTACCCCAAAAACTACATTAGAACCATTTTTCCTTTGTGTCTCTGGTGGATTAAAATCGAAGTAGAAATGATTATAAGATCTACCAGCGGCTTTCGTATTGGCAATATCTTGCTGCAAAATGTTATCGAATTTCCCACTTTGTTTCATTTCTGCTGGCTCTACTGCTAAGCATCTTAATCGCCAATTTGAATTATCCAACAAATAGCTGTGTAAAGTTTTTTTCTTGATCTCTTTTAACGACCAATCCCATAACACATTAGCGATTAACGTACCTATACCATAAGAAACATCTTCTGTTTTTGTATCTGGATGTGTGTTATGATAATAACCTAGTATATGGCAAAGTTCGTGTCCTAAATGTATCGCATATTCTTCCGCTAAGGTCATAGACATATCGTCTTCCTTAAGCCAATAATCATTGGAAGTGATGGTGAAAGTGCAAAAAGAAGAACTGCCCATTACCGTAGTGGGTTCCCCTCTATCTCTAACTACCAAATTCAATGTTACATCTTTATATTTAAGTAGATCATCATGTACCATTGTTCCATCTATACGATTCGAAAGCGGATTTACCTTAATGATATTCAAGTTTGTTGCTCTTGAACATTGCCTAGGAGTACTCAACTGGTTAGTTGGTGCATAATTATACTTTGCTATCGAATCTTTAAACTCTTGTGAAGAAAGCACTTTCGATAATAGATCTAATGCTTCATCTGCCGTAGGCTTAAAATTAGCGATAGAACTTGTTAAAGTACCCATTTTTAGCTTCACCTCTTTTAGCGGCACTGATGGATCTGTCCCCGTATCATTTGGAGTTGTTGGTTTTGGCTCTTCAATTGGTGCAGGTTCTAGCGCTGCCTTATTCTTCTTACATGAGCTAACGCCTAAACCAATAATTACCACGATTAGCAATAACAATTTCATGATATGTGCTTTTCTACTTGGATGTTTCATATCGTTATTCAGCTTATTTATGGTAATTCACCAACAGTATTTCCTAACACACCCATTAAGAAACTTCTAGGGTCGTTGATATTAATGAAACCAGCAACAGGTAGATTATCAGTTCTACTGATAGCTAAATAAGCGGCTTTGAAAGTATTCGTTTCTATATACTTTCTCAGTTCTTGAGAATAGCTTTGCGTTGTGGAATTATAAGATCCTGCATTTCGGACAAATTGGAACTTGAAGATACCGTTAGGTTGGTCTACCCACACGATTTTGTAATAGTAGCTCGCAATAAAAAACGACGAAGATGCTGTTCTTACACTAAGCGTAATATCTGCATTAGTATTTGGTTCTAAACTGAAACTAAAATAAGTATAAGTACGAGAAACAGCAGCTGTAGCAGCTAAATCTATATCTAACAAGTCTTTAAATGTACCTGCTTGGGGTACCAAACGAGGGTTTGATTTTAGAATTTTATGCTTATCAGCGCCAAAAAGCTCATGAAATGGTGGTGTAAACGCTAAAATAGTTGGTGTATCGGAGGCTTTAAATATGTATCTTTTTGTTCCGTCCAACAAGTAAAATTCTTTTGTAGCCGGATCCCAATAGATTTTGCTATAAGATTTGCCTTTGAAAATCAAGGGCTTCAACAAATCCAATCCATCAGCATCTGCTGAAAACACAAATGAAACACTTTGCGAAGTGGTCTGATTATTAGCGCCAACCACCAAGATGGAAGCTGTTTTATTGGCAAAATCTATGGCCGCAGGTGTTTGGTCTATTCCGTCCTCAATTCTTAAAAATTTACCAGTCATGGCGGCGCTTGCATCGTCTATAATGGTTTTAATACCTCCGCTTCTATAGAATGTCTCTTCTGCCTGGGTAGCTTTTTTAAGTACTAGGATACTTTTGTTTTTTACGCCAACCATTACAACACTATCGTTAGTAATCGATTTGAAATAAAACTCATAATCAGAAACTTTCCCCTGACCAGAAACACCTCCACTAACGGCGTTAGATGGATGCGAAATAATATGTAACGAATTATAGGTATCAAACACCAAACTAGGTTGACCCGTAACCCTAAAAACATAAGAACTACTTGATACTTTAGAAGCAGTTTCTATATTGATATCGGATACCATATCTACCCTATTGTCATTTCTAAATCTCATGTAGAACAAGTATGCTCCACCACCCGCAGGTGTAAATATCGTTTTCCATCCATAAGGCGAATTAACTAGAGTCGCTTGCCTAGCGAAAACGGTATCAGAGAGCCTTTTATCTAATGTTTCTTCGTACCAAGTTTCAGTCCCATCTTTTTTACACGCTACTGCTATAATTGTTAGCAATAAGCAATACCATAAAATCTTTTTCATATTGTTATGATTAGTTAATTAATGCCATTTTTGCTTCGTGGGTTTTTTTCTGTAGCTCTCTAAAATCAATGTTCCAAGCTTGCAAAAAATAGGCGATGATAATATTCTCCTTTTCTTTAAGTCTGGTTTTCCCTACATTTACTCCTGGGCTATCTTCGGGGATGGTTTCCAAAATAGCATCGAATTGTTCTTTGCTATTGCTTAACATGGTAGCTACCAGCGTAGCAAAATCTTCATTTGGCCCAGTCATGCCGTAACCAGTGATAAACCCAACTTTTCGTGCATTAGCCTGCGATACGCTTAAACCAGCAGAGTTATAATCACCTGCCGAAACCATCTCAAACTCTAAGGGATACATGATATTTTGATGTAGTACGTGTGCTAGTTCATGGTGCACAGTGCCAATTACCTGAGAAATTCCACCTTCACTTTTCAAGTTAATTTGATTGATACCAAAAATATTTACGGTAAGTCCTTGATCTGCAGAACCCAACACAATATTACCATTACTTAAATAAGCGTAGCTACCAATAAGCACATATTGCTTGGGAATATATCTTTTCACAAAATCGGCACTTACTACAGTTTCAAAAGGTTCTATCCAACCTTTTTTAAGAATATTCATCACCGGTAATACTCGCCCCTCTTCTGCGGGTATTAATGTGGTGGTAAAACCCATTAAACCAGCGTCCCATCGATACGCCACCTCTATATTGTAAGGTTTGGTGTACATTTCGTAAAGTGCGATATCTAATGGAGTTTTATAATATCGTACACCTCCTAAACCAATGATAGGTTCATCTAGATTGTCTTCTTTTTTTGAACATGAGTTAAACATTAGTAAGCTCGTGCCCATTGCTAATAGCAGTAAATATTTTTTCATCTTCATCATTTTATCGTTTATTTGGTTCTAATCCCGCTAATACTGTAGATGGAGGCAATTGAATTTGCCTACGTGGATCATTAGCTTCTAATACCGTATTAAATTGACCTGTAATACCCATATCAGCTACCGGATGCTCTACTTTCATTCTTAATCTCAAAATATCTAACCAGCGTAATCCTTCATGTACAAACTCTATGCGTTTTAAATCTAGTATTGCATTTACCACTTTAGCTCTGGTATCTGTTCCAGTATAATGAGCCTTTATTTTACCTTGATCTAAATTATGTGTGTTGAAATTGTAGTTTTTCGTCCTTTTTGGTATAAAAAGATTCAACAAGGCAATGGCATCGTCGTATTTGTCTTGCATAGCCAAAGCTTCAGCCTTATTAAACAAAACTTCCTCCGCAGTAAATAATGGTACATATAAATAGTAATTACCTAAGTTAGAATTCAGCGGACTTACAAAGTGTGCGCTCAACTTCTGAACATATAAATTATCATCTCCATTTGCTACAGTAACGTAAGCCAAATCACCATTAATTAGGTTATTGTACGATTTAAGTGTGAGCGGATAAACCCAATTGGTATTTACGCTAAATCTATACGTATTTCCATAGTTGAAAGTCCAGCTGCTAATCCCTTCACTAATTAACAAGTTTGATTTTTCTGAAGGCTTATTGTAAGTTTGGATACGAACGCTGCTTGCCATTAATGAGTAAGCATTCCAATCTCTTAAGTAGGCAACTATACTATTATTAGGAAAGGCTTGATCTGCAAACTGAATTACTCGGGTATAATCTTTCTTGAACATATAGAAACGTGTTGCAAATGCTGCAGCGGCTCTTTTAGTAAAGTGAAAAGCTGGCTTTTTATATACATCATCGCTAATTAGCGGCATACCTTGTAATAGGTCTTTTTCTATCTGCTCGTAAACGTAGGCTACAGTTTTACGTTCATACTGTTTGTGCACTACATTTTCTGGTTCCAATACATAAGGTACACCAGGGTCTGTGTTAGAGGTACTGGCGTCAAAAGGTTTGGACCATAAAGTAACCAACATAAAATGCGCATAGGCTCTGGCCACTAGAGCTTCTCCTTTTTGGGCATTATAATCTGCCTGATTAGGCGCTTCTGAAATAGCTTTAAGCGCTTGATTAGTCACAGCTATGGCTTTGTAGCAATGGTTCCAATAGTTAATTGGCCAATCAACACCTGTAGCTTCCACTTCTTCCCATTTATAAGCCTGTAAATTAGATAATGTAGGTACTACTTTTATGTTCTCTACTACATTATCTGACATAGCCTCTAAAAAGGGCATATAATTTGCTTTTGGATAAGCATTTACCAATAGCTCTGAAACTGCCTCTGGTTTGTCCAGCACCGCTCTTTGATCTGGTACAGTAGACAAATATTTTTCGCACGATGGAAATAATAATACCGCTACAAACAACGGCACTAGCTCAATTCCTTTATATTTTAAGATCTTCATAATTACTACAATTAAATACCAACTTTTAAAGAAAATGTAATTTGTTTTGCCAATGGAGAAGCAACACCTCCCGAATTAAAAAACTCTGGATCTTGACCTTTTAATCGTTTATCGGCATAAATTAACCAAAGGTTAGTAGCGTTAAGACCAAATGCTATATTTCTAACACCGAGCGTTCTGGTAACCCTTTCGTTAAGTCTGTATTGTACTGAAATATTTTTTAGACGTATAAAATCTCCATTAACCGTTCTAATATCTGCATAGTTATAGCTCGAATACGGATAGCCAGATATCGTACTGCTTAACCTACCATCAACCAATACCGGAACATTGGTGTAGCGCTCATCGCCAGGCATCTGCCAACTATTCAATAATTCGCGTGGCATAGCACTAAAATCATTATATGATGAACTATAGGCACTGTTTAATCTGATTTTATTTCCAGCCTGGTAAGAAACCAAAAAGGCTACAGAGAGGTTTTTATAAGAAAAATTGTTAGATAAACCTCCAGTAAAGGTCGGGTCTACATTTCCTTCATATTTTAGGTAAGAGGTAGTTAAACTTTGGAAATTCACATTCAGTGTTGGATTTCCATCAATGCCTGTAAAATATGGTAATCCAGTTTCGCCATTAAGTCCTCTAAATTCGATAGAGTAAAGCCCATTTACCGGATAACCATTTCTAGCACCACCTTCAGGTCTAACCAAATCGATAATACGAGGTCTGTATTGCATATTTACAATCTTGTTGGTATTGTAATCAAATGTTAAGTTAGTAGTCCAATTAAAATTGGTATTTTTCATGATTTGTATACCGATGTTAGCGGCAACACCATGAGTTTTCAAATCTGCATAATTAGCTAACTTACTGCTCTCCCCTCCTACACCAGAAGTTTGTACGGTACTAATCAAATCAAAAGAATTTCTATTGTAGACGTCTACCGTAAGAGTTAGTTTTTCTTTGAAAAGACCTAAATCGATACCGATATTAGACGAATGTGCCTTTTCCCAAGTTAATTCGGAATTTTCTAGACCAGCAATAATGATGCTCGATTCTACATCCGCATATCTTCTTGGTACATTGGTATAACCTAGTCTAACTACTGAGTTTCTTGCATTTCCAATACTTGCAGTTAAACCATAAGACGCTCTCACTTTAAGGAAGTCGACGCTACTGATCTTTTTCATGAAATTCTCTTCGTCTACATTCCAAGCAGCACTAGCTGTCCAAGTTGGTAACCAACGGGCAGCTTTTGATGCACCCATTCTGTTAGAACCATCATATCTAGCCATTCCACTTAAGATATACTTGCCTTTATAAGAATAACTTGTACTTGAAAAGAATGCCACATATCTGTCTAAATCCAAACTCATACCATAGTAATAATCGTTCGATTCAAGGTTTTTCTTAATCAAGCGATAATCAACAAATGGCACACCGCCTTTACTATATTGGTATCCATAACCATCGCTATAAGAATTTTTACGATCTGTAAACTTAATTTCCTGCCCCAACATTACGTTCACCATGTGATCATTTTTGATGGTCTTATTAAAAGTAAGTTGTTGTCTTGCATTATAATTTACCATGTAATCGTCTGTACGATTGTAAAGTCCACCCTGCGGCATTACTGTACTCTTTTCTACTTCTTCCGGTACATCTGGATCTCTATACAACAATGGGTTTGCGCTACGAATACTACCGTTATAATCTGCCCTGTATGCTTCTGCAGCATTAGCGTCGTCTAGCACTTGATGTTCTCTACTTGTTCTAACGTACCTAGCAGCACCTAATACTTTATATTCAAAAGCTTTCGAAACTTTATAGGTTAATTCTCCCCTAGTGGTTACATCTAACAAATTAATATCGATGAAATTATTTTTTAATTCATGGAGAATGTTAAATGGTGCATAATCCTTAGTGAAGAATTCCAAATTACCGTTCTCATCATAAGGAGTAATAGTTCTACTAGTGCTTAAAGCATAACTAAAAGGGTTGATATCGAAACTTCTCGAGTAAGCACCCAATACCAAGTTGGTAATTCTATTTACCGTTCCTGGGCTTCTTTGTCTACGTAACGATCCTGCAACGGTAACGTCTACCGAAACTTTATCAGAAAGGTTAAACGTTGATCTATTGTTTGCAGTGTACAATTTATAATTATCGCCAACAGTCCATCCGCTGTCTTGCGTAAAACCTATGGATAGATAATTGGTAGCACTCTCTGTTCCAGATTGTAGAATGATGTTATGCTGTTGCAATAAAGAATTTCTAAATAACACATCAAACCAATCTGTATTGGCTTGGGCATATCTCTGCAAGAAAGCACCTCTCCCCTCTGGAGTATTTTCAACCGCAAAGTTTCCATTGGCATCGGGTGTTGAGATCAATTTCCCCATTTTGGTAAAAACACCGCCAATTCTACGATTTACCGAAGAACCATAATCTAGATAGTATTTATCATACATATTTTGATAAATGGTCATTTGCTCACGCGAATTCATGATATCGAAAGAATCATAATTAGGCTTTAAATAAGTAGAGAAATTACTGTTCACCGTAACAGAAGGTTTACCAATTTTACCTTTCTTAGTTTTCATTACAACAACACCATTCATTGCTCTTGCACCATAAAGTGCTGTAGCAGCTGCATCTTGCAAGAAGTTGATACTTTCAATATCTTCGGCATTAACACCGGCTACAGATGAACCTAAAAGCGTAAGTGCATTACCACTTGCCAATTGGTCATTGGTTACGTTTACAATGTCTTCTTGAATAATACCATCTATTACCCATAATGGTTTGTTATCTCCCGAAATAGAAGTTACGCCACGTATTCTAATTTTAGGAGCAGAACCGAAAGTACCAGAAACGTTTTGGATACTTAAACCAGCAACTTTTCCTTCTAACATTCTTGTGATATCCGTAATACCTTCTTGCTTTACATCAGAACCCTTAATGCTAGTAGCAGCACCTGTGTAGAGCTTCTTTTGAATATTTTGGTAACCATTTACAATTACTTCTGAAAGACTACTAACATCTGCTTCTAAGGTAATAGTTAGATTTGTTCTTTGCCCAACGTTTACTTCTTGGGGTTTAAAACCTATCATTGAAAAAACAATCACTGCACCTTCTTTAACCGCAATTCTAAACTCCCCTTTATCGTTTGTTTGGGTAAAATTTTGTGTTCCTTTTTCTCTTACAGACACCCCTGGAGTACCGTCTACCACACCACCATTTTCAGAAAGAACCTTACCTGTTACTGTTTGCTGTTTTACAGTGGCTTTCTTTTCTTCAATCTTGCTTAGGATTACTCGATCACCTACTATCTTGTAAGTGATACCTTCGTTAGCAAGCTGATTCAAAGCATCTTCCAGCTTACCGTTATCATTAACCTGAACATTTTTATTAATGTTGATAGCTACGGCATCGAAAACAAATGTCTTGTTGTACTTTTTCTTTAGTCTGTTTAACACCAGTTCGAGTTTTTCGCCCTTGGCACTTTGCTGCGTATTTACCATGCTCTGGTTAGAAGAATGGGCTGGATTAGCAAAAAAGAAGGGTAAAAATAAGGGCAATAGCCATCTCTTAAACTGCATCTTTTGGGTGTAGTTTTTACTCATTTTAATAGTTTGTAGTTGTGTTTTAAGGTTGGTTGCTTAGGTGTATTTGATTAACTATTTGTGCTTTACAATAATCTGTTTGTCTTTTAAATCGAGTTGAATTGGATAAGTAGCCTCAAGCACTTCCAATATTTCTTGAAGCTGTGTATTTTTAAAATCGGCGTTAAACTTATGCCTAAATTTGATGGTGTCCTTCAGCTTTACTTTTACGTTAAAGCAATTCTCCAAACTTTCAAAAACTTGCTCTAATGATGCGTTAACGAATAGCATCTCTTTATTCAGCCAATAAGAGTTGTTCTGGTTCACACTTGAGAAACGTAAAATGCTATTGCCACTAATATTATAATTTAAACCCATACCTGCAGTAAGTATGGCAGGCTGATTACCAGATATGGCTTCGAAAGCTACTTTTCCCGAATTTACACTAACATCTACCGAACGTAAGGTATTACGAATGTTAAAAGAAGTACCTAATACTGTTACCTTAGAGTTGTTTAACTGTACCGTAAATGGTCGCGAGGCATCTTTAGCGATCTTAAAAAATGCTTCACCATTTTGTAAATTCACTTGCCTTGTTTTCCCATTCATTTTTTGCGGATAAGAAAATCGTGTATTTGATGCTAAGTAAATTTTCGAACCATCGTCTAAGAGTAACGAATCGATCTCTTCTCTAGTAATTTTAGTGATATAAACTTCCTGTGTAAATTGCTGATAAATAAAATAGGTAGAGAAACCTAACACCAAAACTGCGGCAACATTACGTATCCACCTATATAAAGGTCTAATAGCAACACGCTCGTCAATCTCATTATTTTCTATTGCTGCTATTTTAGCTTTAGTCTGCGTTAAAGCCTGTGCAATCTCCTGCTCCTTCATTGGCAAAGCTGAAGCTTCCCACAATGCTTTCATTCTGGTAAACTCCTGCTCGTTCTCTGCTGATTGCCCAACCCAAGTCATCAACTGATCTATTTCCTGTTGATTTGCTCTGCCAGCAAAGTAATCAACCATCAATAAGTGTACACCTTCTACTTCCATTTATTTATTTTATTGCAGGGCTTATATCAGTAAAGACAAATTATAGCTAACAACTCGTGACAATTTTTTTAATTATTTTTTCAGTGATTGAAAAAATCGTTTTTTAATAAAGGGAGTGACTATTTTAAACCACTCCCAACCGATATAATTATTTAACTACTAGTAATTTTTTCCTGTCGTTATTATTTTTCCCTCTATTTAACCATAAAACATAGCTGCCTCTCGGCACATCAGCTAAATCTATTGTAATTTCTTCATTTCCAGAAATATTATAGGCTTTTGCAAGTATAGTCTGACCGGTTAACGACACTAAATCTACCGTTACTATACCTTTAGCTTCTCCTAATTTCACAAAAACTTGCTTAGTCGCAGGATTTGGATAAACTAAGTTTTGCGAACTATTTAAGGAGAACGTTAATACTTGCTCACCTAAGATTTTAAAGTCGCCATTGTTATCATATTGCGTTAATCGGTAGTAATTGGTGCCATTTAATGGATTTTGATCCACAAAGTTATAGGTAGTAGTTTCTGTGGTAGTACCTGCAGCTGCCTTCCTTGTTAATTCGGTAAAGTTGCTTATTGAAGAACCTCTTTCTACTGTGAAATGGCTATTGTTTGTTTCAGCAATAGTTCTCCAAGTCAAGTTGGCCGTGCTTCCTAGTTTTGCTGCTTTAAAATAGTCAAACTGTACTGGCAGTACACCTTGATATTCGTAAGCGCCTAAATCGACAATTCCATGAGTTTCACGAGTACCTTCTAATAAATCTGTACCAGGTATTAGACCTTCAGTGGTAGCTAAAGCACTACTACCTTTTTGAGATGCCTGTCCTTCTACTAGATGCAAGAAATTGATATCAGTATCGGTAATACTTACAAATAATGGTAAACTGGCGTTGTAAACGTAACTAACACCTACCGTTAAATTCCCTTGACTACTAAATGTAGATTGGGTTAAGTTGTTATGAAGTTCAATTGGATTATTTTGTACAGTAGAGGGAGTTTCTAATGAAGTCATTCGAATATCTGCGGAACCGTTTGTGCTAGTGTTTTCTGCCATAATGTTATTATACATTTTTAAACTAGCACGGCCAGCAGTATTTAAAAATGTAACAACTCCTCCTCTATTCACATCTCTATTTCTAAAGAAAGTGTTGTTAACTACAATTAATGTAGCAACTGTTGCACCTGCAGAATTACCTACATATAATGCTCCACCCTCTTGTGCAGTATTATTATAAAATACGGAATTGAAAACTTTAGTAGTCCCATAAATTACTTTAACAGCACCCGCATCACCTCCTGCAACATTATTTTTAAATATAGACTTGTCTATATCCAATCCACCAGCACCACCATATCTATAAATCGCACCACCATCTAATGTTGCATTATTTCCATCAAAACTAGATTTAGTAAGCTTAACCGTTCCGTTATTATGGTAAATCCCTGCACCACGAGCTGTTGCTATGTTGTTTTCAAATTTTGTACCCTCTACACTCATCGTTCCCGTGTAATTATACAATGCCGCACCATTAGCGGCTGTATTGTTTCTAAAAGTGCAACCACTTATATACAATTCTATACTAGTCGCTGTATTTCCATTATCTATAGCACCTCCATTGGTTCCAGTACAGTTTTCAAAAACACTATTATTAACATTTAATTTCCCACTATTATGAAAAATAGCCCCCCCTAGTGCGTTACCATTCCTTTCAAATACACAATCATTGATATCGACATAGGTACTTCCAGAAGCTCTTGTTAAATATATTGCTCCTGCTCTTGTGATTGCAGTATTATCAACAAATTTTAGGTTTTCTAATAGAATTGGATCTGTACCAGAATAACTCAAATAAAGACCTCCTCCAAACCTTCTATCTATTCCAGCTACAGGTGTTGATGAGCCATTAGCATTTCCTCCTGTAATAGTAAAGCCACTTAAAACTATACTAGTGATGGCTGTAGTGTTCACTAATACGTGATGCGCATTAGTACCATCACCAAAATCACCATTTAAGATCGTTTCATTAGTGATAAAATTTCTCAAACTTAAATTATAGGTCGGTAGTTCATTACCTACAAACCCTCCGTAGATTTTCACACCAGTTTTAAGCACAAAAGATTTATCTGCATTATCAGTTCCAGTTAAATTCTGTGTTGGTCTGTAGGTTCCTTTTGCAACCCAAAC
Source organism: Flavobacteriaceae bacterium PS02338 (assembly GCA_029959615.1). Lineage (GTDB taxonomy): Bacteria > Bacteroidota > Bacteroidia > Sphingobacteriales > Sphingobacteriaceae > Pedobacter. The sequence continues at coordinate 117,217 of JASCOD010000003.1, read as the reverse complement.
CTGCTCGCCAGTAGAGGAGGCATTAATTGTAGCTTGCAGGTCATCAGAAGCATCCTCCCAAGAAAGACCTGTTTTTGCACCCTCTCCTCCTACTTTAACATATCTGATTTGTGCATTTAGTGCCAAAGAAATGGCAACATTAAACAATAAGAATAAGTAAATTTTCTTCATGCGCTTTAGTTTTAGTTTTTAGTGTGGTTCGTTAAACTTAAGCTCAAACAGGGAAATCCATGAAGAAAAACAATGTCTTCGCTTAAGTATCTTAAGAGAAGACAGCAATAGGTATTAACCTCGTGACAAGAAATTCAAAATAGTTTAAGAAAAAATAGAAATCAGCCCTAACACCAACAACATGAGATAATCACTAGCATTAAAAGCTTCCTTTAAAAAGCGAATTGCCCTAAACATATGAGTTTTAATCGTATTGATAGAAACATCCATCATTTCAGCAATTTGCTCATAGGTAAGTCCTTCTTCCCTACTCATCATAAATACCACACGAGTTTTTTCGGGCAGTTGATTTACCAAATAAATAATACGCTCGTTAAACTGTTTATAAGACATTAAGTGATCTGGCAATTGATGTTTTTGCCCCACCACTTCGTGAGCAGCTTCATCTATATCAATCATACTCCATTTGTTTTTCTTATGGTGATTGATGATTCTATTCTTCACTGCTCGATACAGATAAGAAGCAATCGAATCCCGAATTTCCAAACTCTCCCGATTCACCCAAAGATTACAAAAAATATCAGAGACGATATCTTCAGCTTCATGGTTGGCATAGGATAATAAAGATTTGGCATACCTCAACAAACCAGGATAAAAATGTGTAAAAAGTTGGTCAAAGGACTTCTCATCTCCCTTAATAAGTCGCTCAATGGTGTCCTGAAGATTTAATTTACTAAGGCTCACAACAACTTAATGTCTTTTAGTCAGTCTACAATGATTAAGAGGTAAAAAAAGGCAACAAAGACCGCCGAGAAGCGAATAATTTATACAATCTTATTTTAAAATCGCCTATTCTTAAATCCTAAAGTAAGAATTTCAAACAGTTTTCATCATAGCGGCTTACATTTTTTTAACATAACAGGTGTAAATCCGTAATTATTGGTATTGAAGAACATCTTGATACTATCGACTTTTATTGTTGCCCATCAAAGCATTATCGAAATGATCAAAAAACTACTATTAATGGTATGGCTACAGTTATGCTGCATCATCGCATACGCCCAACACCATTTTGTTATTGGCGTAGGCGGTACTCAGCACAGTATTAAAACAGCTAAGCTAAACAACTTTGTAAGTACCTTCAATAACTATTACCAGGCCAATGGTTTCAAACCGTTAAGCGACTTCCCTAATAATATGCAAGGTATAAATTTTAGTGGTGGTTACAGGTTAATGGGAAAAAGTGGCTTTAACCTAGCCATGATTTATATGTACAGTAAAAACGGTTACGATAATTACACCACACTAGCGCAGAAATCGGGCTACGAATTGAACTACAAAGCAAAAAATCACGATTTTATATTCGAACTAGGCTATAATATTGGAGGTGTAGTGGTAATTAATGGTGTATTTGGAATGGGCATAAGAACAAACTCTATAGAGGTATGGAAAGTTTACGCCAATGGAAATAAAAGTTTAGGCTATGAGAATGATATCACTGGACATTACAAAGCGCCCTCTTTTACCACAGATCTGGGAGGTTCTATAGGTCTAAAGCTCTGGAAATTCTACATTCCATTACGTGTAACTTATGGCTCTGCTCTATTTAGCAGTAGTGAAAGTGTACTCATGGATTTTGACACCAACCGTTACCGAAGCAGCGAATTTCCAAAAGATTTTAAGCAATGGGTAAATTCAAATACCACTTACGACGACACCAACAATATTGGCCAAAAAGAATTCGTAGGTATGAGAGTAAGCTTGGGCATTGAATTTATGATTCCGCTTGGCAAGCAATGATTGAATAACGAAAGAAATAACTAATGAGAAAAATACATTTTTATCTTTTAGCAATCAGCCTGTTGCTTAATAACCTTGGCTGTAAAAAAGAAAGCTATCGCATTGGCGACAAAATGCTGGGCGAATGGAATATTGACGTTTATCGTCGTTCAGAAATCAAATCTGATGGCTCGGAAATTATTACCAAAGACGAAAAGAATGTTGGATATTGGCGTTTCTACAGCACATCATCTACAAAAAGTATCGTTGACTATGATTTTTCTTATACCGGAACACCAACTTCTAATATTAGCGGCGGTGTAATTTTCATATCAGAAGAAGGTAAAAGAATGATTTTCCCTAACTATAAATGCCAAGGAATAGACTGCGATATTGCTTATACCATACAGGAGTTCTCTGGAAAACGTATGGTCATAGAACAATATTATCCACAGTCTAACACCGATCAATTGGTCTACAAATTAAGGATGGAATTGAGTAAAAAGTAGTCTAAAATATGCTGTTAAATCAGGGGGCACCAACTAAGCTGTCTTGGCTTTATCCAAATTCGAAAAACCTTTTCACTTGGTCAATGGCCATCATTATGCTTTGCGGACTTTTCGTATTTAATTGGCCTCCAGAAACCATTCTATTCACCTATTTTTTCGAAACCATTATTATCGGCTTTATCCACATTGTAAAGCTATCCACAACTTTTCTTTTTAGCACCAGTGCAACAACAAAAACGGGCAAACATGATCGTAGCAAAATCATCAGCATTCCGTTTTTTGCTTTCCACTATTTTTTCTTTGTTGCTATACAATCGGTATTTGTCTTCACTTTTTTTGATGAACACATAAACGATATAAAAGATAGTTTTAACATTTTAGAAAACTACGCTGTAGTTTTAAACCAACCAGGCATGTGGATGGCTGTGCTAAGTATAGCCCTAACCAAGATAGCTATGGCTCTTCAAAATTTCTTTATACCAAAACGTTACCTAACCCAAACGGTAGATAGCCTATTTATGCAGCCTTATCTGCGTATTTTCATACAGCAATTGGTTACCATTTTAACAGGATTTGGTTTTATTATTTTTAACGCATCCGTAGTTTCTGCAGTGCTTTTAATTATCATTAGACTTATGGTTGATTTGGCACTTCAACATACCATGAGAAATAAAGAGTTTAAGAACGAAATGATAAAGACAATCAACAAATCAAATCGTGGAAAAGACAAAAAAGATGCAGAAGAGCAGCTCAGCTCATTTTTGGAAGATTAATAAGTCAAATCCTTCACCTCTTTTAAAAAACGATCAAAATTCTCTATAAATGCTATATATTTAGCAAATTATGAAATACAACTGTTTAATTATAGATGATAACGAAATAGAAAGAGATCTAATTGAAAGCTATTTGACAAAGTTTAATCAATTAAACATTATCGCAGCTTGTGAAAATTCCCTGCAAGCACTAGAAGTTTTAAAAAGCACATCAATAGATATCGTTTTTTCTGATATTGATATGCCAGATATCTCTGGGATAGAATTGTTAAAGAGCATCAAAAACCCTCCTATATTTATATTCGTTACCTCATATTTAGAACACGCAGTAGAAAGTTTTGAATTAGATGCGCTAGATTTTATTGCCAAACCGGTGAGTATGGAACGACTGTTAAAATCAGTTACAAAGGCTACAGATTATCTAGAATTAAAAGATAAAACCAAACAAACGTCGAGGGAAAATGCAGTTAACGAAGATGGTATCTTCTTCATAAGGGAGACAAAAGGATATACACGCCTAAACTATGATGAAATAGTTTATATTGAAAGCCTGGGAGATTTCTCCAAACTCTTTACCCCTGACGGCGTGCATATCACTTTAATTAACCTAAAAAATTTGGAGCACCAACTTCCAAACTATTATTTTAGGATCCACAAACAATACATTGTTAATTTCAATAAAATCGTTAGTATCTATCAACACGAAATCATATTAGCAAACGACTTTAAGGTTCCTTTAAGTCAATCTTATAGAGAACAAATTCTGGCACTTATCAATAATAAAACATTGGTTAGAAGTATTAAAAAAACAACTACTTAAGTCCCTTAACAAACCTACTCTGCTTTACAATGTCACGATAAACATAAGCTGAGAAATTAGCTAGAAAACTCCAAAACTTTTTATTATTAAAATATTTCATTGAGCGTACTTTTCGTTCTTTAAAGGAATACCCAAATATAGCCGAATACTCCAAGTCATTTTTGGATAGTCGATGAAGACACGCTTTTAGTATACGAAAGTTAGAAACGGGTATATCAAAGCCCAAATAACAGTTTTATTTTGGCAATCGAATCGTAAAGGCACTACCATTGGCAGGCCTACTTTTCAAAAACAAACTTCCATTCATTAAATGGATAAATGTTTTACATAGTGAGAGTCCAATACCTGTACCTTTTTCGCTATTGGTACCTAGGGTAGTTTTGTTTACGCCATAATGTTGTGTGTTATTAAAGCGGGCCACTTCTTCTTCGTCCATCCCCACACCAGAGTCTCTTATTGTTATTTCTGCTGTCGTCTCATTTATAGTTCCAATAATGTCAATAGTACCTCCTACTGGAGTAAACTTGACCGCGTTACTTAATAGATTTCTAACAACTAAACTCAACATATCACAATCTGCTCTACACATTAAATTTGCAGGAATTTGGTTATTAATGGCGATATTTTTTTGACCAGCATTAATATCTTGCGTATCAATAACTTCAGTTAAGCATTCTAATACATCAATTTTCTCAATTACAGGTTTGTAACCTTCTAATTGACTAGAAGCCCAATTGAGCAAATTTTCCATCATATTTGAAGTATAACCTAATGAGTTTTTGAGGTTTGCAGAGTATCTTTTCAATTTTTCTTCACTCACATTTCCATTTTCAAGCAAATTGATAAATGCCATAAGGGAATTTACTGGTGCACGCATATCATGGCTAACTACACTAAAAATTCGGTCTTTAACTCTGCCCAGTTTTTCAAGCTCTTCCTTTTGCACCAATACTAGCTTATTAAGTTTTGCGGTTTTACGTTGCGCCAGATATACGAAAGTTGCTGCCACCAGTAACACCACGGCCAACATGCCAAAGAAGATAGAAAAATTTCTGTTTAGCTTTATCTTATTCTCTTTTACCAAAAGTTGCTGACCAGCTTGCTCTTGCTGCAATTTAGCACTTAACTTTTCCTGTCTTAATTGATTTTCTTTCTGTAGTTTATCATTTTCTAAAGCTGCCTGTTCTTGCAGAAAGTTTAAACGCTGAATGTTTTTTTCTTTATCGCTAAGTGCCAATTCTTGTTGTTTCAATAACAATTCTTGTTGCCTTCTTTTCACTAGCAACAACTGTTTATCTAGCTCTAAATCTGTAAGTTGTTGTTTAGTTTGATAATCCCTTTCCTTTATAGAGAAATCGAGTTGCATTTGCTTACGAGTAATCTCTCTTTCTTTTTCTTCGTTAAAAATCTGTTCCTTAAACAAAATGTAGTCCTTAAAATTCCTTAAGGCATCATTATATCTTCCCTGCTTTTCATTTAAAGTGGTTGATGCCATATATCCATCTCTCTGCAAGCTCGGAATTTTATTCTGATTACCAATTTGAATAGCTTCTGTAACCAGCGGCTCCGCTTTAATATACTGATTTTCTGCAATGTAAAAATTAGCTAAGCTTAATAAACCAGTTGCATATTCTTTCTTAGCAGACGTTTTGCTATAATAGTCTACAGACCTATTATAACTTTCTTCGGCTAAGTCCTTTTTCCCAATAGCATTAAATATATTTCCTTTGGTCTGATTAATACTGGCGAGTAAAGAAAAGTTATTATCAATTTTTTCTGCGTATTTTAAAGACTGTTCAAGATTCCACAACGATTTGTTATATTTTTCTGATTTATTTATTGGCACCTTTTTCAATTCTTCATCATTTGCTTCAAAATAAGCATCACCTAAATTAACATAGCATAAAGCAATACCATATTCATTTCCATTACTGTTTAAAAAGATTTTCAATGCTTTATCTAAATATTGAATAGCACTGTAGTGTTGATTTAATCCGCTGTAAATACTTGCTATATTGACATAACAACTTGCCACACTTTCTACATCCTTAATCTCTGTAAAAATATTTACTGCTTTAAAATTAGCATCTAATGCCTTTGAATAATCTGGAATATTGGCATACATGGCACTTAGATTTTGATAAATACCACCTAGCCATTCTTTGTTGTTCAGTTCTCCATATTTTTCTAAGGCTCTTTTATAGTATTCTTCAGCTAAAAAATACCTACTATGCGTATGATGATAAAAGCCAGTCCTGAAATAAGCATCAGCAATAAAAACAGGTTTGTTTAGCTTTTTTGCAAGCAGAATAGTTTGATCAACATAATTATTGGCAGCTGTTGTATTGGCCAATTTCATGTAATTTCGATATAGTTGGTTGTAACGTGTAAGCCTTAAAGAATCTTCTATTTTGTAACTGATGTTCAGTGCTAATAAACTATCTATCTTTTTATCGAGATTACTTCCTTGTGACCAAGCCAGATGAGTGCAAATAAGAAAAAGGAATACAAGAGGTAAGTGCAATTTCATCTAGAGTGGAAAAGAAATTAGTTTTAGCTCCTAATATACAGAAAGACAGACCTTAGAAAGCAAAAAAGGCGATAAAACATCGCCTTAATATAAAAATAACTTAAACTTTAGATCAATACAGTTTCGGATGCCTATCTGGATTAGTTTCATTCATCATTCCATAAGCGGCCTCTATGATATCATCTACTGAAGGTTTAGAGAAATAATCACCATCTGAGCCGTAAGGAGGTCGATGCGCTTTTGCAGTCAAAGTTTGAGGCTTGCTATCCAACAAGTAATAACCCTTTTGCTCTTCTAAAATTTGCTGTAGGATAAAAGCACTTGCACCACCCGGAACATCTTCGTCTATCACTAACAATTTATTTGTTTTCTGTAGCGACTTTGCATTTAGATGCTCTAAATCAAAAGGCATTAAGGTTTGTACATCTATGATCTCAATAGAAATTCCAAAGCCCTCTAACTCTTCGGCAGCTTCTTCTACCAATCTTAGCGTAGAGCCATAACTTACTACTGTAATATCTGCACCTTCTCTAATTATTTCTGCTTTACCTAAAGGAACAGTAAACTCTCCTACGTTATCAGGTAATTTTTCTTTAAGGCGATAACCATTTAAGCACTCAATTACCAAAGCTGGTTCATCAGACCTAAACAACGTGTTATACATTCCTGCCGCTTGCGTCATATTACGTGGCACACAAATGTGCAATCCGCGTAGACAACCTAAAATCATTCCCATTGGTGAACCAGAATGCCAAATACCTTCAAGTCTATGCCCTCTGCTCCTGATAATTAAAGGTGCTTTTTGTCCTGCTTTTGTACGGTAAGACAAAGTCGCCAAATCATCACTAAGCACATTTAACGCATACAAAAGATAATCTAGGTACTGAATTTCGGCGATTGGCTTTAAACCTCTCATGGCTAATCCAATTCCCTGACCTACAATAGTAGATTCTCTAATACCCATATCAGTTATTCTTATTTCGCCATATTTTGCCTGTAAGCCAGCAAAACCCTGATTTACGTCACCTATTGCACCTAAATCTTCGCCGAAAGCTACTAGTCTAGCATCTCTAGCAAAATTAGCGTCGAAACAAGCATTCAAAATCTCTCGACCATCTAACATTTTAGACTGCTCATTGTATTGTGCGATCACTTCAGAAACATTAAATGGACTTTCTACTCCATCCGTATATAGTTTAGAGTTGTATAGCTCTGCATACACCTTGGTTTTCTCTTCATACCAATTGATCAATACATTTCTATCTGTGGAAGAAGAATCTACACTTTGTCTAATCGCCTTTCTAGCAGCAGAAACTACTTCTTTACGTAATGCGTCATGTGTAGAAGCTAATTGGGCCGCAATTTTCACCAAAGCTGCATTACCGTCAGCCATATTATTAATCATCCTCACTACATCTGCCTGCTCTTGTTTAATGGTATCTAAAAATTCGTTCCAAGCTTCTTTCTGTATCTCTCGCACGTGCTTTTTTGCCGTCTCTTCCAATTCATCCAACTCTTCTTTAGTTGCAATGGCCGATTCGATCATCCAATCACGCATCTTTAAAATGCAGTCGTGTTCCTTCTCCCACGCCAAACGCTCTTTGCTTTTGTAACGTTCATGAGAACCCGATGTAGAATGCCCCTGCGGTTGAGTAACTTCGGTAACATGAATTAAAACGGGTACGTGCTCATTTCTACAAACTTCAATTGCCTTTAAGTAGGTTTCGCATAAAGCGGGATAATCCCAGCCTTTTACTTTGAAGATTTCATAACCATTTGTTCCTTCCTCACGTTGAAATCCTTTAAGCACTTCGGAAATATCTTCTTTGGTGGTTTGATATTTTGCAGGAACAGATATGCCATAGCCATCATCCCAAACAGAAATAGCCATAGGTATCTGTAAAACACCTGCCGCGTTAAAGGCTTCAAAAAATACTCCTTCAGAAGTGGAGCCATTACCTATAGTACCAAAAGCGACCTCATTACCCTTTACAGAAAAATGCTTAAGATATTCTAAGTCTTTATTTTGTCTATATAATTTAGATGCATAAGCTAAACCAACCAAACGAGCCATTTGCCCGCCGGTAGTAGATATATCTGCAGAACTATTTTTAACTTCCGTTTGATCACGCCAAGTACCATCGTCATTTAACGAACGTGTAGAAAAATGGCTATTCATTTGCCTTCCAGCCGAAGCGGGATCTGCTTTAACATCTGGATTAGCGTATAATTGAGCAAAAAACTCCTTGATCGTGGATATGCCCGTGGCAAAAGCAAAAGTTTGATCCCTGTAATATCCGGCACGCCAATCGCCATTTTTAAACACCTTGGCCATGGCTAACTGCGGCACTTCCTTTCCATCTCCGAATATACCGAATTTGGCTTTACCTGTAAGTACCTCTTTACGCCCTAGTAAACTCGCCTGACGGCTTTCTACAGCAATTTTGTAATCGTCAATTACTATGGCTTTAAAAGCATCAAAACTTAGTTCTGAAGCATCAATTTCATTGGCAACAACTTTCTCGGCTGATCTCATAAGCTACAAGTTGGTTAAGTCGCAAAGATACAATTCTTTCTAACTTTGACTTACGAATATGGGCAAATAATATTTGGAATACTTTTTGTTTTAAACTATAAAACACATAAATTTGTTATACACTAAAGTAAAATCAACGCAAATGAAAAAGCTATTTTTGTTATTAGTAACTGTAGTAGGATTAAGCTTTGCAGCTAATGCTCAAGCCAAGCCCGCAGAATTTAAATTTGAGACTGAAACTCACGACTTTGGAAAGATTAAACTAGACCAAGCAGTGAGCTACACTTTCAATTTTACCAACGAAGGAGATGCCCCTTTAATCATTTCTAAAGTAGAGCCAACTTGTGGTTGTACAGTAGGTGAGTATACGCAAACTCCAGTAAAAAAAGGTGAAAAAGGTTTCATAAAAGTTACAGTAAAAAAATCTGGTTCACCACTTCCTTTCAATATGGCAGTAACCGTAACGTCAAATGCCAGAACTACCACTAAGGTGCTTTATATTAAAGGAGAAACCGTAGCAAGTGCAACTAAATAGGCATTAGTTACTAATGAATGTTCTTTAATGATACCGAGATGTAAAGCGCTCATCATCATCATTGAAAACAAAAAAATAAATAAATGAAAACCTCGTTATTGCAACGGGGTTTTTATATTTTTGCCCCATGCCAAAAATATCAGAAAAAGGGCTCCAAATGCCCGCCTCACCAATCAGAAAACTTACTCCTTTTGCCGATAAAGCTAAAGCTGATGGCAAAAAAGTTTACCACTTAAATATCGGCCAACCAGATATTGAAACTCCAGAGGGAATGCTAAATGCCGTTAAAAACATTGATTTTAATGTTTGGGCGTATACACCTTCTGAAGGTACTTTGGCTTATAGGAAAAAGCTAACTGAATATTACAATAAACTTGGTTATAACATTACACCAGAAAATATCTTGGTAACTGTTGGTGGCTCTGAAGCCATTACTATTGCCATGCAGACTTGCGTTAACGAAGGTGATGAAATTATTATTCCCGAACCTTTCTACGCAAACTATAACGGTTTTGCCTGTATGAGTAATGTGGTAGTAAAACCTATTTTATCTTACATTGATAATGGTTTTGCCTTACCCCCTATTGCTGAATTTGAGAAATTAATTACAGCGAAAACCAAAGCCATTATCATCTGCAACCCAAATAATCCAACAGGTTATTTATATTCTAAAGAAGAGTTAGAAGCATTAAAGGCACTTTGCCTTAAATATGACTTGTTCTTATTCTCTGATGAAGCTTACCGTGAGTTCTGTTATGATGGGCGTGAGTTTATTTCTCCTATGCACTTAGATGGATTGGACGAGAACGTAGTGATTATGGATACCGTTTCTAAACGTTATAGTGCTTGCGGCGCTCGTTTAGGATGTTTAATTACTAAAAACAAACAAGTTATTGCTTCTGGATTAAAGTTTGCACAGGCTCGCTTAAGTCCAGGTATGGTAGAACAAATTGCTGGTGCAGCTGCCGTAGATACACCTGATAGCTATTTCGAAGCGGTAAACAAAGAATATACTTTACGTAGAGATACTTTGGTTAAAAGATTAAACAGCATCGACGGTGTGTTTTGTCCTAATCCAGGTGGTGCATTTTATGTGGTGGCTAAATTTCCAATTGACGATGCAGATAAATTCTGTCAGTGGATCTTAGAAGGCTTTGAACATAACAATTCAACAGTAATGATGGCTCCTGCTACAGGCTTCTACTCTACAGCAGGTTCTGGCAAAAACCAAGTGCGTATGGCTTATGTACTAAACGTTGATGACTTAAATGCAGCGATGGATTGTCTAGAGCTGGCATTGCAACAATATCCGGGAAGAGTTTAATTAGTTGTCAGGTATTAGGTATCAGTGGTTAAGCATTAGTTTTTTTTAAATCAACTACTGACTCCTGACCGCTAATACCTGATTACTGCTAATTATTGGCATTTTATTTGTACTTTTGTACCTCAGTTATGGTCAATATCAATTTACTGATACCTAACCACTAATAACTGATCACTAAAAATGGGGCTGTTCCTGGATTTGACAGGGTGGCGCTGAATATGTAAGCATGCAGTGCGTTGTACGGCGAGCACTTTAAAGAGAACGTTCAAAACAATAATTGGCGAAAATAACTACGCCTTAGCTGCCTAATTTAGAATTACGCAAGCTTTTGTCTCGCTAACTGCCGCATAGTTAGGTTAGCATCAGAGGCATCGATATAACCATGCTAGCTTTTGTAGAGGTACGATGCAATTGCGAAACAAAGTATCTAAGGATGTTGTCAAGGTCGGTTTCCAGCCCGACGCATCTCTAAAACCAATTGGAAAATAAGCACGTAGAAAGCATAATTTATCACACAACTGGACAAGGGTTCGACTCCCTTCAGCTCCACAAAATCCATTAAAAATCCGCGAAATTTTAAAAATCTCGCGGATTTCTTTTTTTCCCATACAAGATACCATACAATTCTTAATAAAGAAGAACATCTAACTAATTAGCCTTTTATTCTTAACAGCAAATGGAAAAAATTTCAACCTTTTTTCTGGTTCAATAAAAGGTTGCTGAATAGTTGGGAAATTTTCTTTAAGATATTTAGTAGCCAGCTCATGAGCTTTGTCTAGAGGCAAACTCAATTCAGAATTAAATTTTTCTCCCCATAACTCTGCTACCGCTAATAGTGATAATAAATAAACACCACCATCTTTGCTATCTCTAGAAGATTCGTCTTCGCTTGCCGAATAAAGAATGCTCCATCCAACTTCACAAGACATTGTTTCTGATTCAAAGATATGCCTTGTAGACAACCCCTTCGTAAACATTTTAGTTTCTAAAATTGACTTAATAATTTCTGAAGATTCAAATGCTTCTAAACCTCTGCAAGAATCAATTATCAACGTTTGTCTTTTGGCATTGGTTTTAAACTTATTAATGGATACCTCTCCATCTGATAACTCGCAATATTGAAGGTTATTATGAGAAGTATTTATACATCCATGCCCACTAAATATTGTAAAAGTATAATCTGCGCCACTTAAAAAGATATCTATTGCTTGTTGAAGCTGAATTTTCGTAGGATTTCTTAAAGACTTAATCTCGTCATCATACCATTGTCCTCCTAAATTCGTTTTTAAAAATCTAACGAAGTTATCTTTATCTTTTTCAGGCCCAGGCAGAGCGCCGCTATAAGTATTATCGCAATAAACAATTAATGCCCTTCTTATCATATTCAATTAATGTATTTAAATATAAGTTTTTTTAATCTATCATCATATCCATCATTTTCATTAGGTATAGTAGGATTTAACCAGCAATCTTTGTGCGTCAATATCCAATCCTTCATATTTAGATGATTGTTTATTTTTTTTTCATTGTAATTATAAAATTTACATAGTCGCTCTAAGTAGTTAAATACTAATGTGCAGTACATTTCATATCTCAATATCTTTTCTTCTATCTTTTCTTCATCAGAATCTTTATTTTCGTTCCACTCCGAACAAAATTTTGGACTTTCCAGATATGGATACTGAACAGAAATTTTTAAAATATTATCAAATTGATCATTTAAACTCTTTAATGCATTTCCTTTATTAATCAATAAAGCTACCGTAGTAGCGACACCGCTAGATATTAAAGTTGCAAATGCTGCCGCTGTTACTGTAGGGTCTATTAATGGTCTCGTTTCAACTGCTAAAATTATTAAGCTCATATAAAATTTATTTTATTAAACATACATAGTTTGAATTTAGATTCTGAGCTAAAACTTGTTTTTTTTTTAAGAATTTTCGAAATCTCTTTACGACCGAAAGGATTAATAAGTGAAGCTTAGACAATGCAAAGAACCGCCAAATTGAGCTAGGGCATCACAATTAATGCTCTTAACATCAAAGTGTGTATTTCGGAAATACTATCCATCCCTGTACGTTCCAAACTGTTCAGCAGCACTATGGATTAGCAGTCTGAAGCTTACCGCACAGATCCTCTCAGAGAACACCAGTTTCTTGTAGCCCCTCTATTACCCCCCTTCATCCGTAATCCTAAAGAAAGGCTGCCTTTGCGCAAAAACACTTACGAGCTACCCAAAGTACCCAATGGATAGCAGCCTGAAAAACGGATCAGATGTCCAAGTTTGATTTCTTTTAAAGCCGTGTTTACTACAACAAGAATTGATTTCTATCATCAAACAACAAACCTTGTTCCAGAACACATTTAGACAGCCTTAAATCCACTTAAAATCAGCAGATTGGACACTTTAGCGAAAATCAGTGCTAGTATGCGACGTTAGGTGTGGCCAGTTTTGGAATAATCTACACTCTCTACGGACATCACTTCAAGATCGCAGGCGGTAAAAATAGCCATTAAGAATAATTGGATATAGCATTTATCATATCGTAAAAAATTCATTTTCTTCGGGAAATGTTCGACTCTTCTTCGGGGTTTCTTCGACTCTTGTTCGGGAAGGCATCGTGTCTGCTTCGGGAAGTGTTCGGGAAAGCTTCGGGAAACCGTCGAGAACTGTTTGTGTTTTTCCCGATGCCGAGACGACCAAGATACGACGTAGACACGATGCAATTACCTATTAGGGAATAAGCAGAAGTTAAAGACGAGCGATCAATTTACGAAGCATAAAAATCACAATTTGAATAGCTATTTCATTTGATAATATCGTAAACGGAATACACCTTTTTTCATGTAATCATTATACCTATTTTGTATAGTTGAATTTATATATTCGTACAGTATATTGTAGCAGAAATATTTCAGAGACACAACCTTACAGAAAAAGAATGGACGACATTTTTAAAAATTACGAAAAAACAATTACGAAAAAACATAGCGTAAATTTCACCCCTAAATACAAAGAGGAATTTAGTACAAGCGTAAATAATACTGTTTTTGTCGCCATTGCAGAAAAAGCAGTTGAAAAACTTGGTTGGGATTTAATATACAAGGACGAGAAAAATATAGAAGCCAAACGAAAAGAAAAAAGCTTAGGTATAGAACGTTGGACAGAAGCCATTACAGCAAGTTATGAATACGGCAATGTTGTTGTAAAAAGTGAGAGTTTGGGTAATGAAATGTGGGACATGGGAAGAAACTCAAAAAGGGTAAAGTTATTTATTTATGCTTTTGATGAAACTTTAAAGACTTTCGACAGACAGTCGTTAAATGAACTTGAAAAAGAAATTGAAAAGAAAAATAATTGGGACGATTATATCATCCCTGAAACTTTGCCACAACCAAGCCAAGTAAAATCGCCAAACATTACAATTCCCATTATTGGTGGGCTTATTGTCTCTTTAATTCTTGGAGCTGTATTGGCTTTTATTTCCCTGAAAGGAATGTACATTATTTTCTTATTTGAGTTTTTGGTAGCAACTGTTATTGCCCTTGCCATGAAACAATTAATCAAGCTTTCAAATTTCACCAACTTTAATAAACTGCAATATCTATTAGCTGGAATGATCATTCTGATTTATATATCAAACCAATATTTCCAATATGAGATCATTTTGAATGAGAATAATTATGATAGAATTGGATTTCTGGAATTTCTAAAATTAAGATTTTCACAAGGATTGATGATCAAAAATCTTAATACTGGTTGGATAGGTTTAGTGATTAGCTGGATTTTACAACTGGGCTTAACGGGACTTTTCGTTTACTTGAAAATTATTTCAGTTTTGACGAAATACGCAATTGAAAGAGTTCCGGCCGAAGTTGTTGATTTTGCATATTACCATTTCTTGAAAGAAAAAACAGAAGAAGAAGTTAGAAATGAACTTGCTAAAAAAGGTTGGACAGATAAAGTAAATCAAGACGAAGTATTTGAAGCAATTGGAGGTCTTTACAACGCCACAGAATTGAATAGAATAAAATAAAAACACTAATCATAAAAGATCAGCATAGGCTTTTCGATTGGATATTTGCAATACACAAACCTTTGTGAGTCACTTTATACAGTAACCTCCTAACGCATATGAAAAAGACAGATATCAAAACATTTTTTCAAGCCATCAGAAACAGAGATTTACAAAAAGTAACAGCACTTGTTTTAAGTGATAACGCGTATTTAAATGCAACTAATTTTGCACCGCCTAAAAAAGATGACGGTCAATCAGGTCTTCAAGTAGCCTTTAAAACTGCAAACTTTGATATTGCGACATATTTAATTGAGCAGGGGGCAGACGTTAATTTTATTGATGTCTCTGACGTTAATGAATGGAAAGCACCAGTTTTACACGACTGCATCAGAGCGACAATTTTCAGCTCGTATACACTACAAAAAAACACGTTTCAATTTGACACAGCATTCAAACTTTTAAAGACATTGCTCAATAAAAAAGCTGACCCTAAGGCAGTTGACAGCTATGGCAACAATTGCTTAAATAGAGCGTTAATGGATGCTAGACAAATGTTAAATCATCCAGATGCCGACCTTAACAATGGCATATTATTACAGCAATTAAGAAGTGTGTTTAGTGAATTGATCAAAGCAGGTGCTGACCCAAATCAAAGTAGCGAAAGACGGGAGAGCTTTGCTTATAATGTGGTCAATGACAGAATGGAACAGTATCAATTATACTAGTGATGATCTAGCAATAGGTGTAAGATTGCTTCGCACCTCGCAATGACGGGTGAAGGCTCAAAACTAAGGTTAATATTAAAAGACAGTGAAAAAATTAAAGGCAAGTTTAAAATATTTCGGTGCGTTTATCCTTGGTCTGGCAATTGGAATACTTTCGGAAGATAAACTCCATCAATTCGTTAGATATCTTTACACAAGTTTAACGAACAACAAAATTAGCTTTCTCGTACCCAAATTTGAGTTACATTTTTTTAGTGTTTCATTTATCATATTATTTGGGTTATACTTTGGAATTCTTCTTTATCTGTTCGCCCGACAATCTCCAAAGCAACGTTTCCTCAATTTCTTTCTAACTTTAATATTTCTGATTTCATCTTTTTTTCTAGTCTGTTACATAGATGCAAATATGAAGCTCATTGAATGTACAGCTTGTAACGAGGGAAAGAGAATTCTTTCTTACCACGACATCAATTACATAAAAATATTCATCGTTACATTGTTTTTTTCATTAACTCCCAACATTTGGCTTGAAATAAGAAATAGACGAAAGGCAAAATAACAATTAGCATAAAAACCAGCCACTAACAGTGGCTTTATTTTAAAGACGACAATGAAGTTCAATTGGAAATCAATATTTGGAAGTAAAACTTTACCGATAGACAATCCACCTTTAAATAAGGAAGAAATTGAATACGACAAACATGTTGACTTCTATTACACCAATATCATCAATTCGATTATTCTATATACCTATGATACGGTAAAGCTTGACGAAATGGCTCCAATATTAATAGACCCATTGACTGAACTGTATGAAGAACTTGAATATGCTTTTACACCAGTTTGTTTCGAGACAGTTTTCAGAGTTGGTTTAATTGATGATTCGTTAAAAGGCAAACTGTTGTCATTCAAAGAAGAGGTCGACGAGATACCAACAGAAATTTGGGACTGGAATTTTATTGACAATCACGAAATCTGGTTAGCAACAAGACAAAAAGCGAATCATCTGCTTGAAGCACTTGGCGTAACAAGCAGTACCTATAATGAGGATTACACAACAGTTCTTAATAAAGAAGGAAATATAATCAGCAAAGGAAAAAAATGCTAGCTGAACGGTAAACCAATTGGGTTCTACCCCCAAACTTACCTATTCACCGATACAAAAAGCTGTAATACCGATACTTAATTGCAGTATCTAACTTAATGCCTACCTTTATCTCGAGAGCGTTAATTTAGATGGGGATGGGGCTTCGTTAGTGGGCCCCGTCCCTTTTTTATGACAGGGCTCTCCTCCCTGGTTTAGTTATTAATCGGCTTGGCTATTTCAGTTGCCTTACTTTTTTCCATTTCCTAATTCTGTCTCTTGCGTTCTTAAAAGGCGATGAAGTATTGAACTGTATCATTCTCCCCAAAGTCCATTTCTCGTACCAAGCGGTTTCATATAATTCTATATTCGTTTTCCCTTCAATTAATTTTAGGATCTCGTTGACTGTTTGGTCAAGTTTTGTATTGAGTGTGTTGAAGTGATCAGCTTCATAGTCGCTGTAAAACTTTTGCGCAAGTAATCCGAGTTCGTTCCACTTAAAGCCTGTTTCGGGAAAGTCAACTGCTAATCCTTTGCTTTTTTTGTCGTTCCATTTCAAAACCAACTGTCCCCAGCCAACAAGGTAAGCGATAAGATTATTGATACTCATTAGTGAATTCTTTGAGTGTCCCTCAAGCTCTTTTTGAGTTGTCAAATCAATGGGAATACTTGAAAGTTCAATTGTCAACTTCTTATAGTTGTCTACGATTGCTTTTACTAATTCGTCTTTGTCTTTCGGTATTGCCATTTTGTTTAATTACCTGTTAAATCTTATACCTTATCTGCCTACTGTGCTGATAGGCTTTCCTAAAATCAAAAGTACAAGACTTGCACCATTCAAGGGTATTTTATTTAATGGGAGTTTTGGATTTTAACCCGTCGTTGCAAGCTGAAGCGGAGGTTCTGCTCCGGAGTGAAGCAATCTATATTGCCAATTAAACTAAACAGGAAATCGGTAACGAGGACCGCAAAGCAACTATGAAGTAAATCTACTTTAAACTTACATAATAGATATCTCCCCGAAGATTCGGGGCAGGCTGTAGCCTCGACATGACAGGACACTTTAGAACTAACTTGAACTTTAATAACATTGGTCTTTACCTATTCACCACAGCTGTTCGGAAGATGCAAATTATAGGTTTAACATGATAGATTGCCGCTCCGATATTCGGAGCAGGCTGTCGCTACTCTCCTCGCAATGACGAGAATAGTAGCGTCATTGCGAACGGAAGCGCTTGGCTAAAGCCTAGAGTGAAGCAATCTATCCAGTTTCTAATCTTCCGAACACTTATGACCTATTCACCGATACAAAAAGCTATAATACCGATACCTGATTGCAGTATAGAACTTAATACCTACCTTTATCTCGAGAGCGTTAATTTAGATGGGGATGGGGCTTCGTTTGTAAGCCTCGTCCCTTTTTTAATGAGGTCTAATTTCTCTACTCTTTACTACTATCACCAGACTGGGCTTTAGCTCTCTTTATTAAAACTTATCAAGATTGACCCTTACCTAAAGAAAATCTTAGCTTTTAGGTTCAATATCCTAGCTTAGATGTACAGTATCCTACTTTTTAGGTTCATCTTCCTAGCTCAGAGGTAGAATATCCTACCTTTTAGGTACATCTTCCTAGCTCAGAGGCAGAACATCCTACCTTTTAGGTTCATCATCCTAGCTCAGAGGTACAATATCCTACCTTTGAGGTTCATCTTCCTAGCTCGGAGGCAGAACATCCTACCTTTGAGGTTCATCATCCTAGCTCAGAGGTACAATATCCTACCTTTGAGGTTCATCTTCCTAGCTCGGAGGCAGAACATTCTACCTTTGAGGTTCATCATCTGAGCTTTTAGAAATTATGATCAAATGCTGAGTATATATGGTTAAGTAATAAGCCCCAATGAAAAAGGTCCCGATTAATCGGGACCCTCTTCTATTAGTTACTAGTTAATTATTTTGCTTTCGTTCGATTCTTTTTCTTGGGAAACGCTGCCTTAAATCATCCTCTATTACCTGCGAACCTGCTATGTTAGACCTTGCAGCTCCTTTAACAGAATTATAGAAAATGAGTGCCGCATTGTAGGCTTCGCCGCCAGCCACCATTTCTGCATCTTCTATGGCCCTTATTAAGACTGAAAGCCTTTGTCTGAGGGTCATCAAAATTGCTGCTAAATCATAATCTTTTTTAGCTTCGGACAAGTCTAAAAATGAAGGCCTTAGCAATTCATTCTGTTCTGCATAGTCCAGCGTCTTTTGTACAAAGGCTAAAGTTTTGTTGCCCATTTTTAACATTTTGGTCCTATCTTCTGCCGTAAGGTTAATAACTAACACATTTTTTAATGCTTCGTCAATAGCATTGATTTGTTCCAAAATAGTGGCAGCTTGCTCGTTAGTAACTACTGCCGAAATTTGATTTTTTTTACTCATGAGGTATATGTTATATTAATGAGCAATAAAGCTAATAAATAACATTAACATATTGAAAAACAGATTATTCCATAAAGTTGTAAATAATAATCATGCAGTAAATTCAATTATATCCTCACTTTCCTTTCCTTACTCGAATATGATCAAAACCTTTACCTATCTTTTTAATAATCTAGTTCGTTCTGTAGCGGTTTTAAGGATATACATACCTGTTGGCCAAAGAGAAGAATTAAACATATTCACACCTGCCTCAAGTTTTAAATGTGCTATGACCTGTCCAGAAAGATTGATGATTGTTGCACTTTGAGCTATAGGACTAACCACGGTAAATTCGGCATGGATTGGACTAGGAAAAGACCTAACACCCAGCGTGGAAATACCAAAACTTAATGTTCGGATACCTAAGTTGGTTGCCGTACCATCGTTATCTATCTGCAACAATTTATAATAGTTATTGCCTTTTAAGGGTTCCTTATCTGTAAATGAGTAATTACCTAAAGCCGAAGCTGCAATCTCTCCAATTTTTACAAATTGCTTATCGTCGCTGCTTCTATAACACTCAAAGCCCTTATTGTTTATTTCGTTAGCCGTTTGCCATTGTAACCTGGCATAATTACCAGCTACCGCAGCCTTAAAGCTAAGCAATGTGATAGGAAGGGCTTCTGGTGTAATTTTACGTATCCTATTGTTACCATAATCGGCCACGTAAACGTTTCTATTTGCATCTACCGCTATGCCTGTGGGTGTAAAAAAGGTAGCTGCTGTACCTATACCATTCGTAACGCCTGCCAATCCACTTCCGGCATAATTGGTAACCACGCCTGTAGAACTAATCTTACGCACTTGATGGTTATCATATTCGGTGATATAGAAGTTGCCATCAACATCTACACTGATACTATTTGGACTATAGAAAACTGCCGCAGTACCTGTTCCATTCACATTGCCCATAGCCCCACTGCCGGCAAAGGTGGTCACATCTCCCGAAGCGTTGATCATTCTAATTTTGTTATTAAAGATATCGGCAATGTACAGGTTACCATTACCACCAATAGCTATGCCCACCGGAAAATTAAAGCTGGCCGATGTACCATTGCCATCTGCACTGCCTTCGGAACCTGTACCTGCTAATGTGGTAACCACGCCCCCTGCACTAATCTTTCTAATCTTGTGGTTACCTACATCGCCCACATACACATTCCCATTGGCATCTACCGCAATGCCATAAGGGAATTTGAAACTGGCCATTATTCCTACGTCATCCGCACTTCCAGCAATGCCACTACCCGCTAGAGTGGTTACCTCTCCCGTTGTGCTGATTTTACGGATTTTATTGTTTTGGGCATCGGCCACGTATATATTTCCATTTTGATCTACCGCTACCCCTGCCGGAAAATTAAAGCTAGCCACATTTCCCATACCATCTGCATTACCTGCTAAGCCAGTGCCAGCAACAGTGCTTACCTCTCCTATTGGGGTAATTTTACGAATTTTATGGTTATCCGAATCTGCCACATAGAGATTTCCGTTAGCATCTACCGCAATACCGGTAGGGTTATAAAAATTGGCTAAAACCCCTAAAGCATCGGTACTGCCTATGTCGCCACTACCCGCAAAGTGGCTTACGGTTTGGGCAGGTAAAACAATCGTACTGAAAGTACACAGCCATGTGGCTAAAACATATAAAACTTCCTTTTTCATCATCATTAAAACGTTGTAAAAATAGCGGCTGCTAATGTGTTATTCCTTTGGTTTTCTTGAACTGCAGCGTCTATTTAGCCTACTACCGACATTAATTGGTAAATGAAGGTTTTTATTTACGGATAGTTATCAACCTGACCGTTTAGCCTACTTGATAAATTTTACGGTTTGATAAAAATCTTCTCCCTTAATTTGTAGCAGGTAAACTCCTGTACCTAGCGTTGTGGGTAAAGAAACCTTATTTTGCCCTTGGTATAGGAAAGTTTCCTTTGAATACAGTTTTTTGCCGTTAAGGTTGTAAACTGCTAAAAGGACTTTGCCCGATTTTAAAGTCAGTAGATCGACTTCTACACTCTTCTCTGTTGTGTATATATTTAAATTGGCAGCCTGTAAATTATTTTTTACTGAAATGGTTCCGTGGCTTTTGCTCTCGCCATTTACATCTATTTGTTTCAATTCATAGTAATTGATGCCCACTGCTGGGTTTTGGTCTAAGAACTGGTAAGTTTTGGTAACCGAAGTGGTACCTGAGCCTTTAATTTTACCAATCTGCTTTGGTGGCTGATTGTTGTAAATTCTCCAAACCTCAAAAAAAGCATTATCCTTTTCGCTAAGGGTTTGCCATTTTAACAGGTTACCCTTACTTGTGGGCTGGCCGTTAAAAGAGAGTAGCTCTACGGGTAGTATAGCTACGGCTTCCCCTGTAATGTCAAACTGATAAACAGGGTGATCTATATCATTTGATGGAATACTTACCGTAGCTGTTTTTGCACCTAAACTCTTTGGCGTAAACTTAATTTGGAAAGCTGTTATTGCATGACCACTCAAGGGCGCAAATTCTGTTCTAATGGTATCTTGGCTAACCGTAAAATCTGCGGCATCGGCACCCGTTAATATAATTACAGGTTTAGTTTGTAGCCTTAAGAGGTAAATAGAATTGGAATTATTTTTAATCACAAAGTTTTGAAGGGCAGACTGCTGTCCGTTAAGTGTATTTGGGAAAGTGAATTCGCCACTTCCATCTACCAACAGATTCCCCTCATTTAACACTTGCATTTTCGGTTTTAAAAAGGCTAAATGGGTGGGTGTAAATTCCATACTTCCACGACTGGGCGCACCCAAACGGTTGGTACCAATCTGATCTAGTGCCGGGGCAAACATGGCGCTAGCTTTTCCATAGGCCGGACTTGCAGCAGAAGCCAGCGGTATAGTAGGTACTAAACCGCCACCATAATAGCCTAAGGCTCCCAACTGCGGATCTATTGGGTTAGCCGACGTACCTGTTTGGTCTGAAAAGATAAAATTAGTGGTATTCACATCCTGTATAGCACCAATAAGGTTGCCACTACCAGAACGAAGCCCACCCCCTGCGTCGTTACGGGCACCATCCCCATCTCTATTATCGGCAATAATAGAATTTGTAATCACAATGTGTGAATTGATATCTAAGGTAGCTGTTGCAGTAACTACCGCCACCTTTCCTGTGTTGCCCCAACAAGTATTCTTAGTAATGGTACAATTAATCACGTCTGCATCTGCACCGCCAAAATAAATAGCCGAACCAAAACTAGCGGAACAGGCGGTAATGGTACAATTTACCAATCTGGTGTAAGCACCTAAGCCACCATATAAAGCACCGCCAAAAAAAGCACCGCTGTGGTCTGTTAATGTACATCTATTCAAAGTAATCTTGCCCGCATTGCTAATTCCAGCGCCATTATCAAAAGGCACACGACCATTTTTAAGGTACAAATCATTCAGTTCGAGATTCCCTATATTGCTAACGATCCTAAACTCTGCGGCATTGAGATCTCGCTCTATGATAGACCCATTGCCATAAATCACTATTTTATTTATTGGATTTAAGCCATCATCCGCAACCACAAAGGCTGCTTTAAAAGGAGAAGCACTCCAATGTGCTGTACTAAAGGTATAAGTCCCTCGATAGGCCATAAAAATGGTATCGGGCTGGTTATTGGCATTGGCTATTTCTATGGCAGCAATAAAGGCGGCTACATCGCCATTGGCAATTTTAAAATTGGCGGCTTTTGTAATTGTAGTATTCAGCGATATCGCTAAAAATAGGTTGCAAAATAAAAATAGCTTCTTCATGATTTACCCTCAAAGTTAAAGGAGTGACTACCCTCAAATTAGGTACATGGGTGCTTAAGTCGGCATCATTTGGTATACTGTTGCTAAAATTTGGCAAATGGCAGATTTACAGGAACAAAATGAGCTGAATACTGGTGGTTTTTAACTATTAATGCTGACAAAGAATGTATATTTATTGCATGTCTCGTCTGTTTTACGCCTTAGTGTTCATACTGTTAGCTGTAGCAAGCAAACCTATTGCTGCGCAAGAGGCTGTTTATCATGTTAGCACCTTAACCGTAGAAAATGGATTACCACAGTCTTACGTAAGCGATATTGTACAGGACAGCAATGGTTTTTTATGGACGGCTACCTTAAACGGACTTGGCCGTTACGACGGTAAAGAATTTAAATTGTATCAGCATACCAAAGCCAATAAAAACAGCATTAGCGGCAATATTATCCTACACATGTTTCTCACCAAGCAAAATTGGCTTTGGCTGTGCTACGACGATGGTAAAATTGATCTCTTCAATACTGTTACCGAAAAAATTATCAGGCTAAGCCAAAATCCCACATTTAAGCGGTTAGAAAATGAAGTGCAAAACTTTAAAAGCTTAGTGAGTGATATGGAGGATCATTTTTGGATGCTCGCCAATGATGGTGGTGTATTTGAAATCTCGCCTAAACAAAAAAGCATCCGTCATTTTACCTATCGGCAATTAAACTTAAATGAACCTGTGGTGGCCATTGCCAATTATCAAGGAAAACTTACCTGGTTTACCAAAACGGGTATTGCTTTTGCTAAAACGGGCCAATACCAATCTTACTCTTTCGGAAAATTGCGTACCATGAACGGTAATCTAAAAGAACACTACAAGGTAAGCATAAAAAAAAATGGCGATATCATAGTAATCGATTCGCTGGGCATCAATATTTGGAACCCCACTTCTAATGAAATTAAAAAGATTAAGTTGCCTTTTTTTGCCGATCCAGATCAATCTTTAGTCACATTGGGTCTCAAAAATGACATCTTGTATTTCGGGTTAGCCAATACTATTTACCAATTGAAACCCAACTACACCTTAGAGAAATGGATCGTTAACGAACAAAAAGGTAAAGCAAATAGCCTATGTATTGATCAATCTGGTGTATGTTGGATAGGTACCAACGGTTATGGGCTACGTCAATACAACCAAACCAGAAAAACACTACCAAGTTATCAGAAAAGACACCATTTTGTAAAGGATGTACTGTTAAAAGCCGGATATACCGAAGCAGCCATTCAAAAAACAGTACTCAAGCATCTCTCCTCTTTTTCTAGTCGCAGCACTTCACATGGCGATTCTTTATGGATAGGCGAAGCTTTCCAAGAGTTCGAATCCCTACCCTTGGTCTTGATCAATGAAAAGGAGATCAAAAGCTTTTCATTTAAAAATTCTGACACTAAGGATTTAACTAAAAGATCCATAAGGTTTCTAACTCATGACGGTACGGGGGTACTTTGGGCCATCAGTCAAAACAACAACTTACTTAAATTCGATAAAAAGAACTTATCCTACTCCGTACAGGGAACCGTACAAATTAACCGAAAGGAGTTTATCAACGGGCTAATTTATATAAATGACGATCTTTTTTTAATAAGTACGCCTAGCAAGTTGCTACGTTATGACTTGAAAACAAAAAGAACAACAGACCTTAGTTACCAGTTGCCAACAAACAATGTACTGTGTATCAAAAGAGATCCTATATTGTCAAACTTGATATGGATTGGCACACTTGCCGACGGATTGATTGGTTACGACATACAAAATGGTACTACTAAAAGCTACAACAAGCAAAATGGATTGCCAAACAATACCATTTATGCCATTATCCCACATGGCAAAAACGAATTATGGTGCAGCTCTAATAAAGGCGTCTTTTCATTTAACAAGCAAACGAAAGCAATTAGGTCCTTTACTTCTATTGACGGTTTGCCCAATGATGAATTTAATAGTTTCGAATACTTGGTACTACCTAGGGGCTTAATTGCTTTTGGTGGGTCTATTGGCTACACTTTATTTGATCCTGCACAAATTGCTGACGACCACTTTAATCCTAAAGTTGTAATCACTAACGTCAATATCATCAATAAAACGTTAACGCAAGCCGTACAAACCATAAAACAGCTCAACTTATCATATCATCAAAATTTCATCAACATTAATTTTGCATCCACACAGTACGATTTTCCTCAAAAAATTAAATACCGTTATCAATTAAAAGGTCTAAACAAAGAATGGATTGAGGTTGGTGGGCAAAACCAAGCCTCTTATACCAGTTTACCCGCTGGCAAGTACACATTTATGGTGAATGCAAGCAATAGCTCTGGTAAATGGAGCGCCCATATCAAACAAATCAGCATTAGCATTGCACCACCTTTTTGGAATACCTGGTGGTTTTATGTATGCTGTTTGCTCAGTATCGGTTTACTCATTTATTTATTCTTAAGGCTACGTATCAGAAAAATTAAACAACAGGAGAAATGGAAATTAGATGTGGAACGTGAAGCATTACAATTGCATGCTATGGCACTAAGAGCTAGGATGAACCCTCATTTTATCTTCAATTGCCTCAACTCTATCAAAGCATTGATCCAACAAAAAGAAGAAACGAAAGCAATTAGGTATTTGACTACCTTTTCTACGCTCATTAGAAACCAATTTAACCATAATGGCAATGAAATTCCCTTAGCCAAGGAGCTTGACACCTGTAAGCTTTATATGGAATTGGAAGCTTTGAGGTTTGATGATTATATTGCTTACGAAATCAATATACAAGATGAATACCTGATAGAAGAAACCATGGTGCCGCCATTAATTGTACAGCCATTTATCGAAAATGCAATTGTTCATGGCCTTTTACCCTCGCCGAGTGGCGGAAAAATCAAAATAGACGTTTATAGGGAGGGTGCGTATATCATTTGTAAAATTAAGGATAACGGAATTGGACGAGCAGCAGCAAAGTTAAACAAGGAAAAAAGTAGGCCACTACACCAATCGCAGGGCATTGAACTTCTAGAACAAAGAATTCATCTTCATAATAACTTGCATGGATCAACAAGCACTTATGAAATTATTGACCTTTATGAACAGGAAAAAGCCACAGGCACATTGGTAATCATCAAATTTAATACAGAAGAACCATGAACGCTATCATTATTGATGACGAGAAAAATGCTATTGTAACCTTAAGCAACGACTTAAAAGCGTATTGTCCGCAGGTAAATGTTAGCGCTAGTTTTACCAAAGCAACAGATGCATTAGCCTATCTAAAAACTGAGCGACCGTCTATCATTTTTTTAGATATTGATATGCCCATACTTAATGGCTTCGATTTTATACAGCAATTGGAAGATGCTTCTCTATTTCATATTATTTTTGTTTCTGCCTATAGCGAATTTGCCGTAAAAGCATTTAAAGTTAATGCCATAGATTATCTACTAAAACCTATAGAACCAGCCGAGCTAAAAGATGCCGTAGCTAAAACAACTCATCGTAAAAAAGAGGATCAGGAAAAGTTATTGAAGAACTTTTTAACACAATATCAGCAAGCTCAACCTCAAAAGATGGTATTTCCTACCAGTGATGGATATCATTTTATAGAAATTGACCAAATCATTTATTTTAGGGCTGATGGTGCCTATACTGAAGTGATTATGTTAAACCATAAACGCATCATGGTTTCTAAAACGCTGGGTAAAGTACAGGAAATAACCTTCGCTACTAATTTTGAACGTATCCATCAGTCTTATTTGATTAACGTTAATTACGTCAGCAACTTTAAAAAAGGCGATAGTCCAAGTGTACAAATGAGCAATAGCGATGTGTTAAAGGTTTCCCGACAAAAAAAGGAGGCCTTAGCAATACGTTTGGGTTTGCATAAAGTGAAAGAATAATTATTAGTGCCTTAAAAGCATTGCTGGGGATAATGCCAGCTATTGAAACTGGACAAAGCTTTATTGGTGCTCGCTCAACTTCAAATGTTATCAATAAGAAAACCGCCTAATTAAAAAATTAAGCGGTTTTTCATTTTTATAAATATTCCGATAATTACTGTTTAATTATCTTACGGATATCCGTTTTGTTTGTTCCAACAAGTTTGATAAAATATAGTGCTGGTGAATAGTTTGCTAATGATATCTCTTTGCTGGTATCTGTTTTGGCCACATTTATTCTTTGTAGTACGTTACCATTTACATTAATTACTTCTATGAACTGATAGCCTGTTTCGAAAACTACGGTAGCTTTTTCTACCACTGGATTAGGATATAATGAGATGTTGTTGCCTAGTTTAAAATCTACCGTTCTAATGCCTAGTTCTTTGATATCGCCATTAAAATCTACCTGTTGCAGCTTATAATAGTTGATACCAGCCAAAGGTGATGAATGTTGGTACTGGTAATTGTTGGTGGCTGTACTTGTGCCCTTGTCCTGCACCTCGCTAAGTACCTTAAAATTTTGACCATCACTGGCATGGCTAATGATAAATGCCTTGTTATTTTGTTCGGACTGTGTAGTCCACGTAAGTACAACTTTGTTTGCGGTTAGCTTTGCCTGGTAATTACTAAGTACTACGGGCAAAACAGGTTCTTCTACCCTAACTACACGTAAAAAACTGGCACTGGTATAGTTGATATTGCCAGCCTGTACTGCTGTAATATCCACTTCGCCTATCCCTTTAACCTTAATTTTCCATTTATTGCCATCTGCTGCGTCTTGATAAACCTCGGCAATATTGGTATCGCTACTGGTATAACTTATGGGTAAATTGCTATCGGTAGTGGCCAAAGGCTCAAAATCTGGAGCATTTATTTGTTTTGCAGTTAGAATAGGAAAAGTGATGGCCTGTGTAGCTTTTTTGATCAGTAAAGTTTTGCTTAGCATAATTGGATCGTAGGTAGCATCACCAGCAAAGTTTAGCGTCACCACTACCTCTCCAGCTTCTAAAATATGGATTTTGTTAGCTACCACCGAAGCCTTGCCATTAGCATCGGGTACAGTAAAAATTACCGGAAGTGCTGAACTTAGTGATGGAGCGAAATCGGCATTACCATAGGTGGCAACAATTTTACCATCTTCCAAGTTCGTGAAAGCTATGGTTAGCTGTTTCATCTGACGCTCGTAAACACCTAGATCTACCAGGTCATCAAACACTCGGGGCTTGCCGGCCAAATCAGTAGTTAAATTAACAGCGGCATTATCGCCTTTGTTAATTGCAATACTCCCTGCCTTTAAAGTAAAGTTGCCTGTACTTGCCGAGGTAAACACATCATTTACGGTTAAACCTGTAGCATCTATATTATTATGGCTAGTTGAGCTATGGCCTTCTATTAAGCTATTGTTAATGGTGAAATTCACATCTCCCAAGCCGTTAATTGGTTCGGGGATTACATCTGCATTTTTAAAATTATTTAGCACCAAACAATTGCGAATGGTGAAGTTTCCTTCATTCATATTGTAATTGTATAATAAGTAATCTTCATCTGAGCTTATCTTATTGGCAACTATTGTTGTATTTGTCAAATTAATAATGATATCGTCACTACCACTTGATATGATATCTGAATCTGAGCTGTTGTCAGTAATCAACACATTTGAAAGCTTTAGTGTTGCATCACCTTTATTCTCGGCCACCGCACCTGTAATTGCTTTATTTCCGACAATTTTAGAATTGTTAATGGTTAGCGTAGACCATGTGTTTTCGTCGCCAAGAACATAGATCCCTCCTCCTGCAATTTTGGCAATATTGGCCTCAATATTCGCATTACTAAATGTAAGCGAGGCCGATTTGCAATAGATACCTGCACCGCTGTATGGAAAGATCTCGAATCCATTGACGGTTATATTGGTAGTAGGCATATCATTTGCGTTTCCACCGGTTATGGTTACACCGTCAACTAGGGCATTACCTAAATCTCCTACGGCTATGATTACGTGATGTACGTTATCGTTATAATTGCTGTAGTTGGCGCCATCGTTACCATTAAGATCACCACTTAAAATGGTAGTATTTACGGTTAAGCTTAAATCTCGATCTGCCAATGTTGTTTCTGTAGCTGCAAAACCGCCATAAATTTTCACATCCTTAATTAATACGAAAGCCTTGCTTCGGTCTGACACACCATTTCCTGCATTATAAAGAGGTTTAAATGTGCCTCCAGCTATCCAAATTTCCTTTATAGAGGTATTTGTTTGGGCGGCAAAAAGCACCTGTGAAAGTTCTGCTGCTGCATTTGTCCAACTATCTCCAGATAAATTGCCATTTCCATTTTGTTTGATATATACCACTCCATTAGCATCTGGACTGATCCCTCTATAACCACTTTCACGAGCTCCCATATCAATATTGTTATTTTGGATACGGGGATTACCTGCCAAATCGGTTGTTAAGGCAGATAGATCTGGAATTTCACCTGCATTGAAATAGCTGTTACTACCAGTATTTATAACCGGCATACCTGGTTTTAAGGTATACGCATCTGCATTATTGGTATTAAATGGGCCGACAAAAATATCGTTGATACTTAGACCTGTAGCGGTTACGTTATGGTTACCATTATCTGTAAAATTTTGGATCAAGCTATAACTTACCGCACTATTGCTTCCGCTATCATCTGTAATACCTAAGTTGGTATAAGGGCTTGAATTGGCATATAAGTTTCCAAAAACAATGGTATTTCTGATCTTAGGAGAAGAATTGGACACATTGGAAATTACGCCATTGTTTATGTTTCCATTTAAGGTATTGCTGCTAATAGTGGCATTTGTAATTACTGGAGACGAAGTACTATTATAAATGGCACTGGCATGAGTTCCTGTAGCATCTACCACATTGTTATTGATCTGAACCTGTGTAATTACTGGATTAGATGATGCAATATTGGCAATTGCTGCACCGGCTTTGCTTACTGTATTTGCACTAATGATGCTATTGGATATAGTTGGTGATGCAGAAGAAAAGTTAACCACTCCACCGCCGTAAACTCTTGCATAGTTACCATAAATATGATTGTTCTTTAATATGGGAGAAGAGGACATCATGTATATCCCTCCACCATGTTGCCTAATTACTACGGTGCCATTAACTGTTATAGTGCTGGTGGTAGCACTGTTAGCATTTCCAGCTCTTATGGTAAAGCCATTGAGTTCGGCTGTACCTACAGCTCCTGCAGCAATCACTACGTGGTAAGCATTTTCGGCATTATTTGAAGAAATGTTATTAGTTGGCCCTGGGTCGTTGTCGCTAAAATCACCCGTTAAAGTACTTTGGTTTGCCAACAAGGTTAAATTTCTTTCCGAAAGATTAACTTCGGTACCCGCAAATCCTCCATAAATTTTCACATCGGGAACTAGTACAAAGGCGTTGTCTCTGTGGTTCAGTTGCTCTGCCAAATCATCAGCTTTATACATTGGTTTGTAGCTACCTCCGGCTACCCATATCTGCTGAATTGAAGTGTTACTTTTTGCTGTTTTTAGGGCTGGTGCAAGCTCTGGAGCGGCATTGATCCAACTTTCTCCGGTCTTTGTACCTTGTCCTCCTTTTTTTACATACACAATTCCGTTTGCATCGGGAAGGATAGTAACTGGCGTGGATTCTAACATGCCTATATCTATAGCACCATTTTTTATCCTCGCACTCCCTAGCAAATCTGTTGCGCTTAGGGTGAGGTCATAAAGTGTAGCATCTC
Source organism: Flavobacteriaceae bacterium PS02338 (assembly GCA_029959615.1). Lineage (GTDB taxonomy): Bacteria > Bacteroidota > Bacteroidia > Sphingobacteriales > Sphingobacteriaceae > Pedobacter. The sequence continues at coordinate 86,464 of JASCOD010000003.1, read as the reverse complement.
CGGCATCTATTGCGGAGCTACCTACCGTTAGCGAATAATCGCCACTGGCAGCATTGGTAAAAATATCGTTAAGTGCTGTATTGTTATTAAATTGCTCACTAGGTGTTCCGGATACGAAATAGGTAAGTTGTTGTACTATACTATTTCTAATATCGTGTGCTGGTGTTGTAACACCTTCCATTCTAATACCAGTTACGTTACCTACTAAAATGCTATTATAAAGTTTTAAACCTAAGCCAGTAGTGATGGTGCCCCCTTGGGCGGCGTTAGTAGCTCTATTACCTACAAATGCAGAATTAAGAATAAGTGGACTATTACTGCCAGTATCTCCTATAACCAAACCAGCACCAAAAGCAGCCGTGTTTTTTTCGACCAATAAATTATATAGCTTAATGCTACTCGTATTCCCATTTAAGCTGATACCTCCTCCACTTTGAGTAGCAAAAGATTTAGCAATCATTAAATTGCTGAAAGTTGCAGTTGAGTTGTAGCAATAAATACCACCCCCACTATTTCTTGCAATGGAAATACCACTAAACAAAATACTACTGCTAATGTTGGCATTCCCGCCTTCTATGGTAAAGCCGTCTAGTGTTGTGGTAGTAGCCGTTAAACTAGCATTGTAATCTACCACTACGTGGTGTGCATTTTCTGTATTTCCGTTGTAAACTAATGAACCTGCATAGCCCGTAACATTATCATTGCCAGCATAATCAGCACTTAATGTGCTTTTATTAATTGTTAAGGCTAAATTTCTTTGAGCCAACGTGCTTTCGTTACCTGCAAAATTACCGTATACCTTTACGTCTTTAACTAATACGAAAGCATTATCCCTATCGGTTGGATTTGCGCCGTTCATGTTTTCTAAACGGTACAGTGGTTTGTAAGTACCTCCGGCTACCCATATCTGTTTTACTTTTCCTGCGGTAACAGCATTTATTTCCCTTGCTGCCTGCAAGGCAATGGCAAATTCGGTAACGGCACTGCCCCAACTATCTCCGGTACCGCTAGTAGCATTTGCCTGTTTTACGTACAATATGCCATCGGCGTCGGGCGTAATCTCAATATTGCGTTTTGCTTTTGTAGTTGAGTTGGTATTGGCACTTGCAAATAAGCCATGGCCACAATTTAAAAAAAGAAAAATTACAAAAGCTTTAAAGATTTGCTCGAGGTTAAGCGTTACTAAAGTAAAAGGAGTTTGAGTGTGCATATTTTTAAAGAATGGTATTATTTAAAAAGTATTGGTACAGCAATTTAGATCTGGTAAAGGTCTTAGCGCCTGTTTAAAAATGCATCGAAGCTCCATAAACAGCTTCAATGCAAATATTTAATATTTAACTAGTTTGCAGATATCAGTTTTCCCTATCCCAATAAGTTTAATAAAATATACTGCTGGTGAATAGTTGGCTAATGAAATCTCTTTACTGGTATCTGTTTTGCCTACGTTTATTCTTTGTAACACACTACCGTTGATATTGATTACTTCTATGAGCTGGTAACCTGTTTCGAAAACTACGGTAGCTTTTTCCACTACTGGATTAGGATATAATGAGATGTTGTTGCCTAGTTTAAAATCTACTGTTCTAATGCCCAGTTCTTTGATATCGCCATTAAAATCTACCTGTTGCAGCTTGTAATAGTTGGTACCAGCCAAAGGTGATGAATGTTGGTACTGGTAGTTGTTAGTGGCTGTACTTGTACCCTTGCCCTGCACCTCGCTAAGCACTTTAAAATTTTGACCATCACTAGCATGGCTAATGACAAATGCCTTGTTGTTTTGTTCGGACTGTGTAGCCCACGTAAGTACAACTTTGTTTGCGGTTAGTTTTGCCTGGTAATTGCTAAGCACTACGGGTAAAACAGGTTCTTCTACCCTAAGTACTCTTAAAAAACTGGCATTGGCATAGTTTACATTGCCAGCCTGTACTGCTGTAATATACACTTCGCCTATCCCTTTAACCTTAATTTTCCATTTATTGCCATCCGCAGCATCTTGGTAAACATCGGCAATATTGGTATCGCTAGTGGTATAGCTTATCGGTAAATCGCTAGCGGTAGTGGCCAAAGGCTCAAAATCTGGAGCATTTATTTGTTTTGCAGTTAGAATAGGAAAAGTGATGGTTTGCGAAGCTTTTTTGATCAACAAGGTTTTGCTTAGCGTAAACGGTTCGTAATCATCATTTCCTGCAAAATTTAGGGTAACTACCACCTCTCCTGCCTCTAAAATCTGGATCTTGTTGTCTACTATAGAAGCTTTGCCACTAGCATCGGCTACAGAAAAAGTTACGGGTAAAGTAGAAGTTATTGACGGGGAAAAATCGGCATCGCCATAAGTGGCTACTATTTTATCGTCTTCCAAGTTTGCGAAAGCTATTGGTGGTACTAGTTTTTGCCATTCATAGGCACCCAAATCTACATTATCTCCATAAATTCGATTGTTACCAAGTAAATCTTTATTGACATGACTATAATCAGCAAAATTATAAATTTCCTTATTCCCCATATCAATTGCTATACTTCCCGGTTTTAACTGAAAATTACCTGCTTCAGGGTCTTTAAAGACAAGTTTCAGGTCTGTAGTATAAAAGTTGTTATTGGCATCTTTTTCCCCAGTGCCATATTTCAAACAATTTGTCTCGGCAAATCTCCTTGTATCAATTGGAGTAGTTACTTCTTTAAGCAAATCGTTAGCATTATAATAATTACCCAACAGAATGGTATTTCGCATATAAAAACGAGAAGCAACACGATTCCCATTATTTAAAAGAGTTTCTTTATTTGCTTCTATAATATTAGCAACAAGCGTTACATTAGTTAGTTGAAGATGAGATGAATTGGTTGAGTTGTTGATTATATATTCTGTTTTAGCAACGTTATCAGCTATTAATACATTAATGAAATATGCTGTGCTTGCTTCGCCCATTACTAATGCAGCGCCAACTTTTGCTTTATTCTGATAAACCTTACTATTTTCGAGATATAAATTACTGGTCAAGGATCCTCTAGTAGTCCCCTCTGCAAAAAAAGCACCACCCTCAGAGGCGTAATTATGGCAAATATTTAAATTTCTAAAGTACGACGGAGATACGGTGCCATTACAATACACCCCTCCACCTGATGCTCGGGAAATAGTCTTTCCATTTACTGTAATCATTTCCGAATCCAAACCATCTGCATTGCCTCCTTGTATAGTAAAGCCATCTACTGAAGCACCTGCAAGTTCTCCAGCGCCGATAATTATATGATGTACATTATCAGAATAGTTAGCAAAATCCTCTTCATCATCATCTTTTAGGTCGCCACTTAAAATCGTCGCATTATTTTTAATTCTTAAATCCCTATCCGATAGTACTTTTTCAGAACCAGCAAATCCCCCATATATTTTGACCGCTCTCACCAATACAAATGATTTACTTCGATCGTCGGTACCATTACCCGCTTTATACAATGGCTTGTACGTTCCGCCAGTTATCCATATTTCTTTTACGGTACCATAATTAACTGCATTTATTTCCTCTGCCGCTTTTAAAGCATCGGCAAGCTCCTTTACGGCATTGTCCCAGCTATCTCCAGCACCACTGGTAGCATTGGATTGCTTTACATACAAAATGCCATTGGCATCGGGCGTAATAACTATACCGCGTTTTAAGCTGGTGGTTGGACCGTGCGTATTTGCCATAGTCATAGATCCAGTTAAAATTGTGAAGCCAATAACAGCGGCAAGAAGGTTAAAGGTTTGCTTTAGGTTTGCAATAGCAAGGGTAAAGAGTTTGAAGGGCATCATTATTGAGAATGGTAAGTCTCAAATCTACATACCCAGTATTTTTTTCTACAATTTGGGGCGTTGCAAAAACGTTGCAATTCAATTTTACAAGTTCAATAGCTTTGTAAAATCTTCTTCTTCACCCATTTCCATCTTTTTACGGAGCCTATGCAAGGTACTGCGAATAGTAGTAACCGATACACCTAGCGCTGCTGCCATTTCCTTATTGTTAAACTGTAATTTAACCAAAGTAATGTACCTAATTTCGGCGGGACTTAGCTGTGGGTACTGCTGTTTTAAACGATAGATATAACCTTTATGAACACTATCAAACAATTGTCGGTATTGTTCCCAATCTTCTTCTGTAAGGATAATTTTCTGACGAAGCTGTTGGATAGCCTCCTCGTTACCATCAGTTGTTAATTGTTCGGTAAGCTCTGCAATTTGCTTCTGGTTGCCCAAAACTTGTTTGGTAAATTCTTGTAATTGCTTTTCTGCCTGCTTTAACAGGCTTTGTTGATGATCTATTTCTGCACTTTTTAACTGTTGCTGTAATAAATGCTTTTTGCTTTGAACTCGATAATAGTAGATAAAGAATGCTATAGCGATTACTAAGAGTGCAATGACTGAGTTTCGCTTTAAATCTTCAATTTTTTGCCTATTCTCTAAATCGATAATTGCTTGCTGATTTTTCTCGTTGCTTAATTTCTGTTGGGCACGAAGTATTTTAAGTGCATTAAACTTTCTTTCTACACTATCTCTAACTATTAAAGCCGAATCTAGATACAAAGAAGCCAAGCCTAAATTTCCTTTCAAAGCATACAGTTTATTCAACAGCGGATAGAGCTGTACCTTACGCCGATACTGTTGACTTTTTTCTACATAGATTTTACTTTGTTTAATTTGGTTTTCTGCATCTATGTAGCGTTGCTGTTTCAAATAAACGTCTGCAAGTAACATGGAAGAACCTGAAGCTAATCCCCAATCAGCATGTTTTACGGCTTGCTCAATATCATTCTTAAACAAAGGAATGGCTTTATCAAATTGGTTTCTTAGGTAATGATTATGCCCCAAATTACCATCTATAATGGCCATCCAGAACGTATCTCTCTTCTTTTCCTTGATTTTTCTCAATTCTAAAAAATATTGATCTGAAAGTGCTAGCTTTCCGAGAGATTGATAGATGAGACCTAAACTATTATAGGCTTGATTTTTAAAGTACCCTATCCTACTTTTATTCGGCAGAGGTAGTATCTGTTTAAAATACAACGAAGCTTTATGATACTCTTTAAATGTTAAGTAGGCATTGGCAATACCAAAAAAATCGAATGTCTTATCTGGGTAATCTGTTGGAGACAAACTTGGAAGCATACTTGCCAAACGATCGTAATTCTCGAAACCTAACTCATAATTGCCTAGCGCATTCCAATAATACTCTGCCTTACTTCTGGTTATTCTTGGCAACAACTGTTTGAAATTAACTTTTGAAGCTTCTCCGTACAAACTATCTAAGCGATGTAAAATGAGTTGCTGTTCTTGGGGCTCGTATTTCATTAAATACATCGTACGCAATAACGCTGCATCTAAAATTAGTTGATGATCCTCGCTGCTTTTAGCAAACTGCTCAAATACGGCAACCTTTTGTTCACTTGCCGGAGCTGAAGTACCTTTAAGGGCCAACTCATAAATATCCCAAATTTGTTCGGCTCGCTGGCTATATTTAAGTCCCAATAAAGTTGGATACTGATTATAGCCAAGTGTAGAAAAAAGAAGAAAAAGTATTAAAAGAAGCCCAGTCTTAGTTTTCACAGATGAAGAATAAACATATTTTTTATGTGTATGCTATTCATAGGGAGAACCCAAACCTAATCATAAAAAATAATATAGCTCTATAAACACCTTGATTAAACGGCAATTTATTTTTTAAGGAAACTATAAATGACCAAATCGCCAAGTATTTCGATAAACTTGAGAATAAAATCAGGCTAATTAATGAGCACTGGCAGAATCCTCTCGCTTTGATACACTTGCTAGTGCCTCGCTCACCTGGTTTGTGGCTAACTCTTTTAGTCCTAGATTTCCTTTGGTCAAAGCTTCCAATTGCTGTTGGTATTCTTTCAATAATACTGCTGCAAAACCAGGGTCTTGTTTAGCAATTGCTGTGGAATTGTCTAAAATATCTGCGTATTTGATGGTTTGTACATCTGGCGCAGTCAACTTTAATCTTTCCAATTCTGCCGCCTTTCTAATTCTACGGTTCCAATGGGGGTAATCGGCCTTAATATATACATCTGTTAACTCCAAAACGTAGGCTAACACTTGATTTGCGGTATTATCATTACTGAAAACAGTTCTAAGAAACTTTAACAATTCGTCTGGCGTTACCTTTGTATCTTCTATAACATCATGCAGTAAAGCCGCAGCTAGTACCGGAACTGGCAGATCATAGCTCATACAGGTGTACATTACCCTAACAGGATGCTCAACATAAGGTTCATCTACATATTTTCGTATCTGTCCTGCATGTGCATCGGCTGCAAAAGCAGCAACTTTCATTAAAATTTCTTCTCTTTGAGGCATCTGTTTAATCTTTTTTCGTAACTAATTAGTCTGATTTTTGAAAGTATCGGACCGAAGCAGACTACAGATAAAATCATTTAAAACAACAAAATGTTTTTTAAAGCTGACGATTTGAGTATTTAATATACAGTGCTAAGTAGATATACCCTTATTGCTATCACAAAAAACAAGCTATCATTATAGTTGTTAGATCTAAAATAAACGATGGAAACACCGCTCCTCATTGGAATTTTAGCTGGCAGTTTAACGGCCGTTTCGGCTACGCCACAAATCATAAAGGTCTTACGTACCAAGGAAGTTGCTCATATCTCTCCGCTGATGTTTATGATATTAGCAGCGGGAAACGCAACTTGGTGCTGGTATGGGATTTTACTGAAAGATTGGCCCATTATCATTACCAATGCATTTTCGCTCGTGATGGACTTAATGATGCTAGTGCTGAAAATTATTTATAAGAAGAAATAACATACATCCAATTTAAGCTGCAATTCATATTCCCCTGCCTCTTTGGATAGCATTCTATTTCACTGCCGAAGGGATTTTAACTTCTTTGCCAATCACCACATCGTTAAACACAACGTTTTCGGCATTGGTAAAACTAACCCCAGTAGCGCAACTATCAATCTTAACTTTGGTAAAATGCACATTATTCACTTTCTTATCAGGATATCCCTGTATTACCAAACCTGCGTGGCTGGCACTTTTAAACTTCACGTCGTTAATAAATATATTATGGATATCCGTAGCAAAACCTTTTCCCTCGCCATGATAATAAGAAGTGATAAAAACCCCATCTTCTACGGCACCAAACGTTACATTGTTAACATAAATATCTTTGATAAAGCCGCCCCTATCTGGATTTGATTTCAAATAGATCCCACGTTTGCAATAACCACCATAAGTACAGTTTTCTACAAATACGTTCTGCACTCCCGCCGACATTTCGCTTCCAATCACTACCCCGTGCAAACCTTTAAAGCGACAGTTACGAATAATAATATTCTCCGAAGGAACGGCTGTTTTTCTGCCTTCATGGTCTCTTCCAGCTTTAATGGCCACATTATCATCGGCATTATTAAAATCAACATCCTCGATTAGGATATTTTTAGAATACTCAGGATCGAAGCCATCGTTGTTTTTATTAAAGGCATTGAACTTTACTTTTCTTGCGGTGATGTTCTCCGATTTTAAGAAATGTACCGACCAAAAAGGCGAATTGGCAATAGTTACGCCCTCGATAAGAATATTCTTACAGTCAAAAAACTGGATCAGATGTGGTCGCAAATAATGTCCTTCTCCAAAAACACGTTCTTTTATAGGCGTATCTTCGTGGTTCATTTTTCTACTCAATTGCTGACTAGGCTTCTGCAAATCGTACCATTTGCTAAAACCTTCTTTCCCATTTCCATCAATAATTCCTTCGCCAATAATAGCCACATTTTCTACTTGGTAAGCGTAAATTAAGGGACTATAGTTTTGAATAAAAGTACCTTCCCAACTAGTTGGCACTACTGGCAGATAGTCTTTGGCATTGGTTCCAAATATCAGCTTTGCTCCTTTTTGCAGCTCAATAGTGGTATTACTTACCAAATGGATTGGTCCATTCACAATGTAAATTCCCGGAGCAACTACAATTCTTGCACCTCCTTGAGCTTTGCTGGCCTGCATTGCTTTATCAAATGCGGGTTTGTTGTTCGTTACAGAATCTCCCTTAGCTCCGAAAGCTGTTATTTCCAAAATAGTAGTAGAAATTGTTGGTGCGTTGATCTGTTTTAAAATTGCATCACGTTTTTCTTCTCTAGATAGTTCTTTTTTAGCATCAGATTGACAAGCGATTAAACAGTTAAATACGGCGATTGCAAATAGAAAGGCAGCTTTGTAAAATTTCATATTTCTCTAATAAAGGATGGCGTTAAAGATAGCTGATTAGTCTTATTATTAAAACAAGCTACGTAATTAGTCACAGATGAAACAACTATAAAAGTTTAATGATCATATTTCGGCTCACCTTGGTTTAAAAACAATAAAAATCTGTGCATCTGTGGCCAAATGCTAAACAGTTAATACAATTATTCTATATTTGCTTATATACAAAAATCAGCATGAACGTAAGAAATTGCATTTCCCCTCCAGCGCCTTAATGATCCTTTAAAAAGAATGGATTAGCCTTATTGATTTGAGATAATTTCTCTTATCAAGTTTATCCTATATCAAAGAATTATTAATACTTAACAATCCTATACAGGGAAATACAATTTTCATGAAAAAATCATACCTCATGCTGCATATCGCAGTAATATTAGCTGGCTTTACCGGTGTTTTTGGCAAACTTATCTCTTTAAACGAAGGACTTTTAACTTGGTATCGGGTATTGTTCTCTACCCTAATTCTCTTCGTAATTTTAAAAGCATCTCAACTAAGACCTTTAAGTACATTTAGACAGAAGTTTGATATCGCCAAAATTGGCATGCTGATTACCATTCACTGGGTTTTCTTTTATGGCAGTATCAAGTATGCAAATATCTCGATTGGGGTGGTTTGCTACTGCTTAACAAGTTTCTTCACGGCGATATTCGAACCAATTATTAATAAAAAACGGTTCAATCCTTCGCAACTTTTACTGAGCTTACTTACCTTAACTGGCATCAGTTTGATTTTCCATTTTGATGCTTCTTATCAATTGGGTATTGGTCTTGGCGTGATTTCATCTGCTTTTGCGGCACTATACACCATATACAACGAACGCTTAGTACAAACCTATAATAGCATACAGATCAATTATTATCAAATGTTGGGCGGTACTATTGGTTTGGGCGTTCTCTTACCTCTATATCTATACTATTTTCCGGTAGATAGACTTTTACCTAATTGGACGGATACCGGTTATCTAATTATACTAGCTCTATTCTGTACCGTAGGGTTGTATGTAATGGTTGCAGAAATATTGAAAAAAATAGCTGCCTTTACCTTAAACCTTACCTTTAATCTTGAACCTATTTATGCGATTATCCTCGCTTTCTTATTCTTTAATGAAGGAAGAGAAGTAAACAATTCTTTCTTTTATGGTTTAGGATTGGTAATGCTTTCAGTGATTTTACAGACAGTTATGGCAACGAGGAAGAAGGAAATTAAGGATTAGGCTTAAGGAGTTAGGAGTTAGGGACTAGAAATAGAACCTCTCTCCCATAAATGGGATCTCTCCTTGAGAAGGAGAGAATAGTAAGATGTAAACCTACCAGTTTCATTTCTTATTCTAAAAGATATTTCCAGCTTATTATCACCTTTCCTTGAAAAGGAGAAGATGGTAAGATCTAAAACCTACCAGTTTCATTTCTTATCCTAAAAAGATATTTCCTCACCCTCACCCTCTCCTTGAAAAAGAGAGGGTGAGGTTACTTAAAAACCATTTGCTTTATCAAACTCTACCAAAGTGTTATAAAGTTTTTCATCTGCTTGATATACTTTGTCGTAAAGTGTTTGCTTCGCCTTTGCCAGTTTAATCAACTCATTTTGGGCACTATCACGTTCTTTATCTTTAGTTCGACTAATGAGTTTTTGCTGCATGATTTCTTTTTTAGCATACAAATGAAGATTCTTTAGGCTTTCGTAGTAATCAAGCTTCGATTTTTTCAATTCATTTCCCTTAGCTAATCCATCGGCATTTAGACCTTTCACCGTATCTAGCACTTTATCAAATTCAGTAGCCTGTTGGTCCACCACTAAAAGTGCTTTATCAAAGTCATCGGCAATTAAATATTCTAGCTTACGAGATTCGGAAGCATTTTTACCAATGAGCATATGAGTAACTTTACGTTCCTGTACATCTAGCGCATGCTTAAATTTCATTGCCTTCTTGTTTTTACAAGAGCACAACAAAACGCTTAAGGTTATAAAAAGGATTATCCTAAGTTTCGATGATGGGTTCATAGCTAAAAAACAGTCTAGGTATCAATAAGTTTGACTATTTCTTCAATTCCATTACCTGTTCCAATAATATTGGCAAGCCACTTGGATTAATTTCGTCGTTATTCCAAAAGCTCATCACGCAACTCACGAAATTTTGTCGTACTGGTGCAGCTACAAAATAAATGGTTAAAGTTTTACCGCCACTCATGCCCGCCAATAACGACGTTACGCCCTTAAAATCGTAAACTACTCTTTTTGCTTTTACCTCGCTCCCCTCAAAGAGTACATCAACTTCTTCTTCGGACACTACCCTCCCTTGTTTCTTAGATTGTATAACTTGAAACTGATTTTCTGTAGTCAGCTTAGCATCTTCGAGCGTTGCATGTATACTCCAGTTCATCTGACCATCTGATGGACATTGCATATTTGCTACGCCCATCCATCTGCAACTTCTTCCTAGCTTCATTTTACGACCTGCAAAATTGATGCTATCTACCGTTAATTTTTCATAATGGGACCGAGGAATCTGATTGTTAAGAATTAAAGGTAGCAGTTCCTTTTCTAAATCCTTATCTCTTTTGTTGATAGCGGAGAAAGCGATGCCGTTCACCCCATTTGAAGTCTCCACAAAATAGTAAGTGGAATGCTGAATAATGTTCGGTGCAATTTCTACGTTCTTTTCTACGTAGTAATTTGGTTGTTGAATAGCAGTATCAGAGTGCAAAAGTTCAGCCTCTTTAATATTGTAAAGCTTAAATTTCTTCGCAATTGTTTTCTTAGAGAACGTTGTGGATACGGCGAAATTGCTTATTTCTATCCCATCTATGTTATAAAAATCGGTACCACTATTTGAGATAGCTTGAAGTCTTGATAGAAGCCTATCATTTGCCGACTGTGAATAGCTGCTTACGCTTAGCAGTAAAAATAGGGCAACTAGAATTTGACGTTTCATAATGGTAATACCTTAAGAAAACAAAGGCTGAACTCTTCACAAATAATGCAGCGAGTTCAGCTATAAATTTTATTTACCCCAAGATAACTGGAGGTTTTGGACTTTACAAATTTTAGTTTTAAACTATAAGGATTATCTAAGTACTACTCAATAGCCGTAGTCCTTTTGTTCAGATAATAAAGTGGAATACCAATTAGTGCAATAATTAAACCAGGCCAAGTGAAATAAGGTTTGTAAATCATTAGCAAAATACAAAAGCTTAAACCTAGAATAATATATACCGCAGGCAAAATAGGATAACCAATAGCTTTATATGGTCTTTCTATATCTGGTTTTTTCACTCTTAAAATGTAAATACCAAAGATGGTAAGCACATAAAACAGCACTGCAATAAAGGTAATCATGTCTAATAAATCTCCGTATCTACCACTTAAACAAAGTATAGAAGCCATTACAAACTGAAGCCACAAGGCGAATTCTGGTACGGCATGTTTGTTCAGTTTTGCTGTTTTTTTGAAGAACAGACCATCTTTAGCCATACTATAATAAACCCTCGCTCCCGCTAAAATCAATCCGTTATTACAGCCAAACGTGGCAACCATGATCAATAAAGCAATGATGATAGTTCCATCTGCACCGAAAATAGCATGAGATGCCGCAATACCAACCCTGTCTTTTTCAGTGGTAGCAATTTCGGTTAATGGCAATACCATGGTAAACATGAGGTTAAGCAATACATAAATCAACGTAACCAACACGGTGCCTAATAACAAGCTTAAGCCAATATTCTTTTTAGGATTGTTGATCTCTCCCGCAACAAAAGTTACATTGTTCCAAGCTTCATAGCTCATGATAGCTCCAACCAAAGCGGAAGCTAGTGCGCCACCCAAAGCTGGTAAATTCTCATAGCTCAAAAAAGAACCATCAGGCAAGATTTTCTTCAATTGAAAAGCATCGCTCCAATTGATGCTTACAGCTTCTGATTTAAAGTAGATGAAACCAAAAATAATCAGCCCTGCAATACTGGCAATTTTAGTTAAGGTAAAGATCAATTGAATCCATTTGCCTCCTTTTACCCCCTTGGTATTGATATACGTGAGGATAAAAATGAGTCCTATAGCGAGTACCTGTGCCGGGGAGACCTTAAAACTGCCAATACTAAACAAGATCAGATCTTCGCTTACCTCTGGAATAAAATAGGCCAAGAACTTATAAAAGGAAACGCCAACCGCAGCAATGGTTCCTGTTTGTATCACAGCAAACAAACTCCAGCCGTATAAAAATGCAGTTAAGGGATTATAAGCTTCTTTGAGATAAACATATTGTCCACCTGCTTTAGGATACATGCCGCTCAATTCACCATAGCTTAAAGCGGCAGTTAAAGTCATGAAACCACCGATAATCCACACTAAAATGAGCCAACCCGCCGAACCGGTATGACGGGCAATGTCGGCACTTACGATAAAGATTCCAGAACCTACCATACTGCCCACTACCAAAAGCGTAGCATCTAGCAAATTCAGTTCTCGTTTAAACTGCTTGGTATTTTCTTCTTGTACTTGCATAATTTATTTTAAGGATGCTGTGGTTAATGGTGTAATTGGTGTGGTTTTTGGAATTCGACCATGTAGCTCTGATAAAGAGGCATTGGGAATTTGACTGAGGATGTGCTTGGCGAAAACTTCCGATTCCTCTATCAATGGGAAACCAGAAAAGATAAAAGCACGGATGCCCATATCCATGTATCGGTTCAGTTTATTGATGATTTGATCGGGATCGCCTACCAAACCACCACCGCAACCAGAGAAAACCTTGCCAATCGTGGTCCAAAGATGAGGCTCTATGAAACCCTCCGCATCGGCATGTTTACGCATTTCATCCTGTCTAATGACACCTAGCGAACGAGAATCTTCTCCTCTTGCTCTAATCTCTGCCGCACGTTGCTCGTTAAAAAAGCTCAATAGTTTTTTCGCTTGCGCTTTAGCAGCACCTTCTGTTTCTCTCACAATAACGTGGATACGCAAACCGAAATCTATCTTTCTACCGTACTTTGCTGCTCGTCGGCTCATGTCCTGCATGGTTTCGTACATGGCCTCTTCGGTTTCTGGCCACATCAAGAAAGTATCGCAGTACTTAGCACAGATTTCTCTTGCACCATCAGAAGTTCCACCGAAATACAACATCGGACCTCCATTTTGTTGATAAGGCTTTACCGGATCGGCAGCCATCTTAAACTGGTACAGTTCGCCTTTAAAATCGATTTCTTCTTGTGTCCAAGCTTGTTTTAATATTTCGATGTTTTCGGCGCAACGCAAATACCTCAACTCTGGGTCTTCCCTTGTTCCAGGTAAATCAGAATTGATGATATTGATGGTTAATCTGCCTTGCAGCATATGATCTAATCCTGCTAATGACCTAGCCAACATCGGTGGGTGGTATTCACCGGTTCTGATAGCGGTAATCAGATTTATATTTTTGGTAAAAGGTGCTACTCCAGAAGCGAAAGTAAGTACCTCTTGTCCTACGGTATAAGCCGTTGGCAGTAATATTTTGTTGTACCCCAAACGATCCGCTGTTAGCGTGATATCCTTACAATGTTCGAAACTGCTTCTACGTTGCTCGTCTAACACGCCAAGATATTCGGTGTCGCCACCTATGATGTCGTTAAACCAAGATATTTCTGCTACTCGTTGTGTGGTTTTGATGGGTACGGTTGTGATTTGATTTAACATGTTTTATTCTTTCTTCTTATATCTTAAATTCATTAGCGGTTTTGAATTAGAAACGTTAAACTGATGCTGAAATAAATTGAGCATGACGAAACGGACATTTACGTCACCCTGAATTCATTTCAGGGTCTGCTTTTTTTTTAAGATCATACTATTTCGTCGTTGGCGGGGACGCCAACAACTGATTTCCATAACCGATCCTCCTGAGTTGGCGTCCCCGCCAACTTATTACTAACCGCCAACATCTTTTTAATCTAATTTATTTTAACTCACTCTTATAAATGCGTTTTCCTTCTTTAAATGTTTCCAATACTATAATGTCTTTAATTTTAAGGGGATCGACCGTTAAAGGATTGTCGGATAGCACAACCAAATCCGCTAATTTTCCTTTTTCGATAGACCCCTTAAGTTTTTCTTCGCCGTACTGATAAGCACCGTTGATGGTGATGGCCCTTAAAGCTTCAGCAGGGCTGATTTTTTCCGCTTCGCCAATGGTTTCGCCACTGCGTGAAAGTCGGTTAACCGCACTCCACAACAAGAATAACTGATCAATGGGTGTAACAGGATAATCGGTATGATTGGTAAATACAATGCCTTTATTGATAGCAGAGCGTAATGGACTTAGACCAAAGGCCCTTTCTTTACCCAAATTTGTTTGATGCACATCGCCCCAAAAGAAAGCATGATTGGTAAAGAAGGAAGGTAATAAATCTAACTTCTTGTACTCATCCAATTGATCTTGGCGTACAAACTGCGAATGAATAACTACCGTTCTGCGTCCCACACTGCTTTTACCTAATTGCTGATTGGCATTTTTTACCGCAGCAATGTATAAATCGATAGCACCATCGCCATTGCAATGGGTATACAAATGAATATTGTTCTTAAAAGTTTTCAGCACCACTTCATCGAAAATATTAGTGCTAATTGTCGGTACACCAGTACAATGCTCTGAACAACCAGGTACTAAAGTTAAGTATGGCTTAGTAAAGAAAGCGGTCTTGCCTTGTGGCGATCCATCAGCAGATAGTTTGATGCCATCTATTTTCAATCGATCGTAATAACGTTTGAATTGATAATTTGACGTATCTGCCAGTACCTCATCCAAAATGCGATAAGAAGCTAAACTCACTACATCCAAATACAACTGCTTACGTTTGGCAGCTTCCTTTAATAAATCAAGTGTGGCTTTATCGGTAAAACCATCTTGTGCGGTAGTTACACCGTGGCTAGCGTAAAGTTTTTGTTGGCCATTTACTCTATCCAACTGTTGTTGCAAAGTAGGCTTAATTTTACCTAATTGTAATAGCACTAAACCTTGCGCATGCTCTTGCAACAAACCTGCTGGTTCTGTACTTCCCGCTTTTCTGATGATGACACCACCATCTGGATCTTTGGTACTAGCATCAATACTTGCTAATTTTAATGCTGCAGAATTGGCCACCAACATGTGCCCCGAAATATGAGCCACTGCAACTGGATTGTCTGGAAAAGCAGCATCTAAATCTTCTTTGGTTGGATGTCTCTTCTCCGTCAATTGATCTTGGTCGTAACCGTAAGCGGTAATCCAATCACCTTTTTTAATTTTACGATCGGCAGCAAACCTTACTATTTCATCTACCAACTGTTTAATGCTGCTCACTTTACCCATTGGCGGTGCAGCTACGTTGGCTAGGTCATTTTGCCCCAAGCCTAGAAAATGACTATGCCCATCCACAAAACCAGGGCTTAAAGTCTTTCCTTTTAAATCGACTACTTCAGTTTGCTTTCCTTTCAGTTTTAAGATTTCGACATTGTTCCCTACTGCTAATATTTTACCATCTTTAATGGCTACTGCCTGCGCAATTTCGTTCTTTGCATTTACAGTAAGGACTTTGGCGTTATGCCATATTTTATCAGCTGTATTGGTTTGCGCTTTGGCCGTAAATACGGATAAACTGACAGCTACTGCGGCTGCTACGGAATGTTTGATCTTCATTATTTTCTTTGATAGATGGTCTTACCTTCTTTGATGGTCTGTAATACCTTGATGTCTTTGATTTTCGCCACTTCTACTTTTAAAGGATTTTCAGAGAGGATCACTAAATCTGCTTTCTTGCCTACTTCTATAGAACCTTTCTCCTTCTCCTCTCCATACTGGTAGGCACCATTGATGGTAATCGCTCTTAAACCTTCTAAAACGGTTAAGCGTTCAGCTGGACCAATTACCTGTCCCGAACGCGACTCACGAGCTACAGAAGTCCACCATAAGAAGAGTTGACTAATTGGTGTTACTCCGAAATCAGTATGGTTGGTAAAAGTGATTTTTTTAGTTTGTGCAGACTTCAACGGACTTAAAAACCAAGCTCTATCTTTACCTAAGTTGCGTACGTGTACATCGCCCCAGAAAAAGGCATGATTGGTAAAGAAAGAAGGTACCAAACCTAAAGCCTGATAATCATCTAACTGATCTGGTCTCACAAACTGCGAATGGATCACTACCGGACGTAAAGCATTGCTTCGTGCTGCAAATTGGGTATTGGCTTTTTTGATAGCTTTGATGTACATATCAATGGCAGCATCACCATTGCAATGGGTAAAAGGTTGGATGTTATTGGCAAAACAATATTGTACCGCTTCATCTAATTTCTCTTGTGTGATGGTTGGGATACCAGTACAATTATCGTGGCAACCTGGTACATCTACCTGATAAGGTTTAGTGAAAAAGGCAGTCTTTCCTTGCGGCGAACCATCGGTAAAGATCTTTGTACCCTTCAATTTTAAATGGTTATCAAACTGATTAAAAGTATATTTACTATCACTAACTAAACGTGATAAGATGGCAAATGATGGTAAGACCTCAATATCAATGTAAAGACGTTTTCTTTTAGCGGCTTCTTTTAAAAGCTCTATAGAAGGCAAGCTACTTGCACCATCCTGAGCGGTAGTAACTCCCTCACTTGCATACGATTGCTGTTGTTCATCTAATAAACTTAATTGTTCATCTATAGTTGGCCTAACTCTATCTCCACTGGTTTTCAGTACCGAACGTCCTCTTTCTAGAAGTAAACCTGTAGGCTGTCCGTCTTTTCCTTTAACCACTTGTCCACCTTCGGGATCTTTGGTATTGCCATCTACTCCTGAGATTTTTAGCGCATAAGAATTGACTACCGACATGTGTCCAGAAGTATGCGTTAATGATACAGGATTATCAGGAAAAGCCACATCTAAATCTTCTTTTGTAGGATGTCTACCTTCTTTCAGCTGATCTGGATCATAACCTCTGGCATTGATCCACTCGCCAGCTTTGATACCTTTTGCTTTTTGGAAAGCTTTCAATACAGTCACGATATCGGCAATGGTTTTTACTGTACCTACTGGTGGCGGAGAAATGTCTGCGGTTTTACCACGGCCTAAACTCATGAAATGGCTATGCCCATCAATAAAACCCGGAATAAGGGCTTTTCCTTTTAAATCGATGACTTGGGTTTGTGCACCTTTCAATTGATTGATGGTTACCGTACTGCCCACCGCCAAAATCTTACCTCCTTTAACAGCCACAGCCTCAGCTATGGAGTTACTGGCATTTACAGTAAAGATATTACCGTTGATATAAATTTGATCTGCCTCTTCTGCTGGTTTCTTAAAGGCATTAAAAGAAATGAGGGCGACAAAAGCAAAGGATGCGAGTGTAAAGGCTATGTTCTTTTTCATCATTTTTATTTTGTGTTAGCCACAGATGCACGAATATTTTCTTTTTTGATTAAATAAATATTTGTGTATCTGTGGCGATAATAATTTTTAAATACCTCCGTTAGTTCCCTGCTCATCTGCAGGAATTGGCCAGATATAGTTGCTTGCTGTGGGTAATACTTGCGCTACACTTCCAATACCTCCAGTTTTAGCGGGAAATGGCTGTAAACGACGTTGCAAATCGAAAGTTCTAAAGCCTTCACCCAATAGTTCAATCCTACGTTCAGTTAAAATGGTATTGATTAAATCAGCTTTAAGTGTAATTGCTGCTGGAGGGAAATTATAACTCGCGTCAGAGCGTTTTCTTACTGCGTCTAACAATGCTCTAGCTGTTGTTAAGTCGTTATTTTCGGCAGCGGCTTCTGCATAGTTCAACAGTACTTCAGCGTAACGCAATACAGGAATATAATCTGTAAACGGACTAGCAGATTTTGGAAACTTATTCAATACGTTTAAGCTGTTTTTTACGGTAATCAATCCTTTTCTCGCATCGGTAGAGGCAGTGCCCGACAAAGCTGCATTGGTATAGATACCTGCACTATTCAGAGAAAGAATAACTGCGCCAATATAGTTATGAGCCAGTGCACTTTGTGAGTCTGGACCATCTTGCGCATTAAAAGGAATAAAGAAAATGGCTTCATTTCCTGTATAGCTACCGCCAAATACCGTAGCGATGTTAGTTTCTAATCGGTGGGTGGTAGTACCAGCGGTATAAACATAGGGAACGCTAGCAGGCACCAGTTTTTGTGCCTCGGTAATTACTTTAGGAAAATCTCCTTTAGCCAAATACACTCTTGTCTTTAAAGCAATAGCTGATGCTTTATGTGCTCTCGAAGTATTCAAAGCATTGCTACTGTATCCTGTCGGTAAAGCTGCTTCGGCTTCGTCTAAATCTTTAATAATTTGATTATAGATAGCTGCTACGGTAGAACGTGGCAAATTATCATTACCTGCAGAGGTCTCTGGCGTAAGCCTTAATGGTAAGCCAGCACTCGCTCCTTGATCGGTTAGATAAGGCTTGGCATAAACCTGTACCAAAGCGAAATAAGAAAGTGCTCTAATGAATTTAGCTTCTGCCAGATATTGGTCTTTCAAAGTTCCGCTTACTACGGTAGAATTACCTACTCTATCTAAAAATATGTTAGAGTTATTGATAGCCTGATAAGCCAAGCTCCAGAGGTTACCCACAAAAGTATCGGTAGATAGCGCTGTATGTTGCCAAATCAAGGCACCTTCGGCTGCGTTACCTGAGTTCTGGCTAAACTCATCGCCTCTTTGCTCATTGAACAAAATGTAACGTCCACCGTAAAATTGTGCTCTCTGTATGCGATAGTAGAGGTTGTTTACCTGTGCCAGAACTTTATCTGGTGTACTATAGGCTGATAATTCTGAAATTGAAGTTTGTGGTTCTGTATCTAAAATATCTTTAGTGCAGGATGGTGTAAGCAGAGAAATGAATCCTCCAATTAAACCAACCGCTATATGTTTTTTATGTTGATATATCGTTTTCATGTGAGTATCTTAAAGGATTAAAACTGAAGATTTAAGCCCAACGCAAAAGTTCTTGCATTTACTACCGCATTGTGGTCTTTACCAGAAGCAATAGAATTTCCATTGATAGAAATCTCTGGATCTGACCCCGTGTACTTAGTAATGGTAAACAAGTTAGTTGCCTGTGCGTAAATCCTTAAGCTCGAAATTTTGCCGTTAAACAAAGCTTGTGCTGGTATCCTATAACCTAAAGCCAAGTTTTTCAACTTCAAGAAAGAACCATCCTCTACCATTGCCGAATTGGTAATCGAAAACCCTGTAGAAACATTATCAGAGAAGTATAACTTAGGGATATCTGTTACCTGACCAACCGTTGTCCATCTATCTAACACGAAAGTACCGTTGTTAAAGTAGCGTTGATCTAGCAAATTAGCCTTAGTACCATTATAGAGTTTATTTCCACCAGAGAAGATGATCCCAAAATCTAAATCAAATCTCTTATAGCTGAAGTTATTATTTAAACCACCATAATAGGTCGGTAATGATGAGCCTTGTATTGCACCATCTAAATAGTTATCTATTGCTGGCGCAACTGTGCCATCTAAGTAAGTCCACTTGTTGGCAGCAATATGGTTATACTGTACCTCACGACCAGTTCTATTGATAAAGATACGGTTACCATTAGCTGGGTTTACACCGTTGGTTGGCACTGCCCAAATTGCTCCAATCGAATATCCTTCCCTAGTCATGTTTTGGATACCGAAGTTACTAGGCGAGTAAATATCTGTTCCGTTTGATAACGCAGTAACGCTGTTTTTTACGGTAGAAATATTAAAATTTGCGTTCCATTTGAAGTCGTCCTTTTGGATAATTGCTGCAGTTAGCGACAATTCAAATCCTTTATTGTAAAGCGATCCTACGTTAGCACTAATCACGTTACCTGGAATTCCTTTTGATGGTGCTTGTTTAGCATCCAAAATCAAGCCATCCACTTTGTTGTTATAATAATCTGCCTCTAAGGTTAATCGTTCTTTCAAGAAAGACAATACTACACCTATATTGCTCTTTTTACTCGTTTCCCATTGCAATTGATCGTTACCGGCTTGCGTAAAACCTAAAGTAGGAATACCGTTATAAGTTGCAGCACCGTACAAACCTAGAGATGGGAAATCTCCGATATTGATATTACCCACTTCTCCATAACTGGCTTTGATTTTAAAACGGTCAAAAACTGATGCTAATGCTGAGTTCTTAAAAAAATCTTCTTCAGATACTACCCAACCCACAGAACCACCATTGAAATTACCAAAACGGTTATCTTTTGGCAAACCAGAATAACCATCTCTCCTAAAGCTATAGCTCAATAAATACTTACTGGCAAAGCTGTAGTTTAAATTTGCAAAATAAGAGATGAAACCGTTTCTACTTTGTGAGTTGCCACTAGGTGTAATCGTTGTAAATCCGCCCTGATAACTGGTGAAGAAAGGATCTGAAAGTCCTGTACGTTGAGCGCCCCAACTGTCTACAGTTGTTACAATTTCTTCGTAGCCTGCCAATACATTCAAATTATGTTTTTGTAAGAACGTTTTACTGTAGTTCAGCGTATTTACCCAATCGGTTCTGTTTAACCTACGATTGGTATTGGTAGCGGCGCCATTCGCAGCACCAGCGTCACCATGTAATCCATTTTGGAAGCTCAGATTTTCGATAAAGAGCTTGTTCAGTCCGTAGGTAGTCTTCAACTTCAGGCCTTTTAAAATTTCCCACTCTGCATAAACGTCACCTAACAAAGAGTTGCTTTCTGAACTGTATTTATCTAAATCGAGGATCAATTGCAAATTGTAAGCATTTACGTTACCGATATATCCAGCACTTGCTGCGTTGGCATTATTGGCACCATAGCCTACACGTTGCTTATCTTGAATGTTATAAGAACCATCCTCGTTATAAACTGCAACGTTTGGCGGCAAAATGTAAGTCATTCGAGAAAGTGCATCCGTACCTATGTATTGTCCTGGCAGTGATCCTGTAGCCGGACCTCTACCTAAGGTGTTGTTATAACCAATATGTGTTCCTAAAGTGATATTGTTAAAAAGCTTGTGTTCTAAGTTGATACGAGCTGTCTTTTGATCCTGATCATTAGTCCGTAAAATACCATTTTGCTTACCGTAAGCTAGGGAAACGAAATAGTTGGTAGCATCTGTAGCTCCAGAAAAACTTACATTGTGATTTTGCGAAACCCCATTATGATAAGCAACATCGTACCAATCAGTATTTACAGTAGAGCCATCAGAACGAGCTTGCAAAGCGAAACCAGCCTGTTTTCCTGCATTCACCATCGATTCGTTTTTAATAGTTACGTATTGATAAGCATCTAACAGTTCTGGTAAATTAGCTGGTGTACTTACATTTACCCAAGCATCGTAGTTTACTTTAGTTTTACCACTTCTACCTTTTTTAGTAGTTACTACCACTACCCCATTTGCCGCCCTAGAACCATAAATTGCAGTTGCTGAAGCATCTTTAAGTACATCAATGGATTCAATATCTCCAGGATTAAGGTTTGACAAAGGGTTATTTCCTACGTTACCACCTTGTTGACCTGTAAAAGAAGGTACTCCATCAATCACGATCAAAGGGTAAATACCAGAAGAAATAGAATTAATACCACGAATACGGAAAACCGGAGCTGCATTAAGTACACCACTTGGCTGTACAATATTAACCCCAGCCGCTTGTCCGCCAATCAATTGATCGAAACTTTGCGCTGGTCGGTTGGCTATTTGCTTAGCACTTACTCTGGCCGCAGAACCTGTAAAGTCTTGCTTCTTTAGGGTGTTATAACCCGTCACTACAATACCGCTCAGTTCGTTGGTAGCTTCTTTAAGTTCTACCGTAATAGGCGATCCTTTTGCAGTTACCTTTTGTTTTTCGTAACCGATATAAGAAACAATAAGATTATAAGGAAACGATTGCCCAGTAACTAAATTAAACTTACCGTCTGCATCAGTTTGAGTCTGATTGGTAACACCTTCAATCTGTACAACGGCACCAGCTAGCGGCTCCTTTGTACGGGCATCAATAACTTTACCAGTAAGCTTAGAATTAATTAGGGGATTATTTTGAGAGAAAGAAGAAAAAGAGAGGAAAATTAAAAAGGTTGAGAGACTTCCTATCAACGATTTTGATAAAGCCCTACCCTTAAAAAAGCGGTTGGCTTTTTCATTTTTTTGCATAATTTTACAATGGTTTTAATTAGAGAAATGAAGCAGGTTGCAACGCCAATTGAACACCTGTTTCAGTAGTTATCACCAAAGGGAAGTCATATGATTTCCCTTTTTATTTTATGGTATAATTCAACACATGAGTTACCTCCCAAAAATTTTAATCAGATATTAATTCGCTTGTTTCATTGAAATTTCGCAGCTAATATAGAGATTAATAATTTAAACTACCAAATTGATAGACTAAATAGTTTAAATTATTTTTTACCGATAAAATTTTTGATGATTGCTTTTAAATGAAGTGCGATTGGGATTTAGTGATCATCGCTATACTATGATAAATTTAGTGTTTTGAAATTTCCTCCAATACAGGACTAATCCCTAATACCTAACCAGTGATACCTAAAAACTACATATGCTTTTTAATCGCTTCCCATAATATAGGATCATACTCATAAACGTCCGGTCTAAACTGTACCTTTCCCTTATCTGCCCATGCGGTGTAATAAGCAATAAATACCCCAATACTTTTACGAGGTGCATACCAAGTGGGTTTTAACTGAAAGATGTTAAGTGTATCTGCTTTTTTGGCTAGTTTCTTTTTAAAAACTTCGTTCTTAGTGGTATCCATAGGTGGCAAATCTACATCCATACGCAACTTATCGTATTGATATTTATCTTTCACCATTAGTTCGGCAAACTTTAGAGGCTGTTCTATTCGTACACAACCATGGCTAATTGCTCTATTTGCTAACTTAAATCCGTACTTGTTGTTCGTATCGTGTAGGTAAATGCTAGAACTATTGTCGAAAACAAACTTGAACTTACCTAAGGCATTGCCATCTCCAGAACCTTGTTTAAACTGAAATGGAAGTTTCTCTCTTGGGTATTTATTCCAATCAATAGTATCCGGATCACTTACTAGTTTGCCTTTGTAATAAACCTTAATGTTATTATTAGAAAGATAGTAGGGATCTTTTCTTGCCATCCAATAAATCTCGCTTTTAGCGATACTCACCGGAATATTCCAAATAGGGTTAACCTGTATTGCATTAAAAACGCTAAATAACTGAGGCGTTTCATGGTTTTTGGGTTTATCATCCAACTTGCCCGACTTTAAGAAAACCTTCATCTTATCTGTGTAGGTGGCTTCTCTCTTACCTCCCACACATACGTTCATATGTGCAAGCGTATCATTTTGCTTAAACCACGTGAGTGTAAAATCTGGAACATTCACCACTACTAATTCTTCCGTCTGCAAAGGCAGACGCCAACGCATACGCTCTAAATTAAGTTTGATAGACTTTAGCTCGGGATATTCATCATTTCCTATACTATCTCGATAGTAGGCCAATGCTTTTTTTAGTTCTCTATATGATTTAGTATTTGGTTGTGCTTTCTTTAATTCAAGAACCAAATCTTCTGTATTTAAAACAGAATCCATTTTGGAACTATCTGGTCTTTTAACCTGAATATAGAAGCGGTTAAAGAAATTACGTGGATTGATACTTCCATAACCCATGAAATTGGTGTACTTATTTAAGGCATAAGCCGTATTCAACTCTAGCTCCGCAATCAGTTCATAAACCTCATCTATGTTCTTAAATTTATTTCTGTTGAGTGTTTGTAATTGCTTCTCATAAGCGGTGTAATTGAAAATTTCGGGATTAAAACCATCCTCTCTACTTCGTGACAAAAAAGCTTTTAGGCTATCCAATTGTCCATTTACATAAAAACGGGTAGTTAATTTTGGCAGGTACTCGTTCTGCAAATAAAATGCAGCAATCAGCTTCGGATTGAGAAGATTTTTATATTGCTCTTCTAATTTGGCTTTAAAAATAGGCTTATATACCGCAGTGTCGAATTTATTATACAATTTATTATCGAAGTGCTTAGCTAAAACCTCAGCTATCTCCGGCTTCTCTTTAAACCAGCTACAAGCACTAAATACGACACATACAACAACAAAGAGTAGCGTTTTTCTCAAATTTAGGAAAGTAAAAATCAACATTAATTCTTTTTAGACAAGCATGATGTGCAAATAAAATGCCATTATTTTTGGATTGTATACTAAACTAGTATATATTTGCCATACCTTCCGACAAAATTAAGGAAAAGAACTTTAAATGAATCAATTTTTAAACCATCACTTACATTTCCATCATCGCCATTGTGGCGATATGTAATGTTATGTTCTGTACTTCAGAATGGTTTTAAAATAGATTTTATATTTCTTATCCTATAATTTAATAAAGTGAAAACACTTAAAATTGCTATCCAGAAATCGGGTAGATTAAACGAAAAATCAGTAGAAATTCTTAAAAATTGTGGTTTATCTTTCGAAAACTACAAAAGCTCTCTTATTTCAACCGTTACTAACTTCCCCCTAGAAATTCTTTTTCTAAGAGACGACGATATCCCAGAATATGTACAAGATGGCATTGCCGATTTAGGCATAGTTGGCGAAAACGTAATTGTAGAAACAGGTGCAAATGTATCTTATTTACAAAAATTGGGATTTGGCAAATGTTCTTTAAAAATTGCTGTTAAAAACGATAGCGATATAGACAGTGTTGCCAAACTAGATGGCAAAGTAATTGCTACTTCCTACCCTGTTATCCTTGAAAAGTATTTAAAAGCAAACCAGGTTCAAGCTACCATTAGAAACATTTCTGGTTCAGTAGAGATTGGTCCAGGCTTAGGTTTAAGTGATGCTATTTTCGATATTGTCTCTACTGGTGGAACTCTAAAAAATAACGGACTAAAACCCTTCACTAGCGTGATGAATTCGGAAGCAGTATTAGTTTCTACTCCTGGGCTAGAGTTCAATACCGAAGTGGTAGAATTGGTACAAAGAATTCAATCTGTACTTAGAGCCAGAACCACCAAGTACGTAGTGCTTAATGTAGCGAAAGAAAATTTAAAGGCAGTGGTAGATCTGTTACCTGGAGTTAAAAGTCCTACGGTAGTTCCTTTGTTTGAAGAAGATTGGGTTGCGGTTCATTCTGTAATTGACGAGCAAGATTTTTGGGTAAAAATCAATAGCCTAAAAGCAGCCGGTGCACAAGGTATTGTGGTGATGCCAATTGAGAAAATCATCACTTAATATTGAAACCGCATAGACACATAGAAAACCATCTTGCTAAAGGAAATAAATCTTTGAAACTTCTTAATTTATATTTTCCGAAAATACTAAGCCTATGTTTCTATGTGTTTAAAAATGAAGATAAAAACAACTCAAAATATTTAATTTTTACTATTAACTATTAGTTAATTTAAAATTTTAAAACATTGAAAATCTACAACTTTAAAGATTTAACTAAACAAGAAGTAAAAGAATTGTGTTCCCGGAGCATTTCTGACGACAACTTAGTTAAATCTCGTACCGAAGAAATCATTAACAATGTAAAAAGCAATGGCGACAATGCCTTGCTAAGTTACGCACAACAGTTCGACAACATCGCACTTTCTTCGCTGTTTATTAGCCAAGAAGAACTAGCTGAACTCGCTAAACAAATTCCGTCGGAAGTAAAAAAGGCTATCGATACTGCTTACCAAAACATCTATAATTTTCATGCTTCGCAACTGAAGACGGAAGACAAAGTAGAGACCATGCCTGGTGTAGTTTGTTGGCGTGAAAACAGAGCGATAGAACGCGTTGGCTTGTACATCCCAGGCGGCACAGCTGTACTACCTAGTACCTTCTTAATGCTAGGCATTCCGGCGAAGATTGCAGGCTGTAACGAAATCGTAGTTTGCTCGCCCCCACAAAGTGATGGTAAAGTGAATTGTTATATCGCCTACGTCGCTACTTTATTGAACATTGAAAAAGTTTATTTGGTAGGTGGCGCACAAGCAGTAGCAGCTATGGCTTATGGCACGGAAACTGTTCCTCAAGTGTATAAGATTTTTGGACCAGGCAACCGCTATGTAACCGAAGCGAAAAAGCAAGTTCAAAATAGTGTTGCTATTGACATGCCAGCTGGCCCATCGGAGGTTTTAGTGCTCGCAGACGAGACTGCCATTCCGTCATACGTAGCCGCAGACTTACTTGCGCAAGCAGAACATGGAACTGATAGTCAGTCGATTTTAACGATTACCTCAAATAAAATTGCAGATGAAGTGATAGCGGAAGTAGAAAAGCAATTAAGTGAATTACCTAGAAAGGATATTGCTGCTGCCGCCATCAAAAACTCATACATCATGTTAGTAAACGACCTGATAGAAGGCATGGAGTTCAGCAACCTTTACGCTCCCGAGCATTTGATTTTAGCAACTGAAAAATATGAGCAGCTTATACCTTCGATTATCAATGCAGGCTCTGTATTTTTAGGCAACCTTACCCCAGAAAGCGCAGGCGATTATGCTTCTGGCACCAACCATACTTTACCTACAAGTGCTTTTGCAAAAGCTTATTCAGGTGTTTCAGTTGATACTTTCATTAAAAAAATCACTTTCCAACATTTGAATGCAACTGGCTTAAAGAACATCGGAAACACGGTAGAAGTATTAGCAGAAGCTGAAGGACTGCAAGCGCACAAAAATGCAGTAAGTATTAGACTAGTAGGGATTAGGAATTAGTTACTAGGAATTAGTCAGCAATTCTAACACCCAAAAAACAAAACAACGAACAAACCAAATGGACGTAAGAGAATTACAACGAGAAAATATAAAAAACCTTAGCCCCTACTCTACTGCTAGGGACGAATTTAAGGGACAAGCCAGTGTGTATTTAGATGCCAATGAAAACAGTTTTGGCTCTCCGCTGCCTGCAGATTACAACCGCTATCCAGACCCTTTGCAATTGGATTTGAAGGATGCGATTAGCAAAATTAAGGGCGTGCCTATCGAAAACACTTTTTTAGGTAACGGTAGCGACGAAGCGATTGATTTACTTTTCAGAGCTTTTTGCAATCCAGGAAAGGATAACGTGATTATCCTGCCACCAACCTATGGCATGTACGAAGTGTCGGCGAACATTAACGATGTGGAGGTGCGTAAAGTAAATCTAACGCCAGATTTCCAACTGGATTTAGAAAAGATAGCCGAAGCCATTGATGCAAACACTAAAATGATCTTCATTTGTTCACCTAACAACCCTACAGGAAATTCTTTAAATAGAACCGATATAGAGACGATCTTAGCGAACTTTAAAGGCTTGGTGGTGATTGACGAGGCTTATATCAATTTTGCGAAGCAGAAGACCTTTATTCAAGAATTAACAGAGTACGCGAATTTAGTAATACTGCAAACGTTCTCCAAAGCTTGGGGATTAGCCGCCTTACGTTTGGGCATGGCATTTTCATCCACTCATGTAATCGATATCTTAAATAAGGTAAAACCGCCTTACAACATCAATCAGGCTACACAAGATCTGGCTTTAGTGGCTTTAGAAAATATTCAACAAGTTAACGATTGGATTAAACTGACCGTTAGCGAAAGAGATAGATTAGGCAATGCTTTGAGCAGATTGGAGAAAGTGAAAAAGGTACACCCTTCTGATGCCAACTTTATTTTAGCTCAAATTGATGATGCTCATGACATTTACCACCAATTGGTTGAACAAGGGATTATCGTGAGAGACCGTTCTAAGGTAGTACTTTGTGATGATTGCTTACGTATTACCGTGGGAACTATTGAAGAAAACAACCAACTTTTAACCGCTATAGAAAAACTATAAACCCCAAACCCCTAAAGGGGCTTAACACGAATTGTATAAATGAACCACAACACAACAGATTTATCATCTTCCAATCCCCCTTTAGGGGGCAAGGGGGTGAAGATTTTATTCATTGATAGAGATGGAACCTTGAACATTGAACCAGATGACGAGCAGGTAGATAGTTTCGCAAAACTGAAGTTTTACCCTCGGGCTTTATACTATCTTTCTAAAATTGCTACAGAGTTAGACTACAAATTAGTGATGGTTACCAATCAGGATGGTTTAGGTACAGCTTCACACCCAGAAGAAAACTTCTGGCCAATACAAAACTTTATTATAGATACTTATGCCGCAGAAGGTATAGTATTTGATGAGATAATTATCGATAAAACCTTTGCGAAAGACAATGCGCCAACCCGTAAACCTGGCACTGCCCTACTCACTAAATACTTCGGAGAAGAATACGATTTGAAGAACTCTTTCGTCATTGGCGACAGGTTAAACGATATCGTATTGGCAAAGAATTTAGGCGCTAAAGGAATCTACATCCGCAACAACGATGTGTTAGGTTCCACCGAAAACCTAGACAAATACGAAACATTAAGTGACATCATCGCTTTAGAAACCAAAAACTGGGAAGACATTTATACCTTTCTACGTGGTGGAGCTAGAACGGTGACAAACGAACGCAATACCAATGAAACTAAAATCAGCATCAAGCTGGATTTAGATGGTACAGGAAAAGCTAAAATTGAAACTGGCTTGAACTTTTTCGACCATATGCTAGACCAAATTGCCCGCCACGGCGGTATGGATTTGGATATTTTGACCAAAGGTGATTTGCATATAGATGAACACCATACAGTGGAAGATACTGGAATTGCTTTAGGCGAAGCTTTTGCAAAAGCTATCGGCAACAAGCTCGGCATTGAGCGTTATGGCTTCTGCTTACCTATGGATGATTGTTTAGCACAAGTTGCCATTGATTTTGGTGGTCGTGCTTGGATTGTTTGGGATGCTGAATTCAAGCGTGAACGTGTAGGCGATGTACCTACGGAAATGTTTTTCCACTTCTTCAAATCGTTTAGCGATGCTGCAAAATGCAATTTGAATATTAAAGCAGAAGGTGAAAACGAACATCATAAGATTGAAGCTATTTTTAAAGCTTTTGCAAAGGCGATAAAGATGTCGGTTAAGCGTGATGCAGAGAAAATGGTTTTACCGAGCACGAAGGGAGTTCTTTAATTTACGAGTTACGATTGATTTGGAGCCTAACCGCCCCCATTGTCGTCATTGCGAGAAGGAACGACGAAGCAATCTTACAACGATAGTTACCAAACGCTTTAGGATTACTTCATTCCTCGCAATGACGGAAATAAAAGCAATGACGGACTGATGAAAGGCAATACGAAGGACGGAACAGAAGTTAATTAAACCCGATAGCAGCGAACACGTATGGGTAAACCTATGTGTTTACCCGAAGTAAAGCGGATAGCGGGGCTACAGTACCTATAAAACACGAACATTCGTTTTTAAATTATTAAATATAAATGAACGAAAACACAAAAAATAATAGCATCGGGATTATCAACTATGGTGCTGGCAATATTTTCTCCTTAACCGCAGCATTGGAAAGGCAGCAAATCCCCTACGAAATGGTAAATACCGAAGCTGATTTAGAAAAACACAGCCACATCATTATTCCTGGGGTTGGACACGCTGGCGCAGCAATGCAAAAACTGCAGCAAACAGGCCTTGTACAAGCTATTAAAGCGTTAAAAAAACCTGTTTTGGGTATTTGTGTAGGCATGCAGCTATTAACGGCTCACTCTGAAGAGGGTAACGCAGACCTGTTGGATATTGCGCCTTTACAAACGAAGTTATTCGACAAAACGCTAGGTATTAAGATCCCACACATGGGATGGAACAATGTAAATTTTGCAAACAATCCTTTGTTTATCAATGTTAAACCTCATGCACAATTTTACTTTGTTCATTCTTATTTTATTGAATATAACCCTATTTTTGACATCGCATCGGTAACTTATGGCAACAAGTTCTCGGCGGCTATACAGAAAGATAACTTTTTTGGCGTGCAGTTCCACCCAGAGAAATCTGGCGAAGCCGGAGAGCAACTTTTGAAAAACTTTTATGATTTAGAAATTAGTTGATATGATGATTAGCTAATTGTAGCACAACCACAAACCTTTTAACTTTTTACTTTAAACTTTTAACTTAAGAAAATGTACATCATTCCAGCAATTGATATTTTAGACGGCAAGGTAGTTCGTTTACGTGAAGGCGATTACAACCAGAAAACTGAATACAATGTGTCTATCGAAGACATGATTGAGCAATACCGTTCTAATGGTACAGACTTTATCCATATCATTGATTTAAATGGTGCCAAAGGAGATTTCAGCAACCAAAAAGCATTATTTGACATCATCAAAAAAACCGAAATGAAGGTGCAATATGGTGGCGGTATCCGTACCATAGAGCAAGTAACTAATTTATTGGATGCGGGTATTCACCGTGTAATTGTAGGTACCCAAGCCATCAGTAACCCTGATTTTTTACCTCAATTGAGCGAAGCCTTCGCCAAGAAAGATGATTATGCTAATCGTATCGTTATCGCAATTGATGTATTAGACGAGGTGATTAAATACTCAGGATGGATGGAAAGCTCGCCAATTAAATTAATGGATTATGTAGATAAATGCTTGGCTTTAGGCTTTTTCCGTTTCTTATGTACAGATATCAATAAAGATGGTAAGTTAGGCGGTGCCGCTGTAGACCTTTACAAAAAATTGCTAGACCACTCTCCTATGATCAAACTGATTGCATCTGGTGGTGTAAGTTCTATGGAAGATATTAAAGAACTGGCCGAATTACCAATTAGAAGTGTGGTAGTTGGTAAAGCTATCTACGAAAATCGTATTTCTATTGAAGAGGTGAAAGATTGGAATTTACAACAGTTGAGTAGTATATAGACAAATGAGATTCAAGACAATGTTTATTATTGGTTTAATAATACTCATAATAGGTATTGTCATGTTTTTTTGGGGTATCCACATGTTCACCTATCGTGGAGATTTTACTGATCTGATGGTAGTAACTGGTGAATATTCCTTTTTATTATGCGCTCCAACTTTTCTGTTAGGATTAATTTTAACGGTTATTGGTGCTGTAAAAAAACAAAAAAATTATACATAATCGTCATTGCGAGGCACGAAGCAATCTTAAAGCTTATAGTAGTAAGATTGCTTCGTGCCTCGCAATGACGAAAACCGACAAACATGCTTTCTAAAAGAATTATCCCCTGCCTTGACGTAAAAGACGGACGCACTGTAAAAGGTGTAAACTTTGTTGATTTACGTGATGCAGGCGACCCCGTAGAATTAGCAGCTCAATATGCGCAACAAGGTGCTGATGAGTTGGTATTCTTAGATATTACAGCTACCCACGAACGTCGTAAAACGATGATTGAAATGGTGAAATCGGTAGCTAGACAATTAAACATTCCGTTCACTATTGGCGGTGGTATTACAGAAATTGCAGATGCGGAAGCTTTGTTAAATGCTGGTGCAGACAAGATCAGCATCAACTCTGCAGCTGTACGCAGACCCGAATTGATAGAAGAATTGGCAAAAGCCTTTGGAGTGCAGTTTGTGGTTGTTGCTGTAGATACGAAATATGTAGACGGCAGAAATATGGTTCACCTCAACGGTGGCCGTTTAATTACCGAATTACAAACCGAAAGCTGGATTAAGCAAGCTGAAGAATTAGGTGCAGGGGAAATCTTACTAACCTCTATGGACCACGACGGTACTAAAGCTGGTTTTGATTGTGGTTTATTGAAGAAAATCAACGATAGCATCAATATCC
The DNA here is from genome assembly GCA_029959615.1 of Flavobacteriaceae bacterium PS02338. Taxonomy (GTDB): domain Bacteria; phylum Bacteroidota; class Bacteroidia; order Sphingobacteriales; family Sphingobacteriaceae; genus Pedobacter. The sequence continues at coordinate 54,537 of JASCOD010000003.1, read as the reverse complement.
CAATTATTGCTTCTGGTGGTGCTGGTAGTATGGAACACTTTACAGAAGTTTTCCAGAAAGCGAATGTAGATGCTGCTTTAGCTGCTTCTGTATTTCATTATGGAGAGATATTAATACCAGATTTAAAACAGGAATTGAGTAGGAATAATATTCCAGTGAGAATATAGAAATATAGAAACGATATGTGCACGATCTCATCATTGCGAGGCACGAAGCAGTCCTAAAGGGATTAAAATACACTAAAGTTGTAAGATTGCTTCGTGCCTCGCAATGACGACCATGAGTCGATAGACTACAATAAAAACAAACAAATGAGCAACATTAACATCAAGCAAATAGATTTTACAAAAACCGACGGCTTAGTACCCGTAGTAGTTCAAGACAATCAAACTTTAGAAGTTTTGATGCTGGGCTATATGAATGCAGCAGCTTTTGAAAAAACACAACAAGACGGCAAAGTGACTTTCTTCTCTCGCTCTAAAAACCGCTTATGGACTAAAGGCGAAGAAAGTGGCAACTTCTTATTCGTACAATCTATCGCTGTAGACTGCGATAACGACACGATCTTGATCAAAGCTAATCCTGTTGGACCAACTTGTCATACGGGTTCTCGTAGTTGCTTTAAAACTGACTATAATCAGAACTTCATCTTCGAATTGGAAAATATCATTAACGATAGGTACGAAAATCCTGTAGAGGGTTCTTACATCAACAAAATGCGCAACAAAGGCTTAAACAAAATTGCCCAAAAAGTTGGTGAAGAAGGTGTAGAAACAGTTATTGCGGCTTTAGCAGAAACTAGAGAAGACTTAATTGGAGAAGCTTCTGACTTGGTATTTCACTTGATGTTTTTGTTAAAGGAAAAAGGCTTGAGTTTGAAGGATATTGCTGAGAACTTAGAGAAGAGGCATAAGTAGTCATTTTTAGTTAATCTTGGCTGTTCCGGATTTGCAATCCGGAACTATCAAACTGCGGATTTTAAATCCGCGGCTAATAAAGTCGAAATTACAAATCTCGATTAGCGGGGAGGCTAAGTAAATACCTTCATCGACCCGTCATTGCGAGGCACGAAGCAATCTCTATGGTTTTAAGATTGCTTCTTGCCTCGCAATGACGAAAATGCCAAACCTTAAAGCTCAACCAAAATATTCACACTATACATACCCTGAAATAAATTTGCTTTGCGGCTACTGCGTGGTCAGGGTGACTCTAAAGTGAGGCTTCATCATACTGAATTTGTTTCAGCATCAGTTTAAGAGATTTACTAAACTCCCCTACTGTATTTCAATCTCGTTAAAAAACTTTCATACAGCAAAATATTCAAGCCAATCAAACTCATTCCGTAGAAAACATCCTCAAAAGGGATTGTTCTGATACGAATACCCATAATTTCTTCAGGATTATACCAAACAATTGGCGCATCTAATCCTGTGCCTGTTAAAATACCATTAACAATTAAGAACGGAATAATCATAATTAGGTAAGTGAAGTAGAACTGTCCTAACCAACTTGGCTTCCTGATGAAAGCTAGATACGAAGTAAGCACTATAAAAACCAAAAAATTCATCATCGGATACATCTTTTGGTAATAGAGAAGCAGCATTATCGCACCGAAAAGCACCAAAATCACAGAAATCACTTTAGTAGAATAACTTCTTAAACCTAGCTCCTTCCAAACACCGAAACAGTGATAAGAGAACAAGCAAGCGTAGGGAATGCAAAGAAAAAATAGAATTTCTTCAATCGGCAAACCCCAAATAAAAATCCCTATCACATAATCTGGATTAAAGCCCCAAACGCCTTTTTCGGTAAACCATACATCCCAAATTAAAAACAAAACTGTAGTAATGATATTGGCTGGCAAAAAAGCTTTTACATTCTTCCAAAACATTAACCTCGGGTGAAAAGAGGCAACAAAAGGAACGATTACTGAAAAAAAGTTAACGAGTAAATAAGTGTACTGCTTCATGATTTTTGCTCCTGCATTTTTTGTTGACGATAAGCCTCTCTGAAATACTTTAACGGCACCCAAAGCATCCCAAAACACTCGCCATCGTGCTTACCTAAATGTTTATGATGCATTTTATGTGCTCTTCTAATCGCTTTTAAATAGATATTATTGGTATTACGAAACCATTTAAAACGTTGGTGGATAAAAATATCGTGTACCATAAAATAACAGAAGCCATAAAGCGTAATTCCACCAGCTACCGACATCATAATTACATTGCCATATATGGAACCAACAAGAAACAAAATGACAGCGGGTGTAGCAAAAAGTACGAAAAAGAAATCATTCTTCTCAAAAACCTGTCCGTCATCTTTCTTGTGGTGGTCTTTGTGCAAATACCATAAAAACCCGTGCATCAGGTACCTGTGAGCCAACCAAGCTACCGATTCCATGACAATGAAAGTTCCTAAAACACAAGCTATAATTATCCAAATCATTGTTAAACTGTTTTAAAGATTTCCAGTATCCTGTCTGTTCTGTAGTTGAATATCTCCTCCAGTTTACTTCGTACAATTAACTTATTAGCTAGCTGTCCGAATATGCCAAATGGCACCGCATAAGTTACCTTATCTATCATCAACACCTTCCCGTCTTTTTCTTCAAAAGTATGTTCGTGATGCCAATAAGCATAAGGACCTTTCAACTGCTCGTCCACAAATGAATGTGGTGCATTTACCGAACTAATCTGGCTTAACCATTTTAAAGGAACACTAGCCAATGGCCTTACCACATACTCGATAATTAAACCGTTGTGGATATGCCTAGGTAAACCTTTAGTTACCACCTTAAAATCCATTTCTACAGGTGTTATTTTAGATAGATTACTAGGATTACTAAAGAAATCCCAAGCTTCCAATAAAGTAATTGGTAAAATAGTTTCTCTGTATAACTCGTATTTCTTCATCTGTTAAACTAAAATTCCTTTATCTAAAACTTCTGCCAAAATGATTTTAAACCAAGGCGTGTAATTAGCAGGATGAGCAGTTACATCCGACTTCAACTCATCTAAGGAGACATATTTCCAATCAGACACTTCACTTTCATCAGGCTTAGCAACACCAGAAAAACTACCGAAAAACACATGGTCAAATTCATGCTCAAACAAACCTTCGCCCACATCAGCTTTGTAAATAAAACTGTAAACCCAATCGGTTTTACAAGTAATACCCATTTCCTCTTGTAAACGTCTATCAACCGCAGCCTGCAACGTCTCTCCTTCCCTCGGGTGACTACAACAAGCGTTAGTCCACATACCACCGCAATGGTATTTATCTAAAGCACGTTGCTGCAACAGAACCTCATTTTTATCATTCAATAAAAAAACAGAAAAAGCACGATGAAGTTTTGCCTCTCTATGAGCCTGCATCTTTTCCATCAAACCAATTTCGTTATCTTCTTTGTCTACTAATATTACTTCTTCTTCTATCATTTGGCTAAGCCCACTAATTGTTGTTTTTCTTCAGGTGTTAGTTGTTGTCGTTTCATAAACGAAGTAATTGTTTTTATCAATTGCTCGTCTAGATTTTCACTACTCAAGCTTTTTAGAATAAGCTTTTTATCTGTTTCGATGTGACTGTTATAACCCAATATGGAAGGGGCTGAAACCTGTGTGGCATACCTTAAAAATACCAGCTCCACATTATTGTTATCTTTTGCGATGGCCTTATTCAGTAACTTTTTGCCAGCATTAAAATAGTTGAGTTTGCTAATCGGATTGAAGGCGTGTTTCGCCATTATCATTTTAGTTGCCCCTGCATAACCTATTACAAAGGCACTTTGCTCCTGTGTTTCTAGCATTTCTAATAGATTTTGAGCTACCTGCTTACTATTCACCGATTTGGCATACATTGTTCTAATGCTTTGCTTTGAGGTTTCGGTGGAGAGAAAAAATAGCGTAGAGATAAATATTAAAACTGGTTTAGCCCACATTTGCTGATAATCTTTCTGGAGCCTGCGGCACAAAAAAGGTGTTTAACATTAGCAACGCCTTTTGGAAATCGGGCACTCTTACCCTTTTCTCCATAATGTGCTTGGCAGGAATTTCCTGTATTTTCCTGAATAGTGATTTGTAATAAATATAGGCCAAATATACGCCCTTTTTAGCGCATCGCGGCAATTTTACAATCCCTTTCAACGCTTCGTCAAATTCAGCTTTGATCTCTTGTTCTATTAAAGTTTTATCTTCTTCAGTAAAGCAATTAAAATCCATATTTGGAAAGTACATCCTACCCAATTCGTAGTGGTCGGCCTTGATATCTCGTAAAAAATTCACTTTCTGAAATGCAGAACCTAATTTCATCGCCGAATGACGCAAGTAATTGTACTCGTTAACATCGCCATTGCAAAACACTTTTAAACACATCAAGCCTACTACTTCTGCCGACCCAAAAATATATTTATCATACAACTGTTTAGTATAAACCTGCTTATCCAAATCCATCTCCATACTATCTAAAAATGCTTCAATCAGTTCTACATCTATTTGATATTGATGCACCGTTTGCTGAAAACTGTTGATAATTGGGTTGAGGCTGATTTTATTTTCTAAAGCCGCATAAGTTTCGGCTCTTAATTGAACCAGTAGGCCCTTTCTGTCATAGTCGTGAAAGGAATCTACTACCTCATCTGCCAACCTTACAAAGCCATAAATAGCAAAAATAGCAGGACGAATAGTTGGCGACAGAAATTTAATGCCTAATGAAAAGGAAGTACTATACTTTTGGGTGGTGATTTGGCTGCATTTGGCAGAAACCTGGTCGAACAGTGCTTTCATAAAAATTAGTTTTGGTGCTTTACGATATAATTAGCAACTACTTGTCCGGAGATAATGGCCGGCGGAACACCAGGACCTGGAACAGTGAGTTGACCTGTATAGTACAAATTCTTTACTTTCTTATTTTTAATGGATGGCTTTAAAACTGCGGTTTGCCCTAAGGTATTTGCCAAACCATAGGCATTGCCTTTGAAAGCGTTATAGTCTTTCACAAAATCGGTATAGGCATAAGTTGTTTTGCTAACGATATTATCTTTGAATTTCTCTCCGCAGAAACCTTCCAACCTCTCTACTAATTCATCGAAATACTTCGCTCTAATCTCTTCTGTATCATGTAAACCCGGCGCTACAGGAATTAACATAAAAAGGTTTTCCATTCCTTCTGGCGCCACGGTTGCGTCTGTTTTAGATGGGCAACACACATAATATAATGGATTTTCAGGCCATTGTTGTGTCTCATAAATAGCTTTGGCATGCGTATCAAAATCAGTTTCGAAAAAGAGGTTATGATGCTGTAATTTGGCAAGTTTCTTATCTACGCCTATATAATACAACAGGCATGAAGGCGCCATTACTCGTTTTTCCCAATATTTTTCGGAGTAGTTGCTTAGCGATCTTGGCAGTAAATGTTGGTCTATATGATGATAATCGCCAGCACCGATTACTAAATCAGCTTCAATTTCATCATTGCTGGTAATTACTTTTTTTGCTTTTCCGTCTAGCACTTCAATAGATTTTACGGCAGTACCTGTTTTAAACTCGACACCTTTCTCTAATGCCAATAAGTGCATTGCTTCTGCGAGTTTACCAAAACCTCCCACTGGATACCAAGTTCCTAATTTGATATCGGCATAGTTCATCATGCTGTATAAAGCGGGAATGTTTTTAGGAACAGCTCCCAAAAACAACACTGGAAACTCTAATAGCTGTAATAATTTTGGCGATTTGAAATATCTGCGAACGTGCTTAGCAAATGACTGTAACAAATCTAATTTAGAAGCTGCTTTTATCACTTTCAAGTCCATAAACTCCAGCACACTTAAACCTGGTTTATGTACAAAATCGTTAATTCCAACTTCATATTTATATTCAGCCTCCGACAGAAATTTATCTAATTGAATAGAACTTCCTTCCTCAATTTCTTCAAAAGCATCTTTTAATGCTTGATAATCGGCTGGAACAGCCAGTACATCATCTTTTCCGTAAATTACTTGATAAGATGGGTCGAGACGTTTGAGTTCAAAGTAATCTGCCGTAGATTTGCCAAATTCGTTGAAGAATTTCTCCATCACTTCGGGCATCCAGTACCAACTGGGTCCCATGTCGAATGTAAAACCATCCTTTTTAAATACCCTAGCTCTTCCTCCTATTTCTTTGTTTTTTTCAACAACAGTTACACGATAACCTCTATCTGCCAATGTAATAGCAGCACTTAAGCCCGCAAAGCCAGCTCCAATAATTACAGTGTGTGGGGAGGTTTTCTGCATCATCTATGGGTGTATAACAAACATACATTTATTTTGTTTAATTTTTATTTAAAAAAGTTAAACAAAATAAAGCTTTACAAATTAGCTTCACAGATGATGGATTTAAGTGAAACAGAAAGATATGTAAATAGTTTTAAAACACTGAAGCCAGTTTCTTCAAAGTTTCAAACAACTGAAAATTTACAGGCAATGAAGGTTCGGCTTCATAGATGCCTGCACTGGCAATCAATACCTTTTTATTAGACGGAACAATTTTCAATTTATTGATAAATGCGGTGGTATCTCCTAATGAGATAGAATTGGATACACTAGTAATTAAAATATCTGGATCGCTGATCTCTAAAATCCGCGGTAAATCTGTTAATGGAACAGCTTGCCCTAAATAGATGGTACGATATCCCTTATTTTTAAGCAAATAATTCAGGAATAGCATACCCAGTTCATGCAATTCGCTCTCAGGCAAAAACATCAATACCTTTTTAGCATTAGCTCCTATTTTTGTAGTGGCGTTATCAATAGCAGAAATTAGCTTTTGCCTTACCATATTACTGATAAAATGCTCTTGTGCTGGATTGATCGAATCGATTTGCCACATGATTCCAATTCTGCTAAAAAACGGGAAAATGATCTGATTGATCGTATCTTCAAAACCTAACCTAGCAACAGCCTTGTAAAACGCTTGATGGAATAAGGTCTCATCCAAATCAATCATACTCAGCATTAAACCATCAAAAAGGTCATCATCGCCGGTTTTTACAAAGCTTAAATCTTTTACTTTTTCAGTAATTTCATTAGTGCTCATTTTCGCGATATGCGATATTTTGATGCCGTTTCGATTAAGTACATTCACGTTAAGCAGCAATTTGAGGTGTTCATTACCGTAATAACGGATATTGGTTTGCGTACGTAATGGATTGATAATTTGGTATCTCTTCTCCCACATCCGCAGCGTAGCCGCCCGAATGCCGGTAAGAACTTCAAGTTCTTTAATAGAATATTTAGCGACGATACCCATAGCCGTACGGCACTTTGTTTAAGTTATTAGAATACAAATTTAAACAAAAATTGTTTTTAGCTTTAATGATTTTTATGAGTCGGTAAAGAAATGAAGTTTAAATTTGTCTTTTAACTAAATTCTAAAACGAACAAAATTTAGCGTAAGTTAATTATCACTACTTTTGCTTTATGCTCAAACACCTACATACTTTCACAGGGCATCATAACCCAATTTATGCGCTTGCAAAATCTGACAAGGAAGGAATTTTCTTTACCGCTGGAAATGATAAAGGCGTAGTAGAATGGTCGCTAAATAAAATGGCATTTGTGATGGTTAAACTACCAGTGCAAAGCTCGGTGTATTACCTGCATAATTACCATAATCAGCTTTTTATTGCCGAAAGAAGTGGTGCTTTCTCTGTATTTGATTTTGTTAAGCAAGAAATTATAGCGAGAGTTAATGCACATGCAAAACCGATTTTTGGGATGCAAACCATTGCCTATAAAAATGAGTTGTTAACCAGCAGTGAAGACGGCACTGTTGCCATTTGGTCGCTCGATGATTTTACGGAACTGTACCGCTTACCTATTTCTGCGGATACAGTGAGGTGTATTGCTATATCGCCTGATGAAAAAGAAATAGCTTTTGGCTGCAAAGACAGTACTATCCACATCTACCATTCGGAAGATTACAGCTTAAAACGTACTTTGACTGAACACACTTTGGGAGTTACCTCTTTAGCTTACCATCCGACAGGAAAATATCTGATTTCTGGAAGTAGAGATGCACAGTTGAAAGTTTGGGACCTACCCAATTACGATTTGAACAAAAGTATTCCCGCACATATGTTCGGCATTTACGACATTGCCTTTCATCCTACCTTACCTTATTTCGCTACGGCAAGCCAAGATAAAAGCATTAAACTTTGGGATACGGAGAACTTTAAACTTTACAAGATTGCAAGCATTGAAAAAATGGATATCGGCCACAGCCATTCGATTAACAAGCTGGCTTGGAGCCATGATGGCAGTAAACTGCTTTCTACCGGCGATGACAAAAAGGTGATGGTTTGGGAATTGAGTATTTAAAATTTACAGTAACCCTCCAAATCCTTTTCCAAAACGATAGGTTAAACTAAATTCGTAAGTATTATTGTTAAAAGTTCGAGTTAAAGGACTGCTACTAGTGGCAAACTGATATCCGAACCCGATATTTAAGTTTTTAATCAACAAACTAGCTAACGCAGCCATTTCGCCTTCTGTTCTTATATTAGCACCTAAACCAAAAGCTTTTTTCAAGTAAAATATTGCCGAAATATCTGCTTGGAAATCGAGGTTTTTAGCGTAGCTCAATAAAGTTGCGGGTTTTAAATCGAAATCGGCACCCAAGGGCAATACCGCTCCAGCAGTAAAATGATAGAGTGTACTTACATCGTAATTTAACGAACTAGACCCCAATCCTATCTTAGAGAAAGTTAATCTAGGTACAGAAATACCAGCGTAAAATTTATCGGGACGGTAATACATTAAACTTGCAGAAAGCATTCCTTCAGTTTCTCTCAAATCGTTGTTAAACATAGGATCTGTAGAAGAGAGCTGAGAGAAATTACCATTATAATAACTTAAGCCAGCTCCTACCGATAATGCTAGGTAGTCCTTATCCGCAAGTCGAACTTCTTTACCTACAAAAGCCAAAGCTTCTCCTAATTTTTCTACAGATATGCTTTCATGCTTGATATTCAGCCCAACACGTAAATCAGATTTACCTAAAGGCATGCTTGCTGCTAAACGATAAGCTGTCGGCGCTCCTTCTAAATCAACCCATTGGTAACGTCCAATAATATTGATTTGTGCATCCTTTGACAAAAAGCTTGCGGCCGTATTTACTGGAATGACTGTAGTACCATATTGACTATAACTTGTTGTTTGTTGCGCATTAGCTGCCAATTGAACAAAACAAAAGCCTACTAACGTTAATAAATATCTAATTTTCATCGACTGTTTTAGTTTTTGATAAATAAATAACCTTTTTTCTGCACCCATTGATCTTTCTGCTTGTACTCTATCGAATAATAATAAGTTCCATCTGGCAATTTATCACCCCCATTACTTTTACCCGAAAAAGCTAGTTTATCATTGTCGTATCCTTTTTGCTCGTAAACCAACTTACCACTACGCGCTACAATTTTCACTTGATTTTCTGGATAAGCTTTAATTCCTTCAATAATGAAAATATCATTAACACCATCTCCATTTGGAGATAAAGCCTGATTCACTAGAAGCTGTGAAGAACCTGCAGTATGGATCAGTATATCTCTTTCTACTTCTGTTGCAGGCAGGTAAAACTCATTACCAGCTTGTAATGCTGTGACTTTAATTGTCCCCAATCCTTTAACTTGCAATTTATTATCAGTAGTAATTATACCTACCAAAGACTGGTTTGCAGCAAAACTAACCGGCAAGCCCGACGAACTGGTAGCATTCAACACTACTATCCCAGCATACCTACTGAAAGGTCCTGGTTGGTTAAAAGTAATCGTTTGCGGTGCTTTATTAATAGTAAAGCTAACGTCAACAGGTGTGGCGGCATTATAACTAGCATTACCTGTTTGTATTGCTCTAACCGTAGCCAAACCAGTGTTGATAATAGTTACTGTTGAACCGTTAATAGATATATTGTTTGTGATTGCCTGATAAGTTACAAGCAGACCTGAACTTGCAGTTGCGGTAAGCAGAAATGGCGTTTCACCATAAACCTTATCTGTTATTGCTGGAAAGGTTATCGACTGCCTAGGATCGTTCCATTTGGCGTAAAGTGTAATATCTCCAGTTACTACATCTGTGGCGAAATTCCAAGCATTAGTTAATGCCGATTCTTTATACCAACCACCAAATATCACATCTGTTTTTGCGGGTGCAGTAGGTGCTGCAAATGTAGAATTATAGTTCACCTGCGTAGAAGAAACTGTTGTTCCTCCATTAGAATTGAAACTAACAGTATAAGGAATTGGATTCCATTTAGCATACAAGGTAGTAGCTGCTGTTACGATATCTGTACCGAAATTCCAAGCATTAGTTAGTGTCGATTCTTTATACCAACCACCAAAAACATAGCCCGTTCTAGTTGGACCAGTTGGCGCCGTAATTGTTTGATTAACTACGGCATAGATTTCCGCTACCGCAGAACCTCCGTTACTTTCAAAAGAAACTATTGGGGGTAAAATAGACTGGTCATAAATATTGATATCATCAAAATACAACCTTGCTACATTGGTAGAAGAAATAGTGGAACTGAAACTAAATCTAAAATTTGCAATATCTATAGTTGGACCAATGGCCGCTATATCATTATATACTTTAGTTGTTCCCACCCATAAATCCCAAGTATCATTTTCTACTGCTTCAAAAGTTCCATTTGGCGCTGCATATATTTTACTACTGCCGGTATTATTTACAACAAAAGAAATTTCCTGCTCTCCTGTAAAGGCAGCAGAGGCTTGCGAAAATGTAGTGTTGGCCAAATTAGAGATTAAGTTAATGGTAAAGGTGTCATTCGATATGGTAAAACCGAACTTACTATGTGCCTTTCCACCTGCAGTAGTATTATCTGGCAAATTTGCATCATTGGCAAAACCAGAACCAACTATAAAAGCACCATGATTAACAGTTGTAGTTGTACCTACTGCCGCTTGTGTTTCAAATTTAAACTTGATATAAGCGAAATTAGGTATTACACTAAAATTCGTATTTCTAACTACCTGAGCAGAACCACTTCCAGCTTTGTTCAGCAGTAACCGTCCTGACGAAATAATAAATGGCGACGAACCAAATGCGCTAATGAAGGTAAATTGACCAGTATTTGGCGTCGTAGCATTTACATAAGATGCAGTAGTAGCTGAACTACTAAAATTTTGAGAGAAAATCTGTGCAAAACCATGCGTAATGCCTAAAAACAGAAATATTGATAAAATAAATATTCTTTTCATCTGCTTAATAATTTGTTTTTTTAAAGATGATGAAGCCATTATAATTCATCCATTTTTCGATTGGTTTTTTAATCATGATAATTTCACTTCCAATCTCTTAAGGTTCTACAGTAATGTCAATTTGTTTTACCACTTCTTTACGACCATAAACACTGCTATTTGCTATTACAAAACTAGCTTTATAAGTCCCTGCGTCGGTGTATACATATCTATATGAAGCAGATTCTGGATCAGCAACGGATTTCACTACAATAGGTTTATCTATACCAAGATTTACAGTATTTTTCCTCAAAATCGGAGCAGACACCGCATAACCTTCTTTAGTAATGGTATTGTTAAAAAGTCCAGTCCATAAAATTCGGGTAGCATTTACGTTTGGCAAAGTCGTACCGCTATCAGAAAATTGGGTAGGATCATAAATCATTTTAAAGCCCATATCTCCGAAAGAGTAAATATCTCCAGACAAACTTGGATCCGATATTACATTACCAAAAACCTTAAAACCATCTACGTAGGCCTGTGTTCTTTGGGTTGCCGCAGGTGTATTAAAAAACCAGCAAAAGTAAACAGGTGTATTGTCATCAATAAACAAACTGTTAATATTGTAATTACCTGAATTAACGGCATCGGCACTTGACGTACCAATACTAGTGGGATAATTAAACGCTCCAACGGGGAAAGGAAGCCAAGTGGCAGCTTTCACAGCATCAATGGTACCAGCACCATTGTAGTTAGTTGAATATCGCAGCTCAGCAACATTAGCATTAACACCAGAGTATTTTGCAAATTTGAAAGACAGCAACATTTCTGCATCATAAACTCTCTCCTTATGAGCAAATTCATAATCATTCAATTTTGTTCCTGAATAGAAAGTGATAAAATCAGCATCACCATCAAAATCAAAAGTAATGGTATCTCCCACTTTATAAGTCTGTTTGCTCAAATTTATATTCAGCAAAGGCTCTTTAACTGTATATTCCTTTTTGCAACTCATGAAGATCGTTGCAATGATAAAGCCAGATAAAATTTTAATTCTTTTCATATTACCAACCAACATTTTGAGTTAATAATCTATTTACCGTTATCTCATTCGTAGGTATTGGCCAAACTACATCACGTGCTTTAGCATTAGCATAATAAGCTCTAGCCATTACCACATAAGAAGTCGTTCCAACGGGTACCAATCCACTCACATACTGCATGGAACTGAAGAACCTACCCCATCTTACCAGGTCATTTTTCCGCAAGCCTTCAAAGCAAAGTTCTCTTGCTCTTTCCTCAATTACAGCATCTTTTAAACCATTGTAATCCGTATCCATAATTTCTCTATCTGGCGTACCTACTGGCATTGCTCTTCTACGAACGATGTTGATCTGTTCTTGAGCCAAAGCCTTATCGCCACCAGGCATTTCGTTTAAAGCTTCCGCATACATCAACAATACATCAGCATAGCGCATAATCGGATAATTCTGTGGTGTGTAAACACTACTTTTTGGCAGCAAAATTTCGCTTTCTCTTCTAAATTTTCCACAAAACCTAGCAAATGTAGTTGTCTGTGCAGTCCAATTGGTTTTTACTCTTGGTGTCCCCGTGTAAGAATACGGAGCAATAGCCCAGTCTCTTCTGGTATCTCCAGCTTGATACAAATCATATAAATAAGACGATGAACGAAGTATGCCGTTAGAATAACCTATATTACTTTCATCTAATGGATATTGTATCCCATTAAGTCTGCCAACAGAACCTCCCGTATTTGCATAAACGCCAGTACCATTTCCGTAAAAATCGACTTCGAAAATGCTCTCTTTGGGTTCCATAATATCTGTAGCGTAGTTTACAAACACCCTTTCGTAAGATGGATTCAATTCATGAAAATTCGCATCCTTAACTTTTTTAGCCCATTCGGCAGCCTCTGCATACCTGCTTGTCTCATTTAACGGCTGACCAGCCATATATAAACAAACTCTAGCCAACATAGCCCATGCAGCTGATTGTGATGCTTGGGTTCCTGTTTTTACTTCAGACATTGGCTTCAATAACGTAGAGGAGGTTTCCAAATCAGAAACAATGGAGAGATAAACATCTTTTAGGGAAGCTCTTCGCTTTTGCAAATCTGTAGTAGAAACTGCGTTAGACCTTGTTGCTTTTAACATCAGCGGCACTCCGCCAAACTTATTAGCCAGTATAAAATGGAAATAACCTCTCAAGAAAAGTGCTTGCCCCTTAATATGATTACGTTCCTTTTGAGAAATCGAAATAGCAGGATCATCCACGCTCTCCAATAACAAATTAGCTCTGTTTACACCTTTGTAAGCCATACGATAGTAGGCCAAAATCTTTGCATCCGTAGCATAAACGGCATAATCACCTACGGTCTGAAAATCAGAAGCATAAGCTTCATAGCCTTCGTCTGCTTCAAACCCCATTCTACCGAGCATATTACCACCGTATAGTGTGCCTTCAGCTAAAGTAGAATAAGCACCACGCATTGCTGCTTTTAACTGCTCTTCTGTTCTATAATAATCTTCTTCTAAGATGATGTGTTTACCTGCATTGATATCTAAAACTTTATTGCAAGCAAAACCAAATGGTACAACTAACAAAAGTGTATATAACTTAATTTTTTTCATCCACTCTATATTTAATGCTGCTGTAGGCTTTTTAATTTCAGAATCATTTTTCTTGAATTTTTGGTTAAATCCTGATGTTTTCATTATTCCCTCCATTTCTTAAAATGCTACTTTTAATCCCATCGTCAGTATTCTGTTCCTAGCATAAGCCGAATAATCAAATCCTGGTGTTAAGATAGAATTCCTCGTTGACACCTCTGGATCCATTCCCGAATAGTTACTCCAAGTGATTAAATTTTGTGCCGATGCGTAAACTTGTAGGCTCGAAATACTCTTAATTAATTTCTTTGGCAAAGTATAACCTAATTGCACTGTTTTTAATCTTAAGAAAGAACCATCCTCCAATGTTCTGGTAGAGTAAACTCCTCTTGGCCCAGCACCATTGATACGATAATAAGTATTATTTTGATTTTCTGGTGTCCAGCGGTTATTGTATGAAGCGAACTGGTTGATAGGTCTATCTGCAGGATTCCCCTCTAACATTAATCTATTAGCGTTCATGATGTCGTTACCATAGCTCCATTGAAAAAATACACTTAAGGTAAAATTCTTATAGGTGAAATTATTGTTAAAACCACCCGTATGAACAGGCAAAGCTCGTCCCATTACCACCATATCCAAATCATTCACCACGCCATCTCCATTTTGATCTACATATTTGATATCCCCAGGTTGAATAGAAGCTCTATCCGAACCATGATAAGGTAAATTACCCTTTAGATAGTAGCTACCATCCGCACGCTTGGTAAAATCTTCATATTGATAATTTCCTGCCCAAATCAAACCATAAAAAGAAGCTACAGGTTCACCAATTTTAGCTATGTACAAACTAGTGCCATTATAATCGCCAGTTAAACTCACTGTAGACAGCAAACTAGACTGACCATCAGTTAATTCCATTACCTTATTTCTGTTAAACGAGATATTAAAATCACTAGTCCACAAAAAGTTCTTTGTTTTAACATTTACAGTATTCAAAGTAAACTCTAAACCTGTGTTCTGTATTTTTCCGATGTTCTGGAAAAGTGTATTGTATCCGTTATGAGAACCTATATTAGCATTTAGAAGCAGGTCATCGGTTACCTTTCTATAGGCATCTACTACCAAGTTAATTCTATTTTTAAAGAAAGAAAGCTCTAATCCGGCATCAAATTGTGAGGTTTTCTCCCAACTAATATTATCATTTCCCAAATTACTTGGGAGTGTAGCATAAATTGGCCCTCCCCCGTCAGTAGCATAGTAATCTAAAATATCTAGAGTTTGATGTCTTGAGAAATCTCCAATTCTGTTATTGCCCGTTATCCCATAACTTAACCTTAATTTTGAGCTAGAGATAAACCTCAAATTCTTCATGAATTTTTCTTTGCCTAATTGCCAAGCAAAAGCACCTGATGGAAAATAAGCCCATCTATTTTCTTTTTTAAATTTAGAAGAACCATCTGCCCTTATCGAAGCAGTAAATACATACTTAGATTTGTAATTGTAGTTTACCCTACTCAAAAACGACATTAACGAGTTAGCGCTAGTTGTAGCAGTTACCGTTCTCGGTATTCCGTAACTTAAAGCTCTTAAACCTAGTTCTTCTTGAGGAACATTAGTTGCAAAAAAGCCATAGTTATTGGTATTGCTACCTTGAACAGTTGCACCAACTAATACATCAAATGAATTATTTCTGTTGATTTTCTTTTTATAGGTTAATATATTCTCGTTTACCCAATCATTTAAAGTAACATCGTAAACTGCACCATTTACACCATTTAAATTATTTGCTGTATAAAACCCCCTATAGGTATTAGAGTTATTGAAGGTTTCGTTTCGGGTTAATCGTGAATTAAAACCGCCCCTAATTTCTAGCTTAAAGTCTTTTAAGAAGTCGTAAGTGATACCGCCATTAAAATTTAACGTGTTTCTAGTTTGTTGCCTAACTTCATTTTTGGTAGAAACAATAGGGTTCATAATTAGTATCGACTCCGTAGAAAAATCCTCATCAAATAGATCCTCCAAAAAATCGTCCGTATTAGAAGTATTCAATGGTCGGTAACTCCAAACTCTATACATTAAATAAGTAGCGTAAGCATTTTGGCTCGATGATTGGCTTGCTACAGTCTGTCCGTAGTTTTTATCCCTGGCGTAACTTACATTTAAAGAAAACTTTAGATTTTTATTGATAGACTGATCTAAAACCGCTCTGAATTGTTGCCTACTTAAACCAGAATTAATAATCACACCATTTTGATCTACAAAGTTTCCTGAAATGGCATATTTAGTTTGAGCAGTACCTCCTCTTAACGAAAGCGTATGATTTTGCACATAACCATTGGTAAATAAATAATCTTGCCAATCTATAGCATCCGCATTTTTGTAGTCTGCTAATGTAAGATTAGGTCTGGTAAGATATATATCAGCACTAGCCGGACTTCTATCCAACTGGTACCTCACAAAATCATAGGGAGACATCAAATCCATTTTCTTGGTAGCCTGATGCAAACCCACAAAACTATTATAGGATACTTGTGGCTTACCTATTTTCCCTTTCTTGGTCTCTAAAATAATTACGCCATTTGCTCCCCTTGTACCATATATAGCTGTTGCAGATGCATCCTTCAATACAGTAATCGACTCGATATCTTCTGGGTTGATGGAGCTCGCATTAAAATCTTCGATCGGAAAGCCATCTACTACATACAAAGGTGCATTGCTTTGCGTTATTGAGTTTCCACCACGTATGGTAATATTAATTTCATCTCCAGGCTGACCAGAGTTAGAAGATACCTGCACCCCTGCTACACGGCCAGCTAAAGCTTCTTCGAATGAAGTTACTGGTGCTTTAGTCATTTCTTCTATTTTAACCTGACCAACTGCACCTGTAAGATCCTGCTTGTTTACTTGTCCGTAACCAATAATTACTACCTCTTGCAGCGCTTTTTGATCTTGCTTTAGCTTAACTGGCGAGTTTCCTAGGTTTTTAGCTAAGACTTCCTTTTGCAGATAACCCACAAGTGTAAAGACTATCGTTTCGTTATCTTTTGCTCGCAAAGAAAACTTGCCGTCCTTATCGGAAGCCACCCCACGCTTAGTATCTTCTTTTACTCTTATATATACCCCCACCAGAACTTCGCCCTCCTCATCGGTTACCGTTCCACTAAATGGCCTTAAATCTTGTTGGGCATATAAGCTGCTTGTGCCGATACAGCACAGCAATAGCAACAAAAGCTTCATAGTTTTTAACAGGTTTTGCATTATCGCTTAGATTTTAAATTCTATAGTACATCATGCCACCTTCTTTTAGGACAAAAAAATACCAGTCCAAAAGGAAGAAAGCTTCATTCGGTTATTAAAAAAACAAGGAGATCGTTGTGCTTTAAGTTATTGCTTGTTCAGCTTAAATTGGATGTTCATACCTATTCATCATACTAGTTCTTGGTTATTTGGCTGAGGCATAGAACCCCATAGTTGTTTGGTTTTAATATTTGGTTACAACATCATAAAATTAATACAAAACTTTATACGAATAATTGTGACTATTAGCTATTTATTATAGCATATTATCATATAAAGGTTTTGAAAATATTATTCTAATTGTGTTGGTATTTGCTTTTACAACAATAAAACAAAAGTTTGCAAAATACAATAGCTTTAAAAAGTTATCTTATTTTTTTGGTAAAATATTTGATAAATACTATTTAACCAAACTTGTCATTTTACGAAAGTTCTTTATTTGATGAAATGTAATAAAGTTATTATTGTGGTTATTTGCGGCCCCACCTAGTCCGTCATCAAATGCTGTTCTGGAAACGAAAACAATATCCTTGCCTACGATCATCCAATCTGCATACTGAAAGGCGTGCTTCAATACATCTGTATGTTGTAGAACTATCTGATTGATTTGCCAGTTAACCAAGTCAGTTGAACTGCACAAGGCCAATGTATTGCGGATATGGGTAGAAAATTTAATCTTAGGCAACCTGATTGCTTCCGACTTTACTTCTTCTGGCACATAATTAACTAGCGACCAATATTTTTTAGATTTTTCGTCATACCTAATTACAAATTTCTTACTGCCCCCAGGAAATAGGATGAAGTCTTTGGAAGGATCAAAGGATGCCATTTTACCATCTTTACTTATACGTACAATAGCAGCCTTTTCATCAAAGCTACCTTTATCATGAACCCTAAGAACGTCCACCAATTCTCCATCAGGCGCCACAATTGCATTACCTTCTACCCATCCGCCAAATTTGTTAGCCAAGTAAGTACTATCAAATGGAATATAGTTACTTGCTGTCCAGCTCGCGGCTTTTAACAGATCAGCATCTTGAGGTGCCGAAATCATCATAGGTGAATAACGAGGACCCCAAATTTTTCTATCCGTACCAGAAGCATCTTCGATGGCTCTCCAAATGCGCCCATCATGATAAACGGGTGGTGTTGCAGCCACATGATATTCGCCCTTTAGCAATAATCCATTACTCGCATCACTAGGATTAGTCCAAGTATTACCATTGTCTATAGATTTCCTGAGCACCAAATTACCATGATGTTTGTCCGTACCAATAAGATAAACTTCCATATTATGTACAAACAGTTTAGACCAAAAT
The DNA here is from genome assembly GCA_029959615.1 of Flavobacteriaceae bacterium PS02338. Lineage (GTDB taxonomy): Bacteria > Bacteroidota > Bacteroidia > Sphingobacteriales > Sphingobacteriaceae > Pedobacter. Next base: position 36,056 of record JASCOD010000003.1, on the reverse strand, counting down.
GCTCCATTAATCTCTGCAACTGGCAACCATGTTTTTCCTTTGTTAGTAGAGCGATAGATATTGGAAACAGCACTTTCATGTTCTGTGGAAGCTGGACCAAAGTTATCGTGAGACACCAGATAATCTCCATTAGGCAACTTACAGATACTGGGAGACCCTAAATAGACCTTATCATTTTTAGGTTTATGCGCTATAACCACTCCCGGCACTTTGCTAAAATCAGGTTGCTTTTGTGCACAAAGGTTTAGCGTAATCAATGAACCAGCAAATAAGATTATCCATTTCGTTACCATGACAAGTCTTTTCTATCGTAAAACATATAAGTTCCGTATTCTGTACCCACTACTAGATTAAGCATTTTACCATCTCCACCAATACGAGCTGTAGTTGGGGCACACTCGTGGGCGCCCAAGAGTATATCATTGCCTTTAAACTTCATCATTTTAGGAAATTCGAATAACGGCTCAGCGTCAGTACCTGCATTTCTTAAAAACAGCACCGCAGCACCTTCATTCTTTTTCTTCCGATTATAAGGTAAGCCTGTTGTTGGATTTGGAATGGAAGCTCCCCTACCCGTTCCAATCAATAAATCTTTTACACCATCACCATCCCAATCTACTATATGGATTTTTGCCCTTCCAACTTGGCCTCCTTTACGACGATGACCATTGATATACGAACCATCTGTAAGTTTAAGTTTGCCGCCATCACTCACATTATAGGCATCAATTTTATAATACAAATGAAACTGATTATCCGTATCCAAAATTACATAAGCATCCCTACCTGCCATATTTGCCACACCCGAAGTAGAACGCCAACCACCATGAACATTCAGCCCTTTAACAAAAAGCGACTTTTCTACATCCAATACTGGCTTTTGTTTGGTTCCCACATTAAGGTAAACCATAAATTTCCCACGACTATCTCCGATGAGAATATCGGGCAACCCATCACTATTCCAATCATAAACTACCGGACAAACATAGCCCCAACGTGATTCATGAGGACCTTGTATATCTTCCCTATAGCCCGGTTGAACGTGAATTTCCACTCCCCCTGCCTTTAGTGCTATCGGATCTTGATAGGCTGGTTGCTGATTCGTACCGATGTTTCTAAAGAATAAGATTTTGCCTACCGAGTTGCCTGAAATCATATCTACTAAACCGTCTCCATCCCAATCGGCTAAACTTGGCACTACCAACGAACCGCCATATAATAACGGGCTTTCTTGTTTCAGTGGCAATGCATCTGCAAATATCAAATTACCATTCTTGTCTTTCTCTTTCGTATTAGGATAAAAAACAATGCTACCTTCACCAGAAACCAACAAACCCTCTGTATTTGCAGATCCTTTTAAGTAAGCAACATATCCATTTACCGATGGACTTCTTTGAATGATATGATGTTTATCGACCACATATTTGGTTGCAGATAAATTCTCTTTATCTACTTGATATGCATGAATATTACCAAACCTTGTACCGCAGATCAAATATTGCTCATCATTATTTTCGTAACTGGTATAGCCACTAATACCATAGTAGGTTTGATCTAATGAAGTAAGTGGCTTCGCCTCTAGTTGAGTAAGACCATCCAACTTGCTTGTTACAGCTCCATAGATCCCTACTTCATTAAGCTCGTTCGGCCAATAACCTTCAGGTGTGTAGTAGGCGCTATCGGTTGCCAATTTAACTGTGACTTTATTGGGTTTAGGAACAGTAAACAAAAACAGGTATTTACCTTGCTGGGTTTTAATTATACCAAAAGAGGCTAGGCCAGGAGGAAGACCTGAAACAGAAATATTATTAATTTCACCAAACGAATTTGAGCTTTTGTCGAATATTGCCGATTTCAACGACTTACCGCCAAAACGCCAGAAACCATATATTTCTTTAGAAGGTGTTTGAATGATAGCGGTTCTTTGTCCCCCTGTTTCTTCAAAAGGAAGTTTAATCTTTTTACCCTGTGAAAATACGGGTTCTCCTTTTTCAGCAAATTTCTTAAAATGATATAAATAAGTACCCGGTTCTCTAGAATCTCCAGTTAAAAAAAGATCGGGATAATCATCATCGTTTACCTTTGCCATACCTATAATGACCCCAGTTAAAGACGGAGCAGCAAAATCTCCAATACCATTAACCGAACCATTTTTTATGGGTTCACCGCTGATCAAATAATTGCCCTTAGTTTGTGCAAAAGCACTATAGATCATATTTAAGAGAAAAATGCAAATGGTGCAGCATTTCACAAAGCTTAATTCATTCATAGCTGAAGCTAATATCTGGTTTGTATTTATTCAAATTTAGTAGAGATATACCGGCATAAAATGGAACTTGTTAGCCAATTAGTATAGGATATTAGCAGCGGATCCTCTCAGTTTCAATTGACGACTCTCGGTTATCCTTCTTCAAAGCATCATCAACTAATGAACTATTTCTTACCTTTAACTCATGAACCCAGAGCTACTAAAAGAACTTGTTGTAATGAGAATGCCTTATGGAAAATACAAAGGGTGGTTGTTGTGCGACATACCAGAACATTATTTAGTTTGGTACCATAGCAAGGGCTTTCCTGCCGGAAAATTGGGAATGTTGTTGGCTACGCTTTACGAGATTAAGCTGAATGGCTTAGAATATTTGCTGCAACCATTGAAGAGGTAATATTTTATTAAGCATCCCTGTCAGGCTGAGCTTGTCGAAGCATTTTGTTAAAACATTTCGACAAGCTCAATGTGACAAGTTTAATACTAGAACTTAAAGTTCAAACTTAGCATAAAATTAGTTCCAGCTTGCGCAAAGTAGAAATTTTCCGTAGTAACAACAGTTTTATCATAAGCGTAGCTATAGGTGTAACCGTTACTTTCGTATTTACGATTAAAGATATTGTTTACCAATAGGCCAACATTAATGTTCTTCGCCCCAAAGGCTTTTAAATCGTAACCTAGTCTAAAATTATTGACCCAATAAGCTGCTAATTTTCTAGCGTCATTTTGAGTATTGTCCATGAACTGTTTGCCTACATATTTAGTTTGCAAAGCAAGTGCAAAAGACTTAATTGGATTGTAAATCAACTCACCACCAATTACAATATTTGGTGAAAATGAAATATCTGAATTCGTATAGTGCGTTTCGATATAACCATCTGGATCGTAGTTCACGTCAGAATTTGAAATATAATCGATATAATTTTTAATCTTATTTCTACTTAAAGCAGCATTAGCATTAATTGAGAATTTTGAACTGATAACATAAGCCGCATCTAATTCTACCCCAACTCTATAACTCTTGTCTACATTCTGGCGATATGCATCTGCATCTGCATTTACTTCACCTGTAAAAATCAACTGATCTTTGTAGAACATTCCGTACACATTGGCACCTAGATTAAATTTATCGTTTTGATAACGATAACCCAACTCTACATCATGCAAACGTTCTGCTTTTGGATTTGGTAAGCCGATTTTCAAATTGGTAAAGTCATCGCGATTTGGTTCTTTATTGGCTACGCTGTAAGATGCGTAGACATTACTCAAATTATCTAAAAATAAAGTGGCTCCAATTTTTGGATTAAAGAAATTATAGCTGTTTTTAAAGTCAAGTGCTATACGGTTTTTATTAGTTCCGGTGATATTATATTCCACATTTCTATATTGCAGGTCAACAAAAAGACTTAGCTTTTCAATCGGGTTATAATTTACTTTTCCGAAAACATTAAAATCATACTTAGTTCCATCACCATTGTAATAATGATCTGAAAGATTACTAGTTGGTGCAAAACGAGCCCAAATAATTTCACCAAAATGCTTTCCTTTATATTCATTATAAGCACCTCCTAGCGTAAAACGCAGATTATCCTTTGCCTTATAATCGAAATTATAGGTAACACCATAAAAATCATTATCTAACCATCGTCTACGCACTAGGTCAGTTCTGCTTTTTAAAGCACCATCTACCGTTACATTTGGAAGACCATATTTACTCAACCTATCATTAGCTTTAAATTCTTCAAAATAACCTCTTCCATCTGTATAATGTAAGGCACCGTTAAAAGAGAATTTTTCAGTAAACTGCGTTGCATAAAGCAATTGATAATGATCTTGCCAATAATTATCTGTTTGATCCTTATAGGTAAAACTATTATAAGTTCTGCTATCAGAATTTAACAAATTAGCCGCATCTGCTGCATCAAGTCCATTTCTATCGATATATTCATTCATACCGGCAACATCACCTCTTAATCTTGCCTCCGGAATTCCATTCCATGCTTGGTAAGTTTTTTCGGCACCAGAAAACACATTAATCCTCAACAGATCTTTTTTTCCATGGTAAGCACCTGAGAGAAAGTAAGACTTCAAATTTGAAGCCGCCCTATCTATGAAACCATCAGATTTAATACGAGATAAACGTCCATCAAAACTCCACTTATTATCAATCAGTCCCGTACCCACCTTAACGGTGTTCTTCCAAGTTTGAAATGAACCAAAGGTATTGTTCAATTCAGCATAAGGCGTAGTTTCATTAGAAGTGGTTTGGATGTTTACACTACCGCCAAAAGCACCTGCACCATTGGTAGATGTACCTACTCCACGCTGAATTTGTATATTATCAACAGATGAAGCAAAATCTGGCATATTTACCCAAAAAGTACCCTGACTTTCGCTATCGTTATACGGAATACCATTTACAGTCACATTTACGCGACTAGCATCACTTCCTCTAATACGAATACCTGTGTAGCCCACACCAGCACCAGCATCAGAAGTCACCACAACACCCGGTGTATTGTCTAGGATAAAAGGTAAATCTTGCCCAAAATTGTACTTAGCAATAGTTTCCTTGTCAATGTTTTTGTAGGTACTAGCCGAATTTATTGACGCTCTAGTGGCACTTACCACCACCTCATCAGCAACAAAAGAAAGCTGTTGCAAAGTAAAATCAGCCACTGCATTAGCATTAAGCGTTACTTTTTTCTCTTGCGTAGCAAAGCCCAAATAACTTACTACCACCGTGTAATTACCAGCAGGCAAGTTACCGAACTCGTAAACACCGTTAGTGTTAGTTCCAGCCGTAAATCCTTGTGTTTTTAATTTCACACTTGCACCAGAAAGTGTGTTTCCATTAGTTTCGGTAACCTTCCCCGAAATCTTGAACTGTGCCACCGCCAAAAACGGACACAGCAGTGCAGCCAAAACTGCAAATCTTAATTTTTTCAACTTATTGTTGTTTTTTAGTTAAACCCATCGGTTGTAGGGGTTACGCCCGACATTAGTTAAACTTCATAAACCATCCCTACGCCAGCATTACCTGGATCAGGTGCATTTGAGATTTTAAGTTTTAAGTTCTACGTTTTAAGTTTTACGTCTTCCGACTTATAACTTATTACCTATAACTTATTACTCTACGTCTCAAAATGGGTATGATCTCAGCCTTTATTTGTGTTTTATGCAAAACAAGGCACCCCTTATTGATGCTGCAAAGGTATTATTCTTTTTCGAAAAGTAAAATCTGATTGTAAAACGTTTAAGAATCTAAAAGAAATAATGATAGTTTAACCATAATACACCCTGTCGTTCCGAGTTTCGAGGGATCTATTTTGCAGGCTTCAAATAGATCCTTTGTTACCCATAAACCGATACAAATTACATTCTAGATGCAAGATTTATTAACTTATGCCATTAACCGTTAGCCTACATGCTGCATGGAGACGAGCTGAATGCACGATGGAAACACTTTGGATGCAGCTTGGAGACGAGCTGGAAGCATTAAGTTTAATAAACAAAAAGCACTTTTTCAAACTCCCCATCCTCTGCTAAACTTTTCTTTGCGGTAATATTTAAACGCAAAGAAGTATCTAACCAATAAACAATTCCTCCTATCTTTAAATAACAAAACTACAATCAATGACCAACGATTACCTCGAAAGCGTTAAAAAGCAATTTCAGTACTACAAAATACTAGGCGATAAAACCTTTGCCCAATTAACCGAAGAAGCACTATTTTGGCAATACAATGAAAATAGCAACAGCATTGCCATGATTGTAAATCATTTATCAGGTAACATGTGTTCTCGTTTTACAGATTTCCTCACTACCGATGGAGAAAAAGAATGGAGAAATAGAGATACAGAATTTGAAGCACAGCGCATTACGACCAAAGAAGAAGTCATTAGAAGATGGGAACAGGGCTGGGATTGTTTGTTTAACGCCATCAATCCACTAAAAGATGCTGATCTAGACAAAATCATTTACATCCGTAACCAGGGACATACAGTTACTGAAGCCATCAACAGACAGTTGGCACATTACCCCTACCACATTGGGCAAATAGTTATGTTAGGCAAAATGTTGACTCAAAATGATTGGCAATCGTTATCCATCCCCAGAGGCAAGTCGCAGGCTTATAATGATGACAAGTTTGCAAAACCGCAGCAGAAAGCTCATTTTACAGATGAGGTTTTAAATCCACGTAAAGACTAAATATGAAGGAAGAAATACAAAACTACAACGACAAACAAGCGCCAGAAGACAAAGCTATTTGCCATTTGCTTGCCAATACAATTAATAGGAGTTTACCCGAAGCAGAAAACAAAATATGGCATGCACACCCGGTATGGTTTTTAGACGGCAACCCCGTGGTTGGTTACAGCAAGCTAAAAGATAGCATTCGTTTATTGTTTTGGAGTGGTCAATCTTTTGACGAACAAGGCTTACAAAACGAGGGTAAATTTAAAGCATCGGAAGCACGGTTTACTTCAGTAGAACAAATAAACATAGCAGATCTAGAACGTTGGTTAGTTAAATCAAGAGAGATCCAATGGGATTACAAAAATTTGGTGAAGCGAAAAGGTAAATTAGAAAGGTTGAATAATTCATTATATTTGCTTCAAAAGTAAACAATAAGGGCTTTTCACTTATCATTAGCAGGTCAAATGCCATTTTATTTAGAGAATAAATAAATACTTTTGGACTATCAACTAAATCAAATGGTCAAGTTCGGATACACTATTCTTTACGTACAAGATGTAAGCAAAGCAATTACTTTTTATGAAAGCGCTTTCGGTTTTACAAGAAAATTCATCACTCCAGAAAATGATTACGGCGAGCTAGAAACTGGCGCTACCACTATATCTTTTGCCTCACATAACTTAGCTAATTCCAATCTTAAGAATGGTTTTATTGCTAGCGACCTTAACCAAAAGCCCTTCGCAACGGAACTTGGTTTTATTACTGATGATGTTGCCAAAGCAGTAGAATTAGCTTTGCAACATGGTGCTACAGCAGTTTCGGCACCACAACAAAAACCTTGGGGACAAACGGTTGCTTATTTAAGAGATATCGATGGCTTTTTAATTGAAGTTTGCGCACCAATGGGATAACAACATGCCTAAAAGAAACGCTTTACTCCCTCTTCATTCTATGCTTGCTCGTCAATCATATGATTACGTAGATAGTTTCACAGGAAATTTAACCGACAAACACTTAAGCATCAATACTGCCAAAGTAGGTAAAGCATTCTTCAGTAGTGGTCCTAAATGGATTGGCAAGCTTTTTTCTTTCAGAAATGCAATAGTTAAGCGTTTTGGTTTAAAAACTCCCGAAAACAGTATTGACAGACAGAAACAATTGGATGAATTTAAGTGCGAAGTTGGCGAAAGACTAGGTTTGTTCCAAGTTTATCATTGTGATGAAAAAGAGGTAGTAATTGGCGAAGATGACAGGCACTTAGATTTCAGAGTTTCTCTTTACCTACAGGCAAATAAAAATAATGCGCATGAAAAAAACCTAACCATTAGTACCGTAGTTAAGTTTCACAGTTGGTTAGGGCGATTATACTTTTTTCCAGTCAAACCTTTTCACAAGCTTATCGTACCGACAATGTTAAAGGGGATTGTGAAGAATTTGGAAAAATCAAATTAATAACCATTTTCGCTAATATGAATTACCTCTTACTTTAGGAAAACTTGAAGTATCAATATTTTATCTAACCCTCTCTTCCCTCTGGGCATCTCTCCCTCTTAGGGAGAACCGTAGTGTAACGAAGCTCATTGATACCATTAAATCAAGATATCAATAGATGGCGTAGCCAGAGAGGGTTAAACAAATCTCTCCTTTTAATATCCACGGAGTCATGCATTGATTAAAACAGAGAAATTCCATAAACATAAAAAAAGCCCTTCCAAACAGACTGTAAAGGCTCATCTTTTGATTCTTATATTAAAATTATTTAGCTGCTATCGGATTTACTTTCACGATAGAAAACACATATCTCCCTAAATCGTAACCTTTAAAGTCTGCAACGTTAATTAACTTCACATCTTTGCGACTACCTTGTTTGTACAACATGGCGTCTAGGGTGTATTTACCGTCTATCTTCACTTGTTTTGCGATATCAGGAGGCAATACACCATCAATATTTACTTGAATATAGTTCAGTATGGAACCCGATGGACGAGTGTTATCATTATATCCTGCAAAAGTACCCAGTTTAAAATCTTGTCCACTTAAAGTGGTATCTCTAATGGATTTTAACTGCAAAGGCATCTCTTTTAGGAAATCTTGCTCGTTACTCCAACGTTTCACTTCATGTTGAAACTTATCTGTGATTTCAGCATTAACGTTGTCACCGCTGGTCCACTCAGGATGTTTAGCTACGAAGTCTGATACTTTTTGCTCTATAAATATATTTGAAGCAACTAGCGCCTCTTTGGGTGCATTATTTGTACATGATACTGTAGCAGCAGCTACAAAAAAAAGGAAAGTTCTTTTCATACTTGGCGTTCTTATTTACTATTGTAAAGAACGTAAGTTTTGCTTTAAAAATGATGTTTTACTTGTAAAAGGGTTGATACAGGAGGGGCTTGGGTTGTGAGTTACGGGTTGCGAGCACTGCAGGATGAAAGCTTAAGCAATTCAAACACATGAAACCCTCTCTGGCTACGCCATCTCTCCCTAAAAGGGAGAGAATTAGCAAGTTGCATATCATTGTGTCATTTACATACCTCATTTACATACCATGCTGATTAGCATAGTTTCATATCGAAATATCGCTACTTTCTCTCCCTTCTAGAGAGATGCCCGAAGGGCAGAGAGGATTAAATTAAAAATATATCGTTACCTAGTTATATATCAAAAAACTATAACGTAAAACCCTCGCTGGCTGCGCCATCTCTCCCTAGAAGGGAGAGAAATAGCAAAGTTGTATGGGTATCCCACTACACTAATCAATAGCACAAAAAAACCTTCCAGTAATAACTGAAAGGCTTGATAATTTATGATGTCTATTAGAAAACTAGACAGGAAACGTAAAATTTATAACTTACTACTTATAACCCGTAACCCACAACTTGTAACTAAAACCATCTTAAAGCGCTGCCAAGCTTTCCTTTATAATCTCAATCTTCGATTCAGCGTCTGCTTTTTTGTTGCGTTCGTTTTCAATGATTTCCGGTTTTGCATTTTGCACAAAACGTTCGTTACTCAACTTAGCATCTACGGATTTTAAGAAACCTTGCAAATATTCCAGTTCCTTAGCTAAACGTTCTTTCTCCGCATCTGCATCTACATTCTGACTTAACGGAATAAAGAACTCGTCTTTACCTACCATAAAACTAGCTGCACCTACAAGTTTATCACTTACAAAATCAGCTTTACTTACGTTAGCCAACTTATAAATAATGTTTAACCAGTTGTTATAATTCACATCAGAATTCGCTTTAATGCTCAATTCCAAAGCCTCTTTAGGAGAGATTTGACGAGTGTTTCTCACATTTCTAATTTCCGACACCAAGCCTTTAACCAATTCTGCGTCTTTCAATAAGCCATCGTTTACCGCACCCACTACAGGATAAGCTGCAACAATACAACAATCCATTTCAGTACGTTCGCCAAACAGTTCATCATGATAAAGCTCTTCGGTTAAGAAAGGCATAAACGGATGCAATAACCTTAAAATCTGATCGAAAAACTTCACCGTAGCTGCTTTGGTAGCTGCATCAACGGGTTGTTGATAAGCAGGCTTTACCATTTCCAGGTACCAAGCGCAGAAATCGTCCCATACCAATTTATAGGTAGCCATTAAAGCCTCAGATAAACGGTATTGCTTAAAGTTATGTTCAATTTCTACCAATGCTTCGCTAAAACGACTTTCGAACCAAACCATAGCCTGCTCGTTGGGGTTAGCTAAACTTGCATCAGTTTCCCATCCTTTTACCAAACGGAAAGCATTCCAAATCTTTGAAGCAAAGTTTCTGCCCTGCTCACAGTACGATTCATCAAACATTAAATCGTTACCTGCAGGCGATGACATTAACATCCCTACCCTCACACCATCTGCTCCGTACTTTTCAATTAAGCCAATTGGATCTGGCGAGTTACCTAAAGATTTAGACATTTTACGGCCTAACTTATCACGTACAATACCTGTTAGATATACGTTAGTGAAAGGTTTTTTGCCCGTAAACTCACGACCAGCCATAATCATACGTGCCACCCAGAAGAACAAAATCTCTGGAGCAGTTACCAAATCATTAGTTGGGTAGTAGTAATTGAAATCTTTGTTATCAGGGTTTTTAAAACCATCGAAAACAGAAATTGGCCATAACCAAGACGAGAACCAAGTATCCATTACATCTTCATCCTGTTTCAGGTCTGAAGGTTGTAAATCTGGATTTTTCAATTGAGCTTCCTCAAAAGCCTCTTCTCTAGTCTTCGCAATTACAAACGTTTCGTCTGGTAAATACCAAGCCGGAATACGCTGACCCCACCATAACTGACGAGAAATATTCCAATCGCGAACATTCTCCATCCAGTGGCGATAGGTATTTTCAAACTTGTTTGGAATTAAGTTTACTTCCCCATTTACCACATCATCTAAAGCAGGTTGTGCAAACTCTTTCATTTTCACAAACCACTGTAACGATACTTTAGGCTCAATTACCGCATCTGTACGTTCAGAAAAACCCACCTGCGATTTATAATCTTCTACCTTTTCCAAATTACCAGCCTCTTCAAGCATTTTGGCAATTTTCTTACGAGCCACAAAACGATCTTCGCCAACTAAAATTTCCGCTTTTTCGTTCAGTTTCGCATCGTCATCTAAAATATCTAAGAAAGGCGTCAAGTTATATTTCAAACCTAGTTCGTAGTCATTGGTATCATGTGCTGGCGTTACCTTTAAGCAACCCGTTCCAAACTCCATATCCACGTACTCATCCGTCATTACCTCAATTTCGCGGTTAATTAACGGGATCAGCACCTTCTTACCTACCAAATGCTTAAAGCGCTCGTCATTAGGATTAACGAAAATCGCCGCATCGGCCATAATCGTTTCCGGACGAGTAGTTGCTATAGTTACGTATTGACTAGCATCAGTAGCCACAAAGTACTTGATATAATACAGCTTTGAATTTACTTCCTTGCGGATTACCTCTTCGTCAGAAATAGACGTTTTACCCTGCGGATCCCAGTTTACCATACGGTAACCACGGTAAATCAAGCCTTTTTTGTATAGGTGTATAAAACTATCAATTACAGCGTCAGACAGGTCTTCTTCCATCGTAAAACGGGTTCTTTCCCAATCACAACTGGCACCCAATTTCTTCAACTGTTCTAAAATAATGCCACCGTACTTCTCTTTCCACTCCCAGGCATATTTCAAGAACTCTTCACGAGAAAGGTCTTTTTTATTGATGCCCTGTTCCTTTAGCATGGCCACAACCTTTGCCTCGGTAGCAATAGAAGCATGATCAGTACCAGGTACCCAGCAAGCATTTTTGCCCTGCATACGAGCTTTACGAATCAACACATCCTGAATGGTATTGTTAAGCATGTGCCCCATGTGCAAGACCCCAGTTACATTTGGTGGAGGAATTACAATTGTATAAGGTTCACGCTCATCTGGCTCTGAGTGGAAAAAACGCTTCTCCAACCAATAGCTGTACCATTTGTCTTCAGTTTCTTGTGGATTGTATTTTGTAGCTGTGCTCATTAATATAGGTCAAAAAATTTGATGCAAAAATAAGGTTTTGGTTGGTTAGTTGGTTGGTTTTTTGGTTTTTTAGTTGGTTGAACGTTATGCAGGTTGTAGGTTATAAGTTTATCACTACATTTTCTCAAATCATCATCACAGATTCTAACCAATTCATGCTATTAACAACAAAAGCTCCACTTTTTAAAGTACAGCAGTTGCTTTCCCAAAACCGTCATCCCAGATTTAATCTGGGATCGTAATACGATTTAAATAATTATTCTTAAAATTTCACCTATTCTAAGATTCGCTATACTTAGCACTGTGTGGTATTCGTCTCGCTACTGATAGGTATAACGTTTGGCAGCGCAATATGAGCCAGGTAATACCTAATATAAACGACAAAGGCTGCACTTTTTTAAAGTACAGCCTTTTGTTGCAATAAAAGGAATAATTAATTTACAATGATCACCTTACGAACCTCCGACTCTCCCGAAGGTGTACTTACTTTAACAAAATAAAGCCCCGGAATTAATTTAGTGGTATTGAGTTTAAGGGCCGTATGATCTATCTTACCTCGATAAATCTTACCCGTTAAACTACTAAGCACCAAAACACCGCCAACGTATTTTTCAGGCACATCGATATTGACGTATTCCTTAGCAGGATTAGGGTAAACTGTAATCTCGCTAGGCGCCATTGTTGAAGATAGTAACTGTTTACTAATCGCTTTTTGTTGATCAACAGCTGCTATAGTTTTATCTTTTGGAGTAGCAACATCTGGTTCTATGTAAATGTAAAGTACATTATTTACCACCTCTGTCGTAATCAGTGCTTTCACATTTTTTAAAATTGATGGAACGCTATATTTGCTGGTTAAAACACGTTGATTTTCAATATCTACAAGATCTACTTTTGAAATATTTCGTTCTAGATGGAATGAAATAGTTTTATTCGTCAAAACAAAAACATTCTTCCAATACTCTCCTTCAAAACTTAACATATCTACAGTAATTCCATAAATTCCAGAAGGATAAACATAACGCTTACTTTTTGTATCCCATTTGAGTTCTAGAAATGAATTGTTAAAAAAATCGAAAAATCTGGATCTTAAAGGCGAACCAAATGTAAGAGCCTCTATATCATCACTAAAAGCCCCCTTAAAATAATTCTTATTCACAATTCTTATTCTGGTAAATGGTTCTTCAAATTTAGGATCCTTCTCAAAATCCTTAGCATAACTTTTCTGTCTCACTTCAATAGTCATGGTATTATTAGCTCCACTGGCCTCCATCGTAAATGCAGTTAACAAACCTTCCGATCTATGGAGGCCTCCCTCATCTATTACCTTATGAAATTGAGTTTCCAAATTCTCATGAGCAATTTTCTCAATTAGATTCAATCGCTTACTATCCTCGTAAGGGACATAGTAAATTGAATCAGCATTAAAGGTTATCGTATTTCCATCCGATTTTTCATCATTCAAATCAACACCAGTTAATACCTCACCAATTTCAGTTAAGAATTTTTTCCTGATGTAGTCCCAATAAAAATTGATTTTACTACCATTCTCAAAAATAGCTACATCACTTTTTTCTTTATTTGAAATATTAGTAGAATAGATACGGATTTTCGCACTTTGTGGATACGGCCAAGCTTCATCATTAAGCGAAAGCGTTAACTTTCTAAACGGCTTTTCAGGCACTAACAAGTCGCCCTTTGTTCCGGTTTTCTTAATGACAAAATAACCCACTCCATTCTGACTAAAGCATTCGATATCAAGTGGACCTTTATCGTCCTCTGTACGATGCCAACCATTGCCATCGGTTATAGAATTAAACTGAGCAGGTACACCGATATGGTGCCCTAATACTAACGTCCATGTAGCGCTTTCCTTAAAGCTCTTATAATAAATATTAGTTCCATCGTTTACCCAGATGTCATTACCAGATACACCGTCATTTAAATCCACATATTTTACTTCCAAGCCACTCATCGTGAGATACTTCTTCTTAACGGGATTCCAAACCAGCTTAATCACATCCTTTGGCATGAAGTTATATTTTTCAGTTGCACCTGTTGTTTTTACGGCCACCTTAGCAGACGCAGGATAGCCGTCGTAATTATCATTGATAATTTTTAGCGTATCCAGAGGTGGGCGGCCAGTAGCAAATGCTTGTAAAGCCGCAGATGGTGTAGCTTTCGGAATAAATGGAAGTCCCTTATTCTTGTCTTCAATAGTATAAACTGGACCAAAAGGCACAAAAGCTCCTTTGCCATAGCCGTCATGAAGTTTAAGTGGTGGATCGCCAGGTCCCCGCTCCTCTTTCAAGTCAATTTCAGAGCGTTCTGCCTCGTAAGCTGGCCATCTGTTAATCTTACTCCATGCTACTTGATAAGGCTGTAAGTTCGGATACTGATATTTAGCATCATCTATTACCACCGGCGTAGAAGATTGAGGTTCCCAATAAAACACACCCAAACCACGAGAATTCGACCCATATTTCATCTGTACGATCAGGTCATTAATGAATTCCTGTGTAATTTGAGGATCGCTTTCCCAATTACCTGCTTCACAAAACATAAACTGCTTGTCATATTTTTTTGCTAGTGCAGTAAGGTTTTTGATAGCCCTGTCGTTAACCGTTTTCCAGTTATACGGCGTAGGATAAATGGATTGTCCAATAATATCGTATTCAGAACTGGATAGCTTATTGTTGTCATTTTTATTAGGCTCATTCAAAATGGTACTAAACACCCTGTCAAACTCCGCTACTGGATCATCATTCACCTCCGTTACATGTAGGATAATCTTGATTTTACTATCAAAATCCCTCACCGCTTTACTACCAGCCTTGATAAACTTCACTAAATTTAGTGGTTGTTTTTTAATACTTCCGTTCAATGGATCGGCAGCGTTAGTTTTTTCCAGCGATTCTTCTTTCTTTTTCGCCTTATCCTGCCCTGCATATTTATAAGAGTTAAATTGCCAAGGCTCAAAGCCTTCCGGCCATAACATGCCATCGTTAATTTCGTTACCCACCTGCACCCATTCAGGTACTACACCCGTCTGATTTTTGATTTCGGTAAGCACCTTAGTGGTGTGCTTAGCAATTTCTGTTTCTAACTGTGCAACGCTTAAACCTAACCAAGCTTTTGGCTTGCTCTGGTGCTCAGGATCTGCAAAATAATCGCTATAATGGAAATCAATTAAAAAGCGTTTAATACCTGATTTTTTAGCATTCTTAATTTTATTAATTACATCATTGTAGTTGTTTAAGCCCGTCTCATTTACCCAAACCCTAAAGCGAATGGCATCAATACCCAGACCGTTCAGAATGGTGTAAAGATCCTTTTTCTGACCGAGCTGATCATAAAACTCCCAAGGTTTGCGTGCCTTCGCTGGGTCTTTCACTTCAGAGAGCATTTCCGTAATCCAGCTCACATCAGCCCCCTTTACAATTTCCTGCTTCGGAGCATCGTATACCGCTTTGGCAATGTAATTTGAACCATTAAAAACATTTTCCGCCATTGCTGGAGTCTTGGTATTAAACGCCAGATATTCCATTTCTTTCGCAGGCTTTTCAGTAATCAGTATACGGTTGTTGTCTAAATTATAATAAAATTCCTGCAAATCCTTAAACTCATCGCTGATATCAGGCGCTGAATTTTCTGGTAGTTCCGACAAGTAGGGGTTACCTGAAAAGGCACCATGCTTGGTATCAAAAATTGCCTGCAGGTTAAAAAATGCTTTAGGGTTATACCGCATCCGATAACCATGAAAATCAGTAAAGGAGATAAAAGGCATTAAGTGTTGCCAGTTCGAGGTTGTTTTGGCATTAAAAATCGGATCTAAAACATTCATAACCGCCGGGTTAGTCAATTCACTTTCGCCCTCTAATTTGGTTACAAACTTGTTAGCTACGTAAGGTGGGCCTTCCTTCCAAGTACTTGAAAAATGGAGTGTCCAAGGCGTAGTTGGAAACCACTGTTTATAAAGCTCATCTTTATACCGATACAAGAAATTAGAAACCCAACTTGACTCTGCATGAACAAGCTCTTTTGACTCATCCGTTGAAGGATCTCTTTGCCACCATCTATACTGGTCGTTGTAATCTTTAAAAAATGCCCATCTGTTATCTTCATATTTATTTCCATTGGGATACTGCCCATTATTCGACCGTGCACCTATCAAGTATTTATAGCCACTGTAGATATCGGCCACTTCGGAGACAATCAATTTATCGGCCTGTTCATTCGTTAAACTAAGCCACCTCTTCTCATTTTCACTCAATGGCCTAAATTTTACCTTACCTACAGCCTCATTATTTTTGCCAAGCTGCCAATATGAATTATTATTATATTCAACCACTATAATCTTGTGCCTTACCTTAGTAGCACCGCGATATCGAACTTCCAAATCATATTCACCAGGTGTGTTAAACTTATACTTCATCTCGTTAAGGCTGCAATTTTCTGTTACTGGCCTAAGCTGGTTGCCAATTGAAGAGGAAGTAGCTTCATTTTGAGAAGATGGCGTAAGATAATATTGCAGATAGCGTTTCTTCAGAAAAGGATCATTGTCTGGCATATTAGTTTCGGGCGAAGAACCATCTAATGCACCATAAGTGACTTTATTGGCCTCGCTTTTAGCCGACAGATACCACTCAGTTTCATTAGTCCCGTCCTTCAATAGCTTATTAGGAAAATTATGTGGATCAGCATCGTAAGATTGGAAGCCATAGGTTCCGCCCACCTCTACCACATAGGTTCGGTTATACCGCGAACGGTACAGCGTCCTGCCATCTGATCGAGACGAAGCTTCTACAAATCGCCCGTACTTTTTCGTACGGAAATCCTCCGCAAAAATAGCCATCCCAAATCCAGTACCTTCCTGGATATCATCAGCAAAATCTTTTTCATAATACGTTGAATATTTCATCTTTCCCGTGATACCACAAAAGCGCAGATTAATCAATTTTAATTCCTTCCCCCCAATCATCACCGAATCTCCTGGCCTTTTTACGGGATCAGGATAGTAATAGGCGGTTACAGATGCGTAAGGTGCAATACCGGTATTTTTGATAATTGCAGTGAACTCGCCTTTTGCGGCATTAAAGCCATTTGCATTTAGCTTCATTACCGAATCGATCACATCTCCTTGTTCATCTTGCCTAGAATAAACCAATGCGTATTTGCCATAATCAGCAGCTTTTAGTCCATTTAATCCAGTTAAGGTATAGGGTACATTATTTTCATAAGAAGAAGGCCATTTGGTTCCCTTAATGCTGCCGTAAAAACCCTTAGCCGCAATATTGGTCAAAGGTGCTTTTACCTCAACTCTGAACTTAATCTCCTCGCCGTTAACATCGATAATGATCATTCCAGGTCCTTTAACGGCACCCGTTCCGTTTCCGTCTGGGTTAGCGTTGTTGGTACCTTTGTCCATTATCTCAACACCTCGGTAATAATCTACCTTACCGAATCCATTTAGTGCATTTTTTTGCTGACGGTAAGCAGTTACCATATCATTTACCGGAAAACCTTTTGAAGGATAACCTCGCAAACCATTGAACTCAGGCAATCCTTCCATTGCCGGCACATTTTTCCATTCCTCATGTTTTACTCGTAACACTGGTTTTTCAGGAGTAGATTCCACCACATGTGTCTGGCTTTGCAAATAAGTCAGCTCATCGGGGTCACCACCCAGCTGGTATTTTGTGCCATTGTATGAAATAAAGTCTGTAGTATTCGCTTTCCAGCTATTCAGAATCTCCATGTTCAAACCCTCTTTCTGACTGTGTCGCTGTTTGTCTTTGGCTTCATTATATTTAGGCCATTTATATTCTGGGGTATACTTTTCGGAAAGGCTAATATCGGTAATCGTTTGCGCCGTCCAGCTAAAACTCTTGCCCCCATTCTCTGCAACCCAATCGTCTTCTTTAAGCTTCCAATTTTTGGGATATCTGCGCATCATCAAGAAATGCACTCGAGTATCAAATCCTATCCATGGCTTGTACTCTCCAGGAGTAATGGAAGGTGAAAGATAATACTGCAAATCGTTGCTAAAACGGGCTATCCAAGTAGAGGCCACCCCAACAATAGAAGGGTTATTTGATTTTAAATAACTCGCCCCATCCTTTTCCTTCACCAATACCTTAATTCGATCGCCCAATCTCAAATCTAACACTTTGGCATCTACGTTGAGCTTAGTAAAAATAGCTCGTGGCTTGGTATCGTTATTTACATACACTTCCACAGTAGCCTCGGCAGGCACATCCAAATCTCGCTTGCTTCTACCCTTTGCATCGAGTCTGAGATAGGCTGCCATATCAAACTCCCCTATGCCCGGTATCTTCACCATATCAAGGTTTGCCCGATCAATGATAATCTCGATAATTACCGGCAGTTCGTCCCAAAATCCTTTTTCAAATACATGATTGTATAATGAGGTTTTTAAATTACTGTTAGCTTGTAAACCAGCAATTCCTGCTGCTAACAAATTCGGTTTAGTGGCAATAGCACCTTGATTTCCATTGAATTTAATTTGCTGTTGCAGGAGCGCCTGCATATTGTTGGCATTTACCACTAGCTTTGTACCTTCTGTAAGCGGGTAACTTTTCGCATCAGACGTAAACGCATTGGGGCTGTTTTTGGTAATCTTTGAATAGTAAATCAGCTTTCCACGCTTTACCGATTTGGTATACCCAAATTGATCGGAGTTCATATCCAATCCGTATACGTTTAATGTGATACTTCCGCCAGATTGTACTGTACCTTTAATGCCTCCAGTGCGATCTACAGCGATGCTAAATAAGTCTTTGAGCTTAACTTTAGGCATGTGTGCAATCAAAACATCCAGGTTTTCGTCTTGCTGTGCTGTGGTAAATGTTGCAAGTCCCGTAGCATTGATAATATGTCCTGATGAAACAGTTACGGCGCCACTACTGACAACCTTACTGCCCTGCGCAAATACAATGGCAGAGCAACAGTTCAACAGAAACATCAATGAATAAAAAATATATCCAGGTTTCATAATGAATCATTATTATTAATTCTATTGCGCAAATGCGCTAAGAAAATGGTGTGTATTTTTATTAGTTCTTTTTAGACTCGCTTTGAGCTAACAATTTCTCTATCTTTTCAGCGATAGCCTTGTAAGCTTGCAATTGTGATTTGAGTGATTCAATTTCCTTTTGCTGATCAATAGCGTGGAGTGTCAACTCTTCAATTTTTTCGAGGAATTTGGTATTCATGCTATGCAGGTCATAACCTTCTGCTTTAACAGTTGCCGCAGATGGGATACCCGGAAGATGACCGTTCGTTTGAATGTAAGCTGCAATCTGGGTCAGCGATGCTCGCTCATAGTTATTGCTGAAAACGTAATCAGCCCAGCTAGCTTTAGGAGCGATAGCATAATCTTCAGACAATACACCTTTTTCTACAAATAAGTTAAAGACATCTTTTTGCTTTTGAGAGATATTAACAAAAGCTAAACTACCAGATGTCAACAACATTTTACCAGTTGAGGTCACATCGCCATTACCAGCTATACGCAATAATTCTGTAGAATTTGCCGCATCTTTTCCTGCATAAAATACATGGCTTGAACCGGCACCCTCTATCTGATACCTTAGCGTCCCTCCGCTTATCCCAAAACCGTAAAACTGGTTGGCATTTTTGGTATTATCCCACAACACAATGCGACGATTGATGATACCATTCCCCATATTTAATTCTCCACTAGCTGGTATATTTAAGCCATCTAGATTCGTAATACCTTTAAGTGAAATCCCTTTATTAAAGGAGACCAAATCATTAAAAACGGCACCTCCCTTAAATTCTGTCCCCCCTTCTGCCCAAAGCGTAATACGACGTGGTGATTTACCATCTGCGGTTCCGGCACCTACAATATCAAGCGCCGTACTGCCGCCAAAGAGTTGATAGCCTATGCGCCCGGCATTGCCTTCTTTAGCTGCTACACCAGCACCCAGTTCAAGGAAATTCTTACCCTCTATCTGCAAGCCTCCCTTTAGTGTCGTACCGCCTTCTGCCCACAGGGTTATGCGGCGCAACGCTTTGCCATCGGAAGTTCCAGCCCCCACAATATCCAATGCATTTTTGTCAAATACCTGATAGCCAATTTTTCCAGCATTACCTTCCTTGCCTGTGATGCCGTCGCCAAATTCGAGCACATTATTCTTAAAGACCTTAACTGTATTACCTACATATACAGGCCCAGCAAATATACCTGTACCCATGTTTGCAAATTTACCAGTTGATGGAATCCCTACGGTGCCATCACCATGTACACGAAGTAATTCAACCGAAGTATTGGCATCTTTACCCGCATAAAATACGTGGCTGCTCTGGGTATTATCTACCTGATACCTTAGCGTGAAATTATTGATCCCGAAACCATAAAACTGGTTTGGGTTATTGCTATCACTCCATAATACAATACGGCGGTTATCTATTTTATTGGAAAAGTTAAGCGGCTTATCGTAAAGACGTAAACCCACGTTGCGGAAATGGAAATCCTCGTGAGTAAGGTAAGCAGTAGGGTTCCTATACCATTCTTGTGTATAGGGTGGCCTAATACCTGGTGCATTTACCTTAAAATAGATAAATTCGTTAGCCTTGGTTCCACCATCGTCATTAACTTCAATTACCCTGGCTTTTATACTACCAAGTTTATCATCTTCGGGCACGCCAGCAAGGTTATTATTACCGGGCGTTTGTCCATACGCCGCCGATACCATAAATAGCGAAAATAATGCGCTGGTAATGCCAATACGGCACAATCCTTTATTAGAGGCATTTGAGTACTGAGATGATAGTCTTTCACAATGCTTTGCATTTGAGACTAGCTTTTTTAGAAAATAGTAATTCATAGTTTGGTTATTTTTAATGGGTTAATAATCAATTCATTTAATTTGATACTTTTAATTTTACGCTATAAGGGCAAACAAGGGCTTGATGATTCCTTCGAAAAAATGGCTAGTAGATTGAGCTTACAGCCGAGTATCTGTTTAAAGAGAATAGCCGAGAAATTTGGCATTAAGGAGTTTCTTGAGAAAATGAAGGCAAAAAGAAGCTGAGCCCTCAACGGATAGGGAATGTCATAAAGCCATGAAATCTGACAAGCTAGATGTAATAGCAGGGGAAATTGAGGTTTCCAATCAAGCCATTTTTAACATTGATGACTTTAACTTCAAAGCCGCGTCAGCAAGTTTGTGATAAGAGATAAATAGTTTTGATTTTTCATAGTTGGTTGAGTTCTTAATTTGGAAACCATTTTCCGAATTAAGAAAACCAAATTATCAAATTACAAAACTGGTTCAAAATCAACATGCAGGAATTTGTACAAACAAGTGAAGTAATGGCTAAAATTGAGCAAAATTGAGCAAAATTGAGCAAAACTGACTAAAAAGAGCCTATAAGTGCAAAAAACATCCAAAACAATGCAAAATATGGTAAAACAGAACCTTTTCTTAAGGAATAATCGTTATCGAGACCCCACCGTAAAACCTCTCCATCGGCTTTAAATTAGTTATATCGACAAGAAGAAATGAACAAAATCCTAACAATAGCAAAACATCACTACTCAGATCAACCAATGGATAAAAAGATAGATTAACGGAGTTCGGTTTAAGCAATTTTACTTTTGCATAATTTCAAGCCTACGCAAAGCCTCTTCGTTTTGCTATAATCGGCCTTGGCTGATGCGGATAGCTGTAATTAGCCATTCAACTGACTTTAATAGCATCAGGCGCAGCCGTGGCTTTTTATTTATGCTTCTATTATTGTTTTAAAGGTATAAATGAGCTATGCTAACGCTCTGGTTTTGCATACTTTTTTCAGCTATAGGAAACCTGCGAAGCAAGCATGAATACCATTGAAAATATCAACATCAATGAATAAAAGTTTGTCCGCGAAGCGACCGAACTAATAAATAGTAGCAAATAAGTGATGGTTATCCTAATATCAGTGTCTAAAACCACTTTCTTATCCCGAACTCACGTTAGATTAATAAAGAATTGATGTCATCTTCCTATAAATAGGATTAAATATCACATCGTTGTCTTAAAGACACCATGAATCACATCTTCTAAACTAATATTGAAATAATCCCTAACATGATAAATAGTGATGCGCACCTTTTTATCTAAACCGAATTTATTACGGATATCGTTATAAAGACGATAATTAGTTCTGAAACCTCCCCCACTAAAGTATTGAAGATCTTCGGGAAATAAGATTACCCTTGAGTATTTTGCTTCCATAGTGTAGATATTTAGCAAGCTGAAATTACAAAAAAAATCAAAACACAAAAACCTGAAAATGAAAACATTACAACCATAAGTGATAAAACAACATGATATATAGGAAGAAAGATGGAGCTACTACATTGAGTGCTAAAATCTTAGCGCTACGGAGCGCCTATCATAAAATATACTCATCAAAAAACTATCTTTTTAAAGGACAATTTGCTGATCAACCTTATCTTAAGAATTATTGAGACAACATCAACTGGTGAGGACTGCAAGCATTTGCTGGCACGAGCTCAGATAAAAATACTCCAACGGTTCAAGCTTCAAATCACCGACGTAGGACGAACGTAGGACCGACGTTAGACCGACGTACAACCAGCATACCCAAAACGACAATTGCGACAAAAATGGACAAACAAAGCAGAACAGGTACAAATACGTCTAAATACACCAAAGCCGACAGCCCCTAATTTCTTCATCCTCAACTTTACCGCAAGCACTAATTGCCAATAAACAGGAAGTGTAAATTTCAATCATTTGATCACATTTTAGAAACAGAAAGAAAATGGCAAAATCAGAAAATAACGGATTTTAAACTATATTTACGTGTAAAACGTACTACACTCCTATTTTCCCATCTAGTGGCGGAGCGTTACGATCTATAATTTAAATACATGCGCATCTCTAGACGAAAATTCATACAAACAGCAGCGTTAATTACGTCAGGAGCTCTTTTAGCAGAAGCATTTTGGATTGAAAAATTCTTTATAGACATCAATGAATTCTTTATTGGAACTGCAACAAAAGATACCGAAAACATCAAAGTTGTCCAAATTTCTGACCTACACCTACAGTCTGTAAATTATCAACTGAAACAACTCACTAAAAAGCTAAACAAATTAAAGCCCGACTTAATACTGATTACTGGAGACGCTATTGACAAAGCAGAAAACATATCGGTACTTAATGATTTTCTGAAACTAATTAGCAACGATATACAAAAGGTCGCAATCTTAGGAAATTGGGAATATTGGGGGAAGGTTGACTTAGCTGAATTGAATCAGATTTATGCAGATAATAATTGCAAATTGCTTATTAATCAAACCACTCAATATTCTTTTAAGAACAAAACCCTATCCATAACTGGTGTCGACGACTATCTTGGGGGAAATGCTGACTTTGAGACCTCAATAAAGAACTACCAAAAAAGCGATCACCATATCATATTAAACCACTGTCCACAATATAGTGACCATATCGCAGAAAAGTTAACTCCAGATATCAATGTAGATTTCATCCTCTCGGGACATACCCATGGCGGACAAATTAACATTTTCGGTTTCATCCCATTTTTACCGCAAGGAAGTGGAAAATACGTCAAAGGTTGGTATAACACAAATACCCATAAGCTTTATGTTTCAAAAGGAATTGGAACAAGTATATTTCCTGCCAGATTTGGGGCAAAAGCAGAAATTGCGATATTCAACTTAACCACATGAAAAAGATAACATTTATACTTTTATTTGCTCTATTCAGCAGTTGTTCAAATGCGAAGCAACAACAGCAAGATCCTATTCCAACTCACGAAACTTTTATCCTTAATTCTAAGCAAGTAAATGAAGCGAGAACCATTAACGTTTGGCTCCCACCAGCATACAACAACAGTACTGAATCTTTTCCTGTTCTATACATGGCTGATGGAGGCATTAAGGAAGACTTTCCTCATATTGCCAATACATTAGCGGAATTGATTAAGAACAAAAAAATCCCGCCAATGTTATTAGTGGGTATTGAAAATACGCAGCGTAGAAGAGATTTAAGCGGTTTTACTGAGGTAGACAAAGATAAAAAGATTGCTCCTGTTGTAGGTGGATCTGAAAAATTCAGAAACTTCATTAAAGAGGAGCTTTTCATAGAAATCGACAAGAAGTATCGTACCAATGGTAAAAAAGGATTAATTGGCGAATCGCTTGCCGGCTTGTTCGTGGTAGAAACACTACTTATACAGCCAGATATGTTCGATACCTATATCGCTTTTGATCCTTCTTTATGGTGGAACAACCATTACCTGGTTAAAAATACGAAGGAGATATTCACGAACTTCCCGACTACCGAAAAACGTTTTTGGTTTGCAGGCTCTAATGCCAAAGACATCTCTGTTTATACCAAGCAATTTTCTCAAATTTTAAAGACGGCTGCTCCTCCTACCTTGCAGTGGACTTACGCAGATGAACCTAAAGAGCAACACCACACTATTTTTAGGGCTACCAAAGAGAAGGCATTGATCTGGGCATTTGGTAACCATCAAATACAATCAACAGAAAAACATGGAAATTAGAGAAGCAATTATTGCAGATATCAAGCAAATACAAGTTGTTAGAAATCTAGTGAAAGAGAACACCTTATCGAATCCAAATTTGGTAACTGATGAAGATTGCGAATTGTTTCTCACGCAAAAAGGCAAAGGATGGATATGTGAAATCGACAATAAAATTGTAGGTTTTTCCATCGTAGATTTAGAAGATCGAAACGTATGGGCTTTATTTGTACATCCAGATTTTGATCAACGCGGCATTGGAAGGAAACTGCATGACGTTATGCTAAATTGGTATTTCAGCAAAACCAGAGATACAATTTGGTTAGGCACGGCACCTAAAACAAGAGCAGAATCATTTTATAGAAAAGCCGGCTGGAATGAAGTAGGAATGCATGGCAAGAATGAAATCAAGTTCGAAATGACTTACGCATATTGGATGGCAGAGTAAAATGTATAGTCCCATTTTTAACTTTGTAGCAGATGAATCCCCTAATAAATAAGCTGAAGAAATACGGTCCATTAAGCCAAGAAGCTGAAATAGCAATTGCTAAGCGAACAAAACATTTGATCAAAAAAAAGCATGAACATTTGCTTAAGCAAGGCCAAACACTTTCCAGCTATTTTCTAATTGAGAAAGGGTTGATTAGGGGCTATTTTTACAGCAATCATAAAGAAGTTAATGCCTGGTTTGGAATTGAGAATGAAGTGTACGCCTCTATCCTACCTGTATATGCCAATTTACCGTCGTTGGAAAACATCCAATTCTTAGAAGATTCTATAGTTTATTCCATAGCTGTAGATGATTTGAATGAGCTTTATCAACTTTATCCAGAATTAAATTTAATAGGCCGTAAAATAGCCGAAGAGGTTTGTATGATTTTAGAAGAGCGTATTAATTCTTTGCATACAGAATCTGCTACAGAACGCTATCAATGGCTTATTAGCAAATATCCTTACCTATTACGAAGAGTAAGTTTAGGTCACATTGCCTCCTATCTAGGCATCACTCAAGAAACCTTAAGCCGAATAAGGAAATAATAACCGATTTTGATCTATATCAAAAAAAGCAGGCCTTAAATATTCTTCTTTTGCAGTACAAAAACACAGGATATGAAACCATCATGATTTTTCAAACCACACCAGTGGCATGAATAAACCGAGCTTGCGAGTTCTTGAACACAAAAGCAAAATTTACAACATGTGAAAAATCTGATAGCTTCATCACTATTAAAAACAATATATAGATGAAATATTTATTTTTAGGTTTGGCCATTGTATTAGAAGTTATTGGCTCTAGTTTCCTTAAAAAATCAGAAGGTTTTACCAAGCTCATTCCAAGCATCATCACTGTAATTGCATTATCATCTTGCTTTTACGTTTTATCTCACGCATTAAAATATATCCCTTTAGGTGTTGCATACGCCATTTGGGCGGGTGTAGGCATCATATTGACAGCGGCAGTCGCAGTAATCATTTTTAAACAAAGCTTGGATATTGCAGCCATCATTGGTATGCTATTAATTGTTGCAGGCGTAGTGGTAATCAATGTATTTTCTAATACCACAGCACCTTAAGCAACTTCAAAATTTTCTTTAAAAAAGCCAATGCAATTTGCATTGGCTTTTGTGTATTTTAGAAAAAAAATAAAATGAAAATCTATTCAGTTCTCTTTCTAATATTATCTCCTTTTTTCTTATTGGCTCAAGAAAAGCTAAACTTTGATAAAAAATTTGTTTACTGCGAGAACAAATGGGTAGCGTTACCAGCAGACACCGCTGGATCTCATGCCTATGGCTTTGTTTACATTGATCCACAAGCTGGCTTAACGCTAGATGTTGGTGGTTGGTTTAAAATTGATTCGAATGGAAAATACCTACCTAAACCAAGAGAAAATAGCAGTAGCATGAAATATCGACTACAAAGGAACAACACACTTATTGCCCTAATACCGGAGGAAAAACTGAAAGAGTTAGGTGCTAAAGTAATTCCCGATTGGTTGGCAGCTTACAAACAGGACGAAAACACCACCAACTATTTATACATCAGAGGTTTTACATTTAATGCTTGGGGAGAATGTAAATCAGCCTTACCTCTGCTCGAAAAAGCGTACCTAAAAGAACCCGACTTTAAGCGATTAAGACCAGAATTAGCTTATACCTATAATTGTTTAGACAGGCATGAAGACGCCATCAAAATTTTGAAAGTGGCCTTAGAAAAAGAACCAACCAATGCTTACGTGAACAAAGAGTTGATTTATGCACAGGTTAACAACAAATTGATAGACGAAGCCATGCAAACCTATAAAAGTTTTGTTCAAAAGAATAATGCTAAAAACTATGATGCAGAAAATGCCTACAATATTCTTAGTGGCCTATATAAAAAGAAAGACATAAAAGCGTTTAATCAATGGTTGATCGAAACAGATATCCAAAACGACAAACGATTTTCGAAACTTATAGAGGAAATGAAATCTAAATTGAAATAATAACTTTTTATGAGCACAAAAATATTAGGACTAAGAACAACAATTTATAAAGTTGCAGATATTGATGCAGCCAAAGAATGGTATACTAAAGCTTTTGAAACAGCACCTTACTTCGACGAACCTTTTTACGTAGGTTTTGATATTGCCGGATACGAATTAGGTTTACAGCCCGAAGAATCTCTCACTACAGACAAAGCGGAAAGCGTAGCTACTTATTGGGGTGTAAATGAGGTTAAGACAGAATTCGACAGGCTCCTTAGTTTAGGTGCAACAGCACACGAACAGCCGGAGGAAGTTGGAGGAGGTATCATCGTCGCAACCCTAAAAGATCCCTGGAAAAATGTAATTGGTTTGATCTATAATCCTCATTTCAAGCTAAAATAATCCGCTACGGAAACCGAACACACTACCCCCAAAAGCAAGCGAGATGAATAAAAGTTTTCCGAGCTTAACAACCAAAAGATTAATCCTCAACCAGCCGTTGTTAACCGACATTGAGGATATTGTAGATACGCTAACGGATAAGGTGTACTATCAAAACACCATTAATATCCCAAAGCCCTACACTAAGGAAAGTGCAATTTATTGGATTAACCTTTCTAAAGACAGTTTCGAAAGTGAAACCGGATATATCTTTGCAATTAGAGAAACTGAGAATGGAAAAATCATTGGAGGCATAGGTTTAGGCGTAGAGAAAAAATTTAACAAAGCAGAACTAGGTTACTGGTTAAATAAAAACTATTGGAATAAAGGGTCTACTTCCGAAGCTGTAAAAGCCATCATTGAGTTCGGCTTTGAAAAGCTAAAACTGAAAAGAATATTTGCCACACACTTTGATTTCAACATCGCTTCGGGAAAGGTAATGGAAAAAGTGGGAATGACTAAAGAAGGCGTATTGAAATGCCACACTCAAAAAGATGGACAATATCAAGACCATGTTTTATACGCCATCATTAATGAAGACCTATAATCTTTTAGCAATATGTCTATTCAATTAGAGCAGCTATTCGAAAAACTCAATTTGCCCCTTACCAATATCGAACCTGATTTAGAATGTGAAGAATATTTTGGGTATAACTTCAAATTAGCATCACTGAACATCAAATTCAGAAAAGCTAAAATCACCCCTAAAAAGATAGGCCAATTTGTAACACTCTGGAAAAGAAACACACAAGGAATTACCGAGCCCTTCGATGCTGAAAATGAATTCGACTTTTATATGATCTATACAGAAAAAGAAGAACGGCAAGGTTTCTTTATTTTCCCAAGATTAATTTTAGCTGAAAAGCAGATTTTAACTAGCAAAAACAAAGAAGGGAAAAGAGGTTTTAGGATTTATCCAAATTGGGACATTCCAGAAAATAAACAAGCTGAAAAAACTAAAGCTTGGCAATCGCAATTCTTTATGGATTTAGGGAAGGAAGATGATAGTGAAAAAGCTGTGCGTCTTTTCAACAAGTAGGGTATCGTTATTGTGAAAGATCTTGTTTAAGAACAGTAAAAATCTGTGTATCTGTGGCTAAATGTACAATAGGTATTTATTATAATATCTAACCAGATTAAGCTTTTTACAAAAAAACGCCCTCTCTGCCCGTTGGGAGAGAGGGCGTTAATTATGCTTTTCAATTACCCAACTCAGATTTCTAAAGTGCAAATTTGAAATTAGCCCCTAAAGCAAACCATCTTTTAGGTAAAGGTACCGCAGCAACTTCTATGTATTCCTTATCAAGTAAATTGCTTACATCCGCATAAACATTCCAATTGTTCTTTCCATACAACAAACGCACATCGGTAATTAAATAAGGATTTTTCAATTCCCTTTCTATCCACCTTGCACCAACGGTGAATTGCCAATTAGTGTATTTGTAGATTAATCTCCCTAGAGCCTGATGCTTTAAATTTTCTACTACATATTTTGAAGTCACATTATTAGCATAACTCATTTCGCCAGCATGCAGATAGTTATAGCTCAATTGATAAGTCAACGAACTGTTACTATTTAAACTTAATGACTGACCTAAGCCTACGTTAAAACCTTGTATCTTATTGTTCCCAAAGTTTTGAGGCTGATAAGGCACTGCAGTTGAATTCCTTACCCAATCAATAAAATCTGAAATGTTACGATAGAAATACCCTCCCTGCACATTGAAGTTCTCTAATTTATATTGCAAAGAAAGCTCATACTGCCAAGCATTTTCTGAAGTTAAATCCGGATTACCAATATTTCCCGGGCGTTGGTTCAAATACAAATCAGTAAAAGATGGAATACGCTGACTAGAGCCTACATTAAAGGCCAGCTTCCACTTTGGAGCAAATAAATAAGCAGCATCTAGACCAGGAAAGGCCTGCCAACCATACTGTGTATTGTAATTAACGTAAGTGCCGATATTTAATAACAGGTTTTTAACGGCTTCTGTCTTATACTCGGCATAAGCCCCATGATTGTATCTTTCCCTATTACCAATATTAGTACTCTCAATATCTTCCGAGCGACTTTCCAAACCAAAACCAAAATCTCCAATGGTTGAGTGTAGGATACTGTTAACCTCTGCCGACCATACCTTGGTTTGATGTAAAGACCTAGCTCTAGTCAGGTCATTGCGGAAATAACGATAATCATCCCAATTATAACGGGCACTTACTCTAGGACGTAAACTAAAATTCTTGCTCAATTGATGTGATGAACCTACGGCAAACAATGCAGTTTCTACAATTTCAAAAGCTTCTTTATCACCCGGAGCTGCATAATAACCACTTGCACCAAAAGCATTGTCAATATAACCGCCCATTAAATTCAGCTTATTTTTTTCATCAAAATCGATATTTCCCTGGTAGAAAAATTTATGATCATAAGTAGTACTGTTATAACGCTGTCCATTGTAATCGGTTACTCCAAAACCAAAGAGATGCTGGCTTTTTTTCCCAGCCATATTGATCGCTATCTGTGCTGCTGCACCACCATATTTACCATTGCCATCACCTACCTCCTTATCTTTAAAAGAAGAACCCGCTTGCACGTTTACATCTATCGCTGATTGTTTACTGGTTTTGGTAACAATATTAATTGCACCAGTTAAAGCATTTATTCCATAAACTCTTGCCGCCGGGCCTTTCAGTACCTCTATCCTTTCAATAGCTGATAAAGGCACGGGAATATTCATAGAATGATGAGCAGTTTGAGCGTCAGAAATCTTTACGCCATTCAATAAAATCAAGGTTTGTTCAAAGCTACCTCCATCAATACTGATATCTGCCTGCGTTCCAAACGGTCCACGCTGACGAACATCTGCCCCTGCAATATAGCTCAACACCTCGTTGATAGATCTTACAGGCATTTGCGCTATTTGCTCTTTAGTAATCAACTGGATATTCCTAGCCTGTCTACTAAAAGGAGTCTGTAATCTGTTTTCTGAAATGATGATTTCATTTAATTTAGTAGTGTCTTGCTGTGCAAAAGTTAATGCTGGGATAAATGTTAGTACGTATAAAAATTGTTTCATTGTGTTGTTGTTCATTAGTTCATTGGCTTATTAGTTCTTTCGGACTTCCCGACTAACCGCTTTCCAACTCCCCGCAAAACTCGTATCTTTCCGGAACATTCAAATAGTCCAGTTTAAAGAATATGAGTAGTCCGGTTAGCATTCCTTTTTTAAGCTTCATTCATTTAGATAGAAATTCAAAAACTCCTATTTACCTGCAACTGGCTCAACAGCTCATCAATGCCATACAACGAGGCTATTTAGTACCCAATACCAAGATGCCAGGAAGCAGAACCTTAAGTGATTTGTTACAACTGCATCGCAAAACGGTCATCGCTGCTTACGAAGATTTGCACCATCAAGGTTGGATAGCCATTCATGCCAATAAAGGTGCTTACGTAATGGATAACAAAACCAAAGTGAGCGAACGACCTTACGATGCATTGGTGTCCTTGGCAAACTATCCCTCACAAACAGGCTATTCCTTTAAGCAATCTAATATCTTAGACAACCCTTTCGAGACTAGTAACTGTAACTATCAATTTAATGATGGTACGCCGGACATCCGTTTAACAGAAATAAGACAACTATCTAGTTTATATAGTGCCGCCCTCAAACGAAAAAATACACTTAAAAAGTTAGACAATCCGCTGCATGCTGGCGAATACTTCAGAGATCAGTTGAGCAATTATTTAAACAGCTCTCGAGGATTACATATCTCTAAAAACAACCTGCTTATTACCCGTAGCACAGAAATGAGCCTTTATATTATTGCGCAACTTGTTATCGCACCCAATGATGTAGTGATTGTAGGAGAACTGGGGCTATTTACTGCTAATATGATTTTTCAGAAGGCAAATGCCAACATCAAGACTATTCCAGTAGATGAAAACGGAATTGATGTAGACCGGCTGGCAGAGAAACTGAAGACCGTAAAAGTGAGGCTAGTTTACATTACGCCGCACCACCACTACCCTACTGCGGTAAGCTTAAGCGCACAACGACGAGTTAAACTATTACAATTGGCACAAGAACATGGCTTTATCATTGTAGAAGACGATTACGATTATGATTTTCATTACGAGAAAAGCACAATTATGCCGCTAGCCAGTGCGGATACAAATGGAAGGGTGATTTATATAGGCTCGTTTGGCAAATCGTTAGCACCATCCTTTAGTACGGGTTTTGTTGTAGCTCCGCAGAATTTCATTACCGAAATGCAAAAGTACTTAGGGATTTTAGATCGACAGGGCGACGTAGTAATGGAACAGGTTTTAGGAGAAATGATTGCCGAAGGCGATATCCATAGGCATCTAAAAAAGTCCTTAAAAGTTTATCAAGAACGTAGGAATAACTGTTGTAATCTGCTTGCCAAATATTTTGGACATCAGCTTTCGTTTAGTATACCTACTGGTGGTTTGGCAATCTGGTTAGAATGGCACAGCCCTATTTCATTATTAAAACTGGCTAAAGATTGCCAAAAGAACGATTTATTTATTCCTAAAAATATCCTCTATCAAAATAGTAAAACTACGGCTATGCGTTTAGGTTTCGGGCATTTAACTACAGATGAAATGGAAAAGAGCTTAGAGATTATGCATGGTTCATTGGTTCAATAGTTCATTAGTTCATTAGTATTTTTTCCACAGAAGGTAGCTAAGAAAATCTAGATATATACGCCAAACTAGCGGAATGGAGAAATCATTAAATAAGCCTACCGTTGCCAGCTGTTCGACATTTGTAATGTCGAACAGTGTATCTCAGGATTTGTAATCCTTATTTAAATCGTATTAAAAATCCCTAATAGCTGTGTTGACATTGCGATATCAAGATCAATTAACAGAAATTATTATTCGTTAAATTTTAATTGAAAGCGTAACGAGAAGAGATTGAAATGGTCTAAAAAAAGAAATGGAGATAAAACCGAAGTCCTATCCCCATCATCTAAATTAACGCTCTCGAGACAAATATAAATATTTGTTTCAAATTCACAAACTTTTTATTGCTTATTTATGAAGCAATAAAAAGTTTGTTACAAAAGTCTATAGTCAAAGCATCAGCAATTATGCTATGCTCCGTATTGCAGAATTTGTACTAGAATAATTGATTTAAGCAAATAACTTTCATCTTTACTTTCTCTCCCTCAAAGGGAGAGATGTCCAAAGGACAGAGAGGGTTTTTAAATAGTAGCACAAGTGTTCGTTACTTAAACCGGATAGCAGCGGCAATACCTTTTGTCGTTCGGAAAAACCACCTCATAGGTTTAATAGACATCAGGTAAGAAAACCTATGAGGTTGGTGTGTAAGCCAGTATAAAACCCAACTAACATTTAATACTTGTACCCAAATGCTTTTCTAAAAAACCAATGTACAAACATAGCTCACACAACCTTCGCAATTCCAAAATAAATGGCATCTTTGCACAAACAAAATTTTAACATGTCAGACGAAAAAATAATCTTTTAAAATCATCTATCCCAGAATCAAAAATAGCCTTTAAACTACTTTAAACGCATATAAAAATTTTAAAAAAAATATATAAAACTTGATTTTGTCCCCGTATTGTCCCCGATAAAATGTTTAAATCTTGTGAAATTGATATTAAAATCAAGGGTTTTGAATTAATTGAAATATAATAAATAAAACAACTATCGAATTTCTACCGCTGGAACTGTTTTCTGAAACCCAACTCTGGTACTATAAGTATACGTTCCAATCCTTCTAGCGCATTGGTTCTTAGGGACTATAATTTTTTGGTCATCATAATATGCAATACCTTCGTAATTAATTAATAACACCATCATTTCGTCTGGATACACACCAAATTTCGCCAAAGCTGCATTTGCTCTTACAGTTTGAAATATTTTCAACTTTCGTTTGGCAATACACTCGCCCGTTTGTTTAAAAAGAGTCAGACCTTCTAATTCATCGCTAGAATCTTTACGGGTATATAAGAATAAAAAGATGATTGTTACAATGATGCCAGTTACAAATCCAAAAAAGAATTTCATATTGTTCGTTAATAGAGATTTAGACAACTAATTTATAAAAAAATGACTAATAGGTATACCTATTTCTTCGAGAAATTCTAGTCTTAGCAGTTATAATGCCTACTTATACCTCTCTCGATTTGTATCATCAAAGTCTTTGCGAAGTTTAAAAAAAAGTTCCTTCTGGTTATCAAACAGCATTTCTTCTGTAATGATTGTTTTGATTATATTAATATTGCCTTGTCTTTCTCCAAAACAATATCCCTCTACAGTGGCTCCTACAAAACTTACTTTATCATTATTGTTAACATTCTCAAATGATTTGTATACAGCTTCAAAATTATCATCAACTGCTACTGATGCCATTAACCACTCATTTTTAAAATATCTTTTAATAATATCAATATTTGAGATTGCAGTGTTTTTAACAACACGTTCCCGATAACGTTTGAAAAAATGCGGTGGGAATATTGATGTAACGTTTGAATCTAGCGAAAGAGTTGCAGCATAATAACCTTCAGGACGGTTATATATACCAAAAAAGCTCATTTTTGGTTTTTTCCAATCACTTCGTTTTAATGCGATAAAATTCACAACAAACAAATTCTTTCTAATATGGGATACGCAGTCGTATGATGAATTGGTAGGGTACGTACTAGATTTCAAAACTTTTCTTCCAAAGTCTTTTTTAAGATTTGCTATTTTATTGAGAACGCTCGGAAAATCATTGAATAGCTCTTCGTGAATTTCCTGTACAGTCATTGATGGCACAATCATCGGCAATAATTTTCTGTTGTTAATTTCTATAAAATTTTAACGAAAATTCAATTTCAACAACTTATTATAGACATAAAAAAGCAACTCGCCCCAGTTGCTTTGTTATTTGCCATCCATTGTATCTGAAACGACAAATTCTCATGCTTGTGTGTGTCTCTTGCGAGAAATTAAATTAGGCGATGCATGAATATCTTAATAGACTTCTTGGCTATGTTTTGCATCTAGTTCTTTTCCAAAGTTAAAGTCATTCCACTTAGTAAACCAATGTTTTCTAAACATAATAACTTTATTTTGTAAATCAACTTCATTAACTCCATTTAATGATAAAATTTCTCTTTTAAAATCAGTTTCTAAATAAGGACATGTGATGACATCAAACAAAATAAGAACTAGTTCTGTATCCTTACCGAGATTTTGAACACCTACATTTTCATATCTCTTTATTATATGTGACTTTATAAAATTTCGAATATCAACATATCGCTTTTTGTTTTTCATATAAAATAGAGAAACCATTATCGCAAAATAGTTCATGTTCCCCTCGTAAATAAACGACCCATCCTCTACGTTTTTCTCTATGCACAAATAATCAATTAGCTTTTCAGCATCGAGCCAATACTCAGAACCTAACTCGCCTAGTGCAATTAACAAATATAAAGTTTCTACCTGTGTGTGCTTAATAGTTCTATTTTTATTTAAAATAAAATAGATATTATCATATATTTTCTTAAAAATTAAATGTTTCAAATCTATGTTAACTGGGAGTTCATCGTTTAGATATTCTGTGAATAACCTGAGAATCCTGCATAACCGAATAGTAGTATTAACCCGTGGAGAAACTGCATATAAAAAAAATGTAAAATCTAAGACTTCTAAAATGGCTTTAGTGAACTCTCTTTCAGAAGCACTTTTTTCAGGAAGCTTTTCTTCATAGTCTTTGATTATTTTAGAAATTTTACGCTCAATAAGTGCTAAAGTATAATTTAGAATTTCTTTATAATCTAAGTTAGACTCATGAATTATGGTCTTAAATTTTGTGATGAGTTTGTTTGAGCTTACATAAATCGTCCCTTTCTGCTCTCCTAATTCATCATTAACACTTACAACCTCCTCTTCAACAAACTTATAGGACAAATATTTCGTAAGTAATTGAGTAATCTTTTCCTTCGCAATAGTAATATTTGTAATAATTGGTTTTTGATAGACCAATGTTTTACTCTCGTTCAAGTATAGCTTGTATTTTTTTAACTGTAACTTATACTCCTGCAAAATTGTTTCTTTAGCAAAGTCACTATTGTAAAAGACGAAAAAATCATCTACATATCTAAAAATTTCATAATCAACTTTCTGGATAAGATTATGGTTTTGCCTTAATGAGATTTCTACATCTCTGTCAATTCTTTGGAGGATTATGCAAGCAAATATTCTTGAAAATTCTGGTCCGATAACAATGCCATTCGTTTCGCCATAATTTAAATTTTGCATAACGGTGTCAAACCTACCTCCAAAAGTAACAAAGGATTCTTTGAGGTTGTTCTTTACAATTTCTTTATTCAAAAGCGCCCACGAAATGGAGTGACTATAAATACTATCAAAGCATTTTGAAATATCAAATTTTAATAGGAAGTTATATTTCTTTTCATGGATAAACCAGTGTAAAATGACCCCTCTCCACCATTCTAAAAAGCCCCCCTTAGCCAAGTTAGTTTGACCATGTTGGCCAAAGCAAAATGACCCCTTTGCGCCAATCCAAATTGACCCCCTTGAA
>JASCOD010000039.1 GCA_029959615.1 Flavobacteriaceae bacterium PS02338 | reverse complement strand
GAGCAGGACCATAATGGTTCTGCTTTTTTTATGTCCTTACTTTTTGTAGCCTAAGCACATTTACCTCTTTCGAACTCTCCTCGCAGTAAAAGAGCTTTTTACTACTTATTGATATAGGAAATTGATAAACACTTCGCCAATTCATTTCCCTCTTCAATGTTTTTCAAATCTCTATCACAGGCTTTCATTGCCTGGTCAATTATCCCATGAAATTTAAGACTGAATATTTCCATAATCAACCGGTAAAAAGGCAGCCAAAGTACGGCGGTCACCCACGCTCAATCC
>JASCOD010000038.1 GCA_029959615.1 Flavobacteriaceae bacterium PS02338 | reverse complement strand
ACGCCCAACTTGGTAAGTTACTTTCTCTAAAACAGTTTGTACATCGGCTGCTTTGTATTTATAGGAAATGGCCCAACGAGGAGATTTAGCTGTAAAACCTAATTCCTGTTGTTGCGCATAGCTGATTACTTTAATCACAATTCCGTCAATGTCGTAACTGAGTTTAAAGCGTTCATTATCCGAATAATGGATAAAATCTAAAACATCCTCTATATTTGAAGCTAATTTGGTGTGTTCACAAAGATGAAATCCCCAGCTTTTGACTGGTTCTAGGCTTTCCCAATG
>JASCOD010000037.1 GCA_029959615.1 Flavobacteriaceae bacterium PS02338 | reverse complement strand
TTAATTTTGAACTACACCTGGTCCGCAAACACATTCCTTTTCGGGGTGGTTGTAAAAACCACAAGGACATGGTTGCGTTGCCAACATTACGTTTTCAAAAATACACAATAAAACCATTATCACCAGCATATCCCAAAGAACCTCAAACATTGGGCGATCATATCAAGAAACGAAGATGGGATCTAAAATTAGAACAAGCTGACGTTGCAAGAAGTCTGAGCGTAACTATGGAAACAATTTCTAATTGGGAAAACTACCATAGCGATCCACATATTAAGTACTACCC
>JASCOD010000036.1 GCA_029959615.1 Flavobacteriaceae bacterium PS02338 | reverse complement strand
GAGATACTCATCTCATCATGAAAATCGACAGATTGCTTGATTTTTTTATCTGTTGAATTATTTCTTACCGAATCAATAAATTGCATGTACTTCATTTCAAGCACTTTTGATAATTTATATCAGCCTGTTTTAAAAGCTTCGAGAATAGATACAGCATGTTTATAATTTACCTCACCGCTACCTCTGCCCCCAGTTATAAATGAATAAGATGTTTTTCCAAAAAGGGCCACATTTTTCACTTCTTTAAGTGGGAGAGTACTGTTTTTATTTTTCAGCAATACAATAC
>JASCOD010000035.1 GCA_029959615.1 Flavobacteriaceae bacterium PS02338 | reverse complement strand
GATATAGGGTGTATGGTTAGATGGCTTGATTTTCGGAAGCACAGGTAAATAAGATGGGTAATTAAGCTTATTCAGATAAGTACCGAACTGGCGCATGGCCTGAATGCGCTTGTACCATGTTTTGTCCGATTCGTTTGGCCGTCTGATGCACCACTCATCACATAATTCCCTACTGATACCGATTGCTGTTTCCTCACGTTCATAAACCAATTGGTCAAACTGCATAAAAGCATATTCTATAGTCAGATATTTATAGCCCAGATGCCTTTTTAGCGCCACAAACTCTTCGAT
>JASCOD010000034.1 GCA_029959615.1 Flavobacteriaceae bacterium PS02338 | reverse complement strand
GAGCAGTCTTTTCTGCTACCCATTATCGATAAAACTCAAGTTGGCATTTGCATATTGAGGTTTCTTCACTTGCTCTTTCATCTTTTTGATAGTTTCTGCTGGTCCGCTGGTAGCAAAAAGGTTCACTAACCAAACTGGGATCGTTCCTCCAGGATCTACCTCCAAAGTGTAGTCTATTTGTACAAAGTTATTTTTTCCCGGAGTCAGCACCCACTAACCATTAGAATGATTTACCCTTACAATATGTGG
This sequence comes from Flavobacteriaceae bacterium PS02338, assembly GCA_029959615.1. Lineage (GTDB taxonomy): Bacteria > Bacteroidota > Bacteroidia > Sphingobacteriales > Sphingobacteriaceae > Pedobacter. The sequence continues at coordinate 45 of JASCOD010000034.1, read as the reverse complement.
TTTAACCGGTAAATAATTAGATTCTGTTGGCCCGCTAATGGTAAC
>JASCOD010000033.1 GCA_029959615.1 Flavobacteriaceae bacterium PS02338 | reverse complement strand
CGTCTAAGCATAAAACGGCTACTAGAATGCTCGCTAAAATCTCCTCCAGACCAAGAATAAATTCCAGGTGATTGAGCTATTTGAAACTGAGTTTGCAGATAACCAGTTATTTTAATATCGTGAGTGTCATAAGATGAAGGCGCATTATTGTTTTGCGCTTCGGCGATAATAGGTAAAAGAAAGAATACAAAAACCAAAAAGTTCCTCATTTGGTTTATAAAATAGATTGAAATACTTATATTGAAATAAAGTTTGAAAATGCCTAATAATTTTGAGATCACCGTAACATTATGC
>JASCOD010000032.1 GCA_029959615.1 Flavobacteriaceae bacterium PS02338 | reverse complement strand
GCTAAAGCTTAAAGCATTGCCCACTACGAACAAAAAAGTTGGGAAAACCCAATCAGTTGGTGTGTAACCATGCCAATCAGAGTGCTTAAGCGGTGCGTAGATATTGCTCCAGTCGCAAGGGGTATTTACTACAATCATCAAAGCTACAGTAAGTCCCCTTAATACATCTAAAGAGAGATACCTGCTCTGCATTGGATTTAAAGCTTGCTCGCCCATATCGATAAAACTATGAATTTAACAGCTTACTGCTATCCTGATCTAGAAACAACACTGCATTCGGGTGCACTCTCAATAT
>JASCOD010000031.1 GCA_029959615.1 Flavobacteriaceae bacterium PS02338 | reverse complement strand
ATGGTAACCATTAAAAGAGCTTCATGGATTAATTGTGTTTCAATAATAATTCCTTATATTTTTATTGTAGGTGTATTTCAAGTGTTCGAATATTTTTTGTTGGGGATACCAGTGGGAGATGCAGAGCTAAATAGAACAAGTTGGGAAAAATTTATAATTGTTTTTTTTGGTGCTGTCGGTACATTTTTTACAATTTGGCTATTTAGGATATATATAGATAAAGAATCAATTAAAAGCTTGTGACTAGATTTTTTAGTTATATCTGAAAAAGAATGTAGATGGGCTATATTAATGCA
>JASCOD010000030.1 GCA_029959615.1 Flavobacteriaceae bacterium PS02338 | reverse complement strand
AATAAAGCCTTTGTAAACTGGAGAGAGGGAAATAACCAAAGAGCTTATTAGGAAGTTGAGCTAATGTGAATCCCAATACATCGGTATAAAAAAAGGTGAAAGGCAAAAGTTAAAATAGTTTGCCTTAATTTTAACAGAAGGGGAAATCTAACAAGGTTTCCCTTTTTTTATTTTCATTTATGTAGTCTTTGTCACGAATTTATGTTAAAAAATTGTCTTTCTTAATATCAACTTAACCTAAACTTAACAAACATGACGAAAAATTACATGCTTTTACTCAAGAATAAGCTAAATCC
>JASCOD010000002.1 GCA_029959615.1 Flavobacteriaceae bacterium PS02338 | reverse complement strand
TTAAACAGGACTTAAAAGATCTATTCTAAGATGCCTTTTTGCACAACAACTTCTGCTTGTTTCAGGCAACAACTCTGGGGGTCAATTTGAAATTGGCGAGAGGGGGGCAAATTTATTGGTATTTCCACAAATGAAGAGCCACTTGCCTTTAGGTTGTAGTACCTGTACTTTGGTCGCTACCGCAAGCTTAATGGAGGTAGCGCTTTTTGAGTTGGGTTTGAGTTTGATGGCAATCACCATTTTCGTCCATCTGTAGTCCGTGGCTTTACGTAGTTCCTGAAGAAAAGCTTCTCGTTCGATAGCACGTTCCTGTTTAGCTGCTAGCTGGTCTGCCTGATATTGTTCAAGTGTAAGTAAGGCTGGTTTCTCGGCAATTTTATCATCATAAAATGCATAGAGACCAAGAACGATAGACAAAATATCAATCACTACATAGGCATAATAGCCCATTTGCTTGTTGCGTTGATAGAAATCAGTGAGTTTATCCAGCAATTGGCCTACAGCAGCCCTGCTCGTGGAATTGTTGCTTTCTTCAGTCTGGGAAAGTGTAACTACATCCTCACTAATAGCCTGATATTCTTCCAAGGCCTCCCAGTCATCTTCCAGCGCAGCTGTCCTCAGTGCATTGATGTCAACTTTTGCCAAAGAATGTTGGAGTGCGCTCAGTTGCGTTGCCAACGAGCCGCCAAGTCCCGCATTCATCGTCTGTTGTATGGCAAAACTACTTTTAAACAATCCATCATACTTCTTGCTCATTTCTAAGACCGAGTTCAAAATTGGAGTACTGAACAATCCTCCTAAAGTATGGTTACGGTTGATCAGATGGTGGAGTCCTGGATTGTTTGCTAGAAGTTTAGTGAGACCAGTGGTTGGAAATAGCGCATTGATGGTGGTTTGGTTACGGAAGAAAGACTTATTTAGTACTGCCTGGCCGCCCAAAACACCTAAGCTTTGAGAGATGTCCCTGCCTGTGTTGACGATATCAGCAAACTGTTGGTATTGTCTTAAAGGTTTGTTCATTGCATTGACCTTATTTGCCATATGTAATACTTGGTGGGAAATTCCGGAGGATCTTATCGTTTTGGCATGGGAATTAAGTGTCGCGGATAGGGCAGCAGACGGTCCCAATATTTTTTGATACAGCTCATTTTGTCTGTTGAGCCAGAGGCGGAGGTTTTCGTTCATCGTAGCGATTAATTTGACAGCAAGTTAGCCATAAGATGGAAAACGCTAAAAAGAAATTTTCAACCAGCTGATTTGTTGGATTTCTCCAATTCCTAGTCCGCTAAGGTCGGTGTCTTTGCCGCCCCGGTCCGGCCACTTTTGCCTAGCTATCGCAATGGAGCGGTAGCCTAAATGCAAAAGCTATGTTGGATATGGTTTCTTGGGGGCAATTTGCCCTAGTGGTCTTTCTGTTCACATTGGTCTATTATGGGCTGGTCCTTTCCTTTTTTTATCGTGGTCAATTGGAGACCTGGTTCAGGCCTAAGGCTTCGGAGTTTGTACCGAAGGTCTTGCCGCTACATGCGGGAGGATTGATGGGACTGGCCAAGCCTCACGAAGAGGGCGTAGAGCTTGCTAGTGCCGAGGAGCTTGACTTTGCCGAGGTGGAAGAGGAGGTGGTTGAGGCTAAGGCTACGATAGGCAAAGCGGTGGTGGATGAGCTGAGGGAGCTGATCGGTTATGCCGCTGGGGCGAAGGAAAACAAACAGGGGCTGTTGACCTTATTGGCCTTGTACCTGGAGCGTGCGGACATCTCCCAGCGCAGGGAATTGGCGGTGATGATGTTAGAGACCTGTAAGGGGAAATTTGATTTTTCGCTCAGTTTGGCTGATCTAGAGTTGGGGGATGAAAGAGATGAGGGGATGAATACTGGCTTGGGTGGGAGCTTGGAAAAAGGGATGCTGGCGATCATCTTGATGCTGTGCTATGAGACGATAGCCTGGGCGCAGGATGGGAATTCTGGGATCGCTGAGGCCACTTCTAAGGTGAGGAGCTATTTTGCCACGGGCTGTAACCTGATGTATGCCATCGGGGCGGTCATTGGCTTGATCGGTGCGGTGAAGGTGTACCAGAAATGGAACGGTGGGGATGGGGATACGGGCAAGGTGGCCGCCAGTTGGTTTGGCAGCTGTATCTTCTTGGTGGTCGTGGCGACGGTTTTACAGTCATTTTTTGGGATTTAGGATGGGCAGCGTGTATCAGGTTAACAAGGGCATCAACAGGAGCATCGAGTTCAAGGGCATCCGTGCGCAGTACCTGGGCTACCTGGCCATTGGGCTGTTGGTATTGTTCCTGTTGTTTGCTGCGCTGTACGTGCTGGGGCTGTGGATCTGGTTCTGTATCGGAATCGTGGGTGGCCTGGGAGCTGGACTGTATATGCTGGTGATGCGCCTGAGCCATCGTTTTGGCAGGTACGGGCTGATGAAATATTTCGCCCGTAGGGCATTGCCAAGTTACCTGTGCTTCCGTTCAAGGGGATTGTTCTTGGCCTTGGGAAAGGGGGAGGATGATGAAATTGGCTGAAAGGATCTTTCCCATTGCCAGGGTTCAGCATGGGGCCTTGGTGTCGGTGCAGGGGGATGTGACGGTGGTCTATGAAGTGGATCTGCCAGAGGTCTTTACGCTTTCGGGGGCGGAATATGAACAGCTGCACCAGAGCTGGGTCAGGGCCATCAAGGTCCTGCCGGCACATTCTATTTTCCATAAAAAAGATGTGTTTACTGTGGGCTCGGTGGGGGATGATGCTGGGGAGGATTTACCTGCGGGGTTTTTATCGGAAGCGGCGGAGCGGCATTTTTCTGGACGGACCTACCTGAAGCACCGCTGCTATGTGCTGCTCACCAAGAAGGCTTCGGATAGGAAAGCGGCCAGTAGTGCGGTCACGGGACTGCTGAAGTCGAGGGTATCGCCCAAACAGCTGACGGATGAGGGTTTGTTTCCTGCATTTCTGGAAAAGACGGGACAGTTCGAAAGGATCCTATTGGACAGTGGTCTGCTGGGGCTGCGCAGGCTATCGGATGAGGAGCTTTGTGGAAGCGTTGGAAAACCGGGGCTGTTGGAGCAGTACTGTTTCGGATTGGGAGCGGAGGATTTACCAGTGCTTAGGGATGTGCATCTGAAGGAACGCTTGCAGGTCGGCCCTTTTTTGGGCCAGGTATTCACTTTGGCCGATGTGGAGGAACTGCCGGCGCTATGTGGCAGCAGGATGGCCTTTGGGAAGTACAGTACGGACCAGACCCGTTTCTACACGGGATTTGTCAGTCCCTTGAATCTATTGTTGGAGGGCGACCACAGCTATAACCAGTACATTTTTATCGGGGATGCCCAGCAGACGTTGAAAGGCTTGGAGGCGAAGAAAAGACGTCTACATTCCCTATCGGCCTACAGTCGGGAGAATGCCATTGCCAGGGACGGCGTAGAGGATTTTCTGAACGAGGCGATCAGCCAGTCTAGGCTGCCGGTGAAGGCGCATTTCAATGTGATGGCCTGGACAGAGGACCGTTCTGAGCTACAGGAGCTGCGCAATCGGGTGAGCTCGGCCATGGCGCAGATCGGGGCGGTGGCCAAACAGGAAAGTGACGGGGCGGCGCAGCTCTGGTGGGCGGGCATTCCGGGCAATGCGGCGGATTTTCCGATGAACGATACTTTTGATACCTTCTTGGATCAGGCGAGCTGTTTCCTGAATGTGGAGACCAATTACCGTTCGGACCCGGCCACCTCGGGCATCCGTTTCTGCGACCGCCTGCATGGCAGACCGGTCTATGTAGACCTGTTCGATGCGCCGAGGCAATTGGGGATCACCTCCAATATGGGCATGCTGGTCTGCGGGACTTCCGGTGGCGGCAAGAGCATGACGGTGAACCATATCCTGCGCACGCTCTATGACCAGGGGGCGCACTGTGTGACGGTGGATATCGGCGGCAGCTATAAAGGACTGTGTGAACTCTTGGGCGGCTATTACTTTACCTATGAGCAGGATAACCCGATCCAGTTCAATCCCTTCTTCCTTTCGGAGGGACAGCTGCCCGATACGGAAAAGAAGGAAAGCCTGAAAGCTTTGCTGGTGACTTTGTGGAAACAGGAGAACGAGCCTTTCAACCGTAGCGAATATGTGGCCCTGTCCAATGCCCTACAGGGCTATTACCTGCACCTGGTCAAGTTTCCAGCCTTATTTCCCTGCTTCAATACTTTCTATGAATACCTGGAGCAGGAGTACAGGCAGGTGCTGCATTCGCAGAAGGTGAAGGATAGGGATTTTGACATGGACAGTTTCCTTTACGTGCTGCGTCCCTACTACCGTGGCGGGGAGTTCGATTACCTGCTGAATGCGACGGAGAACCTGGACCTGTTGGGCCAGCGATTTGTGGTCATCGAACTGGACCAGATCAAGGAGCATCCCATCCTGTTTCCGGTAGTGACGCTGATCCTGATGGAAATGTTCCTATCGAAGATGCGGAAGCTGAAGGGTATCCGTAAGGTGCTGACCATTGACGAGGCCTGGAAGGCGATTGCCAATTCGGGCATGGCGGGCTTTATCCAATATGCCTTTAAGACCATCCGTAAGTTCAACGGCGTGCCGAACGTGATCACGCAGGAACTGGACGACCTGGTCAGCTCTCCGGTCATCAAGGATGCCATCATCAACAATGCCGATATCAAGATCCTGATGGACATGCGCAAGTTCATGCACAAGTTCGACAAGCTACAGGAAACACTGGGCCTGTCCGAAAAGGGCAAGACGCTGTTGCTCTCGGTCAACAAGGACCAACGGGAAATCTTTGTCGATATCGGCGGGCAGGTGATGAAGGTCTACAGGAACGAACTCTGCGCCGAGGAATACCTGGCCTATACCACCGAAGGTAGGGAAAGGGTCGCTGTGCAGGAAGCAGCACTGGAGCAGGGCAGTATGGAAAGGGGCATCCGCGCATTGGCCGAGCAGCTCCGCCGCGGCCAATTGATTAGCAATTTAAATTCAAAATCATGAAACAGTTCATAGGAATATTATGGGTGATGCTTTTGGGCATCGCCTGTCGGGGAGATAGGATGAAGGCCTTTGCGCCTGGGACTTATGTGCGATTTGTGGAGAGCGGGGCAGAAAAGGCCTGGGATACCCTGCGCATTGCCCCTTTGGGCGGGAACCATTATCGGGTGGAGCGAAGTATCGGCTACCAGTCCACGCTGGACGGGCGGCTGTTGGAGAAGAAGTATAGGCACAGCCGCTGGCCATCGGAACTGGATACGGACAGGGGCGAACTGGCTGATCGGGCGTTTGGGCATGCCTTGCGTCTGTTGCCAGATAGCAGTGGCCTGGAGATGGGCGGCCTGTACTTCGTCAAAATCAATTAATTAATCAGGGAAATGGAAATCTTAAAGAAACTAGGGATGAAATATTATCGGATCATCATGCCGGTCAGTCTGGTGATGTTATTGGTCGGTCTGCCCAAGGGCAAGGCCGATGCGCAGGTCGCCGTACTGTCGGTGATCAAGGCTGGGGTAAAAAAGGTCATCAAGGCGGTGGACCTGAAGATCCAGCGCATGCAGAACCAGACCATCTGGCTACAGAACGCGCAGAAGGTACTGGAAAACCAATTGTCGAAACTGCGCCTGACGGAAATTGCCGACTGGACCCAGCGCCAAAGGGAGCTCTACAGCAATTATTATGAAGAGCTGCAAAAGGTAAAGGCGGTCATAGCCTATTACCAGCGCATCCGGGAAATCACCCTGATGCAGGCGCAGATTGTGACGGAATACAAACAGGCCTATGGCAACTTCCGCCAGGACGAGCATTTTACCCTACAGGAACTGGACTACATGGGCAAGGTCTATTCGGGCATTTTGGAGCAGAGCGTGAAGAACCTGGACCAGCTGCTCCTAGTGGTCAATTCCTTTAGGACCCAGATGACCGACGGGGCACGTCTGGAGCTCATCGGACAGGCGGCGGGCCGCATCGAAGAGAACTACCGCGACCTGCGCAGGTTCAATGCGAGTAATGTCATGCTGTCCTACGCCCGAGCGAAATCTGTTGAGGAGGCCAAACAAATCCAATTGCTGTATGGGATTGCGAATTAAAAGAATATTACTGTGCAGCAGCTGCATGGTGGTGCTGCTTGGATGGAATGTTGAGTTGAAGGCGCAGACCTATGCCGAATGGTTCCGTCAGAAGAAAACCCAGCGAAGCTATTTGTTGCAACAGTTGGTCGCCCTGAGGACTTATGGCAGCCAGCTGAAGAAAGGCTATCAAAGGGTTTCACAGGGCTGGCAGACAGTCAAGGGCTTTACGCAGGGGGAATTCGATGTCCACCGTTTGTACCTGAATGGATTGAAACTGGTCAGCCCGATGGTGGCCAAAGACCCCAGGGTAGCAGAAAGCCTGGAGGCGATCATTTCCATTCGGCTGCAATGGGCTGAGCTGGAAAAGCTGGAACTGAATGCCCAGCATCGGAGCTATGTGGAGCAGGTCAGGGCAAATTTAATGCAGGCTTGTGAGCAAGACTTGTCGGCACTGGAAAGCTTGTTGGCAAACGGTAAGCTGGAAATGACCGATGAGCAGCGCTTCAGGCGATTGGACCGGCTCCATGCCTCGCTGAAAGACAAGGCCGCCTTTACTCGGGACTTTAGTGCACAGGTTAGGCTATTGGTGCGGGGTGTTCAGCTTAGTCAAAAGGAAATCAATCAAATGAGGAGGTTACATGAATAGGAAGATAAAGAGAATAGTGGTCGCTTTAAGCTTTGTACTTTTCGCTTTCAGCTGGAAGGTACAGGCACAGTCCGCCGAAGTACAGCAGCTGTTGTTGAACGTGGAAAAGCTCACGCAGTTTAAGCAGATCCTGAGCGATATGAAAAAGGGCTACCAGACATTGAGTACAGGTTATGGTCTGGTGAAGAACATCTCGCAGGGGAATTTTTCCCTGCACGAAACTTTTTTGAACGGACTCTACCTGGTCAGTCCAGAGGTGCGTAAGTACCAGCGCATTGGCGACATCCTCCGCTTGCAGTCGGGCATGGTGTCGGAATACAAAGCTGCTTTTGGCCGGTTCAAGAACGGTGGGAGGTTTTCCGTCGCGGAAATCGGCTACCTGGAAAAGGTGTACGGGCAGCTGCTGAAGCTGAGCCTACTGAACCTCGAGGAACTGGCGATGGTGGTCACCTCGGGACAGTTGCGCATGTCGGACGAGGAAAGGCTAAAGGCGATTGATAGGTTGTTTTTGGAAATGGAGGACCGTGTGGTCTTTTTGCGGGATTTCAACCAGCGGACCAGCCTGTTGGCTTTTCAGCGGGAAAAGGAATCGGTAGAGATCGGTCGGGTTCGGGCATTATATCCTTAAAATCATTGATGATGGAAAAATATGGCATAAAGGGCGGTCTATTGCTGCTCTTGGGAATGTTGTTTCCCTTGTTTGGCTGGGCGCAGGGCCTGTCCTCCAGCATCCAGGGCCTGCACAAGGTACTAGAGCAGGTCTATAGCGAAATGTTGCCGCTGTGCAGTCAATTGATTGGCGTTGCCCGTGGGATTGCAGGTTTTGGGGCGCTATGGTATATTGCTTCCAGGGTGTGGCGACATTTGGCCAATGCAGAGCCAATCGATTTTTATCCCCTGTTGCGTCCCTTTGGATTGGGACTGGCCATTCTGCTGTTCCCAGCGGTGATTGGGGTCATGAACGGGGTCTTGCAACCGACGGTTACGGCCACCGGGGCGATGGTGAAGAACAGCAATGTGGTCATCGAGCAATTGCTGAAGCGGAAAGAGGCGGAACTGAAGAAATCCACCAAATGGAAGATGTACGTGGGCGAAGATGGACAGGGGGACCGAAGTCGTTGGTACAAATACACGCATCCCGAAGACCCTACGGGCAAGGGGGAGAACTGGCTGGAAGGGATCGGCAATGACATCATGTTCTGGGCAGACCGTCAGGATTTCAAGTTGCGGCACAATTTCAAGCAGTTCATCAATGAGGTGCTGGAACTGGTCTATCAGGCGGCAGCTTTGTGTATCAATACGCTGCGTACCTTCTTTCTGATCGTATTGGCGGTCTTGGGACCTCTGGTCCTGGGCTTTGCGGTGTACGATGGACTACAGCATACCCTTTCGGTCTGGGTGGCCAGGTATATCAATATCTTTTTGTGGTTGCCGATTGCCAATATCTTCGGGGCCATACTCGGCAAGATCCAGCAGAACATGATCAAGATCGATATCCAGGAGGTCACCAGTTCGGGCGATACCTTCTTTTCGGCAACGGATCTGGCCTATAATATCTTCCTGTTGATTGGGATTGTGGGCTATTTCTGCGTGCCTACGGTCGCCAATTATGTCGTGCATGCCGGTGGCGGGAACAGTATCCTGTCCAGGGTGAATTCGATGACCAGTAGTGTCGGTACGGGAATGGCCGCTGGGATTGGTGGTGGTCTGGCTACAGCGGGTGTGATGAGTGCCAAGGCTGCCCAGCAGGGCATGGGCATGACCGCAGATGCGTTGGGCGATGGCAAAAGGCAGATGTCGGGCATGGCCGAAGCTGCCAGTAATGATTATTTCAAGGACAAATTTAAATAGGAGGGATCATGTTCCAACATTTTAGCAATATCGAGACCGCTTTCCAGCACATCAAAAGGTTCAGTTTACTGTTCGTGCTGTGCTGTGCCCTAGTTTGTTGTTACGCCGTTTATGAAAGCTATCGGGCAGCGGAAAGGGCACAGGACAGGATCTATATCCTGTCCAATGGCAAGGCCTTGGAGGCACTCACGGCTGGACGACGGGACAATATTCCCGTAGAGGCCAGGGACCATGTGAAGACCTTCCACGAGCTGTTCTTTAACCTGGATCCCGATGACAAGCTCATCACCGCTTCGGTGACTAGGGCACTCTACCTAGCCGACCAGTCGGCCAAGGCACAGTATGACAATTTGCGGGAAAAGGGCTATTACAGTAACCTCGTCTCGGGCAATATCTCCCAGCAGGTGCAGGTGGATAGCGTGCGTCTGGATCTGGAAAGCTATCCCTATGGCTTCACCTGTTATGCCACCCAGACGCTGGTTAGGGCGACTTCTAGGTCCGAAAGAGTGCTGGTGACCAAGGGAACGCTGCGCAACGTTTCCCGCTCGGACAATAATCCGCATGGTTTTCTGGTCCAGGGATGGGAGACCATCCAGCATACCGACCGGGTAAAGGAGGTACCATGAAGCGGAGTAGCTACTTTAGGAGAGGAGTATTAAAGCGCAGCCTATTAAGGAAATGTAAGGTAGTGATGATCCGTATGGGCAGGCATCTGGCGAGTAGGCTGAACCCTTGGGCTGCCGGTTATTCGAGGGCCAGGCAATACTGGGCTTTTGTACTCGGCTGCCTATTCATCGGCAGTTATTGCCTCTACCTGATCCTCAGTTCAATTTTTAACCTTTAAATCTTATGATGATGAAAAAGAATGTAAAATTATTAGATAAACGTAAGCGTATCTTTCTGTTGGTTTTGCCGCTGATCGGCATTCCCTTGTTGGGACTATTGTTCTGGGCCTTGGGTGGTGGTGGAAGTGCTGGACAGGCACAGGCCAGTGTTAGTGGTTTAAGTACCGAATTGCCTGATGCCCAATTGGATAGCACGGCACAGCTCGACAAGCTCTCCATCTACCAACAAGCGCATAAAGATTCCCTGAAACTGAGCGAACTGGAAAAATACAGCAGTTTCGGGGCCTTGGACAAAAATGCCCCTGAGGTGCACGAACAACAGGTCGCCGAACGTTTGGAGCGGCTACAGCAGGAATTGGCAAGACCGCAGGAATATCCTACTAGCACCAGTGGCAAACCTCGAAATGCCGACTACGCCAAGGGGGAACTGGAAGTTGCCAGATTGGAAAAACTGATGAAGGGCATGCAGACCAAGGAAGCCGATCCGGAAATGCAACAGCTGTCGCAGGTGCTGGAAAGGATCCAGGAAATCCAGAACCCCGAACTGGCTTTGGCTAGACTGCCCAAGGAAAGTAAGGTCCTGGAAAATGAGTTTATGGCCATCCCGGCCAGTATTGCCAAGAACCACAAGGCCCTGCAAGGTTCGGTGGTCGAACTGGTACTGCTGGACTCAGTCAGGATACGTGGACAGCTCATTCCCAAGGGACATTTGATCTACGGGTTGGCCAGTTTCAGCAACCAGCGCCTGAATCTGGAAATCAAGAACATCCGTCTGGACAGCGCCATCATTCCCGTAGATTTTACCGTGTTTGACCGCAAGGATGCAATGATCGGGATCAACGCCCCAGAAGCCCTGCTTTCCGATGCCTTGGGACAGGGCAGTACCAACGCAATGAACAGCATGGGCATGTTGGGCATGAGCGACAACATCGGGATGCAGTTGGCCGGCGCCGGGATGGATGCAGCCAAGGGGCTGTTCGCCAAGAAAGTGAAAAGGATCAAACAGCCCCTCAAAAAAGGCTATCCCTTATTGCTCCGTGACAACAGCAAGCGCAGGCCATGAAGATGGAGTTTGTAAAGGAGGAGTTTGAATCCACCTTCAACTACCTCAGGCAAGCCTATCGGGAAATGAACGATTTCGTGGTCTATCCAAAAGATAAACCAGCTTATGATGGTTTTGAAATAGATGCTTTCCAAACCTATCGCTCCGCCAAATTCAGGGCAGAACGGGATGGACTGGAAATCGGGGAACTCTATCCCTTACTGATCGAGATGGAAAAAATCCTCCTCCAAAAGGCAATCAACCCCGAAAGTATCGTCATCGAATATGAACCTAAAAATCAATTGATCATGCAAGAAGAAAATCTAGAATTTTTAAAGAACAACGTCAAATACCTGGGCTTCGGCGAACAGGTCAGCAAAGACATGGAAGCCCAGATGAATCAGGGTATTCGCGAATTTACCTTGGGTACCAGCAGTATCCATTGGGACAAGACCATCGAGTATAAACTGCACTTCCGGCAGTCCGAAGAGACCGGCAGGTATTTCTTTAACCGCTACGAGGCCAAACTCACCGACAGTGACACCGATAAGGTGATTAACCAGACTTTTTACATCCAAAAGGGCAAGGGATTTACGGCCAAGGAAGCCTACAACCTCTTAGAAGGCAGATTTGTACACAAGGAAATGCTCAACAAGGAGAACGAGAAATACACGGCACATTTCAAGCTGGATTTTGACCAGACCGACAAAAATGGTAACCATAAATTCCTCAGTTATTCCAGTGCCTACGGCTACAAACTCGAAGATACCCTGGCCAAAGTGCCCATTAAAGAAATGCAGGATGACGACGTCCGCGAACAGCTCATCAAATCACTGGACCGAGGCAACCTGCAAATGGTGACCATAGATACCGGAACACATCTGGGCAGGTATTACATCACCCCAGACCCGGTGAAAGGGCTGAACATGTTCGACGAGAAATTTAAAGCCATAGATCCCAAGGATTTGGGCTTGAACCTACGCTTCAAAAGAAACATTGGCGAAACCGAAAAAGAAAAGGCCGAAAGCAAAAGCGAAAAACAGGGTAAGGCACAGCAGCAGACCGAACAACCTGCCCAAAAACAAGGCAAGAAACAAAAAATGAAAGTCAGTTAGTTCATGGTTTGGTTAATTTAAGTTTGAAAAGCCAGTGATTGCTCGCTGGCTTTTTTTGCAAATTACCGAAGCTTGGCAGTCACCTTGTCGATTACTTCCTGTTTCTTTCTACGGGAGATTTCGAAGATGCTGCCGTCGGTCAGTAAAATCGTACAAGGATCGCCCTTGCCATATTTGGTAACGAAACTGGTATTGACCATAATGCTCTTACTGATTCTGATAAATGGTGAATGTTCACCGAAGTATAATTCAAAGTCCTTGATTATCCTGGGAAGAAGGTAGCTTTCGTCCTTTAGTACTAGGCTGGAATAGGCACCCTTTGCCTCGATGTAGAGGATGTCCCGCTGGTCGATCAGGTGTACGTGCTCCTTTACATGCACCGCAATTTTCCTAAAGCGTTTCTGTTCAAGGCTTTCTAGCATAGCCATGATTTGTGCTTCGCTACTTTTATTTTTTATGATCCTCTGATGTGCCTTTTTTATAGTGTTTGCCAGTTCATCACTGGCCAGCGGTTTTACCAAATAATCCAGGGCATTAAACTTGATGGCATCCAAGGCGTATTGTTCATAACTGGTCACAAAAACAACCTCAAAATCGATTCTTTCGAACCGTTTCAACAAGGCGAATCCGTTTTGTTTGGGCATCTGTATGTCTAGGAAAACAAGGTCGGGTTTAGCTTCGGTAATCAGTTGATAGGCCATGTCGGTACTGCCCGTTTCGGCAATCACAGCAACCTTATCCGCATGGGGCTGCAGCAGGTGCCGAAGTACCTCTCGGGCATCTGCTTCGTCGTCTATCAGTATGGCGGTAACTGGTGTTGCGGTGCTCATGTGGTTAGCTATTAGGATATTCGGGCAGTATGGAAAGCGTAATCTCTACCCGTGTTCCAATGCCTAATTGTTTTGGGTCATAAAGATCAATGACTGACACCTGAAAATTACCCTCACTGAAAATCTGTTGCAGAGCTTGTAAGCGGTCTTCAGTGAGCATCATTCCCGAAGAAAGACGGTAGTCCTCTTTTTGATAATTCATCGCCCGCTGGCGTCCAATGCCATTATCTTCTATACTGATCTTAAGGCCAGACAGTGATAGACCGACATGGATGTTCAACTGCCCTCTGCGTTCGCCTTCCAATGGGATCAATCCATGCCAGATCGCGTTTTCTACATAGGGTTGCAGCAACATGGTAGGGACGAGTAGTTCATGTGGATGTATTTCAGGGGCTAAAGTAATTCGGTACTCGAAGGCCTCTCTAAAACGGAGTTTTTCTAGTTCCAAGTAAAGGGTCAGTGTTTCTATTTCTTTTTGTAAGGTAAGAAAGCGTTCTGCAGATTGCTGTAAGACCATCCTGATCAGCCTGCTAAATTTGGTCAGGTAATGCTGCGCCTCATCGGCTTGGTTCTTCAGGATATAACGTTGAATACTGTTGATGGCATTGGAAATGAAATGAGGGTTCATCCTGGCCTGTAATGCAGAAAGTTTGCTCTCGGCAATAAGAATATTGACCTTGGACTTTTCCTTCTCTTTGCTGAGAGCGGCGTTAAGCTGAAGTTTTTTAAGCCCGAAGAATACTCCGCACAATAGGATTGAAAGTACAAAGAAAAAGGGCAGCGTTTGCCAGAAAGGTTTCTTGACTATAAAGGGCAGCTGGATCATATTTTCGCTTTTTACGCCATCTCCGTTCAGGGCGTAAACCGACAGTTCGTAACGGTTCGGACTGAGGTTTTGTAGCCTGAGGTCTGTGCCGTTCATGGGCAGGTAGGGGTCGGTCCGCTGTAACCGATAAAATAATCTTGTTTGCTCATTCTTGTAAGAGGATAGGTGTAGCGACAGTACAATCTCGTTGCTGCCATAATCCAGCTCAAAGTCCTTTGTCTCTAGCGGCTGTTGAGCCCTGTCTATCCTTAGGTTTTTAATATGAAAACGTGGTGCTGTACGGTTGGCCAACTGGCCATTGATGGGTAAGCTGGAGAGCCCTGCTGGGGATGAGAAAAACAATTGGTCGTTATTGAGCGCAAGCTTGTAAATCTCGTTGGAAGGAAGACCATGATTGGTGTCATAGTGGCTAATGCCGGGTGATGCGCCATTGATGTCTATCCTGAACAGTCCCTTATTGGTCGCCGCCCAATATATTCCCTTTTTATCTTCCAGGATATCGTAAAAGATAGCGGTAGGAATGCCAAGGCGCTGGTCCAATCGCCTGATCTCGCCATGCTGCAGCTGATAAAGCCCATCTCCTGCTGTAGCGATCCAACAAGTTCCATCCGAACTTGGCAGGATACGATGTACGGCTCTTTCTATGCCTTTGATCTTGCGACTATGAAGCGTCTTCAGATTCATCACATATAGCCCATCGCTACAACCATAAAGCAGGCGATTTCCACCGATATAGCCGATGCACCTACCTACCGAACGGACAGGTATTAGCGGCTCGAACCCGTTGGGTCCATATTTCAAAATATGCGTATAGGAAATGGAATAGATTGAATTTTTAGGACCAATACTATGGTCGTAAATGGTGTAGTGCAGAATTAAGTGGTAGGGAGAATAACGTTGCACCGGCAGCGTCCTTAAATGTTTAAAGGTAGTTTCGGTGGTAAAACCACCATCAGCGGTAGCTAAAAGATAACGGTTCTTTTGGATATGGAAAAGATGGTAGAATAGATAGGGCTGCGTAATGATATTCCTTAGCTGCTGCCCCGATTGCAGCTGCCATAATCCACCAAACTGTGGCGACACATAAAGTTGTTTGCCAATAGTGACCATCATATTTACCGGGGCGGAAAGTGCGGGCAGGTTACTATAACTAAGCACTTCGGTGCTCTTAGAAAAATAAACGCCGTTTTCTAGAGTGGTGCACCAGATGCTTTGTTCTACATCTACGTGAATGCCAGATACGGAATAATTGCTCAAGCCCTTAATGGGCTGCTGAAGTTGTTTTCCGTCCCGATAGTAGACAAAGCCGCCTTTGGCCATACCCACCCATAGTCCGCCCTTTTTGTCGGCGTAGAGACAGATGACGTTACCAGGCATTTCAATCACCTGGTAGCTGAAATCTGGTGCCAGCCTGACCAATTTATTGTTGATCGTAAAAAAGTTATAACCTTGAATATGGCAGGTCAGGATCCTTCGGAGCAATTGTTCCCGCTCGTGATAAGGGATGTCAAGTTTTCTATCGCCTTTTGGTGTGCTAATTAAGATAGTGACCTTTTCGAACTTGCCTTTTTCGTCTTTGGGCATGTAGACCGAATGGAAATTATCATTAAAACTAATGAGACGATCGGCAGGTTTTAAAAAGACGATATTGTTTGCAGTAGAAAGGGGTAGGGGTTTAAAAACTGATAGCTTTCCTGTCGGAGCTATTTGGAAGGTTTTGGCGTAGGTGTTGATATATATATCCTTTTTTGTGTTGGTGAAGGCAAAAGTGATGTTGCCTTTTGGCATCTGCCGTTGATAGTTCTTACTGATCTCTGCCTCTGCAAGCTCACCGTCGCGATACTGCATCAGTCTGTTTTTCGAGGTTGCGAACCACATCGTACCGTTGTGGTCTTCGGTGACGGCATAGGTGGCTTTTTCGGGAAGACCATTTTTTTGGTCATATACTACACTGCCGCTCCTATCATAACGGACCAGTCCCTGTGCCGTACTGATCCACATATAGCCCCTACTATCCTGGTTTACGTTATAGCATTCCGAGGTTGGAACTGCAACCTGTTCGCTCACATTTTGAAAAAGTAGCTCCTGCGCCTTTGTGGCGATACTGTACAACAGCAAAAGGCATAGCATTGGCATACGGGAGAAACGCATCGTGCAAGATAGTTAATTCGGTCTGTTGAAATGGTGTTTTGTGCCAAAAATTTGAGGAACGGTAAGGTTCTAAAAGTGTATTCAATGTAGTTTAGCAGTTCTAAAATGTAAAGGAATATGAAGAAAATTTTACTGCTTATCTTTTTGTTATTTGGTCTTTCCGATTTAAGGGCGCAAACGCTTACTGCCGGTGATATTGCGTTTATCGGCTATAATACCGCTGGAGCAGACGGCTTCACTTTTATCGCCCTTAAAAACCTGCCGGGCGGAGAAACGCTGTTCTTTACGGAAATGGGATGGACGGGCGCAGGTTGGATGAACACGCTTGCTGAACCGCACCTTAAATATGTACTACCTGCCGGCGGTGTTCCAAAAGGAACAATTATTTCTATGGTAGAGAATTCGGCGAACGTACTTACGGTAACGGGTATTATCGGGGGCACGCTGACTTTTGCCAATACCGCTGATTTTAACCTGAGCGGAGGCGATCAGGTCTTGGCCTACCAATCGGTGGGCAATGTAGTGATGCCGAGCTTTGCCGACGTGACATTTATTGCCGGGGTGCATGGCGACTACAATTCCAGCAAGTACGATAGCGCTACCAAGTGGAATCCTGAAAACCAGTCGCCAACCATCAACAATCCTTGGGCTACCAGCGATAGTGCATTGCCAAAGGGGCTAACGAACGGGGTCAACTGTATCTCACTCTACCCAGGCGTAGCTGAACAGGCAAGTGCCAAATATAACGGTTCACTAACGGGAACGGGTGCAGAACTACTCGCAAGAATCAACAATACAAGCAATTGGGATAAGTCAAATTCCAACATCGCAATTCTGCCTGCTAACTATCCTACCGTAAAAATAAATACCGTACCAACTGCTGCAGCTGTTGCCCATACTGGTAATCTTGTGGTGGGGCAGGTGATGGCAGGAAGCTATACCTATTCGGATGTGGACAGCCAGACAGAAAGTGGTACGACCTATAAGTGGTACCGTTCGGACAATGAAGCTGGATTGAATAAGTCTACGATTGCTTCGGCTACGTCAATCAATTATACTTTAGTAGCCGCCGATGTGAATAAATATATCAGTTTAGAGGTTACCCCTCGTGATGGGGTCGAAAATGGAATTGCCATAGAAAGTTCAAGAAGAGGGCCGGTAAGTGGAGTGCTTCCCGTAGATCTTGAAAACTTCCGCGTTTCGGTAGTGCCAAACGGCCTAAGGTTGGATTGGTCCACGCTATCGGAAGCCGATAATAAGGAGTTTGTACTGTATCGCGGCAACGGGAACGGTTCGTTTTCAGAAGTGGCTAGGATTAAAGGGAAAGGGAATTCCATATTACGTCAAACTTACAGCTATGTGGATATGGTACCGTTGAATGGTCCTAATTACTATCGTCTGGTACAGTTTGATGTTAATGGAGCGTTTAAGGACCTTGCAATCGGGCACGCCAAATTTGTACTTCAGTTTGCTATGGTCAAGATTTATCCGAATCCGGTACAAGAATGGTTAGTGGTGGAACTGGAAGCGGGTAAGTACGATATATTGAGTGTTTTAGATGTACAGGGGAAATTATTAAAGGAAATAGCATTAACCCAAAATCAGGAACGAATAGAGGTTAGTCTGGAGGGGTATGCGAAAGGCACCTATTTAATTGGTCTTAAAGGTGTCAATGGCATCCAGCACCATAAAGTTGTCAAAAAATAGTATTAATTATCTCAGTGTAAAATGAAAATGAAAATGGAGCCAGCTTTAGCTGGCTTTATTGATTCCT
Organism: Flavobacteriaceae bacterium PS02338; assembly: GCA_029959615.1. Classification (GTDB taxonomy): domain Bacteria; phylum Bacteroidota; class Bacteroidia; order Sphingobacteriales; family Sphingobacteriaceae; genus Pedobacter. The sequence goes on along the minus strand of JASCOD010000002.1, from coordinate 794,333 downwards.
GGACATTTTTACAAGCTTCATTAACAAAACGAGAAATCATCATAGATATGTGTCCTAACGATCAGTACCTTGTTGGGTGCGATGGTCAGCCAGCCGAATTCGTAGCAATAGTGGTAGGCACCGTTCTGCGTTTGTAGGATGCTGGTAAAGTACTTAAAATTAAATCCCTTTTCTTCGAGTGTAGTGCGCAGGACTACGACGTTCTTTTGGTGGCGGGGGATGGACTGTGCCATGAGCTTGCGGTTGCGCATCAGGGTACGGTTGATCTTGCCGATGAAACTCGGTTCGCTCCATTGGCGTTTGCGCTGTGCCTGCGCATGGAAACGGTTGCGGCAACCGTCATCGCAGAATTTCTTGTCCGAACGGCCAAAGACCGGCTGTTTACAGTACAGGCACAGATGGGGTCCCTGTACGATTTCGTTTCCCTCGATATCCATGGTTCCTTTTAGTTATCCGTTTTTATAAACGTTTAAAACATTTAAGTTGTTTTCCGACCGACTAATCGCTTGTACAGGGTGAAACTTTGTCAAAAAAAAGCGATGGAAAAGTATAACATGGCCAGCGAGGCTTTTACCGTTGGCAGGAAACATTATTTCATGGATTTCAAAAGGGCGGCCAATGATACGCTCTTTATCCAGATCACCAGGAGCGACGAGCAGCCCGATGGCAGCTATAGGCGCAACCAAATTATCGTATTTGAGGAAGATTTGCCCTTGTTGATCAAGGGGCTGTCTTCCCTTTGCCATCATGCAGCACATGCGGAACTTTTGCCTCCGAGAGTAGAAAAGGAGGCGGTATTGCGTGGGATGGCTGCTGTGCCCTTGGACGAACGGCCCAGGGAAAGGCTGCTGGCCGATGGACCGGGGGCATTGGCTGATGCCGAACTGCTGGGACTGGTGATCGGTTCGGGCTCGACTAGGGAGAATTCGGTCGAGCTGTCGGCCAGATTGTTGGCCGCATTTGGTGGGTTGAAAGGCCTGGCAAAGGCCGGTTGTAACCGCCTACAGCTATTTGAAGGTATAGGTGAGGCCAAATCGGCACAATTGTCGGCGGTAATGGAGCTTGCTAGGAGATTTTCGAAATGACGCCTGGTCCAAGTCTCTTTCCAAAGAAACGGACAAAAAGGCGGCGAATGTCGTGACCGCCGCTAGCTGTGTACGCATAATGGTCCCGATGTATCGGGACCACCCTTCGGGACTTATAGTACTCCGCCGCACTTGCACGGTCACGGACTTCTTTGCTTTCTTTTTTTCCGTTTTTTCTTTTGGAAAGAGTTCGGAACTGAAAGGAAGCCAATTAACCAATTTTTTAATTAAAAGTTTGATGTGATGGAAATTACAGGAAGATTGACCGCTGATGCAGTGGTAAGGACAGTAAAAGGTGACAAAAAAGTGGTAGGCTTTACCGTAGCGGTAAATGACAGGTTTATGGTGGACGGTGAGCAAAGGGAGGTGTCGACCTTTTTTGACTGCGGTTATTTTAGGACGGAGAAGATTGCCCCTTTCCTTAAAAAAGGTAATGTGGTTCAGGTGTTCGGTCGTGTGGGCATCAATGCGTATATGGGGAATGACGGGCAGCCAAAGGCAGGGCTGAACTTCCATGTGTCGGACATTAAATTGTTCGGGGCTTCGGCTACGGCTCAGCATGGTGTGGTCGTGCAGGCGGGCGAGGTGTTGCCGGAGAAAGTGCCAACGGCTTTGGAGCAGGCAAGGGGCGAGGCAAAAACGGATGATCTACCATTTTAGAAAGGGGGCGTGTCATGGCGATGGATGAACAATATCTGAAAAATCAGATTTCGGACTTTAGGGACAGTTTCTGTCCCTATGGTTACCTCGATGTAAAAAGGGCGATAGAGGTTGCCCTAGAGATTGGGGAGGATGCCGATTGGGCTTTTGAGCAGGTACAGGCTTTTGCCGAGGAATGTGGGATGAAACTGCAGGATGTTGACCCCTGCTATGTGGTGTTCGATGCGGTGCTGCAAAGTGCAAGGCAGGAGATTGAGGATTTGACGGGCTTTGATATTCAGAACGATGCGGGCTTTGAGACGCATGGGAACTATTGCGCCAGTTGCTACGATTGGCGCACGGACGACTTGGAATTGCTAACCGAAAGGTTGAGTCCCTATGCCGACAGGTTGGAGGATTTGGAGGAGGTGACCAAGTATTGGCTCGCACAGGTGGATATCAATATTGAACAGGTTCTCCCGATGGAGGAGGACGAAGAAGATTAACATGGAAACGAATTTTTTTACACAGGTCTGCGCACTGCCAAGGGCAGGGGCGTGGAAGATGGCGATAAATTTTGATGGTGAGCAGGGACTGCTCGTGTCGGTGCTGTTCGAGGGTGGGGATGCTGCCCTTGCCCCCTTGGTGTTCAAGGGGACGGCTGCCGAACTCGACAGCGGATTTTTTGGGGCGATTGCCGCCCCTGCCGAAAATACGGCTAAACTGTTCGTGGAACTGGAGGCGCATTTGGAGAGTTTGGAAAATGCCAAGAACGACATTAAAAATCGGGCGGCAGCCAAATCGGCAAATGCTGTTGCGGCAAATCCCAAAACCGAGGACAAGACGGAAAAGAAGAAACGCTATGACGAAATAATTGCCAAAGCGAAACAGCTCAACGGGGAAATGAAGTACCTCGAAGCCTTGGAATTGTTGCCGAGCAACGAAGAGTTTCCCGAAAAGGCGGCAGAACTCGATGGACTGCGCAAAGCATTAAAGGAGCGCAGCCAGCAATTAACCCTCATGCAGACCCAAAATACTTAGGACATGATGACGACACAATTATTGCCGAGGGTATTTCTGTTTACCACGGGCGGCATGGACATGAAACTGACCGACCCCGAAAGCAGGTATACGCCCGAAGAAGTGAAGCACTTCTATGCAGGGAGCTATCCTATATTGACCAATGCCCACATAGAGGGACCAAATATTCAAGATGATGAAGTACAATATCGGTTCGTTACCACCTTGGGGACTAAGGGATGAAAAGGCGGAAAATAGCAGGGCTTGCCGAGGTCACGAAGTACTCGGCACAGTGGACGCTGCACCAACAGCTCGCAAGGGCGGTGGAAAGGTGGGACAGACCACTCGAAAAAGGGGAACTCGAAAAACTGCGGCAAAGGGGCGCACCCAAAGAAATGCTGTCCCTGCTTTTCTAGCGCAGCGGTTCTATCCGCTCGCTACGGAAGAGGCAACGGTAGACCCTACAGCTGCCTGTAGGATGGAACGGGATTTCTATGCTTCGGCTAAAAATCTCTGTTCCCTTTATGGAATGGCGCAGCCCCCAAGGAGTGGGCTGCCCTTTCCCTTTAACCTGTCCAAGGAATTGGAAAGCTTGCGGCAGGGGCTGAAAGCAAGGGGACACCAAGTTGACCTGCGGCTATTGGAAACGGAAGAAAAAACTTGTCTCGCAACGGTGCAGACTTTCAGTACCCAATCTACGCTGTTCTATCTGCCCGTGCTGCCGATGCTGAACCTGTTGGATAGCGGAAAGCGCAGGCAGGTCGGGGAACTATTGCAATCGGTCTTTGCCTATCTGTTGCAGGTGGTGGGCGTACCCCATTTTGCGAGCGACTACGGCTATTTGGGCGGTATCTACGAAATGCTGTCCGATTGGTGGAGCGAGGACGGCTATGCCGAGGACGAGGGTGAACGCTTGGTACATGAAGCCTTTTTTGAGCAGCTATGGCATGATGGCGAACTGTCGCTGCACCTCTTATCTGAAAAATCCGCATTGTTGGATTTTGGACAAAGGGTCGGGGTATTCAAAGCGGAGAGCGAAGCCGAAAGGAATTTTCTGAAAACGGCAGCGGACTTTCTTGAACTCTATCGGGACTATCCCGAGCGCAGTATCGGGGCTTCCATTTCTGAACCTTTTGGGGCAGAGGAGCATGATGGTATCATTAGATGGGAACAGTACCTGCATTTCTTCTACGGTTTCGGGCAATTGGTACAGGATCAGTTCCTAGATTGCATCAACGCCGAACTGAATGAGTGCAGCTTGATGGAAGAGCCGAGGCATATCCAATTTTTTGATACACCGCAGGTGGAAGTTATGGAGGTGTTCGGTTTTGAGCAGCGGCTGTTCGAACTGCTGCACCTTTTATGTGATCACCTAAATGAATTGTGAAGATGAAAGATTTGACAGAAATTATTGGAGAGGGCTACGAGCCTTTCAAGGCGCTGCTACTCTACAGGGGCAGAGCGGACGAATATTATATCGAAAGCTATGACGTGGACGACAATGGAGGTCTGGTCAATGTGCATCCGCTGTCGGTTGCCGAGAGCCAGTCCCTTGCCGATAGCTTGGGCGAAAGTGGGGAGTTTCGGGCGTCCTATCAGCGCAGCAGGGAACTCTATCCCGAAAACCTGTTGCATATCGATAGGGGCAATGAGGGAAATGTGTTATGGCATACCCCTGCCCAAAAGGTGGGGCTGTTCTTCCATGCAGATTTACAGATACCCGAGGGGGAAATGTACGTGCCGCCCCTGCTTTGGAAAGCGGGACAGCACGCCCTCAGCCTGTGGGCGTTGAAAGGTGACAGCCGCCCGAATATGGACACACCACTCTATCATGCCCCATTCTTTAATATCTACGACAGCGGACAGGTCTGTTTGGGCAGTGTCAAAAGGAACATTCCCATCAAGGCAACTTTAACCGAGTTCATGGCTTTATGGCAGCGGTATTTCTTCGAAAGCAGTTTCAGCCATACCCTGTTTGACGAGGGGGCAAAGGTCATCGGCATGGTGGAGCTGTGGAAAGCACAGCAACAGAGCGGCAAGCCCTTTCCGACCAAATACCTTAACAAAAACAAGTACACCCTAAAAAATATACTCTGATGGAAAAGCAAAGGATACATTTTCTGCCGAATTGGCTAGCCAATCCTACCAATGCCGTTACTGTGCATCTAGTGGGTGCAGGGGGAACGGGCAGCACGCTATTGACGGCATTCGCTCGCATCAACTATGCGCTGTTGCAGCTAGGGCATTGCGGTCTGCAGGTCACCCTGTTCGACCATGATGAAGTGAGCGAAGCTAACTTGGGACGGCAATTGTTTGCCGATAGCGAATTGGGGAGGAACAAAGCGGTGGCACTGATCAATCGGGTCAACCTTTTCTTTGGTACGAATTGGAAGGCACAAAGCAAACGCTATGAGCAGCACGGCGGAAATCCTGCCACCATTACCCTTGCCTGTGTGGACAGCGTAGCGGCTAGACGGAACATCTGCAACAGGCTCGAACACGTTTGTGCGGACATCCACCATCGGGACAGGCCGCTGTACCTGCTAGATTTCGGAAACGGACGATATTCGGGGCAGGTGCTGATGTCGACCATTGGGGATATTGCACAGCCCGAATCGGAAAAGTTTGAAACCGTGGCACGGATGGGCAACTTGTTCGATACCTTTCCCGATTTGGAGACCCAAGAGGATAACGGTATGCCTAGCTGCTCGCTCGCACAGGCATTGCAACAGCAGGATCTCTTCATCAACTCGGTATTGAGCAACATGGGGGCTTCGCTGTTATGGGCGATGCTGCGTAATGGTTATGTCCGGCATCGTGGGTTGTTCGTGAACTTGGAGGATTACAGGACTGTGTCGATAGGGGTTTAGGGCTTTCCAAAATTCTTTCGGTGGCGACAGCAGCGCTGTCGCCCGGAAGCCTCGCGTACTGTCGTCCGCTCGGCTGTTTGTCAGAGACGACGAAATGGTGCCGATGATTCCAAAATCATTAGAAATAGATAGGTCAGTTATTGGTCTGGTACTTGATGACTTGGTTGTCACTGATGGACCACATTTTAGCAGCTTTTTATCACGGGTCAAATTAATCATTGACACTTTTTTCCTATATCTATCTAAGCCTTAAAGTGTAGCTTTTAAGGTAATAGACTGGAGGGCTTTTGATCAGCTATTTTGAAATTGAACCTGATCTCTACACCTATTTCATATTGTTGAAGGTAACTAATTGGTGTATATGGTTTCATGTTGACTTAGTGTCGTCCTGCCACCGATAACATAGATCTGAAATCTATTGCAAACGCTTTGTATATAGCAATTATTTTTTTATCAAATCAATTGGGTTACCTAATCCCGATTCAGGTCGCTATTTTTGCATGTTAGTCCAATTGCAATACCTCCGAGATATGTGCTCTGATGTACCTTATATATATAGAACCTATCCGGTTAGGCAAACCGTAATGATCCAGAACCAAACAATGTTGGTCCTGAACCATCATATTACATCAAAGCACAAATTCAGCCTATTTCGGGATCTTTAGTTTAAACGTTACTTTTGCGATTTTCTTCGGATCTGGCTCTGTTAGCCAAGGGTTGGTAAAGGTTGATACCGGACGGGTTTCACGCTCGATCTTCATCACTTTAAGTATACATATTTTAGACGTGACCCCGGTAGTTGATCCTACGAAGCCTACACCTGACGATCCGGGATCGAGCTTTAACAGGCACATATCTCCCTCAATCAGGAACGGCATCCTATCACCGCTGATGCTGGTCGTGTAAGATTTCAAGTCAGCAATGGTGACGTTGTCTATATTGAACGGGGCGATGGTCGCCGAATTGGTAGACGGTCCAATTTTGATCATGGTCGTTTGGTTCCGGTTGGCCCAGTTACTGGCAGGGAACATTGAAGGGGTAGTATAGGTGACATTGTTCCACGTATAGGTGCCGCCAGTGTAATAACTTTCGGATGATGCCAACGATGTGGTGTTTTTAGGGCTCATCAAACGTAGGCCCATATCTCCGGTATATGCGCTTCCAGCAGTGTACCAAAGTACATACATTTCAATATTCTTGATTTGTGGATAGGCTTCTCCAATGGTCATCGATTTATTTAAACCAATTGAATAAAATGGGTAAACGCCGGGCTCCTGTATAATACCGCGGTTGTAAAAGTCGCTGCCTAAGGTAAAGGTTCTTGTCTCGAAACCTACGTTGGTAGTTGCCTGCACGCTAGAGCTCCTGCCGAAAACATCTGTAACGATCGCCCGAATGGCACTTACATTGTCTTCCAAGGTGACCGATTGCGAGAAATCAACAGTTTTTTCATTATTGTAATTGATCACTGGCAATGTCGCCACTTCGGTGTTCTGCCTCAGTTTGATTAGTTTGACATTGGCGATGCCGCTTTGTGAAGTGATACGGAGTTTGATGGAAACAGATTGTCCCAGATCAGCATCAAATTCAGAAGCACCGGCCCAGGTAATTACTGGTGGTGGGACTGCGATGTATCTTATGGGCAATGTTTCTATCTTAATCTTGTTGTATTCGTCGGTCGCGGTTACCTGCAAACCTATATCACCTTCTTTGTAGGCTATTGCCTCGTCAAAACTGTAAGTCGAATCGCGGTTGGCAGGGAGCGAAACAGATAATGGGATGTTGGTGATGCCGGATCCACTGTATAGTTTTACTTCGACCTTGTTTAGCTTTGCCGAGCCTTTAACGGTAAACCTGGTATTGGGTGTCACCGATCCAGGCTGATTTTCATCAACTGAAATCTCCGGCAATTCAAAAGTAATTACGGGTGGCGCCTTGTATTTAATTGCGGAGACGGAAACTTTTCTTTCGCTGGTCCTATCGGCCAAATCGGTTGCAATGATGAGGAAGGATTTGAAAGTTTCATCCCATAAAGGCAGCTCGTTCACAGAGTACTGCTTGTTATCCCTAAATGTAGTAATTGTTTTATAGCTTTCCGTGCTTCCGTTCGGTCTTACAATTTTAAGTTCTACGGATTTGAGCCCGAGCTCAGAGAAAACGACACCTACTAGAGGTATGTTGTCGGCTACATTCAAATCTGGTTTCAAGGTGTCCAGCATTAATTCAATAGTTGGGGCATCGGTATCGCCTACATCAACTCCGTTTTTTTTACTGCAGCTAATGAGGTAAAATAGGATTGTTGCAGTCAGTAGGGCAAAAAATAACTTCGATTTCATAGCTTTGAAATTTAATATGCTGTTTGATAGGTTGAACTGCGTTTATAGAAAGCATAGTCTCTAAAAACGTGTATGGGTCCATTATTGCTTAAAATATTAGTAGTTACGGAGTTGATCTTGCCACTTGAAAAATTGCTGCCGTTATCATTAACCACAACATTACCATTGATAATCTGGTCTTGGAAAACGGCCGAGCTCTGGTCTGATTTTTCTACCTTGATGGTCAGCAATCCGTCCTGTCCCTCTAAAAATGTTTTAACATACATGGGTTCTATGGGAAGTTTTTGATTATAGGCGTGGTATTCGCCATTGATAATATGGTAAAGAAGAAGTTTTTTGACCTTTTCTACATCGATTGCGACAAAATCGCCAGCACCATATTTCGACAGGAACTGGTTCATCGCCACATTATTTAAAAGCAAATAGGTGTATTTTTTGCTCGTCTGGCTGTAGTAGCCCGATAGTCCGGTATAGTTCACGGCTTCTATCATTCTTGAAAAAGCATCGGGTCTAGACTGCATGTATTCCCAAGCGGTCATATTGACTTTTGGATTAAGTGGTTCGCCATAATAATCGGCATCTTTTTGTAAGCATGAGCTAAGTGAAAAACACATACAGATAATACTGGTGTACCACATCAGTGCTCTTTTTTGCTTCGAAATAAAATAGTTTACGCTCATATCGTTGATGTTTAATATCCGGGGTTCTGAATGATGTTTGGATTTTGATTGATGTGTATATAACTGATCGGGAACAGTGCTTGTCGTTCCTGGCTGAGGCCATTGATAGGTTTCATTACTTTTACGACTCGTTTGGTACGCACCAAGTCGAACCAACGTTTGCCCTCGCCAACAAGTTCCAGTTGTCGTTCGTCCAAAATGTAATCAATTAAGTCTTCCCGAGAAACAAAAGAGTTGGCAGTCCTGGTGGTAGCGCTTACCCCGGCACGTGCCCTTACGGTAGTAGATATTAAGCTAAGTGCGTCCTGAAATTTATCCAGACGAGCTTTGGCTTCGGCCTGCATTAATACCAGATCCGTGAAGCGGTAAACGGGATAGGCCATCTCACACTCGCTAAGTGCGTTGAAGCTGATGGATGAACCATTGGTTACGTACTTATTCATACGATAGGTGCCTGCCGTGGTACCTGCCCTTAAAAAGTTATCGAAGCGGATATCCCTTGGTGTGGTATTTGCGGCAGTCGAAAAAATGTTGGTGAGTTTTGGAGATAACAGTACACCGGCGCCGAAAAGATTATAGGTAAGGCTGTAGGATACGCTTTCCCTTAAATCAAAATGGATCACGAAGATCAGTTCGTTGAAGCCCGGACCATATTCGTCCCTTAGGCGATCGTTGTCACTGGTCTTATTGTTGAGGTCTGTCACGAAAGTTCTTTTCATTACTTCCATGCTGGGCTGAAAGCCGGTAAAGCTTGGCATAGTCCTCACCTTGTCAATGATTTTATCAGCACTATCGTAGTCTTCTAGCCACATCGAGACATCCGCCTGTATGGCGTAGATACCGGCGCGTGAAATTCTTTTGCGCTCAAGGCTGGCTGGATCAACCAACTGTTCAGCTCTTTTCAGGTCTGGCATGATGACATCTTCTAATACCTGTCGCATCGGTGTTCTCGGTTTAAAAACGCCATTTTCCAAGTTGTCTACAGGTTCTAGATACACTGGTACATCGCCCCAAACACGTAACGCATAAAAATAGCAGAGTGCCCTCATGGCATAAGCCTGTGCCAAATAATCGTTCTTTTCTGCGGTGTTGGCTAGTGTGGCCTGCGGGATATGTTTGATAGCGAAATTAGTATTGCTGATCACCTTGTAAAGGCTACTCCAATTGGTGCAGGCCATATCGTTGGTCATTTGGTTGGCAATCAACTTTCCGCGGTCGGATGCGGCTTCGGTAGTCAGCACGTAATTGTCGGACCTGAGTTCTCCCCACTCAAAGAAGTTAGCCCTCATGGCATCCCTAAAAGAGGCATAAATTTCACTAACGCCGGCCTTTACATCTCGCTGGTTCTGCCACATATTTTCTGCGGGCACTTCGCTAATGGGTTTGGCGTCTAGAAATTTGCTGCAGGAAGAAACAATGCTTACGCAGCAAAGCAGTGCGGTTAGCTGGCAAAATGTATGTAGTTGCTTAAATTTTTGATATGAATGGTACATCTGTTAGAAATTAACGTTAAAGCCTAAACCAAATTCACGCTTGCGGGGATATCTATTGGTATCCTGGCCTAGGGCCAAAGCATTATAGCTCGAAAATTCTGGGTCGTATCCGGAATAGTTTGTGAAGGTAAGCGCATTATTTACGTAGGTGTATAATCCTATGCCACGTATCCGCCAGCGGCTAATCAATTTTTTTGGAAAGGCGTAGCTCAGCTTAATATTTCTGATTTTAAGATAGGAGGCATCTTCCAAATAGAAAGAATTTACACCGCGGTCGTTCTGATATTGGTCTGCGTATGGTCTCGGATAGGTAGTGTTATCTCCCTGCGAGATCCAAAAATCATTAGCAAAATCAGATGAGGGCAATGTAGCCAAATACTGCATGCTCTGTTGGTTGATGGCATATCTGGCCTGATTGTAGATCTGTCCGCCAACAGAAAAGAAACAGGAAACAAAAAGACTGAAATTTTTATAGCTCAGGTTGGTGTTTAGGCCACCAATAAAATCTGGTTGGGCATTGCCCAAAATCTGTCTGTCCGAGTCGTTGATCACGCCACGTCCCTTTGTGTCGTCGGGGTTATCGTACCAGTTGATGTCACCACCCCTGAAAGGTGTGCCGTCGGTAAACGTTTTTTGTTTAACTGTGCCACCGTACGCGGCACCGTTGAGCGTATAATTTTGTAGTACATACCTGCCGTTCCCGTCTTTGATCATTTCTCCATTGGCATTTCGTTGGAAAACAGGTGTAAGCTGTTGCCAGTCTTCGGTAAATGCGTTCGATTGGTCGGTTGGAAAGACTCCAAGCTGGCGGTAGCCGAAGAAATCGCCTATACGGCCGCCCTGTGAAATCCACCAGGTATCCTGAAAGGCATATGGAACGCCGCCGGCAACCGCCGTGATACGGTTGTTGTTCTTGCTGAAATTGACAGCCATGTTCCAAGTGAAGGTCTTTTTACGGATGATATCACCCCTTAGGTCAATCTCGAAACCTTGGTTGCTGATGGAACCGATATTACGTCGAACCGTATTGAATCCCCATTCTTTGGGTACTTCGTAGTTGGCCAATAGGTTGTCTGTGAGTTTTTTATAGTAGTCTATCGTCAGGTTGAAGCGGTTCTTCAGGAAGCTTAGATCTAATCCCGCATTCGATTGTGTGGTCTGTTCCCAGCCTAGGTTGTCGACGGCGATGCGTGCGGCGGTAATGCCGGCGACCTCATCGTAGATTCCTCCGATATCGTAGGATAGGATGGCATCGTAATTGCCGATGCTTTCATTACCGGTTACACCATAGCTCAACCTCACCTTGGCATCGTTCATGAATTTTTTGGCAAACTTCATAAATGGCTCATCGGATAGCCGCCATGCAACGGAGGCCGATGGAAAGTACCCAAATTTCTTGTCCTTAGCAAAGCGTGAAGAGCCATCTACCCTCAAATTTGCGTTAAAAATGTACTTGGATTTATAATTGTAGCCAAACCTACCGAATGCCGACGCCAAGGTATGGGCAGCTTCTTCTGTCCTAGTAGCTGCAAGATTGAAATTGGCCGAAAATGCGTTCATCGTGTAGATTTTGTCGGTGGCCGAATTTCTTCCGCTAAAACGATCGGATTCTGTTTTCCAGCCTTGTGCACTCACACCCAACAGGCCTGTAAACGTGTGTGCTTTATTGATGGTCTTGTTATAGTTAAAGTAGTTTTCATTCATCCAGTTCCAATTAAGGTTGCTGATAGAGCTACCACTGTTGGTCTGTGCTCCAGAAAATAGGAAACTTGGACGCATGAACTTATATCTGGATAAGGCTAGATTAGCATTGAAGGACGTAATGAAATTAATGCTGGGTGTTATCTTAAATTCACCGGATTGGTAGAATGAGCCCCCGTAGGTATCTGTAAAGTTGGTTTGTTCAGACAGGGCAATAGGGTTGGCTCCCCAAAGCGTACCAATTAGCGTGTTGTCCGGGTAGTAAAACGATAGATTTGGCTTACGAGCTAGGATGGTATTAAGGAAATTTGCCTCGTCTGTTCCTTTTTTCTTGGCATAGTTGATGTTCACCCGGGTAGAGAAATTGAGACGTTTGGTAGCGTTATAATCGGCATTTAGCCTCGCCGTAATTCTATCGTATGAGGTATTGTCCAAAATGCCTGTTTCATTAAGGTATCCAGAAGAAAGAAAATATTTCAGGTTGTCGGAACCGCCACCAAAACTGGCATCAACCTGATTTTTTTGTGCGGTGTTGAATACAACTGCCTGATAGTCGTTGTCGGCATTCAACAATACGTTCAGCGTATCGGCCAATTGTGCGTCAAGGCTCTGGCGCATAGCAGCAGGTACAATACCTTGTCCCTGTCCATTGATGTAAGCCAATTGTTTACGCTGTAAAGCCCTGTATTGTGCTGAATTTAGCTGCGGCAGTTTGTGTGCAAGGTTATTCATTGAATGCAGATATTTTATATCTAGCACCGGGGATCTCTTGGTACCTTTTTTTGTCGTGATGATGATCACACCATTGGCCGAACGAGAGCCGTAGATAGAAGCAGAGGCAGCATCCTTCAGGATTTCTATAGATTCGATATCATTGGGGTTGATGGCGTCTGCATCGGTCTGCTGCACACCATCTACAACATATAGTGGTCCAATGCCGTCACTATTCATCGTAGACATGCCACGAATGACTACTGAAGCGCCTTCTCCAGGCTGTCCAGATCCTGTGGAAATCTGCACACCGGCCACTTGGCCTTGCAGGGCTTCGGCAATATTGGTGGCCATTCTTTTACTGATGTCTTCAGCGTTCACGGAAACGATGGCACCTGATACATCTCTACGTTTTACCGCCCCGTAACCTACTATTACGATTTCATTCAAATTGGTTTCGGCACTTTCTGGGAGTGTGATGTCTATTTTTAGTTGGTTTCCTACCAAAGCTTCTACAGTTTTAAAACTGAGCATAGAGAAAGTAAGGATAGCTTTTGTGTTTGGCACTTTTATACGGTAGACGCCATTTTCGTTTGTGGAGGTTCCTGTTTTAGTTCCTTTGATCATGACACTTGCGCCTACGATGGTCTGCCCATTTTGGTCGCTCACGGTTCCGGTGATTTCAACGGGAACGTCTTTCTGGGTGCTTGGCTTGGTTTGCGCAAGCGAAGTTGCCTGCAAGTAGAAAACAAAGCATAGCAATAACAAGCCTTTCAACTTTTTTGGTTCGTTCATCTGTTTATATTGGTATGGTATAATATTAGCCGGTTACGCTTTGGTTGTGGTCCGTAAGCCCTACTGGTCAACACGGGATTATTCCAAAATATATCCTTCCTCAAAGGTATATTTATGAGTGGCGGAGCTTGTCTACTATTGTTTCATTATTATGTACTATTATTGCAAAAAGAAGTTTTGCTGCGTTAAAACCATGCTTAGGGCTGTTTTCAGTTTTGATGCTACATAAAAATGTTTAATTTTATGGTAAGCCTTTCTATCAACCAACCTAACCAAATGTATAGAATTATAATAAACTTTCTTTTGCTGCTATTTCTTTTTTTTGGGTCGAAAGCGCAAGATCACCAGTCTAAATCTTATCTGGTACAGCAACTTGATAATAAAGATGGGCTATCGAACAGTTGCATCAATTATATTTTTCAGGATTCTCACGACCTACTTTGGTTAGCTACTTGGGACGGGCTAAATGTTTATGATGGTTCGGGCTTCAGCATATTTAATTATAGCAAGGAGAACATTTCAAAATCCATAGGGAATAACGTTATCCTTCAAATTGTAGAAGATCGAAGCGGATTTATTTGGATAGGAACTGTGGAGGGTATATCACGATATGATAAGCGCAGTGGGAAATTCTACAATTATTTTTATGATCGTGGGGGCAAAAACAAGATAGGTGAGCAGGAATTTATCCTGGCCATCAATAATAAAGGTGAACTGTACGCTTCGGCAAAGAAGTATGGGAAAAATATTTACAGGTACGATCAACGGCAGGATAAGTTTGTGGTGTACGATATCCCAATCAAACATACTGCCGTTAAAATGCTATTTGATGCCAAGGATAGGCTTTGGATATTGAATACCAATAGGCAGTTGGAGGTCTACAGCAGGGAAAAGAATAGCTATATGCTGAATGAAGTTTATGGCAATACCGCTTATGAGAAGGGCATCAACGAGATTTTCTACACTAACCATAAGCTGTTTTATCAGGCTGAAGACCGAACCTTGCACGAAATAGATGGAAAGCTACAGCAAACCGAAATCACAACATTACCTAATGTGGTATTGGCTGTGGCTTTTTACAAAGGTCATTATGTTTTCTCAAAGGCCAGTAGTGGTTATGAAATCTACGATACCAACTTTAAGCCCTCATCTTTCTTGGAAAATGAATTACATGCCCTTCAAAGCATGCAGATCACGGCGCTCAAACATGGTAATGACCAGTCACTATGGATTGGCACGGATGGCGATGGTATCCTAAGGGTGTCCGAAAGGCAGAATTTTTTCGGTTCGGTAAAAAGCTTGCCGGGAAATTTCAAATTCGATAAAGCCGTCAGGGCTTTTTCGGAGGTCGATAAGGATTTGTGGGTTGGCACCAAAGGTAACGGAATCATGGTCATTCCAGATTTCCTAAAGAATAGGTCCCTGCGGCAGATCAAAAACTTGAAGGCACCAGGTGTTCTGGACAACAACTCGGTTTTTGCCTTCGAAAGGGACAACGCTGGGCTGGTGTATATCGGGACCAATGGAACGGGCGTCACCATTTACGATACGCAGCAAAGACGTTTCATTAAGTGGTCTGCCATCAAAGGACATGAGAAGTATCCGGAGTTCAGGTCGGTTTATGCAATATTAAAGGATGATGACGGCTCGGTATGGATGGGTACAAACTGGTTTGGACTGATCCACCTGAAAATAAGTCGAAATCATAAAAACGAATTGGAAATCGTCGATTTTAAACAATATCATTTCAACGGAAGTGAGACCGGGCCAGGCAACGACATCATCTACACCCTGGCCGCAGGAAACAACGATAGGTTATGGGTAGGCTGTCGCTACGGCGGGTTAAGCCTTTTTGATAAAAAAGCTGGTAAATTCAGGACTTTCAAGGCCTTTACCTACAACGGAAGTTTATCTAACAATGATGTGCTGTCCCTATACAAGGATAGGCAGGACCGCTTATGGATAGGAACCAGTTATGGACTGAACTGGATGAATGAGGCAGATGCGTTAATCAAGGAACCTCAGTTTAAAAAGCTAACTACCGAAGATGGGTTGCCCAACAATACCATCCATGCGATCTCTCAGGAATCTAGTGGAGATATTTGGATCAGTACCAATCGTGGTTTGGCAAAATTGAATCCAGGTAACCTGGAGATTTTGCGTTTTGGCACATCCGACGGTTTGCAAAGTAATGAATTTAGCGACGGCGCAGTCTGGAAAAGCCCAGGTGGCTATCTGTTTTTTGGCGGTATCCATGGATTTAACTATTTCCTTCCGAGCAACATCAGGTTAAAACAACTGCCCAATAATTTGCTCATTACCAATTTGAAGCTTGCGGGAAGCCCAATCAATGAAAAGAGCTTGCAGGTAATAGAAGCCAATGCCAACTACCAGCCAAAGAAATTCGAGCTGGGCCGAAACGACAACTTTTTCGAGTTGGTACTTAAGGGGATCAATTATACCGCCGCCGAAAAGGGCCAATATGCTTACCTATTGGAAGGTAACGATAAGGAGTGGAGGTATACTGCTGAAGACGGAAAAATAGCCTATACCAATATCCCACCGGGCAAATACAAACTGAAGGTTAAATGGTCTAACGGAGAGGGCTTATGGAGTAACCAAGTAGTGGTGATGGATTTCGAGGTAGCGCAATATTTCTGGTTTACTTTTCCTGCATTTTTATTGTACGTGCTACTCATCTCAGGGGGCGTATATCTATTTTACCGCTACCGCAGAAACAAGATGGCCATGGACCATAAGCTAAGCATGGAACACATGCTTCGGTTAAAAGATGAAGAGGTATACCTAGAACAGCAACATTTTTTTACCAATATCACGCATGAGCTCCAAACACCGTTAACCTTGATACTCGGTGCGCTAGAGCGGATGAAAAGACCATATAAACAGCATGAAGATCCTTCAGAATTTGTAAATATGGTTCATCAGCAGGCCGCTAGATTGGCCTACTTAGTTAACCAGTTGCTTGAATTTAGGCGAGTGGAAGGTGGTTTTCATAAAAACTATTATAGTTTCTTGGATGTATCAACGCTACTTTCCAATATTGCGGGCTTGTTTTCTCATATGGTCGAAAGCAAAGACCTTACCTACGAAATTGATATCCAGAAGGGAATGGAAATGTGGGTGGATAAGGACAAACTGGAGAAAATCATTTTTAATCTGCTTTCTAACGCTTTCAAGCATTCCGGACAGCATCAGCATATCAGGTTCAGCCTAAAGGGAGATGGCTATTTGGATAAGCTGGAAGTGTGCATCTCTAATTCCGGCGTCGACCTAAAAGAGGAGGAACTGGAACAGTTGTTCGATAGATTCTTCGTGAAAGATGATGTTAAGTTTAATAAAGTGAGTTCGGGAATTGGTCTGGCATTTACGAGCCAATTGGTAAAGTTGCTTGATGGGGAAATCACAGCCAGTTGCGAAAAAGGTTGGATCAGTTTTAAATTACAGTTGCCACTGTCTTTTGTACCTGGTGAGGAGCAAATTATGCCAGATCCGGGAGTTACGCTAGATGTGCCTTCGGAAATGCTCAAATCTGTAGCTGGAAAGGAAACATCACCCAGGGTTGTATCTATAGAGGAAAATAATAAGCAGGCTTTGGTGGCTAGTTTCGAGCAGGAAGGTATAAAGAGCATACTCATTGTAGAAGACGAGCCAAATATCAGGTATCTGTTGAAGGATATTTTGGCTGATACCTACATCCTTTACGAAGCAGGAAATGGGGAAGAGGCACTTGGCCTTTTGAAAAACATCATTCCCAACTTGATCATTAGTGATGTAATGATGCCTGACATGGATGGCCTCGAGTTGTGCAAAATCATTAAAAACACACCAGATACCTGTCATGTGCCGTTTATCATGCTCACTGCAAGAAATACCGAAGAACAAAAGGTGGATGGCTATGATTCTGGAGCCGATGCCTACATTTCGAAACCATTCAATATTGACCACCTTTTGGTTCGCGTACGTAAACTCATAGAGTACCGCCAAAAGTTAGATCAGTTTTTCGATTCTGATAATGGCAAAATGCCTTTGGCCGCCGTTGGCTTAAAAGATGCGGATAAGCAGTTGATCGGAAAGATCATACAGATTGTGGAAGAACACATGGAAAATATTGAATTGGACGCCAGTTTCCTAGAAGAAAAATTGTCACTGAGCAAAATGCAGTTGTATAGAAAACTCAAGTCGTTGTCCAATATGACCCCTAATGAACTGATCAAGAATATTCGTTTACAGAGAGCTGCATTTTTATTGCAGTCATCAGATTTAACGGTGTCCGAGATTTTCTATCAAACAGGTTTCAACCATCAATCTTATTTCTATCGGGAATTTAAAAAACGGTATAATTACTCTCCAAACGATTACCGTATGAGGCGCAGGATTGTATTAAATTAGGCCCAAATGTACAATTAGTAGATAGTTATGTAATACTAGTGCATAATTTGCAGCAAAGGCAACCCTATTTTTGGATCAGTTAAACCATAAAATATAAGCTATGTATTTGTATAGAAAAATGTTCTCCTTATTGCTGGTGGGTTGGTCTGTTACGGTTTTTGGGCAGAAGAAGAATCAGTACGACGTAATTGTTTACGGTGCCACTTCAGCCGGTGTAACTGCCAGTGTACAGGCGTCCAAAAGCGGTAAAAAGGTATTGTTGATCAGTCAAACAAAATATATTGGTGGTGTAACCAGTTCTGGTCTGGGCGCTACCGATATCAATAACCATTTCGCCGTAGGCGGATTATCCCGAGAATTTTATCAGCGTATCTTTCAGTACTATCAAAAGAAGGGTGGATGGAGAGAGGAAACTCGCGATAATTATAAAAAACGTTTGGGTAAACAGTTTTATGGCGCCTGGAATGACTCCCTGAAAATGCAGTGGATGTTTGAGCCGCATATTGCCGCTGCGGTTTTTAAGGATATGCTAAAAGAGGCAAAGGTAAATGTCGTATATAATGAACGTTTAAATTTGGCGAACGCCTGCCAAAAAAAAGACGGTAAAATATTAGCCGTAAATATGGAAAGTGGAAAAGTTTTCCGTGGAGATATGTTTATAGACTGCACTTACGAGGGCGACCTCATGGCTAAGGCGGGCGTGAGCTATACCATTGGCCGCGAGGCCAACAGTAAATATAAAGAAGAATTTAATGGTATCAGAACTGGAAAGGTAGTTGGCGTTGGTGAAAAATCTATCGACCCATATTTGAAGGAAGGTGATCCGAGTTCTGGTCCGCTGCCGTTCATCAACGGACATGTTGCCGGACCTGAGGGCGAGGCAGATCACCGCCTGCAGGCCTATTGCTATCGTTTTACGCTGACTACTGACCCAAAAAATCGCCTTCCAATTACGAAGCCTGCAAATTACAATCCGCTTTGGTTCGAAACCACTGGACGTATGTTCCGATTAAATCCCAAGCTAACCCTTGATCATGTGCTTACCTTAACGCCTCTTCCCAATTGGAAAACGGATACCAATCATGCCGATTTTATTGGTGCCAATTATGAATGGCCAGAAGGTAGTTATCAAAAAAGAAAGGATTTGGAACAGATGCACCGCGATTTTGTACTGGGTCTGTTGTGGTTCCTGGTGTCGGATTCCAGAATTCCGGAAAAGGTAAAGGAAGAAATGAAGACTTATGGGCTGCCAAAGGATGAATTCTTGGATAACGGTAATTTCCCAACTGATCTATATGTGCGTGAGGCCCGCCGAATGGTTAGTGATTACGTGATGACGGAACACAATTACTACCGTAGGGAATTTGCACAGGATGGGGTAGGATTGGGTACTTACTGGTTAGACTCGCATGTGGTTTCCCGTTTCATAGATAATGAAGGTAAAATGCGTATAGACGGTTCATTCTGGGAAAATAAACAAAGTTTATATGCCATTAGTTACCGCTCTATAAGACCTAAAAAAGAAGAGTGTACCAATTTACTGGTGCCCGTTTGCCTTTCGTCATCTCATGCTGCCTATGGCTCTATCCGTATGGAACCAGTGTATATGATTTTAGGACAATCCGCAGGTTTGGCTGCTTCGCTGGCTATAGACCATAAAACTTCGGTACAAGATTTAAATTATACGATGCTAAAGGACGAACTTCATAAAAATGGTCAGCTTTTATTCCCTAAAGATGTGGGAAAAAAATAAATTTGGTTTCCAATGAAGATATTCAACAAAATTATAGCCTTTTTGCTCCTTCCATGTTGGCTTTGGGCACAGTCAGACACCAGTGATTGGGACATTAAGGCAACCATTGCAAAATACAAACCGGCCAACGGGGCAAAAGTTCCAAGCAATATCCGTAACATCTTAGGTGCAACGCATTGCAATGGACGCTATTACTTTACAAAAGAGCCCTTCTTGATTGAAGGTGCTCGTAAATTGGATAGTATGGGATACGGCGTGCTAAAACTTTGGCTAAATAAGGCAGTTAAAAAAAATTATCCCTTTAATTCTGAATGGGAAATGCCAACCACCGCCAATTTGGTTACAGTGGCAAGCCATCCTTACTATAAACAAGCAATGAGCTTTCCATTTTCCACCATTGTGCTCACCAATACAGGTGTTGGTGGAAGCGGTGTGATCTGGAAACTCAGTGTGGCTGCCTTGGAAAAAGAGGAGAAGGAAATTTATGCGTTGAGCAAATATCTATTGGAGACCTATAAAGAAAGAAAGGTCGATTTTATCATCCAGAATTGGGAAGGAGATTGGCTGTACCGTGGCGGGAGTGAGGATACCAATTGGAAAGAAGATAGTGTGCCCAATGATATCGCCCAGCGGAGCGCCGGAATGATAGCTTGGTTCAATGCCCGTCAGAAAGGTGTAGAACGGGCCAGAACAGAGGTGAAGAAAAGTAAATGCAGGGTGTTACATGCTGTAGAGGTAAATAAGGTGATGGATTGTATCCGCGGCATTCCAGGACTTACTTCCAATGTGCTTCCGCAGATTAGTCCAGATTTGGTATCATGGTCGTCCTACGATGGCTTAGATAAAGAAGGTATCCAACTTTACAAGGGGGTCGATTATATCCGTAAAAATATGAATCCATCGGGTTACTTGAAGGGGAATGTTGTTTATATCGGAGAAATAGGAATACCGGAAGAAGTTGCCAACAACAAAAATCAACAGGTAATTACCGAAAGGTGGGATAATTACATGGGTGTGCTTTTGGCGCAAAAAGTACCTTACATTATTCAGTGGGAACTTTACTGCAACGAGCCTAAAACCGAAGAAGTTAGCTATCTGGTAAAAGAGAATGAGAAGATGAGGGGGTTTTGGCTCATCAGGCCAGATGGTACACCTGGTTTCGCCCAACAGTATTTTAACAAGCTGTTAAAGTGAGATTTTTGTTATACTTGATGATATAAATTTACCGATAAAGTGGTATTTTTTCACATTTAAAGCAAGTTTGTCATTATACTGCACAACATTGAAAGCATAGTGCACGGCTGCACGGCGGCATCGGGATAATTTTGGTTCTATAACCAATTATAAATACCATGCCGCTAAACAAACATGTTTTCATTTCGAAGAAAAAGTCACTACTTGCTTTTGCTATTTTATCTTTTTTCACTACAGATGTTTCCGCCCAGATCTATAACCTAAATTTCGGGCTCGCAAAACCTCAGGATACCAGTACATTGCCTCGTTCGCTCGCCAGACCTCAACAGGCGGTACCTGTAGCGAAAAGATTTCCAAAAACGCTACTAAATAAAAACGCTGATGGTGATTTTTCTATCCTGAATGGCTGGGAGATGGCAGCAGCAAATACATTGAAAGCTGATGCGAAACAAATCAGTTCGGCGGGCTACGCTACAAAAATGTGGTACAACGCTACCGTGCCCGGTACTGTGTTGACAACGTTGGTCAATCAGGGCGTGTATCCAAATCCATATTTTGGGCTAAACAACCTATATATTCCCGACTCTTTGGCCAGAATGGATTGGTGGTACCGTACCAATTTTGAACTTCCCAAAGAAAAAGAGAACAAACAGGTCTGGCTACTTTTCAAGGGAATCAATTACAATGCACAGATCTGGCTAAATGGTAATCGGATTGGTGAAATTAATGGTGCTTTTAAACGTGGAAAATTTAATGTTACCAATCAGTTGCTCAAGGGGAAAAACACCTTAGCAGTACATATTCTGCCGACTAACAATCCCGGTATACCTCACGAAGAATCTCCATCTGCCGGGCAGGGTCCAAATGGTGGGCAGCTTGCATTGGATGGACCCACTTTTATCTCCTCAGAAGGCTGGGACTGGATGCCAGGTATCAGGGACAGAAATATTGGTATATGGCAAGACGTATGTCTGTCATTTACTGGGGCTGTTACCATTATCGATCCGCACGTGGTATCAGATTTGGATTTGCCAGATACGACACGGGCGAAGCTAAATATAAAAACGAAGCTGTATAATGATAGCAAAGTATTGCAACAGGTAACGATAAGTGGTAAAATTGAAAATATCAGTTTTGAGCGTAAGGCATCACTGAAACCTCAACAATCTACTTTGGTTTCTTTTTCTCCTGAGGACTTTGCACAACTGATTATCAAAAATCCAAGACTCTGGTGGCCAAATGGCTACGGCAGGCCAGAACTCTACCATCTCCAATTGGAAGTACGGGGAGTGGACGGGATACTGCTCGACAGGAAAACCATACGCTTCGGCATACGTGAGCTTTCCTATGAAATGACCGTTGATCTGCCAAATAAGAATGGACAACGCTTAGAACTGAATCCGATTACTGCACTGAAGCAGGGAAAACCGCTGTTCGATAATGTCAACAGACGCGAAGCGGTACAGGGTGTGTGGGTACCTCAGCTACGTAAAGGTATTGACGCCAATTTGCTACAGCCATTGCCGGAGAGTACCGTGGCACCTTATTTAGTCTTGAAAGTGAATGGCAAGTCTATTTATTGTAAAGGGGGAAATTGGGGTATGGACGATGCCATGAAGAAGACGTCAAGAAATTTCTTAGAACCTTATTTTAGGCTACACAAGGATGCCAATTTTAATATGATCAGAAATTGGACTGGTGAAAGTACACAGGAAAGTTTTTATGAATTGAGCGATGAGTATGGCATGCTGGTATGGAATGATTTCTGGATGTCGACCGAAGGTTACAACCTGTATCCCAAAGACAATGCATTGTTCTTAGCGAATGCGAAAGATGTAATCGTTCGTTATCGTAACCATCCGTCCATTGTAATTTGGTGTGCGAGAAATGAAGGTGCGCCGCAAGAAGTGATAGAAAATGGCTTGGCAGATTTGGTTGCCAAAGAGGATGGTACACGTTTATACCAACCTAATTCGCGGAACCTTAACTTGCGCCCAAGCGGGCCTTGGCATTATTTCAAAAAACCTGAAGAATATTTTACCAAACAAGCCATTGGCTTCAATACAGAACTAGGCACTCCTTCTATTCCTACAGCGGCTTCTATTCGTAAAATGATGGCCAAGGAAGATACATGGCCTATTAATGACGTGTGGTACTACCATGACCTTCATGATGGACAAAAGGATTTTCGAAAGGCCCTCGAGGATTTGTACGGAGCACCTACAGACCTTGATGATTTCAGCAAAAAGGCACAACTGATCAACTATGATAGTCACCGTGCTATGTTTGAAGCATGGAACAGCAAACTTTGGAACTCTACCAGTGGCTTGTTGTTGTGGATGACACATCCGGCCTGGCCAAGCATGGTTTGGCAGGTGTATTCTTGGGATTATGAGACATTTGGATCTTATTTCGGCGCAAAGAAGGCATGTGAACCGGTACATATCCAAATGAATATGCCCGACCAAAAAATAGTGGTGGTCAACGCATCCCTGAAAAAATATGCAAAAGCCCAATCAGCACTTTATGTGTATGACACAGCGGGTAGGGAAATCCATAAGAAAGTGAAAACCATTGATCTGGCGGAAAATAAACTGACCGAATGCTTTGAAGCCGAATTGCCCAATAAACTACCGGAAGTATATTTAGCTAGAGTGATACTTAAAGATAACGAAGGCAACTTGATTTCCCAAAACGATTACTGGAAGGCGACCAATGAAATTAAAAAATTCAAAGCATTTAACGAGCTCGGTAAAATTAATTTGGCCTTCGACTTAGGGGTATCCGAAAAAAAAGTTTCAAATGAAACTACGGTAATGCTCGCTAATCATAGTAAGGTTCCAGCGGTTAGTATTAAATTGAACCTGGTGGATCGAAAGACCGGTGATATCATTCTTCCAGCTTATTTTTCCGATGGATATTTCAACTTGCTCCCTGGCGAGAGCAGGCTAGTTTCTGTAGCTCTTCCTGCCAACTATAACTGGGACAACCTAACCTTAAAAGCAGAAGGCTATAACATTGCAGACACCCATCCAAAGAAAATGATCTCCAAATAAAAACCAATTCCTAACCAATATTTAAACCTGATTTTTATGAAACACTTTTACATTTTGATTTTAGCCTTGCTGCTCGGTGGAATGAACACTTATGCTGCAACTATCACGTCGGCAGCGTCCGGCAATTGGACAGCTGCCACCACTTGGGACGGTGGCACAGTACCTACGGCAACAGATGATGTCGTCATTGCCAGTGGAACTACCGTTACCATTAATGACAATGCGATTGCCACTACGGTAGCCTCTTTGCAGGTCAACGGCATTTTAAATTTTTCTTCAACGGCCGTAAATCCATTTACGATCGAGGGAAACCTCGATGTGAGCGGAACTTTCAACGCCTACAACTATAATGGAACCACTTATACAGGCAAGCAGGTGGTACTGCGTGGCAACTTTACCAATACTGGTACGGTAGATTTTTCAATTCTGGCGTCTACTGGTGCCACGGCTGTTTTTTCGGGAACGAGCAAACAGACCATCAGCGGCACTGGCAATTTCGGTACATTTCGATCGATCGCTATTGATAATGCCGCAGGGGTAGACCTTAAGGCTCCTATGAATATTTCTGGTATTCTTTACCTTACAAACGGTGTATTTGGCAACGATGCGAACGTGCTTACGATCGACAATAAAATCATAGGTTCGTCGGCCTCGTCTGCAACTACAGCAGAGGTCAGACGTACTCAGGTATCATCACTAGCTAACCCGATTCCGGCCGCCGTAACGGCGGGCGCACTCCTTAATATCAGTTACCTAAACAATGCTAACTATGCCGGTGCAAAAATCATTGAAGGCAATGAAATTCCTGCTGGACGCAGCATCAACGCGTTGACGATAAATAATAGTACAGGGGTAGAAATCAACAACGATTTGTTATTGGGGTCATCGTCTTCTGGAACGGGGCTGGTGCTAACCGCAGGTATCGTAACGGTGGCTCCAGGCAAAGCATTGAGGTTTACCAACGGTGCTTATCTGGGCACGGCGGGTACCGCTACCAGTTTCGTTGACGGTGCGGTTTCTTTGACTGTAGGGGCATCAAATACACGTACTTGGCCAATCGGCGCTGCTGGCAAAAACAGAAAGGTAGTGATAACAGGACTGGCAAGAACTGGAGGTACGGGTACCTTTGAAATGAGATTCTATATTGAAGCGGGGGGCAGCGGTACACCAGGTGCGGGATTAACCTCTCTTTCTACAGCCAGAAGATGGGTAAATGCCATTACTCCAGGTACGGCCAACTTTGGCAGCTATACAAGTATTTCATTTGATTATTTTGGTGATGCTGCAAACGACGGTACTAATATTTCTGCGATTGCTAGTTCTAATGCGGTGAACGGCACCTATCTGGCCAATAATGGCACGGCAACCATCTCGGCAGCAACCAACAATGCCGGGGCCTCCAAACTGACTTCGGCAACAGGAACCTATACTGCCATCGAACCATATTTTGCGCTGGCCGCAACTTCAGGAGCGGTTGTGTTACCTGTTGATCTTCATAGTTTTAAAGTGACCAAGGAATTAAACAGTGCTGCAGTTAGCTGGGTGACCGGCTCAGAAAAAAATAATGATAGATTTGAATTACAGCGTGCTGCCGATGGCGTAAATTATGCCGTAATAGGCAGTGTTAAGGGAAAAGGTGATTGGAGTGAGCGTACCACTTACCTGTTGTATGATAAAAATCCTTTACAGGGAGCCAATTACTATCGCATTGCGCAATACGACCGTGACGGAGCGGAAAAAATCTATGATGCCAAGGCAATCAGTTTCCAACTGAATGACAAAGTGGCGATTACCGTTTACCCAAATCCAGCTGTAAAAGGAGTATCGGTAAACTTTAACCATATCAGCGCTAATTCTGCAACATTGATATTGAGCAATTTGCAAGGCCAAAAGTTATTAGTTAAAAGCCTTTCAGATAAAGAGCTTAGTAATGGCTATTACCTGCCATTGGAACAGCATATTCCGAAAGGTACGTATTTGCTCACGCTTGCAGCGGGACAACTGATGCAAAGTATTAAAGTAGTGAAAAACTAATATTAGCGGTGTTTTCGGACGACCGAAAGCATCGCTTCCCACTTTCCAACCTAACAGTTATGGCACCAAAAAAATACGGTAGATGGTCCGCCATCTTGTTGCTACAGGTACTATTATGCATTAGTGCTTTTGGCCAATCAGGAAGAAAACTTTCTGAAGTCATGGGTATCACACATACCAGCGGCCGTTACCACCTCAGATCTGATCCTTTTTTAAAGGAAGGGGCCGACCAAATTGAAAATATGGGTACCCAGGTAATCAAGCTCTGGTTTTCTGCGGACTTGCAGACCAGCTATCCATGGAATTCCGACTGGTCTCAATTCGGCAATATCAAGTCATTAAAGGAACTGGCACAGACCACGTACTATAATGACGTTTTTGTGCGCACGCAGTTCAAGACCATTGTGTTGAATTCTTTTGAGTTCAATTGGAATGGCACAAAGGCAGTCACTACGAATTGGAAGGATGGTGTCAGCTTAGCCGAAAGGGATAGCATCGTTAAGGAATTTAGAGAACTAACTATCTATTTACGCAACAACCCAGCTTTCTCAGGTAAAACTTTCATACTGCAAAATTGGGAAGGAGACAATGCACTTAATTTTGATGCTGGGACTTCTGTGGCAACACAAAATGCAAGTATTGCAGGCATGATCCAATGGCTAAACGCCCGTCAGGATGGCATCACCGCCGGAAGGGAGGCTACGCCAACCAGTACGGTTACTGTGGCTGGATGTGCAGAATTCAATCAGATTCCAGGTAACGGAAGAACTTTTGCTTGGAAATTGGGAATTGACGAAGTGGCACCAAATCTACATATGGATATGTATTCCTGGTCCAACTGGACGGCAACGATTTCTGGTAATGAATGGAAGATATCTGATTGCTTGGATTACATCCGCGACAAGGCACCTACCTCAGAACTCTTCCAGAGAGATAATATTATGATGGGTGAGTTTGGTAGCTACGAGTTGGCCTCTACATATCTGGGCAACATCAGTAACCATACCACCGAAAGTAGCAGGCAACAACGCGAATCAATCGGACAGCAAGTAGAATTGGCGCTCAAATGGGGAGTAAAATACATTGTTTTATGGGAGCTTTACTGTAATGGTCCTAGGGTGGACGGCGTACCCGCACCTGGTGTCTTGGCAACAGAGGAGCAGTTAAAGGGGATTTGGCTGATCAGGCCAGATGGCTCAACAACCGAAGCGTATGATTATTGGAAGGCGCTAACGAACAAATACCTGTCGGATTACCAATCAATTTACGAAACGGAGAATTTAAAGGCTACTGTATCTACCGGAGATTCGGAAGCAGACTTGTCTGATAGTTTTGCTAGCGCCGGTAAAGTAAGCAAACTTACCGCCGATGCGGTGAACGATTTTATACAATATGATGTTTATGTGCCAAAGACTGGCGTTTACAATATTAAAATCGGTGTAAAAAAACATCCGGCTAGAGGCATGTTCCAATTATCGGTAGGTGGTTCTAATAGGGGTACACCACAAGATTGTTATGCAGCTACGCAGACCTTTCAAGAAATCGATATTGGCGATATGACAGTAACATCCCTAGGAAACAAAGCCTTTCGTTTTAAGATAACTGGTAAAAATGCCGCGAGTACAAATTACGATCTGGTGATAGATTATATCCGGTTAACGTATGCAAAAGACAACCAAACCATCACTTTTAACGTTCCAGCTCAAAAATTTTTAGGTGATGAGCCTACACCGTTAAATGGTGTTGCGAGTTCAGGTTTAGAGGTCTCCTACACCAGTT
Organism: Flavobacteriaceae bacterium PS02338; assembly: GCA_029959615.1. Classification (GTDB taxonomy): domain Bacteria; phylum Bacteroidota; class Bacteroidia; order Sphingobacteriales; family Sphingobacteriaceae; genus Pedobacter. The sequence continues at coordinate 766,777 of JASCOD010000002.1, read as the reverse complement.
CCAACCCTTCGGTAGTGTCATTTTCTGGCGCAGGAAATCTTTTGAAAATCAATGGCGCAGGCACTGCGATTATTTCGGCAACACAAGCTGGTAATAATTACTTCAATGCTGCTACACCTGTAATCGATACCATCGAGGTACAGGCAACTTCGCCGACAAAGACTAATCAAAATATTGTTTTTAACCCGTTGCAAGGTAAATCGGTTGGTGATGATGATCTTTTGCTCACTGCCACGGCAACTTCGGGTTTAACAGTAAGCTACACCAGTTCTAATCCGGCAGTGGCAGAAATTGTTATTAAATCTCTACAGCCATACCTTCGGGTAACAGGTTTAGGTACGGCAACAATTACCGCCAAACAAGGTGGTAGTAACGATTTTAATCCGGCCACAGACGTTTCTAGGCAATTGCTAGTTTCTGCAAATTCTGCAGGAATTATATCAACATCGTTAATCATCGACAATGTAGATGCAGGCTTTAGCCGAGTTGGAACTTGGACAAGCTCTACTGCAGGTACTGGCAGGTATGGCGCCAATTTTTTCCACGATGGCTCAGCGGGTGTAGATCCAAGCAAGTCGGCCAAATGGCAACCAAACATCACTAATGCTGGTTATTACAATGTATACATGAATTGGTCGGCTGACTCCAACCGACCTGATGCGGCCCCAATTGAAGTTGCTTATTCCGAAGGTTTGAACGCGACCAATACGGTTAACCAGAAAGTTTTGGGCGGTACTTGGATTTTGCTAGGAAAGTATCATTTTGATGCTGGTAATGCTGGCTATGTCAAAATCATTGCAAGCGATGAAGGTTACACTGTGGCGGATGCGGTAAAATTTGAATTGGCTACCCTTAAAGTACCTACAGGCCTTTCGGCTGTACCCGCATCAGGTACTTCGGCCGCACTGAACTGGACAGCTGTTGCAGAGGCTACTGGCTATAATGTTTATAGATCTTCGGCAGAAACGGGTACTTTTGTTAAACTGAATACCACTCCAATCGCTTTGACCAGCTTTCTGAACAATGGACTGACTACGGCGGAAACCTATTATTATCGCATTACAGCACTTAGCAGTGGTGGAGAATCAAATCTTTCCGCTGCGGTTTTTGTGATACCGGAACCGACTTTGTCAGCCAGGACGGGAACGTTTTCAGGTACGAAATCGGAAAATGGAAAAGTGGAACTGAAATGGAGACCGTTTACTATGCCTGACGTATCACACTTTGAGGTAATGCATTCATCGAATGGGCAGCAATTCAATAAATTAGGGCAAGTGCCTGCAAACAGCTTAAATCAAGATTATCGATTTGTTGATTATCCTTCAGAACAATCAACAAACTATTATCAGATTCATCAGGTTGGGGTTAACGGCAATCACGAAAGTTTTAAAGTGATTGCCATTGATGGTGCGGTAAAATCGTTATCAATGGTAGCGTATCAGCAGCAAGAACAACTTCATTTAGAAATTTCAGCTGCCAACACTGCGGTTTCGGAGTTTTCAATTTTTGATGTGGGCGGTCAGCAGCTCCACAAATCCAATTTAAATACCACTAAAGGCCACAGCCGACACCGCGTTAGAGTCAACCTAAGTACGGGCATCTATATTCTGGTCTTAAAGCAAGGTTCGGAATTGGTAAGGATCAAGTGTTTGTTCAATCAATTTAGGTAATAACGGAATGAAAAAAAGAATAATTGCAGTTTTGATGCTTGGATTTCTATTTCAGGCCATTAGCGTTTCTGCTACAACCGTTGGAAATTTGACCATACCGTCGGTACTTGCCGACCATATGTTGCTACCTAGGAATAGAGCTATTCATCTTTGGGGTAGGGCAGTTGGCGGTACCAATGTACAAGTGACGATGAAGCAGGGGGCAACGACCCTCAGCAGCGGTTCATCGGTAACTGCGGCTAATGGCGATTGGTTGGTAAGCTTAACTTCGCTACCAGGATCTTTTACCGAATATACGATTGTAATCTCAGCGGGGGCAGATGCAATTACGCTGGAACATGTTCTCGTAGGCGAAGTTTGGGTTGCAGGTGGGCAATCGAACATGGGACTGCAGGTACAATACGCTACCGATAGGATAGAGACGATGCAGACTGCTAACAATCCGAACCTAAGGATCTTCACGCAAGATGTGCCACCTAGCAGTACGTTCAACTTCTCCTATACGCCTTTGTTCGATGTGCTGAATGGCACCTGGAAACCAGCAAATAGCGGAATCAATATCGCCGAATGTTCAGCTGTAGCTTATAGTTTTGGAGTGAAGTTGTTCGAAATCCTGAATACGGCAGGACAGGAGATGCCAGTAGGGATCATCAATGTGGCAACCGGAGGCACAAGTTTACATGCTTGGTTGAGCCGACAAAAAATTGAAGCTGCAGACCCATTGCTCAAAAACAAGAACTATATTGGTCAAGCTGACTGGAATACCGGAGCAATTTCGGGCAGGTTTAATCAGATGACGGCGCAGTACAATGCGAAAGTTGCTCCACTGGGTAAGTTTGGTGCAAACGGTATCATTTGGTATCAGGGCGAAAATAACGTGGGCAACGGGGCGGGACCCTATATGCGTTTAGGACTAAAAGCGCTTGCCGAAGATTGGAGCAGTACATTCGGCAGTCTTTCAGGACGTTTACCTTTCATTTTCAGTCAATTAACACCTAAGTATTATGGCAAAGCTTCTGGCTATGAAAGTACGGCTTTGCCAGGAATTTTGGAAGGTTTTGTTGATGCATGGTCAGACCTGAAAGCCAGTCAAGATAATGTATTGGTAATTCCTGTATATGACGTAGAACTGATATGGGAAGACAGCAGTAACAGGTTTCAATACCAGAGCCCAAGTCACCCTACAACAAAGAAGCCGATAGGCGAACGTATGGCTGTTGCCGCCCGAAAGGTAGCTTTTAATCACTCTGGAACGTTCATTCCACCTAGTTATAGCGCTATTAGTATCAACGGCAATAAGGCGATAGTTACCTTCGAGAATGCAGGTGCCGGACTGAAAATACTACGCAACGAACCCAAGCTGAGAGGTTTTACAATCTGCGGGTCTGATCTGAAATATGTAGAAGCCGATGCAGTGATTGTGAATGGAAATCAAGTCGAGGTATCCAGTCCGTTAATTACCCAGCCCATAGCAGTAACGTATGCTTATACGCAAATGTCCAACCACTCAAATCTGGGGAACAGCGCAGACATTCCAGCATTGTTGTTCCGTTCCAATCGTACAGATAGAAAATCTGCTATCAATACCAATGCTGGTGCTATCTACCATTTGATACAGCCCTGGATGTGGTGCGATTTCACTCAGGATTGGCTATTCGATGACATCCAACATGCCGCAATGAACCAAGTTTGGAGTTCTTCTCCGATTACCCAAATGGGCACTTCCACTTTTGCCGCTGATGTGGTAAATAAAATCGAGGGGAAAGCTTCTTTAAAGGTCAATTATACTACCGCTGCAGGTCAAGCAGGATTTGGGCCAAGAACCGACTATCTTAATTTGCAGATTCCAAATCGCGATTACGAGCAGTATTTGCCTTTTGCGATGTATGGAGGATTGTCCTTATCTATTTACAACGATGACGCCCGTGTTAAGCAACTCAGTTTATTGGTTACAGACGAAAGTGGCCAATCCTGCTATTTAAGTAATAGTGAGGCTACCAGTCGTCACGTCAATATTTCGGCAACTGCCGGATGGAATGTCGTTAGTTTTAAGTTCGATAAGGTTTATGACGGCAGTAATGGAACTACCGAAGTGCCCAATACACTGCTGTTGAAAGCAAAAAAAATGCAACTGATTGTCGTGGACGGTACCGGAGCGGTAAGCGGAAGTATCCATGTCGACGGACTGCAATACAGTTCGGTAACTAATTCAATCGTTACAGGTCCAGCGATCAAATCTACCGCTAGCGGAGGTTTATGGAATAGCCCAGCAACTTGGTTGGGCGCCATAGTCCCTTCGCCCGATGATAACGTGGAAATCGCAGCCGGAGGCTACGGTTTCGCTAAATTCATCAAGCCTGCACACGGTAAATAACCTTACCGTTGATGGCACACTTCAATATCACAATGCGGTAGCTAGCTATGGTAGCTTGCAGGTTAATGGCGATCTTGCCGTAAACAGTAGCGGTGTTTTTAACTCTTTTGTGCGCATTGGCAGTACCTACACTGGAAAGTCGCTGACGCTTCTTGGTAACTTAGTCAACGATGGAATCATTGATCTATCGATCAACGATTCTGCCACCAAGGGCCTAACGATGTCTGGAAATCAGCCTCAAAATATTTCCGGTATGGGCAATTTTGGTGTAATCAGTTACCTAAATATCAACAATGCACAGGGTGTTACCTCGCTGGTGCCCCTTGGCATATCCAGAACACTCTTTTTGACTAACGGTATACTGGATAATCAGGGAGGCATCACTTTGAATAACAAGAGTACTGGTAGTTTTACGGGAAGTATTGCCAGTGGCCAAATCAATCGATATGGTGCCTCATTCATCGCTGGCGATTCAGTGCAGTTAGGCACATCCTCGGGTGCCACGCTGATTTTAAACTATTTGGGCAACGCAGCTATAACGGAAAGCGGTGAGGTTCCAATAACTAGGACTATCCATCAATTGAGTATCAATAATTCTGGCGGTTTAACAATCAATGATGATCTGAGATTAGTTGGATCTAACCCGCTAAATCTAATTAACGGCATAGTCACCGTGCTTTCCGGCAAGACCATTACCTGTACCAATGCTGGTGCTGCTACCGGCAATGCCAACAGTTTCATTGATGGTGCAGTAGCGGTGTCTTTTGGCGCAACAGCTGTGAACCGTGTTTTTCCGATAGGTTCTTCCGGTAAAAACAGAAAAGTAAGCGTGAACGGTCTAAAGGCGATATCGGGTACCGCCAACCTAAGGTTCAGTATTGCGCACGACAACACTGGAACAACGGGTGTTGGATTGGCAAGTCTAGCTCCGCAGAGACGTTGGGTTGGAGAAATAACAAGTGGACAGCTAGGTAATTTTACGAATATCAATATAGATTTTGGCACTGACGATGGAAGCGATTGCGATCGTGTGGCCGTTGCAACCGAAATAGATGGAATCTATAACAGTTTGGGCGCAGCAACAGCAACTACGGCCGTTTCGGGAAATACTAATGTAGGTGGTATTGGAATGGCACCCGTAATGGCCAACACCTTGCTGGGCTACTTTACGGTGGCGAAAATGGAGGGAGTTTTATCACTGATCACAAGCAACGATATGCTGAAATCTAAAAAAGTATTAAAGCGAAATGAGATTGAGGTTTATCCCATCCCGAGTTACGGAAACCTTAAGGTTGTTGTAGGGAAGGGAACTTCTAGCAATGTAGAATTTTCTTTGGTAGATACTTCTTCCAAAAAGTTAACCAATGCCGTTTCGGTTACTCGCACAGATAAGCAAACCTACGATCTTCAATTGAGCCCATCCCTGCCTGCTGGAACTTACATCTTATCCGTACAAAAAGATAATGTGCCTAATTTTGTTAAAGTTGTAAAGCTTTAGCTAATTTCTGCCTTATTTTAGCGCTAAGTGCACCGATAATGTATAACGTTGTAAATATAGTGTACAAGTAGCGGCGCCCTAAATGATAGTTTTGTTTCAGTAATAACCAATTTAAATCAATCGAACATGTTTGGACGTTATGTATTCCTTAGCATTCTGCTCATTTCATCTACCTTAATTTTTGCCCAGAAGACACGTAACTATGATGTTATTGTATACGGAGGTTCCTCCGCGGGCGTTACAGCGGCCATACAGGCTTCCAAAATGAAGCGTTCCGTTTTGCTCATCGCTCAAGATGGCGTTGTGGGAGGCCTTACCGTTTCTGGTCTGGGCGCCACAGATATCAACAGAAAGAACGCTATTGGTGGTATTGCTAGAGATTTTTACAAGAAAGTATATGCCTACTATCTTAATGACACAGCTTGGAAAAATGAAACTCGGACTGAATATTTCGAAAAAATCACAAAAAGAGTGTTCTCTGGCAAAGATGATGCTCAAAAAATGCAATGGGTTTTTGAACCAAAAGTAGCGCAGCGTTTGTTGCGTGCCATGCTCAATGAAACTATGGTGGATTTAATTGAGAATGCAAGGCTGGATTTAAAGTCAGGTGTAAAACTCAAGGGGCAACAAATCACATCCATCAAACTTTTAGATGGAAGTAGTTATGCCGCAAAAATATTTATCGACGCTTCCTATGAAGGAGATTTAATGGCAAAGGCCGGAGTGAGCTACACAGTTGGTAGAGAATCCAATTCTAAATATGACGAAAAACACAATGGCGTAAAATATGGTAAGTTAATGGGCAAAAATGGCAAATCTGTAGATCCTTATATCAAACAGGGAGATCCGGGTTCTGGTCTGCTCCCTTTTATCGAAGCAGATCTTGGTTTGACCGATGGCGATGCTGACCACCGAATCCAGGCTTACTGCTACCGCTTTACGCTTACATCAGATAAGAATAACCAGTTGCCGATAGAGAAGCCTGCAGATTATAATCCATTGTGGTATGAGTACATTGCCCGCCGACTGGCGTTAATTCCAACTTTGGATTTAAAGGATAACTTGTTGTCATTAACGCCAATGCCAAACCGAAAGACAGACACCAATCATGCAGATTTTATAGGAGCCTGCTATAACTGGCCGGATGGTGATTACAATACCCGCGAGAAATTGGCGAAGATGCACAAAAGTTACACCTTAGGATTGGTATGGTTCTTCGCAAACGATCCTAGAGTGCCGGAAAATATTCGTGAAGAAATGAAACTTTATGGTTTAGCGAAGGATGAGTTTACTGATAGCCAAAACTTTCCAAAACAGATCTATGTGCGTGAGGCACGTCGCATGGTTAGCGATTATGTAATGACCGAGAAAAATTACTTCCACCAAACTGAAGCAGAGGATGCGGTGGCTTTAGGTACTTATTGGTTAGATTCACATGTGGTTTCACATGCCATCGCTGCATCTGGAAAATTGGTGGTGGAAGGTAATTTTTGGGTAAGTCCCTCTTCAACTTATGCGGTGAGCTACCGTGCCATCGTTCCTTCAGAAAAAGAGTGCAATAACCTGCTGGTACCAGTCTGTTTGTCGGCATCCCACTCTGCCTATGGATCTATCCGCATGGAACCTGTATATATGGTGCTTGGGCAGTCGGCGGGAGCGGCCGCAGCGTTGGCAATTGAACAGAAATCTACAGTGCAAAAACTGGATTATCAATTGTTGAAACAACGATTGTTAGCAGAAAACCAAATTTTATCAAACTAAAGAACAATGAAGATATTTAACTTCTTCTTAAGAACAACTGCCGTATTTTGCTTGTTGGCAGGGATATCGGTACATACGCTTTTTGCGATGGAGGATGAACTCACTTTGGCTGATGTCCTTCAAAGTAAAATGGTAATTCAGCAAGCCAAACCGTTCAAATTATGGGGGACGGGTGTGACTGGCAACAAGGTTGCTGTAAAAGCAGATTGGTCAGCAGCCGTGGTGGCCGTTGTAAAGAAAGACGGCACCTGGGAAGCATCAATTGATGTACCCTCGGCAAAAGCTGGTGATTTCGGCAAGCACACCATCGATATCACTTCGGGTAAACAAAAGATGTTTTTAAACGATCTGCTTATCGGCGACCTTTGGCTCTGCAGCGGGCAATCTAACATGACCATGTACATGAAGCCCTTTAAGCCTTGGCACAATGGGGTGGTCAATTACAAGGAGGAAATTGCCGCTGCAAATTTTCCCGGGATAAGATTATTTACGGTACAGAAAGATAGTAGTTCAACACCAGGAAAAAAAATAGTGGGCATTTGGCAAGAATGCAACCCAGCATCAGTAGAGACTTTTAGTGCCGTGTCCTATTACTTCGGACGTGAATTGTTCAAAAATGTCAATATCCCTATAGGTTTAATCGTATCTGGTTATGGAGGTGCCGCAGCACAAGCATTTACCAGCCGTGAAACTTTAGCGGCAGATGCCGTACTTAAAAAGGAATATCTAGATCCTTTTGATAAGGGAGAAAAGAAAGGAGTAACAGGGCAACCCACGTTGATATATAATGCCATGATCTATCCGCTACTCCACCTATCAATAAAAGGGATAATTTGGTATCAGGGCGAGTCTAACGCTGGCAAGAGAGGTCTTTACCCAATTTTAAGCGGCGCTATGATCAACAATTGGCGCAGCCTGTTCACACAAGGAGATCTGCCATTTTATTTTGTCCAGATGCCTGCCTACAATTGGAAGAAACATGATCGTTACGAATATGGTTATGCACTTTTCAGGGAAGAACAGCAGCGCTTATTGAGTATCAAAAATACAGGTATGGCGGTAGCGATTGATGTTGGTGACACTACAATTATTCATCCAAGCAGGAAACGAGAAATTGGCGAAAGGCTGGGTAAAATTGCGCTACATGATACCTATCGAAAAAAGTTAGTGTTTGAGGGGCCAAAATTTGAAGCCATGGCAGTTGACAAAGATAAAGTGACCATCAGCTATCTGCGAGAAAGTTTAGGTTCTGGTCTAACCCTTAATAGTGGAAGCGAACCATTACATTTCTTTTTGGCGGGAGCAGATCAAAAGTTCTATCCAGCAAAAGCAGAAATTAAAGGCAACCAGATTGTATTACATTGCTCCAAAGTTATGCAGCCCGTTGCGGTAAGGTACGCCTTCACAAATTATCCTTTTACCAACCTTCAAAACAAAGAAGGACTACCAGCATATCCGTTTCGAACAGATGATTGGAAAGACGCTAAAATGCTTCCCTTAGAATGAATCGATAATCCGCAAAAAGTTTACGTTATAAAGGATCTAGAAAAATCATAGATAAAATAAGAATGGAAAATAATCCATGGTTAGTTTTGGGAGCCGATATTGGTGGAACCCATATTACGACTGCTATAGTCGACCTTAAAAATAGGAGGCTCGTTGAGGGAACGCGTGTACGTGGTCATCTAGATACCAATGCACCTGTTGAAGAAGTGATCGGAAGCTGGGCAACTATCATCAAGCAATCCATAGGTTTGTCAGGTTGCCAAATATCAAAGATAGGTTTAGCAATGCCAGGACCTTTCGACTATCAAAAAGGAATTTGCTATATTAAAAACCAAGGCAAGTATGCCAACTTTTATGAAGTAAATGTAAAGGAGAGGCTTGCTAAAGTGCTACTTTTTTCAGCTGATGATATTTTGTTGGAGAATGATGCCGCCTGTTTCCTAAAAGGTGAAATTTTCTTCGATGGAGAAGCGGACGAAAATCTTTTAGGGATTACTTTAGGTACAGGCCTGGGATCGGTGATCAGTATTAAGCACGAGGTTACAGATGCTGGACTGTGGTGCAGCCCATTCAAGGACGGTATCGCAGAAGATTATCTATCAACTCGTTGGTTTTTGGGAAGGTATTTCGAATGGACAGGAATTAAGGCAAAAGATGTAAAGTCTATTTGTGAAACAGCTGAAAAGGAAATAGTTACGGAGGTTTTCTCTGAATTTGGTAAAAACTTGAAATGTTTCTTAGAGGCGCAGATCATAAAATTTTCACCTTCAAAAATCATTATTGGTGGCAATATTGCAAAAGCGTCACAATATTTTCTCACCTATTTGGACGAACTTACGGTTCCGGTACAGATAGTTGCGTTGGGAGAAGACTCTGCTTTGTTCGGATCTGCGAGCAGCTTTGGACTGTAGCTGAGTATATAAGTAAAATTATCTTTTACCATTTCATGTCTGCTTATAAAAACATAGACTTAACTATTTAACTACAATGGAATTTTTGAACGGCGTTAATGCCCTTACTCTAGTTTTTGCATCACTTTTAATATTTGCCATCGCTTATCGTGTATACGGCATCTTTATCGCCAATAAAGTTTTGAAATTGAATGCCAACAATGTTGCGCCTTCAATAGAATTTGCAGATGGTAAGGATTATGTAGCCACTAATACGAATGTGCTCTTCGGACACCACTTTGCGGCAATCGCTGCGGCCGGACCACTAGTTGGCCCAGTTTTAGCAGCCCAGTTCGGCTATCTGCCCGGTACGTTGTGGATCCTGATCGGCTGCGTGTTGGGCGGTGGCGTACATGATATGATAGTACTTTTTGCTTCGGTGCGGCACAAAGGACAAAGTTTAGCCACCATAGCCAGTAAAGAGATAGGTAAGGGAACAGGTACAATAGCCGGCTTTGCGATTCTTTTTATTTTGATATTGACTCTTGCGGGTCTTTCTCTGGCCTGCATCAGCGCCATGCACGAAGCCTCTTGGTCGTTGTTTACCGTTATTGCCACCATGCCCATAGCAGTGCTGATGGGACTGATCATGCGTTACAGGAAAAATAGTGTCACCATTGCCAGTATTATTGGCGGTATACTGCTAGTTGCCAGTATCGTAGGTGGACATAGCCTCATGCAGGTCAAAGAGATCAGTGATTTTTTTCATTGGAACGTCAAGACCATTTCTATATCTATTACCGTATATGGGTTTTTAGCTTCAGTTTTGCCCGTTTGGCTGCTTTTGGTGCCTAGAGATTATTTGTCCACCTATCTAAAAATTGGAACCATATTAATGTTAGCTGTAGGTGTAATCTTTGTTCATCCAACGTTGCAAATGCCGGCCATTACTTCGTTTGTCCACGGTGGAGGTCCGGTAATTGGAGGTCCGGTTTTGCCGTTTATTTTTATTGTTATTGCCTGTGGTGCAATTTCTGGTTTTCATGCAGTAATCGCTACTGGCACCACGCCAAAGATGCTGAATAACGAAAAAGAAATTCTTTTTGTAGGCTATGGTGCAATGTTGGTGGAGGGCTTTGTAGCCCTGATGGCACTGATTGCGGCCTGTACGTTAGTGCCCGGCGACTATTTTGCCATCAATACTCCGAAAGAGATGTATGATTCCTTTCTTGCCCAAAATCCTAACCTACATGCCGTTGACCTTGCCCATTTCAGTGAAAAAATTGGCGTAGACCTACAGGGAAGAACGGGTGGTGCAGTATCTCTAGCTGTGGGTATGGCGCATATCTTTAACAAGATTCCATTCATGGACGATGTGATGGCCTATTGGTACAATTTCGCGATCATGTTTGAAGCGGTATTTATCCTCACCGCTATCGATGCTGGTACTAGGGTCGGCCGCTTCTTTCTACAGGAGATGATTGGCGGCGTAATTCCGAAGTTCAATGATAAGAATTGGATGCCGGGAATCCTGATCAGTAGCGCCATTTTTACTTTTTCTTGGGGCTATCTCGTTTATACCGGAAATGTGAGTAGCATTTGGCCCTTATTTGGCATCAGCAACCAGTTGTTGGCGGCATGTGGGCTAATTGTTTGTACCACGATGCTGATAAGGATGAATCGAGGAAAGTATGCATTGTGTGCTGCAATTCCCGGTGTTTTTATGGCCATTATCACTTTTTGGGCCGGATACGAGCAGGTGTCCAATATCTATTTGCCAAAAAAACAGTACCTCCTAGCCGGGCTGGCTGTCTTTGCGATGGTATTGATGTTCATCGTATTCATCAACACATTTAAGAGATGGAGCAAGCTATTGAAGATGGAAGCGAGGCATATTGACTATTATGGCGATGAGGTGAAAGAACTAGTAGAAAGATAAAAATAGACATTAAGGATTTGATAGTTACTGCCCAAGCTTCAATAGCTACTGCAAAATAAGTATGAAGCTATGGGATTAATAATCTTTCCTGATACAGATTAGAACCAAAATTAGATAAATATGAAAAAGATTATTTTGATGCTGCTATCGCTTTCATCACTCGCAACCTACGCCTCAAAACAGCCAAGTACCTACGATATCTGTGTTTACGGAGAATCTGCTTCTGGTGTAATTACGGCTATACAAAGTGGCAGGTTGGGTAAAAGAGTGGTGCTGCTCTCTAAAAATACGCACGTAGGCGGACTGGTAACGTCTGGACTAACTGCTACTGATATGAACAAAAATGAAGTGGTGGGCGGTCTAACTAGGGAATTTTACCAACGTTTATATAGTTATTACCTGCAACCACAGGTTTGGGTAAACCAAAACCGAGACGAGTTTTTCGTAAAATCCTTGAAAAGGACCTATAAAGGCAGAAACGAGGAAAGGAAAATGCAGTGGGTATATGAATCCAAAGTAGCCGAGAAGATCATGATTGATATGTTGAAGGAAGCTAATGTAGAAGTTTTATTCAACGAGCGTCTTAAACTGAAGGGTGGTGTAAATAAAGAGGACAAACAGATTGCTAGTATCCAGTTGGAAAGTGGTAAGGTTATTCAGGCGAAAATTTTCGTTGATGCGACCTACGAAGGGGACCTAATGGCGAAATCTGGTGTATCCTATACCGTTGGTCGGGAAGCGAACGAACAGTATGGGGAAACCTTGAATGGCTATCGTATCAACTATGAAAAAGGCGCTGATTTGAGCCAAATCGATCCTTACATTATCGAAGGCGATAAAAAATCTGGCTTGTTACCCTACATCGATAAAAAAGCCACTAAAAATCAGGGCGAAACGGATAAAAAAGTGCAAGCCTACACGTATCGCATGACTTTGACGGATGATCCGGCAAATAGAATCAAGATTGAAAAACCTGCAAACTATAATGTCCTTTGGTACGAGGTGTTGTTAAGACAAATCAAGCTAAATCCAAGCATGGAACTCCAGAAAATCATTACGCTGACGCCTATGCCGAACCGTAAAACAGATACTAACCACTTGGATTTCTTTGGCGCAAGCTATGATTATGCGGAGGCGAATTATATGCAACGCAGGCAAATGGAGCAGCAGCACAAGGACTACGCTTTGGGAATGCTTTGGTTTTTAGCAAACGACCCGCGGGTACCAGAACATATCAGGAAAGAAATGAGTGACTGGGGCTTGCCCAAAGATGAATTCGTTGATACACAAAATTTTCCCAACCAAATCTATGTAAGGGAGGCAAGAAGGATGCAGGGCGAGTATATCATGACCGAAAAAAATGTTGTCAAAGAGGGTAGAGAAGTCGCAGAGAATGGTATCGGCCTAGGTTCTTACGCTTTAGATTGCCACTATGTCTCAAAGGTGATTGATGGCGAAGGCAAGTTGCGTTACGAAGGTACTATCTTCAAACCAACAACGCCATATCCCATCAGTTACTATGCCATCACGCCTAGAAAGAACGAAGTAACGAATTTATTGGTGCCCATCTGTTTATCGTCTTCTCATGTTGCATATAGCTCAATTAGAATGGAACCTGTTTACATGGTTCTCGGACAATCGGCGGCAGTTGCTGCAGCAATGGCTATAGATCAGAATGCGGCAGTTCAAGATATTTCCTATCCTGATTTGGCTGCTAAGCTCGAAGGGTTAAACCAAATCATCAAGACTCAGTAACCATTTGGAAAGCCGTTGGCTTTATGTCCTTTAATTAATCAACCAATTATAAACTAAAATGTATGTGTGATGAGAAAATCATTAGCTTTTTTAATGCTGATTGCATTGGCTTCCTGTCAAAAGGAAAGCGCTCTATCTGAATTGGAGGTCTTAGAAAAATTCAGTTCAACGCAAAATGTGTCTTTATTGAGTAGTGCGCCATCGGTAGTAACTATTGTAAAAGAGAGTGGCGTTTGGAAGCTCAAACGTAACGGGCAGAATTTCATCGTGAAAGGTGTTGCCGCAAGTAAGGCGCTAAATACCAATATCAGTAGCTATATTACCGAATTAGAATCGTTTAGTGGCAATACAATCAGAACTTACAGTGTGAATGAGTTTACTCAAGACATCCTCGACGAGGCCTATGCTAACGGAATATCGGTATGTTTAGGCTTGTGGGTGAACAGGGAAGCAGACAATTTCGACTATAATAACACGACCGCGGTCAGCCAGCAACTGTTGAACTTAAAAACACAGGTACTTGCCTATAAAGATCACCCTGCTTTGTTGATGTGGGGCGTAGGAAATGAAGTAGATGCATCTTACAGCAACCTAAAAGTATGGAATGCAATAAACGATATTGCTGCGATGATCCACACGGAAGATGGAAACCATCCGGTAACGACCATGTTGGCCAATACCTTGCCAGCCAAAATTGCAGAGATCAAGACCCGAGCACCACAGCTTGACCTAATCTGTTCAAACACTTATGCGCCTAACTTGCCAGCGGTGACTACTAATTTGCAGCAGGGCGGCTGGACCAAGCCGTACATGATCACAGAGTTTGGTCCTAGGGGCACGTGGCAAATGAACCCGGAACCTACCCGTATCTTACCGTGGGGCGCCTTGGTAGAACAGACCAGTACCGAAAAGGCTGAGATTTACAGGAGCAGCTATAACCAACATATCAAAGCTAATTTCAACAATGGTTGTTTAGGCTCTTTCGCTTTTGTATGGGGATATCAGGCACATGGAGCGGTACTTACCTGGTTTGGTTTCCATACGACGGATGGCAGAACTTTCGGTGCGGCAGATATCATGAAACGCGTTTGGTCCGATTGGTATCCAGCTAATCGAGCACCGGAAATTACCTCTAGGAACAACATGACTCTCGGTTCGCAACATGCAGACGACGGCATTTACGTGACCAAGGGCAGTACCCGACAAGCGGCGGTCATGGCCTCAGACCCTGATGGTGACCCATTGGTGTATGAATGGCGGATTGTACCAGAAGGTGTAGCCGGTCCTGGCGGTGCGCCACATCCTGGGTTAACAGGCCTGATTACAACAAATGGCAATGCTACGGTTTCTTTTAAAGTGCCAGCTACTGCGGGGGCGTATAGGTTATACGTTTATGTTAAAGATAATCACAACAAAGTTGCCAGCGCAGTGATACCGTTCTATGCACAATAAGCTAGAAGTTTAAATAGTAATTTTTTCAGGTAATAGCGTATATACTTAGACATCCTATGCCCTGATCGGAAAAGTCCGGCCATCTGGTCAGACTTTTTTTGTTTATCTGTTTCGTCGTGAAAGTACTTGTCGTTTTTGAGTGTTTTTGCTGGAATTAGTTTACATCATTTTTCTATACGGCCGACTGCCTCTAAGCTGGGGTAAAATACATAGCTGTAATCTGTAACGCCCTGTAAAAGCCCCGCGGCTTCATCATTGGTCAGTTCCTAATGCTTGATCACATTGCCCAAAAGATCAACGGGCTTTTTCAATTGTTTGAGCTGTTTGGCCTGCTCCTTCATTTTTTGTTCATTTATATGGCATAGCCATTCAGCATTTATTCCTTTAACACTTGATTTGCCCAGATAAGAAATTGCGTTCCTTTCTGAGATTTAATCCTGTAGCCAACAGAATGATAATGTCTAAAGGATAATAATTTGGTCTTATTTAGTTACGAACATTTGGCTTTTAAAAAACTGATTTGAATGATCCATCCTTATCAAAGAGCTTATCCTGAAGCTCCTTCATATTATTGCTGATCTTGCGTTTGGTAATCTGGGCATAGATCTGCGTCGTTCGCAAATTTTTGTGTCCCAGCATCTTGGCCACAGTTTCAATCGGTACATCGTTTTCCAATGTAATTGTCGTGGCAAAAGTATGCCTGGCCGTATGGGTGGTCAGTTTTTTAGTAATGCCACAGAGATCCGCAATTTCCTTGAGGTAGGCATTGTACCTATAGTTACTGTTTACCGGTAATAGCTTGTTGTTGGCGACACAATAGGGGTGGTTCTTATACTTGCCGATGATCGCTAAAGCGATGGGCAGCAGCGGTACCGTTTCTTCCGTGCCTGTTTTCGCTCTGTTCTTGGTCACCCACATCTTTCCATCCAATCCCTTGAAAAGGTTCTCTTGGGTAAGATTGTAAGTGGTTTCATAAGCGTAGCCTGTAAAACAGCAGAAGATAAAAACATCCCTTACTTCATCTAACCTGGGCACCTTAAGCACCTTGTCATAGATCTTTGTAATTTCATGCTTCTCGAGATATTCGCGCTCCGGTTGTACATAGGAAAATTTAAAGTTACCGCAGGGATTGTGGGTAATCCAACCTTCACTTACGGCACGGGAGAGCACCTGTTTCAACGTTTTGGCATAGGTCATTGCCGTGTTCGGACCGATATCGTCCATCAGCATATGATGGTAGAAATTAGGAGCAAAAGATTTTTTCATTCCCTCTAGTGCCACATCCCTGACCTTATACTGCTGATACAGAAAAGTGGCGACCTTTTTCTCCAATCGTTGATAGCGCAACAGCGTGCCCTTCTTTCCGTTTTTCTTGCCCACACGCTCGGAAAACTCGGTATTGTGCAGTTTAAACGCATCCATTAATGTGCGTTGCAGCGGCGCTCTGGGCATATATTTGTCCCGCACCATGGTAGCGGTTACAGTAACCTCAGTTGCCTCGAGTAGATTGTAGCACTTTTCCAATGCCGCTTTAGTTTTGGTAATGTAGCTATTGATCACATGTTGATCGGGACAATCCGCACTGGCCCCGGTCTCCTCGTTCCAGAAGACTGCATCAATTTTCTTTCCGGTAGCAAAGCCGTCACGTGTACCGTCCACGGTGATACGCACATAAATAGGGATCTGGCCGCCGATGTTTTTACGATTGCGACGTAACCAGAATAAAATTGAAAGATGTTCATTTACTTTCATAACCATTTTTTTAAAGTGAAACATGGTTCTTTAAACTGAAAATCAAACAGATACAAATTAGCAGGAAGCATTCGGTTACCAAAAATCCGAAAAACCTTTGGTAACCGAAAAGGTAACCGATTTGCCTGTATTCGGTTGGTTTTGCTTAAACTGAAATTTTTGAAGAATTGGGATTTTAAACGAAAAAAGCCCCTTTTTCAAGGAGCTTATCTCTAATTGGGCCTAGCCCTGTGATCCCGCTGGGATTTACACCTAGTGAAAATCCCAGCGAATAAACAATATCTTGTGGGTTTTGGAATTAGACTCCCCTAATTACGCACCTTTTGATAGTCTACTTTACTGCAAAGCAGTGTAAATTTAGTTAATGATTTGCAAATTACCAATAGAACTTTTCAAAATGTGTTTGTCAGATAGCTATTGATTCCAATATTGGAATTAATACTTATTGGTATATTGCAATGTTTTAATTTAACAATACAAATATTCCAATGAGCATCAATTTTAGGATTTTCAAAGACTTTGTACATTCCAGTAATTTTGGGGGGGTCCTTCTTTTTTTATGTGTCATACTTTCCTTGATAATTGCAAATACATCACTAGCAGTTCCACTACAAAATCTATTGGACACCAAACTTGGTTTTGAAAATGAAACCATACATCTCAATTATTCTCTGAGTATGTGGATTAATGATGGATTGATGGCCGTCTTTTTTTTGTTGGTGGGTTTGGAAATTAAAAGGGAAATTGTTGAAGGAGAACTTTCTTCACCTAAAAAGGCCGTGTTGCCAATTGTTGCTGCTATTGGCGGAGCTGTGGTGCCCGCTGTGATATATTTAGTTTGCAATTCGGGAAGTGAAACAGCTGGCGGATGGGGTATACCAATGGCTACCGATATTGCATTTGCATTAGCGGTAATTTCACTATTGGATAAACGGATACCAAGCAGTTTAAAAATATTCTTGGCTGCATTGGCAATTGTTGATGACCTGATTGCGATTTTGGTGATCGCCATTTTTTATTCTTCTGGTATTGAATTTGTTTACCTTGGACTGGCGGGAGTGGGAATGATTATTTTGATAGTGATGAACCGTTTAAATGTAAAAAACCCTTACCTGTATCTCATCCCGGGAATATTCATATGGTATTTTGTTCACCATTCCGGCATCCACGCTACCATTGCCGGAGTATTGGTAGCGATGACCCTGCCGACTAACGATACCGATGAAACATCACCTTTAGAAAGATTGGAACACGCCCTGGTGAAACCTGTTAATTTTCTGATTATCCCCATCTTTGCATTCGCCAATACCAATATTACTATTCAAAACGAAATGATCGAGGGTTTGACGTCTCCATTAGGCTTGGGGATTTCTATGGGGCTGATTTTCGGCAAGCCAGTAGGTATTGTGACGACCTCTTTTTTATGCTCGAGACTTGGGATCGGCCAATTACCTGAAAACAGTAAAATAATGCATATTTTGGGGTTGGGACTACTTGCTGGAATAGGCTTTACAATGTCAATTTTTATATCAATGCTATCATTTGATAACCAAATATTCATAGAGGAGGCAAAATTATCTGTACTGATCACCTCATTAATCGCGGGGATTTTAGGCTATGTGATTTTGAAATTTTCTGGTAAAAGAAAAAGTAGAAAGGCTGAAGGATAGATTTCAGCCTTCTTGTTAGTATAAATAGAGATTTAGATCTCAATTATGGCGTGATTAGCACTGTGGGAATTAGTAAAACGCTTCTGGCTTCTTTCAGCTCCGCTTCGTTGTCTTTCAAAAAGGTCTGTAATTTTAGTTCACCATCTACAAGCTCTAGGCATACCGTATTTTTAAGTGGTGGAAGTTCTGATACATTGTATACGATGTTCCCATTACCCAGATAACCTGCATTGGCATTAAAAATATTTGCCTGGTATATTTTTTGCGCTTTCGCTGCTTTGAGTAATTGATTGCTTAAACTACAATCCCACAGTTTTCGCCAAAATGATAATTTTTTGGATTTTTGACCGTATTTGAAATATATCCGTAATACCTGATACTTTTCCATAATTGCTCTGAATTTTACTTTAGGTGAGAAATGGTTTTATCTGAATAGTTGCTGAAACGACTGTACTTGGGTTCGCCTATCTTCTGCCTCCCATAGATACTGTTATGTCCTGAAAAAAGATAAGATACCACACAGGCAATGGCCACATAAATACCACAGTCTGATCCGAAAAGCTCTATTCCCATCAGCATACAGGCCAGCGGAGTATTGGTAGCCCCTGCAAACACGGCAACAAAACCCATGCCTGCTAAAAGACCCACAGGTAACGGAATTACTAAAGAGAGGGCGCTACCCAATGCAGCTCCGATAAAGAACAAGGGTGTAACTTCGCCACCCTTAAAGCCAGCTGCAAGTGTGACAATTGTAAAAGCCATTTTAACAGCAAAATCATATGGAGGCAATTGCGTTTCAAATGACTGCACAATTGTAGGAATACCTAATCCGATATACTTGGTAGTACCAATTGCCAGCACAGCCAATGCCACCATAATACCACCGACAAAAGGACGCATTGGTGGGAAAATTATCCGTTTTTTGAATTGGTATGCTGTCCAATGAATGGTTTTACTGAAGGAGGCCGCACAGAGACCGAAAGCAACACCTGCTATAATACTATATAGAACTGGCAAAAAGTCGAGTTCGGGTACCACGCTGATATGATAATGAGTATGCTTCGCCTGCCAGAGATGGGTAACCCAATCGGCAAAAATGGCTGAAGCGAATGCAGGGAATATGGCATTATATCGGATACGTCCGATCAGAAATACTTCTAGGCCAAAGATAGCACCGGCTAATGGGGTTCCGAATACAGAACCGAAACCTGCCGCAATAGCCGAAATGATCAATATGGTTCGCTCTGACGAAGACAGCCTGAAAGGTCCGCTAAACTGGTCTGCGATGGCTCCTGCCATCTGCAACGCTGTTCCTTCACGTCCTGCTGAACCGCCGAAAAAATGGGTGACCATCGTTCCGAGGTAAACAAAAGGAGCCATATGGAATGGGATTACTTTTTGGGGCTCGTGTATGGTATCGATCAACAAATTATTACCTGCTTCGGCATCTTTACCGTAATAATAGTACAAAAGACCGATAAGCAGACCACCAATAGGTAGCAGTGCAATCAACCATTGGTGGTTTTCCCTGAAATTTGTTGCCCAATCCAGTGAAATCAGAAAACCCGCAGATGCTGAACCGACGGTAAGCCCAACAACTAAACTGATACAAAGCCATTTGAAAACATAAGGGAGTGCCGGATATTTTCTGAAAAATATTCTGAACTGAATTGAAGCTGTTTTACGAGGGGAACGCTGATTTTTTGACATAATATACCTGATTAAAATGTTCTACTTTAATTTAATCAGGCGTCATCAGCTCCTTTAAAGCGGTTGGGTAAGGAAGAACACCATTTCCTTCTACTAAGACAAATATATAAAAAAACATTAAAATTCTAACGTATCTATTTCTTTTCATTATTTGATTAACATGTACCTAACCGTATTATCGAGGATGTTATTTCCAAAAGTAATCTTTTAACAATTTGTTTAAATAACAGAATAAATAAGCACAGCTCCAATGAGAACCGCAAAAGGTGAAATCAACCGGAAATATAAAGGTTTTAGAACCTCTGCCGCCTTCAGCGAAAAATTATGGTGGATTTGACGAGGCACAAAGTATAAAACCAAAGAAGTTAACAGCATGAACCAACCAAATAATTTAAAAATATCCGGATATTTAGAATTGTCTGCCGAAAATATCAGACCCAGTGCTGGAATTATCCGAATAGTGATTTCTGCATAATTGATAAAGTTTGTGCTTCCAGCTTTTCGTAAAATGTTGTTAGCCTTTGCAGGTAAAAGCAGCATTAAAAGCCCTGCACAGATAAAGAATAGTCCGAAAGAGATGACTACCCATTTTGCTGAAATATCAGTAACATGTGCCATCTATTTATTTAACAGTAATAAATTGAAATTAAAGACATCATTTTAAAATACCTATTTTTAATAAAAAACTATATATGCAACTGATGCCCACAATGGTAACAGTATTCAGCATCTTTTCTATGTTTTTCTCTATTACAATGTGCGCAAACAATACTGTTTAACCTGTCGTGTTCGGTATCTTTGATTTTTTCTTCACTAATCGATCTCCCTACCTCCTTAGCAATCTCTACGCCAACAATACCGGTAGGTACCGCAATGATACCATAGCCGGTAACCATCAAAACCATTGACAGAAACTGGCCCAGTGCTGTTGTTGGCACCATATCGCCATAACCTACAGTAGTTAGGGTAACTATGGTATAAAAGACACTTCTTGGGATACTGGTAAAACCATTTTTCGGCCCTTCTACATAGTACATCAAGGTGCCGATCAAAATGGCGATGATGGTTACCGTATAGAGAAATACCATGATTTTCGCTCTGCTGGCAAGCAACGCTACTTTTAATTTCGATGATTCCTCCATAAATTCCATCAAACGGAAAACCCTGAACAAGCGAAGCAATCTTAAGATTCTAAAACTGCTGAGAATATGACTTCCCTTAATAAATAGGGATAGAAACATTGGTAGGATGGATAACAAATCTATTATCCCATAAAAGCTAAAGATATACTTGAAAGGATTTTTGCTGACAAATATTCGTAGACCATATTCTAATGTAAATATGATTGTGAAAAACCATTCCAAAAGAATCAGTTCTCTATGAAACCTTGCATCGATCCCTTCAACGGTTTCCAGCATGATCGTAAATACGCTCAACAGGATAAAAATGAGCAGGGCAACATCAAATGTCTTTCCAGCAGGGGTATTGACACCGTATATGACGATATAAATTTTCTGTCGGAACAAGTCAAGCTTACTTTTGAACGGAAGGCTATTGTCTCTATTTTTTTTCATGATGATTTCGACTATTATTCTGCAATTTTCTCCAGTTTGTTCCTAGCGAAAGTATCAAACTAAACCCAGTCAATGGAATTTATCAGGTTTTTGCTTAACTAATATACCTTTTACGAAGAAAATAATCCAAAATTATAGCTTTTTCGACCGATGATAAGCTATTCTACTTTAGAAAACTTATCAATTATAGTATCTTTTCTTTAACCACAAACTTGCCCTTACCAAGAGGATCAATACGGGTACTTCCACCAATGGACCGATCACGCCCACGAATGCCTGTGGCGAATGAATGCCAAAAACTGCTATGGCTACTGCTATAGCTAGTTCAAAATTATTTCCCGTTGCTGTAAAAGCTATGGATGCGTTTCTTTCGTACGGAACTTTCAAAGATTTGCTTATAAAGAAACTCACGAAAAACATCAGTAAAAAATAGATGATCAAGGGTATAGCTATTTTTACGACATCCATTGGCAGTTCCAGTATTTTATCACCTTTCAGGCTGAACATTAATATGATGGTAAACAGCAGAGCATATAAGGTGATCGGCGATATCTTGGGAACAAATATTCTGTTGTACCATTCAATACCCTTTGATTTGACCAGAAAATAGCGACTAAGAAATCCCGCTAAAAACGGAATGCCTAAAAATATCAAAACACTTTCAGTTACATCTTTCATTGATACGCTTACATTGTAAGTGGCTAATCCTAACTTTTCAGGTAATACGTTAATGAACAGCCAGACTAAGAAGCTATATGAGAGTATCTGGAAGATGCTATTTAATGCTACCAAGAATGCAGTATATTCTCTGTTAGCTTTTGCCAAATCGCTCCATACGATGACCATGGCAATGCATCTCGCTAAGCCTATCAATATCAAGCCTGTCATATAATCCGGTTCGTTGCGCAAAAAAAGAACCGCTAGACCGAACATCAGTACTGTGCCTACAACCCAATTCAACAATAAGGATATGCCGATCACTTTTTTATCCTTAAATGCTTTGGGCAATAATGAATAATCCACTTTTGCCAATGGTGGGTACATCATCAGTATTAAACCTATTGCCAAAGGAATATTTGTTGTGCCCAAGGACAAGCTGTCTGTTACGATTGACATATTGGGAAAGAAATAACCCAATCCCACACCGACTACCATTGCAAGGAATATCCATAGGGTTAGGTAACGGTCAAGGAATTTTAGTTTTGGTTGCATCGATTATCGGGTGAGTTTTGAAAAAACGTAAAACATTTCCGTTGCTATCTGTAAGCTTCTTTCTGCATATACCTTGGATTGCTGGGATGAATGGTCTGAAAACTTCGGGTCTTCAAAAGTAATTGGTATTCGCTTTTCCGCTCCAGCAATAAAAGGACAGCCGCCATCTGCTTGCGAGCAGGTCATGATAGCCGCAAACCCAGTAACTGGATTGAAAGGGCTATCATATTTTTTGGAAAAGCCAATGACAGGTAAAGCATTATCGCTGTATTTTATGGCATATACAGGATTATTTGCGTCTGCAATTTTAAATACGCCAAAACCTTGGTGGACTAAAGTTTCTGCCACTTTCGGAAACAGTGCTGTTTCTTCAGTACCGCCCGAATAGCAATGGACATTGGGAATATTATAATAGGCACTCGATACCTGCGCCCAAACCTGAGATAAATGGCTTCTTCGGGAATTATGGGTACAAATAAAATTGATATTTATTTGCTGTCTATCAGCTACTTTTTGCTTTACAAAATCTATCAGCGGCTGTAATATCATTTTACGTTCTTCGCTGATGTTTTCCGTCTGTAATTGCGCTATTGTTTTCGATAACGTTGGATACATTGTTTTAAAGTTAAAATTGGAACAATAAGAAACCTAATAATGCACCACCTATAACTATAAATGCACTGTTGATTTTTTTGAATTTGAAAACGATGATGGCACTAACGAGTGCTATGACAATTGTCCGCCACTCTGTAATGGTTTCTTTACTCATTACAACACATATCCCTACTATAATGGCTACTGAGGAGACATTCACTGCATCTAAAAATGCAGATAAAGCTTTAGAATCTCGTAGCTTTTTCACTATGGGATTAAGGAGTGCCACAAAAACAAATGAAGGTAAGAATATTGCAATTGTAGATGCGATTGCGCCTGGCCATCCATTGATCTGAAAACCGATAAAAGTAACAGAAGAAAAGACAGGCCCGGGGGTAAACTGCCCAATGGCAATGGCATCCATTAGTTGCCGTCTTGTTAATAATCCTGTTGCTACCAACTCTGTATCTAAAAAAGCAAATAGTACATATCCGCTGCCATAAAGTATAGCGCCGATTTTAAGGAATGTCCAAAACAAATTGGTGTTTGTAGCAGTCCATAAATTTGGTTGGGTAATTTGGAGTAACGCAAGTGGAGCAAAACTTTGCAAAGTATCTATTTTCTTATTCGTAATAAGATACAATGCAAGTGCTAATAAGCCCGCTCCAAACATCAAATAAATTTCGTTGATACCCAAAAGAGATGCGAGCAATACGGCAATGCCCATAAACCCTAAAAAAAATGACTTTATAGATTTTCTTGCCAAAGGATAAACAGCTCCAATGATAACGGCCACAATGGCGGGCTTAATGCCATAAAAGAAGGGTTGAACCTTTGGCATTTGCCCGTAATCGTGATATAAAACAGCAAATATCCCAGTAATGAAAACGGCAGGAAGGATAAAACATAAACCTGCTGTAATCAATCCTTTCCAACCGCCTTTATCATATCCGATATGAATAGCCATTTCGGTGCTGTTAGGTCCGGGAATAAGATTAGTGGCACCAAGTAAATCTAAAAAATGTTGTTCGCTCAACCATTTTCTTTTTACAACCACTTCTAGCTGCATCATTGCAATATGAGCTGCCGGACCTCCAAATCCTATAAACCCTAATTTGAGAAATAGTTTGGCTATTTCCCTTAGCTCAATTCTGTTTCCCATGCATTATCTTATTATCTACTGACCAAAGACCACCGCCTTTAAGGAGCAGGAAAATACTGCCCAACAACATCGCCCAATCGGTTCGGCTTCCATGCATCATTTCCCAAAAACCCTTATTGGCTAGCAAATCACCCTTGGTCGTTGCAATTGCGATAAGCATAATGATAATTAGTGGAATGCTCACTAGCCTTGTAAGCAATCCCATAATGATCAATATTCCGCAAAAGATTTCAACAGTGCCAACAAAACTCCCGAGAAATGCGGGGTCCGGTAGTCCTATTTTTTCAAACCTTCCCGCTCCACGGATGGCAGGAAATAAAAACTTCTGAATACCTTCCGAAAGAAATACCATACCTACCATCAATCGAATAAGTACAGTGGATTTTGAATTGTCTGTGGCAGTAATTTTTAGGTACATCATAAAAAAATTAGCAACAGCCACTCTCAGGTGCGCAGCCATTCACGTTTGTAATGGGGAACTTAGGTAATGGTTTCTGTTTTTCGAGCGGGATACCACAAGCATCCCGAGCCAAACAAGCTGTGGTTTTACTTTTCAGCACAAATGTTTTTTCATTGAAATCCAGATTATATTTTCCGATAGTAATACTTTGGTATTCTACCTCGATTTCGGCATCTTCAATCCCTAATTTTTCTTCCGAAAGTTTAATAATGTTCAAGAGTTTATCAGGCTTTAAACGATGTTCAAAATCATTAGCATTCCAAAGCTGAAAATTCACGACTTTTTCAGTTCGGATTACCCCACCACAGTCGATAAATTTTTTTGTGATTTGTCCTACTTCTGTAACGTGAAAATGTTCGGGAACAAATGTTCCATCTTCCAGCTGAAATGCAACATTATTCAGTGAAGGTAAAATTTCTTTGATGCTTGATAGTTTCATTCTTTCTTATTTGATTGTTATATTGCTTTGTTACGATTAAGAGTATCAAAAAAAGCTAACAGCATCCATTAATACCTACATTGTCTACAAAAAAATCATTAAACTGCTTTTTAAGCTGTTGCCAAACATTTTCGTCAATGCAATAGCATACGCTTGTCCCCTCAATACTCCCTTTAATAATACCAATGTTCTTCAGTTCTTTCAGATGCTGAGAAATCGTAGCCTGTGCCAGTCCCAGTTCCTCTACTAAATCATTGCATATACAGGCATTCTGCTTAATGATATATTGTAGTATGGCAATGCGGGCAGGATGAGCCAATGCTTTTAATGATAGGGCCAACCTGTTTTGGTGGTCTGTAAATATTTCAGTTTTTGTTATTCCCACTTGATGAGTTTAGTATTATATTGCAATATTACGATATAATATTAAATTCATCAAAGTTTAGAAGATATTCTTAATCTTTGGCTTTGAATATTAAGATTTTGTAATTTGAAATAGACCCTTGATTTTATACTTTTACGCAATGCAAAATCTAGATCAAGTTGAAGAGCTAAAGTCATCACCATTGCTTATAGCCAAACTTTACGAAAACAGCATCATGAAAACCTATGAAGCTGGCAGTGTGATATTAAATGAAAATTCACACATCAGGGCTATCCCTATTGTAACCAAGGGCAGCATGAAGGTAATGCGCACTGAGGAAGATGGCCGAGAGATTTTACTGTATTACATTAAAGCCGGCGAAAGTTGCATCATGTCTTTTTTAGGTGGCATGCACAATGAAACCAGCAAGGTAAAAGCCGAAGTAGAGGAAGATGCAGAGATATTATTTCTACCGGTAGATAAAGTTTCACTTTTCATTAAAGAATATCCACAGTGGTTAGATTATATTTTCCGTTTATATCACAAGCGTTTTGAAGAATTATTGGAAATCGTAAACGCCATAGCCTTTAAAAAAGTTGATGAACGTTTGCTTAACCTATTGCACAAAAAAGCTGAGCTAACCGACAACAAAATTATTGCCATTACACATGAACAGCTGGCCAACGAACTTGGAACAGCCCGTGTAGTGGTTTCTAGATTGCTCAAACAGTTGGAAGACCAGGGAACAGTTCATTTAGGCCGAAACAAAATTACCCTTGTGTAACTAAAGTAACTGTAATACTTTGCCATTTGGGCTAGTTTTGATTTTCTCAAGTCAAAACAAAATGGAAATTACAGGTTATTCAGCTTCAATTCTTATTGGTATCTCACTCGGCTTAATTGGCGGCGGCGGCAGTATTCTTACAGTTCCGGTATTGGTTTATCTTTTTGCGGTCGATACGGTTTTAGCTACCACCTACTCGCTTTTTGTGGTAGGTTCTACCAGTTTGATCGGTTCTTTTTCTTATTTCAAAAAAGGTCTAATCGACCTCAAAACCGCCATCTATTTTGGGCTTCCTTCTATTGTTGCAGTTTTTTTGACACGTCATTTTATCCTCCCTGCAATTCCAGATCACATTACAAACATTGGAGGTTTTGAAATAAGCAGACCTATTTTATTGATGGTATTTTTTGCTGTTCTGATGCTTTTTGCCTCTTACAGTATGATCAAAAATAACGCAGAAGACCATCTAAAGCACACACAGACTTCAATTTTATCGGTAGTAGGTCAAGGCGCAGCGGTAGGCGTGGTAACCGGTTTAATAGGTGCAGGTGGTGGTTTTTTAATTATACCAGCTTTGGTTAACCTGTTAAAATTGCCCATTAAAATCGCTATAGGTACATCTTTGGTTGTCATTGCGGTAAACTCTTTGGCTGGCTTCGGCTTCTCTCTTGGTCAAAGTCCAATTCACTGGTCGTTTTTATTAACGGTTACCGGAATCGCCATTATCGGCATTTTGATAGGCAGCTATCTCTCCTCAAAAATAGACGGTAAAAAACTGAAGCCCGCATTCGGCTGGTTTGTGTTGGTGATGGGCATCTATATTCTCATTAAAGAAACACTACTTAAATAAAACGTTATATACAAGCATTTTCGAATTCTCATTATCGGCGCGGAGGTACTGCGGGCATTATTGTAGCAGCACAGCTTAAAAGAAAGCAAAAGAATCGCAGCATTACTATTATAGAACCTTCTAAAAAGCATTATTACCAAGCCGCATTTACGCTTTTAGGTGCTGGTCCTACAACATGGAAAAAACCTACCGCTACGAAGCTGATTTTATACCAGATGGGGTAACTT
This sequence comes from Flavobacteriaceae bacterium PS02338, assembly GCA_029959615.1. Lineage (GTDB taxonomy): Bacteria > Bacteroidota > Bacteroidia > Sphingobacteriales > Sphingobacteriaceae > Pedobacter. Next base: position 739,134 of record JASCOD010000002.1, on the reverse strand, counting down.
GGATAACCGATAAACCCATAGCCATAGCTCCAGAACTTAACAGAGTTGATACTGAAAACAATGGAAGCGTTACTTATGATCCAGGCTTAGTGTATAACCTGTTGATGATAGCTGGTTTGGAAGAAGCTTTAAAAAAAGGCGTGGTTTGCAGTAATTATGTAGACCCAACCTATAATTGGAAACAATTACAGGCTTTCAAAGGCGGCAATGTGGTTTTTACCCAGCCTTCTACACCAATTAAGTGTGGTGGCGCTTCGCAAAAAGCCATGTATTTGGCCGCAGATTACCTGCGTAGAAAAGGTTTGGCAGATCAATCCAATATTATTTTCGCTACACCAGGTTCTGTCATCTTCGTTGTAAAAATTATAGCAGATACGCTAATGAAGGTATTGGCAGATATCGTGTAAACTTAAAACTAAATTACAATCCGGTAAAGATAGATGCCGGACGCAAAATTGTTTACTTTAAAAATAATACCTCGCTTGAACAGACAGAATCTGGCTTTGCTATTCACGGCGCTTCGGTTACCGATGAGGGTTTGGTGGCTGTACCTTTTGATTTTTTGCATTAGGCGCCACCACAGGTAGCACCAGATTTTGTAAAACCATTGTGTAATGATGCGGGTTGGCTTGCAGTTGATATCAACTCGCTACAACATGTAACTTACAAAAATATTTTCGGCATTGGCGATGTAGCTGCGCTGCCGACCGCAAAAACTGGTGCAGCTATTCGTAAACAAGCACCAGTAGTGGTAGATAATCTAATCAAGTTGATAAACAACCAAGCAGCAAGCAATCGCAATTACGAAGGTTACTCGTCTTGCCCGTTGGTTACAGGATATGGCAAAATGGTATTGGCAGAATTCAATTATAAAAACGAGTTTACGCCAGACCCGCAACTGAAACAAATGCTCGTTACAGATAGTTATAAAGAGCGTTGGCGCTTATGGCTTCTCAAAAAATTTATCCTTCCTTATCTGTATTGGAATAAGATGCTGAAGGGCAAAATGTGATTGTTATCATCTTTGCACTTAGTGTAACAAAAGTAGCTGTGCAGTATTTTTTAAACTTCGATATTTGAGTAACAATTCAATAATATTAACTCTTAAAAAAATAAAATCATGTTTTTTCAACACGTATACGATAAAAGTTTAGCACAAGCTAGCTATTTAATAGGTTGTCAAGCCAAAGGCGAAGCCATCGTTATAGATGCGCAACGCGACATGGATGTTTATTTGAAAATAGCCGAGCAAAATAACCTTAAAATTACCCACATTGCCGAAACGCATATCCATGCAGATTTTTTAGCAGGTTCTAGAGAGTTAGCTGCAGTAACTGGCGCCAAACTCTATTTATCAGACGAAGGTGGCGAAGATTGGCAATATCAATTTGATCATGTGGGTTTAAAACATGGCGATGTAATTAGAGTCGGAAACTTAACTTTAGAAGTATTACACACGCCGGGACACACACCAGAAAGCATCAGTTTCTTACTCACAGATAACCCTGCAACCAGCGAACCTGTAATGATTTTTACTGGAGATTTTGTTTTTGTGGGCGATATTGGCCGACCAGATTTGTTGGAAAAAGCGGCGGGAATAGTAGGTACGCAAGAAAAAGGTGCTAAACAAATGTTTCAATCGGTACAACGTTTTGCCGAATTGGCTCCCTTTATTCAGGTGTGGCCAGGCCATGGTGCAGGCTCTGCTTGTGGTAAAGACTTAGGTGCGGTACCAAGCTCAACCGTAGGTTACGAAAAAATTAGGAACTGGGCTTTCCAATACGAGCATGATGAAGCTGGTTTTGTAGATTATTTATTGGAAGGACAGCCCGAGCCGCCTAAATACTTTGCCATGATGAAACACCTGAACAAAGTAGAAAGACCGCTATTGGTGGAAGTGCCGCAACACATCCTTTTATCAGCCGATGCCTTTAAAAAAGCTTATGCAGATGGCATTAAAGTAATTGATACCCGCAACAAAGTTGATTTTGCCAAAGGATTTTTTCCAGGCAGCATCAATATCCAACACAACAATAGCTTGGCTACATGGGCAGGATGGGTTTTAAACTACCAAGAGCAGTTTATATTGGTGGCAAAGCCAGATGAAATGGAAGAGATTACCAGAAAATTAATGCGTATTGGATTGGATAACATCTACGGTTTTGTGAGCGATGTTAAGGATTTAGGTATTGAACTACAAACTGCCGATGTGATTGACTTAGCAACTTTCAAAACTTATTTAGGCAAGGACGATGTACAAATTGTTGACGTACGTAACTCAAAAGAATATCATGATGGCCATATTGAAGGCGCAGAACATGTTTTTGTAGGTACTTTGCAGGATAACTTGGATAAGATTAGCAAAGATAAACAAGTGGTAATCCATTGCCAAAGTGGCGATCGTGCTGCCATTGCTTATTCTATTTTAGGGAGAAATGGTTTTGATGATGTAAAAAACTATTCTGGCGGGATGAAGGAGTGGTTGGCTAACGGTGGTAAAACGGTATAAAATGGGATTTTTTTCAGCATTGTTCGGCACTGCCGATAACACAAGATTAGCAGAAGCAATTAAAGAAGGTGCGTTTTTGGTAGATGTACGTGGTCCCGGAGAGTTTTCTTCGGGCAGCGTACCAGGCGCCGTAAATATTCCGCTTGACCAACTACAGCAACAAATTGCTAAATTTAAGGATAAGAAAAACGTTGTGGTTTTTTGCCGTAGCGGCAACCGAAGCAGTATGGCCAAAGGTATTTTGGCAAAACACGGTTTTAACGATGTAGTTGATGGTGGGACTTGGCAAAACGTAAATAAATTGGTGAGTAATTAATCATAAGAAGTGCAACAAGAAAATCAACTCGATCAATCTTTTTGGAACAACCGTTGGGAAAACCAGCGAACCGGTTGGGATATTGGCATGGCCTCTCCGGCTATTACCAATTATATGCTGCAATACCCCAACAAAAATGCGGAAATCTTGATTCCAGGTTGTGGTAATGCACACGAAGCGGAGTGGTTATTGCAAAATGGATTTACCAATGTTACTTTAATCGATATTGCACCAAAAGCTGTAGAACTACTTCAAAAACGCTACGCCACACATCCAGAAGTTAAAGTCATACTAGGGGATTTTTTTGACCATCTGGGACAATATGATCTCATGATTGAGCAAACTTTTTTTTGTGCGATTGATCCAAATTTACGAGCGCAATACGTAACACATACATCTGCTTTACTAAAACCTAGTGGAAAAATTATCGGTGTACTATTCAATACCGATTTTGAAAAAGCAGGCCCGCCGTTTGGTGGCAATATCGCTAAATACAGCGCCTTATTTAAAGCAAATTTCATCATCAAAAAAATGGAAAATTGCTACAACAGCATTAAACCTAGGGCAAATACAGAAGTTTTTATTCACCTCATTAAAAAATAACAACATGAAAAAGAACATGGGTAGCATCGACAAAGCAATACGTTTTATTGCAGCCATTGTAATTGCAATTTTGTATTTCACTAACGTAATTTCGGCCACTACCGCTATTGTATTGGGCATTGTAGCCCTTGCTTTCTTATTGACCTCTTTTATGAGTTTTTGTCCGATGTATTTACCATTTAACATTAACACGTGCAAAAAGAAAAAATGAATAAAACGAAAAACAGGTTTTGTGGATGGGGCTACTGTGCTTAGTAACTTAAAATAAACTTCGCTTGTGTAACCAAAGTAACTGTTCCATCATTTGTAATGTTGCATTTTTGTAGCATTCAGCAATAGCTATACAATTATGTTAGAATTTTTAAAGCAACCTTGGCCTTGGTACATCGCAGGCCCACTTATTGGGTTAACCGTACCTGCACTGCTTATTTTGGGCAACAAATCTTTTGGTATCAGTTCATCGTTAAGGCATATATGTGCCTCATGTATCCCTGCAAACATTCCATTTTTTAAATACGATTGGAAGAAAGAAGTATGGAACTTATTTTTTGTTTTCGGAATTTTAATTGGTGGTGCCATTGCCATCAACTTATTATCGAACCCTAACCCTATTGAAGTTAACCCGAAACTAGCTACAGAATTGGCAGGTTACGGTATTACCAATTACGACAATTTAATACCACAAGACATTATGAATTGGCCAGCCTTACTTACATTAAAAGGCTTTTTATTAATGGTTGTAGGCGGATTTTTGGTGGGATTTGGCACACGTTATGCCGGTGGTTGCACCAGCGGACATGCCATTATGGGCATATCTAATTTTCAATGGCCATCTTTAGTAGCAACCATTTGTTTTATGGTTGGCGGCTTTATGATGGCCAATTTAATATTACCTTACATTTTAGCACTTTAATCTAATGAACAAGCAAGAAAATACAGGTTTTGAAGTACATTCTTTAGACGCCATGTGCGTGAATGAAAGCCTTTTAACGCACAAGTGGTACCATAACGTTAAATACCTAATTGTAGGTGTGCTTTTTGGTGTTGTTTTCGTAAAATCGGAAGTAGTGAGTTGGTTCCGTATCCAAGAAATGTTTCGCTTACAATCTTTTCATATGTACGGCATCATTGGCAGTGCAATTATGGTAGGCATGATTTCAATTTTTCTGATCAAGAAATTCAACATCAAAACCATTTATGGCGAAAAAATCAAGTTTCATCCTAAAACATTTAATAAAGGTCAGGTTTATGGCGGATTGATATTTGGATTAGGCTGGGCTATTACAGGTGCTTGTCCGGGGCCTCTTTTTGCTCAAATTGGCACAGGCGCAACGGTAATCGTGGTTACCTTATTAAGCGCCATTGCAGGTACTTGGATGTATGGCTTATTGAGGGATAAATTGCCGCATTAATTAGCTTCTTATGTTAATTTTTAAAAGGTTGCTTTTCGCGGCAATTGGGCTTTGATTTGCTCAAAATTTACAAGCTCAACACCATAACAATTTGCGGTTACGCAGTACATTAACTGCTCAAATAGCACCAACGTTAGCTGTTGACGCGGAGTTTCAACATCGCAGACAAAACGGGCTTGAAGACAAAAACCGCTTCGCTGAAAATCTAATGTTTAGCTACAGAACCTGGATTAATTACCAGCATAGCGCAGCTATAAAGTTTTCTTTATCGCCTTTGGCGTATTTTTCGAATTATAAAATCATACAGCAAGCACAAGATGATGAAACTGCGCCTAAAAGTGAGTTTAGGCTGTCGGCAGCAGTTGATACGCAACATGAATTGTTCAAAAAAATATTTATAACTGGTAGGTCTGCAGTAGAATACAGAATGTTCAATACCTCTGCAAAACTTACTCGTTTACGCAACCGAGTGGGTTTAAGATATGATGTAAGTGACAAATTGAAACTTGGAATTTATGATGAATTACTGTTTAACATTTATGGCACAACGCCCTACTATTTTTTTGATCACAACAGGCTAGGATTTAGCTTTACCTATCAACTTTTGTCAGATATAAAAGTAGAGACTGGATATATGAAAATTTCTCGCTTGCCAATTGCCAGTTATGCCATGATACATGAAAGTAACATATTGGTCAATTTTAGCTGGAAAATTAAGTTGACAGATAAGAATAAATAACTACTCGATTTACAGTTATTTATACTGCCACCTCTTATTCTAGTTTACTGGATGGATGGTTCCCGTAATATCAAGATTAAATTTACAATAAAATGTAGCAAATTGGGATATAAGGTGGCATTCGAGGCAAAATAATAAGTAATTGTTGGATTTTATTAATCACTATTTCTCAATGATTATCTTTGTATACAATTGGAATAACTAGCGTTCAGAAAGTACCACTCAATGAAAAATAGCTTTTTTAAGTTACGTAAATCTTTTGACTTCCGTCCTCATCCCTATGATATCGGAAATGCATTCGGTCCATGGAAGCGTACTGCCGACAGTCATTTCCTATTAAAGATATACAAGCTTGATAAAGCTAGATTTAAAGATTACTATCAATACCATCTTGAATATTGCCTTGAAAGGGAGATTGCAGATGAAGAAGAGTTTTTCATTCAGGTATGGCAACTGGTCAGCGACAGGATCAGGTATTTCAAGAGCAAGAATCCCTTCAGCAGTAAACGCCAGCAATACCTGGATAACATCGCAAAGTTACAACAGTTCCAACAATTTCTGAGTGGCATAGACAGATGGAATGCCAGACCACCGCATCTGGTCATTGCCGAAAAAGAACTGGCACTGCAACAGTACAAAGAAGAAAATGAGAAGCTCAAGAAACAGCTCTCAGAGCTTGCACAGTACGAGGTGAAACAGAAGGTCCGCATCGAGGATGAGCACCTAGCTACATTTGTCGACCTATTGCAACAGATGAGAAGCCTGAAACTTCCATCTGGTAGGCTACTGCTAAGATGCGATTTCAGGGCAACGTATGCCAAACTCATTGCAAAATATTTCTCTCATGGCGGAAAGGATATTCCCGTGGAGACCGCACGGAACTATTTCGTGGAAAAGCTTGGTGACATACCGGCCAAGGGAACCGGGATTGATACTTCGATGAAAATTTTCGAGATCAATCAGAAAAAATAGAAAAACCCCTTCCTGTATTCTCCCTGGACATGACCGACACGATATGACGGTCATTGTTTGTCCATATCGTATGCTGAAATTTGTTTCCTTATAATGGAAATTGAATTATGTATACACAGATTTTAGCCACGACAACATCAAAATTATTTCACATCTGCACGTTATTGCCAACCGCTTCCCAGTCAGGCTTAGACTTGCGGAAGAACTTACGCCAAACCGTTCTGGCTTGAAGCCTTCTATGAGCTGGAAATTTTCTTCCAGACCTTAATTAATTTATCACCAGTAGTGATTTTGCAGAAATAATTATGGTGTAATTGCAAGATCATCGATTAAAACATGAATTTATGACGACATTAAACCTGATCACAAAAGAAGATCTAGATGCATTCAAAAGAGAACTTTTCGAGCAGCTGGGCAAACTGAACATCAATATCGGACAGTCCCAAAATAAGAAATGGCTGAGAAGTGCCGAGGTAAGGATTCTGCTCAATATTTCGCCTGGTACGCTACAGAACCTGCGTATTAATGGCACATTGCCATTCAGGAAAGTGGGCAGTATCCTGTATTATTCTTATGCCGATATTTCTAAACTATTGGGAAGCGAGGAGAGGCTATGATCGATACATCCAAGATACATCTCCGTTTTCTTAAGCTTTCAAGGACAAATAGGAAAATTCTTCCCAGCCATGTCAGCCTTTTTACGGCGATGGTCATCTGTTGCCAGATGCAGGGCAGCCAGCATCCGTTCAGGGTCTGCCGAAGGGAACTGATGCAGCTATCTGCCATACGTTCATACAATACCTACCACAACTGTATCAAAGAGCTGGTGGGTAACGGATACATCGACTACCTTCCCAGTTACAGCACCATTGTTGCCAGCAGGATCAGCTTTAGACTTGGTCCCTAGGCACGGATTTTTTCCATTACTGGTTTGGGGGCCATGAAGGGTCTGCACCATGCGACTGTCCTTTTTTCCTTCAAACAAAGGAGCGAGCGGAGGTTGGGCAGAGCCCTACCTTTCTCGCCCCATGCTATCGCTATGGGGGTTGGAAGCACCCTCCAGGGGTGCTTCGGTCACTTTAATGTGTAATGGGACTAATTTTGTGCACCCTATGAGAGGTGCGATATATACAGCTATATAACTATCAAGTAACTGAACATATAAATGTATAGCTATTTGATGAAACCAAGAATTTATACCAAAATAATGAACAACGACATTCTAAGATCAATCAAATATTCGGAAGCGGAGGGCAAAAAACTGGACCTGATCTCCCTAAAGCTGGGCAGACCAAAGCGGCAGGTATTCCTGCAGATGATCGACTATTTCCACCGGACGAGAAAGGACCCGTTGGACATCAACGATGAAATATTGAAAAACACACTCCTAAAGCAGCACAGGGAACACATAGGATTTGTCAAGACACAGGAGAACGATCTGCTAATCCCTACAAAACGGGAGGTCGGCCGTTTGGTAGAATCGCAGAAAAAGGTAATCCATGGTTTCGATGGACTTCTGAAGCAAAACGAAATAATCCCCCAATTGATGGACAGGCAAAACCAATATCTTCATCAACTGGAAATCCACTACAAATCAATTGTCGTACAACTTTCCGACAAGGAAAAGCTCAAACACCTGTTCCTTAACATCTTTAACAACTATGCCATCGCCCGAGACAATATATCTGGCCTTGGTTCAAGAAAAGACAGGGAACAGCTACTTGCCTCAACACTCAGCCAGATCAAACTATTATGAGCATGTACATCAATATCACGGACAGCAGAACGGCAGAAAATAAAGGTGGCAGCAGTCAACTGGTAAACTATCTTGAAAAGGAGAACAGGATACATCTGAGCGAAATGCCGGAACGATGGTTCAACCATTTTGGGCAGCGATATGAAGCCTTCGAGGTGCGCAGGTCGATCGACGGCAATATCGCCAAGCTTGGAAAAGATGACGCCAAATTCTTCCTGATCAATATCAGCCCCAGCCAAAAGGAACTCAGGCACCTGGAAGAAAAATACGGTCCAGATAGAATATCCGATGCACTGAAGGATTATACGTTGAAGGTGATGGACGAATATGCGAAGAACTTCAACAGACCGGGGATCAGAGATAGCAGGGACTTGGTCTGGTTCGCCAAACTGGAACACCATAGGTATTACACCCATAATGACAAGGAGGTCAAGAATGGTACTGCACAGCGTGGCGAGCTCAAACAGGGAGACCAGCGACACATACAGGTCATCGTGAGCAGAAAGGATGCTACAAACAGCATCAAGCTGAGCCCGATGAACAGCTCAAGGGGACGTAATGCAGCGCATTCCAAAAAAATGGGCCAGTTCGACAGGGTGGCATTCAAACAGTGCGGGGAAACGCTATTTGATAGAAATTTCGGATTTGAACGCGGACTCGAAGAAACAATGGCCTACGCCAATATCCTAAAGAACGGGACATTGGAGCAGAAAATACAGTTGGATACGTTGGTTGCCGGTACGCCCATCAACTATGATCCAGAAAGGCTTATGCCTGAACTGGCCCGGGATATTTCCATGGGCATATTCGGAACAAGTGCCGATATGCTCGAAACGATCGGTTCGAGCATGGGGAAATTTCTCGATATCATGCTGGAGCCGGTGTATGATCCAATTGTCCAATCACCGAACGGACAGAAACGCAAAAAGAAGAAGAAGCAGAAGAGCCAAAGCCGATCGCATGGCATAGGTATGTAATAACATAAATTATGAAAACACTAAAAGAGCAACTGGCCGAACTTTACGATGGCCATAAACTACATGGGGAAAGGATACAAAAGCTAGAGAACGTAGTACCAAAATATCCAAGGATAAGGATTCCCAATTACACGGATGAACTCCTATCGGTACGAAAAAGCGTGGACGCCTTTCTTAACAGTGGACAACAGAAAAACATGGCCGAAACCATGCTACAGATCAGGGAGATGGTCTCAAGGATGCCACGTGTCGTCCAAGTGCGGCACCACCACCACTTCGAAAAAATGACCAGAAGGGTTATCATAGCATTTTTGGTCCTAGGCATGCTACTGGGCCTATCTATCTGGCTTGCCTACTACTTCTATAAACATTGACCACCATTAATTTTAAAAAGCATGAAAAATTACGTAAATTTGGATACCGTCGGACATCAGCCGCCAGCACTGAGTATCCTTGTGGATGCTCATGACAGACCCCAGGGTGTATTTGTCCACCTGAAGGAGTGGCCCAAACTGAAGGCCGATGTGAATCCGGAAAATGCATTGTACAAGCTTATGGCAAATCTTACATTCATACCGTTCCACGAAATGACCCTAGAGGAGCAATCGCTTCTGTTGGAGGAAAAGGTGCGCGGTGCGGAACAGGCCAATCTGGAAAAAGGCTCCTATATAACCTATAGGAACGAGCTATGTACCACGGCAGATCTTTTTATCAACGAATATGCGGACCGTAAGGAGATGGTAAGCGTTGATGCCGTAACGGGAAGTATTACCCTGATCAAGATATTGGACTAACATGAAGCCCCTACAACTTTATGTTTTGTGCGGCCCGAACGGGGCCGGCAAATCGACCCTGTCCGAAAGTTTTGTGCCGCCTGGGACGGATGTATTCGATGGTGACAAGGAAATGTCCATTTTAAAAGACCAATATCCGATGACCGACAGCGGAACGCTCTACGAGGCGGCCAATGGTGTCATATTCCAGCGGAGGAAGGAAAACGCTATTGCCCAGGGAAATGATTTCGCTTTTGAGACCAATTTCCGTACCGCACAGGTCATGGAAAGCGTCAAACAGTTTAGGGATGCAGGTTACGAAACAAGGATGATCTTCATTGGCCTACCATCTATAGAGGCGTCTGTCAACAGGGTCAATATGAGGGTAAAGGCGGGAGGACACTTCGTGGATACGGAAAATGTAAACAAAAACTTTACGGGAGGTCTGGAAAACCTTGAAAAGTTCTATGACCAGTTTGATTCGGTGGATATATTTGAAAGCTCGATCGACCAGAACGAACCTTTCAAGGTCGCGGCACTGATGACCATAAAAGATGGCGTGTTGGTTGCAAGGGCCGAGAAATTGCCGGATTGGGCAATGAAGATCCCACGGAAGATAGAAAGAAAGCTACAACAGGAAATCCAGGATAGGCTATCCAACAGGAAGGGCCGTGGTAAGGGAATGGATAGGGACAACGACCGTGGTCTTAGGATGGGCAGATAACCTGGTAGTTCCAGTTTGCCCCACGCTCTTTTTCGGCCTGCGGAACTCCCGCCCACAATCCACCACAGTTCCCGCTTTTGGGCATCTACGGTGAAAACTTGTTCAGTCTACTGCCTATCGGCGGGTTCCAGTAGTATATTGACGGGATTCCTGTAAAAAAAAAGCCACGTAGTTTTGCTTTACGTGGCCCAGCTTGTTATATAAATTAACATTCAGGAAGCTTCTGAAATGTTCGATTTTAGTTTATATTTTTTCCTTAGACCTGCGACCTCCGCACTTAGCTCTAGTTCCGAAGCGGCTCCGGTTCCATGTACCGGATAATCGAATTTTTTCTTTAACGGGGCCATATCCTCACTTACCTTCACATCGAGCACTTTGGCATAGAGTTGCGTGGTACGGATATTGGTATGTCCCAGCATCTTTGAGACGCTTTCTATTGGTACTCCATTCATCAGTGTCACCGTCGTGGCGAAGGTACGTTTGGCGATACGGTTGCCCAATGTTTTATTGATGCCACATAGTGCGGCAATCTCTATGAGATATTCGTTCATCTTCTGGTTACTTGAAATGGGCAGTGCCCTGCCCGTGTTCTGGCAAAATGGATGTTCTCTGTATCGGTCTAGGATACCTACAGCGATGGGTAGCAAGGGTATGGCAGCCCTGGTGTCAGTTTTTTTTCTGTAGGTGAATATCCATCTTTCACCATCAACACCTATCCCGATATCTTCGATATTAAGTTTTTGGACATCTGCATAGGAAAGTCCGGTATAGCAGCTAAATAGGAAAAAATCCCTTACCTGTGACAGTCTTGCCGTCCCAAACTGTCTTTTGGTGATTTTTTGTAGTTCATCTGAAGTAAGGTAATCCCTGTGAACAGGCTTGGATTTCAGTACATGTCCAAAGAACGGATCTGTACTGATCCATTTATATCTTCGGCAGATACTGATAATCTTCTTAAGGTTCTTGAGGTGCTTATTGGCGGTATTGGTGTCATTTTCCTTGTTGATGTGGAGAAAATGGTCAAAACCATCGATAAAACCGTGGTCAATGACTTTTATGTTGATATCACTTTTGCCATAGGACATGGCAAGATATTCCCTGATGTGCCTTTCCAATACCTCAAATCGCTTGAGTGTTCCTGGTGCATATTCCTTTTTCTCCACCAGTTCCTTCATTTTTTCGTTGTGTACCATGATGGCCTCAAGTAGGGTGTGCGATTTTTCCTCTTTACCAGAGTACCTACATCTAATGCTATCAGCGGTAATTTCAGCATCTTCGATGGTCAATGCTGTATAGATGGCGAAGATGTCGCCCCGGATCTTTTCAAGGTATGCGTTCAATGTCCTGATCTCTTCCCTGTTGCCGATAACTTTTCCAGACTTGGCATTCCAACGTTCAATTTCGCAACTCCTTCCCGTAGACATTTCGGAGCGGACACCATCCACTGTAATCCTAAGATAGATGAAACAGGAAACGCCCTGTTTGTAGTTCTTTGGCTTTTTCAGAAAGAAAAGCACGCTAAGATTTGTTTTCATAATGATAACATTAAGGTTAAACAACCCAATCCCGATTTTCGGGCTTGGACCACACCGTCGCTGGAAACAATTCAGTTGACGGTGTAAAAATAGCTTTGCAGTGCCAGATGTACAAGATGTATAATTTTTATACTAGCTGTAAATCAAATAGTTATATTAAATTCGGGGAGTCTGGTTATTTATTGGTAGGACGCACCTAATGACGCACATATTCGGTGCGTTATGGTGGATATTTTGGTCTATCCCATAAAAACAAAAACCCTGCAATCATTTGATTTGCAGGGTTTTGATGTGATTTGACATTGTTGTCTGTGATCCCGCTGGGATTCGAACCCAGGACCACTACATTAAAAGTGTAATGCTCTACCAGCTGAGCTACGGAATCTTCCTTGTTTTCGAAGAACTTCTTCGTTCTAAGGAGGTGCAAATATAGAAACATGAACAAATACCTGCAAATAAAAAATAGAGATAAGTTGTAGTACGTTGATTTAGAGTTAAATTATTTGCATTTTTGAGTTAAGCAATGATGTCCGATCCCTCCAAAACTTAATTTAAACGAATAAAATCTGACATTTCAAGAGTTGGGCAACTTTCAGATTGTATATTTGTTCATGCAAAAACTAAAAAAGATAGTGGTTGCCATCACTGGAGCCAGTGGTGCTGTATATGCTAAACTCTTGTTAGATAATCTTAAAACATTGCAAGACCAAATAGACAAAGTAGGTGTAGTGATGTCTGATAATGCAAAGGAAGTTTGGCGTTACGAATTAGGCAACGAAGCTTACAATAGCTACAATTTTGATTTCTATTCAAAAATGGATTTCAATGCACCTTTTGCTTCTGGTTCTGCTAAATACGATACCATGATCATTGTGCCCTGCTCTATGGGGACTTTAGGGCGCATAGCACACGGTATTTCTAATGATCTAATATCTAGAGCTGCAGATGTGATTTTGAAAGAGCGTAGGAAACTAATTACGGTAGTTCGCGATACCCCCTTTAGCTTAATCCATTTGAATAACATGAAAACGGTGACAGAAGCAGGAGGAATTATCTGCCCTGCAAATCCGTCCTTTTACAGTATCCCCAAAACCATTGAAGAAGTTGCCCAAACCGTAATAGATAGAGTAGTTGATTTGGCAGGTTTGGAAAAGGATAGCTACCGCTGGAAAGAAGATTAGTATCAGTTGCAAAACTTGATGGCCAATTGTTAACTATTTGTCAAACGCTTTGCAACTGATAACTGCCCACTGATAACTCACAACTAAATTCGTATCTTTGCATCCTTAAAAATGAAAAAAGTAGCTTTCTATACCCTTGGCTGTAAGTTGAATTTCTCGGAAACTTCAACAATTGGTAGGTTATTTACTGATGCGGGTTACAGCGTGGTAGAATTTACCGATACTGCAGATGTTTACGTCATCAATACATGCTCTGTAACTGATCACGCAGATAAGAAATGCAGAAAAGTAGTTAAGGAAGCACTTAAATATTCTCCCAACGCCTATGTCACTATTGTAGGTTGTTACGCACAGCTGAAGCCTCAAGAAATTGCAGAAATTGAAGGGGTAGACATGGTTCTAGGTGCCGCCGAGAAATTCCGTATTGTAGAGTTCATTAGCGATTTAACCAAACAACCAAAAGCAGTTGTTCATCAGCAAGATATAGAAAAGGTAAACCATAATTTTATTGCTGCCTATTCCATTGGCGATAGAACCCGTACTTTCTTGAAAGTGCAAGATGGTTGCGATTATCCATGTACGTATTGTACCATTCCATTAGCTCGTGGCAATAGCCGTAGCGATACGATTGAAAATGTTTTGCAAAAAGCACAACAGATAGCGGCAAGCGGTGTGAAAGAGATTGTACTTACAGGTGTAAACCTTGGTGATTTTGGAATTAGAGAAGGACAGCGTGAAGATCGTTTCTTCGATTTAGTGAAGGCCTTAGATGAGGTAGAAGGTATCGAAAGGATTCGTATTTCCTCTATCGAACCTAATTTACTCAGTAACGATATTATCGAATTTGTGGCGACTTCTAAACGTTTTGTGCCGCATTTCCATATTCCCTTACAATCTGGTTCCAACAAAGTTTTAGGCCTAATGAAACGCCGTTACCAACGTGAATTGTACGTAGATAGAGTGGCTAAAATTAAAGAACTAATGCCCAACTGTTGTATAGGTGTAGATGTAATTGTTGGCTTTCCAGGAGAAACGCAAGAAGATTTCTTAGATACCTACGAGTTTTTAAATGGATTGGATGTTTCTTACCTGCACGTGTTTACCTACTCAGAACGTGAACAGACAGAGGCTGCTGAGATGAAAGGTAAAGTTGCCGGTAGTACTCGTTTCGAGCGCAATAAAATGCTCCATATCTTATCCGATAAGAAAAGAAGAGCTTTCTATCAATCCCAAATTGGAGCTGAGGCTCAGGTGCTTTTCGAAGATGATCAGAAGAATGGTTTCATGCACGGCTTCACTAAAAACTACGTCAAGGTAAAAGCCAAGTATGATCCTTTAATGGTTAACGAGCTTAAAAATGTAAAATTGGTTGAGCTTACTGCAGATGGCGAAGTAGAAGTGGCAGAATTAGAGACCGTTTACGCGCATCATTAGCTGTGTGATTTTAGAGCTAACTATTAAGGAATTAAGTACAATAAAGTCTTAATCCTTTCTAATTCTTGAACTTTTAGTCGGATTTATTTCGTTTTTTCACTGTCTGAGCCTTTAATGGTAAGCAATGTTTTGTGTGCCTATTTGGTCTGCTAACTAAAAGTCGGTGGCAATTGCCATAATTTCACTATCTTTAAAATAACGCGAATCCATAGGTTCATTCGGATATCCATCGCCTTAAAAATCCATTCTTTATCTCCACCCTTATAGCGACGTTATAGTGACCTTATAGCGACTTTACTTTAGGTCAGGTTCGTGAATAGTCCGTGACTAGTTCGGGAAGAGTAGGGGTAAGCTTCTAATATTAATCGCTTCGGCTTCCCCTAAATTGACATTTTGCCGAACAGAACTCGAACAAGATACGAAGCAGAGACGACGCAGGTACGATTCAGATATGAATTAGGGATAGTCGATTTACGAGCAAATGCTATAAGTTTGGCTTATTACAGATATGGTACTTAGCTGATATATTAACGTTTAATTAAGTTGCTGTTTTTCTCATATTTTAGGAGTGATGTGGAACAGATAGAGAGGGATTGGCCTTAATTAACGTGAGTTCGGATTAAGCAATTTTATTTTTACACCATTTCAAGCCAACGCAAAGCCTCTTCGTTTCATTAAAATCGGCCTTGGCTGATGCAGATAGCTGTAATTTGCCCTTCAACTGACTTTAATAGCATCAGACGCAGCCGTGGCTTTTTATTTATGTTTCTATTATTGTTTTTAAGGTATAAATGAGCTACGCTAACGCTCCGGTTTTGCATACTTTTTTCAGCTACTGGAAACCTGCGAAGCAAGCATGAATACCATTGAAAAAATAAGTACTAATGAATAAAAGTTTGTCCGCGAAGCGACCGAAGCAATAAATAGAAGCAAATGAAATATGTTTCATTTAACATCAGTGATTGCAGCACCTAGACTACTTTATTATCCCGAACTCACGTTAATTAACTAATCAATCACTTAATTGATTCCGACTTTCCCGTCTCTCACAGAAAGAGAGGGAAGGTCAAATAGTGACAGCCTGCGCTTTGCATTACTTCCGTCACAGTACTATAACAAGCTTTAAAAAGCTCGCAAAAAGAGCGAAAGAATGGGCAAATTTTATATATTCGCCTAAACTTTTTATTGTATGTTTCCAACCGTATCCCATTTTATTTCCTATTTATTTGGCATAGAGGTACCTCTACCATTTAATACTTTTGGTGTATTTGTGGCTTTGGCATTTTTAGCAGGTTATTGGGCTTTTAGCGAAGAACTAAAACGCAAAGAAGCTTTAGGCAAATTGAAGCCAATTAAACACATTACCACCATTGGCGAACCTGCTACAACTTGGGAATTGATTTCCAACGGTTTGTTTGGATTTTTGATTGGTTATAAGTTGATTTATGCGCTAATAAACTATAAGTTATTCGTTGCTGATTCTCAAACTGTATTGCTATCCTCTAAAGGAAATTTGTTTGGAGGTTTGGGCTTGGCGGTACTTTTTGTTTATTGGTCGTACAAGGAAAAAGAGAAGGTAAAATTGCCTACGCCTAAAAAGGTAGAAGTGACCGTTCGTCCGCACGAGCTGATGAGCAACATGATTGTTTGGGCTGCTGTTTGGGGCTTTTTAGGTGCTAAGATATTCGACAATCTAGAGCATTGGGATACATTTATTCAAGATCCCATTGGTGGTTTATTGTCGTTTAGTGGATTAACTTTTTACGGAGGCTTAATTTGTGGTGGTGCGGCAGTATTGTACATTGCCCACAAAAATGGTATTAAGCCGTTACATATGTTAGATGTTGGTGGCCCAGGAATGATGTTGGCTTATGGCGTTGGTCGTATCGGTTGCCATTTGTCTGGTGATGGTGATTGGGGTATTGTAAATCTTAATTCTAAGCCAGTTAGTTGGTTGCCAGATTGGTTATGGGCTTACACTTACCCAAATAACGTAGCTGGAGAAGGTAATCCAATACCTGGCTGTGTGGGTAAATTCTGTAATGAGTTACCAAGTCCAGTATATCCAACCCCAATTTACGAGGTAATAGCTGCCCTGCTAATTTTTTGGTTCTTATGGAAAATTAGAACAAAAATTAACATACCTGGCATGATGTTCGGTATTTATCTGATGTTTAATGGTCTTGAACGTTTCTTTGTTGAACTCATTAGAGTAAACTCTAAATATACTGTTGCTGGTATCCCATTTACCCAGGCAGAACTTATCTCTTCGATATTATTCTTTGCAGGTGCTTACTTGGTATGGTATTCTTCAAAAAACAAAGAAAAACTTGCAAACTACTAACCGATGAACTACGAATTATTATGCAATAAGGTAATTGCAATTGCAAGGTTAACAGGCAATTTCATTAGAAAAGAGGCAATGGCATTTGATAGTAATGCTATTGAATATAAAGGACTTAACGATTTAGTTTCTTATGTAGATAAAACAGCAGAGCGACAATTGGTAAAGAACTTGAAAAAAATATTGCCAGAGGCAGGTTTTATCACTGAAGAAGACGAAACTGAAAATACTTATGGTAGGGCTTTTACGTGGATTATTGATCCGCTAGATGGAACTACTAACTTTATCCATGGCATCCCTACATTCTCGATCAGTATTGCCTTGTACGAAGAGAAGGAGCCAGTACTGGGTGTAGTTTATGAAATCAATCGTGGAGAGATGTTCTATTCATACAAAGGAGCACCTGCTTATTTGAACAATAAGGAAATTAGGGTTTCTAAGGCAACTGATCTTTCTCAATGTTTATTAGCTACAGGTTTCCCATATTATCAATTCGATAAACAACCTCAGTATATTAAGCTGTTTACCGAGATGATGCAAAAATGTCATGGTCTACGAAGAATTGGTTCTGCTGCTGTAGATTTAGCTTATGTGGCTTGTGGTAGATTTGATGCTTATTTCGAGTATAACCTGAACTCTTATGACATGGCAGCCGGTGCATTTTTGGTTAAACAAGCTGGTGGTACCTTACTTAATTTTTCTGGTGGCGAAGAATACCTTGAAACAAGAGAGATTGTAGCAACCAACGGATTAATTACACAAGAAATTCTAGACACGATTAAGAAGCATTTTAACTAAGCTTTACTCATTGTTTTAATAGCTAAGAGACTTACGAAGTCTTAATTGATATCAAACAAAAAAATCCGTAACGTTCAGTTACGGATTTTTTTGTTTATTTAACCTTATTGATTTTTAAAGTGCTTCCGATACCACATCTTTAACTTCTGGTACCATACGTTGTAGTAAGTTTTGAATACCTGATTTTAAAGTAATGGTACTTGATGGACAACCACTGCAAGAACCTCTTAATTCTACAGTTACTACACCTTCGTCAAAAGATTTATAGGTAATTGCACCGCCATCTTGCTCAACTGCCGGACGAACGTAGTCATGTAGGATCTGCTGGATTTTAATTTCAGTCTCAGTACCTTCAAAGTTTGGAGCTTCTTCAGCAGCATCTTTAATTTTAAGTTCTGCCTCCACTGCACCTTTTACAAACTCTTTCAAAATAGCCTCTATATCGCTCCATTCTGCATCATCAGTTTTAGTGATAGTCACAAAATTACTAGCGAAAAAAACGCCGTTTACAAAGTTGAATTTGAACAACTCTTTAGCAAAAGGCGAGCTTTCAGCACTTTCTTTAGTGGCAAAATCTTCACTACCGTTGATTAAAAGTTTATTTACCATAAACTTCATTGTAGCTGGATTAGGTGTTTGCTCTGTATATACGTTAATAGTCATGTCTAATAGAATTTATATTACAAAAATATACAATTGCCATTCCAATTGTTGTCTAATTTAGGTCATTAATTTATAGTGGACAGGTATTAGTTACTAGGGGTCAGTTAATAAAACACTGCAGTTACCATGATAGCTGCTGTTTTCTCTCCCCAAAAGGGAGAGATGTCCATAAGTCAGAGAGGAGCTTAAAATATTCCAGTATAAGTAAAAGGAGTTATTTTTTTCAGTTCAGCTTTAATGTTATCGTTAACTTCTAAACTATCAATAAATACAGCAATAGTTTCAGCCGTAATTTTTTGGTTAGTTCTCGTTAACGCTTTTAAAGCCTCATAAGGATTTGGATAAGCTTCTCTACGCAATACCGTTTGGATGGCTTCGGCAACTACAGCCCAGTTATCTTCTAAATCGGCATCAATAGCTTGTTGGTTAAGGATAATTTTACCTAAACCTCTCAATGTAGAATTAATTGCGATCAACGTATGCGCCATTGGCACTCCTACATTTCTAAGTACTGTAGAATCTGTTAAATCTCTTTGTAAACGAGAAATAGGCAACTTAGCGGCTAAGAATTCAAATAAAGCATTTGCAATTCCGGCATTTCCTTCAGCATTTTCAAAATCAATTGGATTTACCTTGTGTGGCATAGCCGATGAACCTACTTCACCCTCTTTAATTTTTTGTTTGAAGTAGTTTTTAGAAATGTAGGTCCAGATATCACGGTCTAAATCTACAATGATGTTATTGATACGCTTTAAGGCATCGCATTGAGCTGCGAACTGATCGTAATGCTCAATCTGCGTAGTATGCTGCGCTCTAGTTAAGCCTAAAGTTTCATTAACAAATTTGTTAGAAAAGTCTACCCAATTAATTTGAGGATAAGCAATGTGGTGTGCATTGAAGTTGCCTGTTGCTCCGCCAAATTTTGCACCGTTAGGTACAGTCTTTAAATTGGCTAATTGCACTCTTAAGCGTTCTACAAAAACCATAAACTCTTTCCCTAATTTGGTAGGAGAGGCAGGCTGACCGTGAGTATGTGCCAATAACGGTACGTTTTTCCACTCGTTAGCTAGGCCTGCCAATTTTTCAATCAGTTGTTCTATAGCTGGGTAATAACTTTCCGTTAAAGCTAATTTAAAAGTATAGGGAATAGCGGTATTATTGATGTCTTGAGAGGTTAAGCCAAAGTGAATGAATTCTTTGTAGGCTTCTAAGCCTAAGCCATCAAATTTAGCTTTGATGAAATATTCTACAGCTTTAACATCGTGATTGGTTACACTTTCTGTTTCTTTTACACTTTGTGCATCAGCTTCGTTAAAAGCTTCGTAGATATTTCT
The DNA here is from genome assembly GCA_029959615.1 of Flavobacteriaceae bacterium PS02338. Lineage (GTDB taxonomy): Bacteria > Bacteroidota > Bacteroidia > Sphingobacteriales > Sphingobacteriaceae > Pedobacter. The sequence continues at coordinate 719,064 of JASCOD010000002.1, read as the reverse complement.
TAACTGAGGGAATAAGTTTTTGTCGAAACTTTCTGTACCTGGAACATTAGCTTCTACCAATGCAATAAAATATTCAATTTCTACCAGTACTCTATATTTAATTAGGGCGTATTCAGAAAAATAGTCTGCAAGTTTAGCTGTGGTTTTTCTGTATCTGCCATCAATAGGAGAGATAGCTTGTAGCGGAGATAAAGTCATATTTTATTGATTTTTATAAAGATGTGCAAAGTTAACATTTGTTGGCTATTAACATAGTTAAAATACAAAATGGCGTAAACGAAAAAAGCCCCGACAATTTGTCGGGGCTTTTTTTATACTTTACTATTTGACTAGTGTTTTACAGTTGAATCAACAACAGTAGTGTCAGTTTTAACAACTGTATCAGTTACAGTAGTATCAGCAGTGATAGTAGTATCAGCACCTACAGTATCAGTACCTTCTGCTTTTTTCTCAGAAGAACAAGCAACTACAGTTAAAGATAATGCTAAAGCTAAGAAGCCAAATTTGAATAAGTTTTTCATTTTAATTTTCGTTTAAACTTTTTAATTAATTAATTACTGATTAATACGGCTATTTAAAAAAGGTAACCCAGTTGTTTTATCTTTTTTTATATTAACTTTTAATTTACTGTAATTCAGTAAGATAAATTTTAATTTATTGGGGGTTATGTATAAAAAAAGCCCCGACAATTTGTCGAGGCTTTTTTTATACTTTACTATTTGACTAGTGTTTTACAGTTGAATCAACAACAGTAGTATCAGTTTTAACAACTGTATCAGTTACAGTAGTATCAGCAACAACAGTAGTGTCAGCACCTACAGTATCAGTACCTTCTGCTTTTTTCTCAGATGAACAAGCAACTACAGTTAAAGATAATGCTAAAGCTAAAAAGCCAAATTTGAATAAGTTTTTCATTTTAATTTTCTGATTAAATAATTAATTAATTTTACTCTTAATGCCGCAAAGGTAAAAAGGTAACCCGTAGTTTTGAAAAAAAAATAAAATATTTTTTCCTGCTATTTTTAAGGTTACTATTTAGAACTTTTAGGTATTAAAGTTGAGTTTATTGTACAGCATTTGTTAAGTAAATCCGATTAAAGCGATATACTTTTTGTTGATGTTTATTGGTCTACTGTCATCCTGAGCTTGTCGAAGCGTTTTTGCTATGAAAATCCTTCGACAAGCTCAGGATGACAAGTGCCACAAAAAGATTAAGCGGAAAGCGGGACTGTAATAAATAGTACATTTGCTGTTCCAAATGTTGGATTTGCATGCTTAAATGTAGGTCTGTTATTTTTTTGATTATTATTGGGTTACCATTTGAATTTAATTGTATTAATAAGTGAATATAAAGTTTAGCAGTTCGTTACCAACAGATAGAGAGGTTGTTTTAGGGATACTTAATAATTCGGTGGAAGCATTAAATAAGTTGTATGCTGCCTATTTTCCGATGGTATTACAGTTTATCTTAAATAACAATGGCAATGAGGATGATGCTAAAGATGTTTATCAGGAAGCTATAATTGTTCTTTATAATAAGGTTAAGAGTGGAAGTTTTGAGCTGAGCAGTAAGCTGAAAACCTATATTTATTCGGTAAGTAGAAGGATTTGGCTCAAGAAACTTGCTCAGCAAAGTAAAAAGACGAGTAACATCGCTGACTTTGAGGATGTACTGATTGTTGAGGAAGATATGGAACAGCATGAACAAAAGGACATGCAGTTTGATAAGATGAAAGTGGCTTTGGAAAGTTTAGGTGAACCTTGTAAAACGATTATAGAAGACTTTTATATCAATAACCAATCGATGCAGGAGATTTGTGAGAAGTTTGGTTATACGAATACTGATAATGCAAAGACACAGAAGTACAAGTGTCTACAACGATTAAAGAAATTATTTTTTCAATCATAGAAAATGAGACAAGATTTAGAACTAGAGGCTATTATTGAAGATTACCTAAACGGCAAGCTAAGTCCAGAGGAGCGTGTTGCGTTTGAACAACTACGTAGCAATGATCAAATGGTGGATCATAAGGTTGTTGCGCATAAAGTTTTTTTAGAATCGATGAACCAATATGCGAACATCGTTAAGCTTAAAGAACAGATGGACGCTGCACACTTACAAATTGATGTGCCTTCGCTAGCAGAGGAGTTGAGACCTCATCCTTCTAAAGTAATCAAATTATGGCGTAACAATAGATCTGCTGTAGCTATTGCTGCATCGTTTATCTTATTGGCTATGGTTTCTTTATATTCAATCCAAAGCAATAATAAACAAGCAGGTAGTTTTGAGGCGATGAGCAAGGATATGGCTAAGCTCAGAATTACTCAAAATACGCTAATTAGAGATATCAAATCTAGAAAAGCAGATAATACAAATGCAAATGCCAAACCAGCTAGTTTTGGTGGTACTGGTTTTGCCATTTCTGGAAATGGTTATATTGTAACCAATTATCACGTTGTTCGTGGTGCAGATTCTGTTTATGTACAAAATAGTAAAGGTTCTTATAAAGTAAAGTCATTCTATAACGATCCTGTTAATGATATCGCTATCCTAAAAATTAACGATAAGTCTTTTGATAACCTTCCAACACTACCTTATAACATTAAGAAGGGTGTTTCTAGCGTTGGTGAAACAGTATATACTTTAGGTTTTCCTAAAGATGATATTGTTTTAGGTGATGGTTATGTGAGTTCTAAAACGGGTATTAATGGAGATACATTAGCTTATCAGGTAGCTATTCCGGTAAATCCAGGTAATAGTGGTGGTCCATTATTAGATAACAGCGGTAATATTGTAGGTATCATTAATGGTAAAGAGAATAAAACTGACGGAGCTACTTTTGCTGTAAAATCAAAGTATATTATGGAAGCTTTAAATGCTATTCCGCAAGACTCGTTAAGTAAGAGAATTTCTTATGGAAAGAAAAGTGTGTTGAGAGGAATGAAACGCGATATGCAGGTTAAGAAAATGCAGGATTACGTATTCATGATTAAAGTTTATAATAACAATTAGTTTTTAATAAGCATATAGGGCAACCCCGAAAACATTTGATTGTATTCGGGGTTTTTCTTTTAAGTACGAAATTAGCCGCAGATGCACAGTTATAATATTGATATAAATTAAATATTCGATTTTAAACTCATTAAGGTAGATATCTGTGCATCTGTGGCTAACTAACTATATTTAAAGATGGAATTTGGAAGAGTAGAAACAAACGAAATAAATAAAGTAGATTTTACCTTGCCACCAGATGGAGCGCAAACTAAACTTACTTTGAATGGTAAGCCAATTGACAATCCCAGTTTTTTTGTAGGTTGTGCTAAGTGGGGCAGAAAAGAATGGCTGAATTTGATTTATCCTCCCAAGACGAAGGAAAAAGATTTTTTAGGGGAATACGTTAAGCATTTCAATTCTATTGAACTTAACGCTGTTTTTTACGGTATTCCAAAGGAGGAGCAGATTCTCAAGTGGAAAGAAATGGCGGACCGGAGAGGAGACTTCCTGTTTTGTCCGAAATTTTCTAGAGCGATTACACATATTAAAAGACTGAATAATGCACAAGCTGAGACAGATTTATATTTAAAGGCAATTAGTGCATTTGGAGATAAATTAGGTCCTTGTTTCTTACAGCTAGGGGATAATTTTGGCCCAAAGAATTTACCCGTTCTTAAGGCGTATTTGGAAGCTCTGCCTCGTGATTTCAATTTGTTTTTAGAAGTTAGACATGAAGAATGGTTTGCTAATGCTGATGATAGAAAAGCATTGTTTTCTTTATTGGCAGATTTGAAGATAGGGGCCGCCATAACAGATGCTAGCGGAAGAAGAGACTGTGTACATATGGAATTACCAACTCCAAAAGCTTTTATACGTTTTGTGGGTAATGGTGGTAAGTTTTTGGATAGTTCTGATAAAAAACGGGTAGATGACTGGATTGAAAGATTGGATCAATGGTTGGATAAAGGATTGGAGGAAATCTATTTCTTTTTGCATCAGCATGATGAAAGTGATACACCAATAATTGCTGATTATACCATCGAACAGTTTAATCAGAAATTGGGAAGTAAGCTGCCTCGTATCAATTTTATACACAAACAGGGAGGCTTGTTTGGTTAATCTATATTACGGCCGTTGCCAAAGCCATGTTGATTTTGTAAATTGTAAAAAATAATTAATCAGTTTTCATTTTAAAGAATAACACTATGAGTATCAGAATAGGGGATATTGCTCCAGATTTTAAAGCTATAACATCTATAGGTGAGATAGACTTTTATGAATATTTAGGCGATAGCTGGGGAGTTTTGTTTTCGCATCCGGCAGATTATACACCAGTTTGTACCACAGAATTAGGAAGAACAGCATCTTTAAAGAAAGAATTTGATCAAAGAAATGTCAAAGTTTTAGCTTTGAGCGTTGATCCGGTAGAGTCTCATTTAGGTTGGATTAAAGATATTAACGAAACGCAAAATACTGAGGTTGATTTTCCAATTATTGCGGATTCGGATAAAACAGTAGCAAATTTGTATGATATGATTCATCCAAATGCTTCTGAAACTTTGACTGTTCGTTCTTTATTTGTGATTGGTCCTGATAAGAAAGTTAAATTGATCATTACTTATCCTGCTTCTACGGGTAGAAACTTTAATGAGATTTTAAGAGTAATTGATTCGTTACAACTTACAGCTAAATATAGTGTAGCTACACCAGCAGATTGGAAAGATGGTGAGGACGTAATTGTAGTAAATAGTATCAAGACAGAGGATATTCCAGCTAAATTTCCGAAAGGACATAAAGTAATTAAACCTTATTTGAGGACTACTCCTCAGCCGAATAAATAATTTATAAGGGGTTGATAGTTAATAATAAATCGTTAGATTTACTTTAATTATCAATTTTAACATAGTAGAACTAAAAACTAATGAGTACCGGAAAAGTAAAATGGTTTAATACCGAAAAAGGTTATGGGTTCATCTCTCATGACGCTAACAAAGAAATCTTTGTGCATTTTAAAGACGTAGAAGGCGGCATTAATGGAATTAAAGAAAATGATGAAGTGGAGTTTGAGGTAGCAGAAGGTAAAAAAGGACCACAAGCTGTAAAAGTAAGAAGAGCCTAATTAGCAATTATATGTCTATAAAAAAGCCACATCGAAAGATGTGGCTTTTTTATGATTATATCGTTTTTAACTATTACCAAAGAACAGATAGGCTAATCCGATAGCCGTACAAACGCCAGCTAAATCTGCTAGCAACATGGTGCCAACTGCATAACGCGTATTTTTAACTGATATGGAACCAAAATAAACTGCAATTACATAGAAAGTTGTATCTGCAGCGCCTTGGAAAACCCCAGATAGTTTACTTGCGAAAGAATCAGCACCATAGGCCGTCATGGTATCTACCATCATTCCTCTAGCACCACCGCCACTTAAGGGACGTATCAATGCCGTGGGTAGTGCTTCAACAAAGCGAGTGTCGGCTCCAAAAAAAGTAAAGAAATTCTTTATTCCTAAAATAACTACATCAAATGTTCCACTGGTACGCAACATGCTAATTGCGACTAACATACCTACTAGGTAGGGAATAATTTTAACTGCAGTTTCAAATCCGCCTTTGGCTCCATCTACAAAAGCATCAAAAACATCTATCTTTTTGTAAACACCGCCCAGTAAGATAGCCAATACAATGAAAAGGATTACACCACTGCTTAATGTTCCAGAAAAAGAGGCAATATCCTTTGAGTTTAATGTAGTAATATACCAAACCAATAAACCTATGATTGTACTGATTCCTAAGATCCATCCTAAAATTACGGGTTGAAAAATATTGATTTTTTGCTTGAAGGAAACAATTAACATGGCTGTCATGGTACCAACAAAAGTCACGATTAAGCAGGGTATGAAGATATCGGTAGGGTCTGAAGCATTTGAGGAAGCTCTCAATGCAATAACACTTACTGGTATAAGGCTTAAACCAGCTGCGTGTAAGCACAAGAACATAATTTGTGAGTTACTTGCAGTCGATTTGTTTGGATTTAGTTCTTGCAGGCTTTCCATAGCTTTTAAGCCAAAAGGGGTAGCCGCATTGTCGAGCCCCAACAAGTTGGCAGAGAAGTTCATCACCATATGGCCTGTAGCGGGATGACCTTTAGGTACTTCAGGGAACAATTTCGAGAAAAATGGACCTACAATTTTTGATAACAATCTAATGCCTCCAGCTTTTTCGGCAATACTCATTAAGCCCATGAAGAAAGCTAAAATGCCTATTAGTTTTAAGCACATTTCTACTGCATTCCAACAGGTTTGTATTACACCATCAACTTTGGTTAAATTGGTTGGGTCATCGGCCTTGCCAATCACCATCCAGCTAAATATCTCTGTTTGACCAAAAAAGAAGCATTTTATAGCAGCTACGGTAATAGCTACAATGATAAATGCCGACCAAATTCTACTTAATGCCATTTGTTTGTGTTTATTTGTGCGTTGAATTTAGTGTTTTTGCGGTGTTTTACCGCAAATGAGAGAAGATTTAATTTGAATTTTTTTGCCACAGATTCACAGATTAATACTTCCAAACCTGAATTTAAATTATCCGTGTATCTGTGGCAAAAGAATTAAGTTAGCAAATGGCCATTGTTAAAAGCTAAAATGATTTGCCCTTCCTTCGATAAATTGAAATCTGCTGCTTTATTAAAAAAGATATCTCCATTTAATTTACAATCACGGGCATCATATACTTGATAAGCATCGCAAAAACTTAAATCTCCGATATCTTGGACGCTATATGATTTGTAAGTGCTCATACCGTCTGTATTTGGGCATTCATCGTAATTGATCCCAATGCTTACTTTGATGTCATTTAACAGGAGGTTATTAATCATTAAGTGGAAAATCTGTTTATTGTTTTGAGGAATAGCAAAGTAATTGTCGGTACTTTGCTTCTCATAGCTTTTACTTGCAATAGAAGTTAATCCAGATAGGATAGACGCAAAAAAATACTTTCTGATTTGCTGTTTCTCTGAATCATTTTGATAACCACCCGCTTCAATTAAAATAGTTGATGTACCTGCTTTTTGGAAGTTATCGCCAAATGCTCTCGGCTCGTATTCATCATCAAATAAGCCAATGTGATTGGGTAATAGCTGGTCAAGTTCCTTAAACATATCCGCAATGATCAACATCGCATTTTCGCGAACCTCATTTATTGAAAGTGCTTTGTCAAATGCAGGGGCGAGGTAAGATAGCGTAGCGGGTTTTAACGTGCCATCTACACTCCATAAGGTAGTTTGATCATGAAGATTGAAACCAAAGCTTGGCTCGAAATCATTTCTCGCTTGTTTTAATATTTTACCTTCTGGCGTTGCAGTTTGTATAAAGTCTCTGTTGATATCAATCTGTTGGGCATTCCTTCTCGTAAATGCAGCTGCACCATCAGGATTAACCATTGGGATAATGAGCAGTTTGCAGTTTTTACTGATTAGTTTAACCGGTTCGCTGTCTAATTTCAAGAAATTGAGCAAATCGACTAAGGCCATGGTTCCTGTAGCCTCATCGCCGTGCATCTGGCTCCATAACATTATTCTGGTTTTGCCATTTCCCCATTTAATGGCATTGATGCTTTTACCATTTACTGAAATACCGAGTTCTTCTACTTTGAATTCCGTCGGTAACTGATTAATTAATGGAAGGATATCTTCATGTTTGAAAAAGCGGTTAATAAGTGCTTTTTCTTCGAAGGTTACATAATTGGTTAAGATTGATTTGATGTTCATTTTATAATGTATAAAAATGCCGTCATTTCGACTGGAGCTCAGTCCCGAACCATCGGGAGAAAAATCTTTAGTGTGTATAGTTCAAAGATTTCTCGACTTCACTACGTTTCGCTCGAAATGACGGCTTATATATTATTTACTGCTAACTAAGGCCTGCCAACTGATTAAGGTTTCTCATCAGTTAGTTCAAAACCCCAAGTTTTACCTTTCTCGGTTGCAGGTACGCCGCCTACCATCCAAACTGGAGCTTTAGCACCTTTTAGATAATAATCGAAGAACTGTTGCTCGCGAATTTGGATATCTTTTCTGTTTTGGCGTTGTACCAAGTTGTGCGCTTCGTTGTTATAATTCAATAGCCAAACTGGTTTGCCCAAACGTTTTAAGCCAGTAAACATCTCAATACCTTGATACCATGGCACTGCTCCATCGGCATCGTTATGCATTATCACTACTGGCGTATTTACCTTTGGAAAGTTAAATAGAGGTGAGTTTTGGATATATAATTCAGGTTTTTCCCATAAGGTTGCACCTATTCTACTTTGGGTTTTCTCATATTGGAACTGACGGTTCATACCGCTTTCCCAACGAATACCGCCATACGCAGAGGTCATGTTAACCACTGGTGCGCCAGCCCAAGCTGCAGCATACATATTTGTTGCTGTAATTAAATGTGCCACTTGATAGCCACCCCAGCTTTGTCCTTGAATGCCAATTTTAGTACCATCTACCCAGGTATTTTTCTTCAAATGCTCTACACCAGAATTGATAAATTCTTCTGCAGATTTACCGGGATGTCCAATTTCATAACTGATATCTGGAGCAAAAACCAAGTAACCATTGCTAACGAAGAAAGGAATATTTAAACGGGATGGAGTAGGAGCAGGAGCTTGATAAGTGTACAAACCATCAGAAAGTTTCTCGTAGAAATACACAATCATTGGATATTTCTTATTGGGATCAAAATCTTCTGGTTTATATAAAATACCCTGTGATTTGAAACCTTTAGGGGTAGTCCAATTTACCAATTCGCTGGTGCCCCAATTGTAATTAGCTTGCTGTGGGTTTGTATTGCTTAGTTTTGTAGCTGTTTTTAAGTCTTTAGAAATGTAAACATCTGGCGACTTGACGTAGCTTCCTTTATCAAAAAGGAACAGGTCTACATCTTTAGCTTTAACCAAAGAAGAGAACTTAGCTTTTTCCATCACTAAAAGTTCTGGCAGTTTATTGTCGTTTATAGCTTTGCGAAAGATGCCATTTTCTTTAGTTACGTTATTTAATGCATCAAAATATAAAACTTCATTCTTTTTAAAGAAGCGTTCATCGCTATTTCCGCCAGTATTTCTCATGCCAGTCAGTCGTTCTGAGCCAATACTGATGCGTTCTACACGTAGTGTAATGTTGTTTGAACGGCCAAAGCCAATAGTGACGTTTTTTGGAGCAGATTTTCCATCTGGAGAGAAAGCCCAAACATCATAACGATCGTTAATCAATACTGATTTATCATCTTCGGTCCATCCAGCTATTCCGTAACTTCTAGCATAATCTGGCACATCATTTTCTTCATCAGCAAATTTTGCAGACATATTATTGTTCAGTAAAGTGATTTTTCCGCTCGCTATTTGATAAGTATACCAATTGCCATTTTCGTTATTGAAATATAGCACATATTGTCCGCCTGGAGAAGCCATTGCTTGGCCATTTAATCCCTCGATAACTTTTTTACGACTACCATTTCTTACGTCAACTAAATAGTAGTCTTTTTTGCTACCTCCGGTCCATTGTTGTGCTACACGATTACCAAAATCTGTAGAAGCCAATACATAGGTTGCATCTCCTTCGTTTATCAAAGAAGCATCTGGTAATTTTACATCCGTTAATGGAATGATTTTAGGGTCTGAACTGTAAACGTCAATTACACTCAAATAACTTCTTTTTGCTTCTCTATCTGCATTCTTCAATTGAATGGTTTGTAGATAGTCATCCTTGTAGCCCCAAATATCTAATTTTGCATTTTCAAAATCCACCAATGTGGTATCTTTTGGTTTTTTCTCTGGCGCAATTCCGAAGTATAATTTAGTGCCATCCTTGCTAAAATTCAACTTTCCATCTGCGCTTACCACATACTTTGCTGGTAAACCCGGGATTTCATTGTCTACTAAGATTTGAGCTGTATCTAATGTTAACGAGTTATAGTAAATGTTATAATCTTTGATTTCTTTTTTTTCTGGATCTGTTTCTCCTAAAAATGCTAAGTGTTCGCTGTCTTCATCAAAAATAAATCCTTTGAAGTTGCCTTTTTCCTTTACTAAGGTTTTTAAAGTCCACTTTTCTGTATTTAATAGAAAAACACCTGGTTTAGCAGCTGCATCTTTTTTAGATCCAGATGAAGCAAAAGCCAATAACTTCCCATTTTGACTGAACTGATATTCAGTTACATATTTGTATGTCTTTTCGATCCCTGTAATTAAATTTTTAACAATCAGATCAGTACCTTCTTTACTTGCAGTAGAATTAGCTGCAGGTTCATCTGCAAAGAAATCACTATCATTTTTATCTGGTGCAGCCGATGTAGTTTTATTTTTTTTTGAGGTATCTACTGGCTTCTCTAAAGTATAGGCAATGATTGCAGCTCCCTTATCTGGAAAAGAAAAAGACTTAACACGAGGGATTTTAGTTACGTTTAAAGTAGTCAAGTTTACGATCCCCAAAGTATCTTTCGTTAATTCATCAGGTTTTTTCTTTTTTATTTTAGCTAGTCTTGTATCCTTAAACAGAGGTTTAATAGCTACTGCAGCAAATTTAGAGTCGTTACTAAGCGATAAATTTGTACCTCTAGCAATAGTTAGCTTACGTCCGCTAGGAGTAATTGTTTCTTGCAAAAATAGATTTCCGTCACCTTCTTGAGGGCTGACGATGAAACTGGCCCAACTACCGTTATTTGATAATTGTCTACTTCCTACTGATTGCCAAATATCATAAACACTATGGTCTAAAGGTTTTTTTTGCGCAAAAACAGTATTGCTGAATAATACTAAAAACAAAATGAGTTTTTTCTGCATGTTATTTCTATAAATACTTAAGTTGTGGGTTAAACAGTTCTAAAAATCGTAATAATAGCGAGTTAAAGCAAATGTTAAATTAAATTTTACAATAGATATTATTTTAGATAGAACAGCCACAGATACACAGATTTTTAGAATGTAAATCATTTGTGTATCTGTGGCAAAAAAAAATCCCGCAGGTGCGGGATTCTCAATTATTGTTTTGTTGTGATTGTTTTATTTTTTCTTTTGGTTAGCTTGTTGTTGTTGCGTACGCATGTATTCTTCTAAACGAGCTTGAAAACCAGTTTTCTTTTTTTCTACTTTAGGCTTAGCCTTGTTGTCTTGTAAGATGGCATGAATTTTATCATCATTTACCATCTTTCTAATTAAGAACTGTTGCAAGAACGTAAGCATATTGGCTAAGAAATAATAATAGTTCAATCCAGACGGATAGCTATTTAAAACCCCTAAGAAAATGATTGGCATGATGTAACCAATGTATTTCATTTGTCCGGTAGCACCAGAAATTTGATTATTGAAGTATGTGTAAATCAATGTAGAAATCGTCATCAAAATACACATCAAACTCAAGTGGTCGCCGATGAAAGGTACGTTAAAGCCGAAATTGATGAAGTTATCATAAGTTGATAGATCTTTCATCCAAAGAAAGCTTTCACCTCTTAACTCAAATAAATTAGGGAAAAAGAAGAAGAAAGCCATTACAAAAGGCAATTGTAGCAACATTGGTAAACAACCACCAATTGGATTAACGCCAACCTGCTTGTACAATTTCAAGTATTCTTGTTGTAAAAGGGTAGGGTTATCTTCGCCAACTTTAGCTTTAATTTCGTCCATTTCTGGTTTTAAAACTCTCATTTTAGCCATCGAAACATACGATTTGTAAGTTAACGGCGACATTGCAAGTTTTAAAAGAATGGTTAATACTAAAATGATTAATCCGTAGCCCCAGTTAAAACCTTCCAAGAAGTTGAATACAGGTAATACCACAAAACGATTGATGTATTTTAATGGCCAGTAACCTAAATCTACTTGTTTTTCAATCTCGTGACCTTGGTCTTTTAAAGTGCTGAATTTGTTAGTACCGAAGTAGAATTTGAAATTATAGTTCTGAGCAGCTAACTGGTTAAACGGCAATGTCATGTTTGCACCATACCATTTAATTTTACCAGGTTCAGTTGAAACTTTAACTTCTAAGTTACCTTTATCAAAAGGTACAGTAGGAATTAAAACCGCTGAGAAAAAGTGTTGTTTGAAAGAAAACCATTCGATTTTACCTTCTGTAAGTTCTTTTTTCTCGTCTTTATGCAAGTCTAAGTGGTCTGGAGTTTCTTCTACGTATTTGAAGTAAGGGCCAGAATGTTCTTGCTCTTTTTTAGCATCTTTCTCTTGCTGTAATAAAGTAGTTTCCCAATTTAGATTTACGTTGTTGCCTTGTAAAACTTGGTTAAACCCAGTTAAATTGATGTTGAAATCTAAATTAGAACCATTTGCAGGGAGCGCATAAACAAAATCTACGTATTTATCTGCACTATAATTGGCACGCATCGTAACACCATTGCCGGTTTTAGTAGCAGTAAAGTATAAATCGTTAGTGTTAGTGATTTTACCAGCGATATTTAAGTTTAAGCCAAACTTGTTTTGATTTCCATCAAATAAAACTAAAGGCTTATTGCCATAAGTTTTTTCGTTTTTAACTTCTACCGATTGAATTCTACCACCTAAATTGCTAACTGTGATTTTTAGGTTTTCATTTTCCAAAACTGTAGTTTGTTCAACACCAGTAATGTTACCTCCAAAAGGCCCTTTAAGAGCTGCTGTATCTACAGTTTTTACCGCTTCTACGGTAGGTTTTGTTGTTGTTGCTGGTTGTTTTAGACCTGCATTTTTAATCGAGTCTTGTACTTGTTGTTCTCTCTTTACTTCAGCTTCCGACGGTCTCATGAAGAAAACGCCCCCTGCTAAAATAACCATGATCAAGAATAGACCCGTGAATGTATTTTTATCCATTATACTATTTTATACTGCTATTAATTTGCCTTCTTTTTTACCTGCTCCATTGCAGCGGCCACAAATTTAATAAAAAGTGGGTGAGGATTAGCAACTGTTGATTTTAATTCTGGGTGGAATTGTCCACCTACGAAGAAAGGATGGTTTTTAAGCTCAACAATCTCTACCAAACCACTTTCAGGGTTCATGCCTGAAGCAATCATACCTGCTTCTTCATATTGTGCTAAGTATTTGTTATTAAACTCGTAACGATGACGGTGCCTTTCTGAGATATGCTGTTTTCCGTAAGCAGCAAAAGCTTTAGTGCCTTTTTTGATATCACATGGATAAGCGCCTAAACGCATTGTGCCACCTTTTGAGGTAATATTTTTCTGCTCTTCCATCATATTAATTACTGGATGAGGTGTGTCTTCGTTGATTTCTACTGTATTTGCATCTTTCAATCCCAACACGTTTCTACCAAACTCAATCACACAGCATTGCATACCTAAACAGATACCGAAGAAAGGAACATTGTTCTCTCTTACATATTTGATGGCCTCGATTTTTCCTTCGATACCACGACTACCGAAACCTGGAGCAACCAATACACCATCTAGGTGAGCTAATTTCTCTTTTACATTATCAGCGTATATACTCTCAGAAGGAATGTATTCTACGCGAACTTTACATTCGTTTTTCGCACCGGCATGGATAAAAGATTCTGTAATTGATTTGTAAGCATCAGGCAATTCCACATATTTACCCACCAATCCGATTTTAACTTCAGAAGTTGGGTTTTTCAAACGGCCTAAGAAGTCTTTCCAGCTTTCCATACTTGGCTCTGCCTTAGTAGGTAGCTTCAATTTACTTAATACCGTTTTATCCAATTGCTCTTTGTACATCAACAATGGCACATCATAAATAGTAGATGCATCCATAGATTCGACTACTGCATTGATGTTAACGTTACAAAATAACGCAATTTTTCTTCTAATATCTTGACTGATTGGGTGTTCTGTTCTGCAAACCAAAATATCAGGCTGGATGCCATATTCTAATAATGCTTTTACAGAGTGTTGTGTAGGTTTTGTTTTTAACTCACCTGCAGCAGCTAAAAACGGCACTAAGGTTAAGTGAATTACAATAGCATTGTTGTTGCCTTCTTCCCATTTAAACTGACGAACAGCTTCTACAAATGGTAAAGATTCGATGTCGCCCACGGTACCACCAATTTCGGTAATTACAATATCATACTGACCACTTTCACCCAAAATACGCATGTTACGTTTAATCTCGTCGGTAATGTGAGGTACTACTTGTACCGTTTTTCCTAAAAATTCTCCTTGGCGCTCTTTATTGATTACGTTTTGGTAGATACGACCAGTGGTAATATTGTTAGCCTGTGAAGTAGGAACATTTAAGAAACGCTCGTAATGACCTAAGTCTAAATCGGTTTCTGCACCATCTTCAGTAACAAAACATTCGCCATGCTCGTAAGGGTTCAAGGTTCCTGGATCTATGTTGATGTAAGGGTCGAACTTTTGGATGGTTACTCGGTAGCCTCTGGCTTGTAGAAGTTTAGCTAAAGATGCGGAAATGATGCCTTTACCTAGTGAGGAAGTAACACCGCCCGTAACAAAAATATACTTAGTCATGGATGAATTTTTGGTGCAACAAATACATTTTGTTGCTTTTTGTACGGGATACAAAGGTAGAAAAATATTGCCGTTCTTTTTGCGCTGTTGATAATATATTTTTCGGCAGGGCAATACGTTGACCTACAAATGATAATGTAAATGCAAGGTCTGTTTATAATTTTTTAAAGAATTATATTTTTAAGAAATTTAGCCACAGATACACAGATTTCTTCTTTCAATATATTTATCTGTGCATCTGCGGCTAGAGAAATTATTTAGTTTTAGTAGGTCTAACCTCAATTTTCGAAGGCAGAACATTCGGGTTTAAATTCAATAAATCAACTATCATTTGACCCAAATCTTCTGGCTGTATTTTCCATCCATCGGCATCATTTGGTTGGTGATCATTAAAGTGAGAAGTTACAGAACCTGGCATAATTGTCGTAGTTTTCACATCATATTCTCTTAAATCTAACATAGCCGCTTGCGTAAAACCAACTACACCAAATTTAGAAGCATTATACCCTGCGCCTCCAGCAAAAAAGTTTGTTCCTGCCAAACTAGCAATAGAAATGTAATAACCTTTATTCGCTTTCAATTGCTCTACTGTAGCTTTTAAGGTATGGAATATACCAGTTAAATTCGTATCAATCATTGCATTCCAGTCTTCTAAGCTTAATTGGTCGATAGGAGCGAACTTACCCACACCAGCGTTGGCAATTACGATGTCTAATTTGCCAAACTTGGCTACAATATCTGCAACAGCCGCTTCTTCGTCTTTATAATTTGCCACGTTTGAAGCAACAGCTAGAACATTTTCACTTCCTAGATCCGCTTTCGCTTTCTCTACGTCTGCTAATTTTCTACCCGAGATAGCTACCTTTAAACCTGCATCAACCAATGCTTTAGCAATTCCAAAACCTATTCCTTTTGTACCGCCTGTAATGTAGGCTACTTTATTTTCTAAACTCATAATCTGTATTAAATTGAAATCAAAAGTGCGAAAACCATGTGTATTCAATGTTTTTTGGATGTAAAATGTTTTTAGTCGCTAGTTATTAGGTGTTAGGAATTAGTCAACTTTACACTAATACCTGATTCCTAACCACTGATTCCTGATTTTGCCTTCAATCTTCTCTCGTCTGTTAAATCCAACCTTAATGGCGTAATAGACACATAATTCTGTTCCATTGCCCATCTGTCACTGTTTTCTTCTGCTTGTTCCAAAGGTTTTACCCAAATCCAATAATTTTTTCTTCCCATAGGGTCTTCTCCAGGATAAACAGTGCCATCGTATAAAGTGACAGACTGCCTCGTCCACCTAATATCTACAGGTTGTTGTGGGAAATTGACATTATAAAGTGCAACTTCGTTAGTTTCGAAAAGCAAGTTCAAACATTGCTCTACGTAAGGTTTAAGCGTGTCAAAATTAGGTTCAGTTTTACCTACAGGTGTACTTAAAGCAATTCCCTTAACTCCCAATAATACTGCTTGTTTTGCTGCTGCTAAAGTTCCAGAGTGCCAAATAGAATTTCCCAAGTTTGGCCCCATGTTAATGCCCGATAAAACTACATCTGTATCTGGATACATATGTAAACCTAGCGCCACACAATCTGCTGGTGTGCCATTTACCCTAAAGGCTTCAATACCTTCAAAATTGATAGGTGATTTTTTATAAGTCAAAGGTCTAGAATGCGTAATGGCATGCCCCATAGAAGATTGCTCTACATCTGGCGCTACCACTCTAACCGTTCCAAATTGTAATGCCATTTGTGCTAATGCAGCTATGCCTGGGCTATAAATTCCGTCGTCATTCGCAATTAATATGTTCATATTCATCAATTTTAGTGATGTATTAAAAACTATTGTAAGGCTCTTATTGTTGACAAGAAATGAAAATAGATATTCGCCATGAAGATAGAACAGACTAAAATTCAATTGATACATAACCCAACGGCAGGAGCAGAGGAACATGAAGCCGCACATTTATTAGAAATGTTACAGGCGGCTGGGTATCGTTGCAACTACTCGTCGTCTAAAAAGAAAATCCTTAAAAAAGTGGCCACAGATGTAAAATATATTGCGGTTGCTGGAGGTGATGGTACTGTTCGTAAGGCGGTATTGGCGATGCTTGATAAGAAACTGAAGTACAAAAGGCCATTAGCTATTTTACCATTGGGCACGGCAAATAACATAGCTAGCTCATTAAAAATTGAAGAAAATTTACGTTTAAATGCAGAAGCTTGGAAAAAAGAACATTTCCAAAAACTAGATATTGGCCTTGCAAAAACTCGAAAAGATGAGGAATATTTTATAGAGTCGTTTGGTTTTGGTTTGTTTCCAGCACTCATCAAATGGATGGACGAACAACCAAGAACGCCATCTGAAGACCCGGAAGATGAAGTGAAACAAGCTCACAATGCATTGTTACATTTAACTAAACATTATGAGCCGATACAAGCATCCATACTTTATGATGGAAAGGAAGTAAGCGATGAGTTTTTAATGATAGAACTATTGAACATCTCACGACTTGGTCCTAAATTACAATTGGCAAAGGCAGACCCTGGAGATGGATTATTAGAATTAATTGCAATAAAAGCGAAAGAACGACCTCTATTAATCAAGTATCTGGAGGAGATTGTTGCTGGTAAAAAGCCAATTTTTCCAATTAAATCAATTCTAGTAAATCGTATTAAGATATCTTTAGAAACAAAAGATATTCACGTAGACGACGAATTAAAGGAAACTAATTTACACACTTGGGTAATTAGCCTTTTGCCTCACATGGTCGATGTAATATTAACTAGCTAGGTCCATATGAAATCCATATCTTTTTATTTATTAGCAGTAACCTGTATTCTCCAAGCTTGTAAAAGTGGACCATTTAATCTCCTCAAACCTGCCTCCCCACATCAACAATATGAAAGGAAGCTAGTTAACGCTGGTTTAGACCAAAATAAAATGGGTAGTAGTTGGATAAGCAAGGCAAATAGCCTGTTGCAAAATGCAAATGGCATCAAAGTACCCTATAAAGAGACAGGCTATTTTGCGGCTGATAAAATAGGTGGAGCCAGTTTTAAATTTAGTTTACAACGCGGGCAATTGCTTACTGTAAGGTTAACAAAACAGTCGGTAAGTAATTTTTCTATTTATATGGATATTTGGGAACAAAAGGAAAACGGAGAATTTAAAGTGCTCGCTTTTTCGGATAGTTTAGGTACTGAGCTCCAATTAGAGGCCAAAAGGAGTGGGGATTACTTTTTGCGTTTGCAGCCAGAATTGTTAGCTAGTGGTTCTTACACATTGGAACTCGCCGTTGGTCCATCTTTAGGTTATCCTTTAAAGGCGGTAAATAGAAAACAGATACAGAGTTTTTTTGGTGTAGGAAGAGATAATGATACTCGTAGGCACGAGGGAATTGATATTTTTTCGTCTTTTAGGACGCCAGTTATTGCAGTTGCTGAAGGTACAGTCACAAGGGTTAATGAGAATAATTTGGGTGGAAAAGTGGTTTGGTTTAGGCCAAAAGGAAAAGATTACACTTTGTATTATGCGCATTTAGACGAACAGATTGCCAACACTGGTCAGGAAGTGATGTTGGGAGATACTTTAGGTTTGATGGGCAACACTGGAAATGCTAAAACAACTCCACCTCATCTTCATTTTGGCATTTACACCAGCGATAGCGCCGTAGATCCATTACCATTTGTTGATCCGTTGATACCTCTAATGCCAAGTATCAACAGCGATATTACGAAGCTAAATGCAACATTACGTACCGTAAATAGAACGATAGAAATCTCAGATAATCAGCAGCTCATCAATCCGGAAAAGCTAAAGCAAAATACTGTAGTTCGTGTGTTGGCGGCTAGTAATAACTTTTATAAAGTAGAATTACCTAACGGGAAATCTGGCTATGTAGCTAGTAAGTCGTTGGTAGAAACGAAATCATTATCGAC
This sequence comes from Flavobacteriaceae bacterium PS02338, assembly GCA_029959615.1. Classification (GTDB taxonomy): domain Bacteria; phylum Bacteroidota; class Bacteroidia; order Sphingobacteriales; family Sphingobacteriaceae; genus Pedobacter. The sequence goes on along the minus strand of JASCOD010000002.1, from coordinate 700,643 downwards.
TAGGAAAATAACTAATGTAAGCCAAAGTTTATTAGATAGCCCAAATTTAGCTGCTGGTGTAAAGGCTAATTTAGCTCTAGGTCAAACAGTAAATGTAATGGGTGTTTTTGAAGATTTTCAACTGGTTAGTACTGCCGATGGAGAAGTAGGATGGTTAAGTTTAAAATAGATTAGAATTGGAATTTAGCATTAGTAATGTTGCAAAAACCTGCAAAAACAGGTAGGATCAATTATGTTTTTTGATGGTTGTTGATTACCTTTATCATTCTAATCTAATAAATAATCATGAAATTATTTTCCTTATTAGCTGTTGCTACGCTATTATTCTCATGTTCGCCAAAAATTAAGGCTACAAAAAACGATATCACTAATTTAGGTATTAAAACTGGTGCAGAACAAACTGAATTGTATTTACCATTAATCAAAGGAAAGAGAGTAGCCATACTAGCCAACCAAACTTCTATTATAGGAAAGACACATTTGGTAGATAGTTTGCAGAAACTCGGAGTAAACATTGTAAAAGTATTTGGCCCAGAGCATGGTTTTAGAGGAAATGCAAGCGCAGGTGCAAAAGTTTCTGATGAGGTTGATCAGCGTACAGGAATTCCAATTATTTCGTTATATGGCAAAAAGAACAAGCCAAGTGCAGCAGATTTAGTTGATGTAGACATTTTAATTTATGATTTACAGGATGTTGGTGTTCGTTTTTATACCAATATCAATGCTTTGTCTCGTTTGATGGAAGCTTGTGAAGCTAGCAAGAAGACACTTTTAATTTTAGATCGCCCTAATCCAAATGCTTATTTAATTGATGGGCCGATATTGGATATGAAATATAAATCAGGTATTGGGATGTTTCCTATACCTATGTCACACGGTTTAACGGTTGCCGAATTTGCGCAAATGGCAAATGGCGAAGGTTGGTTGACGAATAAAGTTAAGGCTGATTTAAAGATTATTCCCGTGGCCAATTATAACCATGATATGCCTTACACCCTGCCAGTACCACCATCACCCAATTTGAACACGCAACACGCTATTTTGCTATACCCAAGCGTGTGTATGTTCGAAGGCGTTTATGTAAACCACGGTCGTGGTACTTACAATCCTTTCACCATTTTAGGTAGCCCTGAGTATAAAGGAATTTATAGTTTTAGTTTTACACCAAAAAGTATCAAAGGCATGGCTGAAACACCGATTTTTATGGATGAAGTTTGTTATGGTATTGACCTGCGTAATTACGATACCGATAAATTAATAAAAAGCAAAAAGATCAATTTTAACTGGATTATGGAACTTTATAAAGCGCATCCTAAAAAAGAGCAGTTCTTTGAGTCGAAGTTCAGTAACCAAATGAATAACATAGAAATTCAAATTGGTCGTGGAGATTTTAGACAACAGATTATTGATGGGGTACCTATTGAAACGATTAGAGCAGGCTGGGAGCCAGGGTTAAAAGCTTATAAAGAAATGAGAAAGAAGTATTTACTTTATCCATAATGGGATTTAGGCTTACGAAGTTTACGAAACTTCGTAAGTCTCTCTTAAACCATGCTGTCATTCCGAGGCACGAGGAATCTATTTATATAATGTTCAGATTACTAGATTCTTCGCTACCAATAAAATCAGAACAAGTGGGCGAAAGATTGCTTTTCAAATAAATAGATTCTCGCTATGCTCTGGATGACAGATAGCCAAAAAAAATAGCCCGAACATTTGTTCAGGCTATTGTCTTATTCTTAATCTAGATCCTTCGCTGCGCTCTGGATGACAAAGAGTTAAGAATGACGTATTTGGATTATACTAAAGCTTCTTCTTCCATGTAGCTTTCTAATGGAGGGCAAGCGCAAATCAAAGAACGGTCTCCATGACTGTCGTTAACTCTACCAACTGAAGGCCAGAATTTATAAGCAGCTACGTAAGGTAATGGGAAAGCAGCAGTTTGACGGCTATAACCGTGGTTCCAATCGTTTCCAGTTACTACAGCAGCGGTATGTGGCGCATTTTTTAACGGATTATCTACTTTGTCCAAGCTACCAGCTTCCACTTCGCTAATTTCATTTCTGATGGCAATTAAAGCATCGCAAAAACGGTCTAACTCGTGCTTAGGCTCACTTTCTGTAGGCTCTACCATTAAGGTTCCAGCTACAGGGAAAGAAACCGTAGGCGCATGGAAACCGTAATCCATTAAACGTTTGGCGATGTCAACTACCTCGATACCGAAGTTTTTGAAACCACGACAATCTAAAATCATCTCGTGTGCGCAACGACCATTTGCACCAGCATATAACACTGGGAAATGTTGCTCTAAACGAGCTTTCATATAATTGGCATTTAAGATGGCGTATTTTGTAGCATTGGTTAAGCCTTCAGCGCCCATCATTGCAATGTAAGCGTGAGAAATTAACAAAATACTAGCCGAACCCCAAGGCGCCGAAGATACTGCAGGAATAGATTTTCCTTTTTCAATATCAACTACTGCGTGACCAGGTAAATAAGGCACTAAGTGTGCTGCCACACCAATTGGGCCCATACCAGGACCACCGCCACCGTGAGGAATACAAAAAGTTTTATGTAAGTTCAAATGGCAAACATCTGCACCGATATTAGCAGGGCTAGTTAAACCTACTTGCGCATTCATATTTGCACCATCCATATAAACTTGTCCACCATTTTCGTGGATTACTTTACAAATTTCGATGATACTTTCTTCGAACACACCGTGGGTAGACGGGTAGGTTACCATTAGGCAAGAAAGGTTTTCTGCGTGTTCTGCAGCTTTTGCTTTCAAGTCTTCTACGTCAATTTCACCTTTTTCGGTAGATTTTACCACAACGATTTTCATTCCAGCCATAGCTGCAGAAGCAGGATTGGTACCATGTGCAGAAGCAGGAATTAAAGCAATGTTACGGTGGTGGTCGCCACGATCTTGGTGATAAGCTCTGATCACCATTAAACCAGCGTACTCACCTTGAGCACCAGCGTTTGGTTGGAAACTCATCGCGGCAAAACCAGTGATTTCGCTTAACCATTTATCTAACTCATCAAATACAGTATAATAACCTAAAACTTGATCAGCAGGGGCGAAAGGATGGATCTTTCCAAACTCTGGCCAAGTTACAGGGATCATCTCTGTAGTTGCGTTTAATTTCATTGTACATGAACCTAAAGCAATCATAGAGTGACAAAGCGATAAATCTTTAGTTTCTAATGATTTGATGTAACGCAACATCTCGTGTTCTGAGTGGTGCGAGTTAAACACTGGATGTGTTAAATATTCAGAAGTACGTTGTAATTTAGTTGGAATAGTAGTGCTTACTTTGTCAACCACTACTACGCTATCAGTAGCAATTGCTTTTACTTTAGAGAAGATACGAACCAATAAACTTACGTCATCAAAGTTGGTGGTCTCGTCTAAAGAGATAGTTGCTCTATCGCCTTGGTAATTTAAGTTGAAGTTATTGTCTAAACAATCTTTGTGAATGGCACCTTTTAATTCTCCTAGCTCAACCTCAATAGTGTCAAAATAAGCTTTGTTACTTACTTTATAACCAATTGTTTTTAACGATTCTGCTAACGAGATAGTTAAACCATGTGTACGCTCAGCAATTAATTTTAAACCTTTGGGGCCGTGATAAGCAGCGTAAAAACCTGCCATAATTGCCAATAAGGCTTGTGCAGTACAAATGTTTGAAGTTGCCTTATCTCTACGGATGTGTTGCTCACGAGTTTGTAGCGCCATACGTAAAGCGTAGTTATTGTTGCTATCGATAGTTACACCAATGATACGACCTGGAATTGAACGCTTATATTCATCCTTCGTAGCGAAGAACGCAGCATGTGGTCCCCCAAATCCCATTGGAATACCAAAACGTTGTGTAGTACCAACTACTACATCAGCACCCCATTCTCCTGGAGGCGTTAATAAGGTTAAGCTTAGTAGATCTGCAATTACTGTTAATTTAACGTTTTGCGCATGTAAGCTATTAGCAAAGTTGCTATAGTCATAAACTTCACCATTACCAGCTGGATATTGTACAATTGCACCGAAAAACTCAGCTGTAGGCTCAAAATTTTCGTGGTTACCAATTACCAATTCAATACCGAAAGGATTAGCCCTAGTCTTTAAAATGTCAATAGTTTGAGCAAAAATAGCTTCAGAAACAAAATACTTGTTTCCCTGCTCTTTTTTACGCAAGCTGTATTGCATAAACATGGCCTCAGCCGCTGCCGTACCTTCATCTAGTAAAGAAGCATTAGCAATCTCCATTCCCGTTAGGTCAATTACCATCGTTTGGAAATTCAACAAAGCTTGTAAACGACCTTGGGCAATTTCTGCTTGATAAGGCGTGTATTGTGTATACCATCCTGGATTTTCAAATACGTTACGTAGAATTACACCAGGAGTGACGTTATCGTAATAACCCTGTCCAATAAAAGATTTGAAAACTTTGTTTAAAGAAGCCGTTTGCTTAAGGCTGCTTAAATAATCAACTTCAGACTTTGCATCAGGAAGGTTTAAACCTTGCTTTAATCTGATAGTTGAAGGAACTGTTTGCTCAATTAATTCGTCGATAGAATTAACACCTACAGTTTCTAACATCGCCTTAGTATCGGCCTCATTTGGCGCAATGTGACGGTCTTTAAAGTTCTCTTGATAATGGATGTTTAAGCTCATTGAATGCTAGCATTTTTAATGCCGCAAAGGTAAGGATTTTAAAGGAGATATTATCGTAACAAATCCTTAATAAATTCAGTTTAGAGCTGATAAAATCTATGGTTTTTGTAGAGGAAAAAGGAGTTTAATTCATCAGGTATTTGTTTTCTTTAGAAAGAAGGTTTACTATGATCGGCTTAAATTGATACTAACCTGTAGCGAAACGTAAAGCTATGAAGTAAAACAGATTAGTCAGTATATCGAATATTAATCTAATGTTTTATAAACTAGCTAAGCAAACGGAAAATGGTCATTATAAATATAATGATTGATAAGCCTGTGTAGATGGTCTTTGTATGTTTAGCTAACCAATTTGGTAGATAGATATCGAAGTTGTCTTTTTTGGATGAACTGTAATTGCGTGCAAATAAAGTCAATGGGCATGTCCATTTAAAAATGACAAGTATTAATCCTTCTAATAAAATAAATCCCCAAGCCAACCAAAACCAAAATCCTAAATGATTGCCAATAACGGCATAAAGCATATAAATAATTAGGATGTTATAAAATATCCATATCGCCGTATGCAGAATTTTTATGGTTCTAAGATTCCAAGAGCTCAAATCGTAATGTTTTTAATATAAACCTTCTTTTTTCTTTAGTTGGTGTTGATGCCAATCAAGATTATTATCATACAAGTAAAAACGGGGGTGAAAATTACCAAGAGAAAGATTTCTCCACTAGCTACTGAAAAATCTTTATAGGTTCTGCTTTAGTCGAAATGACGTGTAGTGAGTATGATCCGTATTACTTGCTCTTAATCTATTTCTTCACTCTCCAGCCTTCTTCTTTATCATATTTCAAACGATAGGTTTTAGTTAAAAACTCACTGTTCTCTTCTGGTTTCTTTTGGAATGCAGCAAATGGAGTATTGGTTTTCTTTAGTGATACAGTCACTTTTGCTGTGGCATCATTTACCTTAGAAAAATCTACAGGTTTTTCCTCTGTTAATTCGTAGGTAACGGCTTTTACAGTAGCTTTATCTGCATCTTGTTTTAAAACAAAGTCGCTAGCTTTTTGCGTTAGCTTGGCGCTGTAAACGTAGCTGCTGTCTTTAGAAAGAAATTTCTTTTTAGAACTCAATAAAGTTAAAATGATATAGCCATCATTTGCTAACTGACGATAGTTTTCCAATTCTGCATATTCCTTTTCTGTATTGAATTTCAGCTCGCCGAAATCAAATGAAGTGGTTTTGTATTCGGGATTACCTTTCAAGTAGGTAGTAATTACTTTTCCAGCTTCCTCGGTGTTGATCGTTGAGTTGTTTTTGCAAGCGAAAAGGGTAGTGGCTAGTAATACGGCTAATATTGTTTTTTTCATGGTTTTGGTTTTTATCCTTGCTATAAATTGATATTCCCTCTTTGCCCTGCGGGCATCTCTCCCAAAGGGAGTGCTACACGGTTAGGCTCTATGCTTTTCTCTCCCTTTGGGAGAGATGGCGTAGCCAGAGAGGGTTATTTTCTTTTAAAACTATTCGCTTTCTTTAAATTTTCCAAATTTGGAAGTATCATTGATGATAAAATAATCACCACACCAATCCATCTCATTAGGCTTACTTCTTCGTGCAAAACCAATGCCGACATGCTAACTGCCACAGGTAATTCTGTAGAACTTAATATGGAACTTAGCGTTAAACCAATTTTGGGTATACCTGAAGCGAAGCACAACGGAGGAATAACTGTTCCGAAAACTGCTAAAATCAACCCCCATTTTAGTAAGCTGCCACCTAAAGCTCCGTTAAATAAAAAAGCAGGGGGAAGTACAAGGAAGATCAGTATACATGCACCAGTAATCATCAATGCACTTTTTTGTAAGGGTGGATATTCGTTCCCAAGGTTACCATTCAACATCAAGAAGATGGCGTAACACAATGCGGCAATCATTCCGTAGCCAATGCCCACTATACTTAAATTTTCAGCAGACTGTTCAAAATAACCACTAGCTGCTACGGTTCCAATTAGAATAAATACAATGGCCAGTATTTGCAATCTATTAGGGGTCTTCTTAAAGAAAATAAACTCTAACAATACACTGATCCATACAAACTGCATTAACAATATGATAGCTACAGAAGCAGGGATTAATTTTACGCACTGATAATAGGTTAAACTTACCAAGCCTGTAAATGTACCAGCCAAAACAAGTTTAATCCAATGGGTTTTGATAATTGGTTTGGATTTGTCTTTGCTTTGCGTTTGGCGTTGAACTAAATAGACGCTCCATAACAGCACTGCACCAAACAATGCCTGTGTACCTGTTACGTCGCCTAAAGTATAACCCTCACCGTAAGCTAGCTTTACAAATGTTGATAGAATGCCAAAGCTACAAGCACCAAATAGAACGAGAAGAATACCCTTGAAAGTCAAAAGTGAAAAGTTTAAAGTAAAAAGTTCTGTAGTGGCTAGGTGTTAGGGAATAGGTGTTAGTTAGGCTAAAACCAAATTCCTAACTCCTGATTCCTAAGTAAGTTGTGCCAAATAGCGTTTAATAGTTTCTTCTAAGCCTAGATAAAGTGCATCGCTAATTAGCGCATGACCTATGGAAACCTCTAGTAATCCGGGAATAGTTTGTGCAAAATATTTAAGGTTGTGTAAATCTAAATCGTGGCCGGCATTGATGCCTATACCTAGTTCGTTAGCTTTATGTGCTGCCGCCAAGTAAGGAGCAATTGCTTTCTCTCTGTTGTTATAGTATTGCTGAGCATAAGCTTCAGTATAAAGTTCAATTCTGTCAGTACCTGTGGTTAAAGCATTTTCTACCATTTCTACTACTGGATCGACAAAAATAGAAACGCGGATTCCAGCATTTTGGAAAACAGCTACCATTTCTTTCAAGTAATCTTGATGTTTAATGGTATCCCAACCGTGATTGGAGGTGATTTGACCTTCAACATCAGGAACTAAAGTAACCTGCGCAGGCTTGTTGGCCAATACCAAATCTACAAATTTTTGCTCTTTGCAATTACCTTCGATATTGAATTCGGTAGCTATGACTGCTTTTAGATCAAAAGTATCTTGGTAGCGAATGTGTCTTTCGTCTGGACGAGGGTGCACCGTAATGCCTTGCGCACCGAAACCTTCACAATCTAACGCAACTTTTACCAAATCAGGATTATTGCCTCCTCTGCTGTTACGTAGAGTAGCAATCTTGTTGATGTTAACAGATAACTTTGTCATGCGGCAAAGTTAAGCTAATGTTCACTAACATTGTAATTTCTCTTAAAAATGCACTAACTTTCTATGTTTTTAATCTCCTATGTAGTATAATGCGTTATCAGTTATATTTTATTCTATTTTTAAGTTTTTTCATTGCTGGTTCTTCGATAAAGGCAAATAAAAATATTATACTTCAATTAGATACCATTACGGTTAAGAAGTTAGCCGATTCATCTTCGCACTACGCATTTACCAATAGTTTGAAGAGTATTACATTTGGTAAGAAGGCTTTGGAATTAGCTCTCAAGCTGAAATCCTTAAAAAGTCAATCTTACGCACATATGAGTTTGGCACGGGCCTATTATGTGAAAGGTGAATATGAAAATTCTCTTAGTCATGGTAGTCAATTAAGGAAAATTAGCAAACGAATTAATTATGGATATGGGTTAGCTTTTGCTGTAAACAATGCAGGACTTATCTATTTAGGGCAAGAGCAACATAAATTAGCACTCGAAGAATTCAATAAAGCTTTAGAACTTAATAAAAGCCTTAATAATTTAGTAGGCCAAAGTAGTAATCTATTTAATATTGCTTTATGTGAAATTAACTTTAAGAATTATGAAGTAGCTGCAAATCGTTTACAGGAGTGTCTTCTGATATCGGAAAAGGCAAATCCTCGTGTTTATATAATGGCTATTAATCGATTGGGGGATGTAGCTTATGAGAGAAAACAATGGAAGGAAGCGATGTCTTTTTACGAAAAGGCATTGATTGAAAATACCATCGGTGATAATTGGGAGAAAGCATACGCTTATTTAGGTATGTCTATAGTGCTATATGATAAAGGGAGCTATAAGCAGTCTATAGCAAACGCCGAAGTAGCTTTGGCTTTACTTAAGCAAATAAATGCACATTGGGACATGATTAGGGTATATGATATACTTCATAAGTCGAGCGATAAATTAGGACAGTATACTAAAGCATATGAATACCTAAAACTCTATAAAACTTATAATGATAGTCTTTATAACGAAAAAAAGGAAAAAGAGATTAATACGCTTCATTTGAAGCAAAAGGCGATAGAAAATAAAGAATTGGCACAACAGGTAGAATTAAGGAAACAAAGTAACCGTGTTAGCCAGTTAATTATTTTGGTGATTAGTGTAGTAGTGATCTTTTTAACGGGCGGTGTGATCTTTATTCTCAAGAATAATAGGAAGATTAGTCAACTTAATAAAGAGTTGACTAAGGGTAATGAGGATATTGCCGAACAAAGAAACCAAATAGCTGAACAGAATGTAGAACTTGAACGTTTGAATTATTCTAAGGATCAATTGTTCTCCGTGATAGGGCATGATTTAAGAAGCCCAATTACTTCAATTATCCAGACTGTAGATTTATTAAGATCCAATAGTCTTTCCATAGAAGAGACCGAATATATTTACAATAGTTTTTTTGAGAGATTAACTGCTACAGCCACCATGTTAGATAATCTATTGCTTTGGGTTAATAACCAAAAAAGAGAAACTACTATAGATAGAAAGAATTTTTTATTGCCAAAGTTGACCGAACAACTATTGTTAGTACTCAATTTCCCCGCAAATGAAAAAGGCGTGCATATCAATCACCAATATCAAGAAGATATTTGGATAAATGCAGATACTAACCATGTCCGTGTCCGTATCATTATTCAAAATCTGGTAAGTAATGCCATTAAGTTTACGCCATCTGGCGGAAATATTTACATTCACTATTTTGTAAAGGAAGATAAAGTAGGGATTGTAATTAAAGATACGGGGGTAGGGATTAGTAAAGAAAAGTTAGGTAAACTCTTTCATGTAATGGGTAAAGAGATTTCTACTTACGGTACTGCTAATGAAAAAGGCATTGGTATCGGTCTAATGTTGGTGAAAAAATATGCAGACCATAATAACGCCCAGGTTATTGTGAATTCAGACGAAAGCGGTGCCGAATTTGTAGTTTGTTTTGATAGGGCGAATTAGGACTTTGACTTTTTTGTTGAATTGAGCGGATTTTGCTTTAAAATATATTTGATTATGAATAAGCTATTGATCATTTGTTTATTTCCACTATGTTCTTTTGCTCAAAGTTTTAATGTAATTAATGACTATAAAGTGGATTATGCAGTTGCCTCAAAAAACGGAAGACAATTGATAGCTTGGAGAAGCTTTTCAAATAATGATAAAAACTATCTTTTATTATTAGATCCACAGAATTTTAATACTAACATCGTACCTGCTGGGGAAGTAAGTTTAACCAAATCTGAATTTGCCGATGTTGCAAAGCTATTTGTAAATACAGCGTACATAAAGGCAATTAACGCGGTAAGAAAAAATGATTTAGGATTGCAAAACGTAGGAATAGATCATGCTTTGCCACCAGAAAAAGGTATTAACTTAACTATCGATTTGTGTCCTTCGCATAAACCTTTAGATAGAATAATATTTACATCACTTTTTACGGAATTTGCCAAAATTGAACAGCCCGTACCTTTAGCGATCTCTGTTTCGGGTAGATGGATACTTAAACACAAAGATGATTTAAATTGGCTTAAGACTTTAGAAACGAGCAATCAATTAGATATTACCTGGGTTAACCATTCCTATCACCACGAAGTAAATAATTTGCCATTAGCTGAAAACTTCTTATTGGCTAGGGGTACAAATTTGGATGTTGAGATTTTAGAAAATGAAAAGTTGATGCTTAAAAATGGCTTAATTCCTTCCGTATTTTTCAGATTTCCGGGATTGGTATCAAACCAAAAGATAGTTGAACAGCTTCTAGATTACGGTCTAATCCCAATTGGCAGCGATGCTTGGTTGGCCAAAGGACAACAAGTTAACAATGGTAGCATTGTGCTAATACATGGTAATGGTAATGAAGAAATTGGTGTGCAAGATTTCATTAAGCTGTTGCAGCAGCAGAAAGTAAATATTAAAAATAAACAGTGGCTTTTGTTTGATTTAAGGCAAAGCTTAGAATAAAATTCTAGTCTTTTTTCTTGGTTTCTACTAATTGCACCGATTTTGCTTTAAATCTACCATCAACTACTTCTCCAGTTACAGTTGCTTTTCTGATGGCATTGCAGAAACCATCGTCAGCATGGGCATCGCCAAAATCGTCTATTTTTCTGCCATCAACAAAATAAGGCGTACCGTCAATTCTCACTGCTAAATCGCAACCTTTGCCTGGCATTTTGAACATACACTCGCCACATGCAATTTCAACTTGCTTTTTCTCAATTTTAGTCTTTTTAGCTGGCGTATCTTGTGCGTTAGTGGTAAATGTAAACGCTATGAATACAAGGTATAAGCTTAATTTTTTCATCTTGTTTAATGATTAGGTGCTACAAATATGCTGATTATAAGCTAGTAAGTAGTAATGATTTTCGTCAAATTCTTTAAGCAAAGCAATCTTGCGTTATAAAAATAAGTTGAATACGAAACTTATATGTCCATAACAACGTAAATCATTATATGAGAAGATTAATACTGTCTAATTTGCTTGGTTTCATAAGTGGAGTTGTCTTTGCTCAAACAGTACAAATAGATACGGTGAGGGAGAAAAAGCAACGGGCTAACTTGGCTTACATATCGCTGTACAAAGAAAATAGTGAGTTGTCCTATACGTCGCCTGCCGGAGAAATCGGAGCCCCGTCTTCCTATATTTTAAACGGTAAACTGACTACTTCTTATTTGGTGTTTGCTCCCCGGAGCTTGCCTGTAGCTTTTTCTATTAATCCAGATTTTACGGCACGGGTGAGAAACGAACGCTCAGCGGGAGTTCGCACCCCAAGTTTTAGGCTGGGCGGAACAGTTTATTTACGATTGGTAGAAGAGGTAAAGAATTACCGTTATGCTCAACTGAGTTATACGCATCACTCAAACGGACAAGATGGAGATGCGACTTTTGCAGATGGAACCATCAACACTAGCACCGGAAATTTTAATACCAATTACTTAACTGCAGCGTATCGGTTTGGCTATATTACTGATGCCAAACCATCAACTGGAACTTATTATTCTTATAACCATAAAGTTGGTTTAGAGTGGCATAAATGGTTTGATTATGAGCCAGCGCTAAATGGCGATTATGGTTTTACACGCTTAAATTATGATTTCTCATTTCGTATTTATCAAATTTATAACGGTGATAAGGGTGGTTGGAGAAAAGGAAGTTCAAATAAAGAAAATGCATCTAATACATTAGAAAAAGAAACTTGGCGTTTTAACGGGCAGTTTTCTTACGCCATAAATGAATACGATAATCATGGTTTTATAGCTCCTAAAAGAAGATTGAATATAGAGGTTACAGCTAATTATAGCTTGCCGTTTATGCAAAATGTTTTTATGATGGCCAGTTTTGGATATTATGGTGAAGACCCTTATAACATATATTTTAAAGACAGGTATGCTTTTATGAGGTTTGGTTTGTCTAGTACTTTTTCGAGATACCGAATAAAGTAATGTTTCAGTTTAATAGATAGTGCCTTTTAACGCAAAGGTTTTTTAAGTTTTCGCGAAGAACGCAAAGTGTTACAACAAAAGACTTCGTAAGTTTCTAAAACTTACGAAGTCTAAATTTGATTTCGGTATCAGTTTTTTAAAATTACACTACGCAATCACTTCCTGTAAATGTGTTGCTTTCTTCTTGTAACTCCAATAAAATACGATTGGATAAACGAACAAATTAAACAGCGTATTGGTAATTAAACCACCGATAACAACAACCGCCAAAGGTTTAGAAGCTTCAGAACCGATACCTGTAGATAAGGCTGCCGGTAGCAAACCGATAGCCGCCATCAATGCTGTCATAATTACGGGGCGCATCCTAGTGGCTATACCATCTTTAATAGAATCTGCAAATGTCCAAGTAGGGTGGTGCTTTAACTCTACAATGTTACTTTTAAACTTAGTGATGAGGATTACCCCATTTTGTACACAAATACCAAACAAGGCAATGAAGCCAATACCCGCCGAAATATTGAAGTTAATGCCTGTGGCAAGCAATGCTAAAATACCACCAACCATTGCAAAAGGAACATTATTTAACACCAGCAGTGCATCTTTAAAATTACCGAATAAAATGAACAGGATAAAGAAAATCAATAATAAACTAATAGGAACTGCTTGAGAAAGCTGCTTGCTTGCTCGCTGCTGATTTTCAAAGTCTCCTGCCCATTCTAAACGGTATGGCTTTGGCAACTTAATGGCTGCATTTACTTTTTGTTGTGCTTCGGCAATTACACTACCCATATCCCGACCGCGGATGGAGAATTTGATAGCACCGTAGCGGGTGTGTTTATCACGATAAATGATACTTGGACCAGTAATTTTCTTAATCCTAGCGATTTCTCCTAAAGGTACCTTAGAACCTGAAATAGTAGGTACACGCAAATTAGCGATAGCTGTTTCGTCGTTTCTGAAATCTTCTGGGTAACGGATAATCAGGTCGAATTTCTTCTCGCCTTCGTAAATTTGGGTTGCTGCTTTACCACCAATAGCCATTTCTACTACGGCATTGGCATCAGCTGTGCTTACGCCATATAAACCCATTTTACGCTGACTTAAATCTATTTGCAATTCTGGCTGACCTAAGTTTCTTAAAATCCCCAAATCTTCGATGCCTTCTACTGTTTTTAAGATGTTGTAAATTTTCTCTTCTTCTTGTTCAATAAACTCGAAGTTGTCGCCGAAAAGCTTCACTACAATAGAGCCCTTAACTCCAGAAACAGCTTCCTCTACATTATCTGAAATGGGTTGCGAGAAGTTTAAGCTAATGCCCGGAAATCCTTTCAGTTTCTCCTGCATGCGCTCAATCAGCTGCTCTTTGGTCTGCTTTCGCTTCCATTCTTTTTTAGGGTAGATATCCACATGGAACTCCATATTATAGAAACCAGTGGCATCAGTACCATCATTTGGCCTACCTGTTTGCGATAAAACCTGTTTTACTTCCTCAAAGCTCAGGAAGATTTTACGCATCTCGTTAGAAAGCTTTTTAGTTTCATCTAAGGAGATACTCAATGGTCCGGTAGCACGAACGTAGATAGAGCCTTCATCAAGGTTAGGTAAGAACTCGCTACCCAAAAACTTAAAACTGAAAATGCCGACAATTAAAATAACAATAGACGTGTAAAATGCTACTTTCTTAAATTTAAAACACTTGTCGTATGCTTTTAAGGTGTATTTGGTGATGAACTCCAAAAAGATATTGTGCTTCTCCTTAACGTTTTTCTTTAGTAAAATGCTCGCCATGGCCGGCACCAAGGTAAAGGTTAGCAATAACGCACCTAATAAGGCAAAACTCAGTGTCCATGCCAATGGCGAAAACATTTTACCTTCTACTTTTTCGAAGGTGAAAATAGGCATCAAGCCGGTAATGATAATCAGTTTGGCAAAGAAAATACCTTTGCCGTTCTCTAAACAGGCTTTTTTTATCAGGCCGAGCTTGCTAATTTTGTTGAATTTCTCCATGCCCACTTTTCGGGCTTTCTGGTCCAGCACTACAAAAATACCCTCAACCATGACCACCGCACCATCAATGATAATCCCGAAATCGATGGCACCCATAGATAGCAGGTTGGCCGACATGCCTTTTAACTTTAAACAGATAAAGGCAAATAGTAAAGCCAGCGGAATCACTACCGATACAATTAAGGTAGTTCTCCAATCGGCCATGAAAAGGAATACGATAACGGTTACGAACAAAATTCCTTCGAACATGTTGCCCATTACGGTATGCGTGGCAAAGTTTACCAAATCTTCACGGTCGTAGAAAGATTTAATTTTTACATCATCAGGTAAGATGTTGTTGTTGATTTCTTCAATCTTTACTTTTAGCTTCTTGATGACTTCGCTCGGATTTTCGCCCTTGCGCATCACCACAATTCCTTGTACTACGTCAGGGTCTAAATCTCTGCCCACTTGTCCTAATCTTGGCAGCGCAGACTCTGTAACTTCGGCTATGGTTTTTACATAGATCGGGATGCCGTTGTAATTATCTACAACTACATTTTTAATTTCTTCAATGTTATTTAAAACCCCAATACCTCTCACTACATAAGCTTGTCCGCCTTGTACAATGACATCACCACCTACGTTGATGTTACTTTTAGAAACGGCTTCGAATAGTTCGGTTGCAGTTACATTATACTGTATTGCTTTTTGTGGGTCTACGGTAATTTGATAAGTCTTCACTTCGCCACCAAAACTCACTACATCGGCAATGCCCGAAACAGATAATAATTCCCTTTGTATGGTCCAATCTTGTATCGTTTTTAGTTCCTTAACCGACTTTTGGTCGCTGCTTAGCGTATAACGGAAAATCTCGCCAGTAGGACCATAGGGAGGCTGCACCTCGGGTTGAATACCATCAGGCAAATCCGCTTCTTCAATGTGATTATTCACCTGCACTCTGGCAAAGGCATAATCTACATCGTCATCAAAAGTGATTTTAACAATAGAAAGCCCAAATAGGGAAGAAGAACGGATACTAGTTCTTTTTTCCGTGGGGTTCATTGCGATCTCTAGCGGACGGGTAACAAATTTTTCTACCTCTTCGGCACTTCTACCAGGCCATTGCGTAATAATGGTGACGTTGGTATTCGTTACATCTGGGAAGGCTTCGATAGTGGTTTTCTTGAAACTCAAGTAACCCGCCAACACCAAAATAAAGGTGGTAAAAAAGATGAAGTATTTATTTTTTAAGGAAAACCCAATGATGGTTTTAATCAGTTTATTCATTGTAGGATTATTTTACTGAAGGTTTATGATTTTGAAAGCAGACCCTGAAATAAATTTACAAGTAGCTTTCCGCTTCGCTACAGGTCAGGGTGACGGTAATCAAGGCTCCGTCATGCTGAATTTATTTCAGCATCAGTTGGCAAGGCAAATATTATTTCAAACTCTCAAACAAGAAAACCTGCTTAGAAGCCACTACCTTATCTCCAGCGTTTAAACCTTTACTCACATAAGTGCGATTGCTGGTTTTACGACCAATTTCTATCTCTTGTACCCGTATTTTTTGTTTAGGATCTAATACCAATACGTAGTTTTTATTCTCATCAAATATTACTGCTTTAGGATGGATAGAAGGTAAGTTGATGTCTGATTTAGCCGCTACCTTAACCGTAGCCATCATGCCAGGTTTCAAGCTTAAGTCTTTGTTCGCAATGCTTACTCGGGCATTAATTACCCTGCTCTCATTATCGATGGTGTTGTAAATGCGTTCAATTTTACCGCTGTAGGTTTTCTCTGGATAAGATAGTACCGAAACTTCCACTTCATCACCTTCCTTTAGCATCGCAAATTCCGATTCGTAGATGTTAATTACCGCCCAAACGTTAGATAAATCTGCTACCTTGAATAAAGCATCTTCATTATCAGGACGCAATTGCATGTGACTGTTCACGTTCTTTTCAATCACAAAGCCAGTAATAGGAGAGCTTACCTTGTAATCACCTTTGGTATTGCCTCCGTTGAGCTTCAAAGTCTTTTTAGCACGTTGTAATTCTGCCTTTTTAATAATTAAATCATTTTGTACTTCTTCCAATTCCTTTGCCGAACTTAAACCACTTTTGTACAATTCTTCTGCTTGTTTTAATGCTCTTTCGGCAATTTTTAATTCCGCATCGGCGCTGATGACTTCTTTATCGAAGCCAGCCATTTCTGCACTGCTCACATTAGCCAGTACCTGCCCTTTACTTACTCTGTCGCCAATTTTTACATTCACTGCGCCTACAATGCCACTTACCATGGGGTAAATGGATGCCTGTAAATCTTCGTTAGCGGTAATCTTTGCGGAGAAATTAAGGTCCATGCGGTTATTTGGCGATTGTACCGTATCAATCAATAACTTGCTGATTAAGGAGTCCGTCACTTCAAATTTGTCTTCCTTAACGGTAGTGTTAGTGGTGGTACAGCTTTGTGTAATTATTCCTGCTACAGCAAGGAGATATACATATTTTTTTGAGGATGAAATATAAGACATGCTATTATTTAAATAAGGTAGTTCCAGTAACAAAATTGATTTCTTCTTTAGCGTTGATACGCTCGTATTGTAGTTGATTGTATTGCAAAACGTTCTCTTTGTAAGATTCGTAGAAATCTAAAAACTCCAATAAACTGATGTTTCGTTTGGCAAAGTTCTTGGTCACTTCGTCAATCAACTTTTGGTAACCTTGATTAAAATCTTGGTCTCTGTTGGCCATTAAGCTTTCGATGCGTTTGGCATTCTGATAAGCTTTAAAGACTTCATTAGACAAAACATTTTCTACCTGATTGTAGGCTGTTTGTTGTGCCTCTATCGCTATTTTAGATTTCTTGATTTCCCCTTGGTTTCTATTAAAAAGTGGGATAGGCATGCTAATCCCAATACCAGTGTATTTTTCAGGATAGCTCCCTTTCAAATCATAAACTAAGGATAGCTGCACATCAGGAATGGCATTGGCTTTTTGCAACTTTAAGTTTTGTTGAGCGTAGGTAATAGCCGCTTGTGCCGATTTTAAATCTACTCTGTTCGTTTTTGCAGAATCTAATAATAGGGCATAGGGAATTTCGTTGGTTTTGTCTGCTATATTTTCTGGTGCAACAATCTCGATAATGGTAGAAGGGTTGATTTGCGTTAACAGTTTCAATTCTGCCGTTAAATCATCTATTTCGGTGCTGATTTGATGGTAATCTGCCTGTAAAGTGTAAAGTAGCGATTTGATACGGATGACATCTTTATTGGCGATGTTGCCCAAACTTAATTGTTTGTTAGAAGCTTGTAGTAGTTGCTCGAGTGCTTTTACTTGTCCGCTGTAAATTTTAGCTGATTGCTGCAGCGAATGTAATTTAAAGAAATTACTGCGCAGCTGATAGCGTAAGGTCCTCATTAAATCGAAGTACTCAAATTCTTCTAGCTTAACAGCGGTGTTGGCTAGTTTTATACTTTTGTTGCGTTTTCCCGCTAACTTAAACAGTTGCGAAACTTGGGTGTTAAATTGTCCTGTAGCAAATGAAGTTTCCAGAAAACGCTTGGTTTCATGATTGTACAATAAGTTCTCGTGTGTGATTTCCGGATTATCGAACAGTTTAGCGGTAATTACATCGGCTTTTGCTTGTTCTATCTCGTATTTAGCCAGTAATAACTGGTAGTTGCTCGCCACGAAACGTTTTTCAGCTTCTGTGATACTTAGCTTCAGCGTATCTTGTGCAAGGACTTTCTGAGTAAATCCTACGAAGCAACAGATGAATAATAGCTTTATTTTCATTGTTGCCAAAGCTATTTTTATGGAATTAAACGCAAATTAAATCGAAATTAAAATGTGATTAAAATGGTTTAGTTTGTTGTATTGGGTGATTAATTTGAGGCGTATTTTTTTATGCTCTTCGGAGTTTGCAACTCCGAAGCCCTATCATAGGATCTTCGATCCGAACCTACTAAATATTAAAAGGATTACAAATCCTTGGATAGATAGTTCGGGATTGCAAATCCCGAACAGCGTAGTAGAAACATAGTTTTGATAAACTAACATAGAACTTAACGATCGTAGCTACGCTGTTATAGTTATCACATTCCTCTATGTTTCTATGTGGTTGTTCTCAAATCCTTGGATAAGTTATTCAAGATTGCAAATCCCAAACAGTGTAAAAGCAAAAAATCCGATTGTTGATTTACAATCGGATTTCTATGTTGGCTATCTCAAGCCTATTTTGCTTGCAACTTGCTAACAGCAGTATTCAATGCGCTTTTGATTTTTTCTGTAGCGCCTTTCAAAGCTAAGTCATAAGTATTGCCTAAATCGCTAGCTACAAGTGGTGGTTTACCATCTAAGCGAGCCTCTATTAAACATTTCTTATCGTTTAAGCCAGCCTTGCTACCGTTCTCGTCAGATAAATGTATATCTACACGAGAAAGATGATTGCTGTATCGGTCTAAGTCTTTAGTTAACTGTGCTTTAATTTGCATTTCGTAAGGCTCGTGAATCGTTAAATTCTTATCGGCATTTAATTGAATATTCATAATTAGGTATTTAAGTATGTTATGTTAACAAAAAACCTAATGCCTTGTTTTTGCAGAGCGATGATTTATCACTCCTCGTGTTTTTAAATTAGCTCTTCTAACCGTCATCTCGACCGTAGCGGAGAGATCTTTGGAATATTTTTCTAGGAAATGTTTTTCTTTAGGCTGAGATAATAAAGATCCCAGACTAAATCTGGGATGACGCATTTTTGAAGGGAGTTTCTAATAATTAAAAGCTAACCAAAAAAGTTGTCCCTTCACTACCAGAAACAAAGCTCAATTCCCCTTTAGCTAACGTAATGATTTTATTCGCCATGTATAAACCCATGCCATTTCCTTTCAGTGCCGCATCTTTGGACGAAGTATAGAAAGGTTCATAAATACGGCTTTGATCAGCTGCTGCAATACCTGCGCCTTTATCTTGAATAGCAATGTTGAGTTGTTGTTCGGTAACAGTTAAGGTGCAAATCACATCCTGTTGGTTAGAAAATTTGAAAGCATTGGCAATGATATTATTCAAGGCAATCTCTAACAACGATTGATTAAAAACTAGCTTTAAACGTTCGCTTTCTGTAGGCAAGTTTTGCATTTCGATGTGCAGTTGCGCCTTACCGTTATTTTTCTTATTCCAATGAGCCTGCAAATTCCACAGCAAATCATCTACTCTAAAAGCTTCAGTTTGTAGGTTGCCCAATTCCAAATCTGCCTGTGCCAAGCTCATCAAGCTGTTAATGGTGGCGTTCATTTTATCGGCATCTTCTATCACAGAGCGCAACGCTTTTTGGTATTCTTCGGTATCCCTTGGCTGACTCAATGCAATTTCTGCTTCCATTAACAAACTAGTAATTGGAGTACGTAACTCGTGTGAAGCATTGGCAACAAAGGTTTTCTGTAGAATAAAAGCCTGCTCCAAATGGTCCATCAACTGGTTGAAATTCTGTGCTAATAGGTTAATCTCGTCTTTGTTATTGTTTTCCTGCACCCTGAAATCAAGGTTGTTAGATTTGATTTTCTTTACATCAGCTATGAAAATATCTAATGGTTTTAAAATTCTTTTAGCAATCCATCTAGAGCATAGGAGTAGACCAAGTGTGATGATTATAAAAGTAACTATCATAATCGCTTTTAGTTTGCCAATTCTAGAATAAGAACTTTGGTCTATTGCCGAAGCTAGAATTACGAAATCTCCTTGATTGTCTTTATAAAAGATACCCACTGTCTGACGTACACCTTCCTTAAACCGTGTTTTCTTAGATTTTCTTACTTGGTCAATCATTTCACTAGGCCAAAATTGTTGATTGTCGGTAATGAACCTTGGTTTATTTTGCTTATCGTAAATACGTACTACTTCGCCATTAAGGGTTTCTAGATATTCACTTCTTACTTTTCGCAATGAATCTGAAGAGATTTCATCGGCTTCTAGGTAAAGTTTGGCAATGATAAAAGCTCGGTCATTTAACCGATCGTAAAAATCGTTCTCTAGAAATTTGATAAAAATGAAATAGACCGAAAAAAGTACACCCAGCAAAGTGGCGGTACTTATTAGTGTAAAATATAAGGCTAAGCGGTCTTTTATCTTCATCGTTAGCTTTATTTAAAAATATATCCCATACCAATTTTAGTATGAATAAGCTTTCTCTCGAAACCTTTCTCTACTTTATTACGAAGGAAATTGATATAGACATCCACAACATTGGTGCCCGTATCGAAATTGACATCCCAAACTTGTTCTGCAATGTATTGTCTAGAAAGCAAACGGTTTGGGTTACGCATGAAGAGTTCTAAAAGATGAAATTCTTTAGCTGTTAGATCAATCACCTTGTTTGCTCTTTTAACTTCTTTACTTTGTATATCAAGTATAATGTCCTCAAACTTAATCTGATTTGTTTTGCTGGTAACAGGTAAATTCTGCCTACGCAGTAAAGCCTCTATTCTGGCTAGCAGTTCCCTAAAATGGAAAGGTTTTACCAAATAATCATCGGCACCTGCTTCTAAGCCATTCACTTTATCGTCAATAGTACCTAAGGCGGTAAGCATTAATATGGGTGTTTGTATTTGTTGCAAACGCAATTTTCTACAGATGTCTATACCGGTAATTTGTGGCATCATTACATCTAAAATAAATAGCTGAAAAGACTGTGATTGAAAAGCTTGCAACGCGCTAACACCATCCTGGTATACGTTCACCTCGTAGCCGTTTTCTTCTAAACCATTTTTGATTAATGCGGCAATCTTATGGTCGTCTTCTGCAATTCCAATGCTGTACATAGGGCTGTATTTGCGTCAAAAATAATAACAATATTTAAAAACAGTGGTTTAAAGTGTTGTAATAGGAAAGTGATAAAATGCAAAACTCCGTTTCTTGTATTAACATTTCTGTTCATACAAGAAACGGAATTAGCGCTATGATTCGTTTATAAATCAGTCTTTAATAAGTAAATACGGTCTTGGTACTATAAGCTTCAGTAGCAGTATTAGAAACACGATATTTGGTAATTATCTCCTTTGGAAAACCTTCAGCATCATAGGTATAGCTAAATTTAAACGCATCATGTTTCGGGATATTGATTCGATACTGTGTCCATTTATCAGTTCTGTTGTGTCTCGAAAGGTTAGTCAACCAAAAATCTGGAATAGCCAAGTGTGCGTACGGATTAATTCCAAAATCATAACTTGTAATTGTTTCTTCGCTATCTCCATGACTTGTATGGTTGTTATACGACAGCGCATTTCCTCCAACCATTTCGGCAGTTACATATTGCTTATAATAGCGAGATGAAAATTCGTAAGTAGCACCAACCTGATAACTGCTGGTGATTCCAGTTTGCCCCCTCTGTCCTAAATAGCTCAATGCGGCAGTAATATTCCCTTCGCTGTTGGTTTCCTTCATGCGATCTATTTTGCCATCGGCTTTATACCAAAAGTAGGTTGTTTTGCTATTTCCGTTAACATTATAATGTATCTCGCTTACTTTATTGTTGGCATAGTAACTGAGTTCCTCTGTACCATCTACTACAGTGGCACCGTTCGCTGCTTTGCTCAAATGGGTGATTCGCATTACCAATCCTAATGTATTATAAGTATACTCTTTTCTTGTTTGAGGAATCCATTTGTCATCTGATAGTAGGTACACCGATTCTGTTTTAATTTTCTTGGCTACATCTGTTGAGCCACCTATATAAAGTTCTTGATCTTTCATGTCTGTTTGACCCAATTCCATTTCATCATCTATGCCCCATTTAGAAACGTGAAGCTTATATTTAGCTGCGCTTTTAGAGAGTGTGATTTTTTGACCTCCAGCTGCAATACCGTAATACCTTTTAATTGGCTGGCCATTAACAGGGTAAGTTGTTACCTGTAAAACTGCTGGAACACTATCGTAAACAATTTTTCCTACCTTAAAAATTGGTTTTAAATCTAGAATAAAATCTTCTGCGTTATCGATAGGTGGAGGTAGGTTAAAAGTTCCATCTGCATAACCAAAATCTTCCGCTTTATGGTTTTCCACTGCCAAAACCTCTACAGCTGTAGTAAGTTCGGCTTTATTTAGATTTATTGCGATGGCTAATGGCTTAGTTACATATTGCTCCATGCTTGACCCGACATAAGGAGATGCGAACAAAGAATTAGCTTGACGTTGTAGTACAAGTTTAACCAGTTCATAGTTGCCTTTCGGAAGCTCGATAAAATCACTTATGTAATTGCCCGAATAACTCAAGGGAATTGCTCGATTTTCCACTACCAGTTGACCATTAGCAGATTTGATAGAAACAATAGCCGAAAGCCCATCTAAGATTGTATTTTGTCCAGGCAGGTTTTCAATGCTGATGTTGAATTTAAATTTGTCATTAGTTGGAGATGGTTGCTTGTCCTTGTTTTTTTTGCAGCTTGTTAGCAATAAACCAATTGATGCAAGCAGCATTAGTAAAGATATTTTTTTCATTTTTGCATGTTTTTGGAAGTTTGATAAACAATGAAGATGCCATGTTACACGCTGTTTATGAAAGGCATACCAACAACTTTTTAAGGGCGACAAACGGCATTTGTAACGGCTCGATTAATGTCTTTTATAATTGAGTTTGACATCCGATATTTAAAAATTGACTATTTAAAAGACACTATTTTGACTAACTAGCGTTCAATTATCGTTGTCGTGTCACATCTTACATTTTACAAAGCATATCGTAGAAATGGCTTTTATCTTTATCAAATATGAGCGAACATAAATTATCAAATTTACCATACTCAGTACTTGACTTGGCAGGCGTTATAGAAGGTCACGACATTGCTGATACCTTTAAAAATAGTGTCTCCTTAGCACAACATGCAGAACAATTAGGCTACAACCGTTATTGGTTGGCCGAGCATCATAACATGATCAGTGTGGCAAGTTCGGCTACGTCGGTGCTAATTGGCCATATTGCAGGCCATACGAGCACAATTCGTGTAGGTTCGGGTGGGATTATGCTACCTAACCATACGCCACTAATTGTGGCCGAGCAATTTGGTACTTTAGCCACTTTATATCCCAATAGAATAGATTTGGGTTTGGGTAGGGCACCAGGTACGGATCAGTTAACTGCTTTCGAAATCAGGGGAGAACGCTTTCATTCACCGCAACACTTCCCTCAAGATGTACGCAAGCTTCAACAATATCTTGGTGATGATAATTACGATAGCAAGGTAAGAGCAATACCAGGTGAGGGAACCAACGTGCCTATTTGGATTTTAGGTTCTAGTACTGAAAGTGCGCATCTAGCTGCGTCTTATGGTTTACCCTATGCCTTTGCGAGTCATTTTGCACCAACCTATTTCTTTGAGGCCATTGAAATTTATAGGAAAAATTTCCGCCCGTCTGATGTGCTAAAAGAACCTTATGTACTTTCTTGTGTAAATGTGGTAGCTGCAGATACTGATGCTGAGGCAGAACGATTGTCTACTTCGTTAAAAATGTTGTTTATGGGCATCGTGACTAATAAACGTCGTTTACTACAGCCTCCTGTAGATAGCATGGAAGGGATTTGGACAGATATTGAAGAGGCAGCTGTAGAGCAAATGTTAGATTTTACCTTTATTGCTGGACCTGAAAAATTAAAAGAACTATTTCAATCTTTTCTGAGCCATGCTAAGGTAGATGAATTGATGATAACTTCACATATCTACGATCATCAAGCTAGGTTAAGGTCTTATGAAATTGTTGCTGAAGTGTTAAAAAATGACGGTTAAAAGGTAACCCTCTAACCGTGGATGTGCTTTAGCAAGAATGAGGCTAATTCTAAGTCTTCCGGATAAGTAATCTTGATATTGTTTCTACTACCTTCAACTAGGTTAATAGGAAAGCCGGCTGCTTCTACTACAGAGGCATCGTCTGTAAACTTACTAGAAAAACGTTGTTGATATGCGATACGCAATTGTCCTAAATCAAAAGTTTGAGGAGTTTGTATCAGTGCCAGTTTATCTCTGTTGATGATTTTACTACCGTTGTCTAATAGCTTTCTTACCGAATCGCTGGGTTTGATACATGGAATTGCGTTTCCAGTTTCCAATGCATTTTGGAAGGTTTGCGTAATTAGATTTGAACTTACTATTGGCCTAACAGCATCATGAATAGCAACAACGCCATCTTCCTTGATAGACATCAAGCCATTTCTTACGGAATGAAAGCGTTCTTTACCTCCTTCAACCAAAGTGTGTGGAATATCGAAATTGAATTTAAAACACAAATCCTTCCAATAGTCATGGTCGTCTTTTGATAGCACCAATATAATTTCCGGCTGAATTTCGGAAAGATAAAAAGCCTGTAATGTATGCATCATTACAGGCTTATTGTTTAGCAATAAGAATTGTTTGGCTATGACGGTTTGCATTCGCTTTCCAGAGCCGCCAGCTACAATTATTGCATAGAATTTCATATTTATGGGTATTTAGTAATTAAAATATTTAATATACTAACTAGTTTTTGTCGATTTCAGTATAAAGTATGTTCTCTAAATACTAAAACCTGACCACTAATACCTAGATAATCAACATCGCATCTCCATAGCTGTAGAAACGATATTTCTCTTTTACAGCAACTTCATAAGCATTCATCACATTTTCGTAACCACCAAAAGCACTTACCATCATCAGTAACGTAGATTCTGAAGTATGGAAGTTGGTAATCATCGAATTTGCAATACTGAAATCATAAGGAGGGAAGATAAATTTACTAGTCCAATCATTGGCTGCTTTTAAAGATTTATTAGCAGAAACGGCAGATTCGATGGCACGCATAGAAGTAGTACCTACGGCACAAATTCTTCTTTTTTCTTCAAGTGCTTTGTTAACGATGTTTGCATCTTTTTGCTCAATAATGAATTGTTCTGAATCCATTTTGTGCTTAGTTAAATCTTCAACTTCAACCGGACGGAAAGTTCCTAAACCAACATGTAAAGTAACTTCTGCAAATTCAATTCCTTTAAGTTCTAAACGTTTCATTAACTCTCTACTAAAGTGTAAACCAGCAGTAGGAGCAGCAACAGCGCCTTCGTGTTTAGCAAAAATAGTTTGATAACGTTCTTTATCTTGCTCTGTAGCTTTACGTTTGATGTATTTTGGAAGTGGTGTTTCACCTAAGATTTCTACATTTCTTCTGAACTCTTCATCAGTTCCATCAAATAAGAAACGGATAGTACGGCCGCGAGAAGTAGTGTTGTCAACAACTTCAGCAACTAATAAATCGTCATCGCCAAAATACAGTTTATTACCTACACGGATTTTACGAGCTGGATCTACCAAAACGTCCCATAAACGTAGTTCTTTATTTAATTCGCGTAATAAGAAAACTTCTATAGTTGCACCAGTTTTTTCCTTGTTGCCATATAAACGAGCAGGAAAAACCTTAGTGTTGTTAAGAATCATTACATCTTTATCGTCAAAATAGTTTAAAACATCCTTAAAGATTTTATGCTCAATCTTACCAGTGTCTTTGTGTAAAACCATTAAACGGGCTTCGTCTCTTTCTTCAGAAGGGTTATTTGCTAGAAGAGAATCTGGTAAATTGAACTTGAATTGAGATAATTTCATGTGTAATTTTTAATTGTTTTTGATCTAGTCAAGAATTAGCCTCTTTTAAATCTATCCTACAGGGATGGATATAAACTAACAACTTGCTTTTGATACAGTAAATTAGGGCGCAAATTTACAAATTAATATTTTCATTTTGTAAATAAAATTTGGTGCACCTGTATTGGAGAGTTAAAGTAGATTTACGACGAGCTATTAGCCACATATTTTTTACTTTTAACTTCAATCGCTGTAACCTTTTTAGTTACATTTGGTCTAACGATTATGCTGTTAGTTTTTCGACTTATTGGAGAAAGTTTTAGGTTTGCTTGGGATGCCCTAAGACAGAATAAATTGCGTACGTCCCTTTCCCTATTAGGGATTACCATCGGTATTTTTATCATTATTGCCGTTTTTACTTTTGTAGATACGTTTCGCAATCAAATTCAATCTAGTGTAGATAAACTTGGTTCTAATACCTTATTTGTACAGAAGTGGCCTTGGATTTTTGGCGATAATTATCCTTGGTGGAAATTCATGAATCGTCCGGAACCTTCTTATAGAGATTATTTAGCTTTAAAGGAACGAATGGAAACTGCGCAGGGAGTTTGCTTCGAAATTTCAACAAGCAGCCGTACCATTAAATATCGAAGTGCTTCAGTAGAGGGAGCAACTATAAACTCCGCCACGCAAGAATATGACCGAACTTGGAACTTGGAATTTCAGGCGGGACGTTACTTTACCGAAAGTGAAGGGCAGTCGGGAAGTCCAGTGTGTATTATGGGAGCTGAAATTGCAGAAGGACTTTTTGGTAGCGAAGACCCGATAGGCAAGCAAATTAAATTAATGGGAAGAAGAGTAACAGTTGTGGGCGTATTTAAGAAGGAGGGAGAAGATATGATGGGAATGTCACAAGATAAAAATGTATTGATCCCTATGGCTTTAGCTAAAGGTATTTTCGATGTGAACAATGAAAGATACAATCCTCAAATCACGGTTAGGGGAAAAGAAAATATTGATTTGGAAGAAGTTGAAAGTGAATTGAAAGGACAAATGCGTGCAATTAGAAGGGTAAGTCCAGGACAAGAAGATGATTTCTCTTTGAACAAAACAACCATGCTTTCCAACCAGCTTAATTTGATGTTTGATGGAATAAATATAGGTGGCTGGATCATAGGTGGTTTTTCTATTCTTGTGGGTGGTTTCGGAATTGCAAATATCATGTTTGTTTCTGTAAGAGAGCGAACCAACATTATAGGTATCCAGAAATCATTAGGTGCAAAAAACTATTTTATCCTCTTTCAATTTATTTTCGAAGCAATAGCATTGTGTTTAATGGGGGGGCTTTGCGGCTTAGTGCTTGTGTATATTTTGGCCTTCAGTATTACACACTTGGCAGATTGGGAAGTGGTACTTTATGCTAAAAATGTGATATTGGGTATTGGTGTTTCTGTAGGTATAGGTATTATCTCGGGGTTTTGGCCAGCTTATTCTGCATCGAGATTAGATCCTGTAGAAGCAATTAGAAGTTAGTGGAAGCCTTTGCCTTTAATTTCCGATACTTGCTTTTTCCCATTTAATGTTCCATTGTGATAAATATTCGGCAATAGGGATTAAACCTGCCTTCAATCTTTTCTCATCAACTTGTTTCGGATTTTCAATTGGTAAGACATAATACTTAGCTAGTTTTTCATCGAAGCCAATTTGCGTTCCGTAGATTTGCTTTTTACCTTCGTCGGTGGCAACTCTATCTTCTAAAAATGCTAAGTCTTTTGCTGAAGCAGCTCTATTTTTAACTGCTACACGCATTAATGGAAGGAAATGCTTTCTATCAGCAGTCGTCGAATGTTGGATAACCAAGTAAAGTGCAGAATTAGCCTTTTCTCCAATAATTTTACTGCTTAGCCAGCCATATTCCTCCAGAATCTTTTTTACCGTGATGATGTTTGACGAATCTACAGCACCTATACTTTTTGCTAATTGTTTTACTTTTTCTGATTTTATACCATATTTATCAATAGCTTGGATTACAAGTTGCCTATCTTTTTGATCTGTGTCGTAAACATTATTTAGTGTATTTATAATTTCCTGCTTTTTGCCTAATGTTAATTTAGATTCATTTTTATGTCTACAATTAATAGAAGAAAGACAAAAAAAGGTAAGTGAGAAAATTATATTTATATATGTAGGCAGCTTCATTAGATATTGTTAGTTTGGATGTACTGTATAAAGTTATGCTTTTTACGTCTAATGTATTTGCTGAAAATAGCAGGCAGTAATTAGATACAGGGTAGGGTGGTGGAAGTAAGAATATTTGAAATGTATAGGCCGATTTTAAGTATACCAACACAGAAATTCTTTTCAAATAAAAAGAGCCTCCGAAATTAATCGGAAGCTCTTTCTTTTATAGTTAAAGTTACTTAGCTTAAGTTACCAAGTGCTTCTTTTATTCTTCTTAAGGCCTCTACCAAGCTCTCGTCTGATGCTGCGTAAGATAAACGAATGTAGTTGTCATTACCGAAACTATCTCCACCTACAGTTGCCACATGACCAACGTTTAATAGATACAATGCTAGATCAGATGAGTTCTTAATCACATTTCCGTCAGCATCCTTTTTGCCAAAGAATGAACTGATTTCTGGGAAGAAATAAAATGCTCCTTCTGGTAGGTTAGTTTTAACACCTGGAATATCTTTCAATAAATCGTAAACCAATTGACGACGACGAGCAAATGCTTTTTTCATTTCGTTAACGGTATCTAATCCCTGTTCGTAAGCAACAATACCAGCACGTTGTGCAATAGAGCAAGTACCAGAAGTGGTTTGTCCTTGTAACTTGTCGTTAGCCGCAGCAATTTCTTTGCTTGCAGCGATATATCCTAAGCGCCATCCAGTCATCGCAAACGCTTTAGAAAAACCGTTTACAATAATTACGCGATCTTTAACACTTGGAAACTGTGCAATAGATTCGTGTTGGTCAACAAAGTTGATATGCTCGTAGATTTCATCCGAAAGGATAAAGATATTAGGGTGTTTTTCGAATACCTTCGCTAAAGCAGCTAGTTCGTCTTTGCTATAAACAGTACCAGTTGGGTTGTTTGGCGAAGAAAACATGAACAATTTACTTTTTGGAGTAATTGCTGCTTCTAGTTGCTCTGGAGTAATTTTAAAATCGCTTTCTATAGATGTATTTATGAAAACCGATTTTCCTTCAGCAAGCGTTACCATTTCAGAGTAAGAAACCCAATAAGGAGTAGGAATGATTACTTCATCACCTGGGTTAATCAAGGTTAGAATAACGTTAGAAAGTGACTGTTTTGCACCTGTTGAGACAACAATTTGCGAAATATCGTAATCAAGGTTGTTTTCTTCCTTTAGCTTATTAACAATAGCTTGACGCAAATCTGGATAGCCCGGTACAGGAGAGTAACGAGTAAAATTGTCATCTAATGCTTTCTTTGCGGCTTCTTTAACGTGTTCTGGAGTGTTAAAGTCTGGCTCGCCTACACTTAGGCTAATTACATTTACGCCTTTTGCAGCTAATTCACGACCTAGTTTGGTCATTTTTAGCGTAGCCGATTCTGATAGGTTATTTATTCTGTCTGATAAAATACTCATGATGTTGTTGTGAAGTAGCAAATATAAAAACCTTATTTATAAAGCCCTAATAAAAGATGTTTTTTAATGGTAATTATTTAAGTTTTTATGAGTTTAATTAGTATTTTGATAATTATGTGAGGGAATGTTTCATTTTTTAAACATTCTAAAAAATTAATACTTTTAACTGTAGTTTTGCTAGTCCAAAACAGAAGTCTTGAAATCTAATAAAAGAGCCATACTAATATCGCTATGCACTAGTATTTTACTGATGCTAGCCAAATTTGTAGCTTTCTTCATCACTAATTCAAACGCTATTTTAACTGATGCTGTAGAGAGCATTGTAAATGTGTTGGCAAGTGGTTTTGCATTTTACAGTATTTACCTCGCTACTTTACCGAAAGATGAAAATCATCCTTATGGGCATGGGAAGGTAGAATTCTTTTCGGCCTTTGTAGAGGGAGTGCTCATTGGCATCGCTGGAATAGTTATTCTGGTGAAATCTGTTTATAGCCTGTTTTATGGGAATGAAGTTTCAGATTTGTACGATGGTGCCATTATTATTGCTGTAACTGGGGTAATCAACCTCGTTGTAGGGCTTTATCTTATCAAGACAGGAAAAACAAATAAATCTTTAACACTCGAAGCTGATGGGAAGCATTTGCTCACCGATGCTGTGAGTAGTGCTGGCTTGGTTATAGGTATCATCATCATTCAGCTTACGCAAATTTTATGGTTAGATAGTTTAATCTCCATTCTTTTGGGGATTTATATCATATTTAATGGCTATAAGCTTACACGTAAATCTGTTGGTGGCTTAATGGACGAGAGTAATATCGAATTGGTTGAAGAAGTGATAGATATTTTACAGGAGAATAGGCAATCAAGTTGGATAGATGTACATAATTTAAGGGCACAGCAATATGGTGCAGATTTACATATTGACTGCCACGTAACTTTACCTTATTATTTCGATTTGAATGCAGTTCACTACGAAATTTCTAGTATAGATAAAATGATTAATCAGGCGGTTAGTCGACAAACGGAGTTGTTTATACATGCAGATCCGTGTTTACCTGCCTGCTGTAATTATTGCAAAATGGATAATTGTCCAGTTAGAGCAGAAGAATTTAGAGGAGAGATTAAGTGGACAATGGAAAATGTGACCAAAAATCAGAAGCATTTTGAAAGATGAGTTATTTTAACGTTAGGGTTTATGGGTTGTTGATTAACGACCAACAGGAAGTGCTCTTAAGTGATGAGTTTGCGGCAGAAAAATATTTCACCAAATTTCCGGGTGGTGGGGTAGAGTTCGGGGAAGGTTTGATCGATGCATTAAAAAGGGAGTTTGTAGAAGAATGTAATGCCGATATTGAAGTGATCGGTCATTTTTACACTACAGATTTTTATGAGAAATCTTCTTTCAATGATAGTCAGGTGTTGAGTGTTTACTATTTGGTTAAACCAGTTAAACCTTTGCAATTGAATTTCAAATTCAATGCTTTTGATTTTGACGAAGAGACAGATCAATGCTTTAGATGGAAGGAAATTGCCGATCTCACTGAAGATGATGTAACTTTTAGAACCGACAAGGCTGTAGTAAGACTTTTAACAGAAAAATTGAATTAATGATAGAAGGCAGTAAACTTGGATATTACTTAATGCCAATACTAAGGGTTTGGCTGTTCCTGTTTTTCTTGCTGGCATGTATCGTTCCATTTGGTATGATATTGCAATTTGACTTTTTGCCATCTATCGATCTCCCAGTTGCAACTGATATTATTGTTTATATCTGCTTAGTTTTGGTAGTTCTAGGTGGGTTACTAATGATGTTCAGGTTGTTTCCTTATCTCAATTTTCACGGGGTTTTTATCAGAAGGTCTCGTTTTGCATCGGGTTTTCTTAAAGGAGCTGGATTAGGAGTATTAGTGATGGCTGCTTGTGCGATGGTTTTGCATCTCTGTGGCAATGTTAATTTTGAAAAAGGTGAACTTCAGTGGCAGTTGCTGGGTTTATACTTGATTTATTTTCTGCTGGTTTCGGTATTTGAGGAATTTCTTTTTAGGAGTTATCTATTATTGGCATTTGCAGAACGCTATCCACTTGGATTTGCTGTCGTGGTAAATGGTATGTTATTCGCATTGGCACATTTTGCTAATCCTGGAGTTACTGCATTGGGTATTTTTAATATAGCTTTGGCTGGGGTACTTTTTTCTATTTATACATTACAAAGGCAAAATATTGCTTGGGCCATAGGATTACATTTTGCATGGAATTTTACCCAAACAATTGTCTTGGGATATAATGCTAGCGGCAACAAGATGAATGGAATGATCAAAGCAGTTCCAATCGGCAAAGAATATTTATCTGGTGGTAGTTTTGGGATAGAAGGATCAGTATGTTGTACTATTCTTTTAATAATCTGGATAGTTTGGCTATATTACAAAGGTGGATTTGGATTTGTAGAAGTCAATGATCCACAAGTAGAAGCTGAAGAAGAGAGGTTGACGTAGACTTTTGTTCGTTTTGCAAAATTGTTTTTTATTGAAATCTACCTACTGAATTTCATTTAATAGATTTTGTACATCCAGTTTAGCGCTGCATTATGATACGCTTTATAAAAGATTTTATAATCAAAATAAAATCCAGAGAAAATGATCCCATTAATCAAGCTCGGGCTTTAATGTTGTTCTATCTTCTATTGGCACATTGTATTTTTGGTTTGTTTTTGATGATCGCTTATGCGTATACGAATCAAATCCCGCAGCTAATTAGAGCTAGTTTAATTTTGATTTTTTCATCATCTCTAATCAGTGTGCTGTATTTCTTTAATTCTTGGCGAGTTTTATCACATATAGTTTTACTATTGATTACCATTATCGCTGTTTGGGCAAATTTTCTATTTTTTGTAAAGGGAATTAATGCTGCTACGCTGCAATTTATTTGGTTGGCTTCTGCTTTAGGATTTTATATGCACGGTTCTAAATGGGGATGGTTTTATGCGATTGTCAATATCACTCCGGCTATTATTGATGCGAGTTTCTCAGCTAAAGGCTATTTTTTTCTGACAAGTGGTCCACAGGTAATTGCAAGACCAATTTATGTATTTGTGCTTATTTTTGACTTTTGCGCTATTGCCTTTCTACATTACTTTTTCTTTAAAGCATTTAACCGAAATATAGAAACGCTTACGTTAACTAAAAATAAGCTTAATACTACCAATGAGCAGTTAAACTATACTTTGAAAGAGGTTGAGCAGCTTTCCAATTCAAGAATGAAGTTTTTATCTACCATGTCTCACGAATTGCGAACACCATTAAATGGGGTAATAGGTTTAACTAATGTTTTACTTCATCAGAATCCCCATAAAGATCAAGAGGAGACGCTAGCTGTGCTCCGGTTTTCAGCTGAAAACCTGTTGACTTTAGTAAATGATATACTGGATTTCAATAAACTCGATTCTGAGATGGTGGAATTGGAACGTACACCTTTCAACTTGTCGACCTTAATGTCTAACATATATGCCGCTACTAAGTTAAAAGCATCTGAAAAACATTTAGATTTTAAGCTAGATGTCGCAGAAGATTTACGTAAACTAACTTTGGTTGGTGATCCAACACGTTTAACACAGGTGCTGTTGAATTTATTGAATAATGCCATAAAATTTACAGAAAAGGGAAGTGTTAACTTAGATTGTGAACTTAATTATTTTGGTTCAGGGACTGTAAAAGTAAGGTTTTCAATAGCAGATACAGGGATAGGTATTGATAAGGATAGGCATGCAAGTATTTTCGACGAGTTTGTTCAAGCTTCAAATAGTATTAATAGAAGCTATGGTGGTACTGGTTTGGGGCTGCCCATTGTTAAGAAAGTATTGGAATTGTATCAGTCTACCATTTATTTAGATAGTAGCATTGGAAATGGAGCTAAGTTTACTTTCGATATCACTTTTCCATATCAAGAAGTAGTTTCTGAATTTCAGAAAGATGGTATTCCGGATATAACGTCTACAGATTTTTCTAAACTTAATGTTTTGGTAGTAGAAGATAATGCTATAAATATCATGGTGATTAAGAAAACACTTAATAGGTTAGGTATTGATCCAGATGTTGCCGAAAATGGAAGAATAGCCTTGGAAATGATCGAGGTTAATACTTATGATTTAGTGTTAATGGATCTATACATGCCTGAACTAGATGGATATGAAACTACTAAGCAAATCAGAGCTATGGACCATCCTGTTAAATCTAATATACCTATTATTGCCATTACAGCTACGGTAAATAGTCAGGTGTTAGAAGATGTTTTAGCGGTAGGAATGAATGGTTATTTATCGAAACCTTTTCATCCTAATGACCTTTTCGATGAATTGCGTAAATATGTGAATTAGCTCTTTAAGAAAAGATGCAGTAGTGCGGCTAATGTAGCGCCAATTACAGGTCCAACAATTGGAATCCAAGCATAATTCCAATTACTATTTCCTTTACCTTTCATCGGCATGAGGCTATGGATAATTCTAGGACCTAGATCTCTGGCCGGATTAATGGCATATCCCGTTGTCCCACCTAAGCTCAATCCTATTACCCAAACTAAAAATGCTACAGGAAGTGCGCCCACAGATCCCAATCCTATAGGAGTTTTTTCTTTGCCCAATTCCCCTCCAGTAATATAGAAAATAACGAAAATCAAAACAAAAGTACCTATGATCTCGGAAATGAGATTAGAAGTTTTATTGGCTATCGCAGGGCCTGTGGCAAAGGGAGCTGCTTTTAATCCTTTGTCTTCAGTGGCATCAAAATGATCTTTGTAAAATAGCCAAACCAATAATGAGCCTAGCATTGCACCTCCTAGCTGAGAAAGTAAGTAATAAGGAACCTTTATCCACTCAAAAGAACCGCTAATGGCAAGTGCTAAAGTTACCGCGGGATTAAGGTGCGCTCCACTGTGTGGTCCTGCAACTACTACAGCTACAAATACTGCCAAAGCCCAAGCTGTAGTGATTACCATCCAGCCGCTACTATTGCCCTTGGTTTCTTTGAGAACAACATTTGCTACTACGCCGTTTCCTAGAAGGATCATAATGGCAGTGCCAATGAATTCCGCAACGTAAATATTCATAAGGATTGTTTAATTGTTTGAATTGGTTATTTGTTAAGATGGCACGAATATCAACTGATTACTGACACCTGTCGACTATTCTGTGTTTGCAATTGCAGCTTTAACAGCTTGTTTCCATCCTTTTATGCGCTTCGAATTATCTAGATGGGGATCAGCAGTAAATGTCTTATTGATTTGCCATTGAGATTGAATTTCTTCCAGATTTTTCCAAAAACCTGTAGCGAGGCCTGCTAAATAAGCAGCTCCAATGGCAGTAACCTCGGTAACTTCTGGTCTAATCACCTTGCAACTTAATAAATCCGCTTGGAATTGCATTAGCAAGTTGTTTGCAGTAGCTCCACCATCAACCCTTAGTTCTGCAATAGGGGTGTCTGCATCAGCTTGCATGGCATTTAGTACATCCATAGTTTGGTACGCTATGCTTTCTATGGCAGCTCTAGCAATATGTGATTTGTTTGTTCCTCGGGTAATTCCAGTAATGGTTCCCCTGGCATCTTGGTTCCAGTAAGGTGCGCCAAGACCAGCAAAAGCAGGCACGATGTAGACGCCTTGTGTATCTTCAACTTGTAGCGCCAGCTGTTCTACGTCTGCAGATTTTTGTATTAAACCCAGTTCGTCTCTTAGCCATTGAACAATAGCGCCAGCAATAAAAATACTTCCTTCTAAGGCATAATTAACTTCACCGTTGATTTTCCAAGCGATGGTAGTTAATAAATTATTGGTAGATATCTTGGGTGTTTTGCCAATGTTCATCAACATGAAACAACCTGTGCCATAAGTATTTTTAATCATTCCAGGTTGTGTGCACATTTGTCCAAATAGTGCTGATTGCTGATCGCCAGCAATACCAGCTATCGGTAATTGAGCTGCAAGGATATTGCCCGCCGTTGTTCCGTAAACTTCACTTGATGACTTCACTTCTGGTAGCATCGATTTTGGAATACCGAAAAGCTGCAATAGTTCTTCGTCCCATGATAGTGTGTGGATGTTATAAATCATGGTTCTAGAAGCGTTGCTCACATCTGTTACATGTACTTTTCCCGCTGTTAAATTCCATATTAACCAGGTGTCAATGGTTCCGAATGCCAATTCTCCTTTTTCTGCTTTTTGTTTTGCTCCGTCTACATTTTCTAAAATCCATCTCACTTTTGTTGCCGAAAAGTAAGAGTCTATAATTAACCCTGTTTTGTCTTGAATTAATTTAGAATGTCCCTGCTGTTTAATTTGATTACAGTATTCAGAAGTTCTTCGGTCTTGCCAAACAATAGCATTATAAATAGGCTTTCCAGTTATTCGGTCCCATACTACAGTAGTTTCACGTTGGTTGGTAATGCCAATCGAATTGATTTCGCTTACGGTTAAGCCAGCTTTCGCTATTGCTTCTGTTGCTACGGCTAATTGAGTAGACCAAATCTCATTAGGATCGTGTTCTACCCATCCTGCTTGAGGATAAATTTGCGTGAATTCCTTTTGAGCTATGGCAACAATTTTACCGCTATGATTAAAAATGATGGCACGAGAACTTGTCGTCCCTTGATCGAGAGATAAAATATATTTGCTCATAACTTTATATTTAGTCTAAAATTTAACCTGCCAAAACAGGTTCTTCTTCTTTGTTTTTGGTTTTGTAGGTATAGCCTTCTGCTAAATTAACAAAAGATCTCACTTGTTCTTCTTCCCATTGTTTGTCTGCGCCAATTTCACTAGCCATAATAGCAGCAACGGTAGGAGCCATCTCGATAGCTGCTTTTGCTTCGATAATTAAAACTCTTAAACGTCTGCTCAAAATATCTTCAACAGTTTCAGCCATTTCGTTTCTTACACTCCAGATTACTTCTGCATGGGTGTATGGAAAGTTGGGATGTAATTTTTGAGCTAACTGTGGATTTTCTTTAATTAAGCTTTCGATATGATTTCTGTCAGAACCATAAATGTTCAAGTATTTATTATCGATAGCATTTTCGCAACCATGTATCGGTAGTTTTTCTGTTTGACAAACAACAAACGGTAAGCCACTTTCTTTAATTGCAAGATCAATGGTTTCTTCGGCCATACGACGGTATGTTGTCCATTTGCCACCAGTAATCGTAATTAAACCTTTTGCCGAGACCATCAACTTGTGATCTCTGCTGATCTCTTTTGTACTGTTTGAATTGCTATCGGTAGGGGCAGCCAATGGACGTAAGCCAGAAAATACACTAAGGATATCATTTTCTGTTGGTTTCGTTTTGAAATAAATTGAAGCAGTATTTAAAATGAAATCAGTTTCTTCTTTTAATGCCCTTGGCTCTAAACTATGTTCGTTTAATGGTGTATCGGTAGTGCCAACTAACAGATGATTATGCCATTGTACGGCAAAAAGTACCCTACCGTCAGAGGTTTGTGGTATCATTAGGGCTGAATCGCTGTTAAGGAAATCCCTTTTAAGAACAATATGGACCCCTTGGCTAGGTCTAACGGTTTTTTTAGCTTTCGAATCGTTCATTTGTAAAATCTCATCGACAAAAACACCAGTAGCATTAATTACAACTTTGCCATATAAATTGAAAGTTTCATTTGTGATCGTATCAGTTGCTATAACACCCTTTACTTGTGCTCCATCTTTAATTAGGTTGTTTACTTTCATGTAATTAACCAATGTGGCACCATATTCTTTTGCGGTCTGTGCAATGTTAATGGCTAATCTGGCATCGTCAAATCGACCATCAAAATACCTGATAGCGCCTTTTAATCCCTCCGCTTTAACGCCGGGCATAATTTTTAACGTTTCTTTTTTAGAGAAATATTTCGAAACTCCGAAACTGAAACTTCCAGCTAACCAATCGTAAAGTTTTAGGCCAATAAGATATTTAGCTACAGAGAACCAATCGTAACACGGAATAATAAACTCTTCTTTATGTACCAAATGGGCTGCGTTCTTTTGCATAAGGCCTCGTTCTTTCAAAGCGTGTCTTACTAGAGCTACGTCTCCTTGAGCCAAATATCTAACACCGCCATGTACTAATTTGGTGCTTCTACTAGAAGTTCCCTTGGCAAAATCTGCTTGCTCAATCAACAAAGTTTTTAAACCCCTGCTTGCCGAATCCAAAGCGGTTCCGAGCCCTGTAGCACCGCCACCAATAATGATAACGTCCCATTCAGATTTGTCAACTAAGTTATGATTGTGTATTCTTTGCATAATAAATTGTAATAAAACGAAACAATAAGCAATTATAAGTAATCAAAATCGAAATAATAAATACTTTTAGAAAATATTTTTCAGTCATAAATAAATATGACAATGGTATTTGTATAAATTATTAACTTGCGATTAAATATATAAGTCGCTATGAACATGACTCTTGCTGAAAGGCATCAATTTATACTTAATCGTATCCATCAAGACCAGTATATCAATGTGGTAGAGCTCTGTAAAGAGTTGAAGGTGTCTTCTGTTACTATTCGTAAAGATTTGAAACTTCTTGAAGATAAAAATCTTCTTTTCAGAACGCATGGTGGGGCAACCCTTAATAATCCTTATACGGTTGATAGACCTGTTAATGAAAAGGAGAAGATGCAATCTAATGAGAAAAATAAGATTGGTGCGGCAGCGGCTAAGGTGCTGAAAGAGAATGACTCTATAGTAGTTGCTTCTGGAACGACATTATTGTATTTTGTTAAAAATATTCCAAGCGGCTTAAATTTAACTGTTGTTACTTCTTCTTTAAATATATCTATAGAGTTTTTACGGAATCCAGAGGTAGAAGTAATTCAGTTGGGTGGGCTGTTGAGAAAAAGCTCTTCGTCTGTGATGGGGGCTTATGCCGAGCAGGTTTTGCAAGATTTCTATTTTAATGTACTGTTTTTGGGTGTGGATGGGATAGATCTAGAGCATGGTTTTACTACCACTAATGCCATGGAGGCACATCTTAATAGGCAGATGATAAAGGTGTCACAAAAAGTGGTGGTTTTGGCTGACTCAACAAAATTTGGTAAAAGAGGATTTGGTAAGATCTGCGGTTTTGAAGATGTTGATCAAATCATTACCGATAGGGGTATCTCACAGCAGATGATTAATCATTTGGAAAGTTTAGGGGTTACTGTTACCGTGGTGTAAGAATTTATAACTTGTTTTGATTGAGCGCAATTCCTATGGGATTGCGCTTTTTTTTGTTCGTTTGTTTTCGATTTATTTCTTTATTGTTTCGTGTTCAGTAAGGTGTTTATCGAATATCTACGCTATTGCCATGCCTTAGTTGCTTATAAATAATTTCTATTTTATTTTGATTGTTTGTAAATTATATTTAGTTTCAATTTGTTTTTTATTTGTTTGTTTTGTGTTTATCTGAAATTAAGTTAAGCATAATTAAATTTCGAAATGTTTCAAAATAGGTTAATAGCGAGTTAATATAGATTTAACACATGTGATTTAGCTTTGTGGCATTCGGTATAATGTAATAATTAGAAACTAGTAATAACCGATATAAAATAATTATGAACAAAACAACTACTCAAAAGGCTGGTACGTACATGCGTGCCTTGGATCATGAAAATGGTCCAAAGTTGCAGCTCTCGGTAATTGGTATTTTCATTGAGAAATTTTTAACCAAAAAAAGTAATGCTTTAAGCATAGTGTTTCTTTTGGTTGTTTTTTTACAATTGGTGCCTTTATCCAAAGCTGTTGCTCAAACAACATCTCAAAATGTTGCAGTAAAAGGAACTGTAATAGATGAAAATGACAATACAGGTATTCCAGGTGTTAGCATAACCGACAACACGAAAAGAGTGTTGGGTTTGACAGACAATAATGGAAATTTTAGCATTAATGTAGCAAAAGGTGCTGTAGTTAGTTTCACTATGATTGGGTACGGATCTAATTCTAGGACTTTTACCAGTGCACAAACTGGAGTTGTGATTAGAATTAAATCTACCACAAATGAACTGAATACGGTAGTAGTTACCGCTTTGGGTATTAAAAGAGAAGAAAGGGCACTTGGTTATGCGGTTACAAAAGTTGATAGTAATCAGTTAACTGATGCTGTTGCTACAAACTGGACAGATGCTTTATCTGGAAAAGTTGCTGGTCTAAATCTTGTGAGATCTAATGGTGGGCCAGCAGGTTCTAACAAAATTATACTTCGTGGAGAAAATAACCTTACAGGTGATAACGAAGCTTTGATTGTTGTTGATGGTGTCGTGATAAATAATAGCGGTGGCCGTCGTAGTGCAAATAGTTCAGACCAAGTTTATGGTACTGGTTCTGATAATATGCCTGCTGATTACGGAACCAGTGTGAATGACATTAATCCAGAAGATATAGAAAGTGTAACGGTTTTAAAAGGTCCTGGAGCCTCGGCGCTTTATGGGCAGAGGGGTGCGAATGGTGCTATCATTATTACCACAAAATCAGGTAATTCTAAACGTCCAAAAAACACTTTTGGTATTAAATTCACGTCTAATGGTTCAATGGAATCTGTTAATAGATGGCCAGAATTACAATATGAATATGGACAAGGCCTGGACGGCGCTAGTCATTATTCTTACGGTGCATCTGTAGATGGAGCAAGTACAAGTGGCACCTCATCAGCCTATGGTCCTCGTTTTGAAGGGCAGTCTTTTTTTCAATATGATCCGGCAAGGCAGGCAGTAGGTCTAACCAGAACACCTTGGGTGCCGTACACAAATCAAATTAGAGAGTTTTTTGAGACAGGAAAAAACCTAACTAACTCATTAAGTTTAGATGGTAGGATAGGTCGTACAACGGCTCGCTTTTCTATAACCAATCAAAACAATACTTGGATTATTCCTAAAACAGGAATGGAAAGAACAAGTATAGGTTTGTCAACAGTTACGGATATTACCAAAAAATTGAAAGTCTCATTAAAGGCTAATTATGGTAATAGATTTAGTGATAACCTACCGGGTATGGGCTATGGTAATCAGTCGTTAATGTATTGGTTTATTTTCTGGCAACCAAATGCGGATTTAAATGGATTAAAAGACTACTGGGTGAAAGGATCTGAATATCGTAATATTAAATATCCGTATAGTTCATTTCCAGAAAATCCTTATGCCATTGTAAACGAGTTTATTAACCGTACTGGCAGAAATACTTTGACCGGAAATATTCAAGCAAGCTATCAATTCACTAAGGAATTGAGCTTAATGGTAAGGGCAAGTAATGATTTTGG
The DNA here is from genome assembly GCA_029959615.1 of Flavobacteriaceae bacterium PS02338. GTDB lineage: Bacteria > Bacteroidota > Bacteroidia > Sphingobacteriales > Sphingobacteriaceae > Pedobacter. Next base: position 659,818 of record JASCOD010000002.1, on the reverse strand, counting down.
TAGAGAAAAGAGAGCGCAAGAAAGACCTTATGATGCTGGAACTAGATTGCCTCAAGGTTCTTATCGTGAACAAAGTATATTTGCTCAAGAATCTAGTATTGACTTTTTAGCTAAATACGATAAAAAAATAAATAAAGATGTTGGTTTAAACGTGACTGTCGGTGGTCAGCAGTTAAGAAATAAATACAATAAATCAGATTTAAGAGCCGATGGTTTGAGACGTGAAGTAGGGCAGACAACCCCAAGTATTTATAGTCTAAGCAATAACCTATACACCTTGATTTCTATTCCTGATACTAGTCGTTATAGAATAAATAGTTTTTATGCAATGGCTTCGTTTAGCTACAAAAACTATTTGTATTTAGATTTAACAGCTAGACAAGATTGGAGTAGTGTATTAGCTACGCGTACTAGAACAGATAATGTTGGTTTTTTCTACCCTTCTGCTAGTTTAAGCTTTATGGCCTCGGATTATTGGAAATTACCAAAAACTATAAACTACGCTAAATTAAGAGCTTCTTACTCTCAAGTGGGTAGTGGCGGTACAACACCTTATAGAACAGAATATACCTATCAAATGGCAGGTAATGGTCTATACGCTGATACAGCATTACAAAATCAAACATCGTTACCTAACTCTAACTTAAAACCATTAAAAACTACTACGTACGAAATAGGTGCTGATGTAAAATTGTTTAAAAACAGGTTGGGATTTGATGTTGCTTTTTACGCTGGTAATACAAGGAATCAAATCTTAACACGTGTGGTAGATCGTTCTTCTGGTTACAACTCGGCAATTATTAACGCTGGGCAGGTAAACAATACAGGTTTCGAGCTTTCTGTCAACGGTACGCCGATTGAGCGTAAAAATGGTTTTAAATGGTCAACCTTTTTAACTTTTTCTACCAATAGGAATAGAATTAAGTCTTTACCAGATAGTAACATCATCTTGAGAGCTGGGCCAGTTGCCGGTGGACAGATCGTAGCAAAAGTGGGTGGAAGTATGGGTGATTTATACGGACGTGGTTACGAGCGTTCTCCAGACGGACAGGTGGTATATGATGAGAGAAATGGTTTCGCTAAAATCACTTCTGATGTGGTTTATTTAGGTAATACTATTCCGAAAATGAAAGCAAGTATTGGAAATACATTTAATTACAGATCTTTTAGCTTAAATGTTTTATTTGATGCACAATATGGTGCAGTAGCTCATTCTTTGACAAATTATAAACTGGTAGAACAGGGCAAAACAAAAAGTACGCTTCCTGGTAGGTATTCTGGTATAATTGGTAATGGCGTGGTACGTAATGCCGATGGCAGTTACAGAAAGAACGATATCATTGCTTATGATATTGATGAATACTACCGTTCGCACATGGGGCAAGAAAATGCAGAAGGTAGTACTTTTAGCACAGATTATATTAAATTTAGGGAAGCAACAATTAGTTATAGGTTCAGTAAGAAAGTGGCTAAAAGTTTAAGTCTATCTTCTATGACCTTAGGGATTTATGGAAGAAACTTGTTCATCTGGTCGCCTTGGCCAATGTTCGATCCTGAATTTGGTACAATGAGTGGAACTGATATTGTGCAAGGTTTTGAGGTGGCTCAATTTCCTTCTACAAGAACTTATGGTTTTAACTTATCAATAGGAATTTAAAACAATGAAAAGAAATAAATATATAATAGGTGGTTTAGCGGTTGTTATGCTCCTTGGTTCAATATCATCTTGTAAGAATGGTTTTGAAGATATTAATACAGATCCAATTAATTACTATTCTACTACCCCAGATAAATTACTTGCGCCGGCATTGGTTAATACTTTAACTGCGGGCATGATGCGTAACCGTAACTTTAATAATGAGCTAATGCAGGTTACGGCGGTAATTAGTGATGGAGATGCTACTGTTTTTAGATATGAATTCCGTAGAACATTTTCTGATTATTTGTGGAATGCTTGGTTTGTGCAATTAACCAACTTTAGAAACGTGCATCGTTTGGCTTCAAAACCAGGTGCAGAAAATAAATCTTATCAAGCAATCTCGTTAATCTGTCAAGCATGGACTTATACCATGTTATCTGATGTGTATGGTGATATTCCTTATACAGAAGCAAATCAGGCGACTAGTGGCTTGTTTGATGGAGACTTTAATAGTGAAAACGCAAATTTTGAGCCTAAATTTGATAGACAAAAAGATATCTATCTGGATCTTTTCAAAAAATTAGAAGAGGCGAATACTTTATTGGTTGGAGCTCAAAATGTAATTCCATCCAGTGACCCTGTTTATAAAGGTGATGTTGCTAAATGGAAAAAATTCTGTAATTCACTTTATTTGAGGTTATTGTTGCGTATTTCTGGAAAAGCAGATGTTTCAACACAATGTATCGATAAAATTAAGCAGATCGTGGACAATCCAACTACTTATCCAGTATTTACTGGAAATGCAGATAATGCAACTATTAGATGGACGGGAGGACAGGGTAACGATCCATTAACAAATCCTTATTTTGCAGGGGTAAGAGCACAAGATTTTAGAGCTCCATCTCTAGCTAGCTTTTTTATTGATAATTTAGCGAATTGGAGTGATCCTAGAATTAGTAATGCAACCAACTACGCATCTGGTGGTATGAATGCCTTTGGAATAACTCAAGGACCTAGTGGGTTTAGTGGAGTACCTAGTGGTTATGCTATTGGGGCTGGTTTTGAACGTCAGGCTTATTTTGCTTCTTATGATTGGACAACTACGGCAGCAAATCAAAATCGTTCGCTCCAGCAATCGCCTTTAACTGGTATTTTAATGAACTATGCCGAACTTCAGTTTATCTTGGCGGAGGCGGCAGCAAAAAATTGGATCACAGCAGGTACTACAAAATCATATTATGATAAGGGTATAGCTGCTTCTATTAATTACTGGGTGCCAAATTTTTCGGCAGATCCTTCGGTAGCAGCGTTTACTACATACGTAAATGGTGCAGATATCGCTTGGGATGATGCGCAGAACTTAGATGGTAAAATGGAGCAGATCCATCTTCAGAAATATTATGCCATGTTTTTGGTGGATCTACAACAATGGTTCGAGTATAGAAGGACGGGACATCCAGTTTTGCCAAAAGGGCCAGGTATGAGAAATAACGGAGTGATGCCAGCGAGAATGACCTATCCTGTTTATGTACAATCTGCTAATTCAACCAACTATAAATTAGCTGTTGCGGCACAAGGCCCTGATGAAATTTATACAAATGTTTGGTGGCAAAAACCATAATTGAAAATTAGATATGAAGAAGATATTTTTTAGTTGCACGGTGCTTTTTATAATGGCATCCGCATTTTATGGTTGTAAAGACCAGAATTATCCAGGAGGAGAAGTTAGTCCTTATTTTCCATTATATGATCTGCGTAAGCTTTATAAGGGATCTGATGTTACCTTAACAACAGATATTATGTTTAGCTCTAACAGTATAACCGGAGTGGTTATCTCAGATCATTCTGGAAATAATCTACCTGCAGGCTTGTTAATTATTCAAGAACGACGTCGCTTGGATTCGTTACGTGGAATAGCTATTCAAATAGGTGCAGACGCAGCAAAATACGTACCTGGAGATTCTGTTAAAATTAAAATAGATGGTGCTGTATTGAAACGTTTAAACGGGACTTTGCAAATTACCGGTGTTGATGGTTCGGCAATTACTAAGGTTGCTTCTGGAAGAGTAATACCACCTAATAGGGTTGGTAATAATTTAATACTTGCTAAACCAGGTAATTACGAAAGTACTTTGGTTGCAGTAGTGAAAGGTAGTTTTGATCCCGTTCCGGCACCTACAGATGTACTTGCTGGAGATAAGGTCATAAATGATGGTTTTGACAACATTACCTTGCATACTGAGACTAATGCCACTTTTGCAAATCAACCAGTAGCAGGTTTGGCAAATTATTTTGGTATCGTTTTTATGAAACAGCAAACAGACGGGAAATTAGTCCCAGAACATAGGCTTAGAAAAGGTAGTGATGTAGTGGTCTTAAGCTCAACTGTAGAAACTACCGCTGCCGTTATTTCGGGCTTTATGGCTGACCCAAAGGGTGGTGACCCTAATTATGAGTATGTGCAGCTATTGGCTACGCAGGATATAAACTTTGCAGTTACACCTTTTTCTGTTATTGTTAACAATAATGCAGGTGCGGCGCAACCAGGGGGAGTACCGAATAATGGTTGGGTTTCGGGAGGTACGGTTCCGGGGCAGTTTAGAACCTATAAATTTGCCTTAACTAGTGGAACAGTTGCTAAGGGACAGTTCTTTTATGTGGGAGGTACAGGTAGACTAATCAATGCTTCTGGTTCTACAAGTATGAGTTCCTCAAAATGGATACGAACTATTAATTATACAACTACCGCGGGGGATGATGGTATTGGCTTAAAAACGGATGATGAAATAATTGTACCTAGTACTGGTAAAACTACTATTTATGGATTGATGGCTAATAGTGGTAACTGCTTTGGTATAGCATTATTTAATACCCGTAATGTAACAAAGGATACTAAGCCTATTGATGTGGTATTTACCCATTCTGGAGGTACTGTATATAGCGCTGCCCCTCCAGAGGCTGGCTATCTTATCCCAAATAATGACTTTTATGATACGGTAAATCCTATTACACTAGTGCCGCAACCTTTTTACCGAAGTGGTACTAATACTTTGCATTTGGGCTCATATCCAACTTCAGATCAGGGTTATTTTAATAAATTAGGTGGTATTTATAGTGCAACTTTAGGGAAATGGGTGAAGGCACGAAGTCGTGTTTTAGTAGAATTGACTAAGACTTCTGCAATTACAGAAATAGAAACTGCAAATGGTGGTCCAGATGTTACCGCAATAAAATAATTTAATGAATAAGAAGATGGAAAGATTTTTCTGCCCGTCTTTTTATTTATTATGTAAAGGTATATTCTTGAGAAAGTCTTTCTTGAAAAGAATATTGCTAATTATGATTTGTAACAAGTAAACAAGAGGATTTTGGTCCTCTTGTTTTTTCAATTTAATCAACAACTAACACTAAACATAAATGAACCGCAGAATATTCTTAGAGCGATTTGGACTATTGGCCACGGGAATGGTGGTAAGTCTAAAATCAAATGCATTTAACCAGCTAAAACATGGCAATACAATCACTGGAAAAGTAACCGATGGTAAAAAGGGTATTGCCAACGTCATATTGTCAGACGGTTTTGCAGTAGTAAAAACAGATGCCAATGGTGGCTACTCTATCACTTTAACCGAAAAATCAGAATTTCTTTTTTTAAGCACGCCAGCCGGATATGATTTTAAAACAGATGTAGGCAGCGTGAATAGGCAATATGAAACTTTGGGTGCTCGTAATGAGGTTAATTTCACCCTAAAGAAATTAAAACAAGATGATGATCAACATCATTTCATTATTTGGGCAGATCCGCAAGTGAAGAACAAAAAAGACGTAGCTCAAATGATGGAAACCTCGGTTCCGGATGTGAAACGATTATTGAAAGATTTAGGTGCTAAAACTTTAGTTCACGGTATTGGTGTTGGAGATTTAGTTTGGGATGCACTTCCACTGTTTGATGATTACAATAAAGCCGTAGAGTTAATGGGAATTCCATTTTTCCAATGCTTGGGTAATCATGATATGGATTATCGCCAGGGTGGAGATGAAACCTCGGACAGAACTTTTAAAAAATACTACGGACCAACCTATTACTCTTTCAACAGAGGAAAAGCGCATTATATCGTACTCGATGATGTGAGATATTTAGGCGAAGAACGAAAATACGATGGCTATATCACTGAAGAGCAATTGGCTTGGATGGAAAAAGATCTTCAACACGTTGCGAAAGATAATTTAGTAATTATCAATGTCCATATTCCCATCCACAACAGTGTGAAAAATAACGAAGCGTTTTATAATATTCTTCGTGGTTTTACCAATGTTCATGTGATGTCCGGTCATACGCATTACAACCGTAACGTAATCCGAGATGGAGTTTTTGAACATAACCACGGAGCTGTTTGTGGTGCATGGTGGACTGGTCCAATTTGCAGCGATGGTTCGCCCCGCGGTTATGGTGTTTATGAAGTGAACGGTAAGCAACTAAAATGGTATTATAAAGGAACAGATTTAGATAGAAAACATCAAGTGAGTGTGGACATTGAGCAATTAACTGGTAATAATCGTATCATTGCCAATGTTTGGAATTATGATCCGGAATGGAAAGTAGAGTGTTTCCTTGACGGTAAATCTACGGCAATGGAAATGATGAAAGGTTTTGATCCAGAAGCGGTGAGACTCTATAAAGGAGATCAATTGCCAGCTGGAAGGGCGTTTGCAGAACCAAGTAGAACAGAACATCTATTCATGACACACTGCAGTTCGTCTGTGAAAGTGGTGAAAATTCTGGCAACCGACCGTTTTGGAGAGCAATTTACAGCAGAAAAAAAACTATTTTAAATTCGTATACTAATCTAAATTTTAATGATAAATAAATTCGTTTACCCGTTGGGGATTTTACTTTTTGGAATAACTGCATGCGCTGTCAAAAAAACAATTAAGACTGATCAAGTGACTTTTCCTAGTTTTAGTGCCGAAGCGCATCGTGGAGGCAGGGGCTTAGTGCCTGAAAATACCATATTGGCAATGAAAGATGCGATGGCTTATCCAGCTGTAACCACTTTAGAGATGGATACTCATATCACTAAAGACGGTAAGGTGGTGGTGACTCATGATGATTACCTTAGCCCGGGTTTTATGCTTACGCCAGATGGAAAGGAAATACCAGCTTCAGAAGCAAAGAAATATAACGTTTTCCAAATGGATTACGAACTGTTAAAAACCTTCAATATTGGAGAGAAATTTCACAAAGATTTTCCTCAGCAAAAGAAAGTGAAAACCTATATACCTTTATTGGCAGATTTAATCGATAGCGTTCAAAACGAAACTAAGCTTAAAAACAAGAAGCAGTATTTCTATAACATCGAAACTAAATGCAGTGCCAAAGGAGATGGAGTAACCAATCCAACGCCTGAAGTATTTGTAAAGCTATTGATGAATGTAATCAAATCTAAAAAAATAGAGCAATATGTAGTTATTCAGTCTTTTGATAAGAGGACTATTCAAATTATTAACAAAGAATATCCAAATATTAGAACCTCGTTTTTGGTAAGCAACAAGAAAACCTACGAACAAAATATTGATGATCTAGGGTTTAAACCTTTTATTCTAAGTCCGGCCTATAAAATGGTCAACTCCGATATGATTAAGAAAGCTCATGCGGATGGTGTAAAAATTGTTCCTTGGACTGTAAATACAGCCGAAGAAATTACTATACTGAAATCTTTAGGTGTAGATGGCGTAATTACTGATTACACCAATTTATTATAATAGATATTTGCAATTACCTCGATTAACGAACTAACCTCCCGATAGCTATCGGGATAAAACGATTAACCAAAAGTTATTACTAACCAAACAACATGGGATTTAGAATATTTCCAGAACCAGCGGCACACAAGCCGTTATTACCAAATGACACCGTAAAATCAATATATAGCAAAGAGAGGATTAAAGTTTTTATCGGCATTTTCGTCGGTTATGCTGCTTACTACTTTGTTCGTAAAAATTTCTCTTTCGCTATTCCCGATCTTCAACTTGAAGAAAATGGAGGTTTCAGTAAAAAGGAATTGGGCTTTGCTTTTTCAGCACTATCTATAGCTTATGGTTTTAGTAAATTTTTAATGGGTAACATTTCCGATCGTAGTGACGCCCGCTATTTTCTATCTATTGGATTGGTTTTATCGGCTTTCACCATGATCTTCATGGGGCTAGTACCTTTCGCAACTTCATCAATAGCACTAATGTTCGCCTTGCTTTTTATTAATGGATGGGTGCAGGGAATGGGTTGGCCACCGTGTGGCAGGGTTGTGGCACATTGGTATTCTGTACGCGAGAGAGGTACCGCCATGTCTATATGGAACTTAGCTCATAATGTTGGTGGCTTCTTGGTTGGCCCTCTAACCGTTTTAGCTTTTGAACTATTTTCAGATTGGCATGCTAAGCTCTATTTTCCGGGCTTAGTAGCTATAGTATTTGCGTTAGTGGCGTTTATATTTGTGAGAGATACACCGCAATCAGTAGGTTTGCCTGCCATAGAAGAATACAACAACGATTATCCTAAAAGCTACGATGCCAAAACACAGGAAAAGGAGTTCTCTGCGAAGGAAATATTCTTCAAATACATTTTTAATAATAGATTACTTTGGTTTATCGCTATTGCTAACGCCTTTGTTTATTTAGTTAGAAATGGCATTATAAATTGGGCACCTACTTTTCTTCAAGAGGCGAAAAATTATACGCAAGCGCAAGCTGCTTTGGCTTCCGGAGGTTACGAGTTAGCTGCTATTCCAGGTACTTTACTTTGTGGTATAATGAGTGATAAATTATTTAAAGGTAGAAGGGCTCCAGTAACTATCATCTATATGTTGTTTACTTTGGTTGCGGTAATTTTCTACTGGAAAACATCAGATCATCAGTTAATGCAAAATATATCCCTTTGGGCCATCGGTTTCTTTATTTACGGGCCTGTAATGCTGATTGGCGTGCAAGCTATAGATTTAGTTCCTAAAAAAGCGGCAGGTACAGCTGCAGGATTAACAGGGTTGTTCGGTTATTTTATTGGAGATTTATTAGCGAATGCGGCTCTAGGTGGTTTGGTGGATGATTATGGTTGGGATGCTTGTTTTATCACTATAGCTATTTCTTGTATTTTAGCAATTTTCTTTACCGCTTTCACTTGGAATAGGGAGAAGAAAAATTTAGCCAATCTTGCACCTTTGTCTCATTAATTGATATCACGACTATGACTATTAAAAATAAATTATTTATTCTGCTTTCGTTAATTTCTTTGTTATGGTTTAGTGAGGTAAATGCGCAGACTAATTCTTACGATAGTACCTATCGACCAGGAAAGTATAAAGAATTAGTGCAGAAATTTAATTCAGAGCCAATTACAAAGAAAGATTACATCTTTTTAGGGAATAGTATTACAGCTGGTGCAGATTGGAGTAAACTATTAAACCTGCCGCAGGCGAAAAATAGAGGTATATCGGGTGATATCACTTTTGGTGTTTTAGAGCGCTTACAGGAGGTGATTGATAGGAAACCTGCAAAAGTTTTCGTATTGATAGGTATTAACGACATCTCCAGAAACATTCCTGATAGTTTGATTTTAAAGAACTATAAAACCATTATAGGACGAATTAGAAAAGGCTCGAAGAGGACTCGCATCTATTTTTATACGCTTTTACCAGTGAATGCATCTTTTGAGAAGTTTAAAAATCATTACGGTAAAGATGAACACATTCTTTATTTAAATGATGAAATAAGAAAGTTTACAGCGAAGAAAGTCGAGGTAATCGATTTGTATCCTCATTTCTTGGATGGTGATAAGAAGTTAAGGGCGGAGTTAACCAAAGACGGTCTGCATTTAATTCCAGCTGGTTATGAAGTTTGGAAAGATGTTTTGGAAAAAGGTGGGTATTTGAAATAATCCCCGAAATAGTAAAAAAGCGCACAATGTTAGTTGTGCGCTTTTTTGTTTCTGATTGTGTCAGGGTGAGCTTGTCGAAGCCTTTTTAAAGTATTTGATAAAACTCAAACTGAAAATGATATATCGGACAACTATTTGCCTGTCTCAGCTGTTGGAGCTTTGTGGGTTCTTCCTCCTTTGCGCTCTTTCATTCTCTCCTTCATCTTTCCTTTCATTTCCTCTCTAGAAGCAGCGAGTTTTGTTTTCTGTTCTGGCGTTAATACGGCATCAATTTTTTCTTGATGTGCTTTCATTTCAGATTTTCTTTCTTCGAATCTCGCTTTCATGGCAGCTTCATCTTTTTGTCGCACGCCATCGTGTTTTTTAATCCTGTCGAGTTCTAGTTGCTTTATTTTTGCTTTCTGTTCAGTATTTAAACTCAGTTTTGTTTGCAAGGCAGTTGCTGATTTCTCAGCTCTTTCTTCAGCTGATAATTTTACTCTTTCTGATTTTTGTGCATAGCTAGCTGTAAAGCCTAGTACAGCAAAAGCTACGGTGAACAATAATTTTCTCATCTGTTTTGTGTTTTTAAGTTTCACTATTTATTCTTGAGATGGAAAGATTGATCGAAAGTTTAAAGTGCGTTCTGTTAAAAAATGTTAATAAATCTTTATTTGTCACAGATACACAGATTGAAATTTAAGATTTATAATTTTTTAAAGATATCTGCGCATCTGTAGCTGAAAATTAATTCTTATTCAATTGAGAAATTGACTTTTGCATTTGAGCCATCATATTGGATAAGGTCTCTATAGTTGGCTCAGGTGTTGGCTCTGGTAAAGAAGTAGAAAGGTAGGCTTTCGCTTTCCATATCTCTAGGATGTCTTCAGCTGCAATCGAATAAGCATCGTAAATTTTATTATCCGATATCAGTTTCAATTCTCTTTCTTCTTTAAACTTATTGCCAGCTCGTTTATAAACAACACCTTCGTTTTTGCTGATGATTACGTAAGTATCTCCAATTTTAATATCGTTCCAGTTATCTAAGTATTCGCCAATAATTATACTTCCCGATTGGATAGGCAGCATTGAATCTCCCTTAATTTCAAAAGCCCTATAAGTGCCTTGCTTTAAAGAGGGGATAGGTAATTGGAATTTAGGTAAGTCCTGAATGTATTGCGGATCTGAAAATCCATTCATGTAACCGGCACTAGCTTTAACAGGAACCAGCTCAATGTTTTCGTTATCGTCTTTATCTACAGAGATACTTAGCACACGCAAGTTAGAGCCTTGGCTTTTAGGTTGAGGCTTCCAATTGTCGTTAATCTTCTCATTGATGAATTCATCAATTGTCAACTCAAAATATTCTGCTATTTTTTTTAGTAAGTCATATTTAGGCTCTGCTCTGTCTTCTTCGTAGGCACCTATTAAAGATCGCTTAATTTCCATGTTATCAGCAAACTGTTGCTGTGTTAATCCTTTTTTCTTTCTAAGGTATTTAAGATTTGCTGAGATATTAGACATAAAAAATAATTTAAAATAAATTTGTTTTTACTAAAATTGTTAGTATTATTGTGCCAATAAAATTAGTAATTATAATTTGTACTGCCAAATAATATCTAATATAATTAGTTTTTAACCTTTAAAAGTTGTAGCCATGAAAAAAATAGTTTATATCGTTACAGACAGAAATCGTACTGCTTTACATGTTGGCATGAGTGCTGATCTAATGAAGACTTTAGATTTCTATAAGAAAATGCCAAACCTGTTTTTTGATAGTGCACAGCAGCTAACTCGTTTGGTTTATTTCGAAGAGTTTAGAACAGAAGCTCAGGCGTTGAGTAGGTTTAAAACGGTAAGTAGATTTACTAGAGCTCAAAAAGAAAGATTGGTGCGTGCTTGTAATCCAGATTGGATTGATTTAACCATTGGGTTAGATTTCGAAAATATGCACATACACCAGAAAATTAATAATCAGTCGTTATTACCGCTTGCGGTATAAAACAAAACGAGCGCTAACAAAATTAGCGCTCGTTCTTTTTACTCTATACTTTTAGCTTTCTACGTTATTAACTACCATCCTGGAGCAAAGGTTAAACCAAATACACCACCACTAACATCTTTACGAGTGAAAGGGAAAGCATAGTAAGGTTCTAAAATCATTGCACCAAATAGATTTACCCTCACAGATACCCCAGCACTTAAAGCAGGTACACGCTCAATAAAATATTGTTGTCCGTTTGGATAAGTACCAATCCTGGTTGCTGAAGGCTGGCTTTTGAATTTAACTTCAGTATCCTCTGTCCAAGCTAGACCAGCGTCGAAGAATAAATTTAGATCTGTAAATAAGAAGTTAGATGGAATTTGTGCTAACTTTTTCGGGCCGGTAAAAGGCAACCTGATTTCGAAATTAAATACTGCTAGTTTACTTCCAGACAGTTGATCTATATCGAAAGAGCTAGTATTTAAACTTTGATTATTGTAGAATGAATTAGGCTCATAACCTCTAATCAAATAGTTATAACCCGCATAAAGAGGATAGAGATTTTCACCGTCTCTACCTAAGCGCATATAGTTGTATGAACGAACTGCTATCGTAATAGGCTTTATTCTGAAATATTTCCTTAGATCTATAGCTACAGCAGTAAAATTGTAGTCGCCATAATATCTCTCAGCACCGATTCTGTATCTAAAGCCATCTAGCGGAGCAGTTACACCAAATATAGAGTTGTCTCCTACAAAATAAGCATTGGTCTGAAAGATGTTAAAAGATTTTAAACGAGTTCCTAACGAGTTCTCGATTTCATCTGTACTTACTTTTTCTCTATCAGATCCTGCGTAAGAATAGCCATATCCTAGATCTTCATAGTAATTATTGAAACGAGTTACACTATAGCTATACCTAGATACGGCACCTCCTAGTTCAAATCTGTGTGCTTTATTGAAAGGGTAGGCTGCGAATAATTGTAATTGATCTTCGAATGTTCTCAATATATTTGTTCGTTCAACAACGTAATCCCTTCCGTCTATTGTTTCTTCATCTCTACTTAAAAAACCAGTAATGTAAGGAATGTGAGAAATGGCTCCACCCCAATTGATACGACTAGCTTGATTGATGTAGGCAGCCATTCCTCCAAAATCTTGGATTTCTCCATTCACAGCCAAGTTGGCTACAATTTGATTTTGACCAACGATATCACTGAACATACCCATTATTCCGCCTTGCATACCCGTACCAAAACGACTTGTACTTACGCCAATACCACCGCTATTAGCTAGATAATCTAAACGGAACTTAGGACGATAAGGAATATTTCTTAAAGAATCTAAATGCGTACGCTCAAATCGGTTGAAATTGCCAAGATTGGAATTGACAACATTTACTCCGATGTTTTCTTTAGGTGGCAAAATAGCCGCATTGAAATTAACATCATTGGCGAGAACATCTTTGGCTTTAAAATTACTATAGGCTGAATTGTAAAGTGTATAGCGCTGGTAACGATAGTAGCTATAAATGATATCATCGTTTCTAGATACCGTAATAGCAGGAGAAAACTCTGTTATACCACTAATACCTGTGAAATAATCGGTAAGTTGCTTTAAGTTACTGTTCTCCAAGTTGTACTCATAAAGGTTTCTAAAACCGTCTCGATTAGACAGGAAGAAGATACGTTTGCTATCTCCAGAAAACTGTGCATTGAGGTTATTGGCGCCAGGGAAAACAGGAATATTGTTTAAAGCCTTGGTTTCAATATCATAAGTAGTTAAGTTGATTGGATTTACAGCTGCAAAGTTTCCTGATTGAACAGCTGCTCTATCCGAAGAGAAAACTATCTTCTTTCCATCGGGAGAATAGCTCGGTGCATAGTCTGAGTATTCGTCATTGGTAATTTGAGTTACCTGTTTCGTATCGAAATTGTAAGAGAAAATATCACTTTGACCTTCTACCATACCTGAAAAAGCGATGTCTTTACCGTTAGGAGACCAACTCAGGTTTCCAAACTGTTCAACTTTATCCATTCCGGTATTTAGAAGCGTTTTGCCGTTAGCAATATCAATGACTAACATTTTATTTCTGCCTTTGCTGAAAATACTAAAAGCAAATTTCTTACTATCTGGCGACCATGCACCGGCTGATTCTAAGAAGTTGAAATCGTCGATATGACTACTGGAAATTTGGCTACTTAGTTTCCTTATAATCTTTCCAGTTTTGGCATCTGCTAGGAACAGATCGATGCCGAACAAATCCTTTTCCGATAAAAACGCCAAATACTTTCCATCTGGGCTAATAGCGGGAGCGACGTTCATATTCCCTGCATTCTTGTTGTCGATGATTTTAGCGCCAGATATTTTGATTTGCGAACTATCAGGTCTCAACATCGGACGATAATGCTGTTCTATTGCGTTTTTCCACAAACCAGATAACGTTTTATCATCATATCCAAAAGTGTATCTAATGCCATTCTCATAACCGAATTTGGCCGTTGCTTTAAACAAAGGAACAATAGTAGTATCGCCATATAAGGAACCAACAAAAGTCCAGAAAGCCTGGCCATAACGGTAAGGAAAGTATTTGTTGGAATTGGTAAGGTCTTTCAAAGAAGGGATATCTCTGTTTAGCAATGCATCACGCATCCACATTGAAGTAAAAGCATCTTTTTTGCCAACAGAAAGGTACTCGGCCATACCCTCAATCATCCATAGTGGCGTTTGACCTACGTTTTCCAATGGAATGGAATCTCTTTCCAATAAAAGGTGATACTGAAAAGCATGGACTAACTCGTGACCCAAAACGTGTCTAGTTTGACTTCCAAGCTCCATAACAGGCATAATTACCCTGTTTTTAAAGGCTTCGGTTACACCACCTGTTCCAACACCAATTTCACCTTGTAATGCAGTTGTTTGTTGAAAATCTGGATGGTTACTGTACAGAATGATTGGGTTTTTTTTAAAGAAAGTATCTCTAAAGATCTCCTGGTGCATTTTGTACCACGTCTCCGCATCCTGTGCAAATTTTTTAACTACTTTATCATTTTTCAGATAATAATAGATATCAAAATGTGGCGTTTCCATCACTTTAAATTTCTCGTTTTTATAACGGACTTTGTTCTGTCCAAAATATTGCGCTTTTGAGGCCGAGAAATACAGCATCGCAATTGATAAAAGTAAAGTGACTTTTTTAAGAAAATTGTTCATGTGCGAATAATTTTAAAACTTGGTATTAGGAGCGCTTAATAGAATGAAAGAACTAATTATTATTTTGGTTTTTTTCTTTCTCTTTCTGTTCTCTTTTTTGTTTTCTTTTTAATTCTCTCTCTTCTTTTTTGGTGAGAGGAACTGTTGCTACAGGCTCTTGCTTTGGTTGAGTTTCCGTAGTCGGTTTCTTTTCTTCTACTTTTGTCGGTTCAACTTTGATGGGTTCGCTAGGTTCCACTAATGACATATCAAGATCTAAGGAATCAACCAAAACAGAATCAACTTCTACAGTATCTACGGGCGGACGTGGTGTAGGGCAATTGTAAGTTCGGGTAATTTCTACTTTAGCTTTCGGGAAAGGTCCATAAGTATAACCACTTAACGGATCTAGGTATACTTTTTCCATGAATTTAGCAAAAATAGGGAGCGCAGTTCTAGAGCCCTCACCTTGCTCGCCGTTTTTAAAATGGGCAGTACGCTCATCGCAACCTACCCAAACACCAGTA
Source organism: Flavobacteriaceae bacterium PS02338 (assembly GCA_029959615.1). Lineage (GTDB taxonomy): Bacteria > Bacteroidota > Bacteroidia > Sphingobacteriales > Sphingobacteriaceae > Pedobacter. The sequence goes on along the minus strand of JASCOD010000002.1, from coordinate 644,571 downwards.
ACCAAATCTTTGGTAATACCCATATACCAAGCATCTACGTAATCAGATGATGTACCGGTTTTACCACCAATTTGATTGTTCTTTTTGAATAAGGTATTCCATTCCCATAGCGCCTGAGAGGTCCCTCTAGGTTCTTCAATACTGCCTCTAAACATATACAGCATAAGCCAAGCAATTTCTTCGCTAAGTGCACGCTTAAATTTAGCAGTGAATTCTTCGATAACATTATCGTTTCTATCTGTAATTTTCTCTACTAAAATCGGGTCAACTTTGTTACCTTCATTTAAGAAAGTACCATAAGCTTTAACCATTTCGTAAACAGTAACATCGTTAGAACCTAAGCTTACAGAAGGCACTGATTCCAAATGACTATCAATACCGCAATTGTGGGCCCATTTAACTACATTATCCCAACCTACTTTTTCGGTTACTTGCGCAGTAACGGTATTTACCGAACGCCCCATTGCCCAACGCAGCGACATTTCTTGGTAGCTGACATTATAATCAGCATTTTTAGGTTCCCAATATTTGGTTTCGCCTTTATCTTGATAGGAAATACGAACAGGTTTGTCTGTAAATTTATCACACGGACTCATTCCACTTTCCAGCGCAGCTAAGTAAGCAAATGGTTTGAAAGTAGAGCCTGCTTGTCGCTTCGATTGATTTACGTGATCATATTTGAAGAATTTATGATCTATACCGCCCACCCAAACTTTGATCTTTCCACTTTTAGGCTCTAAGGTCATCATTCCAGTATTTAGAATTTTTCCATAATAACGGATAGAATCCATGGTAGAAAATAAGGTGTCTCGATCTCCTTTATAGGTAAAAATTTTCATTTTCTTCTTCTTGTTGAAGTAGGCTTCAACAGAATCGGGTTGGTTAGGGAACTTCTTTTGAAGCAATGCGTAGATAGGTAGTGACTTTTTTGCCCTATCTGGATAATCCACTTTCTTACGCTCACTATCTTCCCAAGGATCTTCGTTACCCCAAACGCTATAAAATCTACGTTGAAGAATACGCATTTGATCTTTCACCGCATCTTCTGCATAACCTTGTAATTTAGAATCAATGGTAGTGTAGATCTTTAAACCATCTTCATACAGATCGTAATTGTTTTCCTCGCACCATTTCTCTAGGTATTTATCTACAGCTGCTCTCAAATAGGAGTCATTATCACTACTCTCATCTTCATGACCAGCTTCTATACCAACAGGCGCTGTTTTATACCTGATTAAATCTTCTTTAGAAAGATAATTGTATTTGTTCATCTGAGAAAGTACCACGTTTCTACGTTCTAAAGATCTTTCCGGATTTTTAATAGGATTGTATGAAGTAGTTGCTTTCAACATACCAACCAATAAAGCTGATTGTGGAACGCTCAATTGATTAGCTTCTTTATTAAAATAGATGCGAGAAGCCGTTTTAATGCCATAAGTGTTGTTTCCAAAAGAAACCGTATTAAGGTACATGGTAAGAATATCGTCTTTGCTATAGTTAGACTCTAGCTTTATGGCGGTCATCCATTCTTTAAGTTTAGGAATAATGGTTCTTGCCAAGGGAATGCGTTTGGCTAATCCAGAAGATTTATTATAACGAGTTCTGTATAAGTTTTTAGCCAATTGCTGCGTAATGGTACTAGCTCCACCTTCTTTTCCGAAACCTATTACAGCTCTTCCTAAAGCTTGGATATCTATGCCGGAATGCTTGTAGAAACGTACATCTTCAGTCGCTATCAATGCATTGACCACATTCTTAGAAATATCCTTAAAATCTACGGGGGTACGGTTCTCTTTAAAGTAACGACCTATCAATTTCCCATCAGCTGTGTATAATTCTGAGCCAACTCTTTGAGATGGACTTTTAATGTCGGCATAAGAAGGAGAATAGCCGAACAGCCATAAGAAGTTGATTTGCAGTGCGCAAAAGAAAATAATGATGAAATATATAAAGATGATTAAATACCTGAGATATCTATTTTTAATTTCTTTAAACATGCTATAAAGATGGAAAAAACGTAAAAAATAATCTGTTAAATAGTGTTAAAACAAACAATACAAATTAACGTATTTAATTTACTTAATTTTAGTTCCATCTTTAAAATTTTAGCCACAAATGCATAAATAAGGAATTTTAAATGTAAAATTTAAGATGTGTCATTCAATAGCAATTAAATAGAAAACAAAATCAGCCGTGTATTTGTAGTTGATTTTTAACCTCATAAATAATTATTGTCTTACTATGAAAACCAATACCGATAAATACTTAGTGAAGTCCGATAAAAAAGTAAAAATTGCTGATTTTGATACCGACTATAATGGACATTTAGATAAAGAAGCGGGTAAAGAGGAATTAGAAAGGGCTAAGGACGAACTTGCCAAATATCAGGAGGTTTTGTACGCTTCAAATACACGCTCACTATTAATTCTTTTTCAGGCAATGGATGCAGCAGGTAAAGACGGAACAATTGCACATGTAATGTCTGGGTTAAACCCACAAGGTTGTCAGGTTTATAGTTTTAAAACGCCAAGTATAGAGGAATATGATCATGATTTTCTATGGAGGCATTATAAAGCTTTGCCAGAAAAAGGTAGGATAGGTATTCACAATCGTTCGCATTATGAGAATGTATTGGTCTGCAAAGTGCATCCAGAGTATATAATGAGCGAGAATTTGCCTAAATACCTTTCCGTAGATAAATTAGATAAAGATTTCTGGAAGGCGAGGTATGAAAGCATTCGCAACTTTGAAAAGCACTTAACAGAAAATGGAGTAACCATACTAAAGTTTTTTCTAAATGTCTCGAAAGACGAACAGAAGAAACGCTTTTTGGATAGGATAGAAGATTCCACTAAAAATTGGAAGTTTTCTTCCAGTGATATTAAGGAAAGGGCTTTGTGGGATAAATATATGGATGCTTATCAAGATGTGTTTAATGAGACTTCCACCGATTATGCACCCTGGTATGTAATTCCTGCAGACAAAAAATGGTACACTAGGCTGGCTGTAAGTCAAATTATTGCCGAAACTTTAAAAGGGCTGAAATTAGAATTTCCAGTATTAGCGGAGGAAGAAGCAGATAAGTTAGCTGAATACAAGAAGCAGTTGTTAGAAGAGAAATAGCGGTCAGTAATAAGGTGCCAGGTATCAGCTTTGGATAGTAGTTTAACTAGATGCAATTAACCAGTTATCATTTTAAACAGTTAACCTATTCTCTAAACAGCCAAATAACCGACCAAAAATTCGTACTTTTGCAGCTTTAAATAAAAATTCTTTTGAAATACCCAAGTTTTAAAGACCTTATAATTTTTGAAAACGATGATTACATCGTTGTAAATAAACCTCCTTTTGTGGCTTCGTTAGATGAACGTGGTGCAGCCGGTGCAGGCGAAATCAATATTTTGCGTTTGGCTAGACAGTACACGGACGATGCACAGATTTGCCATAGACTTGATAAGGAAACTTCGGGAGCTATTGTGATTGCTAAAAATCCGGAGGCCTACCGCAATTTATCGATGCAGTTTGAAAAACGTAAGGTGAGCAAAATTTATCACGCTGTAGTTGACGGTCAGTTTCAGTTTGACAACCTATTTGTGGACTTGCCGATCTTAAACGACGGTAATAAAAACGTAACTATTGATAGGCAAGAGGGTAAACGAGCGGAAACTTTCTTTACTTCCTTAAAATATTATAAGCACTATACTTTGGTAGAGTGTAAGCCAGTTACTGGTCGTATGCACCAAATCCGTATTCACTTGGCTACACAACGTGCAGCTATTTGTGGAGATATCATGTATCGCGGAAAGCCTGTTTTCCTTTCTAAAATTAAAAGAGGTTATCGTTTAACCGATGAAGAAGAACAACCAATAATGAAACGTTTTGCACTTCACGCCAAACAAATCACTTTTAAAGGATTGGACGGAAAGGATATTTTTGTGGAAGCTCCATATCCAAAAGACTTTGCAACGCTACTCAAATTGTTAGATAAGTTTGATGCTTAATTAAAGAAAAAGATGTATTTAAGGTTTGTAAGTTTTGTAGATCAGCTCAATAAGTATAGACAGCGCAAAATTTCTAACCGAAACTTCCTAGTGTTTGCCGCTGTGTTCGTAGGTATTTTCGCTGGGCTAGCAGCGGCTCTTTTAAAAGGAATTACTCACCATATCCAGCATTTTCTTCAGTCAGATCTGCATTGGCAATATAAATACTACCTGTATCTTTTGTTTCCTGCCATTGGTATTCTACTTTCGGTAATCTACGTCAAAAGATTTATCAAGAAAGGAAAGTTTGAGATGGGTTTGACGCCCCTCTTGTATACCATTTCAAAGAAATCGAGCAGGGTAGAAGGTCATAATACCTATTCGCAAATCATAACCGCTGCAATTACAGTTGGTTTTGGAGGCTCTACAGGTTTGGAAGCTCCCATTGCCACATCTGGTGCTGCAATTGGCTCAAATATCGGACGGTTTTTAGGTTTAAGTTACCGAGAAATTACTTTGCTATTAGCCTGTGGGGCAGCAGCTGGTATTGCAGGTGCTTTCAATAGCCCAATTGCTGGAATTGTATTCGCCATCGAGATTTTACTGCCCGAATTTTCTATACCAGCATTCATTCCATTACTGCTTTCTGCTGCCACGGCATCAGTTGTAGCTAGATTATTTTTTAAAGAGCAACTTTTTTTCTTGGTTACCGAAGGTTGGGAAATGAAAGCTTTGCTATTTTATGTAGCTCTCGCAGTAGTTATTGGCTTGTATTCCTATTATTTTACCAAGGTGAATAAACTAATTAAGGGTTCATTTTATAAAATCAAAAATCCATATTATAAAATAGTAGTTGGTGGGTTGATTTTAGGCCTCCTAGTCTTTCTTTTTCCAAGTTTATATGGTGAAGGTTACATCACTATCAATAGTTTGCTTAAAGGCGACCACACGGCGATAATCAACAATAGTATTTTTTCTCAATTTAGTGATTTACCATTTGTAGTAATTATGTTTGCATTGGTTACGGTAATGTTTAAATCTGTAGCTACTTTGGTAACCTTAGCGGCCGGCGGCAATGGAGGTACTTTTGCGCCCAGTCTAATCATTGGTGGTATGTTGGGTTTTATTATTGCCTATACCGTTAATACTTTAGGTATTGCTGAATTAAATGTCGCTAATTTCATTATTGCAGGTATGGCTGCCGCTTTAGGTTCTGTAATGCATGCGCCGTTAACAGGTATATTTCTTATCGCAGAAATTACTGGAGGATATGTATTAATGGTTCCCTTGATGATTACCACTGCAATTGCCTATTTCATTAGCCGCGGCGTAAGTCAATATTCTATTTATACTAAGCCATTGGTTGATGCAGGACATCTTTCGCACCATGAAGACAAGGATACTACTGTTCTGAACATGATGAGCTTAAAATCTCTGATTGAAAAAGACCAGCTCATTTTGAAAGATACTGACCTTTTGAGTGACAGAATTGCTGATATTTTAAACTCGAAAAGAAACGTAATTCCGGTGGTTGATGAGCATAAAATATTTAAGGGAGTAGTTTATATTGAAACGATTTTGGCGCATCTTTCAGAAAAATCAACAGCTAGTATAGCTATTACAGACATTACCGATATGCCTGCCGAGATTGCTTCTATAACTAATAACGTAAAAGAAGTGCTAAAAAAGATGGAGCAAGAAAACCTATGGGTAATGCCAATTGTAGATTATTCGGGAGCTTATGTAGGTTTGGTTTCTAAGACCAATATCTTTAATAAATACAGGGCAATGTTGAGCCGTCAAGCAGATTAAACCACAATTATAAAGGTAGTTCTACAAAGAAAATAGTTCCACCTTCTGGATTATCTTCTAACCATATTTTTCCATCGTGGCTTTCGATAATTTGTTTACTGATGGAGAGACCAATACCAAAAGGCTGTTCTCCGGCAGTGCCTGGGCGCTTAGCGTTAGTAAACATCTCGAATATTTTTTGTTTGTCAGTGTCTGGAACACCAATGCCTTGATCAATTATTTTTACCCTAATAGCAAAGGCTAGTCTTTCTAAAACAATAATGATTTCTGTTTTATGAGGACTAAATTTAATAGCGTTTACGATTAGATTGTTAAAAGCACGCCATATTTTTTCTCTACTAATGGAAATGATAATTGGTTCACTACTAATAAAAATGATCTTCTGCTTTTTCTCGTCTGCTTTATATTGAAGTAATTCTGTACACTGTCTAAGTAATTGTTGGATATCTATACTTTCTTTTTTCAATACTTCATTTTCTATGGCCAACCCAGAATTTAGCAACTGGTTAATCATTTCTATTGAGTTCTCTCCAGAGCTTTCAATAAGTTGCAACATTTCTCTGTCATCTGCTGTAAACCTGCTTTCGTCTTCTTGTAACAACAAATGAGCAATCCCCATCATTCCACCAATTGGATTTTTTAGATCATGCGCCATTACCTTCATCATTTTTGCATAATCTCTATTCCTATTTTCGAGGTTATGCATGGTCTTTTCCAACTGTTTGCTATATTCTAGAGATTTTAGCTGTACTTTTTTAGCTTGTTTAGCATTTTTTAAAACCAGCCATACTATAACCAAGAGCATTAGCATAAAAATTATGGCTCCTACTAGATAGACCGTTTTATTTTGATTGATTTTCTCTAAATATTCAAGTGTCCGTTTATCTTCTAAGTATTTGAAAGTTTGGTCGATATTGATTTTACTTAAATCACTATTTAATTTGTTTAGACTGTCAGAAGCAATATTATGTAGTTTGAGGTTTTCACTGGCTACTTTATAATTTCCCGTTTCAAGAGCCAGATCTCCTTTTGCCTTATACAGTTTAATGAGGTTTGGTAGAGACGTATCTTGATTAGCTAAAACTTCGGTAATACTTAAAATAGAATCTGCTTTGTGTATTTTACCCTGATTGCTGTATACTTTAGATAATTTAATGAGTGCGGGAATCTTGTCTGGATTTAATGCACGATCGTTAATAGCAATACACTGTTCCAGATAATTTTGTGCCAATTCATAATTTCCTTTTTTGCCATATAGACCACCAATATTATCTAAAGCAACAATTTTTGCAGACTTTATCTGGTCTGTATTAATCTCTTGCTTCTTCTCTGCATCAAGAATATAATTTAAATTCTTCTGATAAAAATAGAGTGCACTATCTAATTCATCAGCTCTTTCGTAAGAAAAACCAGCATTATTGAGCGTTCCTTGCGTTAAATAAAATAGGTGAGACGGATGGATATCTTTGGTTTCCTGAAGCGCATTATAAGCGTCTATCTGAAACTTTGCAGCGGTTTTAAATTTACCCTGCAGATAATAAATCTGCGCAATTTTTGAAATGAAGTCACAATAGTTAGCTGGATCTTTACCTTTATCCAATAGCGAACGAACCTTAAAATAATACTCTAGTGTTTTATCATATTGCTTAAAATGCAGATAAACATCACTTTTTAAGATCAAAGCTCTTATATAGTGTGTTCTTTGCTCTGTTTTAATTTCCTCCTCAGCGAACAATCCCAACAAACTATCAGCGTAAAGGTTCATTAAGTCTTTATTAGGAAAAACAACTTGAGACCTAAATATATAATAAGAAGTTAGGCTTTCAACATCTAAATGAGACAGGAGAGGTTTAAGTGAATCTAAACTTTTAGTAACCTGTACAAGATGGCCAGCTTTATAGAGGTTATCAATTTCTCGGAAATCACTTTTATATTTTTGGAAATTGTTTTTTGAATCAGTCTTCGAATTACAACTTAATAAAACCAGATTGATAAAAAAGAGGAAGCATACAATCGTTAAATTCTTTATCGTATGATACTTTCGCCAGAAATTAAAATTGATTGGAATAAAGCTTGAATTTTTCAACAATATAAAGAGGTTATTTATGTAGAGTCCTCAAATTTATCAAAACTTTCATGAATAAAGCATATCCTTTGATAATTCAATGTTTACACTTTGAATAAAACCTTTTGGTGTTGATAAGAAAATTTGTTATTCAGCACAAATTGTTAAACCTTAGCATTTTCAAAAAGTAGACTATGGAAGATCTAAGTGCATTAAGCCAAGTTGCAGAGTTTCACCAAACTTTTAAGCACCCTATTGTAGAGCAAGCAGCAATACCATCAAAGGTAAGGAGTAAATTAAGGATAGACTTAATAGCTGAAGAGCTAAGAGAATTGCAGGAAGCCGTGGAAAATGACGATTTAGTTGAGGTAGCGGATGCCTTGTGCGACTTGCAATATGTGTTGGCTGGAGCAGTTTTAGAATTTGGCCTAGGTACCAAATTTAGAACTTTGTTTAACGAAGTGCATCGCTCTAACATGAGTAAAGCCTGTAAAACAGTAGAAGAAGCCGAGCAAACTATTGCTTACTACAAACAAAAAGATGATGTAGAAGCATACTTTAAAGAAATTGAAGGCCTATATTTGGTATATCGCAAAGGTGATGATAAAACACTGAAATCTATTAATTATTCGCCTGCCGACATTAAAGGACTATTATAAAATTATTACTACAACATTTATGATTAGAATAGAAAGCCACGATGAGTTTGCTACCTATTTAGGAAAAGAATTGGGTATTTCTGATTGGTATAAAATTACACAAGTACAGATTAATCAATTTGCGGATGCAACTTTAGACCACCAATGGATTCATACTGATCCGGAAAGGGCGGCTATCGACAGTCCATTCAAAAAAACGATTGCTCATGGCTACCTTACCCTGTCGTTATTACCTTTTTTATGGCAGCAAATCATTAAAATAGGTAATCTCAAGATGGAAATTAATTATGGTATAGAAAACCTAAAATTCGGGCAAGCGGTAACCGTTGATAGTGAAGTCCGTTTAAGAGCTAAATTGAAATCTATAGTGAACCTTAGAGGTACAACTAAAGTTGTTTTAGATGCTACATTGGAAATTAAAGACCAAACTAAGCCAGCATTTATCGGTGACGTAGTTTTCTTATACCATTTTATGAGCTAAAATATTTACTTTTATAATCCTGTAAATAGCCGATAGTATCTATCGGCTATTTTATTTTGATAGCTTTTTATAGTAAGAAGAATTAGCTAGGGTGCTCAAACATATAGGCTAATTCATGTCTTTACGCAAACGTTTCCGTGTTTTTAGAATTTTTTTTTTTGCAAAGCTTAAATTTAAACCTAGCATAAAATGACTACAATCTAACTCAAGCGCTTATATAAATCAAATAATGCTAAATATTTGATTATTAGTTTTTTACTAATTATTAGGATTGATCTTTCGAAGTTTTAAAAAAGTAGTGACATAATTTTAGCTCTTAATAATTAGGTTAATTACATAAAAGATAGTGTAAATACTACATTAAGCAACTATTTGGAAAATAGAATGGGTTTTGTAGCTTCATCCTTACAATTGGTTAACCAGATAATAAGATCGTATGTACAAAAGACTGAAATTGATATTTATATTTTCAATTAGTTTAAGCCAGTTTATACAAGCACAAACCTCTACACGTTTAAATACGGGCTGGGAATTCGTAAAACAAGATTTGGGCGGTATTTGGGAAGCCATACGTCCTGTTGGAAAAGGAAATCCAGAAGAGCTTCCATTTTGGCAGAAAGTAAATTTACCGCATTGTTTTAATGCGGTAGATGCAGTAGATCCTGATGTGAATTATTATCAGGGGCCTGGTTGGTACAGAACCAATATCAATGTCGAAAATCCTTATACAAACGGTAGAACGCTATTGCATTTTGAAGGAGCTGGCCAAAAAACTGAAGTTTATATTCACAATATTAAAGTAGCCGAACATGTAGGTGGTTACGATGAATGGACGGCAGATATTACCGATGCTGTTGCCACATTCAAAAAATTGCCTTTATTTCAAGCGCAGTTCAAAGGCAAAATTCCGGTAGTTATTCGTTGCGATAATTCCAGAGATTTAGAAATGATGCCTTCTAGCTTGTCTGATTTCAATATTTACGGAGGAATTTATCGGTACTTGAACTTGATTTATAACCCTCAATTGGCAATTGACAAAGTTTTTGCTCATGCAACGATAGATGCTAAAGGAATTCTAGGGAAACTAACACTTAAGACTCGATTTCTAAATCAGGATGGTTTAAAAGCTGCTACAGCAAAAATTGATTTGATAGACCCAAATGGAAAAATAATATTTACTTCTGATAAAAGCATTACAAACTTTAGTGGCGATGAATTATTAGTGGAAACCAACGTAAAGTCGCCAAAATTGTGGTCAATAGAAACACCACAACAATATGAAGTTAAAGTAAGTTTAACCGCTAACACACAAACTTACACTACCACCCAAAAAATAGGTTTCAGACATTTCGAATTTGTGAAGAAAGGACCGTTTACCTTAAATGGTAAGCGAGTGTTATTGCGTGGTACACATAGACATGAAGATCACGCTGGCGTAGCTGCAGCAATGACCGAAGAAATGATGGTCACTGAGATGAAAATGATGAAAGAAATGGGCGTTAATTTTATCCGATTAGGACATTATCAGCAATCCCGTATTATTTTAGACCTCTGTGATAGTCTGGGGATTTTGGTGTGGGAAGAAATTCCGTGGTGCCGTGGTGGTTTAGGTGGTACAGTTTATCAGGAGCAAGGTAAAAGAATGCTTACCAATATGATTGAACAGCATTACAACCATCCATCGATCATCATTTGGGGCATGGGTAATGAGAACGATTGGCCAGGCGATTTTAGTGAGTTCGATAAAGAGAAAATAAGGACTTACATGAAGGAACTAAACGATTTATCACATCAATTGGATCCATCAAGAAATACAGCCATAAGACGTTGTGATTTCTGTAGAGATATTGTAGATGTGTATTCGCCTTCTATTTGGGCGGGCTGGTATCGTGGCATCTACACAGAGTACAAGGCTGTTTCAAAAGCAGAGTTTGATAAATCAGATCGTTTCTTGCACGTAGAGTGGGGTGGAGATAGCCATGCCCGTCGTCATTCAGAAAATCCAGATAATGCATTGTTGCGGGTCAAAAAAGGTGGCGGTGCTGATGAAAGAGCTGGCGACGCTTCCTTATATGGTGGTGGAGCAAGAGTAAGTAAAGATGGTGATTGGAGTGAAAGTTATATTGCTAATCTGATTGATTGGCATTTGAAAGAACAAGAAACCATGTCTTGGTTAACGGGAACAGCTTATTGGCCATTCAAAGATTTCAGTACACCTATTCGTCCTGAAAATCCAGTTCCTTATGTAAATCAAAAAGGAGTGGTAGAGCGTGATTTAACCAAAAAGGAATCCTTCTATATCTTCCAGTCTTACTGGACAAACACACCAATGGTACATATTTATGGTCATTCTTGGCCTGTACGTTGGGGTGTCGAAGGTGAAGAAAAAATGATAAAAGTGTATTCCAATTGTGATGAAGCAGAACTATTTGTAAATGGTAAAAGCTTCGGTGTAAAGAAACGTAATAGTCAAGATTTTCCTGCAGCAGGTTTGCGGTGGTCGGTACCTATGCAAAAAGGTACTTATCAAATTAAAGTAGTAGCTAAGAAAGGAAAAGTGACCATTACCGATGAAATTACTCAAGAATATCAAACAGAAAAATGGAGTAAACCAACACAATTAGTACTTAATAAAGTAAGTGAAACTGGAGGAATTAGCACCATTGAAGTAAAAGCTTTAGATGCAAATAAGGTTTTATGTTTAGATGCCACAAATGAGGTGAAATTCAATTTAGTTGGAGATGGAGAATTAATTAAAGATCAAGGAACTTCAACCGGCTCATCTAAAGTTCAGCTTTATAATGGAAGAGCAATCATCAAGCTAAGAACAAATAACAAAAAAAGTGTGGTTGCAGTGAGTTCTACGAATTTACCAACAGCGTTTTTAACTATAGAGAAATAGGATATAATTTTCTGAATCACACGTTGGCGTCCTCGCCAATGTGTAACTATTAACCTAAAGTTCAGTGTCTTTATCAAATTTTACTGATGAGTTAACAATTGAAAATCATGAGAAATCTGCTATTTACCATATTGCTTTACATTGCAACATTTAGTGCTACTTTTGCTCAAAACAAATTTAGGGTACAAACCACTGCAATATTAAAAGTACAGGTTTTAAAAGAAGCTGAGTGGGCAATGCAACAAAAGCCAATTACGGTAACTGCAGAAAGTTCTCCTCGTAGTGCAGGTGGTAAACATGATTTCTTTTCAGAAGGTGATTATTGGTGGCCTAATCCAGCTAATCCCGATGGTCCTTATGTAAACAGAGATGGGGAAACAAATCCTAATAATTTTGTAGCACATCGTTATGCGATGATTCGCTTCAGTGAAATCGTTGGTGCACTAGCATCGGCATATCAAATTACGGGTGATGAAAAATATGTAAAACAGGCTTTGATACATTTGAAAGCTTGGTTCGTTAATCAAGAAACATTCATGAACCCAAACTTAGCTTATGCGCAAGCTATCAAAGGTTTATATACCGGTAGGGGAATTGGTATTATCGATACCATACATTTAATGGAAGTGGCGCAAGGTATCATCGTAATGGAACAAGCAAAATCATTTGATAAAGCAAGCTTGAAAAGTATCAAAAAGTGGTTTGCCGATTACATCCTGTGGTTAAATACCAGTAAAAATGGAATAGCAGAGAAAAATGCGAAGAATAACCATGGTACCACTTGGTCAATGCAAGTAGCGTCATTTGCTAAATTAGTAAATGATCAACCAATGTTATCTTCGTTAAGATCAAGATATAAAAATGTGTTGTTGCCTAATCAAATGGCTGTAGACGGCGCTTTTCCCTTAGAGTTAGCTCGCACCAAAGCTTATGGCTATTCTATTTTTAATCTTGATGCGATGGTGATGCTTTGCCAGATCCTTTCTACACCAAAAGATAACCTATGGACCTATCAAACACCAGATGGTCGCTCAATTAAAAGAGGATTAGATTACCTTTATACTTACGTTGCAAACAAGTCGAAATGGCCTTTGAAACCAGATATCATGTTTTGGGAAAACTGGCCAGTAGCTCAGCCATTTTTATTGTTCGGAGCAAACTACTTCGGCGAACACACATGGTTTAATACATGGAAAAGCTTAGATTTAAAACCAACTAACGAAGAAGTAGTCAGGAATTTACCAATTAGACATCCAATAATCTGGTTATAAGATGAACATCAAATCTGCTTTACTTGCTGGCATCTTTCTTTCCGTATCATTTTCAATGGTATCGGCGCAGCAATGGCAATCTAATTTAATAAAGCTTGCCAAAGATGGTAGGTTAACTTATTTACCTGACGCAAAGGGAGATATTATTCCAGATTTTAGTGCAGTGGGTTATCATCAAGGTAATAAAGAAATCCCTTTGGTTAAAGTAGTAAAAGAATTATCGCCAAACGGAGTTAATGATCAGCTGCAAATACAAGAAGCTATTAATGAATTAGCCAAATTGCCATTAAATAAGGATGGCATAAGAGGAGCAATTTTGCTGAAAAAAGGAACCTACGAAATCCCAGGAAGTATCAACATCACCGCTAGTGGAATTGTGTTGAGGGGAGAAGGAATTGCAACTAGATTGATTGCGACAGGAATAGGACAGCGTAAGTTAATCAGTATAAATGGCAATGGTAAACCTAAAGAAATCCCGAAAACCAGAGTTCAAATTACAACTAGCTATGTTCCAGTAGGAACGAAATCATTTACGGTTGACAAAGTGGATGGCTTTAATGTAGGAGATGATATTGTTATTTTCCGTCCGGGTACCACAAAGTGGATACAAGATTTAAAGATGGATCAAATCGAAGCACGTGATGGTACCTTACAATGGAAAGCGGAGGATTACAATCTGTATTTCGAAAGAAAAATTACCGCGATAAAAGGCAATCAAATATCAGTCGATAATCCTGTAGTGATGGCTATGGAAACAGAATATGGTGGAGGAGAAATCTATAAATATACTTTCAGTGGTAGGATTAGCGAGGTTGGCATCGAAAACATGTTGTTAGAGTCAGCCTATCAAAACGATACCGATGAAAATCATGCCTGGGATGCCGTGTGGCTGAACAGAGTAGAAAACGCTTGGGTAAGTAATGTAACGAGTAAATATTTTGGTTTTTCTTGTGTAAATCTAGCTACTTACAGCAAACAGGTAACCGTAAAGAATTGCACTTCTTTAGCTCCAAAATCTAAAATAGAAGGAGGTAGGAGATATTCTTTCAATAACGATGGTCAATTAAATTTGGTTAGAGATTGTGTTGCGGAGGAAGGTAGACATGATTATGTAACTGGTGCCAAAGTTGCTGGACCAAACGTATTCTATAATTGTAAAGCAACTAGCGCAAAGGCGGATATTGGTCCACACCACCGTTGGGCTATAGGCACGCTTTACGATAATATTATTACAGATGGTGATATCAATGTACAAGATCGAGGTAACTGGGGAACAGGACATGGTTGGGCTGGCGTAACTCAAGTACTTTGGAACTGCCAAGCTAGAAAGGTTACACTACAAAATCCTTACGTAAGTGGAAACAACTATGCGATTGGAATTAAAGCAGAAAAGAGTGAAGGTAGACTGAAAGGCCGACCTGATGGCAACTGGCAACTTTTAAATAGTAATGTGATCGTAATACCATCCTTGTATATTAAACAATTGGCAGATAGAACGAATAAATGAATTTTCTGTCATTTCGACTTTAATGCAGAAATCTTTGGATGGGTATTAGCAATCTATCAATCACTATGCAAAAAGTAATTATCAAACTAAAATTATTAAAATAATAAACATATGAAACTAAAAATTACTGCGGCACTTCTATTTGCTGCAATTGCAGTACAGGCGCAAAAAATAGATGTTTCCAAAGCATTTAAAATAGCTGCCCAACAAACAGACGTATTGATCAGAAATGTAGACTCAGCCAGAAAAGTTAAACCTAATTTAGTATCTCCACGTACTGTAGAAAATGGACAACTGAAAATGGTTATTTCAAGAGATTGGACCAGCGGATTTTTTTCCGGCGAACTTTGGTATTTCTATGAATATACCAAAGACAGAAAATGGCTAGATCTAGCAAAAAAATATACCGAAGACATCAAAAAAGAACAGTTCAATACTGGTACACACGATCTGGGTTTTATGATTTATTGTCCATTTGGTAATGGCTACCGTGTCACTAAAGATACTGTCTATCGTTCCGTAATTATTCAAGCGGCTAAATCGCTTTCTACACGTTTTAATCCAAAAGTAGGAGTGATCAGATCTTGGGACCACAGTAAAAATAAATGGGATTATCCAGTAATTATCGATAACATGATGAACTTGGAACTGTTATTTGAGGCAACTAAGTTTACTGGCGATTCGTCTTTCTATAAAATAGCCATTACTCATGCAGATAACACTATTAAAAATCATTACAGACCAGATTTTAGTTCTTATCACGTAGTAGATTATGATGTAAACGAAGGTGGGGTCATCAAGAAAACTACTGCACAAGGTTATGCCAACGAATCATCATGGGCTAGAGGACAAGCTTGGGGATTATACGGCTATACCTTATGCTATCGCTACACTAAAAATCCAGTTTATTTAGCTCAAGCAGACGCCATTGCTCAATACATTCTTAATGAAAAAAGCACCCCTGCAGATGGTATTCCATATTGGGATTATAACGACCCGAAAATACCAAATGTTTCTAGAGATGCATCAGCAGCTGCCGTTACCTCATCAGCCTTGTATGAGTTAGCGAAATACAGCAAAAAATCAAAAAGCTACAAAGCAGCGGCAGATAAAATTCTACATTCTTTAAGCACGGCTTACACCAGTAAAATCGGTAATAACTACGGCTTTATTTTAGAACACAGTACAGGGCATCGTCCTAACAATTCTGAGATTGATGTGCCTATTAACTATGCAGATTACTATTACATCGAAGCGCTACGAAGATATCAAGGTAAGTTTAATTTTTAGTAAGTGGTTAGTAATCAGGTATTAGGAATCAGCGCTAATTAGTTAATAAATCTGCGTTTACATCAGCGAAAATCTGCGGGAAAAAGTAAGAGTTAGCTAGAAATAAGGAACCGAGGTTAGGTAGTGGGAATGAGTGTTTAATAGCTGATAAATCTGCGGATAAGCTGTAATTTGCCATAATTTGCTTATCTTTAAGCTAATAACATCTTTTGCCAATTCAGGCACAGTACTAGATTTAAAACCACTATTTGTTTATAGAGTTATAGCGACCTTATAGTGACCTTATAGCGACCTTATAGCGACTTGTGTTTAGGTTAAGTCCGAGAATAGTCCATGACTAATTCGTGAATGGTTGGGGTTTAGCTCTACTCAACTTCTAGAGATAGTCGTTTTAAGTTCTACGAAATTGATATTTTCCCGAAGAAAAGTCGAAGCAGAGACGATACAGACACGAAGGAAACATGAAGCAGGTAAGAACAGAATACATCTAATTGACGTCAACAGATCGAACCAAAAAACTAATGACTAAAGAACAACTGAACCAGTTGAACCAATTACCAAAACTGTATGTAGTAACTGATACCTAACTACTGAAAACTGACCACTAAAAATCTTACCTTTGCGGGCGAAAATGTGGTACTATTTTAAGAATTTATTATTAGTAATAAAGCGCTTATTTACTAGCGAACACACGGTAGACGCCCTGCGCAATACCTTGTCTGTAATATTGCCCATCGTTGTCTTTTACAATTTAGGCTGGCCTACAACAGGAATAGGAGTAGGCATTGGTGCCTTAATGATCTGCATGACTGACCTGCCAGGTAATCGTAGTGATAAATTTAAAGCAGCTTGGATCAGTATACTCATTTTTACTGCGGTCGCTGTATTAACAGCTTGGAGTACGACAATTCCTTTGCTAATGATTGTAGTTGTGGTTGTGATCACGTTTCTACTGACTATGTCGGCAGTAATGGGACAACGAATGGCAGCCATAGGCTTAATGGGAATTATCCTTGCTACTTTTACCATTGGATTAAAACCTAAAGATGTCCTACTTTACGGCAATTATATCTTTTGGGGCGGCGTTTGGTATTACCTCATTAGCTTAACACAAATTTATGTATTTCCATATCGATCTTTACGCAGAGCAATTGCACAAACAGAGCGAGAAACTGCTGCATTATTGCGCTTAAGGGCTCAAGGTTATAATCCAGAGGTAAGCCTGTCGGGATTTAACCAGCATAATATGCACCTACATTTAAAACTGGCAAATAGTCACGAATTGATGAGGCAGTTGTTGCTCAGCGATCGTAAAGCAATCCGCCAATTGAATACCAAAGCTGGAATGTTCTTAGAAAAATCTATTAATTTGATTGATTTGTATGAACAAGTAAGTGCTGTACATTACGACTATCCTTATTTACGTAAACAATTCGAAAATACAGGTGTGCTGCCACTTATTCAGCAGAGTATCGAAATGTTGGCTAATTTACTGCTTAAGCCGGGGCATCCATTGTTTATCACTCAATTTGAAGATTTACATACCACATTAATTTTAAAAACCAATACGCTAGAGAAGGGAAAAACTACGCTATTGAAACAAATTATAGCCAATCTCAATGAGATTTATACATTGATCACTTCTATTCATCAAACTAAAGCTGCTAACCAATTAGAGGAAGATACTGAACGTTATCAAGATTTTTTAACCCTTACACCAGTACAAGCAAATGCCATAAAAAATCATCTTTCATTAAGTTCATCTATATTTCGCTTCTCCTTACGTTTATCTGCGTTATGTTTGGTTGCTATGTTATTAATTACTTGGCTAACTAAAGAGCATTATAGCTATTGGTTGTTGTTAACGATGGTAATTGTAAGTAGGCCTAGTTACGGACAAACTATGAAACGCAATGCCGAGCGTATAGGCGGCACAGCTATTGGGTTACTAATTGGTTGGTGTTTAAGCCAGTATACAGCTATTCCTTTTCAATTGATAGTGAGCGTCATCGGTTTATTTGGTTTCTTCGCTTTCAACAGGATAGCTTATAGCGTTAGTGCTCTCTGCATTACGGTAGCTGTAATTTTATGTCTAAATGTTTATGATGGTAATTTATGGAAATTAGTATCCGATAGAGCTATATTTACCATTATTGGCGTATTGTTATGTTTGGGAGCCACTTTTGTATTTCCTATATGGAATGCTCCTAGATTGAGCCATTTAATAAACGAAGTAGTTGAAGCCAATTTACGTTATTTCAAAGCTGTAGTTAAGTTGAGACCTCATGATTTGGATGCTGTTCACCAAGCAAGATTAGCAAGGAAATCAAGCCACCAGCATTTATCAGCATTGAGCGAGGCCATACAGGCGGCACAAAAAGAGCCTTTGAAAAAGCAGTTCAACTGGTCGCTAATTAAACGCGTTCAACTTTTTAGTTACCAATTTAATGTACTTACAGCGACATTGGCAGGTTTGCAAAAGCAAGGAAGTAGCTTGCTTTCAGAAGAGGACACTAGTATAATTGAACAGAACTTAGAGCAATCTTTAATTCATATCAAACAACTTGATTTAAAGCAGCAGATTGATTTGCCATCTTGGGGAGAGCAACCTTTGAATCTTTTAGAAGTATCCGGCTATTTGGCAGCTATTAAAAAATGAGTTAGTGCAGAACAAGCTTGAATTAGATTTGTTATAGCTGTAGTTTAACTCATTCAATTTGTTATGAAAAGGAAATATTTGTTATTAATAGCTTCAGTAGGACTAATATGGACAGCCTGTAGTTCAGATCGTTCGAGCAATTCAAACGATAGCCTTACATTGGATAGTCCAGCAGTTTCAGATAGTCTGGATATCAAAGCTGTAGACAGTACCCACCTAGATACAATTGCTTTAGATACAATAAAAAAGTAAATTAAAACGGGCAGTCTTTTTGTTTGATATTTATTTAATATTTATATTTGTATCATAATGACACTAAAGACATTACATATCAAAAACAATTCTCAAGACTTCTTAACCTTGGTGAATAAGCTTAAAGCTGATAAGGAAGCTAAAGTTAGAGATTTGCTGTCGAAAAATAAAGCCAAAAAGTCCAAGTAAAATAGGTTTGTTTAATGTCTATAAACAAGTCTATTACAATTAATTCCGTAGAAGGTCATAAATATGTTTTAGGATTTTCAAGCTTCGATAGTATCCAGTTACCTGATACAATAACAAAGGAAATCATTGAAGTTGTAATAGCTATTGAAGATTATAAGGGTATTAATAACGCAAAAACATTATTTACTTTCACTACGCACATTAAATCATTTCTTGTCAAAAACGATGTTATATTATACTCATATTGTGATAATAAGCATATAGAGAGAGGTGAAAGACATCAGCATCTTACTCCACAAGAATATAGAAGTTTGTTATTTAAGACAATGTTCAATAAAGATAATGGCAAGGAATTTATAAACAAGCCTATTGAACTAACAGATGTAAATAATGAGAAACACTATATACATTTATTTGCAAGAGCAGAAAGTATTAAAGAAATTGAAATTGTTTGTAATGAAATCTACAAACTAAATAAATAGAATTGCATGGAAATGATGTTTTTCTATTGCTTTACTTTTAAGTATAGGTTACTTTCAATTAATAAACCTAAAAGAAGTATAGTTACCTTATCTTGTTAATCTCCACATTTATAATATTATTGCCGTATTTTCGCATCATGGCAAGTTTTAAATCGAACATCATGCAGTGTCTTTTTCTTTCTATATCAATATTATTTATAGGCTGTGGCAGAAAATCTCATAAACCCACTCAACTTACCTATATCAAATATGTCGCTTTTCACAAGGGTGACAGCGCTATTGCGATTATTAATAAATCAAAGGAAATGTTTAGTGGTTCTTTAAGAATTGGTAACGGAGGTGACAATGTTGATTCGGGACAAGTTAAGGGAGTTGTAAAAGGAGATACATTAATAGGTGAGTTCCATTATTTACATTACCAATTAGAATGGAAACGTAAACCTGTAGTTTTTTTAATGAAGAAAGACAGTTTGGTTATGGGAGAGGGTTTGATAAAATTGACAGTCGGTATTCCTCATTTTGATCCAACAGTTCCTATTAAGTTTGATAAAAAAGATAGGTTGGTCTTTAAAGTAACAAAACCTTAACTTCTATAAGTTGCACTATGTTGGGCTTTATTTATTACGCTAGTTAGAAACTATTTAAATTTCGTCTTTTTTTGTTTGTCAGTGTGAGCTTGTCGAAGATTACTCTTAAAAGATGTTTCGATTACTTGTTCCGATTTATCGGAAAGCTCAACATGACATTTGTGTTTGATAAAAAAAGCTTCAACGGCTTTACTTTTTAGCAATTACAGGATCACTATAAGTAGTAGTTCCATCTAAATCTACCTACCTACACCTACACCACCAGTAAAACTATAATCTAAGCGTGTTGTAGAATTACCATTTGTTGCTTTAGGGTTACTGTACCTACATCCGTCCATTTACTATTATTAGTGGAAGATTGCACAATGAAATGTTTGTTAATTAATGTGCTAGTCAAAAGCATTATCTTTATTGCTCAATAAGAAACACGAATGCAGGTAAAAGAAGATGAAATAAAACGTGAGCTCAATTATGATAAATTATTACCCATCATAAAAAAAAAGCCCAATAGTTTAACACATCAAACCACAGCTGCAAACTTAGTACTGATATTTAGCAGACATAGGCATTACAGACATTTGGTTATAGAATTAGTAAGCGCCGAGCAAACCAAGCAGGGGAAATTGAAAAACCCTTTTCAAGGTATAGACCCATTAGATCTAATTTGGAAGACCGAAGACCAGCAAGAGTTAAAATTTTTTGCGGCAGTGAGCAAGTTTAAAAACCAATATCAGGAAAGCCAGTCAATTTCGGATATAGAAGCATTGAAGGCAATAGTAGCTAATCCTTTAAATTTGCCCGTTTACCTACATGACGAAAAAGTCTCGGCAACGGTTAATGCTAGTTCGGTAATAAAGGTGAATTTGGCCACACTGCAACCAGATTTCGAACTCAATGTGGATGAAAGAGCAGATGAATTTGCAATAGAGGGGATATTGCATCTCTATGGTAAATCTTTTGCGCTAGAAACTGTAGAACTTCGTTACCAATATTTTGTACAGATCAAACAGCATTTATATCTCGTTAAAGATCCATATTTTCTTTCTCTACTGGATTTTTTCAAACAGAACCGTAACCAACTGGTACTGGAACGTAATATTTATGAAAATTTCCAGGAGAATATCCTCAATGCCTTAGAAGAGAAAGTTAAAGTCAAATACTCTTATCTTAAACCAGCCACAAAAAGACAAATAGAAGAGCATGGTTTTGATTTAGAAAATGAACAGTTGATCTATTTAACCGAATCGGAAGATTACGTATTGCTTACGCCGGTAATGCGCTACGGAGCACTCGAAATTCCGATCATCTCGCAAAAGCAAATAAAGGCTAAAGATAAACGAGGACAACTCTTCACGATACTGCGTGATACAGAACGAGAGCTACAATTTATTACTGATATTGCCAAGACACATACCTATTTTAGTGAACAAGCTATTGAATTTGCGGAGCAGCGTAATGCAGATTGCTTTTATATCCATCGTAAGCATTTCCTTTCGCCAGAGTGGTTTTTAGATGCCTTTGAAACATGGCGTAATAAAGGGATAGCTATTTTAGGCTTTAATGGTTTGAAAGATAATCGAGCAAGTCCTTATAAAGCAAATATTTCTATTCAGGTAATTAGCGGTATAGACTGGTTTGAGACTGCAATCAAAGTGCAATTTAATAAACAGACGGTATCCTTAAAACACCTGCATAAATCTATCAGAAATAAAAGCAAATTTGTACAGCTTGATGATGGTACCATGGGGCTTTTACCAGATGAATGGCTGAGGAAATTTGAAGGTTACTTTGGTGCTGGAGAAATGGTAGAAGAGATACTACGCACTCCGAATATCAGCTACGCTGCAGTAGAAGAATTGTATGAAGAGGCGTTGCTCAGTATCGATGCTAAAGAACGTCTACAATTATATCGTTCTAAATTGGCGGCTTTCCAGCAGATCGACGAAACAGCAGTACCAACAGCACTAAATGCAACTTTACGTGGTTATCAAAAGGAAGGATTAAATTGGTTAAACTTCTTAGATACTTTCAATTTTGGTGGCTGTTTAGCCGATGATATGGGGTTAGGTAAAACCATTCAGGTATTGGCATTTATTCTCTCTCAACAAGAGAGGATAGAAAAGAATACCAATTTAATTGTCGTACCCGCTTCGTTGGTTTTCAATTGGCAGCAAGAAATCAAGAAATTTGCACCTACCTTAAAAGTGACTACCATTTACGGCGCTAACAGAACAAAGCAACTTAAAGATTTTGATAAATATCAGATCGTACTAACTTCTTATGGAACTTTATTGGCAGATATAGCTTGGCTGAAAGCATATCGTTTCAATTACATTTTCTTAGATGAATCACAGGCAATTAAAAATCCTGATGCACAGCGTTACAAAGCAGTTCGCTTGCTTCAATCTAGAAATAAAATAGTGCTCACAGGTACACCAATAGAGAATAATACATTCGATTTGTATGGACAGCTTTCCTTTGCCTGTCCAGGCTTACTTGGGAACAGAGAGCATTTCAGGCAACAATATGCTGTACCCATAGATCAATTTAAAGACAGTAAAAGGGCAGAGGAATTACAACAGCGTATTAAGCCATTCATTTTACGTAGAACGAAACCGCAAGTGGCCAAAGAACTGCCCGATAAAACAGAGATGGTGATCTACTGTGAGATGGGGCAGAAGCAAAGGGAGATTTATGAAAGTTGTCGCAATGAAATTAGAGATTATTTGATGGGTCGTTCGGAAGATGAGCTAACTAAAAGCAGCATGCATGTATTGCAGGGGATTACCAAGCTTAGACAAATTTGTAATTCTCCAGCATTGTTAAGCAAAGAAGCATTTTATGGAAATGCTTCGGCCAAAATGGATGTACTGCTGGAACAAATAGAAAGCAAAGCACCTTATCATAAAATTTTAGTGTTTTCGCAGTTTGTAGGCATGCTTAATTTAGTAAAAGATGCGTTAGAAGAACGTGGCGTGCGTTTTGCTTATTTGAGCGGTCAAACTAAAAACCGTGAAGCTGTGGTAAACTCATTTAGGCAAGAGGAAGAAAACAGAGTTTTCCTAATTAGCTTAAAAGCAGGGGGAACTGGCTTAAATCTTACCGAAGCAGACTACGTATATTTGATTGATCCATGGTGGAATCCGGCGGTAGAAAACCAAGCTATAGATAGAACGTACCGCATTGGACAGCATAAAAATGTAATAGCAGTACGTTTGATCTGTCCAGATACAATTGAAGAAAAAATCATGCTGATGCAAGAGAAGAAGAGGGATTTGGTCACTGACCTAATCAAAACTGACACTTCTATATTTAAATCTCTCTCTAAAGAAGATTTGTTGAAGCTTATTTAGAAGGAGTGATAACACCAAATAAGTAAACCGTAAAACCCACTCTATACCCTCTAAAACACTTATTTAACCATTCGTTCTGCTTGTTTAATGCTCCGCTGGGTTCTTTTAATGCTCCGTTGCCTTAATTTAAGGGAAATTATCCTTTCCTTAATCATATTTTGCGCTTTTTTAATGCTCTGTTGCGCTTTTGGAACGGTCGCTTGCCTTCTCGGAATGCTCCAGAGTATTAAATTAATCCTTCGGACCTTTCCAAGTACTCGACAGATCATTCCAGATGGTCGTCGTTTCATTAAAAGACGGCTTCGCAGGGTAAAAAGAATGGTCTGTAGGATTCCAGATAACCTACAGACCATTACACAAACCCATCGGAGGTTACCTAAACCGCAAAATGTCAATCTAATGTACTATCTAACATTCGTTTTCGCTTAGCATTACATTAAGCTTAAATTTGGAAATACAATGGAGGAAATCATGTTTAAGGATAAAGTTGCGGAGGCATATAAACAAATTCAGGATAGTATTTGCAAAGGCTTGG
This sequence comes from Flavobacteriaceae bacterium PS02338, assembly GCA_029959615.1. Lineage (GTDB taxonomy): Bacteria > Bacteroidota > Bacteroidia > Sphingobacteriales > Sphingobacteriaceae > Pedobacter. The sequence continues at coordinate 620,547 of JASCOD010000002.1, read as the reverse complement.
AGGTAGCAGACGGGAAGGCCGTTTTTAACGAGGAATTGTGGGAACGTGAAGGCGGCGGTGGCGGTAGAACGCGAGTGATACAACACGGAAATGTAGTTGAGAAAGGCGGAGTGAATTTTTCTGCAGTGTACGGCAAATTACCAGAGGCAGTTAAAAAGTCATTTAAAGTAGAAAACGATGAATTTTTCGCAACTGGAGTTTCTATTGTTCTTCATCCAGAAAATCCTTTTGTGCCTATTATCCATATGAACATCCGCTATTTTGAAATGGATGAACAAACACGTTGGTTTGGTGGCGGAATTGATTTAACTCCACATTATGTAATTCCAACTGATGCGAGGTTTTTTCATTATCACTTGAAACAGGCTTGCGATGAGTTTAAAGCCGAATTTTATCCTCGTTTTAAAGCCTTAGCAGATGATTATTTCTTCATTAAACATCGAAACGAAACAAGGGGAGTTGGGGGGATTTTCTACGATCGATTAAAACCTGATAACACAGAATTAAGTTATGATCAACTACTCGATTTTTCTCTTGCTGTGGGTAATACCTTCTTGCCTGTTTACACAGAGCTAATTGACAGAAATAGAGATACGGCCTATACCGATTTCCACAAAGAATGGCAGTATTTGCGTCGCAGCAGGTATGCCGAGTTTAATTTGGTATATGATTCGGGTACGAAGTTTGGCTTAGAAACCAATGGTAGAATAGAAAGTATCTTAATGAGCTTACCACCAACTGCAAAGTGGAACTACAATGCACAAGCTCAACCTAATACGGAAGAAGAGAACACTATCAATCTATTGAAAAAGGGAATTGATTGGGTGTAAAATCATTGCTGTCATTTCGACGATAGGAGAAATGTAAAAATTTGATTAGCTTGTATTTTGTCAGTCGATGATATATTGACCGATAGGATAAAAAGAAAGCCTGCTAAGTTTTAATTTTAGCAGGCTTTTTAAGTTTTAAAAAAAGGTAAACTACCTTCCCCCTGGAGGGCAATTCTCTTTTAAGAATTTAGTGAATGTTAAAGCTAAATGCTCGCTTGTACCTTCTCCTTCATTAATGCTGTGCGTTCTGTTCGGATAGCTCATCAACTGAAAAGTCTTTCTGTATTTCACCAATTCGTTAATTAGCATTTCAGCATTTTGGTAGTGTACATTATCATCTCCAGTTCCGTGTATCAATAGCAAGTTACCTTTAAGGTTTTTTGCATGAGTTACGGGAGAACCAGCTACGTAAGCATCTGTTGTTGGAAAAGGAGTACCCATGTAACGCTCTTGGTAAATGTTATCGTAAGTAAGTTGATTGGCTACTGGTGCAATAGAAATACCTGTTTTATAAATCTCCGGATACTGGAAAAGAAGGTTTAAAGTAGATGAGCCACCGCCGCTCCATCCCCAAACTGCAACTCTATCTTTATCCATAAAAGCATGGGTAGCTAATAATTTTTTAGCCGCCATGGCTTGGTCACGAATATTGAGCTGACCGATATTCTTATAAATTGACTTTCTCCAATTTTTACCTTTTGGTACTGGAGCACCACGGTTATCCATAGAAATGTAGATGTAACCATCTTTAGCCATATCAGGATAAAGACGTGTATTGCCAGCACCCCAAGTATCTAAGGCAGTAGCCGAAGCAGGCTCGCCATAAACATAGAATACTACAGGATATTTCTTGGTACGATCGAAGTTCTCTGGCTTTTTCATCCATCCGTCAAGTTCAATACCATCTTCAGTAGTTACTTTAAAGAACTCTACTTTGTTTTTAACTGCTGTTTGGTTTCCAACCTGATTGGTAATACTTCCAGCCATAGTTAGTGGATTGTTAGTTTTAAAATTCATCCATTCGCTAACAGGCTTGATAGTAGAACTTTGGTAATTATGAAATGCAAAAGCACCTGTAGGAGAGATAGAATAGCTGTGTCTGCCAGGTAAAACTGACGGGGTAACCTGCTCTAATTTACCTTTCCCATCTAGCTTGGTTTTATAAAGATATTTCTGTGTCACATTGTTAGGCGAAGCACTGAAATAAACTAAGTTATTAGCTTCGTCGATTAGGTCAAGGTCAATCACATCAAAATTACTGTTGGTTATTAATGTAACCTTTTTGTTTTCTATATTGATGCGATATAAATGCGCCCAAGCATCTTTCTCGGTTAGCAATACGAATTCTTTGTTATTATTAATCCAGTGAAACTTGTCGATAGCATCAATCCATGCTTTATCAGTTTCTTTGTAAACTTCGCTGATGGTATTTGCTATTGTATTAGCCAAGAAAACAGTACTTACATTTTGCTCTCTATTTAACTGCTGTAAAACGATGTTGTTAGAGTTCGGCACCCAATCCATTCTTGGAATGTAGTTTTGAACCTCACTACCTGGAACCGCTAACCATTTCGTTTGTGCAGAGCTAATATCAACCACACCAATTTTACAAGCCGACGGATCTTGGCCTACTTTTGGATATTCTACAGGGATATTGTAAGAGTAGATAGAGTCGGTATTGTTAATCATCAGAAAATTGCGGATTTTCCTCGCATCTATTTGCCAATAAGCAATAGATTTCCCATCTGGACTCCATCTAAAACCATCTCTACAGTTAAATTCTTCTTCGTAGACCCAATCAAAAGTACCGTTGATTAATCGTAGGGTCCCGTCTGTAGTTAAAGCTTTATTTACATTTGTATGGAGGTCTTCCACATAGATATTATGCTCGCTTACAAAAGCTACTTTGGAACCATCTGGAGAAAATTTGGCGAACATTAACGAAGAAGCCGGCTTATCTTTACCTATCTTGGTAAGCTTTCCAGATGCAATATCTATCACCCAATAATCACCGCGAGTTTCGTAACGCCATACTTTCTTACTATTGGTGAATATAAGTGCCTTAGAGCCATCTTCACTTAATTGAAAACTCTTTACCCCAATAGAAACGCTACCATTGGCTGGATAAAGCTTTTCTCTCGAAACAATAGTAGTTCGTTCGCCTCTAGGTAGGGTAATTTTTACAATTTCCCCACCAGAGTTTTGAAAATAACTGCTGCCATCTTTGGCCCAGTTGATGTTTTGTGATTTTGCTTGAAATAAAAATCCAGCAGAGAGGATAATGATACAAATTAGTTTCTTCGTGTTCATAGCGATCTATAGATTTATGAATTGTTGATATGCAGATTGTAGGTAAGATTTTCCAGAAAGTATGATTTCGTTAGTTTTTGGCGCATCTTTAGCATTACTATTATATAACACACTTTTTCCTACGTTATCAAAGGTAACAGTATGGCCATTTTCTATAAATCCAAAACCGTTATCCCAACTGAAATAAGCAAAATTTCGAGCATAAGGGTTGAGTAGGTTTTTACTCCACTTAAATTCTTTGGAATTGATGTTCAGTTGTGCTAAAAGTGTTGCTGCTAAATCTTGCTGACTACCAGTTTTATCAAAGTTTTTACCTCTAAATTCGTCCTTAATTACATCCCCATAAAATATTAATGGAATATGATAGCGTTGAGGCTCGTATATCTCATGATCACTTTTAGGCAAGGTATGCCCATGATCTGCAACAAAAATAAATAGTGTGTTTTTATACCAAGCTTGCTTTTTAGCCTCACTTAAATAATTTCCGATGCAAGAATCAGTATAAAAGGCCGTACTCTTAAATCGTTGTGCATTATCTGCAGTACCAAATTTATAATGTCCGGGTACTTCGAAAGGCTCGTGATTGGTTAAAGATAAAATAGTAGAGAAGAAAGGTTGTTTGGTCGAATTGGCATCTGTCAATTGTCTATTGAAAACCAACCCATCATAAGCTCCCCATTTGGAGTTCATATCTTTTTGATCAAAACTATTTCTATCAATAAGATTCTTGTACTGATGCCCTAGAATGAATGCTTTGTAGTTGTCAAATTCCGACTCTCCACCATAATAAAAAGAGGTTTGATAATGCTGTTGATGTAGTTTTTGGCTAATCGCTGGAATCTTCTGCATCTTTTCTGGCCAGGTTACTATGCTTCCAGTTCCCAAGGTAGGAAAACCGGTAAGCGAGCCAATCAAACCTTTATCTGTACGATTGCCCGTAGCATAAATTTGACTGAAAAGTACTCCATTTTTAGCTAAACTATCTAAATTTGGTGTAATTCCATTTTCATTACCCAAAGCCTTGGTTAAATCTGCTGTAAAACTTTCCAGTATGAAAATTACCACATTGGGTCTATCAGTCTTTAAGATAGAAATTGTAGTGTCCTTTTTTACTTTAAATAAGTTTTCAACTTCTAACTCGGCCTGCTTTTGGTCGAAATAAAGGTAGGGGTTGTTTTTAACGGTACTATTAGCTAAAATACTCGACATTAAATTCCACTCGGTATTAAGCGATGCATGGTTTAAGAGTTGGTAGTTAGAGAAAAAAGCCATACTCTGAGAATTGGGTGCAGTACCTGTACCACCACGTATCAACAAGAAATTTACGCCTAGCGTCAATATTGTAATTAGGAATTTTGCCCAAACTGGAGTCTTGCTAAACTCAATTTGTCGTCTAATCAGTATGAAATTAAGGTAAAATCCAACTGCTAATAGTATCAGGAATACGAACAAAGTAAGGAAAATAGGAGAGGAAGCACTAGAAGCTAGGGATTCGTTGGGTGTACGAATGGCAAACTCTATGGCACGAGAATTAACTTTACTTCCCCATTCACGATAGATATTGAAGTTGATGATAGAGATAAGACTGAAAAGTACAATCAATACCGCATTGTATTTTTTGATCCAACTAAAGTTGATTTTTTTTCTCCTAGTAAAATACCAAAAAGTGTATACCAACAAAGGAATAACCGTAATGTAAGCAGTCATTGATAGATCTAATCTGAGCGCATGATAATAGGTAGCAAATTTTTCAGAAAGGGGTATATCTCGCAGTTTTACATGAAAGATAAACATAAAAATAAATCTATCTACAGCGAAATAGAGTAGCCAGAGCATAAAGTATCTAGCAAAGAAAATAAGACTTTTAAACATGGGCTGCTAAATTACTAAAAATGCATAAAAATAGCCCACGATTTACACCGTGGGCTACCATTATATTTTTAAATGTCTTTAAATCTTATTGACCTCCGCCTTGCATAGCCATAATTTCTTGCATGGTTTTAAGTTCGTAACCGCTAGGTACTTCTAAAGAGAATGGACCAACTTTGTCTTCAGCTACATTTTTAACAGTTAACGTTACCTTTAATCCGTTTTGAAAAGTAGTATATTTCACTAGAGCACCTTTAATATCTTTAAATTGTGAACCAGCAAAACCTGTTGGCAATTCGATCTCATTTGTAGCCCATAATTCGTAAGTACCACCTTTATCATCTTTGTAGCTATATTTTTCAGCGTTGTAATTACCTACTTTTTGCTTTTCGCCAGTAGCTTTAAAATCACTTAATTTTGGAGCAGATTCTTCAGCTTTTGCTACATCTTCTTTGCTCATTTTAACTGCGTACTGCATTTGCGCAATAGGCACATCAATTAGCATTAAGCCTGTTTTTTCTACAAAATCCTGTAAAATTCCAATAGAGGCTGGACCTTGTTGCATATCTATACGCAGGATATTACCACTGAATTTTACTTTTTGCTCTTTAGGTAGTTGAGACGCCATTGCTGCTTGTTCTGCTGGTAGTGAATATTCTACCCCATAAGTTACTATTCCTTGAGAGATTTTCTTTTGAGCGTTAGCAATAATTGCTGAACCTACTAGAATAGTTGCTAAAAAGCCTGTTTTTACTGATTTAAACATCATATTGTTTTAGTTATAGTTTTTTTACCAATTAATTTTTTCCTTTGCCAAAAAAGAAGCGATTCCTTTTTTAAAATCGTCACTTTCTCTGGTTTTGGCATTTACTTTAATCGCATTATTTAAACAACTATCGAGCCAATTATCGCTTGTTTGATTAATGAGCTGCTTAGTCAATGTTAGAGAATTGCCAGATGTACTACTGCTCAAATTTAAGGCAAATTCGCGTACAATTTGATTGATTTCTTCTGCCTTTGTTACATAAGTGATTAAATTATATCTAAGAGCTTCATCTGCAGTAAATAGCTCGCCACTAAGCAGGAGTCTTTTAGCTAGAGTTTCACCTACTTTTTGTACCAGATAACAACTTACAATTGCAGGAACGAACCCTAATTTAACTTCAGTGTATCCAAACTTTGCTTCGGGAACAGTAAAAATAATATCGCAAATGGTTGCTAAACCACAACCGCCAGCAATAGCATGACCTTCAACTTGCGCAATTACTACTTTGGATAAGGTTCTGATCGTTTCAAAAAGCTCCTTTAAAGCATTAGAATCTTGGATGTTTTCTTCGTATGAAAAATGTTGAAGCTGCTGCATATAAGCCAAATCTGCACCTGCACTAAAAACGTCGCCATTTGCCTTTAAGATGACTACCTTAACATTGTCATCGGCCTGTGCTTTTAAAAACGATGAAGTTAAAGCAGCAACTAGGTCTGGATTTAAGGCATTTCTCTTTTCTGGCCTGTTGATTACAATCTCCGCTATGCGATGATCAACATGATATTGCACTAATGAATTTTCCATACTCAATTAAGGTTAAGCGTTACGGCTGCTCTCTTTTTTAAAATGTAAGTAGGCAAATTTAATAGATTAGCTTGATGCTCAAACTTAGAAATGATATAATCTTTGTTGCTGGCATCAATTATTACTTTAGAAAATCTGATTTCCTGAATTAAATTGGTCATTTTCTGTTTCGGACTATTGTGCATCCATATAAAGTCGAATTTCAATGGCTTCAATATTTTTTTATAATTGAAAGTTTCATCCATCAATAAAAAGGTTTTGCCTTTATAGATGAGCTGCGAATGCTGCTTGATAAAGTTATTGGTGCGATAATTTTCATCCCATTTTATAAAATGGATTTGATCAACGTGCTTTTGGTCTAGCAGTGGTTTAACGAAGAACTCGAAACTTTTTTCGTCTTTTCTCAAATCACTAAGTAAGATACAATCATTTCCATCAATAAAAGCAGCAGCATAGTTTTTTCGTAAGCTGAATAAAATAACTTCATTTTGTTTTGCAGAAGCTATCTTTTGAAAGCTCAAACTCATTTGTAAGACAAGCAGTACTGCTAGACCAAATAATACATACTTAGCTTTGTAAGAATTAAATCCTATAGTGATAGTAGCAATGAAAATACACATCAACAAGAGTTGCCAAGAATTTAGCCATATCTCTGTAATACCGGCATAGGGTAGATTGGCGATCCATTTTAACCCAGCATTGGTAAAATTAATTAACCATTCGAAAACTGGTGCTAAGAAATAAGCTTTGAACAATAAAATAGCGATGCCTCCATACATTAGAACAGTAATAGGTATTAGGATAAATAAATTACTTATAATGAAATAAACAGGGAACTGATGGAAGTAATAAACGCTCAATGGCAATGTGGCTAACTGTGCTGCTAAACTCATGGCTACTGTAGACCATAATTTATCTAACCACTTATTCTCAAAGTACCGCCACTTATAGATCTTTGGCTGATAATAGATTAAACCGAAAACTGCTAAAAAAGATAATTGAAAGCCTACATCCCAAATTACAAAAGGGTTAAGGAAGAGTAATACTATTGCAGTAAAAGAAACAACGTTATAGTTGTTTGTACTTCGTTTAGATTGCTTGGCCAAGATGAACGCTGTTAACATAATGGCTGATCTTAATACAGAGGGAGAAAATCCAGTGATTAGTGAATAGTACCAAACCAGAAAGCAAATAAGTAAGGTTTTAAACAGTCGGCCAATAGATTTTCTATCTAAAAACTTAAGTAGCCAGTTCAGCATAATATAGATAATTCCAACATGCATTCCGGAGACAGAAAGTGCATGGATAGTTCCCGTTTTGCTATATGCCGCTAATGTCTCTTTGCTTAAATCGGCTCGATAGCCTAAAATTAATGTCGATGCTACGGCAAAAGCTTCGTCATTCTTAATCAAGCGTCTATAAATTTCAACTTGCTTTTTTCTGGTATCCAAAGCATATTTAACTATCGAATAACCTTTGTTGCTGGCTAGCTTAACGAGCTGTTCTTGCTTTATAAAAGTTTGGTGATAGATGTTCTTCGAGGCCAACCACTTTTTGAAGTTAAATTCAGATGGATTATAGGGTGGCTCTACAGGCAAATAATAAGCAGAAATTAGCAATTCATCGCCATAATTGAGCTGAACAGGAGATAGGCTATCCAATTTAAGAGCTACAAGTAACTTCCCCGAACAAGACTGAGGCTGTTGGTTATGATATCCCTCAGTTACCGTGACTTCAAATCTAAGGATATGATTGGTTTGTTGAGGTTCATCGTTTACCCATACTTTTAATTGCTGATATTCCGTTTTAGCGAAGTAGTCTGTACGTATTAGGTCAGTATGGAATAAGGTGAGGAAAAATCCTAAGGTGAAAAATAGCAGGTAATACAGTGAACCGATAGATTTCTTGTAGTTCCAGCCTCTAATTTTCTTGTACAGCGTATTAACTAAAATTAGTAGGGTTATTAAGGAAATTAAAACTATTATGGATACTCTTAATTGGTGTTCATTCTGAAAATAGTATCCCAAGATGATGCCGCCTATCAACGGCAAAAGTATCTTGACGAATACTATTTCCGCTTTGAATATCAAATCTTAGTTTAATTGTTCATTAGTTCATTTGTTAACTGGTCATTGATGACGACTAATTGATAATTGGTTACAGTTGATGTTTAATAGTCAATAGTTCTATGTTCCATGAGCTATCAACTAATCCCTGATACCTGACCCCTAAGTTAAAACTGATACCTCAACTGAACTCTCATCTCAGACTTCATTTTTCCTTGGATTTCATCTAAGCCAGAGCCGACAGTTTCTACGTTATCATAATTATAAAGTGCATATCTACCCCAAACATCCAATCTCTTAGCCAATCTATATTTGAGGTTGGCATAGCCTCTTACACCTTTTCCATTATACAGGCCAAAGGTGAAATTATACAAAACATCATCTTCATAAGCGTAAATACGACTATCGTAAGAAGCGGTGTTAAAGTAAGCTACTCTAATGTTTCCCGAAAGTCGAGAAGAAAGAGGGCTATAACTCACATCTTGATAAGCCAAATAACCAAACTCCGAATTACCAGCACCCTTTTTAAATTGTACAACCTCTATACGGTTTCCAAAGCCAAAAGATTTACCTAAAGCCCATTTTACTTCAGCACGATAGTTTTCTCTTTTTACATCATCCAAATAATTAAATGGTACTGTTTCCGCAGTATTTTGTTGTTTAACCTCAGATTTGAATCTCAAAATAGCCCTGAAAGTCTTTGTTGGAGAGTAGGTAACCTGACCCAGGAATTCATAGCCATCAGATGGTGCATCTACTCTAAAACGGAGCCAAGGATACTTAAAGTAATCACCATATAATTGGATACTCCAAACCTTAGATGGATTGATGTTTAAACCTGCGTAAAAACCTTTCTCATTAAATGCTTCACTTGCTTCTGCTGTTGCCTGGTTAAAAAAGTTATGATAGTTCTTCTGATAATTTCTATGTAAAACTACGGCCGAAACAGTGGGAGATAAACTTACCAACGCACCATTCACGTACGCCAAACCAGCATCTAAAGCTTTACCAAATTCACCAAAGAAGTAGAAGTTTTTATAGGTATAGCTGTAATGTGCACCAACATTAGTGAGATCTTTCCCCGCAAAATTAAATTGCTGATACAAACTAGATCCCGGTACAAATAACTTGTTAAAGGAAGTGTGATAAGCTACGGCACCAATACTTAATGCGCTAGTTCTATATTGTAAAACGCCACCATAAACAATTTGCTCAGTACTGTTTTTGTTATTGATTTCATTTTGCGTCCTGTGCAAACCAGTCTCGTTAATAGTGGTCACAGTTTGCTGACCATCTGCATTGGTACCTAAAGTGGCATCTAATTTACGATGAGAAACAAAAGGAGTGAAGTCAATATTGTCAACGATCGTTACAGTTGTGGCCGCACCACGTAAAAATGCAAATTCGTTGGCAGAGGTATAAGGCCTTAAGCCAACATCTCGCTTGGCAACGCCAGTAATATCTGGAGATTTTCCAAAGGCAAAGCCCGACCAAAGTGTTAGCGCCTGACCGAATTGCATGGTGTAATCACCTAGAACGATCTTCTTAAATCTGCCTGTATTTAATATGGCCACATGTCCCGACATAAAATCGAAAGGTCTCTGTTTTGGACCATTAAAAAGATATTCTCCGGCATCTTTTTCAAATACCAAAGAAGCAGAAACACGATTTGAATACGTATAACGATACCTAAATAAATAACGATCTGGCGTGCCCAAATACCTGCTTCCGGGTAAATCAGTATAGCCTCTGGTTTTCTCAATTACCCTTCCATAACGTACAATTAAATCATTGTTGCCATATTTTGCTAAGTTGGCGGCAGTAATCCTATCTGCAGTTGCAGATTGATCCAATGTTACAAATGGCATTAAGCGCTGAATGGTTGTTAAATCAAATTCAGGGATACTTTGCAGCTCTAATAGATCAATAAGTTTACCGTTTTTCCTAATGTGTTCAAATAAATTACTGATCTGAAGAGGAGATAGGAAAACCAAAGTTTTCAATTCCTCGGCATTGGTACCATTCAGGTTAATAGGATGTTTACGGTAATAAGTTAAACGATCCTGCAGTTCAGAAAGATCATAATCTTCCGGTAGGTTTTCTGCAATACTCTCAATTAAGTCCTTAATTAATTGGTCTTCCTGTGTTTGTGCCTTTGCTGCGAAACCAATTAGCAAAAAAGCAGCTAATAATAATAACTTAGAACGCATAAGACAGACCAATTTGAGGAGTATAACCAATTTGCGGATGGCTTTCTACCGCAATATCCATAATCAATTTTTGATAATTTAAGCCAATGCCAAAGTACTGCTTAAATGGTTTGGCACTTAAACCACCACGTAAGCTTAATAATTCGTAAAATTTGTAATCTACACCTACGCCAACATCAAATTTCCTTTCAAAATCCTTTGAAACAGTTGCTGCTAAAACAAGCTTGTTTGAAGGAGTATAGGTAGCACCAAGATGAACAGCAGTAGGAATATAAGTCTCTACATTGGTAGATTTGTATTTTTGCGAAGACGGATTGTTAACATATACACCTAAACCAATTTGCTTGCTCAATGCGTAATTTACACCAGCATCTACAGAAAAGGTAGTGGTATTACCGTAGTTCGTAATTTTAATTTGATGGAAATTAGCTTTCACACCTATCGATAATTCTTCTCCAAATTTTTTCGCTAATCCAAATCCAGCTTTGATTTCATTAAATTCACTGATACCATAGCGATTAATGCTAACTCCTGCAAAGTTGTTATTGAATGGTAGAACAAAAGCAAAACTTTGTTCACTAAGTTCATCCCCAAATAAATAACGGGCATAGTTTAAAGCAGCGATGGGAGACTTTTCTCCTGTAATTCCGGCGGGATTGGCATTTAAACTCCAAATATCATTTACTGCAGCACTGGCATTACCCATAGCTGTTAACCTTGCGCCTTGATTGTATTGACAATAGGCATCGGTGATAAAAAAAGATAGAATAAATGCTAGTAAAATTTTGTGCATAGGCTGTTTGGTATGGCCAATTTAGTGAAATATGTTTAATGATAAATGACTAAATGAGTAAATCAATTTTATGCAATGAACTATTAAGCAAATGACAGAATGATATGCGATAGATTTGGACTTCTAACATCTGACTTTCTAGCTACTTAGATTTCCTCGTTTAATTTCAAAAGAAAACCCTTTAAACGTTCCAGTGAATCAATGATTTTTTGATTTTCCTTCACTTCACCGTTGTTGCTTTTCATGTGGTCTTTAGCACCTTTCAAAGTAAAGCCTTTATCATCCACTAGGTGGAAAATAATCTTAAGGTTTTCGATGTCTTCTGGAGTAAAAAGACGATTTCCCTTTTTGTTTTTCTTCGGTTTCAGTACTTCAAATTCCTTCTCGTAAAACCTGATTTGCGAAGCATTCACATCAAACATTTCGGTCACTTCGCCCATGGTATAATACATTTTATTGATTTCTCTTTCTTTGTATGGCATGTTTGATACTGATTATTAAACGATTATAGATTTTACTTAAAGTGTTCAAATGTAAACCGATTTTAGCAGAAAACCACAATAAAATTATAATTTTGTTCCTCATTAAAAATTACCACTAAGACACAAAGAAAATAAGGGTTTTTAGTTACGCGTTATGAGTTAAAGATTATATATAAGTTTACGTCATATAATACACTCATACCTAATTCCTAATCCCTAAAACCTATATAAAAATGACAGCGAAAGAAATAAGACAGACCTTTTTAGAGTTTTTCAAAAGCAAGGGACATCACATCGTACCATCGGCGCCAATTGTGGTTAAAAACGATCCTACTTTGATGTTTACCAATGCCGGGATGAACCAATTTAAAGACTTGTTTTTAGGAGAAGCCGCTGTGAAATACCCTCGTGTGGTAGATACACAACGTTGCTTACGTGTTTCTGGTAAACATAACGATTTGGAAGAGGTGGGTATAGATACTTATCACCATACCATGTTCGAAATGTTGGGCAACTGGAGCTTTGGCGATTATTTCAAGAAAGAAGCCATAGAATGCAGCTGGGAATTATTAACAGAAGTGTATAAAATTCCTAAAGATCAATTATATGTTTCGGTTTTTGAGGGCGATGAAAAAGAAGGGTTACCGAAAGATCAAGAAGCTTATGACCTTTGGAAGCAGTTTGTACCCGAAGATCGCATTGTTTTAGGCAATAAGAAAGATAATTTCTGGGAAATGGGCGATACGGGACCCTGCGGTCCTTGCTCTGAAATCCATGTGGATTGCCGTACCGCTGAAGAGCGTGCGGACGGTAAAGGAAAGTCGCTGGTAAATGCCGACCATCCTCAGGTAATTGAAATTTGGAACAACGTATTCATGCAGTTTAACCGTTTGAAAGATGGTTCATTAAAACCGCTTCCAGCTAAACACGTAGATACGGGGATGGGCTTTGAGCGTTTAGTGCGTGTATTACAAGGCAAAACTTCAAACTACGATACCGATGTTTTTCAAGCGTTGATTCAGTTTATTTCCGCAAAATCTGGATTTGAATATGTAGGCAGTGCAGAACCAGGAGAGAAAGGATGGAACGAAGCTGTGGCGATGCGTGTAATGGCAGATCACATTCGTGCTATTTCATTTGTCATTGCCGATGGTCAGTTACCTTCTAACAATAAAGCTGGTTACGTAATCCGTCGTATTTTACGTAGAGCGGTGCGTTACGCTTATACTTTCTTGAATTTAAAAGAACCGTTCTTAAATCAATTGGTACCAGTATTAGCTGAACAATTTAATGGTGTTTTTGACGAGTTGTTTTTACAAAAAGATTTCGTTCAAAAAGTTGTTTTGGAAGAAGAAGTTTCTTTCTTAAGAACTTTGGCTACTGGTATTCAACGCTTTGAAAAATACGAAGGAGGTAAAATAATAGACGGTAATTTTGCTTTCGAACTATACGATACATTCGGTTTTCCGATAGACTTAACGGATTTAATGGCTCGTGAAAAAGGTCTTTCTGTAGATATGGAAGGTTTCAATAAAGCATTAGAGGAACAAAAAAATCGCTCTCGTGCCGCTACTGCTATTGATACTGGAGATTGGGTAATCGTAAACGAAGACAGAGAAACTGAATTTGTAGGTTACGACTTAACGGAAACAGAAACTGAGATAGTTAAGTATAGAAAGGTTACTGCGAAAGGTAAAGAGCAATATCAAATAGTATTAGCTCAAACCCCGTTTTATGCAGAAAGTGGTGGTCAGGTAGGAGATACGGGTAGGTTGGAGGACCATAGCCGTCAATTCTGGGTAGAAATTACAGACACCAAAAAAGAAAATGGTGTAATTGTACATTTTACCGATACGCTGCCAGCAGATTTAGAAGGTAAATTTTGGGCGGTAATTGATGAAGAGAAACGTGAAGCATCAGAGAACAATCACTCGGCTACGCACTTGTTACATGCCGCAATGAAGCAAGTTCTAGGTACTCACGTCAATCAAAAAGGTAGTTTGGTCAATTCAGATTACCTACGTTTCGACTTCTCGCACTTTGCTAAGGTAACCGATGAAGAATTAAACCAAATTGAAGATATCGTTAACGCAAAAATTCGTGAGAATATTCCACTAAAAGAACAAAGAAATGTGCCTTATCAAGAGGCATTGGATAGTGGCGTAACGGCTTTATTCGGTGAGAAATATGGAGATTTCGTTCGTGTAATTACCTTCGATGATCATTTTTCAAAGGAACTTTGCGGAGGAACTCACGTGAAAGCTACAGGTCAGATTGGTTTCTTTAAACTGACCTCTGAATCTGCAGTGGCTGCAGGCGTACGTAGGATAGAGGCCATTACAGGTCAACGATCTGCTGCTGTTATTCGTGAGCACTTCGATTTAGTGAAAAATTTAACAGCTTTGTTAAATAGTCCTAAGGACTTTGTTTCTGCTTTAGGTAAGATCATTGATGATAACAGTGCACTTAAAAAAGAGATAGAAAAAAGCATTACAGAAAGAGCAGTTTCTTTAAGAACTGATTTAGAAAAGCAGATTCAAAATATTGATGGTGTGAATTTTATCGCTACCACAGTTGATTTGCCAAATGCAGATGCAGTAAAGACCTTAGCTTATGCGGTTAAAGGTGCTGTACAGAATTTGTTCCTAGTCTTAGGAGTGGTTATTGATGGAAAACCTCAACTTACTGTAGCCATTGACGATGAATTAGTCAAAGAAAAAGGTTACAATGCAGGACAGGTTGTTAGAGAACTGGCTAAAGAAATCCAAGGGGGTGGCGGTGGTCAGCCTTTCTATGCTACTGCTGGTGGTAAAGATGCTTCAGGTATGGGCAGAGCAATCGAAAAAGCAAAATCATTTTTGAAGTAAAAAACACGAAAACGTAGCGTTTCATCTTTTCGTAACGTATTTAAAAAGTAGAAATGAGTTTTACGACATATGTCGATCGCTCTGTTTGAAACTATATAACCTTAAAATAATCATCAAATTAAAATGAAGAAAATTCTATTAACGCTATCACTTTTGTTTGCCGCTACTTACATTTTTGCACAGAAAGACAAATCAAAAGATAATGAAATCCAAAAGCGAGCTGATTCAGTTGGTCAGGGCGGTAATAATGAGATTAAACTGAATTTGTTGAATACTGTTCTTGGTTTGGCAGAGGTAAATTATGAGAGAATTATTGCCGATAATCAAGGTTTTGGTTTGGCTGCATCAATTAGCGTAACAGATAAACCAGTATATGACGATTACTATAATTTTATAATCAGTCCGTATTACAGGGTGTATTTTGGAAAACAAAAAGCTAATGGTTTTTTTGTTGAGGCTAGTGCTTCCGTTGTTTCGGGAGATCAACCGCAATATATGTTCAATCCCAATAACTATACTTTTACCAAATTGGAAGATAAAACACTTACCAATTTTGGATTGGGTGTTGCTGTAGGTTTTAAATTCTTGACGCGTAATGGAATAATTGGAGAGCTATTTTTAGGTGGAGGCAGATTATTAGGAGAAAATACACTTAACAGGGGTTATCCCAGATTAGGTATTTCTCTTGGTAAAAGATTTTAACTAAAAAAGCCCCGAATGTTCGGGGCTTTTTTGTTATCTAAGGTTCCTAGTGTCTTCCTCTATCTCTTCCTTTACTATGTTTATGGTGTTTGTTATTATGTTTATAATGAACCTTTTTATTGTGGTAGTAGCTGTTGGTTGGCGTGCTATAATATCGCTTAGCTTTTACTGATCTGTAATACTTGTGGTGTCTATGACTATTACCTTCTACATAAACATACCTTGTTGGTGCATAATAAGTACGATGAACAACTGGTCTAGCATAATAATCATTGAAATAACCATACCTAGGTTGAGAACCAATATTAATACTTACACTTACTTGAGCGTTGGCCGTTTGTAATGTCGCTGCTACTATAGCAAACGTAAACATTAGGGTTAATCGTTTCATAACATTTAGTTTTTGTGTGTGTCAAAACCTACACGAATACCATGCCAGTGATAAATCAGCGCTTTATTTGCTACATAATTGATACATCATTAACTACAGATACACAGATATTTTATTTATTTAATTATTTTGTCCTTAATCCGTTCATCCCGAAAATTCGGGACAAGTAATGTGGCCGAAAACGTTATTAGTATGCATATTATCCCTATATTTGGGTGTTAAAAAAAAGACGTTCAGAATAGTAATTTCTATTAATGAGTATATCCAACATCGAAAAAAAAGCTGATAATTTTGAACTCGTTTCGGGTTTAGAAGTGCATGTTCAGTTAAATACACAATCTAAAATATTCTGTTCAGACAGTGCTGCATTTGGTGCAGGACCAAATGAGCATATTTCTACGGTTTCCTTGGGTTTACCGGGAGCACTTCCTAAATTAAATAAAGAGGTGGTAGAAAAAGCAATGCGTATTGGCTTGGCTCTAAATTGCGAAATCAATCAGTATAATTTCTTTGATAGGAAAAATTACTTCTATGCAGATTTGCCAAAGGGCTATCAGATTACACAAGACAACAGTCCAATTTGCAAAAATGGCTATTTAAATGTGCGTTTGGGCGATGGCTCTGAAAAAAGAATAGGAATTAATCGTATCCACTTGGAAGAAGATGCTGGTAAAAGCATGCATGACCAAGACGCTCAATTTTCATTTGTTGATTTGAACCGTGCAGGTGTACCTTTGATTGAGATCGTAACCGAACCTGATATTAGAAGCTCGGAAGAAGCAGCAGCATTGCTTACAGAAATTAGACAATTGGTACGTTTCTTAGATGTAAGCGATGGCAATATGGAAGAGGGCTCATTGCGTTGTGATGCCAATATTTCTATCAGAGAAAAGGGGAGTACTGCATTTGGTACCAGATGTGAAGTGAAAAATGTGAATTCTATCCGTAACGTACGTAGAGCAATGGACTTCGAATTTGGCAGACAGATAGAGGTAGTATCTAACGGAGGTAAAATTATTCAAAGTACCTTAAACTTCGATGCAGATAAAGGCACCACTTCACCTATGCGTAGCAAAGAAGAGGCGAATGATTATCGTTATTTTCCAGACCCAGATTTACCACCGGTAGTTATTTCTAATGAATGGCTGGCTAAAGTAAAATCGGGTATGCCAACTTTACCTAAAGAACTAGCTCAAAACTTGATCAACGAATTAGGTATCAATCAATCAGAAGCGGCTGTGTTGGCAGACGATAGAGACTTATATCAATATTATATAGCTGCAAAAACTGAAGTCGGTAATCAAAAGAGTTTAGTGAATTGGTTATTGGGAAGTGTAAGAGCTATTTTGAACGAAAAACAGATCGAAATAGCAGGTTATCCGGTAAAACCTTTAAAGTTGGCTCAAGTCATAAACTTAGTCGACCAAAAGAAGATTTCGCAACAAAATGCCATTCAAACTTTATTACCTGCTTTGGAGGAGAATACTGATGTGAGTGCTGAAGAACTGGCCAAACAACTTAACTTACTGATAGTTGAAGACGTAGATGCAATAGCAGCCTTAATTGATGAAGTTCTAGCAAAATACCAACCGCAAGTTGAAGCATACAGAAAAGGGAAAAAAGGCGTTTTAGGTTTGTTTGTCGGCGAAGTAATGAAACTGGCTAAAGGCAAAGCTGATGCTAAAAAATTAAATGAATTGATTTTAAAAAGGTTGGAGGCATAGGGTAGAGCTCAAAATGCCTGTCTCATATCTCACATCTCAATACTCAAATCTAAAAAATGAAGAAATTATCATTAATTATATTATTTGCCATAAGCGCATTAACAGCTTGTAAAGATAAATCTAGGTTTACCATAAGCGGAAAATTGACCAACGCTGAAGTTAAAAACAAAGTCTATCTCTACGGTATGGCCAGTAATAGCATGGTACTATTAGATTCTACCAACCTTTCTGCAAATGGTGAGTTTAAATTTACCAACACCAAGCCAGAAGCAGATTTCTTTAGGGTTAATTACTTAACCAGCGAATATATTGTAATTGCTAAAAATGGCGATGAGGTAAAGATTACTGCAGACGTAAATGATAAAAATCTGCATTATAACATAGAAGGGGCAGAAGATGCGAGCAAATTAGCTGAGTTTAATGACCTGAAAATTAAATTTCAGAATAAGATTTTTGAAGTGAGTAAGCAGTTTGAAGAGAAGGTAGCTGCTCAGCCCGATCAAAGAGATCAATTATTACAACAGCTATCTCCAGTTTATAACAATGCCTTAAATGAGCTTAATCAAGCCATCATCAAGTTTGCTATGGATAATAGTAATTCCTTAGTAAGTTTTTACGCAATTAGCTTGGTTAATCCCCAAGGAAATGAACAGGCCATGGTAGCTTATTCGGAAAAGGTAGATGCGAGTTTGAGACAGCATTCTGCCGTAAAAAACTTTGTAGAAAAAGTTTCTAGACTAAAAGCAGTACAAATTGGTCAAACAGCGCCAGATTTTACCATCCCAAGTATTGATGGCAAAACGGTTAAATTAACCGATTATCGAGGCAAATATGTGTTGTTAGATTTTTGGGCGTCTTGGTGTGGACCATGCAGAGCCGAAAATCCGAACGTAGTAAAGGCTTATCAGACCTTTAGAAACAGAAATTTTACAGTTCTTGGAATATCCTTAGATAAAGATAAGAATGCTTGGATGCAGGCTATTAAACAGGATAATTTAACATGGGATCAGGTAGGAGAGTTGAGTGATTTTGAAGGCGCTACAGTCAAGCTATATCAGGTTGAGGCTATCCCTAGCTCATTTTTATTAGATCCTCAAGGTAAAATCATTGCTAGAGATTTAAGAGGTGCCGAGTTGGAGGCTTTTTTAAACAAAACCTTACCTAAACTGTAATTCTATGTTAATATATGGTGTAGTCTTAACAATTTGTTAACTTCACTTTAACTAAATGTTGCAATTGTATACTTACTTTCGTAACAAATAAAACAGCAATGAGTACAGCTAAACAGAAGATTTTAATTGTTGATGACGAACCGGATATTCTTGAATTGATTGAATACAATCTAAAGAAAGAAGGTTATCAAGTATATTTGGCTAGTAATGGTCAAGACGGAATTAACGTAGCTAAAAAGGTTCAGCCCGATTTAATTATCTTAGATATCATGATGCCTAAGATGGATGGTATTGAGGCTTGCCGTTTAATGAGAGCCATTCCAGAGTTTAAAAATACGTTTATGGTGTTTTTGACTGCTAGAAGTGAAGAATATTCTGAAATCGCTGGTTTTAATGTGGGTGCCGATGATTATATCGCGAAACCAATTAAACCAAGAGCTTTAGTAAGTCGTATCAACGCCATCTTACGTCGTAATGCAAGTAGTGATGATGTGTCTGAAAACAAACTGGAAATAGGTGATCTAGTGATTGATCGCGAATCTTATTTAGTTTACCAGGGCGGTGAAAAAGTGGTATTGGCTAAGAAAGAGTTCGAACTACTTTATTTATTAGCATCAAAACCAGGTAAAGTTTACACTCGAGAAGCAATTTTGAAAAACATCTGGGAAGACTCAGTGGTAGTTACCAATAGAACCATTGATGTGCACATCAGAAAGTTAAGAGAGAAACTAGGAGAAAACTATGTTTCTACTGTTAAAGGAGTAGGATACAAGTTTGAGTTATCATAAAAACAAAAGCCTCGATGAAAATCGGGGCTTTTGTTTTTTAATCAGAGCATTCTTAAACTCTTTGTCATTCCGACGTTAGGAGGAATCTAGTAACTGATTAGATCCTTTGCTTCGCTCTGGATGACAAGTGAGATTATAGAATTTTCACAGTTCCAACTTCTGCTGTTGCACCTTTCCCTTCTCTTTTTCTTCAGATTCATATAAACCATGAGCTCCTTTTAACCTTCGTTCTATTCGTTGGGCCAGTATTCTTGGTCCTAAAACCTTCAAGCACTCGCCAAATCCTAATATTTCTCGCTCTAGCTCATAGTTCAATACCACATCAATTCTAAAAATGGTAGTTTTTTCTTTTTCTGCAACAAGTTCCTGTGTATGATGCAGTGGCTTAGTAATTACATAGGGGGCATTTCTATTGTCAAACTCTAAAATTACTTTGTGTGGTCTATCATTTGCACTTTTAGTTACACCAATTAAATCATTGTAGTAACGTTCAAAATCAATACCATCATGAACAACAAATGCCTCGTTCGGCAATTCCTGAAATTCAATAATTCTGTCTAGCGCTAAGTTTAAAAGCATGCCGCCTTTTTTGGCTTTAACAATCAAAAACCATCTATTCCTATATTCCTTCAATAAATAAGGATAGTAAATCATATTTTGAGATTGCTGTGCCTTGAAAGATTTGTATTCTATCAGCAAAGCTGATTTTTTCAAAATAGCTTGATATAATTTGGGGATATAATCCATTCCTTTTAGCTGATTATTGCCTTCTAATTGAATGTAATTTCCACCTTCATGCGTAGATTTATAAAGGTTGTTCTCCAATCGAGTAATCATGTCACTCATTTCATCGAAGTAGTTAAAGGCATTAAATTGCTTTAAAACACCAACTATTTCTTTCATTTTATCTACATCGGCATTGTTTATTGGAGCCTTAGTGATACTGAAACTATCGTCTTCATAGGTGTAAAATCTTTTGTCTTTTACAATAATAGGAGCATTATAGCCTAATTTATCACTTCGCATCAATTGAATATCTGCTTGAATAGTACGTTTGCTTACCCCTGAGGTTATACCTTCCAATTCGTAAAGCATTTCAGAAACCTTTTCAATCAAATTCTCTAAGGTCCATTTTTTGTAACGGTTCCTTAAGCAATCATCAATGGTTTTGTACCGAATTAATGCGAGTTTGTTGATGGCCATTTCTCAGAGGTTTTGTGATCATTTAGGAATTTAAGTATAAAGCTAATATAATTTTACTCAAAGTTAGTTTTTGTCTGCGCAATATATCTGCGTACACGTGTCTTTATTTAATTTATTTAAATCTAATTCTTAATTTATTTTTCTGTAAATCAGTTTATTGAATTTATTTTATTTAAAATATTTAATTGCGCAAATATACTGCGTATAGGTGCTTGCATCTTTGTAATGTCGCTGGTCGATAACAGTTCTTTGATTAAGTATTAAATAGATATAAAGAAATTCCGATGTAAAAATCGGGATGGCAAATTAGTGTTTAAACCTATCCTTAGTTGAGGGTTTCAAAAGGCCCCAAAGTATGAGTTGCGCTGCATGATCATATACTGATAGGAAAGAATGACAGTTTGTCTAAGTTGTGTACGAGGGTTCGAATCCCTCCTCTGAAAAAACAGAGTAGCTTAGAGGTTATAGCAACAACCAAACATGCAGGTTCGAATCCTGCTTCCAACCGTCACTTGGAATAGCAAAATGGTAATGCAATGGATTAGGGTTCCATCTAAAAAGAAGAGATACTTCAAATTTCTCAGCAAAGCGTTGTAAAGCCGCATTCTGCTAAAGGTTTATGCCTAAAAGCAAATCTGCGTATTGCTTAGTAAATGTAAATCTAAAAGCAATGTCTTTAAATCAAATCATTGGATATAGGTCGCTCAGGAGGTAAGAAAACCCCATCATCTAAGCCTAATTGCAAAGGTTTCATTTTTAAACTAGCTCAAACGATTTGTATTTCCGCAGTTAACGGATGAATGTGCCTTTACAATGCTTTTAAAAAAGTAAATGAATAAAAGTGGCTTATAATGCTGATGCTGAAATAAATTCAGCATGACGGATTTTTTAGGGCTCGTCACCCTGACCATGCAGTAGCTGCGAAGCAAATTTATTTCAGGGTCGGTTAAACTGCTTGTGAAATAGTAAATAAAAGCAAAACAAATTTAAAACATCAAAAAACATGAAAAGAGTAACAATTAACACCAATTATGTTGGATTGGTGTTTAAAAATGGAGAATTTAAAAGAGTATTAACAACAGGTACTTACTGGTTAGGTTTTGGTGAAAACGTGACTTTATACGATAAAAGCAAGGATTATGATTTCTCTACTGCGGAGTTAGATGTGTTGTTATTGAATACGGACTTTGTGAACTTAATTCACTTGGTAAGTGTAGCCGATAACGAACTGACCTTAGTTTATCAAAACAAGAACTTTAAAAACGTTTTAAAAGCTGGCAGATATGTGATTTGGAAAGGTTTATCGACTTACGATTTTGTAACAGTCGACATCAGTAAGATAGAAATTGAAAACACTATCGATAAATACTTATTTGAAAAAGGTGCGTTGTTCAACTTCATTAGAGTATATAAAATTGAAGCTTACGAAAAAGGCATCATGTTAATTGATGGCAAATTCGATAAAATTTTAGAAGCTGGGACTTATTTATACTGGAAGAACAACACGACGATTGATGTCTTGAAAACCGATTTGAGGCAATTGAATATGGAGATTGTCGGTCAAGAGATTTTAACGAAAGACAAAGCGCAATTGAGGATGAATTTTACCATCCAATACAGAGTAGAAGATGTAGTTAAAGCCTTGTTGATGAATAAAGATTTCGAAAAACAGTTGTACGTGATGATGCAATTGGCTTTAAGAGCAACTGTAGGTTTAATGACTTTCGACGAGTTAATGGAAAGTAAAGAAAAAATTGGAGCATCAGTTTTGGAAACTACCTTGAGTAAAGCCGAAGAGTTGGGGGTAAGACTAGCCGATGCTGGAGTGAAAGACATTATTTTGTCCGGTGAGATCAAAGACATCATGAACCAAGTGTTAGTTGCTGAGAAAAAAGCACAAGCTAATATGATTACAAGGAGAGAGGAAACTGCATCGACCAGAAGCTTGTTGAATACTGCAAAATTGATGGAGGATAACGCCATGTTGTATAAATTGAAAGAGATGGAATACGTAGAGAAAATCGCAGAGAAAATCAACAACATCAGTTTATCAGGTAGCGGACAAATTATAGATCAATTGAAGCAAATTTTTGTGAAGTAAACTCAGCACTATACTCGTCATTGAGAGCTTTGCGAAGCAATCTTACAACTATCGCTGGTTTGTTTGAGTATTCGCTTTAAGATTGCTTCGTGCCTCGCAATGACGAAATGCTCTCAAAACAAATTAAATTTAGACGCCCTCGGCAAGTGAACGATGCTTGTCTAGGTTTTAGTTAGGGAAATTATGGATAACCAAAAATTAATATATGAATTTCAAGATTCAATAATTGAAGTTTATAAACAGCAAAATCTTACTTCATTAAGCGGGTTAGATTTGGAATACATAGTGAATGGAAAACAAATTGTAAAATGGCATTCCGATGTTACTGATAAAGCAAGTTTAAAATATAACGGTCAATTCAATTATTGGGAAAATTTTGATGATATATTGTTCTGTTCTGAAGAGCTGATGTACTTTACTGCTAATTTATTTTTATATCGCCCGTATATAAACAATCCGATTAGTGATGGTTTCTATTTTGAAGGCGAGATGATTTATCCAAATCGACAAAATTTAGAAGGCAAACGATATAATATGTTTTGTGACGTTGCAGGTCAAAAAGCATATAATTATTGGGAGAAAATAGGTTCTCTTATTGCATCTTTTTTTCCGGAAAAATTCACAAACCAAAAAGTTTATTTTTCTACTGCAATTAAATCTATACCAGATAAATTTCATTCTAATGAGAATTTTTTATGGCTCAAAAAGTTTTTGGAATTACAATATCTTGAATTAAATAAAAAGAGAAAACAAATTGTTCATCATTCAACTTCTAATACAAACTATAAAAACGCTCATTTAAAGAATGCAAGTGATAGAGGCGCTATGTCACAACTGCATAATGAACACCTAAAACTTGCTGATTTCTATAAATCACATATCAACTATACATTAATTGGTTTTGAAAAAACACTCGCATTTATTGAAGATATAAATCCAGAATTATTTCCAGTTGAAAGATGAACAAAAACATAACAGGAACCAACCTTTTAAAAATTGGTTACTCCGAAGGTAAAGTACTAGGCTTAGCTTTAAATATCATCGCTGAGCACTTTAAGGAAACGAATGAAACTGAAATACTGGCTTTGTTAAAGAGGGTAAATGATTATCCAGAAAGCTTTTTAGACGATCCGATCATGAACATATTAGCAACAACCATAATTGAGGAAGCAACGGCTAAAACAAGCGATATGATCGAGTTAAAAGCAGAAGTCAAAGATTACAGCATTTTTGGAGAAAAATACATCGAAGAAGGCGCAAGAAACCAAATGGATATTGCCATGAAATTGCCTGTTACTGTAGCCGGTGCTTTAATGCCAGATGCGCACCAGGGCTATGGATTACCAATTGGAGGTGTTTTGGCGACTAACAACTCCATCATTCCTTATGGCGTAGGCGTAGATATTGGTTGTAGAATGGCCTTAAGTATTTTTGATATCCCAGAGAAACATTACTTCGGGAAAGATGATAAATACAAAAGAGAGTTAATTGCTTTTACCAAATTCGGTGCGGGAAGAGAGTTTAAAGCATTAGAACGAGCAGACCATGAGGTGATGGAAAACGAAGCATTTAATTCAACCGCACTCTTGAAAAATTTACACGGTAAAGCTTGGGCGCAATTAGGTACTTCGGGAGGTGGAAATCACTTCGTAGAATGGGGCATTATCGAATTTGCTGAAAGAGACGAAGCCCTAAATATTGATAAAGGAAGATACGTAGCATTGTTGACGCACTCGGGATCTAGAGGCTTGGGAGCTACCATTGCCGGTCACTACACCAAATTAGCAAAAGAACTTTGTAAGTTGCCCAAAGAGGCAGCGAATTTAGCTTATCTAGATTTAAACTCCGCCGAAGGACAAGAATATTGGATTGCCATGAATTTAGCAGGCGATTATGCTTCTGCTTGTCACGAGGTAATTCATAAAAGACTAACCAGAGCAATAGGAGCAAAGGTATTGGCTAAAGTAGAAAATCACCACAACTTTGCATGGAAAGAAACTTTAAATGGCGAAGAAGTGATTGTACACAGAAAAGGAGCAACACCAGCAGCAAAAGGGGTAATGGGAATCATTCCGGGAAGTATGACTGCGCCAGGTTTCTTGGTACGAGGTAAAGGTGAAAACAGTTCAATTAACTCTGCCTCACATGGTGCGGGAAGATTAATGAGCCGTTCTAAAGCCATCCAATCTATTTCTAAAGCTGATATGAAAGCGATTTTGAAAGATCATGGGGTAACTTTAATTGGCGCTGGTTTAGATGAGGCACCAATGGCTTATAAAAATATTCACCAAGTGATGGATGCACAAACAGAATTAGTTGATGTAGTAGCCAAATTTGAACCTAAGATGGTACGTATGGCTGATGACGGAAGTAGGGAGGATTAACCTATAGCTATACACTATGTCGACGCCATGAAGGTACTAGCATACGTGGATTAGATGTGGAGTAGAGGTGGATTTGATGTGGAGTTAACGTGGACTTATAGCTAAAAAAGCAAAGCGAAATTCAGGTATTGGATTTCGCTTTTTGCATTCAACTAATTTAATCATTTTAAAATAAATTAGAAAAGAAAGACAATTTATTGCTAGCAAATGCGAAATTTGCGCCCTTAAACAATAAATAAGGATATGAAAAGAGTTGTAGTTACTGGTTTAGGAACTATTAATCCCTTAGGTCACAATGTTGCAGATTTTTGGACGAACATTGTGGATGGTAAAAGTGCATGTGAAACCGTTACAAGGTTTGATGCTTCACGTTTCCGTTCGCAGATGGCCTGCGAAGTAAAGGATTTTAATCCCGCAGAGCATTTAGATAGAAACGAAATTAAGCGTACAGATTTGTTTACGCAATACGCTTTATATGCCGCTGCGCAAGCCATTACAGATTGCGGTATCGATTTAACTACGATTGACCCATTTGATTTCGGTGTGATTTGGGGAAGTGGGCAAGGCGGTATGCAAACTTTTGAGACTGAGGTAGAGAATTATGTAAAGGGAGATTACAACCCACGTTTCAATCCTTTCTTTATTCCAAAGTTATTGGTAAACATGGCTTCGGGTTTAATTTCGATGAAGTTTGGCCTGCAAGGTATTAACTATACACCAGTTTCTGCTTGCGCTACAGGTAACAACGCCATTATGGATGCTTTTAACTACATCAGGATAGGGAAGGCTAAGATGTTTGTAACTGGTGGTTCTGAGGCAGGTATTACGCCAGCTTCCTTTGGTGGCTTTGCAGCATTAAAAGCGATGTCTCACAGAAACGACGATCCCCAAACCGCGAGTAGACCTTTTGATAAAGATAGAGATGGTTTTGTGATGGGAGAAGGGGCTGGGGCTTTAATTTTAGAAGAGTATGAACATGCCAAAGCCAGAGGAGCTAAAATCTACGCAGAGGTGGTAGGTGCGGCAATGACAGCTGATGCTTATCATATTACTTCGCCACATCCAGAAGGAATTGGCGCAGCTAAAGCTATGAATTTGGCCTTAGAGGAAGCAAATATCAAACCTGAAGAATTGGATTATTTGAACCTTCACGCTACTTCTACACCAGTAGGAGATTTAGCCGAATTAAATGCTGCTAACTTGGTTTTTGGTGCGGCTAAAAACTTGCATATCAGCTCTACCAAATCTATGACTGGTCACTTATTAGGAGCTGCTGCTGCAATTGAAGCTATTATTGCCATTAAGAGTATCAATGATAATGTAGTTCCTCCAACCATCAACGTTACTGAACCAGATCCAGAAATTCCGGCAGGAATGCAATTGGTGTTCAATAAAGCATTACATAAAGAGGTAAAAACCGCAATGAGTAATGCGTTTGGTTTTGGCGGACATAACAGTACAGTTGTATTTAAAGAGTTGGTTTAATCAGACTTTGCCGTCATGCTGAATTTATTTTACTCAGTAGCTTTCCGCTTCGCTACAGGTCAGTATCAGCTAGTAAATTGATTATTATTAATAACAGAGAAGCCCCGAATTGATTTAATTCGGGGCTTCTTTCTTAAATTATTCTAGACTTATGAAGTTTTCTTATTAAACTGATGCTGAAATAAATTCAGCATGACGAGACGCCAATTAATTGCGAAAACTATTTCACACCGTGCATTAGTTTTTTAACGACTGGTCCTAAAACGAATGCGAATAGCGATGCACCAAGAGATACAACAGTCAGCATCCAGAAGAAATAACTATAGCCTTTTTCATCTGCAACGCTTTCAGACATCTCACCGAAAATACCTGCCAATTTATTGCCAATTGCTACAGCTAGATACCAAACACCAAACATAATGGCAATCATTCTTCCTGGCACTAATTTACTTACATAAGAAAGTGCCACTGGAGATACACATAGCTCGGCCATGGTATGGAATAGGTAAACAAACACTAACCACATCATGCTTACAGAAGCAGATTTCGCACCAGGTACAATAGATGCTGCACCAACAGCAACGAAAGCCATACCTATTGCTAAAAACAACATACCTATAGCGTATTTATTATTTGCTGAAGGATTTCGTTTGCTGCTCCACCATTTCGAGAATAAAGGTGCTAATGTGATGATGAATAATGAGTTTAAGATGTTAAACCAACTAGCATTGATTTCTGTAGCGGCAACTTTAGAAACAATTGTCGCTTTAGTCGGAGAGGTCTGACCATTATCGTATTTAATATTGTGCGTAACTAAAATTTGTTTCGCATCGCCAACTTTTAAACCATCTTTTTCTCCCTTGGCAAGTCTAATTTCTCTTTTTATACTTGCACCAGCAGTAGTATTGAATTCAACCTCTGCGTAGCTAACCATTGTACCAAAAGCACCAGGTTTTTCTTTATCAATTATATTGGTGATTTTTCCGTTAAAAACATCTCCAATGTAATTTTTATCTACATCTACTAAGGCATTATTTTCTACTGTTGCTTTTTCATTTGGAGTATAAAAAGATGTGTTCTCCACATCAATAATAGCTACTTGTTCATTATCCTTATAAGATTCTGATGAAACTACCTTTCCAGTATTTACAACTCCGTTAGCATTTTGGTACTGAACATTGTACGAAGTAGACTTATATTCATTTACTACCATCCAAATTGCAATTCCCCAAATAATCAAGAAACTTAAGCCTAGAATAATGTTTGATAGCTTGTACTTATTAAAAGTTTGCCCGAAAAGTTTGAAAAGTACCCAAGTAATAATGGCTAAAGGACCAAGTGTGATTAAAGAATTTACAAACTTGAATATAGTACCAGAAGTTCCTTCTAAAATTCTTTGCGTATAATCTTTTGCGAATAGCGTCAATGAACCTGGAGCTTGTTCGAAAATAGACCAGAAAATCATCGTAATAATTGCAAAGAACACAATAGCAATCATTCTGTCTTTTAGGATCTTGTCATACCTAGAAATTCTCGAAACCAATAAAATCAAGAATAACACAAGTGCAGTTAGTATGATGAAGTTACTTCCATCAACTCCAAATAAACTAAAGCTGAAAAGATTTGTAGTTCCCTCTGAGATTTTATTAACTGGGTCGTTTAAAATCCATGCTAAGCCTAAAACGATACATGCTACTATTAGTACCATGTGAAAGCTTGTAAATGGATTGAGTTTACCACCCTCTTGTGTAGTAGACGCAGCAGCTGCTTTTTCCGCTGGAGTAGCTTTTACAGGTTTAAGTCCTATTTTCCCAAAAATATCTTGGGCAAACCAGAACTGTAATAGACCAAACAACATAAAGATACCAGCTACACCAAACCCCCAACTCCAGCCAATTTTTTCTCCCAAATAACCACAAAGCATAATACCAAAGAATGCACCAGCATTTACGCCCATATAGAAAATGGTATATGCTCCATCTTTCTTCTCTGGAAAATCTTTGTACATTTCTGATACTATGGAAGTCATATTTGGCTTAAAGAAACCACTACCAAATACTAAGAAAAGTAAACCTGCATAAATAAAAAATGAGGTTTCTAATGCCATAAACGCATGTCCTAGTGTCATTAATAATGCACCTACAACTACAGCCCAACGTATCCCGATTACTTTGTCAGCGAAATAGCCGCCTAGCATTGTAGAAAGGTATACCAATGCCGTGTAGGTACCAAATATTGCAAGTGCATGTTCTTTTGGCCATCCCCAACCACTATCTAGTACCGAAGCGGTGAAGAATAATACTAATAAAGCCCTCATTCCGTAGTATGAGAAACGCTCCCACATCTCGGTAAAGAAAAGCACGAAAAGCCCTGAAGGATGTCCTAATACCTTACTCTTGAAAAAATCATGTTGATTTTCTGCAGTAGTTGTTTGCATAAATTACTTGTTAAGTTAGTCTTAGTTTTTATAAAAAATTGGGTGCAATATAGGCTAATACATTTATATTTTACTAACAATATCAATGTTTGCCTTTTTGAAGTAGTGTACTTGCTTTTCTTGGAGTGCTATACAATTCGTCTAAATTAGAGGCTTCGTTTTTTAGTTCTACATTTTCTTTAAAAAACAACTTAGGATAGCTAATTAAGTAGCCATCAAAGCTAGAATCGGATACGTAATATTCTACATTTCCTTCCATGTTGTCTTCATAAGGAGCCAGATGATCAAAAACAATCAAATTTACCTGTTTGTCGAAAGTTAAGGTCATAGAGTTCTTTCTATGATACTCAAAAACCATTCTGTTTCTATTGGTAGCTTTCTTTTTTACTTCAAAGACGCTCTTACCAAAAATCGCTTCGTCTTTATCAAATGATAGTACTTCAATTACTTTTTTAGTGGTTTTATCATTGTTTCCTTTCCAACCCAATAAAACATAATAAGGGCTTTTTCCTGGGTGAGTAACTGGAATGATTTCATAATAGCGAGCTCCGTACCATTTTTTCTGATTGGTAATTACATTGTCATCTAACATGTTTTGCGTGTCGTCATTTAATGGAATTAGCTTTAAAGAGCCGTCTTTTGTAGCTAATTGTATAGTTCCATAAAACTTATAAGTACCGTCGGCAAATGGGAGCGACCATGTGATTATTCTAAAAGATTGGTTTGGTGCCTTCAAAAATGAAACATTGTTTGCCAGAGAATCAAAATCAAATTGGAAAGAATAGGGTGTTTTTAGCGTAGCGATTAGTTTTTTTACAAACATGGTGTTGTACGCCACACGATCTACATCGTCTTTAACTTTTGTTGTGGAGTCGCTATAACTAGATAAGCTGTCTTGAGCAGCATTTAGTTTAGTGATTTGATTAGGACTTAAGTAGGTCTGCGCATTTAACTGCGTAAACATTAACCCAAATATTGGAAATAGAAAAAGAGCCTTTAAAAAAAACTTTAGCATTTAATTTTGTTAACGAAGATTTTCAACAACTATTGCACTAGCGCCACCGCCGCCGTTGCAAATGCCAGCAACACCAATTTTACCATTGTTTTGTTGTAGCACAGATAAGAGTGTTACTACAATTCTAGCTCCAGAAGCACCAAGTGGATGTCCGATGGCTACCGCACCACCATTTATATTTACTTTATCAGCGTTTAAATCTAACTCCTTATTGTTCGCCAAAGAAACTACGGCAAACGCTTCGTTTATTTCGAAGTAATCTACTTGTTCCTTAGTAAGCTTAGCTCGTTGTAAAGCCAATGGAATTGCTTTGGAAGGGGCTGTAGTAAACCATTCTGGTGCTTGTTGAGCATCTGCATAAGCCAAAATCTTAGCAATTGGAGTTAAACCTAATTCCTTTGCTTTATCAGCACTCATTAAAACCAATGCCGCGGCGCCGTCGTTCAAGGTAGAGGCGTTAGCTGCTGTAACCGTTCCATCTTTTTTAAATACAGGTTTTAGACCAGGTATTTTATCGAATTTTACTGTTGAAGGTTCTTCATCTTCACTAAACAAAGTGATTTCACCTTTTCTATCCTTAATTTCTACCGGTACAATCTCGTCTTTAAATTTACCATCGCTCTGTGCATTTTGTGCTCTTTTATAAGATTGGATAGCAAAGTTGTCTTGATCTTCGCGAGTGATATTACAAGTTGTTGCACAAAGCTCAGCGGCAGATCCCATATGGTAATCATTGTAGACATCCCATAGACCATCTTTTACCAAGCCATCTGTAATTTGTCCGTGACCTAAGCGATAACCGTTCCTTGCTTTGTCTAAATAATAGGGAACATTGCTCATGCTTTCCATTCCGCCAGCCACAACAATATCACTTTCGCCTAGGGCGATACTTTGAGCCGCCAACATAATCGCTTTTGTTCCAGAGGCACAAACTTTATTGATTGTTGTTGCTGGGAGATCTGGCAATCCAGCAAATTTTGCGGCCTGTGTTGCTGGTGCCTGCCCTAAATTAGCAGACAGTACGTTGCCCATATACACTTCTTGAACTTGCTCGGATTTAATACCTGCTTTTTCAATAGCGCCTTTAATAACAAAACCACCTAGTTGTGTGGCTGTAAATACGGATAGCGAGCCGCCAAAACTGCCAATAGGAGTTCTCACAGCTGATACGATAACTACTTCTTTCATTTGTAATGTATAAACTATATTTGGTTGCACGCAATTTAGCTATAATCTCATAAAATATGGAGATGGTCACTTGATTATTGCAGAAGCCTTACGGATTATCCTCTATATCTTTCTTTGTCGACCTTTTCTTACGAATCTTCACTGCTTCGTTCAAAAGAAACTCAATCTGTCCATTGATACTCCTAAAATCATCTGCTGCCCAACGTTCTATTTCTTTCAATAAAGTTGTGCTTATGCGAAGGACAAAAGCTTTTTTATCTTTATCTTTCTCTGGCATTACCTAGCTCATTACTTTTTACAATATGCGTTAAAGGTTCGCTAATTATATAGTGTTCCGGCATTTACTACGGGTTGTGCATTTCTATCGCCACACAATACCACCAATAAGTTGCTTACCATGGCTGCTTTACGTTCTTCGTCTAATTTAACTATCTCTTTTTCAGATAATCTTTCTAATGCCATTTCTACCATTCCTACAGCTCCTTCTACAATCAGTTTACGTGCTGCAATTACGGCGGCCGCTTGTTGACGCTGTAACATAGCACTAGCAATTTCCTGAGCATAAGCTAAGTGTGATATTCTAGCTTCAATAATTTCAATGCCAGCTCTAGAAAGGCGCTCATTTAATTCTTCTTCTAATAAATTATTTACTTTTTCTGCACCATCTTTTAAGGTGATTTGTGCATTTTCGTCTTCCAAGCTATCATAAGCAAAGCTATTGGCCAAATGTCTTACAGCGGCTTCACTTTGAATATTTACATATTGCAAGTAGTCTTCAACCGCAAAACTAGCTTTTGCAGTTTCCTTTACCTGCCAAACAATTACAGCCGCAATTTCAATAGGATTACCCATTTTATCGTTAACCTTTAATTGCTGACCATTAAGGTTTCTCGCTCTTAAAGAAAGTTTTTTCTTGGTGGTAAGTGGATTTACCCAAAAGAAACCATCTGATTTTACAGTACCTACGTATTTACCGAATAAGGTTAACACCTTCGATTCATTAGGGTTTACAATGATCAATCCCGGAAGCACCAAGATGAAATCGATGGTTAATAAAATAGAGCCCCAAGCAAATTGACGAGTTGCCAATAGGTAAATGCCTGCACCCAAAAGGATGATAGAAATTGCTAATGTTAAATAACCTGAAGGCGGTTTGATAATTTTCTCTGTTTGCATATTGATATTATTTTGATATCAAATATAATTTTAAAAATCTACAATTGAAAGAGGGTTTAGTGAAATATTATAATTTCCTTAATTAGCCATTGTGCGCTAATGCAGAAATAAATACTAATTTTGGTTAAATAAAAGGATTATATTTTGGCTAAGATTAAAAAGAATTCTCACAAAGTACTTTACCGCAAGTATTCTTCCAACCTTAAATATGTAATGATGGCAATGTGCGTGTTGGTAATCACACTGTATTTGCCTAAACAACCACGTTTTCGTTACGAATTTGAGAAGGGTAAAACTTGGCTAAATAAAGACCTGGTTTCGCCCTTTAGTTTTGCCATACTAAAAACTCCTCAGCAGATTGAGCTAGATAAAAAAGCCGTTTTAGAGAATATCTTACCTATCTATCAGTATAAGGAAGAGGTTTTTAAAGAACAAAGTGATGCTTATTTGAATGAGTTTGATGTGAAATGGAAATCTAACACTTTAGACGAATCCGAAAAAGAAGTCAATAGGCAGCGTTCTCATCAAATATTAAAATCGATCTACAGTAGAGGCGTTTTAGATATCAATCCTAAGCATTTGAAAGGGAACAAATACTATGATTTCTCTTTGATTAAAAATAATGTGTCTACAAAAAGTAACTCTCAAGATGTTTTTACCACGGAGACAGCTTTATCTTATTTAAAAGACAGTTTTAAAACTAGCAGTGAGGAGATCAAAAAGACAGTTTTAGATTTGGCTGAAAGCCACATTAAGCCAAATATATTTTTCGACGAAACACTCACCGCAACAGTGCAGGCTAACTCTCTTAAAAGCATATCCACTACCAAAGGGATGGTGCAAAAAGGCGAGCTTATCGTGGCTAATGAAACTGTCATAGATGCAGAGGTCTATCAGAAGTTAGTCTCGTTTAGAGAAACTTACGACACACAGACCAAAAGTGTGGGCGATGATAAGTTGGTTTTCTTAGGACAGGTCCTTTTAGTTGGCTTTATTGTTACCTTACTAATGGTATTTCTTTACCTATTTAGGAAAGATATTTACGCCGATAATAGGCAATTATCATTACTTCTATTGGTAATTACTTCCATGTTATTGGCTTTAACTTGGGCCATTAAATTCAACCTCTCAAATTTATACCTCATTCCGTTCTGTATTGTACCCATTATCATTAGGATATTATTTGATACACGACTGGCTCTGAATCTTCACTTATTGGTAATTTTAATTGCTGGTTTTTTTGTACCAAACAGCTTTGAATTTGTGTTTTATCAAACCACTGCGGGTATGGTTGCCATCTATAGTATTAAAAATTTGGTAAAAAGGGAGCAATTGTTGATTTCTGCTTCTTTTATTCTTAGTTCTTATTTTATCTCATTTGTTGGAATTGCACTATTAAGAGAGGGGTCTTTAATTCATATCGAATGGATCAACTTCTTGCCTTTCGTGTTTAGCGTATTACTTTCTTTATTAGCTTATCCGTTAATCTATGCATTTGAAAGAGTTTTTGGCATTACTTCAGATGTTGCTTTAATTGAACTAACAAATACCAATAATAAATTACTTCGTGAGCTTGCCTTTAAGGCACCTGGTACATTTCAGCATTCGTTACAGGTAGCAAACCTTGCTGAGGCAGCCATTTTTAAAATAGGAGGGAATGCGCTATTGGTAAGAGCTGGCGCATTATATCATGATGTAGGTAAGATGGAAAACCCTCAGTATTTCATCGAAAATCAAACAGGAACTAGTCCACATGATAAGTTGCCTTATGAACAAAGCGCACAAATTATCATTAGACACGTACATAAAGGAATCGAGATTACGAGGAAATATAAATTGCCAGAGTCGGTAATCGATTTCATACGCACTCATCACGGTAACACTCGTGTCGATTATTTTTATCAGTCGTTTCTAAAGAATTCTCCAGAAAAATTTATTGACGAAAACATTTTCCGTTATCCTGGGCCTATACCATTTTCTAAAGAAACGGGGGTATTGATGTTAGCAGATTCGGTAGAAGCTGCGTCAAGAAGTCTTAAAAATCCGGATGCTCAGAACATAAATGATCTTGTCGAAAGGATAATTGACTACAAATTGGAGCAAAATCAATTAGATAATTGCGATTTAACATTAAAAGATTTAGAAACTATCAAATTGATATTCAAGACTATGCTGATGAGTATCTATCATGTTCGCGTAGATTATCCAAAAACGATGTAATTTTTTTTTGCAAATATTAATGAATTACTATATTTGCAACCTCGAAACGCAGTAATGCTGATCGAAAAGGAGAGGTGCCTGAGTGGCCGAAAGGAACAGTTTGCTAAACTGTCGTACTGGTAACGGTACCGCGGGTTCGAATCCCGCCCTCTCCGCAAAACAAAGGTGATACCACCATCGGGGTGTAGCGTAGCCCGGTATCGCGCCACATTTGGGATGTGGAGGTCGTAGGTTCGAATCCTGCCACCCCGACAGATACGAAAACGTATCACAACCCTCTAAATAATTATATTTAGAGGGTTTTTTATTTTATTTCAAGCTGAAAAATAGGTGGTCTTTAAGAAGATCGATGATGTGGGAGGGAATATACAGTAATAGGAAAGGACAAAACTGAAGTTTCCAAATTGATTGAAAATGATATATCTGATGTGAAGTTAAATAGTTTTCCAAATGAGTAGAAACAATATTAAATTAGCTAATCACTAAATAAATCAGATCAGATGGAAAATACAAGTATCTGGAGCCAGATACCCCTTGAAGATTATGAGCAGCATATGGCTCACAAAGACGTGGGACAAGCGCAATTATTAAACGTGCTAACAGAAAAATATCTTCAAAGGCACAGACCTAAAGACATTCTATTTATAGGCGTTAGTGGAGGGAATGGCTTGGAACATATAGATCCATCATATGTTAACAGTGTTGTCGGTATCGATATCAATCCGACATATATTGAAGCTTCTATAAATAGATTTGCAACAAAGATTCCACAACTTAAGCTAGTAAGCTCTGATCTTACGGAAGATCCTCATACCCATCTTAGAGCAGAATTTATTTGGGCGGCACTTATATTCGAATATATAGATGTAGAGAAAGCATTTGCATTTATTAATAGAAATGCAGCACAGTCGGCAATCTTAATTATTACGTTGCAAGTGGATAATGGAATCAAATCAGTAAGCCAAACAGGTATCAGCTCGATTCAAGCTGTCGGCCAGATTTTTACTTATGTTGATGAAGGAGAGTTAAAAAAAATCGCCGCTCGGTCTGGTTTTGAACTAGTAGCTTCCGAAGAGAATATGTTTCAAAATGGTAAATCTTTCATTACCCATGAGTTTATCCGTTAGATGTATTTTTAATTCTATCATCTTCAAAAAACCTCTAAATCATAGCATTTAGAGGTTTTTTTTGCTTTTAATCAAATTATTTGAGCAATATAGATTATATGTGAATTCTACATCCTATCATTTAGGCAAACTTAATTGTAGATAAAAGATATTTGGATAGTCAGTGCAATTTTTCAAGCGATGAGTGCCAGTTCAATAGTTACAGTGTGTTGATATTTACAATCCTAACCAATTATAAATCAACTCGACATGAAGAAACTTTTACTATGTACTGGTATGCTATTGCTCAGCTACGCCTTAAAAGCACAAACGTTTGATAACGTTTTTTTTAAACAAAACTTTCAGTATTCCAATGATGTGAATGATTACCTGAAAGGAAATACTGGCTCTACTTATAATAATAGTACTAATATGGGGGCATTTAATACCAGTTCTACGGCAACTCCAACGGCATCTACGAGTATCTCAGTTAAGCCAAATAATCATCACCTTTCGTTTCTGCGTCCACTTACTACTACTGGGGATAATAGATTTGCTATGCTGAGGAAGTTTAGTTTTAGTACGCCTCCAACCGCCATTTCGCTAAAGTTTACAATCATGATCAATAGCCATACTCCAACCCCAGCTAGCGGATCGGTTAACATGTTCGGCGCATTTTATGTACAGGTGGGTAACAATGGTGCTGTGATCACTGAGACTAATCACTATGTGCAAAATGGAACTGTATTGTTGAGTATGCCCTTTACTTCAGTCAAGCTAAGTAATGGTTCGTCTTCCTACAAATATGGTGTGACTTCAAATATTAGTGGTGTAACCATTCCGTTCGCAACGGATTCTACCACTTTCCAAGTAATCATCAATAACTCGGCTAACGTATTAACCTACACTAATCCGTTAAATGCCTCAGAAACAGCTGCTGCTTACACTTTTGATGTTTATGCAAAAACACCGAGTGGTGCTTTCATAAAATACTGTAATGATATGCCATTAGAATCTACTGCTATGACATTTGGGGCGTTGAAACTTTCATCGCAATCAGCTTCAACATCAACGTCGCCAAGTACTCAGTTAGGTTGTGATGTACATATTGATAATATAGAACTGAGCACGATTGGTAACGCAGTGTTTTTGCCTATTAAGTTGAAATCATTTAGTGGCACTAGAGCAAGTGGGGCAGTTAATCTCACTTGGGTTACCACAACAGAGTTGAACATCGTGAGATTTGAAGTGCTAAGATCAACTGATGGCCAAAATTTTACACCGGTAACAAGCGTTACTGCGGCTGGTAACTCTACAGAAGATAAAACCTACACCTGGCAAGACACCAGTCCTGGTGCTGGCCCAACTTACTATAAGTTAAAACAATACGATTGTGACGGGGCTATCTACACCTCAACCGTAATCACTATTAATTAAAAACCTAAACTTAATGAAAATATGAAATCAGCATTTTTTGCCTTGATATTCCTTTTGGGGTTTTTCAAGACCACTTTGGCGCAAACTATTCCTTTTCCATTAGGCCTACACAGACCAAATTTATCTTGGGTTACCGATGATAACGCTAGTGGCAGCAATGCCGACGAATGGAAGGCTATTGTAGATAATATGGCTGCAACGGGTGCAACCTGTGTACGTTTAAACCCTAATCCGCATTATGGCGGGCAAGCCATTTCTGTTGCGCACCTGCAGTATGCAAACTCAAAGGGATTGAAGGTATTGATCGCTATACCGATTAACTTTCCCGACTTCTATCCAATATGCACTAAAAAATATCCAACTGGTACTTTTGGAGAAAAGTATCGTCTTAGGGAAATAGACCCAATAAAAGTACGTGCTTGGTTTTCTTCTTATTTGGCTAAAGTTAAAGCGGCAAATATAGATATTGATGCCATCGAATTTGGTAACGAATTGAACTGGATGGATTTTAATAACGATGTTGATGCATATCCGGGAGGTAGACTGTACGATTATAACACCACATGGAATGATCCTCAGTATGTGAAAATCAGAGCTGGAATTCAACAATATGGAGAATGTATCAAGGGGATGTATGAAGAAATTGGCGTGCAATATCCAACCGCTAGACCCAAGTTGATTTCTCAGGGTTTAGTGATGCAGCGTCAACTGAACAGTTGGCACACTTCTAGAGATGCAGCCATTGTGCTATCCGATATGTGGATTAAACTGCTGCAAGGTACTCATCCTAACCAAACGGGAGCTACCAATTACCTAAACTATTTGGATGGTATAGGCATTCACCTTTATCCTCTGGCCAGTACGCCAGCTGCAGATGTAGACGATGAAATTGAAGCATTAGTAGGGCCAATCAATACCATTATCCAAAACACCACTAAAAAGCTCTACGTTACTGAATTTGGTTATCCCTCTCTCAGTCCAACACCAGATGAGCACGCCCGTTACCTGAACCACAAAAGCTTTATTGATGCAGCCGCATCGCTATCGTCTTCTTATCCTTGGGGAAGTTTCTATTTGTATACTTTTGACGGTGATGCCAATAACAACTGGGTGATCTATAAAAATGGACAACTGTTGGAAACGGCACAGATATTTGAAGACTTTAGCAACTTGACAATGCCTGTTCAGCTTAATGCTTTTACAGGTCGAGCCAAAGGTAAGTCCATTGCTATTAATTGGTCTACTGTTAGTGAGGCGGGTAATGATCGGTTCGAACTATTTAGATCTGCTGATGCTAAGGAATTTTCAAAAATAGCTACTAGGGCAGGCGCCGGTAACAGCAATCAACAACTTAACTATACTTATGACGATATTTCACCAGTACCTGGAACTAATTATTACCGCTTAAAACAAATTGACTTTGATGGTAAGTTTTCCGATTCAGAAACCATCGCTGTTCATACGAAACTGGGCTCGAACAGTCTTTTTGTAACAGTGTCGGAGGAAAAACCAAGCGTTAATATTTCGTTCACAGGTAATGCGACTGGAACCATTTATTTATATGATACGTCCGGCAAAAAGCTAACCGAGCAACAAGTAGTTTTACATGATGGATTTAATAGAATAACACTCCCGATCCATCTTAGCCAAGGAATATATATAGTAAAAGTCAGGGCAGGTATTGAAAACCTCGTTAAGAAATTCAAGATTTAAGTGGGCAAATTAATAGTCTGGATATTAGATTATTTTGATCATCAAAGATACTGCTCATCCCGATCATTTTTTTATTAACAAAAGTAAATGATATCGTTTTATTAAATTGATCGGTAAAGCGAATAAAATTGTAACCAATACAAACCAAATATTTTATGAACATATGAATATCAGTACAATAATCAACACTTACCAACGCTATCTGAAGTCCGCACCAGTCAAAGGATTGCGTGTTTCTTTGATAGCCATTATCCTCTTTTTTATAGCCGATAACTGTTTTGGAGCCGGCCAACAAAATCCATCAACACCAGCAAAACCCGTGACCGATTCGGTTGGTATCCTCATTTCTGGTATAGTAAAAGATAGTGACGCTAAACCGCTGGCAGGGGCAACCGTTGGCGAAAAAAATGGAAAAGGCATGAGCATTACGGATGCGGCTGGCAAATTTTCGCTCAGGGTGTCTAGTCTAAATGCGACCTTGAGAGTTAGTTATTTAGGGTTGGAAACCAAAGAAGTACCTCTAAATTCGCAGCGTGTTGTACAAATTGTATTGAACACAAGCCAAAGTAAGTTGGATGAAGTAGTGGTTATTGGTTACGGAACAAGTGATAGAAAGAACTTAACGGGCTCGTTCAGTAGTATAAAGGGAGAAGACATCAAAAGTGCCACTGCTACCAATTTTGTAGATGCATTACAGGGTAAAGTAGCAGGTGTGAGGGTCAACTCTCAATCTGGAGAACCTGGAGCAGGTGTAAGTGTAGAAGTAAGGGGCGCCAATTCAATCAATGGTGCATCTTCTCCGCTATATGTGATTGACGGCGTGCAAATTGAAATGCAGGAATCAGAGGTAGCTTCATCTAAAGTGGGTGGACGGACAACCTTAAATCCATTATCAACGATCAGTCCCGATCAAATTGCTTCGATTGATATTCTAAAAGATGCCTCTGCAACAGCGATATATGGTGCAAGAGGAGCAAATGGTGTAATCATCGTGACTACGAAAGCTGGTAGATCAGGCTCTAAGCCAGTATTTAATTTGAACTCGTCTTATGCTTCATCAGAAATTACAAAAAGAATTGAGGTGTTGGGCGCTCAAGATTACGTTCATTATCGCTATTTGAGATCACCTAACGACAGAGCCTTCGGTACAGATACAGATAATGATGGTATACCTGATGTGGTGAGGGATGTAAGTGGGCTGGAGAGTTTTGACTGGCAAGATGTTATTTTCAGGAGAGGGGCTACACAGAAATACAATTTTTCTGGACAGGGAGGATCAAATTCATCGAACTACTCTTTTGGAGTAGGTTATTCTGATCAAAATGCTTTGGTGATCAACAATGATTTTAAGACCTATTCGGCCCGTTTCCAATATAACCATAGAGTTTCCGATAAATTTGATTTTAGCTTGACCGCAAACTGGGGCAA
Organism: Flavobacteriaceae bacterium PS02338; assembly: GCA_029959615.1. Lineage (GTDB taxonomy): Bacteria > Bacteroidota > Bacteroidia > Sphingobacteriales > Sphingobacteriaceae > Pedobacter. The sequence goes on along the minus strand of JASCOD010000002.1, from coordinate 579,880 downwards.
AACCAAAAATAGCGGCGTAGCTTCTAGTGGTGGTGGCGAAGGCAATTTTTCTGGTCTTGTACAGGCTGCTTATACCTATCAGCCAGTACTTGTCAGGGCAGTAGATGATTCTTTTCCGCCAGTTTCGTTATTGGATCAGCTGATGAATTCCTACAAGATGACAGATTTTGACAGATTGATAGGTAACGCGAACTTAACTTATGCCTTTACTAAAAAATTAAAACTGAGAGTAAGCGGCGGCGGTTCGTCTACTTCTTCAAAACTCTCTGAATTTTACGGAAGAAACACGCTTTGGGGGCAGCAAGATAATGGAAGAGCCAATACCAACCAAACGCAAACTGGAAATTATCAGGCCCACAGTACATTAGACTATTGGACTAAAACGGGTAAAAAACAGGTGCTGAAAGCGATGATAGGAGCTGAATTTAATTCTTACAATTTTGAAAATTTTGGTACTACCATCTCAAATTTTCAAGATCAGTCTACAGGGGTTTTCAATTTAGCCAAAGGATTAACGCCAGGATTTCCGACGTCTAACTTCATAGAACAGAATCGTATCTCATTTTTTAGTAGGATCAACTATGATATTTCAGGCAAGTACCTTTTCACGGCTACCTTAAGAAATGATAATTCATCTCAATTAGGTCCAGGAAACAGGTCGGCTTTTTTCCCATCTGCAGCTTTCGCATGGCGTGTTAAAGAAGAGAAGTTTCTAAAAAACAACCAAATCATTTCAGATTTGAAATTGAGGCTGAGCTATGGTGTAACTGGAAATGATAGAATTCCGGCCTATCGATTTTTGTCTGAGTTAGGTACCACTAGTTATGCTGGTAACGGTACGGTAAGATTTGGATTGTCTCCAATTTCCTCAGAAAACCTCAATCTTAAATGGGAATCAACTACGCAGTACGATGCAGGTTTGGATCTTTCCTTATTTAACAGTCGGATCAATTTAACTGCTGATGTGTATCATAAATCTACAAAAGATTTGTTGCTGCTTTCAGAAGTTGCTTCACAAACTGGATTTCCTACTCAATGGCAAAATATTGGGGAAATCAGCAATAAAGGGCTAGAAATCGCTATCAACTCAGTAAATATCAACACTCCAGATTTTAAATGGAATACTGCTTTCAATATTTCCTTTAACAGAAATAAGATTGTGAGTTTAGGTGGAACAGAATCAAAACCAGTTATTTTTAATAATGGTTACATCAACAATGTGGGTATAGTGAAGGAAGGCCAACCCATTGGAACCGCTTTTGGTTACGTTTGGGATGGTATTTACCAGATTAGCGATTTTACTTGGCAAAACAACAGTGATGCGACCATCCCACATCAATCTAGAACTTACACGATTAAGCCAGGGACAACTAGTATTTCAGGTGCACAGCCTGGACTGTTTAGATATAAAGACCAAAATGGCGATGGTGTGATCAATGCTGCGGATAGAACCGTGATTTCAAATAGTAATCCGAAATTTACAGGCGGATTTTCTAGCGGTTTTAGCTATAGGAATTTTTCTTTAAATGTCTTTTTTGAAGGAGTCTACGGTAACCAGATCTTCAATGAATTTCCAACTAGGGTAGAATCAGGTAGTGGGGCAGTGTCGTACAACCTAACCCAAGAATATTGGAACAACCGATGGACACCAGAAAATCCATCGAATAGATACGCCAGCATTTCATCGGCCAACACAGATGCCGAAGCATCAAGCTACTACGTTGAAGATGGTTCTTATTTGAGATTCAAGACCTTATCCTTCGGATACAACTTGAAAAACAAACGTATGTTAAAAGCGACTGGTATTTCAAATGTAAACTTGCTTTTAACATTAGACAATTTACATGTATGGACCAATTACAGTGGATTTGATCCAGATGTGAGATCTAACGATAAACTTCTACCTGGATATGACAGGCTGGCTTATCCGAGATCACGTTCTGTCATATTCGGTTTAGAATTGACTTTTTAATCAGCTACTTAAATATTTTAAGACATGAACAAGGCATTAAAATTTATATTACTATCAATTATCGCTCTCGCATTCAACTCATGCGGAAAGTCGGACTTTTTAGATAAACCTCCATTATCTTTTACCTCTCCACCAAATTTCTACAAACAACTCTCAGATTTCGAGATCGCCCTGAGCGGATGTTACCAAATCATCAATGCCCGTGAGCTTCCAGGGGACGATGTTAGCGAGGGAACTTACAATACTGGTTTACAGTATATGTTAAGTGTGGGCACTGATGAACTGGGCCTGAATAGTGCAGGAGGCGGGCTTGATGCCGAAAAATTTGCAGTAGCGCAGCAAACAAGTACCAATACCGCTATTGGTGATTTTTGGAAAGCCTATTATGCTGGGATTATGCGTTGTAACGTTTTGATCGAAAAATCAAAAGAAGTAAGTTTTGACGGGCAGTCTAAAATACGCTTAGATGAGATTATTGCAGAGGCTCGCTTTTTAAGAGCATTTTACTATTATCATTTTGCGATCTTATTTGGCGGAGTTCCATTGGTTACCACTTCATCTCCCGATCCTTTGGCGCCAAGAGTGAGTTTAAAGACACTTTATTCGGAACTTATTATTCCAGACTTACAATTTTGCTACCAAGCCTTACCGCATAGGGCAACAGTGTCTGGCGGGGCAAATAAATGGACTGCAGCTGGTTATTTAGGTGTGGTGTATAATTATTTGGCTTCGTGTAAACGTAATAACGTAAATGGAGTCTTGAATTTTGAGCTGAATAGTTTCTCATGGGTTGATGAACAACAAATGAGCGATAATGCAAAAACCATTTTAAAAGAAGTTGTGGATAACAGTGCTTATAAATTAACCGCTAACTATGATTACCTCTTCAGGGAAACTACAAAAGCAGCACAATACGAAGAGTGTCTCTTTTTAGCTGAGGCCTCAAATCAACTTACTGCTACCTATCCAAGTTTGGTTAAACTGTTTGCACCAGGAGGCGATGTAAATAGCTTCGGTGGTACTTGGTGGACACACCGTCCCACAAATGAATTCGTTTTGAAATATGGTAAAGATTTGGATAAGAGACTGGCGCACAACATCACTTTGCCTTATGGTGGTACGCCTGCAATTCCTGATATTACTGTAAATGGTGTGCCTTATTGTGAACCTAGACCGTCGACTGGTGTAGCACATTGGCAAAATAATGCATCTAAATACCGTCACGTAAAACCTTCGGCTAAGACTATTCCATTGTGGGCCAGTGGTATTTCTATTCCTTTGTTAAGATATGCGGATATTATTTTACAGTATTCAGAAGCATTATATTTCACAGGTAACGAGCCTGCAGCTAGATTACTTTTCTCGGACGTGAGAACTCGGAATGTGAAGACTGGAAAAACGCTAGCAGAACTCAATACTTATTATTACAAAGCAGATTTTATCACCGAACTGCTGGACGAACGCAGTAGGGAACTCTGTTTTGAGAGCAAACGAAGAATCGACTTAATTAGGTTTGGGAAGATGACTTCTGCCCTAAATAGCCTTAGTCACGCTGCGCCATTAAATTCCAATTATAGAGTTCAGGAACTAAAGGCCAATTGGAAGGAGTATAAAATCTGGTTTCCATTGCCGCAACGAGAACTTGATTTGAATGTGAATTTAAGAGGGCACCAAAATCCAAGCTATTAAAAATCTGATTATATATATTTACGTGAGCATTTACTTCCGATCCCAAAAGAAAACTATCCAGTATATAGTCATGCTGGTAGTTTATTTCGTATGCATATTAAATTCTTCGTATGCCAAAGAAATTGTCCTTACTCCAGATGGGAGCAAAGACTTTACACCAATCGTTCTTAAAATTATAAATGAGCATGAAAAAGGCGATTTTGTATTGAAATTTGCTAAAGGAGTATATCATTTTTATCCTGAAAAAGCATTTGGTAAATACTTAGAGGTATCTAATAACGACAACAGTTTTAAATACATCGCCTTTCCGCTAATCAATAAGAGCAACGTTCGCATTGAAGGAGATAATGCAGAGTTTTTAATGCATGGTACCATTGTTCCGTTTTTAATGGAGAATTGTAAAGCAATTACAGTAAGCGGTATTCAAATAGATTATGATTACTCCTTTATTTTTGAGGGAGAAGTGATCGCTAGCAACGAAAAAGAGAAAAGTATCGACCTCAAAATCAGTAAAAACAATTTGTTTAAGGTGGTGGATGGTGTGTTTTATTTTGAAGGCTATAACTGGAAAAGTACGTTAGGGGAGAACATTGTATTCGATAAAAAGACAAAGCGACCTTATTACAACACGGCTAAATATTTACAGCATCACTGGAAAAAGAACAGTATCCTTAAAGCAAAAAAACTGACCGAAAATTCCGTACGGTTGGCTGGTTTCAATTCCGAAAGCTTACCGCCCGTAGGTTCCATTTACGTTGATAAAGGTTTGGTTGGTTTCAATAGGCTTTATCCCGGGTTTGTAATTCATCATTCTAGCCAAGTCAATATCAATAATGCCACAGTATTTATGTCGGGAGCCATGGCTTTAATTGCTGAGAATAGCATTGATATCAGTTTAACTAAATTCGATGTAAAACTTCGCGAGGGCTCCAGCAGAATAATTTCCTCTTCCGCTGATGCTACGCATTTTGTGGGATGTAGAGGTAAAATCAGCTTTAGCCAATGTAGTTTCTCTAATATGTTAGATGACGCTACTAACGTACACGGTACCTACCTATCGGTAAAGGAAAGATTAAGTGATTATACCTTAGGTTTAGCGTATGGTCATTTCCAACAAAAAGGTTTTGACTTTGCCAAGCCCGGAGAGAAAATCGTACTAGTGAATAGGAAGACATTAATTCCATTTTTTAGCACCACTGTAAAGCAAACAAAAAGAATAAGTGATCAGTACCTTGTTTTAGAAACGGAAGACCAATTGCCTGCCATTATACCAACAGAAACTGCGATTGAAAATGAAGCCGCAAATGCTGCGGTTACCATGAGTAATTGCAGGGTAGAAGGTAACAGAGCAAGAAGTATCTTAATTTCTACCTCTGCCCCAGTGTTAATAGAAAACAACTATTTTAGTTCAATGATGGCGGGAATATTGATTGCAGGAGATGCCAATAAATGGTGGGAATGCGGTAGCGTAAAAGACGTGGTGATTAGGAAAAATACTTTCGAAAACATCGGTATAGGGGGCAACGCTCCCCAATCGGTTTTACAAATAAGTCCAGAAATACATCAACGAGTAAAAGGTGCCTATTATCACGGTAAGATTGTATTTGAAGATAATATCATCCATACATTTGACGCTCAGGTAATCTACGGATTGAGTGTGCAGGATATCGTAATCAAAAATAATAAGTTCAAGTTATCTAAAGATTATCTGCCTATTTATAAAGGATTATCCTATTTTGACCTTCAAAACTGCAAAACAGTAACCATTACGGGCAATCAGTATATTGGCGACAAATTGCCTGCTAACGTGAGTATTACAAACGTAGAAAAGATAACTTACGAGCATAATGAAGGATTTTTGAAGGGAGTGGTGAATAAGCCAAATACATTTTTCTATCAGCAATAATTAAATAAGGATGAAGGTTAAATTTTTAGCTATTGTTATCGTTAGCCAGTTTTTTTTAGGCGATATTTTGGCGCAATCAGAAAAATATCCCTTTCCAATAGGCATACACAGACCTAATTTAAGTTGGGCGGGAACCTTGGAGAAGGAACTGGAAATCATAGAGAAGATGCGGATCATGGGCGCTGGTTCTGTGCGACTTAACCCTAATCCAAGAGCGGAGGCCGATTTTATTCAGCACGTACTACACGCCAACCGATTAGGCTTTAAAGTGAATTTCGAATTTTCGCTTGCGTTTCCTGAGTTCTATCCTCAAAATGTAGAGCGACGCATCAAAAAAAAGCATTGGGATCCTAGATATCCTTTAAGTGAAATTAAACCCGTAAACGTACAGGTTTGGGCAGCTAAAATATTCAAGGAACTAAAAGCAAAGGGGGCAGTTATTGAAGTGGTAGAAGTGGGTAATGAATTTAACTGGATTGATTTTAACGGCGACATCCCCGAAGTTGCAGGTGGAAAATACTATGATTATGACAGTGATTGGGACGATCCGGACTATGTCAAAATCAGAAAAGGACTGGAACTTTACGGGCAGGTATTGAAAATCATCCGTAAGGAAGTAGAAATGACATGGGGCAAGGGAGAAGTAAAAGTAATTTCGGGCGGTATCGTAAGGCAAATGAGCTTAGGTAACTGGTTTAAAAATCATGATGCTACCATCTTGGCACCACAGGTTTGTTTGGATATTCTTCAAGGTACGCACCCTAAACAGATTAAAGCTACTAATTACTTAAAATATGCTGATGGAATAGGGATTCACATGTACCCTGAGGTTGCTGAACTGGATTTGGAGAAAGCTAAAAAGATTTTGGGTGATGAAATTCGACTCACAATGGATGCCTTGGTAAAAGTGGTAGGGAGCAGCCGTAAATTCTGGATGACGGAATGGGGATTTCCGAGACATAAAAAAGAATTTAAAACAGAGGAGGATAGGTTTGTAGTAAGTGAAAACTTTCTTAATGTATGTAAAACGTTGCCATACAAATGGGGCACGATGTACTTTTATACTTTTGATGGCGATAAACCGCACCGAGCTTATGAGGACGGTAATTATTTGCCAGTTGCAAAAATATTTAAGTGATTTTGATATCAAAATCACTTAAATATTTCTGAAAGAATGGAGGGCAAGATATTTTTCTATCAAATTAAATGAATGGGATTTGCTATGATGTATTTTTCGTAGATTGTGAATGGTTGATTTTAACCCGGAATATGACCAGTATTTGCCGAACCACTTTTTTGCCAAATAAACTCCTCCATAGCTGTGGATTATGTTTGATCGTGCTGCTGTTTTTAAATTCAACGCTACTCTTTGCACAATCTCCATTTAAATCATTAACCATCAATAATGGGCTTCCACATACCGACGCCCTAGGCACGGTACAGGATTCGAAAGGATTTTTGTGGATTGCGACACTTGATGGCTTATGCCGATATGACGGCACTGATATCGTTGTATTTAGAAGTGAGCATTTAAATTCAAATTCATTGTCAAACAACCGCATATTGAGTTTGGCATACGATGATAAACGTTCGGGTTTATGGATAGCTACACAATCGGGAGGTTTAAACTTCCTGAATTTGATCAGCGGGCAATTTACTCGCTTCTCTGTAGGGCCTAAAAACTCGGTGATTACCGAAAAATTTTGCGTTAAATTATTTGGAGATGAGCTTTGGGTGGGCACAGCGTATGGCCTTTACGTAGCGGATTTAAGCAAAGGTGTAACCAAAGAGCTAAATATTAGGCCCGTATCGCTGCCTAACGAAAGCGTAGTCAACTCTATCCATCAAGATGCTAAAAGAGGAACTTGGCTAGCCACTCCTAGTGGAATTTACTACAAAGCGCCAGAACAGCTAAGGTTTAACAAAATAAATTCGGCTCCAATTACCGCAGTAAACACAATTAAATCCTTTGGTAACGATCATTTGATAGCAGGAACTTCCTTTGGTTTATATAAAATAGCGGTTTCAGATTTTTCTGTTCAAAAGCTCAGTGATCAAAATGTAACAGCTCTTTTGGTAGACGGCGGTGACAAAATATGGGCAGGTACTTCGGCTCAAGGTGTCTATGTGCTTAATAGTGTAGGTAATATACTCGAACATTACATCTTTGGAAATCAATTAGAACAAAAGCAGGCCATTGTAAAGGATATCTATAAAGATCGGTTTTCAAGCATATTTATTTCCATGATGAGCGAAGGGGTACGTATTTTGAATTCAAGTAGCTCAACATTTAAGCCTTATCCAAAAGATGTTAGTCCTGCCGAATTTGCTAAATTGAAGTATCCGCTATGCTTTTTTACTGATGATAAAAACTATTTGCTAATTGGAACCAGGGGCAGTTTGCTGGTTGTTTATGATCGTACTACAGAAAAGTATCATTTTACGAGTGTAAATCGTAGTATCAAAGGTAATGTAGCTACAGATGTTACAGCGATTTTTAAAGAATCCAAAGGAGGCATTTGGGCGGGTACTGGTGATGGTATTTTTTATGCAGTTAATGGAAATTACCCAGATCTAATTAGCGGGAGAACCAAATTTGAACGTATAGGTGGTACGTCCTTCAAATACAAGGTCAACTGTATTAAACCAGATCAAAAGGGGAGAACATGGGTGGCAACATCGGGTGGGTTGTTTTGCTATGATGAAAACCAGCAGCTAGTATATAATTCTGACGACCATCAGGACAAAAGGATGAAACTTTCTAATTCGTTTGTGAATGATCTGGTACTAAAAACAGAAAGAAATGGAGATCAATTAGTCATTTGGGCAGCTACTAGAAGAGGCCTAAATAGAGTTGATTTTGATAACAATAGCTTAAAAATAAAAAATGTAAGCCATTTACTAGCGGATAGCAATCTAATGGGCGTACATTCTGATTGGTTATCATTGATCCACTATGATAAAAAAGGAATCCTTTGGCTGGGCACAATTGGAGGCGGATTGAGTAAATTAACTAGTTCCAATGGGGATAAATTTAATTTTAAGACTTTCACAACGGCGGATGGATTGCTAACCAACGATATCGAAACATTGTTGGAAGATAACGAAGGAAATTTCTGGATAGGAGGCTTTGGCTTGACAAAATTCAATCCATTCAAAGGGAGTTTCCAATATTTTGACGCAAACGATGGTCTGCAAAGTAATTCGATAAAGGTGGGATCATCCTTCAAATCCAAAACAGGAGAATTCATCTTTGGCGGTATCAATGGCTTCAATATTTTCTATCCACATGCTATTAATAGACAATTAGTAATTTCACAGCCAGTGCTCACCCGTTTGATCATCAACAATATGACCATCAAACCAGGAGATGAGGTCAACGGAGATGTAATTCTGGAAAAGTCACTAGAATATTCTGATCAAATTGAGCTTCATCATACCATCAAAAATTTTGGACTGGAATTCTCTAGCGTACATAGTCATGATTTTGAGAAAATAACTTATAAATATCGATTAAAGGGCTTTGAAAAGGATTTTGTTTATACCACCAGCCTTAAGCGGTCTGTCAACTATACCGGATTGCCAGCTGGTAAATATGTGTTTGAATTGTATACCTCTGGAGGTAATGGCGTTTGGAGCAAAACACCAACTACGCTCGAGATTAGCATATTGCCATCTTTCTGGAACAGCAAAGGCGGATATGTGCTTTACCTCGCCCTAATCGGTTTGGTATTGTTTCTAGTACGGAGGAATGCTTTGAGGAAAATTGAAATACGGCACCAAGCGGCATTAGAGCGTAACGAGCAGGAACAGGAGATCAAGTTATATGAAGATAAAATGGATTTCTTTACCACTGTTTCTCATGAATTGCGTACACCATTAACTCTTATCATTACGCCTCTGGAACAGCTTGTTAATCGAAAAGATATTCCGGAAGCTGTATTGCCAGGTCTAGAAATTGCACAAGCCAATGCCAGTCGCTTAAAATCGTTAATAGACCAAGTACTCGACTTCAGAAAAATTGAAAATGGTAAACTCAACCTTCATAAAGAAAACGTCGATTTAGATGAGTTTTTGAGAAGAACTTTTATTCAATTTACCGACCTGATCCGTGAAAAAGAGCTGCTTTATGAAATAGCTCTTGAAACCAAAATCCATTATCATCTTGATCTGTTTAAAATGGAGCAAGTACTATTGAACCTAATTTCTAACGCCATCAAATTTGCAAAGCCAAAAGGCAGCATAATGTTAAGTGCAAAACGTACTGATAATGAAATCGTAATCAGTATAGCTAATACTGGATCGTACTTAGATGAAAACCAAAAAAGTAAAATATTTGATCCTTTTTACCAAGCTGAAGACAATAACAATACTGGTACAGGCTTAGGTTTAACCATTTCAAAAGAACTGGTAGAATTACACAACGGAAATATAGGAGTTGAAAGTATCAAGGGAAATTTAGATGAAGATGCGAAAACAACATTTACTATTATATTACCTTTACAGGAAACATCTGAGGTAGAGAATCTACCAATAAATGAACGGATTGATAAAGATCAGACGTTACCTAAATTGGTAATTGCTGAAGACAATAGTGAGTTACGTGCATTACTTAAAAATGAATTTTCAGATGATTACGCTGTTTTTGAAGCCGAGAACGGGCAAGAGGCACTGAAGCTAATTCGCAAAATTAAGCCATCCATTGTGCTTACAGATATTACCATGCCCCAACTGGATGGGCTGCAATTATGTAAAATTTTAAAATCAGATATTGCTACTAGCGATATACCAGTTTTAATGATCACGGCACGCGATAGTGGACAAAATAAAATAGAAGGATTAGAGGCAATGGCAGACGATTACTTGGTGAAGCCGTTTAATCTAAAGGAGTTACATTTAAAAGTATCAAATCTGGTCAAACAACGTGAGCTTCAAAAAGTAAAGCTATCTAACGATGCAGCCTTAAAACCTGCTGAATTGCAAATGGAGCCTCGCGATGAAAAAATCTTAAAGAACTTAATTGCTATTATAGAGCAGGATATGGATAATTCTGATTTTTCGGTAGAAGAATTAAGTCAAAAAGCGGGGATGAGCCGTCCAGCTTTATACCGTAAGATAAAAGATCTGACCGGAATGTCAATTCAGGTATTTATTCTGGATATACGATTAAAAAGAGCTGCGCAACTACTTTCCACCAAAGGACCTAATGTATCAGAAGTGATGTATCAGACTGGATTTACAAGTGCTTCCTATTTCAATAGGGCATTTAAAAGTAAATTTGGGGTAAATCCTAAAAATTATTTCAAAGACTAGCTGTTTTTCAAGGCCAAAGGTAGCATGATGGTAAATTTTGAACCTTTATTCGATACGCTCTCTGCCCATATATTACCATTTTGGTGCGCCATAAACTCTTTGCAGAGCTGTAGACCTAAGCCAACTCCCTTTTCGTTAGCTGTGCCTAGAGTGGGCAAGGTGCCAGAAAATAGGTTTTCTATCAGCGTAGCATCTATGCCTATACCATTGTCAATCACACTGAGGTGACAATTTTGATTAATGATTTCTACATTTAGGCTGATCTTACCCTCTGATGCAGTAAACTTTATAGCGTTTTGTAGCAAGTTTCTTACTACCAATTGGAGCATATCGGCGTCGGCCAAGACTTGGAGTTTTGGGTCGATATTGATAGAAAGCATGATGCTTTTATCTCGAGCCAATCCATTAGCAATCTCAATCGTATTTTTTAATGTTACAGCCAATGACTGGGCTGCAAGCTTTACGGAAAAGCCCTCTAGCTGAGATTTGGACCAATACAGAAGATTCGTCACCAAAAGTAACGTTTGGTCATTCTTCTTCTTCAATGCTTGTTCGATATGCACGCGATCATCCTGCGATAGAAGATTACTATCGAGCATTTCTAGATATTGCTGAACCTGTACAAACGGTGCTCTAAGATCATGAGCAAGAATGGAAAGCAGCCGTCCTTTCTCGGCATCCCTCTGTGCAACCGCAGTTCTTTCCCTATCATAGTTTTTACGAAATAGACCAATAATAATGGCCATACTTATTACCGGTATAGGGAATGCGGTGATACGATCTATAAATCGTCCTTTACCTACACGAAAAGGGTACTGTACAAGTTCGGGATAATAATGTTCGGCTAAATGGACCAAACCAAATACAACCAGATAAATAATTACCCAACTAATCATGTGTCTATATGGACAGATGGTTAGCAACAACAGCAAGTAAACAGGCCAGATCAGATCGGTGGAACCTTCGATACCAGAGTTAGCGAAATAATTTACCGATAATATCAATAGTCCGATGATTCCAAACAGCAAACTACGATGCTCACGCCCTAGAAACCGTGAACGATAATATTCGTAAAAGAATATTCCACCAAGAATAATACATGATAATGCGGCTATATATAATCCAGCAAACAGATCGTATGGTAAGTAAGCTATGGCCAGCAATGTGATGCCTAAACTGATAGAATGGAATATTCTTGTCTGAAGAGTAAAGTCGGAAGCACTGCCAATGAGTATACCCCAGCGACGTTTGGTGGTAAGGCTAAAATTATGGAAAAGGTTGGCCATGGGACGAATATCGGCTTTTATCTCCGTATTATGAATTTATGGTAGGAGCATATCAATTCTTTATCCAATGAGCGATCTTAAAGGGTATATATTTAGATTTGTCTAGTTTGTTAGCACCGAACGTCAAAAGGTGCTTTCATGATGTTTTTTGAAGATTTTTATCGTTAGCGGATAAATCAAATTCACTTTATGTCTATTAATTGTTTTACAAATTTCTAGACATTTACTCCGGTAGCGGTAAGCATCAAATCATGTAGTTCCGTATTTTGTACAAAGGAATTCATTAGTGTACTGCCAGGGCCGAATGCTGCTAGCTCTACATAATCTGCAGAATGTTCCATCGAACCCCAATAGACCGAAGTATACTCAGTCTGTATCTTCCCGTATAGTTCAAACGGAAGTTTACGCACATTGTATAATCCACCTCCATCTAATTTTTTGTAGTGTTCTAACAAATCTTTAGCCTGCTCGTTTGAGATAGCATAACTTTGTGCATCATGTATCATTGCTATAATATCGGCTGCTGTATGAGTAGGTTGTATCTTATTTAGTACCCAATCGTTACTGTGCTTAAATTTTTGCAATAAGTCAAATTTTTGATCACTGTTGTCTTCACCAAATAAACCTGGGTTACCATTTCCATGATCGGTAGTGATGATAACCAAAGTATTTTTATCATTTTCTGCAAACTCAATAGCTTTTTCTACCGCTAAATCAAATGCAATTTGGTCAAATAATAATCCTGGCGTATCGTTAGAATGCGCCGCCCAGTCTACTTTTCCACCTTCTATTTGTAACACGAAACCATCTGGATGACCTTTCATCAGTTCGATGGCCTTTACAGTCATTTCTGCCAACGTTGGAATGGTTTGTTGATAGTTTTTGTCGTGAGTATAATCTATACTGAAAGGCAAAGAGTCGTTATCAAACACGGCAAGTACTGGCTTTTTGCTATCTAAAGCTAACATTTGTGTTTTCGTTTTTGCAAGTTGATAATCAGCTTTTTCAAATTCTGAATAAACATCTAACTTATCACTTCTTTTTGCCGGATTAAAGTATTTATCTCCGCCACCCATCATCACATCAAATCTAAGTGGCAGATATTGCAGTGCGATTTCATTCTGATTACTTCTAGATTTGTTACAGATGCAGAAGCCAGCGGGAGTAGCATGTGTGATTGGCACAGTGGTGATGCAACCAACTTTTTTACCTGCAGCTTTGAATTTTTGTAAAATAGGAGTGTTGTGAGAACCATCTGCATTAACATTTAGCTTACCATTATTTACTCTCACACCACCTCCCCAGGCCGAGCTAGATGCGGCAGAGTCTGTAACCATAGAATCTGCTGATGCAGTATCCATCAAGGCTCTCACTACTTTTTTTTCACGATATAACGAAGTCCACTTGCTTTCATGACCATACATACGCTTAGAAAGGAGGTTGGCCATGGTAAGCGTACCACTACTCATGCCATCACTCACTAGAAAAATCACATTTTTGGCCATGCCAGCTACATTGTTGCTTGTAGAGGAAAATAACTGTCCAAATGTTTCTGTAGTGCTTAACAGTGAAATGCCCAAAGCGGAAAGCGTTCCATTTTTGATAAAATCTCTTCTGATCATGATCCAAAATTAGCTTAGAGATATTAATTGGACATTAACTTGCTTTGTAGATCAGGTTAAGTTTTCTAGATGATACAGCTTTATGTCACTCGAAAAAGTATCTTTATTTTATCTCATCAGCAAATCATAGATTTCCAAATATCATCAAACATAAAAAGCCTCATGGTTTCCCACAAGGCTTTTTTCTTAAAAATGCAAACCTATAAGCCGGGTTCTGTTTCCCAACACAAGGTCAGGACTTCTATCATTAATCTACTGTAAGCGTTGCCACTTACCTCTAACGACCTACCCACTAACATCGGACGAGCAGTCCTACATACGTTAGCCTATTTGGTCTTTCAACTCCTGGGGTTTACCAACTTTGCTATCACTAACAAAGCTCGTGAGCTCTTACCTCACGTTTTCACCCTTACCACAACTTTACGTTGGGCGGTATATTCTCTGCGGCACTTTCCGTGGCTTAGGTCTTCATTCCTAAACCCCTTCCCGTTAGGAAGCAAGATGCTCTGTGTTGCCCGGACTTTCCTCTCCGATACAAGATCGCAGCGATAGAACAGTTTGCATAAGCGCAAAGGTACTATTTTATTCTGTTTAGATGTTGGAAAAGCAAGTTCTATACTTCTTTTAATGTAAGTCCCACTTTTCGTTTTACTACGCTAAGCTAACGCTTTGGCTTCGTGCTCACTTCAATTGGGTTTAGTTTACAGGAACCTTTGCTAAAAGCTAAGTATAATTAAGTATTTTAACTTACGAAGTTTTAAAAACTTCGTAAATTTTCTAATTGCTGAAGCTGATAATTATAAATTGACTACTGAACACAGTTTTTCAAATCATTTGCCACCTGTTCGTAAGTGTACATGCCCTGTTTATTTCCAAAAGAATTGGTAATATAAACCGTTACTTGTGCAATATCGATATCATGTAAATCTTTAAAGGCAGGCATTTTCTCATGATAAGTTTTACCGTGAATCTCCATTGGCTCATTAACACCATTTTTTATATAGCAAGCCAATTTTTGTTTATTTGACTTAAGAAAAACTGTATCGGTTAATGGAGGAGCTAATTCCCCCAAACCTTCGCCTTTTTCTCCGTGACAATTTTGGCATCTGGCCTGGTAAATATCTTTACCGTTAGACATATATTTTGCCATTTCAATTTCGCTTGCACTTTGGCAAGCATTAACAACTATCGCAATAGCAGTAAAGAAGAGGCTGTAAACAATAGCCTTTTGTAAGCTGAACTGAGATTTTTTCAAAACTTATAACTTATAACGTGCAACTTATAACTCTACTAGTCTTTCTCAGCCAATAATATATCCATGTCGTTTTTCAACTTTTCGACTTCCTCGGTTTTAGTACCATCATATGCACCTCTAATACGCCTGTGCTTATCGATTAAAACTAACCAACCTTGATGTACGTAACCGTCTGTAGCTGCACTGTCTTCTTGCACGGCAACCAAATAGTCTTTCTCAGCCAATTTGTAAACTTCTTCTTTATTTCCATAAAGGAATTGCCACTGCGGAACATCAGCGCCCAATTTCTGTGCATATTTCTTCAAGACAGAAGGTTTGTCGTATTTGAAATCAATGGTGTGCGATAAAAACATCACTTCTTTATTGTCTTTGTATTTATCGAAAATCGTTTTCATGTTGCGGTGCATGATAGGGCAGATGGTACTACATGAAGTAAAAAAGAAATCTGCTACATAAACCTTGCCTTTGAACGCATCTTGCGTAACTTCAATGCTATCCTGATTGAGGAATTTGAAGTCAGGAATGGTTTTATAGATAGTATCTATTTTTTCATTTCCATTGGCATCTTTAGCAATTTTTGCTTCACGGTCTCCATAAAAAGGCAATTTTTTTTCTTGTGTACAAGAAGTACCTAATGCTATTAAAGTAGCAATTGCTGCATATCCTAAAATCTTCTTCATATCTATTTTTTTAAGTACTGTTCTGGGTTTTTATCAAATTTTAATTTACATCCTTTACTGCAAAACAAATATTCCTGCTTTTGATAAGTGCTTTTATGATTTGCAGGTTGCTTTACCTTCATTTTACAGATAGGGTCTATTTTAACACTATCTATTGAAATAGTTTGCTTATTTGTCTCTGTTGCGTTGCTTTTGTATAAAAACCCAAAACTTAGGGCAAAAATACAGATTATTAAAGTTGTTTTCATGTTGTTGAAAGGGTTTTATGCCACAGATGCAAGATCATATCATAGTTGGTCATTGCGGTGAATCATGACAGCTTGTTCCTACCGTTCGAAAAAGTAATCTTTCATACTTTCTATCCCAAACTATAAAGATTGCTCCTTTATCTTAGCCCCACGCTTCGGTTCGCAATGACCATAAATACTATGTTCTAAATCCGTACATCTGTGGCTAATTGATTATGGTTTCATAAAGGGTTTCGCTTGTTCAATCGCTTTTTCTAATTGCATTTGTACTTGTTTTACACTATCTAATTGGTCTTTGAAATACTTCAGCGCTTCGGTTTTTGAACCTTTGAAATCCAATTGGAAATTATGCATCCAATCCATCATTTTTTCATCAGCTATATTAAGCTGATGGATAGATTTCTGTAATTCAATAGTGTCTGCATCTTTCTGCTCACGTTTTTGTATCAGCAAACTATCTAACTTGAAAGTCGTCTTGATCGCTTTTTCATTAATTACCATCGCTTCGTTGTGCAAATCATCAATGGTTTTCTTAATAGCTTGTTCATTATCTTGTTGTTGGCAGGCTGTAAAAACTAGCAGCACTATAATTGGAAATAGATATTTTATTTTCATCATGATCTTAAATTTAAAATGGTACTGAAATATGAAGCATTAAGCGATTACCTGCTTTAGCTCGTTGGTTTGCTAGTTCTTGTGAAACAATGGTTTGATAGTTGGCTCCTAAAGAAAACTTGCTCATGGCTAGCTCAAAGCCCGTAACCAAAGAAGCTGAATGTCCTCCAGAAACATCGACTTCGTATTTATTATTCTCGATGTCTTTTTCTGCTGTTTCATACAAAATACCAGTATTAGGAGCAATGGTTAATTGGTGAAATAACCTGAATTTATAATACACCAGTGCATTGGTTGTTAGCTTGTTTCCATATCGATACTCGTATTTATTGGCAGTATTGATTTTGTAATTTACATTAAGATTTACGCCTAAATCATTCAACCTAACATCGTAAGCCGCATTTATTGTGAAATCTGTACTAGCCGTACCTAATTGGAAGTTGTTGGGTGTTTCTTGTACAGCTAGTCTTTCGTTAGGCTCGTATTTTCCAGTAGGTGCTTTCACACCCGCACCTAACCAAAGTGAGTGCACTAGTAGTTTGCTGTTTAAGCTTGTACTTTTGGTGAAGAGATTATAGTAACCCATCAATGCAATATCTCCCAAGCCATTTTTTGAGCCACTGCTTGCTTGCGAACTGCGCTCATTAAAGTTGTAAGGTACGAATGCAAGTACCCTAAAACGCTTACCTAAGTTCCAACCTCCCCAAAGTTCTGCGCTCTGATAAGTCTCATCGGTAGTTAATGGCGTAATGTTTCCCTGCGGACCCAGATGCGTTTGCAGCTGTTTGTGTTGATATCGCAACCCAATAAAACGTTTGTTGTATTCAGGCAAAATGCCAATATAGTAACTGCCCACACCACATCCGCAAATATCACAGGCCAATAAACCTAACGGACTGATTAAAAGTGCAAGAATAATTGTCTTTTTATAATTCATTTATTGTTCTGCTAGAAGTTTATTATTGATGAATTCTTCATCGTTAAGCGTATTCAAAAAGGCCATCAACTTTGTTTTCTCGTCGTTATTGATAGCAATTCCTCTTGCACCATTTTTATTTAATAATGGATCGAGATTTTCAGTAGCTTGTACCTCATGAACATAATGCGTAAAAACCGCATCTAACGTTAAAAATCGACCATCGTGCATAAATGGAGCAGTGTATTTAAGGTTGCGTAAGGATGGCACTTTGAACTTGTACTTGTCTGCATTTAACAAGGTAGCCGTGTACAACCCTAAATCATTAATTGGGCTAGGAGCTAGGCCATTATTTCTAAAACCGTTATCGGTGAAAAGTGGCTCCGTATGACAGCTTGCACATTTTTGTTTGAAAAGTTCGTAACCTTCCAATTCGGTTGCGGTGAAGCTGGCATTATCTTCTTTTCTCATCACTTTGTCGTATTTAGAATTACTACTCACGCACAGTAGCATGAATTGTGATAAAGCTTTTAAGAAATTTGCCGTAGTGATTTCTTCCGAACCAAAAGCCGCTCTGAACTTGTTTTTATATTTATCCATTGCTTTCAATTTATTTAGCACGTTCTCCAAACTTTCATCCATTTCTTCGTGTGTAGTAATGGGAGAGATGGGAAATAAGTCTAAATCGTAAATGCCACCACCCCACATGAAAGCTTTGTTCCAAGCTAGGTTCATGATGGGAGGAGAGTTACGCGTGCCTAACCGGTCATCAATACCATGACTTACATCATGACCATGTTGAGTAAATGCAGAAGACTGGATGTGACAAGAACCGCAAGTAATGGTGTTATCCCGCGATAATCTAGGTTCATAAAATAGCATTCTACCTAATTCGAAACCGTCTTTAGTTACTGGATTATTTGCAAAGTTGTAAGCTGTTTCAGGAAAATTTTTGGGCCTTTGAAAGCCCAAAAATGTTTCTACTTTATCCTGTATAACTTCACTTTTCTTACAAGCGTATACAAACATCACAATAACCAAAAGGTATTTGATATATCGTAATTGCATGACTAGTTCTCCGTATGATCGTGAGTAAACATATCTTTGAAATTTTTGGCGAGATTAGTTGAATATTCACTAAACATCACATTAGGATAAGTCTTGATACTGAAGGTATTTGTTCCATTGAAAAACTTAATTAAATCAACGAATAAATGTATATTACTTTGTCTATCCTTTCTTACTTTGGCGATACCTGCATTGTTTAAATCGACAGTAATGGTTTTAATATTATTGATTGTCTGAGCGCTATAACCGCCAAATCCACCGATGTGATATTTAAACTGTTTTTTACCAGTTGGGTCACCTAGTTGATCATCGCTAATCACTTCTGAATTTCCTTCTAGCTTAAAGAAAATATAACCCGAGTTCCATCCCCAATACATTCCACCACCCATATGACCGCCAGCTGCTGGATCTAGTACACCTGTTCTCTTATCTACAGGCATTGTGCTACGTAGACTATCTACACCTAAAACAAAGGTCAATTTGTTGTAATCGCCTTCTGGCACTTTCACCTTAGCAAAGCGAGTAGTTCTATCAGCGCCTTTAATTAGAAAATAAGAGCTGTCTTGAGGAACGGTATATTGTTTTCCTGCAGTGGTAGTTAATTGGATATTGCTAATGAAGTACTGAATGGAGCTAATGGTAAATTTCTCACCCGTAGCATTGGTATAAGGTACCGCAGAATTGTCCATGGTTAAAGTTCTACCGCCTACAATGTTGTCGAATTCAACCGATAATGAAGCTAAATTTTGTTCGTCGAAATCTGGGGTAGTATTATCTTTTTTACAGGCCGTAAATAGGATAGAGCTTATTGTAATGATAGTTAAAATCTTTTTCATTTTGATTTTTAAGGTATAATAAGGTCAAGCTGAGCCTATCGGAATCCCTTTTGAGGTGTATTTCGACAAGCTCAATGTGACACTGTGAGTGCTTCTTGAACCGATTTAATAAAAATTAATTGATGTATCCAACTGCGCCATTACGAGGTACGACCACGAAGTAGCTGCAAAGCAAAACAATTTTAAAGCGATTTGTTTAAACTTTAAGTTGTAAGGTCGCTTTCCCGAATAGTTGGGAAAAGTCTCGCTTAACAATGACGTAATAGGCAAAAGTGAGCATACAATAACACAATCATCCCAATGATTTGGAACAGTTGAAATTAATAAGCCACCAAGAAAATTAACTAGGCTTGTTTGGGAGGGTGGAAAATCACGCTTGTTTTACCTACAGGCTTTTGCTGTAAATAATTGGGAATGGGAGTTTCTACCTCAGTTTCGAAGGTTCTAAATACCAATGAGGCTTTTTGTGGAGCTACCGTTTCAATTACCCTCTTCATGTGCTCTTGATCTTGTTTGTTCTTTTGCTCAAGCTCCTTCAGTTTGATGTCCAAAAAACATTTTCCTTCGCAGTGTCGCTCTGGTTTGTCTTTGTTGGTACATAATACAGCTGAAATGTAGGATTTATTGAAATGGTAGGAGGTAGAAACAATCCAATAGTTAAAGCAATTGGCCAAAATACCAACCAACAATAACCCTGCGACTAATTTTCTACAGATTTTCATTGCCGCAAAGTTATGATGTTTTTTTAAGTTAGCCACAGATGCACAGATATATTTCAAGATATATATAAAATTTGTGCATCTGTGGCTAAAAAACTAACAGCATTTATAATAAACCTTTACTTTTTGCTCCTTAGTAGACCAAGCAATATATACATTGTGATCCTTACCCAAACGATAATCAAAACCGTTTAATCCATTTTGTTTAAGTTCGTTATAGAACGCTTTATCTGGAACATTTTTATCTGGCTGCTCATCTGGCGTAACTGCAGGCTCTAGAAAGTGATGTTCTTCAAAAAAATAAGCAATTTCCTCCTTTAAGAACTTCATCTTATCGCTTTCCTTTTTCATATCTGCGGTAGCAATATAATTCTTTAGCAGTTCACTAGTCTTAATTTCCTGCCTATAAATTTCTTTACCAACAGCAGATTTGATTGTAAACAATAACTGCATATCTTTAGTGTCTTTACCAACTAAAGCTACTTTAAACGTATCTAGTTCGGTTGTATCAGAAAATGCAAATGTTATTGTTTTTTCAAGATCTTCGGCATTGTCTGTACTTCTTTCCGAAGTAGAAGAATTACAAGCATACAATAAGCCAATAATCAATAATGCAGGAACAGTAAACTTCTTCATTACAAATGATTTAATGGCCTTAATATAAATAAATTATTTTGATATTTTCTTTAGATCTTCTGGTGTATCTATGGCAATGGTTTCCAGATTAGTCACTTTAGTTTTGATGGTAAAACCATTTTCTAGCCAACGTAATTGTTCTAAACTTTCCGTCAATTCTAATGAAGAAGGCTGAAGTTTAGTTAATGCTAACAAAATATCCCTACGGTAGCCGTAAATGCCAATGTGTTTGTAAAACTGATGTGATTTAGACCAGTTTTCTTTTTCCTCGTTACGAATAAACGGGATAGTCTGCCTACTAAAGTATAAAGCCTCTTGACGAGAGTTGATTACCACTTTAGGAATGTTTACATTGAATAACTCCTCATCGGTATGTATTTCTTTGATCAGAGTAGCAAGCTGTGTGTTTTTATCTTCAAAGCAAGTGCTTAACAGCTCAATCTGTTCTGGACTAATATAAGGTTCATCACCTTGTATATTAATGACAATGTCGTATTCTGGCATTTTTTCTGCAACCTCCGCACAACGGTCTGTTCCACTTTGGTGAGTAGAGGAGGTCATCACATATTTTCCGCCAAAATTAGTTACTTCTTCTGCAATACGTTCATCATCGGTAGCTATCACTACATTAGCTAAACCTTTAGTTTGTATTGATTGCTCATAAACCCTTTGTATCATGGTTTTACCATGGATATCCACCAAGGGTTTACCTGGAAAACGAGTTGAAGCATACCTTGCTGGTATAATGCCGATAATTTTTGTCATGAATACATTGATTGATAAACAATTAATAGAAGAATTAAAGCTAAAAAGACATAACCTACAGGATGCGCAAAGTTAAATGTCCAGCCCATCATAGGATTTCTTTTAGGTACAATAGCTCTATGGTCTCTTTTATTGAAATAAAGAATTCCCCATTTCCAATTATCCGGATCTTCATGAAAGAAATCTTTACCCATATCATTATTGTTTTTAGATTCTAAAACAAACCATTAATTTCTGCTTCGATAGATTGGATTACGGTTCCCAAATCTTCAGGATTATTAGTGAAATCTAATTTGTCCTTATCTAAAATTAACAATTTGCCCAATTTATAGTTTTTAATCCAAGTTTCGTATTTTTCATTCAGCTTAGAAAGATAGTCAATACGGATACTCGCTTCATATTCTCTCCCTCTACGTTGAATGTTGTTCACTAACGTAGGTACAGAGGCTCTCAAATAAACCAATAAATCTGGTGGTTTGATGAAAGAGGTAATATTATCAAAAATTGCTCTATAATTATCGTGATCGCGACTAGTCATTAGCCCCATTTCATGCAAGTTATCAGCAAAAATGTGTGCATCTTCGTAGATGGTACGATCCTGTATTACGTTTCTTTTTTTGTTCTCTATATCTACAATCTGCTGAAAGCGACTATTCAAGAAGTAAATCTGTAGGTTGAAACTCCAGCGCTTCATATCGCTATAAAAATCCTCTAAATAAGGATTGTTATCTACAGCCTCATAAAGTGCTTCCCATCCATAATTTTTTGCTAACAAACCTGTTAGTGTCGTTTTTCCAGCACCTATGTTGCCTACTATTGCTATATGCATAAAATGATTTACGATTTTAGATTTACGATTTGAACAGCGTTAATCGTTTATCACAATATTAATTAAAAACTTTTAAATCCTATTAATTCGCGTACTTCTCTGATTGTTTTTTGAGCACTCTCTCTAGCTTTCTCGGCACCTAAACGGGCAACTTTTTGCAAATAAGCAGAATCATTCGCAATGTCGTTAATTTTTTCTCTTACCGGATCGGTAGCGATAATCATATCCTCGGCCAATTGCTTCTTAAAATCGCCATAACGGATGGCCATCTTGTTATACAAATCATCAAAGTGATTTAATGTGTCTTCGGGAGAAACAATCTTCATCAAATCGAACAAATTTTGAATTGCTTCTGGTTTTTCTTGGTTTTCTGCCGTGGGACCACTATCTGTAACTGCTCTTGAAACCTTTTTACGAATAGCTTCTGGCGTATCAGAAAGGTAAACGCAATTGGCATCACCTTCAGATTTACCCATTTTACCTTTACCATCCAATCCTGGAACTTTTACTAGTTTCTCAGTGTAACTGAAGGCATAAGGCTCTGGAAAATATTCTTGATTGTACAAGCGGTTAAAACGATTACCGAAAGTACGAGCCATCTCTAAATGCTGTTCTTGATCTTTACCTACAGGTACTTTGGTTGCTTTGTGTATCAAAATATCAGCACTCATTAATACTGGATAAGTAAGCAAACCTGCATTCACATTATCTGGACTAGCACGTACTTTGTCTTTAAATGAAGTAGCTCTTTCTAATTCACCTAAATAAGCATTCATATTTAGGTATAAATATAGCTCAGCAATTTCAGGTACATCAGACTGTACATAAATAGTACTTTCTTCTGGATTTAGCCCACAAGCCAAATAATCTACCAATACATTTTTGATATTACCGTGTAAATTTTCTGGGGTAGGGTGTGTTGTTAGGGAATGCCAATCTGCAATGAAAAAATAACAATTATACTCTTCCTGCATTTTGATGAAGTTTTTTACCGCACCATAATAATTTCCTAAATGGAGTTTTCCTGTGGATCTAATCCCGCTAACAACCGTTTCTTTCATAATGGCCGAAATTAACTAAAAAACTGAAAACTGTGAAGAATGTTGAAAGTTGAAGTTTTAAATTAGAAGGTTTTGACAAAAAGAAAGATGAAACTAGCCACAGTGTATGTCGCGATTTTGAATATACACAGATTAATACGTATAAGCGCTATTTCCATATCATGAGGCTCGTGCAGGTAATTTATCAATGATTTTCCATAGCACTTTTGCATCAGCGGTTTTTTCTAGCGTACACCTAATTTCTTCGACTTTTCTTCGAGGTTTGTTCGACTCTTGTTCGGGAAACCTTCGTGTCTGCTTCGGGAAGTGTTCGGGAAAGCTTCGGGAAACGGTCGTCTTTTTCCCGAAGCCGAGACGAACAAAAGGTGAAGCGGATACGATACAGTTATGAACCAGTTATGGACCAGTCTCCAGTCTTAGCTAAAGCAAAGTGTTAGAGGATTAGCAAATAAATAGGGTTATAGAGGGCTACTTGAATTAAATATCTGTAGCTAATTAAATTATTCTAATTCAATCTTCGAAAAATATTTGTCATTTCTCTGAAAATTGTATTTTTGGTTTCAATGATTAAACTGCTCAGAAGAATACATTTGGTTTATAGCCTAATTTGCATTATTTCATTATTTATTCTTTTTTTACCGTTTTACTATTTGTTGAGTAGAAACCCAAAGTATTATGGTATCCTAAACAAATTTCGAACCACCCATTCTTTTATTTCTTCAGCTTTATCTGGCATTTTCTTTCGTTTCAAGTTCGAAAAGAAATTAGAGAAGGGACAAACCTATATTTATTGCGCTAACCATACTTCTAACCTAGATATCATTATTCTATGCTTGTTAGGCAAAGGCCGATATCATTTCATGGGTAAAGAAGAACTAACTAAAAATCCAGTATTAGGTATTTTCTTTAAAACTATTGATGTTGCAGTATCGAGAGCTAGCAAGATTTCTTCGTTTAGGGCATTTAAAAAAGTAGCCGAAAACCTAGAAAACGGAATGAGTCTAATTATTTTTCCAGAAGGGAAGATCGACGATACTTACCCACCAGTATTGCAGGATTTCAAGAGTGGTCCTTTTAGGTTAGCCATAGAAAAGAATATTCCTATTGTGCCTGTAAGCATTACCAATGTTTGGAAAATAATGTGGGATGATGGTACCAAATATGGCAGTAGGCCCGGCATTGTAGAGGTTTATGTGCACAAACCAATTTTAACCAGTATCTTAGCGGTAGAAAACGACGAGATTTTAAAAGACGAAGTTTACAAGAAGATTAATAGTAAATTGTAGGTTAAAGGTTGTACGTAATAAGTTTTAAGTTGTACGTTTGGATGCGTATTTACCAAACGTACAACTTAAAACTTAAAACTTATCACAAATAAGAATGGTAATAGATAAAAATACAGTTTATAAAGTGGCCGATTTGGCTAGAATTGAAATAAAGGAGAATGAGGTAGATACGTTGACGCAGGAAATGAACAAGATCCTTACTTTTATGGAAAAGCTGAACGAGCTTGATACTGAAGGCGTAAAACCTTTGGTTTACATGAATGAAGAAGCAAATGTTTGGCGTGAAGATGTAGCAAAAAACGAAATCAGTACTAAAGATGGCTTGAAAAACTCAGCTGTGCACAATGAGAGCTTTTTCCTCGTTCCGAAGATTATTGAAAAATAGTAGTTAGTTTACAGTGGTCAGGTATCAGTTACTAGTGATTAGGAGTTAGTAGTTGGTTTCAATTAACCGACTAATCATTTAGAACGTTAAATTATAACTCGCAAATCTAAAATTGTAAATCAACTTGTAACATTGCGATAAAAGCCATCGTCTAAACAAAAAATAGCAATGCAAAAAGAACTCATTACCATTAAAGATATTGGCCGCAAGTACGTAATTGGTACCGAGGTTATCCATGCGCTTAAGTCAGTAAGTTTAACGATCAAAAAAGGCGAATTTGTAGCTTTAATGGGACCATCTGGTTCTGGTAAATCAACCCTAATGAATATTTTGGGCTGTTTAGATACACCTACTAAAGGTGAATATATCCTCAATGGTATCAATGTAAGTCATATGAGCGACAATCAATTGGCGGAAGTTCGTAACAAGGAAATTGGATTTGTTTTCCAAACTTTTAATTTATTACCAAGATCAACATCTTTAGATAATGTTGCTCTACCGCTAATCTACGCCGGAGCAAGCAAACGCGAACGTGACGAGAGAGCTCAAAAAGCCTTAGAAAACGTAGGGTTGGGCAATAGGGTAACCCACAAGCCAAACGAACTATCGGGTGGTCAGCGTCAACGTGTAGCTGTTGCTAGGGCACTAATCAATAATCCATCTATTATTTTGGCCGATGAGCCTACTGGGAACTTAGATACCAAAACTTCTATCGAGATCATGGGGCTTCTGGAAGAAATTCATAGTAAAGGCAACACCATTATCTTGGTTACTCACGAGGAAGATATCGCACAGCATGCTCATAGAATTGTACGTATGCGTGATGGTTTAGTGGAAAAAGATTACGTTAACGAAGATGTAAAATCTGTTTCGCCACGACTGAAAGCTATACAAGAAAGCGGTAACGATTTTGAGAATATAAATTAACCCCTAAATCCCCTGAAGGGGACTTGGGCATCAGTGAACTAAATTCCCCTTTAGGGGCTAGGGGTATGAAAATTTACACCAAAACAGGAGACAAAGGTCTTACTTCATTAATAGGAGGTACCCGGGTAGCCAAACATCATATTCGTATTGAAAGCTACGGTACCGTAGATGAGCTAAACTCTTATATCGGGTTGATAGGTTGTCAGGAAATAGATCCGCATCATCAAATTATTTTAAAGGAAATTCAAGATAGGTTATTCACTATTGGTGCTTCTTTAGCTGCTGATCCCGAAAAATCTAAAATGAAAATACCTGATCTGTTAGCAACCGATATCTCACTTCTAGAAACTGAAATAGATAAAATGAATGAGATTTTACCTGCATTGAAACATTTCATTTTACCCGGCGGAAATACAGTGGTATCCTATTGCCACATAGCTAGATGTGTTTGTAGAAGAGCAGAAAGATTAACTGTAGCATTAGCTGAAGGCAGTTTTGTTGACAGTAAAGTTACAGTTTACTTAAACAGATTAAGCGATTATTTGTTCATTTTAGGCCGAAAATTGGGATACGACGCAAAGGCTGTGGAAAATATTTGGATACCACGTGTGAATAGTTGAAAAAAATATTTGCATAGCTCATTTTTTTTCGCCTGCTTTGCGCAAATAGAACATTGACGAATTAATAATTATTTAAGATATGTATTGGACCTTAGAATTAGCATCGCATTTGGAAGACGCACCATGGCCTGCAACTAAAGATGAATTAATTGACTACGCTATCCGTTCTGGAGCACCTGTAGAAGTTATTGAAAACCTACAAGCTTTAGAAGATGATGGTGAGCCTTATGAAACTATCGAAGAGATTTGGCCTGACTATCCTACAAAGGATGATTTCTTCTTTAACGAAGACGAATATTAGAAAAATATAAGCCCTGAATTAATTCGGGGCTTTGTTTTTGAAACATATTTCTAAATTACCTTTCGGACGTTAATTTGATTGTATTCAAAAGGTATGATTGGAAATTAGTAAGAATTAGGTGAATTGGTTTGTTTAAAATCCAATGAAATTTATTCATTATTGAATAGTCTGTTTGGAGCTCGATTCGATTAGCAGCACTAATTGTAGTTATATAATATGTTCCTTTATGAATTCTAAATATTCCTCTAAAAACGTTAAAAATATATCCAGCCTTAAATGTTGCCTCCGAATTAAATGTAAATGAATAGGTTTCACATTTTTTCCAAGTAATAATTTCTTGAGTGAATTTTTTACCGTTATCGAAATAAGCTATTCTTTTACCATTAATACCCTCTTTTATTATTTCAGCTCTAATTGGCTTTGGAATATTTAACAACCTAAAATACCAAGGAAATTTAAAATCCTCGATTTCTACATTTGTAATTTTATCCCATATATTTTCTATGGATGAGTTAATTATTATAGATGATGAAATTGTTTTAAGATTCTGATTCTCCATGCAAATGACTTTAATAATACTGCAAAATCTTCGTCTTAAACACAAGGTATTCTTGCTTTACCTGGCTGAAAATGTAAAAAGTATCCTTATTCGGTTTTACCTTTAGCTTTTTAACCAAGTTTTCCGCTTGTTCAGGAAAGTTTCTAACGATCACATTACCTTCCAAGCCTTTTTGTTTTTTCAATTCGTTAAGCGCAAAAATTGCTTCAATTTCGAAAATGCGACCAATGAAGACTGTTTTTAATTCCTCAGAAAAATACAAATGACTTTGTCTGTCAAGTTTATTAAGAGAAAATCGATTAGCAATAGCATTAAAAGCACCACTTTTCATCAAGACGGTATCTGGTTCATACAAATACCCAGCGTTAGGAGCTAATTCCAAATAATTGACGCTGTCATCATCTTGTAAAGGTAACTCGATTTGTTTAATGTCTGTATTTAAGGTGGCACAAACAATTTTTGCTGCCCCTATAAAACCTTTGTCAATAACCCACAGTAGCTCTTTACATTCATTCTTCACACTTACAATATGGATTTCGGACACATGTTTCAACTCAGTTAAACCTGCTTTAAGGTCTAAAAGCGGAGAGGTTTTAATGATGATTCTATCTGCTTTCCCTAACAATAAATCTAAATGCCCAACCACATTTGGCGTGCAATCTGCTAACTTGAAGACTTTACCACTGGTATTTCTTCTCGCCGGATCTAAGTAAGCTGTACCAAACCGCTTATCAGATTTCTTAAGAAAATCTAATCCATCTACTGCTAAACATTGAATGTTGCTAGCTTTTAAAATTTTCGAGTTATGCGCTGAAATGAGAGATAAATCAGCATTGATTTCGCAACTGTAAACCTCATCTACTTTCTGCGAGAAATAGAAACTATCTACACCAAATCCAGCAGTAATATCTATTAGCGAATTACCTCTTACTAATTGCTGTTTGTAAGCGGCCGTATCTTCCGATGAAGTTTGCTCTATAGACAGTGTACTCGGATAAATGATATTTTCTTGTTTAAACCAAGTCGGTAATTTTTTCTCAGATTTCCTTCTAGCTGCAACTTGATTAGCCAATTCCGCAGAACTTACCTCGGCAAAAGGAGATTTTGACAGCGCAATCTTACTCACATCCGCTTTTAAATTGCTAGTAATGTAAGCTTGCACTTGCTTATCTAAGAGACTTTTGTTCATTACTTTAGTTCTTTAGTCATTGGTTCATTAGTTATGCCTAGATTACTAATGGCTAATGAACCAATGAACTTTATTTATCTTTCATCACAATTTGGCAAGTGTTTCTGCTTTTCACCTCTAGCCAAACTTTCTTACCTACTGTTACTCTTTCAATTGTCTCTTGGTTATAATAACGAATGGTTACCAACTCCATATCTTTATTATATTTCACCTTAAAGTCGACAGAAAGATCACTGATTAAGCTTTCTATCTTTTTCTCATCGTCATCTATACTTATCGAAAAGCTAATAGCTGAATTCAACATCGTATTAACTTTTACCTTATTTTTGTGGAAAATAGCAAAGATGTGACTTAAATTTTCTTCAATAATGAATGAAAAGTCCTTTGGAGAGATAGATAATAATACCTGATTAACTTTGAAAATGAACGATGGCACAGGAAGGGTAGTGGCTTCACTACTAATTTCGGTACCGGTCTTTTCTGGGTGAATAAATGACCGTACATACAAAGGAATTCCTTTGTTTTGTATAGGTTTAATAGTTTTAGGATGGATAACCGTAGCGCCGTAATAAGTCAACTCAATTGCATCGTGATAAGAAAGTTGAGGGATCTTCTCCGTTTCATCAAACCATTTCGGATCTGCATTTAATACCCCAGGAACATCCTTCCAAATCGTCATTTTCTCAGCATCCAAAGCTGCGCTAAAAATGGCAGCGGTATAATCAGAACCTTCTCTACCTAATGTAGAGGTGAAATTCTCGCTAGTATTACCGATGAAGCCCTGTGTAAGCACAACTCCTTGCTCTAAATAGCTTGGCAAGTGTTTTTGTATTTCCTTTGTAGTTTTATCCCATTGTACATTAGCCTCACGATAATTGTTATCCGTTTGAATGTAATTGCGGGCATCTTGCCAAATGCAAAAAGTGCCTTGCTGATTTAAATAAGCTGCAATGATTTTAGACGAGACCAGTTCGCCGATAGAAACAATTTGGTCGTAAAGATAGTCAGGTGTATCTTCTGCATCTTCTTCCAATAGCCATTCTATTTCAACAAAAGTATTAGCTACATCATTATAGACGGGATTTTTTGTGTCCGAAAATAATTTGCTGATGATATCAAAATGAAAATCTTTAACACTTTCTAATATTCGGTGCTTACTGTCATCACCACTAATATGTGCAAAAGCAAGTTCCTGCAGTCTATCAGTAGTTTTATCGATGGCTGAAACCACAACAAGTAGATTTTTAGTACCAAAAGATTGTATAATTTGAGTAACGTTTTTTATTCCTTCTATGTTTTTGATGGACGCGCCACCAAATTTGTATACTTGCATTTATTCGGTTGGAGTTAAGATGGTTTGCGGTTTAGCAATGCCGCTAAGTTCTGAAAAAGGAATTACTAATTCTGTAATACCTTCGGCATAAGATTTAATTTCGTATGGGTTATATAAAAATACCAAACCTTTATCGCTTACATAAAAGCTTTTTGGCAAAGAAAATCTACCATTGGTAAAGAAATACCTTTTATCTAATGGTTCTGTAGCACTGATCTTCTCGTTACTTCTAAAAATACGTTCGCCAAGTTTTAGTAGCTCTGTTTTCTTCTCTGGTAAGATCAAGGAATCTAAAGTAATCGCCTTATTTGTTTTAGGATTAAAGTTGATATATGAAATAGTGGTGTTTCCATGTGCGCCACCAGCGTAATCCGAATGAATGTACTTTAAGGCCACATAATTATGCAATTGTCTAATTACTTTAATATCTATTAGCAAATACCACCACTGCGCCGTACCAGGGTTTTCTAAATAAAATTCATTGTAGCCCCTAATAAAACTACTGGCAATATCATCAAAAGCAGTAGGAACTTCTTCGTCTCCAAAGTAATGGAATACCTGGCTTTTAATGTAATTGTTCAAGCTGTCGTTCTCAAAAACAGGATACCTTACGACAGCATTAGCAGTATCTGATTGTCTATTTACCTCTGGTTTAACCAAATTAGTGCTTACTACCTTAACAGAATCATAACGATAAGTTAGGGTATCGTTTTCTGCAGTAATTACATGAGCTACTTTTTTATCTTTATTTTCGCTTGTGCAAGCCCATAAAAGACCAATTGCTAATAGAGGCAAAATAATTTTCTTCATAATCAGTTTTCTTTAAAGTTTATTTAACTGCTCTTTGGTAAAGGATGCATTTAGCCACTCGCTTTCGTAACCTGCACCATATTTGTCGTAGAAATTAATAGCAGGTGTATTCCAATCTAATACCTGCCAGCTCATTCCATTGAAGTTTTTTTCTTTGGCTTCTTTCACTACACTGTCAAACAGCAACTTTCCAATTCCTTTTCCTCTGTAACTTTCAGTTACCAAAAAATCTTCCAAATATAAACGACAACCTTTCCAAGTTGAGTATCTGATGTAAAACAACGCTAGGCCAACAATAGTTTGTCCGTCTAAAGCTACAAAAGATTTCCAAACCGGATTTTCGCCAAAACCAGCAGTTACAAACTCTTCTAAAGTTACGGTAACTTCATCAGGTGCATTCTCGTAAATAGCTAATTCAGTAATTAATTCTAGTAAACGAGGGCAATCTTCGGCAGTGGCTGTTCTTATTTGGATGTCCATTTGTAGTTGTTTTGTTTTTGATTATTAGGTAAGCTCAATGTACTTTCGACTTTTAACTTTCAGTGTTTTTCCAGTGCTTGATTACTCTTTTTCCAAAAATATTGCTTCCAATTCTAACCATGGTACTTCCTTCTTCAATAGCCAATTTATAATCAGCAGACATCCCCATAGAAATCTCCTTAAAGAAATCGTCTTTTCTGAAATAGCTCACTTTAATTCCGTCGAATAATACCTTTAACTCATTAAACTCGGCACTAGTTTGCTTCTCTTGGGCTGTATTCGTTGCAATGCCCATTAAACCAATTATCCTTACATTTTTCAATGCAGTAAACTCTTCCGATCGCAATAACTCAATTGCTTCATCAAAGCCTAAACCAAACTTTGTTTCTTCATCTGCAATATAAATTTGAAGTAAACAGTCTATCACACGGTTGTGTTTAGCTGCTTGTTTATCAATCTCCTTTAATAGTTTTAAACTATCTACAGACTCAATCAGTTTTACAAAAGGAGCAATATACTTTACCTTATTGGTTTGTAAGTGACCAATCAAGTGCCACTCAATATCCGTAGGTAACTGCGACTGCTTATCTACCATTTCTTGTACCAAGTTTTCACCAAAAACACGCTGTCCAGCATCATAAGCTTCTTTTACAGCTTCCACAGGATGATTTTTAGAAACCGCTACAAGTTTTACGCCGTCGCTTTCTATTTCGTTTTTATATTTCAATAAGTTATCAGCAATGCTCATTTATCGTTATTTTTGGGGTAAAATTAATTATAACCTTTTTAATTTGGCTAGCAAAGCTGAAGTTTTAATATAGAAATGACGAGATTTTTATTACTCCTATTAAGTGTTGTGACGATAGTTGCTTGTAAACCCGGTATTCCAAAGGATATCGTACAACCCGCAGAAATGGAAAAAATTCTTTACGATATACACATACTAGATGGTTATGTAGGTACGATACCCACGCCTGATAGTGCAAAAAAAGTATCTGCTCCACTCTATAAAGGCATCTTCAAAAAGTACGGCATAGATTCTACAATGCATGCAAAAAGCATGGACTACTACTATAAGCGTCCCGATATTTTATCAAAAATGTATGATAGAATTAGTCAGCGATTGACCAAGACCAAAGATGACGAAGTTAAAAGACAAGAGAAAGAGGCTAAATTGAAAGCTAAAAAAGCCGCTGATTCGGCTAAGCTTAAAGCAGTAGATAGTACCAAAAAGGCGGTTACACCTAAACCAAATGACTCAATTTCTAAAGTGAAGCCGGTTCCGAAGAAAATAATCAAATTTAAAAAAGCACCCCAATCATAACATGCTGTATCCAGAAAATTGCGAAGAGAGATTAGGATTTAACGAGGTAAGGCAATTGGTACGTCAGCATTGCTTAAGTACAATGGGACAAAATCTGGTCGATAAGATGCAGGTGATGTCAAAATACGACCAGATTGACAAGTTCTTACGTCAAACCAAAGAATTTAAAAGTATTCTCGAAAATCAGGAACCATTACAAATTAATGCATTCTTCGATATCAAAATATTGGCTGATAAAATTAGAGTAGAAGGAAGTTACCTAATTGAAGATGAACTTTTCAAGATCTATACTTCTTTACAAACTGTTTTTTCAGTAATCCGTTTTTTTGACGAACGTAAAGAACTTTACCCTAGCTTAGAAGCTTTATTCGAGCATCTTCCTATAGAAAGAGATATCCTTCGTAAAATAGAAACCGTGTTGGATGCTAAGGGAAAGATTAAGCCTAACGCATCTAAGGAACTTTTTGAAATTACCACGGCAATTACCAAAGGTGAGCAGGAAGTTCGTAGAAAGATGGATGCCATTTACAAAAACGCAGTAGCAAGTAACTGGGTAGCTGATGGTAGCTTAACTGTACGTGATGGAAGAATTTGTATTCCTATTTTGGCAGAAAATAAACGTAAATTAAAAGGTTTCATTCATGATGAATCTGCTAGCGGACAGACGGTATATCTAGAACCAGAAGAGGTTTTTACACTTAATAATAAACTTCGAGATCTAGAATTTGATAGACGCAGGGAAATTATCCGTATCCTAATTGCTACAACAGACGAGTTAAGGCCATATTCACCGATTTTATTATCTTATCATGGATTTTTAACCAAGTTAGATTTCGTAAGAGCTAAGGCGCTGTTTGCTATACAAGTTGGAGCGCAAATGCCAATGTTGTTAAAGGAACCTAAAACTAAATTGATTAACGCTCGTCATCCATTACTGCTACTTTCATTTGCTAATGAGCAAAATGCAAAAAGTGTAGTTCCATTAAATATTCATATGAATGATGGAATGCGTATTGTATTGGTTTCCGGTCCGAATGCTGGAGGAAAATCGGTATGTATGAAAACGGTTGGTTTATTACAGATGATGTTACAAACAGGTTTATTAGTGCCAGTGGATGAACATAGCGAGATGGGGATTTTCCATCAAATTTTTGCAGATATTGGTGATGATCAATCTATAGAATCAGATTTAAGTACTTATAGTGCACACCTGAATAAGATGCGCTATTTCGTGGCACATGCCAATCCAAAAACTTTGGTATTAATTGATGAGTTTGGTACAGGAACTGATCCACAATTTGGTGGCCCAATGGCCGAAGCGGTTTTGGAAGTGCTCAACAACAAGAAGGTAAGAGGCGTAATTACCACGCACTACTCTAATCTCAAACTATTTGCTGGCGATACTGAAGGTTTAGAAAATGCTTCTATGTTGTTTGATAACAGCAAAATGAAACCACTTTACATTCTAGATATCGGTAAGCCAGGAAGTTCTTATGCTTTTGAAATCGCACAAAATATAGGCTTGCAGAAAGAAGTATTAGAGCTGGCTCGACAAAAAATTGGCACTAATCAAAACAGT
This sequence comes from Flavobacteriaceae bacterium PS02338, assembly GCA_029959615.1. Classification (GTDB taxonomy): domain Bacteria; phylum Bacteroidota; class Bacteroidia; order Sphingobacteriales; family Sphingobacteriaceae; genus Pedobacter. Next base: position 545,671 of record JASCOD010000002.1, on the reverse strand, counting down.
ATCGATAGCTTGTTGGTGAATTTAGAAAAGGAAAAACGACAAGTTCACGAAACCAAAGTGAAATTGGCTAATCAACAGAATAGATTAAACCAACTCTTGTCCGAAAACGAAAAGCAAAAATCTTTTCTTGAAGAAAACAAAAAAGTGCTCATTAAGGACGCAAAGGTACAGGCACAAAACATCATTAAAGATGCCAATAAACTGGTAGAGAACACTATTGCCCAAATCAAACAGAAACAAGCAGATAAGGAAGCTACCAAGGAAATCAGACAAAATTTACAAAAGGGTTTAGCAAAGAACGAGGTTAAAGTAGAAGAACCAAAACCTGTAATTGAATTTGATGATAGCGAATTAGAAGTAGGAGATTTTATCCAATTGATTGGAACGGAGAACACTGGACAAGTATTAGAAATTAACAAGAACAACTTGGTTGTTGCTTTTGGCGACTTACGTTCTGTAGTGAAACGTAATCGCGTACAAAAAATCAGCAACAGACAGGTGAAGAAATTAGTGCAGCGTACTTCGTATACCAATAGTTTAAGCGATGCAGTAAGCAATTTTAGAGCTGAGTTAGATTTGCGTGGCATGCGTGGCGAAGTGGCTTTACAGGAGTTAGAAAACTACATGGATAAAGCAATTATGTTAGGTTTTCCATCTATTAAAATTATTCATGGTAAAGGTGATGGTATTTTGCGTAAATTGATTAGAACACACTTGAAATCTTATAAACAAGTAGACAGAATGGAAGATGAACATATGGATAGAGGTGGCGATGGAATTACCTATGTTTATATGAAGTAAAACCAATTACCCATAACATTGTTGTTTATGAAATTGTTATGGGATGAAAAAAATACTATTTGCCGCAGGCGTTTTGCTGTTCATTATAGCTTGCAAAAAAGACAGGAATGATGAAGATCTTAGTCCTGTAGATTTGAAAACAAAAATTTTGGTTTCAAATCTTAACCTACCTTGGGAGTTAGTGTACGGTCCCGATAACCTGATTTGGTTTACTGAAAAAGGGGGCAAAATCAGTAGAATAAATCCAACAAATAGTGAAGTTACGACATTACACACCATCGCCGATGTTAAAGTACAGGGTGAAGGCGGTTTATTAGGTATGGCACTCCATCCTAATTTCAATGCCAATCCATTTGTGTATGTTTTTTATGGATATGGTACACCCTACAAAAACAAATTGGTGAAGTTCAGTTATGCCAACAACGGTTTAAGTAATCCTCAAACACTTCTAGATAATATTCCTGCTTCTAATAATCATAATGGTTCAAGACTGTTAATTGTTGGCGATAAGCTTTTTATAACCACGGGAGATGCTGAAGACACCAGTTTACCTCAAAATGTAAGTTCACTAGCAGGCAAAACGTTAAGGTTAAATCTTGATGGCAGTATCCCAACCGACAATCCATTTCCTAACAATCCAATGTGGTCTTATGGACACCGAAATGCGCAAGGATTAGTATCCGTAGGCAATAAGATATTCTCATCAGAACATGGCCCAGCTTCTGACGATGAAGTGAATATTATCGAAAAGGGAAGGAATTATGGCTGGCCAACCGTAAGAGGAAAATGTAATGAAACTGGTGAAACAGCTTTTTGTAATCAGAATAACGTAGTAGAATCTATTATAGAGTGGACACCAACTATTGCACCGAGTGGCATGACGTATTATAATTCAAACTACATTCCTCAATTTAAAAACTCGCTTTTATTGGCTTTACTAAAAGGACAAAGGTTAATGCAGCTAAAGTTAAATGATGCACAAACCGCTGTTATAGAAACTAATGATCTATTTGTAGGTGATTTTGATAGGATAAGGGCAGTAACACAATCGCCAGAAGGTAAAATTTATATTTGTACAAGTAATGGTAATTCAAAAGACCAGATAGTAGAAATATCTAGATAAATTAGTCATAGATGTACAGATTTTTCTAATGTTTTAATTTATAGAATCTGTGTACCTGTGGCTTTAAAATGTAGCCTCTTAGTGTAGCTTATACAATATTATAAGCTACACTTTGCTTTTGTAAACCGATAGATAAATCCTAATTTAGCCGCAAACACACCAAATATGATTAATAAAGTTGTAGCAAATGCTGACGAAGCAATAGCTGATATTACGGACGGAAAAACGCTAATGCTTGGCGGATTTGGCCTATGCGGTATTCCTGAAAACTGCATTTCTGCCTTGGTAAAAAAAGGAGTAAAAAATTTAACCTGTATTTCTAATAATGCCGGCGTAGACGATTTTGGTATTGGTTTGATGTTGAAACAGCGCCAAGTAAAGAAAATGATTTCCTCTTATGTAGGCGAAAATGCGGAGTTTGAGCGTCAGTTGCTGAGTGGAGAACTCGAAGTAGAATTGATACCTCAAGGAACTTTGGCTACTCGTTGTTTAGCTGCTGGTTACGGAATGCCCGCTATTTTTACACCTGCAGGAGTAGGAACCGAAGTTGCTGAAGGTAAAGAAACCAGGAATTTTGATGGTAAAGACTACTTGATGGAATATGCTTTTGATGCGGATTTCGCTATTGTAAAGGCTTGGAAGGGAGATATCGCAGGTAATTTGATTTTCCGTTCCACCAGTAGAAATTTTAATCCAGTAATGGCGATGGCAGGCAAAACAACTATTGCGGAGGTAGAAGAGTTAGTCGAAATAGGAGAGTTAGATCCAGACCATATTCATACGCCTGGAGTTTACGTGCATCGAATTTTCCAAGGCAAAGATTACGAAAAAAGGATAGAGCAGCGAACCGTGAGGAGCGCAAATTAGCTGATTAGATAATTTGATGATGTGATAATGAAACAGAAATTAACAGTCATCGCGATAAATTATTATATCAACTAATCAATAAATCATCACATTAATTAACCTACCTATGAATGATGAAAGAATTAATGAGAACCTTATTGTTAAATTAAGTTTTGAATTTGCTTTAGAGACAGTTAAATACGCAGAATTATTAGAAGAAAAGCGAAAATTTGTATTAGCTAACCAACTATTAAAATCAGGAACAAGTATTGGAGCTAATATTTGGGAAGCACAGAATGCTGAGAGTAAAGCTGATTTTATACATAAAATGAAAATTTCCGCTAAAGAATGTGAAGAAACAAAATATTGGTTGCTAATCTGTAAGCATTCGGAAAATTATCCTCCTAGTGAAGAATTACTGATAAAAATAGATCCCATTCAAAAAATACTTAACAAAATAATAGCTACGGCTAAACAGAAATAATAAACTAATTGGATGATGTGATAATTAGATAATGGCACAGGAATTAACAGTCATTGCAGAAATAATCACATCAGCCAATCAACAAATCATCACATTAAATATATGCTTGATAAAAATGGCATCGCGAAACGTATCGCTAAAGAAATAAAAGACGGTTATTATGTTAATTTAGGTATTGGCATCCCAACCTTGGTAGCCAATTACATTCCAGAAGGAGTTAATGTAGTATTACAATCAGAAAATGGTTTATTAGGCATGGGTCCATTTCCCTTCGAAGGTGAAGAAGACCCAGATTTAATCAATGCAGGTAAACAAACCATTACCACTTTACCAGGTTCCTCCATATTTGATTCGGCGATGAGCTTTGGAATGATCAGAGCTCAAAAAATAGATTTAACCATTTTAGGAGCCATGGAGGTTTCTGAGAATGGAGACATAGCCAACTGGAAAATCCCTGGTAAAATGGTGAAAGGAATGGGTGGTGCAATGGATTTGGTAGCTTCTGCAAAGAATATAATCGTCGCTATGCAACACGTAAACAAAGCAGGAGAGAGTAAGTTGTTGCCATCTTGTACTTTACCTTTAACAGGAGTGAAATGTATCAAGAAAATTGTAACTGAACTAGGTGTTTTCGATGTTTTACCAGAAGGTGGATTTAAACTTTTGGAAAGAGCACCAGGTATTAGCGTAGAGGAAATAAGAAATGCCACGGCTGGCAAGTTGTACGCCGAAGACGATGTGCCAGAGATGGTAGTTGGTTAATAAACTACTTGTCATTCTGAGCATAGCGAAGAATCCATAAATTCTTAATCTAGAAACAGATTCTTCACTGTGTTCAGAATGACAAAAGTGCTTATTTCAAAACCTCAATAATTCCAATTACATCATTCTTGCCAAAACCCTTGTTATGCGCATCTTGGTAGGTATCAATCATCGCTTGCGATAAAGGAAAATCAGCACCTGCTTTTTGAGCCAATAAAATATCCTTCAGCATCAAATCTAAAGCAAAGGCAGCAGGGTAACTATCGTTAATTAACAGAGGTGTTTTCACTTTCGTAGCACCATTTCCACAAGCACTTTCATTGATGATTTCCAACATATCTTTACGTGCTAAGCCCAAGCTCTCTGAAAACAAAACCGTTTCTGCCAATCCTTGATAAATCAGTGAAAGGAAATAGTTAATAGAAAGTTTAGCAGCTACACCACTTCCATTTGCACCCAAGTGTTTGGTGAGTTTTCCTAACTTGTCAAAATAAGGTTGAGCTCTTTCGATGTCTTTCTCATCTCCACCAGTCATGATAATTAAAGTTCCTTCTTTAGCTGGCATGGTACTTCCGGCAACTGGTGCATCAATAAAGCCTGCATCTTTATCTTTAACTAGTTTCGCATTTGCTAAAGAACATTCCTGAGAAATGGTACTGCAATCTATAAATAGCTTTCCGTTTAGTTTCTCTTTTGCTATTTCTTGATAAACTTGATTTACAGCATCGTCATTAGTTAGCATGGTAAAAATAATCTCACTGTTTTTAACTAATTCTGAAATACTTTTGCAAATTGTGGCATCTGCTTTAAAATCTTCTGTCTTATCTAAAGATCGGTTGTAAACCGATAAATCATATCCTGCTTTGATCAAGTTTTTTGCCATAGGATTTCCCATGTTACCTAAACCTATCCAACCTAATTTTGTATTACTCATCTTTTCGATCTAAAATTTGGCACCAATATGAGAGTTTTATCTGTCTTTTTAGAAGAACGCAAAAAAAAGCCTTCCAATTAATCAATTGAAAGGTTATAAAATAAAGCGACATTAGTTAGATGAAGCTTATTGATAGCTATTTAGTGTGCTGAACCCAATTGTATATATTCAGAAGCCTCTACAATTAACTTAACGTTACTTCCATCAATATTACAGCTATAAAGCTGATTTTTATTTGTAGATGTATTTTCAGCTTGAAAAACTATTTTCTTTGCGTCAGCAGTAAGTTTGTAAGAACCGCCATCGCCGATTTCAAATACAACATTAGCAGGTAAAACAATATTTACCTTTTGATTTCCTGTACCGTCTATATTCACTTTCCAAATTTCATCACCTTCCTTATCATACAAAACAATACCTGCAGAAGCAGTAGTAGTAATAGTTTCTGCTTGCGCATCTTTCTTACAACTTAATTGAAAAAGAATAATTGATGCAGCGAAAAATGTCAATACAATAGAGCTTAATAAGATTTTTTTCATTTGTTTATTTAATTTTTGCCTACTCTTAGATACAGTTTTCGGCATCCCTGTTTCAACTTTATAATAGTTTCTAAGCCTGTAAATCGCTCATTATTAATTTAATCTTCTCGTTTAGCTTTTGCTCTGTTGCTTTAAACTCTCCTGTATTAGCTAAAGGTTCATTTACGCTGCAATAGAACTTAATTTTAGGCTCCGTACCACTTGGACGTGCAGAAATAATACTACCATCTTCAGTAATAAACTGCAACACATCAGATTTAGGGAAACCTAATTCTTCGCTAGCACCTGCTTTGATATCGGTCACTTTATTTAATTCGTAATCTTTTAGAGTTACCACCGCCGAACCACCCAAAGTAGCAGGAGGGTTATTTCTAAATTGTTCCATCATCGCTTTAATTTCCTCTGCGCCAGTTTTTCCTTTCTTAGTGATAGAAACCAAATCTTCTTTGTACATCCCATATTTAACATACATTTCAATCATCGCTTCGTATAAGCTACTGCCTTTATCTTTGTAGAAAGCGGTCATCTCTGCAATAAACGCACAAGAAATCACAGCATCTTTATCACGTACTAAATCTCCAACTAAATAGCCATAACTTTCTTCGCCACCAACAATGAATTGTTTTTTGCCTAAAAGCTCAGTCATGATTTTGCCAATCCATTTAAAACCGGTAAGTGTGTTGAAATATTCTACACCTTTTTCATCAGCGATAGCTTTAATTAGAGGAGTGGTTACGATGGTACTTACTACGTATTCGTTTCCAGTTAATTTCCCTTTTTCTTGCCACGCAGTTAGTACGTAATTAACTAGTAAACTTCCTGTTTGGTTACCGTTCAATAATACAAACTCGCCATCGGTATTTTTTACCGCAATTCCTACACGGTCGGCATCTGGGTCTGTGGCCAATACTAAATCAGCATCAATTTCAGCTGCTTTTTTCAATGCCAATGTTAAGGCTTCTTTTTCTTCTGGGTTTGGATATACTACCGTTGGGAAATTGCCATCAGGTTTACTTTGCTCTTCAACAATAGTGACGTTAGTAAAACCAAATTGTGCCAAAGCAGGGGGTACCAAGGTAATTCCGGTACCGTGGATAGGAGAGAACACAATCTTTAAATTCTTCTGACGCTCTATGGCATCAGGAGAAACAGAAAGTGCCGTAATTTTATTCAGGTATTTTTGGTCAATTTCTTCACCAATAAGCTCTACATTAGCATCAATTCTATTGAATTTCACCTCGTCGATACTTTTAATCGCAGCAACTTCTTCCATTACCATTTTATCATCTGGAGAAGTAAACTGACCACCGTCTGCTCCATAGGCCTTATAACCATTGTATTCCTTAGGATTATGAGACGCTGTTAACATCACGCCACTTTTACAACCTAATTCGCGAATTGCAAACGAAAGTTCCGGCGTTGGACGTAAGGCTGAAAAGAAATAAACTTTAATACCATTAGCAGAAAATACATCTGCAGTAATGTTTGCGAAAACATCTGAGTTATTTCTGCTATCGTGAGCAATGGCTACACAAATCTTTTCACCAGTATACTTCTTCAACAAATAATTAGCTAAACCTTGCGTGGCGGTACCAATGGTATATTTATTTACACGATTAGAACCAGCCCCCATAATGCCGCGTAATCCACCAGTGCCAAATTCTAAATTTCTATAAAAAGCATCTGTTAGCTCTGTATAAGCTTCCTGGTCTATTAATTTTTGTATATCTGATTTAGTGATTTCATCATAATTACCGTTAAGCCATTCTTGTACGGTAGCATTGGTGGTTTGATCTAATTGCATATTAATTGATAAGGTTTAATGTCGATATAGAGACAAATTACATTCGGTTGGGTTTGGTAAATTTAAACAATCGATATTTTATTTTGCTGATTTGGCTGAAATTAACAGTCTTTTATTTATTTTCACGACCCGTTACAATAATAATAAAAATCTATATCCTATAACCTAAAAAATGAAATCATTCTGAGATAATTGGAATAGTTTCGTAACAAGTAAAAATTAAATGAAACCATCACTATTTTTCGAAAGAGAAATTTAGATATAAAGACCTAAGAAAAATAGGATAGATTCATTACAATTGAAAACAAATTATAACTAATGAAAATTTTAAAATTCGGTGGCACCTCTGTGGGTAGCCCAGAACGTATGAAAAAATTGTTGGATATCGTTAATCCAACAGAAAGACAAATCGTGGTATTATCGGCAATGTCTGGCACTACGAATAACTTGGTTGAAATTTCTAATGCGTTATTGAAGGAAGATAAGAAGAAGGGCATCGAATTAATCAATACTTTAAAGGATAAATACGATGCTGTTGTAGCTGAACTTTTACCTGAAGGAGATTTTAGAGCGCAAGGTCAAGAAGTGGTTGATTACCATTTCAATTTCTTACTTTCTTTAGCTAACAATGTATTTACAGCTATTGAAGATAAAGTAGTATTAGCCCAAGGCGAATTACTATCTACTACTTTATACCATGTTTATTTGAAATCTATCGGTGTATCTTCGGTATTATTGCCCGCATTAGATTTCATGAAAATTGATGAAGATAATGAACCTGTTATTCCTTACACTACAGAGAATTTAACGCCAATTTTAGAGGCAAATCCTGATACTAACTTATTTATTACCCAAGGGTTTATTTGTAGAAATAGCTTTGGTGAAGTAGATAATTTACGTCGTGGTGGTAGTGATTACACAGCTTCTTTATTAGGTGCGGCAATTTTGGCTGAGGAAGTTCAAATCTGGACTGACATTGACGGAATGCACAACAACGATCCACGTATTGTAAAGGGAACCAAACCTATTGCTAATTTGTCGTTTGATGAAGCTGCTGAGTTAGCTTACTTTGGAGCCAAGATTTTACATCCACAATCGGTTTTTCCGGCACAGAAATATAAAATCCCAGTTCGTTTGTTAAATACGATGGAACCACAAGCTTTCGGTACGGTAATTAGTACGGAGAGTGAAAAAGGTAAAATCAAATCTATTGCTGCGAAAGATGGAATCACTGCAATTAAGATCCAATCGAGCCGAATGTTATTGGCCTACGGTTTCTTGCGTAAAGTTTTCGAAGTTTTTGAGCGCTACAAAACGCCAATAGATATGATTACTACTTCGGAGGTTGCGGTTTCTTTAACCGTTGACTTTACCGATAACCTAGATAAAATTGTAGAAGAGCTGAATTCCTTTGGAAGTGTAGAACTAGACAGAAACCAAACTATTGTTTGTGTAGTGGGTGATTTTGGTGCGGAGAAACATGGTTTTGCTTCAAAAGTATTGGATGCGATTAAACACTTACCTGTAAGAATGATTTCTTATGGAGGTAGTGCTTATAACATTTCGCTTTTGATCAATACTGATGACAAAGTAGAAGCGTTGAGAAGCTTGCACAATAGAATTTTTGAGTAGAACTTTTTATAAATAACCACCTAAGACATCTTAGTACATCTAAGACTTAGGTTTTCTTAAGTATCTTAGGTGGTAAAATTTTACATCGGTTAACGATAGTAGAAATAAATAAATACAAAGATTAATATCAATACAATTGAGATACGAATTCTTCTTTCGAACTCTCTGCGGCTAATATTTCCGCGACGGTAATCAATATAGTTACCAACGTAGATAAAAGCCAAAAAGGCGAAGAAGGACAGTAGTATAAATTTCAAGATTATGTTTTCGGATAAAGATATAGCACATTTTTCAAATTTAGAAACGCCATTTTATTATTACGACCTTAATTTGTTGAGACAAACATTAAAGGTTTGTAGTGATGCGGCTAAAGCTTATGATTTCCATGTGCATTACGCCATGAAAGCAAATTTTAACGATAAGGTTTTAGCACAGGTTAAACAGATTGGTTTTGGTGCTGATGCGGTAAGTGGAGGAGAGGTTAAAAAAGCGATAGAAAGTGGTTTTCCAAACAATAAAGTAGTTTTTGCGGGAGTAGGAAAATCGGATAGGGAAATTAATTATGCCTTAGATCAGGATATTTTTTGCTTTAACGTAGAATCGTTGCAAGAACTGCAAGTAATTAATGAACTTGCGGAGAAAAAGGGTAAAATAGCGAAGGTAGCTATCCGTATTAATCCAAATGTAGATGCACATACGCACGCAAATATCACTACCGGTTTAGATGAAAATAAATTTGGGATTAACTCTTGGGACATGCCAGCTTCCGCTGATATCTTAAATGTTTCAGCGAATTTAGAATTTGTAGGCATTCACTTCCATATCGGCTCGCAAATTACCAATTTAGACGTTTACAAAAACCTTTGTGTACGTGTAAATGAATTTGCAGCTTGGTTTGAGGATAAAGGATTTAAAGTTAAGGTTTTAAATGTTGGTGGCGGTTTAGGTATCGACTATCACAATCCTAATGCTCAAATTCCGAATTTCGAAGCTTACTTTAAAATATTTGCCGATTTCTTGGAGATCAAATCTCATCAAGAAGTGCATTTCGAGTTGGGTAGGGCTTTGGTTGGTCAATCTTCGTCTTTGATTAGTCGTGTGCTTTACGTGAAAAACGGAAAGAAAAAGAATTTCATCGTTTTAGATGCCGGCATGACCGAATTGATGCGTCCAGCTTTGTACCAGGCTTATCATCAGATTGAAAATCTAAGTCAAAAATTAAAAGTTGAAAGTGTAAAGTATGATGTTGTTGGGCCGATTTGCGAAAGCACAGATTGTTTTGGGAAAGAAGTTCCTTTGCAAGAGACTTTAAGGAATGATTTAATTGCAATCAGAAGCACTGGTGCTTATGGTGAAGTAATGGCTTCTAACTATAATTTACGTGATGCTATTGTAACTGTTACTAGCGACGATTATTAGGTCAACATTAAAGGATACTTAAGCCTACTAGCAAAATAAATAATTATAATTTTTGCTTATATCATATAGCCAGCAACATTTTGTTCGCTGGCTTTCTTATTCCCTTCGTTTGGCAGCAACATAAACAATAACACCAACTAGCATTGCCAATCCACCAGCATAAGGCGGCCAATTAATAGTTTTTTGCCTGTCGGCGGAAATTTCGATGGCTCCGGCGTCAATTATTTTTTCCTTTTTGGTGTAGGTAAAGCCGCTCCATACGACCATAATTAATCCAACTACAATTAACAAAATACCTAGTGATTTTCCCATAACATAAATTTATTAGGGAACAGTTTAGCAATGCTAATTGTTTCGGAATTTAAGGACAGTCTTGATTAACGCACTAATTTTCTCGAAAGGTAGATCTTGTAACGGATCAATTAGTAAGATTTTCATCTTTGCCCTTTTTTCAACTAATAAATCTTCGTCATGCAACAAATTGCCGTCTACAAAACCAATGTAAGGATGTTTATATTTTTTATGAATCCATAAGTAGCAAAGCATTTTACCCCGATAATAAAAGAAAGGCAATTTGTATTTCCATTCTGCCGTAATCTCATTATTTACAGCCAAAATGATGTCTCTTAAACCTAACAAACAACTTTGCGTAGGCTCCTCTTTATTGAGATAAAACTGGTCAAGCTCGCTCAACATCCACTAATAATCTTCTTCCTCAAAGAAATCGGCTAAACCACCTAAGTAGTACTCACTAATTCCGTCGGTAAAATCTTTATAATCTTCTCCTGGTATATTGGTCTGTACAAACTCTAACGAAGTTCCCTTTTTGTCTGGATGCAGCTTGATGGTAACTATAGACGGTTCATTTTCCTCACCAAAATACCATTGCTGCACAATTTTCTTACCCGGCTCAAATTCTAAATTCTTGCCCACAATGTCTCCATCCCAAAAAGAAAATTCAGTACCAGCCTCTTCTGTAAATTCTACTTCGGCACCAGTCCACAATTGGATACTTTGAGCTTTGGTTAAACCTAAATAAACCTCTTCGGGAGGAGCGGGTAGGAGTATATATTTTTTAAATGTTTTCATCTGAATGCTTAATTGTCTGTATCAGGATTTACCGGATTTTAGGATAAACAGGATGTAAAATCTCTACCTATCAATTCTTATCATGAAAATCAATTAATCCTTAAATCCTGATATGTTATGGTGTTTAGCTATATTTATGATTTGAATTATAAACTTTCTTAAACTGTAAACTTGTACTGCCAAAATTAATTAATAATCCGATGGGAAACTTGTAAGCAGTAACATAATTTTTAGCCTGAGCCAAATGAGCATCTTCTAAATTTATTACGGCTTTTAATTCCACTACAACTTGGTTTTCGATAATGAAATCTGCTCTTCTCATTCCAACTTCAATATCTTCATAATATATTATTTGTTCTACTTCTCTTGCATATATCAATCCAGACCTGCTTAATTCAATAGCCAAACATCTTTGATAGATTACTTCTTGAAATCCATTACCTAAAGTATTGTGTACTTTCATGGCACAACCGTTTACTTTGTATGTGATCTCGTCTATAGTCATATTTATTAATTGTCTTGATCAGGATTTACTTGATTTTAGGATGAACAGGATTTTGGATGTTTTAATTGGAAATCATGAAAATCTTGTCAATCCTAAAATCCTGATCCGTTATGGTATTGGATTATTTAAAAGCATTCAATCCAGTCACATCCATACCTGTAATTAGTAGATGAACATCATGTGTACCTTCATAAGTTACTACTGATTCTAAGTTCATCATATGGCGCATAATCGAGTATTCTCCAGTGATACCCATGCCACCTAGCATTTGACGAGCATTACGGGCAATATCTAAGGCTATTTCTACACTGTTACGTTTTGCCATTGATATTTGCTCTACAGAAGCTCTATTTTCGCTTTTTAGTTTACCTAAACGCCAAACCAACAATTGACCTTTGGTAATTTCGGTAATCATTTCTGCTAATTTCTTCTGTTGCAGTTGGAAACCACCAATAGGCTTACCAAACTGTTCACGCTCTTTGGAATAACGCAAGGCCGTATCGTAGCAATCCATAGCTGCACCTAAAGCGCCCCAAGCAATACCATAACGAGCTTGATTCAAACATCCCAACGGACCTTTTAACCCTTTGATATCTGGAAATACATTCTCTTTTGGAACTTTCACATTATCAAATACGAGCTCACCAGTAGCAGAAGCTCTTAAACTCCATTTGTTATGTGTTTCTGGAGTACTAAAACCTTCCATTCCACGCTCTAAAACCATTCCTCTAATTTTTCCTTCCTCATCTTTGGCCCAAACTACAGCGATATCAGCGAACGGAGCATTAGAAATCCACATTTTAGCACCGTTCAGTAAATAGTGGTCACCTTTATCTTTAATATTACTCACCATACCACCCGGATTTGAGCCATGATCTGGTTCGGTTAGACCAAAACATCCCATTAATTCACCAGTAGCTAATTTGGGTAGATATTTCTTGCGTTGTTCTTCTGTGCCATAAGCATAGATCGGATACATTACCAAAGAACCTTGTACCGAGGCTGTGGAACGAATACCAGAATCTCCACGTTCAATTTCCTGCATAATAATACCGTAAGCAGTATAATCTAGTCCTGCGCCACCGTATTCTACAGGAATAGTAGGGCCAAAAGCACCAATCTCTCCCAAACCTTTGATGAGTTGTTTCGGAAATTCTGCCCTTTGCGCATAATCCTCAATAATCGGGCTCACTTTCTTCTTTACCCAGTCTCTTACAGTAGATCGGATCAATAAATGTTCTTCAGATAAAAGTTCGTCTACCAAATAATAATCAGGAGCTTCGTAAAGGTCTTTTCTTGCTGATTTACTCATGTCAAAAAGGATTTAGGTTTCTAATTGGTTATCATCAAAGTTAGTAAAATACCTCAATCCTTAAGCAAAATTTAGGTATAATTGCACTCGCTAAACTTTAAAGAAAATGTACACTCAGACCGTTGCTTTACGAGATGTTAGATGCCACGCACTTCATGGATTTTATCCCGAAGAACACTTGATTGGATGCATCTTTATGGTTGATGTAGAAGTAACATTTGAGGCTAATGACGACACCGAAAATTTAGACAAAACCGTAAATTACGAAGTGCTCAACCATATTATTCTAAGGGAAATGAGCAACACTCAGAAGCTTTTGGAGACGGTTGTAAAGAACATACTGGATGCGGTTAAAGGCAACTATCCATTTATACTTACTGCAAAAGTAGGTATCAGAAAAATGAATCCACCAATGCCCGGACAAATAGGGCATTCTTTTGTACAACTTAGCTATAAAAAACTTTAAGCTTTAAATTTAAAGCTCTAACTTCTTTCCAGCTGCTCAAAATCAATCATTTTACTTCTTTCCTTATCTGGAATTACCACAGGACTTTTGCTTTCGTAATCATAAACTACACAAACGGTTTTACCTTTACTACAGATAATTTCTTCACCATTTTTGATTTTGACAATGATATACTCTAAATCAAAGCTTGTATTGCCAATACGCGACGTACGAACATAGATACTTATTTTATCACCTAAATGAAGCGGCTTAATGTAAATATTTTCGGCCTTACCAATTACTACCCCCGTTTTCTTCCAGTCCCAATGAATGGCCTGTTGCCAATATTTGGTTCTTCCTATTTCCATATAGGTAAAATACACTGCATTATTCACATGCCCCATCATATCTAGATCTGTAAATCGCATTTCTAAGTCTGTTCTATATTTGAAAACGTCGGTTTTTATTTCTAAATCTGACTTTTTGTCTTTTATAATTTCTTTTTTACGCCAAAATGTCTTAAAAATCATATTTTTTAGGATTGGAATGTGGTTTGAATAAGGGTGATTAACAATTAAAGTTTAAAAAAATAAAAAGGAGATATCAAAATGAGCTTAGTAAAATTCAACAACAGAACCAGAAACACAGCACCATACTTTAACAATGTATTTGACTCTTTGTTTAGTGATGCCTTAAATAAAAACTATGGAGTAAATAAAATGCCTCACGTGAATATTTTAGAAACCGCTACCCATTATAAAATTGAGTTGGCTGCACCTGGTTTAACTAAAGAAGATTTTAAAATTGAATTAAAAAAAGACAACCTTTCTGTTTGGGCAGAAAAGAAAGCAGAACAAACTGAAGAACAAAAAGATTACACTCGTAAAGAATTCGAATACTTGTCATTCGCTAGATCGTTTGTTATGCCAGAAGGTATTGATGCTGAAAAGATTAACGCAGAATATCTAAATGGTATATTAACTATAACTATAGGTAAAAAAGAGCAAGCTAAAGACGAGCACAAAGAAATTGTAGTTTCATAATACAATGGTTTGATTAACCCCAATGTGGGTTTGATTTAAGGTTACAAGGGCGCATTGAGAAATGTTGCCCTTGTTTTATTAATAGCCACAAATGCACAGACTTTTTATTATTTTATGTTTTCATTATTAAGTTTAAGTAAATCATTATTTGATACTTGTAAAAAAGTATATCTGTGCACCTGTGGCTAATGTTGTTTAGAACAAAACCAAATTAACACCGACAACTAGGCTAATTAACCGTTTTTATTAATTTTGCAGCATGCAACAAGAAATCATCGACATCAAGCGTAAGGCACTTAAGATTAATCTGAATCCCAAAATATATGGAACATTTGCAGAAATAGGTGCTGGACAGGAGGTTTCAAGGGCATTTTTTAATGTTGGTGCTGCATCTGGTACTGTTGCAAAAACCATATCGGCTTACGATATGACCTTCAGTGACGAAATTTATGGTGCTGAGGAATCTGGCAGATATGTAAGTCAGAACCGTTTGTTAAAGATGCTTGATCACGAATATTCGTTATTAATTGAACGTCTAAAAAGTGATAAACATGGAGATAAAACCTTTTTTGCATTTGCTAATACCGTTACTACCTTAAATTATAAACGCACAAATGATCCGCACGGCTGGGTAGGTTTACGTTTTCAAAGTGAGCCTGGAGGCCTGCCTAATGAAATTTATTTCCACGTTCGCTTGCTAGATACAGATGTACAAATGCAGCAACGTGTGTTAGGTATGATTGGTGTGAACTTGGTTTACGCAGCTTTTTACTATGCTAACGATCCTAAAAAGATGATCGAGTCGTTAGTAGACAACCTAAATGTTGGTTCAGTAGAAATTGATTTGATTTCCGTTCAAGGCCCTGATTTCAAAAACATCAACAACTTATTGCTAAACCTATACTTAATTGTTAAAGATTTCTCAACGGCTGCTATCTTCGATTCAGATTCACATCCACGCCAAGCAAAGGATTTACTTTACAAGAAAGATGTGATGATTTTACGTACCAAATATGGTCAGAAATCTAATCCTAACTTTAGCCTATTTAATAAAGCTGCTGATCAATTTAAGCTGGTAAACAAAGTTGATGATAGTAACTTAATCGTAATGATTGAGGTTCTAATTACTAACGTTTTAACTGCTGCTCAGGAAACTCCTGATGATATTGACTTAGAAGTTGTTGCAAAAAGGGCAGAAGAAATGTGCAAGACAGGTAACTTTGTTATCGTTTCTAACTTTACTCGTAAAAATAGATTAGCTAAATACTTGGATAGATGTAGACCGAAAAGCGTAGGCATGTCTACCAACATCAATAACTTAAAATTTGTGTTTAATTCGGCCAATTTTGGAGAAAACTATACAGGACATTTGTTAAGTTACGTAAACGATATGTTCAGTAGAAATGTAAGGTTATTTGCCTATCCTTTCTTAGATAAGAAAACCAATACAGTAATCAATACGCAAAACATGCCGGTATCACCGGAAGCAAAGCCATTGTTTGATTTCTTAATTTTGAACGGCTACATTACTGACATTAACGATTATAATGAAGGCGAGGTAAAAACAGTTTAGCCTTGGTCGCGTTGGCTATACAAATCTTTGAATACGATTCCCATGTGCCTTTCTGGGTTTTCTATTACTTTAAAGCCAAATTGTTCATACAGACCATGTGCATCTAAGGTAGCTAAATGGTAACGACGTAAACCTTGCAGATGGGGGTGGAATAACATGAGCGACATTAACTTTTTAGATAAGCCTAAGCCACGAAATTCTTCTTCCACATAAACATCGCAGAGATAAGCAAAAGTAGCACTATCTGTTATCCAACGGGCAAAACCAACTTGCTGTTGCTCTTTGTAAATACCAAAACACAGTGAATTTTCTACAGAACGCTGTACCAATGCTAAAGGAATATTTTTTGCCCAATAGGATTGTGTACTTAAGTAATGGTGTACTGCTTTAACATCAACCAAATTGCGGTCGTCTGAAAACACAAAGCCATTTTCTTTAATTTCCATTTTTTTAAAGTGGTCAGGTATTAGGAATTAGATAACAGTTAAACGATTAAACAATTCAGAGCTAACCTAGTTTCTCATGTTAATATATTGCAAAGGTTGACCAAAATCTTCCGATCTACACAACTGAATTACCTTCTGTAGGTCATCAATGTTCTTGCTTTGCACACGCACTTGGTCATCCATCATGGAAGGCTGCACCTTAATCTTACTGTCTTTAATTTTAGCTACAATTTTCTTAGCTGTTTCTTTGTCAATTCCTTCTTTTACCGTAATCTCTTTTCTAATCATATTACCAGAAGCGATAGTTTCTTTGCCGAAATCCAAACTATTTGGGTCTAAATGTTGTTTCATCATTCGAGAGATAATTGAATCGGTGATCGCTTTCAAACGCATATCATCTTCGGTTAAGATAGTGATGACATTTGTCTTTTTATCTAATTCGATGCTGCTTTTTGATGTATGGAAGTCGTACCTGTTTAAAATCTCTTTCTTTGCATTATTGATAGCATTATCTAAAGTTTGTGCGTCTATTTTACTTACGATATCGAAACTTGGCATATTGTTGTGCTTAAATTAAAAAGAATTAATAATTTTATTTACATACAAAAAAACATAAAAAATAGGAGATCATCACCATTTGTAAAAATTAAGAATGATTTCTTCACCTTCTAAAACCTAAACGCATGGCAAATAAATCAAAAACCTCAAAAAAAGCAGTTAAAAAAGCTGCCAAGAAACAGTTAGAACAAACGCTTACTGAAAAATTCTTAGAAGCAATTAAAGGCTTAGGACACAACGCCGAAGCACTAGGCACCGATGTGGCTAAAGCTAGTAAAGCCGTAGCCAAAAAAATAGCCAAAACATTTACCGAAGTAAAGGAAGTAGTTGAACATAAGATAGAAGACATCACTTCGTCTAAAAAAGATACCGTTGTTAAAAAAGCAAAGGCAGTAAAAAAAGAAGCACCCAAATTAATTAGTAAAGCAGATAAAGCTGCTACTAAAATCGTTAAAAAAGCGGTTAAGAAAACCAAGCCGGTGGTAAGCAGCGTAAAAGTAGCTGCTTTAGAGACTGAAGAAAAGGTAGCGAAGGCAGTAAAGGCACCAGTTAAACAAGCTACAACGGCCACGAAAGCGGTGGTTAAACCAGCGGTTAAAAAAGTAACTACGGCAACAAAGACTGCAGTAAATAAAGTTGCAGATAAAGCTTTAGAAGCTAAGGCAGCGGTAAAAAAGACAGCAACAACTAAAGCTATCCCTCAAAAAGAACCGGCAAAAACGGGCGCAATAGGTACGAGATCTCCTAAACCTGCTACTACTAAAAAAACGAATGTTAAATAATTGATTTTTGTTAACCTATAATTAATCATAACTTAACATTAATTTTTTCAATTTGGAAATCCTGTAAAGTCGTCTGAATTTAACCACATAGACACATAGGAATGAAATCAAAATAGATTGGGTGAAAAATAAGAATTTCAAACTCGTTTAAAATCTATGTGTCTATGTGGTTATAAAATTAAGACTGCTTATTGGGATTTTTTTAATTAACCTAATGGCCAAAAAGAAGCTTCCGTTTTTAAATAGAGAAATAAGTTGGTTGTATTTTAACGAACGTGTGTTGCAAGAAGCGGCAGATGAAACTGTACCTCTAATTGAGCGCATTAAATTTCTATCTATTTTCTCTTCTAACCTTGATGAGTTCTACCGCGTTAGAGTAGCTTCCTTAAATCGGTTGGTTAATTTAAATGAGAAAGCAAAGGCTTTATTAGGTTTTAACCCAAAGAAAGTACTCGATGAAATCAAAAACATCGTAGTTAAACTAGAACGTCGTTTCGAAACACTTTTCCAAGATATTCTGATCACGGAATTGGCACAGAAACGTATTTTTATCCTTAATCATACGCAGCTTAACGTAGCTAGAGGAGAATTCGTTCGTCAGCATTTTAGAGATAAAATTCTTTCTAATTTGGTGCCAATTATGATCGATGTCAATAAGCCCTTTCCAGAGTTAAAGGACAGAGCTTTGTATTTCTTCGTTCAGCTTTCTAACAATTCTGGCAAGAACAGAAAATATGCTATTTTAGAGCTTCCAGATAGTATTTCTAGGTTTTTAGTGCTCCCAGAAACTAACGATTTGAAGTTTATCATCCTTTTAGAAGATATCATTAAATATTGCTTAGACGATATTTTCTACGTTTTCAATTACAAGGAAATACAGGCTTATTCTATTCAGCTAACCAGAGATGCAGAATTGGATATCGATAAGAATGTAAGCGACAAGTTCATAGAAGAGCTTCGTAAAAGCATCGATAAACGTAAACGTGGAAAACCAATGCGCTTACTTTACGATAGTGACATGCCTTTCGATATGCTGAGCTTTTTGGTAAGCAAGCTTAAAGTTGGGGCTGATGGCTTAATTCCTGGCAATAAATACCATCGTTTTGGAGATTTTATTGCTTTCCCTAACGTAGGTGTAAAGGAACTGGAATACCCACCAATGGTACCTTTAAAAGTTAAAAACCTACATAGAACCGAAAGTCTTTTCAAAAAGATTACCGAGAAAGATTACGTGGTTCATCTACCTTATCAATCTTACGATTACATTATTTTATTTTTAAGAGAAGCTGCTATTGATCCAAAAGTTACGGAGATCAACATCACGCTGTACCGTTTAGCCGAGAATTCTAAAGTGGTTAACGCCTTAATTAACGCCGCTAAAAATGGGAAAATAGTGAACTGTTTGGTAGAATTGAAAGCTCGTTTTGATGAAAGTGCCAATATCTTCTGGACCAATCGTTTAATGGAAGAAGGCGTGAACGTAAATTATGGTTTAACCGACTTCAAAGTTCATTCGAAAATTTGCTTGGTTAAACGTATAGATAAAAGAAAAACGACCTACTATGCCAACTTAGCTACTGGCAATTTCAATGAAAAAACCGCTCGTATCTATTGCGACCATAGTATATTCACGGCCAAAACTGAAATTACATCCGAGCTAGTCAAACTATTTGGAGCTTTAAATAAACGCACTGTAGCTAAAGGTTTTAAGCATTTGATTGTTTCTCCAATAGACTCTAGAAATAGGATTTACAGCTTAATTGACAGGGAAATTAGAAATGCTAAATCGGGTAAAACTGCTTACATGATTTTGAAAGTAAATAGCTTAGCTGATGAAGGTATTGTAGAAAAATTATATGAAGCCAGTAACGCCGGTGTACAGATTAAATTAATTGTAAGAGGAATATGTTGCTTAGTACCTGGGGTGAAAGACTTCAGTGAAAACATTACAGTAATCAGTATTATAGATAGGTTTTTGGAGCACGCACGTATCTTCATTTTTGGAAATGGTGGAAAAGAAGAAATGTTCCTTTCATCTGCAGATTTAATGTCTCGTAATTTTGAGCATAGGGTAGAAGTTGGTTTCCCGATTTTAGATGACGAAGTGAGACAGGAAATCAGAGACATCATTGATTTACAGTTGCAAGACAATGTGAAAGCTAGAAATATTACCAAAACAAACGACAATAGATATCATAAAAACAGATTAACCAGCAAGATAAGGGCACAATTCCAGTCTTACAGTTATCTAAAAAACAAACATCAATAAGTATGCTCAGATACGCCGCCATAGATATTGGCTCTAACGCAGTAAGATTACTAATTGCCGACATTACTCAAAACGACCATAATAATTTCAAAAAAAATACGCTGGTTCGTGTGCCTTTGCGTTTAGGCGATGACGCTTTTTTAGATCAAGAATTATCTGAGAAAAAGATTAATGACTTAGTAAAAACGATGATTGCATTCAGGAATTTAATGGATGTTTATCACGTTACCCAATATTTGGCCTGTGCTACATCTGCTATGCGTGAAGCTAAAAATGGCAAAGAAGTTATTGATAAAATAAAGGAATTAGCCAATATTGATATAGAGATAGTAGAAGGACAACGCGAAGCAAGCATCATCTATTCTAACCATATTGAAGAGAATTTGGACATCAAAAAAAGCTATTTATATATTGATGTCGGTGGCGGTAGTACAGAACTTTCTGTATTTGTAAATAGACAGCCCATCGCCTCAAAGTCTTTTAATTTGGGTACCATTCGAATTTTAGACAACCAAGACAAAGAAGAAACTTGGAATGAAATGAAGGAATGGATTAAAGAGAACACAAAAGATTTAAAGCAAATTGCTGGTATTGGCACAGGTGGAAATATCAATAAACTGTTTAGAATGAGTGGAGAGAAAGATGATATGCCTTTGTCTTTCTTGAAACTGAAAAACATGTACAATGAACTGAATGCCTATTCGTTAAAGGAACGCATTTCGGTATTGAAGTTAAACCAAGATAGAGCAGATGTGATTATTCCAGCATGTGAAATTTACCTTACAGTAATGAAATGGGCAGGAATTAAACAATTGTTTGTTCCGAAAGTAGGTATGGTTGATGGAATTATCAATTTACTGATTGAAGAAAATTTGTAAAACCACCTGCAGTCGTCATTTCTCGACTTCACTATGTTCCGCTCGAAATGACAACTGTAATTGTGATCTATATTCTCTCCCTTTTGCGCAGAGATGCCCAAAGGGCAGAGAGGGGCTTACTTCACCAAACTAGCAGCAGCTTCATCAACAAACCATTGCAAATCACCATTTACAGGTTTAATTAACTGCGATGGATAGCTAGCATAGTCTTGCACTTCACCTAAAACATGCTGTAATGCGGTAGCCTTGTTCTCGCCAAAAGTGATAAAGACCACGTGTCTAGCTTGGTTAATCAAAGGCGCAGTTAAGCTCACACGATTGGTATTCAGTTTCTCTACCCAAACGCTAGCAACATTTAACTCTTCGTTAGTTACCAAAGTTGTATGAGGAAAAATAGAAGCAGTATGCGCATCATCGCCCATGCCCAATAAAATAAAATCGAAGACGATAGGAGAGCCACCGAAATGCTCATCTAATTTATTTTTGTAATCAGCAGCAGCTTCTTCTGGAGATAAATTGGTATCTACGTAAAAAACATGTCCGTCTTTCAGCTCCAAATTATCGAAAAAGCTTTCTTTAGCCATTAAGCCATTATAATCCTTTTCAAAAGGAAGCACTGTTCTTTCATCACCAAAAAAGAAATAGGTTTTATCCCAATCTATTTGATTTTTGTAGGTTGTTGATAAAAGTTGATACAATCCCTTCGGCGAACTTCCACCAGTTAATACGAAATCAAAACGCCCTTTTTCTGCAATAGCTTTATTGGCAACTTTAATTACGTATTGTGCCAATTGCTCGTTAAGTTCTGTTTGATTGTTAAATATGTTTAGTTTCATAATCCAACCCCTAAAGGGGCTTTTTATAATGTCTAATTAATAAATTATTATAACCTTTTGCACTAGTCCCCTTTAGGGGATTTAGGGGTTAATCCTTAATCGGTAATGTAAACCAGTGGAAACCATCTTTAGCAATCAGTGCTTCGGCGTCTTCTGGTCCCCAACTATCAGCTGCATAATTAGGGAAACTCAATGATGTTTTGTTTTCCCAAAGATGTATAATTGGCATTACTAATTCCCAAGCTGCCTCTACTTGATCGCCACGCATAAACAAGGTTTGGTCACCAGTCATTGCATCTAACAATAAAGTTTCGTAAGCTTCTGGCGAATCATTTTCGTAAGTACCTTTGTAGTTAAACACCATATCTACCGGATTAAGTACCATATCCAATCCTGGGCGCTTAGATTGTACTTGCAATCTGATACTTGCTTCTGGCTGGATACTAATAATCAACCTATTTTGTTGCCAAGTTTCGGCCACGTTGTTGGAGAAGATGTGATGAGGAACATCTTTAAATTGTATCGTAATGATAGACGAAGTTTGGTTCATCCTTTTACCTGTACGTAGGTAAAAAGGAATGCCCTGCCAACGCCAGTTATCGATAAAGAATTTTACTGCGGCAAAAGTTTCTGTATTTGAATGTGCGTCTACGCCCTTTTCAGTACGGTAACCTGGTACTTCTTTACCTTCAACCCAGCCTTTGCTATATTGGCCACGAACAGCATGCGCACTAATATCCTCTGGCTTAAACGGACGAACAGCCCTCAGCACTTCCACTTTTCTATCTCTAATTTCATCCGCATTGAAAGAAATAGGAGCTTCCATACCAACTAAACAAAGTAGTTGCAATAAGTGATTTTGAATCATGTCACGTAAGGCACCTGCACCTTCGTAATATCCGCCTCTATCACCAACACCTAATTGTTCGGTTACAGAAATCTGGATATGCTCGATGTAATTCCTATTCCACAAAGGCTCGAATAACGAGTTCGCAAAACGAAATGCCATCATGTTTTGAACGGTTTCCTTACCTAAGTAGTGGTCAATTCTATAGATCTGTTTCTCGGTAAAAATGCCACTCAACAACAGGTTAAGCTCTTTTGCTGTATCCAAATCATGTCCAAAAGGCTTTTCAATTACTATCCTACAATTATCTTCATTACCGGTAAGCTTGTATTTATGTAAGCATTGGGCAATTAATGGAAATAGGTTAGGAGCTACCGCTAGGTAAAAAATAACCTGTGTTTTCTCACCAAAATCTGCTTGATATTTTTCGATTTCTACTTTAAGATTTTCGAAAGTTTGCTGAGATTTTACATCAATAGAACTATAGTGTATGTTCTGGCTAAAAACGTCCCATTTTTCTTTCTTTACTTTACCGTTTCTAGAGAACTCATTAACGCTATGTAACAGTTCTTTCTGATATTTTTCATCTGTAAATGCAGTTCTACCAGTTCCAATGATAGAGAACTTGGAAGGCATGTAGCCTTCAGTGTATAAATTATATAAAGCTGGTGCTAATTTACGTTTATTCAAATCGCCAGTACCGCCAAAAATGACGAATATGGTTGGATTAAGTTTACTTGCTTTTTTCATTTTTATTTTTTCTTACCACTAAGGCGCTAAGAACACAAAGCTATATCTATGATTATCAAAAAGACTTGGTGTTCCTAGTGTCTTGGTGGTTATATCATTACTTTTAACTTAACTTGTTCCACTCTGCGTGAAATACACCTTCGCTATCAATACGTTCAAATGTATGTGCTCCAAAATAATCGCGTTGTGCTTGAATTAAGTTTGATGGCATTCTACCAGTTTTCAAGGTATCGAAATAAGTAATAGCAGCTGCATAACAAGGTATCGCAATACCAGCAGAAATAGCAGAAGCAATTACATTTCTAGTATCTTTTAATCCAGTTTGAAGTTTCTGCTGAATAGATGCGTCTTGGTATAAGTGCTGCAAACTAGGTTGTTTTTGATAAGCCTCGTAGATATCCTGTAAAAACTCAGCACGAATAATACAGCCACCTCTCCAAATCTTCGCAATTTCTGCCATGTTCAGTTCGTAACCATATTCTGCTGATGCTTTCCATAACAAGTGCATTCCTTGTGCATAAGCCGAAGCCATTGCAAAGTAGAATGCTTCTTCTAACTGATCTTCAAAACCTTCCTTATTTTCAATTTGTACAGCTTTGCCAAAAGAACCTTCCAACTCCACACGTAAATCCTTCAATTTAGAAAGATTTCTTCCTGCTACCGAAGCATCAATGGTATTTAAAGGAACTTCTACGTCCATCGCAATTTGTGAGGTCCATTTTCCAGTGCCTTTAGACTTAGCTTGGTCTTTGATTTCATCCACTAATAAGTTGCCAGTCTTTTCATCTTTAAATAGAAATACATCTTTCGTGATTTCCATTAAGAATGACTTTAAACGACCGTTATTCCATTTTTCGAATACTTGTTGGATTTGAGTGTTATTATAACCTAACCCGTTTTTAAGGATATCGTAGGTTTCGGCCAATAATTGCATAATAGCATATTCAATACCATTGTGAGTCATTTTAACAAAGTGACCAGCAGCACCAGGACCAATGTAAGCTACGCAAGGTTCGCCATTTACTTTTGCAGATACAGCCTCTAATAAATCTTTTACTACGCTATAAGCCGCCTTTTCGCCACCTGGCATTAAGCTAGGTCCGAAACGAGCACCTTCCTCGCCACCAGAAATTCCCATTCCAAAGAAATGGAAGCCTTTTTCTTTCAATTCTTCAGATCTTCTGGTCGTATCTGTATAGTATGAGTTTCCACTGTCGATAATAATATCACCTTCGCTCAATAAAGGAGTGATTTCGTTAATTACGTCATCTACAATTTTACCAGCTGGCACCAATAAAATAATGGTTTTCGGCGAAGTTAGACTATCAATAAATTCTTCTACCTTGGCAAATCCTTTTAGGTTATGTGCCTTTCCTTCTTCTTCTAATAAAGCAAGCATCTTCTCGCTCTTGTCATGTCCAGTAACCGAAAAACCGTGATCGGCCATATTTAATAGAAGGTTTCTGCCCATGGTACCTAAACCAATCATGCCGAAACTGTAGGTATTATTCGTATTGCTCATGTATATGATGTTTATTATTCTTGGTGTATTTAATAGATTTATTGTCAATCGTGAAAGTTAGTGCAAACCAAAAATCTTTCTTTAATTTTCCATAGTTTGGCACCGCCTTTAATACCATCTTTGTTCGAAACAATTTTGATATTGTGGTCTAACTTAAAATTGATATTGGCAGAATTTCCTCCACCAATGTATAGCTTATCGTAGTTAAAAACCGTTTTATATATTTCGATGATATATTTCAATCGTTCGTTCCATTCTTCTTTACCCACTTTTTCAAAACCTCTTTTGCCGATGTATTCATCGTAGCTTTCTCCTTTGGTAATAGGCAAATGTGCCAATTCGAAATGGGGTAATAAATCTCCGTCAAATAGCAGGGCAGTGCCAAAACCCGTTCCTAAAGTGAACACAATTTCCAAACCTTTACCTTTTACAATGCCTAATCCTTGTAAATCGGCATCGTTGACCAACCTCACTGGTTTATTGAACAACTCACTAATCTGATCTGCCAAGTCTACATTAAACCACTTGTTTTCGCCTAAATTGGGAGCTGTTTGCACTACACCATCTCTTACGTAACCTGGAAAACCTACAGAAATTTTTTCGAAATCTTTTAAATCACTAGTTAACGTTTTAATTGTCGTAATCACTTCATCAGGTCCGGCATTTTTTGGAGTGGATTCAGAAACATAATCTGTAATGATTTTACCATTATCATCCAATATGCAAGCCTTAATATTTGTTCCGCCAATATCTATGGTGAGTACGTTTCCTTTTTTTGAGATTTTCTTTACCGACATAATTGGCTTTTTTATTTATATGCTAATCAAAGATAGTTAGTTTATAAAGGGGAAAAGTTATTTTAAAATCAAATTCCCTGGTTAGATACAAATTCGAAGTTGATTAATTTAGGCACATTGTTTATCATCGAGCCAATAGATTGTTTAGTGGTCATATCTTGGAAATAAAGTGCCTCTTTAGGCCTAATTTGATTCTTTAGGTTGCAATAGATATACAGACATTTAATCCAGTTGATAGCTTTCTCTTTATCTTTCCACAACTGTGGATATAAAGAAACAACATTGCCATTAATCTGTATCAGCTTCTTTTCTAGCAAGCCTTTAACATTTGCCAGTATTTTTGCATTTTGTTCGGCCGAGTTGATGGGCGCAGTATGTTTTTTGTTTGCGTAAAACATGTGGCTAATTTACTAAGAATTAATTTATATTTCGCCCATAAAAGCTATTGTTTGGACACAGATGCGCAGATTTTTGAAGATTTAAATTAATAATTGAGATACGATATTTTAATTTATTACCGTTGATGAAATTCATGAATTAATTATCTGTGCATCTGTGGTAAAAAATCAATCTCTGTTCCTTTTGAAAATGATTTTTCGCAGCTGCAAAACCCCATTAGTCAAATGATGTTTCTTAGGTGTAAAAAAGGGAAGGCTTAAAACAGACAACAGCGAAATACCTGCCGATGCACCCAAGGCACCTCCATATCCATTAAAAAAACTGCTAGTATTGAGATATATAACGGCAAAAACCAAACCTGATATGGCCAATTTGAAGTAGCTATCTACAATTTTCTTAGATACCATACCGATAAAAGAACCACCAATAAAAGCTACAGGAATGTTTTTTGCTAACTCAGCATCTACCAAATTCGGAAAAAAATAAAATGACAAGGCAACCAGAAGAGATAACAGAGCTGATGACCTTACTGGACCTTGCTTGAGCTTATGATTTACATAAAATGTCAACATTGCCGCTATTATCGAAGTGAGAACTATTATAAGTGATGTCATTTTTTAAAAATTAAAAAGAAAATGAATGACGTAATTGTAACGGCAGTAAAAGCAACTGTACCTAGTTTTCCTCCTAGACCATTAAATAAACTTTTAGAAACCAGTAAAAGTACGCCAGCAAAGAAAGAAGCAGCCAGTACAAAATATACCGACGAAGCAATTGATAAGCTAGTCATACCAATAAAAGCACCACAATAAAAGGTTGCAGGCAATTGTTTTAAATAGGTAGATTGCTTATTTAACAATGGGATAAAAGAGGCAACAGTACCTACAATACCTGCAGAAATCACAGGACCTAAATGATAACCGTGGTTTAAGAAATAACACGTTAGTGCACCCGCAGGGATCCAAAGTACAATCAATATATGTTCATATAAATTGGTTCGATGATGTATAGGAGCTTTAATGTAAGAAACGAGCACCAGCAAACAAAGAAAAATTATAATGAAAGGAGTATAGCTACTTTGAAGTTTTTCAATGAAAATAGCGCACAGAAATAACAACTGGATAATTAATGTAAGAAGGATAATAAAGGTTCTAACCTTTTTTCTAGCCATTGATAAAATTACAGGTTGACAGTTGAAAGTTAAAGATCAGCACTAGATCTCAATACTCAAGTCTAAATGAAAACAAAAATCCACAAAAAAAGCCCATTAAGTTATTTAAGGGCTTGTTTTGTTTGTTATTTACCAGCGGAGAGCGAGGGATTCGAACCCCCGGACCTGTTACAGTCAACAGTTTTCAAGACTGCCGCATTCGACCACTCTGCCAGCTCTCCGCCGCAAAAGTACAAACTCTAATCAATTCTGCAAACTTTGATTAAAAAAATGTTAAATAAATTTAAACAGACTAATGTAAGCTACAGATACACAGATTAAATCTATTTTAAAATTTGATTTGACGTTAAATACAATATTGAAGAATTACCAATATTTAAGAAAAGCGAGCAAAGTGCAAACTAGATTATTTAGTTTGAAAAATCTGTGCATCTGCAGCAAATAGAAAACGTCTTAAAACAAAAAAAGTGACCTCGAAACGAAATCACTTTTTTTGATGCGGAGAGCGAGGGATTCGAACCCCCGGACCTGTTACAGTCAACAGTTTTCAAGACTGCCGCATTCGACCACTCTGCCAGCTCTCCGCTGCAAAAGTACAAACTCTGATTAATTCCACAAACTAAAGAAAGAGTATTTCGGAAACTTTACTTTAAGGGCTTCGTTATCAGACAAAAAAAATATCATACAGCTTCATATTCCACCGTAATACCGACTTGTTTCGATAAAATTTGGGGAGAAAGTGATAGCAATAGACAGCTAGTTCGGATTTATTGAAACGCTGTAAGTATTATTTCTTTGGAGTGTTAGCGCTGCTACTTTTGAACAGATTAAATTTAGGCCTAATAATTTTCACACTTCTTTTTGATAAATCGACACTAGCATTCAACTCAAAGCCAATCAATAAAATCAATGAATTTAGATATAGCCAAATCATAATAACCATTAATGTACCTATAGAGCCGTAAAGTTTGTTGTAAGCACTAAAATTATTGATATAGAAGGAAAATCCCCAAATAGTTAAGAACGCCAAGATAGTAGCCAACCAAGAACCAGCAGAAAAGAACTTCCATTTCTTAGCATGTGCGGGCCCATAACGATAGAGGATAGATACATTAATGAAATACAAAACCCCTAAAAGTGCCCATTGTGTAAACTGAATGACATAAATAGTGAGATTTCCGTCGTAGTTTATTTCCTTTTTTAAATAGTTGATGGTAATTACGCCAAGTGTCATAGCTGCAATGCACAGAATCATTGACAAAACCAGCACCATAGTTAAAATCAATGCCACAAGCCTTCTTTTAAGCAGACTTCTAGTCTCTACTATTAATGACGACTTGTTAAAGGCGATCATTAGGTTATGTACACCATTAGTAGCGAAAAACAAGGACAAAAAGAAACCGATGGATAACAAACTTCCATTTTGAATATTCACGATATCGTCTATGGTAGCTTCAAAAGCAACAAAAGCATTTGTAGGCAATACCAAAGCCAACAGAGACATTAATCCTTCTTGAAAGCCAATACGTTTTGGGATATAAGGTATTAAAGTGAACAAGAATATGATTCCAGGGAAAATAGCCAACATAAAATTGTAGGCTAGGGAAGAAGCTTTATTCACCAAAGCTTCTTTTCCAACTTCACGAAAGAAAAAAGTAGCAACAGTATATAAAGGCAAGGGACTAAATCCTGGCAATACGCAAATTTTAGTCCACTCAATTAACATTGAGTAGGGCTTAAATTTTAAAAGATGTCTGTGTAGCCACTTCATTAGGTGTATTTACGATTTTAGATTTACGAATTACGATTGTTATACTGATTGACTTCTTTAATTGTAGGACGCACTTTGCAACTCTACAAGTTCATTCTAAAATCGTACTTCTAAAATCGTAAATTAAAAGTACTGTCTCACGTTTTTCATGAAATTCTCTGGAGGATGACATGGCCTACGTGTTTCCTTGTCTACAAAAACCAAGGTTGTTTTACCAATATTGATCAATTCCTTCGCTTCATTGTAAATTTCGTATTCTACATGTAAACGTACAGTTGGTAATTCTTTTACAATAGATTTGATGGTTAATACCTGATTATACAAAGCAGGTTTTAAGTACTTAGATTGTAATTCCAATATAGGCAACATTACACCATCCTCTTCCATAGAAGCATAAGTCATACCAGAGCAAGCCTCAAAGCATTCTGTGCGTGCTATTTCATAATACTGGGCATAATTACCATGATACACTACACCCATTTGATCTGTTTCTGCGTATCTAACTTTAACTTGTGTTTCGTAGGTAAACATTATCTAAATATATTTCTCTTATTTAAGGCTTCTCTGTATTTCTTGGCATTAATGTTATGCTCTTCTACGGTTGCAGCAAAGTTATGGTAGCCAGAAAAATCTTCTTTAGCACACATATATAAGTAGTTATTATCTTCCTTATTTAAAACAGCATCAATTGCATTAATGCTTGGCATATTAATTGGTCCTGGAGGCAAACCAGCGTACTTATAGGTGTTATATCTAGAATCTACACTCAATAGCGCTCCAGTTACACGTTTTACTGTAAAATCATTATTAGCAAAAATAACGGTAGGGTCTGCTTGCAATAAAATTCCTCTTTTCAAGCGGTTAAAATAAAGACCTGCAATAGTTGGCATTTCTTTATCGTATAAAGCTTCAGCATCTACAATAGACGCCAAAATGGTTACTTTAATCGGATCTAACCCCAATGTGCTAGCTTTTTGTCTGCGTTCGTTGTTCCAGAACTTCAAATATTCTGCATTCATTTTTTTGAAGAACTCTTCTCTAGAAATACTCCAATACATTTCATAGGTATTAGGGATGAACATGGTATAAACCGTTTCGGTAGTAAAACCATATTGCTTTACAAAAGCGGCGGAGTCTAACAAACTGATAAAAGCCAACGAATCTGGTTCTAAATTCTTAGCAAGTAAACTTGCTAGTCCATCAATTTTTCTGATATTTTGAAATTTTACTTTCACCGCTTCTTGATTACCGGCTTTAAGCATATTAATCAACGTGCGATTATTCATGCCTTCCTTTAAACGGTATTTACCTGGCTTTAAAGGCCCTTGCAAGTTCATTTTTTCTGCTGCCTGCCAAAAGGTACCTATATCATTTAATATCTCCTTATAACGAAGGTCGGTTACTAGATCTTCGAATACATAACCAGTTTTAACGTACAAATATTTTTCTTTCGCTGTTACGTTTGCAGCAAAATAGGTATTATAAAATTTCAAACTAAAATATCCGCCAACAGCTAATAGTATAGCTAAAATAATAGCGGCAATTTTAAAATTTTTCTTATTGTTTTGGCTTGTGCTCATGGATGTTATGGTTGTTTATTGGCAAGCGTTAAATTAATTGGGGTACCTATACGTACTTTAGTAACACTATCAGTTGCTAAAGGAAATTGATTGATGATAACCGCATTTGCTGTATCAGTTATACTGCCTTGGTAAGTAATTGTACCTATAGTTAGCATTGCACCTTTCAAAGAGAATCTGGCTTCATCAATGGTTAGGCCAGTTAAATTTGGTAGTTCAACCTCTTCGCTACCACGACCATCACCCAGCACGAAATTAATTCTAGAGCCTTTTGGCAGGCTTTCACCTGATCTGATAGGCTGACCTCCGAATAGTGCTTCTAACACCACATCTTTAGCCACATCTGGCTTGTAGGTGGTATCACCGAGCTTCAAACCATAGCTTTCGATAATTGATTTAGCTTCTCGTAACGATTTGGCCTCAATATCGGGAAACCTCACATTAGGAGCCTGATTGGTATTTATCGTAAGGTAGACCGTCCTGTTATCCTTCACAAAAGTCTCTGGATCTGGATCTTGGTCGGTAACAATACCTGGAGGCTGATCTTGGATATATACAGAATCAATCTCGTAACGTAAGCCAAGCCCCTCTAATTTACTAATGGCATCTTCAATTTTAAGCCCTCTCAGGTTGGGTACATTTAAACCATCGCCATGTTTGGTGTAAAAACGCAAGCTGAAGAAAGCGATTAATAATAGACCGATAAAAGTACAAATCGCAGCTATAATGTTTTTTCTGAATGACTTGGTTTTAAGGTACTCGGTAAAGTTGCCCATTCGCAGTTCAATTTTTTAAATGAATTCCAAATTTAGCTTAAAAAAATATTTATCTTAAATTAAAAACAAATCTGTTTAACTAATTTATATTTTTGGCTCACACTTTTACCTAATTAAAACTAACCAACATTTTGTTGCACAAAGCAATTGAACCTAAAATATAGAAAAATGAAACCGTCATGGCTTTTTTAACCAAGGCAGCTTCACAACCTTAAAACAAAAATTTAATCACATGAAAAAGACCATTGCATTACTAACAGGTGGAACTACAGGCGAGTGGGTGGTTTCTGTAAAAAGTGCTGCAACTATTGCCCAGAACATCGACACCAGTAAATACGACGTGTACAAAATTATGCTTACCGAAAACGGATGGTTCTATGAACCTGCGGATTCAGTAAAAATTGAAGTAGACAAAAACGACTTCTCTATTACCATCAAGGGAAAGAAAATTGTTTTCGACGGTGTATTTATTGTAATACATGGCTCTCCTGGAGAAGACGGTAAATTACAAGGCTATTTTGACATGATAGGTATTCCTTACACTACCTGTAACGCTTTAACTAGTTCAATTACCATGAATAAAGGCTACACTAAAGCCGTTGTTGATGGCATTAAAAATTTGAATGTAGCTAAATCACTACAGCTTTTTAAAGAAAACTATAATGCTGATGAGGTTAAAAACCAATTGAAGCTTCCATATTTTGTTAAGCCAAACAATGGGGGAAGTAGCATCGGTATGAGCAAAGTTAAAAATGTAGACGAATTGGAAACTGCACTTGAGAAAGCTTTTAATGAAGACACTCAGGTTTTGGTAGAGGAATTTGTAGAAGGTAGGGAGTTTTCAATAGGGGTATTTAAAACCAAGGGAAAAATCGTAGTACTACCAACCACAGAAGTAAAAACCAAAAATGAGTTCTTTGATTTTGATGCCAAATATACACCTGGAGTTACGGAAGAAATTACGCCTGGAGATATGAGTGAAGAAGAAAAGGCTAGGGTAGAACAGATCGTATCTGATGTTTATCAAAAATTGAACTGCCGTGGTGTTGTTCGCATCGATTATTTCTTAGAACATCATACCAGTAAATTTTACTTTATAGAAATCAATACCATTCCCGGACAAACTGCAACGAGCTTTATTCCTCAGCAAGTAGCGGCAATGGGCATGAAATTACAAGATTTCTATACGCAAGTATTAGAAGAGACTATTTAGGAGCTAGGGATAAGTAGTTAGGTATTAGTAACCTTTCCAAGTTTATAATCTCCCGCAGATATTTGCGAATCAACTATAACTGTCATTCCGAGGTACGAGGAATCTAAATAGATTCTTGGCTATACTCAGAATGACAGTTTTTTTTGTTAGACCGCAGTTTTCTTCCAATTACCTCTCTTGAAAATGATATAAGAAGCAATGGTAATACCTACTTCAGCTACTGGAATAGCAATGAAAACACCAGTTGGTCCCATATTTAAGTGTTTCGCTAAGAAATAGGCAAACGGAATTTGAAAGAACCAAAAAGCCACTACATTGATTTTAGTGGGTGTCCAAGTATCTCCAGCACCGTTAAACGCACTTACCAGTACCATCCCGATACCATACAGGATAAATCCATAGCTCAATATCCTTAAAGCTTCAACGGCTACATCTCTAATCTGCTGGTCTTCGGTAAAAAACGAAGCAAACAAATGACCACAGGTCAAGAATAACACCATTACTACTCCCATAAAAATCATGGCATATTTAATGGTAACGAAAACAGATTGCTCGGCCCTGTCCATTCTGCCAGCTCCCATGTTTTGTCCCACTAAGGTAGCTGCTGCATTACTTAATCCCCAAGCAGGTAACATGAAGAACATCATCAACCTCAAAGCGGTTTGATAGCCAGCCGAACCATGATCTCCACCAGTAGTAGCTACCAATTCTGCCAAGAAAATCCAGCTACAAGATGCTACTACGAACTGTAAAACGGCAGGAGCGGCGATCTTCACAATAGCTTTAATCTGTTCTAAGTGTGGTTTGAGATAAGCTAACTTCACTTTCAAATTGCCACTTCCTTTTGCTAAATGGTAAATCTGAAATAATACACCAGTACCACGACCAATCGCCGTTGCTAAAGCCGCACCAGTTAATCCCATAGCAGGTATTGGACCTAAGCCGCGTATTAGAATAGGACAAAGTGCAATGTTGATGATATTTGCTAGCCACAGACTTTGCATCGCAATTGCCGCGTTTCCAGCACCTCTAAAAATACCGTTGATCAAGAATAACAACATGATGACAATACTAGTTCCCATCATAATCCTCACAAAAGTTACACCTTGAGCAGCAGTACTTTCTGTAGCGCCCATTAACAATAGGATATCCTTTGCGAATATCAGTCCAGCCAAGCTAATGATGACCGAAACAGTTAATGCTAAAGCAATAGTTTGCATACCAGCTTTTGCAGCTGCTTCCGGATTTTTCTCGCCAATTCTACGAGCAACAACGGCGGTAGCTGCCATTCCTAAACCCATAGCTAAAGAATAAATAATAGTGAGCACCGATTCCGTTAAACCTACGATTTGGATAGCTTCGGCACTATTCGGTAGGTGACCAACAAAGTAAAGATCTACCAATACAAATACCGATTCCATCATCATTTCCAACATCATTGGAACTGCTAAAAGCACAATTGCTTTCCTGATGCTGATGGAAGTATAATCTATTTCAGCACCTTTAAAGGCCTGAACAAGTACATTAAAAAAATTAGACAAACGTGATTTTGCCTCGATTGGTTGTGACATATAT
The DNA here is from genome assembly GCA_029959615.1 of Flavobacteriaceae bacterium PS02338. Classification (GTDB taxonomy): domain Bacteria; phylum Bacteroidota; class Bacteroidia; order Sphingobacteriales; family Sphingobacteriaceae; genus Pedobacter. Next base: position 511,190 of record JASCOD010000002.1, on the reverse strand, counting down.
AATTTAATTAAAAAGGAAATACCATGAGATGCTAAAAGCTAGCATCATTAATTGTTTTGTGATGTAGGAGCCCTTGCTTTATTAAGCTATTCTGATACGGACTGCAAAAAACTTCATGGTTCGTGATATTTTGATAATGCAAAAGTAGAAAAATCTTTCTAACCGCAAATATTATTTCTCATAATTTAAACACCTAGTTAAAGGCCAGTTATACACTAGCAACAGTATACCAACTGTGGATTAGATGTGGATTAGATGTGGAGTTAACGTGGAGTTGAGGTGGACTGATACGACCTAAGGTAATACCTTAAAAAAGATATGCTAAATTACAAATTTCATCAAACAGAAGTAGATGTAAATTAAAATTCAAATAACATCCAATTTATTAAACTCAATATATAAAGCACTTAAATACTATAAGCTTCAATCATTTCTGGAGTAACCTTACAAGACCGCTGCGTTTTCAAATCAATCATCACATATTCGAAAATGCCATCTGAAGCTACTTTTCCAGTTTTTTTGTTAATGATTTCGAACTGGACATTGCTACCTCTTTCGTTCATTTCTAAAATCCCAGTTCTAATGATCATTTGATCGCCCATTTTCAACGGACGCTTAAAAGAAATAGTCACTTTTGCTACTACCCAGCCATACCCCAACTCCTCAAATTTTTCCCAGCTCATGCCATAGAATTTATCCATTTGCTCATAACGGGCAGCAAGCACATAATCTAAATACTTACTATTATGCACATGGTTAAACATATCAATATCATCCGGACGAACGGTTAATTCACTTTCGAAAATGCTAAACTGGTTTTGTATCATGGTACAAAAGTATATTTAAACCACAAAGACACAAATAGCATAAAGAATTAAGTTTAGAAAATGCTATATCGGTTCCCAACTAAAATAAGAAAAGTTAGAAGCTAGTTAGCATGAAAACTTCATCAAACAGTTAACCAATTAAACAGTTTCAACAATTAACCCATATCTCAACTTTACAACAATTCGACAATTAAACAATCTATCAATTAAACAATAAAACGTACTTTTGCTTAAATCTTAAGGAGAATACTAGTGCAATCGTTAGATATACTTATACAAAACCCAAACTTAGCTCAACCATTAAAAGATATTGCCATTAAAGTAAAAGATGGTATACGAATCACTTTCGATGATGGTGTTTACCTATACGAGCATGCTGAACTAAGTTATTTGGGGGTACTGGCCAATTATATTCGTGAGAAAAAACATGGAGATCTAACTTACTTCAATAGAAATTTCCACATCGAACCTACTAATATTTGCGTTTATGATTGCAAATTCTGCTCTTACAGTAGAATGATCAAACAGCGTGAAGAAGGTTGGGAAATGGAAGTAGACGGCATGATCGATATCCTTAAAAAATACGATGATGAACCAGTAACAGAAGTACATATCACTGGTGGCGTAGTACCTAAACAGAACCTCGATTTCTATGCCAGTTTCTTCAGAAAAGCAAAGGCACATCGCCCTGATTTACATATCAAAGCACTTACTCCAGTAGAGTATTACTACATCTTCAAGAAAGCAAAATTAAGTCACTACGATGGGATGAAATATCTTCATGAAGCAGGACTTGACTCAATGCCGGGCGGTGGTGCCGAAATCTTTCATCCAGAGGTAAGAGAAAAGATCGCTCACGATAAATGTAATGCAGAACAGTGGTTGGATATCCATGAGCAATCTCATAAGTTGGGAATGCGCTCTAATGCAACTATGCTTTACGGACATATTGAACAGTTTTGGCACAGGGTAGACCACATGGAACGTTTACGTCAATTGCAAGATAAAACTGGTGGTTTCCAGGCATTCATCCCATTGAAGTTCAGAAATCAAAATAATCAAATGAGCGATGTTGCAGAGGTTTCTGTGGTAGAAGATTTGCGCAATTATGCTATTGCACGTATCTACATGGATAATTTCGAGCATATCAAAGCTTACTGGGCAATGATCAGTAGAGAAACTGCTCAACTAAGTTTAAATTTCGGGGTAGACGATATTGACGGCACTTTGGATGATACTACCAAAATCTATTCAATGGCTGGTGCAGAAGAGCAAACTCCTGCAATGAGTACCAAACAACTGGTAGAATTGATTAGAAATGTAAAACGCAAGCCAATTGAAAGAGACACACTATACAATGTGGTTACCGATTATACCGACCATGTTTTTGAAGATGATGTAAAACCGTCATACTACAAACTACCAGTGGTTAACTAGATTTACGAATTACGATTTATAACAACTGATACCTAGCATCTAATCACTGATACCTCATAATGAAAGAACTATATATCATCCGCCACGGAGAAACAGAGCTCAACAGATTAGGAATAGTACAAGGAAGAGGCGTTAATGCAGACTTAAACGATACAGGTATTGCACAGGGAGCGGCTTTCTTTAATAAGTACAATTCGGTTAAGTTCGATAAAGTATATACTTCATCTTTAGTTAGAACACATCAAACAGTTAAAGGGTTTATTGACCTTGGTTTACCTTGGGAACAACTAGACGGCCTAGATGAACTAGCTTGGGGAGAATGGGAGGGAAAGCCAAATACCGAAGAAGCAAGAGAAGCCTTTAGAGCAGTAGTTAAAGAATGGCAATTGGGCAACTACGATGCAAAATTTGGCGGTGGTGAAAGTCCTAACGAAGTTGGAGCTCGTATGGCAAAAGCAATGGAGCACATCAAACAACAAACAGAAGAAAAATTGATTTTGATCTGTATGCACGGTAGAGCAATGCGCTTACTGCTATGCTTATTGCTAAACAGGCCTTTCAGCGACATGGAAGAATTTCCGCACTCAAACACAACTTTATACCGCCTACAATATGATGGCATAAAATTTACGCTACTCGACTCAAACAACATCTCACACTTAGCACAATTATAGATCGTTTTGGAGAAGATTAAAATTTCTGCCGTTTCTTACACCAATACCAAGCCGTTTATTTACGGTATACAACACTCTCCTGTATTAGAACAAATAGACTTAAGTTTAGATATCCCTTCGGATTGTGCCAAAAAACTAATAGACAACCAAGTAGATATAGGCCTAATTCCGGTAGCTGCTATTCCATTTGTACCTAATGCGCAAATCATTAGTTCTTTTTGTATAGGCTCGGTGGGTGCGGTAAACTCAGTTTTCATCTTATCAGATGTTCCTGTAAACGAAATCAAAACGGTTAAATTAGATCCACAATCTCGTACTTCAAATAACCTGGCTAAAGTATTATTGAAGAATCATTTTAAGGTAGAAGTAGACTTTACCACCGACCCATTAGCGATAACAGATGCCATTATATTGATTGGTGATAGAACTTTTGGACGTAAAGATGACTTCAACTATGTTTATGATATGGGAGAGGAGTGGATGAAATTTACAGGGCTTCCATTTATGTATGCCGCTTGGGTAGCCAATAAACCAATTCCAGAAAATTTTCTCGCCGATTTCGATAAAGCATTGGGCTTAGGTATTCAAAATATTTCTTCAGTAATTGAAAATTTACCAATTATAGCAGGAATAGACATTGCAGATTATTTGAAATATAAGCTAGATTTTGAGCTCACAGAAGAAAAATTAAAAGCTAAAGACCTCTTTTTAAAATTCATTTCAGAATTGTAATCTTTATTGCTACATTTGCAACGCTCTATCTATTAAAAACTTATATGAATAAAACTACATTTCCCATTTTGAAATGCAGGCTATGCTTTGTGCTCGTTGCTTGCGCTATTACCCAATCTTCTTTTGCTGTAAGTCATAAAATTCCTGTTAAGGATGGTCACAGTAAATCTTCAATGATTTTACCTTTCAAGGTATCAAAACTTACTAACTTTAGTATCATTGTGCAGTCTAATCAAACTATTTTAAGTTGGTCTTCCATAGAGGAAAACAATGGAAAATACCTGATTTACAAAAGTGATGATAACAGGAATTTCGCTAAAATAGGTGAGAAGATAATTATTGGAAGTACAAAAGAACCCTCACTTTATATTTTCCATGATGAAGAGCCATCTAAAGGCTTAAATTATTACAAGCTGGTACAACAGGATAGTAAAGGAGACACTAAAGAAGTTGCTACTAAAGTAATTCTTCTGGATTCTAGGGAGCCTAGTGCTTTGATTAATAATCCAATTCCGAGAATAAATAGAATTTAATTAACTAAGGAACAATCCTAATTGGTAACAACAAGGCCATCTGCTCTTTGTTGCTTAGACGTTAGAGCTGACGGCCTGTTTTCTTAATTAATTATTATTGTTTAGATTTTTCTAATGATGGTATTGCGCTAATAGATATTTAATTAAATCTGTGGTAGATATAATACCTACTATTTTTCCTTGGTCTATTACAGGCAATGCATGAAACTCTACCTTACTCATGATATCTGCCACTTCTTTTACTGTATCATGAACATCTACAGTAGTAGGATTATGAACCATTACTTGTTCCGTTCTTAACATTTCAAAAACGGTTTCGTCTACGTTATCCTGCCCTTCGTAAATATCTGCAAAGCTCAGTCTCAAAATATCAGTTTTGCTAATGATACCAACCAAAGTTCTGCCAGATACAACTGGTAAATGCCTGATGTTATTTTCTTTAAGCAACGTACTGATATGTTTTAAACTATCAGTTACATGAGCTGAGACCACATTTTTGGTCATAATTTCGGAAATTGGTACACGCTGTCTCATATTTGATGTGGTTTAAAATGTTAATCAAATATGGGTAGGTTTAGCAAGGGTTTTAGTAACGATGGTCACAATTTAAGATGATAGTTTTTAGGATTTTAATAGAGTAGCCACAGATGCACAGATAATTCTCTATTATATTGATTAAAATAGATCTGTGCATCTGTGTGGCTAAAGATAATTAAGAAACTATGCGATATGACTATAATAATCAACTCGTTGCATAAAATCATTCAAATCAAAAGGTTTGTTGATATAGCTATCCGCATCACATTTTGATTTAACCTTATTAAGGTGATTATTTCCAGACATCATCATCACTGGAATATGATGTGTCCTAACATCTCCTTTCAGTTTTGTACAAATCTCTAGACCGTTGGCATCGGGCAAGATCACATCCAGTACAATCATATCTGGTGTATGTGTTCGCATTTCTTTCCAAAAGGTATTTGCATTTTTACACATCTTTACCTCATAGAGTTCTTCCACTAACAAAAACTCAATGATGTCTGCAATATTGGCATTGTCTTCCAACACATAGACGCATTTTTTATCTGTTGTTTCCATAACTGTAAACTTTAGTTTGATATATAAACGTAGCTTATAAATCAGCAGTTTATATTATTTGTCCACAAGCAAAGAGTTATCCACTTTTACCAAATGAAATGAAGAATGCTTTATCATAAAAAAAGTCCGAGAAATTAATCTCGAACCTTTTTTATATTATATTTTAGTACTACTTAAATTTCTGTAGTTTTTGCTTTTTTTGTTTTAGCAGTCACAGCTTTCTCCTCAGCAACTTTTTTCTTAGGAGCTACCTTAGCCTTTATCACCTTTGTAGGTTCAACATCAGCTGCTACTTTCTTTTTAGGTGTAGCTTTTACTTTTACCTCTTTAGCTGGAATTTCAGTGTCTACTTTCTTTTTCGCAACTACTTTTGTCTTTTTAGCGACAGGTTCTTCAGCTACAACCTCTTCAATTTTGGTTTCTTCAACTACTGGTTCTGCGGCTTTGCTGGCCAAATAGGATTCTAAGACCTGTTTTAAATAAAGATCAGGTTTAGGCATGTTAACCACTGTTCCTGGTTCTTTATCTTGATTTTGCTTGATGTAAGCCGATTTAATTTTACCCCAGTCCTTAGAGTATAATTTAATAAACATCTCTACGAATTCCTCGTGGGTATATTTCTTAGGCAATCTACCTAACACTACTTGTATCTTTTCTTCTTTGCGATGTAAAATTGCCATGTGGTACTTTTATTATGACGCAAATATAAGCACATAAAATTGTACAAAGTCTAAATAAGCAATGTTTTGTTAAATTAATGTTAGCTTTTGTTATTTTAGTCGGATGATATTATCGGCAAAACCACAATATTCCATTGTAATCCTTCCTCCACAGCAAGAAATTAATTATGTAGCAAATTTAAAAAATCAATTGAATGCTAAAATAGGATGGTACAATAGTAGGAATGCCAAAGCTCACGTTACCATCTGTGAGTTTACTGCCGATATAGATGAATTAGAACGAATCATTGAAGATTTAAGGGAAATAGCCAGTTACGAAACTCCAAGTCTTTTGGTTTTTAATGGTGTGGATAGCTACGCTAACGGTGCCGTATATTTAAAACCAGATGTGCAAACCAAGGCTCCTTTAACAGAATTAATGGTTAGGATTCAGAAAAATCTAGGCGTTACCAATCAATACAAAAGTAAGGCGCCGCATATGTCTATTGGTAGAAAACTGAGTGAAAAAAACGTTGAAATTGCTTTAAACATGTTTGCGGATGCGAAGCTAGAATTCAACTGTAGCAATTTAGTGTTAAGAAAGTTTAACCCCAATATAAAGCAATACGATATTTTTTTGGAGGATTTTGATTTCTTAGGATTGCCGCGTAAAGAAGAAGCCCAACAGCGCTTATTTTAACACCAATCATTATTCCAATATTTCTCAACAAAAACTTCAAGGCTACCACGCAAGATGCTATCTTTACGGTTTAGTAAATTTTTAAGATTTTGGCCAAAGCGAAAGAAACCGTTACCCCATTAATGCAGCAATACAATACCATTAAGGCGAAATATCCTGGTGCATTATTGTTATTTAGAGTAGGAGATTTTTACGAAACCTTTGGTGAAGATGCCATAAAAACTGCTCAGATTCTGGGTATTGTTTTAACCAAACGTGGTACAGGACCAAATGGTGCATTAGAACTGGCTGGTTTTCCGCACCATTCTCTAGAAAACTACCTTTCTAAATTGGTTAGGGCAGGGCAGAGAGTTGCTATTTGCGATCAGTTGGAAGATCCAAAAATGACCAAAAACATTGTGAAACGTGGTGTTACAGAATTGGTTACACCTGGTGTGGCTTACAGTGACAATATCCTTAATCAAAAATCGAACAATTACCTTGCTGCTGTTTATTTCGAAAAAAATGGCATGGGGGTAGCTTTTTGTGATATATCTACAGGAGAATTTTTGGTAGCACAAGGCAGTGTAGAATATATAGATAAGCTTTTACAAAGCTTTAAACCTACAGAAGTAGTATTTCAAAAAAGTAAGCGAAATGATTTTTCATCACTGTTTGGTGACAAGTTTTACACCTTCCATATTGACGATTGGGCATTTACCGAAGATTATGCTACAGAAGTTTTAACCAAACATTTCGAGGTTAATTCCCTGAAAGGATTTGGCGTAGATAAACTAACGGCTGGTATTGTTGCTGCAGGTGTAGTACTTTATTATCTCGGAGAAACCGAACATAGAAACCTCCAGCACATCACTTCAATCTCTCGTGTTGAAGAAGAAAAATACATGTGGTTAGATCGCTTTACCATCCGAAATTTGGAGTTGGTAAGCTCATCTAATGACAACGCAGTAACCTTATTTGAGGTTTTGGACGATACTTGTACCCCTATGGGTGCCAGGCTGCTGCACAAATGGATCATTATGCCGCTGAAGGAATTGAAACCAATTCAAGAGCGTTTGGGCATGGTAGATTATTTGGTAAAAAATGAAGTCCTTGCCGATGAACTTTTGCAACACATTAAGCCGATCGGCGATTTAGAGCGTTTGATTTCTAAAGTAGGCTTGCAAAAGGCTGGTCCAAGGGAATTACTACAATTAAAGCGTGCTTTAACTCATACCGAAGAAATCAAACGTTTAGCCGAAGAAAGTAAAAACCCTTACTTGGAAGTTTTAGCTTCGCAGTTAAATCCTTGTACCACTATTAAAGATAAATTAGAAAAGGAATTACAACCCGATCCGCCTGCATTATTGATCAAAGGAAATGTAATTGCAGATGGCATTGATGAGGAACTAGACAGACTACGTAAAATCGCTTTCGGTGGTAAAGAATTCTTGGTAGAAATTCAACGTCGCGAGATAGAAAACACAGGTATTCCTTCTCTAAAAATATCCTTTAACAACGTTTTTGGCTATTATTTGGAGGTTACGCATACCCATAAAGATAAAGTTCCAGAAAGCTGGATTCGTAAACAAACCTTAGTTAACGCAGAGCGATACATTACTCCTGAACTAAAGGAATACGAAGAGCAAATTTTAGGTGCAGAAGAGAAAATCCAAGCCATTGAAGTTCGCTTGTACAATGAATTGATGTATCAGGTTGCTCATTTTATTAAACCTATACAGTTGAATGCTTATCTGGTAGCTCAGCTAGATGTTTTGCTGTGCTTTGCTCAATTGGCAATTAAAAACTACTACATCAAACCAGCACTTAATAACAAGAAGGAGCTAGATATTAAAGGCGGGCGCCATCCTGTAATTGAAAAACGTTTGCCTGTTGGTGAAGAATACATTACCAACGATGTGTATTTAGACAACGACACCCAGCAAATCATGATGATTACTGGTCCCAATATGTCGGGTAAATCGGCTATCTTACGCCAAAGTGCCTTAATTGTATTGATGGCACAAATGGGTTGTTTTGTGCCTGCAAAATCGGCTACTATTGGCATTGTAGATAAGATTTTTACGAGGGTAGGTGCATCGGATAATCTTTCTAGTGGAGAAAGTACGTTCATGGTAGAAATGAACGAAACTGCCAGCATTTTGAATAACATATCCGACAGAAGCTTAATCTTATTGGATGAAATCGGTCGTGGTACGAGTACTTACGATGGTATTTCTATTGCTTGGGCTATTGCCGAATATCTGCACGAGCATCCAACAGCAAGACCAAAGACTCTATTTGCTACGCACTACCATGAACTTAACGACTTAGAAAATACCATGAGTCGAATAAAGAACTTTAACGTAACCAGCAAAGAAATTCAAAACAAGATTATCTTTTTACGTAAATTGGTACCTGGTGGTAGTGAGCATAGTTTCGGTATCCAAGTGGCTAAAATGGCGGGTATGCCAGCCAAGCTAATTGGTAGAGCAAACGAAATCCTAAAACGTTTAGAAATAGATAGAACCGAAGGCCAAAGCATTAAGGATAGTATCAAGAAGGTTCAAAATCAAGCTTACCAATTACAGATGTTCGCTATTGATGATCCTGTGTTGGTTAAGATCCGCGATTCACTGAATAATTTAGATGTAAATACGTTAACTCCAGTAGAGGCGTTATTAAAACTGGATGAAATCCAAAGGTTGATAAAGAATTAAATTCTCATTTCTCGTCATTGCTTTGTGCCTCGCAATGACGTACATTTTTTATAGATGAATATGCAGAAAAGATACTTAGTATATTTTAGCTTATTTTTAATGCTATTCGTTGCTTCCTGTGGTTCGAGAAAACATACTAGCGATACCAAAGCTGCTCGTGCTGCAGATGCTATGGCTAAACTAAAAAGTAAGCCACTTTATCGCTTCATTAATAATTGGACTGGTGTTAGATACAAATTAGGTGGTCTAGATAAAAGTGGTATTGATTGTTCTGGTTTTGCGCTTTTACTTCAGAGAGATATCTATGGCAAAACACTTCCTAGGCGGTCTAAAGATCAGGCCGATGCCATCAAAAAAAGAAGCCTCGGTAATTTAAAAGAAGGAGATCTTATTTTCTTTTCTTTTGGAGGGAGAGAAGTAGATCATGTTGGCATCTATTTAAACGACGACTTCTTTGTACATGCTTCAACTACTAGAGGAGTGATTGTAGATGATTTGACCTTACCTGTTTATCAGAGAGCTATTGTTAAGACCGGAACCCTTAACTAATGAAAAAATCGTTAATTGCCATAACCGCTTTGTTGGGCTTAACATTATTTGTTAATGCACAAGAAGTTGAAATTAAAAAGGTTGGAGACACCGTTAACAATATTCAACTAATAAGCACCAAAGGCGATATTTATAGCCTGAATGATCAAAAATTGAAAGGTACTATTGTCGTATTTATGACGCCAAGTTGTGATCACTGTATTGCTTACGAGAGTAGAGTATCAGCGCTGCATGAAAAATATAAGAAAAAAGGATATCCAGTAATTGCTATTGGTCCCTATGGTGATAATGAAAAAGATTACCCACATGATGCCATGCCTGCTATGAAAAAGTTAGCTGAAGAAAAGGCATTTAGCTTCCCATACTTGGCTGATGAAAAATTTAAATACACTTGGTTATTTAACATTAGACAAACCCCTAAAGCAGTTGTTTTAAAGAAACTTAAAGAAGGTTATTTGGTTACTTATATTGGTAATATAGACAATGAACCAGATGAAAAACGTGTCCCTACAATGAAGTATGTGGAAGATGAAGTAGATAAATTACTAGGAAAGTCGGTTCAATAAAATCAAAAAGTATGCAAAAATTTATCGTAACAATTCTATTGTTTTTAGTAGGACATAGTGTTAATGCACAAGTTAAATTACTAACTTTAAATGAATTAGAACAAAGAGTAGCCAAAGGAAAAGATACAACTTACGTCGTCAATTTCTGGGCAACTTGGTGCGGTCCGTGCGTAGAAGAGCTACCATATTTTGAAAGATTGAATAATGAAAGTGCGAAAAAACCGCTTAAAGTAATACTGATGAGTTTAGATTTTAAATCGAAGCTAAAAACAGATGTGATACCTTTTGTTGTTAAACATAAAATCAAGTCGGAGGTGTATGTGGTTAATGAAACAGATCAACAAAAATTCATTGACCGTGTAGATAAAAACTGGTCTGGTGCATTACCAGCAACATTGATACTTAATACCGATAAAAAAGCACGAGCATTTCATGAAAAGTCTTTTACTTATAGTGAGCTCTTAAAGGTTGTAGAAGGCTATAAATAAAAAACTAATCAACTATAAGAAACCTTAGTAAATTAGTCTTTATTCTCTTAGGTATAAAAATTAAATAATTATCAATATGAAAAAGTTATTATTAGCATGTTTGACCATATTATTGGCCACAGCTGTAAACGCCCAAACTGGTTATCAGGTAGGCGATTTAGCGTCAGATTTTAATTTAAAGAATGTAGATGGGAAGAACGTTTCTCTAGCAGGTCATAAAAATGTGAAAGGTTATATTGTAGTATTTACCTGCAATACCTGTCCCGTTTCTAAGGCTTATGAAGCTAGGATAGAAGCATTAAACAAGATGTACGCATCAAAAGGATATCCTGTTGTTGCGATCAACACCAATGATCCTATTGCATCTCCTGGAGATACTTACGCAAAAATGCAGGAAAGAGCAAAGGAGAAAGGCTTCAGCTTTGCTTATTTAGAAGATCCAGATCACGTTTATACTAAAAAATACGGTGCAATGCGCACGCCTCATGTATTTGTACTGCAAAAAACTGCGAAAGGTAATGAGGTAGCTTATATAGGTGCTATCGATAACGACCAACAAGAAGCCAATGCACAAAGAGATAACTACGTGCAAAATGCAGTAAATCAATTATTAAAAGGAGAGAAGCCAAGTGTAACTTCTACCAAAGCAATTGGTTGTACTATTAAATGGAAAAAGGAAGTGAGTAAATAGTTATTTCGAACAAGGAGTAAGGAGTAAAGGCAAGACAATCTTTATTCCTTACTTTTCTTCAACGCCAGCGTAACTCTAATTCTATCATTACTGGCCACTTCATTTATAAAACTCTCAAAAGCTTCGTAATCCTTTGGCTCAAAAACGCCATCTTTCATTATTAATTTTCTGTAGTAAGCAAGCTTGCCATCTTTCATCTTTATCTCTACCGAATATTGTCCAAATTTGCTTTCCAAATTAATTGCTTTTGGTAAAAGAACAGGCATAATATTTTCATCTAATTGAAAAGAAATACTATCAATATCAGTATAGCCACGTTTTAAATCTAATGGTAAAACTCTATTACGAACTGATGGAACGGTACGTTTTAGATTAAATAGGTTTGGTGTAAAACTAATTCTATCGCTATTTGTAATTCCGTATCGATCAATGGTTACCGCTAATTTTTCTGTAAAAAGAGAAATATCATTATCGGCTGCCAAATCTATAGAGGTAAATTCAATATTATTGATATCATACAGGTACTTTAACTGCTTTTGTTTTTCTGTTGCAGATTTCTTGATTAGAAAGTAATGATTGTCGTATTGTGAACCGTTAAAAGTAGTCACTACACTTCCAGAAACATTCCCGTCTTTTGATAGAGATAACGTCGCTGTTCTAATCTGTTGACTTTTTGACGCCTCAAATTTTGGAGTTTTCATGAGCTTACCACCTTCTCTTGTACAGGCCAATACCCATCTGTCATCCGTAAACGAACCTAAATAACCAAAGGGAGCATCCTGACTAGTGCACTCCAACCAAGTAGTATCGCCATTTAATGGCAAACACAAAATGATATGATTACCTTGTTCCATACTGGCAAAAGAAGGCAGTAAATCTGTTTTTTCTTCACCAGCTTCCACCACACAATAATAAGCCTCAATGCCAACCACTTCTAGTAAGGCCTGCATATAATTCACCAAAGCTTTGCAATCACCGTAACCCAATCGATCAACTTCAACAGCTTTGATAGGCTGAAAACCTCCAATACCAATCTGAACGCTAATGTAACGGGTCTTCTTTTGAAAGAATTCGTAAATTTTCTTCGCTTTGGCTTTGTAATTGGTTTCATCTTTAACCAAATCCTTAATGAATTGAACAGTCTCCACTGGCAAAGTACGTCTATCTTTCAGCAGATAATCATAGCTGAGTTTGCCTAGGCCTTGCCAATCGGTATAATTTCCTTTAAAATTGTAATAGCTGAAACTTTTTGGCGCCACTTTAATAGAAGTAAAATAAGTATCGGGATTTGGCGAGTAAGGCTCGTGCTTTATCGCAGTAATGCTATGCACTTTCCAATTGAGGCTCTTCTGCTTTTCTAGAGTTATCTCTTCTGCTTTTCCTTTATAGTTATTTTCATGAATTCGAATCTCATCGGTAGGATTGAAGATAAACTGATAAGAGCTTTGCGCTACGGAAACATCAAAATCGGGAACCGGTCGCCACTCTGGAATAATCAGGTTCTGCTTATTTCTAATTTCATAATGATAAACAATAGTATAAGGATAAGTACTAATTTGAGGAATGTAATACTTCACACGACTGTCTTCAAACATCGAAAAGTCGTTAATTGCGCTTTCGTCTTTAAAATTACTTAAAGAAATTTTACCAATCTGTTTGCCAAACTCATCATAAATTTCTCCTTTAACTGATTTTATGGAAATGTTTTTATCATAAAACAAAGCTAGCTGTGCTTGTTTATCACCATTTTTATTAAGTACCGTAATAGCTTTATTTATGCTAATCATAACATTGTCTGGTGAACGCATATCAACAACAGTCCTGCTATCTCTTATTACAGCGTGAGCTCTGTTTTTCAAGGAAATTGCTATTTTCTCAGCAGCGTAATCTTGAGCTTTAATCAACAACGTATTGAACAAGAAAACACTAATTAAAATAAGTTGCTTCATTAATTGTTTTTTGAGATCAGTACATCAGCTTTTTGAGCTTGAATAATTCGATTATAAAACTCCTTCAGGTAATGGTATTCTTCAGAAGTATAAATAGCTTTGCTGAATACCAAATGTTGATTAATTAGCAAATTTCCATCTAAAAAAGCTGTTTGTATTATATACTTACCACCTTGGTTAGGCAGGGCAATAGATAAATCTTTAGGTTGCTCTTTTAAAAGGTAGTTATTAGGTAAGGTAATGTTAATTGAAATTCTTTCTTCGCTTGCCGCACCTAAATCTACTGGATAATTTCTTTCATTCAATTTGAATGGATTTTTTCTGATCGGATTGATAAAAAATGGATTGAAATTATTATTATGAGATTCAGAATTTCCAATACGTAGTTCTATCTCATATTCTTCCACCAGTGCATTTTCAACACTATCTACGTCCGTTATTTTATAATTCTTGATTTTAATATTTGTTAATCGCTCATCTAACTTTTCTACATATTCGTCAATAGAGGAATATTTCTTGATCTCCTTTCTAGTGTTCAGCGCATTGTAGCCAGATACGTAAGAAGTCATTGTACCAGCAATCTTACCGTCTTCTGTCATTTTACCTACAAAACTATGCGTATTTAAACTTCTTTTTGTCGCTTTCAAATCAAACCAATAAGAAGGCTTTTTCAAATTGATTACCCTTCCTTGGTCATTGATACACCTTAAGGGGAGCAAACCAAAAGGAGCTAACGGTTCAGTAGCATCGAGCAAGTAAGTATTTTCTCCAATATTTAACTTGGCTACCACATAGTTAAAATCACTCATAATAGGGTATAGTTTATTAACCATCCCATTATCTCTTGTAGAAAGAATTACAGCTTCTACATCTAAATTGGCTGCAGACAAAGCAGAAATCAATGCAAAGTTAATATCAGCTACATTGCCAGATCTTTTATCAACAACTTCCTTTACACTTGTTTCGCTGTATTTACCATAGTAATTATTCCATTTCACCTGTTTTTTGATGTATTCGAAAATGGCTTTTGCTTTTTGTAAATCATCGATAGTCCCATTAATAACCTGAGGGACGATTGTTTTGAAAACATCCTTTCGCTTCATTTGCCCACCAAACTCTTTATTGGTCACAAGCTCATAATCGATATCTCTCCATGATTTGGTATATTTTTGTGTCGATCCGTTTAAATAGAATACCTCCTCGAGTTCAAAATAAATAGCCGATTTATAATTGGTAGGAGAGGTCATATAATCTTCTTCTATAAATGCAGGAATATCTTTCATGTTGTAAGTCAGCTTAGAACAATCCATGTCTTTTCCAGCTACCCGAAGACAAGCCGAGCTTAATTCGGTTTTACTATCAGTAAGTTTATAAAAGCCCCTTAAAGAAACATTATATCTATAGTTTGCAGGAATAAAGGCCACATAAGTACTGTTTACCTTGGGAAAATTAGCCTGAAAATGCCAAGTCCTAAAGTTGAATAAATAGGGAGTTTCTATGGTATAACGATATTCGATGATCGAATTCTCTCTGATACTAGGAAGAGTGAATTTGGTTAGGGTAAGATATTTTGATTTCTCATCTTTAAAAACCGCATTGTCTGCCATCATAATTTCTTCCAATTTTCCATCTTGCTGGTTAAAAGTAGCAGCTTTAATATCTGAAATATACTCTTGATCGTCATTACCTGTTCCGTTTTTGTAAATTGGAACTACAATATTAGCCGCATTAAATCCCTCCTTGTTAAAGATCTTGATACGCACATGATAGTCGTGAATAATTTTCATACGTCCAGTTTCAGAGTCGAATGAAAAACGTGTTGTTCCGTATTCATTTAAATAGACTGCATTAGCATTACTATCAATTGTCTTTCTATCAAAATTACGTTCATCGGCGGTAAGCTTACCAAATTCAAAATCTTGAGAGACAGCAAAGAAAGGAGCTAATACAAGTGCGATAATTAAGATTTTACGCATAAAAAAATTAGATGTTATGATACCGCAATTTAATACAAGCAACTGAATTATTTGATTTTTTGAAGCTTTTTTCAGTAAAATGGAGAAAGTACGCTAGGTTTTTAGCAAATTTGGCTTGAATATATTCTCGTATGAACCGTCCATAACTATTTTATTATGGTAAGCTCCATCTGACAAATGAAAAACAAAATAAAAACAAACAGATGAAATTAAACTTAAAGCGTCCCTTAGCATTTTTTGACCTAGAAGCCACAGGTATAAGTGTTGGAATAGATAGAATCGTAGAGATTGCCATATTAAAGGCAATGCCCGATGATTCTGAACAAGTATTGGTTAAGAAAATCAATCCAGAAATGCCAATACCTTTAGTTACTTCCTTAATTCATGGTATTTACGATGAAGACATTAAAGATGCACCTAAGTTTGGCGAAGTTGCTCAAGAAATAGCCGATTTTATTGGAGATGCTGATCTAGCCGGCTATAATTCTAATAAGTTCGACATACCAATGTTATTGGAAGAATTTTTAAGAGTGGGTGTTGATTTAGATATGAGCGACAGAAAATTTGTAGATGTGCAAAATATCTTCCACCAAATGGAGCAACGTACTTTAAAAGCTGCTTACAAGTTCTATTGTGCAAAAGATTTGGTAAATGCGCATTCTGCAGAAGCTGATATTAGAGCAACCTACGAAGTTTTGTTAGCACAATTGGACAAGTATCAAGATACCGAGTTTGAAGATAAACAAGGGAATGTTTCTGTTCCAGTAAAAAATGACGTAGAAGCCTTGCATAGTTTCACCAACATGAATAAATCGGTAGATTATGCTGGACGTATGGTATACAACGATAAAGGAGAGGAATGCATTAATTTTGGTAAGCATAAGGGCAAAAGTGTAGAAAGTATTTTCGATACAGAACCTAGTTACTATGCTTGGATGATGCAAGGTGATTTCCCTTTGTTCACCAAGAAGAAACTGGAAGAAATCTGGAAGCGTTGGTCAAAGAAAAAAGAGGAGCAAAAACAAGCTCGTAATCAACAAGCGCCTACACAGAGAAATAATCCTCAACCGAAAAAATCTGAACCAGCAAAACCCGTTACTAACGATATGTTGGATCAATTGAAAATGAAATTTGGCAAATAGTTATTAGGTGTTAGTGGCTAGGAGTTAGTTTTTTCTAAACTTTATCCAACTAATACCTAATCCCTAGTAACTAAGTCCTGTATAAAAATGACCTTCGAAAATACTTTAGCTTTTGCACAATCGATGGATCAACAAGATCCTTTGAAAGAAATCCGAAACGAATACCTGTTTCCTCAACAAAATGGAAAGCCTTTTATCTACCTATGTGGCAACTCATTAGGACTACAACCTAAATCAGCGAAGGATGTTTTAGGTAAGCAATTGGACAACTGGCAAAATCTAGCGGTAGAGGGTTGGTTTGAAGGCCAAGAACCTTGGATGTTCTATCATAAGGAACTGAAAAGATTGATGGCTCCCATTGTTGGTGCTTCCGAACGAGAAGTTTGTCCGATGAATACTTTAACTGTTAACCTGCATTTGTTAATGGTGAGTTTTTATCGCCCTACCAAGGAACGGTTTAAGATTATCATGGAAGCCGGAGCTTTCCCTTCCGATCAATATGCGATAGAAAGCCAAGTACGTTTTCACGGATTTGATCCCAAAGAAGCCATTATTGAAGTAGCCCCAAAAGAAGGAGAATACACACTTAGAACTAGAGATATCATTGCTGAAATTGAAAAAAACGGTAATGAAATTGCCTTAGTGCTTTTTGGAGGTATCAACTACTTTACCGGGCAGTTATTTGATATGGAGGCCATCACGAAAACAGGTCATTCGGTTGGTGCAAAAGTAGGGTTCGACTTAGCACATGCCGCTGGAAATGTGCCATTACAATTGCACAAATGGGATGTTGATTTTGCTTGTTGGTGTTCTTACAAATACCAAAATGCTGGCCCAGGAGGTATAAGTGGTATTTTTGTGCACGAGAAACATTTCACAGATCAATCTCTACATCGCTTTGCGGGCTGGTGGGGCTACCAAGAGAGCAATCGTTTTTTAATGGAAAAAGGTTTTGTACCCGAAGTAGGCGCTGATGGTTGGCAGGTAAGCTGTACACAAGTAATGCCAATGGCGCTATATCATGCCTCCTTGCAATTGTTCGAAAAAGTAGGTTTTATGGAGCCACTGAGAGAAAAAAGTTGGGCATTAAGCGCCTATATGTTTTACATTATCGATGAAGTGAACAAAGCGCTAGGCTTTGAGCAGTTTAAGATTATCACACCGAAAAATGCAGATGAAAGAGGAGCACAAGTTTCTATCATTGCTAAAAGCAATGGTAAAAAAATCTTCGACCATTTGGTAAAAAATAATGTATTAGGAGATTGGCGGGAACCCAATGTAATTAGATTAAGTGCGGTACCTATGTACAACAGTTTTGAAGATGTTTTTAAAACTGGAGAATTACTTTTAGCTGTAAGTAAATAGATAAAAAATGATTAACTATAATCCAAAAGAGTGGCTTAGTTTTATATTCAAGTTTCACAAGGCAGATACGTTTCATCAACTTTGGAAACTGATGTTAAGCGTATCCATATTCTCTGGAATAATAGCATATCTTGAGCTAAATCACCTAAAACTGGCAGAAACAACCTATATTAAAAATGTAGGTATGATGCACAATCTATTAGGATTCGTGATTTCGATGCTGCTAGTTTTTAGAACCAACACATCTTACGATAGATGGTGGGAAGGTAGAAGATTACTCGGAAGCTTAGTAAATGTAAGTAGAAACTTTGCAATTCGCATCAACGCATTGAACTTAAGCAAGGAGGACAAGGAGTTTTTCAAATATGCTATTCCTAAATATGCATTTGCTCTAAAGGAACATCTTCGCGAAAAACAATATTTTGGCAAGAACAGTATTTTAATAGAAATTGATGGTGGAAAACACATTCCAAATCAAGTAGCAGTAAGCATAACCAACAAACTTTTTGATTTAAATAGAGAAGGTAAAATTACTGGAGAACAATTGATTACGCTCAGTACAGACAGCACCCAATTCACAGATGTATGCGGTGCTTGTGAACGGATCAAGAATACACCAATTCCATATTCTTACAGTGCTTTTATTAAGAAATTCATCTTCGTTTACGTAATTACCTTACCGTTTGGATGGGTGTTTAGCTTAGGCTATTTTGTTATCGCTATTGTGCCTTTTATCCTTTATGTATTGGCCAGTTTAGAACTAATTGCTGAAGAAATCGAAAATCCCTTTGGAACAGATGCTAACGATTTGCCAGTAGACGAAATTGCAAACAATATTGAGAAGCATGTAGGGGAAATTTTGAGTTGAAGGTTAACTGTTGAAATTGTTTAATCGTTTAACTGATACCTAGCTCCTGATACCTGACCACTTCTAATGATTAAAATCGCCTATCATCCCATATATGCACATCCATTACCAGAAGGACACCGTTTTCCGATGGTGAAATATGAGTTGATACCAGCGCAATTATTACACGAAGGTACTATTGAAGAACGTCATTTATTTGCACCGGAACCAACTGCAGAAGAAAATGTAATTGCAATTCACGATGCAAATTACTGGCAGCAGTTAAAAGAATTGACATTGCCTTATCAAGAGCAACGGAGAATTGGATTTCCATTAGATGCGCAATTGGTAGAGCGAGAAATTAGAATAGCGCAAGGAACCATACATGGAGCAATTTACGCACAAAAATATGGTGTTGCTTTTAACGTAGCAGGCGGCACACATCATGCTGGCAGCAACTGGGGTGAGGGTTTTTGCTTACTAAACGACCAAGCCATTGCCGCAAGTTACCTGCTTAGGAAAGAACTCGCCAAACGTATTCTCATTGTAGATTTAGATGTCCATCAAGGAAATGGCACTGCCGAAATCTTCGAGAAAGAAGAACGAGTTTTTACCTTTTCTATGCATGGCGATAAAAATTTCCCGTTCCGAAAAGAGCAATCAGACTTAGATATCCCATTGGCCGATGGAACCAATGATGATGAATTCCTCAACATTTTGAACGAGAACTTGCCGTCGATTATCAAAAGGCATCGTCCGGATTTTGTGTTTTACCTTTCTGGCGTTGATGTTTTAGAAAGCGATAAACTGGGAAAGTTAGCTTTGAGTAAAGCCGCCTGTAAACAACGCGACCAAATCGTTTTTGAAACTTGTATTAAACATAGTCTGCCTTTGCAGGTGAGTATGGGCGGAGGTTATTCTGAAGATATTAAAATCATTGTAGACGCACATTGTAATACATTTAGAACAGCTTTTGATTTGTTTATTTGAAAATAGATTTGCTCCATGCCCGTCATTGCGAGGCACGAAGCAATCTTAAAGCGTGTAGAGATTACTTCGTGCTTCCTCGAAAAGAAATCAACCTACATCAAAATATGATTACTATTCGCTACCAAAGGCTCTGGCAAATTATCTTCCCCAAACATATCACGCAAATCAATTTCAATAGCACGGCTCATTGAAGTAATAGGTACATCATTAGCACTGCCCTCAAACGGATTTTCAGTACTTTCTCCAATCTGCTCTAAAGTAAAAAATACCCAGCCAACTACTATACTAACCGGAATTGTTAACCATACACAATCTGCTCCAATTTTAGAGAACTCACTTAGAAAGCCTAGCGGTAAAACAATAGAAAGCAAGTAAACGAACATCACATTGATACTTGCAAACTGTCGAGGATAAGGGAAGTTTTTAATACGTTCGTTTTTGCCCTGCTGGTCATAAAGCTCTTTCAGTAAAGCCTGCATTTCCACATAGTTCAAATCGTTTATTTTGCCTTGTTCATTTAAAGAGCGTAAACGTGTTGATTGCAATGCCAAAATTTGAGCAGCTTTGTTTTTCTTTTTAAGGATGTTCTTGAGTTCGTCATCATCCATGTATTTCTTTAACTCATCAGATAAGTCGGCCTCCCATTCAGGAACAGTATAATACTTCAAATACTCTCTGTT
Organism: Flavobacteriaceae bacterium PS02338; assembly: GCA_029959615.1. Classification (GTDB taxonomy): domain Bacteria; phylum Bacteroidota; class Bacteroidia; order Sphingobacteriales; family Sphingobacteriaceae; genus Pedobacter. The sequence goes on along the minus strand of JASCOD010000002.1, from coordinate 490,588 downwards.
ATAGCTCTTGGTTTTTACATTTTCCCAACCTCTACTTTCTCTCAATTGAAATCTTAAGGCCGTCAACCATGCAAAGTGACGATAAATGAGGTCTTGATGCAATGCTTTTTCATTGGCGGCATCCGTATCCCTAACCATATCCTTTACCATGATTCCCCGAGCTCTGCTATTATTTACAATGGCTCCCCAAATCTGTCTAGCCTCCCATAAACGATTGTAGGTTTGTGTATTTCTAAAACCAGCAATAAAGGCAGTAGCTGTACCTACCAGAGCAACCGGCACCCAAGGAATAGCCAACCACTTCAGTTCAAAGAAATAATATAGGGTAGTAGGAATAGCGCTAATTACAATCAGGTAATAGATTTTCTTCCTCGTCCAAGGAATGAAATGCCGTAGTTTATATAGTCTTCCGCTGTTCATAAGATGGTGTTAGTGACCTGCTCCTGTAATTTTCAATTCGTTTAAATCTAGCTGTAATTCAGCTTTTCTTATTTCTTCATCGGTATAAACTTTTCCCTTACGAAGTTCGAATAGCTCTTTTCTTTGCGCTGCATAAATATCAAGTAATACATGCTGATACACATGAATTTCCTCAATTTCCGTTTCATTACATTCCAAAGAAGCAAGTTGTTTTCTACCTTCAGTGATATTAGATTCTAAGCCATCTTTATAAAAGCCAACCAGCTCATTTTCCTTAGTTTTATCTAAATGATGTTGGTTAATGATGGCTAAAGCTAGTTCATCCAGTTTCAACTGAATACCAGTCTGTTGTTCCTCGCTACGGGCAATGTTATCAATTTCTTCTATTTTAATGAGCTTAATAATGAAAGGCAAAGTCAATCCTTGTACTACCAACGTAATAAAAATAACCACGAAGGTGATGAAGATGATGATGTTGCGATGAGGGAAAGCATTACCATCCATTAATAAAGGAATAGATAAAGCTGTAGCCAACGATACCACACCACGCATACCAGCCCAACCGATTACCAAAGGTCCTTTCCAACCAGGAGATGGATCTTTTCTAATTTTAGCACTCAGCCATCTCGGTACAAAAGCGGCGGGATACACCCATAAAAACCGCAAGGCTATAGTAATCGCACTGATAATCAATCCGTACCTGATGCCATCCCAAATAGAATACTCTCCCAAACCATGAATAATTTCTGGGAGTTCTAACCCGATAAGAACGAAAACTAAAGCGTTCATCACGAAAATAAGCGTGGTCCAAACGCCCAACATATTCAATCTAGTGCTGCCCGTTTTAAATATCTCGTGAGATCGCCAAGAAATAAACAGACCACCACTAACTACGGCCATTACGCCCGAATAGTGAAACTGCTCGGCAGCTAAAAACAAAATATAAGGTGTCATTACTGTTAATGCAGCATCAATTGCTGGCGTAGTAGGTAAAAAGCGATGAATAAAGTACATCACGTGTGCACCAGCCAAACCTATAACAACTCCCATTCCTGCTACCAAGAAGAATTGACCAGTAGCTTGCTGCATAGAAAAAGTACCCGTTAATACTGCCGCCAAAGCAAACTTGAAGACAATCAGTGAAGAAGCATCATTCACTAAACTTTCACCTTCCAATATGGTAAGTACACGTTTAGGTACCCTCATTCCTTTTAGCACGGTTGCAGCAGCTACTGCATCTGGCGGAGAAACAATACCGCCCAATAAGAATCCAAGCGCTAGCGTAAAGCCCGGAATTAAAGATGCGGAAGTATATGCAATGACAGTAGAAGTAAAGAATACCAATCCAAAAGCTAATAACGCAATTGGTCGCTTCCATTTCCAGAAATCATTCCATGAAGTATACCAAGCTGCTTCGTAAAGTAGTGGTGGTAAAAATATCAAGAAAATCAAATCCGGATCGAGGTGTAGCACTGGTATACCTGGTATAAAACTAATCCCCAAGCCAGCTAATACTAAAAAAATAGGGTAAGCTACTTTAATTCTTTGGGCCAACATCACCAAAAGAAAAATAACAAAAAGTAGTGCTAATATCAAAAGTAGATTATGATGCATATCATAGGTTTTTTATACGAAAATATGATTTAGTTAGCTTACAAAAAAGTGCAACCCACCGAAGTTATTTTTACTGCTATTAAACTTCATTAACCGTTGGCAGAAAATATCAGTTTTTGTATGGAATTTCTTAAATACGAGCATCAAGCTATAAAAAAGAATTATGAAACAGCTGATACCCGCCATCAATACATGCTCAAGGAATAGGGGCATGCATCATTTAAAAGTTGCTGCATTTATAAATGTTCATGCAATTATCTTTCTAGTATCAACCCTGTTTTTATCGATACATGTGTATGGGCAAACTGAATTTGTAACTTATAAGAATGGCCTTATTTACAGTGAAAAAACAATGGGTAAACTAGCGCATATTGTAGATTCCTTAAATTTAAAATATAAGGTTTGTGATTTCAACAAGTCTTATAATTCGAAACTACAAACTATAGCTCATACCCTTAAACTTGATACCACTAATGTGGCGCAAGCAAAAAAAGACATTGAAAATAACATCTCATTTAAAGACTTTATCTTAAAATACCCTAATGCTATTGTAAATAGCAACGTATTAGTTGTAAAGTATAAATACAAAAATTATAGAGGAAATGACATCGTTGAATTTAACAAAGTTGATTTAAACGGCGACGATAGCTTTCAGATCAGTAAAAATAATAATGACAATTTATATCAGCAACCACTTAAAAATTCATGGGTATTTAGTTACCATAAAAAAACAAACTACTCCAAAGAGTCGATTACTGCATTCTATTTTACAGAAGATTTCTCCGCTATTTCGCTTCCATTAAAATATGCCAGGCAAATTGGCTATTCTGACTGCCTTATTGATACCGCTACTGCCAAATTTAAAGATAATTTAAAAACAGGCTGGGTAGATTTGCCTAACAACTGGGAAAATCTGCCTGAGCTAACCAAGCGAAGTTTATTGGAAGAAATGCGTTCTACAAAAGTAGTTGGAGGCTGTAGTATGGATAGTAGACCGAGAACGCATGCCGTTAATATCGCCATGCTTTCTGCAGAGACTACTAACTGGGAGGTTTTTTTGAAATCTCATCTAGACATTATGAACGACAGGTTTGACCGGGTTTCTGACGGAAGTTACGCCTATGCGCAACGCCAAACCTACATTAAAGAATTAGAAGAACTGAATATCAATGTGGTAGATCTATTGGTTGGAATTTCGTTGAGGGTAGAAAACCCAGCCAGCAATCATTATTACGGTAGCATTGGAAGGTTGGGAAGAGCAATTTCGGAATCTACGAGTAAAGAAGAATTTAAAGCGCAAATTTTATACATGATTGAAGATGAAAATCTAGACCACTATAATAGAGTTTTGGCCTATTTTCTATTTGCTAGCTATAATAACTATTTAACCAATAAAAAGGAACAGACTATGAATGCTAAATTATTGGCAGGTTCCATAAAGACATTACCTGCATATTTGAAAGAAAACATTAAGCTGAAAGAGGAGTAAATGATAAGATGCATCTATAAAAAACAAGCTGTTATTATGGAAAAAGGTAAATTAAAACATCAATAGATAGATGAATAAGCAACAACTGTTACTTACAAACCCCTGCACCGAGAATTGGGATGCAATGCAACCTTCTAAAGCTGGACGCTATTGCGATACCTGTACCAAGCATATCGTAGATTTAACCACGAAAACAGACGCAGAGCTGATTGCATTTTTTAATAAGACAAAAGATAATGTTTGCGGACGCTTATTGTCTAGTCAACTTCAACGAGATTTGGTTGTTCTTCCTCAAAAAAGTAATTGGAAATGGTTATTGCCTATTGCACTGGGTGCTAGTATTTTTACGCCAGCTAAAGCAGCCGAACTAAAGCCAGTTGTTGTACAAAGTGACAACTTGAAATCTTCTGATGTCTTCCCAATTTCTACTAGTGAAATTCAAACACCAAAGGAATATATCGTAACTGGAAAAGTACTTGACGAAGAAACTGGAAAACCCTTAGCGAATGTTAAAATCAAAAGAAAAGGTTTTAACAATGTGATTGCGATAACGGATAGCGCTGGGAATTTCAAATTATCAATAGCAGCGACAGATAAGGAAAGTAAACTCTTATTTGAATTGAACGGATTTATCACGGTAGAAAAAACAGCGGCTAATGAAATGTTGGTAAAAATGGGCGAGCGACGTATCATGTTGGGCGGAATTTCAAGCATATCTACATCTAGCGAGCCGCTATATATTGTTTATTCAGGTAAGAAAAGTTGCGAAGGTAATATCAAACAGATTAATCCTGAGTGGATTGAAAAGATTGACATTTTAAAAGATGCAAAATCGACGGCTATCTATGGTGCAAAAGGTGCTAATGGTGTGGTGTTGGTTGAAATTAAAAAACAATATGCCAACAAGATAGATTTCTCGAAAAAGAATTAACTTAGGGAATGACAAGATATTTTTTGCTACTCTGTTGTATCGCTATTATAGCTTGTAATTCGGATAAAGCTACCAAAGTAAAGAAAGATACTATCATTTCATTTCAAGATAGTATATCCTTAAGCAAGGAAAAACAATTTAACGATTTAAAAGACACTCTTTCTAAGTTAAGCATCAACGAAAAATATTTCAATCTAGATTCTATCAAGCAGGTTATTCGAAAACAAAGCTATAAGAATTTAAAAGCATATATCTTCTCGTTAGAAGGAGATTTTAGTGCAGAAGGGAATGAAGGTAAAGCTTTTTATCAAAATGATAGAATTGACAAAATTGAAATTACCTTTTACGGAGAATCAGGAAAGAACGTCTATATCTATCAATTTAAAAACAACAAAATAGAAGTGATTCAACAACGTTACGATTACAAAACAAATTTTATGGAAGTTAAATCAAAAGACGACATCATAAAAGGCAAAAAATTTGAGTTTACAACCGATTTAAAAGGTAAGCTGGTTAGTGGTAATAATGCGGAAACTGATTTGGAAACTTTCCATGAACTCAAAAAAGCAATTCCTTTTGATTTGAATTAATCTCTATCTTCGCCTTGTGTTAGAAATAGTATACCAAGACGATTATCTCATTGCCATTAACAAACCACACGGTTTATTGGTACATCGCTCTAAAATAGCAGATGACGCCAAGGAATTTGCCTTACAAATGTTGAGGGATCAAGTTGGTCGCCATGTAAACCCAACTCATCGTTTAGATAGAAAAACTGGAGGTGTATTGCTTTTTGCTTTCGATAAGGAAACAGAAGTCGCCATGCAGAAACAGTTTCAGGAAAGTTTGGTTGATAAAAATTACTTAGCCATTGTTAGAGGCTATGCTCCTTTAGAAATGGAAATCGATTATCCATTGGCGAAAGAAAATGGGACTTTACAAGACGCACAAACAAGTTTCATCACTTTACAGCAATCTGAAATTCCTCTGGAAATAGGCAAACATCCAACCTCTAGATATAGCTTGGTAAAAGCCAACCCAAAAACAGGTAGAATGCATCAACTACGCAAGCACTTTGCGCACATTTTCCATCCAATTATTGGCGACAGACCACACGGTTGCAATAAACAAAATCGTTATTTTAAAGAGCATTTAAACATGAACACGATGATGCTTCATGCATTAGATTTAACTTTTAATCATCCGGTTACAGGAGAAAAAACAACTATTAGATCCGAAGTACAAGATGAATTTAGAAGGATGATGGCCTTAATGAATTTCACCCTTTAGAACAATTTTCTGACATTATTTGTGTTATTAGTAGAATTATGCCATTAAAATACAAGCTACTTACACTTCTTGCTGTGATTTTATTATTTAGCGGATGCTCATCTATTTATATGCCCGGAGTTCCTAATACGCCTATGCTGACTACGAAAGGCGAGTTTGCTGGTGGCGCCCACGTTTCTTTAAGAGGAAATATTAATGTGAATAGCGCTTATGCATTTAGCGATAATTTGGCAGCAATGGTCAATTTTGGGTTCATGGATAACGAACGTAAGAGAAAAGATATCAACCATAAATATTTTGAAATTGCTGGCGGATACTTTAAAACTTTTGGACCAAATGACAATAGGATATTAGAATTTTATGCAGGTATGGGAACTGCTAGTAGCTTTAGAGTTTTTAGAGATTACGAGGACGGCATTTTGATAAATACCAATATTTATGATGCCAAATACACAAAAATGTTTGTACAAGCTAACTACAGTTCTAAAAAGATAAGTAAAGTAAGGTTACTGGGTCTAGATTTTGGACTGAATTACGGTACAGCGTGGCGCTTAAGTTTTGCTTCTACCAACAATTTCCTACTTAATGGCGTTCCACATCCTAACGAAGACAACATATTTATAGAACCTGTATTTTTCACAAGAATGGTACTTAGCGAACAATTTCAACTACAGTATACCAGTGGTAGCAATATTGGTTTAAGAAGTAGAAAATTTTTAAATGCTGGGCATTCTGTGTTTAGCATCGGTGCAGTCGTAAATATTGGTCGTAAACCTAAAACCAAGTAAATAGCCTAATTCTTCTTGATAAAGTTTGACTAGAAATAACCTATAAAAGTTATATTTTAGAGCAATGGAAAAGGAGGCAATAAAACTTAAAAAGATCATTCATATCGACATGGATGCTTTTTATGCTTCCGTTGAGCAACGAGATTTTCCCGAATTGAAAGGTAAACCTCTAGTAGTAGGCGGTTCACCCGAGGGAAGAGGGGGTGTAGTTGCAACAGCTAGTTATGAGGCAAGAGCTTTCGGAATTCGCTCTGCCATGTCTTCTAAAAAAGCCCAACAACTCTGCCCTTATGCAATTTTTGTTTATCCGAGATTTGCTGCGTACAAAGAAGTTTCCAAGCACATTAGAGAGATCTTTAGTAGGTATACCGACTTGATAGAACCACTTTCTTTAGACGAAGCCTACTTAGATGTTACGGAAGATAAGCTTAACATTGGTTCTGCCATAACTATTGCCGAACAGATTAAAAAGGCAATTAAGGAAGAGCTCAATCTCACTGCATCTGCAGGAGTTTCTATTAATAAGTTTGTCGCCAAAATAGCATCCGATATGAACAAGCCCGATGGCTTAACTTTCATAGGTCCTTCTAAAATTGAAAAATTTATGGAGAAATTGCCTGTTGAGAAATTTCATGGCGTGGGTAAAGTTACCGCAGAGCGGATGAAAATGCAAGGAATAAGGAGAGGTAGCGACTTAAAAAAACTAACCGAAGAGCGACTGACTTTACTGTTTGGGAAATCTGGCAAGTTTTTCTATAATATTGTGAGAGGAATTGATAATAGAGCAGTAAAACCAGATCGAGAAATCAAATCCATTAGTTCTGAAGATACCTTTAGCTACGATCTGGATAAAGAAAATGAACTATATGACCGTTTGTTGCAAATTACCCAATCGGCTTTTAAACGTGTAAACCAATATCAACTGTTTGGTAGAACAATTACTGTAAAAGTTAAATTTGCTGATTTCAAAATCATTACCAGAAGCACTTCTTTTGAGCATCCAATTACTGAGGAAAACGAAGCTATTCTCGCGGCTAGAACCTTGATAGAAAATGCTGATTTTGCTGGTAAATCTGTAAGGCTATTGGGGGTTAGTTTCTCTAATTTCCACGAGCCAAAAATGAGAAATAGGATAGAGGAACAGCGCTTGTTGTTTTAGTTTTAGTCTTAATTTAACCTTTTCGTAAAATATGTCCAAAAATCAGTGGAAAAATATTAATATATGCTTAACACCCACTTAAAGTACTAGAATTAAATTTGTTATAAAATTACAGACAATGAAAATCAACTTCATTTTAATAGCTGTAGCTGTTGTAGCAATTTTAGGTTTTATTTACTTTGTGATCAAAAGGAATCATAAAGACCAAAAGGATTTGGAAAAGGAGCTTAACCAAAAAGAGCTAAAAACAGATAAACACAGCGGCGATCGTATTTAAGCCTAATTAGGCAATTTTTCTACTCTTACTAGAATAGAAGGAGAAGACAAGGCTTCCAAAAAAGCAATAAGGGCTTTTCTTTCTCTAATCGTTAGCATAATTCCTCGCACTAATTTATCATTTTTAGGAAGCAATGGGTCATTTTCCTGCCCTAATTTTACAATATGTTCCGGCATTCCCATATTGTACAAAACCATTAAACTATCCATACTTTTTACCGAACCTTGATGAAACCAAGGGCCTGTCTGCATTACATTACGTAAGCCAGGTGTTTTAAATTTGCCTACATCTTCTGGCTTTTTAGTGAAATTGTACAGGCCTAAATCTTCATTTTTATTACCGTATTCTGTTAACCCGATGTTATGAAACTCTTTATCTGTAAAATAAGCTCCATAATGACAATTCATACATCTAGCTTTAGTTCTAAAAAGATGTAAACCCAATAATTGCTGATCAGTTAACGCATCTTTATCGCCACTTAAAAACTTATCAAAGCTAGTTTGCCCACTTACTATGGTCTGCTGAAAAGTGGCTAGACTTTCAAAAACCCGCCGATTAGTAATTACGGAACTACCAAAAGCAGCGGTGAAATAGGGTTTATATCCTTTAATTCTGGACAGTTTTTTAGCTAAAGCCTTCAGATCTTGGTTCATTTCGTTATGGGCTGAAATAGGTCCCTCAGCTTGCTGCACCAATGTTTTCGCACGTCCATCCCAAAAGAAGCTGTTGTAAATCCATACATTTTCTAAAGAGGGTGCATTACGGATATTAGGCAGTTGCTCGTGCCCTAATGATACTTCTTTACCATCTGCCCAATGCAATGCAGGGTCATGACATGTGGCACACGAAATTCGATTAGATCCAGAGATTCTTGTATCAAAGAATAGTAATTTCCCCAATTCAATTACTTTCTGAATGGAATCATTAGTTAGATCAATGGGAGAGGGCTGCAACGTAGCTAATTCTTCAAAATTTACATCTTTATCTACATTAGGTTTAGGCCAGTATTTGCTAGACTACGAATAAACCTTTCTTAACGAGTCAATAGTTAGACCATCAACGCTTATCCAATTATTAGATTTGAAAGAGATTAGTAATAGGCAGCTCAAAAAGAAAGCTACAGCAAGCAGCACTTTGTTCATTGATGCAAAAATAGCAAATTGCTTTTACCTAAAGCTTAACCTGATGAAGTTCAGTTTTCTCCGCTGCCAACTTTCTAGTTCTGTTTTGAAACCTAATAAACAGTAGGATAGAAGCTGTTAATAAGCCAAAAGTTAAGCCATACCAAATTCCTTTTACACCCATTCCGAGGTGAAAACCTAGTAAATATCCAATGGGAATACCAATTACCCAATACGAAAGAAAAGTAATAAAGGTTGGCATGTTTACATCTCCCAAACCTCTAAGTACACCTAGTCCAACTACCTGTGTTCCATCAAATAGTTGGAAAAAACCTGCTAAAATCAACAACTGTGCAGCAATGGTAATCACCGTTTGATCACTGGTATAAATATATGGCAATAAATTATTGGCAAGCATAAAAATTACAGCTGTAACAGACATAAATACAATCACAATATGATAACTCGCTATTGCAGACAACCTTAAAGGACCATAATTTTTGCTTCCGAAATTATTTCCCGTTTTAATGGTAGCAGCATTGGCAATTCCAGTGGCCAACATATAGGTAAATGCAGCAAGTGACAATGCTGTAAAATGTGCCGCTTGTTCTACTTTACCAATAGTACCAATTAATATACCAGCGCCACTAAATGCACTAATTTCAAATGAATATTGCATCGCTACTGGCGCACCCAATTTTGCAATCTTTTTTATCCTTGATAAATCAAATGAAAACAGCTTAAATTTTGAAAGGTAGATTTTGAAATTTTTAGAATTGAAAACATAGGCAGCCATTGCAATAGCCATTAAAATACGGTCTATCAAAGTACTTAAACCTACGCCACTTACACCCATTGGCGTAATACCAAACATACCCCTTACAAAGATAATCCCCAAAATAACATTGATTAAGTTACCCCAAATAGATACCATCATAGCCTGTTTGGTAAAACCTAGTCCTTCAGTAAACTGCTTAAAAGCTTGGAAAATCATCAGTGGAAAAATGGAAATTCCCATGAACTGCAAATACGGCTTAGCATGTAACACTACATCTGGCGACTGCCCTAAATGATCAATTACCTTATAGTAAACTAACAAAACCAATCCATATAGAATGATACTTGCAATTACATTAATCAATAAGCTATTAGAAAGTAAACGACCACATTCTTCCTCATTTTTACTACCATTAGCTTGTGCTATTAAAGGGGTTAATCCGTAGGAAATACCTAACCCAAGCACTAAAATAAGCATAAACAAACTGTTTACTAATGAAACAGCAGCTAACTGTGCAGTGCCTGCAAAATGACCTACAATCATACCATCCGCCATATGTACCAAGGTGTGACCTAGCTGAGAAAGAACAATAGGTAGCGCTAAGATAAGATTATCTTTATAGTACAATTTGTACTTGGCAAATGAATAAGTGAACATACGCCACAAAAGTCGGAATTTTAGCCCGAATTATTCTCTGATGAACGTCATACTCGTGATTTAGTAGGCGGCTGAAATTTGCCTTTTAAAACTTTTTACTATCTACTTTTAGATTAGCCATAATATAATACTCTTCTTTTTCGGTAATATGAGGCAATATAATACCCGACAGAATTAGATTAACTATAATTTTCTGGGCCTTTTTGTAAGCACTTCTGGTTAATTTACTAAACTCCTTTAAAGTAATACGACCATTTGCATCAAGGTATTCCAGCAATAATTTTTCTTGTTCGGAGTAGGCGATAAAAGTTCCTTCGTTTTCCCCATCTTTCTTTAGTACTTCTATTAAAATTTTGCTAGCTAAAACGCTTTTATCTTGCACCCTAAAGTAAACCCACCATTGGCCTTGTTCGTCCAATGCATAATGAGGTTTAGTGTCACTTTTTGGAATCTCCGCAACTAAAACTAGCTTATCATCCACTATATACTCTTCGAAATAAGGTTCTATAGCAGGTTTACAGAACTGATGAGCAGCTTTTGTAATCATATACTTCTCTTCCTCTTCAGCTTTTACACCTTTAATCGTTCCATCATCAGCTACGCCAATTAAAAGCCTACCACCCTTATTATTGGCAAAAGCAACCAACGTTTTAGCAATTTTCTCGCAATTGCTAATTGTCTTTTTAAAATCAATGTTTACGTTTTCGCCAGCAAGTATTAGTCTCTTAATATTCATCTTTTATTCCACCTTCAATTTAAAATAATTCCCCTTTAGGGGCTAGGGGTTTAAATGGCTACTCGTTGTTTTTCTCCAGGAAATTTAATCCTTAAATACACCTCGTTACTAACCGTTGCACAAAGTTCTCCTTGCTTATTATAAAGTTCCATAGGATAAGCTTTTACGAACTTACCATACTCGTTTAACGCAGTTTCCGCTTCAGTAATCATTTCATCTGTTATTTTGATCGTAAAATACAATGTAGTAAGTCCTGGTTTTAAATATTGAATACTAGCACTTTTTAACCAAACTCTACATTTATAACCTTTTCTTTGCATTAGCTGATCGAATAAAATAGCGTAAAAAGGGTCTGTAGCAGCATAGATAGTACCACCGAAAATGGATCCGTTATAATTCCTATTTAAGAAACTATTACTGATCTTCACATCAACTCCTTTAAAACCTTTATGGAATTTTTTGACCCAAATGCGCTGAAACAGCAAGGGTGGATATAAACTCAATGCCCATTTTAGGGTGCGTTCAGAAACTATCATTATTCTAAATATCACATTTTGTATTGAAGTATGAAAGCATTGTTTAAAACTTAACTTGAACATAACGTTTAACCACAGATGCACAGATTTTATTTACATCGCAATTCAAGATCTTTTAACAATACTATGATCTGCGCATCTGTGGCATTTACTTATGTTAGAGCTATATTTCGTAACATTTTTAGCATATCTAAAACTTTTCCACAATGGGCTTCAAAGTGAAGCTTATTTTGCTAAATTCGCAAGGTTATAATAAAAGATATATAATCTTGCGATTAGCGATTGGCTGTTGGTGTATAAAACGCTCAAAGCATTACGCAAAAACGCAAAACATAGAAATTTATGGCAGAAGATTTAGAAAATCAAGAGAACGATAAGATTATCCCCATTAATATAGATGAGCAGATGAGAACTGCTTATATCGATTATTCGATGTCGGTAATTGTGAGTAGGGCATTACCCGATGTGCGTGATGGTTTAAAACCGGTACACCGTAGGGTACTTTATGGTATGCAAGACCTAGGTGTAGGTGCTGGTAAACCATATAAAAAATCAGCACGTATTGTGGGTGAGGTATTAGGTAAGTATCACCCGCACGGAGATTCATCTGTATATATGACCATGGTACGTATGGCTCAACCTTGGAGCTTGCGTTACATGATGGTTGATGGACAAGGTAACTACGGTTCGGTAGATGGCGACTCGCCAGCGGCAATGCGTTATACCGAGGCTCGTTTCCAGAAGATGGCAGAAGAAATGTTGGCCGATATCAATAAAGATACGGTAGACTTTCAAAACAACTTTGACGATTCCTTACAGGAGCCAACAGTATTACCAGCAAAAGTTCCAAACCTTTTAGTTAATGGTTCTTCTGGTATCGCCGTTGGTATGGCTACCAATATGGCTCCTCATAACTTAACAGAGGTAATTAATGCTACCATTAGTTATATCGACAATAGGGAAATTACCATTGCCGAGTTAATGAAGTTCATTAAAGCACCAGATTTCCCTACAGGAGCCATTATTTATGGTTATTCTGGTGTACAAGAAGCATTTGAAACAGGTAGAGGACGTATTGTAATGCGTGCTAAAGCCGAGATAGAAACCATCAAAGATCGTGAAGTAATTATCGTTACCGAAATCCCATATCAGGTTAACAAAGCCATGATGATTGAGCGTACTGCTGAATTAATTGGTGAGAAAAAAATCGAAGGAATTTCGAATATCAAAGACGAATCAAATAAAGATGGTATCCGTATCGTTTACGAAATTAAACGTGATGCCAATGCAAGTATCGTTTTAAATAACTTATTTAAGCAAACCGCTTTACAAACTTCATTCAGTGTAAATAACATTGCATTGGTAAACGGTCGCCCTCAGTTATTAAACCTTAAAGATCTTATTCATCATTTTGTTGAGCATAGACACGATGTAGTTATCCGTCGTACTCGTTTTGAGCTATCAGAAGCTGAGAAACGTGCTCACATTTTAGAAGGTTTGCTAATTGCTTTAGATCATATCGAAGAAGTAATCAAGTTGATCCGCGCATCTAGTACTCCGGAAGAGGCTAGAACTGGTTTGATGGAAAAATTTGGTCTTAGCGATATTCAAGCACGTGCTATTCTAGATATGACCTTACGTAGGTTAACAGGACTAGAGCGTGATAAAATTAAGGAAGAATACGCTGAATTAATGAAAACTATCGAATGGTTGAAATCTGTATTGGCAGATGAAGGTCTTCGTATGAAAATCATTAAAGATGAATTGACCGAGATCTTAGATAAATACGGCGATGAGCGTAGAACTACCATCATTCACTCGGCAGACGATATGAGTATGGAAGACTTCATTGAAGACGAAGAAGTTGTAATTACCATTTCTCATGAAGGATATATTAAACGTACACCAGCTACAGAATATCGTACGCAAGGCAGGGGTGGTAAAGGTTCAAAAGGTAGTAACTCTAGAAATGAAGATTTTATAGAGCATTTACTAGTTGCTACTAACCACAACTATATGTTGTTCTTTACCGAAGCTGGTAGATGTTTCTGGTTAAGGGTTTACGAAATTCCGGAAGGTACTCGTCAAAGTAAAGGACGTGCTTTGCAGAATATCATCAACATCCCTAAAGAAGAAAAAGTTAAAGCTTACATCAAGGTTAAAAACTTGAAAGATCAAGAATACCTAGAGAATAACTTTATCATTATGTGTACTAAAAAAGGTACCATTAAGAAAACTTCTCTAGAAGCTTACTCTCGTCCACGTGTTAACGGTATCAATGCAATTAATATTAACGAGGGAGATCAATTATTAGAAGCTAGCTTAACTACTGGTAGCAGCGAAATTGTAATGGCTTTACGTTCTGGTAGAGCAATTCGTTTCAACGAAAGTACGGTTAGACCAATGGGTAGAACTGCAACTGGTGTTCGTGGAGTAACTTTAGGCCACGATAAAGATGAAGTAGTTGGTATGATTGCTGTAGACAGTAGTGATGCAACTATCCTAGTAGTTTCTGAAAAAGGTTACGGAAAACGTACGGACATTGAAGATTACCGTGTAACTAATCGTGGTGGTAAAGGAGTAAAAACCATTAATATTACCGATAAAACTGGCGAACTAGTAACAATTAAAAATGTTACCGATGCGGACGATTTGATGATTATCAATAAATCTGGTATCGTCATCAGAATTGCGGTAAGCGAGTTAAGGGTAATGGGAAGAGCAACACAAGGAGTGAGGTTGATTAGTCTAAAAGGAAATGATGAAATTGCTTCTGTTGCTAGAATTGACCATGAAGATGAGGAAGAAACAGAAGTACAATTAGACGGAACGGAGGAGCAAACTAACGAAACCAGTTCGGAAGAAAGTACCTCAGAAGAATAAGTAATTAACTAAATTTAAATAAAAATCCATCTTGATAACAAATAATATCTTGATGGATTTTACCGTTAAAAGAACAATAATTTATAAGTAGATGAAAAAGTTAATTTTAAGCGTAGGTATCTTGAGTTTATCAGTATTTGCCTATGCCCAAAAATCAGAAGTTGCCGAAGCTAAAAAAGCTTGGGACTTATTTCAAGCAATGAACCAGGCGCAAAACTTAAAAAAGAACCTGGAAAACTTAAACAAAGGTATTGCACATACAGACCTAGCCATTGCTCACGAAAAAACTAAAAATTCAGTTGAGCCATGGGCATTAAGAGCTTCAATGGCTTCTGCTGTAGCGTTATTAGACACAATTAACACTTCTAACTCTATTGCTAAACAAAAAATTGCTGAAGAGGCAATCGTTAAAGCAACCGAGCTAGATAAAAAAGGTGAACAAAAAGATAATATTGCCAATGCGAAAATCAACATTGCCAATGCTATTCAAACAAGAGCTATAAAAGCATATGAGAAGAAAGACTTCGCTACTGCTTTTAAAATATTTACTGAAATCACAGAGAAAAACCCAACAGATACAGGAATGTATCTAAATGCAGGTGTATCTGCTAAACAAGCTGGAAATTATGCTGGTGCAGTTAAAAACTTTAAAAAAGTAGTAAGCCTTAACGGTGCTGACTCAAAAAACCTAATGTTAGAAACAGTTAATATTGAGTTGGTTAATTTAAAAGATACTACCGCTGCATTGGCTTCTATTGACGAGGCTTTGAAAAAATTCCCAGATGATCCTGACTTTGTAGGTACTCAAACTGACATTTATATCGTAAGGGGAGAAATCGAGAAATCTCAGGCTTCTTTAAACAAATTAATTGCTAAAGATCCAAACAAAGCAATTTATCAATTTTTATTGGGAGAAACTTATTACAAACAAGCGTTAAATGTTCAAACCGAAAGAGTAAAACTAGATACTAAAAAGGTTAAAGAATATAATGCCTTAACCGCAAAAATGACTGCTTTAATTGATAAGTCTTTACCTTATTATAAAAAATCTCAAGAATTAGATCCTAAAGCGATACATACCTTAGAGGCCTTAAAACAAGTTTATGGTTTTAAGAATGACACTAAGAACTATGAAGAAACTAAGAAATTGCTAGATGCACTTCAAAAGAAGTAATTAGGCAATAAAGAGTTCATAAAAAAGGGAGATAATTAAACTTTATCTCCCTTTTTTAGTTTCTTTGTATAAAGTTACATGACGATGCACAAGATATTCTTCAACATTTTCGTACTTCTTATCATAAGTAATCTTGCTTTTTCTCAAGGTTCACAAATTAAAATAGCAAACAACAGTCTCGCTAAATTGCAAAACAGCATCGCTGAAAAAGCAGATGTTAAAAAGCAGTTGACAATCATAGGAGAGGGGATTAAAGCATTAGAAGCTGCAGAAAAGGATAAGAAAACTAAAAATTGGCCAGAAACGTGGGCAGTTAAAGCTTATTTATCTTCATATATAGCTCTAATTGATGATAATGAAGCTAATGCAGACAAATACTTCCAACTTGCTCAAGATGCTTTATCCCAAGCGACTAAGCTAGATAAATTCCAATCTAATACGGAGCTGATTAAAGCTGCAGATCATAATATCCACGCTAAAAGACAACGCAAGGGCACTGAAGCTTTTCAACAAAATGATTTCTCTACCGCTTACGAATTATTAAAAAACGTAAGTGACTTTAAACCAACAGACACTCTACTAGCTACAAATACAGCAATTTGTGCCCAAAGTTTACAACAATATAATGATGCATTAACTTATCTCATTAGAGCTAAGGATGGTGGAGCAAAAAATCCAGCTTTATTTCAAAACATTGCTAACATTTACGCCTCTAAATTTGAAACAGAACTAGCTATAAAGACACTAGAAGAAGGATTAAAATTCAATGCATATCATCCATTACTAACTAACGATTATATTAATCTGCTCTTAGACACTGAGCAGTACGAAAAGGCAACCAGCGCCATAGAAACATCTTTAAAAACAGACAAAAGAAGTAAATTACTTTTTTTCTTATACGGTTACCTACAGCAAAACCAAGCAAAAAATGTGAGCACAGCAGAACTGTCTTATCAAAAAGCTTTAGAGGTAGATTATAATTATTTCGATGCTTTGTACCAATTGGCTGTAGCATATATACAAGATGCTAATGAAGCTTTAAAACAAAAAGATAACAAGAAATTTGTAGCCAATATCAACAGAGCAGAATATTCTTTACTAAGAGCTCATGATATAAATATCAATCACAGAAATACAATCAAGTTGTTGATTGATATCTATACCCGTAAAAATAGGTTAGATAGAGTGCAGGAACTCAAACGTAAGCTTAACGAATTTTAATAGTTTTATATCTAATTTGAAAGCTAATCTTCCTTATTTAGATTTTCGTGCAGTTCAATCACCTGATTATTCCGAATATGCTTCGAATTTTTTATCTCTTCTTGAAGAACAGGGACTATACAATCCTTAAGCGGTTTTTCTATTATTAAATAACGTCCATTAATATTTACTTCAATATAACAGTCTTTACCATTGCTCCATTTTAAGTTTCCTTTTTCCATATTTTACTGTGTTGAGGGGATAGTTGCCAACTAACTTAACATAATGTAAATACCTAGAATAAATCTCAACTTATGTTAAGTTGGACTTTACAACAAACTAAAAAAATAGCTAGTTCTTTTATGAAAAAAGACAGAAAGACAGTTAATTTTTAATAATAATTTTGCCATTTCTCCAAACAGAAATCACGGGATTATCATCGTAAAGGAAAGATACAGCATCTAATAATTCAACACCGTTCGCTTTAACATAACGTTTAATAACCAATAATTTTTTGTCGATAGGCAACTTTTTAAAAGTTGTTACTGCCATATTCTAAAATCATTTAAGGTTGCATCCGCAACGATACAAAGAGGGGAGTTTTTAAATTCAGTTACTAACAAAAGTTTTCAACAGTATGTTGAAAAGCTAAACTAACAGCCGGACAAACTGACAATTTGAGCGCTGATCATACTGACAATGTTAAACCAGGTCATTAAGTCATTGTGTCATTATCTACCAGAATCATACTGACAGAAAACAAAAAGAAAGAAAAATGAAGAAAGGTGAGAGAGTTAATTTAGCCAACCTCTTTTCGAAGAATAAGAAGATACCTTTTTTTGATATTTATCAAATACATTAAAATAACGCCAACCAACGAAATTAGCATCTAAATAACGAACAAGGCTCTTAAAATTAGTTACGCCTCTATACTTAATAAATTTAACATCATCAACTTTAATAATGACAGTAAATTTTTTAGGCTCATAAGTCATTTAAGAGAGCTTTTTAATAATAGCTTTTGAAAGAAAATAAACAAGGACTACAGGTAAAATAGTAGTAAAAACAATCAAATACCAATCAACCCAGTAAAAAAAACTATCATCATCCCTTAATTCACTTTTAGGAACTGGCTGCAAAAACCAGTAGTCTAATTTATCGTAAAAACGATTTAACAAAGTTGTAAAAGCAGAGATAGCGATAAAAATCGCAGTATAAAACCAAGGTGAGCGAAACACTTTCATTAGATTAATTTTGAATGAAATTACACAATTTTTCGAAATCGCAAATTTATTTTTTAAATAGCTTAATCAACCCAATAACGCTTAATACCGTCTTAGTTACAGTATCCAAAATTTGAACAAACTTAACCTTCTTACGGCCTTTTTTAAGGTTAGAGCCTTCAAGATTATCAACCTCGATAACCTCGTCAGTACCATCTTCAAATACACGTCTAATCAACATATCAATCAAATTCTATATAAGTAATAATGTAATTAACTAGAAAACCAACAGGTAAACTATTAACAATATCTACAGGAACAGGCAAAATTCTATTTTCGGGGGAATTAATAGACGAATTATCAAAATTGCTAACCACATAACCCGCAACACCAAACTCATAGTCGCGTAAGATGGTTTCACTATAATAATTACTCAATTCTATTCTATTGCGAACACGAACAGAGAGCAATAAATATTTCCTAGGAAAAAACAATTTAATAGGCAGCAAACCAACCTGAGAAACCGTAACAGTTCTAAAAATAGCATTCATATTAATCCTCGTAAATTATATGTATTGTACCACCAAAACCCTCAGTTTGGGAAATTTTAAACGTTAGTCCTGTAAGAGGATATTTAACATATCCATTAGGGCTATTAATCTCTGACAATTTTTTATTGATAGAAAGAGCAACTAAAAAATCATTCTCAAATATATGCTCAACATTCAAATCCGAAAAAAGTGATTGAAAATCAACAATATAAAAACGACCTGCCCAATAATAAGAAAAAACAAAATCAACAAGCTTATAACTAGAATTATCCAATAAACTTATCACATTGTCGACAGAAGCAACTATATCTAGCTCTTTAGTTCTAAGCATATATTAAAAAGTAAAATATTTATCTAAATCAATAGTCCAATAAGAACTACCTGCAAAGCCAGTTAGCGCACTTCTAACATCCGTCTGTAAACCTTTGTAATTTGTGTATACGTCTGTATAAACCTTAGAAACATAACGCCTATAAGAAGCAGGATAATTAGGATTTAAAATAGCTTTGATCTTAGTAATAGAACCTAAACCAAAGAAAGAAAGCGTTACACTATACCATTTAGCACCTTTATAGGTATTCATTAGAGCGGCCAAACTTTCAGCATCCCTACGCGCGCCAGTTATATTATATTTGGTAACAACACCATTACCAGTAATAAAACGACCATCCGCAGTAATTGAGCCACTTGCTTTGAACTCATTATTCTTTTGGGTAACGGCAGCAGTTTGCGCCCTAGCGTCATCGGCAGGCTTAAACAGAGAAACTATGTATCTCCAAAAAACAAGCACAACAACAAGAAACAAAGAAATATAAGCTAAATTCTTATATTCAAAGGATTGAGCCTTTTTCGAAAGACTTGAAAACGATTTTTTTAAAGCTCCTAACATATTACTGAACATCTACTTTTACACTCTCATCTATATAAGTTACTGTAGTGTCGATCGGAATAGTCAACTTTCTAAGTTGAAAAAACTTCTTAAAATACTTATCCATAAAAGACGACGGTGAAGGAGGTAAAACCTTAATTTGTGCCTCTAAACTTTTTTTTTTAATACCTCATCCAATTGAGTGAGGTTATAAGTGGTAACGTGAGCGGCAACCCTTGATACATATTGTGTATCAGTAGCATATCCAGCATTTTTTAAAGCTTGAATTTGTTGTAATGGAGTTGCAGCATCAAAAACACCAAATGTTTTATATCGACTGTTTTTCTTAAGAAAAACAACACGCCATTTTACAAAGTCCAAAAAGTCCTTACAGACAATGAAATTAGCATAGATAGTGTATTTAACACCTGCTTTTGTTTCTTCGCCAGTTCTCATTTTAACCTTGTCATGAGGATACCACGAACCGTGCTTAATACCTCCGTAATTGTGGTATTTATGCGCAAGATATGACAAACCATAATCGCCATACTGTCCGCTACTTTCCTGTATCAATTGAGCCATTAAAACGCTAGGGAACAAGCCTGTACCCTTTAAGGCATCGGCAATACCATCTTTGTATTTGTCAATAAATTGCTGTACGTTTTTCATTATTCAGCGTCTTTTTTTCTTCGTCTACGCTGTAGCCAAAATGGTATACAAGCTAAGACTATTGAGGTAATCGATGTAATTAGAGAGTTGGCAATATCCAACTGTAAATAACTGGTATCTACCGATAGGATAGGGGTATTGATGTTACCAAATGCCAGTAAACTAGAATTTATGCCCAAAAAGAAATAAAAGAAGTTTACTATAAATTTCAAAACCATTCCCTTAGTCCTTAGCCGCAAATAAACCCTTTTCAACACCTTTTTCGTAAAAAAACTGTGCCGTCTCTGAAATCAGAGCCAAAAACTTAGTAGCAGTAACCGCCTTTTGCGCAATTGCGCCAATCTTAGTAAACATCATTTAATTTTTTTTTTAAAAAAGTGCCGTTCCACAAGGTACTAGGCACTTTCCAACCTAAACAAACTATGAAGAGAAAATTTCTATTTTCGTACGAATGTACCGCAGTACCCACCGTTAGGTGCTTTAGGATTAATAACCATTCCTAACTCGTTAATGATAACCCTATCTGTAGCCATATCGAGCAAACCGCTAACTATATAAGGTTTTTGTTTTTCACCCGAAACCTTAACCATAACATTAGCCCACTCTTTACCAGTCTTAGACTTATGAACCCTAGTTTTTTTATAATCAGAGACAAAGAAACTTAAAAGCCCGTGGCGTCCGCTGTAATTCCAAGCGGAGATATATTTTTGGCCGTTCTTACCGAAAACAATCTTAGCACCGCTGTGCTTTTTTTGACCGCTATTCCTTGAAGAACGGTTTGAGGTATTATTTCTTTTCGGATATGCCATATTTACAACGTTTTAGGTTTGAACATAGCAACTACCTTATCTTTCAACGCCTTACCAGTCGCTGTGAAGAAAAGAAATCCAACTACAGCAGCAACGGCAACACCCACCATTAAAATACTACTGTTTAAGCCCTTACTTTTACCACTTAAGCCCATTTTCTATTTTATTTTTTGTATTTTTTAATTAAATAAATTATCGTTAAAACCGTACTAACGGCACTTACAACCCACCAAAAACTAGATAGCTTTTCAACCAGTTCACCAACAACGGTAAAATCCGTTTTAACCATACCACCATCGTTATTGCTTATCGGAACATCGGGCGTAATAGTGCCGTCTGGTGTTTCCAAATTCAAATTCTGGACAGGGTTACCACCCATGTTCAAATCATTGATAACGACAACATTTGGAACATCGGGTATCGGAACAAAACCACCACCACTATCAGGCAATTGAGGTGAATATTCGTCGTATATCGGTTGAAAATTTATCACTTCTTTATCTTCTATTTCAATTTGAGACTCAATTATAACATCGTTAACTGGCACCTCAAATGGCAATTCGTAAACTGGTAACTCCGTATGAGGTTCGATTACTTGAGGCTGTATTACCACATCATTAAGAGGTAATTCTACATAAGGCTCAATAATCTGTGGCTCTACAATAGGTTCGCTATAAGGTTCTACGGGAGGTTGATAATCATCAACATACACGGGAACATCTAACGGTCTATTTGGCTGTAAAACAGGCTCAATAGGTATATTTAGTGGAAGATCATACTCGGGTACAACATTGGGAACAAGAACATTGTAACCATTGCCAGTACTACCAAATTCATTTTCACTGTCTAAATAAAAAGCGTCAAAATTGCGCATAACCTATTTTTTCAAAATTTTAAGCAAAACCAAAACACCAATCAAAAGAGCGAAGACAGAACCTATATAATCCCAGTTAGCCGAACCGTTCCACATACTGGAAACCTTATACGTCGGCAGTTTTTCAACTTTGCCGCCGCTTCTAATAACCATTACAATATCAGGGTGTACATACTCGCTTAAATCAGCACCCAATTGGTACAGGCCAATATATGTACCTCGATAATCCATGAAATTAAAACCCGAAGTATAAGGCAATATCTCTGATGGCTTCCATTTACTGAAACGCGGGATTGCATAAACCAGCCTCGTAATATCAGCAGTAGTAAATTTGGTTTTCTTTCCGTCGACCAAATCAATATCTACTATCGGCAATTCTGTATCTACAGGAACAGAATAAGCGGACATATCAACATCTAGATTTTTAAAATAATCATAGATATATTTATAAGTCCTATTATTTACAAAATCCTGTGACTTACTATTGTACAACCAATCAATCCACAAAGTACCGTTACTTTCAACCAAGCGTCTAAAAAGACCCAATACCGCATCCACGGTAAAACTGGTTAACATTTTATCTACGTTTTTTTCTGTCCCCGAAAAACAAGGACTTCACAGCCCAAAAAATACCGCCCAAAAAGGCTAAAGGAAACAGAAACGACATAAATTGAGCTGATGCGGTAGGGTAGTACGGAGTAGCTCCCCCAGTCAAAATTCCATTTGGATTTTGAATGTTACCGTTAGCATCCTTACTGAATAAACCCGCAAAGATAGTAGCTATTGAACCCGCCAAACCCGCGCCTACATTTTTCCAAAATGCTTGGTTATTAGCTTCCGTGCCGTTACTGGCAGGAGTTCCACCAGTTCCGACCGTTCCACCAAACAAAGCACCACCAATTCCACGGAAGATATTACCTAAAACAGTACCACCCGAAACACCATCACCACCGCTAACACTATTAAAAGTAGAATATCCTAACATCTTTAATACTATTCTTTAGAACCTAGTAACCAACTAGGGAAGTTTTCAAAATATTCATTTCAGCAACGCCAGTAGTATAGACCTCAATTTGGCTATAGTTTACCGAGGGAATGAAAAAGAACGAAACAGCACCACCGTTTACAGTTTGGTTAATAGAGTCACCCTCAATTAAGGTATCAGGACCAATCGCAGTACCGTTATTTTGACGGCTAGCAGCTTTCAATTCTTCAGGCTTGTATGAAACCTGTACACCATTTACACCACGCAGAGTAACAGATTTTAAAGCTCCGTTATCCTTGATAGCAAACATTGCAACACCTTCCAAAGAGAAAACCCTTTGTGTAGCGTCAGAACCCGCAATAATTTCGGACTGGTAACGAGTACCACCACGAACAGCCTGCAAATGTTCAACACCGTAAACATCATAGGTTGCCGTACTGTCCAAACCCTCTAAATCAATCTGAACATATTCGTTCTGACCACCAAGAGAAAGACCAACGTTTGCGCCAACTTGAATTTGATAGGCACTTTTTATGTTGCCACCTGCCAAAACTTCCCTTAAAAGATAACCCGAACCATATTGCGACAAAATCGCAACATCGGAAACCTTTCTATTCGGGATAAGGTTTAGCTCATTAGCAAGACCTTTGATCGTCACATTGATAATCTCGTTAACAATGCCGTTAGCATTACCATTTTTTACGATTAAAAGATGTGAAAAACCTTTTCTAACTTCAATGTTTTTTTTGCTCGAAACGCCAGTTAAGCCCTCAACTATGTGCATATAATTTTATGATTAATTTTAAAAATATCTTCTTGTATTTTCGTGTAATAGTGCAACAAACATACATTGAGAACTTGCCCGTTGTCAAGGGTTTTGTGTACAACACGGGCGACTAGAGAACTAAGCTTAGATAAATATAACTGTGGGTTGATTATGGCACCAGTCCACAAACGACTGATGGACTGTGAACAGTTCCAAAGACTTGTATTAATAGTGCTATCATTCTTTGTTATATACTTGGTAATATAACGGCTTACAGCCTTCAAATTGAATATACTTTCTACATCGACAGGGTTAGGCATATTATAGTCCTTAGTAGGCTTTACAAACTTGCTTGTCTTAGGATTGATGTATTGTTGATCACCTTTATAGGTAGCGGAATTATCATAGTTTTTAAGAGCGGCAGAAACCGAAACGGTTTGGGTTTCACCAGTAATGTAATTATGGGACGGGAATGTATAACCGTTATCGGACAATATTTTGCACCAAACACGGTTTAAACGGGCATAGGGTAAATACTGGTCTACAATGATATGGGAGTGTATATTATTGGTATTCTTTGTTTGACGTTCAAGTACGTAGAGATAATTCTTAACATTAAAAAACTTCCTTAGATACGTCATGAAAACATTTTGCATTCGTGTAAAATCCTTATCAGAACCAATTTGCTCACTTGTAAGGGTTAGGGTAATAAAATTGTACATAACGTTACCTTTTGCAGCTTTATTAGCCCTTGTCCATGCGGTTATCTTATTAGCAATCTTAATCTTTGAGCGGTTTGAAAAACTATGCTCAACCTCCTTTTCTTCGTACTTCCTAGGCTTTGGAAAATCTATATAACAACCGTAATTAGGGCTATTTTCATTATCAATAAACCTTAATGTACCCTCATCGTAAAACTCGGATTGTGTAGGTTTTATAATCTTTTCATCCACAGACCGCCTACGCTGTAGACTAGAGCCGATATAAGATGTAGGCAAATCTTCCATCACCAAAACACCATCTTTAATAACAGGCTTTTGCCTGTGTGTATAATAACCGTTTTCGACCGCACGTTTTTCGTTTTCTGTAATCGTATAAAGGTTTTGTTTTAAGATCATTTGAATTGTTTTGAGCAAGGCAGTAGCCAAGGGGAGGGGGTTTAACCCTCCCTTTTTTAGCTTTTAACCAAGTTTTTAGGTGAGTTCGCCTAAGCGAGTTTGAATTGTTGCATACTTGATAAATCCAGTATAGAGTAGTATATAAAGGGTTTTAAAAATGACATATTGAGAAGCCGGACAAACTGACAAATTGAGGGATGATCTTACTGACAATGTTAAACCAGGTCATTAAGTCATTGTGTCATAAAGATCAAACAGACAATAATAAATCCCTAATAAGTAAAGGGGGAATTTTGGAACGTTCATAATCATTCTTAAGACCAAGAACACCACCGCTAGAAGAACCACGGGGGGAATTATCATGACAATCATTAGAATATCCACATACAGGCTTTGGAAAGAAAGACTTAGAATTTGTCCAAATGTGCGTAGGCTTTCTAACATTAAAACCATATTGACAATAAGTGACAGTCAAACGACTAATCTCGGGATATAATTGATGAAGCTCATTTATAACAGGATGCTTAAATAACATACCCTCGGGATTTTCCATAAATACAACTGCATCGGGAAACCATGAAAAAATCTTAATCGTATTACGTACCATTTGTACGCTTTCAAACGCAAATTTTGTTTTAGGTTTAAACTCATTATACTGTTTATAATAATTAGTATCCCAATGAGAAAACCAACCAATTTTTGACCAAGCAGAACAAACAGGAGAAGCCCAAATAACAGAGGGAACACCAATAAGTTTAACAATCATCGAACGAGTCAAATCGCCTACATCCATCAATAAATTATGTCTTTCATTAACAAACTTATCTACCGACAACACATTAAAACCCATTAATTCGGCTTGCTTACCAAAAGAGCGAGAACCCGAAAACAATTCTAAAGCACTTTTCACCAACTTAAATTTTTAAACTGTTTAATTAATTCTTTTTTATCGGGTTCATAATATTTTGCTTCGCATGAACCAACGAAGCTGCCAACAGTAGGACAGACGAATTTTTGTCTTAAAGTATCAACAGAGATAACCCTAACCATCATAGTTTTGGGAGAATAGCGATAACAGACACAACAAGGGACAGAAACAACGTCTTTTATAGCTCTATTACGTATCAGACCCATTTTACCAGAACAAAATAGAAGAAAACCAAAACGGAACAGAACAGCAGCATTATATATATCAAAGGATAGATCAAAAAAGTATAGACCAGCTTTGAAACAATGCAAAACAACTTTCTAATAAAGACCTTCATTGTGATAGATTAAGCGTTTAACACTATTTTCTTTGGGGAAATTTGCACCATTTTGGAAAAGGTCAAATAGATGGTCGGGATACGTAAACGAAACGCTACATACTTGAGCAATAGCGGAGAACATTCCGCAATAGTTATGTTTATCAAGGCTTTTCAAATTGCCTTTTTTATAGTCTTTTCTTTTCATAAGAGTTTAATTTGTTCGTCACCAATCTTAGTTACTGGAATATGATAGGGAGTATTTACACCGCACCAAACTGGTACAGTTTTGAGCGTAAACAAACCATGTTCGTCTATCTTAAACTTAATCAAGTGACCCGTTTTTAGTTTAACAAAGTAGAAGAAGTTGGGAGGGGTTAAAAAGGACTGTACAACCTCTAAAACGGGGTAGGCTTTGCCTATCGTTTCAAGTGTCATAACCTGTAGAGCGTTAATGCCCTCATCTATAGAGGCATCAAGACCGTACATTAAACTAGCCTTTTCCTGTCCAATTCTGTGCAAGGTCGAATTGTCTATTTTTCCCATGACGTAAGCAATTCATAGTAAATAACCTCAGTTATTAAACCAAACTTGAAAAGCTTATACAAGAAGACTTGTATAGAATATTCAACTAAAATATCGAGTCTCAACCGATCATCCCTAAGTTTCATATTAGAGAGATAGACACGCGTACGGTCGGGAACAACATGAATGCCATCGAGATAGCGACCAGTAATGAGAACACCACCGTTAATGGTGCGATAGGTTAATTTACATTTGCGTAGAAAACGCAATAAGAGGTTTTTAAATGGTTGTTTTTTCATTCCGTTAAGTTTGTTTTTAGTAAGTTTAATAAATCGTCAGCCTATCAATTTTCAATTAAAAGCCTCTAAGATTTACTCTTACTATGCTAAACTAACTTAACATAATGTAAATTATAATACAATCTTATTTAAGATTCAGTTTCTGAATTCTTCAGCAACAAATGGTTTTCCAATAATCTAATTAGACGTTTATATTTTCTATTATTCGCTTCAAAAAGCCCTCGAATTAACATTTCTTCACAAAACCAGAAAAACAAAATAAACAATAAAAAAAAACCAAAAATTGGTTTAAAAAAAATTATTACGGATCTCCAAGAAGAAAACAAATTTGGAACTGTTGCTATTACAGCAAAGAAAGCAGCTAAAACTGTACTTATGATCACAAGAAATACTTGTAAAAATTGATATTTATATCTTGGGTATTGCTCCTCTGCTCTAAGTATAGCAACAATGTTTAATATCTTTTTCTTTTTAGAATAATATAATAATAACCAGAAAAATATAAATACAAGAAGAAAAGACGCTATTCTAATCAAAGAATTATCTAAGTAGAGAAATAATAAAAGGCAGACTCCTGTAATAGTGAATAAACACATTAGTATAACAAACCACATTATATTATACCGTCCAAAAATTAATCGATTTTCAGATAAAGCTCTTTTGTCAAAAAAAATCAATTCTTCTATTATCATTTTTCAAAATTATTATAATGCGTTAGTTATGTAGTAAGATCATATTTAATATTCATAAATTAGCATAATTTCTAACTAAAATCATAAAATGAAGAATATAGCGGTTATAGGTTCTGGAACTATGGGCAATGGTATTGCTCACACTTTTGCTCAATTTGGTTACGCTGTAAACCTCATAGATATTAATGCAGATGCGCTACAAAAAGCGATTGATACAATTAGCAAGAATTTAGATCGTCAGGTTGCTAAAGGAACAATCACAGAGTTGGATAAACAAAATACACTCGATAATTTAACCACGCATACATCTTTAAAAGATGCAGTTGCTGATGTAGATTTAGTTATAGAAGCTGCAACGGAAAATATAGAGCTCAAACTTAAAATATTTAAGGATTTAGATATTTATACTAAACCCGAAACTATTTTGGCGAGTAATACATCTTCTATCTCTATCACAAAAATTGCCGCTGCCACCAATCGTGGTGATAAAGTGATCGGTATGCATTTTATGAATCCAGTGCCAATTATGAAATTGGTCGAAGTAATTCGTGGATATGCAACTAACGACATAACTACAAACATAGTTATGGAATTAGCTAAGAAACTAGATAAAGTTCCTGTTGAAGTGAATGATTACCCTGGTTTTGTAGCCAACCGCATTTTAATGCCGATGATTAATGAAGCTATTTATTCGCTTTATGAAGGTGTTGCAGGTGTTTACGAGATTGATACTGTAATGAAATTAGGAATGGCACATCCTATGGGGCCACTTCAATTGGCAGATTTTATCGGCTTAGACGTTTGTTTAGCAATTTTGAATGTTTTACACCAAGGTTTTGGAAATCCAAAGTATGCCCCCTGCCCTCTTTTGGTCAATATGGTTACTGCGGGCAAAAAGGGAGTTAAATCTGGAGAAGGTTTCTATGATTACAGTAATGGTGTGAAGGATGCTGAGGTGGCTGCGAAGTTTACCCCAAACCCCTAAAGGGGCTTTACTTCTATAGCGTAAAATTCTGGTGCAAAAAGTCCCCTTTAGGGGATTTAGGGGTTTATTCATTATATTTGCTACATGAACGAAAATCTTGATCCTTCTTCTGAAAACCTTAGTCCGATAGAACGTGATATTGAGAAAGTATTACGTCCACAGGAGTTTGAGGATTTCACTGGACAAGATAAGATTTTAGAAAACTTACGAATCTTTGTTAAAGCAGCTAAGTTACGTGGTGAAGCTTTAGATCACGTTCTTTTACATGGCCCTCCAGGATTAGGAAAAACCACACTTTCGCATATTATTGCGAATGAAATGGGCGTAAATATCAAGGTAACTTCTGGTCCAGTTTTAGATAAACCTGGTGATTTAGCTGGACTTTTGACTAATCTTGATAGTGGTGATATCCTTTTTATTGATGAAATCCATCGTTTATCTCCTTTGGTCGAGGAATATCTATACTCTGCTATGGAAGATTTCAAGATTGATATCATGTTGGAAAGTGGGCCAAATGCCCGTTCTGTGCAAATTGGCTTAAATCCATTTACCCTCGTAGGTGCGACTACCCGTTCTGGTTTATTAACTGCCCCGCTTAGGGCTCGTTTTGGAATCAACTCCCGTTTGGCTTATTATGACGCCAAACTACTAACAACCATTGTTTTACGTTCGTCAGCGATATTAAATACACCAATTAGTGACGAAGGAGCCTACGAAATCGCACGCCGTAGTCGTGGTACGCCACGTATTGCCAATGCTTTGCTACGTAGAACCCGAGATTTTGCTCAAATTAAAGGTAATGGAACTATAGATACCGAAATTGCCCGTTATGCTTTATCTGCTTTAAATGTAGATGAACATGGTTTAGATGAAATGGATAACAAAATTCTGTTGGCTATCATTGATAAATTTAAAGGTGGTCCAGTTGGTTTAAAAACCATAGCAACTGCAGTTGGTGAAGATGACGGAACTATTGAGGAAGTTTACGAGCCCTTCTTAATCCAAGAAGGTTATTTGATGCGTACAGCTCGTGGTAGAGAGGTTACAGAAGCTGCTTACAAGCACTTAAATAGAGTGAAACTAGGACAAACGGGGAAATTGTTTTAATAATCTCATTAAAAAGTACGATTTTTTAATCCTATCTTAAACAGAGCTAAACAATAAGTTTGCTTATTTGTTCCTTTAAGATATGAATATAGAATTACGTAAACTTACCATCGACGACTACAACGACCTCAGAGAATCCATGCAACAAGCTTACTTAGACAGCGGAAACGGCGTTTGGAGTAAGGCAAAAATACAGAACCTTCTAAATATTTTCCCCGAGGGACAACTTTGTATAGCTGTAGATGAAAAAGTAGTAGCCTGTTCGCTATCTATCATTGTAGATTACGATATTTTTGGCGACAATCATACTTACGAGAAAATCACTGGCAGTTATTCCTTTTCGACCCATACTCCGTTAGGAAATGTACTTTACGGTATTGAGGTTTTTGTGCATCCAGATTATAGAGGATTGAGATTGGCCCGACGTTTATACGAAGCAAGAAAAGAACTTTGTGAGCTACTTAATTTAGAAAGTATCATTGCTGGAGGAAGAATTCCAGGTTACCATGAATATGCCAATAAATTAAGTCCGAGACAGTACATTGACAAAGTTAGAACTAAGGAAATTTACGACCCAACATTGAGTTTTCAGATTTCAAATGATTTTCACGTTCGTAAGATTTTAAAGAACTATTTACCTGGCGATTTAGAATCTAAAGAATATGCAACGTTAATTGAATGGAACAATATCTATTATCATGATAATGTTTCGCCACGTTCTGCCCAAACTATCAGATTGGGATTGGTGCAGTGGCAAATGCGTCTGTTCCCGAATATAGATGCTTTTTATGAACAGGTAAAATTCTTCATAGATGCAGTTAGTGGCTATAAATCGGATTTCATTATGTTCCCCGAGTTTTTTAATACGCCTTTGTTAGAGCCTTACAATCATTTGCCTGAACAAGAGGCGATGAAAAAGTTGGCGGATAAAACCGAGGAGATTGTACAAAAACTTCAGGAATATGCAGTTTCATATAATGTAAATATCATTGCCGGTAGCATGCCAGTAAAGGAAAAAGGTAAATTGTATAATGCCACCTACTTGTGTCATAGAAATGGTTTAACTGAAGATTATCGGAAAATTCATATTACACCTAATGAAAAGAAGTATTACGGAATGAGTGGCGGGGATAAAATTGGTGTTTTTGATACCGATTGTGGTAAAATTGGTATCCTGATCTGCTACGATGTTGAATTTCCAGAGCTGAGCCGTATTTATGCCGATCAAGGAATGCAGATTTTATTTGTACCATTTCTTACTGATACACAAAATGGATATACGAGAGTAAGACATTGTGCACAAGCTAGAGCGATAGAAAACGAATGCTATGTGGCGATTGCGGGTTGTGTAGGTAATTTACCTAAAGTGAACAATATGGATATCCAATTTGCACAATCGGCTGTATTTACACCTTCAGATTTTGCTTTTCCAACCAACGCAATAAAAGCCGAAACTACGCCTAATACAGAAATGATGTTGGTGGTTGATGTTGATTTACATCTTCTAGATGAATTACATCATTTCGGAACCGTGAAAATATTAAAAGATAGACGGAAGGATTTATACGAAGTAAAGCTGCTCAAATAAGCAGCTTTACAATCAAAATATAGCCTGTTGGTCACAGTGACTAAGACTAAACGTTCTATTTTGTTACATTATCTCTGAAAAAGATAAACCAAACAATCAGCAATATTGCTATCACAATTGGAATTATCCATTTCATAGCCTGCCCTGCTCCTTTATTATCAGGTTCGTTAACTGTTGGTGCTGGAGCCGGGTTTTCCTTATGCGCTTCATAATCAGTTTCTACATTCGTAGTTATATGTTTATTTTGATCGTCTATATTTTCTGTTTGATTTTCCATAATACGAGATTTAAATTTAGTGTACACGTAATAACTTTCATTGTGTTCTTATGCTTAACAAACAAAGCAGTTAAAAGGTTTTTTTAGTAAAAGGTTATCTTTGTATCGAAAATGTTTAGCCAAGCCGCAAAATACAGTCAGATGATTAAGCAAGAAGCCCTGCGTTTAGGCTTTATGAGCTGTGGCATTGCTAAGGCCGAGTTTCTGGAAGAAGAAGCTCCTAGGTTAGAAAATTGGTTAAAAGCCAATCATCATGGCGAAATGGGTTATATGGAAAATTATTTCGATAAACGACTGGACCCAAGGATTTTGGTCGAAGGTTCTAAATCAATAGTTTCGTTAACCTTAAATTACTTTACGGAGCAAAAGCAAGCAGACATAAATGCCCCAAAAATTTCGAAGTATGCTTATGGCATGGATTATCATTCTGTAATTAAAGATAAATTACAAGAATTGATGGCATTCATAAGGGATCATATTGGCGAAGTTGATGGACGTTGTTTTGTAGACTCTGCTCCGGTAATGGACAAAGCATGGGCACAAAAAGCTGGTTTAGGTTGGCGAGGTAAAAATTCAAACCTCATCAGTAAGCAAGCTGGTTCCTTCTTTTTTTTAGCAGAGCTGATCATTGATCTTGACCTAGAATATGATAACCCATTTCCTACAGATCATTGCGGTTCTTGTACCCGATGTATTGATGCCTGTCCTACCGACGCCATTATTGCACCTTACACAGTTGACGGGAGTAGATGTATTTCATACTTGACTATAGAACTTAAAAATGAAATACCTACAGAGTTCAAAGGTAAAATGGATAATTGGATGTTTGGCTGCGATATTTGTCAAGATGTTTGTCCATGGAATAGATTTGCAACTGTACACAGCGAAGAGAATTTCATACCTAAGGAAGATTTACTTGGCTTAAGTAAAAGTGAGCTAATAGACATGACTGATGAAGTCTTTAAACGTGTATTCAAAAATTCTCCGGTGAAACGTACAAAATACAATGGATTAAAACGTAACATCGATTTTTTACAACAACCATGAAAAACCTACTTTACTTCTTTGTCTTTTTAATGAGCCTAAATTCGTTTGCTCAGGAAATTAAATTGAAAAAACGTAAAGCGAACGCCTCAACGGGAAGTCAGTTTGCCAAGTCAATTTCTGATACAAGTTTAAGTCTTACTGATAGAGAGAAAATTATTTATGCAGAAATAAAAAATGGAAACATACCTGATTTCTTAAGAAAACTCAATCCTATACAAATACAGAAAGTAATCAATGAAACAAACTATAAACTAGAATTTTATACCACATCAGATTATCTTTCTATCGGCACTAATGATGATTATTTCTATACACCAACTACACCAATGTTGGCTCAGCAAATTGCTGACTTAACACATTCTATACTGCCAACAAAAAAAATGGTAGATGATATTTATAAGCAAGCAAAAATAAAGTTAGACCCCCAACCTATTTTACCAAGTAAGGCGATGACGACTGTTCCAGTATTTATGGCACACAACGATACCGTACTGAAACAACTGCAATCATTTAAGCAAAGACACCAACAATCTGAACTGACAGCTGGAAATAAGAAAGACATCATCATTTCCAATAAAATTTATGGGCAGCCAACACCAAGAGTGGTAATTTACGGATGGCATAAATTAGATGGCAAAGCTATTCAGCCTGTTTATAACAAACACACCAACACTTGGGCAGATTATAGTCATGGAGTAAGGTTAATAAGTAATATTGGATATTTGAATGGAAAACGAGTAAGACTTACTGAAATATTGAAAGATCCAATACTTCATGAATTGTTGAGTGATGAAGGAATAATTTTAAATGCGAAGTATCCTTTAAACTAACCATATCGTCATTACTTCATACTTGCGATGAAGGTATCAACTATTCGGTTTACTAACGTACTTATTTCCTTTAATATAAAAACGAAATGGCCATAAAGCATGCTCCTGCGCATATGCTACACCAATACGGGTAGTCGCAACAATTTCCTCATCTTTATATGCGTTTCCATCCTCAATCCATATTTCGTCAGCCAGAAGATCTTTAGCATTCAACTGCTTATCTATCCCTAAAGCTTGAGAAAGCGCTCCAGGACCAGCAGTAATACGTGGCGCTATTTTTTCCATCTTTCTACGTCGGAGCATGGTTTCTATACCTACAGTTGGCTCAATAGCTCTAATCAACACTGCTTGGGGGTTTCCTTCTTTACCACTCACCACATTTAATAAATGATGAATCCCATAACATAGATAAACGTAAGTTACACCGCCGCCCAAAAACATGGTTGCAGTTCTATTCGTATTTTTACCACCGTAAGCATGGCATGCCTTGTCTACAATACCATCATAAGCTTCAGTTTCTGTAATGATCCCCCCACTAAGTTGACCATTAATTCGAGTGAACAATAGCTTGCCAAGTAACTGTTTTGCAACACTCACTACATCTTCTTTCTGATAAAAATCTAATGGTAATTTAGGCATCAATTAAACTAACTATTTTATTTAAATAATCATCATCAATAGCATCAAAATGAGATAGATATTCACTATCTACATCCAACACACCTATAATTTCACCATTTCTATAGACTGGCAATACAATTTCAGATTTCGATGCTGATGCGCAAGCGATATGCTCAGGGAATTCATCCACATTTGGCACCACCAGTGTTTTTTCTTGTTGCCATGATGCACCACAAACTCCCTTACCTTTCTTAATTCGAGTACAAGCTACCGGCCCTTGAAATGGACCTAAAACAAGCTCCTCATCTTTAACTAAATAAAAACCAACCCAAAACCAGTTAAACTGTTCTTTTAATGCTGCACTTATATTTGCTAGGTTAGCAATCAAATCAGCCTCGCCTTCTACCAACGCCTCAATTTGAGGAATGATAGATAAGTACTTCTCTTCTTTCGTTGCTTCTTTTAAAATCGATAAATCTTCTGCCATGATGCAAAGTTAACAGTTTTCAGTTATCAGGTTGCAGGTTTAAAACAACGATCGTGGCAATTCGAGCTAATCCACATTATACAACTATTCCACAATCTTCGGCGAGCTGAAACAATTTCCTTAGTTTTGAACGATTAGAACTTAACTAACAACACAATGAACAAGAAAATCTTATCAATTACTTTACTCCTAACGGTAGGTCTTGTCCTTTTGGGATATAAATTTCGTGAGGAAGGTATGTTTCCATTAAGCGAAATACACAAAGTAGATTTAAAAAAAGCAGGTTTAAAAATAGAACCTAATGAGGTATATAACCCAAACGGTATAAGTTTAGTAGATGCTCTAGTTAATGTAGGCGGATGCACCGGGTCGTTTGTTTCTGACGAAGGATTAATCATTACCAATCACCACTGCGCATTTAGCGCAGTACAATTAGCAAGCACCCCAGAAAATGATTACTTAAACAATGGATTTGTTGCTAGATCTCGTGAACAAGAAATTGAAGCGAAAGGGCTAACTTGTCGTATTACGGATAGTTATGAAGATGTATCTGATCAAATACTAGGCTCAGTTGCAAATATTGAAGATCCTGCCGCTCGTTTGCAGATGATCAATAACATGATGAAAAATATTGCTGCCGACGCAGAACAGAAAGATCCAAGTATTAAAGCAGAAGTTTCGGAAATGTTCATTGGAAAAACCTACGTACTTTTCAAATACAAAACAATTCAAGATGTGAGACTGGTCTACGTACCGAACCGTCAGATTGGAGAATTTGGTGGAGAAACTGATAACTGGGTCTGGCCACGCCACACAGGCGATTATTCTTTCATGAGAGCCTATGTAGGTAAAGATGGAAAACCAGCCAAATATAGTAAAGACAATATCCCATTTAAACCTAAAAAATCATTAAAAGTAAATGCTAGCGGCACCAACGAAGAAGATTTCGTCTTTATCCTTGGTTATCCTGGCCGGACTTTCCGTCATCGCCCTGCGCAGTTTATAGCTTACCAAGCTAAATACGTATTACCATATACCTCAGAGTTATTCGATTTCCAAAATGCAACTATGGAAGCCCTTGGAAAGAAAAACAAAGCCACAGAGATCAAACTGGCTACACGCATAAAACGCAATGCCAATGTAATGAAAAACTACAGAGGTAAATTAGCTGGCATCAAAGGAATTGATCTAGTCGCTCAAAAGCAACAAGAGGATGCTGCATTGGCAGAATTCATCAACGGAAATGTAGCCATAAAAGCGCAATACGGTGATTTGATGGCTAATATCGATCAACTATACAGATTGATCAATAGCGACGCCAATAGAGATTTATGGTTTAGTCAGGTATACAATTCGACTAGCTTAGTTAATGTTGCCAAAAACATCAATACTTTTAAAAGCAATCTAGCTAAACAACCTATCGCACAAAAGCAAGCTTATTTTGACGACAACATCACCAAGTTGAAACAGACTTTGGGCAACATCTACAACGCTTATGATATCGACGCAGACAGACGCATCTTTAAAAGAATGATGATGGATGCCGTAGCCTTCACGTCAAACCAACGGGTAACTGCAGTTGATAAAATCGTTAACAGAGGAAGTAACAATGAGACAATGGTAGATGACTACATTAATGATACTTTCGGGCTCACAAAACTAAAGGATGAAAGCTACGTATTCAATACTTTACTGAAATCGCTAAAATCAATTAGCGACTATAACGATGGCTTGCTTTTATTAGAAGCCGACATTGCCCGGCAGATCACTGAAATAAAGCCTGAGAAAGATCGCAGAGACGGTATATTGAACAAACTAATGGGCGACTACGTAAACATTAAGGAGAAGTTCTTAAACAAAGGCTTTGTACCAGATGCCAATAGTACATTGAGATTAACATATGGTTATGTTCGTGGCTACTCTCCAGCCGATGCTACTTATATGTCGCCATATACTACTATTAAAGGTATCTTGGAAAAAGGTTCAACTGGCAACCCAGACTTTTATTATCCAAATATCATTAAAGAGCTCTGGAACAAGAAAGACTTTGGTCCATTTGCGAAGAAGGAGCTGAATGACGTACCTGTTGCTTTCCTTTACAACATGGATACTACCGGTGGAAACTCAGGCTCCCCTATTATGAATGCAAATGGAGAATTAATTGGAGTAAATTTTGACAGAGCTTATGGCGCAACGATCAACGATTACGCTTGGAACGAAAGCTACAGTCGCTCCATTGGAGTAGATATAAGATATGTACTTTGGGCAGCGTCAAAAATAGACAAAGCTGACTTCTTACTGAAAGAAATGGGTGTAAAACTTTAATCCTAAAATATTAAAATAACGATGAGTAGACTGGCGAGATACAGCAAACTACTCATCGTTAAATTATCTACCAAACCTTCTTTCAAAATTCGCAATCTAACCGATTAGTAAAACCTAATTCCTGATCCCTAAAAAAATGAGAATTATAGCAGAACTACCACATCCGCAATGCAAGATTAGCATCTTCAGTATGAACCAAAAGTTCATCGTAAAATTTGAGCAAGGACCATACGAACAGAGTTACAAAATTTCTGAATTAGACCTTACTGGAGGAGACGTAAACGAGGTGTTTCAAATCATCGATGAAGAGTTTATAGACACCGTTATAGAGCGTTTCAAAACAATGAGAAGTGACTTCATTACAGCCTATCAAAGACAACAATAAAAATACATAAAATACTGATTTACAGATTAAAAAATAACTAAACAAAATTTTATTCCGTTTTTTACACTATTCCTCATCAATAAATCATCTTTAAAAAGCAGAAAAAATTCAATTAAAACATATTAATAAATAGAACTACAGATAGTTATGTATTTAGACAAAATATAATTTCGACCCTAATTTTAACCAAATAAATGGGAGGTTTTGAAGTTTAGAGCCTAAATCAACAAACTCCAACAATGATTTTAAAAAGCAACAATTGCAAACTTAAAATCGTTAATCGCAAATTATACTACCTTTGCAATCCAAACAAAATATAACATGGCGAACAACAGAAATGCCGGTGTCTTTTTCATACTGGTTACTATCCTATTCGACTGCATAGGTTTCG
Organism: Flavobacteriaceae bacterium PS02338; assembly: GCA_029959615.1. Lineage (GTDB taxonomy): Bacteria > Bacteroidota > Bacteroidia > Sphingobacteriales > Sphingobacteriaceae > Pedobacter. Next base: position 452,869 of record JASCOD010000002.1, on the reverse strand, counting down.
GAATTATTATTCCAATTATGCCAGCTTTAATTAAAGAATTAACTGGTGCAACACTTAGCGAAGCTTCTGAATATGGTGGAATTCTACTTACTGTTTACTCGTTAATGATGTTCGTTTGCTCTCCTATTCTTGGAGCACTAAGTGATAAAATGGGACGTCGTCCGGTCTTACTAATATCTCTTTTCGGAATGGCCATTGATTATTTCTTTCTATCTTTCGCACACACCATTACTTTGTTATTTATTGGACGTATCATTGCCGGTCTTTGTGGGGCGAGTATCACTACGGCATCTGCTTATATTGCCGACGTAAGTACTCCAGATAAAAGAGCACAAAACTTTGGTTTAATTGGAGCTGCTTTTGGACTAGGATTTATCATTGGCCCAGTTATAGGCGGAGTATTTAGCCAATTTGGCACGAGAGTTCCGTTCATGATTGCTGGAGGCTTATCACTTATTAATTGGTTATACGGCTATTTCATTCTACCAGAATCATTAAAGAAAGAAAATAGAAGAGAATTTGATTGGAAACGAGCTAACCCTATAGGAGCCCTAATGCAAATCAAACGCTACCCATCTCTATTAGGACTACTAGCCTCGTTACTTATTTTGTATATCGCAGCACAATCTACACAAACGGTATGGTCGTTTTATACGCAAGAGAAATTCCAATGGAACGAAACTTGGATTGGTTATTCATTGGGCTTTGTAGGCATAACTGTAGCCATAGTACAAGGAGGATTAATTAGAATAATCATACCTAAATTTGGACACAAAAAATCTATTATGCTAGGATTATGCTTGTATGTATTGGGCTTTATTTTATTTGCTTTCGCTTCTAAGGGATGGATGATGTTTGCCATTATAGTACCCTATGCTCTAGCTGGAATAACTGGACCTGCTATTCAGGGCATTATTTCGACCCAAGTAAAACCAGATGAGCAAGGAGAACTGCAAGGAATTATGACCAGCTTTATGAGTTTAGCGAGTATTATTGGTCCATTAATGATGTCTTCGCTTTTTGCCCATTTCACAAACCATAACAACGATAGCATTTACTTTCCAGGTGCACCATTTATGATGGGCGCAGTACTCACTTGTGTTTCAATTGTAATTTGCTACCAAACACTTAGAAAGCACCATTAAAAGAAAATGATTGAGTTTTGAATGAGTAAGTAAATGAATGACAAAGTTCATATTCTATTATTCGAATGTTACTTATCACTCATTTTATCAAAGCAGCTCAGTAGCTAGATTAGCTAACTCACTTCTCTCCCCTTTTTGTAAAGTAACGTGAGCATAAAGCGCATGATTTTTAGCATTTTCAATAAGGTAAGATAAACCATTACTTTCGGAGTCCAGATAAGGTGTATCTATCTGATAAATATCACCAGTAAATACAATTTTAGTATCTTCTCCTGCTCTACTAATTATTGTTTTTATTTCATGAGGCGTCAAATTTTGAGCTTCATCAATAATGAAGAAGATCTTATTCAAAGTTCTGCCTCTTATAAATGCTAATGGAGCTATTTCAATTTTTTCTGTTTTTACCAATTCATCTATTTTCAGCTGTGTTTTTTCATCATTGGCAAATTGTTCTCTTATAAATTTGAGATTATCCCAAATGGGTGCCATATAGGGATCAACCTTTGATTTTACATCACCAGGCAAAAACCCTATATCTTTATTACTCAGCGGCACAATTGGCCGCGTGATATAAATCTGGCGGTAATCCCTACGCTGCTCTAAAGCACTGGCCAAAGCCAACAAAGTCTTTCCGGTCCCAGCATTTCCCTGTATCGTTACCAACTTAATAGCCGGATTTAACAGCGCCTCAATTGCGAAGCTTTGTTCTGCATTGCGTGGTTTAACTCCAAAAATACCATGACCATTGACATGCTTCAATGTCCGATCATTAACGTTATAAAAAGCAGCAATTTCTTTCCTTTTACTTTTAAGAACATAAAAATGGTTTGAATCTTTGTAAGGCAAGTCCAATTCAGCAACATCCAAAACCTGCATTTTTTTCAATTGCTCAAAAATCAATGGATCAAAATTGTTCAGCACTGTTTTACCGCTGTAAAGCTCTTCTACATTTTTCACCTTACCAGTTTCGTAATCTTCTGCATACAAACCCAAAGCTTTTGCTTTTAAACGTAAGCAAATATCCTTCGAAACCAATATTACTTTATGAGTCGGATTTTCCTCCTTCAGCACCAGAGCGGCATTAAGTATCCGATTATCAAATTTCCCGTAACTAAATAAGGTTTCTGCATTTTGCTGACTGGGTAACTCTTCAATTTGGATCTTAAATCGGCCTAAGCTTTGTTTGTTCAACTTAAACCATTTATTTAAAAGATTATTAGTAGAAGCTTTATCAATAATACGAATGAAATTACGAGCTTCAAAATTACGAGTATCGTTACCGCTTTTGAAGTTATCTAGCTCTTCCAAAACCAATGCAGGAACAGCAACATCATGTTCCTGAAAATTGCTTACGGCATCATGATCGTATAAAATCACTGATGTATCGAGCACAAATATTTTCTTAGAAAACTGCAAACTATCCTTTTTTGCCATAGTACATTAAAATTAGGATTAATAAACCAGAAATCGAAAAGCTTAATTTAGGTAGTGTACAAGATTGACAGATTGCGATAATAGCACACTAATGAACAGTACAATAAAAACAAAAACGGAGAACTACCTCTTTCGATTTGGTTCTCCGTTTTAAACTTACCCTTATTCGTAAATATTGGTAAGCTATCAATAGAATTTTACTTTGCCTCTTCAGCTTTCCGTTCTTTCGATTGTTCTGCCTTAGAATGATGTTCTCAAACTTTCCCTCCATAGAGTTCCAGTTTTTCCCATGATTGCCTGTTTTTATTGTTCAGCTTGGTATTTCTACCTTACTCAACTTCTCCATCCGTTCTTTCGAATGAATTGAGCTTGTTGGATCCTATATTCATTTTCCGTTTTTCAACTTCATTTGAACCTACAATGCTATTTAAAACATGTGCAGACTGATACAATTTTAATCCCGAAAGTTCGTAGCTTTTCAGCTTTCTTTTCGTTTTGGATTTTTTCAGACGGTCAAAGTACTTCGTTTTTGATATGATCTAAGTTAGTTTGATAAGTAATATTTGCCAAGAAAAAAGCATTTATTTTATTAACAAGTTATAAACCAAATATTTGCTACTTATACACATTTAATTATTTAAAAATATTACGATTTATAGCTCTATTCTTGATATCACACAAAAATAAGACAACTTATTAACAATCAATTTATTAACAAACAGACACTAATCTGCTACTTTTCTATCGCCATTGGCAGCATATTCTGATTTAATGCATTATATTTTTTCAAAACCTCCAGAGTTTTTTGAATAGGTAGCGCTTTTACTTCTCTTCCATTTTTGCCCTTTGTATCTATAGCCATAAAAAGTGAATTTAGCAACGCTTCTTCAGTTGCTTCCCAAACCGCCATAAATAGCGGTGATAAATCATCATTATTTAAATCATCGATATGTCTTACGCTGTCTTTAGAATTATATGGAATTCTGTTTTTCTCATAAGTTGAAAAGGCAATTGCATAATCTCCACTTCCGTTAGAAGAAAATGCGCCTACATTTCCGAAAGCGATGTAAGATCTCTTGGCCAACCTTTCTAAGTTCCTATCAGACAAAGGCGCATCAGTAGCAATAACAATCATACAGGAACCATCTGCCTTGTATGGTTTGCTCTTGTCCATCATGTAGAAATTATTTAACTCTCTACCTACAGGCGCACCGTTAATCTGCAACACTCCGCCAAAGTTGGATTGCACCAATACACCTACCGTATACCCTCCTTTAGAAATTGGCAAAATACGGGAGGCAGTCCCTATTCCACCTTTAAAACCCAATGCTTCTGTACCTGTACCCGCTCCAACGCAACCCTCTTCTATAGTCCCCGATTTCGCATTTTTAAGTGCGGCAAATACATCTTCGGTCTTCACATGCCTACCTCTAATATCATTAAGACCTCCGTCATTGGTTTCACCTACCATCGCATTTACAGAACGTACATTTTCATTTCCAGGTTGAGCTAAAACATAATCCAGTAATGCATTGGCCACCAGAGGTGTATTTAACGTATTTGTAAGCAGAATTGGAGTCTCTAAGCTACCCAGCTCACTAATTTGAGATAAGCCCATAGACTTCCCGAAACCATTACCTATATAAACTGCCGCAGGAACCTTATCCTGAAAAACATTGCCACCGTGAGGTATGATTGCAGTTACACCAGTTCTTACCGACTCGCCTTTAATTAATGTGGCGTGGCCTACCGTTACTCCTTTCACGTCAGTTATTGCATTATGATACCCAGTTTTTAGAATACCTGTAAAAATGCCAAAATCTCTAGCTCTCCCTCTTTTTTCTTGTGCTTTTATATTCAAGCCAGCTAATAGAACTAATATAACCGTAAGGATACTCTTGTACCCTATTATTTTAAACACCATACATTTTAAGATTTGAACCAAATGATTTTATTTTTGTGCTAGCCAATAAGTTTGGTCTTTACCTAGTATATTATTGAAAACCGGCAGAAACACATCACTTCCTTTGCTCGAATTGGTAAAAACCGTAATCGCCCTTCTTGTTTTTGGATATACAATAAAGACACATTTAAATCCACCTCCATTTGAGCCAGTGTGCCAATATGAAGTTCCAGCTTCATTTTCTTGGCTACGAATACCAAAGCAACACTTTACATGTTCGTCTTTTTCCTTTTCCTTGCCTTTAGCTGCAGCTACAACTTTGGGGGTTAAAAAATCTCGATGCATTTTCTTAGATAGGCCTTCCCCATTTAAAACGGCCGCTATAACAAACTTCAAATATTCGTCTGCAGTAGTGTATAAAGTATATGCAGAATTCCCGCTTTTAAATTTTTGGATTTTTTGATTAGAAGTAACTTCATCTTTATGACCCAATGCGATATTACTCCCCATTTCCTCGGTAAAAATGTAATGTGATTTTTTCATCCCAAAGGGAATAAAAATATATTCCTTACAAATTTGATCTAGGGTTTTTCCCGTTATTTTTTCGACAACGAGTTGTAAATAATAATAAGCTTCTCCCGAATAGGTATAGTCTGTTCCGGGTTTAAATTTTGTCTTTAGTTCGCTGTTTTTCCATTCAGCACTTCCAGCTGGTACCTGCCAATTAACCAACCCTGTTTGATGAGTTAATACATGCCTAGCAGTCATCAGTTCTTTATTAGGATCATTTTTCAGCCGATCATAAGCATAATATTGCCAAAGAGGCTTATCCAGATCTAAAAGTCCCTTATCCGCTAAAATCAAAAACGCATAAGTTGCCACCACCTTACTTAATGAAGCTGCTTGAAAAATAGTTTCACTGTTGATTTTCTCTTTGCTTTCAGCGTTCTTCAATCCGTAATTATAGTGCGCAATTTTGTTGTTGTTTAAATACGCAATTTGGATAGCAGGTGTCTTGCCAGCTGCAATCTCACTCAGTTTTTTATAAACTACAGCAGAGTCTGTCTCTTGCTGCATTGTCACCGGAGCATTTGCATGGGTGTCATCAAATGCAAATAGAAATGAACACAAGAAAGTAATGTAAATTGTTCTCATGAAATTCAGCTATTAATTAGTGTTTTATTTTTTTATTTATACGACTTGAATTTTGACAAGACAGACCAATTTAATTATAAATTACAGTAAAATAGTTTATTGTAATGCTTTTTAAACTTTCAATGGCTTTAGCATACAAATAATAGTAGATTTGTATATGCTTCAAAGGCCAATTAGAGATACACAAGATTTTTTACTGAGCAACTATTTTGCGGAAGGTCTTCGTATTACTTTTGGGGTACTTTGCCCCTCTCTAATTATGGCACATTTTGGCATGCTCCAATTTGGCATGACTCTATCTTTAGGAGCACTGTGTGTCAGCATCGTAGACTCTCCTGGACCAATACATCATCGCAGAAATGCCATGTTTGTAACTACTGCTTTACTTTTCTTGGTATCTATCATCGTTGGGTTAACCAATAAAAGTGATATTTTCATTGGTATCCTACTGGTTGCATTCAGCTTCATTTTTTCCATGCTCTTTTTGTATGGAGCTAGAGCTGCTTCTATAGGCACATCGGTGCTACTTGTCATGATTTTAAGTATTGATGATGTGCGTCCGTGGAAAGAAGTAATTTTCTACAGCATGCTAGTGCTGCTTGGCGGCATTTGGTACACCTCATTAAGCTATATTATTTACCGACTACGCCCTTATCGATTAGCTCAACAAACTTTAAGTGACTCGATACATGAAATAGCCGATTTCTTACGAGCAAAAGCTAAATTTTATTCGCAACATACCAATTACGAAAAGAATTACGCTGATTTACTACAACTACAGGTAGACGTACACCAAAAGCAGGACGAAGTTCGTGAGGTACTTTTCAAAACAAGAGAAATTGTAAGAGAATCTACGCCGCAAGGCAGGTTCTTGCTTATTGTTTTTACGGATACCGTAGATTTGTTTGAGCAGGTAATGTCTACCTATTACAACTACAAGCAACTTCACGAACAATTTGACTCTGTTGGCATCTTGTCACATTACGAAGAGGCTATCAACAAAATTGCCGATTCCTTAGATGACATTGCCTTTTCTTTAAAAAGTGGTGGCACGCCTACTCTTGCAGGCAATCTGGAAAATGATTTAGCTAAACTACGTCAAGAAATAAGCGATTTAGAACAGAACAAAAGCGAACAATATAATACCTTAGGCATTATTGCACTTAGAAATATTGAAGTAAATATTGAAAATATCGTTGGTAGAATAAAAACCATTAATAAGTACTTTAACAAGAACGAGCAAAGCAAAATTAAAAAGGGAGATGTTGACGTAGGTAAATTTGTGACCTCTCAAGAAATCAATGTCAAGCTACTGATTAATAATCTCACTTTCAGCTCATCTACATTTAGACATTCGGTTAGAGTTGCTATTGTAATGTTTATTGGATTTGTAGTAGCCAAAAGCTTAGATTTTGCCCATAGTTATTGGATTTTGCTAACTATTTTGGTGATTTCGAAACCAGGCTTTAGTCTTACCAAAGAACGAAATTATCATCGTATCATAGGTACAGTTGCTGGAGCATTTATCGGGATGGGCGTACTTCATTATGTTCACGATAAGAATACGCTTTTTGTCATCCTTATTTTATTTATGATTGCTGGATATAGTTTTCAGCGTAAAAACTATGTGGTAAGTGTACTTTTCATGACGCCCTATATTCTTATCATGTTCGATTTCTTAGGCATGGGTACCATGTCTATTGCCAAAGAAAGGATTTATGATACTTTAATAGGTTCCGGCATTGCATTAATGGCTAGTTATTCTCTTTTCCCTAATTGGGAACACGAAAAAGTAAAAGAGGCAATGACAGATATGATCAAATCTAATCAGTGGTATTTCACAGAAGTAACCAAGCTGTATTTTGAAAAAGGATTTGATTTAACTAACTACAAATTAGCAAGAAAGGAAGTTTATGTAAAGACTTCCAACCTAGCTTCGATGTTCCAAAGAATGTTCTCGGAACCCAAAAGCAAACAGGTACACATTAAAGAGTTGCATCAATTTACAGTACTAAACCACTTACTCTCCTCCTACATTGCGAGTCTATCTTTGTACATTAAAGAGCATCATTTTGTTTGTGTAAACTATCAGGATATTAAACCGATTGCCGATAACACAATCTATCTACTGGAGAATGCGGAAGAGAATTTACGCAAAGACACTACAGCGGCGAGCAACGTGCCTTTGATCAGAAGGAAAAATGCTGCGGGCATTCCACTATCTGATACGGATATCGTTATCGAAGAACAATTTGACTTGATACAAAAAGTGTCATATGATATCTTCAAACTGACCGAGAAAATTAAAATCTAACAAAAAAACTCGTCATTGCGAGGCACGAAGCAATCCTAAAGCATATTTATTCATTAGTTAAAGTCTTAGATTGCTTCGTGCCTCGCAATGACGAGATGGACTAATATATTATACACCAAACTAAAACCATCATTCGGTTGTTGCTTTAAAAACACTGAATAAGATGGAAAAAGTATATACAGCCACAGTTACCATTATTGGCGGTAGAGATGGTCACGCAAAATCAAGCGACGGGATATTTGAAACGGATTTAAGAAAACCAAAAGAGATGGGCGGACAAGGCGGCGCTCCAAATCCAGAGCAATTATTTGCTACTGCATGGGGTTCTTGCTACTTAGGCGCACTACAATCTGTGTCAGATCCAGAAGGCATTGATGCAAGCAATGCGAACGTTAATGTACACGTATCTTTTAATAAAAATGGAAATGGCTTTGCATTGTCCGCTGATTTGGATGTTCATATCCCAGATATAAGTATTGAAGAAGCGCAATCTTTAGCTGATAAAGCACATGCGGTTTGCCCGTATTCTAATGCTACAAAAGGAAATGTAGAAACTCGAGTTACGGCGGTTTAATTATTTACTATGCTTTCATAGTACGTCATTCCCAACTTGATTGGGAATCTTAATGCAATAGAGAAAAATGAGAAACGCCTTAAGATTCCCGCGTTTGCGGGAATGACGTACTATATAAGTTTCTCTGATTATAACTTACAACAATAATTTACTTGCCAATCCCAACAATAGCAAGAAACCAAAAACATCCGTAAAGGTGGTAATAATAATAGACGAGGCAATAGCTGGGTCGATACCTACCCTTTTCAAAATCAGCGGAATACCCGCACCTGTAAAACCAGCGATAATTAAATTCCCTGTCATCGCTAGAAAAATCACAACTCCCAGCATTAAATTGGCATCGAAGAAATAAGCGAAAGCCAATACAATCAGCCCTGTAACAGCTCCATTAATCATCCCAACGGTAAACTCTTTTAAAACTGTTCTGTAAGCCTGCTGATCTGTTAAATCAAACAATGAAATACGCCTTACCGTTACTGCTAAAGCTTGCGTTGCGGCATTGCCACCCATGCCAGCAATAATGGTCATATACGCAGAGAGAATTGCTAAATGTGCTAGTGTGTCTTCGTAATAGCGAACTACCGCAGAAGCAAGAAATGCAGTTCCAAGATTGATAATTAACCAAGGCAAACGAGATTTCACCGCATCAATCCAATTACCGGCGAGTTCCTCATCTTCAGAAACCCCCGATATTTTCAAGATGTCTTCCGTATTCTCATCCTCCATTACATCCATCACATCATCAAAAGTAACTCGTCCCAGCAATTTCAAATATCCATCAACTACCGGAATACTAGTTAAGTTATATTGAGAAAGCAATTTAGCCACTTCTTCCTGGTCGGTATCAGCTTTCACATAAACTGCATCAGCATTTACCATATCGCTAATCTTTACATTGCCTTTTGCTTTAATAATATCTTTTAAGGAAACTATCCCTTTAAAACAACCTTCATCATCTACTACGAAAACCGTATAAAATTCCTCAATTTCTTCGCTTTGTCTAATAATTTCATCAATCGCATCTTTCTTAGTCAAATTAATATTGACCTTGATCATTTGCGAATTCATCAAACCACCGGCAGTTTCTTCGTGGTAGCTTAATAAATTCCTAATGCTTTCTGCATCGTCAGCACTTAGATCTTCTAAAATCTCTTTCTGCTCATCTTCATCTAGTTGAGAAATGATATCCGTAGCATCGTCATAATCTAGTCCCTCTACAATTTCCGTACGTTTATCTGGGTGCAATTGTATCAAGAGTTCTTCCGGATGTGCCTCTTCACTCATCTCGGCAATCACTTCCGAAGCTTTCTCTACCTCCAACAAATTGATGATACGCTGCCTATCTTCAGAATTGATATTATCGAATAAAATAGCAATTTCCGAGGCATGATATTCCGCTAAAGTTTCCGACAATAGTTGGTCATCGCCATCTATCGCCGTCTTTAGTTTAGAAAGGTCTGTTTTATCTAATTCGAATGATTGCATGCAAATGGTTTAATTAAAATTAGATATTGATATAAGTGACACCTAATGACACTGCCACGGCAATACCAAAACTTAACAATGTTCCTATTAAAACATATTCAGTAAGTTTTAGTTCATTCCCCTCTTTCAAATCGCCAAACCTAAAAATAGATTTTGCCGCCAAAAGAAAACCAACAGCTTCTAAGTGGTTAGTAAGTATAAAAATATAAATCAGCAGTCTTTCTAAAATACCGATAAATTTACCTGCATTTTGTAGCGAAATAGAACTTCTACTAGGAATAAATCGAGTAATAACCACTTTAATAATAATTGCCGTGGGCGATGTCAACAACAATCCGCCAAAAACATACAGCCAAACCTTGGGATTTTGAACGAACCCGAAATCGATAGCCGCTCCGTCATAAAAACTTAACCAGCAAATTATAATTACTGTTATATGCAATACTTGGTCGGCAAAGAACCATACCTTTTTGGTATTTGCTTTCTGGAACAATAATTTAGCAGCATCTATCATATAATGGCTTACACCTATAATCAAAGCCTGTTTCCAAACATCAAACGAAAGAAAAACTACAAAAACTAATGCCATATGCAAAGCTACATGTAGGTAAAGTTTGCTAGACCTCAGCTTTATTCTTTCCTTTTCAATAACCCATTTATCTGGTTGAAGGAAAAAATCACCAAGTACATGCGCCAAAAGAAGTTTAATTAATGCGATGTCCATTATTTAAAGATTTTACCGACCAACAATCTATATTTTTTCTCTAGCTCCATTATCTCCGAAAAATGGGCTCTTTTCAGCGCTTCGCTAATAGAAGATTGACTTCTACCCGAAATTTTTGCAATCTTATCTTGGTTTTCGTTTTGGTTTTCAATGGTTTGTTTTACTACTTCAGAAGCAATTGGGCTCCAGTTATCCATCGCAATTGATGCCAATTTGAAGTACAAGTTCATATCTTCATCAAACTTAGCTGATGGACTTTTTATTGTAAGATTTACCTTATTACTCTTTAAACCATCAAAGCCCTCTCCCGAGTTTACATAAGCCTCTCCGTTAGCTTCAGTTACTTTATCTGTAGCCACTTTAGCTTTTTTTCCTAAACCAATACTTAACCTAACATCAGCACCCTTAATGGTCTTCATACATGCCTTAATATATACCGAAGTCAGAAAAGCTCGCTGTGATGGTAATTCAATTTGAAAACTATCGCCCCTAAAAATTTCCCATTTGGTATTTTTTTGCGGCAAAGCCGATAAAGCTTCCTTTAAAGTCTCTATCCAGAGGGATGGTAGTTCTCTCGAATTGACAATATCTCCTGTAATTACTGCAATCATAAATCTAATATCGGCAAAAAAGCCGATAAATCAAATTATCGGCTAATTACCCGATAATTTGATTTATCGGCTAAATACCCGATAATTATTTTTAAAACTATAGTTTACTACAAGCGTTATTAAACCAATGGCATTAATACAATTTACAAATAAGGGAATTTACTGCAAGCAAGGCGATTTCTACATCGACCCTTGGAGACCTGTAGATAAAGCGGTGATTACACATGGACATGCAGACCATGCTAAATGGGGCAACAAAAGCTATTTATGCCATGCCCTAACTAAACCTATTTTAGAAGAAAGATATGGCTTGTACGATAATGTAGAAACGTTACCTTACAACGAGCAAATCAATATCAATGGTGTAAAACTAAGTATGTTCCCAGCTGGACACGTGATAGGTTCGGCTCAAATTAGATTAGAGTACAAAGGCGAAATTGTAGTTATATCTGGCGATTATAAAACAGAATATGATGGCATTAGTACCGCTTTTGAACCTGTAAAATGCCATACTTTTGTTTCCGAAAGTACCTTTGGCTTACCTATTTACAAATGGCAACCTCAACAATTAATTTTTAATAGTATTGATAATTGGATTGCAGACAACCACGCAAAAAATAAAACCAGTGTATTAGTTGCTTATAGCTTAGGAAAAGCACAAAGGTTAATCCATAATTTAAAGGCCGACTATCCTATCTATGTACACAGAACCATTGCAGCTTTAAATGGAGCTTTCCAACGTGCCGGAGTTGAATTACCTACTACTGTACAAATCAATCCGGATATTAAAAAAGATGAACTACAAAAAGGTATTGTAATTGTGCCACCAGCATTGGCAGATAGCAAATGGATCAAAAGCTTAATTAACCCTGCAACAGGTATATGTAGCGGTTGGATGGCTGTGAGGGCTGGCAGAAGATGGCGTAGTGCAGATGCAGGTTTTGCTTTGAGCGACCATGCAGATTGGCCAGGTCTTCTAGATGCCATTAAAGCTACCGAAGCAGAGAAAGTAATGGTAACTCACGGCAGTACAGCAATTTTCAGTCGTTACTTAAATGAGATTGGCATCGAAGCAGAAGAAGTAAAAACGCAGTATGGCGACGAAGAAGCCGAAGAAAGCATAGAAAAAGTAGAAGAACTCAAATTATAAAATAGATGAAGCGTTTCGCACAGTTAATACAAGAGCTAGAATTAAGCAATAAAACCAATGACAAAATTGCGGCACTAATAGCTTATTTTAGCGAAGCTGATGACCGCGACAAGCCTTATGTCATTGCCATGTTTACGGGCAAGCGTCCCAAACGACCAATCACTACCACCTTCATTAAACAATGGGCAATTGAACTTACAGGTTTGCCAGAGTGGCTGTTCACCGAGAGCTACCACAGCGTAGGCGATCTAAGTGAAACCATTGCTCTAGTGCTTCCTCCCGCTACGCATACTGTAGAAAAACCTTTACACCAATGGATTGGCGAGCTTGCACAGTTGCATGGCAAAACCGATGAAGAAAAAAAGGATTATATACTGACTTCATGGGACAGTTTAGCCACACAAGAGCGCTTCATTTTCAACAAACTGATTTCGGGAAACTTTAGGATTGGCGTATCCAATAAAATGTTAGTGAACGCCATTGCTAAACAAAGTGAGCAAGAAGCCAATAAAATCATGCACAGCATTATGGGCAAATGGCAGCCCAACGACATTACCTACGAGGAACTAACTGCTGGTGCACATGTGAATACCGATAATTCATGGCCTTATCCTTTTTGCTTGGCCTATGCCATAGATACCGAACCCGAAAACCTAGGAGAACCTACCGATTGGCAAGCCGAATGGAAATGGGATGGCATTCGCGGACAGATTGTAAAACGCAATGGAGAATTATTCATTTGGAGCCGTGGCGAAGAGCTAGTAACAGACCAATTTCCAGAACTACATTTCCTAAAAGATGAATTGCCTAACGGCACCGTATTAGATGGAGAAATACTTGCAGTAAAAGATGGAAACGTACTTTCATTTAGCACTTTACAACAGCGATTAAACAGAAAAACCATCAATAAAAGTCAGTTAGAAAATGCGCCTATCGGCTTCTTCACTTACGACCTATTAGAACTTAAAGGAACAGATGTGAGAACCGAACCCTTATCAAAAAGAAGACAATGGCTAGAAGAAATTATTCAAAAATTGACCACTAAAGACATCGCTATTTTATCACCAGTAATTAAATATGAAAGCTGGCAAGAATTAGCTGAAATTAGAGAAACTGCTAGAGAAATTAATAGTGAAGGAATTATGTTGAAACACATGAATTCTATTTTTCATGCTGGTAGAAAACGCGGCGATTGGTGGAAATGGAAAATCAATCCTTACACGGTAGATACAGTGATGATTTATGCACAAAAAGGCAGTGGACGAAGAGCTAATTTCTACACCGATTATACTTTTGCAGTTCGTGATGGCGAAAAACTAATTACCATCGCAAAGGCCTACTCTGGATTAACAGACAAAGAAATTAAGGAAGTGAATAGCTTCGTCAATAAAAATGCCATTGAAAAATTTGGTCCGGTACGTACCGTAAAGCCAGAGCTAGTTTTCGAAATAGCTTTTGAAGGTATTGCAGAAAGCAAGCGACATAAAGCAGGTTTGGCATTGCGTTTTCCACGTATCGCCCGTTGGCGAAAAGATAAGAAAGCAGATGAAATTAATACACTAGATGATTTAAGAGCGCTAATTCCAGCTACAACTTAATTATGAACCATTAAGATATTAAGTGAATTAAGAATTATTGAGCTAATACTTTCTTAATACCTCTAAATTCCTTAATGTTAAACTAATAACATGCAAAAAACCAAAGGCTATAAACAAATCATTTCTTGGCTAAAGACCGATAAGAAAAAGCCCTTTGATTTCCAAAAAGAAACTTGGCAACATTATCTTGACGGCTATAGCGGGTTAGTAAACGCCCCCACAGGTTTCGGTAAAACTTTTTCAGTTTTTTTAGCGGTAGTAATTGAAGGACTAAACCAACCGAAACCAGTTAAAGGCTTACAACTGATTTGGATTACTCCTCTCCGCTCCTTGGCAAAAGACATTGCCAGAGCAATGCGGGAAGTTTTATTAGAAATTGGGTTAGATTGGCATGTTGGCGTACGTAATGGAGATACTTCGCAGGCAGAAAAACTACAGCAAAAGAAAGCAATGCCAGAAATTCTGCTGATTACTCCCGAAAGTTTACATCTACTACTCGCTCAAAAAGGTTCAACAAGTATATTTAAAAACTTAAATTGTATCGTAGCGGATGAATGGCATGAACTTTTAGGAAGTAAGCGAGGTGTGTTGGTAGAATTGGCGCTGTCTAGAATTAAAGGATTGCAAAAAGCTAACGGCAATCAAATCCTGAGAGTTTGGGGCATATCTGCAACTATTGGCAACATCCAAGAAGCATTAGATGTCATTGTTCCAGAAACTGACGCTAAAAAAATCATTGTAAAAGCAAAACTGGAAAAGAAAATTGAAATCAAAACCATTTTGCCCGAAAAGATTGAAACACTACCATGGGCTGGACATTTGGGTTTAAAACTAGCACACAAGCTTATTCCCATCATTGAGAAAAGCAAAACCACACTCATCTTTATCAATACCCGTGGTCAATCAGAAATTTGGTATCAGCACCTGCTGGATATTGAACCAGATTTAGCAGGCAGAATAGCCATTCATCATGGCTCTATAGATTTTGAGCTAAGAAATTGGATTGAAGACAGTTTGCACAGTGGTTTGCTAAAAGCAGTAATTGCTACTTCATCTTTAGATTTAGGGGTCGATTTTAAGCCTGTAGACACTGTCGTGCAGATTGGTTCTCCTAAAGGTGTCGCTCGGTTTTTGCAACGTGCCGGTCGTTCTGGGCATTCACCAAATGAAATCTCCAAAATCTACTTCTTACCTACTCATGCCTTAGAAATTGTAGAAGCGGCGGCAATTAAGGAAGCTGCTAGAGAAAATAACATCGAAAGTAGAGAACCATTCGTGATGGTCTTCGATACGCTAATTCAATACCTTGTTACCTTAGCAGTAGGCGATGGCTTCGATGACAAAATTATCTATCAGGAAATTATCCAAACCAATGCTTTTAAAGAATTGCTTCCTGAAGAATGGGCTTGGGCAATGCAATTCATCACCTCTGGTGGAGATAGCTTAACTGCTTACAATGAGTTTAAAAAAGTAGTGAAAGATGACGACGGCTTATGGAAGGTGAAAAGCAGACAAATCGCCATGCGCCACCGACTTCATATTGGAACCATTGTAAGCGATGCCATGTTAAAAGTAAAGTTTCTAAGTGGCGGCTACATTGGCATGGTGGAAGAATATTTTGTGTCAAAAATTAAAACTGGTGATAGTTTTATACTTGCTGGAAGAGTTTTAGAATTCGTACAAATTAAGGATATGACCGTGATTGTTCGTCGCAGTAAACAGAAAAAGGCCATGTCACCTAGTTGGTTGGGCGGCAGATTACCACTTTCTTCAAATCTGGGAGCCGTATTACGTAAAAAATACAACGAAGTGTTAGATAAAAAACATCAGGACGAAGAACTTGATACTGTTTATCCGTTATTTCTAATTCAGCAAGAACGTTCTCATGTACCTAGAAATGATGAATTGCTGATTGAAATGATTAACAACCGTGAAGGATTTCATTTATTTGCTTATCCATTTGAAGGCAGATTAGTGCATGAAATACTTGGTGCTTTAGTCGCTTACCGATTAAGTAAGTTGGTGCCCATCACATTTTCTATTGCGATGAATGATTATGGGTTTGAGCTCTTAAGTGACACAGAAATTCCGATGGATGATAGCATTGCTTACGAAGTTTTTTCTCCTAAAAATCTGGCAGAAGACATTACCTTAAGTATCAACTCTACAGAGATGGCGAAAAGAAAGTTTAGAGATATAGCCTGTATTTCGGGATTGGTTTTCCAAGGTTATCCAGGAAAATATGTAAAGAATAAACACCTACAATCTAGTGCTGATTTATTTTTTAATGTATTTAACGATTTTGACAAACATAATTTATTGCTTAGGCAAGCTTATGAAGAGGTTTTCTATCAGCAATTAGAAGAACCAAGATTAGCTGCAGCTTTACATCGTATTCAAAATAGTAATATTGTAATTACTTATCCAAAACGTTTCACCCCATTATCATTCCCTGTCAAAGTGGATAGTTTAAGAGCCAACATGAGTTCTGAAGAATTGGAACAACGTATAGAACGAATGAAAAAGGAGGTTTTCAAATGATTACCTTAGGCAACCCGTCATACCTAACTCAATTAGGCATGGTAATGCGAAAAAAGTATTGCTATTACAATTCCCGAACGACAGAATAACTACCTTTGCAACGTGAAAATTGAAATCAGAGGAGAAGAACTTATTTTAGATAAAGAACGTGCTATTTTTCTGCCAAATGAAAAATTATTAGCCATTAGCGATTTACATTTGGGCAAAGCAGCTCATTTTCGCAAAGCTGGATTGTCTATTCCAAATACAGTTTCAAGAAACGATCTTTTGAGACTGGAAAATCTACTTCATAAGTATCAGCCTAAAACGTTACTCATCAACGGAGATATGTTTCACAGCGACTACAACACAGAAATCGACGAATTTGCAAAATGGAAAGAGAATTTTAACAAAGTTAGCTTCATTTTGGTAAAGGGAAATCATGATAGACAGAAAGAAGAGTTATATGCAGATTTAGCTATTGAAGTTTATGAACCAAGTTACAGTTCAACAAAGTTTTGTTTTATCCATGATGTAGCCGAATGTAACTCAAACCTATATTCAATTGGCGGTCATCTTCATCCTGGAATTAGCATATATAATAAGGCTAAGCAACGCTTGAAATTACCTTGTTTCTACTTTGGTGAAAATCACGCTATCTTACCAGCTTTTAGCATATTTACAGGTTTGCAACTATTGAAACCAAAAGAAGATGACCAAGTATTTGCCATTACTCCTACAAAAGTGGTAAAAGTTTAAGCGCTAACTTGAGTGAAGTTCAATTAGCTGTTTTAATTGCGGTACTAAAACAGCACCACTTTGTCGCCAAACCGCTTTTCCTTTTTTAAATAAAATGAAAGTTGGAACACCTTGTACATTAAATGCACTTGCAGCTGCCTGATTTTTATCTACATCAATTTTAATGATGGAGGCTTTATCTCCTATTTGACTTTTCAGCTCTTTTAAAATTGGGCTCATTGCTTTACAAGGCGCACACCATTCTGCAAAAAAATCTACTAACACAGGTTTTTCGCCATTAATCAACTCTGTAAACTTTGACATAACTTTATTCCTTTTAAAACGAACAAAGATAAACAGGAAATAGTTTGCTTTTCTATGTGATTTGAGACAGACAGCCCACTCAATCTCGTCTATCCAGAGAAGCAGCTTTTCAGTTCGTTACAGACTAGGATGATACCAACTAATCCGTCATGCTGAATTTATTTCAGTATCAGTTTTAAAGCACACTAAAGATTGCTTCGTCGTTCCTCCTCGCAATGACGAAAAATTCATTGAAACAAAAAAGGGAGCAATTTTCATCGCTCCCTTTTCTTAATATTTCAGTATCTTATTTTACTGCATCAATAACAGCTTTGAAAGCTTCTTTATTGTTCATTGCTAAATCAGCTAAAACTTTACGGTTTAAACCGATGTTTTTTGCAGCTAATTTACCAATTAGTTGAGAGTAAGATACGCCGTACTCGCGAGCACCAGCGTTGATACGTTGAATCCATAAAGCACGGAATTCTCTTTTCTTAGCTTTACGGTCACGGTATGCATATTGCAAACCTTTTTCAACTGTGTTTTTAGCAATGGTAAAAACCTTGCTTCTTGATCCCCAATAGCCTTTGGCCATATTTAGGACTTTTTTCCTTCTGCGTCTAGCAGCTACTACGTTTACCGAACGAGGCATAATGTGTTGTGTTTTGATAAGCGGTGTTGCTTTTTATCGCAAACTTGAAACCGAGTATCGGGTTAAAAATTAATTACTTACCGATGCAAAGCATACGTTTAACGTTGCCCATGTCAGCATCATTTACCATGCTAGTGGTGGTTAAGTTACGCTTACGTTTAGTACTCTTTTTTGTTAAGATGTGACTTTTGTAGGCGTTCTTTCTTGCAATTTTACCTGTTCCAGTAAGCGAAAAACGCTTTTTAGCACTGGAATTGGTTTTCATTTTTGGCATAACCTGTTAATTTATATAATTTATTACTTTTTTGCTGCTTTAGGTGCTAATGTTAAAAACATACGCTTACCTTCTAGTTTAGGTAGAAGTTCTACTTTACCTATCTCTTCCAACGCTTGAGCAAATTTCAACAATAAGATTTCACCTTGTTCTTTGTAAACAATAGCTCTACCTTTAAAGTGCACATAAGCTCTCACTTTTTCGCCTGCTTCCAAGAAACCAATAGCGTGTTTCAATTTGAATTGAAAATCGTGGTCGTTGGTGTTAGGTCCGAAACGGATTTCTTTAATAACCGTTTGCTTAGCATTAGCTTTAATTTCCTTTTGCTTTTTCTTTTGCTCATACATGAACTTACTATAGTCCATAATACGACAAACAGGTGGATTAGCGTTTGGAGAAATCTCTACTAAATCAAGTTCTAGCTCATCTGCAATTGCCAATGCCTTAGACAATGGATAAATACCTTGCTCTACATTATCCCCAGACAGCCTAACTTCTTGAGCACGAATATGCTCGTTAATATTATGTTCTGCTTCTTTTTTCTTAAAAGGTGGACGTGGTCCCCTGTTAAATCCTGGTCTTCCTAATGCCAAATGCTTTCCTTGTTTAAACTGTTATTTCTTTATTAATTAATTCACTAAATTCTGCCAAAGTCATACTTCCCAAATCTCCTTCGCCATGTTTACGAACGGAAACCTTTCCTTCTTCCATTTCCTTTTCGCCGATAATCAGCATATAAGGCAACTTTTTAACTTCAGCATCCCTGATTTTCCTTCCAATCTTCTCATCACGAAAGTCAATCAGACCGCGAATATCGGAATTATTTAAATCTTCTGAAACTTTTTTTGCATATTCTTCATACTTTTCTGAAATAGGAAGAATGATATATTGCTCGGGAGAAAGCCATAATGGGAAGTTTCCACCGCAATGTTCAATCAACACAGCTACGAAACGCTCCAAAGAACCGAAAGGTGCTCGGTGTATCATAACTGGACGATGTTTCTGATTATCGCTACCAGTATATTCCAATTCGAAACGCTCTGGCAGGTTATAATCTACCTGAATAGTACCCAATTGCCATTTTCTACCTAGCGCATCACGAACCATAAAATCTAACTTAGGCCCGTAAAAAGCTGCTTCTCCATACTCTACTACAGTAGGTAAACCTTTTTCTTCCGCTGCTTCAATAATTGCAGTTTCGGCTAGTTTCCAATTTTCATCAGAACCGATATATTTTGCCTTGTTCTCTGGGTCACGTAACGAAACTTGAGCAACATAGTTATCAAAACCTAGAGACTTAAATACATGAAGTACCAAATCGATCACTTTTTTAAACTCGTCTTTTACTTGGTCTGGACGACAGAATAAGTGCGCATCATCTTGAGTAAACCCACGTACACGAGTTAAACCATGTAATTCTCCACTTTGCTCATAACGATAAACTGTACCAAACTCCGCAAATCGAACTGGTAAATCCTTATATGAACGAGGCTTAAATTTATATAACTCACAATGGTGAGGGCAATTCATCGGTTTTAAGAAGAACTCCTCTCCTTCTTGAGGTGTCTTTATTGGCTGAAAGCTGTCTTTACCATATTTCTCATAGTGACCAGAAGTAATATATAAGTTCTTGTGGCCAATATGCGGTGTAATTACTTGTTCGTAACCCGATTTTTGTTGTGCTTTAGTTAAGAACTGAACTAAACGTTCACGCAGTGCAGTGCCTTTTGGCAACCACATTGGCAAGCCCATCCCTACTTTTTCTGAGAAAGTGAAAAGTTCTAATTCTTTACCCAATTTACGGTGGTCACGTTTTTTAGCTTCTTCAATCATGTGAAGATACTCTGTTAACTCACTTGCCTTAGGAAAAGTAACACCGTAAATACGAGTCAATTGCTTTTTAGTTTCGTCGCCTCTCCAATAAGCACCAGCAACATTCATCAATTTTATTGCTTTGATGAAACCAGTATTCGGAATATGTGGACCACGGCATAAATCGGTAAAATCACCTTGTGTATAGAAAGTAATTTTCCCATCTTCTAAGCCATCAATAAGGTCTAATTTGTACTCATCGCCTTTTTCTGTGAAATATTTTACAGCATCAGCTTTGCTTACGCTTTTACGCTCGAAGACTTCTTTTTGTTTAGCTAGCTCCAGCATTTTGTCTTCAATCTTCTTGAAGTCATCTGATGAAAATTCTCTATCGCCGAAATCTACATCGTAATAAAAACCAGTTTCGATAGCTGGACCGATACCAAATTTAGTACCTGGATAAAGTGCTTCTAAAGCTTCGGCCATGATGTGTGCCGATGAGTGCCAGAAAGTTGATTTACCTGCTGTATCGTTCCAAGTTAACAACTTAACCGCAGAGTCGGCTTCAATTGAACGAGAACTGTCCCAAATTTCACCATTTACTTCTGCCGCTAAAACGTTTCTTGCTAAGCCTTCTGATATCGATAAGGCAATTTGATGGGCATTTACGCCTTGTTCATACTGACGTACTGAGCCGTCAGGTAATGTAATGTTAATCATCTACAACTATGATTTAGAGTTTATAAAATTGTTATGCAAAATCACTTACGTGTGTGATTTTAATTTGGTGCAAAGATAGGGTTTTCTAGTGAAATTTTCAGGTTAGATTTTAAGTGTTGTCGTCATTGCGAGGCACGAAGCAATCTCATAAAATAATTTCTATAGCTTTAAGATTGCTTCGTGCCTCGCAATGACGTGGTGTATATACAAAAAATGTCCCGACTAAAGCCGAGACATTCAGAAAATATAAAATGGAATTTCTTAGTTTACTCTTCCAGTAGCGCCTTGACGATTGTTATTATTATTCCTAAACCTAGCCATCATTGCAGCTTGTTTAGCTTGATATTGCTCTGGAGTAATTGCTGTTGCCTTTTTAGGTGCGGCTACGTCTTTATTACTAACGTTTCTGTATTCGATGCTTTTCGCTATCGTGCCACCACCTTTAATTTCGATCGCTAAAACGGCTCCTTCTGTCCATAAATTTGGCATTGGAGAAAAGTTGAAACCTAGGTCATTGGTGTACCAAAGTATGGTTTCATCCACCACGTCTTTATCCATGCCTAAAACTTTAGCTTTACGAGTAGTTCTGATGATCACCTTTTTGCAG
Organism: Flavobacteriaceae bacterium PS02338; assembly: GCA_029959615.1. Classification (GTDB taxonomy): domain Bacteria; phylum Bacteroidota; class Bacteroidia; order Sphingobacteriales; family Sphingobacteriaceae; genus Pedobacter. The sequence continues at coordinate 431,150 of JASCOD010000002.1, read as the reverse complement.
TCAAGATTTACTATTTTTTTAGTTTCGTCAGTTTTGACGATCTCTACGGTTGGTGGAACATCTAAAAATTGTACCGCGTTATTATTCTGATTGTTATTTCTTCCACCATTACCAAATTGATTGATTGATGACAAAGTTAATTTAGTTGGCATTACATAAGTAGTATCCATCATATCAAAAACCTCCACTACTTTCTGATCCGCAAAAGTGTAATAATACTCTCTATTACCTCCACCACCGAAACCACCAAATCCAAACCTCATACCACCAGGCCTGCCACCACCCCCACCACCAGTATTACTATCTTCTGTCTCGGTTACAGGCATAAAGCTAGCATTAGATGCATTGTAAAGCAGTTCGTAATTGGCTTTGATAGACTTTGGCATACGAGCTTTCATTTCATCAGAAATTTGCCTACCACTAGCTTCTGCCGCTGCAATAGGATCAATTACACTTTCAAATTGGATGGCTCCAGATTTCTTTTGTGCCTGTACGTTAACAGCGAGAGCTAAAACGCTTAAAAAGGCGATAAATATTTTCTTCATTTTAAATTATTTCTGAAATAATAATCGAACAAATTTACTCCAATCAACAATATATTGTATTAAAAGAGAATAATTTACCTAAATTATAACTAGAGTTTTACAATAAACTAAACAATTAGTATTCAGTACTTTCTAACCAACCGTTAGCTAATACATCCGCTAAGTGCATTGTTTTTATTGGAAGATTGTTCTTTTTAATATAACCATCAAGATGCAGCAAACAGGAAAGATCTGTAGAGATGATATAATCGGCATCCATTTCTAAGGCATTATTTATTTTTTGTTCAGCCATTGCCGAAGAGATCGCATCAAATTTAACTGCAAAGGTACCACCAAAACCACAACACATGTCGGTGTCCTTCATTTCGAGCATTTCCAATCCTATTACTCTAGAAAGCAATTGACGAGGCTCTTCTTTGATCTTGCATTCTCTCAGTCCACTGCACGAGTCGTGATAAACAGCTTTACCCTCCAATTCAGCTCCAAAATAGTCTTTCTTTAATACGTTGATTAAAAAATCCGACAACTCGAAGATATTTGACTGCAGACTACGGCATTTATTATGAACGATGGTGTTGGTAAATAGGTCATTGTAGCCACCTTTAACCATCCCAACGCAAGATGCTGATGGTGCAACAATATATTCAGTATCAGAAAAATCTGCTAAGAATTTTGTACCTATCTCTTTGGCTTGCTCCCAGTAACCTGCATTGTAAGCCGGTTGTCCGCAACATGTCTGTTTAGAATTATAGGTTATTTCGCAACCTGCCTTCTCCAGTACTTTTATAGTATTAAAAGCCGTTTCTGGATATAACTGATCTACAAAACAAGGAATAAACAATTCAATTTTCATGCTACTTTTTTAGGTATTTCTTCTTACACTACAACTACCGCTTTGGGCTGTACCTTTTTTAAGAGCAGCAAAAATACTAAACCTAAAACAAAAAAGATGGCTAATGCGATGACCGAATTACGCATGCTTCCGCTGAGTACTTCGATATAACCGAAACTGAACATCCCAAAAACCAACGCAACCTTCTCAGTTACATCGTAAAAGCTGAAGAAAGAGGTATGATCTGGACTTGATTGTGGTAAAAATTTAGAATATGTAGAACGTGATAAAGATTGAATCCCCCCCATTATTAAACCAATAACAGCAGCTAAAGCATAAAATTGATATTCGGTATGAATGAAATAAGCAGCAATACAACTACCAATCCAAATCACTACCACGCCGATCAGTACATTTACGTTACCAAATTTCTTTGATGACAGGTAAGACATCAGCATTGCGCCCGGAATAGCCACTAATTGTAAGATAATGATTGTTGCTATAAGTTTCGTTGTTGGTAAATGCAATATTTTCTCTCCAAAAATGGTGGCGACCAACATTACTGTTTGTACTCCCATTGAATAAAAGAAGAATGCGAATAAAAATCTTTTCAGATACTTCATTTGCTTTACTTGGTTCCAAACTTTATTGAGTTCTTGGAAACCACTGCTCATGATGTTTTTCTTTTCTGTTTTGAAGTTAGGGCTACCTTTTGGAAGGTTTTTAAAAGGAATTTGAGCAAAGCCTATCCACCAAATACCCACTAGAAGAAATGACAAACGTGCTGGAATTGAAGCATCAACAATCCCAAACCATTCTGGCTTAAATACAAATACAAAGCAGATAATTTGTAAAATGATACTACCAATATATCCGTACGTAAAACCTTTTGCACTTACATTATCTTGTTCTTCTACTGTTGCTATTTCTGGTAGGTACGAGTTATAAAACACCAAACTTCCCCAAAACCCTACAGCAGCTATCACAAACATAATTACACTGAAATTCAATGTATCAATTCCTTTTTCGGTATTCATCTCAAAGAAAAAGAGTGCACTACAAGCAATTGCGCCAATGTAAGTAAACATTTTCATAAAGATTTTCTTGTTACCTCTCGTATCTGCTATAGAAGATAATATTGGAGATAATAAAGCAATCACTAGAAAAGCGAAAGCCATTGCGTAGCTATATAAAGCTGAATTAATGATCTTATATCCGAAGAAATAAACGTAGTCAATGGTATTGTCATTCTTATCACCAGTTATAGCAGTGTAATAAGCCGGAAATATGGTAGAAGTAATGACTAGGTTATATGCTGAATTTGCCCAATCGAAAAAGGCCCAAGAGCGTATTGTCTTTTTATCGTTTTTAACCCCTAAATCCCCAGAAGAGGACTTTAAAAGCTCGTCTTTCATAAATCTGTGTTGTTTATTGCGGCTAAGATAGGAAATTTGGTTAATTGCACTTTGCCAATCCTTTCAAAAATTATCAAAGTTCATTTATTAGGCATATAATAAATACTGCTAAAGCTGATGCTGAAATGAATTCAGCATGACAGAGTGCCAAATCTAGCGTCACCCTGAATTTATTTCAGGGTCAGTGTTACGTAAATGTAGGATACAGCATTGATAATCGATAAGTTGTATTTTAATCAGATAATTAATTGGTTATTCAAATTCTACAAATAATATTTCTTTCCATCGGTTTTGATTTTACCCGCATCAAGAAGCTCCCTAATCCGATCTATTTTATCGTTATCTGTGCCTGTTTGTATGCTATTCACCAAATCATCTAAATCTAAATGATTGCGCTGCAATGCAGTAGAAATTTCAAATTCAATTTTATCATTATACTCCGCTAACTCTTCCTGCTTCTTTTCCGCCAAACAAACGTCGCAAACACCACATTTATCAGCTTTGCTTTCTCCAAAATAGGTAAGCAGTTGGATACTTCTACAAATTTCGCTAGACGCATAAGCCAGCACCGCCTCAATTTGAGTGCTCTGTATTTCCTTTCTCAACTGAATAAACTTCGCATCTACATCTAAATGCAGCATATCCAGTCTGGATGTAACAAATTGCAATTGAGGCTGGTCTGTTTGAGGCAAATATGAAATGATATTATATTCCTGCAGCTTTTTTAAATAAGCAATTACATCGTTATAAGATACTTTTAATCTGTTCGACAAATCACTTTCTTTGATTTTTACATAGCCATCAAAAGCACCTCCGTATGAACGTTGAATGGTTTTTATAATAGGATCGAAAGCGGCATTTTCTATCTGAAAACGGTAAACATCTTCGTGACCAACTGCAAACATCAACCTTGATTGAATAAAAATATTCTCTGAGAGCGTTAGATAGCCATCTCGTTCTAAAAACTTAAGTGCTGCCATTGTTTTAATGACACCGATATTGAAACGTTTGCAAAAATCTGCCAAGTCGAACTCAAAACTTAAACCTTCCCCAGCGCCATAAGCCAATTGGTAGTAATTGCCTAAATAATGGTAGACTTTCTTGATTTCATCAACCGATGGAAAACTATCAGTGTACTTAGCTTCTAAGACTTTTTGGTCTCCTTTATTGGTCAGCAAAACGCCGAACGCTCGTTTTTCATCACGCCCTGCCCTGCCCGCTTCTTGGTAATACGCTTCTAAACTTTCCGGCAAATCCAAATGCACCACAAACCGAACATTTGGCTTGTCAATTCCCATCCCAAAAGCATTAGTGGCCACCATTATTCTGGTTTTGTCAGTTTTCCAATCTTCCTGTTTTTGAAAACGAGTATCCTTCTCTAAACCTGCATGATAAAAATCCGCTGAAATTTGATTTCGCTGTAAAAACATAGCTATTTCTGCTGTTTCGCGTCGGTTTCGTACATATACCAAACCACAACCCTTTACATTTTTGCAGATATCAATTAACTTTTTGTGCTTATCATCGAGGTTAAAAACCACATAACTGAGGTTCTTTCTAGAGAAGCTTTTCACGAAAACCTGCGCATCTTTCAATTCCAGTTTTTCAATGATATCTACTCTTACTTCTGGCGTAGCAGTTGCTGTCAAAGCTAAAATTGGCTTGTCAGGAAGAATTTCTCGTAGCTCCTTAATTTTGAGGTAAGGCGGACGGAAATCATAACCCCACTGAGAAATACAGTGCGCTTCGTCTATAGCAATGAGGTTGACGTTCATATAAGAAATACGTACACGAACAAGTTCTGAAAGTAATCGCTCTGGAGAAAGATAAAGAAACTTGATATTTCCGTAAATACAATTATCTAGCAAAATATCGATTTCTCGCTTACCCATTCCGGCGTAAATTGCAATAGCTTCTATCCCCTTAGCTTTCAAGTTTTCTACTTGGTCTTTCATGAGTGCCACCAAAGGCGAAACCACAATACAAATACCTTCCATCATCATCGCAGGCACCTGAAAACAGACAGATTTTCCTCCGCCAGTGGGCAAAAGAGCTAAAGTATCCTCTCCCTTTATAACTGACTGAATAATCTCTTCCTGCAACGGACGAAAGACATCAAATCCCCAATATTTCTTTAAAACTTCTGTTGCAGTCATAGTAATGTTAGGCTCAAAACTATGAAACCATTGTGGCTTTTCAAAAAACAGATTCAGCCACAGATACACAGAATTTTCGCATCAACAATATATCAAATTAAATCTTATCTGTGCATCTGTGGCAACAAATAACTAAATTGCAAACTTTGTTTGTTCAAATAAAATTTAAGAATGAAGAAGTACGTATTAGCATCAGCACTGTTATTTACCTTAAGTTCTGTTAACGCACAAGAGAAAAAAGAAGCTCCTAAATGGGACGTAGAAAAATACACAGGAACTAGCAAAAGTTTCAGTATTACTATCAATGAAGGTACGTGGATGAACCTAGATGTTAGTCCAGACGGTAAGGAAATTGTTTTTGACCTATTGGGCGATATTTATGTGATGCCTATTACTGGCGGCACTGCGAAATTGTTAAGCGGAGGTATCTCATACGAAGTGCAACCACGTTTTAGCCCTAACGGAAAATATATTTCCTTTACGAGTGATAGAAGTGGTGCGGATAATATCTGGATGATGGATAGACAAGGCGGCAACAAAAAACAAATCACGAAAGAGACTTTTAGACTGCTAAACAATGCCACTTGGATGCCAAATAGCGATTATCTTATTGCTAGAAAGCACTTCACAGGCTCTCGTTCTTTAGGAGCAGGCGAAATGTGGATGTACAGCATTTATGGTGGTGAAGGCGTACAGTTAACCAAACGTAAAAACGACCAACAAGATGCTGGAGAACCCAATGTATCGCCAGATGGAAAGTTCCTTTATTTCAGTGAGGATGTCTCTCCTGGTCCATTTTTTCAATACAGTAAAGACCCGAATGGATTGATTTATGCTATACGTCAGTTAGATCTAAATACAGGTAAACTCACCAACTTAATTGCCGACCAAGGTGGTTCTGTTCGTCCTCAAGTATCTCCAGATGGAAAATATATAGCGTATGTTAAAAGGGTTAGATTGAAATCTGCCCTGTACGTACAGAATTTAAAAACTGGCGAAGAATATCCGTTATATGATGATTTAACGAAAGACCAACAAGAAACTTGGGCCATTTTTGGCGTATATCCAAATTTTGCTTGGACACCAGATTCTAAAAAAATCGTTTTCTACGCCAAAGGAAAAATAAGACAAGTAGAACTGAATAATTTATATGTAAGTGATATTCCTTTCGAAGTAACTAGCAACCAAACGGTACAGGAAGCATTGCACTTTGACCAGCAGGTTTACAACTCAGAGTTCACCGCCAAAATGATTAGGCAATTGACTACGTCGCCCGATGGTAAAATGGTAATTTTTAATGCTGCTGGATATTTGTACAAAAAAGATTTGCCAGGAGGTTTACCAGAAAGATTAACCAATGGTTTAGACTTCGAATTTGAGCCAAAATTTAGTCCAGATGGCAAATTTGTAATTTACACTACTTGGAGCGATGAATTTAAAGGCGCTATTAAGCGTACTGATTTAAAAACAGGTAAAACCATCAGTTTAACCGACGAAAAAGGCTACTACTACTCTCCTAGCTATTCGAACAAAGGTGATAAAATCATTTTCAGAAAAGGAGTTGGCAACGAAACTTTAGGTTTAACCTATGGAAAAAACATAGGTATTTTTGTAATGCCTGCTAATGGTGGCGCAAAAACTTTGGTATTGGATAATGGGATCAGACCTCAGTTTAACGTTGATGATACGCGTATTTTCTATCAAAGCTACGATAGCGGTAAAAAAGCATTTAAAAGCGTGGATTTGAATGGCGGAAATGAACGTACACATTACACCTCACAATATGCAACGCAGTTTGCTCCTAGCCCAGATGGTAAGTGGATGGCATTCACAGAATTGTTTAACGCCTACATCACGCCAATGGTTACCGCTGGAACAGCTTTAGATCTATCGGCAGGTAATAAAGCTATTCCTTTAACTAAAGTCACCAAAGATGCGGGAACTTATTTGCATTGGAGTGCCGACAGTAAAAAGTTACTATGGACTTTGGGTGAGAAATACTACAACAGAGAAATTAAAAACACTTTCACTTTTGTTGAAGGTGCACCTCAAATTCTTCCAGAACCTGATACCACTGGGGTTTCTTTAGGTTTGAAATTAAAAGCAGATGCACCAACCGGCTTAATTGCCTTGAAAGGAGCTAGAATTATCACCATGAAAGGCGATCAGGTGATTGAAGAAGGCACTATCCTAGTAGAAAACAACAAAATTAAAGCGATTGGGAAAGTAGATGAAGTTCCTATTCCCGCAGATATTAAAGTGGTAGATGTAACTGGAAAAACGATTATGCCAGGTATCGTAGATGTTCATGCGCATTTGAGGACCAGTCCAGATGGTATCAGCCCACAACAAGATTGGTCTTATTTGGCGAATTTAAGCTTTGGTGTAACTACTTCTCACGATCCATCGAGTAACACAGAAATGGTGTTCAGCCAAAGCGAAATGTTAAAAGCAGGCAGAATGGTTGGTCCGCGTTTGTATTCTACTGGTTCTATTTTGTATGGTGCCGACGGTGATTTTAAAGTAACGATCAATAGTTTGGATGATGCCCTTTCGCATTTGCGTCGCTTAAAAGCTGTGGGTGCGTTTTCGGTGAAATCCTATAACCAACCTCGTAGAGACCAACGCCAGCAAATTTTAGAGGCTGCTCGTCAGTTAAAAATGGAAGTGGTTCCAGAAGGCGGTTCCACCTTTTACCACAACATGACGATGATTGCCGATGGTCACACGGGAATTGAGCATAGTATTCCAATTGCTCCAGCTTACAAAGATGTAGTTGATTTCTGGAACAAAACAAAAGTAGCCTACACTCCTACTCTAATTGTGGCTTACGGCGGTCAGTGGGGCGAAAATTATTGGTACGACAGAACCAACGTTTGGGAAAACGAACGTTTATTGAATTTTACGCCAAGGGCGATTATCGATTCTAGAGCTAGACGCAGAACGACTTCCGAATATGGTGATTACGGACACATTGAAGTAGCAAAAGCAACCAAAACAATTGCTGATGGTGGAACCAAAGTTAACTTAGGTGCTCACGGACAGATACAAGGCTTAGGTGCACATTGGGAATTATGGATGTTCGTTCAGGGAGGCATGTCACCTTTACAAGCCATTAAAGCAGCAACTTTAAACGGCGCCGAATATTTGGGAATGGGTAAAGAGCTAGGTTCATTAGAAACCGGAAAATTAGCAGACTTAATCATTTTGGAAGATAATCCTTTGGAAGACATTAGAAACTCTGAAAAGATTAAATATGTAATGATTAACGGTAGGATTTATGACAGCATGACCATGAACGAGACCTTCAGCCGAGAAAAAATAAGACCGAAATTATGGTTTGAAATGGATAAAGGTGTAGCATTTTCATTGCCGTACAAAACCGCAGAAACTTGGACGTTTACTGTTCCTAATTGTGATTAGGCCCTACGATCACTTACATGCTCGTCATTTCGACTGAAACGCAGTCCCGTATTTACGGGAGAGAAATCTTTGAATATTTCTATTTGGATAAAAGTTCAAAGATTTCTCCGCTACGGTCGAAATGATGATTTATTAACGATACTACTAGATTACAAAACCAACAATCCAAATTCCCGTAAAGTATGAATTGGTTTGGAATACCAGAACAGTTCGAAATGCGCTATGGTCGCTTCAAAATCAGCTTTGATTTCTTGAAAAGTTAAAGTCTTCTCATTAGTAGCAGAGATTTTATCTAAAATAGCAGCCAACCACTCGCCTTCCACTTTATTGGCCTGAACACTAAAACTTTCTTTCTTATTGTGAAAGTTTAAAGTCATCATCTCCCAAGTATTGCCTTTTTTAGACTTGGTAAAGATTTCTACAGATGGCTTCCCTCCCAACCAGACAATTTTGGCAGTGGGCTTGACATTGAAATCCTCATTGCTATTTAAAGCTGTATCAATAAAATTAGGAGCAATGGTAGTTCTTGGGATTTTAAAATCGAACCAATCTTGCAACTTATAATCAAAGCAGATGCCATGCATAAAATTGAAAAGTGACTTCTTCAAACCGTAACTGAATTTATTATGGTCTATGCCAGTTTGATCCCTGTAATTGATATCATTATTAGCGAAAGTTCCAATCTCTTCGGTTTCCTTAACTACGCCAAACTTTTCTGGATACAAGCCCACAGGACTATGCGCCGTCATCGCAAATTGATGCCAAAACCCCGACTGCAACACACCAGCCTCGAACAACTGACGCACCATTTCCAAACTATCAACTGTTTCTTGAACTGTTTGCGTCGGATAACCGTACATCAAATAAGCATGCACCATAATGCCAGCCTCAGTAAAATTTCTAGTTACTTTGGCCACTTGCTCTACGGTAACACCTTTGTCAATCAGTTTTAATAATCGATCTGAGGCTACTTCTAAACCACCAGAAACAGCAATACAACCCGATGCTTTTAATAGCAAACACAAATCTCCAGTAAAGCTTTTTTCAAAACGTATATTGGTCCACCAAGTAACCGTGATTTTTCTTCGAAGGATTTCTAGAGCTACTTCACGCATTAACGCAGGCGGTGCAGCCTCGTCCACAAAGTGAAAACCATTTTGACCGGTTTTCGCCACTAAGTCTTCTATCCTATCAACAATCTGTTTTGCAGCAATAGGTTCGTAAACCTTAATATAATCTAAGGAAATATCACAAAAAGTACATTTCCCCCAGTAACAACCATGCGCCATGGTGAGTTTGTTCCAACGGCCATCACTCCACATTCTGTGCATCGGATTTACAATTTCTATAACCGAAATATAGCTATCCAACAGCAAGTTAGTATAATCTGGCGTACCGACATCAGCTTGCTTGTAATCACTTCTTAAAGCATCATTACGATAAGCAACCTCTCCATTCTCTAGCAAAAATGTTCTTTTGTAGAGATTGAATTCGCCACCTTTAGTAATCGCATTGTACAAAAGTTCGATTGGTAATTCTCCATCATCCAATGTGATATAATCGAAAAATTCGAATACTCTTTGATCTGATAACGAACGTAATTCAGTATTTGGAAAACCACCGCCCATCGATATTTTAATATGAGGATAGTTTTGTTTCGCAAACTGCGCACAACGAAATGCAGCATATAGATTTCCGGGAAATGGAACAGAAATCAGAAATAGCTTTGGCTGAATTACTTCTATCCTCTCTTTAAGGATATCAATTAGAATTTTGTCGATGTAAGTTGGTTTCTGATTTAAGACTTCATACAATTCATCAAATGAATTTGCACTTCTTCCCAATCGCTCTGCATAACGGCTGAAACCAAAATTTGGGTCTACACATTCTACAATAAAATCAGAAATATCTTCTAAATAAAGTGTGGCTAAATGCTTGGCTTTATCTTGTGTACCCATGGCACCAAAAGCCCAATCTAATTCCTCCAAAGCTGCAAAACGAGAAGCTTCCGGTAAAAAATCTTCTTGACAAATCTGTAATGCCAAAGTTGGGTTTTTACCTTGTAAAAAAGAGATAACCGCATCAATGGTTTTTAGATATTCTTCCTTAAGGGCAAGAATTCTCTGTACGTTAAATGAAAATACTTCATTTTTCAGCTCTGCCTGATTGAATAAATCCGTTAATCCTTTTTTGGAGAAAAGCGCTAAAATTACTTCAATACCTAAATCGGCTTGGGTTGAAGAAATACCCTTTGTATTTAAAAAACCTTTAATATATGCAGTGGCTGGATACGGCGTATTCAGTTGTGTAAATGGAGGTGTAATTAAAAGAAGATCGCTTTTCAAGGATTTAATTTTCTACAAAAGTACACAAAATGTTTACTTAGAAATTTCAGATTAAAAATCTGCTGATGCTAATTCAAAATTAATAGTCGAAGATTAATAAAATGGTCGATAATAATAGACACCGTTTAATGAAAAGTTTTTGGGTATCCTTAAGCTCTAAGTAATACAATCAGCTAACTATCAACCTGTATTAAAACACCTTCATTTATATGGCATTCTTGGCATAACTGTTGCTTTACAGCATCTTTTTAAAAATAAAACACAAAATGAAAAAAACTTTATTAGTATTTGGCTTAGCTATAGCTGGCCTTGCGGCGAATGCCCAAAGTGAATTTAAACCTAAAAAGGGTGACGTTACTACTGAATTTGGATTAAGTGGTGGAGTTTTAAACTCTAGTTTTAACTTAAATGAAACAGGAAGCTTACTAAGATTCCGCTATTTTACTCAAGAAAAACTAGCGATACGTTTAGGTTTTAACTTAAGCACTGACAGTGAAACAGCTAATGCTTACGGAATTGACAATTCTTATTCTGGTAATGTAAAAAGAAAAGAAACTAGTTTCTTACTTAACTTAGGTATTGAAAAACATTTTACTGGCACAGAGCGTCTTTCGACCTATGTAGGTGGAGATATTTTATTTGGTTACGGTAATCAAAAAGCTAGCTACCTGAATTCTAACAACAATTTAGCGAATCCTACCTATGTAGCTAATGTTTCTGGTGAAGTTAATGGGCCAAGCACTTTGGGGATAGGCTTAAGAGCAGTGGCCGGCGCCGACTATTATTTTACAAAAAGAGTCTATCTAGGTGTTGAAGGAGGTTTTGGTTTCCTTTATCAAAGCGAAGGGAAAACTACCATAACTAATAATACAGCAAGTACATCAACTACTTCTACTTTCAATTCTGCAGGTAATTCTCTATCCGTAGAACCTTCAGTAATTACTGGTGTTCGCATAGGCTTTATATTTTAAGCATTTTATAAAACAAAAAAGGGGCTTTTGCCCCTTTTTTGTTTTATAGGTTTTGAGCTATCACATATCCGCTCGCCCAAGCCCATTGAAAGTTATAACCTCCCAACCAACCTGTTACATCTACACATTCGCCACCAAAGTAGCAACCAGCTATTTTTTTACTTTCTAACGTTTTAGAGGAGAGTTCATTGGTATCTATTCCGCCACGCATTACTTCTGCTTTATCATAACCTTTGTCACCTGCAGGTTTTATTTTAAAGTGATGGACGACTTGCTCCGTTTGCTCCATTTCTGCTTTGGTTAAATCTGCAATAGTTTTAGTTAATGGTAGAAATTTACCCAAAGCATCTGTAAACTTTTTGGTATAAAATCTATTCAACAAAGTTGACAATTGAATGCGTCCATTTTGCTGACGTTCAACAGTTAACAACTCTATTATATTTTCGTCTGGGAGTAAATCAATTTCAACTTCTTGTCCTCTACGCCAATAGCTAGAGATTTGTAAAATCGCAGGGCCACTTAAGCCCCAGTGCGTAAACAGGATATTCTCCTCAAAACTCATTTCATCATTACTTACCCTACAAAAAACCGAATTTCCTGAAAGTTGCGCAAACCAAGCCTCGTCTTTACCGGTGATGGTTAATGGTACTAATGCAGGTGCGGTTTCTATAATACTAAGCTGATGCTTTTTAGCAAATTTTAGTGCGAAATCTGTTGCTCCCATTTTTGGAATTGGTAATCCGCCTGTAGCAATGACTAATTTTGGAGCAGCTAAAGATTTTGTTTTACCGTTAATTTGATATTTGACTTGATATTGCGCTTCCTCGTTTTCTATTGACGTTACTTCTGCATTGCAAACGATTTGCTGTTCCATTTCTTCGCAAAGCGATGTAAAAACTTCTACCACATCTTTTGCATTTTTACCATCTGGAAACAATTGTCCTAGTGTTTTTTCTGCACCATAAATGCCGTAGGTTTCAAAAAAGCTGATGGTGTCTTCTACCGTCCATTGTTTAAAAGCAGATTTTAAGAAATGCGAATTAGCGGAGATAAACTGCTCTTCAGTAGCGCCAATGTTGGTATAATTACAACGTCCGCCACCAGAGATAAGGATTTTTGCACCTGCTTTGTCACTTTTTTCGAGTACAATAACTTTTTTTCCTAAGAAACCTGCTTGTACAGCACACATTAATCCACAAGCACCGGCACCAATAATTATTGCATCGTAATCCATGGCGCAAAGGTAAAGGAATTGTTTTATTGCTTTATGGTTTTATTGTTGCAAGGTTGCATTTCCATTGATTGTAATGCTGTTCCGGATTTGCAATCCGGAACGACCTATCTGCGGATTTTAAATCCGCGGCTATAAAAGTCGAGATTGCAAATCTCGACTAGCTAGTTTTTTTAACATTTAACGCGAAGATTTTGAAGTTTTCGCAAAATGCCGCAAGGTTTTGTACTGTTTTGAATTAAATAGCCCTGACAGTAGCGAACACGCATCCCGATTTTTATCGGGAGAAGTAAAGCGGATGGCAGGACTTTCGGAAAATAGTAGCACAAATATTGCGCTTCTAATTGTAATCTAATGTACAATTAACCCAAACCATATGCTTATTTTTTGCTACTTTTGCTACAAATTCAAGCGATAATGGCAAAACAGATTAGCGATTTAAAACTAGGTATTTTAGGCGGCGGACAATTGGGCAGAATGTTAATTCAAGAAGCAATCAACTACAATTTAACCACATTGGTACTAGATCCAGACGCTGATGCTCCGTGTAAACACATTGCCAATTATTTCGAGAATGGTTCTATTACCGATTACGATACCGTATATAATTTTGGTAAAAAAGCGGACATCATCACCATTGAAATTGAGAAGGTAAATGTAGATGCCCTTGAGCAATTAGAACGAGAAGGTAAACAAGTTTATCCGCAATCTAGAGTAATTAGATTGATACAAGACAAAGGTGTTCAGAAACAGTTCTTTAAGGAAAATGATATACCTACCGCTCCTTTCATGTTAGTGAATTCTAAAGAAGATTTGAGCAGCGGAAAATTCCCTTTCCCATATATCTTGAAATTACGTAAAGATGGTTATGATGGCAAAGGCGTAATGAAAATAAGTAATGCTTCTGACGTTAAGAATGCTTTTGAAGCACCTACTTTAATTGAAGAGTTAGTAAATTTTGAGAAGGAAATAGCTGTAATTGTAGCTAGAAATGCCAACGGTGACACGAAGACTTTTCCAATGGTAGAGATGGAATTTAATGCTGAGGCCAACTTGGTAGAATTCTTGATCTCTCCTTCTACTTACCCTGAAAGCATTCAAGAAAGAGCAGAAAAAATTGCAAAGGATATTGCGGCTGCATTAAATATTACCGGTATTTTAGCGGTGGAAATGTTCATCACTAAGCATGGTGATATTCTAGTGAACGAATTAGCTCCTCGCCCACATAACAGTGGCCACCAAACTATTGAAGGTAACTATGTATCGCAATTTGGGCAACATTTAAGGGCTATTTTCAATTTACCATTAGGTGATACCCGTTCTATTTCGAATGCCATAATGGTTAATGTATTGGGAGAGAAAGGTCATGATGGTGTAGCTAAATACGATGGATTGGAAAAAATCATGTCAATTGAAGGTGTTTACGTTCATCTTTATGGCAAGAAATACACCAAGCCATTCCGTAAAATGGGCCATTTAACTATTGTGGACCAAAACCGTGAGAAAGCTATCGAAAAAGCAAGGTTCGTACAACAAACTTTGAAAGTGATTTCTTAACCCCCTACCCCCTGAAGGGGGAATTAAATACAATTTGGAAAGCAAAATTGAAAAAAATATTAAAATTGACATGAGCAATATAAAGGAAAAAGCCCCTTTAGGGGTTGGGGTAAAAGTTGGTATTATCATGGGCAGCAAGTCCGACTTGCCTGTAATGCAAGATGCAGCAGATATTTGTAAAGCATTTGGTGTAGATTTTGAAATTACAGTAGTTTCAGCACACCGTACGCCAGATAGAATGTTTACTTACGCAAAGGAAGCAGCTAGCCGTGGTATTAAAGTAATTATTGCTGGTGCTGGTGGCGCTGCGCATTTGCCAGGCATGGTGGCTTCTATCACTACTGTTCCTGTAATTGGTGTTCCTGTAAAGTCATCAAATTCTATCGACGGTTGGGACAGTATTCTTTCTATTCTACAAATGCCAAACGGTATTCCTGTGGCTACGGTAGCTTTAAATGCAGCTAAAAATGCTGGTTTATTAGCAGTTCAAATATTATCTACGGCAAAACCTGAGCTAGCAGAAAAAATGCAAGCTTATAAAGATGATTTGAGAGCAAAAGTTGAAGAGACTGCTGCTGAAATGGAAAAATAGTCCGGAAAGTCGGAAAAGTATTTTGGTCCGAAAGATATAGAAAACCTCTGTCTTTCGGACTTTTCTGTCTAATAACTTCCCGACTAACTAATTCAAATTTGGATCTGTAGGGAAATTACTCACATGCGCATATTTTGGTCCTAGATTGATAATCACCTCCTTCCAAAGCGCTTCCTCATTTTGAGAAAATACAGTGTCCTCGTGGTATTTATCTGAAACAATCCAAGTGTTGGTAGCCAGTTCATTTTCTAGTTGATTAAAATCCCAGCCAGAATAACCTAGAAAAAACTTTACCTCATCTTCTTGAATACTATTGTTATTGATAAGCAGCTTCAAAGTTTCGAAATCTCCACCCCAGTACAATCCATCTATAATCTCTTCTCCGCTATTCAATTTATCATAACATCTATGTACAAAATGAATGGTATCTATTTCTACAGGGCCACCGATAAATACAGGAAAATCTGCCATCCATAAATCTGGAATCAAATCTTTCACCACTAAGTTACTTGGTTGATTTAAGATAAACCCTACTGCCCCCTCTTCTCCATACTCGGTAAGCAAAATTACCGAACGCCTAAAGTTAGGGTCGGCCAAAAATGGTTCCGAAATCAATAACTTACCAGCTGAAGGATTCAATAAGCTTAACATATCTCTAAAATAACAAAATATATTCGAAACTGGCCAATAATGATTGTCCTCATCTAAATGTAGAAAAATGAGCGAATATTAAAAAGTAACTCTAAACAACCTTACTTTTACTCCATGAACCGTACAAGTTAACATCATCATTAAGTACAAAAAAAAATGTTGATGTTACATTAGAAAGGAACAACTGACCATTAAAAATATAATTATATACAGATGAAATTGACCAAAGAAGCGATACAAAACTTAAGGCAAGACTATAAGGCTGCAGAATTGAATGAAAAAGACATTGTTAAAGATCCAATAATACAATTCGAAAAATGGTTCTCAGATGCTATAAGTGCAGAGATTTTTGAACCTAACGTGATGACTCTAGCTACGGCAGACAAATCTGGGCGACCGAATGCTAGAATTGTGCTATTAAAAGGATTTGATAAAGATGGTTTCAGTTTTTACACCAATTACCTGAGCCAAAAAGGCAAAGAAATTAAGAAAAATCCATTGGCCTGTTTAGTATTCTTTTGGGGAGAATTAGAGCGTCAGGTAAGAATAGAAGGTAAAATAGAAAAACTAGACAAAGAAACTTCAGAGCAATATTTCAACTCTCGTCCTGTAGGGAGTCAAATTGGTGCCATTGCTTCACCCCAAAGTCAGGTAATTGCAGATAGAGAAGTTTTAGAAAGTAAAGTTGAAGAACTCACCAAACAATACGAAGGTAAAACAATACCGAAACCAGCGCATTGGGGTGGATATATTGTAAGACCATCGGTAATAGAATTCTGGCAAGGCAGATCAAGCCGTTTGCATGATAGAATAAAATATACTTTTGTGAACGGAAGCTGGAAGATTGAGCGTCTAGCGCCATAAAAAGTTAAAAGTAGAAAGTTAAAAGTAGAAAGTTACTAACCACTAAAACCTAATACCTATCCCCTAAAAAATGAATCAAACCAAACATCCAAAGCAGCTCTATCTCCTATTTTTCACCGAAATGTGGGAGCGTTTTTCGTTCTACGGAATGAAAGCTTTACTGCTAGCCTACATGGTTACGCAACTGAAGTTTGATGAACCAAAAGGCTATGCGATTTTAGGTGCTTATTCGGCATTGGTTTATACCATGCCTATGTTTGGCGGAATGTTGGCTGACAAGTTTTTAGGTTACCGGAGAGCGATTATTTTTGGCGGTGTACTGATGTCGATTGGACATATCGTATTGGCTATCCCCCAAGATTGGAGTTTCTTCTACGGCATGGCTTTTATCATTTGTGGCAACGGCTTCTTCAAACCAAATGTATCTAGTTTGGTAGGTACATTATACGACAACAATGACCCAAGAAAAGACAGTGGTTTCTCTCTATTTTACATGGGAATTAACATTGGTGCCGCTTTAGGTGGCTTACTCTGCGGTTATGTTGGTCAGAAAATAAACTGGCATTATGGCTTTGGCTTAGCAGGTATTTTCATGGTCTTAGGTTTGGTAGTTTTCATTATCGGGAAATCCTCATTAAAGGAAAAGGGCTTGCCATTAACTAATGATTTACATAAAAAACTAGCCGGTTTTATTTCAGTGGAATGGGCAATTTACCTATTAACGTTCGGCGCATTACCCATTATCGTAACCCTGTTCAATTATTACGAAGCATTAGACAGCATTATGTTGGTTTTGGCAGTAATCTCAGTTATTTACATTTTATACTTAGCGTCTAAGCTAGAAAAAGCTGCCAAATTCAAATTATTATCAGCCTTAGTCTTAGTCGTAGTTTCTACTTTGTTCTGGGCATTTTATGAGCAAAATGCAGGTTCCTTAAACCTATTTGCCATGCGAAATGTAGATATGCATGTACTTGGAATTGAACTTCCAGCACTTGCTGTTAATAATTTTCTTCCTCCTGGATGGGTAATTATTTTGAGTTTCGTATTTGCTGCATTGTGGCCTTGGCTAAATAAACGCGGATTAGAACCATCTACTCCGGCAAAATTTGCTTTCTCATTTATCTTCGTTGCACTTGGTTTCTTTACATTCTATTTGGCATGTCAAGCTAGTTTAAGTCATGGTTTAATTCCATTGTTAGCTTTCGCTGGCGGATATTTCTTTATTATCTGTGGCGAAATGTGTATTTCTCCGGTAGGTTTATCCATGATTACTAAATTATCGCCGGTAAACATTGTAGGCTTAATGATGGGTATTTTCTTCTTTTTTACCGCAATTGGTGAATTTCTTGCAGGTAAAATTGGTGCGTTAATGAGTATTCCAAAAGATATTGTAGCCGCAAACAATCCAGTATTATCGTTGCCGTATTACGCCAATGTATTGCTACAGATTTCTATTTTTTCTGCCGGTGTAGGGGTATTTATATTCTTCTTAGTACCAATGCTGAAGAGATGGATGGGCGACATCAGATAGTTTAACACAATTTAACGAAGTAGCTAAGTATAAACATCAACCTAAATTCATTACTTTCGCAGAACAGAAATCGTAAATCGTCCATCTAAAATCTAAAATTAATTGTCCGACAGCTTAGTCATCATTCCAACGTATAACGAGAAAGAGAACATCGAAAAGATTATTCGCAAAGTTTTCTCATTACCTTATTATTTCGAAATTCTGATTATTGATGATGGCTCTCCAGATGGTACTGCACAGATTGTAAAGGGCTTGCAAGATGAGTTCCCAATGCTACACATTGAAGAACGAAAAGGAAAACTTGGCCTTGGCACTGCTTATATTCACGGTTTTAAATGGGCACTGGAAAGGAAGTATGAATATATTTTCGAGATGGATGCCGATTTCTCACATAATCCAGAGGATCTAATTAAGTTGAGAGATGCTTGCGTAAACGGTGCTGACTTATCTATTGGCTCTCGTTACGTAAAAGGTGTAAATGTAGTAAATTGGCCAATGGGACGTGTTTTGATGTCTTATTTTGCCTCGATGTATGTGCGTATCATTACAGGCATTAATATTCAAGACGCTACTGCAGGTTTTAAATGCTATACTAGAAAAGTGCTAGAAACCATCCCAATGGATAAAATCAAGTTTGTTGGTTATGCCTTCCAGATTGAGATGAAGTTTACGGCTATCAAATATGGCTTTAATGTAGTTGAAGTACCAATCATCTTCACAGACAGAACTGAAGGAACTTCTAAAATGAGTACCCGTATTTTTAGAGAAGCTTTCCTAGGAGTTATCCAAATGAAAATCAGTAGCTGGTTTAGGAATTATAAAAGGTAGTTTTCTGCATTCCGTCATCCTGAACTTGTTTCTGGATCAGCTAAATAGATGCTGAAATAAATTTACAAGTAGCTTTCCGCTTCGCGCTACAGGTCAGCATGACGGCAGTAGTATTAAACTGACCACTGATACCTGTCTACTGACCACTTTTCTTATTACTCCTCAACATCAAACCAAAATCTTGCTTCTTCGCCATGGCGTCTACAATCATGATTAGTCGTTTAGTTCTGGTAACTTCTGTTTTAGCGGTATTTAGCCAAACGATAAAATAATTCTGATGCGACTTGGTATAGGATAAAAAATGCTCCAGCAAGCCATCTTCCTGAGCTAAACAAACCTCCAAATCTTCGGGAATTTCAATTTTAAAATCCACATCGTGTTCTAGAGATAACGAAACGGGATGACCAGCTTCTTTTTTTAATTGTTTACGGATTTTACCATCAAGCGGCAAAATGAAATCGCCATTCCCCATCGGAATTAAACTCTTTCCACTGATTTGAAGGTTATCAAGCTGCCCTCGCACGCGAAATCCTCTCTTATCATCAGACTTAATTTGCTGCGCAATAGCTTCAGGCACAAAAACGTAACTCCAACCAGTTTTCTCACCGTTGCTATCAAACTTTTCTATCTCGGCGTTAAAATTTACCATTTACTAAAGTTATAAGTTTTAGGTTATAAGTTGTACGTCTTAACAGTAATCGAAACAACTAAAAAACTAACCATCCAACAAACTAACTAAAACTCCCCTTCTACTCCCAATCCGAACAAAGCAAAATCATACCTCACAGGGTCTTCTGCATCGAATTCTTTTAAACGAGTAGTAAGTTCTACAGCGGTGAGCCAATCTGTTTGCTTACGTTCAATTAATCCAAAATAACGAGCTACACGGTCTACATGTACATCGCATGGACAAATTAAATCAGCAGGACGAATGGTATTCCAAATTCCAAAATCAACCCCACAATTATCTTTACGAACCATCCACCTTAAAAACATATTTAAGCGTTTACAGGTAGATTTTTGTATTGGCGATGAAATATGCTTAATCGTTCTACGAGGGAAATCTGGCAGACTAAAGAAATAAGATCGGAAATGGTTTAATGCTTTTTCTATCGTGAAATCAGCAATTACTAAATCGGAAGTATAACAAGTAGAAGAAGTTAATTCGTAGCCAGAAGCTATTTCTTCAACACTCAAGTAATCTGTTCTGTAAGTTAAAGCCTGAGGTATAAAAGCAGTTTCTAATGAATTTGATTGTTGATAGTGCTGCTGAAAGAAGGCTACAAAGTACAGCAAATCGGTATCATTGAACGTGCGATGTTTAAATCCCAACAATCCTTTTAAATCGTTATCAGAATGATGCAGCATAAATTGATAAGGCTGGTTATCCATCCTCGCCAATAACTCATTACATTTATTGATGATGGTTTTGCGTTGTCCCCAAGCTAAAATTGCTGCAAAAAATGCAGCAATTTCAATATCTTGTTTTAAACTATACTGATGCGGAATACTGATTGGATCATTCGATATAAAGTTAGGCTGATTGTATTGCGCAACCTTTGCATCGAGAAAGTCTTTAAGATTATCAATTTTCATCATCAAATTAGCTGATTAGCAAATAAGCTAATTTGATAAAGCTTGTTCCAAATCCGCTAGCAAATCATCAATATCCTCTACGCCTACGCTAAAACGCAACAGATTATCAGTTACACCAACCTTTTCACGCTCTTCTTTTGGAATAGAACCATGCGTCATACTAACTGGGTGATTTACCAAGCTCTCTACACCTCCTAAAGACTCCGCTAGTGAAAATACCTTAAAACGCGAAGCAATACGGAAAGTTTCTTTCAAATCTGCATCTTTTAAAGTAACCGATACCATACCACCGAAACCACGCATTTGTTTTTTAGCCACATCATGATTAGGGTGGTCTTCGAAACCTGGCCAGTAAATCTTATCGATTTTTGAGTGATTTCTTAAGAAGTGAGCCACTTTCTCACCATTTTCGCAATGCGCTTTCATACGTAAATGCAAAGTTTTAATACCTCTCAAAACCAAGAAAGCATCTTGAGGCCCTGGTGTAGCACCACACGCATTATAAACGAAGAACAAATCTTTGTACAATTGCTCATTGTTGGTTAGCAAAGCTCCCATTACCACATCAGAGTGACCACCAATATATTTTGTAACGGAGTGCATAACCACATCGGCACCTAGATCAATTGGATTTTGTAAATATGGAGAAGCAAAAGTATTATCAACTGTTAAAAGAATATGATTTGCTTTTGTAATTTTAGCTACACCTTCAATATCAATGATACGCATAGTTGGATTAGTTGGAGTTTCGATCCAAACCAATTTAGTTTTTTCGTTGATATACGGTGTGATATTCTCAGGCTTCGATAAATCCAAAAAGTGAAACTTGATACCGTAGTTCTGGTAGATTTTAGTGAAGATACGATAAGAACCTCCATACAAATCATTTCCAGTGATGACTTCATCGCCAGGCTTTAAAAGTCTTAACAAACAATCTGTAGCCCCCATTCCACTACTAAATGCTAAACCAAACTTACAGTTTTCCAGTGCAGCTAAACAATCTTCCAAAGCCTTACGAGTTGGGTTAGTACCTCTTGAATACTCGTAACCTTTATGGTCTCCCGGAGAAGCTTGCCAGTAAGTTGAAGTTTGATAAATTGGGGTCATGATCGCTCCAGTTGTTGGATCTGGCTCCTGACCTGCATGTATGGCTTTAGTCGCAAATTTCATATCAATATTTTTTAACCACATAGAAACATAGGTTTGATAGTCGAGTAAATGATACAATTTACTATGTGCCTATGTGGTTTAGTTTATTTATAAATTATTATTCTGTTGTACTTCCGATTTAAACAAGTAGCCTAAACGCTTTCCGGTTGGATAACCACTAGCTGCTAAAGTAGTTTGCTTCTGATGTAAATTGATATCTTTTACCGAAGCATAAGGCGGTAATTGTAAATCCGTATCAATACAATCTAGTATTGCCAACTCGAAAATATGAGTCAATACTTCTTCATTAATTTCGTGCTCACTAAAAGCTTCATATAAGAAACCCAGTTGGCCTTCACCTTCTACAATGAAACGTTTTTCTTTGTTGATTAATATACGAGCCACTAAAGTTCCTTCATCTGCCAAGCGATTGTACTTGATAGAATCTGCCAAAAAATTGTGGATATAAATTACTCCACAGTAGCTTAAGTTAAGATTGGCTTTGATGTAACTAGACGAAAAAATTCGATGGCCTTCCTCAAAATTAAAAACGTTACTATGCATGGATAACAACAACATATCCCCAGAAAACTTAAGTTCTGCTTCAAATTGATGCGTATCTTTATAAGCTACTTCAACAGAAGGATTGTTTACCGTATAATCTTGATGCAATCGCGATGCTAACTTAGATAAAGCTTTCTTAGCTATCGCAAAAACATCTACCGTATTTCTATAAATCTCCTGTTTTAAGGAAGCCCTACTTTCTAGTTTATCTAATATAAGTTGATAGTTATCGGTTTGTTTTTCCATAATACTTTTAGTCACGTCATTGCGAGGCACGAAGCAATCTTACAACGACTTATATTGATTTGCTTATCGCATTAAGATTGCTTCGTGCCTCGCAATGACGAATTGGCTAATAAGCTCTTGCGAACAATACTCTTTGCTTAGACGGCTTTCCTGTTAAAATACAAACGCCATCTTCAAGCTTATTATCTAATGGAATACACCTAATTGTAGCTTTGGTTTCCTCTTTGATACGCTTTTCTGTTTCGGCAGTACCATCCCAGTGCGCAGCAATGAAACCAGTTTTCGTTTCTAATAACTCCTTAAATTCTTCATATGAATTAGCTTCGGTGATATGCTCATTTCTAAATTTCAAAGCTTTATCATAGATATTTTGTTGGATTTGAGCCAACATTTGGAAGATATATTCCGCTAATCCTTCTTGAGGAACGGTGAACTTTTCTTTAGTATCTCTACGAGCCAATTCTACCGTGCCATTTTCCATATCTCTCGCACCGATGGCTAAACGAATAGGCACCCCTTTCAGTTCATATTCTGCAAATTTAAATCCAGGACGTTGGCTATCTCTATCATCGTATTTTACTGAGATGCCAAAACCTTTTAATCTTGGAGTCAACTCATCTACGAAAGAAGATATTTTTTGCAATTCCTCATCTCCTTTGTGGATAGGCACAATTACTACTTGTATTGGAGCCAATTTTGGAGGAAGTACCAAACCGCTATCATCACTATGCGCCATGATTAAAGCTCCCATTAAACGAGTAGAAACTCCCCAAGAACTTGCCCATACATACTCTTGCTTACCCTCTTTGCTGGTAAACTTCACATCAAACGCTTTAGCAAAATTTTGACCTAAGAAGTGAGACGTTCCAGCTTGAAGTGCCTTTCCATCTTGCATTAATGCTTCGATGCAATAAGTATCCAAGGCACCAGCAAAACGCTCGGTTTCAGTCTTTCTTCCTTTAACCACTGGTACACCCATCCAATTCTCTGCAAAATCAGCGTATACATCAAGCATTTTTTCAGTCTCTTCAATAGCCTCTTCCGCAGTTGCATGAGCGGTATGTCCTTCTTGCCACAAAAACTCAGTGGTACGTAAAAACAAACGAGTTCTCATCTCCCAACGGACAACATTAGCCCATTGGTTAATCAATAAAGGCAAATCACGGTAAGATTGAATCCATCCCTTATAAGTGTTCCAAATGATAGTTTCTGAAGTTGGACGAACAATCAATTCTTCTTCCAATTTAGCTTCTTCATCAACAATGATGTTACCATTTCCATCATTTTTCAAACGATAGTGTGTCACAACGGCACACTCTGTAGCAAAGCCATCCACGTGAGCCGCTTCTTTAGAAAAATAAGATTTGGGGATAAACAAAGGAAAGTACGCATTGCTATGACCTGTTTCTTTAAATTTATGGTCTAAAACCGCTTGCATTTTCTCCCAGATAGAGTATCCGTACGGCTTAATTACCATACATCCCTTAACTGACGAATGCTCTGCCAAATCGGCTTTTATAACAATTTCGTTATACCATTGCGAATAATCTTCACTTTTACTCGTAATACCTTTGCTCATAACTTATTTGGAACGTTTTTTGTGTTAAATTTCTTGTATTGATGGCTACAAAGCTATAAATTTATAGTCACAATTTAATTTTGCACACAAATAAAACCTAATACAATGAGAGTCAATCATTTTTTAACCAGTACACTTGCGGCAGCCGCCATGTTGGTTGCCTCTTGCTCTACACAAAAGATGGCGCAAAACAACAGTGCCGACGATGTGTACAACACTACTGCACAAGCTAGGGTTTACAAATATGCACCTCCAGCTCAAACTGCGCAGATAGATACTAGTCGATATGATGCCAATTACAGATCGAGCGATGAAAGCTACGATATGGATTATGCATCTAGAATTGATAGATTTTACTACGGTAGTCCTAACAGAGTTTATTTTGATGATTATTATAACGTTTATGGTTATAACTCGTGGTACAATCCTTACGATTGGTCATTAGGCTTTAACTATGGTTGGGGCTTTAACCGTTGGTATAATCCATATTCATCTTGGGCATTTTATGGTAGTCCTTACCGTTGGAATACTTGGGGTCCTTATTCTTACTGGGGCGGTGGCTTCGGTTGGGGAGGCGGTTTCGGTGGAGGCTACTGGGGTGGTGGATATTGGGGCGGCGGTGGCTGGGGTGGTGGTAACGTCATTGTAAGAAACAATGAGAATTACCGTCCGAGACCAAATCGCGGTGCAGAAAATGGTGTTGGTGTAAGACCTAACGGCTCTGTGATCAGTAGAGGTACTAGAACAGGTGGAAACACTGGAGTTGCAGGTCGTACTGGCTCAAGACCAGAATCTTACAATCCTGCCACAACTACTACAAATGGCACTTCTTCTAGAGGCAACAGCGATGGTGGTAGACCTAGCAGAGTAAGTAACAGCGGAGACTCCAGACCAACACGTACTTCTGAAAGCTCAAGACCTAGTTATACTCCACCTCCTTCTTCTTCAAATGGTAGTAGCGGTGGCAGAACTGGCGGTAGCAGCAGTAGTGGTAGCAGCTCTAATGGTGGAGGTAGACCCTCAAGAGGCGGTGGCAGATAATACTACTAAATTAACATCAAACACAAAATGAAAAAGATAATTTCTATGCTTGCAGTTGCTATGGTAGCAACTGCGGGCACTACATACGCCCAATATGGCAGTGACGGGCTTCGCTTTTCACAAACAAATTATGGTAGCACCGCACGCTTTAAGGGAATGGGAAATGCCCAAATTGGTGTGGGTGGTGATATGAGTTCTTTAGGAGGAAACCCTGCGGGACTCGGTTTATTCACCAGATCAGAATTCGCATTTACACCAGAATTTAATCAGGCAGGTGCCAATAGTAGTTTCTTAAGCTCTAGCACAAAAGCAGATAAAAATCGCTTAAACATTAATCAATTAGGAGCTGTTTTCTATACGCCAAGTATTCGAATGAAAGGTCAAGACACTCAAAAAGGTGTGATTAGTACTGTATTTGGCTTAGGTTACACACGCAATAATGATTATTCATTAGAAAGTAACTTCGGAGGCACTAATAATAATAATTCTATCAGAAACTACTTTGCCGAATTAGCTAATAGATACAAAGATCCAAATGACAACTCACTAGAAAAGAGCTCTCTAGAAGGAATGGCTTATGACAATTTTTTAATAAATTTTAATACGCCAGGCAACACAAATTCTTATACGGCAAACGAAACTATTAATAACCCTTTTACAGCGAATACGCAATCTAAAAATGAAATTCGTTCTGGGTCTGTTTCCGAGTTTAATTTTGCAGGCGCCGTAAATATCTCTAACCAAGTTTATATCGGTGCAAATATTGGCTTAGTTAGTTTACGCTATACAAGCGATGCAGAGTTTACTGAACAAGGTTCCCTAAAGGCATATGATGATAATGTAAGCTCTCCTACTTTTGGTCAATATGGTCCAACCGAGAGCTATACATTAAGCTATCTTCAAAACCAAGAAACCAGAGGATCTGGTGTAAACGGTAGACTCGGGATTATATTTAGACCAGTTAGCGCTTTTAGAATTGGTGCCACTTTTCAAACCCCGACTTGGTTTACTATAGACGACACTTATTCCGAAACGCTGAATAACAGACTATCGAATGATGTTTATACAAATCAGGCTACGGTTTACGAATTTACCTATAATTTAAGAACACCCTTAAAAGGCTCTTTAGGTGCAAGTTACGTAATTGGTGGTCAAGGTATTATTTCTGCTGATGTAGATTTTATTGATTACTCTAGCATCAGATTTTCAACTAATGGCTCTAATGGTGGAACTGATGTTATCAATAGTAGCAATGCAGCCGTAAGAAATAATTACACCAGCGCAGTTAATTATAGAGTTGGGGGCGAATACAAAGTAGATAATATTAGTTTGAGAGCTGGTTACGGCTTAAATGGAAGTCCTTTTAAGAATGACGACGATAAGCTTTTCGAGACCAAGATGTATAGTGGCGGGTTAGGTTATAGAGTTGACAACTATTATTTTGATCTAGCTTATCAGCGAGTTGAAACTAATGGCACGAGCTTACCTTATACCTTGAATAATGGTTCAGAACCAGTAGCAAGTTCCAAATTCACCAATAACAATTTCTTCTTGACTTTCGGAATTAGATTTTAGTTTTCTTGTCATTCTGAGTGCAGCGAAGAATCTGTTGATATTTCTTATCTAAAAACAGATTCCTCGTTTCCTCGGAATGACAAATATTAAATAATCCCGTAGAGCGAACCACCCTTCTCTCCCATTCTATCCACTTTCTTTTCTACATCTAAATCCTTAATTAACTCTGGTGCGTGATGTGGTTTTTTACGGGCATCAATAATTAAAGAACCTTTGCATCCCCAATGCTTATTCTCCGTAAAATCGTCTACTCCGTCTATATCTGTCGCTGGATTGCTTCTTGTAAAAGCTACCCAAACTAGATTATTGATATTTTCTGCGGTAAAATCAGCATCGTCACAAACTATCACTAACGGAATTGCTGTTAGGTTGTTTACTCTTAATTGTTCTTTAAGTAAAGCAATAGATGCTTTTCCTTGTTCTTGATCTTGATATTCATCCAATCGGACTGTCAATATACCCTCAGTAGCTAACGCATGATCGGCTTCTAATTTAAAATCAGGAGGCAAAGCTGTTAACAAATCACGTTTCTTTTCTCCTGCCGCTGCGAAAACTACTTTAGAGCCAGAATTCAAACCATCACCAGAATAATCTAAAGTATCAATGGTTGTATTGGTATGGAAATGTACATCCCTTTTCCAATCTATACGTTCCAACACATGACTTAAGAAACGCTTAATGTCGTGAGTATTTAACGTTTCATCATCTTCTTTGGCGGCGATGAATAAATATTTAGCCAGGCTCAACTGGTTCTTGCCTAAAATATGGTTGCTGATGGTTAAAATTTCCTGAGGTTTTCTTTCCTTCAAATAAGGAGTATAACGCTCACTTCCAATAGCAAATAATAGCGGGTGTACACCTGCTGCATCTACTGCATTTACTTCCTTTAGACCATGTATTTCTTGTGGAATAGCCGAACCAGAAATCTCATGAATTAACGCTCCAAAACTGGTATCTTCTTGTGGTGGACGACCCACTACGGTAAAAGACCACAATGCATCTTTTTTATGATATACATTATGTACTTTCATTAAAGGAAAAGGATGTATTAAGCTA
The DNA here is from genome assembly GCA_029959615.1 of Flavobacteriaceae bacterium PS02338. Classification (GTDB taxonomy): domain Bacteria; phylum Bacteroidota; class Bacteroidia; order Sphingobacteriales; family Sphingobacteriaceae; genus Pedobacter. The sequence continues at coordinate 403,400 of JASCOD010000002.1, read as the reverse complement.
TAGTAACCTAAATGATCTCCAAATGGACCTTCTAGTTTATTATCGTGAGGTTCTACCGTTCCGGTAATTACAAAATCAGCATCGGCAGAAATCACGAAATCTTCTTCATCCCTAAAATACCTAAATCTTCTATTACCTAAGGCACCTGCAAAAGTAAGCTCTGACAATCCCTCTGGCAATGGCATAACTGCTGCCAAGGGATGCGAAGGTGGACCACCAACAAATATGCTCACTTTTAGAGGTTGTCCTTTTTTATTGGCTTTAGTTTGATGCACGCCAATACCTCTGTGAATTTGATAATGTAATCCTATTTCTTTGTCTTGGACGTAATCGTTACCTGCTAATTGAATACGATACATCCCCAAGTTGCTGTTCATCACCCCTGGTTTATCAATATCTTCCGTAAAAACCTGCGGCATGGTAATGAAAGGCCCGCCGTCCATTGGCCAATTTACAATTTGGGGAAGGGCAGCAATAGTTGTTTTCTGAAAAGTTTGTTTGAATAGGGATTGTTTTAAAGGTAATGCTGTTAAAGCTGTTAGCCCTGTTCCAATGTATTTAAATGGTTTCTTCAAAGCTTTCATCGGATCAGAGCGCAACTCCACTAATTCCTGAACCTTTGGCAAACTATCTCTAAACATAAATTTAGAGCGTTCTATGGTTCCAAACAAGTTTGAAACGGCTTGAAATGGACTTCCTTTTACTTTTTCGAATAATAAGGCCGGTCCTTGCTTCTCATAAACGCGAAGATGGATAGCGGCCATCTCTAAATACGGATCTACTTCTTCTTTTATTCTAATCAGATGGCCGTGCTTTTCTAAATCAGCAACACATTCGGCCAAGCTTTTATATCCCATGCCTCAAAGATAATAGAATTTGATGATGTGGGAATGTGATCATTTGATGATTTAGGAATGATATACATCATAAAAAGCCACAGATGCACAGATCTCAATTAATAAAAAGGAATAACTAAACAGAAATTACGAATTAACGAAATATCGCAACTAAAAAGCCACAAACGCACGAATCATTTTCTAATCTGTGCATCTGTGGCTTAATTAAATCAGCTAATCATCACATTAGCCAATTATCTCATCAGAAATTATTTCTTTCCTAAGAAAGACTTTAACATCCAAATGGTTTTCTCTTTAAATTGCATAAAACGGTTCACCATATCGTTAGAACCATCATCTCCAGCTTTATCTGTAGCTTCTAACAAATCACGTTCTAATTCAATTAACTTAGTCATATCATCCAAAACAGCTTCCACCATTGCGGTATCCGCTAAACCAATAGTATCAATTTCTTTAATAGCAGATTCTTTAATGTAATCTGCAAAACGGCTATGAGGTGCCTTTCCTAAGGTAAGCACGCGTTCTGCAATTTCATCAATAGTTAGCTGAGCGTTGGTATAAAGTTCCTCAAACTTCAAGTGAAGTGTAAAGAAGTTTTGTCCTTTAATGTTCCAATGGCAGCCTCTTAATTTTTGGTAGTGAATGTGGTAGTTTGCTAAATATTCATTCAACATATCAACCACTGGTTTTACTTGTTTTTCGCTTAAATTTATTTCTTTTGCTGACATAATATTTATGTTTTTAATCGTATCAAATTAACAAAACTTAGGTGAATTAGTTTTAAGCTAATTGTAATTTAGTACAATAGAATATTAAATGTTACCGTTTAGTTACATTGTTAACGATACTATATATTATTCGTATAATTGTACCTCCAAAAATTTGAGAATATAGATGTTAAAAAGATATATTTTGATCACCGCTCTCTTTTGCTCGGCAACTGCCTACGCTAATACTCCTTTAGATTCTATAGGAGTTGAGAACAACAACGGTAAAAAACTCATCATCCACAAAGTAGATCCCAAAGAAAGTTACTATTCTATATCAAGAAGATACAACGTAAATGCGAAGGATGTACAGGCCTTTAATAACAATGCCAATTTACAGATAGGCTCTATTATTAAAGTACCTACCGAAATCCCGTTTAATGATAAGCCATCAACTAATTCACCGAGTATCAATACTACCAATTTCTTCGATTATACGGTTGCGGCTAAAGATAATTTAAACTTAATTGCTGAGAAATTTGCCACTACTACGGCAGATATCAAAAAGTTAAACAACTTGAGCAATAATAATCTTCAAGTTGGCCAGGTTTTGAGAATACCTTTTACTAAAAGTAGTACAAAAGCAGCTACTTCTACCGTTGTAAAACAATCAGAAATGCCACCGCCTGTAGCGGGAAATTTAGTTGCAGAACATACCGTTAAACCTAAAGAATACCTAGGTGTAATTGCTAAACAATATGGGGTAACCGTAGAAGAAATCAAGGAATTGAATGGATTAAGCTCTAACAATTTAAGTATTGGACAGACTTTAAAAATTCCAATTAAGGCAGATCAACCTACAACCAGCGCCAACACTGCTACCGTGCCAAGCAAACCTATTGAGACAAAAACAATCCCTACTAGCTCTCCTATAGTTGTTCCTCCAACTAAAAATGATCCTTCTTTTGAGCATGTGGTAGCTACTGGCGAAACTATTTATTCCGTTGCCCAGAAATACCAATTAACTACTTATCAGTTGAAGACCTACAACAATTTAACTTCAAATGATTTAATAGTAGGACAAAAGCTAATTATTAAGGGAGAGAAACCAGCAGCAGTTACCCCAGTTTCAGCGAGCAATACGGATGAAGAACCGACGGAAGGTTCAGAAACCTTAAAAAATCCAAATCTGAAAAGACCAGCGGCAGTTTATGGCTTAAATAAAATTGAGGAAAAAGGTACCGGTGTTTGGATTAGCGATCCTGATTTAGACCCAAACAAAATGTTGATTTTGCACCGTACAGCACCTGTAGGTACTATTATACAAATCACTAATCCAATGACTAACCGTTCTACCTTTGCGAAGGTAGTTGGCAAATTTACCGAAAACGAAACTACAAAAGACGTGATTATTGTAATGACTAAAGCAGTGGCTGATGCCGTTGGCGCATTAGACAAACGTTTTTTCTGTAATCTAACCTACGGTCCAAAAGAAAATGAAAAGTAATAAGCCTATAATTATCGGTATTGCGGGAGGAAGTGGCTCTGGCAAAACCTTTTTCTTACATAGTTTCCTTCATCATTTTAAAACGGATGAAGTTACCCTGGTATCACAAGATGACTATTACATTCCTGCAGGCGAAATGACTCAGGAAGAAAACAAATTATACAATTTTGATCTTCCAAGCACCATAGATGACCAACAGTTCTTGTTAGATATCAAAAAACTAATCAGCGGAGAAACTGTCTACAAAAAGGAATATAACTTCAATAATCCTTTAGCTGTAACCAAAATCCTAGAAATCCATCCTGCTCCAATAATTATTGTAGAAGGACTTTTTATTCTGCATTTTACAGAGATACATAAACTAATTGATTATAAGATTTTTATAGAAGCTGATGAAAATATCGCTTTGGAAAGAAGAATCCAAAGAGATGGTATTGAAAGAGGCTACCCTGAAGATGATGTTTTGTACAAATGGCATAATCATGTGGTACCGGCATACAAAGAGTATCTATTGCCCTACAAAGAAACTTGCAATCAGTTAATCTACAACAATTCCAACGAGGCAGATGACATTATTCGTATCACGGAACAAATGTCATCGGATTTTAAAAGAGATTACTGCAACGGTTAACCACTACCAACGTAAGAATAGATAACGAACTATTTTTATTTTTACCAATTATTGTTGATTTATCTAAAGACAAAACCTAATATTTAGCAGGCCATAAGAATGGCATACTAAATATTAGGTTTATTTCACCAAAACAAAAGCCTCTTTTTTGCTGCCTACCCATTTATATTTATAGATCGTACTTTCCTGTTGCCCGTCCTTTGCTTTGCCATTATGTGAGATATAAAATATGCCATCTCCCAACGGACATAAACCAGTAGCTCCCCATTTAAAATTCCAACCTCTTATTCCAGACTTCAAGTCATTTAAACCTGCTTCCAATAAAGAAAGTGTTTTTACTTTCACTGTTTTATTGTCGGAAATTATTCTAGTTTGGGCGGTTTTTTTCCTTCCATCGATTACAAACAAATCATAATTTGGATATTGTGATTTAGCGCCACGGTACACAGCAGCATAAAAATTACCAGTGTGAGCATCATAAGCTAAATTTTGAATACCGTAGCGGCTATTGCCAGTCTTAACAAAGTATTTATCCAAAGGTGCATTAGGTCCAGACTGATGAAGTTTTTCTTGTGATAGCGGCTGTCCCAATTGATTCCAATCAGCAATATCATATCTTAATATCACTTGATGATCATTATCGTTTCTGGTTGTATCTCCATAAACACCATAAGCAACATATAGATATTTCTTCCCGTCTTTTGGATGATCTATCGATGGTGCCAAAGCCACGCCGTCTATACCAGAACATGCAAACCTATGCTCAACTTCCTTATCCCCAACCTTCACTTTCGCTTGGTAGTCGTCAACCGCTTCTTTAATATAGACGGTACGCAACAGATCTTCTTTTTCAGCATCCATGCCTAACCTCACTATACGAGAGGCATCGAAAATAGCAATATAGAAACCCACTTCATTAGTGTTTTTTACTCCTAAATTGTTGCTAATACCTTTTCCAATAGCATCATTTTTATATTCCAACGAGCCATAGATCTTACCAGTTTCCGAATCGAAATCCAAATCCCCTAAATGACCTACAAAGCCTGTTATACTGCCGATCACATTACCGGATAAATCCATTTTTATCAGTTTATCGGTAAATGAGAAATAAGCAAAGCCATTCTTTTGGTCAACTACCACCCCTTGTACATGCATTTTGCCTTGTTTACCTGTATAAATGGAATTGGGCAAATCGCCAACGACCTGCTGCTGAGCATGAACATCCCAAATTGAAAAGAGCAATAAAATAAGAATAGAGAATATATTAATAATTAGATGTTTCATATTATTTAAAATAAAGCAATTTATGAACATAAGCAACAGTATATTAATTAAAATTAAAATAAAAGGAAATAAAACAAAACAAATACATCTCTTTCAAAGCAAAAAAATCTTTTTCAAGTATTAAAAACCATGCAGTATTAATTAAAAACAAACATAAACTGAATTTAGATATAAGAAAAACAATTCTCTTATCTTACAGGAAAGGTAAAACATCTTTAACTAAAATATTTAAAAAAATATAAAATTTAATTTCATTTAATTTTATTTAGTTATTTATTATTACTTTTAAACCTAATTAAATTTCATTGTATATCTTTTTTTAAAAAAAACATAGCTCATTAATAACTATAGAAAAAAGTCAACTATAAACTTTGTCGAGAGACTTTAAAAAATAGAACTTAGAACATATGTCTAAAGTAACCACTGCATTAAAATCCGCCAGCGAAACCAAAGCCTTAATTATAGGTCAAGATATTTTAAAAGAAGCATCTCAATTATTTAACCAGCAATTTGCGGGAAAGAAGGCTATTATAGTTGCAGATATCATCACCTTTGGTATTGCAGGCAAAGCAGTGGCACTACAATTTGAGGTCAATCAAATTAAACAAGAAGATGCCTTCATTTACACCGACCCTGAGCTTTATGCCGAATATAAATATGTAGACGAGCTAGTTGCCGTATTAAAACAACATGAAGCCATCCCTGTAGCTGTAGGTTCTGGAACCATTAATGATTTGACAAAATTAGCGGCACATTTAACCAACAGGCCATATATGTGCATAGCAACAGCTGCTTCAATGGATGGCTATACCGCTTTTGGTGCCTCTATCACAGCCGATGGCGCTAAACAAACATTTAATTGTCCCGCACCACAAGCTTGCCTAGCTGATATTGATATTTTAAGCAACGCTCCAACCGAAATGACCGCCTCTGGTTATGCTGATTTATTTGCTAAAATTACTGCTGGAGCGGATTGGATTTTAGCCGATGCACTGAAGGTAGAAGCCATAGACGAAACTGCTTGGTCTATTGTGCAAGATGGATTACACGAAGCGCTCTCTGATCCAAAAGGAACAAAGAATGGCGAAACAGAAGCCGTAACCCAATTAACTGAAGGCTTAATGCTAGGTGGCTTTGCTATGCAATGGTCAAAATCTAGTAGACCAGCTTCTGGTGCAGAACATCAATTTAGCCACTTATGGAATATGCAGCACCATCTGAATAATGGCGAACATATTTCTCATGGCTTCCAAGTAAGCATTGGCACGCTTGCCATTACTGCCTTATACGATTTAGTTTTAAAGACCGATTTCGGGAATCTAGATATCAAAGCCGCATTAGCGCAATGGCCCACCAAAGATGAACTGAAAGAACAGTCCCTTGCTATCTTTAAAGCAACTGATTTTCCAGAAATTGGCTGGCAAGAAACTAGTGCGAAATACACCGACCATCAAGCATTGGAAATACAACTAGAAACATTAAAAAGTAATTGGAGCACAATCAAGGAACGATTAACTAAACAAATTGTACCTTTTGAAGAGGCAAAAGCAAGGCTAGCTACTGTAGGTGCTCCAACAGAACCAGAACATATTGGAATTACTAGAAAAGAACTAAAAGAGACCTTTGTAAGAGCACAATACATTAGAAGAAGATTTACTATACTTGATTTAGCTGTAAGAACTGGTTATCTTGACCAATGGCTAGATCAACTTTTCGGAAAAGACGGAATTTGGGAGATTTAAGAAAAACTAAAAGCGCCATCATCCGATTAATTAAATCCAACCAATTCACAGTTATCCAAGCTACATGAGCCAGCAAACAAACAGCCAAGAAGAAACAAAGCAGAAGTTATTTAAATATTGGCAAACCAGAACCATCGTAGCTACCATGATTGGCTATGCCCTCTTCTATTTTGTACGCAAAAATTTCTCCTTTGCCATTCCGGGCTTAACGGCCGAATTTGGAATTACAAAAACAAGCTTTGGCATTATCATGACGCTTGTTACGATTGTTTACGGGATATCGAGATTTCTTAACGGCTTAATTGCCGACAGAATGAATGCCCGCTACCACATGTCAATTGGTTTATTTTTATGTGCTGTGGCTAATTTTGCATTTGGCTGGGGCGCCGATCTAAGCAGCTTGTTTACAGGAAAAACAGATGGACCAATGTTTACCAACACAATGGTACTCCTATTCGGCATCATTCTTATTGTAAACAATCTCATCCAAGGAAGTGGCTTCCCGCCAGTAGCTCGCTTGCTCACCCACTGGATTCCCCAAAATGAATTAGCCACAAAAATGTCGGTATGGAATACCTCCCACTCCATCGGAGCAGCTTTAGTCGCTATCCTTGCTGGTTATATCATGGGGTCGTTAGGAACCAACATGAGTAATCATCCAGAAATAGTTGCTGCTATTGCGGCTAACTTAAAGGTAGATGCAACAGATGCAGAGAAGATGAAAAGCGTGATTGAATCTGCTTCTCATTATGGCGCATGGAAATGGTGTTTTTGGATTCCTGCTGCCATAGCTCTGGTAGGCTCAGTTGGATTATTTATCGGCCTAAGAGATACACCTTCTTCGGTAGGCTTGCCCGAATTACATAAAACACATCAAAAAGGGAAAGAATCTTCCGCCGAATTTAAAGCTTTCATACGTAAATCCGTATATCGCAATAAATGGATTTGGATATTGGGCATAGCTAATTTCTTCGTATACATTGTTCGTTTTGCAGTATTAGATTGGGGTCCAACCTTTTTAAAAGAAGCTCATGGCATGACCTTAAGCAATGCAGGTTGGACTGTAGCAGTATTTGAGATTTTCGGAATTTTAGGAATGCTCGCTGCTGGTTGGATAACCGATAAATATTTAGCTGGAAAAGCGCACCGCACCTCCCTTTACTGTATGGTTGGTGTAGCAATATTTATGACCATCTTCTTATATCTACCTAATGATAGTCCGCAATGGGTTATGATAGTGGTTTTAGGTATGTGCGGCTTTTTTATTTATGGTCCACAAGCACTTATAGGCATCGCAGCAGCAAATCAAGCGACCAATAGAGCTGCCGCTACCGCCAATGGCTTAACTGGCTTATTCGGTTATGCAAGTGGCCTGGTTTCTGGTGTTGGCGTAGGGTACATGGTAGATGTCCTCAGCAAAAGTCAGCCTGGAAAAGCGTGGGATTATGTTTTCATGATGATGATCGGCATGGCCATTATCTGTGTATTCATATTTGCTTTAATGTGGAAAGCCAAAGCACACGGATACGATGAATTAGAAACTAAAGCAGATTAAGAGACAAAGATGACATTTCCTTCAAATAGCCTAGAACAACTCAAACATATTAAACATTTTGCTTTGGATATGGATGGCACCATCTACAATGGCAGCACTTTATTTCCTTTCACTAACGACTTTTTAAATTACTTAAAGCATAACGACATTGGTTATTCTTTTTTAACGAATAATCCATCAAAAAGTACAGCTGATTATTTGAAACACTTAGAAAGAATGGGGATACCAGCTACTAAAGAAGAAATGTATACTTCGGCTGTAGCAACCATCAATTACATCAAAAATCATCATCCTTCTATTAAGAGGTTATTCATTCTGGGAACCTCCAGCATGGTTAAGGAATTTGAAGATGCTGGTTTCATTTCTACATCGGATAACTCAGAAGACAAACCTGATGCATTAGTTGTGGGCTTCGACACTTCATTAATTTACTCTAGGCTATGTAGGGCGGCCTACTGGGCTGGTATGCAATTGCCTTATTTCGCTACCAATCCGGATTGGGTTTGCCCTACAGACCAGCCTAATATCCTAATAGATTGCGGATCTATCTGCACTTGTATTGAAGCTGCTAGTAAGAGGAAACCAGATGTGGTTATCGGCAAACCAGACGCAGGAATGTTAGACGGCATCATTCAGAGACATCATTTAAAGCCCAGTGAAATTGCGATGGTTGGCGATAGAATTTACACCGATGTGCAAATGGCAAAAAATGCTGGTGCATTAGGGGTTTTAGTCTTATCAGGTGAAGCTACAATAGCTGACGTACAGGAATCTGCTTTAAATCCTGATGTGGTAGCGCAGGACCTAGCTGAACTACAAGCACTAATACAGATTGCTAGAGCTTAAACACTATTAGTCGCACCAATTAATTAAAAACAATAAAGCCACATCAGTTGATGTGGCTTTATTGTTTAATCGAACAATTTGAGTTTAAGGTTTATCCCACCACACTCTTGTATTCAAACCATCTGTACCTCCATAAGGGAATGCGGCTACCGCGGCGTTGTAATTATTAGTATTATTTGATCTTTCTTGCGTTGGGTATCCATCCCTTCTAGGCATTAACCCTCCATTAATTCCAACAGGAACTACTAAATTAGGGAAACCAGTTCTTCTCCATTCTGACCACCCCTCATATCCATGTAAGAATAGATGCACCCATCTTTGATGCCCTATTTTAGAAAGCGCATTAATTGGATCGTAAGCCACATCCGTTTGTGCTAAAAATGTTGCTACACCAGTAGTACTACCCGTCCATTGTTTTACAGATTCAGTTATGGCATTATCATAGTGTATTTTAGCTTGTACATCTCCGCCAGAAATCCAAGTTAATTTAGCAGCTTCCGCTAACGCAAATAATGCCTGCGAATAAGTAACCAATTGCACTGGAGAGTTTTGCTGCCTTAAAGACGAACCTAATAACGACGACGCATTAATATCAGCAGTAGTTGGAGAAGCCTTGCCGAACTCTAATCCGCCATATGTACTAGCCGAATTCAAGTTTCCATAAATAGGAAGTCGTGGATCATTTAAAGGTTTCATGTAATTCACCAATGTATTACTTAATGCATACCAATTTCTGCCCAATCGTGTAAACGAATTGTACCAATAATTTTCATGTGCTTGTTCAGCCAAATGCAAATACGCTAAATTATCAGTATTTGCAGTCATAATACCATTAGCTTGTGCTTTCAAAAACTCAGCTTTGCCTTTAACTGCGTCTACTTTTGATAAACGAAGTGCCATTAACAAATGAATGGTATTCCCTAGCTTTTTCCATTTATTTATATCCCCATTATAGACGATATCATTCTTAACATTTCCATTTGTAGTCACTATTTCTGCATTAGCCTCGTCTAACAAAGCAAATAATGAATTATAGATATCTTGTTGCTTATCATATTTGGGAGTAAAGTTGGCTTGCCCTTTTAAGGCTTCACTATATGGCAAATCTCCCCATCTGTCTGTGGCGTACCACATAAAATACGCTTTCAATATCTTCGCTACAGCTTTTTGATTAGATATAGGGCCATCTGAAAGACTATTTGCTTTTTGTATGGCTTCATCCAAATTTTTAATTGGCCCACTCAATAATGGATAAAAATTGAAATTTGTCGGAACAAATCTGCTGTTATCTGTAAAAGCTGTCAAAGACAAGTACTGGCCATAGTGAACACCATTTGGAGAAGAGCTAATATCTGGCAAATAGAATTCGGCATTGGCAATCAATTGCATGCTCGATTGCGATATAGGGTTATTAGGATCGTTATAATATTTCGAGTCGAACTTCTTACAGCTTGAAAAAAGCAAACCGATCCCCAACACCACAATTTTAATTTCTTTTATATATGTTCTCATATTAACTATAATTAAAAGGTAACGTTTAGATTAATACCGTAGGAACGAACTGTTTGCAATTCTCCTTTTTCAATCCAACTAATAGACGCACTTCCTGCAGATAGCTCTGAAGGATCTAGTCCCTTAGGTGCTTTTTGCCAAATCATTAAAGGATTTCTTGCAATAACTGATAGTCTAAATGATTTAAAAGGCATTTTTTTAATTACATCTCTATCAAAAGTATAACCTAAACTAACTTCTCTCAATTTAATGTAAGAGGCGTCGTACAACCATTCTTCATAAATTTGCGTACCTATTTTATTCCTAAAATAAGCCCTAGCTTCAACATATCCATCAAAAGTTTGTCCTCCCACATTTGTAGGTACTCCACCTATAGATATTGTTGTACCCGGTGCGTACACACCTTTCATATGCACACCACCACCATTAGCTAATGGCTCTCTTACGTTTATACCTTTATCATTAAGTTCAACCGTTTCAGCTGCCTGACCAGATTTAACTGCCAACATTTTGCTCCAGCTAAAAAATTGTCCGCCTTTTTGAAAATCGATCATCGCACCAATATCAAATTTGCCTATTTTAAAGTTATTTATAAATCCTCCTGTAAATTCAGGAACAACAGATCCAAAGTCTTTATTCAGTTCTTGCACCGGTAAGTTATCAGCCCCTAATAGAAATTCTCCATTGGCATCTCTAGCATATCCAGGTCCAACTAAAGATCCAAATTCTTTACCCACTGTAGCATTTAAATAAACTGTTTGACTTGAATATACATTTGCATCTAGCTGATAAACATTTATCCCTGGGTACAATTCGTTTATTTTACTTTTATTTCGAGCAAAGTTCAATATAGTATTCCATTGAAAAATCTTACTAGAAACAGGATTGGCATTTAGAGACAACTCTACACCTTGGTTTTGAATATCGCCAGCGTTCACTACAAAACTGGTAAAACCACTAGCACCAGAAACAGATAAATCTATGATCTGGTTCTTGTTACGTTGTTTATAATAGGTAAAGTCAATTCCTATTCTATTCTTTAGGAACTTCAAATCTGCACCAATCTCAAATGAGTTAGCGAATGAAGGCTCTATAGCTGGATTTTTAAGTTTGTCAGGCACATATCCTGTAGTAATTGTATTGCTTGTAGTTTTATAAACATTACCAGTTACGTAACCCATAACCGTTTCGTAAGCAGACAAATCAGATCCAGCTATTGCAAAAGAAGAGCGCAACTTACCAAATGAAAGTATGTTAGACTTAATTAAGTTGCTAAAAATAAAACTACCTGAAACTGATGGGTACCAATATGAATTGTTATCTTTTGGTAATGCTGAAGAAATATCATTACGAACGGATGCATCTATGAAATAAGTGTCTTTATAACCAACAGAACCCATTGCATACACACTTCTAACTTCCTTTTCTCTTTGATATGAAAAACTTGTAGGACGATCAATAGATGCTTCAATACTATAAAATCCAGGAGAGGAAAGCCCTCCTGCCGTTGCTGCAGTAAGATAATTATATGACTGTGTTAATAAATTAGCTCCAACGTTTAAATTAAAGTCAAAATCATTTACCTTTTTCAAGTATTGTGCTAAAAATTCGTAGTTATTATCGGCCCCTTGATATTTGCCTGTACTAAAGCTTTCATCTAGCCTACCACCAAGTGCATTTCTCCTATTGATATTTTGAGTATATCTGTCAGTTCTAATAAAACCACTAAGCTTTAATTCTGGCAAAACTTGATAGGATAAATTGATATCTCCGAATATGCGGTCCCTATTATCTAAATTTAGATTTTCATATGCATCAAAAAATGGATTGTTCCAATCAGAAGGTCTATTAGTCACTATAGTGCCCAATGTAGTTCCTGAAGTACTTGGATTAACGTTCCAGTTTAAAATAGTTCCATCTGGATACTTATAGTTTCTTAAGCGATTAATATCTATATTTCTTTGAAACCACTGGGTAGCTCCAGTAAATGAACCTTGATAACCTTGAACGGGCCTTTGCGCACTATTATTAGCATAATTTGCATTGGTACCCACAGTTAATTTATCCGATAATTTCAAGCTTCCTGCAAAACTTACATTATTTCTCTTAAGCCAAGAATTTGGATAAGTACCGTTGATGTAAGTATTGTTATATCCTAATCTGAAATTAGAATTTTGGCTAGAACCTGTAATACTAATACCATGATTATTGTTAGAACCCGTTTCAAAAAAATCCTTTATATTATTTGGTTGAGGTAAAAAGGGAGTCAATTTACCAAATTCAGGATCTTGCGGATAAAAGCTATAATACATTCTAACGGGAGTACCATCCATTCTTGGGCCCCAACTTTCATCATTACCATTTACATATTTTTCTCCGGTAGAAAAACTAGAAAAGACCTGACTATTACCTACACCGTAAATATCTTGAAGAGGCATAAAGTTAGCAACCTTTTCAATTGAAAAAGCGGAATTCAAACTAACATCAACCCTATTTGCACCTACAGTTCCTTTTTTTGTCGTAATTAAAATAACCCCATACTGTCCTCTCAGACCATACAAAGCAGAAGCCGCTGGACCTTTCAATACACTAATATTTTCTACGTCTTCAGGATTTATATCCTGACCAATATTTCCATAATCAACTCCATTACTATTAGAACTACTAAAATTTGAGTTGGAAATTGGTGTTCCATCTACAACCATCAAAGGCTGACCTCCTCCAGTTACGGAATTCACACCTCTAATTTTAATTTTTTGAGTTCCTCCCATGCTCGCCCCAGAAGAGCCCGTAACCTGCGCTCCGGCAACTTTACCTGCTAAAGAACCTAATATATTTTGCTCTTTAGTTAATGTCAGATTATCACCATTAATCTGTTGAGTAGAATAACCAATAGATTTTTCAGAACGCTTAATACCTAGGGCTGTGACCACTATCCCGTCCAATGTCTGTGAGTTTTCCGCAAGAGACACATTGAGATTTGATTGTGTTCCGACAGAGACTTCCTTAGTTGAATAGCCGAGATAAGTAAATATTAAAATTGCACTATTAGAAGGGACATTAATGGTAAAAGCACCATCATTGTTGGTTGCTACAGTGTTGCCGGTTTGTCCCTTAACCGAAACACTTACACCAGGAATTCCTGCCCCATTGACCGCATCAGTTACTTTACCTTTTACTGCTCTTTGAGCGTAAGTAAATGCAGCCAACAGCAAGAACCCTAACAAAGTTAGAGTAAATTTTCTGTTCATAGTTTACGAATTGTTTAGTTGTTTGTTAGTTGATTATCAATTCAATATACGCACAATTCCGCAAACCACCTCATAAATCGGTATCTTTTGTTAAAAAATGTTAAAATTAGTATTGGTTTTCGCCACTAAAAGCAAATTAATGCAACATTATACATACTCGCACCTTCAGAAACATAAAATTTCTTTTCTTTCAAACAAACCTTTCACTAATCAAATCTATTTTATGGTTAAAACACCTTTTTCAACTGAAAAAACCAACATATCCATCATAACTTCAAATTCTGCAACTATATATTTTCATCAACATGTAAGCCTAGTCCTTAAAAGTATTTCTATTTCTAAAAAAGAGAAAAGGGTAACATTTCTTGTTGATTCACATAGCTCAACGAAATGTGGTATAATACTTTGAAAGATATATTTAGTATAGAAAATCGTACTTAGTATAACTTTGAGATTTCAAAATATTGTTTATTTTTGAAGCACTACAAACGCTTGATGAAATACAAACCTGGTTTACATATTTTATCGGAATTCTCTTCCAATAAAATCGATTTATTTTCTAACTCTAGTCATTGCAAAAAACTATTTGACGAATTAATCACTTCAAATAACCTTGAAAAAGTAGGCGAAGTTTACCACGACTTCGAAAATGGCGGTTTTACAGCTGTGGTTTGTCTAACTGAGTCGCATATTTCTATACATACTTGGCCAGAATATGAGCTAGCTACTTTTGATATTTTCCTGTCAAATTACAAACAAGACAATAGTGAAAAAGTAAAGAATATCTACAAGTCTGTGCTATCCTTTTTCGAAGGCGTTGAAAAGCAGAAAAACGAAATCATTCGCTAATGACAACGCTAAGCCTCTCTTCATTCCCTGCCACTATTTATGTTAATTGTAAACAATGTGCAAAGGAAATCAATGTCCATCATCTAGCCGATTGTGATTTTATGATATGTCCAGCCTGTAATGCATATTTAGAGCATACAATAGGTAACGAATTTCAATTAAAAAGAACATTAAATAAATTAGAATTTACGCCTGTAATTAAAGTTGATGCTATTGGTATTATTGATGAGGAGGAGTTCAAAGTAATTGCTTATTTAGAAAAGAGAGAGAAAGGCACCTCCTATAAATGGCGTGAGTATATATTATTTAGCTACAAAAAAGGTTATGCAACTCTTTCAGAATTTGATGGACACTGGAGCATAATTAAGGGCAGGGAGTTTTTTACAGACTTGGCAGATTTAACTGATGGCCACAGCACTAACGTGCGATATCTAAATTCAGACTTTCACCTGTTTAATAAATATACTCCTGAAACAATTGCAGCAGTTGGTGAATTTGGAGAAGATATATTAACCACAAAAATCAAGGCTGTTGAATTTGTAAGTGCACCTTTTATGCTTGTAAAAGAAAAGCAAGGACAAAAGTTCATTTATTATTTAGGAGAATACTTAGAACCTAAAAAAATTGCAGAGGCTTTTAAGATTGACGTAAATACATTTCCTAATAGAATAGGAATTGGTGCCATACAACCGTCCAAGTATTTAGATAGATGGAATTCGCTATTTACAATAACTGGTCTAGCAATTATAGGTGTGTTACTTATACATCTGTTAATTGGATATCTTAAGCCAGAAAAGGAATTATTTTACGAGAGTTTTCAGCTAGCACACAATGAAGTAAATGGGAACAATACAATCAAATCATTTGCTACACCAAGTTTTGAAATAACAGATAACTCTTCAAATTTAGAATTTTACATTAGCTCAGCAGTTACTGATAACTGGCTAGAAGCGTCGATGGTATTAGTTAACGAACTAGATAATCGTACATGGGAAGTGTCCAAAGGCTTTGAATACTATTCTGGATATGAGGATGGTGCAAGCTGGTCTGAAGGTGAAAGATATGCGGAAGTGATGCTATCCAACATACCAAAAGGTAAATACCACATTAACATCTACCCTTACTCAGGAGACCCTAACAGGGATATATTGTTAATTAAAGTGACAGCAAATGCCAGTATGTGGCGCAATACTTTATTAACCTGCTTAGCGCTTTGTTTATACCCTGCTTATTGCTGGTATAGAATGAGGAATTTTGAAAAAAAGCGTTGGGACAATAGTAACTATTCACCTTTTGTAAGTTAAGTTATGATAAAAATTAAAGCTATAAGATTTTATCTCATTCTGATGGCTATCGCTATAGGGGCTTATGCTTTTAGCTTATGGAACGGCTATGCATTTTATAACGATAAAGTAGAAAAAAACACAGAATATAATGGCGCTAGAGGCCGTTCTGGATATGTAAACAGATTTTACCATAAATAAAAATATAATGAGCTTAAATGAATTAATCAATATCAAGTACATTATTGCATCCGTAGTGTATTCATTCATCGGGATACTTGTACTATTTGTTTCTTTCTGGATAATTGAAAGAATTACTCCTGAAAACCTTTGGAAAGAGATACTTGACAAACAGAACAAAGCACTGGCTATTGTTTTTGCTGCCTTTATTATTGCAATTGCCATTATTATTAGCTCGGCAATACATAGTTAGGCATGAACAAAAAACTACCTGCTTTACTTCTCATTTCTGTATTTGTTGTCGCTACTTGTGGGTTGATTTACGAACTCATTGCAGGTACCTTGGCAAGTTACCTTTTGGGCGATTCTGTAACCCAGTTTTCGACCATTATTGGACTGTACCTATTTTCAATGGGCATAGGTTCTTGGCTATCCAAATACTTTGATAAAAACATCCTTTCTTGGTTTATACAGATAGAGATACTGGTTGGCTTAGTAGGTGGATTTAGCGCTAGTATCCTATTCCTTATTTTCGAGAGCATCGCTTCTTTCAGAATTGTGCTTTATGGATTGGTAAGTTTAACGGGAATTCTCGTTGGTCTGGAAATCCCCTTACTGATGCGTATCCTCCAAAATCGATTTGAGTTTAAAGATCTGGTTTCCAAAGTATTTACCTTCGATTACATAGGTGCGTTACTGGCTTCGCTCATCTTCCCTTTATTATTAATTCCTTACCTAGGTTTGGTTAAAACTGCTTATTTATTTGGTATTTTAAATGTAAGCGTGGCATTGATCGTCTGTATTAGTTTTGCAAAGGAAATTAAAGCAGCAGGATATCTTCGAAATGCATCTATCATCAGCATTTTGGTTTTAGCTGCCGGCTTCATCTATGCTGACAAAATCACCAGTTTTTCGGAGAACATGGCTTTTAGCGATACCATCATTTACTCCAAAAGCACCCCCTATCAACGTATTGTACTTACCAAAAAGAACAAAGTGCTCAGGCTGTTCTTAAACGGCAACCTGCAGTTTAGTTCTGATGACGAATACAGGTATCATGAAGCTTTAGTTCATCCAGCATTACAAGCACTTCCAAATGCAAAAGAAGTGTTAGTTCTGGGTGGCGGCGATGGGTTGGCTGTTCGAGAAATCTTGAAATATCCGCAGGTAAGCAATATCACATTGGTAGATCTAGATCACGGAATGACCTCCCTATTTCAATCTAACCAGATGTTAGTAAAGCTAAACAACAGCTCTTTGCTATCTCCCAAAGTAAAAATTATTAATACCGACGCTTTTAGCTGGGTAAAAACACAGCAAAAGAAATACGATTTCATTGTGATTGATTTTCCTGACCCTTCTAATTATGCAGTTGGGAAACTCTACACCAATTCTTTCTATAAGGTGATGAAAGAACTACTCGCTCCTCAGGGGCTTATGGTAGTCCAATCGACCTCACCTTACATTGCTCCCAAATCATTTTGGACGGTAAACAAAACTTTAGAAAGTGCAGAATTTAAAACTGTTCCCTACCACAACTACGTCCCTTCTTTTGGTGAGTGGGGATACATCATGGCAATGCACCCAGACCACAAGTACAAAAAGCCTCAGTCTTATATCTCAGGACTTAGGTTTATCTCTAAAGGAAGCTTCGATTTAATGCTGCATTTCCCAAAAGATATGGCGAAAGTAGAAACGGAAGTAAACAAGCTGAACAATCAAATTTTAGTGAAGTATTTTGAAGATGAGTGGTCGGCAATCTTATAAAACGGTATTATCAAGTTACATTCAACGCCGCTCATTTTTAATCAGATTGGGCTTAGTTACTGGAGGTATTTTACTTGACGGCTGCATCAAAAAAATCAAATCAAAAGCATATGATTTCTCTGGTACTTTAACTGGTCCTAATGCAGCAGCAGGACATATTTTAAGAGATAAAATCGCAATACCTAAACCCACCAATAATAGAAATGTAAAGGTTTTAATCATAGGTTCTGGCATCAGTGGTTTGTCGGCTGCGAGATGGCTTCAAAAAAATGGTGAAACGGATTTCGAGATATTGGAGTTAGAAAAACATACTGGTGGTAATTCTCATTATGGGGCAAACCAAATCTCATCTTACCCTGTTGGTGCACACTACACAACTATTGCTAATACCGATGACCAATTACTAATAGATTTTTTCAAAGAGATTAATGTAATTACCCATAACGAAGGCGAACTACCTTACTACAATGATTATTATCTTACTTTCGACCCCGAGGAACGTTTACTAATTAACGGAGAATGGCAAGAAGGTCTGATACCCGACTTTGGCGTACCACAAAAAGATAAAGAACAAATCAGAAGATTCCTTAAGGAAGTGGAAGTCCTAAAGCATACCAAAGGCAAAGACGATAAATATGTATTCAACATACCTGTTATCAATTCTTCGAAAGATAGAAGCTTTACACAATTAGACCGAATTTCATTTAAAAGCTATTTAGAAGAAAAGGGTTACAATTCTCCTTATTTACTTTGGTATCTTAATTATGCCTGTAAAGATGATTATGGACAAAAAATAGATAAGATTTCTGCATGGGCTGGTTTACACTATTTTGCCAGTAGACGAGGTAAAGCTGCGAATGCAGAAGATAATGCAGTTTTAACTTGGTCGAAGGGAAATGGTTGGCTTGCTGAAAAAATGGCGGAAAAACTTAAGGCAAACATTACCACATCGACAGTTTGTTACAGTATTAGCGAAGCTTTAGATGGTAAGTTACAAGCTTGGGTTTATGATACTCAAACTAAGCAAAGCAGTTATATTATTGCGGAAAAAATCATTATGGCTACGCCACAATATGTTAACGATAAGCTTTTAAAGAACTTACAGCGACCGAATTTCGATTACAAAAAACTGTCCTATTCACCTTGGCTAATTGCGAATATCACCGTTGATCAGCTGCCAAATTCTAAAGGAATGGATTTGTGTTGGGATAACGTGGCTTATAACACCCCTTCTGTTGGCTACGTAAATGCTACGCATCAAAATATCAGTCTTTCAAATAAGGAAAAGGTGCTAACTTACTACTTACCATTGTGCGATTTCGAGCCTACCATTGCTAGACTAGCGGCCTATACTAGAACTTATGAACAGTGGTTGGACATCATTATGCCCGAGCTTCGATACATACACCCAGAAATAGATCAGGCTATTAAACAGATCGATTTGTGGGTTTGGGGACATGGAATGATTTCACCCAATCCAGACCTCATATTTGGTAAAAACCTAGAAGCAGCCCAAAAGCCTATCAATAATAAAATATACTTCGCTCACACCGACCTGAGTGGTATTTCTATTTTTGAAGAAGCATTTCATCAAGGTATTCGTGCCGCAAAAGAAGTCCTGAACAAATGATAGACTATAAGCAACCTTGGCTCCATTCCGTATGGAAAGATTGGATCTTCATCCTATTTCCTCCCTTCGCTTGCTTATTGTTAATCGCACTTTTTCCAGCAGAATTTCAACAAGCAGAAGGAATGTCTGTAGCGTATTGGGTAATTTTGGTAGTCTTTATCGATGTAGCCCATGTTTATAGTACTTTATACCGAACTTACTTAAATAAAAACAACCTTGTTAATAATCGTCTATTACTGATAGCCATTCCTATAATTTGTTATTTACTCGGCATCTTGATTTACAGTTTAGATGGTTTATGGTTTTGGCGGATTTTAGCTTACCTAGCTGTCTATCATTTCATTAGACAACAGTATGGTTTCATGAAGCTATACAAGAGAAAAGATGGCAACAATAGATGGAATATTTGGATTGACACCATTACCATTTATACAGCTACTTTATATCCAATTGCTTTTTGGCATTTAGAAGGAACCAGAGGTTTCAATTGGTTTGTAGCTGGAGATTTTATTAGCTATCAAAATGAAAATTTACTGGCGATAGCAACGATACTTTATTTCGTTATTATCTGTTTATATGTATTCAAAGAAATCATTACATCTATAAAATTAAGATATTTTAATCTTCCTAAAAATGTCTTAATTCTGGGAACCTGCTTATCATGGTATTTTGGCATAGTATATTTCAATGGCGACTTAATTTTCACCTTACTAAATGTAGTCTCTCACGGCATTCCTTACATGGCACTCATTTGGTTTTTCGAAAAAAAGAGAAACTACAACATCCAACTAAATAATACAGCTTTATACAAAATTGCATTCGGAAAATATGGTTTTTTATTCTTTTTTATGGCGATCATGCTGTTTGCCTACCTTGAAGAAGGTATGTGGGATAGTATGGTTTGGAACGAACATCAAGAAGTATTTAAGCCTTTTTCTTTTCTCCCAGAGGTAAACGACAAATTACTACTCAATTTAATTGTACCTCTTTTGGTAGTGCCTCAAGCAACACACTATTTATTAGATGGATTTATCTGGAAGAAAAAATATAACTTCTAGGCCCCAAAAACCAACATTTAATCCTTTAACATATATGTTTCACTTCAACATGAGGTAACATTTTTCATTTCTTATTGATTAGCAATTAAACATCGCCTGTATCGGCGACAAGTTTAGAACAGAATGTTAAACGAAAAATAAGAAGTTATGAAAAGATTTTCACTTGCATTAATGTTACTAGGATTTACATTTTTAGCAGCCGCTCAAGAAAAGCCAAGCGGAGATTTTCAAATAGGTCTACAAGGAGGAATTAGTCAACCGGTAGATAAGTACAAAAAAATTGGAGATACCAAATTAGGCTTTCACTCAGGTTTGTTTATAGACAAATATTTCAAAGGCAATAAATTTGGTTTAGGGATCGATGCCCGTTTTATACAGAATGGGATCAACACTGCAGATAGTGTAAAATTTGCCAACGGTTATATTGGCACAGATTACAAAAACAGCAAAAGGTTCCAAGATTACCTATTCACTTTTGGTCCTACCTATAAATTTACCAAAAATGCATTTCAGGCCGAACTTTATTTACGCGGCGGTGTAATGATGCAGAATTTCCCAGAATACACCACCACGCTAACCTATCGCAATGCTTTAGGCACCTTTAATCACAACACTAAATTCACCGTTAATGATGCCAGCAATAAAGCTAATAGCTGGGCAGGTGTTGGAGGTTTACGTTTAAATTATATGATCAGTCCAAGAATTGCATTGTTCGCCCATGCAGATTATGTACAAACCTTTGGTATGAGTTTTGGAAATAAACCAAGCCGATTTACCATTGAAAGAAGTGTTGAACATACGCCAATAGACCCAGCTATCGGTGTTAAAAATGGCATATTAGACCACTACAATGAGGTTAATGTACGAGAAAACACATTACATCAAAGTATTAACGCCGGTGCAGGTATAAAATTCGTATTCGGAAAATCTAAAAAAACGACCGAACCCATTAAAACCGAGCCTATAGTTGCAGCTATTAAGCCTCAAATAAATAAAAAGGACTTACAAATTGTGGTTAAAGATAAACAAACCGGTTTAGCGCTAAGTGGTGTGACCGTTAGCGTAAATGGTGGGGCTTTAGCTGAAAAATCAATCACAGATGTGAATGGGCAAGCCCAAAAAATAGCTAGTGCTTCACCCGGCAACTACCAAATTGTAGGTGATAAAAATGGCATCAAAACTACGCTACTTACCTTAACTGAAGAAGATTTCAAAACTAGTTCTGCGGTGATTTTCAAAGAAATCTATCATGATGACCCCAGATTTACCTTAGTTGGAGAAACATTTGATTGTGTGAAGGGCACTAATTTAGCCAGTATCAACACTGTTTTAACCAACACCATAACCAAAAACAACATTGGTCAAATTTCTGATGTACAAGGTAAATTCATATATCAGTTAGATGCCCAATCAGACTTTACCGTAGTTGCTAATCACCAAGGTCGCTACTCACAAACAGAATTGATTACCACCAAAGGTTTAGATCGTAGCAAAACACTTTATGTAACCTTGAAATTAGGTGTTTGTGAATTGGCAGCTGGTAGCCAATGGGTATTGAAAAACATTTTGTACGATTTCGACAAGTCAAACATTCGTTCAGATGCAGCAATTATCTTAGACAATGTGGTTTCGATCTTGAAACAAAACCCATCATTAAAAATTGAACTCTCTTCACATACAGACAGTCGTGGCAACGATGCCTACAATAGAAAACTGTCTCAACAACGTGCAGAAGCCGCTGTGAAGTATTTAGTAGCTAATGGTATTGCTGCTAACAGACTAACAGCTAAGGGATATGGAGAAACGAAATTGCTTAATCGCTGTGCAAATGGTGTAAATTGTTCTGACGAGGAACATCAAGCCAATAGGCGTACAGAAATTAAAGTATTAAATTATTAAACCCTAAATGAAAAAGACGTCCCGACATTAAATCGGGACGTCTTTTTTATGTATTAATAAACTGGAGTTCGGGATAAGAAGCTATCCAACATTGAGCATATTAGAATAACCTCTAGCAATTAACCTATTTTTAGAATCCAAAAAAACTTCACACTGCAAATTAATAATGGTTCTCCCCTGTTTAATGATACTTGTTTTTGCCGTGATAAGATCTCCTTCCCTAGCAGGGGCAAAATAGTCGATGTTATTATTGACGGTAGTGTAAACATTTTTTAATCCGAGGGTAAAGACTGTTGCTCCAATTAAGTCATCTATAATGCCCGCAGTAATACCACCATGCAAAATACCGTAGGGATTAGTCATTTCTTTTCTCACCACATAGCTACAATGCAAACTTCCTTTCTCTGCACTAATTACAGTCGGCATAAGCCAATTCATAAAGTTCGATGGCGAATCTTTTACCTCCTTACCTATAAAAGATTGGAAAACTTTTAATCTATCGTTAGTGTTACTTTCATGTTCCATTTTATAAATTTATACAAAAAATAGAAAGATGAGCAAAAAGCAGATTACCGCAGTAATAGAATTAGACCAATCTAGATATAAAACTAAAATATTTGCCGATGGGCACTTTATTTATGCCGATGAGCCCGAAGAATTAGGTGGGACTAATGAAGGAATGCCTCCAGGCGCTTTACTACTCGCCAGTTTAGGAAGCTGCACTGCAATTACCGTAAGAATGTACGCAGACAGAAAAGAAATGCCTTTAACCGCAATCACGGTAAACCTTACCATTTGTCCTGAAGATGAAATGAATGAAGGAACTGTAATTGAGAGAAAAATTGAATTACATGGGGATTTAGACGATGAGCAGCGTAAACGATTAATGATCATTGCTGATAAGTGCCCGATTCATAAAATGTTAAGTAATCCCATAAAAATTATAAGCAAATAAGCTTGATAATAATCGCCACTTATGTCTACTATTAAAACACTACAAAATGAAGCTGATGTTCAAAGCTTCATCAATTCGTTTGCAGATACCGAACAGAAGCGCAAGGATAGTTTTGAACTGCTAAAAATAATGAGCGACTATACAGGTTACGAAGCTAAAATGTGGGGACCTAGTATTATAGGTTTTGGTTCTTATCATTACAAATCGGATAGAAGTAAGCAAGAAGGTGACTGGCCTCTAGTTGCTTTCTCACCACGTAAGGCGGCCATTTCTTTATATGTATATATGGGAACTCCAGTGCAAGAACAGCTATTGCAAGATTTGGGTAAATTCAAGATGGGAAAGGCTTGTATCTATATCAAAAAACTTTCGGATATCAATGTAGAAACATTAAAGAAAATGATGGACGAAACAATTAGAATGCTACAACTAAAGTATGGTTAATTTAAAACTACAGACTAAACGGTAATCTTAGATATCAGTAACAGTTATTTATTACTTCATAACACCCTACTCATCGCATCACATATCTGCGTAGTATCCTAAAAGACAACTAATCTTTTATCATTGAGAGTCACTTAACAGTCATCTAAATTGCATCAAACATCATTAAATAGTAATTACACTTGAAGAAGTTCATTTAGATTTATACATTTACATAACTAATTATGTAATTAACTATGAACATATTTGACAGAACGGGAAAAATGGCTATTGGAAGTCGATTGAGAATGCTTACAACAACCATCACAGATGATGCATCTAAAATTTATGCTTTGTACGATATTGAGTTCTCGCCAAAGTGGTTTCCGGTATTCTACGTACTCGGGCAAGATGGCCAAAAGACGATTACAGCAATAGCTGATGAAATAGGTCATTCGCAACCTTCAGTAACTAAGATCGTAAAAGAAATGACAGCCGCAGAGCTTATAATCCAACTAAATTCTAGTGATAAGAGAGCGAATTTAGTAGATCTGAGTGAGAAAGGAACAGAACTATATGACAAGCTAAAGGTTCAGCTATTGGATGTGGAAGCTGCTGTTGAGACCTTAATTGCAGAAGCAAGACATAATCTTTGGGAAGCCTTGGCCGAATGGGAGTATCTATTGGCTCAAAAACCACTGTTAAGAAGGGTGATAGATGAGAGAAAGCTCAGGGAAAGCCGTGATGTTAGCATAGTTGAATATGAGAGCAAATATCAATCAGCATTTAAATCGCTTAATGAAGAGTGGATATCTCAATATTTTGAGATGGAAGAAGCTGATTACAAGGCTCTAGATAATCCAGAGGCCTACATTCTTAACAAGGGGGGCAAAATTTTCATCGCTCTTTATAAAGGAGAGCCTCTTGGCGTATGCGCTCTGATTAAGATGAATGATGATGATTACGATTTTGAAATGGCTAAAATGGCCGTTTCTCCTCAAGCACAAGGCAAGAATATAGGCTGGCTACTGGGAAACGTCATAATTGAAGCAGCAAGGAAAATGGGCGGCAACAAACTATATCTGGAAAGCAACACATTGCTTAAACCAGCAATCAACCTTTATCACAAGCTTGGTTTTAAAAAAATAGTAGGCAGAAATACTCCTTATGCCCGTTGCAACATACAAATGGAACTTTTGTTAAATGATTAATATGCTTAATTAAGAAAGAAAATGCTTTGAATTAAAATAGTAAAGCCTCTATCATAATGCTAGAGGCTTTACTTCATGCTGCTTAGTTCGGCTGCATTTCAAATATATCTTATCTTTCTACCAGTTCCTTTACTTCGTCGCCATAATAGTCGATGTGCCTTGCCTCCATCTTCAACAGCTTGCTCCATCTTTTGAAAGTGTTTACAAAGACGATCAACATGAGGAGCATGGCCAGACAGGCCAATGAGGAAAGCAGATACTGCTGCTTCGGCAGATAGATGTTCACTACCTGTTCGTAACCAGCCCAAAAGGTGATGATGGCCATGAATACTCCAGGGATTGCCGAACAGAGCGCATACTTCTTCCTGTTCATTCGGATTAGCATGGTGGTACAGACAATGAGACCACAGGCTGCCAACAGTTGGTTACTGATACCAAACAGCGGCCAGATACTGCTTACGTTCCCCGTATAAACCAGATAGCCCCACGAAAAAGTAAAGATGGCACTGCTGATCAGAATACCCGGCATCCAGTTCTTATCATTGAATTTTGGGATCACACCTCCTATCATCTCCTGAAGGAAGAAACGGCCAACCCTGGTACCAGCATCAATGGCTGTAAGGATAAAAACCGCCTCGAACATAATGGCAAAGTTGTACCAATAGGCCATCACATCGTCCATAAAAGGAATCTTGTTGAAGATATGCGCCATACCTACCGCAAGCGATACCGCACCTCCCGTCCTGCCATGCAAGTCTACCCCTATCTTCTCACTGAAATGCGCTAGGTCTACCGCGTGCAGGCTGGGGTTCTGGGCCAAGAAAGAATCATACATCTCCTTTGGTGTATTGATGGCAAAATAATCGCCAGGTACCAAGGTACAGGCAGCAATCAGGGCCATCAATGCCACGAAACCTTCCACCAACATTGCACCGTAGCCTACAAAAAGGATCTCCTTTTCATTGTTCAGCATCTTAGGCGTAGTACCCGTAGCAATTACTGCATGGAAGCCAGAAATGGCACCACAGGCGATAACGATAAATATAAATGGCAGCACCGGGCCACCTATTACAGGACCGCCACCATTGATAAAATCGGTAATGGCCGGCATCTGCAGGGTTGGGTGGACAAAGATTACGCCTACGGCCAGCATCAAAATAGTTCCAATTTTTAGATACGTAGACAGATAGTCCCTAGGCACCAGCAGCAACCATACAGGCAAAACAGAAGCTAAAAATCCATAGACAGTAATCGAGATAGAGATAGTTTTGATGTTCCAGTGGAAAAGATCGCTGATCTCCTTCACTTGCATCAGCGAGTGGCCTCCGATAATACTGGCGATCAAAAGTATGCCGCCAATGATACTGGCTAGGGTAACGCTGTTCTTCCTGTAGCGCATAATTAGCCCCATCAAAACTGCTATCGGCATGGTGGCAATTACGGTAAACAGCGACCACGAAGCCTCGTGCATGGCACTGATACAGGCCAGTGAAAGTCCAGCCAGCGTTAATATGAGGATAAAAAGGATGGCAAAGCCCGCAATGGTCCCCGTTCCCTTTCCTATTTCCTTACTGGCAATGGTGGCCAAACTCTGCCCCTTGTGGCGTACCGAAGCAAAGAGCACGATCATATCATGCACCCCACCGCCCAACACACATCCTATCAATATCCACAATGTGCCTGGCAGGTAACCAAATTGGGCGGCCAACACCGGACCTACCAACGGACCTGCAGCCGCAATGGCCGCAAAATGGTGCCCAAATAGCACGTTCCTATTGGTGGCAACGTAGTCCTTGCCATCGGCAAATTCTATAGATGGGGCTACATTATTGGCATTCAGTTTCAGTACCTTGTTGGCGATGAATATACCGTAGAACCGATAGGCTATGGCGAATACCAACAGTGAGACAAATACGAGGGTTAGGGCGTTAACGCCATTCAGAAATTCCATAAAGGCTTTATATACTATTTGATTTGTTTTGGATAAAGCGACAACATCATGTGAACTACTCAATCCAAGATGGTCTTTTTCTTGATTGCGAAGATAAACATTCGCTGAAAAATCGAATTAAAAACTTTGTATTTCTGTATAATTACGATGCTTCATAGCTGTTTTTTATTATTTATTGGGAACAAGTAATACGGCATTTGCGGCCACGTCTCCTTTAACATCTTTAGTCAGAACCTTTAAATAAGCATTTGATGAAAAGTTGAAGTCGAACTCGCCTATTTCTACCCAAGTACTGGTAGTTTGGCCTTGAATTTTTACATCTTTTAGATTAAGGGGAATAGATTTTTTCTCTTTTCCATTGTAAAGTTCCAACTGTATCTCTGCAGCATCTTGTTTTCCCTTCGGATAATAATAATATGCCTTGTATTTCCCCGATTTTGCTTTGTTATCAAATCCAAACTTTACACTTGCTTCGCCATCGGCTGTAGTACTTACTAGATAATATTTTCCGTAACCTTTGGCTTCTAATTTTTCCCAAGATCCAATTACTTCAACGCTTTTATCATCAACTACTGCACTAATGATATCGGGACTACGAAAGTCGGCTTTCGGATTAACCTTCAGCACTGATTTGATTTCATTCACATTCACATCTTGTATAGCTATTTTTTTATCGATAGCAATAGTTGCCGCTACTGCAGCCGATTGCGCCAATACCATAAACACAGGCTCCATTCTTATAGAACCAAAAGCGATATGCGACGCAGATAAACAAACCGGCACTAACAGGTTGTCTACTTCGCTACGTTTCGGAACTATAGCACGGTAAGAAATTGGAAAGGGCGGAAAACCTCCTACTTCGACATTGCCTTCGTTCTTCACCATACCGTTTACTACTAATCTATCGCAATTGTGCGAGTCCATTGTGTAAGCAGCGTAACCAATCTCGTCGGTAACTACTTCTCTACCTTGGCAATGGTTTTGGTTCATCACCACATCGCTCACCATACGTCGAGCTTCTCTGATATACAGCTGTGGCGACCAATTTCCATTTTCTACGTATTCATCTTTAGGATAGCCCCAAGTCTTCATTTCCTTTCTGATCAACTCAGGTATCCTCGGGTCATTACCTACGAAGTACAACAGTCCTTTGGTATATTCCTCATGCGCTTTGATGATCTGTCTTCTTTTTGCGTAATCTGCTTCGGGATAATCCCAATTGGCACCAATCATATCTGTAGACATCCCATTTCGGTTATTGATATCCGTTTTTTGATTAGGCATTAAACTCCAGATAAAAACATCATTTAAACCTTTCCAAGGTTGTATTTCCTTTTGTCTGATTAACAGTTCATATCTTTTGGGATCGTAATTATAGGGTTTGGTAATTTCCACCAAATTGTTGGGGTTATTGGTTAGCGCAATACGGAAATTATAGGCCTGTACCTTTTTGTCTCCCGTTCCATTAGGCTTTAATGCTTCATTGCTAATTCCCCAAAGTAAACCACTTGCAGGGTTTCCTTTTTCTACATAAGGATCTACTCCGTCTGGCAACTGATGCTGTTTCAATAACTGCACGCCACTTAAGGTTTCGTTATAGATACTGTTATCTTCCCTGCCTACAAAATAACTTACACCAGCTTTAGCCATCAAATCGCCCTCGTAGGTGCAGTCTAAAAACATTTTTGCCTTTATTTTTACAGTTTGTGCTGCTTTATTTTCTGTATTTGCTATCGATATTTCGCTAATGGATTTACTTTTCTTAGCCACACCAACTAGTTGTTGATGGTACAATACTTCTACTTGGGCTTCTTTGATGTAGTTATTAAAGGTTTGCAAGGCTACTTTAGGCTCAAAAATCCAACTTTCCAAACCACCATAATGGTTGCCAAGCTTTCGGTAAAAATCTAAGGCTAAACCAGAAACCACATATTTATTTCCGATATCTGTCATACCCAAACCACCTGAGCTTAGTCCGCCTAGCCCACCTCCTGGTTCTACTACAATAACCTTCTTACCTGCTTTTGCCGCAGTATAAGCAGAAATTACGCCAGCAGAAGTACCGCCGTAAATACAGATGTCTACCGAAATCTCTTTTTGCCTTGCGAACAAAGAAAACGGCAAGCATAACAAAAGAACAAGTGCTTTTCTCATCATTTTTATCTATCAAATGTTTATTGGGCATAGAAAGGGATCACCGCACTG
The DNA here is from genome assembly GCA_029959615.1 of Flavobacteriaceae bacterium PS02338. GTDB lineage: Bacteria > Bacteroidota > Bacteroidia > Sphingobacteriales > Sphingobacteriaceae > Pedobacter. The sequence continues at coordinate 374,097 of JASCOD010000002.1, read as the reverse complement.
GCTACCTTATTATGATTATCTTTTGCATACACATACAACCTGTATGCCCCGGCTGTTGATGGTACGGTGAAAGAAACCGTAGAGTTACCATTAGTTGTGATCAATCCTGTCAATCCAGGATGTGGAATTCCACCAGGGCCAGCTACACCCTCTGGAACAACCCTCCATTCATAAACTAAAGGATCTCCGTCAGGATCTGATGCTGTTACCGCAGCGGTTTTTGTACTTCCTTTTGCCAGATAAATGGCATCTTCGGCGTGTTGACCACTCAATGTCATATTGTTTCTTGAAGTAATTTCTGGTGCACGATTAGCCGGATACCAATCTGACCAAACTCGCTTCATGATATCTGCCGCACCGAAAGTCCTGCCTTCAGTAGTATGAAAACCAAACCAAGTAAGTACCGCACCATGCGTTTGATAGCCCCACACAAAAGCGAAGGATCCTAAGCAGCCATTATTGAAATTAGCTTTGATATGTTGGTTGTAGCTGCTCCTATAAATCTCTGCCTTTTCGGTACTCGTTTGTTCTACTAACGCACCCCAAGGTAAAATGCGGGTAGGTTCTGGGTTCATTTGCCAAGTACCTCTAGGACCAAACTCTGTGATCATGTAGGGCTTAGTCCAACCTGCCGAACTCAAATTAGAAGTTACTGTGGGCAAATTAGGCGCATAAGTGTTAGAGCAAATTAGGTCAAGCTGTGGTGCTCTATTTTTAATCTCTGTAATTTTCGCAGGCAAAGTATTCGCCAACATGGTAGTCACTGGATGATTTCCATCTTCTGTATGGATCATAGCAGCGATATCGTTAATGGCATTCCATACTTTTAAATTGGTATACGAAGCATCTACTTCATTGCCTACTCCCCACATCAGCAATGCTGGATGATCTTTATAAGTTAAAACCTGGCTCTTTAGGTTCAGCAGTTGCTGACTGACTGCCGCCGTATCATTGTAATTGAAATTATCCGCTTCTCTATTCACCCACAAGCCCAAGCATACTGAAATTCCGTTAGCGTAAGCTTCATCTAAAATCTCTTGTGTAAACTCATTTACGCTGTAAGTTCTAATGGTATTTCCACTAAATGATTTTAGTGCCGTGAGGTAGGTAGAGATATTGGTATTGATAGATTTACTGGCAGCTACACCTTTTACGATGTAATTTTGACCGTTACGTTTGAGTTTCCAAATGCCACTTTCTTTAACCACAGTCACTACAGATGGCGCAGTATTCAATAAAAGCGAATTTTCAAACGAACTAGATTTTTCGACCTTATCTAGCTCAGACAAAGCAGTTTCTTTCCGGCAAGAAACCATAGCAATCAATGCTAAAAAAGCAATTAATTTTCTCATAACACATTCAATTTAGGTTTATAATTGGTTGATTAATTAGCTAACATCTTTCCCCACTAAACCACTTCCCTCTTTCTCATAGGTATTAAATAAATGCTACGACAGCCTAATGCCCTACCTCTACCTTCTGAAAAATCTGATCTTTATTCAGAGAGCTTCCTCCAGCCATCAGGGTAAAACTTCCTGGCTCGAAAGTGTATTTACCTTGACTATTGTAAAATCCAAAATCCTCTTTGCCTAAAGTAAAACTAATGCTTTTCTTCTCGCCTTTTTTAAGGGGCACACGTTCAAAACCCACCAATAATTTCGCAGGTCTGGTTACCAGACTAAAATCATCACGTAGGTACAATTGCACCACTTCTTCGCCATCTAATTCGCCAGTATTTTGCACTTCTACAGTTACTTTTAATGAATCTCCATATTTGAGATCTTTGGCACAATTTAAATTCGAATATTTAAAATTGGTATAGCTTAAGCCATAACCGAAAGCATATAAGGGATCTTTATTTCCGTCAATAAAAGGATGCGAATATTGAGATGGCTTTTGGTAGTAATAAATCGGCACTTGCCCTACGTGTCGAGGAATGGTGATTGGCAACTTTCCACTAGGATTTACCTTACCAAACATCGCTTCGGCAACTGCCTGACCACCAAAGGAACCTGGCTCCCAAGCTTCCAAAATCGCATCTACATTATCTTCTAACCAAGGGGTGGTTAAAGGGCGACCGTTAATAAGCACAACTACAATCGGTTTTCCTGTTTTTTTCAGTTCTTCTACCAGATATTGTTGTTTTCCCCAAAGGTTTAAATCCATTCTATCACGGTTCTCACCAGCAGTTTTATCTTTCCAATGTTGCCTAAAGGAATCTTCGCCCAGAGCCACCACGATCAAATCCATGTTACTTGCAAGCTTTACGGATTTAGCAATGGAATCGCTATTCATTTGTCGTAAGTTCCAACCCACATCAACCGCATGCACCTTGCTTGTACCAGCTAAACTTTTCAAACCATCCAGCAAAGTTTTATAGTTTGGACGAGGCTGCTCAAACACCCAATCGCCCATGATAGATTGGTTATCCATATTTGGACCAACTACCAAAATGTTGCGATACTTCTGTGCTACAATAGGCAGAATCTGTTTTTTATTCTTCAACAATACCACCCCTTTTCTAGCAATTTCTAAAGCAGTTTGTTGGTGTTCTTTGATGAAAACCGTTTGATTGATTTTCTTTTCATCTACATACCTATTCTCGAAGAGACCTAATATAAACTTCGCTTCTAAAATTTTCTCGCAAGCAGCATTGATACGAGCTTCAGTCAATCGACCTTCAGCAATCAGCTCTTTAATGTTTTCCAAAAAGATGGGGCCATGCATGTGCATGTCTACACCGGCATCTACAGAAACTTGAAAAGCATCCTTAACTGTTGGCGTCATTTTATGCTTATTGCTCAAAGATTCCATATCCATCCAATCGCTTACAATGAAACCCTCGAAACCATATTCGTTGCGTACAATATCGGTCATTAACCATTTGTTGGCATGGCAAGGAACTCCATTGATTTCGTTGTGTGCAGGCATTAGCGAGTAAGGCTTTGTTTTTTCGATAGTGGCCTTAAATGGTGCTAAAAACACGTTTCGTAACTCGCCTTCTCCAATTTCTACAGGCGATGCATTGGTTCCATTGTTACCAATACCGCCACCAGTCAAGTGTTTGATACAAGCCAGCACACTTTTATCACGATCGAAATTGTTCATTTGTAAGCCACGTACCGAAGCAATACCCATTTGAGTAACCAAGAATGGATCTTCCCCGAAACTTTCGCCTACCCTGCCCCATCTTGGATCTCTGGCAACTTCTATGTTTGGTGAAAACGCCCAATGCATCCCAACAGCACGCATCTCTAGAGCGGTTTGCCTAAAAGACTGTTCTATCAGCGAAGGTGCAAAAGTAGAAGCCATGGTGATCGGAGAAGGATAAATGGTGGAGCCCGACATTAAGCCGTTACCGTGAATGGCATCAATACCTAACAACAAAGGTATTTTCAGCGGACTTTGCTCTGCTAGTTTTTGTAGATGATTGGCTTCCTTTACATCCAATACATGCAGAAAAGAACCAATTACCCCCTGTTTTACCATACGCTCTACACCTTCGGAGTGTAAGCCTTTGTAAAATCCTCTGGCATGACCGTTTAGTAATTCCTGTTCCGAAATGTTCTTTTCAGCTTCACGCATGTGTTCCAAACCTACATATTGACACATTTGTGCTATTTTCATGTCTAAAGTCATCCTATCCATCAAGTCTTTTACCCTCGATTTTGTAGGCTGTTTAGGATCAAGATATAAAGGCATTTTCTGCGCATTTACAGCTAAAAAAAAGCATAATAAGAGGGCTAGCAAGCCTAATTTTCTTAGGCTCGCTCCTCGTTTTTCTATATTTGTCATTACTTATTTTTGGACTTTAACATCTACCGTTACGTTTCCCGTATTGGCATTTGCTGATCTAGCTTTTAATAATAAAACACCATATTTATTGCTGGCCGTTAAGAATACCATCACATTTCCATTAGCCATACCCGCAGAAGTTTCTCCCGCTACTACACTAGAATTCGTGTATAGGCTTTGGATATCTGCCGAAGAACCTATGAGATCAAAATCATTTTGTGATAGGGTAATTTTTTTGATCAAGGTTTTATTTCGAGTTGACCAATTGGCAATGGCATCAGCTCCATAGAGTGCTGTTGTATAAATTACATCGGCTACGCTGGCCAAAGTTGGAGAAACAATGTTATAGCTATTAGTAGAGCCACTGTAGAAAGTTGCCAAATCTATATTTGCAGATTTTTGAGCTGCGCCAGCTGTAACGTAAACTTCCCCATTGCTTGCATTAAAAAATGGTCCAGGACCAGTACTTCGCTGTGCGCCCAATACTACATTCGAATACACATTGAAATCTACCACAGCTGAACGCTTAACTGTTATCGTAAAAGGTTGTCTTACTAAATTACCCAACACATCCATTACCTCAATGTAAAACGCTAAAGTCTTATCGATATCGGTAACCAAAGGTTGATAAGTGAAATGGTAACTATCCTCTTTCGGATTGGTAAAGTTAGTTTTGCTCAGGGTAGTGATTTCTACTTGTGCTAGGAAAGTTTTGATGTACCTAATGTCGTTTTCAGATTTTACAGCCACATTAAAATCGGCAGTTTCATTGTCCTTAATTTCTGTTGGCGCTGTAGTTGGCAATACAATAGAAATATTAGCTGGTGCAGATTGCACATACACGACAAAATCCCGCTCTACGATATTTCCAGCATCACTAGTAACTTTCAACTTAAAAATTAAGCTTCTACCCACTTCTATAGTAGAAGGTTTATAGGTATGCTGCAATTCAACTTGATCAGTACTAGCTGTTTCCGATTTTAAACTTGTGCCATCTAAACTCAATTCCACGTTTTTGATCTTAGCTTCGCCAGTAGCGCTTACACTTAAATCAAATTTAATTTCATCTGCCGAAGATACAGCAGTAGGCAGTGCTACTTTTTGCGTGACCTTAACCAAGAACGGTTTAACCTGTTGTGCTGTTTTGTCTTTCTTACAAGCTATGGTTACTATAGCTAAAAAGAGCATCAAAATTTTTGATAAGTTTTTTCCCATGATCTAATTAATTAACGTAAAATGGAATGACTGCACTTGCTACCTTCTTATTGTTATCGTCAGAAACAAAGACAATTAAACGGTAGGCCCCAGTTTCGTTTGGAGCAGTGAAAGTGATATTTGCAGTAGTATTAGTGGTAATTAATCCAGTGATACCCTCTGCCAAACTACCATCTGCTGCTGCTGCCCTTTCCTTAACAATTCGCCAAGCGTAAGTTAATGGATCATTTTCTGGATCTGTAGCCACTACAGAAGCCGTATGCGCCGAAGCTTTAGCAACCATGATATTGTCTTCGGCTTTTTTACCATCCATTAACATCTGATTACGGTTTTGGATTATCGGTGCTCGATTAGCGGGATAACTTCCTGTCCAAGCAAACTGCATGGCATCTACCGAAGCAAATGTATAACCTCTTTTGTCGAACATACCGAACCAAGTTAACACCTCTCCGTGGGTTTGGTATCCCCATAGAAAAACAAAGGAACCGATACAACCATTGGCTTTATTAGCGAAAATATTATCCTGATAAGCTTGAAGATAAATATCGGCTTTCTCGGTGCTGGTTTGCTCTACCAAACCTCCCCAAGTTAATACCCTAGTTGGTTCTGGTGCCATTTGCCAAGTTCCCCTAGGACCAAATTCTGTAATCATGTATGGTTTTTGCCACCCAGCCGTAGTTACATTGCCCAAAACACCAGGTAAATTAGGTGCGTAGGTATTTACCGATAAGATATCGATACTTGGCGCCAAATTCATAATGTTCTTGATATGATCTACATTTGAACTTGCCAAGGTAGTGGTGGTAGGATGATTGGGGTCATTCTCATGAATAAACTTGGCAATATCCTCAACCGCGTTCCACAATTTGGTATTGGTATAACTGGCTTCGGCCTCATTACCAATAGACCAACATAAAAGTGCGGGATGATCTTTGAACCGAAGAATATCCTGCTTCATTTTTTCTAATTGCTGGCTTACTGCGGTCGTATTATTATAGTCGAAGCCATCTGTTTCTCTACCGATATACAAACCAAAGTTTACATATACTCCCGCGGCATGTGCTTTATCTAAGATCTCCCTAGTATTAGTGGCTACGCCGTAAGTTCTAGCAGTATTAGCTCCGTATTTAATAACCAAATCATGATAGTTATTAGATGCAACACCTTTAATGTAAAACTCTTTTCCATTTACCTGCATCTGCCATTGGTTATTCACTTTTACCACCGTTACCTTTGCCGGAGGTGGTATAGTACTTTCCTCAAAAGAGTTCCGTGGAATCGGGTAATCATATTTATCCTTACAAGAACCCAAACTGAAGATTAGGAACGTACAAAGAAATAGCATTTGATTCTTCATAATTTGTAGGTTTTATTGGGTTTTGATGATTTGGTTTAGCCCTTCTAACTTAGTGGCCAAATCAGCATAAGAAATATCTTGAACAGCCACATTATTATCTATTGCCATTGCTGCTGCTACTGCCGCCGACTGCCCTAGAACCATGTAAACTGGCTCCATTCTGATTGAACTGTAAGCAACGTGAGATGATGACAAACAAATGGGCACCAACAAATTAGTTACTTCTTTCTTTTTAGGGGTAATGGCATAATAGCTGATTGGATATGGCGTAGTTGGTCTGAAGATGGTCCCCTCGTAACGTAACTTACCTTCGCCATCAATTACTTTAGAAACGTAGTGGCAATCTAAAGCGTAAGAACCTAAGCCAATACCATGTTCTGCCGCTTTTCTATCTTCTTTGGTAACGTTTTTTTCAATCATCACATACTCTCCTTGCATTCTTCTCGCTTCTCTGACATAGATGTGGTTAGGGAAATTTTGGGTATCTACAAACTCATCTTTAGGCAAACCCCAATCGCTCATTTCTTTTCTAATATGCTCTGGAACTCTCGAATCGTTTTCTAAAAAATAAAGCATCCCTAAGGCGTAATCTTTGTGCAATTGCTCAATTTGTTTACGTTGCTCGTAATTTGCTTCTGCATAATCATAACTCGCACCAAAGAAATCCAAGTGATTGGTATCCGTTTTACGATTTGGCATTGGTGTTAACGTAATGATTTTTTGTAATTCGATGCTTGGGTTTAACTTGATTTGTCTTAATAAAACTTCGTACCAAAGTACATTGTAGTTCGCTGGTTTTTCGATCTTGATCCTGTTCGCTGGATCGTCGGTCAAAGTCATACGGTAAGTGTAAGCCTGCACCTTTTTGTCTTTAGCTCCTTGTTTGCTCGGTGCTTTTTTATCGATGTAAGGTAACAAACCTGATTTTTTATCACCTTCAATGATGTAAGGATCAATCTGCGTTAGGTCTGTACCTTTTTCGTAATTGATACGATAACCGTTCAAGGTTTCTCCATATTGATCATTAGCTTCTCTACCAACAGTGTAAGAAACACCAGATTTCGCCATCAAATCCCCCTCGTAAGTAGCATCAACAAATACTTTAGCCTCTATCATTTTACCACTTTCCATTTCGATACCAGTTAGCTGTTTTCCGCTTTTCTTCACGCCACCTTTCAATTTCAGGCGCTCGTTGAATAGGACTTCCACATTAGCTTCCTTCAACATATCAACCATGATTTTCTCCGCTACTTTAGATTCGTAAACCCATTGCATTTTTCTATCTTCATTTTTTCCTTTATAGGTCCTTTTTAGGGATTTCACGAAAAACTCATCACGGTTTTGATTTACCCAAACCTGTGGCTGTAGATAGTAAGTATATAAACGTTGGTAATATTCTCTAGTTAAACCACCCACTACATCATTTCTATTCATATCGGTAGCAGTTAAACCCGAAGTAACGAGACCACCTACGTGGGAATTTTTAGAAATCAGCACCACTTTTTTTCCTAGTCTACCACTTTGTATGGCAGTAATTACTCCAGAGGCCGATTCTCCGTAAACACAGATATCGTAGGTACTTGGATTCTTAGACGCATAAGTGACGAACGACGTAAGTAATAGCAGTATAAAAATAATCTTCTTCATGTCTTTTATCTTAAATTTTAGTTGTAACCTGGATTTTGAGGGAAATTATCTGCTCCCATATTAATAACTTCAGTTTCTGGAATTGGCCATCTCACAAAATGAGGATTAGCTGGCAAGCTTGTTCTACCTCCAATTGAGGCTGCAATTTCTGGATCGCCGGCATAGTTGCGTACCTGCGAAATCAAAATGCCTAGCCTTTTTAAGAAGTACCATCTATCACCTTCGAAAGCCAGTTCTCTAGCCTGTTCATCAATAATATCTTTGATGGTTAAAGCGCCTGTAAATTCATCATTACCCGCTCTCATCCACACTTTGTTAAAATATTCTTTCGCTAAGGATTGATTTCCTTTCATTAAGGCTGCTTCTGCACCGATAATGTAGGTTTCCGCCAAGCGGTAAACAATCAAATCTTTATAGCTTCTTGTTTCGGCGGGTGTACGTGTCCAGATATCGCCATATTTGGTACATCCTGGATAAACTAACCTGTTCTTGTTACCACTTTTGTATAATGGGAAGTAATCTCCAGGATTTACGGTAACACTTCCGTAGGTAATAGCAGAAGGTGTAGTGTTCTTATATCGATGGATATAGAACGAGTTATACCTTTTATCTTTCAAAGAATTGTACAACGAAAACAAATACGGACTAGGCAAACACCTTCCGTAGGTGTAGCCCCAATTATCGTAGCTACAAGCATATTCTGCGGTTCCACCAATTTCAGTTCTGTAAGAAGCAATAAAATAAGCAGCAAAATAGTTGCCCAATGGTGTGCTTTCTGAAAGATTTCCACCTGGATTTTTACTCCATTGTTGTACCATTAGAGCTTCGCTGTGATTTAAATCTCCTGCATTAAAAACACTATCTAAAGTCACTAAACGATATTGACGAGAAGTGTTGATTTTATCCACCTGTTCCAATGCAGTATCCCAATCCTTTGCCCATAAAGCTGCTTTTGCTTTCATGTGACGAGCTGCTGCTTGGTTAAACCTACCAGGTTCTGATGATCTCCAAGGTAAATTGGCAATGGCATAATCTAAATCACTGTAGAGCAAGGCAAAAACCTCAGCATTAGTAGCTGCTTTATAATTCTTAGGCGCATCTACATTCTCCCAAGTGGTAGGTTCTGTATTTAACCAAATCCTATCATAAGTTCTATACAATAGGAAATAGGCCTGTGCCCTGAAACATCTGGCTTCGGCCAATGTTGCTTTTAGTGCAGCTGTTTCAGGTAATTTTGCACCAGCTGCAATAATCTCATTGGCTTTTCCAATAATTTGGTACATGGTGCGCCACATATGTGCTACCTGCGAAGACGAAGGACGTAAATTATTAGGGTCGTAAATACCGAAATAGTTTCCTGTACCGCCATTGGTTACCGAAAGATCGGTGCCTCTCTCAAGGGCAAAAATGGTCGCATTTTCAGTATCGTTGGCGTAAGCACGTAACAAGGAATAAACGGCACTTGTTGCTAATTTCAATCCACCTTCAGTACTGTAAACATATTCTGAAGAGTATTTGGTAAGGTTTTCTTCTTCTAATATTTTAGAACAGGATACCAATCCAGCACTCAACAATAAAGCATAAATGATATTTTTTTTCATCTGTTTAAAATCTTGGCAATTCATAATTCTGTTCTTTTAGAATGAAAAATTAATTCCGAACAACAAGGTTCTTGGCTCTGGATAGCCACCTGGATTTTGTTCTGGTCCGTAGGCTTGCACATCTGTCCAAGTAAAAACATTGCTCACGGTACAGAATAGCTTCAAATCGTCGAGCTTAACTTTTTGCACCACATTCTTTGGCATTCGATAAGAAAGCGATATATTCCTTAGTTTGATATAATCTGCTTTTTCGTAAGCAGAAGCTGCTAAAAACGCTGGAGTTTGCACCATGTTAGGTGCTGGAGCCACGTTAGATGGATTGTGGATAGTCCAATAATTTCTGCGGATACCGTTTCTCTTGCCCGTTAAATCTCCACCAGTTTCGAAAGTAGCTAGGTACGAATTGTAGCGATAGCCTCCGTACAGGTAATAAAAATCTAAGGATAAATTGAAGTTCTTATAATCAAAACTGGTAATTAAAGAGGTTAACCATTTCGGATCTCTTTGTATAATCACCCTGTCATCCACCGATACTACGCCATCTCCATTTACATCGCCTACTTTAACGCTTCCTGGTTTTGCCGTTGGCATGTGCGACCCAGCAATGTTATCATTGAGCTGCCAAATGCCATCAAAACGGTAATCGTAAGCTACGTTCATCGATTCGCCAATGAACCATCTGTTATTTAAATCGTTTTTCGGATTTCCGTTCGCATCTAAAGAGCCATCGATCTTTTTAATTTTATTTCTGTTCAACGTAAAGTTGACGTTCAAATTCCATTTGAAATCTTTTTTATCGATTACTGCTCCATTAAATGCAATTTCTAAGCCTCTATTTTGTACATGCCCTAGGTTAACCAATTGGCTCGAATAGCCTGTGGTTGTCGCCAAAGAACGCTCCACCAATAAATCCGTAGTTTGGGTATCATAGTATTCGATGGTACCATTTAATCTTCCACCAAAAAAGCCATAGTCTATACCAATATTTGTAGAGGTTGAAGTCTCCCATTTCAAATTCGGATTAACCAATTGCGAGTTGGGCAAATATCCCACTTGTGTGGTATTTCCAAATTCGATCAGGTAACGATCTGCCAAGCCAAGGGTAGTGTAAGGACTGATGCCCTGGTTACCCACCTGTCCGTAACTTACCCTCAATTTCAAATCTGTTAGGAATTTTACATCCTTTAAAAAGGCCTCCTCTTTTAACCTCCAAGCTACTGCAGCAGCAGGAAAGTAACCATATTTATTGTTGGCACCGAAAACAGACGAGCCATCTACCCTTAACGACAAAGTCACTAAGTACTTGCTATCGAAATTATATCTAGCTCTGGCCATATAAGAAAGCAGTTTCCTATCCGACAATTCATAAGCCATAACCGAAAACGTATTGGCAGAGCTGATGGCATTATAAGAAAGGTCGTCATTTGGGAAGCCCAAACCTGTGTTTCCAATTCTCTTCCACTGGATACCGTTGATACTAGCCATTGCAGTAGCATCAAAGTGGTGTTTATTAATGTCTTTGTTATAGTTTAGGATGGCCTCCACAATGTAATCGTTGTAGGTACTTTCGGCTACAGTTGCCTGTCCTCCATTGTTACGGCCTGTAATATGGTTGCGTCCCAGATAGGTGTTGTCCTGTACTTTTCTATTATTCAAACTACTGTTCAACCTAAAAGCAAAGTCCTTACTGATTTTCCAATCGGCAAAAAGGTTCATGTTTAACCTGTCGGTGATGCTCAAATTATCCGAATTATTAATGTTCCATAACGGATTATAGTGCGACTCCCCAGCTTCGGTCACGTCCTCTCTTAAAGAACCATCAGCATTGTAAACTTTTGCCAAGGGTGGCATGGTAATGAAAGAGTTGAAACTACCATCAGCAATATTGCGGAAAGATTTAGTGAAAGCAATATTAGCTCCTAAAGACACTGTATTAGACAATGTTTGGTCGATATTCAATCTTCCTGTAAACCTTTTGAAATCAGATTCTGGTACTAAACCGTCTTGGTAAAAATGACCTAACGATAAAGCATATTTAGTTTTTTCGCTACCAGACTGAATTAAGACATCATTTTTGTTTTGGTAAGCAGTATTGATCATGACGTCTTCCCAGTTCACATAATCTTTCGAACGATAAACATCACGCATCACGCCTCTAAAAGCTTCCTCCTCATCATAATAGCCATAAGCATTATAGAAGGCCTCTTTTCTATACGCAGCCCATTGCTCACCATCATAAAATTCGAAGTTGCGGAACAAGCTTTGCGAACCAACATAGGAATTTACGTTTACTTTGGTTTTAGTAGAAACACCACGTTTGGTAGTTACCAAAATTACCCCGTTTGCAGCTCTAGCTCCATAAATTGACTGTGCAGAAGCATCTTTCAAAATCTCTACCGAAGCAATCTCATTAGCGTTGATATCATCGATACTTGCTGTGGGCACGCCATCCACAATATAAAGCGGATCGTTTCCCGCAGATAATGACCTTCTACCCCTAATTAAAATACTAGAACTACCTCCTGGCGAATTGTTGCCAGCGGTAACTTGTACGCCCGGAGCTGCACCTCTCAGCATTTCGCTAAGACTAGTAGTGGGCATTTTGTTGATCTGCTCTGCAGTTACAGACGATACAGAGCCCGTTAAATCTTTACGTTTTTGAACACCATAACCTACTACCACAATTTCGTTTAAACGCTGATCTACTGAAGCCATCTTTACTTGATATTCTGTTTGTTCATCGAGCTTGAGCATATATGGCGTAAAACCTATCATATTAAAGCTCAGCTCTGTATCAGCATCAATAGTTTTGATAGAGAAGTTCCCATCTGGATCACTTAGCGTAGCTGCATTAGATGAATTAGCTCTAATGGTTACGTTGGGCAAAGGCTTCGATTCGTCATCTACCACTTTACCTTTAATAACTCTATCCTGTTTAACTGGAGAAACAGCTTTAGTTCCCTTCTTGATCACTACGGTATTATCCTGAATTACATAAGTCACATTCGAACCGTTAAGCACATCGCTTACCACTTTTTCGATCGTAGCATTTTTATAAGTGCCAGTTACTCGTTTTTGCTCATTGAGATCAAGTGGCGAATAGATAAATTTTAGTCCTGCTTGTTGGTTTAGTTCTTTAAATACTTCTTTAATGGTGAGGTTGTTAAACGATATAGAAATCGATTTTTGACTGGCCCACACCACGTTAGCATTGATAAAACTCACAAGCAACATTAAGCACAATGGTCTCAGGACACGTCGCAGCGAGTTCTGTACCGCGTTTTTACACCGCAATAATTGTTTTTGCATCTGAAGCTATATTTAGTTTGTTAGTTGATTGATATCTTTTGGTTTAGAGCAAGCTTACCTTACGTAAATCTTTCCTCCGCTCCTCGTATATTTTACATTATTGGTCATCTCGATCATCTTTAATACCTGATCGATATTTTCGTATCTACTGATTATACCCATAATCGGGATATTCCTAATGGCCTTATCAACCACGATCTCTTCTCCGTACCATTGTGCCAGCTCTGCCATTACCTCCTCTATTTTTTCATTTTCGAAATAGAACAATCCTTTATGCCAAGCTTCTACTTTGTAACCATCAGTAGCTTTAGTGATAAGGATTCGTGGATCTGTACTACGTAACGAGGCTTTTTGATCTGGTTTAAGAATAATTGCAGTATGGTAATTGTTGTGGGTTAATTTCACTTTACCCTCTAATAGGAGTAAGTCTTCACTACTTTTATCAAATGAATTGACAATGAATTTGGTACCCAATACTTCAATAGTCTGCAAAGTAGTTTTTACCACAAAAGGCATGTAGCTATCTACAGTTTTTACTTTTTGAACATCGAACAATACTGTTCCTTCGATTTTCACCATACGCTTACCATCTGTAATTGGTAAAATCTCTAAAGTTGAATGAGGATTTAACCAGGCTTTGGTACCATCATGTAGCTGGAAAGCAAAAATTCTATTGCTAGGATTTTTAATTTGATTGATGGTTTTACTGTTTGCAAAATCTTCTGGTAATACGAAGACCTTTTCTCCTTTGTCTTCCACTTTGTGGGTAAGTTCATTGAACATGCTATCACGTAAATCGTAACTCTCACCATTGTTGAGTACAATTACTGGCGAGCTCAAATCATTTTTAGCAAGGCTATAGCTGGTTTCTTTATGAAAATACTTTTGGTACACATAAGTGGATGCCATACCCAATAAGATCAAACACGAAGCAATTTTTAGTAAAGTGTAACGACGTGGCTGGAGTTTTACCACTTTAACCGAGATATTTTGATCAATGTTATTTTTGATATCCGCACCAATCACTGCAAGCTTATCTTCCGAAATGGTTTCGTCAGCAATAGAGTCGTAAAAATAATCGACAAGCGTATTTTGCTCAGGAGTAGATTTTCCTTTTAAGTATTTATCTATGGTTGATAAAAACCTACTTTTAATAGATTTTTTGGACATACAGGTTTAGGTTTATTTGGTTCCCTTTAACTAGTAGTCGTAGAAAGTCTACCTATGTCCCAAAAAAAAGTAAAAAATGTGTAAAAAGAGCTGAACGTAGTAGAACCTTAAGCTCAGCAGAAGAGTTAAGCAATTGATTTTGAACAGTTTTAACAGAAACATCTAATCGCTCAGCAATTTCCTTATTGGTTAAACCTTCTTCGTACTTCAGTTTAAAAATCTCTCTTCTTTTAGCAGGAAGTGTTTCGATCCAAGCTTTAAGTGCTGTAAAAAACTCCTTTGAGATGAGTTGTGAATCGGCATCATTACTATCTCTGATCTGTTCGATGAAATGATCCAGCTCTACAAATTCGTAGCGAGATTTACGAAATTCATCCAAAACCTTAAACTTTACAGCCTGCATTAAATAAGCCTGTACGTTTTGGATATCCCTAGCATGGCGCTTATTCCAAAAATCTACAAAAACCTCCTGAACGATATCCTTAGAAAGATCTTCAATTTTTAACTTGCTGTAGGTTTTAATGTAAAGTTGCTTCCAAGTTCTCGAATAAAGCTCGTCGAACGCACGCTGGTCATCTTCTTTTATACGAAAAAGAAGTTCTTCAAGTGTACATGAAGAATACCCAGTGTTCATAGCTTATAAATTGGTGGAGAGTTGGTTGCCAGCAATATTATAAAAGATTGTTTACAATAGCAAAAAGGAATGACGATTTGAGGCCATAGAAATTTATAGCTTTATCAGAAAAGCGGTGGAAAACTTTAAAGAAGTTGATCTATTATACCGTATGCAGCTATAGTATATCGGATGTTATTGTAAACTCAAATTAATTAATCGTAATTTTTTTCGATAACTTTATATCCTCTGAAGAAGTACCAATCCTAATTTCAAACTGACCTGGTTCTACTGTCCAATTCATGTTTTTGTCTAATATTGCCAAGTGATCAGGGTTTAGTTTAAAACTTACTTTTTTAGTTTCTCCAGGATTTAAGTTTATTCGTTCAAAGCCTCTCAAAATGCTATCATAAGTGGTTACCGAGCTCACTAAATCCTTTACGTATAACTGTACTACTTCATCACCTTTAAATTTGCCGACATTAGTTATTTCTACACCAATTTCAATATCTCCTTTACTATTTTGTTGTTGTGGAGAAACGGTTAGGTTTTGATATTTGAAAGAAGTGTAGCTTAATCCATAACCGAAAGGATAGAGCGCACCAACCACAGCAGTGTTTCCATAACCATTTGGTCCATCACCAGGTTGCCCGTTATGAGATCCTTTTTTAAATGGGAAGTTCAACTCCAATTGTCCTA
This sequence comes from Flavobacteriaceae bacterium PS02338, assembly GCA_029959615.1. Taxonomy (GTDB): domain Bacteria; phylum Bacteroidota; class Bacteroidia; order Sphingobacteriales; family Sphingobacteriaceae; genus Pedobacter. The sequence goes on along the minus strand of JASCOD010000002.1, from coordinate 358,691 downwards.
TTGATTTCGGATAGGTCACTGTCAGTTTTCCTCCTGGATTATAATCTCCAAATAAAGTTTCTGCAATTGCCTTACCGCCCTGCGCACCTGGAAAGCCGGCAAGTAAAATAGCAGCTACATATCTGTTCTCCCAGTTAATGGTTAAGGGACGACCGCTAACTAGTACCATTACTACCGGTTTGCCAGTAGCTTGTAATGCCTGAATAAGTTTTAGCTGTCTGCCTGGTAAATTTAATCCAGTACGAGATAAACTCTCGCCAACACGTTTTTCATCCTCACCAACTACTGCAATGATGATATCATTAAGTTTGGCCTGTGCCACAGTCGCATCAATTTCTCTTTGCTCTGTATCAGTAAGTGAGGCTTCGATGATTTCACTTTCTGGCCAATTTTGATCTATAATATCACATCCCTTTGCGTAGCTGATGTTAACTTGCTGTCCAACGTATTTTTTGATTGCATCTAAAATGGAGGTCAGTTGGTTGTTAGAAGGCCCATAACGACTTTGTTGATAATTCGTTTCTCTAGCAAGCGGTCCAGTTACCAAGATATTCTTAAAATTCTTGATTTGAATAGGCAATGTTTGTTTATCATTCTTTAATAAAACTAGTGCTTCCCTATTCAATTGTAGGGCAAGTTCTTCATCAGCAGCGGTATGCACGGTTAAATCTGCTTCTTTCGCATTTCGATAAGGATCATCAAATAATCCAAGCATAAACTTAACCCTTAGCACATCTGCAACACGTTCGTCCAACGTCTTCATGGAGACACTACCTTCTTTAACTAATTCTCTTAATGGCAAAATATAGTCTTCTGGAGAAGTGAACTGTGTACGTACGTTTAAGCCAGCTTCTATAGCTAGTCTTACCGCCTCTTTAGGTGATGCAGCTACCTTGTGCTTGGTATGGAGAAATTCCACGGCTTCACTATCGGAAACGACATAACCTTTAAACCCATATTGTTTACGTAACAGTTCGGTAAGGAAATATGGACTGCCGGTTACGGGCAAACCATCCCAATCGTTGTAGCTGCTCATTACGCCTAAAATAGCTGTTTCCTGTATTACCCGTTTGAAGGGATACAAATGTATTTCGTGCAATTCTCTAGGACCAATATGCGGATCGGTACGGGCGTGTCCATCTCTACCACCTTTTGGTACACTGTACGCAGCGAAATGCTTTAATGTTGCTGCTATACCATTATCTTGGATGCCTAAAGTCATCTGTTTACCTAGCTCTGCCACCAAAAATGGGTCTTCGCCATAAGTTTCCACCACACGTCCCCATCTTGGATCACGAGCTAGGTCTAAAATTGGTGCATAAATATTGGTGTACCCTAAGGCTTTTCCCTCTCTACCAACCATTAAACCTGCCTTTCTCACTAGATCTTTATTCCAAGTGCTACCAATATTAATGGGTGCAGGCAGAGGTGTAGCTCTATCGTGATTTAGGCCATGTATGCCTTCATTAGAAAAATCTACAGGAATGCCCAAACGAGTTTCTTCTATAAACCACTTTTGTACTTGATTAATAGCTGATGTATGGTTGCTGTAAGGAAAGGAATGTTTAGTAACCGACTTAGGGTGAAAAGGGAGACTGTTTAAGTGCTCATCTATATTGGCAATACCGTCCTTCCAAATGGCTTTTTTCCATTCAGGTGTAGGTAATTCATCTTTTAAAACACGGCCAAAACCATATAAAGTAGCTGTTTGATTGGTTTTCTCTTCCAAAGTCATTAACGAGAGTAGATTCGCTACACGTTTATCTATCGATTGTTTTGGATCTTCGTAAATGTCTTTTTTCCTATTTTTATTAAAATCAATCCATCCTTTTTGATAGATATTTTGCTGTGCCTTACCTTTTAAGGCTAATATAGCTAGCAGTATTGATGGAATTAGCAGTTCAACTTTTTTCACGGCACAAAAGATCTAAGATTATTAAAATAGCAGGTTATGATACAGCAATTCAGATAAATTCGTATTTAAGATTCTAATATAGCATTAATTACTTCTGAGTTCTATCTACTATATTTAAACTACATAGAAATAGCACCATTATTTTAATTTTACGACTTCCACATCATCTATCAGCAGTTTATCTGCTTCGTTAAAACAGATAGTCAGTTGGTAGCTATCTGCATCAATAATATCAAAGTCTAATGTATATTCTTTCCATCCCTTGTTGTCAAGTTTACCTATAGCTGGTGTTCCAGCAATATTGGTACTGCTATTTTTACCAGCTGCATTGGTATCTTTCTTATGCAGAGCGATAAAACGAATATCTCCATTTCCTTTTAAAAATAGCTTTACCTGATGCTTGCCTGCCTCTAGGTTAAATGCAGCTGTATAAAAACGACGGTTATCAAACTCTTTTTGAGGAACGAAATTAGCCTGAATAGCTAGTTTTCCTGAATGTGCATCGGCAGATTGCGAAAAAACGCCTTCTTTTTCTATATTATAAAAAGTACCCCACTGTTTTGGGAATGGCTTACCTGCCGTCCAAATTTCCATGTCTCCATTTGCTATAATTGGAGTTGTTTGAGCAAAACTGTTGGCGTATGCTAGCGCAGCAAAAGCCGTTAAAATTAGTTGTTTTTTCATATTTTTAATTTTGGTTAACTGTTTATTCGGTTAATTGGTTAATCGTTCATTTTGTACATCCAAACTGACTACCGACAACTAGTTACTGAGCACTTCTTGATTATTGTTTAAAAAATTGGAAGTTATCTACGCTACTGTATACGTTGTTGCCTCTGGTGTACAGCCCAATGATACATTGTCCATTGGTAACGTTAATGTTTTCTATGCGAAGTTTTGTCCACGTTGCACTTGGTGTAATATCTATTTTCATTTGTACACTGCCAAAATCACGGGCAAAAAGATAGTTCTCTATCAAACCTGAACCGCTTCTTACCCAAGCCTGTAGGGTATACATCCCGTTGGTAAGGCCAGTAATAGTTTGATTGGTCTGTACGTTAAAGCCACTATTCTTAAAGTGCGTTAATCTGTAAGCTCCTGTATGTGGATTGGTTTCCAAATAATTGGCATCTGGATTACTGCCCGCAGTTTGCCACTGTGCTGGTGAAGAAGCTGCTGTTTCATCTACCTCAAAGCCTGGATTTTTCACTAAAGAAAAGCCATCTAAGCCAACCGTAGGGCTTTTAGTTGTGGCATCGAAAGTACTTTTATTTATTGGCGGACGATGGTAATATTGCGGTTCCCAGTAGTAAACACCCAAACCTTTTTCGTTTGGCAAAGCATGTACACCATCCAACAACCTAAAAATCATTTCTCTTGTCCGTTTAGGATCATTTTGATAATAGCCACACTCTACTACCATCACCTCTTTATTATAAGTAGCGATCAAAGTTTCCAAATTATCTAAGCTGTCTTCTATATTCTGTTCGTAGGTTTCCAATACTGGATATACTGAAATACCTATCATATCAAAAGTAGCTCCGTTAGCAATTAGCCCGTTCAAGACAGCTTCGCACTTATCGTTATCATCTCCATCAGAAAATTGCACCATCACTTTAATTGAACTATCTACTGCTTTTATCGCATCATACCCAGCTTTGTGTAGAGCCGCATAATTAGCCATGTTTCCTGCAATCCTTATATCGCCCATTGGCCAAAGCATCCCGTAATCTGTTTCGTTGCCAACCTGCACAAACTTAGGAGTGATACCAACTGCCTTCAGTGCATTTAAACAATCTGTTGTGTGCGCAGCTAACGCGGTTTTCATTTGCGTTAAATTGTAACTAGCCCAAGCAGCTGGAATATTTTGTTGTTTAAAGTCTGCCCAGCTATCGCTGTAATGGAACGATAAGGTTATTGAAAGTCCATTCGCTTTTGCTCTTACTGCCTTTGCCACCACATCAGCAATACCACTATAGTAAGATGGCCCAGCTGGATTAACCCAAACTCGCAACCTAATGCTATTTAAACCACGTTCCTTCATCATCAGAAATAAATCTTGCTGATCTGTGGTATTGAAGAAGAATCGGTTTGAATTCTCCATCCAAGTTACATGACTGATATCTGCACCTTTTAGAAACTCAAAATTATTGACGGCACGAGCAGCCACGACTTGCTGCACATCAGGTTTAGGTATTTCCTTTTGTGGAGTAATTACCTCCTCAGTGGCTTTCTTTTTACAAGAAACTAAGCCAAGCCCTAGAAAAGTTAGGGCAATAAAAGTCCTTATGATGTTGTTTTTACAAATCATGTGAATGGTTCCTTTCTTTTTTTGATTTACCAGTTATCGGATCTAAAAGGCGCTACCGGCAGGCCATTTAGGTTATATAAGTTACTTCCTTCGGGATTATTGGCCCAAGCATAACGCACTGCAATTGGCTGCGTTACCTTGTCGCTCCATACTTCTACCTTTCCATTTTTAATGATTGCCTTGGCCCAATAGAATTTTTTATCAGCCCCTGCTACGGCAAATTGTTTCAATACTCCATTTTTGGCTTGCAAGCCTTTATTTAAGTTTTTAAAAGAGACCACAATCTTGTTTCCATCTATACTCATTTTATCGTATTGTGTTATTGGATCTTCGGCATTCTTATCTCCGTAAGCCACTTTAAACGCACTTAATGCCAGCCTGTGTCCTACATCTTTTTTATTTAGGGGATGAATGTCATTTGTTTCGCCTACGTCAATAGCTAACGCTAAACCTGCATTAGGCACTGTGTTAGCCACAAACTGCTGTGCTTCTCTTAACCTTGGCCAACCACCTTCTTGTGGCTCTGTTGGCGGTGCCATATAATTGGCCAATTGCACAATGAGGAAAGGAAAATCGCCTTGTCCCCAAAGGGAACGCCAATCTTTGATCATGGCCGGCAACAAAGTTCTGTATTCGTCTGGTTTTCCAGTGTTGGCTTCGCCCTGATACCAAGCTGCTCCTTTGATCGTATAGCCAGCTATCGGTTGTAATTTGCTGTAATATTGGATGCCAGGCAGATAATCTAAGCGCAAAAAAGTACTCACTGGCATAGCTGGCATCGTGTAACCAACTTTGTATAACCAATCGCCTGACAGGTCAATTTCTTTATTTTCGTTTATCAAACGATATTGCTTTCCAGCAATAATTCCACCTTTACCTTCTTTATCTACTACCCGAACTACAATCGTATTCTCACCCTCTTTCAACAAACCTTGTGGAATTTCATAACGACGAGCTAAATATCTATTGTTTTTGGTGCCGATGAATTTACCATTCACATACGTAGAATCGATATCATCAATTAAACCAAGCTCTAAGAAAACTGACTTTATAAGCATTTCAGCCGATACGTTTACCTTTTTACGTAACCAAACTACCCCATCCACTTCTACACCCTGATCTTCCCACACACCTGGTACCTTTAAGCTTTTCCAATCGGCAGCATCCATATCTGATTTAGACCAAATTGGATTTCTACCACTTAAACCTTTATCATTCTTGTTCATTTCGGCAAACCAATCGTCGTTCGTTTGCTTATCTTTTGCCAAGACACTTTTTACATAGGCTTCATCTTTGTAGGGAGCGGCTTTTTTCAGATAATGAGGATAGCTTTGTAGGGCCTCGTCACTCATCCAAGCCTCAGCAGGTGAACCCGAAAAACTAGAATGGATGATACCAATTGGCACTTTATATTTTTGATAAAGATTAAGTGCAAAGAAATAACCTACTGCACTAAAGCCTAACACATTTTGCGGATTAGCATTTTTCCAAGTTCCATCCAGCACATCTTTACGGATAGCATAACTAGACGAGCTTTTAACTGAGAACTCTCGGATCTGGTTATTCGTAGAATTTGCTACTTCTCCCTTATAAAGTTCTTTCGACTTAGATAGCAAAAACTCCATATTCGATTGGCCAGAGCATAACCAAACATCTCCTAAAAGGATGTCTTTTAAAATGATATTATTTTTGCCAGAGATAGTCATTTGGTACGGGCCGCCAGCTTTCATTGGCGCTAAGATTGCTTCCCATCTTTGATTTTCTGAGCAGGTAGTTTTTAAAGTTTGTCCGTTAAATTCTATGCGAATTTCCTCTCCTGGCAATGCCCAACCCCACAGCTTTACTTTTTGATCTCGTTGCAGGATCATACCATTGCTGATGAGCTTGGGTAAGGTTACGTCAGCTTTTGTGGTTGTAGCAAGTGAACCGAGAAGAAATAACAACCAAATTCTTGTCTTCATATTTACCAATTTGATAGTGGTTTTAATTTCGCTTTATCTATTGTTTTTCCGTCAGCAGTAACGAATACGACATTGAAAGATTTTATACTATTGGCAGGCAATTTTAACTCAAAGCCAAGCAAAGTCGTTCCAGGATTGGGGGCGTCGTAATTTTGTGGCGGATCGGTACTCCACGTCTGTAGTTTCACTCCCTCTAAACCTTCTACGTAAAATTTCAATTGCTTGCCTTTGTTAATTAATATAGCTTCGTTACCTTTTAAATTTTCTATTTTGGCTGGTGTAAGCATTGCCCATCTCACTATCACTTCTTTATCTCCTGCACTAATTTCGTCCCTAATCGTTACATAAGTTTTATCGATAATCGCAATTCCTCGCTGTGCTTTCTGTAAATCAGGCTGAAATACTGGAGAAAGGTCAAAAACTGCATTGGTATTATTTGCTTCATTAGACTTCGAAACCAATTTTGCATTGCCTACCATGTTGTGTAACTTTCCGTTAACCGTTAAAGTATTATGCGAATGATTGTTAAGACGAAAGACTTGCCAACGCTGTGATTTTTGACTCATATCCCAAATGCTCAAACCAGCTGATTCCAAGGAATTATATTGCTGCATACCCAACTCAGAAGCCCATCTTACGCCATCCATATCTAGCACAAAAGAACCTGCGTCCATATGTGCATGACCTACAGAAGCTGTACCTCCTTTAAAGCCTACGTAAATATCTTTAGTTTTTTCCCAACCGCTTCTCAGCACTGCAATTTCATTTTCTGCTTTGCCAAACCACAAATTAATTTTTGGTGCTGTCATTTCACCCAGCTTCACTCCTTTTCCCCAAATCATAGCAGCTGGTAATAAGCGATTAGTTTTTACATTGTATTTTGAAGTTTGTAGGTACTCCTTTTCGATAAACAACAACGAATTATCTTTCAGCTTATCTGCAAACCAGAACATAGCAGGTTGTAAGCCTTCGTTACCACCTGCATCGCCGTAGTTAAAAGGTGTACCCGAAGTACCAATTAGGTTCTGATAGAATAATGCTGTTTGTAGAAACCCTGGTTCATTAGCTAAACCGAAATCAGTACCAAATATCTTCTCCAAGGCATTGATAAAAAACACGTTGAAAGAAGTGCCATAAGCCCAATAACTATAGCCTTCCATGTAATTTCCTGCCGGAGCATAAGCTGCCATGGGTAATTTGATGCTTTGGATTGCTTTCTCTATGATTTGAGTAGCAACTTCGGGTTGCTGCTCGAAAACTGCCAACGCACCAAACGTAATTCCAGTATTGCATACTTGGTTCCAGTTGTTTTTTCCTCGTTGCCATCCATTGTATTTCGGGTTTAAAGCTGGTGTTAAACCTTTTTCGATAATGGCTTTGCTGATGATATCTTTCGAGCTTTGAGATAATTTTGGATACAACCAATCGTAACCAATAGCCACTGCTAAAGTCATTTCTGCAACATCTAAAAAATGTTCGGGGTTCCAGTCATCAAATTTGGATACAGCGAACAGTTCTTCTTCACACTTTTTGAAATACTCTTCTCTGCCAGTCATCCGCCAAGCATAAGAAAGGAAAAACACTCGCCTCAATGCTTCTCTAGAGGTTTGCAACAAGCGTCTGCCTATCATTTTTCTTTCGATAGGCGCCAACTGTAAAATGGCATTACATTCTTGGATGATGGCATAATTTACATCTGCCCAAGCTTTATCATTTTTAATCTCGCTTTTGATGGCGTTTTCTTCATCAGCCAATAACAACAACCTTGGATGTGCCTTAATTTTAGATACATCTATTTTCTGTTGCGCCAAAGCAAAACTAGCCGTAAAAAGAGCGACAATAAGGGTTAAAATTCTCATGATAAATTAGCTTAAGCTCCCGACAATATCTTTTTATATCTGTTCAAGGCTTCCAAATAATAATAATCTGCATATACCAGAGGCACATCTATTTCTACACCGTGGGCAATGCTACCAACGCTGTGTCTTAACAGAAAACCTCCATTAGTTCCATATTTTGCAAAGTATGCCGAGCTACTTAAACTCTTCAAAATCTTCACACCTGCTGCTCTATATTTTTTAGCATCAACTCCCTTAAAGGTACTCAATTCTAGCAAAGCTGATGCAGTAACTGCGGCGGCCGAAGCATCTCGATAATTGGTTGGCATTTCCTTCGCCTTTGAACGAATGGATGGTGTATAACCGTTTTGGTTGGCGTTGAAATCCCAATAAGCTACGTAATCCGAAGGCAGATCTTCGTGGTTAATGTAGTAATCTGCCATTTTAGTTGCTACATTTAAATAGCGTGGATCCTGCGTTTCGCGGTAGGTCATGGTAAAGCCGTATATGCCCCACGACTGCCCCCTTGCCCAAGTAGAATTATTGGCATAACCCTGTACGGTTTCGCGAGAAAGTACCTTTCCTGTCTGGCTATCGTAACACACCACGTGGTATGAGCTAAAATCAGCTCTAATTTGATGTTTCATGGTATTTTCTGCGTGGCTTAAAGCAATCTTTCTGTAGCGTTCATCACCTGTAACTTTGGAAGCGAAAAACAACAACTCCAAATTCATCATATTGTCGATGATCACAGGAAAATCGTAGCGGCCTTTGCCATCCCAAGAACCAAACTTATCCCAAGATTTAATAACACCTGTTTTTTCACTGAAACGGGTACTTAAGGATTTTGCCGATTGTACCAATATTTCTTTATACTTTTCGTTTTTGGTCAATCGGTAAGCATTACCATAACTGCAATACACCATAAAACCCAAATCATGATGTTCGGTAAAGTTTTTGAGCGGCTCTAACTTTTCAGTCCATTTGATGGCTTCATTTTTCAGGTTTTCGTTCTGAGTTCCTTCGTAACCATACCACAAACTGCCGGCAAAGAAGCCTGAGGTCCATTCGTACATATTGGTAAATACTACTCTACCTTCCGAATTTGTGGTACGAGGATATAAACTATCAATCTGATTAGCAGTATCCAACAATTTGGTCAACTGCTTTTCTGAAGCTGAAAAGTTCTGGTTGATGAATGAAAGCTCATTAGGATCGGCTACAAAAGCCAACAGCAAGCTGATGCTTAAAAAGAGTATCGGCAAAATTACTTTACGTTTCATGGTTTATACAATTAATTAATCACTTTAATTTTCACTTCTTTTACTGATGATTTCGCATTTTCATAGCTCGAATTAGTAGCCAAAAAGCTGACTGTAAAAGTCCCTGTCTTATTGTAAACAAACTGATATTCTCGCAATCGATCATCATTATAAGCCTTAATTCCCCTTCCCTCATCAGGTGTAATTGAAGTAAGGTCTAAGGCACGGGTAACTGCCCAATCATTACTTGCCAAAGTACTGTTGTACCCAATACTGATCCTATCATCGCCAATTGCGTTCCTAAAGTCCCAGATGCGATTAGCTGTTCCTCCGCCAGTTGCCAAATACGGATCTTCTGTAGCACGGGCATTGAAATCAAAGGCAGTCCAGCCTGCATTACCTGTATTTACAATTTCATAGGCAGTGCCATCAGCTTCATTAGCTACTCTAAAATTTCTTACCTGATAACGGGGAAAATCTGTATTTACTGGTCTATCGTATTTAAAGGCGATATACAAAGGTTTACCTACAAAAGCCGATAAATCTATTTTTGGAGACAGCTGTGTGGTTTGCGTAGTTGGCAAGTTCGCTTGATTGGTCACCTCAACCCAAGTGGCTTTAGTGATATTTTCAGCATCTTGAACCCTATCCTTTGTAAAGCCTACAAAATCTGAAGACAGCAACACATGGAAAAATCCAGATGGCATATTTCCATTTTCCATTTGTGTATTGAACTGCAAATACGGCAAACCTTGGATATTGATTCGATCTCGATGTTGGTACATCATCCCAGGTTCTCCCGAATAAAAAGTAATCATATCTGCTAAGCCATCTAAATTAAATCTCACGCTACTGCCTACTTTAAAAACTGGAATGCCGTTTTCTATTTGCGTTGCGTTTTCAGTATTTACACTTACGTTAAATTCTGGGGTAGATAGGTCATCTTTCTTACAAGACGCCAATGCAAAAATTCCCCATATAGCTATTAAAAATTTCTTCATAACTTATCGTTTACCAAAATCTATTCTGTTTAATTTGATTGTTAAGATTGAGCTCTTTTTGAGGAATCGGGAATAACCTATATTTCTCAGTCATTTTGCTGGCAATTGCCGCCATTGTGGTGCGCTGTTGAGCATTAGCAGTCCTTCCGTTTCCAGTATTTGCAGAAAGGAAAGGTTCTGCAGCCGCTTGCTGCATAGCTTGTTCAAAAATTCCCCACCTAATTAAATCATGCTTTCTAATTCCTTCGAAACATAACTCCCTAGCCCTTTCATCCCTGATAGCTTGTCGCAAATCATCTGGCCCTGTTAGCGTAATAACACCAGTACCCGAAGTCATAGCATAAGGCCTTACACCTGCACGTACCCTTACTTCATTAATGGCCTCAAGGGCGATAGTACTTGTTCCATTGATTTCATTTTCTGCCTCTGCAAGCATCAACAGCACATCCGAATATCTAATGATTGGAAAATTGGTTTCGTTATTATTCTTCACTTTTGGTCGCAAGATCTCTTCTTCCCTACGCCATTTTGCAGCGCAACGATCGGCAACTGCCGTGAAGGTGGTCAATTTTTGGTTAAATGGCTGACCATTGGTTACATTATACCTATGCGGCGCAATACTGCGATATTTTCTTTTGTCAGTGTCCTCAAATAAATCCCAAAGCTTTAACCTAATACGGATGTAGCCATAAGAATAGCCCAGCGCATCCGACTCATCATAACAGATGATCCCATTGGTTACTCCTATCCAACTGTATTTATCGCCTTTACCAGGGTCTGTAGTGGGGTTACCTGTAAAATCTGCCTCCCACATGCTTTCACGATATTGTGTTTCGTAGAGGTTTTTCGAGTGATTGGTAAAGATTTCATCATAATTAGGGTTAAGCTTGTGCAAACCGCTTTCCTGCACTTTTGTAGCCCAAAAAAGTGCCTTTTCGTAAGAACCTGCAATTTTTAATGATTCACCAGCCATTTTTAGATAAATACGAGCCAGCATTGCTTGAGCTACAGTAATACTAACTCTACTACTGTGACCATATGCCGATGCCAATTCCAAACTATTGGTATTGATTACGTCCTCGATTTCGGCAACCACCATTTGCAGTACCTCTCTCGAACTGGTTTGAGGAATGTTTACATCTGTTACAGTTTGGTTCGATTTTAGGCGTACTGGAACATCGCCCCACAAATCGGTTAACAGATAGTGATAATAAGCTCTTAAAAATCTAATTTCACCAACGTATTTAGCACGTTTGGCCTCATCCATTTCTGCCCTATCGATATTTTCAAGTAATACGTTTGCACGTTCAATGCCTTCATATAGGCGTTGCCACATCATCATAATCTGTGGTTGTGCAGAAGTATAATTCCAGCTTGCTAACCTATCAATGATATTGACCTCTGTTTGGTTCCAATAGCCCAAATCGTCCATGGCACCGTCAATTACCATGTGCCTACCATAGGTAAACTCGCTGCCAAGCGTTACGTAAATACCTCCCAATGCACTTTTTACTTCGGCCTCGTTACGGAAATAATTCGTTGGCGATAAAAAATCTTTAGGGTTTGTTTCTAAGAATTTCTTACAAGAACTACCCAATAACAACACAGCAAATAAGTTTAATAATATTATTCTATTTTTCATATCTGATGCTATTTCAAATTCATATTTAAACCAAAAGTGATGGTATTAGCTCTCGGAAAAGCCGAGAAATCGAAGCCTGGTGTAAGCGCACCTGCTCTTGTAGAAACTTCTGGATCCATGCCAGAATAGTTGGTTAAAGTCCAAAGGTTTTGCGCCGAAACGTACATCCTTAAACTTTGCAGGAATGATTTACCAAATACTTTTGATGGCAAATTATAACCTAATGCCACTGTTTTTAAGCGCAGATAAGATCCGTCTTCAATACCATAAGAAGAATAGTAACTGCCAGAACCTTCATTTACCCGAGGAATATCACTGGTTGGATTTTCTGTTGTCCATCGGTTGGCATAAGAGGCGTACATATTAGAATGAGGCATATAGTAACGCTCAAACATGTATTTATTAGCGTTAAGGATGTCGTTACCATAACTCCATTGGAAGAACACGCTTAAATCAAAATTTTTGTAGGTGAAAGTGTTGTTAAAACCACCTGTGTGTACTGGAAATCCATTGCCAATTACCGTTCTATCGTTCGCATCAATAATCCCATCGCCGTTAATGTCTTTGTACTTCATATCTCCAGGACGAACATTTGCCCTAGAACCTGGATAAGCAATGTTATTTTTCAAATAGTAGGTACTTCCCGTTTGTGTAAATTCATCTGGTTTATAGGTTCCTTCGTAAACAAAACCAAACATTAAACCCACTGGTTCACCTTTTCTAGCAATATAAGCTGGTTGGCTATCACGATTGTATTCCCACCAAACTGACGTAGCCAAAGTTTCTTGGTTTTCAGTTAAGGAAATCACTTTGTTTCTGTTAAAAGAGATGTTAAAATTGGAAGTCCACATGAAATCTCTTTTCTTGATGTTTACCGTGTTCAATGTAATTTCTAAGCCTCTATTTTCTACTTCTCCAATATTTTTAAAAGAAGTTAGATAACCCGAAGAACCTGGTAATTGTGCATTCAACAGCAAATCCTTGGTACGTTTCTGATAAACTTCTGCCGTTAGGCTAATCCTGTTCTTGAACATGTTTACATCTAAACCAACATTGGTCATATAAGTACTTTCCCATTTCAAATCTGGGTTACCCATTACCGTTTTGGCACTGCCAATAATCAATTCGCCACCAAAGTAGTAACGATCTGGTCTCAGCGCAGTAATTTGTGGCAAAGAAGCATATTCGCCTACCCTGTTATTCCCAGTGGCGCCCCAACTTACACGAAGTTTGGCATCGCTAATAAACTTTAACGATTTCATAAATTCTTCACTACTAAAACGCCACATTAAGGATGCTGAAGGGAAATATCCCCAACGATTTTGAGGCGAAAACTTTGAAGAACCATCGGCACGCATGGTAGCAGTAACATAGTATTTGCTAGCGTAATTATAATTCAAACGGCTGTAGTAAGACATTAAACGCCAATCATTACGATAGGCTTGCATAGAATAGAAAGTACCCTGATCCATACCGCTCATTCCCAAAGTTTCGTAAGGAATTTGCTGCATACGGGTGTAATTGTACAAATGGTCTTCGTACTGTAACGAGAAACCACCCATTATATCAAATTTATGTTGTCCTTTCTTGATATTGTAGGTTAGTGTATTTTCATTGAGCCAATTCGATTTCTCATCGTACATCTGCCCCGCATTTACACCTAAGGTAGAGGTTTGGGGGTTACCACTTCTACTCTGAGAGTTATTGAAAATATCATTTCTGATATTGTTTTTAGAATAACCGATAATAGACCTAAACTTCAGGTTCTTTAGGATATTGGCTTCTAAGTAACCATTGGCCATCATGAAAGTAAAGATGTTATCATTCTGTTCATTTTTAACGGCAACCACAGGGTTAATCCTAAAGTTATCGTTAGCATTAAGAATTGGATCAAAAAGATCGTTTGACAAATCGAACTCACTAGAGCCCGTAACTGGACGGTAAGCCCAAGTATTTTGAAGAATGTTGTAAGTAGCGGTTCCATCTGAAAGAAAAGTGCCACTGTACTTACTTCTAGAGTAGGTTAATTTAGCACCAACTTTTAACCACTTTTTCACATCCTGATCTAAAGAAAAGCGTCCCTGTATCCTATCAAAACCAGTATTAAGCACTACTCCATCTTGTCCTGTATAAGAAAACGAAAGATTATATTTAGTGCCATCGTTTCCAGACATGATAGAAAGTCCGTGTTTTTGCATGGCGGCTGTCCTGAACATCTCATCCTGAAAATCTTTTCCCGTACCTCGATAATTTTCTAAGGTCCTACCGTCAAAGAAATAATTATCTTCCATACTTTCTGGGCCAAAAACTTCTCCCTGCAATTTCACAAACTCGTAGCCGTCCATCAAATCCATTTTTTTAAGCACAGATTGTACGCCATAGAAACCATCATAATTGATAGCCGGTTTTGCATCCTTTCCTGTTTTTGTTGTGATCATCACTACACCATTAGCACCTCTAGCACCGTAAATTGCTGTTGCCGAAGCATCCTTCAAAATCTCAATGGATTCAATATCCTTTGGATCGATGGCATTACTTAAAGAAGCTTCTACAGGAAATCCATCAATGACATACAGCGGGTTATTGTTCTGAGTCAACGAGTTTGCTCCCCTAATTACAATATCCGCTTCTGCACCAGGCCTTCCTTCTGCAGAAACGACGTTTACACCAGCTACACGACCAGCCAAACTCTGATCGAAACCTAACACCGAGGCCTTTTGCATTTCTTTAATATCTGCCTTATCTACAGCGCCAGTTAAGTCTCGTTTGGCCACAGTTCCGTAACCAATCACCACCACTTCACTCAGATCGTTTATTTCCCTAACTAACCTTAGGTTAATAAAAGATCTTTTATTAATGGCTATTTCCTGCTTTTGAAAACCAAGCATCGAAAAAACCAAAACTGGATTAGTCTTTTGGGCAGGAATAGTAATACTGTAATTACCTAAACTATCAGACAGGACGACTAGTTTAGTTCCTTGTAAGGATACATTAACGCCTGGCATGCCCAGATTTTCATCATCGATGATTTTACCTTTTACAGTTTGCGCATTGGCAGCCGTAAAGACAAGCAATAAGCTGCAAATCGTTAAGGCTACTTTGGCTGAAAATCGTTGAATCATATTGTTTTGTTCTTGCATAGTAAGTTTATCATTTGTGCTGTTTAGTTGCGTCTGTTTGTTGTTGCTTAAAATATTGGATCAAATGATAGCTTTGCTTATTCACCTGTTCGGCTTCGTTCAATAAATCGTCATAAGGTTCATAATTACTATTCACAACACCTTTATTCGAATCTCTATTGGAAGGATCTGTTGTCAAATCACTAGGATCATTATCCATATACCTAAACCAATGCCAACCTACACAGCCCTTGCTTTTCAGTAATTCCAAGGTGAAGTTTTGGTAGAAATAACCCCGCTCCTTTTGTGTTTTTACATTCCAACCAGCACCAGTTTCATTAGGCAAACCACTATCCTCGCCTTTTACATACCACTCTGTAATGAGAAAAGGTTTACCCGACCATTGCTCCCATTGCTGCATTTGTACTTGCTCTGGCTGCCATTTCCTATAATGGTTGATGGAAATTACATCCATATATTTTCCCGCAATTTTAAAAATAGTTGGATTGGTTAATTCCTGTTTTTGGTTAAATTGATTGAAACGACACCCCAAGTAAAGATGATTGGGATCTTCGGCCTTTAATGCTTTAGTTACTTTCTTCATATAGGTTTCAAAATAAAAACCAGTAAAAGCTTCTCTATCTTCATCAGTAATATCTGCTATTTCAGCCCGAGCACCTTTACGCTTTTTTAACCATTTTTTTGCTGCGATATGACCGGCTTCGTTTTCTTTAAGCAGTTTTAGGTGTCTATCTAGAGCGTCAAAAACCCAAGGCAATTCGTTGTCTGTAAAATAACCCAATAAGTATTTATCATTTTTATAAGCAGTTACTTTTTTTACTTCTCTAGCAATATGCTCATCAAATTCTGGATCAAAAACCATTGCCAAATCATAGCGATAGCCTTGCCAACCAGCTTCCTCATATTTCCCTCCATAGTTACGCAAATGTGCTCTCTTATACTTATCCATTGGAGATATAATAACCGTATATACTAGTGGCTGCTCAATAGTTTTCAATGCTTCTACATCAGACCAAGCACCCGCACCGTTAAAACCAAATTGCCTTAAACTTTGTGCGCCCTGTGCTGCCCAGTTTCTTTTGTTCTGAAATTTCGATTGAAATGCTTTTTTTTGGTTTTCTGAAGTTCCGGCTTCAACCGCCACCACTCCAATGTGCAACATAGGATATCCCTCTGGATCAATAATCCACCACCTGTCATTTACCAAAGCAGTGCTAAAAAAGCCCGTTGCTTTTTGCTTCCAAACCTTCCAACCACCATATTTAGAAAGTGGCTGTTCAGGTTGATTTTTGTAGTCTTTGAGGTGATTTACGGTAACCGCTTTGTACTTTCCCCATCTAAGGTCATTGGCATTTTGTCTTGCCTCTACCGCAATGTAACCGTTGTTGGTTTGCGCCAATAATGGTTCTACCGTAAGAGAAAGAATCAAGGCTAAAAGTAGCAGTATTGATCTTTTCATAAAAGCTTAAATATTTGGTTAGGGACTATTGAATTATTTGGTTCCAATAATCACAAACAAACTTAGACTAGACACCATTAAACAAGCTGATAAGATTATCCAAAGAAGATGATAAAATAATCCAACAGGTAATTTTAATTGGTTTCACGATGCTTTTTGCGGTATTCTTGGGGTGCATAGCTGTACAGTTCCTTAAAACATTTGTTAAAATATCTCGGACTACTAAATCCCAAATGATAGGCTATTTCACTAATATTCAATTCTGGAGAATTTGCCAACATATCCGCGGCTTTCTTTAATCTGATATTTGATATAAAAGTATTCGGAGTGAGCCCAGTTACACCTTTTAATTTACTAAAGAGAGAAGACCTGCTCAAGCCCATTTCTGAAGCAAAAAGATTTACATCAATTTCGCCATGAAGATGATTTTCGACCAACAATGTAGCTTTTTCAATAAATTTCTTGTCGATATCAGTGGTAGCTACTTCTTGCTGCTGTGCCAAGCCAGTCTGGTTAAAATACTTGGCTTTTAACACCTGACGGGCATTGATCAAGTTATTGCAGCGTTGTACCAGTAATTTTGTATGAAACGGCTTGGTAATATAATCATCGGCGCCAGTGCGTAAACCTTCCAATTGATTTTCCGTTGTAGATTTAGCCGTTAGCAATACCACTGGAATGTGGCAAGTATCAAAATTTCGCTTCAACTTAGTGCATAGTTCAGTTCCAGACATACCAGGCATCATCACATCACTAATTACTAAATCTGGTTGTTCTTTCCTTGCAATTTCCAATCCCTTCTCTCCATTATCTGCTAAATGCACCTTAAACATTGGCATCAAAATTTCGTACATAAAGCCCCTTAGTTCCTCATTATCCTCTACCAATAACAAAGTTTTCTGATGTTGCAATTCGTCCTCTGCTATCAATGTTTCAACCGGTGTATCAACTGCTAAATCCTCTTCTATATTTTCTACCAAATCTTCCCCATTACTCTTGTCGAGTTTCATCAAATCTGTATTTTTTTCAAGCCTCACGGTAAAGACACTTCCTTTATTTAGGGTTGAAGAAACGGTAATATGGCCATTATGTAATTCGACAATACTTTTAGAAATCGCCAAACCTATACCGGTACCAGGTGTAGCTGATTGCTCTACTTGATAGAACGGATCGAAAATATGTGCTAGCTGATGTTTAGGAATTCCCTTTCCCGTATCACTAACTGTTATCAAAACCTCTTCACCTTCAGTTTTTACGCTTAATTCAATCTGGTCATTTGCCACACATGCCTTAAAAGCATTCGTCAATAAATTGTTGATTACCTTACCTATTTCTTGCTTATCTAAATAGCATACCAAGCTTTGCACTTGATACTTAAAGCTAAATTCAATTTGGTTGCGCTGTGCTAATGCTAAAAAACCCTCGCAAGTATCCCTCAACAAGGCAATCAAATCTACTTTAGTTCGAATTAACTCGGCATAACCTTGTTCCTGTTTCCTAAAATCCAACAACTCGTTCACTAAATTGCCCAAGTTAGCTGCGTTTTTAAAAATAGCCTTTAGTTTCTGCTGCAAGGGAGGCTTAACATTGCCTTCATTCATCAACTGCTCTGTTTGTCCCAGTATAAGCGTAATTGGCGTTCTAATCTCATGCGATACGTTGGTGAAGAAATCAAGCTTAGACTGCACCACTTCTGCAGTCCTTTCCTTCTCTTTTTTCTCAAACGCCAACGAACTTTCTAAATATGCCCTGGTCTTGGTTTGTCTCATCCACCAATACACTAAGCCAGCGATTACCAAAGCATAAAAAACATAAGCCGCCCATGTGCTATAAAATGCAGGTTTAATTATGATTTCTATTGTTCTTTCATCTAAGGTTTCGTTGTTATTTCCTATTGCTTTTACATGAAAAAGATACTTCCCTGGTGATAAATTGGTATAATTGGCTGTATTTTCTACCGACGGCCCTACCCAATTTTTATCCAAGTTATCTAATTTCCATATGAACCTGCGTTCTACCGACTGACTGAAATTAATAGTGGTAAAATTTAAGGAAAAAGAATGCTGGTCATGCTGTAAAGTAATCGACTTGGTATGATCTAGCGGTAAAGCTAAGGGAGAATTTTGTTCGCCAGCTTTCACCTCCCTATTAAATAGATTGAAATTAAGAAACACTATTTTCTCCGCATAACTTCGTGTAGAAATAGACTGCGGATTAAAGGAAACGAAGCCTTTTGTTCCACCGAAAAAAATCTCTCCGCTACTACTCTTCATTCTAGCAGTCTGAAAAAAACTCATGCTCATTGGCATCAGTTTTTTGGGATAATTTTTCACACTTAAGGTGTGGGTATTGATCGATGAAATTTTATCCCTACTGGTAGACCAAAGCACTCCATTATCATCTGCTACTAGACTGTAAGTAATTTCCTGCGCATTCTTTGCCCCCGTACTGATATATTTTATTTTACCCGATTTAGTTTGGTAGCGTACTAGGCCTGCACCATATGAAGCTAACCACATCACGGTATCTCCCTGCAAATAAATATCACAGATATATTTACTGCGCAAGGCTTTGGTAATTGGATGCTGATCTACTTTGAGGTTTTTGGGATTGATCTCAAATAAGCCCAGTTCTGTTGCAGCTAAGATGTTTCCTTTTGTGTCTTTGGCAAAATGGTTGACCTGACTTAAAGCTACGGGACTAAACTGCTTGGTTCGGATATCAAATCTACTGCTCATCCCCTTCTTACCACCCAACCATATATTCCCCTCATCATCAGCAATAATTGCATATACAAAGTTACTTGCCAAAGCATTTTCAGTATTGTTTTTCACATAATGATGCAGTATATCTCCTTTTGTATTGAGGACATAAACCCCTGCACCGTAAGTGCCTACCCAAACCAATCCGTCTTTAGCCTGATAAAGAGAAAGTATATAAGATGACTTTAGCGGAAAAGAGACCTTTTTGGTTTTGAAATCTCTCACAGACAAGCCCCCGTTTGTACCAAACCACTTATTTTTATCAATATCTTCCATCATGCAAGTCACCACATCTTTAGCGATCACATTAGGTTTATCGTCGTGTCTAAACTCTACATAAAAGCCTGTTAAAGGATTTTCCATCAGATTAATTCCACCATCAGTTGCAATCCAAACACGCTGATCTTTGTCTTTGAATATATCATAGATCGCATCTCCACTCAAATGCTCTGAAGTATCATACTGGCCAAATCTGTCAACTACTCTTCTTTCTGCTTTATTTATCAAAAAAACTCCTGCACCATCTGTGCCTACCACCAAAGTCTTACTATTCAGCTCAGCAATGCACATCATCATTGCCTGATTTCCAACAGGATTTGAAACCACATTTAGTTGTTGCGATTTTAATTGATAAGCAAGTAAACCACCGCTTACCGTACCTATCCATAAAGTTTGCTGTTCATGATCCCAGTAAGCTGTTTCTATTTGAATTTTATTAAAGCTTTTCTGTTGCTCACTATTAAAGAAGTGAGACACCTGATGGGTAGGAACATCTAACCAGAACAAACCATAGTCTGTAACAATAATTTTTTGCTTGTCGGAATAATTAATGATGTTCTTCACCAATAAGCCCTTAAGGATTGGCTTTTCGATCAACAAAACTTTCCCTTCTCGTAATAGGCCAATACGGCCATTTGTACCTACCCAAATACTTCCATCTTGGTCCAGACTAACTGTTCTGATATATAAGTTTAGATTAGCAATTGACACAAAAGCATCTTTTGCTTGCTGATACTGATAAATTACGCCATTACTGGTATAGGCATAGATCTGCTTTTTAACATCGGCCAGTACATTGATATACCTTACCGGATTGGCGTTGGTAAGCACTGGAATTTCGTAATGCTTTACATTGTAACCATCAAACCTATCGATTCCAAACCGATTAGAAGCCCAAACAAAACCTTTTTGATCTTGCGTGATCTTCAAAGTCTGTTCAAACATCAGATCTTTATGTTGGATAGCTGTGATCGTTTTTTGGGCATTCGATCTAAATGAAAGAACAAAGAGCGACAGCAAAAGAAGTAGATGTCTCATGTCATTATGGCTTATTTGGTTACGGCTTTAAAGATAGCAAGATAAGAAAATCCTTATCGGAATAAAAGCTACCAAATTGTAGATGTAGACTAAATTATCAAATGAATTGGACAATAGTATCCCTTCATTCTCCATCGGTCGGGTAATTTTGATTAATGTATAACCAATATAGAACTTTTGGAATGGCACGTAAAAAATACCATCCACTTGTTGTGCAATTTGGTGATATGTTAAGACTTTAACCAAAATAACCCGTATGAAAAAACAATTACTTATTAGCTCACTATGTGCTATCGCATTTAGTGCCTCATCTCAATTTACCCCCAGCAGACTTGCCGTATATAGAGTTGGTGACGGAACAACGATTACCAATAACAGAACTTCTGCTGTCTTTGTAGATGAATACCTCACCTCCTCACTAGATCAGACAACTCCAACAATGAGTCTGAATATTCCAGTTTCAACCACTGGAAGTAATTATAGACTAACGAGCATTATGAGATCTAGTGCGTCTGCTTTTCAAGTTGAGGGCATGTCTGGTTTATCCCCAGATGGAAATCATTTGGCAATTATAGGTTACGATCAGGAAACTGGCGCTACAGTTACCAATAGTACCATAAAAGTTGTGGGATTAATAAACGCTGCCGGACAAGTTAATACTTCTACAACGCTTGCGGGAAGTTCTCCGGCGAGGGCAGCGATCGCCCTAAATGGCGGGAATGCAGTTTATAGCTCAATTTTAAGTGGAGGAGTAATATATTCTACCATAGGTTCTTCAAGTGCCACTCTGATCAATAGCTATGTAGGAAATGCCCGTAGTTATACTATTTTTAACAATACTTTGTTTTGCGCAAACAATTCCACCAATGTAACCTACTATAATAGCTTACCTACTACAGCGGTATCTAGCAGATCGGGAGACATTGCTTTATCAGGTATTTTGAATATCAATCAGATTGTACTATTTGCCTCAGACGGAAGCGGAGCGCCAAACATCATTTATGCAGTTAATGATGGTGCTAACCTGGCAGATGCCGGCTTACACAAGTATAAAATGGAAAACAATGTCTGGGTAGCAAAAGGAGTAATAAAAATACCTGGAGTTACTGATGGAATAAAAAGCGTTACGGGTAAAGTAGTAGGTGCAAACATTGAGCTATATGCTACCACATGGGGTAATTTAGCGTCTCCAACAGTTCCCTCTCAATTGCTGAAAATAATTGATTTAAACGCCGCGGGTTCTACCATAACCAACACAGCAAACGTTCCAACTGTATTGGCAACAGCCCCTAACAACACCATATTCAGAAGTGTTACTTTTACGCCGGGCACTACACCAGAAACTACTTTACCAGTAAAACTTACTTCTTTCAATGGCAGTAGAAAGCAAACTGGAATTGCACTAAATTGGTCTACTTCTTCTGAAACAGACAACTCTCATTTTGAGATTTTAAGGGCAACTGACAACAAAAACTTCGTTAAAATCGGCGATGTAAAAGGAAATGCAAATTCATCATCTAACCAAAACTATTCATTTTTTGATAGCAGACCACAAAACAGCACCAATTACTACCAACTCAAACAAGTAGATTTTAATGGTGAAAGTGAACAATCTAAGGTTATTTCGATAGCATTCAATATGAATATAGCTGGCCTGAAAGTGATAAAAGTAACTCAGCAACTACTGCAGCTTTCTTTTAATTCTTCTTCTCAAGGAAACGCAGTTGTTAACGTGGTTGACTTGAATGGCCGAAAGCTCTACACTGGAGTTAATCAGGTATCTTATGGAATTAATGATCTTCATTTACCTATACAGATACCGTCTGGCGTCTATTTCGTAACAGTAAATACTCCAACCGAACTACTAAGGACAAAATTTCTAAAATAGCCATATGCCGCAAGTATAGCGGACTTGACATCTATATTCATCAGTTTTTTCATAAACGACCTTTCAAGAGATACAAAATCAACGTTCTCAATAGCAATATACTTTGCAGACTGGTAAATTCTTCTTCAGTAATCAAATACTAGAGAAGATTACCCATTTGCTAGATTGTGATATATTGGATTCTAACAAGCAAAACTACAATTTCAAAATACCAAGAATAGGCTTTTTGTTTATTATCTTATTTATGGAGGATGTTATTTTGTTCATGCTATGAAATCAAGCATGTATATTCATTAAGCTTGGAAGATGAGCTATAATCAACCAATTTTTAAAGCGACAATTTTTAAGTTGAGAATTGCCGCCTTAAAAAACTTTAAATGACAGTTGTTAATCAATTGATTTCAATTGAAACCTTTTTTTCCTCTCAAGAAAACTTCTTAATCCAATCATAAGGAAAGCTAAAACTCCAAAAACAAGCCCTATCCACGGATTATAAACAACACCTTTAGTAATAATTATCCAACCACCCACAGTCGTTCCCAAGGTTACACCCAAATTACCAAATGAAGTTGCTAAGCTGTTAGCAAATTCCAAACTTTCGGGAACCGATGAAATCATGTAGGTAGAGGCATTTAAAAAGCTTGGAGAGTAAAGAAAACCCCAAATTCCAATAACGACAACAGTTGCCATCATGTTTCCATCTGAGAAATGTAACAGTATAGGTATCAAAATAGTCCCTGAAAGGAAAAAGGCGGTAGTCTTTGCAATATTCCTATTAAGCATTTTACCTGCAACCCAATTGGAAAAAACACCAATAATGCCGAAAACAAATAACATATAACTGATCATTGTACTATCCATACCTTTTGCTTTACTCAGATATTCGGCAAAATAGCTATATGTAGAGAACCAAGCTGTAATCATGAAAAAATTCATAGCAGTGCTAATTAAGAAAGAGGGCTTGGTTAAGATCTTTAACTGACTACCAGAAGATTTCTTTTCCTTTACCGGCATGGGGGGCAATACGAAATAAATGCCTGCCAAAGCAACGATACTAACAACTGACTGAACGACAAAAGAATACTCCCAAGAAAATAAGCTTGCTATCAAAGTCGCAAAAGGAACAGTAGTAACCATTGCTAATGCAACACCGCTGAATACAATACTCATTAATTCATTTTCCTTTTTTTTATCTGCTTGGGAAACAGCAATGGACAGAGCTGTTGCAATATAGACAGGCTGCAAAAAGGCTGGCAATACCCTAACCAGCATTAATAACCAAAATGGAGGAGAAAACGAAGATACCACACCAGTGACGAGAAAAATAGAGATGGCAGTAAACATTACTTTCTTTCGATCAAAACCCGAAGCCAATAAGGTCATAAATGGACCTGTTAGTGCAATCACCAAGGCGAAGGCACCTAGCAAATATCCAGCCTTATCAATACTGATCTTATAATGTTCCGCTATTTGGGGTAGAATACCAATGACACCAAACTCTGTTGTTATGACTGCCAAAAATCCGAGGCAACCAATGTAAGCGTATTTTTTCATACCTAACAATTCTTTTAAAATGAGCTGCGAAAATAGCTTTCAATCATTATTTTTGTACGGTACACAATCAATTGTTAGGTACTAACAAATTTGTAAGTAATGGGAAAAAGAAAAGAAAATTCAACTAATAGGCTGAATGAAAAAGTAATTATGGAATGTGATTTAATGTACGCTATTTGCAAAATCGGTGGACGATGGAAACTACTGATTTTGTGCAAATTAGAAGAAGGTAAATTACGTTTTAGTGAAATAAAAAGAGTTATCCCCGAAATTACCGAGCGCATGCTTGCACTGCAATTACGTGAGCTAGAAAAAGACGGTCTGGTAAAACGTACGGTCTATGCAGAAGTACCGCCAAGAGTAGATTATCAATTAACAAAAATTTCCGAAGAATTGATCCCAGTTTGGCGACAATTGGAAGTTTGGGCTGTAAGACATAAGGAACTTACGATGGATAGGGAGAACAAACTTCTTTGTGATTTGAATTTAGTAGGCTAAAAACTTTAAGACAAAAAAGCCTCTAGCATTACGCTAAAGGCTTTTTTGTCTTAAATTCGCCATCCGCTGAGTTTGCATCCTTTATTCCACCATCTTATATACCCTTACGTAGTCTATTTCATAAACGGCTGGAAAAACAGTATTGTCTATTCCTTCAATACCTCCCCAATCTCCGCCAATAGCTAAGTTTAGTAGAAGATAGAAACGCTTATCAAAAGGCCAGGTTTCAAATCCCTTTTTATCATTTTTATATTCCAATAACAATTGGTCATCTATATAGCCTCTAATAGCCTCGGGTGTCCAGTCTACGCGATATACATGGAATGCAGTGGTAGCCGTAGGTATCAATTTGTATTTATTTACCACTTGCCCTAAGTTTTCTTTTGCATTTGCAGCTTTATTATGGATGGTGATATGCATATTATTGGGTTGATAGCCTACGTGCTCCATGATATCGATCTCCCCAGAATTTGGCCAGTAACCATAGGCGTTATCTGTAGGTAACATCCATACCGCTGGCCAAGTACCTTTACCTTTCGGAACCTTCAATTTCACTTCTACCCTGCCATATAAGAAACTGAACTTGTCTTTGGTGATTAACTTTCCAGAAGTGTAGTTTTCGCCACCTAAACTTTGATGTAGTGCTGTAATTTTCAACTTACCATCTTCTACTTTTACGTTTTCTTCTAAGTTGCTATAATACTGCTTTTCATTGTTGTACCAACCTCCGCCACCTATGTCGTAACCCCATTTTTTGTTATCAGGCTTTCCTGTATAATCAAATTCATCTGCCCAAACTGGTTCCTTACTGAAAGCTCTTCCTTCCGCATTTTTTTCTAGAATTTCTTTTTCTGGCTCTACTTTTTCTGGTCCGTTAGACTGACACGAACAAGTTGTTGCTGCTAGAAAAAAGCACGAAACCAACACACTTAGTTGTTTAGCATAATATCTCATTGTTTTCCGTTTTATCTCGCCGTAAAGCGAGTGTACATATTCTATTAATTCATCTTTTACTTTTGATAAGTTATTGTTTGCCCACCTCTGCCTTCGTTATTGAAAACTCTCAGTTTTAGTTGAATTTGATTTGAAGTTTTGTGCGTATAAATTGGACTATTGGCAGTTGGCTCGCTTCCATCCAAAGTATAACGTACCTTAAAACCTGGAAACTGTGTATTTACTTTAATCATATCATTTTCAGTAACTATACCCGCTGTAGGAATTCGATAATTAAAGCCACCAGCATAATGATCTAAACGAAGCAGTTCCTTCTTTGAAAGTGTGTTCATAAACACCGACCAATCTTTCTGGTATAAGCTTTCGCTTTTTGCAGAATCCGTCTCTATAGACCATTGTGGGTCTACAGCCCAAGCTCGTTCTGCTAAACCAAATAATTTAGGCAGCAAAAGATACTCAAACTGTTCCGTGGTTTTAATGATTTCGCTCCAAAGTGGTGCCTGTATGCCGATGATATTTTTCTTGCCCTCAGCAGTCAATCGTTCCTTGCCATCAAAATATCCGGCTTTCAAAGGGTTTCCCAAGAAATCTTCTTTCTGGTTTTTATAATAATTGTAAGGAATGAAACCATAAGGTTTGTTTACATCCACATAACCACCCCAATACTGACCTGGCTCATTGTAACTGCCATTATAGGCCAAATCTAAATACATATTGGTTACATTGGTCAACACTACTTTATAACCTGCATTGGCCATTTTATAGGCTAAATCTTCATTGCCATGAAGGTTGTTCCAAACATCGGTATGGAAATTTTCGTTGATGAACCTGGGATCCAGTACCATTTGCTTTTTGCCGTTGACCAATGTTTTTTTCATGCCAATTTCTTCCCATCCCGATAGGTAAAGATTGCGTGATTTTAAGATCTGTCCTACCTTTTTAAAGTAGTAGTGCCACATCTCATCTACATTTTCAATAGATTTATCTTTTGCCATCAATTGCTTCACGGCAGGCGATTTCTCCCATACGCCTTCTGGTACTTCATCGCCGCCAAAATGGATGGTTTTTATTGGCGCAGCGGCCTCCTTGTACATGCTGATAATTTCATCGGTTATTTTTTCTAGAAATGTATATACCGAAGGCAAAGCTGGATTGATCACATTATCATCCCATCCTTGTACCGACCTATATTTAGACTGGTCACTCAAATCCCTCAACAAATATTTCTTTGCCTCAACGCTATCCCCTTTACTCATGAATTTAGCATATCGGGCATTCATAGCTTTAATGGCCGCTCTCGCATGTCCTGGTGTTTCAAACTCTGGAATTACTTG
Source organism: Flavobacteriaceae bacterium PS02338 (assembly GCA_029959615.1). GTDB lineage: Bacteria > Bacteroidota > Bacteroidia > Sphingobacteriales > Sphingobacteriaceae > Pedobacter. Next base: position 331,855 of record JASCOD010000002.1, on the reverse strand, counting down.
TACGTGTCTTGTGGTAGCATATCTCAATATTTCTATATAATCACTTCGTGAGAAAAAGCCCGTTCCCGTCACATTATTTACATCGGGACCAGAGCCATAGGCTGGAAATATCCTATCTTCTTCATTAAGCGTATGGCCTCTTCTTCCGCCAACTTCAGTAAGCTCCGGCAAGCCTGGAATTGCTATTCTCCAACCTTCATCGTCGTTAAAATGCATGTGGAGCACATTTATTTTGTACAAAGACAAAAGATCAATCAGTTTCAGGACTTGTGCCTTAGGCTGAAAATTTCTAGACACATCCATCATAAAAGCTCTATGGGCAAAGCGTGGCGCATCTTTTATAGTTACCGCTTTTAGCTGAATAGAAGTTTGTTTACTAGCCCAAGTTTTTGGAGGAAACATCGTTTTCAAACTTTGTATACCGTAAAATATGCCTGCGTTACTCGCTGCTTTTATGATGACGCTTTGAGTTGTAATTTTGATTTCGTAGCCTTCATTTTTTATCGTTTGATCTAATTGTAAGAGCACACTACTCCTACCTGATGTAGCAATCAACGGAGCTTTTCCAAATACATTTTTTAATTCCGACGCTAGGTAATTGGCTTCGTTTTTAAATTTTGCATTGGCGACAATTTTAGCCGCAGCAGTTAGCGTGAAAGAACCCACACCATATTGGTAATGATTAGGCGTTGGAAAAACTGGCGGCAATTGTGCTAAAGGCACATCTTTAATAAAGCTATTCTCTTGATAGATTTTAGCTGCCAATTGTTTTTCCTTTGCTGTATAGTCTACCGAAGACGCAGTAATATATTTAATCGGAATGCCCAATGAAGTGTTGTGATCGAACACAATATAAAAACCTTTGGCATGGTCTGTATAGTTTTTCAGTTCTCTGGACAGCACAAAAACCTGCAGCTTTTCTCCAGGTGCAATCCCCTTAAAATTAGGTTTCAGGAAAAGCTTAAAATAATCGCCATTAACCTGTTCGATCACTACGGGTGCTTCGTCCTTGTTCTGCAACCTCTGATTGCTACCATTGAAATAGATGGTCCAACCTTTGGCCGGAATATGAGCTTTACCCCGGTTCTCTAAAGTAAGCTGTGATAAGGTTTCGTTACTGTTTTTGTAGTTGTTTGCTACAATATACCAGCTTAGCTTTACATCGTCAGCAACAAATGTTTGTGCATAACAACAATTCAAAAGCAATACCGAAGGTAGCAAAAGGCGCAAAATATGGCTCATATCTATATTTTAAGGTGTAGTTTTTTTCGTTCGAGATAGCCTGTAATACCTACTATGATTAATACATAAATAAAAGATTTAAGCAAACCTAGGTTTCCTGTCCTAAGTACCGCTGGTAGTTGGCTACCAATCACGCTAAAAACGGCGTAATGCACATAAGGAATAAGGTAAGCGGTTAAAGTACTTGTACCTGCTGGTTTAATGTAGGTATACCATTTCTTCACGTTCAACACATCAGTGATATACACTATGCTGAGAAAAAACAACATGCTCAATCCCGAACAGATGCTTACCCATGAAGGTGTTGCTCTGATTTTAGAAATCCCCCATATGGAACGGGTAACCAAACCGAATAGGATGAGTACTATTGCTAAGCCAAGGATGAGTATCCAGAACTTTTTATCATTAACTCCCATTTGTTTGTAGGCCAATGCAGTAACAATTCCAGCCATGCTAAAGGCCGCCATAGCGCCATCGGCAACAAACCAAACCTTATCTTTAATGGGATCAATTGGAGCCAACCATCCTAAAAAAGCCGAACAGTTAATCAACAACAAAACAAAAAGTATTACATATTGGGCTTTATGGTTTCCGCCAGTAAATAAATAAGCAAAGGAGGCGGTAAAATAAGCCCAGCCAATTAAACCCAATATACCCCACCACTGTATTTCCATTGCGGTAATCACGGTGTCTTCTGTTCGGAAAATCAGCGCTAATGCAATCAATAAAACAACTCCCAGAATTTTCAATACGATTACATATTTCCCTTCTGGTTTTGGGTAGTTAAGCCAAACTAAAAAGAAGGCAAGTACTGAAAGTATCGTCCACACAGGTTTCGAAATAACCGCATCTTGAGGGAACGTATCTGCGTTAAGCAAAAAAATACCCATAACCAACAAGGCAATGGTTCTGATGACAATATGGTAAGCGATCTTAAATGTAGTATCTCCCTTTTTCTTCCTCGCTTCAATGGCAAAAGGAACTGATAAACCTACAATAAATAGAAAGGCGGGAAACACAAAATCTGCTAAACCCATTCCATCTACATCAGCAGCAACATGACCTAGCCATTTAGGAATGTCAATTAATGTCCATAGGTCATTAACAAAAATCATCAACACCATTATTAGTGCCCTAAAGGCATCTATGGCTATTAATCTGGAGGAACTATTGATTTGCTTGATATTGGACATAATTAGGATAACGGGTAGCAATTCCTTAAAATTTGCTACCCTTTTTTTCTATTTAATAAACTTGATACTTTTTGCGGCGCCATCTGAAAATGCCGTAAGCACATATACACCACTGGTTTGAGGTAGTGCTACACTATTTACGTTTACCCCCTTTTGTAAGGATAATTGATGAGTTGCAACTGTTCTTCCCGTAACATCCGTAATTTTCATTACAGCATTTGAAGTTTTATTGGCTGATACGCTATAAGTCAACTGATTGTTCGCTAAGCTAATAATTGCAATATCACTTTTAGCCAAGCTCGTACTTACTGCAACCACTTTATCAAATAAACTTGATTTACCATTCTTATCTACCTGTCTTAGTTGATAATAGTTGTAACCCTCATGAGGTTCCGCATCATAAAATGAATATTGTGCCGCAGTACCTTTTCCGTCTACTTTTCCAATACTTTCAAAATTGCTGTTATCCGAAGAACGTAGTATTTCGAAATGGGAGTTATTCTGTTCTGAAGAGGTTGCAAAATTCAAGCGTACGCCCTTAGCTTGACGCTCTCCTGAGAAAGCACTAAATGTAACCGGAAGTGTAGTGGTGGCCACATAAGCCATTTCGATATTGCTTACGGTAATGTTAAGGTCGTTTGAGTTTAAATCACCAATAAGCGAAATACTGTTAATCGCTGCATTTGCTGTATTTTCGCCACTAGCTGCTGGAAAATTATAATTTGGCACACCACCACTAATGATTGCTTTCTGATTGCCATTTACCCAAAGGTGATATGCACCAGCTGCTACGGTGTAAGAGGTACTATTCCTTACGTAATTTACGGGTCCAGAAAAGTTATTGCAGTAAATTTCAAAAGCATTCTCCACGTCTTTGGTCAATGGCGTACCGGTTTGTGAAGTGAAATTTTCGTCGTAAACTATTTCTTGAAAGCCATAATCTCCAAGCCCAGATTTCCTATAGCCCCAACCAGGAAAAGCTCCAGTATAAAAATCAAACTTAAGCCCACCAAAAACACTTTGTCCATTGGTCCAGTACTCCAAAAAATCTGCTCCGCTATAAATGTTATTGCCATCTGGAGTTCCCGTTGGGGTATTTCCAAATACTAGAAAAAGCCTACCAGATGCCGTTGTAGCATTTGGCTTTAAGGTAAAAGAGATACTTGTCACCGCAGAGGTTTCGGTATTCTCGTACAATGCAACTTTACTGTATCCGTCGTACAACGGGCCTGTACTTCCATTGGTAGCGGCTGTTTTGTACACCAACTTTGTATTTGCACCCGTTCCATCAAAGGTGGTACTTGCCGCACTGTTTGCTGGAAAATTTATTTTTGCAAAGCCCGACGAAGGAAATGGCAAAAATGCAGCGGGACCGCCATTGCTAGCAATAGACTGAACAGCACTAGCGCCGCTTGCAAACGTTGGCAAACCATTACCAGGGTTTCCGGCTGTACGTTCGAAACTGTAAATAAACTTCGTGGCATTTTGGTTCTCCCAAACACCTTGTGCGTGTACCATTATTTTAAGTCCAAAGGTGAAGACTGTAAGTAAAAGTAGCTTTCTTTTCATATTGTATTCTTTTAGCTGGTTTAGTTTTTTAGTGAATTTTACTCTACGTGATGAGCAGAAATATTGCTAACCGACACCTCTAGTGCATTGGCTACTGGTCTTGAACTGCCCGATGTATTGATAGAAAAGCTATTGATCGCAGTGCCTCTAGGTGTTTCTCCAGTAGCCGGAAAATTGTAGTTTTCTTGATCACGAACTACCCTGCTATCATTTACCCACCATTGATAAGTTTGTGGTGCAACAATATATGTTTTTCCATCGCGAACATACACTTGGTCAGCTTCTGAGTTGTTGCTGTAAATTTCTACGCGGTGCGATTTCCCCTTAATAAAAGGCGTAGATGCTTTCAGTTCCTCGAACTTAGGTGCCTGCGTATCTAATTTTCCAGATCTTGGTTTCCTATAACTGTAGGCCATCCATACACCATCATAAACATCTAGTTTGATAGCACCGAAAAGGTGTTCATTATCCCACCATTCAGACATTTGCTTAGCATTGTTAAAGGTCACCGTGTTATCTCCCGAGTTAGCTGGGGTATTACCAAAAGGAATCATAATTTCTCCATCTTGTGCAAAACCATTGATATCTAAGGTGAAAAACAAACTCGCAACAGCGGATGATTTGATCCCATAAACCGAAAATTTGCTGATAGATGCAGGACCAGTAGACGTTGCTTTAGATGACGAGGATATCGTTCTCAGCTTCATTTCTTCACCCTTACCAGAATAGCTGAACGAAGCTCCTGTGTTAGGCTCGATAGAAACTTTTGCAAAGCCAGATGAAGGCGCAGGCAAAAAACCAGCTTTACTTTCTGTACCTGCAACATACTGTTTCACTTCGGCTTCACTCTTTAATTTATCCTTTTTATTGACCGATGTTTCTGAGAAGGTATATTTAAAAGCATCATTGCTTTCTCCCTTCCATTTTCCTTGGGCAAAAACGCCACTAAATGAGCCTACTGTTGAAATGAATAACAGCGATGTAATTACACTTTTCTTTTTCATAAATTTTGGTTTTTAACAATTGATATAGCGACATTATAATGCCGTGAACTTAAATTCCTTAATAATAATTTCTACGCTTTTTTGGTCAGACGGTGCCTTACCGTCTACCAGCCAAAGGTTCATGTAAACGGGCATGGCCAAAGTGCTCAACGGTACATCGACATTGGTAAAGGTTTTGGTTTCAATGAGGTCTGTATCATCATCACGAAATCCTTTAATGGTTTTCAGCACTACTTCGCTAGCTGTACGCTTAAACCGATGGGTACTCTTTGTTCCATCCATGGTCATGAATTTGGTATGGCTTTTCCTTGTCGCATCGGTTCTTCCACTGGCCGGGTAGATGGTATAATTCAGGTTGGGCCACGCATCGTTTCCCCATCTAGAAATTTCGATATCCATTTCATCATACATGTTGTTACCAGAGTAGTTAAATAGTCCCAACACAATGTTCCTATTCAAATGAGCAATATCACCTTCTATTTTCCATTGGTAAGTTCCGTAGCCAAATTTCTGCGTTGCGGCCACCTCTGCGCATTCCCAGATTCCAGTTTTCTCATTCTTTTTTACCAGTAAATGCAACCAGCCGTTTTCGTCTACCCATACATTTTCGCCGCCCCAATGATTTGGTCCAGGACCTTGTGTTTCTCTAGGTTTCTTTACGGTCCAAGTATAACCACTAAAGTTTACCGTATGGGTCAAATGCCCATACTGCGGTGCAAGTTTCTTTTCGCTGCCAGAGGTATTAACCACGCTTTTAGCGCAGGATAATAAGGAAATGATGAGGAAGGGTAAAAGGTAATATTTATTCAAAATTCAATATTTTTTATTTAGCAATTCGTAATATGTGGGCAAACCCACTTTCATTTATCCTCATGTAACCAAAGCATCAAAATCATCAACAACACATTGATAAAAAGACATTTAATATCTGGTTAGCACTGTTTTTTTGGCACAAAGGAAACCCATACGATTTTGTATATCGTTTCCTTTGAGACCATGAAGAATCCTTATTTTGTTATTTCAGTACTTGAGAAATAGCTTTGATTAATGATTTATCACCAGAGGCATCGAAATCTCCACCCCATATATAGGCACCTTTAAAGGCATTTGTTTTGATGTACTGCGCTTTTTGGGTAACCAACGGTATTCCATTGTAATAAGCACCTTTGCCTACTTTATTGGTGAACTCGTTTTGAGGTGCAGTGGCATCGGCACGAACAATATCTTTGTAAGGTACGTATGCATAAGAACCCCAACTCAAATTATTTCCATTGGCATCTAATTCGCTATAAGTTAAAGCAAATGCTGGAATACCAATCACTAACTTATCTGCTGGGTAACCTTTGGTAGTTTTCCAAACATTAGCACCATCTTGCATATAGCTTAACGGCGAAGGCTGCCCCAAAGGTGCTCCAGGCCCTACATGAATACCGTTTTCAAATGCCCTTACATTAAGCCATGTTGCAGCTGTAAGACTACTGTAATCCCAATGGATCCAGTTTACGGCAACCGTAGCTGTTACAATTGCCTGTGCCGGAAGTGCTGCCTTTAACTCATTGATCAAACTTCCAACTCCCGCTAAACTTGCCTGTACCACTGCGTAATTATCGTTTCCAACATCAGTCATCATAATATCTATACCATCAAATCTTCTTGCGGCAACATAAGCCACCAATTGCTGTACCAGCGTTGCCCTAAGCGATGGATTACTGATTACACTTCCAAAGTCGTTGCTATTGTATACAGACCAACCATCAGCTCCAGACAACCTACCCGAAACCCCCAAAATTGCGGGTGCACCATTGATGTGTGCTTTGGCCACGATTTCATCGGCCAGTTGGCCAACGTTCCCTGTCGTAAAGTCAACAGTGCCATCGGGTATAACTCTTGCACCACTGTAAGCAATATGGGTGATGGTAGTCCAATCTAAATCTTTTACAGATCCTGTTGGGGTAATATATGGCATCACCACACTGGTATAAGGCTTAAAAGTATAGGTGGTTGGGTTTACCACCACATTAGCAATGCGGGTGGCTGTTTGCCCCTTAAAGGAAGCTTCCAATTTTACTTCATAAACACCTGGTTGAGCTGGTTCGAAGGTAAAAGTAGTATCTGTAGAAGCTACCGTACCATTTACTTTCCAACTAATGCTAGCCTGCCCTTTTGGATTTGGTGAGAACGTTAACCCATTAAATGTTGTCGATTGCCCCTCGTTAATGATGCGCATTGGCGTGTTGAACGTACTTCCAAATATTCTTGGATGGAAATCATCGTCCAAACTAGTTTCCTCTTTTTTACAAGCAAAGAGTAAAAGCATTAAAACGGGTAACAGTAAATATTTTGCTTTGTTCATTTTCTTAGTATTAGGTATAAACAAATGAATTACTTAGGATTAATAGTATGGTTAATTGTTGACAGTAGCGACTTGTCTCCTTCGGCATCGCCAAAAAGCTGCCAGATCATTACGCCACCCAATTTTTTATCCATTGCCATTTGTACTTTTTTCTTGATAGTTGGAATACCGTTGTAGTACATCGTTCCCTTATCAGGAACAGTGATCTCATCTTGATTTTCTGAGTTCGGAAAAGTACTTACAATGGTACCATATGACATATCACTCTGGATATTTGGACCAAAACCGTAACCGTAAAAAGGCACACCCAATGTCAACTTTGCCGGCGGAACTGAACGAGTAACCATCCAATAGGCAACATCGCTAACTGCTACTTCATAAGTAGAATGCGGACCAGGACGTTGTAAATTCCAAGGCCCCGTTTGGTCGTAAGACATGATGTGTACCTTATCAAACAGCACCAAAGCTTTGTCAGAAATCGTATTCCCATTCCAAGTGGCAACTGCGGCGGTTATTTCTTTGCCTTTAGCTTTGAGTGCAGTATGCAATTCAACTACAAATGGTTCATAATTTTCGTCGATAAAGCTGCCCTCCAAATCTACATCAATACCATCTAAATCGTAATGGGTAGCTAAATCGGCTAAGGCATTTACCAAAGTGCTACGTTTGTCGGCTTTAAGCAGATTTTTCAAATGCTCTGGAGGACTTCCTCCTGCAAAAGAAGCATATACTTTTACGCCTTTACCATGTGCCCTTTTAACTGCTTCGCTCAATCCCAAAACTGGCGCAAACACTGCATTGGCATCTGGATTAATAAAAGCCACATTTAAATGGGTAATCTTATCAAAATTCAACTTGGCCGACTCGGTATCTAGATTGCCAGAGCTAAACATATAGCCCACAACGGCAACATCACTTTTAGCTTTTTTTGATGGCAATTCTGGCTCATTTGCCACCACTTGACTTTTACCACAGCCAAACAGCAGAAAAAAGAGAGCATATAACTTAAAACACGTTAATAATTTCTTCATCATCTTATATGTTAAGGTTTATCCCACCATACCCTGTTTGTCCAAGAATTTCCGCCCGCACCTAAGTTGGTAATAGCTACAGCCACATTCTTGGCATTTTGTTCCAATTCTAATATCGGATACTCAAACCTTCTAGGTATTGCAGTAGTGGTAGATTCTTGTGTAATTGAAGGTGTTAACGCAGGGTAGCCTGTCCTTCTCCAGTTGGCGTAAGCTTCTGGACCATTTAACAATAGCGCCACCCATAACTGGGTATTGATCAACTCTATTTCCCTACCCGGAATCAACAGATTTCCTTGTGTAAAAGTATTGATATCGGCAGTACTTATGGATGGGCCGCCCGGATACAAGCTTAACTGACGACAAGCTGCTTCCATACCTTTTGCATAATGTTGTGCCGTGGTACCTCCAGTATTTAATCCCCATCTTACTGTTGCTTCTGCCAATAAGAATTCAACCTCTGCATAAGTCATGTGAAAAAATGGCGCATTTCTTCTGATCAGGAAATTGGCCAATTGTGCTTTTTGATCGTTGTTAACCGCAGTAACCGTACCCTGTCCTGGAACTTGGATATCAATTTGGTTCATCCAGCCATCCCAAACATATTCCGTTGGTTTTACACCATTATAACCAATAATAGGTCTTAATTGATCTGAGATATCCAAACGATCAAAAGGTCTGTTAATGATATCGATATAATATCTTACTACATGTGGCAAACGAGGATCGTTAGTGCTATTTAACTGATTAATAAACGTACTGGTTACTCTCGGTACTACCTCAGACTGGGTAAAAGAAGAAGAAATACCATTACCTCTCATATCAACATCGTAGATATTTTGCACGTCTTGGTGGTTCATTAAACAGATATCAGCGTTGCTGGCAAAAACACCTGCATTATAAGCTGCTAAAGCCTCCGTTCTTGCCTTATCCGGATCAATTTTTACCAAACGCATGGCATATCTTAAACGGAGTGAATTCGCGAACTTTTTCCACGCTGCAATATTACCGTTATAGAACAGATCACCCTTCACTACGTCCTTAGAGGCATCTAATTGTGCTGAGGCTTCCGTCAGCTCCTTAAAGAAATCGTTATAGATATCTTGCTGTCTATCAAAAGCGGGTCTAACAATTCCCTCTGAATAGGCTTTGCCAGCTTCTCTGTAAGGAATATCTCCATAAACATCGGTTAAACGGGCAAACTCATATACCTTCATGATCCTACAGATCGCATTCAGGTTTGTTTTTAATGGATCATTACTTGTTTTTCTTACCGCATCAACAATGTTGATCACATCATTGCGATAAGTATAGTCCCACAATGACGACAAATACAAGCGGTAATAGATATAGAATTGGCCATATCTGTTTGACCAGATACCCCCAATATGCTGAACCATAGGCATGGTTAAACAGGTACTCAATTTTTCGTTCACCTCCAAATCTCCCGAAAAACGAAGCTGTACGTTTGACAACAATAATGACGCATCCATATCACTAGATCTGTTTGAATCTATGTTAGCATCACCAAACTTCTTACATGAACTTACCACGACCAATAAGACTAGGGTAAGCACAAGCTGTAATTTATATGATAATTTTTTCATTTTTTTTAATCTAAACTTGTTTAAAATTTAAAATTAAGATTGAAACCCCAGCTTTTTCGAGTAGGTAGAGAGCCGTATTCTAAGCCTTGTCCGTTTCCGTTATTGTAATTCGAATCTGGGTCTACGTTCGGCACATTCTTCCAGATGATGAACGGATTTCTACTAACCACGGCAATCTGCACATCTTTGATGCCCCATTTTGCTGTTAGCGAAGAAGGAATTCTATAACCTAATGTGATCTCTCTCATCTTCACGTAAGAACCATCATAAATATAAGGTCGTGCTACACCCCCATCTTGAACCACTTGTGCCCAATAAATAGAAGGATCTACCGCTCGGGTATTTTCGGTATAACTGCCATCGGAATTTCTGATTACTCCTTTCGGTACCAACCCCCTTACATTCCCCATAGCATTCCATTCCTCAAATGTAAAGCCTCCAGCTTGTCTAGATTCCTCAGACTTGATCCACTCTGCCCTTCCTTCCAAGGTAGTTTCCAAACTTCCACGACTAGCGGCAAAAAGGTTGGTCATCGAAAATAGATCAGCTCCCTGTTTGACGTCGATAATGGTGGTTAAACTGAAATTTTTATAGGTAAAGTTATTAGTCATCCCACCTGTCCAGGTAAATATGCCCTTACCCACAATCTGTCTCTGCTCGCTTTGCATAGGCAATAAAGTTACGGGATCGAGCACTATATTTCCACTAGGATCTTTTTGATAATCGAAAGCAAGTATAGAGCCATATGCTGCATTGGGTTGTGCTACTACAGCAACACCCATCCACCTGGCCTCAGATAATGCCAAAAATGGAATACCTTCTGCCAATGATTCTACATTGTTGATGTTTCTGGCGAAGTTAATAGAGGCTTCCCAGTTGAAATTTTTACCAGTTATAGGACTTCCCGTTACCAAAAGCTCAATCCCTTTGTTAGTTACCGCACCTGCATTAATGTTTTGTGCTGCAAAACCCGAAGATGCTGGTAATGGAATCCTGTTGATCTGGTCTCTAGAACGTTGTGTATAATAGGTTGCATCTAAGCCCAAGCGACCATCTAAAAATTTCAGTTCAGTACCGATCTCAAAAGACCTTGTTCTCGTTGGTCTCAAATTTCTATTAGGCATAACTTCCGTATTTGCACCTCCATATAAGTAAGTACTGTTAAAAGTCAACGGATTTACGTTGTAATAAAGGTCCAATAGAAATGGATCTGTGTCACCTGCAACCTCAGCAGCAGATATTCTTAGCTTTCCAAATGAAAGGAACTTTCTATCGATCTTAAAGGCATCAGAAAAAACGAAACTGGTAGCTACCGACGGATAGATATAACTATTGTTTCCTTCAGGCAAAGTAGAAGAAGCATCGTTACGCACCGTTGCATCTATGTACAAGTAACTTTTAAAACCTACACTGAACAATCCGTAAACCGAATTCAGGTGTTTACGATATAAATCGGGCACAATACTCTTATCTGCAAAACTGGTTGGAGCTATCGCATCGCGTACAAACAAGTTGGTAAACAACATGGTATTACCTTTATTATATACCCTAGACAAACTGCTCCCTAAACGGGCAGAAAGATGCCAAGATGGGCTAACCTGTTTCTGGAAAGTTGCAAGAAAGTCTGCTTCCGTAGTAACGTGCTTACGATCCCTTGTTTGTAATGCCCCCGATATAAAACCTGGCGTTGATATGGGGCTATACTTTTCAAAATCTAGGAAGGTGATGTCTGTAGATACCCTTGTTTGTAGGTTAAACCACGAATTTACATTGTAATTCAATTGAAAAGCACCCATTAACCTGTTCTTGGTGGTTTCGTTTCTCATTTCGTTAATTACCCAATATGGATTTAAACGATATTGGCCACCACCCCATTCCACATAAGAACCATCGGGATTCTTGTAACTATTTTTAAATAAAGCCTGGTCTACGTTGTTGGCCAAACCTACAAATGCATTACCAATATTACCTGGGTCATCTGCAAGTGCAGGCCTGTTATCCACACTTTCGTTCATATAGAATGCCCTTGCTTCTGCCGTTAGTTTAGAGCCAAATTTCGAGGTACCGTTCAGTGAAAAAGAATTTCGTCTCATCTGACTTCCAGGAACGATATCCTTATTTCTCATATCCGTTACTGCAAAACGGAACGATGAAGTTTCAGTGGCATTGGTTAAAGCCGCAGTGTTGGTATAAGTCGAACCAATTCTGAAGAAACCACTGATGTTATCTTCAACCAATGCGTAAGGTCTGTATACACCATCGTGTCCAATCACCTGCAAATCTGGGTCTAATCTGGCCCCGAAATTTCTAAACAAAGTTGTTCTGGCTTGTATGGCAGCAGTATTGATGCTTTGGGCTGCACCTTGACCATATAGGGTCTGGTAACCATCAAATTTGGTCAGCTGATCTTCGAAAGAGCTTGTACTATTGATCTCAACCCCCAAGGTTTTACTTCCTTTCCCTTTTTTGGTGGTAATCAAGATCACGCCATTAGCCGCTCTTGTTCCATACAAAGCCGAGGCCGAAGGCCCTTTCAAAACGCTGATCTTATCTACATCATCTGGATTAATGGCCGAAATGGCATCTCCCATATCATAGCCGTCGGCATATTGTCCTGTTCCCGTACCTCCGTAATTCGAGTTATCCATCGGGATCCCGTCTATCACATAAAGAGGTTGGTTGTTACCGGTTATCGTTGTATTACCGCGAATAATTACCCTCGATGAACCCGTTGGACCACCAGCGGTACCACTAATCACCAAGCCAGGAACTTTACCTGCCAAAGAATTAATGACATTGGTTTCACGAGCCTTTTTCAGCCCCTCTCCATCTACCTGAGCCACCGAATAACCTAAAGATCTCGCTTCCCTAGTAATTCCGAGTGCGGTTACCACCGCTGCTTTCAGTTGAATGGCTTCTTCGGCCAGTTTAATGGTGATAAACGAAGTCGTATTGGTTACGGTAAAGTCCTGCTCGGCATAGCCGATGATCTTTACACGAATGACATCGCCCTTTTTACCCGGCAGATTAAAAACACCGTTCTCATTGCTCACCGTCCTCCTGTTATTGCTGACATTGGTGACGATTGCCCCCACTAAGGGAAGGTCCTTATCGTCCGTCACTTTTCCCGACAGGGGGAGGTCTTGTTGGTTGCTGGCTTCATCCCTACTTGGTCTTTTAAGGGGCTGCAACATCACCAATTTTTCCTTGATGATGTATTTAACGTTCAGTTTCTGTGCCAGTTCGCCAATAAGGGCTTCTAAACTCTTTTCTTTAACTCTGAGTGCTATTTCTTTATTTACATCTAGCTCCAGGGGATTGTAGGCAAAACGTATTTTTGCCTGCTTTTCAATCTCCTTCAACGCTTTGTGCACCACTATTCTATCCCATTCAAAGGTGTATTGTGGTTCCTTAGATTGGGCCTTTACCGTCGACAGCAACAGTAGCGAAATAACGAATATCCTTGCAAAGAGCCCATAGAATAGCCCTTGCGATAAGGTTTTTTTCATATGTTTATTTGGTTAGTTTGGTTGTTAAGGTTGGTTAGTTTGTTACTTTTAGTTGAAGGTTATGTATACTTTTTTCTCATCTATTTTATAGTTAAAATTGTTTACAAATGACATGGCATCTAGCACATCTTTAAGATCTTGTCCCTTAAAAGACCCTGTAAAAGCGTAATTCTTATTAGTGGGGTTATTGGTAGTGATGATCAAGGTTCCGTACACCTCATACAGTCTATCCTTAATTTCATTGAGTGTAGCCATAGAAAAAGTGATGTTCCTATCTCTCCAATCTGCCAGCTTTTGCTGATCGAAGGTTACTTTCTCCGACGATTTATAGCTGTATACCTTCAGTTCTTCACCAGGTATAAGTAACTCTTCTTTTACCACTTCATCCTGTCCCTTAATTTCTTTTATGCTAACCTTGCCCGTTGCCAACGCAATAGAGACATCTTGGTCGTTATTATTGTAGTTGTTTATTTTGAAAGAAGTACCCAAGGCCTTGGTAATGGTATTGTTAGCAATGACCATAAAAGGCCTGGTTTTATCCTTTGCAACTTCGAAAAAAGCTTCGCCGCTTAGCTTAACGATTCTATTTTTTTCATTATAGTCTTTGGCCACGCTCAAAAAACTAGAGCCATTCAGTACCACGGTACTTCCATCAGGAAGCACTACGGTTCTTCTTTCGCCAAATTTCGTTTCAGCAATAGCGTCATAAGACTGAGCTGTAGCGTTAAACGCTACAATATCGTCAGGCATTTTAAACTGAAAATAAGTAAACGTAATGCCTAATACAGCAAAAAGAATAGCGGCAACCATCAAATAGCTCAGTCGTTTAACTTTAGGCTTATGGTTTGAGATGGGCACTACAATAGCATCCGTTGCCTTATCTTCAGTACCACTTAACGGGCCTTCTATAACGAGCTTTAAGCGGTTCAACTGCTCCTGTCTTTCCGTAGCTTTACGTTTTACGGCCAATAAAAGGTATAGTTTTTTAGCTTCTTCTATTTTCTCTGTTAGCTGCTGATGCTCGCTAATGATTTTTTCCCAATGTAGCACATCTTGCTCATCTCTTTGTTCAAGGTAGTTGATGAAGGACTCATCGGTTAAGAAATCTTCTACGGAATAATTCAAATATTTCATCTGCTCAACACTTATTTATAGCTTTTGACTATTAGTGCAAGCAAAACGGTTTTTTTACCAATGAAAAATCATTTTTTTTTATCTTTTTTTCAAATAGTCGATTTCTAGCTATCTACGACCACTTTTAAGAAAAAAAATTAAGACTTATTGATAGAGAAATACGGGCTTTCCCTTAGAAATTTGATGGCATTATGAAGTGTATTGTAAATGGTACGCTCAGAAAGGCTGGTGATCTCTGCGATCTCTCGAAAAGATTTACCATCAAAGTATTTGAGTTGTATAATTTCCTTTTGTCTAGGAGACAACAAACTCAAAGCCTCTTGAAGTTGCTGACGCTTTAGTTCCTCGGTTTGGTTGGCAATAAGGATACTCTCATAAGAACTTTGCACTACAAGATCTTCGCTTATTTCTTCCAACAGTCTATCCAGATCTAGGTTCTCACGGCTAAATTTTTTGTTCAATTTATAGATGATCCTTTTAAAGATCGTAAAGATGTACTGTTTGATATTCTTAACATCAACCAATTTATCCTTTATCTCCCACAATTCTATAAACAACGACTGTATACTGTCCTTAATCAGCTCCTGATCGCTGTACATAGATAGTCCGAACCTATATAAGTCATCATAAAATAGATCAAAACACTCATATAGGCCCTGCTTATCTCCTTCTAGAAGTAAATTCCAGTTTTTAATTAGCTGATCAGAAGACATATAACTAAGATATACCCCAAATGGAATAATTTTTTCTTAAAACATCAAATTTATCTTCAAATTAATTATAAGATAGAACAAAAACTACTAAAGTAAACTCCATAATTCACATTAAATACACCAACGTTTCAAGCTTCAAATCACCGACGTAGGACGAACGTAGGACCGACGGTAGACCGACGTACAACCAGCATACCCAAAACGACAATTGCGACAAAAACGGACAAACAAGACATAATAGGTACAAATACGTCTAAATACGCCAAAACCGACAAGCAGTAAAGGCTCTATTTCTAAAGCATATTGTCATGTCGAGGTTGCGAGACATCCATTTTGTAGGTTTAATAGATTTTTCGCTAAACTCTGAATGACAAAATGCTTACCCCCGTTGGCACACGCCTGTGGCGTGTATCTCATCAATTCATTTTCCTTAAATCAATTATATAAAACATTTAGCCCAAACAGCCTTAATTTATACAGGAAAATTTACTATTAAGTATATTTGCGTAGATTACAGATTACAAACCAGTAAAGATTTCGGCATAAAATCAACTACTTTTAGACACCAAACAAAAAAGCCTTTAGCATTATGCTAAAGGCTTTTTGTCGTCCCCCAAATAATCCGAAACACTTATTGCAAGATTGAAGATTCTTTACCGATTTTGAGCACTCCGATCAGTTTTCGAACCATCTGAATATACCAAATCTTACCGCTCCATTGGAAGACTAAACCAAAACGTACTACCCTTTCCAAGCACTGACTCTACCCATATCTGCCCCTGATGACGGATAATGATCTCCTTTGAGAGATAAAGTCCGATCCCAAGTCCAGAAATATTTGGTGTATGCTCATCGATACGGTAGAACCTTGAAAACAGCTGATCCATTTTCTCGCTAGGAATACCGATACCAAAATCCTTGATACCAATTACAGCCATGTGATCCCGATGTTCCAAAACCACCTCAACAAGCTCAGCTCCAGGAGCGTACTTGATTGCGTTTGACAATAGATTGTTCAGTACCTGTTCTATCCTCTGTCCGTCCGCTTGGACCATACATCCACTACCAGTATAATGGAAATCAATCTTATAGCCTTGGTTAATCTCTGCCACCATTTCTACCGTACTGGCCACCAGTGCGCCAAGATCCAAAGAAGCAATATCAAATTTCAGTTTCCCAGCCTCTATCTTGGATACATCCAACAGATCGTTAACCAAGGAAGTCAGCTTCCTAATCTGCTGGGAAGTTTTAGCCAGGTATTTTCCGGGCAGTTCCTCTTTGATCATCCGCCCAAGAATCTGTACATAACCATTGATTCCAGAAAGTGGGGTTTTGAGCTCGTGGCTGGCCAAACTGATGAACTCATCCTTTTTTCGGTTAAGCTCCATGACCTTATCGTAAAGCACGGCCTTGTCGATACCTATCGAAAGATGCGCTGCGATTGATTTCAATAAGTTTTCATGTTCAATGGTAAAATAGCTTGGGCGCTGATGTACAAAATACAAATTACCCAAAAGTTCATCTTTAGCAGATAGAACAGGAACAGCTAGCAAACTGGCGATCAAAAGATCTCGTTCTTCTAACCGATAAGCGATTTTGTAAGCACTCAAATCGTCCCACCGAGCAATCTGATGTTCCTCCCCCTTTCTTGCCAAGCTATCGAAAATTTGGGCTACCTCGGCTAAGCTTTGCTGAGAAAGTGCGGTAATGGGAGCTACATAGTCCGCAATACCTTGGTTTCCTCTTTCAATGGAAAGAAAAACACCCATCTCCGCATCCAATAGATGAATAGTGAGCTGGGTTACCCGCTGTAGGATATGGTTGGTATCTACCTCTCTTGCAATGGCATTGATGACCAAATTAATTGCCTCTACCCGTTCTGTATACTGGGTGGTGGCTAATCTAGCGGCAAGTTGCTCGCTGATGTCCCTAGCAATCTTAGAAGCACCAATCACCTTCCCTTCGCCGTCAACAATTGGCGAGACGGTAATCGAAAGTTGGCGTGCCGAGCCGTCCTTGGCCCGTCTAACCGTATCGAAATGGTCTACCTTTTCTCCCTGGCGAACCCGGGATATGATTAGGTCTTCCTCATTGATCCTTTCTGGTGGAATGACCAATGAGATATGCTTACCTATAGCTTCCTCTGATGTATAACCGAACATACGCTGTGCAGCAGGATTCCAAGTGGCGATCATACCATTTAGGTCCTTGCTAATGATGACGTCATCTGAAGAATCTACAATGGCAGCCAAACGACTTTTACGCTCAGCAGCCTCCTGCGCTTGTAGTTCTGCAATCCTAGTTTGACTGATGTCCGATACTGCCCCTACAAAGCGAGCAGGAATGTTCTTCTCATCAAAATAGATTTTCCCTACAGCCCTTATCCAGCGCAACTGGCCATTGTCATGTGCTAGTGTACGGTATTCTTTGGTGAATCCACCACCACTTGTGGGCTCCTTTGCAGTGGCAATGGCCGCCAAGGTATCCAACACATCATCTGGGTGTAATCCACCTACAAAATCGCGATGAAAATCTATAGCCTGATGCATGCCCACGCCAAAGAATTTCCTACAACGTTCATCCCATTCCAAATGCCCTGTTTTCATATCCATATCGAACATGCCCAGTTCAGCAGCTTCCACCACTAGATTTAAGCGAGCATACGCGTCTTCCACCTTCTTTCGTGAAGCTACCATCTCAGTCACATTTACTGAAATGGCAAGCACGCCTAATATCTTGCCACCTCCATCACGATAAGGCTGATAGACAAAATTCTGATAGACAACCTCTGATTTACCATGCCTCAATAGCGAAATAGGTTGCTCGGTTGCATAAAATGGTGTACCCGTCTGATAGACACTGTTCATTGCTTCTTCTAGCCCTTGTGAGCGGGCATCTGGAAGCGCTTCAAAAACAGGCAGTTCCATCACCTGCTCCTCAGCCCTTCCCCAGATATCCAGCATCGCCTTATTGGCAATCTTGATCTTATGCCTTGGCCCTTCCAACAAACACATAGCTACTGGAGCCTGTAAGATGATATTTCGGAAATTCTCCTCCCCTTGTTGCACGCTTTTCATTGCCATCACCAGATCGGTAACATCAGCGGCTGTATTCATTACCCCATATACTTTGCCAGAGATGTCCAACAAAGGGGTAAAACTATAGTTGAAATAAAACGTTTGCAGTTGCCCATGGATAACCAGATCGATCTGCTGGTTGCGAGCATGGAATGGCACTCCAGTATCATAAACCGAGGTCAATTGGTCATACACAGACTGGTCTTCCAGCTCTGGCAGTAACTGATGATAAGTCTTGCCAATGACTTCATTGCCCTTTCCCCAAACCTTTATAATAGCTTCGTTGGCCTCCACAATCCTCATCTCCCTTCCCACATACAGTGCAATGGGAAATGGTGCACTGCCCACCATTTGACGAATCTGCTGTTCTCTTTCCCCAAGCTGTTCTAGAGAAGTGCCCAAGTTGCGCTGAGCCAGATCAAGATCTTCATTAATAGCTTGCAATTCCTCGTTAGATGAGGCAAGTTCTTCATTGGCAGCAGCCAACTCCTCATTCACCTGAAAGAGCTCTTGATGCGCTTCCACCCTTTCAGTCACATCGATAGCCATCACCGTAATACCACTCGTTTGACCGCTACGGTTTCGATAAGGAGAGATCATCACATCGATACAGCCCATCCTTACCTTATTAGCCACCAATTGCTCATGCGACACTTCTTTGAGATATTGAGGAACCCCATCAGCGAGATAACTCTCTAGATCCGTTAAAAGGGATTGCACCCTCGCTAAAACTTCCGGCCCTCGGACTGAAAGCCCCAACAGACGCAAAAATTCATCATTTACTTCCTCTATATGTATAGGATCGCTACCGATTACGCAGATGCCCATCGGTGCATTACCGATCAGGCTACGTAAATACTGCTGGCTGCTCCGTAGGATATCTCCTGCGACCAACTCGAAAGTCTTTTCCTGACAAATGCCCCAAGCACCAAAAATCTCCCCATCCAGTTCGAACAATGAACCCATGGAAATATCCAGATAACGCTGGCCCAAACGGCCTTGTGTACCTATCCTCACCCCCTTAACCACCGCTCCCTTGTTTCCATAAGCATCTTCGATGGCTTTAGAAACACGTGACCAATGGCTACCGAAAGCTAATTCGCCGAGACCATCGTGGCCGGGCTTTATCCCCGTGTCGGGAAACAGTGCCGCAAAAGCCGCATTGTAGAGCAATATTCTATTCTCTCCCCAAACTACAAAAGAGGGACAGGGATTGGCCAGCTGCGCACTAATGGCATATTTGAGCCTTAGCGGCCATTGGGAAGGATGTCCCATACCATTAGCTACCCAGTCTTGAGCAAGTATCAGCTGAAAGATCTGATCATTTCCCTTTAGAAATGCTAAAGGATCTTTTTCGGAGTACGTTGACATAAATTGTGTGTTAATGGGATGATCCCAATAGCTTGGCTACCATGCCCAAAATGACTTCGAAATCGAATGGCTTAGCAATTACACCATCAGTTCCCGCCCGCTTGGCAACTTCAGCGATATCATTGGCCGCTGAAACCAGAATGATGGGAATGTGCTTAAGGTCTTCCTCTGCCTTCAATTGTCCAATTGCTTTTTCACCCCCAACCAAAGGAATCCAATTATCCATTAGGATCAATCCAGGTTTGGTTTCCCTTACTTTGGAAACGATATCATCACAGTTATTGAAAAGTACTACCTTGTGACCTTCCTCTTCCAACAGGAAACGGAAAATCTCCAACAAGTCCTGATCATCGTCGAAAACGGCGATAACCCTAGAATCCTTTAACAAATTATCTTGCATGTCCGAAATTACCGATAATTTCCAAACTTTCAAATCTTGGTCACTGTAGGACTAAAATAACCTGCATAAACGACCATTGTGATCACAATGGTTTCAACAACTGCTGCGACCAATGCGTGTATTTGTTGAAAGTGAAAGCCCAACACTTTCCATCCAACAAATTGCATGCTACTTTCTATTTTACCTAAATTAACGTGAGTTCTGGTTAAGTGTTCTGTGATTTTCCATTATCTCCAGCCCTAGCAAAGCCTCTTCGTTCTACTGAAATCGGTCTCGGCCTGTTCGGGATGTAGCAATTAGCCTACTCATTGCCTTTAACAGAACAGGGCGCAACCGTGGATTTTTTTGCATACTTTTTTCATCTATAGGAAACCTGCGAAGCAAGCATGAATACCATTGAAAATATCAACATCAATGAATAAAAGTATGTCCGCGAAGCGACAAAACTGAGGATAGTAATAGAAATAGGTGTCTTTACATCAAAAAATCTTCTCTTATCCCCAACTCACGTTAAAACAAGTAGGTCACTCAGCTATTTCAAGTACAAACCGCAATCGATCAAAGATAGCGTTCCGTGCAGCTATGCTTTGTCATCCCTTCCTTCCCGAGGCCATAAAAAATGCAAGACCAAGCAAAGCACCAAGTCCAAACGCTATTTTCGTTTTTTTGGAAGGAACAGGCAATAGGGTTTGACCATAAATACGGTGAGGGCTAACAGAGGGCTGCAATACATTTCCCGCAGTAGATTCGCCATTTTTTAGCGTCATCATTAGACGCATACCCGCCGATGCGGTGTTCACCAATAATTTTGGAAAAACGGAATGCATGGTTTTGAGCATCCAAGAGCTAAAATCAGGAAATTTATCTTTTTGCGGATGAAGTGCTAATCCTAGTAATTGTGCTGCTGTATCTTTTGGATCTGCAGCAAATGGTGGCACCTTGAAATCGAGCCCAGAATATTTTGCAGAGTGCATGTTTCCAGTAGAGCGCTGAATTTGTGGATAAAGGTTACAGATATGAATATTTTCTTCCGCAGAAAGCTCACCCTGCAGGCATTCCATCATCCCTTTGATCCCAAACTTAGTTGCTGAATAGACCGCACTGTAAGGTGCTGGCATATAACCTCCAATGGAAACATTGTTCACCAATACACCGTGTTGCTGCTGTTTAAAAATGGGCAATATGGAGTGCGCACAATTGAGGTAACCGAAAAGATTCGTTTTGATGACCTGATGGCTAACTTCAATGGGAATTTCTTCGAACTTGCCGCTGGCCATTACCCCAGCATTATTCACCCAGTAATCAATCTTACCTCCGAAAGCCAAGGCATGGCTTAATAACTGCTGCACCTGTACGTAATCGGAAACATCGGTAGCTATTGCAATAACCGTCCCGCCCAAAGCTTCACAACGTTCTACCGCCATGGCTAATGCTCGTTCTCCTCGTGCGGCCAAGACTAACCGACATCCCCTTGCTGCAAAGGCCTCGGCAGTAGCCAGTCCTACTCCGCTGGAAGCACCGGTGATGACTACGGTTTTATCTTTCAGTTCGGATTTGCTTATCATATTTTCCATAATCTTAGGATTTAGTAGCTCAACACCTGTTATTCAAAAAAGTTTGTATACAAATACCTAAAGCACCGAGCGGATTACCTGATCGCAAAACCAATTGCCTCAAGAACTGTTAAGCCTTTAAATAAAAGAATTAAAATATGGGAATTATAAGAACAGCACTGATTGGAGCCGCTGTATACGGCGCAGTGAAATATTTAACTAAAAAGGATGCCGTAGGCAGAACAAAAATGGATGACATCAGGGATAAGGCACCAGAATGGATAGAAAAAGCCAAAACTGTCGTCGCTGACGTAAAGGCTGGCCACGTACCAAACCTGTAAAACCTTTCGTAGCAATCCAACCAAAAATGTACAAAGCCATCCCTAAAGATGGCTTTGTTTTTATCGCCTAGCATTAACATTTAAGAAAACGTAGAAAAGCTCATTATCCATGTGGTACATCTTCGAGCGAATGATCCCCCATTACCTTGCTGCTTTTCTTGATTACCGTCAGTTCTCAGTTTAGCTCCATCACTACTGCCTTTACCTGTTCGATATCCAATAAGCGGTACTCTCTAACCGCCGCATAGATTTCCTCTTTGGTCACCACTTGCCGTTCCATATGTTCTTTCAGAAATTCTCCTTCGTAAAAAAGCAATGTGGGTTTGGAGTTGATGAGCTTTTCCATAGATTTGGATTTTATGGCCAGATAGGCCAAGAGAAACTGTAAACCGATAATGATCGCCAGCGCAATGGCACCATCAATCAGCACTGTCTTGCCTACAATCATCGAGGAAAGTGTGGAGCCCAGCGTTACAGTGACCACAAAATCGATGCCGTCAACTTCGACAGGATGCGCTTGCCCGAGATCCTGATAAACAGAAACGCTACAAAGAATGCTATTACCGAACATATGGCCACTTGACCCGTACTTTGCCAGTCTTTAAATAGTATAGTTTCCATCTACTGCTAACAAAGGGTTCTTAAGAATGTTTAGACAGTTCTTTGCTTTATTTCAAAGTCCTAAAGTTTATCCAGACGGAAGTAGCCCAGATGGATCTGATCTACTTCAAGCCCATCAGCCTCTATAAGCCTGATACCATAGTGCTGGTCCTCGTTTTGGCGCCAAATATCTTCTATACGATATACTTCATCCACATCGATACCATATTTCTCATCAATATGTGCATTAGCACCCTTCATCCCCCCAATACTTGCAGACCTGAAAAAGGCAGCTCTCTTTGCCAGTTGTGTGGCTTCGGCCTTGTCACGGCACACCGACAGGAGTGTATAGTGCTGTTCTTCCAATCTCCCTGCCGTATAACCACCGAGATTGATAAAGAACAATCGGTATTCCGATAAAATATCAGTTTCCTGCTTCCGATAAACTTCAACTCTAAAGCCATCCACAGCGGTCACTTCCCGCCATCCATCAATATGCAGACTTTTGCCAGCCTCTGGCCAGAAAGCCTGCAATGCGGGAACCAATTCGGCAAGCGAATGTCCCACGCCGAAAAAAAAGTCGTGTTGTTCTACGTTTCGGCTTTCTGCCTTTGATCCCAACAATACCATAAACAATTTGGGCTCGGCGGTGCTATTTTGGTTTATATTCATATCTCTATTTTAAAACTAAGCTTCAGCTACCCATCAGGCTCTGTGCGATTTTTGATGCGGCCGTTTCGCAAAAATCGAGCCCCGAATAATCTGGATTATAGCCGCCAATAAAAGGGACGGCCATCACATAGATCCTCGGATTTAGTGCCAAATAACGGTCCACCACTTGGAAATAGTCATTGATGGCAAGTCCTGGTACCCTGAGATAATAATTACCATCATGGCCTATTTCAATGTCCTGGTTTTCATCCAGCATATCCTTGGCTATTTCTTGTGCACGGAACTGTAGTTTGGCAGGAGCTATTGTTCCATGTGTCTTCAGCCCCGGATAGGGAATCGCATCGAAGGACAGGTGCGGCTGGCCAATACAGTCGATAAAGGTTTGGTAGGTTACCACCTTCGTTTCATCATTTTCGCCTGTGTAATGGTAGGCAATTCCACCATCTTCCAAAGGCTGTACTTCGCTTTCAGCACCTACGGCTACCAATTCCAATATACCCGAGTCATGAAGAGCAAGCAGCTCTTCGGCCGAACTTTGGGGTACAAAAGCAATCACCAGCGAGATCAGCGGCATCAGCTTTCGCTTGAATCGCAACATGTCTTCGGCAGAAAAATACTTGGCCGGATAGTTCAGCGTATAGCTCAGGCCGCAGAGCAGTTCCTTCCAATAGATAGACTGCTTCCGTTTAATGGACTGTGCCGCCTCTTTAAATTCAGACCTAAAAAGCTGAAAGGCATCTAGGCGTTCACGCAGTTCCATCACTCGATCTACAAATGCTTCCATAGACAATCCTTTAATCTTTT
The DNA here is from genome assembly GCA_029959615.1 of Flavobacteriaceae bacterium PS02338. Lineage (GTDB taxonomy): Bacteria > Bacteroidota > Bacteroidia > Sphingobacteriales > Sphingobacteriaceae > Pedobacter. Next base: position 307,682 of record JASCOD010000002.1, on the reverse strand, counting down.
CATAGAACGCTGGGTCTTGTGCTGCCAATGGTTTTTTAAACTTCTCCTCAAACACTAGATCCAGTGGTACAAAACCTTCATGAGCTGCCCTGATCATCCTGATCTCATCGGCATCGAACAGACTATCCCTACCCAGTATCGATTCTTCCAAATGGAAACGTACTCCTGGCAACAGTCCCTCCCTAGAGTGCAGTACCATTCTGAATTGTGAAGATGGTTGATTAAGCGTATAGGTCAATGCGCCTTCTGCTGATCTTTGGTAATTCCCATGTTGTCGGGCCAGTGTACGCATGGCATCAATGGCCGTGAGTGATGCCCCACGGATCGCTACTGGATGATCTAATACCAACATGAGTTTGGCTGGCGGATAGGGCGAATCGTAATACCCTGGTATTTTCCCCTCATAATGCTTTGGCCAAAGATGCCCAGTGCACAGCACTAAATGGTCATAGTTCAGTATTTTGCCATCTGCAAGTACCAAACTTACTTTTTCGTCTGCTGGCCTGTCTAAGACATCCACCACTTCACAGCCAAAAGAGATCTTCAGCGCAACACCGCTCATGACCGCTCTTTTTTCCAACCTACGAAATTGCTCGGACAGGTATTGTCCAAACAGCAGCCGTGGCAGCACCCTGTATTCGTGGAAACGTTCCAGATCAATTTGAAAACGGGCAAGTGTATGTGGATGTACGGTTTTGATCCATTCGCCGATGGTCTGCTCCAATTCGGGAATTTCATTAGCCGACACATTGGTCACATGCTCCTCATTTGCTCCCTGCACACTATAGGGCATACCAGCACCCAGCTGGTCACCCTTTTCAAAGATATGTATACTAAGATCGGGCAGACTGGCATCGATCAGTTTCTTTAACATGAAAAGCCCACTGGGACCTCCTCCGATAATGGCCAACTGTTTATTTTCTGGGGTAGCATTTTTCTTCATCGTATAGCTTTTATAAATTCATGCATTATCGACCAAAAAGAAACCACCCCCAAAAGAGGTGGTCTCGGTGATTATAAATTTGTTTACTTACTTAGCAGCATCTCTCAATACCTTGATGCTGTCATGTGCGGCTTGGATATCTCCCGACTGGCGAGTAACCGTTTCCAATGCCTCGCCCGATAGCCCACCTTCTGCAAGTGCAGTCCTGTAAGCTTTTTTGATTGCATCCTCGCCTCTTTCGGCCTCAGAAAGGATACTTTCCCTATCCGAACCACCAAATAAGGCTTTTACGTCAATCCAGGCTCTATGCAGTGTACCTGCCACACTGTTACCTGTTTCTGGCTCGCCAGCCCTTGCAGCAACCAATGCAGTCAGTTCCTGACTGAACTTATGGCTCTGTTGTGAGTACTGCTGGAAAAGCTCTTTCAGATCGATGTGTTCATCTTTGATATCGGCAAGTGCCTTTTGAAAACCTGCTAACCTATCGTTGTTGATTTCTATAAGCTCATTGAGCACTGTGTTTGTTGTTGACATAATTATTAGTTTTATTTTTAAAAAAGTGATTTTTTGGAAGCTTGCGTTCCACTGTACTGGGCAATAGAACAGCAATCCTGTAGAATTGTTTGATGGCTAAAAACACAACCAAAAGACATCAAATAGCAACACCAATACAAACAAAGCTCGCTCAATACCTGTTATCCCAAAAAACACGATGTATGAACGCACATTTGGAAATCTTTAGGAACCAGCTCTTGACCTATTATCCGCACTACCTGTTAATGGCCGATTTTACGAGCAATGGAAAACTATTACTACTGACAAAACCATTCCTAGACCTAGAACAGGTGATGTCGGATCTTTGCGACGACTTTATGAACATGGTCGATTTCAGACAGCATGTGGATATTCACCTCTGCCAGTTCGGCCACAACGAACTGATCGAAATCTCCATCAACTAAAAGGATAACCACCGCAAGGTACTACAGATAAATCTACTCCGGGAACATCAGATCTTTAGGTAACAGGCTTGCTAAATCAGGTATTAAGTATCCACGAAACGGGTAGTTGACCAACCTAACAAACTTTCACCCCAGCTGTTTAAAACAAGGCTCGCACGAGGGTGGCCAAAGAAAAACAATAGATAGATGAAAAAAATACTGATAGTCCTGACTTCACACCAGGGCATGGAAAACACAGACAGCAAAACTGGGGTTTGGCTGGGCGAATTTACCGACCCCTATTACCAACTTTTAGACCACGGCTGTACGATCACGCTGGCAAGTCCCGCAGGTGGTGAGCCTCCGATAGATCCCTTAAGTAGACTGACTGAAAATATTACGGCATCCAACCGAAGATTTCAGGACGATGTAGTGTTACAGGCAGCATTTGCAAAAACACATAAGCTAGATTCCATTAATCCAAGCGAATATGATGCAGTATTCTTTCCCGGCGGACATGGCCCACTTTGGGATCTGGCAAGCAGCCCCGTCGCTGGAAGACTCATCGTGGATCTACTGGATGCAGGCAAACCAGTAGCTAGCGTTTGCCACGGCCCTGCTGCATTGATTTCAGCAGCCAAGAGTAGACCAAGGTTATTGCAGGGAAAAAGGCTTACAGGCTTTACTAATACAGAAGAGGCCATGGTGATGCGTGGCGATCATATCCCATACCATTTAGAGACACGTTTAAGAGAACTTGGTGCTGATTTCCATTCGGCGCTGATCCCCATGACCTCACATGTGGAAATAGACGGATTGTTGATTACCGGACAGAATCCACTTTCAGCAGGTCCTACCGCAGTGGCATTGATAGAGATGCTCGGCATCGGCGGGAAAAACCATAGTAACACAGATTAAAACACAAACAGGTTTAGATTGTTATCGAACAACATTTATCGTACACAAAAAATATGAAAAAAAATAAACTTAGCCTTAAAGGAATTTTTCAGGTACTCAAAGCAAGCATCGGCGGATTTAGCGACCACAATGTCACTAAACTAAGTGGTTCATTAGCTTATTATACGGTTTTCTCGATGGCCCCGTTATTAGTCGTTATTATTTCCCTATGTGGTATTTTTCTTGGACAGGAAGCTGCCGAAGGGCAAATCTACCAGCAGTTAAGCGGATTTATGGGAAAGGAAACGGCGCTACAGCTTCAGGATATTGTTAAAAAGGCAGCTATCGGCAACAAAGGCAATATCGCTTTCATTATAGGTATTGTAACGCTTTTGGTAGGTGCAACTACGGTATTCGCCGATATCCAGGATTCTATCAATACCATATGGGGCATCAAGCCCAAACCTAAAAGAGGTTGGCTGAAATTATTACAGAACAGGTTCCTTTCCTTTTCTGTAATCATCAGCTTGGGTTTTCTATTGTTGGTTTCCTTAGCGGTCACTTCGCTACTAGATGGCTTTAGCCGACAGCTAGAGATGCGTTTTTCAGACGTTTCAGTCATCATTTTCTATATCATCAACCAAGTGGTTACGCTACTGGTCATCGCCCTCATTTTTGGTGTGATCTTTAAAGTGCTGCCCGATGCAGAAATCAAGTGGCGTGACGTGACCGCCGGATCGCTAGTGACGGCTATTCTATTTATGGTAGGCAAATTTGCCATCTCCATCTATATTGGACAAAGTGATGTAGGCAGCACCTATGGAGCAGCGGGTTCGCTCATCATCTTACTATTATGGACATACTATTCCTCCATCATTCTGTATTTTGGTGCAGAATTTACCAAAGCTTACGCCATAGCCTATGGATCAGAAATAAGACCATCACATTATGCGGTAAGCACTAAGCAAATAGAAATAGAGACTGGAAACAGCCCGATAGAACAGAACCCTTAGCAAAACCAGTACTAGCCAACTTAGCTGTTTAAAAATAGCTTTAGATGTTCTACTTGTAGCGCCATTAGTATTAGGGCTCCGATAACAGACCTTTGACCAATGATTTCCACTGCGGATAGGAAAAACCCAGCATAGCGGCCCAACCTACTAGCATGTTACGCACATTATCAACAGTCGCTGATGTATAAACATTGGCCTGTTCGTTTCGCCCATGTTCTTCAGCATAAATATGCCTTCCTATACGTTTCACCTGAAAAGTGGAGGAAGCTTGCTCTGTAAGGAAATGTGCGGTATCTTTACTTTCTGAACATGGATTGGAGGCTGGTCTGGCCCTTAGGGTAATGGCTTCCATTCCAAGCTCACGCAATGTGATGATGGCTTCTACCCGTACCCAATCATAACCGTCACCCAATGAAGATCCCGGGCCTGGTATATCAATCTTGAAATAATCACCTTCTTGCGCTAAACGTTCAACCGGGTTGCCCACATGATCCAACAGCTGGAAACTGGACAGGCCGTTACTGGTTAGCGAAGACCAACGATTAACATCCAACAATCGATAGCCTGCCAATTCAAAAAATGTGATGGCGGCAACTTCATCGTCAAATGTGCGTTTTTCTATCACATCAATCTGTGTTCCAATTTCCTGTTTAGGAATGTGTTCCTGTTCAAAATCTTCATTTTTTTCCATTATCCAAATTTCATTTTATCCATTCACTAGCAATAGAATGTATGGTAGCATGAAAAGTTCTACGAAATAAATAAAAAGGTATTTAAGAACAGGTCGGCAAGTACTTAACCTGAAAAAAAGTATTTACTCAAATAGATTGGCGCTGGAAATACCAAAACGCCATAGCTCATGTTCAGGTAGCGGTAGGAATAGTAAAGCTAAAACTCGACCCTTTTCCCTTTTCACTTTCAACCCACATTTTTCCTCCATGATCCGTTACTATTTTTGAGGCGATGTACAATCCCATGCCCAAACCGGCATGTGAGTGCAGCACATCTTCCGCACGATAGAACTTATCGAATACAGAGCGTCTGCTTTCCTCATCCATTCCAATACCCTGATCGGAAACCTTCACGATCACATAATCCTCTGCCAAGCTACTTTCCAATAACACTACCGTTTGTTTATTGGAATATTTAGCGGCGTTTCCTAAAAGGTTAGAAATCACTTGCTCTAACCTAAACGGATCGATTTGCACCATCACATCTGTTGACAAGCGAACTTGCAGTTCGTGGTCTGGCATAATATGCTTCATCATCAACGCTACATCATCTATAAAACTATTTAATCCTACTGCTTTCATCTCGTAGGCAAGCCTACCATTTTCCATGCGTGAAATATCCAGCATCTGCTGGATCAAATTCGAAAGTTTGGCCGTCTGGAAATCTATCTTTTCAATCAAACCCTTTATCCGGTCGCTGCAATCATTCTTAGACATGCCAACCAATTGGGTATAAGCCTTGATTACGGTGAGGGGTGTTTTCAGTTCATGGCTTGCCATAGCGATAAACTCATTCTTCTTTTCGTCTATCAGCTTTGAACGTATAATCTCCTCTTGCCTTTGCTCACTGATACGGCTTAACTTGACATTCCTTCTTTTCAGCACTTCATAAGCATTGATAGATGCGGAATGTTCGGCATCGGCAATGAGTTCATCAATTTTCAGTTTATTTAACTGGATGGAACGAGGTATCCCCATCATCATACTGATTTTCTTGGTACCACTCCCTTCTTCCAATTTAAATTCAGGCACTAAGCGCTGCGCATAATGGTAGCCTTCATCATCGGCAGTAAGCATAATCCCTGCTGCAAAATCGAGTTCTGCCTTGATGAAGTAGCGGTCGCCCTGTTTTTCTAGTCCGATCATCATTATCCCTGAGTCTGTATGTTCAATGATAGAACGAGAAATTTCAGATACCGCTGTAGCAAATGTGGTCTGCGTAGCGACGGTTAGCCCTATCTGTTGGGTTAGATTTAAACTGCGCTTGTAGGCAAGCACCAGATCCATTTCGTTTTCGAGCGTAATTTCTAGGATTTTTATCATTTTACTTTGATAACTATAACCGACATGTCATCTGTTCTCCTGCCATGATCCTTATAAAGAGTCGCTGCCAAGATACTTGGATCATGATTAAGAATTTGTGGGTACTTTGTCAAATCCCATCGCGTTTTGATGCCGTCTGAGCAGATGACCGCTATATTATAATCCAAGCTGGTGTAATATTGGTCATTCAGCGTATTGGGTATATTGTGTCCCACAATTCCATTATAGGACATGTGATTTTTATGTAGGTGCGTTCCGTACAGGCGTAGCATAATATTACCTATGCCACAACATATCCATTTTTTTTCCTTTTGCTCGTAACTGAGAATATGTGCCACTGCACCACGTGTCTTTTTGATGGCGGGATGCAATACCCTAAGCGTATCTGAAGGGGTACGGACAGGTTCTGACCAAAAAACTTTTGCAGCTTCGTTGACCGCTTCATTGGCCGCTGTACCATGACCTAAGCCGTCTGCGAGCAACACTTGAAAACCCTGTGGTGTTACCCTGCAAATATGGCCATCTCCACTCACTACCTCACCGGGTTTGGCCAATATTAACGGCCTAACTATAAAAGTTTCCCTTCTGCCTACCTGTGGTTTAGCCACGTAGATACGGCTGAGCAGAACAGTCCCCCAGCCTACTTGGCTATAGATATCGAAGGTATCCGATAGGCGCTTGATACTGCCCAAACCGTGCCCAAGCGTCTTTCCAGTGGTCACACCATCTTGGAGCATCTTATTGGCATTGACCATACCAGGTCCGCTGTCTATACTGATCAGCTCGATATAAGAATTCTTATCGTTACCAAAAACGCCCACTAAAATTTCACCATCTTTGGCATACTTAAAAAGATTGGAAGTAATTTCCGAAACAATCAGTTCAAGTTCGTTCAGTCTATTTTTTGGAATACCTACTTCTTCCGCTTTCTTCTGTATCTCCTTTTTTAACAGGGCAAAATAGCTCCTATCACTAGCAGCAAAGCTCGTATGTGTACAATCGATTACTTTGTCCATTTTAACATCATCACTATGGTACCTTCCCCTAATTTACTTTTGATATCGAATTCATCGACCAGCCGCTTTGAACCTGGCAGCCCTAACCCCAAACTTTTACCGGTACTGTAACCATCACGCATGGCTAGTGTCAGGTCGGCAATACCTGGTCCCTTATCGGTAAAGGTTAGCCTGATACCATTATCACGCCCACGCGAAACGATCTCGATCAGCCCAACACCACCATCAGCGTAGCGCAACATGTTACGTACGATCTCACTTGAGGCCGTAATTAATCTGGTTTGGTTAAGCAGCCCCATCTTAATTTTAACTGCTACTTCCTTCAGTCGGTTCCTGAACAGCACCACGTCCTGCTCCTTCTGAATCGTTACAGGATCTTTAGTCAGTGATATAATCATCGTCCTCGCTTTCCTCGGGCTGCTCGGTGCCGATCATCTCTGTCAGTAATCTCATTCCCTTCTCTACGTCCAGAGCGGTATGTACCCCTTTTAAGGGAAGTCCTAACTCAATAAGCGTAATAGCTACCGCTGGCTGCATACCGACTACTACTGTCTCAGCATCCAATATCTTGGACATGCTTGCAATATTGCCGATAATCCTTCCCATGAAAGAATCCACAATAGATACCGCAGAAATATCGATCAATACACCCCTTGCCTGGGTTTTGTTAACCATTTGTACCAGATCAGCTTCCAACGTAAGTGCTAACCTATCGTACAGATCAACCTGGATGGTCACCAAAAGAAAACTGCCCATCCTAAGAATAGGTATTCTATCCATTGTATAAACTAGTTTTTAGGTGCAACAATATTCGATTTTCTTACTTCTAATCTCAAAGTCCTAAAAGCATAGGCCAGGGCTGAGGCTAAACTCGCCTTGGTAATTATATTGGATAGATCAATGCCTAGGTGTACTACCGTTTGGGCAATTTCCGGACGAATCCCACTGATGATGCATTCCGCTCCCATCAACCTGGTTGCACTTACTGTTTTGATCAGGTGTTGCGCAACAAGCGAATCCACGGCAGGCACACCAGAAATATCTAAAATAGCAATACCAGAACCTGTTTCTACAATTTCCTGTAACAAGCTTTCCATCACTACCTGCGTACGCGAACTATCCAAAGTACCGATAATTGGCAATGCCAAAATACCATCCCACACCCTGATCACTGGCGTAGATATTTCCGAAATTTCATCCGTTTGGCGTAAAATCACTTCTTCCCTGCCTTTGATAAAGGTTTCGAAGGTAATCACACTCAGGTTGTCCATTAAGCGATTGATCTTACGACTCTCTTCAAACAAAACTTCCGGCTGTCCTTTGATTTCCTCATTAAGCACCTGTAAAATAGATTCCTTTAAAGTGAAAATAAAATTCCCAGTCTCACGTGGAGAGAAACCTTGACGGGCACGTGTGATGGAAATACCCCCCAGAATTTCGATAACCGGATCCCAGCTTTCCGCTTGAAGGTCCAGCGAACTGGCCTCTGAAAGATTAGCGATCAATGCATTGACCAGCTCTTCAGATTGTACCCTTAAATCTTCATTAGTGATAAGATCCTCCCTCAAACCGTCATCAGACAATTGCAGACTCATCCAATACTCTAAAATGTTTTTTTTCTTCTTTTGAAGTACTTTATACAAGGTTGTTGACATATGCGTCTTTTTTATATGGTAATTTGCGTAAATATAAACATAAAGCTTTAACAATTGCTATCGGCATCAAATGACAATGAGCATTGGAAACTAGACATCAAAAAATGCGCTACAGACCTAAAAAAACGGCAAAAACCAAAACATATTCATGAATACACTAATATCCAACTACATAGTTTACCGCTACATACTAATGTTTCGATGTATAAGGGAACTGCAAAATCTAGTTTCACGCGTACAATAAGGTGTTAGGCTTTACGACAGCTTTGCACACGTAGCCAATTCCTGTAAAACCTAATTTGTCTAGTTCAAACTCCTTAACATTTTTTTCAGCGAGATCACGCCCGTTTTTGATATTGCTCTAGTCGTCTGCACCAACAATCCGATAAACATCAACACTGATTTTTATGTTTTGATAATTAAAGAAATATAGCTAAATATCTTAGAAAATATGATTTAGGCCGTTAGACGGCCTACTTTCCTGACCATTTCATTGATATCAAAAGGCTTAGGTATAAAATCATCTGCCCTGCAGAACCGTTCTACATCGCAAAAATTGGTATTTGCCGATATCATCAGTACTGGCACATGACCGAAACTTTCGCTCGACTTTACCTTGTGGCACAGGTGTATGCCATTGCCATCAGGCAACATCACGTCCATCACCAAAGCATCTATATCGCCAGTACGAGTGCTTAGCGCAAGCATAAACTGTGAGGCATTCTCAAAAAGTGATACTTCGTAACCCTCCTCTTCTAATAAGATGGCGATGACTTCCCTTATGCCAAGATCATCTTCTACTACCCAAACTTTTTTCATGTTCTATTCAACTTTACAGACACCAACAACTTATCCTATAGATTGTTTAACCAGCAGAAACTTAGCTGCGTAAATTAACGTACTTTATTGAAAAACAGGTATCTGACCCCACATAACAGGTGTGTATACCTAAGTATCTTATGCTCATCTGTATCAGATCGGCGGCGGTATTCGGCGTTCGGTCCATCCATCTTCGTCAAGTTGTTCATGCTCAGGATCATGGGAATTTTTAATCGGGTCTTTATCATAGCGCTCGGCCACGCCATTCGCTACGTCCTGCTTTTCAATCAGCGCTTCCTCTATTGACCAATCTTCCTGGCCCATATCCTCCTCGGGCAAATTATATTTCTCCTCTTCTTGATTTTTTGCATTTGGATTCTCATTTTCACTGACTTTTTTGTTTGAGTTTTTCTGTTGTCTATTTCCTTGCTTGTTCATGTAATTTTATTTTAAGGTTTATGGAAGGAAATATTCCATCTACTAGGCTTAAGTCGTAGAATAGCCGAAAAGTTTTAGCGTTCTAAATTCCCCATATGCCAGAGAATAGGACGTGTCATCTAAATGTATTTGTTACAGGCAGCCCCAGAACATATCTTAAGCAATATATCCTTCTGTCTTCCGAATATTCTTTCGCCTGTACGAATAAGTTTCTAAACATTTTTCAGGTATTCTGAACCATAAAAGACGTATTTAGCTCACAAACCATACCCCAGATCCATGGTTCTTGATAAACATTTAAAATTACAATGGATAATTTATTTAATCTCGAAAGAATAGCTGGAAAACGCATCCTAATTACTGGCGGAACAACAGGTATAGGCAGGGCAGTTGCCATTAGATTAGCGGCATGCAAAGCGAATATTGTTATTGTGGGACGCCACCAGGCTACCATCGAAGAAACATTAGAGGCGGTAAAACATGATGACAGTGAAACGAAAGTACTGGGTGTTGCCGCCGATATGTCTCTACAGGAAGATATTGAAAAGGTGTTTTCCGTGGTTAGGGATGAGCTGGGCGGGCTGGACATACTGATCAATAATGCCGCCCTAGGTTTTGGAGCCATTACAAAGGGTGAATACAAAGACTGGGAGTATGTCGTAAAGATCAACGTAATGGGGTACCTAGCCTGTAGCCATTATGCGCTCACCGAAATGTTGCCACAGGGAAAAGGTCATATCATCCATATTGGTTCGATGAGCGCTGATACACGTGAAGATGGAGGCTCTGTCTATGTGGCAACGAAATCAGCCATACAGGGATTTTCAGAATCGCTGAGGAAGGAAGTTAATCCGAAGGGCATCAACGTTACCTTAATCACACCTGGAGCGGTAGACACAGACATGCAGGAGCTGTCCGAAGAAGATAAACATCAAAGAATTGAGGCAATGGAAATGTTGGTGTCTGACGATATTGCGCAGAGTATCATCTATGTGCTGTCCCAAAGCGAAAGGACATCTATTGTGGAGTTAAAGATCAAACCGCTCAAACAACACATATAGATCTTATCTCTATTTACCTATGTCAAAAAAAGGATTATCAGAGCCCAAACCTCTTGATACAACCTCACCTACAGGCACATAAATATGCACTCATTTTCTATCAACCCATCAATGAAAAAACAAAAAGATAAACATTCAAGTACTTTCGACATGCTTTTTGACCAACTGATCTCGCTTGAAAAATTGTCTAAAAAGTATTACCAGCAGATACGTAAAGCGGCCTATACACCCGAACTGTCCAAAGCGCTCCATGAAGAGCAAACGGCAATTAAAGACCACTTCAAGCGCTTAAAGCTGATTCAAAAAGAAGTAGCGATAACGATGCACAAGCATACACCTAAGCAAATTTCGGTATCCCCCTTAGCCCCTATCTCACATGGAAGGATCAAAGAAGCGATGCGTGATGTACTGATGATCGCAAGTGTACAACAGGTATTGCAGGCCAAAGTCACCTGTTACAAGCTGCTCTACCCCCTTTCGGTCCAAATGGGCTGGATACATACCCCTTCCTTGCTCAAGCAGTCCATTATGGAGAATGAAGCCACCTACACCTGGTTGGAGAGGATCGCTCAAAGGGCCATCTCTGGTGAAACAATTGTACCACAGGGATTATAGAAAGACACGAAAGTTCGGGTACAACAAGATTGGCAACCAAGCGTATTTAACTTTCAGAATACCTGATATATGGTTCAGAAAAACCAATCGTTTTCCCCGATTGTTCCTTCGCTAGGACTAAACGACCGGTACTGCCACAATGCAGCAGTGAACACAAAACAAACGAATAATGGCAAAAAAGACACTTACCCCACAACAGGCAAAACTGCCAGAAAACAAAAAAACAGCACAGCTACTTTCACATCAAGCAGATGCCAATGGGCAACCAATGACTACCGATCATGGTGTAAAGATCAACGACGACCAAAACTCCCTTCGATCAGGCGACCGGGGCGCAACCTTACTAGAAGATTTCATCCTCAGAGAAAAGATCACCCATTTTGACCATGAGCGTATCCCGGAAAGGATAGTACATGCCCGCGGTGCTGGCGCACACGGCGTATTTACATTGTACAAATCCATACCCGAACTCACTAGAGCCAACTTTCTGAACAATACCGAAAATGAAACGCCCGTATTCGTGCGTTTTTCTACCGTGGCCGGTTCAAAGGGTTCTACCGATCTGGCCAGGGATGTCCGTGGTTTTGCCGTTAAATTCTATACGCAAGAGGGCAACTTTGATCTTGTGGGCAACAACATGCCAGTATTTTTCATACAGGATGCCATGAAATTCCCAGACCTAATCCATGCTGTCAAACCTGAACCAGACAATGAAATGCCGCAGGCGGCATCGGCTCACGACACCTTTTGGGATTTTATCTCGATGATGCCCGAATCTGCACACATGGTAATGTGGGCCATGAGCGATAGGGCTATCCCACGTAGCTACCGCATGATGGAAGGATTTGGTGTACATACCTTTAGACTGATTAATGCAAAGGGCGAAAGTCATTTTGTAAAGTTTCATTGGAAACCATTATTGGGCGTTCACGCCGTGGCTTGGGACGAGGCCCAGATTATTTCGGGAAAAGACCCTGACTTCCATAGACGTGATCTTTGGGAAGCGATTCAGAATGGTAGCTTTCCTGAATGGGAACTGGGCATACAGGTGGTACCGGAATCCGATGAGCACAAATTCGATTTTGACCTATTGGACCCTACCAAATTAATTCCAGAAGAACTGGTACCCGTACAACGCATAGGTAAAATGACCCTTAACCGTAATCCGGATAATTTTTTCGCCGAGACCGAACAAGTCGCCTTTCATGTTGGTCACGTGGTACCTGGTATAGACTTTACCAACGATCCGCTCTTACAGGGCAGGCTGTTCTCCTATACCGATACCCAACTGATCCGATTGGGCGGTCCGAATTTCCATGAAATTCCTATTAACCGTCCAATAGTTCCGGTACACAATAATCAAAGGGATGGCCACATGCGCCAGACCATCAACGTAGGCAAGGCCAGCTATGGCCCTAACAGTACGGGCGACAACTTTCCGCACCAAGTAAAAGTCGCAGACGGTGGTTTCAGTTCACATACAGAAAGAATTGACGCCAGAAAGATCCGTGCCAGAAGCAAAAGCTTTTTCGACCATTTTAGCCAGGCCAAGCTCTTTTTCCATAGCCAATCTGCTCCAGAAGCGCAACACATTATAAACGCACTTCGTTTTGAATTGGGAAAAGTGAAAACTCTAGCTATCCGTCAGCGTATGCTCTCTGTACTGGCTCAAATAGATAAAAATATGGCTCAACAGGTAGCTGAGTATCTGGGAATGGAACTACCTACAAAACCAGCGCAGCTTAACTTTAGCATACCAGCCGATGGTAATCCAAAAGATTTCGAATCTATTAACAAAGAACCAACTATTAGAAGTTCTGCAGCACTCAGTATGTCCAATACGATAAAGGACAACATCCAAACGAGAAAGATTGCCTTTCTGGTAGCAGAAGGTGCAGATCCAGACAGCATAGGCCAGATGAAGAAAGCCTTAGAAAAGGCAGGCGCCACCATTGAATTGATTGCGCCGAAACTTGGTGGAATTACTGCAGGTAAGCAGCAGTTCAATATAGAAGAAAGTCTATTGACTTCCTCTTCTGTGTTCTACGATGCCGTTTTCGTACCCGATGGCGATAAGAACATTGTAACACTAAGCGCTCAGCCAGAGGCCCTGCATTTCCTCAACCAAGCCTATAAGCATTGCAAGGCCATAGCCCTTGCTGGAAAGGCAAAGGAACTGATGGCACTTTCCCACATTACAGGTCCAAACACGAAAAAGGATGCTGCACTATTAACTGGAAATACCGAAGATATGATTCAAGACTTCATTAGTGCCATCGCATCGCACCGTAACTGGGAACGCGAAAAAGAAAGAAATGTACCTGCCTAACAATATCACATTAAATATGGAACTCGCAAAAGAAATGCTCCTGCATGCCGCAAGGATCGGCAACATAGAAGTGCTACAGGAACTCATCGAAAGAAAAGTAGCACTTGACCAAAAGGACCCCAAGGGCTATACCGCACTCATCTTAGCCTGTTACAACCATCAGTTAGCGGCAGCTAAGTTATTGTTGGACAATGGTGCAGATGTAAATGCTACAGATGAAGGAGGCAATACCGCACTCATGGGTGCTGCCTTTAAGGGCTATACCGATATTGCAGAGCTGCTTATCGAAAATGGTGCCGCACTCGATCTCCAGCACGGCAATGGTGGAACGGCATTGATGTTTGCCGCCATGTTCGGACGGAATGAAATGGTCAGACTGCTACTGGTTGCCGGGGCAGATAGCAACCTATGTGATTTCAGAGGACAATGTGCAGCCGATCTGGCCATTCAGCAGGGTAATACCGTGGCTCTTGAAATGTTACAAGCCTAATCAATATTCCTACATTTAAATAGGCTCTGGTTTGTGTTACCAGAGCCTATCTCCCCTTTTGATTTTTCCAATTTCTATGGAAATTAAGAATTTAAACATTTCCTAACAAAACATCACATTTACCAATCGAACTACTTTTCTGGCTTCAAATCACCGACGTAGGACGAACGTAGGACCGACGGTAGACCGACGTACAACCAACCTACCCAAAACGACAATTGCGACAAAAACAGACAAACAGTGTATAATAGGTACAAATATGTCTAAACCCGCCAAAACCGACAGGCTTTATTTTTTCTTTTCCAACTTTAGTCAAAACCACAATTACCAGTAAAATAGAAGCGTAAATTTTAATCGTTTAACCACCTTCTAAAAACGAAAAGAAAATGATACTAGACTCGGCAAACCGTAAAAAAGTGATGACGAGATATTAAAAAAAAACCAGCCTAGAGCCCCCGTCATTCTATAATTATTTTATACTTTCGAATGGCTAACAATAGCCATAGCATAGGTTATCTTCACTAATCTCATTCTTCGGTAAACAATAAGTATCTATATTTGTTCAACTCGTGTTATTTATAGAATAGTTATCTACTGAATGAAAAAGAAAGTATGGATCCTAGAAGATGATCCGGATATTGGAGAAGTAATCTCCCTATTATTAACAGACGAGGGTTACGAAGTATCCCTTTTCCCAGACGCAAGTACCTTTACCGCTTCTTTGCCTACCTTGGACGCCGACGTGTTGGTGATGGACGTGATGCTGCCAGATGGCAATGGGATTGATCTATGCCAACAGGTTAAGGCAAGTACCACGATGGGACACATTCCTGTTTTGATGATGTCAGCGAATAAAGGATTGGCAGATCTAAACGGCTATTACCGTGCCGACGACTTTATTGCCAAACCCTTCGATATCGATGAAATGGCCAGAAAAATAAAGCGGCTAACCTACTGATCCCCAAATCCACCTAGTAATTTACCCAATCCCCATGAATACCCCACCATTAAACACCCGTATCAAAGAAGAAACAAAAAAAGCGCACCAGGAACTGGAAAAAAAGGTCGTGTTACGGCTTAAGGCGATACGCTCAGAAACAGATTATGCTGATTTCCTCAACCGTTTCTATACTTATTTCAATGCTATAGAACAGCTTATCGCACCTTATCTCAGCCCAGCCATCCTGCCCGATCTGAACCAGCGTAGAAACAGCAGCTACTTGAGGTCGGATATCGAGGAACTGGGTGAAGAAGTAACACAGCTAGCTGAGCTTTCACTGCCGGAGATCAACACAACCGCAGGGGCACTTGGCGCCATGTACGTCATAGAAGGCTCCATCATGGGTGGTCCCATTATCGTAGAAATGCTTAAGAAATATGGAATGAATAAAGGTTTTTCGTTCTTTTCTGGCTACGGCCAAGCCACCGGCGAAATGTGGGCAAGCTTTATCGCGACCCTAAATGCCAATGCTGATACCGACAGCCGACAGGCAGAAGCTATCGAAGCGGCGAATCAGACTTTTAGCAGATTCCAATACGTTTTTGAAGGTTAAACTTAGTCAGGGATTTGGCATATTGAAATATTTTCCTTAATTTAAGTTAAGCTAGTATAGCATTACCAAATAAAAGTACTAGCTTTATAGCATGAGCGATCCGAACTTAGAGACCTGCGATACCGAGCCCATACATCTACCAGGAAGTGTCCAACACCATGGGTTCCTGATCGCTCTCGATGAACAACTGGTAGTTAGGTATTGCAGTGAAAACATCTCCTCTTTTATTGAGGTTAATGCAGCTGATATTTTAGGACTTTCATTAAATGACGTCGAGGTTTTTAAGAATAAAACAAACCAAGATTTAGTAGCACTAGTACGTTTTGCCAGCCAACAAGATCTCACCGCTGGACAAAATGCATTTATCTATCATTTAAATGAACAAACTTTTAATGCCATCGTTCATTTTTATAATGGCTATCATCTAATTGATTTTGAGCCTGCGGCATCAAACCTTAACCATGATCTTCAATCACTGGTTGGCCGATCGTTGTCGGAGATCCTTTCCGATAAGAAAATTGAAAACCTTCTCCATAACGTTGCTCAGCAGATCAAAAAGATTATCGGATACGACCGCGTGATGGTTTACAAATTTCATGACGATGGACATGGAGAAGTCGTAGCGGAAGCCAAATCGGACTCTTTTGAAAGTTGGTTGGGATTACATTACCCCGCATCTGATATCCCAAAGCAAGCTCGGGAATTATATAAAATCAACTTGGTCAGGCTAATTGCCGATGTCCACAGTACTCCTTCTGCATTACTGACCCGACCGGTAGAAGGAAAAGCAATTCCTCTGGACCTTACACATAGCACCTTGCGTGCAGTCTCACCTATCCATATCCAATACTTAAAAAATATGGGCGTGGCTTCTAGCTTTAGTGTATCTATCCTAGATCGGGACAACCTATGGGGACTGATTGCCTGCCACAACTATAGCCCCAGATTTATCAATTACAGGGAACGTGAAAGTGCAAAACTAGTTGGACAGGTACTGTCTTCTGCCATTAGTTTTAGGGAGCAAGAAGAAGATCAACTACATGTAGCGGAACACCGACAGTCGGTAGAGACAATTACAAGGTATTTACTCAGGAATATTGTAGTACAAGACGCATTGATCAATGAAGAATGCAGTTTGAAAGATGTACTGGATTGTGGCGGTGGCGCATTATATTTTGAAAACAAACTGTATGTTACGGGTGATGTTCCCGATCATGATTTTATCCATAAACTAGTAGATTGGCTTGGAGAAAAAACCTATGCCGATGGTTATTACATGACCCATAAACTGGTTGATGATTTCCCGCAAGCAGGCAAACATAAACTGACCGCTAGTGGGCTTTTGGCATGTCGGCTGGGCAAGGACCTAAAGGAATATATGCTATGGTTCAGGCCAGAAGTCAAAACCATGGTCAAATGGGCTGGCAATCCCGAAAAAATAGTGCAGAAAGACGACAAAGGAATCACGCATATTTCTCCCAGAAATTCATTTATAGAATGGTCCCAGCAGGTTGAATTAAGTGCGATTGCCTGGAAAAAACATGAACTGGATGCGGCGGTTTCCTTGCGTGATGAAGTGAACTACGCCATCAGCAGAAAAGCGAATGAGCTTAGGGTAATCAACGAAAAGTTACGGGCTGCATACGAAGAACTAGACACCTTCAGCTACACCATTTCGCACGACTTGAAAAATCCGCTGGCAACCATCAAATCCTACTCGCAGCTGATCAAAAAAGGCGACAGAAGCATGGAAAAGGTCATCATGATGGCCGAAAGAATAGATGCTGGCACGCAAAAAATGCAATCGATGATCGATGAAGTCCTTGCTTATTCTAAGGTAGGACAGTCGAACATACAAAAAAGCCAAATCAATATGCAGCAGCTTTTACAGGAGTTGTGCGAGGATTTATCAATAGCGAACTCCCATCCGAACTTGGACATACAAATCAAAGAAACTCCATCAATAGTCGGAGACCAATTAATGGTACTTCAAGTGTTCTCCAACGTAATCGGCAATGCTGTAAAGTATTCGTCCAAATCGGAATTTCCCAAAGTAACCATTTCAGGCACTAAAAATGACACAGAGATTGTCTACGCTATTTCCGATAATGGCATTGGCATCCCTAAAGAAGAACACGACCGTATCTTCGAACTTTTCAGTAGAGCATCCGCTGGCAAAGATTTCGAAGGAACTGGCGTAGGTCTTGCAATAGTTAAACGGATATTGGAAAAACATGAAGGTAATATCTGGGTAGATAGCGCCATTGGAAAAGGCTCGATATTCTTTGTCAGCTTTAAAAGATATGATTCATTAGGTATCGCCAACTAGAAGCCTTACTGTCTAACCTGTCCTATGCTCAAGCCAATCTAAATGCCGCACAAAGAAGGACAAGTATTCCACCTTTGGTGCACGCCTATGTCATGTGCCTCATAAGTATAAAATCGACTATTTTTAGATAACAAACAAAAAAGCCTTTAGCATAATACTAAAGGCTTTTGGATGGCTATGGGCCAACATATAAAAATCGAAAAGTTAATCTTTCACAGCAACAACCTCACTAAAGGTCGTCGCTCCATTTTTGTCTACCTGTGCCAGTCTGATATAGGTAGGACTGTTCTTACTTCCTTTTAACTCTCTATCCAAAAGATTCTCATTTTCTTTTGCACAAGAAACCAGCGCAGATACAGCCAACAAAATTACCAATAATTTCATCCATCTATTTTTGGTATTAGGCAATAACAATAGGCCAAATAAACCTAATCCTGCCAAAACCGTTCCACTCCACTGCATTCCAAAACTGTAATTCAATGTGCTAGCCGAATTGCCTCCTTCTGTCTTGGATACCACCGTTCCGACGTTGGTCCAATTTACGCCATCTTTAGAGACTTGTATGATAAATTTCTCATTGTTGATTTCACTATGGGTAGTCCAATCGACTTGCAGACGTCCCGAACTTAACTTAGCAGAAATGGCTCCCAAACTAACAGGTAAAGTACTGGCCGAAACATTGGAGATCGACATATTCTTAAAAGTTAGTACATCAGCATAGGCACCAATTCCTTCAGCAGCATAAGAAAGTGCTATACTTGCTACGTTAGCATAACCGGCCACTGGCCAAGGGGTAGTAAAGGGAATAGCACTTATGGTGGTTTCCCCAATTTGTGTACTAGAAGGAATTTGGTGTATTGCAATGACCCCTCCACTTTGATTTTTAAGCGTAATTTCAAATTTCGAATAAAACCTTGGCTGCTTGCTACCAGAGTAATAAGTATAGATTGCTATATTTCTTAAGGTAAAACGCTTACATACCGTACCTCCCTCTGCCTTAATCACGAGATTACCTGTTTCAAGCTTTGTACTATGGTACATCTCAGTTCCATCATTAACGGCCACATTACTAACAACAAACTTATCTCCCTGCTTCTTAAAACCCGTACCACCCGAATCGTTTGTGCCTAAATTGCCGAAATGGTAGGTTCCATCGGACGTACCGTTCTGTGCAAAGGCCGATTGGCCAAAGGTCCATAACGCAAGGACCACCAATAGTTGTAATTTTCTTTTCATATATACTTAGGTTAAATAGGTTTTGGGTCTTCTTCTGTCCTCTCCAAAAAGACGACATACACAAATATAGATAATGTCACCAACTAGTGACATATAAAAGATATTTTTATTTTGTACTGCAACTCCTAAATTGCGGCATGGAAAAGCGAGACAAGCCTACCACTACCACTGGCAGGGAAAAGAACAAGGAAAAAAGCAAACAGGAAATCTTGGATGCCGTAGGCAAACTATTGGTAGAAAGAGGCCACGCAGCTCTGAAGGTCAATGATATCGCTGCTAAAGCTGGTTTAGATAAAAAGCTCATCTACCGATATTTCGGCAACACCGAACTGCTCTTAGATGAATTCATACAGTCCAGGGACTTCTGGAGCAATGTAGATAGCAAGGCACTACCCGCCACTAGCGATGGTGGGGAGGCTTTTACCAAGGCCATGCTGCACGAGCAGTTCGATATCATCTTTGAAAACAGAGAGTTCCAGCATGTGCTCCTCTGGCGGCTGTCACAACAGCGCAGTTCCCTGCAGAAGCTTGTAGAACAACAGGAGGCCAGTGGCGAACAGCTTTTTCAAGATATCATTCAGCCGCACTTCAAAGACAGCACTCCTACCTTCCGTGCCATTTCGGCTATTCTCATCTCCGGCCTCTACTACCTGGATCTGAGCACGGCACACAACGGCAGTACCTTCTGCGGAATCGACATGGCCAGCCCCGAAGGAAGGGACGAAGTTAAAAAGGCTATTGACTTTCTGGTTGAACAGACTTATAAGCACCTTTAGTATTCCAACTAAGCCACAACACCATATTGGTAAACCATCTCTACCAACGGCTATTACCATTGACGACCTTGAAGGAGATGGCAGGCAAAAACTAGTAGTGCCAACTAATACACCTACAAAATCTGCTCCACCCTTTCTGAAATATCATTACAGTTGATTAATGTGCAAGTAAAACGGTAGATCGGTTATTGGCCGAGACATTACATAAAAACACCGATACCTTATTGTAGCATCTGGCGTTAAAACCTACCTTTATCCTGAGAGCGTTAATTTAGATGGGATGGGGTTTCCGAAATGGAAGCCCTGTCCTTTTTTTATGGATTGCTTACGTCAATGACAAACTAAGCCTACAGAGCCAGCCTATAGCCCATTCGCTTATTATAACATCAAATGGATTATTCAGGGTAGGTACTTCTGCCCCATTTCTTAAGCATAAGAGCTCTTTCTACTGAAATGATTAAGGCCTGCAAATGCTTGCAGGCCTTAATCGAGAGTAAAATTAGTGATGTATTACGAGTTATGCTTTCCTAAATTCCGGAATAGTCCACTAAATACAATGTAATGTAGCTCCGAATAATCACTAGAAGTCATTGTAGCATGCGCCAAGTTCGTTCATTGAACTATTGATACCCGTATGGTACGAACTCAATGAATAAATTGCACCTGTTGTGATATCTGCTACATACAAATCATAGCCACCTGAACCACCGGATTTTGTACTTGATAGAATTACATGGTTGGTACCACATGGAAAAGCATCCGAATAATCGGCTGTGGCAGTATTGAAGGGTAAACTTGTTGCTGCTGCGCCACTAAAATAGCCCATATATACCTGATCATGCGAATCGGTACTGCTCAACCACCTTGAATATAAAAATCTATTTGGCCCCCAGACAATTGGATAGTATTCCTGTACGCCCGAAACATTGGCTATCGCCGTTTTTCCGGTTCCGTTAATATTGATTTTGTAAATATTGGAACCGCTGCCAGCTCCCTGTGCAAATATTAGCTGAGTGGCATCGTCAGAATAATAAGGCATGCCTTCTTCTAAACTCGCAGTAGCTGTTACCGTGTTGGTAATCGTACCACTAAGATCCATAATTTTTAGATCGTTATCCTGCTTGAAAGCAATACGATAGCCGTTGGGTGAGAATTTAGGATCTTCATCTCTTTTGCCATTTCCCAAGGTTAGGTTTACAGGCGCACTTGCGGAACCTACAGTCCACAAAAAGATATCCCATTCGCCAGAACCGGATGGTTGTCCCATAAATACAATTTTACTAGCATCTTCATTAAAATGAGCATTCATAGGAAAATCTATATTCCAGTACTGGCTTACCCACGTCAAGGCATTGGTTGCAAAATCATAAATATAGATACGGGTGTCCGAGCAGCCATAACAATCGTATTTATGATAGACTAGTTTTCCGCTAAGGCTGGGCAAACTTGCAGTGGTGGTTCTCCCTGAAGTTTTTAAAATATTGCTTGCTGTTCCCTTTTCTCCAGAAGTTTCGGGGATACCGCTTACTGCTTGCTTTTTACAGCCTGTCATGAAGATCATTGTACATAGCGCAATGAGCATAAAAATTGAATGTAAATTTTGCTTTTTCATTATATTTGGTTTTAAGGTTTTAGAAATTATTGTTTTTTAAAGGAATAGGTTCCGGCTTTAAGATCATTATTCAAGGTAATACTGATCTGATAATTGGCTGCTTCTTTAACAGCAACGATATCTTTGCCCTCAAATAAGCGGATGGTGCCACTAAGGCTATTTTCATCTGTTGCTCCCCACTCGTACCAATCAGGATTTACCGCATAAAACTTCATATTGTTGTTGGCAGGAAGTGCTAAGCTTTTTTCGAAGGTAAAGGGATGTTTATAACTCAGCAGCACTTCTGTTCGCTGATCCCAATTGGTGTAATAAAACAATTTGATATTGTAATACTGCCACGTTAACAGGGCCTTGCTAAAGTCTACCGATAATTTGTAAGCCTGACTTCGCGACACATTGAACTTCCCTTTTCCCTGAGTTACCTCGAGCAAGGGATCATCCCAGATCACCTTATCATCATCGGCATAATTATATGCAGACAAGGCTTCCTTTAAACAATAGCTTGTGCCTGTACCATCTGCTTTGGTATTGAACGAATAATCTAGGCCCTCTTCTAAGGCAACATAATTTGCCGCTGTAAAAACAGTTCCGGCTTTAACCAACTCTACACTGGTACCTACAGGACGAATTAGATAGAGCGTTTGTGGTGTTAATGTTGGTGCTTTGGTAAGCAGTTCCTTTTCTTTTTTTTCTTCAACTACTTCTTCACCTTTATTCTTCTTACAGGAAATGAAGATGGACGAAATTGAAAACAACAGAACTAAAAACTTAATTGATTTTTCCATAATTTATATTTGATTTGGTTAACGGTTTCAGTGTTATCGAAATATTTAGCCTACAGGATTTGCGCTGAGGCGACAAGCGCAACAGCGATTATTCCATTCGGATCAACCTGCTATTTGACTTTTACGGCGATATACCCGCTTAATTGAACAGTACCATCAAGATCAATTGTCCTAAGGCGATAATAGTAAACCTTGTTCAATGAAACGTTCGGATCTATCAGCGAATAACTAAACGCTCCCGGCTTACCCAAAACAGGTAATATCGTACTAGTCTTACCATCTTCGGTCCGTTCCATTTCAAATCCTTTGACATTTATTTCTGATGAAGTGATCCAATTTAAGTAGACCACTTTGTTGATGGCTTTTCCAGTAAACGATGCCAGTTTTATAGGTAGCGCTGCTTCCCTAACAAAGGAATAGTTCCCCGCTTGCAAAGTATTATCAAGTGTAACTTTTACTGTGTAAGAAGCAGCTTCCGTAACGGCTGTAATGTCGGTCCCACTACCTTGGGTTAAAGCACCTGTTAAGCTATTTGTGTTATTAGATCCCCATTCTAACCAATCTGGATTTACAGAATAAAACTTCAAGTTATGATTTGCGGGCAACTGCAATACTCTTTCAAAAGTTAAGGGATGCTTATAAGCGAGCAAAAATTCGCTTCGCTGAGCCCAGTCTGTATAGCAGAACAACTTAATGTTATGGTACTGCCAATTTAGTTCTGCCTTAGTAAAATCTATGGAGAGCTTGTAAGCCTGACTCCTGGCAACTTTGAAAGAGCCCTGGCCAGAGGTGACTTCTAATAACGAATTATCCCATGACACTTTATCATCATCAGCATAACTATAAGCAGAAAGCTCCTCGTCGACGAAATAAGAAATACCAGAACCATCTGATTTTGTATTGAAATAATAAGCTACATTTTCCTGTAAGGGAATATAGCTTACCGAATTAAACACATCGCCGTTCTTCACCAGCTCAATACTGGAATTGGGGGCGATTATCAGATAAAGAGTTGAGGGTGTACCTGTTGGGGTAGTTGAGGACAGGGATACTTTAGTCCCGATGGTCATTTTTACTGCTTCTTGGTCTAACTGTGTACTCCTTTCCTTTTCGCAGGAAAGGAATGACACAGCTAAAAAAAGAGCAAGCATCATCAATGCAGCTGATTTTTTCATTGCTTTTTGGATTGGTTAACGATTTGATTTTCTATCGGCTCTCTCGTAAAAAGCCAATAGCATTACTTTAAAAAACCGGGCATACGGTACCTTATCCCTTCCCGGTCCATAATCGGTATATGGGTTTTTAGGCGTCTGGTAAATGAATTTAAATCCCGTCGATTATTAGACCAGGTAAATTCCGCAAAAGCTTGTAATCTCGGATAGACAAAATATTCAAAGGCCGCTTCTGAGGGAATGTTTTCGGTAAACACGCTGGCCTGATAGCCGTCAATTTTATTATTAAAGGCAGTACCGAACCGATCATTTGGACTAAAATTATATAAGGTGGTTATACTTTCATCGGTAGAGGAACTGCTCAGGTAAAACCAGGTCCAAGGCGTCATCACGAACCTGTTGCCATTAGCCAGAGCACTGTTCGGAGTGATCCAATCTCTCCAATAATTAATCACGATATCAGCATTTACACCGACTTCGGCAGCATCATCCCAAGCAATAGCTTTCCGGCCCTTACTTGTCAGGTAAGTCTGCAGATCGCTGATGAAATTGCGCTGAATCTGGCTCACGCTACTTAGGTTGTTATCGACCATATACTGCTGGCAGATTGTGGAGGACTGCCAAGTGGTTTTATCAACCTCATCATTACCGATATGGATATATTGAGAGGGGAAAATAGCCATCAGCTCATCCAAAACATCTAACGCAAATTGCTTTACAGTAGGTTTGCAAGGACAGATAGGATACGAAAACTCTGTTCCCCAGCCAGCCGTACCTGTAGCCGATAACCAGGGATATGCCTTAATAGCCGCAAACATGTGGCCAGGCATATCAACTTCCGGTATCACTTCTATATAATTTTTGGTTGCATAGGCTACAATTTCCTGAAGTTCTGCCTTGGTGTATGATGCCTTATAAATCTTTTCCCCATCTTTTGTGGTCACAAACCGGTTATCGATTGTGTAAATAGGATTGGATTTTGCCCGTTCTATATTTTCAAGATCATATTTATTAAAGACACGCCAGCTGCCCTGCGCTATTAATTCAGGATATTTTGGAATAGGGATACGCCAGCCCTGGTCATCGGTCAAGTGCAACTGCAATTTATTAAACTTATACAGGGCCATCCAATCGATCAGCTTTTTCAGGTAATCTTTAGTATAAAAATTACGTGCGACATCCACCTGAAAAACACGCCAGTCGTACACTGCCTTATCTTGTATCAGCACCCCTTTCATCTGTATTGTTTTGGCCGACTTATCATGCCGTGCGTCCCACAAATATTGCCTGAAGCTCTGTATAGCATGAAATACTGATGCGGCATCTTTTCCGGTGATGGCGACCTTACTTTTAGTGATGTTGATTTCGGATGAAAACGAATTTAAACTGCTGTTCTCTGTAAGTGTGATGGTTTTAGTATCAGCTGCGCTGCCAGTGCCCAATGTAATACCCACCAGTTTATTGATTTCTGCATTGAGCAATTCTACGGCTGCCGCATGTTTGCTATCGGCCACTATTTTAACGCTATTATCCAGCACAAACACATCATCTGTAAACACAGCAGATTGCGGCAAAGGAATGATAGAATGTATTGCTGTTAAAGAGGGAAGCGTTTCGCTGCCTCCACCCTGTGCGTTACTGGCTTTTTTGCATGAAGTTTGTAGGAAAAACATCAGCAGCAGAGCCACCGCTACCTTCCTATTCATCTGATTTACTACCATAATCTTGTCTTTAATTAAATTTCAATGTAATTGACTCTGCCGTCCTGTTTTTTGTGGTAATGATATTCCATTTGTAGGTCTTGGAACGGTCTACTAAAAATGGCTTTGAATATCTTTTCGATTGGAGGGTTGGCTCAGTTCCATCTGTGGTATAAAAAATATCAAAGTCAGGATATTCGGTATTGCATTGGATGAATCCTTTATCAATTCGCAGTCCCAAAGCGGGTAACCGATATGTATACCCACCGTTTAAAACATCTAATTTTTTAAGTTCATCAGTTCCCAGTTTTTGCATGAACTGCTCATAATCCCTAGCAAATTTCTCCCGATCAAACTTTGGTCCTATTTCCCATGAAGGCTGTGGTGCCCAGGCTCTTTCGGCCAATGCAAACACCCGGGGAAACAGCATGTACTCCAGACGGATCTGGCTTTGCACTTTTTCTGTCCAAATGGCTCCTTTAATCCCAATTAGGTTAGTTTTTCCAAAATCGGTTAACCGTTCTTTTTTGTCAAAGTAATCATCAGGTAATTTATCGCCTGAATTATGGTGGGAAATATTCAGAAAGTAATTTTCCGGCAAGAAAGCATACGACTTTCTAATATTCGTAAATCCAGCCCAGTTATGCCCCGGCTCATTGAACGAATTTTTCCAGGCCAGATCTAAATACAGATTGTTAGCGCTGGTAAATACTACTTTATAGCCTGCATTGGCAAGTTGATAAGCCAAATCTTCCTGTCCATCGCCAACCAAGTTATTCCACACATCCAACTGGATCCCTTCCTTAGATATTGCAGGATTCGTTACCATTCCCTTCCCCTTGTTCAGCATGCCCATTTCTTCCCATCCCGCCATTTGCAAGCCTTTACTTTTACAAAGTGCCGCTATCTTTTGAATGTAATATGGCCAAACTTCATGCACCGAAGAAAGTTTAAGACTATCACGTAGGCGAAGGATCTGAGGAGATCTTTCCCAAGCCCCCTTAGGCACTTCATCTCCACCCAGATGCACAGTGTTTAATGGTACACCCGCACTTTTGTACACCGCTTTGAGCTCATCAAGCACTACCGAAATAAATTGGTACACCGAAGGCATGGCCACGTTCATCACATTATCATTCCAACTTTGTGCCGAGAAGTATTCAGACTGATCAAGCCTATCGTGCAACAGATATTGTATAGCTTGGTCAGGTTTGCCCATGTCCATCAATCTATGGTAACGGGCCTCCATTGATTTAATGGCCGCCCTTGCATGGCCCGGGGTTTCAAGTTCGGGTATGATACGGATATGGTTTCTTTGGGCATAAATAAGTAACTCTTTAAAATCACTGGTGCTGTAATAGTTCTCGGTTACCACATCAGTCCCACCTGAACCGTAGGAAGGTTGTAGAGCATTTCCATTAGGGTAAGTACCGCTACGCACACTTCCAATTGCCGTTAACTCGGGCAAACTGGGGATTTCCAATCTCCAGCCTTCATCATCATTAAGGTGTAGATGTAGGGTATTTAATTTACACATTGCCATGACGTCAATGATCCGCTTAACGGATTCCTTACTTTGAAAATTCCGGGCAACATCAATCATCAAACCGCGATAGGCAAATCTAGGTTTGTCTTTTATGGTTACCGATGGAATCTCCATACGCTTAGCGCCGATATTCCAACTTTGCGGCTTAGATAGTGACTTTAAAGTTTGTAAAGCATAAAAAGCTCCTTTTGCAGTACCGGCTGTAATGACTATGCCCTTATGGTTTACCACAATCTCATAAGCTTCCTCGGCCAAAGATTGCTGATGGAGAAACTTTATATCGGCAGCTTTTTCAGCGGAGCTTACCTGCAGCGTGATCCCAGCAGTAGTTTTTAAAAACTCGTTGAGCTGCATCGCTTCTCCTTTAAAGACCGTATCAGCCCATAATACGGTTTTAGTGCTGATCACATATAAGCCTTCTCCCCGCCGTAAAGCGGCAGGAGAAGGTATAACCAATTGTGAAGCAGTTGTACTTGCCAGCCGATTGTCATCATATTGCGCTGCTAGCTGATTTAGGTTTTCAGCCAACGAATAAGCGCCACCCAGAGCTTGATATTTTACTGGATAGGCCTTAGCGGGATTTTTATCATATGTGATATATAAACCGGAAGGTGCATCGGTAAAATTGGGAAGCTGACTTTTTGTTCTGAAACTAATTTCTATCGAGCCATTGGCAGGTATTATTAAGTTTTTGTCAGTAAAGCTAAGCTGGTATAGGTCGCCATTTTTATGTGTTATTGTAAAACGTTTATCAACTGAGCTAACATCAATACCTCGCATAAAATTAAACCAAATACTCCAGTCCTGACACGAAACAGGCTTGCTGGTGGCATTGTGCAAAACCAGCTTTGAGGTAGGGTTTGCTTTGCCAAAATCACCTTGTTCTATCTTCCAGCTTACTTTAATTTGCTGATGTATTTCCATTGCATTTGCATTTGCAAATAAAGAGGTCAGCAAAAAAAGTAGCATCATCATTATTGTTGAACTACTTAATCTGAAGCGATATTTTAACATAGCTGTACTTATTAAAACTAATATCCTTGATTTTGACCTAGGTTTGGATTACGGTTCCTCTCACTTTGGGGAATCGGCATCAATGTTTTATTTTGGTTCATATCATAGACCATTTTGGTGCTCCCTCCACCACAGGTTAACTTGAACTCCTGTAAATTGCTCATGGTGGTCACCGCTTTTCCGGCTCTCACCAGGTCATCCCAACGGTAACCTTCAAATGCCAACTCCAATCTTCTTTCGTTCAGGATAATATTCCTCAATGTTTCTTTATCAGTGGTGGTAATTTCACCCAAATCTACCCTGTCTCTAACTTTATTTAACGGCGCCAACGCATCAGCGCTTCTGTTTAGTTCATTTAGTGCTTCGGCTTTAAGCAATAAAATATCGTCGTACCTTAGTAGATATACGTTATCCCCACTGGCCCAAGCAGAAGCATGCCTAAATTTGTAAGGAAACGGTATAAGGCCTGCTGTTGCACAAGGTTTCCAGAATTCATCGGACCATTCGGCGTTTTCAATCAGAACCGAAGCTGCCTTACGCTGATTATCTCCGGCAGCATCATATGCAGCCATCAAACTTTTAGAGGGTGTTACGTATTTTCTCCAATCATCCCCCGACAATGAAGGCGGTAACAACAGCTGTGGACCCCAGTTGGCTTCAGGGGTAGCTGTAATATATTGTATCAATAGAATGGCTTCTTTGTTATTGTAGTTCAGTCCATCAAATAACTGATCGTAACTACCATGTAGATCATAGCCCAAATTACCAGTTTGGTTGCAATATTCTAGCACCTTACTATAGTCCCTGTCTGGCTTTTGTGCATGCACCTTTGCCAATAAAGCATAAACTGCCCCCTTGGTAGCTTTTGATTTGCTTAGGGAAACACTGCTATATTCGGCTGGGAGGATCAGTGCGGATTCAAGATCCTGAATAATCAGATTATATACCTCAGACACTGGCGATTTTGGGATGTTAGCCTCTGCTGGATTGATTTTACCAAATTCTTTCACAATTGGCACCTCTCCAAAGGTCTTCACGAGCTCAAAATAATAAAGGGCTCTTAAAAACTTCGCTTCTGCAATAATGTTGTTCCTCTTATTATTTACATCCAGCTTGCTATCGTTCACGAGCGGTGCATGTTCCATCACCAGGTTAGCTTTAGCAATACCGTTATACAATTGTTTCCAAGTGAGCAAAATCCTTGAATTCAAGGGAGAGATCGACAGATTATCGTATTGATAAATCTCCGCATCATCCCCGCCCGCATAAGCGTTATCGGAGCGCACATCAGACATCACGTAGTTTTCCCAGATAAAATAATCGGTGTATAGCGTACGGTAAGCTCCAATCAGAGCTGCATCCAGGTCGGCGGCAGAATTGTAGGCGTTTCCGGTCGTTAAGTCCGATTCAGGTTTTACATCAAGAAATTTGGTACAAGAGGTTATTGTGTTTATCGTAATCAATGAAATGATCACTAATTTCAATTTCGTTTTCATAATCAATTAGGAATTTAGAATGATACGTTTAAGCCCAAAATTATTTGGCGAACTTGCGGGTAACTACCAAAGTCGATACCAAAGGCACCATTTCCGCTAAAAGCGCTTGACTCTGGATCATAGCCGCTGTAATTTGTTATTGTGAACAAATTCTCTCCGGTTACATAAATACCGGCATTGCTTAGACCCAATCTACCCAAAATACCCTTAGGCAAGGTATACCCTAAGGTTGCAGACTTTAACCGCAAATAGGAGCCATTTTCGACAAATCGAGTGGAAATATCAGAATTAGATACATCACCATAAACAGCCTTCGGTATATCTGTCTTCTGCCCAGGTGTAGTCCACCTGTTTAAAACAACTACAGATTGATTCCTGAAATCGTTCATGGCTTCGGTCTCAATCTTGGTGGCATTAAAAACATCGTTGCCATGCACACCCTGTAAAAATAGGGTTAAGGTCCAGTTTTTGTAATTCAAGTTGTTGTTTAACCCATAGGTAAATTTAGGATTTGGATTACCAATCACTGATTTATCAGCACCGTCAATGACATTGTCATTGTTAAGGTCTTTGTAAATCATCATACCTGTTTGGTCGTTAACGCCCAAAGCAGTGTAACCATAAAATACACCCAAAGGCAAACCTTCACGTATCAGTGATGCCTCTTGGCGGAGGTTAATAAAACCGTCCAAAATGTCTTGCCCACCAACGTAACCTACCTTGTTTCTGTTGAAAGAGATATTGAAGTCGGTACTCCATTTTAAGGTATTTACAGTATTTTTAGAGCTGATCAAAAATTCAACACCCTTGTTTTCAAGATTACCAATGTTTTGTAAAGCGCCGATAAAACCGCTTGAATATGCCACAGGCTTATCTAACAATAAGTTTGATGTTTTTTTAATGTAGGCATCAACCGTTAAACTTAACCTATTATTAAACAAAGTCGCATCTAAACCTAGGTTATTTTGTGTGGTTGATTCCCATTGCAACATCCTATTCTCGGGTGTAAAAGGTATAGTACCTGCATTAACCTGCCCACCTTGTACAAAATTGTTACCGGTTGAAACAAGACCATAAGCAGCGTAAGAACCAATACCGTCATTTCCTACTTTACCCCATGCAAAACGTAACTTAATATCATTGATTTTTTCTACGTTCTTCAAAAAGCTCTCTTTTGAAATTCGCCATCCCACAGAGAATGAAGGGAAATAACCCCACCTGTGATCTCTACCAAAAGGCGAGGCAGCATCTGCCCTTAGGGTACCCGATAGTAAATATTTATCATCAAACGTATAGCGTATTCGGCCTAAAGAAGAAACATTGCTACGTTCGTCTTTAGATGCTGTAGGGTTATCAAATATAGAACCTCCATTGATCGTTTTTACAGAGGTATTGCTAAAACCTTTGGACTGCATTCTGCTGGATTCCCCATACTTTCTTTGTGTCGTAAATCCGGCCAGTGCTTCAAATGCGTGAAGCTCTTTATAAATAGTCTTATACTCCAAGGTATTTTCAGACAACCAATATTCGCTTTGGCTTGTTCTGAAGGTAGCGATACCCACGTTTACGCGTCCCCAATCTGTTTTAAAAGGGTCTAGAAAATAATTGTACTTGCTATTATAGTTATCGTAACCGGCCATCGACCTAAACTTAAGTCCCTTGATCAGATCAATATTGGCATAGATATTCCCGAAAAAACGGTTATTGTTATAGCCGTTTTCCGAACCATCAATATAAGCCACTGGGTTATTAAATGATAACCTTAGTGGATTAGCGGTAAAAGTTCCGTCTTCGTTATAGATACCGATTACCGGCGACGAGGTCAGCACGTTCATGATCACGCCCGAATTGCCCGAGCCTACATTGTCCTCAATATTACGGTCGAACCAACGCGAATAGCCTACGCTTGCACCAATAGTAATGTGGTTGTTTATCTTTTGGTCGATATTAGTTTTAAACGTACCACGGTTTACCACATTTGATTTCACGACACCTTCCTCTTTTGCATAAGCACCAGAAATGTAGTATTTGGTATTCTCATTTCCACCCTCGACCGATAATTGGTAATTTTGCAGGTTAGCTGTTCTGAAAACCTCATCGTGCCAGTTCGTGTTGGCCGTAAAATTGTTCCAATTAGCAACCTGTCCTAGCTCGCCCATTAATGCAATATATTGTGTCCGATCCAGTACATCCAGCTTGTTCCCTGTTTTACTGATGCCCGTATAAGCACTCAGGGTAAGCTTTGCCTTACCTGTTTTACCTCTTTTTGTAGTAATTAACACTACGCCATTTGCGCCTGCTGCACCATAAATCGCCGCTGAAGATGCGTCTTTCAAAATGGATATGGTCTCAATGTCATTGGGGTTGATGTCAAAAAGTAATTGCGTTGGCACTCCATCAATAACGTATAAAGGTTCGCTACCTGCAGTAATAGATGTAGTACCTCTTACCCTTAGACTAAAACCACCCTGCGGCTTTCCCGAAGGCCTGATGATTTGTACACCAGCAGCTTTTCCCTGCATAGAATAACCCATATTAGTTGATGGCCTGTCCTCAAAGTCTTCTGAGGTAATTACACTTACCGCCCCCAGCACGTCCTTTTTCTTTTGAGTGCCATAACCGGTTACAACTACTTCTTTTAGCCCCTCTACCGATTTGGTCATGGTCACATTTCTAGTTTGACCCGCACTCACTGTAAAGGTTTGCGTAGTAAATCCTACATAGCTGAACGTCAGTTCATCAGTTTGTTGAGATAGCTCAACACTAAATGAGCCATTTTCAGCAGTTTGAACAGATTTTCCTGTAGACTTTACCGTTACGCCGACACCAGGTATCGGCTTGCCATCGGCATCTGTCACTACCCCTCTTACCGGATTAGCTTGTGCCGGGGGAAGATTTTTAACGGTGACCACTATATTTTTGTCAATAAATTGAAATGCTAAGGGTAAACCTTTAAGGCACTCTTGCATGGCGTTTTCAAGGCTGGCATTTTTTAAATTAACGGATACCGAATATTCCTTTTTTAGAATGGAAGCATCACAAATAACGTTATAAGCCGTCTGCTTTCTTATTTCACTGAAAACAGTCTCCAAAGAAGCATTAGACTTTGAAATAGAAACTTTCTGAGCATATCCTTCAGCATTAGCTTGAAAGACAAACACCGTTATCAAAAATAATAATAACTTCATAATCAACAAATTACGATTGTTAAATATCACAGAGAGTCCTGTAATCGACAACAAAGAAGAAAAAAACATATTTTTGTTTGGTTTAGATAATACAATAGGATTGGTTAACGAATATTACTAGGTATATCTGAGCTTACTGTTTACAGTCTGCTGGGAGCACTCGTAATGCTCTCAGCTTCATTATTTTCAGTAAACTGATCGGGGTAAAAATCAACGCATTACTAAAATCCTCCTTTCTTCTATTTTGAATTTAGCCATACCTGTGGTTTGCAGAGTTTTAAGGAGGGTTTCCAATTTTTCGCTTCTTGATGCTGTGCCCCATAATGCTTTATCCCTGAAATCTCCCTTATACACGATATCCACATCATACCATCTGGCAATCTTGTTCATGGCCACGTATAAATTCTCGTTGGTAAATACAAAGAGGCCCTCCTTCCAAGCGATAGACTCCTCCACATCAGCGGGATATACCGTCATACGAGTTGAGTTCCTATCTAAGAGCGCTTGTTGTCCTGGTTTCAGAAAAACAGATTTTTGAGAGTTTTCATTCAGCACTTTTACTTTACCCTCTATTAAAGATGTTTTTATAAAATCATCATCGTTATAGGCGCTGATATTGAATTTAGTGCCCAATACCTCTATTTGCTGATCAATACTTTTGACGATAAAAGGCCACTTTTTACCTGGATAGCTCGTCACTTCAAAGTAGGCCTCTCCTTTTAATTCTACCTGCCGCATATTTTCTCCAAAAACAGCAGGATATTTCAGCTCAGAATCAGCATTTAGCCAGGCTACCGTTCCATCCGGTAAAACCACGTGGTACTGACCACCTCTTGGCGTCCTTAAAATATTAGTGCCGATATATTTTATATGCTTATCAGTACTTCCATTATACACAATTTTGCCATCAGAAACAGATTTGATTGCTGGATTCAAAGACAATAACTCATTTATTTTAAGACTGCTATCCAATTGAACGGTTCTACCATCTTCCATTATCAAAACCGCTTTATCTTTTCCAGGAGTAATTACGGATGATAAGGTATCCGTTTCCGTGTTTTTGTCTTGCTTCAATTGGAAATACGCTGCGAAACCTATCAATACCAAAATTGCAGCGGCAGCTATGCGACGATAGAAAAGCTTAATTGAACGTGGCCGAACCACAGGCTCAGCTTGATCAGCGCTGACTGAGCGAGACAAGAGTTCGGTCCAATCCTGAATTGATATTTCTTCCCTACCGGAAGTTTCCACCAATTCAGATATTACCTCAAAAAAGTCTTCTTCGTTATTAGCTTCAATTAGTCGTAGTAATTCATCCTGCTCTATCGGATCCAGTGTCCTATCCATAAAGCCCCGAATCAAATACCTTGATCGTTGTCTATCCATGTATGTTTTGTTTTGTCACCCAGTAAAATCTCCATGCGGTTATCCGCACTTTTTACTAGGAATTTAATGTTAAGAAGCAGATGGGCGTGAATGGTACTATCGGAAGAATAAAAAAAAACACAACTAACTTATTACCAGAAGAATAAAATAAAAAGAAGTGTAACCATAAGACTTAAGGTAATCTCGTACAAATTTCAGGGAAATGGTCAACGCATTTTTTACCGTACTTTGTGCAATCCCTAGACGCTCGCTAATTTCGGCAATGCTCAAGCCCTCATTTCGGCTTAAATTGAATATTTTCCTTCGCTGTTCGGGCAGGCAATCTACCGCTTTGGCAACTAACTGTTTCAGCTCATTCAGGTTAACTGTGTTCTCAATGTCGTTATGAAATGACATTTCGTTGTGCTGATAGTGATGGTAGGCCTTATTCTTTACCGTTTTCTTTCGGATATAGGTTAAACTTTCGTTGACCACAAACTTATAGAGCCAGCTCTTTACATTATCGATTCCTGTCAGTTTATCCCTATGCAACCAGACCCGCAAAAAAACATTCTGAATGATCTCCTCTGCCTCCGTAGAACTATAGGATAACTTTCTGGCGAAGGCCAGCAGCATAGGACTGTACTGGTAAAATAGATAAGCAAAAGCCTTTTGATCTCCTTCCGAAGCACTTAAAAGAATTTTACCATCATCATCCATAAAAGTTTTGTCCATAAAA
The DNA here is from genome assembly GCA_029959615.1 of Flavobacteriaceae bacterium PS02338. Classification (GTDB taxonomy): domain Bacteria; phylum Bacteroidota; class Bacteroidia; order Sphingobacteriales; family Sphingobacteriaceae; genus Pedobacter. The sequence continues at coordinate 272,903 of JASCOD010000002.1, read as the reverse complement.
CCACCTGAAGTGTCTATCCAACAGTTTAAACTCTAAAAAGAGTTTCTAAATATATATAAATTTTGAGTTAAGAAAAGTTTAAATTATTACAATCGATGCTAAGTGATTTCAAGTGTAGCTCGGGACATGGATCACGTTATAGCTTAAGCTGGAAAACATATAAAGTAGTCGAGCGTTGCTATCTTTTTCCGAATAGGTATGCCAACGATACAACAATGTTAGATATCCATTTAGATGCTTAAAAACAAAAAAGCCTCTAGCGTAATGCTAAAGGCTTATGGGTGTACAGATCAAGAAGAGTATTTTGAACGTCTAAAGCGCTTCTTAATACTTATAGAGCCGATTATTGAAGATTTAATTAGGACAAATTTCATCTAATTTTCCATTGAATTATATTCTTGTCAAAGTACTTCATACGTTGACAAGAATATTTTAGAACAAAAAAGTAGAAAAGTGTGAAAAATGATAGTTTTAGTTTTTTTTAGTAGAACTGTTCGGAACGAGATGGGCTTTTAATAACTTGCAACAAGTTCCAAACAGGAATATGGTTTCAGTTCAACATTAGCCTAAGCCTGTGTTGCCACGCTACCCGATATTTTTTAATCTAGGTAAGCGGCACATCACCAAATAATAATGTGCAAAAACATGCTAACCCTCAGTTTTTTTTATAATTTCGGGTGTCGTCACAACTATTTAGAGTAAGTGTAATTAAGACCTTTTCAAACTTTGAACACAACAGCTAGTCCACCATTGATGACAGCCGAAATACCTGTCTTTTTAAATACTGACAGTACCAACGCACTATTCAATCATTTTTAACACATGAAACAATCTTTATGAAAAAAACGCTACTCATTCTCTGTCTTTTAACCGCATTAGGCATTACCACAAAATCTCTTGCTCAGGCGCCAGTAATTTCAGATGTTGTGCCAAGTAGTGCAAAACCAGGCGATGTAGTAAGCCTAACAGGCACCAACTTTAATGAAACCGCTACCAATAATATCGTGTTCTTTGGCGCAACCAAGGCAACCGTTACAGCGGCAACGGCCACAAGTTTAACCGTAACCGTACCAACGGGCGCAACTTATGCACCCATATCGGTATTAAACACCGGTACCAGCTTCTCCACCTACAGCAAAACTAATTTTAGCCCCACATACTCACCGGCAAAATCGACAATAGTAGCTGGGGATTTCCAAACCAAACAAGATTTCACCACAGCTACCTCCCCAAATTCAGTAGCTATAGGTGATTTAGACGGAGATGGAAAACCCGATTTGGTTGTAGCTAATTATGGATCAAATACAATTTCTGTTTATCGCAATACCAGTACAGACGGGAGTATCGGTACTGGTTCATTTGCAACAAAAGTAGATTTCACAACAGGAACTCAACCGTATGCGATAGCCATAGGCGATCTGGATGGAGATGGAAAACTAGATCTGGCTGTAGCTAATTATGGATTAAATACCGTTTCTGTGTTACGAAATACCAGTACCAGTGGTCAGATCGACCAATTTTCATTTGTCGAGAAATTAGATCTTACAACAGGAAACTCCCCAAGTTCCGTGGCCATAGGCGATTTAGACGGAGATGGCAAGCCAGATTTAGCAGTGATAAATCAAGGTTCGAACACAGTTTCCGTATTCCGAAATACCATTACCAGTGGGCAGTTCAACTCGGCCTCATTTGCAACAAATATTGATTTTGCGACGGGCACCACGCCAGTTTCAGTAGCCATAGGCGATCTGGATGGGGATGGCAAGCTAGATCTAGCAGTGGCCAATCAAGGCGCAAACAATGTTTCTGTATTTCAGAATACCAGCACGACCGGGTCAATCTCTTTAGGCTCATTTGCCGAAAAAGTAGATTTTACAACAGGAACTTCCCCGTCTTCAGTTGCTATAGGCGATTTGAATGCAGATGGCAAGCCAGATCTTGCGGTAGCTAATAAAGGCTCAAACTCAGTATCTGTATTCCGCAATAACAATACGACTGCCTTAATCACATCAGGTTCCTTTGCAGCTAAAGTGGATTTAGCAACAGGAACAGGAACTTCCCCATCTTCAATTACCATAGGCGATATGAATGGAGATGGCAAACCCGATTTGGCGGTGGCTAATCGTGGCTCAAAAAGCATTTTCGTATGGCGCAATAACAGCACCAATGGAAATATTGTTACTGGTTCTTTTACGCCCAGGGTAAATGCCACAACAGGCGATGAGCCAAATTCGGTAGCTATAGGCGATTTGGATGGCGATGGCAAGCCAGATCTAGCAGTGGCCAATTATAATTCGAGTAGCTTATCGGTAATTCGTAATGCCAACAATAACACAGACCTTTCCGATCTAAGCACTACTGCGGGAACCATTAGCCCAACTTTTGCAGCTACTACACTGAATTATACAGCCAGTGTAGATAACGCTACTACGAGTATAACCGTAACCCCTACAGCGGTTGATGCTACGGCAACCCTCTCCATACGCATCAATAATGGTTCTTATACAGCCATTACGAGTGGCAATCCTTCAGCTGCCTTGGCGCTAAACATAGGTAGTAACGCCATCAATGTATTGGTTACTCCACAAAATAGCGTAACCAGAACCTATACCATCACAGTAACAAGGGCACCGAATACTTTGGACAATATCGGGCTGAACAATAGCACTGCATCGCCCGCAGCATTTTCTGTCCGTTTGTTAAGCAGTACCTATTCGGGCGCAGCCCTCCGCATTCGCCGCTCTAGCGATAATGCGACCCAAGACATTGGGTTTATAGGTGGCAATTTGGATACCGTTGCCCTCAAAACATTTGTGGGTACCAATGATGGATTTGTTACCACTTGGTATGATCAATCTGGACATGGCAGAAATGCCACACAGACAAACGTAAATTTGCAACCACAAATGGTGGTTGCAGGCGTTATCCAAAGAAAGAGCAATGTCCCCAGCATTTATTTTAATTTGAAGAAATTGTCTACCATATCTTTTGCTAGTGCTTACGTCATTGGCTATACTTTTCTGATACAGGGTGCGATTAAAACCGATACCCAATATCCTACATTTGGTGCAAAAACAAGATCAAATATCTCAAGTCCCATTGATACATATGCCGACAAATTATTTACTGGTAACGGTACAACCACAACCTATACTACTTTATTTACACCCATAGCTGTTGCAGCGGGATTTTCGCAGTGGACTTTTGTTTCTAGCACTACACAGTCTAACGCGTATATTAACGGCAACCCTAACGCTGAGCCGCTGAGCGTCAGCACCTACAGTGACAACAATACTACGTCCGTTATTTTAGGCTCCCGAACTGATGGCGTGACTCAATTAAATGGCTGGATCAGTGAATTCGTAACCATTGGCAGTGCCTTGGGAACCACAGACCGTCAAACGGCAGAGGCATCACAAATCGCTTATTTTCAAAATAACAATGCAGATTTAACTGCTTTAACCATCAGTTCTGGAACATTGAGCCCAACGTTCGACCCAGCAACAACAGCTTATACTGCCACGGTTGACAATTCAACTACTGCTATTACGGTAACACCAACCTTAGCACAGGCAAACGCGACAATTACAGTAAATGTAAATGGGGGCAACTTTGTTGCTATCAACAGTGCGAACTCAACTGAAAGCCTAGCCTTAAACGAAGGAGAAAACCCCATCATCGTAAGGGTTGCCGCACAAGATGGCACAACGGTTAAGCAATACACCATAACGGTGACGAAGTTAGCAGTCCTTCCCGTTTCATTCACTGGTTTTGCAGCTAAGCTTGAGAAGTCAGGGACGGTCGGATTAACCTGGTCAACTTCATCGGAAATTAATAACAGTCACTTTGAAGTAGCAAGATCAACGGACGGCATCAGCTTTGCCTTTTTGGGCAAAGTAAATGGAAACGGCTCCAGCACCCAGCGAAACTCCTACAGTTTCAACGATACCAAACCGGTAAATGGACAAAACTATTACAAGCTTGTACAGGTAGACGTAAACGGTACCCAAAAAGAGTTGGGCATTAGAGACATTAACGTAAAAATTGGCGAAAAAGCTACTGTTACAGTTTACCCTAACCCGAGCAGTAACATGATAAAGGTCAGCTTCTCGGGTGGAATTTACCACGAGGCCCATCTCTCTGACCTAACAGGCAAAATTCTGATGCATAAGAGCATCAACACAAAGGATAATGCTCTAAGCTTTGATCTGAGCGGGTTTCCTACAGCTAACTATATTCTGACACTGGTCGGAACGCAAACCTCCATCAGCAAACAGATCATCAAAAAATAATTCCGCTAAATGAGAAAATGTCCGGGACCTTTGTGTCCCGGACCTGCGGAAGATCAAGCCTAGTCCCACCACCGCCCAAAAGCAAACCTGATCGTGGAACTGATTAAATCAGATCTAGTCCTAACTGAAAATATCGTGATCTTTAGAGAGGTTAAATCTCAACAGCTACTACACGAAATGCTTATACCCAGTCTACGTAAGAATGGATCCAAAGAAAAATTAAATGTTTATGACTTTGTGGGTATAATGCATCTGGAATTGCAATAGTAAAGTAGAGACCTTTTTATACTGCTTCTGTTTTTTTCCTAGCTATGTTCTGCTCTACTTGTTGCGGAGTGTTATAGTCCAATGCTGAATGCCTTATTTTTCTGTCGTACCAAACCTCGATGTAATCGAATTGCAGATTTTGTTAAAAGTAACTACTGCCTTTCGTTCCAAACTGGCCACCCAACCCATTGTTCAGCTTTTGCGCACCCATTCCACAGATAATACGATATTCCTAATCTAGGATCTACAGAATCTCAAGTATACAAAAACACGCTCTAATTAGGGGAATGTTCAAAGATAATCTTGTATGGGAGAGGCGGTTATTTCGAACAAAGTCGTAAGATATCCTTTAAAAGCTAAAAACAAAAAAGCCTTTAGCATAATGCTAAAGGCTTTTGGGTGTACCCCCAACAGGATTCGAACCTGTGACCTACGGTTTAGAAAACCGGTGCTCTATCCAGCTGAGCTATGGAGGCCCTTATAATGTCAACAACTTAACGTTGTTTTTCATTATGGTGGTGCAAAGATATAATTTCTATAGAATAATCTAAAAAAAGTTTGAAATTTTCCTCTTTTAATAGTTTCCGGTAATTCCCAACTCTAAACCACGCAATTCTGCCAAGCCTCTTAAACGACCAATAGCAGAGTAGCCAGGATTAGTTATTTTGTTCAAGTCGTCTAACATTTGATGACCATGATCTGGCCTAAATGGAATAGGCTCAGCACGTTTACTATTCTCTGCTGTTACCACTTTCATTACTTCGTACATGTTCACATCGCCTCCTAAATGATCAGCTTCAAAGAAATTACCTTCCTCATCCTTGCTTACGTTACGCAAGTGCAAAAAGTAAACACGCTCTTTAACAGCTTCGAAAAGCTCTACCAAATTGTTTTTTGTACCGGCACCTAAAGAACCTGTGCAATAGCAAATGCCATTAAACGGTTGATCTACACTACGCAGAATAGCTACTAGATCTTCTTTGGTGCTCGCAATACGTGGTAAACCTAAAATTGGATACGGCGGATCATCTGGATGAATGGTCATCTTAATACACAACTCAGTACAGGTTTCGGCAATGCTAGCTAAAAACCAAGCTAGGTTTTTTTGGAGGCCTTCATGACCAATAACCTTATATTCTTCGATACTGGCACGTAATGTTTCCAGTTCAATTTCCTTTTCATTTGGAATACCCATCAACACATTGGTACGCAGTAAATCTAATTCCGCTTGGCTCATGGTTTCCAATTTCGTTTTAGCCTTTGCTACAATCTCTGCAGGATAATCAGCTTCTGCACCTGCCCTTTTGAAGATATGCAAATCAAAAATTGCTAGATCGGTCCAGTTAAAATATAGTGCTTTGGCACCGTTAGGCATTTCCAAGTCTAATTGGGTACGTGTCCAATCTAACACTGGCATAAAATTGTAGCAAATGGTTTTTAAGCCTGCTGCTGCCAAATTCCTTAACGACTGCTTGTAATTTTCAATGTATTTATCTGCGTCTGCTCTACGGGTTTTAATTGCCTCGTGAACTGGCACGCTCTCTACCACGCTCCAAGTTAAACCTGAGGCCTCTATGATGGCCTTACGTTCTTTTATATCTTCTAAAGGCCAAACTTCTCCATGAGGTATGTAGTGTAATGCGCTAACAATACCCGATGCTCCCGCCTGTTTAACATCTTGTAGTGATACTGGATCATTTGGACCATACCAACGCCAGGTCTGTAATAGTTTATGGTTGCTCATCTGCTATTTATATTGATATTCAATATTACATATTTTCAACTAATCGTTTGCGATACTTATCGCAAAATAGTTACGGAAACGTTAGCGTAAACATCCTATTTGATCAACGTTAGCTTACTGCTATTCTTCTATGTAATCTAAATCTTTACTAAAGGTTTCCTTCAATTGACTTAACGCCAAAATAGAAATAATGATACAGATGGCACCTACAACCATGGCGCCTTGCAAAATTCCCAATTTATCTTTAAAAAACTGGAAACTGGTGGTAATGGCAATTAACGAACCTCGGATGAAATTAGGCACTGTAGTAGTTACGGTTGCTCTTAAATTGGTTCCAAATTGTTCTGCAGCGATAGTTACGAAAGTAGCCCAATATCCTGATGCAAAACCCAATAAAAGGCTCAACAAGATAAATCTTCCGGGAGTTAAACCAAAAGAGTATAAATAAATACCTACTGCTATGGCTGTTAACAACAAGAAAATGAGCATTACTTGTTTTCTAGATTTTAGTAGTTGCGACAATAGACCTGCAACCACGTCACCTACTGAGATACCGATATAGCAGTACATGATTCCTTTCCCAGCATCTAAAACTCCCTGGGCATTTAAGGCTTTACCAAATTCTGGAGAAAATGTGATCAACACCCCTACTACATACCATAAAGGTAAACCAATTAAAATGCAGCAGATGTACTTTTTTAATCTCGACCAGTTATTAAACAGCATGAAAAAATTACCTCGCTGTATGTTTTCCTTTTCGGTAGTTTCTTTAAACATACCCGATTCTACCAAGCCTATACGTAGAGAAAGCAGTAACAATCCCATGCCGCCCCCAATAAAGTAGCTGGTTTGCCAAGTATAATGATCGCTAATTAATGCTGCCATTACTGCGCCCAATAAGCCTACACAAGCAACGATCATGGTTCCATAACCTCTATTTTTCTTACTCATGGTTTCGGCCACTAGGGTAATACCTGCTCCGAGTTCCCCTGCCAAACCTACGCCAGCAATAAAACGGACAATAGTATACTGATCTACCGTTGTTACAAATCCATTGGCAATATTGGCTAGTGAATAAGTAATAATTGAGCCGAACAATACGCTCAACCTTCCTCGTTTATCGCCTAAAATACCCCAAATTATCCCTCCTACCAACATTCCTAACATTTGGCTATTGATAATAGTGGCTCCAATGCTAAGCATATTCTCGGCTGGCACACCTAAATCTTTAAGACTTTTTACACGTACTACAGAAAATAAGATAAGATCATAAATGTCTACGAAGTAGCCCAGTGAGGCCACAAGAATAATTAAAGCAACATTCTTGCTTTTAGTTTTTTGGTCCATTTTATAGTTTAGTTTGATAAAGTGAAACTACATTTTTACAGACAAAGTAGCAAGAGAGATTAGGGGATTAAGTACTAGTGGCTAGGAATTAGTAAATAGTCAGTTTTAGTTTACAGGGCTATAAACTGATCCCTAGCCCCTTACGCCTTTTTATTTAAACCACCCTTTTCTCCAAAAGAAAACAATTTGAACTACAGCTATAAAGGCCATTACCAGCAAAGTATATTCATAACCATTTTCTTGGTAAAGCTCTGGCATATTATTGGGCATTACTTTTCCAGTAATTGGATCTTGTTTGGAAAAATTCATCCCATAAATACCAGCAATAAAAGTTAGTGGAATAAAAATAGAAGAAATGATGGTGAGTACTTTCATAATCTCATTCATACGGTTGCTAATCACGGAAAGGTACATATCGATATTACTCGAAGCAATCTCCTTCATGCTTTCTACCATATCCATCAGCTGGATGCAGTGGTCGTAAGCATCTTTGATAAACATCTTAGTTTGGTCAGAGATAAGATCGCTTTCGGTACGCAAGATATCATTCATTTTATCGCGTTCTGGCCAAATCACTCTCCTGAGTGCGATTAAATTCCTTTTCACCAGTTGTGTATCGTACATTACCGACCGATCTGGCTGAGAAAGTAACCTATCTTCTATCAAATCCATATCTTCACTCCATTCGTTAAGGATGGAAAAATAAGAATCGACAATCATGTCCATGAGCGCATACATCAAATAGCCGGTCCCACCTATCCTAATATTCCCCTTACCTTCTTTTAAACGACTACGTACAGCATCTAAACAGTCTTCATAAGTTTCCTGAAAAGTATAGAGTACATTTTTGGTCTGTATAAATGACACCTGCTCATTTTCCAAGCCTCCATCTGCTCCAATGTCCAACATCCTGCTGATCGCAAAATTATAACCACCGTATTCTTCAAATTTAGGGCGATGGTAGGTCCTAGTGATATCTTCTAGCACCAACTTATGGATTTTCAGCTCGTCACTAAACACATTGAATAGCTCTACCGAGTTTAAACCTTTGATATCTACCCAATAGAAATAGTCTTTATTACTAGTTTTAGCAGCAATATTTTTTAGGCTATTAATTTCTACTACTTCAAATTCGCTAGCATTAAATGTATAAAGATTGATTTTGGGCTTTAACGAATTACCATCAATATATACAAAGCCCGGAGTAGTGCCAGGTTCTGGCAACACATACTTCTTCTTATGTTTAAAACGTACGGGCTTCGCCATATATCAGTTTTCAGTTCACAGTTTATAATGTATAGCTCAAAAATCCAATAGCTAAAAGTAATTCTTCGCTTGTGGCCCTTGGTTGAAAAGCAAATCCACTATACTCAAGTTAGAAATAAATTCATTCCTGTCGCTGAACACCTGAAAATAGGGTTTTGTTTTCGTACCAGGAATTTCCTTTTTGCTCATTACATTTCGATAATCCACTTCAAAATCTGCCTCATAAGTATCTGTAGCAGTTAAGTTAGTAGACAATTTCAGCTGTTTAAATAACCAAGCCAGCAAATCATAGTTATAATCGAAAAGATAATCGTACTTCTTTTCGTAAAAAGGCGCTAGACCATCCTCATAAAATTCAAAATAGGCAGAGCTACGGTAACAAGTTTGCATACTTAACCAATGTAAACGCTGCCAACGAGCCTCATAACTGATTTTAACATCCTTATATGGCGTATGAAGTTTAGCACCTTTAACTACTGGAAGCACTAAATCTAAACTTCCGTTTGGCGAAGCAATGGTTGCTCTATTTCTATAGGTTTGTTTTGGAAAATGTTCGAATTTCTCCAAAATAGAATTGAAATTATTCTCTTTTAGGAGACTGAAATAACTAACTGGAGGGAGATAAAATAATGGAAATATAGCTGGATTTTGCATTTGATACTTTAAGTTTGCAATTCAGTCGCCAAATTAATGATTAAAAAAGTCTTTTTGCACATAGGGATATTTTTTTTACACCTCTTGTCTTTTTTGCCAATGTGGTTTCTATTTGGCATCTCCAATGTTTTATATTACCTCATCTACCACATTATCAAGTACAGAAGAAAGATAGTACGTAAAAACCTAACCCGATCTTTCCCTGAAAAAAGCTCAGAAGAAATCATCAAAATTGAGAAAGAGTTTTATAGCTATTTCACAGATTTAATGGTAGAAATAGTTAAAATGAGCTCAATCAGCAAAGCCGAGGTAAGGAAACGTGTGAAAGTAAAGAACTTTGAACTTGCGGAAGCTTACTTTGAGCGAGGAGAAAGTGCATTGGCTTGTACGGGTCATTATTGCAATTGGGAGCTAGGAATGATGGGTGCAGGCCTATCTTTTTCGGCAAAATCCAATGTGATTTATAAGCCAATCAACAATAAAATATTTGAGAAATGGTTCAATGCGCTCAGAACAAAATTCGGGAATGTATTTGTGCCAATGCGCCAAACTTTGAGAGAGGTAATTGCGACCAAAAACGAAACTACTTTATTTTGTTTTGCTAGCGACCAAAGTCCAACAGCACAAGATACGCAGCATGTAATTAATTTCATGCATCAGCCTACCTCTGTACTTGTTGGTTTAGAAAAAATTGCAAAACAAACCAATAGACCTATTTTTTACTTTGATGTAAAACGAGTAAAACGTGGATATTATGAAGTAGAATGTATCCCGATGTGTATTAATCCGAAGGAAACAGAAGAATACGAAATCACCTCTCTATTTTTCGAACATTTAACCAAAACCATCCAGAGAGATGCTGCCTATTGGTTATGGAGCCATAATAGATGGAAAGCAAATCTGTAATTGTAGCTATTTAATTTTAACTTTAATGGAACCTAGCGTAGCTGTAGTAATTTTAAATTGGAACGGACAAAGTTTCTTACAACGCTTTTTGCCCAGCGTGGTAAAAACCAATTACAGCAATTTACAAATTATTGTTGCAGATAACGCCTCTACAGACCATTCTGTTTCTTTTCTATCGGAGCACTACCCCAATGTTCAAATTATCGTTAATGATAAAAACTATGGTTTTGCCGAGGGATATAACCAAGCTTTAGCTAAAGTAGAAGCCGACTATTTGGTACTACTAAACTCTGATGTAGAAGTTCCAGAAAATTGGATAAAACCCGTAATTGATTTGATGCAAAGCGATGACAGTATCGCCGTAGCACAACCAAAAATAAAGTTGCAACGAGACAAAAGCAGGTTTGAATATGCTGGTGCTGCTGGAGGTTTTATCGATAGCTATGGTTTCACTTTTTGCAGAGGAAGAATTTTCGATCATTTAGAAGAAGACAAAAATCAGTACAATACCAATATCCCTATATTTTGGGCAAGCGGTGCTGCATTTTTTATAAAGAGCAAAGCTTGGAAGGAAATTAGTGGCTTGGATGCAGACTTATTTGCTCATATGGAAGAAATTGACTTATGCTGGAGATTAAAGAACAAGGGTTATAAAATCATTTGCTGTACTTCGGCAGAGGTTTACCATGTTGGAGGTGGCACATTAAATGCCAGCAGCCCCTTTAAAAGCTACCTCAACTTTAGAAATAACCTGATTATTATGCAAAAAAACCTCCCGTTTGGAGAGGCTATTTTTAAAGTTTTTGTTCGCTTGTGGATGGATTTAGCAGCTTGGTTCCAGTTTGCTTTTAAAGGGCAGTTCGGCTTCGCCTTCTCTATCAATAAGGCACATTACCACTTCTTTAAAGCTTTCTTTAAAACCGCTGCAAAGAGAGGTGATTACCAACTTCCTTTAAAACAACACCAAGGCGTTCTCAGTGGAAGTATTGTTTGGCAATATTTTGCAGGAAAAAAGAAGTTGTTTAGCGAATTAAATAACCTATAACTGTTCCTTGATTGTTTTTTCTACCCAATAAACCGTATTGCTGGCCAAACCAATAGTACTAAACTTAACCAATCCGTCTTTACCAACTACTACATGTGTCGGGTAAGACTTAACGCCATGCTTTTCAGCATAAAATCTTCCATCTGGAATAACCCCGTAATCAAATGGAGATAATTTCAGGAAATTTTTCAAAGCATAAGTGTCATCTAAAGCGATGGCAATAAATACAACATCCTTGCTCTCTTTATACTTAGCCACCAATTCATTCAATTCCGGAATTTCTTTCTTACATGGAGGGCAGTTAATAAACCAAAAATTGAAGACTACAACTTTGCCAGTATCTTTGTTAAAATCGTACTTTAAACCATTCAAATCTTTCATTTTATCAAAGCGAAACTTCTCGCCATCTTTAAAAACTTCGCTAGAACGAGGCTTTGGTAGCGTTGCAGCCATTTCCTCTCTCCTTTTCTTGTTGGCGGCTTTCTGCTCGTTAGTTAGTAGATAAATTAAAAATTCAGGATTATCAGCATTTAATTCACCATTCGGCTTAATTGCATAATCTCCATTTTCCAAAAGCTTTTTCCAAATCCCATACGGGTAGATACCTCCATTTTCATCCTTAACGATTGAATTTTCGCCTAGTTTGATGCTTCTAGTAGTGGTGGTTTGGGCTAGTAAAATGTTTACGCTTAAACACAGTAGCACAGAGAGTAAGATTTTTTTCACTTTTATATTGTTGATGGTTTATTTTATTGTTAATGGTAGTAATTTACAAATAATAGTTGATATACTAAACTATCAACCAAGCCTATAGAATCTCAACTAAAAGCTACTTCAAGAAACTTTCTAAAGCCAAACGATAGCCATTTAATCCAAAACCAGTAAGCACACCTTTGCAATTCTTACCTGTTAAAGAAACATGCCTATATTCTTCTCTGGCATAGATGTTTGACACGTGCACTTCTACCACTGGAGTTTTAATGGCAGCAATAGCATCAGCAATGGCTACCGATGTATGGGTATAACCACCAGCATTTAAGATAATTCCATCATAAGAGAAACCAACCTCATGTAGTTTATTGATCAATTCGCCCTCTACATTACTTTGGTAATAATCAATTTCGATAATGCTATATTGCTCTTTGAGTTTCTCAATAAAACTGTCAATGCTTTCCGAACCATATATAGATGGTTCTCGTAGGCCTAAAAGGTTTAAGTTGGGTCCGTTGATGATCTGTATTTTCATTACTTTAAATTAATTTCTTTCCACAGATGCACAGGTAAAACCTAACAAAATGAATCATCAAATAAAATCTGCGTATCTGGGCTAACAATTAACTGCTAAATGTATTTTTGTAGCTAAATTGCCATACGCAATGTTATAAAAAAGAACTCAAATAATGAACAGTCAATCATATCTAAAAGGATTTGCAGCTTATTTAAAGCTAGAGCGTTCATTAGCAAAAAATAGCATTGAAGCCTATAAAAATGACGTAGAGAAGCTTTTCCAATACTTTGAAGCAATTGATAAAAATAGATCTCTAACAGAAATTACGTTAAAAGATTTACGAGAATTTCTGATTTGGCTAAGTGAATTGGGCGCACAAGCCAGTACACAAGCGAGAGTAATTTCGGGCATTAAATCATTTTTTACCTATTTGCTAGAAGAACAATTGATCGTCAATGATCCTTCGTCTTTATTAGAAACCCCTAAAATTGCAAGAAAGCTTCCAGACACCTTGAACATTCATGAAATTGACCAATTGATTAATGCAATTGATGCTTCCAAACTTGAGGGAATGAGAAATAAAGCAATAATGGAGGTGTTATATGGTTGTGGATTAAGAGTTAGCGAGTTAACAGAATTGAAAATCTCCAATATTTTTGAACAATCGGAATTTATCAAAGTAGTGGGCAAAGGCAATAAAGAGCGTATTGTACCTATTGGTGCAACGGCATTAAAGTTCATTAAAATCTATATCAATGAAGTAAGAGTTCATTCAAGTATTAAAAAGGGAAATGAAGACTTTATCTTTCTTAATAGATTTGGCACCAAGCTCTCTCGAATAGCCATATTTAACTTAATCAAATCTTTGGCAGTAACTGCGGGCATACACAAAACAATTAGTCCGCATACCTTAAGGCATTCATTTGCTACACATTTAATTGAAGGTGGTGCAGATTTAAGAGCTATCCAAGAAATGTTGGGACATGCCAGCATAACCACTACCGAAATTTATACGCATCTTGATAGAGACTACTTAAAAACTGTAATTACAGACTTTCACCCTAGAGCATAAAAAAGCCATCCCAATTTTTCGGGATGGCTTTTCTTGTATATTAAACCAAACTAGTTAGTTGGCTTCTCTGCAGATTTACCTATCAAATCCATAAACTGATCCAATTTAGGAGTAATGATGATCTGAGTACGTCTATTTTTAGCTTTTCCGGCAGCTGTATCATTTCCTGTAATTGGATTAAACTCTCCTCTACCACCTGCGGTTAAACGTTTAGGGTCTACACCGTAGTTGTTTTGTAAGCTTTGTACCACCGAAGATGCTCTTAGAGCACTTAAATCCCAATTGTTTCTAATATTAGCCATCTTGATTGGCACGTTATCCGTGTTACCTTCAACTAATACCTCATAATCTTTATAATCAGTAATGATTTTAGCAATCTTACCTAACGTAGCACTTGCTTTATCAGATATTTCATAACTACCAGATTTATACAACATATTGTCAGACAATGAAATATACACCACACCTTTAAGTACTTGTACATCTACATCACTCATTTCTTCTCTACTTAACGAACGGGTTAGGTTATTAGTTAACACCATGTTAAGCGAGTCGCTCTTATTTTTAGCGGCAATAAGCTCTTTAATATATTTGTTTGAGGTATTGATTTCATCAACCAACTTCGAGATATTAACACTTCCCTGGTTACTAGCACTTAAACATTTATTTAAAGCTTGTTGCAATTCCTGTGCATTGGCACGTTCTCTAGCAATAGCTTCATCTAAACTGGTGATTCTTGTTTTCGCATTAGAAAGTTCGGACTCTGTTCTAACCAGTTTTCCATTGATATCATTATACTGTTGCTGTACTTGATTAAAATTACCCTGTAGTTCGGCGTATTTCTTTTTGCTAACGCCGCAACTTGCTAATAGTACAACACCTAAGATTGCTGATATTGATTTTAATTGATTCATAACAATTGCTTTAATGATTTTAAAAACAATCTATCAACAATAGTTAAGCCAAAAAAGTTTTAAAGTTAATTTTAACATTTAGAAAAACTGGTGTTTTCCAACTACAGATTATGGAGATTTTTGAGCACTAATCATCCGCTCTTTACCCTGCATATCTAACTTCAATCTAATATCTACAAAGCCTTTAGCTCCTAACATCTGAATAGTCTCTTTACCTAAATTAGCATTAATTTCGAAGAACAAAAGACCGTCTTTCTTTAAATTTTCCAATGCAAAATCTGCAATGGCTTCATAGAAAACCAAAGGCCTTTCGCTACTAACAAACAGTGCAGTATGAGGCTCGTTATCGAGTACATTTTCGTGCATATCTGCTTTCTCGTCTTCTTTAATATAAGGAGGATTACTCACGATAATATCAAATTTTGAAGGGTAGATTTCCGAATGATTCAGAATATCATCCGCTATGAAAGTTACTCCTACCTCATTCAGTAAGGCATTTTCTTTCGCAGTAGCCAAAGCTGCCGAAGAAATATCTATTGCAGAAACGTAGGCCTTAGGCAAATGCTTTTTGAGCGCTATGGCAATGCAACCACTGCCGGTACCAATATCAATGATATTTACGATTTTAGAAGTTAGATTGACGATTTGGCCATCCTGACCACCGACTACTGTAGACTGACACTTTTCCAATATCCACTGCACCAGCTCTTCAGTCTCAGGTCTTGGTATCAATACAGAAGGATTTACCTTGAATTTCAAACCGTAAAACTCTGTATGACCAATAATGTATTGAATTGGCGTACCCTTGATTAAGCCCAACAAAATGTTGTTAAGTTTTAGCAAAGCGGTGTCAGGAACTAGCTCCTGTTTATTTAGCACATAGTCTGTCTTTTTATATCCCATCACTTCATCCAGCGCAATGAAGAAAAGAGATTGCACCTCATCTTCATCGTATAAAGCATTTAACTTCTCTTGATATAAAACAGCTAGCTCGTTTAATTTCATTTTGTTATGACTACCTTAGAAAATCTAAACGTTAAATGTACTAAAATGTCTCAAATGGTTAAAACTTCACTTCATCAAATACCAAAATAAAGCCTATTTTTGTGGCTATGGTCCATGAATTTTATATGCGTCGCTGTCTTGAACTTGCAGTTTTAGGCAACGGAAATGTAAGTCCAAACCCAATGGTGGGCTGTGTTATTGTTCATGAAGACCAAATTATTGGTGAGGGTTACCATCAAAAGATTGGCGAAGCACATGCGGAAGTTAATGCGGTTAAAAATGTGCTAGATAAGTATGGGGATAGCGCTGCCGACTTGCTCAAAAATGCTACCGCTTATGTTAGCCTAGAACCTTGTGCTCACTTTGGAAAAACTCCCCCTTGCGCCGATTTGCTCATCAAACATCAAATCAAAAAGGTAGTGATTGGCAACCCAGACCCTTTTGAAAGCGTAAACGGAAAAGGAATAGAAAAGCTTAAAAGCGCAGGGATAGAAGTAGTATCAGGAATTTTAGAGGAGGAGTGTAAGCTGGTAAACAGGCGTTTCTTTACCAGAATCAATGAGCACAGACCTTATTTCATCCTTAAATGGGCGCAAACTTCAGATGGCTTTTTTGCCCCTGAAGACCAATCTCAACAATGGATTTCTGGCGCAGAAGCCAAAACCTTAACGCATCAATGGCGTAGCGAAGAAGATGCTATTTTAGTGGGAAAAAACACGGTACTGGCAGATAATCCGCAGTTAAATACTAGAGAAGTTGTGGGTAAAAATCCGATCCGTTTAATTATCGACAAAAACTTAGAAATTCCTTCCCACTATCATATTTTCAATGAAGTAGCTAAAACTATCATTTTTAATGAGATCAAAACGGACGTTGTTGGCAATATCCACTATGTGCAAATGGAAGACATGCATTTCTACTTGCCACAAAAAATAGCCTATCAGCTTTATTTAATGGATATCCAGTCGGTAATTATAGAAGGTGGCGCCAATATGTTAAGTCAGTTTATAGCTGCCAATTTATGGAATGAAGCCCGTATATTTACCAGTAATGCAGAATGGAAAAAAGGTATTGAAGCCCCAAAGATTAATGGCAAAATACTGGAGGAAACAGCCGTTGGAAACGATAAACTACAAATTTTAAAGCGTTGAGACTATTCTATCGCTTAAAATATTAAGATCTATAAAGAAAGTAAAATATGGTTTATTTGGTATTAAGTATCATTTGTAGTGTGACTGTTGGCGTTTTGTTTAAACTAGCAAGACGTTATCAAATCAACCTTGCGCAAGCCATAACCTGGAATTACCTATTTGCCATTGGATTAAGCTTGATGTGCTTTAAACCAGATTTCTCTACCATCAATGCAGCTAACATCTCTCCTATTTACTGGATTTTAGGCATTCTAATGCCTTGTATCTTTATCTTTTTGGGCTTGTCTGTACGCAACGCAGGCTTAGCAAGAACAGATATTGCACAGCGTTTATCACTGTTCATTTCATTGAGTGCAGCCTACTTTTTATTCAAGGAAAATTTCGATAGATATAAGGAAGTAGGTATAGTTTTCGGCTTTGCTGCCATTATTTTTACCATGTACAGAAAGAGCGACCGAATATCGAGCAAAAGAAGCTGGCTATATTTATTATTGGTTTTTGTTGGCTTTGGAACAGTTGATGTGCTATTTAAAATGGTAAGTCAAATTACCGTTATTCCGTACACCACTTCTCTATTTATCATTTATTGCATTGCTTTTGCACTCTCAATGGCTTACCTGCTTTATTTGGTATGGCGTCAAAAAACCAAACTACAATTGATCAATTTCGTCTGTGGCTGTATTTTAGGAATTTTCAACTTTGGGAATATCCTTTTCTACCTTAGGGCACATAAAGAAATGGCGGAGAACCCATCAACGGTATTTGCGGCCATGAATATCGGTGTAATTATTGCCGGCACTTTGATCGGCATCTTTGTTTTCCGAGAGAGACTAAGCAAATGGAATTACCTAGGTCTAGTATTAGCGCTCGTTTCGATTATCCTCATTACACTATCAAAAATCTATGCTGTTTAGCGATACTTATCAAACCATAACACAAACCAGCGAAGGAATTTTCAGAGACAAAGGCAGTAAGTTCATTGCCTACGCTTATCCGATAAAAAACGAAACCGAGGTCAAAGAGATCACTGCAAAATTAAGAGCTGAGCATAGCAAGGCAAGACACTTTTGCTGGGCACTACGCTTAACTCCCGACAGGAACATACATAAATTTAATGACGACGGAGAACCTTCAGGCACCGCAGGCAGGCCAATTTTAAATACTTTGCTATCCGCTGATGTGACCAATATCTTAGTAGTCGTTGTTCGTTATTTTGGAGGCACTTTATTGGGTGTACCAGGCCTCATCAATGCCTACAAAACCGCTACCGTAGAAGCATTAAATACAGCAGAAATTGTAACCAAAACAGTAAATGATGTTTATGAATTAACCTTCGATTACTTAATGATGAACGATGTAATGCGTGTAGTGAAAGAAGAGCAATTGAACATTTTAAATCAAAATTTCGATACTTATTGCAAACTAACTTTCGAAGTTAGAAAAGCAAATCTAAATATCGTTATGGGCAAATTAGAGAAAATTGAAGGATTGAAAACCGTATATTTAGGCACTGTTTAGTCTGGAGGTATCCGTGTTCAGGAGTCAGGTATCAGCTTATAAAAATAACCAATACCCAGTGAACAAATGAACCAGTTAACCAAATTAACAATTTGTACAATTAAACACAATGAACTAATGAACCAATCAACTAAATTATCAGAAGCTGATTTAATCATTAATCCAGATGGAAGCATTTACCACTTGAATTTACTTCCTGAGGATATAGCAGATACCGTAATTACCGTAGGCGATTTAGACCGTGTACCCGAAGTCAGCAAACACTTCGATCGTATTGAACTGAAGAAAGGCAAACGTGAGTTCATTACGCACACAGGTTACATTGGCGAAAAACGTATTACCGTAATTTCTACCGGCATTGGCACCGATAATATTGATATCGTTTTTAACGAACTAGATGCGTTAGTTAATATCGATTTTGAAACTAGAACCATAAAAGAAAAGCTAAGATCGCTCAACATCATCAGAATTGGCACCTCAGGTGCTTTACAGCCAGATCTTCCAATGGGAACTGTACTGGCCTCCTCTTATGGCCTAGGCTTCGACGCTTTGATGCATTATTATGAACAAAAATTGAGTTCAGAAGAACAGGCTTTGTTAGACGACATCAATACGCACTTTAGAGGTTTAGAAGGTATCAAACCTTACTTGACTAAAGCCGATGAAAGCTTAATCCAGCAGTTTGCTCATGATATGCCAACTGGAATTACTTCTACTGCCCCAGGTTTTTATGCACCGCAAGGCCGACAAGTACGAGCTAAAAATGCAGTAACTAATTTCATTGGTCAATTAAACAGTTTTAAAAGTGGCGAGCACAGAATTACCAACTTAGAAATGGAAACAGCAGGCATTTATGCTTTAGCAAAAACACTTGGTCATAAAGCATTGTCTATTAATGCAATTTTAGCTAGTCGCGTAAAATTTGAGTTTAGCAGCAATCCAAATGCCATTGTAAAAAAGGCAATTCAAACAATATTAGAGCGTATTTAGATTTTCAATGGGTTTTGCACAGGGCTTAAGGAATATATTACTTCCAATTATCGATCTCTTTTATCCTCCGTTTAAGAAGATATTTGATTTGCAAACGTTCCGTTATGCAGTTTGTGGAGGCAGTAATGCTGCACTAAACCTGCTGATGTTTTACGTAGCATATAATTTCATATTCGAAGAAGAAGTCATCAACTTGTTAGGATATCCAGTAACCCGTTATATTGCAGCTTATTTAGTTGCACTTTGCATCAGCTTCCCCGTTGGGTTTACACTTAATAAGTTCGTAGTTTTCCAGCAGTCCAATTTGCAAGGTTCTGTACAGTTATTCCGTTATGCATTTGTAACAGTATCAAGTATTCTATTTGATTATCTGCTCTTACATTTTTTAGTAGGTTATTTAAAGTTTTGGGCAACGCCTTCACAAGCATTCATTATTGTATTGCTTTCGCTCTACGCCTATTTTTGCCAAACTTACTTTACTTTTAAAACGGTTAAGCAATAGTGGCTATAAACTCGGAAATGGTGTTGGTTGGGTAATTATTTTTTTTAATCCATGCCATTAGACTATTCAATCTTTCGGTCATTTTAACTCCACTATTTTTACTTACATAACCCGGAAAACCAAATCGTTCCTTATCATTCAAATCAAAAAACTCCCAAGGGTGAAAATAGATATTGATGTAGCCGTCCTTTCGATAGGCTTTGTTAAAGATATGTTTATAGTACCACAGCGGGAAATTATGAAATGACAACCAAAACAACGGAATTCGAAAAATAGGCGTAACTGAGGCTGGCAACTGAATTACATTACCCTGTTTAAAGTGTGTTCTAGGAATATTTAAGTTGTTATATCTTCCTGGTAAAAAAGTTGGATTAATAGAGCTATTGTACACATATCCCGCATCTTCAATTTCCTTTTCGCTTACGGGCATCATTCTAGGCATCCTAAATCCCGTAACAGGCAAACCAGAAAGCTCTTCTAACTTCAATTTAGAATCCAGCAAGTCCTTATTCTCAAACTTAGAATGGTAGTAAGTATGTGAAGCTAGCTCGTGCCCTTCTTCTCTAATACGTTGAATTACATCGGGTGCGTTAATAGCAAATGTTGCCGTAGAAAAAAAGGTTGCCTTAAAACCGTGCTTAACCAACAAATCTAATATCGTATGGCATCCTTGTACCGAAATGCTAATCTGATCTTCAAAAGAAATCTCTTTGTCATACTCAAAAGGCATATCGAACTCCTCGATATCAAAACTTAATAATACCATATTTATTTAAGGTTGGTAGATCTAACAATGTAAGTTGGACGGTTTTTACCCTGCATAAACATCTTACCAATGTAAATACCGATAATTCCTAATATCACTAATTGCAAACCGCCAAAAAAAGCTACAGTAACAATAATAGATGCCCAACCATTAACGTGTTTAGCAAAAAAGTAAGCGTATATCACGTAAGGGATATAAAACAAAGAGAGGCACGAAATAAAGAAACCCAGATAAACGGCCATATGAAGCGGTTTTACACTCAGTGAGGTAACGCCCTGTACAGCTAGCTTTCTCATTTTACTCAAATTGTACTTGCTAGCACCTGCAAAGCGCTTGCTTGGCATATAATCTATCGCATATTGCCTAAAACCGAGCCATTTAACCATCCCTCTAATGAAGAGATCATTTTCTACAAAGCCTCTAAATACTTCCACTACCTTGGCATCCATTAACCTAAAGTCGGCGGTACCTTGTTCTATTTCTGTTTCGGATAAAGCATTCAACAATTTATAGAAATACCTTGATGTTTTACGCTTACTGGCAGGTAAAGAAGGGTCTTCCTCTCGTCGGGTATATACTACGTCATATCCCTCCTCCCATTTTTGAAGCATCTCTGCAAATAATTCAGGTGGATGTTGTAGATCAGCATCCAAGGAGATTACGCAATCTCCATGCGCACGATCTAACCCTGCTTTTAAAGCCGACTGATGTCCAAAGTTTCTAGAAAGCTCAATGAAAAATACCCTTGGATCATTCTCTGCAATTTGTTGAACTACAGAAAGCGTATTGTCAGATCCACCATCATCTACAATGATAATTTCATAATTATAGGCAAGCGCATCAAAAACCTGTTCTATTCTCGAAACAATTACAACAATGTTTTCCTCTTCATTGTGAGCAGGGATAACTATAGAAACGAGTTTTTTCATGTATTTGTATTTACGCGGTCGAACTTCTTAAACATCAATTGATAAGAAATTACAAACCACACGATTACACAAGGCAATGCCTTTAAAGAATAAGGTCTAATATAATGCTCCCTCACATATTTAGGAAACAAATCTGAAGGAGAAAAACTAGTGAGCAATAGAGCAAATACAAATAAGGCAATTAACCAAGGCTGGTAAGGTCTGTCTTGAACCACAAACCAAATTGCTACTCCAGTAAAAGCAATAATATAAGTTGGAGATTCGGATGAGTTGCTAAAGATTACTGCGAATATCAATGTAGAGGCTAAATACAATAATCTAAAATCTAGGTTTTTATAGGCACCTACACGCAAATATGGAATACAAAACAATACTAAGCCTCCTGCTAAAAATGGTAAATTCGGAATATGAATATCGCCGGTGATACGTCTTACCATACCCATTAACGAAATGTCTTGCATAGAAGTTAAGCTTGCATTAAGCTGTTGTTTTTCAGCTAAAGACTGATACCAATCCTGATAGCACTGTAAAATGTAACTAGGAGAGAAAAACAACATTGGCAGTGCGAAAAAAACCAAAGCCCATAACACACATGAAGCAATGAAAGTCCACTTTTTCTTTACAAAAAAGAAAAATGCCAATCCAACAATACCATATAGCTTCACAAAAGCGCCCAACATGATCAGCATAGCTGCCCAGAAATTTTTCTGCTTCTCTATCAATGCAAAAGTTAACACGATAATTGCTGCTATAGAAATGTTAAACTGAAAGCTAAATAAAGCCGTCAACAACTCATGAGCTACAATCCAATACACCGCGTTAACCTTTCTATAGGCTAAAGGCAATTGTTTAATAGCGAAATATAAAAAAGCAGTATTAGCTATCTGCCATAAGATGGTGCCAATAGCATCTGGTAAAACAGCAAAAGGAGCTATTAACAGAGAGAAAAACGGACCATAATGATTGGTATCCCCGTATTGTTCTGGATAAGTTAAATAGAGGTTTAGGCGCTCTACCGCATGAATATATACATGCTTAAAAATAAGGTAGTTGTTATAAGATCCTTTGGTATATTGCTTTAATCCAGCTATAACAGCAAGCAATAGCCAAACAGCACCTATAAATCTCCTATCATTAACTAGTTTTTTCAAAAAAGCCATAGCAGCGCAAGTAGACTAAGAAACACTAACTTTATAAATGGTCGTTTGGTGGTAAGTTTCTTCTGGCTGTAAAACCGTAGATGGAAATTCATCAATATTGATAGAGTTAGGTGCGTGTTGGGTTTCTACACAAAAAGCATTGAACGCTCCATAATCCCTTCCTCCTTTGCCATTTTTGATGTTTACATGTTTTGCTGTGTACAAATGCGCAACTGGTTCTGTAGAATACACAGAAAGCGTCAATCCACTTTCTTTTTCGGAGGTTTTACTAGCCAAAGTCAAATCACCGTAGGTTTTATCCAATACGTAAGTTTGATCATATCCTTCTACTTCATTCCAACCTTCGGCAAAAGCCTTTCCTTTTCTAAAATCGTGATACGAACCTTCTACTGGAATTAATTTACCCGTCACTACATAATTATCGTCTTGTTCCAACCAATTAGAGGCGTTCATTTGATGATAATGAGATTTGATATCACCACCACTAGGCGACAAATTGAAATAACTATGGTGCGTTAAATTAATTGGGGTAGCTTCATCAGTATCTGCCTGATAAGTTAAAATCAGCTCATTATTGTCTGTAAGTGTGAATCTCAATTGCACAGCTAAATCTCCAGGAAATCCCTCTTCGCCATCTTCACTATAGTAGTGAAAAACCACCGACGGATGAGGCTCTTCAGTTAATTCAATGATATCCCACACCTTTTTATCAAAACCAGAATCTCCACCATGCAAACAATCGTTACCATTGTTTTGTGGAACCTGATAACTTACGCCATCAACTGTAAATTCTCCGTTTTTAATTCGATTGGCATATCTGCCCACAACTGCTCCGAAATAAGAATAATTCGCTAAGTAATCATCAGTCATGTAACCCTCAAAATCATCAAAACCTAAGACAATATCTTGCAACTCACCTTTCGCATTTTTTACAATAAATTTGTTGATAATAGTACCGTAGTTAAACAGCTTTACATAAGTACCTTGACTATTGCTAAGCTCAACAGCTAGCACTTCTTTTCCATCTATTAAAATCCCTGTAGCTATTTGGTTTGCTTTCATTATTCTTATCTTAGTCGTTAATTTCTCTCTTTTAAGGAATACAATAATAATCAATGTTAACTGAAAAGTGAAAAAGTAGAAAGTGAAAAAGGACAACCTTTTGGCAAATAACTAAATAGCATAAAAAACCCAGGTTTCAATCATCACATTCGCATATCGATCAACTTCTCTGCAATGAAAAACCAGCTACAAGAAATATTCCAACAAAAATACCAAAGCACACATGAAACCACTTACTTTGCACCGGGAAGAGTAAACTTAATTGGCGAGCATATAGATTATAACGGAGGCTTGGTAATGCCTTGTGCCATTAATGCCGGAACTTGGCTGCTCTTAGCACCAAACAACGATAGTATCCTCAGGTTTTCAAGTGTAAATTTTGAAGAAAATGCCGAAATTCCCTTACAGGCAACTTACCAAAAAACGGGGAAGGAATGGTACAACTACCCTTTGGGCGTAATTAATGAGCTACAAAAAGAAGATTGGCAATGTACTGGACTAGATTTGCTTTACTATGGCAACATCCCCATCGGTGCGGGTCTATCTTCATCTGCT
Organism: Flavobacteriaceae bacterium PS02338; assembly: GCA_029959615.1. Classification (GTDB taxonomy): domain Bacteria; phylum Bacteroidota; class Bacteroidia; order Sphingobacteriales; family Sphingobacteriaceae; genus Pedobacter. The sequence continues at coordinate 248,530 of JASCOD010000002.1, read as the reverse complement.
TCTATCGAAGTTTTAACAGCCTATGCACTAAACGACTTTTTTAAATTAGAGATCGACAAACTATCTCTTGTCAAATTATGCAAACGAGTTGAGAATGATTTTATTGGTTTAAACTCAGGTATTATGGACCAATTTGCTGTGGCTTTTGGAGAGGAAGGAAAGGCCATTGTACTAAATTGCGATACGCTGAAACACAAAATGGTAGATAGTCGACTAGGTGATTATTCGCTTGCCATCATCAACACCAATAAACACAGAACACTTGCCGACTCCAAATACAATGAAAGAGTAGAAGAATGCCAACAAGCCGTAGCAGACTTGCGTCAAGAAATCAATATCAATTACCTCTGCGACTTAAATGCAGAGAAGTTTTCACTCCATAATCACCTGATTAAAGATGAAACAGTATTAAAGCGGGCAACGCATGTAGTTAAAGAAAACGACCGTGTACATGCGGCATCAAAAGCTTTGAACGAAGGTAACCTAATAGAATTTGGAAGGCTGATGTACGCTTCTCATCAATCGTTACGAGAACTTTATGAAGTAAGCGGCAAAGAACTAGATACCATTGTAGATTTTTGTGCTAGCTATCCGAATGTAATTGGTGCCCGCATGACTGGTGCTGGTTTCGGTGGTTGCGCCATTGCATTACTTAAAAAAGGATTTGAGGAGGATTTTGCCAAACATCTCTCTGAAGCATATTTCAATGAAATTGGATACCACGCTACCATCTATGTGCAAGAGATTGGCGATGGACCAAAAAGGTTGTAGGGATCAGGATCAAGGATTAAAGATTAAAGAGCAAAGATAAGTTTGTAGCTAAAATCACATGTCATTACGCAACTAATGGACAATTGAACTGATGAGCTATGAACTAATAAACAACAAATGAAAAAACTAAAATTAGACGAACTCAACAGAGTTGATATAGAGGGTTTCAAGGCGCAGGAAAAACTTCCTGTGGTAATTATGTTAGATAATGTGCGCAGTATGCACAATGTAGGTTCGGTTTTTAGAACTGCTGATGGTTTTTCTGTAGAAAAAGTGGTGCTTTGCGGTATTACAGCACAACCGCCACATCGTGAAATTGAAAAAACAGCTTTGGGTGCTACGCAATCTGTAGAATGGGAACACATTGATGATACTTTAGACGCCATAGAGAAATACAGGCAATTGGGCTATCAGATCATTGCAATTGAGCAAGCACATAACAGTATAATGCTCAACAAAAATGAACCTACTTTAGCAGAAAAGTATGTATTGATTTTCGGAAATGAGGTAAACGGCGTAAGTGATGAAGCCATGCAACAAATTGACAAATGTATCGAAATCCCTCAATTTGGTACCAAGCACTCTTTTAACATTGTAATATCGGCTGGCATTGTACTATGGGATTTCTTTGCTAAAATGAAACTTTAAACTTTAGCCACAGATACACAAATAAAAACATACAACTAGGATAGGTAAAACATCTGTGTATCTGTGGCAAACAGAAAATGGAAATGGAAAATCAATTTTTGAAGAAGCTACAAATTAAACCTAGCTTCAAAGTAAGTGTAATTAATTCTCCAGAAAACGCTGCAGCAATATTTGGAGATATTCCGAGCTCAGTTGAATTTACTTACCAATTGCAACAGCATAGCGATGCATATCTTATTTTTGCGATCACCAAAGCCGAGATGTTTGCCGCATTGGAGGGTATTAAAGAATCATTCAACGATAAAACCATTGCTTGGATTTTTTATCCGAAGGCAAAAACTGCCTTAGCTGCAGATTTAAACCTCATGCAATCCTGGGATGACCTTTCCAAATTTAACCTTGCCCCTTGCGGTTCAGCAGCCGTTAATGAAATATGGACGGGTATCCGCATCAAAACTGCGTCAAGTCAAAAGAAATCTGGAGTTGGAAATGCCGAAATTGCCGATAACGAATATGGCAAATACATTGATGTAGCCAATAAAATAGTCGTGCTACCAGATGACTTGAAAGCAGCATTGGAAGCGCATCCAACTGCCTTAGCTTATTACGAGCAATTGGCCTACTCACATAAAAAGGAATATGTACTATGGGTTGTTACTGCTAAACAAGAGAAAACCAGATTAGATAGAGTCAGCAAGATGATTGATAAATTGCTTGAGAAGAAGAAAAATCCGTCAGAAAAATAATAAACACACTATTTTAAACAAATGAGCTCTACCTTATGTTACTAAGAAAACACATCTTATGGGTAGATTTTTTATTTTCCTTATTGCCATACCAATATTTAGCGTTGTTGCAAAGGCACAAACCAGAACAGATAAACTGTACACAGTTAGCGGAATAGGTACGTCTATGCCTATTGGCGATGCCGCTGATGTATTTGGTCCGAAGATATCTACCACCCTAGGTTTAAATCTAGGTTTAGGCAACGGCGGATTATTTCTTTACCCCAAATTGAGTTTACACGCACTTTCTTACCGAGGTAAACAACCCGACGAAGGATTTAGCTATACCGCACAAACTGGAAGAGCTACTACTTACCTACTTAATGTTGGATTGGGTTACCGTAAAATGATTGGGAAGTTCGCATTCTATGGCTTTGCTGGTGCAGGCGGCGGTTATATCTTAACGCCAAGAGTCGATGTAAACAATACTGCTCTTCAGGTTAAATTGAGCAACCAAACCCATTTCGTACCTATTGCAGAAGGCGGTGCAGGTGTAGAATTCAGTTTAGGAGGATTATCTCTTTTCACAGAAGCAGGTTACATGAATGGATTTAAAAAGATACAGAACCGAAACTTCACCACAGTTCCGTTAACGTTTGGGATCAAACCAAATTTGAGCAAGCTGTTTAATAAGTAATATCGTGACTAATAGGTTTTTTTATAAAACCTCCATCAATTGTTTCATCCCTTCGGTAGCACTCTTTGTAATCTTAATTACATTATTCAAACCAGAAACAGGAGGTATTTTTGGATCAATGATATATTTAGGAACCGAACTAGGAACGTAATCTATTAGCCCCGCAGCCGGGTAAACCGCCAGAGAAGTCCCGATTAGAATGAACACATCTGCCCCTGCACAAATTTCAGCAGCTTTTTCAATCATGGGTACGGCTTCTCCAAACCAAACCACGTGAGGCCGCAATTGGGAGCCCCATTTACACAATTCTCCCATCTTAATTTCATCACCATCAATAGGATAAATCAGCGAAGCTCTTCTAGAAGATTGCGCATAAGTAATGATGCCATGTAAATGAGTAACATTCGCTGAGCCAGCTCTTTCGTGCAAATCATCTATATTCTGAGTAATAATAGCTACGTCATAATCTGCTTCCAATTTAGCTAATAAGCGGTGGGCATCATTGGGTTCTGCCGTCAAAACCTGTTTTCTTCTCTCATTGTAGAAACGCTGTACCAATTCAGGATTGCGAGCCCAAGCTTCCGGTGTAGCCACATCCATTACATTATAACCTTCCCATAAACCATCGGCATCTCTAAAAGTCTTTAAACCACTTTCTGCACTAATACCTGCACCAGTTAGCACCACTAGCTTCTTTTTCATTCCATAAAATTAGTAAAATAGAACATAGGTAGCCACAGATGCACGAATTTGATTCTACGTGACAAATCTTTAAAACAAAAAAGCCCTCTTGCATTGCTACAAGAGGGCTTTCAATTCCTATATTAAACAACTACGCTAAGGCAGTTCTATATCCTAAAGAAGGGAATTTAGATTTCAAAGCTTCAAAACCTACAAACATTATTACCGAGTAGATTAGGGTACTATAAAGGAAATTGAGTTCGAAAGGGATAGCAGCTACCAAACAAGCCCAGAAACCAGTTAAAGTTTGCGGATAATATGTAGAGCCATACCAAACACCAAAATCAGAAATGATCCAGTGGATAAATACGCCCACTAAACTAGCTGCAAATACATTTGTAACGGTTACTTTGCTCACCAATAATTGTCCTACCAATACCATTAAAGCAAATGCAATGTAGGTATAGTACCAACCTTGATAAAATCCATAGTTAACACCCATGGTCATTGCCAAACCTAAATCGCTAAGCAATAAAACTAACATCGGTAATATATAAGCAGAAAATTTGTTCTTAAAATAACTACCGCTAAAAATAGCTACCGCACCTACACCAGAGAAATTGGCAAACCATTTAAAATCTGGAGAAAGTGGTGCAATCATTCTTAAACCTATAATGAAGGCAACAAATGTTAACAATACGAGTAGTCTGGCATTTGATTTTCTTTCCATCTGATATTTTAATTGAGTTGCAAAGTTAGCAAACTATTTAGGAAAAATAACATCTGTAACTTGATAACCTACTTTAGCTATTTTCTTCCTTAGCTTTTTATCTTTTCCATAGATGTACAAATCGCTAAAAGAATCTTTTCCAGTAGAAAGATTTGGCGTATCAACAATATACAATTCGCCTGTTTTAGGATTAACTTTCCAACTTGTTGCAAAGCCAAAACCCGCAGTTAACGCATCTGTTACCAATTCTGCTTTTTTGGTTTTAGTACTAAATCTACAAAAATCGCCAGTAGAGGTTTCTTGCCAATAGATAAATTCATCTGTACCAGATGCTGTAAGTACACCATTAGCAGGCAGTAAAAATGTGTTATCTATTTCTATCGTTTCCTGTTCCGTAAAATTGGCATCTACCCTTACAAATTTAGCTTTATTGGCAGTAGATCCTTGTACACCCACCCAAACTTGTCCCTCGCTAGTTTTCACTAAGCCTGCTACATTTTCGGTATAGGTTAACAGCGGCTGTACAACCCCATTACTAACCTTAACCAATTGCTTGGCTACAGGCATAATGTAACCATCAGTGGTTAGCGTCATTGGGATCCTAGGTAAATTTGCGGTGCCTGTAATTAAGGTTGAGCCAATACTGCCAGTAGCTAAATCTACGGGATAAAGACCAATCTTTCTACTTGCACTGCTTATCACATAACCTGTTTTTCCGTCAACAGTTGCGAAATAGGAAAGATTTGCAATACCAGAAGTAGTAACGCTACTTTGAATCTTTAAAGTCTTTTTATCTATTAACGAGACATAGTTTGGACCTTTAGATGAAGTTACATACAACTGATCTCCTTTATCGAAAAAATACATGGTAGAAGGCGACGTCTTGCTGCTATTGTTTTCTTTAGAAAAGACATCTAGAGTTAAGTTTTCATTTGCATCTAAAAAGGAGATATTGCCACCTCCCGTACCATTTACATCCGTACCGTTTAACAACAAAATACCATCCGCATAAGTAGAAGGCTTTACCTCTTCTTCAATTACTTCATTTTTATCGCATCCAATCACAGCCACCGCAAAAACTGCCAAAACTAGGCACTTGAAAAAGGTAGCTTTTATCGTTCTAATTTTTAACATCTATATATTTTATAATTTTATTTATTAGTTGGTCTTACTCCTACTTTATATTCAAATCTACAGCTCCACCAATCTCGGTTGAAACCTCACCAACTGTTCTAGCTTGCGGATGATTAGCATAGGCTCCCGGATTACCATTGCTATTTTGTCCGGTGTATACTTTCACAAAATCTATCTGCGTTAAACTCACTTTGTTTCCATTGCTATCTACAGCCCAATCAATATCGAAACTATTATAGCCTCTGCTTAGTTCATTAGCCAGTTTAAGGTAATTAGGTGAACCATTATCTGCATAACCGAAACTGAATGGCTGATTAAGAACAATGCCATTGTTGAGCTGCAGCCTACTTTGCAATAATGTTCCCGTAAACTGAACTTGGTTACCGGTAACCCAATTAGGGAAATAATCTTGGGCATGATACTGATTACGTAGCACATAACCTGAATTCCCCTTGCTATCTGTCCATCTCAAATCTTCGGTCAAACTTGCGGGACGATAATAGGTTATGGTATAATTTTTAGTCGTTTCCGTGGCGGTATATTCGCTTCCAGCCAACTCATACCACTCTCCATCGTCAGGCAAACCATTTTTATTCTTATCCTGCATTACGCAAACAATGCCAGGCTCAGACCATTCCATCCCAACCCCAATCAAAGGATTGCCATAAATACCAAAATCATAACTGTCTTTGTTTTTTACCGATTGGTTGAACCCAAATACGATATAGCCACCATAACCACCCAGCGAAACCAATCCATTATCTACACCACCAATTAAATCTTTTGTTTTGGCAAGCGTTCCATAACTATCTGTATTGGTAAATTGCCCTGGGGCAGGCTTATATTCAAAAATCTTCGCAATATAAGCCTGCTTCTTATCCACTATAGGTTCTTCTTCTACTGGTTGATCTTTTTTGCAAGCAATAAGCGTTACAGCAAACAGTAGCAGATAGCAAGTGTTTTTGGCAAGGCTATTAAAATGCTTTATACTCATATTCGTACTTGTAATTAAAAATCGCATGCTGTGGCAACGGACCTGTGGCAAACTCGTAAAGTTTTTTGCCGTCTTTATCAAAAACCAAAGCTTTACCCTCAGCTGCGTAATTCATAGCATCAGCAAAAACTACATTTTGATCAAAAGAGCCTACAGTAACACCATATCCACCAGTAAATGCTGTACCATCGCTAATGAAGTTATTGGTAGTGCCGTTAGCCAAGTTAAATTTCAAGAAACCATAGCCCCAGTCGGTAACTAAATAAGCCTGATCTCTGCCTATTGCTAAAGCACTAGCGTCAATTTGGTAAGTACCTGTAACCTGATCGGTTACACTGCTAATTTTTTGCACTGAAGGATTAATTGTGCTGTAATTTCCCCAAGAAATTACTAATAACTCTCCTGCAGCACTAGCCGCAATTCTCACTGGATTAATAGTTACCGTGATATCTTTGCTTTTAGTAAAAGTAGCCAAATCTATTACGCTTACTTGATTACCACCGCTTGGATGTAAGGGATGAACAGAATTAGTCACATATAATTTACCGTTTGCAACAGCCAAGCCCTCTAAGCCAGCAGCATTAACATTACCATTTCTAAGCTGTAAGTTTGCATCAACCGTTAGGCTAGCAGTATCTATACGACTAATTACACCATCATACCTAGACACATAAGCTTTGTCTTTATAAAAAGTGATAAAACGAGGTAGAAAACCTTCAGTATCACCATTAAAAGATATCCTTTTAATTGATTTTCCGGTTTGTATATCCATCACATCTATAAAAGATTTTTTGGCACCCTGTATGCCACTCACTACACAATACATTTTACTGCCATAAGGCTTCAAATCTATAGCCGTTTCGCCCAAACCTGTACCATTTACCTGCTTATAGTAATCTTTAACCGTAGTTTTTTTCTCTATATCGTAATAAGTAATCACACTGTTTTCACTACCCATAGTACCTTCGCAAAGCATATAAACACCTTTAGTTCCGGTTATCTTTGGAATAAGCATCTTATCTTCTTCTTTATCTTTTTTACAACCTACTAAGGTTACAGCTAGAGCTCCAAAAGCGAAAACTAGAGTCTTCAAGTAATTCTTTCTATTCATATCTATTTATCTATTTTTTATTCTATTTATTTTACAAATACTACGTGGGCAGGTATATCACCTGTAGTTACTGACCATTTCAGCTTTCCATAAGGTGTATAGCAATGCAATTTGCCCGGTGTAACATAATCTTTGGCATCAGTTACGTATACTTCTTTAGTATAAGGATTTACAGCAATACCATAAGGAACCTCAATATTCTTTTGCGTACCATCGGTAATAAACTGCGTAGCCAACAAACTTTCATCCTTCACATCAATCATATAGTAATTGATGGTATTTTTACCCTGAATATAATTCCACGCTGTGGCGTAAATGTAAGCCTTGTCATCATCTATAGCTAGATTACTGGCCGCCAAATCAAAAGTCTTTTTAACTTGTTCGGTTTGTGTATCAATTACGAAAAGCTTAGAAGGAATGGTGTAATAATCGCCACGGGAAGTTACATACAAATCGCCATAACGGTCGGCCTTTAAACGATGTAGATTAATAGCTACTTCTATACGCTTAACTTCCTTAAAGCTATTCAAATCGATTACCGAAATTGTACTTTCGTAATTGGGTGGACTATAACCACCTGAATTGGCTACATATAGCTTGTTGTTTACCACAGCCATTTCCTCTGGCTGTCTTCCCACTTCTACTGTTCTATTGATACTTAACTTTGCGGTATCTATTTCTGCAACAATACCATTAGCAGCTGTAGGATCACCTACCCTTCCTAAATAAGCGCTTACATAAGCCTTACCATTAGCAAAGGAAATATACCTACAGTTGGTGAGGTTAATTTGATTAATGCGTTTACCCGTTTTAACATCTAAAACTTCCACTTTATTAGAGATGTTGACTACTACATAAAGTTTACCGCCATAAATACCGATATCATTGCCTACATCGCCTAGCCCCTTGGTAATTCCAGGGTTTACTTGATTATAAAAGTTACGAGTGTAAACGCCGTTGATCAGATCAAGGTAATCTAGCGAAGCCTTGTTCATATTCATGTTACCTTCGTTTACCAGATACATGCCTGTCAATACAGAAGTTGGGTCTGGCTCTACCAAACTTACCTCTGCCGGTAAAGGCCGTGGATCTTTTCTACAAGACAAAAGCCCAAGAGCTAAACACCATATGCCTACTATCTTTCTCATAAAGTATAGCTTAAGGTTAAACGATAATTACGCCCTGGCATTGGGAAATTAGGAATAACATCATAGTATTGATTCAACAGGTTATTGACCTCGGCGTTAACTCCTAAACTTTGCTTGCCAACATCAAATGAATAGCCTATGGCAGCATCATGTGTATACCAAGGCTCCATGTAGTTTACCAAAATATTTGCCTTTTGGTTATATCGAAAACCTGTATAAATGAAACTGTAGTTTAGTTTCCATTTCTTATAATCTAATCTCCCTAAAAACGAACCACTATGATGCGGGATATAAGGAATTTGATCACCATAATGTGTTTGATTTTTATCGGTTACATCAATGGCTTCCTGATAGGTATAATTTATCCCTAATCCCAATTCAAGATCCTTGACTAGGCTAATCCCTATCTTCACATTGGTTTCTAAACCTCTAATTTCTACTTTCCCAATATTATACATGATCCAACGGAATAAGTTAGCGCCTGGCTGTGCTACAATTTTATCTGTAACGGTATTATAATATACGTCTGTTTGTACATCTAAGTACTTTACTTTACTTTGTTTAAATGCCAGTGCATAGGTAATCCCTAAATCATATTGCTTGGTAAACTCTGGTCGTAACAAGGTATTACCGATGAAAGTATAGTAGAGATCATTAAAAGTAGGCATACGAAAGATATCCTTATAAAAGCCTCTTAGTCTTAATGGCACTTCATCAAACAATTGCAAAGAAAACATTACCGTTGGACTAAACACCTGTTTATTTCCAGCAGAAAGATAAGCTTCTACTTTATCGATAACACTGGTACTTAAAAGATTTCCTTGAATACTAAACCTATCTGTAGTATAGGCGGCATTAATTACATTCAGAAAAGTATGTCTTGTTGGGTAAGCAAACCTGTAGATATTGGCATCCAAATCTTGTAACAGATAATCACTTGAAAATGAGACCTGCCATTGCTTATCAATAGCGTATTTAAATGCAGCTGAGAAATATCCTTCCTTCTCTTTAAAACGGTTATCCAAAAATCCCTTATCGGTTACGTATTCTGGATCTAAAAACCGCATGTAATCAAATGAGGCCTTACCATTAAGCAGTAGCTCTAGCTTATTAAGTTTCTTTTGGTAGCTGCCCTGCAAGAAAAAATTCCTGTCCCATATCCGTTGACTGTAATCAAACTTGTTGGCTACAATGGCACCTGGTAATCCTCTATCAGATAAAAAAGAGTAAGCCTGTACATTCCAAGAAGAGCTATCTCTACCCTTCCCAAACAACGACGCTTGCAACCTAAACCTTTCTACATCGCCATTGTTTCGCACCGCCGTAGTATCATAAACCCCATTGGTAAGCCTAAACTTATACCTTCCATTCGCATGAATGTAAGATGTACTTACACTAGACCATAGCCTCTCTCTAAGCTTTTGGCAATAGGTAATATTTGGATTAAGGAGCCCAAAATCACCCAGCTTTAAATCTGTGTTAAGCTCCTGTCTTTTCTTAGTGTTAAAGTCTGGAGATTTCGTCTTTAAGAAGATACTACTGGCAGAAGCATAAGCTTTAGCTGGTTGTAACAAATTAGGATTTTGTCCACTCAGCAATGAGATTTCTTCCAAATTATCTAGGGTGTACTTGCCCAAATCCACCTGTCCGTTTTGAGCGTTGCCTATGGCTATTCCATCTAAAAATACACTGGTATGGTTGGTTCCCATACTACGGATGTTTACGGTTTTTAAGCCACCAACACCTCCATAATCTTTTAACTGCACACCCGAAAAATAGCGCACGGCATCTGCAACTGACAAGCTATTGATGCGTTTGAGTTCATGTTCTGTTAAGAGTTGCTGAGGAACAGGAGAGGAATGTTGCTTATTTAATCGATACTGCAAAATTTCAACCTCTTTTAGCTGGTTTACCTTGTTCACACTATCTGTATTTTGGGCAAGCAGAACCTTCGGGACCAGAACAAGACCCACAAATAAAGCTAAACCAAAAACAAACTTAACAACCATCAAAATACTTAACTTATTACCAATTTTCGCCAAAGATAACTATAGTATTTATGCCTACAGTTTTATCTTTTGAGAAATAACCTCTCCATCCGCTACATAACGGATAACATATACGCCCAGCATTTTTAATGAGGGCAATATAAATTGATTATCCCCCCAATTTACCTGCTGTTGCTTCATATAAATTTTTTGGCCATAAATATTATATAGCCCAATGGTGCCCTTTGTTTTATGAGGTGATAGTATATTAACTACTAAGCCCTCTGTCTTGATAAATGCACTTAATTGCGTACCGCTGATACCAGAGTTTACGGGAATGATCACTGGTTCCTGCTTGTCCCCATTGAAATCCTCCTGCTGAAGCTTATAGTAGTTAACTCCTGGATATGGGTTTTGGTCTACGTAGCTATAGTTTTTCGCCATCACAGAGTTTCCTGCGCCATCTAGAACAGTGATCGCTTCAAAGGTCTTCCCATCATGGCTTCGCGAAAGCGTAAAACTTTTATTGTTTTGCTCCGAAGCCGTAGTCCAGTTTAACAAAATTGATCTATTTTGCACCTTGCCTGTAAATGAGGTTAAGGTAACAGGTAGCGGTGTATCCAATAAGGAAGTGAACTTCATGTTATCTATTGCCACATTGGCATTTCCAGAAGAAAATGTAATCCTGATATTCCTTAAAGCAGGGCTGGCAGCTGCACAGTCCGAATTTCCAAACACTAGTTCTGATCCCACCCACATATCATGCTTATCATTAGTGACCAGCCTTGGCTGTCCATCGGGTCCAGTATAACTATAGTCCGATCCAGAGTTATTGATTACCCACGTTAGACGTCGAACTCCAGCATAGCTGTTTGTGCTATTTGCGCCTCCGGTAATGCGTCGTATAAAAAATTCATTATCATTTACTCCAGCAGTGGTTGTCAGTCTCAGCCCAATACTAGAATGTATATTCGTAGAGGTTGGCGTAGTGTTATAAGTATAGGGAAAATTCTGTCCCACCTCAAATTTAAAGGCAAGGTTAGAACCAGAGGTAATATTAGTCACCTCCACATCAAATTCTAATTTGAGTACCAGCGGAACTACTGAAAAATCGGTAGAACGCGTTATGTAGACACTTGGCACTGCTTGTGAATTAGTCTTGTCAAAATTCAATCTATTACCTACCACAGAAATGATCGGCGCAACCTGACCATTCGACACAAGTGAATTGTTGAAGCCATTAAACTGCCCTAGGGTTGGACTATTGGCATTGATATAATAATTTGTACTTCCCGATGCCTGAAAATCCTGTTCGAAGACAACAGTCTGGGCCGAAGAATTGATTCCAATAGTCAAAAGGATGATAGGTAGAATTTTTTTCATATCTAGTTTGGTCTATTACTGAATGATAAGAGGAGCCAGACCAAGCTGGCTCCAATTGCTAATTTGACTTACTTTAATAAAGCGATACGTGCTTTGAACTTTGCTTCCAATGCGGTTCCTGCGTGGAGCTCAGGTACATATTGTACAAAACTGAACAATACCTCGTCTTCGTCTACGATAGGAGTATTATCCAAACCGTATTCGGAAGGCGTGCCATTTAACGAAAACTGCCAGAAATAATAAGGAGCTTGTGCGGCATTGAAACTATCGAAAGTACCATTAATCATACTAACCAAATAGCCAAGCGTGCTTCCATAATACTCCAAGTTGTAGGCAAAAGTTGTCACGGGTGCAGGCAATAGCGAATTGTACGCGGCCTCCAAAAGTGTACGGCCTGTCATGCCAGTTGTTGCGGTCAGACTAAAGTTCGGTCCTCCCTGAATTTGTAATGCTACCATATTTAATTGATTTAAGTGATTGCGTTAGGGTTGGAAAACAGGCATAGCTGGGAAATAGATGTGTTCATAACTCAGTTTCTTATCCAGGTTTCCGGTAGTGCCATTGATAAATAGCAAGTCATTGAATTTAGAATCTTGCCCATAACCTTTAATAGTAGTAGCAATGATCTGGTTCTTCTTTTTATCAAAACCTATCGTCCAATAGAACATCCTGTCTGAGGCGATGGTATAGAATGGGTCGTAGAGTGAGTGGGGATACTTATAGATGTTCCTTCCGCTACGAATAAAGATCGAGTTTTCTTTTCCTGAAGCTACAATGGAAGTAGAACGCCAAGGGGAATTGGAAGGAATACTGTAACTCGCCAAAGTAGATTCCACTTCCAAAGTCTGTGGATTGATTTTCAGCACATAGCCGTCACTAGTGGCTGCCCAAACGTTACCATCAGGTGTTTGCGCAAAACCAATTCTAACTTTAGCTATCCTTTTGGCCACAGTATAATCTGCTATATTGAGAATAACCGCTTCGGTGCCCACAATGGCAAACACATAATTGCCAGCCTTGAAAATATCTCCGCCACTACCTGAAACTCCCGTAATTTTAGTACCAATGGCAAAAGTTTGTATGTTGATTGGATAAATACCGTCGGTAGCTGTTACCAGTCCCCTCGTATCATCTATACCGGTAAATGCCAGCCATTGTCCGTTTACAGTTCTTCCAACTTCCTTAAGAGAATAAGCATCGGTCACTGTAATAGGTCCGCCAACTTTATTTACCAAATACAACCTATCCTTATAAACTGTTGCAAACTGTAAATTAGACCCACCACTACCTATATTTTTATCAGGATTTTCTTTTTTGTATATGTCTTCTTCTAACGTTTGTGTATCGTAACGATAGAAATTTACGCTACTTGGTTCCGTACCGAACCAGCCTTCGTTAGCAATAAAAAAGCCATTTTCATACTTACCATAAACATGGATTTGGTAATCTACAGAAAGCTCTCCCGCTGCATTGGAAGCTTTAAATTTTATACTGTAATCGCCATGAGAACTTGGTGTAAAGGCATAGACAGAATCTGTACCTGCCACTATGTTATTCACCGTCCAACTATAAGTCAACCCCTTTTTGACAGCTATACTAGGATGTAAATCTAAGGTTTTACCTAGTGTAGTAGTATCTTTACCTTCATTGGGTATAGTCTTAGCCAATTCGGGTTTTAACAATTGCTCTACATCTCCTTGTTCCTTTTTACAGGATAGGGCAAAAACACTTAGCACAGCAAATAAAATGACAGCAAAATAGTTGGTAAAGTTTCTTTTCATATCGTTACATTTTAAATTTGTGGATTTTTAAAATGTAGATAAAAAACAGGACTGTATGTCGCCTATAGAAATACCTCCATCTAGCTTCAGTCCACGAAAGCTGGAATCTATGATGCTAAAAGGCAGGTCTTCTGACTTACTCCCCGTTTTCAGCCTTCCCATCCATTTTTTAGACAGTGGCTTTAGAATGAAAACAGTTTAATAGAGCTTACAGCTGCGGGACAGTTACAGATTTACACTGTATTCCCTTTTAATTCCGTACGTTACTAACGGAAACCAAAAGCGATGCAAAGGTAGATAAAAAAGCCGAAAGGAAGAAGGGTTTAGTTATTCGTTCATTAGTTCATTAGCCATTTGTTTGCTTATTGGATATTGATAACTGGAATTTGGTTACTCATAATTATAAGTTAAGTATCAGTGATTAGAAAATCTCTAACCCCTAACAACTGATACCTGTCCCCTAATACCTATCTTTACCTATCAACACCAGCATCATGCAAAAAGCAATCACTATTCTCCTCCTATTCCTTAGTCTCAATACCATGGCGCAGCAAACCGATACAGTATTTCTTAAAAAACTACTAGAAAGTAAACCAGAGTTATTTTCGGGTATACTTAAGCACCCCAATAAAAATGAAGTACAAGTGATGTATACTCAAATTGATCGTGATCGAAATAACAAACCTAGCTTTAAGACTTTTAGCTACCGAGTTAACCCTAGTCACTACTTTTACCCCGCTAGCACCGTGAAATTGGCTGCCGTAATCTTTGCACTAGAAAAAATCAATGAACTGAAAGTACAAGGCTTAAATGCCTACAGCACCATGATTACCGATACCGCTTTTAAAGGTCAAACTGCCGTAACTACCGACCAAAGTGCAGCAGACGGGAAACCTACGCTAGCCCATTACATCAAAAAAGTGCTACTAACCAGTGATAACGATGCCTACAACCGTCTTTTCGAATTTATTGGTAGGGCAGAAAACAATGCTAAACTTAAACGCTATGGCATGACCGAAAGCCGAATACTTAATCGATTAGCCATAGGCGACAGTGGAGAACGTGAGAAAAACACCAACCCTATTCGCTTTTACAACGGCGAAAAGCTTATTTACAGTCAGCCAGCACAATACGATCCTAACAATTACCCTTTAACACTTACCAACCTTATAGTAGGCATAGGTTACCTAGACAGTAAAGACCAATTGATAAACAAACCCTACAGCTTCGAAAACAAGAACGTGTTCACCATTAAAGACCAGCAGTCTTTAATGAAACGACTGATGACACCCGAAGCTTATCCTGCCAAAGAGCGGTTTAAATTAACTGATATCGATTACCAACTCATCTACACTTACATGAGCAAGCTCCCTACCGAAAGTGATTTCCCTAAATATGATGCAAATGAGTTCTGGCCAAGTTATGCCAAAATGTTATTCTATGGTAGAGACAAAAATGCAATAATGTCACCAAATATCCGCTCGTTCAACAAATACGGTGATAGCTATGGTTTCATTATCGACAATGCTTATATCGTAGATTTTAAGAATAAAATAGAATTCTTCCTTACGGCCGTAGTGCAAAGTAACGAAGACGGTATCTATAACGATAGTAAGTACGAATACGAGACAGTTTGTTATCCTTTTCTGAAAAACCTAGGCCACAGCATTTATGAACACGAATTACAACGTCACAAAACACATCAACCAGATTTGAGCAAATATGTGATGTCGTATTAAGAGGCAGGAATCGGGAGTTGAATTCATTGGTGTCATTCTTTAGTTGAAACTATGCACTTCCAGTACAAGGCTTTCAGTTCCTACAAGTCTAAGTTCGATTATTATTTTAACGTAAGTTCGGGTTAAGCAATTTTACTTTTGCACCATTTCAAGCCTACGCAAAGCCTCTTCGTTTTACTAAAATCGGCCTTGGCTGACGCGGACAGCTGTGATTTGCCCTTCGCCTAACTTTAATAGCATCAGGCGCAGCCGTGGCTTTTTTTGCATACTTTTTTCAGCTACAGGAAACCTGCGAAGCAAGCATGAATACCATTAAAAATATCAATACCAATGAATAAAAGTTTGTCCGCGAAGCGACCGAAGCAATAAATAGCAGCAAATGAAATATGTTTCATTTAATATCCGTGATTTTAGTACCTAGAACTACTTTCTTATCCCGGAATCAGGTTATTCTATTGATTTCTAACCATACATACTAGTTTAATTAAGCGGTTTAATCGAACTCAGGTTATAAATTTAAAACATTGCCACAGATACACAGATTTTAAAAAGGTTTATAGATACTTCATCATCTGTACATCTGTGGCTTTTATAAACGAATTTCATTCGTAGTTTAAACCATAAGCTTTCAGTCCATATTGATTTAGTTTCCAACAATCTTATTTCTCCAAATGGTAGCTTGCTATTTTAAAGAAAAAACCCGCCGCCAAGGAATCATCATTAACCTAAAATTACTATGAGGCGACGGGCCAAACTATGAAAAATCTATGCAAAATTACACCAGCCCTTAGGGCACATCTACCTACCCTTACGGGGATACCGTATTGCTTATTAGGAAAAATTGCCTACCTTGGAATTGCGACAAACCATTTAAGTGCATCTTTTGGCCTTTAAGCTAAAAGGGCTGGTGACCAAACAAAATAACCAATCTAAGGAATTGACTGCGCTCTCCTGCAATCACCTTGTTGTTGGCCTTTTATTTGGATTTTACTAGCCTACACTACGATGGGTAACGGATCAAGTTCTTTATTAAAAGTTTTTGGGAATAGCCATGACCTACCTCTGTGAGGTGGGTGCAAATGATAAGATTTAATTTTTTCGTTTTTCATATGGGTATTTGATTATGTAAACGATGTATACTCCTAAAGTAATGGAAGGAAAACAAATTGGCAAAAAACCAATAAGGCGAACTTCATTGCTTTTGATAGTGGCACCGTCAAGAACCAACTCAGTGAAACTGAGCTCCCCAAAAGCCGTACATGAAGTCCGCCCTATTGAATAAGTATGCGAAGATACAAATATCCAATAGAAAGCGAACTCACGATCTACTCATAGGGAAAATTGACGGTTTTCTATCATGAGTGACATCGTAAAAAGCAAGACTAACCTTACTTCTAATTGTCGCTAATTAATAAAACAATATTACAAAAAGTTTTTCATTAAACGTCAAACTTTTTAAAGATTATTTTTTAGTCAAATGAAGAAAATAAACAGACTAGCTGAAGTATTAGCCGAAAAAGACATCTATAATAGGGATTTAGCTAAGCTTTTGAATAAATCTGAACAAACTATTTCGAGATGGGTAAATAATCATAGACAACCTTACCTAGAAGATTTATATACCATTGCAAAACATCTGAAAGTAGATATTAGAGAACTTCTGTATCCAAGTGACTGGAGTGATACATCAAAATAAAAAGAAGCATAAGCGCAGTTCTTATGGTTGATTTTTATTTCAAACCAACTGGAATTTATTAGAATTTGATTATTTTTAAATCAATAGCACTTCATAAGTCTACTCCGGCACCAAGACCATCTAAAAACATCATTCATTTTCCTACCTTATAGCGAGGTTATAGTGACCTTATAGCGACTTTGCTGTAGGTCAGCTTCGTGAATAGTCCGTGACTAGTTCGGGAATGGTTAGGAAAAGGTTGGGATAAGCTTGCTGCAGTGATTGACTTGGCTTCCCCGAAATCGACATTTTACCGAACAAAAGTCGAAGCAGTCACGATACAGATATGAAGCAGATACGAAGTAGATATAAACAACATACCTTGTTATAGCTATTAGATAAGAGAAATTAAGAGGCTTCAAAAGCGTTAGACAACAGTATGAAAGAGCGATATAAATCTCATATCGAATGCCTCCTTCTACCAAACCTGGATCTTAGAAAGCTATTTCTTAGCTACCAACTTACTCACCTCCGCTACGATATATCCATTTTCGAAATAAGCATAAATATCATCTCCAGGACAAGTAGTTTGCTTGCTATGGTCACGGTGCGTAGAGATTTCCGCGGGAGATATCCCGTACTTGATACATTGATCCACTAATAAATTGATCAATACTTTCAATAATTTTTCGTCTAGTTTTTGTTGATTGTAATTACCGAGGAAACAAATCAATAGATGACCGGAAGGATCATACTCGGTATTCGTTTCGCCAACGGTAAGCGGATTTCGACCTTGAAGTACCGCTCCATCTGGTGCAATCAGTAAATGATAAGGCACGTCAGCCCATTTACGATCGGGCCCCATACTCCAAGTTTGTACATTTTTTAATCTTTGCTTAGCATCATCTTTTTCGGTAAGCAACTTGCCACCTTCATGATGAACGGTAATCCTAACGGGTACATGTTGTTTATAAGGTCTGCCTTCTACCCCATTCCACTCACTTTTGGGTACAATTTTAACCGTATCGTGGCCAGTGTTCGTAAGCTTAGCTTTCAACTGCGCCTTACTTTCGTGAGGGTAAATGCCTAGCGTTAAAAAAATAACAAGACCTGTGGAGAAGAAATAACTGGTTAATCGGGACATGAATTAATGATTGAAGTAGTGAATGATTGAGTAATTGAATGACTAAATGATTGAAGGCGTAAATGAAAAATTCCTAACCCTGCCCCCAATACCTGAATCCTAACCCCTAGTTCCCTGCCCAAAAATTTTACTTAAACTTTCGTACAGTGCCGGGTGGCGATCTTTCATACGTTCTGGATTTTCGAAAAAATACTCTGACACCACAGCAAAGAACTCTGCTTCATTGGTAGTAGCATAGGGATTAATATCCGATTGGTTATCCTCAATCTTGCGGATTTCCTGATGCATCATCTTCAGCCAAGGAATCGCATATCCATGTTTAATGAAATATTGCGGAACACCGTCTGTAGCACCGTCTGATTTGTCTATTAAATGAACAAACTCATGAATACCCGTATTTTCTGCGCCTGCGCTTTTAGAAAAACCATGCCTCAAAGCCGATTGCGATAAGATCATTTGACCGTTCATATAACCATCGCCAACCATCCCCATAATATGCCTATCTCCTTCGGCAAACTGAAAGTCTTTGTTGAAGGTATCAGGATAAAGGAGTACCGTCCCTAGGTTTCTGTATTCCCAATCTTTAAAACCTAATATCGGTATTACAGCACTTGCTCCTACCAGAATACGGTCTAAAGGCGAAACTTCAGTACCAACCCCTTCAATTTTTATATGCCCTAAAAAATGAGCTAGCTTCTCTTCAAAAACAGCCTTCTTGTCTCGATCCAGCTCCACATAGAATTCTACATGGTTTTGTAATAGTTTGATATCTTCAAGGGTCAATACGGCAGTAGCGCTCCTCTTTTTTCTAAAAATAAAATAGAGCGCTAGAACAAAAAATACGAGAAGAATGAAGTATGGATAAAGGTTCATTTACTAGCATTGATTAAAAAAATAACGAGAAATACTGTAATGAAAAAACAGATTTCTCGCTCCTTAGATTGCCCATAAAAATTGATTAAAAGTTCTTTACAATCTGCTCATCAAGTGGCTTCACGGCAGAACGATAACGGTGTACTAACTGCCCTTTTTCGTTGATAAGGAACTTTTCGAAATTCCACTTGATATCGCCTGTAAAATCTGGGTTGGTCTGCGAAGTTAAATATTGGAACAAAGGAGAAATGCTATCGCCTTTTACTTCACTCTTTTCGGCAATTAAAAATGTGGTATTAAATTTACTGCTGCAAAATTCCTTGATTTCGGCATTAGAACCTAATTCTTGTCCACCAAAATTTGCCGAAGGAAAACCGATCAATACCACCTCTTTGCCGTATTGTTTATGTAGTTTTTCTAAATCTTCGTACTGCTTGGTATAGCCACATTTAGAAGCCGTGTTTACAATTAGGATTTTCTTCCCTTTAAATTTAGACAGCTTTACCTCTTTGCCATCCAAGGTTTTAAAAGAAAAGCTGTAAATATCTTTAGGGGGATTAGGGGCTACAAGTAAGCCCAGTACAATTAACAAGGTATTGATCATGGTGTGCTATATTTATTTTAAACGAATATACAAATAAACGTTTCAGCATTTAAAAACGCATCAATTTAAAATCATTTATTTATCATTTTACGCCAAGAATTATCACTTTTTGAAATAGATAGGTGTATTTTTTCTAGTTTAGCAAGCTTTCGAATTTATATACATGGACATCGGAAAATCTAGTTTCTCAGACCTCAGGCTGCTACTCAATCACGAAGATAAGCATAGGGATCACAACGTAATCTATTCTCTTACCAATCTTAAGGGGATAATCTTATATGCCAATGAGAAGTTTTGCGAAGTTTCCGGCTATCATAGAGACGAGCTGATCGGAGCTAATCACAACATCATTAATTCAGGGCTGCATTCTAAGGACTTTTTTAAAGAGATGTGGCGCACCGTGGGCAAAGGCAACATTTGGCAGGGAGAAATACGAAACAAAGCTAAAAATGGGAGTTTTTACTGGGTAGACACCGTTATTTTCCCAGTATATGAATATCAGCAAAAAGAGAAGCAATATTTTTCGATAAGGACACTGATCAACGATAAAAAAGCAGCCGAACAACATAAGATTCAACGCATTGAGGAATTACAATCCTTATTGTTCAAGATTTCACACGGTCTTCGCCAACCCATTACCCAATTAATGGGCATTACGGAACTGTTAGACCAAACTCCCGATTCATTGCAGCACATGGCGCAAATTGTAGATTACATGAAAACGGCTACCACCATGCTAGATAGTTATACCAGAGAGCTTACACAACATGTAGAGTTGATTGCCAAGAAAGAAAATGCCGAAAAACAATAAATAGATAGCTAGTCTTCATTTTCAATCATTTTTCTATATTTGGTAATTACTATGAACAAAAGCGTAATTGGGATACTTTGGCTTGGATGTTTGTTGCTACTTGCTTGCAATAAATTAGAAAATGCGCCTAAGCCAGCTATGGGCTTTAATTACTTTCCGTTAAAGGAGAGCCATGTAGTTATTTATAATGTAGATTCTACCG
Source organism: Flavobacteriaceae bacterium PS02338 (assembly GCA_029959615.1). Classification (GTDB taxonomy): domain Bacteria; phylum Bacteroidota; class Bacteroidia; order Sphingobacteriales; family Sphingobacteriaceae; genus Pedobacter. The sequence continues at coordinate 227,691 of JASCOD010000002.1, read as the reverse complement.
TTTATAGTGATTTTAATAATTCTATTACCAATTACCTATTTCAACTAAAGGATACCGTTACCAACAAATTTACGGATTCCAGAGGTAATGAGACGTATAGAATTGAGCGCTACAAGAAAACAGCTACTCAAGATTGGTTCTTCCAAAAGTTGATTACCAGAAAAATTATTAACTATAGAGCGGAAGAAGTGATTGATAACAAAACGTATGTACGTTTGGTATTCCCTATCACTTTACAATCTAACTGGAACGGCAACCTTTATAATGACTTAGAAGAATGGCGCCATGAGGTGAAAGAACTTGATGTTCCTTTAACCATTGGTACCAACAGGTTAGATTCTACCATTTCTATCCAACAATATAGCGAAATCAACCTGATTAGGGAAGACATCTACGATGAAACCTATGCTAAAAATATTGGCTTGGTTATTAAAGAGGTAAAAGCTATAGACAAAGACATCAATACTGGTAGAACTAAAAGAGGCTTCACCTACAAAATGCAGCTAGCTAGTTGGAAATAAAAATTCAGGGATTAGGAATTAGTGGCAAGGGATCAGTAGTTAGCACCAAATACCCCCAGCTCTCCTATCTAACTTATCTCAATTACTTTCTATAAACTATCAACAATTAACCAATTTAAACGGTTAACCAATAACTATAGGCTATCAACAACTAGCTTTCTGACTTCCCATCTATAACTATAGACCATCAAACAATTAACCAATTTAAACAGGTGACCAGTTAACCCCACATACACTTTTATCAAAAAAAACACCTCCAATTTTGATATTGGCAGTTTTTATAGTTTTATTTGCACAAAAACCTGAGTTAATGGCAAAAAATTTATTGATAGTTGAGTCCCCCGCAAAAGCAAAAACCATAGAAGGATACCTTGGAAAAGATTTCCTGGTAAAATCTAGCTATGGCCATATTCGCGATTTGGTGAAGGGCGACATGGGAATTGATGTGGACAATGATTTTTCGCAAACTTATGAGGTGCCTGCCGATAAAAAACAGGTGGTATCAGAATTAAAAAAATTAGCTAAGGGAGCCGAAACGGTATGGTTAGCATCCGATGAGGACCGCGAGGGAGAGGCCATTTCTTGGCACTTATTTGAGACTTTAGGCTTAAAGAAAGAGAATACCAAACGAATTGTATTTCACGAAATTACCAAGCCAGCTATCTTAAAAGCGATTGAAACACCCCGAGGCATCGACTATAACCTAGTATATGCACAACAGGCTCGTAGGGTTTTGGACCGTTTGGTAGGTTTCGAACTTTCACCAGTACTATGGAAAAAAGTAAAACCATCTTTATCTGCAGGCCGTGTACAGTCGGTGGCTGTACGCTTAATTGTAGATAGAGAAAGAGAAGTAAATAAATTCGACGCTACGGCAGCATTTAAAATCACTGCCCAGTTTATTGCTGGGAAAGGAATAGTAAAAGCGGAATTACCGCAACGTTTCGAAAAAGCAGAAGAAGCTGAAAAGTTCCTTCAAGACTGTATTGGTGCTAATTTCAAGGTAAATAATTTAGAAGTTAAACCAGCAAAGAGAAATCCTGCTGCTCCGTTTACTACTTCTACTTTACAACAGGAAGCATCAAGAAAACTAGGCTACTCGGTAGCTAGAACCATGCAGATTGCACAGAGACTTTACGAAAACGGTAAGATTACCTATATGCGTACCGATTCGGTAAACTTATCGGAAACCGCTATTGCCGCAGCAGCTGCCGAAATTAAATCGGCGTATGGTAATCAATACCACCAACCAAGAGTTTATAAAACGAAATCTGCAGGTGCACAAGAAGCTCACGAGGCCATCCGCCCTACTTATTTTGACCAACATACACTGAATGGCGATTCTTCTGAGAAGCGCCTATATGAATTAATTTGGAAACGTGCCATTGCTTCTCAAATGAGCGAAGCTGTGTTTGAAAAAACAACTGTAGACATTGGTGTAAATAGCAGAAAAGAAATTTTCGGTGCAGAAGGCGAAGTATTGAAATTTGATGGTTTCTTAAAAGTATACCTAGAATCTACAGATGATGAAGAAGATGAGAACGAGAATAACTTGCTGCCTCCTTTAAGCGTAGGTCAGCCGCTTGAATTAAAGGAAATGTTGGCTACAGAGCGTTTTTCTAGACCCCCAGCACGTTATACAGAGGCTAGTTTGGTTAAGAAATTAGAAGAATTAGGCATCGGTCGTCCTTCTACTTATGCACCAACTATTTCTACCATACAAAATAGAGGTTACGTTGTTAAAGAAGATAGAGATGGAAAGAAAAGAGACTTCCTTGCTTTCTCATTAACTAACGGAAAAATCAGTAAACAACAAAAGTCGGAAATTACCGGAGCAGAAAAATCGAAGCTCTTCCCTACCGATATAGGCGAAGTGGTTAACGATTTCTTGGTAGAACATTTCAAAGGTATCGTTGATTTTAATTTCACTGCAAATGTGGAGAAGCAGTTCGATGAGATAGCACAAGGTTTACAAGAATGGACAAAGATGCTCCACTCTTTCTACAAGCCATTTCATAGTGAAGTAGAAAATACTATCGAAAATGCTGACAGGGCTACTGGAGAACGTTTGTTAGGCACAGATCCTGAAACCGGTAAAAACGTTTATACTAAGGTTGGTCGTTTTGGTCCGCTAGTTCAAATTGGCGAGATTAGCGATAATGAAGAAGAAAAACCGCGTTACGCTAGCTTAACTAAGGTTCAATCGGTTGGTACCATCACGTTAGAAGAAGCTTTAGACTTATTCAAATTGCCTTTCCAACTGGAAGACTACAAGGGTAAAGAAGTTTCGGTCGGGTTAGGCCGTTTTGGACCTTATGTAAAATGGGGTGATACTTTCATTTCTATCCCTAAAAATTTAGATCCTTTAACTATAGATTTTGATAAGGCTGTAGTAATCATAGATGAAAAAATTGATGCTGATGCACCGGTTGCTCATTATCAAAACTTACCTGTAACCAAAGGAACGGGAAGATTTGGACCATTTATTAAATGGAATGATTTGTTTATCAATGTGCCTAAGGCTTACAACTTTGACAATCTTTCACAGAACGACATCAACGAACTGATCAGTAAGAAGATTGAAAAGGAAAATAACCGTTTCATACAACAATGGCCAGAACTTAAAATTGCTATTGAAAATGGTAGATGGGGACCGTTCATCCGTTTAGGGAAAGACATGCTTAAATTGGGCAGCAATCCAGCTACAAAGCAAAAATATACAACTGAGGAATTGGCTAGCATCTCACTAGATGCAGTAAAAGCATTAATTGTAGCTCAAAAACCAGATGCTTTCGAAGCAAAGAAAAAAGCACCAGCGAAAAAGAAAGCAGCAGCGAAGAAGAAATAATTAGTGGTTAGGTATCAGTTGTCAGTTCAGGATTCATAACAGCAAACGATTAACCATTTAACAGTTAACCAATTTTGAAGGCAGATTTACCCGAAAATATTGTAGAAGATGTAGCCATTGCGGTGGTTTTAATGAGTGAAACACCAGAAGTAAAAAATTGGACAGTTTATCTTGTTAACTTCAAAAATGAGCCTATTACCAATGTATTAATTACCTCTAAGGGCTACGGCGAAAAAGATGGCAAGCAGGTAAAAACATCATTATTAAGGCATTTTATTGGTAATGTTGATGCGCAAAGCTCGGCAGGTGTAGAAGCCATTGACCCTGCTGTTTTTGGCTTAACGAATGAATACTGGTTAAGCTATTACATTGGTAGCACCATCTACGACAAGAAATTCATTTTCCTTCCAGAAAGTATTGTGGACACTAATCTGATTAGAATTCCGGTATTGAACAAACCTGGAGTGATGATTAAGTAGGGATTAGGAACTAGGGGTTAGGGATTAGTGGTCAGGTATCAGTTAACAATTCCCAGCTTTCATAGTGGCACTAACCAAATCAGCGATAATCTGCGGCATCAGCGGGAGATTAACCAGTTTACAGTTATCAGTCTATAGTTCGCAACTAGCACAACAAGACAACTCAGCCTAAATCTGCGGAAATCAGCGGGAAAATAATCAATTTCCAGTGGTTAGTTAACCGATTAAACAAATCATCAATTAACCGAAAAACCTACCCAACAATTCAGCAGTTTTTTCGTTATCTTCATATCTAAAGTCTATTTAGCGTATGAACCAACAAAAATCTACTCAACGCCCCACTCTTAAGGTAATTGTAATTGGCGTTATTGTCTTAGCTGTTATAGTTACAGGTTATTTCCTACTTAAAAAGGATAAAAAACAAGACCAAACCCAATTTGCAAAGTATATCGATGCCTATACCTCGGGTATCATTTCCAAAAAAAGCTATATTAGAGTTCACCTAGCAAATTCAGTAAGTAACACTACCGATTTAGGGGAAACCGATCAAAAACTATTTGATTTCTCCCCTAGCATTAAAGGCAAAACCTATTGGGTAGATGCCCAAACGGTAGAATTCCGTCCAGAGGAAAACTTAACACCCGATCAAAAGTATGAAGCGACTTTAAATTTGGCCAAGATCACACCTGTAGAAGAAAACTTAGAAGAATTTGAATTCGATTTTAAAGTGATTAAACCAGGCATTGCTTTTACAGAGAACGGTTTGGTTTCTCAAAACAACACTTCCCTAGATTTAATGAAGTTAACGGGTGAAATCAGCACAGCAGATGCCGAAGACACACAAAATATTGAGAAAGTACTTTCCATCAAATCTCCGCAAAAGCTGAAAATCAAATGGAACCATCATCCTCAAAAACAAACCTCCACTTTTACGATAGACAGCATTAAAAAAACAAATGCCAAATTAAGCTTAAACTGGGATGGTGATGCCGTTGGAGCTGATGATGACAAAGGAGAAACTACACTGGAGATACCAGCATTAAATGTATTCAAAGTTTTAGCCATTAAAGCGGTACAGCAACAAGAAGATTATATATTAATCCAATGCTCCGAACCTATAAGTGTAACACAAGATCTAGCTGGTTTAATTAATGTGGGGAGTTTAAGCGATTTAAGATTTACTATCGACGGCAGTCAGATTAAAGTGTATGCCCCTGATGCCTTGGAAGGCAATTACAATGTGATCATCAGTAATACAATTACCAATATCAACGGTAAAAACCTGCAATCGGCAAAAAGCGCTAATGTTATTTTCGAAAACAAAAAACCGGCAGTAACTATTGCAGGCGCTGGTACTATCCTGCCTAACTCTGGGAAATTGGTTTTACCTTTTGAAGCGGTGAACTTAAAAGCCGTTGATGTTACTATTATCAAAATTTATCAAGATAATATCCCTCAGTTCTTCCAAGTAAACAATTATAAGGAAGGAAATGAATTACGTCGTGTAGCCAAGCCTATTTTACAAAAGACTATTCATTTGAGCGAAGACAAATCCTTAGATCTCCACAAAAAGAACAGGTTTACCCTCGATTTAGACAAGTTGATTAAAACCGAACCTGGTGCCATGTACCGAGTAAGCATTATGTTTAAACAGTCTTACGCTTTATTTAACTGCAATCAAACAAATAATAGAAATACTACAAATGATGGAGATGAAGAATATGGCGGTTACGATTACGGCGAGAAAATAGATGAGGATGATGATTTCTGGAATAATTATCAAAATTATTACCCTCGCGGTTACCGTTGGAGCGAACGCGAAGATCCTTGTACGTCATCTTACTACACCAGCGAAAGGTGGGCGCACAGAAACCTTCTTTCTTCAAACATCGGCCTCATTGCAAAAAGAGGCAATGATGAAAGTATGTTGGTGGTGGCTACCGATTTACTCTCTGCCAAACCACTAAGTGGTGTAAGTATAGAATTACTAGATTACCAAAAACAAGTGCTCACCACTGTAAAAACAGATGGTGATGGACTGGCTAGCTTCTCTCTGAAAAGAAAGCCTTTCTTATTGGTTGCTAAAAATGGTAATGAACGTGGCTATTTAAAATTGGATGATGGCAACTCGCTACCGCTATCAAGATTTGATGTAGGTGGTGATATTGTACAAAATGGCATCAAAGGATTTATCTATGGTGAACGTGGAGTTTGGCGACCAGGCGACAGCATTTATCTATCGTTCATTCTAGAAGATAAACTGAAAAAACTACCTGCCAACTACCCTGTTATTTTCGAACTTTACAATCCTAAAGGACAACTGGTTAAAAAGCAAAGTAATACTAAACCAGTAAACGGATTTTACACTTTTAAAACTGCTACAGAGAGTACAGCGCCAACTGGCGGATGGCAAGCGAAATTTAAAGCAGGTGGTGCTACTTTCAGCAAAAACCTTAAAATTGAAACCGTTACCCCTAATCGTATCAAAATTAACTTTGATTTAGGTGGCAAAAAATATCTAGGTAACGGACGAGTTTCGACAGCGAGCTTATCTGCTAAATGGTTGTTTGGTACGCCGGCACAAAACCTAAAAGCCAAAGTAGACATCAACTTAAGCAAAGGCGAAACCTCTTTCCCTAATTTTAAAGACTACTCATTTTATAATCCAATTGTACAGTTCGATACGCAGCTTAAAACCGTATTTGAAGGTACGTTAAATGAGACAGGTGTAGCCACGGTAAATACCAATTTGAACGACAACATGGCTGCTCCAGGCATACTGAGGGCAAACATCACCACTAAAATATTCGAACCAGGCGGCAATTTCAGCATCGATAATTTTAGCATTCCTTACCATGTTTATGATAACTATTTCGGCATCAAATCTCCACAAGGGGATAAAATGACTGGCATGCTAGTCACGGGAAAAAATCATCAAATGGATATTGTAAATGTGAATAGAGATGGCGTTTTACTAAATGCAAATAAAACCGTTACTGTAGCACTTTACAAAATACAGTGGCGTTGGTGGTGGGAACAAAACAACCAAGAGAACTATGCCAATTTCACCCAAAATGAGTACAACAAACTCATTAAGGTAGACCAAGTGGAAATGGTAAAGGGCAAAGCGAAATGGGATCTTAGAGTTGATGAACCTGAATGGGGCAGATACTTGGTGGTGGTTGGAAATGCCCAAGGCGGTGGTCATTTTGCCGCTAGAGAAGTATACATCGACTGGCCAGGCTGGGCACAACGTGAGCAAGGAAGTAACCCTACCGAAGCTGCTATGCTTTCTTTTACCGCTAACAAAGCAAAGTATAATGTGGGCGAAGAAGTAACCTTAACTATTCCATCGCCAGAAAATGGTAGAGCCTTAATTTCTATCGAAAATGGTAGCAGAGTAGTTAAAACCTTCTGGACAGATACCAAAAAAGGGCAAACGCAATTCAGCTTCAAAGCAGAAAAAACAATGACACCTAACGTATTTGCCAACGTGACTTTGTTGCAACCACACAGCCAAACGGTAAATGATATGCCAATTAGGATGTATGGTGCCATTCCTTTGAGCATAGAAAATCCAGAAACGATATTAAAACCTCAAATTGCGATAGCGAAAGAATTAAGACCAGAAACCGAAAGCAGTTTGGCTATTAGCGAAGCAAATGGGAAAGCAATGACTTATACCATCGCCATTGTAGATGAAGGTTTACTTGACCTCACTCGCTTTCAAACACCAAATCCGCATGCCTCATTTTATGCCAGAGAAGGCCTAGGTGTTAAAACCTGGGATTTATTTGACCAAGTACTTGGCGCTTGGGGCGGTAAATTAGAAAGGATTTTAAGTATCGGTGGTGATGGAGCAATTAATAAAAATATCAATCCAGCTAAGGCCAACCGATTTAAGCCTGTTGTTAAATTTATGGGACCTTTCCAATTGGGCAAAGGCGAAAAGAAAACCCATCAGTTTAAATTACCACAGTACATTGGCTCGGTAAAAGTAATGGTCGTAGCTGGTAATGATGGTGCTTACGGACAGGCAGAAAAGGCTGTAGAAGTTAAAAAACCAATTATGTTGTTAGCTTCAGTGCCGAGGGTGATAGGTCCAGGCGAAAGCTTTACCCTACCAGTGAATGTATTTGCCACCAATAATAACATCAAAAATGTTTCGGTAAGCTTACAGACTAATAACCTGCAAATCAATCAAACCAACAAGCAGAGTTTAAGTTTTGCTAAAGCTGGCGATCAACTGACTTATTTCAACGTCACGGCACCAAACAATACTGGCATTGCCAAAATCAAAATTATTGCGCAAAGCGGATCAGAAAGAACGGTATCAGATGTAGAATTGGATATCAGAAACCCAAATCCGATAGTAACTAATGTAATTTCTGCAGTGATACAACCCAACCAATCTTGGAGCTCAGATTATAAGGCAATTGGCACTTCAGGCACTAACAGCGGCAGTTTAGAAGTTTCATCAATCCCTCCTATCAATTTGGAGAAACGAATTACTTATTTAATTCAGTATCCGCATGGTTGCGTAGAACAAACTACATCAGGAATTTTCCCACAATTATATTTAGATAGACTTTCGGCACTAAGCGAGCAAAAGAAAACACAGATAGAGCGCAACGTAAAAGCAGGAATTAACAAACTGAAAGGTTTCCAAACTACAGAAGGAGGTTTAGCTTACTGGCCAGGAGACAGCAAAGCCGATGAATGGGGAACCAATTATGCTGGTCATTTCTTAATTGAAGCTCAAGAAAGTGGCTATTCACTTCCTGTAGGCTTATTTGACGGACTAATTCGATATCTGAAAAACAAAGCCAACAATTGGTCGCCAAATGCTAATAATTTCTATGGCGGCGATTTAAGTCAGGCTTATCGTTTATACGTATTAGCCTTAGCTAAGAAACCAGAAATGGCTGCCATGAACAGGTTAAGGGCTTTCGAGTATTTAACTGATGCGGCCAAATGGCGATTAGCTGCCGCTTATCAATTGGCGGGTCAAACAGGTGCGGCAAATAGCTTAACCAAAGGCTTGGCTACACAAGTAGAAGCTTACCAACAATTAGGTGGCACTTATGGCTCAGATTTAAGAGATCAAGCCATGATCATGGAAACATTAACCTTAATGGGCCAAAAGAATAGAGCGCTGCAATTACTAAATAAAGTAGCAGCTAAATTGGGTGAAGACCAATGGTATAGCACCCAAACTACGGCTTATAGCTTATTGGCAATTGCTAAATTCTGCGGTGAACAAAAATCATCGAGACAGCTCAACTTCCAATACGTACTTGATGGTGCCAAAGGTTCGGTAAACAATAATCAGTACTATAGCTCAACTCCTATCAATTTTAAAGGAAGTAAAGCGAGTATCACCAATAGAAGTAACGCTGTGCTTTTCGCAAAGCTAATTGTGCAAGGCCGACCAGCAACGGGACAGAATGATTTCTTACCGAACAATCCAGACTTACTGTTGATGGAGGTCAATTACAAGAACATGAAAGGCCAAGTATTAAATCCAGCGCAGCTGAAACAGGGACAAGATTTTTATGCAGAGGTAAGTGTAAAAAATACTGGCCGACAAGGTTTGTACGAACAGATGGCCTTGACACAGATTTTCCCCTCTGGATGGGAAATCATCAATACCAGACTGCATGATAATGAAGGTGCATTTACTACATCTGCTTACGATTATCAAGACATTAGAGATGACAGGGTACTTACCTATTTCAATTTGAGAGAAAATGAGACCAAAACTTTTAGGGTTTTACTCAATGCGTCTTATTTAGGCAAGTTCTATCTATCCAATGTGCAGTGCGAAGCCATGTATAACAACAGTATCAGCGCAGCCAAAGCTGGTTTCTGGGTTGAGGTGAATAAGTAGTCAGGTATTAGTGGTCAGGTATCAGTAAGAGGTTTGGCGATAAGCCTATGGCGTTGATAGTATCCTTCGCCAAATGCTTATCGCCAGCCACACGTTACACCTTAAATCCTAGGCCATACATTTGTTAATATAAAGCGTACAAAACCCGCTGAAAATTTGATTAAAGTAATTATTTTTTCCATGTTAGCGCCTCCTTTGATTGTATATCAATAAGGTTTGGAATTTGTTACCTTGGTAACGATAATAGTTCATTTCTCTCCATTTTTAAGGGAGAGATCCCGATTTATCGGGAGAGAGGGTAATGAAACCTCTCCCTACCCTCTCCTTGCAAAGGAGAGGAAGCAACAAGCATATGAAAAAACAAATCAAAGCAATCATTTACGTAGATCTATTATTTGCAGCATTGCTTATCTTCTTTTGGTTTTCATTACCTAAGCCTCTTTTCATTACGCCTACTTCTTACGTTATTGAAGCCAGTAACGGAGAGTTGCTGAGCGCTTCCATTGCAAAGGATGGTCAATGGCGCTTTCCAGTGGCCGATAGTGTGCCAGAAAAGTTTGCAAAATGTATCATCACTTTTGAAGACAAACGCTTTTACCATCATCTTGGAGTTGATTTTATTGCCGTCGCTAGAGCTATTAGACAAAATATACAAGCTAAATCTGTAGCCAGTGGCGCAAGTACTTTGAGCATGCAGGTCATCAGGTTATCAAGAAAAAAGCAACGCACCTTTCTTCAAAAGATAGCAGAAATGTGGTTAGCAGTGAGATTAGAAACTGGTTATTCTAAAGATGAAATATTAGCATTATATGCAGCAAATGCTCCATTTGGAAGTAATGTGGTTGGTTTAGAAGCTGCCAGCTGGCGATATTATGGTAGATCAGCCGAACAATTGTCTTGGGGAGAAATGGCCACTTTGGCGGTTTTACCTAATAGCCCTTCGCTAGTACATCCTGGCAAAAATGCCGTTCGATTAATCACTAAGCGAAACAACCTGTTAGATAAACTAGTAGAAGAAAAAATCATAGATCGAGCTACGGCACAGCTTTCTAAAGCCGAACCTATCCCTACTGCTCCCCTTCCTCTGCCTCAAAATGCGCCACATTTATTGAACAGATTTAAGGATGAAATGAAATCTTTAAATACTGCAACAACCAAAATAACTTCTACTATTGACGAACATTTGCAACAAGAATTAAATCAAATCGTAGGACAATATCATCAAAAATTTGCGGCAAATGGGATCAACAACCTAGCAGCATTGGTAATCAACGTCAAAAATGGCAGTGTAGTGGGTTACGTAGGAAATTGCTACTTACCTCAACAGAAAGAATTAGAAAGCCACGTGGATATGATTAGGGCTAGACGAAGTCCCGGAAGTACCTTAAAACCTTTATTGTACGCTAGCATGCTCAATGATGGGTTTATCTTGCCTCAAACCTTGATACAGGATGTACCTACTCAAATTGGAGGCTATTCGCCCATGAACTTCGATTTAGGTTACGATGGTGCCATTCCTGCTGATAGAGCTTTGAGTCGTTCGCTAAACATTCCAGCAGTAAAAATGCTGCAGCAGTATAAATACGAACGCTTTTATGATAAGCTCAAGAAATTCAATTTCACTACCTTAAACAAACCTGCAGACCATTATGGATTATCTTTAATTCTTGGTGGCAGTGAAGTTACCATGTGGGATTTGAGTAATGCTTACCTAGGTATGGCTCGAACCTTAAATCATTATAATGACTATCAGGGAAAGTACAATAATGCAGATTATAGCTCTGCCTCTTACATTAAAGATCAGGAGAAACCCGAAGACATGATTGAACCCACCTCGCTCCTAGATCATGGCACCATTTGGTCAACATTCAATGCTATGGAGGAAGTGATGCGACCTGGAGATGAGGGTTTATGGCAACAATTTTCTTCTTCGCAGCGTATTGCTTGGAAAACAGGTACCAGTTTTGGCTTTCGGGATGCATGGTCTGTGGGTTTAACGCCCAATTATGTGGTTTGTGTTTGGGTAGGCAATGCCGATGGCGAAGGCAGGCCAGGTTTAACGGGTATTGAAGCTGCTGCACCTTTGATGTTCGATATCTTTAGGTTGTTGCCATCATCTAAATGGTTCGAAATGCCTAAAACCAAATTGAAAAGAATGGCTGTTTGTAAACAAAGTGGTTATAAAGCTTCGCCCATTTGCGAAACCAAAATAGTTCAATTAGTTCCACCAGTTGGCGAAAAAACTGCTCTATGTCCCTACCATAAACAGATACATTTAGACGCAACTTCTACTTATCAGGTAACTAACCAATGCTACAGTATCAATCAGATGAGACATCAAAGCTGGTTTGTTTTACCTCCAACCATGGAATACTACTACAAAACAAAAAATGCATCATATAGGGTATTACCCCCTTTTATGTCGGGTTGTCAAAATGAAGGTACTGCGGTGATGGAAATGGTTTATCCAAAACCAAATGCTTCAGTGTATATTCCTTTAGAAATTGACGGCAACCGAGGGAAAGTAGTTTTTAATGTAGCCCATCGAGATCACAATGCAACCATACATTGGCACATCGATGAGGAATATGTAGGTACCACCAAAAACTATCATCAAATTGCCCTAAACCCTAAACCGGGCAAGCATATACTAACTTTAACCGATCAAAATGGTGAACGATTGGCACAAGCTTTCACCGTATTAGATAAAGAAGAGAAGTAGTTTTCAGTTAATAGTTTTCAGTAAAACAACTCAAATAAACAATAAACAAAGCCATTTCGTCATTGCGAGACACGAAGCAATCTTAAAGCGGTAATTTCGTTGATTAGCGATAGGTGTAGGATTGCTTCGTGCCTCTTAATGACGAAGTATGAAAAAACTCTAACATTAAACCTCAAAGACAGAAAATTGCCTCTTTTAGGTTCGATGTTGCCCCGAAAGATAAAAGATTCTTTCTTGGAGCTAGAAAACCCCAGCTCAGAGGCACAAAATTGCTTCTCCAAGGTTCGGCTTAGACGGTTTGAGGAGCAATTTGGTCTTCAGATGGGAAAAGTTTTCTCCTCAGAACAGCAACGTTGCCCCTCGAGGCGGCTCAATTGGTGCTTCAAGGGGCAATTTGCTCATCCAACGAGGAAAGTTTTCTCCTCAGAGCAGCAACATTGCACATCAAAGCAGCTTATTGGACGGTTTGAGGGGCTACAATGCCAGTTAAACGAGCAATTTGCTCGGTAAAGGTGCATCAATACTGCTTTGACGAGCAACGTTCCACCTTTTGAAAAACGGATTTACAGAGAAATAGTTCGCTGATCTTTTTATCATCCAGAGCGTAACCTGTACCGATACATCGGTAGCGAAGGATCTATAGGCTTATTACTTTTATCCTTAAGTAAGCAACTATTTTAATAGATTCCTCGTACCTCGGAATGATAAATAGGTTGGTCTAACTTAATAAAATCCTAATTCTTCTTCACATATTTACGTTCAGCCGTACCCACGGCAATCAAGAATTGCGCCAGCATATAGGTTGCCATTACCAACAAATCCCCTATTTCCATGCGCTCTACAAACTTATTGTAAGCCAAAATAGAATCGGAAGCAATGAAGAAAATTGCCCCCATTAAAATCCAAGCAAAACTTTTAAAGTTGGTTTTTCCATATCGTAGTGCTGCCATTATCCCCATCATGGTTATTACGAAAGAATAGACCAATACTGGAATATTCATACTACCCAAAAAAGGTCGTAAAAAGTAATAAAAGCATATGCAAAAGAAACCAAACACTAAAAATATTGGTAAAATGTGCCTTTTAGGAACATCCATTTTATTAGTACTATCGAGATAGAAAGCGGCAATGTAAAACAGATGCGCAATCAAAAAAGCACCTAAGCCAAGCATAAAAAACAGCTCGTTGGTGTGTACAAACATCAAGAAAACATCACCTAAAAGCGAAAAGAACAGACCTAGCAATACCCTTTTTGTAAATCTGCTTTCACGTTTAATGATAAAGTAGAGAAAGAGCATCAGTGATATTGTAATCAACGGCTTAGTAACTAACCGTATTTCTCTTAAATTACTTGTAACCGCTATAATTTCCGCGAAAAATATAATAGCGAAAGCGAAGGTAAACTGTGGATATTTCTTAAGCATTTCTGTATTTAGATTTGATGAGGAAAAAATAGATCATCATTGAATTATGTAGAATGAGCGATAACAAAAGCCACTCTAATTTAAAATCTAATCTGTATAGAAAATATGAAGTAAAAAAACCGAGTAAGTATCGTAAGAATTCCACTCCTACAAACCAACGTTTTTTCTCAAGTAGTGCTCCGCATGTAAGCATGCTTAAAATAGTAAAAGCTGCAATTAAAATATTGGTTGGCAATGTTAACTTATCAAAAAAGAACAGTTGGTATGAACCTAATCCCAAAGCTACCAAGAATAATAAAACCGCATAAATCATTACTTTAATAGCAGTTTCAGTATGGAATTTCCTATAATTAACCACATCTATTTCCGGAGCAAATTGAAAGCCTCCCAATTTATCGGGAAACCATCCTGGCGGTTTAACAAATACTCTGATTTTGTCGGTAAAATTATCTGATTTCTTTGCTGTCTCAATCAAATCTTTCCAATAGTGCAAATTAGCCCACACAGGGTTCCAACTAGCCAAAGGTTTGGTAATACCATAGTACACCTCTTCTTCCTCCTTTTGAAAAGTACCAAACAACCTATCCCAAATAATAAGTGTACCTGCATGATTTTTATCAATGTATTTTGGATTGGAACCGTGATGTACACGATGGTGTGAAGGCGTATTGAGGATATATTCTAGAAAGCCCATACTTTTGATAGTACGGGTATGGATCCAGAATTGATATAGGGTATTAAATGAACTTAAGGTGAGAAAGATAATGGGATCAAAACCAATTAGCGCTAGTGGAAGATAAAAAACCCAAGAAAACCAACCCTGAAACCAAGATTGTCGGAGTGCTACTGTTAAATTGTACTCTTCTGATTGATGGTGTACGATATGTGCTGCCCACAAAGCGTTAATTTGATGGCTCATTCGATGAAACCAGTAATAAAAGAAATCAACTCCAATGAATAGGATAATCCAAGTCCAAATGGTATTAGGTATCTCAAATAGATGCCAATGCTCGAAAATGTACATATAGCCTATAAAAAGTACGGATTTCATAAATAAGCCAACTAATTGTGAGCCAATACCCTGACTAAGATTAGCGATAGAATCGTTTAATCGATAGTATTTCAGCTTCTTATAGAACGTATAGGCCAATTCAATCCCGATAAGGATAAAAAAAATTGGCACCGACAAGGCTATATAATTGGTTTTCATTACCCTAATTTAATGATTTCCGAGAAATTAAGGTATTAAATCGAAGATTGAAATTAGTTTACTGTTTAATTAACAACTTCAGTAGTTTGATTGCTGGTGCATTACTGATATAATCAGTGACGTTTGGATGGGTACAATTCTCAAGCTCATTGATTGAATCTAGAGAAACTTTGTCAAAATCCATACGCCATCCACTGAAATAGCGCTGTTCTACCCTTCCTATGGTGACGATTCTTGTTGCAATTAATCGTCTGTCTGCCTCTATAGAATTATAAACATCTTTTACATTTTGTTCATCCCCTTCTAATACCTGAATGAAGGTTCCCTCACAATAAACCAATTTCCCGGTAATATCTAGACGTTCATTTCTCTCCCTAGCCTGTTCTAATAATTCGTCAAAATCCTTTTGCTCAAACTTAAAACTCTGCACCCCGTAATACAACAAATAAAAAATCATAACATCACAAACAACGTTACAAGTTATAGTTTTTGTATAAAAAGATTATTCGTGATGGGATTTTCACTGCTAAACTACCCTTAAAATATTAATTGCCTTAACCCATTTATCTTTCTCGCAACAAGAACAAACTGTTTTGGCACTTGGTTCTAAAAGCTTGGTTAAGCCACAAAAACTACATGAATAATAATCTTTATACTTAATTTCCTGATGTTTATTAGCGAATAGTGCAGGCAATATTGGTAGGCCATATTTCACTTCATCATCTTTATAATTAAATACAGAGATACTTCCAGTGGTTTCTAAAATAGCTAACTGTACTTGTCCCAAATGTGAGATATTTTTCAACCTCAATTCAGCAAAGAACTCGTCTTGTGCCAATGCTTCTTTCTTGAAATTTTCTATCGCAAACCTGCCATTTTCTACTACACAAGTACAACTGCCTTCTAAAAGGATTTCAAATTTCTTACTCTTATTTACGAAATAAGACGTGACTTTATAAGCAAATACCACCACTAAAAATACTGCCATAGCAGAAAGTATTCCTACTTCTTTATAAAACATAGGATCACCAGCGGCAGAACCTAAGCTAATGATTACTACTAATTCGAAAATAGAAAGCTGTTTAACACCTCTTTTACCTAATACCCTTAAACTAATGAGCACTACGAGATACATTAGCAATGTACGGAACATGATTTCTGGGATAAACGCCCAATCTTCGTCGCCGATTAAGATTTTCTCTATTCCTTTGAAGTAATCTGCCATCTTTTAGATTTTGCTATAAAACGCAAAATCAGATGTTTTGTTTAACCTTCAGTATCTAAGATATATTTCTTCAACAAAGTCTTACTCGTTCTTCGTTCCCACGCAGTTATCAATAGTGCCCTTAAATCATCTGGAGCCACAGCATCTAAATTCACCAACATATATTTGTACTTTAAATAGTGCGGCGTAATGGTAAAGATAGCTGGGTTTTGCTGCATCCATTTTTCTTTTTCTTCGGTATAGATGACCAAATTTTCTTCATCTTCCTTTAAACGGGCAAAAATATTTTTATTGGTGTAGAATGCCGGAGTATCAAAACATAGCTTTTCTGCTGTACCTGGTAATTCAGCTACTATTTTTCTGATGAAAGTTAGCGCTAAGATGGTTTTATCTTTCATGGGTTATCCCCTAGCCGCCATCTTGATCATTCGATGAGCTAGATCTTTGCCTAGATACCTATCGATAACAGCATGTACAATATATAGAATAGGTGTCATCAATAATGCGATAACAAACTTATAAGTATAGCCCACCAAACCAATGGCGGCCACCATTTGCCAACTCCAATGGTATTGTGGATTAAGATAGAAAGCTATAAAAATAACTACAAAACTATCAATCAGTTGCGATACCAAGGTTGAGCCTGTTGCTCTTAACCATAGTGCTCTCTCGCCAGTGAACTTCTTTATTCTGTGAAAAATGAGTACATCCACCATTTGTCCTAACAAAAAAGCAATAATCGAACCTACTATAATCCACATTCCTTGTCCAAAAATCGCATCGAAAGCACGAGGCATACTCAACTGTTGCCCCTCCACTTCCTGCACCAACCAAAAATCAGCAGGCTCCAATTTTATGGCCATCCAAACTACAAAAAAGGCAAAGCCGATTAAAATTGCAGTAAGTATTGAAAGAAAACGTACTTGTCTTACTCCAAAATATTCATTGATGATATCTGTCATGATAAATACAATAGGCCATGTGAGTACACCAGCCGACATATTATATGATAAGTTAGGTACACCAAACAAGTTGATGTCGAACTTCTTAATCCCCAAGACACCTTCTACAGAAAAAATCTTCACACCAATAAATTCCGACATGAGGGTGTTCGCAACGAAAAATGCGCCTAAAATCAATAGTAGCCTACTTTCCTTAGTTTTAAAAGTCATAACGACTAAAGTACAAATTTTTGATATAAAGTAAATTCATTTATTGTAATCAAAATTAAGCTTCTATTTTACAAAACACAGACTACGAAGAAACCATAATTACTCATCTTTGCGCCTTCTAAAAATTATCATGGCAAATTCTAAGTCTTTTCGTTTAATATTAATTCTGGGTTGCTTGGCAGCATTAGCTCCATTTTCTATAGATATGTACTTGCCAGGATTTAAATCTATCGCTAAAGATTTAAGCACAGATGTACCAAATGTCTCACTTTCACTGGCCACTTTCTTTATCGGTATCTCTGCTGGACAATTGCTTTATGGACCTTTATTAGATAAATTTGGCAGGAAAAAGCCACTTTACTTCGGTCTGTCTTTATTTATATTATCTTCCGTTAGCTGTTTGTTTGTTAGATCCATTGACCAATTGATCGTTTTGAGATTTATCCAAGCTATAGGTTGTTGTTCTGCTTCAGTTGCTTCTATTGCAATGGTTAGAGATTTATTCACTATAGAGGAAAGTCCAAAAGTTTTTGCATCATTAATGTTGGTTATTGCAGTATCTCCTATGTTAGCCCCAACCGCTGGCGGATATCTGATAGCAGCATTAGGTTGGAAATCTGTATTCGTTTTTCTAGGATTAATGGCCGTTTTGATGTTATTGGCCAGTATGTGGGGATTGCCAGAAAGCTACAAACCCGACCCGAGCTATTCATTAAAACCAAGGCCTATCTTAAGCAATTTCCTAATTGTTTTAAAAGAACCAAGCTTTTACACTTACGCACTGGTGAGTGCAATTACTTTTAGTGGTCTGTTTGCCTATGTTTCATCGTCACCTGTGGTATTTATGGATCTATATAAAGTTACAGAAACTGGATATGGGTGGATATTTGCTTTATTATCAGTGTTTTTTATAGGTTTCAGTCAAGTGAACAGCTATATTTTAAGATGGTTTACCAGTAAAAGAATTGTCTTTTGGGCTTTGTTGGCGCAATGTATTTTCAGTGTTTTATTTTTACTTGCAGCCATTTATAACCTCTTAAACTTATATACTACCATCGCTTTCATAGCTTTGTTTTTAGGTTGTTTAGGTTTTATCAATCCAAATGCCTCAGCACTTTCTTTGGCACCTTTTAAGAAAAATGCAGGCAGTGCGTCTGCTTTAATGGGCGCTTTACAGATGGGGTTAGGCGCATTAGCTTCGGCGGCAATTAGTATGTTCGCAGCCGATGTAATTTGGCCGATGCCGGCAGTAATGACCATAGCAGCACTAGTTGCCCTATTTTGTCTGCTTATTGGACGTAGAAAAATAAGAAACAATACAACTAATCAATAGCTTTATGGCTTTGAGGAGATACAAAACGGTAAAAATCATATAGATTATTACTATTTTCGTATCAGATGATAAATATAAATTCTAAACTACCTACTGTAGGCACTACCATTTTTACGGTGATGTCTAAACTTGCTACAGATCATCAAGCGATTAATTTGTCACAGGGTTTTCCAGACTACGGTACAGATGAAAAACTGATTGCTGCGATTAATCAAGCTATGAAAGACGGATTTAACCAGTATGCACCTATGCCTGGTTTATTATCCCTTAGAGAACAAATTGCAGAAAAAATAGAGACTTTCTACCAAGCCAAATACAATCCAGAGACCGAAATCACAATCACAGCAGGTGGCACACAAGCTATTTTTACGGCTATCAACACTTTTATTACAGCTGGCGACGAAGTAATTATTTTCGAACCCGCTTACGATTGCTATGCGCCAGCCATCAAATTACTTGGTGGATTAGTGAAACCTTTCGAATTACAAGCTCCTGATTATAAAATTGACTGGGAAATGGTGAAAAAGCTATTTACGGCTAACACCAAAATGATCATCATTAATTCACCGCATAATCCTACGGGAAGCATATTGCGAAAAGAAGATATTGATGCCTTGATTAAGCTTACCAAAAATACCGACATTCTTATCTTAAGCGACGAGGTTTACGAACATATCATCTTTGATGGAGAGCAGCACCAAAGTGTTGCTTTATACCCAGAATTAGCAGAAAGAAGTTTTATCGTCGCATCTTTCGGTAAGCTTTTACATACTACAGGGTGGAAATTAGGCTACTGCCTTGCCCCTGCCAAACTGATGGCAGAATTTAGGAAGATACACCAATTTAATGTTTTTAGCGTTAATACCCCTATGCAAGTAGGCATCAGCAATTATTTAAAATCTAGTAAGATCTATCAAGAGTTACCTATATTCTTCCAACAGAAAAGAGATTTTTTCCAACAACTACTTAGTGAAACTAAATTTGAGCTTTTACCCTGTAAAGGTTCTTACTTCCAATGTGTAAGCTACAATAACATTAGCTCAGAGAAAGACACAGACTTTGCCAAAAAGCTGGTTACCGAATTTGGAGTAGCCACTATTCCTGTTTCTGCATTTTACACTAAAAATATAGACAACAAAGTCCTCCGCTTCTGCTTTGCAAAAGAAAATAGCACTTTGGAAAAAGCAGTAGAGAAATTAAGAAAATTATAGATAGCATATAACAATTTGCTCATGGAACCACATTACCTTAACATTCAAAATCTAAAAATCACGATTTTTCAGGCCTATCTGTTTTGGGAAAATATTGAGAAGAATTTGCAAAATATTGGATTACGACTGTCGGGTGGTGTACGAGAAAAAACGGATCTAATTGTACTTCCAGAGATGTTCAATACCGGTTTTACCATGAGAGCGGAAGAACTGGCCGAAGACATGGATGGCAAAACCATGCAATGGATCAAAAAAACTGCTGCAAGCTACGACTGTGTAGTTACTGGAAGTTTAATGATCAGAGAAAACGGAAAATACTACAATCGTATGGTTTGGGTAAAACCCGATGGAGAATGCACCTATTACGACAAGCATCATCTTTTTGGTCTAGGTGAAGAAGATAAACATTTCTCTCCCGGTAGTGAGCAGTTAATCGTAGAACTAAAAGGATGGAAAATTAGATTGGCAATTTGTTACGATTTACGTTTCCCGGTATGGTTACGTAATAAAAATGCAGCATACGATATTCTTCTTTTAGTAGCTAGCTGGCCAGATAAACGCTCTTCCCACTGGAGAACTTTGATCCATGCTAGAGCGATAGAAAATCAAAGCTATGTGATTGGCGTAAATCGTGTTGGACATGACGGCAACCAGATTTATCATAGCGGACATTCAATGTGTATCGATCCCTTAGGAAATACCGTATACTATAAACCAGAAGACGAAGACTTATATACTTTCAGCATCAATTATACAGAGTTAGAAAAAATCAGAAGACAATTTCCTTTTCTGAAAGATTCTGACGATTTTGAGATCAACTAACTCATTATGTATAATCGGAGGAAATTTATTCAAACCACTGCATTATCTGCAGCTGTCGTTACTTTAAACAAAGCTTGCATCACCAAAAATGCGATCACAAATAAGCCTATTGTAATTTCCACATGGGATTTCGGTGTGGCAGCGAATGCCGAAGCCTGGAAAATACTTAGCACAAAAGGCAAAGCTTTAGATGCCGTGGAAAATGGCGTGAAGGTAGCGGAAGCTGACGTAAATAACCAATCTGTTGGTTATGGTGGCTTACCTGATAGAGATGGAATTGTGACTTTAGATGCCAGTATCATGGATCATCTGGGTAATTGTGGTGCGGTGCTTGCCCTAGAACAAATCAAACATCCTATATCTGTAGCCCGTTTGGTGATGGAGAAAACACCACATATAATGCTTGCTGGAGATGGCGCTCTTCAATTCGCTATAGAACAGGGATTTAAAACAGAAAACATACTAACTGAAAATAGTAAGAAGGAATGGGAGAAATGGCTAAAAACAGCAAAGTACGAACCTGTTAGCAATATCGAAAATAAGCTTTACGATAAAGCCGCTCCAGAAAAATTACCTGGCAACCAATATAACCATGATACAATTGGAATGTTGGCGCTAGATAGCCAAGGAAATTTAGCAGGAGCTTGTACCACTAGTGGTATGGCCTATAAACTACATGGCCGCATTGGTGACAGCCCAATTATTGGCGCTGGATTATATGTAGATAGCGAAGTTGGCGGTGCTACGGCTACTGGTGTAGGCGAAGAAGTAGTACGTAATGTTGGCTCCTTTTTAGTTGTAGAGCTAATGCGACAAGGATATTCTCCCGAAGAAGCCTGTAAAGAAGCAATAAAGCGCATCGTTAAAAAGAAAATGAGTAGCACTAAAGACTTACAAGTAGGATTTCTAGCACTCAACAAAAATGGAGAATATGGGGCTTATGCTATTCAACAAGGTTTCACATTTGCAGTTTGCGATAGCCGAAAACAAGATTTGATTGTTAAAGGAAAAAGTCACTACTAATATGGAATACAAACTTGAAATCTGTGCCAACTCGATAGAATCTGCCATTGCTGCAGAAAAGGGTGGCGCGGACAGAATTGAGCTTTGTGCAAATTTAGGAGAAGGCGGAACTACACCTAGTTACGGACAAATCAAGCAATGTATAGAAAAATTACAATTAGAAGTCTGGCCTCTAATTCGTCCAAGAGGAGGAGATTTTCTTTATACTAATACTGAATTTGAAAACATAATAGAGGACATATCTTACTGTAAAAAAATTGGTTGCCATGGAATAGTTACAGGAATACTAGATACAAATGGAAATATTGATAGAGAACGTTGCATTAAAATTATTGCTGCTGCCTCTCCCATGCCAGTGGCGTTTCATAGAGCTTTTGATATGAGTAACCAGCTAAGCAAATCTTTAGAAACTATCATTAAATTGGGGTTTGTAAGAGTTTTAACATCTGGTGGAAAGGAAAATGCCTTTTCAGGGGCTTACGAGATTGCAAAGTTAGTTTCGCAATCAAATCATAGAATAGAGATTATGCCAGGAGGCGGAGTTAATGCTGAAAATATAACTGAAATTGCGAATATTACTAGAGCTAAAAGTTTCCACACTACGGCCAAATCAATAGTGAATAGTAAAATGCAATTTAGAAATGTAGACAGTAAAATGGGAAATAATAATACTAATGAATTTGCCTACGAACAAACAGACACAAATAAAGTAAGAGTTTTAAAAGAAATAATTAAAAATCTTTAAATCAATCACATATATACAAATAAAATAAATATAAAATTGTGATCTACAATAAGATCTTCTCAAATCAATTGTTTTTAAATATTACCTTTTTAGTTCTAAATTAACATCGTTTATTGCCCATTTAAAATTTGCTTAAAAAAGCTATCTTTGCACAAAGATGAAGCATATACGTAATTTCTGCATAATTGCACATATAGACCACGGTAAGAGTACTTTGGCCGACCGTTTATTAGAATATACCAACACCATTTCGCAACGTGAAGCACAAGCGCAATTGTTGGACAACATGGATTTGGAGCGTGAGCGTGGTATCACTATTAAAAGCCATGCCATACAGATGAACTATAAAGTCGGTGGCGAAGAGTATGTATTCAACTTAATTGATACTCCTGGACACGTAGATTTTTCGTATGAAGTTTCTCGTTCTATTGCTGCTTGTGAAGGTGCGCTATTAATTGTAGATGCTTCGCAAGGGATACAGGCACAAACTATTTCTAACCTTTATTTGGCTTTAGAGCACGATTTGGAGATTATTCCAATCTTAAATAAAATGGATTTACCTGGTGCAATGCCAGAGGAAGTTAAAGATCAAATCATCGATTTAATTGGCTGTAAGAGAGAAGAGATTATCCCTGCATCTGGTAAAACAGGCATGGGTATCCCAGATATTTTACAAGCTATTGTGGATCGTGTACCTGCGCCAGTTGGCGAGCCAGAAGCACCATTACAAGCTTTAATTTTTGATAGCGTTTTCAACTCTTTTAGAGGGATTATTGCTTATTACAAGGTTGTACATGGCGAGATTAAGAAAGGCGACAAAGTAAAATTCATCAATACTGGCAAGGAATATTTAGCTGATGAAGTGGGTATTTTAAAACTAGATATGTCGCCAAGAGCTTCGGTTAAAACCGGTGATGTAGGTTATATTATTTCTGGTATTAAAGAAGCTCGTGAAGTAAAAGTTGGTGATACAATTACCACTGTTGCTAGGCCAGCTACCGACGCTATACAAGGTTTCGAAGAGGTAAAACCGATGGTATTTGCGGGTATTTATCCGGTGGACACCGATGAATATGAGGAGTTGAGAGAGGCAATGCACAAGCTGCAGTTAAACGATGCTTCAATTGTTTTCGAACCAGAGAGCTCTGCGGCTTTGGGCTTTG
Organism: Flavobacteriaceae bacterium PS02338; assembly: GCA_029959615.1. Lineage (GTDB taxonomy): Bacteria > Bacteroidota > Bacteroidia > Sphingobacteriales > Sphingobacteriaceae > Pedobacter. The sequence continues at coordinate 203,903 of JASCOD010000002.1, read as the reverse complement.
GTTTCCGTTGTGGTTTCTTAGGAATGCTACATATGGAGATTATCCAAGAGCGTTTAGAACGTGAGTTCGATATGACTGTAATTACTACGGTTCCCAACGTTTCTTATAAAGCTTATACGACTAAAAGTGACGAGATCATTGTAAACAACCCATCAGATTTACCAGATCCTAGCAAGTTAGACAGGGTTGAAGAACCTTTCATCAAAGCAAATATCATTACCAAAGCCGAATTTGTTGGCCCAGTAATGTCACTTTGTATTCAAAAGAGAGGTATCATTGTTAATCAGTCCTACTTAACTTCTGATAGAGTTGAATTGGTTTTTGAGATGCCAATGGGAGAAATTGTATTCGACTTTTATGATAAGTTAAAGACGATCTCTAAAGGCTACGCTTCTTTCGATTATCACCAAACAGGCTACAGAAAATCTGATTTAGTACGTTTAGACATGCTCTTAAATGAAGAACCTGTTGACGCATTATCTTCATTAATTCACCGTAGCAATGCTTATGATTTCGGCAAAAAGATTTGCGAAAAGCTGAGAGAATTAATCCCTCGCCAACAATTCGAGATTAAAATACAAGCATCTATTGGCGCTAAAGTTATTGCAAGAGAAACTTTAAGTGCTTTACGTAAAGACGTGACAGCCAAATGTTATGGTGGTGACATCTCTCGTAAGCGTAAATTATTAGAAAAACAGAAAAAAGGTAAAAAACGCATGCGTCAAGTGGGTAACGTAGAAATTCCACAGACGGCGTTTATGGCTGTTTTAAAATTAGATTAACCTAGTATTGCGTATTGCGATAAGCGTATTGCGATTTGCAATATGCCTTAACATCTCAATACTCAATACGCTATACTCAATACTAAATGCAATTACTAGACGGAAAATACGTATCAGAACAAGTTAAAGTACAAATAGCGGAAGAAGCAGCTCAATTTTTAGCAGATAGCGGAAGAAAACCTCATTTGGTTGCCATTTTAGTTGGTAACGACGGTGGTAGCGAAACTTATGTGGCTAGCAAAATGAAGAACTGTGAGAAGGTTGGCTTTAAATCTTCTTTATATCGTTATGACAACACTGTAACCGAAGCCGAACTTTTGGATAAGGTTAGAGAAATTAATGCGGATGCGGATGTTGACGGTCTAATCGTTCAATTGCCTTTGCCTAAACACATCGACCCAGAGAAAGTAACCGAAGCAATTGATCCGAAAAAAGATGTTGATGGCTTCCACCCTATTAACTTGGGCAGAATGATGCGTAATTTACCTTGCTACATTCCAGCTACGCCTTATGGTATCCTACTTATGCTTCAAGCATATAATATTGATACTACCGGAATGCATTGCGTGGTAGTTGGACGAAGCAATATTGTTGGCAGTCCAATGAGTGTTTTAATGGCTCGTAATGCAAACCCTGGAAATTGCACCGTTACCTTAACTCACAGTAGAACTAAAGATTTAAAAGAACAGGTCTTACAAGCAGATATCATCGTCGCAGCTATTGGTAAAAAGAATTTCATTACAGCAGACATGGTTAAATCAGGCGCTATTGTGATTGACGTAGGTATCAATAGAGAAACATCTACGGAGACTAAATCAGGATTTAAGCTTTATGGCGATGTAGATTTCGAGAATGTTGCTCCTAAATCATCGTTTATTACCCCTGTTCCGGGTGGTGTAGGTTTAATGACTATTGTAGGTTTATTAAAGAATACCTTAGCATCAGCTAAGAAAGAAATCTATTAATAATTACGATTTTAGATTTACGAATTACGATTGAGCAAGATTAGTAGCTAACATTTTCTTATTCGTTTTAGAAATAAAACACGTATAATTATTTTTATTTACACGTATTAAACATACCTTTGTTTATTAATTAGAAACGGAGGTAAAAATGGATACCAAATTAACGTTAAGTTTTAATCAAGATGTTGTAGATAAAGCAAAGAAATATGCTGCTGCAAACAATATCAGCTTATCTCGTTTAATAGAATATCTCCTCACTCAGGTTACTTCAAATCAATATAAATCATTAGAAGATTTTCCAATAAGTGATTGGGTAAGTATGGTTGCCGAAGGCGAAGTCGAATACAAGCGCACACCGAAAACATCAAGAAAAGATTTAAAAGACGAGTTCTTCGGCTCTAAGAAATCTAAATAATGACAAGGATTTTTTTAGATGCCAATGTATTGGTTTCCGTATTGAATAAAGAGTTTCCTTTGTTTAATTATTCATCGAGAATACTAAGCTTAGCTAATCATCCAAAATTTGAAGTGTACACCTCTCCTATGTGTTTGGCTATTGCTTTTTATTTTGCCGAAAAGAAGAATAAAGCTACCGCGAAACAAAAAATTTCCATTTTATGTCAGCACATTAAAATTGCAGATAATGTGAATGAAGGCGTCACCTCTACTTTATCTAACAAGAAAATCAATGATTTTGAAGATGGATTGGAATACTACGCTGCATCAAGAATGAAATGTAACTGTATTGTAACCGAGGATGTTAGTGATTTCTACTTTTCCGAAATTGAAGTCTTAGATTGCAAAGGCTTTTTTAATCGTTATTTACTGAATTAAGAAAATAGATTCTTAATCCAACTATCTCTAAAGCCGATATAAATTCCATCTACTCTTTCTTCAATAGGATAAACATCAATGTAATCTCCCTGCCCAGCTAGACCTTTTCCCGTTTCTAAGCTGTATTCGTAACGATGGATTGGACACACGATATTTCCATTTTTACACCATCCTCCACTTAAAACGCCTCCTGCATGTGGGCAGCTGTTTTGCAATACATGAAGTTTACCCTGGCACCTAACTATACAGAGTTTTTTACCCTCCAATTTAACCATATGCACAAAATCATCTTCGGGTAATTCTACATTTAGCCTAATCCATTTCATCTTTGTTATAATATCGTTTCGCAGTATTTAAATGCTAATATTAATGTATCTGGTTCATCTTATTATAATATTACTTTAACAAGATACATAGATTACTATATTCTGCCATAATTAATTAACTTTGCAGCCTTAAATTTCTATGGCACATCAAATCCCAGAAGACGGCACGCTACTTCCTTTAATGGAAGAATTCTACACAATACAGGGCGAAGGATATAACACAGGTAAAGCTGCTTACTTCATTCGCTTGGGAGGCTGTGATGTAGGCTGTCATTGGTGCGACGTGAAAGAAAGTTGGGATGCAGAGTTACACCCTCTTACTACTGCAGACAATATTATTGAAAAAGCAACTACATTTCCAGGTAAGGCCGTCGTGGTTACAGGAGGCGAGCCACTTATTTACAACTTAGATTATCTTACCAAAGGGCTTCAAGAAAAAGGCATCCTTACATTCATAGAAACTTCGGGTGCTTATCCGCTTTCAGGGTCTTGGGACTGGATTTGTCTATCTCCTAAGAAATTTAAAGCGCCACGCCCAGACATCACCCCTTTTGCTAACGAATTGAAAGTTATTGTTTTTAATAAAAGTGATTTTGAGTGGGCAGAAAAATATGCAGAAATGGTTAGCCCAAATTGCAAGTTGTATCTACAGCCAGAGTGGTCTAAAGCACAAACAGTGACTCCTTTAATTGTAGAATATGTTATGGCACACCCTAAATGGGAAATCTCCCTTCAGACGCACAAGTTCTTAAATATTCCATAATAGTTTTTCGTTAATCGTTCAACTTGGTTAGCTGTTTAATTGTTTGTAAATTGCTTAATCTAGTTTCTTCGGACTTTTAACTTTCAACTTATTTATGCACAGGTACTTTCTTTTTATATTTCTTTGCTTCAGCAGTATAGTTTATAGTCAATCTACCGTAAGAAAAGCTCAAAGCAGTTTTGAAGATGCTCAACAATACGTAAGACAGAATATTTTTGATGAAGGCATCAAACATCTTAATGAAGCAATAAAGGCCGATCCAAAATTTCAACAAGCTTATTTACAACTGGGAGATATCTATAAGCGTATCAGAAACATACAAAAAGCTAAGGAGAACTATAGATTAGCCTTAAGTGTAGCGCCAATAGAAAATCCGAATACCTATTTTATACTAGGAGAAACAGAATTACAAACCGGTGATTACCCTCAGGCTAAACAAAATTTTGAACATTTTCTGGCGAAAGCAACGAATGTTGATCCCAAATTTATCAACAAGACAAAGAAATATGTATTGGATTGCGATTTTTCGATAGATGCCATCAAAAAACCTGTTCCTTACGAACCTTTCAATATGGGATTTTATGTCAACAGTGAGTACCGAGACTATTTCCCTGCATTAACCGCTGACGGGCAAACCATTATCTTCACTAGAAACGTAAAAGGTAATGAAGATTTCTACAAATCAGTAAAGAAAAGCGGAGAATGGCAAAAAGCAGAATCTCTGAGTGAAAACATCAATACTCCTAACTTTAATGAAGGTGCGCAATCCATATCGCCAGATGGCAGATATTTGTTTTTTACGGGATGCAATAGGCCAGATGGTATTGGTAGATGCGACATCTATGTTTGTAGACGTGAAGGGAACGATTGGAGCCAACCAGTTAATCTAGGTCCAATTATCAATACATTAGAATGGGAATCACAACCTTCAATTAGTGCCGATGGAAGTACACTCTATTTCTTAAGCAACAGAGCTGGAGGTTTTGGCGGCTACGATATTTGGAAATCTATTTTAGATGAGGAAGGACATTGGACAGCCCCTACAAATGTAGGTCCACATGTAAACACTCCTTATGATGAAGCAACACCTTTTATCCATCCCGATGGAAAGACCCTATATTTTTCATCTGATGGTTGGGCTGGACTTGGGCAGAAAGATATCTTCTATAGCAAGCTACAAGCCGACGGCAGTTTTTCTAAAGCAGTAAACTTGGGCTATCCGATCAATACCTTTAATGATGAAATTGGTTTCATAGTTAGTGCGGATGGTAAAGAGGGTCTATTTTCTTCTAATTTAGATGGCGGTTTTGGAGATGTCGATATTTACCGCTTTAAACTACCAGAAAATTTAAAGCCTGGACCTGTAACTTATGTAAAAGGAATTGTAAAGGATAGGGAAACTAATGAGACCTTGGAAGCCTCAGTGTTAGTCATCAACCTTAAAACCAATGAAGCTGCTTATAATGAGATTACAGATAAAATTACCGGAGATTTTATGGCAGTGATGCCTGCTAACGAGCGATACTCTTTTAATGCCTTTGCTGAAGGTTATTTACTCTATTCTAAGCATTTTGACATAAAACCAACAGATGCCAATAAACCATTCGAGTTGGAACTTTTATTAGACAAAATTAAAGTGGGCAGTAAAGTGGTGTTGAGCAATATATTCTTTGAGACTAATAAGTTTGAGTTATTGCCCGCATCTATGATAGAACTTAATATCCTTGCTGATCTATTGAAAAGCAACCTTAGTATGGCAATAGAAATACAAGGTCATACAGATAACGTTGGTGATAATAAAGCAAACCAAAAACTTTCTGAAAGTAGAGCAAAAGCAGTTTATGAATATCTAATTGAAAATGGTATAGATAAAAAGCAGCTCAACTATAAAGGTTATGGCGAGGAAAAACCAGCCTTTGACAATACTACTGAGGACGGCAAACAGAAGAATAGAAGAACGGAATTTTTGGTTGTTAAATTCTAAATAGAGTTAAAAAAGCTTTTTAACTCTATTTAGCTCATCAATTTATTCTACAGTTTTACAAAATCGCTTGTTTAACCCTTACCAGCTTTATCAACAAGTCTTCTAACAAAGCTAGATTAAGCATATTGGCACCATCTGATTTCGCATTAGCAGGATCAGGGTGAGTTTCGATGAAAAGACCATCTGCACCAACAGCAATAGCCGCTTTTGCAATGGTTGTGATCAACTCAGGCTTGCCCCCTGTTACGCCACTACTTTGGTTAGGCTGCTGCAATGAGTGTGTACAATCCATCACTACAGGAACTCCAAAGCTTTGCATCTCTGGCAAACCTCTATAATCAACAATTAGATCTTGGTAACCAAAAGTATTACCTCTATCAGTTAAAATAACTTTATCATTTCCAGCATCTTTAATTTTATCTACGGCAAATTTCATAGATCCCGCAGACAAAAACTGTCCTTTCTTTACATTTACCACTTTTCCCGTTTCAGCAGCGGCAATTAGCAAATCCGTTTGACGGCATAAAAAAGCTGGAATTTGCAGCACATCTACATAAGCAGCGGCCATAGCAGCCTCAGCACTTTCGTGAATATCAGTAACCGTTGGCACACCAAACTCCTTACCTACCTTCTCTAATATTTTAAGTGCTTTTTCATCACCAATCCCAGTAAAAGAAGAGCCTTTGCTCCTATTTGCTTTTCTGTAAGATCCTTTAAAAATGTAAGGGATGTTTAATTTGTCAGTAATAGCAACAATTTTTTCCGCTATGCGCAAAGCGATATCTTCACCTTCAATTGCACAAGGGCCAGCCATCAAAAAGAAATTATTGCTATCGGTATGTTTTAATTTATCTAAGTAATTTATCATAATAAGTATTGAGATATGAGAATTTCGTATTGAGTTATGGTGGAATTTTAGGTTTCGGAATTAAACTTAAAACCTAAAACTTACGACCTAATTCCCTAGCTCACTCATAAATTTAATGCGCATCAATTGAATTTCCTCTCTCGTATAATCAGTTTCGCCCAAATCTTTTAAAGCCATATCTATAGAATCACTATCGGCTGATTGAAAATAATCGAAAACCTCATCTTGTCTATCTTCATCTATCATTTCATCAATATAGTAGGTTAGGTTAAGCTTGGTACCAGAATTTACGATAGCTTCAACCTCTTTAAGCACGTCTACATAGGTGATACCCTTTGAACGAGCAATATCTTCTAAACCTATCTGTCTATCAATATTTTGAATAATAGAAACCTTTAATGCCGATTTATTAGCCTGCGTTTTGATCACCATATCTACCGGGCGGTCGATATCGTTATCCTCCACATATTTCTTGATCAATTCAATAAAAGGGCCGCCAAATTTGAGTGCTTTACCATTACCTACACCAGAAATTTGCTTCAATTCATCACTGCTAACTGGGTAATGCGTGCACATTTCTTCTAAGGATGGATCTTGGAAAACCACAAATGGAGGCACATTCTTCTGCTTAGCAATTTTCTTCCTTAAGTCTTTTAACAATTGAAGCAGTTGTGTATCTAACGCTGCAGTTGCCTGTTTTACTTCCTCGTCATCTTCATCTGTAACAGCTTCAATCACTTCATTTAAAATAAACTTTAGACTATATGGGCTTTCGATATACGCATGACCAATTTTGGTGAGTTTTAACAATCCATAATTATCGATATCTTTTGCTAAGAAATTATTTAAAATAGCCTGTCTTAATAAAGATTTCCAAAGTATTTCACCAGCTGCCTTGCCAGAACCAAATTCAGGCAATTTACTTTGCTCATAAGCGATGGTTTGTGCAGTCTCATATCCCATGAAAATATTCAACAAATGGGCATCGTCAAATTTTTCGCCTGTAGATTCTACTAATTTTAATAAGGTAACTAATTGATCTTCGGCTTCAAATTGCTGCTTCGGCTTCTTGCAATTATCACACATGCAGTTGCAGCCAGTCTCATTAAAATTTTCACCGAAATAGTGTAAAATCTGTTTCCTTCTGCAAACCGAAGACTCTGCATAATCAATTACTTCTTTCAATATTTGAGTACCTATTTCACGTTCTGAAACAGGTTTATCTTTCATGAACTTAGCTAATTTTTCTACGTCTTTTTGAGAATAAAATGCTACGCAAACACCTTCCCCTCCATCACGTCCTGCCCTACCTGTTTCTTGATAGTAACCTTCCATGCTCTTTGGAATATCGTGATGAATTACAAATCTTACATCGGGCTTATCAATTCCCATCCCGAAAGCGATGGTAGCCACGATAACCTCTACATCCTCCATCAAGAACTTATCTTGCGTATCAGCTCTTACTTTCGGTTCGAGTCCTGCATGATAAGGTAAAGCTTTTATTCCGTTAATATTTAGTGTTTCGGCTACCTCTTCTACTTTTTTCCTACTCAAACAGTAAATAATACCCGATTTCCCTGGGTTATATTTTACATACTTGATAATCTCCTTCGTTATATTTTTCTTAGGGCGGATTTCATAAAATAAATTTGGCCTATTAAATGACGACTTATATAAAGTCGCATCCATCATTCCTAAGTTTTTGATAATATCTTGCTGTACTTTAGGGGTTGCAGTAGCTGTTAATGCTATAATTGGAATATTCTCGCCCAATCCAGCAATAACTTGTCTTATTTTCCTATACTCAGGCCTAAAATCATGTCCCCACTCAGAAATACAGTGAGCCTCATCTACCGCAACAAATGAGATCTTAAGTAAACGCAGAAAATCCATATTCTCCTGCTTTGCCAAAGACTCTGGAGCTACATACAATAATTTGGTATGTCCATTCAACAAGTCAGTTTTAACTTGCGTAATCTCCGATTTGGTTAGTGATGAATTTAAAAAATGAGCAATACTATCATTTCCTCCAAAAGCTCTAATTTGATCAACCTGATTTTTCATCAGAGCTATCAAAGGCGAAATAACTATGGCAGTGCCTTCGCTCATTAAAGCGGGAAGCTGATAACAAATGGACTTTCCTCCACCCGTAGGCATAATTACAAATGTATTTTTCCCCTCTAGTATGTTGGTAATAATCGATTCTTGATCACCTTTAAAATTATCAAATCCGAAGAATGCTTGAAGGTTATCAAATAAAGACTTCTTGACGTCCATTTCCTGTGCTGAATATTGTGTGCTATTATTCTTCAAAATAACATAATTTTGCAGTAATTAAAGTATTAATTTACTAATAAATTCTCTTTGGAAAGTAAAAAATCTATAATTGATTCGGCTACATCAACTTTGAAGCTAGAATCTGAAGCAATCTTAAAGCTCATTGACTACATCAATGACGATTTTATTGAAGCGGTAAATGCTATCCTACATAGCAAAGGAAGAGTTATTGTAACAGGAATTGGTAAAAGTGCAATCATTGCGCAAAAAATTGTAGCCACCTTTAACTCTACGGGAACACCTGCTATTTTTATGCATGCGGCTGATGCAGTGCATGGAGATTTGGGAATGATTCAGAAAGATGATGTGGTGCTTTGCCTTTCAAAAAGTGGTAATACTCCAGAAATCAAACTTCTTGCACCACTTTTAAAGTTATCAGGTAATAAATTGGTAGCAATGCTAGGCAACATAGAATCGGATCTAGCTAAGCAAGCAGATTTAATTTTAAATACCAGTGTGGAAAAAGAAGCCTGTCCACACAACCTAGCACCTACAACTAGTACTACCGCTCAATTAGCCATGGGCGATGCTTTGGCCATCTGCCTATTGCAAGCAAGAAAATTTCAATCTAGTGATTTCGCGAAATATCATCCTGGCGGTTCACTAGGCAAAAGGCTCTACTTAAAAGCCGGCGATTTGGCTGCAAAGAACCAAAAACCAGTTATTTCTCCAAATGCACCCGTAAAGGATATTATTATAGAAATTAGCAAAAACCGTTTAGGTGCTGTTGTTGTTACAAATGGTGATGAGATTTTGGGTATGATAACAGATGGAGATATCAGGAGAATGTTAGAAAAACATACAAATTTAGAGAATATCAAAGCTAGCGATCTAATGAGCACCAATCCTAAAAAGATAGATTCAGATGAACTAGCATTATTAGCACTAGAAGTCATTAAAAACAATAACATTACACAAATTTTGGTAACTAAGGATAACCAATATTTTGGTTTGGTACACTTACATGATCTTTTACAAGAAGGTATTGTATAAAAGTATATATTTGCTCTTAGAATGAACAAAAACAGATACGCATTGATTATGGCTGGCGGCGTTGGTAGCCGCTTTTGGCCAGTAAGCAGAACAGAATTTCCTAAGCAGTTTATCGATTTTTTTGGTGTAGGAAAAACACTTATTCAAAGTACCTACGAGCGTTTTTTGAACATCTGCCTTCCTGAAAATATTTTCATTGTTACCAATGAAAGCTATACAGAGCTAATTAAGGAACAGCTTCCAAGCCTTGGTGAAAATCAAATTTTGGCAGAACCCTTAATGAGAAATACTGCGCCCTGTATCGCTTATGGAGCTGCTAAAATAGCAGAAATAAATCCAGATGCAGTTATTGTTGTTGCTCCTTCAGATCATACGATCAGTAACTTGAGTGCTTTTATTGATGCCATAGACCAGTCAATGAATGCTGCTTCTGAATCTGATTGTTTAATTACTTTAGGTATTAAACCTAATAGACCTGACACTGGTTATGGCTACATTCAGTTTAACGATGATACTCTAGAAAACCATAATGAGATTAACAAGGTTAAAATTTTCACAGAAAAACCTAATCTAGAACTGGCAAAATCTTTTCTACAAAGCGGCGACTTTCTATGGAATGCCGGAATTTTCATTTGGTCGGCGAATGCTATAAATAAAGCTTTACAAAGGCATTTACCTGATATGCATGAAATTTTCGCAAGTGGAAAAACTACCTTCAATACGTCAAGCGAAAAAGAGTTTATTGCAAATGCATACCAGTTGTGCACCAATATTTCTATTGATTTCGGTATCATGGAAAAGGCCAACAATGTGTATGTCTTACCTTCTGATTTTGGTTGGTCTGACTTAGGGACATGGGCATCTATCTACGAAATGGCAGAAAAGGATTATGTTGGCAATGCCGTAATTCCTTCAGAGCAAGTGATGATGTACGATTCTTCCAACTGTATGGTTAATGTACCAAAAGAGAAATTGGTAATTCTACAGGGAATGCACGACTATATTGTAGTTGAATCTAACAACACACTTTTAATTTGCAAACGTGCCGAAGAGCAGAATGTGAAAAATATCGTGGCAGATGTTAAAGCTAAATTTGGGGGAAAGTTTATTTAATTTTTTCTAAGACTAGAAACCTACCCTAATACCCAGAACCAAATTTGCACCCGAAGTATTTCCTATTTCATTTGTATAATCGGAAATATTAGGATGACGTGAGCGCATAAAGTTAACTCTATATTTAGGATCGTTATTCAGCACTGTTTTCTTAAACCTTATTCCGAAGCCAGAAATCAAATCAAAATATATTTTATCTTTTTTGAATTGATAGCCTAACTTTCCTGAATAATTGATTACCCTTTTGTCAAAATGAAATGTTCCCTCTATATATTCTCTATCATAATAATCTTTATCTGGGTCGTTATCTAGCGTGTAACTCAAAACATTGGTGTATTGGGTCTTGAAATAATCTACTTCAAAGCCAATGTAAGTGCCATTAAAAACGATATTTCTTAAGTATTTTCTTTGCTCAATTGAAAAGCGAAAATTTTGATAGTTATCTCCGTCGTGATAAAGTGCAGCAAAGCCGTAACCAAGATAAAAATTAGTACTGAAAGATGAGTTATTCTTTATTTCCGCTCCCATCATAATTGACGGATTTGTAAAGTTTGTGACCATGTTGAGTGGGGCGAACTTAAACAACACCTTATTCTTCTCTGGAAGTTCAAAACTATCTGGTCTCTGGTACACAAACCTCAGCTTGTCTGAATCAAAAAATTGATACTTTGGATAGGAAAACATCTTCGGCTTGTTATAGTCGATAAAGCAACCTACCAAACCGTACATCACCAAAAAATTCAAATAGAATGTTTTAGAAGTGCTTGAATATATATGTGTACTTTTTAAAAGAGTATCATTTTTCAAAACACTAACTAACAATGGCTTTTTATTTCTTTCTACGGAGAAATCTCCAACATTAGTTCGAGAAGTATCTTTTGCGACTACGAACCTTGTAGATTTATCACCAACAAGGGTTACATCTGTATAATTTGAGTTAAAAATTGTTGCACAAGAACATAGTAAACTTGTGATTAGTAGGATAACAAATTTATAGAGTGCTAATTTCATGAGTTAAGGTTTTTTAAGTTCTTTGCCTAACCGCTTCGTACAAAATAACACCTGCAGCAACAGACACATTTAAAGATTCTATTTTTCCAGCCATTGGAATTTTTGCCAAATGATTAGCAACCCTTAATAGCTCGTTAGAAATCCCTTCATCTTCTGAACCCATCACAATGGCTGTAGGCATTGTATAGTCTGGAGCGTAAATAAAATCGTTGGTTTTTTCCGTACAAGCTACTATTTGCAAACCGCTGTCTTGTAAAAATAGGCAAGTTTTGTGAAGATTGGCGTGCCTACAAACTGGAATAGAAAACAACGCTCCAGCTGATGTTTTAATCGCATCCGCATTAATTTGAGCTGCATTTTTTAACGGAACAACAATAGCATGTACACCAACACAAGCGGCTGTACGAGCAATAGCTCCCATGTTACGAACATCAGTCACACTATCCAAAATTAGAATCAAAGGTGTCTCCCCTTTTTCGTAAATAGCTGGTACAATGTCTTCAATATTCTGATAGGTAATTGGAGAAATTACAGCAATAACGCCCTGGTGATTCTTCTGCGTCATTCTGTTTAGTTTCTCAATAGGAACTACACTCATTGGAATTAAGGAACCAGCCAATAAAGCTTTCAATTCTAGAAAAAGCTCTCCTGACAAACCTCTTTGTACATAGATAGTTTCAATATCTCTAGCGGCTTTTATTGCTTCAATTACAGCCCTAATACCAAATACAAATTCGTTATTTTCTTTTACACGTTCCCTATGTTGTGGTCTTCTATTTTCCATATCTAATAATAATTCGCAAAAGTAACCATTTCAATTGGTATTGAATGAATGGATTGATTTTCGACTATTGAATACCACTCAATATGCTAACTTTTTAATTTTCAAACCACAGAACAATCTCCTGTATATTATCCACATTAAATTGTTTACAACTAAAACTTAGCTTATAATATAGTAAAAAAACACATTAGATTAACATTCAAGTTGTTGACAAAGTGGTAAGAACTTATTCAAACAAAACCCTCCTTTTTTAGTTACTTTTGCTTCATGAGTACCGATAACGAACAAAGAGGACAAGGTAAATTTTCTGTATCTGCCCGTAAAAATAGACTAGCCAATACCATTAGTACTGTAGATAAAATACAACCGCAAGCTACGGATTTGGAAGAAGCTGTTTTGGGAGCTCTAATGTTGGAGAAAGACGCACTTTCTGCTGTTATCGATGTACTTAAACCGGAGCTTTTTTACGACGAAAGACATAAAAGAATTTTCGAAGCAATTCAACAATTATTTGAAAAATCTAAGCCTGTAGATATTTTAACAGTTACTACAGAGTTACGGACCAACGGTAATTTAGAAATGATTGGTGGTGCCTACTTTGTTACTTATTTGACTAACAGGGTATCATCTGCAGCTAATATCGAATACCACGCCCGTATCATTTCTCAGAAATACATCCAACGTGAGCTGATCAGAATTTCTACGGAAATCATTAAAAATGCTTACGAAGACACGACCGATATTTTCGACCTTTTAGATATGGCCGAGAAAAACTTGTTTGATATTGCCCAAAATAATTTGCGTAGAGATACACAAAAGATGGACGACATTATCAAGCAGTCTTTGGCTTCTTTAGAAGAATTAAGAACAAAAACTGATGGTTTAACCGGTGTTCCTTCTGGCTTTACTGATTTAGACCGCATTACTGGTGGATGGCAAAAATCCGATTTAGTAATCATTGCTGCTCGTCCCGCGATGGGTAAAACGGCTTTTGTACTAACAGCAGCACGTAACGCCGCAGTAGATTTTAATAAACCAACTGTAGTATTCTCCTTAGAGATGTCGTCTGTTCAGTTGGTAAATCGTTTGATTTCTGGAGAGGCTGAAATTGAGCAAGAAAAAATTAGAAAAGGTAATTTGGCAGAATGGGAATGGCAACAACTACATAGTAAAATCGGAAGACTTTCTGAAGCTACTTTGTTAATTGATGATACCCCTGCCCTAAATATTTTCGAATTTAGAGCGAAATGTCGTCGTTTAAAATCACAATACGATATACAAATGATCATCATCGATTACTTGCAGCTAATGCATGGTAAAGGTGAAGGTGGCGGTAACCGTGAGCAAGAAATTGGTAGTATTTCGAGAGCGCTAAAATCTGTAGCGAAGGAATTAGAAGTACCAGTTTTAGCACTTTCGCAGTTAAGTCGTGCGGTAGAAAGTAGACCAGGACAAAATGGAAAAAGGCCAATGCTATCCGATTTACGTGAATCTGGATCTATTGAGCAGGATGCCGATATGGTACTCTTCTTATATCGCCCAGAATATTATGGTATCATGGAAGATGAAAGCGGCCGTTCTAATGCTGGTGTTGGTGAAGTAATTATCGGTAAAAACCGTCACGGTGAAACAGGAATTGTACCATTAAGATTTATCGGTAAGTATGTGAAGTTTGGTGATTTGGAAGATAGTTTCATGCCTCCTTCTAGCTTCTCAGCAGGTAGCGATAGCGCCATGATGCCGTCGGAAAACTTTGGTAATCCCGGAAATATCATCATTAGACCTTCCAGTATGAACGACATGATGGATGATGATCCTCCGTTTTAAAGCCCTCTCTACCCGTTTAGCATCCTCCCCAAAGGGAGAGAATTACAAAGTTCTATAAGCAATCGTTATCCTCTCTCCTTGGGAGAAATGGCGTAGCCAGAGGGAATTTAACTCGCTTTGGCTTCTGGTTTTTCCTCTCCAAAAATCCACCAAGCTTTCTTCGGTGGTTGGTTTTTGAATATCGAAGCATCGTCCTTATATTTTTTGATGTGAGCAACTACTTCGGTTACATCATCAGTAAACAGCAGCAAATCCATATCTTCAGGACTGATGGTCTTTTGCTCCATCATTAATTGTACATGCTCGTAAATATGCTGATGAAATTCTTTTCCCATTATCACTATTGGGAATTTTTCTACTTTACCCGTTTGAATTAATGTCAATGTTTCAAAGAACTCGTCGAGGGTTCCAAATCCGCCAGGTAAAACCACAAATGCATAAGAGTACTTTCTTAATAGCTCTTTCCTTACAAAGAAATACTCAATATTTACAAAAGTATCCAAGTATGGATTTTCGTGTTGTTCATGTGGTAAAACGATATTGCATCCTACAGATAAGCCACCCGCATCTTTTGCACCTCTATTTCCAGCTTCCATAATTCCCGGACCGCCACCTGTCATAATTGCAAAGCCTAGTTTTGATATTTCTGCGGAAACCTTACGAGCCATTTCATAATATGGATGGTCTTCTCTAAAACGTGCAGATCCAAATACAGTAACACATGGCCCTACAAAATGTAATTTTCTAAATCCTTTGTAAAACTGATAAATTACGCCTAAAACATATTTCAGTTCTTGCCATCTTGTTCTTGCTCCCTTTAAAAAACTTACTTCTTCCCTAACAAACTTATTCATTTTAAAATTTAAACTATGTAACCTAAAATAACGCCAGCAATAATAATTAAAGCCGGACTAATCTTCGTGAAATTCAACAATAAAAACGTACCTAAAACGATACCTAAAAACAACCAGTTTAACCCAACTGGTGTTACCAGCATGAAAAAAGCAGCAATAATAAAGCCTACACTTACCGCATTAATTCCAGATAAAGAGTGTTTAATTCTTGATATCTTTTTTAAATCATTCCAAAATGGAACAATAAAAAGCACCAAAATCAATCCCGGTAGATTAATTCCCAGAACGGCCAATAAACCTCCAGTTATCTGCCCTCCAATGCCATAACCTCCATATTTCATGCCTAGTGCGCCAATATAGCTGGTAAATGAAAAAGTTGGTCCAGGTAAAATTTGTTGAAAAGCAAAACCTGAAAGAAAGTCTGTCTGGCTTAAATAATGTTTCATCTGCACAAACTCAGTGAACATCATCGGTACCAAAACCTGTCCACCACCAAAAATAAATATCCCGTTACGGTAAAAGTTTTCAAACAGCCTTATTGGTAAACTAAAAGGAGATGTCCTATTAATTAAAGCACCAAGCATAGCCATAAACAACAGAACACCAATAAAATAACCTAATTTCTTAGGATTGATGTTTGCAAATAACCTAACCCTCAATTCAGTTTCTTCGGTAGGTGTTCCAATAGCTGACGAAACCATTCCTCCTATTAATATGGCTAAAGGAAACACATATGCTTCTCTCAAAACCAAAGTACCAACCAGGGCTCCTACTGCTAAAAAAATAGAAACTTGATTTGTAAGCACTCTTTTCCCTAATTTAAAAGCTCCGTAAGCAACAATCCCCAAAGCAATTGGATGAATATATTCTAATACTTCAACTAGCTTATCTTTTTGATCTAACAAGGAATACCAGATAGCAGCCAAAGTCATGATCGCAGCAGAAGGTAAAATCCATATTAAGAAAGTAAGAATAGCTAGTTTTAAACCACCAACTTTATAAGCGATACCAACTAAGGTTTGTGTAGAAGCCGGACCCGGTAAAACCTGAGCTAAAGCATTCAATTCCAATAATTCTTCTTCAGTAACGAAATTGATGTTGGTAACGAAATAGCGCAACAACAACGACAAATGTGCCTGTGCTCCACCAAATGCGGTGAAGGTGAAATAGATCACATTTCTGATAAAGAAGAGTTGTCGTTTAGCCAATTGGATTTACGATTTTAGATTTACGAATTACGATTCGAGCTGTTCATTAGCTCATTTGTTCACTAGTTTGGGCATTAGCAATTTAAAAGCTATCTTATTTGATTATTGGTCATTCATTAACTGATGCCTAACTCCTAATACCTTATACCTGAATAATTAATCATCTTCATAATCCAAACCTGCAGCACTGTTATAAGCACCTTGTAGCTCAGATAAGGCGTGCATATCACGTTTTTGTCTAGCGGCCTGCATTCCTATTTGATAGATTTTTATCCCTTCATCTTTCTTCCCCATTTTCTCATATAACTTACCTAGATGATAATATGTACCTACATAATCTGGATGCTTTTCTGTAAGCTGAAGGTAATATTTCAAAGCATTTTCTATGTCATTTTGCACATTATATTCTGTTGCAATTGCATACAGTATAAAACTGTCATTTGGATCGCTTTCTAAAAATTCAAACAATTTGGCTAATCGCTGGTTCTGCATTTTAAATCCCTGCTTTTTTAATTAAGTTTGTGTAATTTATTTAACGCATATAAACTTGCGAAGTGTTCATTTTTAAATGATATAAAACACTTATTTATATAAATTCTAAATAATTCTATGAAAATAGAATTAGAATATATATCATTGCAAATATATTATGCAAGCATAACAATTTTTTAACCTAAAAATCATTATGAAAATATTAGTTTGTATCAGTAACGTTCCCGACACAACGACAAAAATAACTTTTACGGGTGATAATACCGAATTCAATACGGCCGGTGTACAATATATTGTAAATCCTTACGATGAAATTGCACTTTCTCGTGCCATTGAACTTGCTGAAGGAGGAAAAGGAACGGTAACTGTAATTAATGTTGGTGAAGCTGCGACAGAACCAACCATTAGAAAAGCATTAGCAATTGGTGCCGATGATGCGGTTAGGGTTAATGGAGCTCCAAGAGATGCTTATTTCGTTGCTACTCAAATTGCTGAATATGCTAAATCAAACGATTTTGACATCATCTTATGTGGTAGAGAATCAATTGACTACAATGGATCTCAAGTTGCGGCAATGGTTGGCGAATTATTAGATATCCCATCTATTTCTATCATTAAAAAATTGGATTATGATGGTTCTACTGCAACTATTGAACGTGAAATTGAAGGTGGTAAAGAAGTAGTAAGTGTAAGTGGCAAATTCGTTGCTAGTTGTGCTGAAGGTACTGCAGAAGCAAAAATCCCTAATATGAGGGGCATCATGTCTGCAAGAACTAAGCCTCTTCAAGTAATTGAAGCTGTGGCTGTAGAAGAAGTTGGAAAAATAAGCAAGTTTGAAACTCCTGCTCCTCGTGGTTCGGTAAAATTAATTCCAGCTGAAAGTGCGGAAGAATTAATTGGATTATTGCACAGCGAAGCGAAAGTAATATAGTTTTCAGTAGGCAGTTTGAAGTTTACAGTTCCAATTGCCTATCTAATCAATAATTAATTAGATTATCATCAAATATTCTCCTTTGGGAGATTTCAAATAGATTAATATGTCAGTATTAGTATATGTAGAGCAAGTAGAAGGAAAGTTCAAAAAATCTGTTTTCGAAGCAGTTTCTTACGCAAAAGCAATCGCAGATCAACAAGGTACTAGCCTAAGTGCTATTTCAATAGGTAATGTTGCAGAAAGCGAGCTTAACGAACTTGGAAAATATGGTGCAAGCAAGATTTTAAAAGTAGAAGCAGATCAACTTAAAAACTTTGTTAACCAAGCTTATGCTTCGGTAATTGCAGAGGCTGCTAAAAATGAAAGCGCAAATATCGTGGTAATTTCTAACTCTTTCTCTGGAAAAGGCCTAGCACCGCGTGTTGCAGTAAAACTTAAAGCAGGTTTAGTAGATGGCGCAGTAGAATTGCCTACTACAGACGGCGGTTTTTCTGTAAAGAAAACGGCTTTCTCTGGTAAAGCTTTTGCTATCGCTACTTTAACTTCAGAAAATAAAGTGATTGCTTTAAATCCAAATGCTTTTGGTGTAAAAGAAAATGCTGTTAGTGTAGCTATCGAAGCATTTAGTCCAGAGGTAAAATCTAGTGATTTAACAGCTATTGTAAAAGAAATTGTTCGTGCAACCAATAAAGTTTCTTTACCAGATGCAGAAATAGTAGTTTCTGGTGGTAGAGGTTTAAAAGGTCCTGAAAACTGGGGTATGGTTGAAGAGTTGGCAGACCTTTTAGGTGCGGCTACTGCTTGCTCTAAACCAGTATCAGATGCTGATTGGAGACCACATTCAGAGCACGTTGGACAAACCGGCATTGCCATCAGTCCTAATTTATACATTGCTATCGGTATTTCTGGTGCTATCCAACATTTAGCTGGTGTAAGCTCATCAAAAGTAATCGTTGTAATTAACAAAGATCCAGAAGCTCCTTTCTTTAAAGTTGCTGATTATGGTATCGTTGGAGATGCTTTTGAAGTAGTTCCGAAAATAATTGCTGCATTAAAGGCACATAAAGCTTAACTTTGTACAAGAGACCCTTATCGCTCACAAAACGATGAGGGTTAATTTTGTATATGAAGAAAGTAAAACTCGATATCGTAGGACTATCATACAGCCAGACCCAATCTGGCGCTTATGCGTTAGTTCTTGGAGAAGTTAACGGAAGAAGAAGGTTGCCCATTATCATCGGAGCGTTTGAGGCGCAAGCCATTGCCATCGAGATTGAGAAAATGTCTCCCACCCGTCCACTAACCCACGATTTATTCAAATCATTTGCACAAGCTTACCAAGTAGAAATCACAGAAATTCTAATTTACAATCTGGTTGATGGCGTTTTCTTTGCTAAATTAATGTGTAATAAAGATGGTGAGCAAATAGAAATAGATGCTAGAACATCTGATGCTATTGCCATTGCAGTTAGATTCAATGCCGTAATCTACACTTATGAATTTATACTTGCGTCTGCCGGTATTGTAATAGAAGGAAACGATTTTCTGTTCTTAGAAAATATGGAAAGCATCACCAATCCTTCTGCAACAGAAGAAACTCATTCTACTCCAGAAGCTGTTTCGGGTTTCCAAAGTTTGTCTCTAGAAGAATTACAACAAAAACTAGAAAAAGCTTTATCCGAAGAAGCATATGAAAAAGCTGCTAGAATTAGGGATGAAATCAACAGAAGAAATGCTAGTTAGTTAAATAGGTTGTAAGTTTTAGCCGATAAGCTGCATTTTTCAATGCAAAACCAACATACTAAATACCAAAAAAACCTTATCTTCAAGCTTTCCAAAACTAACTAAACAAATTTGATTATTTATGAATATTAAGCTACGCTTAACCATTATGAGCTTCATGCAGTTTTTTGTGTGGGCTGCGTGGTTAATTACCATTGCCAATTACTGGTTTGGAACTAAACAATGGGATGGCGCCCATTTTGGAATCATATTCGCTACTATGGGAATAGCGTCGTTGTTTATGCCTACGCTTACAGGTATTTTAGCCGATAAATGGATTAATGCCGAGAAACTTTATGCAATTTTGCATCTTCTCTATGCAGGTGTAATGTTTTATTTACCGCAGGTAGATAGTCCACATACCTTTTTCTGGATTATTTTATTGGCCATGTGTTTTTACATGCCAACCATAGCCTTAAGTAACTCTATAAGTTATACTACTTTAAAAAATAGTGAGTTTGATGTTGTTAAGAACTTCCCTCCTATACGTGTTTGGGGTACAGTTGGTTTTATTGTAGCTATGTGGGTAACCAATTTAACAGGTAGTAAGGCCAGCGCTAACCAATTTTACATTGCTGGTGTAGGCGCTATCCTTTTAGGACTTTATTCATTTACATTACCAAAATGTTTACCCACAAAATCTGTGTCAGAAAAAGCAACTTTTGTTGAAAGTTTAGGACTAGAAGCATTTAAATTATTTGCCAACTATAAAATGGCATTATTTTTTATATTCTCTATGTTTTTGGGTGGCGCTTTACAATTAACCAATGCCTATGGAGATGTTTTTTTAGATGAATTCAAGCTATTCCCTGTATACGCCAACTCTTTGGTAGTCAAATATTCGACATTAATTATTTCTATATCTCAAGTATCCGAAACCTTATTCATTTTAGCTATACCTTTCTTCTTAAAACGTTTTGGTATCAAGAAGGTAATTGTGATTTCTATGTTGGCTTGGGTTTTTCGTTTCGGATTATTTGCTTACGGTGATCCCGCAGGTGGTTTGTGGATGATTATTCTATCATGTATAGTATACGGTATGGCATTTGATTTCTTCAACATTTCAGGATCTTTGTTTGTAGAAACATCAACCACAGCTAAAATACGTTCGTCAGCTCAAGGTTTATTTATGATGATGACGAATGGTTTTGGTGCCATTTTAGGTAGTTTACTATCTGGCTGGATGATTGACAAGTATTTCACCAAATTTTACACAAATATTAAATCTACAGCAGAGTTAGTTAATACCGATATTAATAACGAGCACCTACATAAATTTTTGGGCAACAAAGGCATCAATGTTTTAGCCGATGGAAGTTTAAGCCGTGCTTTGGACGTAAAAGATTGGCACAACATCTGGTTGAGTTTTGCACTTTACGCCTTAGTTATTACCGTTTTATTTGCGCTGATGTTTAAACACAAACATACTCGTGCAGAAGAAGAAGCTATCAATAAAATCAGTCACTAATTACATTTTATATCCCGATGTCGTCCGTAAAGCTTAGGAAAGAAAAAAATTGTTTAAACTGTGGTCACCAAGTAGAAGAAACTTATTGCCCGCACTGTGGCCAAGAAAATATCGAATTAAAAGAAGATGCACTGCATATGATTACTCATGCCATTGCAGATTATTTTCACTTTGAGCATAAGTTTTTTGGCACCATTAAACCTTTGTTGTTTAAGCCGGGAAAGTTAACGGTAGATTATGTAGCCGGAAAGAGAGCTTCATTCTTACACCCTATTAAGCTTTACATTTTCATTAGTATAGTATTCTTTATCGTTGTTTTTAGCAACAACAAGAAAAAAGAAAAAGAAGCTGAGCCTAGTGCTGCCATCGCTGAAAAACTTAAAAACGATACCGTAACTTCTAATTCTCTAAAAGAAGTTAAACAAATGTTAGCTTATATACCTCTTAGTAAAAGCAAGAAAGATAGTATTTTAAAAGAGGTTGAGAAAGATATTAAAGAAAATGGTACTGCTGTAGTAAACGTAGGCTCTTCTAGAAAGAATAAAAAGAGATATAACAAGCTCCTATCAGACGAGAAAACGATTCAGGAGTACGAAAAAAAACAGTTAGCATTGCCTAAAGAAGAACGAGATAATTTCGTAGTTAATTATTTCATGAAAAAAAGTATCGAGTTTAACAAATATCCAGATCCATCGGCAAAAATTGGTGAGGATATGATTAAATACATTCCAAAGATGATGTTCTTGCTCTTGCCTCTCTTTGCATTAATCTTAAAACTTGTTTACATCAGAAAAGATAGATTTTATTATGAACATTTAATCTATTCATTCCATACACATTCTGCTATTTTTTTGGCTTTTATTGTATGTACCTTTTTGGGCTGGCTAACTCACTTTTTTTATGATCTAAGTGGTTTAATTGGGTTCATTGGGTTTGCTTACATCATCTGGTATCTCTATAGATCACTAAGAACTTTTTATGGTAGCACCAGATGGGTTACAGTACTGAAATTATTCTTCTTGAATTTCTGCTATAGCATTCTATTAACGATTTGTTTCTTAGTCATTATTGCCATTAGCTTTATTGGTGCGTAAACAAGCCTGTGATGTGTTTAAGTTAATCCCTCGAAACTCGGGATGACAATGTGACTAATAAAAGCTTGAAGTGCAAAGCGAGACTTTCGTATCCAACGGAAGCATATGCTTTTATCAAAAGTTAATTATTTATCATAAATAGCAAAGCTTCGGAAGTATTATCAAAGTATTACAGGGACAAGCTATTCACCTAAATATTAAAAACAGATACTTCGCGAACTCAGCATGACATCAGCATAAAAAATCTTTAAACGCAAAAAAGCCGGCAATCCACCGGCTTAAAATTAACATATTTGGTTGTAAAGAGAGTGCTTGTCTACAAGTGCTTATCTACATCACCAACGTAAATTTGACGTGGTCTGCCGATAGGCTCTTTGTTAGTTCTCATCTCTTTCCACTGAGCGATCCATCCTGGAAGACGGCCTAAAGCGAAAAGAACAGTGAACATTTCTGAAGGGAATCCCAACGCTCTGTAAATGATACCCGAGTAAAAATCTACGTTTGGATATAATTTACGATCTATAAAATATTGATCAGTTAAAGCTGCTTGCTCTAATTTTTTTGCAATTTCTAAAACAGGATCATCAATACCTAAATTTTCTAAGATATCATCACAAGCCTTTTTAATGATTTTTGCTCTTGGATCAAAGTTTTTGTAAACTCTGTGGCCAAAGCCCATCATACGGAAAGGATCGTTTTTATCTTTTGCTTTCGCAATCCATTTATCAGTATCGCCACCATCTTCCTTAATACGCTCTAACATCTCGATAACCGCTTGGTTAGCTCCACCATGCAGTGGTCCCCAAAGTGCAGAAATACCCGCTGATATAGAAGCATAAAGATTACAATCCGATGAACCTACAATTCTTACTGTAGAAGTAGAACAGTTTTGCTCGTGATCTGCGTGAAGAATTAATAATTTATTCATTGCACTAACCACTACTGGATTTGGTTCGAAATCCTCTGTACGCTGACCAAAAGTCATCCAAAGGTAGTTAGTAATATAATCGTATTTGTTTTTAGGATAGATTAGTGGATGTCCTAAAGATTTCTTGTAGATGAAAGCCACAATGGTTGTCATTTTGGCCAACATTTTAATGATAGTGTCGTTTTTCTGTTCTTCTGATTGGTTCGCTTCTAAACTTTCTGGGTAGAAAGTAGAAAGTGAACAAACTAACGAAGATAATTGAGCCATTGGATGAGATTTCGACGGATAGCCATCAAAAAATTTCTTCATATCCTCGTGGATCAAAGTATGCATACTGATATCTTTCTGGAACTTCTCTACCGTTTCTTTCGAAGGTAGCTCTCCATAAATCAATAAATAAGCAACTTCTAAAAATGATGCTTTTTCAGCAAGTTCTTCAATTGGATAGCCACGATATTTTAAAACACCTTCTTCTCCATCTAAAAATGTAATAGCACTCTTAGTAGCGCCTGTATTCTTATATCCAAAATCTAAAGTAATGTGACCTGTAAGATCTCTTAATTTTGAAATATCGATAGCCTTCTCTCCTTCTGTTCCGGT
The DNA here is from genome assembly GCA_029959615.1 of Flavobacteriaceae bacterium PS02338. Classification (GTDB taxonomy): domain Bacteria; phylum Bacteroidota; class Bacteroidia; order Sphingobacteriales; family Sphingobacteriaceae; genus Pedobacter. The sequence continues at coordinate 179,956 of JASCOD010000002.1, read as the reverse complement.
AATTATTGGAAACTCGTAAGTCTGCCCGTCTATCTTAATTTCTGCAGTAGTTGACATATATCTAAAATTTTATATAATAATAAGCAGTTATTTTGTTTTATTAAAATTTAAGCGAAAACAATTATAGAGTTGTTACACTTTTTTGCGTTTTCTAATGTAGCTCTAATCTTTTACTAGCTATTTTGCCTTAATTTCTTCCGCTACTCTTCCACATTCCAACATCTCATCTCCATAGTATGGATTTTGTATTCTTTTTTCCGAAGAAAGCCAATCTCCTCCATCACCATTGTTAGCCATAGGGCAATGTTGCACATAAATAGTTCCAGAAGTTAATGCTGTATGCTTAAATATTGGAATTAATTCTACGTTTAAATCTGTAAAAGCTGTACGTTGTGCCTTAATATCTTTAGCATCAGCAATTTTAGTGGTAATATGAACTGCATTTTCACAGCCTTTGATTTCCTTTAACGCTGTAGCCAGTTCTTTTGCCGCTGGTTTGGCAGTTTCCAATTTAGTTGCTACCAATTGGTCTTTAAGCTTGATGTAAGCTGTATAAATATTTTGTAGCTTTTCGTCTTGAAATACTAATGGAGTTACAGCTGTTGTATCTGCAACTACAGCAGCAGTATCTTTCAATTCAGTAGATGATTGGTTGTTATTGCTACAAGCCATCAAACTCGTTACCGCTAAAGCTATTAAACCAATATAATTTTTGTGCTTCATATGCATTTTTTTCAAAGATTTCCAATTGGATGGCAACCCGATGAAGATATGTTCTGTTTTGTGCTCAAAATAGCATTTATAATTCTAAAAACACAAAAAAAGCCTCGATAAAATTATCGAGGCTTAATAATATTATATTGTAATTATAATTTGTTAACGGTAGTATTAAAGTTTAAAACCGTAAGCTAAACGTAGACCTACATAACCATTGTTGTTGCCATTTTGGCTAAGGCCTTCATATTTAACGCCTAAATCCAATCCGTTACTCCACGCATAACCTACTGCAGGTGAATAAACGAATGCTGTACCAGCTCCTTTAGCTGTCCAAAATGCAGCTCCAGCTTCAGCTAAGCCATAAGCACCTGAACCACTATCGTTAAAGAAATATTTTAAACCCGCTTTTACTGGAATATAGTTCGAGTTATCAACTTCATAAGTAGTACTACCTATCGTGATATCTTTATTAAAAATTGAGGTAAAACCAGCAGTAATAGGTATAGATAATTGTCTGTCGATATCTACTTGGTAACGTAAATCTGCACCTAAGGCAAAGCTAGATCCCGAATTAGTAGGAATACCAGCATTGATACCAACACCTAATTTTTGTCTCGAAGGATTTGTTGGCTCCGAAGTAGTTTGAGCGCTTACATTTGTGGTTACGAATATAGCTAATGCAGCTACTGCAGTCGCCATTGCTTTTGTATACATTTTCATTGTGTTTCTATTTTAATTTTAATGGTAATGAAGCTATCAACAACTGATCGTTTCATTATGTTTTAAATTTTTATTTAACGTTTTTGATTAAGATATTTTATAGTTATCAATTATCGTCAACTATTCAAACAGTATGCCAACATCAAATTAAAAATCACAAAGAAACAAAATTAAAAAACTAAAAATCAACCAATTAAAACACAAAATTTCAATTACAAAACTTATCAATGTAATAGACTTATTACTTATCTATGCTGTACTAAATACTAAACAATCACGTTACATCAATCCACTTTACTATCCCAAAATTTTAATTTCATTTGGCTTAAATAAAATGGATTACCATAGCGAAATTGAGCAACCCCTGCAATTAAACACATAGAGCTATTCGTAAATGATATAGCTTAGTAGTTAGTAATGATGAGATGCGTTACTTTCCTATCATTGCGTCCACGCATATTATAGGTGTATTTTTTTCCAAAGGTTACAATTTTTACTTTTGGATGTGTATAAATCTCGCGAACAAAAGGGGTCTCTTTAATCACCACCATCCATTTTGCGGGACAATTAATAAGAAAATCCGCTAACCGTTTCTGATCTTTCTGCGTAAAGGAGTTTTGATCATATTCAGAAAACTCGCTATCATAAGGTGGATCTAAAAAAATGAAATCTGTAGGCTTTAAAGCTATTTCAAGAAGCGTTTTTTCAAAATCTTCATTATAAATATCAGTCTTAGCAAATAAATCTTGCGTAGGTTGGGCGAAAATCAAATTAGCTTTTTTTCTAAACTTTTTCCTGTTGTAAGCAATACCTCCATAAGGAATGTTGAATTTTCCTTTAGCGTTGTATCTAAACATAGAAGCGTAGCACAATTCTCTTACAAAATACCAATTGGCCACTGTACTTGCTTCAGAAAATATAGGTGTGTTCACATTTTTGTTCATTAACATTCTAAAAAACAAATACATGCCACTTTTGATTCCAGTTTCAAAATGTGCTTTTAACTCTTTGTGACCGAACACTCTATCTTCTCTTTTGCAGATCTGTTGAATTCTATTTGCCTTATCCAATAAGCTATCCTTAACATAACTTTGAAACAAAGCAGGCTCAATGACAAAAACTGGATTAACCAAATTTTGATATTTTTTCATCATTTCTGGAAGTTCCCGATCTAGGCATTCTTTCAATAGCGAATTAGTTTCTTTTACGAACGAAGTAAACTGTTCTGCACATTCATGCCACAGCTTTTCATAAAGTTCGTTCGTTTCTTCCCAAGCGTCAGCATATTGAAATAATCTTTCTTTAAATTCTGGATTATTGATCTGGCGATAAAAACGAATAAGATCGTTACTCTTATCATTGATAACTACTGGGGTTTTTGGCTGTAGCGCGAAGAAAACTCCTCCACCACCAAAAAAAGGTTCGATGTAACGTTCAAAAGATGGAATATGTTTTTTAAATAAAGCGAACTCCCGGTATTTTCCACCAGTCCATTTGATAATTGGCTTTATCTTTTGCTCCATAAAACGAAGATGCAATAATTTTAGTTAAAATTCCGTCTAACTAAATCTACCGCTGTATTTTTTAAGATCTCCCTATCCTCTGCTTCTATCCAATTGATTTGCACACCGTCTTTCTCCATTTTCCTAAAGAAGGTCATTTGTCTTTTTGCAAATTGACAAATTGCAGTACCTAAACGTTCTTTTAGTGTATCAAGGTCGATTTCATTTTTAAGATAAGCTACTACAAACTTATATTCTAATCCATAAAACACTAGCATGTCTTCGCTTACACCTTTAGCTAGCAAGCCTTCCACTTCTTCTATTAAACCATTCGAAAGACGTTCTTCTAGCCTTGATAAGATTTTAGCTCTGCGAATTTCGACATCATTATATAAACCGATAATGAGCGGTCTTAAAACAGCTCTTTCCTGTAATTTAAACCCTTGGTTCTCACTTAAAAATCTGGCGATCTCTATGGCTCGTATCAATCGTTTCGAAGAACTATAATCTGCTTGTTTTCTAAGTTCTAAAGGAAAATTATCCAGTGTTTCACTTAACTTTTTCTTATCTAGTTGAATTAATTCCTTCCGCAGGTCTTCATTAACTGGAATAGCCGTTAAATCATGGTTCTGTAGTAAACTATGGATATACATTCCGGTACCGCCGCATAAAACAGGTAATCTCTGCTTATTTGTAATTTCCTGAAAAGCTTCATAAAAATCATCCTTAAAAGCATTTACTTGGTAGCGTTCTCCGGCTTTTTTAATATCGATCAAATGATATGGAATTCGTAATCCGTTAATTTCATATTCGGACAGGTCTTTTCCTGTACCAATATCCATTCCCTCAAAAACCTGTCTGCTGTCAGCACTGATGATTTCTCCATCAAAATCTTTAGCTAATTGTACTGCCAACTTTGTTTTACCAACAGCAGTTGCACCAAGTACAATCAATAGGTTTTTATCCAACATTAGTATATAGATGATATTTGAGATTTCCCGTATTGAAGACTTTTAAAAAGCCGTTTTGGGTTAAAAAATCATTCAAATTTAAGATATTTTGCTCATCAAAAGCAGTTAGGATTTTTTTTTGCAAACGATGCGGCTGGTACCTATTCATCGTTTTGGCATCTGCGTAAAAAATAACTGGCCCAGTTGTTCCAGAAAAATGGAAACCCAATTTATCATAACCTTTACCTAAAGACCAATCCCGATCTGCATAGGTCATTATGTCATTTACTTCCACCTGCTGCAAAAAATGCTTCACCAACTTCCCTAAACCACCTACTATAGTAATGCCTGCCTTGGTAGCAAATCGTACCAATTCGGCAGATTTATAGTTTTCGCCCTTACTTTTCATCGGTCTAGATGCTGCAAAACAACCAACAGCAGCTAATTCATCTCCAAACACCAATCCAAAATTATATTTCGTTTTAATGTATCCTTGCAGATGGTGTGTTTCCAAAAAACTTTTAGCATCGGCGGCATCTACTTCTACAACCTTCGCCTTTCTGCCATGTAGGCTCTTATTTTGTCCACAAAAAGAATGTATCCTACTCAACACTTGCTCTCGTTTACTGATCCATACATCTTCCCATAAGTGGACTAACAAAATGCCTTGCTGTTGGTAAGCTACTTGTAAAGACTGTAATTGCTGAGGTAGAAATGAAGCATTTAAGGGGATGAGATTGATGTAAACTGTACCTTTTATAGCGACGATATAAAATGGATGTGTTTGAATATTCTCTACCGAATGATATCTATCTTGAATGGTTAAAAAGAAATCTTCCTGAAATAACGGATTTATACCCACTCGTTTTGTTTATATGTTTTGTAACCTATATCTAATGCTTGTGCAATTTGTTCCATCAATGTTTCATCTAGTTTTTTGAAATGAAAACATGATTTTCCTTTTAATAGTTTCAATAAATCAGGATGTAACAGCTCTTTGATTTCTGGATTAGTATAAATTAACATGAAATGAAGCGTCACACTACTTTTCATTATTTTTAGACCTGCAAAGTAGATCTCATTCCTTTGCTTACCTAAAAGCACCACATTTTTATCGCTCCAGAGATCGTAATCTTTATCAGAATTTATCCTCGAATTAAATCCTAAAGTTTCATAAGGCTGCATGGCCGCCCTGATGGTTTGAAAAATTTCTATCAAATCGGTCTTCATCTTTTTTTTATTTATGATGGACGAAATTCATCCACAAAGTAAATGCTTTTGTTAAAGCTAAACAGGCATTAATTGAAAATGTTCTTTTGAAGTATAATTATATCCTAAACATAACAATCCTCTACCCGTGCCTATCTTCATATAATTTACCTAATGCTTGTGTACGATTAGTAATTTCCAATTTATCGAAAATATTTCTTGTATGAAACTTCACAGTATTTACTGACAAGAAAATACGCTCGGCAATTTGCGTATTTGTTAGCCCTTCAGTAATACCCTTCAATACTTCTAATTCTCTATCACTTAGCGCATATTTTTGTTGAACGTCATTAAAAAACTCATTAGTCTGTTTTAAGTTTTGAGTTTTATATTCCTTGATGTTCTTAATATATTGTTCTATTTCTCTACGATAATGTTGGTTTTGCTGATCCAAAGCTCTTATTCGATACATAATAGCTAACATGATTACCACTAGTTCAATTGTACTGCCAGTTTTCAACTGCCCAGAATACATATCAAAGGTAAAAATGCCAATTTTACGCAAAAGAAAATAGTCAACTGCGCAAAACATAAAAACACCATAGCCCCATACAAAAAATGAAGAATGTGTAGCTCCTTTCATCTCCCTGAATGCTAGCAGCCAAAAAAAGAACAACAAGCCAATAACTGACGCCTCGCCTGCCAAGAACAGGCTATAACTATGATACAGCAAGCCCAATAAGTAGGTAACGAATGCCACTCCTAACAAACAAAAACTGATGACCGCAATATTCTTTTGATTTAAATTCAGGAACCTTCTAGCAAAAAACGTAAAAGTGACCGCTAAGCCAAAATGCAATAAAACATCAGCATTATTTAGCAGCCAACGGTTATTAGTCAAGAAACTAAACAGTCCATCGGCATAAGCTATAGAAACGGTAATGAAAAATAAAAAGAAACAATAGTAAAGAAATAGGCGATCTTTTAGATAAAAGAAAAGGAATAGATTGAGTGTTAGAAATATCGAACAAGCACCGTAATACAATCCTAGGAAAAAAAATGTTCTTGTACTCCAGTTATTCATCTCATCAGGAGTACCTACGATAATAGGAAACGAGACATCCTTCTTAAATTTAGTGAGTATAAAATATTCCGTTTCACCTCCAGGAAGTGTAAAATCTGGACATCCAAACCGGTTACGGACTTGCGGAAAAGCATTTCCTTTAGTTTCAAGCAATACCAATGAGCTACCTACCCGCTTATATAAAGAAATCGTATCCAGATGTTCATTTTCAATAAACAATATTTGTCCTTCTGCTGCCAAAGGTTTATCAAAACTGATCTTAAACAGATAAGTCGCTTTGTTGGCCATTACTGGTAAATCTCGACTATCCTTCAAATGAACAAAAGCTAAATCATCCACTTGATTGAGATTGATTGCAGCACTATTATGGTAGCATGAAATTTTGTATAGAGATTCTCCCGTCGAGGCAAATGATGACAGGGCAAGGAACAGTATTAAGAACAAACAACCTACTTTTTTAAGCATGTAACAATATATTTCATCTTTTTCTAACCACAAACTTACCAAAACTACCCTAAAGTATAGGTCTTTTTAAAATGTTCAGGACTAGATTTGACCATCTTTTCCAATCATACATTATTAATTTTCACAACCTTAATTCTACATGCACCATCAACAAGAGTACAAATTCCCAATTCAACCACTTATTCGCCGATTATTTTTTATCGTAATACTAATTATCATGCCTTACCATCAAGCACCTACAACATCTGACATTAACTTAGGCTTAAACGCCGGTTATCTATCATTCTTCAACAAGGAAGTTACAACATCAAATCTTCCACTCGAAAAATAATTAAAAAATGAAAATCGATTATCTAAAATCATTATTTAAAACACTACAAATAAAACACAAGCAAATGAAAACCAAAATTTTGATAAAATATTTAAGCATATTATATCTTGCTGTTTTTCATTATACACCAACACACGGCCAATGGATAAATGGACAAGCGGCCGATATGGTATTCGGACAATCTGATTTTAGTACAGGTAGCAGTGGCGCAACACTCAATAAATTTGATGCTCCTTTTGGTATAGCTATAGATCCGAATACCAAAAAGGTATTTGTTACAGACTATTACGTTAACAGAATCTCAAGATTTAACAGCTATACTTCTTATGTGAACGGAGCAGCTGCAGAAATGGTAATTACTGCAATTAACGGTATTGGTAGCATTAATGGTCCGACAGGCATTTTTATGGATCATTCTGGTAATTTATGGATAGCCGATACTAATAAAAATAGAGTAGTAAGAATACCCAATGCCAGTAATATTCACAATGGGCCCAACGCCGACCTCATATTGAGCAATTTTAACTCTCCTGTAAATATCTTCATACGCGACAATACCTTATGGATATCTTTACAAGGCAACAAAATATTAAGATTTAACCACGTTGACCAATTACAAAACAACTCCGTACCTGATGCCTATCTAGGTAATTCAAATGGCAGTAGTGGAACAAGTGAAAGCACTTTCAATTTTACTAACCAGCTTTACGTTGATTATGCCGATAATCTTTGGATTTGCGATAGTAAAAATAATAGAGTACTGAAATTTCCCAATGCAAAAACTTTTGTCAGTGGGGCCGCTGCATCACTAGTATTAGGGCAGGCCAACTTTACAACAGGCTTGCTACAGAGTACAAGTCAGAGTTCTTTGGGCGCCCCCATGGGTATTTATGGTGATGGTATCGGTAACCTTTATATTTCCCAATACAATAATAATAGGATTTTCGTTTATAAGAATGCTGCGAGTATCACCAATAATAATGCTCCTGCCGATTTTGTCATTGGCCAGCCAGACTTTACTAGTAACATTGTTGGAACGTCAAGTGTTTTAATAAAAAAGCCTATGTTTTTATACATTGATAGCTTTTTTTGGGTTGCAGATCAAGGGAACAGCCGTGTTTTAAGATACAGTCCCTTAACGGTATTACCGGTTGCACTTAAAACTTACGAGGCCAAACTAGCTATTAATGGAAACATTGAACTGAACTGGCAAACTAGTAACGAAACCAACAACTCACATTTCAACATACAAATATCAAACGATGGAAAAAACTTCAACACAGTTGCCACCATTAGTTCAAAAGCGATAAATGGCAATTCTTCAGAGCCAATCAATTATAATTTCAATATGGCACTTAACCATACTGCCTTAGCTGGGTTTAGCCTACTCATTCTATTCTTTCTGCCTGCTATAAAAAATAGAATGATGAAGGTGGCAATAACGGTACTATGTATAACTGCAATAGCTGCCTGTACTAAAGATAGCAGTACTACCAACGAGCAAACTCTTTACCTAAAATTACTGCAGGTAGATAAAGATGGTACAACAACAGAACTTGGCATCAAAACAGTTAAGATAAAGCAATAAGACAATCCATTGCAAATTATGTAACCTCACAAACGCGAAACAAGGTCTGTCCCATATTATTAGGACAGACCTCGTTCAAAATATATGATAGAGTTTATTATTGTTTTTTCTGAACACGGCCGCTTTTTCTATCTTCGGCTCTACCGATAGCATAACCAGCACCAGCACCAGCTAAACCACCAATGATAGCTCCTCTAGCATCTTTTTTATCTATAAGCACACCACCTAATGCACCTACACCAGCACCAATTACCGTTCCTTTAGCCGCCGAACTCCATCCCTTTTTCTGAGCTTGCGTATTGGTTACGCCTCCAGAAGATGTAGTTACGGTACTACCACCAGAACTATAAGACCTTGCGGCACTACGTCTAGCAGCGGCCAACTCTGCCTGATGCTGTTCTTCTACTCGCTGTTTTTCGGCCTCTACTTCGGCACGTCTAAAACTATCTAATTTAATACTATCTCTGTAAGCTGTTAATGCTTGTTGTTTTTCTAAAGCTACTTGCTTTTCACTTTTGCCACAAGATGCCAAAACTGTTGCACCAATTGCAGCTATCATTAATATTCTTTTCATTATTTCTAGTTTTAATTATGGAAGCAACACATTTAAAGTAAAAAAGTTTTTATCTGCTTCGTTATCAATTCATGTTTCAACAGGCTTACTTTTGAAAAAACTATGCCAAATCAAATTTTAATAAGTGCAGAACAGTCGTTTTTAGAGTACCTCATCATCCACAATACAACTATAAAAAGTATGCTTAAACCTTTAAAAACCTATTTTATTAGGAGTTATAAGATGTGGATAACTAAAATAGAAGTTTAGGTTGACCGTTTACATTTTGCATGAAAAATGTAGCTGTATTGTCGGGTATTGGATACAAAAACATATATTGTACACTTAATTTTTATATCAATCGATGAAATTAACCATATGGGGTGCTGCTCAACAAGTTACTGGGAGCATGCACCTTTTGCAAATAAATAATTATAATATCCTCATAGATTGTGGGCTAGATTACGAGAAAGGAAGCTATCAGGAACAAAACCTATTTTTTCCCTTCGACCCTACTGATATAGATTTGGTAATACTTACCCATGCTCACATAGATCATTCGGGAAACTTACCTACGCTAATTAGAATGGGATATGATGGCCAGATTTTATGTACTGGACCAACTGCTGACTTAACAGAAATACTATTGTTCGATTCGGTGAACATTTTTTTGAGCAAGCAGAAAAGAAAACCTAGAAATAGAAAAAAACATCACGGCGGACCTCAACCTCTGTACTTACAAAAGCACGTAATGGAAACCATAGATAGGTTTATAACTATCGGTTTTCATAAACCATTTAGGATTAATGGGGATATTGAACTAACTTTTGTTCCAGTTGGACATCTATTAGGCGCCGCAGCAGCCGTGCTCAATATTAACGATCAAGGTACGAACAAAAAAATTGCATTTACTGGCGATATTGGCAGGAAAAATTATCCTGTTCTGGTAAGTCCAGACACGCTACCTTCTGTAGATTATTTGGTGTGCGAAGCTACTTATGGCGGCCGTTTGCATAGCAAAGATGCTTCGCTAGAAGACACATTGGTTAAAGTAATCGAAGAAACCTGCATTAAAAATCCAGGAAGGTTAATCATACCTGCTTTTAGTATTGGCAGAACACAATCACTGATTTTTAAGCTAAACCAAATTTTCAGTAAAGGTTTGCTCCCTCCTGTAGAAGTTTTCGTTGATAGCCCCTTGGCTAATCATGCAACAGAAATTTATCGCAAACATCATCAATATGTAAATGAAGAAGCTCAAAGTTTCTACCAAGCTAAAGGCGACGAATTTGAATTCGAAAACCTCACTTATTTAAAAACACAGCAAGAAAGCTTAGCGGTTAGTAATTACCTAGATCCTTGTATCATTATTTCTTCTGCGGGCATGTTGGAAGGTGGCAGAATTCAAGATCATCTCTATTATAATATCCAGAATTATTATTGCACTATTCTCTTTATTGGTTATTGTGCTAAAGGCACTTTGGGTGATAGACTTTTACGTGGCGACCCTATTGTTCGTTTGAGAAATAGAGATTTGATGGTTTACGCTAAAATTGCCAAAACAGACTTATTAAGCGGTCATGGCGACCATAATGATTTAATTGATATTGTTAAACAGCAAGACAAGGCCAACTTGAAAAAAGTGTTTTTGGTTCATGGTGAGATGAACAGTCTTTCCGCTTTTAAGGCTGCATTGGAAACGGAAGGCTATGAAGTTGAAGTACCAGAACGTGGTGTGAATTATGAGCTTTAGCTATCAAGAAGGCTTATTTTACCTTCTGTTCTGCTTGTTTAATGCTCAATTGCGCTTCTGGACCGCTCCGGAGCAGTCTTAGAGTGAAACTTTGTAGTCTTTTAATCCTATTTTTCGCTTATTTAATGCTCCGTTGCGCTTCTAGAAAGATAGTTTGCACTCTCGGAATACTCCGGAGCATTAAATTAATCCTTCGGATCATTCCAAGCACCGAACAGATCATTCCAGATGGTCGTCGTTTCATTAAAAGACTGCGTCGGAGCGTAAAAAGAATGGTCTTTAGGTTATTTGTAACCCTACAGACCACTACAGGAACCTATTGGATTCATCTTCTACTGCTCGGTTTTCATAAATTTAAACACCCTCTGGCTACGCCATCTCTCCCAAAGGGAGAGAATTAAGAATATTGCAAGTTTTCTCCCTTTGGGAGAGATGCCCAACGGACAGAGAGGGAGTTATATTTATGAATAGCTTATCCCTTTAAATAATAATAGCAATAAGATTAAAAATAACAAAAGTTAATACGGCGTTCTCGTTCGTTCATAAAATTCCAGCTGATGGATATTTCATGAGTAGATCCGCTATACCTTGCCAAACTACCTACGCTATGGTCATAAGAATAACCTATCCTCAGTTTTTCACTAACAAACACTTCAGCCATACCTATTAATGCATTTGTATTCCTCACGCTCCCTACTACGGCTGGCTTGTTATATAATTTGATGCCAGTTCTATAACCTGCGCCTATCCAAAGCTTTTGCTTGAACAAGAAAAATGCATTTAAATCTAACACTGTGGGGCCTGCCGCATCATCCTTAATCAAAAAGAAGGGTTTAAAGTCTATCTCATATTCTACCAATGGGATTAAAGTTCCACCCGTTAGGTAAAAATTTGGCTCTGGAGTTGGAAAATTAAATTCTAGGTTCTTTCTGTCTAAGATATATTTTCCAATTAGGTTATTTACCGAGCCCCCTACGTACATTTTTGGTGTAGAGAAGAAAATACCAGCCCTTACATCAGGCACTAGCTCTTTTATCGTACCTGTTGGTATAAAGTTATCTCCTGCATCGCCAGGTTCTAACATATCTCCATAAATACCAAACTGCTGAAAACCAACTCCTAAACCGAAAGCTAATTTGGAGGTTTCATCTTCATTGGTAGAAATACGGTAGGCGTAATTAGCAAAGGCCGATAAGTTTTTTTGAGCACCCAATTGGTCCGCATTCAATATGAGCGAAAGTCCAACTCTTTCGTTAGGCATCAGTACATCCGCAGCTAAAGAAAAACTTTTAGGAGCACCATTTATGCCTGTCCATTGGTTTCTATAGGTTGCGTTGAGGTTTAATCTCTCCCGATAACCCGCATATGCAGGATTGATATAAACCGCATTGAATATATACTGACTGTACTGTGCATCTTGCTGTGCAAAACTGCCCAACCCCACCAACGTTAATAAAAAGATAATATACCACCTTCTTCTTTCCATTCTATTTATCTCTTAATAAAGTAATATATCCTGTAACACTACTTGACGCTCCTTCTTTAGACACCAATTTTAACACATAGTAATACGTACCTTCGCTTAGGCCTTCGCCGCTCCAATTGTTTGTATATCCGCCCGGACTTCTATAAACTTCGTTACCCCATCTATTAAAAATTGACAAGGTATTTTCTTTATAAAGTTCTATCCCCTCTATCTTCAGCACATCATTTTTACCATCGCCATTAGGGGTAATCACGTTAGGCACTTTAATATTTCCAACAATTTTTTTTGTATCGGTAGAGCTATCATTAGCTGGATTTAAATCTAACAAAGTAAGATCTCCTCCTTTAACACTTGCCGTATTTACCACCGTACCAGCTATCTTACCTTGCACCTTAAGCATCAAGGTTTCTTTCTGCTTATCTCTTAACAAAGGAATAAGCCATTTGATTACTCCATTTTCATGATTAGCTGTACCAAGACTTTTACTCTGTATACCTAAAAAGGTTAAATTAGTGGGTAACCTATCCAAGACCTCTACGTTTGGATTATCCGTATTCCCTTTATTTTCTACCGTTATCTCATACAAGAAAGGTTCATTAGGTCCTACAGGGCGAGCTTCCGATTTTTTAATCACTTCTAAATCGGATGTTTCTACGATTACCCTAAAGATATCTGATAAATCTGATTGACATATACCTCTGTTTGTAGCACTCACCTGATAGTCGCCAGCCTCTCTTACAGTGAGCATAAAAGTGTTTGCTCCAGGCAAAGCACGGCCATCCCTGTACCATTGGTAAGAATAAGTATTGTCTGGAAGATCGACCCTAAGTGAGGCCACTCCTCCATACCTAATTCTTACATCGCCGGCAACGGTTTGTGCTTTTGCAGCAATTAGTTGCAAAAACAGCATAGCCATAACTATCAGCCTACGTGCAACCATTGGTTCGGTAAAACCTAATTTCTATTAGTTAGCCAAAGAAATGGTTGGTTTACTAGGTTTAGGCGTTACAATTACAGTTTGTGAACTTGCCGCACCAGTGCTACATCCGGTGGCATCTGTTACCAAACTACCCGTATTTGCAGCAGTTAATACATATTTAACAGAAGCATTAAATACATAAGTACCTGTTGTAGTGGTATTCATGGTATATAAGCTAGTAGCTGTACTGCTGTTATCTGGCGAACCTGGTGTAGCTGAATTTCCACCTTCTGTTACAGACCAAGTATAGGCATAAGCAATGCCATCTGGAAGTGGTGATGCCGGAGTAGTAGTTGCTGTAATTACAGCTCCAGAACTTGAGCCACTACTAGCACCGCAATAAGTACCTACAGATTTTGTTAAAGCTAAGTCTTTTGTTGGAAGCTTATAAATAGTATAAGGTTCTGAAGGATCACCTAAACAGCCACCTGCCGATTCTATGGCTGTAGTATACTTATGCAAACCAACCGCCAAACCAGCTGCTATGGTCAAATCTGCTGTTCCAGTGCCATTATAAGTAAAGGGACTTCCTGCTATCTCCACTCCTTCTTTGTACCAACGTACTTTATCGCCATTGGTAATTAAACTTTCTTGTGGACGTAATTTAACGGACGTGCTACCGCAAATGTAAACGTTGTAATAGGTTTGTGCATAGCTGCTGAAAGTGATGCTGAAAAGCAAAACTAATGTAGCTAATGCGGTGCGGGTAATTGTTGTTTTCATGTTTATGGATTTTAATTGTTTTTATTTAATTGGTGCTATTGAATAAGTTGTATATGTGCTTTAACTGGGTATGGTGTAATGGTAATGCTAAACGGGATATTTCCACTGCTATCTCCAGCGGCATTTTTCACCCTTAATACACCTTGATAAGTATTTACTACGATATTTGCTGGTACCGAGATGCTAATATTAGCATTTGTTGCAGGCGGCACTAATGCGGGTAAAGCGGCATCAGTTACATTTACTAAGCCAGCTGCTAATGCTGCTGAGTTCCAAACAATGCTATAAGTAGTTGGATTTATCTTCGGGTCTGAATAAGGTAAAAGAACAATTGTTTCGCCCACACATACACTATGAGCGGACAACAATGTAACCAACGGCGGTTGTCTTATAATATATGTTTCTGAGTATTTACAATTGTTAGCATCTGTAACGGTAAGTGTATACGATCCGGGCGAAAGGTTAGCAATATTTGCGGTAGTTGCCACTGTTCCATCAGGATACAACCAACTATAAGTTCGCGTACCTACACCGCCGCTAGAAATCACGTTGATTGAGCCATCATTAGCATTATAGGAAGAGATATGAGTTATGGTTTCCGTTAAATTTAGTAATGGCTTAGGCTGATTAATGGTGAGCGTACCTAAGTTATACGCTCCAAGTGGATCTGTGACTCTGAATTTGATGGTGATTACCCCAAAAAATCTTTCCGCTGGCACGAAAACAAAACTACCATCTGAGTTCAAGGTAAATGCACCTTTAGTAGTGTCATAAGTTCCTTCGAGCGTATAAGTTAAGGTTGCTGAGGTATGCGCCGCGTCTGGGTCGGTTGCAGTAAGCTGTCCTACTGCTTTGATATCACATTCAATCACATCGACTTCTAAATCATTAGGAACCGGTTTTCCATTGATATGTACATCTTCTCCTGTTGCGGTTGCTAAACTTCCATCATAGTTATTCCCATCTACATCGCCCGCACTACCTGTCTCATGTGCAGTATTGCTTCCAGCAAAAGCATTATTTTTTGCAGTTACTCTTCTATTTGGATTTGCTGAAGTACGAGTTGGATCTAAATAAGTAGATTGAGCACTAGCATGGTGCATGCCTTCCGCTACATTACTTGCAATGTCTACATTGATCGTGAATACCACTTGTCCGCCCGGAGCAACATTATAAGCATCCACCAAATTAGTAGAGCCGATATAATAAACCCCGCCTACCAGCGTAACTGTAGGATTAGTTGAACCTGTTGTTCCTCCTAATAAACTTGCTGTAACCGAAGTTATGCTAAAGCCCGCAGGAAGCTTAAGCTCTGTTTGTACGCCACCTGCATTACCGCCAGTAGCACTATTAGTTAACGTTAAAGTATAAACAGCTGTTGTGCCTGCGTTTCTACTTCCCGGTATACCTGGATTAGCCTCTGCTAATACCGTTGTTAATTCTGGATAACATACCTGTCCACCACCTTTAAGATAGTTTGGCAGTTCATTATTTGAGAATTGATATCTTATGCCGTCGGTTCCATCCTGTGCTTGATGCCTTATACCATTACCATCGTTAGCACGGCCAGAAAGTCCTTTACTTACGCTTCTACTTACAGTTGCACCAGGTACATTATAGTAAATTACGCCGCCACCGCCACCGCCACCTGGACCATGTTCGTTGCCATCGTCATTTACGGTATTCCCACCTCTACCTCCGTTGGCTTGTATAGTTAAGGTTGCCCCTGCGCTATTGGCTAACGAGCGGATAAAAACTGTACCGCCAGCACCGCCGCCGCCGGCACCGTCTGGAGCACCGCCGTATTCTCCACGCTCGCCGTTGCCACCATTAGCAACGATTAAACCGTTTCCTACTATTTTTTCTACGTTTACCAAAATGATACCACCACCTACACCACCTTTTACCCCAGTAGTTGCATTATTGGCATCTCCACCACCGCCGCCGCCGCCCATAATGAGCCTTGTTAAATCTTGTGCTAAGTTAATACCTGGCCTACCTCCATTTGGGTCCGTACTTCCGCCACCGCCCTGCCAGCCTAAACCGCCTACTCCACCTTGCCCACCGTTACCGCCACCGCCACCTCCAGCGTTATGATCATTACCACCACCACCAGCATTAGCAGGTGCTCCCCTACCATAAGAACCACTAGGCAATCCTTCTACACCACTATCAAAGTCGGTATAACCATCATACATGTAACGTGGTGTACCCGCTATCCCCTCACCCTTGCCTACCGATCTATCGTCACTTGATTCTATTACGTAAATATTACTTTTATTTTGTCCTGGATCTCCCGATTGGTTAGGCCCATAACCACCCCTAAAGCCCTTCTCTGAAGCATCAATTTTAAATCCGCCGAAATTCATATTTCCAGCCACATCAAAAGCGATAACACCACCTGCTTTTCCGTTATAAGGAACGGTGGTAACATCAGAAGTCAAAGTGAGGTTAGAGTATTGAGGAACCCTAACAATCTGAAATCTTCTTTGACCTCGGACGTTTGTAGGTGCTGCATTTACATATTCATTTACAACTCCATTTCCAGCTCCGGCACCTCTGAAGTTTAAAGTACCACCGGTAATTGGTACGGCATTTAAGGCAATTACGTATTCAAATTTTCCTGAAAAACCGATATTGGTATATCCAGTCCCTCCTAAACCATCAGCACCACTATTCGTCAATCCACTACCGTATAAATTACTATTGTTAAAATTGATTAGGGCATCTTGCATTTGAATGATGAGAATCAAATCACCGGGACGAATGCCTATGTTACCATAATTGTTCCCATGAGGATCTGTTGCCGGAACGGCTTCCAACAAAATCGAACTTTGCCCAGCACTCAAGGTTTTATTCCCAGATATAGGAAAATAAGTATTAATTGGATTAGTATTGGTACTCGGCCCATCGATACCTGAAGTACCACAGACCTGTGCTTTAGAGATGATAAAAAAAAACGCAAACAGAAGCGTAAAAACCAGGGACTTACCCAAGAATGTAAAACGGCGGAGCTGAGAAAATGCTAATACTTCTGTTCGATACATACATCAAAGCTTCTCCACCACGTTTTGTAACGAGCTTATTTTTAACGGCATAAATACTACAAAAGAGGTTTTATTATTATTGTGCTTGGCTCAACAATTCTTGAAAATATTACAACCTTCAGGAATTACTATTTCGAAAATAAATTTATTTTCACATATAGCGAAATATTTTCTACAGTTATTTAAAATTTAACAATTAACACATATTAATTGTGTATTATTTTACACACATCGCCCAAAAAAGCACCTGTAAAAATACCATTACAACGGTATATAAATTCCCCAATTTTACGCAAAAAAAAGCCGTTACTTAAAGTGACGGCTTTACGATTTTATTAGAGCGTAATAGACTAACTTTCAGGAATTATATGATAACCTACTTCGGTTCCGTCGTTAGTATCAAACCAAACCGTGTAGCTCTTACCTTCTTGAAATTTGCTTGCATCCAAAGTAGTAGTTACAGCATTATCTTTCAAATTCACTTTAATTTCACCATTAACAGCAAGTTCAAGATAACTTGGATTATCTCTATAATTTAACGCTCCAAGGATTGTACTGCTTGATCCGTTAACAACCAAAGGCTTATTATTAAACATTACCGATAAATTAACAAATCTGACTCTGAATTTACCTGCGGCAGGCATTTTTGTCTGATTGATGTAACCTATAATTGATGGTTTTGATTCATCATTCTCGTAGTAGAAAAATGTGTAGTTGTTATCATTGTAAAGTACTGCCTCTATAATGGCTGTAGCTTTATTTTCAACCGCACCGTTAGTCCAAAACACACTTCTACCTGTATATACTTCAGAATAATTGCTATACCCGCCATACGTTACCGCTTGCTGAGTGAGCTTCGTATTATCCTGATAAAGCTCTTGTGGATCAGAATTGAGATAAGCATTCACCAAACGCAACTTAGCCGTTCCCTCTAATACAGTTTCATCCTTTTTACATGAAGATAAAGCTGTAATTGCTAGACCTAAAGCAAGCAAATAAACTGATTTCAATATACCTTTACGCATCTTTCTAATTTGATAAATTATTTGATTTTATAATTGTAACCATACCATTTGTTCAGGTAATTTATAATTGCTGCGTTGAAACGCTCTGCTGCAATTTCTCTTATTGGTTCGTTATTTCTAACAGTTATTCCAGGAGTTTCGGCTTGTATAGAAGAAATATTATCCTTATAACCCGTAGTACTGCCTAAAACTACTGTACCATATTTTCTCGTACAATATCCTCCATTAAAGTAAGGCCTTTTCTTGGCATTTCCATTAGCGTCAGTACCAAAAAGAGCTGCATCTGCCTCTAAGGTTTTAATATTTGTACCGGGAACTGCAACCACTTTCTCTGCTTCCAATAATCCACCAAAGCTATAAGGGCCTCTGATTAGCTGAGAAAATGGCACTTGAGGATTAGCTTTTGCTATTGCCGCGATAGAAGAAGAATCTGCTAGTTTATCCAAATATTCGTCGCTTTGCGAAATGGCGAAATTACTTAGGCCATAACCCAGTTCTGTTTGATCTATGAATTTACTGCTCATTTCTTTCCCTTTTACAGAAATATAAGGTTGTGATGTTTGATAACTGTGCGCCTGGCCATGAAGATCTAAAAACAAACCACCTTTTCCTGTTTTCTGCGCTTCGCCCATTCTTTCTCGAGCAGCTCTTAACAGGCTGTGATAACTTAAGTAAGTATTTTTTCCATCTTCGTTGGTGTATCTCTTATCTACCTCATTTGGAAAAGTATTTGGATCCACTCGCTTTCTTCCGATAGTGTTAATTACAATCCAAGCTCTTTTTTTCGTGGCAGCTTTAAAGTTAGATGCTATTTGTAGCGCTAAAGGCAAAGTATTGATATCTCTGCCTGTAGTTCCAGTTTCTGGAATTTCTGGATCACCAACATTAACTCCATCGTGAGGAACACCCAACAACAAAGGCGCATCATCGTCACCTACTACCAGTTTTACGTACTGTTTAAAACCATAAACAGTATCACCTGGTTTATAGGTCTTGCCTTCGTAAGTGAATAATTTATCTGCTGATTTCTTTTCTTTGTTTTTGAAGGACAAAGCGACGATCACCATCACAGGCAGTACCAACACTGCTGCATACTTAATTTTCGATTGAGTAAATGACATCTATAATTTTTTCGTTTTAATTATAGACTGTATTTTAGAGCGAAGGGCTCGATTTATTTTGAATTAGTTGAAGTTTATTTGAGCTGTCTTTATCCAGCGCACTAAATCTGGAATGTCATAATAGAACAATTGATTGTGCAATACCAGGCTATACCTATCTTTTGCTAAGGGTTCTTCTAAAACTTGCTGATAAGAGCTAATGCACTGATTAACATTAACTGTAGAAATATTAGCATTCAAAAAAGCAGCATACAAAGCCGCCAAACCTATATTTCCCTTGGTATTGACTTCTATACCTTCTTGCTTTATTTTTTCGTTGTCAGATATAAATTGTAGAATTGTTTGAATATCTGTAGTTCTTTGGCCTAATAACGGTTTACCAATATGTAGTGCCAACATCGCATTGCGATAATCTTTACTGAAATACTTAGGATCATTCAACTCTGCTTTATCTGCCGTTTCTCCCGTACCACGTAAATCAGCAAAAATCACAGCAACATCACCTTTATCTATATATTGCTGCATTAAGCCAGTGCTATCAATCAGTTTGTTCTTACCATCATCACTTAACCAGATCACCACTTTCTTGATGGTATTTTGAGGATAGTAAACCAGCGCAGGCAATGGAATTTCGTTTTCGGTTCTGAGGATGACTTTATGGAACAATGCGAACTTAGACTGAACCTGACCTGTTTCTTCTACATTAACAGCGCGTTCTTTTAAATTTATATTCAGTAAGCTTTGAATTGACTTTTGACGCTCTATCAGGCTTAGCTTTTCGAATGTTCTACGATTATCTGCATGTTCACTGAATAACGTCTTATTTTTTTGCTGTACTGTAACCTCATTAGGGAAACTTAAGTTTACTTTATATTTTACGGTCGCGAAAAGTTCTTGATCACTCAGTACCTCTAAATCTGGTTCAACAATAGTTCTATCGTCATTATAAAACCACTTCCTGAACCATTGTACGGCTTTTTCTCGTTTAGGCTTTGAAATTCCGTGACCATCAGCGTAAGTGAAAAGCGATATGTTGTTTGATGCATTCAGTTTATTATAGACCTTTTTTAAATCTTCGAAAGACTGAAGCGTAGCATTATAATCAATAAAGTCGTAACTACCCGCCAAAACTAAAATTGGCTTTGGTGCTGCAGCAATAAGGTAATCGCTCATTTCTAGCAGTTGAGCACCTTCATTTGGGATTTGTGCACAACCATCGGCTGCTCCTGTAGTTGACAAAGTGCCCTCTCTACTTGCCAAATAACTACAGGGAACTATAGCTTTTACACGCTCATCGATAGCTGCAAAGTAAATAGTTTGCATAGCACCACCACTGTTACCCATACATCCAATTTTTGCAGCATCCACCTCTTTTCTAGTCAATAGATAATCTAAACCGCGTTGGTTATCAAATAACTCATACGCAGCCACAGAAGTACCCACTAAATTTGAAGAAAGGTTAAGCAAAGTATGTTCGGTTGTAGATCCTCTAGTCAAGGACTTTCCATTTTCATCAGTCAACTGAACTCGCTCACTTTGAGAAATTGGGTCAATTACAAACACTACAAAGCCATTTTGAGCCAAAAGGATAGCTGTTTTCTGATAGCTTTCGGTGGCTTTAGCAACGTCTTCATGCCCACAAAAAAGCAGTACAGCTGGAAATTTACCACTGCCATTCGGCACGTATAAGTTAGCAGTTACGTGATGGCTCTCGAAGCTTTGGTAAACGACTTTCTCTATTCTATAACCATTCTGCTTGATTTCGCCGGTAATCTGAGGATTAAGCGGTACCTTTTTGGACAATTTCCCGAAAATCTCTTTTGCGCTATGCTTAACAGTTTTAATATAAGTCAGGATTTGCTCTTTCGATTTTAAGCCTGCGTTAAACTTGGCTCTACGCTGATCATATTGCTGATGCATTTGCTGTACCAAGTAAGTGTTTAAGCTGACATCGGTTTTCCAATCGAGTACGTTGTATTGTTTTTGGGCATAGCTACCTAAGTTAAACAGCATTAAAAGGAAAGATGAAATATATTTCAGCATATTGTTAGATTCCTCCTATCGTCGGAATGACAGGAGTTTAAAAGTCTCTTTTCAATTCATAATGACTAACTATTCAATATCATTAGCTTTTAACCACTTTGGATATTCCTTAGCCAATAAATTCTGAGCAAAAGTTCCATACCAAGCGTAACCAAATCTACGTTCTTGACTTATGTCTTCAATCCGATCTTTTATAGTATTATCACGATCGCCGAAAATGGGTTTATTAGTTTGTAAATCGTAGAAACGTGCCCAACTTACAGCTTCAGGATCTTTAACTAAACCTTTGTCTTTTTCTGCTATTTTATCATATTTAACGCCAACAATCTTTGTTCCTTCAAACCACTCCATCGCATTTTTAATAGCATTTTTAACTTTGTCGGAAGGACTTTTCAACTTCATTAAAAACCTTACCACGCCTACTGATTCTCCCGTACTTAAAGATGCAGGTTCAAAAGCCCTCGCCTTGGCCGGAACTAAAGTGTTTTCATTATATTGTGCGGCCCAAATCGTCAATTTTCCATTTTGTATAAATTGCGTTTTCAAGATGCAATCAATACCACGCTTTACCGCTTCTTCCGCTTTTGGAATATACTTTACATCAACCACATCAAAACCATTAGTTTTATAAGCTATGTTTAACATGATGGTCAATGCGTTGATCATCGCATTATCGTTATATGTGATTTCTGCTCTGTAGCTACTTTTATCAGGATAATATTGTGGCCAACCACCATTTGCATACTGGGCTTTCAACAAATAATCTATTCCTTTTTCTGCTGCTTTTAAGTATGATTGATTACCCGTGTTTTTGTAGGCTAGTACTAATGCATTGATTTCTCTTGAAGTAGCTGCATTATCGATAGTAGCATGCATATACGAAGTTGCCTTGATTTTCTCTAGCAAAACTTCGGTTAATGGGTATTCGTATTTCACCACACTTTTATCATGCAGTTGCTTAGGCCAGCCACCATTGCTCAACTGATATATTAGCATCTTTTCTGCAACGCTATCGGTTTTAACTTCAGTTTTAGCAACATTTTGAGCGGTTGCACAACTACTTAAACAAATGCAAGTAATAAATATGATAATGATATTTTTCATTTGATTTTTGCTTTTGCCACAGATGCACAGATATCTTTAAAAAGATTAATCCTCTATTCAACCTGTGTATCTGTGGCTAATAATTTACTTTTTCGTCGCTGCTTGCTTTGCTAGCCAGTTCACCAATTCCTGCCCTGCTTGATAATTTTGGTAATTAGCAGGAATTTTTCTTCCGTCTACGTACTCGTTGTATAACCACGGATCGCCAATTACGAAAACGGTTCCTTTACCATATTTAGTAACTGACATGACATTATCGCCTTCTTTATCTTTTAAGATAGACTTAGCAGCACCAGACAACTTTAAACTACTATACTCTTTGATGAACAAGTCTTTCGGTTGGAAAATCTCATTACCAGCTGGCACTACCACTTTAGCTGTTTCAAAATTAGTAGCTACAGGCACTGTTCCTTTGCTATCGCCATTAAAATGAACTCCGAAAACATTAGCTAATTTATTGAAGTTAGTTAGCTCCGCATTTGGCGCATCATTACCCATCAAAACCAATACTCCACCTGCTTTTACCCAGTCAGAAACCTGTTTAACATCTGCAGCAGAAACAAATTTCGGATTGGGATTTTCTTTCTCGAAATCTGGATCTACGATGATATATACTGAAGCATTTTTCAGGTTTGCAGCTGTTGGCGCATAATATAAAGTACTCGTTTTAAAACCTGAATTTTGGAACTGATCTCCCCAGAATGAAAAACCACCATTCGGACGTTCATCCCATTTATAGTGCCAAGATAGATCGTTATTGCTTTGGTCCTTCTTCACTTCGTTATTGAAGTAAGAATCTAATACAACCGTTTTTCCTTTACCAGGTTTTGGCATTGCTGCAATCTCCATTTCGTTGAGTGCTAATAAAAATGCACCTACACCTTTAGGGTCATTGGTGATTACTCGTTCGCTAATGTAATACTCGTAACTACCATCGCGATAAGGCTTACCGCCCAAACCAGATACCGCAACCGTACCTTTCAAGCTAATTTTACCGGGTGCATCTTGCTGTACAAATTCTTTTTGTATGCCTTTATAGGCTTTATCTGCTACTGCAAAATACGATGCTGGTAGCCAGCCATTTCTTACTGCCTTAGCAAAAGTGTACACAAACATGCTCGAAGCGGACGCTTCTAAATAATTACCTTTTCCAGTTGGCTTATCTAACACGTCGTACCATAAACCTGTTTTGGGGTCTTGTACTTTTTGTACTGCAACCGCAAAACGATTTAAGATGGCAATAATTTCTTTTCTACGAGGATGGTTTGTAGGGAAATTCTCCAATACATCAACCATTGCCATACCGTACCATCCCATAGCCCTGCCCCAGAAATTAGGAGATCTTCCAGTGGTTTTATCGGCCCATGCTTCTGCCTTAGATTCGTCCCAACCGTGGTACAACAAACCAGTCTTTGCATCTCTGGAGTTTTTCTCCATCCAAACAAACTGGTTGGCGATATCATCAAAAGCTTTCTCGTCTTTTATTAAAGCGGCGTATTCTGCGTAGAAAGGTTGTCCCATGTACAAACCGTCTAGCCACATTTGCCAAGGATAGATTTTCTTGTGCCAAAAGCCACCTTCTTTAGTACGTGGATGTTCTTTCAGTTGGTTCCATAGAATGGTAGCGGCTTTGAGGTATTTTTTATTGCCCGTTACCTTGTACAAAGCCAGTAAAGAACGGCCATTTTTAACGTTGTCAATATTGTAATCACTCTGTTTGTAGCGTTGAATATCTCCATCTTTAGTCACGAAGAAATCCATGCTTTTTTGCATATACTTAAAATACTCACCATCACCTGTGCGCTTCCACAAACCGTCAATGCCTTCCAAAATCACACCTTGGTCATAGGCCCATTTCACACGTTTTGGATTAGCTGGATCCAGATTTAATGAGTCTTTCCAAATCTCCATTACCGTAGCGGCCATCTGTTTTGACAAAGGTTCAACTTGCGCTACTGCATTGAAAGACAAAACCCACGATGAGACCGTTACAACGCTGTATTTAAAAATCTTATTCATGTACTAATGACGAAATGGTTCTTATTTATTTATTTGCAATGATTTTTCTTGTGCCCCAGCTAAAAACTCAGCCTGCTTTTGTGCTTTAGAAACGTCTAAACCAGAAGTTCTGATATTGCCGTTTCTATCGCCAGAAATTTTGAACAATAAATCGGCACTGTTGTAAGTAATGTTTTTCAAGTTAACATTATTTCCATTTTGAATGTTGATTAACGGATTACCATGTTCAATAGTCAACTTCACATTAGTTAAGTTGATATTTTTACCTTCCTGAATATCAATTCCCTTTTTAGATTTAATGTTGATGTTATTCAGGTTGATATTTGCAATACTCATTTCTGGCAAACCACGAACGAAAATCGCTTTTTCAGCACCATCACAAACTACATTATCGATAAAGAAATCTTTGAAAACAGGTGTTTCCTCGGTAACAGGCAACAATTCTACTTTTGGAACTTCACGGTTATCACCTAACAAAGCAATCGGATCAACTGCAGCGTAGTACATATCAAACAAAATAGCCTCTCCAGGAACTTCCATCATGTTGATATTTTTGATATGGATATTCTCTACCACACCACCTCTACCTCTTGTGGTTTTAAAACGCAAGCCGATATCCGTACCGATGAAAGTACAGTCGGAAACGAAGATATTTTTAGCACCACCACTCATTTCGCTACCAATTACGAAACCACCGTGAGCATGATACACTGTGCTATTTCGGATAATTACGTTCTCGGTTGGCATGGCACGTTTTCTGCCCCAGGCATCACGTCCAGATTTGATACAGATCCCATCATCACCCACATCGAAAGTACTATTCTCTACCAATACGTTCTTGCAAGATTCAATATCCAAACCATCTCCATTTTGTGCATACCAAGGATTTTTAGCATAAACGTTTCTAATGGTCACATCTTCACACATTAGTGGATGAATGTTCCAAGCCGCCGAATTCTGGAAAGTAACACCTTCTAACAATACTTTCTTGCATGAAGTGAACACCAATAAATTCGGGCGAAAGAAATCTTTGATCCCATTATAGTAGTCAGAGGTCTTATCTGCTCTAATCTCTCCTGGGTTACCTTTTATTTTAGAACCTTCCAATGCTCCTTGAGAAGGATACCAAGTTTTTTTATCTTCAGTTAACACACCACCAGAAGCCACTAAATTCTTCCACTGACTTTCGGTTAATTTACTTTTCTTCACCATACGCCAAGCATCGCCACCACCATCTACAATTCCTGAGCCTGTAACCGCAATATTAGTTTGGTTAACTGCCCACAATGGCGATTGGTTACGCATTTGAGGTAAACCTTCCCAGTTACTTTGCACTAAGTTATATTGACTAAAATCTCTTGTAAACTGCAAAATCGCATTAGCTTGTAGGTGTAAATTCACGTTGCTTTTTAACTCAACTGGTCCCGAAATCCATAAACCTTTTGGAACCAAAACTACACCACCACCTTTCTTATTACAGGCAACTATGGCATCGTTAATACTTTTAGTAATTAAAGTTACACCATCGCTTTTAGCGCCATAGTTTACAATATTGAAAGTATCCTTTTTAAAGGAAGTTTGAGCCACTACAGGTAAATTATCAAAAGAGTAAGCTTTCTTAGTGCTTTTCTGAGCCTGCGAAATCATTGGGGCAGCAATTGCAAGTGCAAAGATTGAAGCAACAATTTTCTTCATGTTCATGTGTGTATTTATAAATGGTTTTTATGTGTTAAGGGTTAGCTGTTGCGAGTTACGGGGATTTTAAAACATTAATCTCGCAACCAAAAACTCACAATTCGTAACACGTTTCTCTAACAAGTCTACATAGTTTAAGGCACTAAATGAACTAAATCCCCTAAAATAACTATGCAATCGTTCCCAAATTGATGGTTGTAAACAATAAGTTACAGGCCGTATATCAACCTGTTCTTTTGAAAGAGTAAATACAGATTTACATTACAACTTTTTTGAGTACGTTTGTTCTCCATTTTAATTAATTGTTAACTGATGGCTTTAATGTTGAAATTTAATATTTTTAGTTACGTAGCGCTTGCAGTTTTGTTTAATGTTTCTGGCGCAGCTTGTAAAAAGGCTGATGATCCGATAATTGATGCTGATAAAAACACTCGTACTGTATTAATTGAAGAGACATTTGAAAAAGGCACAAAAGCAGCCTATTCAGAGGCTACAATTAATCTAAACTCCGGCAGCTGGATTTTTAATGATGCGTTAATTGGCAATCTCACCGGAGACAATAAAAATGGGGCCAACGCAGCGCGTATACGCAATAATGGCTACCTCTACACCAACTTTACCACCGCCAGCACAGTTAAAACAGTTAGCATTAATTATGCAAAATACACCAACGACGCTGACAGCAAATTTCAAATACAGTATTCTTTAACTACGGATACGACCTGGATAGCACTAAGCGATACTATTTCAGTTAATAATAACACGCTAAATAAACTAAGTTTGGCCGTTAATATTACCGGACAGGTTAGGTTTAAAATCTTAAAGGTTGATGGGAATTCAACTAGGATAAATATTGATGACTTTGTAGTGGTTGGTGCTAAACTTGGCTCTCAAAACCAATCTAACGACAATACAGTTAATCACATTTTATTAGGAAACCCTAGTAACGCAACTTATGACATTGTTAATGCCGAAAATTATCTACTAGAACAACCTTACTTTATAAGTTCTTATAGTAGCAGTAAAGGTATACCGAATTGGGTTAGTTGGCATATAGAGGAAGCTGATTTTGGTGCCGCAAAAAGACAAGATGATTTTAGAGCGAACACTACTTTACCTAACGGTTGGTTTGCGGTACAGAGTAGTAGTTATTCTGGTTCTGGTTTTGATAGAGGCCATATGTGTCCGTCAGCCGACAGAACTTCTACCGTAGAAGCTAATTCAGCTACATTTTTAATGACTAACATGATACCTCAGGCCCCTAGAAATAATCAGGGTGCATGGGCACAACTGGAAGAATATACAAGAACGCAAGTTAAGGCAGGCAATGAAGCTTATGTTATTTCTGGCACTTATGGGTCTGGTGGTGTTGGCAGTCAAGGAACTGTAACTTACACCTTAGCTTCGGGTAAGATTAATGTGCCTACACATGTATGGAAAATTATCGTAATTCTACCCAATGGCACTAATGACCTTACGAGAATAAAGAGTGAAACAAGGATCATCGCCGTAGTTATGCCTAATATAAATTCTATTGGCAGCAATTGGCGAGATTATCGTACCAACGTGAAAGCTATTGAAGCTAGCACAGGCTATAATTTCTTGTCAAATCTAAGTTCTGACATTAAAAATAGTTTGGCACAAAAGGTTGATAATTTATAAAGATTGATTTTAATGGAAATTTAAAAACGTAGAACTTTATCTAACCATATAATAGTTAACATATCTGCCTACTTGACCATCTGCATTTATTCCCTCTATTACAATTTTAAAACGCCCCGAATAATCAGAGTTAAAGAAACTTAATTTATCTGTTTTATCTTTTGTTGCAACCACCGATGGATTCCAATATAGAGCTTTTCGGAAATCATAACTTTGGGGTTTCTGAACATGGTAGCTAGGAGAATAATACTCTCTCCTTACTTGATAACCCGTGATCGATAAATTAAAAACTCCCTTATTAGATTTTCTTGAGGGGTCGTCATCACTATTAAAGCCCCTTTTTTGAGTGATAATAATTACGCCCCATAGACCATGAATACCATACATTGCGGCAGAGGTTCCTTTCAATATTTCTATACTTGCAATATCATTTGGGTTGAGCTCACTTATCTTAAAACCTTCTTGTTCTACTGGCATACCGTCAAAAATCACAAGCATAGGTTGTGGATACTTCGCCTTAGCATCTGTCTCAACATTCTTTTCTGGGATATCTCTAGAATAAATCATATCATCTGATAACTTAAGCCCAGTAATGTTATTAACTAAGTAAGTCGTAAGATTATGCGTCGTTTCTAAATCCTTTGCCAGTACAATAGCATCGGCCTTGCCCGAACCATTTAGATTGGCAGAACCTTCTACAGCATCGGCACGTCTTTTCCCTTTGATGGTTACCTGCTTCAAAGTGGTACCCAAATATTTTTTATACAAATTATTAACCTGTACGTTTTCAATCGACCTAATACGACTGTCAATTATGGTTTTTCTTTCTAATTGAGAAACCTTTTCCAGATCTAAGCCATCATCTACTCCATCTACTTCAATAACTAAATTCTTTATTTTTTGATCTATTGGAGCAATAACTATTCGGGGTTTATCTACTAAATTCAAATTTTCAAACGAAAATCTACCCGTTGAATCTGTTTTCGAAAACAAAATATTTTTAAAGTATCCCTGCTGATACAGTATAATATCCGCATTGGCATAAGGTTTTTTGTTTGTCATTTTAATACTGCCTTGGATATGATCTGTAATCATGTTCCTATTTTCAGCACTAAACATTTTTTGGGATAATTGCTCTTTCCAAGAAAACCTTCTCCATCCCTGGGTAAGCATTAAGTTATCCAAGTATCTAGCATTAATGGTATCGGTATTAAGAAAATAAGAATTCGGTTTTTCTATATAACCCCTTAAATCCGAATTCAGTAACAAATCAACATATATAGATTGTTCATCATTATCATCAAAAGGATATTCTGTTTCACTATAAACGGAAACCGATAGACTTCCCACTTCAGATACACCAGCAAAATCCTTTAAGTCTATCGACAGTGCAACTTTTTCTCTTTTTTTATATTCATTTTTTATATCGGTAGTTATGCTGAGCATATCATCATGATTACAGAAAGTTAAGCGCTCGGCAACTGGTACGGCTTCGGCATTAAAAAGTGTAAATTGTACTACTCCTGTATAAAAAATAGATTGATCTATAGATAGTTGATTGTCCGAACTAGTCAAATGCTTTTTTGATGCATACCGTATTAAACCATCTTGAGAAGCTATCAGTATAACGTCTTTACCCAAACCATCTGCACTAACTTTAATTCTTACTGAAATACTATCAGCAATATTTTTGACAGCTAACACATAACCAGTTTGTTTAGCAATGGGCAATTTTTCTGTCAACACACCACTGTTACTTGACTTTACATTTGCTAAATATTTTCTATTAGGCTCTGGCACAAAACTGAATCTTCCCATACCTAAATTTTCTGTATTGATTGTAGCTATATGCTTTCCCCTATCATCTACAATTTCTCCATTCACATCGATTCCAAAACCATCTCCTCCAACAGCTTTGAAACCGACCGTAGATTTTATTCCATAAATTAAATCACCTCCTTCGGGGAAAAAGCTGATATTAAAATTTTTAACATCTCTTTGTTTAAGGTTTTCGAGGCTATCAACAATATTTATAGTTTTCCTATAATAAAACTTACTTCCATATTTCTTTAGTTGGTTGGTATAAGTTCTCAATAAATAAGTGCCGGATTTTAGCGTATCCGATAGGCTTAAATAGCCGTCAGCCAAACCTACATTCAGTTTCAATTTCGCTTGTTGTACTAGGTTTCCATCAGGACTTATTAAATCTACCAATAATGTATTAGATACGTTAGAAGGCCTATTTAAATTTGTATTTATGACGTATACCTTGAACCAAATAGTGTCATTTTTAAGATAAAATGGCTGATTAGTATGAATATGTATCTTTTCAATGGGATACTTATCCACTACCTTTTTATAATCTGAAAGCTTTTCTAATAAAGTTTGTTGAGCTGAAATCGAATAAGACAGCAATAACAAGAATAGGATGTTGATTAAAGAAAATACGATAGTATTACTAATTCTCATCATCTGAGGCGGTTAATTGTAAATCAAGTAATCTAATTATAAATTTATTTAAATTAACTTGAAAAACAATTAAGAAACAATGCTTTTACGAAGCTCACTTCTCCACCCTAAACCAATCAAAATCTGCGTAACCGCTATCGTTGGTTTGCTGTTCTCTTACTGCGAATAAACCTACTTTGGCTCCAATCCACTTGCCTGGCGTTGCCTCAAAAACATCTTCAATTGCGATAAAAGCTATTCCATCTTTACTATAGCTAAACTGACATTTAGCTCCCTTGCTTACGTTAACCCGCAAGTAAATATCTTTACTATCCAATTTAATCAATTGCTTTTCTATTTCAGCTTTGCCTTTATCAGCATTTTTGCAAACGGTATAAACTAAATACAGGCCGTCTTTTTTAGATTTTACAGCTAGATAAGCATAGCTCAAACCGTAAATAGTTAAACCAACCTTTTCATTCTCTAGTTTCGGATTAATGGTAAAACTTAATTTAGTAGTAGCCATAAACTCTTCAGTCGGGAACTTTTGCATTAGGATATTTGGTACATCCCACAGGTTTTTAGCACTATCTGGAACTCTAGCAGTGTACAACCTTAAACTTCCTTTACTTGGATTTAGAAATGACCATGTGGCTACAGGATTTGCCTGCCATTGCCATTGCAAACCTAAATCTGTTCCATTGAACTCGTCGCTCTCAGCTGGCGTAAAAGTCAAACTTGGTTTAGCTACGGTTGGCTTTTTGTACACTAATACAGGCTCACCTATTCCATCTCCATCTTTATCAATTCCAATTACTGGCCAGTTGTTGATCCATTTCATTGGTTGCAAATGCACAACTCTTCCATAAGCATCTTTATCTTGAAAGTGCAAAAACCAATCTTCGCCATTTGATGTATTTACCCAAGCACCTTGATGCGGACCGTTAATTGGTGATTTACCTTGATCCATTACCACTTTACGTTCGTAAGGTCCATATACGTTTTTAGAACGCAATACTAATTGCCAACCTGTAGAGACTCCTCCAGCAGGTGCAAAAATATAATAGTAGCCGTTTCGTTTGTAAAATTTAGGGCCTTCTAATGTTGGATCTTGTTCATGACCATCAAAAACAATTTTGCCTTCTTCAATAGTTTTATCTCCAGACGCATTCATTCTTTTCACCACCAACAGACTCTTTATTCCAGCTCTGCTACCCGCATAACCATGAGTTAGATACACTTTTCCATCTTCATCCCAAAGTGGACATGGATCTATTAAACCTTTGCCTCCTTCTACTAAAACGGGATTAGTCCAAGGACCTAAAATATTTTTTGCTTTGATTAGGTAGATACCAAAATCGGGATCTGGATAATAGATATAGAACTCGTTGTTGTGATAACGGATTGCTGGAGCCCAAACGCCATTTCCATGTTGTGTTTTTGAGAAATGCTCAAAAGGAGGTTGTCTTTTTAAAGCGTGTGCAATTAATCTCCAATTTACCAAATCAGTGGATTCCAATATTGGAAGTCCGGGAACAGCATCAAAACTAGATGCAATCATGTAAAATTTATCGCCTACTCTAATTGCGTCTGGGTCTGAGTAATCCGCATCAAGCACAGGATTTTTAAAAGTTCCATTTCCTAAATCAGAAACCCAAACTTTGGATACATATTCCTTCTGTGCATAAGTATGAACAACATTTAATGACAGAATAGCTAATAAAATTGCGACTACTTTCTTCATTTATAGTTTATATAATTGGGCAATTTATTTGTACTGTGCCTCCGTAATCGTTTTTATTAAACTATTGATATAAACTTCTATATTATCATATCCGGAACTTAAATCTCTACCGCTAGCATTTGCCTTGTTCGGATCTAATTTATTGGCAAGTTCCCATTCATCTGGCATTCCATCACCATCAGTATCTTTTAATATCGCAGTTTGGTTCAGTTTCGGCCAACCACCAACATCGGTTTGCGAATCGATGATACCTAACTTGCCCGTTTTTGAGCCAACGTAAGTGTTAGTGCCATTCTTTACCTCTGTGGTTACCCTTGTATCCACAGCATCTCTCTTATAACTTGCGCCAGCATACAACAACACCATATCATAAGCTTGTTGCGCCGTGTGAACTGTGATAGATTCGGCTGTAAATGGATTGCTCATTTTTGCCGTGTTAAAATTGGCTGTACTCAATCCAGAACCAGCATTTACTCCTCCATTCCAATTATCCGTAGTGACAGTGGTACTATTGGTTACAATATTTCCTGCGACATAGAATTTTCCATAACCAGGCGAATAGGTAGCGACATTATCGGTTTCCATAGAAATTTGCATAATACGATTCCTATTAGTAGATGCTGGACCTGCCTTATAGTAATTGTTTACCATGTTGTATTCTCCATTTTCGCCTCCATAACTGCTATTTGCACCCCAGTTGTAGATTACATTATTACGATAGTCCACTTTGTCGATACCGAAAGGACTGTTGCCTGTACCAGAACGAGACCCACCGTCAAACCGCGGATTACGGCTATTGTGATGTGCTAACAAATTGTGATGGAAAGTAGCACTAGAACCACCCCAAATAGCACCATAACCGTGATCATCTTTTTCATGGAAAGATTTGTTTAAGCTTTCAGATAGAATACACCACTGCATAGTAAAGTTTCTATTGGCATAGAACGATGAACATTCGTCGATAGACCAACTCATTGAACAATGATCTATTACTATATTTTCCTTATATCTACCCCATAATGCATCCTGTTCATTTTTGGTTAAATCACCCATGCGAAAACGCATATAACGGATAACGACATTATTAGCATTTACATTGATTTCGTAGTTCTGAATGCAAATACCATCGCCAGGCGCAGTTTGTCCAGCAACAGTTACATCACCATTGTTGATTTGTATTTTACTATTAAGAATGATATTTCCTGACACTTCAAACACTACAATACGAGCACCAGTTGCTGTAAGAGCCTCTCTTAAACTTCCCGAACCAGAATCATTTAAGTTAGTTACCTTAATCACTCGTCCGCCCCTACCTCCAGTTGCATTTTTCCCAAAACCTTCGGCACCAGGAAAAGCAATAGCCGTTTCCTGAATTTGAACAGGTTTATCTGTTCCAGTAGTAGTTCCCCCGCCAGTATCTTTGGTAGGAGTTTCGGTTTTTTTAGAGCAGCTTAGCAAGGCAAATGCGCCTAATAGAAGGTATAAAGATTTTTTATTCATCTTGATTTATTTAGCTTTTGGCAACCAATTTCTTTCGCCGGAAAAAATATTTTCAAGCGTATATTTTTTTAATTCTTTTTTAGTGAGTTGATGCGACCAGTCTATCCGTTGGTCTTTTGAAAAACCTAGTCCAAAAGAGCCATATTCTGCGTAATAAGTTTGTTTGTGGTTCTCGTTCTTATTCCATACGCTCCAACCCTGAGGTAAGATATGATCGCCCATTTCGGTATCAATGAACACCGTTTTGGCAAACGGTCGCCATGGACGGCCCAAGTAAACTTTCTTAAATGTGGGGTCAGCGGTTAACTTACAGTTGAAAAAAACGAAGCCGTATTTCTGATTTTCTGTAGTAGAAGCTGCAGTGATATAAGAGTTTTTCTTGCTATGGATGTGACAACGTTCGAAAACTACAGTAGCTGCTCCAAATATGAAATCAGTGGTTCCTTCGATGTAACAATCTACATAATACTGCCTACTGGTATCAGCAGATGGAAATAAGGTATCCTGATTACCGATAATTTTACAGTTCTTGATTATTACGCGATCAGCCGCTACATGTAAAGCTACTGCTTGACCAACCGGTCCAGCGGAGTTTTCGAAGGTCAGATTTTCGGCAATGAAATCATTTCCTTGTACTAAAACAGAATGCGAAGTGTAGGTATTGATCGCTCCTTTTCCTGAGTAATCATCGTAAGTGATGATAGTATTCTCTTTATCTTCGCCAACTAACCGAATTCTTATTTTTTGAGCTGGAATAACTAATTTTTCTTTGTAAACACCTTTTTTGATATAGATATTTACTAGTACATCGCTGTAATCGCGAACCGCCATTACCGCTTCTTGGATGGTTTTGTAATTGCCACTCTCATCTTGTGAAACAGTGAGTTCTTTAGGGTAATCTTGTGCAAAAGATAGCCCGATAGTTAACAAGAAAAATAAAAGGGTAGTTAATTTTTTCATTTAAATGGATTTCTTCCCGAATTTTCGGGGCAGATTGTACCTCTGAGTGACAGATTATTCGGTCGGTTTCCAACCGTTAAAAATTTTTTCTAGTGTGAAGTTTTCATTCACTTCTTTATCTGTTAATTGATGTGACCACTTCGCACGATTTTCATCATTTGCTCCAACACCCCTACTTTTGTATTCTGCGTAATAAGTTGTTTTCTCTGCGTCAGGCTTATTCCAGTTGTGCCATCCTTCGATTTTGACTTGTTTACCTAAATCACATTTGATAAACACTGTTTTTGCAAAAGGGCGCCAAGGTCTGCCTAAATAAAATGAAGCTTCTGGCGCATCGCCATGAATTCTACTGTTAATGAAAACGTAACCGTATTTGGTACTATCTGGTGTAGAAGCTGCCGTGTAATAACCCGCTTTTTTACCAAAAATTTCGCATTCTTCGAATACCGCTGTAGAAGAACCGAAAATAAAATCTACAGTTCCTTCGATGTAACACTTGTAGTAATATTGGCGACTAGCGTAACCGTAAGTATAAAGTGTATCTTGAAAACCTAACATCCTGCAATTGAAAAAACGAGCTTTGTCTCCAGCTACAAAAAGTGCAACGGCTTGTCCTATCGGTCCAGCTGTATTTTGAAACGTAATATTGTGAGCGGTAAATTGCGAGCCGTAAACGTAAAAACTAGATGAGCCCGAAGTCCCCTTTTCTTCTCCAAAAATGTTCAGTTTCTTCGAATAATCATCATAAGTAAGGATAGTTTTTTCTACGCTCTCTCCTACTAATGTTACCATTTGTTTTGATGCAGAAAGGTTCAGCTTCTCTTTATAGGTTCCATTTTTAATGAAAATAGTTGTAGCTACCTTCCTAAAATCCGGCACTGCATTAAATGCTTCTTGTATTGTTTTATAGTTTCCAGAACCGTCTTGTGCTACTATAAAATCGTATTTAGTATCGAGGTTCGACGCTTTAGCGAAAAAACAATTCAACAGTAAAACAATAAAACAATTCAACAATCTCATCCTACTATTTTTTAACCACTGGTTTTACAATTTTATCTGCTAATGGCAGTTTTAAAGCTTTAACTTCTTGCAGCACAATTTGAGCAATTCTTCTGGCTCCCAACTCACTAAAATGTGTATTATCTACTTTTCCATTCGGATAGTTAGGATGCTCATTTGGCTGCAATTGTAAGAAAAGTAATTTTGAATTTTCTTCACCAAATTGTTGATACAACTCTCTACTTTTTTCATCTAAATCTATCAACGGTACATTTAGCTTTGTTGCTATTTCTTTAACTAAAGGCGTATATTCTTTGTGTGTTTCACTGGCATTTCCATCCTTAAATTTTCTTCTAGAAACCGGCGTGATCAAGATAGGCATAGCTTGTTTTGCTCTTGTTTCGTTTACAAATTTGGTCAGATTTTCTTTGTATTGCTCTGGCGTAGTATAACGATCTACTTTTTCTTTACTCTCGTCATTATGTCCGAACTGTATAAATACGTAATCTCCCTTTTTCATAGTCGATAAAGCTGTATCCCACAAACCTTCGCTTAAAAAAGTACGTGTACTACGCCCGTTTTTTGCCAAGTTATTTACCTCAACCGTTTTGTCGAAAAAATAAGTAAATGGCATACCCCAACCCGTTTCAGGGTAGGCAGTAGTTAGTTTATTAGCAGCAGTCGAATCCCCAATAATGAAAACAGTGGTTCTATCCTCAATCATAGGAGAAAGAAGTGAAATCAGAAAATAAGAAACTAGAAAAAATGAACGAAACATAAATAAAAAGGGTTAAAAAAAGAAAGGGTTTTTACACCCTTTCAAATTTATTGTTAATATTATTTGATCCATCGTAAGTCGCCTACTTTAGCAGCTTTTACTACAACGTCATTTACTGTAAAATCTCCAGCTGTTGCATTAGTAAAATTAGGATTTATTGTTGTATAACCATTTGCTACGTTATCATTATACGCATTTGTAGTTGTACTTCCGTAAAAATTAGGCGCATTATAATAGTTGTTATTCAACAGTTGTGATATAGTAGAAGCTAATACTGTCGTCGAGGTAACAAAATATAAATTTTGTGAATTTGCAATGATATTTTTATTGGAAGTAACCTGCATACTCGCTAATCTGACATAGAAGAAACGTCCTGCCGCTCTATCCATAGCTTTGTTAAACGTGTTATTTTCAACAACTAGCCTGTTACCTGTTTGAGTTGAAAAATTTGTTGTATTATCCATGCGAAACAATTCTCTCGATCCGTCTTCTGTAATGTTATAAATGGTATTATTTCGCATCGTAAAAGTCTTTGCAAAACCTGTTCTCATATCTATAAAACCAGCTCCAGAACAAAGAATATCATGAATAATATTGTTTTCAAAGGTTATTGCTTCTACCAACGTTTTTTTGTTAATATAAAGTAGCCCCTTATTATAATTGTAAACTTCACTATTTAAAAGAGAAAGAACCCCATAGGTATTGTCTAAATCAATTGTATTATAAACAAAAAGTTGATTACTTGCCTCCTGATTACCATCTAATTTAACGTTGTTTAGAGTTAAGGCAGCACTCGCTTCCAATTTAAATATTGCTCTTTTAATAATAGGTTTGTTTACTGCACTTGTACCAATTATAGTAATATTTTTGTTTGCAACAATATCACTGGTTAAAGTATAGGTTCCAGGGTGCAGAGCTATTCTAACTGGTCCGGCAGCAGCAAGCGCAGCTAATAATTCCACATCAGACGTTACTTGAGTGAAAGCACTTACATCTACCGAAGTTGTAAAGGTGGTAGTTCCTCTTTTAACTGTATTATTAAAAATATCTACTGTATATAAGGTTTCTGCATTTAAACCGCTAGTAGTAGCCGCACCAGCTGCTATTTCTGCTGGTGTTAAATTATGTACGATATTTCCAGGAGAAAACACCAACCTAGTCGCTTCTGAGTTTGTTGGCCAAGTAACCTTTACTGAATTAGCAGTAATATCCCCAATGTTTATAGCATTCAATATTTGTTCAGGGTCTGTTTTAAATTTACCAGTTACCCATTTAGAGTCGGCTGAACCATCCGCACTTATTGTTTTAACCCTTATAAAATACTCTGTATTACCACCTAGTCCAGATACAGTGTATTCCGTTAGATCTTTAGAAATGTTAGATACAGTTTTAAATGCGGTACCTGAAAAAGCAGCATTATCAAAAATTTCGATGGTGTAAGACGAGGCACCAGTTACTTTAAGCCAAGTTACCCTTACATTTACTTTATTTACAACTAAGGTACTTAACCCAGTAATCGAAAAAGCTCTATCTAATTTGACCTCTGTAATTTCTTCTAAAACACTCTCCTTACATCCCGTAACCAATACAAGCGATGTTAAAGAGATAGCTATAATGTTTTTTATATTTCTTTTCATTGTTTTATGGTTTACAATCCTAAAATAGTGTTGTTTAATTTACCATCAGATGCATCTAAAAATACTTGCCAAATTGGCCAAAATGGCTGTTTGCTAGGTTGTTTTACATAAACAGCATCCCAAAACAAAGTTCCCGATGTTGAAAAGTTCCAATTTGCAGCAGTGTAACCAGCTTTGGCTGCACCAATTGCGTCTGTGTCTCCTTTATCTAAGCCGTAAATATCCAAAGTTTCATTATCTGCATTTAATTTCCAATAAACTTTTGA
Source organism: Flavobacteriaceae bacterium PS02338 (assembly GCA_029959615.1). Classification (GTDB taxonomy): domain Bacteria; phylum Bacteroidota; class Bacteroidia; order Sphingobacteriales; family Sphingobacteriaceae; genus Pedobacter. The sequence continues at coordinate 141,848 of JASCOD010000002.1, read as the reverse complement.
TGGCCATTGCTCGTATTTAGTACCAACCATTGATTTATTTTGAAGTGCCTGTAAGTTCGCCTTATTAGTGGCTAAAACTTGATCTAACTTATTCCAGCGGTTTAAGTCTTCTTTTCTAATCATCTCTCCCACAAACTCTAAAGCTCTTTGTTTCATGATTACATTCTCTAAAAACAGTTGCTTATCAGAGAAGGTAGCGGCATACGTCATGACTTCCGCGGCCTTAGTTGTATTAGACCCATAAGCTCTTTCTACAATTTTCCTTATGTAAGGAAGGGCAGCACTTGGACCATCTAATTCATTAACCGCTTCTGCTGCCATTAAAATCACATCTGCAAAACGCATGTACATCCAGTTTACACCGTCATCGTTATCAGAGGTAACTCTACGTGTCATCCACTCGTAGCGATATTTCCCTAAATACATTGCACCTAAAGTAGATATCTGTTGCTTTGCCGTAGTTGGTGTAGCAGCTCCCCACCCATATGGTGTAACGCTTACATTTCTACGTGTATCTTCTTTATCAAATTCATACCATACTGCCGGATTGGCCAATACATTACCACCTTTATTTTGCTTGGTATACTTATCTTCAGATGTATGTCTCACACCTAGATCAAAAATAACCCGTCCTCTACCTTCGCTAAAAGGAATTTCCCACATAGATTCTTGTCCAGCGGTAACCACCTCCTTACATAAGTTTTGAAAAACAGTTTGAAAACTTGAAAATAATTGACCACGATTACCATTGATAAGATCTAGACATTCTGTTTTAGCAATAGTGTACATTTTATCACGACTTAAATCTGGATCAGAACTTAAGCGAATAGTTCCATCTTGACGAAGCGCATAACCACCTGCATAAAGTGCTATACGAGCTCTTAAGCCTTTGGCAAAAGCTTTGTTTACGTTTTCTACAGAACTGGTTCTTGCTGTAACATTAGGCCAAGCTAAATAACCAGATGCTTCTTCTAGATCTTTGAGTAATTGCTTGTAAATAACATCACGGCTACTTCTAGGTAAGTTTAAAGTTTCATTGGTAATGGGTTCAAACCTTGCAGGAACATCTCCCCAACCTTTAATTAAATCGCAATACATTACGGCTCTTAACGTAAGTGCTTCCCCAAGTAGTTGTGCTAGTTTCGGATCGTTTTGTACGTTTCCATAGGTTCTAAAACCACGAATAGCTATGTTGGCTCTCTCTATACCTTGGTAAAGCATTGCCCAAACGTTTGTCGCGTTATTCATTTGACCGTTATTGATATTCGTATCATAATTTGCTAAACGAGATTTGTCTGCAGCAGTACTGGTAATTCCAGATATTAATTCTGTATCTGTATTTGTTCCGTACATTGCAATATATCTACCTCTGTAAGAATTTGTTTCAGCAAACGTTTGCAAAATACCTGTGATAGTACCTTGGGCCAACCTTTCTGTCGAAAAAATTTCGGCTTCTGCTAAAGACGACTTCATAGGTGCGTCTAAAACCTTATTACAACTACTAACTATAGCTCCTAGAGCAAAAAACAGCAGGATATAATTAATTTTTTTCATGGATCTCAAATTAAAAGTTAACGTTTAAGCCAAAAACTATTGATCTACTTCTTGGATAGGCCGAGTAATCTACTCCTGGTGTTAACCCTGTTCTTCTTCTTGTTGATACTTCTGGATCGAAACCTGTATAGTTAGTGATTAAAAATACGTTATTACCAGAAGCATAAACTCTCAATTTTTTCATTTTAAGTTTTTTAGAAATTTCTTCTGGCAAGGTATAACCTAGCGTTACAGTAGATAAACGTAAGAATGAACCATCTTCTACAGCCCAATCTGAAAGAGCATAAGCAGACATATAAGGCGACCACATTGTCGTGTTTGCGTTCATAGCCTGTAATTCTGCTGGATCATAACTCAAAGTACCATCTGAACGTAAGTTAGTCCATCTATTACCTGAAGCCATGATATCAATCATATTTCTAGAGCTATATTTACTAGTCGAAGTATATTCGATTTTATTTGCGTTATACACATCATTACCATAACTCCAGTTAAAATAAGCAGCAAAATCAAACCCGTAAACTCTACCGTTAACCGAGAAACCTCCAGTATGCAATGGCATTGTGTTACCAATTATTGTTCTGTCATTCAAATTAACTACGCCATCTCCATTTACATCTTCCAATTTCATGGCACCTGGCCTAACGTTATTATTGCCAATTACAGTAGCTGCACTAGGCACACCTGGTTTTAAATTCCATGTAGTACCGGTAACTCCAGAGAAATCTGAGACTTCATATCTACCGGCTCCTCTGTAGCCATATATCTGACCTAACGCCATTCCTTGCATTACCATATAATCTACACCAATCTCAGTTGAAGCCCATCCAGAAGTACCATTTATATTTTGGATGCTACCCAGCGAAACTACTTTGTTACGGTTGAAAGAAATATTTGCGTTAAATCCTAAATCGAAATTTTTCTTTTGTATTGCACGATAGTTAACTCCGAATTCTAAACCTTTATTTTGTGTTTCGCCGATATTTCTATATTGCGAATCGTAGCCAACTCCTAAAATAGGATATTCGATTAATAAATCTTTTGTGTTATTGATGTAAGCATCAGCAGTTGCTGTAATTTTAGAACCGAATAGGCCGAAATCTATACCTACGTTACGAGAAACAGTTGTTTCCCATTTCAAATCTGGATTAGCCATGATTTTAGGTAACGACCAAAGGCTATTAGCTCCATTAATCCAAGTTGTGGTAGTATTTTGAAAAGCTTCTACAATTTGCCCAGGAGGAATATTGTTATTACCCGCTGTACCATAACTTGCCCTTATTTTTAAATCAGACAACCATGATTTTGTACTGCTCATAAAATCTTCTTGAATAATTCGCCAAGCTCCAGAAACCGATGGAAAATAACCCCAACGATTTTGTTCGGTAAATTTAGAAGATCCATCTGCTCTAAAAGCTAGACTCAACAAATATTTACCTTTATAATCATAATTAGCACGACCAAAAAAAGATAACAATTTATCATCTGGAGAAAAGTTGTTATCTACAGAGTTAGGCATACCTTGAGTGGTGAATTTTCTAGTATCATCAAAACTGAAAGTTGCCGGAAAACCATGAACCACATTTGTTAGTACCGCATTTTCAATTTGCAAATACTCTTGTCCTAATAAAACAGTTAAATTATGATCGGCACCCAACATCTTTTTTAAATTATAATTTAACGTGTTGGTGTTTCTTATGGTATTTCTATTTGTATTTGTTAGTATTAATGCTGGTAAATTCTGATTTACTGAAGCGGGCACGTTTCTTACATAATAAGTAGTACGGCCATAAAAACGATCCTGATCATTTCGGTAAGCATCATAACCGATATCAGATCTAAATTTTAAATCTTTAAGAATATCATAAGTGATCGAACCGCTGATATTATATTGTTTACGACTTACATATTGATCATTATCCGCAATAGATACCAAAGGATTATATAGGTTGAAATCATCATCGGCATCTGTTGTTGTGGTTAATCCTGGTACCGGGAAAGGTGGATATAACATTGCAAACTTTAAACGAGAATCTGCAGAAGAAATTTCCCTTACCTCGTTGGCGCCACCACCTTTAGTTTTTGTATCTGCATATCTTAAACCGAAGTCTAAAGTTAAATTACTATATAACTTGTGATTTAACTTAAAGTTAATGTTTTGCCTTTGATAGCTCGAAAGCTGCATGATGGCATTATCTTTTACATAGTTATGGCTAAGGCTATACTTAGTTTTATCGCTGCCACCCATAATACTCAAATTGTGATTAATCGTATTACCTGTGCGTCCGAAAACTAAATTCTGCCAATCATTTACTGGCATATTTTGGTACAAATCAATATCTTGATAATTGCCAAAGTATTTTGTGTAGTCAGAAATTGAATTATCCAACAATGCTCTTTCATACTGCCAAGTCACATAATCATAAGGACTTAAAACATCTAATGTCTTTGCAATTTTTCTGAATCCACCAAATAAATTGTAAGAGATACTTGTCTTTCCATCTTTACCACTCTTAGTCGTTACCAACACTACTCCATTTGCACCCCTAGCACCATAAATTGCTGTAGAAGACGCGTCTTTTAAAATATCTATACTTTCAATATCTTGTGGAGCGATGTCAGTAATAGAATTTACTGGAAAGCCATCTACAATGTATAATGGCTCATTACTTTGCGTAATTGAACCTCCACCCCTAACTCTAACATTTACTTCTGCATCAGGAGAACCTTCGGTTGAAGCAATGTTTACTCCTGCAACACGACCTTGAATGGCTTCTAATGCCGATGCAACTGGAGCAGCGGCAATGGTAGCAGCACCAACAGAAGAAACAGCACCTGTAATTGCTTCACGCTTAACAGTTCCATAACCGATATTTACAATTTTCACTTCGTTAAGCGTAGTTGCACTTTCTGTTAAAGCTACGTTTACTTGGCTTTTTGAGCCAATAGTTTCCTCTACATTATTAAAGCCTATGGAATTGAATACTAAAACAACATTTCCAGTAGATGGAATTGCAATTTTGTAAATACCATTACCATCGGTAGATACAGCATTTTTTGTTCCTTTAATTGTTACGGCTACACCAGGAATTGGAGATCCGGTAGCCTTTTCGGTTACCTTTCCTGTTACTGACCTCGTTTGCGCTTGAACTAGCTGAATGCCAATAGCCAATACACAAAAAAACAGCAAGATTTTTTTCATACAATATGGTTAAAATTTGGTTATATGCAAGAATAGCCTTAAAGCCATCCTTTAACAATTCTACAACGTTTTTTTAGAATATGCATTTATTGATCTAGTATAAATTTATGCAATCGTTCCCGATAACGTTGCCAAACTCGTGCAAAAATTATATCTTTAATACTATAGATAAATAGTGCTATTTTTGAGATGCCTTTTTGAGATAGCAACCTACGTAAATTTACACCGCAAAGCATGTTTGAGCCCGTTACCATAAAAGATATTGCCAAAGCACTTGGACTTTCTACTTCAACCGTATCAAGAGCATTGAGAGATACCTACGAGATTAGTCCAGCGACAAAAAAATTGGTTACGGAATATGCCAAACAAATAGGTTACAAGCCCAATCCTATTGCCTTAAGTTTAAAAGAACGACGAAGCAAGTCTATTGGCGTTGTGGTAAGCGAAGTGGCCAATAGCTACTTTTCACAGGCTGTAGATGGAATAGAATCTATTGCTTACGACAAGGGTTACCACGTAATCATTTCTCAAACGCACGAGTCTTACGAACGTGAGGTAATCAACGTAAACCACTTGGCCTCTAGATCTGTAGATGGCCTATTGATTTCGCTATCCTCTCAAACAGAAGATATTTCTCATATCAAATCGCTTCACGATAAAGGACTACCTATCGTTTTCTTTGATCGCGTAGCGGATGAAATTATTACCGACAAGGTAATTGCTGATAATGAAAAAGGTGCTTACAATGCCACAAGTCATCTTATCAAATCTGGGCACAAGAAAGTAGCACATTTAACCAGTTCAAGTCATCTATCTATTAGCATAGAAAGATTATCTGGCTATAAAAAGGCTTTGGCCGACCATGGCATTGAATTTAAAGAAGAATATGTGAAGTATTGTCCACATGGTGGAATGTTGTACGAAGAAACCGAAACTGCCATTAAGGAATTAGTAGCGCTAAAAGATAAGCCAAATGCCATTTTCGTAGCAGGCGACAGATTAAGCACAGGCTGTTTAAGTGTATTTAAAAACTTAAAAATAGCAGTGCCCGAAGATATGGCTATCGCTGGCTTCAGTAATTCAGATGTGTTGGACTTATTTAATCCATCCTTAACTTCTGTTAGACAACCTGCTTACGAAATCGGAAGATTAGCTACCGAAATGCTCCTAAGACTTATCGAAGCAAAATATCCTGTGGAAGAATTCGAGAAAAAAGTACTAGATACTGATTTATTTATCAGATAGATAAATTAGTGAGGAAGCTTGTAAGCCTGCCTAGCTAGCAATTTCCAATCTTTGCCTTGTTTCTGCCAAACAAGCATGATACCCAAATGCACTTCACCAGATTTTCCACCATCATTGGTTGTTGCGTGCAGCTCATGGCGTACTATTGCGGTTTTTCCAGTTATCTTTACTGTTTGATTTTTTAAATCAATGGTTACAAAATCTGATTTGCCATTAGCAATTGCTTCTACGAAAGCTGACTTGTCTTCTATTTTTCCACCAGAGTGCCCATAACTTAAGTCATCGCTAGCTACTTCTTCCAATGCCTTTCTTTCTCCACTAATCATTGCATTTTTCAACTTTTCTACTGCGGTGTTCAAACTTTGCTCTTCTTTATTTTGAGCATATAAATAGGTCGATGACATCAATATTAATGCTAGAATTAATCTTTTCATTTTAAATTCTGGAGGAAATTAAAAAGAGACGTTGGTTAAGATTACAGCCAACGTCTCTTTAGTAAGTAAATAAATTATTTATTCTTAAGTAAGTCTCTAATTTCTGTAAGTAAAATCTCTTCTTTGGTTGGCTTTGGTGGAGCGGCTGGTGCAGCTTCCTCTTTACGTTTGAGGCTATTTATGCCTTTTACCATAACAAAAATTACTAGCGCTAATAAAAAGAAATTAATTGCAACAGTAATAAAGTTACCGTAAGCAAAAATAGAAGTTTCAGGTATTTTTCTTGCTTCTTCTAAAGCCATATTAGCAGGCACTTCTCCTTTCAAAACTATATATAATTGGCTAAAATCAGGTTGTCCTATAATAGCAGACACAATTGGCATCACTAAATCCTTTACTACGCTATCGATTATTTTCCCAAACGCTCCACCAATAATTACACCGACAGCCAAATCCATTACATTGCCTTTTACCGCAAACTCTCTAAATTCTTTTACAAATCCCATATAAATGTTGTTTTAGTTAGACGAATATTTTTTTTAGTTAATGTAAACTTAGTCAAAAGAACATTAATTAATCAAATTAACCAACAAAATTATAAAGCATTTGTTTATTTTTGAAAACTCGTTATTCCCTTTTATGCTAAAACAACATCTTCAACAGAAGCTATTACAAAAATTATCACCACAACAAATTCAGTTTATCAAATTGTTGCAGGTTCCAACCGTAGCTTTAGACGCACGCATAAAGGAAGAATTAGAAGAAAATCCGGCCTTAGAAGACTCTAGTTTAATGACCTTAGACGAACCTAAAGGAGAATACGACGATTTACAGGAAGATAGAGACGATTTCGACGGCGACCGTAGTGAAGATACTGGTATGGATGAATTCAATGTAGACGATTACCTACAAGACGATAACACCAATGACTACAGTACTTCTTATAATAACGGCGATGACGAGGAAGATAAAAAAGAAACTCCAATTGCAATTGAAACCACTTTTTTTGAGAGTTTACAGCAACAATTAGATTTAATTCCACTTTCGGATCAAGACTTTATTGTAGGTAAACAAATTATAGGCAGTTTAGATGACGATGGTTATTTACGTAGGCCTATTACCTCTATGATTGATGACTTGGCTTTCTCTCAGAACGTGATGGTGGAAGAAGAAGATGTACTGGAAATGCTAAAGTTGATACAGAGCTTTGACCCCGCAGGAATTGCTGCTAGAGACTTACAGGAGTGTTTAACCTTGCAGTTGAGAAGAAAAGACGCGACAAACCCGCTGATAAAAAAGGCAATTGAAATAGTAGAATTCCATTTAGATGAATTCACCAGAAAACACTACGATAAACTTGAAAGAGCAGTTGGACTTAACAGTGAAGAATTAAAGGATGTAGTTGGCGAAATTTTACGTCTCAACCCAAAACCGGGTGATTCTAATCAAGTTACAACTAAACAGTTACAGATCATTCCTGATTTTCACATCTCGAATAACGACAGTGTATTAATACTTACTTTAAATGCAAGGAATGCGCCAGAACTACGTGTAAGTCGCTCTTACATGGATATGTTTGATCACTACGACAAAGCTTCTCAAAAAGATAAAAAAATGAAAGAGGCTGTACAGTTTGTGAAACAAAAATTAGATTCAGCAAAATGGTTTATTGACGCTATTAAACAAAGGCAACAAACATTGCTGAAAACAATGAATGCCATCATGCATTACCAGTATGACTATTTCTTAACAGGAGATGAACGCAAGTTACGTCCCATGATTTTAAAGGATATCGCAGATAAAATCGATATGGATATTTCTACGGTATCTAGGGTGGCAAATTCGAAATATGTGCAAACTGAATTCGGCACCTTCCTATTGAAGTCTTTCTTTTCTGAAGCTATCCAAACTGAAAGTGGAGAAGAAGTTTCTAACAAAGAAGTTAAGAAAATTTTGGAAGACTGTATCGGCAAGGAAGATAAGCGAAAGCCACTTGCTGATGAACGTTTAACCGATATCTTAAAGGAGCATGGTTATAACATTGCAAGGCGAACGGTAGCAAAATATAGGGAGCAAATGAACATCCCTGTTGCAAGATTAAGGAAAGAGCTTTAAGCTATCTCCATGATCTGCCTCCGCTAAATACTTGATAAGCATTGTTTAACTGGAAACCTAATACAATTTCATGACTGCCACTAGATATGGTATTTAATGCTGATGTAGTCAAATCGTAAGCGTAGGTTAAATTAACTACGTTTTTGAAATTGAAGCCAAGCATTGCAGAAAATGAATCAGATTTTCTATAACTACCGCCAATCCATATTTTATCCTTATAGTCAAACTTGATATTTGCATCGAGCGACACTGGCAAACCTTCTACCCTCTTTAGCATAAAAGATGGCACAGCAGAAATCTGTTCATCTATAAACAATTTATATCCAGAAGTAAGAAATAAATGCGGCACGGCCTTACCTGCTTCTAAGTTTGCGCTATTATCTAGTACAAATTTCTGTGGTAAAATCTGTTGTACAGACATTCCAGCAAAAAATCTCGCTCCATAAAACCATAAGCCCATTCCTAAATCAGGGTTAAATTGACTAGATGCGGTACTTGCCAATGCTGGATCTATAGCTGTTTCCAACTTAATAGCACTTAAATCTAAAGTAATACGACTAACGCCTGCGTATATCCCTACAGCCAGGTTATTCATGCCACTCAATTGTAAATGATAAGCATAGGTAATTCCAGCATCAAACCTAGATATAGGTCCTGCTTTATCACTCACTGCCATTACTCCCATTCCGTGATGTGCTGGCGAGGACATGTAATTTTGTGTGTAACTTCTGCTTTGCGGATCATCACCCTTTTCTGGCAAAGACAATGGATTTCGCCAAAGATAGTTGTCACTTAAATTCCAATGAGCGGATAAGAAAGAGGTTTTTGGTGCATTCTCTATCCCAGCCCATTGAGATCTATGGCCAACTTTTACGTCCATATAATTTTCAATACCACTTAAAGCTGGGTTTAACAGGTAATTATTGAAGATATACTGCGTGTACTGCGGTCGCTGCTGTGAAAAAGCTGGTATAGTAATTATGAATAAAAAGCAACTGATATACCTAAATAACATTATCTAATAATTGTGAGCGTACCCGTAATTGGTTTTTTCCCTATGGCTAAATTAATAATATAATAATAAGTACCCATAGGTAAAAGATGATTATTAAATGTACCATCGAAAGGTTTTAGATAACCTTTATTTTTATAGACATTTTGACCCGCTCTATCATAGATTTCTACTGTTGCAGCCGGATAACTATCAATATATTTGATTTTCCAGTCGTCGTTAATATGATCTCCGTTCGGTGTAATGGCATTGGGTATTTCTAAATTACGAAGTAGTTTAACATTAACCTCATCTATCTGCACACAGCCACTTTGGCTAGTAACTGTAAGCTTGTAAGTCATATCTTCCGTTGGACGAACTATCGGATTTAATACATCATCTCTATCTAATCCAGTAGATGGCGACCACTTATATCTCAACCCTATTCCGTAAGCAGTGGCCGATAATGTCGCTTGCCCGCCTTCCAATACTGTCTTATCATCGCCTGCATCTACCGTTGGTGTTTCATTTACGGTAATCATTTGAGTTTTCTCCAAAGTACAGCCATTGGCTATGGTAAATGTATATTTAATGGCATGTACACCCACTCCCGCCCTCATTGGATTAAAAAGCCCATTAGCACTTACGCCTGCTCCACTAAAAACACCTGTACCTGGCATGGCATTTTTTTCGGCGGCTGACAACTGCTTGTTTGGTGCTTCCATGCAAATCTCCATAGTTGCCGCAAAATTGATATCGGGCAAAGCTTTTAACGTGATTGTCTTTTGCACTGTAGCAACACAGGTAATACCCGAATAAGCTACCATCTTCACTACATAACTCTTTGTAAAAGGAAAGCTAAATACTGGATATTGATGCGTGTAAGTTTTTGGATTAATGCTTGCACCTGGATTTAAATCCGTTTCTACCAAACTGGGATAATTCGCAAAATCGTAGAACCAATCTACCCTCGTGATATTCCCGAATGCCAATGTTGTTTTATCATCAAAAACTACCGGTACTTGACTACATAAGGCATTGTTATTTTTAACTTCAAAATCGGCAACCGGAATAGCCCCGTCAATTGTAATCTCTTTAATCACAGTTTTTGAACAACTATATGGGCTGGTAACCGTTAAGGATACACTATATCTACCTGCTCTAGTATATTTATGAAATGGGTTTTTCTCTGTCGAAGTATTAGGATTTTGAGCATTTGAATTGCTATCTCCAAAATCCCATAAATAATTTAAAGTTGCATTAGTTACTGCATAGCTAGATGAATTATTGAAATTTGCTTTACCATCAGTTAAACACGTAGACTGAAGTGAAAAATCTACTATTGCCTCTGGATATATTGTAATCGTTTTGGTTTCCTCACTCACACATGAACCACCCGAATATACTTGCATTTTTACAATGTAGCTTTTACTTTGCACATTATTAAAGACCGGGTATGTATAGGTATATTCTTTTACATTACCTGCTCTCAAATTTGGTTGCTCATCTACAATATCGGGAGTTGTTTTGTTGCCGTAGTCGAAAAACCAAACTATTTTAGTGATCTCACCAAAATCCACGGTAGCTTTATCTTTAAAAACCACTAGCTTATTGGTACATAAACTGTTCTGATTTTGCACTTCAAAGGCTGCTCTAGGTATACTGCCATTTACCCTAAATTGCTTTTTAACAATTACAGCACAACCGGCCGCTGATTTAACAATCAGCGTAACTTCGTACAATCCACTTCTAGTATAAATATGTTCGCCATTTCTAAGCGTAGAGGTATTTGGTCGTTGCACTGTAGCATAAGCATCGCCAAAATTCCATAAATAGGTAAGCTGATCATTAGTAGTGATCTCACTTTTATTTGTAAACACGGCCATTCCGTCAGCCAAGCAAAAATTTGGAATCTCGAAGTCTACAGCCGGTATCACATTAACCTTTATGGTTTTCGTAAGGGTTTTCTCGCATCCATATTCTGAGATTGCAGTAAACTTTACAATATAATCACCACTGGTAGCATAGGTGTGTTCCGGATTACGATCTCTTGAAGTTGCCCCATCACCAAAGTCCCACCGCCAACCCAAAATTTGACCATCTGTTGAGGTAGACTGATCTTCAAATCTAACAGTCTGCTTTTCGCACAGTGTGTTGGTGATAAATTTGGCAACTGGAAGCGCAAAAATGCGGATATCCTTGGTAAAGATTTCTGAGCCACATCCATTTTCTGTTATCACACTTAGTTTTACGTTAAATGTACCAGCAGTGGTAAAAGTGTGCGTTGGATTTTTCTCATTAACGATAGCAGAACCGTCACCAAAATCCCAAATCCATTTATTAACTACCTTATCGGTTACATTCGAAACACTTTTATCTGTAAAAGCAACTTCTGTTTGAGCACAAGATTGTAAAATAGCATCGAAACTAGCTGTAGGAGGTGGATTAACGTTAAAAGTGAATTCAAAGTCTGCGCTACTTCCAAAACAACTATTTGCATCTGTGGCGAAATAACCAGTTGCTTTAATCACTCTTTGCCCAGCGGTATTAAAAGATTTATTTACGGGTGCGATGTAGTCATATAATGTTTCTCCATTTACCACTCTAACTACTGGCATCGGCGTATTATCCTCATAGTTAGCCGTTCCATCATCAAATTTCCACACAATCTTATTAAGCACATAGGGCATTGTGATCTTAAAATCGGCATTTTCGCCAATACAAGCATTACTATGTTCTTCGTTAGTACTTTTATTAATTACTGTTAGGTACTGATTAGCGGCCAAACTTGTTCCAGCAGAATAGCCATAAGATTCAGCGTTTCCAAAACCATATGCTATAGCATTGAAACCGTCATCAGCACTTAAAGTTAAACTTTGTTGATTAACTTGTATCTGTATAAATGAGTAATCAGCATTTGCCGAAAAAGTCCTCCAAGTACCATTAGTTACTGCCGCACCATTAATTTTGAATGTAGCTTTTGCACTAGTTTTAATTACTACATTAATGTATTTTTCAACTATCGCTTGTTGATCTGAAGAAAACAGAGTGATTTTTTTGATGCTAAATTCTACCGGATTCAATAAGATCATATCTGGATCGCCAATCAAGTTACCTCCGCTTATGGAAGAACAATTTTGCGTTAAAGAATACTGAGCGACACTTATCAATTTATCTGCAGTAATCATTGTCCCTTCAGTTAGTGTAGTACTTTCATAAAACTGTCCTTTATTAAGCGTTACAATTACTCCATTGATATTTACTTTGGTAGTGTTTTCTTGTGCTAATACCCTTACAATAAAACGTCGGTTAAAAAAAGGTGCAACCGCATAAGTTTTGCCCCAACTATTGGTTGTATACAATTGCTGAAACAAGGGATCTCTCGAATTTGTACATTGAATAGACAACGATGTACTTCCCGAAAAAGCAGCAAACCGCTTACACTTTGAACTTACCTCATCTACCGTAACATAAACGCCTGTAAAATCTGTAGTGTTTGTAGCGAGGTACTCGTAAACATCTCCAGCCTTAGCGAGCGTAATGGTTTTTACCGTCCCATTCTTTTCTGTTAAAAATAGCTTTGTATTATCTTCTGCAGCTACCAAAACCAAAAAATTACGCCCATTGGAATCTTGAGTATAATTCATGGAATAATATTTCTGTCCTAATGCATCAAAAGGTAAAATTAACGATGCTGCAGACCTGGCTCCTGCATAAACGTGCGCATAAACAGCTACGGGCGGTTTGCCCGCAGTAACCTTAACATGTATACCTCTATTGGTTAGATTCTTATTTGCGTCTGCAGATTCTATATACGAATTGGCTCTGGGTACGGCAAACACTACAACTGTATTAGCAGGAATAGCTTTAGTTTCTGTATAACTACCACAGCTTACGGTAACCTCCGAAGTGGTTTTAGAGGTAATAAAGATATTCATGTTTGCTAGCTGCCCACTGCTAGGATCATGCGTTGGAAAAACAGCCCAAAAGTCGGTGCCTTCGTTAGAAATATTTTGTGCCCTTAGTGTGTTTGAGAAACCAAAGCAAGCAACAATAAATATGATAAAATAATGAAACGCTTTCATTTACGGTTTTCTAACACCAAACTTTAATACACAATATACTGATATTCAAAGTTAAAATAGCACTCTTAAGCTCAACTCATGAGAGCCTGAAGAAACGGAACTCAATTCTGAGGTAGTATAATCATAGGCATATCCTAAACCTACAACCCTTGCTACATTAAAACCTATGTTACCAAAGAAAGCGTCATTTTTACGGTATCCCCCTCCTATCCAAAAATTGTCTCTGTAGGCGAACTTTAAGTTTAGATCAAATGCTTTCGGTAATGGATTTACCACTTTTAGCATTACTGATGGTGTAACGGAAAAATCGTTATTTATCCAAAATTTATATCCTGCCGTTGCGAAATAGTGTGCTACTTCCTTTCCAACTGTATAGTCTCCATCGAACGCAAGCTTATTTTTAATGATTTGCTGCATGGACACCCCCAAATAAAAATTCGCCCCATAGAGATATACACCTGCGTTAAGATCTGGTGTATATTTGTTAATTTCTGCAGATGTTCCAACTACTGGATCGTCTACTTCATCAAAAACAAGTGCCTGTGTATTTAGCCCTAATCTATTCACTCCTAAACCAACACCTATGGAAAGATTAGTTCTATCGCCAATGGCTATATGATAGGCATAAGTTAAATTACCGGTCACCCTATTTAACGGCCCCGTTTTGTCATTCAAAAACAACAAACCAAAGCTATGGTGAGACATAGATGAATTGTAATCAAACATGTCATCCTTAGTTTCTGGCTCGGTTACCCCTAAATCGCTAGCTCTATAATTAGCCATATCTCCACCAAAAGATACTGGCATACTAAAGGTAATATATCCCGTTTTTGGAGCATCTTTTAGGCCTTGCCATTGTGTACGTATACCCATTCTAAAATCCATACCACTATTAAGACCGGTTACGGCAGGGTTTAAGACCGACATATTTTGTAAATATTGCGAATAATGTGGTCTTTGTTGAGCAAAAGCAGTACCCAACATCAGTTTAAAACATATAAAGACAATTATTTTCCTCATCTTAATATCGTAACTGATCCTGTGTATTTTTTCTTCCCATTATTTGGTTCGATAATATAATAGTATACTCCAATTGGCAAATCGGTTCCATTTAATTTTCCATCCCAAGGTACATTATATGGTGAAGCATTGAAAACTTTTTGGCCATATCTATTAAATATCATGATATCACCCTTTGTCAACGTTTCTAAATATTTGATACTCCATAGATCATTTTTACCATCTCCGTTTGGACTAAAAACATTTGGAATGACAGGTTCTTCGTGCACAGTCACCAAATATTCATACACCAACTCGCAGCTGTTGGAGGTAACAGTCAACGTATATTTGGTTGTTTTTTCTGGCTTTGCTATTGGATTTAATATGTCATCTGCACTTAAACCTTCTGATGGAATCCATTTATAGGTTAAATTAGTTCCTACTGCTATTACATCAATCACCTTTTCCCCACCTTTCAAGATATCCATATTTGAAGGCATAGTTACTAAAGGAAGTTTGTCTACGGCAACATTGATATTCTTTTCTTCTAAACAGCCATTAGTCGCATTAAAAGTATATTTGATGTTAAAACTCCCAGGGCCACTTACTTTAGGATTGAATAAACCAGTAGCAGAAACCCCTGTACCCGAAAATAAATAAGTACCTGGCACATTATTCTCTTCCTTTGCAATTAATTGAACTGGATTATCATTTTCACATAGTGCATCAATTGCATCAAATTTTACAACAGGCGCAGGATATATGCTCACAGTTACTGGCGTTGACTCTGTAAAACATACTTGCCCAGAATAAGCCCTCATTACTACTTTATAATCCGTTTTAACGGCTGTATTAGGATATTTATGTGTATATATTTTTCCTGAAGTAGGAGTATTATCTGTTTCTACAGCATTGGTTCCTCCTACTTTATAATCGTATATCCATTCTATTTTGGTAATGTTACCAAAGCCAATGGTGCTTTTATTCTCAAAAGAAACTTCAGTATTAGCACATAGTTTCGTTGGATTTTTAACTTCAAAAATAGTATTCGGATTACTTCCACTAATTACTACCTGCCTGGTAAAGGTAACAGGGCAACCACGCTCTGAAGTACCTATTAGTTTTACCGTATAAGTACCAGTTGAAGTATACTTATGTGTTGGTTTCTGCAACGCTTTTTGCACCAGGTCATTAGAACCATCGCCAAAATCCCAAAGCCAGGAAACTATAGTCCCCTTAACCGCAGTTGCTTCATACTGAACAAGATCACTTACACAAGACCCTGGATCGTTAAATGTAATCTCTGGAGTTTCATAGATAGTTATTGCTTTAGAAATCGTATCAGCACAGCCAGCAGAAGAAACTGAAATTAATTTTACAGTATAAATACCAGCGGCGGCATAAGTTGTTGTTGGAGATTTTACAGAAGATAATGGCTTACCATTTCCAAAATCCCAAGTTTGGCTGGCAATATTAGAGTTGACAAAAGTACTTTCGTTATTAAACTGAATTGTTGAGTTGATACAAAATGGTCCAACTGCCGTAAATGCCGACTTCGGCTGAGCCAAAATACTAATGGTCTTGGTAGTAGAAAGGTTACATCCAATATCTGTAACTACAGTTAACTTAATAGTTTTGGTTCCAACAGTTAAAAATTTATGTTTGGGGTTTTGAAGATTTGAAGTACCTCCATCACCAAAATCCCAACTCCATGTTTTTATATTGCCTCCATTTTTTGGAGACGTATCTGTAAACTGAACATCGGTATTAATACAGGCCTCTGTTGGCAAAGTAAAATTCGGAGAAAAAACATCAAAAGTGGTAAAGATTTCTTCATCAGTGGCACAAATAGCCGAAGCTGGTTTTTGTATTAATACTTTCAATAAGTAGCTTCCTGAAGTTGCAAAATAAGAAGACGATAATGAGTAATGATATAAATAATAAGTCACTCCATCTTCAACCTTGGTAGTATAGCTTGGTGTACTTAATGCTTCCACTTTGGCTCCGCTATTAAGGTTCCAAGTTACTTTATCGGTGATATAAGGCAGCTTCAATACAAAATCAAAACTGGTTCCCATACAGAAGTTACTAGAAGCCACTGTACCTCCACTAGAAAATACCTCAATATTACTTTTTAAGTTTTTTAAATCGGTACCTGCCAAATAAGCATAAGATTCCACTTGACCATAACCATAGGCAATTGCCACAAATCCCCCACTAGCAATTAGACGATGCTGGTCTGAGGAGTTAGTAACATCAACAACAGCATAGCTATATTCACCATCCGCAATAGGTTTAAACTGACTGGAAATGGCAGCACCATCAAGTGTAAAACCTGCTATATCTACAGTCTTAATAATGATATTTAAAAAATACTTAGCTATATTGGTATTAACTCCTGAAACGCTGTTTAACCTTGAATATACTGCTATATCTTTTAAAGTCTGCTCAATAGGATTCAAAACCGTCATCTCGGGATCACCTTGATAAGGCCCGCCCATATTAGTTTGGGCACTATTAGATAAATTACAAGTTTGCGAAGTTTGGTACTGTGCTACTGCAATAGGTGAAGTTGCCTTGATTACATTAGGCTGATTAGTATAAAAAGTGACTACACTTCCTTTTCTGTAAGGATTAGATAGAGCAGTTCCGTTAGCTGTTGTAGTACTTCCATTTATAGTTAAGGTCGTATTATCTTCAGAAACGATAATTTTGATAATATCCGTATTCCCATTTAAAGTATTATAAAACGGAGCCGAAACAAAGTTTTTCCCCCAAGCTGTAACAGGGAACATTTGCTGATACAGGTTGTCTCCGCCATTCGGTGCCCTACTACTTCCAGCCTCACAATAGGCTGCCCAAGTGTTTCCAGAAAAAACTGCAATGGGCGTACACCCAGTAGTTGCCCTAATTCGAGTTCCCGTTAAATCATTTATTGCCTGATATTGGTATACATCGCCTTTATTTAATGTAATCTGAAATGTAGAATTAGCCAATTTTGTTCCATTTCTATTGCCTTGCGTAGGTGTGATCTCTACTATAGTCCCATCTTTCACACCAACTATAGTAAATTCAGAATATGTTGATGCGTTTGAATTTCCGCCATTTTGTTGAGAAAAAACATAATACTCTTGCTCTAAAGCCGAAGTGGGTAAAATTAATGAAGAGCCAGTTCTCGCATTATTAGAAATCACACAATATAATGATATGGCCTTGGCTGAAGTTACATTAATACCTTTGTTTATTTCCAAAACATCAGAAGATCCTATATAAACATTATTGAATTGATTAGGATCAATAAATACCGGCGTAACTATATTTGCTGCAATGTTACCGCTCGCTATAATAGTATTACCAGATTTAACTTGATAAGTTGTCGCTACATCAGAAGAAAGAAACAAAGTCATTCTGGACAAAAGACCATCTATGTGACCGGCATAAGCTACCCAAAAATCCGTGCCTTTATTAGAACTAGATTGCGCATACAGACCTATATTGCTCCAAAAGAACAATCCTAGTACAACGAGCAAAAATTTGTTTTTCATTTCATTTCACAATAGAAATCATATTAGGTAGCTGTTGCTCTTCCAATAAGTTTTGAAAGTAGTTACATAGTAGGCACAATATAAACAAGTATCGGTAAAATGGCAAAGTGTATCGGCAAATACCTATTAAACCATCTTAAGATAGTAAGTTCTGACGGGCTATAAATTCTAGTTGCTGATTAGCAAGTAAAAGCTTTTCTGTTAATTCTTTATTTTCTTTTCTGAGGGTATATATCTCAATCGCCTTATCAATGTTAATTCTCAAATCTTCTTCCATCCAAGGCTTTTGGATATAACGATAAACCTGACCTTTATTAATGGCATCTATTACAGCATCTATATCAGTATAACCAGTTAAAATCATTCTAATTGGATTCGGATGCTTTTCTAAAATAGACGCTAAAAATTCAACACCTGTAGTTTTAGGCATGCGCTGATCCGTAATAATCACCTGAATATCTTCCGCATCTAAGATCTTTCGACCCTCTTCTGCAGACTCTGCGGTAAAAACTTTATACAACCTACGGAAAGTTGCTGCAAAAGCACTTAGATTATGTGGCTCATCATCAACGTAAAGAATATTCGCTATCATTTTTCTGCTAATAAAAAGTTAAAAATACTTTTTTATTGTAATTCTAAAAAACTAATTTAGTCTTTTAGCTATGAAAAACCACTTTTTATGTCGAAAATTAATATTTAGAGCAAAAGAATGTATAACAAACAAGCCGATTTCTCCCCGTTGCATGCGCTCATTGTGCAGACGAAAAAAAGCAAAGATATATATAAGCCCTTAATCCTAAGGCTCTCCAATAATGAAGATCATATACAGCTCTCAGAAATTCTAGCTCAAGATAGCAAACTACAGGTTTTTGACACTATTAGAGAACAAGTAGCCGAGCTTTTGAAATGCTTGAGTCCACTTAATTCAACGCTCCCTAAAAGTGATTTAACAGATCTGGTAGAACAGAGGTTAAAAAATAGTGACGAGTACGGGGTTTGGGTATATTATCCTTGGTCTAGCAAGCTGGTACATCTATTAGATGAAGCTGAATTTGTTATTGTAAGAACCAACAGAAACAAGCATAAAATCACTGAAGAGGAACAACAAATTCTTGCCACCAAAAAGATTGGAGTAATTGGATTGTCTGTTGGTCAATCTGTTTCGCTAACACTGGCGATGGAGCGTGGTTTCGGAGAATTACGTATTGCTGATTTTGATGAATTAGACTTAAGTAACATCAATAGAATCAGAACTGGCGTACAAAATATAACACTTAAAAAGACGGTAATTGTTGCAAGAGAAATAGCGGAGATAGACCCATTTTTAAAGGTAGTTTGTTATGATAGCGGCATTACCAATGATAACATCAGAGATTTTTTAAGTGCAAACGGTACATTAGATCTATTGATAGATGAATGTGATAGTTTCGATATCAAGATAAATGCCAGAAAGATCGCCAAAGAACTTCAGATTCCTGTTTTAATGGAAGGAAGTGATCGTGGTACAATTGACATTGAAAGATTTGATCTCGATCCACAAAGATCTATTTTACATGGCATGGTTGATCACCTAGACATGAATAAGTTTAAAGAACTAAAAACCTTTGACGAAAAAGTGCCATACATAACTGCGGTAACTGGATTAGAGACGCTATCTCCAAGAATGAAGGCATCTGCATTAGAATTGATGACTTCTATTACAACTTGGCCCCAATTAGCCAGTGCAGTAACTTTTGGCGGTGGCGTAAGTGCTGACCTTTCCAGAAAAATATTACTTAATAGCTTAAAGATTTCGGGTAGATTCTTCTTGGATTTAGATGAATTAATTGCCGACCCTACCACAGAAAAAGATAATAATAAGGAAATAGAATCGGTAGCCGCACCACTTACAATAAGCGATCTTGATTCTTTCATTAAAGAAACCCAGACAGATAATCTGGTAAGCGACAGCGAGAGAGAGCTTTCTAGCGAAGAGTTAGACCATATTGTTGAAGCCGTTAAAAACGCTCCTTCTGGAGGCAACAATCAACCTTGGAGATTGCACTATCAAAATAAAAAACTACATCTGTTTTTAGATGAAAGTTCGGCACTAGCCTACCTAGATCCACAATTTGTATCTTCTTATACTTCCATCGGTTCAGCTATAGAAAATCTACTTTTAGCGGCCGCAGTGAAAAACTTAAAGGTAGAATGGAAATTGACTCCTCAATTTGCGCCGAAACACTTAGCAGTATTCAGTTTTTCGGACGGCGGTAAAGCATCAGAAGAAGAGATCATCTTGGAAAAACAGATACCACTTCGACATACCAACCGTAAAAGTCCGCCTAAAACGGAAATTACTGATGAACAGATTAATTACCTCACCGAATTAGTAACCCAAACAGAAGGTGCTAGCTTAAAATTTTTAAAAGATGCTTCTAAAATTGAATCTCTTGCTGAAATAGCTACCGCTACAGACTTACTGAGGATATTTATTCCCGAAGCTCACGAAGACTTTATCACCAAAGAAATGCGGTGGACGGCCGAACAAGCAAATGCTACAGAAGATGGTATAGGTATCCATACGTTAGACCTAAGCAACAATGATCAATTAGGAATTCAATTACTTCGCGATAGACGAGTAATCGATTTTCTGGAAGTAATTAATGGTGGCGGAGCTTTTAACAGGCTACTCACTAAACAATTTGCCAGTTCTTCCGCTGTAGGCTTAATTACCATGCCAAATAATGATGTCGCATCTTGGATAAATTGTGGAATTGCAGCCGAAAAAATGTGGCTTGCCGCTACCTCTATAGGCTTTCAAATACATCCACTAAATGTTCCGCTACTATTTTTTTACAAAAATTCTATAGAGAAGAGCTTAACTTTATCTGAAGAAAGAAAACATTACCTAACGAAAACGGAAAGAGAGCTAAATCTTATTTTTGACAAGCCAGAAAATCAAACATCAATGTTCATGTTTAGAATTTTTAAGGCTAGCGCATCTCCCGAAAGAACTATCAGAAAGTCTAACAATAAAATTTTCTCCATTGGAAGAGCATAGTTCAACCATAAAAAACTTGTACTTTAAAGCATTCAGAGCTGTTGATGACAGAGCTGCTTGTATGAAGTTTATCGAGGGGCATACACATGTCTTAGAAATTTATGGCATCACTCAGATCACATCCGCAAAAATAGATTGGGTACTTAATCCAGATGTATACGTAGTGCAAGTAATGGCCGAGAAAGATGGCAAAGCGCTAGCTGGAGGCCGCATCCACGTAGCAAATGGTGTTAATCCCCTTCCTATAGAAACTGCAGTAGGAACCATGGACGAAAAAATATATGAACTGGTTTCTTCAAATACAGCCAAAGGAATCGGCGAATTTTGCGGTTTATGGAATTCCTGGGAAATTGCAGGAATGGGTATTGGAAGTATACATTTAGGAAGAACATTTATTGCACTAGCCCATTACCTTAAATTGGATAAATTGTTGGGCTTATGCGCTCCTGCTACTTATAGAAATTCGTTAAGAGTTGGTTTTAGAGTATTGCGAGAATTAGGTGTTAATGGAAAATTCTATTATCCTGCGGAAGACCTCACTGCTACAGGACTAATCATAGAGGATATAGAAAACCTTCCACATGCCGCAGATGAAGAAAGAGACATTATCAAAAAACTAAGAGATAAAAAATTGAGCGAATTGATGATAACAACAACCAAAGGACAAGAAGTTACCTTACATTTTGATTTATTTGATATATGAACTATATAAAGGCACTACTCCGCTTAGTTATTTTAATATTTTTTATTTCAAATATTAGTGTAAGCTATGCGCAAACTTTATACCTGTATCATACCGACAATAAAGAGTTAAGCATCAATGAGATCATCAATTACAAGAAATCCACGAAGCTGAACAGCAGTATCATTAACCTTGGTTTAGGAAAAAAAAACGTATGGATTAAAGCGGCTGACCTGAATAATCAGCAAATCAACTCTTTTATTATAGACCAAAGTAGGCTGTATAATATCTCTATTTACTATGTAAAACAAAAGAAAATAGAAAAAACCATTCAGTTAAGCGAAACGGAAATCGTTCCTCATTCTAACCAAACAGGTAACGTAAGGCTTTTTGAAATAGACAACAATTATATCAATAACGGTTCAGAAATATATCTCAATTTACTCTCTAGAGAAATATTCATCGTACCAATTAAGTTTGCAACCATCTCTTCCAATCACGAATATCTAAGTACTAAAGATGTTAATTACGGCTTATATACGGGATCTATCCTGATTATGCTGATCTATCATATTTTCATCTATTTCAGTGTAAGAGATAGAAATTATGTCTTGTACATATGCTACATTTTATTTACTTGGCTTACCCAGATATCAATTATGGGATATACCAGTAAATATTTTTGGCATGATAACGAGTGGCTTCATAAAAACTCGGTGATGATATTTTCTATGGTTGCGCTCATCTTTGGTATTTTCTTCACTACTAGCTTTTTAAAAGTAAAGGAATATCTCCCAAAAATAGCGCTCATGTATAAGTTGTTATTGATATTTTCAATTACTGTACTTATACTTTCTGTATTATATGAGAATAGTATGTTTTTCGCTTTAATGCAGATAGCCACACTCGTAAGTTGTATACTAGCCTATTATACAGCGTTAAACATCTACTTCAAGAAAAAATATTTACCTGCCAGATTCTACCTTATTGCTTGGTCAATTTTAATTGCGGGTGTTATTTTGTTTCTTTTAAAAGATTACGAGATTATCCCTTATAACAGCTATACTACATACATCCTTCAAATATCAACTATTGCTGAAATCGCTTTACTTTCATTCGCCCTTGCCGATAAGATCAATTATTTCAAAAAGGAAAACGAAGTAGCACAAGCACAAGCATTAAGCGCTTCCCTAGAAAATGAAAAATTAATAAGGGAACAAAATATTGTATTGGAAAGTAAAGTAAAAGTAAGAACGGAGGAACTTGAAAACGCCAACGAAACTTTGAACGAAACGCTAAACCATTTAAAATCTACACAATCTCAGTTAGTAGATGCAGAAAAAATGGCAGCCTTAGGTCAGTTAACTGCTGGTATTGCACATGAGATTAATAATCCTATCAACTTCGTAACCTCTAATGTAAAACCTTTGCAATTAGATATTGATGATCTAAGGGACATCATTAAAAAATATGAAAGTATTGATCTTGAAAAAGACATCAAATCCCAAATAGAAAGTATAGAAGCCTACAAACGTCAAATAGATTTAGGCTTTATTAACAATGAAATTACTTCTCTCCTTGCAGGTATAAGCGAGGGGGCCAAACGTACGGCAGAAATTATTAGAAGTCTAAGAAATTTCAGTCGTGTTGATGAAACAGACATGAAAGCTATTGATATTAACGAGGGGCTTTTGTCTACGTTGGTTTTAATTAAAAACACTCTTCCCGACAACCTTACAGTAGTTAAAAATCTTGGCAATTTGCCTAAAGTAGAATGTATGCCGGGTAAAATCAATCAAGTTTTCATGAATTTGGTTTCGAATGCAGTACAAGCTATAAAGAGTAAGGAAGTACAGGAAGAAGAAGAATTTTTAACCATACACAGTTGGTATGAAAATCAAAAGGTTTACGTTAGCATAAAAGATACAGGTACTGGAATGAGCGAAGACGTGAAACATCGCATATTTGAACCATTCTTTACTACCAAAGACATTGGAAAAGGTACAGGTCTAGGTCTATCTATCGTATTCAGCATCATGGAAAAACACAAGGGACATATAGAAGTTAATTCGGAGCTTGGAAAAGGTACTGAATTTATTATTATATTGCATGTAAATACACTATAGCAATTATATGATTAGCACTCCTACTGTACGCGTCTTATATATAGATGATGAAGAAAACAACCTTCAAGCTTTTAGAGCTAGTTTTAGACGACAGTATGAGATATACACCGCAATTTCTGCGGCAGAAGGTTTGCTTATCTTACAAAATGTAGATATACATGTTATTATTGCCGATCAAAAGATGCCTAACACCACTGGTGTAGAATTCTTTAAAGGCGTGGTTAAAACCCACCCTGATCCTATACGTATTTTACTAACAGGCTATACAGACATTGAGGCGCTAGCAGATGCTATCAATCATGGAGATGTTTATAGATATATCACAAAACCTTGGAATGACTTAGAACTCCACAACTCCATAAAAAATGCTTACGATGCCTATAAAGGCAGAATGGATTTGCGAAATAAAATGACGGAGCTCGAGAAAACAAATGATGAGCTCAATCGCTTTATTTATAGCATTTCTCACGAGTTAAGAGCGCCTTTGGTATCGGTAATAGGAATTATAAATCTAGTAAAGATGGAAGGTTTGTATGACTCGAGTGGTGAATATTGGGGCCTAATAGAAACCTGTTCTAACAAGCTCGATTACTATATCCAAAAAACGCTACAATACTATAAAAACACAAAAGACGTTCCTGATCATAGTGAAATAAATTTTGGGCTTATTATACAAGAGTTAATTGATCTGCATACCTACTCTGATAAAGACACAAAATTTAACGTAGTTATTAACCAAAATGTTAAATTCATTAGTGATGCCTTCAGAATTGAAGTGATATTAAGTAATCTCATCTCTAACGCCATAAAATATCAAAAAACTAACGAACCTAACAAAACTGTAAATATAGAAGTTGATGTAAATGAACATAAAGCCAGTATCAACATTAATGATAATGGAATGGGCATACTTAAAGAGCATCTAGAAAAAATTTTCATGCAGTTCTTTAAAGGTAAAATGCATCATGGCAGTGGACTAGGCCTTTTTATAGTTAAAGAAGCTTTAGATAAGATTAATGGTACTATTAACGTTAGCTCAAATATAGAAGATGGTACAACCTTTAAAATAACGATACCAAATGCCAAATAAGACAGGAAAAGTGTTGTTGATTGACGATAATGATATCGATCTAAAAATCAATTATAAAATAATTAATTTATCTGGTTTTTTTCAGGAAATCATATTATGCCAATCGGGATCGGAAGGAATTGATTACATTAATAAAAATCTAGATGAACCCAATTCATGGCCTGATTTCATTTTGCTAGATATACAAATGCCAGAAATGGATGGTTTTGAGTTTTTAGAGATTTATAAAAATTTCCCTAGACCATTTTTAGATCATTGCAGACTCGCTATTCTATCTTCGACTTTGGATTTTGGCGATATTAAGAAAGCAGAAGCGAATCCACTGGTAATAAAATTATTGAAAAAGCCACTATACCCTAACGAACTGCAAGAATTGTTAAATAAACATTCTATGTTACTAGGTATATAACAGAAAGGCCGACTGCTCAGTTGGCCTTTTTTAATCAAATACAATATTAGTTTCCTGAAAAACACATTCCCTATCTAACATTTCAAATTCTAGTGTTTTAATAACAACACCTGCATTTGTCTTTATTTCTAGCGAGTGCTTTCCCACCGTAATTTCTTTTAATACAAATATGTTCGTTAATTGATCTGGCTTGCCCAGCATTTTACAGTCCTCTACATAACTGGGGTTCACTTTTGGTACAGGAGCAAGTTTACCGCAGCCCTTACCGTCAATTAAAAAATGAAGCTCAATAAAATCATCACCATTGTAATTAATAGCAACAGCATATTGACCAAATTCCTTATTTAAATTCCCTTTATCGCATGAGAACAACAAAGCAACCATTAAAAGGATGAAATAGAAAGAAGCGTAATTTTTATTCATACCCAAGTCGTATACTACAAATATGAAAAATTTTATAGACAAATTGAATACTCGAAAATAGGTATTGGCTTAAGATAAATACGCATTTTTTTTACGTATTTATACAAATGCTTCACCTACAATTCTCAACATTTCCGTAAGCAGAATGCGTATGTGGCGATATAAATGGAATATCTAAGTTCGTAGAGCGAAGAATAAATAAGGCTCCTATAAAAAGTGCGAACCAAGGTATCAATTGCTGACTGTTAAACTTGAAATATTTTTTCAAGTAAACTCCTCCTAGCGAAATGAAAAGCATTAAAGGCGTAGTACCCAAGCCGAAAAGCAACATAAAACTTGCTCCCGATTGAGAGTTAGCAGAATTGAGTGCGGTGGCTAAAGCCAAATACACCATCCCACAAGGAATTAAACCATTAAGCATACCTGCAAAAAAGCCCCAAAAAGGAAGTCTAAAAACTTTGCCCATCAGCTTACTAATGGGAATTACCATTTTATTTTGCAGTTTTTGAAATGCGCTAACGTATTTACCACTTAATTGAGCCACTGTAAACACTACTAAGAGCGTACCGATAACTAAACTTAGTGTTTCTTGTTTGGCAAAAACAGCAAACGTATTGCCAACCAAACCAACCAAAGTGCCAAGTAAAGCGTAAATTGATATTCTGCCAAATTGGTACAACAATACCTGTAAAACATTATGCCAACTACTTTTTTTGTCTAATGGCAAGCCCAGCACAATTGGTCCGCACATAACGGCACAATGCACACTTCCCAAAAAACCCATTAAAAAAGCAAGCGGCATTAAACTCATATGGTAATATCTTTTGTAAATAGATAATCTTTCCCGTTCGAGCGCCAACCTAATTTCAATGACCAAAGTCCTTTATCTAAGTTACCTGCTTCAATGATAATTAGATTTCCATCGCCAATAGTTTTACCACTGCTTTTGATATCTTTTTCTTTGGCAGATGGGCGCATTAAGGTCAACTGGTAATCTGCAGCATCTTTCAACTGTATAATCAGCTGAGTTTTGCTAAGTTTAATTATAGGAGCTGCATCATCATTTAAGGTGTTGCTTTTTGCGTCATACTCCTTATCATAATTGATGCCTTTTTCATAGTAATCTTCCTCTACCAACGAATCGTTACCATGCTGCTTGAACATATAAACCACCATTCCAATAATGAACGACATGAAAGCTGCCATTCCTAAAACTAGTTTCGTTCCCCAATTCATTTTCTTGTTTTTTATTTATTTTCCTTCGTCATTGCGAGGTACGAAGCAATCCTAATGCGTTAGTATCGCATTTATATAATGTTATAAGATTGCTTCGTACCTCGCAATGACGGCTCGCAGACTAAGGTTGCGAGAAGAAAGTTGTACTTGTATTACTAATCACCTTACCTTCTACTTCTACCTCGAAATTAACCTTACTTTTAAACTCGTTAATATTTTTAGGTTGCTTAATTAAGAAAAAAGTTAAATGTGCTGAGCCCTCTTTTGGTAAAATTGTATCGCCCTGTATAAACTCTATTTTATCTTTTACATCCGCAGATTTAAATACAAATTTAATATCCTTATTGGTTTTATTAATTAATTCTGCGTTATATAAATTAGCTATAGTCCCATCTGGACGTTTTTGATACAGAGTACCACTAGCTCTTAAAACTGTCGTCTGCACATCCTCCCTTTTATATATTAAAGATGAAAAAATGATGATGACCAACACTAAAACAATCGCATAACCATAAGCTCTAGCGCCCAATTTAAATTTATTTCTACTCTGGATAAAGTCGTGATTATAGAAGCCTATCAACTTTTCAGGCTTACCAATTTTTAGCATCACCTCATCGCAAGCATCTATACAAGCAGTACAATTTACACATTCCAATTGTGTTCCTTGCCTAATGTCAATCCCCGTTGGACAAACCTGTACACATAAGCTACAGTCAATACAATCGCCTTTTAAACTTTGATCCACAGTTTTTTGGATGCGCCCACGTGGTTCGCCACGGGTTTCATCATAAGCAACGATTAAACTCTTATTATCCAGCAAAACACCCTGCAGCCTACCATAAGGACAAATAACCGTACAAACTACTTCCCTTACGTAAGAGAAAACACCGTAGAAGATGAAAGTAAAAATCCATATAGATATAAAACCTATTGTATGCTCACTTACGGGTTCGGTAATGATTTCATAAAGTTTATCTGAGCTAATGATATACGCTAAGAAAACGTTAGAGATTAAGAATGAAATCACTAGAAACAAAAAGTGTTTAATGCCTTTTTTGAATACCTTCTCCGCATTCCATTCTTGTGCATCTAATTTCTTTTGTTGGTTAGCATCTCCCTCTATCCAGTATTCAATTCTACGGAAAACCATCTCCATAAAAATGGTTTGTGGACAAACCCAGCCACACCATAGCCTACCTAATATTACCGTAAAACAAACAATAAATAGCACCATGATCAGCATCGCCAAAGCGAAGAGATAAAAATCCTGTGGCGTAAAGATCAACCCAACAAATACGAACTTTCTTTCTAGAAAGTTAAGCAATATCAATTGCTCTCCGTTAAGTTTAATAAAAGGACTAGAAAACAAAAGCAGGAGCAATACGTAACTTACCCATTTCCTTTGGTTGTATAATTTACCATGAGGTTTTTTAGGGTAAAGGAACGTTCTGCCCCCGCTCTTAATGCTCTCTTTTTTGTTATTGTTTTGGGATTTTGCCATCTCTATATCTTTCTGCACTTGTTTTATTACGTTGTTAAGCAATGATATTCCCCCTCTCTCCGGATAAATCGGGATCTCTCCCCAAAGGGAGAGAATTACCAAGTTGCTTAACCAATTTCGCTACTCTCTCCTTTTAGGGAAAGATAGCGCAGCCAGAGAGTTTTAATTCGCTACAGCTTCTGCAGCCGCAGCATCATATTTTTCACCTTGTGGCGCTTTAGGATTCGCTGGTTTAGAACCTTGTAACGATAAAATATAATTGGTTACGGCACTAATATTGGCCGAACTCATGTTTTTCTCCCAGCTAACCATTCCTTTTTCTGGTACACCGTACTTAATTACTTTAAATACATCTTTCACACTTCCGCCATGTAACCAGAATTCATCCGTTAAGTTAGGGCCAACTAAACCTTCACCATTTTGACCATGACAAGCGATACAGTTAGCATCGAATACGCCTTTACCTACCGCAATTTGTGACGGGTCTACTTTCACACTGTTTTCATCTACCGAAGAAGCAGATTTTGCCAAAAATTTCTGTTTTGCTAAATCGGCCTTTGCCATTTCTGTTTTATATTCATCGTCCTGTCTTTCGCCATGCTCACCAATATGATAATAGTAAAGGTATCCGGCAGCAAAAATTAATGTACCATAAAAAAGCACGTTAAACCAAGCAGGAACAGGATTATTCAACTCCTTAATACCATCATAAGCATGCGGAATTTCCAAATCTTTCTCCGCCGAAAGTGGCTTTAAGCTTAAAAGCTTAGTCCAAATACTTGTTTTTTCTCCACTTTGCTTTTTCCATTCTTCATATTCTAGAAGCTTATCATCTCTTGTTTTATAAGGCGTTGGATTTAAACGCTCTTGATAAATCACTTTAAAGCTCTTATACAAAGTGATGGCTACAAACAACAGGATAATTGAAAACAACAATAAAGTAATGATCAATAATTCTGTAGTACTGATACCCAAAGATGGTTCTGGAATTACGACTTTGGTTTCCTCTTCCGCAGCTGCTGCAGCTTCTTGTGCAAATGAACCAAAAGCTGTAGCCAATAACATCATCAATAAACTAAACTTCTTCATATCCGTCTGCTGTTTGAGGTTCGTTAATAGGTAGATTACTCATTTCCGCGATGTGTGCCTTGTTCATTTTGATGAGGTAAACACCTACCATAATGAAGAAAACCATAAATATGAGCAGTGATGCGATGAGATAAAACTCACCGCCTGCTAGATCTTTTATTTGCTTAAACATAATTTTACTGGTTAGATGGAATGGTTGTTTTGTTTGCTTTGATGTCGGTACCCATACGTTGCAGATAAGCAATTAGCGCTATGATCTCCCTATCACTTTTCACATCAATGTTATTTTGCTTCAAGTCTGCAGCTATTGTCTCTGCTTGTTCTTTCAACTTTGCTTGCGCAACGGCATCAAAATTCTCTCTATATGGCACACCTAAAGTTTGCATTGCTCTAATTTTAGCTTCAGTCATACTGATATCTAACTTTTGAGTAATTAACCATGGATACGAAGGCATGATACTTCCTGGAGACATTGACGTTGGGTCTAACATGTGATTATAGTGCCAAGCGTTAGAATATTTACCACCAATACGATGTAAATCGGGGCCTGTACGCTTACTTCCCCACAAGAATGGATGGTCGTAAACAAACTCTCCTGCTTTACTATATTCGCCATAACGCTCAGTTTCTGACCTAAATGGACGGATAGTTTGCGAGTGACAGTTCACACATCCCTCTTTGATATACAAATCTCTACCTTCTAATTCTAGTGGAGAATAAGGTTTCACACTGGCTATAGTTGGCACGTTACTCTCGATAGTGAATGTTGGCATCATTTCTACCATACCACCAATTAAAATCACAATCATAGAAATCACCATGAATTTCATTGGTTTACGCTCCAATATTCTATGCCATTTTTTATCAGCAGGATCTTCGTTAGTGATTTCCTTTTCTAAAGGCATTGCTTCTGCAGCTTCATTCGCGACCAACTTACCTTTCAACATGGTTTTCGCCAAGTTGTAAGTCATCGCAATAGCTCCTATTAGATACAATGCACCACCAATAGAACGTAAAATATGCATTGGAATAATTTGCAGCGTAGTGGTTAAGAAGTTAGCATATTTCAACAAACCTTCGTCTGTAAACTCTTTCCACATTAAGCCTTGTGTAAAACCAGCCCAATACATAGGGATAGCATAAAACAAGATCCCTAAGGTTCCAATCCAGAAGTGGAAAGAAGCCAGTTTTTTAGAGAACAACTCTGTTTTATAAATACGTGGGATTAACCAGTACAATACACCAAAAGTCAAGAAACCATTCCATCCTAAAGCACCTACGTGTACGTGAGCTACAATCCAGTCGGTAAAGTGAGCTACGCCATTAATTTGTTTTAGCGATAACATTGGGCCTTCAAAAGTCGCCATACCGTAAGCGGTAAGTGCCACTACCATGAATTTCAAGGTTACGTCTTCACGAACTTTATCCCAAGCGCCACGTAAGGTTAATAAACCATTGATCATACCGCCCCAACTTGGTGCAATTAGCATGATGGAGAAAGCTACCCCTAAAGATTGTGCCCATCCTGGTAAGGAAGTATACAACAGGTGGTGAGGACCAGCCCAGATATAGATGAAAATTAGCGACCAAAAGTGAAGGATACTTAGTTTATAAGAATACACTGGTCTATTAGCCATTTTAGGCAAGAAGTAATACATCATCCCTAAATATGGTGTAGTTAAGAAAAACGCAACTGCATTGTGTCCGTACCACCATTGTACCAAGGCATCTTGTACACCAGCAAAAACATAGTAACTTTTTAAGAAAGATATTGGCAGCTGAAAAGAATTTACAATATGCAATACCGCAATAGTTACGAAAGTAGCGATGTAGAACCAAATGGCTACGTACAAGTGCCTTTCTCTACGTTTGATAATGGTACCGAACATATTGATACCAAAAACCACCCAAATTAGGGTAATAGCGATATCAATTGGCCATTCTAACTCTGCATACTCATGCGATGAAGTAATACCTAAAGGCAAGGTAATCACCGCTGAAACAATGATCAGTTGCCAACCCCAAAAGTGAATTTTACTTAATGCATTACTGAACATTCTTGCTTTTAGCAAACGTTGTAACGAGTAATAAACCCCCATGAAAATAGCGTTACCCACAAAGGCGAAAATTACTGCATTGGTGTGAAGCGGTCTGATACGACCAAAAGTAGTGTACTGATTGCCCAAGTTCATGCTTGGCGAAAACAGTTGCGTGGCGACAAGTAATCCTACTAGCATTCCGATAATACCCCATACGATGGTTGCAATACCGAAATCTCGTACAATCTTATTGTCGTAGGTAAATTTTTCTAGCTGCATAATGAATAGAAATAGATTTGTAATGTTTATGACAAAGTTATTACAGTGTCGAAGCACTGCTGATGATAAGTATTAGTCTGAAATGTGATTATTATCACTTTTTTCATCAGTTACGTTTTTCACTTCATCGTCGAAGAGAATTCTTACGCTAGGCGTATAAATATCATCGTGCTGACCGCTTTTAAGTGCCCAAAAGAAGGCTCCTAGAAAGACCAGTGCAACTAGTACACTACATCCGATTAAAAAGTAAAGTATATTCATAACTTTTGATTATTAGTTCATTGGTGATTGGTTTATTAGTCATTGAGGAAAGGGAGCTGGACAGTACTAACTGACACCTGACCACTAATACCTGTCCCCTATTTTAACCCATTTTTCCTAGCAAAATATCTCGTAGCTAAACTTGTAAAACTGATAATTGTAATCGTACTAATAGGCATTAAAATAGCCGCAACCAGTGGATATAAAGTACCCTGAACGGCATAGTAAACTCCAATCAGATTATACGATGTGGCTATTGCAAAGCTGATTTTAATGGTGGTTAAGCCATCCTTACTTAACTGAATAAAGTTGGGCAATAACCCTAAGGAACTACCACTCATGATAGCATCGCAACCTGGCGTAAAATTGTTGATATTGTCTGTAATTGCTACACCAAAATTAGCTTGCTTTAAAGCTCCGGCATCATTCAAACCATCACCTAGCATCATCACTTTTTTTTCTCTAGCCTGTAAAGCTTTAATCGCTTCTAACTTCTGATGAGGACTTTGGTTAAAGAGGATTGGCGTAGAAGGTTTAAAAACAGCCTTCAACATTTGCTCATCTTTATTTGTATCCCCAGAGAGCACTTTTAAATCATAATCTTCACTTAAGTCGCCAATTAACGAAGTGATTCCCTCCCTCCATTGCTGATCTACCGAAAAACAGCCTTTATATACTTCATCGATCATGACGTGCACGCCGCTATTTTCTTTGCTGCTAACCATATTTACCTCAAAAGGTAGAGCACGCTTACTACCAGCATAAACCATCCTACCGTTAACAACCCCCATTATGCCTTTACCTACTACTTCATTGTATTTGGCTATGGCATAAATTTTACTCGGATTTAAAACCTTTAGCACTTGCCTGCTCAAAGGATGTGAAGAATTGTACAGTAATGAAGCAACTAACAGTTTCTCTCCTGGAGTTAAATTACCTTCGAAACGGATTTCAGAATTGTGTGTACTGGTCAATGTTCCAGTTTTATCGAAAACTACCGTATCCAAATCTGCCAATTTCTCTACGGCATCCGTATTTTTTACGTAAAAACCCTTTTTATCGAATACAGAAAGAATAGCTGAAAGTGTAAATGGTGTGCTTAAAGCTAATACACAAGGGCAAGCCACAATAACTACCGCGGTAAATGCCGACCAAGCTTTTGCACTATCATTTTGCCACAACCAATAACCGGTAGCGGCAAACGCCACTACAAAAACCCCAATACTGAAATATTTGGCAATACTATCATTGAAGGTTCTCTTTTTGAAATCAGTTTTATAGAACTCCTTGTTCCATAAGCCTGTTAAGTAACTTTGCGAAGCCGGCTTTACTACTTCAAGCTCAATAGCTTCTCCCATTTGCCTTCCGCCAGCATATACGATTTCACCCAAAACCTTTTGCTGAGGCTCGGCTTCGCCAGTTACGAAACTCATGTCCAACCAAGCATCTCCCTTCATTAAGATGGCATCGGCTGGCACTAATTCGCCATTGCGTATCAATAGCCGATCCCCAACGGCTATTTCACTAATGGCTACCGGTTTTTCCCGGTTATCTTTAAGGGTAGTAATCGCAATCGGAAAATAAGAGCGATAATCCCTATCGAATGAAATATGGTGATAGGTACGTTGTTTTACCCATTTTCCCATCAGTAATAAAAAAACCAATCCTGTTAAAGTATCACCAAAACCTGGTCCATCATTAAAAATAGTAGAAACAGCAGTACGTATAAATAGTACTGCTATAATGAGCGCAAGCGGTGTATCTAGATTTACAAATTTCTGTTTTAAACTTGCTATAGCAGAAGTGAAATAATCTCTAGCGCAATAGAAAGTTACTGGTACACAAAACGCCAAATTTAACCAGGCAAACAAATACTGAAACTCCTTTTCCAAAGCGGATAAACCAAAATATTCTGGAAAACTGAAAAGCATCACATTGCCCATACAGAAACCAGCAATGGCAATTTTCCAAATCAGCTGCTTATTAACCGAGTTCCCTTTCTCCTTCACTACATCCTGCAAGCTGATCAATGGCTCATAACCAATTTGATTTAGTACTTCGACTACCTCACGTAGAGAAACATTTTCGTGTTTATAACTGATGGTTACCTCTTTCTTCAAAAAGTCTATGCGTGAGCTAAAAATGGCTGGATTGATTTTGTAGAGATGTTCCAACAACCAAATACAAGAACTACAATGGATAGCAGGAATATAAAAAGTAACTATCGAATTCTCTTTGTCTTTATAATTGATGAGTTGTGTAATAATGCTAGCTTCATCTAGATATTCAAAATGCCCATCGTCTTTTATTCGCTGCCCCGGAGTATCATTATATGCGTAGTAATTACACATGTTATTCTCAGACAAAATCTGATATACGCCTTGGCAGCCTACACAGCAAAAGTCTTTTTCATCAAAACTTAATTTAATAGCAGGTAACTTATCGCCACAGTGGTAACAAACAGAAGCTTGATGGGTAACGGTTGAATTGCTCATAGTTTGATTTCTTTCTATTTAATTTAAACTTCGTGCCTAACAGCCCCTGAAATAAATTCAGGGTGACGGTTATTTGCACTCCGTCATGCTGAATTTAGTTCAGCATCAGTTCGCTAGTTTCGTTTAAATCCTTAACTCCTTCTAAATTGATGCACTAAATAATTGGGTTTGTGGCTGTTTTTTCCATAGCCTGTTGTCGAACGCCATGCACACATTACGCAGAAAAGATCTACCCAAGGGCAATATCTTTACCTCTTTACTCCTGATAGCTACCAACCTATCATCAACCATAGGCTGTAGGCGTTCAACTACTTCTTCTGGAATATCGTCTGTAAAACAAGTATTGCTTTGACACATTAAGCGAAGGATATGCTTTCTGATCTGAAGATCTTCCGCATTCAATAAATGGCCTTTTTGTACGGCCAATTGCTCATCCTGAATAAGATGCTTATATTCTTCTACAGTTTTTGCATTTTGTGCAAAAGCGGTGTCGCAATCACTAATAGAAGAAACCCCCAAGCCCAACAAGATATGCGTATGCTGATCTGTATAGCCCATAAAGTTGCGATGTAGTTTGTTTTGCTTACTTGCAATATACAAACTATCAGTTTTTAAAGCAAAATGATCCATACCAATTTCCTCATAACCTGCAGCCACCAACATTTCTCTCCCTTTTTGATACAAAGCAAATTTTTCATCTCCCTGTGGTATGTCACGTTCAGTAAAATGGCGCTGACCAGCTTTGATCCATGGCACATGAGCATAGCTATAAAAAGCAATGCGATCTGGTCTGATGGCAATTACATCGATAATTGTTTCTACCAACCCCTCTTTAGTTTGTCCGGGCAAACCATAAATCAAATCAAAGTTTACCGATTGATACCCCATTTTACGAGACAGCTTTGTGATTTCATGCACCTGTGTCGGAGTTTGGTAACGATTAATCATGAATTGCACTTTGGGATCAAAATCTTGAATACCCAAACTCAATCGCCTGAAGCCCAAATCACGTAAGATCTGTAAATGAGCTTCCGTAGTATTATCGGGATGCCCTTCAAAAGAGCAAGAGGCATCTTTGTCGAAATGTGTTGCCCCAGCAATAGTTTCCAATAATTGTTTCAAGTTGGCAGCACTAAAAAAAGTAGGTGTACCACCTCCTAAATGTATTTCTTTAATTTTTGGTCGCTCGCCTAACAATGCACAATACATTGCCCATTCTTTCAATAAAGCATCAATGTAAGGTAATTCTACACTATGATTTTTAGTAATACGAGTATTACAACCGCAATAAGTACACAAGCTCTCACAAAATGGCAAGTGAATATAAAGGCTAATTCCTTCGTCTTTGTGCTCGCGATAAGCTTCCGCTAATCGTCCTTTCCATTGAGCTTCATTAAAGTTTTCGTTATCCCAATAAGGTACCGTTGGATAACTGGTATATCTAGGTGCTGCAATGTTATATTTACGTAAGAGTTCTGCAACTTCCATTAATGATCCTCCCCTTCAGTTGTTTTTGCACAATCATTAGGACAACAACAGGCTTTACCAACACATTTGCCCGCTGCCCAATTGTCTAAATTTTTAACCACCTGTTGCATGCGAGGCATCACCACATCATCACCTTGCTTAAAAGGCACATTAGCAATTTTAAAACCTGCAATTCCCGCGGCATTCAGATCAATATGGTTAGTTTCGAAAGACGAAGTGGCAATATATTTAATACCCAATGCCCTCAAACCTAAAATCAGCTCTTCGTTTAATGGATCTTCATTAAATACAATTAAAACCTCTTTACCTTGTGCAAATGGCATAGTTTCAATATTCAAACTATTAGCGATAATAGTGATATCATGTTTTTTATGGTTTGCCAAGACCAAACACTCTTTTTCTTCTGGTTTAATATTGTAAGCGATAGCTTTCATTTGTTAGCTTTTATTGTTCTTCTGGTTAGTTAGAAATATCCTTTTTACGATAAAATACGATTAGGCATATTTTAACCGCCTCGTATTTATCCGTTGTAATTGTGTTATACAAAACTAGCTAGCACAGATGTGGTTGGAGTTGAGCGTAGTTATCGAAAAAAGTGATATTCATCACAAATAAAAATCACTTATAGTGTAATTTATATTGATAATAAAAGGATTGTTTAACTGTCAGCTTGTGTTAGCCACCTCTATTATTGGATAGCGTAATCAGTCAAACACTATCGATCCGAGTTACCACAATATTTCTCAATAAAAATTCTAGCAGAAATCATTTACTAATTAAACCGTCAAGAAAAATAAGTACCGAAAAAGTCAATCAATAAACTCCGAAAGATTTAATATTTGTCACTAATTGATTAATTTGCTGAAAAATTATCGGAGAAGGAAATTACTACATTCCAATCAACGCTAATCAACTCAGTACTCATTAACTAACTTAAAAAATGAAAAAACACTTATGGTTAATTCCTGCGGTGGCGCTACTTACATTGAGCGCCAATGCGCAAGAAACAAAAAAGGTGGAAAAGCCTGCTGACACTACTAAAAAAGCAGCTGCGCCGACAACACCTCCAACTCCACCAAAACCAACAGTTGCCGACAAAATCAAATCGAGCAAAAAAATTGATGGTTTGTTCACTCTTTACAAAGACACCGTTACAGGTAGTTTGCAATTGTATGTTAAAAAAGATCAGCTAGGTAAAGATTATATCTATCAGAGTTTTTCGATGGGTGGTCCGACTAGATTGTTCCTCAATCAGAATATGATTAGACAAACTAAATTGTTCCATATTAAGCAAGTTGATGATAAGGTTGAGTTCTTAGAAAAGAATACTGCTTTTTATTACGATCCTTCTAACCCAGTGAGTAAGGCGGCAAACGTAGACGTTTCTGACGCTGTATTTTTTTCAGATAAATTTAGCGCAAAGGATGATGGCGGCTATTTGATTTCTGTAGACGGTTTATTCTTAAGTGACAAACTTGATCCAGTTAAACCAACATTGCCTCCGGGCTTACCTCCGGGAGCGGCATTTAATTTAGGTAGTTTAAATGCGGCAAAGTCGAAATATCAGGCAGTAAAATCTTTCAATGGCAATACCGATGTTGTAGTTGACCTAGCCTATGACAACCCGATGCCTTTAAATGGTGGCGGTAAAGATATTACCGATGCAAGATATGTCCGTGTAAAAATGCAACACTCTTTCTTGGAGGTTCCACAAAATGATTTCAGACCTCGTAGAGACGATCCAAGAGTAGGTTTTTTTGGTGCTGAAGTAGACAATCTGACTTCTGTAAGTCCAACTCCTTATAAAGATTTCATCAGTCGTTGGGACTTGAAAAAGAAAAACCCTAACGCAAAATTAAGTGAGCCTGTAGAACCAATCGTTTTTTGGATTGAGAACACTACTCCCCTAGAATACCGTTCTATTATTAAAGAAGCAGGTGAAAAATGGAATGAGGCTTTCGAGAAAGCTGGTTTCAAAAATGCTGTGGTAATGAAACAAATGCCAGATAATGCTACTTGGGATCCTTCGGACATTTCTTACAACGTAATCCGTTGGGTTTCTTCTGCCTACCCTTCTTACGGAGCTATTGGCCCAAGTTTCTACAACCCATTGACCGGACAGATTTTAGGTGCTGACATTACGGTAGAATGGAAATCGGGTGCAGGTACCACAATACAAGACGACTTATATAACGGTGGTCCGTCTATGGCAATGAACTTACCGTGGGAAAACCCTGTAGAAGCATTAGCTTTAACACAACAAGGTGCACACAACCATTACAACAAAAACCATATGGCTTTCTGTTCCTTGGCGCAAGAGTTAAGTTTACAATATCAAACTGGTTTAGCGGCCATTGAGGTTTTAGATGCAAATGTTTCTGAAGCAGCAAGAGCAGCGACCGTTAAGGAAATGCACAAGCAATTCTTATACTACCTCATTATGCACGAAATGGGTCACACTTTAGGCTTAAATCATAATATGAAAGCTAGTCAGATGTTAAGCCCCGCACAAATGAATGACAAGAGTTTAACACGCAAAATTGGTTTGCAAGGTTCTGTAATGGACTACCCAGCTATCAACGTAAGTAGCGACCGTAGCAAACAAGGTGATTATTACACCACCAAAGCTGGCCCTTATGATTTATGGGCTATCGAGTATGGCTACACTCCTTTTAGCGAAAAAGACGAAGAAGCTGGCTTAAACAAAATCTTGAGCAGAAGTACAGATCCTCAGTTAGCTTTTGGTAATGACGCAGATGATATGCGCAGTCCAGGTGGCGGTATAGACCCAAGAGTAAATGTTAACGATCAAACGAATGACATGGTGGTTTATGGTGAAGATCGCTTTAAATTAATCAACAGCATGATCCCTAAATTGAAAGAGAGATTTGCTAAACCTGGCGAAAGTTATCAAAACCTACGCAGTAAATATCAACAACTAAATGGTCAACGTGCTAGCATGGCAGCGGCTTTAAGTCGTTACATTGGCGGCGTTTATGTAGACCGTAGTTTTGTTGGTCAGCAGACTACCACCGCTCCTTTCACACCAGTACCAGAAGCTTACCAAAAGAAAGCATTAGCTTTATTGAGCACTTATGTTTTTGCACCTAATGCGTTTGACGCAGATAAAGCATTGTTCCCTTATCTACAAATTCAACGTAGAGGATTTGGTTTCTTTGGCAATACCGAAGACATCAAGCCGCAAAACACCTTCTTATCATTACAGTTAGGTACTTTAGCTCAGTTGCTACATCCAACTACGTTGAGTAGAATTAACAACAGTGGTTTGTATGGTAACACTTATTCGGTAGCCAGTGTAATGAACGATTTAACGAACGATATCTTCGCTGCTGATTTGAAAGGAAACGTAAACCTATTCCGTCAAAACTTACAAACTGAGTATGTTAAAGCTGCTGCCGCAATTGTTGCCGCTCCAGCTGGTTACGATAACGCAAGTAAAGCTGCTGCATTATCTACTCTAGTTAAAATAAAGGGGCAATTAGCTTCGGCTACAAGTACCGACGAGCAAACTAAAGCACACAGAACTGCATTGACATTCTTAATTGACAAAGCAACTGCTGTAAACAAATAATAAGTTTTAGTTTAGAATTAAAACTCCTCGTAGAATTATCTGCGGGGAGTTTCTTTTTATGCAAGAAATAAAGGCACTCCACAAAATCATACTTTTTAACCAACTAAAGAAGTTTAAACTATAATATTCAAAACACGCCAACACCCACACAAAACACATCAAATCAAACCAATAAGCAAAAAAAAGAATGTCACACAATCGCAAGAATTGAAAAAACCTCAAATTAGGAATAAATTAAAATCATACTTTTGTACCATAAAAAAAGATAGCCTATAGATAAAACCTCTTACGTAACCTTTATATAAACAGATATAGTGAGAAAGAACCTTTTGGGATTAAGCGTATCAGGATTAGCACTCTTATTGTTATTAGCGTCGGCACGTAAACCGAACATAAACTTTGAGTCAAAAACCATTAATAAAGCACCATTAACTGCGGATAGCATTTACAGTAGCTACATTAACACACTCTATTCAAATCTTCATTTAAAAGAAGCAGGTTTATCATTACCCGTTTTTGAGAAAGCACTTACCGGCTTTTACAATTTGAAGCATTCGGGACGCACTTCTAACAAAGAAATTTTAAGTATTGCAGATTTCGACCAATTAAGCACTAAAAAAAGGCTTTACATTATCGACTTGAACAAAAAGGAACTGCTTTTAAATACCTGGGTTGCTCATGGTCAAAATAGTGGAGACAATGAAGCGACCAACTTCTCGAACATCAACAATTCTCTCTCAAGCAGTTTAGGCTTTTATGTAACTGGCGAAGTCTATAGAGGCATCCATGGCAAATCACTTAAATTAGATGGTGTAGACGAAGGTTTTAATTCGAATGCAAGAAGCAGATCCATTGTAGTGCACGGCGCATCATATGTAAGCAATGGCACCATTAAGGCACTGGGGCGTTTAGGACGCAGTCAAGGCTGTCCAGCTGTAGCTCCAGAATTAGCCGACAAAGTAATAAAGACAATTGAAGACAAGACTGTGCTTTTCATCAACAAATCGGTAAAAAACTACCAATCTAAATACTTAAACGAGACGCTAGCAGCCAGCTTTGCTCACGAAATCCAAGCCACACACATGGATTAAATCTTTTAATAAGCTACTTTATATTGATCAGATGAGTATATAACACTACATCTAAACCGTATATATCTTTACTATATTGCAATTTACCTGCATCATCTTGCCAACAGGTAACATAACTTAAATAAACCGGCACTTTATTAGGCAGCGTGATATCCTTGGCCTTTGGCTGCCCGGTCTGCATTGCCTTTTTGATACCCTCATAGGTAGCTCCATTACCAAACAGGGCTTGTGCTAATCGCTCTGGTTGTTCGACACGCACACAACCATGACTTACTGCTCTCATTTGATTATTAAAAGCATCTTTAGCAGGCGTATCATGCAAATACACACTACTTTGATTATCAAATAGGAATTTAATCTTCCCAAGTGAATTTTCGTTTCCCGGACGTTGCTTAAATTTGTATTTTTTCCCAGCACCTGTAACAGACCAGTTAATAGTTTCTGGATCTTCTATTTTTTTCCCATCAAGGTAGACATCGATGCCATTATTTTCTAAATAATAACGATCAGCAGCAGCATACTTTGTAATCTCGTTACTTGCGATACTTTCTGGAATATTCCAAACAGGGTTAACCTGCACGCTATGAATTAAACTGTTGAGTTGTGGCGTTTCTCTATTAAAAGGTCTATCTTTTTTCAATCCAGCCTCATCATATTCTGTCAGTTTATCTTTATAACCTTGATTTCTTCCCTCCCCTACACATACTTTCATACGTAAAATAGATTTCCCATTTTCTATTACATCCAAAGTAAAATCTGGAATATTAACCCAAACATATTTGTTCTCCTTTGGCTTGTTTTGCCAACGTAACCGTTCTAGATTAACAATTAAAACACGTTCTATCTCTTCACTGTCAGCATTCGATGCCAATCGTTGATTTTTCAATGCCTGTTGCAATCCGACATACTGCTTGTCCTTAGGCTGTATACTATCTAAGAATAACTTAAAATCATTAGCCTCTAAGGCAGCAAAGAAACTCTTCTCGTCGGGACGTTTAGTTTCAGTATAA
Organism: Flavobacteriaceae bacterium PS02338; assembly: GCA_029959615.1. Lineage (GTDB taxonomy): Bacteria > Bacteroidota > Bacteroidia > Sphingobacteriales > Sphingobacteriaceae > Pedobacter. The sequence continues at coordinate 99,824 of JASCOD010000002.1, read as the reverse complement.
TATTGCGCATAAATCCTTCTAGGACTGAGCACGCCAAACTGAATCGCATTACTGTAATCGCCAATCGAATTTGCCAACCTAAGCTCTAATTTTGCTAGTAACATATAGGCCTCTTCCAGATTCTTCACCTTACTTTTATCAGCCATTTCTTCGTAAAGTAATTTTAGCTGCTGTTGCTTAAATAATTCTGGTGTTAAGCCATGCAAATCCGACCGTCCTAAAACAGCAATAACACTATCAATTTGGCCATCCAAAAATGCTTTTGACAACATTACAGGTTCGTAATTATGCGCTTTATAAAATTCGTTCAGGAATTTCGGATTCTTAACATCCTTCGACTGCTTCTCGATCAAAACCTTTAATTTTTCAGTAAAAACTTCGTCTTGCACTTCCTTAAAAATCTTATTATTTGAGACTTTAAATGCTAGTTTTCCGAGCTCAGAGCGACTACGCTTACATGCAGAAATGCTTAAAATCAGTAGGAATACGGCTATCAAAAATGTTGATGATCTGCTAAAGGTTTGATGTATTTTCATACCCTATCTAATAAAAATTTGAACTTTATTGTTTGATTTTTTTTAATTGTTATCAGATATTTTCTAGTAAAAAAGCACCTATAGCTATTTTTTTTTCAGTTCGGCCAATCAAAACGAGCTTAAAATGGTTATAAGAAAGTACATTCAATCAAAACAGCCATGATTAAACTAAATAGATTAATGATTGTAGGAGTAGCAACAACTTTACTACTTGCACAAGCCTGTAGCCCATCAGAAAGAGAGCACCGAGACAATGCGGCAGAACCTGTAGATTCTACTATTGATGCTACAACCAAAGCAAAAGTAAGTACAGCAGATATAGATATGGACGGTGCAGAAAAAGCCTTTATGATTTCGACCTACTCACAGAGCCTGTATGTTACAGAATTAACCAATCTTGCCGCCAAAAGCAAACATGCAGAACTGAGAGCTTTTACAAAAAAAATAGCACCAAGCTATCAAAAAATGACGGCAGATATGGAGTTAATAGCTAAAGGCAAAGGCATATTACTCGAAAGAAAATTATCAGAAGTACAACAAAAAGAACTTAACGCGATCAAGGAGCTTTCTTCTCCAACGTTAGATCAACAAGTTTTGCAAAAACTACAATCTTTTCAAGCAGCCTTCACTACCCTTTTCGAAGAAGGGAAGAACTTATCCAATTTTGATTTGCAAAACTACGCCAAAAATGCTTTGGAGATGATCCACAAACAGCAGGCAGAAACTACCAAATTAGTAAATGCCGCCAATGAGACTGGCTCACAAAGCATACGCCCAGGAGAAGTTGCAACACCGTAGTTGCCCTTTCTTCTTTATTGCTTAATTTGACTTAGCTTATCGATGGAAACGATATAGATAGCATTACCATGCTTTTCTATTAACTTTTCTTCTTTAAAATCAGCCAACATACGACTTACTGTTTCGCTAGCCGTACCTACAAAAGCTGCAAGGTCATCTCTAGATATTTTCAATGTGCAAGTATCCTCGTTAGATTTAGCAAATTTCCTTGCCAATTGAACCAATGCTTCAGCTACCCTCTTGCGCACCGAGAAATAGGCTAATTTAAGCATTTGATCTTCCTTAAAGCGGATATTTCCAGAAAGCAATTCAATAAAAGCCGTGGCCATTTCTTGGTGGTTAAACAATGCATCCATAAAGTCGGGCTTAGGCACTAAAATCAATTCAGTATCAGCCAACGTAGCTGCATTATCTGCATAAGAAACACCACAACACAAACTTTCGTAACCAAAAAACTCACCGTCTTTATAGATATTCGAAGACAATTCTCTCCCGTCTTTAAAACGCTTATAGGTTTTTACCTGTCCACTTTTGATGTAATAAAGATAGTTAGGCTCATCATTCTCCACATAAATCACTTGTTTATTAGCATAACTTCTACCTTTTCCTTTTTGCTTCAGTTCGGCAAAAATAGTTTGCAAATCTTTAGGTGCAGCTTTAAAGCCTACCGTCTGACTTTTTTTCTTCAACCTACTTTCAATTGCGTTAAAGAGTTCCAAATCATCAAAAGGCTTTGTAAGGTAATCATCTGCACCCATCTCCATCCCCTTACGCATATCAGCTCTTTCCGCCTTTGCTGTCATAAAAATGAATGGGATATTGGCCAATTTTGGATTTTTGCTTAGAAGATACAACACACCGTAACCATCAAGCTCAGGCATCATAATATCACATAAAATGATATCCGGAGACGAACTTAATGCCAATTCTACACCTAACTTTCCATTTTTTGCAGAAATGGCTTCATACCCTGCCAATTCTAATACTTCAACCGTTCCCTCTCTAATATCGTCGTTATCTTCAATTACTAAAACTTTTTTCATTACGTTTTTACTGTTGGTTAAAATTAAAATGTAAGGTAAATGTAGTTCCTTTATTTTGTTCGGTTTGGCAGGTTACGGTACCATTCATTAAACCGACGTATCTTTTCACAATATTTAGTCCCAAACCAGTTCCGGGAATATCTCCTGTATTATGTGCCCTAAAGAACGGCTCAAACAGATTTACTTTATCCAGTTCTGGAATACCGATACCGTTATCTTTCACTTCCACAATCAAATCATTTGCCTTTAACTTCGTATTGAATTGTATCATGGTATTTTCACCAGAGTATTTAATGGCATTAGAAATCAAGTTAATGATACAATTTTTCAATAAGTTGTTATCTAAGTAAACCTGAGCACTGGTTCCGGTATGCTCATAAACAATCAATTGATTTTGCTTGCTGATCAACTGCATTTCTTCCACAATCTCTTCTGCAAAGGCAATTACATTAAACCAATTGGCATTTGGCTCTACCTTTCCAGCTTCCAATTTCTCCAGTGATAGAAAATCATTAAGAATAGTCGTCAAGTTATTGATTGCATTTTTGATTTTCATCGTATGCTTCTCTACATTGGCGACATCGCTTTTAGAACTGTATTTATCTATTAACGATGCAGAAAGCTGAATAGAACTCAATGGTGTTCTAAATTCGTGAGAAGCCATCGATACAAATCTAGTTTTCAACTGATTAAGCTCCTTCTCTTTCTCAAACAACGCACTTACATGTTCCTTTGCGGTTTCGAGTTCATTGATGGATTTAATCAGATCTTGCGTACGCTCTTTGATCTTATGCTCTAGCTCTTCTGTATAACTTTTTATTTTTAGCTCATCCTCCTTCTGCCTACTTAAATCATGGATAAAGCCAGTAAAAATCCTTCTATCAGAAAACTTCACTTCACTAACCCCCAATCTAAAAGGGAAAACAGAACCATCTTTTCTTTGTCCTACAACCTCTCTGCCAATACCAATAATGTGCGGGTGACCGCTGTGTCGATAATTAGCGATATAATGATCATGTCTCGCTTTATCTGGCTGAGGCATCAATACAGACACATTTTTCCCAACCAACTCTTCTCTCTCGAAGCCAAAAAGCGAAAGCGCCGAAGGATTAATATGCTCTATTATTCCATATTCATCGATGGTAATAATTCCATCAATTGCATTTTCTATTATTGCGTTCAACAATTTGGCTCTTTCCATTTTTTAGTATCGGCTATATACCTGCCAAGATAGTCATTTTTAAGCGAGCTTAATAGCATAAAGTGCTAAATATTGGTATCTAGAAGCCTATTTTCGGATACTAATAGTTCCTTTAAAACATTAGGGTTTGATAGTTCGTTGAACAAATCTTTATAGTAGGCAATGCCCTTTTCAAGCTGTCCCTTAAATGCATCCAAGTGTTTCTTTTTCTTATCGTTGATATTCTTAAAATAAAGCTGCACTTCAGTTTGCAAATAATCGATATACAAATTTAACTCGTTGACAAAAACATGTGGCCTTTGCACCTTATCCAGTAAATTGACACCTCCATAAATATGTTTCACCATTTCATCCAAAGAATACACTTTATCAAAAAAAGCGAGATTTGGTCCAGGACAAATTGCCACGGCCTTACTTTCTTTTGGCTTTAGGATATTGGTTTTGATATAAGTTGAAGTACACAAACCTTCACACAAGCAAACCTTTTCTGTTATCCTATCAAACGCTTCTTGATAAGCTTCTGGCGCTAAGTCTTGAGCTTCTAATTGTTTTATCTTTAACTTCTGGTATTTACTAGAGGCGGTACAAATGGGTTCTTTAGTAAATTCTGTGTTGCTACATAGATATTTCTTTGTACATGGGCTTCCGGGCTTTCCTGCTGCAATCCTATCCAACCTTTGCTGTTCTGCACTACTGTATTTAAAATTGTTAAACAATACACCTAAGGGTGATGAATTGCTTAAGTAATAATCTTCTTGCTTCGCACCAGCTAGTTGTTGCAAAGTTTGCTCATCTACATTGGTTACTTCAGGCACTAATAAAAATGGACTTCCCCAGCCCGTAGCATCCAAATTGTAGTACTTTAACAGAAATTCATTTTCCTGTGCAGTACCAATACCTCCCTGAACGGTAATTTTTTGCTGAGGCAATTTACCCACCACTATCTCCTTTTGCGCTAAAGTCTTACGATATAATTCCTCTAGTTCACTACGCATAGAAAGACGGCTTTGCTTGAAGTCTTCTAATATTGGACCCAATAAAAAGCCATCAGTAGCAAAGGCATGACCACCGCAATTTAAACCAGACTCTATCCTAAATTCCGAAACCCAAAGTCCTTTTTTAGCCAAAAACTTGGCTTGGATCAATGCAGATCTAAAGTCGCTTACTTTTAAGATGATACGTTTGGAAAAATCACCTTCTTGATTAGGATAAAAACCTTCAAATTTTTCGATATAGCTGTACAATCTAGGATTCATTCCAGCAGATAGTACCACTGATGCATTGAGCTTACTTTGTGCAAACGCTCTAAATGCGGCCAAAGCATCAGTATTTTCGTCACCTAAATATTCACCATCTTTAGCAAAATTCAACTTATCCACTTTGGCCATAATGTTCACATCGATGTTGCCTTTTTTCATTCTTTGACGCAAACGATCTTGGAAAATCCTTTTCCTTGTTCCTTCTGGATACTCCATCATCAGCTCGTAGCCATGTTTAATTACAGAACCTTCGGGCAGCAATTCAAAATAACGACAGATATCACTTCCTGCAACGAAATCTTGTTTCTTCAATGCTTCAAACTGACTATCAACTAAATCGTGTAACAAATTGAGATATACAGCAATTCTTTTCGTTCTAAAATCTTCTTCTTTCTTGTCAATTGGATGATATGCTAACAGATTTAACTGAGAATGATACTTCCTCATTCGCTCTGTTAATTCATCATCTACAATAGAAACCACAGAAGAAATACCATAACGTGCTACTTTTAGCGGAGTGTCTATAGAAAAACCCAAACCTAAAACTGGAATATGAAATTGATGAACCATATATTTAATGAGAAATATTTTTTCCCAAAATTATTGAGGAAGCTCACTTTTTAGCTGGCTACAGGTCACTTTAAAAAGTGATTTAAATCATTTTTAAGTGGTTAGGGATCAGGAATTAGGGAACAGGTGCTAGGTATTAGTTTGGTTGATTAGCTCAAAATATCCGGAAGCCATTTTTTTTCCCCATTGGTTCATCACTTCACTATTTTGACAATTGGCTATTTCCCTATCAATACCTGATCCCTAATCCCTGACATCCAACTCCTGATCCCTAATACCTAATCCCTAACTCCTAACTCCTAACCTCTAAATCAATTCTATGTTAACAAACACACTTAACATTAACAAAATGATAATATACACTTAACCTACTAATGCCATAGCTTTGCGGAAAAGCTAAAATCCCATGAAGAAAGATAAACAGAGAGCGCAACAAAAGGCGCAGCTGAAAGCCGATCGTAAAAAAGCCGAGAAAGCAGTAAAAGCGGCATTAATTACTGAATTAACTACTTTGATTAACACCTTTGCTGAACCTAACAAGAAGCTGAAAAAATTAGTGGAAAAAGCTGCATCGGCATTTTCTAAAGAGATTGACAAAACTGCCAAACCTGTTGTAGAAGCTCCGGCAACAAAAACAGAAGAAACTGCACCTGTTACCGAAGAAAAGAAAGTAACTAAACCACGTGCAGTAAAAAAGACCGAGAAAGAAGCAACAAAATAGTTGCAATATTTTCTTCTAATATAAATAGCTGTAGTTATGCACCTTAAATAACTACAGCTATACTTTTACAAGTCGCATTAGTACACAAATTGAAATTCTTTTTCATTTTACAGTTAATTAATTGCAACTTTGTATCATTAATGAAAACAAGAAGAACATATCCATACAAAACCGCAAAGAAATTTGTAGGGGCTTTGTTGGCGATATTGTTTTTAACTATTCCTTTAATACAGACCCTTCACTCACATCATTCAAGTGAAGATTTCGTTAATACTACAACGGAAAAATCTATTTCTAGTGCTGCTGAGAAATGTTTAATTTGTGATTACACTGCCGAAATTAAAGGCAAACAAATCTTAATGGCTTATCCGCCGACAATTGACATTCCAACTAATGTTTGCGCTACGCTAAACACCTTCGTTTATACGAGGATTTACAAATTCACCCTTCAAAACTTTAGCAACAAGGGGCCTCCTAGCCTGTTGAGCTAATTCTTTTTTCACGGTTACCGATGCTTTTCGCGTGGTCTTAATGCCGTAATCCAATTATTTTTTTACTCGAATGCCCTTAGGTATTTCTTATTTATTTAATGTTTTTGGTGAATTATGTGAATTGAGTAATTCTTATTTGAAACTCAATCTTATAATTAAGTTTTCTATCCAACTGACCCTGAACTAAATTTGCTTCGCAGCTACTGCATGGTCACGGTGACGTTAAGCAAACAGTACGTCATGCTGAATTAATTTAGTTCAGCATCAGTTCAAAGGGATATAGGAGCTGAAAAGTAACACCAAATGCAAAGTCCGAGATTTCTACATGAAGAAATGGTATGCATTTTTCTTTAGCTGCTTGTTAGCTAAAATTGTTTTGGCGCAAAACACTGATGTATCAGTGTATGTAAGTAAAACGCAGCAATCAGCGGTTGAAGCTGCAAAAGTGAGTTTGAATACATCATCAACATTTACGGATGCTTCTGGAACAGCTATTTTAAAAAACATCCCTTTGGGAAGCTACACACTCATTGTGTATGCAGAAGGCTATGCTGCATATGAACGACGTGTGCAAATTACTGCTGGCAATAAACATATCCATGTAAAGTTGAAACCAGAAGTTACGGAGTTAAAAACTGTTGAGATTAATAGCAACACGCAACTCCTTAGAAAAAACAGCGAGGCAAGAAACATTGAAATTGTAGACCAGCAATTTGTTCAACGCCATTTAGGTGGCAGCTTAATGACCACATTAGATCGATTACCCGGTATCAGCAATATTGGCATTGGCTCTGGCCAATCCAAGCCCTTAATTCGCGGCTTAGGATTTAACCGAGTAGTCGTTGTAGATAAAGGAATTAAACACGAAGGACAACAATGGGGCGCAGATCATGGGCTAGAAATAGACCAATTCGCCACAGGTGAAATAGAAGTAATTAAAGGTCCTTCTTCTTTCATTTACGGCTCTGATGCAATTGGCGGTGCAATTAACCTAAAACCTGTAACCATACCAATTGCACAGGGTATTGGTGGCAGCATCAATCTCATTGGCAAATCGAACAACAACCATTATGGCACCTCAATAAACCTATTTGGCAGCAACAGAAATTGGTTTTTTGATAGTCGGATTACTTACCAAAACTATGCAGATTATACCGTACCCACAGATACAGTTAATGTGTACAATTTCCCGGTACGCCTACACAGAAACAGGCTTCGTAACACGGCTGGTAGAGAAACAGGTTTACATTTCAATAGCGGATACGTTGGTAAGCATTTCAAAACTTCCTTACACTTAAGTAACAGCTACGCTAAGACGGGTTTCTTTGCCAATGCGCATGGTTTAGAACCCCGAAAGGTAAATGAAGAAGAGCACGATCGCTCAGATAGAGATCTATTACTTCCATACCAAAGGGTAAATCATTTTAAAGCTATTAGCCGTACAGAAATTAAACATGAAACTAGTAAAACAGAAATTGAATTAGGTTTTCAGCGAAATTTTAGACAGGAGTACAATCGTTATACCAATCACGGTTTTATGCCTGCAATCTATCCTTCAACTATGACCATCCCAATTAATTTGGAGCGAGCATATGATAAATTTGTTTATTCGGGTAACATCAGGCATAATTTCACCTTAACTAGGCATCAATTACAAATTGGTGCAAACGCAGATTACCAAGATAACAGCGTTGATGGCTGGAGCTTCCTCATTCCAGGCTTTAAACAGTTTAACACCGGATTATTTGTCTATGACAAACTGATGCTTAATAACTCCTTAATTCTACATGGGGCTTTACGTTATGACTATGGTTACGCTCAATTTGAAAAATATGATGATTGGTTTTTATCACAAATTGTAGATGGAAATAGCACCATTTACAAAAAACTGAACAGAGCTAAGAAATTTGGAAGAGACTTCAACAGCTTTGTATGGTCGGCAGGTGTAAATTACAATCCTGGCAAGTTTAACCTGAAAGCAAATTTAGGGAAAAGCTTCAGGATGCCTATTGCAAAAGAATTAGCGGCTAATGGCGTTAATTACCATTATTTCAGCTACGAAAAAGGCAACCAGAATTTAAATCCAGAAGTGGCCTATCAAGCCGACTTTGGTTTTGGCTGGACAGAGAAAAAATGGTCAGTAGAGTTTAGTCCATTTTACAACTATTTTCCAAACTACATCTACCTTAACCCTACACCATACCACGACCGAGCTTACGGTGCGGGCAATCAGATTTTTGAATACCAGCAAAGTAGTGTGATGCGCTATGGAGCAGAGCTGAAAGTCAATTATCAGTTGCTACCTACTTTAAATAGCGAATTTCTGGGCGAATATCTCTATAGCGAACAACTTTCTGGAGATAAGAAAGGCTTTACGATACCCTTTTCTCCCGCACCATCAGCTTTACTCAATCTAACTTGGTCGCCAAAGATAAACAGCAAACTAAGCAACAGTTATTTATCGATTGATTATCGCATTACGGCAGCACAAAACGACATCGTTCCGCCAGAAAAAGAAACACCGGGTTATCAATTAGTCAACGTACAATTAGGCACTAAACTTTCTTTAAATAAGCAGGTTTTTGACCTGAATTTACAAGTACAAAATCTATTTGATGCTAAATATCTTAACCATACTAGCTTCTACAGATTGATAGGACTACCAGAAGCTAGCAGAAATATTATTCTATCCTTAAAAGTGCCTTTCAAAATTAATTAAATGTAATCCCTCGTCAGGACCAGTTTTCACAAAGCTCTCTGGCCTTAAGGAATGCCAATTTCAATAATAAACTAATGATAAATGAACCAATTAACTAAATCCAATTAAACATGAAAACAATAAAAATCTTAGCGGTAATACTTTTATTCTTTACTGTATTTACTGCCTGTAAAAAAGACAAACAAGAACCTGAGCTTTTAAAACCTGCCATTAGCAACGTAGAAATTGGATACGCCAATAATAAACGTGCAATTAGAGGACGAGATTTTCATCTGAACGCCGATGTAGTTGCTGGCTCCAAAATTAGCTCGGTGAAAGTAAAGATTCTGCAGAAATCTGGACAAACGTATGCAAGCAACTGGAAACTAGAACTGACTTGGGATGAATTTAAGGGAGTAAGGAACACGAACGTACATAAGCATTTTACCATTCCCGTAGAAGCTGCAGAAGGCACTTATGACTTCTTTTTCATTGTAGATGATGAAAATGGCAGCCAACTAGAATTGAAAGAAGATTTTGTGATTATTGACGCTGCAAACATGCCTGTAGATCCGCTAATTGACAGAGATATTTTCTCGAGAAATGAAACGATGATCTACTACATGAACACGTTTGTTGAAAATCCCCTACTCTTTAATAAAAACGATTTGTTTACAGCTGGTACACAGATCAAACAAATCCAAGGAGATGGCATATTATATACCGCATTAATTAATAGGAAGCTTAATTATTTCCCTGAAACTGTAAATCAATTAGACTTTACAAAATGTATCATCATTTCTAAAGTAGAGCATAAAGGACTTGGCCCTGCATCTAGCATATCAACGTTAAGGCAAATCAACGGTGTATGGGGCGGCAACACCATTGTTATCGGTGCAGAAAAAGATGGTATAGGTAACTCCATTACTGGCGATAAAACCTGGGCTTCGGGACAATATAATCTCGTCATCCTCTACCATAATTCTACCTATAACGTTAGCGCACACAAATCAATACCTATCACAATCGCCTACTAATAATTAGGACTATAACATTCATCAACAATTAATTATCAAATCTTTAAAAAAATGAAAAAACAAATTAAACTATCAGCTTTAACTCTTATCGGTGCTGCAATGCTTTTTATTACTTCTTGTAAAAAAGACGAAGAATCTCCAGTGGTAAAAGAAGGAATAGAGAGAGCCGAACTTATCTTTACTGAAGTAGACGGTCATGCACATGGAGATCATTTTCACGACCTTGCTGACAAAACGACCAGTACCCCAATCGTTGTTAAATTCAATGATAAAGGAGCAGCTATTTCTGGTGGCCATATGCATTTAGAAGCCGATGCTGTTTACAAAATACAGTTAAAAGCTTGGGATTATACAGGAAAAGAAGTACAAAACGATTTTATTGCCAATAAAACAGCTGCTGATAACTACAAAGCCTTTTTAGTTGGTGGTAGCTTTATCTTAAATGCAAACACAACAAACGAAAGTGGAGCTATTTTTCAACCAAGAGAAACTACTTATGGCGATGGCACGGCAGTATCTGGAACTGGAGGCATAGGTACTACCGGTATCCTAAGCTATTTTACTATTGGACATGAGAACGAGGGTGCAACTAAAACAGTGAGCTACGTACTTAGAAAAGTAAATGCAGGTGTAAAAGCTACCATCACAAGAAACGATTGGAACCACAATGATTATGCAACCAAATTTCTTGGTCAGGATGTGTTAAAGCTAAACTTTGAAATACACGCCGAGCATTAAAATCCGCAATACTTTAATGATTTAAAAATGAAGACAAATAAAGTATTATTGGTAGCACTACTATTTACAACCGTGTTTAATGCCTGCAAAAAGGATAATACGGAAGAAATGGAGCTATCAGCACCAACTATTTCCAACTTAGAAATCGGATTAAACAACAATGAAATTGGTGTTATTGGCCAAGACTTCCATTTTAACGCGGATATCATTGCTGGTGACAAAATAGAACTAGTGCAGATAAAGATACAGCAGAGAGCTGGCGAAACTTACGAAAAACCTTGGAATTACGAAGTGAAATGGGAACAGTATAAAGGTTCCAAAAACACCACTATACATAAACATTTCGATATACCTACAGACGCTGTTGAGGGCAAATATGATTTCATTATTACGGTAACTGATCAAAATAGTTCGAAACTTGAATTGAAAAACAGCATCACAATTTACAAAGCGGCAAATGTGCCTGTTAATCCAAGTGCTAGCATTTTTAATCTTCATGCTAATGGTTCTCGCTTTTACCGAAACGGAAAATTCATTACCGAAGGTTCTAAATTAAAAACTGGAGATCGAATCACTTCTCAGGTGACTATTTCTAATGTAAAAGGAGATGGAAAAATGTACATCCTATTGATTAACAAGAAGCTGAATCACCGTCCCGAATCTATTGATAAGATTGATTTCACGAAGGCTATTGTGTATGATGTTTATGAACATAAAAGCTGGACCAATTCTGCCTCTTTTACCAACACTCCTGCCGACTTAACTACAAATACCACTATTCGTGATTGGCCGCCTATGACTATTGGTAGTAGTACCCTTGATAACAATACCCCAACAGCCAACTCAATTAACGGTATCAAGACTTGGGAAACAGGCACCTACTATTTCGGTGTTGTTTATTTGAATACTACTTATAAAATAGGTTACTATCAATACATAGAAGTACCTATTGAGATTAATTAATAATTGGGATGCCCAACAGACAATCTATTGGGCATCCTTTAAATACTAAAAATATGAGAAAACTGGTGATCACGCTCACGGTAATAGCCGCAATAATAGCGGGCTGTAAAAAAGACAAAGAAGAAATAGATACCATCTATCCTACCATTAATGTTGAAGGTGCAAGTGCATTTCCTAAGCAATGTAGCATTGTCAAAAGAGGCGAAAAATTTGTATTTAGAGCTGATTTGGCAGACAATCTAGAATTAGGCTCGGTGAGCGTAGATATCCATCACAACTTTGATCAGCACAGTCACAGCACTGAGGTACTCGCTTGTACCCTGGATCCGAAGAAAACACCAGTAAATCCATTATTGGTCATCAAAGATTTTCCGGTACCTGCTGGACTAAAAACCTATCAAATCTCTCAAGAAATTGAAGTTCCTGCTAATGTAGATGCAGGTGATTATCATTTCCTAATTAGATTAACCGATAAATCTGGATGGCAAACTATCAAAGGATTAAGTATTAAAGTGCAGTAGATGAAAACAGTTAAACTAATGATTGTGCTCATCGGTTTTACATTTATGAGTACTGGATGTAGGCATGATCATAGCCATGAAGAAAAAACATCCGAAAAAGAAAAAACACATCAATCTAAAGACAAGGAAAAAACACATGGCAACCATAGCCATTAAAATAATAGTTTGTTTAGGTTAGTAGCAATGGCCCCGACGGATGTCGGGGCTTTGCTCATTTATGGAGTCTTTTAATAAAGATATGGTAACCTGTTGTGCATTTAGCGACAGACCTGTCCAGATATGCCCTATCCGTATGGACATCATTATTTTCCTCCCTCTTAAATCCCCCTCCGAAGGGGGACACACGGTGCTTAAGGACCATCTATCCACATTAGGAGAGTTTACTCTCATTTTCGCAGGAGGTTAAACCTTAACGTAAATCTTCTTTTTATCCAACACCACACCAATTACCCACATTATCAGCATATACACTATAGCAAACCATAGCGAGGCATTAATTGGCGTTAACCAGTCTGCAAAACCTGTATTATAAACAATTCCCTTCAGCGGTCTGTCTTCAATGCGAATTACCCCCATAGCACTAATTACCAACCAAGCTAGTACATAAATAAATAAAGGATTTTTTCCAAACACTTCGAAGAAATAAGCCCAACGTTTGATTTGCCAAATTTCAATGAGTAGCATCAATATAGCGATGATAATTAAATCGTAACCTAAAGAACAAAGTACATAAGTACTGGTCCATAGCGGTTTATTAATTGGAAAATAAATATCCCATGCATAAGAAACCAAAACGATAACCAAACCAGCTAGGGTTAACTTCCATACAGAAGAAAGGTTGTTACTGTTCTTTTGGATAAACAATCCTGTAAAATAACCAGCAATTACATTTACAATGGCTGGCAACGTACTTAATAAACCAAGCGGATCAAAAGGTATAGGATAATATTTGTAGATATTTTTAACTGGCAGATAGGCCAAATCTACTTTTCCAATGGCATTTCCTTCTAAACTGTAAGGATCTGGTTGGTCTCCGAAGAAATGCAATATGGCCCAGTAACCTAAAAGAATAGCAATACTTGAAATAACTACGGTAGTTTTTTTGAAATAAAACACCATTAAACTAGCCAAGCAATAACATACCGCAATTCGTTGCAGCACGCCCCACAGCCTAATATCTGACAAGTTATTGAATACGATTTGATCTTCCTCGTAGTGAAAAAATGGAAATCCATTGAGGAACAAACCTATGAGGAAGATGATCGCCGTTCTTTTAAAAACCTTCGGAAGAAATTGCGAAGCAGTCATTTGTCCCATCTTCTTCATGCTAAAGCTTAAAGCATTGCCCACTACGAACAAAAAAGTTGGGAAAACCCAATCAGTTGGTGTGTAACCATGCCAATCAGAGTGCTTAAGCGGTGCGTAGATATTGCTCCAGTCGCCAGGGGTATTTACTACAATCATCAAAGCTACAGTAAGTCCCCTTAATACATCTAAAGAGAGATACCTGCTCTGCATTGGATTTAAAGCTTGCTCGCCCATATCGTTAAAACTATGAATTTAACAGCTTACTGCTATCCTGATCTAGAAACAACACTGCATTCGGGTGCACTCTCAATATAGTTGCCGGATTTCCCGTACTGATTTCACTATTTAAGGTATGATTTACCGCTTCGGCTTTAGTTGGTCCAGGCACTACGCAATTGATATAGCTAGCACTTAATAAAGCTGGAATAGTTAACGTTAATGCTTCTTTTGGAACTTCAACCAAAGCCGCAAAACAACCATCGTTTACTTGCTGTTGCCTACAAACCTCATCCAGTTGTACTACTTTTACGGTATGCTTATCTTCAAAATCTGCTACAGGTGGGTCGTTAAAGGCCAAGTGTCCATTTTCTCCAATACCCATACAAACAATATCAGTTGGATGTTGCCGTAATAAAGAGGTATAGCGATTACATTCTCCCATAATATCATCGGCATTGCCATTTAAATAATTTACCGATTTGAAATTGAACTTATCAAACAAGCGATGTTTCAAGAAATTTCCAAAACCTTGCGGTGCATCGCCAGCTAAGCCAATATATTCGTCCATATGGAAAGCGTTGATCTTACTCCAATCTAAATTTTCATAGTCTAAGGCTTGCAAAAAATCGTTTTGCGAAGGTGCAGCAGCAAAAACCACGTTTATTTCTTCCTTAATTTTCAAAAGAGCGGTTACTTCTTTTGCAAATTTCTCTGCAGCAGCAGCTCCCATGCTTTTTCTGTCTTCGTAAATCCTTACATCTAATTTGGTTTCAACAATGTTTGTCATCTTAAATTTATTAGGTTTGATTGGTTATTTCACTTAATTTAAAGAAGTATTCCTCTCCTCTATCTATTAAATATTTAGCTAAATTAATATTTTTCGTGTACGTTAACGAAAAATTTATATTTTTGTTTAACACACGTTCTTCAACAACCAAATAAAACTTAAAAGGCGTCTATAAAACGCTTTAACCTGAACTATAAAAATTATGAAGAAAACCATTTCGCAGAGGTACCTGTCCTTAGATGTTTTACGAGGATTAACGGTCGCTTTAATGATTGTAGTAAACACTCCCGGTGATTGGAGCAATATCTACGCACCTTTTAAACACGCAGACTGGCATGGGTTTACCTTAACAGACCTTGTATTCCCTACCTTTCTTTTTGTAGTAGGAAATGCGCTAAGCTTTAGCTTAAAAAAATTAGAAGAGGTTTCTTTTGGAGATTTCTTTAAAAAAGTAGCCAAACGAGCGCTCATTATATTCATCATTGGTCTACTACTCAATCTTTTTCCCTTCGTAGTATTTGGTGAAGATGGCAGTGTTTCACTAAAGAATTTCCTAGAAGTTAGAATATTTGGGGTTTTACAGCGTATTGCATTATGCTATTTCTTCGGAAGTTTAATTATCTATTTCTTTAGAAAAACAACAGCCATTGCAACTATAAGTGCAGCAATATTACTTTCTTACTGGGGTATTTTGTATTATTTAGGCGTTGAAGGTGATCCTTATGGCTTAGCAGGAAATGCAGCCAAAGCTTTAGATGATTTCCTCTTCAACAGCAAGAATTTATATCAAGGTTTTGGTGTTGCTTTCGATCCAGAAGGGTTATTGAGTACTTTTCCTGCTATCGTAAATGTGTTAATTGGCTACCTCACTGGCAGATATCTTCAAAAACAGGGCAATAACCCTACCGCTGTTTATCGTTTGGTTGGGGTAGGCGTTGCTTTTTTAGCTATCGGTTTTGTATGGAACTACAGCTTTCCTATCAACAAACCTATTTGGACAAGCTCTTATGTGCTTTTCTCTTTAGGTTGGGATTTAGTCATCACAGGTTTATTAATTGCATTAATTGATGTACTTAATTTCAAAAAGTGGACTTACTTTTTTGAGGTCTTTGGTAAAAACGCACTGTTCATTTACATTCTTGCATGGGTAATTATGAAGCTTTTGTACCTCATTAAAATTGACGGTTCTGCTTTACCTTCTTTGTTCTACACAAATGCTTTAACTAGTTGGTTGGCGGATAAAAATGCTTCTCTCGTGTTTGCCATACTTTATATGCTATTGCTTTGGGTTATAGGACTAATCCTTGATAAGAAGAAGATATACGTAAAGGTTTAAGAAGTTTGATACAACAACTTCAATTGGTTCTACCGCTACCGCGAGTTCTACTTTTTCCTATAGCTGAAAAAGTAGACAAAACCGAAGCGTCAGCGAAGTTCATTTATACCTAAAAAATAATTAAACATAAATAAAAGCCACGGCTGCGCCCTGTTCTGTTAAAGTTAGTGGAGTGGCTAATCTGTGCTTCCCGAACAGGCCAAGGCCGTTATTACGGTAACGTAGATTTTCTACTTAGGCTGGACATCAAGTTTATTTGAAGATTGCATATGAATAGATATTATAAAATTGATTTTAATCAAAAAGAACTAAATATAAAATACATGAAACAGAAATTATTTACGAGCTTTTGCTTATTGTTCATTGCCGTTCAAACGTATGCTCAAAAAAAGATGGTGCCACAGAAGGTGAATTTAACTTGGAATATTCTAGAAACAAATCATAAAAATACAGGGAATACACTTTCGGAATTAGTTTTAACTAACCCATCTTCCACCCCATTTCCAGCTTCGGGTTGGAAAATATATTTCAACTCCGGCAATCCACGCAATGCGGAGATAGATTCGCTGAGTTTAAAAATTACACACCTTAACGGCGATCTGTTCACAGTTACACCTAGCAAAAGCTTTAAAGGCATTGCACCAAAGCAGTCGGTCAGTGTTAAAATATTATCTAGAAGCTTAAAAAACATTACCGATTATTCAGAAGGCTTTTATATCGTTTACGACAGTCAACCATCAAAACCGGTAGTCTTATCACTAAAAAACGTCTCTAAAGTTGATTACACCGAACAAGAAAAAGTCATTGCTAAGCAAATTTATGAGCAAAATAAATTAAGAAGTGAAATAGACGCCTTTAATCTGAAACCTATTTTACCTACGCCACTTAACTACGAAAATGGAGGTGGCACATTTCGCTTAACTAACAATCCAAGTATCATTGCTGATCCAATTTTTGAAAAGGAAAGAGAATACTTTAGAGCCGAACTTGAAAAAGTACTAACTGATGGCAGAGAAGATTCGTCTAAACCTAAAAAAAATGCAACGAAAGGTAAAAAGGAAGCTGATATCGATCCATCAGAAATTACCGTGGCAGAACTTACCGATGAAAAAATCATACTAAAACTCGATGAAAATTTAGCAGCAGAAGCTTATGTATTAGAAATCAAAGCGGAAGGAATTACCATTTTTGCCGCAAAACCTGCAGGTGCTTTTTATGGCATCCAAACGTTAAAAAGCTTAATGCCTGGCACTGCTTGGAAAGCTAAACAAACACGTATAGAACTTCCGTTTTGTAAAGTTACTGACGAGCCTAGATTTCCTCACCGTGCTTTTATGATGGATATTTCTAGAAATTTCCAACCCAAAGTTCAAATCCTGAAAGTATTAGATGTGCTTTCTTTTTATAAAATCAACGTCTTTCACTTACATTTTAATGATGATGAAGGTTGGAGAATTGAAATTGAAGGCTTACCAGAACTTACTCAAGTTGGTGGTAGACGTGGACATACTTTAACTGAAGATGCACATTTGTTTCCTTCTTATGGTTCTGGTCCTAATGTTAGCAATCCATATGGGAGCGGCCATTTAAGCAAAGCTGATTTTATTGAGATTTTAAAATACGCTACTGCCAGACATATTAAAATTATTCCAGAGTACGAAACACCGGGACATGCCAGAGCTGCAATTAAAGCAATGGATGCCCGTTACAAACGCCTCATAAAGGCTGGAAAGTCTAAAGAAGCCAAACAATATCTATTAAGAGATTTACAAGACAGATCTGTTTATCGTTCCGTTCAAGGTTTTAGCGATAACGTAATTAACCCTGCACTACCTTCCGTTTACAACTTTATTGGAAAAATTATTGATGAAACTGTTGCCATGTACAAAGCAGCGGGCGCACCATTACACACCATTCATTTTGGTGGCGATGAAGTGCCAGCCGGCGTTTGGGAAAAATCTCCTGCGGTTGAAGCACTGTTAGCTAAAGATAAATCTATCGAAAACGTGGATGAATTGTGGCATTACTATTTCAAAAATGTAAATGCTTTGCTTAAAGCTAAAGGTCTTTACCTATCTGGATGGGAAGAAATTGGCTTAAAAAAGCAATTGGTGAATGGCAAAAAACAAATGGTGTTAGATACTCGCTTTGTTAATGAAAACTTCCATACCGATGTTTGGAACAATCTGAAAGGTAACGAAGACTTGGCTTACAAACTAGCAAATGCCGGTTATAAAGTAGTGTTAACCAACGTAACCAATATGTACTTAGATTTAGCCTACAACAAAGATTATAACGAAATTGGTCAATATTGGGGTGGTTATGTAGATGTAGATAAACCGTTCAACTTTACACCGTTTGACTATTACAGCAACCAAACCGAAGACCAATATGGTAATCCATTACCTGCTAATTACTACAGAGATATGGATAAGCTGAACGAAAATGCCAAGGCAAACATCATAGGCTTACAAGCACCATTGTGGAGCGAAGTGTTACATAGTAAAGAGCGTTTCGAATATTTGTTTCTACCTAAAATACTAGGCTTAGCTGAACGTGCTTGGGCAAAGGACCCAGCGTGGAACAAGATAGAACATGAAAATCTACGCAAAAGATTGTATAAATATGATTGGTCTACTTTTGTAAATAGAATTAGCAAAAATGAATTGCCTAGGTTAGACTATTATGCAGGCGGATTTGAGTATCGTATACCAACGCCTGGTTACATCGTGAAAGATGATAAAGTTGAAGCTAATGTGTTGTACCCAGATTTAACCATACGCTATACTGTAGATGGATCTGAACCCAACGCTCAAAGTCCTAAGTATACTACTTCTATTCCGTATCAAAACAACATCAAACTTAGGGTATTTAACAATGAGGGAAGAGGTAGCAGAACGGTGAAAGTAGTAAAGTAAAGAAACATAGATGTTAAAAAAACTCCTATTCGCGTGATTAGGAGTTTTTTTTATAAGTTTTAAAAACCCTCTCTGGCTACGCCATCTATTGATATCTTGCTACCTTTTATTCAATTGTATTAATGAGCTTCGTTACACTACGGTTCTCCCTAAAAGGGAGAGAATAGTATGTAGCAAAGGGACTGCTAAAAAAGTAAAAACTGTAAACCTACTAACTTTCCCATAAGCTATTCTCTCCCTAACAGGGAGAGATGCCCAAAGGGCAGAGAGGGTACAACTAACTATTAAATACGGTATTACAAGTCATTCATTCCCAAAAAAACTTTCAAATGCTCCAATACTACTTCGGGATATTGTAGGACAGCATCATTTTTCAACCTGATTACACGATAGCCTTTTGCCTTTAAAAATTCATCCCTTTCATGATCGTATATTGATTGCCCTACATTATCATGATAACTTCCATCTAATTCTACAATCAGCTTAACTTTCGGACAATAAAAATCAACAGTATACCTACCTATGGTATGTTGTCGTCTAAACTTTAAATCTAAAAATTTACTTGTCCTAATTAGCTGCCAGAATACAGTTTCTGCATGGGTTTGATTTTTACGTAGTTTTCTTCTAAATGATTTTGGATCCATAGGTTTTTGGGATGATGTTTAAATATGGCGAACTGATGTTATAGACCCTCTCTGCCCTTTGGGCATCTATTAATAGTTTTGTTATTTATTTTGGTATTAATGAACTCGCTACGCATCGGTTCTCCCTAAAAGGGAGAGAATAGCATGGAGCAAAAGGAATACTAAAAATAAAAACTACATACCTACTAGCTTTCATATAAGCTATTCTCGCCTTTTTAGGGAGAGAATAGTATGGAGCAAAGGAGCTGCTAAAAGATAAAAGCTGTAGCCCCACTAACTTTCCCATAAACTATTCTCACCCTTTAAGGGAGATAATGGTATGAAGCAAAGGGAATGCTAAAAAGATAAAAGCTGTAATCCCACTAACTTTCAAATAAGCTATTCTCTCCCTAACAGGGAGAGATGCCCAAAGGGTAGAGAGGGTACAACCAACAATTAAACTACTGTACCAGCCTAGACAATACCTCCGAGTTTGCTTCTTGGCCTCTCCTACCCACGGCTTTGATGCGGCCATAGATACGTGAGCCACTACGTAATCCTTTAAGGGTAAGTTCTCTGCTAGAACCTGCCTGCACACTCCAATTGGTTTCTTCGGTAGGCACTGTATCGGTATATTCAAACAAGTATGAAACGGCATTAGGTACCTTTTTGCAGGTAAACTTTAGTTCGCCAGCGTTCATGCCGTCTAAAATTCTAAATTCGGTGGGTGCGCTAATGCTGGTAGCGCCATCGCCAGTGGAAGCCAAATCGAAACCACTGCTTAAAAGCTTAGCACGATCTCCGTTGGCCTGTGCATCTATATCTAAAGCCAATTGACGCAAATTGGCCAATAAGGTTATACGGGCTTGGTTTTTTAAAGCAATTTGGATACGGTCGCCAGAAATAATTTTGCTGAGTGCAATGTCGTATCCCTCTTGTATCAAAGTAAAATCGGCCAAACTTGGCGTGGTGGTCGGAAAATGCTCGTTACCTGTTAGCGAGTTTTTAATGTTAATGGCCTTTAAACTTAAAGCAGCATCAGACAATCTGTTGTAATCGAGAATAAGTTTTGATTTTTTCATGTAGTTTGATTTTTACATCCGAAATGTATTTTCCGAATGGATAACTAAATTAGCAAGGTTGCCAACAAGCCACAAATACCAGCGGCAATGGGTGTACACTTTTAGACAATAACGACCAAAACTTACTTAAAATGGTCAATTTCGTCAAAAATGGGGCAAAACCTACGTAAATCTGTACAAAAATGTCTAAAAAAATTACTTTGTGTGTTATGCAAAGAGCTTTGCGTACAACACAAGAGAGTATGCATACCATACAAGGAGCTTTGCGTGCAATACAATAAATCATACATGCTATACATGGAGCTTTGCAGTCAATACAAGAAAGCATGCATACCGTACAAAGAGTTCTGCGTGCAACACAAGAAAGCATGTATTCTATACAAGGAACTCTGCATGTAATGCATGAACGCATGTATATCATACATGGAGCTTTTTAACCAATACAAAGCACCGTAAGTTTGGTATGTTTTATAATGATTGTCTATTACTTGTGTTCAGGTCAATACCATAATTGATTAAGAACCCTCTCTTGCTGCGCCATCTATTGATATCTTGTTATTTTTTATTTAATGGTATCAATGAGCTTCGTTACACTACGGTTCTCCCTATAAGGGCAGAGAGGGTTTTAATAAATACACTTTACCATAAGATATATGAAAGATGAGTGAGCTCGCTCAACTTTTTCCGTTAGCTCCAAAAATAGCATGGATCACATCTTCTAAGCTGATCTTAAAATAGTCTCTGATGTGATAAATGGTGAGGCGTATCTTTTTATCTAGACCAAACTTTTCGCGAATGGTATTATAGAGACGATAAAGGGTTTTACTTCCTCCCCCACTGAAACTACTGAGGTCTTCTGGAAATAGAATTATTCTTTGAGGCTTTTTCATAAGTTAGATGTTTATAAAATTGAATTTACAAAATATTTTAAATATGCAAGTATTTGATTATAAAAACATTACAACGAAAAAGAGTAAAAAAGATAAATACATCAAAGCCATTAAATTAGCCCAAAATATATTTACCTATACATGATACCACCAAACTGATCAACCATAAAGGCGAAGACCATATTGCGATTTACACTGACGTTAGTAATAAAAGCATTAAAAATGCTAAAAGTCCATTCGATGATTTATAAATAATTAAATACATTTGATAAGAAACAAACCTCGCATTTATGGCGCAAAGCGAACAGATTACTTTATGGATTTGCACTGTTTTATGAGGGGTATAAATAAGTTGCGGGCAAGCGTTGGACAATTTTTCAACCGACTTCAAACAGATTATTTTTAAATAACGACACCTGAGATGAATGTTTTTAAGAATTTATTTAAGTACTCTACAAAACAAAAGCTTAAATGTGAGCCGACACAAGACAGTTCTCGAATTAGACACGAATTAAATGCAAAAGGCGACTTCTATGTTGAGAAGGATTGTTGTACCCTATGCGGTGCGCCAGAAGTTGAAGCAATTGGTTTAATGGGCCATTCTGACGAAGGATGCTATTTTGTTAGACAACCTGAAACTGAAAAAGAAATTGAGCAAGCTATAAATGCTATTGCCGTGTCTTGCGTTTCGGCAGTTAGGTATGGTGGAAGAGACCAAAAAATAATTAAAAGACTTTATGACCTAAAGCTAGAAACTGAGTGTGACCACAAGCTAATAAAACAATAAAAGTCTATAGCCCTCCAACCTATAATAATAGGTTCAAGCTAAGCCTAGGGTGAAATAAGAACACTAAAATTTGAAGCTATTTATTTAGGTTAGTGTAGTAGGCACTTTGTGCAAGCAAATTAGGCTTAATTTAAACCTACAAATCGTTAGCCGTAATTACAAAAAATGACAATACTATATTTTTTA
The DNA here is from genome assembly GCA_029959615.1 of Flavobacteriaceae bacterium PS02338. GTDB lineage: Bacteria > Bacteroidota > Bacteroidia > Sphingobacteriales > Sphingobacteriaceae > Pedobacter. The sequence continues at coordinate 77,112 of JASCOD010000002.1, read as the reverse complement.
ATAGGCGTGATTATAATTGTTGGACTATTTGTCTATCTGAAATACTTCATCCCTTTGAGGTCTAAAGAATCTGGATTTAAATACGTTTATGTTAATAAAGACGGAACTGTAAATGAATTAGATGAAGATGATATTGAGTATTTAAGAACTGATTTTTCTCCGGCAGACGGGGCAAGGCCTTATATCAAAAGTTATTTTAGTGAATTGACACCTGATGGAAAAATATCTGGATTTATTCTGCGAAATAGAGTACCTAAAAAGATTGAAATCGAACCTTTGAAAAATCTACAAGACAAAAGAACAATTTCATGGATATATTTAGCAATTTCCATAGCTTCAGAAAAAGAACCTACCGATTTTAATGGTATTTCTATGATTGCGGATGGAATTAATCATGCCGTTCCAACACACAAGGAAATACAAACTTCAATTACATTGTTAATGGAGAAAGGTCTAGTAAATAAAGTGGGAGATAAATATACCCTGACACAAAAGGGGAAAGAGGAATATGAAGTGGCCTCAAAGGGAACAGCTAGTCTTTGGGAAATTTGGGATAATATGAAGCAAAAAATAAAGGACTACCCACTCTAGTTTAAGTGTTCGCTTTTTCAGCGGTCAATAAATCCGTATTGAAACAAAGACTTTGTCTGAAATAAAGCAGTAACAAACAAATCAAAAACTGAACAATGGCAAAAGTAACCGATGTACAATACTACAAATACAGCAGTGTTATAGAAAAGAAATGGGCTCGCACTAATATTGCTAATTTAGCAGCTGTATTTTGGTCTAGAGACCTTGGTTCTTAAATGGAATTTAAGTGACCCTTCGGAACACTTAAACCAGAAAGGCGAATCCAACACCGTTTGACAACCAAAGATTATTTAATAACATCTTATGTTTAGAAAAACATTTTTTATAATAACCATTAGCATTACAATTATCTGTTGCAATAATTCTAAAAAAGAAAAACTGACTAAAGCTGATTTAAATGGTTACTGGGAACAACAAGGAGAAGGAGAAATTATAGAAATCAATGATTCCTTGGTTGTATCTTATCATAGTAGTAGTTTCAATTGCTATCCCAATTGGAAAATTTCAAGGGAATATTTCAATAATCAAACACCTACAATTACGTTGAACGATGACGGATCTTTCACTAACAAGGAAGGATTTACTGTACATACATATCTGAAGTTAAAAGAGAAACCTAAACTATGCGCAGATTTAACCGAAAATCAAAAAAACAACAATACTTACAACTTTGAAACACTTTGGACGACATTTAATGAACAGTATGCATTCTTCAGGGAAAGAAATATTAACTGGGATCTGATCAAATTAAAATATAAATCAAAGTTTACCGACAGAACAGAACCCTTTCAATTCTATTTGTTATTGGAAAAAATGGTTCTTGAGCTAAAAGACTCTCATTCAGACTTTGAAGTGCCTGATGAATTTGATGTGCAATGGCATAACCTAAATAAAAAAAATAATACGATTGATTACAGAACACTTACGCAACATAAAATTTTAAAAAAGTATTTAAAGAACGTAAAAAAGTATAATGATGGTCAGATTTACCATGGTTTGATAAGCAACGAAATAGGCTATGTTCAACTAAATAGCATGGAAGAAATTGATGATATCCATGCTATTACGGATTCTATTGTTAATGAAGTAAGAAACACTAAAACCTGCATTATTGACCTACGCTTTAACGATGGAGGCAGTGATCTATTTGGGCTTGATTTTTTAAGTCATTTTATTGACAAGCCTTATGATGTCTATCGTAAAAAAAGACGTTTTAAGGATGGCTTTGTCGGTAACCAGACAATAAAAATAGAACCATCCAAGAACCGTTACATTAAGAAAATCTATCTATTAACAAGTTCGTATACCGTTAGTGCAGCTGAAACGACAATACTAGCAACATTAAATTTTCCTAATTTTAAAAGGATTGGTTCCAATACCAATGGAGCTTTTTCAGACATTTTGAATAAATCGTTGCCTAACGGCTGGAATTATTGGTTATCAAATGAAGTTTATGAAGGAATAAATGGTAAAAATTACGAAGTACATGGTATTCCACCCGATTATAAAATAGACTATCCAAGAGAAAAAGAACAGTTTTTAAAATCATTGTACTTCGAATTAGATAATGAAGACAGAGCAATTGTGAAAGCAACTGAATTAATAAAATAACTACAACTAATAAGGGTTGCATCAGGCGGGCTGATGTGTAAACGTGAAGCTTTGTGCTCCGAAACCTGCCCAAATAGGTCTTAAATGAAATTTAAGCGACCCTTCAGTGCACTTAAATCAGAAAGGTGCCCATTCGATGATTTATAAATAATTAAATACATTTGATAAGAAACAAACCTCGCATTTATGGTGCAAAACCAACAGATTATTTTATGGATTTGCGCTATTTTATGAGGGTTATAAATAAGTTAGCAGCAATTTAGCGAAACACTATACAGACAGATGAACAGACTAGACAGACTAACAAGTATACTCATTCAACTTCAATCTAAAAGACTGACAACTGCTCGTGAAATATCTGAACGGTTTGAAGTCACTAATAGGACAATTTATAGAGATATTCAGACATTAAGACTTGCAGGTGTTCCAATTGGTGAGGAAGAGGGAAAGGGATATTTTTTAGTCGAAGGTTATCGGTTGCCACCTGTAATGTTCACAACAGAAGAAGCAAGAGCTTTGGTAACAACATGTAAAATTTTAAACTACCATACCGAAGATTCTCTTAAACAAAATTACGAATCTGCACTTTTAAAAATAAAAGCAGTTTTATCATTCAAAGAGAAAGAGAAATTAGAATTTTTAAATTCCAGAATTGGATTTCATAAACCTTGGGCACCTACAAGTTTGTATCTAGACAGTATTCAACACTCAATTACAGAAAGCGAAAAACTGAAAATAAAATATCAGTCAAGAGAGGAAGAGCAAATAAATGAACGAATAATTCAACCTTATGCAGTTTATTTCAGCGGGGCTGTTTGGACAACTATTGCTTTTTGTGAGTTACGACAAGAAATAAGAGAGTTTCGCCTTGACAGAATAAAAGAACTCAAATTACGACAAGCTCATTTCAAACCCGACAAGACTTTCAGCATTGAACGCTATTTAGAAGAACGTTCAAAAAGATTATTTTTAAACCCCTGACAAAGGGCTGTCCTATGTGCCTTTTATCTTTGCTTCAAATTCAAACAAAAATGAATAAAAAAGCAATTTTATTAATCGTAATCACTTTACTTATAGGAAGTTTAAGCGAAGCGCAAACACAAAAAATAATGACAGCGAAACAAATTACAATCAGAGACAAACAAGTTGAAATCAATTATTTTCAACAAGGACAAGGCGACACAACAGTTCTATTTTTACATGGTTGGTGTATTGACGGAATTTATTGGAAAAATCAAGTAGAATATTTTTCTAAAAATTATAATGTTTATGCAATTGACCTGCCTGGCTTTGGCAAATCAAAAGCCGAAAGAACCAACTGGACAATTGAAGAATATGCCGATGATGTAACCGCATTTATTGACAAAATGAATCTTAAAAATGTTGTAATCATTGGACATTCTATGGCAGGCGAAATTATGTTACAAATAGCATTAACCAACAATCCAAAAATTGTAGGTATTGTAGGTGTTGACAATTTCAAATTTATTGACGTTTCATTTACACCAGAACAAATGAAACAAATGACCGACTTTTTTCCAATGCTTGAAAAGGATTTTAAAAATTCAGCACCTGTATATGCAGATATGATGCTTTTTCACCCAACAACTTCAAAGGAAGTGAAAGACAGAGTAAAAACTGATTTTGCAAATAGCGATTCCGTTATTGGCTATAGAACATTTATGAACCAAATGCAATACGCTTATACCGATGCACAAAGATTAGAACAACTTAATTACAAGTTGTATTTAATAAACAATGACGGTTTTCCAACAAACGAGACTGGACTGAAAAACCATTGTAAAAATAGTTTTCAAGTGGAAACTATCTCTGCAACTGGACATTATCCAATGATAGAAAAACCTACAGAATTTAATTTAATATTAGAAAAAGTGCTGACAGGAATGAAATAAACTGCTGCTAACAAGGTATTGCCAAAAGCGGGGCTGAATGGCTTCGATTGGACATTTGGGCAAGGTTCAACATTTGTTCTTCGATTGAACTTTTATGCTACAAATCCCCGCCTTCGGCAAGCCCTGAACCGTTATGCACACTTTTTACAACCAAATATTTAGACAGATGGTAGATAAAGAAAGAAGACAAAAGTTAGCTCTGCATTTGAGACACTTGGCCGTTGGACTTATTTCAAACGATGAGTTTGAGGGCAACATTATCGACGATGTAACAAATGGTTGGCTCCCTGAACAATATTATAGAGCAAAGGAAGCAAAGTTTGACGACAAAATAATTCAGCCAATGCTTGAACTTTGCTGGGGACTTTATGACGACACTAGAACTCACAACTTAAAAGGCGCTAACAAATTATCCGAAGAAGCATTAAAAGTTATATCACGCTGTATTTTGTTCCTAAGAAGCGAGCAAGAATATAAATGGCCATATTTTGACCAAAATAATGCTTTACTGAAATTTTCTTTGGGAGAAATCATCATAACCATTTTATCTTTTGGCCAATACTACAGAGATGCTAGAAGAGAAAAAGAAAAGGCCTTTGAGGAATTTAAAAAACTTGGAGACTTTGATATTTGGCCTTTCCTAAATCAAGAAGACTATCAATTTCAACTAAAACACCAACCGTTTTTAAAAATAGCGTAAAATAAAAGCACGACATAACAACAGGTTTATTTAAAACTCTGGCAAAATAAAAACACAAAAATTTGAAGCCATTTATTTAGATTAGGACTGTGGGTAATTAGTGTTAAATTAGGCTCACTTAAAGCTGCAAACCATTAGAAACACGCTAAAAACAACACAAATAGAAATGACACCGAAACAACAACTAGAGTCAATCCTTTCTAACCGATACGAATCGGAAGACGGTGATTTGTATAAAGTAGAATTGTTGGACGGAATGACTGAAAGCGAAATAGAAAGCTTAAAAGGTCAGCTTCCGAAAAACAACCTACCCAATGAAATTGAAGAACTACTGAGATTCAGCAAAGGTTTTGAATTCTATGGACTCGAGGAAATCCGTTTTGATGCTTATGGACATTTTGGGTTTGAAGAAATGTTTCCCAACTCAATTCAACTTGCAGGAGATGGATTTGGGAATTTTTGGATTCTAGACATTGACTCAAATGGAAATTGGAATTCAGTTTATTATGTCTGTCACGATCCAGCTGTAATTGTAAAACACTCTGAAAATTTAGCTCAATTTATAAAACACGTTGACGAGTTTGGACAAAAAGGAAATCAATCCAACTTAGATATTATTCACGAAAAGATTGTAATGGACATTTGGGGCGAAAAAGTAGGAATAATGGAAAAAAACGAAAAGGACTACGACTTTGAAAACGAAAAATTTGACTTACCTGAAATATTTTTAGTGGCAGACTTGACTGATAAACCAATAAAAACAGGATTTCCGTGGGGTAAATCAGGACCCAATACAAAGATAATAAGACCGAATGACAAACCGATTTGGATAGTTGAGAAACGAGTAAAACAAAGTTTTCTATCGAGACTTTTCGGTGGAAAGAAATAAAAAAAGCTAGTGACAAACGGTGTATATACCCCATGACGGGTAAAGTGGTAAATTCAAGTTTTGTGCTTTTAAGTAATTTAGTGTATGCGGACAGGAAAGTCCTTCAAAAACCGCCACAAGTTATATACTCAAACCCTTAGTGGTAATTGTAAGACGAACGACTACTAAACCTATTTTAATAAAAATTTCAGACGGATTTCTAAACTATATTACTCAATACCTAAAATTGAAAATTTATCAAACATATAATTGTGCACTTTTTATTTATGTAACACTAGTTACAGTTCTGACGTTGAATGGCAATCTTGCATACGGCCATGGTATCGGCGACTTTTTTTATCTTTCCATCTCTGCAATACTTACGATTTCTCTCCTAACAGTGACAATATTTAGTTATCGGAAACGAAGACAACACCTCAACCCAACAGGATTATATATTTGCCGAATTGTTTTTCTATTAGCAGCATTGTACCTGACTTGGAAATTTACTTTGGGCCGTGGAAGCGAATTTCCTTGGGACGGAAATATTTTTTATAGTGAACCATTTTAATCATATGCTCTATCTAAAGTTTTTAAAAACAACAAAGGGCCAAACAGGTTTAAAAAATTGTGAGTGAAGCAAGAACACCAAAATTTGAAGCTATTTGTTTAGATTAGTGCTGTGGATGCAGTCTAGAGTTGGGAATAACATACTGTCTCAAAGCTCCCAATGAGCTAATAAACCAATCAACTATTGAACTAACTAAACTCCAATTCTCCAAAAAACTCTTTACGGTGAAAGTCTGGTTTTTCTGCATTAATCATATTCCAAGTGAGGAAGTGCGGTTGAGGTAAACCATCGCCACATTTGTAGAAATTACCTTTCGCTTTTAGGTTGTTAAAAGAGGTGATTTGATGTTTAGTAAAAATCTCTCTCGGTATCAACAACATAATTTCCCAATCGAAACCTGTATTGCTATTAATGGTGCTGTTGGAGTTAATTTTAGACGAGAAACTCAATTGCTTAATTACATCAACGGGTAATAACCTACGTCCATGCCTACCAGTTCCGTAACCTATCTTGGTAAACCCTAAACAATTGAACTCTAAATTGTAATAGCCGTTATCATCAAAAGCGATAAAAAGCTCTACACAACTATCATTATGGATATTTCCATTGGTAACTTCATTTGCCAAGAGGTATTTTTCGGCAATCACATATTTCAATAAAATAGATTGACCGTTATGTGCCATGGTAAATTTTGCATCGGCATTTGCCTGATAAGTAGGCCAAGGATTACAATCAATAGGCGTAGTTGTCAAACCATCCATTAACTGACTGATTTGTTCTACTTCCTGTACTCCATTTGTATTTAAAAAAGGTATCTCTAATCTTCTCACGCTCGTTATTTGTTAACCACAAAGGCGCAAAGCTTTTAATCCAATAAATAAATCATAAATTGATTTACTTGGTGTTCTTAGTGTCTTGGTGGTTTATTACTTAAATTTCTATCTTCTCTTTACTTCTAAAAAAGGCATCTCTAATCTTCTCAAGCTCTTATTTCCTTTAAATATTTTTTTCACCACATAGACACATAGCTGTGAATTGGACCTATGTGTCTATGTGGTTTATTTCAACTATTTAAGCTAAAATTTATCTTTACTGTAAACCACATTGCCTTTAACAATCGTAGTTTCTATGTTAATCTTCTCATCAAAAATCACGATATCGGCATCTTTTCCTTTCACCAACTCTCCTTTCCTATCCTGAATATTTAAGATTTTAGCTGGTGTAGCACTGGCCATTTTAACCGCATCTAGTAAGGGAACATATGCCAATGCCATCATATTTCTCACCAATCGATCTGCTGTAGCTACACTTCCAGCAAAAGCAGTACGGTCTGGTAATTTGGCAACGCCATCTTCTATAATTACATCCAAACCATCTTTATAACTACCTAGCTTGCTCGGTCCTTCGGGCATTCCTGCGCCTCTCATGGCATCGGTAATTAAAGCGGTATGTTCTGCTCCTTTTATTTTGTAGATCAATTTGAGCAATGGCGCAGGCAGGTGAATACCATCAACGATAATCTCGACGGTCATATCATCCATCAAATAAGCGCTTTCTATTACACCCGCATAACGGAAAGCGTTACGCCTAGAAACTCCAGACATACACGAATAAAAGTGCGTAGCGTGGGTAAAACCAACTTCGTAGGCTTTTACTACTTCTTCGTAAATGGCATCGGTATGCGCAATGGCAGCGAGTACGTTGTTTTGTTTTAAGAACTGACCAAACTCAATGGTTCCTGGCAATTCTGGTGCAGCACTCCATCTTTTGATATGTTTTGAGGCTGCTAATATTTCTTTATACTCTGCAGGATCTGGATTGCGGATATATCTCGGGTCTTGCGCTCCCTTTTGCGACATGGCAAAATACGGTCCTTCAATATGGATACCTACAAAGTCTGCTCCTTCAGTATTTAACTTATCTGCTTGCTCGTAAATGGCTAGCGTAGTCAATAAATCTTCTTTCTCGCAACTTAAGGTGGTTGGCATTAAAGCCGTGGTACCGTATTTTGCATGGGTTTTAGCAATGGTCAAAAAAGCTTCTAAAGTATTGTCCATAAAATCATGGCCGCCACCACCATGCACATGCATGTCTATAAAACCTGGAGAAACGTATTTACCTTGGGCATCTATCTCTATTGCATTGGCTATTTCTATATTTTTAGCACTTATTTCGGCTATTTTTCCATCTGCAATTAATAGCACGCCATCATTTAACACTCCATTTGGAGTGATGATGTTGCCATTAAATATTTTGATATAATTACTCATGGGGGATTATTTTTTGGAAGTCCAACTTTTTAAAGTGTGACCATAGAAAGCGTAAAAAATTAAGTAGGCATAACAAGGGATCAATACCCAATAAGCTTCTCTTAAACTGTGGTGATCTGCCCAATAACCGTACAACAACGGCATAATTGCATTGCCACAAAGTCCCATAATTAAAAGGGATGCACCTGTTTTAATGAACCTGCCTAAATTATCTAATGCTAAAGGCCAAACACCTGCCCAAATCATAGAATTGGCAAAACCTAGCAAAACGATAAACCATACCGAAATATCTGTTTGATGACCAAATAGTGTAATTTGCCCTGAAAACAGTAGAATGCAACAGCTTAGGGTTAGCCCCAATAAGGTGCAAATCTTTAATGCTGTTTTTTGGGAAATGAGTTTAGGAATAAAGCTTATCCCCAGTAAATATCCAATAATGGTTGCCGTTAAGGTATAAGATGGAAAGGTTTTAGCTTCCATAAAATCCATACCATGGTGTGTAGCATAGTTAACAATACTGTCAACCGCAATTACCTGCGAACCTACGTGAAAGAAAATGGCAACAGCTCCCAAAACCAAGTAAGGAAAATCTAGAATGCTATTTTTACCTGCATTTGCAGTAGAAACCTCATCAGATTCGCTATCCGTATCTATTTCTGGCAGTGGAGAATATCTTACAAAAAAGCCGAGTAGCAACAGTATTAGCGCTACTGCACCATAAGGTACTACCACACGTTGGATCAGTTCATCTAATGCCGCAGCTTTTTCTATCCCCTGCATCAATTCTATTTGCTTAAACAAAGCGCTATCTGTTGGCTTTAACACTACTGCAGAGAAAAGCAAAGGCGCAATAATACCTGCCATTTTATTACAGATCCCCATTACACTGAAACGCTGTGCTGCTCTTTCTTTTGGTCCTAAAATAGTGATGTAGGGATTTGCTGCAGTCTGTAAAATAGCTAACCCGATACCTAAGGTGAATAATCCTGTTAAGAAAATACCGTAAGTTCTAGTTAAGCCGGCCGGTACAAAAAGTAACGCACCAATGCACATGGCCCAAAACCCAATCATCATCCCTCTTTTAAAACCAACTTTTTTAAGGAGATAACCAGCGGGCAACGACATCACCAAATAGGCAATATAAAATGCAAATGCTACTAGATAAGACTCGAAATGATTAAGCTCGCAAGCAATTTTGAAAAACGGAATAAGTATGGCATTGATCCAGGTTACAAAACCAAATATGAAAAACAGCAATCCTATTAAAGAAATAGAAATGAGCGTATCTTTCTTACTTAGTGAAGCTACCTGAACTGGATTATTTTGTGTCGGCATGAGATATAATTACTGAAGCTTATTTTAATTTATTTAGTCTGTCCACAAGGTCTAGGTATCTGAAATTCCTCAACCTTGTTTCTTCTGCTATTTCTTTATCGAATAATAGATAAGTATTTAATTGCTTAAACTTTTGATCCACTTCTGCGGTGTTTAGTGCCGTCAGTTTTTTTAGCAAGCCTGCAGCATCAGCTATTTTAAAAGTGGGTTGATTTAAAGCCACCTCTACTTCCATGGTCACCAAGTAGTTGTAACGGATATTAGACATGAGCAAGTAGTGGCTAAACTCATTGCTATTTTTGGTTGGTTTTAATTTTTTCAAAGTGTTTAGCGTAAACAAAGCACTATCTGCCAATTGTTTCACCGTGAAATTGGGTTTGTTTACCTTACCTTGGTTTACTTCGTAAGGAGCCAATTTTAAGGCATTCCAAAATGTCTTCGCATCAGCTTTGTTAAAGCCGTATTTATCTACCGCATATTGTTCTACAAACTCGTTTGGCTGAAATGGTTTTTCTGAAGCAACTGCCTTGAAAAAACCATCAATTAATAAGTTAAAGCCAGCTATTGGGTAAACTCTTCTGATGGCATGTAGATCGATGAAGTCGCTATGCGACTCTGCAATTTGGGTGTAAATACCTGAGGTAGACCAAGAAGTCATCACCATTCCTTTGTAGCCCAGTTCTTTGCCTTGCGGAATAAATGTCTTGATATTATTAAAGTGTTTTGCCCAATCGGTTAAGAAGTAATTATCTGGGTAACTTCTAATAGCTGGTGAACCCCAAATTTCGAAACCGCTTTGCATTAGTTTTTTGTGATCACCAAAACGGTCTAGCTCCCAACCATAATTCCAATCGATAAAAATGGTTTGTTTGGGTAGTGATTTTAAAGCATCTGGATATTTTAAGGCGATATCTGCCCAAACTACGGGTTTCTTACCCAAGCTAACCACCAATTCACAGAGCATTTTGATATAATCTCCGTACAAACGGCCCATGCCTAGTGAATCAGCTTTGCGCTTCGATTCTGGCGAACGACCTAGCAAATAAGTTTCATCGCCTCCAATGTGGAAATATGGTGATTTGTGTATACTTACCATATCTGCAAACAAATCGGCAAATAATGCTTTGCATTGTTCTTCTTTAATTGGATTTACCTGAGAATAATCTTTTTGGTCTTCTCTTAAATCTTTGTAGCGGTAATGTTTAAGAATGTATTCTACGTGACCGAAGCTTTGTTGCAGGGGAATCACGTCAATCTTTAACGAATCGCAATAAGCAATGAAAGATTTTACTTCAGCTCTGCTGTAAGCATATTTATTGGAAATTACAGCGTGTTTTTCATAGGGATAAGTCGCCTCCCACTCCATTACCAAAGTGTTGATACCGTTTTGGCTGAGTTTCTTTGCAAATGCCTTTAATGCAGGCATTTTCATGACCTGTATCCTTAAATCGAGATGGAAACCTTTTACTGGAAATTCACGAGAAGCAACGACAGCATTCGCTTTGATGTTTAATGACAAACACCAAAACAAACTCAGCAAAATCGACAACTTAACTACACTTACTTTTTCTACCACAATTCTCTTTTTTATTTTAAACTTATTACTTTCAATATTTTGAGCTGTCATTTAGACAATGGGTTTAAGACCATCAAACACTAAATTATTAATTAAAAACAGCATAATGTGGTCTCAGGCTTACATCCCCCGATTGCAACCGAGACCTTCATCATTATACTGATATCTTTATACTACTTTAATCGATTGTTCATTTAGCCACAGTACCTGTCCCGATATATTGTTTCTACTAGCCACAGATGCACAGATTTTTATTGCTCCTAAATAGAGTCTAAAAAAATCAATTCTCTAACACACACCTGTATCTGTGTATTCCAACATCTCCTTCCTCCCCCTGCCCCCTCTTTGAGGGGGCAGGGGGAGGAAAACAATAGCAACAAATGTGTCTAAAATTCCAAAATACACAACAGGTTACTTTATAAATTTTGTAGTGCTATTGTTTCCTTTAGCACCAAGTTTAACTACATACAATCCTTTAGGCAATGCACTCACATCGAGCTTTGCTTGGTTTAAACCTTTCGTTAAACTTACTTTCTGAGCAATCAATTTCTTGCCGTTTAAATCAACAATAGTTACTTCTCCATTAGCATTTTCAGCAGCTTGGTAAGTAAGCAACAAATGATGATCTGCGTTTACAGAAGCAGCTAATTTGCTTGTGGCCAAATCAAAACTTACGCTTACCAGACCGTATTCCTTGCTATCGCCATTTCGATCTACTTGCTTCAATTTATAATAGTTATTTCCGTTTAAAGGGTTTTGATCTACAAATTGATAGTTACTGGTTTCGCTAGTAGTTCCTTTTCCGTTTACTTTATCAATTGTTTTGAAAACACCGTCTTCTGATGCTCTTAATACCTCGAAGTAGGCATTGTCTTTCTCTGATGCGGTAGACCAGTTCAGTTGTGCACCATTATTCACTTTCTTACCAGTGAAAGTGCTTAATTCTACTGGTAATACGCCTTGAGGTATCCAACCGAATTTGATATTGCTGATAGAAATGTTTCCAGAGCTACCAGCTTGTAAATTATGGCCTGCAATAAAAATTGCATCTATTTTTTCATTTGCGGCAATCTCTGTTGATGCAGGCAAATTTGATATCGTAACTCCGGTAGTGATCTGAGTTTCTAAAAGAATTCCCTTTACAAAAACATTATATGTCCTAGCTGGCAATGTATAATTAATGGCACCTCTGCTGTAATTTCTAGGAAGACTACTGTTGTTACAATAGATTTCTATATCCATTTCGTCTATTTTACTAAATATAGTATTACTATTATTTGGGGAAACTGGCGCATCTGCAGAAGTATATCCATAAGGCGAAGCTGAGTTTACAGCCGATCTATCAAAACGCACACCGCCATTAGGAACACCACCTATTTGAAATCTGAAACCTCCAAAAACACCCGGAAGCGCATCGTTCCACATTTGGGCATCGTTTTCAAATACATTTCCTGTTGCCGTTTTACCAAAACCAATATTCACCACAGTTCGCAAACTGGTATTAGCATTTGTGGTTGTATTATTAAAACTCAATTTAAAAAAAAGACTCGTAACAGCAGAGGTATTACCTACACCGTAAAGCGCAAATTTATTAGGGCTTCCTCCTAAGCTACTGGCAGCGAAAGTAAGTTTAGATGCATCTATTGTAAAACCAGCACCAGCACTAGCCGCAGCAAATACTTTAGCCGAACCACTATTTGGTGCTGATAAATAATTATTGGTTGCACCAGTAGAAATTGAAGATTTTGCAGTAGTTTCAGAAGCATATGTAGCACCTAATGTACCCGCAGCAATAGTATACTCAAATGGAGTAGCGTTGCTTTGCCCAGCCCAAGTACCATAAGTTGCCTGCGCTTTTACCAAATATGCCCCTGCAAAAAGCAGGCTTGTAGAAAGTAGCAATTTTAATTTCATAATTATTGGTTTAAAGGTTGATAGGTGATTAATTCTGAGTTAGCGTACCAGCTTTGATGTTACTGATAGAAAAATTCAAGGTATTTTCGGCACTACTCGCACCCGATAGCATAAAAGCATCGATAGCCATGTTAGGATCTAATTCTCCAGTAGCAGGAAGATTTTCTGAACCATTTAGCTTTAAAGCTTTATCATTTACAAAGATTTTGAAGGTTTGAGCTGGTATGGTATAAACATTTCCCTTGCGAGTAAATGACTGTTCTTCTTTAGAATTATTGCTATAAATCTCTACGTTTAGGTTTCCACTTTTGTCAAAAATATCGACATCGTAAGGTTTATGTACATAAGAAGAACCACTTGCAGTTCTGTGTTCTGGATTGGTAAAAGTACTGCCTACCATAAATCTGATAGCGCCAAAAAGTCCTTCTTGTTTTCTGTTATTATAGCCTGCAGTATTTTTGAAGAGACTTGTTTGCGAATTTCCGAAAGCCAATACTGCCGTACCTTTTACGCCATCGTTAAAAGACAAAGTGAAGAACAAACTACCTACTGGCGACGACTGAGGAATATCAGTTACGGAAAATTTAGTTGGAGCCTCTCCATTACTAGCCCCAAAATTGATTACAGATTTATTTAAAGAGAAACCTGAACCAGAAGATGGAGCGACTGCCACCCTAGCCGTTCCAATTAAAGGAAATGGTAAAAAGCCAGGTTTATCTTTACTTGATTCAGAGGTTTTCACTTCAGAACCAGAATTGAATTTCTTTCCAGAACCAGTACCTGTATTTAAGTCGTAAGTCCAAGATGTAGCTTCTTTTGAACCCTTCCAAGTTCCGTAAGTTTGGGCTTTAGCCACCGAAATAGACAGTGCCAAAACCGCTAGTGCTAAAAATTTAGTTTTCATATTTGTTGGTTTAGTTTAGTTTCCTATTAATGATTTGATTTTGATATTGCTCACCGAGAAGTTTAACGTATTACCCGTGCTGCTTGCGCCAGATAACATGAAAGCATCAATTGGCATATAAGGCAGCAACTCTCCTGTTGAAGCAATATTCTGTGAGCCGCTGTATTTAACAGCGGTTCCGTTTACGTACATATGAAATGATGCCGCGGGCAAGGTATAGTCTACGCCATCTTTTTTGTACACTCTCGGATTACCAGTGTTGTTACAATAAACTTCAAAGTTTAAATCGCCGTTTCTTGGAAAAACATCCACATCGTGTGATCTGTGAACGTAAGAAGAGCCATCTAAATATCTGTACTGCGCATTTGATGAGTTGGTACCTACCAAAAATCTGATTGCTGTAAACACACCATCTTGTTTGCTATTTGAGTAGGCATCATTAGCTTTAAAAAGATTTCCATCGCCACCGCCTATAGCTAAAATTGCAGTACCACTTACGCTATTGTTAAATGACAATCTGAAAGATAGATTTACCAAAGTAGATGAACCTGCAATATCGTATAACGAGAATTTATTGGGAGCCGTATCCTTACTTGCACCCATAGTTAACACGCCATTATTAAGATTAAACCCAGCACCCGCATTGGCAGCCACAACTGCTCTTGCTGCACCAATAGCTGGATAGGGTAAAAAGCCAGGCGTACCTACTTTAGACTCAGAAACCTGAACGCTAGCTGTAGCATTTAAAGTAGTACCTGTTCCTGTGCCAGAAGCCAAATTATATTCCCAATTCCAAGGCAAGTAATTTCCGGTCCAATTATCTGCTGGTGTGCTTAATTGTGTTCTGATCCATTTGCCGGCTTCCTTCAGGTTTTCTTCACTCCACGGACCATTAGGGCAAGTTCCTGTTTTCCAGGCCGCCCCTGTTAATGGGCTATCAGAATAGTTCCAGTTACACCAAGAGATTTTTCGCTCTTCCATAAATTTCATCCACTTGGCAGACATTACAAAGTCGTTAGCGCCATCACCCCAACCGTCTTGCGTTCCAAACTCGGTTACAAATACTGGGACACCATTTGCGATGGCTTTAGACACATAGCCCATTCTTTTACCTTGGTGGTTAGCACTCCATTTATCGGCCGCATAGAAGTGCATGGTGTACATGATATTTTCGAAAGCTAGCTTGTTACCAATTACTAAATCAGGTCTAGAGGCGTGTTCTGGCGTACCTACAATAATGATAGATTGAGGATCATTATTTCTGATGATGGGTACAATTTGATCTGCGTAGTTTTTAATCATTGGCCAAGTAACTTCGTATTGTTTGTTGTTTGGCTCGTTACAGATTTCGTAAATGACATTACCCTTGCTGGCGTGCTTTTTAGACATATGCTCGAAAAAAACTTTAGCACGTTCTGTGTTATGGTTTGGATCTCCAGGGTCTAACATGTGAAAATCTACCAAAGCATAAACCCCTTCTTTGTAGCATTTCTCTACTAAATCATCAACAAACTTGGTAAAGTAAACCGGATCTTTTTCGTAGCCTCCTTCTTGTATGTACATAGAAATACGAAGCACATCGATACCCCAACCGTGCATCAAAAGATTTAATGAAGTCTCATTATAGCAATTACCTCTGTACTGCAATCCATGTGTGCTCATGCCACGTAATTGTATGGCTGCACCTTTTTGGTTTACAATGTTTGTACCCGAAAGTTTTAATCTTCCATTAATATCAAAAGGACTACCTTTTCTAATTGATACTAACTCTTCCGTTTTTTGATCTTCACCAGTTGGTTTAACATTTTTATCTCCTTTGCAGGACATAAATACGACAAGTAATAAGCTTAATAAATTGAGTGTCTTTATCATTTCTTTTGGTTTATCACAACTGAAACCGAATGTTACTTCGTAGCCTCTCTGTGGGTTTTATCAATAAGTTTTAATAGTGAATTGTCGTTTTGACTGTCATAGAGCAGTTGCCATATCATTATTCCTCCACCATCTTTTACTGCCAATTCCGTTTTTGCTTTAATCGTGTTTTTGCCATTGTAGTAGAAAGTACCTCCGTTATTTGGAAAAGGGATTTCGTCTGCATTTACCCAATCTGAATAGTTTTGTTGAACCGTTTGCCAAGACATTTGTGCCAGCGAAGCATTGCTGTTAAATAAGGTTCCAAATCCGTAGCCATAAAACGGCACACCTAACACTAGCTTCTTTTTATCTAAGCCACGTTGCAAATGCCAATAATTTAAATGTTGTACTGCATAAGCATAGGTAGAATGCTGACCAGGGTTGGTCAAATCCCAACGACCAGTGGCATCATAAGCCATGATGTTAATGAAGTCAAAGGCTTTTAATGCTTTATCTGTCACTCTAGCTCTAGTCCACCAAGCAACTGCAGAGGTTAACAGTTTTTTACGTTCGGTTAACGGAGTTCTTAGTTCGGTAATGAATGCTTCATAATTTGCATCAATGTCATCGCCTTCTAAATCGACATCAATCCCATCTAATTTGTATCTGTCAACAAAGTCGATGAAGTTTTTGACCAAAGTAGGTCGTTTAGTTCTTAGTAACTCGGTATAATACCTTTGAGGACTACCCCCACCGCACGAAAGCATAACATATACACCTTTTTGATGTGCTGTTTTTACCACAGTATTTAAAGCTGGCATATCTACGAAAGTAGCTGCTGTTGGATCAGGATTAATAAAAGCGATATTGAGGTGCGTAATCTTATCAAAATCTACAAGTTCTAAATCGTTTACAATACTAGATCTAGACCAAATGTATCCTACCACTTTAAAATCCTGTTTTTTGGGTACAAAAGTTTCCTCTACTACATTTTCTTTCGGAGGTAATACCTCTTCCTTTTTCTGCTTTTTACAAGCGAAAAGGCATACCATTAGCATAAAGAATAAGTAATGAGGAAACTTCATGTTAGATTTTATTTACCTGTAGCAGTTTGATTCTTGTAAGTGCTGTTAATTAAACTTAGTAGTGAATGTTCGTTGAAGCTATCGTATAGCAATTGCCAAATCATTACGCCGCCACCTTGTTTTACAGCTAGCTCAGTTTTCTCCTTGATAGTTTTCTTACCGTTGTAGTACATCGTTCCACCACTGTCTGGTAAAACAATTTCGTCGTAATCCATCCTATCCGCATATTTAGTGACTACGTCATTCCATGAAATTTGTCTAAAGGCTCTGTCTTTGCTAGGCAATTCTCCAAATCCATAACCATAAAAAGGTAGACCTACGTTTAGGTTTTCTTTTTTAAGACCTCTTTCATTATGCCAATAAGCTAAATGCTCTTCTGCATAAGCAATTGGCGAATGTTGTCCTGGTACTTCTGGCTTCCATGGTCCAGTTTTATCGTAGGCCATGATATTGATGAAATCGAATTGTGCCAATGCCACATCAGTGATACGAGCTCTAGTCCACCAAGCAACGGCAGAGGTTAACAATTTTTTCCTTTTAGTTAAAGGTTTACGTAGCCCAACAACAAAAGGTTCATAGTTAACATCTATATCATCTCCTTCAAGATCTACATCAATGCCATCTAAATTGTATTTATCTACTACTTTGATGAAGTTTCTAATGAGATCTTTTCTATATTTCTCGGTTAATAGCTTGGCGTAATACGCATGACTGCTACCCCCACCACAAGACATCAAAACTTTGATATTCTTCTGATGCGCAATTTGCACAACGGTATCTAAGCCAGGCACATCTTTAAAATCTCCTTCTGGAGTTGGGTTAATAAAAGCGATGTTTAAATGGGTAATCTTATCAAGATCAATTTTCTTTAAATCTTGAACCATATTTTTTCTAGACCAAATGTACCCCACTACCTTAAATTGGGCTTGAGACGTGTTAGCGACAACAATGAGGCATAACAACATCAAAATTTTGAATGACCTCATTATTGGATAGTTTTTGAAATGGTTCCTATTAGAGAAGTCGCATCATCAACAGTGTCATTCTCGCCAGCCCACAAATAAACACCTAAAACATTTTCAGTTTTTAGCAATTGTACTTTACGTGTAATGGTAGGTATACCGTTATAGTACACACCCTTTCCAATAGTAGTACTTTGATCCTTAGTTGAAGCCGTAGCATCTTGAGCAATGATATCTCGGTATGGCATAAAGTCGAAGAAGGTGTTTGTCCAACCGTTGTTAACCAAATTTCCATTGATAGTTGAAGTTTGTAAATGCCTAATACCCAAAGCAGACATACCTACTACCAATTTATTTACCGGTACTCTTGCTTTCCAGTAATTAACTCCAGCTTCCATTAATTCGTAACTAGAAGGCTGACCGATTACGTTTGTACCACCCCAATATCCCGATTGAGAGTAAGCCCTAACATTAATCCAATTGGCATTATTGAAATGAGTTGGTACATATTTAGAAACTACCCAGGTAGAATATAAGCCAGTAGCTCTGGTTAAGGTTGGAGAAGCTACTGAGATAGTAATGATCTTTTCTGTACCTAAAAGTGCTCGCAAACGATCTACGAAAGTACCAAGGGCCTGAATATTCGCTTGAAAAGTTGCTTCTACGTCATTACCAACATCCGACATTCTTACTTCAATCCCATCCAATTTATTGGTAGTAACAAAGTTTGCTAGAGATGTGGCAATAGTCTCTCTGCTAGTAGCATTTGTCAATCTGATTCCAAAATCATTGCTATTGTAAACGTTCCAACCATCTGCAGATAAAGTACCGCTAACACCTAGCAATACAGGTACACCTTCTGAATGTGCTTTTTGTAATAAATATTCGCCCCTTCTCGAAGTGGTATAATCTGTAAAAGTCAATTCTCCTGCCGAATTAACAGTTGCTCCTTTTAAAGCCACATGGGTTACTTTATCCCATTTGATATTATTTCTAATCTGTAAAATAGTTGAAGTAGCCGAAACATACGGCATCACCACTTTTGTGTAAGCCTTAGGTGTAAAAGTTCCTGTTGATGGCCCCAATACAATCACATCTTTATACCTACTAACCGTGGTTCCGTTATAGCTTACCTCCACTTTTATTCTGTGATCGCCAGCTGTGTTGGCTTTGTAAACGTACTTCTCGCCTGTAGCTACCTGTACATTGTTTACTTTCCAAACTACATTTACTTTACCCGACGGAGAAAATTGAACTGTAGAGAAATCTATCTCAGCCCCCAAATCCATTAGTTGAGGTGAATCTGAAGTTGGAAATAAGGCTGTAATGTCTCCACCGAGAATTCTTGGTGTAAATACATTATCTTTTTCTTGTTCTGCTACCTCATCTTTTCTGCAACCAACAAACAAGCTGAGCGAAAGCAAGAGGCATATTAATATTTTAATCTTTTTCATCTGTTTAAGATTTATTTTCAATATTGATGATACCATTAGAATAGTATCATCTGTCTACTTTTTAATTTTTAATAGATTATCAGATTGACGATATCACATCAATTATTCCTGATCCCACCACACGCGTTTATTCCAGTCATCTCCACCCAAAATTTGGATAGCAGCATTTATGTTAGCCGTGTTTTGTTGCTTTTCTGATATCGGGTATTCAAATCTTCTAGGGATGGTTTGCGATACAGATTCACCATTTGGTGATGGAATTAAGATTGGATATCCGCTTCTGCGCCAGTTAGAATAGGTTTCGTTACCGTTTAACAACAAAGCAATCCATATTTGGGTATTAATTTGTTGTAACTCGGTACCAGCAACCAATGGATTAGCTGTTTTGAAATTATTGATGTCTGTAGTTGTAATTACTGGGCCATTAGGATATAAGCTCAATTGTTGCATTGCTGCTTCTACTCCTTTGTAATAGTGATCTTGAGCTGTTCCACCTAAGTTCAATCCAAAACGTTGTGTAGCATCTGCTAACAATAACTCTACCTCTGCATAAGTAATGTGAAAGAAAGGCGCATCATTTCGCAACAAATTATGGTTAAGCTGGGGTTTTAAGTCAATACTTCTTGGCGTATAAGAACTACCATCTGCTAAAGTAATGGCTGCCGAACTCAACACATTGTCGTAGTTGTAAGCACCTGGAAGAGCACCCACTAAACCAATTCTGGCCCTAACCTGTGCAGTAATGTCTTCTCTTTCTAAAAATCTTGTTGGTGCAACTGGATTAAATTCTTTGTAGCATTTGATTAAAGCATTTACTCGAGGATCACTAGTGGTAGTTAAGGCACTTAAGAAAGTATTTACCACACGTCCCATTTCATTTTTAACGTTCCACGCTGCAGATATACCGTTAGGTCTTTGATCTTGATAACTATTAGGAATATTCTCGTGCTTAGTCATACAGATATCTGCATTGCTGGTAAATAAGCCAGCAGTATAAGCCGCCTGAATTTCTGCTTTAGCTTTTTCCGGGTCTCTTTTTGCCAAACGTAATGCTAATCGTAAACGGAGAGAATTAGCAAACTTTTTCCAAGCTGCGATATTACCTTTATAGAAATACTCGTTCGGCACTTGATCTTTTGAAGGATCTAACTGAGCTGAGGCCGCTGCTAATTCTTTGAAGAAATCGTTATAGATATCCTTTTGAGCATCATATTTTGGTCTAATGATACCATTATATCCTTTTCCTGCTTCGAAATAAGGAATATCTCCATATAAATCTGTTAAGCGAGCAAACGTATATACTTTCATGATGCGAGCCATCGCATTCAAATTTGTTTTGTTGGCCACTCCATTGGTACGATCTACTGCATCTACAATATTTAAAACGTCATTTGCATAGCTCTCATCGAACGTTCTCCATAAATAACTAGGCGTTTTTTTATACACCGCACCAAAACTCATGTTAAATGCTCCAGCAAACTGCTGCATCATGGGAATGAGCATAAAATAACTAGTACGTTCTTGAATACCTAAATCTCCAGAAAAGTACACTTGCGCATACATCAATTGAGCCGCAGGATCTAAAGAAGTAGACCTAGTTTGGTCGGTATTCATGTCACCAAATTTCTTGCATCCTATGGTACTTAATCCCAACGTAAGCAATAAGATATATTTAATTTTTTTCATCTTTTATCATTATTAATGTGCAACACATTACTTTACATCAATCCTTAGAATTTCACATTTAGGTTAAAACCAAATCCCCTACGTGTTGGTAATGATCCATATTCCAATCCTTGTCCGTTACTATTATTGTAGTTCGAATCTGGATCTACGTTAGGTACATCTTTGTAGATGATGAATGGATTTCTGGCTACAAAACCAAGCGAAGCACCTTTTAATCCCAATTGCTTGCTGAAAGCTGGAGTTAACGTATAGGTTAACGTAAGCTCTCTAAGTTTTACGTAAGTAGCTTTATAAATAAATGGTGTAGCGATGTTAGAACCGTCTGTAGCAAATGTTTGCCAGTAATTTGTAGGGTCTATTGCTTTGGTGTTCTCCACATAAACCGGATTTGTTGCTGTTCCAGTATTAACCACACCTTTAGGTACATAGCCTCTTACCTTACCTTCGGTTTGCCATTGCGCAAATGTTTTCTTTTCTGCCAAACGTTGTTCCTCAGATGCAATCCACTCAGCTCTACCTTCTAGGGTTGCTAAAGCCGACCCTCTTGAATGCATGAATAGGTTTGTCATAGAGAACAAATCGGCTCCATATTTTACATCTATTGCTGCATTTAAGCTAAAGTTTTTGTAAGAAACACGACTGGTAAAACCACCAGTCCAATCGAATACACCTTTACCCAATACTTTCATATTTGGATCGATGATTGGTAATAAACTGGTAGAGTTTAAGATCACATTACCATCTGGATCTCTAAGAAAATCGTAGCCCATTAAGGTACCATATTGTTCTCCAGGTCTAGCTACTACGCGTAAACCTGCCCAACGAGCTTCTGACAAACTTAGATGGTCACCCACACGATCAGATAAAGACTTGATTTTACTAACGTTTCTGGCAAAATTCACACTCATATCCCATTTCACTTTACTTTTATTAGATAATGGGCTTCCAGAAATTAATAACTCGATACCTTGGTTAGAAATCACACCGGCATTGATTAACTGTTGTGGATATCCAGATGAAATTGGTGCTGGTACAATGTTAATTTGATCTCTAGAATCAGAGTTATAATAAGTTGCGTCGAAGTTGATCTTATTCTTAAAAAACTTCATGTTGGTACCTATCTCATAAGATCTAGTTCTTGTAGGTTTTAAATCTAGTGGAGGTATTACTCTTGATGAAATTTTACCATTCAAAGAACCATTAAATGTAAGTTGATTAAGTGTATAGTAACGATCTAATAAAAATGGATCGGTATCACTTCCTACTTCGGCTACGTTAAATCTCAACTTACCAAATGAAAGGATATCGCTCTTGATTTTAAATGCATCAGTAAATACAAAACTTAAAGCTGCCGATGGATAAGTGTAGGAATTGTCGCTTTCAGGCAGTGTAGAAGATTGATCTCGTCTAACCGACATATCCAAGAACAAATAGTTTTTATAGCCTACTGTTGCCAAACCATATACTGATCTAATTTGACGAGGAATATCATTAGGAACTACTACTTTATCTAGATAGCTGGTTGCACTGATGGCATCTAACACAATCATATTCGAGAATGAAGAGTTGGTTCCTTTACGAATACGATCGTTGATACTTCCTCCCAACCTAGCAGAAATATTAAAATCTTTACTTACCTGCTTGGTATAACTAGCTAACACTTCCACTTGATTAGTAGTGTAGCGTTGATTAACCTGATCAAGTTGTCCTCCTAAAGCGCCAGGTGTAGTTCTTGGTCGGTAGCTTTCATAATCTAAAAAGGTGATATCGGTAGCAGCCTTAGCATTAAGACTAAATGCCTTTGTAAATTGATAGGTAGCATTTAACGCACCAGTAACCCTGTCTTTATGCGTTTTGTTATACATTTCGTTAATTACCCAATACGGATTTAAACGATATTGGCCACCACCCCAATCCAAATAATCACCTTGCGCATTCTTGTAATTAGTTGCAAACAATGCCTGATCGATGTTATTGGCTAAGCCATTAAAGTTCATTCCTATGTTAGACGGCGAATCGCCTAAGCCAGCTCTATTGTTTACATCTTCATTTAGGTAAGTGGCCCTTACATCAAATGTCAACTTGTTTCCAAATTTAGAGCGACCTGTGAAAGTGTAGGTATTTCTTCTGATATCGCTTGTTGGCACAATATCTTGATATCTTAGATCTGCGGCAGAAAAACGGAAACTAGATTTCTCAGTTGAACTAGACAAAGCAACTGTATTATTGAAAGAAGAACCAGTACGGAAGAAGTTTTGAATGTTGTCTTCAACCAATGCATAAGGCCTAGTTACACCATCAAATCCCACATAAGTTACATTTGGATCTAATCTTGCACCAAAATTTACGAACAAACTATTGAAAGCCTGAGCCTGATCTGTAGGAATTAACTGACTTCTACCTTGACCGTACAAGTATTGTACATCATCGTATCTGGTCAATTGCGTTTCTATCGTATTCGTACTGTTGAAATCAATGCCTAATTCTTTATTGTTTGTACCTTTTTTAGTAGTAATTAAAATAACACCATTACCTGCCAAACTTCCGTATAAAGCCGTAGCAGCTGGGCCTTTTAGTACCGTAATGGTTTCTACATCATCTGGATTGATAGCTGATATCGCATCTCCCATATCTACACCGCCACCAAACTGGTCACTTCCTACTTGGCCATAGTTAGAATTATCCATAGGAATACCATCTACAACGTATAAAGGTTGATTATTACCTGTAATACTTGTTGCACCTCTAATTACCACTCTAGAAGAACCAGCAGGGCCACCAGCACCACTGTTGATTACCAAACCAGCAACCTTACCAGAAAGTGAGTTCATC
Organism: Flavobacteriaceae bacterium PS02338; assembly: GCA_029959615.1. GTDB lineage: Bacteria > Bacteroidota > Bacteroidia > Sphingobacteriales > Sphingobacteriaceae > Pedobacter. Next base: position 52,986 of record JASCOD010000002.1, on the reverse strand, counting down.
ACATTGGTTTCTTTCGCCTTGTTGATATCATCTCCACTAACTTGTGTAACAGAGTAACCCAGTTCCTTTTCTCCCCTTCTAATATCTAAAGCTGTTCTTATCTCTACTCCCTTCAACATCTGTACATCTTCCCTTAAAGAGATATCTACCCTTTTTTTGGTGTCTCTAGCTACAAAATTCTGAACAACGTAGCCCGTCATTCTTACTTGTATGGTATCACCATTGGAAGCTCTGATACTGTAACCTCCATCTACGTTGGTTACCACAGCTTGTTTTGTTTTCTTGTTAAGCACAGTTACACCTGGAGATTTGAAGTTATTCTCATCTGTTACTGTACCTACTACCGAAAATTGTTGTTGGAAATTAACCGGCCCTTTTTTAGCAGTAACTTTTTCCATAGAAAAAGCACTTAAAATGATGGTTAATAATACCAGCAGCATCAATTTGAATAGTTTGTTTTCTTTCATTGTTTTGCTTGGTTTAGGTTGTTTTAGCTTACGTGTACGTACACGTTATTTGTTGAAAAAATATAAGTTGATTAGTGTTGTTTTTCAAATTTTGTTATCGTATTCAAAATATGTACATGAACTACCTTTTCTTTTGGTTGAGAAATGTTTCCAAATATGGATATCCCTTCATTAAACCGCTTAAAATAGTAAATCCCCTGCTCTTTGTATAGGATTAGTTCATTTTTTAGAAATTCTAGGAATGTTGTGCGGTACAAACTAATCGATCTCTTTAAAGTTGATAATTCATCAAACTTTAAGGAAGATAAAAGTATTCTTCTTGACGCAACATAGGCAGCTTTTAAAAACCCGTGATGTTTTAACATAATACAGTGGTTAATATTCATATATTTTATACAATTAGGCTTCGCCTTTTGCACATACAAAATAAGGAGTACAGTTATATTTGGTTAACGGTAACGTACACGAAATTAGTAATTATTATTTTACTTCCAAATTTTAAGCATAAAATTTTGTGATTTTAACAATTTAGTTTGGCTATGGTGATATTTTAGCCACAAATACACGAACGCCTTTTTTGACTATTCTATCAAAACAAAGCGGTAAATCAATAATATTTTCGGCGACAGATGTACAGATAAATTTTACTATTAGTCATTCAGAATAAAATCTGTGTATCTGTGGCTAAACCATTGCTAATTACTATAGTATTGATAGTTTTCTTTGGTAATGATATCAATTGGCATAAATTGCTCTTTCTCAATATTTGCGTGCAGCACCAAATGATAATAAAGGCTCATTAGCCCTCTATACCCCTGCTCTTGTGGCTTTTGGCAGATCAGAAAATCGATGGTTTTGTTTTTCAAATAGTTGATATTATCTTCCAAGAAATCGTAACCAATTAATTTAATATCGTTGATTTTATTTTCTTCAAAGTACTTAGCTACAGTAGAAACCCGGGAATTAGTTACAAAAACCACATCGTACTTTTCCTTTGCTAATTGCTTAGCTAACTTTTCCTGGATATGAGCGTACCCCGTTTGTTGAATATCAATCTTCGTTAATTCGTTTGTACTTCCATTTTGCTCGAAATAGTTTCTAAAACCTTCTTCTTTACGTAGCAAGTGATGATGTAAATCGATTTCCTTTGAAATATTAACGATTAGCGTTTTCTTATTAGCAGGTGAAAGATAATTAACTATATGTGCCGATAAATAACCACTTTGGTATAAGTTAGGACCAATGTAGCATAAGTTGTTATGACCGGGAATATCGGAGTTAATAAATACCAGTGGAATTTTCTTATCATTACATTCTTCGATAAAAGCAATGCTCTCATCTTCAAACATTGGAGCCATCAGTACACCGTCAAACTCTCCGGCACTAATTTTTGAGGCACCTTCTTTGAAGGTTGCTTTATCATTTTGATCAAAAAAGAAGGGAATTACTTCAATACCAAAATCTTTAATTTCATTGGCTGCCTGTTGTATTCCATTCAAAGGGGCTTCCCAGTATTTAGTTTCAGAAGATGTTTGCGGAATTAGCGTAGCAAATCTGAGTTTCTTTTTGGATGCCAACCTTCTGGCAAAGATATTAGGTTGATAATTGAGTTCTTCAATAATCTTCAGGATTTTAGCTTTGGTTTTCTCAGATACCCCTACCCTATTGTTTAACACACGATCTACTGTTCCTATAGATACATTTGCTAAACGGGCAATTTCCTTTACACCTACTGTTCCTGAGTTTTTCTTTTCCATTTTTAACAAAACTAATAAAAAGTTTAGTTGATAGGTACAGCACAAAATAAAAAACCTTTGGGCTTTTAGTTAATACAGACAACTCATTTAATCTTATTTCCCGTTGATAATTAACCACTTAAAAAGTTATCCCCAAAGGATATATTCTTACAAGTGATTTTACGCCTATTACCTACCTTTGTGGCTCAAAAAATAGCATAAAATGAAGCTGAATTCCCTGCAACAACTGATCATGGATTTTATAGAAAAGACCGACAGGCCTATCTTTATGACAGGAAAAGCAGGTACAGGAAAAACTACTTTTCTTCGCTACATCAAAGCTAATACAACTAAAAACCTTGCTGTTGTAGCCCCCACTGCAGTTGCGGCAATTAATGCTGGTGGCGTAACCATCAACTCATTTTTTCAGATCCCTTTTGGTCCATTGGTTCCCATAGCACAAAATGCCTCATTAAGCGAGCTTTTTGAAAAAAAAGTAGGTTATGAGAAAACCAAATTACTCAAGTGTCTTGACCTATTGATCATCGATGAGATCAGTATGGTGCGAGCGGATATGATTGATTATATCGATGCAGTACTGAGGTCAGTGAAAGGTATTTCGAAACCATTTGGCGGTGTACAACTATTAATGATTGGTGATTTGTACCAATTGTCTCCAGTTTTTCAAAAAGATTGGCATGTATTAAGAAACTACTATAACGGCCCGTACTTCTTTGACAGTTTAGCATTACGCAAAACTCAGCTCTTGACCTTCGAACTGGAAGAGGTTTATCGCCAAAAAGACCCTGTATTTGTAGAAATACTAAATAGCGTACGTGACGGTTCTGGAAACGATACATTACTCGAAAAATTGAACGAGCGGTATGTCACCGATCCTACTATTGAGGAATTTAGAGATTACGTTACACTTACCACACACAATCCTTTAGTTAAGCAGATTAATGAGCAAAAACTAGAGGCACTTGAGGAAATACCCTATACTTACAACGCCACAGTTACAGATGATTTCCCTAAGGAAGCTTATCCGGCAGAAGAAGAACTGATACTGAAGGTTGGAGCACTTGTAATGTTTATTAAAAATGATGCGTCTGGCAAAAAACGCTACCATAATGGTAGAACCGCAAAAATCACTGCGCTTACTGAAAATTCAATATTGCTCAACTTTTTAGATGACGGAACTGAACTGGAAGCGGAACGTGAAATATGGCAGAATGTAAAATATGCACTTTCCGAAATCGATAACAAAGTAACTGAAACCAATGCAGGCTCTTTTAGTCAGTTTCCACTTAGACTGGCCTGGGCAATTACCATTCACAAAAGTCAAGGATTAACTTTCGACAATGCTTTAATAGATGTGAGTGCTGCATTTACACATGGGCAAGCCTATGTAGCTTTAAGTAGGTGTAGAAGTTTGGAGGGGCTTGCACTGTTAGAAAAAGTCAAGAAGGAAAATATCATTACGGATAAATCTGTGACTGGATTTATGCAAAAAGCAAAGGAAAACATGCCTAGTGCCGTAGATCTAGAGCAAGCTGTTATTCATTCTGAACTCAGTATGCTCTCTGCTCTTTACGATTTTTCTATTATGATATTTGCTTGGAATACGCTGAAAGCCATTTTAGCAGATCATTTACCGGCAGGCGCAGCTTCTGCCGATAAGGTATTACAGACAGAAATTAGCAATATTGGCAATCGTTTTCTTCAGAGGGAACTGAACTCACAAAACATCTCTCCTTGGCAATCTGAAATGCTAATGGAGCGCTTGCTTAAATCATCTGACTATTTTTTAGCTAAGCTCGAACTTTTAGAAGGAATGTTAATAGATCTACATCAAAGCTTCCCTCCTTCAATAATGGATGAAGACTACTATCTCTCTCTAAATTTGATTTTGGAACAATTGAAAGGAAAAACGGCTATGTTCCGCTCATTACCATCCGCAAATAATAGCGCTACACTTTTGGAAAGATGGAAAAGTGCTGCGATAGAATATCAAACTATTGATAGATGGACCTCTACAACTGTTGTTAAGGAAGCTGAAATACCCAATAAAGCACTTTATGATCAGCTCTATAATTGGCGTATACAAAAGGGAAAAGATAGAAGTACCCCAGATTATAATATACTTGCGGAACAGGTATTGAAAGATATTGCCACTAAATTACCTAAAACACTCAAGCAACTTTCGCAAATTAAGGGTGTTGGAGAAGGAAAAGCGTTTGACTTTGGAGACGAGATACTCAAAATTATTCGACAATATTTAGGAGAAGGCGATTTGCTTTTCTAATAAAAAAGGATGCTGAAATCCATCAACATCCCTCCGTCATTATAAATCAACTGTAAAACTAAACAGCTGTACTTTCAATCCTTTTTCTAAACTTAACTTCAGAAATAATTGTAGCCAAGAAGATCAATCCACCCCCTAGAAGCAGTCGCCACGAAAGATTTTCATCTAGAATGAAAAATGCTGCAAGTGCTCCGAATACAGGTTCAAAAAGATAAATCACCGCTACTCGCTCTGCACTAATATACCTTTGAGCGATATTAGAAACAGAATACATATAAGCCGTAGAAAACAGTGCACAAAATACAATCCCCATCCAAAACGTATTAGCTTCGGGTAACCAATTTGCCTCTCTATCATTAATAGCGAGACCAAAGGTTAACAGTGCACAAGTAGCAAACATCGGAATGATAGTTGGCACTAGATTTTTTAATGACGCTTGTTTTTCTACCACAATTAGATAAACAGCAAAGCCAAATGCACCACTTAATGTGTACAAATCTCCTGTTCCGATTTGCAACTGACCATTTACCGAAATTACAAACAAGCCACTTAAGGCAATCATCGCTGCTATCCAGATTTTAGAAGGAGCTGCTTTTCGGTAAAACAGCAACTTCAACAGAGGTACAATTACCACAGTCATTCCTGCAATAAAGGCACACTGAGAAGCATGTGTCTCTTTAATGCCCAATGTTTGCAAATGGATACCTAAAAACAATGGAATAGCTAAAATCACCCCTGTTTTAATGTCTGCTAACTTAGTCTTTATGAAGTGCTTCCAGAAGATAGCAGAAAGTACAAAGGTGGCCAACAGAAAACGATAGAAAAGAAATGTTGACGGAGATTCTGTTCCCATAGCCAACTTGGTTACAGAAAACGATATGCCCCAAAATGCAGTTCCAAAGATTAATAGAATCAGTAGTAAGTTCCTTTTCTCCATCTGCAATTAGCTTACAAATTCAATTCGTAATTCAACCAATCATTATTTCGGCTAGCCCCTAACCTTTCATAGAACCGCTGTCCAGCTTCGTTCCAATGCGCAACAGTCCATTTTATTTGTGCACAATTGTGCGATACGGCTTCTTCTTTTAAAGCTTGCATCAATTGTTCGCCAATTTTCTGACCACGATAATTTCCGTCTACATAAAGTTCTTTCATGTAAATTGCAGGACGATTTTGAGCAGTATAAGGTAGAAAGTAATAAACCAAAATTCCTGTGATTGTTTCTTGGTCTTCTGCTACCAAACAATAAAAATCTGGCGGATTTTTACGAAAACCACTTTCTTTAACAATCTCGAGTGTAATGGCGAAACTGCCTATATATTCCTCAAACACCGCAAGTTTCTCCATCAATATCCATACTTTTTCACTATCTGCTTCTATCGCCTTACGTATCTTGATACTCATTTTATGTGATCTCTAATTCTATTTATTTGTTTAATTCTAGCTTCATCAATAGATCAATTTGTATATCATCGCCCAATATAAATTCATGTGTATCAAATTGTACAAATCCATTCTTTGTATAAAAGGCAATTGCCCTAAAGTTCTTTTCCCATACACCCAACCAAACATAATCTACTGCCACTTCTTTCGCTATTTCAATAGCCTTGTTGTAAAGTTGTTGTCCAACCTTTTTACCATGAAAACCTTTCAACACATAAATTCGTTCTATTTCAAGTGCATTCTCATTTGGGTTCTCTTTTTGTGCCTGGCCTGTATTTAGTTTCATATACCCTATTACTTCATCGTCCAATTTTGCAAAATAAAACTGAGAGAACTCATTGCTCAATTCATCATTCAATTGCTCAATTGAGAAACTTTCATTCAGATACTTCTTCATGTTCTGTTCGGTATTGATATCCGAAAAAGTATCTAAAAAAGTCTCCTTACCTATATATTGAAGCTGAAACACATCTTGAAACGCAACTGCTACTATCCTTATATTTTCCATGATACAAATCTAGGTCAACAACAAATGCAATAAAATGCTATTTTATCATTTATTAATGCATAAATTGCATTAATGGATTTACAACAAATCAAATACTTTTTGGCCTTAGCCCGCGAGCTCCATTATTGGAACACGGCCGGAAAAATGAACATCACACAGTCTGCATTAACGCGTCAAATTCAATCGTTAGAAAACGAATTGGGTTTACTACTATTTGAGCGGAACAAGAGAAATGTAAAACTTACTCCTGCTGGTCGTTTTCTGAAAGATAAGTGGGAAGTGGAAATAAGTGAGATTGAATTTATCCATCAATTTGCAAAGCAGATACATTTAGGAGAAAGTGGCACCATCAAAATTGCTCATCCAGATTCGATTTCTGCATCTATTATGCCTGATATTCTAGCCAACATCGCTAAGGAATACCCTAAATTACAAGTGAAGTTGGTTCAGGTTTTATATGAAAATCAACAAGAGTTTTTGAGGAATTATAAGATTGATTTGGCGATAACCAGGGATATCATTAATGCCACGGGGATTAAATCAAAGAAGATTTATACTGATCATTTAGCTTTGGTAGTGCCTGAAAATCATCCTTATCAAGCGATAGACGATTTAACGAAAGAAAATCTGGTGAAACAAAAATTCATTTTACCAACTATCGATGAAGGCAGTAGTTATGGCCACATTATACAGCAGCTATTTAGCTCTTTTGACTTTGTTCCCGATGTTTATCTGCATTCAGAATTTGGTTCTACTATCATCGCTTTGGTGCGGAAAGGATTAGGAATAGCGGTGTTACCAGATTCTTATTCGTACCATGAAAGCCCTGGCTTGAGGTTTATTAAGCTTCCTATTAAAACTGATTTATATCTTAATTGGAGAACAGATGATCATAACCCAATACTATCTAACGTATTAAAGATCCTAAACAACCTTCAAATCTCTCCTATTTAATCACAGCAAAAAAAAGAAAGAACTATTCTTAAATGAACAATCCTCTCTTTTTTTCAAAGCCTAAACCATTTCATTGATTATTATTATTAACTATTCAACTAAAGCAGTCCATAAAGGCCATCCCGTGGATATAAAAAAAATGGTTTGACCTCATCTTTATTTTTGAGGGTTTTTGCCACCATTGACATTTCAGTTGATACAGCTTCCGAATTGGGAAGTGTAGGCAGCGTAGCTACTGGTGCATCTTGCTGTAATTTGGACATTTCTCTGTCCTTTGATTCTATTGACATCTGCTAAAAAATTAAGGAGTAATTAAGAACGGGTGCAGGATTCTGATCCGAGCGTTCGCCCATACAACAGTCTTCATAAACATTTGTTTGGAAAGCTTAAATTTATTTTCCAGAAATACCACATCAATAATTTCATCTCCAAACATTCGTACTCCATTTGATGTTAATCCGACGAAGCATCATACTACTAAACGAATAATGGCTTCTTAAAAAGATACTATGGAAAACTTTACCATGCTACAGTACTTCGAATGGTACTATCCAGCAGATGGCAGCTTATGGAAAAAACTGGCGAGTGATGCACAAACATTAAAAGATAAAGGCTTTGATACACTCTGGCTCCCACCAGCGCATAAAGGTATGTCTGGTGCCGATTCCATCGGTTATGATTCTTATGATCTCTATGACTTGGGAGAGTTTGATCAAAAAGGAAGTATCCGTACCAAATATGGAACAAAAGACGAGCTCATCTCAGCTATAAAAACAGCACAAAATGTAGGCTTGAAGGTTTATGTAGACATCGTATTGAACCATTTGGGTGGAGGCGATGAAACCGAGACGGTGACCGTAAGAAAGGTAGATCCAAAGAACCGTACAGCTTTTATTTCTGAAGCCTTTGAAATTGAAGCTTTCACCAAGTTTAACTATCCAGGGCGTGCTGGAAAATACTCAAAATTCGAATGGGATTTTCAATGTTTTAGTGGTGTAGACTACGACCATCGCAGTGGTGAAACAGCGCTTTATTGCATACAAAATCAGTATGGAGAAGGCTGGGAAGAAGTTTTAGATAAAGAAAATGGCAACTATGATTATCTGATGCTATCAGATATCGACTTCCGTAATCCTGCTGTAAGGGAAGAACTTAAGGCTTGGGGTAAATGGTTGCATAAAACTCTAGGTTTTGACGGTTTCCGTTTAGATGCCATCAAGCATATGCCAGCAGACTTCTACAATGAATGGTTAGACTTTCTAAGAGAAGATCTACAAAAAGAGCTGTTTACCGTAGGCGAATATTGGGCACCTCATGATCTGGAAAGTCTTTTAACATATGCAGAACTTACTGGTGGAAGAATTTCACTTTTTGACACCTGCCTTCAAGCCAATTTCTCCATCGCTTCACAATCGGGCAGTAATTACGATTTGGCTAATATATTTGAAAATACATTAGTGAATGTGAGACCGGAATTGGCTGTTACCTTCGTAGAGAATCACGATACCCAACCCCTGCAATCGCTAGAACAGATCGTAGAGCCTTGGTTCAGAGCACATGCCTACGCCATGATTCTACTAAGGGAGTCCGGCTACCCATGTGTATTCTACGCCGACCTGTACGGCTCGGCCTATACAGACATAGGACAAGATGGGCGAGATCATGAAGTAACCATAGGACATCTGCCTCAACTAGAAATCTTTCTTCAACTACGCAAGTATCAGGCTTACGGCTTCCAAAGAGATTACTTCGATCATCCAAACTGTATTGGCTGGACGAGAGAAGGAATACAGGAAAAGGAAAACTCGGGACTTGCCGTTATACTCTCTAATGGAGAGCAAGGCTACAAAAGAATGGAAATGGGAAATGCATTTGCAGGAAAGAAAATGATTGATGCACTAGGACATGTCGGGCAAGAAATTACTATAGAAGAAGATGGTTGGGCAGAATTCATCTGTGAAGCAGGATCGGTTTCTGTATGGATTTTGGCATAAAATTAAGTTAATCAGTAATAATCACTGTTACTGATTAACTTAATGAACTCCCTTCGAGATTTCAACAAATCACTCCCTATAGGAATATATCATTAACTTTGCGATATGGTTAAGAAGCAGATAGCAGAAAAGGCGCCTAAGGAAATTTCCGCAAAAGAATTTCCTGCCTATCTTTCTGAAAGCCCTTGGCATTGCAATTGGAAACTGGCATTCCCACCAGAGTTTAGGGAAAAAAGTTTTTTTAGCGAAATACAAAACTGTTTCCATCGGGCAGATATCCATACGCCTTGTGGTACAACCATTGAATTCCAACACTCTCCTATCTCTTTACAAGAACTACGCAGCAGAGAAGATTTTTACCCTAACTTAATTTGGGTTGTTGATGGTAGGAAGTTTAAAGGTTTCAAAATATTAAAGCATCTTCCAGATGTTGACGAGTCGAGACTAGATGCCTATGAATTTTCTCATACCCAGAATCTTACCTTGTACCGAAAAAGCGAATTAGCTTCTGCAAAACCCAAGCTATTGACCCTATCTCATCCAGAATTATTCGGTTTGAAACTTACTTCTCATTATTTCTCCTTTGTATGGAAACATCCACACCGGGTATGGTATGAAGCTAAATGCCCTATGATTTTCGATTTGGGGGGCTATTTTCTTTATCAGCTCAAACAACGTCCGCAATCCTCTGGCGCTTATGCTTATCTACATATGATTCCAAGAAAAGATTTTATCTCTAGGTATGGGGAGAACCATCTTTAATGCAAAAACTTTAATGTATAAATCAATAGAGATAGGCAAACTACTTAAATAAGCTCAAAACAGCGAGCGTAGTGGCTAAGCTCATAAAATGAGGTAGTTTGTAGCTTGACCTTAATATTCCTTCTATGTGTATCTACGGTGAGGGAAGAAATATACATGAGCTCGGCTGTTTCGCTAGCGCTTTTGCTTTGCGCCCAATATTTCAGCACTTCCCGTTCCCGTATAGAAAGCTTAGAGAACAGATGGTAATTCTGGCGGAGGAAATTATTCTCTTCCAAAATGCGTTCTGCTTTCTTGGTCACATGATGCATATCTTCGATCGGAAAAGCAGTAGTCAGTGTCAATAGCGGCTTTCCATTGCTATCGTGAGCCAGAATCTTAGTACTCGACAAGTACCAGCTCCAAGCTCCTTGAGGCTCGAATCTGACCTGCTGAAAAAAGGTACAGATCCCATTGTCGTCATTCCTTTCTAATAGCCCCAGTATCTTAGGAACATAGTCCTTGGCATCATCTTCATTGAAGTACGTCCGGTAATATTCTTCAGCGGTGAGCTGCGTCATTTCCGCTAAAGTTATCCCAAAGCGTTCTAAACCACGTTCCGACATCCAAACCACACGTCCTTCCAAATCGTGAATGATCGTCACAGCTGGAATTTTATCGGCTATGGCATCAATTTCCTTTATGGCATTGTCAATGATCTGGTTGCTTTGCATAGATTGTTTTATGGATATGCGAATATAGGACATCCCTAAATCTGGATGTAATTTATTTAAAATTACTGAACTAAGGATTATATCTAAATTCAAGATATAAATTTAACTTTATCGAATTGAACCTAAACCAAACGAAAAATTTTAACTGAAATTTTGAAAACTATTCTAGTCTTTCCTTTTCTGTTCCTATTAGTATTATTTAATACGTTACATGCGCAGGATGCTATAAGTGCAGACTCCATCATCAAGCAACACATATTTTCTTACAAAGAAATTCAAGTGTTGGAAGATGCGACTGGAAAATTGGGCATCAGCGACATTACGTCTCAAAACAATAATTTACATTTTAGCAGCAGCAAAACCTTCGTTCCAAAAGCTACCCACCGCCAATCAACTTACTGGTACAAGATAAAAATCAATAATGGCAAGGAAAATTCCAATTCATTTTTGTTAGAGTTTTACGATCAAACCATTGATAACATCCACCTATATGCCCCTACTAAAAACGGAGGATATCAACTTCATAATTTTGGAGCTAGGCTCAATTTTAAAGAAAGAGAATTGCATCATAAAAATTTCACTTTTAATTTAGACCGTAACCTAAAAGGAATACAGACCTATTATATAGCCATCAAAACGGAACAACCAGCTGCGGTGATGATTGTTCTAAAAAAAACAAATTGGTTTATACAATATGGCCTTAGGGAATATATGTTATTGGGTCTTTTGTACGGGATGATACTTGTATTTTGTCTCTACAACCTAGTTATGTTCTTCGCCGTAAGGCAAAAGCAGTACCTGTATTATGTTGTTTATAATCTTAGCATAGGCCTATATGAAGTATCGTCAAATGGTACAGGTTTCCAATATTTATGGCCAAGTTATCCTAACTGGAATGAAGTAGCATATGGCGTAGCTATTTATCTAGCAGTCACTTTCAGTATGCTTTTTACGCGAGAGTTTTTGCATTTAAAACAAAAATTGCCTGTATTAGATAAGATCATCATTTACTATTTGGTTTTAAGAACGGCATTCTTTCTGTGTTGTATTTTTGTGAACAATCATCTTTTCGTTTACAAATTCATCGAAATTATCCCGGTAACGCTTGCCCTTTATGCTGGAGTTTACATCTATAGAAAAGGATACTACCCAGCCAGATTTTTCGTAGCCGGGTACTCTTTTATACTACTTGGAATTATCATCAGGATCATTAAAGTACTTAATGTTGGCAAAATGCCATTTGGGCCTATCAATTTCTACAGTCTCAGTTTTTGCCTGATTATGGAAATGCTTTTTGTAACCTTTGCTATTGGCGATAATATCCGCTTGCTCAAAAAGAAGAAAGAGAAAGCACAACGCCGAATCATCAGGGAACTCGAATCAAAACAAGAACTTAAAGATAAACTGAATACAGAACTAGAACAGATTGTTGCCCGCAGAACAAAAGAGGTTTTGGAGAAATCTGAAATTATAGAAGCGCAAAACCAGGAACTTGTTTTACAGGCTGAGGAAATTAGACAAATGAATGAGCTTTTGTCGCTTGACAATACACAGCTTAAAAAGAATATTACGGAAGTTACCGAGGCTAGGGTAATGTCCAAGATGATGAGCTTTGAAGAGTTCACCAGAATTTATCCAGATAATGAAACTTGTTTTAGGTTTTTAAGTGAACTAAAGGATAAAAATAGTTTTAGCTGTAAAAAATGTAAAAATACTTCTCATTATGCCGGACACCAACCTTACAGTAAGCGTTGCACCTCTTGCGATTATGAAGAATCAGTAATCAATGGCACTATATTCCAAAACAGTCGCATACCACTAAATAAAGCATTCTACATGGTATACATTACCTATGCAACTAAAGGCAAGATTTCTTCATATAAACTATCCGAAATGCTGGATATCCGCCAAGCCACCTGTTGGGCAAACCTGAATAAAATAAAGGGTTTGATGGCCGAAAGAAAACAAGAATTCAAAAATGCTGGACAGGACGGATGGAACAAACTCGTTCTGGCATAAAAAACACATCAAATTATCAGGCGTGTTAAAATCTTTTACAACTCATATAACACACCTCATTTAACCGCTGATTTCCAGACATTAAGCAAATAATATGCTGTGGTATTTTTGCGTATTATTTTTGATTTAAACTATTGATTTTCAGTTATTTATATTGTTTTTTATTTGCTTTTCTGCTTTTAAGTTGGATATATTTGCTTCCATAATTCAAATAACCAAGTATAAACCTAAGCGAACAAACTTTGATTAAGCAGAAACTACATTCTAGATGGTGGCTGTTAGCTGTTTTGATTCTCATGCAGCTTTCCGCCAATAGTGCCGATTTATTAACCAATATCAGTGGCAGAAAAACGACGAGCCTAAATGGCAAGTGGCAATACATCATAGATATTTATGAAACAGGATTTTATGACTACAGGTATCGAGAAAGAGCACAGAATGATCCCGAGGCTTATTGGAATACCGACAAACCGTCACATTCCCTAGACCGTAAAGAACACGGCTATAACGATAGCTACACACTTAACGTGCCAGGCGACTGGAATTCGCAGGCGGATAAATTCCTTTACTATGAGGGAACCGTTTGGTACAAAAAATCATTTGACTACCAAAAAGGAAAAAAGGACAACAAGCTGTATTTATACTTCGGCGCTGTAAGCTACAGGGCGGATGTATATCTTAATGGAAAAAAGCTAGGCATGCACAAAGGTGCCTTCAGCCCATTCAATTTTGAAATTGCCGACTCGCTATTGAAGGAGAAAGACAATTTCTTAGTAGTTAAGGTAGACAACAGAAGATACGCCAACGAAATACCGACGTTAAACACTGACTGGTGGAACTATGGAGGCATCATCAGAGATGTATCTTTGGTAGAAATACCTAATAAGTTCATTGCCGACTACTTCATTCAATTAGCAAAACCCAATGTAGGTAACAACCTCGTGCAAGGCTGGGTAAAAGTAGCTAATGCATCGGCCAACGATGTGGTGACATTAGATATTCCAGAACTAAAAATTTCTAAAAAACTACTCCTTGATGGGCAAGGTAAGGCACTGATCAACTTCAATCTATCGAAATTCACCAAATGGAGCCTAGAAAATCCTAAACTATATGAGGTGAAATTTAATGTTGGGAGCGATAAGATCAGTGAAAAAATAGGCTTTAGAAATATCGAAGTACAGGGAGAGCGCATACTACTGAATGGCAAACCAGTATTCTTGAGAGGTATCAGCGTCCATTCCGAAATTCCTGAAGAAAGCAGAAGAGCCAATACGCAAAAAGATGCGGAAAAGTTATTGGGATGGGCCAGAGATCTGGGCTGTAATATGGTACGTTTAGCCCACTATCCTCATGATGAGAAAATGACCCGTTTAGCCGATTCTTTAGGATTACTGGTTTGGTCGGAAATACCTGTTTATTGGACTATTGACTTTAAAAGTGATGAAGTGTTTGCCAAAGCAAAAAAACAGCTAGATGAAATGATCGACAGGGATAAGAACCGAGCTAGTATCATCATCTGGTCGGTAGGAAACGAAACGCCAGTAAGCGAGGTAAGAACCAGTTTCATGAAAGGCCTATTGGATGAAGCGAGAAAAAAAGATCCCACACGTTTAGTTTCTGCAGCATTGGAAGTCAACTATCACTCTGATGAAAACATGAGATGGATCGATGATCCTCTTGGCGAGTACGTTGACATTGTATCATTTAACCAGTACTTAGGTTGGTACGGCGGTACCCCAGAGAGCTGTCGCACGGCAAATTGGGGAACGCATTATAAAAAGCCACTATTCATTAGCGAAACAGGCGCAGAAGCCGTGGGAGGTTATCACGCTAAAGCAGACCAATTATGGAGCGAAGAATTCCAGGAATGGTTTTACCAAGAACAAGTAGCAATGCTCAAAAGAATGCCTTCAAATTTCGTAGGTATATCGCCCTGGCTATTGGCCGATTTTAGATCGCCAAGAAGAAATAATCCAGTTTATCAGCAGGGCTGGAACAACAAGGGATTGTACGACCAGAAGGGAAGAAAGAAAAAAGCTTTCTATGTATTGAAAGCCTATTACGATGAACTAAGCAAAACAAAATAATTTTTATGAAGAAGCTGTATTTTATATTATTCATTCTCATCTGCACAAGCTTACAAGCGAAAGAAAAATTCATTAGCGTAAAAGGTAAAGAGATTATAGATACTCATGGTAAACCTTTCCTCATTAGAGGAACCAATTTGGGCAACTGGTTGGTACCAGAGGGATATATGTTCAAATTCAAGAAAACGAACTCTCCTTCTCAAATACATGATATGATTAGCCAATTAATTGGTCCGGCAGAAGCAGCTGATTTTTGGCACTCTTTCCTGGAAAACTACGTCACTATAGATGATATCAGATTTCTGAAGAAAACGGGGATGAATTCCATAAGGGTGCCATTTAACTACAAACTGTTTACAGTTGAGAACTATATGGGCAAAAATGATTCTTCCAGAGGTTTTAAACTTCTTGATAAGGTGATCGATTGGTGCAAAGCCGAGGGCTTATATGTGATCTTGGATATGCATTGTGCACCAGGTGGGCAGACTGGCGATAATATCGACGATAGTTATGGTTATCCTTTTTTATTTGAGAACGAGCAGAACCAACAGCTGGCCGTAGAAATTTGGACCAAGATTGCTAAAAGATATGCTAAGGAGCCAACAGTAATGGGATACGATCTCTTGAATGAGCCTGTAGCACATTATTTTGATACCAAAAGCTTAAACTTATTGATCGAACCACTTTACAGAAAACTGACTGCCGCTATTAGAAGTGTAGATAAAAATCACCTCATTTTTTACGGTGGAGCTCAATGGAATACCAATTTCAATATTTTTTCGGAACCGTTTGATCAAAAAGCAGTATACACTTTCCACAAATATGGCGAGCAACCCAACTATGGCTCCATTAAACGCTTTATCGAGTTTAGAGAGAAACATAACGTACCTATCTACATTGGCGAAACGGGAGAAAATACTGATGAATGGGTCGGCGAATTTAGAAACCTGTTAGAAAAAAATAACATCGGCTGGCACTTTTGGCCCTACAAGAAACTAGATAATCCAAAAAATATCATTTCGGTGCCACTTCCCAATAACTACCAAACGATTATTGATTTTGCGGAAAACAACCGCGGCTCTTATAAGGAATTGAGAGAGATTAAGCTTAACAGGGTCGAGATCAAAGAGACTTTGATGCAATACCTCGAAAATATCAAGTATAAAAATTGCATACCAAACTACGGTTATATCAAAGCTTTGGGGCTTAATACCGAAGAACGAACACAAACCAAATAAACCAAATATATCTATATGATTACAAAACTTACATCAATTCGATATCTCGTTTTGATACTATGTTTTAGCTGCGGTTTTGTAAATGCGCAGGGACAACAAGTATTAATTAAAGGGGTGGTACGGGACATAGATGACAATACCACCATACCCGGAGTAAATGTTAAAGTAAAGGGAACCACTAACGCCACCCTCACGGATAACGAGGGCCAATTTTCTATAAAGGTAGAAAAAGCTGCTACTTTGATTTTCTCTGCCATTGGCATGAAAGCAAAAGAGGTAACATTAAAGGATGAAACTCAAATAAATGTACTTTTAGCTAAGGATGTACAAACACTTAGTGGCGTAGTTGTGGTAGGTTATGGCGTGCAAAAGAAAAGCTTGGTAACTGGTGCCATATCATCTATAAGTGCAAAAGATCTAGAAGTTCCTGGTTTAATGCGAGCCGATCAAGCACTCCAAGGAAAAAGCCCAGGTGTAACCGTAATGATGAACAGTGGACAACCTGGCTCTGGCGTAAGCATTCGAATTAGAGGAGTTGGCACTAACGGGATCAATGACCCGTTGTTCATTGTAGATGGATTTCCAAGAGGAGATTTGGAAGCGGTCAACCCCCGTGATATTGAGACGATGGAAGTACTGAAAGATGCCGCTTCTGCAGCAATTTACGGTGCTCGTGGAGCTAATGGCGTAGTCATTATTACGACCAAATCTGGCAAGGCCGGTAAAAGCAAACTTGACTACGAATACTACAGAGGCTTCCAAAACATAAGGAAATATGTTGATGTGCTGGATGCAACGCAATATGCCCGTATCCAAAACGAGCTTCATTTCAATTCGAACTTAGCACTTCCCTTTTCTGAAACTGAAATCAACAAAATGGGTGTGGGAACTGATTGGCAAAGAGAAATTTCCTATCACAATGCGCCAATACAAAACCATCAGGTTTCACTTTCTGGCGGATCAGCTAAAAACACTTATAGCTCATCTTTCTCCTACTTTTCGCAATCTGGTACGCTAGCCAAAGACAAATCAGATTTCGATAGGTATACAGGTCGTATCAATACTAAACAAAATGTAATAGAGGATATATTAAATACTGGAATTAACCTAAACCTTACCAATGTAAAAAGGGCGGCGATTGCAACCAACAGCGGCAACTCTGGCCCAATATTAAGTGCCATTAACATGGATCCGGTAACACCTGTAATGAATGATGACGGGACCTTCGCTATCTCTCGTTACGTATCTCAGGAAATCGTTAATCCGATTGCCAGAATTTACTACAGTAATGGCACATCTGGATATACAAGAATAAATGCAGACGCTTTTGCCGAAGTACAGATCATCAAAGATTTAAAATTTAAAAGCAGTTTGGGTATAGCCTTGCAGTACAACGAATCTAGGGGATACACACCTATCTACTACCTGAACTCTACTAACAGAACGGTAGCCACGGGCACCAGTAAATCCATGTCGGAAAGCAGGGAACTCAACCTAGAGAACATCCTGACCTATAACAAAAAGATCAACACCAACTCTTTTTCTGTTATGTTGGGAAACACGCTAAATACTGGGAGGGGAACAAATGTATCCGCATCAAAAAATGGATTGTTATATGATGACCCAGAGTACGCCTATTTGGATTTGGCGAAGGACAATACCAGTGCGGCAGCATCTGGTGGAGCTTGGCACTCTGGACTGGTTTCTTATTTCAGCAGGGCAACTTACGATTTCAACAACAGGTACATGATGACCGCCACCTTTAGGGCAGATGGTTCCTATAAGTTCGGCAAGAACAACAAATTTGGCTACTTCCCTTCTATCTCTGCCGGTTGGAATCTACATAATGAAAAATTCATGGAAAATGCACGTGCCATCAATTCCCTTAAAATTAGGGGTAGTTGGGGCAGAACTGGTAACGACCAAATTCCAGATTATGCTTTCGTATCCACCATTAGTACTTATGCCCGTAATTATTATTTCGGTAACGATATACAGCAAATCGGAGCCTCACCAGCTGGCGTATCTAACCCCGATCTAAAATGGGAAACTTCCGAGCAGGCCAATATTGGTATAGATGCAGAATTATTTAAGAATTTCAGGGTAACCTTCGATATATATCGAAAAGCAACCAAAGACCTTTTGTTACGAATTCCCATTCCGTTATATGTAGGTAACGGGGCTCCATCTGGCAACGCTGGAAATGTACTAAACAAAGGGATTGAACTTTCCATAGGCTATCAGAAAGATTTTGGAAAACTGTATATAGAAGCCAACATCAACGGCGCATATAACAACAACAAAGTAACCCATGTAGGCAATACCAACGGTTACATTACAGGTGGCAATGCCGGTAACCAAATGGGCGATATTGCTAGAATGGAAGCGGGGCTGCCGTTGGGATATTTCTGGATGTATACCATGGACGGTATTTTCCAGAACCAAGCACAGATCAATGCCCACAAGGGACCTAGCGGCAGCCTAATACAGCCTAATGCAGTACCTGGCGATATCAGATATAAAGACTTGAACGCAGATGGTATCATTGACAGCAGAGACCGCTCAATGGTAGGTACGCCACACCCAAAATATAATTACGGACTTAATTTTACAGCTCGCTATGGCAACTTTGATGTAAATATTTTCTTTAATGGATTGGCAGGTAATCAGATATTCAATAGTTTACATCGCTGGGATTTGCCTACCGCAAACTTCCCTGTAGAAATTATTAATCGTTGGCATGGAGAAGGCACTACCAATGCTTATCCAAGAATTGCCGCCGGAGATCTAAACGGAAATTTCGCCAATCCTTCTACTTTCTTTTTAGAAAACGGATCGTACCTAAGGCTGCGTAACGCCTCTGTTGGCTACACTTTCCGTAACCTAAAGGTGGCCAAGCTGGACAGAATAAGGGTGTACGCTACCGGAACAAACCTTTTTCTGCTTACCAAATACACAGGATTTGATCCCGAAGTATCTGGTGGCGCTTTAGGCCTAGGTATAGACAAAGGTGTTTATCCTCAACCCCGAACCATCATGGTTGGCGCATCAGTTGGTTTTTAATTAATGTAAACAAGTCATGAGATATCAATATATTAGATTAGCATTACTCCTACTTGCAGTTGGCTTGGGAGCTTGCAATAAAAACATAGATCTAGATCCGATTACCTCGGATACGGAATCCAACTTCTACCGTGATCAAAAAGACTGCCTACAAGGACTTGCTGCAGCTTACAATGTGTTACTTTGGGATGCACCACAAAACCAAAACGCACCTTTTCAGCTCATTAGCGAAGTATTAGGTGACAAATGCTTCACCGGTGGCGCATCGGCAACAGATTTGCCCTCTTTACAAAGGGTAGATAGAGGTGTAATGCGTATCGACGATTTAACACCAAAAGCTTTATGGTACAAATATTATACGGGCATTTACAGAACCAACATCTTATTAGAGAAATTACCAGCCGCCACTTTTGATGATGCAGCGGTACGGGAAAGATATGCGGCAGAAGCCAAATTTCTACGTGCCTATTATTATTTTGATTTGGTACGACTTTTCGGTAACGTACCGTTGATTCTAAAGGTACTAGCACCATCAGAATATAATCAGAAACAGGCATCACCAGAAGATGTTTATAAGCAAATTGGTGATGATTTAACGACGGCAATCAATGTACTTCCTAGATACAGAAGCCTCGCACCTGACGAGTACGGACGGGTAAGTTCTGATGCTGCTAGAGGCTTATTGATGCGTGTGTGGTTATACTATACAGGTTATTACAAGAAAATTCAAATGCCCAATATTACCGCACCGCAAATCTTAAACATTTCGGAAGAGCTTATCAATAGCAGTGGTCACGATTTACTAGCTAAATTTTCGGATGCTTTTATCAGTGAAGCGCCATTTAATCATAACAACAAGGAAGCTGTTTTCGAAATCCAATACTCTACAAAAGCGAGTAGCGGTAATTTCAGCTATAGAGAAGAGGCCAATGGTAACCTAGCTTTAATGCTATGGTCAATGAGAGATCCGAACTCGGCCTCCCCTTACTCACCAGGTTGGTCTTTTGCTCCTATTGATGCAGAATTTTATAATTCGTTCCCAAATGATGACTTACGGAAAGACGCCACTTTCTTTTTACCTAGGCTACAATCCGTTTCATTTACAGCAGGTTATCAAAATACCGACATCTTTCCAAAAAAATGGCTAGCATTAAAGACAAATCAAAGTTCCCGAGGCGATTTCAGGTTGAATTTTCCTAATCACTTCGTTGCTATCCGTTTTGCAGATGTATTACTCATGGCAGCCGAACTGCAATTACAGCATGGTGGTACACAAACCAAGGCCCAAACTTACTTCGAAAAAGTAACGAAACGAGCTCATATTAGTAGCTATACACCCCCTACGGTTACTTACGATTTAATTTATAGAGAAAGAGAATTGGAATTGGCACTAGAAGGTATAAGATATTGGGATTTGATGCGTAGAGGAATGGATTATGCACAATCGAAAATCGACATTAACCGTGGAGAGCCATTTATTAGCAAATTTAATAGAGGTGCCGATGGTCTTTTTCCTATCCCACAGGAAGAAATCATTAACACCAAATATACATTAGAGCAAAACAAGGGCTACTAGAATTTTAACGTGATGAAGAATTTAAGTTTAATAATACTTTTGCTTTTAGCCTTAACGGCTTGCAAAAAAAACCTCACGCTGGAGGCTCCAATTGCTGAGGGTGAAATCAACATAATTATCCAAGAGACCGAAACCCAAAATGTTTACCGTTTTATTAACGGGCAAATTGGCAATACCGCAAAAGCCAAATGGAAGCTTGGCAATGGTGAAGAAGCCGTGGGCGATACCGTTATTGGAAAATATCCATTCAAAGGGAATTACAGTGTAACATTAGCTGTTTTCAACGGAATCAAAATCGTTGAAAAGTCTGTACAGGTTTCTTTTAAAAATGACAACCTAGACCTAGATCCTGTTTATGGCCTATTAACCGGAGGCGTTAATGCTACCGCCGGAAAAACATGGGTATTAGATTCGTTAACAGATGGACATGTAAAACTGATCAACAACGGCTCAACCACACCTTGGAACCGATTGGCAAAAAAAGACAAGGGAGTTTACGACGATGAACTGATATTTAAGCTTGCCAACAAAGAATGCTTGTATAAAAATAACAATTCTTCTTATTGCCACGGTGGAACAATTGATGGTGTGACACAATTTAGGTTCAAAGAACTGAACGACTTTTGGGGCACTGCAAGTATTTTCGCTGCCGATGGCGGTGATTTAATCGTCAACTACACACCAAGAGATGCTACCCAGCACTGGGAAATGGAAATTAGAAATGGAAAGCATTATCTACAACTAAAAGGCGGAGCATTCTTTTTCTTCTACCGTGGAATTTCAACAGTTATCGAATATGAAATTAACTCCATTAACGAAAATGAAATGATAGTGACACACTATGAAAGTGCTCCACAATCAAGGGTAAATGCTTTATGGAGAGACCAATATACATTAATTAGAAAAGGTTACGTAAGACCTTAATCAATAAAAATTTAGCTTTATGAAAAGTTTATATTTTATAAAAAACATTATTCCCATCCTTTTTTTGACGGTACTAATTGGGAGCTGTAAAAAGGATGAAGATAGGTTCTACAACGTATCAGACGGACGTTTTCAAATTTATAGTGAAAAATCTCGATTAAATGGTAACGTAGTTGAAAACTTGCCCCTTGGCGAGTCGAACAAGTTCAGTTTGGTTTATGTAGATCCGCCACAAAACGGTGAAGCAATTGTGAGCGCCGAAGAAATTAACGGTATTTATATTGATGAAACCAGAATAAAATTAACTGGAACATCCGTTGAAATTCCCGTAAAAGGAACACCGAAATACGAAGGTGCCTTTACTTTAATTCTAAAAGTTAAAGTAGATGGGCAAACCCATGTCTGTAGCACTAAGTTTTTTGTAGACAAACCAAATGTAACTGCTATTACCTTAGATTTATCAGAAAGTGCATTTTATGATGCTATTAATGAAGTTTCTAGAGAGTTTACCGTATATCCAAGATCTACAGCTTTTGAAATTACTGCTCCATTAGGATTAACCGTAAGCATTGAAAACATTGATGCTGACAAACGTCGTTTGAAACTAATTGCTTCCGATGAATTTGTTGCTGGAGATGTAATCATCAAAGCCAACTTTTTACAAGTTCCACAGGTAATAAAAACCATTAGAGTTACCGCCTTCTCTAATGGCGATGGTACCCAGGCTAAACCTTATGAGATCGTAGACTTTGGGAGATTCAACAGAATACGACATGCGCTATCCAACCATTACAAACTAACGAGTGATATTACCAGCGGCTCATTCACTACAGTCTCAGGTAGCTTCACAGGTTCATTAGATGGTGATAACAAAAAAATATCCGGTGTAGTTATCAATGCATCTTCAACCGACAACAAAGCGTTATTTATGGAGCTAGCTGCTGCTGGAACAATTAAAAACTTAGAATTGACCAACCTAGCAATTACCGCACAAAATAATGTGGCTGCAGTTGTAATAACCAATAGAGGAATTATTGATCATATCAAAATCTCTGGCACAGTTACCGGAAAACAATATGTTGCTGGAATTACAGCCAATAACTTTGGAACAGTAGCTAACAATGATGTAAGCGCCTTAGCAGTAACCGGTGAAAACTTTGCTGCCAATTATGCCGCAAGTACCAACGCTGGATCTCTTCAAACCAACAATGTAGTCATCAGTGTAGCTAACAATTTCCCTGCAAATGTATATGGAGTAACTACTGCTACTACCAGCAACTTTGCATTTAACCCTACTGATGGAGTAATAGAAGTAAAGTCAAGTCCTAGTAACCTTACGGCAGTTCCTGTTTCGGGACAGCAAAGAGTTACTTTCACGCCTTCTTCTGGCTTTATCTCTGGCGATGTAGTGCTCGCACTCAAAAAAGGAAATGTAGCTCTTAATAAGATCCTAAAAGTTTATGCTAAACAAGAAGGGTCCGCATTTGATGGCGGAGATGGTTCATTGGCGAATCCCTACCTTATCTCAACCGAAGAGGGCTTAGTGGCAATGAGTACTGGAACAGACAAACACTACAAAATCATAACTGATTTCAACCTCACTAAATCTTGGTCACCGATTACGACCTTCTCAGGCTCATTAGATGGTAACGGGCATAAGGTTGGCAATTTAACCATTACTTCTGCCACTGCTAACGATGGATTTTTTGCAACCTTAACTGGTACTGTAAAGAATTTACAATTACTGAATGTAAACTGTACAACGAGTGCTGCATTTGGCACCTTGGCAGGAAGGTTAGTTGGCGGTACCATACAAAATGTAAAAATTACGGGTAATATAACTTCAACCCATACGGGCGATGTGTTGGGAGGTGTAGTTGGAGATATGTCGGCCGCTGCCAAGATTACTCAAATAAGCACCAATTTGACCATCAAAGCTTCATGCGGAATGGTAGGTGGATTAGTAGGAAGGCTAACTACCAACGCAAGTGGCGTAGCTGAGATTTCACTTTCTACTACGACTGGAAGTATAGAAATTAACGCTTCAAAAAATAGAATTGCAGGCATTCTTGGCAGGGCCGAAGGTGCCAATGTGGGCGGTGGTATTGTAAAAAATTGCCGATCGTCGGTGAACATCTCGGCTACCGCAGCCGTAGCAGCTACAGTAAATGGAGTTGGCGGAATTTTCGGTGCCGATCAAAATGCAGGTATTGTGCCCATAGATCAATGTATATTTGATGGAACTATCTCATGTGGTTTCTCTGTCGGAGGTATTGCGGGAGTAGGATCAACCATTACCAACTGTTTAGTTGAAGGTACTGGCGCTAATCAAACCACACCAACCATTAGAGCAACCGGTACGCCAGCAACAGGAAATATTGGTGGCATAGCAGGCACCAACAAAGTTAAACTGGAGAACTGTATCGTTAAAAATGCAACTTTCAGAGCTACTATTTCTACAACTGCCCTACCCGTTGCTGGAATTACCAGCACCTATCAAAACAACGGATATACAGCCAATTCCTTCATTGTAAACACTTCTATAGAAGGATCAAATACACTTCCTAACGGAAATAATGTATTTCGTATATCGGGAACCGCTGCTAATGGAACTGGTGCAAATAAAAAGAACTACGTAGGACCTGGCATTGTAATTCCTATTAGAGATGTGGCTTTTGTAGAAGATGCCAATGGACTTGATGGCGCAACTGCATCTTCAACCAACCAAGCTTTCTTTGAAACTACGCTAGGCTTTAGTTTTTCAATCTGGCGAATGGGAACAGATGGCTATCCTACATTAAGAAGTGCAGGTTATAATGG
This sequence comes from Flavobacteriaceae bacterium PS02338, assembly GCA_029959615.1. Classification (GTDB taxonomy): domain Bacteria; phylum Bacteroidota; class Bacteroidia; order Sphingobacteriales; family Sphingobacteriaceae; genus Pedobacter. The sequence continues at coordinate 28,377 of JASCOD010000002.1, read as the reverse complement.
AACTTATTAATATCACTATTAAAAGTATTAACAATGAAAAATTTGAAAATTTTATTGGCTTTGGGCACACTGTTTCTAGGTTGTGCAAAAAGCAATGAATATGAGCCGAAAAAAACAACCATCGTACAGTATGAGGCCAAAGGTAAAAAAGGAGCTGATTTCAGTACAACTCAAAAAAATGGCACTTGGTGGGGCAATACCATCAACTTACAAAGCCATTGGTTTTATACTTGGGGATTAAGTATTCCTTTTGAGCTTGCGCCTCAAAATGCAGAGTTTGTGCCTATGTTTTGGAGCAAATCATCAGTAACGGAAGCTAATATTGCACAAGCTAAATCATTTAAAACGCAGGGAAGAGCAAGGTATATCCTAGGTTTTAACGAACCTGATTTATCAGACCAAGCCAATATGACCGTACAAGAAGCTTTAGATCTATGGCCGCAACTGGAAAGCATTGGACTACCTTTGGGTAGTCCGGCAGCATCATGGCCAACCAACACTTGGATTTACAACTTCATGGACCAAGCTATTGCCCAAGGCAAGCGTGTAGATTTTATTTGCGTACACATGTATGTTGGAACTGATGAAAATCACTTCGTTAAAATTCTGCAAGACCTATACGACAAATACCACAAGCCAATTTGGATTACAGAGTTTGCCACAGTGCATGATAGAGCTACTACCATGGCAGAAAATCCTTACACTCCAGAGATGGTATTAGCATTTATGCAGCGCCTGCTACCAAAGTTGGAAGCCTTAGATTTTGTACATCGTTACTCTTGGTTTTCTGGCTCGCCAACAAGTGCTCGTCTTTGGCCTTCGGCATTGGTTGATGCCAACGGGAATTTAACCAAACTTGGTAAATGGTATGCCGAGTATAAACCAAATACCGACATCAAAAGATAGTACATCACAGAAATTGACGCTCTCTCCTCAAATATTTCTAACCAAATAAAAATTCCGTATGAAAAAAATTTTTACTCTTATGATGATTGCCATCTCTACCCAAACGGCGATGTCCCAAAACTTTACAAAGGGACACATCGTAGTGGCAAGGCTTGGCAATGGCGTTAACGCTTTAAGTTCTGGCGCACTTCCAGTTTCTCTTGTAGAGATAAATCCAACAACTAAAAACGTTACCAAAACGGTAGCTATTCCCCACACCACTTCAACGCAACGACTACTGATTAATGGCAATCCAGCAGCTGGTTCAAACGAAGGCGGTATTTCTTTATCAGCCGATGGTCGATATATTGTGTTAGGTGGTGCCGATGTAGCTCTATTTGATAATGATGCTGGTCCCGACAATAAAAGTTTCGCCAGAGTTAATGGCTTGGGAAATGTTGATTTATTTACCATAAATGGCAATTTCTTTGGCGGCTATATTAGAGCCACTTCAAGTATAGACGGTAGTGCCCTTTGGTTTACAACAACCCAAGGTACTGCATATGTAGCTTGGGGCGCCACAGGAACATCAAGATTTAGTACAACAGGATCTAGGTATATTGGCATAGTAGGTAATCAATTATACACAGCAAGCGGCACCAACCCAGCAACAATTTTAAGTTTTGGTACTCCCCAAACAAACAACACCACCAATAATGGAACAGCTTTACTTGGCACCGCCAACAGTACCGTTCAAAGTGCATACGGTTTTGCAATGCTTGACGCAGATAATACTATCAATAATGCAATTGATGCCAATGATGTGTTATACATTGTAGATCAAACAGTAGCTTCGGCAGGAATTGTAAAAATGGCATATAACACCAATACCTCCAACTGGGATTACATTGGGAAATATTCGAGCGCCGTACCCTTGTATGGTTTAACTGCCAGAAAGAACAATCAGGGAGAAGTAGAATTGTTCGCCGTTAGCAACTACGGTGAGAATAATAATTTGGTTTCCATTGTAGACGCCAATGCTCGAACCACGTTCAATAGCGCATCGATTACCCAAACCATACTAGCTAGTGCAGGTACCAACTATGTTTTTAGAAGTGTGGCCTTCTCTCCTTTTGACCCAGTTCTTCCTTTAAATCTACTTTCGTTTGAAGTTAGATCATCGGCTAATTCAGCAATTTTTAACTGGCAAACAAAAAACGAAGTAAATTTGGCAAGCTTCACTTTAGAAAGAAGCACAGATGGCAACAACTTTGAAACCATCAAGACCATTAGGCCGAACAATATTGTAGCAGAAAACAATTACCAATCTCAAGATGCCAATTTATTACCTGGAACCTATTACTACAGGTTAAAAACAACAGATCTTGATGGCACCAAAAATTATAGCGAGGTAAAAAGTATTACGATAAAAAACCTTTCAAGTTTCAATATTTTTCCAAACCCAGCACAAAATTATATTTATATCGAAATCCCAAAATCAACCCGAGTTCATATCGCTAGTATTTATTCTACTGAGGGTAAGCTAATTAAAAAAATAGACATTACACCTGAAACAACGCAACAACGCATCAACATCGAAGATTTAAAACCTGGAATATACATCTTTAAAACGGAGGCCTACAGTAAGACCTTTTCTAAAAGATAGATCAACCAATACAATCAATCCGAGAGTGGTTAGGAAATGAACTACTCTAGCAAAATGCTAGTTCACAAGCTTTCTAACCATAGAGGATATAGAGTAGCTAAATCGTCCTTCGGTTTTACACTGAAGGACGATGTATTTCATATACGCGACGAAATCATCTCTTACCTAAAACTAGATAAAGGTAACCCAAGTGAAAACTTTGCTGCTAGTTAGATTATAACATATCGTAATAGGAAATTCGACATCACCTACTTGGTAGGATCGTTTATTTTCGCTACTTTGCTGTAGCAGCCTAAAATGATGCCCAAGCGCTAAGCACTTGAAAAAAATATTCACCCTTCTTTTTCTGTTTCTTTACGTCGGCCTGCTATATGCGCAGAAAACAAACTTTTTAAAAGGCGATGAAAGTCAACAGCCTCTGAAAGATTTTGCAGTTTTGCCTGATCGTGGTTACAGCTTCCAAGAAATTATCACTAATAAAAATTTCCTACCGCAGGATTCGCTCATTGGCGCTAAAGCCTATTGGGTAAAGCTGGTTATTGCTCCAATCCAGTTTGCAACAAACTATCGCATTAAGATAGCTCCTAATTACCATACTAAACTCTACCAATATGATATTTCAACACATAAATGGTTAACAAGTAGTTCTACACTCGCAAACTCGTACCCTAGGCAGCTAGGTCAACATTCATTTACTACCAACAAACAAGTTAGTGATACCCTTTTTCTATTTGTAGATGTCAATGTGCAAAACTCGAAAGACAACAGGTACAAATTAGACCTCAAAGTAAGTACCGAACAAGCCTATACAGCACTGCAATCACGTCAACAAATTGTCTGGTTAATCGGGTTGGCCGTTATCGCACTATTTTTTCTGCACAACCTCTACTTTTATCTTACATTTAGAGACCCCACAGTAGCCTACTACCTTTTCATTCAAGTGGGTGGGACTATTTATCTCACTTCTTATTGGTATAAATTCGATCTCTGGTTTTCAGATACAGTTTTCAATTACATTCTGGTCAATAACCTCCGCACCTATGATATCAATAATCTATTGGCGCATGTGGGCATCGTTATCATCATGTATGGGTTTGTTGGATTTGTGAGATCTTACCTAAGTACAAAAGTAAACCTGCCATTCTTAGATAAATTATTGAAATATTTGCTAGGAATATACCTCACTTTCACGATCATCATCGCTACCATTAATATATTTTGGATTGAAATAGAACACTTTACTGTCATTTACGATAATATCTACTGTGTAGTCATTTTTTTAACCATAGCCTACACTTGTGTATGGGGTTATCTCAAAAAATTGCCGTCTTCTGGTGCATTATTGTTTGCCACTGTGTTCCAGTTGGTGTTGATCGTTGCAATCCCAATTTATCATCTGGTGATCTCCACCGATGGCCAAAATAATTACTGGTCTATACTGATTGCTGCACTCTCCCAAGCACTGATGTATGCCATCGCTTTGGTGAACCGTACCAAACTGATACAACAAGAACTTCAGAAAAAGGAAATTGCCCACCAACAGCTTAGCTTCGACCTTAGGGAAGTTGCTTACAAGAATCAATTACGGGAACTGGAAATCGCACAGATGAATACAGCAATGGAAGCTGAAAAAACCAAAAGTGGATTGCTACAGGACAAATTGGAACTCAGCCAAAGAGAACTGATGTCCTCCACCCTGCAAACCGTCCAGAAGAATGAATTGCTAGTGCAACTTAAACAACAATTGCTGGACATTAAACATGCCGACCGTTACCATTCCCTTAAAGGTATGGCAACCATAGATGGTCTGCTAGCAGATAACCTCAAACTAGATGCGGACTGGCTAAACTTCAAAAAGCACTTTGAAAGCGTACACCCCGATTTCTTTGAAAAACTAAAGACGCACCAACCACTACTGACCCAAAAGGAAACACGCCTGTACGCCTATCTCCACATGCAGTTGAACCATAAGGAAATTGCCGCACTGATGGGCATAGACCAAGCTAGTGTACGCAGGGCGAAGACCAGGCTCCTTAAGAAAATCGGTAAGGAAACCGGTGAAGACTCAGAATAGTAACGTTTCGGAAGGTCAATAAAGCGCAACAAAATACCAAAACAACCAACTAATTAACAGCTAATCAAAAGCATTTCTACGCTAGACTTTAGTGGTTCCGGTTTTTAAATGCTTCATTCACGTTTTTTCCTAAAGCCCCTCTATTAGGACAAAATTTTAATATTGATCCTAATGACGCCGAGAACGCTCACCATGTAATCATCTATGCTGGAAACGTGGGCTCTGCCCTACTAGATTTATTTAGTTCTTACCCAAACCGAAGATTTTCTTCACTCGTTTTTCCAATAGTCCGAACACTAGTCCCCCCATGATGAACACCGAAGCCAACAATTTCCACCAAGGTAAAGTTTCGCCTAAATATAATGCCGAGCTCACAAAGCCTACCACAGGCACCAAAAGCGTAAAAGGAACTACTGCCGAAGTGGAATAAGATTTTAGCAATACACCCCAGGCACCATAACCGACATGTGTAGAGATATATACGATATAACAAACGGCCAGTACTGTTGGCCAAGATATCCCCATTAAGGCATTGGCAACCAAAGTTGGTCCCTCTAGCCAAAGAGAAAGTACCACCATCAATGGAAAAGCCACTAAGTTACCCCAAACCACTAATGAAAGTGGTGAATCTGCATTGATCTGCTTGGTCAGCATGTTACCTACTGCCCAAGAAAGTGCCGCAAACAAGGTGAGCACCAAACCAACGAAGGTTGAACCTCCATATACATGAACGGCTACAATCCCTATTCCCACAAAGGAAATGAGTGAGCCTATAATCTTCAGTAGACTTGGTTTATCTCTAAAGGCAATAAATGCCAATCCCATTGAAAAGAAAACAGAAACCTGGAGAACCAAAGAAGAAAGTCCAGGTGAAAGCCCCAACTGAATTCCACTGAACAACAGCCCAAATTGCATGGCAAAATTGAAAAGTCCATAAGCAATGATGAGCTTTAACGGTGCCTTGGGCCTAGGCAAAAAGAGCACCCATGGAATAGCAGCTAGCCCAAACCGGGCAGCACATAATAAAAATGGAGGTAAGCCCTTCAGCCCCACATATACCGCAATAAAATTTACACCCCAGATCAAAACCACTGACAAAGCTACCAATAGGTGTTTGCCACTTAAGCTCAAGCCATTTCCCATCCTAATCTATTTATAAATTGGCTTCGATCAACAGTTTCATCTTAAGCAATCTTGCCATAAGTGGAGCCTTAATAGCATCCACTTTCACAAACTTTAATCCCTCAAAATGTGAATTTACAAATAGTGCATAATCGTTCACCTTATTTGCCTCATCTAAATAAATGGGCATCTGGGGTACTGGTGCATTTCTAAACCAATCTTCTAATTCCTCAACTGTCATGAGGCAAAAGTAGCGTTATATCAGAAAGGTTGGTCATCCTTATTTTAAAAAAATGATGCTCGTTGTGTTAGCCGCTAGGTTTGAAGTGTAAACACATTTTCGATAACAACATGGAAACTTTCAAAACTGGGGAAGATAAAAACTTATTTCATAAAAAAGGCATTCTTTCGAATGCCTTTTATTACTGTTTTGTATGTATAAAAGTTTGGTTTCTATTTGGTTTTCTTTTCTGTATTAAGTAATTCTGCCAATTTTGACGAGAGTCTTTCACCTCTCAATCCCTTTGCTATAATCTTCCCTTCCGGATTGATCAGAAAATTGGCTGGCACTGACTTTACTCCATAAGCTTTAGCCACCTCATTATCCCAAAATTTGAGATCAGATACTTGAGTCCATTCTAATTTATCATCTGCAATTGCCTTAACCCAAGCATCATAAGCGTTTGCCTTATCCAAAGAAACACCTAAAACGGTAAAACCTTTATCTTTAAATTGGTGATATGCAGCTACCACGTAAGGATTTTCTTTTCTACAAGGTACACACCAAGAAGCCCAAAAATCAATTAGCACGTACTTCCCTTTCAAATCCGACAAACTGAATGGTTTTCCATTCACATCATTTTGGGTAAAAGGAATTGCAGGCTGTCCAATCTTCGTTCTCTGTGCTGCAGCAAAGGTTTCTGTTGCTAATTTACCTGCTTTAGTTTCTCTAACTTGTGGAGATAAATTCAAGAATGCTTTTTCAGCTTCATCTAAAAATTTTTCTTTCGTAGCTAATGGTGTAAGTGCTACCAAACTGATATAAGAAGCAGGATGTTCCTTTGCAAAATTGAGCTGAACCGACAATAGGTTTTCTGTAGCCTCCGTATAACGTTTCGCAAAACCTTTCATAAATTCAGGCTGCTTTTTCTGTTCACGGCTAGCTTTTTGATACTCTTCATTGATGGTGTTGATTTCGTCCTGTGCAGCCTTAGATAGCTCTTTCAACTTTTGATCATCCGCATTAATTACCGAACCTGAAATCTTTGCAGACTTCAGAGAATCTGTAACAGCTATCGAAATTGTTGTAGGCTCTAAGTAAAAAATGAAATGATCACCCTTTCCACCTCTTACTTGCGGCACTAGCGATAGTGTAGCCCTCATAGGTTCCCCAACAACACCTTTAAAAGAAAACACTGTTCCTTTTACTTCAGTAGAATCCAATACATTGCCCTTCGCCGAAAGGTAACTGAGATACAATTTGGTACCGGGTTTCAATACTTTTACACTTCCTTTGACTTGAAACGGCTGTTGGGCCAAAAGTGCCAAAGGCCATATTAAAAATGCAATTGCTATTATTTTTTTCATCATTTTAAATATTACTAGAGTTCACTATATTTCACATCTACTACCTTTCCTAAACCTGTAAGTTGAGGCGTAGAAACGGTAAGATCGCCCATTAAGCCTGTAGCTGTATAAAAATCTACCGTACCAGACGTTGTTGGGCTTTGAGGATCGTAACTGCCCACAACAATACCGTAGCCAGGAGTAAATAACCGTGGTGTACTCGGTACCGCTTGAAGTGAAGTACGTGTAAGTGGATTTATTTTTAATACCGATACAGTACGGTTGCCGTAATCATGAGCTATTTTAGCTACCTTACTGTCCATATCAAATTGATATAACTTACCGCCACTTACATAAAACAGATAACCATATTGCTGATCTACAGCAAATTTATCCGCTGCAGCAAGCGCTGTTGCCTGATTGGTAATCTCATCAAAGGAAGCTACTGTTACCATTATACCAGTAGCCGTAGTGCTGTAAGGGAAGTTAAGGCGTGCTAAATAATAGCGATTGCTACCATCTTTCAATATTGCAATGGCTTGAGCAGCGGTAACTCGTGTATAGCCCATCCATACCAAATCTTTACCTACATTAGCCAAATCAAGGCCATATCCTGAACCTGTAATTGGTGTGGCACCTACCGAAGACATGAAGGTTCTCAGAAAACGTTTATTCTGTGTGTCAAAAAACACAGCATGCATAGTAGAATTGGTAGCACTGTAAGGAGCTGCTATATGTTCCGATATTGGGAAAGTACCTGCAACATTGGATATGCGATTAATAGGCGTACCATAAAGAGAATAAACAAAGTTATAAAGATAAAGGTTATGATCTTTATAAGCATACGCACCTCCATTTCCGGGATGAATTACAGCCACATTTGCAGGCTCTCCAGAGATGGTTTCATTCGCAAAAACATAACGTAATTTATCCCAAGTAAAACCATTGGTTATATTAATCCATTGTGTTTGTTTTGTGGTATTGATGTATAAACGAAAATCGTTAGAAGTGTTAATAGCATCCCTATTGTTAAATGTAGTGATAGAAATGGGCTCTCCAGTAAGTTCCATCGAATTTCCGGTATTTACATCCTTAATTAGCGATGTAAAATCACGATATACGGTTGGAAAAGTATTCCAAGTATCACGGTTTTCTTGATAATAATCTAGCCTAGCTTTACCTGCAATATCGTTCAAAACGAACCACCCACCCGGTTGAAATGTACCAAACACCGCAACGGTAAAGTTCTTTTGCCAAGTAATACCTGTAGATTTTTGCTTTACTACATAGTAAAAACGGTAATTTCCTATACCAAGAGGGATCTCTATATCTAGATTTTTACCCGTATGTACTATCTTTTTTGGAGTAGTGTTACCAAGATATGAAGCCCATTCATAACTATAATCAGCTTCATTAAAATCAGTTCCCTGTACAAACTTTAATTCGGGAAAAATATTAGCTTTAGTACCAATGGTAAACTGATAACTGTCTTGTACATTATTTATTCCAAGCGAATCTATTGGGGTGTAGTCATAATTTCCTAAATCCTTGCGACATCCACTAGCGAGTATAGCTACCCAGCTAACAAACATTAGGATCAGCAATACGCCTTTATGTTGTTTTTTCATCTATGATTTTATTTTAGTGACGAAGCCATCTCAATCTACCTTCCGAAGATTGTAGAAAAATTCAGTATCTTCCTCATTTTATAATTAAACATTTGTTACACCTATTCCCACTAACCAGCATACTGTCCCATCTTAATCACCTCTCCTTTCTCATCGAGATAAACACGCCCTTCGGCAGCTTCTTTATTTAGCCAAAAGAACATATACCTTGCATAAGAAAGAATTTGCGTAGCCGTTGGTGCTGTCGCAGAAGTATCATAAAAGAAATTAGGATTAAGTTTCAGTACTTCTAACATCAAGTCTACCTTTTTACGTGAGTAGACTCCAAAATAGTTTAGCACAGCCGCAGCCCTAACAGAGGTAGTCCATAAATGTGAGACCCCGGCAATATCATCGATTTTAATAGTGTACTTAAGGTAATTTTTAGCAGGATTTACCAAACGAGTGGTAAAAGCTTCGTTTTGTTCTAATAAAAGATCCAGTTCATAACTACTAGTAGCCATATTTGGTGTTCTATTAATTTTTATCAGTAACGTATCTACCACCCTTCCAGCACGTATTACGGGCTCTCTTAAAAAAGTATAATGCTCATTTGCTATAGCAGTAGTGGCGCTAGTCGCCTTCAGCTCAAAGCGTCTATCTTGATTACTCGGATAGCCGGAAACCGCAACAGGAATAGAAAGTACAGAATCTTGTACCGTGTAGCCTACGTAACCGAATGATACAATCTTTACCAAGGGAGTGGTTACGCCAATTGCTTCCTTAAAGTAAATACTACTGCCATTAGCAGTTTCGTCATAGAGTTCAAGCCCCTTTTTCTTGCAAGACTGTCCCGTTAGAACTAAAGCCATTGCCATTGTTGTAATTAATAAATTATTTTTAATATCCATAACAGGTATTGATTTATCGTGAACTAAGCTCCGAATCTGGGATCGGAAATACATAGGCAGAAAGAGCAATATTCAGATTACCGGCTCCAGTTACCGTATTAGGGCTGGCTATACTTGTTATTGCATTGCGCTTGTAATAATACCAGAGTTGTCCTTCTCCATAAAATTCTTTCAAATATTCCTTTGTCAGTTCGGTTTTGAAATTATTATAATTGCTGACATCAACCAGTATATTTCTGTGTTGTCTAACCGTATTTAGGTAGCCCAAAGCTTGCGCCTGATCTGTTTCACATTCTGCAGCGATGTAATAAACTTCACTCAACTTAATCAGCGGAATGGTAAAACGACGGGTAAGTGTAGTGGTAGACATGTCCTGATACTTAATGAAAGTTCTGAAGGTTACAGCTCCACCAGATGGGAATGGCCATGAATAAACAAAACGATAATCCCCTTGGTTACCTTCATACACGGTTTCTATATAGTTTCCTGGTCCGGTAGAGAGAATACGCAACTCTGCAATGCTAGAAGAAAAAAGACTATTCTGTAACTCATAGAGCTTATTGTTAAATGTTCCGAAAAGAACCTCTGTAGAAAATATTCTATCGGCATCAGCAGCGCTTCCAGTAATATTGGCATGGGTAATCCATGGAAACTTAGCCGCATTTGCAATGACTTGCTTAGCCAATACCAATGCTTGAGCCTTATCAGCTACACTCCCTCTCCACATTAACAGCCTTGCCTTAAGTATTTGCGCAGCATACAGATTTAAACGGTAACTATTGTAATTATCTGTCCCATTTTGGCTAACAATAGGATCTTTAGCCAAGTGAACCATTGCCTCATCCAAATCTTCTAGAATATACTGCAATACTTCATTGGCAGGCAAAAAGTCACCTACATCTGCCCCTATATTACGATAATAAGGAATAGCTTTAGCCGTAGGATTTTGCGCATATACCGGACCAAAAAGGCGCAACAAATCAAAATAAGCAAATGACCTGATTGCCATAGCCTCTCCAATATATTGTTGCTCCTGAGCGGCGCTTAATATTCCCGGATATTTTTTCAAGTTAGCCAAGAACTGATTGGCATTTCCAACAACGCTATACAGCCCTCCCCAAATATTAGCTATGGTAGTCTTGATTGCTTCATCATTATAATCATGATGGATATAATCGTAGTATATTGAATTGGAGGCAAAGGCATGGTAGCGATGCGCAAAGAGATCTAGTTTATCTAAAGTTAGATTCTGACCATACAAGTTATTTGAACCTAATTTCAAATAAAGGGTATTAAGTACCTCGGCAATTCCTTCTCGAGAGGAATATATCTGTTGTTCTGTCAATTTATCCTCTGGCTGTACATCTAGCCATTTCTTGCATGAGCCCAATAAAGCAGGCAGCAAAAGGATAAAAAGCAAGTATCTTAATTTCTTCATCATATTTGTTTTTATTTATTGGATAGAGGCTGTTAAGCTTAATGAAAAGGATCTTGCAAAAGGATAATCTACCCCTCTTTCTCTCCTAACCGTAGATAGATAAGCAAGATCGTTGGTGTAACCGTTCAACCTAAGATTGGAAATTCCAGCTTTGTCCATCCATTTGCTTTTTTTGAATTCATAGCCTAAACTGATCGACTCGATGGCAAAAACATCTTCACGTTGTACAAAACGAGATGACATATTGGTGGTTCCTGTTAGTGAAATGGCTCTAAATTGTGCATGGTCTCCCGGCTGCTGCCATCTGTCATATAGCGCTCTCTTATCCAAGTTACTATTAACAGCCCTATTCAACGAAACGTTCTCTACCTTATTAAACAAGGCCTCGTTCCATACATCTCTATTAAATGAATAGCGAGCATATACTGATAAAGTAAGTCCTTTATAGGTAAGCGTATTGGTAATTATACCTTGTATGTCTGGTCGGCCATTACCTACTTTCACTACATCGTCATAACTGTAGGTAAAAGTGTGGGTACCGTCTTTCTTTAAAAATATTTCTCTACCCGTAGCCGGATCTATGCCTAAAGATGGCACTGTCCAAAGATCATAAAAATCATATCCATCCTGATATCTAGTCAATGAGTTTAACGACTGTAAGCTTTCATTTAAACTAGAGAGCATATTGTTAAAGTTGTTATATTTTTGGCTCATCACTACACCCGTTATTCCTACAAGCCAAGAAAATCTCTTTTCTGGTTTAGAGATGGGTACAAAACGAATATCAGCCTCAATACCTTTTGTATTAAGATTACCTGCATTTATTGCATAATCACTTAAAGATGTAGAAGCCGGTAAACCAATAGCAACAACTAAAGGATTAGTATACTTGCGATAAGCATTTAATTGAAGTCTTAATCTATTGTTAAAGAACGCGGCATCTAGTCCGAGGTTGGTATGATAGGTATTTTGCCACTTCAGATCATCATTACCTAATTTTGTCAATTCCACTCCTTGTCCAAAATAGTTAAAATTAGTCATGTAGGTATAGGTAGAAGTAGATGCGGCAGAGGTAAAGTTTTGGTTACCCGTTATCCCATAAGATAGTCTAAGCCTCAGGTTATCGATCCATTCTGCAGATTTTAGAAACGTCTCCTTGTGCAGATTCCAACTCAGACCTAACGAACCAAAAGGCTCATAACTGTTTTGAAGTCCGAAAGAAGTAGAACCATCATAAGTGAAAGAAACATCCATATTGTAACGTTCATCATAAGAATAGTAGCCGTTAGCTACCAATGAATTACGTCTATAAATACTATTTATAGCCAAAGGACTTCCATTTTCTAAATAACCGTAAGCAAAACGAGGATTTCCGTTGGTAGAAGTTGGAAAGCCTTCAGCAACAAATCCTTTCAATTTGTTGGTTCTATCCTGTATTTCGGCCCTTAAATTTGCCTGATAAGCATGTTTCCCTATATGCTTGGCATAAGAAACCATCGCATTTGCAGTATAAGATAAACCGGCAGTTTGCCTATAAACGTAACTTCCCTTCTTCAATCGATCAACATCTTCAAAACTTGTGTGTAGCGGCGACTTAAACGTATTGGTACTGATAGAAGTATTAGCTATCTGTACAGAACCTTGAACTCGAAATTCCCTAGAAAGGTCGTAGATCAGCTGTAAATTATTAGTGATCGAAACATTATTGGTATAATCAAAACTATTTAAATTCGCATTATAAAAGGGATTGTTTACGTTGATATAACTTGACGCTGTACGATTGTAATAGCTATTGGTACGAGAATCATAAAAACTAAACACATAGGGATCGGCAGCCGAACCTTTTTCATAATAAGGAATCATGTTTACCCAATTTGAAAAACTACCATAGTTCGATTCATCAGAACGATATCCGTTTACGTAAGCATAATTGTTTATTTTTAACTTATGGCTTCGATAAGATAGATTAAGACGAACGCCCCAATCTTTTTTACCCGAACCGATCATGGTTCCACGCTGTACTCTATAATTACCACCGACATTAAATGTTAGTGCTTGCGATCCTCCTTCTGCGTAAAGCGTATGACGCTGAGCAAAGCCAGTTTGTAATGGATCACTTAACCAATAAGAGTTTACACCACTTACTACCTGCTGTAGCTTTTGCGAATACAAAGGATCATAATAGACGTTCTGCAACTCAGGATAAGCTGTAGGTGCGGTATATACACCAGAAAGCTTTTCAAACTGAAGCTTTTCGGCTCCGTTCATCATATTGTAGCCGCTCAGATCAGGATATTCCATTGTCATATCCGTAGTATAGCTCAAACGAATTTGGCCAGCTTTCGGCTGTATTGTTTCTACCACAATCACTCCGTTAGAAGCACGTGAACCGTAAATAGCTGTTGATGCTGCATCTTTCAACACTGTAATCGATGCTACACGGTTCATATCAAGGTCTACAATAGTACGTAAGCTAGCCTCAAAGCCATCCAAAATAAATAGCGGCTGGTTCGGATCATCAGAAAACTCATCTCTTAGCGATTGTGTAGTGATACTTGTTTGTCCACGTAGTTCAATAGTTGGTAACACGTTAGGATTGGAACCCGCTAAGTTATTCTCTACCAATAGAAATGAAGGATCTAATGAACGTAGACTCTGAATAACATTCACATTTCCCACGGCTTTAAGATCTTTCCCTAGATAAACTGATGCAGCTCCCGTAAATGTTTCCTTATCCCTTACTGTCATCCCTGTTGCCACCACGGCAACCTCTTTCATTTGGGTAGCTTGTGGAGAGAGAGTAATGTTTCCTAACTGGGCTCTAGCCGCAAGCTTAACGGGTGTATGTCCTAAATAGGATATTTCTATCAAGGTTCCTTCGGCAACACCTGCCAACTGAAAATTTCCCTCCCGATCAGAAGCAGTTTGTCTAGTAGTACGTTTCCCCTCTTTATCCAGTACAAAAATGGTGGCTCCTACAAGCGGCTCCTTTTTTTCGTCGAGCACTCGCCCACGAATTGGCTCTTGAAGTCCCGTACTCGATTCTAAATTTGAGCTAGTTCCAAGTCTTTTAGGTGTTACATTAATCAGTTTATCTCTTACGGTGTAAGTTAAAGGCTGTCCAGCGAAAATAAGCGGCAGTACATCCAACAGCTCTCTGTCGTTAATCTTTATAGAAACTGATGCGGCCTTATTCAAATCGTTATCGTTGTAAATAAAGGCATAGCCACTTTTTTTTCGAAGCTCTTGCAGCACACTTTTCATCGATGCATTCTTCACCTCCATAGTGATTTTCTGTGCATGCGAATAAGCAGTTGCCTCTAACGTGAAAAAGAGGGTCAACAATAGTGTTAATTTCATAGTTAATTGGTAATAGGTCAATAGGTTTGTGCCAAGACGTTCGACAAAGCGCAGTATATGCCCGAGCCACTTGACAAGTAGGTTATAATCCATACTTTTGTATAGTTAGGTTAATGTTAATAGATGGTAGCAATTGTCTTTTTTCGATGACCTAAAGATTAGCCGTAGATGTTGGTAGCATCTGCGGTTTCTTTATTTATAAGGGCCAATTTTTAGTATCAGTTTCTCACCATGATCCTCCTTCCCTTAATCTCAAAGCTGATATTGGCTTGTTCTTCCAACGCCTGTAGGATAGTTGAAAGATTGGTATTTCTAGGTATTTCACCAGATAAGGTCTTACGTACAGGTATCAAGTCAATTTCTACGAACTCTACGTCATACCATCTTTCTAGCTGTTTGAGAACATCTTGCAGATCCTGATTATTCAATACAATCAAATCATCTTTCCATGCGATGTAATCTTGTACATTAACCTTGTTTAAGCTTAATCCATTTGTATTATTGGTAGCCTGTTCTCCTGGTAAAAGTATTTTCTCGATTCCTTTTGAAGTATGCAGCGCAATTTTACCGTTAACAAGGGTTGTTATAGCTACATCTTCACGATAGGTATTGATATTGAAAGAAGTACCTAATACCCTAACCATCTGTGTACCACTTTTTACCAGAAATGGGTGCTTGGGATCATGGTGCACTTCAAAATAAGCCTCACCTTTTATTTCTACTATTCGTTCAGCACCAGAAAAAACACTTGGATACCTCAAAGAACTAGATGCATTCAACCAAACTTTGGTTCCATCAGCTAATTGAAGTTTATATTTACCTCCTCTTGGAATAGCTATCAGCAACTCTTGGGGTTTGGCATCACCTACTATCGTTGCTCCATTTTCATAACGGATCAGACCATTCTCAACCTCAATCCCCTCCATCTTTTCACTTAAAACAATTTCTTTTCCATCGGCCAAATACAGCGATGCCCTATTTGTTCCAGGCGCAATTGTTATTACTTTGTTGACTGCAAAGTCGTCTTTGCTCTCTCCAGTAACCAGTTTGAAGACCAAAAGACCAAGTGCCGAAACCAATACCAATACGGCTGCAGCATATCGCCAGTAGAAAGATAGCGGTTTAACTTTTTTCTTATCTAGCTCAGCAATACGATAGAAAACATCATCTTCCAACGTTTTGGTGATCGACTCTAATGCCGGCCTATCTGCCTGCTCGCTTTCAGAAAAATTATCCCAAGTGTCCTCCACACTTTGCCTCAATAGTGCTTCCAATGATGGATCATCAATATAGCTTTCAAATTCCAAGGCTTCTTCGGCCGTTAGCGTTTTTCGGATATATTTTTCAAAAAGTAGTTTTACTCGTTCTTTTTCCATGGACTATTAGATTGCGTTTACCTTGAAGTATACGTTTGTCCATAAAAAAGCAATGACACGCTAGGCGAAATAAAACACAAACAACTGAATATCAATCACTTTATTTTGTTATATAGGAAAATAATGAAGCAGACGATGCGCCCAATTATAAACTAGAGAAGACTGAACTGATGAATAGCACAGTGATGTGTGGATGATCTTTTAGATAACTACGCAGCAAACGATTTGCTTTGGTGATATGGGAATTGACGGTAGCTACGGATATAGAAAGCATTTTGCTGACCTCATCATAGCTTCGTCCTTCTATTTTACAAAGTGTAAATACTTTTCTGGATTGCTCAGGCACCTTAGCGATAACCTGTTCAAACAGCATACGATTCTCTTCGCGATATAGCTGTTCTTCGATATGGTTATAGATCTCTGAGGGTTGCAAATCCTTGTAAGCAGCTATCAAACGCTTTTCCCTATTCAGCTTCCTTATTCTATCAAAAACCAAATTTTGGCCAATATGAAACAAATATGCTTTTATGGGTTGCTCTGGGTTAATTTTCCCTCTATTGAGCCAAACACGAACAAATAGTTCCTGAAGCAGCTCTTCTGTGTCCTCGGGTGATCTTAAAATATAGAGAATCCGTTTCGCTAACATCAGCTTATAGTTCTCCATCAGCTTTCGTAGCGCTTGCTGACTTCCATTCCTTAAGTCCTGCAACAACTTATATTCCGCTATGTCCAACATTGCCAGTAAACTAAAATATGAGAGTACCCAAAAGAAAACTATCTAAAAAATAAGCGGTCAATACCTTGTGCTTTAAAATTAGTAAAACATGCGGATAGTAGCAACAAATAAAGACTACCAAAACAGTAGACAAATATATTATTAATAAATTAAACTATCAATTCAAGCAGCCAAAAATGTATTCAAATAGCCTATTTCATCAAATTTAACTTTCTCGGTGCATAAACTACAACGGACTTCACCATCTCAATCATACCAACTTTTTTCAATTGCCGTTGTCATCATATATATTTGCTCATAACATGAACGATCAAGTAAATGCGGATGAATTTGTAGAAAGGTTTATGACAGGAGACCTAGGGCATCTCCAGTACCAGCAACTTCCTGTTAAAATTTTTAAGATAAGTGAGATTGCTCCGTTCATCAAGGTACCTACTCAACCAATTTTATTGGGCTATAACCTCATTGTTCATTTAACGGATGGATACTTCAACCATCAGATTGGTCCCAACGAATTTACGATCAATGCGCCAGCAGTGCTGATCAGCAATTATGGAAATGTATCATCGATTAGATCCGTCAGTAAATCAGCCGAAGGCTATTGTATACTGATCAAGGAAGAAGCAATGACTTCCATTTTTAGAGAGCAGGAAATTCTAAATATATTTACGATTGCCCCGTTGTTGAATCTATTGGATGAAGACAATGAAGACTTAGGCAATCTGTTAAACCAGTTATTTAAGGAATTACGGAACGAAGACCCCTATCTGCAATTATCGGAAAGTTTGCTAAAATCACTCCTGCTAAAGATTATCAAACTTTCGGCCTCACATAAAGTACTTAACAGAAAACAAGAAATTGCAATGACCTTTAAGAAGTTGGTACATCACCATTTCAAAGCTCAAAAAAGTCTCAGTTATTATGCCGATAAACTAGCTATATCCACCAATTACCTAAATCGCTGTGTGTATGATGTATTCAGGAAATCATCCAAAGATTTAATTCTTGAAATCTTGATCATGCATAGCCAACTCTTACTCCACGAGTCGACTAGGACAGTAAATGATATCTCTTATGAACTCAATTTTTCAGAACCTTCCTACTTCTGCCGGATATTTAAAAAGAAAGTCGGAATGTCTCCCGCTGCCTATCGAGAATCAATAAAATAACATCAGTTGGCACGATTTGTCCTATATATTGTACTCAATCAATAAAGTCTTAGCTTCATTACCGCGTAAATTTGCTGTACCCCATAGCTATCAATTCGGTATAATGAACCTTTAAACCGACAGTTTGCAGATGTTCATATGCACTGTGAACATTACAAATGGGACTTAAATACAGTAAAACTATGCTAAGTTACACAGAAGAAGTACCAGTCCAACCTATTGATGATTACATCAAATCCGTAAAGGAAAGGTTTCATATACTTTTTAATGTAGAGTATGATTTTAATCAGTTGAGCCTTCAGCGAGGTTTGCCCAAATCTTTTTTAAATGAAATCATGGCATTGAATCCGTTATCTGTAGCAATACCCACTGAATTCGGAGGCAGAGGAGTGAAAGTAGCGGAATGTTTACGCATGCTATCGGCCGCGTCTTATGAATCTCTTTCTTTATCCCTAATATTTGGAATTAATATTGCACTGTTTCTAGAGCCGCTGGCCAAATATGGCAATCCATTAATCCAAGAGAAGGTTTTTCAGGATTTCCTATTGAATAAGGCGATGGGTGGATTGATGATTACTGAACCTGCATACGGAAGCGATGCTTTAAATATGCGTACCAGTTACGAAGAACATGCGAATGGTTATCATATAGAAGGACAAAAACACTGGCAAGGTCTAACTGGAGACGCCAATTATTGGCTCGTTGCTGCACGCAAGAAAAATCAAATGGGCGACCTAGTGCGTGATGTTGATTTTATAATGACGGAAGATGCAATTCCTTCACAGAAGATCCATGTCAGCAGAAAATACAACAACTTGGGTTTGTATGCAATTCCTTACGGAATAAATGATATTGACGTTCAGGTGCCTTTAACCCACCGATTGTCTCCTCAGTCCACAGGGATCAAAATGATGTTGGATATTTTACACCGCAGCCGTCTTCAGTTTCCGGGCATGGGCCTCGGTTTTATCAAACGCTTAATGGACGAAACGATGAACCATTGTGCTAACCGTCAGGTTTCTGGAGCAAAATTGAATGAAATAGATTCGGTTAAATTTCAATTATCTCGCTTACAGGCCGCCTACACACTTACCTCTGGTATGTGTGCATATAGCGCTAATACCAGTAGCATACATGCAGATTTAGCAACACACGGGGTAGATGCAAATAGCGTAAAAGCACTAGTTTCAGATTTAATGCAAGAATCTGCTCAAATTGCCTTGCAGTTGGCAGGTGCGAACGGCTACCGTTTAGATCATATTGCCGGACGTGGAGTAGTAGATAGTCGACCTTTCCAGATTTTCGAAGGTTCAAATGAAATGCTCTATTCCCAAATCGCAGAAGCCGTTTTAAAATCAATGAGGAAAGCGAAAGAAACTAATTTCTTAGTATTCTTAAAACAATATAGCCTAACCGAATATGCGGCAGCAGACTTTTCAGACAACTTAAATTTCAGTTTGGACGATTCCATCAAACAACGTGATCTAGTCGTCTTGGGAAGGATTATTGCACGCATAGTTTCTTTTCAATTTGTTCTCGAAATGTATAATAAAGGCTTCGATAAAGAAATGACTTCAATTACCCGTCAGCAGATGAACATGGATATAGCTATGCTGGTTGGACAGTTAAATAGTAGAACCAATTGCTCACCACAAATGGCCTACGAAGAGAATACGGATTGGACGAATTTTATTGGTTAGTATCTATATACCGATGGTTCTTACAGAAGCAAATTTTAATCAGCTGCTTCTTTGGGATAATAAAATTCATTATTAACGCTCTCTCCAATTCTCCACTTAAATTAAGATAACCAACTTGGTAGAACAAGAATGTTAAATGAACACTTTCACTGGAAAAACCATTTTGATTGACTCCTTTCCAACATTTTAAAAAACAAATTAGTGCATGGGGTAAAGTTGGAAATTAAAAAAATAGAGTTTGACGGATTTGGCGGTTTTGTACCTATTATACTCTATTTGTCTGTTTTTATCGCAATTGTCGTTTTGGGTATACTAGTTCTACGTCGGTCTACCGTCGGTCCTACGTTCGTCCTACGTCGGTGATTTAAAGTTTGAAACGTTAGTATATCGGTATATTTAGAACCGCCTGCATTGCGCCAACACCAAAATATAACTCATTGAATACCAACAAAAAAACATTATTATTCCATAAACAACCCTCTAGTTTTTTGGTTCTAAATCCTTTTAGTACCCAACGACACAATAATATTAAAATCAATAAATTAAACATTTTAGTTATTGATTAATACTTATAGATTTCGGCTAAAATAATCACCACATTTCGTTCTAAGCTGAGCACCTAATCTACACTTTTACACAAACCTTTAGTACAGTAAAAACAAAAAGCGATATAGCTATTAGGAATACCCCTAAAATAAGCGGTTGATCCTCAACAAAAACCCGAAGAACAAAAAAAATTAAAACACAATTACCAAACATTCCCTTGAGAAAACCGAACTAAATCCCTATTTTAAGCGGGAACAGTAGAAATTAAACGAATTACTTGTGAATATGACCTGTGTAATAGTAGATGATGATCCAAATGCAGTAGAAGGGCTCATGTCCTATATGCAGAATTTCCCTGGCATGGAAATCAGGGGCACTTTTACCGATCCAGTAGCTGCTATTTCCTTCCTTAAGAAACAAAGGATCAACCTTTTGCTGTTGGACGTGGACATGCCCAAGGTCAACGGTATCGAACTTGCGGCATCTGTCCGTCATCAGGTGGACAAACTGGTCTTTACCACCGCCCACACTAAATATGCCTTCGAGGCCTTTGAAAGCCAAGCTGATGCCTACCTGCTCAAGCCCTTCTCGCTGGCAAAGCTACTAACCACTCTCCACCGGCTTTTCCCCGAGGAGGCGGAAATAGATAAGATAGCAATAGATACGTTGAACGAGGAAGATTTCATTTTTGTCAAGGCCAAACAGGACTCCAAGCTGGTCAAAGTCAGGCTGAAAGAGCTCATCGTGATTGAGAGCAAGAGCAACTATGTGGAGCTCCAGGCACTCGATCGCCAGGTGGTCACCTATATGTCCCTGAGCGAATTGGCAAAAAAGCTCAACGGGCAGCCTGACTTTATACAAGTGCAGCGGAGCTTCATCGTCAACAAGCACTATATCGAATATGTTGACGGGCATACGCTAATCATGACCAGTGGCACAAAGATCACCGTGGGTGAAATGTACTGGCCTACCTTCCAGTCATTTTTGGACGATCGGATCATCAAAATGGGAAAGAAACGCTAGTCCCTTTCCCAAGATCATTGTTCAACGGTTCCGCAGGAAGCCCGACGTGATTAGGTCGCCTAGGGTCGTTGTGGTAAAAAAGTCATTTGTGACGTTATATCGCCAGTGTCGAGAGCGGTGACTTTTACCACGGATTTCATGAAAGCATCTACTTTCCTTTCCTAATCTCCGATTTGATTTTTGTCTTTTATACGTTGTTTAAAGATTTAGTTTCCGAAATTAACCGCCTGCCCATCCAGTGAAAATTCCTTATGTCTATAAATCCTAAGCACCGATATAGAACGTTAATTTAGAGGACGGGGTGCTTGTGCAAGAAATACCGAACTACCGAGGGTCGTTTTCATTGAGGTCATCCCCGAAGTTGGATCGCCCGTGTCAAAGCCCTCCGCCTTTGCCGTAGATCTGCTGAAAGTACCCACTTTCCTGATCTCTAATCTAATTTTTGTCTTTTGCATATTATTTAAGTGGTTTTATAACCTGAAAATACCCCTTGCAATAGCCAAAGAAAAATCTGTTATTTGGAAACCCGATATACCGATGTAGAATGCCAAAAACGATCAACAAAAAAGCTTTTAGGATACACGTACTAGTATGGTCGCTCTTCATTATCTGGGAGACCATCATTACCAACCTCTTATTCGATATGAGCGTACCAGTGGTCAGCTATTTAGTTCATTATGGCATCACCGTTGTACTGTTCTATTTCCAGTCTGGGACCGTACTGCCCTGGATCGGCAAGAAGAACATGCAATGGTTGTGGATACCATTGTTCTGCATTGCATTCCTATTGATGTACATTCTGGCACACTGGATCGGCGAGATCTTCCTCACCCACCTACTCGGGGAACCTATCAAACCGCTGTATGGCATGACTTGGCAAAGCTTCCTGCGCAACGGCTATAGGGGAATATTCTTCATGGGATTTTCGACCGGCTATTACTACCTTTATAGCTTCATGGCCCAGCGCAGGCATGCACAGGAACTGGAAACACAGCGGCTATTGGCCATTATCCAACAACAGCAGACCCAACGAGAGCTAGACCTGCTACAGAATGCCTTCCTCAAGGCGCAGATCAATCCGCATTTCCTTTTCAATATCCTGAACTATATCCATTTCCAATCGATGAAGTCCGCCCCACAAATCAGCGAGGCAGTCACCCGTCTGGCCAGTGTGATGAGGTTCGCCTTCGACATCGAACATGCCGGGGAAAGGGTAAAACTAGGCGAAGAGCTCGCCCAGGTGGAAGACATCACCTATCTGTATGCCCTCAAAAAGAACAACGGTACGCTGCAGCTCGACTATGAGCTAGCCGTCTGCAACTTATATCTGATCCCATTGGTGCTGTTGACCCTGGCAGAGAACTGCTTCAAACATGGTGACCTTAGCGAAACGGATGCCCGCATGGAACTTCTACTTGAAGACGGACAGCTAAAAATCTCTACTTGGAACCGTATCGCCGGACAAAAGGCAACAATCTCGACTCTAACGGGACTACAGAACCTGGCCAAAAGGCTACAGACCGCCTATGGCGATGCGCATAACTTCGACCACGGTCCGGACGGCATTGGCGGATTTAACGTTACCTTACGGCTAGCCCTGCCGCAAGCTTTGCAGTCCGCTGGTGCAGCTGCAACAAGTATTGGTACAGCTGGGCTTCCCTAAGCCTGGCCTGTGATGGAAAGCGTCGGTTAATATGCATATGGATCAGGTCACCCAAAAGCTGTTCCCGTTTTTCCGAAGATGCTCTTAACGAGATCTCCTCCCATGCTTCCAACACCCCAACCGAAGGAAAAGTCTCCAAGGCAGGCTGCGCCATGTTCCTCCAGGACTGGTTCAGCAGCTTAAAGGTTCCCTTTTCCCATCCCATCTCCCGGGCGAACAGAGCAGCCATTGCCTTGATGAAGTCCTGCCTTTGTTCGCTAATTGGCAACACCGCTACCAATAGTCCCCAGATCCAGCCATAACAGCTGGCCAAGCGCTCCTGTTCCCCAGTACCCATTTCCAATAACGCCTCCCTACTGTCCAGCCCAAAGAAGCTTTCCACCAGTTCCATCGTATCAAGACCATAGCGCTGCCTTTCCGGCGCATAGGGCCTGATGGTCGTATCCCGGATCCCATAGCGGCCCAACCAATTGCCCAGCTCCGCCATCAGCCTCCAGCGCTTTCCGACCGGAACTTTCTCCTTCCATCGAATCCGCAGCCGGATATGTGGCTCGGGATCATGGTAGAGAATATAGAACCAGTTCTCAACCAAGTCCACAGAGCTGGCCAGCAAGGGAGCTACCAACTCACGGAGCACTATTGACTGGTTTTCCGCGGCAGTGTAAAGTGAGCAGTAGAGCCAGTCCTCGCCAATAGCCCAAGAGAACTGCTCCGAAGGGCTTTCAAATGCCTGTACAGGAGCATAGACCTCTTTTTCATGTGTCATCACCATTTGCAGCTGATAGCTAAAACGGTCACCATAGGTGTCCGCCATGCCCAGATCACTACCAGCCGTCCATGCCGAAATATACACCAGTGAAGTATCCCTTTGCAAGCTATCCCATAACAGTTTCCTGTCCATTTCCATTTGTAGGTCCAGACAGAGGTACTGATCGGCATGCCCGATCCTGACAAACCTGTCCAACTGGGCCTCTGCCGACCATTTTTCCAACGCAGTAAGGGAACTTTTCGCCTCAAATGGCACCTTCCATTTTGCTGGCTGCAGCAAGAGAGTGCCAAACTTTAGGGGCGGGTATTGATCCATATCTGGGAAACGCTGTTGTAAGTTTGGCAGAAACTGGTGCTGCATACCCTGGTATTGTAGATCTGCGAGCAGGCGCAACAGGGGATGGCTGGAACGTAGGATATTGTAGGCTGAGGCCATCCTAGGCACAACACGGCATTGGTGCTTCTGGCTATACAGCACCAGTTCGTCCCCGATCACATTCACAAAAAGATCCGAAAACTGCAACTGATCAGGATGTGTGGACCAACCACCGAGTACGAGTTCCAGTGCATAGAGCTGTGGCCGACGGTTAATATTGTCCGTCCTATACCCTGTCTGATAGGCGATATCAAAAAACTTCACCCTCGGATTCGCTTGCTGCTCCAGTACCGTCAGTTCACTAGCAAAAGATCGAATTTCCGGCTCCTGGGCAAACCTGCCCACGAGCGTTGTAGCGCTCGGCCCACCCATATGTTCTACAGCCCATCCCTGCTCACCTGCAGGCTGCAGCAGAACATTGAGTGTATTTGGCAGAAAAGAAGGTGCTACCACCCCTCCTTTAAATTCCTTCAGATCGATTGCGGTACCACTGGCCATTCCCTTCATAAGGAACGGCGATAACTCATCCCAGAGCAGCTGCGGCGGACCAGCCTGCCTTTGGGGCAACAGCGATTCGATATCCTGCTGTCCCGGACCTGCAAGTCCAGCATAGCCCAGTCCCTGGGCTGGATCCAGCACCAGCGAAAGTAACTGCCACCGGTTCTCGTAACGCTGGCTGAAAGCACGCTTGAATTCCGACAGATTGGCCGGTGAGGCACTGACCAAATGCTGTTGGGCAAAAGCCACATATGCCTTCAGTTCCCTTTCCAAAGAAAGATCGCAGAAGCCCTGTATCCCGTGACGGAAGGACATCATGTAACCACTGGTCCCACTTTGTTCCTGCGCCACACCCAGACGTTGGAAATAATCCATTCCCGTCAGGTTCGGCAGCTGGCTGTTGACCAGCACCTGAAGCTCTAGGAGCTGTGCCATCATGTCCCGAAAAACATCCCAATCCTCTCCTGCAAATGTTCTGATCTCCGCAGTAGTCCTAGACATTTCACAAAATCCTAACAGCCTATCTAATTCCGCAAAGCACTCCAGGGAAAACAGTTCCGTCTGCTCTTCGCTGGACTGGAAAAAGTAATAACTTCCCCTATGTGCATACAGTGTTGCCTGTCTGCGCCATAATAGTTTATCTGTCCAAACGGTAGACATATCTGACTGCTGTTTAGCCTCCGTCCAGTCCCGGAGCTTCAATAGACTTTTCTCAGTGCTGAGCATCGGACCGTCCCCCTCTTCCCTCTCCATCTGCAACAGACCGACCGTCGCAAATTCTGCATAGGGAATGGGACGGAATTTTGCCCGGTTGAAATATCGTTCGACACTGATACGACTACGCTGGTCGAGCTGGTCCACTTCCAATATCCCGAGTTGGTCCAATAAGGTAGGCGATGATCCGGCGATCAATGCCTTGAGCAGTTCCCAATAGGCCTCGATCCTACCATTTTTCGGTAGTCCACAGGCCCTGCAGATGATACGTTTTGCGATTTCCATTTTCCAAAACTAGTTAGGGAACAGTCACATCGGAAAAAAGGAAAAAGAGAGAATCCAAGGTGAGCTTGGACAGGGAATCAATATACTTTCGCAAGCACAGCGGCACATTCCATCACGCACGGAGCTGCTTTGCCATAATAAGTCATTTCCGGAAAAGTCCTCGTCAGCACCATCCAGACTGGTAGCCCTTTGACAGAAACCTCTCACTACGTTGTAGAAACCTTCATTTCCTCCCTGACAGAAAAGTCCTAAAAAATAAAATGGGAACCTGTCAAAAGACGGTCCCCATTCCTAAATTAATGCTCTCATAACAAATATATCCAAAAATTGGAAAACCCCACAAGTAAAAACTGACATCAAATTGAAGAACAGGTATTCATACCATGTTACACATCATGGCATTCCCAGAGACTAAGGCCAACAACGCGACACCAAAAAAGAAAAGAGAGGATACGAAAAATACTGAATATCAACAAAAAAGGATTGCTATTTTATTAACAATCCTTTAGTTTTTTGGATCGAAATCCGTTTAGTACCCAGCGCCAAAATCGATTCAATCCGATTAGAGCAAGATTTGAAGAGAATTTGCAGAATATCGATTGATTCACTGGAACTCTCTAAAAAAGATGCGGTACACTAATTATAGGTCTTTCACAAGAAGTTAATTTATGCTAAACTGTTAGTGGTCTACGATATCTAGGCTTCTAAATAATATCTATCAACAAGAAGAGTTGGTACAAGAATCAACTGTTGCAAAAAATGCAACAGTTCAATTAGAAGGAAATAGAGCTGTAGAAAGAACCATTGAATATTATAATCCTGATGCCATTATATCTGTTGGATATAGAGTGAATTCGAAAGAAGGTACTCAATTTCGCATTTGGGCTAATCAGGTATTAAGAGAATATCTGATAAAAGGCTATGCTGTTAACGAACACAGTCAATCTGCTTAGCAAGGTGCTAGAAAGCAAGGAACTCAACTCTGATGAGGCAACTGGTTTATTAAAGGTCGTACAGCTTATGCATTAGATATTCCTGATAAATATGACCACCAACAATTAATGATAGATGGAATAACTCCAACATCAATATTTGTTATAGATTATAGAGAAGCTATGAAGGCTGTCTTTGACTTGAAAGATAAATTTGGAGGAAGTTCTTTATTTGGCAATCAAAAAGACGGATCTTTCAAAAGTTCATTAGGTGCTATTTATCAAACATTCTGTAAAGATGATGTATATCCAAGCGTTGAAGAAAAAAGCAGCTAACCTTTTATAATAATTAACATGAGTTCGAGTTTATACGTATCGAGAAATTATCCTTTTTTTGCCAATTCAATTTTAGCAGAGATCTCATTAACAATTTTGTAAATATCAGATATACCGCCAGATGATTCAAATCGTATAAATCCCTCTTTATCAATGATAAATTTTATTGGGATTCCTCTTACTCCGTAAGCTTTAGCTGTAGATTTTGAACGGTCTTTCATCTCATCAAATAGTATATTAAACGTATACTTATTATTTGTAATGAACTCTTGGGCTAGTTCTTGATAGTTGTCTTCTTTTTGCCAAACATCAATGAATAGGAATTCTACTTCCTTGTCATCTTTAAATTTTTCTACAGCAGCCTGCATTCCAGGGAAAGATGCCTTGCATGGGCCACACCAAGTTGCCCAAAAGTCTAAAATTACTACCTTACCTCTTAAGTCTGATAAAGAAACTTTTTCCCTCTTTAAATTCAGCAAGGAAAAATTAGGTGCTTCTTTTTTAACCATTTCAGCTTTATACTTTTCAAGAGTAGCGGCATGTGATTTTACAGTCAGTTTAGCTAAGTAATCATTAAAATTACTTTCATTGTTATTATTTAGTTTTTTATATAATGCTGAGATTGTTTTTATTAATTTTTCATCATTACCGCGATTTATTAAATAATCATTTAATAACATGAAAGCATCCATATTTCTACCTCCTGTGGTATACGCTTGACTTAGTAGTGTTATTGAGTTTATATTATTTTGTTTTTCTTGTTTAATTAACTCTTCTAAAACAGAACAAGCTTTATCTACTTTTCCTGATTTTAATAATGCTTTAGCGTAATTTGGTGCAAGACTAAAATATGATCGTCCAATAGGAAGTTTATGCTCATTATTTTCTTGAAGTGCAATTGAGGCACTAGTATATGCAGATTCTAATACTTCTACAGCTAGGTCAACCTTGTTATCTTTGATTAATTCAGTCCCAATTTTACTCATATAAATCGTGTAAGTTGAATCAACTTTACACTTGTCGATATAATAGAATGCTTTTTGGTTATTATCTTCTCTGAAAAATATGATAGCCATATTAGCTAATGCTTGTAGATAAATATTTCTATCGCTTTTTTCGAAGGAATTTATGGGGAATGTTGATAGCCATTTGTTGTAAAGTTTTTCTTTTTCGAGTGCAGTCAAGGTGCTTTTTTCGTCGAATACTTTATTATATTCTTTACTGCGTTCGGTTATTCCTTGTGGGAATTTTTTAGTGATCAATTTATAGACACCTGCAGCTTCTTCTTTTTTCTGTAAAGATTCTAGTAAAGTTGCACCAAAAAACATCCATTTTTCATTATCACTTTTTATTAACGCCTGCGCTTCCAAAGTAAGTAATTCTTTGGCCTCTTTATCATTTTTTATGGTTAAAGCATTCACCTGTTGATGAATTTCTTCTATAGTTACGCCTTTTTTTGCAGCCACTTGGGCCGTTGCAGTATAGCACAGTGATAAAAATGGATAAACCAGTGTAAAATGACCCCTCTCCACCATTCTAAAAAGCCCCCCTTAGCCAAGTTAGTTTGACCATGTTGGCCAAAGCAAAATGACCCCTTTGCGCCAATCCAAATTGACCCCCTTGAAA
>JASCOD010000029.1 GCA_029959615.1 Flavobacteriaceae bacterium PS02338 | reverse complement strand
GTTAAAACCATTCCTCTACTTGGAGTTGAAAAACATCCGGATATGAAGGCTGTAGTGTATTTTGAACAAAACTCTAATGATGTTTATTTAGCCTTAGAAAATCTACCTATTGCACCAAAGGATCAGAAATATCAATTGTGGGCTATTGTAGATGGCAAACCGGTAAGTTTGGGGGTATTTGATCAAGACGCAGCAGCTACAGTACAGAAAATGACTGCCGTTACTTCGGCACAGGCATTTGCAATTACGTTAGAAAAACGTGGTGGTGTAGCTTCTCCTACTATGGAGAATATGTATGTGA
>JASCOD010000028.1 GCA_029959615.1 Flavobacteriaceae bacterium PS02338 | reverse complement strand
ACCCGGAACTGGACCCATTCAGGAAATTGCTGCCGATGGTTCTAGGACAACTGCAACCAAAAACTTACTATTGGCCAAAGTTACTGGAGATGAAGCTTTAATTGAAAGTATAAAAGAAACCGAATATTTTGATGAAAAAGTATTGATTGCTTTGGTGAAGTCGTACAATGAATCTGTTAAGTAAGGGAATTTACGATTTTAGATATACGAGTTACGATTATTGGAGACTTACGAAGTTAAAAACTTCGTAAGTCTGAACGCCTTATAAATCCTTAATGGTTAAAATTTACCTATCCGAATGCCCTAAAGA
>JASCOD010000027.1 GCA_029959615.1 Flavobacteriaceae bacterium PS02338 | reverse complement strand
GGCCAGTGTAAAGCCTATTGTCGCCGCTGTTTAATGCAGCAGAGCCAGCTTTTAGGGTATAGTCTCCATTTGTATAATCATTAAAAATACTGGCTTCCGTTAGTCCGGTTGCATCGATATTGCCGTTAGAAGTATCTGTATTATCTTTGATCAGGGAGTTCTTGGCCGTGTAGCTACCAATAGTACTACCCCAGACAATGCTAGTATTGAGTATTGTAGTGCTTAGACTATTATAGATAGCTTTGTTTCCGGTTCCGGCAATGGTACTGTTAATAATAACTGGGGATGAATCATACCAATTAGAGATAGCATCTCCA
>JASCOD010000026.1 GCA_029959615.1 Flavobacteriaceae bacterium PS02338 | reverse complement strand
GGTTATGGAAAGTAATAGATAATGTAAAGTGGACTGCGTTATTGTGCTGACTACAGCATTTTTCAGCAATCCTACTTTACATTATTTTGCTTAAAAGTTCTTTAACCAGTCTAACAGGCTTTTATTGTCTACCCATATGGGAACTTCCTTCTCAACAACGTTAACATATGCGCTTTCTATTGCTTCCCGTTTCTGTTTGGAATCGACTCTCGCATACACTTCGGTTGTTGTAACCGATGTATGCCCAAGAATATCACGTATGTAGACAAGGTTGACACCAGCTTGTAAAAGGTGCATTGCTTTTGAATGGCGAAGCGAATGGCAACTGATCTT
>JASCOD010000025.1 GCA_029959615.1 Flavobacteriaceae bacterium PS02338 | reverse complement strand
AGGGGAAAGAGGGAAAACAGGAAGATGGAAAGGGCCAGCAGTGGCCTCCACAGGGGAACCGCACTGTTGCTGCCCTCCGTCCAAGGGCGATATAGGGTAATGTCTTTCATGGTAGGTAGAATGGGTTAGGTGATGTGTTTATTTGATGGGCATCGGGGATGCGTTACTGTTCCCTGTTGTAGGGCTGGTCTTCAAGCACTGGGAAAAGATTATTTATCGCCAATTTATCGATCGCCGAACAATCGGGATTGAGCATGTGCTGGAACAATACAGGATTATAACTTGCTGTGGCAAGAAAGGTATTAGGTAGATTTTCATTTTCGTAGGTTTTGAATGTCCGCAAAAATACAAACACAAATAAATAAAACACAACAATCAACTGAAAAT
>JASCOD010000024.1 GCA_029959615.1 Flavobacteriaceae bacterium PS02338 | reverse complement strand
GTTCTAAATAGATCAGGCAGCATCCAAACTGATAGGACTAACGGCAATACATCTCTAACTGTTGGCAACAATACTAATTACGATGCCAAACATCCTCCAGAATTATTCTTCATCCAACAGATTGGAAAAAGCAGTTTAGCTGCCTTTCTTCTTAATTTCGTGCCAGACGCCAAAAACGAAGGAAATGGCGAGAATGGCATATGGACTGGGAAGCTTGTAGAATGGAATTTGACCGGAGATACCATTTTGGTACAGGAAATTAATAAGAGTAAACTGAGTGATATATATGCGCTAAGTAAAAATTTGCCGCCAGAAAACGCCAAGGCTAAACAGAAACAGATAAGCCACAGCAATAAGCAAAGTGGTTTTTGGAGGGACCTCTGGGATATTTTTAGTGAATTTATTGGGTGGGTAGGCAGTTTGTTTGGAATGTCGGAGCGCTACTATGATCCCTATGATTATGGTTGGGAATGGCGATTAACACCCAACTTCGACTGGTT
>JASCOD010000023.1 GCA_029959615.1 Flavobacteriaceae bacterium PS02338 | reverse complement strand
ACTGCGGTAACACGTGGGAGAGTAGGTCGGTGCCTATACCTAAACAGCCCCCTTCAGCAATGTCGGGGGCTTTTTTTATGCCACGATGATAAAGCTTATACCCCTGCGCAAGGCCTCCGCACGTCCCCATAACCGTATCGCACCGGGACTATCCATGTGGTCGCCGCAATATCCCCGTAGTCCAAAGACTGCCCCTCCATCACCTCCCTGTTAATTATTGTTAAAAAATTCCAAAGATTCCGGTGCCTGTGCCCACAATGACATAAATAATCCATAAAGTCTTTAGAAAAGACATTGGGATCATTCGAGGGGAGACAGTTTTGAGGCTTTGAAAAAGAAAGCTGAAAAATAAAAAAAAAGTTTGCCTGTGCGATAATTTTTTCTATCTTTGCACTCCGCTTCGGAGGAAGAGGGGATTGTGAAAAGCACTAACAAACTGAAAAGAAAAAAGTTTTATTTTTTTCTTGGAAAAAGGAAAATTTTTTCTACCTTTGCACTCCGCTTCGGAGGAAGAGGTTTAGGTTTGAAAGAGGGAAAAGGAGGGGTTGATGAAGATGAAGAGGGGCAGATAAAAAAAAGTTTATTTTTTATTTGGAGAAGAGAAAAAGTTTCCTACCTTTGCAGTCCCAAACGAAACGGGAGCTAACGGACGGAGTTCGGAAAGCGAATAGAAAAGATTGAAACAACGGAATGCCAA
>JASCOD010000022.1 GCA_029959615.1 Flavobacteriaceae bacterium PS02338 | reverse complement strand
TGTCTGGTCCTGAAATAGCGATACACAAAAAGAATCGTTATGAAAAAGGGAGAAGAATTCATTTATGAGAAACGGACACAAAAGGACTATTCTATGTCCTTTAAGCTTGAAGTAGTTCAAGAAGTTGAGCAAGGATTAGTTTCAGTTACAGGAGCTCAACGTAAGTATGGAATCCAGGGACGTTCAACAGTTGTAAATTGGTTAAGAAAATATGGTAACTTCGATTGGGAATATCAAACACCGTCGAATATGCCAAAAAGCCAGGAACAGAAGCTAATGGAGCTTGAGCAGCGTGTGAAATTGTTAGAGAAGCAGAAAGCACAGCTAGAAAAGCAAGCGGAACAAGCGGATAAGAAAGCGATCATTTTTGATATGATGATTGATTTAGCGGAGAAAGAATATAACATTCCGATCCGAAAAAACTCCTTGCCCGAACAATCGTTCTCTACAAAGAAAAGCACCAAGAAAGCCTAATGGCTACCTGTGGATTGCTCGGGATAAGTAGACAGGTTTATTATAGAAACATACGATCTGCCGACAGACGTAAAGCTACCGCCCGGCAGGTTGTTGATCTGGTGAAGAATATAAGACTTCAAATGCCCCGGCTTGGGACCAGGAAACTTTATTATCTATTACAGGATGATTTAAGGCGTCTTGGTGTTGGAAGGGATCTGCTTTTTCGTATTCTTAAAACGAATCACATGCTCATAGTTCCTGAACGTCAGTATCATGTTACAACCAACTCACATCACAGGTTCAGAAAACATAAAAATCTGATTGCAGATGTGGTTCCAAGTCAACCTGAACAAATTTGGGTGTCTGATATTACCTATGTGGGCAACAGAACAAACCCAATGTATTTAGCTTTGGTTACAGATGCTTACTCTAAGAAAATCATGGGGTATGATGTATCTGATAGTCTGGATGTGAAAGGATCGATTAGAGCGCTTAAGATGGCTATTAAAACCAGATATTATAAGCCAAATATCCTGGTCCATCATTCTGATCGAGGACTTCAATATTGCAGTAATCAATATCAGGATATATTGAAAAAAGGAAAACTTCAATGCAGTATGACAGAATCCTATGATCCTTATGCAAATGCTGTTGCGGAGAGAATCAATGGGATATTAAAAGCAGAGTTTATTGGATACAACACTTCACATAAACTATCTATAATGCAACAACTGATCAGTGATAGTATCAAAATTTACAACACTTGCAGACCGCATTATTCCTGTTTTATGAAGACTCCTGAGCAAATGCATCAGCAGAATAAAATCAAAATAAGAACCTATAAAAACAAATATCCCCACAAACACGCGTTTGTAGGGATATAATTATTGATTATTTTAGTCTAAAACCTGTATCGGTTATTTAGGACTAGTCA
>JASCOD010000021.1 GCA_029959615.1 Flavobacteriaceae bacterium PS02338 | reverse complement strand
AACCCATTCTACCTACCATGAAAGACATTACCCTATATCGCCCTTGGACGGAGGGCAGCAACAGTGCGGTTCCCCTGTGGAGGCCACTGCTGGCCCTTTCCATCTTCCTGTTTTCCCTCTTTCCCCTTTATGCCCAGCAGTACCCCGTCAGGCTGGTGCCGTTAGTGGTGCCACCCTACAGCATGCGGCTTTCGGACTATGCCACCGGCAGCGACACGAAGCTGCAGCTGCAGGTGCTGATGGCCGACCTAAATGAGCCTCAGCACCAGGTGGGCATCCGGTTCTGGCTGGAGGCCGGCCTTAACGGGGTGCCCTATGCCCAGAGCGGCGACTTTGTGGTTGGCCTCAGTCCCTTTACCCTCTTCCCCGGCAATACGGTTACCCTCGGCAACGTAGAGCTGCGTGCCCTTTTCGAGCTGCGGAACCTCTCCGGTATCAGCGACCAGGCCTACGCCCGTCCACTTCCCGAGGGGCTCTACAGGTTCTGTTTCCAGGCCTACGACTACCAGACCCGCAGGGTGCTTTCTGCCAGGTCCTGTGCCGCTGTGTTCCTGGTGCAGTACGATCCGCCCATACTGAACCTACCCCAGCGTGGGGAGAAGGTACAGGCCCCCGCCCCCGGGGGCATACTGTTCCAGTGGATGCCCAGGCAGCTGGCGCCCAATACCCGCTACACCCTTACGCTGAAGGAGCTGTGGGACCCCGGGCAGGATCCCGTTTCGGGCTTCCTGTCCTCACCTCCTCTATGGCAGCAGGAGAGCTATGCGCCCATGCTGCACTACGGTATGGACAGGCCGCAGCTGGTTGCCGGCAGGCGCTACGGCTGGCAGGTACAGGCCAGGAGTGGCAGCCCCGTAATCGGGGGCAGCCCCACCGAGGACAACGGGGTCTACAAGAACAACGGACTCTCGGAGATCTACTGGTTCGACTATGTGGAGAACTGCCGGGTGCCCGGTTTCCCGATGGCCCGTAACAGGGGGGGCTG
Organism: Flavobacteriaceae bacterium PS02338; assembly: GCA_029959615.1. GTDB lineage: Bacteria > Bacteroidota > Bacteroidia > Sphingobacteriales > Sphingobacteriaceae > Pedobacter. The sequence continues at coordinate 445 of JASCOD010000021.1, read as the reverse complement.
GGCGCACCGAGCTGAGCTGGATGCTTGTGGGGCAGCCCGCTGGCCAGTTCAGGGTGCAGTACCGCAAACGTGGCAGCGGTGGCGATTGGGTGGCAGAACAGAGCGCCCAGACCAGCTATGTCCTTACCGGTCTTGAGGAGGGTACCGAATACGAATACCGCATCGGTACCGTCTGCGGCAGGGCAACAGGTTCCGCCCTACAGGATAATGGCGGTGACAATGCCTACAGCTATACCGCCGTGCAGTATTTCGCCACCGATGCCAAAGGTAGCCAGAGCAGCAGCTACCAGTGCGGCACCATGCCAGCGGTAGATATCACCAACAGGAGGCCGCTGCAGGTACAGCTGGTGGCCAACGAGGTGTTCATGGCGGGCGATTTCCCGGTCACCGTTATCCAGGCCGAAGGCAATAGCGGCAGCTACAGCGGCACGGGCTATATCCAGGT
>JASCOD010000020.1 GCA_029959615.1 Flavobacteriaceae bacterium PS02338 | reverse complement strand
TGGATAAACCAGTGTAAAATGACCCCTCTCCACCATTCTAAAAAGCCCCCCTTAGCCAAGTTAGTTTGACCATGTTGGCCAAAGCAAAATGACCCCTTTGCGCCAATCCAAATTGACCCCCTTGAAACAACAGGTTTGTTTGTGCAGAACTGGTCTGTAGGAATATGTTTTTGCTTAGCTTTTAGCTGAACAAAACTGTTGATTACGATGTCCAATAAGCCGATCAAAATGAATAAACTGAGACAGATCATCCGTCTTTACAGCCAAGGGACCGGGACCAAGCGCATACACGCAATGGTATCGACCTCACGCAATACCATCAAAAAGTATATACGTATCTGGCAGTCCCTTGGCATCAGCTATGAGGATTTCAGTGCCAAGAGCGATAGCGAGCTGGCCGTTATCTTTACCACACCAGTGGCCAGGATCTCCCGTGCGCCACGCATGCAGGTCCTCCAGGGCCTAATGCCGGACATCTGCAAAAAGCTGAAGAGGAAAGGGGTTACCAAGGGTTCGCTCCATGAGGAATATATCGCAGAGCATCCGGACGGGTATGGGATCTCGCACTTCAACAATGCCATAATGGTCTACCTGCAACTCTCCAGGCCGGTGATGCATATCGAACATAAGGCCGGGGACAAGATGTACATCGACTTTGCGGGCAAGAAGCTTGCCCTGTCGGCAGGTGACGGATATCTGCAGGAGGTGGAGGTTTTCGTTGCCATTCTCGGATGTAGCCAACTTACGTACGTGGAGGCGGTGGCCTCACAGAAGAAAGAGGACCTGATAACCGCCTGTGAGAATGCCCTGCGGTACTTCGGAGGGGTTCCAGAGGCCATTGTACCCGATAACCTGCGTTCTGCCGTAACCCGGGGAAGCAGGTACGAGGCGGTGCTCAACGATGAGTTTGCCGCCTTTGCCGAGCACTATGCCACGAGCATCATTCCGGCACGTGCCTACAAGCCACGCGACAAATCGCTGGTAGAAGGTGCCGTCAAGCTTGTCTACCGGAGCATCTATAACAAGCTGGACAACCGTCCCTTCCAGACCCTTGAGCAGCTCAATGCGGCAATAGCGCCATTGCTGGAGATACATAACAACAAGCTCTTTTCCGGCAGGAACTATTCACGCAGGGAACAGTTCGAGGAGATCGAACGCGAGGCATTGGGCCCGCTCAATCCGGTGGGGTACGAGGTGCACAGACAGGTAATGGTCACCGTGATGAGGAATGGACATATAAGGTTGGGCGAGGATGTACACTTCTACAGCGTGCCCTACGGCTACATCGGCAAAAAGGTAAAGCTACTCTATACCTCTTCAGCGGTAAAGGTCTATTACAGCTACACGATGATAGCGCTCCACCCAAGGGTACGGACAAAGCACCATTATACGACACAGGAAGACCATCTTGCACCACAGCACCGGTTTGTCTCGGAATGGACGCCGCAGAACTTTATACGGCAGGCCGAAGAGATCCACGGAGATGTTGCCCGTTACATATCAAAGGTGCTGGAACACAAGCCACATCCGGAGCAGGCCTACAAGTCCTGTTCGGGCATACTGAACTTTGCCCGGCGTGTTGGAACGGCCCGCCTCAGGAATGCATGCCTCTGGGCCGATAACCTTGGCCAGTACAACTACCGCATCATCGAGGAGATACTCAGAAAACAGCTTGACCAGCTGTCCGCCGAGGAACAGACCATAGAGATCCCCGAACATGGAAACATCAGGGGAAAGGAATACTACCAGTAACAATAAAACAATCCATAAAATGAACAGTGAAACATTAGAGAAAATGAAACAGCTGAGGCTGTTTGGAATGTACGATGCATTCAGGACCAACCTGGAATCCTCGGTCAAGGACACCCTGACCGCAGACCAGTTCATATCGGTACTGGTTGCCAGCGAGTGGGACGACAGGCGGAACCGTTCGGTCGACAGGGCCATCAGGGCAGCCGTATTCCGTTACAAGGCGTCACTTGAACATATCGACTACTCTATCGAGAGGGGGCTGGACAGGAACCAGGTGCACAGGCTTGCCGCCCTGGACTTTATCCGTGAGCACAAGGATCTTTTCATAACGGGCTCAACGGGTACCGGAAAAAGCTATCTTGCCACCGCCCTTGGCTATCAGGCATGCCAGAACGGATACAAGGTGCTCTATGTGAATACCGCAAAGCTCATGGGACAGCTGAAGCTGGCAAAGGCCAAGGGCACCATCCTGGCCGAACTGAAAAAGATCGAAAGGGTTGACCTGTTGATCCTTGACGACTTCGGCCTACAGCCCTTTGACCCGCAGTCGAGGGTTACATTGTTGGATATCATCGAGGACAGGCACCAGAAGCGGTCTACGATAGTGACATCACAGATACCGGTAAAGGAATGGTACGATATAATCGGTGAGAAAACGATCGCTGACGCGGTACTTGACCGGATAGTCCACCACTCCCTGAGGATAGAACTGTTCGGAGAATCAATGAGGAGGAGGAACTCTAAGGTTGAAAATGTATTTTTGTAAAATAACAGTTGTTAAACAGGACTTAAAAGATCTATTCTAAGATGCCTTTTTGCACAACAACTTCTGCTTGTTTCAGGCAACAACTCTGGGGGTCAATTTGAAATTGGCGAGAGGGGGGCAAATTTATTGGTATTTCCA
>JASCOD010000001.1 GCA_029959615.1 Flavobacteriaceae bacterium PS02338 | reverse complement strand
TGGAACAATACAGGATTATAACTTGCTGTGGCAAGAAAGGTATTAGGTAGATTTTCATTTTCGTAGGTTTTGAATGTCCGCAAAAATACAAACACAAATAAATAAAACACAACAATCAACTGAAAATCAAACTCTTAAAAGTTGTAAAACCAAAAAAACATCACTTTTGAGTTATTTTATACTTAGAGAAGTTATTACTGTAGTCTTTTGTTCTTCATGCTAATGCTAGCCTGAAGATAAATTCATTGAGCCTATTCCTATGTATTGGAGGCAATGTTAAATTACCCTTTAGTTTCTTTGAAATTTTAGCTCAGATTATTAAGAAGCTGCTTAAATTTCAGTTAAGACTTTGACTTGTCAACTTGAACTTACCAGTAAATCGGAACAGCTGGTCGAATATTATTTGAAAAAGATGTTCGATATCTATATAGATGAACACAGGATAGAATCAACGTAATTCCTGTGTTCTAATGCGAAAACTTAAACAGACAAATTGAAAAGAAATCATTTTCAAGAATGGCACATGAATATTACCAAGCTACGGATTAGCTTTTAATTGAGGTAAGCGAGGTAATTTACGAGCATCAGCTGGCAATTTCTTCCATTCGTTAAACGTAGTAGCAATGTAATAGGTATAATTAAAAGGTTTTTCGCTCTTTACCTGATCTACCGTTGGGCGATGTAACCCAATATAATCTTCTAAGTCTTTTTCTTTGTAATTCACCAATTTCTGAATTACTTCTTTATTGAAGTTCTTGGATATTTCTTCATTAATATTAGCTGCTTCTTCTAATTCTTGCTCCTTGGCTTGTTGTCTGCGCCATTTTCCGTAACCCAATCCCAAACGCAAACCACCTCTATTTTTGGAGTAATCTACTTGTCTAGCTGGTGCAGCCTCAGTATCCTTTACATCTAAAAATGGGGAAATTTTAGTGGTCGTGATATTTACCGGGTTTAAGTTGTTAACAGCGGCTCTCATGTAGAGATTTTTCGGAAATAGATTTACCAAATACACGGTATCAGTTTGGTAACCTACTATCGTATAAGAAATCAGATCACCAGTTTTAGCAGAAATTGCATAATGACCATCTTTGTCCGTTACAGCTAAAGCTTTTGTGTTTAAGTTTCTTACCGAAACTCCCTGCAGTGCCATACTACGTTGTTCGTTATCGAAAACATTTCCCGTCATGTACGTGTTTTGTGCCGATACGAAAAATGGCATCAATAGCAATCCCAATAAATAAAGCTTCTTCAACATATTCAAATGTAAGGCACTTTCACCTCTATCTAATCCTTTTAACAAAATTTAACAAGCTTATTACTTTGCTAGTAAAGCTTCGTATTCATCGTCCTTAAAACCCAACGAAACGGCGTTTCCTTCGATTTCTAAAATAGGTCTTTTTATAGCACTTGTATTATTAATCAGATAGGCAATGGCCTTATCTGCCGTGTCAATTTGAGATTGTTCCTCTTTGCTTAACTTTTTAAAGGTTAAACCTGCCCTATTAATTACTTTCTCCCAGCCAAAAACCTCAAACCATTCGGTAAGTTTTTCGGCAGTGATACCTTTCTTCTTAAAATCGTGAAATTCATAGTCACTGCCATTGGCTTTTAACCAATCTTGAGCTTTCTTTACTGTATTACAATTAGGGATGCCATATAGTTTCATAGTTTTCAAGTTATTTTGAGAGTCTAAAGGTAATAAAAACAACTGTTTTACATCAAGTAACTAATTTGCGTTACACATACTGGCTTTTACTCCTTTAATGTTTATCTTAGCCTACGTTTTCAAATACTAACTGGGAAATATATGCTCAAACTTTCCTTTAAGCAACAATTACTTACTGGTTTTACAGTTTCATTAATTTTTGTATTGATTTCTGCGCTAGCGTCGTATCTCAGCATAAGATCTTTAAATGAGAGTTATGATTGGGTTTCGCATACACAAAAAGTTGCCAAAACTGCAGAGCGATTAGAAATAAGACTTTTACATACAGAAGCCTCATTAAGAGGTTTTCTCTTAACAGAAAGAGACGATTACCGAGCTCCATATGACGAAAATATCAATCATATATTACCAATGGTTGATGAATTATCTGATTTAGTAGAAGATAATCCTGAACAATTTAGAAAAGTAGACAGCATTAGGCTTTATGCAGTTGCGAAAGTATCTGACATGAAACAAATTGCTGCAAAAGGTAGTATCGGGAATTTTGAGGCTGCTAAAAAACAATTCCTAACCGACAAAGGAAGATTAGATAAAATCAAGTTTTTAGCATTCTCCGACGAATTAATTAACCTTGAATATAAACTTTTGAGGGAACGCCAAAAAATTAGTACTAATAGAGGTAGTAGGACAATAGTGGTGATCATTACCAGTTCGTTCATCATCTTTGTATTGATCTTATTATTACTTAAGTACATTCGCCAAACTTTCGATCAGCAAAAAGAAACCGAGAGACAAATCTTACTTACCAATAAAGAACTTGAAGACTTGTCTGCGAAAAATGAGCATCATAATTGGCTACTCAGTAGCGAGGCAAAGGTGAATGAGGCAATGCGTGGAGATTTTAATATGGACCAACTTGCGGAGAACATCATTTCTGCAGTTTGTAATCTACTTAATTTTCCCGTTGGTGTATTTTATTTGGTCAACCGTTCTCAAGAAACATTAAGAGTTAGGGGTACATTTGCCATACACGAGAATATTAACGATAGAAGATTTTCTTTTGGAGAGGGGCTTGCAGGTCAAGCGGCACAGGAGATGAAAACCAAAATTTTTAGTCCTGTACCCGATGGCTATTTAAAAGTTAGTTCTGCCCTAGGAAATGTCACACCGAGCCATATCTTATGCTTACCGATTTTATTTGAGAACAAATCAATTGCCGTGTTAGAAATTGGATTAACTGCGGAGCCTTCTGCAAAAGAAATCTCATTTCTACAGCTTGTATCTAAAGACATTGGCATTACCGTTAACAGCATGGTGGCCAAGGTGAAATTGCAGGAATTGTTCGAAAAAACTCAGCAACAGGCAGAAGAGCTAACTAGTCAACAAGAAGAACTGCGTGTTACCAACGAAGATCTTATGCATAAGACAGAAGAGCTGCAGGCATCTGAAGAGGAATTAAGGGTGCAACAAGAAGAGCTGCAACAAGCCAATTCAGAATTAGAAGAAAAAGCCCAATTATTGGAAGAGAAAAATGCTTCTATTAATCAGGCTAAAGAAGCAATTAGTCTAAAAGCAGAAGAATTAAGTTTGAGCAGCCGCTATAAATCGGAGTTTTTAGCAAACATGAGCCATGAGCTACGTACACCGCTAAATAGTATTCTCATCCTGGCTAGAATCTTAAAAGAGAACAAGCTCAGTAATCTTTCTGAAGAGCAAATTAAATATGCGGGGGTTATACATAATGCGGGCACCGATCTCCTTGCCTTAATTAACGACATTCTGGATCTTTCGAAGATAGAGTCTGGAAAAGTAGATCTAGTGATCGAAAAAATTAAGCCTATCGCAATTAAAAGCCAGATCGACTCACTATTTAACGAACTGGCTAAACAAAAGGAAATCCACTTCGATTTTAAATTAAATGATAATCTTCCTGAAAATATTATTACTGACCAAACAAGAGTTGAGCAGATTATAAAGAACTTGCTTTCTAATGCTTTCAAATTTACTCGTAAAGGTGGTAATATAACTGTAGAAGTTGGTGTAGCCCAGCAACAACAAATCAAATACAATCAATCACTACTCGAACAAGAAGACCCAATCTACTTTGCGGTTACAGATAGCGGCATTGGTATCCCAGAAGACAAACAGCAAGTTATTTTTGAAGCCTTCCAACAAGAAGATGGATCTACAAGTAGAAAATACGGCGGTACTGGGCTAGGTTTATCTATTAGTAGAGAACTGGCTAATTTACTTGGAGGTGAAATACAATTAAAAAGTGAGGTTGGCATTGGCAGTACGTTTATGCTCATTATCCCTAGAAAATTGGGAGAAGGAGAAGAAAAAACCCTTGAAGTTGAAAAACCAATTGCTATCACTCAAATTGAAAGCATTCCAGTAACAGAAAACACCATACCGAAAAGAGATGGTAAAAATAGGTTATTGATTGTTGAAGATGATGAAAACTTTGCCGAAATACTGAAGGCTTATGCTATAGAAAAAGGCTTTGAACCTATTGTAGCCCATAGCGGTGATACCGGATTGGATCTGGCAATTTCTGAAGTACCTGATGCCATTGTGTTGGATGTAATGTTGCCTGTAATGGATGGTTGGGCCATCTTAAAACAGTTGAAAGCTAATCCAACCACCAAGCACATCCCAATTCATATGATGTCGGCCGGCGATGAAAAAGCAAGCAAAGCGAAAAAAGAAGGTGCGATTGGCTTTCTTAAAAAACCTGTAGAGAAAGAAAAGCTAGACTATGCTTTTGAATTACTTTCCAATCAGTACAAATATGATTTCCATAATGTGTTGATCATCGAAGATCAAATACTACAAAGTAACGACCTTACGGAACAACTGATTAAAAAAGGCGCCAAGGTATCACAAGCATATACCGGTCGCGAAGCAAGGCAAATGCTAGAAGTAAGCGTGTTCGACTGTATTATCTTAGACCTCAAACTTCCCGATGTTTCTGGTTTTGATTTATTAGATGAAATTAAGTCAAATCCCGATACAAAAGACATTCCGGTAATTATCAATACTGCAATGGAGCTCGACAAAGATAAAATGGCGCATATTATGCGTTACTCGCAGGCGATGGTATTGAAAAGCAATAAATCTAATGATAGACTTTTAGATGAGGTAAGTTTATTCATGAACAAACTACAAGCTAATACTCCAAATAGAGAAGAGGTACAGAAAATTGCCAAAACACCCAAAAACTACGCTGCAACCATAGAAAAGGCACTAGAAAACAAAAACATTTTGATTACCGATGACGATATGCGAAACATTTTTGCATTATCGTCAGCTTTACAGGATTATAAAATCAATGTGATAATTGCCAATAACGGTGTAGAAGCACTAGAAAAACTGGCAGAACATACTGAAATTGATTTGGTATTAATGGATATCATGATGCCAGAAATGGACGGCTATGAAGCCATGAAGAAAATAAGGGCGCAAAGGCATTTAGCCAACCTTCCTATCATTGCCTTAACAGCAAAAGCAATGAAGAGCGATAGAGAAAAGTGTATCGAAGCAGGTGCCAGCGACTATATTTCTAAACCAGTAGATATCGACAAACTGCTATCTATGTTAAGGGTTTGGTTAAGCTAAAGCCCTACAAAATATGACAAAGGAAGTGATTACAGACGAACAAGTAGAAGACATCGTTTTCGTAACCAGAAACATCTATGGTTTCGATTTTGAAGGGTATTCTAGGGCGTCATTAAAAAGACGTTTAAATAGGATAATGGTACTAAAAAGGTTCGATTTTTTTGACCTGAGAAATACGCTTACCAATGATGAGAACTTCTTTCACGATTTCCTAAATGAAGTTACGGTAAATGTTACCGAAATGTTTCGTGACCCAAAATTTTTCAAATCACTAAAAGAAAACGTACTTCCTTACCTTAGTTCATTTCAGCATATTAAGGTTTGGAATGCAGGCTGCTCTACTGGCGAAGAACTGTACTCATTCGCTATCTTATTTGAAGAGCAAGGCCTTTACAAAAGAAGTTTCTTTTACGGAACAGATATTAACCATAAAGTATTGGAAACTGCAAAGGAAGGTATCTACGACCTACAAAAAATGAAACAGTATTCAGAGAACTACCTTGCTTTGGGACAAGAAAAATCATTGGCAAATTATTATATCGCTCAATATGATGCTGCCTCCATTTCAAGGCAATTAAAAAAGAACGTGCTTTTTTCAATGCACAACCTTGTTTCTGACGGGCCATTCAACGAGTTTCAGGTGATTTCCTGCAGAAATGTACTGATTTATTTTAACCCAGAATTACAAAGGAGCGTTATCAACCTTTTCTACGAAAGCCTAGCCAATTTCGGGTTTCTATGCCTAGGAGGCAAAGAGACCATCCGAGATCCGCATTTAGCGAAAAAATTTAAGGCAGTAGATAAAAAGAATAACATTTACCAAAAAATTAACTAAATTTTAAAAATGAATAAGATCAACCTTTTAATTGTAGACGATAAGCAAGAAAATATCATTGCTTTGGAAGCCCTTTTAAACAGGAATGATATCAATATCATCACCACTACATCTCCAAATGAGGCGCTTCGCATCTGCTGGGAAAAGGATATTGCCATTGCGCTTGTAGACGTACAAATGCCAGAAATGAATGGATTTGAATTGGTAGAAATCCTTAAAAACAATACCCGTACACAAGATATCTTGATCATATTTGTTACCGCCATTTCTACAGAAGCAAAATATGCTATCAGAGGATTAAGTGCTGGAGCAGTTGACTATCTATACAAACCTTTAGATCCTTATATCACTTCCGCCAAAGTAGATTCCTTTATCCAACTGGTAAAAACCCAAAGGGAAATTAGAACTAAAAATCAACAGTTAGAAAAAATACAAACTGATTTAATTAAAGCTAAAGAAGAAGCCGAACAAGGCAAACGAGCCAAAGAAAGTTTCATGGCCAATATGAGCCACGAAATAAGAACGCCTATTAACGGGATCATTGGACTTGTGCACTTACTTAAACAGGAAGAACTTACAGATAACCAAAAAGAAATTGTTGATCTACTTGATGTCTCTTCAAACTCTTTACTTGGCGTTATCAACGATATCTTAGATTTATCTAAAATAGAAGCCGGCAAATATACCATCAGCTTTGCCGAAACAGATATTAAAGAGTTGGCTACCCAAGCGGCTAATCTTCTTAACATTAAAGCCTTGGAAAAAAACATTGGCTTAAAGCTGATTATAGGTGAACGAGTACCAAAATATATCATGGCTGATTCACTGCGCTTAAATCAGATTTTCATGAATTTATTAAGCAATGCTGTAAAATTCACCAATGAAGGCGAAGTGATTTTTAAAGTTGATGCTGTAGAAGAAAAGGCAAATACAGTTTTTTTAAAATTCTCGGTAATCGATACAGGAATTGGAATTTCCGAAGAAAATATCAAAACCATTTTCTATTCATTTGAACAAGTAGAGAATATACACACCAGAGCTTATGGAGGTACCGGTTTAGGATTATCAATTGTTAAAAAATTGGCCGAATTAAAAGGTGGAGAACTGGATGTTAAAAGTGAACTGGGCAAGGGAAGTATCTTTTCATTCTCAAAATGGTATAAAATAGTAGAGAAAAAAGAAGAAGAAAAAATAAGCCAAGCTCCAAAATTGGCTACCCTAGACGGTTTGAGAATCTTGGTTGCCGAGGATAACTCTATCAATGTCTTTCTTATTGTAAAGATATTAAACGACTGGAAAGTACAGACTACAGTGGTAACTAATGGCGCTGCTGCTTTAGAAGCACTAGAGAAAGAGAATTTTGACCTAGTATTAATGGACACCTATATGCCAGTAATGAACGGTCTCGAAGCTATTAAGAAAATAAGAAACGGACATATTCCTGGCAAGGAAAGCACGCCTATCATCTCCTTCTCGGCAGGCGTATTAGACCAAGATAAAGAAACTGCCAAAGAGGTAGGTGCCGATGATATCATCGGAAAACCATTCAAAATTGGTGCATTACATGAGAAAATCAGTGCCTTAACAAAAAGATAGCTACTTGTTGAACAGGGTCATAGTTTGAGCCGCCCCAATTGTAGCAAAACTTTTAATCATACTCACTGCCCTATTTATTAATACGGGCAGTTCTTTTTTCTCATTTTTATCGAACTGACCGAGTACAAAATCTACTTGTCGGCCTTTTGGAAAATCATCACCAATACCGAAACGTAAACGGGCATAATTCTGTCCTCCGCAAACTTCTTCGATACTTTTTAAACCATTATGTCCTGCACTGCTCCCCTGTAGTTTCATGCGTAGCTTGCCCAACGGTAAGGCCAAGTCATCCACCAAAACCAGTACATTTTCTGGCGTAATTTTCAATTCTTTCATCCAATAGTTCACCGCCTTACCGCTCAGGTTCATGTAAGTTGTAGGTTTAATTACATGAAGCTTTCTGCCCTTGTGCGAAACTTCAGCATGATAAGCTAACCTACCATGTTCAAAGTTCCCTTGATGGCTAGCCACTAGTTCATCAGCAATATCAAAACCAATGTTATGTCTAGTACCTACGTATTCGGCACCAATGTTTCCTAAACCTACAATCAGAAATTTCATGGAGGCAAAGGTAAGAAGTTGAGGGTTAAAAATTGCACCTAAGATCTTCAAAAGTACATTTTTCTAATGGGGATCAACATCCTTCTCTCATAGATCGTTATTGCCAGCTTGACCGGTAATCGTAATGCGCTAAAACGATTAAAATAGATATACATACGCATTACGATTACCGCCTACGCGGGAATGAAGACAAATTTTATGGTTTGTATCCTCACCATAGAATTCATCGGCAAATAGGAATAAAAAAAGCGTTCCGATATAAAATCGGAACGCTTTATCTTTTAATCAAGAAGCTTGATTATTTTTTACCTTTAGCTTCGTTTTCAGCTTGTTTCAATGCTCTAGACATACCTACAGAAACGATAGTATCTTCTTGAGTGTTGGTTACTGCATACTCACCTTTTTGCAAATCGCGAACACGGAATAAGTTTCCTACTTCCAATTTAGCGATGCTTACTTCTACTACTTGAGGCATGTGCTTAGGCAATGCTTTAACACGTAGTTTACGTAATTTTTGCACTAATTTACCACCCATTTTAACACCTGGAGAAGTTCCAGTTAATTTAACAGGGATTTCCATTGTGATTTCTTTCTCATCAAACAATTGAAGAAAATCAACGTGTATTAATAAGTCAGTTAGTGGGTGAAACTGAGCATCTTTAACGATTGCTTTAACAGCTTTACCTTCAACAGTAATTTCTAAAAAACTAGCTTCTGGCGAATAGATAGCATCGTTCAAATCAGTTCTAGTAACAGCAAAGTGAACTTGCTCATTACCACCATACAATACCGCAGGAACTTTACCTTCGTAGCGAAGCTCTTTAGCATCGCGTTTCCCTACGTTCTCTCTAAGAGAACCGCTAATAGCGATTGTTTTCATGTTTATTATATTTATTTGTTTAACTGGTTAAGTGTTTAAATCGGTTAACTGAATAACCAGCCCTACAATTAACCTTTTATTATTATTTAACGGTAAGTGTTTAAATCGGTTAACCGAATAACCAAATCAACAATTAACCTAAAAATTTATACTTTAAAAAGCTCACTAATTGAGCCATATTCATTTACGCTGGAAATAGCCTTTGCAAATAATTTAGCAGTACTTAATTGTTTAATTTTAGGACTGTGTTGTTTTAATGGAATAGTATCTGTTACAATTAACTCTTCCAATACCGAGTTTTCTACTGTTTCATAAGCTTTGCCAGATAACACTGGATGCGTACAAACTGCTCTTACGCTTTTAGCACCATTATCCATAATCAACTGCGCAGCTTTAGCTAAAGTACCTGCAGTATCGCAAATATCATCAATTAAAACAATATCCTGTCCTGTAACATCACCAATAATAGACATCGATTCTATTTCATTGGCGCGTTTACGGCGTTTATCGCAAATCACAACTTCTGCGTTAAAAAATTTAGCAAAAGTTCTAGCTCTATAAGAACCTCCCATATCAGGAGAAGCAATAGTTAAATTTTCTAGACCTAAGCTTTTAATATAAGGCACAAAAATTACTGCCCCATCTAAGTGATCTACCGGAATATCAAAAAAGCCTTGAATTTGCGCCGCATGCAAGTCCATGGTCATGATACGGTGAATACCCGCAGCTTTTAACAAGTTAGCTACCAATTTAGCACCAATTGCTACCCTTGGTTTATCTTTCCTGTCTTGACGAGCCAAACCATAATAAGGTACTACTGCCGTGATGTAATGCGCAGACGCTCTACGAGCTGCATCAACCATTAACAAAAGTTCAACTAAATTATCGCTTGGTTGGTAAGTAGATTGTACCAAGAAAACATCACATCCTCTTACAGATTCATCAAATGAAGGCTGAAATTCACCATCGCTAAATTTACTTAGGGTAACATTACCTAGAGGCTTACCGTATTCTTCAGCTATTTTGCTAGCGAGGTCTTTGGTTCCACTTCCAGCAAAAATTTTAACAGGGTTAAATTGCAATGGCATGATTTGCGGGTATCAATGCTTGTTAATAAAAAATCGGGTTGCGGTTTTATTCACAACCCGAAGTGATTTGTTGTCCGACCTGGATTCGAACCAAGACAAACAGTACCAAAAACTGTCGTACTACCCTTATACTATCGGACAATCTCCTATTTCAAACGTTTTGCTGAAACGGAATGCAAATGTACGCACTTTTTCGATATATGCAAATAACAGCCTCAAAAAAATTTAAAATATTTATTACAGTCGCTGACACTCAGAGAGATTTAGTTATTTTTTGTTAAATAAGGCTTAACGCTAACACCTATATCAATCTATTTCTTTATTTTCGGCAGCATTTTATTGCACCAAACTATTAGGTTTAAGAAATCATCATATCACAAAATATGAACTATTCAAAAGTAAACAATATCATTGGCTGGGTTTGTTTTTTCATTGCCACAATTACATACGTTTTAACGTTAGAACCATCCGCTAGTTTTTGGGACTGTGGTGAATTTATTGCCTCCGCATATAAGATGCAAGTAGTACACCAACCGGGAGCACCACTATTTTTGATGATAGAACGTTTCTTCTCTTTGTTGGCCATGGGCGATAAAACAAAAATTGCCTATTTCATGAACTTCGGTTCGGCAGTTGCCAGTGGCGCAACGATCCTATTCTTATTCTGGACCATTACCGCACTTGCTAAAAAAGTATTGGTAAAAAAAGCAGAACAAGTAACTTCTTCAAACTTAATCACCATTATGGGTGCTGGAGTAGTTGGTGCTTTGGCCTATGCTTTCTCAGATAGTTTCTGGTTTTCGGCAGTGGAAGCGGAAGTTTATGCACTTTCATCTTTATTTACGGCTATTGTATTTTGGGGCATCTTAAAATGGGAAGCAGTGGCCGACGAGCCGAAAGCTGATAGATGGCTATTATTTATTGCCTATATTATGGGGTTATCAATTGGTATACACTTATTGAACTTGTTAACCATACCAGCAATTGCTTTCGTTTACTACTTTAAGAAAGAAGAAAAACCGACTACAGCGGGTATTTTTAAAACCCTTGGTGTTGGTATTCTAATATTAGCTGTAGTACAATACGGAATCATCCAATATTTAGTTTCATTTGGTGCTTATTTTGATCTTTTCTTCGTAAACACTTTGGGCTTAGGTTTCGGAACTGGTGTATTATTCTTTGTGCTCTTACTAGTTGGTGGCTTTGTTTGGGGCATCAGATATTCTATCAAACACCAGAAAAAAATCTTAAATCTAGCATTATTATCTACTGTACTAATCATCATTGGTTATAGTTCTTTTGCCATGATCTTAATTAGAGCTCAAGCAAAACCTAACCTAAACAATAGCGATCCTGATAACGCTTTCTCTTTCTTAAGCTACCTTAACCGTGAGCAATATGGAGATAGACCTTTACTTTTTGGACCAAACTATAACTCTATTCCTAAATATCAAGAAGATGGTTCTGCGCCTATCTATGTAGAAACAGGTAAATCTTACCGAAAAGGCGAAACAAAATATGAAATTTCAGGAACGAAAACTAAACGTATTTACGGAGAAAACGAAAACTTCCCTGATAGTATCCGCAGGTTGCAACACGAGGTATTATTTCCTCGTATGTACAGTGACGAACAAAGACACATAGACTATTACAAAGATATGATGGGATTAAGCGATGAGCATTTCCCTAGTTTCTTTGACAATGTTGGCTTTTTCATGCGTCATCAGGTTGGGTTCATGTATATGCGTTATTTCTTATGGAATTTTGCTGGTCGCCAAAATGAGGAACAAGGACAAGGCAGTATTTATGAAGGTCAATGGATTAGCGGTATCAAACTTGTTGATGCCTTACTTTACGGTAATCAAAGTAACTTACCTCCATCTATTACAGAAAGTAACTCTTATAACCGTTTCTATTTCTTGCCACTAATTTTAGGCGTAATTGGAGCCGTTTGGCATTTTGGTCGTCATCCTAAAGATGCGGGTATTATTGGTCTACTATTCTTCTTTACAGGCTTGGCTATTGTAATTTACCTTAACCAAAAACCATTGGAGCCAAGGGAAAGGGACTATGCTTACGTAGGTTCTTTCTATGCCTTTGCCATATGGATCGGTCTAGGCATTATTGCCATAAGAGAGTGGTTGTTAAAGAAACTCGATCCAAAAACTGGCGCTATTGCGGCGAGTGTAATAGGCTTACTAGCAGCTCCAGTACTAATGGCCAAAGAAGGCTGGAACGATCATGATAGATCTACCAAAACACTTGCTCGTGATATTGCTATTAGCTACATGGAATCATGTGCGCCAAATGCAATCCTCTTTACCTATGGCGATAACGATACCTATCCATTATGGTATGCTCAAGAGGTGGAAGGCATCAGACCTGATATCAGATTGGTGAACTTAAGTTTGTTCGACACGGATTGGTATATCAACGGAATGAAGCGTAAAGTACATGAATCTGAAGCACTACCAATTTCTATGACAGAAAAGCAATATGTTTCTGGTGTAAGAGATGTGATGTACTATAAAGATATGAACATTGCAGATCCTGTGGAGCTTAAACAAATTGTAGATCTATTACTCTCTGATGATGCAGAAGATAAGCTGCCATTACAAGACGGTACTACAACCAATTTTATCCCTACTAAGAAATTTAAGTTAACGGTTAATCCACAAGATGTGATTAACACCAAAACGCTGCCTGCAAATCGTGCTGGAGAAATTGTGCCTAGCCTAGACTGGACTTTCAACAAAGGTTATGTGACTAAAGGTACATTAGCGATGTTAGATATCTTGGCACACAATAACTGGAAGCGCCCGGTTTACTTTGCCAGTACTGTTCCTTCAGATCAATTTAACGGTCTAGATAAATATTTATACAGTGAAGGCCTAGCGTTGAGATTATTGCCTTTAGATCCTGCGAAGAGAGGCGAAGAAGAGCAACCTATCAACTTAGATCCTATGTATGACCACGTAATGAATAAATTTAAGTGGGGTAACATTAAAAACGCAACATATTTAGATATCCAATCAGCTGACGATATTTCTATTTTCAACAACATCTTTAATAGCTTAACTACTGGCTTGATTAAAGCTGGCAGACTAGAAGACGCTAAAAAGGTAATGAAGAGATATGATGAGGTAATTCCAACGAAAATTTATAGTATGCGTGCAGCAATGGGTGCTGCAACAATGGCACAAAACCTTTATATTTTGGGTGAACCTGAAAAAGCCAATGCCTTAATTAAAAAATATGCTGATTACGTTGGTAAAGAAATTACTTATTTAGGCGATATTACGAAGAGCAAAGGCAGATTGATTGGCCAACAGCCTATCCAGATTGGCTTATTCTACGGATTAATGCCAATGGCTAAAGTAGCAGCACAATACCAACAGCCTAAACTAGCAGCAGATTTAGAAAAGCAAATTAAATCCCTGTTTGAACATGGAGGCTTTGCACAATATTTTGGAGAACTTCCTCCAGATTTCATGAGTTTGTAAACAATTTTATAATCTATACAAAGCCGTTCCGATTTAAATTGGGACGGCTTTTTTATGTATCCCTCTCTGGCTACGCCATCTCCCCCTTTGGGAGGGATGCCCACAGGGCAGAGAGGGCTTATCGAACAAGAAAGTCGGTGCAAAAGGGCAAGGCTTTAATTAGTTCTCAATAAAATATAAAAAAGAGAAGGTTTAGGCTATATCCCAACAAGTATGAGAAAGATTGCTTCACTCCCTCTCTTTGAGCTCAAAGCTTCAGTACGGAATGACGGCAATAAAATGGGATAGTAAAAAAGCACGATCGTTATTGATCGTGCTTTCCTTATATTTATTTCTGTTGCCAACTATAGACTGACAACTGATACCTAATGACTTACTTATTCGTTTACTACACCCATTGCACAGAATTTATCAATTCTTTTCGCAATCAGCTTTTCTGAGTCCACTTTTTTGAGTGATTTTAAATCGTCTAATATCTGAGCTTTTAAAGTTTCTGCCATCTGCTCTGGATTCTGGTGCGCACCTCCGAGAGGCTCTTTCACTATACCGTCAACCAGTTTATTTTTATACATATCTTCCGAAGTAAGCTTCAAACACTCTGCAGCTTTCTCCTTAAAGTCCCAGCTTCTCCATAAAATAGATGAGCAAGATTCTGGAGAGATTACCGAGTACCAAGTATGCTCTAGCATATAAACTTTATCGCCGATACCAATACCTAATGCTCCACCAGAAGCGCCTTCACCTACAATAAAGCAAAGAATTGGCACCTTTAATACTGACATCTCTAGTAAATTACGAGCAATTGCTTCCCCCTGTCCGCGTTCTTCTGCTTCCAAGCCAGGGTAAGCACCCATCGTGTCAATAAAAGAAATTACAGGCTTGTTGAATTTTTCTGCTAAACGCATTAAACGTAATGCCTTTCTGTAGCCTTCAGGGTTAGCCATACCAAAGTTACGAAACTGACGCTCTTTAGTATTTTTACCTTTCTGGTGGCCAATTACCATTACTGTTTGTCCGTCAATAGTGGCGAAACCTCCAATAATAGCCTTATCGTCCTTAACCGTTCTATCTCCGTGAAGTTCTATAAAATCATCGCAGATCAAGCTAATATAGTCTAGTGTTTGCGGACGTTCTGCATGACGAGACATTTGAACCTTCTGCCAACCGGTTAGGTTAGCATAAAGATTTTGACTAGTCTGCTCAGCCTTTTCTTCCAGCTCTGCAAGTGTAGCCGACATGTCTACTTTAGTCTTATCGGCAATCTGCTTAACCTTCTCAATTTGTTGGTACAAATCTGATAAAGGCTTTTCAAAATCAAAAGATGTTTTTAATTGTTCCATAGTGGGGCTGTAAAATTAAGCATTTATATGGAAACAATTGATAATAAATTAAAGCTTAGTTAACAAGCGACGCAAAACTAACACTTTCACATGTTTGAATAGCCGACAATTTGCTACTGTAACCATAATTATTTAACACAGCTCTTCTTGAATTAATAGGCTTGTTTTCATAAGGACACTATTGTCTATTTAGCCAAAGATATACAGATGGCTATTATTTTTAATCAAAATTGAACCTAAATATGATTATTAAATGGTCGATTTAATTCCAAAATTAAACTTTATACGCTTTTATTCCTAATTCATATGTGTCTGTGGCTAAATTTCCTAAAAGCAATAGGCAATAGCAAATATCAACCTACTTCAATATCGGCGCCAACACTTTTATATTTCCATCAATTTGATGCGTATAGGATAAACCTAAAATTTTAGCCAATAATGGATAAATATGTACATTTTCAAAAGAATCAATTGTTAATCCTTCTTTAAAAGCTGGACCCCAAGCATAAAAAACGGCTTGCATATCTGGCATATCGTTATCAAAACCGTGTTTTCCAATCGTTGTAGGTTTACCTGTTAAATTGAAGATCTTTGGTAGTTTAGGGATAAGGATAATATCTCCTATTCTACCATCTTTGTTGTCCTTAGCCCGATAGTGCCAACGCTTAGGCATTTTATTGGTAAGATACACGCCGTAATCTACCGCATCAGCCTTTAATTTCTGATAAAGCGGTTTAATATCCCTCTTATCTTTAGCATAGATTTGAATCAGTGCATCTCCATTAGGTACAATAAATTTACTTCTATCTATAACCGATGGCAAATCTAAAGTGTTTGTATTATCCGCATTAGTCATTCCGTGATCCGAGACAAAAACGAAATTGACATCTAAACCTACATCCTTAGTAATTTTCACCATTTCTCCCACACAGTTGTCTATTAGTTTAACTGCAGCTGCTGTTTCTTTAGAATCACTGCCGAAATGATGTCCAGCCACATCTACTTCAGGGAAATAAAAATTGATCAAATGTGGGCGTTTTTCTTCGGGTAATTGCAACCATTTTTTAACTGCATCCAATCGTGTATCCATAGGAATTTTAGCACTAAAGTTGTACCAATAAGTTGGCCTAACGCCTTGTACCGCTGTTTCGGAACCTAACCAATAAAAAGCCGCCGAAAGCATTTTCTGTTGCTCGGCCAAAACCCAAATTGGCACTCCTCCATACCAAGTACTATCTTTTAGTGCATTTTGATCAGTCTTTACATAAATTTGTTGTTTTTTCGGATCATAGAAAGAATTATTCACAATGCCGTGATGTGATGGATACATCCCAGTTGCCAAAGTGTAGTGATTTGAAAAAGTAACCGATGGATAGGAAGGCTTCATGGAGACGGCCTTCACTCCTTTTTCTCTTAAGGCAAGCAGATTGCTAGCTTGGTATTTGTCCGCATAATCGTGTCTAAAGCCATCTGCAGAAATATAGATGACATAAGGTTTCTTGATTTGTAAGGTATCATTCGTGCGACCATCGACCACCTGTTGAGTGATATCTTGCGCCAACAATAAACCATTACACCAAATTAATAAGCCAATCAGTAATACAGCACTTTTCATCAATTTCATGCTACAAAAATAAACTAAATTAAACAGCTATGAATAAAGTTAAAATGATCAAACTGTATCCTGAACAAAAACCGAACGCGACCTAACAAGCATAAAAAAGCCAAGGTCACTTTGCGACCTTGGCTTAATTTAAAAAACTGTAAATCTAAAACTATCCCCTCATCACACCAATTTTCTTACCATCAAATTCAGGGAATAAGACCTTATCATTTTCGATGCCCAAGTGTACATCTGCAACTTCACTAAATACGCTTCTAAAATCGGTGGTTACCGCTAAATCTCTACCGTCTTCCAAGTTTTCTTTAGCCAGTGGATTAACGATTCCGTGTACCAAGCCACCATTTACACTATTACCTAAAATAAAATTACAAGAACCTCTACCGTGATCGGTACCACCTGTACCATTTTGAGCAACTGTGCGTCCAAACTCCGTCATGGTCATTACTGTAACTTCATCTTGATAGCTTGCTAAGTCATTCCAAAATGCCATTATACAATTACTCAAATCGTTGACATTACGGGCAAATACGCCTGTATCTTTACCTTGATTAAAGTGTGTATCCCATCCGCCGGATTCAGCAAAAGCCACTTCCATACCAACATCCATTTTGATAAGTTGTGCAATTTGCTTTAGCGAATTACCTAGTGCTGTAGTCGGATAAACTACATTGTTTTCTGGCTTATAATTCTTAACATCAGTTTTTTGAAGCATTTTAATGGCATCGAAACTTTCTTTACCTGTGTTTTTCAACAAATCAGATGAAGCTTGATCGTAAAGATCTTCAAAGCTTTTCGCCGCCATTTTTGCTCCTGCCACATTCCCTCTTAGCTGAATATTGAAATCTGCTAAATTCTTAATGGCCACCGCTTGGTTTTCTCCATAAAAAGATCTTGGAAGCGAAGAAGTTAAACTTACCCCTTGAAATGGTGTGGCCGCATCGTGCCCCAACAAACCAACGGCTCTATTTAACCAACCACTTGAAGTACCTTTTTTAAACGGTGTGCCCGACTCCATAAAGTCTTGTGCATCAAAATGTGACCTGGTATTATTTGGAGAGCCGATTCCGTGGACGATACCTAATCTTTTTTCCCTAAACATAGGTTCAAAAGCCGCCATAGATGGATGTAGACCAAATCTGCCATCCAAATCTATAAGTGGCTTTTCATTAACGGCACCTTTAGCCGCACTCATGAATAAGCCAGGGCGTGCTGCCTTCAAAAAATCATCAGTAAATGGAGTTACAGCCATTAAACCGTCCATTGCTCCCCTCTGGAAAATGCACACCAAAATCTTTCTCTTTCTATATAGGGATGAATTTACGGTACCCGCAACTGCATCAGCAAGAAATCCGGGGATGCCACCTAATCCTATTCCAAATAAGGCTAAGCCTCCTCCTTTTAAAAATCCTCTTCTAGAAACCATAACTTTTAATTATTTACGTTGAAACTCTGGAGATCCTATTATTACACCAACTACCTGCGCTAGCATGGTATTGTTACCTGCCTGCAGCTTAATAGGTGGATTTTCATTGGCCTTCTTCCCGTTTCCAATTTTCATTTTTTCCTTTTTCTCAGGTTTCATATCCATGCTTTGCATGTCCATTCCTGAATTATTTTGATCTTTTTTAGCACTATTTTGCTCGGCTGCTTTGGCTACCTTTTGTTGCAAATTAGGGTCATTTAACATTGGTTTCAATCTTGCTACCGTTTGCCCTAACTCTCTTTCAGGCATAATTAGCTTACTGTAGGTTAATAATGCCGCTTCTACACTTTCTGGTTCTTTGTTATTATTCAAACTGGCCAAGTTAAATTTCACACCTGGTATACGTTGAGATGCAAGCGCCAGTCCAAAATTCATGCGGTTGAGCAGAGAGCCTGTATTGATCCAATACTGTCCATTATCTGGAAAACCTGTAGGTGCTTGATAATAATACATCTGTTGTCCCATGCGATTGATCCAACTATATAGTTCGTAAGGTTGGGTAATTTCTGCATTTAAACTACGTACAGCACTCATTGCTAATTCAAAAGGAGATTTTGTTTTTTCTCTAAGCGCCTGTTCAGACCAAAATTCGGGTGCATTTACCATGGCAATAATTACACTTTTAATATCCCCCTTAGATTCTGTAAACCTTTTCGCCATTTTATCTATTAAAGAAGCTTGAGGCACATCGTTTACAAAACGTGATGCTATTTTCTTCGAAATAAATCTTGCTGTAGATTGATGGTGGGCTAGCATTTTCAATAATTCTACCCCTTCATCGTATCCATTCCCAGCAGCAAATTTTTTACCTAAAACTACTTTATCACCATTATCATGTCTATTTGCATTAAAAAAGAAATCACCATCTAATACAAAGCCTTTATCTCTTAATCCATCAGGTCCTAGGCGGTCAATTAATCCCTTGTTTCCAGCTCCATAACCTTGTTTGCCAAGTGGGGCTACCGTCCATCCAGTTAAAACTCTGGCTGCCTGGGTAACATCATTTTGAGTATAACCACCATCCACACCTAAAGTGTGTAATTCCATTACTTCACGAGCGTAGTTTTCATTTAAACCACCTTGTTTCTTTTTCTGTTGTATCTGTTGGTTAATTTTTTTGACTCTTTCTTTCTTTTTAGACTTTTGTTCGTTAGATAAACCCATATCACTCATAGACATCATCTCCTGATCTGCCATCGGAATATTTACTCCTGAGCTTGAAGAGTTATCTAGATACATGAGCATTGCCGGAGATTTGGCCGTCTGCAATAATAAATCTTCAAATCCGCCAAATACATTTGGCCTTATCACGTCACGCTCATAAGCAGGTACAAAGCTGGCACATTGAGTTTTATTTAAAGCCACATTGAAATGGTTAAACCAAAAATCGGTCATAATTTCTCTAAACTGATTTTCGCTGTAGGCCGCTCTTAATATTTTTTGATTGAAGAATTGGCGATATAGTTCTTGCAAAGGACGATATCCCTTTTCTTTCATATATCCTTGGATGATTTCTCGTTGATATTTGCTGTTTCCATTACCTGTTGAATCCTTATGCAAGTAGCCATCTCTAATTGCCCAACGCGTAACTCGAGGTGTCTGTGGGAAAAAATCTTCTACATCACTATTAGAAAAATTAATGGCATCATACTGAGCTATCCTTTGCTTCAAATCATTGTCATCAAGCTTTCCCTCTAACTGGATTTTAAGCCATTTCTCTAGCCCCATTTTTGTCACCTCTTCTATTTGTCCAGTTTGCGCACCGTACGTAAAACGACTTAACAAATGCGCCGCAGCTTGTTCGGTAGTCAATCCAGCTTTTTTATACGGCATAGCAATTTTGTCGGCACCTCCCATTATCCGAATAAATGAGGAGAATACAATAGCACAACAAAACAAAATTGCGCATATGTAAAAATTACGAATATTACCTTTCATATCTTTTGGTTTAGTTCCTCTGTAAGACAGCAGAAGTTTGGAAAAGGATTAATTAACAGATAAAAAAAATCTACCAAACTTTTAAAAAACATGCTAACACCTATAAAACAGCCGTTTACATATTTGGTTTTTTCTAAGATGAACTTATGAATTTCCCTGCCAAAAAGCAATTCCAATTAAAATCAGATAATATCATATATCATGAAGGACAAGATCGTACAACTCGAAAATTAAAAATTACAGGCTGCCGTCATATCGATTGTAAGATTGTAACTGGTTTGCTCAATTTTCTGAGTTACGGTATAGCTTTCGCCACCGTAAACAATCTGAAAATTATAGGTTTCTCCTAAGGCCAACAAATCGGTAGTTATATTTCCCTTATCCATATAACCTAAATAACGATAGTTATCTGTGCTGCCAGATTTCTTAAAAGACACATACACGCTGGGCCTAATTTCTATATCTGGCCGATTAGGACAGCGACCAGTAAAGTTCAATGATACATTTTGATACACTGGTGGTGGTGGTATGACTATAGGAGGAGCAGTATTACCTACTTTTGAGATTCCAATTGGAACTGTTTGTTGCCTAATAGAAGAGGTAAACGTAATATTTTTTCGTTGAGTAGTGTAACCGGGAGCAGTAATTTCTACTGCGATGTCTATAGGGTTTTGAGAAGTAGGCGCTATATTGGGTTGTAAACCTATAGTAACCATGCCTTGCACTAACTTAATCTCTTTTTTGCCAGAAATTTCGTACACATTAGCAGCATTTACTCCCACAGCCGCAATGGAGGCATTAGCTGGTGCTGGATTTCCTGTTTGCGCATCTGTCACTTGTATTAACGCCGTATATTTGATAATATCTGTATCTACTACAATTTTAATATTTTCAGTAGGCTTTCCACATGATAATATGCAGCTTATCAAAACTAAAATATTCCATCTAATCACTTTCATGGCTTAAAATTTAGAATCTGTAATTAAAGTTGAACTGTAAAATGGGTAGCCACCGATAATCTTTAATGTTAGATTTAAATTGGTCTGTTTGAGAGGAATTGCCTGTTAAAATACCTGTACCTACAATTTGAGCATCCGGTTTGTGAAGATAATATGTACCTAAATCTATATTTACATTAAATTTCTTTTTTGGGAAGCTTCTCAATAAACCTATCCCCAAATACGGTGCAACCCCTTTCCAATCTACATTTAAATCAACATAACCTATTTGATCTTCAGTTAATGTTAAATCACCGTATTTATAATCGTCGGATGGAATTATTCTTACATTTCCTCTCGCTTTGAAGAAATATGCAGCACCACCAACCACCCTTAACCAACTTAGCTGTTGAAATGGCGTAAAATCTGCCAGTAAGTGAGCATTATAGAAGTCTGCAGAGACGTGAGAAGTAGAATTGAAACCGGAAATTTTAAATACATCGTTTGCCTTAACTGGAATGGCATTTACTCCTACCCTAACCGCCAATGTTTTTACTACCTCATAGTTAAAAGCAAGTCCAACACCTTGTGTACCTACATTTAACTGTATTGCCATTGGGCGTTTAGTTGTATCTATATCACCCTGTGCATTTAACAGGGTGGCGGTTAGCAAAAAAAATATAAAAAAAGGAAGCAACTTCATTTTAACAGCATTTTAAGTGAGCAATTAAATGTGGTAGAAGTCGATGGGAATCACATTTAAGAACAGTTTTGCTGAGAAAAAGTTTCTATCAATTATTTTTTAAGATAATTTGACTCAAGACCAAGTAGACTAAGTCTTTGGATATTTACGATTTAATGAGATACAAAAAGGCTGTAAGCTGCTATCTTTTACAAGTTCTAGAGCAGTAGGATTTAGTTAGTCTTCGTATTGAGTATATGGTATGCGCAATATAAATTTAGTAAGCCCATTATTTGCTTCGGCGAGTTCCAATTTGAAACCTTCAATCTCTGCTATTTTCATACAGAGTAATAAGCCTGTGCCTTTCCCTCTTTCTGCTAAGATCCCTTCGCTACTAGAAACCTTTTCCGAAAAAACAACAGACGTTAAAGCGGTATCGAAAGCAATTCCGCCGTTACTTACTTCTATAACCACTTCGTATTCCTCTCGTTTAGTTTCCAATTTAACTTCACCCTTAACATCAGAAAACTTAATAGCGTTTGTTAACAGATTACGAATAATAAACTCTAAATGTTCTTTATTAGCATATACCAAATGAGAGGTCTGATATTTGACTACAAGCCTCACATCTTTTGCCGCAGCTAAGTTTGAGGCTGTATGTATAGAGCTTTTTAAATCGTTTGGCAATCTCATCAACTCCTTTTTGGGTGTATCCAATTCTGCCATTCCCCAAATAAAAAGGCCATTTAGCATTTCGGTTGAGCTGTCTTTTAAGCTTGTGAGTACATCTATCAAGGTATCATAATCGTCAACATCTGGGCCTTCGCGTTTGAGGATATACAGAATTGCCGCCATGCTAGATAAAGCACCGCTTACATCGTGCCCTATAATCGAAAAGGATCTGGCCTTAAAAGCATTTAAATTTGCCAAAAGTGCTGATTTCTTTTCTAAAGCTCTGTTTAACCGTTCGGTTCTTAAGTAAAACAGGGTTGTCATTAGCGAAAGTACCATGGTAACGGCTACAATAGGCGCCAACCATCTATTTTGATTTTGAGAACTCTCGGCAGCTAGTTCAGCTTTTTTTAATTTGATGTCTGCTTCTTTCAGCTTAAATGTAGATTCTAGGTCTGCTATCTTGGCAATCTGTGCGACTGTAATTAAGCTATCCTTTAACTTAATGTATGCCTTAAACTTCTCCAGAGCCAAAATATAATCGTGAAACTCTTCTGATTTTGAAGACCAATCTCTATAAATTTGCCTAAGCAAATCTAACTGACCTGTGGACTTTGCTATTTGAGCTGCCTCCTTATAGTATTTATCTGATATTTCTTTATGTTGAGAGAAATACGCCATATAGTTTAAGGCATTGCCGGTCTGCATTTTCATTCTGTTCTTTTTGGCCAAATCAAATGACCGCCTAACCAAGGAATCTGCCTTTGCCATTTTTCCTAACCGATAATAGGCTCCAGAAGCATTGGCAAGCAACTTCACATGAGTACTCATGTTGATCCCTTCACCACCCCTTGAGAGTGCCTTATTGTAATATTGTATAGCTAGCTTAAAATTTCCTACCTCACTATAATAGTCTCCCAAGTTGCCATTAAAATCGATATAGCTTTTTTGAAATTGCAACAATTCTGCCTTACTATAATTCTTTAAACTATCAGCCATCAAGCCTTCGAGCATTTCTAAGGCCTTCTTTTGGTAATCTATAGCTCGTTTATTTTGACCAAGAGCAGAATGGACTAAGCCAACAACCGAGAAACAGGCGGGGACACTTGTCAGTTTATTCACCTTTGTATAATAAGTTACGGCATTTAGCAATTCCTCTACCGCCAAATCAAATTTCCGTTGATAAAACAAACCCAAGCCTTTAGCTCTAGCTACATTACCAAGTAATAAGATATCTTTAGTCTTTTGGGCAAATATTTTACTACTGTCTAGGTATGTCGTAGCATCTTGGAACTTCCCTAGACCGATAAGGGATACCCCCGTCTTATAATATAGCTTCTTTAGACTATAATCGTCATTAAGCTTCTTTGAAAACTGTAGGCCTAAACTTGCATATTTGTTTGAAGAATCGGGAATATTCGTATAGAAATTTGCCAATTTATCATAGATTTCCATCTTATCTTTTTCAGTCTTTGCTCTTTCAATTTTTTGCAACAGTTCTCTTGGATTTCCCTGCGCATACACCTCCCCAAAATGGAAAAATTGCAGAACAAACAACAAAGACAAGATTCTAGAAATCTTCATACAATTGATTTTAATAATGTGTGGTTAGCTATTTGATTTTTTGTATTAGGTCTATTCGAGATAGCAAGCTCAGTTCCACGCTTCCGCTCCGGCGGAAGGTGGTTTTCTGTAGCTACCATAATACTCAACTGCTTAGAAAGCTGATTAACCGTTACCAACATGGAGGTAGATGTAGGGTCAAAATAGATGTTGCCATCGTTAACGATTTTGGTATAGCTTTTTGAGGCATTTGTGCAGGCAACGGATAACAAGCTTGGCAGCACTCTTACGCATTGGTAAAAAGTAGTGGCTGTGCTAATGTTTGGCTGCGCAGGAAGTAGGTTAATCGTTCCCAACGTTAAGGTAGATGTAGGGCCTAAATAGATGTTACCATCGTTAACGATTAGAGAGTAGCTTCCTGATCCGTTTTTAGTATAACCTTGGCTAGATCTTACAATGATAGCCATGGTGTTCAGTATAGATTTTCAACATAGTTTTGCATTTAAAAGTTAATCCTTTTACCTCTAAGAATTTAAAACAGCACTGTAATTATGTTCATTTCAGAAAGGCAAGTGAAAACCTATAATAAAAAAGAATGCCAAACGCAAAAACACATATTAAACAACTAATAATCAAATAAATAACAAAAACACATCTCATGAAAAACGCGTATCGAAATGATACGTTTTCTAAAAAAAAAACGGATATTTTTTTAAAGAGCTGGTAGTTGTAGGCCTTAAAGAAGTGGGATTGAAAACAATTGAAATTTCGTACCTATTTTATAGCGACTGAACCTTTTTATTCATCAAGTTTATGTGATGCTATTTTGAGCTAATTAAATCTTAGCTTTGATCTCCATAATACAAAAGGCCACGACGATTGTCGGGGCCTTTCTTTTAAGGTTTTTCTAATAATGTGAGTTCATAGGATTATGCCTCACATAGATCCTGCTTTAAAGCAAGATATTTTCCATCTTTAAATTCACTTTCTCTGCCTTTGATAAACTCATAGCACATTACTGAAATAGAAACTGTTAATTCTTCTGTTGTACATTGGCCCCTTCTATGTTCCAAAGTTTAAGGGCAGCCCAAATCTCAAATGCGGCCAAAACAATTAAGGCAAAAGCATTTGGAGTTATGCCATCTAAAGCCAAACCCAAAACAGCATCACCCAGCTCTATAAAAATCCTAGAAACCAAAGTAATAAATAGCCATCTGGGATTGTTTGCTATTACCGAAATCAGTAGGGCCAGTACGCTGCCTAATATACGTACTCCTGCACTGCCGAAGCCCATTTTAGCCGAATAACTATACAAATCGGCATTGGGAAAAGAAATTGAAGGATTGAATGAATACACGTAGAAAAAGAATGTTCCTGCACAGATCAATATCCATGTAAAAACTTTTACGACATAGGGAATTTCTTGTTTTTTTAGGTAGTTGTTCGCACTCATTTTTTAAAATTTATTGATTAGATAATGATATATATTGTTTAAGAAATGTCTGGTTTTCGGCCTGCTTAACCATAAAGTCTGCTACGTCTGCACGATGGATACTTCCTATGTTAATGCCTTTGAATAAAGTGTTTTCTATTCTGTATTTCTCTGTCAATGGTTTTCCTGATAAAATTCCAGGACGCACTATAGTCCAATTCATCTGTGATCTGGAAATAATTTGCTCCATTAGGGTCTTATCTTTATATACCTCTTTTAACAGGTACTTAAAAAAGAGTTTCATTAGAAAAGTGTGGTAATTACCGCTATCTCCAGCGCCAAAGCCTGTTAAAACAATAAAAGGAATTTGACTACTACTAATCTGCTGTACTTCTACTAAAAGTTTTGCAAAATCCGAATACAAAGTTGTTTGCTTCATGCTCTTTCCGGTACCCAAGGTTACAATTACTGCATCAGCATCTTTAATGGCTTTTTGTAGCACCACTTTGTCGGTAGCGCTGCCTAGTATCTTATTAAGTTTGTTGTTAGCTGGCAAAGAGATTAGGGAACGAGATAGTGTAGTAACCACGTGATTTCGTTCTAGTGCTCTTTTTACTGTTGCTAAGCCTACACCGGCAGAAGCTCCTATTACAGTGATGTTCATTTTCCGACAATTTTATAACTAAAATTACATCATCAATATCCATCATATGCTATCTTTATATAAAATACAACTATCTTTTAGGATACCTACCAACAATGAAAAACAAACAAAAGCAAATCCAATTGAGAGACGTCCAGGACGTGATTGATATTATAGGGGGCAGATGGCGAGGAGCAATCTTGGCAAGTCTATGCGATAAAGAAAAACGGTTTAATGAACTGCAAAGAGATTTGGGAGAGATTACTGCAAGAACTTTGATCAAAGAATTAAAGTATCTGGAAATGAACAAACTTATTGACAGGAATATAGATCAAACAGAATCTTCTACCGTAAGATACATGCTAACCAAGCATGGAAAATCGTTAGATCCTCTTATTGAAGCCATAGTTAGTTGGGGACAGCAACATAGAAAACTAATTTTAGGTAAGAGCGATATGAAAATTCTGGATGAGGCTATAGCTGGATGAATTAACAAAACACAATACCTGCACACTTGGCGCAAGTATTGTGTTTTGGGTAACCCTCTCTGCCCTTCGGGCATCTCTCCCTAAAAGGGGGAGAAAAGCAGTTGTGCTATTTACTTAGTAGTGCTATTTTACTTATAGCCGGTGTTATCACCAATATTAAACACCCCATCCGTTGGACACCCCTCTAGAAGAGGGGAATTTTACTTAGGTTGGTGTTCATCAGTTGTACGTTTCTAGAGCACAAAGTCTCCATCAATTTTAAATTTAGAAAAGGGCTTGGACATGAAGACTTACCATGCCCAACAGCCCTTTTTCTGGATAGCCCTACCTATCTATTTCGTATCATGGATAATGGTAACCGAACCTTTTATCGGCCCTAGCCCCTTACCCAATTCGATAATGTAGTAATAAGCATCTTCGGCTAGGATCTTATCACCAAGCCTGCCATTCCAATTATTCTGGTAATCTGTTGCGGCAAATACCTTACGCCCCGCCCGATCATAGATATTCAGCTTATTGCCTGGGTAATTATCCAAACCTCTGATGACCAGAAAGTCATTTTTGCCATCGCTATTGGGCGTAACGACATTATTCTCTGTAAACACGTCTGCTGCAGAACTTAGCGGCAAAAGATAGGGCTGTAAAAATCCCTGACTTAACAAATAAGGACCAACCACATAAGTATCAATCAGCACCATTTCGCCTATACTAAAATCATGAAGCTGCGAGTTTAAGCTATTATAGCTGCCTGCTGAATTGAGCGTATAGGGCAAATTGGTTTGGGCTTTAAGTTTTACTCCCCAAACCACTAGAGTGCAAAAACAAAAGATGATTTTTTTCATGTATTGAGAAATTTAGTTGTTAATTATGAGCCATTCCGTTCCATCACTTTGTATCATAAATCTGACATTAGGGGTAGCTATTGAATTGGTGTAAGAACTACCAGGCAAACCATTATTGTACCTTGCATTTATAGTTAAATTGCCGGTATAACCAGTACCAGCATTAAAACAGGTTACAAAGTGTATTCTACCTTTATTGGCTGCTGCCGAAGGTAAAGAAATATTGATATTGCCAGAGGCCGCAGGTTTTACAATAATGGTAAAATCTGTATCCTTAACTATATAATCGCCACTAACAGTTGTAATAGCGGCACTCATAGAACCATTCACATTAAAAGTACTGGTGCTGTTTGGCGCAGTTGCAGTAGTAGTGCTGGCACTACTATTATTGATAGTTAAAGTACCTCCATCTGAAGCGAATGTTCCTTCTACCAAAGGTTTTGCAGTACCTGTATTTGCAATAAAAAGGCGGTTGTTTATTGGCGAGGGAAAATATGAACCGAGATTACTCGCTGCTTCATTTCCAATAAAAACATTACCGCTACCATCTACATTACCTCCGGCCTTGTGACCAAGCGCAACATTACCAGAACCAGTGGTTAGTCTTAAGGCCTCAGTACCAAAAGCGAGATTATTATCTCCTGTTTGATTCATAGTAAGGGCAGAAATTCCAAAGGCATTGTTATTGACACCGGTAGTATTACTTAATAAAGAGGAATAGCCAATACCAACATTAAAATTTCCTGTGGTATTTGATTGTAAAGATTGAACACCTACTGCAGTATTGTTACTTCCTGCTGTATTGTTAAGCAAAGCAAATCTCCCAATAGCGGTATTTGAGCCTCCCACATTATTAAACAAAGAGAACGAACCAAGTGCGGTATTGTAATTTCCTGCGGTATTTTTGCCTAATGAACCTACTCCAATTGCAATATTCTCCAATCCTGTAGTGTTTTCTACCAATGCCTCTGCACCCAAACCTACATTATACCTTCCTGTGGTGTTTGCTGCGAGTGCACTCACACCAATAGCGAGATTATAATCTCCGGTAGAAGCTGGATTTAAGGCACCTTGCCCAAAGGACGTGCTTTTTGAACCAATCAAACCTGCTTGGATAGCATTTCGCTTAAAAATCACATCCACATCATCCGTAGTACCAATAAAGTTTAGAGTGGGGTTAGTTCCAGTATTACCTACAGTATTCCATGAATTGGTACTTGAAGCATCTCCAATCATCAACTGTCCATTGCCATCTGCTACTACAGGACGATTGCCTGTGGTTGCGGTAGCGGTGTTATTTAAATCGGTTACTTTTAGGGTGTTATTAATGGTTAATACTTTGGCTCCAAAATCTCCATGGATCAGCACATCATTACCAGTGGGTGTATTACCAATGTATAACTGGTCGCTTACGTTAGCCGATAATGGCTTAACACTACCCAAGAAAATATTTCGATCTCCAGATAAAAACGTAGCACCAGACCTCTGGCCTAAAAAGAGGTTCATTTCTCCTGAAGTAAAATAGCTGCCAGCTTCGGCACCTAAGGCCGTATTCTGACTCGTAACGCTATTCTTTAGGGCATTTGGCCCCACTGCCACACTACCACCGCCAGTTGTATTTGAACTTAAAGCTCCAACTCCAAGTGCCACGTTGCCTCCTCCAGTGGTTGTTGCGGTTAAAGCGTTAGTTCCTAGCGCAAGATTTTCGAAACCACTTGTTAAACTTTTAGCAGATTGGTTACCAATTGCGATATTGTTATTTCCCGTCCCTAAACTTGTACCGTTGCTACCCACACCTGCATCCGAAGTAAGGTGGTTGCCCGTACCCACTAGCCTTAAGTCTGATGCAACAGCATCTCCAATCATCAACTGTCCAGTTGCATCTGCTACTACAGGACGATTGCCTGTGGTTGCGGTAGCGGTGTTGTTTAAATCGGTTACTTTTAGGGTATTGTTGATGGTTAATACTTTGGCTCCAAAATCTCCATGGATTAGTGCATCATTACCTGCAGTGGTATTACCTATATACAATTGGTTACTCTCGCTAGCTGTTACTGGTTTAACACTACCAATAAATATATTTCTATCGCCAGATGCCAAACTGTTACCAGAAGATTCTCCTATAAATATATTATTATCTCCAGTTACTACACTTGTACCCGCTTCACTTCCTAATCCGACATTATTACTTCCTTCGATACCATTTAATGCGAAAGATCCGAAGGCCGTATTTTTGTTCCCAGCGGCATTAGCACTCAAAGCACTACTACCTACAGCTGTGTTGCGGAAACCTGTTTGAAGTTGATCCATGGCGTAGTCTCCAAGCGAAATATTATTACTCCCTGTAGTATTAGAAAATAATGAACGAAATCCTATCGCCTGATTTAACACACCGGTAGTATTTGCGCTTAATGCGTTAAGTCCCATAGCCACGTTATTTGCTCCTGTACCTACACTTGTACCGTTGCTACCTACACCTGCATCTTGTGTGATGTGGTTGCCCGTGCCCACTAGCCTTAAGTCTGATGCAACAGCATCTCCAATCATCAACTGTCCATTGCCATCTGCTACTACAGGACGATTGCCTGTGGTTGCGGTAGCGGTGTTATTTAAATCGGTTACTTTTAGGGTATTATTGATAGTTAATACTTTGGCTCCAAGATCTCCACGGATAAGGGCATCATCACCACCACCAATATATAACTGGTAATCTACATTGCCAGGTGTACCAGGCCCAGCATTTGAGCCAATTATAATGTTACTACTTCCAGAGGTTACGTTAACACCTGCCGATGCCCCTAAAGCAGTATTAGCGCTTCCAAGGACGCTATTTAAGAATGCATTACGACCAATCGCTGTATTATTTGTACTATTTGTAAAACTCTGGCCTGCAGATACCCCAACAAAAGTACCGTTGTGTAAGGCGCTGTTATCTCTCCCTGCATTTGCACCTATGGCAATAGTATTGCTTCCCGAGTTTTTGTTCGCGAGAGCTCCGGGTCCAATGGCTATGTTATTAGAGCCTGTGCCTAAACTTGTACCGTTGTTGCCCACACCTGCATCCGAAGTAAGGTGGTTGCCCGTACCCACTAGCCTTAAATCTGCATCAAATGTTGTTCTATCAACTGATTTTAAAACGCCACTAGCATCAGCTACTACCACTTTATCTGTTGATGTACCAGTTACCGTGTTGATATCCCTGATGCGTAAGTTTCCATCACCAACGTCCAGTCTCTCCGTTGGCAGACCAAGCACAGTCAAGCCCAAACCAATCTTGCCGTTATCTCCGTAAATCTGATTGGCAATATTCAAGTGGTTAGAGACAATATTACCACCTTTAGGATAGGTAGCTGCCCCTATAAAAGTGTTGTTGTTTCCACCAGTTAAGGTCCTACCAGCAGCCTCACCTATAAAAATGTTTTTATCGCTACCATTACCTGCCAAATCGTACGCTGCCGACCCCCCTATGGCAATATTGCTCTCACCTACGGTATTTTTGTTCAACGCTAAATCGCCAATTCCTATATTGGAACTACCTGTACTATTAACTTCACCAGCTTTTTGCCCAAAGTAAATATTGCTCCATCCAGTGGTAATGTTAGCAAGAGCGGCACTACCCATTGCAAGATTGTACGAGCCAGCACCTAAACTTGTACCGTTGCCTCCCACACCTGCATCCGAAGTAAGGTGGTTGCCCGTACCAACTAGCCTTAAATCTGCATCAAATGTTGTTCTATCAACTGATTTTAAAATGCCGTTGGCATCAGCTACTAAAATTTTATCTGTTGATGCGCCTGTTTGCAAGCCTACTAGGGCAAGCGTATTTGCAGCACTTGTGGTAAGGGTTGTTGGGGCGGTTAAAGTTCCTCCCAATTTGATGTCATTACTGGCAATAGTTAAACCATTGCTAGCCGTGTTTGGTGTCGCTGGCGTACCTTGAGGACCTGCCGGACCAACAGCACCCGTTGCACCAGTGCTACCTTGTGGGCCCACCAAACTTTTGCCAGCTGGCCAAGCCCCATTTGCTTTTGGCCCGTAAATGGTATTTGTTGCGTTATCTATGTAGTAATCTCCGTTATTGCCTAAACCGCCTGCAGGTGCTCCATTTCCACCAAGAATGGTGTTGCTGCCAGCAGATCCACCAGTTGCGGCATATATGGCATAGGGTACGCTTAATAGTTGTGCCGTACCGGCGGTGGTAAAAGCGCTACCATTATTAACATCTACCTCTACCTTAATATATTTAAGTCCAGTAGCCCAAGTAACGGCTGCTATGCTACCTGTAGTATTACTAGCTCCAGCACTACCAATAGCTACACTATACAAACCCAATTGATTGGTTGTTACACTGCGAGTTTCTGAATATTGGCTAGTTCCTACTGCAGAACCATCCAATATGCTGATACGCAAATTAATCTGTTTATTGGATAATGGCGTTCCGTTGGTATTACGAGCCGCCCCTTGATAATTGAACTGCTGTGGTGCTTGGGCAAAACTGCGTGTTAAACCCATTGTGGCAACAAAGCATAGAATAGATAATAAGTACTTAATTTTCATGATTAATTATTTTTAGTAACATTTTGGTTGGGTTGCCCCATCTTTTACTGTGGTTGTCCATTACCTCCGAAACAACCGCAGTACCACCCGTAGACTAAAATAATGCCATCAACAGGAAACCGCCTCTAAACCTCAATCAAGCATTTTTCAGCAAAGAAAAAGCGTATTATTTTGATATGCAGTCTCTCAAAACAATAAACTTAAATTTTTAGCATATCACTATAGGCTTCTCCTATCACTTTCACCTTCATATTACCTTATGGTTGGTGTTCATTACCAATCATTTTGTACTGTGTGACGTGTTTGTGTTATGGTGATGACCCACACCCATCGGAGAAAAGTTTTTTATAGCTAATAATCACCCTCTCTGCCCTTCGGGCATCTCTCTCAGACGGAGAGAATTAAAATAAAAATATTGCAGACGCTCTCCCAAAGGATAGAGAGGGTTATGATGCTTTTTAATTATCGAACTCAGGCTTATAGGTTTACGAAGTAAATTCCCTAACTTTAAACCTCTGACTTGGCAGATGCTAACATCTGCGCTAAACTCAGCCTATTTAGAGAGTTACTTGTACCTTATAAGTCCACCTCAACTCCACATTTACTCCACATCAAATCCACCTCAACTCCACCGTTGCCGTAGTGTTGCTAGTGCTTGCCTATAAGTATTAAGGCTATACCGTAGCACGTCACATGAACGGCAGTTTGGGATAAGAAAGTTTTATATCGTTCTGTTTTTCGAGTCTTTGTGTGTACTATACAGTCTCTCGTAACAATAAACGAGAATTTATACGACATCACATTAGGCTTCTACCATCACTTCCCAATCTATATTATTTAAATTTAATCTTATTAAAAAATATTTCATACCCATGGGATAAATGGGTACTATAAAACTGTATTGTAAGTGTAGATCCTTTTACAATGGCAAAAAACATACGTAAATACGCAGGCTATAGCCTTTTCGATTTTCTGCTAGACCCCCATTTTAAACAATGGGTATTACAACCAAATCGGGAGATGGATAAATACTGGCAGGAAGTTATTGCTGAAAATCCAATTCAGTATGATACGATACAGAAAGCGATAAAAATTGTAAAAAACTTGCCTGCAAAAGATGAGCA
The DNA here is from genome assembly GCA_029959615.1 of Flavobacteriaceae bacterium PS02338. GTDB lineage: Bacteria > Bacteroidota > Bacteroidia > Sphingobacteriales > Sphingobacteriaceae > Pedobacter. The sequence continues at coordinate 1,717,837 of JASCOD010000001.1, read as the reverse complement.
AATACATATTAATGGCAAGGATGCACTTTGGGAAAAAATAGAACAAAATTTAGCGACAAAAACACCACATCGCCCTAAACCTAAGTTTGGCTATTTTAGGTATGCAGCTGCTATTCTAGTTCTAATAGGCCTAAGCTATAGCATATGGTTTTATCATAAAAATACCTCTTTAGTATATGTTGCAAGTGGTAACGGCGAGAGTAAATCGGTATTATTACCCGATAGTTCTAGGGTGTTGTTGGGTCCTAACTCTTCTATTTCGTACGATAAAAATTTTGCTAAAAACTTACAAAGAGAGGTTTGGGCTGAGGGCGATGCTAAATTTAACGTTAAACACATCAACAAAAACCCCAATTTGATTAGGGATGGAGAACGTTTTACCGTACATCTAGATAAGAAAGTAACGGTTGAAGTTTTAGGAACAGTTTTCAACATTAGTAGTCGTAGAGGTTCTTCGCTTGTAGAATTGTTATCTGGCTCTGTTAAAGTTATCCAAAAACAAAGCGAGATATTACTTAAACCAGGAGAAAGTGCCAAATCAGGCATGAATGACGATCAATTGACCGTCAGCAGAAAGCCCCTACGCCTCATCAGAGAATGGGAACAGCAAACGGTTTTGTTAAATCGTACAAGCGTTCGAGAGATCATTAGTCTCATCAGAGACACTTATGGAATAGTGCTAAAAGTTGAAAACACTACTATCTTAAAAAATGAAATAGACGGTGTGCTTCCCATTAACGATCGTGAAAAAGCTTTACAAATTTTAACCAGCATCACAGGAACAAGTCTGCAGGAAAAAGATGGCTCCTATTTATTAAAGGAAATCAAATAATGAGAAAACTGCTTTTTCTTACACTTCTTTTAGTTATAGGCCAAATTACTTTTGCCCAACAGAAAAAGGCATTAAGAAGTATCCTAGAACTGATTGCAAAAAGCAAGAACGTAAAGTTTACCTATGAGCATCAACTGGTAAAAGGTATAGAGGTGAATTTTGACACCAATGAAATTACAGAACATACCACCGAATATTTATTAGGCAAAGCTTTACAGCACACTGGCATCATTTGGAATGCAGTGGGGAAAAATTATTATACGCTTACCAGATCTCGAGATAAAGAAATCGCAAAACCAAATTCGGCTGCTTCAATTTCGCCTACGGAAGCCGGCTCTAATGCTAGTAGTTTGGCAGTTTCACCAAAAATTGGCAGTAACCTATTTAACATCAGCCCTGCTAAAAAACCGATGATATTTGGTTATGTAAGAGAAAATAAAACCAATAAGCCTATTGCCATGGCTACGGTATTAGTAAAAGAACTGGAGATAAGTGTCATGACCGACGATCGTGGCTATTATCAGTTTAAGGATTTGATTGCCGGCAAAACCACCATTGCGGTTCAGTTTTTAACAATGGTTGGTAAAGAACGAGAATTGTTTGTTATTGATTATAACCAATATCAGGCTGATTTTGACCTTGACGAAAATATCTTGGCATTAAAAGAAATTGAGGTAGTTGCTACAGAAAAAAAATCTGGTGGGGCCACGGCGTCAATTATATCTCAAAAAGCGATCGAACATTTACAGGCTACCAGCTTAGCCGATGTGCTACAACTGTTACCTGGCGGTTTAGCTAGCAATCCCGATTTTTCTAACGTGAATAAAACGGCTCTTCGACAAATTAATGCAAACAATATGGGAAGTTTAGGTACCGCAGTAATTGTTAATGGAGCTCCGGTATCAAACAACGCCAACCTGCAGGTATTGAACCCTGCAAGTTCAGGCGCAAATGCTTCTTTTTCTACCAGTACTGGTAGTGGCACCGATTTAAGGCAAATTTCTGCAGATAACATTGAATCGATAGAAGTAATTAGAGGCGTACCCTCTGTAGAATACGGAGATCTCACGAATGGTGCCATATTGGTTAAAACTAAAGCCGGACAAACTCCTTTTCAACTTAAAGCAAGAGTTAACCCTACACTTAATCAACTGTGGTTCGGCAAGGGGTTTAATCTCGGTAAAAAGGCAGGTTATCTTAATGCTGATTTAGATTATACCAAATCCTTCTCCGATCAAAGATTTGCTTACGATGCTTATAACAGACTTACTGGAAGCTTGCTCTATTCGAACACCTTTTTCAAGGAAAAGCCATTGTTTACTTCTACGAGTTTTTCTTATGCAATGAACTTAGATGAGTTAAAGCAAGATCCCGATGATGCGCAAACACTAACTGAAAACAGCGCAAAAGACAATGCATTTCGATTTACTTCCAATGGAAAATGGAGCTTAAATCAAAAGTTTGCAAGGGTATTGCAATATAACGTCAGTGCTAATTATGCGGTACAAAAAGGTTATCAGCAGAGTTTAATTAGCAACTACATCTACCCAATGTCTGATGCCATGAACGATACGACCAAAGTTGGTCAGTACGTACCCAGCGAATATCTGAGCAAAGTATGGATAGAGGGAAAACCTTTCAACTTATTTGCCAAAATTACCAACAGTTTCTATTTAAAATCTGGAGCTTTTAACCATCGCTTTTTGATGGGTGCAGAGTGGCGCACCGATGCCAATTATGGTGAAGGTAAAAGTTTCGATCAATCTAGACCTCCACGTTTAAGTGGAAATAGCTCTATGCGTCCGTTTTCTTACCAAGATATTCCTGCTTTAAACCAATTGGCTTTCTATGTAGAAGATCAGATTTCTGGAAAGCTATTTAATCGTGATTTAAGCATGCAATTAGGTTTACGATATGATAACATACAACCTACGCAACTGTTAAAAAGTGGGATTGGGACAGTAGTAGCGCCACGTCTTAATATTGGGTATCAACTTACCAAAACATTAAACATTAGAGGTGGATATGGTATTACTGCTAAAGCACCTACCCTACTTTACCTCTATCCTCAAGATGCTTATTTTGATCTTTTAAATTTTAACTACTATGCTACCAATCCGGCAGAAAGGCTTTTGATTGTAACGACCAGAAGATTTAAAAGTGATAATAGCAATCTTAAAATCGCTACCAACCATAAAGCCGAATTAGGTTTGGATTACACGCTTTTCGGGAGCAGACAGTTAAGGGTAACACTTTACAAGGAGCATATCAAAAATGGTTATGATTTTGGTTCAACCTTACAAACCTCTACTTTAATTCCAGTAACAAATTATGTGGTGGCTTCTGCCCCCGCTGGACAACCGCCAACCGTTACGCCCGGTAGCAGTTATAATTTCTTTGCGTCCTATAATCAACCAACCAATAACATCGACACCAAGAATAAAGGTATTGAGTTTGATTTGGATTTAGGGCGTTTTGAGCCAATTAGAACATCTTTCGTATTGAATGGGGCTTGGTTAAACACGCAAACCATCAATACTGGATATTATATTGTTAAGCGCCAAAATTCAGGAGCCGAACCTTCTAAAGTTCCTATTTATGACGGCGGAAGAGGAAATGAATACACCAGAGCGAGTACTACACTGAGAATCATCCATAACATTCCGCAAGCTAGACTGATTGTTACTTTAGCAGCTCAAACTATTTGGGTAGATCAAAACAAGTATCTAGGTTACCAATCTATCCCGATAGGGTACATACAAAACAGCAATGGCAACATTATTTGGTTGACGGAAGAACAGCGCAATAGTCCAACGACCATTAATGATAACGAGCTCAACCTCAATATCGCCCAAGAATATTATACCACAGAAAAATGGAAACCGCTTTGGTTATTTAACCTTAGGCTAACCAAAGAAATAGGCAAAGCGATGAGTTTCTCATTCTTTGCTAATAACGTTTTAATGGACCGCCCTTTAGCGGAAAGTACCCGTTGGATGGGGCAATACAGCCGCCGTAATCCTCGACTTTTCTTCGGTACCGAAATCAGTATTAAATTTTAAATCCTCATAAATCATGAAAAAAACAAATCATTACCTTTTACTTTTGCTCTCCATATTACTAACGGCTACTCAGGCTTGTAAAAAAACAGCTTCTGAAGTGCCTACAGTAGAATATACAGTTACAGTTTCTTATCCTGACACCTATGCGCAAACGAAAGCCACAAATGCGAAAGTGACTTTAACCAATTCTACTACCAATAATAAATTGACGGTTAATACCAATGCAGAGGGTATAGCTACGTTTTCTCAATTGCTCCCTGGTAACTATCAAATCAGCGTAGAAAGAACATTAACCGCTGCCGATGCGTTAACACTAACAGGAATTGAGGCTGAGGCTTTCTTAAATGCTTCTGCTACCAACCAATTGATTACTGCAAATGGTAATTTAAATCTTAAATTAAGTGGCAGTGCTGTTGGTGGATTGGTATTCAAACAAATCTATTATACTGGATCTAGAACACCTTCTAACGGTACTTATTTCACTGATCAGTTTTATGAAATCTACAACAATTCTACTGAAGTAATTTATGCAGATAGCCTTTATTTAGGTGAAAGTGGTGGAAGCGCTAAAATCACTGCTAATAGTGCCATCTTTAACTTCGATAAAAGCGCAGGCAATGTTTATTTAACAACTGTTTGGATGATTCCAGGTACTGGAAAATCTCATCCAATCCAACCTGGTCAATCAATAGTGGTTTCTAGCAATGGCATTAACCATAAAACCGATGCGAATGGAAATGTAAATTCATTGGATTTAGGCAAAGGTGTTTCTGATTTCGAAGGTTACGTAGCTACAACGGGTAAAGATGTTGATAATCCAGACGTACCAAATATGGATTTAGTATTATTTACTACCTCAACAAATAATTGGTTAGCTACCGTTTTCGGTCCAAGCATGGTAATTTTCAAATCAAAAAATGTAGCGTCTTACAGACAGATAATTGAGCCAGGAAGTACGAACGGCAGATTATTTATGGAAGTACCTGGATCGGTAATTATAGATGCTGTTGAAGCAAATGCCAATGCTACCGCCGCAACTCACAAACGTTTCCCTACTTCGTTAGATGCAGGCTTTCAATATTGCTCTGGAACCTATGTAAGGGAAGCCATTGTACGTAAAGTACGTACAACCGTAAATGGTCGTAGAGTATTGCAAGACACTAATAACTCAACCGAAGACTTTACGGTTACTAAAAACATCCTTCCAAAAAGTTGGGAATAAATAGATTATCGATGAAATTTTGCCGTTTATTACTGATATTCTTTATGGTAGGTTATTCTAATCTAAGGGCGCAAAATGTGCCCTTAGATACTAGTGCTTTACTTCCATATTATAAAGTTTCACTTCCTTATCAGGCGATTTGGAATAATAGTGGAAATGCGGCAGGTTTAATTAAAGACAGTTTATTAGTTTTCGGTAGTACTACCTTACGTTATCAAAACATCAACGGTAAATACAAATTGGCTCAGCAAGCCGCCAATAATCAGCAATTAAATTTCGAAACAGAAAGATACCTCCAACTAGGTAAATCATTATTCTATGGTCGTTTCAGCTACACCCAACAATGGGAAAAAGAAGTTCGACTAAACGATGTATTGGACCCTTACCGAGGTACACCTTATTTATGGGCAGATTCTATTGGTGGAGACTGGAAAAAACAACTTTATGCTTTAGAATTGAAAATAAGCACACCAGCACTGCTTAACAAAAAAATACACTTGGGCTTAAGTGCCGACTTAAATGTAGCAACGGGTGCTCGACAAAACGATCCCCGCCCTTTAGCGACTAACAATAACATCAAGATTTCTCCTGCTCTAGTATGGAACGTTGCCAATCAACACTCTCTAGGTTTGAATGGCATTTACGAGCGTTATCGCGAAGACGTTTCTCTTGAGACAAAGAATACCATCATCAACCATCGTATCTACCGGCTTTTAGGATTGGGACAAATGGAACTTCCTACCACTTTCACTAGTTCGGCTTCTAGGTTTTATGAAGGTCAGTGGTTTGGTGGAAATATCCAATACCATCTCAAAACAAATACTATAGAGTGGTTAAACAATTTTGGATATAAAAGTGGGGATGAAGAAGTAGCAGAGGGCAGTTCAATCCCTCGAAAATCTGGAACTTGGAAACAGCAAACCTACGCTTTCTCTTCCAAACTGAACTTCAAAAATGAGCAATACTTACATCGCTTATCATTGGATTTACAACGGAAAGAAGACACTGGCGTTGAATTTCACGAAATTTATAATGCTACCACTAGAACATGGCAAACGATATTAGAGGCTGATTTTTACATCGCCAATTCTGATCATGCTCAACTAGCCTATACCTTGATCAAGAAGAAATCAGCTCTAGATTTTAATTGGCTGGCTGAAGCTGGGGTTAACTATTTCTCGGTGGATAAAAACTACGTTATTCCAGTTTCTATTCAACAATTAAGTAATGTAGAAGTTTGGTTTAGAGGAATTAAAAGCTTCGCACTTGGTACACATTTACTTCAAGTAGGTACAAGACTTGGCTATGGTAAAAACCTATCTCAATCGCTACATTTTGTGCCTATTACCGTCGATAGAACCTTAGCTGCAAGAGAAGTACTTTACCCAGACCATGGTTATTTAAGCACCGACTATTTGACCTCAAGCTTACAACTCCAATATAATTTCAGCTTAAAAAGTGTAAAAACTACTAGGTTTTTCATTAGCACAGATTACAACTATATGCACAATATTACCGCTCCAATTTATGGTACGGCACAAGGCAGTCGAAATTTCTTCAATTTTAGTTTAGGTGCCTTTTATTAAAACAACAAAACAACATGAATAGAAACATTAAAATTGGTTTTAGTTTAGCTTTTGCAGCATTGGCAGGCTTCAATGCAAAAGCACAAAAAATTGAAAATCCTTCGAAAACAAATACCGCCACTACATTTGCCATAGTAGTGGATGCCAAAACTTATGCACAAACCAAAGCGGAACTAACGGCTTATAAAACAGCCCTTGAAAAACAAGGATTGGGTACTTATATCGTATCTCACGACTGGAAAAAACCGGAAGAAATTAAATCGATACTTCAAAAGCTGTACAAAGAAAAAACTAGGCTGGAAGGTGCGGTGCTTGTAGGAGACATTCCAATTCCTATGATTATGCATGCGCAACGCATTACTTCGGTGTATAGATTAGATGAGACCAAAAACGGCTTTAAAGCAGCGGTACCATCAGATCGGTTTTACGATGATTTCTCGATGAAATTTGATTATCTCCAACAGGATACCATTAGAACAGATCTATTCTATTATAGCTTATCTCCTACCGCTATACCAGTTATCCATATGGATATCTATACCGCTCGTATCAAACCTTCTTATGTAAAGGGCAAAACCAAATATGAAGTAATTAAAGACTACCTGAAAAAAGTTGTTGCCGAAAAAAACGAACAGAATAAACTAAACCAGCTAATGGTTTACAGCGGGATGGGTTATGGTTCTGAATCGCAAACGCAATGGGCTAGCGAACAGGTAACTTTAAAAGAGCAATTGCCTTTGGCTTTTAAGCCAGGAGGTTCGGCTAAATTCATTAACTCTAGAATGCAGGGCGATCTTAAATCTGGGTTATTAGCAGAAATACAACGCCCCGATTTGGATTTAGCGATCTTCCATCAGCATGGAGATTCTGATATGCAGTTGGTGAGTGGCTCCCCAAATGTTTCATTTCCTCAACCGTCTATCGATAACGTACGTAGGTATTTACGTAATAAAATACAAATGGCAAAACGTGATGGAAGAGACGTAGAAGAAACCAAAAAGCGTTTCCAAGCTACCCTAGGTGTACCAATGGCTTGGATGGATGATGCTTTGGTTGATTCTGTAGTGAGATTAGATTCGTTATTTGAAGTGAATAGCAATATTTACATGGAAGATATTGATAAAATTACTCCAAATGCAAGAATGGTGATTTTAGATAATTGCTATAACGGTTCTTTCCATAAAGACGAGTACATGTCTGGTCATTACATTTTCGGAAACGGGAAAACCATTTTAACTATGGCTAATTCTATCAACGTTTTACAGGATGTTTGGACTACCAACCTTATTGGCTTGCTTAACCAAGGTGTTAGGGCTGGAAATTGGTTTAAACAGCAGGCATTTTTGGAGACACATCTGATCGGCGATCCTACCTTCTCGTACAACAGCAACAACGCAGTTGATTACAACCAAGCGATGGTAAATTACGATGGCAATCATCAATTCTGGGTAGATTTACTAAAATCTAACAATGCAGATTTACAAGCCATTGCGCTTTACAAAATTGCAGAAACTAAAGGTGCTTCAGCCAGCAAGCTAATCAAAGACACCTATTACAATACTGATTTTGCGGCTACCAGAGCACAAGCTTTTACCATATTAAGTCAGTTAAATACGGCAGATTTTGCAACGGTAATTAATGATGCCGTAAATGATCCTTACGAATATATCCGTCGTAAAGCGGTAAACTTAATAGGTGATTTTGGTGGGGACGAATATGTACCTGCGCTAGTAAAATCAGCCATTGAAGATTGGGCATCAAAACGTGTGAGCTACAACTTGAGCAACACGCTTTCTTTCATGAATAGCGAAACGGTAATCAAAGAACTTCAAACTAGTCTTAACAAACCTGAATACAGCACACGCAAATCAGAAATCCAGAAACTGATAGACAGACAAAAATATACTGTGGAGAAGGTTAAAAAAGATGCTGCTTTAATTGGGGATAAAAAGGCAGAAGCTAAGAAAAGAAGCTTCAACGTAGTTACTTTACGTACTTACAGTTACCATAAGGAGATTCCAGAAGTAATTAAAATTTTAGTGGATAATAGCGAAGATGAAGGGTTGAGGTTAACTGCTGCCGAAGCATTGGGATGGTTCATGTATTCTTACGAAAAAGCAAATATCTTAACTGCATTAGATACAGTGATCAAGGACAGTAAAACTCCTGAAAAACTGAAAAAGGAGGCACAGCGTTCCAAATCATTTTTATTAGCATATACCCCAAAAACAAGTCAAAATATCACTGCAAAATAGAAAAAGGTCTAGGGAATTTGACTTTCATATAGCCAAAGTCCCTAGACTTTTAACATATTTCATTTCTCATTTAATCTAATAAGTTTTATAATTGCATATTATTTATAATTAATCTAAATAAATATTAAGCATGACAGAGCTTAATGAACTAGAAATTTGGGATCAATTTACAGCAGGAGACAAGAAAGCTTTTGAAATGATTTATAACCAATTCCATGGTGCGTTATTTAACTATGGACTAAGGCTAAATCAGGACAGCCATCTTGTTGAAGAGGCTATACAAGACCTATTTGTAAAGCTTTGGCAAAACAAACACAATCTCAATCGACCGTCTAGCCTTAAACATTATCTGTTAAAATCGTTAAGGAATATTATCTATAATAAATTAAGCATCACAAAAAGAGAACTTTATGTTGGCGATGGACAAGACATCCTCCACTTCGAGTTTCACCTTCCCAAAGACAATTCAGATTACCATCAGCAATTGCTAAAGAGATTGATGGAAGACTTGACGGAAAGACAAAAGGAAGCTATATATCTATTCTATCAGGAAGAATTGAGTTATCAGGAAATTTCAGACCTATTAAAGATTAAAATTGGCGGCACTTATAAACTATTGTATAGGGCCATAGACAAAATGAAGATCAGCTTAGAACACCAAAAATCAAAGGGACTAAACCCTAGTGTAAATCCAAAAACTTCGTAGCCTAACAAATTTCATTTTTTAAATTAAAACGTGATTACTGCTATAAATAGCCGATTTCTGTAGTTCTTAACGTTTTTCTTTATTATTGAGTTCTTGGATCAAACATATCGTCATAGATCTGGGTCCATGAGCTCCTAAAACCAAAGATTGCTCTATGTCAGCTGTTTTTGATGGGCCAGCTATAAAAACACCGTAACCATAAATATCCTGATCGATTATTTCATAAGCTTGGTGCATACTAGGTACGAAGGCATCATTTGAAACAACTACTATTAGATGCTGCGTAATAAATGGCAAAACTCTTTGAATGGCATTTTCCTCTGGCAACCAGCAAGTACCATTTTCGGCAACAGCGAGGTTGGCCCTAAGAATTGCTAGCTCTACATTTGCCAAACTGTGCGGATCCATTTCTTTGATTTCTAGAACAGAGAAATCTGATAATTCGACGATATCAGATAAGATGATCCCTGTTCTCTTAAAGTTCTCGGCAATGTAGCTTTTAAGCTCCTCTAGTGTATTTAACTGAATAAATTTGCCTCCTACATTCGTAGACGCCCCTGCAAACTTAGCAGGAAGATTTTCTTTAGATTGAGGAATGTTAGCTGTTATGATTTCCGAAAATGCAGGTTGACTTAACTTTACTGCCTCCAATATTTTACTTCTACTATTTGCCATTGTCATCTTCCGCTAATCTTTATTATTCCTTTGTTTTTTATACCATTCTCTAAAAGACTGTTCCGGAGGAGCAGGCATTTCTCTTTGATGATACCAGGGATTCAATCTATTCTTAAAAAGATAAGGCGTAATTTTCATCAAACTACGTCCTAACTTTCCTGCCGCACCAAATAGTGCAGGATACGCAAAAAGTGTACTGGCTATTTTCATTCCCCAGCGTTTTGTAGCAGTAGTTTTACCCGCAGCCACTAATACTTGTCGCCATTGGTATAGCTGGTTATGAATATCTATTTTAACTGGACAAACATTAGTGCAAGAACCGCAAAGTGTAGAAGCAAAAGGCAGGTCGGCGTGTTTTTGCATATCTAAATTTGGAGCCAATATAGAACCAATAGGGCCCGAAATAGTATATTGATAGCTATGTCCACCACTTCTTCTGTAAACTGGACAGGTATTCATACAGGCTCCACAACGAATACATTTGAGCGAGTTTCTAAACTCTTCCCTTCCCAGCTGTCGGCTTCTACCATTGTCTACCAAGATCATATGCATCTCTTGTCCCAACCTAGGGGTTTTAAAATGACTAGAGTAAGTCGTAATCGGCTGACCAGTTGCACTTCGAGCCAACAACCTTAAAAAGATGCCTAGGTCTTTTCTTTTTGGAATAATTTTTTCGATACCCATTGATGCGATATGGATATCTGCCAAGTGTACTCCCATATCTGCATTACCTTCGTTGGTACAAATGACAATCTCTCCGGTTTCGGCTACCGCAAAATTAACACCTGTTAAAGCAGCCCTTCTGGTCAGGAAAACACTTCTGAGATCCTGTCGGGCGGCCTCAGTTAACACCTGAGGATCAGCTTCACCATGAGCGGTACCTAGGTGTTTGTGGAACAGCTCTCCTATTTCTTCTTTCTTTTTATGGATACAGGGCAATACGATGTGGCTTGGTGGTTCTTCAGCCAATTGCACAATACGTTCTCCCAGATCGGAATCTACCACTCCAACACCATTACTTTCCAAAAAAGCATTCAAATGGCACTCCTCTGTTAGCATCGACTTACTTTTCACAATCTGATCTATGCCATTTCTATTTAAAATAGAGAGTACTATTTCATTATGCTCGACTGCATTTGCGGCCCAGTGAACTGTTATACCATTAGCCAATGCTTTTGATTCAAATTGCTCTAGATAGTTCGCCAGATTTGAAAGCGTGTGATGCTTAATCTGAGAGGCATTTTCCCTTAGCAGTTCCCATTCGGGCAACATATTGGCTGCTTTATCTCTCTTCTGCCGTATCCACCACAGTGTTTCGTCGTGCCAATTTACCCGCTGTTCGTCTTCATTAAAAACTTCCGACAATCTTGAATGGTCTTTCATCGCTCTTTTAAAATGATTAATTGGCGTTTAAAATTTCTGCAATGTGAATTATCTGTACCATACTACCTTGCCTTTTCAATATTCCCTCCATGTGCATCAAACAAGATAAATCGACTCCTGTAATATATTCTGCTCCGTTTAAAACGTGATCAGCAACTCTATCCTTCCCCATTTTAACGGAAACCGCCTCTTCGGTTACGCAGAATGTACCACCAAATCCGCAGCATTCATCCTTACGAGAAAGGCTGATAATTTCCAAATCATCTACCATATTCAATAAATGCACAGGTTTAGAAAATCCGGGAGCTACCAATTCGGTCATTTGCGCCAGCTTAAGCCCTCTCAAACCGTGACAACTCTGATGTACGCCAACTTTATGCGGAAACCTTGCTTTCAAATCTTGCACCTGCAGAATGTCTACTAAAAACTCTACCAATTCATATATTTTTGAGCGAATCTCCTCTGCTTTTTGAGGATGTTTTACTGAATGTAGATGATCTTTTAAATGGAGCACACAACTTCCGGAAGGGCAAACGATATAATCAAATTCTGCAAAACCCTCTGTAAATAACTCATCGGAAGCCTGCGTCAAATGGGAAAACCCAGAGTTAGCCATAGGCTGACCACAACAAGTTTGCTTTGCCGGAAAACTCACCTTTACATTAAACTTCTCTAACAGTTCTAGCGTGGCAATTGCCGCTTTTGGATAGAACTGATCTACATAACAGGGCACAAATAATCCTACTGTCATCATAGCTTAGTAATCGATATAATCACTGTAGGGCGATTTGCCTTTTTCCAGTTTCTTACCTTGCCTAATTTCATACAGGCGATAACCTATTTCCCTTACTTTTTCAACAGTTTCCCAGTATGGCGTATCACAAATATCAACCATCCCTACCTGAAAATTCTCCCCATCAAATCTTCCTGTTGTCGCCTGATCGGCAAATTGGTGCCAATGCGTACCAATGATATTTGGATGTTTCAACGCTGATTGCACATAGTTGAAATAGGCCTGTCCTCGCTCTATTTGATTTTGTGTTTTAATTAAACTAGGATGAAAAAGCCCCCTATCTAGTGCCCCGAAGTGGAACTCTCCTATTAATACTGGCTTATCTAGGTTGTTAGGCAGCTTAAAATTATCCAGTGTATGTGCATAAATATTGTAACTCATTACATCGCAATACTTAGCGCCAATAGTTACCGCATTGATATTTGATCTGGCAAAACGACAACCCAAGTAGAGCTTATTAGGCGCTACCTTTTTAAATTCAATTCTTACTTTACTAAAATAAGCTTCGGTAATCGTTTTACTAAAGATGATACAGTCTGCTTTTGAACCAGAGGGAACTTTTTCCCTAGATTCTAGCAAAGCTGTCCAATCTTTAAAGCTAGCTTTCCAAACGCTATTCAACTGTGCTATTGTTTTGTATTTATCTTTTAACGTTTGTACAAAAGCAAGTTTTGCGGGTTGTGTTGCAGGAGATTGTAAAGTCCATTCGGCCAAAGTAGCTTCGCCACCCCAGTTAATTTCATTGTCTACAAAAAAACCTAGGCACCATGGATCATTCAGTTCATTTTCCCGCTCCAACAACTGCCTCCTTAAATCACTAGTAAACCGCGGATCGAAGGGATCATTAAACTTCCACCACATTCCCTTACTGCCTTCTATGTAAGGCGACTTCAATTCAATTCTATCGGTATAAACCGTTTTCCTCTGCATAAAAATCTGCTTATCAGAGCTATTAGCAATGGTGTTCAGTCCCCAGCTTTTTAACCGCTGATGTGCTAGAGAAGCATAAATCTCACGCCAGTTTTCTCCGTATTTGCGTTTGATATTAGCTGCTGAGAAATCATAGGTACTATCAATATTTCTAGCGGTATAATATGGTTTCAGTAATTCATCATGTGTGGTATAGAACTCAGTGAAAGAATCATCTTTTTTGGGAAGATCAGCAAAATAATGCTTTCTGCCATCTAGCGGTGTAATTGCAGAGTGCGGTGTTACCCTCACTACTCCATGCGACCAAAATAGGTAGCCTTCTGGATCAATCATCCACCATTTGCCTTCTATTTTTTCTACCCTAAAAGCACCAGTAGCTTTCAATTTCGGCCCGTTTTTCCAGCCTCCAAATTTGGATCGCTCGTTTGGTCCGGGATATTGTTCCAAATTAGCTATTTCCTTTTGATGAGCATTTTGTAATTCCTGGTCATGGTGTATCTTCCCCAGCCAATCTTGAAACTTAAATTGTCCGTATTGATCAATAAAAGGGAAAAAATCCTTCTCTCCCAAATTCATCCAAGCAGGATTCGGCTTCCTATCTCCTATTTCAGCTTTAATGTAATTGATGCTCCAATTCCAATCATATCTAGGCTTATTAACATATACCGATAAACAAACGACTTCACTTAAATCTATATTGGAAATCAGTCCAGATTTAGTGAAGGGTGTCATTCGCATACCCAACAACTGTTCGTCCAGTTCTGGATGTGGCAATGTATTTGGCAGATCAATTATTATCTTATTTGTTTTTTGCGCAGGAATATAAATACGGTCTAAAAAAACGCCTTTTCTTTTGCCCATATTGGCATTTTTATTCTCTAATACCACCGTTAGCGGCAAATCTCCCAATAGGTCGTGGTTAGTAATTTCCAACACCAGTTGGCTGCATTTAGATAGATCCCAGTTTCCTTTGATTTCAATCCCTGGTGCTTCTTCCTCTTGCTTAGTCCGCACATTTAGGGCACTTCCTTCTAATTTAAGCACACTATTTTGCAGTGCGGTAATTCCTTTAAGCGATTTATCCGAACCGTTAAAAAAGTAGATTGAAGGATGGTCCTTTAAGCTAAAAGCGCTTAGTACCAAACCTAAAAATAGTATCAAAATATAACGATAGCTTTTCATCTGAAATTAATTAAAGTATTGTGTTTGATCTACTGGTCTGATATCCGTTAAATTGCCTTGATAATGGCGAAGATTTCTAGCTTCATAGGGATATTTGGATATGGCTTCCTCATTGATATCGATACCTAGACCGGGCGCATCTCCAATTAGCATCTCGCCATTTTCGAAAGCTACTTTTTCGGTACTAATTTCGTTTCTATAAGGAATGTCATTGGACATCGTTTCTAGTAAATAAAAATTTGGAATGCATGCTGCCAATTGCAAAGTAGCCGCATTGGCAATAGGTCCACTAGGATTATGCGGACAAATTGGAATATAGTGTGCTTCTGCCATAGCCGCAATTTTTTTCAGTTCCATTAGCCCACCAGCATGAGAAACATCTGGTTGCCAATAATCGGCACATTCCATTCGTAAATAGTCTACAAAGTCGTACTTGCTGTATAGCCTTTCTCCTCCAGAAACTGGTGTACTGATTTTTTTGCGTACCCAGGCAATTCCCGCTTTATCATCCGGTGGAATAGGTTCTTCGAACCACAGGATATCGAATTCCTGAATGGCATTTCCTATTTTCACAGCCGTAGGCACATTGAACCTACCATGTCCTTCGATAATTAGATGAACCTGATCTCCCACAGCTTCTTTTACCGCCCTGATGCAATCCAAAGCTTCCTTTAGCGCTTTGGGGTCTATGTTCATATATTCTTTGCCGAAAGGATCCCACTTTAATGCTTTAAAACCTGCTTTTACCGCAATTTTTGCTTTCTCAGCAAACTCTTCCGGTCTTTTTGCTCCAGCAAACCATCCATTGGCGTAGCAAGGTACTGAAGTTCTCACTTTGCCCCCCAATAATTGGTAAACTGGCACCCCCAAATCTTTTCCTTTAATATCCCAAAGTGCCATTTCAACTCCAGCTAGTGCACTCATTAACACCACACCTCCCCTCCAATAGGCATCTCTGTAAACATCATGTACAATCGCTTCTATATCATGTGGATCTCTCCCAACTACATATCTTTCTAGCTCCTTTATTGCCGTCTCTACGGTTAGCTCCCTCATCTCCAAAGTAGCCTCACCAACACCGTAAACTCCCGCATCGGTAAGTACCTTAACAAAAACCCAGTTGGTACGGTAAGAGTGGCAAATGAATGTTTTTATTCCTGTAATCTTCATTTTATTGTGCTTTTTTCCATGTGATCAATCGAATACTTTCTGCTGCCAGTGGCTCATTTATAGCTACCACAGCCTTGCCCGGTTCGGTTACAGTTTCAAGTACATAACCTGGTACATTAAGGGTAAATGATTGTGCCGTGTTTCCATAATTCCAAAGCACTACACCTATTCGGTTCCCGTTCTCGAAAGCTCTGGCTACAATCTGATTGCCCTTGTATTCAAATTTCTTTTCATCTATATATTTGCCATGCCATAACAGATCGGCATTTTCCCGCTGAAAATCAATGATTGCCTTTGTGTAGGTTTTCATTGCTATTGGATCTTGAGAAGTAACCAGTTCTAGATCTGGCTTGCTGATTACATTGGCATAATCTTCGGGCACAGGGATACGATTTTCTTTCAGATAACGAACATCTGCGGCGTATCGAGATTCTAGTTCTTGGCGGAAACCGTATATCGTAGCGTAGTTCAAAATTAGCCTATTATTTACCGGAGAAGGATTTCGAGTAGTAGTCAACATTTCAGAAAACGTGTATTTAAACATTTCGGGAAACACGGAGCTATAGGCTGTTTTGCTGTACTTGCCTTCAATTTCCTTTTGAGTAGGTACGTAAACACCATTTTCATACCCATGAAACCAAGCAATCGAATTCAGAACCACATCACTTAGCCCCTCTGTCATGATGATAAAATCAGGGTTAATTGTACTCATCGTTGTGGCAATCTTCCTTAAAAAAGCATATCTATCGCCGGTGTACATTATTTCTGGTGTTTTATGATTGTGGCTTGTAGAGTAGCAATATTTAGGTGCTGTTACCGCTAGCTGATCGTAGATAATGCCATCTGCACCATAAGCATTTGCTTCCTTTGCCAGTTGAAGCATTCTTTCGTACCATAAATCGGCGCTTAAACAAGCTAGGCCATGAAACCTCGCTGGAGCATCTTTGTATTTATGCCATTTCTGGTAGTCGAGCTCTCTATTCTTTTTTACAATGTTGATGGATTTGCCGATTGAGTCCCAATATTTGGTTCCATTTTGGTCCATTAGCTGGCCGTTTACATAGATGATGGAACGTTTGCCTGCTTTTTTGATAGCAGCCAATGCTTTAACCAATGCTTGTTGTCCCCCCATCAAGGTATCTGGATAATAATCGGGATAAAATCTATCGTGTCCTCCGTGAGCCCAACCATACAGCCCAATAATATCCAAGCCTCTTTCTACCGAAAGTTTATTCATTTCGGCCAGGGCTGGATAATCCCACATCACTTCATTATTTTGCTGCTTTAGGATAGTTAGCATCCAACCGGAAGCGTTTTTAGCCCAAGTTGGCACCTCTACCAAAGGCATAGATGTATTAAACCATTTACGATAAACATCAGCTCCTTGATGCCAAGTCCCTTTGAAAGGATAAACCACCAAAGCAGGAAACTCATAGTGTTCTTGGGGATGTACAGCTACCTGATGGCTGAAAGAAAATTCATATTGCTTTTTGCCCTCTTGGTAGTTCACGTTAAATATTTTAGAGCCGTGTTTAACATCATGGCTACCCAAATAAAGTCCTTCATTTTTTCCTTTAAATGCACACCATTGCATGGTTGCAAAACGAGATGGATAATGGGCAGCCAGTTCATAATCTCCATTTACTTTATTTAAGTTCCATGAAAGACCTCCTTTGAAACTTACCTTGTTAGCAGCAATCTGAGGCGTTGGTGTAGTTACAAATTCTTGCCCTACGCCATTTGGCATTATCAGATTATAGTCCTCAATTTTAAAGTTGATACCGCTTATAATAGGCCCTTCGAATTCTACCACTACCAGTTTTTTTTCATTATTGCGTATTTTAGATGACAGGTTAAACTTTTGATCTTGGGTGGTAAAAATAATATCGAGCGCTATCTGGTAAATTTTAGTCTCTTTTTTTAGTTGAGCGTAAGAGATGACAAAGCCTCCATTATTTTTTTTAATGACAGGAGTTTGCCCAGAACTCTGGAGGGCAATAGTTTCGAAATTTCGTTCGGGATCTTCTAACTTTAAATTCCATTTCAATTCGGACGCAGAAGTAGCAGGCAAACCGTTGTTGAAGTTCATCTGAATATTTCCCTTGGTATAACTAAGCTTGCCTAAAGCAGTGCTTAATAAATAGCTGTCTTGCTGAGCAAAACTGGAAAACCAGCTCGTTAATAATAGCAGTATTGTAGCAAATCTCATAAAGTGGTATTTTTAGGATTATAGATTAAATATTTTGGTAATTCCAGGAACCATCAATTCACATTGATGCCCTAATTTGCTAATTGATTGATAAAAGAATTCAGGATCGACGGTGTTGGATTCAAACATTCCATAATGCATGGGTACCGTAGTTTTTGATTGAAGGGCCTTTACTACGTCAACCGCCTCTTTATCTGTCATGTTACCTAACTTTCCATTAATACAAATCATCATTAGTGATAGATTTCCCTCTATCTCATTTTTCAATAGAGGAATTAACTGGGGATCCAACAAGGTATCACCAGAAACATAAATCTGATGTCCACGGTAGTGAAAGATAAACCCCACCGAGTAGGCGTCGGTATGAAAAGCAGGAACAGCGTTTACACTAAATGATGACCCGTGATATGTTTCTCCCTTATTTAAAGTTTGAAATTGTTTTGAGTTAAAACCCAACTGTTCGTAATGATCAGCTACACTATGGGGACCAATAAATTTACAATCTGGGTAGCGATTGGTAAGTAAAGCTACAGTTTCCTCATCAAAATGATCGGCATGATCATGGGTAAATAACACATAATCTGGTTGCAGGACTTCTATCGCAATAGGAATTGCTATCAGTCTTTCTATCCCACGCTTTGCAAGACTATTTGAAAGATAAGGATCTACGACTAGCCTGATCTGATCAAACTCAAACAGGAAACCACCTTGTCCCAGCCATGTTACTTTTATAGTATCCGTTTTCTTCATGACTACCTGATATACATTCCTCCGTTGATATCTATGGTTACTCCGGTAAGATATCTAGACTCATCACTACATAGAAAAGAAACTACATTTCCAACATCATCTATTGATCCTAAACCCAATGGAACAGTTTTAGCTAATTCAGCTATTCCATCTTTTCCGTGTATATTCTCTAAAAGTTCGGTATGGATGATACCAGGAGCTACTGCATTTACAGTAACATTAAAAGGCGCACCTGTTCTGGCCAACGTTTTCATTAAGCCCAACTGACCGCTTTTTGAAGCGGCATAGTGTGCATGTCCGTACAAAGCTCCCTGCTGCGCAACCAAAGAGGAAACAAATACGATCCTTCCCGATTGCTGCACTTTGAAGATTTCCATTGCCTTTTTAGAGCATAGAAAACCACTTCCCAAGTTAATGTCCATCATTCTATTCCAATCTTCGAAATCCAACTCGAAAATGTCTTTTGCCTGTGAAGTTCCTGCATTGTTAACCAGGATATCAAGTTTGCCATATCTTTTTTCGATTTCTTGAAACAATTGCTCTACTTCCGCTGGTTTACTTATATCAGCTTTAATCATGATGGCTTCTGCCCCCAAATCTCTCAACTCTTTTAATGTTATTTCCGCAACTTTATCGTCACCGATATAGTTACCTATGATGGTAGTTTTCTTTTTGGCCAATGCCAAGGCTATACCTTTCCCCAATCCCTGCGATGCCCCTGTTACCAGCGCTACTTTATCTTTAAATTCGTTCATTTTTTATCAACCTCGTTATTACTTTGTTTTGTTTCTGTTAATGCTACCGATAGCTCGCTTAAATTGAATTCTCCGATTTCTATTTTACGATATAGCTTTAATGGGCTATTTGGGTTAACTTTAAATTGTTCTTGATGCCATATTTCCCCTGTCTTCTTTTTTACAATATTCAGTTCTATGTGCTTTTCCTCAAAAAAACCATAGGAAGCCTCTATCAAAAGAAAGCCACCTTCATCTGAAAACGTAAGCGGCAAACAGGTAATCCTATCCCGATCAATATGTTGAATAGGATCTGCTGGCGTGACGGTAGATAAACCTATTTGGTAAGAAAACACTACCTTTTGTTGCGGCTGAATAGGTTTCAATGGCGACAGCAACTCTATCTCTAAGTAAGGTGGATTTTGATTAATGTTATTTGGAAATTCTTTAATGGTGTCCCTAGAATAAATCATTCCTCTACCTTGTGTCCATACCTGTACATTGGAATTATCTGGATAATGCTGATCTAGTTCGGTTTCAAAAAAATTAACGTATACTTTTCCATTACTTCTATTTACATAGGCCACCCACCCTTGATCTGTGTCGGCAGCAATCTTTCCGATTAGGTATTGAAAATTGAGCCGAAGTTGTTTCTCTTTTACCTGTATTTGAGGGTTATTTACCAAACCATGCATCACTTGATAACCCATTGGATAATTACTTTTTTCTGCTAAGGGCAAAATGAGTTCATAAGAATAATCTTCAAAATTCTCTGCTTGTAATTGAGCTACTGGCCAAATTGCCCATTCCTTAATTTCATCACTCTTATTCTCAAATACACAATCTACTTGAATGATAGCCTGTTCTTCCACTAATGACACCCTTCGCGATACCTGCAATCCTGTATAGGGATCTAGCTCACTTTCCAAATAAAATTCGTTATCATGCTGTTCTAGTGTAAAAATTCCACCATCTAAAACTATATCTGGAGGACCAGGCCAATGTGTGTTTTTTCCCCAGCCTTGAGGCGCAGGCCAAAGTTTTTCTCCGCCGTAGTTAATCCATTGACCATTTGCTGCCTTTTCTTGATAATTTTCGGTAATTATGGACGATTGATTGTTGAACAAAAAATCGTAAGCTCCTAAGCTAATCTGCATAATTCGCCCTCCAATTTCTGGCACAAAACTTACTCTCAGCCATTTATTATAGCCATCAATTACCTTAAAATGTTTTTGAAAACTCATTTCTTCAATGTCAATTGTAATTTTTCAAAATCTTTTTTATAAAACTTGCGGTAGCCAACAAACAGAATAATGGAGCATAGCAACCAAACTACCGACAATAGAGAAATACCCGAAGCCAAACCTATATGTGGCTTGAGGTAACCTAGCACCAAAGGGGATAAAGAACCGACAGAGAAACCTATCATCTGCATCATACCCGAAGCAGAAGAATGATATTTCTCAGGAATTACATCAAATAGCACAGAGTAGGTATTGGCATCAAAAAAAGCTCTTGCAAATCCAAAACCTGCCAAACCAATATATACTGGCAACAAGGAGGTAGATTGCCCTACCAACAAGATAAAAGGTATGGCAACAAGTAAACCTATCGCCTGCAGCAGCATTCGTTTTTGCGGATATTTTTCTGCCAATCTATCTGAGATCTTGCCTGCAAAGAAAATTCCCGCAAATGCTGCAACGTGCGTAAATAACATAGACATTAGACCAGCCTGAGAAAGTGATAGTGAAAAATTTTCGTAAAGATAGGTAGGTGTCCAAGTCAGATAGCCTACCAAAACAAATATCAATCCGCTAAAGGCTATGGTAAGAATAAAAGCCGTAGGCGTTTTAAACAAGATTAATACGGCTTCGGATAATTTAGGTTTTTCTTCATCTATTGAAGACTTACTAGCTTTATCCTTCAATCTGAAAATCATATAGATACCGTGAATTATACCTAAGGCACCAAAAACATAAAATGCATTACGCCAGCCCCAATTTTCGGCGATATAGCCAGCTAAAAATCCACTGGCGATAATTCCAACATAGTATGCTGTTTGGTGAACTGACATGGCAAAAGCTCTAGTCTCTTTATGGTAACCTGCCAACAAAGAGTAATTTGCCGGACCAAACATAGCCTCACCCAGCCCTGTTGCCGTACTTCTGAACAAAATGAACATCAACAAAGTGGAGCTTACACCAGTAAGCATGGTTGCCGCACTCCATAAGACAATACTAAAAACGATAATCCATTTCTTGCTCCAGCTATTTCCGAGAATACCAGAAATGGGAACAAATAACGCAAAAACCAAATTAAAAACTGTAGCAATTAGTCCTATTTCGACATCGCTAAGTTGCATGTCTGCCTTAATGGATGGCAGTACCACATTGAAGATTTGCCTATCTGCCTGGTTGAGAAAAAAGGCGACCCATAAAAGGAAGAGCACCTCCCATTTGTATCTCTTATTGTTGTTCATCTTTAAATTTTGAGTATTTAATAATTTAAGAAGGCACTTAATCCCGAAATCATCTGGGTCTGTTCATAAATGGTTCCGAAACGATCTGTTGCTCTGACCATATATTGCGCACTAGCATTTTGTGGTCTGTAATGAAAGATATGATCAGGCCTACGAAACCAAGTGGTAGACGTATTTGCTGTAGCAGGTTCTGCTTTACCCAATCCTTTAAAAAACTGGTAAGCAGCTTTATCGTAATCTACCATTTTACTCATATCGCCAGTTTTTACGCCATTCTCAAAGAATTCCACTTTCCAAGCATCATCTACATTCCAAATATTGGCTGTAACGTATCCAGAAAGATCACCAAAAGAAAAGGCAGGATACATTCTAATCTGATAGTTTTTATCATAATTGGTAGATTTATAATACCAGTTGGTGATGGTCTTATCTGAGATTTCATAAACCCCATATCCATTTGGCGTGCCATCAGCATTGATCGTACCTGACCACCAAGCACCACATGCGGCTCCATGTACATGTTCGTAGGTATTGGCCGAAACCAGTACATTTTCGTTATAATGGGTATGTCCGGACATGACATGCACTTCTTTAAATTCGGACATCAATGCTTGAGCATCCTTTAGCCTCGTTACACTACTACCGTTACGCAAGGGAATATGTACCGCCAAAATAAGGAGCTTATCTTTGTCTACAAACCTCAAATCTTCTCTCAGCCATTTGATTTGCTGTTCGGTAAACCCTGCAGTATAATCCTGCTGTCCAGTATACATCACATCATCCATCACTACAATATGTGCGTTACCCCTATCAAAAGAATAATTTACTGGGCCATAAACATCTTCATAACCCATCATGGCATCAAAATCGTTGGTACTGGTTTGGAGATGGTCGTGATTACCTATCACCGGAAACAGCTTGATGTAATCTGATTTTACAGATGCTTTCATAGGCTGCAATAATGAAGGCGCATCATAGATAATATCTCCTAACATTAATCCATAAACATTACTATGGGTTTTGGCAGAATTGTTAATATCTACCATTGATTCTTTTTGGAAACGGCTTAGATCAGCATTAGTCCTTACCTGAGGATCAGCAACGGCGTAAAGCGTAAAATTCTTTTCTATACCGCCTTCTAACATTTCTATTGCAAAATCGTGCCTGAATATTTTTTCCTTCTTATCAATCTTAATATAAAAATCGGGTAAACCATCTTTCATCTGCACTTTAGCTACAGCTGGAATAACATAATGTACAAACCTTGCATTTGAAGCGCCACTTAACTGATAAACACCTTTTTCATCTGTCTGTGTCACACTATAACCATCACTCACGGCTACTCCCTTAACAGGTTGTTTTGTTTTTGCATCAGTGATGATACCCACCAAATTCATTCCTAACTTAAGATCTATACCCTCCAAGTTTGTTGGGTCTTCTTTTACCACAGGTGCTGGTTCAGCTTCTTTCTTTTTAGAGCAAGCTCCCAAAGCACAGCATAGGAACATCAACAATCCAAGTTTTACTATTTTCATCATGGCTATTCCAGCTTATAGATTAATAATTAGGGTTTTGCTTTAAATTAGGGTTGATGATAATATCAGATGCCGGAATTGGCCATAGATAATGTTTGCTCTTGTCAAAAACCCTTGTAGATAATTTTCTGATCAACGATTGGTTCATCGTAGTAAAATCAGGTGTACCGTCATCGTCAATATTTGGTGTTCCTGGGAAAAACCACAAACCGGGAACTACCAATTTTGTACGGAGGTCATTAGTTGCAGCTAATAATCCGTAATTGGGTCTGTTCATTACCTTTTCTGCTAATTTCCAGCGTCTAATGTCGAAATATCTCAATCCTTCAAATGCTACTTCCATTCTTCTTTCCATTCTCAGTTGCTTTCTTAATGCAATCTGATTAGTGGCTGTAACAGCGGGATATGCTGAAGTTTGACCTACCGCAACGCCATAAGCTCTTGCTCTTACTTGATTAATGGCATTTAATACGGAATTATCGATATCATTCATCTCAATTTTAGCTTCTGCATACATTAAAAGTACATCGGCATAGCGCATCAGTATTTTGTCTGGAGCTGCCTGAAGGTCGTCCGTCCAATCTCCATCAATCCCTTTTTTAAGCACCAAACCATTGTAAGAAGCATATTGATCTCCAGCTTTGGAATCCTTATTGGCAATGTAGATACCACTGGTATAACTCCATACCTTTGCCGAATCTGGATGCGGACTATAAGTGAAGCCCAAATGCGGTTTATCAAATTCTGCAATAGTGGCCTTACACCTAGGATCTCTATTTAGAAAAGGTTTTCTAGGATTATATAAAGGTGATTCATCAATGGGAAGACCGTCCGTACACAGATAAGAACAGAATAAATCCCATGATGGATTACCTGTGCTCGTTCCTCCAACAGTTCTAGGAAGGTAAGCCGTAATATTTCCGCCTCTTAAAGCCGCATTAAAATCTGAGCTCAATTCGACAGATCTTGGTATCGCAAATACCGATTCTATAGAGTTCTTAGTTTTTGACAAGAACAATTCAGAATAAGAAGGATATAGACGGTATTTATCTAATTTGATACATTCTTCTGCAGCACTTTTGGCAGTAGGCCAATCTTCCATGTACAGGGCAATCCTTGCTTTCATTGCATATGCAGCTCCTTTAGATACTCGTTGCACTTCATTTCCAGTAAAATCAACCGGAAGATTTTGGATCGCATAATCGAAATCTTCGTATACTTTCTGGAGTGCGGTTGCCTTTGGAGTTCTTCCCAATTTAAAGGCTTCCTCTAGCTCCAATTCTTTATCGAAATATACTGGATCTCCAAATAGGGTTATGATCCTTGAGTATTGGCAAGCCCTCACAAATCTCGCAGTAGCTATATATTTACGATAGTCCTGATCACTCAAATTTGATTTTGCCCTATCTATATTAGCCAAAATAGTATTGGCCCTACTGATAGCCTTGTAGCTATATGACCAAATACCACCGACCATTGCCGTTTGGCTGTTGAAAGTTCCACTGGTAAAAGAAAGTAGTGTTGTTCTATTGGTCCAGTCATCTGCCAATTCATCGAATGCAGCGGTAGCAGTCGGAATTTCTGTTTTTACTACAGGCCAAAACTGATGTAAAAAAAGCGTATTCAAACTCATTTCTATTTGAGCCTTATTGCTATACCAAGTTTCGTTTGACGCTTCTGACAAAGGATGAAGATCCAGTTTTGTGCAAGATGTTAATGATAACATCCCTAATATCGATACTAAATATCTTAATTTCATTTCCTTAGATTAATAGTCTACTTATAGTTTTACTGAAAGACCAAATATGATTGATTTGGTGATAGGGTAACCTGTACGGCTTACTTCAGGATCCCAACCTTTTGGGTATTTGCTGAATGTGAAATAATCAGAAACATTGGTGTATAACCTCGCTCCCTTGATTAAGCTCTTTTGCCCAAAAATGCGATCAAAAGTGTAGCCTAACGAAATATTCTTTATCCTCAAATATGACCCATCAAATAGCCAATAATCAGACATGACATAATTGTTATCTCCCGTAGCGTCTGACAGCCTTGGATATTTGGCAGCAGCATTTTGTTCTGCAGTATTATAAACACTCCAATAATTTCCATCTACAAAGTTTGGAATGTTATACCATTGTGCCCTTAAGGGACGTACCATCTCTTCAGAAAGCATTGCCGTTTGCTTAGCTACCCCTTGCAATACGATACCCAAATCAAAGTTTTTATAAGAAGCTGTAATGTTGGCTCCGAAAAGGAAACGTGGCAACGACCCACCTAACAACACTCTATCGAACTCTGGAGAAATTACTCCATCTGGTACACCATTAGGTCCACTGATATCCATATACTGTAAATCTCCAGCAGTAATAGTGTTGGCTGTTCTTGGTGAATTAGTTGCACTTTGAGCGGTCTGATAAATACCTAAGCTCCTATAACCATACCATTCGTTAAATTCACTTCCTGCAAACTTTACCTGATCGCCCAGAAATTCAGTCCCTCTCAAATCGCCCATTACAGACCTATAATCTGAGAGATTAGCAGAAACAGAATATTTAAATTCATTGATTTTATCGTTCCAGTTCAATTCCAAATCCCAGCCTTTGGTATGCATTTTTCCTGCATTTTGTTGTGGGTTAGAAAAACCCATGTAAGTTGGAATCTGTAGGGCAAGCAACATATCCTTAGTTGTTTTCTTATATACTTCGAAAGATAGCCCTAACCTATTTTTCAAAAATTGTGCATCTATTCCAAAATTGATAGACTCAGTAGTTTCCCAAGAAATATCCTTAATTACGTATTGATATGCCGAAGCACCTTGTACGCCAATGACATTACCTCCTTGATACAACACAGGTGTATTAAACTCTAAGGTAGATTGGTATGGGTAATTGCCAATACGCTCATTACCTAACTGTCCCCAAGATCCTCTCAACTTCAGATAAGAAATTACGGGAATATTTTTCATGAAATTTTCTTCACTCACCACCCATCCTGTAGAAATTGATGGAAAGGTTCCCCAACGGTTGTCTTTATGGAACCTTGATGAACCATCATATCTTAAATTGGCCTGGATATAGTATCTATTATCATAATTGTACATCAACCTTCCGAAATACGAACGGTAGGCATACTCGTAAGCATTTCCAGAATTGTTAACGAAATTCTTTGGTCCTGCATCTAGATATCCATAGTACGACATCTCATATTGATCTCTCGATGCAGTAAGGTTTTCGTAAAAAGAATAAAAGTTCTCATAACCTACCATTGCATTTAGGTTATGCTTACCAAACGACTTTGTATAATTTCCAATCAATTGAGTGGTAAACTTTTTACTATCGCCCCTTGATTCTAACAGGCTAGTGGTATTTGCTCCTTGGATATAACCAGAAATAATTGAAGGATCATCATATTGAGTATAAGGAACTGCCAATGAGAAGTTTTTAGATTTTGAAAAGTTATACTCTGGAGAGAATATCACCGATAGCTTTAAGCCATCTAATGGTGTAAGATCCAACACCCCACGTCCGCCCAATTGGGTTCCACCTTTATCAATTTTACCTCCATATCTTAATAAGCCATAAGGATTGGTGCCCGTTTTACCTTCTGCCAAACGACCATCCAAATACTCAGCTGCATAAATTGGTGCTGCATAACGCATCTGTGCTGATGGACTGTATGAAGGGTTTACATTCTTTTCTATATTTGAAAAAACATCTACCGAGGCTGAGATATATTTATTAATCTTGATATCGTTGTTGATCCTTGCGGTAACCCGATCATAAGAAAGATTATACTTGAACAAGCCTCCAGAATTATCATAACCAATACCGATTTTCGTTCTTCTTTTCTCATCTCCGCCAGATATACTCAAAAAGTGATTATGCCTCAAAGCATTGTCCTTCAAGATGTAATCTAGCCATTTTGTATTAGGGTATTTATCTGGATTTTGTGCATGTAGCGCATCATAATCGGCAACTAATTGTGCCGGATGTATGGAGTATTCATTATTTGGAAGATTGGCAATCTGGTTCCATGCCAGTTCATTTTGCATCTGCATATAGCGAGTTGCACCAACAAAATCTGGCATATTAGTAGGTCGCTCAATGGCAGAAAATGTAGAATAATCTATATTCACACCAGATCGGCTACCTCTTTTAGTGGTAATGAGGATCACACCTGCCGCAGCCCTAGAACCGTAAATAGAAGAAGAAGCTCCGTCCTTCAATACCGAAATCTGGTCTACATCTTGCGGATTAACGTCGTTGATACTAGATACAGGCACACCATCTACGATAACTAGTGGACTACTTTCTTGAATAGAAGTTACCCCCCTAATGAGTATAGAAGAAGCGCCTGCTCCCGGCGCCGAACTAGACCTACTTACTGTCACGCCCGCTACTGCTCCCTGCAGAGCTTCAGAAATTTGTGTCGTATTCCTTTTACTTACTTTTTCTCCCCCAACCGAACTAACTGCGCCAGTTAGGTCTTTTTTAGCTACTGCACCGTAGCCAATAACCACCACTTCGTTCAAATCATTTTGCGCAGCCTGCATGATAATGTTGATCTCTTTCTTGTTGCCTACCAGTATTTCCTGAGAAACGTAACCCATCATCGAAAATACAAGCACATCATTTGCGGAAATACCACCAATAACAAAAGCGCCACTAGCATCAGCAGTTACGGCCTTGTTTTTTACATTTTTCACAGAAATAGACGCTCCCGGTAGTGCACCTGAAGAATCTTTAACCGTTCCTTTTAACTGCAATTGGGCATATAATGCGTTGCCCTGCAGCAAGAACAGTAAAACGAGCAAGTACTGCCATTTTTTACGGTACATAGAACGTCCGTCCAATACGTTTTTGTTCATCTTTTTCATTTAATCTCAATTTTGTATAGCTCTTATCAAGTTAAGCACACTGTAGTGTGGTGTAATTTAAAAGACAAGCTATAGACTAGATTTAAGTTTTTATTTGGTTAAATTTTATTTGCATCCAAACCAATGGTGTGGTGTGGTGTGGTACTCAAAAGTAGATTTTACTTTTTATTTCTGCAAACTTTTTTATTTTTATCTCTGATATGAGGTTTAAGATTGAGGCAGAATCTGCCATTCCAGTATATAAACAACTACTAAATTCTTTTGAGGAACAGCTCAAGAATCAACAGCTGAGCAATGGAGATGCCCTGCCTTCGATGAATGTTCTAAGCCGTGAACTAGGTATTTCTAAGGGAACAGTAAAAAAGGCATATTCTATTTTACGAAAGATGAATTATATAGAATCCAGTCATGGAATAGGTTTCTATATTAATGTCACAAAACATATAAATAGTAAAGTATTGGTTATTTTCGATAAGCTCTCGGCCTATAAGTTACTCACCTACCAAGCATTAAAAGATTCGCTTGGCAATAGTTCAGATATCAATATCATTCTTCATGACCAAGACATAGATCTCTTTGCCCAAATGGTTGAGAACAATATAAATGCTTATGATTTTTTCATTATCTCGGCGAATTTTAGATTGGAGAAACCGATACAAGACAAACTTGTTCAAATACTAAAAAAAATCCCTAACCGTAAACTCTTATTATTAGATAAACTGGTAGACAAGCTCCCTGGTAACTTCGGTGCTATTTACCAAGATTTCGAAAATGACGTTTATGATGCTCTAAGCGAAAAGGGAGAATTAGTAACTAAGTACGACAAAATGAATGTGGTCTGTTCGCCTAATAGTTTATATTACAACTTAATTTCGAAAGGTATTCAAAAATTCTGCAAGGAAAATCAGTTAGACTTCGCCAGCTTTACTCAGTTCGATGCAGAAAATATCAAACCGAACGAAATATACGTGATTCTTAACCGACAACTAGATGAAGAGCTTTTTGGTATTCTGAAAATGGTTAAACAAAAAAAATATATCTTGGGCAAAGACATAGGCGTAATTTCTTTTAACGAATCACCTATCAATGAATTTATACTCAATGGCCTTACCGTTCTCTCTACCGATTTTAAGGAAATGGGATATTTGGCAGGAAACATGATCAGGAATAAGTCCCTTGAGAAGATACGCAATAAGTTTGATTTAATTGTGCGAGAAACCTTGTAAAACAGCATATCAAATCTCATGTGTTAACATATTACACCTTTGAGCTAGAATCTGAAGACCAGATATAACTACGAAAAAGGAAATCGGTTCCTCAGTCTCTAATTCGGTTATAGGATAAGCTAAATAAGTATTTGTGCTTATGGTTCAGCTTTACTTTAATCTCGAATTTCGTTGTACCTAACATACCCCACATGCAGGCAACTATCATTTCTCTAGGTACAATCTTATTATTTGGCTTTAGCTATTTTGTACTAACCAAAATTTCCCTAAAACGAAGCACTAATGAGAAGCTAATCGTTAGTGAGTATAAAAAACGAAGTACATTTCTTCGTAACAAAGTACTCCAGCTTTTAGAAATTGAAAAAAAGCATCAACATCATCTTAAAATATTAGAGAACGAGATTGAACAATTACAACAAGACGTTGCACTTAAACACAATTCCAATCGCATTTAATAAATAGGTATTTCTACCTATTTACAGCAACCATTTAAAAGGTCAAATTTAACGGCTGTAAATAATTATTTCTTTGCTGCGCCTAAGTTTATGTAAATCAATACCTTTCCCTTATAGATTTAAGGAATAAATATATATTTGAGTATAAAATTGCCGATATAAGCGAGCAAGATTTAACCAAACCAACTAAAAACAACTACCTGATGAAAATATCTTGTACGCTCGTACTAATCTTTCTATGGCTATCAAACTATGCCCAGAAAAATAATGCAATAAGTGGCGAGCAAAAAGAGGTCGACAAATTATTGACGGCTGCCCAAAAATCTATTACCAGTGACATTCCAAAAACGAAGCAGCTGTTAAAAAGAGCATTACAAATTTCAGAGAAGAATCATCTGGAAAAAAGTATGGGTAAAATACATTCGTTAAATGGCGAACTGGCTGGAAGAGCTAGCAATTATACCGAATCGCTTGTACATATTTTAAAAGCACTTGAAGTTTACAAAAAGAATAATGATACTACTGGTATTGCCCATATGTATAACAATCTAGGTAATATCTACGACAATACTGGGCAGATGAAAGAATCTGAAAACAGTTACTTAGCTGCTATTAAAGTTTATGAAACTTTAAAAGATAAATCGGGCGTAGCCAAAGCAATGATGAATTTAGGGATCACATTTTTTAAGCAACAAAAGTATCAGCCTGCATTAGCATACGCCTTTAAATCTTTAAAAATAAGGGAAGAATTAAAAAATGAAGAGGATTTGGCCTACTCTTATGCCACAGTTGGCACCATGTATTTATACACTAACAAGTTTAAAGAATCTATCGAATACAATAAGAAATCACTTGAAATAGCCGAACGCAAAAACAATGCTTATTCTATGGCCATTGATAGGATAAACATTGCTAAAGCATTAGCGGGATTGGAGAACTACGCTGAAGCGAAAAAATATCTTTTACAAGTACTTCCAATATCGGCAAAATATGGGGATAAAAGAGCCTTGCGTCATGCTTACGAAGACTTATCGACCATTGCTCAAAAAGAAGATAATATTGAGCAGGCCATAGCCTGGCAAAACAAAGCCATTGATATTTATAAAGGTACTGACGATGCCTACACAGAACTTTCATTATTGGTAAATAGGCATAGTCTTTATCTGCTGCAAAAAAAATATACGCAAGCAGAAGAAGATTTATTAGCGGCAGAGAAAATTGTAAAAAAACAAAATATGGTTGGCGAAATGCAGGGCATTAAACGCATGCAGGTAAACCTCTATATTAAGATGGGAAAAGCCGATGAAGGTAATGCAGCCTTTGAACAGTTTGAAAAGTACAAAGACAGCGCACTCAACGCCACAAGTTTAAAACAGATCAATGAGCTAAAAACGAAATACGAAACCGAGGAAAAAGAAAATCAGCTGAACAAGAGCAAACTGCTTTTAGTGAAAAAAGAAAATGAAGCACGTACTAGAAATCTATGGCTCTTCGGTCTTGCTGGAATAGCATTATTGACCTTGGCTGCAAGTCTGTATGTTTATCAGCAACAGCAACAAAAACATACACTCAAAACAGAAATTCTTAAAATTGAAGCAGAAAATAGCCTTCATGAACAACGATTAGACATTTCCCGTAATTTGCATGACAATATAGGTTCTCAGCTTACTTTTATCAATTCCTTTATGGAAACGTTAACATTAATGTCAGATGCTAAAAATGAAGCTATTAACGATAGAATAAATAACATTTCTGATTTTACAAAAGAAGCTATTGTTGAGCTACGTGATACTGTTTGGGCATTAAACAATGACGAACTAAGTTTCGAAGATCTGCGCCTAAGGATTTTAAATTATGTAGATAAAGCGCAAACTGCAAAAGAAAACATCCAATTCAAATTCGAAGTAGATGAACATTTGGAAAGTATTAAATTTTCATCGGTACAAGGCATTAATTTATATCGAACCATTCAAGAAGCCGTAAACAATGCTATTAAGTATGCCAACGCCGGTACAATAAGCATACAAACCAAAATTGAAAAATCTGGTTTAGCCATCTCAATTACAGATAATGGAATTGGATTCGACCCTCAAAATAGTAACAACGGTAATGGCTTGTACAACATGCAAAAACGGATAGAAGAAATTGGTGGTGAGTTTATTTTAAAATCAAATGTTGGCGAGGGAACCCAAATCCAGATCATCCTTAAAAAAACACTAGATGCTTAAAATAGCCATCGTAGAAGATAACATTTTCTTGCAGCGAGCTATAAAAGAAAAGCTGTCATTAGAAACAGATTTAAACGTTAAATTTTGTGCAAACAATGGCATAGAAGCATTAGAAAAACTGGAGAAAAGTCGGGTTGACCTTATTTTAATGGATATTGAAATGCCTAAAATGAATGGTATCGAAACCGTTTTAGCTGTAAAAACCAAATTCCCACTTATTAAGGTAATTATGCTTACCGTTTTTGATAACGACGAAAATATTTTCAATGCCATTAAAGCTGGTGCAGATGGTTATTTCCTAAAAGATGTTTCGCATCAGGAACTTTGTAAGGGCATTAAAGAAACCATGCAAGGTGGTGCAGCGATGACTCCCTCAATTGCGGCTAAAACTTTAAAATTGCTTCGCGAACCTTATGTTTTTAAGAATATCTCCGAATACCAGGATTTTTCTCTAACCGCTAGGGAGGTGGAAGTGTTGGAATTGCTGAGCAAAGGTTTAAAATATAGCGACATTGCCGACAACCTGTTTCTATCTGTTAGTACGATTAGAAAACACATCGAAAATATCTACAATAAACTACAGGTACACAACAAATTAGAAGCCATCCAAAAGGCAAAAAACAACCGCATTTTCTAAAAAATAGGTATTTCATCTTATTGATTTGCGTCTGTTAAAAGGTAAAATTTGTATTGCAATAAAATATAGCAATATGAAGACCTTTAACCTTTACCAAACCATCGTAGCAATTGTATTCGCCAACGCCTTTTTATTTACCAGCTGCAAGAAAGATAACAGTACAGAAACCGAAAAAACACTAGAAAGTAATCTTGTATTTTTTGTAGATACTTTCAGAGTTTATAGGAGCGATTTAGAGGGCAACGGACTGAAGTCCCTAGTTGATGAAGACGAGAAATCGGGGAATAATTATATCACTAAAATCACTTACAGCAATAGCAATAAATTCGTTTATGGCTACAAACCTGCCAATGGTAGTTTACAAATCAAGGTAGCTAATGTAGATGGCAGTAACAAAAAAGCGCTGAAAACACTTAGCGGTAATACTGGAATTAACTTTTTAGGCAGCTTCGGCGATAAAATCATGTATACTACTATCGATTACAGCGGCACCAACCCTATTATAGAAATCAGAACAATGGCAGAAGATGGCAGTAATGACGTAAAGTTGAACTTGCCTCGCCCAACCCTCGCCGCCAGCAATGGATCTACTTTTGTTTCTACCACCGAAGATTACTCTGGCACAGCACCATCATTTAGTTCTTACATCGTAAAATTTAAAAATGGAACTTGGGATGAGGCTAGCAGCTTTAACCTAGCAAAAGTAAATGGCTTACTTAGGGCAAGTGCTATTTCAGATGATGGTAACACTTTGATATATGTAGTCGCTGCAGATTACACTACGCTAACCTATGATGTATTTGTGATGGATATTTCGAAGCGTGGCAATACTGCTAAAAAAGTACTAAGCCACACCTTTCCAACCACAGGCGATGGAGCTATTCAGTTTCCTCCACAATTATCTATCGCTTTAGCTAACGGAACCAGCAACATTCTAGTAGGCTATGGAGTAGATGTGGACAACCAACGCTACGCCACCAAAAATGATTATTACTACGTACAGAATATTGATGTAGATAAGGGTACCATCACTAAGAAATGGAAAATTGCTGGTGAGTATGGGGGCAGTTTGTTAGCCAACTAGTTTGTAATCATCTCTTTCTTTAAAATCTTCAAACCAATCATTAAGGGCTTACGAAGCTATCAAGCGCATATAGCTAAAACAGTTCTATAAAAGCCAAATATTCCCTTACAACAAGCTCAATTCTGTTTAAAATTTAATACAATTAAGATGAAAAAACTTTTACTTATAATCATACTTTTCATTACAGCTATTGCCACAAAGGCACAGCTTACTGCTGGTTGGGAAAACGCCATAAATTTTGGGGGAAAAGGGGTAGAGATGTTAGATTTAAGATATACTACTAGTGGTGATTTGTACTTTTTTGCAACGCTTTTTGGTAAATATGAGTTTGGTGGAACACAATATAATAGTGCCGAAAATGGTTATGCTTATGGTTATGACCACCTGTATGGAAAAATAACCGCTGCTGGCCAACAAGTATTGATTCGGCGATTTACAGCAGGTTCAATTTATGGAGCTTATGGTGACGGCATTACCGATGGCAGAATTTTAACAGATGGCAGTTTGGCAGCTTTCAAAGCAAGTATTTCTTATACAACGTCGGGAGAACTTGCTGTTAACTATGGTAACGGTGTGATTTCGCAATTAACTGGTCTCGAATTGCTTAAAATTGATAATACAGGGATTGCGCAGTGGATAAAACCAATAAATCCTGGATCGAATGTAGTCTACGGAAGATCGGGCATTACCAGTGCTACGCTACATGGTATGCAAGAAATTGGAGGCAACATCTATTTAATAGTAGAAGCTAATAATCTTAATCCAGCAGGCAACGCATATCCAGCAAGAGTAATCAAATTTAACAGTAGTGGAAATGAAAGCTGGCATTTTGAAATGAAACATACCAGTTCGGGAATAACCTCATTAGGTTTTATGCCACGACAGTTTGTAGATAGTAATGGAGAGGTTACATTTTTCATCATGTCTAATAAAAACAACCTTCTCTTTAACGGTGAAACTTTACCATTGGAGACGCCATACTCCAGTTATTACAATAATTGGCTGGTACATCTTGATGCTAATGGTCAAAAAAAATGGTCTCATAGTACTTATATGGGTACAACTTTTTTAGGTGTCAACCCACAAAATAATGAAATTTATTTCAACTATGTCTACCAAAAATCACCAGCAGCATCAGCTACATTTGCACCTTTTTCAAGTTTACCAAATCTCACTTCGGCAACCAATGTTTACAATTGGAGAGGTATTATAGCTTTTGATAATCTGGGCAATATTTTAAGAAGCAAAGTAAATTGGCCAATTAACAATTACCTTCCGAAAATGGTGATTGCAGATAATGGAAGAATGCTTTTCTACGGACAAACAGACAACGGACAAACGTTAAGAGCCGCTGATAATTTTGTCTACGAAAATGGCGTTTATCAAGCCGCCATGGAAGTGGACATGAATTTTGAACCTATCTCGGTTTTTAAAACACCTAAATTATCGGCAGTAGCGTTGGCAGGAAATAAATTTGCCTTAGGGGCAACCTTTACAACGGCAATTACATTTGGTAATACCACATTAACTCCAACACATATAGATGGCAGCGCAACAAAAAACGATATTTTAATAGCACAAGGAAATTTAAATAATATTCCATTAACACCAGTTGTTACCACTTGGATAGGAAGCAGTTCCGACAATTGGAATGACGCCGCAAATTGGACCAATGGTATACCTACAAATACCGTACGGGCTGTATTTAGCGGGAACCCAACAAATATGCCTGCTAATATTCCTTCGTCATCCAAAGCTGGACAAATTTACATACCAGCTGGAACCGAACTTACTTTGCCTCCAGGTTATGGATTACTTACCGTAACAGACAAAATTTTCAACGACGGCAAACTTACAGTAGAAAATGCCAGTTCTCTCTTCAATTTCTTCGGAGCTAGCGAAGTTAAGGGAAATGGAGAATTCTATTTCAAAGGCGCAGCATCTGTTTTTAGCTTTACAGGAAAAATAGCCAACACCGTATCTTTTGATAACACATTACAAATGACTGGTGTTACGGTAAACAATTTGAAGTTTATAGGGGCCAACGCAAAATTCAAAGGAGATGTAACAATTAGCAATCCAGCGGAAAATGCAATTTCTGGGCTATCGGCAACTTCATTTGTAAATGGAACACTTACTAGAGCCATTAACCCTATTGGAAATTACCTATTTCCGGTAAGTGTGGGCAGCGGAAGCAGTGAAAAAGGAACAACTGTTAATTTCACTTCTAATAGCTTAGCAGGAACAAGTACGGTAGCAGTTAAATACACTACGGGAACACCTACAGGAAGTACGGCAAATGTAACTGCAAATGGGTCAACTATATCATCAGTTTTAAACGGTGGCTTTTTTACCATTACACCAGATGCACAACCTACATCGGGCAATTATAAATTGGCGTTATCGGTAACGGGCTCAAATAATACGGTAACCGATGCGAAAAGGTATCTTTTAATCAAGCGAAACAATAGCTCCTCTCCATGGATTTTCCAAGGACAACATAAAGAGATTGCAACAAGTATAGGCGCAGGCACAACAGCAATTGTAAATATAAGTTTAGAAGGCATTACCAGTTTTTCCGATTTTGCAGTTGGTATTGGAAACGCACCAGTAACACTCCCCGTTAAACTTGCAAAATTTGCAGCTAAAATAGAGAGCAATAGTGTGTTTTTAACTTGGGAAACATTGAGTGAACTTAACAGTGATAGATTTGTGGTGGAGCGCAGCACCAACGGAAATCTATTTTTGCCAATTGGTGAGATAAAAACCAAAGGTAATTCTAACCAACAGATTAACTATAGCTTACGTGATAAGAACCCTCAAGATGGAATGAATTACTATCGCCTAAAACAGGTAGATTTAGATGGAAGCTTCGAACATAGCGAGATCTTACCTATTAAGTTTGCTTTGCTTTCAACGAGCATAAAGACTTACCCAAATCCAGCAAGCGAATGGTTGTATTTCAAGAGTATCGTCAATAAAAAGGCAAGGGTAAATTGGTATAATTTAGAGGGGAAAAAAGTAGCCGAAACTAGCTTAGAAAATGATAAGGCTAAAGTTCCATCAACATTAAATAATGGGCTATATCTTGTTAGCGTATTATTCAGCGACGGAAGCCAATTGAACCAGAAAGTAGCCATTAGCAGATAAGCGAAATATAAGATGATTATCTATATAAGACTAGCTTAGAGAGCATTAACATAAAACTCCGTAACAGAGTTCTATTACGGGGTTTTATGTTAATATTGATCGATATCTGCTCTCCAAATTCATTACTTAGAAAAAATCGCTGTCAGTTTTTTATCAACTTCGTTTCCACGCAATCCTCTAGCAATAATTTTCCCTGTTGGATCGATCAAAAAATTATCTGGGATAGGCTGTACACCATACTTCAGCGCAATTTCATTTTGGATTCCTTTCAGATCGGCAATGTGTACCCATTTCTCCAATCCATCTTCTAGAATTGCTTTACGCCATTTTTCTTCATTCTCATCAGACGAAACACTGATAATTTCAAATGGGTGGCCGCTAAATTTATTGTAAGCTGCTACCAGTTCAGGATTTTCCTTTCTACATGGTACACACCAGCTCGCCCAAAAATCTAGCAGCACATATTTACCTTTGTAATCCGAAAGATTAACAAGCTTGCCCTTGCTATCCTTTAAAGTGAACAAAGGTGCTTGGCTACCTATCTGGCTTGCCTTTTTGGCTACAATAATAGCGGGCAACCGCTCGAGATAAGTCATGTCTTTTGCAGGCGATTTAAGCGATCGGTACAAACTGTCTAATAAATCAACTGGCAACTTATCCGTAAGCAGATAAAGTTGTATTGCACTAAACATTGATGCAGGATACTGTTTGATATGTGTAATCCTAAAATGATAGAGCGAATCTGCATTGGCAGCGACTTTTAATGATAATGCTTTATAGGCATCACTCTGTTTATCGGTAATTTCCTGACCTAGTTTATAAAGCTGGTTACGACGTTGGTAAAATGCATGCGTAACGGCATTGCCACGAGAAAAATCGTCATTGATTTCCGTTCCACTAACCTTTACATCTTCAATTGCCTTAGAGTCACCATTAATTTGTATCAGCCCTTTATCTATAAAAAAAGTAAAGTTGCCGTCCTTTCTACGTTTATCAATACTGGCAAATACAATAGACGGCTTTAGTGCCTTTCCGC
Source organism: Flavobacteriaceae bacterium PS02338 (assembly GCA_029959615.1). GTDB lineage: Bacteria > Bacteroidota > Bacteroidia > Sphingobacteriales > Sphingobacteriaceae > Pedobacter. The sequence goes on along the minus strand of JASCOD010000001.1, from coordinate 1,679,639 downwards.
TAACCGAAAACTGATCTTCTTTTCCAGCAACCTTAAGCGTTTTGTTTCCTTTGGTGGCATGGTCAAAATACTGTAGCAGAAGGGTATCATTTTTAAGGCCCTTAATCTGCCCTTTGATCACGAAGTTAAATTCCTGCGTAAAACCTGCAAAGGACTGAAATATCAACAGCAGGAAGCCTATAATTTTGAAATTATTTTTCATGTAATTTATTTTATTTGCGCAACAATTTATCTATAGCTTCTATTGCTTTGGGCGAAGAGGGACTTGGCGCATTCATATCCGCAACCTTAAAATCAGCATCGATAAGCAACACCCTTGGAATACCGACAACGTTATAATCATTTAATTTGTTCCTATTGATCAGCCATTGAATACCATCTGGTTTACGTGCTGCTAAACTTTTCTTCCATACCGCTTCGGTATCATCAATGGACAGCGATACAAAAGCGACTTCTTTATTGTCTTTATATTTTGCTTTCAAAGTTTCAAAATGCGGCATTTCTTCCATGCATGGTCCGCACCAAGTAGCCCAAAGATCAACATAGATCACTTTGCTTTTCAGACTAGACAAACTAACGGGCTTTCCATCAATATCTAATGCAATAAAATCTTTCGCTATATCTCCCTTACCAAATTTCAATAATTGGTTCAAAGTTTTGTTCACGGCTTGCTTATAAGCTGGTGTCTGAATTGAATCTATACGCTTGGCGTAAGTACTCAAAGCCGATTTATCTTTTACTTTCTGTAATTGCCCTACAATCTCGTAAGCAATAAAATAATCTTTGATGGGCTGTACACCTTTGGTTGTCGGATTATTTTCAAGTATTCCATCTGCGATATCCCTATACACTACCAATTTTAATAGTTCGGGCTGTACAAAATCCTTTTGTTTATCTTTAACCAGAGGTGCAATAGCCAATTTATAATCGGCAAGAAACTTAGCGGCACGCTCTTGGTCGCCCCTAAATTTGTAACGACTGTAGCTAATGCCACTTTGCAAACTATTGATAAGATCTGCTTTTACTCTTCCTTTTTCTAAACTCAAAAACTCACTAGAAACGTCCTTTAAAGTAGCCAGCTCTGCTAGCCGCTTGTCGGCAAGTTGCTGCAGCGTTTGAATAGTTTCCTCTGGCGTATCCTTTAAATTTTTTCCTGCTTCCAAAAAAGAACCTCCCTTTGGAAAAGGTGTTTGCCTAAGAAAGTTATTGGCCGCAGCGCCCTTACCTTCAAAATTGGCTAAAGTAGGATTGTTCTTGTCTATAAACACTGTTAGCTCATCTCCTGGACTTAGGTAAAGTGCATTTCGTCCTAGTCTAAAATAATTGGGGACTGGGAGTCTGAACTTGATGCTAAAGTTTCCATTCTCCTCCGGTACAATCAATCGATCTGCTACTGGGGGCAATAGGTATTGGAATTCCGACATATCCTCTATTTCCACCTGATTGCTAAAGTTTTTTAGCTGTCCTTTGAGTGTTACATACTGGGGTAGCCGCTGCGCTTTGAGGTTTAGTGAAAGCAGCATTAGGCAAATACATAATCTCAGTTTATTTATTTTCATGTTAATTTGATAAGAGGATCATTAATTAAACCTTTTTATGGGCTATCAATAGCTTTATCATCAATTCCAGTTCATCCTCATTATCTCCATCTGTTCTAAAGTTAGAGAATAATACTCTTCCCTCCTGGTCAATCAGGAAGTTAACAGGAGCTGCATTTCTATTGTCTAAGTTTCCTTTATCCCTTCCTTTTACATCTTCTAATGGAATAAAACTGTAACCACTAGTTTTTAAAAATGGGATAACGTAGTCATTTTGATTAGAAATGATATTGATGCCCAGATAGGCCAAATCGTTCTTATTGAACTTTTTAACAACATTTTCGAAATGAGGAAACTCTCCCCTACATGGGCCACAGCCAGGAAACCAATAGGTCAACAAAACTACTTTTCCTTTATAATCACTCAAAGAGGAGTTTCCCTTTTCAAAATATTGTTTAAGAGAAAAAGGGGTGGCTACTTTGGCAATCGTGTTTAGGCGTGTCCAGATGTCTGCCACCACCTGAACTGAATCTTTACCTAATTTCTTTCCATAACCCTCAATCGCTTCTTTAACAACAAGGTTAGGACTTTTCGCAAAGGCTACAATCAGGCTATCGTAGGCCGCTTGTGGGTGGCCAGCCAATTCATCTGCCTTGGCTTTTAAAAGAATTACTTGCTTATTGAATTTAAAATATCGTGGCAGTTTTAGTTCGGCAAGTAATGACTTTGCCTCGGTTGTATTTTTAGCTTCAAATGCTTTATCAATCTCTACTACTTTCTTAGCCTGAATAGAAAGGTTAGCCCACTCTTTGGCCAGCTTTGGTTCCTTGGCTAATTCCTCGGCTAAGCTCAATGCTCTTTGTGGATTTTGAGAAAGGAGCAAGTCATAATACGAGGATATTCCACCAGAAGACCAGCTGAATTTGGCTGGTGCGTAGGATTTATACAACAATTCGTAATACCTAATTTTATCGTCGATATTTTCTGATCTAGCACCTAACCAGTATAAGGCTTGTGCTCCACGCTGATGTTCTGGAAAGCGTTTAGCCACTTCCAAACTTAATCTGGTGTATTTTTCATTATCCACCTTATGAAAAGAAGAGGCATAATAGAATGCATAATTTGGATTAGACGGATCTGATTCTACGGCTTTAGCCAAGTAGTCTCTACCACCCGAAAAATCACCCCAACGTTCGGCATCGATCCATAAACCTCCCCAAGCCTCTGTTAATTTCGGATCTAGCTTTACAGCTTGTAACAGATAGGTCTTCGCTTTTGGGCTTTCTTCTCGTTCGTAAGCTTTACCTAGGGCAAATGGGTAAGCACTACTTTTTGGGTATTTCTTTATCCACGTCTGATATTGTTTTTCCAACGCAGCATTTTCTGTACCCAATGCTTCAATATAGGCTTGGTGAACCTTTGGACTATCTGGTGAAATTTCTACCGCTGCCTTGAGCTTTTCGATCTCTTTTTGATCAGTGATGATTTTACTTTGCTGTGCAGCGACATTTCCTGCAAACACAAGAGACATTAACCCTATTATACTATTGATTATTTTCTTTTTCATCTTATTTTATTTGAAATGCCCGCCAAGGCGGGCACAATTGTTTTAATAACTGTTCTGCACAATGGCTCCATTACTAGAAATAATCTCAGTGCGTGGGATAGGCGCTGCGTATCTCCTAGAATTCTTCGGCAAAGTGTAAGTTTTAGCAGGTTCATTAAAAGATACTGCCGCCGCAGTGTAAGGATAAAATGTCCTTGTGAGCACAACATCATCATTCGGGTCATCATTGTTGTTGAAACGGCGAATATCAACCCAACGTTGTGAGAATGGAAGTTCGCGTCTTCTTTCTTCCAATATTTTTTTGATCGCCTCTTCTTTACTTGCAGCCGTAAGGTCTACCCATAAACCCGGGACAATGCGCTTGGCTCTCAAAAGATTTACGGTAGTAATGGCGTTACCAAAATCACCTAATCTAGCTTGTGCTTCTGCTTTGGTAAGCAATACTTCTGCCGTGGTTGGCCCAGAAGGTAACCTATCTTTGTAAAAGAAAATATAGCCAGGATACTCGTAAGATGGTTTGGTCATTCCCCTATCGTAAGAATAGCCTTCTACCACATGAAACTGATATCTTAAGTCATGATCCTTGTCGTAAAGTCCTAGAAGTTCTTGACTTGGAATATACCACCAAGATTCGTGGTTTAGCATCCTGAAGTATAGAAATTCCTTCCAACCTACCATATCGGTTTGGTCGGTCTGGTTATCATGGGTATACGGATATTTCAGCACTACGTTTTGTGCTGTTGGTGTACCAGAATTGATGGCTACAGTTTGATCTCTACCATACTTCATATCCACATTATAATCGACCAAAACATTGTAATCAGCTAATGCCGCATTAGCATGCTCTATGGCTTTTTCATTATTATTTCTGTTAAGATAGTATCTCGCTGCAAAAGCATTTACGCCCGCCTTACTTGCTCTCCAATGTTTAGCTTTTCCATTTTGCACTAAGCTTACGGGGGTTTTCAATGCTTCAACAAGATCGGCTTCTATCTGCTCATAAACCTTTTCTAACGATTGACGTTCTAAAGGCTCCTCGAAACTAGTACTGGTTTTGATAGGCAATCCCAACTCGTTTTTATTTTGATTGGTATACGGTAAACAGTAAGTATTAGCGAGTACCCAGTAGCTATAAGCTCTAATGAAGTGTGCATCAGCTTTGATAATTGCTTTTTCTTGTGCCGAACCTTCCACTTTATCTACGTTGTTCAATGCCAAGTTCGCAACGAAAATCTTCCTGTATTCGCCACTCCAAAATCCCTCACGTGTATCATCCGGAAGGTACTGTGTATCCCAAAGTGCAAATTGGAAACCTGCCATACTAGAAAATACGCCTCTACCTCCATTATAGATATCGGTAGTAAGGGCATAGTCGTCACTAGAATAAACAAGGGTACGATTACCTTCCAAGTAGAAAGTTGCCTGGTTATTGAGTAATGCATTAAGTTGCGTTGTAGTCTTTACTACCAATGAGCTGGTTTTGGAAGGAGCTTCTTCCAAAAACTTTTCGCAGGACTGAAAAAGTATCAGTACAGCAGCAAAGGATAGCAATTCTTTAAGGTAAGTATATTTATTTCTCATGATTTTCATTTTTTAGAATTCAACGTTTAGACCGAAAGTAGCCCTTGGTTGTGGCTTTAGGGTGCGCAAAGGATATTCTGGATCTTCGCCTGCATTATTCGCTACCCAAGTATATAGATCATTGCCTTGCGCATACAGTCTGATTCTGTTGATCTTATATTTACTCAACAATTTATTGGAAATGTTATAACTCACGTTAACCTCCTGTACCCTAATGTGTGAAGCGTCTTCGATCAGGTAGCTTAGGTTTTGATGGAATCTATCCCAGAAATAATAGCGTGGTTCAATTAAATTCTGCGGTAATGGTACTATCTGAGACGGATCTCCATTAATTACTTCTCCTATTTTATTGTTAGGCAGTACACGGCTTGTCCAAGTTGGTGGGTAATTGAAACCCAAACGTTGAAATACATGTCCGAATTTTCCAGTAAGTATAAAAGATACGTTGAAATCGTAAATTTTGAACGAGTTTACAAAGCCCAAGGTGTACGGTGCCACGCTAGTTCCCACCTTCTCTAAGTAATCTCGGCCATCGCCAGGAGTAAATGCACCAAAATCATATTTAGTACCGTTGGCACCATATACCATCGGCTGTCCGCCAGTTAATCCTGCATACCTGAAACGCCAAAGTGTGTTCGCATTTTCACCCTCTACATAAGCTCCAGTTCCTCCGCCAACTAAGGTAGAAGCAGCATAATTTGCTACAAATAGATTGGTGATCTTGTTCTTGTTGTAGGAGAAATTCAAATTACCGCTCCAAACAATATCATTGTCTTTCAGCTTTTGCGAGGTACCCAGTTCAAGCTCAATCCCTCTATTATACATTGCTGCATTATTCAATTTCTGACTAGTGGTACCATTAATTGCAGGTATAGATAGTGTAGCGATGAGGTCTTTTCCAGACTTGTTGTAAACATCTACCCTACCATAAAGCTGTCCTCTGAACAAGGAATAGTCCAATCCAACATTCCATGTCCCTGTTTTTTCCCATCTCAAAGTTGGATTACCAAAACTAGACACAGTGGCTGTTACGTCTCCGGTATAAACATTTGGTATAGCAGACATAGAAATCAATGGGCGGAACGAAGTACTGCGGTCTACGTTACCATTATAACCATAAGTAGCACGTAAATTCAACCTATCCAACCAAGAAACATCTTTTAGAAAAGCCTCTTTGCCTACTTGCCATCCTGCACCTACCGACCAAAAAGGAGCGTATCTGTAAGAAGGATCATCAGTAATTAAGTTAGATGCGTCTGTACGGATGCTACCTGAAACTGTATATTTATCCCTGTAAGTATAGCTTGCATTAGCGAAAAGCGAAAAATAACGCTCGGTACCATAACTATAACTGTTGGTATAGCCAAAAGTCTGATTGCTTCCCAACCAGTTTTTAATCGGAAAAAACGTTCCACCCGGTCCATTTGGGAAAGTGCCTACGCTTAGCGTTTCTTCATTATAACCATAAGTTATCGGATTTACAAAGGTTTCAGAAATGATATTATTAACCTCAGAACCTCCTACAAATGACATTTCGTGGTCATTTCCAAATCTCCTATCAAAGTTGATCTGATTTCTAAAATTATAGCTCTCTACACTATTTCTGTTCTGAGTCAAAGTACCGCCTTTTGGAAGATTTAGGGTAATCTTATTGGTTGCCTGATCCCAAGTGGCAGCTGTATTTACCGCATTCCTCACGGCAAATGTATTTTCGTTATTGATACTCTTGTTGCTGGTATTGAAAAGCTCATATTGTACCTTCGTGCTAAAAGTTAAGCCTTTGATGATCTTGAAATTCAGTCCAGTCTGTAAACGGGTATTTAACTGCTCAGAAGTAATTTTCCTGTTAGCGATTTCTTGGATTGGATTATAGCTCCAATCTGCATAGGGAAATAGTTGTGTAGGCACCAAACGTTGTATGATAGGCGTGTAATATCTAGCGATATTGGTCAATGATCCATCTTCATTTTTTAACAATTCATATGGCGACAGGCCTTGGATGTCACCTAGACTAACACCATTACTATTGATTTTATTATAGTTCGCAAGTCCAGCAAACTCCAGGTCCAACCATTTAAAAATAGATGCCGTAGTTCTGTAATTAAGCACATATTTCTTATTATCTGTTCCTTTAAAGTTAGATTTGGTATCTTCAAATAGCAAGGAAAGATTGTGGCTAAGATTTTCGGAAGCTCCGCTAATGTTAAGGTTATATTGTTGCGTAGATGGATTGGTCAATAGTTCATCTCTAATCTGATCTCTATTATCTTGTGTGCGGTACTTTGCCAGGAGCGCATCCCTTTCTGTTGGAGTAATAAAACCTAACAAAGATTCATTTAGTGCTGTGGTTCCCAAAGACCAAGCAAAGTAATTACTAGCCAAAGATCCCGGGTTGGTCTGCGCACTCCAATTACCAAAAGATTTGATTTCATAATCTATGGTCTCGGCAGAACTAGCCAGCGGATTTACATAATCTAAATCTAACTTTTCGGAAACCTTGGTAAAAGCACTGAAATTGACTCTTAAGGGTGTTCCTTTTTTTGCTCGCTTAGTGGTAATCACGATAACGCCATTGGCAGATTTTGCACCCCAAATAGAAGCTGCCGCAGCGTCTTTCAAGACTGTAATGCTCTCCACATCATTAGGGTTGATTGTATTGAAATCGCCCTGAACGGCAAAGCCATCCACCACTACCAGAGGCCTAGCATTTGCGGTTAGGCTAGTCTGTCCCCTAAGCTCAAAAGTCGGGTTACCATCACTATCCAATCTGGCCTGCAATCCTGCTGTGGTACCAATTAGACGTTGTGATATATTCGTTGCAGGCTTATCAAGTTGTTCTCCAGAAACAACATTAAAAGCACCCGTAGCACGTTCTTTTGACAAGGTTTGGTAACCAGTATTAACTACCGTTACACTTTTCAGTTCGGCAGAAATCTGGCTCAAGGTAACGAGTATTGGTGTAGCGGCAGCAGTTATTTCACGGGTATTATACCCAAGAAAAGACACTACAAGCGCTGCTCCTTCGTTCACATTATAAAGGACAAAATCACCGTTTACCCCAGTAAGTGTACTCTTTTTCTGATTAGCGACCCTAACGTTGGCACCCACTAAAGGCTCGCCTTTGTCGTCAACTACCCTACCCTTAACCGTGATTGGAACTGTATTGGCCCATATCGGACCCGAGGTACTGATCAAGATCAAAGTCAAGATCAGAAATAGACACAAAATATCAAAGGTATAGGCACTCCGGCCAACCTTGATTTGGTCATAAGATTTCATATATTCGTATGTTTTAGAAGTTATAATTCTGTGATCTGTAAATGGGATATTTCTTCGGAACATTGCGGAACCGACGCCAATCGGTTCCGCTTCATCCTTTATGGTAAAGCTAAATCTTCATCATTCCTCCTTTCGGTATTAGATTAAATAGTTTGGATTAATAGGGTGCTTCCGGAAAATTAGCACATCGCATCGGGCATTATACCGCTGCAAAAGCAATAAAAATAAGCCTTAGGCATCTTTGAAGCAACAGTTGGCCGAGAGCTGGCCAGATAGGAATGGTTTTGGAATAACAGTAGTTTCATTTTTATCATTTAGGTCAAGTCGCGTACTTATTTATCGGCTTACCAAAAAGATATAATACATCTATCTTATCTTTCACCCAAAAGGGAGAAGGATTTAGCACCTTGTCAGCGACAGGTTGCTAAGACTTCACAGGGCCTTTCCCTCCGTCTTTCTTGATAAGCAAACAAACTAAAGAACAATCAACGACACAAATGTATATATAATCTATATTATTAGTAGAATTTATTTTAACTTTTTTTAACATTCGATTTTTGAGAAGATATAGTCTTGTTTTGCGGATAGATCAGATAGTATTCAATTAAAGAAAATTCTAGGCTAACAGGTATATGAAGTTGGCACCTAAGGTAAGTAGAGTTTTTGGCAAGCTAGCGGTTGTTAGAAACAAAAAACCCTTCAGAAAATTATTCTGAAGGGTTAACTTTGTAAGTTGGTCGGGGTGGCAGGATTCGAACCTACGACCTCCACATCCCAAATGTGGCGCGATACCGGGCTACGCTACACCCCGATGGTGGTATCACCTTTTTCTCTATTAGTAGTCCAAGGATTTCCTAACGAGGTTGCAAAGATAAACATTTTAACCTCCATTGCAAATAGAATTAAAAAAATCTTTTTTCATATAAAAACAGTTGCATTTTTATTACACTACTGATTGCTTTGCTTTAATCCAGAACAATAGTTCGTTGATAAAATTAGCGGCTCGTTTATCCGTAGCTTCTTTATCGGTTGGTGCACCATCATCGCTGAATGACTTTTCGACAGTTGGCACAGGAAACATTACTGGAATGGTTAACGCACCAATTTTCCATAGGCTGAACTGTAATGAGGTAATCACTTGCGAACCACCAAAAGGACCAGCTGAAACTGTAGCAATGGCAATTGGTTTACGCTTCCATTCTGCATACAGTAAATCTATTACATTTTTTAAGCTAGCTGGATAACCTCCATTATATTCTGGAGTAACGATGATTACTCCGTCTGCATCTGTAATAGCCTTAGCCAATTGCAACATGTCCTCAGTCGGATTTTCGATTAAACGTAAACGTTCTTCAAAAATCGGGAAGTTATAAGCATCTAAATCTATGATTTCAGTTTCTGCAAGCTGTTGTTGCGACAAGTAGTCTTGGAAGTACAAAGCTACGCTATGACTTTTACGTCCTTTTCTAACACTTGCGGATATAATGGCGATTTTTGGCATGATTGATTAGTTTACTGACAAAGTAAAAACTATGAAGTTAAACGACAAAAATAATGTAAATGTTTTAATACGGTCTGCCCTTGATTAATTTTTGGCAAACCGTACTTCAATGGTCTAAATTATGTTTTAATTAGTGTTGAACAACTATTTTATTTCGATAAACCACATTCTTTTCTTTATCAGCCACCTGCAATGTATAAACACCGTTTTCCAATACGCCAATTTTAGCAGTTCCATCTACAATATTACCGCCGTAAACTAATATGCCTAACGTGTTGAAAATTTTAAAGGAGTAAGTTCCTTGCGGTATTCCCTTTAAATGGAAAAAGTTTGTAATAGGGTTTGGATACAGCGTAATTTCATCATTAGTTATGTAGTTAACTACTTTTATAGCCGAATACTCGAATTCTCCATTTAAATCTACCTGCCTTAATCTGTAATAGTTGTGTCCTGTCAAGGGTCTTCTATCTAGCCAATTATAACTTCTGATGGTTGTTGCATTTTGATTACCCAATACCATACCTACTTCCTTAAAGTCTGCTCCATTTTCACTTTTCTCCACTATAAACTTTTCGTTGCTTATTTCCTGAGCTGTTTTCCATGCAAGTGATATTCCATTTTGTGATTTTTTTGCGTCAAACGAAAGGTATCCAACGGGGAGAACTGAGGTAGCCAATATGCCGTAAGCTTTTAATTCAAAAACTGAAAATCCCCATACTGTTAGTCTCTTCGTACATAACAAACGCAAGTATCTACCTGTACCTTGAACTCTCCACACATCCCTGCGTATGCCGGGGACAGTTTTATCTTTCACATCCAGTATAGTAATCCAATTTTGCGCATCGCTAGAGACCTGAATTTGATAGTCTTTGGCTGAAGCACCTTCCCATAAAATATCTAAATCGGTAATGCTATAAATAGACTGCAAATCTACATAAAACCACTCTAGGTCACTGCCGTGAACGCTTTCCCAACGTGAACCATCATTACCATCAACTGCCTGTGCCACCGAACCTGCACCCGACGAACTTAAAATAGGTTTCCTGAGCGCTATATTTAAATTATCTGGGGTAAACACCTGCACATTTACTTTTCCCTCCACATTGCTGGAAGTAGCTTTTATTTCAAATACTCCGTTTACATTCGATGAAAACTCACCAAGTGAAGAAATTGCACCTCCGTTTGAAGACCAAGTCATATTATTTACCACCATATCATTATCGTACTGATCCAATGCTCTCACAGTAAATTGTTGATTTTCGCCTGTCTTTAAGGCTATGTTTTTTGGACCAACCTCTAATTTGGTTAATACTTTTGATGCCCTAACGGTAATTGGGAAATCGACGCTAAGTGCTCCATATTTTATAGTAACTATGAAGTCGCCGACATTAGTAGCGTTGAAATTACCCTGGGCATTTATTGTACCACCACCATTAGTTTGCCAATCAAATGCTGATGCCGCAGTAAAAGGCATCTGATACTGATCGAGAAGTTGAGCACTAATCGCTAAGTTATCTCCTACATAAGCTATCAATGGACTTGGCGTAATTACGATATTTTGCGCCACTGGATTTCTCCAAAAACTTGTACCATAAACTTCAAATTCATTAATACTTGCACCGTAACCTGTTGCTCTAGTTAGTGCTACCAATCTAATGTATCTGGCTCCTAGCGCATTTAAATTTATAATTTCTGTGCCTCCATTGCTGTTATTTTGCTGATAGGCATTTGTCCAGTTTTCTCCATCAGTTGAAACAAGTATTTGATATGTTTTGGCGTAGGCTGGATCCCAAAAAAGTTTAATTTTATTGATGATGTAATTTTCCAGCAAGTCGAGCTGGATGTATTCATTGTTTTTAAATGTACTACCCCAACGCGTAGTTAATTGACCGTCATTCGCATATCTGGCCAAAGTAGCGTCATTTTCGTTACTACTTGCAATTATCGGTTTATTTAATGCCAAGTTAACTTCAGCTAGTTCAGACACAACAACTACTGCTGTATCTTTTACATTTGCCGAGCCTGCAACAATTTTGTAATCACCAACATTGTTGGACGTAAAACTATTGGTCAATAAACTTCCTCCATTACCTTCTATAATTTGGTATGTAATACCAGAATTTGAAAATTCTACACCGAATTGATCTTTGGCTAAAACTGAAAAACTAACAGTTTCACCTTTTATCAACTGTGTTGTTTTTGGAGAAATTACGATATTACTGAGCTTTACTGTTTCTTCTACAATGAATTTGGCATTTGCTTGCAAGCCATTTTCTTCTACTGTAATTACGGCGTTACCATACTTTGATGGCGTGAAACTTCCGTTTTGGTTAATTACACCGGTACCTTCTTTGATACTGTACTGGGGATTAATCTGAATCTCATTGCCAAATTGATCATATCCTTTTGCTACAACAGCGATTGTTTGCCCTTCTTTAATTTGAGCGAAATACGGAGAAACATCAATGCCTAACAAGGTTGGTGTACTTCCCACTGGAGGAATACCATAAATCTCAAACTCATACAATGAATGTCCGTAAGTGGTAGCTCTAGCTAAACCATACATCCTCACATAGCGGGTGGTACGATTAACTTCAATGAGCTCTGTTTTTCCCAAACCATTAACAGCTTTAATCGTTTCCCAATTTTGCCCATCGTTTGAAATTTGCAATTCGTACTGACTAGAATACGCGGCTTCCCAAACCAAAGAAACATAGCCCACAAAAGAGCCCTGCTGTAAGTCTACGTATATCCATTGCGGATTGGAATGCGCACTCCCCCATCGAGTAGTATAACTGCCATCAGTAGCATAACGGGTTAATGTTCCTGCATTTTCTTCTGAAGATGAATAAGCATTTTTACCTAATGCAATATTCCTAAATTTGGGTGTTAAATAAACCTGCTGTTCAAATACCTGATTTTCTACCGTTGCCCTTACCGTATAAATACCCACCTCTTGCAAATTAAATACAGAGTCAGCCTTTACCTGATTGGTGCCTTTTAAAATTTGCCAACTCACATTGGCATGGTAAGCCTCATTATATTGGTTTTTTAGAGACAATGAAAAATTTACCGTTTTACCTTTCTCGATATAATTTTGATTATCCGGCAACAATTTACCTGCGGCAAGTTGAGGCAAATCATCAATTCTAAGGTCGACGCTAGCCGACAAGCTACCGCTCGATACAGTGACGGTAGAATTTCCCTTTGTTACTGGTGCCGTAAAAGTACCATTGGCATCGATACTGCCCTCTGTTGAACTCCATTGAAAAACATGGCCTTCCATTGTTGCTCCATATTGATCAAAAACTGTGGCTTTCAAGAGCCTATTAGCATTTGGTTGTACCGTCAATCCATTTTCTAAAGTAATTTTAATCTCACTTGGTATCGGAGCATCAGAATATACTGTTAACTTATTTGGAGGTGCATTTATCTCTAATATTTCAGCCCCATTACGATAAAATTTAACTTTCTTTTGCGAGTTATCAGGGTTATACACCATGTAAGTAAAAACGCCAGTTACTGGATGTTTGTAAGTGGTGGCAGTAGGCATATTGGCGTGGATATCCCAACTGATATCTCCATAGGTTCTATGAGAATGTGTAAGAAAGTAGGTAATTCCACCAGTATCATGATTTCTTGCTACTGGCATTTGCGCATCCCACATTTTATCAAAAACAGCGGCCGCACTATCTGGATTAAATACTTGGAGGTAAGACATCACTACATTTCCAATACCAGATTCATAGCTCAGCGCAGAAGGAGTTAACCCTGTTTGGGTTTCCCACCCCCTAATTTCCTTCTTATCCCACATCTGCTTATAATCCCATTCGGCAAAATTTAAATCTTCATAAAGATATTTGAGTGCTGGCGATATGGGCAACCATTGTATCGAGTGCATCCAAACGGGATCACCTGAAAACCATGTCCACCATCCAATCCCCTGCGAAGTAAGGTTGCTATTATATGGCCTCGTGTATTTGGTGTAGTCGATGTTTTCCTTATCTCGGTCAAACCAATACTCTGCAGTCCCTCTTGCTTCTAAAGTCCAACCAAAAATCCCTGCATCTCTCATGGCTTTATTTCCCGTAGCTACCCCAAGTAAATAAACACCACCCCAGCCCTGCATGGATTCAGAAGTTGATTCTTGTCCATTACCATTGCCACCGCCAACACCTCCAGCATAAGAATGTCCAGCCCAAGGATCTAAGGTTCGGAACAATGGAAAATCAGTATCATTTTTATCCCAATTAGCATAATCTTTGGCCACCAATGTTGCCATATCGCCATAATTAGCTTTAAAATCTTCGTCAAAAAGAGCCAACATTGCACTAGCTAGCGTAAAATAGCCGTAATGAAAATGATGATCGTTGAAGGTATCAGAGTCATAACTCGTGTCATAGCCTACTAATGAGCCCCAACGGGGATATTTTGCAAAAAAGTAGCTATTCTCTCCAGGAGTATAAGTAAGCCAATTAACCAAGACATCTTTTAAGCGAGTTTTACACTTTTCAAAAAGTTCAGTTTCGCCCATTTCGTGTGCAAAGGACATATACATCGCCATCTGAATCAAACCTTTACCTCCCCAATAGGTATCACCACCAAAATTTCCATTATTAGCATAATCGGCAATCATTTGCTTCATGCGCATACGCTGATATGGATTAGTCAAAGTTTCATTTGGCAAAGGTTTTGCGAAGAAAGGGAGTATTCCGTTAAATTGATATTCAATGGAAAAGCTGTTTCCAGCAGCCATTTTCATTTTACCGCGAGGCGTTTGATACACCGCTCCTGTAAAACTAAAATTCAAATTGGTATTTTTATAATGATGCGGTATAAACCCCTGTAAAACGTTAAGCTGAGGTTGCCCAGCCAAATTCTCGGTTTGCAACGTCCAATTAGTTGTAACCTTACCAGTAGTTTCATTGTAATTCCAGCTTACAGTAGTGTTACGAGGAATCGTATATGCGTAATTTGCATAGGTTGCAAAATCTTGCTTAGAAGGAAGTACACCTATAGAGAGGAACTGCGCAGCCCCTTGAAACTCAATTTGGAGTAATCCATTTTTAACGGAAAACCTGGTGTTATCAGGGGCATAAATGCCGTAAATATCTCCTCCAATATCTACCATTAAACTATTACCTGTATAAGGCAGCGGCAAAACTTGGCCATTTCCATCGTTAACTATGCCTGTGGCAATATTGAGTTGTAATGTCAAATTCTTGGTTTCTACCCAAGTAAATGGAATACCGTGAGCCAAAGTTATCAGCATCTCTTTATTTCCATCCTTCATCAAAAAGTCTATTCCCCAATCGTGCCAGTTATTCGCATTTGCGGCATCTGGCTTAAAACCTACTCCAGAAACTTCAATTTGAGATTTCCACTTGAGTTCATGCCCAGTAGCTTCCCATTCCTTTGGATAGGCTACAAAAAAACCATACTGTTCCGCTTTCACCACTTGTGGATAAGCCCATAAATTCCCCGAATATTGACTTACCAATAAATCTGTCCACCAATCGTTAGTTGGTATAGTCTTGCCAATATTTTTATCGGTAATATACAGTTTACGATTTTCCATGAGATAGCTCTGATCACCACCTCTATCAGTTGTCCTACTTTTATAAAGCGGTGTGTAAGCCGCATAACTTCCCCCTCCTATTCTCACAGGTTGTTGAGCATAAGCGAGGACATTGCATAGTAAAAAAAGAATTAGTAAAGCTTTTTTCATTTGGAATATTTGGTTTGATTAGCTGGATATTTTGATAAAAGTGACAGCTTTAATCTTACTGCATTGATACCAAAATATTGCATTATTTAACCGCCAAAATAGAACAAAGCAGTTTATTCTTTAAAAAATAGGGGTACAACAAAACTACAACACAACCTATTTTTTTATGGGAGTGTGCGATTTAGGTCACTTAAAAGACTATTTACTTTTTTAAAGATACCTACATGAAATTCGGGACAATATCAATTACTCCCATTTGAAAGTTTTTACTGCAACGGCATAGATGCCGATACCCCAAACGACCATAATTAAAATTTGCTGTTTTACATCCCAAAGGTTGGCACCTTCGAAAGCTACTTTACGCATAGCATCGTTTAGGTAAGTTAAAGGCAATGCTCTGCTGATGGGTTGCAACCAAGCAGGAAAAGCGTTGATAGAAAAGAAAGTTCCAGATAACAAAAATTGAGGCAAGGTGATGATGTTTGAGATTGGCGGAATGGTACTCTCGCTTTTTGCCAAGCCCGAAACCACGAAACCAAAACCCATGAAAACGATGATACCTAAAGTAGCCAAAACAATCATGTTCAACACGGTGACGAAACCATTAATGAGTGTAAAATTAAAGGCAAAGTGACCAATAATAATGATAAACAAAGCACCTAACAACGCAAAACCAATGCGGGCAATTGCTTCGCCCAATACAATGCTCGAACGCCTAACTGGTGTAGCGAAAAATCGTTTAATAACTAAATTTTGTCTTAAGGCGAAGAAGATAAAAGCGGTACCAAATACACCTGTACTTAACAAAGAAAAGCCCAATTGCCCTGGCAAAATAAAATCGATGGTCCTATGTAGTCTGCCTGTTATGGTTGTGGCTCTTATTTCGGTAACTGTTGGCTTTTGATTTACGGTATTAAGTTGATGTGCCAAATCATTCAATACAGATTTTAGCACATTTCCATTAGTTAGTGATGCAGAAGTATATTTAACATTGGTAAAATAGGCCGGCAAACCATTCGGGTTTTTCTCTATATTAATCACTGCATCGTAAGCTCCTTTTTCCAAGCTCTTCTCGATGTTCTCCTGTGTATCATTTTTTGTTAAGCGTAATATACCTGTTTTCTCTAAAGCTGCGATTACAGGATTTTGCAAATCCGATCCTGGCGCTATAGCCACATCGAGTTTCATGCCTCCCCCGCCAATAAAGCCGAAAACGACAATGAATATCAACGGAAATGCTAAGGTGAAAATTACTGCAGAAGGGCTTCGAGTAATCGATCTGAAACTTGCTTTTGCTAGTGCCAACGTGGCTTTTGTATGATTGTACCCCCCAGCCCCTAAAGGGGAGTTTGATTTTCTATCTTCCATATTATTCTTCATGATTATAAGTTTGTATCCTAAAAGTCCCCTTTAGGGGATTAGGGTTTTACTCTCTCCACTCCTTACCGGTAAGATTGATAAACACATCTTCCAAGTTAGCGGCTTTCACTTCTTTGTTACGTTCAAATCCACTAGCAATTAAATTATCTATCAATTGATCTGGTGTATCTAAGGCAATAATTTTTCCAGCTTCCACGAAAGCAACTCGGTCACATAACTGTTCAGCCTCGTCCATGTAGTGCGTAGTGATGACTACTGTGGTGCCATTGTTTCTAATTTCGCTAATCAAATCCCAAAGATTTCTACGTGCTTGCGGATCTAAACCAGTAGTTGGCTCATCCAGAAACACAATTTTCGGAGAGTTAATTAAGGTAGTTGCAATCGAAAAACGTTGTTTCTGTCCTCCAGAAAGCTCTTTGTATTTGGCTTTGGCCTTATCTTGCAAGTTTACTTTTGCCAGCATTTCCATTGGTGTAACATTTACGCCGTAAAGTCCAGCGAAAAGCTCCAAAAGCTCCACCAGATTCAAGTTTGGATAATAACCCGCAGCCTGCAACTGTACCCCAATGATTTGTTTAATGGCATTGGCATCGCTATCTACATTTAATCCATCTACCAAAACCTCGCCGCTGGTTTTATCACGTAAAGTTTCTATAATTTCTAAAGTAGTGGTTTTTCCTGCGCCATTTGGACCAAGCAAACCAAATATTTCATTTTCGTAAACCTCGAACGAAAGTCCTTGAACGGCCTTGAACTCGCCGTAATGTTTTACTAAATTATTTACGCTTATAATCGCTTTTCTATCTGTCATTTGATATAAAAGTAAGAAGCTTTAGAGGATTGGAAAATATTTTTCGCTAATTGGAATAATTATGAGGATGAAATGATGATTTCGATTGACGATTGTATATTTACGAATTACGATTTGACATGCAAATTGCACATCAGATCCCATAAAAAAGAGCAAAGACGTCATGCCCTTGCTCTTGTATAGCGTTACGTAAATCTAAAATCGTAATTCAGTTTACCAAACTAAATCGCCTTTGATCATGCTCACGAAATCATCAAAAAGGTAACGTGAATCATGTGGACCAGGTGAACTTTCTGGGTGATATTGCACCGAAAATGCTTTCTTGCCTTTTACGCGGATACCTTCGATAGAATCATCGTTTAAGTTAACATGAGTAATTTCTACTTTATCCGAAGCTTTAACTTCTTCTGGAATTACACCGAAACCGTGGTTTTGTGAAGTTACCTCGCAGTGGTTTTTAATGATATTTTTAACTGGGTGGTTTAATCCACGGTGACCATTAAACATTTTCATGGTACCAATTCCGTTTGCCTCAGCCAATAACTGGTGACCTAAGCAGATGCCGAACAATGGTTTGTCTGCCGCTAAAACTGCTTTCACTGTTTCGATAGCATAAGGCATTGCCGATGGATCACCAGGACCGTTAGAGATGAAATAACCATCAGCTCCCCAAGCATTCATTTCTTCAAAAGTAGTTTTTGCAGGAAATACTTTGATGTAAAGTTCTCTATCATCAAAATTGCGAAGGATGTTCTTTTTGATCCCTAAATCTAAAGCAGCAACTTTAATTGCAGCTTCTGGATTACCATAATAATAGGCCTCTTTAGTAGAAACTACCGAGGAAAGTTCTAAACCATCCATAGAAGGAACTTCTTCCAACTTCTTTTTCAACTCTTGCAAGTCAGTAATTTCAGAAGAAATGATAGCATTCATCGCTCCCTTATTACGGATGTGACGAACCAAAGCACGAGTATCTATATCGCAGATACCTACAATGTTCTCATTTTGAAAGTTGTCCTGGATAGATTCTGTAGCTTCTTTTCTAGAATAGTTGATGTTGTAATTTTTACAAACCAAGCCAGCAATTTTAATTCCTTCAGATTCGATCTCATCACGATGCATACCGTAATTACCAATATGCGCATTGGTAGTCACCATAATCTGTCCGAAATAAGAAGGATCTGTAAAAACCTCCTGATAGCCAGTCATACCTGTATTGAAACAGATTTCACCAGTGGTAGTTCCTATTTTTCCAGCAGCCTTGCCATAAAAAACGGTGCCATCGGCCAATAACAAAATCGCTGGTAACTTAGTGTAGTTAGTCATTTAAATTACAATAAAAATTGGGGATAAAAAATGATAAAAAGGAATGGGAGTTTTTAACGGATAAACCGCTTTTACTAGAAGACAAAACCGTATGATTGAACTCTCTCATTTCGGAGTACAAAGGTATGTGTTTTCAATGGTTCTTTTAAAGATTTTTTAAAAAAGTTTATCGGTTGTTTGGTTTTTGGTTGATTAGTTTTTTAGTAACACCATCACAAAGCCGCTATATTCCTTAATTTGTTACTCTTTGTTCCTTGCTCCTTGTTCTTTATTACAAATAATAAAAGTTAATTTTGTGCACACCAAAACAAAAAGCATGTCGGTAAACAAAGAAATTAAGCGTATAACCACGCATACTTTGCAAGAGATGAAGCAGCGCAACGAAAAAATTGCCATGCTTACCGCTTACGATTATTCAATGGCTACCATCTTAGATGATGCAGGCCTAGATGTACTACTAGTGGGAGATTCGGCCTCTAACGTAATGGCTGGCCACGAAACCACACTACCAATCACTTTAGATCAGATGATTTATCACGCACAATCTGTAGTGCGTGGTGCAAGCAGAGCTTTTGTAGTAGTAGATTTACCTTTCGGTTCTTACCAAGGCAACTCTAAAGAAGCTTTGAATTCAGCTATCCGTATCATGAAAGAAAGTGGCGCACATGGCGTAAAGGTAGAAGGGGGAGTAGAAATTGTTGAATCAGTTCAACGCATTATCACAGCGGGTATTCCAGTAATGGGACACTTGGGCTTAACACCGCAATCTATTTATAAATTTGGGACTTATACGGTTAGGGCAAAAGACGAGGCTGAAGCTAACAAATTAAAAACCGATGTTTTGGCATTGCAAGAAGCTGGCTGCTTTGGCGTCGTATTAGAAAAAATCCCGGCTAAACTCGCTAAAGAGGTAACCGCAAGCCTACATATTCCAACAATTGGTATTGGTGCCGGTCCTCATTGTGATGGGCAAGTGCTGGTAGTTAATGATATGATTGGTTTGACGAAAGGTTTCAAACCTCGCTTCTTACGCCAATATTTAGACTTGTACGAAGGTATTAAAGGCGCAGCCCAATCTTACATTGCCGATGTAAAAGCGAACGATTTCCCGAACGAGAAAGAACAATATTAAATCCCCAAACCCCTAAAGGGGCTTTCAGGGAGAAATAACAAACAATTTTAACTATAAAATGCCCCTTTAGGGGTTTGGGGTATATGGCCATTACCGAAGCAGACGTACTTTACGAGGACAACCACCTTATTGCTATCAACAAAAGAGCTGGCGATGTAGTACAAGTTGACGAAACTGGAGACAAACCGTTAGACGATATGGTGAGGGATTTTTTGGCAACTAAATACAACAAACCTGGTACTGCTTTTTTAGGCGTTGCACATCGTTTAGACAGACCTGTAAGTGGCTTAATCCTCTTTGCTAAAACCAGCAAAGCTTTAGACAGGATGAACGCCATCTTTAAAAATCGCGAAATCAAAAAAACATACTTTGCGGTAGTGCGAAAAAAACCAGCTAAGTCTCAAGGAAAGCTCATCAACTGGTTAATTAAAGATCCAAAGAAAAACGTAGTAAAATCTTACGACTACGAAGCAAAAGGCAGTCAGTATTGTGAATTAGACTACCAACTACTAACAGAACTAGATGGCTACTATTTATTGAGAGTTAACCCATTAACCGGCCGTTCACATCAAATTAGAGTACAGCTTTCTACCATGGGCTGTCCAATAGTTGGCGACAATAAATATGGTTATCCTCGAGGCAGCAAAAAGGGAAGTATCTGTTTACATGCCCGTCAGCTGGAATTTGTACATCCCGTGAAGAAAGAGCCCATTAAAATATTTGCCAAACTGCCAAGAGATGGCTTCTGGGAAAAATTCGAGAAGTTTTAAAGCTTTATATACTTACGGAAATAAATATTATGAGAAAACTAACAATAATCTTACTTCTTCTCACATCTAAAATATGCACATCATATGCGCAAGATACCGTCAAAGTTGACATTTATAAATCAACAGATGATTACATCGCAAAAAAAGCCACAGACAAAAACGTCTCTTTAGTAGTAAAGGAAGTTGGGGACAGTCATATTTGGATAAAAAAATTTATAGATGATAGCACAGGAAAAAGCTTAAACAAACTAAATCAATCTTGGGCAATAACCTACAAGGGAAGTACCTTTCTAAATTTAGGTTATACTAACGATTTAAATAATTGGAAAATATTTTTAAAGTTAAACTTAGAAGGAAGTAAATTCTGTTCAAGTTTTATAGATGAAGAAACACCAAATATTGTGAAAAATTCTGGTTCTTATTATGGTGGTGGACTAACAGGCGTACTTATAAAAGAATCCAATAAATGGGGCAAAAATTGGATTAAACAAAATGGATCAAAAACCAAAATTCTCTTCGTTAACTTAACCAAACAAAACCAACCATTTGGGAATAGATATAAAAGCTCACTCGGCTATTTTATAACAAAAAAAGAATTGGTTGAAAAACTACAGCTTAAAAAAACTGACGACGAAATTGCAAGTATAAGCTTTGAAGAAGCAATAACCATGATTGACAAGGCAAACCTTCAACTCTAGGCAGTCATACAAATATACAAAAGCCTACTTACAAGCAACCTTTTCAAAAGTTATAGGCTGACTAAAATCCAATTTCTTCAAATCTTTGAATTGGGTTTTTCCGTTTTTCTCCTCCACATCACCAAAGCCTTCCAAAAATTGGTCACCCTTTTTAAGAAATACAACTTGACGTACTGATTGCTTTCCTTCAGAACTAAAGGTATAATTGGCAATTAATGTATCACCATGCATTTCCCCCTCAATGGCTCCCATATTCTTATCCTTTTCAAACCACTTATAATCTAATTCACCAGTAGAAACAATTCCGGTAGTGATTAAGCTTAACCGTGCGGTATCCTTTCCTTTAATGTAAGTGTAACATGTTTGCTCTGCAACTGGGATTTTTCCCGCAGTGGTATCCGACTTATCTTTTTCTCCAGTAACCCTGGTTCTTTGCTCACATCCAAACAAACACACGGAAATAATTAACATCCAAATGGCTTTCATTTTATCATCTAATTTTAGTTGCTTAAAAGAACATCTAAATCCAAAAAATGTTTCGAGTGGTATATTAATTACTTTCCACCCTTAAAATTGAACCACTTTGTAAACTATCATCGTGATCCATTTCATATATTTTTCTACCTACCGTTACAGTGTCATTTAATGCCCCATCTTTTTTTAGCGAAATAAACCGTTCTATATCTTTAAAGTCACCTTTATTGCTTCGACGAATTTCAGCCTGCATATCGGTATTTACAACACCTGGAGCAATAGCTAAAGCTTTTACACCATTTTCAACATCTGCTTGTTCTACCGCAATGGTTTGAGTTAACATATTTATGGCCGCTTTACTGCTACAATATACCGACCAGCCAAAATAAGGCTTTAACGCAGCACCAGAAGTGATATTAATAATTGATTTCTTCGATTTCCAATCTTTAAAATAATTAATAAACAATGAGCTAAGTACAAAGGGAACGGTAGTATTTAACTGAATTGTTTTTTCTATAGTTACTGCATCCAACTTATATAGAGGACCAATCCTACCCAAAGCACCAGCATTATTGATCAAGGTAACTTTAGAAATTTCGTTTTTATCCAGTAGACTGAAAGTTCCAATTAATTCAGCTTCTATTTTATCAATCTGGGTCAAATCCAACGCTATCTGTGTTACTCCAGCTTTACTTAGTTCTGCATTTATCGTTCTTGAAATAGAGAACACCTTTACTCCGTTCGACAGGTAAGCGGCAATAATACCACTTCCTATACCTTTGCTTCCTCCAGTAATAATTAATACTTCTTCCATTTAATTCGGCAGTTTACCTTTAATTAATCCATAAAACCAAGTGCCTAAAATTGCACTTAACAACGTTACAACTATTACAGTTGCCCCTACTCCAATTTGTGCGAACAACGGTCCAGGACAGGCTCCAGTCATTGCCCAACCAAACCCAAAAAGCAATCCACCATAGATCTGACCTTTATTAAATTGCTTGGGCTGCAAGGTAATCGGCTCGCCATTAATTGTTTTTATCTCGAATTTCTTAATTAAAAACACAGCTATCATACCTACCAAAACAGCGCTTCCTATAACTCCATACATATGGAACGATTGCAGCCTAAACATTTCTTGAATCCGAAACCAACTTACAATCTCAGCTTTTACAAAAACAATTCCGAATAATGTACCTACGAATAGATACTTTAAATTGGCAAGCCAGTTGACATTTCTATTCTCCATAACTTATAACGATAAGATGATTGGTAATAAAAGATTGGCCATCACAAAACCTCCAATCATAAAACAAACAGTTGCAACCAGAGACGGCCACTGCAAATTAGATAGTCCCATAATGGCATGACCACTGGTACAACCACCGGCATAACGTGTACCAAAACCAACTAAGAACCCACCAACTACCATTAGTAAAAACCCACGTAAAGTGAGCAAAGAAGCCCAATTCATTACGTCTATTGGCACTAAATTATCATAATTAACAATTCCGTAATTAGTCAATTCGTTTACTAACGTAGGATTTACCTTTATCGGATTTGGATTTGCTAAAAACTGAGCAGCAATTACTCCACCTAAAAAAATACCAAGTACAAAAAATAGATTCCATGCCTCTTTTTTCCAATCGTACTTAAAGAAAGGGATGTTGGCAGGGATACATGCGGCACAAATATGCCTCAAAGAAGAACTAATGCCAAATGACTTATTACCAATAAGCAACAAAATGGGCACTGTAAGCCCAATTAATGGCCCTGCTATATACCAAGGCCAAGGTTGTTTTATAAATTCTAACATATGCAATGTAATTTCTACCAAAGTTAGAAAAGCATTGCATATCGTTTATTCCTTTTTTAGCAATAACACCTCATCATTTTGGGTGAACATATATCCATATTCATAACAGAAAACATATACATTCCCCGTATCCGCTAAATAATAATGTGTATGATAGTCAAAATCAAAGCCTCTTTTGGCCAGGCTATCTTTCTTTACGCTACGATTACCATTATTACTTTCTTCTTTCAACAATCTCCTGTTTCTGTTTAAGATTTGGTTAATCTTTTTAACGGAAACTCCATCTTCACTCTTACGTTTGTTATTGTAATTATTTCTGCATTGATCATCACAAAACTTCTTATCCGCACGCCCTTTAATCTCGGCGTGGCAATCTAAGCAAAATCGACTCATAGGCTTTTTATCGGCTTGTACTGACTAAAACTACAAATAAATTTCTTTGGAAAAAGCCGCTAGGGCGGTTTACTCGAATATAAACGTTTATAAACGGTTAATATACGAATAATATTGCTCAGATAACGACTTTTGTTACATGATAGCTCCGTAGCTACTATTAAGGCAGGATTAAGAAGGAAAGCTGCAAGGTAAAACTCCTCATTAGATAACACTTCAACGTCAGCAATCCAAAGAAATTATCAAGTACCTATGAAGAGGCAGTTCACCTAGTGTAACTGCCTTTTTATTTTCTGTCTCCACGACCCTCTTAACAAAAAAATAATCAATTGATTCCTTAAGTTTAAAAAAGTATTATAACTTTGAAAAACCCTCTACTAATTGTATTTTTTACACTAAGGGTATTTTTAATTCAAAACAAATATAAAATGAGTTTAATAATCGATGTCCATGCAAGACAAATCCTCGATTCGAGAGGCAATCCAACTATTGAAGTAGAAGTAATGACAGAAAATGGTTTTATGGGCCGTGCTGCTGTTCCATCTGGAGCAAGTACTGGTCAGTATGAAGCTGTTGAATTACGTGATGGCGATAAAAAGACCTATTTAGGTAAGGGCGTTTTAAAAGCAGTAGAAAACGTAAATACTAAAATTGCTAAGGCCTTGCAAGGTGTTGATGTTTTTGAACAAAACTTAATTGATAAATTAATGATAGACCTAGATGGTACCGAAAACAAAGGTAACCTAGGTGCTAATGCTATATTAGGTGTTTCTTTGGCTGTAGCTAAAGCTGCTGCGCAAGAAAGCCGTCAGCCTTTATACCGTTACATTGGTGGTGTAAATGCTAACACCCTACCAATCCCAATGATGAACATCATCAATGGTGGTTCTCACTCTGATGCACCTATCGCATTCCAAGAGTTCATGATCATGCCAGTTGGCGCTCCTTCTTTCTCTGAAGCTTTACGTTGGGGAACAGAAGTTTTTCATAACCTAAAAGCTATTTTGCACGATAGAGGCTTATCTACCGCTGTAGGTGACGAAGGTGGTTTTGCGCCAACTTTCGATGGCACTGAAGATGCAATCGAAACTGTATTGAAAGCAATCGAGAAAGCAGGTTACAAACCAGGTTCAGAAATTTGCTTAGCATTAGACTGTGCTTCTTCTGAATTCTACAAAGACGGAAAATACGACTATACTAAATTTGAAGGTGCTACTGGCGTAATTCGTTCTAGCGAAGAACAAGCACAATACTTAGCAGATTTAACAGTTAAATATCCAATCATTTCTATTGAAGATGGCATGGATGAGAATGACTGGGATGGTTGGAAAAGCTTAACGGATAAAGTTGGTGATCGCGTTCAATTAGTAGGTGACGATTTATTTGTAACTAACGTTAAACGTTTACAACAAGGTATCGATACCAACACTGCAAACTCAATCTTAGTAAAAGTAAACCAAATTGGTTCTTTAACTGAAACCATCAATGCAGTAAGTTTAGCACAAAATAGTGGTTATACTTCGGTAATGAGCCACCGTTCTGGTGAAACTGAAGATGTTACCATTGCTGATTTAGCTGTAGCATTAAACTGTGGTCAAATCAAAACTGGTTCGGCTTCTCGTTCAGACAGGATCGCAAAATACAACCAATTGTTACGTATTGAAGAAGAATTAGGTGATGCTGCAAGGTTCATCGGCAAAAACTTCAAGTTTGCAAAGAAGTAACCCCTAAAGGAAACTTTACCAACATCACAAATGAGGTAAATAAATACTTAAACATCATACAGACCCCTTTAGAGGTTTGGGGTGTTAATAAAATACATTTGCAGAACATCCGAAGATTTAAAAACTTCGGATGTTTTTATTTTAGACCGGTTAAAGATTAAATGTAAGCTGCTTGCTTACTTTTGATTTTTTAATTTCTACTTTTGATTTTAATGAAACGACTACTAGATCTTTTTCGCAACAAATATTTCCTCGCTATTGCTGCATTTGCCGTTTGGATGCTTTTTTTCGATAAAAACGACATCATTGCACAATATGAATATAGTGTTCAGGTAAACAAATTACAGCAAGAAAAAGATTTTTACACAAAGGAAATTGCTTTGGTGAAGAAAGACCTAAAGGAATTAGATAGTAATTTAAATAGTGCTGAAAAATTTGCTAGAGAAAAATATTTCATGAAGAAGGCTAATGAAGATGTCTTCGTAATCGTAAAAGAAGAAGAGAAAAAATAGCTTCTTTTTACTATTTTAGTTTGAAATAAAGATTGCTCCCATGAGGAAAACCATTCTTGTCTTTTTCCTTCTCTTTTCTATTAAAGCTGGATCAGCTTACGGGCAAGAACTCCCCAACCTCAAATCAATAAAGCTAAATAGCCAAGCCAGCTATAAACATGCTGAGCCTACAGTTTCCAAAGTAATAGACTACCTTTTTAAAAATCCAATAGACAAAAGAAATAAATCAAGAAGTAATGCGGGCCAGTTTCTGGTAAATTGGATGAATGGAACTCCCGATTATATTTTTTATCTCGAGGAAAAGGAAACTAGCTTTTTCAATACAGATTCTGATCTGCTGTTAATGTATATGGCAGCATTGACTAAATTTTCGCTAGAACATCCTACAGAAAAAGAAAAACAAACGCAGGCACTAGGCGCTATTAATTTAGTATTACCTTACTTATACCAGCAAAGCGATAAAAAAACTTGGACAAAGGAGCTTTGGCAACTTTACGATGCTTCGAAGAACGGAAGATTGAAGGAATTTCTTTATCCTTAAGTCTAGTGTGATTTCGACCGTAACGCAGCGAGTGAAGAATTAAAAACCAATAAAGTTACCCCCCCTAATTGTTACGATAGACTTGTATAATTGAAAGAGGTTGGAAAACGAAATTTCATAAATCCTATCTTACAGACTTCTAACTTCTTTGCTAAAGTTTAAAAGTAAATTAGTGTTATCATTATCTTTTAGAGTATGAGCATTGGCCACATAGTTAATACCTAAATATCTTGCCGTTTCTTTAAAAGGAAACCAAAAATTATCTCCTAAATTATCTCCAACTGAAGAAGTTAACACCAACATGTCTTTGCCTCTTAGTTTTCTTCCTAAATCCTTTTCGTAATCTAGGAGATCTGTGATACGATCAAAAAAAACTTTCATAATACCACTCATAGCATACCAGTAAACAGGTGTAGCAAAAATGAATGTTTTATATTCTACTATATTTTTTACTACAGATATAAAATCATCTGAACTATTTTTATGTTCGTAATCGTAATGATTTATATGATAATCTACGAGATCAATCAAGTCAAAATCTAAATAGGTTCTTAGCTCGTCAATAACTTTTCTTGTATCCCCATCCTTTTTCGAACTACCTATTATTACTACTATATCCATACCCAATTTAATACCCAAACCTCGGCAAGGCTAACTTATAACGCACTACAACAATTCTCAAAGTCACTATAAAAACAATGACAATAATTTGTGCAATATCTGTTTTCAAGCTTAATGCAAGCAAACCAAAATAGAGAGCACCTCCAGCAATGCACGCGGTAGCGTAAATCTCCTTTCTAAAAATAAGAGGAATGGTGTTCAACAATGTATCTCTAATGATACCTCCAAAGCATCCGGTAATAGTTCCTAAGGCAACACACATTCCAGGCTCTAAACCAAAAACAATTCCTTTTTGTACACCAACTAGCGTGAATAAGCCCAGACCCAGCGAGTCGAAAAGAAACAAGGTCACTTTAAACTTTTTAATCTGATGTTTGAAAAAGAGTGTAAGAATAGATGTAACCAAAATCAATAGACAGTAATTTACATCACGCATCCAAGCTACTGGTGTATCTCCCAATAACAAGTCGCGAACCGTACCGCCACCAATAGAAGTCACGAAAGCGATAATTAACACACCGAAAGGATCTAGACGCTTCTGAACCGCAGCAAACGTACCAGAAATGGCAAAGGAAATAGTTCCTAGTACCTCAATAATTTCGGTAGTGCTAAAATCCATTATATTTCTCCATTACGTTTTCTAAAGAACCATTCTATACTTAGCAGCAATAAGATAACAGCAAAAATCCATTTCAAGCTAATCATCTCCTCGTATCGCCTATCCTCGTAAGTAATGGTTTTTACCTGACCGCTTTTTTCCAGATCATCAATAATGCTCAGCAAATTTGCTGGCATGTACATTTTACCCTGCGTTTGTTGTGCTATTGTATTTAATAGTTGATGATTTGCCGTAGTCTGCTGATATTCGGTAATCACTGCATTTATATAAAACGCACCATTGGCAGTATGTTTTTTATCGCCTAAACTGGTAGAAGCTATGTAAGTGTAGTTTCCTTGAGGTAAAGCGCCAGCATCTAACTGATAAGCGTTTCCAACTTTAGAAAAAGTATAGTTGTATAACTTTCCTTCAGAATTTTTAAGCTGAACTTTTACTTCCGATGCATTTACAGGTTCAAAAGCATCGTTATACAAAACGGCATTGAGCACCACATTCTCGTTTTCTTCGAAGGTACTTTTGTTCGTATAAACTTTAAACTTACGCTTATCATCTTTTACTGAAAGATATTGTACCGTTTTCGAAATCAACTCTGCTACTAAAGGATAACTATTTTCAGTTTTAGCCTCTTCCAATTTCCATTTCCAAATGCCTTCTCCTATTAAAAACCCACCTTTTTTACCGTTATCCTCTGTAAAAAACAATAATGGACTTTGTGTATTCACCTTACCAATACGTTGATTGAGCACAGCTGTATAGTTACCCTTGATCATCATATTGGCAAAAGGAATTTGCAGTGGGTCGTAACTTTCCAGTTGTTTTAGGGCATCAGTATTTAGATTGTAAGTCGTAAAGTTGTTCTCATAATATGGAAATATATCTTGCAGACTTCCATTTGGTCTGGTAAAACTTAATTGGGTTTGAACTTGATTGAAGTCCTGCAAATTCGTCTGCGCTCCCAAAACAAACCAAGTCGCTATTTTTTGTTGTTTTAATTTATTAATTAAGGATGTGGCCGAATAATTTGCAGCGGGCAGCTGATATAAAATCACCAAACTATATTTAGATGCATCTACACTTTCCAGTTCTTCTGCGATAGCCGTACTTACTTCGTAGTGTTTATTTAGTTCGATGGCTTGTTTAAACGTCGCTAAGTCTGGATGTGGTGCCGCAGAAGCAAGTAATACTTTTTGGCGTCCGTCAATTACTTCTACGAAAATGGTCTGGCTATTATTTTTGGCTGTAATTTCGTTTTTAACTTCCGACACATTCACCGTAAAACGATGAATACCTACTTTAGCAGCTTTTAGTTTAACCTGAACATCTTTCACGAAGCTATTGCTGTTGATGGCAAGAGATTGCTCTGCTACCTGTTTTCCGTTTTCTAATACGGATAACTTTACATTTTCGCCTTTACTCTCGAAAGCTTGTACCTGTACATCTAAAGTAAATTCGTTATCGAGATAAACGATATTATTATAATTTACATTGGCTACCAAAACATCTCTTTTCGGGATGGTATCACCCATAGCAATGGTGTAAACTGGTGTTTTTATTTTGTTAAGTTCATATAATGGATTTCCTCCACGGTTGAAAATCCCGTCGCTTGCCATAATGATGGCACCAACGTTTCTGTTCAGTAGTTCGTCATTCAGTTGATTTACCAATACCGTTCCGTTACTGATTTGAGCAGTGCCTGCAAACGATAAACCTTGCTTTACACTATCTCCAAAACTGTAGGTTTTTACTTCGTATTTCTCACTCAGTTTATCTGCTAGTTGCCTTAAATCTTGTTCGTATTTTTTGGCATCGAAACCTAATGGCTGTATGGCTTTAACCGATATGGAATTATCATTAGCAATAACAATAATGGGTTTTTCTGGCGTATGACTAATGCGACGGACCAGTGGAGCAAACAATAAAAACGTTAATGTCGCTATGGCTAAAATCCTTAAAAGAGCTAAACCATTTCGTAGTTTTTTACTCAGATTTTTATTGGCACCGTACAATACCCAAGCATAGGCAGCGCCTAATGCCAAACAAGCAATTATAGTTAGAAATGTAGCAAATGATAAAAAACTAGCCATACGTGTAACTGTAAAGATGCTATATTTAAGTTGAAAGTGAAAAGTAAAAAGTGTAAAAAGACAGAGGATGAGGGAGCAAGTATTAATGAAGTAAATTCGGATATCAATTTTCAAATACAAATGAACCCCGTGAACAAATGACCAATGAACCAAGCAACTAAAATTGTAAATTGCATAACAAACAAAAATCAGCATGAAGTATTTACTATGCCTTGCTTTATTGACAACGATGAACTTCCCTATTAGCGCACAAAAAAGCTTTAAGCAACAACAATTAGAATTTGACAGGGTAAAAACTGCTTACGATTTGAAGTGGTCATCCTTAGAAAAGGAGTTGCAAAAGGCTGGCTTTGGCAGTAAATTTGAAATGGTATTAAATGCCTACAAAGCTGAAGGGGAATTGGAGGTTTGGTTAAAAACTTCAAAGCAGGAGAAACTTACTCTTTTTAAAACTTACGATGCTTGTGCAAAATCGGGTACGCTTGGACCAAAAGTAATTGAGGGAGATTTACAAACACCGGAAGGTTTTTACAATATCAATGTTTTTAATCCAATGAGCACTTATCATCTTTCATTAGGTATTGATTACCCAAATACTGTAGACAAAGCGAGAACTGGGAAAGATAGAAAAACCGGTGGAGATATCTACATCCACGGGGATTGTGTAACCGTAGGTTGTATTCCACTAACGGATGACAAAATTAGGGAAGTTTATGTTTTAGCTATGGAGGCAAGAAATTATGGGCAGGCCAATATTCCAGTTAATATTTTTCCGTTCAGAATGACAAAGATTAACTTCGATAGCTATACAAAACAGTTCCCGCAGCACATCGCCTTTTGGAATACCTTAAAGCCTAGCTTCGATTATTTCGAGCAGCATAAGAAAATGGCAAAGATTGTTCAAAATGATGGAAAATATCTGTTAAAATAAAAGCCCTCCAATTGGAAGGCTTTATTTATTCTTTGCTCTTTATTTTTCACTCCTATAGCATCCCACCGCAAACAGAAAGTGTTTGTCCAGTTACATAAGCACTCATATCTGATGCCAAAAAAACACAAACGTTAGCGATATCTTCAGTCTCGCCAGCTCGTTTTAGTGGAATATCTTTTTCCCAACCAGCTACAACCGCAGGGTCTAATACTTCAGTCATTTCGGTTTTGATGAAACCTGGAGCGACTACGTTAGCACGGATATTACGAGAACCCAACTCTTTAGCTACCGATTTGGTAAAACCGATGATGCCTGCTTTTGAAGCTGCATAATTAGCCTGACCAGCATTTCCTTGTACACCAACTACTGAACTCATGTTAATGAAAACACCTTTACGAGCTTTCATCATCACTTTAGAAGCAGCTTTAGTTACGTTGAAGATAGATTTCAGGTTTACGTTGATGACATCGTCCCAGTTTTCTTCGCTCATACGCATCAATAAACCGTCTTTGGTGATACCAGCATTGTTTACCACGATATCCAGAGCACCAAAATCAGCAACAATATCGTTGATTAATTGCTCCGCTTCATCAAATTTAGAAGCATCAGAACGGTAACCTTTTACTTGCGTACCGAAAGCTTGCAATTCTTGCTCTAAAGCTTGTCCTTTTTCTACTGATGATAGATAAGTGAAAGCTACATTAGCACCATGCTTTGCAAATTCCTCTGCAATTTTTCTTCCTATTCCTTTTGATGCACCTGTAATTAGTGCTGTTTTTCCTTCTAGTAATTTCATTTTTATTCAGTTTGTCAGTCTGAGCTTGTCGAAGACTAACTCTAGACTTAATATTTATCTTTTTAATATCCTTCGACAGGCTCAGGATGACACCTATTTAAGGAGTTCCTTTAATCCTTGGTGTCGTGGAACAAGTCGTCGAAGACGATTTGCACAAAGTTATTATTTCTTTTTAAGGTTGGATAATCTTTTTACTTCGTCCCAATCTTCATTGAAAAGTGCTTCTTTCTTTTTTCTACTCCAGCCTTTCAATTGTTTTTCAAATTCGATGGCTTGCTCTATCAAAGTAAATCGTTGATAATATTTAAGGACTACAGGACGCCGAGTAAAAGTATATACCTTTGGATCATAACCACTCTGATGTTGCTCAACTCTGATTTCTAAATCATTAGTCACGCCTACATAATAACTTCCATCAGCACATTCTAATATGTAGACGAAGTAATTATGGATATTTGGCATAAATTCTTTTAAAAGTTTGTGTCGGGCTGAGCTTGTCGAAGCCATTTGCAAAACTATCCTTCGACAAGCTCAGGATGACAAAGGTAGTGGTTAAATCAAACAATTAACTGCAAACTATACAGCCGGCTCCTGCTGACTTAAACAATGAAAACTGCCTAAGCCCCAAATGATATCTACCGAATTGATGCCCACTACTGGTCTATCAGGAAAAGCTTTTTGAATAATTTCTAAAGCAATTTTATCGTTTACATCATTAAAAATGGGTACAATTACCGCAGCATTAGCGATATAAAAATTAGCGTAAGAAGCTGGCAAGCGTGTATCTTCGTAAATTACCGGCGAAGGCATTGGCAATTCAATGATATTCAATTTCCTTCCATCCAACAAAGTCATTTCCTTTAAACGCTC
This sequence comes from Flavobacteriaceae bacterium PS02338, assembly GCA_029959615.1. Classification (GTDB taxonomy): domain Bacteria; phylum Bacteroidota; class Bacteroidia; order Sphingobacteriales; family Sphingobacteriaceae; genus Pedobacter. The sequence continues at coordinate 1,646,947 of JASCOD010000001.1, read as the reverse complement.
TAGATTTTCTTTCAACAGGATGTAGTTTTCATCTAGCGGATTACTTTCTACTACTGTCAAAACGGTATCTTCATTTACAAAACGAGTGATATCATCGATGTGACCGTCCGTATCATCGCCTACAATGCCATCGCCGACCCATAAAATTTGCTCTGCACCATAAAACTCTTTCAAATAGGTTTCTATCTGCTCTTTGTTTAAATGCGGATTTCTATTCTCGTTCAACAAACAAGCTTCACTGGTTAGAATTGTACCAGCTCCGTTAAATTCTACCGACCCACCTTCCATTACAATATCAGGAGTGAAAAATGGTAAATTGAAATGCTGAGCAATCTTAGTTGGCACTACATCATCCAAATCATAGGGAGGATATTTATCACCCCAAGCGTTATAACCCCAATCTACTACCGCTTTTTCGTTTCCTTTTACTACAAATGCAGGTCCGTGGTCACGACACCAAGCATCGTTAGTTTCATTAAAATAGAATTCAATTTGGCTTAAGTCAGCATCTACCTTTTCTAACTCGGCAATAGCAAAAGCTTTCATTGCCTCATCTTTAACATTAATGCGTACTTTTTCGCCAGTAGCCACCAACTTAATAAACTCACAATAAGGCTGGTAAATAGTTTCAATTTTACCAGGCCAAGAAGCTTCTTTGTGAGGCCAGCTTAGCCAAGTTGCTTCGTGTCTTGCCCACTCTGCTGGGAAAACGTAGCCTTGTTTTTTAGGAGAATTATCAAACTCTGGTTGTTCAGCCGTTTTTATCACTTTAATTGACATTGTATTTTATTAGATAGATCCTTCGACAGGCTCAGGATGACAAGATGTAAAAAATTTCTTTCGGACTTGCGGACTATAAACTTCCCGACTAAAAACTAATCCTCGTCTATATATCTTTTCGTAATTGGCTGATATGAATCAATTCTTCTATCTCTCAAGAATGGCCAGTGTTTCCGGATATAATCGCTTTGTTTCAAGTCGATATCTACTACAGTTGTCTCTTCCTTATCGTGAGATGCCAAATACAATAATTTACCTTGAGCGTTGGTAGCAAAACTTCCACCCCAGAATTTCATACGGCCTTCTTGCTCGAAACCAACACGATTTACACTGATTACTGGTAAGCCATTCGCAACAGAGTGCGAACGCTGGATCGTTTGCCAAGCATTGTATTGGTCTTGATTGGTTTCTTCGTCTTGTGTCGTATCCCAACCAATTGCAGTTGGATAAAACATGATATCAGCTCCCATTAACGCTGTAATACGAGACGCTTCTGGATACCATTGGTCCCAACAAATTAAAATACCGATGGTTGCGAACTTAGTTTTAAATACTTTATAACCTAAATCGCCTGGGGTAAAGTAAAATTTCTCGTAATAAGCAGGGTCATCAGGGATGTGCATTTTGCGATATTTACCTAAATAACTACCATCAGCATCTAAAACCGCAGTGGTATTGTGGTACAAACCTTCCGCACGTTTTTCGAACAACGACGCAATAATTACTACACCTAATTCTTTAGCTACCACTTGTAAAGCATCTGTAGATGGACCAGGAATTTTCTCCGCCAAATCAAAATTATCATAATCTTCTACGTCACAGAAGTAAAGCGACGTAAAAAGCTCTTGCAAACACACAATTTGAGCACCTTTTGCAGCTGCTTCCCTCACTTGCGCAATCGCTTTATCTAAGTTTTCTTGCTTATTGGCAGTACAGGTCATCTGTACCATTCCTACTTTTACTTTGCTCATATTTTTAGATTTGAGATTTGAGTATCAAGACATCTTCTTTTAGCTTAAACCCTAACCTTATACCTTAAACTATTTTCGAGCCGCAAAGTTAGTAAAAACGTCGATATTTTTTAGAAAAGCAAAGCCAGCACTTTACACTCCCGAAAGCCGGGCTTTATGCTGCAATCTTTTTGTTTAGCCAACCTGTCATTCCGAGGAACGAGGAATCTATTTTTGGACTACTTTAACTAACAGATCCTTCACTAACGTTCAGGATGACAAGAAACAACAAAAAGTATTTCCGCTTCAATCCCGTTTAGAATTGAAAGTTTTATACACTATAGAACAGATCTTCAACTCTTCGTCATTACAACGCACCAAGCGTAGAGAAATAGGATTACAATTGTGGAAAAGAAGAAAAAGTATCATCGTATCAACATGAGAAATTATTCTTTGCATTTCCTTTTAGGCTTGATGCTGTCGGCGGCAATATTTTCGATAAACATTTTATGGTCTTCTTATACCGAGCCAACTTATAAAACCATTGAAGTCGCTTATATTGGCGAAGAAGTAAATAAAGAGTTTAGAATTAAAACGACAGTTGCTGCATTTCGAAAATATGAAGAGTTACTTCTTACAGATGATAATCTTTTCAAAAGTAATCTTCCCTCGTTCAAACTTCAAAATCTTTCTAAATCTAAAGATACTATCAATGGATATTTTATCAACTTTAATGACAATACATCATACCAATCATTCGTTAAAGCAATAGATTTATGTGCTAAAAATCATTTAGATTATTTATTAGAATACAATCGAATTTGGATATTTCATATCCAAACAAAACAAGTTATAGGTGAAATCCCTCTCTGTAGCACTAATTTACAATACTAACTCTATCAACAAAACCTAAGAAGATTGCTTCGTACCTCGCAATGACGTAGTGTTGAGGTTTACCGCTTTAACCTCCTACAATATCTCTCATAATCTGTTCTGCATGTACTCGAGAGTTCTCGATGAACCATTTGTGGGTATCCATGCCACCGCAAACCACACCTGCCAAATACAAACCTGAAAGATTGGTCTCCATATTTTCTGGATTATAATGAGGCACTTTATTTTCATCTAAACTGACACCTAACTTTTCTAAGAAGTTAAAATTAGGTTGATAACCTGTCATAGCAGCGACAAAATCATTCTCAATTTCTACTTCGCCATCTAGAGTGGAAATGATTGCAGAATGTTCTTTTATTTCTTTCAGGTTACTTTCAAAATACGCTTTGATAGCACCTTCTTTGATACGATTTTCGATATCTGGACGAACCCAATATTTTACATTGGGCCCCATGTCATTACCACGGATAACCATGGTTACTTCGGCGCCTTTTCTGTAGGTTTCTAGTGCAACATCTACAGATGAATTATTAGCACCAACTACCAAAACCTTACTGAAAGCGTAATAATGTGGGTCTTTGTAGTAATGAATAACTTTCGGCAAATCTTCACCTGGAATGTTCATCAAATTTGGCACATCGTAAAAGCCAGTAGCAATAATTACATTTTCAGCTTCGTAATTTGCTTTAGAAGTAGCTACTTGGAACGACCCACTTTCTTGCTTTTGGCAATTTTTAACTTCCTCGAACAACCGTACATTCAACTGAAATTTCTCTGTAACGCGACGATAATATTCTAATGCTTCGTTACGATTAGGCTTAGTACTGATACTCATGAAAGGCACACCCCCAATTTCCAAACGTTCGGAAGTGGAAAAGAAAGTCATGAAAACAGGATAATTATAAAGGCTATTCACCAAAGTACCTTTATCGATAATGACATAGCTTTTGCCTGCTTTTTGCGCTTCTATACCACAGGCTAAACCGATGGGGCCAGCTCCGATAATTACAACGTCGAAATGTTGTTGTTGCGATTTTGCCATGTTTTACTTGCTTTAATTTTCAAAGCCGATTGAAGTGTATCCCGATTTTTCATCGGGAGCGACATAAAGCGGGGCTGAAATTGCCGAAGAGCTACTGAAATTCATTTTCCAAAACTCTCTAAAAAGCTTCGAAAAGTACGGGCGAAAAATTTTTCGCCCCAACCTGAAATTACGCCTTCGCTACTTTACTCGGGCAAATGAAATCTGTACATTTCAATTTGGTGTTTTTAATAGCACCATAACCACCAGCTACATCAATCACTTTATCAATTCCTCTTGCTTTTAAAATGGAAGCCGCAATCATAGAACGGTAACCACCTGCGCAATGTACGTAATAGGTTTTATTACTATCTATTTCGTGTGTCCACTCGTTAATATAATCCAAGGGACGAGGATGTGTAAATTCCAGATGCTCCGCTTCGTATTCGCCTGGCTTACGCACATCTAAGGCTAAAATATTCTCGTCTTTCTGATAAGCTTTCTCAAAGTCTTCAGCAGAAATTGAAGTGATGAAATCTGTTTGCTTACCAGCCTTTTGCCAAGCAACGATGCCACCTTCTAAATAGCCGATAGTATTATCGTAACCTACACGAGCTAAACGAGTAATGGTTTCTTCAGCCTTACCTTCATCAGTTACCAACAAAATATTTTGCTTTAAATCTGGGATTAAAGCACCAACCCAAGGAGCAAATTGTCCGTTTAAACTAATGTTGATAGCGTTTGGAATAAAGTCTTTTGCGAAAATCTGCGGGTCGCGAGTATCTAAAACTAAAGCATCTGCTTGATTAGCTAAATCTTCAAAAGCTTGAGGCGTTAAAGGGTTCAAGCCTTTTTCAAACACCTCGTCGATACTCTCATATCCGCCTTTGTTCATGGCTGCATTTTTAGCAAAATATTGTGGTGGAGGCAAAATACCATCCGTTACTTCTTTAATAAATTGTTCTTTCGTTTCTGCCTTTAGTGCATAGTTAACCTGCTTTTGATGGCCTAAAGTATCGAAGGTTTCTTTGCTCATACTTTTTCCGCAAGCAGAACCTGCTCCGTGACCTGGATAGACAATCACTTCATCTGCCAATGGTTTTATTTTTTCGTTTAACGAGTCGTAAAGCAGCCCAGCTAAATCGTTCATGGTCAGCGTACCCTTTTGCGCTAAATCTGGCCGACCGACATCACCAATAAACAAGGTATCACCTGTGAAAATACAGTGATTTTTACCCTGTGCGTCAGTCAATAAATAGGTAGTTGATTCTAAAGTATGCCCCGGTGTATGCAAAGCAGTGATGGTTAAATCGCCAATTTTGAATTGCTCGCCATCTGTTGCGATATGTGCTTCAAAAGCAGTGGTAGCGGTTGGGCCATAAACAATAGTTGCTCCAGATTTTTCAGCTAAATCAACGTGACCAGAAACAAAATCTGCATGAAAATGGGTTTCGAAGATATATTTAATTTTCGCTCCGTTTTGTTCTGCCTTTGCAAGATAAGGTCCAACTTCGCGAAGTGGGTCGATAATAGCAGCTTCGCCATTGCTTTCTATGTAATACGCAGCCTCAGCTAAACATCCGGTGTATATTTGCTCTATCTTCATTTTATAAGTTATTTAAGGAAGCGATTGCTTCTTTCGTAAACAAAAATAAGATTATACCGCTAGTTATGGAATGATGGCGGTCATAATTGCATAAGTTTTACTTAACCCCCAGTCCCTAAATGGGAGAATTTTACCACAGTTGACTAAAGGTCGTTGACTTTTACGAACTCCCAGAGATGCCCAGCGGTCGGAGACGGGAATTAATTAGTTAACTCGCCAGCAATTGGCGCTTCCATTTGTACTTTGATTTCTTCCGTAGTTAAATCTGCGCCTAAAAGATACATCAGCTTAGTTACCGCAGTTTCGAAAGTCATATCGTAACCACTAATTACGCCCATTTTCTTTAATTCGCTGCTAGTTTCATACATTCCTAACTGTACCGAGCCACGTTGGCATTGAGAAATATCCACGATGTGCTTTCCATTTTCAATGGCTTCGGCCAAAGCATCAGTAAACCATTTAGCGGTAGTGGCGTTACCAGAGCCAAAAGTTTCCAAAACAATGGCTTTAACCTTCGACCTAGTTACGGCGTAAACCACTTCTTCGGTCATTCCTGGATAAATTTTTAACACCCCAATATTAGCATCAAATTCCGTTTGGATATAAAATGGGTCTGTTGGCACAGGTAATATATCATTATGGAAAAATGATAGCTGAACTCCAGCTTCAGCTAAAATTGGATAGTTTGGCGAGCGGAAAGCCTCGAATTTCTCTGTATTGTACTTTATTGAACGATTACCTCTAAATAACTGGTTATCGAAATAGATGCAAACTTCTGGCACCACTGCTTTACCCTTACTCTTGGTAGCTGCAATTTCCAATGCTGTGATTAAGTTTTCTTTAGCGTCTGTTCTAATTTCACCAATTGGCAGTTGAGAACCTGTTAATACCACTGGTTTAGCCAAGTTTTTTAACATAAAACTTAAGGCTGATGCTGTAAAAGACATGGTATCTGAACCGTGAAGGATTACAAACCCATCAAACTCGTCGTAATTAGTTTTAATTAATTCTGCCAAAATCTTCCATTGGTCTGGATGCATGTTTGAAGAATCAATAATTGGCACAAAAGAATGTACTGTCATCTCATAATCCAAACGAGCAAGCTCGGGAACATTTTCCTTAATCTGCTCGAAATCGAAAGGGATTAGAACACCAGTCTTGGCATCGTTTACCATGCCTATGGTGCCTCCAGTGTAGATGATAAGTATCTTGGTCATTAAAAAAGTACAGCTTTGGGTTCTGGTTACAAATTAAGTAACAATCCCACAGCTTTTTACAATTTCATAAAGATTTAGCAAATAATTAACTATTTGGGCAATAGATTAAGAAATGTATAAATGAAAATGGCATTTTGTCTAAAAATCTGTAACCACCAAGACACGAAGAACACAAAGTACGTTATTTCCCTCTTTAAATTGCTTAGTATTTCACTAAATCCTACAACGGCCTGTCATTTCGAGGCACTAGAAATCAATCTTATTAGATTTATTCATTAGTTTGTTACATGCGGTATTCGCTATACCCTAATGTTGATGTGAAAATTTAATACTAAAAACTTTGTGGCATTAGCGCCTTTGTGGTTCAGCGAAATATTAAACCCCAAAAATCTTCCTCGAATTCTCTGTGGTAACTTCAGCTATTTCCTCCACATCCTTCACATAAATATCTGCCACTTTCTGCGCTACGTGCAGCAAATAACTGCTTTCATTTGGCTTACCTCTAAATGGCACTGGCGCTAGATAAGGAGAATCGGTCTCCAATACGATATGTTCTAAAGAAATATCGTATAAAACAGCATCTAAGCCTGATTTTTTATATGTAACTACTCCTCCTATGCCTAAGTAAAAACCTAAATCTATCGCTTTTTTAGCTTGTTCCAAATTGCCTGTAAAACAATGAAAAATCCCTCTCATCTTATCGTGCTTTGTTTCCTCCAATACTTCAAAAACTTCCTCGAAAGCTTCGCGGCAATGGATAACGAAAGGTAAATCTAGCTGTTTAGCCCATTCAATTTGTTGTTTAAAAGCATCTTGCTGAATAGCTAATGTGGTTTTATCCCAATATAAATCGATACCAATTTCACCTATCGCGTAAATTTTCCTATTAGCAATACTATTATAGATTTCTTGTAAAACAGATTGATAATCTTCCTTCACATCGCAAGGATGCAAACCTGCCATAGCAAAACAGTTATCTGGATAGCTTCTCACCATTTCATCAATCATAGAAATAGAAGCCACATCTACGTTAGGCAAAAACAATCTTTTTACGCCATTATCAAAGCAACGCTGCATTTGCGCTGTTCTTTTTTCTAAATCTTTTTCGTAATACTGATGAGTATGGGTATCGGTAAGTAACATGACACAAAGGTAGTTGTTTAATTGGTGAACTGTGTAATTAGTGAACTGAAACTAAATGTTGCTAAACAAAAAAAGCCATCCCGAAGGATAGCTTTTCCAAATTAAGTATTTTGATTAGTGTTTATGACCGTCATTAGCAGAATGACCTGCTACTGGTGCAACTGGAGTTGCTGCCGCTGGTGCAGAACCTGGCTTCGGTTTGATCACATCAACAATTTCGATTTCGAATACCAACGGGCTATAAGGAGCAATTGGACCACCGCCTTGCTCACCATAACCTAATTTAGAAGGAATGATAGCAGTGATTTTACCACCTTTACCTACTAGTTTTAACGCCTCGGTAAAACCTGGAACTGTACTACCAATTACCATTTTAGTTGGGCCATAAGGTCTTCCTGGTTGGTGTACTTTAGCTTCTTTAGCTACTTTCTCGTCACTAGTATCGAAAACTTTATATTTTTTATCATCACCTTTTTTAGTGAATCTACCTGTGTAGTTTACGTTTACAGTATCGCCATCAACCGCTTTAACACCACTTCCAGGAGCAGTAATTACGTATTGTAGACCGCTAGCAGAAGTTTGAACTTTCAAGTTATTATCTTCTACGTAAGCTTTAATTTTTGCAGGCTCAGCAGCTTTCTTTTTATCCATATCAGCTTTAAAATCTGCCTGGAAGAAATCGCTAGCACGTTTTTGGAAAGTAGAATCTACTTCTTTAGGACCTTTTTTAAATACTTTTTCCACTTTTACAGTAAACACGATGTATTTATCATTTTTGAACTGCTCTGGTTTAGGCTGTTTAGTTTGAGCAGCCATTGTATCCAAATTAATTTTGAAAGTTGCACTATCTCCTTCTCCGAAAAGGGTTAACACATCTTGCATATCGCCAGCATATTGTTTTTTACCTACTGGAAAAACTTGCGCTTGCTCATTATCATAAGTACTACCTAAAATTGAGTCTTTTTCATTTTTTTGGATGAAGTTCAATTTTACGATATCACCTTCTGCAATTTTTTCTTTACCTCCAGATTTGTGGATTTTATACAACAAACCTCCTGGACCTTTTTTCTCTGTGTTACAAGCAGCTAAGCCTAAAGTAGCAGCGAACAGAATTACTAAACTTTTTTTCATCTATTATGTTAATTGTCTTTTTAATTACGATGAGGCTACTCTGAAATAAATCAGAATGGCTTCATTTTTTATTTTTCTTTTTTTTAAAGCTCGCTAAGTTAACGAGCTTTCTTCTATTTCTAATATTTTATTTTTATTTTCTAAATTACTGCAACAACTGAGTTTTGTACTCGGGTAAAATAGCCTTAAAATCTGCAATGGTTTCCTCTAGATTCTTATCGGAAGCACCACCTGCTGCATTTCTGTGACCTCCACCTTGAAAATATTTTTTACAAATCTCGTTAGCAGGAAAATCGCCAGTAGAACGTAACGACAATTTAACTCGATCTGTTCTTTCAATAATGAAGGCCGCTAGTTTGATCCCGTTGACAGAAAGTGCATAATTTACAATCCCCTCTGTATCACCAGTTACGATATTATAAGCTTGTAATTCTTCTTTGGTAGCGCTGATAATTGCCGTGTTGTACTCTCTTAAAATCTCTAATTTACTGGATAGGCAATATCCCAAAAACTTCAGTCTGTTTTCAGAAACATTATCATATACCAACTGGTGAATACGCCAATGCTCAGCTCCCAAATCAATCAAATCTGCGGCAATACGGTAAACCGTTGAAGTAGCAGACGGAAAACGGAAAGAGCCTGAGTCAGTCATAATACCTGTATAAAGACAAGTAGCTACATCTTTGTTCACTTTCTCTGGTTCTTCCATTACGTTAACAATGAAATCGTAAACCAATTGAGCAGCAGCACAAGCATTGATATCCCAATGACGGTAATCATCAAAATCTTCTGGCTCTAGGTGATGGTCTATCATCAATTTAATGGCTGTTGTATTTCTAATGTGCTCGCCCAATTCATTGATACGACTCAAGGTATTGAAATCCAAACAGAAAATTAAAGCCGCATCATTAACTAGAGCAACCGACTTTTCTACGTTTTCTGTGTAGATGATTACATCAGAATTATTGGGTAGCCAGTGCAAAAACTCTGGATAATCTGTTGGTGTAATTAAGCTAACGTGATGTCCTTTTTGGATTAAATAGGCATACAAACCTAATGAAGAACCCATCGCATCGCCATCTGGCTTATGATGTGTGGTAATCACTATTTGCTGAGGCGTAGAAAGAAGTTCCTTAAGTTCTGGTACTGATATCATAATTATAATAAGTGGCGAAGTTAGCGATTTATTGGTTAACTGTTGATTCGGCTAATTGTTTAGTTACTCGATAGATTTATTATTGAAAAGTTGCAAGGTTAGAAGGTTATCGCAAAGAGCCATTACCGATATTAATTAAACCTGATTGTAGCGAAATACTTTTTGTGTTTACTTTCCCTCCTGTTAAACTAAAAGTAGCGTCAAAAATAGACCTCTCGAAACTCGGGATGACAAACTGCCTAAACAAAAAAATTGTAGCGTAAAGCGGGACTATCGGAACAAAAGAACGCTTATAATTGTTTTCTCCAATGAGATTGATCAATTTTCTTGCGTCACACTCAATTATTTAAGTCAATAATCGTACTTTTGCAAAAAATTCATAAAATGAGCACAAATAGAACTTTTACCATGATTAAGCCTGATGCTGTTGCTAACGGCCATATCGGTTCAATCGTAAATGATATCACTAAAGCAGGTTTCAAAATCATTGCTTTAAAATACACTAAACTTTCTGCTGAAAAAGCTGGCGAATTTTACGCTGTGCACAAAGAGCGTCCTTTCTATAACGACTTAGTTAGCTTCATGTCTTCTGGTCCTATTGTAGCTGCAATCTTAGAAAAAGATAACGCAATCGAAGAGTTCAGAAACCTAATTGGTGCTACTAACCCAGCTGAGGCTGCTGAAGGAACTATCCGTCAGAAATATGCAAAATCAATTGATGCGAATGCTGTTCACGGTTCTGACTCTGACGAGAACGCTCAAATTGAAGGTGATTTTTTCTTCTCTGCTGACGAACGTTTCTAAATAGCATTTCAGAAGATAATCTCAAAAAAAGATTTTTAACAAATTAGGATAAGCACTCTTTTCGGGTGCTTATTTTTTTGTTGTATATTTCGGGCTTTATCTAAAATAATGAAGAAAATATTTTTAATAGCATTAGCTTCCGCGGCTGTTTTTAATGCAACCGCTCAAACCAAACCTAAAACTACTACTGCAAAGAAAGCAGTTCCGGCAAAAAAGACGACAACGCATACTGCGGCTAAACCAATTGTTTTCAAAAACAAGTTAGATTCTGCCAGTTATGCTTTCGGCTTAGCCATGGCTACCAACTTAAAATCTGGTGGCTTAGAAGGCTTAAACTATGAGCTACTAAATAAAGGCTTAAAAGATGCTTTTAACAAAGACGCCAAGCCTTTGATGACAGAGCAAGTTTCTCAAAATGCCATCAACAATTTATTTGAAAGTTTAAGCAAAGTTCGAGAAGAAAAAGAAAAGGTAAAATTTGAACCGACCATTAAAGAAGGTGAAAATTTCTTAGCTCAAAACAAAACTAAACCAGGCATTAAAACAACGGCTAGTGGCTTACAGTATGAAGTGATTACGGAAGGTACAGGCACACAGCCAAAAGCTACCGACCAAGTTACGGTTCATTACAAAGGGATGTTACTGAATGGCAAAGAATTTGACAGTTCTTACAAAAGAAACGAACCTACTTCTTTCGGTCTAAATCAGGTAATTCCAGGCTGGACAGAAGGAGTGCAATTAATGAAAGAAGGTGGGAAATACAGATTTTTCATTCCTTACAAATTGGCTTACGGTGCAAGAGGTGCAGGACAGGATATTCCTCCTTATAGCACTTTGATTTTTGAAGTTGAGCTGGTTAAAGTTGGAGAGAAGGAAAAACAACAATAGTATATTCTAATCTCGATGGATAGAAGGAAAGACTTACAAAGTTTTAGAAACTTTGTAAGTCTTTTTTTTTGAAACCATATTCGTAGTTTGCCAAGGCTAGTTGAAATCCGAGTTTCTTCAACTAAGTATTTCGCAAAATCCTAAACCAAAACTTTTTTATCTTTCTACTGTTAAGGTATAAAAAAACACTTAACGTATGAAAAAATTGATGCCCCTAGCGATTGTCGCATTATTTGCCACCACGCTTAGCAGTTGCGAACTAGTTGAAGGAATTTTTAAAGCTGGTATGTGGACAGGGATTATCCTTGTAGTGGTTGTAGTTGCAATTATTATTTGGTTAGCTGCAAAACTGTTTGGTGGAAGTAAAGATTAGTTATAGAAAAACAATATCTGTAATTACTTGTGAGCCCGCTTTTTCGTTAAGCTTGTCTACAATAGCACTTTTTACCATTAGCAATTCATTTTTCACCACAGAAGATTCTATCCTTACAAACAACTTCCTTTGGTGAATGTAAATCTGCTTAGTTCTATTAGCTACGGCACTTCCCATAATTTCGGGCCACATCATTAATATACCCGTCTCATCAAACTTACCACGAAGTTTATAATGATTTAGTAGCTTATCAATAGCCTGCTTTAAGGTGATATCATTTGGTTTACGCATGTGCTACCCCTCCATCAATTACTTCAAACAAATCTATTTCTACCTCAATTTCATTAAAAACCGCTTCCACCCGGCTTCTATTTGCATCGGTAATGAAAATCTGCCCGAAATCATGATGCGAAACCATTTCCATTAGCTTATGAATACGATGATTATCTAGCTTGTCAAAAATATCATCAAGTAGCAACAAAGGTTTAAAATCTTTGAACTTTTGCAAGTAACTGTATTGCGCTAATTTTAATGCAATAAGAAAAGATTTTTGCTGTCCTTGCGAACCAAACTTTTTCATCGGCATGCCAGCAATCTCAAATAGCAGTTCATCTTTATGAATACCTGTTGTGGTACGCTCTAACAGCCTATCTTTCTCTATAGACTGTTTTAAAAGATCTTCAAAACGCTGTTCGTTCAATTGTGATTGATAAGTCAAGGAAACTTGCTCTGCACCGTTAGTCAAAAAACGATAATGCTTATCAAATAATGGAATAAAATCCAAAAGAAACTGCTTACGTTTTTCGAAAATCACATTTCCGGAATAGATCAACTGTTCATCTAAGATTTGCAGCAAAGCGACATCTAGCGTTCTAGTTACCGCAATTTGTTTTAACAAGGCATTTCTATTTAATAGATGCTTGTTATAAATGATTAATTCATCCAGATACCTACTATCAGTTTGTGAAATTACATTATCTACAAACTTACGGCGCTCTTCACTGCCGTCCATAATCAGGTTGATGTCGTAAGGCGAAATCATCACAACAGGAAATAAACCGATGTGATCCGCTAATTTATCGTATTCTTTTTTATTTCTTTTGAAAGATTTTTTATGATTACGCTTTAATCCGCAAGAGATTTTTTCTTTCTTGTCTTCCCTATCAAAATCGCCCTGCACTAAAAATAATTCCTCCCCCGTTTTGATCTGTTGGCTATCTATTGGATTAAAATAACTTTTGCATAAACATAGGTAATGTATCGCATCGAGCAAGTTTGTTTTACCTGCACCATTATTACCCACAAATGCATTTACCGTTTTCGAAAAGCTCAAATCGGCAGCATTGTAATTTTTGAAATTTAAAAGGGTTAGATTTTTTAGCCACATATCAGACCTTCAAAGTTACCCATTTTTATAGTAGCTTATATATGCTAGTTTTAGAAAAAAGCTGCACAGGAATCTAACCACATAGTTACGTAGTTTTTGGGAGGATAATCATACTGAATAAAATATCGAAGGCTATCATTTAACATTTTTAATAGATACCAAACTATGTGCCTATGTGTTTAAATGTTTAGCAAAATCATCTTATACATGCTACTTTTAGAAGATTTCGGCACTAAATTACAACCACATAGACACGTAGGCTTTCTGGGAGTAGTGCTACGAAAAGTAATTGTCAGCTACGTCTTCTTAATTAAATGATTTAAAAAGAGTTGATACTTTGAATGAAAAATGTATTTTTGCAATCCTTATAATTTTAAACTACAAATGTCTTCAACAGAGCAACAAACAGAGCAACCAGTTAAAAAAGGTTCATTTATACAAGAAAACACTAAAAGTTTAGCTTTTATTGCTGGAGCTATCATCGTATTAGTTGGTATTTTTATTTGGTATCAAGGTGTTTATTTAAAAAACAGAGCCGAAGATGCTGCTAACCAAATGTTCAAAGCCGAACAATTTGTAGGAGTTGATTCGTTAGCGAACAAAGCAATCAATGGCGAAGGTGGTTATCCAGGCCTTGAGAAAATTGCTGACGAATACGAGAACACTAAATCAGCTAACCTAGCTAATTTATATTTAGGTGGTATTTATTTACGCAAAGGCGAGTACAAAAAAGCAGTTGATGCTTTAAGTAAATACAGTGCAACTGGCAGTCCAGTAGCAGATCCTTTAGCACTAGGTTTATTAGGTGATGCTTATAGTGAGTTGAAAGATTACAAACAAGCAGCTACTTACTACAAAAAAGCAATAGATAAATCGACCAATAAGTTTACTTCTCCAATGTTTCTTAAAAAGCTAGGTTTAGTAAATGAAAATTTGAAAGATTTCAAAGCTGCTGAAGAAGCTTATACTAAAATAAAAGCTCAGTTTCCTGAAAGCCAAGAAGCTCAAATGATTGATGCTTATATTGCCAGGGTTGCTGCTCAAGTAAAATAATTTCCCGTAAAACGGATTTAAAGGCTTCCAACTGGGAGCCTTTTTTGTTTACTCCCACTGTGTTTAGTAAAACTTCAAAACCAATTAAAATCCCAAACAACTAACCAATCAAAAACCTATCTTTGTAGCATGGCAACACACCTTAAAAACCTATCTGATTTTTCACATACGACTATCCCTTCGGGTAAAAACTTTAAAATCGCTATTGTTGTAGCTGAATGGAATGCCAAAATAACTGGCGCACTTTACCAAGGTGCATTTGACACTTTGATTAAGCATGAGGTTAGCGAAGACAATATCCTTTCTTTAACAGTACCTGGCACCTTTGAACTTGCCGGCGCAGCAGACATATTACTAAACAAAAGAAATGATATTGATGCCGTAATTTGCATCGGATGTGTAATCCAAGGGGATACTAAGCATTTCGATTTTATCTGCGAAGCTGCAGCTCAAGGAATTACCAATGTAGGCATTAAGTATAGCAAACCCGTAATATTCGGCGTACTCACTACCAATGATGAGCAACAAGCAATTGATAGAGCTGGTGGCAAACACGGAAACAAAGGGGATGAAGCAGCCATTACGGCACTAAAAATGGCCGAGTATTCGTTAAATCTATAGCTAGTAAAGTATGAGTTTAAGGTTATAGCTCATTTATATTGACTTAAAACTTTAAAACCTATTATTTAAAACGTAAAACTTTTTCGTACTTTAGTGGTTCAAAATCAATAAAATGAAAAAAATAGCTATTCTATTGTTATTTGCATTCTGCGCTATTGCAGTTCTAGAATCTTGCTCTAACCGTTTATGTCCTGCCTACGGTTCTTATCCAGAATCGAAAGGTAGAAGGAGATAGAAATGAGCAACTGGATTGATCTAAATCATACTTCACAAATTGACGACATTAAAGCGGCTGAGGGTTACAGTATAATTTTCAAACATAGTACTCGTTGCTCTATTAGTGCAATGGCAAAAAGGTCTTTTGAGAGAGACCAAAATGTGATTCCATCTGAGGTTAACTTTTATTTTCTTGATTTAATTAATCATCGAGATGTTTCTGCTTACATTGCCGAAACCTTTCAAGTGCACCATGAATCTCCGCAATTGCTATTGATAAAAGATGGTGACTGCATATTAGATGCCTCTCACAGTGACATTTCTGCCGACGAAGTTGCAGAAGTAATTAATGCCTAATTTTCCTAACCTTGAGGTCATTAAGAAGTCTTACTGTTCTTAATACCTTAATAGTTGATCCAAAATAAAAAGCTCCGAAATTTACACTTCGGAGCTTTTCTTTTATATAGCATAATATTACGCCACTACTGTTTCACTTAATTTTAGCGCAGCCGATGTACGTTGACGAGTTTCTTGACATAGCTCATCATCCTCTGCCAGTTTTTGTCCGAAGCTAGGAATCATCTCTCTAATTTTACTTTGCCAATCTGCAGTTTGCATTTGCTTTTTGAAGCACCTGTTCATCAACTCGATCATAATTGAAACTGCGGTTGAAGCTCCAGGAGAAGCACCTAATAATGCCGCAATAGAACCGTCTGCGGCACTCACTACTTCGGTACCAAACTCTAAAATACCACCACCGCTTGGCTTCTTTTTAATTACTTGTACACGCTGACCAGCAACCTCCAACTCCCAATCTTTGATATTTGCATTTGGCATATATTCTTTCAAGGCTGCAAATCTATCTTCCGGAGATTGACGAACCTGCTCAATTAGGTATTTCGTTAAATCAATGCTCTTCAATCCGGCAGAAATCATTGGACGGATATTACTTAGTTTAATAGATGCAGCTAAATCGAAGTAAGAGCCGTTCTTTAAAAACTTAGTGGAAAACCCAGCATATGGTCCAAATAGCAAAGCTTGCTTACCATTGATAATTCTAGTATCTAAATGCGGCACCGACATTGGGGGAGCCCCTACAGCAGCTTTCCCGTACACTTTAGCATGGTGACGAGCAATTACTTCTTCATTGGTACATTTTAGCCATTGCCCGCTTACGGGGAAACCACCAAAGCCTTTACCTTCCTTGATATTTGCCTTCTCTAACAACAATAAAGAACCGCCGCCAGCTCCGATAAATACGAATTTAGCCAAACGTTTTTTCCTTTTGCCACTATCTAAGTTTTTAACCTTAATTTCCCAACTACCGTCATCTCTTTTATTTAAATCACGAATTTCATGATGGAAATGAAGTGCCACCTTATCTTGCTTAGCCAGATAGCTGAACATTTCACGGGTTAAAGAACCGAAATTCACATCGGTTCCTAAATCAACCTTAGTCGCAGCAATAGGTTCCTTTTCGTCCCTCCCCTCCATAATAAGCGGAATCCAATCATTGATTTCAGTTGGGTTTTCGCTGTATTGCATCTCATTAAATAAGTTGCAAGATTTAAGGTTGGTGTAACGGGTCTTAAGATAATCTACATTCTTCTTGCCCCATACAAAACTTAAGTGAGGAATATTTCTGATGAACGAGCATGGATCTTTTAAAATTCCTTTATCTAAAAGGTAAGTCCAGAACTGCTTTGAAACCTCGAAAGATTCGGCAATAGAAATTGCCTTTTTCACATCAACAGTACCATTCGCTTTCTGTGGCGTGTAATTTAACTCACAAAATGCAGAGTGGCCAGTACCCGCATTGTTCCATGCATCGGAACTTTCTGCTGCGGCAACATCCAAACGCTCGTAAATTTCTATACTTAAATCAGGATTAAGCTCTTTGAGCAGTACGCCGAGCGTTGCGCTCATGATGCCAGCCCCTATTAAAATAACATCTGCGTCGGTTTCAACAACCGTCTTTTTTTTTCTACTCATTTTATAAAACCAAATATAAAATCCCCAGCTTAAGATCAGGGGCTATAAAACTCAATAATAAAAAGCTATTTCTTGCTTAATATCCGGGTGCAAGCTATAGGCTACCGGGCAAGTCTTGGCAGATCTTTCGATAATTGCCCTTTCTTTTTCGGAGTAATTGTTTGCTGGGAATTGAAGATTTACATAAATCTCACTTACCCGACGAGGATTTTCAGCCATTACTTTTGTAATTTCTGCTGTCGTCCCGTCTATATTAAAACCATGGCTTCTTGCTGTGATTCCAATGATTGTTAGCATGCAATTACCTAATGATGTTGCCAATAAATCTGTTGGTGAAAACGCCTCCCCTTTTCCCTGATTATCGATCGGGGCATCAGTAATGATTTTCTCACCCGATTTAAGATGTACAGAAGTTGTTCTTAAATCTCCGTTATAAGTGATTTTTGACGTTGCCATACTTTAGAATTTTCACAAATTTAGTGCTTAAAATCAAAATATTACGCAATTATATTCAAGTTTTAACACCATTTGCACAATTAAACCACAAAACATTTTCATTTTTTTGTTTTTCCCAACCTAATTATATCATTATTCTGAAAAAACACCTCAGCATAAAACAAAATTTCCTGACTAGAACGGAGGGTTAATCGCAACAGTACTATTAGACCGGTAAATGGATGGCGAAATACCCGTATACTTTTTAAAGAACTTCCCAAAAAACGACTGATCACTAAACCTCAACTCGTCTGCTACTTGTGACACATTCATTACATGCGAAGAAAGCAGTACCTTGGCTTCATTAATCACCATTTCATCAATAATTTCTCCAGCTGTTTTTCCTGTTACTTGTTTCACTACCTGCGACAAGTGCCTTGAAGTAACAAAAAGCTCCTTGGCATAATGTTGCACACGCTTTTCTTCCCTGAAGTTATCACTTAACAAGTTCAAGAAATTGGTAGTTAGCTCTTCTTGCCTATTTAGCTTTACCGGAATAAAAACACGGTATTTGCTATAAACAATTAATACTTCGTAAAGTACCGATATAAAACTATGACGAATCACATCCCTGAAATGTGGTGTGCTGGCAGGAAGGTTAATTTTTCTTTTCAACGAACGAAGCGAAAACACCATTTCCTCAAATTCTTCATCATTTAGCGAGAATTTATGTACCAAATCTGAAGAGAAAAGATGTACAATTTCAGCTCCATTTAAAAATACACCTTGTTCTTTAAGATATTCCTTCTTGAAACCCATGCTAATGAACTCCAAATCATCAGACATCTCGTGCAATTCGCACAAACTACCCGGTGTAACTAAATACACATCTTTGGCGTTCATGGTGTTTTTTACGAAATTATTCTGAAACACAAATGAACCTTTTTGCACTACAATAACTGCGAAAGAATTTGACCTGAAAGGTTCGTTGAATATCATTAAAGGCCTTATTTCAGCACTAGTGAGCACATTCATTTTGCCACCGTTTACCAAATCCTTTTCCATGCATCGCTGCTCTACTATGCTATTCATATCAGGGAACCAACTATTAAAAGATTAAATATATTGTAATGCATATGGCGCAAAGGTCGTTAACCAAATTGAAAAAAATAATTAAATTCTATTTTATCTGGTTTAATGACACCGCTTTAACAAGTTAAACGGGGCAACCCGATCTACCTGCTCAAAATCTTTTTGGTTACAAATTCATTAAAAAAGAAATCTCTGTAAATGTTCCCAATGGGAATTTCATTTTTACCAATGTAAACCGTGTTATTATCTACAGATTCAATATGCTTTGCGTTGATGATGTAAGATTTGCTTACCCTAACAAACATATTTTTTGGCAACTGATCGTGAATGGTTTTAATATTCATTGCCGTAATTACTTTTTGGGTATCGGTATGCACTACCACATAATCCTTTAAACCTTCTATAAAAAGAATATGATCGAAATACACCTTAAATATCTTTCTATCCGCTTTTACAAAAAAGTAATCGTCGGTAATGTTTTCAATGTTATTACCTGTGTAATCTGCGGCAAACAATTTGTAATAAGTCTGAACCTTTTCTACTGCCTTTTGAAACCGTTCTAACCTTACGGGCTTTATCAGATAATCAATCGCATCAACTTCGTAACTATCAGTAGCAAACTCAGAAAAAGCCGTGGTAAAAACAACAAAAGTTTCTTTAGGAATAGTTCTTGCAAATTCAATCCCGTTAGTCCCCGGCATTTGTATATCGAGAAAAACTAAATCGACGGCGTTGTTTGCTAAAAACTTTGAAGCAGCATCAGGATTGTTGAAAGACCCAGTTAAGTTCAAATTCCCTGTTTGGTCAATCAGCATTGCGATGGCTTCTCTTGCCAAAGGTTCATCGTCTACAATAATACAGTTCATAGCTTCAAAGTTAATGTAATGCTATAAGTTTCTGGTTTATCCTCAATTTCTAACTGGTGCGCTTGCGGAAAAAGCAATTCTAATCTACGTTTTATATTTGCCAGTCCTAACCCACCATTGGCATTTACAGCTTTTGTATTTGGTTTTGAGTTGATGCATTTGAAGAAAAGTTCATCACCGCTAACATCAAAAAACAAATTTACATAAGATGACTTTGCTGCATCATTGTTATGTTTTACTGCATTTTCTACAAAAGATATAAATAACAGAGGGGGAATTTGCACACCACTCAAATTTCCCTCTTTCGAGACTACAAAGTCGAAACTATCCCGACGAACCTTTTCTAAGTTTAAGAAGTCTTCCAAAAAATGGATATCCGAAGTTAGTAAAACTTGGTCTCTTGCGCTATCATATAATTGGTATCGCAGTAAGTCACTCAACTTCATTAATACTTGAGATGCCTTTTCAGGATCTTTTTTAGTCAGTACATTCGCGTTGTTTAGCATATTGAACAGAAAGTGTGGATTGATTTGATTCTTCAACTGTTCTAATTCGGCATTTGTATTGGCTTTTTCTAAATCATTTATTAACTGTGTATCTGCTATCCATTGTTGAAACAATTTAACTGCTGCAGAGGCGATAGTTAGCACCAAGATAATAAACGACAATGGTATAAAATTAATCTCATCATTTTGATGAGGCAATAAATTTGGCTTAAAAAAATGACTAGTTACTGCATGTGTTGATGTCCAAAAAATAATATAAGAGAATATCAATAAACCATAAATGGCATATTTATTTCTGAACAAAAATTTAGGCACCCAATAATACATGTTAAGGTAGGCCAGCAATAATACCTGAAAAAAAGTGACTGTACGACTGTACGTTTCAGTTGGCTCTGTATATTCTGGATTACTTTGATACAAAACGAAAATGCTAAAACTAATCATTAACAAATGTCGATGCCATCTGTATTTCTTGGAGATAATAAATTGGAGCATCAAGTTCTGGTCGATTGACTTTCTATGTAAAGTTTTACTCATAAGCGAAAATATTTTTTCGAACAAATGTAAATCAATAAACAGCCTACAGCTTGTATTTTATACAAAAGCACATTGTTTTTATACGAAAGTAAAATATAGGAATTAGTAGCCACAGAAGTGCACATTTCATTAAAAATGATTAATAGCAAAAATAGTTTGTCATGAAAGTAAATCATCTTTTCAGATAAATATAAAACTTTTCACGTCATGTAATTTGGGCGAGCACTACTTTTAAAATTTTAGTAGTCACTAAACGCATTTTGATATAAAAACCAATCCCTTTGGTATAAATCGAAAAATGACAATACCTTAAAAATATAGCTTAGCTCTCAATTGAACAACATCAAAATTTTCAAATGAGCTACAAAATCAATGTTTGCCTCCTCTTATTTCTCGGGCTTTTATCTAGTGTACATGCGCAAGAAGCCACGCCAAGCGAAACATCAAAGCAGAAAGTTACCCTTAGCGGAACCATCGCCAATAAGTTGAACAACGAAACGCTTATTGGTGTAAGCATACAAATACTCGAAGCGAAAATTGCTGTCGCTACCAACACTTACGGCTTCTACTCCATTACCCTACCAAAGGGAAATTACACTGTAGTAATTAGCTACATGGGTTTTGATAACGTGGAAGAAAAAATTTCACTAACCCAAAACACCAAAAGAAATTTTGTGATGGCAGAAAACAGTAAGATGCTGGACGGGGTGGTGATTAAATCAAATCCCAACAAAATCAACATCAGCAAACCAGAGATGAGCATTAACAAACTTTCTATTACTACCATTAGAAAAATGCCACCAATGATGGGTGAAGTAGATGTACTAAAATCAATATTACAATTACCGGGGGTGACCAATGCGCAAGAAGGTGCTACTGGCTTTAACGTGAGAGGCGGTTCTGTTGACGGGAACTTGGTTTTGTTAGATGAAGCCGTTGTTTACAACACCTCGCACCTATTTGGGTTTTTCTCTGTCTTCAATTCTGACGTAATCAAAGATTTAAAACTGTACAAAGGCGGTATTCCTGCTAATTTTGGCGGTCGTATATCGTCAGTTTTAGACATTTATCAGAAAGAAGGAAGCAACAAAGAGTTTCATGTGAACGGCGGCTTGGGTGTGCTTTCCAGTCGATTATTGGTAGAAGGTCCAATTGTAAAAGAAAAAAGTTCTTTTGTAGTTGCTGGCAGAGGCTCTTACGCCCATCTACTTTTAAAACTAGCAAACGAACCTAACTCCGCTTACTTCTATGATTTGAATGCCAAGCTCAACTACCATTTAAACGATAAAAACAACATCTACGCTTCTGGCTATTTCGGCAATGATAACTTCAACATGAATAATGTTTTTGTGAATACCTACGGAAACAAGCTCTTCAACCTACGTTGGAACCACATCTTTTCTGATAAAATTTTCTCCAACGCCTCGGCAATTTACAGCAACTATAATTACGGGCTAAAGTTAAAAATGGTGGGTATCGATTGGGTGTCTGACATTAAAAACTATAATTTCAAATACGATGTAAGACACTATGCCTCTAACAAACTCACTTTAAGTTACGGCGCAAATTCTATTTATTATCAGTTTAACCCAGGCACAATTAAGCCATTCGATGAAAATTCGACATTAAATCCAGACCAAATTGCAAAAAAGAACGCTTTTGAAAACGCCATTTATGCCAGTGCAGAGCAAAAGCTATCAGACAAAATATCTTTAAGCTATGGTTTACGCTATAGCAATTTCCAACGTTTGGGGCAACAAACTGTAAACACCTATGCCAACAACCAAGCAGTAATTTTTAACAAAGAATTACAAATTTACGAGGAGGCTGTACCAACAGGCACTGTCGATTACGCCAAAAACAAGAAGATTGCAAGTTTCGGAAACCTAGAACCTCGCTTTGCAGTTGCCTATTCGCTAAGCAACAACCAATCTGTTAAAGCAAGCTACAACCGCATGAGCCAGTATGTTCACCTAATTTCTAATACGGCATCGGTTTCTCCGTTGGATATTTGGGCACCTAGCGACCAGTTTTTGAAGCCAGAGATTTTAGACCAAGTGGCCTTGGGTTATTTCCATAATTTTAAAGAGGGCGATTACTCTTTAGAAGTAGAAACCTTTTATAAAAAAGTAAAAAACAAAGTTGATTTTATAGATGGCGCACAACTAATTGCACACAAAAACATAGAACAAGTGCTTTTAAATGGAGAAGCCCGTTCGTATGGTTTGGAGTTGATGCTAAAGAAAAGCACAGGCAAATTAAACGGATGGATTTCGTACACGCTTTCTAAAGCAGAACAACGTACCCCAGGAAGAACAGCTGAAGAACCAGGCATTAATGATGGCGAGTGGTATCGTGCCAACTATGACAAAAGGCATAATTTCTCTATCAACGCGGCTTACGATCTTAGCAATAAATGGAGCTTCGGCGGAACTTTCACTTACCAATCTGGTAGAGCAGCAACATTTCCGAATGGAAAATACCAATACCATGGCATAACTGTAGCCAACTACGGTCTGCGTAACGAAAACTCACTTTCTCCCTACCATCACCTAGATTTATCAGCCACTTACAAACGCAAGCCCAATAAAAATCAAGGTTGGCAGGGCGAATGGGTTTTCAGCATTTACAACGTTTACAACAGAGCCAATGCAGCAGCCTTTCACCTTTGGACAAAACACTACTACAGGCTTAAGCGAAGCTAAAAAAATGTCAATATTCGGTATCGTTCCAGGCGTAACCTACAACTTCAAATTCTAGATTTAAATTATTAAAAACATAAACAAACAGATGAAAATACTGATAAGATTTTTAATACTAAGCTTTTGCGCATCTTTAATAAGCTGTGAGAAAACAATTGATGTAGACTTACAAACAGCCGAACCAAAACTGGTTATCGATGCATCTATTGATTGGACAAAAGGCACTACAGGAAACGAGCAGAAAATCAGACTTTCTACTACTACAGATTATTACAACCCAGCGTTTCCAACAGTTTCTGGAGCAACGATTTTCATTACCAACACTGCAAATACGGTTTTCAACTTTGTTGCAAGCACTAAAGCTGGCGAATATGTTTGCAGCAACTTTGTCCCTGTAATTGGTGACACTTACACCTTAACAGTAAAGCTAAATGGCTCCACTTACACCGCAGTTGAAACTTTAATTGGCGTACCCCAAATTGAAAGCAACATCACCCAAACTGCAACAGGTGGTATGACTGGAGATGAAATGGAAATCCAATTCTTTTACCAGGATGACGGTACAAAAGACAACTATTATATGGCGGGCATCACGTCTACCCATGTGGCATTTACAGAATATTCGCTAGAATCTGACGAAATGTATCAAGGCAAAATGATGTTCCAATTTTACTCTCATGAGGACCTTAAAGCTGGAGCGCCCCTAAACATCAAGCTATACGGTATTTCAAAAAGGTTTTTTGATTTTTTCGGAAAAACACTACTAGCTTCCGGTGATGACACAGGCCCATTTCCAGCAACACCAGCAAAAGTTAGGGGAAATATTGTCAATCAAACAGACGCAAAAAATTACGCTTTGGGTTATTTTAGACTATCGGAGGTCGTTACCAGAGATTATATAGTCAAATAATATTTTTTTAATACTTATCGTTTTAAGAACGCCTATTAAAAACAACCTAAAAGCATTACAAAACTACCAATTAATCAAACGATTAAAATTTAACACCTTTTAGTGCTAATAAGCTATTAAACGCAGAAAATAAACAATTAACATTGTTAAACAAACAGCCTTAAAATTTGTTTGCCGAATGTCAGATTTACAAAAATAATACTTTTTGACCAATAAGCCGTACTTTTAAACCACCGCATCAAAAGCAAACTTTTGTTAAATTTGCCAGAATTTATTAATTCCCATTTATTAAATTGTTAAATTTATGTTACCGAAAGAGTAACAAGTTTAATATGGCTCTAGTCTAACTTCATCTCGAAGTTATTCTTTTAGCCCACCAAAGGAATTAATATCTAACACACAAAGAGTATATGCGTAAAAAATTACAAGATAGGGTAGCTTCATTTCAAGACGCCAAAAGAATTAAAGAGCAAGGGCTTTATCCTTATTTTCGCTCTATATCTTCTGCGCAAGATACAGAAGTTATCATTGACGGCAAAGAAGTTTTGATGTTTGGCTCGAACTCATACTTAGGCTTAACCAACCATCCAAAAATTAAGGAAGCTGCTCAAAAAGCTATTGAAAAATATGGAACTGGCTGTGCAGGCTCTAGATTTTTGAACGGAACACTCGATATTCACCTTGAATTAGAACAAAGACTAGCTGCTTATGTAGATAAGCCAGCTGCAGTATTGTTCAGCACTGGCTTTCAAGTAAACTTGGGCGTAATTTCTTGCTTATTAGACAGAAATGACTATTTAATTTTAGACGAGTATGACCATGCTTCCATTATTGATGGCAGTAGGTTATCTTTTTCTCGTTCTATTAAATACGCACACAATGATATGAACGATTTACGTGCTAAACTAAGTCGCTTACCAGAAGATGCTGCCAAACTTATCGTTTCAGATGGTATTTTCAGTATGGAAGGTGATATGGTAAACCTGCCGGAAATGGTAAAAATTGCCGATGAATTTGGTGCAAATATCATGATGGATGATGCACATAGCTTAGGTGTTATCGGCTTTAACGGCGCTGGTACTGCTTCTCACTTCAACCTAACCAAAGAGGTTGACTTGATTATGAGTACTTTTAGCAAATCATTGGCTTCTTTGGGTGGCTTTATTGCTGCAGATGAAGACACGATCGAATTTATTAAGCACAGAGCACGCTCGTTAATGTTTAGTGCAAGTATGACCCCTGCTTCGGTAGCTAGTGTTCTTGCTGCTTTAGATATTATAGAAGCCGAGCCAGAACGTATCGATAAATTGTGGGCTAATACTAACTATGCGAAAAAATTATTGCTAGAAGCTGGTTTTGAAATCGGACACCCAGAAAGTCCAATTTTGCCAATCTACATTAGAGATAACGCAAAAACATTCATCATCACCAACATTTTGCAAAAGAATGGAATTTTTGTAAACCCTGTGGTTTCTCCAGCGGTTCCTTCAGATGCATCGTTAATTAGGTTCTCTTTAATGGCTACACATACATTTGAGCAGATAGAAAAAGCTATCGACAAATTGAAGCTGGCGTTTAAGGAAGCAAGTGTGGACTTAGTAAAGGCTTCAATATAAAAATGGCACAAATTGTAGCTGTATCAGACAAAAAGCTATTGGCGAAATTCATTGATTTTCCTCACGAGCTTTACAAAAACGACCCTTTCTACGTACCCGAATTACATATCGCACAACGTGATATGTTAACACCAGGCAAACACCCTTTTCACGATCACGCCAAAATGCAGTTGTTTTTAGCTGTTGAAGGCGAGAAAATAGTTGGCAGAGTTGCTGCAATTATCAACGGAAATCATAACGCTACAAAAAATGTAACGGAAGGCTTTTTTGGTTTTTTTGACACCATTAATGATAAAGCGGTTAGTAGCTTATTGCTAAATGCTGCACAAAATTGGTTAAAAGAAAACGGACAAACTTCGGTAATGGGGCCGGTAAATTTCTCTACCAATGATATTTGCGGCTTGCTAATTACAGGTTTTGATGGTCCGCCAGTGGCGATGATGCCTTATAACGCACCTTATTATCTAGACTTATTGGAGGATTTCGGTTTTACCAAAAAAGTAGATTTAAGAGCTTACAGATATACTGCCGGCAATTACGATGATAGATCTGTAGGTTTGATAGATGGATTGGAAAACAGACTGAAAAGAAGCAACATCATCATCAGAAAAATAAACTTGAAAAAGTTTAAGGAAGAAGCGTCTGCATTGAGAGAGGTTTATAACAAAGCTTGGGATAAAAACCTAGGTTTTGTACCAATGACCGACAAAGAATTTGACTACACTGCCAACGATTTAAAATTGGTTTTAGATACTGATTTTTGCTACATCGCAGAGCAGGAAGGTAAAATTGTAGCCTTTGCTTTAGCTATTCCAGATATTAACCAGATACTAATCAAAATTAAACGAGGAAGACTTTTCCCTACTGGTTTAATCAAATTACTAACTGGTAAAAAGAAAATAAATGGTATTCGCATTATGCTTTTAGGTGTAATTGATGGATACAGAAAAATGGGTATTGAAGCTTGCTTGTACGGCAGAATTATCAAAGCCTTTAAAGCCAGAAATTTTCAATATGCAGAAGCAAGCTGGACTTTAGAAGATAATGAAATGGTTAATCGTCCAATTGAAAATATTGGAGGAAAGTTATATAGAGAATATCGAATACTGGAAAAATCGATATAAAAATTGTGAGCAAAAAGGTATTAATTACAGGCGCTAGTGGATTTGTAGGTTATCATTTAATTATAACTGCAATTGAAAACGGCTTAGAAGTTTACGCAGCGGTTAGGCCAAATAGCGACACCTCACACCTTAAGCACCTCAACATCAACTATGTTAATTTAGACTTTAGCGCAGTTGACAAACTAAAAGCAGAACTGGAAGAAAAACAGTACGCTTATATTATACATGCTGCCGGTACCACAAAGGCAAAAACCTTGCAAGAATACAACAGGGTAAATGCCGAGTATAGCAGAAATCTAGCGCTTGCAGCATCGCTAGTTAGCTATAAACTAGAAAAATTTGTATTCGTAAGCAGTTTAGCTGCCATTGGACCTATTGCAGATTTTGATAGCGTTATTAACGACAATGCAGTTGCACAACCCGTTACTTTTTATGGCTTGAGCAAGAAACTGGCAGAAGAGTATTTAAATAAAATAGAAAATCTTCCATTGATTACAGTTAGACCAACTGCTGTTTATGGACCAAGAGAGAAAGACATATTAATTCTATTCAAAACCATTAACCAAGGTTTGGAGCCATACATTGGCAGGTTTAATCAACAGTTAAGCTTCATTTATGTGAAGGATTTGGCAGAAATTATTATCCGCTTTTTAAAATCGGAGATTGTGCACAAAACCTACAACATTTCTGACGGGCTAACTTACAATAGATACGCATTAGCTGATGGTTTGAAAAAAGCATTACAGAAGAAAACACTGAAAATGCACATCCCATTGGGAATTATAAAAGGGCTGGCAAGTTTCATGGATACTATTTACGCTAGAAGTTCCAAAACGCCAACGCTAAATAAAGAGAAAATTAAAGAGTTAACGGCTCCAAATTGGGCCTGCAACATTGAGAATTTAAAAAAAGACTTACAGTTTAAACCTCAATACAATTTAGAGCGGGGATTAGAAGAGACCGTAAAATGGTACAAGGTAAATAACTGGCTGAAATAGGTTTTACGTAATAAGTTATAGGTTGTAAGTGGTATTAAAGCGCCACAACCAACACTTAAAACTTAAAACCTACAACTTAAAACTTAAATAGGATTAACACATAATAAATAACAATAATGAAAAAGCAAGTAGAAGGAGCCAATGGAAAATTAGGTATAATGATGCCTGGCCTAGGTGCTGTAGCTACCACCATGATTGCTGGTGTAGTTGCTGCTAGAAGAGGTTTATCTAAACCTATTGGTTCTTTAACACAAATGGGTACCATTCGTGTAGGTAAAAGAACAGACAACAACGAGCCTTTAATTAAGGATTTCGTTCCATTAGCAAAATTAGAAGACTTAGCATTTGGTGGTTGGGATGTGTATGAAGACAATGTGTACGATGCTGCAATGAAAGCTAAAGTAATTGATGGTCACCTTTTATACGAGATCAAAGACGAATTAGAAGCGATCAAACCTTACAAAGCTGCATTTGACAAAAACTACGTTAAAAACTTAGACGGAACTTACGTTAAAGAAGCTGCTACAAAATGGGATTTAGCACAACAAGTTATTGAAGACATCAAAGACTTTAAAGCTAAAAACAACTGTGAGCGTATCGTATTGGTATGGTGTGGTTCTACAGAAATTTACTTAGAGCCAAGTGCTGTTCACCAAACTTTAGCTGCATTTGAGCAAGGCCTAAAAGATAACGACGCTTTGATTGCACCAAGTATGATTTATGCTTATGCTGCGTTGAAACTAGGTTATGCTTATGCGAACGGAGCTCCAAACTTAACGGTAGACATTCCTGCAATGTTAGAGTTGGCTAAAGAAACTCAAACTCCAGTTGCTGGTAAAGATTTCAAAACTGGTCAAACATTAATGAAAACTGTATTAGCACCAGGCTTGATGGCTCGTTCATTAGGTGTACGTGGCTGGTTCTCTGACAATATTTTAGGTAACCGTGATGGTTTGGTATTGGATGATCCTGATAACTTTAAAACTAAAGAAGTATCTAAATTAGGTGTATTGGAAGATATCTTCAAACCAGAACAAAACCCTGATTTGTATGGTGATATGTACCACAAAATCCGTATCAACTACTATCCTCCTCACGGTGATAACAAAGAGAGCTGGGACAACATTGATATCTTCGGATGGATGGGTTACAAAATGCAAATCAAGATTAACTTCTTGTGCCGCGACTCTATCTTAGCTGCTCCTATCGTATTAGACTTGGCTTTATTCTCAGATTTAGCTAAACGTGCTGGAATGAGCGGTATCCAAGAGTGGTTATCTTTCTACTTGAAGTCTCCTCAAACTAAAGAAGGATTACGTCCAGAGAACGATATCTTCAAACAATTGGAGAAATTACATAATACCTTGCGCTATTTCATGGGTGAAGAACTAATCACTCACTTAGGGCTTGATTATTATGAAGAAAACTAATAAACAACCATTGGGATCTTAACAGAGAAAGCCCATAAGATTAGGAAACTGTTTAAAAAGGTAAAGAGTTAAACTTCAACCAGCTTAAGCAGTTTCCTTAATAATTTTATCATTTTGTCTGCTAAATGTAATTTGCTTTAAACGTTAGGAAAACGACCTTCGGAAACTTTGGATTTAAAAAAAGTTTCCATAGTTTTGAGGCGTAAAAAAATATAACGTGAATTGCTTAAAATCCCGAAGAAATTAAAACAGTGATATTTCACAAAATCATATCAACCAGCCTGGGAATTGGATACATTGGTAAAGGAGCTGGCACTTATGCCTCCATTTTTACCTGCCTTTTATGGTATTTTTTTCTATCTGGCGGATATGAACCAAAGCTTGCACCGATATTAATTACCTTACTATTAACCATGCAAGGTGTTAGAAGTGCAAACGAAGTAGAAGTACTTTGGGGCAAAGACCATAACCGAGTGGTTATAGATGAAGTAGCAGGAATGTGTATTACGCTACTTTTTGTACCTGTGGAGGTTAAATACATAATTACCGGATTGGTTTTGTTCAGGTTTTTTGACATTTTGAAACCATTAGGTATACGTAGACTGGAAAAGTGGCCCGGAGGTTGGGGCGTAATGGCAGATGATGTTTTGGCAGGGATTTATGCAAACATTGTAATGCAAACAATTATTTTCTTCAACATATTTTAAGAAGATGTTAACCTTTATAAAAGCACAAGCTTCGTCACTAACGGCAACGTTAGCAGACTATTTTGTCACATGGTTTTGTGTGAGCTTTTTAGGGGTTTGGTATGTTGCAGGGAGTGTAACAGGAACAGTTGTTGGTGGCTGTGTAAACTTTTATATGGGGCGTAACTGGGTGTTTAACTCTACGGAGAAAGACATTAAGCTTCAAATTTTAAAGTATATTTTGGTATGGTGCGGCAATCTTTTGATTGTAACTACTGGAGTTTACATACTCACTCATTTTTTAAGCATTAACTATATGCTTTCGAAAGTTCTCGTTTCTGGACTGATTGGTACTATTTATAATTACTTCATGCAGAAGCAATTCATTTTCACACAGTAAAAATGAAACAAACATATAAGACATTAATTTATGCACTAACTTTTTTTAGTGCTACTGTAATAGGTATATCATCGGCATTTGCCCAAAAAACTATTATTACAGGAACAGTTAGAGACGCTGTAACGAAAGAAACATTACCCTATGTATCTATTTTCTTTAATGATACCCGCTTGGGAACACAAACAGACATAGATGGAAATTTCAGAATCAGCACTAATGAAGATTATAACAAACTGAAATTTAACTACGTTGGCTACGAGATTTTGTATAAAAATATCGTTGTTGGGCAAACTCAAAAATTAGATATTCTCCTAAAATCAAATGCGCAGTCGTTAAATGAGGTTACAATTATAGCGGGTAAAAAAGTTAGGTACTCTAATAAGAACAACCCTGCAGTAGAATTGATAAGACAAGTAATCGAAAACAAGGACAAGAATCAGCCTAAAGCTTACGAAACCGTACAATATAAAGAGTACGAAAAAATGTTGTTTTCAATGAGCAACGTTTCTGAGAAATTTAAGAGCAAGCGTATTTTTAGAAATTACCAGTTTTTGTTTCAAGAGCAAGATTCAACCAAAATAGGAGGCAAAAATCTCTTACCTATCTATATCCAAGAAAAGCTGTCTGACCAATATCTGAGTTTTTCTCCTGATAAAAGTAAAACAGTTGTATTGGCAGAAAAGCAGGTGGAATTTGACAATAGATTTATTGACAACCAAGGTATGAAAGCTTATTTCGATAGGATGTACCAAAACATCAATATCTATGATAATAATATCTCAGTAATGAGTAACGAGTTTTTAAGTCCTATAGCGAACTCTGCCCCTACTTTTTACAAATTCTTTATTACAGATACAGTGAAAAGTGCCAACGGAAATATCATTGAGCTTTCATTTACACCTCGTACCAAAGGTGATATGTTGTTTGAGGGCAAAATCTATATCACCATGGATGGCAATTATGCGGTACAAAAAGCTGCCTTTGGTGTAAATAAACACATTAACCTCAACTTTGTTAGGGGAATGGAAATAGCGTTGGATTTTGAAAAAAATACGGATAGCAGGTATTACCTAAGCAAAAGTAATTTAATTGCTGATTTCGGGATTAGCAAAAATAAAGGTCTAGGCTTTACTGGCGAAAGAAGTGTGAGCTATGACCAATATAAAACTAACATAGAAATTCCTGAAACCGTATTTTCTGGTAAAAAACTAGAAGTATTAGCTGATGCAGGCAAAAGATCTGATACTTTTTGGTCGCAAAATCGATTAGATTCCATCCCTCAACAACAGTTAAAAATCTATAGCAATATCGATACCCTTCAAAAATTGCCATCGTTTAGAAGAACTGTGAAACTGGTAACCTTTGTATTTGCTGGCTATTGGGACTTCGGGCCTTATGAAGTTGGTCCAACCAATACCTTTTATAGTTTCAACAATGTAGAGGGTTTCCGTCTGCGTTTGGGTGGCAGAACTACACCTGCACTAAGCAAACGTTTTTACTTTGAGAACTATGCTGCCTATGGTTTTAAAGACGAGAAATGGAAGTTCTTCTTATCTGGGACTTATTCTTTGAACAATAAGTCCATCTATAAATTCCCTCAGAACTACATTAGAGCTAGCTTTCAAAGAGATACCAAAATACCAGGACAAGAATTACAATTTGTACAGGAAGACAACTTCTTGCTATCATTTAAACGCGGTGTAAATGACATGTTGCTGTACAACGATTTTTATCGCCTAGATTACGTAAAAGAATTCGAAAACCGCTTTTCTTACACCGTTGGTTTAAAAAAATGGTCTCAGACCCCAGCAGGCGGGCTACTTTATACCAATGCCGTAAACAATACCGACGTTACACTATTAAATACAACAGAGTTTAGCATTGGCTTAAGATATGCCAAAAATGAGAAATTCTACCAAGGCAAAATCTACCGTACACCAATTATTGACCGTTATCCAATTTTCAACTTAAGATATACGGCGGGTATTAAAGGTTTTCTTGGTGGTGAGTACAACTACCATAACATTATGGCCAGTGTAGATAAACGCTTTTATTTATCTCAATTAGGTTTTACTGATGTTACTGTAGAGGGCGCTTACATTGCCGGAAAAGTACCGTTTCCTTTATTGGCAATACATCGTGCCAACCAAACTTATGCCTACCAATTAAACTCTTACAACCTAATGAACTTTCTTGAGTTTGTAAGTGACAGATATGCCGCAATAAATATCGATCATAACTTTAATGGTTTCTTTTTAAATAAGATACCTTTGCTAAGCAAACTGAAGTTACGCGAGATTGTTTCTTTTAAAGCAATTTATGGAGGCTTAAGAGACGAGAACAATCCAGATAAAACGCCAGTGGGTAACTATAAAATGCCGACCTACGAAAACGGCGTGCAAAGAACTTACTCATTAAGCAAAGAACCATATATGGAGGGCAGCGTTGGTTTGGGAAATATTTTTAAGATACTTAGGGTAGATTTAGTGAAGAGATTTAACTATCTCAACAATCCAGAAGTTACAGAATGGGGCATCAGAGCTAGAATTAAGCTAGATTTTTAAAAAATGGAATTAAGAGATAACCTGCAACAAGGTATTTATAAAGTGATTAATCCCTTTGTTAAGGGGTTAATTAAAATTGGACTAACGCCAAATATGGTTACTACTATTGGCTTAGTACTTAACATTGGTGTTGCCATCATTTTCATTATCGGTGCAGAAAAATCTAACCGTGGTGAATTAGAGTACGTAGGTTGGGCTGGTGCCCTGGTACTGTTCGCTGGTTTATTCGATATGCTAGACGGACAAGTTGCACGCTTGGGCAACATGAGCTCCAAGTTTGGTGCCATGTATGATTCTGTGTTAGATAGGTACAGTGAAATGGTAATGTTCTTAGGAATTTGCTACTACTTAGTGGCACATCATTACTTCCTAAGTTCACTATTTGCGTTTATTGCCCTAATTGGTTCAATGATGGTGAGTTATACTCGTGCTAGGGCGGAAGGTTTAGGTGTAGAATGTAAAGGAGGTTTAATGCAACGTCCAGAACGTGTAGTTACTATTGGCGTATTTGCAATTGCTTGTGGTATAGCTTATAATTTCCTAGGTGCCGATTATAAAGTTTACGTTCCGGGTATTAAATTTCATGTATTCGAAACCATGACCATTTTTACTCTACCAATTGCTATTATGGCCGTGATGACAAATATTACCGCTGTAAATAGATTAAGAGATGCTAAAAAAGCTTTAGATGCGAAAGAATTCCCAAAAACTAACAATAAAGCTGCCCTACTTATTGGTGCTATTTTCTTTTTAGGTTTTGGATTTGGAATTCCGTCTAACGTAAATGCACAGGACGATCCTTCTCCCCTAACTTTTCCTACGCCTAAAAACATTAGCAACCAATTGTTTTACGTACAACGTGATCCTAATATCAACACCATCATTTGCCAATTAAATGTAAATGAGAATGGCGAATTAAACAAAGAACAACCTGTAAATGTGTTTTGGATGCGTTATGCAGATAAAGAAGGAAAAAAAGATTTGAACTACATTCAACGTAAATTTGCTTACGGTATTCAAACTAAAGATATCGGGAACGGAAATTATGAGCTGCGCTTTGTGTCTTACAAAAAATTCCCTCTGCTGTTAACCAAATCGTCAACGGATAAAAAATACCATGTTTACGCAACAGCAAATAACAAGAAGATATTGTTGGATAGAATTTTCTTGAGAATAGAAGGTGGTACATTTTGGGTACCCAATGTTAAATATGTAGAAATAAAAGGTTACGAAGCTAGCAATCCAAGCAAGGCAATAACCGAAAGAATAAAAGTATAATACCATGGCAAAGAATTTTATCTCGAATTCTAGCGAGTCTACAAGGATGTTCAAAAGCGACTTGTTAGAACCTCTTTCTAAAGTAAAATATTACGTACCCTTAATCATATTCGTCCCACTTATATTTTTCTTAGTGTGGAAAGCTCTTTTTGATGTTCAGACACCCGTATTGGAATTTTTTGGATGGGTAGCTTTTGGTCTATTTGTTTGGACAATCACAGAATATGTACTACACCGATGGATTTTCCATTTTTATCCGACCAGCAAGTGGGGTAAACGAATTCACTTTATTTTTCACGGCGTACACCACGACTATCCCAATGATGCAAACCGCTTGGTGATGCCTCCTTCTGCCAGCATTCCTTTGGCTTTAGGTTTTTACCTGTTGTTCGATTGGCTCTTACCAGAAACAAAAGAATATTCATTTTTCATAGGGTTTATTGGCGGGTATTTATTTTACGATATGGTGCATTACGCACTTCATCACGCCAATTTTAAAAGTGGATTATGGAAGAGATTGAAACATCATCACATGTTACACCACTACCAAGATGCTTCTAAAGGTTTTGGCGTAAGTTGGATGTTTTGGGATGGCGTGTTTAAGTCTGGGTTCGAGAAGAAACAAGAAGTAAAATAATCGCTTCGTCATTGCGAGGCACGAAGCAATCTTACAACATATATAAATAAGACGATAGCTTTAGGATTGCTTCGTACCTCGCAATGACGGTATAAAAGAAGAATAAATGACATCAGAAATCCCCGCTGAGGATAGAAAAAGAAACCTTAAAAAAGACATGCCACTAACGCTTGGTATCTCCGCATTCTACTTAGTTCTTTCTTACTTTCTGGTCGGCTTTAAAACGGATCAACTGGTGCTGATTGCAATTTTTAACACCCTATATTACCTTACTTCTACTACCAGAAAATTCATCCTAGGTTTTTCCATCTTCATCGTATATTGGATTATTTATGATTACATGAAGGCCTTTCCTAATTACAATTACAACGCTGTACATATTGAAGACCTTTACAATTTTGAAAAGAGCGTTTTCGGAATAGAACACGGAGGCAAATTACTTACACCAAATGAATACTGGCTATTACATACTAATTCATTTCTAGATGTACTAACTGGTTTCTTTTATTTGATGTGGGTGCCCGTTCCCTTAGCATTCGCTGCGTTTCTATTCTTCGCAAACGAAAAAAGAAATTTTCTAAACTTCCTGCTCACTTTTGTCTGGGTAAACTTATTGGGATTTGTAGTCTATTACGTTTATCCTGCAGCCCCACCTTGGTATGTACAGCTACATGGTTTCGAATTCATTGCCGGTACTCCTGGCAATACAGCGGGTTTAGTTCGTTTCGATAATTTCTTCGGGATAGAACTTTTCAAATCCATTTACAGCAAAGGATCAAATGTATTTGCGGCAATGCCATCTTTGCATTCTGCCTATCCATTAATTGTGGTTTATTATGGCACTAAAGGTAAATTCCGCAAAGCGAATATCTTTTTCATTACGGTAATGATCGGAATTTGGTTCGCGGCCGTTTATACTAGCCACCATTATTTGGCTGATGTATTGGCGGGCATCACTACAGCAATCATTGGCATATTTTCATTCAATTGGTTAAAAGAAAGAAAACCTTTAGCTAACTTTATACAAAGAATGTTAAAATTGATTTCCTAATGGAGATTAGCCAACTCAATAATATCACCGAAACCGAAGCTCAAGAAATTTATTCGCTGTCTAATCAACTGGGCTATGCGAATGATTTCAAATTATTATTCGATAGACTAAAAGCAATCGTCACGTTAAAAGACCATGCAATTTTTATAGCTAAGGCTGATGATAAAATTGTAGGTTGGCTCCATTGTTTGGTCTGCCTTCGAGTAGAAAGTCCACTTTTTGTAGAAGTTACAGGTTTGGTAGTTGATGAAAATGTAAGAGGCAAACAAATTGGCAAGCATCTCATTGAAGCAAGTAAGACTTGGAGCCGATCCCAAGGAATTTCTATCCTACGCATCCGTTGTAATGTGGTTCGCACCGAAAGTCATAAATTCTATCAAGCATTAGGTTTTGCTTCTAGCAAAGAACAAAAAGTTTTTGAGCTATCTTTATAATTCATTTTGGCTTCAAATTCCCTAACTTTAATCATCGAAACCAAATAGACTAAGATGAACCCCAAAGTCGACGTATTTTTAAGCAAAACGGATAAGTGGAGAGAAGAATTTGAAGCACTAAGAACCATAGTCCTCGAATGCGGCTTAACCGAAGAATTAAAATGGGGCTTACCTTGTTATGCTTTTTTCAAAAGTAACATAGTTATCATACAGGGCTTTAAAGATTATTGCGCTTTACTATTTTTCAAAGGAGCATTACTCAGCAATACTGATGGCTTGTTGATCCAACAAACAGATCATGTGCAATCGGCTCGCCAAATTCGGTTTACCCACGTTAGAGAGATCTGGCAAGTAAAACAAGAAATCAAAAATTGTATTTTCGAGGCTATTGAAGTAGAAAAAGCAGGCTTAAAAGTAGAAATGAAAAAAACTTCAGACTTTGAAGTTGCAACAGAATTCCAAGAGAAACTTGATGCATTACCAGTTTTGAGAATTGCTTTCGAAGCACTAACTCCAGGTAGGCAGAGAGCTTATCTGTTTCACTTTTCAGAGGCAAAACAATCCAAAACACGAACCGCTAGAGTTGAAAAACATATTCCTCAAATTCTTAACGGCAAAGGCATAAACGACTAATATTATGAGTAATAAATTAGCTAAACAACAAAGCGAAGAACTATTGAGTATTCTGAAAATCCGTTTTGAGAAAAACATGAAACGACATGAAGGCATGGATTGGAATAAGGTACAAGCAAAACTAGAAGCCAACACCGAAAAGTTATGGTCGTTAAATGAAATGGATATTACTGGTGGCGAACCAGATGTTGTTGGCTATGATGAAAAGACAAATGAATTTATCTTCTACGATTGCGCTGCCGAAAGTCCAAAAGGAAGACGTAGTGTTTGCTTTGACCACGAAGCTTTAGCAGCGAGAAAAGAGCACAAGCCAAATGATAGTGCTGTAAATATGGCAACAGAAATGGGCATTGACCTTCTAACAGAAGAAGAATACAGATACTTACAAG
The DNA here is from genome assembly GCA_029959615.1 of Flavobacteriaceae bacterium PS02338. GTDB lineage: Bacteria > Bacteroidota > Bacteroidia > Sphingobacteriales > Sphingobacteriaceae > Pedobacter. The sequence goes on along the minus strand of JASCOD010000001.1, from coordinate 1,609,427 downwards.
AATTAGGAGAGTTCGATTTAAAAACATCAAGCTGGGTGCAAACACCTGATCGCATTCGTAAACTTGATGGTGCATTATTCTGTGATCGTCGTTACGATACGGTTTTTACGTACCACAATGGAGCTCAGTCATATTATGGAGCAAGGGCATTTCGCGGTTCACTAAGAGTTTAATTTTTTCTGCGGTACTAGATATTTTAATACATTGGCATAGAATTAACATAATCATTACTATGCTTTTACTCTTTAAGAGAATAATTCCATATATTTAACTGGTGTTTTTACCAAACGAACAACAAAATAAACGCCTAACTATGCTTAATGCCATCAGATGCTCAAAAAAGCATGTGCTTACCTGCATTTTCTTATTTTGTATACATGTATTCGCAAATGCCCAAACCTCTAAAATAGACGATTTATTAGCTCAGCTGAGGCCAAACGACCCAGATACCGTTCAAATCAAAGTATTGAGAAAACTTTCTGCGGCCTATACCTCCGTTGATCCAATTAAAAAATTCTACTACGCAAATCAATATCTTCAACTTGCAGAAAAAAACAACATAGATTCTAATATCGCAAACGCCTACATCGATATGGGAATTTCCTATGCCGTAAGGAGTAACCTTGATAGTGGATTGTACTATTTCAAATTAGGAAACGAGAAAGCAAGGGCCTGCAACTATCTAAATGGAGTTGGTAGAAGCTTAGTAAACATAGGATTTATTAACGACAGACAGGACAAAAAGCAAGCGTCTGTAAAAAACTACGAAGAATCATTAAAGATTTTCAAAAAGCTCAATAACAGACGTGGTATTAACCAATGTATCATGAATTTGGGTTCACTTTATTTTGATTTAGGTGAATACAAAACTGCCGATATCTATTTCAGACAGGTATATGAAAGCGTTAAAGAGACACCAAATGATCAAGCAGGTTTGGCCAATGCCATTTTTTCATTAGGTAATTCGGCCAGAAAACTTGGCAACCAGAAATTGGCACTGTCTTATTACCAAAATAGCCTAACTATTAGAGAAAAACTTGGCGACTTAAATGGTGTTGCATTAAGTAATTGGGGCATGGGCTTGGCATTAAATAATCTACAGGATCATAATAGGGCACTAAAGCATCTCAAAATAGCCTTAGAAAATAATCGCAAGACTAAAAATGTATATCAGGAAGCTATTGTTCTAATGTCTATATCAGACTCTTATGTGCATCTTAAAAACTACAAAAAAGCAGAGGAAAGTGCCAAATTAGGACTAGAAAAAGCTAATGAAGCTAACTCAAAAGGCTTAGTGGTGCAAGCACTTGAATATTTGGTAAAAGTAGAAAAAGCACAGAATAAGTTTGCTGAAGCCTTACAATACCAAACAGAACACATCGCTATAAATGACAGTTTAAACAATACAAAAATCAAGAAGGAAGTAATACTAGATGACTTGCACCGGGTACATACCGACAATAAAGACCTAGAAAAACGCAATAAAAAAATCTCAGCTACAAATAACGAATACGTTGTTACTATTTCTATCATTTCTATTCTACTTATTGTGGTTGCCGTGCTACTGGTACTCTATTATAAGCGAAACTCAGAGAAAAAATCGGCCAATGTATTACTACAAAAGCAAAAGCAAGAAATTGCAGAAGTAAACGAAGAGCTTGGCGCTTTAAATGAAGAGCTAACTACTCAAATGGAGATCGTTTCCTCTCAAAATATAGAATTAGAAAAGCTGAATAAAGTAAAAAATAAATTCTTTTCTATTGTATCCCATGATTTAAGAGGTCCTATCCATTCTCTAAAAGCTTTATTTGGGATGTACAGAAGTGGTATACTAAGTGAAGAAGAACTTGGCGATCTATTGGAAAGATTAGAAGATACAGTTTACACCACTGCATCATTCTTAGACAACCTATTAGAATGGTCTAAAAGCCAATTAGAAGGAATGGTGGTAAATCCAACTGATGTACAATTAGATCAAGTAATAGCGCACAATATCAAGTTAATGGAATCGCCCATCAAATTGAAATCTATTAGCGTTGAAAACCAAGTAGCAGACAGCTTTACTGTATTCGCCGACACTAACATGGTACATGTTGTTATTAGGAATTTGCTTTCTAATGCCATTAAATTTTGTGCTAAGGGTGATAAAGTTATTTTTGATGCCAAATTAGAAAACGACAAAATCATCTGCACTATTAAAGATACTGGGCCAGGAATTAGTGAATTAGACAAGGAAAACCTTTTCAATTTAACCCATATGCCAGGCACAGGCACTTCTGGCGAAAAAGGACATCATATTGGCTTAATTTTATGTAGAGATATGATTTTGCAGAATAATGGCAGCCTAGAAGTTGATAGCAAGTTAGGCGAAGGCACTACATTTTACATCACTTTACCCGCTAAAGCTAAGTAGATCCTAAAACATTACAACTTTCCAACATTTCAACGTTACAACATTTCAATCCTATTGCTTAACTTTGTAGCATGATTGAACTTCCTGTTGTTGCGCCAGTTACCGAAAAAGCTCGTAAACCAGATTGGTTAAGGGTAAAATTACCTGTAGGTAAAGAATATGCACAGGTTAGGAGTTTGGTTGACGAACATAAATTACACACCATTTGCGAAAGCGGCAATTGTCCAAACATGGGCGAGTGCTGGGGTGCTGGAACAGCGACTTTCATGATTTTGGGTAATATATGTACCCGTTCGTGTTCTTTCTGTGCTGTAGCAACTGGCCGTCCTTTAGCTGTTGATACCGATGAGCCTAACCGAGTGGCCAACTCTGTGAAGTTAATGGGTGTTAAACACTGTGTAATTACTTCGGTAGACCGTGACGATTTAAAAGACGGTGGGTCTATCATTTGGGCAGAAACACTACAAGCTATCAGAAGAGAAAGCCCAATTACTACATTAGAAACGCTAATCCCTGATTTCAAAGGTCAGTGGGATAATTTATACCGTGTTTTAGAAGAACGACCAGAAGTGGTTTCTCATAATATGGAAACCGTTCGCCGTTTAACTCGTCAGGTACGTATCCAAGCTAAATACGACAGGAGTTTGGAATGCTTAAAAAGAATTTCGGAATTTGGTTTACGTACTAAAACTGGTATTATGCTAGGTTTGGGCGAAACTGAAGAAGATGTTTTTGAAGCAATGGATGATTTAGTAGCAAACGGCGTACACATCTTGACTTTAGGTCAGTATTTACAACCCACTAAAGCACACCACCCAGTAGTAGATTGGATTCACCCAGACCAATTTGCAAAATATAAAGAAGTTGGTGAAGCTAAAGGCTTGAAATACGTGGAAAGCGGCCCTTTAGTACGTTCTTCTTACCATGCAGAAAAACACCTTTTTGATATTGAAGGGATAGTTTAATTAGTGGCTAGGAATTAGTGGTCAGGTATCAGTTTAATTACCTAGCTTATTATAAACATATCCTTTATGTCTTGTGGTTTTGCTTTAATCTAAAATCTTTTTTTGGCTAAAGCCGATTATTCCAATGAACCAATGAACAGTTGAGACAAAAAACACCCCTAACATTACTGCTAGAGGTGCTTATCATTGTTAATTGAGGTAATACAAATCAAAAACTTTCTTCTGGAGTGCCAAAATCAAAAACAGCACCCCAGAAAACTAAACACTTATTTTTTAATCACCCTAAGTGTTTGTTTTCTACCCTCGCTAGTTAAGGTCACCATATATATTCCAGTAGGAAGCGAGCTCAAATTGATTTTCGTACTGCTCTCTCCTTTATTCGTTTTTTGACTAAGCTGCTTACGGCCCTGTAAATCAGTTATCAAAACTTCGGCATTAGTAACCACTGTCTCATGTTTAACCGTTATCCAGCTATCTGTAGGATTTGGATAAGCCTCAAAAGTAGCAGCTAAACTTGCAATAGTTACTATTTTCACATCGCTAGTGCTAAACTTACCATCTTTATCGTATTGTTTAAGTTGATAGTAAGACTTACCCGTTAATGGCGATTGGTCTACAAAGCTATACTCATGTATGCCAGCTGTATTTTTGGAACGTTGTACATTAACTACTTCAAAAGCTGCGTTTTCAGTTCTTCTCAATACTTCAAACTTCTCTGTATTTACCTCATTGGTAGTTGTCCAAGTTACCGCAACCTGTGGGTTTGTATTTGTACCAGATTTCCTGGCGTCGAAAGCTAACAGATCTAAAGGCAATACGCCATCGTTTATTACTATAAAAGGACTAAATTGAGTAATACCGCTAGCAGTTGCAATATATGGGTTGGTGCCACTTAGTGTAGCGGCATAACCAACATAGGCACCATTATGATAGTTAGCTACGCTGATAGGTTGATTGGTAGCAAAACCAGCATTATGGTTTACCGCTGCCCATTGAAATTGCAGATTTGCATTTGCGCCAATACCTGTAGGGGTTATATTCCATTGCAAGTTTACAGACTTCGTAGCATTAGCAGGCAGTGCATTGTCTATCCCTGTCTTTAGTGCAAACGAAAAATCGCCTATAGTTCCCGTGTTTGAAATAGACAAAGGCGAATAACCTACGCTAGTACCTAAAGGAACTACGACTGACGTTGTGCCGATGTTTTTAACCACAAGGCTTCCCGTACCACTCGTAATCACATATCCAGTAGTAGTATTGTCTCTTGTAATGCTATTTACGGTTAATGAATTATTTCCTAAAGTTAATACACCTGTTTCTACCGTCAAATTATCTGAAGTTATTGGAGTTTGCAATGTATAATTACCAATCACATCAACTGTTAAATTACGTAGCAAATTGGTAGCATCATTGTATTTATAAATGCCTGTAGCTCCTTTTAAATTTAACTTTACGGATGTCGCAGAGTTGGATTCGAATGTCCCACCGTTAACTACAAAATCTCCATTGATGTTGAAAGTAGCATTAACTGTACCGCTTTCCCTTACTACTACCCTACCGCCATTTTGCTCGTAACTACCCAAACCAATAGTATTGCTGCTATTAAGTAGCGCCAAATAAGTAGTTCCCGTACTATTAACCGTAAATTTACCACGCACATTAGAAACTAGATTACCTTGAAAAGCATAATAATTAGTTTGTGCAGTGTTATTCCAAGTTACATTATAATAACTGATGGTACTTTTTAAAATACCAGTTTGTGAAGTAGTAATACCCGATATTAAAAATGTTGAGCCATCTTCAAAAGTAATGGTAGAAGGCATGGTATTTGAATTTGCCGCATGTTCGTAAACTCCACCATCTTTCACGGTAACGTAATTGTAATTCACCGATGCCTTATTTTTTAACCTTCCTTTAATGATTACGTTACTTCCTGCTTGGTCTACTTTTAGGGTGCCGTTATTAGTCACTAATCCGTTAATAATCAAGTCATATTTACCATTATTATTTACCGTGCCATTATTTTCAAACTCTCCATCAATTTGGTAAAGCTTCTCGAGATTAATGTTCAAAGTTTTGCCACTTTCTACCAATAATTTACCACCGTCTCTAACAACAATTGAATTCACATAGCCATACGAACTGCTTTGTGCCGTTGATAAATCTGCGGCATTTGGTGCAATAACAGTGTGGCCAGATTGTATAAAAGAAGTTTGTCCGGTACCGTAATGAGGAATAGTTGGCGCCGCAGCCCAAGTTCCAGCGGTATTCTTTTCCCAAATACTAACGTCTAACCAAGAACCACTGCTTATCGTTCTGTAATCTCCATCCTTAGCAGCCAATCCTACATCGCCTTTGATATCTACATTTTTAAAAGTGATATATCTTGCAGCACTTGAACTAATTGTTCTAAAGTAAAGTCTAAACTTAAGCTCTTTACCTGCTCCCACAGTAACACCTGTCGCACCATTTAAAGCAAAGGCATATCTTTTTACACCTGTATTTTGATTCTCCAACAACCAGGTACCATTTGCAAAAGTTGGGTAGGAACCTGTTACCGTTAATGGGCTTCCATTTAACAACCCCGATGTTAACAAAGCACTTGTCACAAAATTATCTGTAGAATACTCGATAGCAAAATTTCCAGTGGTACTAAAAACCGCCAAATTAAACAGCACAGAATCCACCCTAACTTCATAATTAGTAGTAGGTTTAACAGTTAGCTCAATGTGCTTGGTTTTATCGGTCATGTTCTTCAATCCATTGTCTGTTTGCCAGCTACCGCCATCGGCTGCTGGTGCAAATTGAATACCCGAAGCTGTAGAATACGGTACATTTGCTCCGCTTGCTTGGTTTGATAAAAGGTAAGATTTTAAATCTAACGAAGCAGAAGCTACGCCTTCTCGTAAATAGGTAGCACTAGAGTTTTGAGCAAAGCTTACGCTCGCCAAAGCTTTACTGTTGACTAATGGCGTGCTTAAAGTTTCACCACTAGCCGCAATAGTTTTATTATGGCTTCCAGTCCCCGAAACAAAGGAAATATTGCCCGAATAAAGTCCCGCAGCAGCTGCATTTAAACGTACCAAGATGGATTTTGAAGACAGCAGCCCGTTAGTTACGGCTAATACAAGTGGGCTTGCATTAGTTTTCCAAGTGACACCGTTATCTGCACTTACCTCGAAGTTTGTTGGTGGCGTGATGATAACGTCGGTTTGTAAATATTCGCCACTTAAGGTCAATACCTGTGTTGCCGAAGGTTTATCAATTCCCTGCTTAAATGCCTGCAATGTTCCCGAAAGGCTCATTACAGGAATAGCAGCTATAGTTGCACTTTCAGATCTTACGGTGCCATTAGCTGAAGTGGCTTCCACATAATATTCGTAAGTCGACATAGATGGAGGCACTGTTTCCTTGCCAGTACTTGGCGCATAAGCTAAATTAATATCGTTTCCAGCAATGGTTTGCTCGTTTACCAAAGCCGGGCTACCACCATCCGTAATACGATATAAACGATAGGTTACATTACTTTCTGGCCAGTTCAAATTCCACTTAAACGTAAGCTCTGTGCCAGTTTTAGTGTACTTAAAATTAGAAATCGCCAATCGGTTTGCTGGCACCGAATTTCCATCTAAAAATACCGCATAAGGATCCCAAACACTATTATTTCTATCTTTAAAAACGATACTGTTATCCAAATATTCAGCAGCTTCAGAAGCATTAAGTTGTTTAGACCAGCTTACCCTAGAGGCAACATTTAGTGGACTACCGTTCATATCCATAGAATTGTACTCTGCGTAGATCACTTTGCTTACATCGGTACCCGCATCCCAAGTAGCCCAACCTTCTGGCTTAACTACCGAACTCATTTTAGTATTGATAAATACTGTTGCCGATGTGGCTTTAGGTTCTGCCGTTGCAGCATCATTTTGCCAAGGTCTACCTAAAACGTATTTAGTTGTACCTCTGTTGGCAATAATTTCGCAGTTCCTAAACAACAATCCTTTCGCTTCACGGGTATTGGAAGCTGTGATATAGCTACTGGCCAAATTATCTGCTCTATCTCTTGGATAAATGGTACACTCGTCAAAAACTGTTTTGGCATTGCCGAAAATAAAATCTACTACACCTTCGATATAACATTTATACAACGATTGCGGATATTTAGAATTATAAGACAAAAAGGTATCCTGACCTCCTAAAAACCTACAATTTTTAAAAGAAGCTCTGTCGCCGCTTACATTAATTGCCAAGGCTTGTGGCGCATCGCCAGTACTATTTTCAAAAGTGATATTTGCAGCACTAAAATCATCGGAATTGATAATTACAGATGCAGAATTTGCCGTACCATAAGTTCCACCCCCAGGTATAGCTTTACCATTCGCATTGTTATAAGTGATGATGGTTTTCGCCGCATCTTCGCCTACAAATTGAATAAATGGCTTAGCTACAGTTAAATTTTCGTAGTAAATCCCTTTCTTTATAAATATTCTATAAGGAGAAGTTGCATTTGATGGAGCCGCATTTAACGCAGCTAAAATAGTAGTATAACTACCTCCGCCACTTGGATCTACAGTAGCATTGTACTGTGCCCCTGCACTAAATACCAATAAGCACAAAATGATGCTACAGGCAATTCTGAACAAATAAGTTTTCATTTTTTTAGTTTATTCGGTTAAGCTTTTTACAAAAAGAGGGACAGCTTTAAAAGCTATCTCCTCTCTTCGTGTCAATAAATGTTTATCTTACTTTTTTATCACTTTGAGTGTTTGTTTTTTACCCTCGCTAGTTAAGGTTACGATATACATTCCTGTAGAAAGTGCAGTCAAATTGATTTTTGTAGTACCTTCTCCTTTCTTGGCTTTTTGGCTAAACTGCTTACGGCCTTGTAAATCTGAAACAGTAATTTCTGCGTCGTTAATAAGTATTTCATGTTTAATGGATATCCATCCATCTGTTGGGTTTGGATAAGCTTCAAAAGCAGTAGCAAGAGCAGCGATATTTACTATTTTCGCTTCGCTAGTGGTAAACTTGCCATCTTTATCGTACTGTTTAAGTTGGTAGTAAGATTTGCCAAATAATGGCGATTGATCTACAAAGCTATATTCATGTACACCAGCTGTATTTTTAGAACGCTGTATATTAACCACTTCAAAAGATGCATTTTCAGTTCTTCTCAAAACCTCAAACTTCTCGGTATTTACTTCGTTGGTAGTTTTCCAAGTTACAGCAACCTGTGGGTTGTTAGCAGTACCCGATTTCCTCGCATCGAAAGCCAATAAATCTAAAGGCAAAGCATCTGGAAACCAATTTACTTTATCTGCTCCTGCGTAAATTGGCACTACTACTTTTACCACCGAAGCTGGCAAGGCGTCATAAGTATAGTAACTAGAAGGTGTAAATACATTCTGTGGATTAAACTCATCAAACTTGATAGACCTACCACCTGGGTTTAGCATAGCTGGATTAATTTGCGATGTAATTACTGGCAAACCGCTATCATCATATTCATTATTGATTTGTTTTAAGCCAGTTGCTGGTCTGTTACCAGTTTTAGAAGTAAAAGCATCATCCGTATTGTTACCGTAAATTGTTTTAAAATCTGCTGATAAACGGTCTCCGTACATTGGCCATCTTGTATTTAAAAAGAAGTTTCCTTCTGCAAAAACTGATGAATTGTTTGAGGCTGCGATACCATACAAACCAACACGTTCTTCCAAATTGTTCAATACGTGTACTTCTCCAAATCTCACCCTTGGGTTTCTAGAGTTGGTATTTAAGAAATGATTTCCAAAATAGGTTACTTTTAAACGACCGTTATCTGTTGCGCCATTACTATCTGAGTGACCGACCAAACCAGTTTTCCAGCTGTTTCTATAGATTGTCCAAGATATAGTTACATAACTTGCGCCGTTTTTCACGTCAATTCCACCATCTGGATGTTCTGTATTTGCAGGTCTCGTAGTTGGATGACCAACAGTACAATGGTCTACCCAAACGTGGTGCGTTTCAGTTTCACCAATGTTGATACCATCGTCATAATAATCTTGGAACGTAATATTTCTAATAATCAGGTTTGAAGAACGTTTTACATTGATCCCAAAGTTGAAAATCACATTTTTTCTACCAATAATGGTTAAGTTTTCTTGTTCCTGTATGGTTAACATACTATTGCCCCACACACTTTCTTTACCTCCTGCACCAGTATAAGTGCCTGCCTCTAAAACAATTGTTAGTGGGTTGTTGCTGTAGGTTTTATACTTGATGCGTTTTTGAAGAATTTCGCAAAGTTTACCAAATTCCGAAGGACCATTGATATAAACGACATCCTTACTTCTTCCCGCAATTATAGCTTCACCACCAGTGGTTGGTCCCGTAAAACCATCTGCAGTTATTGAAGCAAAACCTACAACCTTCTTAAAATCAATATTAAAATTATCGGTAAATGTAGCCGTGATGTTCTTATTCGCATTTACAGTAATTTGCTGCGTAACAGTAGTGCCAGTTAAGTCGCCAGTCCAACCTTGGAAAGTAGAGCCCATCAACGTTCCAGCGGTTGCTGTAACTACGGTACCATCTGCATATTCGCCCCCTGCTGGATTGAGTGTAACCGTACCAATACCCGCTGTTGTAACGTTAACTTTATAGGTGCTAATTACACTAAAATTGGCAGTTACCGTTTTATTACTGTTCATGGTAATGTTTTGCGGATTGGTTGTTCCCGTCAAATCTCCCGACCAATTATTGAATTTTAAAGCAGGTTTTTCTTCGGCCAATAAGGTTACAGTTTCGCCAGAAAAATAGGTATTGTTAGCTCTAACTGGTGTTATTGCTACGGTTCCAGTATTTGTTCCGTTAACTGTTAAGGTATAAGATTGACATTGTGCGCCCGACAAATCCATCCTATCTAAGTTCGGTCCATCAGTAGTTTCCCAAGTCAACTTTATTTTGTTTACACCCGCATTCAAATTAACCGAGACGATAGCATCAGTCCAATCTGTAAAGAGCGCAGTGCGTGGAAAATCTACATTTTGTATAAAAACATCGTTTACATATAATGCCGCAGAGCGATTTTCATCCTTCGCAAAAGAATATCTAAACTTTGCAGTTTGTACACCGGCAGTTTGGCTACAAGTTGTAAAAGTAATTTGATTTTCGCCGGTGGCTAAAAAATCGATGAAGCCAGTACCTGTGAAACCTGTATGTTGCGCATCTACCTTACCTGTAAAATCAGCACTTTCAGCTTCATAAGTAGTAAAAGTTAAATTAGGGTCTACGGTTGTCACGGTTACCGTCCATTGCTTGGTTGAACCATCTTGTGCCGTAACCGTATAATTTACTGGCGAACTAAAATTTCTTGCTGTACTAGTTGAAGGATTTACCGTAGCAGAATTAGAAAGCGTAAAAGTTACTGGCGTTAATGAAGCTAAACTTTCGGCAATAGGCATAGTTACCAAAATTTGCCCAGTAGAACTATTGATAGACGCATTTCCAATTTGAGCGTTAGATAGTTTAAATGCAGTAATTTCTTTCTCTGAGGATTGTACGAAAGCCGTAGTAACCGTAAAAGATTTGGTAGTAACACCATCCTGTGCCGTAAGCACATAATTAACCGGGGAGGTAAAATTCTGTGTTGCTGTAGCTAATGGACTAACGGTAGCGCCATTAGAAATGGTAAAAGTGCTTGGTGCAACGTTGGTAATATTTGTTCCCGTAGCTACATTGATATTAACAGTTCCGGCGGCATAGTTAATTACTTCATTACCCACTTGACCAGGCAGTTTAAACACCTCAATTTCTACATCTGAGCTAATTACTGAAGTAGTACTTCCCTCTACGAACAAATCATGTATTTGTGTATTTCCAGAAATAGCGGTTAAACGAATTATGATGGCTCCATTATTTTTCAAAGCAGAAAATGCCGCCTGACTGGTTAAATCGAACTCTGCTGCAGCACTTACACTTAATAAAGATGTTATGTCTTGGAAAGAAGTTCCTCCATTGGTGCTGTAGCTTACTCTCAAAGTTCGGGTAGATGCAGCACTCGTACTTTTCATATTAACTTTGAAAGCACTACAGCTAGGTAAATTAACTTCTAGATATTGGGCAGCAGAACCTCCATTTACCTGTACCATACCTTTAGAGCAAACTCCATCTGCAGCTTTAGTTGGCGATAGTGCTCCGTTGGAAGTTAATCCCGTAGGCAATGAAGTTTGCTGAAAGTCGTAAACATATTTTCCTTGACTATCGAATGTTACCTGAGTTAGAGCTATGTTCTGCAAGCCGAAAAGCAAGCAAACGGTCAGCATTAATTGTTTAATTTTCTTCATATCCTTAATTTCTTAGGCAAAAGCATTCCCATACCGCACCAAAAGGAGCAGTCAGAAATGAGTTAAAACTGTTTTTTTATTTCTTAATAAATTTTTGAGATTGTGCTTTTCCGTTCACATCATGTACCAGTAAGTAAGTACCTGGTGCAAGCGGTGCCACATTAATAATAGTTGATGAACTACCTGTTATACTACTCGTTTTGATATGTGTTTTACCATCTAAACCTATCACTTTTAACGAAGCAGATTGCTTAGCATATTCATGGTTCACCACCAATTCTTTACTTACCGGATTTGGATACAGGCTTAATGCAATACCATCAATTTTCACATTGGCAATATCGCTATAGGTAAATTTGCCATTTCTATCACGTTGTTTTAGGCGATAGTACGAATTACCACTTACAGGTTTTTTATCTACAAAGATATAGTTGTGCGTACCTGCCACATTTTTACTTAAAACTGTCCCAACCAATGCAAATTCAGTATCGTCAGTTCTTCTTTCTACCACAAAATCTTGGGTGTTTACTTCATTTGTAGTCTTCCAGTTAAGGTTAACTGATTTACCTAAAGCATCTGGTTTTGCGGAGAATGAGATTAGGTCGAGAGGAAGAGTAGTAGCTGATGTTACACCCGACACGACTGAATGCCTTAAAAAAAGATACCTAGTAGATGTTGCACTTGTTCCGGTAACAAGAAAAGGATATAACCTGATATACACTTTTTCATCGTCTTCAACATTAATTCCTAAATTAGTAAAAGTTATTGTTCTGAATTCTTGAGTTCTAGTACCAGAAGTTGATCCGTTAGAATGCAACAAAAGAATGGCACTAGTCTCGTCTTCAGCTGCGTAAGTAGTAGCGGCACCACTCGCCCCTGTAAGATAATAATTAGCTACCTGAGGCATTTTCACAAAATCAGCTGCTAATGGCGCATTTACTTTTTTAACTTTCGCATACTTTATCACCATTCTCAAATCCCCTGTACCGCCACCTAGTGCTACTATACTTAAATTATTTATACGCATAAATTGCCCACCATTAGGCTCTACTTCATATTGTGCATATTGTGTTGCATCTATAGCTCCTACAGCAAAATTTGGAGTAGTCGAAGTGGCTCTATATCTTCCCCATCCTTGCCCCGGAGGCGTGGTAGCAGACGGAACCAAATCTGTTACAGAGGTTGCGTTTGTAGCATTACTATATTCGTATAAGGAAAGCGTACCCAAGGTATTTGTAAGTCCTCTTGCATCTTCAATTCCAGAGCCAATTGCGCTTCCAGTAACCGTCTTTAGAACACGATATTCGTTCCCTCCAGAATTACTGCTACCATAGGTTTGCCACTCTACACGAAAAGGTGAGGTTTGAGCTTTAGCCCCTAAAGAAAAGAGCAAAGAAAGGCATGCGAAAAAAAGTACACGTTTTTTCATATCAATTAGGTTTATAAATTTGGTTAAACAGATTTCAGTAAGTGTAAATTTACCACGCATGCAAATGGCTATAAAACACTTTTTCACTCAAAATCTAATACAGATTTAAGAATTTGTTTTTTGTAATAAAAGAGAAAACTGTGCAATCGTTCCCGACAAAAAACATGGACAAACACACCAAAAAACTACATTTACCTAGTAAAAACAAGGTTTTATTCAAGCAAATTGGCTCTTAAAAAAAGAAATTATTATTTTCAGCGCTATAATATTTTTAAAACAACGACGTTAAGCGCCGAATTACTTATTGTATTTTTTCAAAATACAGGGTAGATTCTCGGCAATTTTGGAAGCTTTAATTACCGCTTTATCCTGTGCGAGAAAATCGCCTGTTTTGCCGTGTAAATAGACACCTAAAATTGCGGCTTCGATTGCCGTGTATCCTTGTGCTAAAAAAGCCGAGATGATACCCGTCAAAACATCGCCCATGCCACCTTGCGCCATTGCTGGATTCCCTGTTGGATTGATGCAGATATCGCCAGTTGGCAAACAGACAAAAGTATATTGGTTTTTAAGGACAATGATAATCTGTAATTCTTTTGCTCTTTTTCTAGCGGTTTCTATCCTGCTCCACCAATTGTTGTGAGTGCCAAACAGTCGATCAAACTCTTTGACATGTGGCGTAATAACGCTTTGAATTGGAATTTTCGATAATAGTTTCCTGTCTTGAGAAAGTATATTCAAAGCATCAGCATCTAACACCAAAGTTGTGGTTTGTTCGAGTAGCTGTCTTAACAGTTGCATTTGTACCTCTCCAACACCTAACCCTGGACCAACGGCAATAGCTTGGTATTTCTGCAGTTCTGTTTTACTAAGGTTTTCCCGACTTACATACATCACCTCTGGTAGACTTACGTTCAAAGCTGTCAACCCGCTTTGAGGAATGCAAGCAGAAAGCAAACCAACACCAGCATGCAAACAGCCACTTGCACTTAATAAAGCTGCTCCCATCGTTTCCGTATCACCTGCCACAATTAAAGCATGACCATAGGTTCCTTTGTGCGAAAAACGTTTTCTTGGCCTAAGGGTTTTAAGAATAAGATCTTTAGTGATCAGCTTCCACTGACTAGGCAAACTTTTAATATAATCTTCATCTAATCCAATAGGTACCACTACAAATTCTTTCAAAGCCTGTACACTTTCGGGAAAGAAGAAATTGATTTTAGGTAGTTGAAAGGTTATCACCAAATCTGTTTTAATGCCATTGTAAACTACTTCTAATTGGCCTTCGATTTTAAATCCAGTAGGAACATCTACTGCAACCACCGTAGCTCTGGAATCATTGATCAAAGCAGAAAGCTTTTCATAATCTCCTGCCAAAGGCTTGTTTAAACCAGAACCCACCAGCGCATCAATAACGATATCTTTTTCCGTTAAATGCACTTGCTCCAGATCTTTTAGTATTGGTATCTTATGATATTCCTTTTCAAGTCTAGTTAAGTTTTGCAGGTAGTCTTCTGATGAACGCAGTGTATAATTAGCTAAAAATACGTTAATGTTGGAATAACCACTTTTACAAAGCAATCTTGCTATTGCCAATCCATCACCACCGTTGTTTCCTTGGCCGCAACATACCCAAATCGTATTTTCCTTATCGCAAAATCTGTTAATAAAAGTATTTACAAAAGCCAGTGCAGCTCGCTCCATTAAATCAATAGAAGAGGATAGGTTCATGTTGAATGGTGTAAGCGTCAGCATCTTTGATCTGGGAGGAAGTAAGCAGGTTTTGCATCACATAAAGTTAGTATAATTTCCTTTCGTGTTATCATTTAACAGATTCCTCCTAACGTCGGAATGATAGAACGTATAAAACCGTCATTTTTAACCTAAAAATCGAAATTACTTTCGCTACTATACCAGACTATATAAAAACGAATTCTGTAACAATCGATAACGCCGAGCGTCTTTAGTGCAATTGTTAAATGATTAACCTAAATTAAAAACAATGAATCAAAAACCTTCAAATGCCTTTGTTGCAGCCTCATGGATTGCTTTGGGTGTTGGCATGATTGGCTTTATTATTGGCCTCTGGCGCTCAGACATGCTATTAAACGAAAAAGGTTATTACTTCGCCGTATTAATGTTCGGATTGTTCGCCGTAATTTCTCTACAAAAAGCTGTTAGAGACAAATTGGAGAGTATTCCGGTAACAGAGCTTTACTATGGCATTAGCTGGTTCGCAACGCTTTTGACCATTGCTCTGCTCATTATTGGGCTTTGGAATGCAGATTTGCTGCCCAGCGAAAAGGGCTTTTATGCTTTCGCTTTTCTTCTTGCTATTTTTGGAGCTATCACAGTACAAAAGAACACTCGTGATGGTCAAATTGCTAAGGGAAAACATCCATTGAATTAAGAAAAATTGAAATTAATGGAAGCGTTGCGGGTAATTACCGGCAGCGCTTTTTTTGTTTTAGCAATTTCAATAATCATAGTTATAAACGTCCTGTCATCCAGAGTGCAACGAAGGATCTAGCTAAAATTCTATTGATTTATTAGATTCCTCGTAACCTCGGAATGACAGGGAGATTAAACCTATTGCTAGACATTCTGTCATCCAGAGCGCAGCGAAGGATCTAATAACCATTCATCAAATTAGATTTACTTCATAGCTACTTAGCGCTTCTTGCGCCTCGGAATGTCAAAGAGAAATACCAGTCTTATAATTAGGTATCCTCTTTAATCTCATCATTCAAAAACTTCCACTCGCTATTCTCCGTTTCAACCAATGCATTTTTCTTAGCTCTCGACCAACCCTTAATTTCCTTCTCTCTATCAATTGCATCATTTACATATTGATATCTTTCATAATAAACCAGATAATAACATTTGTACTTGTGAGTAAAAGATTCTTTACTGTTACCCTCTATATGTTGAGTTAGTCTAATTTCTAAATCGTTAGTGACACCAACATACAATACGGTCTTAATATAGTTAGTTAGTTAGGATATACACAAAATAGTTATGCTGTTTTGACATATCAGATAGATGTTTACTAAAGATAATTGCTTAGCTAGAAATAAACAATATAGATTCCTCCTATCGTCGGAATGACAGTGAGACGAAAAAGCATGAAGGCTATCCATAAGCGTTTTGTCATCCAGAGCGCAGCGAAGGATCTAGTTAGATGATTATAAGACGCTCTAATTAGATCCCTCCAAAGTCGGGATGACAAGGAGACGAAAAAACATGAAAGCTATCCATAAGCGTTTTGTCATCCAGAGCTTAGCGAAGGATCTAGTTAGATGATTACAAGACGCTCTAATTAGATCCCTCTAAAGTCGGGATGACAATGAGCAAAAAACAGTAAAGCTATCCATAAACACCCTGTCATCCAGAGCGCAGCGAAGGATCTAACTAGATGATTATAAGACGCTCTAATTAGATCCCTCCAAAGTCGGGATGACAAGGAGACGAAAAAACATAAAAGCTATCCATAAGCGTTTTGTCATCCAGAGCTTAGCGAAGGATCTAGTTAGATGATTACAAGACGCTCTAATTAGATCCCTCTAAAGTCGGGATGACAAAGAGGTTAAACTGACAAAGAGCAGAATTGGCTTTAAAAAAGGAGTTACATCTCCTTTTTCAAAAACTTGCCGGTTAAACTAATCGGATTTTCAATCAGCCCTTCTGGTGTGCCTTCAAAAATAATTTTACCGCCACCGGCACCGCCTTCTTCACCTAAATCAATTACCCAATCTGCCACCTTAACCACGTCCAAATTATGTTCTATTACTAAAACTGTGTTGCCTTTTTCAACTAATGAATTTAATACGCCTAGCAATACATTGATATCTTCGAAATGTAGACCCGTAGTCGGTTCATCTAAAATATAGAACGTTTTACCTGTATCCTTTTTAGAAAGCTCGGTCGCCAGTTTCACACGTTGCGCCTCACCGCCAGATAATGTGGTAGAAGCCTGTCCCAAACGGATGTAGCCCAAACCAACATCGTTCAAAGTTTTAATCTTACGATAGATAGAAGGCATGTGCTCAAAGAAATGACAAGCATCTTCAATACTCATATCCAACACATCGCTGATAGATTTGCCTTTGTAACGAACTTCTAAAGTTTCTCGGTTATATCGTCTACCACCACACTCTTCGCAAGGCACTTGTACATCTGGCAAGAAATTCATTTCGATCACCTTCATACCTGCACCTTGGCAAGTTTCACATCTTCCACCTTTCACGTTGAAAGAGAAACGACCAGGTTTATAACCTCTAATTTTCGCCTCTGGCAAAGCCACAAACAAATTCCTAATATCAGAGAAAACCCCAGTATAAGTAGAAGGATTTGAACGCGGTGTACGACCGATTGGCGCTTGGTCAATCTCAATCACCTTATCAATTTCTTTTAAACCAGTCACTTTCTCATAAGCTAAAGGTTTTTTCTTCGCCCTAAAAAAGTGATGATTTAAAATCGGATATAAAGTTTCTGTAATTAAACTTGATTTACCGCTTCCAGAAACCCCAGTTACGGCAATAAATTTACCCAAAGGAAAATCTACCGATACCTCTTTTAGGTTATGCCCCGTAGCTTTAATAATGCCTAAATGATGACCGTTACCTTCCCTACGTTTTTTAGGCACTTCGATGCCTTTTTTGCCGTTCAAATAAGAGGCAGTTAAAGTTCCAGATTTTAAGATTTGTGCTGGTGTTCCCTGAGCAACAATCTGTCCACCGTGTACACCCGCAGCCGGACCAACATCAATCACGTGGTCGGCTTCTAAAATCATATCCTTATCGTGTTCTACCACCAAAACGGTGTTACCTAAGTCACGTAGGTTTTTCAATGCGGTAATTAAACGTTCGTTATCACGTTGGTGCAAACCAATACTAGGTTCATCCAAAATGTACATCACATTCATTAGCTGCGAACCAATTTGCGTTGCCAAACGAATACGTTGTGCCTCACCACCAGAAAGCGTACGCGAAGTACGGTCTAAAGTCAGGTAATTCAATCCAACATCCAACAGGAAACCGATACGAGCTCTAATCTCTTTCAGTATTTCTCTGGCGATGGTATTTTGCCTTTCGTTCAATCTCTCTTCAACCCCATCAAACCATTGGTGTAAATTGGCAACATCCATGGTAGCCAGTTCAGAAATGTTCTTGCCATCTACCTTAAAATGTAAGCTTTCTTTTTTCAAACGGGCACCATGACAATCAGGACAAGTTTCCAATCTACGGAAAGCTTCCATATCATCAGAACCACCTTCTCCCCTTTTCTCCTGCTGCTCTTCCAATAATTTAATGATCCCATCAAAAGTAACTTGGTAGTTCTGTACGTTCCACTTGTTGTAAGCTACTTCTACAGAAATCAAATCGGGTGCTCCTTTCAAAATCAGATCAATGGCTTCATCACCCAATTTTTCCAAGGGTGTAGATAAAGAGAAATTATACTTTTTACCTAAGGCCTTTAACACTTGGAAAACCCAAATATCACGGTACTCGCCAAGCGGAGCCAGACCACCATTTAAGATGCTCAGTTTCATGTTTGGCATGATAGACTTTTTATCTACCACGAAAATATAGCCCAAGCCATCGCAAGTTTCACAAGCACCATAAGGCGAGTTAAACGAAAAACTATTTGGTTGCGGTTCATCGTAAGAAATACCCGTAGTTGGGCACATCAAAAACTTGCTGAAATGCGCTACGTTGTTATCCTTATCGCTAATTTTGATGATGCCCTTACCCAAACGCATGGCAGTTTGAATACTGTCTAACAAACGCTTGTGGTCTTTCGGGTCAACAATTAAGCGGTCTACTACAATTTCAATATCGTGGATTTTGTAACGGTCAACCTGCATTTTCGGCGCAATGTCTTGGATTTCGCCATCTACACGCACCTTTACATAGCCTTGCTTACGAATTTGCTCAAACAATTCGCGGTAATGTCCTTTACGACCTTTTACCACCGGAGCCAAAATATTCACTGCCAAGTTTTCGAACTTTTTGTAAATGTTCTGCAAAATTTGGTCTTCGCTCATGCGTTCCATTTTTTCGCCAGTATTGTACGAAAAAGCGTCACCCACACGGGCATACAACAAACGCATAAAATCGTAGATTTCGGTAATAGTACCTACTGTAGACCGAGGGTTTTTGCTCGTCGTTTTTTGCTCAATGGCAATTACCGGACTTAAGCCAGAAACTTTATCTACATCGGGGCGTTCCATACCACCCATAAACTGACGCGAGTAGGCACTAAAAGTCTCCATGTAACGGCGCTGACCTTCGGCGTAAATCGTGTCGAATGCCAACGAAGACTTGCCACTACCACTTAGACCAGTAATGACCACCATTTTATTGCGTGGAAAACTAACGTCTATGTTCTTCAGATTGTGCACCCTAGCACCGTAAACTTCCACCTCTTTTTGCTCGCCCAAATCTACGTGGTTCTTCGCCATATGTTATTCGCTCCGTTTTAAAAATACTTGTTTTATTTAAACACATAGATACATAGCTTTTAACAATGCTTAAAATCATATAAGCCTATGTGATAAAAAATAGCTTGCAAAATTAACGAATTTTAAGCACAAAAGCTACGGATACAAATACTTAAAACCTATCAGAAATTAAGAAACATGAAGTCTTTACATTCACTTAACTTCTCTTAATTCCTTAATATTTTAACAAACTAGGAATTTTTCGAATCCTGTCATCCAGAGCGTAGCGAAGGATCTTTAAAAGAAATTACTAGATTCCCCGTATCTCGGAATGACAAGGTATTTAGAGCTTGGGGATGGTCCTATTCAACAAAAAACCCTGCAAACCAAAGCCTACAGGGTCCATGATGTATACGGAAAATTCTTATTATTGTTTAATTACTTTCTTTACAATATTTTCTTTAGCTCCCATTAACCTAACAAAATAAACTCCTGCTGGATAGACAGACAAATCTAATTCCAAGCTGTCTTGCTGCTGATTTAGCGGAATAGTTCTCAATACCTTTCCATCTACACTGCTCAAAGCCAAGTTGGTGTATTTTGCCTGTTCAAAAGTTACCGTCAACTTATCTCTAGTAGGGTTAGGGAATACGTTGTACGTGATAAGTTTTAAATTATAAGTTAGGGACTTAATGCCTAGTTCTGTTTCTGTCCCATCGTTATCCACTTGCACCAATTTATAGTAGTTATTGCCATTTAAAGGTTGTTTATCTGTGTAGTTATAGTTTGCGGGTTGTGTGTTATGAGTTACGAAGACTTCGCCTATTTTTACAAAAAGCCCATCAGCACCACTACGGTAAATGACAAAACCTTTGTTGTTTCGCTCGTTGGTGGTTTTCCACTCTAGCTTAGCATAATTACCTTCTATTTTGGCAGTATAGCTCAACAGTTCTACAGGCAATGGGCCTCCATCTATCACGATCAAGTTCTGCGCTACTTCCGTTGCCGCAGCGTAGTTGCCATTACCCGCCTGTTTAGCGGTGATTTCTACCGAGCCATCTCCCTTGATCTTTACCTTCCAAACACCATTATCTTCATAAACTTCAGCTATAGCTGTATTGCTGCTAGTATAGCTAACCGCCAATGTACTTGTGGTGACAGCGCCTAGCGTAAAATCTGCGCTAACTGTAGTTTTAGGATCTAAGGCTGCAAAATTGATCGTCTGAGATAACAATCCCTGATATTCATAGGCGCCTAGATCAATGGTACCACCAGTAGCAAAGTTATATGCCCTTAAGTTTCCTGCTAAATCCTTTGTTGATGCCACCAGTCCGTCAAACAAGCTATTACTCCCTACAGCAATTGCAGGACTTCCGCTCTTCAATGTGTAATCACCTCCTGTATTTAAGCTAGCTGCCAATGCCCCATTAAATAGCTGTACGGTAGTAATACCCGTAGCACTAATGTTGCCATTGCTTGTAGAGACCACATCTTGTACCAAACTATAACTTATTGTTGATGGCACAGTCGACCGCTCATGTATCCCAGGAAATCCGGCGCCTCCCGTATTTCCCCATAATATACTATTTTGTATGCGATACGAGGCTGTACTGTTGTTGTATAGGGCTCCTCCAACCGAAGTTGCCTGGTTACCGCTAATGGTCACATTAATTAACATTGGAGAAGAGTTACTCGTATTATACATACCTCCTCCATTAATTGCCATATTGCCACTAATAAGCACGTTGCTCAATACGGGAGAGGAATAATTCGCATTGTAAACACCCCCGCCCATTTGCGTTGCCCTGTTACCACTAATGATCACATTGGCAATAGTCGGTGAAGCATAATTATTGTGTATACCTGCTCCTGTAATTAAAACGCCACCACTAATGGTGAAACCATCTAGTACAGTGGCAAGGGTGATTGGGTTCTCAACGGTACCGTTATTGTAAATTACACGATTAGCATTACCCTGCAATACAGCCGCATTATTTTTCCAATTACGGGCAGAAAGCAACGTTTCTCCTCCAGCAAAACCACCGTACATTTTTAATCCCTCGGTTAGGGCAAAAGACTGGCTACTGGCAGTTTGATAAGTACCAGCGGCAACCCATATCTGTTTGATGGCAGTGTTCGCCGCAGCAGAAGGAAGTGCATCAGCAACTTCGCCGAGGGCATTTACCCAACTTCTACCGTCACCACTACTGCCTTTTTTCACGTAAACAATACCATTAGCATCAGGAACTACAAGAATCCCCTGATATTCATAGGCTCCTATATCAATGATACCGCCATCTGCAAAATTATATGCCCTCAAATTACCAGCAAGGTCTTTAGTAGTTGCAGAAAGTCCAGTAAAGAAGCTGTTGCTGCCTGCGTTGATGGCGGGGCTAGCCAGTTTCAATTGATAATCGCCTGTAGTAAAAGGTGCCGTACTGTAATCTGGCGCAGCTACAAATCTTGGGTCCACGTCTAAATTATTACCTTTATCTAATCCTATGCTATTTACCCAATTACCATTATTCTTACTACCTTGT
The DNA here is from genome assembly GCA_029959615.1 of Flavobacteriaceae bacterium PS02338. Classification (GTDB taxonomy): domain Bacteria; phylum Bacteroidota; class Bacteroidia; order Sphingobacteriales; family Sphingobacteriaceae; genus Pedobacter. The sequence continues at coordinate 1,587,311 of JASCOD010000001.1, read as the reverse complement.
ATAATGGAGTTATAATATTCCGGCATACTCGAAACGTTAAAAACGCTAGCACTATTTCCGTAGAGAATACAATTGTAAAATTTGGGTATCGCAGTTGAGCCTGAATTAAATACACCTCCGCCATCGCCATTAGAAAAATTACCAGCAATGGTAACATTGGTAAAAACAGGTGACGAATTATTGTGGATTCCACCACCCAAATTACCGGCCTTATTACCAATGAGCGTAACATTAGTTAAAGCTAGCGAATTAGATAAATTATAAACACCGCCCCCTAAGCCACTAGCGCTATTGCCACTGAGAGATGTATTAGTCAATACAAAAGAACAAAGATTATCATTATAAATCCCACCACCTATACTTGCAGCATTACCGCTAATCGTACCACCAGTAAATGTGGGAGAAGAAGCAGAAGTATTAAAAATACCACCACCACCAACAGCCGCTTGATTATTGCTGATGGTAACATTGTTTAAAATAGGGGAAGAAGAAACATTATAAATACCACCACCAAAATTAGCCGAAGATGAATTATTACTGATCGTGACATTGGTCAATTGCGGCGAAGAAGATTCGTTAAGCATACCACCACCATTTACCCTTGCTGCATTACCAGTAATGGTTACATTAGTTAAAACAGGTGCAGACGACGAAATATTATAAATACCGCCACCGTAGCCGCCTTCGATCGCTGTATTACCACTAATAGTAACATGAGTAAGTTTGGGAGAGGAAGCTTTATTATAAACACCACCACCTTTACCTACACCACGCACCAAATTACCGCTGATGATGAGATTAGCTAAAGTAGGTGAGGAAGAAATATTATAGATACCACCACCATTAACCACATCTACTGAATTTGAATTTACGTTAATAGTACCTGATGCATTTCCAGCGGCACCACCAGTAACAGTAAAACCGTTAAGCTGGGCAGTACCTACATTTCCAGATGAAACTACCACATGATGCACATTGTCTGTATCGTCATTTAAAACACCAATATCACCACTTAGTATACTTTTGTGCGACCAATTAGTGGTATCTCGCTGTGCAGTGGCTGTTTCCACCCCTTCAAAACCACCATATATTTTGACATCTTTTACCAACAGGAATGTATTTAACCTACCGGCATCATTTCCAAAATTATCATCTGCTGGGCTATACATTGGATAGTAAGTTCCTGCTGCTACCCAAACCTGCTTGATGGCTGTATTTGTTTTCTCCTTAAGTGCATCAGCTACTTCGCCTAAGGCAGTCGCCCAAGTTGTACCCTTACCTGTACCCCCCTTTTTTACAAAAAGCACCCCATCGGCATTAGGCACAACAGGTGTATACTCATAGGCACCCATATCCACAACACCTCCATTTGCATAATTATATGCCCTCAAATAACCTGCAAGGTCGGTAGTGTTAGAAAGTCCGGTATAGTAGCTGTTGCCTCCCCTATTGATCGCTGGACTAGTTACATGCAAGTTGTAATCTCCACTTATAAAAGGTGCAGCAGTAGGAGCTGGTGCAGCTAGAAACTTCGGATCCGCATCTAAGTTATTCCCCCCGTTAGTACCAACAGTGAGATTCCAATTGCTACTGCCTCCACTGCCCTGTATAATAGAATTATAAAACTTAGGTTTACTATTGGAGTCATTATTAAAAACTCCCGAATTATTGCCCCAAATAATACTGTTATAAATTTCAGGTAATGAAGATGCCTCATTAAAAATACCGCCACCACTGCTACTGGCCAAATTACCGCTAATGGTTACATTGGTAAATATTGAAGAAGAAGCACTGTTATAAATACCACCGCCATCACCACCAGAATTGCCGCTAACTACGGTATTGCTCAATATTGGTGAGGAAGCAGAATGGTTGCTGATCCCTCCACCAAAATACGCCGTATTACCGCTGATGGTTACGTTGGTTAATAAAGGTGATGAGGATTCATCGTTAGCAATACCTCCACCATCTTTAGCTGCCCGATTACTGCTAATAGTCAAATTGCGTAAGGTAGGTGAGGAATAAACAGCATGTATACCTGCACCATTCCATGGAAAAATTGTGTTTGAATTAACGGTAGTAGTAGATATCCCATCTGCCCTGCCGTCTGTTACGGTAAAACCGTTGAGCTCGGCAGTTCCTACATCTCCCGAAGACAGCACCACATGGCGTACATTGTCCGTATGGTCACCTACAGCACCAATATCACCACTTAAGATACTTTTGTGTGGCCAATTAATCATATCTCGCTGGGTAATGGCTGTTTCTACTCCTTCAAAACCACCGTATATTTTTACGTCTTTTACCAAAAGGAAAGCATTGTCCCTACCTGCATCACTGCCAAAATTATTGTCTGCAGAGCTATATAAGGGATGATAAATACCTGCAGCTACCCAAATTTGCTTAATGCTCTTTATGGTTTTAGCTACTTTTAGCACATCGGCTAATTCGCCTACGGCATTTGCCCAGCTACTGCCCTTACCAGCACTCCCTTTTTTTACATAAACGATACCGTTCGCATCAGGAACAATTTGATCGCCCTGATATTCATAAGCCCCTATATCGATGATACCCCCAACCGCATAGTTATACACTCTGGCATTCCCATCTAGATCTGTAGTAGCAGCGCCAAGACCATCATACAAACTATTGCCGCCCGCATTGACGGCAGGACTATTATCTTTCAGTCTAAAATCGCTGTTAGCATAACCAAAAAAAATATCCGCCTCGGTTAAATTAGTGGCATTGATATTACCAACACCTGCTGGATTTGCTCCTTTTAATATAGAATAACTAGCCTCGTAACCGCCTGTAATGGCATCCCATAAAATACTGTTCTTCAAAACAGGTGTACTATTAAAGCTATGAAAACCATTGTTCCCATTGTTGGTAATAGTGGTGTTAATAATGATTGGCGAACTAGAATTATTGAGTATTACACCGCCTTCGTTAGTGGCAGTATTACTCGTAAAACTACAATTGGTAATTTTTGGCGAGCTATAATAATAATTATACATCGCGCCACCGTCATTAGAAGATGAGTTCCCTGAAAAACTACTGTTGCTGATGCTTGGTGAAGAAACATTTTCATTATACATTGCCCCACCGCTAGAAGTAGCCACATTATTCACAAAACTACTATGAGCAATATTTGGTGAAGCGTTATCCCTATTGTACATGGCACCACCTGCAGCGCTGGCTATATTGGTGGTAAAAATACCATTGACTAGTGTTGGCGATGAAGACCTGTTGAACATCCCAGCTCCGCTATTTCTTAACACCACTTGGCCATTTACAGTAACATCGCCATTTCCGTTGGCATTCCCTCCAGTAAAAGTAAAACCATCTAACATTGCCGTTCCTACGTCACCAGCAGCAACAACAACATGATAAGCATTATCACTGCTATTACCTAGCACACCTATATCGCCACTTAAAACACTTTTATTCGAAGAATTAAGAAGGTTTCTTTGTGCAATAGCGGTTTCGGTTCCCGCAAAACCACCATAGACTTTTACATCTTTTACCAACAGGAAAGTATTATCCCTATCTGCGTTTTTGCCAAAATTATCATCCGCAGGGCTGTAGAGAGGGGCATACGTTCCCTTTGCCACCCAAATCTGCTTAATAGCTGTATTTGTTTTCGCTTCCTTTAGCGCATCCGCCAATTCTCCCAGCGCATCTGCCCAACTTGAACCGCTGCCATTGCTACCTTTTTTTACAAAAAGTACGCCATCGGCATTGGGCGAAATTCCTATTTGGTACTCATAAGCCCCCATATCGATGATATCGCCCCCAAAATAGCGGGGCACCCTTGGGTTTCCTGCTAAATCCTTGGTTTCAACCGAAAGTCCGGCATAGTAACTGTTCTTACCCACATTAATGGCAGGGCTAGTAGCTTGCAGACGATAATCACCTCCTATAAATGGTGCTGTGCTATAGCTTGGTGCAGCTACAAACATCGGATCAACATCCAAGTTATTACCTCCATCCAAAACTCGGTCGATATTCCAGTTTCCACTACCCCCGCTACCCCTTATAATGGAGTTATAAACTTCAGACTGATTATTATTATCTACAACAAAATCAGAATTGTTGCCCCAAACAATACCGTTATAAAGTTTAGACCAAGAAAAACTTTCATGATAAATTCCACCACCATTGGGAGATCTATTACCACTAACCGTGACATTGATTAATATAGCTGAAGAATGATAAAAATTATATAATCCACCACCTTTGTAACTCGAAGCATTCCCGATAATGGAAACATTGGTTAAAAAACATGTGGAAGACTGCGTATTATGAAATCCACCTGCGATATATTCAGAAGAATTACCAACGATAGTTACATTGGTTAGTTTAGCAGAAGACTCATCATTCTTTATGCCACCACCGTTGGTCGTACTCAAATTACTAGAAATCACCATATTGGTTAGTACAGGAGATGACCGAAATTCATTGGAAATACCACCTCCACTACTGGCACGGTTACCGGTCACTATTAGATTGGTTAAAAAAGGCGAGGAGTCATAGTTGTAGATACCGCCGCCTGTACCCTGATGAATTCTGTATGTATTGAATATCACAAGATCGTTAGCGCTTGCGTTACCACCTGTAACGGTAAAACCATTAAGCATAGCCGAACCCACATCTCCGTAGGAAACCACCACGTGATATGCATTATCCCCATTGTCATTTACCACTCCTAGATCTCCGCTCAGCACACTTTTGTAAGCCCAAGCAATGGTATCCCGTTGTTCTTTGACCGTTTCTGTTCCAGCAAAGCCTCCATAAATTTTTACATCTTTTTTTAATGCAAACGTACTATTGCGATTAGTTGGCTCTATGCTGGTAAGATTGTTTACGGGTCGGTTAGGCTTGTAAATACCTGCAGCCACCCAAACCTGGTCGCCAGCGGCCGACGCATTGATCACCGCTTGTAAATCATTGCAGGCTGCAGACCAACTGGTGGCACTTGAAGCATTTGCCGCAGCGGTACTGCCATTCGTTTTCACATAACGAACTGTTTGTGCACTCATTTCTTGGGCTATGCCACATAACACCAATAACATGTAAAATAATCTACGCATCAACTAATTAGATTGTTTAAAAAACATTAGAAAATTTTAGAAGCTGTTTAAATTTCACTTGGATAAAACACAGGTGTCACGTTGAGCTTGTCGAAACGCCTTTTAGCAAATAGTCTTCGACAAGCTCAGACTGACAAGTCAAAATCTAAACTAAAATTTAAACAGTTTCTTAATAACAAGTAAGCTTTTACAGGTAGGTGCCCAAAAAATTGCCTTTCACATTTTTAGGATATTCAAAATAACGGCATAGCTGATTAAGGCACAATAGCTAATATTAGCTATTGTTTGTGAGCTGATTTATGTTAATAGAATTATAACTACTTACCTTGAAAAGATTAGGAAACAACTTTTCACCTTCTGATGGTTAGGCTAGCGAAACCGAAATTTCAGTTATTTTCCTCCCCCTGCCCCTCAAGAGGGGGATATGCAAAGCGCTTTAACTTTTAGATCCTTCACTAGCGTTCAGTATGACAGAAGAAAAAAAGTATTTCCACTTCAATCGGGCTATGCAATAAAAAACCCTGTAAGCAAAGGCCTACAGGGTTTGTAATTTATCTAGAAATTTTCCGTTATTGCTTAATTACCTTCTTTGTTAAACTCTCCTCAGCACCAGTAAACTTTATCAAATAAACCCCAGCTGGGTAGGCAGACAAATCCAATTGCAAATCGCTTTGTTGCGCTTTCAGTGTAATACTTTTCAAAATTTTACCATTAGTACCGTTTAAGCTTAACTGCGTGTATTTTCCTGCCTCAAACTGTATGCTTACCTTATCCTTTGTTGGATTGGGGTAGAAGTTGAAAGTGGAAGATTGAAGGTGGAAAGCAACCTGCTTAATGCCTAATTCTGTTGCCGTCCCATCGTTATCTAGCTGCACCAGTTTATAGTAATTGTTTCCGTTTAAGGGTTGTTTGTCTATAAAGGTATAAGGGATAAGGTTTAAGGTATTAGGTTCTTTACCATTCTTATCTACTTCGCCTATTTTTACAAAAAGCCCGTCATTGCCGCTGCGGTAAATCACAAAACCTTTATTGTTATGCTCAGCTTCTGTTCGCCAAGTCAACTTTACGGAATTAACCTCCAAACTACTTACAAAACTCACTAAATTAACAGGCAAAGTCCCTGTAACAGGTCCTCTTAGTGGGCTTTGTACCGCAGTACCGATTACTTCGGTAGCATCTCTTGGGGTTACTTCAAAGCTAATGTACTTGTTTAAATCGGCTGCTACCAATACATAAGTTTTTGTTGTAGCCGAAGCAATTACCGCCTTATTTAAACCAGCAGCATTATCTGAGCGATACCATTTAAAGGTACTTCCGGTTTCCGCACTGCTTTCTACATCGGTATAAGTGTAGTTCCCTGTTAAAGTTTGCCCTATTGCCAGATTGCCACCATTGGTAACACTAGATGCTATTGGGGCTTGCGTAGGAAATGAAGTAAGTGTAAAACTGGCCAAATTGGCTTCGCCCTGATACCATTTTGAAGCATCCCTAAGTTCGGCTTTATATTCTGACAATTTCTTCTCTGTTCTTACCCTATACTCGCCCGCTGAATTACTACTTGGCAAGTATATCGCATTTGTGGCGAACGCCGCAGGCAAGTTACTTTGATTGGTAGTCGCAGCACCAGTGGTAAGCCAGTTCGCTATATAGCTTAAAGCACACAAAGGAGTTGTTCCGTTAAATGCCACATCGTCGCTACCTGTACTAGGAGGTGTTCCTCCTTGGTAAGCAAATACATGACCTCCTGTGGAACTAGCAAGTGAAAATGAGCTACTTGTAGCTCCGCTTGCAGCATAACCTGTATACGTTCCTACTGATGCCCTATTAGTAAAGGTACTTGAAAGCGCAATTACGGTACCTGCTTCTATAAAACCACCTGATGTGTTTTTCCATTTTCCCCATGGTTTTCTCCAACGCAGCGTACCTGATGCATTGTAGCCATTTTCAGAAATAATGATCTCTGTATCTGCATCCAATCTTACCCAAGTAACAAATGCAAAACCTCTTACACCAAGAGCAGAAACCCCTGTAAAGGCAATATCACCCTGCGCAAGTACCGTTTGTGCTTTTGCCTGTTTACCAAAATAAATAAAGAGCATACAAACTAAAGCCCAAACAGAAAAGTGTTTTAAGTAGAAGGAAGAAAGTAGTTTTTTAGTCATCGTCGTTAATTTTTGTAGTAACACCATAAGTTTTATCAAAGACAAAACAAGGAATTAACAGCCCAACGCCTTTACCGTTTATCCACTTTTTTGCACAAATAAAATTTTAGTAGTGGCTAAGCCAAAGTGGTTTATTACTTTGCAATAATGATGTCGCTTTCTTCCCTTAAATTGCTGTTATTCTTGTTGCTATTTTCTAGCGTACAGGTTTTGGGGCAAGAGCTTATTTTCGAGAATGTGAGCAATAAGCTTGCGCTGCCCTCTGCAGAATGCTATAATGTAATGCAAGACCGCAAAGGCTACCTGTGGATTGCTAGTGAACAGGGTCTAATCCGTTACAATGGCTCCTCGTCAAAGATTTTTACCGAAAAAGACAACTTAGCCGAAAAAGCGGTATATGCTGTTAAAGAGGACAGCTATGGCCAATTATGGATCAGTACTTCCAAAAACAGGATACTGTACTACAAAAATGAGACTTTCAAAGCAGTTCCAATTCCTCCAGCGAGGTATCCGTCTAGAAAAGGTTTTAAAAACCTTAGCTACCTGTTATCCCAAATCAGTGATGAATTGTACGTACACTCTACCCGAGACTTGCGAGCTGTTCATCTCAAAACAAAGAAAAGCAGGTTTGTTGCTGCTATAGATAACAGTAAAGACATCGTTCTAGTTAAATCAGGAAAAACATTACTCCCCATCAATAGCAATTACCTAAACCATAGTCTCACCTTGGCTCCAAGCACTAGAATCGAAGTTAAGGTAGCAGTGAAGGAAGGGCGCAAAACGCTGAACTTTAGTATTCCTTCTAAAAATCCTAATGATGTACACTGGCGTGTACTTAGCTGCTATGCCCAGGGGTTTAGTTTTTTTTCACAAAACAACAAGCTGATTAAAATAACCCCGCAATTGGGTTACGAAATTCATGAAATGCCAGCTTCCATCATCAGCCTTTATAGTGATAAAGACGGAGGGCTTTGGGTGGGCACCATTAAAAATGGTCTTTTCTATTATCCCAATCCATCAAGTTTAAGCACACCTATCCTGAGTTTAAGCAACCTATCGGTATCGGGTGTATGCCAAGATAGAGAAGGGAATATTTGGTGTACTACCTTAGAAGACGGTGTCTATTTTTCTAACACCAAACAAGTTGTACAGTATAACAACAGAAATGCTTTTCTAGCGCCTCCCACACTGCTTAAAAAAGTAGGCCACAAGCTATTTGTTTCGACTGCACAAAGTGGATTGCTCATTTACGGGCCAAACGACGTATTTTCGAGCGCAAATAAACAGCTCAAGAACCAGGTACAACACTTATTTTTGAATAAGGGGCGATACGTTATAGGTCAAAATAGTGTCTCACTCATTACAAATACAAACTTCGAAAACATTAAACCCACCAAGTGGAGTTACAACGATGCCTATCTTAACGATGCGATTTACGGAAGCACCAGCGATACCACACGCCCTATTTATTCGATTACCTATAATAAAATCTTAAAACATCAAGATCATACCGCTTTGTTTGCAACCCTCATCAAATCGGCCGGAAAATGTATCGAATACCTCGATAGCAATACCCTAATTTACGGTTGTGCAAACGGATTATACACTTTAACGCTAAAAAACTATAAGCACCAGCGCATACCCGGTATAGAACGTGCAGTCACTAAAATACTCCCAACCTCTAATAACGAAATATGGGTAGCGACCAAAGGCGATGGGCTGCATCTATGGAAAAAAGGTTCATTAGAACGTATGGATAAACAGTTAAACCTTGCTACCAACGTTTTTTATGATTTGGCCATCGACTCTCTTGGAAAAATCTGGATGGCGACCAATGTGGGCATGATCAGCTTGCAGAAAAATGAGAGTACCTACCAAGTACAGCGCTTTGAAACCAACAACGGACTACCCTCCGATGAAATTTACAAACTGGCCATTTATCAAAACGAATTGTTCTTTTCTTCGCCAAAGGGCTTGGCCCGTTTTCCGCTCAACAGTTCTTTAACCAACCAAACTCCACCAACATTTTCTCTTAATAAATTAAGCATCAACCAAAAGCAAGTCCCTAAAATCCAACAATCGGTCCGTTTAGCGCATACCCAAAATAGCCTCAGCCTAGATTTCAATATTCTGACCTTCAAAAATGGCAGTCAACAATTAATTTACCGCCTAAAGCCCAACCAAGCTTATACCAAAGTACAGGGCAATCAAATTATACTTCAAAACTTAAAGCCCGACGAGTATGTACTTACCGTTTACGCACTTAACAATGATGGTGTAAAAAGTACCGCTCCTTATGTATTACGGTTCAACATTTCTCCTCCATTTTGGCAAACCTGGTGGTTTTTGGCCTTGTGCCTAATCTTATTGGTCGTGCTATTCCTTTGGCTACGTCAACAACAAATTATTCATATCAAGAAAAAGGAAGCGGAAAAAACACGCATCAACTCCCTCATTGCACAAAGCAAGCTATCGGCGCTACAAGCCAGAATGAACCCACACTTCATTTTCAATGCCATCAACAGCATACAGAATTATATCCTTAAAAACCAAACCGAAGCAGCGCAAAGTTATTTAACCAAATTCAGTCGTTTGGTAAGGTTGGTGCTCAGCCAATCGGCGGTAAAAACCATTACCCTTAAAGAAGAAATAGATACGCTCGTTCTTTACATAGAACTAGAGAAACTACGCTTTAAAGAAGCCTTTGATTACGAAGTGAACTTAGCGCAGACCATCAACACCCAGGCCGTATACCTACCTACCATGCTTATACAGCCTTACGTAGAAAATGCGATATGGCATGGCTTAATGAACCTTAAGGGTACCAGAAAAGGAAAACTGCTTATTGCTATTGCAACTACCGATACTGAATTACACATCACCGTGGAGGATAATGGCATAGGACGTGAAAAAGCGGCCTCGTTTAAAAAAGAAAAAAACTATGTATCGGCAGGTATGATGTTAACCGAAGAAAGACTTCATATTTTACAGGATATTTTTCCTAAGGGTAACTTTAAAGTAAAGGTGACTGATTTAGACCTCGGTACCAAAGTAGAAATTATACTCTCGATAGCAGACGATGACCACACCAACGAAAATGCAGATTGATCCTTACAGACAGATCAGCGCTATTATTGTAGATGATGAACAAGATGGTAGGGAAGTACTCTCTCATTTGCTCGGCGTTTATGCGCCCAACATCACGATCATAGGGCAGGCAGAAGATGCCGAAACGGCCTGCAAGTTAATTGACGAGCTACAGCCACATTTGATTTTCTTAGATATACAAATGGTGGGCAGAAATGGATTTTCGGTATTGCAGGCCTATGACGATATCAACTTCGAAGTCATTTTTGTAACCAGTTATGAGCAATATTCGCTTACCGCCATCAAATTTAATGCACTCGATTACTTACTGAAACCACTAGATATCGAAGAATTAAAAGCTGCCTTAGATAAAGTAAATAACCGAATTGGTACTAAGCTTGCCTATGAAACACAGATCAAAAATCTGCTGGAAAACCTCGAAAGAAAACAAACGCCAAAAAAAATTGCGGTACACCTTAAAGACAGTGTGCACATGGTAAACCTTAACGAGGTGATGTACGTAGAGGCTGATGGTAATTATTGCCACATTGCTACCCAGCATAACCAAACCTTTATGATCACCAGAATGCTCAAAGAATTTGAAGATTATTTAGGCGAATCGTCCTCCTTTGTACGGATCAACAAAAGTGTAATTACCAACCTTAATTTCATTTCAAAATATAGCAAAGGTGAACCTTGTATCCTCACGATGGACAACAAGCAAACCTTCGAAGTATCGAGGCGAAAGAAACAAGAGATATTAGATAGGTTAAAGGATAGGTAGGCGGCATCATATTTTTCTTAACTTCTTCATACCACCTGTCATTCAGACGTTAGGAGAAATCTGTTTCTGAAATATGGTGACTAACAGATCCTTCTCTACTGGTCGGTAGTGTTTAGCATTACGAGATAAGAATACGTTCTAAATATCATAATCAAACTTAGAGCTTAAACATTAGTTTTCTACTGTTATTCATTTGGTTCTGTCGCTTCGCGGACAAACTTTTTTCCTGTAGATGAAAAAAGTATGCAAAAAAATCCACGGCTGCGCCCTGTTCTGTTAAGGTCAGTTGAAGGGCTAATTGCTGCATCCCGAACAGGCCAAGGCCGATTTTAGCAAAACGAAGAGGCTTTGCTAAGGCTTGAGAGAGCGGAAAATTATAAAACGTTTCACCAGTAGTTTGTGTTATCACCAGAGGTGCTCGGAAGGTCCAAATATCGGTTTACCATGATAGATTTTTCCTTCATTGCTACCTGTCCCGAAATTTGGGAAACTGAAGTGTTGGGATAATTGTTAGGGGTGAAGCAATCTATATTGCTAGTTAAAAAAGATAGAAGATTTCGGGAGATGCCCAACGGGTGGGGTGTCGAAAAAAACAATGCATTTAGACATGATAAAAAGCATTTAACTATTGAACTCATCGTTAGTTCTGAAACAAAAAACCCTGCAGACCAAAGCCTACAGGGTTCAAACTATGTCCGGAAAATTCTTCTTAGTGTTTAACTACTTTCTTAACGATACTTTCTTTGGTCCCAATTAACCTGATCAAATACACACCTGTTGGATAGGTAGACAAATCTATTGTTAAGCTGTCCTGTTGTTGGTTTAGCGGAACAGTTCTTAACACCTTGCCATCTACACTGCTCAAGGCCAAACTTGTGTATTTTGCCGGTTCAAAGCTTACCGTCAATTTATCTTTTGTTGGGTTAGGGAATACGTGGTACGTGACAAGTTTTAAGTTATAAGTTAGGGGTTTAATGCCTAATTCTGTTGCCGTACCATCGTTGTCTAGCTGCACCAGTTTATAATAGTTGTTACCGTTTAGAGGTTGTTTGTCTATAAAGGTATAAAGGGTTAGGTTTAAGGTATTAGGTTCTTTAGCATTCTTATCTACTTCGCCTATTTTTATAAAGACACCATCATCGCCACTACGGTAGATGACAAAACCTTTGTTGTTGCGTTCGTTAGTGGTAATCCATTGTAGCTTGGTGTAATTGCCTTCCAGCTTAGCAGTATAACTCACTAATTCTACAGGTAATACCGATTCTACCACTAAGGCCTGTATTACATTGGTGGCCGCATTGTAATTCGCATCGCCTGCCTGTTGGGCGGTGATATTGGTACTACCTGCTGTTTTCACCTTCACTTTCCAAACGCCTGCGCTTTCGTACACCTCTGCTACAGCTGTATTGCTGCTGGTATAACTTACCGGAAGGTTACTGCTTGCTGTGGCACCGAGTGTAAAATCTGCACTATTGGCCGCCTTAGGATCTAGGGCTGCGAAGTTGATAGTTTGGTTGGCTTTGGCTACCGTTAACACCAGTGAAATACTAGCCGCATCATAATTTCCCGTTGCTGCCTGTGTGGCGGTGATCGTAGCCGTTCCCGCACCTATTATCGTTAAGGTATTGCCGCTAAGGGTAGCGACGTTAAGATCATTGCTGCTATAGCTGAAAGCTCCATCACCGTTGCTCGTAGGAGCAGTTAGCGAAAAGCCTGCATCTCCATAGGTCTTGCTCCTATCCGCAAAACTGGACAATACCGTTGCCAATAGTCCCTGGTATTCATAAGCGCCCAGATCAATGGTACCATTGTTGGCATAGCCATAAACCCTCGGATTTCCTGCCAGATCGAGGGTACTAGTACTCAATCCCGTAAACAGCGTATTGCTGCCTTTGGCAATGGCTACTTTCTTGACCAACTGATCTGTGGCATTGGTTAAGGTAATGAAATACATACCAGGAGCATAAGCGGACAAATCGAGTTCTACGTCACCAACTTGTTTAGGTATCAATAGTTGTTGCAAAACCTTTCCCAAATTGTCACTCAATAGGATTTGATGGTATTTATCTTCTTCAAAGGTTACGGTTATCTTATCTTTTGTGGGATTAGGATAGAAGTGGAAAGTAGAAGGTGGGAAGTGGAAAGCTACGGACCTAATGCCTAATTCTGTTGGCTTACCGTCGTTGTCTAGCTGCACAAGTTTATAGTAGTTGTTGCCGTTTAGGGGTTGTTTGTCTATAAAGGTATAAGGGGTTAGGTTTAAGGTATTAGGTTCTTTAGCATTCTTACCTACTTCGCCTATCTTTACAAAGATACCATCATCACCGCCACGGTAAATGACAAAGCCTTTATTATCTCGCTCGCCAGTAGTTTGCCATTGCAGTTTGGCAGAACGATGTTCTGCCGTGGCGGTGTAGTTACCAAGGCTTACAGGCAAGGGTATGTCTACACTCGACATTACTCCTCCTGTATAAGCTACAGCTACAAAAATACCATTACCATAGGCTACGCTCACCCAATCATGCGAGGTTGGTGCTACTTGAGCGGTCTAAGTGATGCCGTCTGTACTGGTCATTACTCTCGAACTTCCGCTATAGGCCACCGCTACAAATTTGCCACTGCCATAGGCTACATTCGCCCAATCCCCTGTGTTTATTGCGGTTCTAGCTACCCAAGTGATACCATCTGTACTGGTCATCACCCTGTTTGTGCCATCACTTGCTACTGCCACAAATTTATTTCCTCCATAAACCACTGTGCCCCATCCATTAGCTGCCGCAGCAGTTTGGCTTGTCCAAGTATTTCCATCAGGACTGGTCATTACTCTATTTGCCCCATCATTTGATACTGCTACAAATTTGTTATTGCCATAGGCTACCGAAGACCAAGTATTATTTACCGATGCGTTCCTCAGGTTCCAGCTAATACCGTTATCGCTGGTCATTACCCTATTTGCTCCACTAAAAGCTACGGCAACAAATGTTCCGTTGCCATAGGTTATGGCACCCCATTCTGAGTTTGCAGAAGCGGTTTGAAGCGTCCACGTAATCCCGTTTGGGCTAGTCATTACTCTATTGGTTCCATTTTTGGATACGGCAACAAACAAGCCATTACCGTAAGTTACTGCGGTCCATGCGTTTGTTGCCGCAGGTGTGCGGGGTGTCCAAGTGATCCCATCGGGACTAGTCATTACATAGTGTGAGCCGCTTGCACCCACGGCTACAAAAGTACCGTTTCCATAAGCTACGGAGAACCACTCACTAGCTGAGGAAGGTGTTCGCTCTATCCAGGCTACCTGCGACTTTAAGGATTGTGAATAGAAAATAGCGGTAAGAAATAAAAACAAGGGTATTACTAAATAGCCTTGTAGCAAGTTAATTTTTCTGATCATTATAGCGTTTTTTTTATTGGTTTAGTATTTATATTCAGCTACTTGTTACGCATTTAGCTACATATTATCAATACCTTAGTCAAGTTTTCCGCTAAAAACAAATACAGGCTACGAGAGAAGCAGCACTTAATCTCACCAAAGATGAAATAAGCTGCTTTTGAGGATCAAGACGCGTCATTTAATTTCCGAATTTAGCGGTACAATCAAATATAAAACTTAAAGAAGTACCCTATCCGAAAAGTGATGAAGATCAATTAGCGCTTTATGGATGCTCTTGGGTTGGATTGGCAAGAAGTGAAAATGATGGACAGAGATATCTCTCCTACAAGTGCTCGGGACAGGCTTAATTTCAACAGACGGGAGGCTTTAGAAATAGGTTTTTAAATTGCCAACACCAACTATAGTGTTAATAGATGTCTCGGAACTCGACATGACAAAATGCTTTAAAACTTCCTGTTCTGAGTTGTTTATCACCAAACTATAATCGTTAGTTATACCGAAACATTTATGGATATTCAATTAAGACCTTACCCTCCTGAAGATACGGATACAAAGTTGCATATGCCACCTATATATAAATTAGGTGTTGCTACCATCCTAGAACGAAAATTAGGAAGAGGGAACATACCACCCCCTTCCTGGAGACGCAAACTTAAAAAATACTATTTAAATACTTTTAGTAGATGGTGGCCGTTGCTGCCTTTTAATGTGATGAGGTAAACACCTTTTGGATAATTGCTCATATCTAAAGCCAGTTCGCTTTGGGTTTTGTTGAGCGTAAGCTCTTGTAGTTTTCTACCGCTCATATCCGTTAATCTTAAGCTTTGATACTTGCCTGCAGGGAAACTTAATTTCAAGATTTTCTCTACTGGATTTGGCCAAGCCTTTATTTCTTCGTTACGCAGGGAGAAATTCACTGCCTCATCGCCCAGTTCGGTAATGGAGCCATCCGTATCCTGTTGTTTTAGTCGGTAATAGTTTAGGCCGTTTAGCGGGCTATTGTCGTAGGCGATATAACTGTTTGCCCCATTACTTTTGCTCACTTGTCGGACAATCTCGGTATAGTTGACACCATCACTACTGCGGTAAATCCTAAAAGCCTGGTTGTTGGTTTCACTAAAGGTATTCCACGCTAATTTGACACGGTTGTTTTGTAGTGTAGCGCTAAATTTGTCGAAAACCACGGGCAAGGCAGATTGATATTCATAGGCACCTAGGTCTATCGTACCGCCGTTCAAGCGTGGGTTTCCAGCCAAGTCTTTTTCAGTACTCAGATTTCCACCAGTAGCAGTATACCATGCATTATTACCTTTATTGATGGCCCGAGAGCCTACTTTTAGGGAATAATCATTAAATGCAATATTATTGAAGATATCGGTTTCTGTTAGACCACTTGCATCAATGTTGCCATTGCTCACATCAGCCTTACCCTTGAGCAGGGAATGACTTGCCGTATAGTCGCCCGAAACATCACCCCATACAATACTGTTCTGTAATATTACGGTACTGCTAATATTATAAAGTCCAACATTGTTATTGCTTAAAATAGTACTATTTACAATGGTTGGAGAAGAAGCGCTGTT
This sequence comes from Flavobacteriaceae bacterium PS02338, assembly GCA_029959615.1. Lineage (GTDB taxonomy): Bacteria > Bacteroidota > Bacteroidia > Sphingobacteriales > Sphingobacteriaceae > Pedobacter. The sequence goes on along the minus strand of JASCOD010000001.1, from coordinate 1,571,211 downwards.
ATATATCGCCTCACCACCCTGAAGCATACCCATATTGTTTGTAAAAATACAATTTGCAATTATTGGTGCTGAGGCACTGATATTGGCCATAGCTCCCCCGGCCTGAAAAGCAAGATTACCTATAAAAACACAGTTGCGAATGGTAGGCGAAACATTATCATTATATATCCCAGCACCATAAACAGCATTCCCTCCAGAAATCCTAAAACCATCTAAAATAGCAGTAGCTGTAAGTCCGTTGTTTTCATTGAAAATGACACTATGCACGCCGCCACTACCAAACAAAAAAGTTGGATTGACAGCATAACTACGTTCTGTTAAAGCAGTTTCACCACCCGCAAAACCACCATAAATGGCTACCTCCTTTTTCATCTTAAAAGAACTGCCACTTGCAGGCTGGTAGTTACCCTTGGCCACCCAAACCTGGCCACCACTTTGTGGCAAACCATCAATAGCCGCCTGCAATTGTGTTGTGGCATTTACCCAAGATGAGCCGTTGCCAGTACCATCTGCGCTGCTATTTACATATACAATGTTATTGGCATCGGGTGTAATGACCAAAACTTGACTTTCGTAAGCGCCCAGATCAATCTTTCCACTAATTAGCCTTCTGTTGCCTGCCAAATCTAATGTGCTTGCACTTAGGCCAGTGTAAAGACTATTGTCGCCGCTGTTTAATGCAGCAGAGCCAGCTTTTAGGGTATAGTCTCCATTTGTATAATCATTAAAAATACTGGCTTCCGTTAGTCCGTTTGCATCGATATTGCCGTTAGAAGTATCTGTATTATCTTTGATCAGGGAGTTCTTGGCCGTGTAGCTACCAATAGTACTACCCCAGACAATGCTATTATTGAGTATTGTAGTGCTTAGACTATTATAGATAGCTTTGTTTCCGTTTCCGGCAATGGTACTGTTAATAATAACTGGGGATGAATCATACCAATTAGAGATAGCATCTCCATTACTGCCAGCATGATTGTCGGTAAAAAGACAGCCTATGATGATGGGAGAAGAACTCCAATTAGACATAGCTCCACCCTCGCTATCAGCATGATTACCTTTAAAAACACAGTTGCTAACCGTGGGAGAAGCTCCTTCATTATGCATCCCACTACCATAAAATGTTTGCCCCCCAGTAATGGTAAATCCATCCAAAATGGCAGTGACCGTTAGACTATTGACATTAAAAACAACATAGCTATTGTTTCCTTGTAGTATGGTTAGGTTAGCTTTATAGTTACGCTGGCTTAGGCTAGTCTCGCTGCCCACAAAGCCCCCGTAAATAGCTACATTATCTCTCATGTTAAAAGATTCATAAGTTGCAGGCTGGTAAGTGCCTTTAGCTACCCAAACCTGGCCACCATTGGTTGGCGATCCATTAATAGCCGCCTGCAATTGCGTGGTAGCATGTGCCCAAGAAGAGCCATCGCCAGTACCATCTGCGTTAATATTTACGTAAACAATATTATTCGCATCGGGTGTAATTACCAAAGTCTGGTGTTCATAAGCCCCTATGTCAATCTTTCCACTAATTAGCCTTCTGTTGCCTGACAAATCTAATGTGCTTGCACTTAGGCCAGTGTAAAGACTATTGTCGCCGCTGTTTAATGCAGCAGAACCTGCTTTTAAGGTATAGTCTCCACCTGCATAATTGGTGAAAATCTGGTTTTCCGTTACACCACTGGCATCTATATTACCATTGCTGATATCGGCTTTGCCCTTAATTAGTGAATGGCTTGCTGTGTAGGTGCCAACTACGCCTCCCCAAACAATGCTGTTTCGTATTATTGACATACTATTGTTGGTACTAAACAAAGCATTGCCAACATTATCAGCAAAAGTGGTATTGATGATGGTGGCAGAAGCGGGTGCTTCGTTATAGATACTGCTAACCGAATTCTTTGTAAAAACACAATTAACAATAGTAGGGGAAGAGTTCAAATAATTAGCTACAGCATCGCTCATATTCTCTTTAAAAACACAATTAACAATACTGGGGGAAGAATTTTTGTTATAAATACTATTGTTATTATTCCCTATAAAAACACAGTTGCTAATGATAGGAGAAGAATCTTGGTTATAAATGCACTCGTCATTACTCTGTGTAAAAGAACAATTTCTGATGGTTGGCGAGCCTAATTGATTGAAAACACTTGTGTTTATTAATGAAAAACCATCTAAAATGGCACTGGCGGTTAGGTTATTGTCGTTGTTGAAAAAAACCCTAGTAGTGCCATAAGCCTCCAGCATGGTTGGGTTATCTACATAGTTACGCTGGCTCAGACTTGTCTCACCGCCTGTAAACCCTCCATAGATGGCGACATCATGCTTCATGCTGAAAGAAGCATAATTAGCAGGTCTATAGGCACCCTTGGCCACCCAAATCTGTTTGCCCTCACTGGCATTATCAATAGCGGTAGCCAGATTGTTGTAGGCATTTGCCCAGCTTGTACCGTTGTTGGCACCACCGGAGACGTTAATGTTTACATAAATAATGTTCTGGGCTATTGCCGCCAAGCTAAAGCTAAGGCAGCTTAAAAGGAGAAGTAGCGTTTTTTTCATTGTTTCAAATTCTATTTTATCTAAAGGATGGGCATATACATAGGGAAATTGCCCAAAGATAATTTTGCGAAAAAACAATGGCAATACCCAGTATTGGGTACGGGATTAGGGGTCAGGCATCAGGGGTTAGTAGCTAGGAGTTAGGGGTTAGTTATGGTGTATAAAAGTAATATTTATCACCTACCAGAGGAAAAAAAGACTTCGTAAGTTTTAAAAACTTACGAAGTCTGGTCTAGAGTGATCAGATCAGCACACACACACTTTTTAGCCCACGATTTAAATCGTGGGCTAAAAATGGAAACTTCGCCAATGCTATTTCAGCACCTTTAGCAAATGGCTACCGTTGCTGCCTTTTAGTGCTATAAGGTAAATGCCTTTGGGATAGCTGCTAAGGTCTAATTCTGCTTGGCTTTGGGTTTTGTTGAGGATATGCTCTTGTAGTTTCCTGCCACTCACATCGGTTAAGCTTAAGCTTTGGTATTTGCCAGCTGGGAAGCTTAATTTCAGGATCTTCTCTACTGGATTTGGCCATGCCTTTACTTCTTCGTTACGTAGGGAGAAGTTCACTGCCTCATCGCCCAGTTCGGTAATGGTACCGTCTGTATCCTGTTGTTTTAGACGGTAATAGTTTAGGCCGTTTAGCGGGCTATTATCGTAGGCGATATAACTGTTTGCTCCATTGCCCTTGCTCGTTTGACGGACAATCTCGATATAGTTGATACCGTCGCTACTGCGGTAAACCGTAAAAGTCTCGTTGTTGGGTTCGCTAAAGGTGTTCCATGCTAATTTAATGCGGTTATTTTGCAGAGCAGCAGTAAACTTCCCAAAATTTACTGGCAATGGATCATCAACTTGGCTTTCGTAGGCTCCCAGATCTATGGTACCGTCGAACAGACGTGGGTTGCCGGCCAAGTCTTTGTCAGTGCTTATGTTTCCACCGACAGCAGTGTATAGCGCATTATCACCTTTATTGACGACAGGCGAACCTGCTTTTAGGCTATAATCGCCACCTGTAGCGTTGGTAAAAATTTGGCTTTCGTTATATATCGTTCCATCGAGGTTACCGTTGGTCACATCTGTTTTATCTTTAACCAGAGAATGGCTTGCCGTGTAACTACCAACAACACCTCCCCATACAATGCTGTTATGCAATATTGGCGCACTGTTGCTATTAAACAAGGCATTACCATTATTACCAGCAATAGTACTATTGATAATGTTAGGAAAAGAAGAAGCCTCATTATATAAACCACTATCATGATTTCCCGCAATCAAACAGTTGACAATAGTTGGCGAAGAATTTTTATTAGCTATGCCGTTACTGCCATTCGACAGGAAAGAGCAGTTAACAATAGTAGGTGAAGAATTTACATTATACATACCAGTTGATTCACTTGTAATAGTAAACCCATCCAAAATAGCCGTAGCAGTCAATCCATTGTTATCATTCTTTATAACATTACCGTTACTCCTCAGTATCGTTAGGTTGGCCATATAGTTACGCTGGCCTAGGCTAGTTTCTCCCTCAGAAAAACCTCCATAAATGGTGACATCATTTTTCATCTTAAAACCGTTAGCCCCAATTTGGTAAGTACCTTTGGCCACCCAAACCTGGCCACCGCCTTGTGGCAAACCATCAATAGCCGCCCGTAATTGGGTTGTAGCATATGCCCAAGAGGAGCCGTCGCCAGTACCATCGGCATTGCTATTGACATAGACAATGTTATTGGCATCAGGGGTAATCACCAAAGTTTGGTTTTCGTAGGCTCCTATGTCTATTTTTGAACCTATTAGTCTTTTGTTGACTGCTAAATCTAGCGAAGCTGCACTTAGTCCACCGTAAAGGCTATTATCCCCTTTATTTAAAGCAGGAGAACCTGACTTTAAGGTGTAGTCCCCACCGATATGATTGTTAAAGATACTAGCTTCTGTTAGTCCAGTAGCATCGATATTACCATCGGCAGTATTGATATTATTCTTAATTAATGAGTTTTTTGCGGTATAATTATTTGCACCAAAATCAAACCTAATATTATCCCAAAGGATACTATTATAAAACATTGGAGTTATACTTCCTCGAATAAAAAAACCCTCACCTCCGTTGTTAACAAATGTAGTATTGATAATTTTTGGCGAAGCTTCTTCACTATACATTGCGCCACTACTAGCTGCACCCGAGTTACCTATAAATAGACAGTTACTGATCACAGGAGAAGCAAAAGTATTATACATCCCCCCACCGTGAGCGGCTAAATTATCTTTAAAAATACAGTTATTAATGGTGGGCGACACATTTGAATTAAACATCCCACCACCCTGATAATTATTCGCATTGGCTCCTGTAATGGTAAATCCATCCAAAATTGCAGTTGCTGTAAGACCATTTGCCTGATTACGAATTACGGTATTGCCATTACTATACAATGTGGTAAGGTTGGTCACAGGGTTACGTTGTGAGAGGGTAGTTTCACCACCCACAAAACCACCGTAAATAGCCACATTAGGCTTCATAGAAAAATAATATTCAGGCAGATAGGTTCCTTTAGCCACCCAAACCTCCCCACCAGTTGGTAAGCCATCAATGGCTGGTTGCAATTGCTTAACAGCATTACTCCAAGAAGAACCATCGCCAGAACCATCGGCATTAATATTTACATATACAATTTTGTTAGCATCGGGCGTAGCAATCACATTTTGGCTCTCGTAAGCGCCAATGTCAATCTTTCCACTAATCAGTCTTTTGTTGCCTGTCAGATCTAAAGTTGAAGCACTTAACCCTGTATAAAAACTATTGCTCCCTTTATTTAAAGCAGGAGAACCTGGTCTGAGTGTAAAGTTCTTAAACTGGTAAAAGATAAACAATTGTCCTTCTGTTACATTAGTAGCATCGACATTGTTATTAGACATATCGCTTTTACCCTTAATAATTGAATTGCTAGCGGTGTAATTACCTGTAACTCCATCCCAAATGATAGTATTATTGATTTGAGGCGATGCACTAGTCACGTTTAGGCCATCGCCGTTGCTGGCAATGGTACAATTGGTAAAAGTAGTAATACTACTTGTGGTACTGGAAACACCAGCACCCGATGGTGCTACATTATCATAAATAAGTGTACCTATTACTTTTGTAGCGGCATTGCCCGAATTCCTCATACCACCTGCAGTAGTTCCTGCGCTGTTGCCCGAAATGATACAGTCGATAATGTTCGGTGAACTGTTGTAATTGGCCATGCCCCCACCTAGGTTATTTGCTTGGTTGCCAGAAATACGACAGTTACGAATGGTAGGTGCAGGAAAAGCACCACCACTATCACGGTTGAAGATACCAGCACCATCAGTCCTTAAGAAGCCCTGCTCGAAGTTGTTCAGTCCGCTGGTCACCCAAAGCTCTCCAGAGCCGTTGGCATTGCCTCCCGTAATGGTAAAACCATCCAGAATGGCAGAACCCATATCGCCACCCGAGAGTACTACACGATAGGCATTACTGCCTGTGATGGTGGTACTAATGCCACCAGTTACTACGTCATTATTATCCAAATCACCAGAAAGAATGGTCTGGTTGGTTCTCAAGTTTCTTTGCTCAAGCGAAGTCTCGTTACCTGCAAAACCGCCATAAATAGCTGCGTTCGGCACCAACAGAAAGGAATTATCTCTACCTGCATCTACCCCAAAATTATCTTTCCCCGGGCTGTACAAAGGTTTGTAGGTGCCCTTTGCCACGTAGATTTTTAGTGGAGTAGTATTGTAGATGGCATTGTTGGCCTGCTGCTGCTGCTTGGCATATTTCAAAGCATCGGCTAGGTTTTTAAGGGCATTTGCCCATGAATTGCCCAAGCCATTGCCACCTGTTACACCGCTGTTTACATATAAGATATTATTGGCATCTGGAGCAATGTTTAGCCCCTGGTATTCATAGGCACCTAAATCAATAGTTCCAGAATTGACATAATTATATACCCTAGGGTTTCCGTTTAGATCTAGGGTGTTTGCGCCCAAATTCACGTAAAGGTTGTTACTGCCTGTATTGATGGCTGGCGATTTAGGTTTCAAGGTATAATCGCCACCCGCATAATTATTAAAGATATCGGTTACTGTCAGACCACTCGCATTGATATTGCCATTATTGGTATCGGTCTTATCTTTGATCAGGGAATTGTTTGCGGTGTAGCGTCCGTAAATATTATCCCAAACAATACTATTTTGGAGTACACTTCCTCCACCAGAAAACGATCCATCATAAAGACCTTGGGGAGTATTGCCAATAATAGTGGTATTGATTATAGTTACAACGCTGCGAGAATCAGAATTATTTATACCCCCACCATAACTTGCTGAATTACCTTTAAAAAAACAGTTGAGAAAAGTAAGTGAAGATTCAGTAGTATAGACACCTCCCCCATCAAGTGACGAGTTATCTTGAAAGATACAGTTAGTAATAGTAGATGTAGAGAAATAGAAAACTATACCTCCTCCGAAATTTGCCGAATTACTTACAAAAGTACAATTTCTTATAGAAGGAGAAACACGCATATTAATCATTCCACCACCACTAGTATTGGAAACACCTCCTGTAATCGTAAAGCCATCCAGAACATCAGTGGCGGTCAGTCCATTTTCATAGTTTTGAATAACTCTGGTGCCATTTCCTTTCAATATGGTAAGGTTGGCGGCAAAATTGCGCTGGTCCAGACTGGTCTCTATCCCTACAAAACCACCATAAAAAGACACTCCCTTAACCATACCAAAAGCGCCGCCACTTGCTGGTTGATAGGTACCCTTTGCCACCCAAAGCTGCTTGCCCTCACTGGCATTATCAATAGCGGTAGCTAGATTATTATAGGCATTTGCCCAACTGGTACCGTTGTTTGCCCCACCGGAGACGTTAATGTTTACATAAATAATGTTCTGGGCTATTGCCGCCAAACTAAAACCAAGGCAGCTTAAAAGGAGAAGTAGCGTTTTCTTCATGATGTTGTGTCTATTATCTTAAAGTATGTGCATATAAAAAGGGAGTTTCCCTTATCAAATTAGCCAAAGATATCCCTGCCAAAAGCCAAAAGCAATACCCAATACTGGGTATGGAATTATGCGAATATATTCTCAAATTAGCCGATGCTTATGTTATCCAAAAAATACCTGTCCGTGCTTTGCAACTACGCCTTTTACGGCTGTGGCATGGCCTTGTTTTTTTTGCTCAGTGGCACACTCAAAGCACAAATTCCTACCGATACGCTGTACCTCAGTGTCAATAACGATGGCAATTATCCACTCAACAAGCATCTATATCTTATAGAAACTCCCCATAAAACCAATGCACAGGCTATTGCACAAGCTCCACTGGCAAGTTTTAAAAAGATGTATCCCAAAGAAGTGCTCGACATTGGACTTACCAAGAACTATCATTGGTTGGTATTTACGCTAAAAAACAACAGCCCGAATGATGCGGTTTACTATTTGCAGTTGCATTATCCGGCGGTAAATTTTGTATATGCCTACGCCAAGAATACCGATAAGTATGAGTTAATTGGTAAAACAGGTTTTGGGTTGCCTTTTAAGGAAAGGCCATATGAACATTTTGACGTGGTGCTGCCCCTTTCTTTAAGAACTGGCGCATCGGCCACTTACTTGGTGATGTTAGATAAAATTGGCGAAGGTTTAAATCTACGTCCTACTTTACAGTTGAGTAGCGCTTTCCAAAAAGAGGAGAATTATCAATATCTGTTTTATGGGATTATTGCAGGCGTAATGCTCACAAATATCATCGTCAATCTGTTTTTTTACCTATCGCTTAAGCAGAAGATCCATATACAGTATGCAGCTTACGTTTTTACTATTCTATGTTGGGTTTTTGATGCCCTAAATTATCAATTGTTCTTCTACAACTATCCGGCAGTACCTACCATCTCCGAACCGATCAGTACCAGTTTGGCCTTGGTTGCCATGTCGTACCTGATCGTTTCTTTTCTAGAGCTCAACAAACAAAATTGTAGTTTTTTAAGGAGCATTATCGTTGTACGTTATCTTTCTATGCTATTGGTTCCTTTAAGTTATATTGCTTTTATTGCTTATGGCGAGCTCACTTGGCCAAAGGAGATCTATCTCTATGCACTCCTATTAACAGCCTTATGTGCTATCGTGGTGTTCCTTGCCTCGGCCATACAGCAGGCTGTGCAAAAGAACAAGCTTGGATGGTTTTATCTAGCATCAGCTTCTTATCTGGCCTATGCCATCATCTCTTACGGCTTCTACATTTTGGGCTATAGCAAAAACAATAGCATGTACAAAGTGCCCAATGACATCCAAATTGGGGTACTGGTAGAGACCTTCATTATTTTCTTGGGCATTATCTACCGCTATAACTTATTTAAAAGGGATAAGATGTTGTTATTGGCCAAAATTAACCAGCAACAACAGGAAACTGCCCAGCAGATTGTGGCGGCACAGGAAGAGGAACGCAAACGCTTAGCTCAAGACCTACATGATGACCTGGGGGCCACTTTAAGTACCTTATTGCTACATACGAGCAACCTACCGGAAGACGAGCAATGGAACAGACAAACCGTTTTGAGCCATAATGCCACCAGCATTGCCATCAGTAAAAAGGCGTTGGCCGATCTTAGGCTGATTTCCCATAACCTATTGCCTAAAGATTTTGCCAACTTGGGCATCTTTAGAATTTTGCAGAACAAGGTAGAAGAATTGAATAGCCTTGGCTTCATCGATTTTAGATTAGTTACTTCGGGAAACCAAGCGTTGATAGCCCCCATTGTTTCCATTACGGTTTATCGTATCATTAATGAACTGATCAACAATGTTATTAAACACTCCATGGCTTCTTACTGTAATGTAGAACTGATTATAGACGAAGAGAACCTGATGCTGATCATAGAGGATAACGGAACTGGTATTAGCCTATCGGAATCCAACCTAGGTATCGGTTTAAAGAATATCAAGTCGCGGGTAGAATTTCTTGGAGGAATACTAAACATAGATGGCAACAAAAAGGGTACGAGTACCATTATTGAAATACCGTTAAATCAAAACAACTATGATGCATAAAATGGTGAAGGTAATTATTGCAGACGACCACACCTTGTTTACGGAAGGGATAGAACAGATCTTACTTTCGCTATCTGGATTTGAGGTGCTCGCCAAAGTTGGCAATGGCAAGCTTTTGCTGCAGACTTTAAACCGTTTAACCCCCGATCTGATTCTGTTGGACATCAATATGCCTTTAATGGATGGGATTGAAGCCGCACTGCTCATCAAAAAACAACAGCCCAACATTAAGATCATGCTGCTGAGCATGTATTATGATGTAAAAATGATTGCCGAAGTAAAAGGTGATATTGATGGTTTTGTGATGAAGGACATTACTGCTCCAGAGCTTAAGCATGCCATACTGGATGTAATGGGTGGCAAACAGGTATTTATCTTACCAGAAATACTACAGCAAAAAAGCAAAGTAAAAATTGCCGATAGTTATCTCGACCGCTATAAACTATCGGTAAGGGAAATAGAGATCATTGGCTTAATTGGCCAAGGCAAAAGTAATAAGGAAATTGCCCTAGATCTGGAACTGAGCAACTATACCATAGAAACCCACCGCAAGAACATTTACCGTAAACTTAACCTACAGGGTACCGCAGAGCTGATTCGTTTTGCAAATGAGCATGGGTTAGGGATCAGGGGCTAGGAGTTAGGGATTAGTGGTTAGGGGTCAGTTATCGGGTGTGTCAACTTAAGGGCACTAAAACGTATTAAGTGGTTCATACAGGATCAATATATATTTTATAGGAGTAATACACTTAGTGAACCACAAAGCCGCGAATCATGCTTCTCCGCAGGTTTCCAACAGCTGAAAAAAGTATGCAAAACCGGAGTGTTAGCGTAGCTCATTTTTACCTTTAAAATAAATAATAGAAGCATAAATAAAAAGCCATGGCTACCGATAAATCGGTATAAGTTGCGCCTGATGCTATTAAAGTTAGTGGAGGGGCATTGTGTAGGCTTGCGATGGTGCAAAGGTGCTTAACCCGAACTCACGCGTTAACATATTATTATTTCGTTTTGCACAACTGTTAATTTAAAACCAGACTTCGTAAGTTTTGAAAACTTACGAAGTCTAGAATGTGGCGTAAAAACACCTGCTTTTTAGCCCACGATTTAAATCGTGGGCTAAAAATGGAACCTTCGACAATGCTATTTCAGCACCTTTAGCAGATGGTTGCCATTGTTGCCCTTTAGTGCGATGAGGTAAACACCTTTTGGATAGCTGCTCAGGTCTAACTCTGCTTGGCTTTGGGTTTTGTTGAGCGTATGCTCCTGTAGTTTTCTACCGCTCACATCCGCTAGCCTTAAGCTTTGGTACTTGCCTGCAGGGAAGCTTAATTTCAGGATCTTCTCTACGGGATTTGGCCAAGCCTTTACTTCTTCGTTACGTAGGGAGAAATTCACCGCATCATCGCCCAGTTCGGTAGTGGTACCGTCCGTATCCTGTTGTTTCAGGCGATAATAGTTTAGGCCGTTTAGCGGGCTATTGTCATAAGCAACATAACTGTTTGCTCCATTGCCTTTGCTAGCTTGGCGGGCAATTTTGGTATAATTCAGTCCGTCAGTACTGCGGTAAACCGTAAAAGCTTCGTTGTTGGTTTCGCTAAAGGTATTCCATTCTAATTTGACACGGTTGTTTTGCAAGGCAGCAGTAAACTTGCCAAAATTAACTGGTAATGGAACAGGTACCTGGCTTTCGTAAGCGCCTATGTCTATTTGTCCATCAAAAAAGCGTGGATTTCCGGCCAGGTCTTTGTCGGCATTGAGATTTAGGCCACTACCCGTATATAATGCGTTATCGCCTTTGTTAATGGTTGGCGATCCTACCTTTAGGCTATAATCTTTATTCGTATAGTTGTTAAAAATTTGGTTTTCGTTATATATTGCTCCATTGATATTACCATTGGTAACATCTGTCTTACCTTTGATCAGGGAATTCTTTGCTGTATAACTACCTATAATGTTATCCCAAACAATGGCATTATGCAGTAATGGTGTACTATCGCTATTAAACAAGCCATTACCTAAATTATTTACAATAGCGCTATTGATAATGGTGGGTGAAGAAGAGGTTACATTATAGATGCCACTTTGAAGATTAGCTGTAAAAATACAGTTGATAAGAATAGGAGAAGAGTCGAAATGATTACCCATGCCATTGCCCTTATTCTCTGTAAAAACACAGTTGTTAACGATAGGAGAAGAATTTCTACCATTAGACATCCCATCGAAACCATTCCCAGTAAAAACACAATTGCTAATTTTAGGAGAAGAAGACATATTAACCATCCCGTCTCGGAGCTCCGCTGTAATCGTAAATCCATCTAAAATGGCTGTAGCGGTCAATTCATTATCATCATTGAAGATAACAACTTGGTCATTACCTTTCAGTGTGGTCAGGTTGGCCATATAGTTACGTTGGCCTATACTGGTTTCTCCCCCGGCAAAACCTCCATAGATGGCCACATCTTTTCTCATCGTAAAAGAACTACCGCCTGCAGGCTGATAAGTTCCCTTAGCTACCCAAACCTGACCACCACCTGCTGGCAAACTGTTAATGGCAGCCTGTAATTGCGTAGTGGCATATGCCCAAGAGGAGCCGTCACCAGTACCATCGGCATTGCTATTGACATACACAATGTTATTGGCATCAGGTGTAATTATCAAAGTTTGGTTTTCGTAGGCTCCTATGTCTATTTTTGAACCAATTAATCTTTTATTACCTGTCAAATCTAGCGAAGCTGCATTTAGCCCAGTGTAAAGGCTATTATCCCCTTGGTTTAAAGCAGGCGAACCTGACTTTAAGGTGTAGTCGCTTCCAGCGTAATTGTTGAAAATACTCGCTTCCGTTAACCCACTAGCACTGATATTGCCATTGCTTTCGTCTGTTTTATCTTTAATTAAAGAATGGCTTGCTGTGTAATTTCCAAAAGTACCGCCCCATGCAATGGTATTATATAATATTGGAGTACTGTTGATACTAAACAAGGCATTACCATTATTACCAGCAATAGTGGTATTGATGACGGTTGGCGATGAAGAAGTCTCATTATATAAACCACTTTCACGATTTCCCGTAATCAAACAGTTGACAATAGTAGGTGAAGAAGTTTTATTAGCTATGCCGTTACCGTTATTCGCCACGAAAGAGCAGTTGATAAGCGTAGGGAAAGCGTTCTCATTAAGTATACCATGATCATAATTCCTAGTAAACACACAATTACGAATAGTAGGAGAAACATTAATATTATGCATTCCATAATCTCCTTCATCTGTAATAGTAACCCCATCCAAAATAGCAGTAGCAGTCAGTTCATTATTGTGGTTAAAGATACGCGTCAAAATCGTTGGGTTGGCTATATAGTTACGTTGGGCTAGGTTAACCTCATTACCCGTAAATCCTCCATAAATCGCCGCATCCTTTTTCATACTAAAAAAGCCACCACTATGTTTGTAGGTACCCTTGGCTACCCAAACCTGTCCACCATTTGCTGGCAGTCCATCAATGGCAGCCTGAAATTGCGTCACGGCAAATCCCCATGAAGAGCCGTCGCCTGTACCATCGGCATTGCTATTGACATACACAATGTTATTGGCATCGGGTGTAATTATCAAAGTCTGATGCTCATAAGCACCTAAATCAATAGTTTTACTAATCAGTCTTCTATTGCCCAGCAAATCTAAGGTACTTGCGTTTAGCCCAGTGTATAGGTTATTGCCACCACTGTTCAAAGCTCGAGAACCAGTCTTTAGGATATAATCTCCTCCAGCATAGTTATCGAAGATCTCATTTGCAGTTAGGCCACTAGCACTTACATTGCCGTTGTTGCCATCAGTTTTGTCCTTGATCAGGGAATAATTTGCATGGTAACTGCCCACCACTCCGTCCCAAACTATACTGTTGTTCAGCTGTGGCCAGCCATTGGACACGTTCAATCCCTCGCCGTTATTCACAATGGTGCAGTTGGTGAAAGTGACCGTAGCACTGGTTGTCCCGGAAACGCCACCTCCAGAAGGGGCCGTATTGCCAGAGATCAGCGTACCGATCACTTTTGTTGCGGCATTGCCCGAATTCCTCATACCTCCAGCGGTAGTCCCCGCACTATTGCGTGAGATGATGCAATCTATAATGGTTGGCGAACTGTTATAATTGGCCATACCCCCACCGAGGTTGCTGGCAGTATTTCCAGAAATACGGCAATTACGAATGGTGGGTGCCGGAAAATTACCGCCACTCTCGCGGTTAAAGATCCCTGCCGCATCGGTCCTAGAAAAATTCTGTGAAAAGTTGTTCAGTCCGCTGGCAACCCAAAGCTCTCCAGAGCCGTTTGCCTGACCACCCGTAATGGTAAAACCATCCAGAATGGAAGCGCCCATATCGCCACCGGAAAGGACAACATGGTGCGCATTGTTACCGTTAATGGTGGTGCTGATACCATCGGTTAGCGCATCGTTGTTATCTAAATCACCAGAGAGGATGGTCTGGTTCGCTCTCCAATTTCTTTGTTCCAAAGCAGTTTCGTTACCTGCAAAACCTCCATAAATGGCTACATTAGGCACCAACAGAAAAGCATTGTCCCTGCCTGCATCTAGTCCGAAGTTGCCACTAGCTGGGCTATAGAGCGGTTTGTAGGTTCCTTTTGCTACGTAGATTTTATGGATAGCGGTATTTGTTTTGGCAGCTTTTAGCGCATCTGCCAATTGGGTAAGTGCACTATTCCAAGAAGAGCCGTCGCCAGTACCATCGGCATTGCTATTTACATAGACAGTATTATTAACATCAGGGGTAATTACCAAAGTTTGGTGCTCATAGGCTCCCAGGTCTATTTTCGAACCTATTAGTCTTTTATTCCCCGCTAAATCTAGCGTAGCTGCATTTAGCCCAATGTAAAGGCTATTATCTCCTTTGTTTAAAGCAGGCGAACCTGACTTTAAGGTGTAGTCGTTTCCAGCGTAATTGTTGAAAATATGGTTTTCTGTTACACCACCAGCACTGATGTTACCATTGCTTTCATCTGTTTTATCTTTAATGAGGGAATGGCTTGCAGTGTAGCTGCCTACAACACCTCCCCATACAATACTGTTACGTACTAAAGGCGTACTGTTGCTATTAAACAAAGCATTGCCATTATTACCAGCAATAGTGGTATTCACAATGATAGATGATGACGAAGCCTCGTTATATATACCACTTTGAGAATTTCCTGCAATCAAACAGTTGACAATAGTAGGTGAAGAATTTATATTAGATATGCCATTACTTCTATTCGCCACGAAAGAGCAATTGATAATAGTAGGGAAAGAGTTCCTATTAAATATGCCATTAGAAGCCCCAGTAAACACACAGTTGCGAATAGTAGGCGAAACATTAAAATTAACACATTTTCCATCATTGTAGTCATTTGTACCCGTAATAGTAAACCCATCCAAAATAGCAGTAGCAGTTAGCCCATTGTTATTGTTAAGAATAGTATAGTCACCTCTTAGTATCGTTAGGTTAGCCATATAGTTACGCTGGCCTAGGCTGGTTTCTCCTCCTGCAAAACCACCGTAAATGGCTACATTATTTTTCATGCTAAAAGAGCCGCTAAATATTGCAGGTTCGTAGGTACCTTTGGCCACCCAGATTTGTTTACCCTCACTGGCATTATCAATAGCGGTAGCCAGATTGTTGTAGGCATTTGCCCAGCTTGTACCGTTGTTAGCACCACCGGAGACGTTAATGTTTACATAAATAATGTTCTGGGCTATTGCCGCCAAGCTAAGGCTAAGGCAGCTTAAAAGGAGAAGTAGCGTTTTTTTCATTGCATTGAATTTCATTTTATCTAAAGGATGGGCATGTACATAGGAAAATTGCTCAAAGATAATTTTGCGAAAAAACAATGGCAATACCCAGTATTGGGTACGGGGTTAGGGGTCAGGCATCAGGGGTTAGGAGTTAGGAACTAGGGGTTAGGGATTAGTTTGGGCGTATAAACCAATATGGACTAAAATTTCTTAGGCGGTTAAGAAAGTGGTTTTTATAGGAGTAATATAGTGCTTCACAAAGCTGAAAAGGTTACAAAGGATGTTTTTAACATTGAAAAGGTTATTCGGAAGACCAAGCGAGGTCTTCCGAACATTGAAAAGGCTATTCAAAAGACCATGCAGGATGTTCTGAACATTGAAAAGGTCATTCTAAAGACCAAGCGAGGTCTTCTGAACATTGAAAAGGTTATTCCAAAGACCAAGCGAGGTCTTCTGAACATTGAAAAGGTCATTCCAAAGACCAAGCGAGGTCTTCCGAACATTGAAAAGGCTATTCTGAACGGTATCCTCTGGTTTAAGCATCCGCTGAAATAACGAATATTAAAACCAGTTTGGAGTTTTTCAAACTAACATCAGTTCAATTATTAAAAATACCCTCTCTGCCCTGTGGGCATCTCTCCCAAAGGGAGAGAATTAGGAAATATTGAAAGGGAGATTCGCAAGGCCTTCTAAAAAAATAGACATTTATTTTCTAAAGGTATCAATGAGCTGCGTTTTACTACGATTCTCCCAAAGGGAGAGAATTGGGAAGATTATAAAACAAACTTTCTTTCTATTATGCCTATTGTTTAGTTACCTTCAATTGTTTAGCGCCTTGCTTGCCCTCTAGTAAAAGCAGGTAAACGCCACTTGCATAATTAGCTAGATGAATAGCTGCTTCACTTGCAGTTAGGGATATGCTAGTTGTTTGCAAGACCCTACCCGTCATATCTATTACTTTTAAGGTATGGTAATCGCCTGCGGCGAACGTGATCGTTACCTTGTCTTTGGTTGGATTAGGAAATACGTTGTACGTAATCAGTTTTAAGTTATAAGTTAGGGGTTTAACGCCTAATTCTGTTGCTGTTCCATCGTTATCTACCTGCACCAGTTTGTAATAGTTGTTACCGTTTAAAGGTTGTTTGTCTATAAAGGTATAACTGGAAACGGAAGATGTTCCGTCTGTACTGGCTGGTGTGTTATGGGTTGCGGAGACTTCGCCTATTTTTACAAAAAGTCCATAGTCGCCACTGCGGTAAATGATAAAGCCTTTATTGTTTGTTTCTGATGAAGTTTGCCATCGTAGCTTGGTAGAATTACCTTCTATTTTTGCCGTATAGGAAACTAGGGTGATTGGAAGCGGAGCCTCTACCACGATAAGTTGCTGTGGCACATCGCCAGCAGCGCTGTAGTCGGCATCGCCAGCCTGTTTAGCTGTAATATTGATAATTCCTTCTCCTTTGATCTTCACTTTCCAAATACCGTTATCCTGATAAACCTCGGCTACTGCGGTATTGCTGCTGGTATAACTTACCTCAAGACCGCTTGTAGCCGTAGCACCGAGCACAAAATCTGCACTATTGGTAGTTTTGGGATCAAGTGCTGCAAAGTTGATGGTTTGGCTTTCCTTTACCGGAGTTACTGTTTTAACCTCTGACACTGCACCTTGACCTGTTACGCTATTTTTATCAGCCTTTACGCGATAATAATAATTCGTGCCCGTAGTTAATCCTATAATTTCTCGATGTGTATCGTTTATCGAAAATGGCGAATTGGTGATCATCTGTGTAAAGACTTCGTCTGTGGCAACTTCTAATAAATAGCCATTATCTACTGTTCCTATTAAGGGAGCAGTCCAATTAGCTGTAAATTTAGTACCCTTTATATTTGTGACGTTATCCATATTGGGTACTGCCATTGCATAGCTTTCTACCCAATTACTGGCATTACCTTCCAATGCAAAACCTTTTAAAGTACCATGATAACCATTGATACCTTGGTCTGTAAGCACATCGCTTTTGCTGTTTACCCCTTGATCAAAATTGTAGTGGGCAAGCAAGGCTGATGGATGTGTAATAGCCGTATTTAACATATTCTGTTTAATATCTGCTTCGGTAAGTGCTTGGCTATAGATCCTCACTTCGTCTATGCTCCCCTTAAAATAGGTGTTTTCAGTAGCATTTTTACCTATGGTAATGTAATGTGTTGCTCCTAACAAAACAGGATCTTTGGTTAAAACACCCCCTCCTACTTCTTTACCATTGGCATAAATTTTATAGGCTCTTGGAGATACCACATAAGCCACATGTAACCATTGGTTAATGTTGTATTTATAATCGGCATCGGCGTTATTCGTGTCCCAAGAAGTACCCGCTCCAATATCTCCATGAATTTTATTTCCACCAGTTAACTGCATGTCAAAAGTTTGATCTCCTCCTTCGCGAGTACTCAATATATGCATTGCTTTAGTGGAATGTTCTGGCTTTACCCATGCCATTACCGTAAAGTTGTCTTTAACTACGGTAGCCTTAGGCTGCATTACCACATGATCATTAGTGCCATCTAAGTTTAAAGCATTTCCTGGCGGGGTAAAAGTTTGCAAATTAACTATCATTACTGGCGAAAATGCTCCATTTCCAGTTACACTTTGTTTATCAGCAGCTACACGATAGTAATAAGAAGTGTTGGTAGGTAATCCGCTAAAAATTCTATTTTCGGTTGTTATGTTAAATGGAGAGCCTGCAATTGGCATCGAGAAATCTGAATCGGTAGCTATTTCTAAAGTATATCCATTATCTACCAACCCCAATTTAGGAGATTTCCAGCGAGCTTCAAAAGATGATGGTGACAAGCTAATTGGTACAACCAACTCAGTTACTACCTGCGCATAGCTTTCTACCCAATTGCTTTGAGCGCCATTGAGTGTAAAGCCGACCAAGGTTCCGGTATTGTGATGAAGACCAATATCTTCTAAGATGGTATTTGTTGAGTTATTATCTTGAGGTACACCTTGGTTAAAATTATAGTGAGCAAGTAGCTGATTAGACAAAACAGAACTTTCATTAACCATTTCCTGATTAATCTCCGTATCAGTTAGTGCCTTATTGTAGATTCTTAATTCGTCTAACTCTCCGTTAAAAAACGTATTGCTATTATTTGTATCGTAACCTAGCTGAAGCTGATGATTTGTATCCATTAACAAAGGGGTACCCGAAAAAGCGCCACTGGCTTTTAATTCTCCATTCAAATAAGCCTTGAAACCAGTTGAGCTTACCGAATAAGCAATATGCATCCATCGGCCTGCACTATAATCATAAGTCATATCGGCAGCATTACTTAGCCAAGCATTCGCCGAGCCAATATTGGCGTGTACAGTATTGCCGTTTTTAAGTTGAAGATCAAATCCAAAACCTCCGACAGTTTTGGTACTTAATATATGCATGGTTTTAGCTACTTCTGTTGGTCTTACCCAAATTTGCACCGTAAAGTCTCCGCTTACTGTAGTTGGCGTTGCTCCGAAAGTAACTTGATCATCTACGCCATCAAAATGAAGTGCTGCTGAAGCAAAATGATCTTCATAAGCTCCCATATCTATGCTGGTGCCGTTTACCCTTGCCCTATCATTTAAGTCTTTATTTACGGCAGAAATATCAGGTGTTTGAGAAGGGGCATAATAAACACTACTGCCGGCGTTAACAGCGGGGCTATTACTTCCCAATTGATAATTACGATTTGCTGGATCTCTGAATTGCGGATCTACAGAGATATTTCCTGTTCCTGTATAGCCACCCTCTACCAAACTATGGGTAACTACAGCAGGTACTGACTCATTGTGGATTACCTTATTTACAGGACTATAGTTGTCCCAAATAATGCTATTCCTGATAATGGCAGTACCGGATATTTTATTTTCTACACCTCCTGCACTAGAAGTAGCTCTATTTTTTGTAATGGTTACGTTGGTTAAAATTGCTGAGGTAGTTTCGGCATTTAACATTCCTCCACCTAAATCGGCTTCATTATTAGCAATTAACACATTGGTTAGCTGCGGAGCTGAGTTGTCCCTACTACTCATTCCTCCCCCATAATCAATAACCATATTATCGGTAATACTCACATTTAGCAGCACTGGAGCAGCATCAGTATTGTAGATTCCACCTCCATCATTTACCGCGTAATTACCAAAAAATCTTGAATTGGTGATTGTAGGAGCACTACCGTTACTATTAGACATTCCACCACCATTAGTAGTTGCTCTATTGTTATTTACTGTTACATTATTTAAAGTTAAGTTAGATACAGTAGCGGCAATACCACCTGCTCCTTGAGCTCTGTTACTGTTTATGCTAACATTTTCAATAATTGATTGAGATTCTTCTGCGAAAATACCTCCTCCAACTACACCAGAGTTCACCTTAACTTTCAAATTTCTTAAAGTGGGTGAAGATTTCCTTAAAGACAAACCTCCACCAAAATCATAGGAGTGCACACTAAAATCTGGATTTATAACTAGTCCTCCGTCGGCTCTCCCCCCTGTAATCGTAAAACCATCTAGCAATGCATAACCTACAGCTCCCCTACTTAAAACCACATGATAAGAATTATCTGCATGATTGCTGATTACCAGTGTGTTTTTTCCCCCTGTCACGACATCATCGCCGTTAAAATCTCCACTAAGTATCGTTTCATTCTGTACATAGTTACGATCTTCGAGCATTGTCTCGGTTCCTATAAAACCTCCATAAATTTTTATATCAGGACTTAATACGAATGAATTTCTTCTATGTTTTAAGCTTATCTGAATCAAGTCATCTCCTCTACGGATAGGTTTGTATACACCTTTAGCCACCCAAATTAGGTCATGTGGCGTAGCTGCACTGATCATTTGCTGCAAATCGTCTGAGGCATTGTTCCATGAGGTACCATCTTTAGTGCCAGCACCACTTTCCGTTACATAATGAATAGTTGGATTAACCCGATTAATGGATAGCGTATAAATACGACTAGTTGGCCCATCTGTCACTCTCAATTCTATCACATTATTTCCCAAATTTAAAGGGATTATTGGCGATAAAACGCTTGTGGAAATGGCTGTAAAACCGCTTCCATTTACCTTCATTTCTATAGTTGAACCGATATTAGCTTGAACTGCCTGTAGCTGTAAACTAGTGTTTGAAGTTACTGCCGAATAATTTAATTGAGCTGAATTGAAACTAGGACTAATGCTTACCCCCGTTAAAGACAAGGAGCTTAAAAAATCATATGCAAGAGTAGTGGTCACCTTCTCTGTATCGCTATTGGCACCTTGTCCTGGTATCGTATTTTTATTTGCTTTCACCCGATAATAATAATCGGTATTCGATAATAATCCAGTAATTTGTTGAGATAAGGCATTGACTGAAAACGGCGAACCTGAAATAGGATTTGTAAATCCGTTATCCTTTGCTACTTCTAAAACATAATTGTCTAACGTACCATTTGCAGGTGCTGTCCAATTTGCTGTAAAACCTGAAGAAAGTATATTGGTAGCAGTAGTTATCGTTGGAACCACCATAGCATAGCTCTCTACCCAATTACTAGAAGTACCAGTTAAAGCGAAGTTGGTCACCACACCATCGTATCCATTGCCGCTTAAATCTGTAAGTGTTGTACCCGTTTGGTTAAAGTTATAATGTGCTACTAAATTTGCGGGTACCGAAGGGGTGCTGCTTAACATGTCAGCTTTAATGTCGCTTTCGGTAAGCACCGCATTGTAAACTTTAACTTCATCTATAGCTCCCTGAAAGTTCGTGGATTCGCTAGCATTTTTACCAATTACTATTTTATGAGTGGCATTTAACAGCAAAGGTGTTCCAGCACCGAGTGTAGCAGTAGTCAAAAGCTTACCGTTGGCGTATATCTTGTATGTTCCTGCAGTTACTGTATAAGCAACGTGCAGCCAACGACCTACGGTGTAATTATAGTTGGCATCCGCAGCCGTGGTCATAAACGATGTACCATTTCCAATATCAGCATGTATTTTATTTCCTCCCGTCAATTGCATATCAAAGCCAAATTCGGCAGTTTCTCTAGTACTAAAGATATGCATTGCTTTAGTGGCATTCTCTGGTTTTACCCATGCCATTACCGTAAAACTTCCAGACACCAATGTACTTTTAGCTGAAGTGGTTACATGGTCGTTTGATCCATCAAAATGAAGAGCGGTACCCTGTGAGTACACATGGAAGCTGGCAAACAAAATGAACCATAATAAACCTAGTGTTTTGAAATAATTCTTGAAGTATTGCATCACGTTTTTTGTATAGGCCGCAATGAAGATCTGCGGTATTTTGAGATACAAAACTAAAAAGCAAGGGTAAGCCTTGTATGTAAAACCTTGTCCTGTTTTATTAAACAGGACAAAGTTTTAATTAGAAATCAAGTTTACAATACCGCCAAAGCGGTTTTCTAATTGACAGGGTTGGTTATTTCCAAGGTTTTCACGTATTGTGTTGGACTAAGCCCCACCAGCTTTTTAAAGGAACTGTAAAATGCACTACGCGAAGCGAAACCAGCATTTTGTGCCAAGGCTTCTACTGTATAATGTTGCATCACGAGAGGGTCGCTCATTTGATTTTTGATGCTGTCTATTCTATAATTGTTAATGAAATCGGTAAAATTGGAGCGGTACACATGGTTTAATATGCCCGAAAGCTTTTGGGGAGGAGCTCCTAATAGTTTTGCAAAATCAATTAAATTGATGTTTACCTTTCTAAAAACTTCTTCATGGCGCATGCTATTTTCAATCTGCTTACACCAAAACTCTGTTTCCCGATCTTTTTGCAATGAAAGCTGATGTTGTTTTTGCACCTTTAATAGGGTAGCTAACTTCATGTCTAACATAGAGGCTACCAAATGTAAAGGTAGGCGTTCGATATAACCTGGTTTGGTATTTACAAAATAAAGGTAACGTTCTTTGGCGTTGCCCACCCTGATGATATGGGTACGTTCTTGGGCATCACGATAGTATTTTTCTACCATGACGCGAAATAGAAAGTTCATATCGAAATGTACCATGAATAGCGCTTGCAAATGATCGTTGTGCATGGCGATCAACTCTGTATCTTCAACAGCGATAATGGCTTCTTGTGAAGCAACTACACCATGTAGACCCGAGATAGAACTTACAAACTCGTTATCTATCGAGATATAGGTAACGATCTCCTTTTTTTGATGGGTAGTTTGCCCCATCATTGCCCCTCTTTTGATAAAGTACATGTACTGGCAGCGCTCACCTACCTCTAATAAGACCTCTCCTTTTTTAACTTTCAGACATACCGTTTTTTCTAAAAAGGCTTCCTTTAGCTCCTTACTTAGGGGATAAATAGCGCCCAACAATTCTAAAATGTAATTAATGTCTTCCTGCGGAGCTTTCTTGTAGCGTATCATGATTTAGATAAAAAAAGAGTAGCAAATATAATTCATAGATGGAATTTTTCTATAACTAACTGTTAATTAATCAATAAAAAAGGGAGTTAATCAACTCCCCTCATAAGCGTAAACCATTTTCTGCTTAGCTTTTATCTTTGTAACTACACGCTTTAAGTGATCTTGCAATAAGTGATGTTCCTTATCAACTACAGCAATTAATGCCGCTTTTTGATAATACAGCTTGGCGGTTTCGAAATCTTGCCGCTGCTCTTCGTACAAACCCAGTGTTTCGTAAATTGCCGATAGGTTTACTCCAGCCGTTTTAATGGCAATATCGGTTACTTGATTTATCGTTTTATGTAATTGAAGACTCACCAATAATTTCAGGTAATCTTCATACACATCTGGGAAATGAGCATCGAGCGTTAAGCTGGTTTTATAATAATATCCTGCGGCTTGGAAATCTTTCAAATAGTAGTGATAAATTACGCCAATACTATAATACGCTCTGGCGTAGTTTTCATCTTCAACAATAATTTCACGAAGTAAATGAAGCGCTTTAGGCGTTTCGCCATAATTAAGCTCTTCCATGGCCTGCAGATATTTTTCCTCTACAGTATATAAAATGTCCATATTGATATGTGATGTTGATGTGTTGAACATCAAATCGTTTTAAACTTTAATAAATTAATTGAAATGCGTTATTGAGGGCGTTTTTGGAATGGCTGTTTAGTAGCCTGAGATAAAGCTAATGTCAATACCCAAGCTACTTGGCCAATAAGGCTGGCAAGCGCATTGTTTTTGGATATGTATTAGACGTTGCATTGTTGTAAATTTTGACAAAGATAATAAATATTTAAAAACTAAGGATTTAAATATTAAACCATCAAGAAATTAAGGCGCATTAAGGACGCCTCACCTTTGCTCCATGCGCCGCGTACCCCCGTTGGCGGGTATCTTAATACTATAACCTCCTATTGGGTTTTTAAGATTAGTTGCACTGAGCACTTCATGGTTTCCGTTTTCACAAGAATGACGGTAGATGAACAGATTTTTTCTATTTGGATAATCTTACAAGGTTTAAGGTATTCGACTTCCTTTTAAATATAATGAAGCTAAAAACCAATTCTATTCACATCATTCCTCCCACTTTTCGTGCTCCCGATGAAAACCGGGATACACTCCAATCATGGCCATTTAACAAAAATCTTGTAAGCATAGCCTACAGGATTTTAAATTATTTCCTAGAAATGAATATTAATCTTACTGCTTAATCACTTTTTTCACTATGCTTTCTGTCGTATTTATTAACTTAATAAAATAAACTCCAGCTGGGTAAACAGACAAATCTACCTCCGCCCTATCCTGTTGTGTTTTCAGCTGAATAGATTTCAACGCTTTTCCGTTCATGTCGTTTAATATTAATTTTTGATACTTTCCTTGCTCAAACTGTACTTTAACTATGTTAAGCGTCGGGTTAGGATGTAAACTTACATTCACAATTGACAGAGAAAACTTCAAAATTCTATCGCCTAAATCTATCGATTCACCATCGTTATCTATTTGCACCAACTTATAATAATTATTTCCGTTAAGTGGATTTTCATCTATAAAACTGTAAGTAGAGGCAGTGCCTTTTCCGTCTAGTTCGCCAATTTTGGCAAATTGCTTATCCTCGCCACTACGATAAATCACAAAACCTCTATTATTGATTTCTGTACCGGTTTGCCATGTAAGTTTTGACCGATTTCCGTCTATTTTCGCTGTAAAATAGACCAATGAAACTGGTAGTGTACCCACATTTAGCAATACCGATACATTTTCTGAAGTTGCATTGCTTACTGCAATATCATTTTTGCTATCACCATTTAGGTCAGCAATGAATACAGCAGATGGAGCAGAGCCTGTTTGTATAGTATACTGGTTATTAAAAACTCCGTTACCTGCATTCAACAGTACTGATATAAAATTAGTATTGATATTTGCCACCACGATATCAGCTTTTCCATCGCCATTTAAATCCCCAATTGCCATGGCACCAGGGTTGTCTCCTACATTGTAAGTAACTTGTGAGGCAAACGTACCGGCTCCATTATTTAAAAATACGGATATCGTATTAGCGTTACGATTACTAACAATTAAATCATTCCATCCGTTGTTATCCAAATCATTAATAGATATATAATGAGCATATAGTCCCGTTACGTAATTGACTTTAGCAGCAAAAGTACCATCTCCATTATTCAACAGTACCGATACATTATTAGCGCCGCCATTAGCTACTGCAATATCGGCAAAACCATCATTATTGAGGTCACCAATGCTTAGCTGTCTGCTGCCATCAGTAGGGTAGCTAATCGCTGCGCCTAGTACTGCGTTACCCTGGTTAAACAAAACGGAAATGTTGCTGCCATACGAATTTGCAGTAACTACATCTTTCAGTCCATTGTTGTTTAAATCACCAATGCTTATACCAATTGGCAAACTGCCAACAGGATAACTAACGGTATTAGTAAAAGCCCCCGTACCATTATTTAACATGACAAGTAAACTACTGGTTGTCCGATCCGCTCCTACCAGATCAACGTAACCATCACCATTTAAATCGCCAGCATGAATATCATCGAAGTTCTTACCAGATAGGTAATGAATAGCCGCATTATAGGTGCCATTGCCATTGCCAAGCAATATGGCTATACCGTTTTGAGGGGTTGGCATCCAATAATTATTTGCTACAGCTAAATCGAGATAACCATCATTGTTAAAGTCGGCCATGGTCATGTCATTCGAATATCCTCCCGTTGTATAGTCTGTTTTAATAAATGAAACTTGTGAAGATGCTGAAAATGCCGTGAGCATAAAAGCTAAGAGCAAATTAGTATATATTCTTTTTTTGGGTTGAGGTATTATCATAATAATTTGTTATAGGATTTTAAAAATAGTTTCTATGAAAATTAGAATTTTAATAAACCGCAAAATTATGGTTAACAGTTGTAAAATACCTATGCTTTTAATTTAGTTTTTAAAATAAGTCATGACAAAATGGCTCCATAGGTTATCGGGATTAACGAAGCAAAGTAATAATTTAGCCAAGAACACAGATTTTGCCTTTCATAGAAAACCGTTTTCGTTTGGTGAGGACAACAACCAATAGGTACAAACTACAGGCATTTCGGTACTTCCTAAATTTGCATAGCACAAAAAAATAGGTAGCTTTGACAAAGGATTGTCGGCAAGTCTGGCTTTATAACAAAACAATATTATGATTATTGAACCTAGAATGCGTGGTTTTATTTGTTTAACAGCTCATCCTGAAGGAGCTGCACAAAACGTGAAAAACCAAATTGAATATGTAAAATCTAAAGGAGCCATTAACGGTCCAAAAAGAGTATTGGTAATTGGTGCTTCTACAGGCTTTGGCTTGGCATCGAGGATAACTGCTGCTTATGGCTCTGGTGCTTCAACTGTTGGCGTTTATTTTGAAAAAGAACCTAAAGAGGGTAAAACGGCTTCTCCAGGTTGGTACAATACTGCTGCTTTTGAAAAACAAGCACAAGCAGACGGTTTATATGCAAAAAGCATCAACGGCGACGCTTTTTCTAATGAAGTGAAGCAACAAACTATCGATTTAATTAAAGCTGATTTGGGTCAGGTTGATTTGATTATCTATAGCTTAGCTTCACCAGTGAGAACAAATCCAAAGACTGGAGTTTTACATCGTTCTACTTTAAAGCCAATTGGTGGTACTTTCAGCGATAAAACTGTTGATTTCCACACTGGTATTGTTTCTACGGTAACTATTGAACCTGCTAACGAGGAAGAGATTGAAAATACAGTTGCTGTAATGGGTGGCGAAGATTGGGAAATATGGATTGATGATATGAAAGCTGCTGGCGTATTGGCCGAAGGTGCTACTACAGTTGCCTATTCGTACATTGGCCCTGCTGTAACTGAAGCTGTTTATCGTAAAGGAACTATTGGCAGAGCAAAAGACCATTTAGAAGCTACGGCATTTACCATTACCGATAAATTAGCTGACCTAAATGGTAAAGCTTATGTTTCTGTGAACAAAGCGCTGGTTACCCAAGCGAGTTCAGCTATTCCTGTTATTCCTTTGTATATTTCTTTCTTGTACAAAACGATGAAAGAAAAAGGTTTGCACGAAGGTTGTATAGAACAAATTCAACGTTTATTTAGCGAAAGACTATATACGGGCAACGATATACCTGTAGATGAAAAAGGTCGCATCAGAATTGACGATTGGGAGATGCAAGCTGATGTACAGGCAGCTGTTGCTGAACTTTGGAAGACTGCTGATACGGATACTTTACCTACAACTGGCGATTTAGCTGGCTATAAACATGATTTCTTAAACCTTTTTGGTTTTGATGTGGCAGGTGTAGATTACGCTGCTGATGTTAACGAAATGGTAGAAATACCTGGTTTGCAACAGCCACAGGCTTAATATTTTTGCGCTTTGTCATTCTGAGCATAGCGAAGAATCTGTCTAACTAGATTCCTCCTAAGGTCGGAATGACAAAGCGCTTATAAAAATACAACAGAGCACCTTATCAATTGTCCCCTCGCAATGACGGATGATTTAAAGCTACTGCCCATTCATTAGCTAATTATCACATCAACCAATCATCACATTACCTATCCGCCACTGCGTAAACAGGGTCGTCGATATTCACTTCAATTACTCCAGCTGCATTTCTTAGCAACAATCTACTGTCTGCACTTAGGTGTTTCAAAGTAACTGTTTTATTGAGCTTTCTGTAACGATCAGTAATTTTATGCACTGCATCTATGGCGCTCATATCGCTAATTCTACTTTCTTTAAAGTCGATGATCACCTTCGCTGGATCTTCTTGTACCTCAAACTTTTCTAAAAAGGCAGTAGTTGAACCAAAGAATAACGGCCCATAAATTTCATAGTGTTTCACTCCGTTTTCGTCTATCCACTTTCTTGCTCTAATGCGTCGGGCACTTTCCCAAGCAAACACCAAAGCCGACATGATTACGCCTATCAACACTGCCAAAGCTAGGTTGTGCAAAAACACCGTAATTGCTGCTACAATTACACCAATCAGGATATCTGCTTTGGGCATCTTTTTAACAATACGAAAACTGTTCCACTCAAAAGTTCCTATTGCCACCATCATCATTACACCTACCAAGGCGGCCATTGGTAATTTTCCAATCACTGGTGCGCCAACTAAAACAATTAGCAGGATGGTTAGGGAAGCAATAATAGCGGAGAGTCGTGCTCTAGCTCCTGCAGAAAGATTAACCAAAGTTTGTGCGATCATTGGACAACCGCCCATACCGAAAAAGAAACCGTTTAAGATATTTGCCGTTCCTTGTGCTACACATTCTTTATTACCATTACCCTTGTTACCCACAATTTCATCTACTAAATTTAAGGTTAGCAAGCCTTCGGTTAAACCTACCATCGCCATAATTATACCAAAGGGAAGTACGATTTTTAATGTTTCAAAGGTGAAAGGGATTTCAGGAATATGAAATGGCGGAAAGCCTCCAGCCACAGAAGCGATATCACTTACCGTTTTGGTCTGGATACCGAAGATCAATACGACCGCAAAAACTACTAAAATAGCAACCAGAGACGCTGGCACTGCTTTGGTAATCTTTGGCCAAAGCCACACGGTGAATATGGTTAGTGCCACTAAGCCTAACATGACGTATAAAGCAGAACCACTTAACCATTCATCGGTTCCCTGTACTTTAAACTGGCTTAATTGCGACATAAAAATCACAATTGCCAATCCATTTACAAAGCCATACATTACCGATTGCGGCACTAGCCGAATGAATTTCCCAAGCTTAAATACGCCTACTAAAATTTGGATAAGTCCTGCTACTACTACCGCAGCGAATACATATTCTAAACCATGAAGCTTCATTAATGCGATTAAGGTAATTACAGTTGCTCCTGCTCCACCAGAAACCAAGCCTGGTCTACCGCCTAAAACCGCAGTCACTAGTCCCATAATAAATGCCGCATACAAACCAGTTAACGGAGGAAATCCAGCCAAGATAGCAAATGACAAAGATTCTGGAATCATGGTCATGGCTACGGTTAATCCTGCGAGTATCTCATTTTTGTAGTTGATTTTCTGCTTGAAATAGAAAAAGGGCATGTATGTTGGTTTTGTTGATTACAAAAGTACGTTTATCTATGGTTTCGTTAGCCACAGATGCACAGATAATATTTGAAACCCTCTCTGCCCTTCGGGCATCTATTAATAAATCTATATTTATTTTTTAAAGGTATTAATAAGCTCCGTTTCATTACGGTTCTCCCAGAGGGAGAGATGGCGTAGCCAGAGAGGGCTAATACTCATCCTATTTCTAACTCCTTTAAGATTCCAGACTAATCCGATAGCTATCGGATCTGGGATGACGCATTATTAATGTTAGCACAAACAAAATCTGTGCATCTGTGGCTAAACCAATAATAACAAATCCTTATCTTTATTCCATGTCAAACATCCAACTCATTATAGAAGAAAGACCAAGTGATATTGGTAATTTTTTAGTCGGCAGATTACTTCCTTTTAGGGAAAAAAGATTGGTAGGACCATTCTGTTTTATTGACCATATGGGACCTGCGGCAATGAACGACCATCAAAACATTGATATTCCGCCCCACCCACATATTGGCTTATCCACCCTGACCTATCTTTTTGAGGGAAGTATGATGCACCGTGATGCTTTGGGCACTGAAATAGAGATTAATCCTGGCCAAGTAAACTGGATGACGGCCGGAAAAGGTATTGCCCATTCTGAGCGTACGCCTGAGCGATTAAGACATAGTGATAAGTTTCTTCACGGTTTACAGATTTGGGTAGCGCTACCGAAGCACTTAGAACAAATGGAACCTGAGTTTTTTCATGCGGATGGTGCTGATATCCCAACTTGGCAAGAAGATGGCGTGGACTTTAAATTAATTGCAGGAGAAGCTTTTGGCAGAAAATCTCCTATTCCTGTTTACAGCCCTTTGTATTTTATTGAGATTAAGAATACTAAAGAACAAACACTTAAAATTGGCGATTCGTTATTTGGTGAGAGTGGCTTGTATATTTTAGAGGGAAGTATCCATAGCGAAGGAAATACTTTTGGCCCGAAGAACTTTTTGGTAGCCAAAGACAGTAAACTTTGTGAATTCACTTTAGCCCCAAATAGCACTATTTATATTTTTGGCGGCGAAGCTTTTCCTGAAGAACGTTTCATTTACTGGAATTTTGTGGCTAGCACAAGGGAGTTAATTGAAGATGCTAAACAAAGATGGCTAAACCAAGAATTTGGACAGGTGCCAGGAGAGACAGACTTTGTGCCGTTGCCACCGCAGAGCAAGAATGTGAAGTAATTTTACATAAACTATTACCTCTTCTTTTCAGGGAGAGGGCTAGGGAGAAGTTGAAATTAAAAAAACCTCTCTGCCTTCGGCATCTCTCCCTTTTAGGGAGAGAAAGGCATTGATAAATGGGAGCTCTCAAAACATACACCCCATAGCATGCAACATACAACCAATTACCCCCAAGTTATCGTCGTATTGTTTTCTGTTGGGTGACCAGTGCAAACCAATACCCTGCCTCTGGCAATTTCATCGTCAGTAAGCACTTCGTTATAATCCATTCTTACGCCACCAGAGATACAAGTTGCAGCACAGGTACTGCACACTCCTCCACTACAACTATAAGGGATCTTAATTTTGTTTTCGAGCGCCACGTCCAAAATCCTTTTAGGCCAAGGCACTTGTAAATGATGTGTTTCGCCTTGGAATATCAGATTGATAGAATAGGTATTTTTATCGACTACCTTTTCCGTCGCATCATCTTCATCTATTTCATCTTCTGGCAACACAAAGGTTTCTCGTTTAACCTGATGGGGTTTATAACCTGCACCTAAGATAGAAATACGACATACATCCATATAATCAACCGGTCCACAAGTATAAAAAAGTGCATCTTCCTTAGCAAAAGACAACTGTTCTCTAATTAATTCATGAACGAGGAAACCGTTAAGCCTTGCCCTCAATAAATTCTTAGCATTACTAAACAAATTGATGAGCTTAAACCTATCGGGATAAATATGCTGCCACTCTCTAAGTTCCTCTATAAACAGGGTATCTTCTTCCGAGCGACTGCTATAGATCAATACAACTTTCGATTTTTTCTCTCCGACCAAAGCTGTTTTCAAAATCGAATACAAAGGCGTAATCCCCACACCGGCGCCAAATAGAAAAACTGTTCTCTCTTTATGCTCCTCCAGCTCGTAAAAGAACATTCCGTTTGCTTTGGTTACTTCTACCAGATCCCCAGCCCTCAATTGACGATGTAAAAACCGAGACAGCTCGCCATTTTCTACCAATTTCACTGCAATAGCTAAAGGCTCATCTACCAAAGGTGAGCTGTAGGCCGAGTAAGACCTTCGTATTTCCTTACCATTTAGCGAAAATACCAATGTTAGAAATTGACCAGCTTTATAAATAGGCTTTTCTCCAGTTACAGGTTCTAAAATAATTGTGATTATTTCGTTGACTTCTTGTTGAACATCGGTAACTCTTAGCTGCTGTAAAGACATAATCAAAAGTAGAAAGTTAAAAGTAGAAAGTAAAATTAGCCACAGATGCACAAATAACTAAATATATAACATTAAAAATCTGTGCATTTGTGGCTTAATAAAAGAAAAGGCTGCTTCCCATTACTTGAGAAACAGCCTTTTAAAATGCTTATAAAAAAGCTATACCAATTTTATTTTACTCTACTGCAGTAGCACTTGCGTCTGCTACTTGTTTATAGGCAATTAACGCCTTCTGTTTTGTGTAACCGTTGCGGCTAGGATTTTCCAAAATCTCCTTCATCGAAATCAGTTTATAGACATAAGCCCCTGTTTCTCTATTCAGTTTCATTTTAAAATAATTATCCTGCTTTTGGCGGTTAATCTGCTTACGCATATGGCTATCGCCCACATTGTATGCTGCTGCCACTAAGGTCCAGCTATCAAAGATTTCATAAAGCTCTTTGATGTATTTTGCAGCTGCGATGGTAGATTTTTTAAGATTATAGCGCTCGTCTACTCTCTTATTCACTTTTAATCCGTACATGCGGGCAGTATTAGGCATAAATTGCCAAAAACCTGCCGCCCCTTTAGGTGAAACCCCTCCTCTTAAGCCAGATTCTACCAAGGGTAGATACTTAAAATCATTAGGTATACCGTAGGCTGCCAAAATAGGCTCTACAATAGGAAACCATTCTGCTGCTTTCAAATGCAAACGATTTGTTTGCAAATTTCCGTAAGAAAATGAAGCCAAAGTTCTCTTCATTTTTTGAGTCACCTTCGTATCGCCAATTGGCAATGTTTCTTCGGCAAACTCTAGTTGAGCTATTGAAAATACCGGCTCTTCGGTTTCTTTTTTAAGATTGGTATAGTTATCTTTCTTAAGATTTTCTACTTCTGTTGGTAGCTTATAAGCAAACACATTTGCCATCACCAATAATCCTAAAATTACTGCTAATGGAATGAGGTGTTTCTTTAACATCTTCCTCCTTTTTTAGTTAACACTTAATACTTGGTCCGCAAAGGTACATTTTATTTATTTAATTATCAATCACTTACGAAAAACACTATGAAAATCGGCTTTTAAAATACCGTGAAGCTAGATTTTAGAGCAGGCACTTTTAAGGAAAAACAGCATATTTCGAAATTGTTTATCCATGCAAATTTATTAACTTTGCAGCCGCATTATTTTATGCGATTAAAAGCGTATCATGACAAATAGTAACAAAGGGAAAAGTCGGGATGACAAGTCCAAACCAGGCAGAAGCACAACGGGAAGAAGAACCGCACAAACAGATAGTGACAAGCCGAAAAGATTTAGTGCAAAAGACGACAGCAAGGGTAGAAGTTTTGGCACTAATGACAAAAGAGATTCTAAATACACCAAGAGTGATGATTCCAAACCTCGCTCAACAAGATCAAGGAATGATTCAGATGAAACATCAGGTTTTAAAAAATCATTCGATAAAAAAGATTTCAAAGGCGGTAATGCTAAAGGTGGAGATTTCCAATCTCGCCCTAACAGAGCTAGAAAAGATTCAGGCGAAACATCAGGTTTCAAAAAATCATTCGATAAAAGAGACAGCAAGCCTTGGGAAAAACAAGACAGACCTTTTTCTACTAGGGGAACTAGTGACCGCGAAGAAAACACTGGCGAAAGAAGAAGTTATGTAAAAAAAGACAGCTACGCCAAAGATGGTGCAGCTTCTAAATTTTCGGACAGAAAAGATAATCGTTACGGCGACAATAGACCTTTCAGAAAAAGAGAAGATGGCTTTAAGGGCAAGAAAGAGGATAAAGGTGAAAGAGTTACTCCAAATTTAAGAGCTAGAAAAAACGTTAAGGAACAAGATGACTTGATTCGCTTAAACCGTTACATAGCAAATGCAGGTATTTGTTCTCGCCGTAAAGCAGACGAGCTGATAGAAGCTGGAGTAGTTAGTGTAAATGGAAAGGTAGTTACCGAATTAGGTCATAAAGTTGATCCTTATAAAGACGAGGTAAGATACAACGGTGAATTATTAAAGCGGGAGAAAAGAATCTACGTTCTTTTAAATAAACCGAAAGATTATATCACCACTACTGAAGATCCGCAAGAGCGTAAAACAGTTATGCACTTGGTTGATAAAGCTAGTAAAGAACGGATCTATCCCGTTGGTCGTTTAGACAGAAACACTACTGGCCTTTTATTGATGACCAATGACGGAGAACTAGCAGATAGACTTTCTCATCCACGCAATGGTATTACCAAGATCTATCAAGTTGAACTAAGTAAAAACCTAACACAGGGCGATTTCAATAAAATTCAATTCGGACTAGAACTGGAAGATGGTTTCATTAAACCTGATAGCATTTCTTACGTAGCTGGTGCGAGTAAAAATGAAGTTGGCATACAAATACATAGTGGTAAAAACAGAATTGTTCGTCGTATTTTCGAACACTTAGGTTACGATGTTGTAAAACTAGACCGTGTGGTTTATGGCAACTTAACCAAGAAAGATTTGCCACGTGGCAGATGGAGATATTTGGAAGAGCATGAGTTAATCCAGATTAAACACCTGATCAAATAAAATTAGGAGAATGCGCAAAATTAACTTTTGCGCATTTTTTATTTACTTTTATCTTTTATCAAATCGATTTATGCTAAAAAAGACTTTACTACTTGCTTTATGGAGTGTTCAAATCATGACCGCTTCGGCTCAACATCACAAACTTGTTATTGGCACTTATACCAACAAAGGTAACAGCGAAGGTATTTATGTGTACGATTTCGATAGTAAAACAGCCGAGACAAAACAGTTAAGCGTGATTAAAAATGCTTCTAACCCAAGTTATGTTACGTTAAGCAAAAATGGCGATTTTCTTTACAGCGTTTATGAAGACGGCACAAACAGTGCCGCCAGTGCTTTTAAATTTAACCAGCAAAATGGCGAAGGTATTTTTATAAACAAAGAACCTACAAAGGGAGCCAATCCTTGTTTTATATTAACTGATGGGAAACATGTGCTTACAGCAAATTATAGTGGGGGAAGTATTAGTGTTTTTGACATCAATGCAGATGGTTCACTTTCTAAACTTAAGCAGAGTGTACAACATACAGGCAGTGGCCCTGATAAACGTCAAGCTAGTGCCCACGTGCATCAAGTATTATTTTCTCCAGATAAAAAATATGTGTTTGCTTCCGATTTAGGGGAAGACAAAATGTACGTTTACCATTACAACGCTACTGCCGAACAACCGCTCAGTTTCAAAACCAGCATCAAAACAAATGCAGGTTCTGGTCCAAGACATTTAGCCTTCAGTCCTAATGGGAAATACGCCTACCTAGCTCATGAGTTCAATGGAAAAATAACTGCTTTTAGTTATAGCGATGGGGACCTAGTTCCTTTGCAAGAGGTAGAAACTGTAGCAAAGAACTTTACAGGCAAAATAGATGCTGCAGACATTCATATTTCGGCAGATGGCAAATTTCTATATGAGAGTAACCGAGGTGATGCCAATACCATCAGTGTTTTTACAATTCAAAAAGATGGCAAACTAAGTCATGTAGAAAATGTAAGTACGCTAGGAAAAGGCCCTCGTAATTTCAGTATCGATCCAAGTGGAAATTATCTCTTAGTTGCACACCAATACACTAATGATGTGATCATATTTAATAGAAATTCCAAAACGGGTAAATTAACGGACAGTGGCAAACGCATTCAAGTTGGCACCCCTGTTTGCTTAGTGTTTAGCAAATAGTATATTTTCTAAGATAGGCTATACGCAAAAAAGCCCTTACCTAAATAGGCAAGGGCTTTTTTCTTTGTAACATGTGCTTACACCGTTTCTGTCACCTTAGCAACGTTTCGGTATGGATATTCGTTAAAAATATGACGACGAGCAAAACGACCTGGAGAATCAGCGTTCACAAGTTTTACATACATTGCTCTAGGAACATCGAAATATTCGTATGAACTTCCGTCATAAAAATGAATAATTAGCACCTGTTCCTTAAATTCAAAATCTTGAATATTAGATAGCATTGTGGTCTGTGTATACGTCTCCAGATTTTTACTGCGTGTTTCTGGAGCAATACTCACCAAGAAATGATAAGCTTCAATAATATCTTTACTTTTGGCTTCAGCATCCAATCTATCTTGCTCCTCCTGAAATTTATCTGGATGGAAATCTTTCATCAACGTGCGATAATTGGATTTAAGGTCTTTTAACTCTGCATTTTTATCTACACCCAGAATTTTTCTGTAGTCGGCTATTTTTCTCATTAGAAATATCTTTGCTTTTACCTGAAATTCAATCTTTGTAATTTCAGAAGCGCGAAGATACAACTTATATCTTTTTGACTTTGCGAAAGATTAGAATACTATTGATAAATAGAGTAGCCGGATTAATATCACAATGGTGCTAATATCGATATTTCAGTTGATAGAAAACTCGCTTGCTTTTGGCAAATATTTAATTTTTAGTAACTTTCAAAAAAAAACATCAATTAACGTTTAATGAAAAATCTACTTTACACTTTAATCATAGGAATTTTACTTCTCAGCTCCTGTGCTAAAGAAACAATCCATCTAGATGCCAATGGTACCGATGCCGGTTTTTCTCTTAATGGAACTACTTGGGGAGCTACAGCTTCTACAAGTTACTTCTTCATTGGGCAGGAAAAATTCGAATACGACCTGTTCTTATTGGTACCCGCTTGCGGTAAAGATGACAAGATTACTTTCAATGCCAACGGCACAATTACGGGAGATTATGGTCCTTTGACCTGCGATCCAACACAAACTGGAAAAATTAATTTTGGATCTTGGAAGTTATCAGCAGACAAGAAAACACTGGAAGTATCTAGTTCATTTCTTAGTAGCACAGGCACTAGTATGATCAAGTCTGAAGTTTTAGTGATGAACGATAACAATCTTCAGATTAGATACAAAACGACAGCTAATGGGATAGAATCTACTACCACTACCACTTACAAAAGAGTAAAATAATATAATCCTCTAATTATTTCCCGAAATTACTTCTTCATAATAAGCTACGTATAATGGAAGGATCTTCTTAAGATCGAAATCTTTTGCTCTGGTTAAAGCATTTTCTTTAAAGTAATCTAGTGTCTTCTGGTTGCTTAAAATAGTAACCGCTTTATTTGCCATATCATCAATATCACCTACATCACACAAATAACCGCTAAAGTCATCAATATTCAACTCTGGCAATCCACCTGCATTTGATGAGATTACTGGAACTTTACAGGCCATTGCTTCTAGTGCTGCCAAACCAAAGCTCTCGTTTTCAGACGGGATGATAAACAGATCAGACACTGATAATATTTCCTCGACTGCATCTTGTTTACCTAAAAAACGAACATTATCACAGATGTCAAGCTCTCTACATAATTGTTCATTAGCTGAACGCTCAGGGCCATCACCCACCATAAGTAGTTTTGAAGGTATTTTCTGCAATACTTTATGGAACATCTTAATTACGTCTTCTGTACGCTTCACCTTTCTAAAATTGGAGGTGTGGATAAGAATACGTTCGTTATTCGGAGCAATCGCTTTTTTAAAATGATCTTTGGGCTGCAGACTAAAACGATTAAAATCGATAAAATTAGGAATTACTTTAATCTCCTTATTGATTTCAAAATGGCGGTAGGTATCTTCTTTTAGATCTTCTGAAACTGTCGTTACCCCATCGCTCTGATTGATAGAAAAAGTTACCACAGGCTTGTAAGTGGCATCTTTACCTACCAAAGTGATATCCGTACCGTGGAGTGTAGTTACAAAAGGGATATTGATGCCATAAGTAGCCAAAATTTGCTTCGCCATAAAAGCGGCGGAAGCATGAGGAATAGCATAATGTACGTGTAGGATATCTAATTGCTCAAAACGCACTACATCTACCAGTTTACTTGCCAAAGCAGATTCGTAGGGAGCGTAATCAAATAAAGGATAATCTCTTACAGAAACCTCATGGTAAAATAAATTGGCAGAGAAAAAGTCTAACCTTGCCGGTTGACTGTAGGTAATAAAATGCACTTGATGTCCTTCATTAGCTAAAGCTTTTCCTAGCTCGGTAGCTACTACTCCACTACCTCCAAAGGTAGGGTAACAAACTATTCCTATTTTCATTTAGTTGGCTGTGTAATGCAAATCCCAGATTTGATGGAAGCAAATGTAAAGTTTATCCTATTTAAAGATTGTTATCTTTGAGTAATAAAATGGTTAGGAATTAATGTAACTTATGTTCCATCGAATACTTAATATTTACCCTAATAACTGAAAACCACATTAGGTTTCTTTTCTCCAGCTTTACGTTCCTCAGTTTGTATTTCTTCTCTTAGCTTCTCCACAGTTTTAATTTGCTTATTGTACCTATCCAGTGCTTTTTGTGATTCTTGCATTGCATTTTTAGCTTTTTTAGCTAATTTATCAGTATCCTTTGAATCCACATTCCCCTTCCCTAGCTTTTGGGTGTGTTTGTTGTTTTTCTCAGCAGCCTCTTTGGCTTTATCGTTTGCGTCTAGCAGTTTTATTCTTAATTTTTCTACTTCCGCTTCTTGCTTTGCCTCTTCGATTTTCAGCTCTTGTATTTTCTGACTAGCTTTCAAAGCATCTACTCGTCCAGCTAAAATATTCAGTGAATCTTTAGAAACTTTGGCAACATAAACTTGCGCTTTGGATTTCGTTACGCTTAATAAAGCAAATGTTAACAATAGGTATACATATTTTTTGTTCATATTATAAAGTATTTTATAGCTACTAACAATTATAATGCCCTTACCATTTTTCCGCATTAAACACAGATTTCATGAAAATACAATACTCTTTTGGGGAATGCGCTTCACAACTCGAGGGAGTTATGCCTTCATCTCGTTCTGTAACACGAGATACATTTCATTAGGTCTTTGCGTGCCGATATAGTATTCCAGACCGTCACTATCGGTAAGCACAATTGCATCTTTACCCGAAGAAAAGAAACGCACCGTTCCATTCTTGTGTAAATTATAAACAGGATTATTAAAAAAATATCTACTGTAAGTTGCTTTACGAATTTGCGTCACTTTATTGAGGTCTATCTCTACTTTTTTTGCAGTCCACAAACCATCTATAATTACACGCCTGTTTTCTATTACGGTTTTATATTGCACCATGAAAAGCAAAATAATAGACACTCCAATGATACCAAAACCTACTACCAGAAAAAGATCTACAGTATTATCTCTATCTCGCTCGTAAACATAAACGGCAAAACAGAACGCTGCCATAATTAGTCGTATGCAAATACGAATATAATCGCGACCGATGTATTGTTTTTCGATATAGGTGTATCTACCGTCCATTTATAATTTTGATAATTCGAATATAGCAACTTTTTTTGTTGTTGCACTCACTTTATACCTTTCGTCTTGGCGCATCCCCATAACCCATACCATTTCACCGTTGCCATTAATCAACAAGGGCACTTTTTCTTTTTGAGGTAAAGGCACTTTTTCGTCTACAAAAAAGTTACTCAGCTTCTTAAAAGACTTCATGCCTAGAGGCTTGAACTTATCTCCATCCTGCTTATATCTAATCACTAACGGAAAAATGAGCAAATTGGCATCTATATAAGCTAAATTTTTATCTGCTTTGAAATTAATATTTTCCGAAATGGACAAAAGTAGCGTTGCATCACCCAAGACTACAGCCCCCTCACCATGTAAATAGTTAAGTTCTTCTCCATTTTTATCTGACGAAGAAATGATTAACCTTTCCCTATCGATGGTAATGCGATGGGTATTACTGTAAAAAGAAGTTCCGCTTTGTTTATCAAGCGAAGACAAAACTTCGTTCACCACTGCATCACTAAAACCGAAAGGCTTTAAAAGCTCAAACAGCAATAATTTCTGCGGATTTAACTTCGATACCTCTGCTATTTCAATACTGATCAAGTCACCCTCTTTTTGAAAAATCCTTTCTCTAGTTTGAGTAACTACTAATTGTAGCAGTGCTTCTGTTTCTGCAAACCGGTTAATATTTTGGGCAAAAGTTTCTTCTAAATTTGGATTAATTTCCTTTAAATACGGAACTACATTTAATCGGATTTTATTACGGGCATATTTACTACTTTGGTTCGAGCTATCTTCTACATAAGGAAAGCTAAGCTCATCAATTAATTCATCAATCTGCTGCCTCGACAGAAATAGTATTGGCCTAATTATACTTCCCCTTTTGGGTAAAATACCGTGCATACCGCTAATTCCTGTACCACGAACCAAGTTGAACAATACTGTCTCTATTGCATCATTTTGATGATGTGCCACCGCAATACATTGATAGTTGTATTGAGTTCGAACTTCCTCAAACCAATGATAACGGAGCTGCCTAGCTGCCATTTGTGTAGAAATCCCCTCCTGTTCGGCAAAGGCTTTAGTATCGAAATGAATTACGTGAAAAGGAACTTGTAGTTCATCGGCCAAAAGTCTTACAAAAGCTTCATCTCGTTGAGTTTCATCAGCCCTTAAATTAAAATTGCAGTGCGCAATACTAAAATGAAAACCAGCTAGTTTAAATAATTGTGCCATTAACACCGAATCTTTACCGCCACTTACTGCCAACAAAACATGATCAGTCTTTTCAAAAAGCTGATGTTGCGAAATGTAATCGGTAAATTGCTGGACTGGTAACATGGTTCAAAAATAAAAAAACTTAATTGTTAAAATTGGTTAATTATTGATGGCTAATTGCGAACTGATTACTGAGCACTTTAATACTGAATCTAAAATTGTAAATTTGTACCGTGCAAAAGTTACGCCTTTTATTTCTTTTCTTGATTTGCCCTGTTGTACTATTAGCGCAAAATCGTACTCAGATAAAACTGGAACATGCAGAACATGCAACCGGTGATCTTAAAACTAATAAAGCTAGTTATTTAAGAAAACCTACCTTTAGTCATGACGGTGCAATCTTAAAATGTGACAGTGCCGTACTTTATACCGAACGTAATTTTTTCGAAGCCTTTGGCAATGTCCACATTAACCAAGGAGATACCCTAAACATTTATTCCGACTTTTTAAATTATGATGGCAATGCAAAAAAGGCGCATCTAGATAAAAATGTTAAATTAATAGATAGAGAAAATACATTAACCACTAGCGTACTAGACTACGATATGGTTGCCAAAATTGGCGAATATAAAGACAATGGCAAGTTAGTAAGCAAAGACGCAACTATTACCAGTAAAACTGGCTTCTATTTTTCTAACACCCGCGATGCTTACTTTAAAATCAACGTTTTAGTAGTAACCGCTGAGAAAGCCACCATTACATCTGAAGATTTACGATACAATACTGGAACCAACTGGACTTACTTCTATGGCCCAACCAATATCAAAAGCAAGGAAGATAAGCTTTATACGGAAAACGGAGCCTACAATACAAAGAGCGAAAACGCTTACTTTGGAAAGAAAAATCTATACACCAATGGCAGTCGCTCTTTAAAAGGTGACAGTTTATATTATTATGGAAAGCGAGGTTACGGCAGAGCGGTAAAAAACATTTTATTTAGAGACACCAAAGATCAAACCAACTTATGGGGGCAATTAGGAGAATATTATAGGGATGAAGAACGTATAATTGTTACTCAAAAAGCTTATGTAGGCATCGGAACAAAAGACAGTATTACCGTTAATAATAAAAAAATTCCTGATACGCTGTGGATGGGTGCCGACACTTTGGAAAGCCAACGTTCTTTAGTTAAGGATTTAAGCTTACTAGCCAGACCTGTTGTAAAAAAAGATAATGAGATTGGTGCCGAAGACGAAAAGGAAAAAGCGGAAAAGGAAAAAGAAAAAGCAGAAGCTCGGAAGTTATTACAACAACAAGCAGAGGATCAGAAAAAGACTAACACTACTCTTGAGCCAAATAAGAAGCTTAGTAAAAAGGAGAGAAAAAAGCTAGGAAAAACAGATGAAAAATCAAAACTTGAAGCACCACCACCAGTAGATAGCTTAACAATCGCTGGCACTAAAGCCAAGCTCGATAGCTTAGCAGCGGACAGCTTATTAAAAATTAAGAGTATTGCAATTACCACAAAAATAGATTCTACCATAAAGGAATCTAAGAAAGAAATTGCTACAGCGGGCAAAACAAAGCAAGGCGTAGCAGCAGAAAAAGCAAATGGTACAAATGCAAGCACGATAAAAAATGCAACTAGCCAGTCTGCAAAACTCTTAGCAAAAGACACTGTGGTAACTAATCCTGCAGATACCGTTAGGGCACGGATCATTAAGGCTTTTCATAATGTGAGGGTTTACAAATCGAACATGCAAGCTAAAGCAGACTCACTGTTTTATACCTCTGCAGATTCTACACTTCGTTGGTATAAAAATCCGATACTTTGGTCTGACGGCACCCAACAAACAGGAGATACTATTCATGTTTTCTTTAAAAATAGTAAAATCCATAATTTCCAGGTTATACAAAATGGCTTTCTTGTAAACGTAGAAGGCGACTCTACTAAATTCAATCAGGTGAAAGGCAAAATCATCACTGGTTTTTTTGTTGAAGGAGAATTAAGGAATATGTATGTTGACGGCAATGCGGAAAGCATCTACTACAGCAAAAATGACAAAGACGAATATGATAATGTGAACCAAACTGTTAGTAGCAGGCTGCGTTTTAGATTTTTAAACAAGGAACTGACTCATATTGTAACTGTACGTGAAGTTGAAGGTGCCGTTGATCCAATTGACAAACTGGCTAAGGAAGCTATACTTACAGGTTTTATTTGGAAACCAGAACTACGACCCAGCAGCAAAGCAGATATTATTAAAGGTGTACCAATTAAGCCAAAAGCGAAGAGTACCACTAAACCAACTACAACCAAGGGTACAAATACGAAGGGGAAAACAAATATTGGTACGTCCAAAGCCCCGTTAAAAACCCCGACTAAAGATCCTATTAAACCGGATTTAAATCCAATGGAAATACCTAAAGCATCGCCAAAAGTTAGCGATTCTGTCAAATTAGACAGCTTAAAAAAACAAGGATAAAATACAAAAAGCAGCTATTGCAGCTGCTTTTTGTATTTTAAGCCAGGTAGGACATCTGGCTCAGAAACATAATTTACATCTTTAAACCAATCTCTCTTAAACGTTCATCCAGGTACTCCCCAGCAGTCATATCACTGTATACTTTTGGATGTTCCGCATCAATACAAGAATCTAAACTTGTTAAATCCATATTACTACGTGGGTGTAAGAAGAAAGGCACCGAAAAACGTGAAGTTTTCATTAGCTCACGTGGAGGATTCACTACCCTGTGTGTGGTAGAACGTAGTTTATTATTGGTTAAGCGTTGCAACATATCACCCACATTCACCACAATATCAGTATGATGGGCTTTTATTGGCAACCACTCATTGCTACGAGTTAGCACTTCCAAACCATCGGCGCTAGCACCGATCAACAGAGTAATTAGGTTAATATCTTCGTGTGCACCTGCACGTACCGCGTCTGGAGCAATAGTTTCTGGATTTTCAATTGGAAAATAATGGATCCCTCTTAAAATTGAATTTCCATTATGTACATGTTGATCAAAATAATCGATCGGCAGACCTAGATAAGTTGCGATTGCTCTCAACAGGTGTTTACCGTTCTCTTCCAACTTTTGGTAAATTTCTCTGGTTACCGGATTAAATTCTGAAATTTCTTCTACAACTTCATTTTCTGGGTATTCATTTTTAATCGGATCACCGTCAGTAACGGTCTGTCCAATTTGCCAGAACTCTTTCAAGTCGGCAGTTTTTGCACCTTTAGCCGTTTCTTTGCCTGCACTAGTATAACCACGTTGTCCAGCCAATTCTACTTTTTCATATTTACGTTTAGTTTCAACAGGCAATGCAAATAAATCTTTAATGTTTTTATAGAGTTTATCTATCAGCTCCTGACTAACGCCATGATTGGTAATGGTTACAAAACCAGAATCGTTAAAGGCCTTGCCTAATTCGTCAGAAAATTTTTTTCGTTGTTCTTCAGTCCCGTTTACGTAGGTATTTAGGTCTAAGCATGGAATATAAGGTGTTGACATATCATTGATTTTAATGTTCAAGTTAAATTTAGAAAAGATATGTTAACAAACATCATTGAAGAGAAAAATACCAACATAAAAAATTGATTACCAAAATTTTAAGTTATTAACACACACAAATAAACCCAAAATATTGTGGATAAGGCATATCCGCTTTTAAATCACAATCATTTCATTTGCGCTAGATTAGGCAGCCACATCATAACCAACTGCCCTTTATTAAGCCGCTTGTCATTTTTATATAGTCAGAGAACTTTTGCCATCGTTTTTACGTATCATTACATAAACACAAAACATGAAAAGGATAATTATGACATCTTTAATTCTCTTCTCTATATTGGGTGCTGATGCCCAAAAACCTAAATTAGAAAAAGCGACTTTCGGAATGGGTTGTTTTTGGTGCACTGAAGCTGTATTCCAGCGTTTAAATGGTGTAAGCAATGTTCGTTCTGGTTACGAAGGGGGCCATTTAGCCAATCCAACCTACGAAGATATTTGCACAGGTACCACCAACCATGCAGAAGTAATTGAACTACAATACGACCCAAACAAAATTAGCTACGATGAGCTTCTAGAAGTTTTCTGGAAATTACATGATC
Source organism: Flavobacteriaceae bacterium PS02338 (assembly GCA_029959615.1). Lineage (GTDB taxonomy): Bacteria > Bacteroidota > Bacteroidia > Sphingobacteriales > Sphingobacteriaceae > Pedobacter. Next base: position 1,527,141 of record JASCOD010000001.1, on the reverse strand, counting down.
CTACTACACTTAATAGACAAGGTGCAGATGTTGGGACACAGTATCGTTCGGTTATTTTTTATCATAACGAGCAACAGAAAGCCATTGCCGAAAAATACAAAACGTTACTAAACAAAGAGAATGCATTTGGCAAACCCGTGGTAACTACATTGGAAAAAGCACAGACTTTTTATGTCGCCGAAAACTACCATCAAGATTACTACATCAAAAATGGACAGGCTCCATATTGCAGGGCTGTGATTTTGCCTAAAATGGACAAATTGGAAAAGCTGTTTAAAGCTAAAATTAAGTAATAGCCAACTCAAATGAGATTTGAGAAGATTGTCCCTACTGAAAAATTAAGGCCGTACCTTAAATATCTAGTAATTTCGGAAAACGTCGAATCTAGTGAATATAAGGTCTTCCCTTCTACAGGATTGGTAATGGGCTTTCAGTACAGGGGACATCTTTCCAGTATCGCTAACCAAAAAGAAACGGGTTTATCAAGCGCCGGAATTAGTGGGATTACAGATGCTTTCAAAATCTTCAAAAGTTCTGACAACATTGGCACCGTACTGGTATATTTTAATGAGGTTGGGCTTGCTGCGTTTTGCACTTGTCCTGCTAACGAACTTTTCAACGAAAGCGTTTCACTAAATGACATTTTTGATAAACAAAAAATCAGCGAAACCGAAGAAAAGTTAGCTATTGCAAAATCAGATATTCAGCGTATCAAAGTAGTAGAGCACTTTTTAATCTCTCAGTTGAGAATAGTTCAGCAGGATCAGTTAATTGTCAACGCTGTAAAATTAATTTACGAAGCCAAGGGCAGCATAAGAATTAAGGAAATTAACAAACAGCTCGCCATCAGTCAAAGCCCCTTCGAAAAAAGGTTTAGGAAATTAGTTGGTGTATCTCCCAAGAAATTTTCTTCGATAGTTCGTTTTAACAATGTTGTTACTGAATTGAACACAGCAAAATCATTGGCCGAAATTTGCTATGAGAACAAGTTTTTTGATCAGGCGCATTTTATTAAAGACTTTAAACAATACACTGGAGATACTCCTGAAAAATTCAAGTTGTTCTAACAAAAACGATTTTTTACAATGGAAAGTTGGCGAGCTAGTCCATCTTTGTATCAGTAATTAAAAATAAAAAAATGTTTACAGTAGCACAAATAGAACAGGCACATGAACAAGTAAAGTCAGGTGCAGATTTTCCAAAATACATTCAAGAAATCAAAGCAATGGGAGTTTTAGGTTTCGAAACTTGGGTTAACGACAGTCATACGGCATATTATGGCATCGATGATTACCGCACTTCTTCTCAGCCGCAGTACGATGATCTCCTCATTTCGGACACAACTAATAAAGAGAAGTTTGCTTCACAGCTAAAACTGCATCAACAAGGACAAACCGATTATTACACTTTTTGTAAAGATTGTGCCGAAAATGGTATCGAAAAATGGATTGTTAATTTAGATGAAATGACTTGCATCTATTATGATAAAGCGGGCGAAAAGATTTTAGTTGAGCAGATTCCTTCATAATTGTTGGAAGTTGTCAGACTGAGCTTGTCGAAGTCTCTTTTTCAAAACATTTCGACAAGCTCAATGTGACACACGTCAGCTCAGCTTAAAACGCCAATTTCAATCCCACATTCATACCCAAACCGCCAATATTAATATACGATCTTAAATCATCACCACGCTCGTTAGCATTATAATTTGTATTACCTTCTACGTTAGAATTCTGATCTAATTTCTTATGGTAATCAGTATAACGTTGTGCAGTAGACAAATCGTTGATTGTAATTGGCACCTTTGTTCCTAGTAGCGTAGTACCTGTACCCTCTAACTTCCTCACTTCTTTTTCTTTACTACTTACCGAAACATTACGATATTCTATTTCACTAAAGAAACTAACCTTCGAGCCAATAGGGACACTAAATCCAGCCGCTCCCAAAAAACCAATGGTTGGTCTAGGCTCTACTCGCTCCTCTCTGGTTAATTCAACTGCCCTAAGTGCAGGGTTAAGTTGTTCTGCAACCGTTCCTGTTTGATCGTTTACGGTAGTAGTAATATCTAGATATCCATATACAGGCAATACAGCCCCAATTTTCAAATACGGTCTAAAGTTTTTTGATGTTGGCACATGGAAAACCAATGCTGGTGTTAAATCTAAGGCTTTAGCCTGCCCTTTAGAATGAACAGAAAGCAAAGTATTGCCATTGAATTGATTATATCCAGTTTGACGGGCCATCGTTTGTTTCTCACTTTGGAAATAATTAATGCCCATTTCAAAAGCCACTACTGGACTAAACCTAAATCCTCCCGTTAAACCAGCTCTCCATCCCTGTCCGAAAGAACCTGTAATGGTCTCTTCTGAAATTAGGGTTTGTTCGGCCAGCAAAGGATTTATATTGAAAACACGATCTCGAGGCTGCAACTCGCCTACGTTCGGAAATTCCACCGGTGTAACTTTAATAAAATAACTCCCTGTAGGTTTTAAATAAAAACCTCTAACTTCTTGTGCCCAAGTACCTACAGTGGCAACCACCACCAGCAAGGTCAATAATATTAGTTTTTTCATCTTGTCTAAATTTGGTATCCATAATTAACTATTCGCAGGCAGCTTAAAATCATAACCATCCAAGCTATGCTTGCATAAGAAACAACCTTATTTAACACCAAATTGTTTGTCTATTTATTTTTATCAGCCATAGATGCACAGATAAAAAACAGTATCTGTGGTTAAACACTCTATCATTTTTAAGTCAAAAACAGAAAATCCTCTTTTAGCTAACACTGTTAACTTATACTTTTGCTAACAGTGTTAACTTTAATGTAGATGATAGTTAAAAACGATAGGCAAAAACAAAAAGAACTGACCAAAAACGCTATTCTAAAAGTTGCAGAAGAAATTGTGCTTCAAGAAGGATGGCAGGCTGTTTCTATCAGAAAGATTGCCGAAGCTATAGGTTATAGTTTGCCGGTAGTGTACAACCACTTCGAAAACAAGGATGCCATACAGGAAGAGTTTGTAAAAAATGGTTTCAACATGCTTGCAATGGCCATGCAAAGCACTAAGGAAAAATATCCAGAACCAGAACAACAGCTCACCCAAATGGCGTTAACCTATTACGACTTCGCTTTTAGCAATTCTGCTTATTACAAAATGATGTTTGGCTTAGGCATTCCTAGCTGTCAAAAAGCAAATGAAATTGCAGAAATAGGCAATTTTAGCGCTATTATCATTGAAGTAATTAGTGAGCTAATGGGCGAGACCGATAAGCAACGTAAGTTTCTCAAATTTCATACACTTTGGTCTATCCTACACGGATTAACTTCTATCAACATGGTTAACCTTACAGCGGCTCCCGACGAAATGCAGCAGCAAATTCTTCTGGACGCCATACACGGATTTATTAAAAACATCAATAATTAAAAAAAATGAGCTTAATTGAAGCATTAAACTGGCGTTATGCCACTAAAAAAATGAACGGACAAGCTGTTCCTCAAGAAAAGGTAGATCAAATTTTAGAAGCTGCTCGTTTGGCACCTTCATCGTCTGGCTTACAACCTTTCAAAGTAATCGTAATTACAGACCCCGCTTTAAAGCAAGAATTACTCCCTCACACATTCAACCAATCGCAAATTGTTGATGCTTCTCACGTATTGGTATTTGCCGCTTGGGACAATTATACAGAAGAGCGTATAGACGAGGTATTTAACCGTACCAATACTGAGCGTGGCGTGCCGGTAGAAGCTACTGCAGATTATGTGGCCCGTTTAAAAAGCATTTATTTGCCAAGAGAAGCTGAAGTTAATTTTGAGCACGCAGCTCGTCAGGCGTATATCTCATTTGGTACCGCCATTGCAGAAGCAGCTTTGTTAAAAGTTGATGCTACGCCTATGGAAGGTTTCGACAATGCGAAATACGACGAAATTTTGAAATTAAGTGAGCAAGGGTTAAAAAGTGTTACAGTTTTACCTTTAGGTTACCGCGACGAAGCAAATGATTGGTTGGTAGGTCTGAAAAAAGTACGTCAATCGAAAGAAAATTTTCTTATTGAAAAATAATACAATTTGTCATTCTGAGCATAGCGAAGAATCTGTTGAGCAACCAGCAAAACTTACAGACTCCTCCCGAAGTTTCGGGACAAGCTATTCCTCAGAATGACTTTTTTTGAACAGCAGTTCACTACAACTTTCAACAGATAGCCCTGCTGTTCATTTCAACTCCTCTCCCCCTCGTTACACTCGAGATGCGGGTTTCCATTTTCATAAGCTGTAAAGAATAAAATTTCCTGCTATATCCTATTCATTACCATCTAGCCTTAGCTAACGTCAAAAGAAACGAATTCTAATTGGATATCAGTCACAAATTTACCATCAGCTAAAACATACGACACTGAAATTATTCTAACTTCCCTATTGTAAAATTTTGTTAAACTTTAGATACAATTCCCTGTCCTTAATCAATAAACCATATATTTAAAGCTCAAATACATCCGTGTTATATCAGCAAATTGTGTTTTAAATGAAATTTACTAAAATTCTATTCCTGCTTTTTTGCCTTAGCTTTACATCTGTATATGCACAGCAAGATAGCGTTACCTTAAATAACATCATTACCAAAACTAAACGTCTATCAGAAGAGCAACCACTTGAAAAAGTATACCTACATCTAGATAAGCCATATTATGCCGTAGCCGATACCATTTGGCTTAAGGCTTACGTAACTACACAAAACAATATTCCATCGCCATTAAGCAAAATTGTTTACGTAGAAATGTACAATGCATTAGATTCTCTTGTACAAACTGTAAAACTACCTGTAAAAAATGGCATGGCTTATGGCAATATGCCATTGTCGATGAACACTTATAAACAAGGCAACTATTACATTAGGGCTTACACCTTATGGATGTTGAATTTTGACCCAGATTATTTCTTTTCTAAAAGCATTCTAATTGGCGAAGCGATAGACAAACAACTAATCACGAATATCAGCCTTGCTAATACAGCAGCAGATAAAGCTATTAAGACAACTGCACGTATTCAATTTAAAGATACCAGCAAAAAACCATTGGCTAACAAAACCGTCAATTGGCGAGTATTTCATAACTATGATGTTTTTGCAAGAGGTAGAGGTACAACAGATGCCAACGGCTACCTTACCGTTACCGTAACTAGCAAAGCCGGAGATCCCATCAAAAAAGGAACTTTGGTAGCTGATGTGAATATTGCAGATAAAGAATTGGCTAGTGCAAGCTTCAATATCAGACAGAGCGACAACGACATAGATTTCCAAGTATTTCCAGAAGGTGGTCAATTGATTGTCGGAATCCCTAACCAAGTGGGATTTAAGGCCGTTAAAACAAATGGGTTAGGTGCCGATGTAAAGGGAAGTATTATAGATGAACAAAACACTGAAGTTGGAACATTCACTTCTTCATTTGCAGGAATTGGCAGTTTTTTCCTTACTCCAGAGGCTGGTAAAAACTACAAAGTTAAATATACCGCTGGTGGCATTTCAAAAACTATCGATTTACCAAAGGGCAAAGACGGCATTACCTTGCAGGCAAGCAATCCGGCGGCAACTGATGCTATCAATCTGCGTATTTTAGCGAGCAATGCATTTTTTGAAACAAATAAGGAAAAAACATTTTTCTTAGTTGCCCAAAACAGCAATACCATTGCCTACGCTGCTAAAATCAACCTTAAAAATCAAGTAATTACTGCTAAAATACCTAAGCAAAATTTCCCATCTGGTATTGCACAAATTACCTTATTTGATGAAAAAAGTGAACCCATTAGCGAGCGCTTAGTTTTTGTACTACATAACGACGCTATGAATTTAGCTTTAAAGGCAGACTTGCCTACTTACAAACCTCGTCAGAAAGTAAAACTCACCTTAGACGCAAAAAGCAAGGGCCAGCCAATAGCTGGTGATTTCTCTGTAACTGTTACCGATGAAACTAAAGTACCTGTTGACGAAAATACGGAAACTACGATCTTAAGCTCTTTATTACTTACTTCGGATTTAAAAGGTTATGTAGAAAAACCTAACTACTACTTCAATAAAACAGATGAAAAAAAATTGGCCGATCTAGACCGCTTAATGCTAACGCAAGGTTATAGAAGGTTTACTTATAAAGAAATTTTAGCTGGACGCTACCCTAAGGTTTTCTTATTACCAGAACAGGGCATCACCATTTCGGGTACATTGAGAGATTTAACAGGTATGCCTATTAGAAAAGGGGTTATGAGGATGATGGTAACCGGCAAACCTATTTCAAAAGAAATCCAGACAAGTAATGTGGGCGTGTTTAATTTCAAGGATCTAGTATTTCCTGATTCTTCACAAGTAGTGATTACCGCCCGTTCTAATCCAAACTATAGCAATTTGATGATCATGCTAGACGGTATACCTAGTGCGGCTAAAGGAACCAATATCTACAGTCCAGATGAAATTGAAAATATTGATACTGCATTATCATCCTATTTGAACAATAGTCAAAAGCAGTACCGCTTTATGCGCACGCTTAAAACCGTAGAAATTAAAGGCCCAGGAATTAAAAAACCTAGCCATTCAGATCATTCTTCATTGTCGGGTTTAAGCCAAATTCCAGATCGTTTTATAGATGGGAAACAACTGGAAGGCTGTAATATGCTTTTGGAATGTATTAAGGTACAAGCTCCAAGCTTTACCTACGATTTTAATGAACAAAAGTTCTATATCACTAGAGACTATAATCAAGGCGGACGTACACCTGCAGCTATATTCCTAAATGGCATGTTTGTAGATGCCAATGCGATCAATACCGTTAGTGCCAATGATGTAGAATCAATTGAAATTTTCTTAAACGATCCTCTTGGTACGGTAGATAGAATGTACAATACTCGTGGTGTACTTGTAATTAATACCAAGAAAATACCAAAGGGAGAAAAAATTTCCAAACAAGATTTCTTGGATATGATCCCTAAAAAATATGAGGTTAAGTATTCGCCGTTAGGCTATAGTAAAGAAAGAGAATTTTATTCTCCTAAATATGCTCCCAATGCACCCGTTACGAGTAATGATTTAAGGACTACCATTTACTGGAATCCTAAATTAATTACTGATGAAAAAGGTAACATTAGCTTTGAGTTTAACAATGCAGATGGAAAAGGAACTTACAAAGCTGTAGTGGAAGGGATTGATAAAGACGGAAACGTTGGAAGAACGGTATTGAGGTACACGGTGAAATAATTTACGATAAGTGGTGTATCGGCTATATTTAAACAAATAAAACCGGCATAACTAAATCAACTTACTTAAATGCTTAAAACAACACTCTCTGTTTTATTAATATTTAATGCAATATTTTCTTACAGCCAAAGTATGAAAACACTGCTTAAAATGAAATCAGATAGAGATACATTGGATATTAGATATAATAATTATCTAGATGAAAGATCCTGGATTCTGTCTAAAAAAAAGAAAATTGACATCTTAAAATTACCTATTGAAGATAGTACGAAAGTAACTTTCATTTCAGGGATAGATTCTATTTCGTTTACCGTAAAAGTTGGCGAAAAATATGATTTTATTATATCAAATAGTGCAAAGAATTTTCATACAAGAGTTGAGGGAATTAAAGATAATTCTAAAAGAGACGACTCCTTAGCAAACCTAAATTTTCAATGTTTAAGAACAAACTTGCTTTCTGTTAGTGAGAGAAACAAAAACTATCCTTTTAATAAGGCATTTCAAATTGGGTTGATATCTTTTATTGATCCTATTACAGATTTCACAACAAATCTTCCGGTAAAAAATGGAAGGCTTGAATCGGATAAAATTCGTGAGCAAAGAATATTGAACAATGAACAGATTGATGAGCTAACGGATATTTTGTATAATATCGGCAGAACACCAGTAGATAATCTTCCTTTTAGTATTACATCAAGCCCAAGTTGTTATGAGCCAAGAAACGGAATAATATTTATTGATTCGAAAGAAGATATTTTTGAATATATAGAAATATGTTTTGGTTGCAGAAAAAGCCGTTTAAGTTCTAGGAAAGTTAGGGTAGGAGAAAATTGCGAACAGAAATATGACATCCTTCGTAATTTTTTTCTCAATAACGAATTAAGGTTCGGTACAGCAACGGATGAAAAATAAAAAATAACGTCAATCAGTTAAAACATATAATAAAACTCTTATAAAACAAGATCTTTAGACGTCAAGGGCGGATTCGAACCGCCGTAAAAGGTTTTGCAGACCTGTACCTAACCACTCGGCCACATGACTATATTTGCTTAAATAAGCCAAAATGCGCTAATGCATCTTGGCTTTGGTTTAGTTAGTTAATAAGTGTAGCGGCCTAGCAATGGATTCGAACCATCATTAGAAGTTTACGAAACCCCCACCTCCCAATCGGTCAACTGGCCAGATGATTTTAGACTGTTTTTAACAGTAGAAAATCCTGCAATACCTCTCGCTCTTCTTTTGCCTCTTGCAGTTGATCTCCTTCTGGAAAATACTCTTGCTCATCATTTCTAAATGGATTATTATATATTGGATATTCCGCTATCATTGGAAACTCTAAATAGATCGACATATCAAAATTAATAATGGACAAAGCCTGTAAAACCTTAGTGAACTGAACAAATGTATATAAAAAATAAAAGACTACCAAATTAGTAGTCTTTTATTTTCAATTATTTTTTATTTTCGTTCTACAACTTACTTGAGTACTATTACTCAAGTACCTTTTTAATTCCTCCTACTATTTCATCAAAAAACTGATTTCCTTTGAAATTATTTTTCTCTTTGAGCATTTCTATCTCTAGTTTACCAGAATTATGTCTTAGATAAAAAATGGCACGATTACTCAGCTTAATTTCTTTACCAAGATCTATCCCCTCTTTTAATAATGAACTGTCTTTTTTAAAAGCCATTTTGAGGTATTCTTGCACTAGCTTTTCTTTCTTCTCGGGGTATTCAGCCAATAGCTCGTAACGACCTAACGTTTTGTTTACTTTTACTGAGGTTCTTCCTTGGTCACAGGCTATTAACATGGCGATCATGGTAACGATTAAAATTATCTTTCTCATTTTTCAGTGGTTAGTGGCTAGGAATTAGGTTTTAGTACTTTCCCTAAGAGTTAAAATATACTAAAACCTAGCTCCTAATACCTAATTTTTAATTTCCAGTTCTTCCTTTAATATCTTCTAATGCCGTTTTTCTATTTCTTGCTGATTTTACTTGCTGGTTTCCGAAACTATAGTTAATGCTAAAAGAGGCCCTTCTATTCACATAATAATTCTTTACATACATATCTACATTCTGATATTTCATTTGTCCTTCCCAGTAATTGGTGGCGAACACATCATCCATAGCAAAACGTAACTTTAGCTTGTTTTGAAACATCGTCTTTTGCAGTCCAAAATTAAGTGCATACTGGGCAATGGTAGTTTCTTCCACCCCTCTAACTCTTGGCGAATCGTACCAAAAACTAACTTCAGCCCTAAAGGTTTTAGAGAAGGCAATAGACTGTGAGGTATTGAAATTGAAGGAAACTTTAGATTTTTGATAAGCCGCCCCTACTAAAGTTGCGTCTTGGTAATCTTGATACACTGCGGAGAAATTATTTTGCATACTCCACTGCTTGGTGATCTTAAGCGGAACATATAAGTTGGCATTGTATAAATCAGCTTTACCAAAATTTTGTCGCTGAACTTCTATTTGTCTAGTTACATCATTCTGTCTGCTTACTTGCGTAATCATTCCTCTCACATTAGCGTAATTTACCGACAAGGAGATTTCCTTAAAACTGTAACCTATTTCGTAATTATCAGTAAATTGTGCATTCAGATAAGGGTTGCCACTATCTATGGTATAAGGATCGAGATAAAGCACAAAAGGATTTAATTGCTGATAGCTCGGCCTATCTATCCTGCGACTGTAAGAATAATTTAAGCTATTGTTTTTGTTCAATTCCTGCTTGATAAAAACAGAGGGAAATAGTGACACATAATTACGATTGACCAATTTGTCACTAGTTACCGAATGACCTTTGCTATTGGTGTGCTCAGCTCTTAAGCCTAATTGCACTTGCCATTTTTTCCAGTTCTGAGATAGATTAGTGTAAGCAGCATTGATGTTTTCTTTATAAATAAACAGGTTTGATCTCCCTAAGATATCTGTCCATTGCCCGTTATTAAATTGCTCAGAAACAAAGTCATTATTGGTATTAACAATGCTACTTTTAAGTCCGGATTCAAACTTTAACGTATTAGAAAACGGCCATGAAAAATCTGTCTTTGCGGCAAATACATCAATTTTGGCATCGATAGTATTGCGAAGATTAGAAGTGTTAGTTTGATTTTCAGCTGCATCTAGGTATCGAGCATCAAAGTTATCGTTCCTATCCATAGTGTAACCTGCATAGTCAAAATCAAAGCTTAAAGAAGCATCTTTCTTTTTCAAATCATGCTTAATGTTAAAGTTTGAAGTAATGGCATTGAATTTCGCCTTGTTTCCACTGTTTTGGCGAATGTAACTTAAGGTTTGTGCATTTTGCTGATATTCGAGAATATTGGAATTACTAATTCCGATAAGCTCGTTATCGTTAGTCATTATATCAACCATTAAACCAAATACAGTTTTTTCGGAAGCGTAGTAATCAGCTCCAATTTTACCAGAGTATCCATTACCACTCTGGTTACGATTAAAAGATTGATTGAATTTGGTAAGCAAATTATTCGTATTTGCAGTTCTGTCTAATAAAGTTTGGTTGAAGTTTTCGCGAGTATTGAAAGTAGCATTACCAAAAATATTCCATTTATCTACACGGTGATTAAGGGTGAGATTACCACTATGGCGAAATAAATCCGAAGGTCCATTCTTGACGCTTCCCCATCCGGTGTTTGCTGCCAAAGTTCCATTGGTTCCAAAATTTTTGTTTCGTTTGAGTTTAATGTTGATGATCCCAGCGTTTCCAGCAGCATCATATTTAGCAGACGGATTGGTAATCAATTCTATAGTTGCAACTTGATCGATAGTCATATTGCTTAATAAAGTAGTCACATCCGTACCCGACAGAAAATTGGTTTTTCCATCCACCATAATGGTGATTCCAGCCTTATTATTCAATTTAATCTGCTCGGTCTGTCTATCTACAGTTACGCCAGGTGCTTTCTCTAATAATTCCAATACGCTATTCCCCGTAGCGGTCACATTGTTTTCTACATTCAAAATGGTTTTATCCGCTTTGCGTTCTACAAAAGGTTTCTGTGCTACTACATTTATTTCCTTTAACTGCTTACTTATAGCTTGCATTTTGATAGTAGCCATCTGTAATTCATTTCCTGTGAATAAGACCTTAGCTGAGGTGTAGTTCTTATAGCCAACCATTTTGACCTTCAACTGATATTCGCCCTCTGCTACATTTTGAAATTGATAAACACCATCCAAATTTGCCGAAGCTTCTTTAACATTAGAAGTATCGACCAAACTGATTAATCTCAGTAAGCTATATGGCAAAACGTCATTATTTTCGGCAATTACTTTACCGTTGATCGTTCCTTTTTTTTGGGCAAAGACCGTCCCCCATGCCAAAAGGCATGTCATTAGAAGTAATATTTTTTTCATGTTTTTAAAGTCGACAGGTATCAGTCGTCAGGGATCAGTTTAGGTAATTAACCCATAACTGATTACTGAAACCTTTCTACTGACACCTAATTTTCAGGTAATACAATAGCTATCCTCGTTATTTGAGGCTTAAAATTTTATTAGAAAGTATTTGAATTTTGATCAAGTACCAGCCTACTGGCTTATGACTGATACCTGAGCACTAGTTACTGATTAACTTCTTTAGGTTCTGGATGATCTAACTCGTACTTACATTTTAAGCCTTCCTGAGTCATAACCCATAATTCACTTTCACCAGTACTTGGTTCATCTCCATGGTTACAGTAATAATAAAACTTCAAATAGTTATACAAGTCATTGTTTAAAACTACCTGCGTTCCAATAGGCATTTTTACAGTTAAAACCACCCCTTGATCTCTCCAAGCAGCTTTTTTCTTAAGGGTAGCCCTAGGTGTTAAGGTAAAAACCGAATCTACTATGTGATATTTATAATTTAAGTTTTGCGAGTTGCTCAATGCATCTTGAAAGTTCCTACCGTTAGATTTAAAAGACTGTGTAACGGTAACTTTATTATCTTCAGTTTTTTCGAACACTAACCTAACATTTTTAGGATCCCTGAACATCCCATGTGAAGTTCTATCTACCACCACTTTATATCCGTTGTTATTGTTTCCTAGATTATATTTCAAACTATCTTCCGCTGTAAACGTCATTCCTGGATCAACTTTAAAAACATATCTTTTGAAAGGTTTCACTTCAGTGGTTTGGGCAATTTCAGCCTCTTCATTAAATGCTGAAATTACCTTAGCAACATTAAAACTAGTGCTTACCGCTGCAATAATCCAAACACCCAACAGCAAGAATGAGAAGTATTTACTAATTTGGATATGATTAAAAATCATTTTTACTGCTAACAGTACCAATGCTAAAACTGGGATAAACGCGGTAAAAAAGGAGGCAAAAATCAGTTCTGTTTTAAAAGGGACATTCAGCACGTTAAAAGGAAAATTATTATACACACCATCATCCCAAGCACCTAGCAGCACTCCCAGAGAAATAATTAAGAACATTAACATTCCAAATCCGAAGATGATGATAAACCAAGCGAATATCTTACCCAACAATTTGCCAATCCAACTAATTAAGCTACCAATTGCTTTAAAAATGCTAGAAATGAAATCACCAACAGTACTTACAACAGGTTTAAATTGGCTATTCGCCGATTTCATGTTAGCTTTCAATGCCGCAACTTCTTCATCAAAACTCTTTTTGTAACCGTACAAATTGGTCGCCTCACCTTTCATTTCCATACGTTCTGATCTGCTAGAAGCTCTTGGAATAACAACCCATAAAATCAGATAAACCAATATGCTAGTTCCAGCCAAAAAGGTAAGTAAGAAAAAAGCCAAACGTAACCAACGTGCCTCTACATTTAGGTAATGACCTAAGCCTGCACAAACTCCAGAAATTACGCCTTCATCTGTATCTCGGTACAATTTTTTGATACCATTGTAATTGGCATAGAAATTTTCCGTTTTTACTTCCTCTTCTTCATCGTTAACAAAATCTTGCACACTACCCATTTGAGCAATTACCCCACGCACATCGGCAACATCAATTACTTGCTTTTGTCCTTTTTGCAAAATCTCGGCAAACATTTCTGCAATGCGGTTTTCAATATCTTTTACAATCTCGAAATCATCGGCATTTTTAGCAAAATGTTGCTTAATTTCATTAAGGTAAGCCATTAGTATTTCGTATGCTTCCTCTTCAATATGGATGATAGAGTTGCCTATATTAATAATAATCGTCTTATTCATATCAGTATTCTTTTAACAGCGGTAGCCACTGCGTTTATTTATTTTTCTTCTGTTGTTTGATTAGCTCCTTGTTGCGATGTAGTGATGGCATAAACTAATTCATGCCATGTAGTGTCTAGCTGAGTTAAAATTTGGCGACCTTCAGACGTTAGCACATAATATTTACGTGGAGGTCCGGATGTAGATTCTACCCAGTTGTAACTCAGTAGTCCATTGTTTTTTAAACGGGTAAGCAAGGGATATAAAGTCCCCTCTACCACCAATAATTTTGCTCGCTTCAATTCAGCGATTATATCAGACGCATAAATCTCTCCTCGGGAGATGATTAAAAGCACACAGTATTCTAGTATGCCTTTGCGCATTTGGGTTTGCGTATTCTCTGCTATCATAATACAAAGATATATGTTTAATAATGTACTATGCAATACATAGTACTATAAAAACACAAAAATATTTTTCAACAAATTGATTATCAGCATATTTAATTTTAATTAATCTTTATACAAATATTTGAAATTCTGATTTTCATCGAATACTTGAAATGGAACGGCAGTAGTCTTTGGAAAAAATCAGTCTCGCTCCCCGCTAAATCTTTTTGTTTTTGGACGTCCTGTCATCCCGAGTTTCGAGGGATCTATGTCCTAAACTGCTTTAACCTTGCAAACCTCTATTAAAAACAAAAAGTATATCGCTTAAATCGAGGGAGCATCTGCCAATCAAACATCCTACATCTGTTTTACAACTACCCTATCATTCTCCGTCATTCCCGTAAAAATGGGAATCTTAATGCGATAAACATGCATTTACTTCCAAAGCATTACGATTGCCAGTCAAGCTGGAAATGACGTACATATTCAAGAGAATACAGGTACCGGACACTGAATCTCTATGAAAAACACTACTTATTTGGTAGATTAGCAAATCCAAACAAAGAAATGGTACTACAGTATAAAAAAATAGTCGTTAAAATAGGTTCAAACGTAATTACGCAAGCTAATGGCTTACCAGATAATGAGCGCATTGCTCATCTAGTAGACCAGCTGGCCGCTATCAAAAAAAAAGGCATCGAAGTAATTTTGGTTTCTTCTGGAGCCGTAGCTTCTGGACGTAGTCTAATCAAGGTTTCTGAAAAACAAGATGCCGTAGCTACTCGTCAATTATTAGCTGCTATTGGCCAAGTAAAATTGATTAACACTTACGCAGGTTATTTCGAAAAACATCACATTCAATGCGCACAAGTACTCGTAACTAAAGAAGATTTCAGAGACCGTGTACATTACCTGAACATGAAAAATTGTATGCAAATTTTGTTGCAGAACGATGTAATTCCGGTAGTTAACGAAAATGATGTAGTTTCGGTTACCGAGCTAATGTTTACCGATAATGATGAATTGGCTGGGCTAATTGCTTCAATGATGAACGCCGATGCTTTGTTTATTCTCTCGAACGTAAATGGCATTTATGACGGCGATCCTAAATTAGAAACGTCCAAAGTAATTGAAAAAGTGACCGGAACATTAACCGACTTGAGCAATTTTGTAAGTACAGGCAAATCACAATTTGGCAGAGGTGGGATGATCACCAAATCTACCATCGCACAAAAAACTGCAAAACTGGGCATCAACGTACATATTACCAACGGCAAAAACGATAATGCTTTGATTGATCTACTGGCAAACAAAACCATTCATACACACTTCGTTGCAGATAAAATAAAATCTGGCCAAAAGAAATGGATTGCCCATGCAGAAACCGCAGCAACTGGTGTAGTGCAGCTAAATAATGGAGCAAAACAGGTGCTTACTTCTGGCAAAGCTACCAGCTTACTACCGGTTGGCATTATCGCTATCAAAGCTGATTTCCTAAAAGGAGATATCATTAAAATTTTGGATGAAAATGAAAAGCTAGTTGGATTGGGCATTGCGAAATATGGCTCCGATAAAGCGAGAGAGCGTATCGGACAGAAAAACCAAAAACCACTAGTGCATTACGATTATTTTTACGCTATTTAAGATTAAAAAACAAAGACTAAAGAAAAAGGATTTCTTCAAAAGAACTAAACCCTGATATCTGACCACTAAAAAAATGAAATACTTCGAACAAGCAAAGCAAGCCACCAGGAACATCGTTTCTTTAAACAAGGAGACAATTAATTTGGTGCTTACTGATCTGGCAGACGCATTAATTACAAATAGCGATCTTATCATTTCTGAAAATCAAAAAGATCTGGATAGAATGCCAAAAACAGACCCGAAGTATGATCGTTTAGCTCTCAATACAGAACGTATAGCAGCCATCGCCGACGATGTGAAAAATGTGGTAAGATTAACTAATCCATTAGGGAATGTAATTAACGACCGCACCTTACCCAACAACCTGAATATTAAGAAAGTTCGCGTACCGTTAGGAGTTGTAGGTGTAATCTATGAGGCTAGACCCAACGTTACTGTAGATGTTTTTTCTTTGTGTTTCAAAACAGGAAACGTTGCCATTTTAAAGGGTGGCAGTGACGCAGAATTTTCAAATTTGGCCATTTCCAAGGTCATCCATCAAGTATTAGAAAAACATCAAATTAATAAAGACGTGCTTACTTTATTACCAGCTGATAGAAGCGCTACAGAAGCCTTGCTAAATGCGGTAGGATTTGTCGATGTACTTATTCCAAGAGGAAGTCAATCATTAATTAATTATGTACGCCAAAACAGCAAAATTCCAGTAATAGAGACTGGCGCCGGTATAGTCCACACTTTTTTTGATGCTTCGGCAAACTTAGAAAAGGGACAAAAAATTATCGCAAACGCGAAAACAAGAAGGGTGAGTGTTTGCAATGCATTGGATTGTGCGTTAATTCATCAAGATAGAACCGCAGATATTCCAAAGTTGCTAGCGCCTTTAGCAGAAAAAGAAGTGGAGCTTTATGCTGACGAAATCAGCTATGCTTTATTAAAAGAAACCTACCCAAGCAGACTTTTACATCAAGCTACACCAGAACATTTCGGCACAGAGTTTCTTTCGTTAAAACTTGCGGTTAAAGTGGTAAAAGACATCAATGAAGCGTTAGACCATATAGCGAACTTTAGTTCAAAACACAGTGAAGCTATTATTTCTGAAGATGCGGCCAACATAGCTTTGTTTTTGAACCAGGTAGATGCTGCGGCAGTTTACGCTAATGTTTCTACAGCATTTACAGATGGGGCACAATTTGGATTAGGAGCTGAAATTGGCATTAGCACCCAAAAACTACATGCTCGCGGACCAATGGCCTTAGAAGAATTAACGAGCTACAAATGGTTAGTAACTGGCGACGGACAGGTGAGAAACTAGGTTTACTGAAAATGTTACGACATTAAAGACTTACGAAGCTTTTGAAACTTTGTAAGTCTTTTGCTTATTAAAAGCCATCATAAGGCAAAAAAGTAATTTGTTTTGTAAGTTCGGTGTGGAATCTTCCAAAAAACTTCATCATCTAATAAACGAATCATTTTATGAAGAAATTTATACGCTTATTCTCCCTAGCCCTTACCTTATTTTTTAGCTTCAACTCATTTGCACAACAATACAATGAGCAGTCTTTCATAAAAGTAGATTCCCTAGCCAATCAGGCAAAGCCGAAAGAAGCACTAGCACTGATTAACAATATTTACAACTACTCCAATCAACAAAAAAATACAACTCTGGCGGTAAAAGCAGCAATATACAGAATGCTTTTTCAAAGCTATCTAGAAGAAGACGCCATTGATACCATTGTAAAAAACCTACACACAGATATTGAAAAGGCACAACAACCTCAAAAAAGCATTCTACAATCTATTTTGGCTAACACGTATTGGAACTATTATCAGCAAAATCAATACAAGATATCACAACGAACAGATGTTATTGGTAATACTAACAAGGATATCAAAACATGGTCTCTAGCACAACTGAATAAAGAGATAAGCAGGATATTTTTCCTCTCTATTAAAGAAAAGGAACTACTACAAAAGATAAACGTAGAAGCTATTAATGTGTTACTGGAAGGCGACAGCGAAAACATTATTTACCGTCCTACCGTATACGATTTATTGGCACAAAGGGCAATTTCGGTATTTATCTCGCCAAGATATGGACTTGCCAACCTACCAGAAGACAACAATATTTTAAATGATTTATTAGTAGATACAGAAACTTTTGTAAAACGACCAATTCCTTCCGATAGCACTTCTTTTACGCTACAAGCATTGAAAGTATTTCAAGAATTAAGTCAGTTTCACCAAAGCCAGAATAATGTAGAAGCACTCGCCGATATAACATTAAAACGCCTAAAATTCATCCATGAAAAAAGTACAGACAAGCAAAATCTTAAATTCTATGATGCTTTAGAAAATTTGGCAATTCAAGCTAAAGATGCCGAAATCTATACTGAAGTTTTGTATGAACAAGCTTTGCTACACAAGAATAAGGCATTACCTACCGGCACTAATAACTTCAACCTATTAGAGGCAGTAAAAATAGCTGAAAAAGCAATTAAAGCCTATCCAAAAAGTATCGGTGCTAAAAACTGCAATAATCTTATTAGGCAAATAAAAACTAAAGAGCTTACTTTTCAGGTTAAATACCAGGGCTTGCCCAACAAAGCGTTCCCTATACATTTCTCTCACAAAAACGTAGATACTGTTATCTTCAATATTTACAAGATCGGTTTTACCGAAAATCCGCAGCGCCATTACAGAAACGAGCCCGAATACCGAAAATTCATCAGTAACAAAAAGCCATTTAGAACTTGGGAAATAGCACTTCCTAATCAGGGAGATTACCAACAGCACACTTTCATAGATAAAATAGATGGTTTACCAAGTGGTAGCTACCTAATTAATGTTTTAGATAAAGAAAATGCTGTTGGCGGTGCTTTAGGTAGAGAAGTAGAACTGGAAGTTAGTAACATTGTTACCCATTTTAGAAAGAAAGGAACTTATTTAGAATACAAGGTTGTTAATGCCACCGATGGCACCCCCATCAAAGCCGCAAGAATACAAGAGGCAAAATACGCATCTACCTTTGATGCCGACTTCAAAAAAACACTAACCGACCATAATGGTTTCGCCATCACCAATCGCCACGACGATTACAATTACGCGTTGGTAACCTATCAGAATGATTCATTATTGGTAGATATCGACAACTACTATTACGATAGAGATGAAGACGACAGAAAAGTGGTTCTCTTTACCGATAGGCCAATCTACCGCCCTGGACAAACAGTTTACTATAAAGGTATTTTGTTGGGCGTTAAGAAAGAGAAAAATGAAATCCTCCCAAATCAGAAGTTATATATAGGTTTTGAAGACACCAACAGGAAAGAATTTGCCAACCAAAATATAACCACTAATGAATTTGGTTCTTTCCAAGGCTCATTCGTTATTCCCAATGGAAAATTAAACGGATCGATGAGAATAGTAACGGCCCACGGAAGAACAACTGTACAAGTGGAAGAATACAAACGGCCAACATTTGAGGTCATTTTTGACAAGGCAGACCAAAAGTACAAGCTCAATGACAGTGTAAAAGTAAGTGGCAAAGCAATATCTTTTGGAGGTTATGCAATTGGCGATGCAAAATTATCGTACAAAATTATGAGAAGGAATACACCTCTTTACGACAATTATAGATATATGCCCGTACAAGTAAAACAAGTTGCCATTGGCAATACGGTTACTGCTACAGACGGGAAATTTAGCTTCAACTTTAAAACCGAGGGTGACCATACCGACCTCAACTATATCTTCGATGTGCAGGTTACCGTAACGAGCAATAATGGAGAGACCAAGCAAGCTACCAAAAGCTTAATCACTGGTAAAAAAGATCTACAAGTCGCTTCACAATTCCAGCAACGCTTATTGTTAAGCAATAACATAGATACGCTCAGCTATCTTATCACCAACCTAAACAATCAACCGATAAAGGCTACTGTGAAAACAAAATGGCAGCTATTAAAGGCTCCAGAAAGATTAGTGAACAGTACATTTAGTGCAGAAAAATATAGTTTAAGCAGAGCTGACTTTATTAAAACTTTTCCAACGGAAGAATTTAACGATGAGAACAACATCGATAAATGGCCAGTTGAACGGATTATCCTTGAAAAGAGTTTAGCATCTGGCAAAGACGGGCGAGCCACATTTCCTGCCTCTGATAAAAACTTAGCCGCGGGGTATTATAAAGTAAAAACCGAAGTTGTTAATGAATTCAAAGACACTTTAACTCATACCCATTTAGTAAGAATTTACCACAGCACACCAACTACAATTCTTGAACCTACGGAATGGCTTGTACCGCAGAAAAACCGCATCAAGTTAAATGAAAAAGCTATTTTTAGGTTAGCCGGAGTTAATGAAAAAAGCAAAATTTTCTATGAAGTTTATTATCAAGACAAAGTAGAGAAACAAGGTTGGGTAAATGTTTCAACCAAACAGTCGATATTGGAAATTGCTGCACAGCCACATTACGAAAACAGTTTTTACGTACAGTTTTTCATGGTTAACGATGGTGTGATTTACAATGCTAATCAACAAATTTGGATCGATAATCCTAAAAAACAACTAGAAATCAAATTCCTATCTTTTAGAGACAAACTACAACCTGGAGAAAAAGAAAGCTGGAAATTACAAATTGCCAATAAGGCCGGAGAAAAGGAAATGGCCGAAATGGTAGCCACTTTATACGATGCTTCTTTAGATGATTTGAGAGAGATGGATTGGCCCACTTACCTCAACAACCAATACAATTATCAGCAATACAATTGGATCAACAAACGAAACCAACATATCACCAGTCGACATTTATGGTACAATAACAGTTACAATTATTATAGTCCAATTAACCGACAATATGTACAACTTAATCTTTTTGGCTTTAATTACTACGGAGCTAATAATTACGCGTACCGTAATTACCTAAAAATATTAAATAGGAATAAACTTAAAGATGAGAAATTGGAAGAACTGTCCAAAACCAATTTAACTTACGGTCTAATCTTGGGAGATGATCATTTACCGATTCCGGGTGTACATATTAAAAACGGCAATAAAACCGCTATCACAGACGAGAACGGAATTTACTCTATTACGGCTAAGCCAGGAGATCTATTGACATTTAGCTATATTGGTTACGAAATTAAAACCTTTAAAGTTGGCAAAGCAAAACGTACCGACGTGATGCTAAAAAGTGATAACAAAGCACTAAATGAAGTAGTAGTTACAGGCTATGGAACTATGCAAAAGAAAGACCTAACTGGTAGCGTTACCCGAATTAGAGGCTTTGGTTCCATTACAGAAGGTGATCCTTCTTTCGCTTTACAAGGGAAAGTTTCCGGAGTAAAAACCTCAGCAAAAGATGCTGTAGTAGTGGAAGACAATAATATTTACGGCTTCGCATCTATGGAGGGTTATGATGCTAAAACGGGCATGTATATGATCAATGGCAAGCCGATATTTACTAAACCAAAGATAGTTCCTCGTACCAATTTTAATGAGCTTGCTTTCTTCTATCCTCAATTAAAAACTAATGAAAAGGGAGAGATTAATATCGAATTTACGATTCCCCAATCGTTAACAAAATACAAAATGATGGGTTTTGCCCACACCAAAGATTTAAAAACTGCAAGCATTACCAATCAGTTAGTTACCCAAAAACAACTGGCCATTAGCGTAAATGTCCCTCGTTTCTTCCGCGAAGGCGATACTATTTGGTTAAGCGCTAGTGTCAACAATTTATCTGGCAAAGCGTTAAAAGGTCAAAGCATGCTCGAGTTGAAAGATGCCCTTAGCGGCAAAATCATTCAGTTGAACAAAACACCATTAGTGCAGTCACTAGAGATTGCCAATTCAGGTAACCAAGTCATTAAATGGCAATTGGTTATTCCATCACAAATTAGTGCTATTACTTGTAAAGTAATTGCAGAGGCTGGTAAGCATACCGATGGAGAGGAAATAATAGTGCCCGTTTTAACTAACTCCATTTTGGTTACAGAAAGCTTGCCTATGAATGTTCGTGGCAATACCAGCAAAACATTCGAAATGGAAAAACTATTAAAATCAGGTAGTTCAAATACTTTGCGTACCCAATCGTTAACCTTAGAATACACTGCTAATCCGGCTTGGTATGCGGTACAGGCACTTCCTTACTTAATGGAATATCCTTACGAATGCGCTGAGCAAACTTTTAGTCGCTTTTACGCCAATAGTTTTGCTACAGGAATTGTAAACAGTTCACCTCAAATCAAACATATTTTTGAGCAGTGGCAACAGGCAAAAAATGGCGATGCATTACTTTCTAATCTTGAAAAAAATCAGGAATTAAAAAACATCTTACTAGAAGAAACGCCTTGGGTGCGCAACGCAGAAAACGAAACCGAACGTAAAAAAAGGATTGCCACCTTATTTGACCTTAACCGCATGACTTACGAACTCAAGGAAAACTTCGACAAACTTTATAAGATGCAACTGCCTAATGGTGCGTTCCCTTGGTTTGCCGGCATGAGAGAAGACCGATATATCACTCAGCACATCATTTTGGGAATTGGTCAGCTACAAAAGACAAAACTTATTGATCAAAACTCTTATCCACTTTTTAAAACCTTAACCAATAAAGCCATCATTTACCTAGACCAACAACTGGTTAAAGATTACAATAATGAAATCAAGAACAATAGCTTCAGTCGCTTGCCTTTACATTATTTGTTTGCCAGAAGTTACTTCAACCACCAAAACAACAACCCTGATTTTAATAAAGCACTGAACTATTATTTGGCCAAAACAGCCTCTAGGTGGATGACCTTAGACCATTATCAACAAGCGCAAGCTGCGCTTGTTTTATCAAGAAACAAGAATCAATCTGAAGCATTAAAAATTATTGGCTTACTAAAGCAAGCTGCACAACAGAAAGAAGAATTGGGGATGTATTGGCCAAATAATACTACTGGTTGGTGGTGGTACCAAAACCCTATAGAAGCACAAGCTTTTTTAATAGAAGCTTTTGATGAAGTTGCCAACGACCAGAAATCTGTTGAAGAAATGAAAATATGGCTACTTAAAAACAAGCAAACCAATGATTGGAAAACTACCAAAGCAACGGTAGCGGCTTGTTATGCTTTATTAATGAAAGGCCATAATTTACTAGCAGAAAACCATCCCGCACAAATTAAAATAGGCGACCAAGATCTTCAAAATTTCAACAACCCAAACAACAACCCAGAAGCTGGCTACCAGAAGATAACCATCAAAGGAAGCGATGCCAAACCAGAAATGGGTAAAGTAGAAATTAAAAATAGTAATACTAATATAGCATGGGGCGCACTATATTGGCAATATTTTGAGAACTTGGATCAAATTACCCCATCCAACACGGGCATTAAAATCAAGAAGCAACTATTCCTCCAAAAGAATACAGACAAAAGAGATGTTTTAACGGAAATCAACTCATCTAATGCACTTAAAGTGGGAGATTTAGTTAAAGTTCGCATTGAGATTTATGCCGATAGAGCAATGGAGTATCTTCACTTGAAAGACTTAAGATCTGCAGGTTTTGAGCCTACAAATGTGATCTCTCAATACAAATATCAAGATGGTTTAAGTTACTACGAAAGTACTAAAGATGCCTCGACTAATTTCTTTATCAGTTATATGCCCAAAGGAACTTACCTTTTCGAATATCCGCTAAGAGTAACACATGCTGGCAATTTTAGTAATGGAATTACGTCGTTGCAATGTATGTATGCCCCTGAGTTCACCACCTATAGCGAGGGAATAAGAACCAACGTAAAACACTTGACATCAGAAAAGTAAGCACCTATGATGCAGCATTTCAAGGTCATTTTCAATCATCACTGTCATTAAAAAACTACAACATTTAAATACCAAAAAACAAAATATAGCGAAAACAGTATTTATTCACATTTCCACACAAATTGGCTTTGTCTTTGTTGCTAACTCAGAACAAGGAGGAAATAGTCATGATAGCAAACTTACATCAATCAACTGCTAGTGTATTTTACAGCGTACGTGAGAAAAAAGTAGTTAAAGCATCTACCTACAAACAAAGAGTAGTTGCTGATAGAATTGTAATGGCAATGATGCTATTAGGCACTATTATTTTTGCCGCTATTACTGCTTAGTTTATAATAGCAAAGCATCTATTCGTTGTGCCTGCACCATACCTAAAGATGTAGACCAACTAAAAACAGTAAAGTGTCCGTCTTGTGAAGCTACTAAAGCCAATGCATCTCGTTGATCGAAGATAAATTGCGCAGCCGACAAATGTCTCGTACCGCCAATTTTAGCTGGATGTACTACAACAGCTTCAGCATTATTAATAGGTTCGGTATAAGAGATCTGTTGGATATGCTCGCTACTATTGGCTCGCCCTGTTTTAGCACCAAAGGCCAATAACTCATACTCATCTGTGATAATTGTTGCACCATCTACAGCAGTTAAACCTGCTAAATGATCAATCTCTCTTTTTAATGCCGTCTGCCAAAAAATCTCACTGGCTTCATTCCTGTCTTTCCTTACTAGATCTGCCAATCCTTTAAATGCGGGTGTCAAAGCATAACCAATGGGATGAATAACCGAACGCTCCCAGTCACTTGTATTTTGTGGCACAACTAATAATGCTCCACCCCTACCATGAGCACGCATAGATACCGACAATTGGATTAGGATATTTGCAGCATCATTCCAGTAACTATCGGCAGTTAAATCTAGCAGTGATAATAAAATGCTAGGACATTCGCCATTTTTAGGTGCGTTTTCATTTACGATTTTGATTTGATCTCCCTTTAAAACAGCGACGTTGGTAAACTTACCAAAGCCGTATATTCTTCTGTGTTTTACCACTAATAAAGCAGGCTCCGAAACATCTACAACAAAACAATAATTCGGAATATTTAAAGTAGTTCCCCATATATATAGGTCATAGCCATCGTGCCATACGCCAATATGGATGCCACCTCTTTCTACACCTGGTGCCAACTTAGTAAGTATCGTCGGATTTAAAGGTAAATTTTGCTTAAAAAGCAAGGATTTAGTAGACTGCTCTGGTGGTAAAAATGCAATAGATATTTTAGGCGAGTGCCCTTCTTCCTTCCTTAAACTACTCCAAAAAGCAGCATCTAAAATAGCTTCAATTACTCGAGCTGGTGGCTGCGGAGCCAAATCTATTTCGCCTTTAGCGCTAGCTTCGGCCAAATGCGTTGCAAAGTGCGTTTCTATGGTAGGTGCAACAATTTGCGCCGCTTGGTAAGTAGCCCTATTAATCATGTTATTAACTTATCTATTTGGTATTGCAAAATACGATTTTAGTCTCGAAAACTATCAGCAAGCGAAAGACTAAGAATAAAGATGAATTTAGCATGATAGAAGATAAAAAAGCATGGTGTTTCACAAGCTAACTTACTATCTGACGCAATTATCCATTCTCCTACTTTCCTGCCTTTCGACTCTTTCTTATCCTACATCAATTTATAGCTTAAAAGAGTGTCGTAAATTTGTATCAACAAAGGAGAAAAAAATTATGGCACAGACCGTATTACACACAGCTAACACTCGCGGCGCAGCAGATCATGGCTGGTTAAAAAGCTTCCACTCTTTCAGCTTTGCTGGATATTACAACCCAGACCGCATCAACTTTGGTGCATTGAGAGTTTTAAATGATGATTTCGTAACTGGCGGAATGGGATTTGGAGAGCATCCTCACGACAACATGGAAATTATCTCTATCCCATTGGAAGGAGCATTACAACATAAAGATAGTTTGGGAACTACGGCAACAATCAAATCTGGAGAAATTCAAGTGATGAGCGCTGGAACCGGTGTTTACCATTCAGAGTACAACCCTGATGCAGCAAACCCTGCAAAGTTTTTACAAATCTGGGTGTTTCCCAACAAAAGAAATGTAGAACCTCGTTACGACCAAATTACCATTGACGCCACAAGCAGAAATGAGTTGGTACAAATACTTTCGCCAAATGCTGATGATGCTGGTGTTTGGATTTACCAAGATGCATGGTTTAACATGGGCAGATTTGATGCAGAAACTGCAAAAACTTACGAATTACATAAAGAAGGAAACGGTGCCTATATTTTTGTACTGAAAGGAAGTATTAAAGTGGATGGACAAGACGTTAATACAAGAGATGGTTTTGGAATTTGGGATACCGATAAATTTGAAATCACCGCAAGTACTGATGCAGAGTTTTTAATCATGGAAGTTCCGATGAAATTCTAGATAGTTTTAATTAAGCCACAGATGCACAGATAAAAATCAATTAGACATTTTTAAAAAAATATCTGTGCATCTGTGGCTAAAAACAGAAGCAAATGACCAATATCTTAATAGTTTGCACAAACCAACCTATTGCAGAAACGATAGCACGCTTAATCGACAAAAAGGAAGATTGGCGTGCTTCCGTTGCTTTATCGCTAAATGATTCGTTAGAACATTGCTACGCCAAAACTTACGATGTAATATTAATAGGTTCGGGAATTAGCCAAGAGCACGAAGATGTATTAAACCTTCACCTCGAAAAACTCAATGCCAAAACACCTTTGGTAAAACACTACGGTGGCGGCAGTGGCCTACTATATGCCGAAATTTATCAGGCTTTGGCAAAGAAGTGATGAAAATCATTTTATGGGTTGACTGTCAAGAGGTTTAGCCTTAATTTGCGTACATACTTTTGGATGAATGATAAACCGTAAATCCTATGGCGAAAATTGCTAAAGATTACTACCTCACAGAAGTTGATAAACTGCCCGAAAGCATCTATTGCATGCATGATTATATGGGCGAAGATGGGATACAACCTCATCGGCACCTTAAAGACCAACTGCTTTACACCGAAGGCGGGTTAGTGCACGTAAAGGTACAAGGAGTTACCTATTTTCTTCCTGCTAGACATTACATGTGGATTCCCGCTGGACTAGAACACAGTATCCATCCCGGTTCCAATGCAGTAACCATGCGTAACCTTTATTTTCCAAAAAAGCAAGGTGACGAAGACTTCTCTACTCAAGCCGGTATCTTCCCTGTAAATGAGCTACTATTGCAAATGCTCATCTTTACACAGCAATGGGACGGAGATATTTTACCTGAACAGGAAGCTCCCTTTGCTTTTGCATTTGCTTTGAGGTTAACCTTGCCTCAATTGAGTCAACATCAGCTTAGATTGTTATTGCCCATCCCTACAGATAGAAGATTGGCGCAAATCATTCAATACATGGATGAGTATATGTGTGAAGGTGTGCTTTTACCTAAGCTAGCACAACGTTTTGGTTTTAGCGAACGTAGTTTATCTAGACTTTTCAAAAGTGACATCAGGATGTCTTTTGTACAATATCATACCATTCAGCGCATGCTGAAAGCTTTACAATTATTGTTAGACCATCATATGGAGATCAAGGAAGTGGCATCTTTGGTAGGGTATAATAGTATCCCTACTTTTAGCGCAACTTTTAGAAAAGTGTTGGGTGCTAGCCCATCTGCTTATGCGAAAAGAAACAACGGCTTGAAATCAAAACCACAAATGACAGAATTTGATAATATTTTGTCATTAAATGATAAGTAGCCAAAATTGATACCCCATACATTTGTTAATTGCCAAATAGTATGTACGAAAATAGAATACGAAGAACAGAATTAGAGCAACTAATTATTACCGCAGAAGAGGCGGCAATGTTGTTTAAAGATAAAATGGTTGTTGCATCTAGCGGTTTTACAAAAGCCGGAGATAGTAAAGCCGTATTAATGGCGTTGGCAGAAAGAGCATCGAAAGAAAAAGATCCGTTAAAAGTAACATTGATGACTGGTGCATCTTTGGGACAAGGAACGGACGGTGCCCTTGCGGAAGCCAATGCCCTGTCCCTACGTTTACCCTTTCAAGTGGATCCTATTATGCGAAAGGCAATTAATAAAGGCGAGGTATTTTTTATTGACCAACACTTAGGAGAGACAGCTAATCTATTGAGGGCTAATAATTTTCCAAAGATTGACATCGCCATATTAGAAGCCTGCTTAATAGAGGAAGATGGCAGTATTATTCCAACTACATCGGTAGGAAACTCTGCCTCTTTCGCCGCTTTGGCAGAAAAAGTAATTATTGAACTCAATCTATCCGTACCACTTTCTATTAGAGGTGTACACGATATTTTTTCGACCGGCGAATATCCATCTAGAAGAGCAATTCCCATTACCAAAGCAAATTCTGTAATCGGAACTGATAGTATAGCTATCAATCCCGATAAAATTGTGGGCATCGTCATTACGCAAAAAACTGATAGCCCAGCAGAAATAGAACCCCCAGATGTAGCTACTACTGCCATCGCCAACCATTTGATCCGTTTTTTTAACCAAGAAGTGGCCAAAGGAAATTTAACCAAGTCTTTACTGCCCTTACAAGCTGGTATTGGCAAGGTAGCAAATGCCGTTTTAACTGGCTTTACCCATAGTGATTTCGAAGATTTGACCATGTATTCTGAAGTACTGCAAGATAGCACGTTCGACTTATTAGATTCGGGCAAATTGTTATTCGCTTCGGGCTCTTCCATTACCGTTTCGCAAGCATATTACGATAGGATTTTCTCAGATTTTGAGCACTATAAAAGCAAAGTAATGTTACGTCCACAAGACATTAGCAATGCAGCAGAAGTGATTAGAAGATTAGGAATCATAGCCATTAATACAGCCTTGGAATGTGATATTTATGGCAACGTAAACTCAACTCACGTTAGCGGCACACACATGATGAACGGCATTGGAGGCTCTGGAGATTTCGCTCGTAACTCTTATCTCAGCATTTTTGTCACCACTTCAGTTGCCAAAGGCGATAAAATTTCTTGCATTGTGCCTATGGTATCACATGTTGACCATTGTGAGCATGATGTGGATATTATTGTAACCGAACGTGGCTTAGCAGATTTACGTGGTTTGGCGCCTAGACAACGAGCACAAGTAATTATAGATAAGTGTGTACACCCAGAATATCAAGAAGAAATGCAGAGCTATTTTGATAGAGCCTGTGCGGAACGCGGGGGACAAACACCTCATATTTTGGAAGAGGCTTTCAGCTGGCATACTTCTTTGAGGGAAACTGGTAGTATGAAAAAGGAGGTGATGGTGTAAGTTTTTGCAATCACTCTCATCATACGTCATTCCCTCCGATGGTTCGGAGCAAGCTGTGAAAACGGGAACCACGAAGTGCTCAGCAAAGCTAATCGTAAAGCGGTATATAATTCATCTTGCTCACGCATTAAGATCCCAAAATAAATTTGGGATGACGAAAAGTTGCTTAGATAAAGTTCAAAGATTTTACTTCGTAGTCCTTCGGTTCTTCATAAGGTCGAAATGACGGCAGCAGCGCAATGACGACAAAATGCAAAAAGCCCAGATCGAGATTTCGATCTGGGCTTTTTCAATATTCGACAGTTCGTAACTTTATTACTTTTGCCTTTATGCTTTTAACTTTTTAATAAGTTGCAGCTAATTTCAATGCATTGTAAGCATTAACTACACCACCAGTAACTGAGATTTCTGCTAAAGAATCTGCTTTCTCTACAGACTTCATGATGATTTCTTTAACCTGTACAGCAGTTAATTTTGGATAATAAGAACGGATCAAAGCAGCTAAACCTGCAACCACAGGAGATGCCATACTGGTACCATTATTATCTTGGTATTTTTGATCTGGGTAAGTAGAATAAATAGCAAAACCAGGAGCAAATACATCTACTGTAGTTTTTCCGTAGTTAGAGAAAGAAGCTTTTAATCTTTTATCATTAAACGGAGTTGACGCACCAACAGTTAACCAAGCATCAGCCAATGTACCATCTTCGTATTTGTTAGTTGGGAAGTTAGTATCTACGTCTAAGTTTTTATTATCATTACCAGCAGCGTGTACCAATAATACATCTTTACTTATCGCATATTTTACAGCATCGTCTACTACCTTTTTGTCCCATGAGTAAGCTTTACCAAAGCTCATATTTAACACTTTAGCACCATTGTCTACTGCATAGCGGATAGCATTTGCTACGTCTTTATCACGCTCATCGCCGTTAGGCACGTTACGTACTGCCATTAGCAAAACGTTATCTGCAACGCCATTGATACCTAATGTATTTTTTCTATCAGCACCAACAATACCTGCTACGTGAGTACCGTGAGAAGGATCTGGTCCTTTAGAATCTGTGCTACCATAGATGCGCTCGTTACTATCGTTTTCATTATCGCCAACTAAATTACGTGGATTGAAAGTTAGGTTATAGTTATAATTTACTTGATCGTAGAAATGATCGTAACCACCTTTAATTCTAGCTTCGTAATAAGATTTGAAATCTGTATTTGCTAAAGCACTGATTAATCTATTTTTCACAACGCTTTCAGCTTGCCCATCTGGCGTAAAGTTTTTAAAATCTTCTACAGTTGGATTCTCTTTACCAATTTTCTTAACAACAGCATCAATGTTGTTTTTCATATTGGTGTAACCATCTAAGTTAGCTTTAGCCGTATTTAGTCCTTTATCAAACTCTTTTTTCATTGCTAAGTAAGCTTCGAAAGCAGGTCTATCTGTAGCAGAAACATTTTCTGATGTAGTGTTAGCGAAACGAGCAGCATCTCTACGGATTAAACGTGTTAGCTCTAAAGTTTCTTGGTTGATGTTTCCACCTTTACCGCCTAAAAAGCTCCAACCGTTTACGTCGTCGATATAACCATTTTTATCATCATCTTTACCGTTACCCGCCTTCTCTTTTTTGTTAACCCACATTACAGATTTCAAATCTTCATGAAGGCCATCAACGCCGCTATCTAAAATACCGACAATAACAGTAGTAGATTTTTTGCCTTTTAACAATTCACTGTAAGCTTTTTCTGTACTGATACCGAAAACGCTATCTACTTTTAAATCTAAGTTATACCAGTTTTTCTTTTGCGATTGGGCAGACGCAAATAAAGGACCAGTTGCCAATAATGCTAAAGCAACTAGACTTCTAATTTGATTTCTATTCATTTGTGTTAATTATAAATTAAGTTGTTAAGAAACGGCAAGTTACTGTGTTTTATTATGATTATCAATGTTAGGCTACTACGATATCGTATTTATGGAGCAACCCTGACAATCCTGAAGATGAAAAAAGTGCTTTCCTCACATTATTTTGCTCTGGATCTATGCTGAAATTATACGCCTCCGACAGATTTGCTTGTGCTAAGATGGTGCGCATAAAAACAGCTCCATTCAAATTACAGCGTTTAAACGTAGATAATGTCAAATCCGCTTCGGTAAAATCAGTTCCTTTTAAAGAGCAATCCACAAATTTCGCCTTCTTATTTTTCTTTTTTACAAAGGTGGAATAATCTAAAATACAGTCTGTAAAATTTACGTTAAACAAAAAATCCTTGGCGGTGGAAAAGTCGGTTCCAACCAATTTGCTGCTTTTAAAACTCACATTATCTAAGCCCGTATCATTAAACTTCACCATGCTTAAATTGCAACCCTCAAACTCGCAATTAGTAAAGTTACAACTCCTAAAATCCACCTCACTAAAGTCACATTTCTTAAAAACGCAACTATTGAAATGGGTCGTTCTTCTACCTTTTTCTAAAACATCTGCTTCGCTAAAAACCCTGTCATCGTAATAAATTTCTTCCTGTGCCATCCGTTAAAAAATAAGCTGGCAAGTTAAGAAACAAATGAATTTATTGGATTCAAAAATTAGATGTTGTTCGTATGAAAATACTTGATGGGTAGGGAAACATGTCAGTAGGGCAAAAGTAAAGTTCAAAGATTTCTCCACTCGCTACGCTACGGTCGAAATGACGGCAGGACTAACAAAAATAGTACGTCATTGCGAGGCACGAAGCAATCCTAAAGCGATAGTTCATGACCCGAAAATAGTTGTAAGATTGCTTCGTCGTTCCTTCTCGCAATGACGAACATAGGAACGTCATTGACCTTTTGTTCCTCTTATCAGTCTGGGCCTGTCGAAGACTATTGGTTGAAAAATGTTTCGACGACCTGTTCCGATTTATCGGAAAGCTCAACATGACACAACTTAACGTCTAATTCCAACCTCCGCCCAATGCTCTATACAGCTCTACGCTTGCATTCAATTGTGCTGTTTTTAAGCTCGCCAAGTCCAATTCGCCCTGCAAAAGATTAGACTGTGCCGTAATAACTTCTAAGTAATTAGCCATTCCGCTTTTGAACAGCAAATCTGCATTTTGCACGGCCGATTTCAAAGTTTTCACTCTGTTTTGGGCAATGCCAAATTCTTTTTTTAAGTTCTCCAATTTTGATTGTTCGTTAGCAACTTCTACCACCGCTTGGATTACCGATTGCCTAAATAATAGCACTGATTTTTCTCGTTCTACCTTTGCTAATTCGAACTGCGTTTTGAGTTCCTTACGATTAAAAATGGGCTGTACAATTCCTGCGCCAACCACGCCAAATAAAGAGGCTGGCACATTGAACCAATTACTTGCTTTAAAAGAGTTCAGTCCACCACTGGCAGTAATATTTAACGACGGATACATGCTGGCATTAGCTACCCCAACTTTCGCATTGGCTATTTTCAAGCCCAATTCCACGCTTTTAACATCGGGTCTAACACCCAACATGGTTGCTGGCACGCCAATGGCCAATTGTGTAGGAATTTCTAACTGCGCTAAAGTCGCTTTGCGTTCAATTGCAGTTGGAAATCTTCCTGTCATTTCACTCAGTGCATTTTCTTGGATGCTAATGGCTTGTGTAATTTGTGGAATCAACTGACTCGCTCTAAGCAATTGCGCTTCGGTTTGTTGCACAGCTAAAGAAGTTACTTGACCTGCGTCGAACTGCTTGCTTACCATCTTCAAAGTGCTGTCTGTAAGTCTTAGGTTTTTATTAGCGATATCCAACTGCGCATCTAACAATAACAATTGATAAAAGCCAGTTGCCACCATGGCAACCACACGAGTCTGCACAGCTTTTTTGGCTTCGTCAGTTTGTAAATAAGTGGCGTAAGCAGCTTCCTTTTGTTTACTAATTTTACCCCAGATATCTGCCTCCCAACTTAAAGCTAAATTTGCATTGAAATCTTCGATGTGGCTGGTATTCAAAAACTGTGAAGCGCTGATCCCGTTCAAACTGTTTTCGGAAGGACGGTTAGAGTTCGCAGTAATCTGTAGATTTAATTGCGGAAGGTTTCCCATTTTCGCTCTTTTCAATAGCAGATTTGCAGCGTCGATATTTTTAACGGCAATCTGTAAATCGATATTTCTTTCGATGGCACTATCTATCAATTGCTGAATTGACTGATTGGCAAAGAATTCTTTCACGGGAAGTTTGCCAATGCTCGAAGTATCTGCATTGACTAGTCCTCTATATTGTGAAGGTGTATCTCTTATCGGGTTAATGACACTTTTCGGGATGCTACAACCGTAGCTCCCCAAAAGTAAAATGATAAATAAACTATATATAAATGATTTCATCTGTTTATAATTAATGGTTTTCCTGATGTTCGTGTGCAGCCTTTGCATTAGTTACCGCCAATGGTACACCAGTTACTTTTTCTTGTAGATATTGGAAGATGATAAAGAGCACCGGAATGATGAACAATCCTAAAATTACCCCAGAAACCATCCCTCCAGCTGCACCAATACTGATACTGTGATTACCTTGTGCTGATGGTCCTGAAGCAAACATCATTGGAACTAATCCTACTACAAAGGCAAGAGATGTCATGATGATAGGACGCAATCTTAATTTTGCAGCTTCTAATGCAGCAGCTAATAACGGCTTACCAGCTCTTCTTCGCTGTACGGCAAACTCAATAATTAGAATGGCATTTTTAGCCAGCAATCCAATTAGCATTACTAGTGCGACTTGTACGTATATATTGTTCGCTATTCCAGTAAAGCCGATGGCTACAAAAACCCCAAATACACCTACTGGAATTGACAATATCACACCCAATGGCAATAAATAACTTTCGTATTGCGCTGCTAACAAAAAGTAGATAAATACTAAACACAACATAAAAATTACTGCAGACTGTCCACCAGAAGAAATTTCTTCTCTCGTTTGACCAGAGAATTCGTAGCTGTAGCCTGCTGGCAAGTGTTTAGCTGCTACCTCTTCAATCGCCTTAATGGCATCTCCAGAACTAAAGCCTGGCTTTGGTATCGCATTTACAGAAATAGAATTAAATAAGTTATATCTCGATGCCGTTTCAGAACCGTAAATACGACGTAAAGTTACCAAGGTATTGATAGGCACCATCTCGCCAGTTTTGTTCTTCACAAACACTCGGTCTATCGATGCAGGATCTGCCCTATCTGCAATATCAGCTTGTACAATTACCCTGTAATACTTACCAAATCGGTTAAAATCTGATGCTTGTGCACTACCGAAATAAGCCTGCATGGTTTGCAAAATATCCTTCACATTTACCCCTAGCTGATCTGCTTTTTCTTGGTTAATATCTAGCTCTAGTTGAGGATAATCGGCTTTGAAACTCGTAAAGGCCACAGCAATTGCAGGTTGTTTCATCAGCTCGCCAATAAAGTTCTGCGAAATGCCACTAAACTTATCCAGCTTTCCTCCAGTTTTATCCTGTAAAACCAAGTCTAAAGCTTCTACGTTACTAAAACCAGGAACTGTTGGGAAACTGAACACAAAGAAACTTCCACCAGATATACTACCTAATGCTCCCCTTACTTGGTTCATGATCTCGTCAATGTTTTTCACCTTACCTCTTTCTTCTGTTGGTTTAAGCAATACGAAAACAACGGCTGCTGAAGGACTGGTTGAATTGGTTAATAGGTTGAACCCAGAAATTGCAGTTACAAATCTCGATGCCTCTAATTTTCTTAACGTATTCTCCGCATCGGTCATTACTTTTTGGGTTCCATCTAACGAAGTTCCAGAAGGCGTTGATACCGAAATGGCAATAAAACCTTGATCTTCTGTTGGAATAAAACCAGACGGCGTAGTTTTCACCATCCAAATAGTCGCTAATGTTATCAATGCTAAACCACCTAGACTTAACCATCTGTTTTTAATCAAGAACCTTAAGCTATTTACGTAACGGTTGGTCATGGAATTAAAACTGCTGTTAAAACCACTGAAGAATTTTTCTTTAAATCCTTTTTTAGCTACAGGCTCATCATGGTTTGCAGCGCCAGAATGGTTATCTTTTAAAAATAACGCCGCCAATGCCGGACTTAACGTTAAAGCATTAACCGCAGAAATTACAATCGCAATGGCTAAAGTAAAGGCAAACTGGCGATAGAACAATCCCGTAGAACCTTCCATGAAACCAACTGGTAAAAATACCGCTGCCATTACCAACGTGATGGAAATAATAGCTCCAGTAATTTCGCTCATGGCTTCGTGTGTAGCCAACTTAGGCGACAGATGCTTGTGCTCCATTTTAGCGTGTACCGCTTCCACTACCACAATCGCATCATCTACTACAATACCAATGGCTAAAATTAAAGCGAACAAGGTTAGCAAGTTGATAGAAAATCCAAACAACTGCATAAAGAAAAACGTACCCAAAATAGCTACAGGTACCGCAATAGCAGGAATAAGTGTCGATCTAAAATCTTGCAAGAAGATAAATACAACAATAAACACCAAAATAAATGCCTCAATCAGCGTATGAATCACTTGATCTATAGATTGATCTAAAGCTACTTTTGTACTGTAGAAAATGTTGTGTTTAATTCCTTTTGGAAAGTCTTTTGAAGCCTTTTCCATTAGCTTATTAATGGCAATTTGTATGTCGTTAGAATTAGATCCAGCCAACTGAATTACGCCGATTACAATCCCTTTTTGTCCATTTAAACGAGTTAAACTATTGTAAGAATAAGCACCAAGTTCTACCCTCGCAACGTCTTTTAAACGGAGTATAGAACCATCTGAATTTGTTCTGATAGCAATATTTTCATATTCTTCTGGTTTAGTGAGTTTGCCTTTATACTTAATTACATATTCAAAAACTTCCTTACTACGCTCACCAAACTTACCTGGAGCTGCTTCTAAGCTTTTATCTTGGATAGCGCCCATTACTTCGTTCGGTGTCACTTTATAAGTAGCCATTTGTGTTGGATTTAACCAAACGCGCATCGAGTAATCTTTTACCCCACCGAAAATACTAGCCGCACCAACTCCAGGAATCCTTTTGATTTCCGGAACAATGTTGATTTGTGCGTAGTTAGCTACAAAGGTTTGATCGTATTTTGCCTCATCCTCAGTAAACATACCGATAGCCATGATAAAGCTATTCTGTTGTTTGGCAGTGGTAATACCTTGCTGTACAACCTCCGCTGGCAACTGACTTGTAGCTTGAGCCACCCTGTTCTGAACATTTACTGCCGCCTGATCCGCATTGGTTCCCAGCTTGAAAAACACAGTGATAGCTAAGGTACCATCATTACTTGCCGTAGAGCTCATGTAGGTCATGTTCTCCACACCATTTATTGATTCTTCTATTGATGGTGCCACCGAACGCAAAACAGTCTCAGCGTTAGCTCCTGGATATACCGCAGTCACCAAAACCGATGGTGGCGCAATATCAGGAAACTGTTGTAGCGGCAATTTAGTTAAACCAAGTACCCCAAGTATCACCAATAAAATGGAGATAACAGTGGCAAGTACTGGCCGTTGTATAAATATCTTAAACATTATTTTTATTCTTATTTTTTAGAAATTAACTGGGCGATTTTTTCTGCTTTCTTCTCTGGCTGAATCAATTGTCCATCTTGAAGTTTATCTAAACCACTTAAAACAATCTGGTCTCCCGATTTCAAGCCGTCTTTGATTAAATAGTCGGTTCCATTTTTACCATCAATAGCGATAGCGACTTTACTAACTTTGTTGTCTTTTCCGACAGCGAACACAAAAATCTTATCCTGCATTTCTATTGTAGCAGATTGAGGAACCAATATGGTATTGTCGTGTGACAAGCCTAACCTTACTTTACCCGTATTGCCAGATCTTAGTAAGCCCTTTGAATTAGTAAAAACGGCCCTCAAAGTAATAGCCCCAGTAGTTTTATCAAATTGACCATTGATCATATCTATTTTTCCCTTAACAGGATATAAACTTTGATCTGCTAAAACCAACGAAACTGCTGGCAAATGACTGATTCTATCTGCTACAGAATTTCCTGCGTATTTAGCATTGAAATTGATAAAATCAGTTTCAGATAGAGAGAAATAGGCATAAATTTGGTTCACATCAGAAAGTTGGGTTAACGCTTCCGGGTCTGAAGGAGAAACTAAGCTACCTTGCTTTTTAGGCAACCGACCAATATAACCACTGCTTGTTGCCTTAATTTGAGTGTAACCTAAATTAATTTGCGCACTATTTACATTAGCTTTGGCTTGTTCTACATTAGCTAAGGAGATTTGATAAGTCGTTTTTGCTGTTTTCAATTGAAAATCTGAAACTACCTTGCTTTGTACTAAAGGCGTTAACTTATCTATTTCCAGCTGTGCATTTAAAACCGCAGCTTGTGCAGCCTGTAATGATGCTTTTGCATTATTTAATTGTGCCTTAAATGGCAGTTCAGATATCTGGAACAACAGCTGACCTTTGCTCACCAGCTGGCCTTCATTTACGTAAATCCGATCGATAGTGCCTGCTATTTGAGGTCTTATTTCAACGTCTGTAGTTCCTTGTATTGCAGCTGGGTAATCCACAAAAGTTTTTTGTTCACCCGCAGCTACGGTAGCTACTGGCAACAAAGGCGCAGGTGCTAATGCCATTGGTTCTGCATTTCCTGTGCAACTCGAAAGAAACAGTACCACAGCGGCAACTAATAGAATAATCCATTCGTTAAATAATTTAACACCGTTAGATTCAGGTGCGTGTTTGTATATATGATTCATATGATTGGGGTTTTTAATGTTTTATTTTACGTTAATAATTAATCTAACACTGTTAAATGAAAGGGCAAAAAAAATGTTAGTCGTTAATGGTCTTAATAATAGCTTTAATTGCGCTTCTTAAAATCTCCTGATTGATCTGGTCATTAGCTCCTTTTTGAACTAAATTCAGGGAAATTAAACCGTGAATTAGCGACCAGAATGTATAATACTTCAAGCAAGAAACATCTTCCGATACAGGTTGCTTAACGAGCAATACTTCAATTGCATCATAAAACAAGTCAGTAGTGTACTCTGCTTCTGGCATCTTCTTATACATTTCACAGCAGTTTACCTGTACGCCATACATCAATTGGTAAAATTCGCTTTCTGCAAAAGCAAAATCCCAATAAGCAAGCCACATCGATTCAAGTTGTTCTTCCGGATCGGTCTTACTATCTCTAGCTTCTTTAACCTTCAAACCTAAATTGATATAGCCTTGTCTGGTCAATTCTAAAAGGATACCTTCTTTGTTTGGGAAATATTCGTAGATGATTGGAGCTGTGTATTCAATTACATCGGCAATCTTACGCATACTTAAAGCAGCCCAGCCTTCCTGCTTCACAATTTGTAAAGCAGCATCCAAAATACCCTTACGGGTATCTTCTTTTTGTCGCTGAATTCTTTCTTTACTTCCCATCTTTAAAGCGTTATAAAAATCTAACACTGTTAAGCAAAAGTATAAACAGTTTTAATTTTACCTATCATTTATTTGTCAGAAATTTTTCGCTGCCGAACAACATCACGTAAAAAGCAATAAAAAAACCCATTCTAATTAATTAGAATGGGCCTTCATATTCGTTTGACTAAAAATTTACTAAGCTACTTTTTTTTCGCCTATCAGTCTTTTAATTCTATTTTCGATATAATCTAAGTCAAAAGGCTTGCTGATATAATCATCCGGACTTGATGCTTCACTAAGTTCTGCATTGCGAACATTTGCCGACATTACGATTACTGGAATGTGTTTCGTAAATGCATCGTTCTTCAAATCTTTACAAATATCCAAACCGTTTCCATCTGGCAACATTACATCTAAAATGAATAAATCTGGGATCGAATCGTTTAACTTTTCTCTTAATTCTTTAAAGGTAGATGAAACTTGGATTTCATAACCTTCATCTTTCAATAAAAATTCGATTATGAAAGCAATGTCTTTGTCATCTTCTAGAACGTGAATGCGCTTTTTCATGTGCGTGATTAATTTAAATAGTTTATACTTTGGTAAAAAGTTTTATGATATCTGTGGTAAAACAAAGCTTTCCCTAAAAGGTTTTAATTTTTTTATTTTTCTTCTCAATCATTAATCAGCCTCAATCTGCTAAAAAAATAAGCACATAATAACAGTAACATCGTTATGGAAATCCATAGTACATTGTACCCAAATTTCTCTGCTATGTAAAATCCACTGGTTGGCCCTACTACTTGCGCCACCGACCAGCTTAAAGTATAACCTGCAGCGTAAATACCCCTGTTATATTCGTTACTCCGTTTCACCACAAAGGTGTTGAAGAAAGGCAGCGAAAACATCTCTCCAAAAGTAAATAGCAAAATACTAATTACCGCTAAAACGATAGGATAGAATCTCGGCAACATTAGCACCGCAAATGAGAAGCATACGATAATTACTCCAAGTACAATGTAGAATATAGGAGATCTTTTATTTTCAATCTTAGTGATCATTACCATTTCTACCAATGCAATCACTACTCCATTAATCCCCAAAATAATGCCTATTAAAGCTTCATCTAAATGCCAAACTTCTTTATAAAAAACTGGAACTACCCTAAACATCAAAAATGCACAAGTGGTAAACATGGCGCATAGAATCAGAAATTTAATATATGGAACATCGTTCCAAGGTTTACGCACATTCATATCTTTCTTCTCTTGTGCCGTTTTTCTTTGCAATTTCTTCGCCGGCAGCGAAAAGAAAATCACAATGGCTACCAAAACGCTCACTCCTCCGTCTACAATAAACAAGAGTTTGTAATTATAGGATGCGATGATACCACCCATACTTATTCCAAAAGCCCAACCAATATTATTTGCCAAACGATTGAGAGAATACGAACGAGTTTCTGTTCCTTCGGCTGCATAAGAAGCAATAGCTGTATAATTGGCTGGTCTAAATGCTTCAGAAAAGAAGCTGATAACCACCGCCAAAACACAGAGCCAAGTAAAATCTTCTACTATGGCGAACAACAGAAAGAAAAGCCCGCCAATTAACGAAGCCAAGATTTGTACTGGTCTGTAACCGAAAACATCTGTGAGCTTACCTCCTGCGGCGGCTCCTAAAATAGACCCTACGCCAAAAAGTGAGATGATAATTCCTGCATCAGATTCTTGTCTGTGCAATGCCTGCGTAACGTAAAGTCCCATAAACGGCACTGCCATAAAGCCACAACGGTTAATTAAAATTACAATACTGAGCATCCACGTTTGTCGGCTAAGACCAGAAAACGAGGTTTTATAGGCATTTAAAATACTAGTGAACATTTGTTTTGGTTGGTCTACAAAAGTACATAAATTGCCACAGAAGCACAGATATCGATAATATGTAATCTGAAAAATTTCCTTAGTCTTCTCCCTCTTTATATAATATTATCTGTGTATCTGTGACTAACAATGCTTAATTTTGATATTCTTTTTTAAAAAATCATATCATATGTCCACAGAAATCAAATGTCCTAATTGTAACCATGCTTTTCCCATCGAAGAAGTGATGGCTGAAGAATATAAGAAAGAACTGCGTGAGCAGATGGCTTCGTTCAAGAAGAAACAACAGGAAGAATTTGATAAAAAGGCTCAAACGCTAGAATTACAAAAGAAGCAACAGGAAGAGCTTTTTGAAACACAAAAAAGACAGCAGGAACTCGCTTTTGAACAACGCCTAACTAAAGAAAAGGAAACCTTGCAGGCATCGGTAAGCGAAAACTTACGTAAATCTATCAGTGCTGATTTTGAAAACAAGCTGAAAATGCTAGATGATGCCAATAAAGAGAACGAGGAAAAGCTGAAAACTGCTCGTCAGAAAGAATTGGAATACCTGCAATTGGCCAACGAGATGAAGAGAAAGGAAGAAGAAATGGAGCTCAATATCCAAAAGAAAATGGCAGAAGAGCGTGAAAAAATGGCTGTTGACATTCGTGCTATCGAAAGCCAGCGTTTACAAAATGCAGAACACGAGTTTAAGATGAAATTGGCTGAAAAGGAGAAACAACTTGAAGACCAAAAAAAGCTAGCTGAAGAGATGAAGCGTAAAGCTGAACAGGGTTCGATGCAGTTACAAGGAGAAATCCAGGAATTGGCTTTAGAAGAACTTTTGCGTAGCTCTTTCCCTTTCGATTTGGTACAAGAAGTTGGCAAAGGCGTTCGTGGTGCCGACTGTATCCAAACGGTAAGAAATAATTTTGGTCAGGAATGTGGCCATATCATTTATGAAAGTAAGCGTACTGTGGCATTTTCTAATGAATGGGTAGAAAAATTGAAAACTGATATGCGAAGCCAAGGAGCAGAGATTGCCGTACTAGTTACTCAAAACATGCCTAAGGATATGAATTGCTTCGGCCTAAGAGATGGCGTTTGGATATGTACTTTTAATGAAGTGCAAGCTTTATCCGCAGTTTTACGTGATGGCATTTTACGTCTATTTAATGCGGCAAAATCTCAAGATAATAAAGGTGATAAAATGCATATGTTGTACGATTACCTAACTAGCAATGAGTTTTCGGAGCAATGGAAAGCCATCAGGGAAGGGTTTATGAGCATGAAATTGTCTATCCAGAGGGAAAGAGATGCAATGGAAAAAATGTGGAAAGCTAGAGAAAAGCAGCTCGATAAAGTATTATTAAATGCTGCTCATGTTAGAGGATCTATTGAAGGTATTGCAGGAAGCGATAGCATACAGCTCAGCTTAACTGACGACGATGAAGATCTTCTGTTAGAATAACAACAAAAACAATCGGTTGCATTGCACTATACAACTTTCTGAATTGTTGCATTATAAATGATTTTAATTTTTGCTAGACATTTTATCAAACTAGCAAAAATTTCCTTAATCATTACTCAAATAAAACGCAACTAATCTCACCATCATGGCTACCTCCCGGTATTCTGAGTAAGTAAGAATTTCGTAAAAGCATCTGTTTGGTTCCTTCCATCTTCAAAACTTTTTTATAAATAATTTGACATTATTAATTTAAAATCTATCTTTATGCAACCGTTTGCATAAAACCAATATAATTTATAAACCAACATGTATTTATTAGGTATTGACATAGGCACTTCTTCTATAAAGGTGGCAGTTGTAGAAGCAGCCACCCAGAAAAGCGTTGCGACAGTTCAATATCCCGAGGAAGAGACACCGATCAAATCTCTACAGACGGGCTGGGCAGAACAATCGCCTATGGATTGGTGGCACAATACACAGCAGGCAATCTTAAAATTAAATGCATTGCAGGTTTTCAATCCTAAGGAAATTAAAGCAATTGGCATTGGATACCAAATGCACGGTTTGGTGGTAGTTGATAAAAATCAAGAAGTACTAAGAGAC
This sequence comes from Flavobacteriaceae bacterium PS02338, assembly GCA_029959615.1. Classification (GTDB taxonomy): domain Bacteria; phylum Bacteroidota; class Bacteroidia; order Sphingobacteriales; family Sphingobacteriaceae; genus Pedobacter. The sequence continues at coordinate 1,485,208 of JASCOD010000001.1, read as the reverse complement.
TCGATTATATGGTGCGACAGTAGAGCTGTAGATTTAGGAAATAAGGCTTTTGACAGCATAGGTCATGAAAAATCGTTATCCACTTTTCTTAATTCGCCCGGAAACTTCACAGCTTCTAAGTTAGCTTGGGTAAAAGAAAATGAACCTGAAATCTATAATAGCATAGATAAGATAATGCTTCCAGGGGATTTCATTGCGATGAAACTTACCGGAGAAATTACCACTAGCATCTCTGCACTATCGGAAGGTGTATTCTGGGATTTTCAAAAGAATCAAATCTCAGAAGATGTAATGAACTACTATGATTTGGATAAAAATGTAATTCCAGAAATCAGGCCTTTATTTTCATCCCACGGGCAGGTAAGAGAAGGCATCGCTAGTCTATTGGGCTTAACTGCTGGTATTCCTGTGACTTATAAAGCTGGTGACCAGCCCAATAATGCTTTATCCCTAAATGTACTCCAACCTGGAGAAGTTGCCGCAACAGCAGGCACCTCCGGTGTAATTTATGGTGTAAGCGACCAACTCACTTACGACAAGCAATCAAGAGTAAACACTTTTGCTCATGTCAATTATAACCCAGAAAACCTTAGAACCGGCGTATTGCTTTGTATTAATGGCACTGGCAGTATGTATCGTTGGGCAAAACACACCTTCGCTCCGTATTTAAGCTACAATGAATTAAATCATATCGCAGCACAAGCTCCAATTGGAAGCAAATCGTTAAGGGCTTTACCTTTTGGCAACGGTGCAGAAAGAATGTTAAACAATAAATATACAGGAGCACAATTTGTAGGCATTGACCTCAACACACATGAACAATCTCACATTTTCAGAGCAGTTCAAGAAAGTATCGCATTTGCTTTTAGATACGGATTAGATATTATGCGTGAGAATGATATGCAACCAAAAGTAATTAGGGCGGGCAAAGCAAATCTATTTTTAAGTGATTTATTTGCGCAAACATTTGTTGATGTTACCAATGTGCCAGTAGAACTATATGATAATGATGGTAGCGTTGGTGCTGCATTGGGAGCTGGTGTTGGCGCAGGAATTTTCAAAGATGCTAGCGAAGCGTTTACCAACCATCAGGTATTAAAATATATTGAACCTAAAAATACAACAGCATACGAGCCAATTTATCAGGATTGGAAAGAAATATTAATTAAAGAACTGAAACGTTGATGGTCAATAGATCATAGTTGAGGGCTTTGAACCTTGAAATAAGTCTATGAGCTATCAAACATGATCCATCGTCTATAAACCATCAACCAAATCAAAAAAAAGAAACAATGACAAAAGTAGTTAAAGGAGAAAAAGAATTTTTTAGTGGCATCAGCCAAATTAAATATGAAGGGCTAGAAAGCGACAATCCACTTGCTTTTAGATGGTACGATGCAAATAAAGTAGTTGCAGGTAAAACCATGAACGAACACTTCAAATTTGCTTGTGCTTATTGGCATTCATTCAACGGAAACGGTGCCGATCCATTTGGTGGCCCAACTCATATTTTCCCGTGGGATACAAAAACCGATGCCGTAGAACGTGCAAAAGACAAAATGGATGCGGCTTTCGAGTTCATTACCAAAATGCAATTGCCTTACTATTGTTTCCACGATGTAGATTTAGTTGATTATATGGATAACGTAGCTGAAAATGAACGTCGTTTACAGGCCATAGTTGATTATGCCAAAGAAAAACAAGCAGAAAGCGGCGTGAAACTACTTTGGGGAACGGCTAATTTATTCAGTCACCAACGCTATATGAATGGTGCTTCAACCAATCCTGATTTTCATGTGCTAGCGCATGGAGGTGCACAAGTCAAAGCTGCGTTAGATGCAACCATTGCTTTAGGTGGTGAAAACTATGTATTTTGGGGAGGAAGAGAAGGTTACATGAGCTTGTTAAACACAAACATGAAACGTGAGCAAGAACACTTAGCTAAATTCTTGCATACCGCAAAAGACTACGCTCGTAAAAACGGCTTCAAAGGCACTTTCTTCATTGAGCCAAAACCTTGCGAACCATCAAAACACCAATACGATTATGATGCGGCAACAGTAAAATCCTTCTTACAACAGTATGACTTATTAGAGGATTTCAAATTAAACCTAGAGGTAAACCACGCCACTTTAGCCGGACATACTTTCCAACATGAACTTCAGGTAGCAGTTGACAATGGTCTGTTGGGTTCTATCGATGCCAACCGTGGTGATTACCAAAATGGATGGGATACCGATCAATTTCCTAACGATATCAACGAACTTACCGAAGCAATGTTAATTATCTTAGAAGGTGGTGGCTTACAAGGCGGCGGCGTTAATTTCGATGCTAAAATCCGAAGAAACTCCACTGATCAACAAGATTTGTTCTATGCGCACATTGGTGGAATGGACATTTTTGCCAGGGCTTTAATTACCGCGGACAATATCCTTCAAAAATCTGATTACAAAAAAATTAGAACAGATCGTTATGCTTCTTTCGATAGTGGAAAAGGTGCCGAATTTGAAAAGGGACTTTTAAGCTTAGAAGACCTTAGGAACTATGCTGCTGAAAATGGCGAACCTGCTACACTAAGCGGCAGACAAGAATATTTAGAGAATGTAATCAATAGATATATTTAATTTCCTAGGTACACTTAGCTAAAAGCTAAGTGTACTTTTAACACCTATGCTATTGTTTTTATAACTTACGAATAATACATTTGATTGTTAACAAACACCTAACCATAAATAAACCAGAACTAAATGAACAATAATGTACTAGATATAAAGGACTATATCGTGTTCTTTATATACTTTGTAATTGTTGCAGCCTATGGCTTCTACATCTATTACAAGAAAAAATCCAAGGTATCAGATTCCAAAGACTATTTCCTGGCAGAGGGTTCCCTTACCTGGTGGGCAATCGGGGCATCACTGATCGCCTCCAATATCTCCGCAGAACAGTTCATAGGCATGAGCGGCAACGGTTTCACTATGGGACTTGCCATTGCCACCTATGAGTGGATGGCAGCGGCGACGCTGATCGTGGTAGCCGTATTCTTCATTCCGGTATATCTGAAGAACAAGATCTATACCATGCCTCAATTCCTGCACCAGCGTTACAACGGCACCGTAGCCATGATCATGGCCGTGTTCTGGCTGATGCTCTATGTGGTGGTAAACCTCACTTCCATCCTATTTCTGGGCGCATTGGCCATCAGCAGTATATCTGGAATTAGTTTAACTGCATGTATGATTTTCTTGGCAGTTTTCGCAGTAATCATCACTTTAGGAGGAATGAAAGTAATCGGCTATACCGATGTAATACAAGTGTTCTTTTTAATTTTAGGTGGATTAGCGACGACATATTTAGCATTAGACTTAGTAGCTAAACATTTCGGTGCTGAGGGTGCTATTCAAGGTTTTAACTATATCACCAAACATGCAGACGATCATTTCCACATGATACTCAAACCTGACAATGCCCATTACATTAGCTTACCAGGATTAACGGTATTGATAGGCGGTATGTGGATTGTAAACCTTAACTATTGGGGCTGTAATCAATATATTACCCAAAGAGCCTTAGGTGCCGATTTAAAAACTGCCCGCAGAGGAATATTATTTGCAGCATTTCTTAAGCTATTGATGCCGGTTATTGTAGTATTACCAGGTATTGCTGCTTATGTGTTATTCAAAAATGGCTATTTCCAACAAGAGATGATGGTGAATGGAGAATTGGTTCAAGATAAAGCCTATCCAGTTTTACTAAACTTACTACCATCTGGCTTAAAAGGCTTGTCATTTGCAGCACTTACAGCAGCGGTGGTAGCATCATTAGCAGGAAAAGCAAATAGTATCGCTACTATTTTCACTTTAGATATTTACAAAAAGAAAATCAATCCAGAAGCTGATGAAAAGAAACAAGTTTGGATAGGCAGGGCTGCCATTATCATTTCTATGTTATTAGCAGTGCTTATTGCACCATTTTTAGGTATAGATAAAAAAGGCGGTTTCGAATTTATTCAAGAATATACAGGTTTCGTTTCACCAGGTATATTTGCCATGTTTATCCTTGGTTTTTTCTGGAAGAAAACAACGAGTAATGCCGCTTTATTTGCTACCATTGGTGGTTTTGCTTTATCCGTATTCTTTAAAGTACTACCAAAATTTGCCGACCTAGCGTTCTTAAGTCCAATGGGATTTTCTAAACAAGTCTTACAAAAAGACGGCAGTTTGATTTACGAAATACCTTTCTTAGATAGAATGGGCTTTGTATTCATCTTCGCTGTCATTGGAATGTATATCATCAGCATTATCGACCACAAAAAAGGTATTGCATCAAATGGTCTTGAGGTAGATACAAAGATGTTCAGAACCGATGCTAAATTTGCCGTTGGCGCATTGTTAGTTATTGGCGCGATTGTGGCCTTATACACATTATACTGGTAAGCTAAAACTTATTCATTTAAAAGCACCCTAATAAAGGGTGCTTTTTTTATGGATTTCAATTACCATCATCATCATTGAGAAAAAACTAAACTTAATATTTGTAATTTAACAGCATACGAATATTAACTCGTTAACTTCAGTGATACTTTTAAATTTATAACGATGAAAAAGAACATTAAACATTTGGCATGGGCCTTTTTAGCACTACCGCTAATCTATAGTTGCGGTCAAGGAGGAAATAATCAATCGAAAAATGAAACGAGCAACGTTGTGAGAGATACGGTAAAGCAATGTTATACTTCTTCTTTTGAAGGCGATAGCGCCATTTTAAACATCAAAATAATTGATAGTATTGATGTCGTAGGAGATTTAGTTATTAACTATGCTGAGAAACCTCAAAACAATGGAATTGTGAGAGGCAAGTTTAAAGGTGATACCCTATACGTTGATTATAGCTTTAAAACCGGACAAAATCCACAGGAGTTCTCTAATCCTTTAGCGTTTATTAAGCAGGAAAACCATTTGAAGATGGGGGTTGGTGTAATTGAAACTGCATATGGAAGGTCATACTTCGCAAAAGATAAACCTATTAATTTTGAAAGAGGAAAATTTGATTTTGCTCCTACAGCATGTCAATAGAAAATATTAAAACCAGAAGAGCCCCGAATTTACTTCGGGGCTCTTCTGGTTCATAAGTAAGATTTGTATTAATTAGTAAAGTGTAAACTCTACCCTTCTATTTTGCTGACGACCTTCGGCAGTTTTGTTTGTAGCAATTGGTTGATCTGGACCATATCCTGTAGCTTCGATACGTGAAGCATTAGCTCCTTGAGATACTAAATAAGCTTTAATCGATTCAGCTCTTTCTTTAGATAAACGTAAGTTTAATTCTCTAGAACCAGTGATATCTGTGTGACCAGCTAATTTTAAGCTAAAGTTTTTCTCTACCAATAAAGCAGCTACTCTATTTAATGTAGGGAAAGATTTTTCACGGATAGTTGATTTTCCTAAATCAAATTCCAAGTTAGAAATTGCGTCTTTAACTACTTTACGATCAGCTTCTGTAACTATTACTCGCTCTGTAATTTGAGGAGCAGGAACTTTTAATGGACAGCCAGATCCATCTACTACCGTACCAGCTGGTGTGTTAGGACATTTATCTAACTTATCAGCTACACCATCACCATCGCTATCTTTTAATAGATCACTCATTTCGTTACGCAATTTTGCATTTTCAGCTTTTTGCGCATCTAAATCAGACTTCAAAGCATTTGCTGTATTTTTTGCAGATAATGCCTCTTCGTAAGTTGCAGCAACTGGGCTATAGAAAGCCAATTGTTTTCCGCTACCCAAAGCAAACTCTAAACCAGCGTAACCGTAGTTATACTTATCATTGTTGCCTCTAGCAACTACACCATCAAATTTGTCTCCATCAACAAAGTTGATAGTCCATCCTAGATCAAAGTTGATACCTTCTGACAAACGAAATTTAGCACCAACACCTACAGGGATAACCAATTTGTTTACTGCCGGACCAGTTACTTCGGTGGTAGAACCTGTAGCAACTGTAGTAGTTTCATAGTTAACCAAACCACCACCTGCTAATGCGTACAATTGAGCATTGTTCGATTGGCTAAACATGCTCCAATTTACCATGTTGACCTGAGCACTTAAACTCGCCGAATACCTTAAATCAGTTTCATAAGAACTGAAACCTGTCACTGGAGCGGCAGATCCATCGTTAAATGGCTCAGAATTATCACCTTTAACGGTACCCCTAACCCCATCTAAACGTAACGCAAATCCAGGGGTAATTTGTTTTTTGATGTAAAGACCATAGCCTAAGCTTGATTTCCATTTTGAGAAGTCATTTTGGCCTCCAAGGGGAGAAACGCCTGTTAGAGCACCTGCATTTACACCAATAGACCAAGTTTTAAAAGATGGTTTTTGCCCTGCACTTTCTTGTGCTTGAGCATTGTTTCCGATTATTAGTCCAGCTATTGCAACTGGGAAAAATTTTAAGAGATTTAGTTTCATAATTATTGACTTTATAAGCTTCTGTTTAATGCCAATCATTAGTCAATACCTGTACCAAAAGATGATACAAATCTCCCAAAAAAAACACAATTCACTTACAAACAAATACTTGCAAAACTTCAAGAAAAATACTTAGCACTAAAAAGTGTGTACTTTGCTATACACTTCTAACGAGAGAGGAGTAATTATAAACGAATAATCAGACAGTTTTATTTTATTAACGATGTGAAATTTCTATTTATTTCACTAAAATAATTCCTAATGCTACCCCCTTCTGCTTCAATCATAAATATAATTCTATAACTCGACCAAGTGTTGATTTGCACTAAATTCAAAATCGAATTAGATTAGAAAATAAAACCTCGTAAGTTCTAAAACTTACGAGGTCAGTATCCAACTTAGCTTATGCTATAATTATAGCTTTATCACTCTCGCAGATTTATTATCACTTGTTCCAATTAGTCTGACAACATAAGTACCAGCTGCCAAGCCAGACAGATCAAGACTTATCTGCTTATCGGCATTGCTTATGTTACCATTCATTACAATAGTGCCATGTAAAGCAATTACACTATATTTATTATAATTACCTGCAGGCAAATCAACAACTATAACACCTTGAGTTGGATTAGGATAAGCACTTACAGGATTAGCAGACAACCCAATTTTCACCACCCTAGTAGCCAAATAGTTAATATCACCATTTAAATCTTGCTGTTCCAATTTATAGTAATAAGTACCACCAACGGTAGTTTGATCTACATAACTATAGCTTTGCGCTTCGACACTTGTGCCTACACCTTGAATTCTCTTCAGCTCAGTAAAATTCTTACCATCCGTGCTACGGCTAATGATATATTGTTTGTTATTTGTTTCAGAAGCAGCTTTCCAGCTAAGTTGCGAGCCACCTGTAATTGCCTTTGCTGTAAAACTGATAAATGACACTGGTAATATAGCATAGTATTCTACAGCGCCAATATCAATAGCTCCATTTTTACGAGCTCTACCATTGAAATCAACTGAAGTGGAGTTATCTACATCATTACCCGCATCCTTAGCCAAACTGATATTACTCGGTGCTAAGAATCCTATATGCCCTAAAGTAGTACTGATAAACAATGGATCTATATTCATTTTATTATTTTGATCTGTTGGAACATATTCTGTTTGCTGAATAATATTGTTGTTAAATCCCCCGAGTAATGCCAGATTAGAAACAAATAAATCCGGTGTAATTGCGTTATTTAACGCAGTATTGCTAAAAAAAATATTATTATGTAAGTAGGTTTTCTTATCTGAAAATGCCGCCCCACTATTTACTGCCAAAATCTGTATCCCTGCATTATAATTTGCCGCAGTTCCGGTACTGGTATTTTGATTTTCATAAAAGGTATTATTGATGAAAATTGCCCCATAATTACTACCATTTTCCCCTCCATATGCTGCGCTAATTGGTTTTGTTGTACCACTTGCATTAGCACCGTTTTTATAGAAAATGCAATTTAAAAAAGTTGGTCTTCCAGAATAGTTATAAACGGCACCACCGCCTCCATCACTACCAGCACTATTTTCTGAGAACAAACAATTAGTAAATATTGGAGAAGCTCCACGAATATCAATAGCTCCCCCTCTCCCATTTCCTCGGTTAAGCTTAAATACACAGTTTGTAAATTTAGGGCTGCCACCGTTTGCGCTTAATGCTCCACCATATAGACCGAAATTGTCGGAAAAAGTAGTATTAGTAATTATTGGACTACTTGACATTACCAACGACATACCAGAACCATAATTAGTACCTGATGTTTTAGGAGCTGTACCATGTGTATTAAAATTTTTAGTGATCTCACAGTTAGTAATTGTTGGACTACTATTATTTATATAGAAGCCACCGCCCGAAGAAGATCCATAACCATCTCCATTTGCCCTATTAATTGTCACAACAATATTGGAAATCGTTAAGTTTGCGCTAACATCCAAAACGTAAATACCTCCGCCAAACCTCTTATCAACATCAAGTCCATTCACATTTATTGTCGCAACACTTGTAGCAGAAGCATTACCCTTGGTTATTGTGAAACCGTCAAAAACTGTTACTGTACTTATACCTAATGCTAGTACCACATGAGATACATTATCTGTTTTATTAAGGGTCATATAATTGGCAGTATTTATAGTAGTTTCATCTACATCGTTCCCACTTAAATCGCCACTTAATATGGTTATGTTGCCAGCCACCCGTTGGCTTTCATTAGACTCTGTACCTGCGAAACCGCCATAAATACTTACACCGTTTTTAAGCACAAAAGCATTATCTCTGCTGCTCGCATTTATTACAGTAGGCGTATTTGCAGGTCTGTTTGGCAAATAAGTGCCCATAGCCACAAAAATCTTATCACCAGACTGGGCGGTATTAATCACTTCCTGTAAGTCTTTTGATGCAGTTCCCCAACCAGTAGCTGTGACAGCAGCACCAGTACCATCGGTTTTAACATAGTAAGTAATTTGTGCGCTCATATTAAAAGCGAACAAGCTTAGGCATAACACGCCCAAAGTTTTCAAGTAAAATTTTTTCATATTATTTTTTTAGGTATTTAAGAGTATCCAGTTGCTTTTGGCAACCAGTATTAGTTTTTAAAAAGAAGTTTATAGCAAAATGCCATTAGAAAATTGGCCCTCAGTTATTTGGATTTCCTAGCAATTGATTTAAATATTGGGTTTCCCTTTGAAGGTTTTAGAAACTCTAGAGTTTGAGGTGGTTGGCGATAGCAAAGCTATTGATCGATTAGTTTTCATACACGTTTGGTTTTATAATGGTTATTACAAAGCTATATGCATGATGTATCCGAAGGGTTCGTTTTTGTACGAAAAGGGTTTGGTTTTGTACAAACGAAGAATTAAGTGGTATTATATGGTGATCATATCTACTGGCATATACAAAAAAAGCGAGATCAACATCCGTTAACCTCGCTTAATTTATTACACAATAATATTACCAACCTCCGGCGGTGTCGTCTCCTCTCGGATCAGCGCCTGTTTGATAAGTTCCGTTTTTAGTAACCAATATGGCATCTACCCTGCCAATACTGTTACGCTTATAAAAAGTATATCCCTTTGCTTCTAATTTCTGTTGTACTTCTGGAGTTAATGCTTTAGGCTCAACGTCAACTCTATCAGGTAACCATTGGTGATGGAATTTCTTAGCGTTTACAGCTTCCTGCATATCCATTCCAAAATCAATCACGTTTACAATAGTTTGAAAAACAGAGGTGATAATAGTTGAACCACCTGGAGTTCCAACCACCATCGATAGTTTTCCATCTTTTTCTAGTATAGTTGGCGTCATAGAGCTTAACATTCTTTTATTTGGAGCAATGGCATTCGCCTCATAACCAATTAAACCGAAATAATTAGCAACTCCCGGTTTTACCGAGAAATCATCCATTTCATTATTTAACAAGAAGCCTGCTCCTTTTACCACTACATAGTTGCCATAGGAAGTATTGATAGTGGTAGTTAAAGAAACGGCATTCCCTTCTTTATCTACTACTGAAAAATGCGTAGTCTCTTCACTTTCTTTTTTAGCAAATTCTCCTGCTTGAATCTCGGTACTTGGTGTCGCTTTATCCCAGTTCAAATTTGCCATTCTACTTTTGTTGTAGGCAGGTTCTAAGAGTTCTTTTTGCGGTACTTTCCAAAAATCTGGATCTCCCAAATGTTTTGCTCTATCAGCATATGCCCGTCTCTCTGCTTCAACCATTACCTGAGTTGTAGAGTCTGAGTTATGCCCCCATTTTGAAATAGGATAGGGTGCTATCGACTGTAATAACTGCACTAGCGCTATACCTCCACTAGATGTAGGTGGCATCGTAATTACTTTATATCCTTTGTAGTCTCCTAAAATTGGGGCTCTCCAAGCAGCTTTATAATTTTTCAAATCTTCCTTTGAAATCAAACCGCCACCTCTTTTCATCTCCTCAACAATGTAATTGGCTACTTCTCCTTCATAAAAACCAGCACGTCCTTTATCACGAATTAATCGCATGGTATTTGCTAATTCTGTCTGAACCAACAAATCGCCCTGTTTCCATTCACCTTCACCTTTAATAAATACTGTTCCTAATGGATTAAACTGCTGAAATTTGCTTTTCAATCTGTTCAATTCATTAGCTTGTTGTTTAGTAATCTTGAAACCTTTAGTAGCTAATTGATAAGCTGGCTCCACCAATTCCGCCCATTTTAACTTACCGTATTTTTTATGTAATTCTACCATTCCCGAAACAGTGCCTGGTACCCCCGCAGCCAAATGTCCTTCTTTGCTCTTTTCAGAAATTGGATCGCCATTGATATCTAGATACATATCTTTTTGAGCTAAAGCTGGAGCTTTTTCTCTAAAATCCATCGAGTTCAACTCACCTTTAGCGGAGCGATAAATTAAAAAGCCACCACCGCCAATATTGCCTGCATTAGGATAAACTACCGCTAACGCAAATTTAACAGCAACTGTTGCATCTACCGCATTACCACCTTTTTTTAGGATCTCTACGCCAACAGCTGTAGCTTCTGGATGAGCAGACACTACCGCTCCATTTTTAAATTCTTGCGCTTTTCTAACATCCTGTGAATTTGAGTTTGATAAAAACTCGAATGCTTTCACATTTTTATCTTTTTCTACCTGAGCATTTGCCTGGCTAAAGCATAATAATGCCATCGCAAACAATGTGCTCGTTTTTATCCCTTTACTTACTGTCTGGATGATAGTTTTCTGCATCTTTATATATTTTTTCTATAATTTCTTTATTCTTTTCTAAAATTACTTTTCGCTTCAAGCTCAATTTTGGCGTCAATTCTCCCCCATCTATGCTCCATTCTTTTGGCAACAATGCAAATTGCTTCACTTGCTCCCACTTACCAAATTCTTTATTTGCGTCATCAATTAGCCTACGAAACTTCTCTTTTACTTCTTTATTATCTACTATAGTTTCGTTACTACCATACTCAATTCCTTTAACCCTGCACCAGCCTTTTAATGTTTCAAAGTTAGGGACCAGCAAGGCCACAGGGAATTTTCTATTTTCACCTAACACCATAATTTGCTCAATCAGTGGCGCTTCCTTAATCTTATTTTCTATCATCTGTGGAGCAACATATTTACCGCCCGCAGTTTTAAACATCTCTTTCTTCCTATCGGTGATTTTCAAATAACCATCTGCAAACTCACCTATATCTCCCGTATGAAACCAACCTTCTCCATCTATCGTTTCGCTAGTTAAATCTGCTCGATTATAATACCCTTTCATCACATTGTGACCTTTTACCAAGATCTCTCCATCCTGAGCAATCTTCACCTCTACACCTTCTATCGGTTTACCTACCGAGCCAAATTTAATGGCATCAAAGTGATTTACAGATATTACTGGCGACGTTTCAGTTAAACCATACCCTTCAAAAACCGGCAAACCAGCGGCCCAAAACACTCTAGCCAAACGTGGGTTTAAAGCTGCTCCGCCAGAAATGATCACTTGTATATTTCCGCCTAAAGCTTCCTGCCATTTTTTAAACACCAATTTTCTAGCAATACCTAATTTAAAAGTATACCACCAACCTTTATCCGTGTCATATTTTTCTGCCAAGCTTAAAGACCAAAAGAAAATCATTTTTTTAATTCCCGTTAAAGCCTTTCCCTTCTCTACTATTTTATCATAGACTTTTTCTAACAGTCTAGGGACCGTAGAAAATCCACTTGGTTTCACAAATTGAATATCAGCAACGATGGTTTCCATACTTTCAGCATAATAAGTAGCAATATTCAAATAAGCATATAGATAGGAAATCATCCTCTCAAAAATATGAGATAGCGGTAAAAAGCTGAGCGCATGCGTTACATTTGGCGGAAGCAATACTGCCGATTTTTTAAAGTTCTGTACTAAATTATCATGCGTAAGCATTACTCCTTTAGGGGTGCCGGTAGTACCCGAAGTATAGATGAGCGTCAAAATATCATCAGGTGCAACTTCCTTTCGATAAGTTTCTAGATCGATCTCATTTTTTTGCTTGCCTATTTCTACCAGTTCATCCCAATGATTAGCGCCATTCACTTTATCGAATGTATATACTTTTATGTCGTGCTTGATCTCCGAACTTACCTTATTAATTTTCTCGTACAGCTGTTTATCACCAACAAAAACCACTGTAATTTCAGCATCTTCGATGATAAATTTAATATCGTGTTCAGCCAGTGTTGGGTATAAGGGAATCTGATAAGCGCCTAGTTGCATAATGGCATAATCTCCAATATTCCATTCAGGCCTATTAGTTGCCATGATAGCTACTCGCGAACCTTTTCCAATACCTAAAGTAGTAAGCCCTTTACTTAAATTGTCTGTTACTTCACAAAAATTTTGTGTACTGTATTTGACCCACTCACCGTTAATCTTTCCGCTAATAAATTCTTCTTTTGAAAATTTCTCCTGATTATATTTTAAAAGATCGAAAACCCTTGTTACTGAAATTGACATACGCTTTAATTTATATTGGCTAAACACTGAAAAACAGCCTTTTCCAGCTGTTAAACATTCTAATTTAAGATTTTTAAACGAAGTTTATACTATGCAAGCATAATTATTTTTCACTTCGCTTTCCTCTTTCAAAAACAAAAAACACACGCTATTGTTGTTTCAAATGTACAAAAGGCACAAAAGTTGTAATGCCGTGTTCATTACACATAAACAATTTACATTTTATGAAACCATCATCACTTTTGAATTGATAGCAATAACAAAACAAAGTCATGATAGCTTCATTACCATTTAAAAACAAATCTTATAGAAATGAAAAAACTACTTTTAACATTCATCGCTGGCGCAGCTTTTTTTACAATGAATTTGTCTAATGCGAATGCGCAAAATTACAAGACGGCTCTAGGTCTAGGTCTTGATTTCGGAAACGGTGCTACTTTAGTTGGCCCTTCTATCAAGCATTTCTTTAATGCTACAGGTGCCGGACAGGCAGAGATTTTATTTGGTGGAAATAGCACACGTTTACAAGCTTTCTATCAATATCACGGCGCTATTAATGGAGCTCCTGGCTTAAAATGGCATGTAGGTGGCGGTCCTGGTATAAATTTCTTTAGCGCTGGTGGCTATAGCCAAACTAATTTCATTCTAATTCCTCAAGCAGGTTTAGATTTTAAAATACCAGGTGCACCTATTCAAATGGGGTTTGACTGGAGACCAAATGCTTGGATTGGTGACAACTCTGAATTTGAAGCGGGCAGATTTGGCTTCGGATTTAGATTTACCTTTTAATAGCGAAACCAATAAAAACAAAAAAGCTCCGAATTAAATTCGGAGCTTTTTTGTTTAGATACCCATCCACCTTTTTCTTACAGCGATTTGCTGCGCAGTGGCGTTATCATCATAGCTTGCTTTGATACGAATATTAGGGCTTTCTTTTAAAGTCAGGGAGATTTTCTTTTCTAAGCCATCTCTTTTCACCGTTACCTCAACTATGTCGCCAACTTGCTTCTTAGCAATAGTAGGCAATGTTTCTAAAGTCAGATTTGGGTTTGGCAATCTTACACTGCGCATTTCATCTGCGATAGTAGAACCATCTAGTGCTAAAATTTCATCGTTAACGTTTAAACCTTGTATCCATCCCGGTGAATTTCTTGAAACACCACTAATCACTACACTTCTTTCTAATTTCAGTGATACGCCTGTAAAAGGCTTGTTTGGTAAAGCGATTTCTCTTTTCGCATTGATGCCAGCGTAGGCAAAATACTTCTCGAAATCAATATCTTCTACCCCATCTATGTATTTTTCCCAGAACTCACTAAAGTTAATACCACTAATTTTTTCGACCATTGCCTTAAATTCCGCATCCGTGTAACCACGTTTTTGAGTTTTACCTTCTTCATACATGGCTTTCATCACATCATCTAAACTCTTAGCGCCCTTAGTTGCATTGGCTATTTCCAAATCCATTAATAAACCAATAATTTCTCCTTTACTGTAATATGAGATGGAATTATTTTTTGAGTTTTCATTAGGACGATAACCAATAATCCAAGCGTCGAAACTTGATGAAGAAGCAGATTGCACTTTTGATCCAGGTATATTAATTACGGTACCCAAACCTCCAATTAAATCGTTCAAGAAAGTATCACGGTTGGTTATTTCTGATCTGATCAATAATTTATTTTCGTAATAAGAAGTAAAGCCTTCCGCAGTCCAAAGGTTGGTTGTATAATTTTCGTTATCGTAATCGAATGGACCTAAAGCAATTGGACGTAATCGTTTTACGTTCCATAAATGAAAATACTCGTGTGCTACCAAAGAGAGAAAATCTTTGTAGCCTTTTTCATTTCCATAAGCATTTCGGGTTGCACCTAAAACCGTAGAATTTAAATGCTCTAAACCACCACCTCCGTTGTTATAATTGTGTACAATAAACGTGTAATGCTTATTTGGATTGTCTCCAAAAATAGCCGTAGATCTTTCTACAATTTTAGCCATATCTACTTTCAAACGTTCTTTATCGTAGTTACCACCACCATACATGGCTACAATGTGTTTTACCCCAGCAGCGGTAAATTCAAACACGTCTTGATTACCCACTTCAATTGGGCTATCAAAAAGAATATCAAAATCTGACGCATAGTAAGTAAACTGCTGCCCAGCAACTGGCTCTAAGCCCGTATTTACTTTATCCCATTTGCCAAATGGTATAATTTTTACTGTACTTGGATTTTTAATCATCCCGGCTGGATACATAAAAATACTTGCTGATGAAAGAAAAGCATGCGACTCATCGATGAATGCAGTACGAACAGAAATTTCAAAAGCATAAACTCTGTAGTTCACTTTAATTGCGGCCGCTTTTGCATTAAAAACCCTCCATGTGTTTTTGGTGACCTTTTGTACTTTAGCAGGCTTACCATTAACTGTAGCTGTAAAATCCTCCACACTTTTACCAAATTCACGCACCAAGTATGAACCAGGCGTCCACACAGGCATTTTCAGATCTACATAATCCTTTGCTGCAATGCCCGACATATTCATTTGCACTTCTGCATAATGTGCCTGAGGTTCTTTAAAAGAAACCTCGAAATTAATTTTAACTTGCGATTTCGCTGCCATTGTTAATGTTAGCAATAATGCTACTCCTAGTATTTTTTTCATTCATTTTATTTTAAGAACACGAAGCATTTAAATATTATATATGTAAGCATACAAACTATAACATCTTTGTATATTTTGTGTCTTTGTGGGTAAATTGACAAGCTGTCGGCACAAAAATAAAATTTAAAATAATTTTACTAAATGTTTATGCCCCAAGTGCTGTAACATAGTTAGTACATCTTTACAATGGTAAAACAATTAGATATTTTTGTTTGTATTCATTTCGCTAATTAGAGATGCAATATCTAACCAATTACAGCTATTAAAAACTTTTAATGAAAAAAAGATATATATTCTATCTCGTTTTGGCACTAGGACTTGCCTATCTCGTTTATTATAGGATAACTGAAAATAAAAAGATTGAAAGCGGAGGTTCCGGAGGTGCTGGTGCAAGCAAAGGAGGAAAAGGGAAAGGTGGAAACGCCCTGAATGTAGATGGGATAGTAGTAAAAAATTCCGACTTCTCTTCTAACTTAGAAATTACGGGAAGTATAGAAGCTAATGAAGCCATAACTTTAAGAAGTGAGGTAGCTGGCTTAGTTACTGGGATCTTTTTTAAGGAAGGAAGTAATGTAAGTAAAGGCACTACACTAGTTAAAATTAACGATAGGGATATACAGGCGCAGCTTAGAGAGGCGCTAACAAGACAGAATCTTTCTGCCAGCAACGAAAACAGAGCAAAACAATTATTAGAAAAAGGCGCAATTAGCCAAGAAGAATATGATACCTCTTTAGCAGAGCTACAGGCATTAAAGTCACAAGCGCAATTGATTAGGGCACAGCTGGCCAAAACAAGTATCATTGCACCATTTAGTGGCAAAATTGGTTTACGCAACATTTCAGTTGGCGAATACCTAACTCCCAACACCACAATTGCCAACTTACTAAGCACCAATCCTGTTAAAATCAATTTTTCTATCCCCGAGAAATACGTATCACAATTAAAAACAAACAGCAGTATTTCATTTAATATTGATGGCAGCAATAAGACTTTTACTGGAAAAGTATTCGCTATTGAACCCGGTATCAACGAGCAGACCAGAACACTACAAATTAAGGCACTTGCACCAAACGGTAACAACGAACTGCTACCTGGTTCATTTGCCAAGGTAAAGCTGGCATTAACAACCATTAAGGATGCCATTCTAATTCCGACCGAAGCGGTGATCCCTGTGTTAAAAGGTAAAGTAGTTTACGTTTCTAAAAATGGAAAAGCACAGCAAATACCTATTGAAACTGGTACTAGAACTGCAGATCAGATTTTGGTGCTTTCAGGATTAAATATCGGAGATACGGTTTTAACAACTGGTGCAATGGCGCTAAAACCAGATGCAGACGTAAAGGTTAAAATAGCGAAGAATTAGGGTATGAGTATTTCGACCACCAGTATAAAAAGACCGGTTCTAGCGATTGTAATGAACCTCGTAATTATTCTTTTTGGAGTAATTGGTTATAATTTTTTGGGGATAAGGGAATATCCATCTATCGACCCGTCAATTATATCCGTACGAACTTCATACCCCGGTGCCAATTCAGACATCATCGAATCTCAAATTACCGAACCGCTAGAAAAATCTATCAATTCTATTGACGGCATTAGGAACATCACTTCGTCTAGTAACCAAGGCACAAGCAATATTACCGTTGAGTTTAATCTAGGGAAGGATATTGACGTAGCCGCAAATGACGTCCGCGACAAAGTATCTCAGGCTGCTAGAAATTTACCTAAAGATATTGATGGCTTACCCATTGTGAGTAAAGCTGATGCAAACTCCGAAGCGATTATCTCTATGACCATTCAAAGTGATAAACGAGGAGTTACGGATTTAAGTGATTTCGCAGAAAATGTAATTGCGGATAGGATCCAAACCATTCCTGGGGTAAGCAGCATGCAAATTATGGGACAGCGCAAATACGCTATGCGCATTAGAATTGATCCTACCCGATTAGCTTCTTACGGTTTAACCTCCCAAGATATTGTTACTGCTTTAGATAGAGAAAACGTAGAGTTACCATCAGGAAAGCTAACCGGTGCAGCCACTGAACTAACGGTTAAAACCTTAGGAAAACTAACTAATGCGGAACAGTTCAACAACCTAATCATCAAAAATGATAGTACCAGCGTAGTCCGCTTACAAGACGTAGCAACGGCTGAAATTGGTTCTGAAAACGAGGAAACAGTACTCCGCGAATCTGGAAAACCAATGGTAGCAATTGGGGTAATTCCGCAACCTGGAGCAAATTACCTAGATATCAGCAAAGAGTTTTATGCCCGATTTGATAAACTTCAAGCCGATATGCCTGAGGATATCAAGCTCAAAGTATCTTTAGACACTACAAGATTTATCAAAAGTTCCGTAACTGAAGTGGCAGAAACTATTTTGATTTCTTTAGTATTGGTAATTCTTATCATTTATCTATTCTTTAGAGATTGGGGTATCGCTTTCAGACCATTAATTGATATTCCGGTATCGTTAATTGCCACTTTCTTCATCATGTACATTTTTGGATTTTCTATTAATGTACTTACACTGCTAGCCATTGTATTAGCTACGGGTCTGGTAGTAGATGACGGCATTGTAGTCACCGAAAATATCTTCAAAAAAGTAGAAGAAGGCTATTCTCCTATTGAAGCCGCCATCAAGGGTTCAAACGAGATTTTCTTTGCGGTAATTTCTATTTCGATCACCTTAGCGGCTGTATTTTTACCCGTAATTTTCTTACAGGGTTTTGTTGGACGGCTGTTTCGAGAGTTTGGCGTTACCATTGGTGCCGCGGTATTGATATCGGCATTCGTATCGCTCACATTAACTCCAATGCTTAACGCTTACTTGATGAAAAAAGGAGGTCATAAACCTTCCAAATTCTACACATTAACAGAGCCTTATTTTGTTAAATTAAACGAAGGTTATCAAGCAAATCTGGAGAAGTTCTTAAAACGTCGTTGGTTAGCGGCACCTATCATTTTATTTTGCGCAGGACTAATTTTCCTATTTTGGAAAGTACTCCCTAAAGAAACCGCACCTTACGACGACAGAAGTGCCATCAACATGAACGTAAGTACACCGGAAGGTTCTTCCTTTGCTTTTACAGATAGATTTGTGATGAAAGTTAATCAGATGGTGTTAGATTCTATTCCTGAGAAAAATGTAAATATTACTATTACCTCACCTGGCTTTGGCGGTGCGGGCTCTACCAATTCAGGCTTTGTAAGAATGGGTTTAGTTGACCCAGGCGACCGAGAAAAGAGCCAAAAGGAAGTAGCCGAAAAGCTAACTAAAATCACTCGCAAATATACCGAAGGAAAAGTTACTGTAACCCAACAACCCACTATTTCGGTGGGAAGAAGGGGAGGATTACCAATCAGCTATATTATACAAGCACAAAACTTCGAGAAATTGCGTGAAAAAGTTCCACAGTTTATGGAGGAGGTTTCACAAGACCCTACCTTTACTACTTCTGACGTAAACTTGAAGTTTAACAAACCAGAAATTAACTTAACCATAGACAGAGAAAAAGCAAAAAACTTGGGTGTTTCTATTGTAGATATTGCCCAAACTTTACAGCTGGGATTAAGTGGGCAACGTTTCTCTTACTTCTTCATGAATGGAAAACAGTACCAAGTAATTGGTCAGTTTGATGTGAGCAATAGAAAAGACCCTCTTGATTTGAGTTCTGTATATGTAAGAAATGATAAGGGGCAACTTATCCAGTTAGATAATTTAGTAACTACAAAAGAAGAAAGCAGCCCGCCACAACTATATCGTAACAACAGATTCATCGCAGCCACGGTATCCGCAGGTTTGGCACCAGGGAAAAGCATTGGAGATGGAATTGAAGCCATGGATAGAATTGCTGCAAAAGTATTGGATGAAAGTTTCACTACCGACTTAAGCGGTGAGTCTCGAGATTTTAAAGAAAGTTCGTCCAATACCATGTTTGCTTTCGGTTTAGCACTATTACTTGTTTATCTTATTTTATCTGCACAGTTCGAAAGTTTTAAGGATCCTATCATCATCATTTTAACTGTACCAATGGCTGTTGCCGGTGCATTTTTATCACTATGGCTTTGCGGCCAAAGTTGGAATATTTTCAGTCAGATTGGAACGATCATGCTAATTGGCTTGGTAACCAAAAATGGCATTTTGATCGTAGAATTTGCAAATCAGCTTAAGGAACAGGGCAAATCAGTACAAGAAGCCATCAGAGAAGCTGCTGTTTCTAGACTACGTCCAATTCTAATGACAAGTTTAGCCATCGCAATTGGAGCATTGCCTATTGCCATGGCTTTAGGTGCTGCTGCAAAAAGTAGAATGAGTATGGGAACAGTAATTATCGGAGGAACCTTGTTTTCGCTAATCCTTACTTTATTTGTAATCCCTGCGATTTATTCACTTTGGTCTAAAGAACATAAAGACAACACAGAGTTAAAGCAATCGCTGGCTGCAGCAATCGCCGATGAACAAACATCCAAAAACCAATAGTGCTACGTGAAAATGAAACATTACATATATGGCATACTCGCTACGGTCTCAACGTGCATGTTCAGTGTATCAAATACCTTTGCGCAAGAGAAATTGACTTTACAAGAAGCGATCAGCATCGCTTTGAAAAATAATTACGACATCAAACTGATTAAGAACGAAAGTGAAATAGCGAAAAATAATGCTAATTGGGGTAATGCAGGAATGCTACCTGTCGTAACAGGAGATTTTAGTACTGGAGGGAGTAGGCAAAACACAATTCAAACTCAAGCTAGTGGTACCGAAAGGAGAATAGATGGTGCTCGAAATAGCAATATGGGTTATGGCATTGGTTTAAACTGGACAGTTTTTGACGGTTTCAGTATGTTTGCCAACTACGATCGTTTGAAAGCCTTAGAACAACAAGGCGAGAAAAATGCGACAGCTCAAATTCTAAATACCATTACAGAAGTGCTTTCTTCCTACTACAATGTCGCCAAACAACAGCAACTCGTGATTGCCGCAGACAGCACAATAGACATTTCTGCCTTTCGCCTTAGAATTGCAGATAATAAGTTAAAATTAGGACGTGGCTCCAAATTAGATGTATTAGCAGCGCAAGTAGATTACAATACGGATACATCAAGTTACCTACAACAGAAAAACCTATTGAACAACTACATGATTGCATTAAACCAACTCCTAGCTAGAGATGTCAACATTAAGTTTTCGGTAGAGAATTATTTTGAAATTGATGGAAGTTTGAATTATACCTCTCTAACAGCTCAACTGGAACAACTTAATCCTGTTTTACAAAGCGCTATACTCAATAAAAAAATAGCTGAGTTAAGCCTAAAACAAATTCAGGGAAATCGTTATCCTCAAATTAGCCTAAATAGTGGTTATGACTTTAATAAAAGCGAATCTCCAACTGGCTTTAATACCCAATTTAGAGCTCGTGGTTTAAGTTACGGATTAACGGCTAGCATTAACATATTCAATGGCTTTTTACAACGTCAGAATGAACGAAATGCAAAAGTGAGTATCAATAGTGCTAATCTACTCGTAGACCAAACTAAGCAAAATCTATCTGCGCAGTTAACTAGCGCTTATCAAGATTACAGTACTTTTCTAGAATTAGTGAAATTAGAACAGGGGAATATAAATATCGCCAATCAAAATTTAGATATTACTTTGGAGAAATACAGGTTAGGGAATATTACTCCATTAGAATTAAGAGAAGCTCAAAAAAATGCCATTGATGCCAACAACAGGTACTTAGAAATAAAATATCAAGCTAAATTGGCCGAAATTTATTTAAAACAGATTAGTGGCACATTAAATTTGCAATAGAGACTCCATTGCGAACGAAAGCTCTTCCACAACAAATCTTTGAAGTCTACTTTTTAAAAAAATTTATTATCTTAGGGGATGATTTTAGTTGCAGATAGCGGTTCCTCCAAGACAGATTGGATGGCCTATAGCCCAGAACAAACTTTATCTTTTAACACACAAGGCATTAATCCATATTTTGCAAATGCCCAAGATGTTTTTAGAATACTATCTAAAAATAAAGAAATGGCGGTTATTGCCGATCAAGTGAAAGAGGTATATTTTTTTGGTGCTGGATGCTTAAATCCAGATAAACATGAAATTGTATCTAATGGACTATCATCATTCTTTAAAAATGCTTTTATTAGCGTAGATCATGATTTAATGGGCTCTGCTTATGCTACTTGTGGTGACAAAAAAGGCTTAGCCTGCATTTTGGGTACTGGTTCAAACATTGCCTATTATGATGGAGAAACCGTTTATAACGGTAAACATGGCTTAGGTTACATTTTAGGTGATGAAGGTTCTGGCACCTATTTTGGCAAGAAGATGCTGATATCTTATTTACATAAAACCATGCCTACAGATTTGAGAGATCTCTTCTCGGAAGCTTTTGAGGTAGATAAGGACATTGCAGTAGAGAATATCTATCAAAAACCTTTTCCAAACTCTTACTTAGCTACCTTCAGTAGGTTTATGGTTCACCATAGACAGCATCCTTTTATACAAAAAACATTAAAAGATGGCTTCCAAGAGTTCATAGATACAAACGTAAAGGACTATAAGAACTACAAAACGTTGGAATGTAATTTCGTTGGGTCAATCAGCTATTATTATCAAGATGAACTGCGTGCCGTATTTGCAGAAAATAATCTGAAAATTGGTAAAACACTTCAAAAGCCTATCGAAGGAATTTTTGAGTATATCTTAAAGAGAGAAGGAATTTTAGAGAAAGCGAATTAAGTAGATCTAAAGTGAATCTGCTTCTTTATTTTGTTTACGTTTTTGGTAGGCTCTTTTCAGTCCGTAAGCTACACCAGCAGCTACTAATAAACTAGCGCCTCCGTCTAAAGGCACATCATCTGGGTTAAAGTCTCCACAACCTACTTGTTCTTCAGGCTCTTTAAATGGGTCACACGGAGCAGCAAGTACACTAGACACGCTACATAAAATCACTAAAAATCCTAAAAAGGCCGTTTTACAAACCGTCTTTATTATATCGCTTCTCACAGTAGTTAGATTAAATTCTCTTTTTGTCGCAAAAGCGGACTTCAAAGCATCAATTATTTTATACTGCAATAATAGGTGTTATTTATTTTAAAAAAGAATTTTTCAAAATAAATAATTGATTCATCATGCTAAAAATCAGAATATTATGAACCAAAACTGTAGAATTTAATACACGGCTTTATAGTTAATTTGAATGTTTAATGCCGCCTTATTTCCCCGTTTTATCTCTATTGAATTAATTTGTCCCTTCCCGTCAAAATTATTCGCAAAAAATTCCCCATCGTTCTCTAACACAAATATTGAATAGTTACCCGGTGGTAATTCACATTCATAAAAGCCCTGAGAATTTGACTTAACAGTTTTTACCAGTTTTGCATTTACTCCTTTAAACAAAGGAGCTTGCCCTTGTACTTCATTAAAAGTTACCACCTCGTAGATATTTAGCTGTCTTTCTATTGGTTTGCCCTCCATTGATCTTGGCTCATCTGGAGAAGGCATTAGATTGCCCTGTAACCAAGTTATCTTACCATAAACTCCCTGTTTTATTTTCGGTTCACCTTCTTTTTGTAACGAGCAACTCATAAATGAAACCATCAAACATAAAATTGATATCTTTTTAATGTAAGTCATGTAATTATCCGTAAAATTGTCCTCAATTTAATCATTTATTTAGATTTATTAAATGCGAAGTTTTAAGTACTTATCGGCGCTCTCCATATTCATTTTATTTTTTTTCTCTACAACTCAGCTTTTCGCTCAAGCTAATAAACAAAACCAAACCAATGTGGTTTTTCTAAAGCAAAACGCCTTAGAACTTAATAGCATAGAAAATAATAAGCGTACTAGAGCATTTTCTATGGCTATTGAAAAAGGCTGGGAAACATTTGGAATCACCAAAGAAGGAAAAGTATTTACCCTCCACGGGGTTGATGATTTCGGAATGCCATTGTACAAAATCACAGAAAACAATGCGATTTCGGCAGCTACAATTAACACTAACAAATTGTATACCGGTGGCTCACTGGGGCTCAACCTTAGTGGAAGCACAATTCCTGCTGACAAAGTTGCTATTTGGGATGGCGGCGCCGTTTTAACAACGCATACAGAATTTCAAACCAATAGAGTAGAAATAAAGGATGGCGTAACAGCAACTTCTACACATGCCACTCACGTTGCTGGGACAATCATGGCCGCCGGAAAATATCAAAATGCCAGAGGAATGGCCTATGGACTCCCAAAATTATTGTCGTTTGATTTTAATAACGATAATGCAGAAATGTCTAATTATGCAGCCTCTCTCCTACTTTCTAATCACTCTTATGGCACTATAGCTGGATGGTATGAAAATACCAGCGCCATACCTAATCGATGGGAATTTAGAGGGCAAGCAGGAGCTAATGAAGATTACAAATTTGGCTACTATGACAGTGACGCCAAAGAATGGGATAGAATCTGTTACAACGCTCCATATTACCTACCTGTAAAATCTGCTGGTAATTACCGAAGCAGCAATGGTCCTGCAGTAGGACAAACCTATTACCGTTTCAATGCTACTGGTAGTTTGGTTAACGCAGGCGCAAGACCAGAAGGCATTTACAGTAACGATGGGTATGATATTCTAGGAACTTACTCGGTAGCCAAGAACGTGATGACCGTTGCCGCAGTAAACCCGCTTCCTTATGGTACGGTAACCTCTAGTGATATTACGATTTCATCTTTTAGTGCATGGGGTCCCACCGATGACGGAAGGATAAAACCAGATATTGCAGCCGATGGCGTAGATGTGACTTCGACAAGCAATGCAGGTACAGAATCTTACACCACCTATTCTGGCACGTCTATGTCTGCACCTAGCGTAACTGGCTCTTTAGTCTTGCTACAAGAGCTTTACAATCAGAAAAACAGTAGTTTCATGAGAGCATCAACCCTAAAAGCACTAACCATAGGAACGGCAAGCGAGGCAGGAGCAAATCCGGGCCCAGACTATATCTTTGGCTGGGGGCTTATGAATACTGAAAATGCCGCAAAAGCAATTCTCAACAATGGCACAAAAAGTCTAATCAGTGAAAAAGCCTTAACGCAAGGCGGAACGGAAACCTTTAATGTTGTTGCATCGGGTGATGGGCCACTTATTGCCACTATTAGCTGGACAGACCCTGAAATAGACGTTATCCCAGTGGCAAATGCTTTAAATAATCCTGCATTAAGGCTCGTTAACGATTTAGATCTAAGAGCAACTAATGGAAGTGCCACTTATTTACCTTGGATATTAAATCCCGCAAATCCATCGGCTGCCGCTACAAAGGGAGATAACTTTAGAGATAACGTGGAGCAAATCTATATCGCAGATGCTGTTCCAGGCAAAACTTATACTTTTACCATTTCTCATAAAGGAACTTTACAAAGAGGTTCTCAAGCATACTCGGTAATTGTTACTGGTATAGGGGGAAATGCCTATTGTAGCTCTGCTCCTTCGTCAGCAAGTGATTCTAAAATCACAGCCGTGCAATTTGCAAATATCAATTATACCGCAAACACAGGTTGTACATCATATAATGATTTTACCAACCAAACTATCGAATTGGAAAAGGCTAAAACCTACCCTTTATCTATTTCATTAGGAACCTGTGGTGCGAACTTCAACAAAGTGGCCAAAGTATATATAGATTGGAATAGCGATGGTGATTTCAATGACGCTAATGAACTTGTAGCCACTAGCAATGTAATTAACAGCACAGGCATAGCAACTTCGAATATCAGTGTACCTGCGGATGTAAACATCAGTAATTTTTCGATATTGAGAGTGGTGCTTGCCGAAACAAACGATCCTAGTACGATACAAGCTTGTGGATCATATGCTAAAGGCGAAACCCAAGATTATAGAGTTAAATTTCTTAATTCGACTACGGATGTTGGGATTGTATCCATTAAAGATCCATTAACCAGTTGTGCTAATCCTTTACAAACAGTTAGCGTGGTTATTCGAAATTTCGGAACTCAAAGCATTTCAAATATTCCGGTTACTGTATTGGTAAAAGAGGGTAACAATACAATAGCTACGCTTAGCGGAACGTATACCAATGAAATTAAACCTTCGCAAGAAAGAGAGTTTTTATTGCCAGGAACTTATGCCGCTACGGAAGGTAAAACCTACACCTTAACCGCCAAAACTTCATTAAGCGTAGATCCAATCTCTTCTAACAATGAAAAAAGCAAAACCGAACAGGTAAGTCTCCCTCCTTCAGTTGCTAGCTCCTCTGCATTTTATTGTGACAACAATAAGCAATATCAATTATCTGCCAGTGGCGATGGAATTGTTTATTGGTATAAAGATGCCGCCGAAACCACACCTTTTGCCTACGGCAATAGCATTGGTGCTGCAACAGATCCAACTAACAAAAGTTTTTATGCCGGATTAAATGAATATACCAGCACGTTTGGCCCTAAAAACAAATATGAAACAAGATTAGGCAGTGGAGGCTACCTACAAACTAGTGGAGGCGTAAATGTACGCACATTTGCCCCTGCAATTTTAGAAAGTGCCCGCTTATACATTGGAAATTCTGGAACTATCAGATTCTATGTAGAAAATAGCTCTGGTATTGAAGTATCAAGTTCTACCATAAAAGTAACGGCCACAAGAAGTACTCCAGTAGCTGGTGCTGCAGCCGATGATTTGACCGATCAAGGACAAGTTTATACCTTAAACCTTAAATTTCCTACAGCAGGTAATTATACCATTTACACCGCTTATGAAGATGAAGCTACCATCTTTAGAAATAACAGCGTACCACGCTCCATTTACCCCATAAGCTCCCAATTAGATGTCTTTAATATTATAGGCAATAACGCCAGCTCTCCTGGCTCTTACTATTACTATTTTTATGATATTAAAGTAAAAGCCCTAGGATGTTTGGCGGATCGTAGAGTCGAAGTTCCACTATCGAATGTGACCATTACAAAAAATGGCAATGAATTGATCTCGAGTATTGCTAGTGGTAATCAATGGTATTTAAATGGAAATAAAATTGAAGGAGCTACATCTCCAAACTTCCAGCCTATAGCAGCTGGGAAATACCAAGTTTGGACTAATATCTCTTCTAGTTGCACTTCGATCTCTAATGAGTTCATATTTATTCCTACAAGCAAAGAAGACAACGAAATTAAGCTAAATGTATATCCTTTGCCAGCATCTAAAGATTTAACGGTGGCTTTTGAAATACCCGAAGCTAAAACGGTAACTATAGGTATCGTAAATGTAGTAGGTCAAAAAGTTTTGGAATTGAATAAAGGCACGCTGTCTGGAACGGTTATTCAAAATATTGATATTTCTAGACTAGCTCCAGGTACGTATATCCTAAATATCAAATCTGGAGATAAAGTTTATTCGAGAAAAATTGCGGTAATATAAACCTAAATTCAATGATACTTTCTTCTTTAGCCATGTATCTTGCTAGAGAAGGAAGTTTCGTTGTCAGAAAAGCAACGTTGCTCATCAAAAGTTTGATGATTCTTGTCAAAGGCTTCAATTCTTCCTCTTTTATAAGCAATGTTCCTTGTCAGAGAGGCAAGTTTTTTTTATCGGAGAAGTGATACCTTATCAAAGTTCCGATGATCATCCTTCTATAAAGCGATTTTCCTTGCAATAATTAATTATCGAACTCACATTAATCAATTTAGAACAGCTCACAGCACATACTAAAAAAGTCCCGACCAGCGGCCGGGACTTTTTTAATATAGTTCGATTATGTTATTGTTTTACCACCTTCATTTGTCCAATGCGTTGAGCACCATTTTCATAAATCTCAACTACATAAAGACCCGAAGCATAACCTGAAATATCAAGTTCATGTCCTGATAACAATTGATTTTTTGAAACGTTTTTAGTCAACAATACTTGTCCAGTTGTGCTTACCACTTTTAATGTTTGCTGGCTAGCTTTTAAAGTACCATTATACTTAACTGTAAAGTTAGAAATTACCGGATTAGGGAATACACTCACCACATCTGCAGCAGCATTGATATCTCCCGTGTAATTTACCACTTTAGGGTCCGTCTTAGTTTGAACGTTGTCGTTATCAAATTGTATTATTCTGTAGTAGTTATTCCCTATCAATGGGTTTCTATCTACATAAGAATAAGAAGATCCGTTGCCCTTTGGCAATTCGGTGTGTAATTTCTCATATACCTTATCGTCTCCAGCTCTTTCTACTTCAAACCTATTGTTATTAATCTCTGTAGCTGTACTCCATTTTACCAATACCCCTTGATTAGTTTTTGCAGCTG
Source organism: Flavobacteriaceae bacterium PS02338 (assembly GCA_029959615.1). Lineage (GTDB taxonomy): Bacteria > Bacteroidota > Bacteroidia > Sphingobacteriales > Sphingobacteriaceae > Pedobacter. The sequence goes on along the minus strand of JASCOD010000001.1, from coordinate 1,457,245 downwards.
TAAATGATTCATACTTTACCGGGAGCGTAGAGCCTTCGAAAGATAAACTGAACCTATTGCCACCAAAACTATTAGCCTTTGTTTTATCTACGTTAAACGAATAGGTATCGCCATTTTCTACCGTTGTTACGGTGCTTAAGAAATTATCTCTTAACTTCAATGTGTAACCAGCCGGAACATCTTTATAGCTTACCTTCAATTGATAATCTCCTCCGGCATTATAACTGTTGACATGTAACTTCACAGCAGAACCAGAAGCAACTTCAGGCATATAGTTAATTACCAAATCTCTTTCCTCACTCGAAAGACTTGAAAGGAAGACCTTCTGACCGCCATCCGTAGCGGAATAGTTATGAACATAAGTAGCATCTTCGCTTGCAATATAATTAGCTGATCTACCTGCTTGAAATACTACCGCTGTTTCTTCGCTATAACCATTAGCAACGTTAGGAGATAGTGTAACCCTTAACTCGGTAGCAGGTGCAGCCTGAGTAACAAAATTACTGTTATCGTTTACTGCTAACTTCTGAAGTTCCAACCCACCTTTAACAGGAGTTGACATTAACAACGGCGCAGCTTGTGCACTTACTTTTGCACTTTCCGAGAAAGTTAAAGTTCCACCACCTGTGGCCGCCTGTACGAAGAAACCTTGACCAGCTGGAATAATATTGCTGGCGACTCCCTCTGGAACTCCCACACTACCGTTATAAGTAGCATAACTTCTCTTAGTTGGATTCCAGATTCTGATCACGTTATTAAACAGGTTAGACTTGGTAATACCTGCAGAATTCCAATCGATACTAGACGCATATGGATTACCCACCAAATTACCTCCAGCATTTAAAGTAACCGCTACATTTTGCTGGTTAAGTACGCCTTCAAAATCCATCACAATACTTTCTGGATCTGCATAAGGCGAATTTAATTTAGTACTAGGGTTCAACTTATTTCCACGGTAATAGATATAGGCACTTTTACCTACGCTAAGAGAAGTATTGATATTAGTAACATCTTGAAAAGAACCACTATAAACCCATGCACTAGCGTTATTTAAAGGACTAGCATCAAAACCATTCGTAGTACCACCACTACCGGTAATGATCATATCATCTATAAACTGGCTATAGCTATACGTTCTATTACCTGCATTACCATTATCATATATAGGAGAAGAAATCATTCTGTAAGTTCTATATGGATCTTGAGCTCCTCCAGTAATAAATCTTTGTACAATCACATTACCTCTAATTTCAGACAAGTTTGATCCTGAAGGTATAGGTGCAATCCTGCCAGAGCTTGATGCGCTAGAAAGTATCGTCAAGTGTCCGTCGGAATTTAAAATGGTATTGTTTCCTAAGGTCAATACACCATTAGTAGCCACAGCAAAGCTGCCGCCAGTCATTGTTTTAGTTCCGCCGTTAAAGACAACATTCTTAAATTCTATAACAGTCCCTGCATTTGCAAGGCTTTGCGTAGTTCCGCTAAAGGTATAATTAACATCTCCAGCGCCACTTCCAAAAGTACCTCCGTTTACAGAGAAGTTACCTGCCAAATTTAAATTTTGTGTACCACTGGTTTTATTAGCAAGTACCTTACCAGCAGTCTGCGTATAATTTCCAGTAATGGTAGTATTACCTCCGGTAGATGCCAAACTTAACGTACCTAAACCTGTAGAAGTTACCGTAAAGTTTCTTGCCGTAAAGCCAGCCAATAAACTAGGGCTTCCCGCTGCTAATTGACCAGTAGTGTTCCATACAAAATCAGAAAACGTTTGGTTACTTCCTAACACATCTCCAACAAAGTTGGTATAGCCTACTATTTCGCATATAGAGCCTGTGGTCCAAGTTAGGGTCGGTAAGGTCCCTGAAGTTGTAGTATAGTTATGTTGATATTTACCACCATTTGCTATTTCCAATACACCTGTTGAAGTAATAGCTCTACTATTGCTACGTAATATACCTTCAACTTTAAAATCTATAGGTGCCAAACCATTTGCTACCGTTAGCGTGCCAGTAGTAAGCGTTACCTGCCCACCGGTTTCTATCAATACATCATCGATAGTAAGGTTAGCTGTAACGTTTATAGTATTTCCATTGCGAACAGTGATACCTCGCGAAGCTGTAGTTGGATTTAGTGTAGACGATTTCCATGTTAAGTTATCTCCAGAACTTTGCCAACTGGTTGAATTACTCCAATCTCCGCTAGCAACTACACTTCTGAAGTAATCTGTAGTTGAGCTAGGACTAAGTACAGGTACACCCACTGTGGTAAAAGCTGTTTTGGTTCCATCGCTTACATCTGTGGCGGTAATTGTATTACTAGAGCCTTCTACATGAAGAGTTACCGAGAAAGTTTTTGTACTAGCTACCAAATCTGCATCTATAGGTAATCCTGCTCCAACCTCCGATGAAGTAATTCCAATTTTATCTGTCACTCCTGCAACTGAATTAAAAGCAGCATCGGTAGCTCTAACAATCACATTAAATGCAACTGATTTCCCTTGGTTTGCTACCACGCCCGTTTTACCATTTGGATGACCAGCAACTTGACTTTCACCTGGTAATAAAACCAATAACCTAGTAAATGGTCCTATGTTAACTGCAAAGTTTGCACTTTCGGAGAACGTCTTTGTATTATCTGTATTGTGAGAAACTCTAAGTCTTCTATTTACGGTAGCACTTCCGATACGATAAGTCACGCTTCTAGTTAAAGTTCCAGCCACCAATGGCGTAGGCACTGGTAATTCTGCATACTGATCACTCGTTGCAGTAAAATTAACTACGTCTGTAACAGTATTTACAACATGCCAAGCCGCATCTACTGCATTAACCGTAATGCTAAATGGAACACCGGCAACACGAGGTGAAGGTGAACCTGTTTTTCCAGTAGCTGTACCCGGAGCAGCCGTTTCACCTGGCATTAACAATTGAAGCTTAGCAAATCCCCCAATAGCCACATTAGTATTGCTACTTGCAGATGTAATACCAGGAGTGGCAGGAGTACCTGTAGCAGCTGTTATTGTTGCTGCACCAAGCGTTCTCAACGTAACGTTGAAATTTCTAGTGCTACCACTTAATGTGTTATTTGCTGGTAGTACTGAATTAGCATCACTAGAAGTTATTTGGATCATATCAGTTACACTAGCAACTCTATTCCAATAAGCATCTACTGCATTTACCGTAATGCTAAATTGAGTTCCTGCACTTCTATCTGGACTTGCACCAGTTTTACCTGTAGCTGTACCTGGAGCAGCAACCTCATTTGGCAATAAGATCTGTAATTTGACATAGTTATTTGCTCCAACGGTAACATTGGGACTGATATTTTCAGTTTTTGAATTGTCAGTATAGTTTCTGGCTGTAATAGTTCTGGTACCACCTGTAACCAATGCAACTGTATTGAAACTTGCCACACCGTTTACCATTGCTAGCCTAGCAGGCATCACAGCATTCGCATCCGTAGAAATAAGCTCTATTTCATCGGTAATACCTGGCATAATGTTCCAGGCTGCATCAACTGCATTTACCGTAACAGTAAACGGTGTACCTGCAACTCGTGGAGTTGGTGCACCTGTTTTTCCGCTAAGCGTACCAGGAGCCGCTGTTTCACCCGGCAATAATATCTGTAGTTTAGTAAACGTACCTCCGTTTACCGCTATGCTGGTTGATCCTGAGGTAATACCTCCTCCTGTCGAAGCAGTGATGGTACTTGTTACTCCGCCAGTCATCAACCTTACATTAAAGTTTCTTGTCCCGGCTGCTAGCGTATTGTTTGCAGGAAGCACGGCACTAGCATCACTTGATGTAATCGAAATTTGACTGGTATTTGCCGCGGTCCTGTTGAAATAAGCATCTACGGAATATACAGAAGCTATAACGACTGTACCAACATCTACTGCTGTAGGTGTACCCGTTTTACCGGTAGCTGTACCAGCGGCCAATATTTCACCTGGTAGGGTAACCACTAATCTATTATAGCTGTTTGCCCCAACGGTAACATTAGGACTGGTATTTAAAGTTTTTGAATTGTCAGTATAGTCTCTGGCTGTAATGGTTCTGGTACCACCTGTAACCAATGTCACTGTAGCGAAAGTAGCTACACCGTTTGCCATTGTAGCCCTAGCAGGCATCACAGCATTCGCATCCGTAGAAATAAGCTCTACCTCATCGGTAATACCAGGCATAATGTTCCAAGCTGCATCAACCGCGTTTACAGTAACAGTAAATGGAATACCCGCAACTCGTGCAGTTGGCGTACCTGTCTTTCCGCTAAGCGTACCAGGAGCCGCTGTTTCACCCGGCAATAATATCTGTAGTTTGGTAAACGTACCTCCGTTTACCGCTATGCTAGTTGATCCAGAGGTAATACCTCCTGTGGAAGCTGTGATGGTACTCGTTACTCCGCCCGTCATCAACCTAACATTAAAGGTTCTTGTCCCAGCATTTAGGGTATTATTTACAGGAAGCACGGCATTCGCATCACTTGATGTGATCGAAATTGGGTTGACATTTCCAGCAGTCCTATTGAAATATGCATCTACAGAATATACCGAAGCTGTAACCTGTGTCCCAACATCCACTGCATTAGGTGTACCAGTTTTACCGGTAGCCGTACCTGCTGCCAATGTCTCGCCTGGTAGGGTGACCACTAATCTATTATAGCTATTTGCCCCAACGGTAACATTAGGACTGGTATTTAAAGTTTTTGAATTGTCAGTAAAATTGGTAGCTGTAATGGTCCTAGCACCGCCCGTAACCAAAGCCACTGTTGTGAAAGTAGCCACACCACTTGTCATCGCAAGCTTGCTAGGCATCACCGCATTAACATCTGAAGTAGTAAGTTCTACTTCATCGGCAACGTCAGAAACAATATTCCACGCTCCATCAACCGCATTTACAGTCACGGTGAACGGCGTACCTGCAACCTGAGCATTTGGCGATCCTGTTTTTCCAATAGCCGTACCAGGAGCTGCTGTTTCTCCAGGTAATAATATTTGTAGTTTGGCAAAAGTCCCTCTTACAACAGAAGGAACTGTTTGACTATATAACGTTTTTGTACCATCGCTACTATTGGTAGCTGTAATGGTAGGTGTTTCACCTATATTTCTAAATACTAAATTGTATGTCCTAACTCCGGCCGTTAATCCTTGTACAGCAGGAGTAGTATGATTAGTTACACCAGTAGCAGTTACAGCAATACTATTGGTAGAGCTCACTGAGTTCCACCATTTATCTACACTGTAAACAGTTACTCCATAATTACTACCCGCCTCAGGAGCTAATGCTGTTCCACTTTTACCCGTTACAGAACTAGGTTCAAAAGTTTCTCCGGGAAACACCGCCAGCATTTTCGCAAAAGCACCTTTATTCACTCTTGTTGCCGTTGTGGTATTTGCTGTAATTGAAGAACCGTTAACACTTGTTGCGGTAATTGTTCTAGACGCTGCAGCTGGACTCAATATTGGTGTACGGAGCTCTATCGAAAATACAGCTCCGTTCTCATTATCTAAAAAGCCATTTGCTGGCGGAACAGCATAACTGTCGTCAGTACTGATCGCTATTTCGTTTGTTGATGTAGTAATGTTCCAAGCATAGTCGGTAGCATAAACCCTTACATTAAAAGGTACACCTACCGCAGGTATAGCAGGAGTTCCAGCTTTACCTGAAGCGCTTCCTGCACTTACACTTTGATTAGGCAACAATGCCAAAAGCTTTACCGCATTACCTGCAATTTTAGATAAAGGCGCTACTTTGGCACCTACGGCTGCACTACCTGGAGCCAACCCATTGATTGTTCCAGTACCACCACTTCTATAGATATAGGCTGCGGTTCCTAAAGTATTAGTAGTAGACTGTGCCTGTATGCCAGATATGGTAATAGAGTTACCCCCATCCGTACTACCTGTAACGGTATAAGTCACTGTTATAGTGGTAGTATTATTGGTTGCAGATACGTTAGAGATCTGATTACCATTACCTACTGCGGTAACAGTGGATGCAGCAAACTGCCAACCAGTAGGCCTCGTAAAAATGAGGGTACGGCTAGCTCCTGCAGTAAAATCTCCAAGATCTTTCTCTGCAATCACAATACTTCCAATTGGGGTATATCCAGGCGTCAGCGGACTAACACTTGACAAATCATTAGAAATATTCAATCCTCCAGTTGGCTGAATAATATTTACCTGTGCCAAAGCACTAGAAATGCTGGCAAATACAAGTAAAGACAAAAGGAATTTAACTTTTGTAAAAAGGTTCATAGGCTCGATTTTAACTCTCTTCAATTTCTCTTACAGAACTTCTATTCTTCTGTAAATCAAATAATTTGGCTAAAATCGAAAAATTACAGCACTAAAACAATACCCGAAAACCATTAATTGCGACTTTTTTTTGAAAAACCGCATTAAACACAAAAAGAGTAACGATTATTTTTTTCCTCTATATGAATTTAATTTCAGGAATACTAGAAAATGGCTTAAAAAAATACAAGTATCTATTTCTTTACCAGCTTGGTAACTCCAAGCTTTTTACCATTTGAAGCATCAAACAAGCTAGCAAAATAGAAACCTGCAGGAGCTGAAGACAATTCGCCTACACAACCATTGAAAATAACGCTTCTATCCACCTCTTTATTGTACACTTCTTTTCCTGTAACATCAGCCACCTTCACCAAATATTTACTCGAGTTTAGACTACCATTGTATTTTATGGTAAAAGTTGTATTTACAATAGTTGGATAAACGATTACTTCATTTGAAGTATTTGAAATTAGTTCGTATTTAATCACTACTGTTTTTAGCAATTCCGTTGATTTCCCATCTTTATCTACCTGAACCAATTTATAGTAGTTGTTACCAGCTAAAGGTGATTTATCCAAGAGTGTGTAAATGCCAGTTGAATTGGCAGCAACAGTACCTATAATGGTATAAATCTGCTCTTCTCCTGCTCTTTTCACTTCAAAACGGCTATTCTCTGTTTCCGAAGAAGTTTTCCAATTTAAAGAAACTCCGTTATTTGTTTTGCTACCTGAAAAGTCCACTAAAGTAACTGGCAATGTCGTTACTGGAGCGATCAAGATTTCAAATCTATTATTTCCAAAACTTGCAGCTACCGACTTATTAATAGCAAAATCGTAAGAAGTACCTTCAGCACTTAAATTGACAATAGCATTCTGATAGCTATCTTTTAGTTTCGCTTCATAGCCAACTGGCACATCATTTAATAAAAACGACAAGCTATAATTACCAGTATTATCCGCATCTACCCCCAGCTTAACTGAAGAAACCACTGACACATGCGGCATATAATTAATGGCCAACTTCCTACCCTCCGAAGATAGACTTGAAAGAAAAACTGTTTCACCTCCCGATCTTACCACATCATAGTCGGCAACAGTAGCCAGCTCATTACGCTTTAATACGACTAGCGTTTCATCACTATTTTCGGTATTACTTCTTTTTAAGGTAACTCTAATTTTGGAAGCCTCCTCTTCAGTAGGCATATCATTTACTGATGAGATATTGTTATTAACGCTTTTTTCGTTAACAGACATTAACTTATTATAAGAAGCTGATGAATAATTCGCGGCCCCCACTTTAGCAGCTTCTGTAAAAGTCACCGAAGCAGGTAATTTTCCGGTATTTTGAACAAAGAATGCTTGCCCTGGGCCAATATACCTACTTCCACCGTTAATGGTATCCTTACCGTTATAAACCGAATACTGTCTATTTTTAGGATTCCATATTTTGATCACTTTACTGATACTATCTCCTGATTTGGTAACCGCATGCCAATCTATAACGGCAGCATAAGGATTCCCTAGCAAATTTGTTCCAACTAGTGGCACAGTTATGCTTTGCTGATTTAAAACGCCCTTAAATGTCATCACGATAGATTCTGCATCTACATAAGGTGCATTCAGCTTATTTACTGAATCTGCTCTACTTCCGCGATAATAGATAGAAGCACCCCTTCCAACATTAAGCGTAGTAGTGATTTTTGGAATTGCAACAAGGCTTGAGATATAAGTCCAAGCACTAGCATCATTAGTAACGTTTACGTCAAAGCCGTTAGTAGCACCACCAGATCCAGTGATCAGCATATCATCACTAAATTGAGTAAAGCTATATTTACGATTTCCTTCAACATTTGTGTTAACAAAACTAGTGCTGTTGTCATAAATAGGAGAAGACAACAACCTATTAGTACGCCATGTATTTTTAGATCCGCCCTGAATATATTTTTCTACCGTAACACTTCCACGGATTGAAGAAGAAGTAGGTATAACACTAACCGAAGCAGAACCTAAAATACTTGATTTCAAGGTAAGTAAACCTTCTGCTTGCAATATGGTATTTTCGTCCATAGTTAAATACTTGCCTTCCATTACCGAAAACTTACCACTACCACCTAGCGTTTTTGTACCACCTCCAGAGAAACGAACATTACCAAAAACTACCCCTTTGCCAGCATCAGAACCTTCGTCTTTGATCAGTTGTTCTTTGGATCCAGTAAAACTAACAGATACATTATCACCAGTTAATCCTATTTTACCACCAGAAGAAATCCAATTACCTTCTACTGCAAAAGTACCGCTACCAGAAAACGTTGACACTCTTTTATTGCTGAATGTACCTGCAATCGTCAATGTAGTCCCAGGATTGATCGTCACTATTGGATTACCGCTTAATCCTCCTGCTATAGTTAAGTTTCCTATTTTAGTTGTACTAGACACGGTAGGCATATAGGTATAAGCCTTGTCAGAACCTATCCTCACCAAATCTTTCTCTCCTGGAGCAGCAGATGGAGTATTATCACTTCCTCCCAATCGCCAATTATTCTTATCAGACCATATACTAGAATTACCACCAGTCCAATCATAAACATTACCAGAAGCATTTGATGGTGAAGAAGTATTTACAACTACAGTATTACTTTCTGCGTAATTATATTGTGTAGTAGATCCAGTAATTTGAGGTGCCGAAGTGAAAGAAAAAGTAGCTCCTTGGGTAATGCTACTTAGCACATTAGCCGAAATATAATAATAAGCCGCTACAGCTAAATCACCATTGGTAGCACCTAATGAGTACATTCTTTGAGCTGGATACAGATCATTCGTTTGAGCCGCTCCATTCCAAAATCCAACATCAGCTACAGGAGTATCATCTCCATTTCCAAAAAAATTATCCTCAGATCTTCTCAATTTCATGGTATTACCTTCAATCACACCAGTAATATTACCCGAGTTATTTAATTTGAATTGATAGAAATCAAAAAGACCTCTTGTTTTCACCTGTAAGCCATACAAAATCGCACCTTGTTGACCAGCATATAACGGACTGCTTATGCCATAAGATGCATCATTTGCACCAGATATAAGCATTTGCATGGTGTAAAGCTTTATTTCGTCGAATTTAAACCTGCCGCTAGTAGTAGAGGAAACTGATAACCCAGAATAATTGTATGTATTATAAACACCCCCCTCATAATTCATATCTCCCCTAAGTGTTGAAGCCTCTTTTTTTGAAGCTGAATAAGGATCAATAAACAATAGCCATACATATTGACCATATCTTTTTACCCTTTGAATACGGATTGCATAAGTAGTGACATTACCACCTATTGAATTCAAATCATAGGAAAGCAATGCCCTATCATCATTTACGTTTTTCCTTATCCTAAGTTCCATAGAAGAACCATTCTGAGTTAGGTAAAAGCCGCTCATATCAGACAAATTCGTATTATTAGCAAACAACCAATATCTCCAAGCATTCTCTCCATTATCTATTACCTTCGGATCGTCTGTATTTCCTCCATTATTACGATAGATGAAAGTCCATTCATAGCCGAAATCCGCTGAATTAAGATCAGTACCGTTCGGCAAAAAAGAAAACTGAAAACCTCCTGCAGCACTAACACCTGTACTAGACAAAGAGTTAGTGCTACCCACACCTATCGGGTTTGTAGTACTCACTTCCAATGCTGCAACTGAACCAATTTTAGTCAAATTAGCTCCTGGAGTAGCATTCTCAAAATTATTATAGTAGTAGCCAGAGATTTTAACCTCTTGCGCATTCGAAAACAAGGTAGAAACAGATAGTGCAAAAACACCTATGATAGATAAAAATTTGTTTGGTTTCTTCTTCATGCGCATGAAAAGTCAAAACGCACGCCACAATGAGACAAAATGCCCTTACACCCCTAAAACACAGGTTAGTACAACCTATAGGAGAAACACCACACCAGCAACAAAGCAACATATTCCCCAAAAGGAGAAAATAAATTCTCACACACCATTGCATCTCGGCTAAAGATACTTGAATTACAAACCCTGTAAACCGACTCAAATCATATCATCGTCAATGCTTTATAAGCTTTTGTATCGCAATAATTTTTCTTGTATCAACCTCTTCAATTTTCAAGAAAAACAAGCCAGAAACCATATCCAAAACATCTACTTCATACCCCTTTTCCAATTCATTTTTAGATACAGAATAGTCACCAAACCCTTTACCCGTTAAATCATACAGACTAAGCTTATATCTTTCTGCCATTAAACCGTCAATCTTAACGAAAAACCTATCTTTTACTGGATTAGGATAGACAGTAACAGTACTTAGCTGCCCTACGTTAAAATTAACCGCTATCGGTTTAGTTTCCAGTTCTTCACCATTTAAGTCTATTTGTTTTAGCTTGTAGTAATTATAACCTGGCAAAGGTGTAGCATCTAACAATGCATAGCTACCCACTCCTTTTGGAAAAACATCATTTAAAGCAACATAATTACCATCTTCTCCCGCTCTATACAATCGAAACAATTTAAGCCCAAGCTCACTTGATGTTGTCCAATTAAGCATTACCCCTTCGGTCTGCTTCTTTGCAGAAAAACTCAACAATCCCACAGGAAGCACAACGGGCGGTTCAACAATTAAGCTAAATCTACCAGCACCAAAAGTTTGCGCAGCAGCTCTATTAACATTAAAAGCATAAGAGCTACCCGGAATTACTAAGACCGTTTGGCTCATGTAATTATCTTTTAATTTGACCGTATGCCCCTGATAATAACCATCTAAATTAAACTGCATTACGTAAGAGCCAGTTTCAGCGGCCGAAACGTTCATACCTATCTCCATAGCAGTAGGCATTGAAGGCAGAAAATTAATTGCCAATCTACGTCCACTGGCCAATGTAGAGATATTGATCACCTCTCCATCGATATGCAATGCATCTTCCGTAGTATAGCCAAGGTTACTACCTTCTTTAAAAGCGATCACTGTTTCATCTTCCCCATAAGACGCAATCGGCTTCACTGCAATTCTCAAAACGCTCATCGGCTCCACATTAGCAACGGGACTCCAACCCTCAGAAAACTCTTCCTTTCTTTTATTAGCAGACATCAACAGAACCGAAGGCTGTACGGCCGTTGCTTTTATACTTTCCTTAAACTTAATGGAACCCGCTGCCGATACTTGGGCAAAGAAAGACTGTCCCGAAGAGATATACTGGCTAGCTCCGAGCGAACCCAATCCACCAATATAAGTAGCATACGCTCTTTTAACAGGATTCCAGATCCAAAATGCGTTGTTTACATTCACCCTATCCGACCCCCAATTAGGCGAATCCCAATCTATGGTAGCAGCATATGGATTCCCCAAAAAATGATTCCCAGCAGGCAAATTCAAGGTAATATTTCCTTGGTTCAATACGCCGTCAAAATCAATAACTACATTTTCGGGATTCATATAGGGAGCATTAACCTTACGCGAAAGGCTATCCCTGTTTCCTCTAAAATAAACGTACATCCCCTTACCGATATTAACAGCCGTGTCAATACGCAAAACAGGGACAAAACCAGAAGCATACGTCCACGCACTAGCCTCGTTTTTAACTGTAGGATCAAAACCTTTCGATGCTCCACCAGGCCCCGAAATAATGATATCATCTATTAACTGAGAGAATTTGGCACTCCTATTTCCTTCCAAATCCGTATTAATGAAGTTAGTGGTATTATCGTAAACAGGAGAAGAAAGCATTCTATTGGTTCGATACAGATTAATCGCTCCTCCCTGCACAAACCTTTCCACTTTAACTTGCCCCCTAATTGATGCGCCACCTGTTATCGGTGCAACCTGCGCCGTAGCAGACTGACTCGACGCAAGAGTTAAATGTCCATTTGCATCAAATGCTCCCGCAGTTGCGGTCAAAAGGCCAGTTAATCGCAGAGATCCGTTCAAAGTTACGCCAGCACTGTTACTGATCGTTAAATCCTTAATTAAATTACCTGCAAAAGCATTAACAGGAATGGATTGTGCAACTGTACCATTGAAAATCATTCGACCATTACTAACAGTTAAACTTCCATTATTAACTATTGCACCAGCAACAGAAAGCGAATTGGTAACAGCTACACTTGCACCTGTAGCAATCGTCAAATTATTAATTGCCTGATCTGTACTTACCGTTGGATAATTGGTTAAACTTGCCGGAATAGTCACATTAATTACTGAGTTTGGCACCACCCCATTACACCAGCTGTCGCTAGTAGTCCAATCAGTTCCGCCACTACCCGTCCATTGCCCCACTATTGTTGGACCAATAACACGAGTACTTGAAGAAATAGTGCATCCACCAAAACTTACAGTTACAGTGTAAACCCCAACTCTATTCGAAGCAAAAGCAACACTTGGATTTTGCTGGCTCGAGGTAAAACCAGCTGGCCCTGTCCAACTATAAGTAGCGCCAGCTATGGTTGGAGCGGCAAGATTAAGATTTAAACCAATACATACGGGTGCATTGCTGAGCACATCATCTGCCGAACGAAAAAGCTTGAGTATTTCTGTTCCAGTAAGTGCTCTACTATAAATGTATGCATCGTCTAAACTTCCTGTAAAGAATCTATTTGAAGGCACTCCTGGCCAACCGTCAAGATTATCATAAGCCAATCGCCAATAGCCATTAACCCCATAAGCCTCCCCCGCAGTAGTCGTTGCATCCTGTGCCACAAGAACTCCATCAATGTATAGCGCAATGCCACCAGTAGACATCGTCGCAGTAGCCATATGCCAATTGCCATCATTAAGTGCAGAAGCGGAGCTAATGGCCTTGAAAACCCCTCCAGGTTTTGCACCAAAATAAACTTTCCCATCACTTCCTATATATAGATGTCGATCCGCGTTTAAACTAGGCCCTGTTTGACTCCTTCCAAAGCCAATAAGCTTGCCACCTGCAACAGTTGTTTTAAACCAAATTGATATCGTAAAAACATTAGGGTTAGAAAAAGCGGTTGCAGTAGAAATGTATTGGCTAGTACCATTAAAGCTATAGGCACTATTTGAGATATCGTATCGGTCTGTAGTTAGCGACGGAGCAGCCTGTAAAGTACCATTATTCGCTCCGTAGAAATCTGCCGCACTGCCATTCATTTTATAATGAGCTACAATATTTGTTGTGGAAACCTGCGAAACAGAACAAACCAATAATGTTGCCTGAGTACCTGCCGCGGGCGAACTTAGATTTTCACGAATAGCATGAACCCGATAGTAATAGGTTGTATTGGCAGTTAAACCAGCATTAACGAACGAAGTGACATTCGCGGAAGTTTGGCTTATATAAGAAAAATTAACGTTATCGGTAGATCGATAAATAGCAAAACCCAACTCGTCAGTAGAATTATCGATCCAATTTAAGGTTGTACTACTTGTACTTACCGCTGTAAAGGTCAAAGCTGTAGGTGCATTGGCTTCTTTCGGGTTAAAAGTGAAGGCCTGGTTTGCTACCGGCAGCACCTTAATACCAGTAATTTCCATTGATTGGCCAGCGACAGCTGCAGTACTTAAATTATCTAAAGACATAAAAGTATTAGCCGAACCCGTAGACGCAGACGAAATACCCACGGAAGCACCAGCTGAAGCACTTACTGGCGCATTTAACTGACCATAATTAAAAACAATATCTCCAGTACCACCATACAATTTAGCTTGAAAGGAAAGTACATAATCCGAAAAAGGCCCCAAGCCTATATTATTGGTCGAAGCCTTATCCCATTTTGCCCTATACCACTGAACCGTCAAAACCTTACCAGAGCCAGCAACATCCTCCAATTTGTAAGAAATAGAGCCAAAGCCCAACAAAGTCAACACAACACCTTCAAAAATAGCCAAGTCATCCCAAAGCGGGGCTATAATTGGAGGTCTAACAGAAGAAGTTGACAAACTATTCACCGGTAAACTAGCTATAGTAGCACTTCCCAGCGAAATCCAGCCATTAGAACTAACGGTAAAACTCGTATATCGTTGGCCCATGTACCAAAACTCAAATCCTGCTGGCTGAATGACATAGACCTGATCGTCAACACCTCCACTTTGAGAAAAGAGTGTAGTTACCCCAGTACCAACACCATTGGCAGTGAACGACACCGAACTTTGGTTAAAATCATAATTATTAAGCGTTTGTCCATAAGCATTTACGCTAAAAAACAAGTAAAACAGGGAAATAATCCCGATCCGAGAAAGCAGAGAAGCGGCCATAACATTTTAATTAAGTGTACAGCATCGGCATCCAGAAGAAGAGAGACAAAAGCGCTAAATTAAAAACACAAAAACATGCGTCCCCAAAACAGATCTACTAAATGCAAATGCATTATTTAAAAATTTTGTGGCACTTGTGCTTTAAAAACAAATCGAAAGAGAGAGAAGCGTAATTTTAATAATGAGCGTTGACGGCAGTTAAAATTTATTTCAAAAACTCAAATGCATAACAATGTAGAATATTTTTCTCTTTTTAACAACCTACAGCTATAAAAGTTCCCCAAAAGAGGAACTAAATACTCAAAACGGGTATTTATACGTTTAAAAGAGATTTATACCTACTGTCCAACCCAACCAAGCGTAATTACCTCGAAAAGGCTTGCTATTGGATGGTACAATTTGAGTTTTATAGCCTTTAGCGGCGATATAATTGATAGGGGCTTCCGTGACGTAATAATTGAGCACAGGCCCTCCATAGATACTGAAGCCTTTAAAAACCCTCAACTGGAGATTCAATTGAAACTTGCTGAGGATATTTGCGTAATCCCATCTACCTAGATGTAAATGCTGTGCAGTTAACTCCGTTGAAAATGAAAGTCTTCTTCCAGCAAAGAAATCATGTCCAAAACCAAAACCAAAAGTTTCAATGTTTTCGTTCTCTACAAAGTTTTTACCTAGCATAAATATGGTATAAAGATTTGCATTTCCACTTTTAAATGAAACGTTGGCGTTAATTAGCTCATTGGAAGAAATACTTAATTTATGATATCCATGTCTAACAATATTGATTAAGCCCAAACTTACACCAGATGAAGTATCTGCAACATTAATCAGTCCTAATTGTAGTCCTCTATTATGTTTGGCATAATTTAAAACTCCAGAAAGTTGCACCCCTTTAAGGTTCTTTAGTGCGGCATTACCAAATGCTGAAAGCTGAAAACCTCGTGTTTCCTTTTTAACAACGTTTAGCAATCCTGTAACTTGGATTCCATGTAAATCATCATTTGCGATATTGCCCAATGCTGAAAGCTGCATACCTTCTATTAGACCCTTTGCATAGTTAGCCGTAGAAATCTGCATGCCATTTACTTTGCCTTGAACGTGATTATAAATGCCTGCAACCTGAACGCCATTGGCATTTTGTGCCACCATATTGAAAACCCCAGCTACTTGTGCTCCTTCCGTATTACCTCCAGTAAGATTCAGTAGGCCAGCAACCTGCGCATACCTCACATCAGCTTTATTAATGTTAAAAAAACCTGCAATCTCTGCGCCATCTACCCCAGCGGTATAACCTCCCATCAAGTTCAATGAAAATTTATTTACTACGCTCCCGCTCATACTTCCATGAGAACTTAAACCCGGAGTAAGTGAAGCCTGCACTGGCATATTGGTCAAAAAATCGGGCAAATTCATATTTTGAATACGCTGCTTAGAAGAAGTAAGCCAACGCCCAATCTTAACATTATCTAATAAGTTAGACATGAACGTACCTTTGTCTTTATCAGGATCATCATAAGCCTGAGGTTTCACATCTACACTAGATAGAAAAATAATAGAAGTATCACGATAGGTCTCTTTACTTGCCGTAAGAATAATGGCCGTATGGTTTCCCTTGAACTTTAGGCTAAAATAACCTTCATCATCTGTTATTGCCGATTCTAACAAGCGTTTTTCATACACACTGGCATTTTTTATTCTTTTTCCGGTTTGTATATCTACCACCCTCCCTGTAATGGCATATAAATTTTCTGCAGTAACAATACTTTCTGCTTCAATGGCGAACTGATTTACCGCATACCTGAGAATGATATATTCTTGGTTCTCCTTGTAGTCTACCTTGCCATCAAAAAGTTGATCTAGAACTTCTCTTACCGGTTTGCTACGAACATTTAGACTAACCACACTATCTTGTCTAAATAATGCGCCGTTATAAGCGAAATAAAACCCGCCAGCATTTCCTATTTTTTGTAGAACATGGCTGATTTTATTAGCCTTCAAATCTAATGTAACTAGCTTAGCAAGATTGCTCTGATTATAATTGACTGCATTTTGGGCAGCACAAAAAGAACTGATAAAAAGAAGCGCAATAAATAGTTTGGTTTTCATACTATTTCTTAGACAGCAGTATACCGTTTGGGTTACGTTGCTTTTTCAAATCAAGTGTTTCGCAGATTGTTGCTAAATTTTTCTCTAATGAATATTTAAGTGGCAAGGTAATGTAGATACTATCTTTTTTGATCTGTTCACTCAATTCAATTTTCACGTTGTAGGCTTCGCTAAGGATCGTTATCAATCGAGGTAGTGGCGTGTTGTTAGCTACAAATAACTGCGTACGATAATAACTATACAGTTCATCTTCTGTCTGCTTTTTTGTCAACAAATCTGCATCATCATCCAACAAAACGCTTTCTCCTTTAGTAAGTATCAGTTGTTTTCCGTTTTTATTTACTTTGACAACACCTGTTTCTACAATTACCTCAACCGATTTTTTTGACCGCTTGATATTGAAAGAAGTACCTACCACTTCTACTTTCACATCTTTTATAGCTATTACAAAAGGATGTGAACGGTCATGAGCCACTTCAAAAAAAACTTCTCCCTCATTTAATTCTACCCTGCGGTTCTTTTCAAAATTTGTTGCATAACTGATACTGGAATTTTTATTCAGTACCAACTGGCTTCCATCGGGTAGTTCTTTATTAAGCACCAAATCATAGCTGGTTAGCTCAGTGTATCCACCTCCTAATTTTTGATAAGCCAACCAAGCACCAAAGCAGAGCAAAAAAACCGCAGCTATACGCAACCAAACATTAGTCAACTTTAGCCTACTAACCTTGGGAACAGCTGCCTGTTTTTCCGCGGCAAGCACTTTAAATTTCTGCCAAGCCAAATCCTCGTCAACTTCCGAAGTATGGATTAATGTTTCACTTTCGTTCCAAATTCGTTCAAATTGACGATAATACTTTTCATTTTCCGCACTAGCCGCTATCCAACGTTGTATTTCGTCGGCTTCTTCTGCCGTGGTTTCATTAAGCAGAAACTTTATCAATAATTCATCATTCATATTGCTTTGCTTAATTTAAATAATCATTATAGCTACTCATTCCCAACAAAATCAAAATCAGGAAATCCGCTAGTTTTAAACGTAATATTTTCAGCGCTTTGCCCATTTGATTTTCAACTGTTTTCACGGAAATGCCCAATCGTTCTGCAATTTCCCTGTATTTCAGTTCTTCAAAACGACTCATCTGAAAAATGAGCCGACATTGTTCTGGCAATGCCTCCATTGCCAACCTTAGCTCTTTTTGTAATTCAGAAAGTTCTACCCTGTTAGACGCTGCTTCATGATGCGTGTTCATCGTATGTACGGTAAAATCATTATACTTCGATTTCACCTGTTCATGCTTCAATAGATTCAGACTATCATTGTACACACATTTATAGAGATAGGCTTTTACAGAAGTTTGCACTTCCAATACACCTCTCTTTTCCCAAAGCTTTAAGAACATGGCTTGTACTACTTCCTCGGCAATGTCCAAGTCTTTAAGCAACATATTGGCATAGGCATGCAAAGCCTTGTAGTGCGATTTAAAAAGCTGCTCAAAAGCAACATCATCATATATTTGCGTAGCTATATTCACGTTAAGATGTTTCAAATATATTGGTTTGACTTCAGCTATACAATTAACCATTTGGCAATAACTTAATCCGTTTCAAAATTTGAGCACCATTCTCACTATCCACTGTAAACAAATCAATATAATGTACTTTTGGTAGCCAAAAGCCTCCACCCTCAACCTTTACAAAAACCCGCTTCAAGAGTAAATCTTTTCCTTCATCCTTGATATATAAGCGGTATTGCTGATCAGTCGGTGTTTTCTGTAAATACATTGGCAGCTTTTTATAGGAAACTAAACGCACCTCGTAGCTTTCGTTTCCTAGCTGTTTACATTGCACACCATAAGCAAATTTCTTTTCTACAGAAGAGAGTTCCTTGACCATCCCATTTTCTTCATATCTAATCCAAGATGCCTTTACAGGTGCCTTCTCAATAACTGCCCCATCTTTATCCAGATTCAATTGATAAACCACGGTATTGGCATCGGGTGTACGCTGTAAGAAAAAAAGCAAGTTTTTTATTTTCGGCTCTGGCAAATTAGATTGTGCTGCCAACAGCTGACCAACCATTAATAAAAACAGCACTAATGCGGTAGCCTTTAAAGTCCAGGTCAACTTAGATTTACTGAGATTTTTACTTTGCTCAGCTTTATAACGATAAACTTTTGACGGGCTAGCGAACATAAAGAACAACACCTCCCGCAAACCATCACTCTTTTTAATATCTTTCACTATAGCGCGGTACTCATGAAAGTTTAATTCAAAAGGATTTTCCTTATTGATAAGTGGAGTAGTTAACCCATATTTTGGCTTTTCTTGTTCATATTGAAAGGTACCAAAAAGATGATCCCAAATCATTAACGTAGCACCGAAGTTTTTGTCAATGTACTTTTCTTGACTACCGTGATGTACACGATGGTTAGAGGGCGTGCCAAAATACTTTTCAATAAATGGATGTAATTTACCTATTGCCTCTGTATGAACCCAAAACTGATAAAGTGTGCTTACTTGGCTAGCTACCATAAAAATTATTGGATGGAACCCACATAGTGCTACAGGAATAAAGAAAATCACCTTAACATGCTGTACCCAGCTTTGTCTAAATGCAACCGTTAAGTTATAATGTTCCGCAGAATGGTGTACCACGTGGGCAGCCCAAAAGAAACGGTTGAAATGTGAAATGCGATGCGACCAATAACTGCAAAAATCGTAAATCAAAACACAGAAAATCAGGCTCCACCAACTCAATTCCATACGCCAAGGCAAAAGATTATATATCCAAACTGCAACTAAAAACAAAGTTGATTTCAGCACTAAATTCACTAACAAATTTCCCAAACCTACCCATAGAGAACCTCTCAGTTCTTCATGTGTATAATCTTCGTGCTTAAATACCCTACCCAAGCCAAACTCTAGCACCGTAAATGCCACCACAAAAGGAAGGGCATAGGTAATTAGATTAGGCATATTGCTTTGCAAAAGATATAGCTCTTCCTGGACAAGCTTCTCGGCCCCAAAAATGGAACTGAAAGCTTGCCAAAATGATTGACCAGCCATAATTGTATCTTTAAATTAAAACTTGATTAGCTTTCCAGAACCACTAATGTCTTGCTGAACTGTTGGATTTCCGGTATAGTATACTTTACCGCTACCACTTATTTTAGCTTTTAGGTGATCTTGCACTTGAAACCTCGCAGTACCACTACCGGAAATATTGGCCTCAGCCTGCTTCGCACCCACTTTTTCTAAGTTTATCTCTCCAGAACCAGAGATCTCTATATTTACACGCTCTACTTGCATTAGGTCTTCTACTTTTACCTCTGCCGAACCACTTAGCGATACAGACAAACTTTGCTGTGAAGGAAAGCTGCCTTTAACGTCTACCTCTCCACTACCACTTACCGAAATTTTATTAATGTTAGGCATGGTCAATTCAACTTCTATATCATCACGGTGTACATTTACATGTTCGAAACTTAAATGCAAAATGTTATTGACTACCCTTGTTGTGAAGCGGGGAACGATATTACTAGAGCCCTTAACTATTACCTTGAATGTGGTTCCGTAATTAATTTTCACAGGCGTAGCACCGCTAGAACTCACCCCCGTAAATTGATTTACATCTCTAGTTTCTGATATAATATCTCCGTTTGCTGTTAAACGATCTTTTTTGCAGGCTGAAAAATTGATGATGACTACTAAGCCTAAAATGATGGTTGTAAAATGTTTCATGATGTGTGTTAATTATAAATTGTGTATTAAAATTTGAATTAAAAAACGATCTGTAATCCAGCTTGATAACCGATATGTAACGATTGTCTGAAATCTGACCAATTATTTTTCCAAGTATGGATCACGAGATCGTCGTTAGTTGGATGTAGTGCTAGACCTTCCACCGTATTGGTGGTAACGAAATTAAATGAAGGCCCTCCAAAAATCTCTAACCAGGGAGCCACCTTAACAGCAGGCAACAACCTCAACGTGCTTTTGAAATACTCGCCATCCTTGAAACTTTCCAATGTGGTTTGTGTCAATTCCATATTTAACCTAAAATGCTTCGACTGGAAGAAATGAGCTCCAAAACCAGCTTCAAAGGCGTAAACTTCATCCTTGTTTTTGAAGTTATAGCCAGCTCCAATAATTCCATAAAGATACTTTCCTCCAGACCTGAAGGTCAACATAGAGGTTTGACTTTCATCAATAGTTACTGCAATGCTTTTTTCACCATTCTTGATAATATTAATGATACCAATCGGGCAGTCGCTAGTTTCTGCTATATTTATAAAACCTGCTATTTGCGCACCTTTTACACTTTTAGCCACATTGATAAAGCCCGCAAACTGGCTGCCATTTACCTCCTTAGCTACATTAATGAAACCTGAAAATTGAGATGTAGTTACATTTTTTGCTGTATTAGAGAAACCAGCAAACTGGCTTCCATTGAGGTTACGGGATACGTTAGCAAATCCGGCAAACTGAACTCCGTTCATATCGCCACCAGCAGTATTTAGAAACCCGGAGAACTGTGCCCCACTAACGTTGCGCTGAGCCAAATTTGCGAAACCAGCAAACTGGCTTCCTTTGGCTGAACGATAAGTATTAAGAAAGCCAGCAAACAAAGCCCCATTAGCTTCCTTACCTACATGGTTAGAAAAACCCGCAAAAAGTGCTCCTTTAGCTTCGTTACGCACTACGTTTGCTAAACCAGCAAACGCACTTCCTTTTTCTACCGAAGAAATACCAGCTAGTAAATGAACAGATAAATCGTTGGTATCTAGAGGTGCATGAGTACCATTGGTACTTAAGGGATAAATTAAACCGAAGTTAGCTTTTACGGCCTTATTTTCCTGGGCATTGGACTGAACCGCCAACATCAAGAAGGTGAAGCTACAGCAAAAGGCAGTTTTTAAGCAATTGAATTGTGATCTGTAGTATGTTTTTTTCATTTTGTGTCTTATTTAAAAATGAGACAACGACAATGAAATGTACCCCTACGTTAAAATTCAAAAAAAATCAAAACCAAATCAAACACCTGTAATACAACAAGATAAAAGGATGACAGAAAAATTTCAGAAACAACAAACTTCCCAGCTTCGTTGCCAAGTTTCTCCGGCCGCTAGCTTTTCCATTCCTTCTTTTTCTTCTAACTGTTCATTATGATTAAGACTATCGGCAATGCCACACCAAGGTTCTAAACAAACAAAATCAGCGTCTTTTGCAGCCCAAATTCCAAAGTATGGAAAGCCTTCAAAATGAAAGTTAAGACCGCTATAATTCTTGGTATTTAACAGTCGGATATGAGTACTTTTTAACTTCTTTAACACCAAGGCGTCTTCGTAAAACAGCTCTTGTTTTAAAGGTAAAATTTTATCCTTTAATTGAATGGCCGTAGTTTGATCAGCAACCAAATTATCTACAATGTGGTGATAGGTAAGCTCGTCATCACTATCAAATTGCAAATAATAATCAGTGTAAATACCCTCGTTATTCAATGGTGCTGCAAACGCGGGATGCCCTCCGATAGAAAACAGGATCGTTTTTTCACTAGGATTAAATACATGATAAGTACACTGCAAACTCGCCCCTTGTAATCGATACCTAATTGTAAGTTCAAACTCGAACGGATAGACTGCTAAAGTTTCTTTAGTGTGTTTTAGTTTAAAGGAAATCTCAGTGGGACTTTGTATTTGATGTTCAAATTCCATATCACGGGCAAATCCATGACGAGACAATTTATATTTTTGCCCTTGATATTCGTAGGTATTGTCTTTAAGTGCTCCAACAATAGGGAATAGCACGGGACTAAATTTGCCCCAAAATCTTGCATCTCCGCTCCACATATAGTTAATGGCACTATCAATTCCAACAATACGTTGTAGCTCGGCGCCTTTAGTAGAAAAATCGATGGCTAGATGTTCGTTCTTTATAGAAACTATCATGAAATAAAAATAGAATTTTTATAGATAGCTTTTAAAAATTTTAACAAACGCTAACAGTTTATCTCCCTCTCATGGAGAGATGGCGAAGCCAGAGAGGGTTAGAAAGAGGTTTAAAACTATTTATAAACCTCTGGATTAATTACCTGCGGCATTTGTTCGCCCTTCAAAGCTGCAACCATATTTTCGGCTGCCATCATTGCCATTTTTTCTCGGGTTTCTTCTGTTGCCGAACCAATGTGAGGCAAGATGCACACATTTTCCATATCCAGTAAGGGATTATTTCTATCCATTGGTTCTGGATTTGTCACATCTAAACCGGCTCCCCAAATAGTTCCGTTCGCTAGCGCAGCTAACAAATCTTCTTCATTATGAATTGCCCCTCTTGCAGTATTTATAAAAATCGCATTAGGTTTCATTTTGTCAAAAGCACTCTTGTTAAAAATCTCCTTGGTTTTTTCCGTCAAATTCACATGTACACTCAAAACATCACTTTCGGTCAGGAGTTCATCGAATGATAGATACCTCGCTCCCACCTCCTTTTCCGCCAGTTCATTTCTATTTCTGTTATGGTAAACAACTTCCATTTTATAGGCTGCACTTGCTTTTTTTGCCATTTCCAACCCTATTCTGCCCAAGCCTAAAACACCCAAAGTTTTACCATATAATTCTTGACCTAAATTCTGCATAGGGTCAAAGAAATTCCATTCTCCACGAGCTATCGTTTTGTGCATATAAAAAGCCTTTCGAGCAACGGAAAGCATCAATAAAAAAGCAGTATCTGCTGTTGCCTCACTTAATACATCTGGCGTATTGCTAATCGGGATACGATGTTTAATTGCAGCATTTACATCTACCTTATCATAGCCAACACTCATCAAGGCAATTCCTTTCAAGTGTTTACATGAGTTCAAAAAATGTTCATCTATTTTATTCGGACCAACGCTCAATAAACCAACATGACCTTCGCACATCCTAATCAAGTCTTCTTGAGCGATATTCTTAAGCTCGGTATAAACAGTAGTATCGTAACCAGATTTTTTGATCAATGCCAAAGCATTTTCGCTGATGCGACGGGTAATTAAAACTTTCTCCATAATCTAAAAAGGCTTATAAATGTAACGCTTTTAAATTGGTATTGTTTACTTAAAAAGTGCTTTATTAGTCTCAATTTAGCTTTTTCAAGGATAATTAGTTGAGCCATTAAACTTTATCAAAAAAGTTCACTCTATGAGGATATGAAAACAAATCAGGCCTTAAAAATCAAACTTTGGACATTATTAATGTTCATTTCATTTGGAACTTCTCTAGCTCAAGAATTACCTAAAACTGTAGAGTGGACCATTAACGGTCAGACTAGAAAAGCACTGGTTTATATCCCAGCAACTGCCAAAACCAAACCTACTCCTATCATATTTGCATTTCATGGCCATGGTGGCACCATGTTGAATATGTATAGAACAAGAGGTTTTGACAAACTTTGGCCAGAGGCGATTTTCATTTGTCCTCAAGGATTAAATACCATAGGTGTATTAACTGATCCTGAAGGCAAAAAAAGCGGATGGGTAATGACTAATCAAAACGATTCGAATAGAGACCTACAGTTTTTTGATGCCATGCTAAAAACACTTCGAGCTGATTACAAAATAGACAACAGCAGGATTTACGCTACTGGACATTCTAACGGAGGTGGCTTTACCTACTTACTTTGGGTTACACGACCAGATCAATTTGCGGCTTTTGCGCCAACTGCCACTGCTGGTGGGAAACTAATTCCTAAACTAAACACCCCAAAACCTGGTTTCCATTTGATGGGAGAAAACGATCCTTTGGTAAAACCAGAATGGCAGAAAATAACTTATAACAAGATGCTAAGAGTTAATGGATGCGACATCGCAAATGGCAACAAAATAGATAGCAATCTTACTTTCTACAAAGGAAAGGATGGCAACGATTTTAAGTTGTTCATTCATAATGGTGGCCACGAATACCCTAAAAATGCTAACCAAGCTATTATCGATTTCTTTAAGAAATACACCAAAAAGTAGGCATCAAATAACAAATCCATTTGGCTATATTTAGCTATGGAACAAATTGAGCTCTTAAAACATGCTTTGGCCGCTTTTGCAGGTATAGACGAGGAGAATTTCAGCTTATCTCGCGAATATTGGCAAGCAAAGACCTATCAAAAAGGTGAATTTTATAACGAATACAAAAACGTCTGTAAAAATCTAGGGTTCATTATCGATGGTGTTTTCCGTACCTATTATGTAAATACAGAAACTGGCGAAGAGAAGAATATCTTTTTCTTCTCTCCGCAACAAATCATCGTCTCCTACAAAAGTTTCGTGAACCAAGCACCTTGTAATTACCATACCGAATCAATGACTGATGCCAGCGTACTTTACATCACTTATAGTCAACTCGAAAAGCTATACCAATTATCCCATCAATGGGAACATTTCGGTAGGCTAATTGCAGAAAGGGCTTTCAACATGGCAATGACCAGAACCGAGGATTTCATTTTCAATACGCCCGAACAACGCTATAAAGATTTAATTGACGCTCATCCACAATTAGCAAATGCTATCCCCCTATACCATATTGCCTCCTACTTAGGTATACAAGGCCCTTCGTTAAGCAGAATCAGAAAAAGAATGGTGAGCAAATAACGATTTTAACCCAGGTTAAAATTATTGACAGTTTTAGTACGGAATTTTGACTTGTTCAATTTAAAAAAACAAAGTCATGAGAACAATCAATTCTAAAACCGTACTATTTGTAACAGGTAATTTCGTAAGTCATCTAGGATGGACCGCTTGGCAACAATATTTCGAAGAGCAAGGTTACAACACCATTGTTCCTGCTTGGCCGTTTAAAGATGGAAGTCCAGCAGAGTTAAGAACTACACATCCAAACAAAGACATCGCTTCTTTAAGATTAAATCAAGTAGTAGATTACTTTGAAAACATCATCAAGTCTTTACCAGAAAAACCAATCATCGTTGGTCACTCGATGGGAGGGTTAATTACTCAATTGTTATTGCAACGTGGTTTGGCGGCAGCTGCCGTGGCTATCCATTCTGTACCGCCACAAGGTGTAATCACCACTAAATTTTCATTTTTCAAAGCTACTTGGGGTCCCCTAGGCTTGTTTACTTCTGCTAACAAAACCTTTTTGATGTCTTTCCCTCAATGGCAATATGCATTCACTAATGGGATGTCATTAGCAGATCAACAAAAAGCATACGATGAAAACGTTATTCCAGAATCTAAAAGGATCTCTAGAGACGGCTTAACCAGTGCCGCAAAAATTGATTTCAAAAAAGCGCATGCACCGCTATTATTTGTTGCGGGATCTACCGATAACATTATGCCTGCTTCCTTAAATCATAGCAATTACAAAAAATATAAAAACAACCAATCAATAACCGATTTTAAAGAATTTGAAGGTAACAATCACTTTGTGCTTGGCTTACCCAACTGGAAACAAACTGCTGACTATATATTGGATTGGTTGAAAAATTAAGTCACATAGTATGATAGATTGCCGCGTCGCTACTCTCCTCGCAATGACGGAAAACAAGAACGTCATTGCGAACTGAAGCGTTTCGGATAAAGCGTGAGCGTGAAGCAATCCGTTTAAACTCAACTCTTCTAAAACAGCTTTAATGCTTCGTCAATGTGTTCTAAAACTAGGTATATATGTACTTAAAACTAGGGATAAACAAACTAAATCTTAACTTTAAGGTTTAGTAGATATGGCAAAAAACATTCTTATTGCAGGTGCTACAGGGTTAGTCGGCGAACAACTCGTTTCAAAATTATTAGCCGACGGACATCAAGTGTCTATTTTGGCAAGAAAAGCTATTCAAAAAGAAGGTGTTAAAGTGTTTCTTTGGGATGTTTACCAACAGACGATAGACAACCGAGCGTTAGATGGAATCGATACCATCATTAACTTAACTGGCGAAGGCATAGCTGATAAACCTTGGACAGCTGAACGCAAACAGCAAATTATTGATAGTAGAGTAAAGGCTGCCGAGTTAATTTTTAACGCAATAAAAGAAACCAACACTACAATTGAAAGTTATATCTCAGCTTCAGCTGTAGGCATTTACGGAGATAGAGAAGATGAAGTACTAGATGAAGAAAGCTTATCTGGCACAGGTTTTATGGCGGATTGTTGCCTCGCTTGGGAAAAAGCAGCCGACCAAGGAATTGTTTTAGGCATTAGAGTAGTCAAAATCAGAATCGGAATTGTACTTAGCGAAAGAGGTGGCGCTTTAGCCGCTATGGAGAAACCTATCAGCTACTTTGCTGGTGCAGCCTTAGGAACCGGCAAACAATGGATGCCTTGGATACATATAGCCGATCTAGTGAGTATTTTCGTAAAGGCAGTAGAAGATAAAACTATGTTTGATTCTTATAATGCCGCTGCTCCATCGCCTGTAACCAATCAAACTTTCACTAAAACTCTGGGAAAGATATTACACCGCCCAATTTGGCCATTCAACGTTCCAAAGTTTGTTTTAAAGGCAATTTTAGGAGAGATGAGTATCTTACCTTTAATCAGCACCAACACTTCTTCACAAAAAATACTAAATACAGGTTTCCAATTCAGATATTTGAATATTGAAGATGCACTAAAAGCCATTTATGAGCAAAAAAAATGAGAAACCAGTTATTAATGTTTATTGGCTAAGAAGAGATTTAAGGTTAGACGACAACGCTGCTTTATACCATGCCCTAAAAGCGGATCAACCTACGTTATTACTTTTTATTTTTGACACCACAATTCTCAATAAACTAAGTAATAAAGCCGATGCAAGGGTTGATTTCATACATCAGCAGCTGACAAAAATTAATGAGCAGCTGATTGCCAAAGGCGCTTCGTTATTGATTAAGTACGGCTCCACCGAACAAGCTTGGGAAGAAGTTGTGCAAAGCTTTAAAGTAAACGCAGTGTTTACCAATCATGACTATGAACCTTATGCTAGAAAACGAGACAAACATATCTCGGAGCTGTTAGAGAAAAAAGGGATTAGCCTCCATACTTATAAAGATCAGGTAATTTTTGAAAAAGGTGAAGTTAAAAAAGCTGACGGTACACCTTATACGGTCTTTACACCTTACTACAAACAGTGGCAACAGAAGTTGAATGAATTCTATTTAAAGTCTTACCCCACCGAAAAATATTTCAAGAATTTATATCGAACTGCTTCAACATCCCCTCTCTTTAATTCTCCCCAAGGGGAGACACAGGGTGCAGATTGCGATATACCTATCCCTCTCTCCGAGGGGGCAGGGGGAGGAAAATTTAACTTTCCAACTTTAGAGGATATCGGCTTTGCTAACAGCGACACTAAATTTCCTTCCTCAAGCTTTGCAGATAAGTTAAACGGTTATGAAAAAGACCGAGATTTTCCTGCTAAAAACGCGACTACACATATAGGGCTTCATCTAAGATTTGGAACCGTTAGTATCCGAAAGGTAGTTAGCGAAGCACTTTCACAGAAAGCAGAGAAATGGGTATCCGAACTAGCTTGGAGAGAATTCTACATGATGATTTTATGGCACTTCCCTCAAACCGTAGATCAATCATTCAAGCCTGATTATGACCGTATCCAGTGGAAAAACGACGAAAGAGAGTTCGAGCTTTGGTGTAAAGGTGAAACGGGCTACCCTTTAGTTGACGCTGGGATGAGAGAACTTAACAATACTGGTTTCATGCACAATCGTGTACGAATGGTCGTAGCCAGTTTTTTATGCAAACATTTGCTAATTGACTGGCGTTGGGGTGAAACCTATTTTGCAGAGAAACTATTGGATTATGAACAGGCAAGTAATATCGGTGGTTGGCAATGGGCCTGTGGTAGCGGCAATGATGCAGCGCCGTATTTCAGGGTGTTCAATCCAGAATTGCAATTGAAAAAATTTGATCCTAAGATGGAATACGTTTTTAAATGGGCTCCCGAATATCAAAAGGCCATTGTCCCTATCCCCATTATCAATCATGAATTTGCCCGAAAAAGAGCATTAGAAACCTACAAGAAAGCATTAAAATAAAAAAGTCCCGAATGTTTCGGGACTTTTTTATTTTAATCATTTGTTACACTGGTAACCTCTATATCAAAATCTAGTGGACTAGATCCATAACCTAGGTAAGAAGGGATCACAAGTCTCGCCTTTCCTCCAGCTTTAATTTTTCCTGGCAGAACCACCTGCCATCCTTTAATTAGCTGATCCAATCTAAAAGTTACCCCTGTACCAGCGTCAAAAACAGTTCCGTCCAAATATCTACCTGTATAATTCACAATCAACGTAGAGTGTTCTTTAATTTCCTCTGTACCTGTCCCCGGAGTAATAATTGTATAACGAACTTCGTTCTCTCCTCCAATTAAATTAGTCAGGTTATTTTTAGTTTTAAAAGCTGCAATCTCGTAATCATCTGCCTTGTGGCGGTGTTTAAAGGTATACAAACCTAATTCAACAACAATGGTTTCATTAGAGCCTATGTTAAAAGTTGTAAGTCCATTTTTTCCAAATGCCATTCTAGAAGGTAGAATTAGCGTTGCTTTACCTCCTCTTTGTAACTTAGCAAGCACTTCACGAATAGGCTTAAAAACGTAAGCTGTAGAACCAATAGCAAATCGATCCGTATAACCTAGAAGCGTTGCAGGAACCATTAATTCGCTTGTTTGGTTATAAACTGTACCAGAAACAGACTTAAAAGTATATGAATAATATACAGAATCAGAATTTACCACATGGCCCCCTGTACCAATTTCGCCTGGAGAAATACTATAGCTATAGCCTGCGGTATCTTTAAATGTTAGATTAGCATGAGCAGCTTTATAGGCCTGTAGATTGGTATTATCTAGCTCTTCAATGGTTTCGTACTCTTTCTTACAAGAACTGAAAATCAATAGAATAGCAAAAATTGCAATGATGTATGTAGTTATTTTACGCATTAAATTTTATTGTGCTTGAAGTAAATCGATAGTAAAGTCTAAAACGGAGTTTTTAGGTATGCCAGCTCCAGGAGAGGTATTTCCATAGGCTAAAACAGAAGGAACGATCAATCTAATACGGCCACCAACTTTAATCAAAGGAACTCCGATAGTCCAACCTTGTATCACACCCGTTAAAGGGAAGGTTACCGTTGAAGCTGATTTATCAAACTGAGTTCCATCTAACAACTTGCCTGTATAAACTACCCCAACAGTAGAAGATGCCGAAACACTAGCAGCTGTACCTTGATTAATAATTTGATAATATAAGCCAGAACTGTGTTTAGTTGCTTGAATATTATTCTTTGCAATAAATTCTACAATTAGAGCTTCATCTTTTGCGGCTTGTTTCTCAGCATCATAATCATCTTTACTGCATGAACTTACTACGGAAACAACCATAACAAGCATCAGCAAAAACTTCGTTTTCAACTTCATCCAACAAAAATAAACTTTTAAACCCGATGCTACAATATTTAACCAAATTTAACAGTTTTAGGGTTTAGGGTTTAGGGTTTAGGGTTTAGGGTTTAGGGTTTAGGGTGGGATGTATTACAATAAAAAAGGTTTAAAGCTTGGAAATAAAATTATCCAAGCTTTAAACCTTAATACTAAGCCCTAGTACCTAGCAACTAATCCCTAGAATATATACTTATTCGCTTCGATAACTTGTTGCGCCACATTCTGACGGGCTTGTTTTACGTTGAATGGTTCTAACTTTGTAAACCTACGCAAACCAACCAACATCATGCGTAACTCATCACCTTCGCCAAATGCCCAAAGTGCCTCTTTTCCTGCTTTTGCCACTCCATCAACTGCTTCTACGAAATAGATACGCATTAAGTCTAACTGGCCTTTAGCTGCTGCTTCACCTTTTAAGCTTACCAACTTTTCCGTCCTCAGCATCGCCGACTCGGCCACATACACATAACTTGCCATATCGGCGATGTTCATCAAGATTTCTTGCTCTTTACTTAAGCTCATCATCAGTTTTTGAACGGCTGCGCCAGCTACCATTAAGGTTGCTTTTTTCAAGTTTTGTAAGGTCTTTTTCTCTGCGGCAAACAACGTATCATCTTCTTCTCCAAAATCTGGGATAGACATTAGCTCATTTGCTACAGCTGTTGCGGGGCCCATCAAATCTAACTCGCCTTTCATGGCACGCTTTAGCATCATGTCCACAGTCAACAAACGATTGATCTCATTCGTACCTTCAAAAATTCTATTGATACGGGCATCACGGTAAGCTCTGTCCATCGGCGCATCTGCACTGTAGCCCATGCCACCGTAAATCTGTACACCTTCATCCACTACATAATCCAACGCCTCCGAACCCCAAACTTTCAAAATCGCACATTCTACCGCAAACTGTTCTACCGACTTTAATTTTGCTTTACCCGGTTCCATTCCTTCTGCTACCAAAGCATCGTAAGTGTCATCAATGTTTTGACCTGCACGATAGTTTGCAGCATCTACAGCATAAACTTTGGCTGCCATTTCGGCAATTTTATAACGAATAGCACCATATTTAGAAATTGATCTACCAAATTGTTGACGCTCATTAGCATAATTTACCGCAATATTAATAGTTGCTTTTGAAGCACCAATTGCCGCAGCAGAAAGTTTGATACGGCCAATATTCAAGATATTAACCGCAATCTTAAATCCATTCTGACGGTCGCTCAACATATTATCTACTGGCACAGGGCAATCATTAAAAAACACCTGACGGGTGGATGAACCTTTGATACCCATCTTATGTTCTTCTGGATTCATGGTGATACCGCCAAAATCACGTTCTACAATGAAAGCCGTTAAATTCTCATCATCATCAATCTTTGCAAAAACGATAAAGATATCTGCAAATCCACCGTTGGTGATCCACATTTTTTGTCCATTGATGATGTAATGTTTACCATCTTCGCTCAGTTTAGCTTTTGTTTTTCCGGAGTTGGCGTCAGAACCAGAGTTTGGTTCGGTTAAGCAATAGGCAGCTTTCCATTCGCCAGTTCCCAATTTAGGAATGTATTTTGCTTTCTGCTCTTCATTACCGTAATACAAAATTGGCAAAGTACCAATTCCCGTATGTGCAGATAAAGCTACCGCAAATGAGTGACCAGCGCCCACTACATCAGCCACCAACATCGAAGTATTAAAGTTTTTTCCAAAACCTCCATACTCTTCAGGCACCGAAACACCTAAAATCCCTAATTCGCCAGCTTTAGTTAAAAGCGTTGGCATTAACTCTGGATCTGCATGACTGTCTAATTTTTCGAGATTTGGATAAACTTCCGCAGCTAAAAAATCGCGACAAGTTTGCGCAATCATTTGCTGCTCTTCATCAAACTCTTCTGGAATAAATACATCGTGATAAGAAGTTTCCTTGATTAGGAATTCTCCGCCTTTGATTGTTTTGCTCATTGTGATAAGATTTGAGATATGAGATTTGAGATTTGAGACATAGCTCAACCAAACCTAAATCTTCGTTAAATTTCTTTGTTATCTAATTTCTTCCTATGTGGTCGTCATTGCGAGGCACGAAGCAATCTTAAAGCGAATAATACTCAATGTTGTAAGATTGCTTCGTGCCTCGCAATGACGATGCGCTTATCTAAAAAACCTCAAATATCCCAGCTGCGCCCTGCCCTGTCCCTACGCACATCGTTACCATTCCATATTTTTGGTTTTGGCGTTTGGCTTCGTTAAATAACTGCACCGAAAGTTTAGCTCCTGTACAACCTAGTGGATGGCCTAAAGCAATGGCACCACCGTTAACGTTGATTTTACTTTGGTCTAAACCTAAGGTTCTGATGATGGCCAAAGATTGTGACGCAAAAGCTTCGTTCAGCTCAATCAAGCCAATTTCGTTTTGCTGTAAACCAGCTTGCTTTAGTGCCTTTGGAATAGCCTCGATTGGACCAATTCCCATAATACGAGGAGGAACACCAGCCACGCCGTAACTCACTAAACGAGCAATTGGCTCTGCACCTAGTTCTTTCATTTTCTTTTCAGAAACCACCAACACAAAAGCAGCACCATCCGATGTTTGCGATGAATTACCCGCTGTAATTACACCGTTGGCAGCAAAAACTGGTTTCAGCTTTGCTAAACGTTCAATTGTCGTGTCCGCTCTAGGGCCTTCATCCGTATCAACCACGTAAGATTTAGTTTTCTTCTTCAGTTGGTCGTCCAAGTAAGTTTCGTTAACATTAATTGGTGCAACGCCAGCTTTTAAATGACCGTTTTTAATTGCCTCAATTGCTTTCATGTGCGATTGAAACGCAAACTCATCTTGGTCTTCCCTGCTTACATTGTATTCTTTGGCTACAGCTTCTGCCGTTAAGCCCATTCCCCAATACCAATCCGGATTAGTTTTGGCAACATCTGGATTTGGCACTAATTTCCAACCACCAAAAGGCATTCCCGACATTACTTCTACGCCACCAGCGATGATACAATCGGCCATGCCAGCTTTAATTTTAGCTACAGCAGTAGCAATCGTTTCTAAACCTGAGGCGCAATATCTGTTCACCGTTACCCCTGGCACTTTGTCGGTATCCAAGCCCATTAAGCTAATCATACGACCAATGTTTAGACCTTGTTCCGCTTCTGGCGTGGCGTTACCCACAATCACATCATCAATTTGCTCCTTATCTAAATTCGGCACAGATGCTACCAATTGTTTAATCACATCGGCTGCCAAATCATCAGCTCTGGTAAAACGAAATACACCTCGAGGTGCTTTCCCTACGGCAGTACGCAATCCAGCAATTATATAAGCATTATTCATTTTCTTGTTATTTTGAGATTTGAGCCTCAACACAAATCGTTAATACTGTTCTTTGTTTATTCTGCATTATCCTTTGCCGTCATTGCGAGGCACGAAGCAATCCTAATGCGAAAGAAAGCTTCTGTTTATAAAGATTGCTTCGTGCCTCGCAATGACGAGGAGGTTAGCAAACTCCCATCCTAATTACGTAACGGCTTCCCCTTCGTCACAATACTCTGTATCCTTTCCAAGGTTTTCCTCTCTCCGCAAAGCGATAAAAATGCTTCCCTTTCTAAATCCAATAGGTATTGCTCCGTTACTTCCGTTGGAGAAGATAAATCGCCACCACACATTACCCAACCTAGTTTTTCAGAGATTTTTTTATCGTGTTCAGAGATGTAATTACCCGAGTACATCGTGTTTGCTCCTGCATAAACAATACCTAAACCTTGCTTACCTAGCACCTTGATATTTTTACGCTGCACTGGTTTTGTATAACCTGCATCCGCCAATTCAATTGCTTTAGCTTTCGCATCGGCAATTAAACGGCTCTTATTCATGCTAATGGCGTATTTATCTTTTTGCAAATAGCCCAATTCATACGCTTCTACTGCCGAAGTAGACACTTTAGCCATACCAATGGTTAAGAAGCGATTTTTTAACGTATTCTGAACAATTTGATCGTCAGTAAACTCGTCAGAGGCTCTTAAAGCAAACTCTTTCGTTCCGCCGCCACCAGGAATTACGCCCACGCCAAACTCCACCAAACCCATATAAGTTTCTGCACTTAGCTGTACGTGGTCGGCATGTAAACTGAACTCGCAACCACCACCAAGTGTTAAATTATGCGGAGCAACTACTACAGGGATAGAAGAATAACGGATACGCATAGAAGTGTTTTGGAACAACTTCACCGCCATATTC
This sequence comes from Flavobacteriaceae bacterium PS02338, assembly GCA_029959615.1. Taxonomy (GTDB): domain Bacteria; phylum Bacteroidota; class Bacteroidia; order Sphingobacteriales; family Sphingobacteriaceae; genus Pedobacter. Next base: position 1,422,962 of record JASCOD010000001.1, on the reverse strand, counting down.
AATTCATCCCACTCTTGTTCTACTGCCATCATGAAAATCATCCCCACATTGGCACCAGCAGAGAAATTAGCACCATCATTGCCAATCACAACACCACGGTAATCTTTCTCCGCCATATCAATCGCTTTGTTGATAGCCGTTAAAGTATCGCCACCAATGGTGTTCATTTTCGAGTGAAATTCCACATTCAAAATACCATCCCCTAAATCAATAATCGAGGCTCCAGCATTTTTGTAAAGCACCTTATTGTTGGCTTTCAAGTTTTCAAGAATAATGAAATCGGCTGTGCCCGGAATAGCTTTATAGCTTTTCGAAGGAATATCGTAGTATTTCTTCACCCCGTCTTCCAATTTATAGAACGAAGTATGACCTGCCGCCAACATCTCAGTTACCCAAGCTGCTGGTTCATTACCATATTTCTTCATTCCTTCAATAGCATCGGCCACGCCAACGGCATCCCAAACTTCAAACGGACCAAGCTCCCAAGCAAAACCTGCTCGCATGGCATCGTCTATTTTGTAAAGTTCATCTGCAATTTCCGGAATACGGTCCGAAACATATTCGAACAAGCCGAAGAACGATGTACGAAACAATTCGCCCGCTTTATCTTTTCCTGCAGCAAAAACTTTCATCCGATCGGCTACCTTGTCAATGGTTTTGGTCATTTCCAGTGTAGCTGATTTAATTTTTTGCTGAGGTTTATATTCTAGCGTTTTAAGGTCGAGTGCTAAAATCTCACTCTTACCATCCGCATTTTTTATTTTTTTATAGAAACCTTGTTTAGTTTTATCGCCCAACCAATTGTTTTCTGCCATTTTCTCTACATAAGCAGGCAATTTGAACAAATCGTGAGCTTTGTCATTTGGCACATTATCGTACAAACCTTTGGCCACTTTAATCATGGTATCCAACCCCACCACATCCGAAGTACGGAACGTCGCAGATTTTGGTCTACCCAAAGCTGGTCCAGTGAATTTATCTACTTCTTCAACAGTTAAATCCAGTTTTTCTACCGAATGCAGCAAAGCCATGATAGAATAAACTCCAACCCTGTTGGCAATAAATGCAGGTGTATCTTTACACAAAACGGTAGTTTTTCCGAGGAATTTATCACCGTAGTGCATTAAGAAATCTACTACTTCTGGCTTGGTGTGTGGCGTTGGAATAATCTCCAACAACCTCAAATAACGTGGCGGATTGAAAAAGTGCGTACCGCAGAAATTCGCTTTAAAATCTTCGCTTCTACCTTCGGCCATTAAATGAATTGGAATACCCGAAGTATTGGAAGTAATTAACGAACCAGGTTTGCGATGTTGCTCTACCTGCTCAAACACCTTTTTCTTGATGTCCAAGTTTTCTACCACAACCTCTATTACCCAGTCGTAGGCCGCAATTTTCGACATATCATCATCGAAATTTCCAGTACTAATTTTCTGCACTACTTTTTGCGAATAAATAGGCGATGGATTGCTTTTCACCGCAGCCTGCAAAGCCTCGTTTACAATTTTATTTTTCTGCTGAGGACTTTGTTGTTCGCCCTCGTTAGCCTTAGCTGCAATATCTAACAATAAGACTTCTACTCCAATATTAGCAAAGTGGCAGGCAATACGAGAACCCATAATACCCGACCCTAAAACTGCTACTTTTGTGATACGTTTGTTCATTATTATTTTTTTGCTGGCGGATAAGCCAATGTTAACTGGTTAATTTTTTCTAAAGTGGAGATCAATTGTTCCCTTTCTCTCAAACTCAATCTCTCGTTCAAGTATTCGTTAAAAGAAACCACCACATCACGAGCAAGCTTTCGTTTTTCTATTCCAAAAGGCGTTAAATAAACTTTTACCGAACGCTTATCTCCTTCAGCCGTCTCCCTATAAATCAACCCCGATTCTTCCATATTGTTTAGCATTCTTGATAAACTTGTAGCCTTCACACCGAGCAGTCCTGCCAATGCAGAAACCGCCGTGCCTTCTGCCTCAATATTAATTAGCATATAGCCAATAGCCTGCGTAATGCCAAATCCAGCTGCGACTTGGTTGTAGGTATTCGACACATTTTGCCAAACCACCTTAAGGAAATAATCTACGGTTTCTTTCTGCTTCATCAAATTACTATGCTTGCATAACAAATTTATAGATTTGATTTTTATTATGCAAGCAGAATATTAATTTTTATTTCGGATTGCCTTGAGATTTAATTTCCCGCTGATTTATGCAGATTTGAATTTGTGAAATCTGCGGGTAGTATTTTTGAAAAGCAGTTTTAGTGGTACTATATACCGAAAGTCCGGCTGTACGCTACAAGTCCACACTCGCTACACTCGCTTACGGGCTTTCTGCTGCCATCCGGTTTAGTAGGAAAAATCTCCACTACTTATAGAGTTTCCTCCTAGCATTTCCCAAAAGCTTCTTGCAATGATTCAATAAGAAAAATCAAGATTATCCTAATCCATATAATTTTTTTTACTTTGTAGCTAATGAAAAAATTAGCACTTACGGTTTTAATCTTTTGCTTCGTAAACGTAGCCTTTGCACAAATTGGTTTTATCAAGCGAATTTTCTCCAATGAAAAAGACACCACCCGCAAAGCTAGCTTTATGCCCATACCTGTATTTGGTTATGCGCAAGAAACTGGCTTCGAATTTGGCTTAGGCAGTATTTATTCATTTTATGTAGATAAGTCCGATACGCTTAACCGTAGCTCTAATTTTTTCGGAGCGGCCTCATATTCTACCAAGAAAACCTACAATGTTACGCTACGTGGCGATGCCTGGACCAAACGCAACGACTTGCATTTTATAGGTGAAATGAGATTTAAAAATATGCCTTTTAATTTCTATGGTATTGGCAATAATACTTCCCATATCGACGAAGACAAATTGGTACAACGCATGGTTAAAGTGCAGTTTGATGCTGAAAAGGCTTTTGCAAAAAACACATACACTGGAATTTCATTGGGTTTCGAGAATTATAAATTTACAGACCAAGAAGCTGGTGGGATTTTCAACAACAGTTTACGAGATAAAGATGGTGGTTCGGTACTCTTTGTGGGGTTATCACAAAGTTACGATACCCGAAATTCTAACAATTACCCTACTAAAGGTTTTTTTGGTCGTATTAGTTACCAATATGCGCCTCCGATATTTGGTGGGGAGAATTTTACAGGTAGCCAAATTAAAGTGAATATCCGTAATTTTTGGTCGCTGGCTCCAAAAGTAGTTTTGGGCGTCCAGGGCTTGTACCATACTATTCAAAGCAGTAATACTTCATTTTATCTGTTACCTCAAATGGGCAACGATGAAATGATGCGTGGTTATTATGGTGGTCGTTATAGAGATGAAAACTTTTTAGCTGCTCAGGCCGAAATCAGGTATCGTTTTATGGAAAGGTTGGGCATGATCGTATTTGGTGGAGCAGGAAAAGTTTTTGCAAATGAGGAAACACAATTAATTAAAAACTTCAAACCCAACTACGGCATCGGCGGTCGCTATTTCTTCGATCCAGCAAAAGGCTTAAGTGTGCGGTTAGATTATGGTGTGGGAGAAAAACGAGCCAACGAGAAGCGTCAGAGCGGGTTTTATATCAGCTTTGCCGAGGCTTTTTAAATTTCTTTGCCACAAATACACAGATTTTGATTGACAATTCTCGTCATAAAAATCTGTGCATCCATGTCCTACCTTAGCATACCTTGATTTTAGAAAATCACTTTAACTCGTATTAGACTATTGTAAGGTAATTCGATAATAATTGCTTAATCATTTGGTTTGATTTTCTTCGGAGCTTATTCGGATGATTGCGTTTAAACACCGTTTAAAATCCGAGTTAAAATTGTACTAGTTCTGATTAATTTATGATTAGCAATTAATGCTGAGTTGAACAAAAGAAATTGTCTCCACTATACCAATTAAATGCTGGAAGTATGCTATAACCGAGCGCCTGCGTTCCTATCATATCCCATTGATGACCGGCTATCTCTCAACCAGTAGATATTTTTAGGTAGACTTACTAAATATCCGAGGCTATTGCTACCTTAGTTTAATTTATAATCAAATAATGAAAGCACTACTTTTTCTTTTTATTGCCGCCCCTTTTTTTGTATTTGCCCAAGAGCCGAGTTCCAAAGAGATAGGAGATTGGGTAAAACAAGCTCAACGAATAGAAATTATTAGAGATAAATGGGGGATTGCACACATCTATGGCAAAACTGATGCAGATGCTGTTTTTGGAATGCTATATGCGCAATGCGAAGATGATTTTAAGAGAATAGAACTCAATTACATAGAAAAACTAGGTCGACTATCTGAAATTGAAGGCGAGAAAAGTCTTTATAACGATCTACAAATTCGGTTATTAATAGATAGTGTGCAGGCTATCAACGATTATAAAAAAGCAGAACCTTGGATGAAGAAATTGCTAGAAGCTTATGCGGACGGTATTAACTTTTATCTGTATAAAAATCCGCAAGTTAAGCCCGCTTTACTTACTAAATTTAAACCTTGGTATCCATTTTTATGGACAGACGGAAGCATAGGAGCCATTAGCACAGGCAATTTGACGATAGCGGAACTAAGAAAGTTTTATACCAACGACCATTCTCCAACAGGTTACTTACCGCAAATACGAGATCAATTTAGTGGTTCTAACGGATTTGCCTTTGCGCCCAAAATAAGCAAAACAGGTAGCGCAATGCTGTACATTAACCCGCACACTACTTTTTATTTTAGGCCGGAGATCCATATGCAAAGTGAAGAAGGATTGAATACCTATGGTGCAGTAACTTGGGGACAGTTCTTTATTTACCAAGGATTCAATGAATTTTGTGGCTGGATGCATACATCCAATAATGTGGATGTAGCGGATATGTATGCAGAGAAGATCACCAAGCTCAATAAAACCACGTATTACACTTTCGACAAGAAGCTGTATCCAATAGGAATTAAAAACATCGAAATTAAATATTTAGAAAATGGCCTGCTTCAGACTAAAAAGTTCGAAACTTATTTTACGCATAACGGCCCAGTAATGGCAATTAGAGATGGCAAATGGATAAGTCTGAAACATCAGAATCAAAATCCCCAAAGTTTGATTCAAAGCTGGGTACGCACTAAATCTAAAAGCTTTGAGGAATATCAAAGTGCTATGGATTTAAATGCTAATGCCTCCAACAACACCGTTTATGCAGATGCCAAAGGGAACATTGCCTATTGGCATGGCAACTTTATTCCGAAACGCGATACCGCTTATAATTGGAGTGAGCCTGTAGATGCTACTACATCTGCTACTGCATGGCAAGGTTTACATCCAGTTAGCGAAAGTGTACACCTTTATAATCCTAGCAATGGATGGTTGCAAAACTGCAATTCTACACCTTTTACCGTTGCTGGCACAAATAGTCCAAAAAGGGCAAATTATCCTCCATACATGGCACCGGATGGCGAAAATTTTAGAGGCATAGCTGCTGTTCGTTTGTTAAATCAGCCTAAGAAGTACGACTTAGATGGCGTAATTGCGATGGGCTATGACACCTACTTACCTGCTTTCGAAATATTATTACCCGCACTGATTAAAGCTTACGAACAATTACCTTCGGAACATAGTTTAAAAGCTAGTTTGAAAGAACCAATCTTAGAGTTGAAAAAATGGGACTATTATTCTTCGACTACATCTATAGCGACAACTCTTGCACAAGAATGGGCTCCTCGTGTAAGTAGAGCTATACAAAATGTATACGTTAACCAAGGAGAAAAAGATCAGGTTACTAAAACCATCGAATTTGCGAAAACGGCAAAACCAGAAGCTTTACTCCAACCACTTCAATTAACCATCGACGATTTAGGCAAACGTTTTGGCAAATGGCAAATGCCTTGGGGCGAAGTAAACCGATTTCAAAGACTAACCGGAGGAATCGCTGAAAAATATGATGATAGTGCACCTAGTTTTCCCGTCGCTTTTGGCTCTGCATCGTGGGGGCAATTACCTGCCTATCGCAGTAACCAGTTTAACACCAATAAACGTTACGGGTATAGCGGCAACAGTTTTGTTTGTGCTGTAGAATTTGGCGCAAAAGTAAAAGCTAAATCTATTTTAGCTGGAGGTAACAGCGGAAATCCATCCTCAAAACATTTTAACGACCAAGCGGAAATGTATGCCAAAGGCGAATTTAAGGATGTACTTTTTTATAAAGAGGATGTATTAAACAACGTTGAAAGAGTGTACAAACCTGGAGAACTGTAATAAAAAGTCGATTAATGGAAAAAGAATACTTTTTTAACATTTCCGAAACCAATAGTTAATTCCCTAGAATAATTCAACAATAAATTTAACCTAACAATCCCGCTACCGCACTAATAGTTAATGCAACTATACAGGTATTGAAAATAAAGGAGATTAGAGAATGTGCCAAAGTAAGTTTTCGCATTTCTCTAGAAGTGATATTGATATCAGAAACTTGGAAAGTCATGCCGATAACGATAGAATGGTAGGCAAAGTCCATAAAGTTTGGTTCTTCATCATTTGGAAACTGTAATCCCTTTTTTGGCTTTCCATTTTTCACATCATAATACAGATGAGCATAACGTGAAGTATATATAGTATGTAGTAATAACCAACTTAAAAACATACCCAACATGCTTAAAGTTACATCCACCCAGCTACTAGTGCTAGCCATCTCCTTAGTCTTTGCCAACAAAATAAAAACTGCTAATAACCCCCCAAAAGCAGACAGCAACACAATTAGGAACATAATTGGTCTACCTCCATCTTCAATGGCAGCATGTTGTTTGGTCTCAATAACGGAAGAGTTTGTAAAACTAAGCCAACTAATAGCCATTTGCACCATACAGAAGGCAATCCAAGCGAACATCATTTGACTAATTAAGCCAGCAATGAAATATTTAGCACATAAAAAGCCCAAAATTGCTACAACAAGACTGATCGATAAGTGTTCTAAAGCCTTTAGTTTTTGCAACGTATTTAGTGCTTTACTAGCCATCAATATTTAAGTTTAAAATGTTCTTTGGCTTGTCCTTTTCTGAAGTACACCAATCCTATCCAAAACAAATCTACAGTAACGGTAACTTGCGGATGATTTTTGATTTCCTCCCAAGCTTGTTTCATACCTTCGCTCCAATAAATATCGTCAAAAATGAGCAAAGTATTTTCTGTGATTTTTGGCAAGCACCAGTAGAAATAATTTAGGGTCGCTTCTTTAGTATGGTTTCCATCTATATAAACAAAATCTAGCTGAGATCTTTCTTCAATAGCTTTAGGCAATAAGTCGTTGAAATTACCAACCTGTAACTCTACATTCTTTAAATTGAGGTCTTGAAAATTTTGATAGGCAACCTCAGCCGTTTGTGGACAGCCTTCTATGGTTAGCACATTGGCCCGAGGCTGTGCTTTGGATAGGTAAGCCGAGGTAATGCCTAAGCAAGTACCCAATTCTATCACATTAGCTGACTGATGATTGGCTGCCAAACGATAAATCAGCTGTGCCAGACGTGGCGACTTCAATGCATTCTTAGCAATTTGCGAAACTTTTTTTGTTCGGCTTTTGTTGAGATGGGACCCTGCACCTAAGTCGGTTACGGTGATGAGCCGTTGGTCATTCAAAAGTTTTTTTCGCTGCGCTTCAATTTCTTTGTAATCATTTTTTACAGAAAAGTCGTAAATTACCTCATCTGCTAGCTTATAGACAAATGGCGAATGTGTACCATGCCTAGTTTTAGCAGTGAACTGATGCTTAAGATAATCGGCAAAAAATTGTAGAACCATGATGGCAAAAGTAGAAAGTTTAGCGTAGAAAGTGAAAAGTAGGAAATAGGTTTTAGGGAATAGGAACGAGAAACAACCTATGAAAACTAAGTTTGCCTTACGAAAATATAGAACACAATAATTGTGAGAAAGGTAGCATGCGAATGAAAGAGCATAGTAATGTTGCAGAAATAGATGCATTGGTAAAATTACTGGATGACCCAGATAATGAGGTGTTTTTGCATGTGCAAGAGAAGCTGTTGGAATATGGAAATGATGCAATTGTCCAACTAGAAAGTGCCTGGGAGAAATCATTAGACACCATGTTGCACGAACGTATTGAAAACATTGTACATACTATTCAATTTACCAATGTAAAACAAGACCTAAATTTATGGTACCAAAGTGGGGCTTTCGACTTATTACAGGGTGCCCTGATTATCAACCGTTATCAGTTTCCCGATTTAGACGAGCAGGTTATTATCAACCAAATTGAAGATATTAAACGAGAAATTTGGGTGGGCTTACAATACGAAATGAGCTCTATCGAAAAAATCAAACTGATTAACCATGTCTTTTATGTTCAATACGGCTTTGCTGGCAATACAAAAAATCACCACGACCCGCAGAACTCTTACCTAAATCAAGTCCTGGAGAGTAAAAAGGGCAATCAGATTTCATTGGCAATTATCTATTCTACAATTGCTCAAAAACTGGATATCCCTGTATACGGTGTAAACCTACCTCAGCATTTTATTTTGGGATATATTGATGAGAGTAATCCCGATCGTGAACATGCCGTACTCTTTTATATCAATGCATTTAATAAAGGAGCTATTTTTGGCAAGCATGATGTGGATCAATTTTTACGTCAGCTAAATTTAGAGCCGCAGCCTGGTTTTTATGCCCCTTGCAGCAATGCTGAAATTGTTCGTCGTATCATCAGGAATTTGATTTCGGCTTACGAAAACCTGGGTGCCACAGAAAAAGTCAACGAGCTAAAGGAACTACAACGTATTCTTTCTGACACCAACGTTTAGCTTCGTTCCAACCGTACATAGTGCAGCGGGCTTTAAGCATTTTTCCGAAAATCGCTTGGGGTACATTGGTAATTTGCCTTAAAAACTGTGGCAAAGTAGTTAGGCGAAGTAAAACCGGTTTTAAATGTGATTTCGGCAATCGATAAATCAGGTTCGTTGAGCAGCATGTACTTTGCTTTTTGTAAACGACGATTAAGGATGTACTCTGCAACACTACAGTTTAAAAGTGCTTTTACTTTTCGATAAAGCTGCACTCTTGACAATCCTATTTTAACACTGATTTCTTCTACGGAAAGATTTTCGTTTGCCAAATTAGCTTCTACTATACTAGCCAGATCATTGATAAACTTCTTGTCTATTTTACCTACTTCTTTATTTCCACCACTTGGCAATTCACTGGTAAACTTTTGTTTAAGCAATTCGCGATTTTTTAACATATTATGCAAAGTAGCCTGTAATACTTCCAAATTAAAAGGTTTTGTCAAATAGGCATCTGCCATGGTGCCCAAACCTTCCAGATGTTGTTCTTGACTACTTCTAGCAGTTAATAATACTACTGGTATATGTGAGGTTCGTAAATCCTCTTTTAATCGCCTGGTCGTTGTGATACCGTCAGCTTCTGGCATAAGCACATCAGAAATGATCAGATCTGGCACTTGATCTATGGCTAATTCAAACCCCTCTTTACCATTGTTTGCTGTAAACACTTCGTAAGTTTTGCCTAATTGTTCTGCTAAGAAAGAAAGCATATCATCATTGTCTTCCATTACCAAAATGGATCTTTCTTTTGTAGATTGGCTTTTTTGCTCGATTAAAGCGTTAGTCTCAATAGGTATATTTGCAATATAGGTTTTAGCTATATTATCAGTCACTACATAATCTACAATTTCTATTTCGTGGTTGGTAATTAAAGGAAGTGAAATTTTACATACAGTTCCTCTACGTTCTTCACTCAGCAAAGTGATACTACCACGATGTAACTCTACTATTTCCTTACATAGTGCCAAGCCCAAACCCGAGCTATTTATCTGCTTATTGTTTCCTTGATAAAAAGGTTCGAAAACATGGGCCAAATCTTCTTTATTCATTCCCACTCCACTATCTTCGATCTCAATAATCAATTCGTTTTCAATTTGATTAACCAGAATATAAATATGTCCATAATCTTGAGTAAACTTGAAAGCATTTGCCAAAATATTAAACAAGACTTTATCAAAAAGTTGGATATCTAAAGCAGCTAAAATGTTTTTAGCATTTGATTTTACTCTTAGATCGATATGTTTTTTAGTGGCTATACCTTCAAATGATTTTGCTATTTCTTTAACAGTTTTTACCATATCTACTTTAGCGATATGGAGCTTCATTTTATTAAAATCTATCTTTCTAAAATCAAGCAGCTCGTTTACCATTTTTAAAATTCTATTGGCATTTTTATGCACCAAGCCTACTTTTCTTTGAGATTCGGAGCTAAGTTTTTGATCCTTCAATAGCTCTTCTACAGATAGTAACATTAGTGTAATTGGCGTACGAAATTCATGAGAAACATTGGTAAAGAACCTCATCTTTTCTTCGTTAGCTGCCGCTGCCTTTTCTGTCATTTGAATAAGCTGCTTTTCATTTTCTACTATTTCCCTGTTTTGCGTTTCTAGCCTTTTATTGTTCTTCCAATTTTCTATCAATGAATAAAATGCGATTGCACCAAAAACAACGGCCAACACTAAACTCACAATCAGTATATTTAACGTGAACTGTTGCCCACGGTAGATTTCACGTTGTTCTTCTAACATTTGCTGTTGCCGCTCAATATCTTGCTGCTGACTATCCATTTTTTCTTCCTGCATCTTCATCAGCTGTACATTAGTAGAGTCTACCACTAAAGTTTTAAGAATACTGTTTTTGGTAAAAGGCTGCTGTTTTAAAATCGCAAACGCTGTTCGTATGGCCTCCTTCCCTCCTGTAGGATAAAGTATAGATGCATCAAAAACTTTAGTCGAAACAAAATCGAGACCATTACTCTTGCCAGCTAGGGCATCAACTCCTACTAACTTTGGCAACTGGACTAAACGATGCTTTTTTAATTCTTGATAGATACCAAACGTCATCTGATCATTATGCGCAAAAATCGCATCTGCTTTAGTAAAACTATCATAGTGCGCAGATACTTGCTGTTGTGCATCTTGTTTTAACCAGTTTCCATAATATTGGTGTACAATTTTTACCGACGGATACTTGGCTAAAGCATCGGCAAATCCCCTTTCTCTTTCCATGGCAGGTGATGATCTTGGCAGACCCAGCACCTCAATTACATTTCCTTTTTGATGTAGCTTAGTAGCCAAATAATGGCCTGCAATTGTACCTATTTCATAATTATCTGCTCCAACGTAAGCGGTGTATTTATTAGAGGCGATCTTTCGATCTATTACGATCACAGGGATACCTTTTTCATATGCGGCCTCAACTATTGGTGTTAAAGGTTGTGCTTCATTTGGCGAAATAATCAACAGATCAATGTCTTTGGCCAATAACGATTTTACCTGTGCTATCTGTTTTTCACTATTTCCGTCTGCATCTTCATAAAAAAAATCGGCTTCTGGATTAAAAGACAGTTCCCTACGCATTTCTTTAAGCATAGTGATACGCCATTGATCGGAGCCAATACATTGCGAAAAACCAATTTTATACTTTGATTTTTTTTGTATTTCTCCACAGCCCAACAAGACCGTCAGGATTAGCGCAAAACCTAAAGTGCAGCAGATTTTTATTTGGTTAAAGTTCATTATTAATAACGAAAGTACAGTTAAGCTACAAAATAAAATCCCGTTCCAAGAAAACTTTGTATTAAGTCAATGTAAACGATGAAACAAAACCTAAACATGCTGATACATGAGCCAACTTACCTATAGCAACACAGCTAAAAAAACAACATAAAACACTAACAATCAATGTTTTAATTAAAAAACAAAACTTTAAATCATTTTGATACATTTTCGAACATCGAACCAAATTGCCTTTTCTAATTTGGAACCATCAAAACCTTATATAAATTCTAATAATGCAAAAGAACAATGTTTTCGCCTGGTCTCTAGTAGTGGCCTTGGGCGGTTTCTTATTCGGGTTCGACACCGCCGTAATCTCCGGCGCAGAAAAATCCATACAAACTTACTGGTCACTTAATGTATTTGAACATGGCCTCACCGTATCTATCGCTCTTATAGGAACCGTATTTGGCGCTTTATTGGGCGCCTACCCTTCAGATAAGATAGGCAGAAAAAAGACATTATATATCATCGCCGCACTTTATCTTTTCTCTGCATTAGGAACTGCGTTAGCTACCAATTGGTCTGTTTTCTTAATTTTCAGATTACTAGGCGGCCTTGGTGTAGGTATTTCATCTGTTACCGCTCCTATTTACATTTCCGAAATTGCACCTGCTCGCTCACGTGGCCGTTTAGTTGGCCTTTTCCAATTTAATGTAGTATTTGGTATTCTTATCGCTTTTCTTTCTAACTACCTGATTGGACAAAATGGAGAACAGTCGTGGCGTTGGATGTTAGGTGTACAAGCATTTCCATCTATCTTATTTTATCTGTTATTATTTTTTGTACCCGAAAGCCCCAGGTGGCTCATTCTACATCGCAACAATAAAGATGAAGCCATTAAAGTGCTACAAAAAATAAATCCGATGGGCTATCAACAGGATTATGATGCTATCGTAACCCACAACGCTCCAATCCTACAAAATACGAGTAACGAAAAGTTACTCGTAAAAAAATACAGATTGCCCATTACCCTTGCCGTTCTATTTGCTGTATTCAATCAGGTATCAGGTATTAACGCCATCATCTATTACGCTCCACGAATTTTCGAAATGGCAGGCCTTGGCGCCCACACCTCCCTACTATCTTCTGTAGGAATTGGTCTAGTTAATTTCACCTTTACACTTCTAGCAATCAGCTTTATTGATAAAATAGGCAGAAGAACATTAATGTTGATTGGTTCTTTAGGTTTGATCTTATCCTTGTCGTTAGTATCCTACACTTTCTTCACCAACGATTTCGGCGGTTATCACATCACCATTTACTTAATGCTCTATATTGCCTTTTTTGCTTTCTCTCAGGGTGCAGTTATTTGGGTCTTTATTTCCGAGATATTCCCGAATGAGGTAAGAGCGAAAGGACAAACATTAGGTAGTTTTACGCATTGGGTAATGGCAGCACTCATTGCCTTTAGTTTCCCCTACTTTGCTGAGAACCTGGGAGGAGGCAATACCTTTTTATTCTTCAGTGTGATGATGGTATTGCAACTACTTTTTGTGTGGAAACTAATGCCAGAAACCAAGGGAAAATCATTAGAACAAATTGAGAAGACCATGATGGGTCATTAAACTTAAGTCATGAAAAAAGTAATCTGTTTCGGAGAAATACTATGGGATAATTTGCCTAGCGGAAGATTAGCAGGCGGCGCCCCAATGAATGTTGCCTATCACTTACGTAAACTGGGAATAGATAGTGAGATGTTAAGTAGAGTTGGTAATGATGTAGCAGGAAAAGATTTGCAAGATTTTATTGCATCTATTGGCATTCCTACCCAGCTGATACAAGTAGACGAGCTACAAAGTACTAGTGAAGTTATTGCCGAATTGAAAGCAAATAATGAGATGAGCTACACTATTGTTTATCCAACCGCTTGGGATTTCATTGCATGGAAAAACAGCTACTCAGACGAACTAAAAGCAACGGATGCATTTTTATTTGGCAGCTTAGCTTCTCGAAATGAAACGAGTAGAAATACCTTACTTCAATTGCTAGAACATTCCAAATTTTCAGTTTTTGATGTAAATCTGAGAGCACCTCATTATGAACAATCATTAGTTGGCGAGCTATTGAAAAAAGCCAATCTGGTAAAGCTCAATGAAAATGAAATTGTATTACTAGGTAATTGGTTCACTAATTTTTCTAAAGAAGAAGATCAGGTAAAATCGCTATTAGAACAATTTGATATTGCAGAAATAGTGGTTACTAAAGGTGCCCAAGGCAGTACTTATTATAATTCCCATACCAGTATCCATCAGTCGGCAGTTAAAGTAAACGTAGTAGATACGGTGGGCAGTGGAGATTCATTTCTCGCTGGTTTCCTCGCCAAAAAACTAGCTGGAGAAAAAATAGAAGACTGCCTAAGTTTTGCAAGTACAATTGGCGCATTTATTACCACTTATGCGGGCGCATGCCCTGCTTATCAAATATCAGATCTCATGGATTTCAAAAAACATCTTTATTAAAAGATAACAAACCAATTATGATAATTAATTTACTTAAAAAATGGCCGGGTTCCATTGCCATCATCATGTCCATATTTATGGGAGGGCTTGGAAGTTTACATGCGCAGAATACCCTAGTTACAGGAAAAATTACCGATGAAAGAGGAAATCCGTTAGCGGGTGTAAACATTAGCATTAAAAATAGTAAGACCAGTACCGTATCAGGCCAAAGCGGAACTTATAAAATTCCTACTCCTAACGACAATTCTATTTTAGTATTTAGCTACTTAGGATTTGAAACCCAGGAAAAGAAGGCAATAAAATCTTCGCCACTAAATATTGTTTTAAAGGCCAAAGACACTGAGTTAAATGAAGTTGTGGTTACTGCGCTAAGTATCAGCAGAGCACAACGCTCATTAGGCTATGCAGCGCAGTCGTTAGACAGTACTGCATTAAACGTAGCACCGTCAAACAACTGGATGAATGCGCTAGAAGGAAAGGTAGCTGGATTAACACTTAACTCTGCAGGTGGCGCAATGGGAAGTGCAGAAATTATTTTACGAGGCGACAAATCATTGCAAATGGGAAGTAGCGGGGCATTAATTGTAGTGGACGGCGTACCTGTTTCCAACTCAGTTCCTGCTCAAGCTGGAGGGGCTTATGGTTCGGTAGATTCTCCAATGGATGTAGGTACAAGTGCTGGTGATATCAATCCTGAAGATATTGCTTCTGTGAGTATATTGAAAGGTGCAGCAGCAACGGCCTTATATGGTTCCCGTGGAGCAAATGGAGCCATAGTGATCACCACCAAATCGGGAAGTCCCAAAAAAGGTTTAGGTATTACGTTTAACTCCAACACCGATATATCGAACATTAACAGATGGCCGGACTATCAGAATGAATATGGAACAGGTGCTAATTCTGAAGTAAAACATTATTCCTATGGGTTATCTAATGAAATAAGCACTTCTGGTGCTAGTGGGGCTTGGGGACCTAAATTGAATACCGGTGTAAAATATTACCAATACGATCCTGCCAGGCAAGGTCAAGGTACAGAACCAACCGATTGGATCGCCTATCCAAATAATAAAAAAGATTTCTTCAGAAATGGCTTAACCACCAATAATTCGGTTGTCATTGAGGGTGGTAACAAAACAACCATGGGTAGAATATCTATCGCGAACATGCGTAATAACTACATCACTGAAAATGTTGGTAATCAGAAAACGACAGTAAGTTTTTCATTAGATCAACAGATCAACAAAGACATGAAGGTTTCTGCCAAGTTAAATTACTACAATAGCTCATCAGACAACCTGCCGGTAATGGGTTACAATGCTAGATCAATCCCCTACTTTCTATTATTTACCACACCAAACATCGATATCAATTGGTACAAAGATTACTGGAGAGTACGCAATGGCATTAGGCAAGTTGATATTGAACAGAACAGGCCATTTAACACCAATTTAGACAATCCCTATTTTGTATTATACGAATCGCTAAATACTGCGGTAAGAAATGGTGCTTTTGGTAGCATCAACTTTAGCTATACCATCTCTCCTTTCCTAAATTTTACAGCTAAAACCGGTATTAACATGTATGATGATATTACCTCCAACATACAACCTAAAAGTAGTGTGAGCTGGGTAGATGGATTTTACAGGGAACAAAACGGAATTAGGTATGAACAAAACTCTGATTTCCTATTGAGCTATAAACGACCATTGGGGAAAGATTTTAAAATTGGTGTTTCTGCAGGTGGTAATGCAATGAGCAATTCATTTAATAGAACCATAACCTACCTTGACAGGTTATTGATACCAGGCCAATATACCTTAGTAAACGGAGTTAATAGGGCTATTATGAGAGGCTACAAAGAGAAAAAAGCGATCAATAGTGTATATGCTTTTACCAACCTTTCCTATAAAGAATACATCTTTTTGGAAATAACTGCCAGGAATGATTGGTCTAGTGTATTTTCTCCTGATATGAATTCCTATTTCTATCCATCAGCCAATTTAAGTTTAGTACTTACCGACATGTTTAAGCTAAGATCTAATACGTTGTCTTTTGCTAAATTAAGAGCTTCTTACGCCGAAGTAGGTAGTGATACCAATCCTTATCGAATAGAAAAATATTATTCTTCTAGTGATTTTACTTCTAGTATTACCAATCCTACAGATTTACCAAACTATCAATTAAAACCAGAAAGAACCAGAAGCTATGAAACAGGTATAGAGGCTCGTTTTTTTAGAAACAAAATTGGTATCGACGCCACCTATTACCTTTCAGACACGTACGATCAAATATTACGCGTTCCTGTTGAACCTGCTAGCGGCTATTACAATTACTACATGAATGCCGGAACAGTACGAAATAAAGGAATAGAGCTACAGCTTTGGGGAAAAATATTAGAACGTAAAAATGGCATATCATGGAAAGTTAACGTAAATGCTGCTGCAAACCGTGGAAAAATCATTAAACTAAAAGACGAAATAGAAGCCATCAACCTATTCTCGGTAGAGCCTATTTCACTTTTAGGAGTACAAGGAGGGGCAATTGGTGATATTTATGGCTTAGCTTACCAGAGAAACGAAGAAGGAAAAATCATTTATGAAAATGGTTTACCTCAACTTACCAGCGAAGCACAAAAGTTAGGCAGTGCTATTCCCAAATTTAAAGGTGGCTTAGGTACCGAAATTCGCTACAAAACCTGGAAAGTGAATATTCTTTTTGACGGAGAATTTGGCCATCAGAAATTCAGCTTAACCAACTCGGTGCTAATGACCCAAGGACTTAGCAAGGCAACACTACCGGGACGTGAGGAAGGTGCGATCATTGGAACTGGTGTTGTACGAAATACAGATGGTTCTTGGTCGCCAAACAATGTGGCCGTAACCCCTTCTACCTATTACATTGCCCATTACGATAGGCAAAATGGAGAATCTAATATCTTCGATGCCTCTTATATCAAATTCAGAGAGTTTAGAGTTGATAAAACTTTCAGCCCTAAAAGCCTACAAAAGCTAGGTATTAAAAGCACCACCCTGGGTTTGTATGGCAGAAACCTATTCATATGGTCTAAATGGCCAGGATTTGATCCTCAAAGCAGCACCTTCAATAATGGCACGATGATACAAGGCATCGAGGTTGGACAAATGCCCAACACTAGAAACATAGGTTTAAATCTACGCATATCGATATAATAAAAATTTGCTAAAATTTTTAAAAAGAAAGACATGAAAAAGCT
Organism: Flavobacteriaceae bacterium PS02338; assembly: GCA_029959615.1. Lineage (GTDB taxonomy): Bacteria > Bacteroidota > Bacteroidia > Sphingobacteriales > Sphingobacteriaceae > Pedobacter. The sequence continues at coordinate 1,405,661 of JASCOD010000001.1, read as the reverse complement.
TATATATATCATCCTAGCATCATTAACATTAACCACGGGATGTAATAAAAATTTTGACGAACTAAGTCAAAATCCAAATGGAGTTAAAGAAGGTTCTGCCGCAACATTGGTATCACAAACGGTTTACAATGCTTTAGTTTCCAGGTTACGCGTATCTAAGGCTGTAGGTAACGAACTAATGGGCTACACCGTGCAAAAGAGTGAACGAGCCTACACACAAAGATTTGATCTACGAAGTAATTTGGGTGACGATTTATGGAACAGACACTATACTGTACTTAACAATGTTGAAGACATGCGCAAAAGAGCCATTGCAGAAGGAAATGCAAATTACGAAGGTGTAGCGCTAACCTTAAAAGCTTGGATCGTATCTGAACTTACAGACACCTTTAGGGACGTCCCTTATTTCGAAGCGACTAAGGGTGATGAGCTAAAGTTTTTGCCTGCATACGATACCCAAGAAGACATCTACAAAGATCTAATGGAAAATTTAGATAGAGCTTCTTTATTATTTGACAACACTAAAGCGATGGTGGCCTCGGGAGATATTCTTTTCGGCAACAAAGGCACTAATTCTTTACAGGTAACCGCATGGAGAAAGTTTTGCAACTCGTTAAGATTGCGTTTGTATCTAAGAGTTAGCAATTCACCTGAATTCGACTCTGCAACAAAAATCAACGAAATTGTAAGCAACCCTGCGGTTTATCCTGTATTTACTAGTGCAGCCGATCAAGCTTATGTTGCCTTTACAAACGAACTACCTTTATACAATCCCTACTATAACGCTACTAACGGAGGTTTTGGCGCTGGTGCGGCACCTAGCACTACGATACTAGACATGCTACAGGAGAGTTCAGACCCCCGCCTATCTATTTATTATACTAGGAGTGTACCCGTATGGACAGGTATCAGAAGTGGTTTCCCTTTGGGTGCAGGCGCTGATATCTATTTGCAGGGATCTTCTTACATGAACTACACTTTGCATAACTCGCCCAGACTCGGTATGATCATGAGTTACGATGAAGTCCAATTTATCTTGGCTGAAGCTGCTTTTAGAGGTTGGATCAACGTAGGTACAACAGCGGCAACTTATTATCAAAATGCTGTAAGAACCAACTGCGAATTTTGGGGATTAACACCCTCTTCTACATTCTTAAATGGTCCAGAAGTGGCTTATAATAACACCTTAGAAAGAATCATCAAACAAAAATATATCTCTTCTTTCTTTAGAGGATTAGAAGCTTGGTTTGATTATCGTAGAACTGGATATCCAAACTTAACCATCGACCCTAGAGCAGATAATGGTGCAATAGTACCCAGCAGACTACCTTATCCGATGGTAACGCAGCGATATAACCCAACAAATTACAGAAAAGCCGTAGAAAGACTTGGTGGCGATAAAATCACAATCAAAGCATTCTGGGAAAAACCATAATTAGTATCAATCAATTAAACCGTTTTCCTCATCCCTATGAGGGCTTATCACCTAAGATCATGAAAAAACGAATCAGCATAAAAAACACAAATAAAACGAGTTTAAATTCCGTAAAATTAAACTTGAAAGCTAAAGTATTGCTAGCGCTCTCACTATTTTTTGCTTCTTCTTGCTTCAAAGAGAAAGACATGTTAATGGGTGTTCCTGTAAAAGTTGAAGTTCCACCAACTCCCGGTCAAAGCAATGGCGAGGTAGCTATCAACTACCCAAGTCCTCTTGCTTTACTTATAAACGAAGTATTAAGCCCCATAACCCCAACCATTGTGGGCGATATTCTACCTGAAGTTGTACCGAATTACGTCACTACTTTATACGGAGACGACGTATCTGGGACTACCAATGGACCTACCCCCGCAGATGTTAGATTTAGTGCACCAATGGGCATCGCAATAGATGAAACAGGAGTAATATATCTTGTTGAAGATGGAAGGAAAATAATAAGAAGAATACTAACCACTGGAGATATTAGAGTAAACATATTTGCAGGACCTGATAACGCCGCTACTGGCTTTACAGACGGATTGGGAGCCGCCGCTCGTTTCACCACTCCTTTAGACGTAGCTACACATCCTATAACTGGAGACATTTATGTGGTTGATGGAAATCGTATTCGCAAAATAACACCAGATGGTGATGTAACTACTTTTGCTGGTGCACTTAACAACACAACTGGCCTTGTAAATGGAATTCCTTCAGCAGCTAGATTCAACTATTTGGCTGGTATAGCAATCGATAAAAATGGAAATATTTTCGTTGCAGATAGAGATAACCATTGCATCCGTAAATACACCGCCGCTACCAACTTATTTACTACCGTAGCCGGTACAGGTGGTGGTGCTACTCCCGTATCTGGCTATAAAGACGATTTAGGAACCGCTGCCTTATTTAAATCTCCTGTAAGAGTTGCATTAGATGAAAATGATAACATCTATGTAGCAGATAGAAGCAATTTCCGCATACGAAAAATAACACCCGACGGACAAGTCACTACACTTGCTGGAGATGGTACAAATGTATACAAAGAAGGTAATGGAGCCAGCGCTGGCTTTGTTGATCCTTATGGTATTGCGGTTAGCAAAAACGGAGATGTTTATGTAGGCGACTATAACGGTAACCGAGTGAGAAAAATAACCCCTAACGGTGATGTAAGTACTGTTGCAGGTGATGGAGTTGCAGGGTTAACAGATGGATTGGGCAGCAGCGCTAAAGTGGCACAAGCTAGTGGTTTCAGAATGGGACCTAATGATAATTTATATTTCTTAAGCAGACGCGGCTCAATTCGCATGATGGCGTTAAGAGGATTTTCAATTTCTCCAGAATTACCAGCAGGTTTAAAATTCGATCCCTTTACCGGAGCCATATCAGGTACACCAACGCAAGCAAGCGCTCAATCAGTTTATAATATTAAGGTCTACAACGGGCGTGGCGAAATCGTAGCTACTACAGATGTCGTGTTATCCGTTCTATAAAAACCAAACCCAAAAGATCGACTTCTACCATTAACAACCTTAAGTATAACCATTTATCTAATAGTTATTTGTAAAACTCAAAAATATTTCTAAATGAAAAAACTATTACTAGTAAACGTGCTGCTGTTAATCACATCAGTTGTTTTTGCACAATTCACTATCAATTATGCAGCCCCTCAACAGTACACTAAAAATGAAGCTATTACAACGTTAAGCCCATCAACCACAGGGAGCTTATCAAAAGCAGTTACCATCGGCAACACGATCACATTAGCGGGAAATGGCTCAGCAGGAAACCCTCTTGTAGATGGTAACATTAACAACTCGGCAAATGGAGTTGCTATCAGATTTAATGCCTGCATTGGAATGACTTTTGACAAAGATGGAAATATCTACATTGCTGAAGATGGGGCTAAATGCGTAAGAAAAATAACTCCTGCAGGAGATGTCAGTCTGCTTGCGGGCTCAAATAATGCTACTGCAGGTACAGCTGATGGAACTGGTTCGGATGCACGATTTAACGGTGTACTAGGTCTTGCAGTACATCCTATAACAGGAGATATTTATGTTACCGACCAACATCGTATACGCAAAATAACTCCTGCAGGTGTTGTAACCACTTTCGCAGGAACTACTACTGCCGGATATATAGACGGCACTCCTGAAAATGCTAGGTTCAGAGCTTTGAATGATATCAGTATAGACAAAGATGGAAACATCTATATCACCGACAGAGACAATAATGCCGTTCGTAAATACACCGCTTCAACGGGATTATTTACAACTCTAGCAGGTTTAGGAGGTGCAGCTGCAACCACTAACCGAGGTTATGCTGATGGAAATGGTACGGCCGCAAGGTTTGACACCCCAGTAGGAATTGCACTTGATGAATTAGGGAATATTTATGTGGCAGAAAGAGGATCTAGCAATCGTATCAGAAAAGTAACGCCTTTGGGAGAGGTTAGTACTATTGCGGGAAACGGCGCTGCGGCGGCTGTTGATGGCCTAGGGGCAGCAGCAGGATTTAATGCGCCATGGGATTTAGTAGTAGCTAAAAATGGAAATATCTACGTTGCTGATTACAGTGGAAATAGAATTAGGCAAATTACTCCAGACGGAAATGTTACAACAATTGCTGGTAGCGCTATTACCGATGGTACAAATACCGTTATAACAGATGGCGTTGGTGCTAATGCAAGAGTAAAACAAAGTGCTGGTATAGACATAGGCCCAAATGGCAACTTATACTTTGTAGAACGTAGAGGTGTTCTTCGTACTACTATTATATCTGGATATAGTATATCTCCAGAATTACCTACTGGCTTAAAATTCAACAACCTAACTGGTGAAATTACAGGTACCCCTACACAACTAAAAACACAAACCACTTATACTGTAAACGCCTATGATGGTGATGGCAAATTAGCAGCTGCTACTACATTGGATTTATCGGTAATTGATGGGCCGCTACCAGTTACTTTAGTAAACTTTAATGTACGAAAAACCACCACTGGAACAGTTAACGTAACTTGGCAAACAAGTTCAGAAATCAACAGTTGCCATTTCATTCTGCAAAGAAGTACTGATGGGTTCAACTTTAAAGACATCCACCAAACAGCTTCAGTAAGTTCAACAGGTGCATCATATAACTATGTAGACAAACAGCCACAGGTAGGCACTAATTATTACAGGCTTATTCAAGTAGATTGTAACGGTGGCAAGGCAGAAAAACTGGACGTAAAATCAGTAGCTATAGGTATGTCGGCGAGTGAATGGAAAATATATCCAAATCCAATTTCTGGAAGTTCATTTTCTATTAATTTACCTTTAGCAATATCTGGACAATCAAAAACGGTAAAGATTTACAATATCAGCGGAACATTGCTGTATTCAGCCTTATTAAACGTAAATGATAGCAATAATATATTGGTAAAGTTACCAACTCGTATAAGTTCTGGAACCTATATGTTAGAAGTGAAAGAATTTGGCACTAAGAAAATAATTATAAAATAAATACAAAGAAGCCGGCATGATTAGTAATGACATGGCAGCTTTATCACCAAAATACAATAAGATGAAAACCAAATTAAAACTGATGTACAAAATTTTCTTCATCGCAGTTGCCTCTGTAGGAAGTTTAAATGTACAGGCACAAAACAAAACTGCTGAGATTGGTCGTACTACAACATTATATGGAAACGGTACACCTGGCAATGCTAATGGTCCAAGCGCTACCGATATAAGATTTAATGCACCAATAGCCCTTACTTTCGATAAAAACGGTAACATATATATTGCCGAAGATGGCACTAAAGGTATACGAAAAATTACCGCGTCTGGTCAAGCAAGCCTACTTGCAGGCTCTAATAATGGAGAAAAAGGTCTTACCGATGGCAAAGGCAAAGATGCGCTTTTCACTACACCACTTGATGTAGCAGTTCACCCTCAAACAGGAGACATTTACGTTGTAGATGCCAACCGTATTCGTAAGGTAACGACACAAGGTGAAGTAAGCACTTTTGCAGGAGCAGGCAGCAACACCCCTGGTGCAACTGATGGCGCTCCATCGGCAGCTAGGTTCAACTATCTTGCAGGCATTGCCTTTGATAAAGACGGTAATATGTATGTAGCGGATAGAGGTAATAACCGTATACGTAAATACACCGCATCCACGGGACAATTTACCACATTGGCAGGTAGTACTGTAGGCTATGCCGATGGTACAGGAACTGATGCACAATTTAAACTGCCCTCACAACTTGCCATAGATGATGCAGGCAATGTATACGTTACCGATAGAGGCAATAACCGCATTCGCAAAATCACAGCTAACGGAAAAGTAACTACGCTTGCAGGTAACGGTACGCCAGTTTCTGCTGATGGCAATGGAACCAATGCCGCCATTGCTGATCCTTTTGGGATTGCAGTAAAAGACGGAAACGTTTATGTAAGCGAATATAATGGTCGCAGAATAAGGAAAATTGACGCTAAAGGTACAGTTACCACCCTTGCAGGAAATGGCGATAGTGGATTGAGTGATGGTGCTGGAGCAACAGCAAAATTCAATCAAGCAGCAGGTTTGGCTATTGGCACAGACGGTAATCTATACCTGATAGAACGTAGAGGCACTTTACGCACCATTTCATTATCGGGCAGTGCACCTACAACTCCTGCTTACTCATCAGCTGTAATCAGTACTATTGATAAAACTTCTAAAGTTCCTCAATACACTTTTTCCAATACTTTGGCTAAGCAGCAACAAGAATTAAAAGATAATCCTTTGTTAAAACGTTTCGCTAAATCTCGACAAGAGCAATCGATAGACAAACACCGTCCTTTTTACCATTTCATTAGTCCAGAAGGCCGTTTAAATGATCCTAATGGTCTTTCTTACTGGAAAGGGAACTGGCACTTATTTTACCAAGCTTATCCACCAGAAGATCCAAGGCAACACTGGGGACACGCGGTAAGTAAAGATTTGATTAACTGGCAAGATTTACCGCATGCCATCTACCCTAATCCAGAAAAACAAGTTTATTCTGGTTCTGCTTTTGTGGAAGAAAATCGTGTAATAGCCATGTACCACGGTACCGAATCTGGTAGCATGGTAGCTGTTTCTGACGACCCTTTGTTATTAAACTGGAAGAAGTTAAATGATAATAAGCCAGTAATTCCTCTACCTAAACCAGGTGAGAAACTACCATATAACGTATTTGATCCATTTGTTTGGAAAAAAGACGGCATGTATTACACTGTATTAGCGGGCGTTAGGCCAATTGGTCCTGGTGGCAAAAACATGAGAGCAGAATTCTTATTTAAATCTGCCGACCTCGTAAAATGGGAATACCTACATCCATTTTTAGAAAATGACACTTATGGTTTAGCTGGTGATGATGGTGCTTGTCCGTATTTCTGGCCTATCGGCGATAAAGGAAAATACATATTGCTTCACTTTAGTCATAAAAGTGGTGGCAAATACCTTATTGGCGACTACGATCAAAAAAGAGATAAATTCGTTGTTACCGATGGTGGTAATTTCAATAATGGCCCGGTATCAAATGGTGGCATACATGCACCTTCAGCCTATCCAGATGGAAAAGGTGGCGTTGTGGTTATCTTTAACATGAACTCTGGCAAACCAAACGGAGGTAAAAGCTTTACCGAAATGATGAGCTTACCTCGTTTGCTAAACTTAGACGAAAGAGGAAAATTGGTGATGCAACCTGTTGGTGACATCGCATCTTTAAGAAAAGATAAGGTAGAATTGCAAAATCTTAGCCTACCAGCAAATAAGGAAATAGTATTAGAAAAAGTTAAAGGCGATGCCATGGAAATCAACATGGAAATAGATTTGAAAAAATCGCCTGCTATAGAACTTAATGTATTACGCTCACCAGACAAGGAAGAATATACCCGAATTCTATTTTACAAAGATGGAGGTTATCCAGATAGAGAATATCCAGGAAGACCAGCCAGATACAGTGCCATTGCCATCGATAATTCTAACAGCTCAAATTTACCGACGGTGAGACCTAGAATAACAGAGACTGCTGATGTGTGGTTAGAAAAAGATGAACCTGTAAAACTGCGTATTTTCATAGATAAAAGCATTGTGGAGGTGTTTGTAAACGACAAACAATGTATCTCGGTTCGTGCATATCCTGGCCGCGAAGATAGCAAAGGTGTTTCCATTGTTGCTAAGGGTAACGAGGCTTTGTTAAAATCAATTCAGGCTTGGCAAATGAAAAGCATTTATTAATGAAACCTTTCTTTTTTGCACTCACATTATTCCTGTCGTTAAATCTGAAGGCACAAATTAACCTGCCTTCATTTTTTTCTGACAACATGGTATTGCAACGCAATGCAGAAGTTAACTTTTGGGGTTGGGGGGTTAGAGGCGGCGAAGTAACCGTTACCCCCTCTTGGTCTAACCAACCTATAAAAGTTAGGGCTAACGGCTATGCTCGTTTTGATACGAAATTGAAAACGCCCGAAGCAGGAGGTCCTTATGAAATTACGATTTCGACTGGGCGCTTCAAAAAGGTAATCAAAAACATCTTGATTGGGGAAGTTTGGTTATGCTCAGGACAGTCGAACATGCAGTGGAGTTCGTATAATAAACTCCCTGAAATGCTAGATGAAATGCCCTATGCCCATAATCCCAAAATACGGCTGTTGCAGGTAAGTAATATTGGAGCGGCATCACCGCAAGATAACATCTATGATTCTTGGAAAGAGTGTACAACTCAAAACGTCGACGGATTTAGTGCCATCGGCTATTTTATAGCGAAGCAACTCAGTACTGAACTCAACATTCCTGTTGGTGTGATTAACGCTAGCTGGGGTGGCACTCCTGCCGAATTTTGGACGCCTGCAAAATACATAGAAAGCGATGCAGAGTTGTTGAATAATGCTAAACTTTTCAAACCCGCAGCTGCAAGGCCTCACGAATATGCTTCCCTATGGAATGCCATGATACATCCATTAGCTGGCTATACCATGGCAGGTATATTTTGGTATCAGGGCGAGGGCAATGTAGGTACCTATAGGAGTTACGACAGACTTTTTTCGGGCTTAATAAAAGGTTGGCGGGAAGCATGGAAAACCGAGTTTCCTTTTTATTATGTACAAATAGCTCCTTACAATTATAAATCGCCAGCAAATGAACAAAAAGGCGCTTTGTTAAGAGAGGCACAAACAAAAACTTTGGCTTTACCTAAAACCGCTATGGCAGTAATTAGCGATTTGGTTCCCGACATCAATAATGTACACCCTACAAGGAAAAAGGAAGTAGCTGAAAGATTGGCAAATATTGCCTTGGCAGAATTATACGGTAAGGAAAAATCAGATTACAAATCTCCCGTTTACAAAAACCATAAAATTGAAGGTGATAAAATAGTGATCGATTTTGATTATTTACAAGGCAAACTACAGGTAAAAGGAGCAGAAATTACCGATCTACTAATTGCCGATGAGTCTAAAAACTTTATACCCGCCAATTACAAAATAGAGAAAAACAAGCTAGTGGTATTTAGCAAACAATTCAAGAAACCCACAGCGGTAAGATTTGGTTTTACAGATACAGCAATGCCCAATTTTTTTAACAGTACAGGCCTTCCCGTAGCACCATTCAGAACCGATAGTTGGTAAATTATTCACTAAAAATATACTCTAACAAAAAATAATGAGACGTAAACTATGCTTGCTAACGCTGATACTATTTGTTAGCATACAGCTGTTTGGACAAAATAATAATAAGGTAAAACAGCTTAAAATAGCGACTTACAATATACAGTACGATAATTTGAAAGACACTATAAACACTTGGAAAAAAAGACTTCCGGGTGTGGTTTCCATCTTCAACAAATACCAATTCGATATCGTAGGATCTCAAGAACCCTATTTAACGCAGTTAAATGTATTAATGCGCCAGATACCCGATTACACCTATTTGGGTGTGAACATTTCGGGACAAGAAAGCAATACGAGAAAGCACTACACCCCTATAATTTACAAAAAGGAAAAGTTTAAAGTGCTAGATTGGGGAACATTCTGGTTATCCGAAACACCCAATGAACCAGGAAAGAAAGGATGGGACGCCTATTCTCCAAGAATATGTACATGGGCCAAATTCAAAGACAAGCAAAGTGGTAAAAAATTCTACTTCTTCAATGTCCATTTTGACCATATTGGAAAGGAAGCAAGAACCAAAAGTGCCGAGCTGCTACTTTCACAGATTAGAGAGAAGGCAAAGGGATATCCAGTTTTCGTAACTGGCGATTTTAATACGCATCAGCACTCGAGTAATTATAAAATCTTAGCCGAATCTGGAGACTTAGGAGATAGCTATCATATCGCCACTGATAGAAGAAGCACCAATGTCTCAACATACAATAGCTACAGTAAAGAACCAAAAGGATCGAACCGCATAGACCATATTTATGTTTCGTCAAACCCTGCAATTAAAGTGAATAGCTACACTATTTTAACAGATATTTACGGTGAAGTATATCCTTCCGATCATTTCCCTGTGTTAATTCAAGCCGAATTACCTTAAGGGTTGCACCTCTTGATACCTCATCATTTAGGTTTTAATCATAAAAAGGACTACCAAAACCTGTACAGGTTAAAGGCAATAGCATATGAATGACTAACGGAAAAAAACATTATCAAACTCATAAGTTTAAAGTAAAAGCAATGAAAAATATAAAAAGAATTGGCTTTATTTTAGTGTTGTTCACGATATATAGCAATATTATATATGCGCAAAACAACCGACGTTTTAAAACAGCACTTACGGCATTAAAAGAGAACTCTAGTAACTACATTTTGGTGGCAGCTCATCGCGGCGATTGGCGTGAAACACCTGAAAATTCCTTACAGTCATTACTCAATAGTATTAAAATGGGAGCGGATATTTTTGAGTGCGATTTAGCCGAAACAAAGGATGGCAGAATAGTATTAATGCATGATAAAACTATTGACCGCACAATGACCGGAAAGGGAAAACCAGAGGATTATACCTTGAAGGAATTAAAGGCAATGTTCTTAAAAGCTGGACAAGGCCATAAGACACAGCATAAGATACCAACCCTAGATCAAATTTTAGATAGCGCAAAAAATAAAATACTAATAGATATAGATAAAGGTTATCCGTACCTTCAAAAGGTTCTGCCTATGTTACAAAAACGTAACATGGTAAACCAAGTACTTTATAACGTGAAAGACAATACCCCTTTGCGGGATATATTGGAAGCAAATCCCGACATTCCTTCAGAGCTTTTTTTGGTAGTCGTAGTCAATATGGAAAAACCTAATGCAAAAGAAGTAATAGAGAGCTATAAGGAACGCCCCAATACAATCATCCAAACTATATTTAAACAAGATACTTTAGCCATATTAAAAACAATACCCGAAATAAGAAAAAATAATAGTGTATGGATGAATGCCTTATGGCCTGATCACAATGGTGGCCATGATGATGACAGGGCCGTAGAAAAGAACAGCCCAAAAGAAGCTTGGGGATGGTTATTCGAAAATGGAGCAAACATTATACAAACAGATAGACCAAGGAATTTAATCGAGTATCTGGACAAAATCGGAAAGCATAGCATAAAGAAATAAAGCTTCGAAAAAGATTGAAAAGTGTAGCTACTTAGATGTAATAAAATCGCTCAAGTAGCTACATTCTTCTACCGCTCGCTGATAATACTTTGTTTTTGCGTAATTACTTTGCAATTCCTTAAAGTAAGGATTGCTTCTATTTAAGCTATAAAGTTGGCTCTGCGAATTGCTATCCCACCAATTATTAACCGACAACAGCCCATTTACCTTTTCCTTTTGACTACATTTTGCCAGCATAAATGTACACTTAGCTTTAAACTCTGGATCTTTGCTTAAGCTACGAGCTTTCAAATACCATTCTTTGGCCTTTTTGGCTAATTTATAATCTCCATCATAAACAAAAGAGGGCTTTTCGTAATTGGCATAACTGCTCCAACTGTAACTAATTAATGCCCAAGCATTGCCAAAATATCCAGTTTGGTAAACGCCATTAGCCATTTTAAAATAGTGTAATGCAGCATTCCTTTTATCGCTTGTGGTCAACTTCTCTAAACGCAGCATCTCCATAGCAAAAGTTAGTTTACTGTACTTTTTATAGTCGGCGCCATATTGTTTTGGGTAATCATTAATAGTGGTAATGAATGGATCGGCATACAGACTATCTCCATCCCAATTGGTTGGAGCTAAAAAATTAAAATTATTTGGCAACTTATTGAAACAAGCAACCGCCTTAGCGTATTGATGCGTACGCAGATAAGCAGTACCAAACAACTCATAGAAATCATTTTTATTTAAATTATTGAAAGTACTGTTTAACCAACCATCGAAATCATCTTTTTGCGTTACAGTATATCTGCTTTCTAATTTAGCTAAGGTTGTTGCACTTAAATACTTCTGCCAAAATTCTAGCGTTTGGTAGCTCATATTACTCGAAAAATTATTATCGCTTTTTTGCATGTAAGCATCATCGCCTTTTAACATTGCCAAAGCAGCTTTAGCCGTATCGCCCATTTTAAGATAAGATGGTGCTAGCAATTGCTGATAAAAATTTCGAGTAGTAGCAATAAACTTATTTTCGAGGCTCAAAGAAAAATCAGCGGCTTGTTCTTCATCTTTATTCACAACTTCTTTTGATTTCGATTTCCGTTTTTCATCTAACCATTTTAAAGTAGACAAAAGCTCATTTTCATTAAAATTATCGCCTTGCTTTAGCTTACGTGAATTAATTAGCAAAGTGATAATCCTGTATTGATTTTGATAACGCTCTGCTAGTTTAGCTACATTTAATTGTTGCAATAATTCGTTGGCTGCTTTATCATCGTTTTCTAACCAACTTAAATAAGCCGCAGTAATAGTTCCCAATTCGGGTTCTGGGTATTTCTTTTGTGCAGACATTTGAAGCGCAAAAGTTTTGGTTAACTCTAATTGTTTTAGATAAATCCTCCTAACACTATCTGCTTCTTTAGGCTCCAACCAATTGTAGTAATAATTACCTGTTAAACCACCATTTGCATTTAATTGCTGTTCTAGCTTATTTACTTCTCTTACCAACAAAGTCCCATTAAGTAAGCTAGTTGGTGCATATTCGTAAACTTTCTTTAGTTGCTCCAAATCTAATTCCGGCTTACCAAATGCAGCTATCGCGATGATATTGGCGCGTTCCAAATCATTTTGTGCAAGCGTCAAAACTTCATCTACACTTGCAGAAGTGTAATGGAAATTTTTATAGGCCTGTACCCTGCGTTCTGTATTATTGGCAAAAACTTTCGAATACAAATAAGCTGCTTCTGTTGGATTACCACCGTAACGCACCGAACCTGCATAAACCGCCATCGCCCAACCTTTGGCTAAATCTTTAGAAGACAACGGAGCTACATATTGCTGATAAGTACTTTTACAAGCCTCGTAATTTTCTGCATAATGATACATCCTTACCGCTTGATAAGCATAACGTAGTTTCAGGAAATTATCCTTCTTTACTGTTTTTATAGCTGAAATGGCTTGTTGGGCTTTCTCAATCATCTTGGTACTATCCCGACCTCCTTCGGCATCCCATCTATCGTAGTTAACAACCGCAAATGGTTCGCAACTTTTAGCAAACTTAAAATATGCCAGCGCATGCTTATTTTTTAGTAATCCTTTAACAAAAGAATTACTCTTTACATTTTCTGAAAAAGCAATTAAATTCTCTTTGCTTAAGTTGGCAAGCTGTGCATTGGTAGCGCTGTCACTTTCATACATCACCTGATGTACATCCGCTTTATTTACCTTCAAGTAATTTGCCCATTCGGCACTATTCAGCTCATATTCATTCACTTTTTCTTCATCGTGATACAAATACTGCCAATCGGTATAATTAAACTGTTCGTAATCATGCCCTTGAACATCATTATGAAAATAAGAAATATAGTAATCGTAGGGATCTATCTCACCGCCACAAGCAACATTGACTACAATCTCACCAAAAAATATGATTAAAAAACTAATGCAAAATATGATTGATTTCTTCCAGTTCATCTCTATTAAAATTTTTCAGTGTAGGTTCATCTAAATGATAAAACAATAAGTTAATAGGTTTATCAGATAAATAGCGCTCTAAATAAATGGCGCTTTGTTTAATATCTTCAAATTTACTTGCTTCAAATCTAATTTCATCATTTTTGTTAAGACCAAACTCAGGCAAATCTGTCTTTACCATATACAATTCGTTAGTAGATTTCACGAAGTTTGATTTGATTTGCAAGTCCTCGAATTTCACTCGTTTAGAAATTCCCGCATAACTTTGGTTTCTAAACACCACCGCCCAAGAAAAAAGCGGTAAACCTATATCTATCGGCATTGGATAATATCCCAAATTTTTATCGACGTATTTCTCTAATTCTTTAACATCTAGGATAGAGTTTTCTGTCCCATATTTCCGAAGATTGCCCATGTTATAGCACATCAATAAAACTTTATCAACTGGCGGAATGCCACTTTTCTCTTGGTTTTTGAGCTGATGTAAACGTAAGGTAGCAGAAAGGGGTTTATCTTTATTGAGGAGTTTAATTTCTTTTAACAGGGTGAAATAAGTTTGTCTCGTGGTTGCCGTCCAATCGCAATCTATTTGTAGTTCTGTATAGGTTTGTTTGCCCGCTTGCGAAACTTTCCCATTTACAAAACGCATGATATTTTTAGCCATTTCTTTTAATGCGGCATCACTAGTGTTTTTCAGTAAATCGTTCACAATAAAAACTACGGGAATAATATCTATATGCTCGGGTATTTTATTTCTAAAGCTGATGGGCGCAACTGGCATTGGTTCCCCATCCAAATCCCTGTCTACATCCATTATTCGCACATACAGTTGTTTGCTCTTAAAATGTTGCAGATAACTTTGTTCGGTGTTGTTTTGCTGATAAACTGTTTTCCAAAAGTAAAAGCTAGTATTCACTTCTCGCTTTTGTTTACAGCTAATTAAAAGAATTACAAAAAACAATATATACTTGTAGTTCATAATACGAAAGTAGTTAAGAGTTTTCAAAAAAATATCATGAGAGCAGTTATACAAAGAGTAACCGAAGCGAGTTGCAGAGTAGATGGAGAAATAACTGGAGCAATTACCAATGGCTTTTTGGTTTTATTAGGCATTGAAGATGCTGATACCCAAGAAGACTTGGAATGGTTAGCTCAGAAAATTGCTAATATGCGTGTTTTTGGAGATGAAAATGGTTTAATGAATAAATCGTTGGCTGATATTGACGGCAACATTTTACTGATTAGTCAGTTTACTTTATTTGCTGCTACCAAGAAAGGAAATAGACCGGGTTTTACTAGGGCTGCAAGACCAGATCAAGCTATCCCTCTCTATGAAGAAATGAAAAAACAACTGAGCACTTTGATAGGTAAAGAAGTAGCCTGTGGCATTTTTGGTACGGATATGAAAATTAGTTTGCTAAACGATGGTCCGGTTACGATTGTGATGGACACGAAGAATAAAGAATGAGGGAATTTTAGATTGACGAATTACGATTACCATGAAGCAAACAAAAAATGCCCCGGTTCAAATCGGGGCATTTTTTGTTTAAGCGTGTTAATTTATTTTAGTAAGCACCGATATAACGGTTACCTGCTGCGTTTTTCAGCTTAGCACCTACCGTCATAGCACCTGTTTTTCTATTAAAGATGTATAGATTTCCATCAGTACCTATTCCTGTAACTGGAATATAAACATAATCTCCATGAACCGCTATTCCTTGGTGTTGACCAAAATCTAAAGTTGCTTCTCCAGGGATAGTATATTTAGTTATTTTTTTATTATTTAAATCAACACGTGCAATGTAACCTCCGTCTCCGTTTACACTATAAATCACGAATCCAATACCATCTCCAGCATATTTCCAAGTTTCAATATAACTATTAGTTACACCTAACTCTGTGTCAAGACTTAACACATAGCTATTATCATACTCGTTATTTGCTCCAATTCTAAGGATTTTAGAACCACCTGTTCCTGCAATTTCTCTGTGCGTTGCTTGGTAAACATTTCCATCAGTACCTACATACGACATTGGGCTACGGTATCCACTATTATCGCCAGTAGCTTGTGTTGAAGTAATAAATTTAGGATTCTCTAAAGATGGATAATCTACCACTAACGTGCGGGTCGCTAACCTTGGAAGAGCGCCTGTGGTGTAAACTGCCGTACCAGAAGCATTATAAGTTACAAAAGCATTCATATCATATTGACGCATCCAGGTACCAATATATAATTTATCGCCTGCTTTATTTAATACTGGCGCATCAAAACGAAAAACATGATATCCTTTAGCAATTTCATCTGAAGAAAGTGCTGGCAAATCGAAATAAGCTTTATTAACGTTACTAATACGTGGATTATTCAAATCTAATGTAAGGATGATACCCGAACTTTTAATCGTGTTAATGGTTTCATTTGGAGCTGTTCCTTTTCTAGTAACGTCTACCTTTACATCTACTGCTACACCAATACCCTCTGCTGCTTTTACCCAACGAGGAGAAGTCCCAACGTATACAGATGTATTAATAGCTGAGCCTACTTCTGTAAATTTGTTACCCCCACCCACTTCATATTTATTAAATATTCCGCCATCAGCACCTGTATACTGTATGTTATAAAGATATTTACCGTCTGCAGAGGCTTGCAATCTTGCGGTACGTGAAGATTTAACGCCATAGCCAATATCATTACCGTTAGCACTTTTACCAAATACATCTATAGTAAAGTTAGCATTATGCGCATCAGCAAGATTAACGCTGTAAACTTTAGTTCCACCGTCACCATCACCAGGATTTGTTCTCATCAAAGCTCCTGATAATGTGATCCAACGATCCGATTCTTTTTGTTCTTCAGTATTAGAATTGTCCTTTTTGCAACTACTTAAAAATACTGCTGTGATCACAGCACCAAGTAAAAAAGTTTTAAAAACGTTCTTTTTCATGTTTATTGAATTAAAATTTATCTATAGTATAATTTAATTTAAAGAAGACAGATCTTCCAGGCTTTTGCACGGCAAAATTGTCGTAAATCTCTGCGTTGAAAGCATTTTTCAGGTCTAAACTCGCCACCAACCTACGGTTAGGAAAACGGTAGCTAGCTCCGAAATCGTGGGCGAACTGTGTAGGTGTTGTTCCGTAATCAGTTTTAATCCAGCCTGTACTAAATGGAGCTACATAACCAAAATTATAATACAAACTTAGTATTGACGACTTCTGAAAAAGGTCATTTATCCTATATTGCGCATTACCATTAATTGTGAAAAATGGTTCATTAGGAATCTGTTGATTGTAATATTCCAGACGTAGACCAGAATTTGGGTCGAACTCTTGCTTAAATAATGAATTAAACTTTGAGAAATTAAGATTGAAATTAAAGTTATTGTTGTAGATATAACTAACCTCTCCTTCAAAGCCTAACGACTGTGCCACACCTAAATTTATAAATGGAGCTAATTCCAAATCGTCATCTGTTCTACGAATACTTGTTTGGCGCATGATTTTATCCTTTACGTTTCTCCAAAATGCATTTGATGATATTGAGATTTTATGCTTACCAAAATCGAAAGCGCCAAATCTGAAGCCAACGTTTACATTATCACTTCGCTCTGGTTGTATAGATACGTTAGCCGTTACATTTTCATCAGGGCTACCAAAAATCTCAGTTTCTGATGGCATACGCACTGCTTTCTCAGCTGATGTGATAATGATGTATTTTGGTGAGATAGCGTAAGAAACAGCTAGTCCGTAACCAGTAATATTCTTATTGCTTTTAATTTCATCGCGAACAAATACACTTTGACCATTTACCACTCTTCTTGTTGGATTTAACATGGTCATATCCTGTACATATTGTTTTGCAAACAAATTCGTTTTCAAGCGATTTGTAAAAAAATCAGCTTCGTAATTAACTGCAAATACGTTCTTTTGAAGATCATTTTCTGATCTATATATTCTATCGACAACAACCTTTAGTGCATCTTCATCATATCTATCTACAGTGTAATACACATGATTAAAAGATAAGCGGTGCCCTTTAAAAATATTATAACCGAGATTAGATCGTATCGTACTAATTTTCCTTTCAATGGTATTCATTGTAGGTTCTCCCTGTTGAGCTCCAAGTCTCGTTTTTATAGGCGTTCCATGAAAACCAATCATCTTCTCTCCACTCCAATTGTATACCCAACTTACTGTATCTTGAACGTAAGTTTCTCTATCACTATAGTTAGCGTTAACCGTTAAATCTAGGCCTTTAGTAATAAAATTCTTCTTATTATAGTTCAAACTCAACACCTTTGAACGAGCCTCCGTAAACCTTCCCATATATGGTTGCGACATTGTTTGTCCGTGCTGCAGCTCACGATAAACATCGCCTCCATTAAAGCCAATTAAAAACTGATCTGCCCATTTCACATTCGTAAAACCGACTTCCACTCGGCCACCAATAGATCGGTAAGCATCTGAAAATCTCTTCGCAGTAACATACTCCATTGTACCATCAGGCATGGTATTTCGAGCAAATTTCCCCCAAATTTTATAACTGTTATCTGTATCCGTATAAAACCCAGATGCTCTAACTGTTAATCCTGTTTTACTCTGACGAAACATCAATGAAGCATCACTTTGAAAAGTATTGAATGAACCGTAAGAAGCTGAAAAATTAATGTTATTATGTGAAAAACCTTTTTTCAACACAACATTAATTGCTCCACCAAGTAAATCTCCTGTAAGATGCGCAGGTAATACTCCTTTGTAAACCTCAATGCGCTCTATCATAGCAGGAGGAATATTATTTAGATTAAATGAAGACCCAAAAGTGGAAATTTCTATCCCATCGATAAAAATGCCTACTGCTCTTCCCGACATACCGTTTAGATTGTATTCCACATTAGACCCTAGGCCCCCATTTTGTCTAATTCTAACGCCAACAGTACGATCCAAAAGCTCGTTTGTTTGAAGATTTCTCAAAGAAGCCTCTTTCGTATCTATTACATTAACTGCAAAACCCTGAGTTTCTATTTTTCTTTTCTCAGTTTTACCCGTAATAGCAACCTCATTCAATAAACTGTTATCCTTAGCCTTTGCTGATAAGTTGAAAACATGCTCAGGCTTACTTACTGTGATTTGCTGCTTCTTAGCAACAATTTCCATTGAACCTACTTCTAGCGTGTAGTTTCCATAAGGGATATTTTTAAAAGAATAACTACCCTTTTCATCGGTTAGCACTTGCTTATTTAAGGATTTGATGTTTACTACAGCACCAACAACAGGCTCTCTATCCATCGTTATTTTGCCAGAAATATTTCCAGTTTGGGCATTTACGATAGAGTTAAGAGCTAATGCGAATAATAGCGAGAGTAAAAAATGCTTCATCTTCCTTAATAATTTCACATTTTTATTTAGAAGAAGTCTAAATAAATGTAAATTGCGGCAAATATAGTAGCCAGCGTTTTTTAAGGAATGACCTCATACGAAAATTTACTGACGCAAAAAGAAAAAGGAACAGCGCTTAGCTTAACACTTTCTATCTGCCGCAATAAAGCTGATATACAGCCACTTTTAAAGAATTTGACGTTCGATAAATTTCTGTTCAAGAAATTTTTAGCAGAAGAAGTAGAAGCAAATCCAATTCATATAGTTGCCAATCAAAATACCCTATTAATACAGGTTTGCCTAAAAGGCAATGCCAACTTAAAGAGTTTAGCGCAAAGAAAACCAATCACCTTTAAACAGGCAGAATACAATATCTTATTACTGGAAAAAGGAGAAACCACTACAGTTGTTAGCGACGGAGATTGCAATCTAGTACACATCTATCTTAGCGAAGAATTTTTCTTTAGATATACTCCAAAAGATTACAGTGTACCTTTTTATAACCTGCAAAGTATCGGGAAATTATTTCAAAAAAATCTTTATATCAGTCCTAAACTAAAAAATATTCTAGCCGAAATAGAAAACTGTGATTTCTGGGGAAATTTAAAAAGCCTATATACCAAAGCAAAAATCATCGAATTACTTAGCTTACAGTTGGCACAATATGAGGAAGAGAAAATTATTCCTTCTACACTAAAACCACTAGAGGTTGAAAAAATGATATTGGTAAAGGAGCTTATTGAAAACAATTTGAGCGAATCTTATAGTATCTCCTCTTTAGCCCGAACGGCTGGCACTAATGAACAATATTTAAAAAAGCATTTCAAGTTACTATTTGGCAATACCGTTTTTGGTCATACCATCTCGTGTAAAATGGAAAAGGCAAAAGAAATGTTATTAACGGGCAAATACCGCATTACAGAAATTGCAGAAATAGTTGGCTATAAACATGCTACACATTTCACTAATGCATTTAAAAAATTCTTCGGCTACCTCCCACAAACACTTAAAACAACTAAAATTTTCCTCGGCAGTTATTTTTCTTTTGGTTTTGAATTAGAGATGATGGAAATACTGATGATGGTATAATTGGTTGGCTTGCTTTTTTAGCTATTTAGGATTTAGACAGAAGGCGGTTAATGGTCAATTATTAGTGATCAATTGGTGAACGGTTTAATTGATAATTGTAAACTGATTGCGCCATACTGAGAACTGTTTTACTATATTTACACTATGACCATAACCGAAGCTCAAGAAACCATAGACCGCTGGATCAAAACTACCGGCATCCGTTATTTCAACGAATTAACCAATACGGCAATTTTAATGGAAGAAGTGGGCGAGGTAGCACGCATTATGGCTCGTAAATATGGAGAGCAATCTTTCAAGAAAAGTGACGAAGAAGTAAACCTACCTGATGAAATGGCCGACGTTCTTTTTGTTTTGATGTGCTTAGCCAATCAGACCGGAGTAAACCTGAACGACGCACTAATGAAAAATTTAGAGAAAAAAACTATTCGCGATGCAGACAGGCACCAGAATAACAGTAAACTAAACCCCTGAATCCCCTTAAGGGGACTTTTTACCTATATCCGCCATCCCCTTTAGGGGGCTAGGGGGTTAACTCCGCTTTAATCTTCGCAGCTACTTCTGCCAGTTCTTCTTGGCTCAGCTTTAATTTAGGATTAGCAAAGTTCATATCATTCATGTTATTAACTGGAATTAGGTGAACATGTGCATGAGGCACTTCCAAACCAATTACAGCTACCCCAACTCTATCACAAGGATAAGCTTTCTTAATTCCAGCAGCTACTTTTTTAGCGAATAACATTAAATCTTGATACAGTTCATCTTCAATGTCAAAAATATAGTCCACCTCTTTTTTAGGGATCACCAGCACATGACCATAGACCAAGGGACTGATATCCAAGAATGCTAAAAAATCATCGGTTTCCGCAATTTTATGCGCCGGAATATCACCTGCTACTATTTTAGAGAAAATGCTTGCCATAAAAGGAGTTTAAGTTTTAAGTAATACGTTATACGCAGCAATGCTTAAACGTAAAACGTATTACTTATTACGTACAACGTAATTATCTAGAGATTTCCAGAATTTCGAATTCGATTTTGCCTGCTGGCACTTGTATTTCTGTTTTATCACCAACAGATTTACCTAGTAAACCTTGTGCAATAGGAGATTTTACTGAGATTTTGCCCGATTTCAAATCAGCTTCACTTTCAGCTACCAACTGGTAAGTCATAGTGGCACCGTTTTTTACATTCTTAATTTTTACAATAGAAAGAGCCAATACCTTCGTCAAGTCTAATTTCGACTCGTCCAATAGTCTTGAATTAGCCAAAACTGCTTCCAATTTCGCAATTTTAGCTTCGTGCAAACCTTGTGCTTCTTTTGCTGCGTCGTACTCCGCATTTTCCGACAAATCGCCCTTATCACGAGCCTCTGCAATTGCATTTGAAATTGCCGTTCTACCACTAGTTTTTAACTGATGTAATTCTTCTTTAAGTTTATCTAACCCTTCTTTAGTGTAATAGGTAATATCTGCCATAGCGCTATTTCTTTTCTTTAGTCCTATAAAAAACAAACAAGACTACATGGGGTGTTAAACCTACATAGTCTTGCGCTGTTATCAAACGAAGATATAAGCCTTAAATCATAAAAGCAAATAATTGAAATAAATTTTAACCCAAATTTGCATCACTGTGACCAAAATCACCAATCTCATTTTAAGAAAAAGTAAAGCTAGTATTCCATTGCTTGCTATAGTCCTGCTTTCCGCTTTACTTCGTTAGCGAACGCATGGCTTCGTGTTCGCTTCAATCAGGTTTAGGAAACACCATACAACCTCATTATTCAAAAGAAACACCCGCACTCTAATCAATAAACAATTAGTGAAAATCAGCAAAAAACTATCCGCCAATAGCTGTACAAACAGCCTTGTGCTTCACTGGAAAATTCAATGAGCTCGCAATAAAGCACATTCTATTTGCCTCTGCATGTAGGGAATTTGCCCAAGAAATATCCTCTGGCTTAGAAATCACCACCTCTGGACGTAAAAGTATTTCAGTAAACTTTCCGCTACCATCTGGGCTTTCCGTCATCGTACCTTTAGCTCTATCTTTATATTCTATCACCACAATTCCATTTTTAGAACACAGGTGCAAAAACCATAACATATGGCATGATGAAACCGAGGTCAACATTAAATCTTCTGGGTTATATTTTGTCTTATCTCCCAAGAAAATAGAATCAGAAGAACCAGAGAGCGGTTCTTTACCATCTATTTCTACCGTAAAATCCCTATCGTACGAACGGTAATCCATAGTTCCAGAACCTTTGTTTCCCATCCAAACCAAGTTGGTTTCGTAAATATGTTGCTTAGCCATAATAGATATGAGTATCGAGATCTGAGATTTGAGACTAGTCTCGCATTCATACCTCTGCTTTAAATTGTTTTGTTTATAGCAGCAATTTAGAAAATTATCCGCTGATTTTAGCCAACTTATCCGCTAAAACCTCAGAAATTTTACGGTAAGAGTCGAAAGTCCAACCAGCAACGTGGGGTGTTAAAATTACTTTCTCGTTGGTTTTCAAGGCATCATACCATTCTTGTTCAACCAATGTTGGAAATTTTTCTTTCTCCAAAACATCCAATCCTGCACCTAATATTTTACCATTAGCGATATTACTCAAAACAGCTTTGGTATTTACAATCTCGCCTCTAGCTGTATTAATGAAAAAGATAGGTTTTTTGAAATGGAAAAAATACTCATCGTCTACCATCTGTCTGGTTTCTCTAGTTAAAGGAATATGCAAGCTTAGTACATCGCTATGCTTAACAATTTCCTCCATGCTCACTTCTCTAGCGAATTCATCACTAAAACCAGTTTTATATTTATCGTAGGCAATTACGTTTACACCAAAGCCCGAAAGTTTGCGAGCAAAACTTTGTCCCATAAAGCCATAACCAACAATCCCAACCGTTTTACCCTTCAATTCATATCCACGATTACCCTCTCTATCCCAAACCCCATTTCTAATTTCTATATCCGCTTTGCGGAAATTATTCATTAACGACAGCAACAAACCAACAGCATGTTCGCCAACGGCATCCATATTACCTTCATTAGCAGCCAAAAGCGCAATGCCTTTCTCTTTCGCAATGTCGATATCGATGTTATCCAATCCTGCACCAGCCCTTGCCACAAATTTCAATTTCGGAGCTACATCAAAAATCTCTTTGTCTATCCTAAATTTGGTTCGTACGGCAATGCCATCGTAATCTGCCACAGCAGCTAACGTTTCAGCTCTGGTAATTTCAGGTCTATCATCCACATCGTAACCTAAGGCTACTGCTCTTTCTTTAAAAACTGGATGTAGATCGTCTACAATTAATATCTTTTTGTTCATGCTTTTAAGGCTTCTTGTTGATGTATTCTAAAGTTTGTTCTATCCAATCGCTTTTAAAAACATCTAATGTTATATCAGGATTAATGCCCTTACTTTCATAGGCTAAATCTCTATTAGTGCCTTTCATATCTGTAGGATAAAAAGTAAAGCGACCACTCGGCAGTACTATTTTTTTACCATAATTACTGCCAAATGTTATCATACCTTTGGTTTGCTCTCCCAAGGTCGTTACCTTTTTTAAAGGTCTTAATTCTAAAATAAATTGTTCGGCGTTACTCACCGTTGCAGAGTTTTGCAGCACAAAAATCTCTTCCTTATATTTTTTAAGCAGGTCTAAAAATTTACGTGAAGTTTTATATCCCCCGCCTGTATTACCTCTCAAATCTACAATCAATTTTTCTGCGGTTAATTTGTCTGCAATCGTCGCATAAAACTCTTCCGACTTTTTGATATTAGTATTACTCGAACTAAAACTGCTTAATCTAAGATATCCGATTTGATCGTTTATTTTTTTGTACTCGTAATTTTCACTGCCTTTATCTAATACAGAAAATTTCTTTTCTTTAAATTTTGTGAATGGAGTACCTATTAAAGTCCCATTAACCAGCCTTGTATTTTTAATTAGTTGATATGGAGTAGGTTTGCCAGAATACAACAGCATATCATAACCACCATAAGGTGTATAAAAAATTTCTGCTGTGACAAAACCTTTTGCTAAACTTACAATCTGATACGCATTATCTCCCTTTGCGTACAAACCAAACTGCTGATTACTGGCGTAATAAACACCTTCTAAATCACTTTCAGGTTTTTGCTGCAACCTTCTTCTTAAAGAGTCTCTATTATCTAGTATCACCGAAGAATATAATGTCTTCAAAGCTGTATCTGGCGTACGATAAAAACCTAAATGGTTGTCATTTATTGCACTAACTAATCTACTCAGTTGTCTAAAAGCTTGCTTTTCATCAGCATCCACTATCTTAAGCTTCACATCTTCATACAATTGCTGGTAAGCTTTGTCGCCTTTAAGCTGATTTTTGTAAGAAGGTGTTTTTTGAATGGCAGTGTAAAGTGCTTCTAAATCTGCTTGATTTTGATTTTCCTGTGCTATTGACTTTGAAACATGAAGCGTTACTCCGAATAATAAAAGAAATGTGTAAAGTATTTTTTTCATACCCATAAAGACGCCTCGTTTCCCCTTATAGTTGCATTACCTAGTTGCTAAGAAATTAGTCAGTTCAACAAAATCTTGCACAGTTAATGTTTCCGCCCTTCTTTCATAAAATGGGTGTTCGCCCAATTTATCTCTCGGCACTACTGCAGAAACAGCATTTCGTAAAGTTTTTCTACGTTGATTAAAGCCCGCTTTCACTACTCTCCAAAATAATTTTTCGTCACAATTCAGTTCCTCAACTTCGTTTCTAGTTAAACGAATTACGCCAGAATTCACTTTTGGTGGCGGATTAAAAGTTCCTGGTTTTACGGTAAACAGATATTCTATGTGATAATAAGCCTGAATAAACACGCTCAAAATCCCGTATTCTTTGGTTCCAGGTTTAGAAGCACAACGTTCTGCCACTTCCTTTTGGAACATACCTACCATTTCTACAATGTTTTGGCGGTTCTCTAAAATTTTGAATAAAATCTGTGAAGAGATATTGTAAGGAAAATTACCAATTACAGCAAATTTTCCAGGAAAAATTGATTCAAAGCTCAGCTTCAAGAAATCACCGTTAATTAATCTATCTCCCAGTTGGGGATATTTCTCCCGCAAGAAATTGAAAGATTCTGTATCAATATCGATGAGAAAAGTTTGCAAATCCTTTCGTTGCAACAAAATATCAGACAAGATGCCCATCCCTGGTCCAACTTCCAATACTTGATTGTATTTGTCGGTATGGATTAAACCATCCACAATTCGCTGTGCAATGTTTTTATCAGTTAAAAAATGTTGTCCTAAGTGTTTTTTTGCTTTAACTAAACTCATGTGCCAAAGGTACGTTTTTATGAATTACGATTTTAGATTTACAAATTACGATTGTACAGATAGAGGTAAATTTATCTCCATTGTGCATCTAGCCACAGATGCACAGAATTTTATTATTTTTAAACAAAATTCATCCATTAAATGATGGATTTTAGTTACGAAAATTCAATTTTATAAATCTTTTATAGGCATTTCATTTGTGCATCTGTGGCTAAATCTAACAAATGCACAACAGGTAGAATATGTATAGATAAACACTTTGTGCGCTCTGCGTCTTTGTGGTTAAACTTAATAATCCTTATTTTGCGCTAAATTTAAACATCAACATGAGCAACAAAGTTAAGATAGGTATTAGTATAGGCGACGTTAACGGCATTGGTTTAGAGGTAATTTTAAAGACACTTGCCGAAAGCAAGATTTTAGATTATTGTACCCCAATTGTTTATGGCCATACTAAGGTTGCTTCTTTTCATCGTAAAGCTTTACATCTTAGCGATTTCATGTTCAATGTAATTCCAAATGCAGAAGCGGCAGTAGCTCACAAAACCAATATGATTAATTGTTGGGAGGAAGATGTGAAAATTGAACTAGGAGAAGCTAACGAGACTGGTGGAAAATACGCCTTTCTTTCATTGCAAAAAGCCACCGACGACTTAGTTCGTGGTGCGATTGACGCTTTGGTTACCGCTCCTATTAATAAAAACAACATTCAATCGGCAGATTTTAAATTCCCTGGACACACTGAGTACCTTCAAGAAAGAAGTGGTAGCAGTGATGTTTTGATGTTCTTAGTAAGTGATACGTTACGTGTTGGTGTAGTAACTGGACATATTCCGGTAACTGAAGTAGCCAAAAGCATTACCAAAGAGAAAATCGTTAAAAAATTACAACTGATTAACGATAGCTTGAAAAAAGATTTCTGGGTAGAAAAGCCAAAAATCGCTGTATTAGGTTTAAATCCACATGCCAGTGATAATGGCTTACTGGGCAGTGAAGAAGCAGAAGTGATTTCACCTGCTATACAAGAAGCTTTTGATAAAGGCATTATCTGTTTTGGTCCATACCCTGCAGATGGTTTTTTTGGAAACGGCACCTACAAACAATTTGATGCCGTTTTAGCGATGTACCACGATCAAGGACTAATCCCATTTAAAACCATTGCTTTTGAAACTGGTGTAAATTATACTGCGGGATTAAAATTTGTACGCACATCCCCAGATCATGGAACAGGCTATGGTATTGCGGGCAAAAATCAAGCAGATCCAACCTCATTTATGGAAGCGCTTTTTTCGGCCATACATATTGTAAAAAACCGTCGGGAACAGGAAGCCATGCAACGTAACCAATTAAGAACTGGTGGCAAAATCATTGAAACCGCAGGCGACATTAAAGATGATGCGAATTAATATCATAATATGAGTGGAATCTCTCCAATTATACAACCTGAAGACTTACTCAATTTAAAGCTTCAAAACAAGGAGTTTGTACTATTAGACGCAGACGGAGGTGGAAAAGAACGCTACCAAATGCATCACTTAGATGGAGCCCATTTTGTAGACCTAGAAATCGATTTGTCTAGCACTGTTGAAAATGCTGCAAATGGAGGCCGACATCCCCTACCTCATCCAACCGCATTCGCTAAAACGATAAGCGAGCTAGGCATCGGTCCCGAAACCCATGTGATCATTTATGATGATAAAAATGGTTCCAATGCGGCAGCTAGGTTATGGTGGATGTTTACAGCCATTGGCTATGAAAATATTCAAGTGGTAGACAACGGCTTAAAAGGAGCTTTGAACATTGGTTTTCCAAGTAATGCAAATATCCAAATCCCTACACCTATTTCAGTAAACACTTCCATTTCTGAGTGGAAATTGTCATTAGTAACACTTGAAGAAGTTAAGGCAGCTAGCAATACCCAACATAAGACCATTGTGGATGTGAGGGCCAAAAACAGATACGATGGACTAATTGAACCATTAGACTTAATTGCCGGTCATATCCCCAACGCCATCAACATTCCGCTTACCGAAAATCTGGACGAGTTTGGCGCATTCCAGAAGCCATCTTTTTTGAAGAAAAAATACAATGAGGCCTTTAAGGATATAACAGCCAAAAATATTATTGTTCATTGCGGATCAGGAGTAACTGCCTGCCATACTTTGCTAGCATTTGCCTATGCGAACTTGCCTATTCCAGGCTTATATGTAGGTTCTTGGAGCGAATGGTCAAGAAGTGGCAATGCGATGATTTTAAAAAGCGAATAGGGTCTATTACTTACACACCTCCCTTTGGTACGCAACATATTCCGCATATAAAGGTTCGTTTACCATGCGTTTCAAAGCCCTTACATGCGGATCGCTAGTTTCGTTACTTTGACTTCTCAGCAACATAAAGTGCAAACCAGTCTTTAAGGGCAAGCAGTCTTTAGCTTCGGCCATTTCCTTTGTTTTCAGTAAAGAATATTCAAAAGCAGCCTTCTCACTATCTTCAGGATTCCATTTAGCTCTGTCCGTTTTTTTATAATAATGCAAATGACCTACTTCATGATATAATATTACAATCAGTCTGTTATCATCATAACGTGGCTTTTTGTTAATGAAAAAATCTAAATCTAGCACAACGGTACCATTTGGATTAGCAAAGCCAGGCCCCTTGCCTTTTTTATTGATAAAAGTTACCTGTTTAAGCAAGGGTTCATTTGCTAACAATTGATGAAACAGCTTATAAAACTTAGGGAACGCCTCTTTATTTTCTTGAATGATGCAATAGCCGGCCGTATCTGGCACCTTTGGATGTTGGGCTTTGACTTTAGCGCTGATAAAAAACAAAGCAGTAACAATTAGCGATATTCTCATTTTTGGTTGTTTGGTTGTTTGGTTGTTTGGTTGTTTGGTTGTTTGGTGTGACAGAATAACTTTTAGATGGTTTAATGATACAATGAAATTTCAAAGTTTTTCGTTCGAACACAAGGCTGACAAACGTCATAACCTATATATTACTGATCCTAAATTAGATTTTAAGACAACA
The DNA here is from genome assembly GCA_029959615.1 of Flavobacteriaceae bacterium PS02338. GTDB lineage: Bacteria > Bacteroidota > Bacteroidia > Sphingobacteriales > Sphingobacteriaceae > Pedobacter. The sequence continues at coordinate 1,377,297 of JASCOD010000001.1, read as the reverse complement.
TAGTATTCAATATAGCGTCATCCTACTTTCAGCTTACGAGACGGCGATTATCCATTTTCGAACTCCATCCTAATACGGAAAGCGCATCGGAAAAGAAAGGTCTGGTTTTGCCAAGTATTGCCGGAACACTAATTTATTAGCTTCATTTTTCTAAAAACATTTTCAATTCAAAAAATAATTCATACCTTTGCAGGCTAAAATTTAGTTACAATTGAAAGCATTAAAACAATTTTCTATCCCCTTTACAGGTTTAAAATTGGGAAAGCACTCTTTCGATTTCGAAATAGATAAAAGCTTTTTTGATGCATTTGAGCATTCATTGGTAAAAGATGGGACACTCAAAGCCGAAGTTGAACTAGATAGACAAGAAACCATGTTAATTTTGAGTTTCCATGCAAAAGGAACCATCAAATTAAACTGCGACAAATGTTTATCTGATTTTGATCAACCAATTGAACTAGAGGAAAGACAGATTGTAAAATTTGCAGAAGAGGCAGAAGATGAGATCGAAGATTTAGAGATCATGATTTTGCCGAGAAAAGAAACAGCAATAGACGTTTCTGAATTGATTTATGAATTCATTACCGTAGCTGTTCCTTTCATCAACAAATGTGAGCAAGCTGGAAAAACCTGCGATGAGCAAATGCTAAACACTTTAGACAAGCTCGCATCAGGCAATGAAGAACAAGAAGAACAAAACGACGACCCACGCTGGGAAGCGTTGAAAAAATTAAAATAGCAATTAAAAAAATCAAGCAATGGCACATCCAAAACGCAAGGTTTCTAAACAAAGAAGAGATAAAAGAAGAACTCACTACAAAGCTGTAGCTCCTTCATTAACTACTTGCCAAACTACTGGTGCGGTACACATACCTCACCAAGCTTACAACGTTGATGGTAATCTTTACTACAACGGTAAATTAGTAATAGAAAACACTTCGATAGGTTAATTTTCTGAAAAATTTTTGTGTTTTCCGTTAGTTTAAGATTAACTTAGCCTGATAGAAATAAAAGCCTTTGGCTTTATCACAAAAGATTTTTACTATGAAAATAGGTCTCGATATTATGGGTGGAGACTATGCTCCCAAAGCTATTGTTTTGGGAGCCATAGAAGCCCATCAATCTTTGTCTCCCAATGAGCACTTAGTGTTAATTGGCGATACGCAGCAGATTAAACCTCTACTTTCTGAGAAAGGATTCAATCCGGATCACTTCGAATACGTGCATACCGAAGAAATTATTGGTATGGGCGAACATGCTACAAAAGCAATTCTTCAAAAACCCAATTCAAGTATCTCTGTTGGCTTTCAATTATTAAAGGAAGGCAAAATCGATTCATTTGCTAGTGCAGGTAACTCTGGAGCAATGCTAGTTGGTGCTGTTTTCAGCGTTAAGCCAATTGCTGGTATCTCTAGGCCATGTTTATGTACTATTGTACCGAAGTTAAAAGGTGGCACAGGCCTACTTTTAGATGTAGGTGCAAATGCAGATTGCAAACCAGATAACCTGTTAGAATTTGGAATTTTGGGAAGTTTGTACGCCGAGTACGTGATGCAAATCGAAAACCCGAAAGTTGCCTTGATGAACATTGGCGAAGAAGACGAAAAAGGCAATACACTTGCTTTATCTAGTCATCGGTTAATGAAAGAAACCGAACTTTTCAATTTTGTAGGTAATGTAGAAGGCAGAGATTTGTTCAACGATAAAGCTGATGTTATTGTTTGCGATGGTTTTACCGGAAACATTATGCTTAAACTAGCAGAATCGTTCTACGTATTGACCATTAAAAAGGGATTGAAGGACGAGTTTTTTGACCGTTTCAACTACGAAAACTATGGTGGTAGTCCAGTACTGGGCGTAAATGCACCTGTTTTGATAGGACACGGCATATCGAGCCCAGAAGCTGTGAAGAACATGATCTTCCAATCTAGGGATATGATTAATACTGGATTGGTAGGCAAAATACAAGCTGCATTCCAATAATTTAACACATAGAAAATGAGTAAAATTCACGCTGCTATTACCGCAGTTAATGGTTACGTTCCTGATTATGTATTAACCAACAAGGAACTGGAAACTATCGTTGAAACATCAGACGAATGGATTACCACCAGAACCGGTATTAAAGAGCGAAGAATATTAAAAGGCGAAGGCTTGGGCACTTCTGATTTAGCTGTACCGGCCGTTAATGGTCTTTTGAAAAAAAGAGGCATTGATGCTAAAGAAATCGACCTGATCATTTTCTGTACTACTACCCCAGATTTCACCTTCCCAGCTACTGCTAACGTACTTGCAGATAAAATTGGGGCAGTAAACGCTTGGGGCTACGATTTGCAAGCTGCCTGCTCTGGTTTCGTTTTCGGATTAACTACAGGTGCTCAATTTATCGAATCAGGTAAACACAAAAAAGTATTGGTAGTTGGCGGCGATAAAATGTCTTCGATCATCAATTACGAAGATCGTGCCACTTGCATCATATTTGGTGATGGCTGTGGTTGCGCTTTATTAGAACCGAATGAAGAAGGCTTAGGCTTACAAGATTCTATTTTAAGAAGTGATGGTTCGGGAGGAAAATACTTAGGAATGAAAGCAGGTGGTTCTGTAAAACCTGCTACTTATGAAACTATTGATGCGAGAGAGCATTTCGCTTATCAAGAAGGACAGACGGTATTTAAATTTGCTGTTACTAACATGGCAGATGTTGCCGCAGAAATCATGGAAAGAAACAACCTTTCTTCTGATGATGTAGCTTGGCTGGTACCACATCAAGCTAACAAACGTATCATTGATGCTACTGCTTCTAGGATGGGTATAGACTCAGAAAAAGTAATGGTAAATATCGAGCGATACGGCAATACCACTAATGGTACAATTCCGCTTTGCTTATGGGAATGGGAAAAAGACCTTAAAAAAGGAGACAACATTGTAATCGCTGCTTTTGGCGGCGGCTTTACTTGGGGTTCCATCTATTTAAAATGGGCTTATAATAGTTAATTAGTTTACTAACTCATTAGTTCATTTGGCGGCAAACTTGTACGCTATTTAACCAATGAACTATTGAACAATAGACTAAAAATCTTACCTTTACTAATTCAAACAGACACAACAATTATTTAACATAACAAAAAGAGAATGGATATTAAACAAATTCAGGAACTTATAAAATTTGTTTCTCGGTCGGGAGTGAATGAAGTTTCTTTAGAACAAGAAAACTTTAAAATTACCATCAAAACTAACCAAAATCCAGTTTATGTAAACGCAGCAGTACCTGTAGCAGCTCCAGTTACAGCGGCTCCAGTTGCAGCTCCTGTGCAAACAGCACCTGCAGCGGCAGCTACCACAGCCACAGAAGACACATCTAAATACATTACGATAAAATCTCCAATGATCGGTACTTTCTACCGCTCTGCAAGTCCTGAAAAGCCTTCGTTTGTAAACGTTGGCGACGAAATAGGTACTGGCAAAGTAGTATGTATCATCGAAGCAATGAAATTGTTCAACGAAATCGAGAGTGAAGTTTCTGGCCGTATCGTTAAAATCTTGGTAGACAATGCGTCTCCAGTTGAGTACGACCAACCGTTATTCTTAGTTGAACCTATTTAATTAGCAAATTAATCAATTAGCTAATTTGGCTAATTAAGGAGAAATTATGTTTAAAAAAATATTAATTGCCAACAGGGGCGAAATCGCTTTGCGTATTATCCGTACCTGTAAGGAGATGGGCATTAAAACCGTTGCGGTTTACTCTACAGCTGATAGAGAAAGCTTACACGTTCGTTTTGCCGATGAGGCTGTTTGTATTGGCCCACCGCCAAGCAAAGACTCTTATTTAAGTATCCCTAACATTATATCTGCTGCAGAATTAACTAATGCAGATGCGATACACCCAGGTTACGGTTTCTTGTCTGAAAATGCTAAGTTTTCTTCAGTTTGCCGTGATTATGGAATTAAATTTATTGGTGCTACACCAGAGCAAATCAATGGTATGGGCGACAAAGCTTCGGCCAAAGAGACCATGAAAATTGCTGGTGTGCCTACCATCCCAGGTTCTGAAGGTTTATTGGAAAGCATTAAAGACGGTATCAAATTAGCTAATGAAGTGGGCTATCCAGTAATCTTAAAAGCTACAGCTGGCGGCGGCGGTCGTGGTATGCGTGTAGTTTGGAAAGACGAAGAATTTGAGAACGCTTGGGACAGTGCTCGTCAAGAGTCTGGTGCAGCTTTCGGTAACGACGGTCTTTATTTAGAGAAATACATCGAAGATCCACGTCACATTGAAATCCAAATCATTGGCGATCAGTTTGGCAAAGCTTGTCACTTATCAGAAAGAGATTGTTCTATCCAACGTCGTCACCAGAAATTAGTTGAAGAAGCTCCTTCTCCTTTTATGACTGAAGAGTTACGTGAGAAAATGGGTGAAGCGGCCATTAAAGGTGCTTTAGCTGTTAGCTACGAAGGTGCTGGAACTGTAGAGTTTTTGGTAGACAAACACCGTAACTTCTACTTCATGGAAATGAATACTCGTATTCAAGTAGAGCATCCAGTTACAGAAGAAGTAATTAACTTCGATTTGATCAAAGAGCAAATTAAAGTAGCAGCAGGCATTCCTATTTCTGGGAAAAACTATACGCCAGATATGCATGCCATTGAGTGCCGTATCAATGCTGAAGACCCATATAATAATTTCCGTCCATCACCAGGAAAAATTACAAACTTCCATTCTCCAGGTGGTCACGGTGTACGTGTAGATACACACGTATATGCAGGCTATCAAATTCCACCTAACTACGACTCGATGATTGCCAAACTAATTTGTGTGGCACAAACCAGAGAAGAAGCTATTTGCACCATGGAACGCGCTCTAAGCGAATTTGTAATAGAAGGCATCAAAACTACCATTCCATTCCACTTGAAATTAATGAAAGACCCTAACTTTAGAGCTGGTAATTTTACCACTAAGTTTATGGAAACTTTCGATTTCTCGGAATAAGAATGTAAATAACTATATCGAGAGCCTTAGCAATTTGCTGAGGCTTTTTTATTTTAAAATAAACCACCTTAGACACCTGAGGGAACCTAAGTTTTTGAGATGTTTTTTCTTAAGTGCGCTAAAGTGTCTTAGGTGGTAAAATATAATGCGCAAAAGCTTTAAACTTTTCACTTTCAACTCTCAACTTTCAACACTACCTTTACCCAAAATATGCAAGGATTAGTTATTAAATCTACAGGAAGTTGGTACCAAGTATTTGCCGAAGATGGCAATACCTATTCGTGCCGCATTAAGGGCAAGTTTAGGATTAAAGGCATACAGACTACCAACCCCATCGCTGTAGGTGACCAAGTAAACTTTGAATTGGAGCCAAATGCAGATACCGGCGTAATTGACAAGCTGCATGACCGTAAAAACTACATCATCCGCAAATCAATTAATCTAAGTAAACAATCACAGATTATTGCTGCCAACTTAGATCAGGCTTTTCTGATAGTTACTTTAGCTTCTCCCCGCACCTCTTTGGGATTTATTGATAGATTTTTAGTAGTTGCAGAAGCTTATGACATCCCGACATCTTTGATTTTCAACAAACTAGATTTATATAATGAAGATGGCTTAGCTATACTAGCTGACTATAAGTCTATCTACGAAAATATTGGCTATCCTTGCTATGAAGTTTCTGCCTTAGAAGGCACCAACATCCCACAAATTGAAGCGCTGTTAAAAGGCAAAACAACGTTGTTTTCTGGCCACTCCGGTGTGGGAAAATCAAGCTTAATCAATGCCATTTTACCCAATTTTGAATTAAAGACGGGAGAAGTAAGCGAATGGAGTGATAAGGGACAGCACACTACCACTTTTGCTGAAATGCATCAATTGCCCTTTGGTGGATATTTGGTAGATACACCAGGCATTAGAGAATTGGGCATCGTAGACATCGAAAAAGAAGAACTGAGCCACTTTTTTGTAGAAATGAGGGAAAGGCTAAACCAGTGCAGATTTAACAACTGTAGACACATCAATGAGCCTGGCTGCGCCGTTATTGCCGCTGTAGAAGAAGGAGAAATCGAACCTTCACGTTATGATAGCTATCAAAGTATTTATCACGGTAACGATACGAGAGCTTAATTTAGGGATTAGGTATCAGGAATCAGTTTAGTTGGCAGTCCTCAGTTTCCAATTCGCAATTTTCAGTTAACCGATTAAACAATCCAAACAGTTAACCAATCTACAGTTCAATTTCAAACAAGTTCAACGTAATACCCTCGTAGTGTTTAGGCAGACCGCTATTGGGTGCTATTTTAATATCTCCTACGTGATTAAAGCCGCAACCGGTATAATACTTCAACAGGCGTTCATTATCTGCCCAAGTATCCATACGGATGTAGTCTAAAGGCTTGGTTTTGCTATATTCCTTCGCCCAGTCGATAATTACTTTCACAAAACCATACCCTCGGTAATTTGGATGTGTGACTATACGATGGATGTAGACCGCCGCTTCTTCATCTTTACCTAGCCAAATTTGCGGATCGCTATAGGTTACTGCGAAAATTGCAGCCACTGTGCCATCCACCAAAATCTTATATTGGCGACCATCGGCAATTTCTTCTTTTACCAGTTCCCTATCGAACCCCTGCCATTGCTTCGGCGACACTTTCTTTTGATGTTCAATAGCCAGGTCATAAAACTCAAAAATGATATCGATATCGTTTGAAAGGCTGTTAAGAACCTGTATAGAATTTTGCATGGCGTAAAATTAGTAAAGTTATTTTTTTCTGAAGCGCATTTACAGTAGTTATATAGATGTAAGTCCTTTTTTTTTGCTGTATTTCAAGCTCGCAGAGGCTCACTTGAAGATGGCGTTACCAAAAGGGCTATTACCTTAGGCTGATGCAAAATCCCGGTAAAGGCTTAGGTTGATTAAACCTGATGGCAGCGAAAAGACTTTCTGTTTAGGATTGTCGAGTCACGCATGTCATGCTGATCTGATGGCTATCGGATTTATCGAAGCATCTATAGCCATGAAAATCCTTCGACAGGCTCAGGATGACAGAAGTAGACCACAAAAGCGACAGCGTACAGCGGGGCGGATGTTGGCAAAGAATTGCAACAATTGATTTTCAAAATCCTCTCTACCCTTTGGGCATCTCTCCCTTTTAGGGAGAGAAACGAAAGAGTTTATTTTTGTCTGAAATAGATTTGAATTGGCACACCGGCAAAATCAAAGTTTTCGCGGAGTTTATTTTCTATAAAACGTTTATAAGGCTCTTTGATGTACTGCGGTAGGTTACAGAAAAATGCAAACATTGGTGCTACCCCGTTAATCTGGGTAATGTATTTGATTTTGATGTATTTTCCTTTTAAAGCAGGTGGCGGATATGCCTCGATAATCGGCAACAACACATCGTTCAGTTTAGAAGTAGGTATCTTTTTGCTACGATTTTTCTGAACTTCTAATGCTTTCTCTATGGATTGGAAAATTCTTTGTTTATTTAAAACCGAGATGAAAATAATAGGCACATCTGTAAATGGTTGCAGTTTCTGTTTGATCTGCTCTTCGAATTCTTTAATGGTTTTATTGTTTTTCTCAATTAAATCCCATTTATTCACCAAAATCACGATACCTTTCTTATTCTTCTCTGCCAGGTGAAAGATATTGATATCCTGTGATTCGATACCTTCTTGTGCATCTAGCATTAACATTACCACATCAGAATCTTCTAAGGCTTTAATGGTACGCATTACCGAATAAAACTCAATATTCTCCTTCACCTTGGTTTTCTTACGTAAACCAGCGGTATCGATAAACATAAACTCGTGCCCAAACTGATTGTAATGGATGTGGATAGAATCTCTAGTGGTACCCGCAATTGGCGTCACAATATTTCTATCTTTTCCAATCAAGGCGTTAATTAAAGATGATTTACCAACGTTTGGCCTACCTACTATGGTAATTTTAGGTAAGCTATTTTCTTCTTCCTGAACGGCCTCAAAATGCTTAACCACTTCATCTAATAGATCTCCCGTGCCCGAGCCTGTCATAGAAGATATGGTATGGATTTCGCCCAAACCAAAACTATAGAAAACAGAAGATTCATTTTCTAACGCCGTATTATCAACTTTATTTACTACTACGAAAACTGGCTTTTTACCTTTACGAAGTAGATCAGCAATGTCGTCATCCAAATCGGTAATTCCGGTGGTTACATCAACCATAAAGATAATTACGGTAGCTTCTTCGATAGCAATGACTACCTGTTCACGAATAGCAGCTTCGAACAAATCTTCCGAATTAGCTACGTAGCCACCGGTATCGATAACCGTGAATTCTTTATCTGTCCACTCGGCCTTGCCATAATGCCTATCTCTAGTTACCCCGCTAAAATCATCCACAATAGCCTTACGACTTTCTGTTAAGCGGTTAAAAAGTGTTGATTTACCAACGTTTGGTCGGCCTACTATGGCGATGATATTACTCATTATATTTACGATTTTAGAATTACGATTTTAGAATTATGACAACAAGTTGAAAAAAGCAAAATCGTAAATGGTCTCCATGCCCTTTTTAGGGTTTGAACTTGCAAAAGTACGCTTAATTTTTGATTAAAGCACAAGGAATAAGGAACAAAGCGAATAGCTATTCGCTAAAAGTACAGGCGTCATGTTGAACTTTCCGATGAAATAGGAATAGATAGTCGAAACATCGAGCAACAAATAGTCTTCGAAAAGCTCAGACTGACAAGTGAAGTACAAATTTGCCAATCAGCGAATTAACCATCGTAGCCAAAGTTCTTCAAATAGTTCTTCTTGCTCCTCCAATCTGGAATTACCTTTACAAAGGTTTCTAGGAACACTTTTCCATCGATAAATTTCTCAATGTCTTTGCGTGCTTCCATTCCCACTTTCTTTAAACTTGCTCCAGCTTTACCTATGAGGATATTTTTTTGCGAATCACGTTCTACAATAATTTCGGCACTTATTCTGGTGATCTTTTCTTCTTCCTTAAAAGCGGTAATTATCACTTCGGTGCTATATGGAATTTCTTTTTGGTAGTTATTGAATATTTTTTCGCGGATAATTTCAGAAGCAAAGAAACGAACGTGTCTATCAGTTAGATCTTCTTTATCGTAATAAGCTGGATGCTCTGGAATAACTTCCAAAATCAAAGGCATTAAACCTTCCAAATTGTAAGCATGCAAGGCAGATATCGCAAAAATTTGCTTAGGGTTTAGTTTCTCTTGCCAGTATTCCATCTTCTCTACCACCTCTTCCTGTTTGGCATTATCTACTTTGTTAATGAGTACAACTACTGGAATTTTGGTATTGACAATTTTTTCTAGCACATCATTTTCATCGTGACGTTCATGAATATCGGTCACAAAAAGAATCAAATCTGCATCTTGAAGTGCACCACCTACCGCGGTCATCATTGAGTCTTGCAAGCCATATTTAGGTTTAATTACTCCTGGTGTATCAGAAAAAACCACCTGAAAGTCTTCTTCATTTACAATACCCAGTATACGATGACGGGTTGTTTGTGCCTTTGGAGTAATAATAGATAGCTTCTCTCCCACTAGTGCATTCATCAATGTCGATTTGCCCACATTGGGTTTTCCGATGATACTTACAAAGCCTGCTTTATGTGCCATAAAATATTTTTTAAAAAAAATTTGCGTTACAAAGAAACGAATTATATCTTTGCATTCCAATTCGGAAACAGTGTTAAGGATTTAACCAATAAAAAAACGAATTGTATAGCGTGCGGGGTGGAGCAGTTGGTAGCTCGTCGGGCTCATAACCCGAAGGTCGCACGTTCGAGTCGTGTCCCCGCTACCGAAGAAGAAGTTGAAATGACACTTCTTTATTTAATGGCCCGTTCGTCTAGGGGTGAGGACGCCAGATTTTCATTCTGGAAACAGGGGTTCGATTCCCCTACGGGCTACAATCCCGCTTTACGATAAGTAGAGCGGGATTTTTGTTTTTAAGGGAATTTGAATTATTCATCCTTTTCCTTCCGGATCGGCGAGTTCGAAATCTTTTACAAACTGATATTCTTCTTTAAGAGCAGGAAATTTTATATCGTAAATGGCTTTGGCAAGAAACTCTCTCACTTCTAACTGATCAAATACTAAAGGTTTTTTTGTCGGTTTTGGTCGGTGAGCCATGATTTTTTTATGCTTTTAAATAATTAATAATTCTGTTAAAAAGCGTTTTCCCGGATGCTTTGTTAAACCAAAATTAAGACAGTAAACATTGCAAAACAAGGCGTTGTTCGCCAAACAATCTACTTATGCATCATTAGTTTCTTTGTTGCCGAAATTGCGCCAAATGCACTTTTGTTCGGTTTATTCGCTTTTACCTTAGGTTTTTATGTGTGATTCATGTGTTATCCATGTACCGTTCATGTGTGATTCATGTGTTGTTGTTGTGTGGTTCTTGTGCCGACCCTGTGTGTAGGCGGTGTGTAGGTGGTGTGGGGACGTGTTGGCTTATCTCCTTTTTTTTATTAGAAAACATTGTTTTTCCGCTTGCCGCCTCCGGGCTCCTTCTTTTTTTCATTTAAGGTTATTTTCTCCTATGGTATTCAAGAGTGCTTTTATTGAATTCTTCTAACGGAGATACGCTGAGGCCATCTTTGCTCTTAACCATACCGATAGTCATTGCATGGCTTGTCCCTACAGCGATCTGTTAGTGCCAGTATTTGGCTATGATAAATAACCTGAGTTGAGTGACACATTTTAATGCCTAACGGTATGGTTTAGCGGAGTTTGTATAATTCGCTACACCAAAATGTATAGTTCACTACAATTTGAGAAGAAAAAAGTAAAAACGATTTGTACAAGAAATGATTTTTGCTGCATCATTAATCTAATTATCTTTTTATGGAAAAATTTCCTTTTACAAGTGGAGGTGCTACCGAATTGGTGACTGGCCTCTATGCATTGCCAGATGGAGCATTACAAATGGAGGCCAAAGAAGCGAATGCTGATTTTGTTGCATGGCTACTGAATCACTTTGACTTCGAGCCTTCTCAAGTTACCTATCTGGAAGGTATGAGTACGATCTTATTGAGTTTTATAGGATCGCAGGTAACTACGGCTATACGGCACCGCTTAGCGCTAAGTCTTGTTAAGCTCTTGCCCGTATCGAAGACAGCGGCATTGCGAGATTGCAAGCTCATTGAGATCAAGAGCAAGATCGATACCGATGGAGACGGCAGCGGTAGTGAAAGTGCCAGTGGTTTCGTTATTGTAGAAATTAGTTATTAAAATTTAAAAAGCACGGCCTAACAGTTCTTTGGCCATTCTTCTATATGTTATGGATCATTTATTTCTAACTCTTAAAATACATTTACAAAGCTACGGAGCACTAAGACCCGAGGCTTGGGACCGCATTGTGAGCCTAATTACCACCGTACACCTTGAACCACAGCAACATTTAATACGCGAAGTAGGTAGCTTGGCTTATGTGGCAACAGGCTTAATGAAAGAATTTGATGTTCACGATCGTGTAAAACCTACTATCCTCAATTTCTTTGGCGTTGGCAGTACTGTCTATTGTATTACAGCATCGCATCGTTTATATCTGGAAGCTGTATTGCCTACTACCGTGTTTAGTTTAGACTTGGCAGCGTTGCATACGCTTTACCTAGAATTTGAAGAACTTATCAAAATTTACCTCAACCTACGTTTTAATTATTACGATAGCCTGCTATTAAGAACCCATTTATTAGAAATGAAGCCTCGAGAACGCGTCATCCATTTTCGACGGACGCGTCAACTCCTATTACCATTTCTCCAAAAAAAGGAAATGTGCAACTACTTAAATCTTGACTACGACTATTTTGTACGCACCTATCGAAAATTAACCTAAACCCAACAACAAGCCAATCAAACTGCTAACGAACAGCACTTTATATGGTTCACAAACAGTTTTAACCAATCTATTGCAACCTAACTTTACTTCAACGCAGCGAACCATTTTAGCTCTTGCCAAAAGCCTTTACCTGTACCGATTTAGTTTATATTCATTTTTAGCGGTTTCGTAAATGCCTGTTAACCTATATCAAAGCTGTAATATTTTTTTCACCTCAACTTTTTCGTCTGTTTTTTCAAATGCAACAAAGCGGTCAACAATTATGAAAAATTTAAAAAGTTTAATGTTCGGTCTTGTAGCACTGGTAATGGTGTTCGGTCTGGTATTTACAGTGAGTGCTTTTAAAAGCAATGAAACAAAGAAAACCACTTTGTATTGGTACAAGGTATCTCATGATGACCCTACCAATTATCCGGACGGTTATATCAAAAACGATAGCGATTTCTACGTTGAAGAGGAAAAGCCATTGGTAGTTTCACCATGTGCTACAGGAACCGAAATTGAATGTTTACGTGGATTTTCAAGTGAACTTTCCAATTTCCCGAATGATGATGCCGCCACCGAAAGCATCATGCGTCCAGCACTTTAATTAAAAGAGCACGGAGCTAAGCATTAAGCTCCGTGCTCTTTTCAACTATAAACGCTCATCTCTTCGATACGCTTTTTGAAGCACAGGCGAATTTCCCATTAGCAGTTCTTCCAACTGTTTTGCGTTGATTGATGTGGTAATGGCCACGACTTTACTATCTCTATCTAACACTATGATATACGGACAGGCACCAATATTGAAACGGTGAAAAAGTACAGAATCGTAAGCGATGGGTAGATCGAGATTTTGCTCTTTCCTATTTTCTTCGTAAAGCTTTCTGATCATTTTATCATCTGACCTCTTGCTGTACCGACTTCCGGTATAGCCCACCATTACCACGGCTACACGATCTGAAAAAGCCTTTCGGATACTGTCCATTTTGGGCATTGCATTTAAGCAGGCCGCACAGTACCTGTTCCATAAATCCAATATTAGATACTTGCCCTTAAAATCATCCCTTGTGGCGGTTGTTTTAGCATGGTACTGCAGCTCACTGAATTGAAAATCTGGACACAATTGCCCTATCTGTGGAAACTGATTTTTGTGTTGCGCCCAAGCATTGTTATGCCCGAAGGTAAGCAGTACGCAAAGTACTGCTCGCCAGAAATAATTACTTAAAGTAGCCATCGTTTTGTGTTAAGTTAAAATTATACCTCATTTCCCTGTATGGAATTGGATAAAGATTAGTGCTGTTATTCCAATCAGTACCCTTTAAATTGCCCAATACCGTATTGGCCTTGCCCGTACGCTTTAGATCAAACCAACGGTGCCCCCACTCTGCAAAAAACTCTAACCTGCGCTCTTTGGCAATCAGCTCCAATAAGTCTTCTTTTGAAATATTTGGTTGCGTTTGTTGTACCAGCGATAATGCGGCACGTTTTCTGACCACATCTACATCTTGCTTCGCCTCATCTAAGGCATTTAACTGTGCCGCCGCTTCTGCCCTGATCAGGTAGGCTTCGGATAACCGCAAGACCACATAATATTCGCTCACTACCGTACCGCTGCGCACTTTATACTTATAGGGATAGTAATAGTTTTTACCGCTAACGGTATTGAACTTTAGCCAATTGCTTTTTCTAAGATCATTGGCTGCAAAGGCCGACAATAAATCATCAGTAATGGCAAAAGAAGGCATAGCCGTGGCAGAGGAAGGCACAAAACTGAAAGCTTCGGCGGTATTGGCCGTAGGCTTCATCAACTGAAAAACAGTTTCCTTTGAAGTGGTTAGAAACGTATTTGCCAAGGGTTCCAACACGTAGCCCCTTTTGCTAATTACCTCGGAGGAGGCGGCTTTGGCCAAGTCCCATTTTTGTAAATAAAGATAAACCCTTGCCAACAAGAGCCAAGCGGCCGACTTGTTAGGCCTTAGGTTACTGGTACCCTCAGTTAGGTTTGCCATCGCCCGCATTAAGTCATCGGTAATTTGGGTATATACCTTTGCTTTTGGTGTTCTAGGCAAAAAGGCATTGGTCTCAAAATCATTGGAGATCACCAAAGGCACATCGCCAAAAAGATTGACCAAATAGAAATATTGCAGGGCACGAGTAAAATACATCTCCCCTATCAGCTGCCTATACTTTTGAGGTGCATAATTTGTCTGATTAAGCTGCAGCCCTTCTATGGTGACGTTTACATGGTTAATCCCTTTGTAGGCATTGCTCCAAAAATTGGAAGCCACCACTTCATTTTCGGTAGGGATGGCATTGATGCGGAAAGGTTCATAAGTCGTATTCTTGTTGGCATTGGCAAATTCATCGGCACTGAAGCCCGTGTAAGCCGTAATGGCACCATTAAAAAACTGCATGTTTGCCGATACCAAAAATGCATATACGCCCGATACCGCAGCATCGGCACTCTTTTCATCAGCAAACACCTTAAAACTCTCTGCCTTGGTGGCTGGGCTGGGCACTTCTAAAAACTTATTGCAGGCAGTGCCCAACAGCATGGCTATCGCAAAAAACAAGATCTTTTTATTTGTTTTCATCTTTTTTGTAGGTAAATGGTTAAAATTTGATTTGTGTGCCCAACACCCAAGTACGCAACGGCGGTAGCACATACATGCTCTGGGTTTCTGGATCTGCTCCAGTGTAATTTGTAAAGGTGAACAGGTTTTGTCCTTCGCTATACAATCGCATCGACTTTAGCCCAAGCTTCTTCAAAATACGTTGTGGCAATTCGTAACCTAACCCTAAATTCTTGAGCCTTACGAAAGAAGCATCGGTATATTTCCCATCAGATTGGTTCATGCGGCCCACCAAACCAGAGGTAGCCCCCGTAGTTGCGGTAAAACGTTGGATCTGCGAAACATCTCCCTCCTGTTGCCATCTGCCCAAAACCAAAGTAGGCTGGTTAAAAGGTAGGCCGGGTGCTTTATTGGATAGGTCGTTGAAATAGTTTAACCCGCGTTGTTTTACAAAATGGAAAAAGACATTGAGCGAGAAGCCCTTGTAAGCAAAGTGCTGCTGAAAGCCCCCAAAATATTCGGGATTGGTATGCCCCAACACTTGGTAGTCTGCCGTGCTAAGCAGGCCGTCACCATTGGTATCTGAAAAAGTATAAAGCCCTGTGGTGGCATCTACGCCCTGATAGTTTAAGCCCCTCACCATGCTCAAAGGCTGGCCAATGCTGTAGGTAGTTCTATAGCTTGAGTTTTCGAGCTCGGGGAAAGCCAGCAATTTATTTTTAGGGAAACTGATGTTAAAACTGCCCGACCACTTAAACGCATTTGCGGAAACATTGCCCGATAGTACCAACTCTAGCCCCTTGTTCTCTACCAAGCCAGGAAAATTCTTGATTACCTGAAAAAATCCTGTTTGGCTGGGCAGCACATAATTGATCAACTGGTTGTTAGACCTGTTATTGTAATAGGCCGCACCGATTTGCAGGCGATCACGGAAAAATCCCAGATCCAGCCCTAACTCTGCTTTCTTGTTGATCTCCCAACTGTAATCGGCATTGTATAGACTAATGGGATATAAAGAAGCTAGGCCATTATACACCGAACTATTGCCCCATAGGTTAAGGTACATGTAATCGCCAATTTGATCGTTGCCCGTAGTACCATAGCTGGCACGCAACTTGGCAAAGCTGAGCTGAGAAAACTGTTCTTTTAGCCAAGGCATTTCGCTCATGATCCAAGCCGCACCAATGGCACCAAAATTAGCCCAACGCTTGGCAGGGCCAAACCTGCTTGAGCCGTCTCGGCGGCCACTAAAATTTAACACATATTTCTGATCATACACATAATTTACGCGTCCGAACATAGCGCCATAGCGATACCGAAGCTCATCGTTAGCAGCCGTGATGGTTCCTGCGGCGGCAATAGCATCTAACAAAAGATCAGACCCGTAATTTGTACCCGTGGTTCTATTGCTGAGCTTTTGCCTGTGCTGTAAGGTACTGCCCAACATTGCGGTGAAGCGATGTTTCTGCAAAGCTTTTTCGAAGCTCAGTTGTGGTTCTACCAACCAACTGCCGCTCTTACTATTGGCCAGCCCAGCCGATGGTAATACCGTAGCATAGCTATCTATGGAACTGCTCGGTTTCTTAAAGCGCTCAGCGGTACTGAAAAGATTATAGCCACTACTTAGCGTTAACTTTAGCCCTTCTATTACCTGGTAGCCTAAGTTAAAACTGGCGTTAAGGTTGGTATTTGCGGAGTGATGGCTTTCCTCCAACAGTGAAAGAGGATTGATCAGATCGCTGATGGTTCTGTACTGCACATTTTCATCTTCCCAACGCAATTTTCCATCACTGGTGTAGAGGTTTAAATTGGGGATGGTATTGATGTAGCGGGTCAGATCGTAACGGGGCAAGCTATTTTGGTCTTGCCCAAGCCCCATCACCACCTGTAGCTGCAAGCGTTGGTCTTTAGTATTGTGGTTTAGGCTCAGCCTAAAGCCATTGACCTGATTTGCAAAATTACTATTGTAAACACTGGTAGCCCTATTGTAATTGCCACTCACCAAAAAGCTGGTCTGCTCGTTGCCACCACTTAAAGATAGCTGCACCCTTTGCTGTTGTGCGGTATTGCCGATCAATAGCTTTTTAAAATCGGTGTAGCGAGTGGTATCCCATAACATAATGTCTGGCGCATTCAAGGCGGTCATGGTCAGCTTATCATTTTTAAAAGCTTCCTTACGCATGGCTACATACTGTTGGGTATTTAGCATGGGCATGGTATGGCCTACCCTGCTCCAACCTGTAGTGGCATCAAGGTTCACCACTAATGCTCCCTGTTTACCGCGTTTAGTAGTAATGAGTACCACGCCATTGGCACCCCTGCTGCCATAGATGGCCGTGGCATCGGCATCTTTTAGGATACTGATCTGTTCTATATCGGCGGGATTAATGGTGTTTAGTGGACTGAGCCCGCCACTGCTGATACTGGTTGGGTTATTGGCGGCCGAGTTGTGCTGATTGGTAGCTGCAAGCCCAGCTTCAAAGGGTACACCATCTATCACAAATAGTGGATCGTTTTGCGAAAGGCTAAGGTCTAGCGCACTTTGCCCCCGCAGCTGCACCTTAAACAGTGAGCCGGCCACACCACTGGTTTGGGTAATGACCATGCCTGCTACCCTGCCCTGCAAGGCAGCCAATGGGTTGCTGACGGGTTGACGCTCTATATCATTGGCTTTAACCGTAGCGATATTTCCCGTGAGTAGTTTTTCTTTAACGGTATAATAGCCTGCGTTAATTTCCACTTCTTGCAAGGCCGCAGTTTCTTCCTGTAGCACGACCAGCAGTTTGGCCCTATTCCCCTCAAAAGCTAAGGTTTGGCTTTGGTAGCCCATAGCGCTAAAGATTAAAACACCCTTGTGCAATGGGGTGCGTATGGTAAATTGCCCTTCTTTATCAGCAATGCCTAGGTTTTGGTCTGCTATTTTAATGGTGACGTTGGGCAAGGGGCGGCTTTGGGCATCCACTACCCTACCCCTTAAGGTAGAACTGGTCTGCGCCATTGCCCCAAAATTTAGGCATACCAATAAAGTAATTAGTATATAAGCTTTCAACTTTGGTCTTTCAGCTTTTGGCCTTTTTGGGCAAAGCAGAGCCAGTAAGATATATATGTATTTCATTGGTTAGTTGTTTGGATGTTTAGTTTTTTGGTTAGTTAGAAATTTTAGGCATAGCTATGCCACTTGGTCGAAATGAACATTTCGCCATCAATTAAAAAGAGAAAAACTGCCGGCCAAATTATTAACCTAAATCTTTATGATAGGCCGACAGTTTAAATAAGGCTATACCGGGTTTTTAGGCTTCAAAGGATAAAGCCTATCAAAAGGATAAAACGAATTTGGATTGGAGGTGCGGAAAGAAAAGGTCAATAGTTGACGTAACGCCCGTTGGGGCTGTGCTACTGAAAATACCGTTAGTTTTTTTCTTTCCATTTGAGGTTAATTAAAACCTCAAACAACAGCAGCTATGGCTATTAATAAAAAGCCGGGCTACCATTGGTTATCCGCACGCGGACCGCTTAGGACGGTATTTTCCCGTAGAAAAATTATCACCTAAGTGACACCTGGACAAAACCGCAAGTAAGCCCGGCTCCCTAAAGTAGAGATACCGGATGCTCACTTACCCTCCTATGTCCATAAAGTTCCTAAGCTTCGTGCGGATTGAGGTTCATGTGAGCATCATAGATATAAATATATGACGCTACAAATGTATTAATTCATTCTTATTTAATTAACTGATAATCAAATATACAAATAGTTGTGTTAAAACACAACATTTAATTTGTTTTTTTCATGGAATTTTCTTGACTAAGCGTATTACTATGGTTGAAGAAGACAAAATTTATTTAAAGAAGTTCGGAGAAAATTTAGAGCGCATAAAAAAAGAGAAAAATCTCTCATACAGAAAGATAGCTGCAAACTGTAATATTGAATTTGCAGACATCAAACGATATGTTGATGGAAAAATTAATCCAACACTACTTTCACTTGCCGATTTAGCCAAAGGTTTAGGAATTGAACCGAAGGAATTATTGGATTTTTAGAATAAGTTAATAACTCTCTCAAATGAAGTCACTTTTCAATTTAACTATCTTACTTTTTATCTTAAACGGTTGCAAAAACAGCGATGGTTTAATGAATTATGAACTACCGAAATTAAAGGCCGAAATTAAAATACCCGATTCTTACAAACCGGTAGATAACATTGACATTAACAGGATTATCTCAAGGCCTGATGATATAGGATTTAGAGAGGAAATGTTAAAATTTTATAAGACAAACCCAAAAACTAAATTGCTAATTGATACGCTGAATCCTTACCGCTTTATTATGATTTCGGAAATCAGTGAATACGTACCAATAGATTCTAATTCTTTTTATGGTACAATTGAATATGAGAGAAATAGATCTAGTTCTAGCCCAGCTGTAGAAGACTCCACTTATTATGTAGGCTCTAAGATTGACTCTGTTCCAAATTTTAAATTCCTGACTTCCAAGTACGAGAGAAAGCTAAATGGAAGGCATAGGTTTAGTCATTTATTCATCATTTCATCAAAAAATAAGACTTTGGGAATTAGCTTCTATAGTCCTACGGATGAAAAAAGAAAAGTTATGCGGTACATAAAGACGATTAAACTACAAAAGTAATTGTAGTTCAATAAGATTTGCTACTGGTGTACGCAAGTCGATATCTGCATTCGCTGTTTCCAAAGTAACAATCAGACTGTAACGCACCACCGAATTTTGTTTATTCATTTTCTTTCTTGTCCGGTACCACCCAGGCTTTGGAAATATTGCTATTTTATTTCTAACTGCCATATCTGCGCCAGACATAGTTACAAAATCCTTTTTTATAGACCCTCGAGATCTTACTCTTTTGACCGACCATAGTTCGTCCGAAGCATTGCCATGCCCTTCATCAACTTCTGCAGCTGCCGAAATCCTCCTTCTGAATTGAGCTTCACTCTCGTTTTCCTTTATAACTGCGAACTCTAGCGCATGTGAATGATAATGAAAGTTATTTGCATATCGCTTATTCTTACTACCTGGATTTGGTTCAATAAAATAAGACAAAGTTATTTTTAGTGTTACATCTTGATCGAAGAGCTGATCGGAAAGTACCTCCACTGGCCACGGCAGATCATAAAGATGATATTCCTTGCTTTTTCCACTGGAACCGACTAAGTGATAAGGTTGAATTTCCCTTTCCGCGATAAGTGTCAAACTATTATTCGCACTATAAAGCGCATCGTCCAAGATAGGTACGCCGTAGCCTACGCTACGCAGCAATATTTTTCTTTCATTTTCATTTAGTGCAGTAAAATGACGATTACCTAGCATAGTAGATGTCCAATCTGCAGAATGAACCATCAATGCTCTAATCGTTTCTGGCCAATACTCCGGATAGGCAATCCTTAGCTCAGCTGCCATCTTTGCTGCCAATCCAGCGGCACCGCTAGTGTCACCAAAGGGAAGAAAGGTAAATTGAGGATATTCTCGGTCTGCAGTCAATAGTTTTAGAGAATGGTGGTCTGAAACATATACACCGTCGGTACTGCTGTTTCCACCCTCCATAACAATATCAGGTTTTATAGGCCATTGATGTTCCCATAAAGTAGAAGTAGAATTACTTGGAGCCATAGCACCATGAGGTGCGAGATGAATATATCCAGTTGCAGGATCAATATGATCTTTTCTCGTATAACAGCCAATCGTTAGTGCATTATATGCTTGAGCCGGATCATGTATGGATTCCAACAAGTTGATATCCGGGTAGTCTCCATGGTTTTCTATTATTACATTTCCTCCGCTTACCAAAACCAATTGAGGGCTGACAGGATTTAATGCAGATCCAAAAGCAACTTTATCTACTGCGGCCGACCAAGCGGAAGGTCTACCTCTAAAAGCATATTCCTTATCGGTGATTGTCAAACAAAATACTCTTAAAGAATCGGGTCGATCCACGATAGGAGTACTAGTCGCATATTCTGTAATCGCTCCATAAAGTTCCGGATCATTGGCTTCATTAACATGGATAATCTTAAACGACTCAAGGCCATGAAATATCCTTATTTGGCCAGGATTCGCAAGTGCGTCGACCATATCGCCATAAAGTGCTAGACCTGCAACACCCGTACCGTGACCACCGTTTGGCCACTCATCTTCACTGCCCCATTCTTCCGACTTGAAGGAATAGCGTCTCTCATCGGGTAAAAAAGAACTTATCAGTGGATGCCCATTATTTACTCCACTATCCAAAAGACAAATTAGCACTGAATGCTGACCCACACCAATTTCTGTCCTTTCCAAAAGATCATTTACCCAGTCTGCATGATCTTGAAAGTTCTGACCCTTGTGGCAGATAAAGTCGGCAGTTTCCTGTGGCTTTCGCAATTCAGAAAGGTTATCCAACAATAATATAGAATTGGATAATTGTTGTGAGGTCCCCTTAACCAGCCTAACAATATGTTCTGCAAACACCAGTTCAGAAGCTCCAACCTGTACACCCACTGTTTGCAAATTTTCTAGTACTCTAGCGATTTTTAGCTGGTCATTCTCGGTTTTCCGAAACCAAACTTCCCACCAAACATCTTGACCTTCATCCGGAAACGGTATTTCCGGCTCATCTGCCCAAAAAGACCTTAACGTCGCCGCTTGGATATGGGCAATATTAGAAAACAGTCTATAATAACTCGGATTACCAGTGTCCTCTCCCTTATATTTCCCATTGGTCGTCAGATAACTGTTGACTTTTTTAATGAAGGTACCTATTCCGCCCTCTCTCATCATCAATGTAACATGATAACGAAATCTGGCATTTTGATCGACATCTTCCAGCTCTTCCCTAATATTCAGGATCTGGAAAAGCGGGTCTGTTCTATCTTGATCTAAGCCATCAAAATCCAATTGATATCCCCATTCCGAAATAAAATCAACATAGACCATATCATCCCTTAGTATATCTTCGGGCAGGTCTACCTCTACAGGTATGTTAAATTTTTGACGGATTGCATTGAGTTCGTTTAATATCCTATTTCCATGCTGATTACGGTCCCTGTTCACATGACCCGGTCCAGCGATAGCAACAGTTCTAGGATATTTGTAGTCCAATGTATTGGAAAAACCCTCGAACTTTAAATGAGGTTGTGGATTTTGTTTAGCCATCTTTGAGAGGAGCTTTTTTAGATAATGATTTCTCTATTTCCAAAGAATTAAGGTTCAGAGAACCAGACAAAATCATTTCTTTAATTGCTTCCTCACATGCCTTGGTAATTTCCGAATAATTTAGCCCAAGCGCCAACTTAGCAATCTTGTCAAAATCCGGCTTTTCTGAGAACAAAAATTCTTTCGTAGCTTTTTTAATTGTCTTACTTATCTGCTTTAGGTCAGGTAATGGGTAATTGATGATATCATCAAATCTACGGAACAACGCCTTGTCAAGACTTTCAGGCAGATTAGTCGCTGCGATGATAATACTATTGCTGTTATCCTTTTCTATATTGATCAAAAAGCTATTGAGCACCCGCTTTATTTCTCCTATATCCTGTCCCCTGTCCCTATGCGATCCAATAGAATCAAATTCGTCGAATAGGTATACCGCTCGATGCTCTTCCATTGCATCAAATATCATCCTGAGCTTTGCTATGGATTCGCCAAGGTATTTTGACATAAGTCCGTCTAAACGGATGATATAGACAGAAAGTCCCAATTCTCCGGCAATAGCTTGTGCACTCATCGTCTTCCCAGTACCGGGAAGGCCTGTCAACAGCAACTTCCTTCTTGGCCTAAGATTATGTTTTTTTAACAGTTCCCAGTTCTTTTGTTCATGGATAAGCTTGCTCAGCGATTCTTGTACCTCAGGTGAAAGGACCATATCGTCCAGGTCTATACGGGGCTTGAATACTTCTATGAGTTCCTTCAATTCCCTTCTTGGGGCAGAAAGCGAAACCGTTTTTGGCGATTCGACGAATGCTGTAGATTTATCTTTCCTTGCCTTTTCTATCAGCATTTTTAACTCCTGAGCAATAGTAGTATTCCCTTTTCTGGCTTCGGACGCGGCAATCTGCATAGCAGTAGCAAAAAAACGATGATCATCGTCTTCAACATAAGATTTGATTAGATTTTTTATTTGATCTACCGCTGCCATTCTGCAAAAGTACACATTTGTAAAGGTCAATCCTACAGCGGACGAACCTTTAGGTAACTAAATAACGATAAAAACTAAAACAAATTACTCAGTATGGCCTCATTAATTCCAAAGCCTCATTTTATTCATTTATTGTTTTTAATGTTGTTGCAACACGTTGAAATAATAATTACTATGGAAACTCAAACGCTTCACCATAAATTTCATGCTGACAAATCGGATTATTTCTTTTCCAATCTATCAACCGCCTCTTTTAAAACCGCAGCATTTTTATAGATCTCATCTAAGCTATTGATTTCATATTTCACTTCTTTTTTACTCTCGTCTAGTATAACCAGATATTTTTTAGTCCCTAGATACAAGCGACAAATGGTTTTACGATTATTATCATCTAATAAAATCGCAAAATAAGACTGTGCATCGCGGTAGTGTATTCTTTTAGAATCTATTACTTCACGTAAAATTGATTTTACGATAAAGAAGCCTTCTATTTCCTCCTCTGTTGTCACAACTTTATCTTCCGCTGCCATTACCGGCTCATTCGTTACCTTAACTTCCGTTTCGTTACTATTGGCTTCTTCCTTACCCAGTGCTGTTTTTAAGCGATCGGTAATGGCATCATTAAGCACTTGGTTAGAAGAGCGTTTTACCAACTCTGTAAATTGTGTTAATATTCGCTCTGTTAGCTTACCTGGATACACCTGACTGGCGAAATGCTTTACAAAAACAGGCGAAGGATTTCTTAGTTCTGAAGTGATAAGCCCCTTTATTTCGTTAGTATACTTTAGATCGGATGCGGTATTAGAGATATTTTCTACATCGAAATAAGATTTATGGAATTTCTTCAACTCCTCTATTTGGGCATCTTTAATTTCTGCAATATTGAATTCGAAAAATGGCTTATCGTCCATTTTATTGGGATCATTTAGATCGGTGTAGAAACGATAGTTTAATCCATTTGTAAGCAAGCTGAACTTAGCTTTACAAACATGGAAATATCGAAATAGTTGAGAGTTGTGTGGATCGAGTTTTTCAAGATGGTGTTTACATTCAATAATAATTATCGGTTCGCCATCTTTCATAATGGCATAATCGACCTTCTCTCCTTTTTTGATACCGATATCTGCTATAAACTCTGGATTAACTTCGAAAGGGTCGAATACATCAAAGCCCAATAATTTAATAAAAGGCATTATCAATGCGTTTTTGGTCGCTTCCTCGGTTTGTATCTGAGGAATCATTTTTTCAGTTCTTTGACCGAACTGCTTTACTTCATCTTTGAAATCCATATAATTTAGCTGGTTTGTAGGTTGGTAGTTGACCACCATTAGCAAGAACGTGAAGTAGCACGCTTGAGAATAGAGAGCAGATTGTTAAGTGTTAATTTATTGGTTTATAGTTTTTTGGTTAAGGCTAATATAGAGAAGTGGAATTTAAAAAGCAAATCACTATAAGTGGTGAAGGTATATTATTTTAGAAATTAAACTTTACGGTAAACCGTAAAGTCGCCAATGGCCTGAGCATTATTTCAACTTTATCGTATTTCTACATTTAGGATAATTTGTACAACCTAAGAAGTTACTATATGGCCCTTTTTTCTTTGTCATAAAACCACTTTTGCAACTTGGGCATAGCATTTTATCATCCACAATTTGTATGCTAAATGTTTGGTTACAATTGGGATAATGCGTACAGCCCAAAAATCGAGAGCTATCTGATGGCTTTTGTCTCATTACCAATTTACCCGTTTTACAGTATGGGCAATTTGTAGTAATTAGTGTTCCATCAATAGCTAACAAGTAATTATTATCGATGATGATCTCTTCCGCAAACAAGGAAATTTCTGTTGGTATTTGTAATCATATTTTTCTACTAAAAGTAAAGTGTGTTCAATATTAACTCTGGGAGCGAGCTTCCCGAGCAACGTCTTCAATGGTCTTTACCTGTGGCATAGGCGTAGATTTGTCTTTGGAGACGATGACCTGCCTCATCCTTACTTTATTGTTGAAATGTCTGGAAATCTCGTAGGTAAGGTCGTCATAGTTGTTGAAATCTCCCTTTTGATAATAGAAGATGCGAATAGATTTACAATTCTCGTGCTCAAAGAGCATATTGAGCATCGTCCTGTCCGACAGCCCACAGGAATGACCCAGTACAAAAACCTGATAGGGCGCACTTTGGGTAAACCTTAACAGATCATGGTAATTGGAAGTCCTGAAATACCAGAACGACTTGATGTACTTTAAAAAGCCCTTGGTCCTCTCCAGTTCCATGATCCGATAGTTATCGTCTAGCTCATCACCAAATCCGAAGATCAAGGGATTGCTCGGGTCGTCTAGCTTGCCATGGATATAGTTGACCTCCATAGGGGGCACCACTGGTAGACGTACTAAAGTATGCCTACGAAAATAATTCTCCACCGTGTCGGTATAATTAAAGTTCAGGATCATAGTGTGTTCCGGCCGCTCTGCGACGTCCATTTCGGGAACAAAATCGGTTTTCCGGAAAGGCATCTGCAAAATCTCGGGATATCCGTCGACTAGGTATTCGGGCTTTAGGCTGCTAAGGTAATCGGACAGCTTTGCTATGATGAATTCCAGTGCACCGTTCAATTCGTCCAATTCCTTCTGCTTGTCCTTGTTACTTTTCAGTATCTCGGTCAAACAGTCATAAAAGTCGTTTTCTATCTCTACCCAAGTAGTATAGGAACATTTTTGTAACAGCAAGTCGGCCAATTTTGTTTTTATCACCACTGTGAATGGGTTTTGATAATCGTTATTATAACCTTTCAGCTTGAATGACGCTGTTTCACTCTTGTCCAACCCAATCTCATAGAAATACGCAAGATAGCCATCGATATTTTTTAACTGCCCTGGCATAGGGTAACCAGATTGCACAATCTTTACTAAAGGATCATCTGAGGGAACACCAGTTTCTGCCTTTACGAGGCATTGCTTGAAATACCATTTGATAAAATCATTGTAACCTGTTTGGATACCATGTGCTAAATCAAAGCCGTTGCCAATTAGTATTAATCTGTTCATGTGGATACGTTAAATTACGTTAAAGCTTAAAATTAAAATGTAATAAACAAAATCTTCTACGAAAGAATAAGGTGGTTTACACAATTTTCAAAAACCAAGGTTTTAATGCTCTTTACTGTTTCAATTTATCTTAGCGCCGCCAGTTTTCAACGTCAACATGCAAATCAATGGCTTTACAAAATATTATGTAACTTTCGAAATCACCTAATAAAACAAGAAGTCCATGTTTGCATAAATTCTAAGTAATACAAAAATGTATTTTAAAAAAACGCTCCTAGCTATCCTCTTTTGTTTTTCTTTTATAAGTACAAAAACGTATTAATACCTAATTTGCTTTTAATACTCATCTTTCTCAAGTTAAGGCGCTAAAAGTACCTGATTTATTTCTAACCAACAGAAATTCAAAAACATATCGATAGATTTATATAATAAAATATACGCTCATGTTAAATTCTCGCTCACCACCGCATCAAAATGTTGAATTCAATTTCTTGCTTGCTGTAACTTCCTTTAAACTATATCTCACCAACAGGTTTCGAGCTAAAGCCTTTTTATCAGACATTTTCATTTGATTTAACCTGTTAAATGTTACACCCCTCCCAACTAATTCGAGAAAATTAGCAGTAAGCTCCAATTAAATCTTTTTTCTAATCTCTAAATTTTGTGTTATGAAAAAAAATCTATTCATCATTTTTCTCTTATTTTCTCCTGTATTTGTTTTTGCACAAACTTTTAAACAGATTGCAGATAGCCTTTTCTTTCACTTAGATAAAAGTGGAGTAACTACAGGCATATTGTACGACAGGATTTACCCGTTGGCAGGCTTGCATCAATTTAACAAGACACAGGCCGATACCGCTTCTAATAAGCATTTTAGACAGGTATACTCGGAGTTATTTAATGCCGCTTATAGTAATACAAGTTGGTTGCCACCTGAATACATTTCAGCTATTTCTTCACAACTAATCACCGACTCAGCAGGTGTTAAGGTTCCAATTGGGTTACTTAATTATCAATTTAATTTAATTGACACCAATGCGATTGACAATAATCTGATTCAAATGGGGATTGATAGCTTATATTATGATGTAATTCCTAGATCTACTAGTCCTTTCTTACAATTGGATGGTATTATTGCTAGTCCATTAATTGATAGCATTCAAGGCCTGACAGTTTCTTATTTTCTTGATAGTAGGTTGTTCTTTAACAAGAGCAGCTTATCAATAAGTTCGATACAGGTAGATTTTAATGATGGCAATGGCCTAGTAAGCGTTACTGTTGGTAATGCATACACCATAAATTATTCTGCCGCAGGTTATAAAGCTTTAAGATTTGTAGTAACACTTAGTAACTCTACCATCATCACTACCTACGCAGCTATTCTTATTACGCAGCCCCAATTAGAAGAATGTTCAAGAAGTAGTTGCAATCTAATCAGTCCGAAAATTAACATCGAAAGCTCACTTTCTTTCCAAGGTTATGATGAGAGCAGCACTAGTAAAGGTAGAGGGGAATATAAAATATTTTATGCAACTAATGGTAATTGTGATGGTGTACTTCGCAAACCTATTGTTGTAGTTGATGGATTTGACCCTGGCGACAATAGAAGTATAGACCAACTTTATTATGGCTATTTAAATAAGGAAAACTTTGCCGAAAATCTACGTGCGGATGGTTACGATGTGATCGTTTTGAATTTCCCTCGTTATCAGATAGGCTCTACATCTTTTCTAGGCTTATTTCAGATACCAGTGATGCGTGATGGTGGCGCAGACTATATAGAAAGGAATGCACGGGTGCTGATGACACTAATTAACACGGTTAATTCCCAAAAGCAAGGAAATGAAAAATTGGTAATAATAGGTCCGAGTATGGGTGGTCTTATCAGTAGATATGCCCTATCTTACATGGAGCAGAACAGCATGCTACATCACACTAGGCTTTGGGTTTCTTTCGATTCACCTCACCAAGGTGCTAATATCCCTATCGGAGATCAAAGATGGCTAGACTTTTATGGCAAACGCACCGGCAGTGAAGAAATCATAGCTAACAGAGATGGTAAAATTGGTTCAGTAGCTGCCAAACAAATGCTGATTAAACATTATTTGTCTTCATCTGGTGGTGGTGCACCTACTTTCAGAAGTCAATTTCTAAGTAACATCAACGCCTTAGGTTTTCCAGTTGGAGATCCCAACGAGCCTTTTAGAAAGATTTCTTTAATTGACGGAAATTTAGGTGGTGTAGAAATTAACAGTCCGGGGCAAAAAGGTTTTACTTTTGATGTTCGTAGACTACACAGCATCAACCTGTTATTATTTAAGATTAGATATAAAACTTATACGGTTGCATCTGCAAGAATGTATTTTACGCCTAGCTATGGCGGACAAAATGCTGTCTTTGACGGTTGGTACTTAAATAAAGCAGAAGAGTATATTGTAAGCACTCCTTCAAATACATCAGGCGTAGATGTTGCACCTGGAGGATTATTTGATACACAGGCACAAATTTCTGGTAGTGGAGATGGCCAAATTCAACGCGTATTAGATTTATTTAATAATGGCGGAGGTTTACGTTTTGAGGCCAAATTTTACTCTGTAGTACCTAACCATAGCTTTATAAATACTAAAAGTGCCCTAGCATTTAGTGGTTCAAACCAAAACCTTTCGGAAAACTTAAGCAACAGGAGTTTAGTTTGTACAGGGGAAACGCCATTTGACAGTTATTTTGGAGATTTTGAAATTAATAGAGACCATGTAGATTTATGGGATGACGCCATAACTTACGTAAAAAATGAGATTGATGGCATACCACAATTGCCCTTAATTAAAAATACTACGCTAGCAATTACTGGCCCTGTACAATCTGGAACTAGCACTACTTATTCAATCTCCAATTTGCCTTCAGGGGCTTCGGTAAAATGGGAAGTAAGCTCTCCTTATACTATTAGTGGTTCTAATACTGCCGTACCGGTAGGTGTTGTTATTCCTTCTAATAACACACAATTTGCAGAATTAGTTGCAACCGTGTCTACAAACTGCTATCAGACCAAAGTTAAAAGGACACTAGTACCACCAGTAATTACTACCATTTTATCCAGTGGAAGCGATCCTTGTGGAAGTGGCTCTGCAACTATTAATGTTCCGTCTGGTATAAATTTTACATGGACGGCTACTGGCGATGTTAGTATTGAAGGACAAGGACAACATTTTGAGACAACAAGCAACACGGTGAGCGTTGTAGGACTTGCTGGCACCCTTACCGTATCATTTAAAAGTTATGGCAATACGGTTTCGACATATAAAGATTATTCGCCTTACAATAGAGAGCTAACGGTGACGGGTTACCAACCATTATCACCTGGCGATCCCTTGACTGTAACCGCTCAAAATATTGACTTTGGCGTAGAGACTTTCAATTGGTATATCAACGATGTGTTAGTGGAAAGCGGTACTAGCGAAATGTTTATGGGCGATTCTAGCTGGGAAAAATATAATAGAGTTTGTGGAAATAATAGCGTGAAATTAGAAGCAGTACTTTCTTGTGGAACAACGCTACTAATTGGCGAAACTGGTTTCGAGCAATTGTGTTATGGTTGGAGAAGTGCTTTAGCTATCTATCCTAATCCAGCTAGTCAGTATATTACTGTTGATTTGGATAAGAACAAACAAAAGACCCTTAGTAAATCAGAAAAAGCGGCCATTAAGGAATATGAGGTTTCTATATTTGATATTAGAGGTAGGCTAATGTTAAAAGGAAAAAGTAAGGATTATAATATTAACCTAGACACCAGAAACTTAAAATCCGACCGCTATTTCTTACATATTCGTAGTGATGGAGAAAAAGAAGTTATTAAGAAACAAATTATTATCAAGAACGAGTAGATAGCATAAATTATTACTTGAAAAATCCGTGTGTATTTAGTGCACATGGATTTTTTTTCTTAGAGACATTAGGATTTAATTTTTGCTCTTGTCAACTTAGGTACAGAATATCGATTTCTTATTTTCATTATGTTGATACGTCGGCAATACCCTACAAATAATAAAAACAAGTTAAGATAAAAGCTACTTTGGCTTTAAATCAAATTTTACTCCTGTTTACCGTTGCAATTTATGCTCGCATTTTTAAGGGGTTATGGAGGGGAAAGGGCTTTTCTACTGATTTTTGTGAACGCAATACGTTTTATATCTTGCAGGTGTAGCAATACTCAATTACATGTGGCTGATGCGATCACCAACCCAAAACATTGGTCAAATAGTACGATAATCATACCGACCATAAGTTAAACCTTAAGAGTCTGGCGCCCTACCCACATCCATCAATGTCTTTCCGTCTTCTTCTGTAGGTAAATTTGTGTTTTCTTTAGGCGTGTGTATTTCTTTTTTCTGCGATTGCTATTCTTCCGCGATGCGATCTGCTAAAGACGCAGTGCCCGAAATTTCTTGGCTGGCAAGTTCTTCCGTTGAACGATCTTTCTCGGCCAGCATCTCATCACTAATGTGATCGCTTTCGTAAAAATGGTTTTGATCAAACTCATTAAGGGCTTCCATGTCGGCTCCTTGTTGCTCCTTTTTGGGATGGTTTGTTGCTGCGTTTTCCATGATAATTTCGTTTGTAGAAGCAACAGTTTGAAACGGAAATGGTTTTATGGAGCTAGTTTTAAATGTTTTGATGTGATATGCATTAGCTGTCACAGCCAACATTTTTTGTTTGGCTTGGTGAGGATATAGAAAGCATCCTCCCGAATGTGGTCCTATCGTGTGGACACATCTACGGCGAATTAATCCCAGTTTTACCTAGTTTTCAAAAAACAAGGTTTTAAATTCTCAGTCCCGTTGAAATTTATCTTGGCATTGTTAAGGTAAGTGATGCGTGACGATAGATATTGGCATTGATTTCTATAAAAGCAAATTTCAGTGTTGACATTTTTTTCGTAACCTTGTGTCCATCAATTATTTTAACTTCATGACTACAGGTTTACCCTCTCAAAGCAGCTACCCATTACCTAAAAATATGAAAAGAGCGGCGGTGTTTACATTGCTTCTGCTGGTTTCCATTGGACAACTAAATGCGGCTATTAGGTACGTAAATATGAATGCCAACGGCACGGGAAATGGCGCAAGCTGGACCAATGCCTACACTGATTTTAAAACTGCTATTGATAATGCTGCAAGTGGCGATGAAGTTTGGGTGGCCAAAGGAACTTACCAAGCTGCAACTGGCACCAGTTTTTCGATGAAAGACGGCGTTAAAATTTATGGCGGTTTTAGTGGTGGAGAGGCAACCTTAAATGCCCGCAATTGGCGAAGTAACCCTACCATTTTAAGAGGTAACAATTTTCGAGTACTAAATAATAGTAATTTAAGTAGCACTGCATTATTAGATGGTTTTACCATTACTGGAGGTAACATAAACAGTAGCGGCGGAGGTGTTTATAATGATAGTTCTTCGCCAACTTTTGCTAATTGCATTTTTTCTGGAAATACAGGAGTATATGGTGGTGCAGTGTCTAACTATGCATCTTCTCCAACTTTTTCCAATTGTATTTTTTCTGGAAATTCAGCGAACTATGGCGGCGCAGTAGATAACGATAATTCTTCTCCAACTTTTTATAATTGCCTTTTTAATGGAAATACGGCCATTGATGATGGGGCTGCAATATATAACTATAGCGGTGTAACCGCACTTGTTAATGTAACCCTTGCCAATAACGGAACTTTGGGTCTTTACAATGCCAATGGCATCGACAAAATAACAATAAAAAATAGCATTATTTGGGACGGCATTAATGGAGGCTATACCGCTAGCAATTCTTTACTAAAAGGATTAAACCCAAGCGGTACAGACAATATTGATGCGGTTAATTTAACTGCAAACGACATTTTTACGGACTATGTAAATAGCAACTATACCTTAAAACAGACCTCGCCAGCCTTGAACACAGGGGAAAATGCGGCATTTACAGGGCTTTCTGCTGCCACATTAGACCTTGCTGGCAATGTAAGGGTGTATAATTATAACAATTCGGGTATGATAGATATGGGTGCTTATGAGTATCAGGGCAACCCTCCTGTAATGCCAGTTACCCTTGTTGACTATACTGCCAAAATTGAAGGCAACAATGCTAAGTTGCAATGGCAAACCAGTAGCGAAACCAACAACAAAAGTTTTATTGTATATCGCAGGGCCGATGATGGAGACTTTATTACCTTGGGCGAAGTAAAGACTGCTACGAGCTCAAACCTCAGTAATAAAAACTACCAATATATCGACAGACAGCCCCTACATGGTAATAACTATTACAAGCTGGCACAGGTAGATCTAGATGGGAAAGCCACTGACCTAGGTCTTAGGTCTTTAAACTTTTCATTGTCGGCTGTTAACCTTCAACTGTATCCTAACCCAACAACAACTAAGATTTTTATGACCGGTGCGGCTAAAGGAGCCTTTACGCTATTCAATAGCCTAGGGCAGAAAATAGCTTTGGGGAGCCTAGCGCAGCTTAACGCTGGCTGGGATGTTTCTTCCCTAAAGGCAGGAATGTATTACTTTTCTATTGATGGAAAAAGCTATAAAGTAATAAAGCAATAAATGCTGAAGTCATTGAAGCTTGAAAAACCCTTCGTAAATACACAGAGGTGCCTATAATATTGGGTTGGTATTAACCAAGGGCTAATGAATAATGCTTATTTTGTCAGTTGAGGACTCCAGCCGATAGATAAAGCGGTGGTTTATTGCCTCCGATGTTAGTAGCTGGTTTAACTCCTATGTTAATTGCATAAAACTTGCACCAATCACTTTTAATTGGTCGTCAAAGCGTTTCCAAACCCTGAAATAACGAAATTTCCCTTCTAGTGGCGTTCCCATCATTTTTCCTTTTGCTGTCATGGTTACGATTGAAAGTGCTGTGTCACCTGTTATTTTAATCTCTTCAATTTCTGTTGACGCCTCTTCAATGATTATTGTTTTCGCTCTGTGTGAGTTCAAGTCCATTTCTTTGGTGATCATTTGTCCTGTCGGTGCAACTGCAATCAAGTCATCGTATAATAGTTGGTCAAGAATGTTGACATTACTTACGAGTTGAGCTGAAAAAAGTTGGCTTTCCACTTCAACTACGTCTTCTCTACTAATTTTTATTTTGTCCATGGTTTCTATGTTTTTTCATTATAGTTATAACTTACACTAAAGATAAATTGAAATACTAAACTTTAGCCTTTATTATTCGGCACCTATAATACCAAAGCCCTGTTGGCTACAAAAGTAGCTCTGTGCGACTTTTGTTTTTATAAATTTAATTGGTCTAACGTCAACTTTGATTTAAAATAGGGACGGTAGCTTATTCATTTTAGCTCCTAGTTGGGCGTAGTTTCTTAGCAAACGAACTATCGTACTTTATAAATTGACCTGGAACAGTGAACTAGATTTAGCTTTCGAACCTAACACAGCAATTGACAAATACATCTGTTGAAATAAATCTCATTATGCCTAAGGCAATAAGGCGGCAATACAGTTCAGTAGCTCGTAAATATCGAAGGGTTTTTCCATAAAGGCATCAGCCCTGCAACTTTCCATTATACTGGGCCTATCGGCATGGGCCGATAGTAGCAGCACGGGGATAGCAGCATAGCGTGGATCATTCTTTAGCTTTTCGCAGACTTCTAATCCATTGCCATCTGGCAGCCTGATGTCCAGTAAATATAGGTCGGCCTTTGCTGTACTGGCCATAAAGCTGGCGACATTTTCAAAACTGTTGACCTGATAGCCTTCCCCATCGAGTAATATGCGGTAGATGTCCATAATGGCCGGGTCGTCTTCGAGTATACTGATCCATTTTTTCATTATTCCCTAGGTTATAGCCTAAGGAATGCAAATGCACTGCCATTAGCAGGGATTTGCGAAAAAAGGGTATGATGTCCCGATAAATAGGTAGTTTGTATCGATCAACAATTTTAGGGACTAGGTTAGGCATGTGCCCACGACAAGATCAGGTGTGAAGCTGGGCATGCGGCTCCCCTACCCTAACCAAGTATGGGCCACATTCAGGTAGCATTCTAAGTCTTCGATGAAATGTCGGATCTTTTTATATTCGGTCTGTAGGATACCTGAGGGAACTTTCGGTGTCAAACTAAGCTCAGCACGTACGAAAGTAATTTCGATGGTGAATTTCGTACCCAAGTTGGTGCTGACTTTTAGAGCAAGTATCCCCTGTTCTTCCTGAAGCTCCCCAGGAATGTAGTCCACAGCATCGGACAGAAGCTCAAAAAGATACCCTGCGGCCTCGGTAGCTTTGTGATGATAGGACTTGACTTTCTTTTTGGACGGCGTACCTCCTTTGGATTGTGGACTGAGCTGTAACTGTTGCATAGATGGTTTTCTTGTATTGTAGCTACTAAACAAGATGACAGGAAAAAGGTTTGCTTTGTTGAGCTGATATTTGTATTATATTGCCAAGAAAAAGCTGGACAATCAAATATCATCCAGCGTAGTCACTTCCATAGTTTCTCAAAACCCGTGCCTCTAACACATTAAGCATCCGTTTTAGGCTAATATCAAAAAACTTCACCTACTTAGTTGTTTAAACAAAAAATAGGCTATCTATTTTAAAATACCGCTGCGCTAACTACAGTTAATTTCCTTAAGTAGTAACCTGAATAAGATAGTCGAACAAACTCAGCTCTTGTGGCACCTGTATTTTTTTACGCAACCTGTACCTGCTCACTTCTATTGCCCTACTGCTAATTCCCATTAATTGGGCAATTTCTTTAGAAGAGAGGTTTAGCTTAAGATAGGCACAAAGCTTCAAGTCATTTGCCCCCAAATTTGGAAAACGCTGTTTAAGCTTGGTTAAAAAGTTAGAGTGCACATGGTCGAAATGCACCGAGAAATGTTCCCAATCGGCATCTCCGTTTTCTGCCTCATTGAGTAGCCTAGTTACCTTACGGATATAGCTATTATAATCTCCATCTGTAGGTGCAGCTTTACCAATCACCAAAATCTCATCCTTTATTTTAGAAATCAGCTTATTCTTTTGCAGCAAGTGCATACCCATGGTAGCCAACTCCTTGTTTTTAAAGTTAACTTCTGTTTCTAGTTTATCATTCTGGAGCTGTACAATCTGCTTTTCGTTACTGTCTATTTCCATTTGGTGCAGGTGTTTCAATTGCTCTTGCTCTGTTTTATGAATACGTTTCTGACGCTCTATCAAAAATCGGATGGCAGTTATGAGTAGGGCAAGATAAAAGAGGTAAATCCAGATAGTTTCGTACCAGGCCGGTCTAATGTAAAAACGATAAGTAGCTACTTCAGATTCGCTGCCGAGGTTGTTGCGGGCCTTTACTTTAAAGACATAACTGCCATAAGGTAAATTGGTATAGTCTTTTTCATTTTTCGGAGTCCAGGCAGCCCAATCTTTGTCGGCCCCAAGCAACTGATAGCTAAACTCTATATTGTTCTGTTGCTCATAAAGGGTAGAGGAGAATTCGAAATGCAGGGAATTATTTTTTTTGCTGAGGCTGATTTTTTCACGCTCTGCTTGTTGCTGAGAAATTTTACCGTCTGCCAGGAAATATCCGCCAAAAACAACCTTAGGTTTTTCACCTATTGTTTTAACGAGTGATAAACGAACGTCTACAGGTTTAATGTTCTTGCTATATTCTTTATAGTTGATGTGAATGAGTCCCTTTTTAGCACCGATAAAAACATTTTGCTCATCGTAAGGATTAATATGCTCGAAACCAGCGACCACCAAGGAATTCAATTCGGGCAAATGCACGATGGAGTAGTTTTTGTCATCATTTTTAGAATGAAAATCTACCAAGCCCACTTTCTTATGGCTAATGAACCATATGTTTCCTTTTTTGTCTTCTTTTAAATAATGATAAACATTGTTTTTTAAAATTGGGGTTAGAAATTTAGATGGAATAAAGCTGTCTGATTTTTCATCGTATTCAAAAATACCTTTTTGGGTAGCCGCTACCACTTTGCCCCTGATCTTCGCTACGGAGTTGCCCAGAATGGAAGGCAATCCGTTTTTTTCGGCATAGAATTTTGTTTCGATCACCTGTGATTTGTCGGCTGATAATTTTAGTCTAAAAATACCTCTATAGGGGTGCGAAGCCCAAATCATATCTTGATGCGGTACCAAAAACCTTAGTGACTCATTTAGTCCTTTGATATTACCGCCGCTTACATAATTCCCATTTTGGTAATCAATTCGTTGTAATCCGAAATAGGTACCGGCAATAAGGGTAGGATTGTTTTGCCACGGCTGGACAAAAAGCCAAGTGCCGGGCGAAGTGTATAGTTTCCTACTGTTCTCCTTCTCAATTACCATCGCACCATCTTCATGCCCCACCAAGATCTTGTCGTTAGCTTTAGCCAATTCCCACACCTGACCACTAGTGCCCTTAACCTGTTGAAAAAGGTTCTTGGTATAACTGAGGTCGTTAACGGTAGCTTGTAACTGGGTAGCGTATACGCCATTAGAGGTACCTACATAAAGTTGGTTTTTGTCTATTAAGGAGTAGTAACTACTGGTTTGTTTTGCCCTATCTGGATAAATGTATTTAATGGCGTTGTTAAAGGCGATCAAATTGATCCCATCATCAAGACCAAGCCAAAAGTTACCGTTCTTATCCATAAAGATACTACGGATGTTGTTCTTATATAGGCCTTCTTCTGAAGAGAATTGCTGAATGATGTTACCTTGCTTATCGATGATGTAACAACCAGATGAAGAAGTGGCAATGGCCATCCAATTGTTATTAATTGCAATGGCTTTGTACATCTTACTTTGTACCAACAACTGTTCGTTATTGATCTTCATTTTGGCTACTTGACCATTCGTAATTAAAAGCGCTCCTTTTTTTTGGGTAGTTACCAATAAGGTATCTATACCGAACTGCAGAACGGAAGTAACATAATCGCCCAATAGTTGTGTAGGCGTTGCTACTTGTTTCCAGTTCTTTTTTTCATACACCAACAGGCCTCTTCTAATATCTTGGGCATATATATTCCCTTTGCATTCGCCCATAAACTCCCAATGCTGTTCTGGCTTGTAGATGACTATCTTATCCTTATTTAGGCGTAAAATCTTATTGGTAGATCGAAAGAATACCTCTTCATTTAACACACAGATGTCCCATACATCGGATATCTTTCTTTCATTTTCGGGCAAGAGGTGTCTAATAGAGTGATAAGTAAGTTGTCCATTTTGATTGGGAAAGAAATAACCTAGCTCATCTTGTGCGCCCACATAAATTTTTCCTGTGGCGGTAACCTTAACCGATCTTACCACTGTTTTATGGGGCAGTGAGTATAGCTTCCAATTTCTACCGTCAAAAACCAATAGGCCTTCGTTGTTTGCAAAATAGATTAAGCCAGCTTTATCCTGATCGATATTCCAATTTTGCGAGCCCCCTTTATAATCTAAACTGCTATATATATTAATTTGAGGAATGCCTATGGGATTTTGTGCATTTAATTGAGAAAAACAAAAAATAAGAAGGGAGGCATACAGATATTTCATCATCAGCTTTAGCGAAGAAGGGTTAGGTCGTTTATAATTTGGTTAATAGCATTGCGACTTTCAATACATTTTTGTTCAAAAAAGCAGCTAGTCTAGCAATTCGGTTAAACTAATTTAGAGAGATTTTATTTCTTTTCGCATTTGGGAGCTCAAAAATTTTACAGACAAAAATTAATGTTTTTTGTTGTACCCCTTTATTCAACCAAACACACTCTATAAATCAGTATTTTACGCCAAAAAAACCAAATTAAAAGCCATATATTTTTAAGGTTTGTTGTGGTTTTGTGCAGTTACTTTTTTTGGCAATAACTGGTCTTTTAGTCGTTATTTGTGTCAACGATTATTTCGGGAGGCAAGTTGAACCCTACAACTTAAACTATTAAGAAGGCCAACCCGAATAACGCCTAACCAAATATTTAACCAAGTATGAAAAAACTAGTGCTACTAATGGCATTATCATTTTGGGTGTACCTCGGCTATGCACAAAATGTAAAAATCTCTGGTACAGTAATCGGTGCTGACGACAACCTGCCTTTAATAGGTGTGGTGGTTTCCTTAAAGTCGGCCCCAACTAAAGCTGTAACCACCGATGCAGATGGAAAATTCTCTATCGATGTTCCAACAAATGAAACGCTTTTATTCTCTATGATCGGTTATACGGCTCAAGAGCGAAAAGTAACTACGGCAACAACACTTAATGTTAGCCTATCTCCCGACGTACAGCTACTAAACGAAGTGGTAGCTATCGGTTACGGCACAGTTAAGAAAAGTGATCTTACTGGAGCTGTTGCTTCTATTAAAGCCGACGACCTAAAGAAAACACCCGCAGCTAGCTTAGACCAGGCTTTGCAGGGACGTGCTGCTGGGGTAACGGTAAATGCCAACACTGGCCAGCCAGGTGCGCCCGCAGTGGTAAGAATTAGGGGTATTGGTACGGTTAACGACAGTTCTCCGATCTATGTAGTAGATGGAATTATTTTAGGCGACATTTCTTTCCTAAGTCCTAATGATATCGAATCTACCGAGATTTTGAAGGATGCTTCTTCTACTGCCATTTATGGCTCTAGGGGTGCCAATGGCGTGATCTTAGTAACTACCAAAAAAGGTAAGAAAGGTAAAACCGCAATCACTTTCGACGCTTACGCAGGTGCGCAGAGTAGATGGAACAAATTGGATTTGATGCAAAGCAGCGAGTTCGCAAAAACAATTATCAATCTTAACAATGTACCTTCTGAAATGGCTTATTACCGCGATTATGGTTTTAACAGATGGCTCCATGCCTATAGAACAGGAAGTTCGCCATATTTCCCTGTAATTAGATCTTCTACAGTTCCTAATGGTGTTAATTATGCGGGTATCGAAACAGATTGGCAAGATGAGGTTTTCAAGAAAAATGCGCTGATACAGAACTATTACCTATCGGTAGATGGGGGTAGCGAAAAGAGTAATTACTCGTTAAGTGCCAGCTATTTCAATCAAGAAGGTACCATTATTGGTTCCAACTTCAAAAGGTTAACGCTAAGGTTAAATTCTGGCCATGAGCTTAAAAAATGGTTGAAAATTGGACAGAATCTTACCTTCGCTCCATCTCAAGGCAGAAATGCCATGAATAACAATGCTAGTCCCGGTGCATCTGTATTGTCTGCAGCCTTAGCGATGGCGCCATGGGATCCAACGCATTATCCTGTTGGTGCTGTAAATATCGCTGGCAAGAATTTGAGCAATCAAATCAGTGCTTCTTCCAATTTCAAAAATGTAACCAACCCATTCTCTATGGTAGAGCATTCGCATCCATTAGATAAGAATGAGCGCTTGGTGGGAGATATCTATCTAGAATTGAAACCACTGCCAGGATTGAGCTTCCGTTCTGATGTGAGTTTAGACATGAACAACAATCGCAACAGGTTATTTAAAGATGCTTACAGATATTCCGACTATGATGGGAACAACAAAAACTTCTTATCAAGTGGTATGTCTAAATGGTCTGTATTGAGATTTGAAAACATCCTTACCTATGCAAAAGAGATCAAAAAACATAGTTTCTCTATCATGGGAGGTGCCGTTAACGAAGAATACAATTATTATGGCGTTAGTGGTTCGGGAGCAGCGATATTAAACCCTACAGAAACCAATTGGTACTTATCTCAAACTACAGAAGACAGAACGCCTACTTCTGATGCTGTGGCTCGCACAAGAATGTTCTCTCTATTAGGCAGGCTACAATATTCATACGATAATAAATACTTGGCTACTTTCAATTTTAGGGGTGATGCCTCTAGTAAATTCCAAGAAAACCTTTGGGGCTATTTCCCATCTATGGCTTTAGCTTGGAAAATTAGTGAAGAGCCTTGGATGAAAAACATTACCAGCTTAGATTACTTAAAGCTACGTGCTGGCTACGGACAAATTGGTAATGAAAAAATCGGCTCCGATAATTTCATCCTCAAAATGTTTAACACCGGACCAACCTTTGTTGACTATGTTTTAGGGGTAAACCAAGGTTTGGCAAATGGTGCTACCATTTTAACCTACGTAAATAAGGGTGGTAAGTGGGAAAGAACCGAACAATACAATTTCGGGATTGATTTTGGTCTTAACAAAAACAAATTCACTGGTACCATTGATGCTTTTGTAAGAGATACCAAAGACATGCTACTTAGCGTAAAAGCGCCAGCCCATGTAGGTAATAGATACGATGCGATTGCCAACGTGGGTACGGTGAGGAACAAAGGTGTTGAGCTTACACTGACTTATCAAAACAATGCTACAATAAAAGGCAAACCTTTCAATTACAACATTACTGGTAACGTTTCATTTATTAAAAATGAACTGACTGCCTTAAATGGTGGAGAACGCGTTTTCGGCACATACACGCTAAGTGATCAGGGAATGCCTCTATTCTCACTATGGGGATACAAATACGAAGGCATTTACCGTACCGACCAAGAAGCATTAAACCATTTAAAAGGTTATAACGCTAGTTCTATTTCTTACCATGCGGGTGATGCTAAATATCAAGACGTTAATGGTGATGGCTTAATCGACAATAAAGACCAACAAAAAATAGGTAATCCATTTCCTTGGTTAACGTATGGTTTAAACTTAGGTGGCAACTGGAATCGTTTCGATGTACAAATTTTCCTTCAAGGTGTTTATGGCAATGAGATTTTCAACGCGGTGCGCATGAGAACAGAAAGCACAGGACTAGAATCATCATTAAGTACTACGATGCGCAATGTTTGGACTGTAAACAATCCAAACGGGGATATCCCGAACCCATACATTGCAGTTAACAAATTTGCTTCATCACGCTATGTTGAAAGCGGTGCTTATGTAAGGTTGAAGAACGTACAACTTGGCTATACGCTACCGGCTTCTATCAAAGGCTTAAATAGATGTAGATTATACTTAGCAGGCAACAACCTCCTTACTATTACCAAATACACTGGTTACGATCCTGAGATTGGCAGCGGAGTAGATTTTGGTAACTATCCCCAGTCAAGAACAATCATGTTAGGAGCTCAAGTTAATTTCTAATTCTAAAGGTCATGAAAAGTAATACACATAAATATATTTTTGCTACAGCACTTTTAATAGGTGCTATGAGCATTTCTTCTTGCAAAAAATGGCTTACCGAACCTACGCCAGGTGTAACTAAGCTAGAAGATTTCTTTTCTTCTGGACAAACAGCTATTCAATCGGTAAATGCATCCTATGCCCCACTTGGTTGGGAATATAACGGCACCTATTATAGCGAATGGTTTATTGGAGATGTGGTATCTGACGATGCTTTGAAAGGTGGTCAGGGTATTGCCGATATGTCTGCGGTGTACGACATGGAGAACTTCAAAACACAAGCCAACAACCCTTATCTTCTAGATTATTACCGCTCGCAATACCAAGGCATAGCTAGGTGCAACTTGGCTCTGCAACAAATTCCTTCGGTAGCACCAGATGCCACCATGGATCAGCGGTTAAAAGATCGCTTAATAGGTGAAGCCAAATTTTTAAGGGCTTACTATTATTATCGTTTGGTGAGAACTTTTGGAAGCGTGCCTAAAGTAGATTTTGTAATTGAAAGTGCTGCGCAATGGAAACAGCCTAAAGCACCTGTTTCAGAAATCTACAAACTGATTAACACCGATTTGTTAGATGCGGAAACCAAGCTTTGGAAAAGAAGCGAATATGCAGATGCAGATCTAGGCAGAGCGACCAAAGGCGCTGCACAAGCCATGCTTTTAAAGGTTTATTTAACCCAAAACAACAATGTTGAAGCGGAGAAATGGGGCAACGCTGTAGTGACCCAGGCAGAAAACGAAAGTCAATACCGCTTAAATACCAATTACAGAGACAACTTCACCTTATTGGGAGAAAATAGTCCTGAGTCGATTTTCGAAATCCAATATATGGAAGATCCCACTAGTGATTACGGGCAAGGGTTTGGTTTTACCCGTGGTACATTTACAGTAATTCTTACGAGGTCTCGTTCATCAAAGCTTGGTGGCGGATGGGGTTTCAACAAGCCAACTCAAAACCTGTACAACGAGTACGAAACTGGTGACCCACGTAGAGACATCACCATTCTAAATCCAAGTGCGGCTGATATGGAGAATGTGGAACAAGAAACTTACCTAGGCAGCAAGTACGTTAACCGTAAATACACCATGATGAACGATGGTCCCGGAAATAGCATTTTTGCTTTAACCCACCCTACTCGTGGCCCTATCAATAATAAAGTAATTAGATATGCTGACGTACTGCTAATGTATGCAGAGGCCTGCATAGAGAATAATAACCTCTCAAGAGCTAAATGGGCATTAGAGAAGGTACGTAATAGAGCCAGACAAGGGAACAATGCCATCTTACCTGAATTCCCGGCCTATAGAGGTTATGCAGATAACAGAGATGATTTGAGAAAAGCAGTAAGGCATGAAAGACGTGTAGAACTGGCAATGGAAGGTCACCGCTGGTTTGATATCTGCAGATGGGGAC
Source organism: Flavobacteriaceae bacterium PS02338 (assembly GCA_029959615.1). Classification (GTDB taxonomy): domain Bacteria; phylum Bacteroidota; class Bacteroidia; order Sphingobacteriales; family Sphingobacteriaceae; genus Pedobacter. Next base: position 1,335,169 of record JASCOD010000001.1, on the reverse strand, counting down.
AAGCCAAAGAAATTATGGATGCTTACAAAGCTACTGAAACCACCGAGGCAAGGCAACAAATGGCCGAGTTTATCAAAGGTAAACACGAGCTCTTCCCTATCCCTGAAGAAGAGATTAACCTAGGCTCACTAGGCAACTAACACGAATAAAAAATCAACTAAAATAGAGTATTTAATCAAACTAAAATGTCATGAGAAAACAATCAGTATTATTAATGTTATTAGCTGTTTTATTTACAGCTTCTGTAACTACATCTTGTAAGAAAAACAGCGACGGACCAGCAGACGAAGAACAACCAGGAGGTGGTGGCACCACTAATCCAAATCTTTCTAAATACCTAAAAGGAAGTGATTATTATTTGGTAACACTTGATGCTACAAGCGAGAAAGCCATCCACACTAAAGTAAAAAAAGACTACCGTACGGATGATACCAATATGTTTTTATATGTATGGCCAGATGGCACAAGTTATTCTGCAGGTACATCAAGTGGACCAAATGCATTTGGTGAGGTAGAAGCGTGGACTAGCCTTGTAGTTGCCAACTTAGGTTGGTCTGGTGGTGGTTTTGCACCATCTCCTACTTACAAATGGGATCTTAGTGGCTTAACCGACAACCACGTACTACACTTTGCCATAAAAAGTAAAGACAATGCATCTCATCAGGTGATATTATATTCAGGTACAAATACAGCTAAATTCACCATCGGAGCAACTGCAATTGATGGCGTAAATCCTTATGGCAATTTTACACGTAACGGCGAGTGGCAACACTTCGAAATTCCATATTCTGCTATTAAAAACCAAGGTATTAGATATACTGTTGGAGGCAATTCTGAAAATATTTTAGCCGTGTTAAGCGGTGGTGTAGCTGGCACTACATTAGATATCGATGGTATTTTCTTTTACGTACCTGCTAAATAAGGCCCAGAAAAACATTTCCTCTCTTGCGCTAGCGAGAGAGGAAATTTAACAATGTATTACGGCATTGATCAAATGGCTGAGCCTGAGCCAATGCTGTATAAAACGCAAAGCAATGAAGTTCATGAATTATAATATTATTTTTAGCCTGTTACTCATCATTTTCGCTGCCTGTGGCAGTAAAAAAACCGATGCAAAACCAGAGAACAAAGAAGTTGGCTCTGGTGAGACGGATGGCTACAAGCTAGTTTGGGAAGACCGCTTTGCGGAAGGTAACTTAAACAAAAACAATTGGACTATTGAGGTTAACGGCAATGGTGGCGGCAATAACGAGCTGCAATACTACAGAGAAGAAAACATTTCTGTAGGTAAAGAACCAACCACAGATAAAACCTGTCTTATTCTTACGGCAAAGAAAGAGCAATTTGGAGGTAAAAGCTTTACATCTGGCCGTTTAATTACCAAGGGAAAGAAATTTTTCAAATACGGAAAAATAGAAGCTAGCATTAAACTACCTAAAACCGCAAATGGGCTATGGCCTGCTTTCTGGATGATGGGTAATGACTATGACCAAGTAGGTTGGCCACAATGTGGAGAGATAGACATCTTGGAAATGGGCCATTCGAACGGCATCAGAAACGGTACCCAAGACAAATACTTTAACGGTGCCATGCACTGGGGAATTTGGAAACCTACGGGAGGTAATCCAATGTATGCCAAAGACAATACTTCAAGCTATGGTCTACAGGATGACTTTCATTTGTATACCGTGATTTGGGATGAAAATGCAGTTAAAATGTATTTGGATTTGGATAAGAACCCTAGTGTAAAACCATACTTTGAAATGGCCATTACAAATAAAACTGACGACACTTCTCCAGGCAGATATTTCCACAAAGACAATTTTATCCTTTTAAACTTAGCTGTTGGCGGACATTTCACAGGCATTTTAAATGGCGGACAAATTACCGGACTTAACAATGGCGATGCGTCTATGTACATTGATTTTGTAAAAGTTTATCAAAAAGCCAACTAATCATGAAAAAGACGATATATTTCATAGCTGGGATGCTGCTTACTATCGGTATTTTATCTTGCAAGAAGAAAAGCACAGCTGCTAAAGAAGAGGAAGAAACCATTGTTGAAGTAAAAAGCTTACAGAAACGTAGTGATAAAAGAGGTGTATCTTATAGCTTTCAAATCATGGATGATGTAGAGCTATTGGGTGGTGGCGTTTCTTGGTTCTATAATTGGGCAAATGATATTTCTACTGACTTAGACCAAAAAACGTCGGCGAAAAACATTGCCTTTTTTCCAATGACCTGGAATGGAAATTTCAATAAAGACAGGATCAGAGCCTATAAAGCCAAACATCCTTCTTGCGAATACATTCTGGCTTATAACGAGCCTAATCTTACCGACCAAGCCAATATGACACCGCAACAGGCTGCTGCTATTTTTCATGAGGTGAAAAGTTTAGCCGACGAGCTGAAAATGAAGATCATTTCACCTGCGATGAACTATGGTACGTTAGCGGGCTATAGCGATCCTATTAAGTGGTTAGATGAGTTTTTTCAACTGGTGCCTCTATCTTATTTTGATGGCATTGCCCTACACTGTTACATGGCGGTGCCCTCATCTTTCAAAAGCTATGTAGAAAGATTTAAAAAGTATGGCAAACAGATTTGGATGACTGAGTTTTGTGCTTGGGAACCAAGTATAAGCAACGCTAACCAACAAATTAGGTACATGTGCGATGTGGTAAATTATATGGAGGCACATCCTAATATTGTAAAATATGCTTGGTTTATTCCTCGTAACTCTGGTAGTGTAGACACCTATCCGTACATGCAGTTACTTACTAAAACCCAACCATACACGCTTACCAATGCAGGAAAGGTTTTCGTTAACATGTCGTCTTTCGATAAAACTTTGTACTACGGAAAAGGTGCGGTGATCCCTGCGGCGCATTACACAGCACTTAACTCTACCGCTGCTGCTACGCAGGACGGAGTATGGTCTACGAGTGTTTACATTCGTCCTACTACTGACAAATCTGGTATCCTTGAAGTGTACGATTTCTTGAAAGACCGTTGGATGGAGTATCAGATTGATGTACCAGCAGATGGCACTTACAAGTTAAAGTTACGCCACGCCTCTTATTCTGATGTCACTATTGGCGTAAGCATAAATGGACAAAACAGCAAAAACTGGACTTTACCTAAAACGGGCGAAGACAATATCTGGAAAACTTCAGAAACAGATATCACACTTACTAAAGGAAAACAAACCATTAGGCTAACCTCTCAAAATGGCACCAGCTGTTTTAATTGGTTAAGCTTTCAATAGACTCTTATCATAAACAAACCCTTAAGCAAATGAAAAAGATAATTTACGCTTATTTATTTTTTATCGTAGTTTTTTCGGGCTGTAAAAGAGACAAAATAAAACAGGAGATCACCCCGGAATTTTTGGCATCGCTTAATTTGAAGTTTGATGCCAAAAATAATCCTGGTATAGGTAAAGACGTGTTTTTTGAATTTCATGATGATGAGATCCATGCTGTTATCCCTTTTCTAAGCCCTGATAAAAAAGCACTTATACTATCATTCGACAAAGAGTTGGTCACAGTGCAGTTAAGTGGAGTAAACCAACAGAGCGGCATTTCGGTTAACGACTTTACCCAAGCTCAGCAGGTTCGCTTGGCTTTTTCCAATGGCGAAGCGAGAGACTTTACGCTTAAAGTAAAGGATTTTACAGGATTGCCAGTTTTTAGCATAAATACTGCAGGCAAAGCACCTATTGTTTCCAAGGATGTTTACCTAAATGGCACACTTTCTATTAATCCCAATCTCGATTTTGAACAGGAAGCAAATAACCTAGAGCTAGAAATTAAAGGAAGAGGAAACTCTACTTGGGGGATGCCGAAAAAACCCTATAGAATTAAGCTAAAGCAAAAGGCAAAAATACTAGGTCTGCAAGAAGCCAAAAACTGGGTATTGTTGGCTAATTATTCTGATAAAACGCTATTAAGAACTGCCGTAGTATTTGATTTGGGTAGAGCCATTAATTCCAATTTTACACCAGAGCACCGTCATGTAGAGGTAGTTTTAAATGGTAGCTACATAGGTACCTACACGCTTACCGAACAGATAGAGGTTAATCCGGGGAGAGTTGAGATTACAGAACTTAAATCTGGAGATACCGGAAGTGATAAAATTACAGGGGGCTATTTGGTAGAATTAGATAGACGCGAAGATGAGACATACATTGTAAAAACCGCCATCAGAACGCTACCCTTTGCTATAAAATCTCCTGATGCGCCTACCACCGAACAGTATAACTACATTAAAAAATATCTAACCGATACAGAAAATGCCATCTATGCCGACAATTTTGCAGACCCAGTAAACGGTTACGCTAAATATATCGATGTAGAGTCTTTTATCAACTGGTATTTAGTACAAGAGCTAGTGAAAAACCAAGATGCTCAGAACTACAGCAGCATATTTTACTACAAGGATAAAAACGGAAAACTGGGAATGGGACCTTTATGGGACTTTGACCTGAGCATGGGCAACGTAGATTATTCCATTTCCATGGATCCGCAAGGTTGGTGGGTTAAACATGGGCCTTGGTTTACTCGTCTTTTCGACGATCCTGCTTTTGAAGCAAAGGTCAAGAAAAGGTGGAAGGAAATAAGAAACAAAGAAGTGGAAGATATGCTGAAAAATATTGATAAGCAATCTGCAAAACTTGCACTTTCCCAAAAGCAGAACTTCTCTGTATGGAAAATACTAGACAAAAAAGTATGGCCCAATCCGCAGATATTTTATACCTATGAAGGCGAGGTTACCCAAATTAAAAAATGGCTAAGAACAAGGATAGAATGGCTGGATAGCCGCTTGTAGCCCAACTCATAATAGGGCAAATAGTCCTAAAATCAACCTTATCCACTAAAACCAAAAATTATGAAATTAAAATTTACTTTATTAGTGAACTTGCTGTGCTGTGTCTTTTTTGCTCATGCACAAACAAACGTTGCTTTAAATAAGCAAGTTGTTGTTTCTACCGGCGACGGCGATGCCATTGTTAACGGCGATGTTGGAGGCGCCCGATGGGAAAGTGTACATGGTCCAGGTATCCAATGGGCTTATGTAGATTTAGGTGCGGTTTACAACATCAGTCAAATTAAAATTGTATGGGAAGGTGCCGGGGCTAAAAATTACCAAATCCAAGTATCAAATGATATCAATAACTGGGGTACGGCCGTACAAGACATTACCAATAACGCTACATTGGTTAACGACTATACGGGTTTGGCCGTATCTGGAAGATATGTAAGAATCTACTGTACAGAAAGGATGCTCCCATACGGTTATTCCATTTTCGAACTGGAAGTATACAGCACTACCGTACCAAGCAATTTAGCGCCAAAAGTTAAATTTACTGCACCAGGTGGTGGCGCTACACATACCTATACATCATCTAGTCCAGGTACCATTCCATTTACCGTATCCGCTACAGATGCAGACGGAACCGTAAGCAAAGTAGAATTTTTTAATGGTAACACTAAACTAGGTGAAGATACTTCTTCTCCCTACAACTACACTTGGACAGACCTACCAACGGGAAACTATGTAGTTACTGCTGTAGCTACTGATAATACTGGAAATGTGGCTTACTCGCAAGCACTTAATATTGTGGTAGAACTTCCGATTGTTATTCCACAATGTGGCGGCATAGGCATGGATAGTGACTATTCATATAAGTTTTCTTGGGATGCTGCCAACCCTACCATTACTTTTATTCCAAATCCGAACCGTCCAACTACTGGTGCAACTACACTTATCCTGTATTACAACACCACAGGCGCAGACCCACTACCAGGCTATAACATTCAACCGAATGTTCCTTTTACATTGAATGTTGCCAACGGCGAAACTGCCTATTTCTATTTTACATACAGCTATCCTGCTGGAGGAGAGAAAAATAACGCCGCAGCTAGACATCAGTTTGTAGTGGGCAGCTGTAACTCTACCATTAATTTAGCTCGCAGCCAACCTATTACCGCATCTACTGTTAATGGTGTCGAACTGGCTAAAAATGCAAACGACAATAACAATGGTACTAGATGGCAGGCAGCTAACGTCAATAATAGAAATGACATTCAGTGGATCTATGTTGACCTTGGCGACGTGTATGATTTAACTGGAGTAAACATTCTTTGGGAAGGTGCAAAAGCTGAAGAGTATACTATTCAGGCTACTAATAACCCTAATGGTACCTGGTCAGACTTACTTACCATCACAGGAAACCTTACGGCTACTGCTGCGCAACGCAACCATACCGTTACTGGTACAGGCAGGTACCTAAGAATCTATTGTACTAAAAAAACCGCAGAGTTTCCTCAGTATGGTTATTCTATCTACGAAATACAGGCTTTTGGAATGCCGCACACAGGACCTCTGCCAGTTAGCCTTATCGGTTTCGAAAGCAAATTGGCCAACAACGGTAGTGTTAATCTAACTTGGGCAACTTCGTCTGAGCAAAACAACAGCTATTTCTTGTTAGAGAGAAGTGCCGATGGTAAAACATTCGGATTATTGAATAAAGTAAGCTCTAAAGGTAGCAATAGCCAAAGCAGATTAGATTATCAATACACTGACCGTACACCTTTAGCAGGTGCAAATTACTACCGTTTAACTCAGTTCGACTTAAATGGAGATCATCAAATAGTTGGTCATACCACTCAAAATGTATCGTTAACGGTTCAATCGCTTACCTTATCTCCTAATCCACTTGTGGGTACCGAGTTAACTATCAATGTAAGCAACACTAAAGCGGCTACGGCCAAAGTAACTATCAGTAGCATTACTGGCGCAATAATTTATAGCCAAACGCTAAACGTAGCTGCTGGTTTAGCCAAAGCTAATTTAAATACAAAACCTGCCGCTGGCATCTATCTGGTAAAAGTGGCCGATCTACCTACTCAAAAACTAATCATCAAATAATAATCCATCTTATCTCCTTCCCTATTTGGGAGGGAGATTTTTTAACACACACAAATAACCTAAGAATATACCTAAAGCATTAGGAGCTAAGTATGAAAAAAATATTAGTCACCATCCCGTTTATCGCACTCTCCCTATATTCAGCCGCTCAACAGAAAATAAATCCCGTTATCGACCAAAAAGTGAAAACTTTATTGTCTAAAATGACCTTGGAAGAAAAAGTTGGGCAAATGGCGCAAATTACCATGGATGTGATTACCAATGGTAAAGATAGGTTTAGTAGCTATGAACCTGTAGCTCTTAACCAACAACAGTTGGAGCATGCCTTGGTAAAATACAAAGTGGGCTCGGTATTAAATACGGCAAACAATAGAGCTCGTACCAGAGAGGTTTGGCATCAAATCATCAACAAAATACAGGAAACTGGCAAGGGGCGCTTAAACATTCCAGTACTTTATGGTATCGATGCGATACATGGCACTACCTATACCGCTGATGCCACCATGTTTCCACAACAAATTGGACAGGCAGCCACACGCAATCGTACCTTGGTTTACAAAGGTGCCGAAATTACTGCCTACGAAACCAGAGCTAGCGCTATTCCTTGGAATTTTTCTCCGGTACTAGACTTAGCACCAGACCCTCGCTTTCCTCGTCAGTGGGAAACTTTTGGAGAAGACACTTATTTAATTAGTGAGCTAGGATTACAAATGGTAAAAGGTTTTGAAGGTGATAACATCGCTGATCCTTACCGTGTAGCATCTTGCTTAAAGCATTTCTTAGGCTATCAGGTTTCTGTATCTGGGAAAGACAGAACTCCAGCGTATATTCCAGACCATGTGCTAAGAGATTATCACCTGCCTCCCTTTAAAGCGGCTATCGAGGCTGGTGCACATAGTATCATGATCAATTCGGGCATTGTAAATGGGGTTCCTGTACATGCCAACTATAATCTGTTAACTAAACTTTTAAGAGAGGAGCTTGGTTTTAAAGGCCTAATTGTTACCGACTGGGCGGATATTGAGAACCTCTATGCTAGAGACCGTGTAGCTAAAGACCATAAGGAGGCTATCATGTTGGCCATCAATGCAGGAATTGACATGTCTATGATTGCTTATGATTATGAAAGATTTTGTGACAACCTTATTGCTTTAGTTAAGGAAGGAAAGGTAAAAGAATCAAGAATTAATGATGCAGTGACCAATATCCTTACTTTGAAATATAAACTTGGTTTATTTGAAAAAGCAGTACATAGCTTAAAACAATATCCAAAATTTGCGAGTAAAGAATTTGAGCAAGCAGCCTATCAAACCGCAGCCGAATCAATTACCTTACTAAAAAACACTAACAACCAACTACCGCTAAAAAAAGGCGTTAAGTTATTAGTGACTGGACCAAATGCCAACTCCATGCGTACCCTAAATGGTGGCTGGACCTACTCTTGGCAAGGAGAAAAAGTAGAAGAATTTGCAGCAAAATACAATACTATTCTAGAAGCTGTTACATTAAAAGCGGGCAAAGAGAATGTCTCTTTTGTAGAAGGTGTAACCTATAAAATGGATGGCAAATATTACGAAGAGTTCGAAAATGGCATTGAAAGCGCTATAGAGAAAGCTAAAAATGTAGATGCTATTATCCTTTGTCTAGGAGAAAATTCTTATACAGAGAGTCCAGGCAATTTGAGCGATTTGTATATCTCTGACCTACAGACACAACTAGCTTTGAAATTGGCAGCTACTGGTAAGCCGGTGATTTTAGTACTTAACGAAGGTAGACCGAGACTGATCAGCAAGTTCGAAGCACAAATGACTGGTGTATTGCAAACCTATTTACCTGGTAATTTTGGCGGAGATGCATTGGCAGACATTCTTTTCGGAGAAGTAAATCCTTCTGGGAAACTCCCTTACAACTATCCTAGATATCCTAACTCTTTGGTAGGTTATAACCACAAGCCAGCGGAGAACAGAACCGTAATGGAAGGAGTTTACAACTATGATGCAGAATATAATCCCCAATATGAATTCGGATTTGGGTTGAGCTACACCAATTTCAAGTATGAAAACTTGAAACTAAGTGCAGAAAAGATCAGTGCTAATCAGGAACTAACCGTATCTATTGAAATTACTAATTCGGGTAATAGAGAAGGTAAAGAAGTAGTTGAGCTTTATTTGAGTGATCTATATGCTTCATTAACTCCAGATTCGAAAAGATTACGAGGCTTTGAGAAAATCAATCTTAAACCTGGCGAGAAACAAACTGTAACTTTCAAACTGAACAAAAACGACTTTTCGTTTACCCATCTCGACAATAAAGCAGTAGTAGAACCTGGCGAGTTTTCCGTTAAAATAGGCTCATTGAGCAAAAACTTCTTTATAGAATAAACATTTGAAAAAAGTTAATTGCAATCTCAATACCATTCTAATCAAATAGAATGGTATTTTTGTTTTCAAATAGATAAAATGAGTAACAATAAAGCCAAAGATTTAATCGATTCGATTAAGAACAAAGGAAAAACACTTGAGGCAGAAATGTCTTTTTTTGACCATTTGGATGTACTTCGCAAACATTTGTTAAGAGCATTGGCGGTTATCGTTGTTTTAGTTTGCGTTGCTTTTTACTTCACTGATTTTATTTGGCATGATGTAATTATGGCACCCAAAAATGCTGATTTTTGGACGTACCGCATGATGTGTAAGTTGGTGGAGGCCTTCCCTTCTATTGGCAACGAATTCTGTATTACAGAAATACACGCCAAAATCATCAATACGGAAATGTCGGGTCAGTTTACACTCCAAATGAATTCTTGCGTAATGGCTGGAGTAATCTTAGGTGTTCCTTACTTATTATTTGAGGTTTGGTTGTTCATTAAACCTGCCTTGTTAGATAACGAACGTAAATCAGCAAGTGGCTTTGTTGCATTTGCATCAGTACTTTTCGCTTTAGGTTTACTATTTGGTTATTATATCATCTGTCCATTATCTATCAATTTTTTAATTAATTATACAGTTGATTCCAGTATTGAAAACACCTTTACCATTTCTTCTTATCTATCTACGGTTTTAACGTTGGCATTGGGATCGGGCATTATTTTTCAATTGCCTGTAATTATTTACATCTTATCTAAGTTGGGCATTATGACGCCTAAATTCATGCGTTCTACCAGAAGATATGCTGCTGTATTGATCTTGGTAGTGGCCGCAGTAGTGACACCAACCGCCGATCCTTATACGATGTTAATTGTTGCTTTCCCTCTATTCCTTTTGTATGAACTGAGTATCTTGATTTCTGCACGAATTGAAAAGAAAAGACAAAAGGCTGAGTTGGCGTTTTACGGGAAATAAGTAATAGGCTTTATGTGGTAAGTGATAAGCTTAGATTATGCATTAAAGAACTTAAAACCTATTCCCAACACTTACAACTTAAAACACAACAAAATATTTACTAAACCATATCTATAATTCTATATAAATTTGAATATGTCTTCAGCAAATCCATTAAAAATAGCCATCGGGGCAGACCACGCTGGCTTTGAGTATAAAGAGATCTTAAAAGAATTTCTGGCTGCAAATGAAGTGAAAGATTTTGGGACCCATTCGCTTGATTCGGTAGATTACCCTGATTTTGCACATCCTGTAGCCAGTGCCGTAGAAAAAGGTGAGGCAGATTTTGGCATTTTAGTTTGTGGAAGTGCACAAGGAGTTGCTATTACTGCCAACAAGCACCAAGGCATTAGAGCCGCCGTTGCTTGGTTAACCGAAATTGCCAAACTTTCTAGACAACACAACAATGCCAATGTGATTTGCATCCCGGCTCGTTTTGTTTCTCCAGAACTTGCAAAAGAAATGGTAACTACATTTTTAGAAACTCCATTTGAAGGTGGTAGACATGCCAATAGAGTAAACAAAATATCGTGTTAACCGATTTTAGGATTTAGAATTACGATTTTAGATTTCGACAACCTGTACAGTTTATACCTAACTAACTAATAAAAATGAATAAAAAGTTTGCATACACCTCGCTGGCGCTAGCGCTTAGTTTGGGTGCAATGGCGCAGGATAAAAACGCCATCAAATTCAGTGCTCCTGTTAATAAAGAAAGAGCTTACCAGCACTTGTCTATATTGGCATCAGATGAGTACGAAGGTCGTGAAACAGGCAAAAAAGGTGCTTGGATGGCCGCAGAGTATATCAAAAAGCAATTTCAAAGTTTCGGATTAACTGGGCCTGTAAAAGGGAGCAAAGATCCTTATCTACAACCAGTAGGTATTTCTTCTAAAAAACTAGCTGGCCTATCATTAACCGTTGGTACGCAAGCAAAGGAAAACTTAACAGATTATTATGTGTTGGCACAAAGCACGCCAGCTGCAGGCTTCAATGTGAAAGCATCATCTGTGATTTTTGCTGGATACGGATTAAACAAAGATGATTTCAATGAATATGCAGGCCTTAATGTAGCAGGCAAAGTGGTGATGATTTTCGCTACGGGAGATCCAACCGCAAAAGCACCTGCCCAACCAGCTCAAGGTCGTAGAGCTCAAAGCAGTGTAGGTAGTCAACAAGCTAAAATCAAATATTTAGTAGATAATAAAGCCGCTGGAGTTTTAGTGATCAACGAAAGAGTAGATAACCTTACCGATGCGGCAAAAGCATTTTTGAGCGAAGGTAATGTTGGTTTAAAAAGAGAAGATGCTGCCCAAAACCAAAACTCTTTGCCTGTTGTAACTATCGGTACCGCAGTAGCTAATCAGATTTTAGCTGGTGCCAATACCAACCTAGCCGATGTTAAGAAAAAAATTGCGGAAACCTTAAAACCAGCTACGGTTACCATCAATACCCCTATTGCTTTTTCAGCTAAGTTAGTTGAAGAAGATATAAAAGCTGATAACGTTTTAGGTTTCTTAGAAGGTTCTGACCCTCAGTTAAAAAGCGAAGTAGTAGTAGTTACTGGCCACTATGACCATATTGGTTTAGTGAATGATCCAAATGCTACCGACAAAGTAAACAATGGTGCAGATGATGATGGTTCTGGGACTACTGGCGTTTTGATGTTGGCAGAGGCTTTCGCCAAAGCTAAAAAAGCGGGTCATGGCCCTAAACGTAGCATCTTATTCATGACGGTTTGTGGTGAAGAAAAAGGTCTTTGGGGTTCTGAATGGTATTCAGATCATCCAGTTTTTCCATTGGCAAACACCATTACCAACTTAAACATTGATATGATTGGCCGTGGTGACGATGACCGTCCTGGCGACAATAATTTCGTTTACATCATTGGTTCTAATATGCTAAGTGATGATCTGGATAAAATTGGTAAAAAAGCAAATGCCGATTATGTAAACATCGTTTTAGACGAGAAGTATAATAACCGTACAGATCCTAACCGTTTCTACTATCGTTCTGATCACTATAATTTTGCGAAGCATGGTATTCCGGTGATCTTCTACTTCAATGGCGTACATAAAGATTACCACCAACCAGGAGACGAAGTGAGCAAAATCGACTTCCCAATGTTGGCAAAAAGAGCCCAGTTAGTTTATTACACAACGTGGGAATTGGCAAATGGTGCAAATAGACCAGTAGTTAATAAAAACGAAGATGGCTCGTTAAAAATGAAATAAGACATTGTAACACTATCAAAATCCCGCCCCAAAAGCGGGATTTTTTATTTACTCAAGGATAGACTTCCATTAAGCCAAGCTAGAAAGCTTATCTTTGTATCAATGAAAAACACGAACACTTTCAAGTCCCTATCTATCGCTATTCTCTTACTTGTTAGTTTTTTTGCTACAGCACAACAAACCGTAGCCGATCAGAAGCTTCTTTTGCAAGAGCCCAATTTCCTAAAAGGTCGTTTAAAAGCTACAGATTCACTTTTCGTGAAAGACCTAACTGTGCTTAAAAAATTCATCGCTTTCGATAGTATAGATGTAGAGATCTTAAAACCTCAAATTTTATATGCCGTGCTTAGTGAAAGTAAGGTCGATTCTATAGTAACTTACCGCACACTTATTGATGCTGTGAAGCAATTTAAGGAAGGCATTGGCTATAGTGAGTTTAGAAAAGGAATTATCCTTTACAAGCAAATGGCTGCAATCAAAGTTAATTCAGAAAACTGGGAAAAAGATCAAATGCTATTCAGAAAACTAGGTTTCACGGAAGCGGATTTAGAAGATTTCCTTTTGTTTATTTCAAAACCTGAAAACAAAAACTTGAATTATAAAGAAGCTTACTTAGCCTACATGAAAGAGATTGATAGTCTGCAGTAGTGTTAAGTTATTTGGTTGTTAAAACAACTACTCCATTGGCGGCTCTCACTCCATACAGCGCAGCGGCGGCGGCACCTTTCAACACCTCTACTTTCTTGATATCCTCAACTTCGTAATTATTAAGCTCAATCGGCTCTATTGGTTTTCCATCAATTACATACAAGGGAATATAAATCCTATTTTTCTTGAAAGAATCTTCATAAGACAAATATAAAGAGCTCTTCTTCCCTCCTATTTCGCCTAATTCATACACCTTAACGGTTAGCATACCTACATGATAAATTCCTGCAGGTAATGTATTTAAATAGGCATATAACTTCTTTTGATTTTGCAATTGATCGCTCAACAGTTGGATAATCTTTCCCGCTTTTTCACTGTCCTTATTATTTAAACCAGGTACCAGACTAAATTTCCGCTCATCATGCATTTGCGTTATTGTAAATCTAGCTCTAAAACCATCTATGACTCTTATATCATTCCCAGCAATGTCTAACAATCCCAAATCGATAATCTTTGTTAATAAACTGGCTACAGTATCCGCACTTATAGGCTGAGAGGTAGTATGTGTTTTTTGATGATCTGTTTGTTGCGCCGACAAGTATAAATCTCCTGAATATTTCCCATTTGGGTTTCTTTTCAAACTAACTGACGAATTTGGGCTGAGGGTAATTGAAACGCTAATGCTATCATTTTGCGTAATAACTAGCCTCGTTTTAGCACTGCCATGAGTAATTAGTAGCATGAGGATAACAAGTAAGCAACTGATTCTTTGCATTTTTTTCTGCTGTATGCCCTAAATTTAACGATAAGTTCCTGTTTTTTAAACTAAAATAGTAAAGGCTGGCTTTTTAAACGAATACAAACGTTACCCCAAAAAAGAGTTAGCCAATATAATTATATCAACAACTGCCCGTTAAATTTTAAAGCCCTAGCCTATTTACCTATATTTGAGAACTCATGAATATTGCCGAAGATTTTTTAGTTAAAGCCGATGAAAAGGCTTTTGACATGCCGCACCGCAATACCATCAATTACAACATTGGGAAGTATAATACGGCGGTAGCTCGTGGCTTGTCGAAATTTGAAAATTTGGAGGCATCTAAACGCAAAGCACACGTAGTAAAATGGCGTGTGATGGAGAATTTAGACAAACTTTTACCAGAATTCGAATCGAACTTCCAGAAGCGTGGCGGCAAAGTAATCTGGGCAAATGATGCAGCTGAGGCTCAAAAGGAAATTCTACAGATTATTCAAAGAGTGGGCGGTAAAACCGTCATCAAATCTAAATCGATGACTACCGAGGAAATTCATCTGAATGATTTCTTGGAGAAGAATGACATCGAATCTTTAGAGAGTGACTTAGGCGAATACATTGTACAATTGTTAGGGCAAGCGCCTTATCATATTGTTACGCCAGCTATGCACTTGAGCAAGGAAGATATTGCCAAGCTTTTTAATGAAAAGTTTGGTACGCCAATAGACGCCACTCCAGAGCAATTGACCCAAAAAGCCCGTGAATTGCTTCGTGATAAATACCTAAAAGCGGATATTGGCATAACCGGCGGCAACTTTTTAATTGCCGATAGTGGAAGTATTGCCCTAACTGAAAATGAGGGTAACGCTCGTTTAACCACTACTTTTCCGAAAATCCATATCGCTATTGTTGGTATAGAGAAGTTAATTCCTTCTATTGCTGATTTAGATTTGTTTTGGCCTTTGCTTTCTAGTCATGGTACTGGTCAAAACCTAACGGTTTATAATACTATTTTGAGCGGTCCACGCCAAGCACATGAAACCGATGGCCCAGAAGAAATGTACGTGATTTTACTTGATAATGGACGTACGAACTTATTGGCTCAGAAAGAACAACGCCAAGCACTATACTGCATTCGTTGTGGTGCCTGTTTAAATGCTTGTCCTGTTTACAAAAACATTGGTGGTCATACTTACAGCACAACCTACAGCGGCCCAATTGGATCTATCATCACTCCTCATTTCAAGGGGATGAAGGACTTTAAGCATTTGAGCTATGCTTCGAGCTTATGCGGAAAATGTTCTGAAGTTTGTCCGGTAAAAATCGATATCCACAAAATGTTATTGCTTAACCGCAGGGATGCAGTGACAGCGAACGAAAATACAGCTACAGAAAACATCGGCTGGAACCTTTGGAAGAAAGGTATGAAAAAGCGTTCGCTGATGGACTTCTTTGGGGGCAAGATGAAAAACTTCTTCCTCAAAACTTTCTTCAAAAAAGGTTGGGGCAAATATCGCGAAATGCCCGAAATAGCACCTAAATCTTTCGCCAAGCGTTGGGAAGAACATCAAAAGAAGAAGGAAATAGAATAGGAATTAGGAGCTAGTGGTTAGGGATTTGCTGTCTCTGCCTTTTTAACGGATAAAAACTGACCACTGATTTCTGAAGGCTATTTACTTAATTACTTTTCAATTTGCTATATTTAAGCGTGGCCAACGCAAAATGAACGAAGTAAATCCAAAATATAGTATTTTCATCAACGAAATAGGGATTCTATTACAGAAGGGTAGAGAGCAAGCCGCAAAATCTACCAATACAATTCTGGTACACACCTATTGGCTAATTGGCAGGCACATTGTAGAATTTGAACAAAGAGGAAAAGAAAAAGCTACCTACGGAAGTTTTCTTTTTGAGCAGATGTCTAAAGATTTAACAGAACGTTATGGAAAAGGCTTCAGTAGATCGAATCTTTTGTATATGCGCAAATTTTATCTCGTGTTCCCAAAAGGTGAGACACTGTCTAACGTTTTAAGTTGGAGCCATTATTTTGAAATCCTCAAAGCGGAAGATAACCTCGAAATCAATTTTTACTTAAAACAAAGCGAAAAAGAGAATTGGAGTGTTAGAGAATTGAAACGGCAAATGAAAAGTATGCTTTTTCATCGTTTAGCATTAAGCAAAGACAAAAAAGAAATATTAAAATTATCTGAACAAGGACAAGAAATCCAAAAGGCAGAAGATATATTAAAAGACCCTTACGTGCTAGAATTTCTAAATATTCCGCAACACCATCAATATTTAGAAAGTGAATTAGAAGAAAAACTGATTTCAAACCTTCAAATTTTTCTATTGGAATTGGGAAAGGGATTTACATTCGAAAAAAGGCAACATCGTATCTCTATAAGTGGCAAACATCTGTATGTGGACTTAGTATTTTATCATCGTATACTCAAATGCTTTGTCCTGATAGATCTGAAACGAGGGGAAGTAACTCATCAAGATATTGGACAAATGAATCTTTATCTTAATTACTTTAAAAAAGAAATAAATACTACTGGAGACAATGAGCCTATAGGTATCGTATTGGGTGCATATAAAGATCAAATATTAGTTGAATATGCTACAGAAAATATAAGCAATCAACTTTTTGTAAGTAAATACCAACTCTATCTGCCGAATAAAAAACAATTGGAAACTGAGTTAACTAAATTGTTAGAAAACGAAGAATAAAAATATGCAGTTCGACCGTCAACAAAAAAGCGATTCCCAGTTATTGGATATCTATAAGCAATTGCTTTTTCCACGTTTAGTGGAGGAAAAAATGCTGATTTTGTTGCGACAAGGAAGAATTGGCAAATGGTTTTCTGGAATTGGGCAAGAAGCAATTGCAGTTGGAAGCACGCTGGCCATGCAAAGCGACGAATATATTCTGCCTATGCATCGAAATCTGGGGGTTTTTACTACTCGAGATATCCCACTTAAAAAGTTAATGGCACAATGGCAAGGCAAGCTCACAGGCTTTACTAAAGGCAGGGATAGATCTTTCCATTTCGGTACGCAAGAGTACAAAATTATCGGCATGATTTCTCACTTGGGGCCTCAAATGGCATTAGCCGATGGAATTGCCCTAGCAGATCTTATAGCCGAAAAACCAAAGACAACCTTAGTTTTTACCGGAGAGGGAGCTACCAGCGAAGGTGATTTCCATGAAGCAATTAACGTAGCCGCTGTATGGAACCTGCCTGTAGTTTTCTTGATCGAAAACAATGGATACGGTTTGTCTACACCAATTAATGAACAGTTTAAGTGTAAGCATTTAGTGGATAGAGCTCTAGGATATGGCATTGAAGGCATACAACTAGATGGAAATAATATCTTAGAAGTCTACGACAAGTTAACTGAGCTAACGAAAGATATTCGTCAAAATCCAAAACCTGTATTAGTAGAATGCCTCACCTTCAGAATGCGAGGACATGAGGAAGCTTCAGGCACAAAATATGTTCCTCAACACTTATTTGATGAATGGTCGCAAAAAGATCCTGTTAAAAACTTTGAAGATTATCTTTTAGACGAGGAGATCCTAAGCGAACAATTAATTTCTGAAATAAGGGCTACTTTCAAAAAACAGATTGATAGCGAAGTTGAGGCAACTTTCGTTGAACCAGAACCTATAGCTGATGCAGCGCAAGAATTGAACGACATGTATTATCCTTATGATGTTGCTCAGTTTGAAGCAAATTCTTCTAGCAGTGAAAAAAGATATTTAGATGCCATTACCGATGGATTAAGAGTGGCGATGCAACGTCATCACAATTTAGTATTGATGGGGCAGGATATTGCAGAATATGGTGGTGCTTTTAAAATAACAGATGGTTTTGTATCTGAATTTGGTAAAGTTCGAGTGCGTAACACACCCATTTGCGAGTCTGCTATTGTTGGCGCAGGCTTAGGGCTTTCTATCAACGGCTATAAATCAGTGGTAGAAATGCAATTTGCCGATTTCGTGAGTGTAGGTTTTAATCAGATCGTAAATAATTTAGCGAAAACACACTATCGTTGGGGCGAAAAAGCCGATGTGGTTATCCGTATGCCGACAGGTGCCGGAACTGGTGCAGGCCCTTTCCACTCTCAAAGCAACGAAGCTTGGTTCACTAAAACCCCAGGACTTAAAATTGTTTATCCTGCGTTTCCTTATGATGCAAAAGGCTTGTTACTATCCGCAATTGAAGACCCTAATCCAGTGATCTATTTTGAGCATAAATATTTATATCGCAGCTTATCGGGCTTAGTACCAGATGGGTTTTATACCTTGGAAATTGGTAAGGCAAACACATTGATACATGGCAACCAAATCAGCATTATCACTTACGGTCTAGGTGTTCATTGGGCTTTAGATTACCTTAAAACACATCCCGAAATTTCTGCTACGTTAGTTGATTTAGTTAGTTTACAGCCTTGGGATAAAGAAGCCGTTAGTGCAGCAGTAAAAGCTACAGGAAGAGTATTGGTATTGCATGAAGACACCTTAACTAATGGCTTTGGAGCTGAAATTTCTGCTTGGATCAATGAAAATTGTTTTAAATACCTTGATGCACCAGTAATGAGATGTGCGAGTTTAGACACCGCCATTCCGATGAGCAAAGTATTAGAAGATGATTTTTTAGCAAAGGCCAGATTAGAAAAAACGATTGAAAGATTAATAGCCTATTAGCTATCGCTGAAATAAGTCCATCAAGCCCACAACACTTGAAACTAGAGAGCGTTAATCAAATGATGGGGCTTTTTTAAACGTTAGAGCATTTATTTTGGAATGATGGACCTTAGTAGTTTGGTGTAAAAATATTCATTTACAGCACTTAACAAAAAAATGTGACTTTTTTTCCCATTTTGTCTATTAACGAAGTTGTATCTTTAGTTGATTTACTACAAAGACGCTTTTATGAATGTTGGTAAAATCTTAAGAAAGCTTAGAAAATACAAAGGAGTAACACAAGAAAATATCGCCACTTTTTTAAATCTGGAAAGGACCAGTTATGCCAAATTAGAAAAGGATAAAACGATGTTGAGACTTGATACCGCAAAACTCATTGCAGTTTTTTATGGCTTTGAGTTGCACTACCTCATTTTGTGTATGGAGTATGATCATTACCTTAATAATCCAACAACTATTAGGTTAATTAAAGCGCAAAAAGACAAAGAAGCTATGTTTGCCAAACAAGTAGTTTACTCTGCATGAACTTCTGCCAACGGGTTAAATAGATAAACCTTGCTATTATCTAAACAAACGCAACGATAACGTTTCCTAATCCTCTCTCCTTTTTGAAATCTACGACCGTCTTTTAGCATAAAAATAGTGCCTTCTGGCAACTGTTCTACATGAGTAGTCTCATCCTGATGATCATACTTTTTTAAAGCTCTTGCCAAACGCAAGTCTGTACAGCTAGATGCTGCCGGATTACTAAGGTAGGCCACTATACTTTGATTGATATCGGGAGGAAAAACATCCAAATCGAAGAAAGGCTTCATCATGCGTTTAAAGTTATTCTTCCATTCAGCACCATGAGGTTTCACTTTATTTTTATGGTCGTTCCAAGTAAGCAAATGCGCAAACTCATGCACGGTGGTAACCAGAAAAGCATATTGATTTAGATCGTTATTAACTGAGATCTTGTGTCCATTTTCTTTAAATGGGTGTCTATAATCGCCAAGTTTAGTACTTCTGTTTTTAGAAATCTTAAACTCGCACTGGAAATAATCTATCCACTTCGCAATAATAGGTGCCGCCAATGGAGGCATATATTGCGCTAGTACTTCTTTTTTATCCAATGATTTAGACATCGGCTAAATTTACGATTTTAGATTGACGAATTGCGATTAGTAAACCGACTAAGAAGCTTCCTTATTTTAAAAACTGATAGGCAATCAATGCCGCAACATAAGCCATCACCGTCATATAAACCAACTGTATTACTGGCCATTTCCACGACTTTGTTTCTCTGTAAACGATGGCGACCGTACTCATGCATTGCATCGCGAAAGCATAAAACAACATTAAAGAAAATGCAGCAGCAAAAGTAAATATCGGCAAACCAGTTGCAGGATCCTTAGCAGCAGCAATCTTATCTCTTAATCTTAGCTCTCCTCCTTCATCATCTGCACCTTCTACGCTATAAATGGTTGCCATAGTTCCTACAAATGCCTCACGAGCAGCAAAAGACGTAATCAGCGCAATACCAATTTTCCAATCGTAACCCAGCGGCTTAATGGCTGGTTCTATCGTTTTACCAATAATACCTGCATAAGAATTTTCCAGCTTTTCTGCCGATCTATCTCTCTCCAAAGAAGCCAACTGTACAGTATCTGTAGAAGTAGCCTCTATCGTATCATATTTCTTGTCAATAGCTTCAAAACGAGAGCTTGGGCCGTAAGTAGACATCACCCATAAAATGATAGAAATAGCAATAATCACCTTACCAGCCTCAATTACGAAGGTCTTAGATTTCTCATACATCGTAAACAATACGTTTTTCCAACGTGGCATACGGTATACAGGTAATTCCATAATAAAATAGGAACGTTCTTTTGCCTTGATGATGAATTTGAAGACCAAGGCAACCAACACTGCCGCAATAATGCTGATCAGATACATAGCCATTAAGGTTAAGCCTTGCAGGTTAAATACACCCAAAACTTTTTCATCTGGCACTACCAAAGAAATCAGTAAAGTATAAACCGGTAATCTAGCCGAACAACTTACCAACGGCGTTACCATGATGGTAATGATTCGATCTTTCCAGCTCTCGATATTTCTGGCACTCATAATAGAAGGCACCGCACAGGCAATCCCTCCAATCATAGGCACTACAGATTTACCGCTTAGCCCAAATTTACGCATGATTTTATCCATCATGAAAGTCACACGGGCCATATAGCCAGTATCTTCCAAAATAGAAATCAGGGCAAATAGAATAGCGATTTGTGGGATAAAAATCACAATCCCCCCTAAACCTGCTACCACACCGTCTAATAGTAAATCGGTAAGTACACCAGCGGGTAAATATTCATGCCCCCATTCGGTTAATGTTGCAAATGATCCTTCTATCAAATCCATTGGCATAGAAGACCAAGAGAAAATAGCATTGAAAATGAAGGCCAAGATGAAAAAGAAAATAAGGAAACCCCAAACTTTGTGGGTTAATATCGAATCGAGCTTATCTGTTAAGGTAAATTTTTTCGCTGCTCCGGTATCAGTAACTACATCGGTCAAAACCTTACTTAAATGCTTATATCTGGCAACAGTTTCTTCGCCTTGTAGTTTTACGGTATCAAAACCATTTCCTATTTCAATAGCTTCAATTTCTTCCTGCTCTTTTTCGGTAAAGAATACCAGATGCTCATGCTGATGCAAAACTTGCAAGGCATAATAATCGTTATCTGTACCTATTTTTTGCTTAATGGCAGCAACAGCGGTTGGTGCAAAATCTTTAGCGGCGATGCTACTATTTTGTGTCGCAATGGTAGTTGTTTGGGCTATTGCTTGCTTCAACTCAGTTAAGCCCTCTCCCCTTCTTGCAGAAATATTTACCACCTGTACTCCTAAACGCTCAGCGAGTTTATCCGTGTCGATATTAATGCTTTCTTTCTTGGCCATATCAGCCATGTTTAGCACTAAAAGCATTGGTATCCCTAAATCGGCTACCTGAGAGAATAGTAAAAGGTTACGTCGCAAATTAGTAGAATCTGCAACCAACACAATTATATCAGGGTAACTTGAATTATTCTTATCAGCCAATACCTGAAAAACAATACTTTCATCCTTACTTTTAGGGTAAAGACTATAAGTACCCGGAAGGTCGATAATTTCAGCAGTTTTGCCTGTTGGCAATTTACTGTAACCTGTTTTTTTATCAACGGTAATACCGGGGAAATTTCCAATTTTTTGATTTAAACCCGTTAGAAGGTTAAATAGGGTAGATTTTCCGGTATTCGGATTTCCAACTAATGCTACTTTTAAATCAGCCAAAATACTATTGAATTATAATTACTGCCGCTTCGGTTTTGCGTAAACAAAGTTGATATCCTGCTACACGAATTGCAATAGGATCTCCTAGCGGTGCACATCTTTCTACTTCAACTACTTCTCCAGGAAGGCAACCCATTTCCATTAATTTTACTGCCATCTCAGGATCAGTAAATGAAACGATGGTACCTTTTTCACCGGGATTCAATTGCGAAAGTGTCATACAAAAATCTTTTATCTATGGGCCAAAAAACACGATTTTCATGCCTTTTAGAACTGCCGCAAGTTAGCCCTTATTTATATCAAATCCAAATAAGAGAGTGTAACAAAAAGGTAAGCTTATTAAGCATAAAAGGGAGCCGATTGGCTCCCTTTTATGCTTTTTATGAATATAGAAATTACATTCTTCCTGGTCCACCCATTCTGAAATTGCCTTGCCCTCTTCCCTGTTGCTGGTTTGGCATTTGCATACCGGCAATGCTGCTCAAAGCATAAGTAAATGAGAACATAAAGTAGCGTTTCAACACGTTAAAGTTCCTGTCTACAATTTCATTTGCATTTGCAGTACGAACCACCCCCGTATTCTCGTTAAATAAATCGTTTACAGAAAGTTTAAATGTTCCTTTGTTTTTGAAGAACTGACGACTGATGTAGGCATTTACTTGAGTATAATCTGCGTTAGCAGCTCCCCTTCCGGTTAAACTATTGTAAGTAACATCAGTTTGTAAACGGATATTGCCCGGAAACATATAACTAATGTCAATATTAGGAGACAAAGTATAAAAATTAGTTTCTTGTCCAATTGTATACGTACCATGATCCCATCTTCCAGAAACACCCGCAATTAAATCTAATTTATCTAAATTCGAAACTAACTTATAACCATTTCTCAATCCTAAATTTTTAGTCACATTTTCTTGGCCGGCTGTTATGTTCGTTCCTTTACTTGCGGATACACCTCCGTCTATTTGCAGGTTTAGCTTATTGCCTTTGATGATTGGCAATCCCAAATTACCAAAAAGGCTTACGTTGTAATTTCCTTTCACGTTAATAAAGCCATTTTCAATTTTTCCGAAATCATCTGATGTTGCATCAGTAATTACTCGTTGTGTATTTCCAAAATCGTTGAAAGTTTGCGTAATAAATGCTCCCAAGAATAAGGTACGGTAAGTTGTATAATCGAAGTTATTATAGAAAATCCTTAAATTATTTGAGAAGGATGGCTTCAGATCAGGATTACCTAGAGGTATACTTCTTGTATTTGTGTTATCTCTTACCGGTTGAATTTGGTCGATACTTGGTTGATTAGTTCTACCATCATATCGGATATTTAAACGTTTGGCGTTACTAAAGTTGTACCTAAATTGCGCAGTTGGCGTAATGTTTACAAACTCTTGCGTTAGCAATCTGCCCGTAGTTAGGTTGTCATTTTTACGGTTAGTATGAAGTGCGGCAAGACCAACATTCCAATTATATTTCTTCTCATTTTTGTTAAAGCTAAAACCTAAAGCATTAGTCAAGGTTGTATTCTCAAACTCATTACTATACTTTAAATCTACAATATCGTACTGTTGAGTTACGCTATTGAAATCATACACAAAACGCTCTCTATTGTCTTTTGAATAACCATTTTGATAGTTCAACTCTAAGCTCAAAGTTTTTGACAAAGGTTCTGTATAAACCAATCTAGCAGTATTACTAAACGAGTTTACTTTATTGTCATTTAGTTGATCTAAATTTTCGGTAGTTACGCCTGTAGGTCTAGTTAGTGTCCATGGATTTCTGTTGAAGTTACTAGCATCACTGTCGTTAATATTGGTGCTAACATTTAAAGATAAGGTACGGCCTCTACGCAAAAACTTCCTTCTAAGCAATAAGTTGTTACTAATAGAAGGAGCAGTAGAGCCTGTGATAGAGCGCTGATAACCTACTTCTCTACCAGCTACAGTATTTTGTTCGTAGTCTTTCAAACTATTTCCCGAATTATCGGTATAAGAGATGTTAGGCTGGATTCTAATTGATGTTGCAGAATCTAATTTAGTATCAACCATAAAGTTTAAACGATGATTTAAACGCTTTGTATTACTTTCGGTATTGTCAAAGCTACTTGCAACCTCATTTCCGATAAAACTTTGCGAATTGGTAGCACTTGTATTAAACAGAGATGTTTTATTGAAAAAGTAACTTCCGTTAAATTGGGTTCCGTCGTCATAAGTGTCAGCAAAATCAATACCTGCAGCACTTGTTGTGGTAATACCTTGCTGTTGCTGCCCCCCACCTGCACCACCAAACATCATCCCACGACCACCGCCACCAATACCTCCACCAAAGTTCTGCTTGTTCACGTTATTGAACTGTCCAATTAAAGAAATCCGCTGTGCATTGTCAAAACGGTTCACATTGATATTAACATCATGACGCTCATCTGTACCATACCCTACCGTACTATTGCCAATGTAGCCTTTATTTTTGATCCCATTCTTGGTCACAATATTCAGGATCTTTTCGCGGTTACCATCATCAACTCCCGAGAATTTAGACTGTTCAGACATCTCGTCGATAATTTGAATCTTATCTACCATATCTGCTGGTAAGTTTCTGGTAGCCAACAAAGGGTCATTGCCCATGAAGTCTTTTCCATCAACCTTTACCCTCTTAATCGTTTCACCTTGGGTAGTTACCGTACCATCTTTAGACACCTCAACACCTGGGACTTTTTTCAATAGATCTTCCACTACCGAATTTTCCTTTACTTTTAACGTAGATGCATTGATTTCCAAGGTATCTTTCTTTACCACAATGGGAGGTGTTTCTCCTTTAATTTCGACACCTTTAAGCGTTACGCCAGTATCTTCCATTAACAGGTCTCCGAAATTAACACTTGGTTTCGCAGTAGTTAATTCGAAATCTCTATTGATGGTTTTTAGCCCTAAAAAAACAACGTATAACCTATATTTACCTACGGCAATATTGCCAATGGAAAAAGAGCCATTTGCACTGGTAGAGGTAGATCCTACAACACTAGAGTCAGCGCTTAACTTTTTTACTGCTACCGAAGCGTAATCTATAGGTTGCTTATCTTTTTGATTTAAGATTTTCCCGCTCACAATACCCTGGGCATGCAGAAACGCAGTATTGCCTAGCCAAAGCACAGCAACCAATAATAATATTTGTAAATGTTTGTTCATTCGTGTGTTGTAAAAGTTTTCTTTTGAAATTACTTATCAGACTTTTATAAGCCCTAAAGGTTTGTTAAGAAATGTTAAAAGCGCAGTAACATTTTAAATACAAAAACTTACCGTTACTATACAGCAAACGGATAAGATAATGCAGAAACTAAAATGCTATTAATAGCTTTTATGACGAGAATGAGGAATTTTTGGACACTTGCAGCTAGGTTTAAAGATGCTACAAGATTGGAGCACTAAAAACAGAAAAAAAATCAAAATCAGATTAAACCTCGTCTTCATCGGTATATATAAATTCTACTTATTTGTGGTAGAGCTATCATGCTCTTCCGAAAGTTGATGCGTGCTGGCACCATAATTTGATAAGTGTAAAAGTACATAACTAAATACCCCCATAAAACAACCTATCATATCGCAGGCAAAATCCCACCACTCGGCAGATCGGTAAGTAAAAACTTTCCATTGTAGCAGTTCTATACCACCTCCAACTACAACCGATATCATGATGACTTTAAAAATAGTGAGCGAGCGAAAATTATAATTGTGCTGATACCTGATCTTTCCATAGAACAATAAAATAGTAAGCACATAAAAAAAGCCTAAGTGGACAAGTTTATCAATGCCACTAAAGAAAAAACTAGTACTTCCCTCGTTACTGGATAAATCAACATTACAAAGCACTAAGATAATGATGGCCCACATGATGGCCCAACGTTGATACCTTAGTGCTTTTATACTGGCCATTTTATGCGCCTATTAATGCTTTATAATCTTCTGCACTTAACAATCCATCAACCGCACTAACGTCTGTCAAAGTTACTTTAACCATCCAGCCTTCTCCATAAGGATCAGAGTTTACCAATTCTGGGTTATCATTCAATGCTGAATTAAATTCGCTCACAGTACCAGCAACAGGCATAAAAAGATCAGACACCGTTTTTACCGCCTCTACAGTACCAAATACCTCTTCTGCCGCAACTTCAGAACCTACGGTGTTAATATCGATATAAACAATATCTCCTAGCTCTCTTTGCGCAAAATCAGTAATACCAATAGTTGCCTCATTTCCAGATACCGACACCCACTCGTGATCTTTTGTGTACTTCAATTCTGATGGAAAGTTCATTTTTTATAATATGATTAAGTTATTAGTGTTCGTTTATTGTTTTCTATGTAGTAATGAACTCGAAAGCTCGGTTGTTTTCGATTAATACTAACGACAAAGTTAATGAAATTATGCTATTGCCAAGGCACTAATTTAAGGTTACCCTTAAGCTAAAACCAAAGTTGCTGAAAGAAGTATTAAACGATTGAGAAGTATATGGTTTGGTGATGTTCGAATCATAGAATAATCTCATATTAAAACGTTGGTTAAGCACATAGTCAACACTTGGGCGCAAGGTAATGTTTTTAGCTCCAGATGAAACCTCTGCTTCGGTGATATCCGCTCTGTAGATTACAGTTTTATTATCCCTCACAGATACGTCCAATTTAAAGTCCATATTGTTATCCATTTTCATTTGCTTAAACAAGCCAAATGGGAACCTAAATTTGGTAGTACGATAGCCTAATCCAAATACCACGTTATTCTCTGACAAGTGAGCTAATTGGCTATTTGCCAAGCTTAAGCCCAACAGCCTAGTTTTATTGATCTCGAAGTTAAGTGTCATGTTGTTCTTTAAGCGGGTATCTATACCAACCAAAGGGGCAAACTGCTCGGATATACTTACTTGTGCAAATTGATACAATGGCAAAAAGTTACCATTTACATCTTTACTGCTCGTAAAACCATTTGTTTCTTCGTATTTTAACAAGCTATTGAAACCATTAATACTGTAGGTAGAACGATAGCCATGTCTTAAGCTCAATTCAGAAAAACGATCTGCAATGAAAGGATATTTAGTTAATCCGGAATAAGTTAAACGCCAATTGGGAAGTGGTATTTTAGGCAAGCTATTTAAACTAGATGAATTAGCATCCTTGCCTGTATATGCTGCCAAAAATGCGAGTACGACTACATCTTGTGAACTTTTATCATAACCATTTGCATAACCGCCGGTAACACCTCCAGAATTAGGGTTTAAGGCACCCAAACGACGAGAAATCACCTGCCTGTTATTCATAAACTCATTAAATACGGCAGACAAAGTACTACCGCTTTTATCTCTAAATGCCGTACCTATTGTGATGGTTGAAACACTGTAATCTCCAGTGGTGTTAGGACTCATGTTGATAAAGCCACCTGTAGGCAGGTCATATTTAAAGTTGGTAGAGTAGTTTAATGTTCGGTTCTTGCTCGCTGTTAAAGTAATCTTCAAATCACGTAATGGTTCAACGGTACTCGTCAACTGGAAATCTTCTCGAAGTGTATTTACATACAACTGCATTTGATTCTCATCTGTCGTGATCCAGCCGTTGTTTACCGCCATCAATCTGATATCTCTCTGACTACCGAATACAAATCCTAGTCCCGGAGCTCCAGTAACATCATCTATACCAAAAAATTTGGTTTTAGGTAAGTAACCCGGCAAGAAGGTCCCCTTAGTTTGTGTAAAGGCAACATTTACATTTTTGATACTCGTTAACAATCCCATCATGAGATTAGATAGCTTAAATGTAGTGTCCCGATTATTGAGGCTACGCCTTATGAAACCAAATTTATTGTACAACGAAATCAGGTTCAAAGTTGGGTTCACCTGGATAGTTTTCGAGTTCTGGATCGTATTTCCTAAATCGATGGTTGGATCGTTAAGTGTAGACAATGCTTCTGTTTGCCACGTAAAAGTTGTTCCATAGGTAGTTGCCAAGCTTACCCAGTCTAAACCTGGTATTTTGCCAATTGGCCAGTTATATCTTACGTTTAAACTGTGGTTATAATCTGTGTTACGTCCTAAATTTTTTAGGTTGTTCCAGAGTGTGTCTCGTTTTAAACCTTCAACTCTGCCATCCGGTTCATCAATAATCGAATAATTAGTGGCATCAAAATCTAAACTCAGTGATTTCGTTAAATCCCAAGCTATGCCGTATACTCTTGTTACCAAGAAGTTTTTATTGAATGTGGTATTGATTGGAATACTCACATTTGGATCGTTATTTCTCAGGGTGTTTTCTGAGTAAAAACGGTCGAAGTCGATCCTAAAATTAATCGAGTTAGGCAACAATGTGAAATTGAAGTCCTTTAATAATTTCAAGGTATTCGATTTGATAAGCTTTTCAAATGGTTGATAGCTTTTCGAGTTATTGCTATAGTTGTAAGCCAACGATGCCTTGTAAGTATTTTGAATAGTAGACTGATTAATGAAATCGCGATGCGATAATTTACTTTGTGAATACGAAACATTCAAGTTCTCGATATCCCATAACCTTACTTTCGCATCTTCCCTTACTCGATCTTTACGCACATTGGTAAATGCCAAGCTGCTTCTTGTGGTATAATCTTGCGCAAAATTTAAAATAGAATCTCTTTGGGCTTTATTAGAAGCATCTAAAGCTTTCGAAAGCTCAATATCTGGTGTGCGTGGATCAAACTGCGGAGTAGCCACTTGCTTAGAGTAACTTACAAACATTGGAATTTTAACACCACTTTTTTTCGGCAAGAACTTACCTAGCTCCATATTTGATGAAATATCGAAAGCCATATTGTCTGCTCGGCTACGCTCGCTCACTTTACTATCTATAGAGCCAAAACCGATGGTAGATTTGGTTCCCGAAACATTTACATCAGCAAAATCGGCTAGTTTAGCACTCATTCTAGCAGTCGCTGCCCAACCACCTCGCTCATCAAATTCGGTTAAGCGCAGCTCATTAAACCAAGCTTGCGCAGATTTTTCTAAACCGTCGTCGTTGCCAGGTAGTGAAGCATTTCTTAGCGGGTTTTTTAAACCTAGCATAAACACCCTTACCTTACTCATGTCCGGCTGTCCCTTGATAATGATACTATTTTTACCATCGCTATACTCGAAGGGTTCATTTACAGGCCAAGGCAATCCGGCTCTGAGCGCATTGTTACGAGCAATTTTTGCTTTTTGAAACATCTCCAATTCAATAACGATCTTGTTCTCGTCTGGCCAAATCGCATAAGGATCGCTAGTTCCCGGATTTGTAACCTTTAGCGGTTGGTTGTATTCATAGTAGTTATCTTCATTATCCGTTCCTATTCGTAAAAAGGCCTTAAGTTCATTATCAGCTAAGGAACTTGTATTTAAAGCTTCTAAATGGACGTACATTTCCAGATTCTTATACGATCTGAAATCGTTAATAGCGGTTTTAAAAGCGGCTCGCCCATAGCCATCCCGTAGATTTTTGACGGTGAGCGACAGCGATTGTTCATTCTGACGGGTGTCGCCTCTATAGTTACTAAAATCTCGTTCTCTTTCTATGCCAGGAGGAACCACATAAGGAATTGGTGTTCTTCTGCCGTTCTCTTCGATATTCACCGTACCCAATTCTAAAGTCGAGTTATCTGCAGGTGTTGGTGTTAACGAAGGAGGGTCTAGAATTACTTTGCCATTTTCATTTTTGGCATTGTATTGTCTCCACTCGCCACGTACAAACTGGATTTTTGCGAACCTCAATACAGTGGTATCTGCAAAATCCGTCATGAACATCCTTACGAAACGTATAGATTTAAAATCTTGAATACCTCCTACAGCTCTTTCATACTGAGCCAAAGGAACCCTAAGTTGATACCATGTTGCATTTTGAGTTTGCCCATTCGCTAACTTAACCGAAGCCACTACCCTGTCGGTTACAAAGCCCTGCCCTACTTGCTGTAAATCTCCTGGACGGATAGAAACCTTATATTGAAAATACTCATCGGATTGGGTCATGTTGTTATCACGATTGATATCTTCACCATCAGGCAGGTACGTAGATGCAGAATTTTCTAAACCAAGCTCTTCTTGTGACTGTTGCGAGGTTTTTGAGTTACCTTCCAAACCGTTAAAGTTCATGTAACGTTTTAAAATCCCTGCATTTTGCTGGTCTAAATTAGCTCCTCTGAAGTAAGAATAATCATCAGATGAAGGGTCATTATCGAAAGCCAACGCTGCGTCTGGATTTAGTTGTGCCTTAATTTGGTTGATCGCAGATTGAAAAAATTGATAGTTTCTTTCGTCTGCATTAGACAAACCATCCAAACCTACATCTTGCGCCCGTCTAGCATTTGGGTCGTTATCAAAAACCTGTACTACAGGTTGTAGCCTTGCTACTCTTCCCCAGGTCTTCTCTTCGTATTTTGATGCATCACCATTACCTGGCATTGCGTTCTCTAAAGCTTTTCTACCATCTTTTAAGATATCTTCCGAAATGTTACCAATATTGAAATATAAGTCTCCACCTTGTGAACCGGGCTTGTACATAAAAGGATCCATCACCCAAAGCTCTATATATTCAATATTTTGTGCCTCAAAATCATTTACGTCTACTCTACGCATTAAACCACCCCATCTACTGCGAGGATTTTGCAAGGTACCGTTTGGATTAAACCCTGTAGTGGTAAAATTATAAGGCCCTCTCAACATCGGATAATAAGCCAAATCCAAAGTTTGTAAAGTAATGGCTTGACCAGTACTGATTTGCTTAAATGGGAAAACCTCTGTTTCTAAAACCTCTCGTACATAATGGTTAGAAAGCTCATTTTTATTATTAGTTAAATTGCTCGGCAGCTGTCCCTGTCCACCTCTTCCATAAAAAAGAGGATCAATATTATAAAAAGCTATCTTGGCTCTATTAAAACCATAGGCTAAATTATCCGAAAGCTGAGATTCGGGAAATAGCTGTGGTGTACCCGAAATTTGCCAAGCAATGGCGCTCTTTAAATCGATAACCGAACGTGAAGCTTCAAAATCATCGATAAAACTGGTACCTCCTTTACTACCCCCCATATTTAATGCTGATGGGTGGCCTGGGATTAATTGTGCAAACTCACCATAAAAAGTGATGTTAGATTTTTCTTTAGTAGAAATGAATGGCAATTTATCTACCATCTTAGTTAAAAACCTCGAAGAAGAGGTATAGTTCACATCCATCCCCCAAATAGAGTTGGAGATAGGCTCTTCTCCAAAATTCACCTTTGGTGTAATTGGTCGTTCGGTGAGGTTCATAAAAGTACCCCCGATATTCAATTTATTATTAACGCGATAATCTCCCCTAACTCCAAATAAGGATCGTTGCTGCAGACCAAAAAGTTCATTGTTTTCTGTGGAAATACGGATAGATTGACCCGAGCTTAACAATGCCGTGTTCAAAATCTTTACACGACCGCTCATATAATCTACTGTATAGTCGTTACCTTCTATCAGCGGGATACTCCCCATAAATACCTTTACCGAGCCTTCCGGCACATTGATGGCATTTAGGCTAAATTCTGAAGAAATATCGGATTGATAGTGACCTTTAATTAAATATCTATCCTTACCAGGAAAATTCTGTTGCGCAACGACTTTGGTAGAATCATACAATTGAGGATAAGTATATTTATCGATTAGCGTTACTTCTCCTGTTTGAAATTGTCGTGCCAAATCACTACCAAATGGTTCGATTACGGGAAAAATGATACGTCCATTTTGTGGATCGATAGTTACATAGCCACTTATCGTATTGGTTAAAGATGTTGCAGAAGTTCCTGTACCAAAGGATGGGTTATTAGTTGTACCGATATTACTTTGTGAAGAGGCAAATGGGCTGCTTTGTGCCTCGAAATCGAACACACCATCTGGTTTAGCTTCTTTTTGAGGGTTTAACCTATCTAGACCTACTGCTTGTAGCCATATTTTATTAGTTGTGTTAGCCCCTTCTGTAATTACGGCTCTTTCTACACCGGATGTTTCATCGAGTCTAAAAATATCTAATTTAAAATTCTGGTTGCTGATTTGATAACCACCGATGTTGTAAATGTTTTTCATCATCAAATCCCAAATTGGTAGTTGAGGTTTGGTGGTTTCATTTTTCAGCAATTTAGCATATAACACATTTGGATTACTCTGATCAAAAGGTACATCTGTAGAAAATTCTCCAACTTGGTATTCTCTACCCCTTTCTGTATAACGATAAGCGACAGCAAGTAATTCATCTGTATTTAGCTGAACATTTAAGGAAATATAACCCAACTGCGGATGTATTGTAAACTCCCTATCTGTTAGCTTACGAGCATAAGTTATCTTGGCAAAGTTATCTGTAGCAGGAATGCTTGGATTTGTTTGAAAGTAATTTAAAATAGCGTTACTGTTTGACTGCCTTGCTCCAGCCAAACCATCCATAATACTTGGTAAGTTATTGGAACGCTCTGGGAAGTTCGCACTGAAGAAACCAGCTGGTTGCGTAGTTGATCCAGGTGCAATCAATCCCCCAGTTGCAGTAGAGTTATGTGGCCTATTCTCTCCCAAATCGGCAAAGCCAATGATATCTCTAGAATCGGTGGTATTACCTGTTTTATTGGTTACCCAAACTTCAATCTTTGTAATGTTTACGCCAGATAAAATTGCTGGGGCTTTGCTTAATGCGGTATTGTATTGATCTCTAAAATATTGGGCCAGAAAGTAATGTTTATTCGCCTCATACTCACTCCCACTAACACGATAGTCACTTTGTTGTGCTCCGTTGCTAATTTCTATTTGCTTAGATTGGGATTTCTGTTGTGTGAAAACGGTAGTTAAACCTAATTTACCAAACTGCAACTGTGTTTTGATACCGAATAAAGCTTGGGTACCCGTAATTAAAGAAGTGTTTAACGGTAAACTTACGTTACCCGCTTCAATCTTTTTGATGATATCATCAGGGCCGCCAGTATAATCCAACTTGATTTGGTTTTCAAAATCGAACTGTGCTTCGGTATTGTAGTTCATTTTGATCTTCATCTTGGTACCAATGTTACCTACCACATCCATTTGGATACGTTGTGTAAAATCAAAATTGCTCTGCACCCTTTGGCGCTCGTTAAACAAAGGATTTTCGTTTTTATTTACCCTGCCCAAAAAGGTAAGTTCGGCCTCACCGCTTGGCTGGATATCAATTGTTGTTCCTCCGAAAATTTTCTCAAAAACACGGCTGTTGATCTTCACTTCCGGAATCAATCCCGTTTTACGGATATCATTGATCTCTTGATTAGAAAACAATCGCCAATTTTCACGCTTGATATCACTGTTTACCATACGCAGGTATTGCTCTACGGTAAGGTATTGCGGAGGCAAATAAAGTTTATCACCAATACGCTCGGTAATGATATAGCGGTTATTGGCAGCGTCGTATTCTACTTCTCTTTTAACGTTTTCTGGAAGCTTAAAAAATGGATTAGAATAGGTTCGCAATCCCATCCATTGCTTCTCTTTTAGGTCGAATGTATTTTTTGCAGAGTCTGTCCTAGACCTAGCATTATTTACCTGCGAGAACGAAGTTTTGCCTATACATAGGCCTACCAATAAAACAAAATAGGTAAGTTTGTTTTTCAATCTGGTTTATTTATAAATTCTTCAATGCTTGTTTGATCATTTGCTCGACAGTCAGCTCACCGTCAGCCTTTTTTATCACATTTTCCAATGATTTTTCTGCCACTTGTTTGCCAAAGCCAAGCATGATCAAAGCAGATAACGCTTCATCTTTGATTGTATTGTGGATTGGCATAGAAATTAATGATTCTATTCCTTCTTTTTTCAATTTGTCTTGAAGCTCAAGTACAATTCTCTGTGCCGATTTGGCACCAATCCCTTTGATCTTCTGTATCAGCGCCACATCTGCATTGACAATGGCCTGTTGTATTTCGGCGGGGGTAATAGAAGAGAGCATCATACGACAGGTTGTTGGGCCAATGCCCGAAACTGAAATCAAATGAAGGAATAATTTGCGTTCCCCTTCATCTACAAATCCATACAGCGTATGCGCATCTTCCTTTACGTGCAACCACGTATAAATTTTGCATCGCTCTTCACTACCTAAAGCAGCATAAGTATTTAAGGATATATTGATGTGATAACCAACCCCGCCTGCTTCAACAACAATATAGGTTGGACATTTGAACGTCAGCTTTCCATCAATATATGCGTACATAAATATTAAGTTAAAAGTAAAAAATAAAAGGTTAAAAAAGAGCTATAGTTCTAATCAGCTTCCCTAAAATAATTTAGGCGGGTATATTTACCCGCCTAAAGTTAACATTTAGCTTTGAGTTAGCACACAAAACTTACGCTGTTAATCACTATTTCTTTTTAAATAGGCCTTTCTTTTTCGGCTCTGCCTCTTCTTTTGCTTGTACATCTAACACGGCAATGGTTACCATATTCACGATTTCTCTTACCGAACTACCCAACTGCACAATATGAACAGGCTTTTTAAGTCCTAATAAAATTGGACCAACCGCCTCGGCACCACCAAGTTCTTGCAACAATTTATAAGCTATATTACCAGATTCTAAGTTAGGGAACACCAAAGTATTTGCTGGTGCATCTGCTAATCTACTGAACGGGAAATTATCTTGTAACATCGCATTGTTAATGGCGAAGTTTCCTTGCATTTCTCCGTCAACTACAATTTCAGGATATTTCTCGTGAAGAATTTTAACTGCTTTTCTGGTTTTTTCTGGAATAACACCATCATTAGAACCAAAGTTAGAGTAAGAAAGCATGGCAATACGTGGTGTAATGTTGAATTTTCTTACCGACTTTTCTAGCAATAGGGTTAAATCAACCAATTCTTCTGCTGTTGGATCTACGTTAACGGTAGTATCTCCAAAGAAAACTGGACCTTTTTCGGTCATCATCATGTACATACCAGCCACACGTTTTACGCCTTCTTCTGTACCTATCACTTGTAAAGCTGGCTTAATGGTAGTTGCATAGTTTTTAGTCAAACCAGAAATCATTGCATCGGCTTCGCCAAATTCTACCATCGAAGAACCGAAATAGTTCCTATCACGCATCATCTTTGCAGCCTCAGCTACAGAGGTAACACCTCTTCTTTGTCTTTTCTCGTATAACGATTTAGCATATTTTTGAGTTCTTTCAGGCTCTAAAGCTGGATCGATGATTTGAACACCATCTAATTCTAGTGCACTTTCTTCGATAATTGCTTGGATTTTCTCTTTGTTACCCAATAAAATTGGAATAGCAATGTTATCGTCTTTAACAATTTGAGCTGCTTTTAAAATCTTATAGTTATCCGCCTCTGCAAAAACTACACGCTTAGGATCTGATTTTGCTTTGTTGGTGATGGCACGCATAATGGCATCATCTGTACCCAAACGTTTTCTCAATTCTTCTGCATAGGCATCCCAATCGGTAATCGTTTTACGAGCCACACCACTTTCAATTGCTGCTTTTGCCACCGCCATAGAAACATTGGTCATCAAACGGAAATCCATCGGTTTTGGAATGATATAATCTTTACCAAATTTGATGTTTTTAGCATTGTAAGCCATATTTACCGCTTCTGGCACAGGCTTTTTGGTCAACTCTGCAATAGCACGAACTGCAGCAATTTTCATTTCTTCGTTAATTGCCGTTGCTCTTACGTCTAAAGCTCCTCTAAAAATGTAAGGGAAACCTAACACATTGTTTACTTGGTTAGGATAATCAGAACGGCCAGTTGCCATGATGATGTCTTTACGAGAGCTGATGGCTAAATCGTAAGCAATTTCTGGGTTTGGATTAGCCATTGCCATTACGATTGGGTTTTTCGCCATCGATTTTAGCATGTCTACCGAAACACAGTCTGCCGAAGAAAGACCAATGAACACATCCGAATCTTTCATTGCCTCTTCTAAGGTATTCAAGTCGCGGGTAGTAGCAAATTCTGCTTTAATCGGATCTAATTTTTCGCGATCAGCACGGATAACACCACTTCTGTCGCACATTACGATATTCTCTTTCTTAGCACCAATGGCTACATAAAGTCTCGAACATGAAATTGCGGCAGCTCCAGCTCCGTTTACCACAATTTTTACTTTATCAAGCTTCTTTTTCTGTAACTCACAGGCATTAATTAATGCCGCTGCAGAAATAATTGCAGTACCATGTTGGTCGTCATGCATCACCGGAATGTTCATTTCTTCTTTAAGCCTACGCTCAATTTCGAAACACTCTGGCGCTTTGATATCTTCTAAGTTAACACCTCCGAAAGTAGGTTCTAAAGCCTTAACGATCTTTACAAAATCGTCAACATTTTTCGTGTCCAGTTCCAAGTCAAACACGTCGATATCTGCGAAAATCTTAAATAAAAGGCCTTTACCTTCCATTACTGGCTTGCCAGCTTCTGCACCGATATCACCTAGTCCTAAAACTGCAGTTCCGTTACTGATAACGGCTACCAAGTTTCCTTTTGCGGTATATTTATATACGTCTTCTTTATTCTCTGCAATTTTTAAACAAGGTTCTGCTACACCAGGCGAATAGGCCAACGTTAAGTCTCTCTGTGAAGAGTAGGGTTTAGTTGGTATTACTTGGATTTTCCCAGGTCTTCCCTGCGAGTGGTAATCTAAAGCATCTTGTTTTCTGTTAATCTTGCTCATCTTTTAATGAATTTGTAGCGGCCAAAGTTACAATCTTTTTTTAGGATACAATCTGTTTTTTGTCAATCCACGTTGAGTGGTAACAAGTTATAGTGGCCTTTATTTAAGTCTGTATAAATTACGGAAGGGACCGATAAAAATTTTGGGACAGTTGTACAACTTGCTTTAAAAAGCAACCTACGGCTTTTACTTGCAGAAAGCCCTGCTATCTGCTATAGATCATGGACGGTTCATTAATCTTAGTCTGTTGGTTAATTCAGCAAAGTTGTAACAGACAAGAGCAAACACCCAAAATAGGTATAGACAAATTACAAGGTGATGAAAAAAAAAGAAAGCTACAAA
The DNA here is from genome assembly GCA_029959615.1 of Flavobacteriaceae bacterium PS02338. Lineage (GTDB taxonomy): Bacteria > Bacteroidota > Bacteroidia > Sphingobacteriales > Sphingobacteriaceae > Pedobacter. The sequence continues at coordinate 1,298,173 of JASCOD010000001.1, read as the reverse complement.
GCTATTTTTGCGCTAACAGCAACTCTAAAGTGAGTTTGAGAAAGAAACTTCTGAAATGTTTTATGTATATTTAAGTAAAATACAGCTTTCTCTTTTGGCAGTAGTGCGACCCTCAGTGTATTTCTAATTTAAGACTAAAGTCCACCTCCACTCCACATCAACTCCACATTAAATCCACCTCAACTCCACCCTTGCTCCGATATTAGTGGCTCTCTCCTAGTGTTATTCTTTGACCGATGTTGTGGGATACACGCTTTTTTTTAAAGGATTAGCAAGATAACATACAAAGTTATGGCTAGGTGAATAACGCCAGGTATTCGGAAGATTAAAACTAAGCGCTAGAAGCACGGATTTGTGTCTACACGATAGGTATTTATAGGAATTACAAATAAGGGCTACATCACCTTTAACACCATGCCTTCGGTAATCTTTGCAGATTTCAAACCGTTAGCTGCTTTTAAACTCGCTACGGTAATGCCATCAAACTTTTCAGCGATGCTAGATAAAGTATCACCTTGTTTTACCTTGTAATTTGCAAAACTTGCTTTAGTTTTTGGCGTAAGCTTTGCAGGAATGGTATCTCTATAGATTTTTAATTTCTGTCCGGGAATGATGGTGGAAGCTTTGAGTTCATTCCACACTTTTAAGTCTTGAACCTCTACGCCGTATTTATTGGCAATAGCAGTTAAGCTTTGACCGGGCATTACTTTATGTACAACAATACCAGAAGTGGCCGTCTGTTTCTTAGGCTGTAATTTTTTCCTCAAATCCCTCACATCATCAGTTGATGCCAAGATAATTTCCCTATCTGTTTCTATATCTCTATTTAAAACTTCAAAAAGCTGCTCGTAAAACTGAAGCTCTGGTTTAGGAATAACAATACGTTTTGGAGAAACATCCGTGCCGTTTACAATCTTCTTTTTATAGCTTGGGTTTAAGGCAATCAAAGTCTCTTCTTTGTGATTAATTGCAAATGCAACATCATTTAAGGCTACAAAATTTCTTACGAGTACGGTATCGGTTTTGAAAGCAAACGAATTTGGCTTAACGGTTATCTGATGTGTTTTTGCATATTTCATTACATATACTGCCGCAATAAAGGCGGGTACGTAATTGCTGGTTTCTTTTGGCAAAAACTTTCTGATATCCCAAAAATTACGAGAACCAGCTTTGTCTATTGCTCTATTTACGTTACCTTTACCACAATTATATGCGGCGATAGCCAATAGCCAATCTCCTAGTTCTTCGTAGGCATCTCTAAAATAAGCGGCAGCGGCATAGCTAGCCTGTATGGGATCTTTGCGTTCGTCCACAAAGTTATCCATCGTTAAACCATAAGCTTTTGCCGTACCAAACATAAACTGCCATAAACCTGTAGCACCAACCCTAGAAACTGCGTGGGGGTTTAATGATGATTCTACAATTGACAAGTATTTGATTTCTGGTGGAATATTGTATGATTTTAGTGCCTTCTCAAAAATCGGAAAATAGTATGACGATAGTCCCAACATATCGCCATACATGCTTTTACGTTTAGTATAAATATCGATGTAGCTCTGTACGTACTCGTTATAATCTAAGGGAACAGTTTGCTGTATAGAATCTAAACGTAATTTATACAACAAGCTTTGACCGAAAAGCAAAGATTGTTCAATCACGGGTACTGCAACCGTATCTGTAAGGGGAGCAGTAGTTAATCTTTTTAAGATCGTATCGCTTTGGATTACTTTAACAGGAATTTGAGCTTGAGCGCTTAAAATAATTACAAAACTCAAAATAGTAAGTATCAATTTTCTCATAAGCAATAATATTTCCCGTCTTTTCGACGACGCAGAAGGAGAAATCTAGCTTCTGTCATTCCGACGTTAGGAGGAATCTGTTAATTTAGTGCTATTCCCTTACAGATTCTTCGCTGCGCTCAGAATGACAAACTCAATATTTTCTCTCTACGCTACACTTCATTAGAAATGACATTAAAATTTAAAAAACTATGCGATAATGAGAGCAAAGCTTGCTCGTTAAAATGCTTTGTCATTAATTGGATACTTAACGGCAATCCAGCTTTATTATTGCCCAAAGGTAAGGCAACTGCCGGAATACCTGCTAAAGATGCCAACACGGTATAGATATCTGCCATGTACATCACTAAAGGATCTTGTACATTTTCACCTATTTTAAAAGCTGGTGTAGGTGCAACCGGACTTACCAGTATATCGTGAGATTGCAACAAAGTCTCGATTTTCTCCCTGATCAAACGACGTACTTTCTGCGCCTTTTGATAGTAAGCATCATAATATCCGGCACTCAAAACAAAGGCACCTAACATGATGCGACGCTTTACTTCTTCTCCAAATCCTTCTGCCCTTGAGCTTTTATATAATTGGTTTAAGCTTTGCGCTTGCGTATTGCGATAGCCATAATGTACGCCATCATATCTCGACAAGTTAGACGAGGCTTCTGCTGTAGTCAAGATGTAATAGGTTGGTACCAAATATGCCAACAAATCGAAAGACACATAGCTTACTTCGTGTCCATCTTGTTTAAATTTTTCGATAGCTGAAAGGATGGCTTCCTTAGTTTCAACATCTAGCGCATCACTTTCTATGGTTTCTTTGAGTACTGCAATTTTTTTCTTTTCCGTCGAAACCAGGTTATCCGAATATTTTGGAACTGGTATTGAAGAAACCGTACTGTCGTTTTCATCAGCTCCTGATAAAACTTCTAGCAGCAGTGCAGCGTCAGAAACTGAAGAAGTAAGTGTTCCAACCTGATCGAACGAAGAAGCATAAGCAATGACACCATAACGTGAGATACGTCCGTAAGTTGGTTTAAAACCTATGTTACCACAAAAAGCAGCGGGTTGACGAACAGAACCACCCGTATCAGTACCAAGTGCAGCCAAGCACATATCAGCCTGAACCGCTACTGCTGAACCGCCAGAAGAACCACCAGCAACACGTTCTTCATCAGCGGCATTTTTTACCGTGCCGAAGTATGAGGTTTCATTAGAACCGCCCATGGCAAATTCATCACAGTTTAAGCGACCGATAATAATGGCGTCTTCGGCCAATAGTCGCTTAACCACCGTTGAAGAATATGGAGAAACAAAGTGCGCTAACATTTTAGAAGACGCAGTAACTACATGTCCTTCGTAACAGATGTTATCTTTAATACCGATAACCATACCCGCTAACTTACCAGCAGAGCCGTTTTCGAGCTTTACCTGAACTTCTTCAGCTTGCTTAATTGCAGAATCAAAAAACACCTCATTGAATGCATTGAGGTGTTGATGCTTCTCTATTTGTTCGAAATAGTAAGCAATAAGTTCTTTTAAAGTGAGCTGCTTTTGCGCAAGTTTTCCCTGTATCTCTATTAAAGAGCTGTATTTCTTCAAAATCTAAAAAAAAGCGTTTTAAATGCAGTTTATTGAGGCTTGTTGGTTTGATCAGATGTAGTAGAATCTACACCATCTTTACCATCTTTAAATTCTTTCATACCCTTACCTAAACCTCGCATTAATTCTGGAATTTTTTTACCTCCAAAAAGCAATAAAATAGCCACAATAATTAAGATGATTTCAGTTGTACCTAGCGCAGCTAGCATTGGTGTTTGTAACATGGTGATTGTTTTATATGTTCAATTTCTTAAATGGAACTTTTTGGTTCCTTATTTTCTTCCTTATTATCTACGTGCTGTGCATCATTTTGGTTTTCTGCAACAGCTGTAGTTTCAGTCTCGTCGTGGATAGTATGCGAATCTGCAACCTCTGGCTCGCGATACCTACGGTTTTCATCTGCTTTCCTATCTTCCTCTTCGGTGTCAAAAGAGTTGATATTACGATGGATTTCTCTTTTTACTCCTTCGGAAGCATCCTTAAACTCACGAATTCCCTTACCTAAACCTCTTGCTAATTCGGGTAATTTTTTACCTCCAAATAACAAAAGTATGGCAATTACGATAAGGATCATCTCGCCACCACCCATATTTAAGAACTCTAATAACGGCGTACTATACATTTTAAACTGATTTTAGACAAATATAGCGTTTATTTAGGCAAATGCGCATGTTATCGGGCTAACCAGCTTTCTGGGTTTTGTGGAGTTAACCCTCTTCTAATTTGGAAGTCTAGTTTCGGGATACCACCCTCTTCACCCACCATCCCTATCGTTTGTTTTGTTGAAACCTTATCTCCTACAGAAACGCTAACACTTCTTAAGTTCTGATAAACGGTATAATATTCTCCATGGTTAATGAGGATATAATACCTACCAATAATTTCCCCAATCTTTGTTATTTTTCCATTAAATACAGCTCTTACTGCAGCCCCTTCTGCTGTTTGAAAAGAAATTCCGTCGTTGTTTGCAGAAGCTTGATCAACTTTGTAGGATCCAAAACGACTAGTAATATATCCCGTAGAAACTGGCGAAGGCAAACTTCCTCTATTTGCTTCAAAAGCATCTGACAATTTAGCTGCTTCTGGTGTTGCTCTTAATGCCTCACTAGCAGTTTTTGGCTTAGAAGCGGTTGTTGATGTTGTTGGGGCAGGTTTATTTTCCGCTTTTGCTTTCGCTGCGGCAATTCTCTCTCTTTCTCTTGCTTCCTCCTCAGCTTTCTTTCTCGCTGCTTCAGCCGCCGCAATCTCTCTATTAATAGCCGCCCTAATTTCTCTATCTACCACAGCCTGTTGTTGCTTTTTCTTCTTAAGATCTTGTTGAAACTGCTTCTCTTGTTTACTTAATTTATTCAGCACAACTGTTTGCTCGCTCCTATTTTTATCTAATTTGCTTTTCTCTCCCTCTTGTTCTTTCAATAAAGAACCTTTATTCTTCAAGTCTTTATCCAACACTACAATCTGATTGCTCAATTGCTTTTCAGTTCCTTGAATGTAAGCTGCTTGCTTTTTACGGTATTGGCCAAATTGTTGTAAATATTTAATTCGCTTGTAAGCTTGGTTAAAATCATTCGCCGCAAAAATGAACATCATCTTATCATAAGCATTCTTATTGCGCTGTGCAAAGCGAATCATACCTGCATATTCCTTTTTTAGATCACCTAAACGACCTTGAAGGTTATGTACTTTGTGCGTATTCTCTGTAATCTGATGATCTAGATTCTTCATCTCAGAGTTGATGGTTGAGATTTTCTCCTGTCTTAACCTGATTTGAGCTTTGATAGCGTTAATTTGACCCAAAGTTAGCTTTTTACCACTTGCTGCTTTGTTAAGGTTTTTCTGAGCTAGCTCAATATCTCTTTGTAAAGCTTCTTTTTTGCGCTTTAGTTCCTTACTTGATTGTGCGAAAGCATTGGTGCAAAAACAGATTGAAACAATTAAAAGGAGGGCTTTGTTTAACTTCATTAACCAAAAGTATAAAAATTTAATTGATTACTTCATAGTTCTTTGGAACCGAAAATGGGAATTCTACAGCTACGTTAGCATCAATTTTCACAAACTCAACGGCTACACCTATTTTTTTATTGCCTACGGCAGAAGTAATTTTCATTACTGATGGGAAAAGACCATTGTTTACTGGTGTATATTTATCGTATTCTACTTTAAGTCCTTGAGCCGCTTCTGCATCATTCAGCGTAAGTTCTGTTGATTTTAGCAAAGTATTGAATAAGGTTCTGTACGCTAAACTCTGCGCTGTTCCATTTAGCACCCAAACACCATTTTCTTGGTTCAAATTAGACTTCTCCGTCATGAACTCTTTAATGGTATTTCCTGTTAGGATAGATTGTAACCAGCCGAAATTCACCTGCTTGTTAGTATACCCATGGATATAAGAAAAAGGCTTTCTAAGTACTGTTTTATTAGGCATACGAGTCATTAACAGAAGGCTATCAGGTGTAATTATGCCTCGAGCCACCTCAATTGCTCCTCCTATAGCCATGATATTAAACCAAATCTTTTCATCTTTCTTAATACGGATGTTAAGTGTTACATTTTTCACATCACCATCAATATCTAAATCTGTTTTTCCTTTTAGGGATAATGTATTATAAGGGAGATCCTTCGCAGAAAGTGCATTGATGTTCTCGGCTTTTTTATCGGTTACTGGGGCTGCATCTGTTACTGGTGGAGCTTTCACAATTTCCTTCTTAGGCCTGCAGCCTACAAATGCTAAAGCACAAACAGCAATTAAAACGCTATTTAATATATTTCTTTTCATTTATCTTTCTTTTTAATTTCTCAGAATCGTTTCCTGCATTTTTTGCTTTTTGCCATTGGGCTATTGCATTCTCTTTATCTCCTTTCATAAAAAGAATATCACCATAATGCTCCAAATAAACAGAATTATTAGCCTCGTTGTTTTGTAAAGCTTTTTGTATATAAGTAAGGGCATCATCAATTCTATTCAATTTAAATAGAACAATAGCATAGGTATCTAAAATAGAAGAGTTTTGTGGCAAAGCCGATGCTGCTTTAGCAGCTAACTTCTCAGCCTTCGGCAAATCGTGATTGCGCAGCGCAAGATAATAGGCATAATTGCTCATCGTTAAATAGTTATTGGGAGCCAATACAACCGCTTTATCGAAGGCCAAATCTGCTTCTTTTAATTTGCCTTGGTCTATCAGCACTTCTGCCTGTAGCGCTAAAATCATCGCTTTTAAGTTGGCATCTTCTGGATCTAACTGCAATGCATTTTTTAACTCGAAACCAGCTTCTGCATTTTGTCCATTTCGGTGCAAAGCGAATGCTCTATAGTAATATAGAATGGCTTGATTAGGATATATCGTTAATGCTTCTTCGCCTGTTTTAATGGCTTCTGCATAATTACCCATCAAGGTTTGTACGCCCAGCAGTTTCTCCCAGGCAATGTAAAGTTGTTCTGATTGTTTAATGGCAGCTAAATATTGTTCCTTTGCTCCGCTCAAATTTCCCTGTTGATACAATATATCGCCGTAAAGGACTACTACTTTTGCATCATCTTTGTGATCGTTCAATGTAATTAGACCAAGTTCTGTCGCATTTTTCACTACTTCTGGTTTACTAAAACGAAGCAATAACTGGCTTAAGATTTTAACCTTACTAGGCAAAGGCATCTCTGGATTAGAAAATGCTACTTTAATTGATGCGAAAGCTAGATCTGGTTTCTTTAAAGCATGATAAACATCGGCCAATGCCAAGTTTACTTCATAATTGTCCGCATCAAGATTTTTAGCTTTTAGCAGCACCGCTAAAGCTTCTTCACTTTGGTTCTTCTCTAAAAGCGTACCGCTTAGATCTAGGTAATTTTTAACGTCGCTAGGATGATCATTGATCAACTTTTGCAGATCGTTTCCATTAGCTACTTCGCCTTGATTTTTGAAACGTTGTTTTGCCGTTGTAGAAGATTTTGTTACTCCAAATTTCTCCTCCAATAAATCGTATGCCTTTTTCGATTCGTCTATTTTACCGGCAATGTACAAGGCATTTGCCCTATCAAAGTAATAGTTCTCTGCTTCTGGCTCTAGTTTGATCAACTGATCAAAAACTTGCACCAAAGCATCCATATTACCGCTACGTTTATAAATTTCGGTCTGTAGTTTTAAATACCAAACATTGGCAGGCTGTAGTACCAGTGCCTTTTTAATGGAAATTTCTGCATCTAGCAATTTATTTTGACGTAACTGGATATTGGCTATCTCGAAATGTGCAGCATCATGGTTTGGATCGATGATTAGAATTTTAGAGAAACTATTGTTCGCATTTACATAGTTTTCGGTCAGCTTCTCCTTTAGACCAGCGAAAAAAAGTTCTTTTATAGCACTGCTATCTTTTACGGCAACAGGCGATTGCTGTGCTTTTACGGAAAAGCACGAGCTTATTAAAATTGCTGTAAAAAATAGTTTGTTCATTAATTATGTTTTAACCACAAGGGCACCAAGAACACAAAGTAGTTTCCGATACCTAAATTTTAACAATTAACCCTTACCCGTATGTCCGTAACCACCCGCACCTCTATCGGTGTTGCTTAACTCTTCCGAACTTTGCCATACTACGGTTTCATGTTTAGCCACCACCATTTGCGCAATACGTTCGCCGTTATTCACTACAAAATCTGTATCCGACAAATTTACCAACAGTACTTTTAGTTCTCCACGATAGTCGGCATCTATAGTTCCTGGCGAATTTAACACAGTAATACCATGCTTGTAAGCTAAACCGCTTCTTGGCCTAATCTGTGCTTCGTAACCTACTGGCAACTCGATAAACAAACCTGTTGGAATTAAAAAACGTTGTAAAGGTTTAATTATGATTTGTTCTTCGATAAAAGCTCTTAAATCCATTCCTGCGGCATGCGCAGTTTCGTAAGCAGGCAGCTGGTGCGTTGAGTTATTGATGATTTTGATTTGCATATTATAAATGACTGAATTTTGAATGATCAATTGAGAAAATGATACGCTAACGGTTCAAAATCTTTCTTAATTCATTTTTTTCAAAGTAAAGCACAATCGCAACAAAAGCTATTAGCAAAGCGTTGCCGATGTAAATATTTCTGTTAAATATAAAAAATGAAGAGAATACAATGACTGTAGCGCTAATTAAATACGCTGATATTTTTTTCAAGTTATACGGTATTGGATAATATTTCTGACCCAGGACATACGACAAAACCATCATCACAAAATAGGCTAACATACTTACCCAAGCAGACCCCATATAGCTATACTTAGGAATTAGCACTATATTTAAAACAATAGTAATGATTGCTCCTGTTACGGAAATGTACAGGCCAAAACGAGTTTGATCTGATAATCGATACCAAATAGAAAGGTTCATGTAAATTCCTAAACAAACATAACCTAATAATAAATAAGGGACTGCAGGTAAACCTACCCAATATTCTGCCACATGTGCTCTATCTCTACTGATAAAATGTTTTAAAATCTCGATATTGGCTACTAGCGCCACAAACAAAATCGCTAAGGCAATTACAAAATATTTAAGAATATTAGCATAAGTGGTTTTAGCATTTTCTTGCTTGGCATGGCTAAAAAAGAATGGCTCTGCCCCTAGTCTAAATGCCGTATTGAATATGCTCATAAAAATTGCGATTTTGCAAACAGCTCCATAGATACCAACTTGTGCTTCTGTTGAGTATTTGTCTAATAGAATTTTATCTAAGTTCTCGTTAACGATAAAAGATAGGTTAGCTACCAATATAGGCCAACTGTAAGAAAGCATTTTTAAGAACATCGCCTTATCGAATTTCAGCTTAAGCTTTAAAAACTCTGGGATTAACAAAATAAAAGTTAACACACTCGCTACTAAGTTTGCTATAAAGACATAACCCACCCACTTTTCTCTGAACCAACTGGCAAAAAAGTTCGCCATCGGCAAATCGTGCTTGATTATTGCTGGAATACCATAGATAAAAAATAGACACAAGCAAACGTAAGTTAAGATATTTAGAAATTTAATGATGCTATACCTAAAAGGTTTTCCATCGGCACGGAGTTTTGCAAATGGGATGACACAGATAGCATCGGAAAAGAGCAACCATATAAAATATTGCACATATCTTCTTTGATCTGCAAAATTCGAAGTATCATTATTTACCAACCATTGTGTAATTGGATCTGTAAATACCAAGCCCGTTATTAAAAACAAAATTGAAATGAAAGCAATTACCAAAAAGGAATTATTATAAACCTGCTGCTTCTTATCTTCGAATTTATTTAAATACCTGAAATAGGTAGTTTCCATACCAAAGGCCAAAACGGCATTAATGATGGAAGCCCAGCTGTACATCTTAGTAAAAACGCCATATACCGAAGCGGCATAGGTACGCGTAAAAATTGGTGTTAAAATAAAATTAAGCAGACGCGATAAAATGGTACTGATACCATAAACCATAGTTTGCCCCAAGAATTTTTTTAGTACAGACAAGTTAATTTTAGATTTACGATTTTAGATTTATGAATTTCTAAAACCAAGTTTACCATAACAAATTCTTTTTTATCACCACGAAGTTAGTATAACCTTGTAACTCTCCTTCTTCCACAATTACTTGCTCCACAATGGATTTCTCAGGCCCTTTATTGCACCAATCTACAAACATATCTAAAGTAATTTGATTGGCCTCTGCCTCAATTAGAACCGAACCATCCTTATCGTTTTTTACTTTTCCTTTCACGCCCATTTGATCGGCTACGGCTTTAGTGCTTGCTCTAAAAAACACGCCTTGCACTTTGCCTACTACTTTTATATTGAGATGTTTCATTCTAGATTTGAGTCTTGAGGTGTGAGATATGTGACAATTTCCACAACGGACTACAAAAGTAATTATTTTGAACCACCTTAGATACCTAAGATCATTTTAGACAAATTTTTTAGGTTTTCTAAGTACGTTAGGTGGTAAAATTTAAAACTTTAATGCACTCAACCTATCCTTTTCTACTAAAAACTCATCCCAGATTTCATTTAAAATAGTTGCCGCGGATTTTATTTCATTCAACATTGCTGATACCTGTCCTATCTCCAGTTCCCCTTCTTCCATATTTCCCTCGAACATCCCAAGCTTAGCTCTAGCTCTTCCCAGCAAAGTAACGAGTTCTGCTGTATTTGCTCCGTTTGCTTCTGCTTGTGCAACTGCATCAGCAAATTCATTTTTGAGTAAGCGAACAGGGACTAATTTTTTCATTCTTAATTTTGTATCACCTTCGGTAGAAGAAAGGATTCTTTCCTTAAAATTTGGATGTGCAGACGATTCTTCGGCTACTGCAAAAGCAGAACCAATTTGCACTGCATCAGCGCCTAAAGCAAAAGCAGCCAACATTGATTTTCCGCTAGCAATACCTCCCGCAGCAATTACAGGGATATTCACCGCTTCTTTAACCGTCGGAATTAAGCATAAGGTTGTCGTTTCTTCCCTTCCATTATGTCCACCAGCTTCAAAACCTTCGGCTACAATTGCATCTACTCCACTCTGTTCAGCTTTCAAAGCAAACTTGGTATTGGCAATGACGTGAACTACCGTCATTCCTTTTTCCTTCAAAAAACTAGTCCATGTGGCAGGATTACCTGCAGAGGTAAACACAATCTTAATTCCTTCTTCTACCAAAATATCCATAATCTCTTGTACGTTTGGATAAAGCAATGGTACATTCACGGCAAAAGGCTGGTTAGTGGCTTGCTTACACTTTTGAATATGCTCTCGCAAAATAGCTGGATACATGGAACCAGCGCCAATGATCCCTAAACCGCCGGCATTTGAAACGGCAGCAGCTAAACGCCATCCGCTACACCAAACCATTCCGGCTTGAATAATCGGGTATTTGATGTTGAATAAGGAAGTGATTGTGTTTGCCATTAAATCAATCGTTTTACGTTTTTAGACTTGATGATTTTCGATTCTCCAAGCTCAACTAAGTTCACACCAGGGGTTTTACCAATTTCGAAACTTCCATATTGCTGATCGATACCTAAAAAAGCTGCACCATTGATGGTTGCCCATTTCAACAACTCATCAAAGGGTACCCGTTTTTGCTGTTGTAAAGTTTGCATCTCTGCCAAAATAGATAGCTGATGGTTGCTCGCCAAACTATCTGTTCCTAAAGTCACCTTTACTTGCGGATCAACAAATAAGGTTACATCAGGTAGGTTATTCTCTATATAAACATTGGCATTAGGGCACAAGCACCAATACAAATCTTTATGCTGTGCCGCAGCGAAATCAATATCAGCTTTGCTGGTAAAAGTATTATGTACCAATAGCGTTTTGTTACTTGGCATTTGCGGCAAATGGTAACGAATGGCATTTTCTCCTGTTCCATGTGCTTCACTTTTAGGCACTCCCATACGCTGGTACATCGCCTCGAAATCACCTGTTCCTTTTTCAAAAAATTCATTTTCTGCAACTGTCTCCTGATTATGAATACTCAAAACATCATGCGGACGAGTATTCTTTTCGATATATTGAAACAGTTCGTTAGAAACAGAATATGGTGCATGTGGAACAATGGATGCATGTAAAGGCCAATAGCTATCACGAATTTTAATAGCCTCTTCTATAATAGGTTGCGACGCTCGGTTAAAGCCAAAAACCTCAACAAAGGTATGATAATACAATGCGCTTTGTTGTTTTACTTCTTTAGAAATTAGCTGATTGGAGATATCACCCACGGCAATAATGCCATTTTCGTACATCTGTTTATCGGCTATTTCCATCGCCGCAATCACTTCTTCGTCTGCTGCTGCTCGCTGAGCCACAATTTCTCTTACAAAAGCAGGCAATCCTGTTTGCTCCGGAATTTTTCCAAATAGATGCGATAGTTCTAAATGGCAATGTGAATTTACAAAACCAGGAACTAAAACACCTTCAAACTGCTCAATTCCTTCAATATTTTGGTTTGACGCTTCTTCTGCTGTTAGTATAGCAATAATTTCTCCTGTGTCTGAAACTTCCAACACTCCATTGGCAATGGGGGCACTCGTTACAGGGTATATCCAATTTGCTGATAAGTATCTTTGCATGCTACAAATTAAACGGAATACAGTTTAAAATCGAAATTTAAAACTTTTTTGCTGCCTTTAGCAACAACCTGTAGAGAAACTCCCCAATTTCAATTCCACCATAAAAACGACAAACAGCTGATTTTCAAAATGTTAAAATTTGGCACACCGTAATGGCACCATTATGTATCATTAGGTTAGTATAATTCACAAAATGTAAAACTTAAAATTTAAATATTATGAAAAAGTTATTTGTAGCAGCTATCGTAGCATTCGCAGGATTTACAGCAGTTCAAGCACAAGCATCAGTTAATAAAGTAGAAATCGTTTCTGTACAAGATAGCGTTGTTAAAACACCAATCGAATTATCAGCATTACCAGAAGCTATTAAAACTGTTCTACAAACAGACCCATATAAAGCTTGGACGCCAACAGCTGCATTCAGTGTAAAAGATGGCGATAAAAATTACTTCCAAGTTGACGTGAAAAAAGAGGAAGAAACAGCTTCATTGAAATTCGACGCTGAAGGTAAACCAGTAGATTTTGCCGGAGTTACAACCGTTCAAGCACAGGCTTCATTTAATAGTGAAGAAATTGTTTCTGTACAAGACAGCGTGGTTAAAACTCCAATTGAATTATCAGCATTACCAGAAGCTATTAAAACTGTTCTACAAACAGACCCATATAAAGCTTGGACACCGACTGCTGCATTCAGCGTAAAAGATGGTGATAAAAACTACTTCCAAGTTGATGTAAAAAAAGAGGAAGAAACAGCTTCACTAAAATTTGATGCAGAAGGTAAACCAGTAGAATAATAAATCTATAATATTACTTAAAACTAAATAAGGGAAAAGCCAGTTATATAACACTGGCTTTTCCTATTTTTGTATATATGGCATCTGTTTTAATTATTGAAGACGACAGCACTTTCGCTCAAATTATTGAAGGATTTTTAATCAAGAATAATTTTGAAGTTACCATAGTTAGTAATGTTACCAAGGCGCTCAAATTAATTACTCACGAAGATTTTCAACTCTTGTTAATAGATTACCGTTTGCCAGACGGTACGGGAATAGATGTACTTAATCATCGCCGTGAAACAGGACTGACTGTTCCAGCAATCATCATGACTTCTTTTAATGATGTACGTACAGCAGTAAGAGCAATCCAGTTAGGTGCAAGTGATTATATTACCAAACCCATCAATCCTGATGAGTTACTGATGGTAATCAATAATGCACTACAGAAAAAAACTATCCCCAAAACTACTGACGGCAATTTTATTCGTGGTAAAAGCGAAGTAGCTAACAGGTTATATCAACATATTGATTTGGTTGCCGAGACCGATATGTCGGTAGTTATACAAGGCGAAAGCGGAACGGGGAAAGAATTTGCTGCAAGAACTTTGCATTTACAAAGCAAACGTAAAAACAAACCTTTTATCGCTATAGATTGTGGCGCTTTGTCTAAAGATTTAGCTGCTAGCGAATTATTTGGACACATCAAAGGCGCTTTTACCGGGGCGGTAAACGATAAAAAAGGTTCGTTTGAAGCTGCCAACGGAGGTACTATTTTTCTAGATGAAATTGGGAACCTGAGCTATGAGGTACAAGTTAAGTTACTTAGAGCTTTACAAGAACGAGTAATACAACCTTTGGGCAGTAACAAGCAGATTCCAGTTGATGTTCGTATTATTACTGCAACCAACGATGATTTAGCGAACAGCATGAAAAATGGCGAGTTCCGCGAAGATCTCTACCATCGGATCAATGAGTTTAAGATTCAATTGCCGCCGTTGAGAGAAAGAGGTGTGGATTTAGAACTCTTCATTGAGCTCTTCATCAAATTATCTAACGAAGAACTGAACAGGAATGTAAAAGAAGTAGATGCGGCAACTCGTAGCCTACTCCTTAAATACGATTGGCCAGGCAACCTTAGGGAGTTAAGAAATGTAATTAAAAGAATGGTTTTACTTACTCCTGGGAACATAGCAACCACCGATAGCTTACCTGATGAAATGAAGATTGCTGTTGCGAATGAAGTTCCGCTGGATAATCCATCCGATTTAAAAGCAATTAACGAAAGCAATGAAAAGGCACTCATTACCGAAACTTTAGCCAAAGTGAAATACAATAAATCTAAAGCGGCAAAGTTGCTCAACATAGACCGAAAAACGCTTTACGCTAAAATGGAGCGCTACGGCATAGATTAATTTTTTAAACTTACTAATGATGTCCTTACTAAATCTTTATCATTCAGGTATCATTAAAGCACCCCAAAATGCTTCAGCGCATTCCAGATGCCGTCACTGTCTACATCATCAGTAACATAATCTGCTATTGCTTTTACTTCCGGATTGGCGTTGCCCATCGCTACGCCAGTTTGCACATGCTTTAGCATTTCAATATCGTTACCGCCATCACCAAAAGCCATTGTCTCAGACAAATCAATCCCAAAATGCTCGCAAAAAACATCAATACCTACTTTTTTACTTTGATCTTTTGCGTTCACGTCAGCAAATAAAGGCGTCCACCTAGAAGCTGTAGAATTTGGCATTACCGCAGCCATAAAAGCACTTTCCTGCTCTGGACCTAAGAAAATATTTGTCTGTAAAATCGAATTCACATCCACCCTATCTACATCTATTGGTGGTGGTACTGGGAGGTTAACATGAGCATACATTCCGGCAATTTCTGGACTTACATCATAAATACCAATTTCCTTTTCAGACATAAAAGAAAAACTTAGGGTATTTTCCTTTGCATAAGCTAAAATTCCACGAATATCATCTGCATCTATACACTTTTTAAAAAGCACATCGCCATCTCTAGCTACACAATAACCTCCATTAAACGTAATAAAACCATCAAAATTCAAATATTTGATATGATCAATGCTGTTAATTGAACGACCAGTAGATAAAATAGTTTTGATGCCTTTAGCTTGCAATTCGGCAATTGCCTTTTCAGTAGATTCAGCAACTTTATGTGTTTTAAAACTTAGTAGTGTCCCGTCAATATCAAAGAAAACGGCTTTTACGGTAGGATTTTGCATGAAGCAAAGGTAAAAGTATTTTTTGCCACAGATGCACAGATAAAATAACAAATGGTTATTTTTTTTATGAATTAGGTTATCAAATATAAATCAGTGTGTCTGTGGCTTTTTATAAAAATGATTGAACACGAGCTTCCACAGTTTTCAGCAGTAATTGTAATTGCTCTAGAGATACTTTTATCTTATTGTGAATAGCTTCATTCAATATTTCAACCGTAGCAACCTTCTGCTCCAACTGTCTAAAAGCAGCTCCTAATTCTTTAGCACCAATTTGTGCAATCCTTCCTGCCAAACGGTGTATCACCAACCTCACCTCTGGTTGATTCTGACTGGAAATACTTTGCTTTAATATCTCTTGGTCTTCCTCGCAATCACGTATGAAACTTGCTAAAATTTTTCTCATCATTTCCTGATCGCCCATAGTCATTTTTTGCAGCGAACTGTCATCAAAATTCATTTCTTCTACGGCCAAAGGCGATGCAGCAAACAGGCTCAACAAATCCTCAGCTTTAAAAGGTTTAATGATGACCCCTTCAAAACCCTGATCTAATACCGCTTGTTGTTCGTCTGGCAAAACCTGAGCTGTGATCGCATAGTATTTCACTTGGCTTGGCAGTCGCTCTTTCAACTGTTCGTGCAATTCGATACCGGTTATTCCATCTTCCAAGCGCATATCAACCAGCACATATTCTAAATCTTCATCTATAGGCTCATTCAAAATCGCTTTTGCCGTATTAAATGTTCGATGTGGAATTTGATGCGAAGAGAAAATCAATTTGCACAGATCAAGAATTAACTTATCATCATCAATTACCCAAACACCTTTCGTTTTGGCAAGCACTTTTTGGCTTTCCAGCTCTTTGGGGTTGACAGGTACATCAGCTTGTTGGTACTGTAGATAAACCACAAATGAAGTTCCATTTCCCAACTTACTCTTGGCATTAATTCTTCCTCCCTGTGCATCAATCAAAGTTTTTACGATAGCCAATCCCAAACCTGTTCCATTTTGGTTTAAAGATTGATGATCTGGATTTGTTCCTTGTTCAAACTCCTTAAAAATCTTTTCCTGATCATCCTCAGAAAAACCAATCCCAGTATCTTCTACTGTGAAATAACAATGCATATTTTGCTCTTGTTGTTTGCATTCAACTATGAGTCTCACATGTCCTTTCAACGTAAACTTAATCGCATTTCCCAAAAGATTGTACAACACCTGTTTCAGCCTAAAAGCATCGCCTTTAATCCAATGCTGTTCAGACAAATCAAAATTAGCTAACAAGCTGAGGCCTTTCTTTTCAGCCAAAGGCTTTACCGCGTCCAGCACTTCATCTAACAACTTCTGTAAATCAAAATTTTCTTGCTTAAAGCTAAACTCCCCCGAGGTAATTCTGTTATAATCCAGCACCTCGTTCACAATCTGAAGCAGATGAACCGATGAACGATGGATAGCTTCTACGTGTTTTCTATTAGGATTTTCTTGCTTTACAATAAATTCTGCATAACCTAAAATTGCTTGCAAAGGTGTTCTAATTTCGTGGCTCATGTTAGAAAGAAAGCGTTGTTTCGCCCTACCATGATATTCCGCTTCTTCTTTAGCTTTTTCTAAGGCCAAACGATACTTATTGTTCTTGGTAATATCAGCTAAAATCAGCGACCCCAAAATTAATGTAATGACAAAAAAAGCTATGATGATAATCTTAATTTGATAAACCCCTTCACTTACCATGCTCCTGGCTTGCTCTCCGTTCAAATCAATTTGCATCAAAGCTTCGGCTTCTACTTCACGAAGTACATTTAACATCTGTTTGGTCAAAGCACTGCTAGAACTCGCCAATTCTGCTTCTTTTTTCAAAAAGCGATTGCTCTTTTGACGCTGCTCCATTTCAATAGTTTTTAGCGAAGCTTCCACGTTTCGCATGATACTATCTTCTACTTGCGGATTGAGCGTGTCTTTTTTGACTCTATATTCTTCATTAATGATTTTATAAACTTCAGCCTTTTTCTTCCCAAATAGTCGACTTAGAAAACCTCTGGATTTTTCCTCCTCTTCAGGTGCTACTGTAGTGGTTGAAGTTGAGGTTTGTGTAGTAAAAACAGCGCTATCTGCTTCTCTTGTACGTTGTGCAAATAAGCTATTCAATTTCTCTACCTCTACAGAAAACGATTGGGTATTCACCAGATTTTCCTTCACTTCTAGATAAAGTAAGAACTGTTTATCTCTATCTTTGAGCAAGTCTTTTAAAGTCTTAATGCGCTTAGCTTGCTCTTCATCGGCAGCATACAGTGTATTTAAGGTATCTAGTGTCCGTCGTAATTTTTGGGTAGCAGCAAAAAAACTGACATTATTTTTTGGTTCACGCTGTAATTGATCCAATGATGCAATCTGATGAGAAAGCTTATTTACGATCCTCAATTTATCATTAGGAGCAGATATTTTTTCTACCGTCCCTAGTATTTCACCGAACACGAACTTACTTACTCCCCAAGCCAAAAAGAGCGCCAAGCCTGCGAATAAAAATCCGAGCACCACTTTACCTTTGGTGGCTCTAAAGAAATGTTTTTGAGGTTGAGCTGTCGATTTGATAACCATATGTTAATACCTAACCACAAAACACGCACCGAAACTGTTTTAATTAGTTGAAAATTTTGTAACAATTGCCATTCATTTAACCTTGCCAAATACTTGCAGCGCAATCTTGCTATCTTATATTTGTATCATGAACAGAATAGACAGGCTATTTGGCATCTTGATTTTATTACAATCTAAAAAGTATGTGAGTGCCGAAACTATTGCCGGTCGTTTCGAAATAAGTGTTCGTACTGTTTACCGAGATGTAAAAGCATTGGCAGAGCAGGGCGTGCCTTTAAGTTTCGAACAAAACAAGGGTTATTTTATTGTTCAGGGTTATTTTCTTCCACCAGTTTCTTTCAATACCGATGAGGCCAGTGCACTGTTAATGATGGAACGCTTTATAGAAGGTTTTGCTGACAAGTCTATCAAACAACACTATCATAGTGCTTTAGATAAAGTTAAAAATGTGCTAAAAAGCAATCAGAAAGAAGTATTAGAAAACCTAAATGCCAACATTAGACTCCAACTGCCCAAGCGTTTGTATAGCGATGTAGAATATCTATCATTACTACAAAATGCCATCGCCGATAAGAACATTGTTTCTATCAAATACAGAAACTATAAGGAAGAAATTAGCGAACGTCGTTTAGAGCCTATTGGATTAATTTTTTACGCCTTTTCTTGGCATTTAATTGGTTATTGCCATTTGCGTAATTCCTATCGTGATTTCAAGGTAAACAATATTCTACAACTTAACTGTTCCTCTTTGCCATTTACGCTCACAGAACACATCAGTATCAACGATTACATGAAACAATTACCAGTAGATTATTAGTTTTAGGAAGTTAAAGAGCCATCCAATATCGGAAACCGTGGCCCCGCATTTTGCTATAATCTTTTTGCCCTCCCTTTATAAACCTATGAGGTTTTTCCCACCTAAAAAAAGGATTTCCGTTACGATCGGGCTTATTTAACAACGTAACTTATAAAAACTCTCGCCTTAGCAAAAACTTATTTTTTGTCCTGCATTAACCTATTCGTCATACCCAACTCGATTGGGTAAATAAAAAAATATTTCGCAAAAATTCCACACTGACATAGGGTTGTCACTTCCCCATCTCAAATTTGTTTCAACAAAATATTTAAAAGCTATGGATATCATCAAATTATTAAAACACGAATTAACTGAAGAAGCAGTAACTACCCGTAAATTTTTAGCTCTGGTTCCTTTCGACAAACCCGACTTTGCACCACATGAGAGAAGCATGAAAATGATGGACTTGGTCACACACATAGCCGATTTAATGAGCTGGCCAAAACTAGGTGTAGAAACAGACGAACTTGATTTCGCTACGGCACCTTACAATCCAACAAAAGTGGAGAACAACGACCAATTGATTGCAATTTTAGATAAGGGACTAAACGAAAGTTTGGCAAGCCTATCAGAAGTTGAAGAAGCCTTTTTAGAAAGACCTTGGATTTTACGTACAGGAGAGATCATTCATGCAGAAATGACCAAATATGGTTTAATTAGAGTATCTTTAAATCAAATTACTCACCATCGAGCGCAATTAGGCGTTTATCTTCGTCTGTTGAACATTCCAATTCCTGGCTCTTACGGACCAAGCGCAGACGAGCAGAAATTTTAATTTCCCTATTCCTAAAGGCTTACGAAGTTTGTTCAATAGAATTTATCAAACTTCGTAAGCCCGTTTAATTTAGAATTGGTTACTTTGCATGGAATAACCAATGCGAAATCATGGATAACACCACTCGTTTAAATAAATACATTAGTGAAAGCGGACTTTGCTCTAGAAGAGCTGCAGATAGATATATTGAGCTTGGCCAAGTATTTATTAATGGTAAAAGAGCAAAAGTTGGTGATAAAGTTGCTGTTGGCGATGTGGTGAATGTAAATGGACAAAAAATAGAGGCTCGAGAAGAAGAAAGTGCCGTTATTATTGCCTATAATAAACCTATCGGTGTTACCAGCACCACCGAAGCAGGAGTAAAAGACAATATTGTTGACCATGTAAATTACAGCGAACGTGTTTTTCCTATTGGAAGACTAGATAAGGATTCTCAAGGTCTAATTTTTTTAACAAACAATGGCGATCTAGTTAATAAAATCTTGCGTGCGGGCAATAATCACGAAAAAGAATACTTAGTTACGGTTACCAAACCCCTAACTGATCAATTCTTAGAAGGAATGAGCAAAGGCGTTCCTATTCTGGGTGTAATGACCAAAAAATGCAAGATCAAAAAAGAAAGTTCAACTGTTTTCAGAATTACCTTAGTACAAGGTCTTAATCGTCAAATACGTCGCATGGCAGAACATTTTGGCTATGAAGTTGCTAAACTGGAACGTGTGCGTATCATGAATATTTCTCTAAAAGGATTGGCCGTTGGTGATTGGCGTGAACTCGAAGATCAAGAATTAGATTCAATTTACAAACTGCTTTCTAACTCTAGTTCAGAGGCGGCTACCTCAAAAAAATCTGCGACAAAGTCCGCAAAAGATTTCAGCAAACAAAAGGCAATCAAAGCTGGTTCAAATGTAGACAAGAGGGCTAAATCTAATTCTAAACCGGCTAACAAACCCACCGGCAAAAGTACCAAAGGAAGTTTTTCTAAAGCAAAACCTAAAAGCTTTGGGACAAAAGGAAAAAGAAAATAGACGGATAAATAACCTCTATTTTAACCATAGAATATTACTTTGCTTTTTTTCGTAACTTTGTATCCCAATGCAAAGCACAAAAAAGATAGATATTAGGTCATTAAGTCCAGAACAGTTAGCCCAAAATTTTAAAGATATGGGCGAACCTGCATTTAGGGCAAAACAAGTCTATCAATGGCTTTGGGAAAAATCTGCCCGTAATTTCGATGAGATGAGTAATCTCTCAAAGGATTTGCGCAAGAAGCTCGATGAGGGCTATGCCATCAACACTGTTGAAATTAGTAATGCCCAGTTCAGTAACGACCATACCATTAAAAACGCTTTTAGACTGTACGACGGGAACATCGTTGAGGGTGTTTTAATCCCCACAGAAGAAAGAATGACAGCTTGCGTAAGTTCACAAGTGGGTTGTAGTTTAACCTGTAAATTCTGTGCAACGGGCTATATGGATCGTGTACGTAATTTAAATGCTGATGAGATTTACGATCAAGTGGTTTTGATTGACAAGCAGGCAAAGCAAAATTACAACATCCCGTTAACCAATATTGTATATATGGGAATGGGCGAGCCTTTGCTGAATTATGCCAATGTATTAAAATCTATCGAACGCATTACAGCTCCAGATGGATTGAACATGTCGTACAAACGTATTACGGTTTCTACTGCTGGTATTGCCAAAATGATTAAGAAATTGGGCGATGATGGTGTGAAATTCAATTTGGCACTTTCACTACATGCTGCCAACGACCAAAAACGACACGAGATTATGCCAATTACAGAGCACAATTCTCTAAAAGCATTGGCTGAAGCATTGAAATACTATTTCCAAAAAACTAAAAATCCCGTTACTTACGAATACATTGTTTTCAACAACTTTAATGATGAGATACAGGATGCAATGGAATTAGCCAAATTCTGCAAACATGTGCCTTGCAAAGTTAATCTCATCGAATATAATCCAATTCAATTTGCAGATTTCGTCAATGCGGAAGGTGATAAAATCGATGCTTTTGCAAATTACCTAAAGAAACAAGGTATCACTACCAATATCAGACGCAGTAGAGGTAAAGACATCGATGCAGCTTGCGGGCAATTGGCCGTAAAAGAAAAAGCTTAACTTTTATAATCAATTCATATTTAGTAAATTGTATAATGTTTACCTTAAAACGTTATACCGAAGATCTCATCAATCTACTTTTCCCAGAGCTATGTAATGGCTGTGGAAAGCTGCTCTATCACGGAGAGAAAGATATTTGTACAAAGTGCCTCTACGACTTACCTTTTACAGATTTTCATTTACATGAAGACAATCTGGTTGCCAAACAGCTTTGGGGCCGATTACAAATAAATGCCGCTATGGCGATGCTTTATTTCAAGAAAGGAACCAAGGTGCAAAACCTTATTCATGGTTTAAAGTATGCAGGCAAAACCGATATTGGCCTCTCACTAGGCAAACTCTTAGCCAACAGGCTCTACAAAAGCGATTTTTATGCCGATATTGATATAGTTATCCCTGTCCCACTACATCAAAAGAAATTGAGGCAGAGAGGTTACAATCAAAGTGAGTATATTGCAAAAGGTTTGGCAGAAGAGCTAGGAATATCGGTAAGTACAAAACATTTACTCCGAAATAAATCTACCGAAAGCCAGACAAAAAAAGCAAGATATACCCGCTATGAAAATATGCAGGATGTTTTTAACGTTAAAAACATGGATGATTTGTTAGGTAAACACATCCTTTTAGTTGATGATGTAATTACAACTGGAGCTACTTTAGAAGCTTGCGGTAACGTTTTGCTAAACTGTGGAATTAAGAAACTGAGCATCGCCGCTATAGCATTTGCAGAATAATGAATCGTATAACATTACTTTTTTTACTTGCCGTACTTACCTTCTCCTTTGCAGCCTGCAATAAAGATGAAGATATTACTTTCGACCCGAACGCAAAACTAAGTTTTTCTACAGATAGTGTTTTATTCGATACTGTCTTCACTTCTATTGGTTCTACCATACGTAGATTTAAAGTGTTTAACTACAATGATAAAGCTATCAATCTTGATGAAATTAAAATTGGTGGTGGGGCCAACTCACCATTCTTGATCAATGTTAACGGCAAGCAAATGGTTGAGGGCAAAAACCTCAAAATTAACGGAAAAGATTCCATCAATATACTAGTGAAGGTTAATATTAATCCTACTTTACAAAACCAACCTTTTATTGTTGAAGATTCTATCTTAATATTTTTTAATGGCAAAAGAGAGAAAATACCTCTTGTAGCTTACGGCCAAAATGCCATATTTGTTAACAACGTAGCCATCACTAACAATACCACCTGGGACAGCAAATTACCATATATCATATATAATTCTGTAACCGTTGAAGAAAGTGCTACACTAAATATCGATCCAGGAGTAAGAGTTCTATTTCATAACGGTTCTACGATGAACGTAAAAGGTACTTTAAACGCCGTAGGAACTAAACGAGACACTATTCTTTTTGCGAGTGATAGGACTGAACGAATTTATGATGAAGAACCTGGCCAATGGAATGGTATACATCTTTACGGAAGCAGCAAAAATTCGGTGATTAGCCACGCTACTATCAAAAATGGCATAGCTGGTATCACAGTTGATTCTCTCTCCTCTAATGCCAGCCCTAAACTAATATTGGCCAATACAGTGGTTAAAAACATGCAGGTAGTGGGTCTATTAGGCTACCATACTGATTTAGCTGCTTACAACAATCTGTTTTACAATTGTGGGCAATATCTAATTTACGGCATAGGAGGCGGGAACTATGATTTAGTACAAAATACATTCGGTGCCTACAACTATAATTTCGCCCGTAGAACTTCCGCTGTCCATTTATCTGATTTCATTAGTAACACAGAGTTTGCCCCCTTAACTGCTACCTTAACCAATAACATTATATGGGGCAGTTTAGAAAATGAGCTTACCATTGAGAAAAAATCTAATGCAGTGTCAGTTATCGAGGTTAAAAGCAATTTAATTAAAACAACCAAAGCAGATTTAAACGCCAATGGAAATGTAATTAATATTGATCCCTTATTTATTAATCCGCGGCAAGGAAATTTTAAAATTGACGAAAATAGCCCAGCAAAAAACAAAGGTCTAAGTCTGCTTTCTCACCTATATTTTTCGACTTATTTATCCAAGGATATTCTAGAAAAAGAAAGATTATTTCCTTCTGAATTAGGATGTTACGAGAATAATTAAAAAAACTTCAACTTTTTAAAAACTTTTTTATCGTGCTTCTCGTTTATTATATCGAGAGCGTTAATTTAGATGGTAAGGGTCGATTATTTCATTAGAGATATCGGCCCTTTACTTTTATAATAAGTATTGGGATAATACCTTTTTAATCTCGGTAGGATTAAATGGTTTTAGAATATGTCCATTCATTCCGCTTTCTTTAAACTTACTTTCTTCATCTTGCAAGGTAGATGCGGTAAGTGCCACGATGGGCAATTTTTTATAGTACTCCTCTTCCATCCCTCTAATTACCATTGTGGTTTCGAAACCATTGATACCAGGCATTTTAATGTCCATAAATACTAAATCGTATTTATTTTTGGTGATGTTTTCAATAGCCTCATAACCATCTGCAGCAAAATCAAGGTCTAAACCCCATTTCATTAAAATCCGCTTGGCAATTAAAGTATTGATCTCATTATCATCAACAATAAGTACTTTTTTACCTTCAAACACAACTGGTTTAGATTTCCTTTCTATCTGTTTTTCTGTCGCTTTTGTCAGTAAAATTGAAAATGAAAACGTTGTTCCTTTGCCTTCAATACTATCTACTTCGATTTCAGAACCATATATCTTCAGCAATTTCTTAGTGATAGCCAATCCCAAACCAGTACCTCCGTATTTTCTGGAGATGTCTGCCCTTGCCTGTGTAAAGGCTTCAAAGATATATTCCTTTTTATCTACTGGAATACCTATCCCACTATCCTTTATCTCAAAATAAACAGCTACTTGTTCGGCTGTTTCACTACGTTTGCTTACCTTCAAATCAACTTTTCCATTATTAGTAAACTTGATAGCATTACCCAACAAGTTCATCAATATTTGGTAGATTCTAGTTTTATCGGCTAAAACAATCTCAGGAATCTGATGATCATAATGAAGCGTTAATATATTCTGCTGTTTTTGCGCATTAACCTGTAGTGAATTAATGATATCGCTACAAAGATTTTGAAGATGCACTGGTAAAAACTCAAGGCGAAGATTTCCAGTTTCGATCTTTGTAAAATCTAAGACATCATTGATAATGCTCAATAGGTTTTCTCCCGAAAACTTTAGAATATTGAGATCGTCTATTTGGGAAGCCTTAGGATCATTTTCGATGAGCAAATGAGTCATGCCAATAATAGCATTCAACGGTGTTCGTATCTCATGGCTCATTACAGACAAGAACATTTCTTTAGCCTCACTAAGTTGTAAAGCCTGTTCTTTTGCAGACAAGATATCTCTCTCTACCTGTTTACGTTCTGTAATATCAGTAATTAGTTCTATGTAACGCTCTATTTTACCTCTCTCATTCAATATTGGCGTATTAGAAACTGCAAGCCATATAGGGATGCCATTTTTGGTTTCTGCCAATACTTCAATAGAAAAAGATTTTTTATGTTCAGAAGCTTTTCTTGCCTCAAGTATGACCTTTCTATCTGTTTCGTCGGTAGAGAGAATATCGCCCAACAGTTTTCCTAATAATTCAGCAGATGTATACCCTATTAAATTTACCAAGGCCTCATTAACCCAAGTAATTTGTCCCTGCTGGTTGCAAATAGTTACTCCGGTATTTGTTTTACTAGCGACGGTAGACAACACTTCTAGCTCCTGTTCAACTTTTTTCTTCTCAGTAATATCAAGAATAATTTCAATCTCGGTCTCTACCTCTCCGTCGTCGCTTAAAATAATAGTGCTATAAATAGACAGCCATATCTTTCTTTTATCTTTCCGATAGGCGAGCACATCAACTGTAAAAGATTTTTTTTCACTAATTAGCTTTCTAGCTTCTTCAATCACCGACCAATCCGTTTCTGGCCCCCTAATCAAATCACCAAGAGGTTTACCTTGTATATCTTGTAAAGTAAAGCCAGTTATTTCGGTAAAAGCATCATTTGCCCAACTTACTCGGTTATAATCATCGCTAATTACTACTCCATTATTTACTTTGCTCGCTACAAAAGACAAATGGTTCAGTTCAATATCCAGTCGCCTTTTTTCCGTGATGTCTCTGCCGTAACTATACCACCTATCGCCTTTTGCTACCATAATCCAGCTCAACCATTTTACCTGTTTAGCTTTGTCTACAACTCGGAAATCTAAAAAGAATTGCTTTTTACCTTCTTTTAAACCTTCCTCAATGTGGCTTGCTATCCTGATGATATCTTCGTTATGGCAAAAACTCCACATACTTTTACCAAGCACCTCTTCTATCTCATAACCCAACAACTTCTTCGCCGCCTGATTAGTAAAAATAATATCGCCTTCTCTAGTTAAAATACAATGAATTTCTGGCGAAGCTTCAAATACATTAATGAACTCCTCTGATCGCTTAGTTTGAACTTCTAATTGGAGGTTTTTTCTTCGTAAAGAAAGTTGAGTAATAACTTGTAAAGAAAGTGTTTTTAACGCCTCTAGCTGTAATGAAGTCAAATCTCTTGCACAATCATCTACCACGCAAAGACAACCCAGAGCATACCCGTCAGTATCTATTAAGGGCACACTGGCGTAAAAAATGATATGATCTTGAGAGGTGATTAAAGGGCTCTCCGAAAATTCTTCTGTTAATCTAAGATCAGAGGCAACGTAAGAGTCTTTGTACATTGCATATTGGCAGATACTACCCTCTCTTTTAAAAACACGTTGTTGGGTAATTAAACCATAGCTTGCTTTAAAAACAACGTTCGCTTTGTCTACAAAAGAAATGTATGATTTTTTGGTAGCAGCAATCTGTGCGGCTAGTTTGGCCAAATTAGCCAATTCATTTTCAAGCCCTTCTCCAAGAGCATCATAAGAATAAAGTGCAACTAGGCGCTGCTCTTCCGTCTGATAACTTGGAGAAGGGACATTTAGCATATGATTCGATATTATCTATCGAATATAACTATTTATAAAGTGGAAAACGACTTACTAATGCCTGAACTTTCGTTTTTACGCCATTTAATATTTGCTCGTCACCCGAGTTGGTTAACGCTTCATCAATCAACTCCACAATTTCATTCATTTCAGTTTCTTTAAGACCTCTTGAAGTAATTGCCGCAGTTCCTACTCTAAAACCAGAAGTTACAAATGGAGATTTGTCGTCAAAAGGCACCATGTTTTTGTTAACGGTGATATCAGCTTTGCCTAAAGTTTCTTCAGCCAATTTACCCGTGATATTTTTATTTCTTAGATCGATAAGCATTAAGTGGTTATCTGTTCCCCCAGAAATAATCCCATACCCTTTAGCTACAAATGCTTTAGCCATAGCTTGTGCATTTACACCAACTTGCTTAATATAATCGCCATACTCATCTGTTAAAGCCTCACCAAATGCAATTGCTTTAGCTGCAATAATGTGCTCTAGTGGTCCACCTTGTGTACCAGGGAAAACAGCCATATCCAATAAGTTAGACATCATTCTAGTTTCGCCTTTTGGTGTTTTTAAACCCCATGGATTTTCAAAATCCTTACCCATCATAATCATCCCACCACGAGGACCTCTTAAGGTTTTGTGTGTAGTTGTAGTTACGATATGGCAATGAGGAAGTGGGTTGTCCAATAAGCCTTTAGCAATAAAACCCGCTGGGTGCGAAATATCAGCCAATACCAAAGCACCAACTTGGTCTGCTACCTTACGGATAAATGCATAATCCCATTCTCTTGAATAAGCAGAGGCGCCACAGATAATCAACTTTGGCTTTTCAGCTAATGCAACTTCTTCCAATTTTGCATAGTCTATTTTACCATCTTCCTTTTTAACTCCGTAAAACAAAGGCTGATATAATTTCCCAGAGAAATTAACAGGAGAACCGTGAGTTAAGTGACCACCGTGAGACAAATCGAAACCTAAGATTTTATCTCCAGGTTGGATTACAGCCAACATTACCGCAGCATTAGCTTGAGCACCTGAGTGTGGTTGTACGTTTACCCATGCAGCACCAAAAAGTTTCTTAGCTCTCTCGATAGCGATGTTCTCTATTTCGTCTACCACTTGGCAGCCTCCATAGTAACGTTTCCCTGGTAAACCTTCAGCGTATTTGTTGGTTAATACCGACCCAGCAGCCTCCATTACTTGCTTGCTAACGAAGTTTTCAGAAGCAATAAGCTCTAATCCGTGTTCTTGTCTGTCTAGTTCTTTGTCAATTAAATCGAAAACTAATGTGTCTCTGTTCATTCTTGAAATTGGAAATATGTGTTTGTTTCGGTAAAAATAACCAAAAATTTAGGTTATACAATGAACTAATACGCATAACTAAGTCATTCTCATCACCATCAGTAAAAGTCCTCTATCAATTTGGAACTTTTATTGATAAATTTATTAAACAAAATACCGTAATTTGTACTTTTATAACATTGCATGGAAGTTAAGACAGGAGCTTTATTATCTACTATAAATTATCCAGAGGATTTAAAGAAATATAGTGAAGAGGAGCTAGAGCAAATTTGTCAGGAGTTACGCCAATATATCATTGATGTAGTGAGTGTTAACGGAGGCCATTTTGGTGCAAGTTTAGGTGTGGTAGAGCTAACTGTTGCACTGCACTATGCACTAAACACCCCTTACGATAAGTTGATTTGGGACGTAGGACATCAGGCTTACGGTCATAAAATATTAACAGGAAGAAAGGATCAATTCCACACCAACAGAATTATCAATGGCATTAGTGGCTTTCCCAAAATCAGCGAAAGCGAATATGATACATTTGGTGTAGGTCACTCATCAACCTCTATTTCCGCAGCTTTGGGAATGGCTGTTGCTTCACATTATAAAGGCGAAAAAGACAGACAGCATGTAGCCGTAATAGGCGATGGTGCAATGACCGCAGGTTTAGCTTTTGAAGGTCTAAACCACGCAGGTATTGAGAAATCTAACGTTTTAGTGATCTTGAATGACAACTGCATGTCAATTGATCCTAACGTTGGTGCACTAAAAGAATATTTAACGAGCATCACTACTTCTAAATCTTACAACCGTTTTAGGGATGATGTTTTCAATGTACTGACCAAGCTTTCTGAACTTGGTCCAAACGCACAGAAATACGTAAAGAAAATCCAGAAGAGCATTAAAGGAACTTTGCTAAAACAAAGCAACCTTTTCGAAGCTTTAAATTTTAGATATTTTGGTCCAGTTGATGGGCACGATGTAAAACGTTTAGCGGCCATCATCAAAGATCTAAAAGATATTCCTGGTCCTAAATTATTACATTGCGTTACCGTAAAAGGTAAAGGTTTTGCTTTGGCAGAGAAAGACCAAACCAAATGGCATGCCCCAGGCCTTTTTGATAAAATTACTGGAGAGATTAAAAAATCTATCCCTGATAAACCGCAGCCTCCAAAATACCAAGATGTTTTTGGACATACCATGGTTGAACTAGCGGAAGCAAACAAGAAAATTGTGGGAATTACGCCTGCAATGCCATCAGGATCTTCGTTAAACATCATGATGAAAGCCATGCCAGATAGAGCTTTTGATGTGGGTATTGCCGAACAGCATGCAGTAACCTTTTCTGCTGGTTTAGCAACGCAAGGATTAGTTCCTTTCTGCAATATCTACTCTAGCTTTATGCAAAGAGCTTACGATCAAGTAATCCACGATGTGGCGATTCAAAACTTGAATGTAGTATTTTGCTTGGATAGGGCTGGTTTAGCAGGTGCCGACGGCGCAACCCATCATGGCGCTTATGATTTAGCTTTCATGCGCTGCATCCCTAATATGGTGGTAGCTTCTCCGATGAATGAAGAAGAGTTACGTAATATGATGTACACTGCTCAACTAGAAAACAAAGGTCCATTTACCATTCGTTATCCGAGGGGCAATGGAATGTTACCAGATTGGAAACGTCCGTTAAATGAACTACAAGTCGGCAAAGGCCGCAAAATATGCGACGGAGAAGATGTAGCCATTTTAACTATTGGTCACGTAGGTAATTTTGCTGTAGAAGCTTGCAAAGAACTAAATAGTGATGGCATTAATCCTGCTCATTACGATTTACGTTTTGTTAAACCTTTAGATGAAGAATTGCTTCACGAAGTATTTACTCGTTTTAAAAATGTGATTACAGTAGAGGATGGTTGTTTACAGGGCGGAATGGGTAGTGCTGTGTTAGAATTTATGGCAGACAACGGTTATAAATCAAATGTGGTTAGACTTGGTATTCCTGATGAGATTGTAGAACACGGTGAACAGCCAGAATTATGGGCACTTTGTGGATACGATACTGCAGCAATTATACAGGCAGTTAAGAAAATTGCGGTAAGCAGGACAACTAAGATTATGGCTTCTTAAAAGCTTTCGATAAACTCAGGCTGACAAAAAAATAAAACATTGGAAAAAAATTCAAAAATTTTCGTTGCAGGCCACCGCGGAATGGTTGGCTCTGCCATATACCGAAAACTTCAAAAAGAAGGTTATCAAAATCTTATTACAAGAACCTCTAAAGAATTGGACCTTAGAGACCAACAAGCGGTAGCTGATTTTTTCGCAGCAGAAAAACCTGACTACGTTTTCCTAGCAGCAGCGAAAGTTGGGGGTATAGTGGCCAATAACACTTATAGAGCAGATTTTTTGTACGAAAATTTAGCTATCCAAAATAATGTAATCCATCAATCTTACTTAAATGGTGTTACCAAATTGATGTTCTTGGGGTCAAGTTGTATTTATCCAAAATTAGCGCCACAGCCTCTTAAAGAAGATTATTTATTGACTGGAACTTTAGAGCCAACCAATGAGCCTTATGCTATTGCTAAAATCGCTGGTATTAAGATGTGTGATGCTTACAGAGACCAATATGGCTGCAACTTCATTTCGGTAATGCCAACCAATTTATACGGACTTAACGACAATTATCACCCAGAGAACTCTCACGTATTACCTGCGCTGATTAGAAAATTCGACGAAGCTAAAAACAACGGAAGTAAAGAAGTAGTGATTTGGGGTACGGGCTTTCCAATGCGTGAATTTTTATTTGCAGACGACTTGGCTGATGCTTGTTATTACCTCATGGAAAATTACAATGAACCAAATCTAATCAATATAGGTACCGGGGAAGACCTAACTATTAAAGATTTAGCTTTAGCTGTTAAAGAGACTGTAGGCTTTGAAGGAGAATTAGTTTTTGACACTTCCAAACCAGATGGTACACCACGTAAGCTAATGGACGTTTCTAAACTGCACAATTTAGGCTGGAAGCATCAAATAGAATTAGAAGAAGGCTTAAAGCTTGCCTATCAAGACTATTTAAGCAAGAAATAAAAAAGTCCCGATTTAATAAAATCGGGACTTTTCTTTTAGACATAAAGCATTGCATTGAAAGCCTAAGAACACAACACTTGTTAGATTATCAGCACCTTAATATAACCGATGCTGAAATAAATTCAGCATGACGAATGGCACATATCTTTAAGTTTAAAAATCGTAATACAAATTTCTAAAGGTACTTCTCAATCCAAAGGTCACCATAGCAGTGTTATTTGTCACTAAGCTATTTTTCTCTTGTCTGTACAGACCTCCCAATTCTAATCTTAAATTATATTTAGGGTTTAGCAAATAGGCAACCTTACCCTGAACCATATATAACTCAGTCAACAATCCCTGGCCTACATGACTACCATACTGCACCGCTCTAGTATTATAACTTTTGAAAATATCTTTACCATAATTTGTACCAGCCGGATCTAAACCATAAGCTGCGTACAGTCCTTGCGCTTGAAAGTCAAATTTCTTTACACTATAATTCAGCAAGCCCAAAAACTCTCTGAAATTTGCTCCAAAAGGATGCGCCAAAGGCTGATTATAGTTAGAATAATTAGAAAGCCTATCAAAATGTGCATACGTATAAGGGCGAGCTGTATTAAATTCTGCCAAATAATTTAAACGTTGCACTTTGAACAAATCGGAACCTCTCAAACCTAACTGAATAGCCCATTTATTAGCCCAATAACCGTCACCTTTAAAGAACTCTTTTGCGGTAAACTCATCAAACATAAACTGACCGTAAAGCGCAGTTTTTTCTAACACTTCGTATTTTACGCTTATCCCCATTCTCATTTTATCTGGAGACGTTGTATTGGTATTTTCTACGGGTCTTAAGAAAATAAAAGGATGGATGTAATTAAAATCAAATCCTCTCTTACCTTCTACCTCAGCATCGGCCCAAGTAACTGCTTGGAAAAAACCGATAGATAATCTATTCGTCGCATTCCAATCTAAGTAGTGTGCAGCCATCCACTTGCCTCTGTCGCCTAACCTTCTATCATTGGTCAGTTTAGGTGCGCCTGGATCTATCATATAAGCATAAATGGTTTGGTATTGCAAACTTCCCAAACTGGCTCTCATCCTAAAAAAAGAGTAATTAGACGAAACATCAGAAAGGAGTATAGAACGATAGCCATCGCCTATAAAATTCTTATCGTATCCCAATGCAAAATTCAAATACTTATTAGGTGTATACGAAAGTAAAGCGGTAACATAAGCCCAATCTTGATTGTCTGTGGCTAATTTACCATAACCTTGACCAGGTACTACCTGGTTACTTACTATATAATCATTTACATAGCTAGCAAACTTGCCTTGGTTTTCAAATCCATTAAGATAGAACGAGAATTTCTCTCCCACATTTCCGCCTACTTGAAAGCCACGAGTATTTAACCAAGTACTTCTATCTCCTTTGAAATCTTTACCTATTTGAAAATCTGCTAAAAAATCCGCATAAATACTATATTCTTCATTTTTGAATTGTATCAAATGCTCTTGAAATAATTTGCGATGTACCCAGCTTCTTCTATTCAAGCTATCCGTTCCGTAATTCATCAGCGAGTCATAACTAGACTTCAGTCTACTATCATCAGCATAAAAACCTCTAATCGACGAATGGAATTTACCTTTCGTATCATAGACAGATTTATTTATTTTTTGATAAAACTGATAATCATGAAGGATATTTTGGTTTGCAGTTGGATTAGTATCCTGCGCATTTGTCTTAAAAACAAAAAAGGCCAAAAATGTGGCCATTAAAACATATTTATTCATTTAAAAAATACTAGTTATTTATGGCACTATCTAATTCTTCAAATACCGAGTTTTTGCTTTTAAACTCCTGTACCATTTGTTTCATGATAATAACGACCTGACGATCGTCATTTAATTTAGCATACTGGAATAATGAATACATCTGTTCTTCAATTTCAGCAAAAATATACTCTCGAACTCTACCAATCATGATTTTTTCATGGTGTGTTGGCATTGTATTCTCATTATCATTTAGCAATTCTTCAAAAAGCTTTTCGCCAGGTCTAAGTCCTGAGTATTGTATTTTAATATCTTGGTTAGGTATTAAACCCGCTAAACGGATCATTTTTTTTGCCAACTCAACAATCTTCACAGACTTACCCATATCAAACACAAAAATCTCTCCTCCTTTACCCATACAACCAGCTTCCAGAACTAGTCTACATGCTTCAGGAATAGTCATAAAATATCTCGTAATCTCTGGGTGAGTTACTGTAACAGGCCCCCCTTTTTCAATTTGCTGTTTAAAACGAGGTATTACAGATCCATTGGAGCCCAAAACATTACCAAAACGGGTTGTAATAAACTTAGTGATGGGTTTAACTTCTAAATCATTAATATAGCTTAGTCCATTGCTAAAAATAAAATTCTTTTGGGTAAGTGAATTATTAAGCGACTGCACATAAATTTCGGCAATTCGCTTAGAAGCTCCCATCACATTTGTCGGATTAACTGCCTTATCTGTGGAAACCATCACAAATTTTTGCACGCCATATCTCACAGACAGATCAGCAATCATTTTAGTGCCCAAAACGTTATTTTTAATTGCTTCAGAAGGATTATCTTCCATTAAAGGAACATGTTTATATGCTGCAGCATGGTATACGTA
The DNA here is from genome assembly GCA_029959615.1 of Flavobacteriaceae bacterium PS02338. Classification (GTDB taxonomy): domain Bacteria; phylum Bacteroidota; class Bacteroidia; order Sphingobacteriales; family Sphingobacteriaceae; genus Pedobacter. Next base: position 1,264,299 of record JASCOD010000001.1, on the reverse strand, counting down.
ATGTGGCTTATACATCTCGAAAAGATGAATCATTCTCTTTTCATCCTTCACATCTCCAATAAAAGCATGGAAGTTATTATTCTTATGTGTTTCCTCTAACTCCAGATAAATATCATGCAATGCAGTTTCTGATTGATCACAAAGTATAATCAACCCTGTTTCGAAACTCATTAACTGACGCACAATCTCACTTCCTATAGATCCGGCGGCACCTGTAATTAAAATTCTTTTGCCTTTCAGTTGATTTTGTAAACCTAAAACATCAATTTCAATTGGTTTCCTGTTTAAAAGATCCTCTATATTGATATTTTGAATTTGGGCAGTTTGTAATTTGCCTCCTTCCCAAGCATCGGTTGGTGGAATATTTAGTACAGTAACCTCATGTTCCAAACAAACATCTACAATTTGATTTTTTCTTTCTAATGGAATAGTATAGGAAGCAAAAATAACTTCGTCCACTTCGTGTTCTCGAATAAGTTCCTCTAACTTTTGTGCACTTAATATCTTAACTCCGTCTATAGTTTTACCTACTTTTCTATCATCATCATCAACAAATGCCATAATGGTTTTATTCACTTTACCATCATGATCAAATGTCCTTTTGGTAGCTAAACCCGCTTCGCCCGCACCGTATACAATTACCTTTCTTTTGTCTAAATTTAAGTTTTTGATATACATAAAGAAGTACTTAATCAGTACTCTATAAGAAATTAATAAAAGAAAAGAAGTAAGAAGATTTACAATTAAAATTGTGTTAGAGATGAATGGAGAGTATCCAAGGGCAATAACTAAAAAATTAACGAAAGAAAAAAGACCGTTGCTAATTAGTACAGCAAACAAAATTCTGAAGGTATCTTGAGCGCTTGTGTAACGAATAATACCAGAATAGGTTTTTACGTTAAAGAAAACAACTATATTGATCAGCGTAATCACTAATATATTCCTACTGAACTCAGTAATATTGACACTCCCCAGATCTAAATTATTTCTAACCGAGTATGCAATAGTGATGGATACCAGACAAATACCTAGGTCCAAAAGAAAAATGATCCAGCGAGGGACTATATTTATTTTACCAAACAAAACAGGTTATTTTAGGCTAAAGATATCAATATTTTTACATATTGTTTTCATTATCATTTAATAATTCCAACCAACGTTGCTACAATAATTTTAAAATAGTGAAAAACCGATCTATTCTTAATATAGACCATATTCAGCTTAATCTTTTCTGGAAGTACAATTTCAATATAGGCTTTTTCGGGATCTGTTGAATTAGCTAAAATATTATTTTCATCTTTATATTTTATTGATGCCCAATCTGTAATGCCTGGCCTAACGGACAACACTGTTGACTGAAAAGCTGAGTATAATTCTACATATTTTCTTACTTCTGGCCTAGGACCGACCAAACTCATATCCCCAATAAGCACGTTATGGAGCTGTGGCAATTCATCTAGCTTATATCTTCTTAAAAAATAGCCGAGCTTAGTTACTCTCGAATCTTTTCCGCCTATGGTTAAAAGTCCAAATTTATCAGATCCCACTTTCATTGTTCTAAATTTAAGCACTTCAAAATCTTCAAAATCTCTCCCTACTCTTATTTGTCGATAATAAATTGGGCCTCTGGAATCTAACTTAATTAAAATCGCAATTAGTATAAAAAAAGGACTTAAAACTAACATACCAAACGCAGACAAGAATATATCAAAAAATCTAATCATTAGCATTCAAAACTTGTAAATATGCTTCTTTGATTGATTCACATACATACTTCACTTCCTCATTCATCAACTGTGGATAAATTGGCAATGATATTTCTCTAGAATAATTATCTAACGCTATTGGATAGTCGGCAATATGATAACCCATATCTTTAAATAGTGTAAGTAAGGGCATAGGAATAAAGTGTACGTTTACTGAAACGCCAAGCTTAGATATTATATCTATCATATTGTCTCTTTGTATTTCAGAAATTCCTTTTATTCTTAACGGATATAGGTGAAAACAGGATTTCCTTTTTTCATCGTTCATTAACGGAAGTTGAGCCCATTCAAATTCTTGGAAAAACGAATGATATTGTATTGCTATTGCCTCTCTTTTCTTCAATAATTCATTGTTGTATTTCTTTATTTGGGAAAGGCCTACCGCAGCACATAAATCCGGCATGTTTACTTTCAGGCCTGCAAATAAAATATCGTATTTCCATCCTCCAGATTGCGACTTTGTGAAGGCATCTTTCGTTTGACCATTGAGGGTCCATAACCTCATTAGTTTATACTCTTCTTCGTTATTAAAGGGTGTTGGTAAATTAATACAGATTACACCACCTTCAGCAGTAGTGATATTTTTAACAGCATGGAATGAAAAAATGGTAATATCCGTAACAGAACCTGCGACCTTCCCATCAAAGCTAGCTCCCACCGAATGTGCCGCGTCCGACAAAACTAATATACGCCCCAATTGCTTTTGTTTTTCTGTTTCTGCTATAAATAGTTTTTTATTTTTTTGTGAAGAAACGAGTTCATTGATAGCTGTATAGTCACACATTAATCCTGCAATATCTACTGGCATAATTACTTTTGTACGACTAGTTATCGCTTCTTCTATTTTTGCTGGATCTATTGTAAAATCTTCTCTAACATCTACCATTATTGGCTTTGCACCGCAGTGGATTATACTTAATGCTGTGGCTGAATAAGTATAAGCTGGTACGATTACCTCGTCTCCAGGACCAATACCAAACCATTTTAATACAAGCATTGCTCCAGACGTCCAAGAGTTTACACATAATGCTTGAGGACAGCTGGTTAATTTAACGACTTCAGCTTCTAGTGCTTTTACTTTGGGTCCTGTTGTTATCCAACCTGACTGAAGTGTATCCACCACTTCATTAATGGTATCTTGATCTATAAATGGTGGAGAAAAAGGAATATTCATGTGGTATATTATATTTTTTTGTGGTATAAATTCATTTCTCTTTTACCTTGAAAAAAAGACTGAACTTTAACAAAATGATTTCTAAGGTAAAATTGGTTTACATAGTCATTATTTTTGTTATCAGTGGTCAAAATCAGTTCTTTAAACTTATTTAGTTTTAATTCATCCTCAAAGGCAGCTAATAGTTGTTTACCTATTCCCTTCGATTCTGATTGATTTGAGACACAAATAGATAAAAGTACAGGAATTCCCTTATATCCCAAATCACCAGATGTTAGGAAAGACTGTATTAAACGTTTTAATTTAAAAGGATTCAATAGCAAGTTCCAAAAGGCATTGAACATTAACGCAGGCCCATTTCTACTTACTATAGATTTGTAAAAACCTGTATTTGATTTGGTACCAATTGCAAAACCAATAAGTTCTGTTTCAATGAAAGCTCCGCAACCAAGTCCATTTGGATGACTTAGAACGCTCTCATAAAATGTTTTCAAAAAACTTTTCCCTAGCGATGTTAGAAAAAAATCTTTGAAAGCAGTATGATGCAATGTCGCAATTTTCGCAGCATCATCAAAATACACAGGTCTGATTTCGATATTATTGTACTTCATTAATAATAGAGGTTAGTTTAGTTAGGTTAATTTCTTTACTAAAGTTTTTTACCCCATAAGCATAACCATTTACTCCAAGCAATCTTAGCTCTTCATCAGGAATATTTGCTACCTCTCTAAATGTTTCTATTAACCATTGTTCATCTTCTGCAGCTCCAGCCCAGCCACAATTAGCAGATATTACAGCATTCGAAGTGTCGCTATCCTCATCGGCTAATACAATAATAGGACGAGATGAAAACATGTAAGCAGGTAATTTAGATGGAATAGAGCTACTTGCGGCACCTTTGATAATTGGTAAAATAAGTACACTTGATTTTGCTTGAGTTTCAGCAACCGCACCTGTGGGAACATCCCAAAATTCGATAGCGGGGTGACCTTGAGCAAGAGCCATACAGCTTTCCTTTCTAGAGCCGCTCCCTGCCAGCACTAATTTAGCTTTTACATTTGCTGTAATAAAAGCTTTGATTACTGTTGATAAACCTGCAACAGGACCAATATTACCCAAATACATAAAAATAGGTTCTACGTTAGTTGGATAAATATTCTTAAAGGCTTCGAAACCCTTTTCATCTTGCCAGTTTAACACAACATCTATACGATTTGATGCAATATGCCGGGTAGCTGCAATATGTTGTTTCATTTTACTTGATATAACAATAATACGAGCAGCGCCAAATGTGATATATTTTTCAATTGGATAGAGGAGTGAAAATACGATCCTACTTAAAAAGCTAGGTAGTTTTTTAGTCAACGATTCTGGATATACATCTTGAATATGAACCACATAAGAAATACCCTTTTTGCGACAAGCCTTTGCAACACCCAGCTGGCCAAATAGAGGCCAAGTGTTCATATACACCTTATCGATATTAGAAGCGTTATCAACGATATATCGATAGGTTTTCCATCCGAAAGATAGTCCTTCTAACAATCGTCCTATTGGATTTGATTTCGGATAAACAAATGATGGTAATCTATTTATAGTTAGATTTTTAAATGGTCGATTTACTTCAGCTTTGTTTTTTTTGCTCAATGAAGCCTCAAACCGAAATCCTTCTGGCCTTGACGGAAAGGGAGCAATTACATCAACCTCATTGCCTTGCATTGCTAGAGTGGTGGCAAGTGCTTCTCCAATTTGTGCCGACACAATGGGTTCTGGAGGATAGACACAAGAAACAATTAGAACTTTCATCAATGATTACTTATAGACATAATCATTAAGGTACCATCTTATTAAAGAAGTTATCTGCTTAGTAATTTTTTGCTTAAAATTTGTTTGATGCACCGCTGTTCTATTTTTTTTCATTAATTCGGGCTGATCTAATAATGAACTACTTACTATTTTAGTACTATCTGCAACTTGATCTAAATAAAATTTATAAATATCTCTTTTAAGTATAGTACTTGGGCGTGATAAATAAAGACTTAGATTAGTTGTATATGCAGTTGTAGTCACTTTTTTGAAACTTGCAAAATGATAAAAAACCAAAGGATCTTCATCTACAAATAGCTTGCCTTGTTTAAAAGTAATGCTATACTGTCCCGCATTCCAAGGAGCTAGATTAGCTCCTTTTTGTTGGATAACCTTTACCCCGTTAAAATTACTTTGCCATTTATCAAGGTATTTTTGATCGCCAAACCTTGCGTTTTTCTCATCATAGTAATCGAAACACCATTCGGCACAATCTTCTTTCCAAGATCTTAAACAATTCCGACCATCAGCATCATTTTTAAATGTAACCCAACCAACATTATAATGTCCATATTTTTCAAATCTTTTGCCCCATCCATAAAATTTATGCCCAATAATTCCAACTGAGGCATTTCCTATTTCAGTGAATATCTTCTCTGGCGAGTCAAAAAATAAAAGATCTGCATCTAAGTAAGTAACATGCGAACAATATTCTTCTTTGTTAAAAACATAGCTACAGATAAACGAACTACATGTAAAATAAAATTCGACTATCGAGCGCTGCTCTCTTATAATTTTTAGTTCAGGAAACTCCTCCATCAACGTTGCTAAATTAACACAACTGATGTTTCCTACAATAGCATCTTCATGAGATGATAAATAGTGGAATGATTTAAGATCCATACAAAACGCATAGATCTTTATATCCTTGTTAGAGGAAATCAATGAATTATATAGCACCAAAAAATTAGGCAAATAATTTACATCGAATAATGTACAATAATACCTCATTTAAGCTTATTCAAAAAATGATTTGATAGACTCAACCACATAAGTTGTTTCTGCATCGGTTAATCCAGGATATAAAGGAATACTTAAACAGGTGTCTGCAATTTCTTCTGCGATTGGAAAGTCCCCCTTTTTATAGCCAAATTCAGCGTATGCTTCTTGTAAATGTGGAGGTAATGGATAGTGAATGAAAGGATATACACCCAAATTAATTAGATGTTTCATTAATTCATCACGTTTTGGTGTTCTAACTAAATAAATGTGATACACATGGGTTGCACCGTCATTTATGATGGGCAAAGTTAATCCTTCAATATCGGATAACTCTTTATCATATTTCCTTGCAATTACCTTTCTCTCATTAGTCAATTGAGCAATATAGTTGAGCTTAACACTTAGTATCGCTGCTTGCATTTCATCAAGCCTAGAATTCACCCCTTTTACCATGTTATAGTATTTCTTCTCAGAACCGTAGTTTCTCAGAATTCTTACTTTCTCAATTAATTCTGTATCATTTCCAGTTATAGCTCCTGCATCTCCCAGCGCACCAAGGTTTTTTCCTGGATAAAAACTTGTGGCGTTTAAATTGCCAAAAGAGCCTGTAATTTTTCCGTTATAAGTTGCTAAATGCGCCTGTGCATTGTCCTCCACAACAAATAAATTATGTTTTTTTGCAATCTCCATGATTCTATCCATCTCGCATGGTAATCCATATAAGTGAACTGGCATTATTGCTTTTGTACGTGATGATATTTTTTCTTCGATTCTATCTACATCTAAATTATAAGTCTTAATATTTGGCTCTACCGGTATTGGTATAGCGCCAACTGCAGAAACAGCAAGCCAAGAGGCTATATATGTATTTGAAGGAACAATTATTTCGTCGCCTTCTTTGATACCTAGTGTTTTGAGCGAAATAATAAGTGCATCTAATCCATTTGCTACACCAACAGCATCGCTTGTATTACTTAATTGGGCATATTCTTGTTCAAACTTTTTTAGCGCTTCGCCCATTATAAACCATCCGGATTCAATAATGCTATCACAGGCGTCTTTAAGCTCAGATTTCATTAAACTATGCTGATAGTTAAATGATAGATAAGGGATTTTCATTAACTTTTATAAAATTTTTTAAACTCTTTGTATTCTCTTAAATAGTCTTGTTCATTAAAAAAACCCGAGCAAAACACAATTTGAACTGCATTATCCAGATATTCCATGTGGTGCCAAACATGAGGAGGTAAATAAATGCCCTGTGTTGAGCTGTTCAATTCAAATTTGTGAATATCGCCACTTGGCATTTCGGTCGTCACAATGATCCTTCCCTCTATGGCAATAAGAATTTGTTTAGTTTCCTTATGTGCATGATGGCCTCTTATTACTCCATTTGGTACAGAATGAGTCCAAAACATTCTCTTAACTTCAAAAGGAACATTTTTGCCAACTTCGGCTATATCCAAAAAACCAAATTCTTTAGAACCGGTATGTTGAAAATTTATGATGTAAGGTAAATCCATATATTTTAAAAAACTTATTATTAGTTAATCATGTCTGGTTTAAGAATTACTTCGTTTAAACAAAAATCCTTTCATGGTACCTTGTTCAGGAGCTTTAAAAATTGGGGTAGTAGGTCCAAATTCAAATTCTCTAATTAAATCGAATTTTTTATCGGCTAAATATTCAACAAATTCAGTCTTGTTGATTACCCAGAATAGATACTCCGTATCGTATCCCATCTGTTTAGGGCGCTGTATAGCTACAAAGCTTGGTTGATCTGAAATAAAGATCATTCTTGTAATATATAGATAATCACTACTGTACTCACACAATTTGTCAACACCATTTTGCCATTTTTCTTCATACCAAATAGAGCTACTTGCCATTAATAAATCAAAATGTACGTTTTTATAAGCTTCGCTATCATCGAAGTAATTGTAGTTTGAGTTTAATTTTCTACCCTCCTCTCCAAATACCTTAAAATCATAACAATAATAATTTACTGGAATTTTTGCAGGCTTCACAAGTGCTTCAGCTAAAAGGCCATAATGTCCAATTCCTCCTCCCCAATCTAAAAAATTAATTTCCTTTTTCCCCAAACCCGCTAAACTAAATACATAAGCGAACGTTAGCAAAAGATTATGAAAAAATGGATCATTACCATCTACCGCATTACTTTCGTGATTTATACCCAGAGTGGTATTATTTTTAATTCTGGTTGCATAAGCTGGCCATTTTTCAGCTTGGAGGCGTGCAATACCCTCCATATCCCAACCACTAGACTTTATTGGGTAAGCAAATCCCTGTGGCATATACTCCCAAGGTGCCATACCAATGTAACCAAGGTTTTTCAAAAGAAAATCGGCAAATAAAGGTGGAATAATCTTTTTTATTTTTTTAAGCATTATAATGTTTTAAATTATTTCACAGCGTATCCCAAACGCGAAGTCAATGCTATTTTATAAATAGCAATCAGTCTATCAGCGATTACCGGTTCACTGAAGTTATTTTCAATTTCTTTACTAATATTTTTCGAATTATAGTTTGAATATGTAAGCAGCATTTTTTCTAATGCATCCGCCATTTGTACGGTGTCGCCAGCATCTACAATTAAGCCATTATATTCATGTACTAAATCTTCGGGTCCACCACTTTTAGTTGCTATAACTGGTAGTCCACATGCCATGGCCTCTATCAATACAACCCCAAATGTTTCTTTAAATGAAGGCAGTACCAAACAATTTGCCTGCTGATAGGCCTTTGAGAGTTCGTTTGATGTCAGTATTCCTTTTAAAAATACATCTTCACTCAAATTGAGCTTTATAATTAGTTTCTCAAGATTTTGCTGTTCTGTACCTTTTCCGTAGATATGTAATTGCACAGCCTGATTTGTTCGTTTTTTAAATTCACCAAATGCTGTTATCAATATATGATGCCCTTTATTTTGTAATAAGTTCCCAACTGAAATAAAAGTAAAGGAAGGTTGCTTTTCAATTTGTTCATGAAGTGAAAAAATTTGCGTATTCACTACATTAGGTACAACTGTTGGTAAATCTATTGCACACAGCTCCTGTATTTTTTTTGCCAAGCCGAAACTTACGGCTAAAACTTTTGAAGCATGTTGATAGACTTTTTTTGCGATCTTTAATTGTTTTGGAGAATACTCATTTAATAGAAATCCAGATGCATGCTCTGTGACTACGTATGGAATTTGGTACATTTCGACGCATTTTTTAGCGACTCTTCCTGCATGAAACACATTATGCGCATGGATCAAATCTGGTTTCCCATTTTTGCGAATATATTCATGTACCATTTTCATGGTTAATGATATCCATATTTTAGCCCCAAATTCATATTGATTCAGCAAATTAAGCCCATGTTGCCTATATGTTAGTATGCCGACCTCATGGTCTATACTCTTTTGATATCTATTTTGATGCGGCTGATTGAAGATTTGCTTCAAACTTTTCTGCTCAACATAAATGGTAGCCGATTGCTCAAGCCGACCTAAGAGCATTTTTGTTTGACTTTTGAAAAACGAGCCGTTCAATGGCATACTTTCTTCTGGATAAAAAGACGGGAGAAATAAGATATGCATTAACTACAACTTAGCATTTTTAACTCCAATCACAGAGCCGATCATGAACCAAGAAATAAAGGATATGTAGAGATAAGCAGGTTCAGAAGGCGGACCAAATAGATTAGAGTTACTAATAAATACCATGAGCATGCTCATGGTCTGAAAAACAAAAATTGCCATGCAATATTTAGAAATTACTGGATCATTAATTGTTCTCAATGCTGTTAATAATTTTCTAATGACAACAATGGTTAATAACAACAGTAAGATTATTCCAGCAATACCAAGTTCACATAAAATACTTGCGATACCGTTATGTGGACTTGCTAAATAGCTGGGTACATTCGTAATTAATACAGGTACGGTATTATGACCTACAAACATACCATAGCCTACACCAAAAAATGGGTTTGTAATGAAAATTTCATAGGCAGAATTTAACATTAGCAACCTCACCGCAACATCAACACTTTCTGAGGAATCTATCATTTGATAAGCACTTAATGCTCCGCTAAAATAAAGTGCTACTATCCCACTAACGATAAGTACAATGGAACTAGGTATTATCCAAATAATAGCCTTTAGAGTGATATTATGTGTTTTATAAAAATACCAAGCTACCATAATCAAAAAGCTAATTTGACTCTGACGAGTAAGGATAATCAAAATACTTAACAGTAAAATACCTAATGCAAAAACCACCATTTTCTTTTTATATCGCAAGTTAACTTGTGCTAATGCAGCTAAACCTAATAAAAACCCAATTGAACTGTATTGAATGCTGATACCTGGAGAAAATGTAATAGGTGGTTCAAAATTATATCTACCAATAGTACCTCCAGTTGAAATTAACCATGCGACTACATTTGCGAATGCGTTAATTAAGCAAAATATTATCAAAGCATTATAAATCCTCAAAAAATTTTTCTTCGAATTAGCTACCTTTCTACCCAATAGATATGATATAATCGCAGTAATTACGAAAATAATACCATTCACTGAAATTTTCAGGTAGAGATTAGGAGGAGATTCACCGGAATTAGAAGAATAAGTTTTTGATACGAGCCCAGCATTTGGAATGTTAATGAGATAAGATACTAGTACGACAATTAAAAACACAAATAAACTGAGTGAGATTATATCAATATTGAAAAATTCTCGAACCCATTTATTGCTAGAAAAAATAATCATTAATGAAATTATCCCAACTATCACAATATGAAAAACACTATAACTACCAAAATGGATTTTAACCAATAGAATAGCGCAGAATAATAAGCTGATTGCGACAGAAGTAAGGAGGCTTGAAACTTTCATTCGCAATTATCTATTCTCTAGAAAAATGTAAAGAATCTAAAACTTTGCTTACTTGATGTGCGATATTTCTTCTATCGAATTTCTTAATTTCAGAATTATCGATATCTATACTTTTATATGTTCCTTTATTTCCTACTATTTCCATTAAGACATTAACGATATCATCGACATCAGCTGGATTACTAACATATCCGATATTCAGCTTTTTAATTAAATCCTTTGCAGCCCCATCATCGGCCAGAGCAATAATAGGGTTTCCGGTTGCTAAATATTCGTACAACTTTCCTGTCATAGTGCCCACTCCAGGCCCAGGAATAAGTAATAGCCAATCAGCATTTACCATTTCTTGTAAGCTTTCGCTATGCGGAATGACACCTTTGAAGGTAATCATCGAGTTTGGATTATTAAGATTATATACCTCTCCTTCAATATCTACTACTCCAAATTGTGTAAACCTTAAATAATTTTGATATTCGGGATAGGTATCGGCAATAATCTTCATGGCCATCAAGAAAGGTTTTAAAGAACGCTTGCCATAGAAGTTACCCATATGAACGATTTCTATAAACGTATTCGAAGGCTCTCTTTTTGCTAAACCTTTAAAATCCTCGGAGTCATAACCATTAGGAATATAGCTAAACTTATTCTTGCTTATGTTGGGGTACTTATAAGAAAATTCATCAACAAATGTTTTAGATACTACTATAACCTCATCACACGCATTTAATACCTTTTTTTCTAAATAATGATCTAACTTCTCTAAAAAAATCATTTTTTTATTTCTAAATGGATTAAATGTCCAGGGATCTCTAAATTCAACAATCCATTTAATTGACTGATTAAAAAGCTTTTTATATATAAGGGCCGAAATATGCACACTTGCAGATGGAGAACTTGAATAGATTACATCAATATTTTCCTCCTTAACAATTTTTTTTAATCTAAATACAGATAGAATTGCCCAGAATATATCAACATCAGGCACTAAAAAATTGTCTGCTAGCCTAGAGTTTGCCCGACGAGTTGGGGAGATAGCAGGTGTCAAATCACCTTTATTCAAATTTTTTAAGGTTTTAAATTTAAAATATCGCTTTATCTTTTGATATAATTCTGCAGGGTTAAAAGTTTTAGTTCTATATATTGGCACATTACTTATTTGCTCGTATGCATTTGTAGGTTTAATTTTCCTGGTAAGCACAATTCCAGTCCAATTAAATTCTGGAAGATATTTAATGAGCTTTTCAACTCTTATAACTCCGCCACCTTTAGTGGGCCAAAAATCACCAATAATAAATAGTGCTTTTTTTTTCATTAATTAAAATTATTACTAAACCACACTTTAGTGCATAAAGCGGACCATAAGGAGGTTGTATAATCGCCATTTCCACTTATGTGACTATTAAGCATTAATTGAACCGAATCCATATCAATAAAATCATTCACTCCAGAATTATCTTTTTTTAACGTCTTTACAAAAAAGGGCGCCATCTCATTTTTAGACCATATACTTATTGGCGTTGGATATCCACGCTTAATTCTATTATCTAAAACGATATCCGGTACAAGGCCTCTAACAGCCTCTCTGAAAATAGATTTGAGTACTCCATTCTTAACTTTGTAATAGCTTGGTATTGTTAATGCAAGTTCTACCAGCCTATGGTCTAGAAACGGCACACGCGACTCTATAGACCACAACATGCTCATCCGATCTTCCTGTTGCAAAAGTCCAGGCAAATAATGCTTAAGTGACATATACATGCTTTTCTCAAACTTGAGCTCACCAATTCCAATTTGATCAGCAGTATTCAAATATCTGGAAATTGCATCCGGATATGTGTTTTTATCTTTATATAGAGAAATAACATCTGACTTAGTCCTATTAAATAATCTTTTGAATGTCCCTCCTTTTTGCAAATAACTTGCAATGTTAAGAACTTCATTAATTGGCACCTTTTTCCTACTTTTGATTAGAGACAAAATATTTTGAGCAGCAAGTGTGTATGAAGGTAAGTACCCACCAAACAATTCATCTACTCCTTGACCTCCATTTACCACACGAATTCCATGCTGATTGATTAACTTGTTTACAAAATACATAGGCAACATCGCCGGACCAACTACTGGTTCATCCATGGCATAGAGCATTTCTGGTAGCGATTCCATTACTTTTTGAGGATCTGACGTAACTGTATGATGTATAGTTTTAAAAACTTCCTTAACGACGTCAATTTCCTTATTTTCGTCAAACTCCCCTCCCAATCCAGAAAAAGAAGAAGAAAAAGTATGAAAATCTCCTTTTCCCATTCTACTAGCTATTGCTACGATTGTACTAGAGTCAACTCCTCCACTAAGATGTGAACCTACTGGCACATCACTTATTTGATGTAACTTAATCGCGTCTATTATTTTACTGCGTAATTCTTCTTTTACATCGCTATAAGTTCTTGTGTAATTTACTTCTATACACGGATTCCAGTATTTTTTCTTTACTATTTTTTCACGATCAATCTGCAAGAAAAATCCAGGTTCTAAAAGCTTGACATCTTTAAACCAAGTTTGGTCATCCAACTGGTGTGAGAGCACTAGATAATTATTAATGGCCTCACTATTTGGTTGCTTTGGAACAAGTGGATGTTTTAAAAGTGCTTTTATTTCGGAACCAAAAACAAAGATATCATTCGTGGCGTAATAATATAGCGGTTTTATTCCTATCCTATCTCTTGCCGCAAACATATTTTGCTTTTCCACATCCCAAATAATAAAAGCGAACATTCCGTTAAAATACTCCAAACATCTTTCTCCATAGATTCTGTAATATTCGATGATGACTTCACTATCAGAATTACTTCGGAATTTTACTCCTTGTTTCTTGAGTTCATCCGCTAATAGCAGATAATTAAAGATTTCGCCATTATATATAAGTATGAAGCGTTGATCTGAGCTAAACATTGGCTGATGCCCGTTTGGAGAGAGATCTATGATGCTTAATCTCTTGTGTGCCAATGCAACACCCTCATTATTTAGATAATATCCTTCATCGTCAGGGCCCCTATGAGCAATAGCTTGCGCCATCGATTTCAAGACATATTCGTTCCCCTTTTCCCTAATATTTCTATTCCAGTAACCGGCTATACCACACATAATTATTTTTTTAACACGATAGTTTTTACCTTATCAATGATATAGATAAAATCTGATTTTTGAGGGATTACAAAATCTATGATAGATACATTGTCTTCTCTTTTGATAAATACTACAAACCCAATGGTAATTGCTAGATAAGATGTTGATGAACTTATTGCAGCTCCGCTTATTCCAAGATTGGGTATTAACACGACATTTAAGATAATGTTAATAAATAGTCCAATTGAAAATGCATAAGCACCAATTAAAGGCTTACCTATAGAACTAAAATAATTGCTATATGAGTAATTTAATGTCATGGCAAACAAACCAGGTAAAAGCATTAGAAATGGTGGAAATGCACTAATAAAGGCTTTACCAAAAATGATAATAATGAAGGGATATCCAATCACTGCTAAGCCTAGAATACCCAGTAAGCCTATGATGAAACACACCCTTCCTACCACGCACATAGCCGCCCTTTGATCTGCTCTTTTTAAACCAGAAAGATGTGGAAATAGGGCCACTCCAATTGCATTAGGAATTAATAACAATAATTCACCAACAGAGGTAGCTACGGAATAAATTCCAAGTTGCGATACAGTTGACATTTTATTGAGAAAGAAAGTGTCTATTCTAAACACACTAGTAAGAAATAAATTACTGATAAATATTTGAAAGCCGTAGAGCACGATTTTCTTAAATTGAGCACCATTAATTCGTTCAAATTTAAATCGATCTTTATGTACCGGCCATGCCAACAATGCCAATTTCACAAGTACAGAGATCAGTAAAGCATAAATAACGCCTACTGTACTCAGCTTAATGAAAATTATAAATACTACGAGCATTATTAGATAGAAAATATTTCCCAAAAATGTACAGATAGACCACCACTTGACACCTTCTTCTTCCGCCATACCAGCATAGCCAACAAACGACGAACTTATATTGAGTAGGGCAAGCAAAAAGCTTAGAACTAGAAAATTATAAGGTATCTCACCACCAAATACAAATCCTATAGATGATCCAAATGTAAATAATAGCATGGCAAAAAATACCGTCATTAATAAGCAGTATACTACAATGAATGCATTTGATTGTTGTCTGTTAATTTCTTCTTTTTTAAGAAAATAAAGCAATGCCGACCCTAGTCCAATAGAAAATACTATTTGTAGCATTGTGTATACTTGAGTTATCAAATATACCTCGCCTTTACCTTTAACTCCTAAAAAACGAGCGATCAACATTCCGGAACCTAAAGAAAGCACTAACTGAAGCAAATTATTAATTAAGGAAAAAGTGCTATTACTTACTAATTTTCTAAGCATTGCTGTAGGTTGTCTTAATTAATCTTGCTGGGTTTCCGGCAATCACACAATTACCATCTTCAAAACTTTTAGTCACTACGCTTCCCGCTCCAACAATGCTATTTGGACCTAATACTACTCCTGGCAATAGCACTGAGTTCATACCAATCCAACAATGCTGTCCAATTATTATTTCTTTAGGTTCTTCATGTAATGCGAAGTTATTCAATTTGTGATTAGTCGTAACCAGTCCCACGTTTGGTGCAATCCATGTACCTTTTCCAATAGTAATTTTGCCATAATTTGTGTTTGCAAAATAACAGCCAAAGTGCTGAAAGTTATTCAGATCATCTGGATCGAAAGTTATCCCTTGCGCATAGTCAATTGCTATATTTGTACTAACTGGCCAAGGTACGTGCTTATTTATTCTCAGTATTTTTTGTGTAAACAGACTTCTAAATACCCATTTCCAGCCTACAACACTTGATTCAAAATATTTTCCTTTTAAATATTTTCGCTCGAAAAAAAGCCCAAAAAAAGCTTTTAAAAGTGGGTAAAAAAACCTTAAATAAATTATTTTCTTCATAGTCAATATGACGAATTAGTTGAATAATTCATCTACTATTTGTGCTATTTTTTCTGCCGCTTGCCCATCTCCATATAATTTTTCAATATACTCTCCAGGCTCGGCGTCTATTATAGCGTGTATTTCTTCTAGTTCATCAAATACTAATGTATTCCATCCATCCTTCAAGGTTTCTACCCATTCAGTCTCCGTCCTAAGTGTGATGCATTTCTTTTTAAGCATATATGCTTCTTTTTGTATGCCTCCTGAATCTGTAATAATGCATTGTGCATTTTGCTGTAAATCTATAAGATCAAAATAAGAAACAGGTTCAATAAATTCAATATTTATAAATCTAGATGTTTTAACGCCATTTTTTTCCAGAATATGCATAGTTCTTGGATGTACTGGAAAAATAACTTTTTCTATTGCTCTATTTAATTCGTCGAGAATACGAATCAATCTGGTTATATCATCAGTATTATAGGGTCTATGCAATGTGCAAAGGAAATAAGGTTCGATTTTATTAACTTGCTTCCTGTTGTACTTAAGTGCAAGTTGTAGAGAATCACACATTACGTCTCCCACATTATATACATTTTTCATAATGTTTTCATTAGATAAATTATCAATAGCCACTACCGACGGAGCAAAAAGTAGCTCAGCTACGTGATCAGTAAGAATTCTATTAATTTCTTCGGGCATTGTTTTATTAAAGCTACGTAAACCAGCCTCCACATGGATTACAGGCAAATTCAATTTGCTAGCCGCAAGGGCACCTGCTAATGTAGAATTTGTATCACCATATACCAACAACGCCACCGGCATTTCACTTTGTAAAATTTCTTCTATTTTTTCTAGCATAATTGCTGTTTGTCGACCATGCATATGGCTTCCAATATTCAGCATATATTGAGGTGTTGCAATATTCAGTTGATTAAAAAATATATCGCTCATTTTGGCGTCATAGTGTTGGCCGGTATGAATAGATATAACTTCAAAATATTTTCTCAACGCAAGCTCCACTGGTGCATGTTTGATGAATTGTGGCCTTGCGCCTATTACTACAGCTATTTTATTTTTTATTATCATAACGATTGCCAATTGTTTGCAAAATGCTTATTTATATTACCCTTGAAATATGACTAGCTAAAATTGGCGCCCTATTATCAAAAGTATGATCCTTCAAAATTCTAGCTTGCCCTGCTTTTCCAATTTGGGCAGCAATTGCTGGATTGTCTAGTAGGTATTTTGCTTTTTCAATAGCCTCATCAATAGTACGATAGGCTATAACCTCTTTATCAAGTTCAAAAAAATCAGACAAATTGGATTTGTAATCGGTTAGCAATGTAGCACCAACTCCGGTAGCTTCAAATAAGCGCATATTTGCGGCTTCGTCTTGTGCCACACCTGCATGAATATTTAAAGAAATCGAATATTTTTGCATCTCTCTTAACAAATCTAAGCCATAAAGAGGTGCATGGGCATTGTTGGTCAACCTGCGGTCTACCAAGCCACCTGGTAAATATTTCCAAGACAATCCTTCCCTTAAGACAGGGATCTTATTAAGATCGCTCTCGCTAATTTTTAATTTTCTTAATAGGTTGTTAAATCTGAAAATTACGCTCTTCCCTAAAAAAATTCCAGAATTTTTAAACCTATTGTAAGCGTAAAGCTCGGAAAAAAAAGCAAATGGTATTTTTTGATCGAAGAATTTGAGCAGTAATTTCTCTCTATCATCGTGTAGGTCTTGGCCTTTCACAATACCTCCGGCAAAAAAAACTTTATTTATTTTCGAGAGGGGTGCATTTTCTCCTATTTTTGAAAGTACAGCTGGGTTAAAACAATGCGGTAGATAAAAAGCGTTAAATCCATAGTGCTTAAATTGTTCTTCAAAATAACGTAAGCAAGTAAATATTCCATTATATTCTGCCAAATCCAATGGCGTAAAATAAGGGGAACAAATATGTGCAAAAACTGCCCTTACTCCATTAATCCCTTTAATTCCTTTGATAAAGGTTGACTTTAAAAGCTTTACATCTGTATTAAGAACCGCATCAACTTTAAATTTCTTTAACTGTTCGAACAAGATGTTTTCGGTGGTTAACTGCTCGAAGTTTAGTCCATTTTCTTCACACCAATGACGGTTTAAAGCTTCAAAATTCACATACAGCTCGACCACTTCAATATTTTCCTTTGCCAATGCTCCTCCCCAAACGCCATTCCAAGCAAAAGCGTCTTGGTGAAGTAGCTTTAAGCAGCTCTCATAAGAAGTAAAGTTTTCTTTGTTGGTTTCTTCAAATTTTTTAATGTAACTGGGATATAAATTTTGAATGATAGCTAATCTCATAAATTATTGGTAGCTATAAATTCTTTCGATAATATCGACAACTTTTAACCCTTCTAATGCATTTGTAGTAATATTGCCCTGTCCATTGATTACCTCAACAATATTTTCGTAGATATAGTGATGATTAGCTGCCGAACCTTTATAAGGTCCATAGTCATTAGGTGGATTACTTTCCTTTAAAACAGGCATTTCATAATCCTTAATATGGCAATACTCAACCTCATTCATATATTGACCCCCAACTTTTAGCGAACCATTTTCGGCGATAACTGTTATCGAACTTTCTAAATTCTTGTTCCAAATTGCCGTAGAATAGTTCAAACTGCCCATCCCGCCATCGACAAAATCAAAACTCACAAAACCTGAGTCCTCGAAATCTGTTGTGTTCTGATGATTAAAATCGTTTAGACGAGCACTGATATTTTTGATATCACCAAAGTACCAATACATCAAATCAATAAAGTGAGAAAACTGAGTAAACAAAGTTCCTCCATCTAGCGCTTTTGTTCCATGCCAAGTGCTTGGTTTCCCTGTTTTAGGATCAGGTTTATAATAACGATCATCACGATTCCAATAACAATTGATCTGAACCATAAAAATTTTACCCAAAATTCCCTGTTCCAAAATACCTTTTAACCATTCAGAAGGTGGCGAGTATCTATTCTGCATTACACAAAATACTTGCTTGTGCTTGTGTAGTGCTTTAAAAATAACTTTCTCACAACCCGCTTTGGTTAAAGCCATAGGTTTCTCAACAACTACATGACAATTTCTATCTAATGCCTTTAAAGCATGTTCCTCGTGGTAGCCATTAGGTGTAGCAATTGAAACTACATCAAATTCTAAATCAGACTTAAACAGTTCATCAATTGAAGAAAATAATGTTGCTTCTGGATAGGCCTCGATACCGAGGTCTGCTTTAGGTCTAGTATCACATAAAGCTACTAGTTCACAGTTTTCGTTACCTTGTATCATACTGGCGTGTCTCTTACCAATATGACCGCAGCCAACTACTGCAAACTTAATTCTATTGCTGGTTCCCATTATTTAATTCTTTTAACAAAATTATTTTCTAATTTGTATTCTTGTTCACTTTCTTGGCAAACAGCAATGCCTTCGATATTGAAAACGAGTCTATGCCCATATTCTCCAACCCAACCTATCTGTTTCGCAGGATTACCTACCACTAACGCAAAATCGGGAATAGTTTTGGTAACCACCGCCCCTGCTCCGATAAATGCATATTGACCAATATCATGGCCACAAACAATAGTTGCATTTGCACCTATACTGGCTCCTTTGCCGACATGAGTTTTTGCATATTGATCTTTTCTGTTGATAGCGCTACGTGGATTAATTACATTCGTGAAAACCATAGAGGGCCCTAGAAAAACATCGTCGTCACAGATAACGCCGGTATAAATTGAAACATTATTTTGAACCTTTACGTTTTTACCTAAAATTACGTTAGGAGATATCACTACATTTTGTCCTATGTTACACTTTTCTCCAATCTTACAATTGGGCATAATGTGAGAAAAATGCCATATGCTGGTTCCTTCTCCTATTTCGCAACCATCATCAATTACTGCTGTTTCATGAGCTTTGTAATTTTTAACTTGCATAAAATTCTTTAATAACGGAA
This sequence comes from Flavobacteriaceae bacterium PS02338, assembly GCA_029959615.1. GTDB lineage: Bacteria > Bacteroidota > Bacteroidia > Sphingobacteriales > Sphingobacteriaceae > Pedobacter. The sequence continues at coordinate 1,244,655 of JASCOD010000001.1, read as the reverse complement.
ATAATATAATCTTGTACACTTTCCTGCATTTCAGTGTGGATTGGCAGGGATAATACAGATTGACATAATGTAGTAGAGGCGTCAAGATTGCCAATCACCTTACTAATATTTTTAAATGCTTCCTGATGATTTAACGGAATTGGATAGTAGATCATCGCTGGCACTTCTTTACTTTCTAAAAATTTCTTGAGTTCATCTCTTCTACCATCTTTTATCAGTAGTGTATATTGATGAAATACATGTGTAGATTGAGGATTTCTAACTGGAATTTGAATTCCTTGAATTTGAGCCAATCCCTTATCGTAATAAGTTGCTGCAGCTCCTCTAGCATCAGAATACTGATCTAAATGCTTTAATTTAACACTTAAAATTCCTGCCTGTAAAGTATCTAATCTAGAATTTACACCAATATATTTGTGTACATATTTCTTCACTTGACCATGGTTGGCCATCATTTTTATTTTGGCACCTAATTCATCATCATTGGTGCAGATTGCACCACCGTCTCCATAACAGCCTAAATTTTTTGAGGGAAAAAATGAAGTGGTACCGATGTGACCAATCGTACCAGTTTTAGCTGTTCTACCATCTTTAAATGTATATGTTGAACCAATTGCCTGCGCATTATCTTCAATTACATAAAGGTTAAATTTGGCAGCTAATTCCATTATTTCTTCCATATTGGCGCTCTGACCAAATAAATGTACTGGAACTATTGCCTTTGTTTTTGCTGTAATACCAGTCTCTACTAATTCGGCAGTAATGTTGAAAGTGTTTGGATCAACATCAACCATTACGGGTACTAAGCCCAATAAAGCAATTACTTCTGTAGTAGCTACGTAGGTGAAAGAAGGGACGATTACTTCATCTCCAGGCTGAAGTGATAAAGCCATCAATGCTATCTGTAACGCATCAGTTCCATTTGCACATGGAATTACATGTTTTACATTTAAATAAGCAGAAAGACCATTCCTAAATTCATCCACTTGCGGTCCATTAATAAAAGCTGTATTATCAATACAATGTTGTATGGCAGCATCTACTTCATCTTTAATCTTAAGATATTGACCTTTCAGGTCTACCATTTGTATCTTTTCCATTTTATAGTCTTGCATCAATTAGATCTCTATTCAAAAACGATTTGGTATCAAACACGACTGTACTATTGTCTCTTTTTAAGTCATCAAAGTCTAAAGTCAAAAACTCCTTATGGCTTACAGCCAATACTATTGCATCGTATTTATTGCTGAGATGATCTACCAACTTTACTTTATATTCTTGCTCTACTTCGTCATTATCTGCATGTGGGTCATATACATCAACACTCAATCCAAACTGTTTAAGTTCGTTATAGATATCAATTACCCTTGAATTTCTAATGTCTGGGCAATCTTCCTTAAAAGTCATACCCAATACTAGAGCTTTAGCGCCTTGAATCTTATGGCCTTTGTGAATCATTAATTTGATTACTTTATTAGCTACGAACATCCCCATGTTATCATTAACCCTTCTTCCAGATAGGATTACTTGAGGATGATAGCCCAACGACTCTGCCTTGTGCGCAAGATAATACGGATCTACACCAATACAATGTCCACCTACTAATCCAGGTTTATATTTTAGAAAATTCCATTTAGTCCCAGCCGCTTCAATCACATCTGTTGTATCAATCCCAATACGATCAAAAATGAGGGCTAATTCATTTACAAATGATATATTCACATCTCTTTGTGCATTTTCTATAGCTTTCGATGCCTCTGCCACTTTTAAGCTTGGCGCTTTATGGGTTCCTGCAGTGATAATACTTGCATACAAGTCATCAACAACTGTTGCTATTTCCTGAGTAGATCCAGAAGTTACTTTTTTAATTTTGGTGAGCGTATTTACTTTATCACCTGGATTGATCCTTTCGGGAGAATAACCACAGTAAAAGTCTTGATTAAATTTTAAACCAGAATATTGCTCCAATACAGGCACACAATCTTCTTCTGTACAGCCTGGATAAACTGTTGATTCGTAAATTACAATATCTCCAGCCTTTAGCACCTTTCCAAGCATGGCTGATGCTTTGAGCAATGGCGTAAGATCAGGAGCTTTGAACTGGTCAATTGGAGTTGGAACAGTAACAATATAAATATTGCTTTTTGTCAGATCTTCTACATTTGCTGAAAATGACAACCCAATTCCATTGTTACTGATCACGCTTTTCAGGGTTTCTAAATCTGCTTCTTTAGTACGGTCTTCCCCCTTTTTAAGTTCTTCAACTCTGTCAATATTTATATCAAAACCTGTAACTTCATATTTTTTTGCAAATTCTATGGCCAAAGGTAGGCCAACATACCCTAACCCTATAATTGCAACACGTTGTTTATTCATTTTTGAGTCCATTTTTTAGCATTAATTTGATAGAAAGAAAAATAACCACCAGAAATCCAAATAAAAATCCTCCTAAAACCAACCCTTTCAATTTGCCAAATCCCTTTTTCTCTAAAGGGAGAATAGGATGGTCTACTATTTCTAGCAATGGCGTTTCTCTGTCGAGTGTGATCCTAGCTAGTTCTAAATTTTTTACTAGCTCAGAAAGCATAGCCCTATTTGTTTCTGCAGAAAACTGAGAACGCTGAATAGGCGCTGTTCGCTGCAATTGTTTAGTTGGGTTTAGGTTTGGAGTAGCATCGGCGATTCTAGCTGCTGTATATATGGCGCCATCCATTACTCCCCTTACAGAATCTGTTTTTTGCTTTAAGACGACAACATTTTGGAGCGACTTTTTAGTTTTGGTGTCTTTATAGAATTTATTTACATTCTTTACAATCTCATCATTGAACGCCTTGGCAAACTCTTCGTCTGGAGCAACTACCTTCACTTCCACAATACTTAGTTTTTTTTCTGGACGACTAGCAACGAGATTAGCTTTACTGATACTCTTAACAAAAACCCCTATTAGACTATCCTTTGTCCTTGAAAGTGATTTTGATTTAACTGAGCTATCGACTTCATTGTAGGGTGTAAATTTTATTGTTTTTAATACAGAATCTTTTTCCCAACCTTCACGAAACTTATTGAAATTAATATAACGATCAATCAATAACTCTCGTTTACCTTCAATTTCAACTTCTGTCAGTAATGTTTTCTCAATCATATTGCGAGATTTGTACAATTCCAAAATGTTATCACCTTGAAATATCCCTCCTCCCCCACTATTTAAATCCATCCCTGCCATAGCTGCAAATCCTGCTAAAGAGCCTAAACCTGAGCCACCATTTTTACCATCTTCCAACACAAAAGTTGTTGTCGCTGTAAACATCATTTTCTGCTGAAAAGAATACAACAAACCTAGCGCACCACCTAACAAACCAACAACTAAAATTGTGACCCATTTTGACAACAAAAAACTCCACCAACTTGTAATTTTTTCGACGAATTCCCTTAAAGAAATTCTATCTTCTTCTCGGCTATTTATAGAATTATTATCTAACATGACACATTTAAACTACTGTATTTCATACATTAGGGCTACCTCAACAAACTAACAACAATAGCCGCCAAAGATGCTATTCCAGTACCTATTCCGATCCATGCTTGAGCACTAATCTTCTCTCTTTCAGCTCTAACCGGCACCAAGATCTCTGCTCCTGGCTTCACCTTAGGATAATTATTAAAGAACAAGAATTTTTTAGCTGCCTCTGCAGAACCATTGGCGTACTTGATATATGCTCTATTCTTTAGCGCCGAATTCGTAAATCCTCCAGCACCATTGATGTATTGCTTAAAGCTTTTACCAGGGACATATACGATGCTATTAGGATTAAGTACTTCCCCGGTAACTTTAACAGTTTGCAGCTGTTTCGGCACCCTGATCACATCACCTTCCTCTAAAATTAAATCCTGTCTAGATAGCGGCTTTTCTAAAACCCTTTCTAAGTTAATCCCAACCAAATCGGACTGAACTAATTTTTCATCTATCTTTTTAACGCCTTCAGCCTCTTTGGCATTCTTTTCTTGTACCCTTTCCAAGTTTAAAAACTTCTTAGCTTCTTCTTCTTGATTATTAATAGCATTTTTATCTCTTGGATTTACTTTTTCTGCACCAGGTCTTTTTAATGATGCTCCCTCTGCATAAGCAAAAGGAGTTAAGCCACCTGCTCTTTTAATTAAATCAGAAATACGATAATCTTTACTAGTAATAGTATACATACCTGGATATAGCACCTCGCCCTCTATTTTCACCTGCTTTTGAATAGCATAGCCCTCTGAGTTCCTAACAGAAATGATATCAAAAGGCTTAATTTCGAATTTATCGCCAAGTACTCTTAAATTTTCATCAATAGAAACCACAAATAAGTCTGCAATTTTTGAAGAAGTAGAATTTGGATCGGTGTTCTTAATTCTTCTAGACACCTCTATCCTATTCGGAGTAGCACCCTCTTTTAGTCCTCCGGCCATTTGGATAACATCTTCCAACTTCAAATTTTCTGCGTATTCAAATGCCCCTGGTGCTCTTACTTCACCCTGAACGGTAACAATAAACTCTTCTCTTAAGTCAAAAACAGAATTGATAGTTACCTTATCCTCTCTAATCAGAGAGATATCCGATTCTTCTCCTGAGAGAATTTTTGCTACATCAAAGGAAATTAAATACTGGGTCTTATCTGGGTTTAAACGATTAATGTAACCTCTATTTTGGAAAGCATCTTCTGTAATGCCATCTGCCTTTTTAATTAAACCGGAAAGAGTCAATCCTTTATCAAGGGAATAAACTCCTGGTCTAAAAACAGAACCTATAATCTCTACTCTGTTTTCAAAGCGTTCCAAGATTGCTTCAACGATAAATTTATCTCCGTTCTTCGGCTGATATGTAACGTATTGTGCAGCTGATATGTCCCTAATTCTTCGCTCTTTACTCGTATTTTGAAAGGTCTTTATTTTAGCAGTGTAAGCCTCTGCAGTAAATCCTTTAGCGAAGTTGATGATATCTTGTAAAGTTTCGTTTGACTTGATTTCAAAAATTGCAGCTTCCTTTACCTCTCCAGAAATTTCTACCCTTTTATCATAAGCTGGAATGTTAATCACGTCCTGGTCTTGCAGTCGGATATTTCCTTGTTGTATTCCTTTCAATAAGAAATTATAAACATCTATAGTGGTAATGACTTTATTATTTCTTATCACTTGGATATTTCTAAAAGAGCCATTTTGAGACGGACCTCCAGACACATATAAAGCATTATATACATTGGCTAAAGACGGCAGCGTATAAGTTCCAGCTTTTGTTGCCTGACCAGTTACCGTAATTTGTATACTCCTGATATTGCCTAAATTAATGGCTACCGTAGTCTTGCCTGTTCTTAGAGCAGGGTAAGTTTTAGCCATTGCCGATTTAATTTTGGATGTTGCTTGGTCTATACTTAATCCCCCAACGGCTATCCTGCCCACATATTCTAAATTGATTACGCCTTCCGGACTAACTTCTAAATTATATGATCTCTCATTATCACCAGTCAAATCTATAATCAATCGATCATCAGGACCGATGATATAACTCCGAGGTGTAGCAATTCTTAAATTTGGTTCAAAGGTGATTTTTCCATTTCTGAACAAATCAGACCCAAATATCTTAGCTTGTATTTCCCCATCATTTTCCTTTTTTGCATTATCAATAGCACCACCAGCCGTAGTTTCGCTATACTCTCTCCCTGTACCAACGGTTGGCTTGTTAGTTGCTTGTGCGGCCCCGCCTTGTTTTTTAATTTTCTCTACCCTAGCTCTGAATTTAGTAATTTCCTCTGGTTTAACCCCCTTAGCTATTGCCAATTGCTCTAACTGTGCCTCACTGGTATACCCCATGGACTCCGCCTGCTTCATTATCTGTGAGATTTGCGCATCCGAGAGCTCATCTACCTTAGTATTGGTACCCAACTGAGCAGAGACCGAAGCAACAACAAAAATGAATAGTAATGATAGAAATATTTTTTTCATGAGCCGAGGCTATAAATGTCTTTGTTTTTTACGGAAAGGATTACTCGAAATAATTTAAGGTCTTATAATTTCCCTGTTTTAAATATTCATCTTTCTTCATCAGATTTAAGTCCGATTTCATCATATCTTCCACTAAGGCCTGTAAATCGTATTTAGGCTCCCATCCCAACTTCGTTTTAGATTTAGTAGGATCGCCCAATAACAAATCTACTTCTGTAGGTCTGAAATATTTTGGATCTACCTTTACTACAGTCTCTCCCAACTTAAGCGCTTCAAGATTCAATCCTAATTGAGATGCTTTTTCTCCATCTATGTCGATGATGACTCCCTTTTCTTGCTCATCCTTACCCGAAAACTCTACGGTAATACCCAACTCGGCAAAAGCCATACGTACAAAATCTCTCACCGTAGTAGTAACACCTGTAGCAATAACGTAGTCTTCTGCTTTTTCTTGTTGAAGGATTAACCACATCGCTTCGATATAATCCTTTGCGTGTCCCCAATCACGTTGTGCAGAAAGATTACCAAGGTATAAGCACTTTTGCAAACCCAAAGCGATCTTAGATGCTGCCCTCGTAATTTTACGGGTTACAAAAGTTTCTCCTCGTAACGGACTCTCGTGGTTAAACAGAATACCGTTACAAGCAAACATATCATAGGCTTCGCGATAGTTTACGGTAATCCAATACCCATAAATCTTCGCAACAGCATAAGGAGAACGGGGATAGAATGGAGTACTTTCGCTTTGCGGAACCGCTTGTACTAAACCATATAATTCTGAAGTGGAAGCTTGATATATCTTGGTCTTTTTAGTTAGACCTAATATCCTAATTGCCTCTAACAATCTTAGTGTACCGATACCATCTGCATTTGCAGTATACTCCGGCATTTCGAAACTAACCCTTACGTGACTCATCGCCGCCAAGTTATAGATTTCATCGGGTTGAGTTTCTTGAATAATACGAATTAGATTCGTAGAATCAGTTAAATCGCCATAATGTAATTTAAACCTCACATCATTCTCATGCTGATCCTGATAAAGGTGATCAATTCTATCTGTATTGAATAAAGAAGACCTTCTTTTAACCCCGTGAACAAAGTAACCTTTTTTCAACAAAAATTCTGTCAAATAGGCACCATCCTGGCCGGTCACCCCCGTAATTAGCGCAACTTTCATCTATATATTGGTAAAAAATTTATGCGTGCAAACATACACATTTAATTTATTTGTAATAAAAATGTTGTAGATGAGCAAACGCCTCAAAAATAGTATTTTTATTGAAATTTCGGCACCCAAATTTACCTAAACGGCCTACAAGCTTACACAATATAGGAATAAAGCAACTAAACTTTTTGTTACCCCTTATTTTTCAGATTTGGTTTGATGTCTTGAAGTTTGAGCTGACCGAGGGATTTAGTTTTGAGCCAAGTGGTAGCAGCGATAAAAATAGTCATGCTTCCACCAAACACCACGGCAGGAACAGTACCCATTAATTTTGCGGTAAGCCCAGATTCTAGCGCACCAATTTCATTGGAAGAACCAATAAACATGCTATTTACGGCAGACACTCGACCTCTCATTTCGTCTGGGGTTAACAATTGCATGATCGTTTGCCTGATAATCACGCTCACACTATCGAAAGCACCTTCACAGAACAATAGGAACAGTGTAAGATAAAAATTCTTCGACAAGCCGTAGCAAATAATGCTAGTACCAAAACCAACTACTGCGATGATTAAATTACGCCAAGGCTTATTCATGGGTGAGAATCGTGTCATTGCCAGCATAGTTAAGATGGCACCTGATGAAGCCGCCGCCCTCATAAACCCTAAACCTTCAGAACCTACTTTTAAAATGTCATTAGCAAATACAGGCAGTAGTGCCACTGCACCACCAAAGAAAACGGAGAATAAATCTAATGCCATTGCGCCTAACATCATTTTATTGGTAAACACAAAATTTAATCCTACCGAAACGCTTTTAAGAATACTCTCTTTTGGGATATAATGAGGATAATGCTTCTTGAGGAAGAAGATACAAATCAGCGCAAAAAAGATGAAAATCAGGATGACTACATAGGTTACTGTAATACCGAAAAACCCATAAACTAAGCCTCCCGTTGCAGGACCAAGTATAGAAGCCATTTGCCAGCTAGAACTGCTCCATGTACTGCCGTTAGGATAATGCTTCTTTGGAATAATATGCCCCATTAATGAAAATGTTGCCGGACCAAAAAATCCTCTGGCCAAACCGATACAAAAAACCATTACATACATGATCGGCACAATGTGGTTTGCAGATATAAATTGGTGCATCTGTTCCAGTGTGGACACCAACATGATGGTTGAGCAAAGAAAAACTGCCGAAAATATCTTCAAAAGCAAACCTCTCTTCTCCGATTTATCGGCTACGTAACCACCGTACAAGGCAATACTTAAAGCAGGCACCGCCTCACACAAGCCAATTAGCCCCAAAGCAAGTGGGTCTTTTGTAAGATGATAAACGTGGAAGCCAATAACAACCGCCTGCATTTGGTAGGCGAAAGTAAAAAAGAAGCGCATACCGATATAGGACCTAAATTCTCGATAACGAAGCGCTGCAAATGAACCTTTCTTTTCGGGAGGCTGAGGTTCTTCTGTTTCCAATGCTACATTAATTTATTTAAAACTTGTTTCCAATTATCTACACGCTCATATTCGGTAATAAGCAAATTATGTGGAGAAGTAAAAAGCAATGGCCGCCCGTTGAAGCCAACAAAATTTTTAATGCGATCATCTATCATCACGTCAACGTTAACGATTTTATCACCACAAAACATGATATGCCTCCAATCAACGAAAGGGAAATGGTCAGCTAGCCAATCCAACTTATCTTCCAATGAGTTTCTAAACTCCATAGCTGCTGATACGATATAAACTTCGTGCTTTTCTTGGAGTTGCTGTACCGCTTGTATGGCGCCATCGATTACAGGCAAATCTCTAAAGAAACCTTTCTCGTTAATGTATTCGAACCATTTATCATTTATTTCATCTGGCACATTTTCGAAAAGCTCTGTACCTGGTTTAATGACTAAATCTAAAGGGATTTGATGATCTCTGTTATAAAGTTGAATGAATTTATGGATCGGGTCGGCTAAAACTTCGTCCATATCTATAGCTATTCTCATTGACATGATTATGGGTGAATGTAGCATCGATTGACACTAACAAGCCAAATATCAGTAAAAGGTATTTCACTTTTGTAACATTAATCTAATTTTCGGACTTCGTATGGCAACAAGCATTCGATCAGTGATTAGAAACTTCTCGTCGGAGTAAGGCTAAAGTATCGTAACAAAATCATGTCTGCTTCGAGATTGCTTCCAGAACGCTTCGGGAGTTCTTCGGCAAAACGTGAAATTTGGGGAAGCGAATATGACTAAATAAGCATGCTTTACAGAACGTTTCCCGAACTATAGGTGGACTCATATAGGACTCTTCTCGAACTTGACTAGACTACAAGTCGCTATAAGGTCGCTATAAGGTCACTATAACGTCGCTATAACTTGGAAACATGAAATGTATTTGGATAATATGGTGTCCCGAATGGGCAATGATTTTTGAGTTAATTTTAAAGATATAGAAATTACGGCAAATTACGCTCAATAAAACCTTAACTACCGCTTTAAAATTCCCGTTTTCACGGGGATGGCGCAATTGATTTTTTTATGATACGAGCGGAGCTTACAAAGGCGCCCAACTTACGCAGTACCTAAACATAAGACCAAGTTTCTTTTATGACCCTTGATCACTAGTACCTTACTCCTAAGTATTAATTCCTACAATAAACTTTTAACCTAGCTTGCTAATTACCAACATATTGTTTACTTTTGCAGCCCCGCAACACGGAGTTCCGGGAACTATGTTGAATACATAAACTATAAAAAAGAATGGCAACTAAAATCAGATTGCAAAGATTCGGTAAAAAAGGAAAGCCTTTTTACCATGTGGTAGTAGCGGATGCTCGTGCTCCAAGAGACGGAAAATTCATTGAGCGTTTAGGTTCTTACAACCCAAACACTAACCCTGCAACTATCGAACTTAACTTCGATAAAGCTGTAAACTGGGTGCTTAATGGTGCAGAACCTACTGACACTGCTCGTGCTATCCTTTCTTACAAAGGTGTTCTTTACAAAAAACACTTAGAAGGCGGTATCAGAAAAGGTGCTTTAACTCAAGAACAAGCAGATGCTAAATTTGCTACTTGGTTAGAAACTAAATCTGGTCAAATCGCTGGTAAATCAGAAGGTTTAGCTACAACTAAAGCAGAAGCTCGTAAAGCAGCTTTAGCGGCAGAAGCTAAGAAAAATGAAGACAGAGCAGCGGCTATCGCAGCTAAAAACGCACCAGTTGCGGAAGAAGTTGTTGAAGAAGAAGTAGCTACTGAAGAAGCTCCAGCGGTAGAAGCTGAGGCAGCAACAGAAGCTCCTGCTGAAGAAACTCAAGCAGAAGATAAAGCTGAATAATTAACTTTACTTCAAAAGAAATAGCGTTTCGGGTAAAATCGGAACGCTATTTTTATACCCACCCATCTGTCATTCCGAGGTGTGAGGACCACAAAGCAGCTACGTAGTAAATCTGTTTCAAATCTACTTTTACATACAGATTCTTCACTAGCGTTCAGAATGACAAAATTCAAGACAAATGACTAAAGACGAATCATTTTACATAGGTTATATCACTAAAACCAAAGGCCTAAAAGGCGAGCTTCAACTTTTTTTTGAGTTTGAGGATTATCAAGAGCTAGACCTAGATGTAGTATTTTTAGAGCTGAATGGAAAAATGGTTCCTTTCTTTATTTCGAGCCATAAACTGTACGATAATAAAACTGGCCTTTTTTACTTTGATGATGTAGATCATATTGATAAAGCCCAACCTTTGGTTAAGAAAAAAGCTTATTTGCCGTTAAGTAAAAAACCAGAACGTGATGAAGATGAGTTCTACTATACCGACTTGAAGGGTTTTATCGCGGTAGATGAAACATTAGGGGAACTTGGAGAAATCATCGAGGTAAATGAGTATCCACAGCAATTTGTGGCTACGGTAAATTATCAAAACAAAGAAATCCTCTTCCCTTTAAATGAAGACTTTATTGTGGAAATAGATGATGAAGAGAACATCCTTACTTTAGATTTACCAGAGGGTTTGCTAGACATTTATCTTAATCCTTAAATTAACGTGCAAACAAAACCGAATTATTTCAGTTTTTATAACCATGAAATGGTTCGGTCTCTTTTGTTTTGGTATTTTAACCATGTGGATGATAAGCTGCAATACTACTGATAATACTAAAGAATCGGCAGCTGCAGATACAGCGCTATTGAAAGATACCATTGCAAATCAAAAATCAACGGATACTCTTGTACACGAGGAAATATTAACCTCAATAGCTACAGAAATTCTTACTGCCTTAAAAACAAAAAACTATAAAGCACTAACAGCCTATTTTCATCCCACAGACAGTGTATTGTTTTCGCCTTATGGATTTATAGATACTGAAGCAAGCAAAAAACTAACCAAAGCTACTTTCACAAAATTGATAGACGAGCGTGGGTCGGTAAATTGGGGCAGCTATGATGGCTCTGGCAAAACAATCAGATTGAGCGCACAACAATACTTAGAAAAGTTTGTCTACAATGCCGATTATCTCCACGCTGAAAAAACCGCCTTTAATCAAATCATCGGCAAAGGAAATTCATTGAGCAACCTGAAAGAAGTTTATCCTAAACATCCTTTTGTAGAATATTATTTTAGTGGCTTTGATCAAAAATACGAAGGGATGGACTGGACTAGTTTACGATTAGTGTTTAGACAATATCAAAGTAATTATTATTTAGTCGCAATCATTCACGACCAATGGACAAGCTAGTTTAACGTGAAACAATAACGGGCAATGCGACTACCTTCTTTTCAGCATTTACAAATTGCACAAAATACATCCCTTTTGCAAGCGTACCCACTGGAATAGAACAGCCTGCTACTCTAGAAACTACTTTCTCTACCACACTTTTTCCAACTACATTTATCAGTTTTACTTTAATAGGATTTAACGGGGTATAACCAAGATCTAAGAAAAATTCATTGTTAGCTGGATTTGGATATACTTTCCCCAATGGATTACTAAGGATAGTCACCACTTTTTCTTCAAAAAATTCGACACTTCCATTTTCATCCAGCGTTTTTAACCTATAATAATTATGCCCAACAACCGGTGAAGAATGCCTAGCTGAATAGTTTAACTTTCCGTAAGTTGCATCCAACATAGCCACTGTCTTAAAGTCGGAAAAGTCTGTCCGCCACTCTACCTCGTATTTTTTTACATTCTCCTGCTTAGCTACCGCCCATTTGATATCTACTTGTTGATTATGATACGAAGCATCAAAAGACAGGAGTTTAATAGGCAATACATCAAAATAGCTATAACCGAAAGCAATCGCACTAGGTCCTACATTATTCTCATCGAGCGCACTAATTAAAATGGAATTACTCCTATCGTATTCATCAGCACCTATATCCGCTGCACCTATTCTATTTTGTCTTTCGTAATCTACAGCTGCATAATTATAATTTCCAGTAGAAGCATTTACCGCTGGGCTTGCCGCACTCAGTCGCAATACCTCGTACGCCTTTTTCTGGTTACAATTTATACCATTACATGCTGGTTGTTCTAACAAAGGATCAAGATTATTGATTTGTGCACTAGTAGCCGAGATACCTATGGTGGCAGTATTAGTGGCGTACATAATATTATTGCTAAAATTTACACCAGCTAAGGATTCGACACTATAAGATTTTATGATTTGGCTAGTATTTTCCTTTACAATATTATTTGCAATAACACAATTGATAGGTGCTTTATCATACTTATAGCCTATTTCTATATTTGATTTGTTGTTAATGAAAGTATTGAAAACAACTTCCACATTTTCGGGCACGTAGTGTTTGGCTAAATCTGTGGGGTTGGCGACATTGTACGCATCTCCGTTAGTTATGGTAACAGCTGCATCAAAAATGCTCCCTGTTAATCCAGAGAAATAGTTATTAAAGATTTTATGTCCTTTACCATAAACCCTTACGCCACCTGCGCCAATTACACTAGAGTTTCCATTTTCGTTGGTGTAAACAGCCGTTTTTCCTTCTCCAAAAAAGTAATTCCCCTCTACGGTGCTATTGTTTCCCTGACGTAAGCACACTGTACCCAAACATCTCCTAAAAGTATTGTACCTTACCGTGTTGGCAAAAGATTTTACTGAAACAATTTCAGGGTCACCATCACAATCCTCGAAGAGATTATACTCTACCACGGTATAGCCATTACTTTGCGAAAGCGTACTTACACCAATCCTTATGGTTTCTTTTTCATTTTCTTCTCTTGGACCATTATTCCTAAAAATGTTGTACGCAATGGTATCACGCTGTGTTTGCTGATTAATGTTGCCATCCAATAAAATGAACTTACCCGATTTAGTCTTTCCTTCAAACAAATTATAATCCACCCTGTTATTTCCCGATCTTAAAGGTGCAGTGCTTCCAAAAGTATCTCCAATATAAAGCCAGTTACACGAGGCGATATTTGTTTCGTCGAGCTTAAAGCTATTTTTAGTAATCCGAACCCTATTGCAATTCAACATTTTAACACCTGTACCTACATTTGCACTTCTAAAAGCAAAACCTTGTAAGGTTACATACTGCAAGCCATCCAACACCAATGCCGTTGCTCCAGTGAATATCGCCTGTCCTTGATTTTTAGCCTTAATCACGATAGGTCTATTGGAGCACGCAGAGCGATTGATAGTTAAGCTACTTAAATCATAACTTCCGTCTTCTACCAAAATTATATCCCCGGGATTCATGGCCAACAATGCGGCCTTAAATTCAGTAACCGAGGTAACGTTTCTAGTAATTCCAGGTGTAGTATTGATGGCTACATTTGCCCCGATAGACAGATCTCCGCTCACTGTAAAAGTTTTAGAAACTTGCGTGCCACTTAAGTTCCCTGTCCAGCCATTAAATTGATAGCAAGACTCAATTGCAATGGTAGCCGTAACTGTTGTTTCACTTAAATACTTGCCATTAGTAGGGGCTGGCGACAACGTGATCGTTCCATTTGCAGGCTGCGCAAGTGTGATGGTATACTCTGCAGGCGGTGCCGTATTATCAACTGTAACGTTAGCACCAACAACCATATTTGTAGTAATATTAAATGTTTTGCTAAGCTCAGTCCCAGCTAAATCACCAGTCCAACCACTATTTTTGTAACCCTGTGGCAAAGTAAGGGTAGCGGTTATTTGATCGTTTACTAGATAACTTGCTTGTGATGGACTTAATGAAATACTTCCATAACTAGGTTGCTCTATATTGATAATTCTAGCCGTAGGCGATGTCAAAAAAGAAATATCAGGAATGGGATTTTTACCAATATAAAGGTCATCTATGGCAAAATCAGAGCTGGCCACCTGAGTATCTGTCGTGTGATTAATCCTCAAAGTATGAAACTCCTTATATGCTGCGGCCCTATTTCCGCTCGCCGTGGGAGTGTAGGTTTCTCTTATTGAGAATTCAGTTGCATTTAAATTACCATTGATAGCGATCTTAAATTTTTCGTTCGTCAAATCTGTTCTGATAGAAATTCTTACCCATTGGTTAGCTACCCAACTACCTATCTCTACTACTGCACTGCCGTTAAATACTCTAATCTTATTATCTGTGGTCAGTTCGAGCACATAAATACGTTTAGAATTACTGGCGTATAAATCATAAGCACTAATGTAAATTCCTTTAGTAACAAAAGACGCAGGATTGATCCACATATCCGTATAAAACACGTCCCTAATACCAGTTGCTGCGCCAGAATAGGCATTATAATTAACCAATAATGCCGATGATGTATTTGAAAAACTTAAACTGTTAGTGCCAGTTTTGGCTTTAGCGCTACTAACTGTAGCATTGCCACTAGCAGTCCAAAGATCTTGTCCATTGACATTTCCAGAAGTATAATTAGGGGTTTCAAATGAAGTTTTAATAGCGGTTTGCGCCATTGAGGAGAACTGCAAAAACAACAATGTTATTGACAGATAACTGAATAGTTTCATAGCTTATATTTGGTCTACCAATTTTTGGTTAACCAAATATAACAACTTTAGGTTAAATACAAACTTTATTTACAATTGGCAAAGCTTCAATTTTCTAATGCCTACAAAACGTAAACAAAGCTTTATATTTGCAGCATGCGTTTTGACATCATCTCTGTACTTCCCGATTTATTGATCAGTCCTTTTGCTCATTCTATTTTACAACGAGCGCAGAAAAAAGGAATTGCTGAAATTGTAGTACACAACTTAAGAGACTACGCGACCAACAAGCAAAAGAGCGTAGACGACTATCCTTATGGTGGTGGCAGCGGTATGGTAATGAGTATTCCTCCGTTTGCAGCTTGTATAGAAAAACTTCAGGAAGAACGCAACTATGATGAAATCATTTTCATGAGCCCTGATGGAGAAACATTAAATCAAACCATTGCCAACGAGCTTTCTATTAAAGGAAACATTATCATTTTATGTGGACATTACAAAGGTATAGACCAACGCATTCGTGATATTTATGTAACCAGAGAAATTTCCATCGGCGATTATGTACTCTCTGGTGGAGAATTACCAGCGGCAGTATTGGTAGATGCCATTACCCGATTGATACCCGGCGTTTTAAATGATGAAACTTCTGCTTTATCAGATAGTTTTCAGGGAGAATTGTTGGATGCCCCAGTTTATACCAGACCAGCAGATTGGCGTGGGCATAAAATTCCAGACATTTTGCTGAGCGGACATGAAGCCAAAATAAATGAATGGCGACATGAAGAAGCGCTGAAACGTACACAACAACGACGTCCAGATTTGCTGAAATAAAGCAAGGATTAGCTGATTTGGAGACCAGCTAATTAGCCAATCAACAAGTCCTCAAATTTTTATTGAAATTTCACTTTTATTTTTAAAAATAATTTCCTAATATTGCAGTCCGATTTTAAACAATACAAAAATCGGCTTAATAGCTTAAAATCATGGATTTAGTAAAATTTGTAGAAGAACAGGTAAGCACTCAAAAAGAATTTCCTTCTTTTAAATCTGGAGATACTGTAAGTGTTCATTATAAAATTCGCGAGGGTAATAAAGAACGTGTTCAGATTTACCAAGGTGTTGTTATTCAACGCAACAGTGCTGGCGCTAACGAAACTTTCACTGTTCGTAAAATCAGCAATGGTGTTGGTGTAGAGCGTATCTTTCCTTTCGGTTCTCCAAATATCGAGAAAGTAGAAGTAAACAGCTATGGTAAAGTACGTAGAGCTAAGTTGTTCTATTTACGTAGCTTAACTGGTAAAGCGGCTCGTATCAAATCTTTAAGAAAGTAATTTTCTTAAAACAAAACATATAACCTTCACGATTAGCTTCGTGGAGGTTTTTTGTTTTATATCTTTGCGCAACCAAATAAAAATCTGATGATGAAATAGTCGGGGCTCATCTTTAAAATGCTCCGGCAACTCATTATTTATAAAAATGAACACCAAATGAAAGAACTTTTAAAAAAGTACGAAGAGAAACAGCCCGAGATTGTTTTCGAATGGAAAGACAAAGAATCTGAGGCCGAAGGATGGGTAGTAATCAATTCTTTACGTGGTGGAGCAGCCGGTGGCGGAACCAGAATGCGTAAAGGATTAGACAAAAACGAAGTAGAGTCTCTTGCTAAAACAATGGAAGTAAAATTTACGGTTTCTGGCCCTCCCATTGGTGGCGCGAAATCTGGAATTAACTTTGACCCTGCCGATCCGCGTAAAAAAGAAGTACTAGAACGCTGGTACAAGGCAGTAATGCCTTTGCTAAAAAACTACTACGGCACTGGCGGTGATTTAAACATCGACGAAATTCATGAAGTTATTCCAATTACTGAAGGCTATGGCTTATGGCATCCTCAAGAAGGGGTAATTAGCGGCCATTACCAAGCACGAGAAAATGAACGAATCCATCAAATTGGTCAGTTACGTTATGGGGTTTCTAAGGTATTGGAAGATTTAACTTACACACCTGATATCAAAAGAAAATACAAAGTGGCCGATATGATTACTGGCTACGGTGTGTCTGAATCGATTAGACATTTCTACGAAATTTGGGGTGGCAATATTAAAGGTAAAAGAGCCATTATTCAAGGCTGGGGCAATGTAGCCGCAGCTGCCGGTTATTACTTAGCACAGCAAGGTGTTAAAGTAGTAGGAATTATCGATCGCGTTGGCGGATTAATCAAACCGGAAGGTTTTTCTGAAGAAGAAGTTGCTCAATTGTTCAATAATCGGGTAAACAATACTTTAGTTTCCGATAATTTAATGGCTTTTGAAGAAGCCAATGAGAAAATTTGGAGCATGGGTGCTGAAATTTTTGTACCTGCCGCCGCCTCTAGATTGGTCAAACAAAACGAGGTAGACCAGATGATTGCAGCTGGAATGGAAGTAATCGCTTGCGGGGCAAACGTTCCCTTTGCAGATAAAGAGATTTTCTTCGGCAGCATTATGGAGCATGCCGATAATCACTTGGCGGTAATTCCTGATTTTATTGCTAACTGTGGCATGGCTAGAGTTTTTGCCTATTTAATGCAGCGCAACGTTGAAATGAGCGACGATGCCATTTTCACCGATGCATCAAACATTATTCGCGATGCACTCAAAGCTGTTTATCAAACCTCAGATAAGAAAACAAATCTATCGAGTACTGCTTTCGAAATCGCTTTAAAACAACTCGTATAACCTATGGATATTAACTTTTTAGAACAGATTTTTTGGGGCAATACCATAAAGCAATATTTAGTTCTTGCGGGCATTGTTATTCTTGGCCTACTTTTCAAGCGCATTGTTTCTCGCTTGTTGAGCAAGTTAACGTTTAAACTATTCAAAAAATTTGCCGACGAAGTTAACTCAGAAACCTTTATTGCTTTACTGTTAAAACCAATTGAGTTTTTCATTAGCGTATCTACTTTTTATATTGCTATCAATCAGTTAAAGCATCCATTAGATGTTGCCTTTTTCCATTACAAAAAGAATAAAGTCAACGAGGTATTCACTATTGGCGAGTTCGTAGATAAAATCTTCCTTTTCCTCATCATTCTTTCCGTTTTCTGGATTGTATTAAGGATTATAGATTTTATTGCTCATGTACTATTGGTACGAGCGGCTAAAACAAAGAACAAAGCCGATGATCAACTGGTTCCTTTCATTAAGGAGTTATTAAAGTTCATCATTGCATTTATTGGCTTCTTTGTACTACTTGGCTATGTATTTGAAGTAAATGCGGTAAGCTTAATCACGGGCTTGGGAATTGGTGGTATTGCTATCGCAATGGCCGCCAAAGAGAGCTTAGAAAATCTTTTGGGCTCTTTCCTCATCTTTATGGACAAACCATTTACCGTAGGCGACGTAGTCAAAGTTGACGGCATTGAAGGCACCATAGAACGTGTAGGTTTTAGAAGTACGGTTTTACGTAGTGCCGATAAAACCACTTATGTAATTCCCAACCGATCGATGATTGATGGTGTATTGGAAAACCTTACCATGAGGAATGCCCGTAGGGTGAAGTTTGATATTGGTTTAACTTATGAAACAAGTAACGAAGTGCTCAAAAAAATCATTGCTGAGATAAACAGTTTCCTACAAGACAACCCTAGTACCACAGATGCTACTGTTGCACTTGATTCTTTTGGAGATTCTGCACTTAATATTCAAATTATCTATTTAGTTCCGATGAAAAAGGAATTTGATTTGGCAAAAATCAAGGAAGAAGTAAACTTCAAGGTAATTGAAATTGTACAAAGCAATGGTTCCGAATTCGCCTATCCAACGCAGCGTAGCGTAGGAGAAGGCCCACATAAAGAGGATAAATAGCATTTTCTGAAAAACAAACCCAAAGGCCCGATTAATGTTAGTCGGGCTTTTGCTATCATCTTTTTGTTTAGCCAACCTGTCATCCCGAGTTTCGAGGGATCTATTAACAAGCAGGTTAAATTAACATATTCTAAACAAGCTAGAATTGCCATCTCTCCCCGTCATACCCAATTCGATGGATATGACGGACAAACGATTAACTGCAAAACAAAAAAGCCTTGCAAGTTCGATACTTGCAAGGCTTATACTTTTACTTTAGACTTTTAAACTACTTAAGCTAGTTCTCCTAGAACAGTGATACCACCTTTAACCACTTGGTTAAGCTCTAGGTTCACCTTAGTACCCAGTGGCAAATAAATATCTACCCTAGATCCAAACTTAATAAAACCGAATTGTTCATTTTGAGTTACTTGATCGCCTTCTTTTACATACCAAACAATACGACGAGCTAAAGCTCCGGCAATTTGACGAAACAATACAGGCGAACCATTTTTATGCTCTACAACTACAGTAGTACGCTCATTTTCAGTACTCGATTTTGGGTTCCAAGCTGCTAGGTATTTACCTGGATGATATTTAAAGAACTTAACCACTCCCGAAATTGGGTTACGATTAATATGTACGTTAACCGGTGACATGAAGATAGAAACTTGTAAACGTCTATCTTTGAAATACTCACCCTCTTCAGTTTCTTCAATTACAACTACTTTACCATCGGCAGGGCAAACGATCAAATTATCACCATTAGTAAACGTACGTTTTGGATTTCTAAAAAACTGTAGTACAGTGATAAACAATGCAAAAGAGAAGATATAGACAAACCATCTTAACACAAATACATCGGCAAACCTGTATTCTACTACAGCATTGATAATGAAGATGAAAAGTACTGTTAGGGCAATAGAGGTGTATCCTTCTTTATGTATGGTCATTTGATTTACGATTTTAGATTTACGATTTTATACCTATCCCGAGCTCTATACACGGGAATCATTTTATCTGGTTTTAATTACGCTGCAAAATTCGTAAAATTATATGACAAATAATTATTTAAAAAACAAATAAGTTATTTATTTTTGATAGTATCAAATGATACTATCATGAAGCCTGCTTACGAAATTACTTCTGAAATACTAAGGCTTATTACGGCTATTGCTCAAAAAATAGGAGAAGTAAATGCGAAATATTTAATTAAGCAAAATCCAACACTAAGGAAACAAAATCAAATTAAAACCATTTATTCCTCTTTAAATATAGAAGGCAATACTTTATCTGAGGAACAAATAACTTCCATTATAGAAAACAAAAGAGTCGTTGGACCAGAAAAAGATATCCGAGAAGTAGTTAACGCAATTGAAGTTTATCAGAAAATTAAAAGTTATAATTACCAATCGGAAAAACACTTTTTAAAAGCTCATCAAACCTTACTAAACCACCTCATTTTAGATAATGGAAAATATAGAAATAAAAGTGTAGGCATAGTAAAGAGAAGTAAAGTAGCTCATTTGGCACCGCCTCATGCTAATGTTCCTTTTTTGATGAAAGATCTTTTCGAATACCTAAAAGACTCCTCTGAGCTTACACTAATTAAAAGTTGTGTGTTTCATTATGAAATGGAATTTATACATCCTTTTATAGATGGAAACGGCAGAATGGGACGACTCTGGCAAACATTGATTTTAATGAGCGAATATCCTCTTTTTGAGTTTCTTCCTTTCGAAACGCTCATTTCAAAAAATCAATCGGAATATTACCTAACGCTATCAACGTGCGATAAGGAAGGAAAGTCAACAAAATTTATAGAGTACATGCTCAATATCATTGACTTGTCTCTGTTAGAGCTATTGGGCAATTCAACTAAAAGATTAAATACAACGGAGAGATTAACAATATTTCTAGAAAACTATACTAAAGCTTTCACTCGAAAAGATTATATGAAATATTTCACCGAGTTATCTACTGCAACTGCCAGTAGAGATCTGCAGAGCGGTGTAGCAACTGGCATTTTGAAGAAGATAGGAGATAAAAAAACAAGTACCTATCAAAAAAACTAAATGGCCCTATAAATATTGTTCAAGTTCCTACCCAAACCATCGTAATCCAATCCATAACCTACTACAAATTCGTTTGGTATTTCAAAGCCGACATAATTAAGTTCCTTAATCTCTTCTTTCAAAGCATCGGGCTTAAACAATAGCGTACAAACCGAAACAGAGGCTGGCTCTTGTTCATAAATTTTCGAAAGAATGTATTTCATCGTTAAGCCGCTGTCGATAATATCTTCAACAACAACTATATCCCGACCTTTAAGATGTTGAGGCATACCTAACGCATCTTTAATAGCTCCAGTACTACTTGTTCCGTGGTAAGAAGCTATTTTGATAAATTCAGTTTCGCAAGGCAAATCAATCTCTTTCATCAAATCTGCCAAGAAAAGAAAACTGCCATTGAGTACTCCAATAAATAATGGATTTCTATTTTCGTAATCTACATTAAGCTGTATGGCCATTAAACGAATACGCTTGGCTATGGTTTCTTCTTCTAAAAAAAGTTCAAATTCTTTTTGATGAATACTGATGTTAGTTTCCATTCTTTTCCTGCTCTTTTTGTCTTCGACGTTCTTCTCGACGTTCTTGCCTCAATTGCTTCTTTGTTTTTGTGGTATCGGCAGCAGGCTGCACTTTTGTAGTATCTTTCTTAGAAGAACCTCCAAATAATCGGTCGAACAAGTTTTTCGACTTGTCTTGCATACCTTCTGGAGTCATCATATCATCCTCTCCAATATCTACGGTATTAGTATCAATCGTAGTAGAATCAGGCAGGAGGTATTGCCTTAAACCCTCACGCAAGCGTACATCATAAAAACCATACCCTGTACTGTCTGCAGCTGCCAAACCACGGCGAGCCATAATATTGCCAATATATCTAAAGTAAGGCAACAAATATCCTTTTAACGTACCATTGCTCATGAATTTATACAATGCAGCTTTAGGTTTGGGCACAATATTGGCCAAGAAAATACCCTCGCCAATGGTTAACTCAGATGGGGTCTTCCCGAAATAATGTCTCGAAGCTTCACCTATGCCATATACATTGTTACCCATTTCAATGATATTAAAATAAACTTCGAGCATTCGAGATTTACTGACTAAGCGGTTGTTCTCGATCAACCAAACAATCAGGATTTCTTCTGCTTTACGCACCAATGTTTTCTTTCTACTCAAGAACACATTTTTAACCAACTGCATCGAAATTGTACTTCCGCCACGCTTAAATTTTTTCTCTTTAAAATTAACAGCAATCGATTTACGGATGGATTCTTCTACAAAACCTTTATGTCTAAAAAAGGAAGGATCTTCAGCAGTTAACAATGCATTTTTAAAATTTGGAGAGATATCGTCTAGCCTTGTAAAATTTGGGTTTGATGGACCGATGGTAATATTCCTCATCGGCTTGCCATATTCATAGGGCGTGTAAATAAAGTCTGAATTGATTTTGGTAAGATCCGTCTTTCCAAACTGCAGCACCTTAAAATCTGTCGGTGTCAGTGTAGAACTAAATTTTACACTATCAGGAAGAGCCGTATCTAAATAAAAATCGAGGTTATACTTTAATTTTCCTTGTACTTTGATACCATCCAAAGATTCGAATAGCCCCACAGGAAAAGAGTTGAAAATGGCCTGCGCATCTTGCTCTGGCACATTTAATTTCATCTCGTAGATTTTGTTCGGAGAAAGCGTATATTTTAAGTAAGGGTGGATGGATGCATCACGCAAATATACTGTAGAAGTGCTATCCAAACACACAAAATTTTCTCCAATAAGCATATCCGCTTCCACACGGGCATCAGGTACAATGATATCTTCTGCCGAAATACGAGGCTGATTAATCAACAAGTTTTTGATAGCCCAAGAGCCAGATATTTTATAATCGCCACCGCTAAAACTCGCATCTTTCATTTGCGTCCTTACCGTATCGAAATTGATTTTGGTGTGCAATTTATTTTCTAAATAAGGAAGCTCAACTTTTTTTCCATCGGCAAACAACATTACATCCAATTGTTTATCGCTAGGATCTAAATTCCCGTTAATATGCCAAACCGCAGCAGTATCATTTACTTTAATCGTCGATTTCAATTCTCCGCCATCAATAGTTGCAGTAGTGGTTAAAAACTTCACGAACGCAGTATCATTATCGTTCAACTGCATCATAAAATTCTTGATTTCCATATCATCAGGTATTTTATAGAAAACCTGATTTAACAAATTGCTGGCGATCTCACTTAAATCAACTTTATTTTTGGTAGTAGTGCTGTCCTTTTTCTTTCTTTTAAGGATAAAATCGATGTTCGTGAGCGTATCTCGCATCACTACATTTAGCTTCCCGTCGTTCAAGGTCACTTCAGAAAGCTTCACATCGCCAAACAACAAAGGAAAAAGTTTTACACCTACAGTAATATCGTTAATGGTAGTAAGAGTATCCCTATCTTTTGGTACCACAGAAATTTTGTTCATGTGAACACTACTTAGTCCGCTAAAACCGTATTCACCAATTTTAACGGCCAGCCCATAGTCTTTTTCTGCCTTAGCGATAGCCTTTGCTACCATTTTATTCAGCAATGCCTCTCTTTTGCTATAGGCTACAGTACCACCCGCTACCAACAATAGCACTAATACACCCAGAACCCAGGCGCCAATCTTTAAATATTTTTTGGGTATCTTAATCTTCGGTAGCTGCATAAACCATCTCAAAATTACTGCTATAATGCTCTTTCACACTCTTCTAAGGCTGACTAACAAACGTAAAAAACATTTGTTTATTCCGTGTTAAAATTACAACAAAAAGCTAGATACAAAATTATTTATAGCTAATGTTTAGTAATTTTGCCGAATGATAATTACCGAAGAAAAGGTTTTAGCTGCACTTAGCCACGTAGAAGATCCAGATTTGAAAAAAGATCTGGTGACTTTAAAGATGATTAAGGATGTTAAAATTGAAGATAAAAAGGTTTCTTTTACACTTGAATTAACTACTCCTGCCTGCCCAATGAAAGATATGCTAAAGAATGCCTGCATCAACGCAGTAAAGCATTTTGTAGATTCAGCCGCGGAAATAGACATCAATATTACTTCGAAAGTGACCAAACCAGTTGATACTAGTCAGCTAAAAGCCATCAAAAACATTATCTTAATTTCTTCGGGCAAAGGAGGTGTAGGAAAATCTACCGTATCGAGTAATTTAGCAGTAACCTTAGCCGCAGATGGGGCTAAAGTTGGCTTAATTGATGCAGACATCTATGGTCCATCTGTACCAATTATGTTTGATTTAGTTGGTGCAAAACCTAGCGCTAAAGAAACTGCTGATGGAAAAACCTTAATTCTTCCAATAGAAAAATATGGTATTAAGTTACTTTCTTTAGGATTTTTCTCAGATCCAGATCAGCCGGTGCCTTGGCGTGGACCAATGGCATCCAATGCAATAAAACAACTTTTTAACGATGCTGATTGGGGTGAATTAGATTACTTGTTAATTGATTTGCCTCCTGGAACTGGTGATATCCATATTACTATCTGCCAAAGTTTCCCAATTGCTGGAGCTGTAATCGTAACTACACCACAACAAGTAGCACTTGCGGATACTAGAAAAGGATTGGCAATGTTTGGCATGCCGGGCATTAACATCCCAGTTTTGGGCGTAATAGAGAACATGGCTTATTTTACTCCAGAAGAATTACCTGAAAACAAATATTATATTTTTGGCAAAGATGGTGGAAAAGAATTAGCTGCTCACTTTGATGTGCCTTTCTTAGGAGAGATTCCATTAGTACAAGGCATTACCGAGGCTGGAGATAAAGGTGCACCGATTTCATTACAAAAAGATCATCCACAAGCCATTTCATTTAAGGAAATTGCAGGGAAAATTGCACAGCAAATTTCTATCCACAATGTGCAACAAATGGCTAATTGCTAAATTTTTACTACTTTTATATTTTAAAAAATTATATCATGGATTTAACAGCACGAGTAGAGAAAGCTTTAGAAAGTATCAGACCGTATCTGATAGCTGACGGGGGAAATGTAGCTATTGAAGAAATTACACCAGACCATATCGTAAAAGTGAAATTATTGGGTAACTGCGGCTCATGTAAAATGAGTTTCATGACTATGAAGGCAGGTATTGAACAAGCTATTATGAAAGATGTTCCTGAGATTAAAGGTGTTGTTGCAGTTGATTTAGCTGAACAAGCGTAACACTTTTAACACATTTTAACCAAATAGAAACTCGATAGCATATACATTTGTTCTATTATTGTATTACAGATGAGATATTACTTAGCCATCATATTGTTATTCTTTGTTAGTTCGGTTTTTGCTCAAGAAAAAAATCAACAAAACAAATTAGTTCAGTTTTCTGGTCTTGTTACCGATGCTGATAGCAATATTGTTGTGCCCTATGTAACCATTACCAACTTAAGTAACAAGCTACAAAAATACGCTGCCAATTATCAAGGTTTTTTCTCATTTGTAGTCAATCCAGGAGATACCGTTATGTTTTCTGCGGTTGGTTTTACCAGCAAAACCTTGGTGCTACCTAAAACCATCACAGACAATAAGTATACGGCGATGGTTCAAATTAAATCTGAAATCGTTTACTTGAAGACCGTAAGAGTTAATCCTTGGGCTACGGTAGAAGAATTTAATAAAGATTTCCTTTCTTTAAAAGTGGCCGATGACGATATGGCTATAGCGAAGAAGAATCTTTCTAGGCAGAGCATTAATGGTATGAAATTAACCTTACCTCGCGACGGTGGTGAAATTGCCAACTCTAATTATCGGTATAATTTTGATAGGATGATGAATGTAAATATGCGTCAGACTAATCCTCTATTAAACCCGTTTGCCTGGGGAAGGTTGATGCAGGAAATTTTCAATGGCGATAAAGCTAGAAGCTCCGAGCAATAGAGAAAACCACATTCATACCATTTCTTTCATATAATACCCTTCCCTACTTTTGGTATTTCCCTTCCTAGATAAAAACCGCAAACTAACTGCGCACTGGCGAAATAGCTCAATCTTATATTTCTAACCGTTGCTATTCAATTCCTGTAAGAAGTGACGACTGACTGCAAAAACAGAAGGCAATATTGTCCTACACCAAACTGGTGTTGTCACTTTAATCTAAATAAATTAATATTGTAAGTATCAATCGGGTTAATTAATTTTTCCATCTAGTCTTAAAAACACATGAATATAACTAACGCCATCAAAAATTATAGAACCGAGCTAATGGGTATTGCGATGATATGGGTAATACTATATCATTTACATCCTCAAAATAACCTTTTAAATAAATTAACTTCCATAGGTTATGGCGGGGTAGATATTTTTTTACTTGTTTCGGGCTTTGGCTTAGTTTACTCCTATCAACAGTCAAAAAATGTAATTGTATTTTGGCAGAAGAGGTTAATTCGCATTTTCCCTATATATTTATTTTTTGTAGTTGCTTTTCTGCTATTACACAACAAGCTTACTTTTCTCAACTTCATAATTCATAGCTCTACACTAGGGTTTTGGTTCACCTCATCAGCCTTTTTTGAATGGTATGTGCCTAGTTTGGTTTTGCTCTACATTATTGCTCCTTTATTTATTCGCCTAGTATCTTTTAATATTTACGTTTTCGCTATCATTACCGCATTACTAACCATACTGTCCATCACCTTATGGCATACTTTCCATCTCCCCAGATTTCAAATACTGTGCTACAGCCGCATTCCGATATTTATGATCGGCATTTATTTAGGTCATATTTCCAAGAAACAAAACTATCAGGGCATATTTAATTATAAAGCGATTTGGATACTAACAGCCGTAATCGGAACGGTAATTCTATACTTTTGTCATGCAAACTATACAGAAACACAACTGTGGACATCTGCCTTATATTGGCTACCCTTCATCATCATCATTCCTGGATTAATTATAGCTTGCGGATACCTGTTAAACTATCAAATAAAACCTATTAATATTCTACTTAAATATTTTGGAAAAATTAGTTACGAGCTCTATCTTACCCACATACTTGTCTTCAGATGGCTAAATGCTCAAAACGATTTTTATCTAAATAATGGCATTTTTAAAGTAACATTCAGTATTGCCCTGGCTTCATTCATCCACTATCTTATTGCACAACCCATCCATAGATATCTAGGAAAATAAAGATCGAAGCCATTTAACTAATTGCTCCTTTACCACTCACGTCTTTACACCAGCTTGGTAATTGAGCAGGAATGGAGTAACATAATAAGTTGATTGGAATGGTATTATTTTATAAAAATGGACAGCTGATCCGTTTCTATTTCTACCATTAAATGCAACTTACACCTATAGTGCTTCTAGGGTTAATCTTAGTGTACCAAAAATTATTTTTATTTTTTTTTAATTCTAGTGCAACAAAACAACTGATTTATCGACTATCAAATAGTAACAAACAAACGTCGTGCGATGATTAGTAGCTGAAAGCTTAATGCAAAAGCTAGAATAACACAAAGTTTTAAGAAATTAGTAGAAATTAGTTTTATACCCTTGCACCTGAGTATCTCTATAAACGAACAAGAATTGGTAAAGCAATGTGTAGCCGGCGAAGAAAAAGGCTATGCGATGCTATACAACAAATATGCAAAACGCATTTACCATGCTGTTTTTAGAGTAATGGGCAATACTGCAGAGAGCGAAGACATTGTACAAGAAGCTTTTTGCACAGCCTTTGAACAGATCGGCAAGTTAAAAAACCAAAGCAATTTTGAAGGCTGGATAAAACGCATTGCTTTAAACCAAGCGATATCTGCTTTGAGAAAAAGAAAAATGGTTTTTGCAGAGGATAGCCATTTAGAAACTGTAGCTGATGAAGAAGTTGATATTAGTGAAGAGCTGCTTTTTCAGTGCCAGATTGATGATATAAAGAAAGCCATTGCAGATTTACCAGATGGCTACAGAACCATTGTTACCCTTCATCTATTTGAAGACATTGGGCAAGAGGAAATTGGGAAAATGCTCGGCATTAACCATGCAACAGTACGCAGCCAGTACCATCGGGCTAAGAAAAAGATTTTTACGACATTAAAAGATAAGGCATACTATGGAACGTGATTTTTTCAAGCAATACATCCAAGAGCATAAAGATACGTTTGAAGATGAAGCTTTGCCGCCAAACATGCTAGGCAATATTTTAGGGAACATGAAAGAGCGTCGGGAACGCGAGGCCCAAAAGAAACGCAAGCTCGCTTATACTTGGTTAGCAGTTGCTTGTTCGTTGTTCATGGTGGCCGGAGCTTACCTATTCCTGTCGCAAGAAACATCAGAAATAAAAAAACCTGGTAGCCAGATAGCCTCTAAACCGAAAGATGTAGCTGAACAGCCTAGTCCTTCTGCAACAGTACCACTACCAATCGAAGAAAAGGCAAAAGTGAAAGCAAATAAACATTTAGTAACTCATCTGCCAAAGACAAACCCATATCAAGAAATATATGATGGTTTAGTAGACAGTCTTTCGGTTGCTAGCAGATTAGATGCAATTATCAAAGTAGGGACATTGGCATCTCTAAATGAAAAGTTAAAAACAGATTTGTGCAGGACTTTTAACGAAGATGGAAATGATAATGTAAGGCTGGCAGCATTAGAGGTACTATCTAAATTCTCGAATGACAACTACGTACACGAACAACTTATGGCGGGATTAAGCAAACAAAAAGACCCGGTTGTTCAGTTAGAACTGATAAAGATAATGGGTAATAATGGTAACCCAGAAACTACCGATAAATTGATTGAAATGGCCAACAATCCTTTCACGGTAAATGCTGTTAAAGAGCAGGTATACTATGCCTTATTAACGAACAAATAATTAAACAAACAAATGAACAAAATAACAACTATAGCTTCTGTATTGCTTTTAACAGTAATACAAGCATTTGCCCAAAAAGAATTTAAAGTAGCAAAACATGGTGGAAAATTGGCAATCAACAACGTTTCTAATTTAAATGTTGAAGGTTACGAAGGAAAAGAAATCATTTTCTCTGTAACAAGCAAAGAAGAAAACACAAACGATCCTAGAGCGGCCGGTCTAAGTGCTTTAAGTAATATTGGTTTCGATAATACCGGAATTGGAATTAGTGTAACTGAAAAAGAGAACCTAATTATTGTATCGCCTATAGAGAGAGATCTTGCCCTGAAAGTAAAACTTCCTAAAGGTGTAGCTTTATCCTTTAAAACAACTGGTTTTTCTACTGGGGACTCTACCGTGATTACGTTAAGCAACATTCAAAGTGAGATTGATGCTTCTACCCAATACGAAAATATTTCTCTGAAGAATGTAACTGGACCCATAAGTATAAAAACACTTTATGGCAACATTGAAGGAAAATTAACACCATCTTTCAAAGGTCCGATATCTCTAGTATCTGTTTACGGTTTCATCGATGTAACAGTTCCTGAAAATATCAAAGCAGATATGAGTATCAATACACAGTACGAAACTTTGTATGCCGCAAAAGATCTAAAATTGGTAGTTGATGAAGCTCCAGTAAAAGTAAATAGCGCATATGCATATGGTCAGGCAGCAGCTTTAAGCAAAGCTGAAGGCCAAGATGCTCACTCAGTTACCATAGGTAACACATCATCTGTTAAGGTTAAAGGAAATGGAGTGGTAACAGTTACTACCGATAACGTACCAGTACCATCAGCCCCACCTGCAGTAGCTATAGCAAAGGCAGCCGCAGTTAGTGATAAAGACAAGGCTAATCAAGACAAGAAAAAGATCACAACAGTAATCAGCGATTTATCTTATACTTATACTTCAGATTTTCCAATGTATTTTAACGCTGGCAAGGGGACTGTAGTAAACGGCAAACTAAATGGTGGTGGCGAGAAAATCATTCTAAAGTCTACTTACGGCAAGATTTACCTACGTAAATAAACCACACAAACTATAAATGGAAAGCTAGCATCGAAAGATAGCTAGCTTTTTTGTTACAAAATAATGCGTAAATATGCGGCTTTTTACTTAACTTCAAACAAAAAACCTAACCAAAACCGCATATGAGAAAAATTTTACTTTTACCAACCCTTCTTTTACTGCAAATTACCGCATTTTCACAAAATCCAAAAAGAGAAGTTAGAGCAGCTTGGCTAACCACCCATTCAGCTATTGATTGGCCGAACCTACCAAATACCAATACCAATCAAGCGAGTCAGAAACAAAAGATATTAGACATATTAGATAGTTATAAAAACCTAAATATAAACACTGTTTTTTTTCAGGTTAGAAATATTTCTGATGCGATGTACAAAAGTAATTTGGTTCCATGGTCAACTTTACTAACAGGAACTTATAACGGAACTCCTCCAAATTTATTTGATCCTTTACAATTTGTAATTGACGAGGCACATAAACGTGGTCTGGAATTACATGCTTGGCTAAATCCATATAGAGTGGCTACATCAGTAAGCAGCTATAACAGTTTACCATCAACACATCCGGCAAAACAAGCCGGGATTAGGGTTTTAGTGAATGGTGCAGTACATTATCTTGATCCAGGTTTGACAGCTGTGAGAAATCATATTAAGGCAGTTGTTAGCGAAATTGTAAACAATTATGATGTCGATGGCATACATTACGACGATTATTTCTACCAAACAAACCTATCCACTCAGGATGCCACAACTTTTGCCGATGAACCAAGAGGGTATACAAACATAGATGATTGGAGAAGAAATAATATAACATTACTAATTTCAGAAACTAATGCAACAATTAAAGCAATAAAACCCTGGGTAAAACTTGGCGTATCACCTTCTGGAATTTACAGAAGTAAAACAGCACAATACCCAGAAGGCTCAGATACAGGCACTGGAACAACACAGCATTACAACAGTCATTATGCTGACACAAAAGTTTGGCTTGAACAATCGTTGCTAGACTATTTAACCCCACAAGTTTATTGGTATATAGGTCAAACGGGTTCCGACTTCCAAAAATTAATTCCTTGGTGGAACGGAATTAACACTACCAGACACATCACTATTGGAATTGCCGCGTATAAAGTTGGAGATGCTACAAATTATCCTGGGGTTTTTGAAACTAACACTAATGAAATCCCCCAACAAATCGACATGATTAGAGCAACTAGCAACCTTAAGGGGGCATCATACTATAATACAACAACGCTAAACGCTAACAAAAATAGTTTTAGAACAAAATTATTAGCAAGTCAGTATAACACTCCAGCTATCATCCCGGCAATGACTTGGATAGATAACACTGCTCCCGCTGAACCTACAACTCTAGCCGCAAGCCTTCAATCGGGAAAAACAAAACTTACGTGGACAGCCCCGGCCACAACTACCGACGAGCTACAAAAAGTGGTGAGGTATGCTGTTTACCGTTCAACCTCTTCAACTATCGACTACAACAACTCAGCAAGCTTAATAGCCATCATCCCGAGCACCGACGTTAGTTATACTGACAATGCAGTTACTCCAGGAGCAGGCACTTCCTATTATTATGCCGTTACTTCTCTAGATAGAATTAGCAATGAAAGCGTTGCCAGTAACATAGTTGCCGATCCAACGGTATTACCTGTTAAGCTCATCAACTTTGCGGCAAAAAAAGACAATAACAGAATAAAAATAGAATGGTCTACTGCAAGCGAGACCAACAGCGATTACTTCTTGATTGAAAAAGCAGGGGCAAATGGTATTTTTAGTTATTTAGACAAACAGAATTCTAGTGCAGAAAATACAAATGCAGTTAGAAATTATATAGCTTTTGACAGCAATCCATTTAACGGCACAAACTATTATCGCTTAACACAGTTTGATAAAAATGGAGTTACGTCTAAACCCGAATTTACTTCTGTTGATTTCAACGAGTTGATTATAGTGAATGCAAAAGCATTTCCCAATCCAACACAGAAGGATATCAATTTTAGCTTAGATAATTTTTTGGGGAAATCAATTAAAACAAGGCTGATCAACCTATATGGACAAGTGGTTCACGAAGAAGAATTCGATACCCAAAGCGGATCTAATCAATACCAACTGGGATTAAAGAATGAATTGCCAAAAGGACAATACATTTTGACTTTGACAGACAATACTTTTAAGAAAAACATTAAATTGATAGTTTTGTAAGGAAGTTTTTGAAACTTCGTAAGTCTTAAAAACAGAAAGCCCCGAATTAATCGGGGCTTTCTGTTTTTATCTTTTCTTATTCTGTCTAGGAAATTTCATTTTATAATCTGGATGCACCTCTCCTTTAGAAATCTTATCTAGCTTACCTTTGATCAACTGCTTGCGCAACATATTAATTTTTTCCGTAAACAATTTCCCTTCGATGTGATCGTATTCATGCTGAATTACTCGAGCCGCAAAGCCAGAAACCTGCTCTTCATGTTGCTGCCAGTTTTCGTCATAATAACTAATCAAAACATTAGGTTTGCGAAAAACCTCCTCTCTAATTTCAGGGATACTTAAACAACCTTCGGTAAAGCCCCAAGGTTCGCCTGTTTCCTCTAAAATCCGAGCATTGATGAAT
Organism: Flavobacteriaceae bacterium PS02338; assembly: GCA_029959615.1. Lineage (GTDB taxonomy): Bacteria > Bacteroidota > Bacteroidia > Sphingobacteriales > Sphingobacteriaceae > Pedobacter. Next base: position 1,212,137 of record JASCOD010000001.1, on the reverse strand, counting down.
ACTTTTTTGTAACGGGGCTCATCGTCATTGTCACCAGTATCAACCAGAAATAAACGAATAGGCAAACCAATTTGCGGAGCTGCTAAACCTACACCACTCGCATTATACATTGTCTCCCACATATTCTCAATCAGTTCGCTCAAATTTGGGTAATTTTCGTCTATTGGCTCACAAACCTTTTTTAATACGGGATCGCCATAGGCTACAATTGATAGTTTCATCGGATATTTTTATCTTTTAATAGTCGATGAGCCATGATGAGTTTAAAATATCCTTATGCAAAAGGCAAAACCATCATGGTTCATGCTGCAAAGGTACTAATTTAAGGCTTAAGGTAAAATTTTGAAGTTGAAGAGACCACTAATCAACTGGATTAAAAAGCAAACTGGTCCATTTACTTTCATCAAAAACTTCATTTATAATTTCCGACATATCGGTCACTGTAACCCTTCTAATTTTATTAAAAACAGTCTCTAGACTATCAATTTGGTTATAATCTAATAAGCTTTTTGCCATAGCAATGATCAGTCCTATCCTATTCTCTTCACCCAACGCAATCTGCCCAATAAACTTGTTTTGTGCTTTATGTAATTGCACTTCACTTAAAGGCTTTTGTTGCAACTTATTCATTTCCTTACGGATAAGCCTCATTGCTTTTTCAGACTTCTCTTTATCTGTACCGAAATAAATTGCAAAAATCCCCGTATCAGAAAGTGGACTGTAGGCTGATTCAATGGTATAGGCTATTCCATACTTTTCTCGAAGTTGCAGGTTTAGCGTAGAGCTCATTCCATTGCCACCAAACAAATTATTGAGCAACAACAGTCCTGTTTTATAAGGATGATGTAACGAATAAGTTTGTATGCCCATCATACAATGACTTTGAGAAATTTGTTTATCTACAATTTGATGTACGGATTTATTCAATAAAGGCGTAACTCTACCGTTGGCACTTGTATTTTCAGGAACCTCACCAAAGTACTTCTCACCTATTTTAACTAACTTGTTTAAGTTATAGTTTCCTATTACTGCAACTATAATCTGATCAGTACGATACTTACTTTTTACAAAAGACAAAATATCTTTTTTGGACAAGTTTGTTACCGTTTCTGGTGTACCTAAAATATTTCTACCAAACTGATGTCCCCTAAAAAGAATATCTTCAAAATCATCGTTAATGGCTTCTTCGGGCTGGTCTAGATAAGAAGAAATTTCATCTAATACCACGCCTTTCTCTTTTTCCATTTCATCTTCAGGGAAGGTAGAGTGGAACACGATATCGTTAAAAAGCTCTAAAGTTCTATCTAAATAAGGATGAAGGAAAGAAGCATGAACGCAAGTATATTCTTTAGTAGTATAGGCATTTAAATCGGCCCCGACACTCTCTAATCTATTGAGAATTTGTGTAGTGTTGCGCTTTTCGGTACGTTTAAAAATGAGATGCTCGATGAAATGCGCCAAGCCCATTTGCGCATCTTCTTCATCGCGTGAACCGGCATTAACTAAAATACAAGCATGTGAAATTGCTGAGGCAGCAGGAACATGCAAAATGCGGATGCCATTTTTAAGTGTATGAACGTTGTACTCCATTGAAGCGGCAAAGATACATATTGTTTTGTTGTTAAAACGTTGAATTAATGTAAGGTTATAAAGAGATTTAACTACAAAGAACCTAAGTTAAATCAACAAGCGACTTATTATACATTGCATTTCGAAAGATCTCTCCACTTGCTTCGCTGCGGTCGAAATGACGACAAGTTGCCGCAATGCATTTGCCATCCAAACCCGATTAAAGTGGAAATACTTTTTGTCACTTGTCATTATGAGCACAGCGAAGAATCTGTTAGTAAAAGCACAAAAGAAATAGATTTACTGCGTAGCTGCTTCGCGGTCCTCGTTCCTCGGGATGACAGGAAGCACCATAAAAAGATTATAACCTAAATTGGAGCTACTGTACCAAAGAATTGCTCCAATTGCTTTTAGATTATTCTCCCGCAAACTTAGAACAAAACCTTGCAACCCTGCCACTTTGACCTATAATTCGCTTTGGAACAAGCATTGATAAACAACTGTATAAGCAAAAAATTAGTTTAAGATATGACAACAGAAAAAGGAAGTATTTCCATACACACAGAAAACATTTTCCCAATCATCAAGAAATTCCTGTATTCGGACAATGAGATCTTTTTAAGGGAATTAGTTTCTAATGCGGTTGACGCAGTGCAAAAGATTAAACGCTTAGGCGCTCTAGGCCAATTTAATGGCGAGGTTGGCGAACCGTTGGTAGAGGTGAAGTTAGACGAGAAAGCAAAAACCATCACCATTAGTGATAACGGTTTGGGAATGACTGCCGAGGAAATCAAGAAATACATCAATCAAGTGGCTTTCTCTGGCGCTAGTGAGTTTGTAGAGAAATTCAAGGATGCGAAAGACGCTAACGAGATTATTGGTAAATTCGGTTTAGGTTTTTACTCAGCATTTATGGTAGCCGATTTAGTTGAAATTAATACTTTATCGTACCAAGACGGCGCTGAGGCAGCAAAATGGACTTGCGATGGCAGTACTTCGTTCGAAATTTCGGAAGGTTCTAGAACTACGCGTGGTACCGACATCGTTTTACATGTTAACGCAGAAAGCGAAGAATTTTTAAGCGAGCATAAACTACAAGAGATTTTAGATAAATATGCTAAGTTTTTACCTGTGCCGATTAAATTTGGGACGAAGACTGATAGTATAGAAGATGGTGTTGACGAAGAAGGCAAACCAAAATATACATCGGTTGAGGTTGATAACATTGTAAATACAACTAACCCAATTTGGACCAAAGCACCTGCAGATTTGTCAGATGCAGATTACTTAGATTTTTACAAACAACTGTATCCTTTCTCTGATGATCCTTTGTTCTGGATCCACCTAAATGTTGACTATCCTTTTAACCTAACGGGAGTGTTGTATTTCCCTAAGGTGAAAGAAGATTTCGACATGCAGCGCAACAAAATAAAGTTGTTTTCTCGTCAGGTGTTTATTACCGATGAAGTGAAAGATATTGTTCCTGAGTTCTTGATGTTGCTACATGGCGTTATCGACAGTCCAGATATTCCTTTGAACGTTTCGAGAAGTTTCTTACAAGCTGATGGTAACGTAAAGAAAATCAACAACTACATTACCAAAAAAGTAGCTGATAAGTTAAGCGAACTGTTTAAAGCAGATCGTAAAGGTTTTGAAGAAAAATGGAGCGATATTGGCTTATTCGTGAAATACGGAATGATTAGCGAGGAGAAATTTTACGATAAAGCAAAGGATTTTGCCTTATTAACCAATACTAAAAAAGAGGCCTTTACTTTTGAAGAATATAAAGAGAAAGTAAGTGCTGTACAAACTGATAAAAACGGCAATGCAGTTTATCTATATGCTACAGATTTAGATAAACAAGATGGCTTTATTCAAGCTGCAGAGAAAAAAGGTTACGACGTTTTAGTAATGAACTCTGCAATTGACAGTCACTTTGTGAGTAGCTTGGAGCAGAAATTAGAGAAAACCTTATTGAAACGTGTAGATGCTTCGGTGGCGAACCAATTGATCGAGAAAGACGAGAAGTTAGAATCGGTATTAAGCGAAGAACAATCTACTGCGGTGAAAGGTATTTTCGAAAAAGCGATTACCAAGCCTGGTTATACTGTGGAAGTTGTTGGTTTAAATCCAGATGATGCTCCTGTAACCATTACCATGGATGAGTTTATGCGTCGCATGAAAGATATGGCTAAAATGGGCGGTGGAATGAGTTTCTACGGTAGCATGCCAGATAGCTACAAAGTGGCCATCAACGGAAACCATAAATTGGTAAGCAAAATTTTAGCTGCTGGTGAAGAAGAGCAAAGCAAATTCGCCAAACAAGCGGTTGATTTAGCATTGTTGTCTCAAGGTATGCTAACTGGTGCAGAATTAACTGCGTTTGTTAGCCGCAGCGTTGAGTTGATTTAACTAATAAAAAAACATTAACATATAGCGTCATTTCGACTGAAGCGTAGCGAAATGGAGAAAGCTTTCTAAAGACCTCTCCGCTACGGTCGAGGTGACGCTTTTTTTATTTACCACCTTAGACATCTAATAACACTTTAATAAACAGTAAGACTTAAATGCACTAAGGTGTCTAAAGTGGTTCAAAATTTCAAAACATGAGAAGAAAAATCCCATTTGTACCAATTTTAATATTCGCATTAGTGTTTTTGCTAATCAATGGATATGCATCGAACGCTTTGGCTCCGCTCATTTCCAGTTCGTTGCTCCCTTGGTTATGGTTTTTTCCAATCGCTCTTTTAGCAGTATTTTCATTTAGTTTAACGAGACTTAGCGTAGACGGACAAACCAATCTATTCAAAATCAGCGCACACGCCCTGCTTGTCTACTTTGTTTCCTTACTAGTTTTTGTAATAACGGAAGTTTTAACAGACGTTTACCGATTAATTACTGGTGTAATAAAATATTTATCAGAAGGGAATTTCACATATCCAGAAAGACCATTAAACAGCACTTATCTAGGAATCCTATTAGCATCACTAATAATTATAGTTTTTGTATATGGGATTGTTAAAGGGAAATACGCCTATAGAATAATTAAACATACTTTGTACTTTGATGACTTACCTGACGCTTTTGAAGGTTTCAAATTAGTACAGATTTCGGATGTACATGCGGGAAGTTTAAATAACCCAAAGGCAGTACAAAAAGGCATTGATTTAATTAACCGCCAACACGCAGACCTGTTTGTATTTACTGGTGATTTGGTAAATAATAAAGCTGAAGAAATCAAACCTTACATCAATCACTTTTCTCAAATTAAAGCTCCTTTTGGGCAATTCTCTGTACTAGGTAACCACGATTACGGCGATTATGTAAAATGGGAAAGTGAAACTGCCAAAAGAGAAAATTTACAACAACTGAAAAAACACCACACCGAAATTGGTTTCAGGTTATTGCTTGATGAACACATAGTCCTTCAAAAAAATGGGCAAAGAATCATTTTAGCTGGAGTTGAAAATTGGGGTTTAGGTTTTGGAGAACGTGGAGATTTAGAGAAAGCCTTGCAAGCAACGGCAATTGACGATTTTAAGATACTGTTATCTCACGACCCAACACATTGGGAAGCGAAGATAAAAGACAATCCATCAAAAGTACACCTCACACTGGCTGGGCATACACACGGCATGCAGTTTGGTATCGAAGCTTTTGGCATTAAATGGAGTCCAGTACAGTTCCACTACAAACATTGGGCTGGTATTAAAAAAGAGAACAACAGATTTTTAAACGTGAATAGAGGTTTTGGCTTCATTGGTTTTTCTGGAAGAGTAGGTATTTGGCCAGAAATCACCTTAATAGAGCTTCGAAAGAAACGATAAAACGCTCTTCATAGCTGCTTCAAACGAAGCACAACTACTTGCAAAACACTAATAATCAACAGATTTAAAAGCGCAAGAAGCAACAAAAAACCAAAAAAGAAAAAACATTCATAAAACTGTAGCGTTCTTAGAATTATCTTCGTATAGATATCGTGAGTTAATGGCAAGGTGCCGCATAGTTTAAATATTTTTTATATCATCATGAGATTTACATTAAAGTTTAAAGCCATCGCAGCAGCGTTAGTGCTTTCATTAGGTTTGGCTTCTTGTTCTAAAATGGACAATAATTATGAGCCGATTCAAGTTTCTGGTCTTAACGTTATTCAAGCGTCTCCAACTTTAGAACTATTGGATTTATATGTAGATAACGACAGAGCAAATAGTACCAATTTCGAATTTGGAAGTAAGATTGGCTATTTAAGTGCTATTTCGGGAAGCACAGCTTTCAATGTTACAAAAAGAGGTAGTGGAACCTCCCTCAAAAACTTACAGTTTACGCTAAAACCTCGACTTGGTTATTCACTTTTTATAGCTAACACGTTAGCCAACATCGAGCTTTTAATGCTTGAAGACAATTTAGAAAATCCCGCTACCGGAAAAGCAAAAATCCGTTTTGTGAATTTAAGTCCAGATGGTGGAGCCTTAAGCTTAAATGTAAATGGAGTTGCAACTGACCTAGTTACCAATAAGGCGTTTAAAGAGTATAGTAATTTCGAAGTTATAGACGCTGCGGAAAATGTAACTTTTAACATTAAAAACTCGACAACTAGTGCAATAGAGACTAGTATTACTGGCTTTAAAGTGGAAAGCGGAAAGATTTATACCATTTATTCAAAAGGCCTTAAAGCAAACACAGACGACACTAGATTTTCTGCTAAAATTTTTGCACATAGCAACAATTAACCATTAACATTATTTAAGATACTTCGTCGCCATTGCGATTTTTGGAGAAACTGACAGCAATGTCTAAGCAATAAGTTTCTTCAATCGCAATGGCGATTTTTTATTTGAGAAAATTATCGAATTTATTCAAATAAACGTATCAAAAACATGAGGTCAATTCGTTAAAGTTTTGTTAAAATGAAAAAGCTTGAAAACTAAACATTAAGTTTGTTTCAATAACGCACAAACTTTTGAGGATTTTATCTTTTTTACTGCTCTTTCTGCCTCTTATTTTTGGCAGACTTAATGGTTTTTCTCAAGCCCATGGAAAAGTTGTGGGCAAAGTTGCTGATACAAGCGGAGTGACGATATCGGATGCCACGGTTTTACTTATCAACCAAAACGACACCTTAAAAACCAAAACAGATACGGAGGGATTTTTCATTTTCAATAAGGTTAAAAATGAAAATTTCACGCTGAATATTTCGCTAATGGGTTACCAAAGCTTTAAACAAGATTACAGTTTTGGTAAAAAGAAAAATCTAGATTTAAACGATATACAGCTACAAATTTCCAGCAACATGCTCAAAGAGGTGGTTATCAAATCAAAGCCAAACCCAGTTAGGATAATGCAGGATACCATTGAATACAATGCCGCAGCCTTCAAGGTTTTTGAGGGTGATAACATGGCCGATTTAATTAAGCAACTACCCGGCTTGGAGGTTGATGATGATTACAATGTGAAATCTATGGGCAAAAACGTAGTAAAATTGCGGGTAAATGGAAAGGATTTTTTCACCAACGATGTCAATGAATTTATCGCTACGCTGCCAGCAGGCATTGCATCCAAAATACAGATCATTGATGACTATGGCGACCAAGCCAATTTCACGGGGTTAAAAGTAGGCGAACCCAAAAAGCTCATCAATATTGTAACCAAGCCAGGCATGGATCGTGGTAAATTTGGCAGCCTGGAAATTAAAGCTGGCTCTAATGATCAAATTGGGTCGAAAAACAAGATGAATTTATGGAAAGGCGATAAACAAACTGGGCTTGGACTAAATTATACCACACAGAATAATGGTGCCGGAGATAGCCGAAATTCAGCAGTTTCAATTAGCCATAGAGATAAAATAGGTAAGACCGGCAGTATCGACTTTTCTTACAATGCAAATGAAAATAGTAGAGCTTTTATCAAAGAGCAAGCAGTAGAAACCCTAAGCGATCTTGGCACTTATTACAATTCATCAGAAAGCAATGGAAATTCAAAAGATCAAAGACATTCACTTAACACCAACTTCTCTAACCAAAACAAGAAATGGTTTCTTAATGGCTCCGTAAATACAAATTACAGTAAAAATGAGAATAGCAATTTTTCATTAAATAAGCAGAGCGGGGTTACTAAACAAGATTTCAAAAACATCGGCGAAACCGATAGCCGATCTCCTAACATCAATATTAATTTAAATCTATCTAAGCGATTAAAAAACAAAAGAAACCACCTCTCTGCAATGCTTGGTTTTTCGGTTCAAGATCAAAATTCAAATCAACTGGCAAATACCAATACATTATATTACAACCAGCAAGACCAAACTTTATTGAAAGATTCTGTCCTGAACCGAAATATTGACAACCGTAATCAATCTCAAAGTTTTTCACTAAGCACCAATTATTCAACAGCTATCGGCAAAGCTAAGGATAGTCTTAAATCTAAAAGCATTACTTTTAGCTATTCACTTTCTCTGAGCAACTCCTACAGCAACTCGGCTACCAGTGTTTTAAGCAATATCACCAACGAGTACCGTTTTGTAGATTCGTTAAGTTCTGAACTTAAATCTTTATTCATAAACCAATCATTTGGTGTAAGCTACAACAAAAACAATAAGAAAAGCCGTTTTACAGTTGGTATTAACGCCCGTCCAATTTTACTATACAATCACTACATCAATCTCAACCAGAAAATTAATAATTATAATCTCAATTACTCCCCTACATTAGCATACATGAAGATGTTTAAGAGAGGCGGATTAACCTTAGGGTATTATGGCGATAGCCAAAGCCCTTCAGCAAGCCAGCTACAACCGATTCGAAATACGCAAAACCTACAAAACATCATTATTGGAAATCCAGATCTGAAACCATCATTTCAGCATCGTCTAAATGGCAATTATAACTATATGGAAGAAAAGTCTGGCATCAGTATTTTTTCAGGCATCAGCTTCTCTACATCACAGAATGAAATTGTTAACAATGTAATTGTAGTACCAGATACTCTGGGCAGCTACAGACAAGAAACTCGTTACGAAAACACCAACGGGACTTACAATATTAGCGGCAATTACAATATCAGTATTCCACTGCAAAAAAAGTTATTTACCCTTGGATATGGTGGAAATATAGGCGTGTCCAACAAAGCAATATTCATCAACAATGTACGTTATTTTAATAGTGGGCTGAATTTTAATCAAAACATAACCGGAACGTTAAATATAAAAAAAGCGAGCTTAACATTGAATGCAGGTTATAATCAGGTAAACAACAATAATATCCTAGGCCTGCAGAATAATGACGTCTACGTCGCTATGGGTTTGAGATCTGACGTAATCATTACCCAAGATGGAAATCTGGGCCAAGGATTTGGTGTTATGCCACCAATATTTAACCCCGGCCAATTTACTACTACCCAATTCTTTATTACCAGAACATTTAGTTCAAGCTTTAATGGACGTTTAAGGTTGAAAAACTTTAGCTTAAATGGTGCTTCGAGATATTCATACAGTTCCAATTCAAATGTAAACTTGCAAAACGCGAATAGAAACACCCAAACTCTTTCTTTCTCACTAAATGGCGATATTACTATTGAAAAAGTGTATAAGATAGGCTTTAACAGTTCTAAACGAATCAATACTGGATTTGCGATTGCCAATCAAAACCCACTCCTACTAGGTATTAACTTTAGTCGATTTTTCTTGAAAAACAAAGAACTTAGTGTAACCGCTAGCGCTAGCGACTTACTTAACCAAGGTAATATGATATCTAGACAGGTCTCTGGTAATTCGGTAATTGATTCTAAAAACAATGTGATTACTCGAGTTTTCTCTTTAGGAATAAGCTACAACCTCTCTAAATTTGGTGCTAGAGGCACTACTTATCGCGTAGACCCTGATTTACAATGAGAATTTTAGCTATTTTATTCTTCGGCTTTACCTACTTCAACTGTTTTGCAAATACAGATACCATCGCTATTAAAACGCATCTTAAAAATATCACCAAAACTCCTTCCTACCGAAACCATCAAAACATTGTACAATTAAATTTGATTGCAGATTATATCAAAAATGATTTCTTAAAGTACAGTGATAGTGTTTCTTTTCAAGCATATGAAGTTGACAGGAAGACTTACAAAAATGTCATTTGTTCCTTTGGCACAGCAAACCAACAGCGCATTGTTATTGGTGCACATTATGATGTTTGCGGTAACCAAGAAGGTGCAGATGATAACGCTAGCGGTGTAGTTGGCCTACTAGAATTGGCTCGTCAGCTGAAAGGGCAAAAATTGACAAAAAGAATTGATTTGGTTGCTTATACTTTAGAAGAACCTCCCTACTTTAGAACTGAATATATGGGCAGTTTTATTCACGCCAAATATCTATCAGATCATAAAATTGATGTTTTCGGAATGCTCTCGGTAGAAATGATCGGCTATTTCAAGGATGAGAAAAAAAGCCAAGATTATCCTTTAGGTATATTATCATGGTTTTATGGCAACAAAGGCAATTACATCACGCTGGTAAATAAATTTGGCAAAGGAAAGTTCGCTAGGCAGTTTAGCAAGAATTTTAGGAACTCAGAGACGATAAAGACAAAGAAATTTACCGGGCCTAAAGCATTGCCTGGCATCGATTTTTCTGATCATTTAAATTACTGGAATTTTGGTTATAGCGCACTGATGATTACAGACACTTCATTTTATAGGAATAAGAATTATCATCAAAAAACGGATACCGTGGAAATGCTGGATATCTCCCGGATGGCGAAGGTTATTGATGGTATTTACTTAGCTTTGTTAAAGTTGACAAAATAGAATGGAGAAAAAAAAGAGCATCAATAAATATATCTCTAATGGTATTTTCATAGTGGTTTTAGCCTTATTTATATTCGTCCCTTCGGCTAAAGCGTTATTATTACAGGGGCTAATGCAGATAGGTCTATTTAATCCAGATGTAAAAACGGAAAAAATTGTGAGCGACGCCTATCCAGATTTGAAATTTAAGGACCAAAGTGGAAAAATTATTACCCTAAATGAGCTAAAAGGCAAAGTTGTATTTCTTAATTTTTGGGCTACTTGGTGTCCACCTTGCTTGGCAGAAATGCCTTCTATTAACAAATTGTATAAACAAAATCGAAATAATGAAGATATTGTTTTTATCCTTTTAGATGCAGACAGTAATTTCGAAAAGGCCAATGGCTACATGAAAGCCAGAAAATACACGATGCCTGTTTATCAAATGGCTAGTAGTGTTCCAGATGAAATTTTTGCTGGTTCATTGCCCACTACAGTGGTTTTCGATAAGAAAGGTAGGCTATCTTTTAAACACGAAGGAGCTGCAAATTATAACAGCAAAAAGTTTGTAGAATTTATAGAAAAGCTGAGAGTGAGCACTCAATAGTTTATTAGTTCATTTGAAAATTAGGCTTTACTTTTTAATTCTTGTTCCAAAGCTTTCATGTAAGTTTCTCGATCTATCATTTCAGCACCTAGACTTAACAAATGATCATTTGGCAATTGACAGTCTATTAACTCAAAATCTGTTTGTTGACATAAGAAAATCAATGCTACTTTAGAGGCATTACTCGTTAAGCTAAACATACTTTCTCCGCAAAACACTTTACCAATAGCAATACCATAAAGTCCACCTATTAAATTCCCTTCCCTCCAAACTTCAATACTATGTGCCCAACCCAATTGATGTAGATTGACATAGGCTTCCTGCATTTCATTGGTAATCCATGTTCCTGGTTGATCTTTTCGAGGTATTTTGGCACAATTGGCAATTACATTTTCAAAAGCTTGATTGGCGGTTACCTTGAATCCTCCATTTTTTAGGACTTGCCTCATGCTCTTGCTAACCTTAATCCTATCGGGATAAATTACACAACGCTCATGAGGTGAGTACCAACAGATTGGATCATCATCACTAAACCAAGGGAAAATACCATGTTGATAGGCAAGAATTAACCTTTCTGCACTTAAATCCCCGCCAATGGCAAGTAAGCCATCTTCATCGGCTAGTTCAGGGTTTGGAAAAACAATTTCATCTTCGGGCAACCTAAAAACCATAGAAGGTTATTCAGTTTTTACAAACACCATTAATAAAGTCTCATTTTGGTACAAATAAAGTCTATTGCCCGAAACTTTGCCAGCGGTTACTTTTTCTAGATCTGCGTAGTACTTATTCTCCGCATCTCCAACGGCTTCGCAATATATTTTAGTGCCAAAAATTTTACTGAACTGTAAGGCATTACCGTTAATTACGGCACTACCTCCATAAGTATTACAAAAAGATTTGCCACCAATTTTATTTCCTCCGCTAATATTTAAAGTTGCCTTAGCAGCAGTTGGCAATGTTTTACCCGGCCAGCGAGTTAACTCCCATTTAGTGTCTTTTTGTTTTATTTGACTAAGATCTTTGGTGCAGGCTTGCAGTGTAAAAACCACAAACAGAGCAATAATTATTTTCTTCATACATTAGCTTATTAAACCTATTTTTTTGGAGTGAGCAATGGCATCTTCACTATGTACAAAAAAACAGGTATGAATATTTTTATCCTCTAATTTATTCAATATTTCTTGTGTTGCGAATATTTTAGATTTTCTGACGTTTCGAATATAAACAGCAATTACATTTTTGCCATATCTTTCTGCGATTTTAGCGTAGATTTCTGGATCTTTTTGTGAATTATCGCCTAAGAAAATAAATTTCTGATTAGGAAAGGCATCTATGATTCGCATAATCCTCATTAATTTTCCCTCATGGCCAGTTTTACCTGTTTTCAATAAATCCTTCCATCTCTTCAATTGATTCAACAAAAAAGTTCCTTCTGGAAATCCATTAAAACGAAAAGTTTCGACCAAATAATCGTACAAATTCCACTCACTACTTGATACATAAAAGAATGGATTGGGCTGTTGCGGTACCGTATGTGCATTTGCCAATAATTCATAATGATACCTAGTGGATTGAAATGTTTTACGAGTTCTCGGATTTTTTAGTAATAACTCCTTTAATCTTTTGGCAATGGTTTTAGAATGTGAAATCATGATGGTATCATCAATATCTGAAATAAATGCGTATTGAGTAATATGCGGAACATAAATTGAACCGCTGGATTTCGCAATTTCTTTTCCTTTTTCGTCAAAGGCTGTTACATTTACTTCATGCCAACCCGCCTCTACATTTTCATTAGCCTCCCACTCAAACTTAAAAAAACCATCATAAGCTGCGTTGGTAGTCACAGTTTGCCCTTTGAAATTTAATTGAACTTTGGCAAAGGGATAAGGCTTAAGCACAAAAAGCTTAAAAACATGCATCAGATTAACAAAAAGCCCATTTTTATATCGTTGTTTCACTTTTGCTCGATGCTTAAAAACATGACCATACACCACCAAATTATGAGTGTGACCATATCCATGATATACTTTTACTTGAGCATTTTTTTTTGACATATTATTTAAAACAGAGTACAACAATTGTTGTTTTATATCATATTATTTATATGACCTATAAAAACAACAAATTACGTATACTCTTTGTAGTAAATCAAGGCTCTGGCAGCAAAGATGAAAGTCTTAGCGAACAGATTATCAATTATTTTAGCGATAGTGAAATAGCCATTGAAATTTTTGAGCTACCCCGCAAATGCAACCTAGAGCAAGTAAAAAAAGCCATTGAAAAAGCAAAGGCAGATAGAGTAATTGCTGTAGGCGGAGATGGCACCTTAAAGCTAGTTGCCGAGTGCTTGTTAAACACCGAAACACCGATCGGGATTATTCCCGCGGGATCGGCTAACGGCATGGCCAAAGAGCTTGGCATTCCCTTAAATATCGAAGAAGCGATGGAAGTTGCCGCGACAGGAAAACTTCAGAAAATACATGCTACTTTAGTTAATCAAGAATTGTGCATCCATCTATCAGATATAGGTTTTAATGCCTATTTAGTTAAAAAATTTGATGAATTACCAACTAGGGGAATGCTAACCTACGCTAAATCTGCATGGCATGCATTTTGGAATCACAGAAAAATGAAAGTGCAATTTAAGGTAGGTGACCGTGAGATCAAAGCCGATGCTGCCATGGTGGTTATTGCGAATGCGACCAAATATGGAACTGGCTTTCAAATCAATCCTAATGGCAAATTAAATGATGATGTTTTTGAGGTAATTTTAATTAAGGAATACGCTGTAATGGAAATCCTCAAAATATGGGTTAGCAAGCTACCTTGGAATCCCAAAAAAATAGAGAGTTTTCAAGCTTCTGAAGTGCAAATTACGACAAAGCATAAAGTTCATTTTCAAGTAGACGGCGAATACTTGGGCAAAACCAACAAAGTAGAAGCAAAATTACTTCCCAGCGCCATAAATATGATTATGCCCTAATACTTGATGTGCTCTAACAGTTAAACACAGCCTAACAAACTCAACTGCAAAGCATATTTTCAACAAAATGGGAAGCCAATTGTCGTTATAATCAGTAAATCCTTCTAGTAACAAACTAATAAAGCCTACACTAAAAACCCAAAGGTAAAGCCTAAAAGGAAATTGTATGTAATAGCTAATGAAACCTAGCTTCTTCTGCAAGAATAAACCATAAGCTCCTACCAAAACTAGCACATACATAGGAAACATCAAAATACTCTGCACCTTATCTGAAGGTAAAGTAATCGCTGAATAATTATTGATGATTACCCATAACTGCATAGTCATGAATACTAAAGAAAGTAGATCTAGAAAGGCAAAAGCACGAAGAAGTATACGCATGTTTATTTACAATATTTGGCAAGCAGCTTATCTGCTTTTGTGGAGCCCATATATTTCACAAACTTAAAGTCTTCGCAAGCGCTTTGCAAATCACCTTGACTAATTTTTTTCTCGGCTATACTTATTTTTTTGGCGATGAAATCATCATCAATGCCCATATCTTTCTTAAGAGCGATGATTTTCTCTTCTTCAATGAAATTTTCTGTGCCTTGCTCTACATTTCTATAAAAGTTAGCGATCTTACTTAATGAAACCATATCATCATTATACTGCTTGATTGCCAAACCTATACTACCCGGATTGACTTGTTCACAACCATAATCTTGTAATGAAAATTTCATCGGTGTGCGGATCAAAAAAGTAGTATCATAACCCGTTGGCACAGTCCACTTTCCACTAGTTAATTTAATCAAACGAAGTGCTTCGGCATCTAAATCCGCTCCAATCCCCCTAGTTACTCCAGCGTAAGTTATCTTACCTTCTTTATTTACTTTAAAGGCTACTTCAATATTCCCTTGAATACAATTTTCGAGGGAATAGGTTGGATAAATCGTATTTGCTTTTACAAAAGATTCCAATCCATTTTTAATGGTGGGTCTTTGAGCGTTTACTTGTAATGACAACGCTAATAAGAAAACTAAAATTAATCGGCCCATGCCTAAATTTACAAATTATAGCGGAAAGCTGGAAACTTGCATTGCCTTTGTTACTCAAGTAGTTCTATTTTAAGAAAAGTACTTTCAGTAATTCTACCACTCCAAAAAAAACTGATTTACGCTATAGCCCTCGTACCTCAGGGCTGCTGCAATTATTTAAAAACCCGTTTCAACGTCTAATATTTTCCGCTGATTGATTTTATGACATCTACTTATATCTCTCCGGAGAAATTAGCGGTTAAAAAACTAACTTCTAAACACGTAAATGTAGTTATAGAAAAAATGTGATAAAGCCCCGAAATTCACAAATAAATGCCACAATTCGTGACTATGTAAGTATTTGTACAAAGGCTTATCTTTCGCATAATAATAAGTACCGCCTATATAAAACACCCCACCCAAGAATAGCCAAAACAAACCCATTATCGAAATAGCCTCTATCATCTTCGCCATAAATGGAATAATCAAACAGCCCATAGCAATATATAAACCTGTAGAAAGGTTTCCCTTTTTTAGCTTGTTGAAGATCTTAAGTAGACAGCCCAAAATCGCGATCAGCCAAACTAATCCGAAAAGCAACCAACGTAACCAACCCTCAAAAATAATCAATGCAGTTGGCGTAAATGAGCCTGCAATCATTAGATAGATACAACAATGATCAAATTTTTGCCAAAATCTAATGCCATATTCCGTTTTAGGTACACTATGATAAATAGCACTCACGCTAAAAAGAAGCAAAATACCACCACCGTAAACTAAGGCTGCTACATTCTCAAATACAGTAGTAGATTTTTCTAGCAATAAAAACAAACCTGGCAGCGCTAACACTGCAGGTAAAAAATGCGTAATGAAGTTTCCGGGCTCCCGGACGTGTTTATTCATTCTCTGCGCCTTCGCTATCCTTACGTTCTTTTGCTATTTTATCAAAAATTTGATCCATTCTTTCTACGTATTCGTTGGTGTCGTCAACAAAGAAAGATAAAGTTGGTATCACCCTAGCTTGATGACGAATACGAGAACCTAATTTATACCTGATTTCTCCTGCGTGCGAATTAACCGTAGCTACAGATAAGCTAGTATTGTTCGTGTTAAAGAAACTAAGATACACTTTAGCCACCGCCAAATCTGGCGATACACGAACCTTAGTAATGGTTACCAATGTATTTGGCAAGTAAGCCGCACCTTCTCTTTGAAAAATTGACGCCAATTCTTCCTGTAATAATCCTGCAAACTTCTTTTGTCTGTTACTTTCCATAATTTGTTGTATTCTTGCCGTCACCCTAAACTTATTTCAGGGTCAGTTAAACCGATGCTGAAATAAATTCAGCATGACGAGGCGATTAATATTTATTAATAAAGCAGCTTATCATACGGATAACGTGTAGTATGAATATCCTTTACTTTATCGTACAATAGCGTTCTAAATTCTTCTAAATTTTCTTTTCTCGTAGCTGATATAAAAATAGCTGGAGCATTATTTTGGCCCATCCAAGTTTTCTTAAAATCTGCCAAAGTTAAAGGTTCACGTTGTTCATCTACATCTAGTGAATGATCTTGTTCTGGCACTACGTAAGCATCAATCTTATTAAAAACCATGATTGTTTCCTTATCTCTAGCGCCCAAATCTTTCAATGTTTCGTTAACCGTATGTATCTGGTCTTCAAAATTAGGATGCGAAACATCTACTACGTGCACCAAAATATCCGCTTCACGAACTTCATCTAAGGTTGATTTGAAACACTCCACTAAATGGTGAGGTAATTTACGAATAAACCCCACCGTATCGGATAGCAAGAACGGCAAATTATCAATCACCACCTTACGTACCGTAGTATCTAACGTTGCGAACAACTTATTTTCTGCAAACACATCAGATTTAGAAAGCATGTTCATGATGGTAGATTTACCCACATTGGTATAACCCACCAAAGCCACACGAATTAGCTGACCACGGTTTTTACGCTGTGTTTCGTTTTGCCTGTCTATTAGCTTTAAACGTTCTTTTAGCAAGGTGATTTTCTCTAAAATCATCCTTCTATCGCTTTCAATTTGGCTCTCCCCAGGACCACGCATTCCGATACCACCCTTTTGACGTTCTAAGTGTGTCCATAGACGTGTTAAACGAGGTAAAAGGTACTGCAATTGTGCTAACTCCACCTGTGTTTTCGCCTGTGCCGTTTGTGCCCTACCTGCAAAAATATCCAAGATTAAGTTACTCCTATCTAATATTTTCACTTGTAATTCTCGTTCAATATTACGTAGTTGCGATGGCGAAAGTTCATCATCAAATACTACGATATCAATCTCCTCTGCCTTTACATAAGCTTGTATTTCTTCCAGTTTCCCAGTACCAACAAAAGTAGCACGGTCGGGCTTTTGCATACGCTGGGTGAAAGTTTTTTCGACCACACCGCCAGCCGTATTTACCAGAAAAGCCAACTCATCCAAATATTCCTTGGTTTGCTCGGCTTTTTCGCCTGGCAAAGCAACTCCTACTAAAATCGCCCGTTCTTGTTTGGGCGCTGTATCATAAAATTTCTGTTTTCCCATTAATTATTACAAAGATACAAATTCTATTTTCGTTTAATTAGATAACAGCGTGTAGGTAATAGTGTTTAACAAAAAAACGCCATCCAACTGGACAGCGTTAAGACTAATCTTTTTATTGAAAGTTAGTTAGAACCGGGAGTGTATGTGGTTGAAGCGCTTAAAGCTGTTCCAGAACCAGTATTTTCACTAACCACTTTTCCATTTACTAAAATTTGTACTGTGATTGTTCCTCCTGTCGCTATATAACCATTGGCTATAATACCTATAGCTGGCACGCCTGCCTTAACAGTTACTTTTGAACTCCAACTATTACCGCCCACACTACTTAAAGCGGTCTGCTCACCTGCAGCATTGGTGTGTATAATGGTACTTATTTCTGCATTTCCCGTTGTAGCTACTTTGAATTCAACTTCATAAGGGCCACCATTATTATTGTCATCATCTTTTGAACAAGAGAAAAGAGCAGTTAACACTACTAAACAAAATGAAAGAGCTAATAATTTTTTAAATTTTTCCATGATTAAATAATTTAGGTTACAACTATAATGAGTGAGCAAAAAATCAAACCCCATGCCAACGCGTCACATTTCCTTTACATATTTTTCAATTTTATCTTTAAAAGCTCATTACATTCTTATTTAATAATGATAATTTTAGCCTCTTTTAAAATTGACTATGAGTGACCATCTACAACATATTTCTACAGCATTAAACATCAAAAGCAAACAAGTTAATGCAACGTTAACCCTCTTAGAAGAAGGAGCTTCCGTTCCATTTATCTCTCGTTATAGAAAAGAAGTAACGGGCAGTTTAGACGAAGTTCAGATTGCTGCGATTAGAGATTTAGCACAAGCTTTAAAAGAACTAGATAAACGTAGAGAAGCGATATTAAAATCAATTGCTGAACAAGATAAATTAACTCCAGATTTGGAGAAAAAAATCAATTCGGCAGAAACGCTGACCATTTTAGAGGACATCTACCTTCCCTACAAACAGAAACGCAAGACTAGGGCATCGGTAGCGAGAGAAAAAGGGTTAGAACCTTTGGCTTTACGTATTTTGGCACAGAGTAGAATTGATGTAGAAGGTGAGGCTGCAGCTTATATCAACAATGAAAAAGGTGTAGCCAATGCCGACGAAGCTTTAGCTGGAGCAAGGGATATCATTGCCGAAATCATTAATGAAGATGCCGAAACAAGAGCAAAAATGCGTAAGTATTTTGAGCAAAAAGCAACCTATAAAACAATAGTTGCTAAAGGAAAAGAAACAGATGCTATAAAATATAAAGATTACTTTGAGTGGGAAGAAAGTGCCAAAAACGCACCGTCTCACAGAGTTTTAGCAATGCTTCGTGGTGAAGAAGAAGGCCTTTTGAAACTAGATGTACTTCCACCAGATGAGGATGCTATTCAAATACTAGACAAACAGTTCATCACTGGAAATAACCCTGCAAGCCAACAGGTAGAATTAGCCATTTACGATAGTTACAAACGCTTACTTCGCCCTGCGATGGAAACTGAATTAAGATCTGCTATTAAGCAAAAGGCAGATGAAGAGGCTATTCGAGTTTTTGCAGCTAACGCTCGTCAGCTGTTAATGGCAGCACCACTTGGACAAAAAAACGTAATGGCTATTGACCCTGGGTTTAGAACTGGTTGCAAGGTAGTTTGTTTAGATAAACAAGGTACTTTGCTAGAAAACACCACCATTTATCCACATACAGGACAAGGTAACATCAAAGATGCAGAATGGAAAATTAAGCAGCTTTGTGAGAAATACGAAATTGAAGCTATTTCTATAGGTAATGGTACTGCGGGAAGAGAAACCGAAACTTTCATCCGCGGACTTAAAATAACTGATACGACCATTGTAATGGTAAATGAAAGCGGCGCATCTATTTATTCTGCATCGCCTTTGGCAAGAGAAGAATTTCCCGACCACGATGTTACCGTTCGAGGAGCTGTTTCTATCGGTCGTAGGTTGATGGATCCTTTAGCAGAATTAGTAAAGATCGACCCTAAATCTATTGGCGTGGGACAGTACCAACACGATGTAGATCAGGGTAAACTACAACACAGCTTAGACGATACCGTAATGAGCTGCGTAAATGCAGTTGGCGTAGAATTAAATACCGCATCAAAACAATTATTATCATATGTTTCTGGTTTGGGCGACAGCTTAGCGCAGAACATTGTTGCCTATCGAAATAAAAACGGAGCCTTTAAGAATAGAGAAAGTCTTAAAAAAGTACCCCGTTTAGGCGAAAAAGCTTTTGAGCAAGCAGCTGGTTTCCTGCGTATCCGTGATGCAGCACAACCTTTAGATAGTAGTGGTGTGCACCCAGAGCGTTACGAGCTAGTGAACAAAATGGCTAAAGATTTAAATGTATCTGTATCACAGCTGATCAAAGATGCAGCACTGCAAAAGCAAATTAACCTGCAAAAATATGTAAGTGCAGAAGTTGGCTTACCTACACTACAAGACATTTTAAAAGAATTAGCTAAACCTGGCCGAGATCCTCGTGAGCAATTTGAGGCATTTAGCTTTGCTGATGGCGTAAATAGCATTGTAGACTTGAAGAAAGGGATGAGGTTAAAAGGTATTGTGACCAACATTACCAATTTCGGTGCTTTTGTAGATATTGGCGTACACCAAGATGGGTTAGTACATACCAGTCAGTTAGCTAACCGATTTATAGCAAATCCTAATGAGGTGGTAAAAGTGAGCCAAGTAGTACAAGTTACTGTGACTGATGTTGACGTAGAACGTAAACGAATTTCTTTATCGATGAAGGAAGACAGTCAGAAAGATGTGAAGTCAGAAAGTTCGAAAGGAAATTGGAGTAAAGAGCAAGGAGCAAAGAATAAAGACGATTCGTATAAGCGTAACGAACAAAACCGTAAGCCCTATAACCACCAGCATCAACCTAAAAAAGAAAAAGAAGTTGATGGCGATTTACAGGCTAAGTTAGCAAAGCTAAAGGGAATGTTTAAGTAGGAGCTTTAATTTGCGTCATTCCCATGAAAATGGGAATTTTAATAAATATAACAGTTAATTCTATACCTATTACAATGTCGAAATAAATTCGGGATGACGAATAATATCAAAATCGGTAGTGAAGGAGGGCAGAGAGGGGTTGACTACACCTTTTTGCCTCTAAGCTTTCTGTACCTTCTAGACCAATTCTGAGCCGTTCTCTTACCCAAAATCCAGTTGGCTACTTTGCCCAAGAAAGTATAATTATGATCAATCCAAGAACCTGCAAAATGATGTATGCAATAGGTATTTGGAGTAATGTTCATCTTTAAAGTTTTCCAACTTTTAGGATAAAAATATTCGCTCGGATAAATGGTACAATAACCTTCAATTTTTTGGTAAGTGTTATTTGGTAATATTCCCTTCTCTTTACCTAAAGAAGCTGTAATTAATTCAGTAATCGGATTTACATCCAGACTACCATCAGTTTTATAAAAACTCTTAGTTGGATAAAAAGAAAGTAAGTTACTTACCCATTCGCCATCTTTGACGCTCCCAATTATTCCAGCAGAAACGAGTTGATCTTCAAAGCCGGTAAAAGCAATATCATTTAAAAATTTATCTGGAAAAGGTTTGATGAATTCCACATCGGTATCTAAATAAAGACCTCCAAATTCCTTTAATGCGTGTAAGCGACAAACATCCGATACAAAGGCAAACTTTCTTTCTTTATAAGCATCCGCTGCATATTTATAGCCACTGAAGTCAAAATTGTCTTCATTCCAAAATTTGATTTCATATTCTGGAAGGTATTTTTTCCAAGATGCAATGCATTTGAGCGTCAAATCGGGCATTTCTCCTCTTCCAAACCAACAATAATGAATAATCTTAGGTATCATACACTAAATCTTTCTGTTTTTAATAGAATATCAGGTGCTTAAAACATTTTTTTATTGCGATATTTCTCCGACCAAGAATTCGCAATTCTCTTACCTAACAAAAAATTAGCCAACTTCCCTATTACACTTTGTTTTTTATGTAGCCAAGAACCCGCAAAATGATGAATACAATAAGTATTAGGGGTCTGTTTTATTTTTAAAGTCTTCCAACTTTTGGGGCAAAAATAATCACTTGGGTAAATGGTACAATAAGCATCTAATTTTTGAAAAGTATTATTGATGCTGACGTTTTTCCTCGTTTTCATGAACTCAGTGATGATTTCCGTGTTTGGATTGACATCGTGACTGCCATCTTTCAAGTAAAAACTACGGTTATCATAATAAGGCAAAAGATCGTTAATCCACTTCCCATCCTTCTCGCTTCCCATAATGGCCGACGACAGCAACAAATTATCTTCAAAGCCTGTAAATGCTTCCTCATTCAGGATCCCCTCATCCAACGGCCGTAGAAATTCCACATCAGTATCGAGGTAAATTCCCCCCATATTTTTCAATGCGTACAAACGACAAACATCGGCCACAAAAGCGTATTTCCTTTCTTTATAAGCTTCCTGAGAAAATCGATACATGTTCACATCAAAATTTTCCTCATTCCACTCTACAATCTTGTATTCTGGAAGATGCCTTTTCCAAGACTCTAAACATTTGAGCGCTAATTCTGGCATTGTCCCCTTGCCAAACCAGCAATAATGTATAATCTTAGGTATCATATATTCACTTTTTGTCTAATTTTTCTAAAAATATCTGCCCTTGTTGTTTTATCAAAATTGATAAATAAGGTAACGATCAACAATACTATTCCAATTAGAAAGCAGTTGATGAGAAACGTTAACCAGCTATCTACAGCAAATAAATTAAGTTGTTTCCAACCGTAACTCAACGCAATTAATAAGGTAAATCCGGCGAGCCCTCTTACAATCTTTTTAAAAAAATACCATCTATTTTCTTGCAAGCAATAAGCAGCATACAATGGTGTAAAAGTTAGGTGGCTAAGCACACCACTAACCAAAGCACCAACCGGAATGGCGTATACGCCCAAGGAGCTGTATTTACAAAGTATAATTACTAAAACAAAGTTGAAGATAGAAATGAAAATCCCCCAGAAAGAGGCTATACGAAGTTTATTTGTAATTACAAAAACGTGATATACCGTCTCTACTGTTCCATGAACAATGAACGGAACCAGTGTAATTACCGATAAAATATGTAAAGCCTGAGCATCTTGGGTAGGCAGCCAAAGTCGAAAAAAAACTTCGCCATACACAAAAAACACCGATAGCGGAACCAAAACCACTAAAAAAATAGCTTTAAACGACATGTCCAAAGTTTTTTTCAAACGGTTCATATCGCTATTCGCATATGCTTTTAGCATTTCTGGTAAGAATATAGGTACAATAATGCCTAAAAGGATGTAAATAGCATTGGGTATAAACTTAGTGAGTGATAAAAACCCCATCCCAGATGCTCCAAAAAAATGGTTGGCAATTAGCAAATCGAGTTGCGTGTTCACCACATTCGCCATCGCCATGATGGAATTCCAAATTCCAGACCCAACAATTACATACAGTGCACTTTTAGAAAAGAACGACCAATCTATTTGTATTTCGGGAAGCAACTTCTTTGTAAGCCTATAATTTGCAACGAGCATATATAGAGCCGTTGCAGCGGTGGTTACGCCTAAGAAATAAATACGAGGAGTAAAAAAATAGAACAACAATATAATCGCCCCCAATTTCAATACATTGGAAATAATGTTAATAAACGCCAGCTTATCAAAACGATTGAGTGCAAATGCTGTCACTTGAAAAACGGCGGAAGAAACGTTAATGACCAAACTGAGGAAGATAAAGATGAACAACAACCTCACATCGTAAATTAAGTTGTCTGGAATGTCCAAAATTTGATCGATAAACAAACAGAACACAGTACTCACTGCAGCAAAACCTAATGAAATGAGAATATTTCCAAAAAGAACTGAATTAAAATAGGTATTGGCCTCCTTAATGTCTTTCTTTTCTAAACTAATGGTTATGTATCTACTCGACATAGAATTTAATGCGGTGGTAATTATTCCCGCATACATTACAAAATTGTTTGACAAAGGAAAGAAACCATAGGCCTCCTTTCCTAAATGCTCTACAATGTAGGGCGTTAGAAAAAAAGAAATACCAACTCCTGATAGCGCACTAAAGAAGTTAGAAACCAAATTAACTACAAAACGTCTCTTGTCCATAAAATCAATACTAATGTAAATGTTTTCATTCGATTTATGTTTAAAACTTAAACCGTTTCTTACAATTTATCCTTATTTTGGTGAGGAGAAAATCTTTTAGATTTCATTTTAAACAAATTACAAATTGGAACCATTAGTAACCATTATAACCCCTTGCTATAATTCGGCAGATTTTATAGGTCCAACGATTAACTCGGTATTGGATCAAACTTATACCAATTGGGAACTTATTATTATTGATGACAAATCTAAAGATAACTCGTGCCATGTAATTGAAGAATATACTAAGCAGCACAGTAAGATTAGGTTAATTAAGCTTGAGCAAAACGGGGGCGTTTCTAATGCGAGAAATGTAGGTTTAGAAGAAGCAAAAGGTAAATATATTGCCTTTTTAGATAGCGACGATATTTGGCTGAAAGAGAAATTGGCAAAACAAGTAGCTTACATGGAAGAGCAATCGCTACCAATGACTTTTTATGCTTACAACAGAATTAACGAGTCTGGAGAAGTTATCTCTAGAAAAATTGAAGTTCCGCACAGTGTAAACTACCGACAATTGCTGTCGCATAATGTGATTATTTTCTCTACTTCTTTAACACTAAGAAGCGTAATTGGAGACACTAGATTTAAAAAAGCTGGCCACGAAGATTGGATTTTTTGGCTCGACATCTTCAAAAAACCATTTATCGGTTATGGCATTAACGAACCGCTAGTTTTATATCGGATCAGACAGGGCTCTGTTTCTTCTAACAAGAAGAAAGTTATTGGCTTTACTTGGAAAATCTACAGAGAAAGTGAGAAATTGGGATTACTTCAATCTGTTTATCACTTCATTAATTATGCCTTTGCAACTGTTTGGAAGAGGTTGAGGTAAAACAGCACTTTATGGATTTTTGGCAAAAAAATAACTACGAGCTTTTAGGAATTGAATCGGATAAAATTTTCTCTGCAAAATATTTACAACCTGATTATAGACAAGAGCAAGAAGCGAACCCTTCTGAATTAAAAAAACTTCGACAAGCTTGGATTAAGGTGCTACCTAGTCTTGAACAGCTTGAACACTTAAAGATCACAACGCTCATAAACCAAGAATACTTTGAAGCGATTTGTCAAATTCCAAATTTGAAAAGCTTATATATCCATAACGCTCGTACAAGCAACTTCTTGCCAATCGCACAACTTACGAAGTTAGAACAACTAGATTTTTCAGCCAACAAATCAATTACCACATTAAATGGCATTCAAAATTTATCAGCCCTAAAAGAGCTCTCTCTTGATTGCTTCTTCGGAATTTATAACATCGATGAATTAGCAGGCTTAAGCAAGCTTGAAGTTCTAAAGCTTTTTGCTGGTGTTGATGGGAAAAAGCTAAATATTGAATCTGTTGAACCTATTTCTCATTTAAAAGGGTTAACCACCCTTGCGCTAGACATTAAGGAAAAACTAAACATCAATTGCTTTGATAAGTTAACTAAACTTCAAAAACTGTTTATTCCTGATTCTTATCATCAAAAAGCAAGACAGATTTTGCCTAATCTTAGCATACTCAGGTAAAAAATCATTTTATTTCATACCCTAGCTCTCTGCTATTCTTTCCGTGGGTAAAATTCCACCACAAGCCTTGAATAGTCCATTTGGCTAAGTTAGTTTCGCCACTTATCAAGTATTTCAAAACAGCTTTAGGACAAGCAATTAAAGTGAAGTAGATAGAAAATAAAATAGTATTTAACCAACCCGTATTTTTTCGAATGAACAACATTCTATTACGCGTATTGAAATAGATTTTCAAGCCACTAGCTTTACCAACGCTAATTGATTCTTTGTGATAGACATAAGTTTTCCCTGTAAACCAAATCTGCTTTCCAATACGTGTAAACTTTTCGCACCAATCTAGTTCTTCGTAGTAAAGAAAGTAGGTTTCATCCATTAAGCCTGCCTTTTGCAAATCCGTTTTACGACAGATTACAGCAGCACCGTGGCAGAAACCTGTTTGGTAGGTTTTGTCGTTAAACTGCCCTACGTTTTTCTCGAATTGACCGATATAGGCATTACGAGCGACCAAATAATTCATAGGGGTAAAGCCGGCATACTGTACCAAGTCCTTTTGATCGAAATACAGCAATAGTGGAGATAAAAGCCCAATCTTATCATTAGCTTCTAGCTCAGCAATCATCGTTTCTACACAACCAGCTGGAATTTCAGTATCGTTATTAAGCAGAAATATATAATCCCCTTTAGCTTGCTTAATACCCAGGTTATTTCCTCCAGCAAAGCCTAAATTTTCTTTAGATTGAATGTACTTGATATTTCCAAAATATGGCTGAAAAATCAGCTCCATATTTTTTTCCGAACCATTATCTACAACAATCACTTCAACCTCTTGTGGTGAATAGGATTTTGCTACAGATTTTAACAAATCTATGGTCACTTCCGTTTGATGAAAATTGACTGTAATAATGGTGGTTAATGACATCTTTCTAAAATTAGCCTCGGGATGCACAGATATTATGTTAAAATGATCTGCGTATCTGTGGCGACCTAAAACTCATAAAGTTTGGATCGCTTTATATATTTCCTCTACGTTCTTTTCCCAAGTATGGGTTTCTGCAAAAGCAATGCGTTTATTTTCAAGTTCTGCACTATTCTCTGCCAGGGCCTTTTCCGCTAAAGTCACATAATCTTCTTTGGTTTCTGTAATATAAACATAGCCTTCAAAAACGCTCATTGCTTCTGTTTTGGTAGCCAAAGTTGGCTTACCCATCGCTAAATATTCATCTATTTTACGTGGATAGTTACCAATAGTTAGTGGGTTTAATGCCTGTGGATTTAAACAAATATCAAAGCCTTTAATGTATGCCGGCAAAGTTTCTGGCTTTTGAGATCCCAAGAAATAAACGTTTTTGAGTTGATGAAGTTTGCTTGCTTTAAAATCATCATCTTCTGGACCGACCAAAACAATGCTCCAATCAGGCTTTTGTTCTGCCAAATAGATCAAAATATCTTCATCTAATCTGATGGATAGCAAAGCACCTACATAACCTAAAATCGGTTTTGGAATGGTAAGCAAACTATCGGGAACTACAAGACTGTCGTCATTCTTAAACATAGTTAAATCACAGCCTTGCCCTACGTAAAATGAATTAGGATTGTACTTCTTGCAATAGTTAGCCAAATAAACAGAGTTAGCCACACACAAATCGCTTTTTTTAATCAGCTCAGGCTCTAAACTTTTACCATGTTTGCCCCAATAAGGTGTAGCCAATAAATTATCCCTAGAGTAATAAATACTTGTCGCTGGATTTAAAAGTTCCTTCAGGTGATAGCTTCTAAACATATCACTATCGTTAAACAGAATGAAGTTTTTAAAATCTAATCGTTGAATTGCCTTTTTAACAGACCTTGCAAATCTTTTGTTATTGATTTTATTAAGAATGCGAAAAATAGAGGTAAGCTTAATCCAATTGATGGATTCGTTAATTACATCGGGATAGAACACCCAAAAGTTAGGGGCAATTTCTTCCAGACCGTCTTCCTCCCCTTTAATTACACGCACTCGTTTCTTTACTCCATCAGTATCTGCCTGCTGAAACTTAGTTCGACGATCTAAAGGTGCATTGATATACAGCACGCGATTATGTTTACTAAACTCTAGCGCAATATCCTTACAGTTACTCCCAATTGGGGTATCCCAAGGCTGTTGCCCAACAACAATGATATCTCTGTTTTCGATAATAGACATATGTTAAGGTTTATCTTGAACTCTTTTATAAGCACTTACGCCTCTAACAAAACCAAGGACACCAAAAATCAACGCTGGAATAATGAGCAATTCTAAAGGCATAACTAAATGTTTTCTTTTTCTACGGGTTTACTACTATGTGGCGTTGCCATAAAAGACTTTTTTGCCTTCCCGATGCTGGCCAGTGCAACCACCATACCAAACATTGCTCTCGGTATTTGAAACAAAGCGATGTAAAGTCTTTTATCAGCATAAAATCTCCCAGGTATCGAAATAATTAAAGTTAAGCAGAGGCTAATGAACAAGCCGATCCAAAATGCTGCCGGTGGGCCAAATGGATTTAAAAAAGATTGAATTACCATTACGAAAAGTAACGCCAATAGCAACATCCGCGGACCTAAAAACGTTTGTAAGGTTTTATTGAAAAACTCTACATTACCTTTAAAAAGCTGTACAAATCCTTCGAAAGCATATTTTTTTAGAAACTCAACTTGAGAAGCGATCCACCTGGTACGTTGCTTAGTAAAAACTTTTGCATTTTCGATCTTTTCATCATAAACATAAACATCGTTCAAATAAGCTATGCTCACCTTATCTTTAGCGATCATAAAATCAAGCTGCTTATCCTCTCCTACAGTTTCACCGATGTTGTTTAGTAAATCACTGAAGTAGGCAAATTCAAAAGCCATTCCCGAACCAATTAAAGCAGGCGACAAACCAAGTACCGCATGACTTTTACGGAAAAGATGATTATTCACTTCTTCGTTGCAAGCATCTAGAAATGCGAATGAACTATCCATATTTTTTGCGACACGATGAGCTTGCACTACCCTCCTACCTTGTTCGAAAGAACCATTCAGATAGCTTAAACAATCATCACCCATGATATTATCTACATCCAGCACCACTGCAATTTCAAAGCCTTCTCCATTTAACTGGTTCATGGCAAATTGCATGGCTTTTCCCTTAGTACTTTTCTCAAAGAACACTTCTACCACCCTGGCTCCTAATTCCTTTAAAGTTGCTAAAGTTTCAGGCTGTAAGCCATCCGCGATGACTACTACTTCGAAAGTTCCGTTATATTGATGTTTCAGTGCTGTTTTTACGCTGTCTACAATTACTATATTTTCTTGATAAGTTGGAAACAACACTGCGATCTTTCGGAACTGAGTGGCTTCCTTTTTTGATTTGCGTAAAGGTAGCAACCCAACGAGCCCAAAAAAACCTAAGTATAAGCAATTGATTGCCAAATAAATGCCCAAAATCCAAAACAACAAATCAATTATACTATAAATCACTTCCATCTGTTTCTAACGGTTTTCTAGGTGTATCTAACCATGGGGCAATAAATACGAACGACCAAGACATAAACATAATTACGGAGGAAGGGATAGCATTCATCACTTCGTTACCGTAGCTACAGACAAAGCAGCCCACTGTTCCAGAAGTCAGTGCAATCATCTTCGTCTTCAACTTCGGGTCTTTCAACTGCCAAACAATACCACTGCATTTTCCAATAATATAGCAATTGATAGCGAACCAAATCAATAAACCAACTATTCCATACATTACCCATACTTTCACCCAATAACTATCAGGTTGGATGTTAGCGATAGGTTTATCGGCATTATAAGTCGTGCCATTCATTCCACTCATACCCAAACCTGCCCCAAAAGGAACGTCTTTGAGCAAGTAGGCTAGTTTTTTCTGATTCATGATCCTTACGTTAAACGAAGCATCTTTAGGATCTAGCGCACTACGCAAACGTCTAACTTGGAAAATTTCATCTCCAATTTTAGTATATTTCAATATACCCAACCCTCCTAGGGCGAAGGCACCTCCAATAATTAGTACTTTAAAGTTTTTACTGAGAAAAAGTGCATAACCCAAGCCAGCTACCAATGCGAACAAAGCTCCTCTAGTACCAGAAATACCCATTCCGTATAAGGTAATTAATGCTACTGCCCCGAAAATAATTCTTTTGATAAATGAGAATGGACCCATTGCCAAGATCATAGCCATAACCGACATAATTGCTTGTGAAGCACCAAATTGTCCTGCATCTGAATAAATGGAAAACACTCTTAATTTCCCCCCTAAAATATGAGTTACACTATTCCCTGAATCTAACCAAGCTTGCTCTCCGCTAGTTACGCCCATATACAACTGCTTAATGCCATATAGTACCGCAATACAAGAGAATAAGAAAATAAAACCGATAAACCGATTTAAGTCGGCCATTCGGTTGAATAGCAAAAATACAATTGGAGCAACTAACAGCCAACTTAAAGCAGTAAATCTAAGCTCGTTAAACCATCCCGTAAAGCTACCTCCATACGGATTAAGTACCTGCAGCATACTTATCCCAAACCAAATTAACGACAGCATTACGTGTTCGTTCTTTAGCGCTTTCCAGTTAAAGCGATTCATGTTTACCAGAATACTTGCCCAAGTGAGTAGCAAAACTGCATCCATGGCTAAGCCAACGGGAATATTTAAGAAAGTTTTTACTACGAAACCAAGCACAAAACAATAGCCGAAATAAACTATAAATGCAATACGCGGATTATTAAATGCGGCAATTAAAAAAGCACCTGCTCCGGCTGCTGCCAAGGCAACCAATGGTCCTAAAAAGCCATATCGAAGCGTAGAACCGCCAATCAAGATAGAAAGACTTAATGCTATCAAAAAAAACAGCACCTTTTTCTTGTGATCGGCAATATGTAGTTGCAGATTTTTAAGCATAGCTGCTTATTTTCGTTTAACGCCGTTGATTAGCCAGCCTATAAATTTGTCGTCGCTATTTAAAGACTTTACGGCTTCCTTGTCTCTATCACTCAACGAGTTTCCAGCCATAAAAGTGGCTAAGTATTTTTCTGTAAATTGAATCCATTCTTTCACGTCAGACACGCTATTCACTGCATCCAAATAAACGATGATTAAATCGAATTCGTTTTTAAGCCCTTTGAATATTTGGCTGATGCTAGGATTATCCTTGTTTTCTAATAGCGAAACACCATCTAGATCCTTATTTAAAAAAGTAATAAGGTTATTCTTCTGTAGCGTAAAAGTGTTTAATACATTTTTTAACGATTGATCAGTTGGAATATTCCATTTCTGGATTTCTTCCGCCATTTCCGAATTGCCTATCAATAAAATCTGCTTGTCTAATCTCGCAAATCCATATGCCAAACTTACCGCAGAGAAAATGGTGAAGTTTTCGGGATGCAATCTCGTTAAACCTAAAACCTTCTGGCCCCCTGAAGCCAGAGATTTGTCTATCTCAAAGCGAACTTCTCGCAATAAGTTCTTATAGGTAAGCATTTCTTGGCTCCGCTCAGCATTCTTCCAAATTTCATCAATGTCTCTGTTTTCAGGTTTGATGTAGTTTAGTTCGCCTATTATCTTTCCTTTAGTGGCTACAGCAAGCTGTTTTTTGTTATTTATAGAATGATCTAGTACATGAATTACAAAAAGTACGCAAAAACAGATGGCAAAGCTTGCAATAGCGCTTAAAGCCATGAAAATTAGCTTTTTAGAGGGTTCAGCGACGGTTGGTACTCCTTCTTGCTCCAATTGCAGACGTAAACCTATATTTTTGTCTAAATTCGTTTGGTTGTAACGATTCAATAAATCCAAATACTCCTTGGTTGCCACATCTGCATCACGCTCATACTTTTGTACACCCGCGTCAAAGGGCACCATGCCAGAGAACTTTGCATTCAACTTATTTAATTCCTTATCAATATCTTGAACGCTTGCACGTGTCTTCTCTAGATCGATACCAATTGAGATTCTATTTTGAACCAATGTCTGTTTTGCAATTACTGGATCAGCAACATATTGATCATTCGCTTTCACCAGTTGTGCATTGAGCATTTGCTGTAAAGAATCTACTTTTTTCTTAGCCGTTGGCTTAAAGCCACCATCTATATAATCATCGTTAGCAGCTTGTAACTTATTTCTAAGCGTAATGATGGCTTGGTTATCTGCAGAAACATCAGCGCCAAGATATTTGTCTAGAGCTGGATTGTTCAACCTATCATTTACATTTTTCAAAGCAGATTGTAAAGATTGCAAGTTAATGATGGCCTGAGATTTCTTATTTTCGTAATCGATAATCTGCTGGTAAACAATAGCAGACTGTTTATCCAAATTAAGCACCTCATTTTTAATCTTATATTCTTTCAGCTCTTGATTTTTCTCATTCATCACCGTCTCTTTCTTTTTCAAAAGAGAATCCAGTACGAGAATAGATTTGTTCTTATTACTGATCAAATCCATGCTGTAGTTATTGATAAAATCTTCTGAAAGTGTATTGACTACGAAAACCGACATCAAGGTATTTTCTGAAGTAAATTCTACGGTAACAAAATCACTATTATCTTCGTGACTTATAGACAAGTTTTTGCTAATTACCGCAGCGTCATAACCCATAGATTTTACCAGGTTATAATATTTTACATCGTCATAATTATCGAAAGGAGTTAATACCTGCTTCTTAGCTGCTCGCTCTTCAAAACCTCTTATGGCTGCCTGCCTCTGCTCACTACTTAGCGCCTTTACATCATCACTTTGTACTTGAAATGGCGCTTGTGGATTTCTTAAATCATGTAATATTAATCGATAGGAAAGAATGCTCATGTTTTTTGGCATGGTCATGATATCCATGATATTGGTAAATTGCTGATTGATCTTAATTAAAAGATCTGGACCAGAGTATGACGGCACATCAGGAGCTACCTGTCTAGAAGGATCTAGCAAACCTGTAGATAGTTTGGCCTGTGATTTATATTGCTTAGGAAGATTTTTAACAAAAAGATAGGTAACAAAAAGCGTTATTGCAGGAATAGCAACAATGAGCCATTTGTATTTGGAAATAAGACTTAAAAATTCCTTTATATTCATACTTGCTTATTTCACCTCCTCAATTTTTTTCCCTATTAGTGCTTCTAGAGAACTTTTAGCTCTAAGCATATTTAGCTCAGCCAGTAATTTTTCTGAATTAGTGGTAGAAGTAAGTGACTTTGCTTTGGTATAAACATCTAAAGACACCTCCCCTTTTTCAAACTTGTAACGAAGTCCGTCACTAGCAGTTTTATTATCCAAATAAGCTTGATTTTTCACTTTAAGATCACTAAACCATTGTAGGTATTCAAAATACCTTTGCTTAACCTCAGTTTCAAGCAAAATATCATACTCTTTTGTTAAGAAAGAAGCTGAATTATATTCTTCCCTAGCTTGCTTTACCAATGACGGTGTACGAAACAACAAACCTAGATTTAAATAAACACCAAATTGAAATCCATTAATAGAATATGGATTGGTGGTATCTACGATAGCCGCATTATCCGGTCTATAAAAGTAAGATACGTTTAGAGATTCTAAATAACCTGCTTTAGTAGCACCTATTTTTGCCTTAGCACTTAATTCGCTCGCCTTATACATTTTCCTTTTCGGATAGTATTCTTTGGCTAAATCAATGTATTTCTGTAATAAGGGGGGATTAATTTGACTTGCAATATCATCTTGCGCATGAATTTGCACATTGACCGCTAAGAACAACAATAATATAAAAAGCCTTTTTATTGTCATAGATTATATATTACACTTTCTCTTTTTGGAGAAGTACAGGTACTGTCATCAAAATAATCTTCAAATCTAACCAAACTGAGAACTTTTTATTATAAAAGTTATCTAATTTTTTACGCTCACGATCAGACATATCACTTTTTCCTCTTTTGATGATCTGCCAAAGTCCAGTAATACCTGCTGGTCCTAAAAACCTCATCGACCACTCATTGGTAGTCAGCTGCTCAGCTTCATACAATGGCAATGGTCTATTTCCAACTATCGACATGTCTCCCTTTATGACGTTAAATAACTGAGGAAGTTCGTCGATACTAGAATTTCTTAAAAAATTACCCAATTTGGTTACTCGAGGATCATCTTTCATTTTAAAGAATGCAGACTCTCCATACTGATTAGCGGCGGTTGCTTTTAAGTTTTCTACTTCCTTATCAGCATTTACTCGCATCGATCTAAACTTATAAAAATCGAATATTTTATAACCTGTACCTACTCTTTTACTCGTATAAAATACAGGGCCTTTAGAATCCAACTTGATGAGGATGGCAATAGTTAATAATACTGGGCTTAAAACTATAAGTGCACTGACAGAAATCGTCAGATCTAGCAATCTTTTTAAGAAAGGTGTTTTATACTGCTGCAAAGGCGCTTCTGGCAGGTCTTTCAGCTGCTCATTGAGAATTTTATAAGCAGATAAAAATTGTAATCGCAACTTTACATCGCTAAAAGAAACTTCTGGCGAATAACAATCTGCCACTCGGGCTGCAAAAGCTGCCGCAGTAACTGAAGCATCTTTTTCCGTTAACAAAAAGATGACCACTAAATTTCTACTTAGCCAGTTTTTCTTCAAGGTTTCTACTAAGCCTAGCGCTTCGTTAACTTCATTTGGTTGAACTTCGATCAAAATGCTGACATCAAGTTCATAAACCGACAATTTATTTACCGTGTCGTATAAATTGCCAAAGCTATCCACCTTTCGTATTACTCCGCTATCACCGAATGCAGAAATAATATCAGAATTGTACTGGTTAGCATAATAAATGATGTTAACCCTAGATTGCGGCATGCCAAATGAGGTATTTTCTTGTACTTCCATTTTACTAGCTTAACAAATTCTGAATAGTCTCTTTTAATTTACTAGGATTAAAAGGCTTGGGCATTAACAAATCGAAATTATATGGGAGTTTCTGTACCAAATCTTCTAATGAATATGCGGCAGACAACAAAATTATCGGAATATCCCGATAATAACCGCTCGTTTTCAAACTTCTCACAAAATCAATCCCATCTACGTAAGGCATCTCCAGATCGGAAATGATAAGATCAGGCATATGCCCTTCATCCATCCAACTAATAGCCTCTAAACCGTTATTATGAATGACCAAATTATAATCCTTCTTCAGAATAAATTCTAAAAGCTTGAGTACGGTAATCTCGTCATCAACCAACAAAATCAACTTTTTATCTCGACTTGTTTTAAAATTTGGGGACGGCATATTTAGGATAAATTTTCAACAAAAACTTAGAACGAACTAAGCTATTAATAAAATCTCAATTTATACTCCTTTTTTGTGATATTTAAAAACCGTCTATATCAACTCAATTTGTCTTTTAATACTTTCTTCTAAAGAGATTAGCGTTTCTGTGCGCTGAATACCCTTTACCGCCTGTATTTCTTCATTAAGCACATGACGGAGATGATCTGTATCTCTACAGGTAATTTTCGCAAACATACTGTAAGCACCAGTAGTATAATGCAACTCTACCACCTCCTTAATTTTGCTCAGTTGATCAACAGCGTCTTTATAAAGAGAACCTTTTTCTAAATAGATACCTAAAAACGCAGTAATATCATAGCCAGCTTTTCGAGGATCGATGATTAAATGCGAACCTCTAATGATACCCATATCAGCTAATTTCTTCATACGTACGTGTACCGTGCCTCCAGAAACTATCAGTTCTTTTGCAATTTCGGTATATGGCTTGGTAGCATCGTGCATCAGTTGGGTAAGTATCTGAATGTCGAGGTTATCAATTTCTAAATTTTGAGTTTCCTTTTTTAGCATAAATTACATTTTTGTTAAGTATTTATAAATATAAATGAAAATATAATAAAAATAAAATTAAATCATTAAAAAATTTGCAATGTATTTTATAATTGTCCTATATTTGTTTCAAGCAATTGCCAGTAGGCAGTCAGCAGTTTACAGTTACCGACAAATCATTCGCAGTTTTGACAACTGCCAATTGGAAACTGAAAACTTGAAATTATAAGACTAAAATGTAGGGTGGTGAAATTGGCAGACACACCTCCTTGTCTCGGTGGTAGAGGAAATGGGAAATCCGGCAACGGTACAACCACTCTATGAAGGTTCGACTCCTTCCCCTACAGCGCTATAGTTATAAGTAGTAAGTTTTAAGTTGTGCGTTTTCTTTGCAAAATGCTACTTATAACAAAACCTATCACTTAAAACTTAGTAAATAATGTTGGGTGGTGAAATTGGCAGACACACCTCCTTGTCTCGGTGGTGGGGATCATGGGACAAACGCAGTTTATGGGTTGACCACAAATTAATTTTTGAACTGTAGCTAACTACCCCTTGAAGGTTCGACTCCTTCCCCAACAGCCATTTTTATAAATAATAAGTTAGTTAAGGAAGCGGTTTCTGGATTGGAATCGCTTTTTTTATTTTCATTATTTTTTCAAAGATCAAACTTTGCATTTCATGATTACTTATTAAGTGTTAATTAATAACACATTCGTCATTGCGAAGCAATGAAGTGAAGCCTAATAGAATGCAGCTTCAAAGATATGAAATAATCATTTATATATTTTTTCGGGCAAATAACTATTAATATTTCAAAACTTTTAAAGAGACAAAATCATTTTAACAAAAAAATCCTCCCGTTAGTGTAGACTAACTAGAAGGATTTTTTTAAGCTATTTATGGGAACTTCAAACTTACTCGAAGATTAATTGGCAAGATTGCTTCACTCCTTTTTCTTATCCAAACGCTTCTGTTCGCAATCTTTCATGTCATTCCCGTCTTCCAAGCATCTATGTGGCGAACTGCAAAAGGAGCTTACTTAATTGTATATTTATCACTAAACTTCTTATCTAACTGTTTGTGCAAGTTGTCTAAATTGATATCCCTGCCTTGAATAAAAGCTTTCTCTATTTTGTTAGATTTCATATCCAAAGCATCGCCAGTTGAAATAAATAAGGTAGCATCTTTACCAATCTCCAGGCTTCCAACAGTTTTGTCTATACCTAAAATTTTTGCTGTATTTAAGGTGATCGTCTGCAAAGCTTTTTCTTTATCTAAGCCCCAGGCTGCCACTGTGCCCGCCATAAAAGGCAAATTCCGTTGCTGCCAAAAATCATCAATACTTACCGCTACTGTTACGCCTGCATTATATAAGATAGCTGCATTTTTATAAGGCATGTTTACGTCGTCATCTATATTATTTGGTAAGGCATGTGGTTGTTTTACAATTACGGCCACATTGTTTTGCTTTAAAAAGTCTGTAATCAAATAAGCGTCACTACCGCCAATAATTACTGGTGTGACATTAAATTTCTTTGCAAAATTTACCGCAGCAACAATATCTTTTTGTGTGTTGGCTGTAATATATAACTTCTGCTCACCCTTAAACAACTTCGCCATTGCTGCCATGCGGGTATTGGTCTCGGCAGGTTTAGCACCTTCGTTATAAGCTTTTGCTTCAGCGAAGAAACTGCTCAATTCTGAAATTGCGCCCTGTATGCGTTCGGTTATTGATTCCGAAGAAAAACCAGTTCTTCCGCCCCTACCACGAGGGACCGTTGGCCAATTCACATGCATGCCGTCGTCAGTTTTGATCGCTGCATCTTCCCAATTCCAAGCATCTAACTGAACAATAGAAGAGCTACCAGAAATAACACCACCACTTGGCCTAATTTGCGCCATTAAAACGCCATTACTACGCAAAGTTGCAGGCACTTTAGAATCGGTGTTGTAGGCTACTAACGAACGGATATGCGGATTTAAATTTCCAATCTCCTGAAAGTCCAAAGTTGCTTTGATTGATTCATACTCTACTAAACCCAAGGTATTTACCGGAGCAATAAATCCGGGATAAACATGCTTACCATTAATATTGATCAGCTCTGCATCGTTGGTAGCGAATTTCACAACAGTAGCATCGCCAACACCCGTAATTTTACCTTTTTCGAAAACTACGTAACCGTTATTGATCACTTGTCCATTACCCGTATGAACTACACCGCCCAATAAAATCACTTTTTTAGTTTGTGCTTTGGCAGGAGAAATATTGGCTTGAGCAAAAGCCGACACGCTTGTCGCCATTGCTAAAAACAAAGTTAAAATTGTCTTATTCATGATGGTGTCCTCCTTCTTCTGAGTTGATTGCTTCGAAACCGTTAGAAAAATCACTAGCGGTTTCGCAATTGTATAGTGTAGAAGTGGTACCCGTTGGACGCTGAGTTCTTCCTCCCTTATTTTTACTATCTAACATTTTTTGAATTAACCTGGCCCTTTCTGCTTGTTGTTGTTTCAATTTCAGCGCATCTTTTTCAATATCCCAATATAAAACACCGTCTACAAAAGTCTTTTCTGCCTTAGCATAAATTGAAAGCGGATGATCAGACCAAACCACTACATCAGCATCCTTGCCAGCTTTTAAACTTCCCACTTTGTTATCGATATGAAGCATTTTAGCAGGATTTAACGATACAAATTTGAAAGCATCTTCTTCCGAAACACCACCATACAACACTGCTTTACCAGCTTCCTGATTTAAACGACGAGCCATCTCAGCATCATCGGAGTTAAATGCAGTTGTAACCCCTACATTGTGCATAATTTTTCCATTGTAAGGAATAGCTTCTGCCACCTCGAATTTATAAGCCCACCAATCTGAGAAAGTAGAAGCCGCAATGCCATGAGCTTTCATTTTATCAGCCACTTTGTAGCCTTCTAAAATATGTGTAAAGGTGTTGATTTTGAAACCTAAGCTATCCGCCACATGGATCAACATGTTAATTTCTGATTGTACGTAAGAGTGACAAGTAATGAAACGTTTGTTGTTCAGAATTTCTACCAAAGCATCTAATTCTAAATCTCTACGAACGTTGTTGCCTTTTACTTTTAGCGCCGTTTCGTAATCTTTAGCGCGGGTAAAAGCATCTACAAATGTTTGCTCCACTCCCATACGAGTTACCGGAAAACGCTGTCCACTACCGAAATTACTTTGCTTTACATTTTCTCCCAATGCAAATTTGATGAAACCATCGGCGCCAGCAAATTTCAATTCTTCTGGTAATTTACCCCAGCGTAACTTAATCAACTGAGATTGACCACCTATTGGATTTGCAGAACCATGAAGCAACTGCGAACTAGTTACGCCTCCAGCTAGCTGACGATAAATATTAACGTCTTCCGAGTTAAGTACGTCGCCAACTCTAACCTCCGAAGAAACGGATTGAGCCCCTTCATTTACGCCTCCAGTAATACCAATATGCGAATGCTCATCAATTACACCTGGTGTAACATGTTTACCCGTAGCATCAACTACTTTTGCAGTACCAGCCGCCAAATTTTTACCTACTGCTTTGATCTTTCCGTTCTCTAGAAGAACATCCGCATTTTGTAGGATGCCTTCTTTTTCATTAGTCCAAACCGTAGCATTTTTTAACAATACACTTTCCGATTTTGGCTGTATCTCGTTACCGAAAGATTGGAATGGATAAATTAAAGGAACGTTTGTTGCTAAAGCAGATTTTGGTTCCTCAGAACGCTCTCTTTTTGGAGTTTCTTTACCAGCTTCTTTGAAAGTTGCCGTCCATTTGCCTTCCGATCCATCGCTTAAAGCCGATTCACCTTTCATGGCAATTGGCAATTCGGAAGAAATGTATCCTGTTAATCGAATATCTCCCTTCGGATTTTTCTTTAGGTTGAAACTTAAAGTAATCCAGTCGCCATTACGACCCAAAGTTGCGGTAGTTTTAACACTATCAGCTCCGCTTCTTTCAATCGAAGCAGTTGTAGCACCAGTAACCTTTAAAATCAAAGCACCAACGCCATCAACGTTTAAATTATAAATACCCTTCAAATCGCTTACGTCCATCTTGTTTACGATGTAACGCTTGCCCTGCACCCAATTTTCGTGGATAATATTAGTGCTTTTAAATAAATTATCTGAAGTGATTAAGAAGTTAGCTAGCTTACCTTTCTCGATAGAACCTACTTTATCGCTAATGCCTAATAATTTAGCTGGCACTTCAGTTACCGCAAGCAGAGCTTGTTTTTCTGTCAATCCGCTTTCAATTGCGGTACGGATATTTGCCCAAAACTCTCGGGCGTTATCTAAGCCAAAAGAGGTAAGTGCAAAGTTAATTCCAGCTTTTTCTAGGATACCAGGATTTGAAGATGCCATTTCCCATGCTTTCATTTGCGCCAAAGTTACATTTCTAGCTTCTGCTGGGTCTTCTACATCATAAGCTTTTGGATAGGTGATTGGGATAATTAAACTCGCTCCAGTTGCTTTCACAGCATCAATACGTTGGTACTCATCTCCATTAGACTTGATGATGTATTGCTTGCCAAATTCTTTACCAATTTTATCGGCACGCAGAATATTTTGCCAACCATCAGCCTCGAAAATTTGTGGTAAGTTTTGTTGCTTATTAAATTCATCCAACGAAATGTTGTATTCTTCTTTTTGGTTTTTATACCAAGCTGCATCCAAATAAGTTTGGCGCAACAAAGCGATAGACCCCATCAACGAAGTTGGATAATCGTTAGTTGAACTTCCTTTGCTGAATGAATAGTTTGCTGCGCTTTGATCTCTCAACACCACCTTGTGTTCAAACTCGTCGTTCAAAGTAACTGCGGCAGAAGTACCACGGGCAATACCATCGCGATTGATCACGTTTACACTACCAAAACCCGCTTTACGTAAATCATCTGCTTTTTTGCTATCGATAGAAAAGATCGTTCTTACTTCTGTCTCTGGCCTAATAGCCGCATTCCAATTGTAAGCCCCCTTTTTTGTAGATGTAAAAATAGATTGGCGTTGTCCACCAAAACCACGTTGTGCAGCACTTGGATCCACAGGAATACCATAGCTGGTGAAAGCATCAATTAGTGAAGGATAAATGTATTTTCCCTTTAAATTAATTACCACATAGCCTTTCGGGACAGAGGTATCAGTTCCAACAGATTGGATAACCTGGTTTTTAATTAGCAAAATGCCATTACTGATGGTTTGGTTTGCATTTACTACAATAGTTGCATTGGTAAAGGCATATTGCCCGGAACGCACATCAAAAGAACCATTTACAGGATAAGTTTGTTGCGCTAATACAAATACAGCAGAAAATACCAACGCAAACGCTAGTAAAATTTTCTTCATGTTAGTTAAGTTTAGAATTATGGCTTAAATCTATTTATAATTCTAGTGCTTTTAAACAGTTAACACATTTTTTACTAAAAAGCCTTTGTGTACTCTTCAAAAGCTTCAAAACTTTGTGGTTTATTTAGCTCGAAGAATAAAAGAGACAAAAAACGGTAAATTAAAACGATTATAAATTAATCTCTAAATCTGCTACTTATACAACAGCTCAATTAAATTCCTATTTTTGAAAATTAAAAAAACAAAACATGGGTTTATACGAGATACTAAAAAGTGCGCACTCTGGCTGGCGCTACATTGTTCTAATTTTATTAGTGGTTGCATTTGTACAGGCGCTAACTGGTTGGTTGGGCAAAAAAGGATATACCGAAGGTAATAGGAAACTAAATGTTTTCACTTTAATTAGTGCCCACATTCAATTATTGATTGGTTTAGTTTTGTATTTCTTAAGTCCATTTACCAAAGGGCCAACTGGCGAAGCGTTGTATCGTTATTGGAAAATGGAACACATAGCCATTATGATTATAGCTATTGTTTTAATTACGATTGGGAATTCAAAATCTAAAAAAATTGCTGATGGCGTTGCAAAACACAAAGTCGTAGCTATTTTCTTCGGCATCGCCTTAATTTTAATTATTGCTTCTATTGCAATGATGGTAAAGAATGACCCGACGAGAAGCTTTTTTGGAGTTTCATAAATATATATTGCCACAGATGCACAGTTAATTCCATTGCGGATTTCATAAAGTTATCCGTGTCTCTGCGACTAAAACAATAAAATTTTTCAAAATATTTTGATTATTTAACATTTTGTATAAATTTGCTTAACGATGATTAACAACACAAACACTTGGCACTGGCGTAGTAATTCGAAAGAAAGTTTCGTCAATGACTTGTGCAAAATATAGTTTATCAATCTAAACCTAAACTTAAACCACATTTAAACCCGACGGAACCACACGTCGGGTTTTTTATTTTATATCGAAAATGAACAATTACAAAATACATACTTATAGTAAGAAAAGGTTAGCAGACACCACCACTCCTGTTAGCATTTATCTACGTTTAAGAGATGTTTTCACCAATACCATATTATTGGAAAGTTCCGACTACCACAGTCGTGAGAATGCGACCAGTTATGTTTGCGCAGAACCCGTAGCAGGAATGATCCTTAAAAACGGCGAACTGAGCATTACCTACCCTGATGGGAAAGTGGAAATAAAAAGAGATTTTAATCTGTCTGAAGAAATTACCGCTTTTAAAGGAAAATTCGAGCAGATTTCTTCTCCAGACTCAAAACACATCTCTAGTGGTTTGTTTGGTTACTTCACTTGGAATACCATTCAATATTTTGAGGATATTCAGTTTTCATCGGCTACGCCAGAAGAAGATAAAATTCCTGAAATGCAATACCATATTTACAGGTATATCATTGCTATCGATCATTTCAAAAACCAAATCACTTTGTTTAAAAATACTTTTAACGATGACGACAGTGATGGCTTGAGCAAGATGGAATACATCATTCAGAACAAAAACTTCCCGGAATATGGCTTTAGCATTAACGGAGAAGAAAGTTCAAATTTAACTGATGAGGGTTTCATCAATATGGTAGAGAAACTGAAAAAACACATCTACCGAGGCGATGTTTTCCAAATTGTACCGTCAAGAGCATTTACGCAAGGATTTCTGGGTGATGAATTTAACGTTTATCGTTGTCTACGTTCTATCAATCCATCTCCTTATTTATTCTATTTCGATTACGGTAGCTTTAAACTGTTCGGTTCTTCACCTGAAGCACAAATTACCATTAAAAACAAAACTGCTAATATCTTCCCTATTGCAGGTACTTTTAAACGTAGCGGCAATGACAAAGAGGACGCTAAAATTGCCAAAGCTTTAGAAAATGACCCAAAAGAAAGTGCTGAGCATGTGATGTTGGTTGATTTAGCAAGAAATGATTTAAGTCGCCATTGCAAGCAAGTGGAGGTGAAGTCATTTAAAGAAGTGCAGTACTATTCGCATTTAATCCATTTGGTTTCTAAAGTAAGCGGACAATTGCAAGATAAGGGCAGTTCTTTCAAGGTAGTCGCAGATACTTATCCGGCTGGAACATTGAGCGGTGCACCAAAATACAGAGCTATGCAATTGATTGACGAGAATGAAAACTTAGGTCGTAATTTTTATGCTGGTGCTATTGGCTACATGGGGTTTAACGATGATTTTAACCATGCCATCATGATCAGAACTTTCATGAGCAAAAATAACAAGCTGCACTATAGAGCTGGTGCTGGTATTGTAGCTGATTCTGTTGCCGAAACAGAATTGAACGAAGTAAACAATAAAATTGCCGCTTTGCGTAAAGCAATTGAAATGGCAACTGAAATTTAGAAATAACCACAAAGACACAAATTACACAAAGAAAAACTTAGTGTTCTTAGTGCCTTCGCGGTAAAATTAAAAATATGAGTAATGAAAATATTTCCCAGAACGGGAATAAAGGAGTGGTTTTAGTGATAGATAACTACGATAGTTTCACCTACAATTTAGTACATTTAATTAACGAATTAGGTTACGAAACCGAGGTTTGGAGAAACGATAAATTTGAGCTAGCTGATGTAGCTAAATATGATAAAATTTTGCTTTCTCCCGGACCAGGCATACCTGAGGAAGCAGGCTTATTATTGGATGTGATTAAGACATATGCACCAACTAAAAGCATCATGGGTGTTTGCTTAGGTCAGCAGGCCATAGCCCAAGCTTTTGGAGGCAGCTTATTGAATTTAGGCAGGCCAATGCATGGTATCGCTACGCCTGTAACCAAAACCGTAGAAGATGAGCTTCTATTTAAAGAAATCACGGCTCCTTTTGAAGTTGGTCGTTACCATAGCTGGGTGGTAGATCCTGCTCATTTACCGGATAGCTTAGCAATTACCTCTGTAGATACCGATGGGCAAATCATGTCGGTTAGACATAAGGAATTAGATGTGTGTGGCGTGCAGTTCCATCCTGAAAGTGTGCTAACACCAGAGGGAAAGCAGATGATGAAAAACTGGTTGGAGGGAAGTTGAAAGTAAAAAAATGATAGTTAAAAATGCGAAGAACATAGATCATAAGTACCTCGCAATAATGACCGAGATAAAAACCATGAGCCAAAATATTTTAGACAAAATCGTTCTACGTAAAAAAGAAGAAGTTGCAATTGCCAAACAACAACTAAGTGTAAAAGACTTAGAAAGCCATTCTACTTTCGGTAGAACTCCATATCGTTTTAAGGATTTTCTTTTAGCTGAGGATAGAACTGGCATTATTGCCGAATTCAAAAAACAGTCGCCCTCAAAAGGTGTAATTAATGGCGAAGCCGATGTAAAAGCAATTACGCAAGCCTATAATTTGGCTGGTGCTTCGGCACTTTCCGTATTGACAGATACTGATTTTTTTGGTGGCCAAAAGGAAGATTTGTTGCAAGCCCGCAGCG
Source organism: Flavobacteriaceae bacterium PS02338 (assembly GCA_029959615.1). GTDB lineage: Bacteria > Bacteroidota > Bacteroidia > Sphingobacteriales > Sphingobacteriaceae > Pedobacter. The sequence continues at coordinate 1,168,226 of JASCOD010000001.1, read as the reverse complement.
TAAATGAAATTCCTATTTTAAGGAAGGACTTTATGATCGATGAATATCAAATCTTAGAAGCAAAAGCTTGGGGAGCTGATATCATTTTACTAATTGCAGCTATTTTAACACCACAACAAATTGCTGATTATGGTAAATTGGCACAAAGCCTAGGCTTAAATGTATTATTGGAAGTGCATGACTTAGCTGAACTAGAAAGAAGCATTTGTCCTCATTTAGATGCCATTGGCGTAAACAATAGAAACCTAGGAGATTTCACAGTCAATATTCAAACTTCATTCGATTTGGTGAATAAAATCCCTAATGAGTTCTTAAAGATTTCGGAAAGTGCCATTAGCAATCCGCAGACCATTAAAGATTTGAAGGAAGTTGGTTTTCAAGGTTTCTTAATTGGAGAAAACTTTATGAAAACTGGAAACCCAGGCTTGGCAATGAAGGAATTTGTTGGGGAGTTGTAGCACCGATAATACAACCGTCATTGCGAGGAACGAAGCAATCCTAATCCGAATAATTACTACCGTTGTAAGATTGCTTCGTTCCTCGCAATGACGGCAAAATAGTATAAGGACTATAAAGTTTTAACCAGCTAGTCATTTCGATGCGTGTAATGAAGAGAAATCTAACATGATGCTATACATTTTGCTAGATTTCTCTCTACGTTCGAAATGACGGCAAGAATATAATAAGTAACTGCGACTAAATTCTGATACCTGACCACTAATACCTAACCCCTAGTCACTAACTATCAAACTTCACACATTCTTTCAACTGCTTTTCTGTGTAAGCTAATTTATACTGTTTCAGCACCTCATCAGGTACGCCATTCCATTGATTTGGCGCATTACCAGCATAACCAATATCAGCCACGCCAATTTCTGAAGTATAAAAACCTGAAGCTACCAAATTGCGCAAGCGGTTAAAAAATGCCACGCCTTGGCTCATTTCAGGTTTTGCTTTATTCGGGTAGGCAATCATGTCTACTAGGTCAATTTGCTGCTTGTCGCTACAATCTCTAAACGGCTTTCCAAAAAGGTTCAAACACTGCATATCTACCCAACGCAAACCACCACGCATCGGGATTTGATGATAAGGCATATCCTTCACAATAAACTCAATAAAATCTGGCACTTTAGCATCAGAAGCACTACCGCTTACCTCATCTTTCGGGATAATAATATCCGACAGTATGGTAATGGTAGCCATTTCTTCCTTACTGAAAAACTTACCTTGAGCCAACAACTCCTTTTCTCTTTCAATTTCCTCTTTCGCCCGGTCGTAGGTAAATTCTGGATCACCAGCTGCTATTTCCTTCTTCTCTTCACTAGGTTTACAGCCACTTACCAATGCAGTAGCAGAAATGGCACCAACGCCCAACATTTTTAACGTTTCTCTTCTGTTCATGGCTTATAAATTTTGTTTTTTCATTTCAGAAATAATGTATTCGCTAGCTCTCATTGAAAGTGCCAAAATGGTCCAAGTAATATTTTTATCCGCCTGCGAAGTAAAGGCCGCGCCGTCTACTACAAATAAGTTCTTACAATCGTGGGCTTGATTATATTTATTTAAAGCTGATGTTTTAGGATCGCTACCCATACGAGCAGTTCCAGCTTCGTGAATAATTTTACCCGGCGATTCTAATCCGTAGTTATTCTCCTTGTTATAATCACCACCCCAAGTTACAATAGCCCCCATGTTGTGCATCATTTCGTCGAAGGTTTCTTTCATGTGTTTGGCTTGCAAAATCTCATGATCGCTCCACTTCACATTAAATTTCAACACGGGGATGCCAAATTTATCTACCACGTCAGGATCAATTTCGCAACGGTTATCGTACACCGGAATTGCTTCTCCACGACCAGCCATGCCCACACTTGCACCATAGAAATAACGATAATCTTCTTTCAGGGATTTCCCATAGCCACCCGCTTCTTTCTGCTCGCCACGAACGGCAAATTTCCCATTCATCCCTTCTATACCGCCACCGAAACCGTACGCAGGCTGGCTCATTCCACCCCAATATTCGATGTGGTAACCACGAGGAAAATCCAGTTTTTTATTATCTAACCACCAAGGCGAGTAGATGTGCATTCCACCCACACCATCTTCATTATAACGCTTTCTATCAAAAAGCTGAGGAAGTACGCCTCCCAAAGCTGCACCTGTAGAATCATGCAAGTAACGACCAACAACATCGCTACTATTTGCTAATCCATTTGGATGGCGTTTTGATTTCGAGTTTAATAACAAACGAGAAGACTCGCAAGCACTAGCTGCTAAAATTATGGTACGACCGGTTACTTGGTACTCCATCATATCATCTTTATTGATATACGAAACACCTGTGGCTAAACCTTCTGCGTTGGTTAACACTTCTCTAGCCATCGCATTCGGGATCACATCAACATTTCCGGTTTCTATTGCAGGATAAATCAATACGTTGGTAGAAGAGAAATCGGCCTTTGCCATACTACAGTTTCTATTACACTGTCCGCAGAAAAAGCAAACTCCTCTATCATCATTTAATTTCTGGGTAAGGATAGATAACCTTGATGGAATTACCTTTACACCGGAAACCGCCGCACCTTTTTGAATGAAAAGTTCATGCAAACGTGGTTTTGGAGGGGGCAAGAAAAATCCATCTGGATGGTCTTCTAAACCTTCGTTAGTACCGAAAATGCCAATCAATTTATCAACCCTATCATAAAATGGCTTGATATCATCGTAGCTGATTGGCCAGTTTTCACCTAATCCGTCAATGTCTTTTCTCTTAAAATCCTTAGGTCCGAAGCGTAAAGAAATACGTCCCCAGTGATTGGTTCTACCGCCCAACATACGAGCACGCCACCAATCCCATTCGGTGCCTGGCGCTTTAGTATAAGGTTCTCCTTCTACATCCCAACCGTAGTAACAAGCATCAAAATCTCCAAAAGGACGAAATTTAGTGCTTGCTCCTCTGCGTGGCGACTCCCAAGGATTTTTTAGCTGTGTAATATTCTTTTGCGGATCGTACATGGCTCCAGCTTCTAAAAGGCACACTTTCAAACCTGCTTTGGCAAGCGTGTAAGCCGCCATACCACCACCAGCACCCGAACCCACAATTACCGCATCGTAATGTTTACTTTGTTTTTTGATTTGCATCTAGGCTTATAAATTAGTTAGGTGATTTGAAGTTAACTGAATTTTGTGGTTTGGGCAAATGTTTAAGATATGATGATTTGATAATCAGAGGATGTGATCATAAATTGTACAGTGACCCTTTGCGTTCTTTGAAAAGACTTCCAAACCTTTGCGGTAAAACTTGTTAACGCAAGGCAAATAAGGGACTCAAAGTTTGGCAAACTTGTTTTTCCTCCTAGCCCCGATTGAAGTTTTTGCAAGTGTCATCCTGAACCTGTAGAAGTATTATTGCTAATAGATGCTTCGATAAATTCAGCATGACAGTGATGAAAAGGCACTGCCAGCAAAAGATTGTAACGAAAAGCGGGACTAGCGAGAATAGCAGCAATACAAATGCGCTTTAAACAATTAAAATCGTAATAAAATGCTCACAAATCGCGAAATCTATTAACGAAATACTAACTTCAAATTCTAAACATACAACAATGAAGAATTACATACTGGCCGCAATGCTTTTGTGTGCAACTATAACCATAAAGGCTCAGCAAGAAATCAGTTACGAAGTCAGCTTTCCCAATGCGGTGCATCACGAAGCAGAAGTAAGCATTACCATTCCAAACGTACCAGTAAACGTGCCATTGAAGGTAAGATTTGCTCGTTCATCGCCAGGAAGATACGCTACTCACGAATTTGGCAAGAATATCTACAACCTAAAAGCCCTAGATGCAAACGGTAAAGTTTTATCATTGAAACAATCAGCTGGCGATGTTTATGAAATTGCAAAACCTAGTGGAAAAATCAAGATTACCTATACCATTTTCGGGAACTGGATTGACGGTACCTATTCGGGGTTTGACGAAGCACATGCTCACATGAATATCCCTGCAGTTTTTGCTTTCCCCGTTGGAATGGATAAAAGAGCTCGTACGGTAAAGTTCAATTATACAGGTAAGGCAGATTGGAAGGTAGCCACCCAATTGAAACCATTGGGAAATGGCGTTTATTTTGCAAGGGATTTCCAATATTTTATGGATAGTCCAATAGAAATCTCTAACTACAAGGCAGCAAGTTGGGAAGTTAAAAATACCAACGGAAAAACTCAAACCATTCATTTGATGGCGCATTCTGAAGATGATGAGATGACCATTTTCAATTATGCCAACATGTTGAAAAAAGTAGTTGATGAGCAAAAGGCAGTTTTCGGCGAACTTCCTAATTTCGACTACGGACATTACTACTTCTTACACTGTGTGCATCCCAGTTATGCTGGCGATGGCATGGAGCATAGAAATTCTACAGTAATTGTACAGCGCACACCGAAAATAGGCGGAAACGAAAGCAATTTATTGGGCATCTTTTCTCACGAGTTCTTCCATGCTTGGAATATAGAACGCCTGCGTCCTAAAACCTTAGAGCCCTTTAACTTTACACAATCTAATATTAGCGATGAACTTTGGATTGCAGAAGGATTTACACAATATTACGGCAACCTAACCTTGAAAAGAGCTGGCTTTAGAACTTTAGAAAATATTTCTAGAGTGTTTGGTGGTTTAGTAAACTCGGTGAGCAACTCACCAGGAGCAAAAAGTTTCTCACCAGTGCAAGCAAGTAGATATGCCGTATTCGCTGACGCAGGTGTGGCCGTAGACCAAACCAATCAAAGAAATATCTTCACTTCCTATTACACTTATGGAGCAGCGGTAGGTTTAGCTTTAGATTTACGTTTAAGAGCAGATTTTAGCCTTACGCTTGACGATTACATGAAGGCACTTTGGAAAGCTTATGGAAAAACAGAAATTGCCTATACCATTCCAGATTTAGAAAAAACATTGGCTAGTCTTACCAAAAGCCCAAGTTTTGCAAGTCAGTTTTTTAATAACTACATATATTCAACTAAAAAGGAAGATTATACATCTTTGTTATTGAAAGCAGGATTGGTTTTACGTAAAGAAAATGCCGGCAAAGCTTATAGTGGCATCGGTCGTTTAGAAGTTAGCGAAGGCAAAGTGATTATACCTGCTACTTTGATTGGCTCTCCCGCCTATATTGCTGGTTTAGATATTGATGACGTGATTTTAAAGGCTGATGGCAATGACATTAAAACGGCTAAAGATCTTGAAGTACTAACAGAAAAACATAAACCAGGTGAAACAATTGAATTAGTTTACAGTCGAAAAGGGATAGAAAAAACAACGAAGCTAACCTTTATCGAAAATCCATCTTTAGAAGTACTACCCATTGAAAATACTGGTGCAATTTTAACCGCAGAAATGAAAGCTTTTAGAGAGAAATGGCTGGAAAGTGCCATTAAGTAATCAGGGATTAGGACACAGGTATCAGTTGTAGAGCAAATAACAAGGAGTAAGGAGCAAGGATGATTAGCGCAAATGCTAAAACCTAAACAACAAAAAAACGAACTAACTAAAAAACAAATAGATGAAAAAAACAATATTCGCAATGGGATTAGCGGTTGCCTCACTAACGGCAAGTGCGCAAAACATTGACAAGATTATCACTAAAGAATACGTAGACCATTTGATTAAAACTTTAAGTTCTGATGAAATGGAGGGCCGCGGCACTTTTACACCAGGCATTGACAAGGCTGCCACTTTTATTGAGAAAGAATTTGCTTCTATCGGCTTGAAGCCATTAGATGGGCAGACAGGCTATCGCCAAACTTTTTATAAGCACAAATTAAAGCCAACTTCTACTAAAGTCACTATTGACGGCCAAACGATTACTGAAGAAAACATTTTGGTTTACGGTGGTAAGGCTGAAAATATTTCTTTCGATCAAAGTAATAGCGACGGCTGGATAAAACTGGATGAAAGCAAAGATTTTATCAGCCAGTTTAGAACTTTAGCCCGCAGTGGAAAAAGGCAATTGGTTTTAGTTAATGTGAAATTTGTAGATGCTTTTAAACGTGTAAAAGGCATGTTGGGAAGAGACGCCATTTTAGACGAAAACGAATTACAAAACCCTAAAAGTCCAGCTATTGTATTTGTACTAGATAAAGAGAACGTAGCAAGCACCTTTAGTGTGGAACTTAAAAATTCGGTATCAAAACTACCTCTATTCAACGTTGCTGGTATAATTCCAGGAAAATCTAAAGCAAAAGAATTAGTTGTTTTTTCAGGCCACTACGATCACATGGGCATCGTAAAACCAGTAGAAGGCGATAGCATCATGAACGGTGCAGATGATGACGCTTCTGGAACTTCGGCAGTAATTGCTTTGGCCAAGTACTACAAAAAACTGAACAAGAACGAGCGTACTTTAATTTTCGTTGCCTTTACAGGTGAAGAAATGGGAATGCTGGGTTCTAAGTACTTTTCTGAAAAATTAAATCCAGACGAGGTAGTAGCGATGTTCAACATCGAAATGATTGGTAAAGACAGCAAGTTTGGCAAAAACACCGCTTTCATTACTGGATATGACAAATCTGATTTAGGTAAGATCTTACGGAAAAACCTAGCAGGAACTGAATTTACTTTCCATCCAGACCCATACAAAGAACAGCAACTTTTTTATAGAAGTGACAACGCTACTTTGGCCGCATTAGGCGTACCTGCACACACCATCAGTACAGACCAAATTGATAGTGATAAATTATATCACACAGTGAAAGACGAGTACAGTTCTTTAGATGTAGAGAATATTTTATCGACCATTAAAGCAATTGCTAAAAGTGCGGTAAGCATTCTAAGCGGAGCTGACACGCCTAGCCGTATTCCAAAGTTGAAATAAGTGTGCGTTTGCCATCATTCCCTCCGATGTATCGGGGGAGGCTGTGAAAACTGAGATCTTAAAGCGATTACAAAGATTTAACCTTTTTATCGCATTACGATTCCAAAATAAATTTGGAATGACGATAAATGTAAAAAGAAGGTTTTACAACGCTTTCTCCATCAGATAATCATTCATATAGAAACCGTTACCAATATCAAGGTCAACGGTTTCTTTTATTTTGAAGCCAGCTTTTTCGTAAAAATTAGCTGCTTTATTTGCCCTATTTACGTTGAGTTGCAAAAACTCGCCACCTTGCGCTTTGACTTGACTTACCACTTCGTTCATCAAAACTTTACCCACACCTTTGCCGTGCATTTTAGGCAAAACATACAATTTGTGCAGCTTAAAAGTCCGGGTTTCTGAATTGATTACAGAGAAACCTGCAAAGCCTACATCTTCTTTTAATTCTGATGCAACTATAAAATGATGCCCGTGTAACAACTGTTCACGTAGCTCGCCTTGGTTATACATCTTATCCAACATGAAAGTAATCTGCTCTTGCGAAATAATATCTCCATAAGCCGATGGCCAAGTTTCTTCTGCCAACGTTCTAATGATAGGTAAATCTTCTTCTTTAGCTTTTCTTAGATAAATCATTTTTTTAAAAAGGGCCAGGGACTAGTAGTTAGGTATCAGTTAAGTTATAGGTTGTAAGTCTTTGTTCCTTATTCCTTGTTCTATTACAACAACTCCCCAATGAACAAATAAGGTGCTTGAAAGCGAAATGAAACCAAACCATCTTCTACTACCAAGAATTTTCCCTCTTCCTCTTGCTGCATCAAGTTATCGGCTTCGAAATAAGCAATGATATCAATTAAGAAGATTGTTCCGGCTGGCTTCCAAACGCTAAAGCCGGTCTTAATAGCAAAATGCTTACTGCTTTCGGTAAACAGCACAAGGTTGATATCTGGGAGATAACAGGTTAAATCATCAAAGCTGCTAATTTTGCTAATTACATTTACTGCAGGATATTTTTCTTTTACCAAAAATTCTACCGCATCTTCTATCCCCTTTTTTTGTTGAGGAATAATCCGGATATTTTCCTGCAACTCGGCACCTGCTTCTAGGTTTCCCACCACAACATCTACCTTGAGTCCTAAAGAAACTACTTTCTCATACTCACTGGCAGCAACAATTAAGGTTGGACTCCATTCCAGAAGTTGACCAAGATGCTCCTCGTCAAAATTTCCAAACTCATGGATATATAAAGCAGGCTCTTGCTTTTCTTTTACTATATGATGTGATGACATGAGCCTAAGTTAAAAGTAAAAAGGGAAAAGTAAAAAGTTTTTCAAAGCGCAATTGAAGGAGACTTACATCGATTGATATCGATATTGAAATCCCGAACTCGCTTCGTTTGCACAGTTTTCAGTTAACCGATAAAATTTCTATCTTAGAATAATGAGCAAAAGTAAATTCGAAATTTCAAAAGAGGGCGGCCCGCATTTAAGACTGCTAAGTTTGGTAGGCAATTGGGATGGTCGTACCCGTACTTGGTTTGAGAAAGATGTTTTGGCTGACGAATCTCCAACCACTAGCAAAATCATTAGCTTGCTTAATAAACGTTTTATCCGCTACGAGTACCGCGGGATTATCAATGGAAAAACCCATGAAGGCTTAATGGTTTGGGGATTCGATTTGGGTAGCAATAAGTGTGTTTGTAGTTGGATTGATAGTTTCCATATGGGAACAGGCATTATGTTTTCTGAAGGACACGAGACTAGCAACGGCTTTTCTGTTACAGGCCAATATAGCAACAGCGAAATGCGCGAACCTTGGAGCTGGCGCACAGAGCTAGAAATCATCAACTCAGACCAGTTCATTTTGCGTGCCTTTAATATCTCACCCACTGGCGAAGAAGCCAAAGCGATAGAAACAATTAATTTGAGGATAGACCTGTAGTCAGTTTTCAATAACCAGTTCTCAGTTTACAATTCGCAGTTTCAGTTAACCGATTAAACAGTTTAACCGGTTAACCAAATAAATTATTTTTTATCGGAAGAAGGCTTCTGCGACATTTGCATGGCCATCATTTGCTTCATCGTATTGTTCATTCCTTCGGTGCTACCATCTAAGAAAATCACGTTACCTTCGCTATATTCTGCGAATTGTTTGATGGCTTCCGTCCACATTGTAAATAGAATTACAGAAGTATCTAGATTAGCTTGTTGCATTTCGTGAGCCGCATTGGTCATACCTTTAGCTACTTCCTCTCTAAACAAAGCAATACCCTGCCCACGCAGTTGAGCGGCCTCACGTTCGGCAGTCGCGGCAATTTTAATGGCATTACCATCTGCTTCTGCGCCTTTTGTTTTGGTAATTAACAAAGCCTGTCCTTCATTTTCTGCAGCAGCTTTTAAGTTGTTAGAAGCAACTACTCTACTCATTGAGCGCATAATCTCCTCATCGAAAGTGATATCGTTCAACTGCAAATCCTGCAAATGATAACCCCAACTTTCTAAAACCTGATCTATTTGATGTTTTACATGCTCTACAATTTCATTACGTTGAGCCAATACGTTTGCTTGTTTCTGTGTAGCGACATAGGCACGAATTGAACCTTCGATAGTACGGATCAAAGCTTGCATCAAGTTGTTTGAATCGACGAATTTAAAGGCTACATTTTTAATAGTTTCTTCATCGTGATTCAATACAGAATACAACAACATAGCCTTAAAATATACGTTAGCCTGATCTTGTGTTACCGCTTGGAAAGAAAGCTCAACTGAACGATTTTGAATTGAAATTCTAGAGTGAATTACTTCAATTAGCGGAATTTTCAGACTTAAACCTGGGCGTAGCAACCTTTGGTATTTACCAAAAATGGTGATTACTGCAATTGTACCTTGTTTAACGGTTACAAAAGAACTGAAAAGAATAATTAGCGCAAACGCAAGTACGCCATAACCTACATAATCCATATCGTTGGGGTTTGATAGCCAATTATACTAAAAATAATTATCAACCTCCGCGATAAAGACATTCTTTATCAAAAATTTGAGCTTTATAGATGTATCTAATACACAAACAAAAAAAGTTGAATGCTGTTATTACTTGACTTTAATGATATATCATGAATGTAAAAAGAACTTTTGGCACCGTATTAACCATATTAGGAATTGTGGGGTTAATTTATAGTGGTTGGGGCTTTGTAAATCATAGCGTTGGCAATAGAGAACTGATTGTAGTTGGCATTATCGGCTTAATCTTCTTTACATCTGGAATTAGATTGGTAAAGAACACTAAAGATGTAGCGTAGTCGTCTATCTACCTACTGTTTTCTTTTCTGCCTGATGATAATAATTTGTCCAACAGCTACCAAAGCACATCCAATAATGGTAATAATTAAAGATCCGTTATGCTCCGGATTTAGAGAAAGCAAATACAAAGCATAAAGTACGATTGCAAACGCGGCAATTGCAATTACATAGTGCAAGGTTAGTTTATTCTTCATTTAAGGATATTCTATTGTTCTCAAATTTCAATCCATGCCCTTTAAAATCTACATCTGTAAGTGCCTTAATTTTCTGAAAGGCGGCATGGTTTTCGTCCAAAGTTAAGCGATTAATCTTATCTTGCTTTACAGAGACTACCTCTGCATAAAGGAAGTCTCCTTTAGCATTCAATTTCAATTGTAGCAATGGTGCAATGCCATTTGGTCCTTTTAAACTGAACATGCCATAAGTACAAAAGTTACCTAAACTGTAGGCGATGAATTTGTTTTTATAAACTTCAACCGCTCTAGTTACGTGCGGTCCATGGCCCAACACCACGTCTGCGCCAGCATCAATTACACCGTGCGAGAAAGCGTAAACGTTGCCACGGTTTTCTTTATAGAAGATTTCCGTTTGACGAGTAACATGCTCAAACTTTGCTCCCTCACCTCCGCCATGAAAAGATACAATTACAATATCGGCCAGCGCCTTTAACCTAGCCACCAATAATTTAGCACTATCAATCTTTCTGATATCTACCGTATTTTCATTAGGTGCAAAAGCCACAAAAGCATATTTTACGCTATCAACGGTAAATAAATCAAAAGGCTTATTTAATTGACCAGCATAATGGATTTGCAACGAATCTAACATCTTGGCCGTATTTTTCCTCCCTTTATGATCAAAATCGCCCACATGATTATTAGCCACACTTAATACATTAAAGCCCGCTTGCTTAAAAATACCTGCATAACGATCTGGCATTCTAAAGGCATAGCAATTGTTAGGATTAATGCCTTTGCACTTGGTAGAATTACCAGAGTTCAAAAAACAACCTTCCAAGTTACCAAAAACCACATCACCTTTTAAGAAACTGTCCACTTCTTTGAAACTGTTTAAGGCATCATCTGGAGGCAAATTTAGCTTGCTTGGAAACGCAGATCCTAGCATTATATCGCCAACAGCAGTAATACTGATCGTATCCTTTATCCTTTTCTTCGGCAAAGTATCAGTAACAGCTACCTGTTTTACTTCCGTTGGTCTACCTTGGCAACTTAGAAACAAATAAGTTGCAACAACAAAAACCAACAATCCAAAAATTCTCTTTATCATATTCCAAAAAAAAATCCCTCCCAAAAAAGGGAAGGATAAGTCTAATATCGTATCCCGAAAACTTTCGGGGCTAAAATTGTAAATCAGATTATTCTTCAACAAATCCAGAATCGCCTGGCTCTAAAATCCTACCGCCTTTATAAAAATAACGACTGTAGTAAGGCTCGTTCAAATTGCTAATGACTACACCCCTAGAGCTTGAAGCATGAGCAAAACGATTTTCTCCCAAATAAACACCAACATGAGAAATACTACGGCTTTTAATTTTGAAGAATACCAAATCGCCTTCTTTTAACTCATCTTTAGACAATGGATTTACCATGCTAAAAATATCGCGAGAGTTACGTAAGATATCTGTCTTAAAAACTTTATCGTAAATGGCTTTGGTAAAAGCAGAACAATCGATACCTTTTTTAGTGTTTCCACCAAAACGGTAAGGAGTACCAATCCATTCGTAAATAAATTTATATAATTTAAGATTTGAAGTTGCATCTACTGCAACGCCCATTACTTGCGAGAAATATTGCGAAGCTAAATTGTCTGGATCTTCTACTTTAGCAGCTTCTTTGGTTTTAGTTTGAGCAAACGTTGCCGAAAAAGATGCGAGAACGATTAAGGTAGAAAACAAAAACTTTTTAATCATGTTATACTATTAAGTTTGGGTAAAACAACACTTACACTTAACGTAAACCAACAAGGGCTTATTGTTACGGCGTCAAAATTAAAGTTTCACATTCTTTTATCCAAATTATTAATTGTTAAAAAAACAAGTTATTAACATTTCAGGTATTCAACCACCTTTCTTAGCCTATTTGCAAAACATTTTTTAGCTTAAAAATATAGATATGATAATCAAAATTAAAAATTAGGCTAAATCACATCCAAACCAAATAAAATTTCTGTTTTAAAAGCCTTTAAGTTTTAGCCGATAATCGTAAAACGGATAGCGTAAAATTTACCATTTCTAAAAACGGTATAAAAAGCAGTACAACAATGGGTTTAATTGCCACTTCAGTATGTTTTTACTTCATGAGATATGCAAAAATCCAAGAAAATAAATTAGATTTGCTCTCGTAAATAAAAATTTATCATCAAAACATGAGTGCAGTAGAAATTAATAAAGATACCTATTTGAAGTGGTTTGAATCGATGTTGCTGATGCGCAAGTTCGAGGAAAAAACTGGTCAACTTTACGGTCAACAAAAAATCAGAGGTTTTTGCCATTTATACATCGGACAAGAAGCCGTAGTTGCGGGAGCAATTTCTGCAATGCAAAAAGGCGATTCGATGCTTACTTCATATAGAGATCACGCTCATGGTTTAGCTTTAGGTATGAGTGCAAACAGCATCATGGCCGAAATGTATGGCAAGGTAACTGGCTGTTCTAAAGGTAAAGGTGGTTCAATGCACATTTTCAGTAAAGAGCACAATTTCTATGGCGGTCATGGTATCGTTGGTGGTCAAATGCCATTAGGTGCTGGTATTGCTTTTGCAGAAAAATATAAAGGTACAAACAACGTAAACATCTGCTACATGGGCGATGGCGCTGTTCGTCAGGGAGCTTTAAACGAGTCATTCAACATGGCGATGTTATGGAAACTTCCAGTAGTTTTTGTTTGTGAGAACAACGGTTATGCCATGGGTACTTCGGTTGAGCGTACTACTAACATGATGGACATCTACAAAATTGGTTTAGGTTTCGATATGCCATGTGCACCAGTTGACGGTATGGATCCTGTTGCAGTACACAATGCAATGGACGAAGCTATTCAACGTGCTCGTGCTGGTGAAGGACCAACTTTCTTAGAAATGAGAACATACCGCTACAGAGGTCACTCAATGTCAGATCCTGCTAAATACCGTACTAAAGAGGAGTTGGAAGAATACAAAGCAAAAGATCCAATTGAGCAAGTAAGAGAGGTTATCCTTAAAGAAAAATATGCTGATGAAGCTTGGATTACCGAAATTGAAGAAAAAGTAAAAAGTATTGTTGATGAGTCGGTGAAATTTGCTGAAGAATCTCCTTGGCCTCAACCAGAAGAATTGTTCGAGGATATTTACATAGACAAGAACTATCCTTTCCAACAAGTTTAATTTTAGACAAGCATTCAAATAAAGATATATAGATGGCTGAAGTAATTAAGATGCCCAAAATGAGCGACACCATGACCGAAGGGGTTTTGGCGAAGTGGCACAAAAAGGTAGGCGATAAAATTAAAAGTGGCGATGTTTTAGCAGAAGTTGAAACAGACAAAGCAACTATGGACATGGATTCATATTGGGATGGCACTTTATTATATATTGGCGTAGAAGAAGGTCAAGCAGTTCCGATTGATGCTGTAATGGCTGTAGTTGGTAAAGACGGCGAAGACTATAAAGCTGCATTGGAAGCTGAAACTGGTGCTGCTCCAAAAGCGGAAACCAAAGAGGAAGCTCCGAAAGCAGAAGAGAAAAAAGAAGCAGCTCCTGCACAAGGTGGTGGTTTAAGCGAAGCAGAACTTTCTGCAAAAGGTATTACGGTAATTCGTATGCCTTTGTTAAGTGATACCATGACTGAAGGCGTAATTGCTGAATGGCATAAAAAAGTAGGTGATAAAGTAAAAGACGACGACATCTTAGCTGACGTAGAAACTGATAAAGCGACTATGGAAGTAATGGGTTACGCAACTGGAACTTTATTGCACGTTGGTGTACAAAAAGGCGAAGCTGCTAAAGTAAATGGGATTATTGCTATCGTTGGTCCAGAAGGAACTGATGTAAGCGCTATTTTAGCTGGTGGCGATGCTCCTGCACCTGCTGCAAAAGCAGAAGAGCCAAAAGCAGAAAGCAAAGCTGCTGATGCACCAAAAGAAGAAGCTTCTCCTGCGGCAGTATCAAACACTAACGGTGGTCGCATCATTGCATCGCCTTTGGCTAAGAAAATTGCAAAAGATAAAGGAATTGATTTAGCACAAGTTGCTGGTAGTGCAGAAGGTGGTCGTATCATTAAAAAAGATATCGAGAACTTTACGCCATCGGCTGCTCCTGCTGCTAAAGCTGATGCTCCCGCTTCATCTGAAAAAGCCGCTGCTGCTCCAGTAATCCCAACTTATGTTGGCGAAGAAAAATATACAGAGAAACCAGTTTCGCAAATGCGTAAAGTAATTGCCAAACGTTTAGGTGAAAGCTTATTTACAGCGCCACATTTCTACTTAACCATTAGTATTGATATGGACAATGCAATGGCAGCTCGTACAGCTATCAATACTGTTGCGCCTGTAAAAGTTTCTTTCAACGATATCGTGATTAAAGCGGTTGCTGTAGCATTGAAAAAACACCCAGCAGTTAACTCATCATGGGGTGGCGATAAAATCCGTTTCAACGAGCATACTAACATTGGTGTAGCTATGGCGGTTGAAGATGGTTTATTGGTTCCTGTAGTTCGTTTTGCTGATGGCAAATCTTTATCTCACATTTCTGCTGAGGTTAAAGAGTATGGCGCTAAAGCAAAAGCTAAGAAATTACAACCTGCTGATTGGGAAGGCTCAACTTTCACTGTATCTAACTTAGGTATGTTCGGTATCGATGAGTTTACTTCAATCATTAACTCTCCAGACGGAGCTATTTTATCTGTAGGCGCTATCCAAGCGGTTCCTGTAGTTAAAAATGGTGCTGTAGTACCTGGAAACGTAATGAAATTAACTTTAGGTTGCGATCACCGTGTAGTAGACGGCGCAACTGGTGCAGCTTTCTTGCAAACGTTAAAGCAATTGCTAGAAGCACCGATTACGTTATTAGCATAGTTAACCCTTACTGTCATTCCGAGGGAAGCGCAGCGACGAGGAATCTAATCAACGGATTTATTTCATAGCTGCTTCGCGGTCTTTACTTTGCTCAGAATGACAAGAAATACAAAGGCTTCCAATTTTGGAAGCCTTTTTCATAAGCAATTAAAACAATGAATTCGAACTTACTATTTAGCTTAATTTCATCAATAGCACTTGTTGGCTTAGGTTTCTATTTCAAATATGCCAGCGAAAAAGCCAGCGAGCAAAAACAAATGGTAAACGGTTATTTCAAAAAAAACTGGTATATCTTTCTGATAATAGGTATCGTCTGTTTATGTTTTGATATTTATCGCATAATAAAATAGAAAAGCAAAATCGTGGCTACTATCTACGTTAGTCCCGCTTTCGCTTATAGTCCTCGCCTACGTTGCACTTCGGCTGTGGGCTAATCCGCTCAATCGGGTTTAGAAAGCAAAATCGGTTCATCATACGTCATTGCGAACTGAAGAAAAGGACAAAGCAATGGAGTGAAGCAATCTTTATAATTGCTAAGAATAAATGATAGATTGCTTCGTGCCTCGCAATGACGACAAAACGCATAAACCTTTCGCCTTAATTAACTACTTTTGCGCCATGTCAGTAACCAAACCAAGTTTACCAAAAGGAACAAGAGATTTTTCGCCAATAGAAATGGTGAAACGCAATTATATTTATGATACTATTAAAACGGTTTTCAAGAAATATGGCTATGCAGAAATACAAACACCAAGCATGGAAAATCTGCAAACCCTAACTGGCAAATATGGCGACGAAGGTGATAAACTAATTTTCAAAATTCTTAACTCTGGGGATTATTTGGCTAAGGTTGACGAGGCTTTACTCACAACTCGTAACTCACAACTCGCAACTTCTAAATTATCTGAAAAAGCACTACGTTACGATTTAACTGTACCTTTCGCTCGTTATGTGGTTATGCACCAGAGTGAAATTACATTCCCTTTCAAACGCTTCCAAGTACAACCAGTTTGGCGTGCAGACAGGCCTCAAAAAGGACGTTACCGTGAGTTTTATCAATGTGATGCCGACGTAGTTGGTTCCCCTTCCCTATTGAATGAAGCCGAATTCATTCTAATCTATCACGAAGCTTTAACCAACTTGGGTTTAAAAGACTTCAATATTAAAATCAATAATCGTAAAATCTTATCAGGCATTGCTGAAATTATTGGCAAGCCAGAACTGATTGTAGACATGACGGTGGCCATTGATAAGCTTGACAAAATCGGCTTAGATGGTGTAAGCAAAGAATTATTAGAACGTGGCTTTACCGAAGCTGATATTGAAAAATTGAAACCAGTAATCCTGCTGGAAGGTTCAAACGTAGAGAAATTAGCAAGTTTGAAAGAAGTGCTAGCAACTTCAGAAACAGGCTTAAAAGGTATCGAAGAAATTGAAACTGTTTTCAGCTACGTTTCAAAACTTACAACTGATAACTCAAAACTGACAACTGTTATCGAACTTGACATTACGCTAGCTCGTGGCTTAAACTACTATACGGGCTGCATTTTCGAAGTTAAAACCAACGAAGTAGCTATGGGCAGCATTGGTGGTGGTGGTCGTTACGACGATTTAACTGGAATGTTCGGGTTGAAAGATCTTACAGGTGTTGGTATTTCCTTTGGTGCCGACAGAATTTATGACGTTTTAGAGGAACTGAACCTGTTCCCTGCTTCTGCAGCACAGGGCACCAAAGTGTTGATCAGTAATTTTGACGAAGCAGCCGAACTTTACGCCTTGCCGCTTTTGCAACAGTTAAGAACTGCAGGCATAGCCGCAGAACTATATCCTTCATCAGCAAAGCTTAAAAAGCAAATGAGCTACGCAGATGGAAAAAACATTCCTTACGTTATTCTAATTGGCGGCGATGAAATGGAAAGCGGTTTGTTAACTTTCAAAAATATGAAAAGTGGTGAACAGCAGAAATTAACAGCTGTAGAGATTGTTGAGAGGTTGAGCTAAGTCCTTTAATCCGTCATTTCGACTGGAACATAGTCCCGAATTTTCGGGAGAGAATTTGTCAAATTTGTCATTCAGAGCGTAGCGAAGAATCTATTTAAACAAGCACTTAATAGATTCCTCGTACCTCGGAATGACAGGACTAAAAATCTAACGCAACTGCTTCAACAATTCATTCAGCTCTTGCTGCGTAGTCAACGTTTTATCTTTAGCATACCAACCGTGAAGTTTTTCAGCCAACTCAGGCATTTCAACACCTTCTTTTTTCCAGTCAGCAATCAAGCTCTGAAGTACTGCAGGCCTAGGACCCCATTTTGGCAATAGCACATTTCCTTCTTCATCCAAAATCAACAACACAGGAATTGCCCTGCCTCCATTCGTTAAATGCGCATCAATTAACGGCAGATTTTTATCACGCAAAGTAAGTTTCAACTCAAATTTATCTGGCGCAACCGAAACTACCTTATTGATTACAGGTACAATTTGCGCCGCATCCCCACACCAGCCCTCAGTAATTACCAAAAAGCGGTACTTCCCTTCGATTTTTTCTAGTGTAGAGAGCAATTCTTCACTTAACACCGTGGTTTTATCAACCCTGTTCATGCGTTGCACGTTCATTTTGGAGTAGTGCAACATTGCCTCAGAGTTATCTGGTCCAGTGGTTTCTCCTTGAGCTAAAAGCTCGTCTACTAAATTTCTATAGCTAGCATAAGCTAGCGCCTCTTTATCAAAAATATTACTGTAATCAAGCATAAAATAGCTGTAATAAAATGGTTACGCCCCTTTTTTTAAACCTTTTATTAACGAGATTTGCCACCTCATTAACACACAACAAAACTCAACTGAATTTTAAATGGATAGGATTAAGCGCAAAGTTCTTTTATTAGCCGCTGTTATTTGTATTACAACTGTAAAAATTTACGCCCAATCGGGCAATACTGGTAAAATTAGTGGCAAAATTGTAGATGCCCAAACTAACGAAACCATCCCCTATGCATCTGCCGTACTTACGGATAGAAAAACAAAAGCCAGAGTCAGAATTGTACAATCAGATTTAGATGGCAATTTTACGATCCCAAATCTAGCTAACGGAGTATATACCTTCAAAGCAAGTTACGTAGGCTACCAAACCATGGTTAGAGATTCGATCTCTATTACTGGTGCTTTAAAGAGCATCCACCTTGGAACAATTAAAATGAAAACTGGCAAAGGAAACATTCTTAATGAGGTTACCGTTACTGCACAAAAACCAACTATGCAACTGGGCATTGATAAAAAAGTTTTCTCGGTAGACCAAAGTGTAGTAAGCGAAGGAGGTTCTGCTACTGATGTTTTACAAAATGTACCTTCTGTGCAAACTGACATGGACGGCGGTGTGTCTTTAAGGGGATCAAATGCCAGAGTACTAATTGATGGTAAGCAGTCACTAATAGGAGGAGGCGATGTGGCTCAAATTCTGGCTTCTATTCCAGCAAGCTCCATTGAAACAATCGAGGTCATCACCAATCCTTCCTCTAAATACGATGCTGAGGGACAAACCGGCATCATCAACATTGTACTAAAGAAAAACAAAAAACTAGGCTTAAATGGCAATGTGGCACTAACAGCTGGAAATAGAGATAACTACAATGCCTCAACAAATCTTGCATTCCAAAATAAAAACATCAACCTTTATGCTAACTACAGCTATCGTTATGGCAACAGACCAGGAGAAGGCTTCAATAATACTTCTTACAGAAATGAAATTAATGGCATAGGGTACGTTGGCCAAACCAACAACTCTAATGAATTGGAAAAAGGGCATAACCTAAAACTTGGTTTAGACTATAACTTAACCGATAAAAGTACGGTAAGCCTCTCGGGAGGTTTTAACTCCAGAAATAGCTTAGAAGACGAAAACATCAACATTAACGAATTTAGCAAATCCAATTCCCCAATAAACCTATCTAGCAGGATTAATACTAGAGACCGTAAAGGAACCAATTATGATTTAGGTTTAGATTTCTTGCAAAAATTCAAGAAAAAGGGAGAAGAACTTTCCTTCAATGCCAGTTATGCTACAGGAAATAATGATACCTACCAGCTTTTCGACACTGACAGATATTTTGAAAATGGAGGCCCAATCAGCTCTTTGTATTTTCAGCAACGCACCAACAGACCAAGTGATAATAAAAATTACAATATCCAGTTGGATTATACCTTGCCACTAACTCAAAGCTCGCGTATCGAAACTGGATATAGGAGTCAATTCCGCACCTCAAATAGCAGTACAGTGGCAGATTCACTGATCAATAACGTGTATGAATTTAGCCGTACATTGAGTAATGATTTTAATAGCGATGATTATGTGCACGCTGTTTACTTGAACTATCAAAATCAGATTAAAAACTTTGGCTATCAAATTGGCTTAAGAGCTGAAGACGCTGCCTTAGAAACAGAAATGGGTGCTTATGATGCAAACAGAAACATTAGCTACACCCCAGGAAGAGTGGCCTACACACGTCTGTATCCAAGTGTTTTCTTAACACAGAAACTTAAGAACGAGCAGCAGCTACAATTAAGTTATAGCCGTCGTGTCAATCGTCCACGTGGTTGGGATACAAATCCTTTCTTAGATGTTTCAGATCCAATTAACTACCGTCAAGGTAATGTGAACTTAATGCCAGAAGACGTACATGCATTCGAGTTTAGCTATAGCAGATTCTTTAAGAAATTTTCTTTGGTATCATCGGTTTACTATCGTCAAACTAACGATGTAATCCAACGTATAAGATATGAATTGGATGGCGGTATTAACTTAACCATCCCACAAAACTTAACCAGCGCTAAAAATAGCGGTATCGAGTTGATTGGAAAATTCGATGTTTCTAAGAAGTGGAATCTTACCTCTAACTTTAACTTGTACCACAGAAAGATTGAAGGAGTAGCACAGTTTGGAACCTCTGACGTAGATGGTTTAACCTACAATGCAAACATTACCAACAACATTACCCTTCCCTACAACATCACCTTACAATTAAGGGCAGATTACCGTTCAAACGAAGTAACTGCTCAGGGTACTTTCAAAGCAATGTATGGTTTTGATGCTGGAGCGAAAATGGATTTAATGAATAAAAAAGCAAGTTTAAGCTTTAACATGAGAAATCTATTTAATACTCGTAAATTCCAAATGGAGTTTGAAAATAACAATTCTTCTATCGATTTTAGTAGAATGAGAGCTGGAAATATGGGCTCTTTAACCTTCTCTTATCGTTTCGGAAAAACAGACTTCAGCCAGAAGAAGAAGAAAGTTCAAGAGGCACCAAGGACTGATGAAGAAACTTTTTAAAACTTTTTACTGCCTCTTATTTAACATAAAATAAAGAAAGAAAAAAAGCCCTTAAGGAAATTAAACCTTAAGGGCTTTTTCATATCCAAACAGGTTAAGGAATTATTATTTGGAAGCTATACATTCATTAAATTGATTTTTAGGGAGTTTCTTAATATATTAGTGCTGATTTAGACCAAAATAAACGTTGAAGAATTTACTTACCCTAATCCTTTCTGTATTTTTTATTTTTCCATTTTTAGCAAAATCCCAAACAGCAGAAAAAGGTACTATTAGGGGAAAAGTAGTTGAAGAAATAGGCGGGCTACCTATCCCCTATGCCGTAGTTTCGGTAACAGAAGCTAGTGCAGAGTCTCCAAACGCCACTTTTCAAACAGATGAAAATGGTTTCTTTAAGTTTCAAAACTTGAAACCGGGTATCTATAAAGTAAAAGTAAGCTTCGTTGGTTTTAACAACTTCGTTATTGCCGATATCTACATTACAGCAACTGATTTCGAAAAAAATGTAGGTACGATAAAACTAGGTCAGGCGCAAAATAGCTTATCAGAAGTAGTAATTACTGGTGAAAAGCCATTAATAGAAACTGATGGAGATATGATCACCTACAACGTTTCTTCTAGCATACATGCCGAAGGAAGTTCTGCCGTTGATATCCTAAAAGATGTACCGATGGTAGAAGTAGATATAGAAGGTAAGCCAACCATTTCGGGCATGAGAAGCACTCGTATCTTCATCAATGGTAGGCCTTCAGATTACATGACGGCTAATATTGCTGATCTACTCAATGTACTACCTTCAGACGCCGTTGAAAAAATTGAAGTAATGACTAACCCACCCGCAAAATACTCTGCAGACGGTGAAGGCATTATCAACATCGTTTTACGTAAAGATTTTAAGGTAGGTTTTAACGGCAACGTTGGTGTTGGTGCAGGCTTGCAGGGAAATAAAAATGCCAATGCCAACGCATCTTATAAGGGGAAAAATTACAGCATCAATGGTGGTGGCTCTATCAGATCGAGCATAGGGAAGGGCTACAATGAAAACTTTAGAACCAACCAACTTAACGATCCTTCACAACCAGAAAAAGAGATTCTCTCCTACTATAACCAATATAACAATAGTGAAAGCGATAACAGTGGCGGCAATTTTAGAGTAGGCTTTGATTGGGACATCAATAAAAAACAGAACTTAAAAACCGCAGCAAGTTATTCGGAGAATCATAGTGAGGGACTTACCAACAATAATTTCTACAACATTACAGAAGATTTTGTTGAAAAAAGCTTAAGAAATCAGCAAAACGGCTCTAATGGAGATAATAAAACAATTGTTTTCAACGCAGACTACAGCTACAGGATAGATACCTCTGGAAATACACTTTCGATAGGGCTAACTTTAAATACTAATACCAACCAATCTTTCAGGTATTACGATAGAAAGTACGTATTTCCTACCAATTTATCGCCTAGCCTACAACATAACAACAACGATACAGGTAATGAAGGGATCAACTTTAACCTTGATTACGAGAAACCACTCTTCAAAAAAAGAGATCGCTTGGAACTAGGCGTAGCCATTGGCATACGCCAAAATCAGAGTGATTTGCTAGTACAAGATTACAGCTTCAAAAAGGAGACATTCTCTAAAAACGAGAGACTGAGTAACGATTTTGTTTACAACGAAAGAATCTATGCAGCCTACGGCTCCTACAGTTATCGTAAAAATGGCTGGACGGTAAAAACAGCAATTAGAACTGAGTACACTAATGTAAATTTTGATCTCAGCACTGCCCAAAACTATGTGGTAAACCCTTACTTTAGTGCATTTCCCTCTCTATCTGTCAGCAAGTATATCAAAAAGAAATACAATGTTGGCCTTAGCTATGGTATTCGTGTAAATCGCCCTAGAGAGAATACCCTAAATCCACAGGTAAACAATGCCGACACCTTAAATATTTCTTATGGAAATCCTAATTTATCTCCCTCATATACGCATCAATTGGCCTTAAGCCTAGGCATGTATGGCAGAGATTGGTCTTTTACCCCACGTATAACTTATTCTAGGGCAACTGGCGTAATAGAACGTTACCGATTTGTATACGAAAAAGACAAAGATTCGTACTCTGAAACCACCTACGACAACGTTGGCAGTAACTATTACCTATCCTATATCCTTATCGGAAACTATAGGCCTACAAAGAAAACATCAGTAAATGGCAATTTCACGCTGATCCAGAGTAATTATCAGTCTACCATAAATCAAGCATTAAGCCGTGGAGGCCTTAGCATCAGATCTAGGTTTGGGATGTCTATCCAACTAAGTAAACGAACCGCTGTAGAAGGAAGCTTAAACTATGCAGATAACTTAGTGGCCCAGGGAAGAAACAGAAGTTCTATCAACAGTACATTAGGCTTTAGGCAAAATTTCCTAAAAAACCGTCTGTCGGCAAGAATTACAGCTAATGACCCATTTAGAGGAAAAAACAGCTATTCATTTAACGAAGGAACTAATTTTTATGCCGAATCCTTCAGTGAAAACAACACCAACAATTTCACATTTAATATCAACTACAGATTTACCCGTATCAAGACCAATAAGGTAGTTGTACCTCCTGCATCAAAAGTAGTTACTAAAGCAAACTAACTTTCATACTTTTGCCATATGAGCACAGAGAATCCTTGGCAAACACTTAGCAGCGAAGAAAAATACAATAACAATTGGATCTCCGTTACCGAACACCAGATAATCAATCCCTCTGGTGGAAAAGGGATCTATGGAGAAGTACATTTTAAGAATGTAGCTATTGGCATATTACCACTAGATGAAGAATACAATACTTGGTTGGTGGGTCAATATCGTTATCCTTTAAAAGCCTATAGTTGGGAAATTCCAGAGGGCGGCGGTCCCTTAGGTACCGACCCTGAATTAAGTGCCAGAAGAGAGCTAATAGAGGAAACGGGCTTAGTTGCCGGCCAGTTAACCGAAATCCAAAGAATGCACCTCTCCAATTCAGTAAGCGATGAACTGGCCATTATATATGTAGCACAAGAGCTAACACAAGGAGAAGCTGAACCTGAAGAAACAGAAGATTTACAGCTCATCAAAATACCTTTTGCTAAGGCCTATCAAATGTTAATGGACGGAGAAATTACCGACAGTATGAGTGTTGCAGCCATCCTTAAGGTACATCTATTAATTAGTGAAGGTAAAATTTAAGCTGAGCAACATCGCAAAGCAATCGTGCAAAAGACACAAAACTTCCTAACTTTGCGTACGTAAAACTCATTAAAGCGTACACTTTATAACAAAAAAAATCAATGAGCAAGCTTTTAGGCTATATTTTAACTCCAATATTTTATTTAACGTTCGGTTTATTTTTATGTATTTTCCATCCTGTACAATGGATTTGTTATAGAGTATTTGGCTACTCAGCACATAAATCTTCTGTAGATATTCTTAATTTTTTCCTTACCTACTCGCAACTTACTTTACTGAATAGCGTGAGTTTTAAAAACGGTCATCAATTACCAAAAGATAGACCGATTATTTTTGTGGCCAACCACCAAAGTATGTACGACATTCCGAGCTTAATTTGGTTCCTGCGCAAACATCATCCTAAGTTTATCTCTAAAATTGAGTTAACCAAAGGAATACCCTCTATTTCTTTTAATCTTAAATATGGCGGTGGTGCAAATATCGACAGGAAAGATAGCAAGCAGTCTATCGGCGAAATCATCAAGTTAGGTCGTCGTATGAATGAAAAAAACTGGAGTACGGTGATTTTCGCAGAAGGCACCAGAGCTAAAGATGGCAAAATGAAACCTTTTCAGGTAGGCGGAATTGCAACTTTATTAAAAATCGTTCCGAATGCATTGTTAGTCCCTGTAGCTATAGAGAAATCTTGGCGTGTAGTACGCTTTGGTTCTTACCCTTTGGGCGCATTATTAGCTTTAAAATGGACTGTTTTATCGCCAATAGAAAGAGAAAACAAACCTGCTGAAGAATTAGTACTTCAAGCTGAAAATGCAATTAAACAGCAGATTGGGCAGTAATTTCCCTTATTGGCAAATAGTCGTCCTGTCATTTAGAGTAACGATAAATCTATTAAAATGCTTTTATTGTAGATTAATACACCTCGCCGGAGGAGTTATCGAAGACTGGGGTATCAACTACCAAAAATATCAGAAGCTTGAGACATTGAACTCTTAAACTAAATAGATTTACTCCATAGCTGCTTCGCGGTCTTCGCTACCGATAAATCGGTACAAGTTACACTCAGAATAACAGAAGTATTTAAACGTTCTTCGCATCTATCAATTTAAAAAAGGCATCCCTATAGGTATCTCCCACCGGAATAGTCTTACCTGCAATTGCAATACGGCTACGCTCAATGCTTTCAATTTTATCTACTGCAATGATGTAAGATTTATGCACCCTAATGAAATCTCCTTTGGGTAAAGTCTCTTCCATTTTCTTCATATTCTGAAGCGTAATTACACGTTCGTTTTTAGTGAAAATCGAAATATAATCTTTCAACCCTTCAATATAAAGAATATCGTCAAGTTCTATCTTCTGGATTTTATGTTCGGTCTTAACGAAAATAAAATCCTGTATTGGCGTGTTAGCTGGAGCAGCTACCGGTTCTGGAACTGGCGCAACTACAGTTACTTCTTCCTTTTGACGTTGGTTACGTACTTTTTCTACCGCTTTATAAAACCTATCAAAAGCGATTGGCTTTAACAGGTAGTCTGAAACATTTAAGTCATAGCTCTCCAACGCATATTGCGAATAAGCTGTAGTAAGAATATAGCTTGCTTTATTACCCGCAATTTTTAGAAACTGGATACCGGTTAACTCAGGCATTTGAATATCTAAAAACACCAAGTCAATGTTACCCTCCTGCACCAATTGCATTGCCTCTATAGCGCTTTCAGTACGCTTTACCAATTCTAGAAATGGTACTTTAGCCACATAGTCTGCAATAATATCAAGCGCTAACGGCTCATCATCAACGGCAATACATTTTAAAATCATAAGTCAAGCATTAGTTCTGTGGTGTAATGGGTTGGCGTGTTTACAATATTTAGCTTATACCTATCAGGGTACAACAATTGCAACCTACGCTCTACGTTATTTAAGCCAACTCCACCTACCGCATCTTTGTTAGTTGTGTTTTTCTTATTGGTTACACTAAAGTGCAAAATTTTCTGGTTGGCGATGATATTAATTTTGATTGGATCTTCCTGATCATTAGCAACTCCATGTTTAAAAGCATTTTCAACAAAGGAGATCAAGATCAAAGGAACAATTTTCTGTCCATCAATTACGCCATTAATACTGATTTCTACCGCAGCACCATCTTTAAATCTTAATTTCTGTAGCTCTACGTAGCTTTCTACATACTGCACTTCCTTATCTAAGCTTACCCAACTATCGTTACTCTCGTAAATCATATAGCGCATAATCTCGGACAGCTTTAAGATGGCATCTGCCGTTTTATCAGATTTTTGGTAAGCTAAAGAATAAATATTATTTAAGGAGTTGAAAAGAAAATGTGGGTTAAGCTGCGATTTTAAGAACTGCAATTCCATATCCTTTTTCTCACTCTCCAAACTACGTTGAATACGTTCGTTTGAAAACCAATCTACGGCAAACTTGATGATACAGCTAGACACTAAAAAGAAGCCTCCAATGAAAATTACGCTAAGCACATAATTTGTAGTAGAAATACTATGTACCTTACCATCATCGGTACTATACTGGAGCACACTTTCTGGATTTAATAAGGCCACGCCTAACTTTATTCCAAGACTAGCAACAATAAGCAGTATAAAACATACGATATACCACAAGTATTGTTTCCGCTTTTTAATAAGCTCTGGAATTAGAACAACATAGTTAATGTAAAAGACAGCAACGTTAATTGAGCCAAATATTAAATAATCAATTACATATTCCTTTACAGTATGCTCTTTAGCGGAAAAAATAAAGGAAGCCGCCACCAATGCGCCTATTATTCCCCAGAATATGCAATTTAATATTAAGGATGCTTTGCTGCTATTCTTCATAAAACTTGTAGAAACTTAATACGCTAAAACTACCCATAAGGCCTATTTCTACCAAGCACTTTCGACCAACAGGCATTTTTTTTCTACGAATAGGCAATTTAGCCGTTTTATTCGACAAACTGGAATTTTTGCCGTTTATCTAGGATATTTTACACTTGGTCTAAAACATTTTCACAGGTTTTCAATAATTATTCTATTTGTTCAACGAAACAATAAAACAACAACAAGAACATAAAATTTTAAACCTTATCATCATGAAAAAGTTAACCAACGTATCACCATTTCTACTACTATTAGTTCCTGTATTTATGGTAATGTTATTTGCTTTTAGTGTGAATAGCAATAATGTAAACAACGATGAAGCTGTAGTAAAAACTGCTACAAATTCAAACTCTGCTACTATTGTTAAAGCTGCTACGGTAATCTTGAAATAAGGATGAGCAGATTTGCTATAGAAACGGTTGGGCTTAACCACTATTTTGGGGCGCAAGCCGTGGTAAAGAATTTATCATTGCAAGTACCCAAAGGAAGCATTTACGGTTTTTTAGGGCCTAATGGAGCTGGAAAAA
Organism: Flavobacteriaceae bacterium PS02338; assembly: GCA_029959615.1. Classification (GTDB taxonomy): domain Bacteria; phylum Bacteroidota; class Bacteroidia; order Sphingobacteriales; family Sphingobacteriaceae; genus Pedobacter. The sequence goes on along the minus strand of JASCOD010000001.1, from coordinate 1,141,030 downwards.
CTACGACCATTAAGCTGCTGCTCAATCTCCTACAGTCACCATCCGACACCGTTTTTATTTTCGGCAAAGAGCTTAACCATAACCGCATAGCTTGTTTAAGACAAATGGGTTCTTTGGTAGAGCAGCCTGCCATTTACGCACACCTTACGGGCAAAGAAAACCTCATTAACCGTTGCATACTTTTAGGTATAGACAAAACCAAGGCAACCGAAATGCTTGCGCTAGTTGGTTTAACTGAGGCAGCCAATAAAAAAGCGGGAAAGTATTCTTTGGGGATGAAGCAACGCTTAGGCATTGGACTAGCTTTAATTGCAGACCCAGAACTTTTGTTACTTGATGAACCCACCAATGGCTTAGATCCAAATGGCATTATCGAAATCAGGAATTTGATGCTTGAGCTTACCAGTAAACATGGTAAAACCATATTAGTTTCTAGCCACTTATTGGCTGAGATTGAAAGAACTGCCACTCATGTGGGCATTATCAATAAAGGTGAGTTACTTTTTCAGGGAACCATTAATGAATTGCACAATTTAAGTAAACCATCTATCAGAATAGAAGTGGACGACCATGCTACCGCTAACAATATTTTAAGCAGCAATGGAGCAGAAATCATCAACGAAAAAGAGGGAACTATCAATATTAGTTATACAGGCAAAGCCGATATGGGTAACTACAATAGCATCTTAGTTAAAAACGGCGTAATGGTTTATAGTATTGGTACTGAGAAAAAAGACCTCGAACACCTTTTCCTAGATATCACTTCCAAGAATTAAAATTTCAATAATCAAATTCCTATTCTCAAACTTTCGGAATACCAAACATCCAAAAACCTAACCAACCAACAAACCAATATGCGATCATTTTTTATCTCATTACAATCTGAATTTTATAAATCGCGTAAAACTTTGGCTTTTTGGAGTGCAATCTTGTTACCCTTATTTATATGCGTTGCCATAGCCTTAGGTTTTATCTTCAAATATGAAAACCTATTAAAGCATCCACCTCAAATATTGTGGTTCTATTTCCTCTCTCCAATTGTAGGCATTATGGGTTCACTTTTACTACCTGTACTTGTTATCTATAATACTTACTCAATTACCAATATGGAGTACAAAGGCGATACTTGGAAAAGCTTGTTTTCTTTGCCCTTGCCTAAATTATCTATTTATGCGAGTAAATTTCTATATATTATTTTCCTTACTTTCTTAACGATGCTGCTATTCGCAGTACTGATTATTGCCTCAGGGCATGCGATAGAACTTTTTAGACCACAATTACAATTTGGAAATTTTAATCCTAGTGAGATTATTTTCAAATCCTTCACTAAAATGTTCCTTTCTTCCATAGGTATTATTTCGCTACAGTTTTTGATGACTTTGATGTGGAACGATTTCCTTAAACCTTTTGGCTTAGGCTTTTTATTAACGATAGTGGGTTCTATATGTGCAAATGTAGGCTGGAAATACGCAGTATATATACCTCATGCCTTTCCAAGCTTAACGGTAATGAACATCATGAGTTCTAAGAAAGGGATAGAATTTGGCATTTTTGACCAAGCCATTGCAAACAGTTTAATTTGTGGAGTGCTTGTATTTATTCTCGGTTATTTCATCCTTTTAAAAAAGAATATCAAATAAAAATTTTAGTTTAGTTTTAGTTAATTTGGAGAAGGCGGCTGGTTACCGCCTTTTCTTTTTACCTCACTGGCTTTGGTATTACCACTAGGCTTTCATGTCCATTTTCATCTACAGATTGTACTCCGAAATAATAATTGTCTTTAGAATAACTTAACGTTATCTGATTTTCCTTTACAAAGAACTTACGTTCCCAAAATGGGCTAGTTGTTTCTCTCATCAACACGTAATAGCCATAGATCGATTTTCCTTTTGGCGTCTCCCATCTGAGCTGTGTTTTGTTGGTTAAACCAGAAGTAACGATGCCAACATTTTCAGGTTCTTGGGTAGATAAACCCAGATTAGCCATGACTGATAAATTCATACGGGTTACTTTTTGTAAGTAATTATAATCTACATATTCTGGTAAATCACCAAACTTAAAGCCATTTTCTGTTCGCACATCCTGATGCTGGCGATTGAAATCTTCGTTCATTTCTGTAACCCTAACCGCAGCAAAACCCTGTTGAGAAAATGGTGTATGGTCTCCCCCACGTAAATACCTATCCCTGCGATAAATCAGCTTTACTTCCAACTGATCCACATATCTTTCTGCAACTTCTTTAATATATCTTGCCGCTTGTCTAGCTTTCCCATCGTTTTCTGTTCCCGCAGACTGTCTAGCCACAGCCTGTTCTTTAGTTTCGCTGGCAGTTACACCCTCACTAAATACTCGCACACTTTTATTGTCTTTGATATCGGTTTCCATGCCATAAGAATTCCCAACAATGTCATTATTCATCAATAGATGAACATTCCATCCATCCTCTTTTGCTCGTTTTGCCAAATTAGACGCTCCATACAATCCCTGTTCTTCGCCAACAAAAGCAACAAAAACCAAAGTACTACTGAATTGATGTTTACTCATTACACGAGCCATTTCCATTACGGCAGCTACGCCCGAAGCATCGTCATTTGCACCGGGTGCAAAATCTTTAATGTTCATTACATCTGTAACTCTAGAATCATAATGCCCAGAAACCATCAGCATCCGCTTATCATTAGGATCAGTTCCAGGCAAAATCGCCATCACATTTTTCAAAACCACTGCTTCTTTTATCCTTCTACCATCTGCAGGCTGCGTAAAAGTATCATAAGAAACCTGTAATCTACCGCCACTTTCATTAGCGTATTTTTCAAATTCGCTTTTAATCCAACTCCTCGCAGCACCTATGCCTTTGGTTTTGCTCAAGGTGTCACTCAAGGTATGGCGGGTATGGAAAGAAACCATCTTCCTAACTAAAGCTTCTAAGTTAGTTGCCGATACATCATTCAACATAGCTACAATTGCAGGATCTTTAATCTCCGTTCGCTGAGCGAAACCAGCTTTAATGCCAGAAAAAAATAGGTAGAGAGCCAAGGTTAGTTTTAGGTATTTCATCTTCAGTTTAGGTTGTAAAATTCTTAATAGAAAGTTACAAGTATTTTTCTTTAGCTGTAATTTCACACTTTATTGTTACTTAACCTAATAAACAATTTATGATAAAGAAATTTACTATTGGCGCATTAGCTATGGTCTTTTCTTGCGGTGTGATTAATGTAGCTGCGCAAGAGACAGTAAATGCTGATGCGGTACAAAAAATCAGAAAAGAAGGACTGGAAAATTCGAAGGTAATGGATATTGCATTCCAAATTACCGACGTAATTGGGCCACGTTTAGCTAACTCTCCCGGCATTAAGAAAGGTAGAGATTGGGCTGTAAAATACTTCACAGATTTAGGCCTCAAAAATGCTAAGCAAGAAACTTGGGGCGATTTTGGCAAAGGCTGGTCGGTAGAAAGATATTATGCAGCTACTACAGCTCCTTTTTACAGGCCAATTATTGGTTATCCTAAAGCTTGGACACCAGGCACGAACGGACCAGTTAAATCTGAAGTGATATTAATTAAAGCCGATACAGTAACCGATCTAGCACCATACAAAGGCAAATTAGCTGGTAAAATTGTAGTCATCGAATCGGTAATGGTACAGCCATTAAAGAATTCCTATACACCAGATGTAGTTCGCCACACAGACGAAAAATTAGCTGAAATGGCCGCTGCACAACCTGCAGCTGCTGGTCAAGCTCGTCCCGGTGGCCGTGGAGGCAACAACCAAATGGCAATGATGATGCGTATGCGTCAAAACAGAGCTGCCATTAACGACGTACTACAACAAGAGAAAGTAGGTTTAATCTTAACTTATGCTCGTGGCAGTTATGGTACTTTCTTTACCAGCAACGGCGCTTCTTATGCGGTGGATGCTAAACCAGTTGCTCCTGAGTTGGAAATTTCAGCTGAAGATTTCTTACACATTTTACGTTTGTTACGTGCTGGTCAAAAAGTTGAGGTTGAAGCAGAAGTAAAAACAACTTTCTACGCTGATGATGCAAAAGGTTATAACGTAATCGCAGAAATTCCAGGTACAGACAAAAAATTGAAAGATGAAATTGTAATGCTTGGTGCCCACTTTGATTCTTGGCACTCAGGAACTGGTGCTACAGATAACGCTGCTGGTTCTATTGTAATGATTGAGGTAATGCGTATCCTAAAAGCGATTGACTTTAAACCAAAAAGAACCATCAGAATTGCACTTTGGGATGCAGAAGAACAAGGCTTACATGGTTCGAGGGGCTATGTTAAAAAACACTTCGCAGATCCTACCAAAATGGAATTGTTACCAGAGCACAGCAAATTAAGTGCTTACTATAATTTAGATAATGGTACAGGCGCTGTTCGTGGCATTTATTTGCAAGGTAATGCTGGTGCAAGAGAAATCTTCCAAGCTTGGTTAAATCCTTTTGCTGATCTAGGGGCCAAAACAGTAACCATTAATAATACTGGAGGTACTGATCACCAAGCTTACGATGCTGTGGGCCTACCTGGTTTCCAGTTTATCCAAGATCCAATGGATTACAACACTCGTACACACCATACCAACCAAGATACTTATGATAGATTAGTGGAAGATGATTTGAAGAAATCTGCAACTATTATCGCATCATTTGTATATCATACATCAGAGCGTGCTGAGAAAATCCCTCGTAAAGAACTACCAAAACCAGTTGCTCCTCGTAACTAGGATCTAAAATAACCGCATAGAAACATAGTTTAATGCTATGTTTCTATATAGTTTAAAAGTTACAATCTAAACAACTCTCACATTAAATTGATAATTCAAAAGTCTGATGTCTAGTTGGAATTTCAACATTTCTAAAACCAGCAGCATGTAGTTTATCTTTAAAAGCCAGTTGCACTTCATACTCGCCATGCACCAAAAATAATTGCTTAACTTTACTCGCATCCTGACCAGATAGAAACTGTAGCAAGTCGTTGTAATCCCCATGTGCACTCATAGATTGTATACTTTGCACTTCGGCATGCACCGTAAATCTATCTCCAAAAATACCTACTTCTTGCGCTCCAGCCTTTAATCTGCCTCCCAAAGAATTTGGCTCGCAATAACCCACCAACAAAATAGTATGTTTAGCATCGCTGATACAATTTTTAATGTGATGTTTTACCCTACCCGCCTCTGCCATACCCGACGCAGAAATAATAATGCAAGGTTCTGGATTGGCATTTAACGCTATAGAATCCTCAGCACTCTCCACATAATGTAAACGCTCAAAATCAAAAGGATTATCATCTATCTTCATGATATCCAATACCTCATCATTAAAACCCTCGGCATGATTCTCTACAATTTGTGTAGCCTTGGCAGAAAGCGGACTATCTACATAAACTTTTACCTTTGGTAAGCGACCTTCTAAATCTAGGTTATTAAGTACATATAAAATCTCTTGCGTTCTACCGACACTGAATGCTGGGATAATTACTTTTCCTTTCTTTTCTACGCAGGTCCTCACCACTATGTCTAACAAAGCTTGAGCTGTGGGCTGCGCATCCTTATGCAGCTTATCGCCATAAGTAGATTCTAACAAAATATAATCTGCTTGAGGAAAAGGCTGAGGTGGTCGCAATAGCAAATCTCCATATTGGCCTACATCTCCACTAAAACTTAAACGGCCCACTTTACCTTGCGCTGTAATGGTTAAATGTACAGACGCGCTACCAATGATATGGCCAGCATCCACAAAACGTAAAGTAACGCCATCTGCAATGATCACATCCCGCTCATAAGCTACCACTTCAAAAAAAGACATCGCTTTTAGCACATCTTCTTCTTCGTACAATGCTTCTTCTAAAGGCAAACCTCTTTTCGACAGCTTCTTGTTTTTGTACTTCAAATCTCCTGCCTGAATTTTGGCAGAATCTAGTAATAGAATTTTTGCCAGTTCTTTTGTAGCGGAAGTGGCATATATTTTCCCTTTAAAACCTTGCGCAACTAATCTCGGGATTAAACCACTATGATCTATATGTGCATGTGAAAGCACCAGAATATCTACTTCAGCGGCATTAAAACCGAAGTTTTCATTTAAGGAATCCGTCTCCTGTCCCATTCCCTGAAACATCCCGCAATCTAATAGGATTTTGATCCCATTATCAAGTGTTAGTAGGTGTTTACTTCCTGTTACATTTCTTGCCGCACCGTGAAAAGATATTTTCATTTCAGATTTTTATTTGCTCAATGATAAGGAAATTGTTTTAAAAGAAGATAAAGCCACAGATGCACAGATTTATTGGTTTCTTCACCTTGATATAATATATATATAATTATCTGTGCATCTATGGCTAACAAAAAATAAATCTAATAAAAATTTGAAAACTAAATTATTAGTTATAGATTAGTGTTAGATATCTAAAATTAGTTCAGTGTTTTGCAAGGCACTGCATTCAAAAACAACATTAAAATGGAAATTAAAGATTTAACGAAGGCAGAAGAACAATTAATGCAAGTTTTATGGCAATTAGAAAGCGCTTTTGTAAAGGAAGTGATTGATCAACTGCCAGAACCCAAACCCGCCTATAACACCGTTTCTACTATCATCAGAATATTGGAAGTTAAGGGCTTTATTGGTCACGAAGCATTTGGAAAATCTCACAAGTATTATCCATTAATTTCTAAGGAAGAGTATAAAAGACATGCTACAGAGAAGCTGTTAGGTAGCTATTTCGAAAATTCTGTAGAAAGCATGTTTTCATTCTTCGTAAAAGAAGAAAAGCTCGACTTAAGTGATGTTGACGAGATTTTAAAAATGATTAACAGATTCAAAAACAAACCAAAATGAGCTGGTCACACTATTTATTGCAGGTAAACATCTACTTAGTGGTATTTTATGCATTTTATAGGTTATTACTTGCTAAGGAAACCTATTTTGTGCTTAATCGTATCTACTTAATTTCCGCTGGGATGTTCTCGCTAACTATTCCGTTCATGCAAATTGAGTGGTTTAACCAGCAAGAAATTAGCCAGCAAGTCTATGTACAAGTAAGCCAATTTAATGAAATAATTAGCCAACCGATTATTGTTGCACCCGTGCAAAATAGTTTGAATTGGGGCATGCTAATCGTAGGCATTTACTTGGCTGGCTCGATCTTTTTTGTCATACGTTTCTTCTTACGACTTTATGCGGTCAAAAAAACGTTAGCAGAAATCAAAAATGGTTTGGCGTTCTCCTTTTGGAAGCAAAAAGTAGTTGCCCAAAACCTACCAGAGGTTGCTACGATAAATCATCATGAAGATATTCACATTAAGCAGTTACATACTTTTGATGTCATCTTCTTTGAGATTTTGGGTATTATCACATGGTTTAACCCCATTATCTATTTATATAAAGAGACCGTTAAAAGTATACACGAATATTTAGCAGACGAAGCCGCCGCCAAATTTCAGGGCAATAAGGAAACTTATGCCATGTTACTGCTTAACCAAGCTTTTGGCGTAAATGAAAATACGCTAACTAACGGTTTTTTTAAAAAATCGATGGTGAAAAAACGAATTTTTATGCTTTATAAAGAAAGATCTAAAAAAACAGCAGTTTTAAAGTACGGGATATTTTTACCGCTATTTGCTGCCGCACTGTTACTCTCTTCTGCAAAAATTAGGGAAAACGAACAGATTTTAGCCGTGGCAGAACAAGTTAAGCTTGAAGAAGTAAAAAACATAGTTGCCGAAACATTAAACCTGCCAGAGAAAGAAGCCGCTGAAATACAAAACGATGCAGAAAAAAAGGCAGTACCTATTGCTAGCTCAAATTATGAGCAGAATGACATAGAGCCATTCTATCGTTATTTGACAAGCGCTATCAAATACCCTTCTACAGCCTTAAAAAACAAAATACAAGGTAATTTAGTGGTTACGTTCACTGTTTTTAACAAGGGGATAAGGGAAATTAACGTTTCGCCAAAGCTTGGTTATGGAGCCGACGAAGAAGTTACCGTGCCGCTCGCAAAATACGGTGGAGGTATATTAGCAGACGGCAAATACTGCATGCTGATAGAATATAGACTAAACAACGATTCCACTGCCCCGATTTTAAACAAAAATGCTGCTACCAAACAAGGTTTTCAAAATTTGAACACCATTGTTATTGTAGGAAATGCCCAGCAACAAACATCAACATGGGAAAATAGGCCGGTTCATATTGGCGGTTCTAAATTCTTCCGTCCTTCCTTTCCTGGAGGATTAAAGAACTTTCTCGCCTTTGTGAATCAGCATATCAAATATCCAGAAGAGGCCAAGAAAGCAAACATCAAAGGAGATGTAAATGTATCTTTTACAGTAAAGAAAGATGGTTCGTTAACGGACATCAGTACTGATGGGAAATTGGGTTACGGAACAGATGAAGAAGCGATAAGGGTCTTAAAACTCAGTCCTAAATGGATTCCTAGCTCACTTGGAGAACCAATAGAAGAATCTTACTCTATGCCTATTAAATTCGCAAATAATCAACCTCAAAGCGAAGATAAACATGCACAGACTGCAATAGAAGATAAGACGGTTTATTCTGTTGTTTCCATGGACAATCCGCCGAAATTTCCTGGTGGCATGGCTAAGTTCTACCAATTTCTATCCGATAATGTCAAATATCCGCCAATGGCAGCAGAGAACAATATCCAAGGAAATGTATTTGTTTCTTTTACCGTAGAAAAGGATGGTTCGTTAAGTGAGCTTAAGGTAGATAGACCGCTTGGTTATGGTACAGATGAAGAAGCAATACGCGTTTTGAGACTTAGCCCAAAATGGGACGCTGGCATACAAGATGGGAAAGCAGTAAGGGTAAAATACAACCTTCCAATCAAGTTCTATTTAAGAAAAACAAAATATGGTGCAACAAAAGGCACAAAAGATAACCAACAAATTAACGATGTAATAAAACTATATGAAGATCAGCTAATTAAAATTCCTGAATATGCTTCAGACGAAGCGCCAGTTGTTATTCTCAACTGGAAAAAAGGCAAAAGAGTAAACGTTGAAGAATGGATTAAAAAATAGAGACAATTAAATATGAAAAAAACAGCACTCATTGCATTAATAATGCTATTAGGTTTTAGCTTAAGCAAAGCTCAAACAGCTACAAATGAAGACAAGATCTATTCTTTTGTAGCAATGGAAAACCCTCCAAAATTCCCAGGTGGAATGGCAAAGTTTTATAAATTCATATCACAAAACATCAAATATCCAGATCAAGCCAAAAAAGACAGCATACAAGGTAATGTGTTTATATCTTTTGTAATAGAAAAAAATGGTTCTTTAACCAATATTAAAGTAGATAGAAAGCTAGGTTATGGTACTGATGAAGAGGCAATAAGAGTACTCAAACTTAGTCCTAATTGGGAGCCAGGCACACAAGATGGCAAACCGGTTAGGGTAAAATATAACATTCCAATAAGGTTTAATCTCGATAAATAGCAAAAGCAGCAACCCAAAAATCCGTAAATAATACTTACGGATTTTTAGGTTTATGGAATAGTACGATGTACTACATCTTATAGAGAAACAAATAATGATGAATGTTTGGCACCATAAATTATTTTCTCTGACCATCGCTTTTTTTCTGTTAGGCTTAAGTGTTACTGCACAAATTCCCAAACATTTTCGAAGAAATCTAAAAACAGCATATCCAATTGACCTGCAGCGACATTTATTTACAACAATTAAATATCCAGATAAAGCAGAACGCTCCTATGTCCAAGGAAATACCGTTGCGTATTTTACGGTGAACGATAGAAAAATCACTTTGCTTTCCATTGCGCCAAAACTCACTATCGAATTTAAAAACGAAATCATAAAAGCCTTTAAAGGTTATGAAACCAATAACCTAAAAGACGGCCATTATGGGATGCCTATTCATTTTCGTATCCATAATGTGGTAACTAGAATTATAAACCCTGAGGTTACTGTACATTCTAGTTACATCGATTTGCCAGAGTTAGAAATATATATAGGCCGTTATAGTTGTGATCCGGGTACGCCACATTTCTATTGCGAGCCAAATACTCTGCACGAACACTACCATCTGCAACCCCCACCTGAATATCCCGGAGGATTCAAAACCTTTGTACAATTTTTAAATTCGCAAATTAAATATCCAAGAGCTGCTTTAAAAGCACAAGTACAAGGGGATGTTTACGTTTCCTTTGTCATTGAGAAAGATGGCAATTTAAGCAGTTTAAAAGTTGAACGATCTTTAGGTTACGGTACGGACGAAGAAGCCATTAGAGTTTTAAAACTAAGTCAAAAATGGAAACCAGGTTTTGAAAAAGGCAAACCCATTAGAACTATAATTCGTCGCCTTTCTATTAAGTTTATACCCGAACATCCCTTTAAAAACCCAAAGCCAATAAGAATATATCTAAAGAAAAATCTAAAAAACCCACCTCAATACCCTGGAGGAGAGGAAAGATTAGCGGAGTTCATCAAAAGCAATATCAATTACTCCAATTTGGCTAATAAGCGGGTTAAGGGTGCAGTTATAGTTCGTGCAGTAGTAGAAATGAATGGAAGTTTAACCCAATTAGAAGTTATAGATAATTTAGGTTACGGCACCAAAAGAGAAGCTTTAAGAGTGGTATCCAAATTGAAGCGCTGGTATCCAGGAATGGAAAATGGAATTCCTACAAGAACACTGGTCACAATTCCCGTAAAGTTTAACCCTTAAAAAAACAAAAGTCCTTCCGAAAAAGCTATCGAAAGGACTTTGTAATATCTCCTGTGTCTCGGACAAATAAAGTTAAGTAATTAATTTCAATTATCCGAATTTACTATGCTAGCATACAACCAATTACGACTGGAACTGTTTGCCTTTTACTTTACGTTCTTGCTCTGTTAAGAAGATTTTACGTAAACGCATACTTGCAGGTGTTACCTCAATATACTCGTCAGCTTGGATATATTCCATTGCCTCTTCTAACGAGAACTTAATAGCTGGTGCAATACGAGTGTTATCATCAGTACCAGAAGCACGCATGTTAGTCAATGCTTTTCCTTTAACGATGTTGATTACTAAATCATTGTCACGGATATGCTCACCTAAGATTTGTCCTTCATAAATATCTACACCTGGATCTACGAAGAAACGTCCTCTATCTTGTAATTTATCAATAGAATAAGCAGTAGTCATACCTTTATCCATAGAGATCAATACACCATTTAAACGACCAGGGATTGTACCTTTCCAAGGCTCGTAAGCTTTGAAACGGTGTGCCATAATCGCTTCACCAGCAGTTGCAGTTAGTACGTTGTTACGCAAACCGATAATACCACGAGCAGGAATTTCGAATTCTAAGTGTTGTAAATCACCTTTTGGCTCCATAATCAATAACTCGCCTTTACGTTGAGTTACCAATTCAATTACTTTACCAGCAACATCGCCCGGTACATCAACAATTAAGGTCTCCACTGGCTCATGTTTTTTACCATCAATTTCTTTGATGATAACCTGTGGCTGGCCTACTTGTAGCTCATAACCTTCACGACGCATAGTTTCGATCAATACCGATAAATGGAGAATACCACGACCATAAACCAACCATGAATCTGCACCTTGAGTTTCCACAACTTTCAATGCCAAGTTTTTCTCCATTTCCTTCATCAAACGATCTTTGATACGTTGTGAAGTCACTAGTTTACCTTCTTTACCAAAGAAAGGTGAGTTATTGATGGTGAACAACATGTTCATTGTAGGCTCGTCAATACTGATTACTGGTAGTTGCTCTGGTGCTTCAAAATCAGCAATAGTATCACCGATATCAAAACCATCAATACCTACAACAGCACAAATATCTCCAGAACTCACTTCTGTAGTTCTAACTTTACCTAAACCTTCGAAAGTATATAGTTCTTTTACTCTAGATTTAACCAATTTACCATCACGTTTAATTAACGTTACTGGTTGGTTTTCTTTAATAGTACCTCTGTGTACACGTCCAATGGCAATACGGCCTACGAAAGAAGAATAATCTAACGAAGTGATTTGCATTTGTAACGTACCATCGTTAATTGGCGCAGCAGGGATGTGCTCTACAATTGCATCTAATAATGGGAAGAAGTTATCCGTAGGTTGTTTGTAATCAGTACTCATCCAACCATTTTTAGACGAACCGTAAATTACAGGAAAATCTAATTGTTCTTCTGTAGCTTCTAAGTTAAAGAACAACTCAAAAATTTGCTCATAAACTTCTTCAGGACGACAGTTTTCTTTATCAACTTTGTTTACAACTACAATTGGTTTTAAGCCTAAAGCCAAAGCCTTTTGAGTTACGAAACGAGTTTGAGGCATCGCTCCCTCAAAAGCATCGCATAACAAAAGTACACCATCAGCCATTTTCAATACACGCTCTACCTCACCACCAAAATCGGCGTGACCAGGGGTATCAATAATGTTGATTTTAACATCTTTATATTTTACCGAAACGTTTTTAGATACGATGGTAATACCACGCTCACGTTCTAAATCGTTGTTATCTAGAATTAAATCTCCAGTTTGCTCGTTGTCACGAAAAATAGAACAGGCGTGTAAAATTTTGTCTACCGTAGTAGTTTTACCGTGATCTACGTGGGCTATAATAGCTATGTTTCTTATCTTTTGCATTGTATGCGATTGTATTTAAGGGCGCAAAGGTAGTGAAAAATCCTTAAAACAGAAAGAAAAACGAGCAGTAAATACTGTTAAGTTTTTGTAAATCAATTGTATTGCTCATTGGGCTCAGTACCTCCGCTTTACACTTCAACTTTGCCCAAACAATACAAACCGTCTTGCACCTACTTTAAAGCAAAATCTGTATCAAACAATTTATAGTTTCGTCGGAGCTTCTTCGGATATTCTTCGGAGTTTGTTCGGAGTTACTTCGGATATGATCCGTTCAAACACCGATAAATTAGCGTATTAATCTTGTCCAAATTATGAGTTATTTATAGCTTTGATAGCATATTGTATCTTATGAAACTGAAGAGAAATATAACGGTAGCATCTAATTATAGGTAACGAGCAGCAAATAGTCATTAAACAAACCATCACTCTCAATTATTGGTTATTTCACAAACCAAATCCAACATGAAAATCTCCTTAAAAGCACAAAAAATCCTCAACAAAATCAATGATAAAACTAAGCAAGGTGATCTTAGGGCAATGGCAAAAGATATTAAAAAAGATCATACACTGGCCCTGGAACTTTGGCAATCGGGAGCATTTTTACCAAGGCAGCTAGCCATTCTAATTATGGACAAAAAGCTGCTTTTGCAAGAACTGATTGACCAACTCGACACCGACATGCAAAGTCACCCGTTTGACGAACGAAACCAGCTAATGGATTGGCTAATGGCCAATCAACTTGCTAAAGACAAAAAAACAATTTCACTTATCGAATCATGGGAAAGCAGTTCATCGAGCCTTCAAAGACGAGTTTTTTGGTATTATCAAGCTCGATTAAGATGGGTTGGACAAGCACCACCTAGAAACACCGAAAAGCTGCTTTCTGCCATAGAAGCTAATATCATGAGAGAAGCACCCGAAGTGCAATGGGCCATGAATTTTACCGCAGCCTGGATTGGTGTTTTTGATGAACAATACCGAACACGCTGTGTTTCACTTGGCAAAAAGACAGGGCTTTACAAAGATGAAATGGTCTCAAAAGGATGCACACCCAGCTACTTACCGGAATTTATTACCATTGAAGCCAATAAACGAAAATTGTAAAGAGGCTCAACCCAACAATGAAATATTACCTTATGCTATTTAAGTCCAACCACTCCTCGTAGCTAACTACGCCCAGCTCTGGTCTACCCTCTCCTTCTAATATGGCAATGAATTCCAAATCGTGCCCATCAGGGTCTTTAAAGTAGATGGCTATGGCTGGCATCCAAGCAAAAACCATTGGTTTTTCATTGCCGTCTTTCAAAAAATTGTACGGTTTTAGGTTTCTCTCTTTCAGAAATGCGACAGACTTGTTTAACACATCCTCAACGTCACACTTAAAAGCAAAATGACGGATATCAATTTCCTCTTTAGGCTTTTCCCATATGCCAAGCATTGCCTCTTTACGCTCGCCTATCCAAAAAAATGCGATCTTTCTTTCATCATTATAACCGCACTCGGTTAGTCTCAATACATTTTTATAGAAATCAACCGAACGTTCTAAGTTTTCGACAAACAAATGGGTTTCAAATAATCCTTTAATCATGAAGTAAAGCTACGCTAGGAAGTAGGCTAAACAAAATCACTTATTTCAATCCATTTATCAATAAAATCTATTCAAATAATATTAGAAAGCCACGGATGCACAGCTATCTATTTTAGAAATTTCAAGTCAAACTAATGATTTGTACAGCTGTGGCTACAAAATTTGACTAAGTTGGGCACTGTAAAAAGAAACGGGGACTTAGCATACCGCCTTGTCCCCGCCATCTAAATTAACGCTCTCAATAATATAAACTCATTTGCTTAGACTTTATTATATTCAGGTTAAATTTTCTTTGAAAATAATTCCATCATAACAAGAAAGCCCCGACTAGCGGAGCTTTCTTTCATATACAAATCAAAACGAAAAACTATGGCATTAGGACGGCATCAATTACATGGATTACGCCATTAGATTGGTTTACGTCGCCGATGGTTACTTTAGCATCGTTACCTTTGGCATCTCTTACGTATAAATCTTTTCCTTTGGTCCAGAAAGTTAATTTCTCTCCTTGTACTGTAGTAAAGGTAGCTTTTCCAGCACCTTTAGCAACGGCAGCCCAAATAGATTTAGCACTATGATTTCCGGCAACTACATGGTAAGTTAAGATTTTAGTTAAAGTTGCTTTATTTTCTGGTTTAACTAAGGTTTCAACGGTTCCTTTTGGTAATTTGTCGAAAGCGGCATTAGTTGGTGCAAATACCGTAAATGGTCCTTTAGATGACAATGTTTCTACTAAGCCAGCAGCTTTTACTGCAGCAACTAACGTAGTGTGGTCTTTAGAGTTTACCGCATTCTCTACAATATTTTTAGTAGGGTACATTGGCGCTCCGCCAACCATTACTGTTTTTTCCTTTTTTTGAGCCATTGCCGTACCAGCAAACATTACACTTAATGAGAATACGCCAAGGGCTACGATTTTTGTTAACTTGTTCATGATGTTTAATTTTATGGTTATTTTTCTTTTATACCTACACTTACGAAAGCGGGTGAGCATTCGGTTTTCTATTTCTGAAGATTTTTTAGCAAGCCACCTTGATCAGCCTCAAAATCAAGACTAATGGAATTCATGCAATAACGCTTGCCAGTTGGTTTTGGACCATCATCAAATACATGACCTAGATGAGAATTACATCTGCCGCACAAAACTTCCGTGCGTACCATGTTATAAGATTTATCTTCCTTATAAATCACACTACCCTTATCTCCGGGTTCAAAAAAAGAAGGCCATCAGCAAGTACTTGCAAATTTGCTATCAGAGCGGAAGAGTCTATTACCACAAACAGCACAAAAATAAGTTCCCTTAGCATCGAACTCATTATACTTCCCTGTAAAAGCCCGCTCGGTAGCTGCCTCCCTGGCCACGGCATAGAGATTTGGTTCTAAAATTTTCTTCCATTCTTTATTACCTATCTTTAATTTAGTTTGATCTGTTCTAGAATAGTAAGGGTTTTTCGGTTTTTGTTGGGCAGATGTAGGGTCAGTTGCGATTAAACCTATAAACAGGCAAAGAATTGCGATCTTGATAGTTTTCATTTCGTGATTCATTTTTAAGTCTATTTACGGAATTGCATTAAAAACAGATTTAAAAAATTGCTTGACTGTCAGTTATTTTTCTATTTTTGTTTAAAGCACTTTAATTTTTTGAATAATCAACCAAAACTGTCGGAACCAGAAATCATCTCACTGTTATTACAGCAGGACGAGAAGGGTTTTAATTATCTTTACGATAATTACGCGGCAGCTGTCTATGGTATAATCACAAGGGTTGTAAGTGAAAAAGAGTATGCTGATGAAATTATCCAAGATGTTTTTGTAAAAATCTGGAAGAACATCGCACAATTTGATTCAGAAAAAGGCCGTTTATATACTTGGATGATTAATTTAGCTAGAAATACGGCTATAGATTACATCAGGTCAAAAGGTTTTCAGAACGAGCAAAAAAACCAAAGTATCCCAGACTTCGTAAATGATAGCGAACAATATGCAACAGCAGCCAATGTTGACCATATTGGCGTAAAAGAAGTACTATCTCAATTAAAAGAAGAGTGGAGAGAATTGATAGATCTGGCTTATTATAAAGGTTATACCCAACAAGAAATTGCCGAAAGGCTTGATATACCCATAGGCACTATTAAGACGAGAACCAGAAACGCATTAATTGAGCTAAAAAAATTGTTAAAAGATCACAGGTAAAATTGGATATTAAAGAATACATATCGTCTGGCATTATAGAAGCCTACGTAATGGGCTTAGCTTCTGAGGAGGAAACACGCATATTGGATTGTATCCAAAGCAACAACCCAGAGGTTAAGCAGGCTATCTTAGACGCACAAAATACTTTAGAGGATTTTGCGTCACAGCAGGCTATTGCCCCACCGCCAGCACTTAAGTCGGCAATATGGGCGAAAATTTCTGAAGAAAACCAAGAAAAAAATGAGATTGAAGAAAGTGTAGCAGAACCAGTTACCACTCCTCTCTATCCATCACAAGGTACTGAGAACAACAAAGCACCACTAAAATGGTTTGCTATTGCCGCAACTATTTTATTAGTAGCCAGTATTTCGTTAAACCTTTATTTTAATAGCACCCAAAATAGCATCAAAAACCAATTAGCAACTTTAACAATCGCTCAGAAAAACAATGAGCTTGCTTATCAGAATTTAAAAAGCAAATGGGATTTGGTTAACAACCCTACAGTTAAAACCATTCCTCTACTTGGAGTTGAAAAACATCCGGATATGAAGGCTGTAGTGTATTTTGAACAAAACTCTAATGATGTTTATTTAGCCTTAGAAAATCTACCTATTGCACCAAAGGATCAGCAATATCAATTGTGGGCTATTGTAGATGGCAAACCGGTAAGTTTGGGGGTATTTGATCAAGACGCAGCAGCTACCGTACAGAAAATGACTGCCGTTACTTCGGCACAGGCATTTGCAATTACGTTAGAAAAACGTGGTGGTGTAGCTTCTCCTACTATGGAGAATATGTATGTGATGGGTAAAGTTTAAGGTTACTTAGCAAAAGCCCATTCCAAAAACTTCGGAAATGCCTTTCCCCAAGTAGGCACATCATGTTTACCACCCACCATTTCATAATAAAAGATATCTTCGGGACGCTTGTAGCCTTTTTTTTCTAGCTCCTTTATTACATCGATGGTATCGTCAATAGAATCGATAATAAAGTTCTGGTTACGATCAGCCTTTTCATCTTCAGTGCCAGTCATTAGCCAAAAACTAAGCGCTGGCTTTGTTGCCGTTTCCCTTACCATTTCGTGTAGAATACGATCTTCTTCAGTATAACCATCGCTTAGGTCTTTTTTCCGCCACCAAAAAGAACCAGAAAACACACCCACCAAGTCAAAGATGTCACTATGCTTCCAAGCAATATCGAAAGCTGTTAAACCTCCCAAAGAAAAGCCAGCGAAAGCCTTTTTACCGCTAATGATAGTTCCAGTCTGCTTTTCTATAAATGGTAAGAGTTCATCTAATACAAAACAAGAATGCAAATGGGCCTTGTTACCTCTATTTTTGAAATCGGGGCTATTGGCAATGCCATACTCTAATAAACGCTCCTCTCCTGCTGCTATCCCTACTACTATTACCGGTTCTATTTTCCATTTATGATACAATGCGGAAAGATTACTCTCTAACTCCATCTGAGCCAAATCCTGGCCATCATTTACCAAAAGTAAATGCACTGTCTCATTGCCTAACAAATTCTCTGGCACATAAATATCTACTTCAACAGTACGCTGAAGCAATTTCGATTTTATTTGATAGGTATTTTTAATAACGAGTTAATAAAAGGTAACAGGATAGCGCTCTTCGACGCCGTAAATTTCGGAACAAAGTTATCACTATCTGAAAAGATAGGCAACTTATACCCTGCATTTACTTGCTAAAATATTTCTCATATATTTTTGTCGTTGAAAATGATTTACTTATCTTAAAACATCTTAAATATTTGCCAATGAAAGAAGAGTTGCAAAAATGGTATAGTCCAAGCTTGAATAAAGATATGGAGACATTGGTTTTTGGTCACAGTGGCTATCCAATTATCTTATTCCCTACTAGCATGGGGCGCTACTATGAGAACAAAGATTTTAAATTAATAGAGTCTGTTCAGAACTTCATTAACGAAGGCAAGATCAAAATCTACTGCCCAGATAGCATTGATGCCTTGAGCTGGTACAATAAAAATATTCAACCTGCCGAAAGAGTAAAAAACCATATTTGGTATGATAAATTTTTATTGGAAGAATTACTGCCATTGGCAAAAAGCGAAACAGGAAGAGATAAAATTATTACTGCCGGCTGTAGTTTTGGCGGTTACCACGCTGTAAATTTTGCATTTCGTCATCCTTGGGCAGTTAGCCATGTATTTAGCATGAGCGGTGCTTTTGACATTACGGGCCAGTTAGATGGTTTTTATAATGACGACGTTTACTTCAACAACCCTGTAGATTATCTTCCGAACAACATCAACCCAGAGCTTTGGCAACTGAAAATAGTTTTGGGAACATCGGATAGAGATATATGTAAACCAGATAATGAGCGACTATCAGGTATTCTTCAACAAAAAGGAATTAACCATTGGTTGGATATTAGGCCTAACGCAGATCACGATTGGCCAATCTGGAGAGATATGTTTCCTGAGTATGTTTATCAGCTTTAGGGATTAGGTACTAGTGGTTAGGAATCAGTAAGGGAAAAATTAGTTCATTAGTTCATTAGTTCATTAGTTCATTAGTTCATTAAAAATTTAAAGCGATAGTCCTAAAGATTAAGCGACCCGATTAACCTACCGATAGCTATCGGAATAAACGATTAAACAGTTAACCAACAATTCAAATACTAAAAAAAACATATAACCCTATGAAGAAAATAGGAATTTTATTTGGTCAGGAACGTTCATTTCCACAGGCATTTATAGACAGAGTAAACCAAAAAGCCGTAAAAGGAATTATTGCAGAATTCGTAAAAATTGACAAGGTATTTCAGGCTGAAAAGCCAGAATATTCGGTAATCATCGATCGTATTTCACAAGATGTACCTTTTTATCGTGCCTATTTAAAAAATGCGGCTATGGGCGGCACCGCCGTAATTAACAACCCGTTTTGGTGGAGTGCAGATGAAAAGTTCTTTAACAATGCATTAGCCGAAAACATTGGCGTACCTGTGCCAAAAACCGCATTAATTCCTTCTAGGGAACATCCAGATGATACCACAGAAAATTCGTTCACCAATTTAATTATGCCATTTGATTGGGACGCGATTTTTGAATACACAGGTTTCCCTGCTTACATGAAACCTTTTGATGGCGGTGGATGGAAAGAAGTTTATAAGTTACGTAGTAAGGAAGAGTTTTTTGAAAAACACAGCGAGACCAAGCAAACGGTAATGATGTTGCAGGAAGAAATCATTTTCGACGAATATTTCAGATGCTACTGCATTGGTGGAAAACATGTTCGAATTATGCAATATGAGCCACGTAACCCACAACATTTACGTTATGTAGTTGATGGGCCAAAACCCGGCGCAAAGCTTTTAAAAACCATTGAGGATTATACCTTAAAACTGAATCAATATTTGGGCTACGATTTTAATACGGTAGAGTTTGCTGTTCGTAATGGCGTTCCTATTGCCATTGATTTTTGCAATCCAGCACCCGACGCCGCTTTGGAAAGCGTAGGCGCCGAAAACTTTGAATGGGTAGTGGAAACCGCTGCCAATTACGCTATCGAAAAAGCACAAAAACAAGAGTTCGGCAAAGACAACCTAACCTGGGGAAATTACATTAAAGCTAGTGCAACAGGTACTCCGTTAACAGCTAAAACACCAAAAACAGCTGTAAAAGCCAAGCCTGTAACCAAATCAAAAGCGGCGGCAAAAACAACTACAAAAAAATCAACCAAATAAATACCGCTAACCAAAACTGTCTATGAACGAATTCACCTTAGGAATAGAGGAAGAATACATGATCGTTGATCCTGTAACTAGGGAATTAACATCTCATGATCAAAAAATTGTTGAAGCGGCACAAAAAATCCACAAAGACCAAGTAAAGGCAGAAATGCACCAGGCAGTGGTTGAAGTAGGAACTGGAATTTGCCGAAACACCACCGAAGCAAGAAAAGAAATCTCTCAATTGAGATACACCGTAGCTCAGCTTGCAGGAGAGCAAGGCCTACGCATTGGTGCTGCCGGTACACACCCTTTTTCGCATTGGGAAAAACAGTTGATTACCGAACACCCTCGTTACAATGAAATTGTAAACGAATTGCAGGAAGCAGCCAGGTCTAATCTCATTTTCGGATTGCATGTTCATGTAGGTTTTCAATCGAGGGAATTAGCAATCCACATAGCCAATCAAGTGCGCTATTTTTTACCCCATGTTTTTGCCCTTTCTACCAATTCACCATTTTGGGAAGGGAGAAATACAGGCTACAAATCATTTAGAACCAAGGTTTTTGACAAGTTTCCTCGTACTGGAATTCCTGATATTTTCGATAGCATTGAAGACTATGACAATTATGTAAAACTGTTAATCAAGACCAATTGTATAGACAACGCAAAAAAAATATGGTGGGATATTAGAGTACATCCTTTCTTTGAGACTATTGAATTTAGGGTATGTGATTGCCCTATGCTGATAGACGAAACTATGGCCTTTACGGCATTATTTCAAGCTTTATGCGCCAAACTATACAAATTGCGTTTACAGAATTTAAACTTCATTTCTTATAGCAGAGCGCTAATCAATGAGAACAAATGGAGAGCTGCCCGTTACGGAATTGACGGAAATCTGATAGACTTTGGCAAGGAAATGGAAGTAAATTGCCGAAATTTGGTGCTCGAATTATTAGACTTTGTTGATGATGTAGTAGACGAGTTAGGCAGCCGCGAGGACATTAACTATGTACATAAAATTTTAGAGAATGGTACTGGAGCCGATAGACAGCTGGCTGTTTACGAGCAAACTAAAAGCTATGAATCTGTAGTTGATTACATCACAACGCAAACATTGATTGGTGCGAAATAAAAAATGAATAATATTAATAACATAAAGGTGGCCGTTATCGATATGAATAACGGGTTCCCTAACCAAGGAATGAGGGGTATCCAAGAAATTTTGCATCGATACAAAATTGATCATCAGCTTACGCTTACAGTAGATATTTTCGATATCCGTCAGAAAGGTGAAGTACCAGATTTAAGCTACAACATTTACATTTCAAGTGGAGGCCCTGGCAATCCTTATGATGGAGAAGGACAAAAATGGGAAAGCGATTTTTTCGATTTGTTAGATAGAATTGATGACTTCAACCTCATACATAACGAGAAGAAGCATGTTTTTCTAATTTGCCATTCTTTTCAATTAGGCTGCAGAAAATATGGTTTAGGTAATGTTACTCAGCGTAAATCTAATGCTTTTGGCATTTTTCCTATCACTTTAACAGCGGCAGGAGAAAGCGAAATTATTTTTGACACTTTGCCTAACCCATTCTTCTCAGTAGACAGTAGAGATTGGCAAGTGGTACAACCTGACACAACCGCCTTTGAAAAGATGGGCGCAAGCTTACTGGCTATAGAAAAAGAAAGACCTCACGTAGATTTGGAAAGATGCGTGATGGCCATTCGGTTTTCGCCCTACATGATTGGCACACAATTTCATCCAGAAGCAGATCCGATTGGCATGAAAATGTATCTGTCACTAGAAGAGAAAAAGGAATTGATCATCAAGAATCACGGTAAAGAAAAATACGATGATATGATTGACAGCTTAGAAAATCCTGATAGAATTATGCTTACACAGAGAGTGATTTTACCAAATTTTTTAGATGAGGCGATCAACACACTTCAAGAAGTTTAAACATTTTACACAATCGTCATTGCGAGGCACGAAGCAATCTTAATGCACCTTGTAATTCTGACTGTAGGAAAAATCTGTTTGTTTAGCACTGCTTAATTTCAGATTCTTCGCTTTACTCAGAATGACAGTTTGAATGCTTGCTTCGTGCCTCGCAATGAAGGACTATGAATGAAATTCACCTATGATAAAAAAACTCAGAGCAGCATTCAACGCCAACTTTAGCCAAGAAAAATACCGATCCTTTCTGAAGCAATTAGGCAAAGGCTATCCCGAAATAACTTTTAGAGTAGCAGAATCGCCAATATTTATTTCAGAGGATTTAAAGGAAAAGTTAATTACCGCCGGCGAAGAAATTATTGCTTTAATTAAGCAAGCTAATTTTAAGGATTTAACCCAAAATGCCATTCCAACAGAATGGGCTGTTCCAAATGAAAACAATCATCCACATTTTTTAACCTTCGACTTTGGGCTTTGCAAGGATAAAAACGGAGAAGTTATACCTATGTTAATTGAGATGCAGGGTTTTCCTTCCCTATATGGCTTTCAATCTCATTTAGCTAGCAACTATAAATCAGCATATGATTTAGAAGAGCAACTTACGCCACTTTTCAATGATTTAAGCGAAGAAAGCTATTTTGAGTTGCTTAAAAAAGTTATTGTTGGCGATCATCAACAACAAGAGGTAGTATTAATGGATATCGATGCGCCTAACCAGAAAACGGCTATCGATTTCTTCGTTACTGCGAATAAAATTGGCATCAAAATTCTTTCATTAGCAGATATCCAAAAAGAGGGAAAGCAGCTTTTTTACATCGATGACGGCAAAAAAATTCAGATCAAGAGAATTTATAACCGATTAATTTTTGACGAAATCGCAGATGATACTTCCATTTTTGAAAACAGTTTTGATCCTCGTGAAGAGCTAGAAGTAGAATGGATTACGCATCCAAATTGGTTCTATCGCATTAGCAAGTATACCATGCCTTTTTTAAGTGGCAAATTTGTGCCTGAAACCAGATTTTTGAGTGAAGTTGATGCCATTCCATCAGACTTAGAAAATTATGTGCTTAAGCCTCTATTTTCTTTCGCAGGCATGGGTGTGATTATCGATGTAAAAAAGAGTGATATCACTGCAATACCAGATCCTGAAAATTGGATTTTACAGAGAAAAGTAACCTACGAACCTGTAGTTGAATCTCCCAATGGTGGAGTTAAAGCAGAAATACGCTTAATGTATCTTTGGCCAGATGGCGAGGAACCTCAGCTTTGCATCAACTTGGCTCGCTTAAGTCGTGGCAAAATGATTGGCGTACGATACAACGCAGATTTTGATTGGGTTGGCGGTACCGTTGGCTTGATGGAGCACTAAATCTTTATTTATCGTCATGCAGAACTCGTTTCAGCATCAGTTTGACGAAATACATCGCTATATTTCTTTTACTAATTTCTAATCCATTAATGTTTAAACAAAGCTTAGTTTTTCTTTTACAATCTGCCAACAATTAAGCAATTTATAAGCTATACAATTAACTATCTTTGTATTCATGGATATCCAGTTCATATTAATGATTGTCATTTTTGTTGCTGCATTATTTTATGTAGGCAGACTGATCTATCGTAGCATCGCTTCGAAAAAAGACTCGTGCGCTAGTAGTTGTGGCAAGTGCAGTGCAGATTTCAGTAAAATTCCTGACGCCAAATCTTAACAGATGTTAGAGAAATTTCAAGCATACCTTAAAGAGCGCCTTTCTATTACCGACGAACAGGCAAAAGAAGCCACAAGCTGCTTAAAGAGTAAAAGCTTTAAAAAAGGTACCGTTTTGTTAAATCCTGGAGACTTACGCTCTGACAACTATTTCATTAACGACGGTTTGTTACGCTGTTTTTCTATTGACGAAAAAGGCAAAGAACATATTATCCAATTTGCACCAGAAAACTGGATGATTTCTGATCGTAACAGCTCTGTTTTTAATGAACCATCTATCTTTTTCATTGACGCAATTGAAAACACTGAAGTTTTAATTGTTCCGAATCATTTCTTTGCAGACATACAGAAACTACTTCCTCATATCTTAGAGCTTAACATTTTGATGTTACACAATTCTATCCGCTTTATGCAAAAGCGGATCAATATGTTGTTAAGCGCAACTGCCGAAGAACGCTATCTAGACTTCATCAAACTCTACCCAAACTTAACCTTACGCGTACCACAATGGATGATTGCCTCCTATTTAGGTATTACTCCCGAATCTTTAAGCAGAGTACGCAAAGACCTAGCTAAAAAGCATTTTAAGTAGATAGGTGAACCGTTTAAATTGATTATTTGGTTAATCGATTGGCCACCAAACTAATGAACTAGTTAGCCAGTGAACCAAATTGATTACTTAACATACATCAACGTTTAAACAAACAGCTCGCCATAACTTTGTGTTATCAAATTTAAAAAACACAAAATTTAAAATATTATGGCAACAACTAAATGGGCATTAGACCCAACCCACAGTGAACTACAATTTAAAGTAAAGCATTTGATGATCACTACTGTAACTGGAAGCATCAAATCTTTTAGTGCAGAATTAGCATCTGAAGGTGATGATTTTACTAATGCGGAAATCTCCTTCTCTGGTGAGATCAATTCAATTGATACAGGTAACGGTGATAGAGATGGCCACTTAAAAAGTGCTGATTTCTTTGATGCGGAAAAATATCCTGCAATTACATTCAAATCTACCAGTGTAGAAAAAGATGGCAGCGACTATATTGTTAAAGGTGACTTAACAGTTAAAGATGTCACCAAAGCTGTAAAATTAAATGCAGAATTTGGTGGTATTGCTACCGATCCATGGGGAAATACCAAAGCTGGTTTTACTTTAAGTGGCAAAATTAATCGTACGGAATTTGGTTTAACTTGGAACGCCGCTTTAGAAACTGGTGGTGTAATGGTAAGCGAAGACGTAAAAATCTTAGGCGAGCTACAATTCGTTAAACAAGCTTAATTAGAAAGGAGGCTACAATGCCTACATTAAAAAAAATTGCTGCTATTCTAAACCCACCTGCGCCTCACATGGTTGGAGATGGGTTTAGAGTGCACAATTTCTTCCCAAGCGGATACAAAATTAAAATGGATCCGTTTTATTTACTCGATTACAACGCTAAAATCGAGTTTTCTCCAACCAACAAACTCAGAGGTGTTGGCGTACATCCACACCGTGGATTTGAAACTGTAACTATTGCTTATCATGGGGCAGTAGCACACCACGACAGCGCTGGCAACAGTGGCTTTATTCATCCAGGCGACGTGCAGTGGATGACAGCTGCAAGTGGTATACTCCATAAAGAATATCACGAAGAGAACTACAGCAAAAAAGGTGGACCTTTCCAAATGGTGCAATTGTGGGTGAACCTACCTTCCAAGTATAAAATGAGTACGCCAAAGTATCAAGCATTGGCAAACGACAATATTTCTAAATATGAGTTACCCGATCGTAATGGTGTTGTAGAGATAATTGCAGGAGAATACCAAGGCATTAAAGGTATTGCGTCTACTTTTACGCCAATAGAAATGTATAATCTCAAATTAAAAGCTGGTGCAAACCTTGTTTTAGCTAGTCCTGCAACTTACAATACTGCATTAATCGTTATAGAAGGATCGATCCGTGTAAACGGTACAGAGCAGGCTGCTACCAATCAACTGATACACTTTGCATTGGAAGGTTCAGAAATTGAAATTGAAGCTAAAGAAAATGCTGTCGTTTTATTTTTATCTGGAGAGCCAATTAATGAACCAATTGCTCAATACGGACCATTCTTAATGAACAAACCAGAAGAATTGCAACAAGCAATTGAAGATTATAATACTGGAAAGTTTGGGTATTTAGAAGAATGATTGTTATGATTTGCGAGTTATAGGTTACGAGACAAGTCCAGTAACTTATAACTCACAACCTGTACCCATTAAATCTTCTCTATCAAACAAACTGCATAAGCCACTACACCTTCTTCCCGGCCAATAAAACCCATTTGTTCATTCGTAGTTGCTTTAATAGAAATATCATCTACAGAAATACCTATTGCGGCAGCAATATTTTCTTGCATTTGCGGAATATGAGGATTGATTTTCGGCGCCTCTAAACAAAGCATCGCATCAATATTACCTATTTCAAAATTCTTTTCCTTTAGCAGTCTTACTGTTTCTTTAAGTAAGATAACACTGCTGATTCCCTTCCACTGCGGATCGGTATTTTTAAAATGGAAACCAATATCTCGAAGATTTGCTGCACCTAATAAGGCATCACAAATTGCATGTAACAGCACATCTGCGTCTGAATGACCAAATGCTCCTTTATGGTGTTCTAGAACTACACCACCTACCACAAAAGGGTGATTATCTTTTAGCTGATGAACATCAAAGCCAAAACCTACTTTGATACGCATTACTTACTTACTTTATCGATATTCCAAGCTAAACTAAACCTTAAAGTATTTGCTAGTGGACTATTTTGAGCATTAGCTATAAGGTATGAAAAATCTAGATTAAACACGTTATACTTCAAGCCACCACCAACAGTGAAATACCTTCTATCTCCCTTTTCCGGATTTTCGTAAAAATAACCTGCCCTAACAGCAAACTGTTGGTTATAAATATATTCAATACCAGTTGAAATACCAATCTCCTTAAGTTCCTCTTTAAAACCACCTGGAGCATCTCCAAATGAACCAATAATACCAGAAGGAACCGAACGGAATGGATCTTTTCCTGAGATGATCTCTCCATTAGTATCCCTGATTGGGTCCGTAGGCACCATAAGCTTATTGAAATCAAGTGCAAAAGCAAATTGGTTATAGTCGTCGATAATAAAAGTTGCTGCACCACCAAGTTTCATATTTGCTGGTAAAAATCTCTTATTCTGAGTCTCGGTATAACTCATTTTTGTTCCAATATTAGATAGATTTAGACCAGCAGACAAAATAGCATCTTTTCCAAAAAGCACGGTTGGTTTCTTAAAAAAAGCCGAAACATCTACAGCTACAGCCATTCCTGGTTTTTGCTGACTACCACCCACCTGTCCTGATGTTAAATTAGATCGGATAATACGAGCTGCTGTTCCCAAAGAAAAATTCTCTCCAAAACGACGAGAATAAGTAGCGTCGAATGCAAACTCATTTGGGCTAAAAACTCCTTGTGTAGACATATCCTCTCCAGTTAGCGTAATCTCGCCCAAAGAAAAATATCTCAAAGAAGCTCCAATCACAGTTCTATCATCTATTTGATAAAAACCACTTAAATAGGCTAAATTTATATCTGGAACTAAATTTTTAAGCCATGGACTATACGACAAGCTTACCCCATAAGGTCTTTCTAAGAAAGCCAATTTAGCCGGATTGATGCTCATAGAGTTACCATCAGGCAAAACAGCCACTCCAGCTTCTCCCATCGCTCCCGCTCTAGCATCAGGAGTAATTAATAAAAAAGGCACATCTGGGTATACACCATTTGTTTGGGACACACTGCCTCCAGAAGATTGCTGAGCAACAACATCTTTTCCAACAAATAACAATAAAAGCAATAAGATTCTACTGAAGTAGTTTAATTTCATCATAAAATAGTTAATCTGCGCAATTTAGTATAGAGTTTGGTAAATTCAAAAAGTATTGTCAATGCGTAACGCATTCACTTGTGCTAACGTAAAACTACGTGCAATATTGTTCTCATTCTATTTCCTTAAACTTAGCACCAGTTGTGTGGTCGCTACGCATCACCAAACATACTCTTATTTAGAATAAAACAAGCGGGTTGAGACCATCAATCCCAAAAAACTGTAGAAAATTTTCCCTGCGAAAGTTATTTAAAAAGATATTAACAATATATAGATTTTATTTACGTTTAGTAGCTTTAAAAGAGAAAGTTGCATCTTGATTTCGGCCTTAACAAAAACTGAAAACTTGAGCAAAAAATCATCAAATAAAAAGATTTTTTATTTCTGTTTCTTTTTTTGTGTATTTTTAACGACTAAAGTGCAATTTGCAATATATGAATAGAATTTACTTATATGCGTTAGTGTCATTGTTCGGTGCTGGAACCTTAAGCTCATGTGGCGGTTCTAAGAAAGGTGGCGCAGTATCTGAAAAAACTGGCTATGCATACAACAAGCGAGAAAACGGCGGTTTTGAAGTAAAAAAAGGCTACAAAAGAGGGCCTGGACCTGGATTGATCGAGATAGAGGGCGGTGAGTTTATTATGGGTGGCAGTGCTATAGAAATCCCTGGACAGGATATGAGCACTTACAACTATAAGCGCCAGGTTACGGTGAGTTCTTTTTATATGGATGAGACCGAAGTTTCTAATACCGATTGGCTTGAATACCTACATTGGATTAAAACAACTTTTAAAGATAAAAAAGATATAGCAGCAGAATACTACTATACTTCTTTGCCAGACACTTTGGTTTGGAGAAGACCATTATCTTACAATGAGCCTTACGTAAACAATTATTTAAGACATCCCGCTTATGGAGATTATCCTGTAGTAGGCGTAACTTGGCAACAAGCTGCTGATTATTGCGTATGGCGTACCGATAGGGTAAACGAGTTTATTCTTAGAGAAAAAGGTATCATGACTCCTTTTAGGGAGCTGAATAAACCTACTGCCAAAGGAGGAGCTCCAGCGAAGAAATCGGATACTGTATTTAATACTGATATTTATTTAAATAACCAGATCAAAGATCACGGTAAAAAAGCACCTATAGATTTAAGTGCTGATGCTGCGACAAATGGCAAAGGTAAAGCATTAAGAAATGTAAGATTAGAGGATGGAGAAATTTTCCAACCTTATCGCCTACCTACAGAAGCTGAATGGGAATATGCTGCGTTAGGCTTAATAGGTAATACGCAATACGCCAACATTAGCGAAAAGAAAATTTACCCGTGGAATGGCCTAGGTATTACTTCTCCTAGAAAATCTACAAGAGGTATGATTTTGGCCAACTTTAAGCGTGGAAAAGGTGACTATATGGGTGTTGGAGGCTCACTGAATGATAAAGGAAGTATCACTTCATCTGTTCGTAGTTTCACACCTAATGATTTTGGATTATATAATATGGCTGGAAACGTTAATGAATGGGTAAATGATGTTTATCGTCCAAATACTTTTGAAGCTACTGAGGGATTAAACCCATTTAGAGGTAACGAATATGCCGATAAAAAGAAAAAAGATCCTATAAAAGATGCAACGTTAGAAATAGATGCAAAAGGCAGACCAGTAATGACAGAAGCCAAAACGGGCACTAAACAAACATGGGCTGAGCTACAAAAAAGTCAGTATTCTGACCCTGGTTATAAATCTGATCAACGCGGATATAAAGATGATCAGAAGAACTTAGCTAATGGAGAAGTCATTACCTTGTATGATGATAAATCTAGAGTTTACAAAGGTGGTTCTTGGAACGATCAGGCAATGTGGTTAAATCCTGCGGCTAGAAGATATCTGCAAGAAGATCAATCAACAGCTGATATCGGTTTCCGTTGTGCAATGACTATGCTAGGTGCACCAGAAGTAAAATCTGCTGGAAAAGCACAATTTAGAAATAAACCGACTAAACCATTTAAGGTGAAGTAATACCATAACTAAAAGAAAAGCCCCAACAAAATTGTTGGGGCTTTTCTTTTTTCGCAAAAAAATTAAGCGAACTGTATTAAAACGGTATTCTTTTCAATCTTGTCGCCTTTCTTCACTTCAACCTTCTTAACTATTGCATCACTAGGTGACTTGATGATATTCTCCATTTTCATTGCTTCCAAAACAACTAGGCTATCACCTTTCTTCACTTCATCTCCTTCTTTAACCAATATGCTCAAAACTAAACCTGGCATAGGCGCTTTAATTTGAGCGATCTTATTGGCATTTAAATTGTCTAAGCCTAATTGTTTCAATAATAAATCTAACTGAGTGGTTACCTGAATCTGGTATTCGTTACCGTTTACTTTAATCCTCGCTAGTTTTTCGCTTTTGTCAAATTCAACCAATTCTACATTGTAAGAGCTATTACCGTGCAAGATATGACTTGATTTTCCACTTAGTGCCAATACATCTAAATCGATGTTTTGACTATTCACTTGCAAAACGTCGTTTACAACCTCAACATCAAACTGATATTGATCGTTTACGGTAACTTTGTTCATAAGCTTAATTAGTTAAAGCATATTGTATCAGATTTGCGCCCATTTTAAGCGCATTATTTCTACTTTCTTGGGTATCCGAAGGATATGTACCATAATCTTCCCAACCATTGCCTAAATCGCATTCATAGGAGTAATAGCAGACCACACGTCCTTTATAAATAAGAGCAAAACCTTGCGGACGTTTATTATCATGCTCATGGATTTTAGGCAATCCATTTGAGAACTTAAATTTCTGATTGTATATCTTATGACTGGCAGGCAACTCTACAAACTCCAGCTCTGGAAACACCTTCTTCATCTGAAGACGAATAAACTTATCTAAGCCATAATTATCATCGATATGAAGAAAGCCCCCTCCAATGAGATATTTCCTCAAATTGGCGATCTCTTGTGCGTTAAATGTCACATTCCCATGTCCAGTCATATACACAAAAGGATAATTGTATAGTTCTGCGCTTCCTACTTCTACAATTCCTTCTTCGGCAGCAAAATTAGTGGCTATATTTTTATTACAGAAAGCCACAAGGTTGGGCAAAGCTGTTCTATTCGCATACCAATCGCCACCTCCAGCATACTTAAGTTTGCCTATTTTGTAAGTTGGGGGAAAGGTAAACGCTAAAAGCTGAAAGCTGAAAGCCAATAGCAGCACTATCCTTGATATCCTAATAACTGAAAACTGACTACTGAAAACTGACCACTTCATTAACCCCTGTTTAAAAAATTAACTTCAAAACAAGCCGCCAAACCAGCAGTTTCTGTACGTAGGCGGGTGTTGCCTAAAGTTACTGGTTTAAATCCGCTTTGCAAAGCAAGTTCAATTTCTTTGGGCGTAAAATCGCCCTCTGGGCCAATAAGGATGAGATATTTTTGATGAGGTTTAATAATTTCGGAAATCGCCATCCTATCATCTTCATCAATACAATGTGCAATTAATTTATCATCAGCTTCGCTCTGCTTAATGAAATCTTTAAGAGAAATAGTACTATTTATTTTAGGATGGTAAGCTGTTAATGATTGCTTAACAGCAGATGTGATTACTTTCTCTAAACGATCTTCTTTTACAATTTTACGTTCAGAACGGTCGCAGATAATCGGTGTAACTTCATCAATACCTATTTCAGTCGCTTTTTCTAAGAACCACTCTAGTCTATCGATGTTTTTTGTAGGTGCAATAGCGATATGCAGGTAATGGTTACGTTTACCGAATTCGCTTTGCTTATCAATAATGTTTAAATGAACTGCTTTTTTTGTTGCTTCGGCAATTTCAGCAGTGTATAACCCACCCACACCATCAATTAAATTAACCCTATCCCCCTGCTTTAGTCGCAACACTTTATTACAGTGATTGCTCTCCTCTTCGCTTAAAGTGTAAGTATTAGCGTTAATATCAGGTGTGTAGAATAAATGCATTTTGAAGTTGAAAGTTTAGTGTTTAAAGTCAAAAGCACTATTTTAACCAACTGGTCAATTAACCGCTTAAACGATTGAACAGCTAACCTACTCTAATGCAAATCTACCATGTCACTTTTGTTAATAACAATCTCTAGTTTTACAGTTTCGATATTTTGCTCTGTCTTTTTAAGAATGGTGAACAAATAGCCGTAGCATTCTTCACTCTCCCCTACTTCAGGAATTTTTCCAAAAGCGTGAGAAACTAAACCGCCGACAGTATCAAAATCCTCGTCCTCTGGCAAATCGTGAGGTAAATGCTCATTGACATCGTAAACCGTTGCGTAAGCATTAACGATAAATTCTGTATCTGTTACCTTCTCAACAATTGGTTTTTCTTCATCGTACTCATCTTGGATTTCTCCAACAATCTCCTCTACAATATCTTCCAAAGTAACCATACCAGCTGTACCACCAAACTCATCTAAAACAATTGCAATTTGGATACGCTTCTGCTGTAACTCACTTAATAGATCGTTGATTTTTTTCGTTTCAGGAACGAAGTAAGGCTTTCTAATGATATCTGATAGTGACCATTCTTTCTTACTTGCCAGCAAAGGTAATACATCTTTTGCGTGGATAATCCCAATGATCTTATCGATGATTTCATCATAAACAGGCATACGAGAGTAACCTTCAGAAATGATTTTCTCTACTACGTCATCTTTGGTAGTGTTCAATTCAATACCTGAAATTTTGGTACGGGGAACCATGATGTTCTTCACCACACGTTCATTGAAATCAAACACATTTTTAATCAACTCGTGCTCATTGTCTTCCAACGCACCACTTTCTTTTCCTTGATCTAACAAGTATTGTAGCTCTTCGTTACTATGTAATGATTCATGACCAGCACTTGTATCGATGCCAAATGGCTTCAAAATAATCATAGCCAATCCATTTAACAACCAAATTGCCGGTCTGAACAAGATATAGAAACCCTGTAATGGAAAAGACACAAACAATGTAGTGGCAACTGGACGCTGTATAGCTAACGATTTAGGCGCTAACTCACCAAACACAATGTGCATAACCGTAATGATAGAAAATGCCAAAATGGTAGAAATGGTGGTAATTAGTGCCTCTGCAACACCAAAATTCGCCAATGAATCGTGAATGATTTCGTGCATTACTTTCTCTCCGACCACACCCAATCCAAGGGAAGCCAGTGTAATACCCAATTGTGTAGCGGCCAAATATCCATCTAAATGATGAAGGATATTCTTTGCCATTTTTCCTACTCTGCTGCCAGATTTAGCTTTAATTTCTATTTGCGACGCCCGAACTTTCACAATTGCAAATTCGGCCGCCACAAAAAATCCGTTTAAAAACACTAAAAATAATGCAAATATTAGGCGCCACCCTATAGATCCACTTTCGGTTTCAGGCGTAGCAACTACTGCTAAAACCGGAGTTGGAAGATATGCATTAACAAATGCAATTATTGGCGTACAGACGGAGTAAATCATTAAGGATTATCTAAATGTTTTATTATAAAGTTCAATGCTTTCATTGATTACTTTATGAGCATATCTTACACCTAATAAGTGCTCGATAGTAACTTGCTTATTTTCTAATGCTTTATAATCTTGAAAGAATTTCACGATCTCTTTCATCGTGTGCGGAGGCAGTTCGCCTAAATCGTTGATGTGATTAACAGATGGGTCATTTTTTGCTACCGCAATAATTTTATCATCTTGTTCACCGTTATCGATCATATGCATTACACCAACAACTTTAGCTTCAATAATCGTCATCGGATAAACGTCTACCGAACACAACACTAAAATATCTAATGGATCTTTATCATCACAATAAGTTTGTGGAATAAAGCCATAATTTGCTGGGTACATTACTGATGAGAACAATACTCTATCTAACTTAATCAAGTTAGAATCTTTATCTATTTCGTATTTCGCTTTTGATCCTTTTGGGATTTCGATAATTGCATTTACTGTTTCTGGCAGGTTGTCGCCAGGAGATACGCCGTGCCACGGATGGGTTTCGTCTTTAATCATCTTTTTCTTTAAATCTCTTTGTCTTCTAAATTGTCTGTATTCTTTGATATTTTATTTTTTACAAAGGTAACCACTAAAGGTATTGTTGTTATTAAAATAAACCCAAATATGATATAACCTAAGTATTCTTCAATCTGTTTTGAAAAACTTTTTCCCAAAAAATAACCAAGCAAAGTTAAGGAACAAATCCATAAAAGTGCACCCGAAACATTATAGAGTACAAATTTTTTGAAATCCATTTTAACTAAGCCAGCTACTATTGGCGCAAATGTTCTTACTATTGGTACAAATCTGCCCATGATTAAGGCAAAAGCACCTTGTTTACGATAATAATCCTCTGCTGTTTTAAGGAATTTTTTTTTGAAGAAGAAGGTGTCTTTTCTGGTATGCAATACTGGTCCTGTTTTTCTACCAAACCAATATCCTGTAAAGTTTCCTGAAATAGCTGCAACAATTAGTGAGGCAACTAGCACGTAGATATTCACATCTAACTTACCCGTTGCTACGAACATTCCCGCTAAAAACAACAGGTAATCTCCTGGTAAGAAAAACCCAAAGAAGAGACCAGTCTCAGCGAAAATAACGAAAACAACCAAATAGAAACCACCTTCCCTAAGGAGTTTTTCAGGATCGATAAGATGCTGCAGATGGTTCCAAAATTGCTCCATAGTTACAATTATTCGTAAAACTACAAATAATATTCTATATCGCTATGCTATATCAGGTTTAAAATAAGCGAAGGATAAATACCTAAAATTAAGATGACTACTGCAGAAACAATCAGTACAACTTTGTATTGAACAGGTGTATCTAACTCCACTTCCTTACCTTCTTTGAAATAAACAGCGATGATTACTCGGAAATAATAATAGAAGCCAACCAGCGCATTTAAAATAGCAATTACTACTAAAATAACCTGGTAGTTCTCCATTACGTTTAAGAACATCACATATTTACCGATAAAGCCAGCTGTTAGAGG
Source organism: Flavobacteriaceae bacterium PS02338 (assembly GCA_029959615.1). Taxonomy (GTDB): domain Bacteria; phylum Bacteroidota; class Bacteroidia; order Sphingobacteriales; family Sphingobacteriaceae; genus Pedobacter. The sequence continues at coordinate 1,106,292 of JASCOD010000001.1, read as the reverse complement.
AATACCAGCCAATGAAAGCATTGCGATAGTTAAAGCTAGTGCCGCCAATGGATTGCGTTTTGCTAATCCGTTGAAACTCTCGATATCATCGCTACCTGTTTTTTGCTTCACGTTAATTAGTACAGCAAAAGCAACAATACTTGCGAAAGTATAGGCAGCTGCATAAACCAATACATTACTTGCAGAATTCGCAGTTAATACGATTAAAGAAAACAACAAGTAACCTGCATGAGAAATACTTGAATAAGCTAGCATTCTCTTGAAGTTCTTTTGATATAAGGCTGTGATGTTTCCTAAGCATAAAGTGATAATCACGATGACCATTAATGCTGGCATCCAGAAATCGTGCAAAGGCTCAAAAGCACCTGCGAACAACCTTAAGAAAGCTGCGAAACCTGCCGTTTTAACCACAGTAGACATGAAGGCGGTAATCAAAGAAGGAGCACCTTCGTATACATCTGGTGTCCAGAAGTGAAAAGGAGCAGCACCAACTTTAAAGCACAAACCTACCATCATTAAAATAATACCTGGGTAGAATAAAGGCGAAACATTAGTCACATTGTTTACCAATACATTTTGGATCACATCGATATCAAATGAACCGGTAGCACCATAGATTAATGCAATACCAAACAATAAGAAACCTGTTGAGAAAGCCCCCATCAAGAAGTACTTTAACGAAGCTTCATTTGAAGCAAAATTCAGTTTCCTAATACCTGCTAGGATATACAAACATACCGACATAATTTCTACACCGATAAACAACATCGATAGATTTTTATAAGAAACCATGATGATAATTCCACAAAGTGCAAAAAGTATCAGGGTAAAGTACTCAGCTATATTTGGGCTATTTTCTGCGAAATAACGTTGCGTCAATAAAAAAATTAAGAACGTGCCAATAATTGAAAGCCCACCAAAAGCCAATGCAAAATTATCAATCTGCATCATTCCAAAATGTACCGTTGGCTGGTCCCAAGAACAGATAGCAAAACCTAAAGCAACCAAAAGACCAAGCAAGGTGATAGGCAATAAAGCTTTTTTAGCTTTAAATAAACCAGTATAAAGAACTACTAAAGCCGTTACGGCAATGGTTATAATAATATTCATGCTTAGTTAATCCCTGTTAATTTATGATTAATCTGTTCCAATAAGTGTTGTACCGAGGCATCTGAAATTTGCATTAATGGCTTTGGATAAACCCCAATTACCATAATCAATGCACAGATAATGTACAAAACTATTTTCTCTGTTCCGTTAATATCTTTAAAGCTAGCGGTAAGTGCATTCGTTTCACCTAGCATAATTTTCTGGTAACTTCTAAACATGTAAACCGCTCCAAAAATAATCGTTAAACCTGCTACTGCACCTAACCAAGCGTTGTAGTTGTAAACGCTCATCAGCAATAATAACTCTCCGATAAATCCGTTTGTACCTGGTAAGGCTACTGTTCCTAAAAGAATGATTAAGAAGGTAATGGCTAGTTGTGGCGCCACTTTAGCGAGACCACCCAGTTCATCAACTTTGTTAGTTGCCAAACGCGAATTGATGATATCCAATACAAAGAACAATCCGATCACATTGATACCGTGACTTAACATTTGGATCATGCTACCTTGTAAACCTTGGTGACTTAAAGTAAAGATACCAGCCGCAATTAAGCCAACGTGACTGATAGAAGAATAAGCAATTAGTCGTTTAGCATCTTTTTGCATAAAGGCGATAATAGCAGCATAAACTACACCAATAATAGCCAATACAATGACTACGCAAGTCCAATCTTGAACACCCTGAGGTGCAATTGGCAATAACCATCTGATTACACCATAAATACCCATCTTTAGCATGATACCCGAAAGTAACATTGTTCCAGGAGTTGGAGCTGTAGTATAGGTATCTGGCTGCCAAGTATGGAAAGGGAAAATCGGCATCTTAATCGCAAACGCAATAAAGAAGGCCCAGAAAATCCAGCCTTGGTGTGTAGCATCTAATTCAATTTTATAGAATTCAGCAATCTCGAAATTGTTAGCTGGATTTTGCAGATACAAATAAATGATCCCCAAAAGCATAAACAAAGAACCTGCAATGGTATACACAAAGAATTTCATGTTTACTTTAATTCGGTCTTTACCTCCCCAAGTAGCACAAATAAAATAGATTGGAATTAAAGCAGCTTCCCATCCAATGTAGAACAAGAAAGCATCTAAAGCTGTAAATACCAACAATAAACCAGTTTGCATGAACAATACCAACGCATAAAAAGCATTGGCGTTTTTGTATTCGTGTTTAAAGCTAGCTAGGATAATTAACGGCATTAAAACATTCGTCAACAAAACCGTAATCATGCTAATTCCATCAATCCCCGCATGGAAATTAATTCCTAGTTGTTGTATCCAAGGGGAATTAACTACAAACTGCGTGCTTGCATCTGGAGTAAACTTGCACAACATACCAATGGCAACAGCCAATGAGAAGAGTGAAAATGCTAGTGCTGCTACCTTAGCTGTATTTTGCTTGGCAAATAAAGCGGTGGCAATTGCGCCAACTAAGGGTAGAAATATGAGTATTAAAAGTTCCATTTATAATATTTGAACTAGTTTTAAGCGATAGACAAATAAGTGTAAAGCAATAATGCCACAATACCAACAACCATCATGATGATGTAGTAACCCACATTACCCGACTGCAATAATCGTAAGCTCTTACTGCCTTCATTGGTAGTCCAGCCTAGGCCGTTTACCAAACCATCGATTACTTTATTGTCGATAATTTTATAGAAGAAATTAGAGAATGCATCTAGCGGTTTTCTAATGATCGCATCATAAATTTCATCTAAGTAGAATTTGTTGTATGATATTTTTTCTAAAGCAGTCCTAGGTGCTTCGTCAGCTACAGGAATGTCTGCTTTCTTAACGTATTTGCTGTAAGCTAAAAGTATCGCTACTATAGCGGCCAATACAGAAATGCCCATTAAAGTAAATTCTGTAGTGTGATCTAGTTCTAGATGATTTTGAGTAACCTTTGCACCAGTTAACCAGTGTGCCAACCATTCGTTTCCTCCAAATACATGAGGCACGTTTAAGAACCCACCAAAAGCAGCTAAAATTGCCAATATCACCAATGGAATAGTCATTGATTTTGGCGATTCATGAATGTGCTCTTCTGTATGATGAGAACCTCTGAATTTCCCGTAAAAAGTCAAGAACATCATACGGAACATGTAGAAGGCAGTTAAAAATGCTGTCAAAACTCCTACTCCCCAAAGTACAGGACTGAATTGATAAGCATGTGCTAAGATTTCATCTTTAGAGAAGAAACCAGAGAACGGAGGTAACCCTGCAATAGCAATAGTACCGACCATCATGGTAGCGAAAGTAGTTTTCAATTTAGCTTTCAATCCACCCATGTGGCGCATATCTTGCTCATGGTGTAGAGAGTGGATTACCGCTCCAGCACCTAAGAACAATAATGCTTTAAAGAAAGCGTGAGTTAATACGTGGAAGAACGAACCTGTATAAGCACCAACGCCTAAGCCTAAGAACATATATCCCAACTGAGATACGGTTGAATAAGCCAATACTTTTTTAATGTCTGTTTGTGTTAAAGCAATTAATGCCGCAACTAAAGCCGTAGCTGCACCTACAATAGCAATGATATTTTGTGCAATTGGCGCTAAGTCGAACACTACACTTGAACGAGCAATCATATAAATACCTGCGGTTACCATGGTTGCAGCGTGGATTAAGGCAGAAACTGGAGTTGGACCAGCCATCGCATCTGGCAACCAAGTAAACAAAGGCAACTGTGCCGATTTACCACAAGCACCAATAAATAACAATATCGCAATAATAGTAATCGTATCATTTCCTGGCAACATGTTCGCTGCTTGAGGGAATACTTTTGCAAACTCCAAGCTTCCGAAAACTTGGAACATTAAGAACACACCCAAAAGGAAACCTAAGTCACCGATACGGTTCATTACAAATGCCTTTTTTGCAGCGCTAGCATAACTACTGTTAGTGAACCAGAAACCGATCAATAGGTATGAACATAATCCTACGCCTTCCCATCCAATAAACATGACGATGTAGTTTGAACCTAATACCAAAATCAACATGAAGAAGATAAATAGGTTTAAATAGGCGAAGAACTTGCCAAAGCCAGCATCTTCATGCATATAAGCTGTAGAATAGATGTGGATTAAAAAGCCAATTCCGGTAATGATCAAGAGCATGATCGCACTCAATGGATCATATAGAAACGACAAAGGAATTTTTAAATCTCCAACACTAATCCAATCGAAGAAATTAACGGTAAATTGTTTTTCTACACTTGAATTCAATTCAAAGAAGAAACAAACGCTAAGGATAAATGAAGCTAACACCACTCCGCTGCCGATAAAACCAACAGCACCTTTGCTCAATGTATTACGGCCTAAACCGTTAATCACGAAGCCTAAAAGCGGAAGAACTGGAATTAACCAAAGTAAACTTGTAATCATTTTATTTTATTAGAACTACCACTTAAGGCGATTTAATACATTAATATCTATTGATTGTGTGTTGCGGTAAACCATCACGATAATACTTAAACCAACCGCAACTTCTGCCGCGGCCAAAGCCATAATGAAGAATACGAACACTTGTCCTGATGGATCATTGTGATGTACCGAGAAAGCTGCCAAAAGCAAGTTTACGGCGTTTAACATTAGCTCCACAGACATGAAAATGATGATTGCATTTCTACGGATCAATACGCCCATAACTCCAATAGTGAAGATCAGTGCGCAGAACCAAATGTAATGGTTCAATGGAACCCCCTGCATATTTTCGAAAATACTACCCATTAACTTTTTCCTCCTTTTTGGTTAAAAGTACCGCACCAACCATCGCACTTAATAATAGTAATGACGATAATTCGAATGGTAACATAAACGGACCAAATAATTCTTTACCTAAGTTCTCTACCAATCCTAAACTTGGGTTTTTCAATACCAAAGGATCAGAAATTGCTACCGATCTTAACGAACCAATTAAGGTTACTGCCAAACATCCGCCAGCAATTACGCCAATTATCCTTAAAACCATTGATTTATTAGGTTCGTTTTCTTTATTGAGGTTAAGCAACATCAGTACGAAAAGGAAAAGTACCATGATGGCTCCCATATAAACAATGAAGTTAACTACTGCCAAGAATTGTGCGTTCAATAAGATATAATGAACTGTAAACGTAAAGAACGTTAGAATTAGATATAGCACACTATGGATTGGATTTTTCGCAAAAACCACCATCAGCGCAAAGAATACGCTTAATGTTGCTACAAAATAGAATACTGATGTACCCATTAATTTTTATTTAGTTGTTATTTGTTGGCCACAGATGCAGAGATTATAAATGATAATATCTGTGCATCTGTGGCTAAATTATTTCTCTAATGGAGCTTCTACCAATTTATCTTTACCGTAAATAAAATCTTTACGTAAATAATCTGCTGGTACAATTGGTCCATCTAAGTAGATTGCCTCTTTAGGACAAGCTTCTTCGCATAAACCACAGAAAATGCAACGCAACATGTTGATTTCGTAAACCGATGCATATTTCTCCTCGCGATACAAATGCTTCTCCTCGTTCTTGCGCTCGGCAGCAATCATAGTAATGGCTTCTGCTGGACAAGATAAAGCGCACAAACCACAAGCGGTACAACGCTCTCTACCCTGCTCGTCTCTTTTCAAGGAATGCATTCCTCTCCAGTTGATAGAGAATTCTCGTACTTCCTCGGGATATTTTACCGTAGCTGGTTTTTTGAAAAAGTGACCAATGGTAGTCGCCATACCACTTGCAATAGCCGGAAGATAAATTCTCTCGGCAAAATTAAGCGGCTTTGAAACCAATACTTTTTTCTTATTGCTTAATGATTCCATGTCTCTTAAAATTTATTTACAATAGCAATAACAATACCTGTGACAATGATATTAGCGATAGCTAAAGGAATTAAACCTTTCCATCCTAAGTTCATCAATTGATCATAACGGAAACGAGGGATAGTCCAACGCACCCACATGAAAAAGAAGATAAACGCAAATATTTTTAGGAAAAAGATTAAAGTACCAAATAAAGGCGCCCAAGTTGGACCTAATAAAGTAGCCATATAGTCCATTCCTGGATAGTTGTAACCTCCAAAATATAACGCCGCCATGATTGTTGAAGACACAAACATATTGATGTATTCAGCAAAAAGATAGAAGCCCAATTTCATCGACGAATACTCTATGGTATATCCACCATTTAGCTCGGCCTCACACTCTGGTAAATCGAAAGGTGCACGGTTAGTTTCAGCGAAAGCACATACCATAAAAATGATAAAGCCTAAGGGCTGATAAAGCACATTCCAGCGCCATTCATGTTGTTGCTCTACAATTTCTCTTAAGCTAAGGCTGTTAGTTACCAAAAGCAAAGCGATGATAGAAAGCCCCATTGCAATTTCATAGCTGATATTTTGCGAGGCAGCACGAATAGCACTTAACAACGAATATTTATTGTTAGATGCCCAACCACCAATCATTACGCCATAAACACCTAATGAAATTACACCGAAAATATACAATAGCCCAACGTTGATATCAGTTACTTGTAATTTAACCAATCTATCTCCCACCATCATATCTTGTCCCCAAGGAATAACCGCTGTACCAATACAAGCACAAAGCATCGCTAAACCCGGACCGACCATGAAAAGCCATTTATTGGCATTTGCCGGTATAACTTCCTCTTTCATGAACATCTTTACACCATCGGCCAAAGGCTGTAAAAGACCAAAAGGACCAGCTCTGTCTGGACCAAGCCTATCTTGTAAAAAAGCTGCAACCTTACGCTCAGCATAAGTAGAATACATTGCAATCACCAAACTGATAGCAAATATGGCTACAACCAATATAAATTTCTCTATGACGAAATCGATTTCCATTAGATTTTAAAGGTTTTTTCTAGTTCGCGTTGATTTGCTTCTTGTAATGCCAAGTTTTCCTTAATTACCGGAAGTGGTTTAAATGTTTCGTAATGGTTTGATGAAATCACTGAAGTTTCTGAAATGTGTGTTGGGTGCTCCAATGTCCAATCAGCAGTTTTCTTTTTATCAAAACGACATTCGTTACAGATAAATTCTTCTACTTCACCAAACTGATCTTTTCTAGCAGTAACACGTAAAACATCTTCTCCTTTGTACCACAACGTCACTTTACCATTGCATTTTTCGTGTGAGCAGTTTCTATGTGCATCAACTGGTTTTGTGAACCAAACACGATTTTTGAAACGGAAAGTCTTATCAGTCAAAGCTCCAACTGGACAAACGTCAATTACGTTTCCAGAAAAATCATTATCAACAGCTGTTTGAATATAAGTTGAAATTTCTGAGTGATCTCCACGATTCAAGATACCATGAACACGTTTGTTAGTAATCTGATCGGCAGTGAATACACAACGGTAGCACAAAATGCAACGGTTCATGTGCAACTGGATTTTATCACCAATATCTATTCTATCAAACGTACGACGCTCGAACTCGTATCTTGTTTTTTGTAAACCGTGCTCGTAACCTAAGTTCTGTAAATCACACTCTCCAGCTTGGTCGCAAACAGGGCAATCCAATGGGTGGTTGATTAACAAGATTTCGACTACACCTGCACGAGCTTCTAAAACTTCTGGAGAAGTGATGTTGAGTACTTCCATGCCATCCATTACTGTAGTACGGCAAGAAGCTACCAATTTTGGCATCGGGCGAGGATCTTTTTCAGAACCTTTGCTCACTTTCACAATACAGGTACGACATTTGCCTCCGCTACCCTTCAGTTTAGAATAATAGCACATGGCAGGAGGCACAATGTCTCCTCCAATTTGGCGGGCAGCGTTTAAAATGGTGGTACTATTTTCTACCTCTACTGTTATTCCGTCTATGGTTACTTTAACTAAATCACTCATAATTGATGATTTCTATTTTTATACTTCATGCCATCATTGCGAGGCACAGTTTATCCCGATTATTCGGGAAAGCAATCTTTTTATCTCCTTGTCATTCTGAGTGTAACGAAGAATCTATTTAACTAGATTCCTCCTAGCGTCGGAATGACAAAACGCTTTATTTTTCTTCTACTACCGGAGCCTTTTCAATCGGATTAGCATAATTCGCTAAACCATAATTCGTACTTTGGCTCTTCATCGGCTCTTTCACATGCCACTCAAACTCATCTCTGAAATGCCTGATGGCACTTGCTACTGGCCAAGCTGCTGCATCACCTAATGGACAAATTGTATTTCCTTCAATCTTACGTTGTACGTCCCATAAAAGATCGATGTCTTCCATAGAGCCATGTCCATGCTCAATTTTATGAAGGATTTTCTCCATCCAACCCGTTCCTTCTCTACAAGGTGAACACTGCCCACAACTTTCGTGGTGATAGAAACGAGAAAAATTCCAAGTGTTGCGAACAATACATTGGTCTTCGTCAAAAGCGATGAAACCACCCGATCCCAACATCGTGCCTGTAGCAAAGCCGCCTTCTGATAACGACTCGTAACTCATTAAACGAGGATCGCCGTTAGCGTACTTTAGGGTTAAATTAGCAGGTAAAACTGGTACCGATGAACCTCCAGCAACTGTAGCTTTTAGCCTTTTTCCATTAGCAATACCACCACAATATTCATCAGAATAGATAAATTCTTCTACTGGCAAGCCTAATTCTATTTCATAAACTCCTGGTTTTACCAAATTGCCAGAGGCTGATATTAATTTTGTTCCTGTACTTCTTCCAATACCGATTTTAGCATATTCATCGCCACCATCGTTAATAATTGGCACTACAGCTGCAATAGATTCTACGTTGTTTACTACCGTTGGACAACCATACAAACCCGCAATAGCTGGGAATGGTGGTTTGATACGAGGATTTCCTCTTTTTCCTTCCAATGATTCTAAAAGCGCAGTTTCTTCACCGCAGATATAAGCACCACCGCCCGGCTGAACGTAAAGTTCTAGGTCATATCCTGTTCCCAAGATATTTTTACCTAATAAACCAGCAGCTTTCGCTTCTTCAATTGCTCTTTCTAATATTCTAATTTGCGGCATCATTTCACCTCTTACGTAGATGTAAGAAGTATTTGCACCCAAAGCAAAGCTAGAAACAATCATTCCCTCAATTAAAGCATGAGGAATGTGCGTCATTAAATATCTATCCTTGAAAGTACCTGGTTCAGATTCGTCTGCATTGCAAACCAAGTAACGAGGCACACCTTCTGGCTTAGCCAAAAAGCTCCACTTCATCCCTGTAGGGAAACCTGCACCACCACGACCTCTCAATCCAGACTTCTTCACTTCCTCTACAATCTCTTCTGGAGTTAAGGTTTTCAATGCCTTCTCAACCGCACGGTAACCGCCTTTTTCGCGATAAACCGCTAGCGTATTGATGCCAGGTACATTGATATGTTCTAATAATAGTTTACGAGCCATTATTTTTTGCGTAAATCGTCAATTAATTGATCTACCGATTGTTCGGTTAAATTCTCATAGAAAGTATACTCTGGGCCAATTTGTAAAACCGGACCAAAACCACAAGCCGCTAAACATTCTACACCTCTCCAGCTAAATAAGCCATCTTCGGTAACTTCACCTTCTTTAACGCCTAGTTTCTTCTCGATATGATCCATGATTTTTTCGGCACCTACTAAACAACAAGGTCCAGTACGGCAAACCTCCAAAACATATTTTCCTTTAGGTTGCAAAAAGTACATGGTGTAAAAACTCGCCACCTCATATACTTCAATAGATTGAATATTTAAGTATTCCGCAACTTTATCCATGGCCGGCACACTCGTCCAACCAAACTCTGCCTGTACCAAGTGTAATAATGGCAGCAAAGCTGATTTTTGCTTTCCTTCCGGATAACGTTTTACAATCTCATCAAACTTAGCAAGCAAAGCTGATGAAAATTCTACAGGCTGTGTTTCTTCTACTTTAAGCATCTAATTCTCCTGCAATAATGTTCAAGCTACTCATGTTAATGATGGCATCAGATAATAACATGCCCTCACTCATTTTCGCATACATTTGGTAGTTAATAAAACTTGGTCTTCTAAAGTGCAAACGATAAGGACTTCTTCCTCCATCATTAATTAAATAGAAACCAAGTTCGCCATTACCACCTTCAACAGCGTGGTAAACTTCTGCTTTTGGAGCATCGATTTCACCCATCACAATTTTAAAGTGATAGATCAATGCTTCCATGTTATTATAAACCTCTTCTTTTCCTGGCAAATAAAAATCTGGCACATCAGCATGAAAAATACCTTTTGGCTCTGATTTTAACTTCTCTAATGCTTGCTCGATAATGCGAACACTTTGCCACATTTCTTCGTTACGCACCAAATACCTATCAAAAACATCACCGCTTGTACCTACTGGAATTTCAAAATCGAAATCTTGGTAAGATGAATACGGCTCGCTTACACGAACATCATAATCAATACCTGTAGCACGTAACAGAGGGCCAGTCCAGCTGTAACTCAATGCATTTTCTGCAGTTACTTCTGCCACGCCTTTGGTACGATCTATAAAAATCCTATTACGGTTCAATAAGCTTTCAAACTCTTTTAACGCAACAGGGAATTCCTTCAAGAATTTATTGATTTTAGCAAAGGCTACTTCATTAAAGTCTCTTTCTAAACCACCAATACGACCAATGTTCGTAGTTAAACGAGCACCACAGATTTCTTCGAAAATCTCATAGATGTGTTCTCTATATTGGAAAAGGTAAAGAAAAGTTGTAGTTGCACCTGTATCCTGGGCAATAATGGTATTACAGATGATATGATCTGCAATACGAGAAAGCTCCATAATAATTACCCTTAAATAATCTACCCTTTTTGGAATTTGAATATTTAAAAGTTTCTCTACCGTCATGTGCCAGCCCATATTATTAATAGGCGACGAACAATAGTTCAAACGATCGGTTAATGGTGTAATTTGATAGAACGGACGGTGCTCGGCAATTTTCTCGAAAGCCCTGTGAATATATCCAATGGTAGAAACACCACTTACAATTCGCTCGCCATCCATTTGCAAAACATTTTGGAACACCCCGTGTGTTGCCGGGTGCGTAGGCCCTAAGTTTAGGGTTACCAATCCATCTTGCGGATCATTATCTGTATATACTGGTTGATTGTGAGTCATAATTATCTACCAAAGTATTCATCCTTTTTATCTACCCTGTTAGGGTCTTCTAATGGATATTGTTTCAACATTGGATGAACTGGTAGATCATCCACATTTAATATTCTTCTCAAGTCTGGATGTCCTTCAAATTTAACACCGAAGAAGTCATACGTTTCTCTCTCCATCCAGTTTGCACCATTCCAAAGCACCGTTGCCGACGCAATTCTTGGATCGTTCTCATGCAAAAACACTTTCAATCTTACTCTAATACCACTCACCATACTATGTAGGTGATAAACTACTGCAAGCTGTTCTTTTTCCGGATAGTGTACTGCTGTAATGTCTGTCAGGAAATTAAAATTGATCTTTCCATTCTCTTTCAGAAAAGAAAGCACTTCGATCACTTTATCTTTAGTGGTAGAGAAAGTCAACAAGCCATAGGGCTCTGAAACATCAAAAAGCTGCTCACCGAATTTTTCACCCAGCAAATCAACCAACTCTGTATTTGTCGCTTTAGCCATTATTGTATTCCGTAACTCGCTAACAGTTCTTTATATTCAGGAGAATGCCTCTTTCTACCCGATTCGTTTTTCACTAAATCTTGAATACGCTGAAAGCCGTCTAAGATAGCTTCAGGTCTTGGAGGGCAACCAGGCACGTAAACATCCACCGGGATGATTTCGTCGATACCCTGCAGCACCGAATAAGTATCAAAGATACCTCCACTAGATGCACAAGCACCAACCGCCATTACCCAACGAGGTTCTGCCATTTGAAGATAAACCTGCTTCAATACCGGCCCCATTTTCTTAGCAATGGTTCCCATTACCATTAAAACATCTGCTTGACGAGGAGAGAAACTCAACCTTTCTGAACCGAAACGTCCAAAATCATAATGAGATCCCATGGTAGCCATAAATTCGATACCACAACAAGAAGTTGCGAAAGGTAAAGGCCACAACGAATGTGAACGGGCCAAGCCAATTGCCTTGTCTAAAGAAGTAGCAAAAAAGCCATTTCCTTCTATGCCTGGAGGCGCCTCAACTATTTTGATTTCACTCATGCTTATAAACAAAAATGCTTGTCCAAATATAACTAGGACAAGCAGCAAAAATACGATAATTAGCATGATTTAGGTCACTCTATGATCATTTAGAAACAATCTAAATAATTAGATTAAAGTACGCTAATGCCAATCTAATGCTTTCTTTTTTAGAATATAAATGAAGCCCAATAAAAGCGTTCCCATGAAAATAAACATCTCAATGATACCGTTCCAACCCAACTCTCTAAAGTTAACTGCCCAAGGGTACATAAAGATCACTTCAACATCAAAAAGCACGAATAAAATCGCTACCAAGAAATACTTAATAGAAAACGGCTGGCGAGCATTACCTATTACTTTAACTCCCGACTCGAAAGTACTTAACTTGTCTTCAGTTTTTCTTTTAGGCCCTAAAAGATGGGTAGCGAACAAGGTTACTACGACGAAACCTAAAGCTACGATAACCTGGAATATAATAGGAATAAAATCTTGCGCTGTACTTTGTGCTTGCATAACAATAATGATTTGTGGCAAAATTAAAATAAAAAGGCAGGATTACAAACCCTGCCTTTTCAATATTATTTATAAAGATTACTTCTTAATAGGAGCTTTCTTCGGTGCTGGACCTGCCAAGAATTTTAAGTTATCTGTTGCCAAAGCATTTGTTGGATCAAGAGCCAAAGTTTTGTTGAAATATTCCTTAGCTTTTTCTTTATCCGTAGCTGATGCCACAGCTCCTAAATAGTTATACGAATCTATCAAGTTTTTCGTATTTGAAGCTGCCTTTTCGGGTTTAGTTACTGTAACCAATTCTATAAATTTTTCATAAAATGGAACGGCTAACTTCTGCGTGCTTTCTGCATCATCTAAACCTTTGTTAATGCGACCTCTAAATAGATATGCTAATTCATATTCTGGAGCCAGCTTACTCAGTTTTGAAAATGCACTATCTGCTTTTACCAAGACATCTTTACTTGGGTTCTTGTTAGCTTGATTAGCAAACGCATAAGCGAAATAGTGAGAAGCACCCAAATAATAATAGTTCATTGCTATATTAGGATTTTTTGAGTTCGCGTTTACTACTTTATCATAAACTTGAGCAGACTTGTCGAAGTTCTTAGCTGTATAATATTTAGCACCAATTGCAGCTAATTCGTCAACTTTTGTAGAATCTAGTTCAACCGCTTTAGTAATGTTAATTACTGCTAAGCTATCTTGTCCGGTTTCCAATTGAGCTTTACCCAAGTATAAATAATCTGATCCGATGATACGAGAAGCATCTTGTGTTCTAGCAAAAAGCTCGTTCATATACTTAATACCTTGATCGAATTTTTTATTCTCTACAGCAGAATAACCTCTCATCCTTGCTACTACGAAAGTTTTAGGGTTCTTAGGATCTGGTGCATTCAAAGTAGCTACTTCATTTTCTAATGTAGCGAAATCACTAGCATAAACCAAGAACTGCGCATAACGTAAACGAGAATCAAAAGATTTATCGGTTAAATCTAAGTACTTTTTCATGTTAGCTAAAGCATCTGCTTTCTTAGCTGCTCCATTTTTAGGATCTGCAAATGACCACTGCATCTGAACTTCCGCTAACTCTCTGTAAGCTGGTCCGTAATTTGGATCTGCCGCAATCACTTTTTGAATTTCAGCTTCAGCCTCTGGGAAAGCGAATGCGTCTTTATACATTTTACCAATTTGTACGTTTGCTCTGTACAAATTAGGATTGATATCTAAAGCTCTCAAATATTGAGGATAAGCTTCCGTATTTTTTCTTTGCTGTGCATAAAAATCAGCCAAAGCCAAGAAAGTCTCAGGGTCTTTATCTTTAGAATCTAACTCGTCAGCTTTTTGTAAGTTAGGCAAGGCCTGTGCATAGTCTACATTTTTTTGATCGATGTAAGCTCTACCAATAGCTAAATAAGTAGTATAATCCTTACCTCTTAAATCAATAGCCTTATCAAAATTTGTCTTCGCATTTGTGGCATTATTGCCAATTAAATCTGCTTGACCCAAACCAACAAAGTTCAAAGCATTTTTAGGAGCCGCTGTTGTACCATTGGTAAAAGCTGCTCTTGCCGAATCGATATCATCGGTTAATAAATATACTTTTCCTAAGTTAAAGTAGTTATCTCCTTCTTTAGGCTGATTAGCCACCAAAGTTTTAAGCATTGAAGTGGCCTTTTGATACTGCTCGGCATCGATAGCCTTTTTAGCATCAGCTAAGCTTTGAGCAAATGAGGCAGTGCTACCCATCAATAATAAGCCTGTGGCCAAGGCTATGTTCTTCTTAATCATTTTCATTGTCTCCATTTGTTAATTTGAAATCACTATTAACTGTCTCTAATTATACAGTCTCTCTATTTCACTAAGTTGAATAAATTATTTTTTATTGTTAGTTTTTAAGTTAAATTCTCTTTCTGCTACTTTATGAGGTCCTAAACCCGATTTAAGCACAATTAATTGCCCACGAGGGCTTGATAACCATGTTGCAAATCCCGTGCCTAATCCATTGGTGCCTTCTGCATTAATCACATACACATTTCTCAAAAAAGGATATTTTCCGTTGATTAGATTATCCTGAATAGGCTTGTAATAACTATCTGAACCGTTTTTACCGACCTCATTCTTCACCGCCAATGTCTTTACTTGTGATAGGTATGGCGAGGACTGTTTAACATTTTTTAACAACCAATTTACACCTATTACACCAATATAACCTTTATTGTCAGCTACATATTTGATCACATCATCGGAGTTTTTAAGCGTGTAAACACCATTTTTTGGAAGTTCTTTGATCTCTGCCGAGTCAATAAAGTACCTGATGGTACTAGAATACGCATTATCAAATACTAATTTCTTGTTAGATGTTGATATCCCTTTCATAATATCATAAGCATCTTTTACAGTAATAGTGCTATCACTGTCAGTGCTGTTTACAATCAAGGCTAGGCCATCAATTGCAAAACGGTCTGTATGGATAACGATTTGCTTCTGTTTATAGAAAGCCTGCTCAGCGGGTTTAAGCATTCTGGAAAGAATAAGCATCTTTACCTCGCCCTTCTTAAATCTGGGCATAATCTCATTTTCATTACCCGCTATGGTAGTTACGGTGGCAGAAGGATAATCAGATTTGAATACTTCGATTTGATCATCTAAGATACGAGCATAAGTTTCGTCAACTAATATCGTTGTTCTACCAGAAGTTCTTGTCTCACTAACTGTTTCCTTATTTGCTTTTCTTCTACATGAAATACAGGCAAAAGTCAAAAGTACAGCGAGCGCCAAAACCGATGCTTTTCTCATTCGTTTCTGTTGTCTCTTATGATTCTAAAAAATCTAATTGTTGCATAGATGATCAATACAATGCCAAATGCGATACGATATTTTTGAGGGAATCTTACTGGATCTAAATTCAGGATTTCGCCCCAAAACATTACCACAGCCGCTAGTGCAAAGAAGATGATAATCATTGTAACCCCTAAAATAAACAGAAATCGCTGTTGAGGCGATTTCTGTTTGAAAGTATCTGAATTAAACATGCTTTACTATTGTTGTAAGCTAAATTTAATTGGGATATTATACTTAACACGTACCGGTTTACCGTTTTGCATACCAGGATTCCAACGTCTGCTCAGTTTCAATACACGAACAGCTTCTTCATCCGTACCATATCCAAGTTTTCTATCAATTTTGATATCTGTTAACGTACCGTCTTTTTCTACGGTAAACGAAACAAACACGTTTCCTTGGATATTGTTCTCTGCAGCCATTGGCGGATACTTGATGTTATTACTCAAGAAAGCATAGAATTTTTCGATACCACCTGGGAACATTGGAGGATTCTCCATACTCACAAAGCTATATACGGTATTATCTTCTACAACCACCGCTTGTTTCGGCCCTTCACCAGCAGCAGTAATTTGTACTACTTCTGCAGTTGGGTCACCTTCCATTGTTTTTTGTCCTGGATCTGCTTTTTTCAAATCCTCAACGGTAGGCGGTTTTTCGTCACGCACTTCGTTATCCGGTTTTACAATAGGAGGAGGGAACTTCACCTGATCTTGCTTAGGTGGAGGTGGCTCTACCGGCGGCGGAGTTTTTACCTCTGGATTAATTGGCGGAGGTGGCTGCATAATTACTTCCTTTACCTCTTCCACTGGCGGTTCTGGAGCCAGTCCTTTCAACAAAGCATATAGCCTTGGAGCAAGGAAAAGGAAGATGAATATTGCCGAAGCAATAAACAGCGACTTAGCTGTATTCGAAGCATTAGTCTGACGAAGCTCGTAAGCTCCATAAGCTTTATTCTTCTTAGCGAATACAACGTCGATCCATTCCTTATTAAATAAATCTATTTTAGACATTGCTTAATTTTTTATTTGTTATTACTCACTATAAAATCCCTTTGGATTTCATAAAATCTCTTTCGCTATCCAAAAGATGCGCAGGATCATCATCAACTGCTGGTGCGTTGATATTGGTTTTAGTAATATTGATTTCGTCCATGATGTCTACAAAGTTTTTATACTTAGCGCCATCAGTAGGCTTCACAATAATTACAATATCTCTGCCTGATGATTTCTTTACTTGATCTTTATTCTTCAACAACGAAGCTCTAATATCATTAAAACCCTCAATTGTTGGAGCCGATTTTCCAGCCTCTCCCATATACCAAGCAATTCTATCGTTTTTGCCTAATAAAATAGTCATGGTTTGCGACTCTCTAAGCTCTAGCCTGTTTTCATCTTTTGAATCCTTATCAGGCTTTGCAATATCCATTGCCTGAGGTTTTGACAAGGATGTGGTTAACATGAAGAAGGTAATCAAAAGGAAAGCCAAATCCACCATCGCAGTCAAATCGACCTTAGTAGATTGCTTTTTACTCCTTACCTTCCCACCTTTGCCACCGCCCCCGCTGGAGGTATCTAATTCTGCCATTGCTTAATTTCTATTGTGCACCGCCTTCAGACGATGTAATTAAACTAAATTTGTTAATTTTTTGCTTTTGAAGCAAGTCAATCACTTTTCTCACAGTAGGATACTCTTCGTCGGCATTACCTTTAATACTCAAACGCATATCAATACCATGTAATTCTGATGTCGCGAAACGAGCTTCTTTGATCCAGTTGAACAACTCATTAGTAGTTGTTGAATCTGTTGGAATACCCGATTGGATACCAGACTTTGTGCGTTGCTCACCGTTCATGGCCAAAAACTGTTTCATATTACCCATTGGCACGCCAAATGCAGATACTACTGCAAATTTCTTAGCCTCTTCTTCGGTAAAAGTTTGACCATAAATGTTACCCATTCTCGCAAGTGTTGCTTTCTTTACATCTTGACCAATGATCTCTAGGAAAACTTTTCCTTTACCAATGCTCACAATAGAGATGTCTTTGTCTGGCATTTTAAACTGCACAGAAGAAGAAGGTGTAGTAATCTCTAGCGGATCTGGTTGACGAGCGGTCGCGGTTAAGATAAAGAAAGTAAGTAACAGGAAGGATACGTCGCACATGGCGGTCATATCAATCGAGGTACTCTTTCTAGGAACTTTTGCTCTACCCATAATCTAAAAATTATTAATATTTTAACTAATGATGCTATTACTTCCGGTTTTCCATAAAGCCGGCAAAAGAAAAATACAAATAATCTTATTTATGTGTACTTGCGTAAGTTTGGATGATGCTGAAACCAGCTTCATCAATAGCATAAGTTAATTTATCAATTTTAGAAGTAAGGATGTTGTACATGATGATCGCTAAAGTTGAAGTACCGATACCAGTTGCAGTATTGATAAGCGCCTCAGAGATACCTGTTGCTAACGCTGCTTGATCTGGAGCACCTGAATTAGCTAAACCACCGAAGGCCTTGATCATACCAGTTACTGTACCTAATAGACCCATTAATGTACCAACTGATACTAATGTAGCAACGATAGTTAAGTTTTGCTCTAACATTGGCATTTCTAATGCTGTTGCTTCTTCGATATCTTTTTGGATAGCTACTACTGATTGCTCAACATCTAAGTTAGAGTCAACCTCAACTTCGCTATATTTTTTAAGACCTGATTTAATTACGTTAGCTACAGAACCTTGTTGTTTATCACACTCTGCAATTGCAGCTTGGATATTTCCAGCACCTAACAACGATTGAATTTTTTTAATAAATGCTTCTAAGCTTCCTTTACCAGTAGCTTTACCAATAACGATAAAACGCTCAATAGAGAATACAAATACCATTAAAAGCATACCCATTAGGATAGGCACGATGAAACCACCTTTGTAAGCCATACCACCATAGTTACCTGGGTGAGGAAGATAAGCGTGAGTGTCGTCATTATAAAAAGCTAAAGATAGAGAACTGTTTGCTTTAGCAACTTCTTCTGGAACGTTAAAGTTAGATGGTTTACCTAATACAAAGATAAAAAGCGCTACTCCGATAAGAATACAGATTGGAATAACTAGGGTAGCAAATAAGTTAGATGCGGTAGCGCTGCTCTCTTTTTTAGCCGGTGTAGGTTTTGGTGCGTTTGCCATTTTTTTTAATTTTTAGTTTTAGTACTTGTTTTTTAAATTTCTAAATAAATATAAGTTAATACACTCAACGCAGCCTAGACCGAATTGTTGCGGAAGCAAATTTATAATTTTGATTTAAATTACAAATTAAATATTCATTACACAATTAATTCGTTACTTAAGCTACTTC
Source organism: Flavobacteriaceae bacterium PS02338 (assembly GCA_029959615.1). Classification (GTDB taxonomy): domain Bacteria; phylum Bacteroidota; class Bacteroidia; order Sphingobacteriales; family Sphingobacteriaceae; genus Pedobacter. The sequence continues at coordinate 1,087,339 of JASCOD010000001.1, read as the reverse complement.
ACAAAAGTGCATAACTAAAAAAGATTGCCTCTCAGACAATCTTTACGCAATTAAAACTAAAAATTTAATTAAAAGCAAATTTTTGAACGAAAAAAAGCGTTAGATCACAATTTCGACAAGCTTGGGCATGCCTTTTTTGATTTCTTCGTCCGCAAACTCGTCAAACTCTTTAAAGTTATTTAAAAACGCCTGTGCGAGTTCATTTGCCTTTAGGTCATAGCTACTTACATCACTCCAGGTGTTTCTTGGGTTTAAAACCTCCGATGGAACATTAGCGCAATTTACAGGCATTGCCAGACCAAAAACTGGATGTTTAATAAATTCTGCACTTTCTAGCTCGCCATTTAGTGCCGCCGTGATCATCGCCCTAGTGTAAGATAATTTCATTCTGCTACCAACACCATAAGGTCCTCCACTCCATCCGGTGTTGACCAACCATACATTTACCTGATGTTTTTTCATTTTTTCGCCAAGTAATTTGGCATATGCTGTTGGATGTAGTGGCAAAAAAGCTTTACCAAAACAAGCAGAAAATGTCAACTGAGGCTCGGTCACGCCTGTTTCTGTACCTGCAACTTTAGCTGTATAGCCAGATATAAAATGAAACATTGCCTGACCAGAAGTTAACTTGGAGATTGGCGGCAAAACTCCAAAAGCATCTGCTGTTAAAAAGAAAATATTTTTAGGAACAGGCGCTACCGAAGGTTCCATCGCATTAGCTATATAGTCTAATGGATAAGCTACACGGGTATTTTCCGTTTTTTCGATATTGGCAAAATCTACATTTCTCGTACCGGGAAAATAATTGATGTTTTCCAAAAGCGATCCGAATTTAATGGCATTAAAAATTTGAGGTTCTTTTTCTGCCGTCAAATCTACACACTTTGCGTAGCAACCACCTTCAAAATTAAAGATCGTCCCTTCGCCCCAGCCATGTTCATCATCACCGACTAAAGCTCTATTAGGATCAGCAGACAAAGTTGTTTTTCCTGTGCCAGACAATCCGAAAAACACAGCAGAATCTCCATCCTTGCCTACATTAGCCGAGCAGTGCATAGATAATGTATTGCTTTCTTTGGGCAAAACAAAGTTAAGTACAGAGAAAATTCCTTTTTTAATCTCTCCCGTGTAAGCAGTTCCTCCTATTAGGATAATTTTCTTCGAGAAATTTAAAATAGAGAAGTTTTCCTGCCTTGTGCCATCTGTTTCTGGATCAGCCAAAAATGAAGGAATTGCGATGATTGTCCATTCTGGTTGCGTGGGCAGTTCCTCGTCTCCATACCTTAGAAATAGATTGTTAGCGAATATATTTTGAAAAGCATGTTCAGTAATTACTCTAATGCTAGTACTATAGTTTTTATTGGCACAAGCATAGGCATCTCTTATGTAAACCTCTTTATCTTTTAAGTAAGCTTGCATTTTTTGATAGAGAACCTCAAAATGCTGAGCGCTTATTTTAATATTGATATCTCCCCACCAAACGGTTTCATTGGTTACTTCATCGGCAACAATAAACCTGTCTTTGGGAGAACGGCCTTTAAATTTTCCGGTATCAATAGCTAGTGCGCCAGAATCGGCTAATGTGCCTTCTCCGTTTTTGATGGCTTCTTCAACCAATTCGGGGATACTTAACTGGTATTTGAATTTCAGTTCAGCCAACCCGAGATAATCTAACTGAGGTTTTTGGATACTATATTTGGTCATATTTTTGGTTTAAATATGGCCCAAAGCTAAGGAGATATTTATCCAAAAAACTATAACTCTAAAGAAAATTTTTACTTATTGTGGCAATTACACTAACAAACAAACACCTAATAAACAGGTATTTAAAAACAAAAATCAACCTCCAGACTTCTTCACTTTATAACCTTCTTTTTGAAGAAATAAAAAGGCCTTTTCTTTGAAATCTCCCTGAAGAATAATTTCTCCATCTTTAGCGCTTCCACCTACCCCACATTTCGTTTTCAGTATTTTGGTTAATTTCTCCAGATCTGTTTCAGCGCCTACAAAACCTGTGATCAAGGTCACTGTTTTTCCCCCTCTATTTTTACGGTCCAACATCACTCTCAAGTCTTGTTGAGCATTGGGTAAAGTTTCCTGCGCTCCCTCTTCGTTACTTTCATAAACAAAATCTGGATCTGTAGAGAACATGATTCCGCCAAAATCGTTAAATGTATTTTTCTTTTGCTTACTCATATTTTAGGGATCAGGTGTAAGGGACTAGTTGTTAGTGATTAGTGGCTAGGAATTAGTTAATATCTTTAACGATCCTGGAACTATTTTTATTTCCAGTTCTTCGCCCAATTGTAAAGGCTCTCCATCTAGGTGCACTGCATCTGGCGCATCCCTTCGTATTTTAATATGCTTTCCACGAATAATTTTCACCAAGCTAGATTGATGTGTCTTTGCAGTAATCATTTGAAAAGCTAAAACCGGAAGCTTTACCAAAGAGATTGGATGTATAATGCAAACATCTAAATAACCGTCGGTTAAGGAAGATTTGGGAGAAATGTAAACGTTATTGCCATATTGTGAAGAATTGGCTATGCTGATTGCGAAAGCATCATTATCATACGTAATGCCATCTATTTCTATATGGTAAGGTTGCGCTTTATAGGTGGTAATTTCCTTAAAACCCAATTCTACATAGCTTTTCAAACCTCTTTTCTTGTTACCTGCAAAAACAGCACTCAAATGAGCATCAAAGCCCATTCCTGCCATATTGAAAAATTTCTTTCCGTTAAGTTCTGCGGTATCTATGAGCTGAACTTTGCCATTATTAATTAAATCGATAGCCTTTTTAGAGCCGAGAGGAATATTTAGAAACCTAGCTAAGCCATTACCCGAGCCGAAAGGTATAATCGCTAGAACTTTATCGCTATGCACCAATTTACTCGCCACTTCATTGATCGTACCATCGCCACCAACAGCAACAATAATATCGTAGTTTTTTTTCTCAGCCTCTTCAGCTAATTCTGTGGCATGGCCAACGTACTCCGTAAATGCGTATATCGGCGCAAATTTCTCCTTATCAAGATGCTGATCTATCAAAGATGGCAAACTCGATTTCTTTTTTCCACCAGAAATTGGGTTGATAATAAAGAAGATATTTGACTTGTTTCCCGACATAAATAATTAGCACACAAAATAATCGATAATTTTTGAGTATTAAAATTTATTGTAGTAGTTTTGCGACGTTAGAGTGGATTGATTTGCTAATTCCGATTAATCGGTACTGATTGCAACCACGTAAAAAAAAGTGCTAATTTATTTCTACACTTCTATTTACAGCCTGTAAAGGATCATTGCCATTTTAACTTTTATTGCTTTGTTTATTTTAATAAAAAATTAAAATGTCGTATTTATTTACATCAGAATCGGTATCTGAAGGTCATCCAGATAAAATCGCTGACCAAATTTCGGATGCTTTAATCGATAACTTTTTAGCATTTGATCCAGAATCTAAGGTAGCTTGTGAAACATTGGTAACTACCGGTCAGGTTATTTTAGCGGGAGAGGTAAAGTCTAAAACCTATTTGGACGTTCAGCAAATTGCTAGGGATGTAATTAAGAAAATTGGCTACACCAAAAGCGAATACATGTTTGAAGCTAACTCTTGTGGTGTGCTTTCGGCCATCCATGAGCAATCTCAAGACATTAATCAAGGTGTAGATAGAACTACTAAAGAAGAGCAGGGTGCTGGAGACCAGGGAATGATGTTTGGTTATGCAACTAACGAGACTGAAAATTACATGCCTTTGGCGCTTGACCTATCTCATGCTTTATTAAGAGAACTAGCTGTTTTAAGAAGAGAAAATGCTGAGATTACTTACTTGCGTCCAGATGCCAAATCTCAAGTAACTTTAGAATATTCTGACGACAATCAGCCCCAAAGAATTGATGCCATTGTAATTTCTACACAGCATGATGACTTTGTTAAAGCTAAATCTGATTCTAGAGCAGATAAAGATGCAGCAAATGTTGAAATGTTGGTTAAAATCAAAAGTGACCTGATTTCGATTTTAATTCCTAGAGTTAAAGCTAAATATCCGCAATATGCTCACTTATTTAATGATGATATTACTTATCACATTAATCCAACTGGAGTATTTGTTATAGGTGGTCCACACGGTGATACTGGCTTAACTGGCAGAAAAATCATTGTAGATACTTATGGTGGTAAAGGTGCTCACGGTGGTGGTGCTTTCTCTGGAAAAGATCCAAGTAAAGTAGACAGAAGTGCAGCTTATGCTACCCGTCATATTGCTAAAAACTTAGTTGCAGCGGGTTTAGCAGATGAAGTTTTAGTACAAGTTTCTTATGCAATTGGGGTGGCGAAACCAACTTCAATCAATGTTGTAACTTACGGTACTTCAAAAGTGGACTTAACTGATGGAGAAATCAGCAAAAAGGTAGAAGGCATTTTCGATATGCGTCCTTATTTTATTGAGCAACGCTTGAAATTAAGAAATCCAATTTATAGTGAAACTGCTGCTTATGGGCACATGGGTCGTAAAGCAGAAACAGTGACCAAATCGTTCAAATCTCCAAACGGCGAAGAAAAAACAGTTACTGTTGACTTATTTACATGGGAAAAACTAGACTATGTTGATCAAGTAAAAGCCGCTTTCGGATTATAATTTTTTAGCCCTAGTGGTTGTCTTTTTAGCCACAGATACACAGATTAAATTGATCTGTGCATCTGTGGCTATTTCATTTATAGTCCGCAAGGAGTCATATGTTGTTATGCTATTTTTCTTTAAACTAGAAAGTTCCAAGACACTTCGCCGCAACTCTGCTAAATATTCCGACAAAACCAATAAAGAAAGAGCACAGCCATATTGAGACACATTTACATCAAGTAAAAGAAAGTATTATGCCACAGGAATAGCCAAGCTGAAAGTAGTGCCCTGCCCCAACTGGCTTTCGAAACTGATAGCGATACCTTGCAGATCGGCAAATTCTTTACAAAGTGCCAAGCCAAGCCCCACTCCTTTTTCTCCATCGGTACCGAAGCTAGACCGTACATTTAAAGAAAATATACTCTCATAATCTGCAGGTGCGATGCCCTTCCCTGTATCCTTAACCCTTAATAAACAAACTTGATCTAGCAGCTCGGCATCTACCGTAATACTGCCGCCCCGTGGCGTAAACTTAAGGGCATTGTCTATAAAGTTACGCAGCATCATCTGCAGTAGCGATGGATTGACCTTCACTACCAAGTCTTGCGGCAGCCTCGAAATAAAGGCTACGCCCTTAAAGGAGGCAGCTCGGCTAAAGTTCGACAATGGTTCGCTTAAGCAAGTGGCTAGTCCAATGGAAAGTATTTCTCCCGCACTACCGTCGATATGCTTCATCGTCCAAGAGAGCAGGTTATCTAGCAGTCGCTGGGTTTCTTCGGTACTTCTTGCCAATTCTTCCTCTAGCTGGGTTCTTTCAGCATTGTCTAAATCTGTTCGCTTTAAGATATTGAGATAGCCCTGAAAATTACGCAGTGGGGTACGAAAATCATGGGAGATGATAGAAATCAGTTTACTTTTTTCTTCACTAAGACGTTTCATGGCCAGCTCGTTTTGGCGGGCAGTTTTTTTCTCCCTATCGTAATTATTGATGATATAAGTAAGACCCGCAAAAATCAGGAGCAGATCAACCATATAGGTGGAGGCAATATCGATGAATTGACTACTTCTACTGTTATATCGGTAATGGATGATTTCGGGATGATGATATTCGTAAACGATGAGCGTTAGCACTAGTGCAATGTTACCGAGTGTCCAGTACCAATAATGCTGCCTTTTGGCAATGGAAATGATGAGGAAATAGCTTACGGTAAAGGAATGGATGGCCGTACCCTGTATACCCGAAGACAGGTAAAAATTGATGGCAAAAAAGACGTGGATAATTACCGAATAGATAATCATGCTCGTGTAAAGCCTATCCTTAAATCTAGAAAGGTAATAGAAAAAAAGCTGGAGCAGGAATAGTGCTACTGATAGCAGAGCCATTTTATAAAGCCCTACAAAAAGGGAGAAGGGAATATTATAAAAAATGACCAGCATGGTAACCAAACATATGGAGTGGTAAATTCTGCTTTGTAGAGAGAAGCTATGAGTACTCCCTCTAAGGTATTCCCAAGTATTTCTGATGCGATTGGCGATGCGATGAATTGTCGACATGTAGCGATGAATTTGAAACTGTGCAGCAAATCTAAACCATTTGGAAACATTGCGCTAAAAAAGGCGAATAATAAGTATGAAATAGCAAAATCCCTTTTAAGTGGCATTATCGTTATCTTCGCCTAAGTAAAATAGGTACATTACCAATTAGCTAGTCACATCAAATTATATATGCAGATCAATATTGCCATTGCCGACGACCAACACCTATTTAGAATGGGGATGGTTGCTGTTTTGAATTCTTTGGAAAACATTAAGGTTGGACTTCAATGTACAAATGGCAAAGTACTATTAACGGAGCTCGCTACGGCTACAGAAAAACCAACTATGATCATTTTAGATCTGGTCATGCCCGAACTGGATGGGATTGCTACCCTAAAATTGATTAGGCAGGAGTATCCTACCATTCCTGTACTTATGTTGTCTTCGCATGAGGATCAAGATGCTGTTTTTAGTGCCCTAAAAGCGGGAGCAAATGGCTACCTCTCTAAAAATGCCCAAGCAGAGGAAGTAGAGCAGGCCATTTCTGATGTGCTTAAGGAGGGTTTTTACCTAAAAATCCCAAAGGCTAATCTTAGCCACCTTAAAGCAATTGATGAAACTTCTGTTAATTCGGATTGGTCTACTGCACTGATCAGCAAGCGAGAGAAAGAGATACTTTCTTTAATCTGCCAACAATATACCAACTCCGAAATTGCTAGTAAACTATCTATTAGCGAACGCACAGTGGAGGGTCATCGTAATCATCTGCTGAACAAAACCGACAGTAAAAATGCTATTGGTTTATTGGTGTTTGCACTAAAGCACCGTCTAGTTTCTTTGGCAGAAATTTTCAATGAAGCTGGCTAATATATCATTAAGCAGAGTAATCCGAACATCTTATAAGACGAGCAAGCTCATGAATAATCGTAAGAGCTGTGGTTAGTGATACCACTAACCAGAACTCAAATAATAATGCCGTCATTTCGACAAGGTACGAAGAGAAATCTGTTGTATTAATTACATTATGCTAGTCTCTTTGCATTCGAAATGACGACAAATTGCATCTATATCCCTTTATTTTTCATAAAACTTAGCTCTGCATCTAATAAATACTTATCATCTATAGCATAGGTATTTATTTTATTGATCCCCATCTCATCTATAATATCTACAAAATTTCTATAAACTGATGTGCTTGTAGGTTTAATAATCACGTACATTTCTTGGTCTTTTGAAGCTTGATGAGTTTCGGCAACTATTTTCTTATTGGCTAATAAGGCCCTTCTAATGTCCGAAAGGTTAGTAACCTGCATTGAACTATTAGCTGCCTCTCCAAGGTAATAGACCGCTTTATTATCTTTACCCAGTAAAACAGTTAGCGTTTTGGAAGCTGGCCAAGGCGCTGAATGAGTTACATCTTCAATTGGTACCGGTTTAGCGATATTCATGATGTTCATTTTGCTTAAAGAAGTGGTAAGCATAAAAAAGGTAATGAGGAGAAATGCCAAATCTACCATGGCGGTTAAATCAACTCCTGGAATAGGTTTTCGCGAGCTTCCTTTCACGGCCTTGCCGTTTTGAGGAACATTAAGTGTGGCCATCTTTTGTTTAGTTTTAGAGATGATGACAACGCTTATCATTTTTCATAAAAAAAGGCGATTAAATTTAACCGCCTTTCCTTTTTATTTAACTGCCGCAATAACGCCACATCCAATTCGTGGTCCCGAGTTACCGGTTGGCTGTGTCACGTAGTCATCTGTTCCTCCGTGTACAATGATCCCTCTACCAATGATATTTTTTTCATCACCCTCTACTATACTCCATCTAGAAGTACTTACCGAAATCTTAGCATAGCCTTTATGGTCTAATGGAATATTCCCTATATCTCCAGAATGATAAGTATCCGATTCCCACTTCCCATGAGATTCGTTGGTTGGATTCCAATGTCCATGTGTATTTTCTCCCATGTTCCCACAATCGCCATGCTCATGAAAATGTACAGCAACAGTGCTATCTGCCCGCTCTGGCATATTGATCTCTAAATCCATCTTTATTTTACCATCTGCCAATTGAAAAAACTTGGCAGAGCCTATTGGCTGGTTGGTTGCTGTCGAATTTAACACACTATTTGCAACTTCTCTCTCCTTATTTGCACAGGATGAAAAAGCTGCCGACAAACCTAATGCTAAGTATAAAATGTAATGTTTCATATTTCTAATTTTAAGGTAATTACTAGCTAAAAGGAAGATGGGCGTGCGCTTATAAAGCGATAGGAGAACAACCAAATTGTGCTTTTAGTTTTTCTTACAGGTTTATTTTTAGCAACAAAAAGCAAAACCATTCTTTGATAGGCTTGTTTTAGGTATAGATTAAAAATTAAACGTTATGGAACAGCCATTTGAAATGAATACCCTTAGCCAGATCTTAGAAAAGTTGAGAACCAAGGGAATAGACAATGAACTAAAAATGACTGATCATGGTAAAATGCAGTCGAAAACACTAAATAGGATATATACACCAGAAGACCTAAATATCGTAAAAACATATAGGTTTGAAGGCATGTCTGATCCAGCAGATAGCTCTGTTTTATATATGGTAGAAGATACCGACAAAAACATGGGATATATCCTAGATGCATATGGTGCTTATTCTGATAACGACGGTGCGGCTTTTGCAGACTTCCTTAAGAAAATAAATACTGTAGATAGAGATGAACAAGAGCTATTTCATTAATGAAGCAGCTCTTGTAATCATACATCAGCACATCATATTTATGAAGTTGTGCCTTAAATCGTATCCAAGTTAAATTGTTTTAATATATAGGATGTTAGAGGAATCAAAGAGTGCCAAGGTTGTTTTTTTAACCTTGGCATTTTTATTATTTACCGTATCCAAAAAGATAATAAAACCTCCGTCTAGAAATTCATTAAAAGTATAAGTTTCTTCGGAGCTTGTTCGGATGTTCTTCGGAGTTTGTTCGGAGTTACTTCGGATATGATCCGTTTAAATACCGACGAATTAGCATACTAATTCCCTTTGATTTATAAAGCATTTATAATCTTAACACCACCGTGAACCTTAAGTATCTAAATCATGGTACAGCGAAAAAATGCTTAATGGCAGTTTCTGGAAAAGCGGAATCGGTCTAGGTTACCGCCCAGGAGTTAAACAAATCATTACGGACTACTTAAAGAAAATTGCAAGAAGCTAAGGGAAAAACAATTTGTAGTTAGGAAGAGATTTGTCACATTAGCAAAATTTGGCATCTATTTGGCGCATACCAATGTCATTAAGTTAAGGTTCTAATTCTAAAGCATCTTGTCATGTCGAGGTTACGAGACATCTATTTTGTAAGTTTAAAATAGATTTACTACGTAGCTGCTTCGCGGCCTTAACTACGTTCTGAATGACAAAATTGACATTTAACACTTTAACATCCCGGTCTTCAACCACCCCTCTAGGAGAGGGGAAAATTCGCCATTCCCCTCTCCTAGAGGGATACCCAACTGGTAGGTGTCTTAAAACAAAGTATTTAGATGATAAAGAGAGTTTTATTATCAAGCTTAGGCTAATAGTAATAACACGTTCTGTCATGTTGGGGTTACAGCCTGCTCCGAATCTTTGAAGAGACACAGGTAAGCTCTGACATTAGTTTTGCATCACGGCTACAGATAATGAAAGTTGCTTAACCTAAACTCGGGTTATTAATATCCGCTATCGTCTAGCGCAAAGGTATTTTTTCTGTCCTTCCATTTCCCCTGCGTAAAATCTGGAAATTCTTGAGGTTTATTTCCTTCTTTGAGCGACTTAGTGGACAACGGCGTGATCACGCTCATTGTCACGGAATCATATACGTCTATTGGCGTCTGTTTTTTGTCTTTTACCGCAATTACGAAAGCATTGAATACAAACCAATCCATGCCTCCATGACCTGCACCCAAAGCATTATTTTCGTATTTCTTCCAAAGCGGATGATCGTACTTTTTAAACCAATCTTCGGCCTTATCCCAAGCGTGTGGCTTAGAAACGCCTTCGATATGCACAGACTTATTTACATCCATCCACAAACCGTCTGTACCTTGAACTCTAAAACCTAATGAATAAGGACGTGGCAAATGCGTATCGTGTGTTAACATTACGGTTTCTCCTTTAGCACAATTTAACAAGGTGTTGGTAATGTCGCCATTTTTATAATTGATTTTTGCATTTGGATGCCCAGGCGATTTTTTTTCTACATAATCTGCCAAACCTTTAGCCTTTGAGCTAAATGAAACCAAATTGGTAAATCTATTTCCGCGATTGATATCAATACATTGCATAATTGGCCCAACACCGTGGGTTGGATACAAATCTCCATCTACGTCGATATTGAATTGCGTACGCCATTGTGCCTCGCTCAGTGCATTTGGACCAAATTCTACACCACCACCATAATATTGCTTTCCATTGTTAAATAGCACTTCTCTTAAATCGTGCTGGTAACCGCCTTCCAGATGTAGTAACTCTCCAAAGATGCCCTGTCTAACCATATTTAAAGCTGCAAGAACATCTCTACGGTAACAAACATTCTCCAAAGTCATGTAAGGCATCCCTGTTTTTTCAGATGTCCTTACAATATCCCAATGCTCTTTAACGGTTAAACCAGCAATCACTTCGCAACCTACATATTTGCCAGCATTCATCGCATAAATTGATTGTTCGTGATGATATTGCCAAGGTGTAGAAATAATTATTGCATCGAGATCTTTCCTATCTACCATTGCTTTGTAGGCATCTAAAGAACCTGTGTATTCTTTAGCCGCAGCTTTACCTGCTTTTGCAATAGCTGTTCTACATATCTTCAACGAACTTTCTTGGGTATCGCAAATGGCTATGATTTCTACATCATCTCTTAAAAGACCTTCTTTAATATGACTCATGCCCCTTGCCCCAACACCGATATAACCTAAACGTACTTTTGCCACGTCTTTTGCGAACAAAGAACCCGAAGGCAAAATGGTAAGACCAGCCGATGCAATAGCTCCAGTTTTAATAAAATCTCTTCTTTCCATGTAATAGGTTAAATTTGGTTTCGTCGTATTTCAAGAAGTTAAATTATAAAAAAATGATGAACGAAATCTAATTAAGTTCACACATATTCCTAGCACAAACGTTTGCTATTTATCTATTTCTTATTTTTAACTTTTAATGAAAAAATCGGTTACACATACTTATACTATTGGTCTCTTCCCACTTGATGTTAGATTTGCTGACCGAGTAGTTAGTATAGATTTTACTGCTTACGTTAAAAAAGAGGACTTAACTTTTCTTTACTGTGAGAGCGAAAGCCTAATTCAAAAAATCAAAGCCGATTATAAAAGCATTTATCAAAGAGACCTAAAAATAGCTAGTCCTTCTTTTATAGCCGAAATTTGGGGCCATTTAGTTGCTTATCGCATTGCGCTCTGGATGAAAAGACATTTTAAAATATCGCCGCTGCAAAAGTTAGCAAAGTTTGCAGCCTTTAGAAGTGGAATGGTTGACTGCGGTGAAGCCAAAGTAGATACCAATAGGTGGTTTTGGGATATTATTGGAACTATTTTCTTTCGTAAATACAAGTAAAATTAACGTACATTTCTTTTAAGACTGGCACAACAATGACTTTGAACTTTTCAACAAAATAAAATTGAGCTTTTAAACAAAGTAATGTTTGCTTTTTATTCAGACTTTTGTGAAGTAATTTCAATCATCCATCGATGAAAAAAACTTTTAAAATACTTAAATACACCATGATCATTTTACTAAGTCTAGCCTTACTATTGGCTATTTCTACTTATTTTTATATGCGCTTGCCAAAGTTTGGTAAAGCACCGAGCGGTAAACGCTTAGCTCTTGTACAGCAGTCTCCAAATTATAAAGATGGCAAATTTCAAAACTTCCACTATACACCTGATCTCACTAAAGGTTACTCGATGTTGGGTATCCTATTCGATATGTTGTTCAAAAATCATCCTAGGCGTAAACCTGTAGACAGTCTCCCATCTGTAAAAACAGATTTATTGAATTTACCTTTAGATTCCAATGTGCTGGTTTGGTTTGGGCATTCCTCTTACTTTATGCAAATTGAAGGTAAACGTTTCTTGGTTGATCCTGTGTTTAGTGGCAATGCCTCCCCGCTGCCTGGCACTACCAAATCTTTCAATGGAGCGGATATTTATAGCGTAGCTGATTTGCCTCAAATTGACTACTTGGTAATTAGTCACGATCACTACGACCATTTAGATTACGAAACCATCATCGCACTAAAAGATAAAGTTGGAAAGGTAATTTGTGGTTTAGGTGTAGGCGAGCATTTTGAATATTGGGGATATTCTCCACAAAATTTAATAGAAAAGGATTGGAATCAGCAAGTAGATTTAGGCCATGGATTCACTTTAAACACAGTTCCAGGCAGGCATTTTTCTGGACGTGGTTTTAAACGTAACAACACTTTGTGGACTTCTTACCTATTAGAAACTCCAAAGGGTAAAATATTTATTGGTGGTGATAGCGGCTATGATACGCACTTCAAAGAAATTGGCAATCAATTTGGTCCAATTGACTTGGCAATTCTAGAAAATGGACAATACAACGTGGCTTGGCAGGCTATCCATACGTTACCGGAAGAAACGGTTCAAGCGGCGAAAGATTTGAAAGCAAAAAGATTCTTTCCAGTACATTCGTCTAAATTTATGTTGGCTATGCACCAATGGGATGACCCTTTAAACGATGTTACTAAAATAAATAATGGTGAAATTCCAATGGTAACCCCTATGATTGGCGAAGTGGTGAACCTTAACGATGAGCATCAAGTATTCACGCAATGGTGGAAAGGAGTTAAATAATGGAAGTTAAGGGAATAGAAATCACTTCTTGCTACATCGGTCCGGAAATTTCTCCTGAGCATTTTATACCAGAGCATTTGTTTATGTTTTTGGCCAAAGGTGATATTTCTGGCTATGATGGCGATAAGAAATACGCTTTGAAAAGTGGTGAATATTGTTTGGCGAGGAAAAATCACTTGGCAAGATATACCAAACAAGAAGATAATGGCGCTTTTGAAAAGGTAGTTGTAGTATTTGAGGAAGTTTTTTTGAAGCAATTTCAGCAGAAGCACCAAATTAAGCGAACTGGTAGTGTGGCCAAAGGAGCATTTTATGAATTGACCAAAACGGAATTGGTGCCTAATTTCGTAAGTTCACTAATGCCCTACTATAATGGTGCACACAAAATAGATGGTGCTTTTGAGCAAGTAAAAAAAGAGGAGCTGCTGCTCATTTTACTGCAAACCAATCCAGATTTGGTAAACATTCTTTTTGATTTCGGCATACCCGAAAAGATAGATCTGGAGGTTTTTATGAACCACAATTATAAATTTAACGTGGGTATTGAGCGTTTTGCTTATTTAACTGGCCGTAGCCTTTCTTCTTTCAAAAGAGATTTCATGAAGATTTTCTTGGAAACCCCCAATCGTTGGTTGGTTAAGAAAAGATTGAAAGAGGCTCATTTCCTTATTGAGAAGAAAAAACAACGACCAAAAGAAATTTATCTTGATTTAGGTTTTGAAGATTTATCGCATTTCTCTTTTGCTTTTAAAAAGTTGTTTGGCTATGCGCCTACAAGGTTGGCAGAGTAAAACTCTTCTAATCGTGATGAGGAATTTTATTTTTTCTCCGCCAATGCCTCGATCATTTTCATGGTTTTGGCTTTATCTGTAGCAAATTTCTGTTGCTTTATTTCTAACTCGGCTAAAAGTGCTAATTCAGTTTCAGCTTGTTGTAACTTAGTAGTGCTGTTGGGAATTCTTTCAAGAAATTTGATCTTGGTTTCCAAATATTTAGAAAGACGGCCTATGCTAAATGTATTGTCATTTTTGAAGGCAAGTTCTGTCCAGCTAATGGCATTTTGAAGCACTTCCACATCTTTGCAGTCACTTTCTAAAATTGGTTTAAACCATTTATCGAGTATTCCAGAGGAAACATCTTTATAACGATCTTCAGTTAAAAGCGAATTGATTGCTAAAGTATAGGCTCCCCAGTTTTTTTGATGTTCAAATGTCCGCACTCTCACATGATCAGCAACAAATTGTCGCTTATCAAATTGCTGGTTTTCCATTAATCCTAGAAATTGCTGAAACAATTTTTCATCAAATTTCTTCCCATTTTTAGTCTGCTCTAACAATGAATTGGCGTTAGCTACTTCAATTTATGTAAAATAGCACCATGCACATTTTTTTGATCCATCAAACTTAGTTTTTGATGCATGTATTTATCTCTTTTTTCTTGTTCGCCAGTTTCTTCATATATACTGATCAACAGATTATACATTAATATTTCATGTAAGGTTAAATGATTGCGCTTAAAAATTTCAATACATTTTTCGGCATAAATAACAGCCGTTTTATAGTCCTTGTCGTTTTTACTTTCATGAACTCTCGAAGCCAAATAAACTACTTGTATAAATTGGGTAGAATTGCCTATGGATTGAATATGGAATATCTTCATCCTTATTTTTTCCGTCAAGCTTTTAAAATGGTTTAAATGAGCCGCAGCTCTTACAAAAGCCATCATACTAAAAAGATATGCCGATGAGACACTTTCTGAAAGCATCATTTTAGGATAATAGGTAATCATCGCATTAAGCAAACGCATGGTTTCCTTCAAATCGCCATGAAAAGTATTGTGTACCCTTAATAAAATAAAACTCAGCATTTCTCGATAATCGGGTAATCCATCTGTATGCTTTGAAATTGCCTTTTCTCCCTCTTTAAAAGCCTCTATATCTGCAAATAATAGCTCATTTTCATAACCCTCACCAGTTAAAGCTCCATAGATACATTTTAGTAGTTCATGGGGGTTGATCAACCAATTTTTCCCCTCATCAGCAAAACTTTGCATCGCTTTTAGGCGCTGTTGCAATTGGTTTTTATTGAAGCTAAAACAATCATAAATAGACAAAATAACGAGGTACAAGAATGAATACTTATCATTCCTAGAGATCGCCAATAGAGAAGAAATAGCCTCCTTGTAACAAGAGTCGACAAAATCAATATGAATAATATTTGCCATCATCGTACAATGAAGTTCTTCTCCCTCCAAATAAGATGAAAGTAAAGGTTGACTTTGCTGCCTGTAATTTAGATTTTCTGCTATAAAATAAATCAGGTACGTCTTTTCGTAATTGCTAAGATTTAGTTTAAGCAAATCACTTAGCGCATGAAACTCACCTTTTACGATCAACAGTCGTGCAGACCATTGCAAAATCTGAAACTTAGCAGAATTCCCGTCGTAATCTTGATTAATCTGCTCAAAAAAAGCTTCATTCATTTGATTTTTTCTTGAGTTTAGCAGCTCCACGAACAAGAAATATTCAAATACATGCGGCTGTATAAAACCTACTAAGTCTACTACAAATCCGTCTTCCTCCACTTTTTCCTCCATCAAAATACCATCGGCTAGCAATTCTCGATAAGCATTTTTGAAGTTAGCTAACTCCGCGATAAGCTCAATTTTATTGACTAACTTTCTACCCTTGCCATTATTACTCAGGGTGATTATTTTCTTGCAGAAAAGCACTTTTTCCGTAGCGTATGCTGTATTGTAAATTTTCTCTTGGATAAACCTATTTACAATTTCAAAGAAAATAATGTTTGTAGAAGAATCAAACTTTGGAAATTCTTCTTTAATCAAGTAATACCACTGTATATAAAATGGATACTTTAGCTGACTCTTAAGCCCCGAGTTAATTTCATCTGTACGAAGAGGTTCTATCTTTTTAATTATTGCGTCTACTTCATCTTCTGCTAAAGGAGGAATATTAGATTGGTGTTTAAGATTGAAATACGTACCTGGAAACCACTTATTCTTGATAAAAGGAATGTTCTTTATTCTATCATAGAACCTGCTCCACATTGTAGAGCGCATACTAAAGACAATTTTTATAAATTTCTCATCCTCAATTAAAGAGATCAGATTAATGAGTTTATCGAAAATAATAGGCTTTGAAATACTGTTGGTTATTAGTTCAGAAAAACCATCAATAATCACCACCAATTTAACTCCAGTCTTCTGGTACTTCTCTCTAAAATATTCTATCAGACTAGTACGTTGGTTTAAACCAACTTTAGATTTAATCCTGCTTTCGATATTGGTATATTCATTTTGATCATCAAAAATATCCCGAGCCGTTACAAATAAAATAGTATCCTTTTTATATTTCGCTTCGTTATCTAAAAACGAATTCTGAACAAGATGACTCAGTAAAGTACTTTTCCCATAGCCCGCCTGTGATACAAAAGCGGTGAAACTATACTTACTATCGTAGAAATATTCAAAATCCAGCTTTGCAAAACACCTTGGTTGCGTAAACGCATACGGCACAAAACTTCTACTTCTGATGCTTTTTAAAGTAGTGTTGGTGACATCGATTGCATTCAATTGTATATGAGAAAACTTTTCGCTGATATTGGCCTGATGAATTAATTCACGTTCAATCAGTTCATAGTTCCCACTTTTTTCTACATATTCTAAAAGTGCATTAACTGTGTACTTGGAAAATGTATTTTTTACTTCGGCAAACCCAAATAAACGTTTTAACGTGGTTTCACTAATGTTTTTTTGAATTTCTTTTTGAATCGAAAGCGATATGAAGCGACAATCAGATGGACTGATGGTTTTAATTCCCGTCTTCAACAACAACAATCGCCTAATTTTATCTAAGATAATAGTTTGAGGCATAAGAGAGCGGTATTTGGTTATTGTATAATCTAATTTACATAAAAAATATTAGTTAAAACTTTTTAGAGTAAAAATAATAAATAGCATTAGTTGATTTTTAGCGCAATTATTTCACTATTGAGTTAAAAAAAGAACATACAACATACAGGAATATATATTGTTTAATTTTTTCTCAAAAAGAATAAAATGAACAGACGTTATACACCGTTGGCTTTTTAATGAATAAGTTGAACAGCTTAAAGCGACGAATGGGTAATTAATATTGTGAACGAATTAACACTAAAATACCCTACGGCGTATGGAACAAACCTCTACTCAGTCTGCAAGAATGATGCAATGGTTGATCATTTTCTTGCACCTCTACCTAATAACGTTAATTTCTAGCTCTTCGTATGCACAGACGAAAGTTTTGGCAACTACGGCTACAGTTATTTCAAATCAAGTGGACGATAAAGACAATGCCACAAGAGATGATAATGACTTTGCAACCGTAAAATCCTATGGCGGCGCCCTTTTAGGTGCTGGCAAGTATAGCGGAGAGCTTCAATTAACTTACTCCCAAAATGTGGATGCAAACAGAACCACATTTATTAGAATTGGTTACGATACCAATATTCTCAACTCCCTTTTAGGCGGAAACTTAGGTTCTTCACTAGCAGGGGTACTGGGAAATGTGGTTTTAGGAGACCATTATTTTACCGTTGGTGCTAGAAATGCAGGTGGCCAGGAAGTAGCCATCGGTTCTAGCAACGGTGCATTCTCTACTACCAACATTAAGCTGGTGAGAGATGCCCAGGGCAACTACTACCTTGCCGTTACGCCTAATGTTACCTACCGAAGTGTTTTCATTAAAGACGTAACTAACGCATTATTGCTAAGTACTCCTAACGACATTAAGGTGTACAATGCTTTCCATGTATCTGGAACTGGTAATTGCGATCCTCCCTTCGCAACAGATTATGAAGGAACAGGTGCTACCTTAAGTTTACTTGGCTTAGGTGGCGGAGCAGGAATTACCAATATCCAGAGAGCAATTGATGGTAACCGCGAAACTTTCTCTAGCATGAGCTTAGGGTTAATCACCGCAGCCGGAACTATCAGTCAGAATGTGTACTTTAACTCGCCATCAAGAGTAGGCGACGAATTCAACATCAAACTAAGAGTTTCTCAAGCTTTAGCAAACTTGGGTTTGGCAAGCAACATCACTGTTGAAGCCTATAACGGCAACAATTTGGTCTACACCAGATCTGGAGTAGCAGGACTGTTAAACCTCGATTTACTAGGCTTACTAAACGCCGGACAGCCTGTCACCATTCCTTTTTCTCCAGGCGTAGCGTTTGATAGGGTTAAGATTACCTTATCTGCATTGGTAGGTTTGTCGCTTACGCAATCAATCGATGTTTACGAGGTTACACGTTCGGCACCTCGACCAACGTTTACCGCCCCATTATCTAATGCGCTCAATATCTGCTACAATAGCACCGCAACTTTAGGCGCTACAACTGCAGCAACCAACGAATTAATATGGTATGATGTTCAGGATGGTGGCACAGCAATAACCACTACGGCTTACAACGCAACCTATACAACTCCGGCATTGTTGGCCAATAAAACTTATTATGTGGCCGCCCGACAATTGGGCTGTACTGCAGAATCGGTTAGGGTGCCAATAACGGTTACTGTAAATCCTCAGATTAATTTCGCAGCTACCACATTAGCCAATGCGACTATTGGCACAGCCTACAGTAAACAGTTAAATGCAGCAACTGGTGGAACCGCTGGTTATACCTATGCACTTGCTGTAGGCAGCACCCTCCCTCCTGGGTTCGCTTTAAGTAGTTCTGGTTTATTGGGCGGATCTCCAACTCAATCGGGCACCTATCCTTTTTCAGTTACTGTAACTGATGCGAGGGGGTGTACAACAACAACAGCACATACAATAACCGTAACCAACACGCTCACTCTAGGTAATTTAACCTTACCTGATGGCACTGTGGGCATCAGCTATCCGGCTCAAACTGTTCCGGCTGCAACTGGAGGTACCACACCGTATACTTACACGGCTATCAATCTTCCTCCAGGATTAAATTTCAATGCAACAACCAGGGAAATTACGGGAAATCCAATTACGGCTGGTTCTTATGTAATTACAGTGAACGTAAGTGATCAAGATGGCAATACCGCCAGTATCAATTACCCAATTGTAATCAAAAATGCATTGGCTCTGCCAAACGCTTCTCTAGCAAATGGAACAGTAGGCACAGCCTATCCAACACAAACTATTCCTGCCGCTACTGGAGGCACACCGGGCTATACCTATATCGCAACTAATCTCCCTCCAGGATTAAATTTTAATGCAACAACCAGGGAAATTACGGGAAATCCAATTACGGCTGGAAATTATACCATTAATGTTCAAGTTACCGATGCAGCACTTACTTCTGTTTCCAATAGCTATACAATTAGGGTAGTTGAACCATTGGTTTTAGCAAACAAAACCTTAGTTAATGGAACTGTTGGGGTAGCTTATCCGGGCGAAACATTACCAGCTGCTACCGGAGGTTCGGGTTCTTACACCTACGCAATTAGCAATTTGCCTGCTGGACTTTTATTTAATGCAACAAGCAGACAAATTACAGGTACACCTAGTGGCGCTGGTAATTTCAGCATTACACTTACCGTAACCGATTCTGAAGGAAGAACAGCAAGCAATACTTATGCACTACAAGTAAACGGTGCATTAACGTTGGCAACAGCTGTTCTGCCAGAGGGAACCGTTGGCACAGCCTACCCCGCACAAACATTGCCTGCGGTAAGTGGGGGTACACCGGGTTATACCTACGAAGCGATTAATCTTCCCGCCGGTTTGAACTTTAATGCAAGTACTAGAGCATTATCTGGAACACCAACCGCTGGCGGTAATTATACCTTTGTTATTAAGGTAACTGATGCGGCTGCGAATACGGTTACCACAGATTATCAAATTAAGGTAAATGTACCTGCGCCAGTTGTGGCCAATGCAATAGCTTGTAGCGGTACTTCAACTACGTTAACCGTAACTAATACCCAAACAGGCATTACCTATAACTGGTATGGCGCAAGCGGAAGTACACCATTAGCTAGTAATAACAATGGCACGTTCAACACCGGAAACCTCACTTCGAGTACAGTATTCTATGTAGAAGCTGTATCTGGAACTGCAATTAGTACTAGAATTGCCGTTAACGTAACAGCCAACCCAAGGCCAAATGCAGCTGTAATTGTTACCAACAACCAAACCATCAATGCCAACCAAAGCACTACTTTAAGAGCAAGCGTTGATGCTGGAAATACAGTAAGATGGTATGATGCAGCAACTAATGGGACACTCTTAGGCACAGGAGAAGAATTTACTACCAATAACTTAGCGGCAACTACTACTTTCTACGCAGAAGCGGCAAGTGCACAAGGCTGCACCAGCGCTACAAGAACACCTGCTGTAGTAACAGTAATTACTGGCAGTGGTGGTGCCGATTGTACCTCGGCAAATGCACAAAGCAGTGGTATACAAAGTCTTTTGTGCGTATTGTGTAATGTTGCCAATCCAGGAAATTCGGTAGATGCCGACAAAAACAATTTTACCCGCATCACCCTATCGGTTGGAGTTGCAGCAACAGGTTTCCAAAGATTGATATTTCCAACTACAGGATTAGCTACAGATAGTATCCGTTTAGACTTGGCTACCCCAACCGGGCTCTTAGATCTATCGGTATTAAGTGGCATTACTGTAAACATCATGAAAAATAACACTGTAGTGAGAACATTACAGTTAAACTCCTCACTAGTATACCTTCAATTACTAGGGGGAAATAGATTTGAGGCTACATTTGCGGCAGGAGCTGAATTTGATAGAGTAGAGGTTCGTTTTCAAGCAGTTGTTGCCGCATTAAGTAGCCTCGATATTTACGGTGCACAAATTGTTTATCCAAATCCAACAGTAGTTGGCAACAACCAAACAATTTGTTACAATACCAGCGCAACCGTAACGGCTACCGCAAATGGAAGCACTCAAATTGCATGGTACAATGCACCAACTAACGGTACGCTATTAGCTACTACAGCTTCGTACACCACTCCAAATCTAACCGCTTCTACTACGTATTATATCCAAGTTTCTAGAAATGGTTGTGCCAATAGCGAAAGAATGCCGATTACCATCAACGTAGTGCCACTATTAGATGTCCCTACGGTTTCGGCAGCCACTATCACCGCTTGCGAAGGCTCTCCAGTTACATTAGCGGTAAATAATCCTAATCCAGCAATTACCTATAAATGGTATGATGCCTCAACAGCTGGTACAGAGCTACACACTGGTGCAACCTATACAATTTCAAACATCAGTGCCAGCAAAACGTATTACGTAGAAGCAACACAACAAGGATGTACTAGCTTAGGCAGAGCTGCTGTAGCGGTAACCGTAAATCCTCGTCCTGTTTTACCTCAGGTACAAGCTTCGGTTTCTACCATTACTGCTGGACAAACCGTAGTGCTTACCGCAAGTTCTACAGATACCAATGTTGATTTCAACTGGTATACTTCGGCCAATGCCGCCACACCTGTACATACAGGAGCAACTTTTGTTACTCCTCCGTTAAATGCGACTACTTCTTATTATGTAGAAGCTAGATCAACCTTAACTGGGTGTGTTTCTCCTTCAAGAGTAATGATCACCATAACGGTGAATACGGGAACACCAAATCCAACACCTTGTATTTCTCCAATAGCAGAAGCCAATGGCTTAAGTGGCATTACACTTTTCGCTGGTGTTTCTAACCCGAGCTTAGCCATAGATAACGATACCCAAACTGGTTCTACCTTGTTTTTACCGGTAGCTGCTCTAAATGGATACGTTTATCAACGTTTTACTTTCCCAGGAGAAAGTGTAGTTGGAGATACCATTAGAATAGCCGTAAGCTCACCTGGAAGGTTGCTTTCTTTAGCACTTTTAGGCTCTGTACAGTTAGCTACCCTAAAAGCAGGAGTTTCGAATAATGACCTCATCAACACAAATAACGCCCTTATCAAATTAGAATTATTAAGCGGAGGTTCACAAGCCTTGCTAACCTTTGTACCTACACAATCGTTTGATCAAGTAGAGCTACGATTAAATGCAGGCATAGCTACAGCTTTAAGTTCTATTAACATCAATTATGCTCAGCATGTAATTGCTGCACCACAAGTAACAGCAAACAACGTTGTAGCTTGTAATAATGCTCCAGTTACATTAACTGTACAAAACAGCAGAGCTGGATTTACCTATAGGTGGTACAATGCAGCTGGAGTTTACCAAGCTGACGGAACGAGTTTTACTACCCCAGCAATTACTGCCGCTACTAGATTTTTCGTAACAGCAAGCTCTGGATCTGGTTGCGAAAGTGCAAGAACAACGGTAGAAGTAACTCTAAAACCTACACCAGTAGCTCCAGAATTATTGTCTACCAATATTACTACTTGTTTAGGTGGTAACGCAGTAATGCAAGTAAAAGATCCAATGGCTGGTCTCACCTACAGATGGTATAATTCCTTGAACATTCAAGTGGCAACAGGGCCAACTTTTACCGTAAACAATGTACTTGTTGGTGCTACGTATACAGTAGAGGCCTTCGACGCCGATTGTAGCATTGCTTCAGCTACCAAAACCTCCGTTCAGGTTAACGTAGGTACTTTAGATGCGCCAATCGTAACTACGCCAAATGTAAGCGTTAGTCCTAATTCGAGGGTCTTATTAACGGCTACTTCTAGTAACCCTAATGCAGACATTAGATGGTATGACGTGCCAACATTAGGTACACCGGTAGCCACAGGTAATTCTTATTTAACACCGCCAGTGGCCAACAATATTACTTACTATGTAGAAGCCTTTGTAAACGGTGGTTGTACATCAACTAGGATTCCTGTAAATATAACAGTAGTTACTGATGGAAATACAGGTTCCGTGCCTTGTGTTGCCGCTACTGTAGACGTAGATAGAGGTTCAGTTAATGTAGCATTATTGAGCGGTGTATTTAATCCACAATTAGCTATTGATGATAAAATTGAAACTGCTTCGTCATTAGTTATTCCAGTGGGATTAGCAAATGCTTATGTTTTCCAAAGAGTAGGTTTTGGTTCTTTATCTCAAATTGGAGATACGGTTAAAGTTCGCATTACTTCGCCAGGTAAACTACTATCGTTGGCAGTATTGCCTTCTATCAGTGTACTTACCTACAATGGAGCTACAAGTAATAACGACGCTATTTTCGCTAACAACCCACTAATTAATTTAGAATTATTGAGCGATGGTAGCGCAGCGACCTTAACCTTTGTACCTACACAAGTCTTTAGTGCTGTTGAGCTTCGCCTAAACTCAGGATTAATCAGCGCATTTACTTCGGTAGACTTTAACTACGCACAAAGAATAGGTGTTGCCCCTCAAGTTGATGTGGCAGCAGTGAGCTCTTGTGCCGGAGGATCAGCCGTGTTAAGCGTTAAAAATCCACTAGCTACCTCTACATACAGATGGTATTTAGAAAATAATTATACAGGCGTAGACGGCGCTACATTTACAACACCAACCAATTTAACAGCTGGTACTCATAACTACTATGTTAGAGAATTCAGAAACGGATGTCTAAGTGCACCTACCAAGGTAACCGTAACCATCTTAGCTGTTCCGGTTGCTCCAGTGCCTTTGGCCGGAAATCCAACCAACACCTGTTTTGGTACAGCTGCTACCTTAGGAGTTAACCCAGTAAGTGGCGTTACTTTTAATTGGTATAATGCTATCGGAACATTGGTTGCCCTAAACAGTACAACCTATACCACACCAACTAATTTGGCTACTGGTATCCACAGTTTCTTTGTAGAGGCAATTAACACAAATAGTTGTGCAAATGGAGCTCGTACCGAAATCAAAATCACCGTTGGCGAAAGAGCTGTAGCAGCAGATGTACAAGTGTCTGGAATTACCAACGTATGTGCATCTAGTCCAGCGGTTCTACAAGCAACTAGCGCTACAGTAACTAACCCTGTATTTAAATGGTACACGGATGCAGCTTTAACCGTATCGGTGCATACCGGAGCAACATTCACCACACCACCAGTAACCGGTACCATCACTTATTATGTAACCGTTTCTGGAGATAACAAATGTGAAAATAGCCCAGCCGATGTGAAGTCCGTAACGCTGAATGTTAATCCGCCAGCAACCAGTGCTGATCTAATGGTATCACAATCTACCGAAAGATGCGGTCCAGGTGCAGTTTCGCTGGAGGCTAGTAGCCTAACGGTAACCAACCCAATATTTACTTGGTACACCGATGCAGCTTTAACTAATGCAGTGTTTACGGGACCAACTTTTACACCAACCTTAACTGCTAGTCAAACCTATTATGTAACTGTAAAAGGTGATAATAGATGTGAAAGTCCAGCGTCGCAAGCAAAAACAGTAAGCGTAACCATAAAGTCGATCGCTGTAGCAGCAGATATCGTTGTAACTGGAAACAGAACTATTTGTATTAATTCTAGCGCTACTTTAACCGCTACCACCGCAGTAGTTAACCCGGTTATTAATCCAATATTTACCTGGTATGACAATTCGGCTTTAACCAATCCAGTATTTACTGGTGCAACTTTTACTACGCCATTGCTGGCAGCAAACAAAACCTATTACGTAACCGTAAAAGGTAGCGATAGATGTGAGAACACCGCCGGAAATGCACTACAAATTAACATTGTAGTAAACAGCAGACCCACTAACGCAGATTTAACAATTTCTGGCACCACCTTGTTATGCGGGCCAGGTATGGCTTCACTTACAGCCACGGCTAATGTCGCCATTACCAATCCGGTGTATACTTGGTATAGCGATGCTACACTTACTACGGTAGCAGGTTCAGGTGCTACCTTTACGACACCATTATTGGCCGCATCTCAAACCTATTATGTAACCGTAAGGGGTGATAACAGATGTGAAACCCTTGCTGCAGACGCAAAAGTAGTAAACGTGGTAGTTAACCCATTTGCTAACAATGCCGACTTAAGCGTTTCTCCTTCTTCAGCAGAAATCTGCGGATCGGGAAGTGTGACTTTAACAGCAAGTGCAAGCAGTAGCGTAACCAATCCGGTATTTACATGGTATAGCAATGCCGCTTTAACTACTGTTGTATTTACAGGGGCTACTTACACTCCTACGTTATCAGCAAGCGCCACCTATTACGTAACGGTAAAAGCTGATAACAGATGTGAAACCCCGGCCGCAGATGCCAGAGTAGTCACTGTAACGGTGAAACCAAGAGCAGTAGCTTCCGATATTAGCATTACAGGTACAACTACCATCTGCGCAAATACCTCTACCACACTTAACGCAACTAGTGCTACGGTAACCGCACCTGTATTTACTTGGTATGATGATGCAACGTTAACAAATGTGGTACATACTGGACCTAGCTTCCCTACACCGGCACTTACAGCAGGTAAAACCTATTACGTAACGGTAAAAGGAACTAATAAATGTGAAAATGCACCAGGCAGTGCTGCTACGGTAACGATTACGGTAAATCCATTACCAGTAGCACCAACGGTAGCCGCCGCAGGCACCAGCATTTGTTCAAACAGTGTAGCGGTACTTACAGTAAGCAATGTTCAAGCTAACACCATTTACGAGTGGTATAACAGTGCAAACAATGGTACTTTATTGCATACTGGAAATAGCTACACCACACTTCCATTGAGTACAAATGCCAATTATTACGTACAAGCTGTTGGAACAGTAGGTTGTACTGCTGCTTCGGCAAGAACAATGGTTACTGTTACCGTTACTACCAAGCCAGCTAATCCAACCGTTGCTTCAGCAAATGTCAATATCTGCACCAATAACTCGGCAACGTTAACGGTTAGCAATCCAGTTGTAGGTGTAACTTATTCATGGTTCACTACTTCAACTTTAGGTACGGCCGTAAGTACAGGAACAACCTATACTACACCAAGCTTAACCACAAATACCAGCTACTATGTAGAAGCTAGTGTGGGCAGTTGCGTTTCTTTGGGCAGAACACAAGTAAACGTAGTGGTAGGTACAGCTCCAAGTCCACCGACTAATGTAACAGCCGCAGCTACACAAATTTGCGCTGGATCTACTACAGTGATTACAGTAAATAATCCTGATGCAGGCCTAAGCTACAGATGGTATACCACTGCTACGGCAGGCACTTCATTACATACTGGTACAAGTTATACCACCCTACCTTTAGCAGCCAATACTACTTATTATGTAGAAGCGGTAAGTTCTGGAGGAACTTGTGTAAGCGCTACCAGAACAGCAGTAACAGTAAATGTATTAGCTGTACTATCGGCGCCAGTAGTAACTGTAGGAACCATTACCACCAACAGCGTGCAATTTAACTGGACGGCGGTACCAGGCGCAACAGGTTACACAGTTTCGAATGATGGAGAGGCAACTTGGTTTACAACCGTAACACCTAGTTATACAGTAAGCGGCTTAAAACAAGGAGAAAGTGTAACTATTGTAGTAAAAGCGATGTCGGGATTAGCTTGTCAAACAAGCGCCAATTCAAATGCAGTTACAGCAACAACTAACGATCCGTTCAAAGATGAGCTGTATATCCCTAACACCTTTACCCCTAACAATGATGGTAGGAACGATATTTTCTTGGCCTACGGCAACAATGTAGCCAAGTTCAAAATGCGTATCTACAACCAATGGGGCGAGTTCATTTACGAATCACAGAACTTGATGCAAGGATGGGACGGAACATACAGAGGCAGGATGCAACCTAGTGGAGTTTATGTTTACTATGTAGATGTAACCTTCAACAGCGGAACAACTAAAACCTTTAAAGGCACAGTAACGCTATTAAGGTAAGCATCACATTTAACGGACATGGTTTTATTTAAAAATAGTACCAATGAAAATGAACAAAATAGTAGTTGCGGTAATGGTTTTACTGACGGCTATTGCAAATCAGACATATGCACAGATAGATCCACATTTTTCTCAATATTATGCAAATCCACTATGGTTAAACCCAGCTTTAACAGGAGTAACCGATGGGGCATATAGAGCAAACGTCAATGCTAAACAGCAGTGGAGCAATTTAAATGATGGATATTTAACTGTAGGGGCGTCATTTGATGCCGCCCCTATCAAAAATTTCGCCTTTGGAGGTATGGTAATTAATCAGAGAGCAGGGGCTGTAGCCTATAACCAGTTAAATGCCCTAGCTTCTGCCTCGTATCGCATACGCTTTGGGCAGGCTGGCGATAAGATCATCAACTTTGGCCTACAGGCAGGTATCATCAACAAAAGTATCGATGTATCCAAAATTACCTTAGGTAGCCAATACAACCCAACGGCAGGTTATGATAGCGGAATGCCTTTCGACGAAAGCTTTTCTGCCCAGAATTTCACCGCACCCGATGCGAATGTTGGTATCATGTTTTTTGATGCTGCAGATTACAAATCCATAAATGTATTCCTCGGTGCTTCTGTATCTCATCTAAACAGGCCCAAAGATAAATTTGTAGGTGGCGATGCTAAAATACCAATGCGCTATACCGGTCATGGCGGAGCTAGGATTAAAGTCAATAATTTATTTGACATTACACCTAATGCCCTTTTCCTTAGACAAGGTAATGCGCAGCAAGTTGCCTTTGGAGCCTACGCCCAAATGATGCTCAATCCAGAGACTGATCTCTTATTTGGTTCCAATTATCGTGTAGACGATGCCGCCATCGCTTTTCTAGGATTTCATATCAAGAGCATGGTATTTGGCTTAAGCTACGATTTCAACACCTCAGGACTAAACAGGGCTACAGGTAGCAAAGGAGGCTTGGAACTGTCCGTCTCTTTCAGTGCCAGAAAAGGCATTATTGGTCCAAATTTCTTTTGTCCTCGACTTTAAAAAATTTAGCTCATGAAATTTTTAAAAATATTTATCGCAATAGTGGGTTTTGCAACAATGGCAAACGCACAAATGGGGTCAAATAGCAAACGCATAGCGGATGTTTATTTCCTCAACAAAGAATATTATGCAGCCGCAGAATATTACAAAAAAATGCTTCAGATCTCTCCCGATAGCGTAGGCTTTGTGGTTCCTTATGGTTTCGAACAAAAAATAAAGGAAACCAGCCCAAGAAAAGACGATTATGAATACGCCGTTTATCAATTGGCAACCTCTCTAAGGCTTTATAAAAACTTTAGGGATGCAGAAAAATGGTATGCCGTTTCCAATCATTTCAGCAATCCAAAATACGCACAAAGCGAATTCTGGTATGGCGAATGTTTAAGGGCAAATCTGAGATACGAGGAAGCCATCAAAGCATTCGAAAGCTTTATCGGTAGGTACAAGGTAAATGACGATTGCCTTCCCAAGGCTAAATTAGAGATCGCTTCTTGCAGGTATGCACTGTATGAAATGAAATATCCGAGAATGTTCAAAATTGCCCGACTAGGCAACAACATCAATCAGGCAGGCTCTAACTATGCTCCCGCAATTAGCAACTCGCAATTTTACTTTACCTCTTCTAGACCTGTAGCCGTCGATGGAAAAAACCAAGTGCTAGAGGGAGGAAAGGTAAAAGTGGTAAGGAAAGAAACCCCATATATCAATACCATTTATGAGGTAGAAAACACTGACCTTAATGCCGAGAAAGTCAACATCCAAAAAATCAACATCGATTTAAAGAAGATGGAAACGGCAGCACCAACATTGCATCCTAGTGGAAACATGATGTTTTTAACTGCTTGGGCGGCCAATAAGGAAGATCAGAAACGCAACGTTTATATCAGCAAAAAAGAAGGCGGTAATTGGAGCTCTCCCACAGCCTTGGGCGGCGAAGTAAATGTTGTAGGTTTCAACTCCATGCAGCCTTCGGTAACCAGAGATGGCAAATACTTAATCTTCTCATCAGACAGACCTGGAGGTATAGGTGGCTACGATTTATGGTATGCTGTATTAAGGGCTGATGGCACCGTAGGAAATGCGATTAACATGGGCAAAAAAATAAATACCCTCGAAGACGAACAAGCCGCCTACTATTTACCATCGAGCCAAAAACTAATCTTCAGTAGCAATGGAAAAGTTGGTTTAGGGGGCTTCGACTTTTACGAAACCGTGGGAGATTTTGTAGAGTGGACAGAACCGGTAAACATGGGATATCCTTTCAATTCGGCCAAAGATGACATCTATTTTGCGGCATTAGACGATAACGGCAAAGAAGCCTACATCAGCTCCGACAGAGAATCGGTATGTTGTCTCGAGGTTTTTCATGTAACACGTGAGTATTTAACCGTACAAGGCAGTTTAATAGATTGCGTAACCAAAAAACCACTTGCTGGCGCAACTATTACTGCTGTGGGCACCAATATTCCCGAGCAAACCACCCAAACCGATATGAACGGCAGTTACACTTTTCAGGTTGGCAGCAATAGAGACCTACAAATCCATGCCATGAAAGACAAGTATTTTGCCAAAAACATCAGTTATAGCTATACGCAATTGGTAAACGCCGATACCTTATTAAGCACAGAGTTCTGTCTAGAGCCTATGGTCATCAACAAACCTATTGTATTAGAGAACATCCTCTACGAGTTTGACAGTGCAGAGCTCACCGATAGCTCTAAAATCACCTTAGATACGCTATACCAAATCATGATCGATAATCCGAATATAGAAATTGAGCTCAGTGCACATACAGATAATATCGGCACAGAAGTTTACAACATGGAATTATCAGACAAAAGAGCGAAATCTTGTGTAGACTACCTCATGTCTAAAGGCATTGTTCCAGAGAGAATGACCTCGAAAGGCTATGGCTTTAGCAAACCTATTGCACCAAATAAATTAAGTAATGGAAAAGATAATCCAGATGGGAGGGCATTAAATAGAAGAACTGAATTTAAGGTCACCAAACAGAAAAAACAAGGTGAATAGTAGTATAAGCTAAAAGACAGCTTCGATATTCTTATGTAATGATCTGTTGGGTATTCTTAATCCAACAGATCATTCTTTTTATCTTCTGCCGACCTCTTTTAATGAAACGACGACGCCTTAGAATGGTCTGCAACATACGCGTAACTATCCATTGCATTCATAGAATGATCTAGAGGATTAATTGAATGTTCTGTTGCGCTCCAAGACCGCAACCGACCTATCCAAAAGCGCAACGGAGCATTAGATAAGCGCAAAAGATGTTTAAAAGACCGAAAAGTTTTATTAAAAAACCCCTACCGAGCATTCCAAGACCATCACGGAGCATTAAACAAGCAGAACGGATGGTTAAATAAGTGCTTTAGGCATGGCTTACCTAATGCTACTTTTTAATAAATGATTTAGATATACTTCCATGACTACCCTTTAACCTAATAAAATAAATTCCGGAAGCCAAAGAGCCTATATTAAAACTAGCCAAGGTTGTATCTGCTCTCAATGAACCACTTTTTAAAACACGTCCATTTAAATCCAGCAGCTCTACTTTTTCGTACAAGCCTACATTCACCTTTGCGTTTACCTCACCTATAGCCGGATTTGGATACAGCAATACTTCTTGAGCCGACGACAGGCCTACATTTACTACCTGTAAACCCACATCAGTTACTTTACCATTCAAATCTACTTGCGCCAATTTATAATAGTTATTTCCTCTAGCGGGGACAAGATCATTAAAACTGTAAAAACTACGTTCTGATGTTGTGCCCTTACCTTTAACGGTATTCAACTTGTAAAAATTAGCCCCATCAGTAGACCGTGAAATCTCGAAATAGCTATTATCCTTTTCCGAATGAGTATCCCAGCTTAAACTAACTGCTCCTGTTTTCTCAAACTTAGCTTTAAAATCATTTAATTCAACCGGCAGCGGCTGTCCAAATGCCTTCATTACAGAAAAAGTGAACTCATCAGTGGCTATATCTTTTAAGTAGTTGGCAGTTAAAAGATCATTATCACCATCGTTGTTAATATCGGCAATAGCTACAAAATCAGGTCCATTTCCACAGGGAATATCCCCATTAGGCGCTAATGAAATACCGCCACTAGAGCTTAGGTTAAGCAACATGTGTACCGAACTACTACTGTAATTTGTAACTGCCAAATCCAATTTATCGTCTCCATTTATATCACCAACCGCTACAGCGTAAACCGTGCCGCCAATGTTATAATCTTCTTTAGTTCCAAAAGCAATAGTGCCTTGCGTACTTATATTTCTAAAAATCGAAATACTTTGACTTCCCAAATTCCCTGTGATGATTTCCGGTTTATCATCGCCATCCAAATCTGCCACTACTACATGATAAGGTGTATTTACGGCTAAATCTACACTACTGGCAAAACTTAAATTACCGTTTGTTGTGGTATTTAAAAAAACATTCACTTGATTGCTACCGTATGCAGCAGCTACAATATCTGGCTTACCATCACCATCTAAATCATCAACGGCAATGGTGTATGGTCTATTCCCTGTGGATAAAGTAACAACAGACGAATTAAAGGTCAGGTTCCCCATAGATCCGCTATTTAAAAATACCTGAGCAGTATTTCCGTCTTTATTGGCGGTAATGATGTCTGGCCTGCCATCACCATCCATATCCCTCACCATAACTGTAAAAGGACAATTTTGAGTGATTAAAGAAGTACCCGGAGCAAAACTCAATGCACCGCCTGTACTCGTATTTAAATGAATGCTTACAGTATTGGTTTGATAGCTAACCGCAATAACATCTAATTTACCATCACCGTTCACATCGGCAACAGTAACGCCTTCCGGATCAGAGCCCATCTGTAAAGAAGCAGACAATTGAAAGGAAGTTGTGGTAGCTGTACTTGTATTTAAAAATACAGAAAGACTGGTGGCTCCAGCATCAGAATTATTTAAAACCACATCCAATTTACCATCACCGTCTAAATCTCCAACAGTCAAATAGCCAGACTCATGTCCAGTGGTAAAATTTACTTTTGGCTCGAACAAACTTGGGCCAATGGTAGCTTTAGGCGTTAAAGACTTAAGCTTAAAAGAATAGTAACTTTGCCCTACCAAGTTGAACTCGGTATTTACCACCGTAATAGGTGCATATATAGCGCCTTTAGGCACAACAACTTCTAGATTAGTGGTGGTGATATTCGATATTAAAGCTTTGGTAGCACCAAAATAAACAACAGTTCCGCCAGGATTGGTGTTAAAATGATCGCCTGTTATCACTACCATTTCGCCAGCAAGAGCCGAACGTGGAGAAAAAGAGGTAATTACCGGAGGAGTTACAGGAACAATAGCACTAAAAAAGCGCCTATTATTCTCGATTGAATTACTTTTTTTTGAAAATGCGCCACTAGACACTAATAAAAAGCCAAAAAATAAGGCAAGGCGTTGGAGAGAAAGGTATTTCACGCGTTTAAATTTTTGATGTTTGAGAAGATATTGCCAAAAATGCAATTATTTAGAGCAAACTTAAACAAATAAGTTGTAAATCTTTCTCAGAAGATTGACCCCGCTTAGTACAATCGGAAAATCATTTTTCAATACTAGAAACGCTATTCGTAAGAAGAAGACGTCACCAAATAGTTCATCAGCAAATTTTGCACCTACACCGCTCTATAATCCACAAGAAATTTCAGGTACCATCGCACCGAAATTTCTTATGGAACTTTTGAAAGCTATTAGTTTAGCGATTATCTTTTCACTAGCTTAAGCACTTCTTTTCCCGTCTTTCCATCCAACTCCATAAAATAGAGTCCTTTGGCAAGTCCCGAAAGATCTAGCTGTACTTGTGTAGCTGTATTTTTGAATGTAGCTGTCTTTAGAACCTTCCCATTGGAATCGAAAAGTTTGGCAGAAGAATAAACGCCAGCCTTGAAACGTGCAGTTGCCATACCACTAGTTGGGTTCGGATATACCGTTACTAGGGCGTCGCCCAGTAAAAAACTCAAAACCTTTGTTTCTAGTATGGTTTCAGTACCATCCATGTCTACCTGTACCAAGCGATAATAGTTATCACCGTTTAACGGCTTCCTGTCATAGAATGAATAGTTCCCATTACCTGCTGCTACCTCGCCAATCTTTAAGAATGAATCATTGCCGTTACTACGATACACTAAAAATCCTTTATTGTCTTGCTCGCTAGCCGTATTCCAATTAAGTACCGCTGCATTGGCATCTTTTCGTACATCGAACCGTTGTAACGTTACAGGTAATGTACCAGTGTAAAATAAGCGAAAATTATCGATGGCCAATTCTTCGTTTCCAGTTCCATTTGCATAGCAGGAGAACCTAAGTTCCAATAGATTTCCAGAACCTGTTATAGTAGCGCCCAGTTCGGTAAACTGATAAGAAGGAAGTGGTGTGCCGTCGCCAACTTCATCGCCAGTAGTCTCCAAAGCTAATTGAAAAGTATTGTTAGCGTAAAGGCGTACCAAATCTTTCCAAACCCCTCCGTCAATCCGGTAAGATACCACCATATTGTCTGCAATATTACCTGTTGAGGTTCCATTTTCCCAAGTATTAGCCGCATTATTACAGGCAAAAAGCCCTTTAAAACTTAATCCGGTTTTTCCCGAGATATTAATGTTTGTCCAAGTAACGCTCTGTGCTGCACTCTGGGCATTGGTACTGCCATTCAATGCTGCATCTATATCTTCACCTGCCCAAATTTTAGCTCCCTGATAACCCTGATATACCCCATTGTTCAAATTATTGTTATACAGACTAAGGTTACCTGGTACCGTACGGAAAAAATATTTGGTATAAGGAGCACTCGCTGGTTGATAGTTCTCTACACTAGGGCTTCGTGTACCCGAACTGGGTGCTCCACTATCTTCAAAAGTATCTGACCAGAATTGTGTTTGGCTAAAACCTACAGTTGGTGTAAGTTGAAGCAGTATAAAAAATAAAAAAAGTAATCTTTTAACCATATTTAAAATGCTTTAGTTTGACTATACAAAGGTCTACCTCCCGCAAAGCCCAACCCTACCACTCACTCAATTTTTTACACATTGCCGCTATTAGTTTTTCGCCAAAGAATACCGAATTTGTAACTTGCTGTCCATGTCCAAACTGACCGCTCGCTGCTACGTATTGTTTACGCTTATGATCAGCTTTTGTGCCCAAGCTCAAGAGTTCTCCTTCGTTAACGTCAATCACCGCATTGCCTTACCCTCGCTAGAGTGCTACAATATTCTACAAGATGATAAAGGGACGATATGGATAGGAACTGAACAAGGACTCTTATGCTACAACGGCAGCAGCACCAAAGTTTTCGACCAAAAGAATGGTCTACCCGAGAAAGCCATTTATGCTTCAATGTCCTATCAGGGAAAGCTATGGTTTGCCACCTCCAAAAATCGGATCATGAACTACAGCGATGGCAAGTTAAGGGAAGCAGCCGCCAGTACAGTTTACCAGAAGCAACTAGGCAAGCCATATACCCAGAATCTCACCTACGCATTGAGCGTGCAAGAGAACCAAATCTACCTCTTCGGTGGACAGAGCCTGCACCGCATGGATACCGTTGGTACAAAAACAGAAGAACTCCATGCGCCCGAAGACAATTCTATTTATCTTAAACAGACTCCTGACGGCCTATTGCCCCTCAATGGCACCTTGATACACTCTTATGAAGCACTCTCCAAAAAAATGTTCTCTGTTCCTTTGGAACTCAATATCAACGGACTAAATGGGAACAAAGTCTTCTATCCCGCCATTCGCAGGCATAACAATGGATCCGAATGGCGCATCTTAACGACCCAGACCAAGAAATATATTTTCATGTCCTTCCACAGCAGGGTCATCAAATTCGATAGAGAGCTCAGCACTTTTGAAATATTCCATCTGCCTACCCCTGTCATCAGCCTTTATGCCGATCCTGATGGAGGCCTATGGATAGGGACGATTAGACAGGGCTTGTACTACTACAACTTTACCGAGCAAAAGACCTCACCCGTTGTTTCACTAAGGAACAGTTCGGTTTCGGGCGTCATACAAGATCGCGAAGGCAACATCTGGTGCACAACCTTAGAAGACGGGGTATTCATCCTACGCAGCAAACAGGTGGTCGGTTATCAGAATCTATCAGGTCAATCCGTTGCCCCAACCATGCTACAAACAATAGACGACAAGCTCTGGATTTCCACGCCCGGTTATGGGCTGCAATACTTCGATACCTCCACCAACCGCTTCGTTAAGGTAGACAAAACCTCGGCCCGCAGCTATTATCATGTATGGAAGCAGGACAAAAAACTTTTCCTTAGTTCAGAGGCAGGAGTGCTCAAATACCATCCTGATGGAAACAAATCGCTTGGTGAAAAATATGGCAGCATACTGAGTCTAATCGTCATGGGAAGTGTATTGGCACCATCGGGAGATTTTTATACGATTACCTACGACCGCATTTTCCATACAGCCGCTAGAACCCATAATCGCAATATGGTGGCACATCTTAGTACCATGGGCAGAACCATACAATACGTCAATAAAGATACCCTTTTGTATGGTTGTATTGATGGCCTATACCTTTACGACATCAAAAACGCCAAAAGCACCAAGATGTATGGTATCTACAACGATGTGCCTAATATACTGCGTGCAAGAGATGGCAAACTTTGGATCTGCACATCGGGCAGTGGACTCTTTACTTATGCCAAGGGGAAACTGCTACGTATCAAATTCCCTTTGAAAATTCAGACTAACACCTTCAATGGTATTACACAAGACGATTACGGGAATATATGGATTGGTACTAACGCCGGATTGGTCAAAATTTGGGAAAAAAATGGGCAGATGCAATCTGAGATCTATGGCCTTGACAATGGACTACCATCCAGCAAGGTATTTAGAGTGGCCACCGCTGGCGACCGGCTTTTTTTCACCACCCACGGTGGACTCTTCTCTATTCCATTATCCAATTCACTAAAAAACAAGGTCCCCCCACTCCTATCTCTTTCGGCTATTAGCTCTCAAGGAAGACCAATTTCAGGACAGATCGAGCTCCCTTATGATAACAACAGACTAGAGCTTGAATTCAATGTAGGCCAATATGGCAATGATAATTACAAGATTGGTTACACCCTGCATCCCGGTCGGCCTATCACCTATGTAAAAAGTAATACCATTTCACTTCAGCATTTGGGTACTGGAAACTACCAGCTACGAGCATTTGCCATCAACGGAGATGGGTTAAAAAGTGCCGCTACCGTATCCTTGGATTTCAGCGTATCTCAACCTTTTTGGCTAAAATGGTGGTTTTTGGCAGCTATCTTCCTACTAGTTACTTTAACCATCTGGCTTATCAAAAACTGGCAGGTAGAACGGATACGAAAACGCCAAACCGAATGGGTACGCATTAATGCTTTGATTGCCGATAGCAAACTCACCGCCCTACAAGCTAGGATGAACCCCCATTTCATTTTCAATGCCATTAACAGCATTCAAAATTACATCTACAGAAACAAGCCCGACGATGCCCATGACTACCTAACCAAGTTCAGCAGGCTCATACGGCTAATCCTCCAACAATCTGCCGAGAGGTTCATTACGCTGGACCGCGAACTTGAAGCCCTGCAACTTTATATAGAGCTAGAACAGCTTCGATTCCGAAGTTCATTCTCTTATCACTTGGAACTGGATCACAAAGTTGATGCACAAAGGATTTATATCCCCTCTATGCTAGTACAACCCTATGTAGAAAATGCGATATGGCACGGACTGATGAATTTAAACGGCGCAAGGAACGGCGAACTAAGCATCGAAATCACAAGTCAAGCACAAACCTTAATCATCCGCATTACGGATAACGGGATAGGCCGAGTTAAGGCTGCCGAATTACGAAAAAGCAAGCATTACGTACCTGCTGGAATGATGCTTACCGAAGACAGACTAAAGATGCTTAAAGAAATTTATGCCGATCTTAATTTCGGAGTCACGATAACCGACTATTACGAAGCTTCGGGCATGGCCTCAGGTACCTCTGTAGAGATTATACTTTCTATAGCCACTCCCCAAATGATCGATTAAGTATGGAAGTACCTAAGATAAAGACCCTAATTGTAGACGACGAGGCAGATAGTCGCGAACTGATGCAGCATCTGCTACAACCTTTTTCCTATATCTTAAATGTGGTCGGAATGGCGGCAAACGCCGAACAGGCCCTTGAATTGATTGGACGCACAAAGCCTGAGCTGCTCTTCTTGGACGTGCAGATGCCCGGAAAGAATGGCTTTCAACTGCTAGACCAACTAGAGGACATTGATTTCGAGGTGATATTTGTAACCAGCTACGAACAGTACGCCTTATCTGCCATTAAGTTCAACGCATTAGATTATTTGTTAAAGCCTATCGACAAGCGAGAGCTCAAACAGGCAGTAGAAAAGGCACGCTTTAGGCTGATGTCCCGCACCACCAGCCAGAAACAGATCATCGATCTACTCAAAAACCTCCAGCTCCCGCAAAAGATTGCTTTCCATGTTAATGATATGGTTCAGTTCATTGATCTTGCCGATATCGTTCACATCGAGGGAATGGGTAATTACAGCCGAGTCTTTGTAGCTAGCGGTCAGGAGTTCGTCATCCCAAGACTGCTAAAAGATTTCGAGGACTACTTTGGTCCAACCTCTGTACTGATACGCATCAACCGAAGTGTTCTGGTCAATGCCGGGCACATATTGAGTTACAGCAAAGGCGAAACTTGCGTAATTTCAATGGACAGCGGAAAGAGCTTTGAAGTATCTAGACGCAAAAAACAGGAAATCATTAGCGAAATAGCCATTAAGTTGGGCTAACAAGAATAACATTCATTGCTTTTTCACAGATTAGAGTTGTTTCCCGACAAACTCGTAATCAATAGCAAACAGAAACTGGGTGTATGACGGATGCTAAAAAGCAAAAACCCACTCAGATTATCTCTAAGTGGGTTTTTTGCGGTCCGGACGGGACATTGAAAACACCCATCCAGCCTATTTAAACATCGTTTTTCTTAGAATGCTCACCAAATGCTCACCCAAAAACCACAACTAAATTGACTGTCTATGAATTACATTAAAGTTACGAAAAACACCTAATTCTACAACAGAAAATGTAACAATGTATACTGAAAATTATCGGCCAACAGCGGAAGTGTCTATTTATAATTTTCCAATTCGACGATTTTCTTAGCTCCTTAGTTTTAAAGGAAGATATTTCCACACATCCGAAGCAAACACAAAAATCATTGACAATAACATACATTTCGAGACAGCATTGTCTTTTGGACCGAACAACAGTACAATTGATGGGGAATATCAATTTGAAAACATACGTTTTATCGATGTCACCCATCCTGGCGGAGACAATATAAAATCCACGGACATTCAAGAACTACGTAAATCGTGGTAATACCTTATTTCAATTTACACCACATCATATTTTACAAATAAAAGCCCATCAGCAAGCAACAATAAATAAGAATATTACACTACTACAGCAGCTCCAGAAAAAGCGTACACAAGGTATGTTTTCCTGCGAGCCTTCTAATTGCTTTATACAACATATACAGTCTTTGAATAATCGCTTTGCAATATGAGCTTATGTATAAAAAGTAAGGAAAAACATTATAGTACCTTCATTACCACAAGCAAAGAAATCGACATAGTCCAATCTAATAACGTGTCTAGAAAGCTGAAAAAGTAATTATTCTAAATAGCTCATAAAACAATCACGGCACTGTCTTTTGAGACAGTGCCGTGATTCATCTATATAAGGCTATTACAGATAGGCAAGCACACAAAGCAATTTTCGAGGTTCTAAATGTCAGTGGTTTCCAAAGCATCACTAGAACTCTATCCAAGTTATGCTACCTCCTATAATCGTCCTGAACACGTACGATATCGTCTTCGTCCGAAGGGTTTGCTGGATTGGTATGCTGCCATATCTCCGCAACAACGCCCCAACCGTCAAGACCTATCAAACGGTGGCGTTCGCCCTGCTTTAACACAACCTGTTGGCCTTCGGTGTAGGAAACCAGTTCTCCCTCGGTATCGTCGTTGCTCCGTACAATTCCCACAGTACCTTTTATCACCTGCCATATCTCAGCCCTGCGGTGGTGGTACTGCCATGACAGGCGCTGCTGCGGTGCTACAACCAGTACTTTTGGGCTCAACTTTCCGCCTTTCCTAAGCGTATCCACATCAATCCCGTCAAAGTACAGGTCTGCGAAATACTGCGCCTGTTCCTCGTCTATCACGAAGAAACCGCCCCAGGGCCTGTCAAAATCCCTGTTGGCTATCTTAATGCCCTTTTCTATTAGTCCATTTTCTATTTCCCTAAAAAAATCTTCTCTATTATTGCTCATGATATCTTATTATTAATTATGGTTTGCTCAGTGAAAATGGAACCTGTAATGTTCCAGCAGTTTTGTTCGGTGTTGCCGACATGCCAAAGTCCAGTTTTGCTCCTTTGGTTATTTCCTTATGGCTCAACCAAGTTTTGGAGTAAGCCTGTCCGTTAACATTTAACCTAACAACATATCTGTTCTTGCTGTTGTTGGCCGGTGCATCGATCACTATTCTTTTACCATTCTGTAGGTTGATGGTCGCCTTTTTGAACAGGGGAGCACCCAGTACATATTGGTCGGTGCCCGGGGTTACCGGATAGAAGCCCAAGGCAGAAAAAATATACCATGCCGATGTCTGTCCGTTGTCCTCATCACCGCAGTAGCCATCAGGGGTTGGCCTGTAGAGCCTGTCCATCACCTCCCTAACCCAATATTGTGTTTTCCATTGCTCGCCAGAGTAGTTGTAAAGGTAGATCATGTGCTGTATCGGCTGGTTGCCATGCGCATATTGGCCCATGTTGGCAATCTGCATCTCCCTTATCTCGTGTATAATGGAACCATAATAGCTCTCGTCAAATATTGGGGCCATTGTAAATACCGAATCCAGTTTGGCGTTGAACTTTTCTTTGCCTCCCATCAGGTTGATCAGTCCCTGTACATCCTGGAATACCGACCAGGTATAGTGCCAGCTGTTGCCCTCGGTAAAGGCATCGCCCCATTTGAAAGGGTTAAACGGCGATTGGAAGCTACCATCCTCATTTTTGCCCCTCATCAGTCCCGAAGACGGATCAAAAAGGTTTTTATAGTTCTGGCTGCGTTTCAAAAACAGGTCAATCTCTGCCTGCGGCCTTTTCAGTTCCTTTGCCAGTTGGTAGATGGTAAAATCGGCATAGGCATACTCCAGTGTCCTGGCGGCATTTTCGTTGATCTTTACATTGTACGGAACGTAGCCCAGTTCATTGTAATATTTCACGCCCTTGCGCCCAACCGAAGACAAGGGACCTTCGTTATTGGCATTTTTTAACAGTGCCTGATATAATGTATTGATATCATAGCCCCTAACTCCCTTTAGGTAGGCATCGGCAATGATAGATGCCGAGTTGGAACCGATCATACAGTCGCGGTGGCCGGGGCTTGCCCATTCAGGTAGCCATCCACTTTCTTTATAGGCATTCACCAAGCCTTCCATCACCTGTTTGTTAAGTTCTGGCTTTATCAGCGTCATCAGTGGTGACTGTGCCCTAAAGGTATCCCAGAAACCATTATCGGTAAACATGTAGCCCGGCAGAACCTGTCCGTTGTATGGACTGTAGTGCATTACCTTACCCTGGGCATCTATCTCGTAGAACTTCCTTGGGAACAACAGCGATCTGTAAAGGGAAGAATAGAACGTTGTTATCTGTCCCTCTGTACCACCTTCAACCTCTATACTGGAAAGCTCTTTGTTCCAGGTATCGAATGCTGCCTTTTTGATCTCGTTAAATGATCTGTTGCCGATCTCTTTTAAATTGAGTTCTGCCTGTTCGAAACTGATGAATGACGAAGCTACCTTGGCATTCACCTTTTCGCCCTTTTTGGTGGCAAACTGTACTATCGCACCAGCGTGGGCACCTTCATGGCTTAATTCTTCAACTATCTTTGCCGAATTGTAGATGAAACTCTTTTTGAAGGGACTATCGAACTGGACAACAAAGTAGTTTTTATAATTGCTTGGTACGCCACCCGCGTTTTTGGTATTGTAACCGATAATCTTGTTTTCCGATGGGATAATCTTCACAAAAGAGCCACTGTCAAAGGCATCGATGACCACGTTCGCCTCGCTCGTTTCTGGAAAGGTGAAACTGAAATATGCCGCCCTTTCGGTCGGTGTGATCTCGGTGGTCACATTATGATCTGCAAGGTATACGCTGTAATAGTATGGTTTTACAATCTCCGATTTGTGGGAGAACCAGCTTGCCCGTTCCGTATCGTTGAATACAGCCTTTCCCGTGGTCGGCATTAGGGAGAACTGACCATAGTCCGAGATCCATGGGCTGGGCTGGTGGGTCTGCTTAAAACCCCTGATCTTATCAGAATTGTAGGTGTAGAACCAGCTGTCACCCATCTTTGCGGTCTGTGGCGACCAGAAGTTCATTCCGAACGGCAGGGCAATGGCAGGATACAGGTTTCCGTTGGAGATATCATGTCGGTTATCTGTACCGATAAGCGGATTTACAAAATCGACAAGGTTTTTATGTTTTTGAGTGGTCTGTGCTAAGGCTGCGGATGGCTGTGCACAGATAGACATGCCCGTGATTAGGATACTAGAGAACGATTTTAACAAATAGGATCTATACATAGAGTTATAGTATTAGAGGTTAATGCCCTGACATGATTGTACCGCCCGCTACATCCAGTTTCCTGGTCTTGCAGAAATAGCCAAAGTAGACCAGGTACAGGTAGCAGATAACCGGCAAAAGGAAAGATAGCCTTAGTCCGTAGGTATCGGCAATGGCACCCTGTATCAATGGTACGAGTGCGCCGCCCAATATGGCCATCACCAACAGGGAAGAACCCTGGCTGGTGTATTCCTTTAGTCCAGAAATTGACAGCGTGAAGATATTGGACCACATTACCGAGTTGAACAGGCCAATGGCGATCAATGCCCACACCGCAGTGGCACCACCGCCAAACACCGCTACCAAAAGAAGGATTACGTTGATCAATGCAAAAAGCAACAGGGTCTGTGAAGCAAATGAACGGCCGAGGTAAAAGGCTGCCAGATTGAATATGATCAGTACCGGGAATACGGCTATTTCGTTAAACGGTAGATCTACTATACCTAAAATGAGGAGGAAGATGGCTGTTGCCGCACCCAGCATGTACAGAAATTTTTTAGAGGCACTGATCGTCTGGTTTAAAGATATCGCCCCCAAAAACCTACCGATCATTGCTCCGCCCCAATACAGGGCCAGATAGTTTTTTGCCGCAGCTTCGGTGAGGTTCAATGTTTCGGGAAGTTTCAAAAAGTTGATCAGGAAACTGCCGATGGTTACCTCGGCACCCACATAGCAGAATATACTTAATGCTCCCAGTTTTAGCTGTGGAAACTTTAGGGCACCCCAACCTTTTACGGTTTCGTCCCTGTTTTCGAATACGGGCAGGTTGACCAGTTTTACGATCCCGAAAAGGAGGATAAATATGGCCGCAAATACCAGGTATGGATATTTGGTCTCCTGTCCGGTGATCTCCTGTCCATGGGCAAAAAGCTCGAAGATCATGTAGCCGCCAATAATTGGGGCAATAGTGGTACCCAATGAGTTGAAGCCCTGTACCATGTTCAATCGTCCCGATGCACTGCTTTCATCACCTAAAAGTGCCACAAATGGATTGGCCGTGATCTGTAGCAGGGTAAAGCCCAGCCCGAGGATAAAAAATGCGGAAAGGAAGAGTGGGTAGGTTACAAATTCTGCCGCGGGGTAGAACAGTGCACAGCCTATGGCCGATACCACAAGTCCCAATAAAATGCCGTTCTTATAGCCAATCTTATTGATCGGGTCGGTATAGAAATAGGAAATAAGGAAATAGATGAGCGATCCGATGAAATAGGCGCCAAAGAAACAGAACTGTACCAGCATGGCCTGCAGGTAGCTCAGATTAAAAAGTTCCTTCAGGTGCGGAATAAGGATATCGTTCATGCAGGTGATAAAGCCCCACATAAAGAATAATGAGGTTAGCGTAATTAGGGATATGGTTGGACTAGATGGTTTGTTATGGTTTTCCATGCTTTAGTGGTTAAGGTTAAGTGATCTGCTTGCTGCACCGAGTAGTGCTGAATTCTCTCCCAGTACCGCTATTTTTATGGGAATAGAGATTTGTTTGGACAGTTTCACCAGGAAATGCCTCGATGCCTTGGTGATATTGCCGCCTATGATAATCTCTTCGGGCAGGTATTTATCTATTTGTACACTAAGGAAATCCGCAAGGTTATCGCAGAACTCGTTGAAAATAACCTCTAAGGTTTCCTGTGGTGCTATTTCGCAGATATGCCTCACGTCCTTTGCTTTTTCTCCCGTGAGTTCTTGATAGCGTTTTAAAAACCATCGGGTAGAAAGATAGTCTTCGGCTATGCCATCTTTAAAGGTAGAGCACCATAACGCAGCGTCTTTAACAGTTCCGTTGGCAGATACTACAGAACCCAATCCGGTGCCCAGGGTTAGGCCCAACAGGTTTACACCATCCTTTGCATTACCAGAAAAGATCTCTCCACGCAGGAAACAGGCCGCATCGTTATCAAATACAATGTTATTTAGGGATAGGTTTAAAGCGTTGGCCAGTTTCTCTTTTACGTTCAACCCACATAGGTTATCATACTTGCCCTGATCCTTGATATAGGAAATCCCGTTCTTGTAGTCGAAGGGACCGGGAAGGGCAAAGCCGATCTTGGCAACCTGTACTCCAGCCAGGGCAATAGATTTCTTGACTACTTCTGTCCAGTCTCTGATAATCTCGTCTACTGAACCATTGGTGTTTAAGTGTTCTCGTACGTACGTATCCTTCAACAGCATCTTATTTCCTACATCCACAACAGCAGCCGTAATGTGCGATCCACCAATATCGGCGCCTAGAATGTATCTACTAAGATTATTTTTCATATTATTATTACTTATAAGTTATTCCTTCGATTGAGAACAATGAGAAATGGGCTAAAACATTATAAGAGAAGGTATTTTTTCGATACATCTTAATCATTAAAACAGACCTTCAGTTAATACCTTCTCTATCTACACAGCGAATTTTACTTTTATACAAAAAAACTGCAAACCAAAACAGTTCTTTATTTAGGTTTAATTAAAAACCAATT
Organism: Flavobacteriaceae bacterium PS02338; assembly: GCA_029959615.1. Lineage (GTDB taxonomy): Bacteria > Bacteroidota > Bacteroidia > Sphingobacteriales > Sphingobacteriaceae > Pedobacter. Next base: position 1,043,257 of record JASCOD010000001.1, on the reverse strand, counting down.
TCGCTGATTTCTTTAATGTGGTACCGCTAACATGCAACACGTAAACACCTTTCAAAAATGAAAATTCATTTGTAAGGGAAACTACATCTTGACCAGCAGCCAACATTATGTCTTTTTTAAATATATTTTTCCCAGATAAATCGGTTAATGAAACAATTATATATTTACCTGTATAACCTTTTAATTTTATATTAAGCTCATCTGTCACATGAGTTGGATAAATTAAAGCATTTGCCACATTATCTAGACTAAAGTTTAGTGCTTTAACCCCCAAATCATTTACTTTTCCATCATTATCATATTGCAATAGTTTGTAATAATTAATTCCACTTGTTGAGTTGTTATCAATTATCGAATAACTTGATGCCGTTCCTTGAGATTTAACCGATTTCACCAAGATATAATTTACTGCATTAGTAGAACGTAATACTTCAAAGTGCGAACTATTGGTTTCTGTCACAGTCTCCCAATCAATTTTTGCTTGTCCGTTTTTAATACCTGCCGAAAAAGATTTTAAAGTTACAGGCAACACATTTGGATCTGTTGTGAACACAATATTATCTAGTTTGGTTACAATTTGTGCTGTTGAGAAGAAGTAGATTCTGAAATAATTAATTGCCGACAAATCTGCTTCGCCACCGCTAACATGGGCATCGCTTATTTTCAATACCACTTTATTCCAACCATTTTGCCACTGGGGTAAGAAATCACTTACGACCCAATTAAACTCTTGGGTGTCGTTACCTGCACTATTACTAGAAATCTCTATTTGTCCACCATCAGGTGCTGTTTGTATTTTGGTTACATCAGATACATACAACCAGAATGCCAAATAACCATTAGCCTTTGTAACGCCAGTATTAAACGGTGTAGCTGTTGTTTTTCTGAAACGTAACTCGTTCGTACTTCCATCGTTCAGTATAGATGCTTCACCTTCTTTATAATCAGTTGCATCTACCTTAAAAGAAGTTGCGCCATCCCAATCAGCTGAAAGAACATCACAATTATCGAACACATTACTTGCTGGAGAATAAAAAATAATATTATCAATTTTTGTTACTAGGCTACCACTGAAAAGGTATATTCTAAAAAAGTTAATAGCCGATAAGTTCGCATCGCCACCAACAGTATTTGCATCGCTAAGCTTTAGCATAATTTTATTCCATCCACTTTGCAGTTTTCCATTACTAAAAACATCTCTAGTTTGCCAACTATACTCGTTAACATCTGCTCCTCCAGAACTTGATATTTCAATTTGCCCATCTGCTGTGGGGCCTAAATCTATACCAGAAATATCAGACACATAAAACCAAAAGGAGAAATAACCATTAGCTTTAGTTACTCCTGTATTAATTGGCGTAGAAAACACTTTTACAAAACGCTCTGGATTGGCATTTGTAGAAACCACACTTGCGCCGCCTTCCTTAAAATCTACATTATCAAGTGTAATAGCTCCCGAAGCATTCCAGCCAGTCGTGGCATCACAATTATCAAGCACTACTTTGGTTTGTGCGAATAATTTTGTCATTAATGCTATGGCAAAAAATAAGGTTAAGTAAAGTTTTTTGTTCATCAGACTAAAATTTAAAGGTTTATAATTTGGGTTATTAATTTTAGTTTTTGTCTACCCACAAACTGGTTGGTTTTTCGCTCATTACCAATTCTAACACACCTCCTTGTAATAGTTGTTGATGTGTAATTTCAGGTTTTGTTAAAGCTCTACCATTTAATTTTGCAGATGCTATGTATTTATGGTCTTCTGAAATATTAACTGCTTTTACTAAAAAGGTTTTACCATTTGGCAATTGCATAGTTGCTTTATCGAAAAATGGCGTTCCTATGCTATAAACAGGTTTCCCAGGTGTAACTGGATAAAAACCAAGTTGAGAAAACACCACAAATGATGACATCCCTCCCCCATCTTCGTCGCCAGGCATCCCCATTAAGTCATTTCTAAACCATTCTCTAATTAATTTCTTTACCCTTTTTTGTGTTTTCCATGCAGCACCTGCATAGTTATACAGGTAAGGAATATGTAAAGATGGTTCGTTCGCCATCGAAAACTGTCCTACGTTGCCCGTATGATCTGGCAATTGGGCATAAAAATCGAATTTAGATTTTCCCAAAGGTTGGTTAAACATATTGTCCAACTCTTTAACAAAAGTATTTTTGCCACCCATTAGGTTAATCAGGTCTGGAATATTATGTTGTACATCCCAACGGTAAATCCAACCATTATTTTCGCCATAGGCGCCTCGAGCACCTTGCCCACCAGAAAAAACGTAATCGAAAGGACTTAAAAAACTTCCTTTATCATCTTTTGGATGAAAAAACTTGGTTTCTGGGTTAAAGAGATTTCTATAGTTAAGTGATTGTTTGCTAAAATTTTGATAATCTTCTTCGTAACCTAAAATTTTGGCAATTTGAGCTAGACACCACAAATCGTAAGATGTACCGAGTGTTACGGCTACAGGTTGTCTACGTTCAAAACCATCTACTTCGGCAATAGTTTCTTTTTCACTATCATACAAAGCAGGAATATAACCGTGTTTTTTAAAGAAATCATCTAATTGTCCAGCTGGTTTACCAGACCAAGGAGCCAAAGTTTTTTCTGTTATTGCACCCTTTGCAGCTCTATATGCCTCTTTTAAATCAAAACCTTTTATTCCTTTTTGATAAGCATCTAAAATAGTAGCCACTCCATGGTTAGAGTTCATTCTACGACTATCGCCATTAATTTCTGGGAAAGTTGGTAACCAAAACTCCTTCATTTGGGCCGACATGCGTATAAAAGAATTTAAAATATCACTCTCTTTCTTTGGGTCTATTAGCACATTTAAAGGATGATGGGCTCTGTAAGAGTCCCAAATCCAATCATCTGTATAAAATGGAATACCATTATCAGCATGCACTTTTCCATCGAAAGCCGAAAAATATTGACCATCTTCTGATATTTTAACTGGTCTCTCTAAAGTGCGGTATAAAGAAGTATAGAAAATTGTTTTATCGTTCTGGTTATTGGTTTCAACCGAAATTTTGGACAAAGCATTGTTCCACTTTTGGCGAGCAACTTGTTTTACTTGCGCCAAATCAAAACCTCTAATCTCCCTTGCTAAATTGGTTTTAGCTTGTTGGCTACTGATGAATGAGATGCCATATTTGAACAATATATTTTTAGTTCCCTCAGTAAATGTTAGGTCTATACAGGCGGTTTCGCCATTTGCGGCTTGCTTGTTTTGCCAAGCACCCTTTTCTAAAGTCTGTATAGCTTTTGGTTTTGCATTGGGAACGGCATAAATATACACCCATGTATTATTTCCTATATTTTGCTTTCCTGATATACCATTTCCATCCCAACTTACTTCTCCATCGTTGGCATTAAAACGAAGATGCGATTCACCAGATTGTTCAAAGTTAAACTGATAGATTGCCGATTGTTCAGAAACTGCGTATTCAACATCTATCTTAGCTTCGTCTAGATATGCCGAATAGGTATATGGTTTTAACTTTTCATTATCATAGCTGTAACTTAAAACAGTACTAGTATTTGATAAAGAGCCACTGTACGGACTTAAATTAAAAGCCGATTTACCTCTGTGGCTGGTTACAATTAATGGTAGTCCATGCAGTCTATCACCCGTAAAATCATCGCGTTGCGGATATACCCTTAGCATACTATTTGGAATATGTATGGTTGGAAAAGTTGGCACCAGTAGATGACTTATGTTTCCCATATAGGGGTTTACATAATCTATATAGCTCGTTTGCTGTTGAGCAAAAGCCTGCCCAACACAAAAGATCAACATGATGGCAACAATCTGAAAGTATCCTAAAACTAACTTTAACATGGGAAAAACTGATTAAGGGGCTACCTATTTGAGGCGAAAAACATCCTCAATTCGTAGCCGTTTTCTATTTCTAATACGGTACTGCTTTTTTATTTATATGACTATTTAATCCAACTGTGATTTCCTCTAATTTTGGCACTGTGTTTACCAGTAAGGTCTGCAATATTGGTTTCGTCGGCTACAGTTTCTGTGAATTTCCAGCCTGCTACCAAGTCTGTTTCTCTTCCAGTTACAGTTTGGGGCGAGTTCATAATATTCTGTAACTCGGCTTGCGTTTTTACTTTATTCCAGATATGCACATGCTTCATTGTTCCGTTAGTGCCTTTACCATCGGTAGCGATAGAACCATCGAAATTAGTATAGTTAAACCCAACCATAGATGTTTTGGCATTTGGTGTATAATTGGTATTTCCCCAATCTTCAGATTTTACCAACCCACCGTTGATATACATTTTAAATGTAGCTGGAACTGAGTTGCCATCAGTAAATTTTGCAGGATTCCAAACGTAAGCCAAATGTATCCACTGATTTGTGGTATTAAAACCATTAATACCTGGCTCAAAAAGCCCTTCTTTACCTATAGCATAGGTCATTCTAATCAAAGAATTCCCTCCTTCGCCAAAAAAGTTAGAAGCCCAACCGTAACGGTATCTATCTGAGGGATTATTGTTATCGATAAAAGTGGAAAGGATAAAATCGAAATTACCTAAACTGGCAAATTTAACCCAAAATTCTACTGTAAAACCACTGTCGAAAGTTGAAAAATCTGGACTAGCACCAAAATCTATATAACCTCCAGACTTGCCCTCCACATACAATTCGGCCGGTTCTGATACGAAATCGGCAGTAAGAACGGTTGCCCTAAATCTATCTAAAGCTGTATTTGTATCTAAAATGATATTATCCATATCTATTTTTAACAGCTTTTTAGTTCCATTCTTTAACTTTTCTAAAGCTTCTTCCAAGTAGGCCAACCTATCTGTTAAAATATTTTTGCTACCAAGCGGATAATTCCCTTGCTTATCGCCAAACACAGAACCATTAATTAAGCCGTTAATAGCATCTATCTGGCTCTGCAATCTCGCTGCAAAAACTTCATCTAAATTTGTGGTTTCGCCAACAACATCAGTCTCATTTTTTTTGGAACATGAAGAGAATGTTAAACTTGTAGCAATTACTAAAAATGTAATGACCACAAATGCTCTATTATTGATATATAATTTTCTCATAATCTTATTTTTACTGATTTGAAACCTTATTTATTTACAGTGTAATAAAAAGGTACGCACCAATTTTGTAGCGGATAATTACTCCCGTAAATTTTTTCTGAAGATGTACGGCTTTTCTTAGGCGTATAACTTTCTGCTAAAGCACTACCAGATGTGTCGTGATAAGAGTAGTAAGAAGCCCAATACTCGCTATCTCGTAAATTGCCGTTACCACTACGGTTATTACCTGCATAATTTACTTCTATCTTTCCTGTTAAAGTTTCTTCGCAAGTTAACACCACCTTATCTCCATCAATGGCAACCTGCTTAACGATAGCTTCTATACCATTTTTATACACAGCAAATCCATAATTTTCGCTTAACCTAGTTGTCCAATTATCGAAAACAAGGGGCAACTTTGGCACATGAAATTTGATAGCAATTGTATTTCCTGACACCTCATAAGACAATGGATAAACTGGTTTAGCGGTTTGTTTCTTTATCAGCTGGTAATACAAAGATTTTGCGATAGACTCTCCATACCATCTATAACCGTTTGTGCTTAAATGTCCACCATTATAATCAGAAACAAAATAAGTTGGATTAAGCAAAACAACATCACTATTTTCTAGCGCAAACTCTAATTGAGCCATGTTAATCGTCATTTCTCTATTCGTAATGTAATTTCCCGCTACTTGATAAATGAAAAATAATGGTTTTGCTTTTTGTTCGTATGCTTGCATGATATCATTCTGCATATTGTTTTTTAGCGTTAACAACATTGCTTTGTACTCATCTTTGCTGGTTACCGCGTCACCGCCATTCATTCCTAAGCCTTGGTTTGCTGGCGAGTAATTAAACTCTCCCTGCATATACACAATTGCCGGACAAGCAATAGAAGAGCCTGTGTTTTTCACTAAAGTTTTAGCTTGAATAAGCGATTTAAGAAAAGTAGATGTGTACAGATTATCTGTTTCTGGATATTGCTTTGAGAGTTTTTCTATTGACATGCCTCCCTCTCCGGCTGTAGTAGCAATAAACTTTTGCCCTTTTCTTACTTCGGTACGATAATGATAACTGAAAGCATTAACCGCAGCAACAATAGGCTGCTCGCCTCCGTTTAGCCATTTGGTAGCCACCAAAGAATTAAACGTATTAATATTGGATGAATATTTAATATTTGGATTGTTTCCCAGCATCAGATTACCATCCATAGCACGTGTAGTGATAGCTTCCGAAGATTCCCATCCCATTGCCAACGACTGCCCGTAAAAAATAACATGTTGGTAATCGCCATCAAGTTGATGAACCTCATCAGCCCCGTTATTATTACTGGTCGTTTTTAAAGTGTCGTTATCTTTACATGCTTGTAGCGAAAAAAAGCCACAAACTAAAAACAACCCTACCTGAAGAACATTATATTTCATTTGTTTACAAATTTTATATATAGCCACCAAAACATGGCTTTAAATGAATTTAAACTCGGTTTATTGTTTAAAAAGTGTTTCTTACAACTCTTTCCAAGTATATGCACCTCCCAATTTTGCAGTATACTTGCCTGTTATGTCAGTAATACTGTTATCATCATAAGCTATTTGGGTAAATTTCCAACCGCAAACCAAATCTGTTTCAGTGCCTGTTACACTTTCTGGCGAGTTCATGATGGTTTGCAAACTCGCTTGTGATTTAACACTGTTCCAAATGTGCATGTGTTTCATATAACCATTTGTTCCTTTACCATCTACTGCTATAGATCCATCGAAAGAGCAGTGATTTAAGCCTATTAAACGGGTACCCGTTAGATTTGGCGTATAATTGGTTTGCCCCCAATTTTCTTGTTTCACCAATTCACCATTGATATACATTTTAAAGGTTGCAGGTGATGAAGAACCATCTGCTGTTTTTGCTGGGTTCCATACATAAGCTAAGTGCAACCATTGATTTTTAGTTGAAAAACCATTAATACCAGGTTCAAACAAATCTGACTTTCCTAAAGCGTAGGTCATTCTCATTAGTGAATTTCCCCCTTCGCCATAGTAATTGATTGCCCAACCGTAGCGATAAGTATCTGCTGGATATTGATTATCTATAAAAGTTGAGAGAATGAAATCAAAAGAACCTAAATCAACAAATTTAACCCAAGTTTCTACGGTAAATCCATTAGTAAACTGCGAAAATTCAGGACGGTAACCAAAATCTATATATCCGCCAGATTTACCATTAACATGTAGTTCTGCAGGCACAATTAAGTCTTCGGTACGCTTAGTTGCCAAAAACTGTTGTACTGTATTGTTAACAGAGTTTATTCTATTATTTGTTTCTTGAGGAACGTTCGATACCGCAACAGTTTGCACTTTTATTTCTTCCAACAAGTTTTTAAGGTCGGCAATGCTTTCTTCCAACATTTTTCTACTGGTTTCTGGATACATATCCTTCAAATAGCCAAAATTAGAGGCCGAGAGTAAATCTGTAAGTTCCTTTATTTTCTTACCTATCTGCTCTCTATATTCATAAATCTTTACCGTTTCTTCTTCATTCTTTTTACATGATGACATACTAAAGGACAAACTCATTAAGCACATCAAAAAAGCTAGAATACCGAAATTACTTTTTCTGTTAAATTCCATTTTCTGTTTAGTTTGGTTAAGTTAAATCTGCCTTGCAATGAGTTATTTATTAACTTTTCAATGCAAGACAAATATTTTATCAACTTTAATTAATAGATCCCCCCACCTTCGATGTATTTTTTTAACGAGGCCGCTAAGTCCATCGGCAATAAGAACTCAAAAGTATTTGGCGAGTCTTGCTCTGCTTTTTTAAGTTCTCTAATTAAGCGCTCGTAAAGCACTACCTTATCATTCTGATAACCATAAAACTCAGTAAGTAAATAGACATGTCTGAATATTGGTCTTCTAGGGCTTGGAGAAACTGACATTAGATCTTTGTAAACATCTCCTTCGGTCCAACAATGTGTACCTTGATCGACACGTACTACACCATTAGATAATTTATGGCTCATCGGTGCACTAGCAGTTCTACCCATCTCTCCATCCAAAACTAAATCTGCTCCGCTACCGTCCATATATTGTTTAAAAGTATCTCCGGTAGCTATCCATAGATGGGCAGTATGGAAACCTGCCGTAGCCAGCCATTGTTTGTTCATTCCTATCCATTCGGCATACTTACCGCTTCTTTGATAGTAATCGCCATAAATAAATTGGAACCCTGATGGACCTGCGGTTAGCTCCTCATTTTTAGTTACATTTTTATAATAGAACTCTAAAAGTTTAGGGTTTAATTCTTGCAAAACAGCTGGCATGGTAACTCCAAGAGGCACTTCTCCCCTATGTTTAGCTTCTTTAAAAATTCTATATAGAGAGTTTTGTCCAAACTGGATATTATCACCGTCACTTAAACTTATGGCTACATAAATTTTTCCTGGCTTAACATCTGTGGCAATACCTTTACGCTGCTGAAACGATTTGTTCGGAAAACTACACCAGTAACTTCCATTGGCATAATAATCGCTCACCACAAAACCGCCATTATTATTATTGGTAATTTTATTCAAATCATCACCTATGGTGTTATAGCCAAAACCCATTACCGAAGTACCAACTGGATATTTCATTCTGCTGAAAATATTATCCATAATTTGTTTATCAGCAGCATTTGTTTCGTCTAACCAAAAGCAGAAACTCTTACTTGCGGTAGTATAATCGTACATTGTCCATGGTCCGCTGATATAATCAGACCTTAACCCTACCGATGATATAATCTTTTTATTAGAAGAATTTTCATAGTTATCTAAGGCCCAATTATAAGCGTCGGCTTGTGTAGCCCATTTAGTTCTGATATCCATAATCTGCAGATTACCAAGCCCTAATTCGTTCACAATGAAATCTCTCAATGCTGGGGTTACCGGAATACCTTTGTCATGTGCCGAAATCATCAAAGCCAAACTCCAAGACCATTTTTGGGTCTCCTCATAAACTACCAAATACTTAAATTCATTTTTGTATTGGTTAAATAATGTAGCGAAACCTCTATTCTTTGAAGCAGAGATAGGAGCTTGTATTTGATAACCAGCATTCACATCATCTAACTGATCTAGATGGAGCTGCCTAGTAACCAAATAAGTATAAGCATACTCCTGATTAATTACTCCCTGCATAGCCGCACTTGCTATTTTGGCTAAACTTTCATCATTTCTAATGTCATAAACCTTAACTGTTTGCACTGGATTATTCTTAAAAAACATACCACTTTGAGGTATTGCTGAACTGTTATAATCTATACGATCGTAGATATTTTGTGCCCAGTTTTTAAATAATCTTGCCACTACCCCTTTTGATGTTAAACCATTTGCACCTACGACCTTAATTTCGTAGCTATAAGATAAAAGAGCATTATTGCTGATGGCGAACTGTGCCTTTTGGGTTCCTATCGAAATACTTTGCTCTGCATTTGATTGCAGATCTTTCACTGTTATTTTACTGGCATTATTCACATATGGATCAATCCAGGTAATCACAGCATTACCATTTACTTCTTCAACGCTAACTATACGTACCTCGTCTGAGAAGTTTTGATTCCCTGCACTACCTTTTTCTGCCTTTTTACAAGACATGGTTAAGAGCTGTACTAGAAATGCCATTAATAGTAATCTAGCACTACTTATTTTCAAAGTTCTTTTCATACTTAATTTATTCAATTGGTTAGTTTCTTTTAATATTTTATATAAGATATTTTTTACTGTATATCAGCATCTTCATTAAGGTTGGCTCATACATCTCTGTAGCAATAAAACAAGCATGTGAATAGCCCTTTTTTATCATTATCTCGTAAGGCACTTGGTACTTTTTCAACTCTTGTTCAAATAGGATAATTTGCTCTGGATCAATCAAATAATCTCCCGTACTATAACCCAATAAGCAAAATGGAGCTTTTGCATGCACAAAATTTATTGGAGAAGCCTTTGCCCTATCTTTTGCAGTTTTCCCTAAAAACTGAAAGTGATGCTCGGTAGGTTCATAGCCAGGCATAATCTTATTTAAATCGAACGGTCCGTTAAATGCCATTAGTAATTTTGTACCAGTTGTACGCATAGCAGCATAGGTTGCCAAATGTGCCCCGGCCGAGTGTCCCGCAAAACCAAACCTCGTGGTATCTATATTCAATTCTTCAGTATGCTGTTTTACAAACCGCAAAGCCTCTTTTATATCCGCCCACGCCTTATTCATATTTCCTCCTTGAGGTAAAAGTGAATACGAAATTCTTACGCCTACTATTCCGTTTGAAGCCAAATAAGTAGACTGCTTTTTAAACCCATAAAAATCTCCTGCTTCCCAGCCGCCACCATGTATCCACACTATAAATGGATACTGGCCCTTTTGCAGAGGCATATCTACTTCTAAACTCAAGCTATAGGTAGAATATTTTTTATAGATATAGTTCTTAGTTGTGCACTTTGAATAACTATCTGCAGGCACAAATAGTGGCTTTTCTTCATAAGGTACAAAAGCATCAGCAGGAAGGCTTTTTAACGATTTGTTAGAAAGCACAAGGCCTTTTATTTTATTGGTATCTTTTAACAAATAACCATTAACCTGCTTCTCCAATTCAAAACCATACCTATTTAATTGGGCATGACTAATGTTCCCCAACAAAAACATAAATAATAAGCTGAAAATAATTTTATTACTCATGGCGGTGTACTCTATATCTTAATTTGTAGTGATGGTGCGTAATTATATTTAGCTTCACTACCCTGTGCTTGCGCCCCAATACGGAAATAATAACTTTTACCTTCTAACAAGGTGGTAGTATAAGCATCTAGGTCTATTTTTAAAGTAAAAACCTCACCGTTATCTACTGTCCTATTTATATTTATGGTGTTATTTATAATGTTCAAACGATTTGAAACATCGATATGTGAGTGTACAAAAAGAGAAACTCGATATACCCTGTTACTGGTTACCTGGTCTAATCTGAAAGTAGCTATGATAGACCTACCGCTTTTAACTATTTCCGGATCAATCACCCTGATGTAAGGGGTTACTTCAAAATCCTTATAATTCTCTCCTTTTTTAAGTTCAATATCCATTGTATCTAGCGCAACGTAATTACCTCTATTTAAAATGAACTTATAGTTCCCAGAGAACATCATCGAGTTTTTAAAACTACCATCGCTTTTAATTACCATATTTTGTATGGGCGGATTATCCCATCCCATTTCCATAAAATATAGTCTAGAACCATCTGATATTTCTTGTTGTAAAGGTTCTCCAGTCTTTTTATCTATTAGTTTGCCGTAGAAAGTGGCATCTGGTCCATCGAGATTATCCTTTTTACAACCAAAGAATAATACTCCAGAACTTATAAATAGGATTAATAGTGTTAGCTTTTTCATTGTTAGCAATATTTTCTTCAACTTATGGTTGAGTTCGTTTTTTCAGTTCTTAAAAATTAATTATGGATTTTGCACCAAACCACTAGACCCAACCCCTGGTATGTCTTTGTAATACCATTCGTAATTAAAGTTTTTTGGTTCGATACCCAATGGATTTACCCTTACAAAAGCATAGCTAGCTGGATTAGTTCTTAAATCTAAAAATGGCACTAGCCCTTTACGTACCCTGTTTTCGAACTGTTTATGAAAAGTTCTCCATCTGATTAAATCCCATCGTCTTTTGTTTTCAAATGCTAGTTCTACAAAACGTTCTTTTCTTATGTTTTCCTGCGTTAAAGCAATTTGATCTGTATGAGCAGCACGTTTTCTAACCGCATTTAAAGCTTCTTTACCAATCTGCATTTGTTGAGTTGTAGCCAATGAGTGTTCTACTGCAGCTTCGGCATAGTTTAACAGGATTTCTCCAAATCTAAATTCTATCCAGCTTTGGGTACTTTTGGCCCAGCCCAATTCTATAGGATTATCTATCTGTAAAAATTTCTTGAATAAGAAACCACTACGTGTATAGTTACCCAACGTTGGATCGAAACCCGAATATTGTGAATTATTTGCCGCCCCATACGTGTAATAAGTTTGTCCGTTCTGCCCTATTTCCGATGCTTGTGTACGATAGTAAAAACCCGTGCCGTTTGCTTTCACTAAGCCACCTTGGATAATAATTTTAGTACCTCTCCAACTTTCTCCGGGGAACAAAACCATGGCTCTAAGACGGGCATCTTTACCTTCTACTATTTTGTATGGTTCATCAATAGGATACTTTAAGTAATTAATAGATAAGTTAAAGCCATTGTAATCTGTTTCATTCCCATCTGTTCTGGTTTTTAATGGTCTCGACTTTCCTGTTCCATCATCTGTATAATCTTCAAAGACATCTACAAAATCTAAAGTTGGATCCATACGACTGGGATATAGATTTGGATCTAAAATAACCTGTCTAGGACTATACCAGATATCGTAATTGTGGGCGGCTATTGTACCAAGTGCATAGCCCTTAACAAATATGGGCTCTCTTAAACCCGTGAGAAATTGATCTGGGGTTTGAAAGAATTTACGATAATTATCTGCTGCCTCTGTTGGATTTGCAGGATTAGGCTGATATAATCCGAACTTACCACTATTCATGATTTGTGCCGAAGCATCAATACATGCTTCGTAATAACCGTCGGCATATACTTGATCTATACCCGCTAATTTCTGATCTACCGCAATACCCGATATAGATACATAAGGGGCATGTGTAAATTTGGCTATAGATGCCGCATATAATGCGGCCCTACTTTTTAGTGCCAAAGCCACCCACTTATCGGCTCTTCTTGGTCCACTTTCTGTAGTTCCGAATAAGGAAATAGAATTATCACAATCTTCCAATATAAAATCCCAAGTTTCTTTCTCGGTATTTCTAGGAACTTTTAATGCTTCAATATCTCCATTATAATCTTGTGGCGATTTTAAAATAGGAACACCACCATAACGTTTAGCTAAAGCAAAATAGGTATAGGCTCTTAAAAAATAAGCTTCGGCAAGTAATTTATCTTTAGCAGTTTGATTAATACTGGTTAATTGAGGTATGTTACTTACCAATGTATTCACATCCCTAATTAATCTATAGCCGCTTTCCCAATAGTCGAACCATTCTTCACCAAAGTCGTTATATTCTGGATGAATAGCCTCATCGCTAAAGTGCGCTGCTACAAAGCCCGAGTTATTAGGATCTGTACCCACCCCTACATTAAACCCCCTATTTGGTGAATAGGTAAAATCTTCAATGGGCAAGCGTCCATATAGATTAGCCATTAATGCTTGTATACCGCCTTCGCTAGAAAGAAGATCGTCTGGAGAAATCTTATCTACCGGCTCTATATCTAAAACTTTTTTACAACCAAAGCCTGTAATAGACAAGACTATTATGGTGATATAAAGTACTATTTTTTTCATGTTTTTAAATTTTGTTGTGGAAACGGATTTGTTCATCTGGATTTTGAAAACGCTACCGTTTTCGTTTGCCTAAAAATCTACCGTTAACCCGAAATTGAAACTCTTGCTAATTGGGTAATTTAATCCCGCACTATAACTCCCTGCAATTTTTTCAGGATCAAAAGCCTTCACAAATGGATCTGTGATAGTGAATAGGTTATTTCCGTTGGCATAAACCCTCAACTTACTTATCCCTATCTTTCTTATTCCTTTTTGCGTAAATGAATAACCGAGTTCTAAAGATTTTAATCGAACATATGAGGCATCTCTACGCCAAACTTTACTATCCCGAGTATAAAAAGACCCCATATCTTGCAACAACCTTGCGGCTGGCCACTCTCCCATTATCCACTCACTATTAGGGTCATTCACATCAACTTTATGCCATCTATCATAAAAGTAAGCAGGGGTATTACCTCCTTTAAAAGCTAACATCTCAGCATATACCTCATTAAACTGCACGGTATAAAAAGCGGCACCCTGAAATAAGGCATAGAGATCAAAATTTTTCCAGTTTAAGGAGAAATTAAGCCCAAAATGTACTCTTGGATTGGAGTCCCAGAACAATGGCACTCTGTCTAAATCATTCACAATGCCATCACCATTAAGATCACTTAAAATATAGTCGCCAGGCAGTTCTCTAGAGTTTCCATTATCACCATTCTGTATAGCAGCAGTATTGATTTGATCTTCACTCATAAACCTGCCATCAACCATATATCCCCATACAAAATCTGTCCATCTATTTACATTTTGGTTACGCCATCTATCATAGCTACTAGTGAAAGGGCCTCTTTCTACATACTTATTCTGGCTACGTGCTAAACTAAAATTGGCTCCAACAGAATAATTGACCTCATTAATATTATTTTGATGTTTGATGGTAAAGTCTAAACCTCTTGTTCTATCAGCATTTAAATTTTCTTGTGGTAAAGTTGTACCAAAGGTATTTGGTAGAGATCCATATCTGTCTGCCAACAATCCTGATCTATTCCTTTGATAAGCATCAATTTCTAGACTTAGTTTATTGTTAAACAACCCTAAATCCATACCAATATTAAACATATCTACATTTACCCACGTAAGGTTGTTATTTATTAAACCTGGTGTAGATACCCCCGTAGTATAAGCTCCAGTATTAAAAACATAGCCCCCATTGTTTAAGCTATAATATGGCAGGTATTGAAAGGCATTTCCAGCGTCTTGTCCCGATCTACCCAAAGAAGATCTTAATTTCCAATTACTGATAAACTTGAGATTATTTTTAATAAAGGCTTCTTCACTTATACGCCAACCTAATGACATTGAAGGGAAAAACGCCCATCTTTTATCTGGCGCATAGCGATAGGAGCCATCATTTCTAAAAGCAAAATCTGCTAAATACTTACCTTTATAATCATAAGCAACGCGACCAATGTGAGATAAATAGGCTTCTTTGCTAGATGAGCCATCAACATACTGGTCTGAGCTACGACCATTATTCAATTCTCCTATAGAAAAATAGTCGAACTTTCTATTTCCGCCAATCCAATTAGAACTAAGTTCTCTTTGTTCGAAAACATACATGGCACTTACATGGTGCTTGCCACCGAACACTTTATCATAAGTTGCCTGACCTTGTATATTAAAACGCTCAAAATCATTTCTATAGTTATTAACCATTGATGGCCCGTTCGAAATAATTTCTGTATAAGCTCCTGTATAATCATCGTAAGTGTAAGTAGCAAATGCCTTACGAATTCCTTTATTGTTAACGGCATTAAAATCGTAACCCAATAACGCTTTTAAATTAAGTCCATCAACAAATGGAACCTTATAATCTAACTGAAAGGTAGTTTGTACAGATTTATTTTTATCTACATTAGAACCCGTATAATCTTTATCGATTAAAGCCATGGGGTTAATTACATAAGCGAAATTATTATAGTAATTAGGGTTATCGTTGGCATATACCGAAGTAATAGGTGGATTAACCCTAGTACTTTTAAATATTTCGAAGAAGTTAAACCAAGGCTTATCAGACTTATCAAATCGGCCTCCAATATTAATAGATCCCGATAGGTGATCTGTTAACTTCATATTAACATTAGAACGAAAGGTATATTTATTATAGTTAATGGCATTATTTATCAGGATACTATTGTCATTTGCATAGCCTAGACTTCCAAAATAACTTACCTTATCACTTCCTCCATTAAACGATAAATTGGTTTGGTTTTGTAATGCCGTTTTGTTGGTTATTTCACTCCACAAATCAACCGTTTGATAGCCTGGTGAATTTGATTCCCATTTAGCTAATTCCTGATCGGTAATATACGGCGGCCTGCCTGCATTAATTTCTACTTCATTACGAAGGGTCATATACTGGCCAGCACTAGCCATTTGAGGTACATCTGTTGGCGATGATATTCCTATATTTTGAGAGAGAGAGAATATTGTTTTACCCTTGGTCCCTTTTTTAGTAGTTACAATGACTACACCATTTGCCGAGTTCATTCCATAAATGGCAGCAGTTGCATCTTTCAAGAAAGAAATACTCTCTATATCGTCTGGACTTAAGCGTTGGAATTCGTTTGAACCATCACGCACTACACCATCTATAACAAATAATGGTGTACCCAAGCCTCTCACGTTGATATCGTTAGAGAAACTTCCCGGTTCGCCATCAGTTTGTCTAATCCTAAGACCTGCAACCTTACCTTGTATAGCCTGTGCTAAACTTGGTGACTTTGTATTAATAATTTCTGATGTTTTTAAGCTTGCAACAGCTCCTGTTAATGTTTCTTTCTTCTGGCTACGATAGCCTACCACTACAATGTCTTGAAGGCTCGTTGCCGCTTCTTGCAGTCGAATTTCTAATTTTGCAGTGTTTTCTACTTTTTTTTGTTGAGTTTCAAAAGCTAAATGACCAATTCGTAAAGTAGCTCCTATAGCCGCATTAATTTTAAAATTTCCTTTGTCATCTGTACCTACACTCTTACCTGTGGCAACATTCTCTATTGTTGCCCCTGGTATAGGTAAACCTTTTGCATCTAAAACAACTCCGCTAATTACTACCTCTTGTGCCTGTGCTGCCACTTGGCCCACCACTAACAATAAAAGGTTGATAAAAATGAAAGCTTTTTTTCGAATACAACTTTTACAAAGTAAAGCCGTTTGTTTCATACAAATTTTTAGTTTGATTATTTATTTGGTTAATAAAAATTTCAATTATCGCTAGTATCTGTGTAGATTTTAAAATCAGCTTGTAGCGATTATGAAAATTTTCATCAAGAATAGAAAACAGGGTATTAATTTTCCATTAATTTTCCATTAACCAGCATATTTTTTTTGCTAAAAAAACACAAAAACAACTGATCAACAACAACTTAACACAATAAATTATTTTTTCATTTTTTGGCATTTGATTATGCTATCATTAGAAGTAATGATCTAAAAAGTATCATTTCCGATAGTAAATTTTAAAAAACAACTCTTTTAAAAGATGTTTTCAATCCTTAACAAGCGTTTTAAAGTATATTAAAAATGAGAAGAAGCCTACAATAATTCTTACAGATTAGAATGAAAAGTCATTAAGATTGGATTTCAACGTGCTACCGAGAAACTTATTTATTTCTCTTTTTCTATAAATCGAGTAATATAATATCACTATATACCAAATTTGGAGATGCATTGAGCATTTGCTGATACTCGGTACAGTACTTGTCAAAAATATGCTTAGATTGTCCTTTCTGTCCAGTTTTATATAGCAAATTACATTTATATATAATTGCATTTTCTTCGAGAGAGTCGTGGATTAATATCACCTCGACTATTTTTAACCTAAGATTAGTCTCAGCTTTTATTTCCTCTTCCTTAATTGCTATTAAAAGTACCTTAATCAGTAAAGAAGTGAAGTTAGATTTGAACGAATCTATCCACTCATTTTCGATTCCTGGTAGCAATTTTCCTTTCGAAAGCTCGATAATCTCTTCAACCCTAATTTTCGTATATAGGCCATCAGCTTCTATCTGTCTTAGTAGAGACATTACGATTTGATAATCGCAAACAAAATCTTCATTAATGTTTAGTATCCAGTTACCATTTTTATGGGCTATTTCTATATTACCAAGAGAAGCAAGCAAAATACGCAGTTTTCGAATATTTACACTTCTATTGTTGATGGCTTTATCTTGTTCCATGCCCTGCCAAAATGTTTGATCTAGCTCATGAGATGAAACCCCACCTTTTTTACCTTGTAATGTATGAAGTAGCAAATACAAGAATATTTGTTTGGGAATTGGCGTAAATTGAATACTATAATCTATATTGTCTTTACCCAGAAATTGAAACCCATTAAACAAACTAATAGTCATTGTACAAGGAGCTGTTGCTAATCCAGATGCATGATTTACATCACTCACTTTAGATTTTTCTAGCACTTTACTTCTACCGGTTATTTTTTTTCTTTTTGCCCTCAGAATTAAAAAATAGCCTACACATGCAACTCCTAAACCAATGCCCAGTATTACCAATATTAAAGTATAACCTAAAAAGTATCTTGGTTCTTTTTGGTGTATTTCGTTAAAGCTAAAGGCTGGATAAGCAATACTATATATATTAATTTCATGTTTATCTTTATTTACCTTATGCGACATTAGCGCATATAATCGATTGCTTTTCTTATCATAAAATAGATCACAATACGATTCTATATCTAAAAAATTAAAAGGAAGGGCATTGCCATAGGTATGCCATGAAGGTTTGTCCGTTTGGATATCAAACCCATATAACATGGCTTTACTCTTATAATTAAAGTTATTATAGCCTAATACAAAAAGTTTATTCTTCGGAGTATCAATATGCATTGAATTACTGAAAACAATATAAGGCGTATCAATATTAAGCTCCCAAAGTTTCACATTCTTACCCGTATTTGGTTCTATTTTATATAAATCATAAAAATTATGCGGGAATTCTTCTTGTTTGCCTGATTTGCTACCATAGCCCCCCAATATTAACACATGATTTTTATCTAATACCCCCAAAGCACTTAAATAGCGAGGAGAAATATTTGGCTGAAACGACTGAGAGGTCCACTGTTTTGAATTACCATCAAGACCAAGCTTCATTTGCCCCGTATTATACTTATGATAAGCGTACCCCATCATAATATTTAACGTATTAGTAGCCGTGTCCAAAAAATGATTGTGATGTTGCCTCGAATCTATATAGGTTTTAGGAGTACCAGACCAAGAATTAGTTTTGAAAGAGAAAGAATAAAAAACAGGACTTTGTACTGTATACGATAGAAGTTCGTCATTTTTGGAATCATAAACAATTTGCCTAGAAATTCCCCAATAAGGATTTCCTTTAACAACTTTTATAGTATCTATATTTCCTTCGACAACATTATAGATAAAAATCTTATCTTCATCAACCATGAAAATCCGTCCCTTCTTGTCATCGAATGCAACTTGAGGTGGTATTGTAAAAAAAGAGGTTGATACTTTTTTCCATTCTGCGTGCTGGTCAATTTCCCAAATCCCATTCTCTACTTTTGCCATATCCTTTTCTACTTCGTCATACACTTCCGAATTTCGATGTTTTGCCAAAACCCAATGACGAGCAAGCTTCCCCTCGTTAACCAGCTTAATATTTCTTAATGTTATTGGAGGAACCTCAGTAGTGTGAAAATATTTAGTTTTATTAGCGCCAAAGTAAAATTCAAGGTGCTTAAAACTTTCTATTCCTTTTTTTAGAATAATTCTCTTTCTGCCTATATTTATTTCTATATAAGAAGAAAAAAATCTTAATTCTATTGGTATCCATTTATCAGCAACCACATTCTGATTATCTTTATAACGTTGTGACGCGGCTAACTGACCTAAACGATCATTAATCAAAAAGTTAAATTCATTTTCCACCAGATTTGCCAAAAAATCAAAACTCGACTTTTCATCAATGACCATCCTAAAAATATATCCGAAAGTTTGAACTTCTTTTCTGAGCTTAAGTTCAAATGATAGCGAAAAACCTTCATCTAATTTAGAAAATGGACGATTTGGATTTAAGTTTAAACTTGTTCTGGCATCAAGGTTTGTAGCATGCGAATTAAATCCCAGGCCATATCTATAATCATCTGCTTGTTGAGAAAAGGCAAAAAGAAAATTTAGAACAGCTAAAAAAAATAATATGACCGATTTCATACTTAAACACCTTAAAAATTATATAAGCACTTTTAATATCATCAGTCTATTTTTTCCCTATCCTACTAAAGTTGACTACAATTTAACCTTCAGACGTTCTCATCATTTATTTCTCAAATATAACAAACTGCATTTAATTGGAGATATCTATTTAGAAGTTCAAATATTAGACTTCTTTCATGTAAATATCTTTTAATTTAAAAACAGGAAAGCTCTCTAGAATTATAATTGTAACTCTAACCGCTCCCCTTTTAATTTTAGATGGAAATTACTTTATAAAAATTAGATAGCTTTTATATTTCTTATTTTTGGGGTAACAGTTGAATGATTTACCTGCTTAACTCTAAAGATCAATGAAAGTTAACTATTTCAAACTGCGCAAACGCTTCGAATTTTCTCCCCATCCATACGATATAGGCAACGCTTTTGGCCCGTGGAAGCGAACGGCAGACAGTCATTTCCTATTAAAGATATACAAACTGGATAAGGATAAATATGAAGACTACTATAATTATCATCTCAGGCATACCCTTGACAACCATATCGCTGACGAAGAGGAATTCTTTGGGCAGGTATGGCAACTGGTAGCTGATAGGATCAGCTATTTCAGGAGCAAGGATCCATTTGATACCAGCCATCAACAACACTTGGACAATATCGCCAAGTTACAGCAGTTCCAGCTTTTTCTTGATAGCATCGACAAATGGAACGCAAGGCCCTCCCACATCGTCATTGATGAAAAAGAGAAAATCATCCATTCCCTTAAGACTGAGATCAAAGTGCTCCAGAGCCGTTTGGATGAACTCAAGGTTTTTGAGGTGAGCCAAAAGATCAGGATCGAGGAAGGCTATGTTGCCACTTTCATCGATATTTTGAAACAGGTTGAGAAACTGGAACTACCCTCAGGGAGAAAGCTGATACTGAGCGACCATCAAATCATCTATCCAAGATTGATAGGTAAATATTTTTCAGATGGCGGTGACGATATCCCGGTAGAGACCTTACGTAACTATTATGTGGGTGCCAAGTGCGATGTGACCGCAAAAGGAACGGAAATCAGACCCGAACATAAACTTTTCAAAATCGTACCTATCGACCCAGCCAATAAATAACAGCAGGTTTACCATCTGTACATGACCATGCCGAACCGATGGTCATTGTTCCCAACGCCCTGTTATGCAGTTTTGTCCCGTAAACTAAACACGGAGGCAATATGCAGATCGAAATTCTTACCAAGGAGGAGCTCCAAAATTTTAAAAAGGAACTAATAGCTGAAATCAAATTAGCAATTAAAGTCGATGAACCTACACACAAGCAATGGCTCAGAAGTTCAGAAGTCAGGAAACTACTAAAAATTTCAGCTGGAACTTTACAGAACCTACGCATTAAAGGCGTACTGAAGTATGAAAAGCTAGGTGGTATTTTCTATTATGCACACTCGGATATCGTGCAATTGTTGGGCGAAATTGGAAACTCCTAATGGAAATGGTAGAGATGCTTACCAATTTTCTGAAACTGGTAAGCGGAAGCAAGGTCTTCCGCCAATCACACCTAAGCCTGTTCACGGCCATACTCTTGTCGCACAGCCATACAGCTCCCAAAAACCCCTTTAGGGTTTCCAGAAGGGAACTGATGAAAAATTCCGCCATCCGTTCCTATGCCACCTATCACAAGTGCATGGTAGACCTAATTGAGAACGGTGTGCTGGAATACGAACCTTCATACCATCCAAAACTTGCGAGCCGTATCAGGCTGTTGGATTTCGCTAAGAAACTATGAGGGATATACATCTCGCAGGCAGTCCTTTTCCCAAAAGAAAAGGAGCAAGCAGTGGTTGGGCAAAGCCCTACCATCTTGCCCCAGGCTACCGCCATTGGGGTTGGAAGCACCCTCCAGGGGTGCTTTGGACAGTAGATGACAATACAGAACCAGTTTAATGCACCCCTTAGAGGATGCAATATAGATATCAACACATCTATACATCTTTATGAAGATGCACATATACCAATAAACAGACCAACAATATGTTAAACAGCTATTTATATGACTATCAATATATACAGCCATGGATAAAGAGACTTTAAGATCGATCAAATACTCGGAATCCGAGGGAAAAAAATTAGACCTGATTGCCCTAAAACTAGGCAGGCCGAAGCGACAGGTTTTCCTTCAGATGATTGACTATTTCCACCGCACAAAGAAAGATCCCCTAGATTTCAACGATGACCTGCTAAAGGCTACGATACTAAAACAGCACAGGGAAATTATCGGCTTCATCAGGACGCAGGAGAACGACCTGCTCATACCGACAAGGCGTGAGATCGATCGCTTGACCGTATCACAGCGGAAGGTAATCGAGGGGTTCAATAGCCTTTTGAAACAGAGTGGGATATTACCAACTCTCTTAGACAGACAGAACCAGTATTTGCACCAACTGGAAACCCACTACAATGCCATCGCCATACGGATTGTGGAAAGGGAACAGCTAAAACAACTATTCTTGAATATTTTTGAGGGGTATGCCATTGCACGGGACAATGTCTCGGGTATCGGTTCTAGGAGGGAAAGGGATCAGCTACTCAACGTTACCTATAACCAGATCAAACTGCTTTAGCCATGTACATCAATATTACCGACAATAAAGCTGCGGACAACAAAGGCAGCTGCGGACCATTGGTGAACTATCTGGAAAAGGAGAACAGAACGGGCGCACAGGAAACACTGGAACGTTGGTTCAACCATATTGACCAATCCTATGAAGACTATGAGGTACGCAGAACGATCGACAGCAATATAGCAAAACTGGGGAAGGACGACGCCAAGTTTTTCCTGATCAACATCAGTCCCAGCCAAAAGGAACTGACGCATCTGGAAGAAAAATATGGGGCTGATAAAATATCAGAAATGCTCAAAAAATATACGGTTAAAGTTATGGACGAATATGCCCGCAACTTTAACAGGAATGGCATCAAAAGCAGCCACGATCTTGTATGGTTTGCCAAACTGGAAAACAACAGGTATTATACCTATAATGACAAAGAGGTCAAAAACGGCACCAGGCGCCGTGGAGAACTAAAACAGGGCGACCAGAGACACGTACAGGTAATTGTTAGTAGAAAGGATCTGACCAACAAGATCAAGCTGAGCCCAATGAACAGCTCCCGTGGTCGTAATATAGAGCACTCCAAAAAAATGGGACAGTTTGACAGGATGACCTTCAAGCAATGTGGTGAAACCCTTTTCGATAGGGAATTTGGATTTGAACGAGGACTGAAAGATACTATAGCCTATGCCAACATCAGGAAAAATGGAACATTGGAGCAAAGGATACAATTAGATACTTTGGAAGCAGGAACAGCGTTAAATGAAGACCCAAACAACGAAACGCTTGCAATTGTCCATGACATATCCAAGGAGATGTTCGGTTCTTCTGCAGAGATGCTTGAAACAATGGGATCAACAATAGGTAAGTTTCTTGACATCATGCTGGAGCCAATTTATGATACGGAAGGCTCTACTATTCCGAACGAACCTAGGCGCAAGAAGAAAAAGAAGGGACGGTATAAAGACCAGTCCCGCCAGATAGGAATGTAACTTCGCAATCAATATATTATTGAGTTCATAACAGCTAAAAACAAACATTTCCCAAATATTTCCTACATTGGCAGACCAAAAGCACCCTTACATCGACTAATGGTTATATCCCCCTCCAATAACGAAAGTGATTTGCTGGCAAAAATTGCCAAGGGAGATGAACGAGCTTTTAAAACCATATTCGAAGCCTATCAGCAGAAAATCTTTTTGTATGCCATCAGATATGTGAAGTCCGAACTGGAAGCCGAAGAAATTACACAGGAGGTTTTCCTAAAACTGTGGATGAGGAACCCAAGCTCTCCACCGATCAACAATTTGGACGCCTACTTCCATATTCTGGTACGCAACCGCTCATTGGATATTTTACGCAGAAAAGCACTGGAAAACCATACCGACCTGGAACAAGCAGTAAACTGGGACGAGGCACATGATGACACCCGCGAACTGATCATCCTAAAAGATACCAAAAAGATACTGGAGGAAGGCATCAACCTGCTGACCCCTCAACAGCAGCAGGTCTATAGACTTTGCCACCAGGATGGACTAAAATATGCCGAGGTGGCCAAGGCGCTCAATCTTTCTCCCGGCACCGTACATACGCATATGAAGCATGCGCTTAAATTCCTAAGGAACTACCTACAACAGCATACCGATATCGCCGCTTTTGTTGTTATCTTTAAATTATTGCAATAAATTTCATTTTCGCCTACCCCTGTTCTCCCTCCCATCCGTTCATATAATAAAAGGACATTAATTTTATTTGGCCCTTTTACTAAATTTCAGACAAAAGATGGACCTAAACAGACTGCAATACCTACATCAGAAGTATATCGGCAACCAGATGTCACCTGATGAACTGGAGGAATGGAAAGCTCTCCTGGCCGCCCCTACAGACACGGACCAGCCCATACATCAGTTAATGGACGAGCACTGGCTTTTGCTCAAAGCAGAAACAGGGTACCGTATCGGTAAACAACGGTCAGAAAAAATGTATAATGAAATCATTGGCCATAGAAGACATGACAGAACATGGTGGACATTCTGGCCACGCATTGCCGTGGCAGCAGCGATCATCACTGTTGCTTTCGCATCAGGCATATTGTACTACAACAGACAATACAAGATCACTGAACAGGGGGAAAATTATGCCAACGACATCGCTCCCGGCAGAAATGGAGCTACGCTAACACTGGCAGATGGGCGAAAAATACGCATCAATGACGTCCATTCTGGCAACATTGCAGAGCAGTCTGGCGTAAGGATTTCAAAGGACGAGAATGGCCAGGTCAGCTATGAAATTATCAATAACAACAATGGAAAAATAGCATATAATACTTTAAGCACTACACGGGGGGAACAGACAAGGGTGCGTTTGCCCGACGGCTCCCTCGTGTTTTTAAATGCAGCTTCATCTTTAAGATATCCTACTTCGTTTACCCGCTTAATGCAACGCAAAGTTGAGCTAAATGGAGAAGGTTATTTTGAAGTGGCTAAAGATAGGGAGCATCCTTTTATCGTAAGGTCCGGGGCACAGGAAGTCGAAGTACTGGGAACACATTTCAATATCAACAGCTACAATGACGAAACGATCAAAAAAACCACACTTCTCGAAGGTAGCGTAAAGGTACAGGCCGACATGCAGCAAGCGGTAACATTGAGCCCAGGACAACAGGCAGCCCTTTCCCCCGAAGGAAAAATTTTGATAGAGGCGGTAGATACCGAAACGGTCGTAGCATGGAAGAACAACCGCTTTATGTTTGACGGCGAAGATATTCAGACGGTAATGCGCATGGTGGCCAGGTGGTACAATGTAGAGGTGGAATATGTGGGCGATATCTCTACCGAAAAATTTATGGGTGGCGTATCAAGGTTCGACAATGTTTCCAAGGTCCTCAGATCCCTTGAGTCGACAGGAAAGGTCCGTTTCAAGATAGAAGGAAAGAAAATTTACATTACAAAATAATTAATGCTATAATCAACAGACTATTAACCTAAAAACTAAACAACATGAAGAAAGAAACACAAACGGAAAGCTAAAGCTTTAAAAGGTACGGACATAAAAACCGCTGAAGGCCTCTTGAATACCATCGAGACCACAAGCGCTAATGAAAAAACCAGATCCCGATGGTACTCGGGCCTGGCCAATGTTACGGTACAAAATTCAAAAACTATCAAATTTAAAGCAGTATGCCCCAGCTTCGAAACAGATGGCCTACTGCACAGCACCTAACAATTCACTAATGTATAAAAAAAATACAAAAGACCATGCTATGCCCATACGGCATACCGCTAAAATCTGGCTCATGATAAGATTGACCACCCTTATACTCATTACTACATTCATGCAGGTAAGCGCTTCCAGCTTTGCCCAAAAGATAACGCTATCCAAGTCAAACGCTTCCCTCAAGGGTGTAATGAAAGAACTGGGAAGCCAGAGCGGTTATATTTTCCTGTTTACCGAAAACCAGTTGAAGATGGCCAGACCTGTTAGCCTTAAGGTTGATGCCATGGAATTTAGGGAAGTATTGGACAAGGTGTTCGATGGCCAGCCACTCACCTATACCATCAATGAGAAAACGATCACGCTCAGGGAGAAGGAAAAGTCCCTGCTCCAGAAAATAATAGATTACTTTGTCGATATAGATGTGAAGGGCCGCCTAGTAGATGAAAATAGGCAACCCCTTGTCGGCGCTTCCGTAAAGATCAAGGGGACCAACCGCATGGTAATCACCAACGAAAAGGGCGAGTTTTCCTTCAATGGTGTAGATGAAACAGCCGTATTGGTGATTTCTTATGTTGGTTATGAAAATAAAGAAGTGGGCGTTAAAAAAGATATGGGCGATCTCCAACTTGTTTTGTCGACCGGTAAACTTGAGGAAGTAAGTGTTACCGTAAGTACTGGCTACCAAAATTTACCAAAAGAAAGGGCTACCGGCTCATTCTCGACAGTAGATAATAACATGTTAAACAAACAGGTTACGGTAAATATCATGGACAGGCTATCGACTGCTGCGAGCGGTATCGTAGTAGACAATGGTCGGCAAGGCTCGCCTCAGATGATGGTCAGGGGTTTAAGTACGATCAGGGGACCAAAAGATCCATTGATTGTGGTGGATAATTTCCCTTACGAAGGGAACATCGGCAATATCAATCCAAATATGGTAGAAAGCATTACAGTGCTAAAAGATGCAGCAGCGTCCAGCATATGGGGAGCAAGAGCAGCTAATGGTGTAATTATCATTACTACGAAGAAGGCCCAGTTTGAGGATCCCCTTAATATAGATTTCAACCTCTCATACACGCTGGGCAAAAAGCCAGACCTCAATTATTTGTCTGTGATCAGCAGTTCGGATTATATTGATGTAGAACGAGAGCTTTTTAACAAAGGTTTTTATAATACAGACATTAACTCTACCCAACGTCCGGTACTGTCTCCCGTTGTAGATCTTTTAAACAAAGCTAATAAGGGGCAGATCACGAATGAATATGCTGCGCAACAAATCAATCAACTACGTCAGGAAGACGTTCGTGATCAATACAGGGAATACATGTACGTACCACTGGCGAATAGGCAGTATGCATTAAATATGGCTTCTGGTGGTAAAAACCTATCTTGGAGTTCTTCACTTGGATACGATGATAATTCGGGAAATCTGGACGAGAAATACCAACGTTTAAACCTGAGGTTTCAGAATGTCTGGCAACCTTTAAAACAGCTTAAGATTACCTCCGCCGTATGGCTGATACAGACTAATACCCAGAGCGGACGTAGCGCTTACGGAAGTATAACTGTAAAAAACAATGGTCTTCCCTATATGCAATTCGCAGATGCAGAAGGTAATGCCCTTATTGTTCCCAAAGGTTATAACCAGGACTATAAAACCTCCCTAGGAAACGGTAAGCTATTGGATTGGAACTACTACCCCTTAACAGATTGGGAACACAACATGAGCACTGCAAAAAATACAGAATTTGTGTTAAGTACGGGCTTAAATTACAAATTGGCGAAAGGACTGGAAGCTGAATTAAAATACCAATGGCAGAAGCGTGATGGTATTTCTGAAACACTTAGAGACGAACAAAGCTATCACACCAGAAATTATATCAATTTATATACCGTACTCAATTCAGATGGTACAGTAAAAAACAATATTCCTAAAGGGGGGATTTTGGGCAGAACTAACTCAGGGGCATCTGCACAGAACCTAAGGGGTCAGTTAAACTGGAACCATACTTGGTCTGACCATAGTATTGCGGCCATTGCCGGTGCGGAAATACGCGATATCAAGACAGATAATATCAGCGATACCTTTTATGGCTATAATCCTGATCAGCTAACTTTTACAAATGTGGACTACAACCAACGATATCCAAGGCTGATAGGCGGAACAGCAAGCTTTGACGGAGCAACAACGCTAAACAGGACCACCAATAGATTTGTCTCTCTTTATGCTAATGCAGCTTATACCTTTAAGAACCGTTATACCATCTCAGGAAGCGCAAGGAGAGATGCCAGCAATCTATTTGGTCTGAGAACCAATGACCAATGGAATCCATTTTGGTCTACAGGTTTGGCATGGAACTTATCTAATGAAGATTTTTACACCTTGAACTGGCTACCTTATTTAAAGCTAAGGAGCTCCTATGGGTTTAACGGTAACATAGATCCTTCTATGGTGGCGGTAACCACCATAGGTTTTCAGCCTAGTGTTTCCAATTATACTGGTACGCCCATGGCCACATTCACCAACTATTACAATCCAAATTTACGTTGGGAGACTGTCAGTGTAAGAAATGTCGCATTGGATTTTGCGACAAGAAATAACCTCATCTCTGGAAGTATAGAATATTTCCAAAAAAAAGGTGAGAACCTCTTCGGAGTTAACCCAATGGATTATACCACTGGTATTTCAAGTTTGGTATGGAATGTGGCATCGATGAAAGGCAAGGGATTGGATGTAGAACTCCGGACAATCAACCTAAACAAGAGCTTTAAGTGGCACACCATATTTAATTTCAGCTACTACAAGGATGAGGTAACTCGTTATTACCTTTCCTCAACTTATGGTAGAAATTTCGTTATTTCGTCGGTTCCTATTTCTGGTCTGGAAGGTAAGCCGGTATATTCTATCTTTGGTTATAAATGGGGTGGACTGGACCCTCAAACCGGGGATCCTATCGGCTATCTTGATGGCTTAGCCAGTAAAGATTATGCACGTATTACAGGTACTGGTACAGATGCAAAAGAATTAGATTATTTTGGTTCGGCCTTGCCTACAAAGTATGGAAACCTTACCAATTCGTTCAGTTACAAAAATTTCGGTATAGATATTGGTATTAGCTATAAACTGGGTTATTGGTTCCGTAAACCATCCATTAATTATACCCGTTTATTCAGTGAATGGTTGGGTCATAGTGATTATGCTTTAAGATGGCAAAAGCCAGGTGACGAAACCTTTACAAACGTGCCCTCCAATCTTTATGCAACTAATAGTAATAGGGATAATTTTTACGCTGGTTCTTCGGTACTGATAGAGAAAGGCGACCATATCCGTTTACAGTATATCAACCTGAATTATACCTTAGACAGGGAACAGTGGACAAGTATGCCACTTACCAGTGTACAGGTCTACACCAGTGTGCAAAATCTCGGTATTCTTTGGCAGGCAAGCAAAAGCGATATTGACCCAGACTACAATATGGGCAACTTTACATTACGGCCACCGATGCAATTCATTTTCGGGTTAAGAGCTAAATTTTAAAAATAAGACAATGAGAAACAAAATATCAATATTCACTTTCGGCGTTTTTCTTCTGTTCAATACAGGTTGTAAAGATTTTCTGAGCGAAAAATCAAATATGAAACTGGCCACACCAAACACTGTGGCAGACAATCAGGCCTTATTAGATACTTATGGATTTACCAATACAGAGTTTTCTAGTTACGGGGAAACATCTTCCGACGATTATTACCTGACCGATGAGGATTATAGCGCAATGTCTTTTGAAGAAGATAAAAGGCTATACACTTGGCAGCCCGATCATGTAGCGACATCATCCAGTTTGGGCAACTCCTGGTCAAGTTGTTACCGAGCGATTTATTATAGCAACGCAGTACTCTATAATTTAGAGGATAAAAAGCTACGAGGAGCGGATGCGGACAATGTTAAAGGACAGGCCCTAGCTTTGAGGGCTGCCCGTTACTTGGATGCCGCACAAATTTGGTGCAATGCCTATCGTCCAGAAACAGCCGAGGCGGAGCTGGGTCTCCCCTTACGCTTAGATCCAGACATGAATACACCTTCTGTAAGATCCACATTAAAACAGACTTATGCCCAAATTATAAAAGACCTAGATGCCGCACTCCCACTACTACCGGTAAAGCAGATATCTGCTATGCGTATGTCTAGACCAGCAGCATATGGTCTATTGGCACGCACTTATTTATTTATGGGCGATTATACAAAGTCGCTCGACAATGCCCTATTGGCGTTACAATTAGTCCCTAACAGCTTAATGGATTATAACATCATTGACGATACACAAGAATATCCTTTTGCCAATATGAATATTGAAAGTATTTTCTGGGCGGCCATGAGTTATGAATACCACTTAATGCCTGCAAAAATCCCACTGCATATCTACCAGTCTTACAATGAAAATGACCTAAGAAAAAAAGTCTTTTTTAGTATCAACAATACAGGTGAAGTCCTTTTTAAAGGATACTACAATAATGCAAATGGCCCCACTACAACGGTTGCTGCAGATGAACTGTATTTAATTGCTGCTGAGTGTTATGCCCGTAAAGAAAATACGCCAAACGCTGCCATGAACATGCTAAACCAGCTATTGGAAAAAAGATGGAAATCCGGAACATTTATTCCGTTATCCGCAAATTCTCCTGGAGAAGCCTTGGAAACCGTACTGAAAGAAAGAAGGAAGGAGCTGTTGATAAGGGGACTTCGCTGGCCAGATCTAAAACGTTTCAACAGGGATGGTGCAAATATTATTCTTACACGTACAGTAAATGGCAGCAGTTATTCACTACTTCCCAACGATCCTAGGTATGCCATTGCCATTCCAGAAGAAATTATCGACTTAACCGGTATACCACAAAATAGACGATAGATATAATAGACAGGGCTTACTGTCAAATTTGAAAGCGTAAATAGGTTGTTTACTTGTAATCAGCCTATTTGCAAAACAAAAATAACACATGAACATATTTTTTTACAGGCAGCTGCTGATGGTGGCTTTTCTCACTGTGGGCTTCAATTTGAGCGCCCAACAGGCATTGAAAATAGGAGATGCAATACCCAAGGAATTTTGGAATGAACCATTTGAAATGGTAAACGCAGCTCAAAAAAAACAAAGTCTTGCTGCCGACAGCAACAAACTAATTTTGTTGGATTTTTGGGGTACCTGGTGTAGCGCCTGTTTGATCAACTTCCCCAAAATGGAAGAAATACAAAAGCAGTACGCTGGACGGATTAAGGTCGTTGCGGTGACCGATCAACAGCGTAAGATCGTCGAAAAGTTCTTTGCTTCAAAGAACGGAAAGCAGTATGATCGGGTATTATCTATCGTAGAAGACAAAACTCTGCATTCTCTTTTCCCCCATCGCGGAGTTCCTTTTGTGGTATGGATCAAAGATGGGAAGGTGTTCAATACGACCGATGCCGAGCAGGTTACCTTAAAAACAGTAAAGGAAGTACTAGATGGAGAAAAATCTTCCTTACAAACAGTCGTACAAATGGGGCGAGAACGTCCCTTCATGTTAGCTGAAAGTTTTGACCGCCAGCAGAAGGTGAACATGCTGAATTATTCCATCCTCATCAAGGGGGCTATTCCGGATATCGGTAGTGGTGGCACTTATCGCAAAAACCCTCAGGGTACTATATACGGCAGACAATTTACCAACCAGCCTTTGTTTTCTATCTGCTTCGCCATTGGCTATCATATTTTTATGAACAGTTTTAAAGAGAGGTTCAGCGAAAAGAGGATGATGATTGAAGTAAAAGAGCCGTTGAGTTTAAAAGCAACTTCAGCTGCTGAGGGAAAGATGATCGCTAATGAGCTTTACCACTATGAGATGATCGTTCCAGAGCGGGATGCGGATTCTCTCTATCTCTATATGCTGAAGGATTTAAACCGTTACACGGATTTTACGGCCAAGATTGAAAAAATGGATATGAAATGTCTGGCGCTGGTACGTACATCATCTAAGGACAAAATCGCGACCAAAGGCGGAAAACGTGTTTCGTCCTTTTTTGGCAATCCCTCAGTGCTACAGAATGTGCCTTTAGGGCATATGGTCAACATGCTCAATGGAAAGAACCCTATAACTGACCTAGCAGTAATCGATGAAACGGGGTATACCGGAATGGTTGATATAGCACTTCCTTCAATTACCAATCTTCCTGAGCTTAAAAAGGAATTGAAGAAATATGATCTTGATCTTGTTGAGGAGGTACGCGGCTTAAATATGTTAGTTATCAGAGACAAATAAAGGCAAAAGAATTTAGTTAGTTAATAATGAAAGCAATAGCCCGAATGGATGTTCGGGCTTGCTTTGTTAAACCAATCATATGGAAAAAAGGCATAAAACAGATAAAGAAATCATGTGCAATACCTTTTTGTAAAAGTTGGCGTGAACAAAAAGACCGAACTACAGGGAAAACTAGTGCAACACTCAATTAATGTCATATAAAGCTCTTTAGGAAAGGTAATTTCCAAAAAAACTAACCCCCGAGAATAGAAAACCATCGTCTTAGCATTTTTTACATTTTTCGAATGCTATAAAAAATCTTTAATTTGCGGCATCAATTTATGCTGTACGGAAAGAAACATAGTGAGGAAGATACCCAAATGCTCCTGGAAATGGGCAATGGAAATACACACGCGTTTCAATCCCTCTACAATCGTTATTGGTCTGACGTATTGGACGAAGCCTATAAACGTTTGGAAGATATCGACCAGGCCAAAGATGTGGTGCAAGAGGTATTCACCTACCTTTGGAGCAAAGCGGAAAACATCGAGATAAGAAATCTACCGGCTTGGTTGACTACTGTGACCCGTAATCAGGTTTTCGCCCAGCTCAAACAGCAACAACGCTTTGTATCCCTTTCCGAAATACATTCGGAACTCGAACAAACAGCAGACGAAGTAGATGCCGATATACTACTCAAAGAACTGATGGCTGCCTATAGCGCACTGATTGATGCGCTTCCCGAACAGCAGCGTATCATCTTTAATATGCGATATAATGAGGATATGACACCTGATGAGATTGCCGAAAAACTAAACCTTTCCCCCAAGACCGTTCGCAACCATCTCGGACGTGCAGTTGCACGGGTAAAGACAGCGATGTTCCTGATCAATATATTGCTGTTCTTAGGCCAGAAATAGACTTTTTGATTTGTTTTAATTTTTTTTCATTTCCGACTGGGCAAAAAGTTACCTTTCTTACACGTATATAGAAATGCGATAGATGGAAGGAATAGACAAAGCACAGTTTTTAGAGTTACTGGAAAAATATCAGGCTGGAGATGCGACTAAAGAAGAAATTCGATTTTTGGAAGCATACTACGCCGCTTTTGGCCTTAGGAACAACTTTAGCAGTAGTTTGGATACAAAAAGTAAAGCAGCACTTCAACAGGAACTGTATGGATTATTGAACCAGCGAATAACTAAAACTGATAAGCCGCCCAGAAAATTATTTTCAAACTGGTTACGTATTGCCGTTGCCGCAAGTGTTACGATAGCCGTAATTACTGGTGGGTATTTCTACTACCACTCACAAATTGTCATTCACAATTCGTCAATTGTTCAAAACGATATCGCTCCTGGCAAAGAGGGAGCTACACTAACTTTAGCCAATGGTGAGAAAATCTATATCAACGATGCCATAGCTGGGAATATTGCCATCCAGTCTGGCGTGAAAATCTCCAAATCGGCAGATGGAGAAATTAGCTATGAAGTCATCTCAGATGATAGCAAAATGTTGGCCTATAATACACTGACTACTACACGGGGGGAACAAACCAGGGTGCGTTTACCCGATGGAACCCTCGTGTTCTTGAATGCAGAATCGGCCCTAAGATATCCAACCAGCTTCACCAGATCAAAAAATAGGAACGTTTCATTGGAGGGTGAAGGCTATTTCGAAGTAGCAGAGGACAAATTGCACCCATTTATCGTGGAAGCAAGGAACCAAAGCGTAGAGGTATTAGGCACACATTTCAATATCAATGCCTATATGGACGAGAAAGCTGTGAAAACAACCTTACTCCAAGGTAGTGTGCGTATCGGAGGAAATGGTTCCTTTGCACCAGTGACGCTATCTCCCGGGCAGCAGTCAAGTCTTGAAGGAAGTGGTATTAGTTTAAAAAATGTAGAAGCAGAGGACGCAGTTGCCTGGAAGCAAGGTTATTTCCTATTTAATAGCGAAACCTTAGAGGAGATCATGAAAGATGTGGCTAGATGGTACGATATAGAAGTGATCTTTAAGGATGAAGCATTGAGAAAAGAAACATTGTTGGGCTCAGTAGGCAGGTTCGAAAATATTTCAAAACTTATTAGGGCATTAGAAACAACAAATGCGGCTAGGTTTGAGATTAAGGGAAGGCAGATCATCATAGATAGAAAAAAAGAATAACAGAGCCAACCAATCCTTAGAAGATAAATAAAATTAATAAGCAACTAACCTTAAACAAACTAGACATGAGAAACCAGAAAAAAATCCCATAGTAAGCTTCGCACATTAGCAAAAAAGGTCCCGATACGCATCGGAACCTCAGTCTGCTTTACAAATTTGAGTTAACAAATAATTGATCAACGGGTTTGCATATAGATTTCGAGGTCCTGCAAAGCCCAACAGACAATCAAACTTAGCAAATATTGCTTATTTGGGCAATAGCTTGCGGCGTATTCATCGCCATAGTATGGTTGTCTGAAAAACAAAACGATGAATATGTGTAGAAACTATACACGAACCTTCAGTAAGCCTGACGGCTGCTGGCATAACCTTCTCTTGATAATGAATTCGGCAATTGGCCGAATCAGCGAGACAAATAAAAGAAAATGGATCATGAGAGCTAAACTCACAACGTTCATATTGATGGTTTCCCTTATACAGGTAAGCGCAGCCACTTTTGGGCAAAAGCTGACCTTAGTGGACAGAAATGTTCCTATTGAAAAGATATTAAGGGAAATCAGAAAGCAGACCGGCTATAATGTGTTGTTGAGAAACACGAACATCAAGAGTTCAAAAAGAATTGATGCCAATTTCGTAAATACTCCATTGCAATCCGTATTGGAAAAAGTATTCTATGGCGCTGAACTAGCCTATTTTGATGAAGATAAACTAGTCGTAGTCAGAGAAATGGATAAGACAATTATTGACCGAGTAATAGATTACTTTGCTAACATTGATGCAACGGGCAAAGTATTGGACAGCAATGGCGAGCCTTTGATTGGTGCTACCGTGAGGGTAAAAGGAACCGATAAAGTTGTGCTTACCGATAGCAATGGAGAATATATGCTAAAAAACATACCTGAGGATGCGATCATCATCATCTCCTTTGTGGGCCATAGGCCTGTTGAGATTGGAACCAAACCTAACAAGAAGATAATAAAGTTAGAACTTATCAATAACGAACTGGAGGAAGTAAAGATAAATGCGGGCTACTATACCGTTACACAAAGGGAACTTACAGGAAGCATTGCCAAAGTAACGGCAAAGGAAATCGAGAACCAACCTGTGAACAACGTATTATCAGCCGTGCAGGGAAGGATGGCCGGAGTAAGCATTATACAAAATTCTGGTTCGGCTGGTGGAGGCTTCGACATTCAGATTAGAGGAAAGAATAGTCTTAGGTACGATGGTAACTATCCATTGATTATTGTAGATGGCGTGCCATCAAATGCTCAATCAAACTCTTTGACAGCCTTGTCAACTAATATATTGTCAAAAGGTGAGGCCAGCCCACTTAACACGATTAACCCTAATGATATAGAAAGTATAGAGGTACTTAAAGATGCTGATGCTACAGCTATTTACGGATCCAGGGGAGCCAACGGTGTGGTCATTGTAACTACCAAACGTGGAAAAAAAGGCAGCCCGATATTAGGGTTAACAACGAGTACGTCCTTTTCAAAAACAGGGAAGTTAGTGGAAATGGCAACGACCGAACAGTACCTTAAGCTAAGAAGGGATGCCTTTGCCAATGACGCCATTACAAGCTATCCAATCTCGGCTTACGATCTCAATGGCAGATGGGGTACAGATAGGTATACTGACTGGTACAAAGAATTCATTGGACGGAACTACATGGTGAACCAGCAACAACTGACATATGCTGGTGGAGGTGAAAATGCTCAATATTATCTAAGCTTTTCCAATCTGGATCAAGGTACTGCTTTTGGTCATAATTTAGGATACAAACGCTCTGGCTTAAACTTTAATACCGTATTAACTAGTCCAGATGCCAAACTTAAGATCAGTCCTACGATTTATTATACCAGAGAATACAATAATCAGACGGATGCTGATCTAACAAGACAGATAGTTTTGGCACCGAACGCACCCGCACTTTACGATGTAAGTGGCCAATTGAACTGGGAACAAAACACCTTCACAAATCCCCTGGCAAAGTTAGAGAACAAATACACTGCCCATATCAATACCCTAGTGACCAATATTAACACCATTTATGATTTATCGGGAGATTGGGCCGTGAAATTGAATGCAGGGTATAGTCAGACCCAGCAGCGGGAATCACGAACTAATCCTTCGTCTGCATTCAATCCTAATTTAGGCTACACAAGTGCTACTTCGGTAAGGTACGAGGGGATAGTCGCTAAAATGAACTGGCTTGTGGAGCCGCAGCTTCATTGGAATAAAAAATGGGCCGCTCATAAAATCAATGCTCTAGTAGGGACTACATTCGAAAACAGGAAAGAGGAAATCGTTAGGTTACAAGGTTCTGATTTTACTTCAAACGAATTTATCACTAACCTATCTAATGCAAAAGTGCAACGGATTACACAAAATACCACAGCACAATATCGATATACCGCTCTTTTTGGAAGGTTTAACTATAGCCTTTCTGAAAAATACATGTTGAACCTAACTGCTAGAAGGGATGGTTCAAGCAGGTTCGGCCCCGATCGACGATTTGCTAATTTTGGCGCTTTGGGTGCGGCATGGTTATTTTCGGAAGAAAGTCTGGTAAAAGAAAAATTGGCATGGATTAGTTATGGTAAATTAAGAACAAGCATAGGAACTTCGGGAAGCGACCTGATCGGAGACTATCAGTTCCTTGACACCTATACTACCTCGTCTCAGTCCTATGATGGAATTGTTGGGATTTATCCTTCAAGATTGTTCAATCCTAACTTCAGTTGGGAAAAGACGACAAAATTTGAAACTGCTATCGAACTTGGGCTGTTGGAAAACAGGGTGAATGTTTTGGTTGCATGGTTTAGGAACAGGTCATCTAATCAACTGGTGGGTATTCCACAGCCAGCCACGACAGGATTTCAGAGTATACAGAGTAATTTTCCGGCAAAGGTCCAGAATTCTGGTACTGAACTGGATATCCAATTTTCTATCTTAAGGAATACGGCCGTCAAATGGAAGAGCTCCATCAATTTTACACAGCCAAAAAGTAAACTATTGCAGTTTGACGGGTTAAAGACCTCGACCTACGCCTCGACCTACGAAGTGGGATCTTCTCTATACATCAAAAAGGTCTATGAGCTGAAGGGCGTCAACCCATCGACCGGGTTATATGAATTCTCCGATCTGAATGGCGATGGAAAGTTTGATGCGAATGATCGGACGAAAGTGGTGGACCTCGGCATCAAATACTTCGGAGGAATTGGCAGCCAACTGACATTCAGGAAATGGTCCCTTGACTTTCTGTTCCAGTTCGTCAAGCAAAGACAATTCAATTTGGAATATAGTCTTGGGATGTTGGGAACGATGTCAAATATCCCTACTTATCTACTTGATTATTGGACTCCAGAAAATCCCAATGCACGTTTTCAACGACCAAGCACCGGGGCTAATGCTAATGCTTCGCGTGCCTTCGCCCAGTTTCAGGGAAGTGATGCAGTCATTGTAGATGCATCATATATTCGACTGAACAATGTGCACATTGGCTATCAAATCCCTTTTGAAAAAAAATATCTTAAAAGTATTACCCTTCAATTGCACGGGCAAAACTTGCTTACTCTGACTGGTTACAAAGGAATAGATCCTGAAGTACAGGGACTTTATCTTCCGATACCAAGAACTTTTACATTTTCGGCCAATCTCAAATTTTAAAGCGATGATAAACATATTTATAAAAAGAAATACTTACCTCTTTGCCGTGCTAATGATATTTAGCGTTGGTATCATGAGCTGTGAAAAATTTCTGGAAGTCGACGAACCTACAGATCAAGTGTCGCAGGCTATGGTCTTTAGAGATAAAAATTTAGCATCGGCAGCAATTGCTGACGTCTATACCAATCTAAGGACGAATACAATGCTCAATGGAAGTCTTTATGGCGTAGGAACATTGATGGGATGTTACACTGATGAGCTTACTTCAGTCAGTAACCAAGTGGTAGATTTTAAGACATTCTATGAATTGGGAGTCCAACAGAATACGACTGTTGTTAATACGATCTGGTCAAATGCCTATAAACAGATCTATGCGGTCAATAGTATCATAGAAGGTATTGGCAGAAGTGGCGCCTATCTCGATTCGTCAACGATCAAACAGCTGCTGGGAGAAGCTCATTTTATTCGCGGATTCCTTCATTTCTATCTGGCCAACTTGTATGGAGATGTTCCTTATATCACTACGACCAGTTATTTGGCCAACCAAAAAGTAACGAGAATGCCCGTGACAGAAGTCTATGGTCGTATTGAAGAAGATTTCATAAAGGCGGAGGAATCGTTGACGGACAATTACCCAACATCCAACAGGAGTAGGAT
The DNA here is from genome assembly GCA_029959615.1 of Flavobacteriaceae bacterium PS02338. Taxonomy (GTDB): domain Bacteria; phylum Bacteroidota; class Bacteroidia; order Sphingobacteriales; family Sphingobacteriaceae; genus Pedobacter. Next base: position 1,004,984 of record JASCOD010000001.1, on the reverse strand, counting down.
CAACAGGGCAGGGGTTAGGTTGTCTTTGGCAAGGCTTTATCTATATAAAAGTGAATGGACGAAGGCAAAAAAAATGGCTGAACTGGTTACACAAAACCAACTCTATACAATGGAGCAGGATATTAGTAAGACATTTTTGAAAGAAAGTAAAAGTGCCATCTGGCAGTTTATGCCGGTGGAGCCTGGAGCGAACACTTTAGAAGGACAATATTATATCTTCCTTAGCCTGCCACCACAAAATGTCGTCCTGTCAACGTCTTTACGCGAATCCTTCGAGCCAAATGATTTGAGAAAGCAACAATGGACAAAAGAGCTTTCAAACCAGACATTGTCCTTTTCGTATCCCTTCAAGTACAAACAGAACAATAAAACGGCAAACTCCCTGGAGTATTCCGTGATCCTTAGGGTAGAAGAGGCTTACCTGATACTGGCAGAAGCGGAAAATGAGCTTGGAAATACTAATGCAGCTCTTGACGTGTTGAATATGTTACGTAATAGGGCTGGGCTATCGTCTCTGCTAGGTTTGGGAAGTGAGCAGACCAGCCAAGCGATTATGGAGGAAAGACGGCATGAGTTATTTACCGAATTTGGGCATCGCTTTTTTGACTTAAAAAGAAAGGGATTACTGAATGCCCTTATGCCACTGATAAAGCCATCTTGGAAAAGTTACATGGGGGTTTTACCCTTGCCTGAAACTGAGCTGTTTTCTAATCCAAATCTCAATCCGCAGAATAATGGCTATTAATTTAATGAGGATATTGCTGTTGACCCTTGTGTTGGGTCTCCAATCTGTCGCTGCACAAGTCCCATCGAGGGAAAACTACTTCGGGAGCTGGTATAAACTGATCAACCAGGGTATAAGTGAAGATGGAAAGTGGAATGTATTTTTAAAGTCTTATGACAATGCAGAAAATATCACGGTATTGATCAATACAGTTTCGAAAGATAGCATGACATTCGTAGGTGCCAGTAATCAATTATTGGACAACAGGCGTTTCGTCTTATTACAGCGCAGTGGAAACTTGACCTTAGCCGATTTAATAAATGGAAAAAAAATAACTGTAGAGAAGAATGTAAGTAACTTCTTTTTTACGAAGAACCTTACCTATGGATTCGCAATAAGTCGTTCCAAGGAGCTTTTCAAGATAGATAAGGCACATAATGTCGTTAAAATAATGAATGATGTGTTCAAGATAGAAGAGCTAGACGATGAGCTACTATTGGTAGTAGGTGATACGAAAACCTGTCTGCTCAGCCGTAAGTCCGGTGTAACACTAGCGAATATTGACCACATCACCTCCAATAACTTTAAAGGCCATACGGCAGATACACTGCATAAAATGTCCAAATTCCTCTTGCTGGACAAAGGGAAGTTTCGGGTTGAATACTATGACTGGACAGGCAAAAGGACATTCTCCAAAAATTTAGATGATGTGCTAAACAAATACTCATCTTTTGGTTTTGGTAATTGGGACATGCTTGTTGCAACATACCGAAAACCGGCCATTTCCTATAAGGACAGCATAGAGTTATGGCATTGGGAGGACAAAGCGCTGAAGCCTAATTACGATAGTCGTAGTGTTGGCGCTTTCGAAAGTTTGTTGATCAATGTGTCTACGGACCAGATCGTATTAAATCCAAGCAATAAAGAGGTGGCTCAGAGATACCTGATCTTCCAGGATAAATATCTGTTGGAGGTTTTACAATTTGCAAACGGTGACTTTGATACCGAATTCATGGTCCCCTCTATCAGGATCAGAAATGTTTATACCAATGAAGTGGAATTCCAAATTAAAAGAACGGCGCAGTTCTTTCCTACCGAATACGGAGTCCTGTTTTATTTTGAAGGTAAAGATTGGTGGGCGTATGATATAAGGACTAAAGTAGCTAGAAACCTTACAAAACAAATTGGTGAGGACTTTTATCAATTCAACAGACAGAACAAAAACAATATTCAGCCATTAGAAACGCTCAATTTTTCAAGGGATCTGCTGAAGGTCTACCTTGTTTCAAATCGCAACGTTTGGGAGTATAATATCAATTCTGGTATGTTCAAGAATCTGACCAGATCAGAAGATCCCAAAGTCCACTTCAAGATATTGAATCGGCCCAAAGCGACTAGTTCTGGCAACCTGAAATGGAATAACTCTCTTAGGATTATGGAGGACTATATACTTGTAAAGCTGAAACATCAGGACGGTATTAAAGAAGGGCTGGCCATATGGCATGCGGGTAAGCTTAAGACCATAGAAAATTTGGATCTTTATCATTTCGATGGGTTTGTATGTGGAAAAGATAATTTTTCGTACACTAGGGAAAATGCCAATTCTCCATATACTTTAAAGTCCTACTCTGTCTATCAAAACTTGTCTAAGGATATTTATACCTCAAATACGGAAGCATTTAGGGCAAATGATTTTCCAAAAGCAACTTTTATTCCATTTAAAGATGCAAATAATGTAGCTACCTATGTCAGTGTGATCCTGCCTCCAGACTATGATAAAAGCAAGAAATACCCCGCCATTGTATGGATCTATGAAAATAAGGCAGCAACGTTCAGTACCTTTTCCAGCCCTTCGTATTACAACGAGCCTGGTTTCAACCGTACTGTTGCAGCTTTGGAGGGTTATATTATTATTCTTCCCAGGATTACTTATCAAATTAATGAACCCGGGGAGTCTGCGTTAAGGTGCGTGAAAACGGCAATTGATGTGGTTTCGGGCTATTACAATTTAGATAGTAAACGCTTGGGATTAATAGGTGAATCATTTGGTGGCTATGAGACATGCTACATAATAGCACATACAGATATGTTTGCTGCTGCTATCGCAGGTTCCGCACTGACAGATATTACCGCGTCTTACTTTTCTGTAAGTAAAACCAATCACAGGCCTAATATGTGGAAGTATATTGATCAAAGCTTTCGTTTTGATGGAGACTTCTACCAGAATAAAAAATCTTATCTCGACAATAATCCCATCTTCAACGCAGATAAGATTAATACCCCGCTAAGATTATGGGCGGGCAAGCAGGATCGCCACGTAGACTTCGAACAGAGCATTGCTATGTTTATCGCCTTGAGGAGTTTAAATAAGCCAGTGGAATTATTGTTGTACCCCAATGAAGGGCACGTTTTACTTAGACCTGAAAATCAATATAAAGCAACTAAGTATACTCTTGATTGGTTTGATCAGTATCTAAAATAGACCTTTAACGGTCAACTGTATTGTTGATAAGCGAGTGTACGCAAAATTTTAGGATAAACGATATTACCGTATGTTCTTCTCAAAATGCAGACCATTTAAAAATAGAAAAAAGGATTACCCTTTGGTTAAAGAGCGAATGCAAAAAGAGAATCAAAACCAATTTTAGTTAATAATGATAGCAATTGCCCGGATGGATGTTCGGGCTTTGCTCTTTCCCTTAAATTGCAATATCGTCCCTCCACTCTTCAATGAACCTTAATACAGTGTACGTCTTTACCCCTGCTCTCGAGTAAAGATTCGTGCGCTCTGGGATTTAGGATATGTATTATTGTATTTAGCTATTTTTTAATAAGAGAATAATTCATAACTTGTATTTTCAATCTGCGGCTACGGGCTCATACCCCAACCCGTCGCGGTGCTTCCCGGTCCTTACAGGAAGCAGGCCAACAATTCACAGGCGGACCGATCAATCAAAGATTTAACGAAAATAACAGCGTATGCCCTTAGTATGGCATAGCTCCCATATATATCAAAAAATATGAAAACTAAACTATGTACACTAAAAAAGTATGTAGGAGCTCTTATTGTAAGTTACCCTACACAAAACCATGTGCTGGCAGACAGTATAAAAACCGAATGCGAAACGTTAAAAGAATTCTTGTTTTCCGCATTTAACGATACACAGGAGGTGCACAAGATCTCGGATATTCTGAACTGGTACAGGTATGCCATCATGAGGCTGTCCAATACCCTATTCAACCATACCGAGACCAATCCCACCATTAACCAGGCATTGCATCCCATCATCGGACTGTTGAGGTACATCGAACAGGAGTACAAATTTCTGCTGGATGGCAGTCATCCGCTGCCAGCTTTTGAGGTACTGGACCTTCATCGCCGCCTCACCGGCGACTGCAGGGAAATAACGGGCCTGCTCAAAGCGAAGAATATTTCAGAAACGCTACTGAGGCAGTTAATAAAAGCGTTTAAAGACCCATTTCGGGTCTACAGATATCCGGAACTCAGCTATGCTGATAAATATTATCTTGACATCTTTATACAGCGGCTTAAAGCACTTGCCGCCGACAAAAGGGACAAAGACTGGAACATGCGTTTAAAACAGCTCCTGCTAAAATATAACTTCAACCACATGGGGATTTATAAGGTTTTGGCAAAGGAACAGGAAAATGAGATATCCTCGGTTAAGATCTATGATAACCAGCTTCAACTTTTCTTTAAGAAAAAGCTGTGGCTGGAACAAACGCAGGTTTTACCAGATATGGCCTACCATAAAGATGCCGAAGGCCTGGGAACGATGCTGGCCAAACATCTAGGTATTTTAAAGGCATTTACAGAAGAAGAAATGAAGGTGAAGAGCTCCGAAGATTCGCAGCGGTTAAAGCACAATCTAAGTATTGATGAGCTGGCCCTTGAGTTTCATTACAATTACGGGCTCCACCTGTACGATTATCCGACCAAAAAAGCGGCAGCTGAGGCCTATTGTAGGCACAATCGGAGTATCGGCGCCAAGAACCCGTCTTTAAATTCCCTATTAAATTTCGACAAAATTGATCGAAATGCTGCCATCAAGTACTATCAAAGGAGCATCAGTATACAAAAAAAGCTCGTGGAAGACTTTGATCTGTAGCAAAAACCGACAAAATCAGCATTTATTTTCAAAAAGGGGGTAGGATCACATTTCTTACCCCCTACATATTTTTGACATTTAAAAACACCTCTTAAAGCGCATAAAAAAGCGATTTTGTTTTTTGATTTAATTCTAATTTCTCCAGAAAGCTTACCCTACTGCCCTTTAAACCTCCGTAAAGCCGTTTAAAACCCTACCCCTTCACTACCCAATGGGCCAGTTATTTTTCCTTTTATTTGCTTCGGTGACAGGAGCAATAGTCGAAAATAAGGCACACATAGCGTTTAATAAAATCCGGGTGTTTGCCAAGTAGCAGATCATTGTAAATGGGATTATCGACAGATTAAGTTGTGGAGAGTACATCTGATTTAACCTGAGCAATCTGCTATATAGAACTGAAAAGAAATGTGATGGGGAGTACCGGGATCCTAACCGTCCATTCCCTACGGTAATGCACCAGATAAAATTTGGCAGCCCCCAGGAGGTACAGCTGCCAAAACAATAGGTGCCGACGGTACTGGCAAGATGTCTTCGGCCTCTGGTGCAGGGAAGGTGGGTACAACCTTAAAGTGCAAACAATGTATGGGCAGGTGGAGCCAAGGCCGCACTGCTGGAGTTTTGGGAATAAAAAATAAAGAGGTAAAAAAATGAAAATGTTAGATGCAGCGAAATTAATAGACATTGCCAGGATCATATCCTTAACGGCAATGCTTGCCCATTTGGCACGGCTGTTTATCCGTTTCATTAAGTATTATCTGTCGACAGCTGCGGTATCTAATATATTCCTATCGACTATTTATTATTGCCCCAACGCCCGAAAGAGAGCTACCAACAGAATAATCCATCAACGTAGATTTGCCCTGTTCAAGATAAACCCGGATAGCCGGGCAGGGCTATCCGGGAAATGAAGACCAATGTATCAGGGACACAAAGGAATTCAGTGAGGTCTGCTCAAAGACACCCTTAACATAATTACATAAAAATAAAGTTTTTCCTCCTTTTTGCTATTATAAAAAGAGGCTTGGTGATGAATAACAATATGAGTTTTTTAAAAAAATTGACTTTTGGCCTAACAGCGCTGGTATTGGCGTTCGGCCTGATATTTACTGTAAGTGCCTTTAAGAATAAAAAGAGCACATTAGCTTCAAAAATTTATTATCACGATGGTGAGAATGATCGCTATCTAGAAACACCTCCAGAAGGAACTTCTTGTCAAGAAGATGATTTCTACTGTACCATAACCTTTGAAGGCGAGGAGGTACCTACTGTTAGCGAGTTTCCAGAAGGCAACTTACCTTTAGGAAACTGGACAGCCATTAATGGAGATCCAGGCTCCTATCAATAATTATATGAGGTACATGATAATTAATTTAGCCGCTATTACTTAAAGTACAATAGCATACTTATAATTATCGTAAAACGGCAATTTGGAAATTGCCGTTTTACTCATTTTTTGATTTTTTATTAACGTCTCACCATTTGTTAATTTTAATATCCCATCATAAATTTCGCTCCAATATATCAATAAAAGAACGGATATTATTTTCCACATCTGGCCGAGGAGGATTAGAGCTTATTAAAGCTCCCTGTTTATCAATTATTAATTGTGCCGGATAGCTAATAAAATTATAATTTTCAATCAGCCCATCGTTTTGACCCATTCCACTAGTATATAAATTAATAGTTCCTTCAGAAGTATATTTACCCGATTTTACACTATTAATCCATTTGTTTCTATCCTTATCAATACTAACGGTGATAAAGACAATATCATTTCTCCCCTTAAAATATTCGATAACGTTAGCCATTGCGGTATTTAAAGAAACGCAATTGGGGCAGCCAGTATACCATAAATCCACGACCACGACCTTGTCCCTGTAATCGGCCAAGGTGTGTATTTTCCCAATAGTATCTGTTAATCTAAAAGCATATGCTTCAAATTGAGCAGCTTTCCAATTTGCCAAAAGCATATGATATTTTTTATCCTTCGTATAGCTTAGAGCTTCATTAATCAGTGATTTGGACTCATCAAAATACTCATTACCAAAGCGCTCAAACAGTACTAAAATCAACTTATCAGCCAACTCTTGTTTATAGCCTCCCCTAACGATCAGCCCATATAAATGCTCAAAAATCTTGACGGTACTGGAGCCACCATTAATAAAGTGAGATATATAGAGGTTCTGGACTAGATAATCTGCATAATAAGCCGACTTCAATAAGGCTTCATCGTCGTATCTATCCATGCCGGGCGCCACTTCCTCCTTCAGTAATTGGCTTAGATCAGTATTTCTCCCGAACTTCATTTGCCAGTTAACCAAAGGTTGTATTTTTTTCATTTCTGCAGAATATATTGCATCTATCTTAATCATTTGAAATGCAATGGAATCTATCTCGTCCCTATATGTTTCCAACAATAACAGCCGTGAGCAAATGGCTGTTTTAGTCAGATTTTTTCTAAGTTTAGCCGCAGCGGAAAACTCTTTTCTTGCCATTAATTCATTACATCTCTCAACACCAATATCGGGAATGGCAATTATTCCATGTATCTGCGCCTGACAGTTCAGTCTTTTGTCGCCTCGTCCAGAAAACCTCAAGTATCCATGCCTTAAAATATCTACCCGTACCGAATCACCACTCTTAAACAAGAAGGTCTGCTTTAGGGGATTCCAATTTGGATCAGCCAAGTTATATACGATATCTTTTCCAATACTGTCCTGCATTTCGAAAGACAGATGGGTATAAGCTGAATAAACATCCAGTTTTATTTCAAAATAGCCAGTTTCTGAAATGGGTACTCTATAGGTTGTTCCCTTACTGTTTAAATTAGTAGTTTGCTTAATTCTTAAAATGATTGAAGAAGCTCCAAATTTATCTTTCACCTCCTTTCCTATGCGGCCACTCAAAAAAACAGGCTCAAAGCTGGCAAAAGCGGACCGGTTGAAAAAGAAAATTACGATAATCAATATTTTGTAATACATTCCTTTTCCTCCTATCTTAAATTCTGCTGTATACCACTCAATTTTATTTCATCATCTGGAATAGGCAATACATATTTAGAGCTATTTGGTTGAAGTGTATGTGTCTGACCACCCAGTTTTCGGGTAAGCAAGATATTTGCACCTTCCAGATTAAGTCTTTTTAAATCTGTCCACCTTAGGCTACGCCAAATAAGCCCAAGTTGTCTTTCCTGCAACACCAAACTCAATGCCTGCTCTTTGTTCAATGCCGATACAGGAATAAATTCAGCCTTCTTATGACGGTTAACCAAAAGATTATTCAACCAGAACATGCTGCTGTCAACTTGATTACGTCTGGCTAGGCATTCTGATTTTATCAAATACATTTCATCGGTAGCCAAGCCCGTAAAAGGATAATTTTGTGCACTATTTATTCCTTTGCTTGCAGCATAGTTACCATTTGCATTAAGTCTAAAATAAACTGGCTTGCGCAAGTCTGAAGGTGTATATCTTTTAATAATTGCAGTATCCACACCATACAATGCTCCTGTGGAATAACTTGCCTGTGAGTACAAGGTCACTTGTCTGGAATAATAAATTGTCTCGACATTATTGTTGGCAAAAGACGAGGTATTTGAAATGGTTAAGGTATTATAGTCTATAAGCTTATTGTGCATTGTCAAAGCTTTATTTGCATAATCTTCAGACTCGGCATACCTTCTCATACTCAAGTACACTCTTGCCAACAATGCGTATGCAGCTATCTTGGATGGTCTATTTCTTTTATCTACCTCAATTTCCGCCTGCAGATATTCAGCAGCGCTCTTGGCATCGGCAATAATCTGGTTGTAACACAATTCGACACTTGCCCTATTTGTTATTTGTGTCACCGATCCGTTGAGCTTTAACGGAACACCCAGATCAGTACTTGCAGTTGCGGGGTCATAGGCTTTGGAAAAGTTACTCAATAAACTGTAAAGTGCATATGCCCTTACAAATAAGGCCCAACCTTTTACCCGGCCAAACCCTACTTTATGATCCGGCCCATATTGCTCAACAAGATCTAGAACGCTATTACTATAAAATATTTGCGTGTACGGGGCATTCCAGTCTAAAATCTGTTGTTGCCCTTTGTATATATCCGCCTCCCATAGATAGGCCGTTCTTGTAATCTCAGAAAATAGTGAGTTAAAATTAGCTAAACTTGGAATATAATATTCATCAGCTGATAACTGTGCCAATCCTGGTGTTGTATTCATCACGTCTACATTATCTAATAAGCTTTCGAACTCCTGTACGGTCTTGGGAATAACTAGGGAACTATCTGTTTTTATATCCAATTTCTTATTGCATCCCATTAAACTGGCAACAAGTAACATTGTCATTATTTTTTTCATGATTAAAGTTTTATGTTTAGTCCTATCGTAGTGGTAAAAGGAGCTGGAATTCCAGAAGTAACCACATCTGGATCAAGACCTATATTGTTTTTTTTCCATATTATACCAACGTTGTTGGCCTGTGCATAAAGTTGAACTTGTCTCAACTTTTTGAAGAAAAGGGCACTATTACCAAAACTGTACATAATCCTAATGTCATTCAGGCGTACATGGTCTGAACGTTCTACAAGATCTGAGGAAAACTGAAAAAATGATGTCATGGCGCTATTGTTGGGGTATACAAGAGCAGGAATTACGGTATACGCTTCATCTCCAGCCTTCTGCCATCGTTTTTCAAAATCGGTTACGGTATGATTGTATGTTCCTCCCGAAAAAACATTTGTCCTTCTAAAATAGTAGTCCAGTTTAAAAATAATATTGAACGATAGTTCGATATTATGGTACCTTATCGTATTTAATAAATTTCCAAACCAAACCGGACTTGCACTGCCATGGTAAACAATCTGGGCAGGATCAAGCTGGTTAATGATAGTCGTATAGTCGTCACTTATATTTCCTTGCAAAAACCCTCGGGGCAAGCCCTTATCGTTCAGGCCTGCCGATGGAAAACTATATACAGCATAATAGGGATAGCCTTCCAAGGGATTACCAAAATTTTGGCTTATTATACTGTAATTGGAACTTTGTCTGGTCTTGTAGCTGGTTACCTTGTCTTTGTTGTAACTGACCAAAAGTGAGCTTAACCAATTTAAACTTCCTTTAAGATTGTGGGTATTAAGCATTACGTCCAAGCCCCTGGTAAGTATGGTGGCTCCATTACCCTTAAACTGAGTCAGGCCAGACTGTGGCGCTATCGGATGGTTTCCAATAAGATTTTTTGCTTTTCTCTCATAAATATCGATACTTGCCTTAATTCGATGATCGAAAACTGCTAGGTCTATACCAAGATTGGTGTTACCTACCTGCTCCCATGTAAGGTAAGGGTTTAATGGGCTAGCTATGCGGGAATAATTGCTGCCCCATATGTTCAAAAGACCGCTATTCCTAAACGTAAGCACTCCAGAGACCGTTTTGTCGACATTTCCATTATATCCGTAAGTAGCTCTAAGTTTCAGTTCATTTAACCACGGCACAGATTGCTTGTTTTTTAATAACCACGACAAACCCACTGACCACAATGGTACGCCTTTTCGATTACTCTCTACACCAAATAGATTCGATTCGTCTTTTCTGGCACTTGCAGAAAAAATATATTGGTCATGAAACGTATAGGAGAAGTTACCATAGAAAGATTGGTTAAAATTCTGAAAATGGCTCATTGAAGGAAAGGTGCCAATCTGCTCGGTCAGCTCTGGAGCATAGTATAGCGGATACTGTTTGCTGGGATCTATACCTGCATTTCCATTTAATCTTGTGTCTGGATCATACCCATACATATTTTGGCTAAATACTATCTTTTTGGACTCCTGTTGTTCATAACCGCCTATGAATAAAATATGGTGGTGACCAAAGGATTTGTCAATATTGGCCTGCAGCCTAAAATTGTGGCTAGTCAGCTCACTCTTATTCATTTCCATGATATCCCCAAGAGGTACCTTTCTTAGCAATTGGCCAGCCTCAAACGTTGAAAACTTATTGATAAAATTGCGTGTATAGTAACGGTCCAGATCATAATGACGCTCCTGGTCTCTCCATTCTGCAAGCCATTGGTAATTGGCTTGGACCGACAGCATCGGCGAAATTGCATATCTTAAACCAAACATGGCTCTGTACTGTTTCTCTTTAATTTTCGCATTTGACGTAAATTCTCCCAAAGGTTTATATTTCCAATCGAGCAGATATCCCCCTCCAGCTGTATCCGTATAGGTCGGCCTAAATGTAGCGGCAGTGGTCACTACCAGTGGCCTACCCTGCTCATCGGCGATTTGATCATAGGGCGTAAACGGGATATAGACATCTGTTTTATGGCGTGTTTCGGCCGATGAGAAATTAAGGTCTGTACTCAGATTTAGTCCCTTAGTCAACAAGTAGTTGTTCTTATTGGTTAGCGATGTCCTTTTGTAACTATCGGTTACTAAATTGTCAATACTTTTTTGAAGCGTACCAGATAGATAATAATTAAGTTGTGCAGATCCACCAGAAATATTCAAATGATGCTGCTGTTGCTCTTTTCTCCTGTATAAATAATCCTCAAGTTGTGAGTTTATATCATGCTGTTTTAGCTCTGCTATTTTATCTGCAGCTGTAACTGAACTAATCTGCCCGTTCTTTAAATCGTTAAATATTTCTACAGCAGGGCTTATGGCTCGGTAGCCACTATTTATTGCCGAAGTATAGAATCCCCTGTCAAAGAGAAACTGTTCCAAGTCTATATATGCATCCGCATCCATACCTTTATTATAATACAGATCTGGCTTAGCTGTTATGTTATAGCTACTCATATATCCTATCTCCCGCTTATTGTTATATTTTCCGCCCTTACTAACGAGTACAATTACACCGTTACTAGCCCTTGTACCCCAAATCGAAGCGGCTGCTGCATCTTTCAGTAAAGTAATATTTTCTATATCTGCCGGGTTAATTTGGTTGATATTCCCTTCATACGGCATACCATCTAAAATAATCAGCGGCTCTGCATTAGCAAAAATTGTACTCCTACCGTGTATGGCAATCTTGGCATTGTTTGCTCCTCCTTGTGTAGGCAGACCGCTATTTACAAGAAGACCACTCGCTATGGCGTTTAGGCGTTCTAGTATATTAAAGGACTGTGACCTTTCAATCAGTTTGTGGCCAACTACCTCAAAACTACCCGTAGCCCTTTCCTTTGGCAGGGCTTGGTAACCGGTATTTACAATTTCTACTTCTTGCAAATTCTGCTGGACGGCTTCCAGTACAATTTTGCCCAGTGCAATCCTATCAGTAATTATTTCTTTGGTAACGTAACCAATATTGGTTATCACAATGCCGCTTCTAATGGCTACATTGGGCAATCTGAAATTGCCGTCTTTATCACTTTGGGCAGTGCTGGTTTTATCTTTGGTGGCAATGGTGGCACCAGAGATGGGTTGCCCATCTGCGTTTACAATGTTGCCTGTTATGGTTATTCGCTGTTGTGCCAGTACCGTAAAGTAAAGGCATAGCACAGCCAATACGCTTAAAAGCGTTATTTTTTTGAACATGATTTAGTTGTTTAGTTCGTTAGCTTTTGGTTGTTTGGTTTCTTCCACGCCATCGCGAGGTACGAAGCAAGCTCAAAAAAAGCGGCTGTTGAATTACTAACCTAAACGAATACACAGCCGCTTTAAACTCGGCTATTATTCTGGATTACGCTTTACCAAACTAATGAGCTTAGTATACAAATGAATAAAACGATTTTTCATGCTCGTATTTGTTTATACGAGTCTTATTGGCAAAGTAGCCCAGATAATACATGTGGGGCTACATACCACGGTCACTTAAAGTTTCTCACGCCTTACGCAACATGGATTTACAGCAGCCCCACATCTATTTCGATGTACAAATATATACATCTACGCATAGATATGGGTATTAATCTGCTGTCTTGTGTCGCGGCGTGAGAATTTGACCACAAGACTCTTATTAATACCTATTTACAATAATCAAATATAAACATTAAAAGTCAAAAACTAAATAACTATTTAATAATTGTCTCCAAACTTCTATCTCACTTTACCTATCATGAGTGAAATAGATTATAATATTGTTTTACAGAAACACCTGAAAAGCTTGATGAAGCAGGCTGATTTAAGTATTATTGGCATAGCTGAGGCCACAAATCTCTCTACCATTACTATAAGAAAAATTCTAATGGCAAAGACACGTGCTTCTCAAATTACATTAAATAAAATTGCTAGCTTGTTTAGTATCAAAATTGAAAAACTGTTTTCTGAAAAAGAAATCAAACTAAAACGACTAGACGAAATACCTCTACTCAAAGAATTTTATAAAAACAATGCTTCAAACAATACTTATTTCACCAGTAGAGCAAAAGAAAATGTTGTAGCTGATTTTCTGAGAAACACCTTAATCTACGACGATTTTTTGAAGATAGGCCGTAGAACTAAAGATGTAGCCAATTATATTAAACACACCCCTAAATACAATAAAGAATTTGAACCTAAAGTTATCGCAAAAGCATTTGAACGAATGTACAAAGAAGGACTTTTGAATAGAGAAGATAAAACTGGAGAAAATTCCGTATTTTTTTATAGTGCAAAAAAAGACTAATTTATTAAACAGTTTTTAAGCTCGCCCTTAGCGCCAGAAACCAAGCCAAAGCCCGACTTATTCTTTTGCTTGTCACTTGGGGATATTCCAAAAGCAAGTATCGTTGCAAAACGAGTATTTTAAAAACAATTTCTCGAAAACAAAACGAAGGCGCTATCCAGCTGACCTCCGTTTGCTTATTAACTAATCTAAATTCTTAAACTTCAACTATTTGGTAGGCTTCATCTCTTTGTTGATCCAATCCACATCTTTTCTGTCCTTCAAGAAATATCCCCACCATTCGATCATTCTTCTATTAAGGTCGTATTGTGCGTCTATGGTCGCCAGAGAGTGTTTCTCTTCGGGATAAAACAAGGCAACTACAGGAACATTATCCCTACGTAGTGCACTATAAAATGACATCGATTGTCTTGGGAGTACGTTAGTATCCTTGTTCCCATGCCACAATAATACCGGGGCCTTTACGTTCATCGCATTATTGATGGGATTATTATCCCAGTATTTTTGCTTGTTCTCTGAGAAACTTTGTCTCATATCCAGCTGTGCACGTTCCACACGTCTATATTCTAGCCATTTAAACCCAAGGTTTATCGTAAGGTAATGAGACATGATGTCTGTAATGGGAGCGCCAGCGATAAATGTTTTAAATCGGTCTGAACGGGTTGCGATAAAACTTGTCTGGTAGCCGCCATGGGAGTGCCCACATAAACCTATTCTTTCTGAATCTACCTGATAGACCGTTAACAGGACATCTAGTGCATTATTTATACACTCCAATGCCGAAAGCCCAGCTCCTTTTTCACCATAGGAGATATCTGGAAGAAAAACCATATATCCCATTTCCAATAATATCCTAGCATTGAACCCATCAGGCTCTTGTATACTCGGTCTGAGAAACTCGTTGCTACGGTAACTGACCTTTTCATATATATACAATACTACTGGATATTTCTTTTTCTCATTGAAGTCAGCTGGTATTAATAATGCGCCAGAAAGAGTTTCCCCATGTACACCTTTATAATAAAGACGCCTTTTCTGGATGTTTTTGACGTGAAGATCATCTTTTCCCGTCTGGTAGATTTCTGTGGCTTTTTGTGTGTCACTATTCCAAACATTTATGATAGCTGGGCAATTATAATCTTCTTCTAGCCACGTGCAATATTTCCCATCTGCACTTGAGTAGAATCTACTGATGGCACGGGTAGTAGCCGGAATGATTGTAGTTATACGCTTCCCTTGTAAAGAGATGTAGCTGGTGGTGTAAAGCGTTGAATCCTTAACCTCAAGGAATAACGAAGTACCATTTATCACCTTTCTGGATATTGCATCATATTGTGTCGAACCAGGTATAAAAATCCTTTTGGAATTTGCAATAGAAATCTTGTGCCCATTTGCTACCATTCTCCTTTCCAGTTTTCCTGTAGCTAGATGGTGCTCCCAAATTTCGTTTCCGTTTATCCAGATCAGTACATTTTCTGAAAGAAAATAAGGTTCTGCTTCTTTGAAATTATCCCATTGCTTACGTATCTTGCTCTCTATGTTATAGATAGTCCATCCCTGTCCTTTTTTCCATAGTAGCCACTTTCCAAAAGGATCTACCCTTAATAAATCCTCGATTCGTTCGGTCAAAAGTTTGCTTTGGGCTTTTACCGTATTATAGGTATATAAATTAAGTGGAGTAAATAGGGTAGTGTAGTCCTCAAGCTCGCTTTCGTTGAAATTGATGAATGTTGAAGGATTGTTTACGGATAATGTGTTCGTAAACTTATTGTCGCCAAGGGTAACTATCTTGTTTACGAGCGGATACCAAAGTACCATCGACTTTTGACGTTCATAGGGGATATATTTTTCTTTTAGATTTTTGTCGACACTATACCAGATATCTACGAGCTGCTGCGGCTTCTTTGCTCCAATACGGGTAATCTCCAACAATAATGCATTGGGTACTGGAGAATCAAATATCGACAGTTCATAGTTGTCCCCTAGATCAAAAAGGTTGTTTAATACGCTATGATCCGATATCTTCTGACCAACAAAGATATTTTTTTTTGCCTTTTTGTCATTCCTAAGATAGAGAACCTGGCCCTTGATATCGGATTTACTGTCCAATAAATCATAGATTTCTTCAGTGCTCTCAAAAATCAAACTGACACTTCCATTTTTCCACTGGAAGACTTGGTACTTGTCTCCGCTCTTTTTGATGAATGCTATGTTTTCCGAAAGCGATTTCCAGTAGGTAATGTTTTCATCTGCATGAAGCATCTTACCTGACTTGTCATAAAATTCCAATCTCCCTGCCGCTTTTTCGTTATAGTGCACGACCAAGATCTTCTGGACATCGTCGTAGCCTATTGTTTTTACCCCATTGAAATCTACTGTTTTACCGGTAGACATAGACATCCTCTTTGCTTGATTGCCTACAAGCCAATAGGCTTCGTCATCAAATGCAAAGCCTACTTTGCTGGCATTTTTTTTCCTGACCATCTGTTTTCTGGAAGCAGTGTTCATGATACAGAATTCGATATCATTTGTTGAGAGCCCATACATTTCGTGAAACAGTACCCATTTCCCATTTGTAGAGATTTGGTGATTTGTAATCATGGAGCTTTTTTTAACGACAGAATCAAGGTAGGAAAAAGACTGGGCTATCGCATTGGAATTCCAGAAACAAAATGCGCATAATAATATTAATATTTTCTTCATTATTGATATCCGTTATTTTGAGGTCTAAGATTTGAGTTCAGCAACATTTCATTTTGTGGCAGGGGCCAGTATTGATGATGGACATCCCAATTGGGCTTTACAACGCTAAGTTGGTCCAGGATTCCCCATCTCTTTAGATCCAAGAATCTATTGCCATGCTCGGCAAAAAATTCCTTTCTGCGTTCATCCCGTAATTCATCCATTGCCAGATCCTTTGGCATAGAGGAGGCTAGCGCACTCAATCCGGCTCGTTGCCTGGTACGGTTGATGTACGGTATTGCTTGGTCCACCTTGCCTTGTGAAATCAAAGATTCTGCAAGCATCAGATACACATCTTCCAATCTATAGATGACTGAATATTCAGTTGTATTTGTTACCGTGGTAATTTTATACTTTGTTTGCTTATAATTAACCTGGGCACCAGAAGTCACTGCCGTAAAATAGTGCTGTCTACGTAGGTCATTCTGGGCAAAGGAATTAATAAGATCGGTATTTAGCATAAAAGACGTAGGCACCGAGGTAAAATTATATAATACAGCTTCTTTAGTCGCATCATTGGCATTTCTGGGCTTCAATTGCCAAATAATGTGGGTGCTGCTTTTCAGAAAGATTTTGGAAAGATCGTTTTGGAAATCATAGCCAGACTGATTCAGTACCGAATTGGACAATTGTTCTGCCTCGGACCATTTACCTAGCAACATTTTAAGTTTCGCCAAAAGCACTTCGGCTGTGGCCTTATTCGGGTATATACGTTCGGCATTTCGGTAGTTTACTGGTAACAGCGCTACAGCTAAAGCCATATCACTTTCAACTTTTGCCAAGAATTGGTCCTTTGGCATTCTTGCCAGGGTTTTATTGACCGTATAGTCGGTTACAATGGCATAGGGAATTTCTCCAAAAATCTGGTAGAGATAAAAATAGAGCATCGACCGGATAAAGATGGCTTCTCCCTTAATACGGTTCTTTGAAGCTTCGGAAAGCGTCTTTGATTTTTCTACACCTTCGATGATGCTATTTGCCATAAATATCTGCTTATAGGCATTCGTCCAGGCGCTGCTGACAACGCTGTTTGTAGATAGCAACAGGTTCCTATGGATATCTGCAAAACTGTTATTGGTAGCTGTAAATACGGTTGAAAGGTCATCTGTATATATACCCAAGGTAGCGCCCATACCATCGGAACCGCCTGATACCAGCGAGGCATCCCATAGCCCTCCATATAGTCCCGCTAAGGAAGCTTCTGCCGTTTGTTCGTCTCCAAATACAAGGTCAATCGGCAATTGATTGTTGGGGAAATCGATTTCGATTAGTTTCTGACAGCTTAGCGAGCTAAGCGAAAGTAAAGTCACCAAAACGGATAGACGTGTTGATTTAAATATATTTTTCATTATATTTTTCTTATTTATAATAAAATAAACTATTAGAACCCTACCTGTAGACCAAATGAATAAGTCCGCATCGGTGGTAGCCAACCAGGTGTGATAAATTCCGGATCTGCGCCAAAATAATTGGTAATGGTTAACAGGTTTTGTCCCTGAACATATATAGTTGCATTCTTGAGCCCCAATTTTTGAACAGGAATACTATAGTTCAATTGCACATTTTTAAGTCTAATGTAGGAGCCATCGCTGACTGCGGCAGTCGAGCTCATAAACAATGAATTTAACGAAACTTTTTTTGGATCATATCCCGCCGAATACTCCATATAGGCCCCATTTGGATTGGCTGTGGACCAAGCATCGAGAACTTCAATGGCTTGATTTCCAAACCCACCTGGAAGGGGCATTGAATAGTTATAATTGTAGCTCTGTTGCTTCACGAAATGAAAAAGAATTGATGCCGACCAACGTTTAAAACGAAGACTGTTCGACCAACCTCCATGGAAATTTACGCCAAGGTTTTTGACTACTTTATTATCATCGGGTCTTGTAACAGCGCCATCATTATTGAAATCCTTAAAGCGATAGAGTCCGTTAGCAGGATCGACGCCTTCGAATTGGTATAGTCTCGCTATCGTCATCGGAAATCCGACTACATACTGATTAGCATAAGTAGATCCTGCTAAATTGGGGAATTCTAATAACTTGTTCCTCGGGATACTTAAGTTTATCGACGTCTCATATTTTAGTTCACCTTTGTTTAGCAGTTGGAAAGAAGCATCAAACTCCCAGCCCGTGTTGCGAACCCTAGCAGGCAGATTTGATTGGATCGTCGAAAAACCTGTTGTAGACGGAAGCGGGATACCTACCAATTGATTAGACGATATATTACTGTAATATGCAACAGACAAACTTCCTTTACCTTGCCAAAATCCCAGGTCTAGCGCAAGTTCTCTTTTGAGCGTACTTTCCCAGCTGAAAGCTTCATTGAATAATCTTGCCGGGTTCAGGCCAATTACTCCGTTATAGATACTTGCAGAGGTAATGTAGGTCTGCAGGTACTGGTAATCCCCTATCTTATCATTTCCCGTCGTTCCGATACTGCCCCTTAATTTACCCATGCTCAACCACGATAGTCGTTTAAAAAAATCTTCTTGGTCAAAAAGCCACGCGAAGCCAGCGGCTCCGAAATTGCCAAAGCTATTTTGTGGACCGAATCTGCTCGATCCGTCGCGTCGAGCTGTAGCATTGAGAATATATTTATCCTTAAATTGATAGTTAATCCTGGCAAACGCTGCTGTATAAAAATATTGGCTGAGGATTTGATCGGAAATGACTTTGGTCTTTGCAGCTGCTATATTATTTATCAGATCATTGCTATCAAATCCTGTGCCCTGTATTGCTCCTTGGTCTCCATAAGTCCGTTGCAGTGTTGCACCCACTAACACATCAAATTTATGATCGTCAATTTTGAATTCGCTCGTGACCTGTGGTTCAATAATGTAGGAATAGTTAGTGTTGTTGTTTTTTGAGGAAATTGAATTCAAGCTTGTCCACCCAAAAGCGGGATTGTACATCGTACTTGGCCTCTGTGACCTTTCCTGAAATACCTGGTAATTCATTCCTCCATTGAGCTTAAGAGAGAGAAATGGGAATAGTTTATAGCCTATTTTCAAACCATTATTAAAAAATGTAGTTTTGTTAAAGTACTCGCTAGAAAGAGAGGCGATCGGATTGGTGAATGTATTGTTCTCCCAGTTGATTTTGCCCTCGTCCGTATAGAGCGCCGGAGCATTTGGGCTTAAGGTAATACTTCTGGTAAGATCGGTGTTTTGGACGTTATTGTTCTGAAGAGAAATGGTATTATTCAGATCGATATTTAATCTATTATCAGCAGTACGATAGCTAAAATTTCCATTAAGATTATCTGATTTATACTTAAAATCTGCCGGAAATACCGTACCCTGTTCATTATGGCTGTAGCTAATCAGATAAGAACTTGTAACAGCACCCCCACTCAGTGAGAATTGAAGTACTTTAGCTTTGGCTGTACCGCCGATCAGCTCTTTCTGCCAATCAGTATACCTATTCTGGTCCCAGGCACCATTGATATCGTACATAGCAGCGGGATACTGTGTCATTTTATCATTCTGGAAAGCCTTTCTCCTCATATCCAGATATTGCTCGGTATTCATCATCTGCATTTTGCCCAATGCATTACTCAGCGAATACGAACTATTCAGTTTCAATTCTGTTTTTCCTGCCTTACCTTGTTTCGTAGTAATTAAAACTACACCATTCGCTCCCCTAGAACCATAAATAGCGGTAGCATCGGCGTCCTTAAGGATTTCAAAACTTTCAATATCATTTGGATTTAGCGCATTGAGAGGACTAATAGAAGCAAAAGGCAAAATAGAAGTCGTATACAATGATCTCGTTTCACTAGACTGAGGTACTCCGTCGATGATATAAAGTACTTCATTCCCCTCTCTTCTCAAACTATTCTTGCCTCTTATCTGTATATCATATCCCCCGCCAGGAACACCTGAACTCTGTACGATACTGACGCCGGCCATCCTTCCCTGCACGGCAGAGAGCACATTGCTCACCGGCTGGTTCTCGATATCTTTGGCGCCCACCCTCGAAATACTTCCTGTAAGCTCACGTTTGGAAACAGAATAATAGCCTGCATTGATCTTCACTTCCTCCAGTTCATTATTGATCAGTTCCATCTTTACCACCCTTTTCTCTACCGCTGCACCAATCTCCATGATGCGATATCCCACAAAAGTGATGGTTATCTTACCGTTCTCGGGAACACCTCTCAGCATGTACTCTCCATTCACGTCAGTCGTTGTTACCCTATCAGTCCCTTTCAACCTTATGGTAGCTCCTACCAAAGGATCTCCGTTATTGTCCAGTACCCTTCCCGATACATCAATATCTTTAAAGTATGCAATCACCTTCTCTATCAGTGACTGTTCCTTCTCCCTGATCACGATGGTCTGTTCTTCGATGATATAGTCCAATCCCTTGCCCGAAACGACCTGCCGCATTACCTGCTCTAAGCTAGCGCTATGAAAATTCGCATCGATCCTTCCATCTGTCCTAAACGCGGTGCTCTTCACCAATACATTATAGCCCGTCTGTTTGCGGATTTCAAAGAAAAGCTTGGCATAGGAAACCTGCTTCCTGTTCAGGGTTAACTGTTGGCCAAAACTTGCCGCACTGACCTGCAGCAATGAAATCAAAAGGATCAATGTGGTCAGCTTAATTCTCATCAGCCATTTTCTTTTAAAATTGTTACCGGTACCACCAAAAGCGAAATCCAGTATTCTTTGGAGTTGTGGTACGTACCCTAAGGGCACAAAAAAGTTTGTCGTATAAATTTTATACATTTGAAGGTCTGTTTATGCCAGATGCAGCTCTTTCCACGGATGTATGCTCCTGTCATGGTTCCATAATATTGTTTATTCAATGTTGTTAACGGCAGACGGAAAGGACTTCGAGCACATCGCAGTCCTTTTTTATTGATGCCGACAGGGTATAGCTATTGGCTTTCTCTCTTCTCTTTCATGTTTTTAGTTTGTTGGTTAACGGTTATGTTGATTTATAAATCTGATCGTTCTACCGATCCATAGTATACTATCTCCTGCTGATGATGATCCTTTTGCCCTCTACCTTAAAAGTGGCCACTTTGGTCTTCTCCAGCATTGCCAGTACCTTGGACAGCTGCTCGAACTTGTTGATCGTCCCAATAAAAGTTTCCTGTTGTAGCGAAGGGTCCAGATAGACTACTTGCACATCATACCAAAGCCCCACCTGTTCCATAATCTCTCTTAGTGAATCGTTGTTGAACATGAAAAAGCCGTCCTTCCAGGCTACGGCATACTCTGCTTCTACCTCTTCCACCTGTATTCCCTTTGCTGAAAGTACAGATTGTTGACCTGGTTTCAGCTCCTTCGTTAGTCCATTGGATTCCGTCACCCTTACTGATCCTTCCACTAACGTAGTTCTGGTCCTGTCCTCCTCATAACTTTCGACATTGAAATGCGTTCCCAAGACCTCCAACTGCTGCTTAGCGGTCTTCACCGAAAAAGGATGCAATCTATCCTTGCTTACCTCGAAATATCCCTCTCCAGTCAACACCACTTCCCTTTTGGACAATTTTGCGAAACTGCTGGGATACCTTAACGACGAGCCCGCATTCAAAAACACGAGGGTACCATCAGGCAAACGCACCCGGACCTGTTCCCCCCGTGTCGTGGCCAATGTATGATAAGTCAATCGCTCATTGTTATTTTCCAGCACCTTATAGACCAGATTTCCTTCGGCATCTTTTGAAATCTGGACGCCAGCTTCCTCCACCAAATTCCCCGCCAATGCATCATCGATTAAAATCTTCCGACCATCACCCAAAGTCAGCGTTGCACCATTCCTTCCTGGTGCAGCATCACCTCCAAAGACCATCTCCTCTTGTTCGCTCCCAATATATTTTGCATACCATAAGCCAGCGGAAAAAACCATTGCGAATACCGCAGCTATGGCAATAGCCCTTTTCCAAAACAAGGTCCTGCTTACAGGCACCGTTTTTGGTCCAACGATTCCCACAAAAATTTCCTCGGAACGTTTTACGGGCACATCGGAAAGTTCGATCATATCTAGAAGTTCGCCATCCAACACTTCCTTCAATACATCGGTAAAATTAGGATCCAACAAAATACTCTTAAATGTTTTCCGCTCCTGCTGCGTACAGGAATGATCAAGGTATTTATGATACAGTTCGGTTATTTCTTCTTTTTCCATAAAAAACGAAATATGGTATGGAAAGAACCATACCTTTCTAAAGGCCCTTTATTGTATAGACACCCCGAAAATAGTTTCGGAGTAGTGGACATTAGAGATTTTTCAAAATAATTAGGAAAATAGCGAAATCCGCATGGTTGCGCACATACTTCCTTAGCGAGCGTAGCGCAGCCTGCATATGCGTCTTTACAGTAAGTGGCGAAATCTCTAACTGCCGGGCAGCCTGTTCGTACTTCAGCCCTTGGCGATAACACAGCAGGTAAACCTCTCGCTGCTTTGGCGGCAACTGTTCAAGCCCCTGGTTCAATATCCTGTGGTACTCGTTCAGGATAATCCTTTCCTCGGTCTCGTTATGTTCCTCGGCCCAATCCAGCGAAAGTTCCCCCTCCGCCTTGAGTTCCAGCGCTGAGCGGCGCAATACGTTCAGGCATCGGTTGCGTACCAATGTGCTCAGATAACTTTCTAGATGTCGCACCTTCACCAAATCTTTCCTCAACAACCAAAGTTTCATAAAAACCTCCTGCAACACTTCCTCTGCCTGCTCTTCGGAACGTAACAACCTCAGCGCCGAAGAATATACCATCTTACGATAGCCGTCATAGATTACCTTAAAGGCGTCCGAATCCCCCTGGCCAATCTTGGCCAACAGCTCTTCGTCATCATAAAGGGAAATGGTAGGCATAGCAATATTGGTATAGACTGCCAATTATAGCCATTTTTTTCCTAAAATGGTAAAGTTTGCGCCCGCAAAGGTCAATGTAGCAAAGAGATGAACTACGTATGACCGTCCAAGCAAAAAATAGATATACCATCCTATCGCTTGCACGACTAAAATCTGCAGAAAGCTTTTCTCTTCTGGAAGAATAGATAGCATAGGTCTTTCCCTCCGCACATCTTCGGCCTGCGGAAGCCCACACACATGCCCATCTCAATTCCCGCTTTTTGCATCTACGAAGAGAAATTTCTCTAGCTACTAGGCAAGATCTGGTTTATGGTTTGTAGAATTCCCTGTCAAATAAAGAGGCTATATTAAATATAGCCTCTACATATTACATTGCCCATGCCCCAACACGTAGAAACACTTTCTATAAGTAAAACAAAATTGTTCATTTCCCCACTTGCAAACAAGACACAAAACCATTTAACACACTGCAAAACAAACATTTATAACACTCCCAGTGAACACTTAGCATATTTATAAGGTGCTCACCGAATTGCTTACCAGAAGTATGGGTTTTTATGCATATTTTGATAATCCTTTGAAAACAAAAAAGCCTGTAAACATTACATTTACAGGCTTTTTGACACTTTAAAAGCGGTCACGTACATATCCGTTCTATTAGGACAGACCATCAGAATTTTTATCTTTCAAATCATCAAGCACGGGAAGCTGGTTCGCTAAGGCGATTGCAATCTCTATCTTCAGATCCTCACCGTAGTCATATTCGTAGATAATTGAACTTATTATGGCATATAACAGTTCCTGAGAGATGAAATTTGCGGCAACATATACCGCGTAGTTTTCCATTTCCCTTATAAATGTGTTAATGCAATAATTTAATCCATTGATCTCTAAAAAATAACTGGTCAATACTATCGCCGACCTTTTGTTTCCATCCACAAATGCGTGGTTCTTGATAATGGAATAACACAGATAACTGGCCTTGTCATGAATTTCGGGATAATAAACATCATTTGTCATATGCTCCAGCACGCTATCTATCAAGCCCAGATCTTTATAGCCATGCCTACCGCCGCTTTTATCAATAATAAAATCATGTTCCTTTACGGCATGGCCCAGATCGAAATAAAGTAGATTCATATCACTTATCCTTTAAACGTATGAATACATCCATGTTTTCAGTAAGCCGTTCTTCCAGAGATTTACTTTTTTGTCCCAGAAATCTCTCAAAATCCTCTTGACTAACCGCAGAAATATATTCTTGCAGCTGCTCATGAAGGGCATCCCTAAAAGCCATGTCCCGGCTTGCCATCAAGCTTCGGGCTTTCTCCTTAAGTGGCTGGAAAGCCATATCCGTCATGAGCTCAAAGTCCTTGAACAATTTATTGGCTTCTGAAAGCCTAAGCTTTTCTCCCTTTTTTTCAAATTCTTTTTTGAGGCAGTCGGCAAATCCGTTTTCATAAGCGGATATCAGATCTAAAACTTCGGAGTACATTGTCGACCTTACACTTTCGCTGTTGTTCAATTTTAGGATCTGGCGATATTCCTTCGCATTTTCCATAAAGATGCTCAGGTAAATCTTGTCGGTCAATTGTGAATATTTAAAGGAATAGTCACCGATATAGTTATCCAAGGCATTTGTAAATTCCTGACGGTAGTTGAACTCACGCAGTGCTGCGGGAACATAAGATTCTTCCCTTTGATTGACAAACTTGGTCGTTCCACCTAATTTTTTATTGAGTACATCGATAACGATATCCAAGATGGCGCTACGCACCTGCTTTGCCTTTTCTGAACCTTGCAACAACATTGCAACATTTAAAAAGGCCTTGAACGTAAAAACATTTAGGCTCGTTGCCCTTGCCCCAACCAACTCATTCTCTTCATCTTCGCTCAACTGAGGGACATGCATGTCCTTCAGTTGAGCGATAAGATCCTTGAACTGTTTCAATCTCGTTCCCGTGAAAACTTCCTGTCCACTTTCTTCAAGCTCTTTTCTATTGACCTCCAAAAGCCTATTAACGGTCCTTACGTCTACCTGAAAGTAATTGGCCACCTGTTGTTTCGTATATCTATATTTATTTTCAAATAATACTCCCTTAAAATCAAGACTACTGTATAGCTCCCTGAGCGCACTGGTATTATTCAAAATATTCTTTCGATCAACAACTGAATTTGGCAAATCTCTCATAAGATAAAGTTAAGTTAATTTGGTCAATAAATCGCTTTTCCCAACAATACTCGCTGATACATTTTTAATCTCTAGAAATAAATCAATCATTTATAGCATTACCGAGATAGTTTTGACTCTAGACGCTGCATATCTAGCCCTATCTTTTGGTCCATTACCTTAGCATAGAGCTGCGTTGTCTTAATGCTCGTATGACCGAGCATCTTCGATACACTTTCTATGGGTACGCCATTGTTGAGGGTTACGGTTGTGGCAAAAGTATGCCGAGCAATGTGGAAAGTCAATGGCTTTTCTATCTGGCAAAGTATGGCAATCTCTTTTAGATAGGCATTCATCTTCTGGTTGCTCATTACAGGCAAGAGCGAGTTTGCAATCTGGCATCTGATGTCATCACAATATTTTGTAATAATCTCCAATGCTGCTGGAAGCACCGGAATGCGGGAGAGGCTATCAGTTTTCTTCCGATGGGTGAAAATCCAAAGACCTCCATCCACTCCCTCCACCAGTTCATCTCGTTTGAGTTTGAATACATCGGCATAAGCAAGTCCCGTATAGCAACAGAAAACAAAGACGTCACGTACCGCGGCCAACCGCTCAATCGTAAATTCCTTTGCTTTCAATCTATCCAGCTCTGCTAGGGTAACCACCTGCCTGTCGACCTGCTTTGCTTTTGGTTTATAGTTGATATATGGATCTACTGCGAGCCATCCATTCCCCAAACAGATACGGATAACCTTACCTAGGTTTTTTAGATATTTGATCGTGCAATTATTGCCATTCTTTCTTACACTCCGTAAGTAATAATCAAAATCTTCCAAAAATGTATAGGATATCCTAGAAACTGGAATATCTGAAATATGGTACCTGTATTTCATAAAGTCCTTAACATGGCTTAGGCAGGTCTTATATCTGGTGAGTGTACTCCTCTCGTATTCCTTCCCCAGCAGCGACTCCATCTTTTCATTATGGTCGTTAAATACCTCAATAAGCGTCCTTGCTTTTTCAGCCTTACCCAGAAAACGATTTTTCAGGGTTTCTGCCGTAAGGACTTCATTGTTCAGGCTCATAAGCTTATAGAGCTCCTCGGCTCGGGCATGTATCCTATCAAGCTGGGAATTGGTTGTACGGGCGGCTTCGGTATTTCCATAAATCCTCCCGTTTCTGGCATCCCATTTTTCGGCAGGACAGGTTTTTCCTGTAGAGACCTCGGTCCTCTTTCCATCTACGGTAAACCGTAGGTAAATCGCTATTGGACCTGTTACTTTTGAATTTCGCTTTTTAAGATAAAAAAGCAGATTGACATTAGTTACCATTTTGCAAAATGATTAAGTAAAACAAAATTGTTCATTTCCTCACTTGCAGTCAAGATGTTTAACCAGTGAACACGCTGCAAAACAAATACTTACAACACTTCTGGTGAGCACTTCGCATATTTACAAGGTGCTCACCGAATTGCTCACCAGAATTATGGGTTTTTATGCATATTTTGATAATTCTCTGAAAACAAAAAAGCCCTTAAACATTACATTTAAGGGCTTTTAGTACTTTTTGATACTTTAAAAGCGGTCCGGACGGGACTCGAACCCGCGACCTCCGCCGTGACAGGGCGGCATTCTAACCAGCTGAACTACCGAACCGTTCTCCTTACTTCCAGACAACGTCTTTCCGTTTGGGTTTGCAAATATAGCTTGTTTTATCTGTTTTGCAATAAAAAATTTAAAATAATTATAACAAGCTGTTTATCAACAATAAAAAATAAGTCAGCGTTTTAATTTTGCTCCTTAATCCTTGTTCTTTGCTCCTTGCTCTTTATTCTTTGCTCTTTAATCTTAATTCACCGCTCCCTCTTTCATTTTCTCCGCATTCTCAGCAAACTGAAGCTTTTCAATCAACTCTTGAATATCACCATCAATAACAGAAGGCAAGTTGTACAATGTTAAACCAATACGGTGATCGGTAACACGGCCTTGCGGATAGTTATAAGTTCTAATTTTTGCAGATCTATCACCCGTAGAAACCATTGTCTTACGCTTAGCAGCAATATCACCATGCTTTTTCTGCACCTCAATATCATAAAGCTTACTTCTCAACATCTCCATCGCAATAACTCGGTTACCCAATTGCGAACGCTCTTGCTGACAAACCACTACAATTCCCGACGGCTTATGCGTCAACTGAACCTTAGTTTCTACCTTGTTTACATTCTGTCCACCAGCACCACCAGAACGTGAAGTTTGCAACTCAATATCTGCAGGATTTAAGTAAAAATCAATTTCCTCTGCCTCTGGTAAAACGGCTACCGAAGCTGCCGAAGTATGTACCCTACCTTGAGTTTCTGTATCTGGTACACGTTGCACACGATGCACACCACTTTCATACTTCAAAGTACCATAAACATCATCGCCAGAAACTTTCAAGATTACCTCTTTATAACCGCCGGCAGTACCTTCAGTCACATCAACCGTTTCTACTTTCCAGCCCCTAGTTTCGAAATAACGAGTGTACATTCTGTATAAGTCTCCAGCAAAAAGTGCCGCCTCATCACCACCAGTACCACCACGTATCTCAAACACGGCATTTTTAGCATCCTCAGGATCTTTCGGAATTAGCATTAACCTAATACGCTCTTCCATTTCTTCCTGCTGTACCAACAACAAGTCCTGCTCCTCTTTTGCCATCTCTCTCATCTCAGGATCTTTCTCATTGTTCAGAATATCTTTGTTTGCCTCAATATTGCTCATTACGTTCTTGTACACCTTGTACTCCTCCACAATCTTGGTCAAGTCTTTATACTCCTTGTTCAATGCAGCAAAACGCTTCATATCCTGTATCACATCCGGATTACTCAACTGCTCCTCTACATCTTCCCAACGCAACTTAATGGCTTCTAATTTATCTAACATATTTTTATAAGAAAATCAATATCATTATTCCAATTAAAGCAAGCCCCGCTTTACACTTTTGTTTTTTTGTTAGTGTCATGCTGAGCCCGTCGAAGCATTTGCAACAAAAAAGACAATCACTTCAATCGGGTTTATTACACCAAAAACAATGCAAAAAACAACACACTTTAATTATCGGACAGCAAAAATACGGCTTTTTCAGTTAACACCGCAATTAATTTATTGCCAACTGCCACCTGCTTAATCGGAAGAGAAACAGGCAGTTTTTGCCTCGAACGCTCAAACGTAGTTGGATGATACCTGATCAGGTCATTCCCCTTGAAATAAGCAATTTCATTACTGGTAATGTTAAAATCAGAAAGACTATCAACAGGTAACGTCCTAATGTAACCACCAAACCTATCAAACTGTAGTACGCCATCGTTCTTCCTTTGCAGAAACACATATTGGTCAGAAGCCACTAATCTCTTCGGATCAACCACTTCATCAAAAAGCTGGAATAGATTTGCCGAACGAATATCTTCCGTAAAATTACTGCTGAGTTTAATTAAAGCATTGGCAGATCGATCAAAAATCCACAAGCTATTGTTATTTCCTGATGCGACCACCGACACCAATAAATTCCCATTTTTAGCAAACGAATAACTGGTAAGCTCATTTAAGTTATTATTCAGCACTACCACTTGCTGAAAATCCGCATAGAAAAGAACCACACGTAATGGGTCCGAAACGTCTACACTGTGCAATTTTCCAAAACGGTTATTGCTATAGCGCCACTTTAGCTTTCCCTTCGCATCATATTTCAGCAATTCATCCCTATCCGAAAGTAGGTAAATATTATCCAGATTATCTGCATAAACGGACTTGGCCACAGTATCTATTCGAGCAATTGGTTTCAATTGCGCATTAACTGTACTATCACTAAATAGTACAACAACTAAACAATTAACCAATAGAACAATTAACCTTCTCATCATGCTAATTCCCCTTTAGGGGTTAGGGGTAAAATACTCCAACCTTAACTGCTCGCCATCAAACACCGCGTAAGAATTATAATTTAGCCATTCACCTATGTTAACGTAAGTACTTTGGTCGTTCAATTTCATTTCGATAGGCAAATGCCTATGCCCAAACACAAAATAATCGAAGTGTTGTTTTTGCAGCTGTTCTTTGGCATAAATAGCTAACCACTCTTTATCTTCTCCCAAAAAAATCTCTTCAGTTTTACTTGCAGCCCTACTATGTGCCGACCAGCTAGAAGCAATCCCCATACCTATTCTTGGTGGCACAATACCAAATAACCATTGGCATAGCGGATTTCTAAAAATCTTACGCAAGAACTTGTATTTACTGTCTCCGGGCCCCAATCCATCTCCATGATGCAGATAAAACTTCTTTCCACCACGTTCAATAATCAGTTCGTCGCTCACAATCTGTAAGCCCATTTCCTTAATAAAGTAATCCTTAACCCACATATCATGATTACCTTTAAAGAAATAGATCTTGATACCCTTATCAGACATTTCTGCCAATTTACCTTGCAACCGCACAAAACCCTTTGGCACCACATATTTGTACTCAAACCAAAAATCAAATACATCGCCCATTAAGAACAATTCACTACAAGTCGGTGTAATGAAATTTAACCACCTTACAATACGATCCTCACGTTGTCTACTTTCAGTATAGCTCGGAGAACCTAAATGAAAATCTGAAGCAAAATATATGTTCTTAGTCATGTATAGCCAAAGGTAAGCAAAAAGCTTAAACTGAAAGATTAAGCGCTAATGATACACCAGCCGAGCTTATCACAAGAAAAACATATCTTAGTGAAACCGTTGCGAGTTTAGAAAATACAGCCACAGATACACAGATGAAAAATGGATAAAGAAAAAATCTGTGCATCTGTGGCTAAACTCAGCAGATAACAGTAAAATAAATATGGTAAACATGAAGAAACAAATTCTATTAGGCTTATTTGCGCTAAGTCTTTTTGCTTGTAACCAAGGCAAAAAACCAGCAGAAAAAATTACGTTAATGAAATATCCCGATACTAAAAAAGACAGTACTGAAGACAATTATTTCGGTACTGTGATTGCCGACCCTTATCGCTGGCTGGAAAACGACACCTCTGCCGAAACCAAAGCTTGGGTAGACGCCGAGAATAAGGTAACACAAAATTACTTAGAGCAAATTCCCTACAGGAATGATATCAAAACCCGTTTAACAGAAATTTGGAACTATCCTAAAGAAAGTGCACCATTTAAAGTGGGCGAATATTACTTTTTCACCAAAAATAACGGTCTTCAGAACCAAAATATTTGGTTTATAAAAAAAGGATTGGATGGCAAGGAGGAAACTTTCTTAGATCCTAATACGCTAACCGCAGATGGTACGGCTGCCGTAAGTTTGCTTGGTTTTTCTAATGACAAAAAATACCTTGCCTACTCTGTTGCCCAAGCTGGTTCTGATTGGAGCAATATTTATGTGATGGAAATTGCCAGCAAGAAGAAGCTGTCAGACGAGTTAAAATGGACAAAATTTTCTGGTGCCGCTTGGAAAGGCAATGGATTCTATTACAGCAAGTTCGATGAGCCAGAAAAAGGAACAGATCTATCTGCCGCCAACAAATTTCAAAAAATCTACTATCACAAACTTGGGGACGATCAGACAAAAGATCAATTAGTTTTTGAAGACAAAACAAATCCAAACTTATATTTTGGAGCAAGTGTTACCGAAGATGAACGTTTCCTCACCATCTACGCCAGCGCAGGCACCTCTGGTAATGCACTTTTCTATCAAGACTTAAGCGAACCGAACAGCAAAATCTCACTGTTGGTTAAAGGCTACGAAAATAACCATAGCATTATCGATAATGATGGCGACAAACTGTTACTTAACACTGATCTAGGTGCCGAGAATAGACAAGTGGTGCTGATTGATCCAAAGAACCCAGACCCTAAAAACTGGCAGAAGGTTATTCCTGAATCTAAATTAGCTTTAGAAGGCACTAACACAGGTGGTGGATTTTTATGGGCCACCTATTTGAAAGATGCCAGCACCAACATTGTACAGTTTGATTACAAAGGCAAGAAAATTGGCGACGTGAAATTACCAGCAATTGGCACGGTTGGAGGCTTTGGAGGATTTAAAGAAGATAAAGAGTTTTTCTACTCTTTCACCAATTTCACTACGCCAGGCACTAGTTACCATTATGATATTGCCAAAAGCGAATCTACCTTGTACAAAAAATCTGAGCTAAAGTTTAATACCGATGATTTTGAAACCAAGCAGGTATTTTATGCTTCAAAAGACGGCACAAAAGTGCCAATGTTTATTGTGCATAAAAAAGGCATCAAACTAGATGGCAACAATCCAGTTTATCTTTATGCTTATGGTGGTTTCCAAATTAGCTTAACCCCTGCTTTCAGTCTTTCGAGGATGCTGTTTTTAGAGAAGGGTGGCATTTATGTACAACCTAGTTTACGTGGTGGAAGCGAATATGGAGAAGCTTGGCATAAAGCCGGAATGCTTGAAAAGAAACAAAACGTATTTGATGATTTTATCGCTGCAGCAGAATACTTGATTAAAGAAAAATACACCAATTCTTCAAAAATTGCTATTTCTGGCGGCTCAAATGGAGGTCTTTTGGTAGGTGCTTGTATGACGCAAAGACCTGAGCTTTTTAAAGTAGCTTTACCCGCAGTAGGTGTACTGGATATGCTTCGCTACCACAAATTTACGGTTGGTTGGGGCTGGGGAGTTGAATATGGCACAAGCGATAAAAAAGAAGATTTTGATTACCTGATTAAATATTCGCCGCTACATAATATAAAAACTAACGTAGACTATCCTGCAACTTTAATTACCACAGCAGATCATGATGATCGTGTAGTTCCGGCACATTCGTTTAAGTTTGCCGCAACTTTGCAGGAAAAATATAAAGGCAGCAATCCTATGTTAATTAGAATTGAAACTAAAGCTGGCCATGGGGCAGGCAAACCTACGGCAAAGTTAATAGAAGAAGCTAGTGATGTTTGGAGCTTTGTATTCCAAAATTTAGGAATGAACTGGTAAGATTTTAAAGGCAAAAGGCAGATTATTGGTCTGCCTTTTGCTAATTTTTATTGTAAATCGACAAAACTTATTTCCATTATTATATCTCAAGGGCACTTTTAACCAACCCACAAAACGCTTTATCCATAGATTTACTAGAATTTTCACTCTTCTATCTAGAATTCATCTAAATAGCTGCCGTTTTTTAAAACTTAATTTCGTACTTTTGCACAAATTTTAATCATTATGATCTCTACTGATATAGCTATTATAGGCGCTGGGCCAGTTGGTTTGTTTGCAATTTTTGAAGCGGGTTTATTAAAAATGCGTTGTCATTTAATTGATTATTTGCCACAGGTAGGCGGTCAGCTATCAGAAATATATCCTAAAAAACCTATCTACGACATCCCTGGATTTCCATCAGTACTAGCTCAAGAGCTTATCGATAACTTAATGGAACAAGGAAAACCTTTCCACCCTGGTTTTACTTTGGGAGAAAGAATAGAAGGCTTAGAAAAAAGAGGGGAAGCAGATTTTGTGTTGACAACCAACATGGGCACTGTAATTGAAGCTAAAGTTGTAGTAATTGCTGGCGGATTAGGCTGTTTCGAACCTCGTAAACCTGCTGTTGCTGGTCTGGAAAAATTCGAAAACGGACGCGGTGTTAACTACATGATTTTAGACCCAGAGAAATACCGTGATCAGAAAATGGTAATTGCTGGTGGTGGCGACTCTGCTTTAGATTGGACTATTTTCTTAGCTGAAGTTTGTAGCGAACTTACCTTGGTGCACCGTAGCGAAGCTTTTAGAGGTGCTCCAGATTCTGTTGCCAAGGTAATGGAATTAGCTGAAAAAGGAAAAATCAACTTAATTTTAAATAGCAACCTTAACGCCGTACATGGTGAAGGAAAGCTAGAAACCGTTGAGATTATCCATAATAAAACAATGGAAACTGTTTCTGTTGCTGCCGACCATTTAATTCCTTTGTTTGGTTTAAGTCCTAAATTAGGCCCAATTGAGCAATGGGGTTTAAATATTAGCAAAAGTGCTATTGAGGTAAACGTAGATGATTATTCTACCAACGTACCTGGTGTATATGCTATTGGCGACATCAACACCTATACAAACAAGTTAAAACTGATTTTATGTGGTTTCCACGAAGCCTCATTAATGAGCCACAGCGCTTATCAGTACATGAACCCTGGTGTAAAATATACAATGAAATACACTACCGTTAACGGCGTAAGTGAATTTTAAAAAACCTAACCCCTAAAGGGGAAATAAGATATTAAAATGAGTGATATTAATATTGTTGTAGAAGATAGAGAAGGCAATACCTTAGACCACGTAGCACCAACAGATATGGGGCTAAGTTTAATGGAATTTCTAAAAGCGAGCGAATATGATGTATTGGCTACTTGTGGCGGTATGGCATTATGTGCTACCTGCTGTGTAGACGTACTTGAAGGCGAAGAGAAATTAAATGAAATGAGCGACGATGAGTACGCCATGTTAGACACCTTGCCTGATTTGCTCCCGAACTCCAGACTTGCCTGCCAGATACAATTAAGCCCAGCAATGGAAGGCTTAAAAGTTAGGCTGCATGCAATGGATTACTAATCTTATTTAAGCTTATATAAAAAGTCCCGACAATGTTTGCCGGGACTTTTTAGCTTTTAGCACTCTTTGATATCTATAGACTTTTATATTCATTCTAAGAAGATGTCTAAAAAGATTAGGAGTGTTACAAACAAAGTATGCGTTGGCGGAGACGCCGACGTAAGCAAATTCAATTGATGGTATCCCACCAATATAAAACGTAGGTTTGGCAGGATAGATTACCACGTCGCTACTCTCCTCGCAAAGACAAAAATAGGTGCGTCATTGCGAACTGAAGGGATGGACGAAGTGAAAGAGTGAAGCAATCTATCTAATTTTAGATTTTCCGAACAGCTGTGGTGTTATGATAAACAGTTAAATTGTGTTTCTGAAAAAAGCTTATAAAGCTCTTAGTTTTCAGCTTCGTTACTTTTTAAGATTGGACTACCAATAGTTTTATAAGTTCCATCTCCTTTTAAAATAGCTAGCATTTGACTCTGATTGCCAAACAACGACTTCGCTTTGGCTATTTCTTTATCGTACTGGAACGACTGCTCTATTTTACCTTTTTCGTGATAGTAACGACTAATAATTTGTGTTTCCAAAGCTCGTTTAAGCTCGTCTTTGTGCGCTGTTAAATCATTCTTCTTAGCATTGGCCATTTTCGCTTTTAACGCCTCCAAATCAGTTTTAACGGATGCAGCTTTATGCTCTCTTTCCGCTTCGTTTTTGAGTTCATTCAACAAACGTTCTGATCTTGATGTATAGTTGTAATCTTTACCCGCTAACGAAGCAATGAACTGCGTATAATTGGCATCACTAATTTGGAAGTCTTTAGCAGAAGCAACAGTCTTGTTTGCCTTTTTATAGGAATTTGCATAATCAAAAAACAAGTTCTTCGTAATCAAAGAAATGGTGACTGGACTGTATTTCGTCGATTCTACAGCAACATCCGGGAAAACACCATTCCCGTCATAAACCGTCCGTCCCGCTTTGGTACCGTAAGCTTTTAAGGTGCTATCAGCAAATTTTTCTGCAGAACCGTCTTGCTTTTTATGCGCATAATCCAAAGCTTGTATACATCGCCCAGATGGCGTATAATACTTAGCCACCGTAACCTTAACTAAGCTGTTATAAGGCAAATTAAATGTCTGTTGAACCAAACCCTTGCCATAACTGCGTTGACCTACTACAATGCCTCTATCTAAGTCCTGTATAGCGCCCGCCACAATCTCCGATGCCGAAGCTGAAGCTCCATTAATTAGAACTACTATCGGCACGTTAGGAGCAATTGCATTTGCCGTAGTTTTATAGGTAATACTCTTCTGAGGATTTCTTCCTTTTTGGGTAACTACAAGCACATTTTTATCGACAAACAGATTAACTATTTTAACCGCTTCTTGTAAAATCCCTCCTCCGTTATTCCTCAAATCTAATATCAGACCTTTCGGCTTTTGTTTATTGATTTGCTCTAAAGCATCCTTTACCTCCTGACCAGAATTTTCCAGAAACTTGTCTAAACGGATATAACCAATCTGATCATCTAACATACCAGAATAAGATACATTTGGCTGTTTGATTTCATCTCTAACAATAGTTTTGTTAATGACAGTTCCATCTCTCAATAACATCAAGTTTACTGGAGTGCCTTTAGGGCCTCTTAATAACTGACTAATTTGAGATCTCTCTTTGCCTTCGATCTCTATACCGTTAATTTTGACTATTTGATCTCCAGGACGGACGTCATTTTTTTGAGAAGGATGGCCTTCGCTAATTTCATTTACGAACAACTTACCAGCTATGGTTAAAGTCCCCGCTCCAATCCCTCCGTATTGAGTACTGATATACTTCAATTTATAATCCTCAATCTCTGATTCGGGAACATATTCCGTATATGGATCCAAACTACCCAACATCGCATCAATACCATGCTTCATCAAATCTGCAGGATTGGTTTCCTCTACATAATTAATGTTAATCTCTTTATATAGTGACGCAAATACATCTAGGTTTTTTGAGACCTGAAATAAATCTTCCTTAAAAGCTAAAGTTAATGAGGCAACGGCTAAAGTTGAGCACAGAAGTATGGTTCTTACTTTCTTCATATGAATTAAATGAATAAGCTATTCATGAGGTAGCTTATAGTAAGTACCAATAAATAACGAAGAGTAAATTTAACTAAACCATCTTGATTTTTCAAACCCAATCACTTGTGGTGAATAATTCACGCGAAAAATCAGATAGCCTTATCACAGCTAAAGCTGAACGACATAGATGAAAAAGAATAGAAAGAAAATGTTAGACGGTAAGGAATATTAAAGTCTATTCCCGTCTGGATCTGCCAAGGCCTTACGAATAGTAAATTCGATATAGGAATTGTCTCTGTTTACCAATTTGGCCAATTGCTGAACCAATTGATCTTCCTGTCCTGGTGTGAAAGAAATTTCTACCGCAGCTAATTCACGGTATTTTCTTAAAAACTTTGTTTTTACTTTCTGCCAGGTTTCAGGTGTAAGGGTAAAATTTGCCATTGGTGAAAAGAATTTAATGCAAAGTTAAAATTTTTGCCGAGGATTGGGAATAAAATCAATTCATAAACAAAATGCCCCATGAAACTTCTACTTCATGGGGCATTAATCTATTTAATTTTTTAATAGAATGTAGTATAAAATGTAGCTCCCAATGGATAAGCTGAATTACCAAGAACTCCTCTCGTGTAAAATGTGTAAGCTCTACCTTTAGTAAAAGTAACGGTAGTACCGGCGCTTATTAAAGGTGTATTTGTACCATTAATATTTAAGAAAAGCTTTACAGCATTTGTAGGACCTGGCAATAGAGCAGGAATTTCAGCCCAGCCAGAAGCTGTTCCGTATACTACATTTGAAGCTATTACAGGACCATTTACTGCATCTTTAACCAAATCAATATTTGCACTACCATTATAAAAATTGGCAACGCGAATAAAAATTTTCGACGTATCTAAAAGAGGCTTAGTATCTTCTAACATTACATAAGAAGGAATTTTCTTAGTCGCCGCAGAAGCCGTAGAATATACTCCAGTTGTAAATATAGTATAATACTTGCCCGCAACTGGTGTTATATTTTGATTGAACACCTCTAAACTAGGATCTTGAGCAACTGGTACAGATGGAATAATTTTTGCAGTAATATTATGCGCACCCGGTGAAGTAACAGCGTAGCCTAGGTCAGGAAAAACTTGGTTATAAGTGTAACCTGCATTCTCTATACCCAACGTAGATTGTTGTGCTGAAAACTTCGCTCCATCCATATAAAAATTCACTACAGGGCTTCCAGGAGTAGCATTCAATATCTTGATGTAGGAATATTTAGGATCTGCGTATTCCAACTTCTCATATACGGTATTCTCTACCAATTCCCCCTTTTTACATGCAGCTAGTAAAATAAAACTAGCCAACAGGGAGTAAAAAATCTTTTTCATAATCATAAAATTTTGTATAACTATTGTTTAGAGAACCACATCTCAACTGTATGATAATCATTCTTATCCGCCCCTATCTTTTTCAAGGCTTCTATGTTCCATAGATATTCCGAATTATATCTTGGTCTATATCTATATGCAGGCTTTCCTCCATTATCAACAAAAAACGAAGTTGGGAAAACAAATATACCTGTATACGGATTGTTTCCGTAGCGATCTCCTACATTGTAATGATATTTACGTAAATCGCTCCAAGTTTCAACAAAACCATAACCATATAGTGCTAAGTACTTTTGCAACATAATATCCCTTAAAGTAAGAGCTGCTGGTGTTTGTTTAACAGAAGCACTAGCTAAGTAAGCAGCTTTATCGGTAGCAGAAATAGGTAGTCCGAAATTTCCAACAAAATCTATACTAGCACCAATACCATTTAAATATGCGGTGTGAGCAATTCCAGTTTCACCTTTTCTGAAAGCAGCTTCTGCTTTTAAAAATTGCATCTCTGCATAAGTCATGATTGGAAATCCTACGTTATCTCTAAACAAATATTTTCCCTGATTAGGACCCGGGTTAGCTCCTGCAAACACTCCCCAAAGATTAGGAATACGATTCTTGGCTGCTACAGTTCCCCCGTCGCCAGTATAAGGAGCTGTACCTCTGAAAACACCATCTTCTGAAGCTGTTATCATATTGTTTCTCCTAGGATCTATCACAGTTGTCCCAAAACCAGTACCATCTAGCAGAGCCACAACCATTCTTGTTTGCCTATATGCCGCCATATTGTTCCTTAAAGGCCCAAAGAAATTAGCGTTACTAGCTGTAGTTCCAGAGTTTGGCACAATAAAATTATCTGCATTACTAGCTAAAGCTTTATCGACATAATCGATAACACTTTGAGCATTGTAGTTGTCTTTATTAATTAAATTACTAGCATTTCTAGCAAGTAAACCATAATTAAATTTGATCCATTTTGCATTATCTCCAGCATAAACCAAATCCGCAGGGCCAAATTTTACAACCGTTCCTTCACCGTCAGTTCTAGTAAAATTAGCTATAGATTCATTGGCCAAACGCACCACCTCTGCATACACTTCTGGTTGGGTATCATAATCATAAACATAACGATTTAAGTCATATGCCTGCTTTAAAATGATTTCCCCATGATAGTCTGTAGTGATTTGCCAACCCCATGCTTTTAACGCCTGTGCCATACCAACATAATTCCATTCTCTTTTCGCCTCGGAATCATTGATAATTAAGTTTAGATTAGCTCCCAAACCAAAGTAGTTCGTTCTCCAAATTTCACCCATCGCGTCGCTAATTGCAATACGACCATGTTGCTCTCCAACATTTACAGCACCTCCAAAATATTGGATGATACCTCCCAAATATCTAGAATCAAATTGAACTCCCCTTTCCATTTGTGCAAATAAAGGAGGAGTTAACGTCTTACTTTGAACGTTTTGAGGGGTTGCAGGATCTTGATTAATATCTAGATATTTTTTACATCCAGAACCCAACACTAAAAGCAGTGCACAACCTGTATATATTTTTACTAAGTTTTTCATGTTCTATTTAATATTAAAATCCTACTCTTAAGCCAATATTTACACCTCTAGGCAATCCTACCGAACCGAAATCAATACCAGTACCCCCCAGGCCACCAGACGCAGCACTTAAACCATTAACAGAAGGATCAACACCCTTATAATTAGTGATGAGCAGCAGATCTGTGCCTGTTAGGAAAACGTTTAGACTTTTAACTGTTTTACTTCTCTCAAAAATAGCTTTAGGAAAATTATAAGCAAGTGTAATATCTTTCAACCTAATCCAATTGATATCTTTTTCCAAGAAATCCATTGTATTATAAAACTGCGAGTAATAAGTTGTAGTAATATAAGGAATTACCACAACATTATTTGGAGTTGGATTAGCGGTATTCTCTAAACCATCTCTCATTACTCCTTTAATAATACGTGGAGTTTCTCTATCCAAACTCAATTTCGACAGACCTCTTGCATATAAGTAATGCTCAGTAGCATTATAAATGTCTCCACCTTTTCTTAAATCTAGCAAGAAAGACAAGTTGAAGTTTTTATATGTAAAACTATTGGTTAAACCTACCATAATATCCGGTGCTCTATCACCGATGTAGGTAAAGCCTTCTCCTTTAATAGGCATACCATTAGCTGGATTTATCAAGAGATCTCCGTTGTTATTTCTTATATAGTCAATACCTGCAAACGAAGACAAGGAATTACCAAGCGCATACTGAGCCCTAACATTATCAAACAACCAAGAATCAGACAAATAAAATACATCTTGACCAGCAGGAAGCGCGATGATATTACCCCTAGATCTAGACGCATTTGCTGATACATCCCAACTGAAATTTTTATTTCTTATTGGAGAGCCTTTCAATAGCAACTCAAATCCTCTACTACGGATCTTACCGCTGTTCACGTATTGCAAAACAGCACCTGTAGCATAACTAAGGCGAGGTGCACTTATTTGCTTGTCTGAAACACTTTCCCAAAGAGTAAAGTCAAAAGATAGTCTATTGTTTAGAAAACCCATTTCCAGACCGACTTCCTTCTGTGTAGTAAACTCCGCTTCTAAATTCGGATTACCCAAAGTTACGTCAAGCGCATAACCACCACCTGTACTCTGTTGCGCGATCAGCTTGTTATCAGTAATATAGGCTACTCTCGCATCTTTTCCCGATTGACCCCATGAACCTCTCAACTTACCAAAGGACATCCATTTTTGCTCCTTCATACCAGGAAGATCTGAAAACACAAAACTTAAAGAAGTTGCTGGATAAAAGAAACTGTAATTCTTTTGGGGTAGCGTAGATGACAGATCTTGCCTACCTGTTAAGGTAAGAAATAAAAAATCACTATAACCTAATTCAGCACTTGCCACAAACCCAACTTTTCGCTTTAGCTCATTAGAATAAGCTACACGATGCGTTGTTGGATCTATATTATTCATACTAAAGAAATTAGGCTGATAAAGACGTGTACCAAACTGAGCATTAACTTGATAAGAGCCATCTCTAAGATCTGCCCCAACTCTAAATACGGGTTTAAATTTACCGAAGTCCTTTTTTGCTGTCGCGAAAAAAGACGCCGTTACTAATTTTTCATTGGCATTATATGTATTTAAACCTCCACCAGAGTATGTTGTATTTGGCTTATTGGCTTCATAAGATTGAATATCATATCCTGACAAACCATTTTGAGAATAAATATCAGCACCCACACGGCCTACCATACTAAGCCACTCAAGTGGTTTATAATTAAGCCCAAAATTTGCCATCACACGGTTGCTTTTATCCCAATTAGGGTTTCTATTTACACCCCAATACGGATTATCCAATTCTCCACCTAAACTCCCGGCAATAACTCTTCTTTCTCCAAGTGGAGTCAGATAGTTTCTCATATCATCAGTACGAGGCCAAGAAAGTGCACTTAGCATTGGGCTGCTAACACCCTTATAAGTCTTATCAGTCCTGTTAGAGATTAAATTTAACGACGCATCCATATTAAATTTGTCGCTAATTTTTGAAGTACTGGTAATTTTTCCATTAACAGAATTAAATCCAGTACCAGGAATAATACCTGTCTGATCTGTATAATTCAAACTAGTTCTCAAAGAGAATTTATCGGTACCGCCTTCCAATGAGGCACCATGCTTCTGCGTAAATCCGGTTTTATAAAAGTTAGCCAGGTTATCAAACATTTGTCTTCCTGCCGGATACTTAGCGCCAAAGAAAGTACGTGTACGCTGTTCTTCGTCAAAAACACCTCCAGCGCCACCACCATAAACAGATTGCACTTCTGGATAACGATAAGTATTCTCAATTCTAAAGTTGTTGTTATAAGTAACGCGAACTGCGCCTGCTTTTGCCTTCTTGGTAGTAATAATTACAGCCCCAGAAGCACCTTCCGTACCGTAAAGAGCGGAAGCTTCAGGACCTTTCAAAATAGTTAAACTTTCTATCTCTTCTGGATTAATATCCATAGCCTTATTACCATAATCAGACTGACGGTTAAAAGTACCTTGTCCGACAAGACTATATTCACTAAAAGTACGATTAGAAATAGGCAATCCATCTACCACAAAAAGCGGTTGATTATCACCATCTAATGAAACACCTCCTCTAATAACCATGGTAGCGGAAGCTCCAGGAGTTCCTGTTGTTGGCGTAATAGTTGCTCCAGCAATACGCCCTTGTAAAGCGTTCAAAAAATTATCACGCTGGGTCTGTGCTATTTCTTCTCCCTTCACAGTCTGGGCTGAGTAACCTAAAGATTTCTTTTCTCTAGTAATACCAAAGGCCGTAACAACCACCTCGTTGAGAGCCTTTGAATCTGGAACGAGCGTAACATTCATAGCAGCTGACGCTCCAACAACCTGCTCTTTGGTTACCATACCTAAGTAAGCGAACTGCAAAACATCCCCCGTGTTTGCCTTAATTGTGTAAATACCATTTGTGTTTGCTTGAGTCGCGATAGACGTGCCTTTCACTTTAACTGTGGCTCCTGGTATAGGTTGACCATCTTCAGAAGATGTGATCTTACCTGTAACCGTAACCTGCTGCGCCATTGCCTGCACAGCTAAGAGAAAAACGCTCAAGAACAGCATGAGTAATCTTTTTTTCATAAACTCTTGTGCTTAATAATAGTTAATTGTTTAGTTGATTATGAACTCCAGCAAAAACGCACATTAACGCATTTTAACTAAAGTCCACATAAATATCATAAATTTTTTCCAGTAAAAAAATAAATTTTAACAAATTTTTAACAAAAAGCGATTAATTAACATAAGAACACCGCAAAAATCCGCACAAAGCCACTGCACAATAAACACTATTGATAATTCCAAAAAAAATTCACTACTTTAAGGGATCAAACATTAGTCTAAAAATGCTTAAAAAAGAACGTCACAATATGATCATGCGTCAAATCAACTTACACAACAGGGTGTTAAGTTCTGATTTGGTAGAGTTATTAAATGTATCGGAAGATACCATTAGAAGAGATTTACAAGAGCTTGCGGATGATAACCTTTTAAATAAGGTTCATGGTGGGGCATTATCAAAGTCCTATCAATCATCTTTTGACGATAGCAAGGTATACGCAAAGGATGCAAAAATAAATATCGCTAAAAAGACAGCCTCCTTAATTAAAGATGGCATGGTGGTACTAACGGGAGGCGGAACAACAGTTATTGAACTAGCCAAACAACTACCTCAACATCTTCACGCTACCTTTATTACGATTAGTCCGTTAGTAGCTGTAGAGCTAGCCAAATATGAGAAAATTGAGGTGATATTAATTGGAGGGCTTTTTTCTAAAAACTCACAGATTAGCTACGGTGGGCATGTAATTAGCCAGCTGGCTGATATTAGAGCCGATCTTTGCCTGATGGGAACCAGTGCCCTACACCCACTTGATGGCGTAACGGATACCGACTGGGAGATCAATCAACTGAAAAAAGCAATGATTGCTTCTTCTAAGAAAACTGCGGTATTGTGTATCTCGGAGAAATTGGGCACCACCTTACGATTAAAAGTAGCAGGCTTAGATACGATCAAATACTTAGTTACTGAACTAGAGCCACAAGATGAAATCCTCGCCGCCTATCAAACAGAAGGTTTACAGATCATATAAAATAAAAAAGGAGGCTAAGCCTCCTTTTTTATTTTAACTAAAACGACGGATTCGCCGGTGTATTAGTATTGTTGTCTCTCTCTTGTATAGGATAAGGCATATACCTACGTTTCATTTCGGCTTGAGGCCTGCCAAATCTACGCATATCTTCTAACTTTAAACCAGAAGCATAAAGTTCTATAGATCTATGTTTGTAGATCTGATCGAGCAATTGTGCTTGCGTAAAGGGTCCTGTTAATGCAGTTAAACCAGCTCCCACTCCAAAAGCATCACTTGCCGCGGTTTTAGTCACCACTTTATTAAGTTCTGTAAGACCGTTATTCAAATCATTAGGAGTTTGACGAGTATATGCTTCTGCCTTAATTAAAGCAATTTCCCCAGGCAAAAACACAGGAATTGGCGAAGTAACACTAGTAGAAAAACCTCTCATTCTTATTGTAGAAGGAGTTCCAGCATAAAGTCTATAAAAAGCAATTCTTCCATCATTTGTCACATCAGGCGCTAAACTTGCTGGCAAACCTAGGTTGTCATCAGTAGGTCTAAATATGTTATTAGATGAAACCACACTATTAAGCACATTTCCATTAGCAGCATCGAAAGTAAATGCAGATAACGTAGTGATAGTTGGCGTTACAACTAAATTCGCTTCAGTTAATGCTAAAGTATATTGGCCAGTAAACAACGCATATCTTGCCTTTAAAGCATGTAATGCATTAACAATATTTAAATTAGGTACAGACTTTGTAAATGATGATGAAATAGGATTAGCGGTAATAGCTGCTAATGCTTTATCTATAGCCGTTATAGCGGCCTTATAAACATCTTGCCTATCTACAAAAGGAACATTGG
Source organism: Flavobacteriaceae bacterium PS02338 (assembly GCA_029959615.1). Taxonomy (GTDB): domain Bacteria; phylum Bacteroidota; class Bacteroidia; order Sphingobacteriales; family Sphingobacteriaceae; genus Pedobacter. The sequence goes on along the minus strand of JASCOD010000001.1, from coordinate 961,219 downwards.
TTCCAGTAGTTATTGGAGCCTTCTCCCAAAATCCTGCTAGATTACCTAACGCTAAAGCCTTAAAGATAGTAACTTGGCCTATCAAACCTGAAGCATAGCTCTTGTCTCCCAAAGCTTCAGAAGCTGTAATAACCTTATTGCTCTCATCGAGAACTTTATAAGAGTTAGCCCAAAGATTAAGTAAAACAGTATTCGTTCCATCCACAGCAGAACCTCCAGTAAACAACTGAAGTTCAGGAACGTTACCTGAATTTAAAAGATATATTTCATTTGTAGAAAAACCAGATGCAACTATAGCATTGTATACAGAGCTAGACTGCCCCAACGAATAAATACGTTGAATACCTGTTGCTACAGCAGAAAGACTTTGCGTAGATCCTAAAGCAGTAGGAATACTTGCTCTCGAAGGATCAACAAAATCCTTTTTACATGAGCTAAACAAACTTGCGACACCTACTAGCCCGCAAGCGATATATATTGATTTTTGCTTAAAATTTTTCATGATCTTGAATTAAAATTTAACCCTTAAACCCAAAGTAAATGTTCTAGGAATGGGAACTGCACCGAAATCTATATTTCTTAATATAGTAGATTGTCCACCAGCATTAACTTCTGGATCATATCCTTTATAATTGTCCCAAGAAATTAAGTTTCTTCCACTCAACACTACGGTCATATTACTGATAGATTTTACCTTTCCAATATTATAACTCAAAGAAACTTCTCTCAATTTCACAAAAGAACCATCATCTATCCTCCACTCCTCAATAGCATATACGCCAGCTACATATCCTCTTGGTAAAAGGCCCATTTGCTCTTGCTCAGCAACCTTTCCATTACCTACACCTTGCCTTGTTCTCCAATCTGCATTCCAAACATCAGCACCATGTGATGCATCTAATTGAACATGAAGACCAAATTTTTTATAGTTGAAATCGTTTACAAAAGTCCAAGTATAGTCAGGATTAGGATCTCCTAAAACTTTTCTTAGTGGTGATGTTGCTTGGGTAGGAATTCCTGCAGAATTATTAATTAAGCTACCATCTGCGCTTCTAGCAAAGTAAGTTCCGTAGAATACACCAATTGGCTGTCCATCAATAATTGCTACAGGCGCACCTGCATTAGTAGTCAATAATCTAGTACCGCCTATACCTTCAACTTTGTTTCTATTTCTATTGAAAATAAAAGAGCTGCTCCACTCAAAATTATTAGTTTTTATAGGGCTTCCAGAAAGCACTAACTCTATACCTTTATTTCTAAGGTCACCAATATTTGTTAAATATGAGGTATAGCCTGATGTTGGCGCAATTGCTTGCTCAAACAACAGGTCACTTACTTTCTTGTCGTAATAGTTGAAGCTAAGATTAAGTCTATTATTAAAAAAACCTAAATCCGTTCCTACTTCTAATTCTCTTTGGCGCTCTGGCTTAACTCCTTCATTTGCTAATCTAAAGCTTGGAGACAAGCTGTTAACAGTTACGAAGGCCGATCCGCTGTAAGCATTAATTCTATCATAAGCCCCCAAACCTGTTAAGTTTCCAGATTCTCCATAAGCAGCTCTCAACTTAAATGTATTCCACCAAGAAGACCATTTAAAATTCTTCCAGTATTCAGTAGATGATAGGACATAACTTAAACTTGCTTTAAAGTAAGTCTGTGTTCTATTTTCTTGGCCAAATACAGATGACTCATCTACCCTCATCGCACCAGTTAAAAACAATTGGTCGTTATATTTGAAGCTTTGTTGTAAATATGCCCCGCTAATAGAAAACTCACTTCTAGAATCTACACTATTTAATTGTGTCGCCGCTCCATTAACCGTCGATATTCCGGGAACTAAACCTCGCCCCTGTAATAAACCATAGTTATTTTTTTCGTATTGATAAGAATATCCAACTTGTGTTGTAGATCCTATTTTATCGGTCAAATTAGCTTGATAAGTAGCATTAAACTCATTATTATACATAAATGTGTTGCTAGTAGCAGCACTTGCATAACCATTTTGAGAAGCTGTCATATCAGTTCCTCCCCCATAAAATGCAGTGTTCACATTGTAAGTATAAGGAGGAATAAAGGTTGTACCGCCTTGCGCACTATTATCTACCCCAAAAGTTAAGTCAAATGTTAGATTTTTAACAGGGTACAACTTTAACGTAGCATTACTGATAATACGGCTAACATTTTGTTGTTGCTTAATATCTTCTATTACTGAAATAGGATTTACCCTACCTCTTTCACCTACAGCCATAAGATTACCTGCTGCATCTCTTCTCCATATATCATGGAAATTACCAATAATAGTAACTGAGTTCATAGGAGAAAAGAAGGATTGTCCGTCTGGCTTCTCATTAGCAGTGCTCTTAATGTAGTTTACTCCTGCAGATAAAGTTGCCCAGTTATTAATTTTCTGATCTAAGTTAGTTCTAAAATTATAACGGGTAAAGTCGGTATTTTTAACGATACCTTGATTATTAAAATATCCAAATGAAGTATAAATTTTGGTATTCTCATTACCTCCAGAAATCGATAAATTGTTATCTGTTCCTACAGCTGTTCTAAAAATATAATCTTGATAATCGTAACGAGTTACCGCGGTTGTATTTGTTAACAAGGCAGGAGGTGTACCAACTGTCGCAATAACGTCTTGTGTAAAAGCATCAACACTTCCTCCAAATTTTACCGGAGATTGATTCACTTCTACCTTTTTTCTTAATTCACTTATTGTTAAAGAAGAATTAAAACTTACCTGTGTTTTTCCAGCGACACCTTTTTTAGTGAAAATTTGGATTACCCCAGCATTAGCTCTAGAGCCATAAATAGCGGCCGCAGCGGCTCCATTTAACACCTCAATTCGCTCTATATCTGCAGGATTAATATCCACCATTCTATTCTGTCCAATGTTACCTACAAAAGTTCCACCATCATAATTTGAAGATGCATTAGTAACTCTTGTGGTAGAATTATTAACTACAACACCGTCAATAATATACAACGGATCTGTTGACGAGTTCACAGAACTTGTTCCTCTTAACTTTACTGAAATCCCTCCGGCTGGGTCTCCAGAGTTTTGACTAACTTGAGCCCCAGCTGTTTTCCCCTGTAATGCCGCCAAAACATTTCCACTAGGTGCTTTATTCAAGTCTTCAGCTTTAACCGAACTAACATAACTACCTAATGATTTTCTAGTTGTTCCTTGAGAAGTACCTGTAACGATCACCTCATCCAATCCCATTGCATCTTGCGACAAAGAAAAATCTGCAGTTACGTTGGTATTGTCGCCTAACGTAACTTGTTTAGTTGATGTTTTATAGCCAATAAATGTTACGGCTATCTGATAGTTCCCTGGAGCCAAATTAGCTGCTAACGAGTAGCTACCGTCGCTATTAGCTGCAACCGCAAAATTAGTTCCCTGCACTTTTACGCCAGCACCCGGTATCGATGCTTTAGTGGCATCTTCAGTAACCTTGCCCGTAATTACGTAACGTTTGGTTTGTGCATTTGCTGCAATAAACAACAGCAAAAAGATTGGGGTCAAAAAAAGTTTTCTCAATTTGACACACCGTGAGATGTAAAATTTAATCATACTAGATATGTTTAAAATGGTTAGTTGTTCAGTAATCTGCTGCTTTTTTGGAAAAGACTCCAGATTACTGGGCAAATATCAGCAATTATTCGCATTAAGCTGCAAATCAAATTACAATATTTTCAAAAAATTATCTTGGCAAACTAATCTTTCCCATACAAATAGATGGCACACCTTCCCTTTCTCCAAAATAAATTTGGCTACCACATATCGTTTCGTTGGCTAATAAAGCAAACAGAACTGCCTCTTTAGCATCTGGGTTAACCTCTAGATCTGAGGTAGTTTTGAATAAAATCTTTGGAAGTTCTGATTTTAAAAGTGATAGTAGCAATGGGTTGTGCATACCTCCGCCACTTAAATAGAGTACAGCATCAGAAAGCTTATCTAAAGCTCGCTTAATGGCCTCAACAATCCCTTGTGCAGAAAAATGACAAAGTGTGGCCATCACATCTTCTCTGGTCAATTCACTGGTATTCGATGCAATTTGAGCATCCTCAAGATAGGTTAAACTGAAAAGCTCTGGACCTGTTGTTTTTGGAAAGCCTGCAGCGAAAAAACCATTTGAAAGTAATGCCTGCAGCAATTGTTGATTCACTTTCCCAGATCTAGCAATTGCTGCATCCTTATCATAATACAAGCCATCAAAATGTTTTTGTACATACTGATCCATCAATGTATTGCCCGGACCAACATCCGTAGAAAAAACCTTCGCAGCCTCTAAATCCCCCGGTAAATAGGTATAATTGGCAATTCCGCCAATGTTCAACATAATCCGATCTTCATTTTGCTTGGAAAAAATGAGATAATCACCATAAACGGCCAAAGGCGCACCCTCACCACCAGCAGCAATATGCTTCTGCCTAAAATCGCTTAATGTAATAATACCTGTATTAACAGCAATATGATCGCCATCACCAATTTGCAGCGTTCCATTTGGCAAATCATTTTGCTGATGCAATGATTTCGGGGCATGGTAAATAGTTTGTCCGTGACTGGCTACGAAATCAATATCCTCATTTTGATATCCCCACTCTGCAATCGCCTCATTAATTAACTTGGCATGAGTTAAAGCTATTTGCTCGTTCATCAGGCAAACCATTTCTAAATTCACTTCCCGTTTAGAAAAAATGGATTTTACCTGTTTCCTGAATGTATCAGTATAATCTGCAGTTTTAAACTTTAGCAACTTAATTTCTGTATCAGCTCCGCTCCCACTAAAAGAACATAGTGCGATATCCAATCCATCCATAGAAGTCCCAGACATTAGACCGATGATCAGTTTCTCTGCCTTTTGCGATTTTTTATATAAGTTTTCTATTTGGTTCATCATCAACTAGGTTTTATATCTCAAAGTTAGGAAAACTAATATTGCATTTGACAACATTATCCGAATACAACAAGGAGTAAACAGCAAAGAGCAAGAAATAAGGGCAATAGAGTAGTTTATAGTTAGAACTAATGAACGCATTCATAGAAATCAAAGGATTAAAATTAAGAAACCACGAAAAAAGTATGTACTTTGTACTTAGCTTAAATCACAGGTTTTTTTAATGTAAAAACGCATCCAATAACCTCAAATCATTTTCTACTATCAGGTTAAAAACCAACGAAGGATGAACGAAGGACCGACGGTAGACGGACGTTAGACGAAGCCAGTCAAGCACCTTCTCTAAACCTTGCTAACTTGCTTAATTCACGGTTGATAAAATTATAGTATTTAACTAGCCACGGCACTGCCAGCCTTCAAATACAAGAAACTCAAGAGATAACTTTGTATTCTTTCCCGAACGGTCGAGAGAAATTGTGTCTTCGTGGTTAATTTTAATCTTCTAAACGGCCTACGTAACACCAAATTGGCTCTATAAATAAATATCCCACTTCCAAGGGGTTAATCTTATTCCTTTTGACATTATTTCTTTGCTAAAAAAGTTTTTTAATTTTTTTAAAAAGTATAATTGGCTTTAACACTACGCTAAGGCACTTTTTACACTACACTCGTTATGAAGACAAAGGTTATCTATTTTTTTTTCTATTTAACTATTCTATATTTACTGCTCCGTTCAATAAAAACCAAAGATTAATGGCAAGATTAAATCTATTAGAAGAAACGAGGTTCGAAAAGCTTCCAGTAAGTATTTTTAAAAATCCAACAGAAGCTTCTTTAAATGTTGCAAGCCGCATCGCTTCACTAATCAAAGAAAAACAACAGCAAAACCAAAACGCTGTATTAGGTTTAGCCACAGGTGCTACTCCGGTTGCAGTTTATGCCGAGTTGGTAAGGTTACACAAAGAAGAAGGTTTGAGCTTCAAAAATGTAATCACCTTCAATTTGGATGAATACTATCCAATGCAACCTAATTCGGTACAGAGCTATGTTACCTTTATGAATGAAAACCTTTTCAATCATATCGACATAGACAAAAACAATGTGCACATCCCAGACGGCACCTTAAGTCTTGAAGAAATTCCAGCTTTCTGTTTAAATTACGAAAAGAAAATAGAAAGTGTTGGCGGACTGGATATTCAGATTTTAGGTATCGGACGTACAGGTCACATTGGTTTTAACGAGCCAGGTTCTGCACCAAACTCGGGAACACGTTTAGTTACATTAGATGACCTTACCCGTAGAGATGCCGCTCGTGATTTCGGGGGTAAATCTAACGTACCTACCAAAGCCATCACCATGGGTATTGGTACAATTTTCAAAGCCAAAGAAATTATCTTAATGGCTTGGAATAGAAAGAAAGCTGCGATTATTAAAAAAGCTGTTGAGGGTGAGATTTCTAGTGAAGTACCAGCAACATATTTGCAACTGTCCGACAATGTAGAATTCATTTTGGATGAAGATGCAGCTTTAGACTTAACTAGGTTTAATACGCCTTGGTTAGCAAGAGATTGTGAGTGGACACCTGCACTTACCCGTAAAGCGGTAATTTGGTTAGCAAAGCATCTTAAAAAGCCTATTCTTAAGTTAACAGAAGACGATTACAACAATAACGGTATGGCTCAATTAGCCACCGAGCAAGGTCCTGTTTACGATATTAACATCGATATCTTTAACAAACTACAACATACCATTACTGGGTGGCCGGGTGGCAAACCCAATGCAGATGATAGCCAACGTCCAGAAAGAGCAAACCCAGCTAAGAAAAGAGCAATTGTGTTCTCTCCGCATCCAGATGATGATGTGATTTCGATGGGTGGTACTTTTATCAGACTGGCAGATCAAGGTCACGAAGTACACGTTGCTTATCAAACTTCGGGCAATACCGCTGTTTGGGACGATGATGTATTGCGTTTTGTTGAGTTCAATATCGATTTCTCAGAGAAAATGGGAATTGACCAAACCAACATGAAAAAAACTTACGAAGACATGCGTGAGTTTATTTCGAACAAACTACCTAACCAAGTAGATACCGAAGAAATTAAATTGGTAAAAGGCTTGATTAGAAAAGGAGAAGCTATTGCGGGAGCACGTTTTTCGGGTTTACCTGATGAAAACATTCACTTCATGGCACTTCCATTCTATGAAACCGGAAAAGTGAAAAAAAATCCAGTTTCTGAGATTGATATCCAATTAACCATGGAGTTGCTTCAAAAAGTAAAGCCGCATCAAGTTTTTGCTGCTGGTGATTTTGAAGATCCACATGGCACTCACATTGTTTGCTTTAACCTGATCGTTGAGTCGTTAAGACGTTTAAGAAAAACGGAAGACTGGGTTAATGATTGCTGGTTATGGATGTATCGTGGAGCTTGGCATGAATTTGAGCCTTACGAAATTGAAATGGCAGTTCCATTGAGCCCTAATGAAGTTGAACGCAAGAAATTGGCAATTTTCAAACACCAATCACAAAAAGATATTCCTGTTTTCCCAGGTGATGATCCAAGGGAATTCTGGCAAAGAGCTGAAGACAGAAATCATGAAACTGCTAAAACCTACGACGAATTAGGCTTAGCTGATTATGAAGCAATGGAAGCTTTTGTGAGATTTCATTATTAACCTCCCTTAGTCCCTCCTGAAGGAGGGGGATGTCAACTTCATATCTCTAACTTTTAGAGAGAGATGCCAAACAGGCAGAGAGGGTTTAAAAATTATCTTCTATCTTTAGGTTAACAAACTAAAGTATAGAAGATTTTTTATTTTAAAACACATGGAAACCAAACCACAACGACTCTTATCACTCGATTTTTTTAGAGGATTAACCGTTGCCGCCATGATCCTGGTAAACAATCCAGGAAGCTGGGGACATATTTATCCGCCATTAGAGCATGCTGCATGGAACGGCTGCACACCTACAGATCTAGTATTTCCTTTCTTTTTGTTCATCGTTGGCGTATCTATTGCCTATGCCATGGGTAGTAAGCGAGAAGATCAAGCTACTCACGGAAAAACAATACTGAAGGCCTCAAAAAGAGCTTTCACCTTATTCTTACTAGGCTTCATCTTAGCATTTTTCCCTAGAAATTTTAGTGATTTCAATTTTATCGAATCGTTGAAAACAGTAAGGATACCTGGTGTATTACAACGCATTTCTGTAGTATTTTTAATTTCATCAATTCTGTTTTTAAAACTGAGTGATAAAAGGCTTTTCCAAGCAATTGTAGTTTTACTTTTTGGTTATTGGGCATTGATGAATTTTGTTCCTGTACCTGATTTCGGCCCTGCCAATTTAGAAAAAGAAACCAATTTAGGTGCTTGGTTAGATAGAACCATTTTAACCGAAGCACATCTATGGAAATCAGCCAAGACTTGGGATCCAGAAGGAATTTTAAGCACCCTACCCGCTATTGGGACTTGTTTAATTGGTGTATTGGTAGGCGGCTATTTAAAGAAAAAGACAATTGAACCTGCTACCAAAATTGCATGGTTGTTTTCGGCTGGTACGCTAATGTTTATTGGTGGTTTAATTTGGGATTTACAGTTCCCAATTAACAAATCGTTATGGACCAGTTCTTACGTACTTTATACTGGCGGATTAGCAACTGTTATTTTATCCCTTTCCTATTGGCTGATAGATGTAAACCAATATAATCGTTTTACGAAGCCATTTGTAGTTTATGGGGTAAACGCCATCACGGTTTTCTTTTTATCAGGCTTGATGCCAAGACTACTGAACATGATTAAGGTTGACTTAAACGGAGAGAAGACGGGGGCTTTAAGTTACGTTAACAAGGCTTGGTTTGTTCCCAATTTTGAAAACCCTTTGAATGCTTCACTAGCTTACGCTGTTGCATTTGTATTGTTCTGGTATGTTATTCTGTGGGTAATGTATAAAAGGAATATTATTATTAAGGTTTAAAGGAGTCCCTCTCCCGATAAATCAGGATCTCTTCCCTAAAAGGGAGAGAATTGGAATGTGAAAGGACAAGGAACGGACGGAGGAGGAAAACCAAAAGATTAAAGCTAAAATCCCTCGAACAGATAAAATTTATTGGTAATATTAACTGTTTAACCCTGTCTCAAATCTATTTGTAACTTTATCTCGTATGCCCTATCTAATTAATTGAAAAACAAATTCTACCACTTAACTAAATTAATTTAAATGAAGAAAAATTTGCACTTACTTGCTGTTGGCGCTCTTTCTATCGCTTTAGCTCAACCAGCAATTGCACAAAAAAAAGCACTTCTAAAGACTCCTGCAGCCAAAACTGCTGTAAAACCAACTGTTAACGCTAGCCTGCCAAACGATCCGAATGTAAAAATTGGCAAATTACCTAATGGCTTGGTTTATTACATCAGAAAAAACATTGAACCTAAAAACAGAGCAGAGCTTTATTTAGGAACAAAAATTGGTTCTTTGATGGAAAATGAAGATCAATTAGGTTTAGCGCACTTTACCGAGCATATGGCTTTCAACGGAACTACGGATTTCCCTAAAAACGAAATCATTAACTACCTACAAAAAGCAGGTGTACGTTTTGGAGCAGATTTAAATGCCTATACTGGTTTTAACCAAACAGTTTTCCAATTACCAATTCCTACCGATAGCGTTGAGGTTTTTAAAACAGGCTTTAAAATTTTAGCTAACTGGGCCGGAAAAGTTACCATGGACGGTAAAGAAATTGATAATGAGCGAGGTGTTATTGTAGAAGAAGACCGCCAACGTGGTAAAAATGCACAACAACGAATGAGCAACCAATTACTGCCTTTTTTGCTTGGAGATTCACAATATGCTAAACGCATTCCCATTGGCAAAGTGGAGGTTTTACAGAGTTTTACCCACGATAAAATCCGTAATTTCTACAAAGATTGGTACCGCCCAAACTTACAAACGGTAATTGCAGTTGGCGATTTTGATGTAAACGAAGTTGAAAAATTAATTGTTGCTAATTTCTCTGGATTAACGAACCCTAAAACAGAAAGAGCAAGAACATATTACAACATTCCAGATAACACACAGCCCTTAATTAAAATTGCTGTAGATAAAGAACAACCTTATAACGTTGCTCAAGTAATCTACAAGCAAAAGCAAGGCCCTGTAAAAACGGAAGCGGATTATAAAACTCAACTCTTACAAAGCATGGCAAATAGCATGCTTGCTGCACGTATCACAGAGCTTACTCAAAAAGGAACTGCACCTTTCTTATTTGCTCAAAGTGCTTATGCTCCTTATCAAGGTGGTTTAGTTTGGGGGGTTAGCGCATTACAAACTGTAGCGGTAGCAAAATCTGGTGCAGAATTGAAACAGGCGTTGGTTGCAGCTTTAGCGGAAAACGAACGCATGGCGAAGTTTGGATTTACTGCTGGTGAGCTAGAAACTGTCAAAAAGAAAATGGAGGCAGGCATTGAGAAGCAATTCAAAGAAAAAGACAAAACAAAATCTACTGCTTACGTACAGCAATATTTGAATAACTTTTTAATTGGCGCTGCAATTCCATCTGCAGAATACACTTATGAGCTTTCTAAAAAATTACTACAAAACATCACCTTAGCAGAAGTTAACGCTGCTGCTAAAGCAATGGTTACTAAAACCAATCAAATTGTGGTAGTTCAAGCTCCTGAAAAAGAAAAAGAAAATCTACCAAAAGAAGCTGATTTACTAGCTGCAATTAAAACTGCTGGCAATGGTGTTACTCCATATGTAGATAATACCGTAAACAAACCTCTAATCGCACAAGCTCCGAAAGCGGGAACCATTGTAAGTGAAACCAAGAATGAAAAGGTTGGCGTTACCACATTGGCGCTAAGTAATGGCGTGAAAGTGGTATTAAAGCCTACTGACTTCAAAAACGATCAAGTAGTTTTCACTTCATTTGGTAAAGGTGGTGCTTCTATAGCTAGTAATGATGATTTTATTTCTGCGGAGAATGCTAACCTAATTGCACAAAGTGGCGTGGGTGATTTTAATCCAACACAATTGACCAAATACTTAGCTGGGAAAACTGCTTCAGCTGGTGCGTATATCGATGATTTATACCAAGGTTTCTCTGGAAGTGCTTCTCCTAAAGATTTAGAAACAGCTTTCCAATTGATCTATGCTCGTGCTACAAACCCACGTAAAGACACCGAAATTTTCAATAAAAACATCAGTGACTACAAGGTAATTACCGCAAACAAAGGTAGTAACCCGAGCAGCGTATTTGCAGATACAGTACAAGCTGTAATGGCTAATTACCACAAACGTGGGATGCCTACAAACCTAGCCGATCTCGATAAAATCAGCCTAGACAAAGCTTATGCCTTCTATAAAGATCGTTTCGCTGATGCTAGCGGACAAACCTTCGTTTTCGTAGGTAATTTTGATGTAGAGAAAATCAAACCTTTTATCACTACTTACTTAGCAAGTTTGCCATCACTTAACAAGAACGAAAATTTTGTTGATAACGGCGTTAATCCTCCAAAAGGAAAAGTAAGCAAAACAGTTAAAAAAGGTTTAGAAGATAAGGTTACAGTTCAGTTATTGTTCCACGATGACTACACTTACAACGCAGAAAACAATGTGATGTTAGATGCATTAAAAGCTGCGTTAGACATCAAAATCACTGAGCGTTTACGTGAGAAAGAAAGCGGTGTTTACAGTCCTGGCGTATCGTTAAGCGTACAAAAAAATCCTACCGCTCACTACTATTTTACTATTTCTTTTAACTGTGCTAAGGCAAATGTTGATAAGCTAATCAATGCGGCTTTAGAAGAAGTTAACACTTTCAAGAATAATGGTGTAACAGCTGAAGATTTGCAGAAATTCAAATCTGAGGAGTTAAGACAAGAAGAATTAAGCTTACGTGAGAATGGTTTCTGGTTAAGCTATTTAACAAATCGTTTAAAATATGGCGAAAACCTAGAGCAAGTTTTGGGCAATACAGCACGCATTAACGGCGTAACTGTTGATGCTACAAAAACAGCAGCTCAGAAATACTTAAATGGCGACAACTACATTCGTTTGGTGTTGTTACCTGAGAACTAATACTTACTCAATAAATTATAGTAGAAGAGGCCGCTCAATTTGAGTGGCCTCTTTTATTTAACGTGAGTTTATTTAATGTCGAAATCGATAGGGTTATTTTGCTTCTACCCCAATTGGTCCACTTGGATCACTCTCGTTCTTAATTCTATCTAAAGCCGTTACTAGATAGCTATAGCGCTTTCCTTTTTCTACACTCGTATCCAAGAAGAACGAATAATCTTCAAAGGTAATACGCACAATATTCCTAGCGTCAAGTATTCCAATTTTTTCACCTTCTTCAAATCTGTAAACCACATAGCCTGACGCAGTTTCTCCATCTTTTGCTTTGAGTGGTCTTGTCCATTTCAGTTGGATACCATCTGCAGTAGCTTCTGCGGTTAGGTTTTGAGGCTCATTTGGAGCTATATCATCTATCCAAGGCATTTGCGGAGGCAAAGCCGGATATTTATAAAAGTCTTTTCGCAACGAATCTGTTAACCCCCTAGCTACGGTGGATAAAGATTTAGAACTGAAATAAATACTACCTTGCACCCTATTACTAGATCTGATTGCCCTAATCTGATTTGGGATTTCATCTGGCTTTGCCCAAGCCGGTTCTCTTTTTGTAGTTCCGTTGTGAATAAGGTAAGCCGCTTGGCCAATATATAAATGCCTACCAAAAGTATTTTTATCCCACCAATCTAACAATACCTTAAATGGTGCCGCAGCACGAGAAAAAGAAAAATAAATCTGAGGATTGATATAATCTACCCATCCTTCTTTAATCCACTTTCTAGAGTCCGCATAAAGCTCTCCATAATTAGATAACCCATTGGTTTTAGAACCTAACGTATCTTCTCTAAAGTTTCTCCAAATACCGAAAGGGCTAATTCCGAACTTGATATGCTTTTTATAATGATGTACGCTATCATTTACCATTTTCACTAACAAATCCACGTTATTCCTCCTCCAGTCGTCAATTTTTATAAATCCGTTAGGGTATTTCGAAAAGGTCGCACTATCGTTGATTGTCTGTCCAGCAATACGATACGGATAAAAATAATCATCGAAATGCACGCCATCTATATCATATCCTTTAACCACATCAAGTATTACCTGAGTAATGTATTCTCTGTTCTCCGGAATACCCGGATCAAAAAGGATTTGTCCGCCATAGCGATAGAATAGTTCTGGTCTTTTATTGGTAATGTGTTCAGGATGGGTTACTGAATTAGCAGACATTGTAGCCCTGTAGGGATTAAACCAAGCGTGTAGCTCCATTCCTCTTTCATGACATTCTCTTACGGCAAAAGACAAAGGATCATAACCAGCAGCTGGCGCCAAACCTTGCTTACCCATCAACCAATGGCTCCAAGGTTCCCTAGATTTTGCGTAAACCGCATCTGCTGTTGGTCTAATTTGTAGTATAATTGCGTTTAGGCCGGTCTTTTTATGCTGCTCTAAAATGGCAATTAGCTCTTGTTTTTGTTGGTCTACGGTTAAGCCCTGTCTAGATGGCCAATCTATGTTAGCTACAGTCGCCACCCAAACTCCTCTAAATTCTCTCTTAGGTGCAATTTTTACCTCCTGTTGTGCGTTTACTGTAGATGTTGTGCCAATAAACAAAAAGATGGAGAGGACGGAATACTTAAAAGAGAAATTGAACATTCTGGACGATTTGGTAAGCTAATTAGGTTAACGTACGTTTTGGCTTTTTTACATACAAAAGTGATATTATTTTTATACTTTTTCGATTTTTTGTTAAGTTAGTGCCTACTTTAACGCTACAGAATTACTTTTTGGAGATAAAAAAATACAATGCAGACACAAGAAAAAGCTGTAGATAACAAGGTAGACCGTAATAAAGTTTACTTCTTAATCATTGTAATCGTTGCGTTACTGGGCATAAATGGGTTCCTCTATTTTAAAGACCAACAGCAAACCACTCGATTTGTTACCATAAGCACAGAAAAAGATCGATTAAAACTCGAAGTAGAGAAAATTGAAGTAGAACTTGACCGAGTTAATCTTTTAAATGTTACTTTAAACGACAGATTAATTGAAGAGCAAAAATTGGCTAGAGAGAAGATTGCAGAACTTAAACTAGCATTAAAAAAGGGAGAACTTACTCAACAAGAGCTCGACGAGGCCGTTAAGCAGATTAACACCTTGAAGGATTTTGTAAAAAGTTACAATAACCAAATAGCTATTCTTGAACAAGAAAATTCGTACCTGAAAACGGAAAGAGATAGTCTAAAAACGAGCATCAACATTTCTAACGAACAGGCAGAAAATCTACGAAGAGAGAATAAAAATCTAAGCAAAAAGGTACGAGCCGGTTCATCTTTAAAAGCAGCCAACATCTTTGTAAGTGCATTTAGAGTAAAAGATAACGGAAAAACATCTTTAGTTACCAAAGCTGCTGCTGCAAATAAATTAACCATCGATTTTGGAATTGCACCCAACGATTTAGCAGAAAAAACCTATCATAAAGTTTTCTTGAGAGTAATTGATCCTGCTGGGAATTTGATTGCAGATGAAAACAATATGTTTGAAGCCGACGGCCAACAGATGCAATATAGCCGAGCTATTGAAATCTCCTACAATGATGACGACACCAAATACAAGATCGATTGGATTAACCCTAGGGCTTTCATTAAAGGCACCTACGGCATTTTCTTGTATGCAGATGGCTTCCTTATGGGGAAATCAGAAATAGAGCTAAGATAGCATCCTTTCTTCATGTAACGTAGATTGCTTTTCGGCGATTGTAGCTTCTTGCAATTGAAAGGCGTAAGCCAATATTTTTAACCAGATCATAAAATAAGGAACGCTTATTATTTTAATTGCGAAAGGATGTGCCGTAGTAAAATCTGGAAAAACCATTAACGGAAAGTTGAAAGAAACAAGAATTGTAGCAATCAGTAAAATTCTATCCAACAAAGCTTTTTCCGAAAGTATATACCAAATACCTACTCCAACTACAGCAATAATATAGGTGCAGTCTTCAGAACCAGAACTAAACAATACGGGAAACATTAATACCGAAGCCAACAACGATAATTGGAATTTACTATCTTGATACCTAGAAATCTTCAAATAGGAGATTAAAAACATGGCTGCCCCAATCATTAGGAAAACAGTATTAGAAATAGGCTTATTCAGTAGATTTCTAATAAATCCCATAATGGAAATATCTCCTGTTAACGAACCAATATTGGAAGCATTTTTTACTGCCAGAGATCCCGCCCACTCCTTGTAAGAATGGATGATATAGCTAGGAGATGAAACCAACATAGGTAAAAAGAACAATACTGCAAACCACATCACTAAATAGAGCAAGAAAGACTTTTTGTCTTTGATGAAGAAGAAAAAAGCCAAACCAACTATCCCATACAACTTAATTAAAGTACCGAGGGCAATTAAAAAAGCAGACCATAAGCCCTTATGCTTATCTCTTAATGTATAGGTAAAAATAATTAAGGCTGCCGTAGCCGGATTAAATTGCTGGCTTAGCATAGACGAAGCAAAACAAGGTAGCGCAATGAAATAAATTAGATTTTTCTTTTCTATGTCTATAGTCTGTATTGCTTTAAAAAGTAGTAAGCAATTAGTAATATTCCAAAGTAAAAAGCCTAACCACTTTGGCAATACTGCAAAAGGAGCTATAAACAAGCCAAATATTGGCCCATAATGGTTGGCATCATCATGAATTCCAGGATAGGCTTCATACAACGACTTTTCATTAATTAAATTAAAATAAGTATTTTCAAAAATGAGATAGTTATTAAGCCTATGCCTAATAAGTGATTGAATAAAGCAGTAAACGGAGATAGCAAGCCAAAGGCCTATTGCCCATTGCTTAGATCTTTTGGTATGATCTTTAGTTAAGGTAGCCGACATTTTCATAAATAACAAGTTATGCGAAAGTATAACATTTTTGTTACAAAAGAAAATGTCGACAGATTTTTACATTTTAATATCCATTACTTTTCCTTTTTTTCGACTCTCCTCTGCCATAAATCCCATCACGTGGCTTTCTATAGAATCATCAATTGTTGAAGTCAATAAAGCTGGATTTTTCTGTGAAACCGCCTGTACAAAATCACGAACTAAAAGCCAATCACCACCTCCGTGACCACTGTTTTTATATTCTTCTACGTCTTCTGCTTTGGGTATAAATTTGGTATCTTTTCTGGTCTTAAAATCGTAGTGAACCAACTCAGTCATATCACCCACTAAATCTCCCATTGAACCCATAATTCTGGTTCTTCTACCATGATAAGATGTAAATGCTTCCATAGAGAAACTCGCCGTTACGCTATCTGCAAATTGAATATTAGAAATGTAATGATCTGGTTGATCGTTATCCATGCGGTACACGCAACGTCCGTAATTAGTTGTTTTCAGTTTTTCGGTAATAAAGCTTTTTCTATCTTTCGTGCCGGCAGGAACATCAAAAACGGAGGTACGTTTATTTAAATCCACGTACTCTTTAATAGCAGAATACGGGCATTCTCGCTCCACCTTACAACCGTCTGTACAACGTGCAGTACTTCCCTCTGGTGCATTTGCTGCTCTGAACCATTTCAAATCGCCCATGGCAGAGATTTTCTGACTTGGTTTATTAATTACCCATTTGATGATATCCAAATCGTGGCAAGATTTAGCCAAGATGATTGGTGTAGTTGCTTTCGAATTGTGCCAGTTTCCCCGTACGTAAGAGTGCGCCATGTGTGTGTGCTCAATTGGCTCAAAATGTTGAATACTGATCACTTCACCAATAGCTCCCTTAGCAATCAATTCTTTCATTTTAACAAAGTATGGAGCGTAACGCAATACGTGACAAACCGCTACAATTCTATTATTTTTCTTGGCTAGGTTTAAAATATCTCTACACTCTTTTTCGGTTGGTGCAATTGGTTTTTCTAAAAGGATGTCATAACCCATGGCCAAAGCTTTCATACATGGTTCGTAATGCATGGCATCTGGCGTAGAGATGATTACTGCGTCCGCAAATTTTGGTCTTTTAAAAACATCTTCCCAAGTATTGAAGCGATTTTCCTTTGCGATATTATGAATTTTAGCATACCTGTCATTTCTAAACGCTACAGGTTCCGCCACACCTACAATCTTAATCTGATCGGTAAATTTAGCCGCAAAACCACCGTAAACCATTCCTCTGTTACCTGCACCAATGGTAATTGCCGTTACTGGTTTATCGAGTTTTTTGTGTTCTGGATTTTCTGGGATATTAAACAAAAAGGATCTTTCTCCAATTTTAGCCAGTACATCTGTACTGATAATGGAGGCCCCCACGGTAAACGAAAGTGTTTTGAGTAAATTTCTACGGTTCATGATAATTTGGTTATAGATTGTATTGTATAACCAAATATACATTTCAATTGCTTTTGAATTATTCTAAATTACTTTTATTTTGTTTCGATATTTAACAAAAAGAAAACAGATAAAACACATTAAATTGATTTTGGATAAGCTAGCTGTTAGTCGGGACTTGTAATCCCGATTTGATAGCTATGGATTTAAAATCCTAAATTCGATGGTGCGGGATTGCAAATCCCGACCAGCCGGAAGTGGCTTTCTTAAATAAATCTAATGGAGTGGAAATACTTTTTGTTGGTTGTGTCATCCTGAGCTTTCCGAAGTGTCGGGACAAGTAGTCGAAGGATTGTTTATGAATAGGTGCTTCGATAAACTCAGCATGACAAGCGATGAGCAGAAGTAACAACTAAAAGATTGAAGCGTACAGCAGGGCTGCAGCAACCAATGAAATACTGAACCTACATTTACAAAAACTACTTAATCACAATTTTTGCCACAATAGGCAAATGATCTGATGCCTCATGTTCTTGAATAACTTCGTGATGAAGCACCGAGATCTTCTTACTCTGCTTAAAAGTGACGAAATCTATGGTTCGTTTTGGTGTCACAACCGGTATTGTGAAACCACAATCAGTGCAGGTGCGAGTAAAAGTTTTATCTAATAATTGAATTGTGGCTGATGTTGGCACGGCATTAAAATCGCCAGCCACAATAAATGATTTTTTCTCTTTTTTGGCGTATTGTTCAATCTCTGAAACCTGTATCAGCCTTAGCGCATCATCTTTTACATGGTCTAAATGGGTAGAAGCAAATTTGATTTTCTTTCCGCTATTCAGTTTTACTGTAACGATTGCCAAAACCCTATCTTCGGCTTTACGCCCCTCAATCCGTGAAAATTTAAGTGTATTTTGTTCTTCTATTGGATATTTAGACAGCACTGCCACGCCGTAATCGCCGCCATCATGGTCGATAGCTTTTGCAAAATAGAAGTGCATATTCAGTTTTTCAGCTAAATATTCAGCCTGATTGATGTTTCCAGATCGCTTGATATTGACATCAACTTCTTGTAATGCTACCAAATCTGGTTTTTGTGCTGCAATTACATTCACAATGGCATCCAAATCTATGATATCCGGCTTTGCCGGCGGGTTACCGTGATGGATATTGTAGGAAACAATGGTTAAAGTATCTGCCTTTTGTGCAAAAGCATTGATGCTGATAAGTGTTAAGAATATCAATGAACAAATTAATACATTAGCTTTCATATCATTATTAAATAGCTCTCGCTTTAAGATTGCTTTCCCGAATAATCGGGATAAACTGTGCCTCGCAATGACGGTTTATTTAACTAAATTTTCAATAGCTTTATTTACTTTCTCGAAGCCAAACTGACTTAAAGTCTGTTTCATTCCAGCAGTAATTTCTTTGTTCATTAAGTTGCCGATGGTGCCTTCGTGAGTATGCTTCACTTCGTACATCGGTTTAAAATTACCCGTTTCAATCTGTTCGCCAACCACTTTGTAAGCATCTCTAAAAGGCATTCCATTTAAAGCCAAGTCATTTACCACTTCTACGCTAAATAGGTAATCGTATTTCTTGTCTTTAAGAATGTCATCTTTAATGCTGATATGCTGCAACATGAAAGTAGTGATCTCCAAACATTCGTTCAGTGAAATAAACGATGGGAAAAGGTTTTCTTTCAGCAACTGCAAATCTCTGTGATAACCTGATGGCAAGTTGGTGGTCATCATTGCAATTTCGTTAGGCAAAGCTTGAATTTTGTTGCAACGAGAACGTACCAGCTCAAAAACATCTGGGTTTTTCTTGTGCGGCATGATACTGCTTCCGGTTGTCAATTCTGATGGAAAGCTAATGAAACCAAAATTCTGGTTGATGAACAAACAAACGTCCATGGCCATTTTAGCTAAAGTTGCTGCTACTGAAGACATCGCCTGCGCTAAAATACGCTCTGTTTTTCCACGGCCCATTTGCGCATAAACCACGTTATGATTTAAGCTTTCGAAGCCTAAAAGTTGGGTAGTTAAAGTTCTGTTTAATGGAAATGATGAACCATAGCCTGCAGCCGAACCCAGTGGGTTTTTATTGGTGATTTTCCAAGCTGCCAACATCAGTTCCATATCATCAGCTAAGCTTTCGGCATAAGCACCAAACCATAAACCAAATGAAGATGGCATAGCGATTTGCAAATGCGTATAACCCGGCAGTAATTTGCTTTTATGTTCTTCGCTTAGTTTAATGAGTTGATGGAATAAAGCTTCGGTATTGCCTACCATTTCTTCGATACAACTACGGAAATAGAGCTTCAAGTCTACCAAAACCTGGTCGTTACGCGAACGGCCGCTGTGAATTTTCTTGCCTGCTTCACCGATGCGTTGCGTTAATAACCATTCTACTTGCGAGTGTACATCTTCCACACTGTCTTCGATTACAAAGTTGTCTTCTTCGATTTCTTTGTAGATATTTTTTAGCGCTGCTTGAACTTCAGCTAGCTCTTCGGCGGTTAATAAATTGATGGTTTCTAGCATTTGTGTGTGTGCCAAAGAGCCCAACACATCAAACTTTGCCATTTGTAAATCCAGCTCACGGTCTTTACCTACGGTGAAGTTTTCTACAAATTGGTTTACATCAATATTTTTCTGCCAAATTTTCATTGTTTGTATATCTTTTTAATTTTAAATAGGCTCCTTGTCATTCCGACGTTAGTAGGAATCTATTTTTTAGATTCTTCGCTATGCTCAGAATGACAAAGCGACTATTCGTTTCGCTTTTTACTATTCTACTGCTAATTTAAGTTTTATTTCTGGCCATTCGCTTTTCAGTACACTATAAAATACCGTATTGCGAATAAAACCATCTGCGATTTTCATGTGCTGTCTTAGGGTTCCTTCCTCAGTTGCGCCCAATTTTAGTATCGCTTTGCGAGATTGTACATTACGTTCATCAGCTTTAAGTTCAATTCTATTTAAACCCAAAGTCTCAAAGCCATATTTCAGGATTTCGTATTTCATGGCTTTGTTTAAACCAGAACCTTGAAATTCCTTTCCAATCCAAGTCCAACCAATTTGACCACGCTCGTCTTTCCAGCTAATTTCGGCTAAACGGGTACAACCAGCTACTTTTTCTGAGGCAGCATCAATTATTGTCCAAACTGCACAATTCCCTGCGGCTCTATCTGCCAACGCAGATTGAATATATTGGCGTAAGTTTTCTCGAATGCTTAAGTCTTTTAAACCGTAAATCCAAAGTGCTTTTTCTTGCGCAATGGGCCAAAGCAACTCTTCATCGCTCTGCTGTAAAGGACGTAAGATTACTTTTGAGTTTTGTAAGGTTGGGGATAGGTTTTCGGTCATTTCATTTACTTCTAACACTCATATGTCGTCATCACGACCACGAAGTAGCTGCAGAGCAAATTTATTTCGTTATCGTAATGCGAAATAAATTATCGCTTTAAGATTGCTTCGTCGTTCCTCCTCGCAATGACGCTAAAGAACAACTGGTTTTAGCATCGCAATATACCATTCAATGCCCTGTTTAATTTCATCTACATACAAAAATTCATCTGCCATGTGTGAGCGACCAGAAAACCCTGGACCACATTTCAAGGATGGAATAGACAATAAAGCTTGATCGGACGTAGTAGGCGAACCATAAGTAGTTTTTCCTAAAGCAATACCTGATACCACAATCGGATGGTTTTTATCAATTGATGAAGGCTTTAACCTTACTGAACGAGGTTTCACTTCGCAACTTACGTGCTGTTTGATGATTTCTACCACTTCTTCATTGGTATAAGAATCAGTTACACGAACATCAACCGTGAAAGTACAATTAGCAGGCACCACATTGTGCTGCGAGCCAGCATTGATAATAGTTACCGTCATTTTTACTGGTCCAAAAACTTCAGATACTTTCGGGAATTGATAAGTACGGAACCATTCGATATCTGGTAAGGCTTTATAAATCGCGTTTTCGCCTTCTTCACGAGCTGCGTGACCAGCTTTTCCGTGAGCGGTGCAGTCAATCACCAACAGACCTTTTTCGGCAATAGCTAAGTGCATTTCTGTAGGTTCGCCAACAATGGCAAATTCGAGTTCTCCCAAATCTGGAATTACTAGTTCTAAACCATCGTTACCAGAGATTTCTTCTTCCGCAGTTGCCGCCAAACAAAAATTATACTTTAAACCTTCCTGCTCGTAGAAATACAAGAAAGTCGCAATTAGCGATACCAAGCAACCACCAGCGTCATTACTTCCTAAACCAAATAACTTGCCATCTTCTATGGCAGCATCATACGGGTCGCGAGTATAACCCGAATTTGGTTTCACGGTATCATGGTGTGAGTTCAGCAGAATTGTTGGCTTGGACGCATCGAAATGCTTATTGTAAGCCCAAACATTGTTCAGCTTACGATTGGTTTTAATACCATGCTCTCCCAAAAACTGCGCAATTAAGTTCGCCGTCCTATCTTCTTCCTTGCTAAAAGACTGAATGCGGATTAAATCACGCAGTAATTCAGTGCTTTCTTTAATTAATCTATCTATCATAAAACTTCTTGCTGTCATTCCGAGGAACGAGGAATCTATTTCATTGCTTACAGATGCTTCGACAAGCTCAGCATGACAAGTTGTTTATTCATTATATAATCCACCAGCTTTTTTAGCCGACAGTTTAATTCCTTTAATTAATGATGAACTAAAACCGTTATGTTCCATTTCATTTAAGCCGGCAATTGTACATCCTTTCGGCGAAGTTACTTTATCTATTTCAGTTTCTGGATGAGTTCCGTTCAACAACAATAAATCTGCTGCTCCTTTTGCCGTTTGCACTGCCATTTTCAAAGCATCGTGCGCATGGAAGCCAATTTCCACACCGCCTTGCGATGCTGCTCTAATGCTGCGTAAAAAGAAAGCGATACCACAAGCACATAAGGCAGTTGCCGATGTCATCAAATCTTCTTGAATAGTGACTACAGCACCAACCGTTTCGAACAAAGTCACCACTTCTTTTAAATTTTCTTCCGAAGCATTATCTGTTGCCACGCAAGTCATACTCTGACCTATAGAAATTGCTGTATTAGGCATTGCTCTAATTACCTGCACATTTTCGCCCAGTTCCTTACGTACATCGGCACAGCTTACTCCCGAAATAACGGAAACGAACAACTGCTTCTCTGGATTTACAGCAGGTGCCAATTGTACTAAAACTTTCTTTAATTGTTGAGGCAAAACTGCCAAAACTACGATATCAACGTCTTCAATTGCAGCTAAATTATCATCACTTACTTTAAAGCCAGCAACCACTTCTTCTGTCATCAATTTGATGTTTCTACGGGTCAAAGTGATATTTTCTGCCTTGCAATATGCTTTGTTTACCAATCCTTTTGCTAAAGAAAGTCCAATATTTCCGCTACCGATAATGGTTATTTTTTTCATTTTCTTGTGATTACACAGATTTTATGATTTCACCGATACTTCGATGGTTAATTATTTTTTTGAAAAGCAATTGCAATGCTCTTTTTTATGTTTAGTCCTGCTATTCGCTACAATCTTTTAACTTCTTTTCATGCACCTTATATCGTCATTGCGAGGAGGAACGACGTGGCAATCTTTCAAGTTGGGCGCAACAAAAAGTATTTTCACTGCTATCAGGTTTATGAACGAAAAGCATTTGCAATTCACCTCCAAACCTAACCTACTCCCGTCATTGCGAGGCACGAAGCAATCTTACAACTATGATTAAATATCTTTCGCTTTAGGATTGCTTCGTGCCTCGCAATGACGAAACGTTTTACTATTTCAACAGCTTCGTTCCAAAAGTTCCTGTTGTTATTTCACCTAATTCATCAGCTTTGCCAATATACACTGACGTTACGCCTTTATTAATCGCTTCAAAAGCGTTATGCAATTTCGGAATCATTCCTCCTGCTACAGTACCATCAGCTTTTAATGGTTCAAAATCTGCCGAACGAATTTCTCTCACTACCGTTGCATCATTGTTTACATCTTTCAAAACCCCTTTTTTCTCAAAGCAATATACCAAATGCGTTTCGTAAACGCTCGACATGGCCACCGCCACTACAGAAGCAATGGTATCTGCATTGGTGTTCAATAATTGCGTTTCACCATCATGGGTTATGGCACAAAGTACAGGTACAAATCCAGCTTGTAGTAGATTTGCTAAAGAGGAAACAGAAACTGAATTCTCATCCAAATCGCCTACAAAACCGTAATCAATTTCCTTTATTGGTCGTTTTTTCGCTTTGATGATATTTCCATCTGCACCAGTTAAGCCTATAGCATTACTACCTTTAGCTTGCAGTTGAGCCACAATATTCTTGTTAATCAACCCAGCGTAAACCATGGTTACCACACGTAAAGTATCAATATCTGTAATCCTTCGACCATCTACCATTTTGGCTTCGATACCTAATGAAGCACTGGTTTCTGTAGCAATTTTACCACCTCCATGAATGAGAATTTTTGGGCCTTCTAATGCCGTAAAATCCCCCAGAAAATGATGTAAGTTCTCAGAATTATCGATGACGTTTCCGCCTATTTTGATGATGGTTAGTTTTTGCATTGTTTATTTCCGTCATTGCGAGGTACGAAGCAATCTTAATGCGTTTCGCTAACTCAATTCGTTTTAATCTAAAGTCTCAAATAAGTCAATCCAAGTAGGATTTAAACTATTTATCAATTCTATTTTTTTGTTGTCTACTTCCTGCCTTTATTCTCTTTTCTTCATTAATTGCTTCCTCAATATGCGTGAAAAATTGAAAATAGACAAGTTTATAACATTTATATTTTAAGGTAAAACTATTTTGATAAACATTGTTCTTATGCTGCCAAACCCGATTTCTTAAATCAGAAGTTACGCCTGTATAATAAACATTCTTAAAATCATTTGTCATGATGTAAACACAGCCACCTTTTTCCATTATGAATAGTTTTTTCTGGACATTGCGAGCTACGACTGCGGAGCAGCTACGAAATAAACCAATCTTACAACTATGGGCTAGGTTATTATTCTATCGCTTTAGGATTGCTTCGTTCCTCGCAATGACAATGTTCTACTCTCGTAACTATTTTAGTTCCTCCAACATCGCTTTTAATACCGCCTGTGCAGACCATAATCTATTTCCTGCTTCGTGGATGACTAATGAATTTGGTCCATCCAATATTTCAGAAGACAATTCTAAATCACGACGAACAGGCAAACAGTGCATTACTTTGGCATTATTGGTTAGCTTCAGTTTTTCGTTATTCATCATCCATCCCTCTGGAAAGTCTAACAATTTGCCGTATTCCTTGTAGCTACTCCAATTTTTCACGTAAACGTAATCTGCATTAGCGATAGCTTCATCTAGGTTATGAGAAATTTTTGCACCAGGTGTAAAGCTTTCCTCTAGCTCAAATCCTTCTGGTTGGGCGATGGTGAAATCTAACATTCCTTCTGCTTGTGCTCTGCTCATCCACTCTGCAAACGAGTTTGGAACGGCTTGTGGCAAAGGTTTGATGTGAGGTGCCCAAGCTAGAACCACTTTCGGCACTTTTCCATTAGCTCTATCTGCAATAGGTACTGGGTTGGTTTCAGTTATGGTAATTAAATCGGCTAAACTTTGCAGTGGATGTCTGGTCGCACTCTCTAAACTCACCACTGGTACACCACAAAACTTCACGAACTTATTGAAGAACTCTTCGTTATAATCTTCATCTCTATCTTGCAGTTTTGGGAAAGAACGTAAGCCTAAGATATCGCAATACTCACCCATTACGGCAGCAGCTTCACGGATGTGCTCTACAGTTGTGCCGTTCATAATTACGCCATCCTGCGTCTCCAGAGCCCAACCTTCCTTATCCATGTTCATCACCATCACGTTCATCCCTAGGTTAAGGGCGGCTTTCTGCGTACTTAAACGGGTACGCAAACTTGGGTTCATAAATACCAAACCAAGGGTTTTATTTTTACCCAAATCGCCATAAGCATAAGGACTGGCTTTTAAAGCCAATGCACTTGATACTAATTGTTTGATGTCTTGCACATCACTTACCGATGAAAATAATTTCATTTTTTATGGTTTTTGACTATTTGAATTCTATTACTACTTAATTAAATAATGGTTTGCAATCTCTTCATATTTAGTTCCGCCACACCTAAAGCATACACCTCCGTTTACATGTCTAAATTCGTCAAAATATCCTTCCCCATTACATCTATGGCATTCTGTCAAATTTTCTAACGAAATTTTTTCTTCATCTAGATAAACCGTAGTATCTTGTTCTTCATGAAGTTTGTGATGGCAAACACTACAGAGTGTTTCATAATCTTTTTCATCATATTCCCAAGGCAACTTACTTAACATATAAATTTTGTGATGAACATGTAACACTATAGCACACTCTGAAAAAACAATTTCTGGACTTAAGGAAATATTCCCATTATTTGTTGTAAGTTTTAAATCTCCTAAAGAAAAGTACTTGCCATTCATTTTAACAGCTTCCGTTTGTCTACAGCTACATTTTGTACATCTGAAGCTATCTCTGCAAAGAATATAGAACCTTTTACTATTCCATTCGACCGTCTGCAGAAGCTGAGCATAAGAGTAACCTTTAAACTGTTTATTTTTGAAAGCAAAACTCATAACTACTGTCTTTTAACGGAAAAGAAACCAAATTCATCTTTTTCATCGCCAATAATCCAGGATAGCGATTTAGCTTTTTCTAAAGCCTCCAATGCATTGTCTGGATTTTCTATACTCAAAACACCAATTTTATCTTTTCCTCGTACCTCTATACCAATTTCATCAAATTGTTTTGTTGCAAAAATCAAATGTTTCCTATTAGAAGACAAAAAAATATGTATCTCTGCCATAAAAATACCTCCTAGAAAAATATTACGTAGAACTTAAAGCCTTTTTAAACGCACTCAAAAATTCATCGGCATGTTCCTTTGTCAAATTCAATGCAGGCAATAAACGGATTACGTTTGGTTTAGCTTCACCAGTGAATACAAAATGCTTGAACAACAAATCTTTCTTTACATGGGCTAATTCTTCTGGTAATTCGATACCAATCATTAAACCTCTTCCACGTACTTCTTTTACTTGCTCAAATTTCTTCAATTCTTGGATTAAGTAAGTACCAATTTCTTCCGCATTTTTCATCAAGTTATCTTTTTCAATAACTTCTAACACCGCTAATGCCGCTGCACAAGCTAGATGGTTGCCACCGAAAGTAGTGCCTAATTGGCCATGCCAAGGCTTAAATTTCGGCACAATTGAGATACCTGCAATTGGAAATCCATTGCCCATACCTTTGGCCATGGTGTAAATATCAGCATCTACGCCTGCCCAATCGTGCGAATAGAATTGTCCTGTTCTGCCGTAACCACATTGCACGCTATCAGCAATGTAAACTGCATTATACTCATCACACAGCGAGCGGATTTTTTGCAAGAAACTTTTCGAAGCTTCTCTGATACCGCCCACACCTTGAATGCCTTCAATAATTACCGCAGCAATTTCATTTCCGTGTTTTGCAAATTCATCTGCTAAAGCTTGCTCATCGTTGAAAGGCAAGAACGTGATATTTTCCGTTTCATTAACAGGCGCTACAATTTTCGGGTTATCCGTAGCCGCAACCACTAAAGAAGTACGTCCGTGAAACGCACCCTTAAATGCAATAATTTTCTTTCTGCCGTTGTAGAAAGAAGCCAGTTTCAAGGCATTTTCATTAGCTTCTGCACCTGAGTTTAATAAGAACAATTGGTAATCGGTTTTACCTGAAACCTGCCCTAATTTCTCTGCCAATTGCGTTTGCAAAGGAATTCTGATAGAGTTGGAATAAAACCCAACTTTATTTAACTGCTCTGTTAAACGTTGCACATAATGTGGGTGAGTATGGCCAATGCTAATTACCGCATGACCGCCATACAGGTCTAAATATTGTTGTCCGTTGGCATCCCAAACATTGCTGCCCGATGCTTTTGTGATTTCTATGTCGTTTAATGGATATACGTCGTATAAGTTCATTTCTAATAAGGTTAAAGGTTGAGGGCCGGAAGGTTGAGGGTCAAAGTTGTCTATCCTTTTCCACCGCCTCTCAAAAATTTTATAAATGCGATTAACATCGCCTTAATTTCATTGATGCTTTTATTAACCGTAGTGTATAAATCTTCATTAATATAATTTAAATCACGAATTAAAATAAAAGCATATTCTACTTCTTTTGCAGAACCTAGGGCATTATCAAGATAACTCACAAAATTCTTATCCGTATGTTTGCCACTTCCTTCTACAATATTTAAAGGGATTGAATAAATAGCACGCCGGATTTGCTGAGTTAAAGCAAACCTTTCTTCATTGGGCATTATCGGCAAGATTTCCTTATAAACTTGTAAAGTAAATAAGTGTGCTTTTTTCCAAACCTCCAGTTTTTGATAATCTCTCATATCTTAAAGTTTAATTGTCTGCATCCAAGACCTTCCTGCCCTCTACCTTCTCACCCTTCCTCCTAAAAGTAAGTCGCCTTCAACTTCAGCCCAGTCATTTCTTCCAAGCCAAACATCAAGTTCATATTCTGAACTGCTTGTCCGCTGGCGCCTTTTAAAAGGTTATCTATAATGCTGATGATAAATAATTTATTGCCATGTTTTTCTAGATGTACCAAGCATTTATTGGTATTTACCACTTGCTTCAAATCGATGTTTTTCCGGCTTACGTGAGTAAAAGAGTGGTTGGCATAATAGCTTTCGTACAATTCGTAAGCCTGTTCTTCTGTCAAATCACTTTCAATGTACATTGCCGCCAAAATCCCTCTGGTAAAATCTCCACGTTGTGGAATGAAGTTTAAAGCTCCAACCCCTAAATCCCCTGAAGGGGACTTCTTAACCAATTGCAAAAGGCTCTCGCCAATTTCATTTAGATGTTGGTGTTCGAAAGCCTTGTAAATCGAAAGATTGTTATTTCTCCAGCTAAAGTGTGAGGTTTTGCTCAAACTTTGTCCAGCACCAGTAGACCCAGTTGTAGCATTAATATGCACTTCGCTTTTCAACAAGCCTTTTGAAGCCAATGGCAGCAAACCCAACTGAATACAAGTGGCAAAGCAACCTGGATTAGCAATATTTTGTGCCGATTGGATTTTATCCTTATTCAATTCGGGAAGTCCGTAAATGAAGTTACGAGTTGCTGTTTGCGAGTTCTGAGCTAACCTAAAATCTTGAGATAAATCAATGATTTTAACTTTCTCGTCAATAGGATTTGCTTCTAAAAACTTCTTCGCATCACCATGACCAACACACAAAAACAATACGTCGATGTCTTGTAAAATTTGGTCTGTAAACTTCAAATCGGTATCACCGAATAAATCAGTGTGTACATCTGAAATTAAGTTTCCAGCATTGCTACTGCTATTTACAAAAGCAATTTCTACTTGTGGGTGGTTTACCAAAATACGCAGCATCTCGCCACCCGTATAACCTGCTCCTCCAATAATTCCTGCTTTTATTTTCATTAGTTTAAAGTTGAATGTATAAAGTTTAAAGTTCAGGATTCCAACCTAACTTTCTTAATCAACGAAATTAACATTGCTTTAATTTCTCCCACTTCTACCTCTAATTCTGCAAATTGCTCGATGTCAATAAATTTCAAGTCTTTTGACAATAGAATTTGATATTCTAGCTCGTGACTTGAGCCTAATGCTATTTGTAGAAAATTGGCCAAGTCCTTTTGTGAAAACCTGCCACATCCTTCCGCTATATTTGTTGGAATAGATGAGGCAGACCTCTTGATTTGACTTGTCAAGTTATAAGTTTCTTCTTTGGGAAAAGATGCTACAATTTGATACACCTTTAAAGTAAAATCGTGAGCTTTTTGCCAAACTTTTAAATCTCTATAATTCTGCATAATGCTACTTTTTACTTTCCACTTTTAACTTTTTACTCCCCTGAGTTCACTTTATGCCAAATCATTACTTGGTTACCAAAAATTTTAGAGAAACCTTTTACGTCTTCGCCGCTCCAAGCATTGTTCATTTCACCGTAGCTGCCAAATTTATTGCTCATTAAATCGTTAGCACTTTCAATACCGATGATATGGAAGCGATAAGGCAACAATTCAACAAATACTTTTCCGTTAACGGTGCTTTGCGTAGAACTTAAGAAAGCTTCCATGTCTCTCATAATTGGATCGTGGAATTGACCTTCGTGCAACCAGTTACCATAAAATGATGATAAGTTTTCTTTCCAGCTCAACTGCCATTTAGTTAACGTGTGTTTCTCTAAAGTATGGTGGGCTTTGATAATCACCATCGGCCCCGCCGCCTCAAAACCTACACGACCTTTAATACCGATAATGGTATCACCTACGTGAATATCACGACCTACACCGAAAGGAGCAGCTATAGCTTGTAACTTTTGGATAGCCCTAACGGGCTCCAATTTCTCACCATCAACAGCTACCAATTCACCTTTTTCGAAAGTTAATTCTACTTGCTTAGCTTCGGTTTCGGTTACTTGCGTTGGCCAAGCACTTTCTGGCAACGTTTTATTAGATGTCAATGTTTCTGCGCCACCTACCGAAGTACCCCACAAACCTTTATTGATCGAATATTTCGCTTTCTCTGCAGTGTAAACTACGCCATGTTTTGCTAAATATTCAATTTCTGCTTCACGTGATAATTTCAAATCTCTAATTGGTGTTATGATTTCTACATTAGGAATTAGGATATTGAAAATCATGTCAAAACGCACTTGATCGTTACCAGCACCAGTACTACCATGAGCTACATAATCAGCGCCAATTTTCTTTACATAATTGGCAATTGCTGTAGCTTGGCAAACACGTTCTGCACTCACAGACAAAGGATAGGTTGCATTTTTCAATACGTTGCCATAAATCAAATACTTGATGCTATCGTTGTAATAGTTTTCGGTTTCATCTACCGCAGCGTGCGATGTTACACCTAAAGCATAAGCCCGTGCTTCAATTTCCTTTAGCTCTTCTTCAGAAAAACCACCAGTATTTACTACTACCGAGTGTACTTCTAAATCTCTGTCTTTAGTTAAATGAATGCAACAGAATGAGGTATCTAAACCTCCGCTAAATGCTAAAACAACTTTTTTCTTCATCTTGTATTTATTTATTTTACCACCTTAGACACCTAAGAAAATCTAAGCTTAGGTCGACTAAAGTGTCTCAGGTGGTTTATTAATTTTTAATTTTCTATTTATTTATTAACGCTAAAAATAACAACATCGATTTCAAATCGCTGCCTCCTTTGTTTTTTTCTATTAAACGTTGCTTAATGCGCATAAAACGTTCGTAAAGTTTTGGCTTTTTCTGTAGCTCTTCAGCAAATTTCTTAGCCTCTTCGTGCTTTTTAACAGCAGGATCATATAGCATAGCCGTGCACATACAGTTCTTGCGCTCCTTCATCTTCAAAATTTCAAAGTTAACGCAGCTTTGGCAGCCTTTCCAAAATTCTTCGTCTTGGGTAAGTTCTGAGTACGTAACTGGCTCGTAGCCTAAATCTGAATTGATCTTCATTACCGCTAAACCAGTGGTTAACCCAAATATTTTTGCTTTTGGATACAACTTTCTAGAAAGCGCGAAAATTTCTTCTTTAATGGCTTTTGCCAATCCAGCTTTACGGAATTTTGGGCTCACAATTAAGCCCGAGTTGGCCACAAACTGACCATGGCTCCAAGTTTCTATGTAGCAAAATCCAGCCCACGTGCCATCCTTGTGAAAAGCGATTACAGACTTTCCCTCTTGCATTTTGCCAGCAACATATGCTGGCGAACGTTTAGCGATACCTGTGCCTCTAGCTTTCGCAGACTCAGCCATCTCTTCAACTATTTCTTCTGCAAAAACACGATGTTCAGGAAGTGCGACTTGCACTATAAAATCGTTATTATTCATTAATTCTTTAACGAAAAAATATGGTATTCTTGTTAATTGGATTTTTAGTGAGGATCAATTCCTCATGGGTTTAAGTTCCCTAGGGGTAAGACTTAAATCCGCGGCGTAAAGAACTGCCGACTTGTGGTGATATGAAATATGGGGTGCAAACGTTCAATAAAATAACCGTTAGGCGCTATACCTTTAGCGTCTAAAACAGATAACTTATGAATGATTTGTTTGCTCATTTTTTACAAAAATCAATTGTATTGAATTGATTGTGGCGCAAAGGTTTAAATAAAAAATGAGTTGTGCAATACAAATCGCATTTTTTTACATTTTGTTTATCATTTCTTAATAAAGAAAAAGATGTTTAAGCCTTGTAGCAAAACAACAAAACCTAACGTATTGGGATAGATGATGCACTCACAGTACTCGATTCTTTATTTAACAAAATTTAACATCGTACCAAATTCAATAAAACCAATATTTGTATATTTGAAACATAAATTTTAAGACAAAATTGTCATCAATTCTTTATCATGAATATAACTTATACCAAATTCTCACTTAGAACATTATATGCTTTAGTAGTAATAGCAGTAGTTACATTTACTTCTTCTTGCGGAAAAAGCAGTACTGAAGTAACTGAATACGGCTCTTTTAGTGTTTACAATGCCTCGCCTACTTTAGCCACTTATGATGTTTACCTTAATAACTCTAAATTAAATGGTGCAGCGTTACCCTATGCTGGTGGCGTAAAATATACACAGCTTACTGCTGGCAGTTACGAAACCAAGTTTACAGTATCTGGGGAAACTGCTTCGATATATACTAAAACTGGCATAGCTGTAGCCAACACTAGCTTTTCTACCTTATACCTAATTGGTACTCCCGGTAATTTTGATGGTTTACTTCTCAACGATAACTTTGCGGGCTCATCTACTGACAAAGCTTATGTACGTTTTGTTAATCTATCTCCAGATGCAACAGCCTTGGACTTGGGCGTTAAAGATGCAACAAGCAATTTAGCCACTAACAAAGTATACAAAGATTTTAGCGGCTTTGTTGCGGTAGACGCCGGAGCCAAAGTTTTAGAAATTAAACAAGCTGGTACCACAACCGTTAAAGCTACCGTAGATAGGACATTTGTAAATGGCAGTTTTTATACGGTTATTGCTGGAGGAAAAGTTACCCCAAGCACTAACGAAAGAGCCTTTAACGGACAGATTATTTTACACCAGTAATTTACCTGCCAAATCTAAAGAAGTAAGCCAAGGGATCTATTTCATTTTGCAGCATCCCTGTAATGAGATTTGCACCAATCACCGAAAAAGTAATACCATTGCCTCCAAATCCCAAACAGAAATAAGTGTTTGGGAATTTGGGGTGAGGCCCAATGTAAGGCAAGCCATCTTTGGTTTCGCCAAAAGTACCGCACCAAGCGAAATCAGCTATAAAATTAGTTTCAGGCATCAATTGATGAATGGCCTTCGATAGCTTTTCTTCCTTTTTATTTAATAATACATCACGTAGTAGCGCATTTTTGAAATTTTCATCTTCACCACCTACCAAAAGTCTTCCATCTGCAGTACTGCGCATATATAAATAGGGATCATCTGTATCCCAAAATAAAGTGTTATTCACAGAGACGGGAATATCTGCCATTCTTTCACTAACAATAGCATACGTACTTTTTAGCTTCACTATTTTCTCCGGAATAACTTGTGTACTTTCATAACCCGTACAATAGATGATTTTTTTCGCCCTTATTTTTGCATTCGTGTGGGTTTCTAGTAGCACTTCGTCTTTTAAGTATTTTACCTTCTTCAGCTCAGTTTTATCGAAAACCTGTAGTCCATTTTTACAATTATGCGCTAACAACTCGTGTGCCAACCTAAAAGCATCTACACTAGCACCATCTGCAGATAAAATACCCCCCTCTGATTTTAAGCCATAATCAGATTGGATCTGTTTTTTATCCAACCATTGTACTTCAAATCCTGCCTTCAACCTTCTTTCGAACTCTAATTTCAGCCACTTTGCATTTTTGGAAGAGTTAGCAAAGTACAATGATTCCTTTTTTGTAAAATCAGCTTCAGATTTTATCTCTGCTGCTATCTTACCTAGCGTATCAATAGAATCTCGACAAGCTTTATAACTAGTAACAGCCCCAACTTCACCAATTAGTTTTTCAAGTTGATAAAGCGGCGCATCTATTTCGTATTGTAGCATAGAAGTAGTAGCCGATGTACTGCCATTTGCCACTTCCCTTTTATCAATTACCACTGTTTGAAATCCTGCTTCAATGCAAGCGTTTGCCATTAAAGCTCCAGTAATACCTGCACCAACAATCAAGACGTCGCATACAACATCTGTTCTTAAAGAAGGATAAGCGTTTAGAATACCATTGTTTACCAGCCAATAAGGCTCATTAGATCTGATGTCCATAAAGATGTTTTTCATATAACACCATTAAAACTTACAAGTTTTTAAAGATTAGATCTTCTAATCTCATTTTAATTTGTAATTAAAAAATTACATTATATATTTGTCACAATTTATAATTAGTCTAAATAAAGTAAAATGTATCACAGTATTATAAGATTCTTTACGATAGTTGGTGTCTTACTATCTTTAAGCCTTAACGTATTCTCTCAACAGCTGTCTACCATTAAAGGTAGAATCACCTCCGCAGACGGCCAACCCGCCGATCATGTAAGTGTAGGATTAAAAAATAAAGCTCAAAGTACCTCTACAAACGAAGATGGTACGTACAGTCTTACTAAAATTAAAGCTGGAAATTATGTATTGAGAGTTAGTGCCGTAGGGATTATTACGCAAGAGAAAAGCATCACGGTGGCTGAGGGACAAGCGTTAGAATTTAATTTTGTACTTACAGAAAATAGTCAAGTTCTAAAGGAAGTTTCGGTGCAGGCAAAGAAAAATGGCTACAAAATCAGCACGCCAGACAACAGCTTACGTTTAAATGAGCCTCTATTAGAGGCAGCACAAAACATTCAAAGTGTAAGTAACCAAACCATTAAAGACCAACAAATTATTAGCATGAGTGATGGTCTGATTAGGAATGTAAGTGGTGCAATCCGTTTAGAGCACTGGGGAGATATGTACACCAATGTGCACATGAGAGGCTCCCAAATACAAGCCATGCGAAACGGATTTAATGTAGTGAACTCTTATTGGGGGCCTTTAACTGAAGACATGAGTTTTGTAGATCATATCGAATTTGTAAAAGGTCCTGCTGGGTTTATGCTAAGTACAGGAGACCCTAGCGGCCTTTACAATGTGGTTACCAAAAAGCCAACCGGCTTAAACAAGGGTGAAGTTTCTTTTACTTTGGGAAGTTTTGATTTGTATAGAACCTCTATTGATTTTGATAGGAAACTTACCAACGATGGGAAACTGTTGTTTCGCTTAAACGCAGCAATGCAAGAGAAAGGCTCATTTAGACCCTACGAAAAAAACGATAGATATAGCATTGCTCCTGTACTAAGTTATCAGATTACACCAAAAACCAAATTCACGGCAGAGTACTCGCTTCAACGAGCACAAATGACAGAGGTAGGCTCATACTATATCTTTTCTACAAGAGCATATGCCACTTTACCTAGAGAATTCACTTTAACCCAACCAGGTGTTGAACCAGCCAAAATAAATGACCATACCGCATTCTTGAACTTAACCCATCAGTTTAACGACAAATGGAAAATTACTGCTCAAACTGCATATCTTAAATATTTACAGGTTGGTGCTAGTTCTTGGCCTTCTCAAGTATCTCCAAATGGAGACATTATTAGAAACGCTTCAATTTGGGATGCAGAGAGCACACAAAAAATGGGGCAATTGTTCTTAAATGGCGAGACGAAAACAGGAGGCATCAACCATAGAATTATCGTAGGTTTAGATGGCGGCAGAAAAGAATACTACGCAGACTGGGGGCAATCGCATGATTTAGATTTAGCTACTTCTCCATTCAATATTTACAGACCAAATTACGGCTATCCAAGCAATGGCTATCCTAATTTTGATAGAAGTACCAGTGTAAAAGAAAGAGCCATAGCTATTAAGGGAGACATGGGCCAAAAATATTTAAGTGCATACGTACAAGATGAACTTGGTTTCTTCCAAAACAAACTACGCTTAACATTAGCTGCACGCTACACCTATTTAAGCCAATGGGTTTACGGTGGCCAACCTGATAAGGCAAAAAAAGTGACCCCGCGTTTGGGCTTAAGCTACTCTGTAGACAAAAATACGGCAGTTTACGCGGTATATGATCAAGCATTTATTCCACAAACAGGAAAAATCTTCGGTGGAGGTAAAGTAAAACCAATAACAGGTTCTAATACAGAATTCGGAATTAAGAGAGATTGGGCAGATGGCAAATGGAATACCACAGTATCCGTTTATAGAATTATTAAACAGAATGAACTTGCCACAGACCCAACAAGACCACCTACCGAAGGATATAGTATTCCTTTCGGAGAGAAAAAAGCAGAGGGTATCGAATTTGATTTAAAAGGAGAAATTTTACCGGGGCTAAGATTAATTGCCAACTATGCTTACACCGACTCTAAAGTAAGCGAAGTTGCCGCAGGCGTTACCGCATATACTTTAGGACAAACGTTAACTGGTTTTGCGAAACATACAACAAATGCTTGGCTAACCTATCAATTGCAAAGAGGCTTTCTTAAGGGTCTAGGAGTAAATGCGGGCGTTACCTATTTGGTAGACAGAAATACAGAGTGGGAGCCCACTGCAGACAAACTGCCTAGCTATTTAAAAGTTGATGGCGGCTTAACCTATCAAACTGGCCCTTTAACTTTTAATGCCAATGCTTTCAACATACTTGATGAATACCTTTACACTGGTTCTCACTACGGCTGGTTAGGCGCTAATTATTGGCAGGCAGAAGCACCTCGTAATTATCGTTTTAGTGTAGCTTGTAAATTTTAATACTAATGAAAAAGATTTTAACCCTATTGTTTTTTGTAGCCCTTGCAGCTACGAGCTATGGCCACGCATTGTGGATTGAAACCACAACGAATGGTAAAAAAGGAGTAGCTCAAAAAGTAAAAGTTTTCTTTGGCGAATACGGTTCAAAAGAAATCGATTCTGCCGCTAAGTGGTACAGCAACTTGAAAGATTTTAAGATCGTTTTGACAGCTCCGAATGGAACTAAGCAAGAATTGAAGACCAAAGCAAGCGTATTCCATTACGAAGCCAACTTTACACCAACACAAGATGGACAATACACCATTTCCATTGTGCACCATGTAAAAGATCTTTACGAAAACGCAAAGATTGATTATTACGCCTTAGCAAATGTCTTTGTGGGTAAATCCACTCTAAAAAATCAATTAGCTAAAGAAGTGGCACTAAGT
Organism: Flavobacteriaceae bacterium PS02338; assembly: GCA_029959615.1. Lineage (GTDB taxonomy): Bacteria > Bacteroidota > Bacteroidia > Sphingobacteriales > Sphingobacteriaceae > Pedobacter. The sequence continues at coordinate 924,586 of JASCOD010000001.1, read as the reverse complement.
ATACAGCCTAACAAAACATCATTTATCTCTGGTCAGGAAAGTTCATTTCTAGTAAAGCTAAATCAGTCGGCTTTTAAAAACCAAAAAATTACCATTATTGGCCCAAGCAAAAAAGATGAGCCTACTGAGACGGATGCAAACGGCGTATTAAATTTTACCCCAAAGCAAAAAGGCACTTACTTCTTCGAGGCTTTTTATGAAGAAAAGAAGTCTGGTAGCCAGGAAGGAAAAAACTATGATAAAATTTGGCATGTAGTAACTTACACTAACCAGACCATCTAATACATATATAAATCAATAATTAAACCAGCCATGCTCAGCGTGGTTGGTTTATTTTGTTATGCGAAATGAGCCTAAACAAAACAAAAAATAAGAAATCTAAAAAAACTCTCTTTCGTAGAATTAGTGACTGGCTTCACCTTTGGCTAGGTATTGGCGCTGGTATTATGGTCGTATTTATTGCACTAACGGGGTGCATTTATGTATTTCAGGCAGAAATTACTAACCTTATTTACGGTAAGCAACTTTATGTTGAAGTTCCTAAAAACACCAAACATTTACCCTTAAGTGTTTTAAAAAGTGCCGCCGAGAAAGCAATGGGAGGCAAATCCATTAGTTTCATTTCTACCTACGCTAATCCTGAAAAAACGTGGGAATTTGGCACTTATAAGGGTGGTAATCCAGAGGCCTTCTTTTATTTTGATGCCCTAGATTACTATGATAACGCCAATGTTAATCCTTACACTGGCGAGGTTACTAAAATTACGCACTACAAATACGAGTTTTTCAATGTAGTTAAAATGCTGCATTGGAGTTTGTTACTTAACCATCCCATTGGGCAGCAAATTATAGGATGGTCTACAATCATATTTGTTATCCTGTTAATTACCGGAATGATTCACTGGTGGCCCAAAAACCTAAAGAAATCTAACTTCGACAAAAGTTTTAAAATCAAATGGACGGCAAAATTCAAACGCCTTAATTACGATCTACATAATGTTCCTGGATTTTACGCTTTATTGATTTCGTTCATTTTGGCATTAACAGGCTTAGTTTGGGCCTTTCAATGGTTTCATAACACGGTATATGCCGTTGCCTCTTGGAGCACAACTCCGCCAGAGTTCAAAACCTTCCAATCAGATACTTTACAAACGAAAGGTAGCGGTTTTGATATTGCATTTGAAAAGGCAAAAGCACTTTATCCAAAAGCTAAAAAGATAGCCGTTAGCCCAGCAGCGGGTAAAGCCGACGTAATTTATGCCTACGCTTATAAGGGAGAAGAAACCTATTACGATTCGAACGATATGCAGTTTGACCAATACAGTGGTAAGCTGTTAAATAAGCGGGGCTATCAATCAAAAAATGCCGGAGAAAGATTAATTGGCATGAACTACGATATCCACGTTGGAGCCATTCTTGGGTTACCTGGCAAAATATTAGCCTTTTGTGCCAGCTTAATTGCAGCTAGCTTACCTATTACTGGCTTCACCATTTGGTGGGGAAGAAGAAAGAAATCAAAACCTTGATCTCGTTATTTAGAATAATTAAAAATAATTTGTTAATCAGGATTATTGATTGTTAATTTGCATCAGTTTGGAACAATTCTAAATAACACCCAATTATAAGAAAATGAAGAAATTACACCTATTGGCAGCCTTACTCTTATCCGGTTCCTTTGCCTTTGCACAAAACAAATTTGAACAAGACCGTAACGCAATTAAAGCGCTAGCTGGTTTTTATAAAGTGACATTTAACTATGCAGAAACATTTTCACCTGATGATGATTACAAGTTTCACGACAGACACCGCTCTTCGGCAAAGGAAATTGCCATTATTGTAGAAGATTCACCTAAGAAAATTGTGATCCAACACCTTTTAGTAATGAGAGGCGATAGCATGATCATTAAACACTGGCGTGAAGACTGGACTTACGAAGATCCGAAAATATTAGCTTTCGATAAAGAAGACACCTGGAAAACGGTAACCCTAAAACCAGAAGAAACTAAAGGTAAATGGACACAAAAAGTATTTCAAGTAGACGACAGTCCTCGTTACCAAGCAATTGGCAGTTGGGTGCATGTAGACGGCAGATCGCAATGGTTAAGCTATTCTGATTCTCCGCTTCCTCGTCGTGAGCATACAGAACGTAGTGATTATAACGTGCTAAACCGTCGTAACTTTGTGTATTTAACACCAACAGGATGGATGTTTGAGCAAGACAACAAGAAAATTGTACGTGCTCCAGGGGCAAAAGATAAAATGATTGCGCAAGAAAAAGGTTTAGAAGAATTCGTAAAAACAGACCCTAAATCTTTCGGCTATGCACAAGAGTGGTGGAAAAATAACGAAAGCTTCTGGAAAGATGCCCGCGACGTTTGGGATAACGTTTTTGCCAGCAACGCTGTAATTAAATTAACACCGAAAGTAGATAACAAACTACTTTACGAAAAATTCTTTGCTGCCAATGCACAATCAGTAAAAGAAAAATGGACTTCGGCTAAAAACAAAGAAGAAATTACCAAAATCATTAATGCTTATTTGGTAAAAGGATAATTCCTTTCTAAAAGCAATAACAATGCTTTGTGTCGGCAATTTTATATATTGTAGGCACAAAGCATTTTTTGTATGTACCGTATTCCTCCCCTACTTATAGTTATTCTTTTAATAGGCTTAAACGTCCTGGCGCAAGATTTAAACTACGCTAAAAAGACCATCAACACCTTAACTTCTAAAAAATATTGGGGTAGAGGCTATACCAAAGGAGGCATGGCAAAAGCTGCCAATTTTATAGAAAAGGAATTCAAGAAGTTTAGTTTAGCTCCTATTGATGGCAAAGATTTTCAACAATATTTCTCCTTTCCAGTAAATACCTTTCCTAATCAAATGGAGCTTCAGGTAAACGGCAAAAAGCTAATTGCTGGCAGAGATTTCATCGTTCATCAAGCTAGCCGAGGTATAGTAGCTACCGATAGCCTCATCAAAAAAGATAGCCTCACCTATTTAGGTAAAAACACTGAGCTTACCATCAATCTAAAAACCAAACTAACCTGGTCGGTTTCCCAAAGAGCATCAGATTTTACCCTTATCGATATCGATAAAAAGGCTTTACCTAATGAACCATCCACCGTTAAGATCAACATCCAAAACAAGGAGGAAATCAATTTTACTGCTTCAAACGTAATAGCCATGGTTAAAGGCACTAGGCAACCAGATTCGCTTCTAGTCTTTACGGCACACTATGATCATCTGGGTGGCATGGGCAACCAAACTTATTTCCCAGGTGCAAACGACAATGCCAGTGGGGTAGCCATGCTATTGGATCTGGCCAAGTATTATGCTGCGCATCCACAAAAACACAGTATCGTTTTTATGGCCTTTGCCGCAGAAGAAGCTGGCCTCTTAGGCTCCAAGTACTTTACAGAAAACCCGCTATTCCCACTAAAAAACATCCGCTTTCTTTGGAATTTAGATTTAATGGGCAACGGCGATATTGGCGCAACCATAGTAAATGCCACCCTACATCCGCAGGAATTTGCTTTGCTCAACAAAATTAACGGAGAGAAAAAGTACCTGCCAAAGATCAATCCGAGAGGTAAGGCAGCCAATAGCGACCATTATTTCTTTAGCGAAAGAGGGGTGCCAGCATTTTTTCTTTATACACAGGGAGGTGTAAGTGCCTATCACGATGTAAACGATATTGCCAAGACCTTACCATTAATCGCCTACGAAAATCTATTTAAGCTATTTGTGACGTTTAATGATAGATTAATCAATTAATTTGATACCTCCAAACCGTCTACAAAACAAATGTTAATTTTCGCTTGTTACTATTTGCAGCAATTTATTAGATTCGTTAATCTATTAACTACCCTTGAAGAACCGTTGTGCGTATACTCGCTCTCATTAAGCGAAAACATTATAAGAACAGGCTGATTAGATTAAGGCCAAATTCTAAATTAAATGCTTACTCATGGATACAACACGTTCATTAAATAGAAGAGAATTTAAGGGCATTGATGTCACTAAGTTTATATTGGCCCTTTTCGTCGTCGCCGGGCATACCCACCCCTTTAAAGGCGTCGACAATCCCATTTTCATGCAGCTATGGGAAACTTCTCTACTATTGGTTGTACCTTATTTCTTTATGGCTGCTGGCTTCTTTCTTTTCTCCAAAGTTTATAAAACCGACGATCGCAAGTATCAACTAGATACCATTAGACCTTACTTAAAGCGTATTTTTAAACTGTACATCTACTGGACCATCATATTTTTACCTATTACCTTCTGGAGATATGCCACTGATGATCTCCCTTTTCACAAAGACCTCGTTCTGTTCATTAGAGGTACCTTTTTCTTTGGTGAAAACTACTATTCGTGGCCACTATGGTTCCTCTTAGCAATGACCTACTCCGTCGCTTTTATCTACCTGCTCACCATTTTAAAATTAAAGAGGAGAGCAGTGTTCATCATCTCGATATTGGTTTTTATCATCGCCCTTATTTTTAATGAACTTGTAAAAGGCGAAAGCGAAAACACCATTTTGCTAGCCATAGGTAAAGCGGTAAAGTATCTATTTTTAACGGGCAGACTGTTTACAGGCATGCTCTATTTGATGGTTGGAGGCTTAATTGCCCTTAACAAAATTAAGTTAACCAATCTTACACTTGTGCTTATGGTTGCGGCTGCTGTTGCTTTGCAGTTTTATGAAATTGAAATTATATCGCCATTACTGTTCTCGTTTTTGCCCATTACACTATTTTATCTAACGGTTAACTTAAAACTAGAAAATGTAAAAAACAATGTCTTTCTGAGAAAATGTAGCACCGTGCTGTATTTTACCCATATGATTGTCTTCTTTCTATATTCGTTGATATTTAAAGAAGTTACTTATTTTGGTTGGGATGCCTTTCTAGTGTCTGTCATTATCCCTATTCTACTTACGCCAGTAATTATTAAGTATGAGGATAGGTTCCCCATTTTAAAGGAATTGTTTGGCTAAGCTTCAACAGCAAAAAATGGTTTAAATACGATAAATAATTAGTTGTAAGCCTTCCGAACATCCGCAGTGATAGCAGCACCGTCACAGAGGTGATAATTCAATACTCTTTAGTAAAAGCATTTTCTTGGCTGAAGAACGGCAGTCTCGCCAGCTAGGGTATTGTCACTAGCCATTTAGTCGATCAAATCAAAGAATTTAGAGATTTATGATAAAACCAACCACAAGCGTAAAGATTAAATGTAATGCGTAGTAAATAAAACATCAGCTAATGCTATTACATATTTATGCCCTATTTGGGGTATTGATAAATCAAATACGATCTGATTAAGAGTTTCTTTTTCTAACCAGACAGGCTCTTCTTTAAGCACTTTTGCACATTCATACATTTTGTCGCCCACTTCAAATTCCAATGGGTTAATGAACTTTTTTTCACCATAGGTGTACTTGCCATCGCAAAGACTATAGGGCGAATGATAGACCGAGAAAAAGCCGTAAATACTTAATTGATAGACATATCTTTCTTCTTCATCAAATTGCACTAAGAATCTGATGCACCTGTCAAGATTAAAGAACTGAGTCCAGTTTTCTATTTGAGCTTTCGGAAAGCTATTTCTCAGTTGCCGTAAAATATGGGCTATTACATTTGGATATTCCATATTGAAACCCTCAATCTGTTCCGTTAAAATTGTTTCAGTTTTTAACGAGCCGCTATCCACAAAATATTGGCTTTCAAAAGTATTAGTTATGAGGTTAGCTATTTTATCAATCATATTGCGGACAATTAATTCCTGTTATTGGCGAAGTTGATTAAATTAACCAAGGAGATAGCTCTTCTGATAGAATCCATTTACCACTCTTTTGTTCAAAAAAATAAATGCAAAGGTCTAGTATTTCAATTTTAGATGAAGTTCTTAAAATTAATATCGCTTGATTTCCATTTTCTGAAAAAACCAAAGAGCTCGCATCCAGAAACCAGTCCTTATCTTTATATATAGTTGCAGTATTTTTAAGATATGGTAGTATTCTATTTGCGCTTATTTTTTTTAGTGTTTTTATTCTTTCTACTCTTTTTTTATTATCTGGAAAATTCCAAACAAAGATTTTTAATATGGAATCTAATTTTGTTGAGGACTTAATAGATTGCATTTCTCTAAGTTCGTTCCAAAGATTATCATTGATGTTTATCGACTTAGGCAATCTAGTATCTCCCTGATTTATACGAGTATCTATTGCCAAACCATACAACAACAAGGGGTTGTCTCTTTTAATTATTTGAGCATATAAAGAAGAAACTAATGAAAAAGATATTATTGTTAAGACAATTCGCATATTAACATTTTTCATAGCTATGGGCAGTTATTTGGTAATTCTATTGCTTAATCGTGCCACCATGAAAAGAACGATTGGGCATAATTCTATATACCTTATGGGTAGTATACCTGCCACCAGGCAACTTTTCGGTAATATAAAGCTGATAATTGTCATCAAAAGGCTTATCGGGGCTGGTCAATAGTTCAAACAAAGACTTCCAGCTTCTATAATGATGATTGGGTAGGGTCTCTACAATTTTTGCCTGCATTTCAGGCCGAGGCTCTTCATATGTGAAAATTAAATTTATATTATCAGTCGGATATGACTTCATATAAAATTCGTATACGCCAACGAACCAAGGTCCTCGTCTTATTTCTAATATCCTCTGATTTTTTGGCACATCAATGGTGTCCGCAAGAAAATAAATTTTAGTCCTTTCGTCTTGTGCTTTAACCTCTCTAAAAGAAAACATAAAGACCAAAGTAAAAATTAGGGTTGCAAGTTTCATAGCTAAGGGCAGTTATTTGGCAATTTCTTGTTAGCTGGTACGTTAGTTAGATTTTTTTTATAAAATGTATTAATCATAGCGTTTATAATTCAAAATTCAACCCATGTAAGTGGCCAACTTCTATTAATACTGCAGTTCCTTGTTTAGAATATAGTTTCCTTTTCTTTTGTGCAGAATTAATTTTTCATTGGTTCTATCGTTTTTACAGTATCGGTAATGCGTGGCTTAGTGGGTATCCATAGCATCATATCAGTAAGTCGAATATTATTTCCCTCTGGCTCAGCAAATATAAACTTATACAAATCTGTGTGCCCAGGTGGTAAGCATTTAAGTGCTAAATCTATTAACTCTCTAATAGAAACCGTTTTTATCTTTCTAAACTCTTGAAGACTGATTTTTCTTTCCTTTTTATCCGTAATTGGAAAGTAAAAAGCGATTCCTCTTGCGTAAGGATAACATTTACACTCTAGGACATAACCAATCACAGGCCCCTCCCTTTCAATACGAAACATTCTATCTTTAATGGGGACTTTTGCAGTATCTAACAGATAATAAATGGTATCTCTCTTTATCTGGGCATTTACTTTTTGCAGATTAAAAAGTAATAATACCACTATTACAAAAATGAATGAATATTTCATGACGTATGTATTTAATTACAGCCTGTTGTTGGAAGCTTATGGGTACTGGCAAATAAGTTTGTTGTATTAAATTTAGTTAAATCGGATGTGCTAATTTTATATTTAGTTTTTACAGCTTGAAACGCAGCGTTAATATTGTTTTTTTGGGCTTGCGAGGTACCCATATCATAAGCGTCAAGGCCGTATAGCATGGCCATTGCCATATCTTTTTCTGAATATATAAAACCTTGTTTGGCATTCCAGGCCTGTAATACCGCCATAGATTTATCAAAATAATCTTCAAGCATCATGGTATGATTAGAGTAGTTTACCGGCAAATTACCTATCAAATAAAAATTATCCAATCCTACCATCCAATTGCTGTTGTAATAATTTGAATAGTTATGATTTGCTGTAGCGAGTTTATAGTTAATGTAGCCATGTAGGGTTTCGTGTACAACCGTAGCCGCAATCAATAGCTGCGAACTGTTTTGTAGCATCTTTTCATTAAATCTAACGATTGATGATTGTCCTATCACGCTACCTAGATCAGGACCATTCTCGCCAAGCTTAAAAGCCCCACCCGTTGTTGTATTTCCCCATGGCAAGGTATTATCTATGAGATAAGTTACCGTTGGCCTTTGAGGGGTTAAAAAAGGTTCTACCAATTTACTCATAATTGGTGAAGTAAGTATTGGTTGTACAACTAGCTTGTCTGCACATGGGAACTTTTTCTTTAATGAATCTGTTTTTAATTCCAATGGACAACCCGTCAACCCAGTAATCCCACCAATACACGTTTTACAATTGGGATCTATGTATGCCGTCCCTCCTGGTACGCCAGCGCAGTCTTTAGCATAGTCACCAATACCACCGCCTCCACCGCGACTTTCGCCATTAGGCAAAGGTCCACAATCAGCTGCTGTCCGAATAAGAGTAACTCCTCCACCATATATGTCCCAATATGATATCTGCGCTATGTTCATCCAGCAATCACCATTTACATCTTTATAGGTCTTAAACAAACTAGGCCCATCCCCCATATATAGCGACAATGTATCAGCAGGATTAATACCGACTAGCCCCGTAGTATCCGACAGACTAGTACCTCCTCCTGATTGTTCGCTTATCAATTTCCTAACATTATTTGTAGATATATTAACCCAAGAAGTGGCAGCAGATGATAAGTTACTGTTTTTACTTAAATGTTTTTTTATAGGCCGTTGATATTCGTTGATTTTTCCTTTACCATCGTAAGTAAAGCTTCGTTTAAAGTTTCCGTCCCAATCTTGCTCTATTATATTGCCCATATAGCTTTTAGTTTGGTCTTTTAGCCATTCTTTGTTGGGTATATTCATTACCCAATAAGCATCCAGTTTGCCGCTATTATCTTTCTTAATTATAAAATAGTTATACTTATCAAAGCTTATTTTGGTGTTTAGATTAGTCTTATACTTAAATCTGATTGGTATTTTTAAAGCCATGCCATCTTGCACTTCTTGAGATTTAGCTTGATCCCAGACCAAATCTTTAAATAAAAGGACATTCGTTTTCGAGAGATCTAGATTTTTACTGTTGATAGCAGCTAAACTAAGCGGACTTTTGGGTAGTACTTCTGAGTTAAAGAATTGTTTAGCTTCATTAACAGAAAGCGATCCGTTAACAAGATCATTTTTGACATTAAGTAGCTCCCTTTTGCAGGCACTAATAATCATAGATAAAATGATCATTGAAAAGCCTAAAGTTAACCAACGACTAAGCCTTTTGGATAGTGTAAAATGTTTTTTCATAAGTAATTAGATTGATGTTAACACTAATCTAATCAACATTTTTTGTAATGATGCGCAACGACAAATATTCCTTAAACAGTGAAGTTTTAACCACAAATAACTCATTGACAGTCAATTAATTTATTTTCACTTTACAGCTTGTCTGTAGCAATACCTGCAAGTATTATTTTGAGGTATTGCCAAAAAAAGCTCCTTGACTAACCGCCAAGGAGCTTACATTATATTTATTTATGAAATTATTTTTTTAGAATTATACCGTTAGCATCCAAAACCAGCTCGGCTACGCTCCTGCTTAGTTCAGCACAGCACTTATCTTTCCCCAAAGCTCATTATCGAACCCTGATACGGCAAAATTAGGGTTACTTGGATCGGAGGCATTCCCCATTCTTACAATCACCATTTTTTTACTAGGTATGATATAAATGCGTTGGTCATTGGCACCCATAGCAGCGTACATATCTGCTGGTGCGTTAGGCACTAAAAATCCGTTATAAACGGTTTGCTCGCCGGGTATCATAAACTTCGACTTGCCGTTAAGCCACCACAAGTAGCCATAAGAAGGGTTGATATTTTGAGAAGTGCTGATACTTTCGTTAAAAAACGGTTCATTAATGAGCTGTTCGGTTTTCCATTTTCCTTTGTTTAAAGCCAATAGCCCAAATCTGGCCATGCTGCGTGTAGTGCTATGGTAAATGGTGAAGATGGTGCCAAAATTCCAATAACCATCCATACCGATCTTGTTTTTGAGCTTTTCGTTAAAATAGCTTTCAAAGCTTTTGTTACTTGCCCCCGCCACTACATCTATCAGTTTTTGAAACACATTGCCATAGGCCCATCTTGTACCTGCATCAGCAACATAAGTAAGGTTAGGTTTAATAACCAATTGTTTAGTATCGTCAATGCCCGAAGTCATGGTAAGTAGGTTTCTTACGGTGATCAGGTTTTCTTTTTCTACAAACATGTTTGTCCAACCTGCACCGATATACGTTGATGCTTTATTGTTGATATTGAGCAGGCTTTCTTGTTGGGCGATACCAGTGGTGGTAGCGACCAATGTTTTGCCTGCACTGTTCCATTCCCATTCGGTACCGGCACTATGTCCGTTAAAATATTCCTCCATCACTATTCTGCCATTTACAAGGATCATAAATGATTTGGTGTTTTTTTGAGCGAGAAAAGTTTTTAGAGCTGCAATGGCTCCGGTATTCCAATTGAGTTGTGCCATTGGAGTGGTTTCCCATGTGTTGCTTGCATTTTCTGGGAAATACATAGAGGGATCTGGGTTACTTGGTTCGGGATCATTGTGCTTACTGCAACCAGCTAAAAACAATAGCGCCATTAGGATTAAGCTCGTATTTTTCATCGCCATAAAAACTTATTTGAGCTATAGACTTTCGCAAAGACTAAAAGTCAAATGCTTAAGTCATTTAAATCGTCCTTTGGTAAGCCTATGTGATTAGGTAACGGAATTTGGCTATCACGGCTAATCTTTTCAAAACAACTTAAAGCTATATTACAACTATAAGCTATAACAATTTGTATAACAGCTATTTGAAATATAAAATCTACACCTTACCTTTATCAAAAATCATTTAACCTAATTGAAATTTCATGGCAATTACCAATCTCAACAACACCCATCTGTCGGCTACAGAAGCTAATGCAGCCAAAGATGCAGTAACACAATTAGAAACAGCCTTAGCAGTAATCATGGTTAACCTTTTAGCTGCCGACCGCCAAAAGTATGGTAGCATTAACGAGCAAAATAAACTGCTTGTTAACAAAATTCAGGACTACCACAAAAGCCAGCCCCAATTGCAAACTTCGCAGATAGATTGGGATGAATTTGATAAAGACCACAGCAGTCGTATATTAATAGAGGGTTTAATTGCGAGGTTAGAAAGCCTTTTGGTGAAACTGAATAATGCTAAAATTTTGCACGATTACGACAATTACCAAGCTGCTTTGGTAGATTACGCTTATACGAATTTTATGGCCGGTACGGGAGCTGCTGGCTACGAAATCAAACTAAATGACTTGAAACAGTTCTTTAATAAGACCAGGCCAACTGGTGAAACAGCCATTTAGGTAGAAAATCTTAATCATAGGTGTGGGTCTGTTGGGGTTATCATAACCTCGGCAGGCCTTTTTTATTGATTAATTAACGCTTCTATGCATTAAATTACATCATCGGTGAGGTCTTTTAATATTCCGTTGGGGTTGCACAACCCCAACGGATACGTTAGGAACCCCAAATTCAGGGTTAGGAACGTCAAATTTGGAGTTACCCAACCGCAAGCTTGAGGTTTAAGACCTCAAAGTCGGGGTCTGGAACGTCAACGATGGGGTTCGGAACCTCAAGCGAGTATTTAGGGAACCCCAAGGGAGGGTTTAAACAAAAAAGCACCAACCATTTTTCTGATTGATGCTTTTAAAAAGTAGCCCAGAGCAGAATCGAACTGCTATCTAGTGTTTAGGAAACACCTATTCTATCCGTTGAACTACCGGGCCAACTAGGCGCAAATATATAAAATTATGTTGTTTCAACTAAAGCCAAAACGTATATTCGGTAATGAGAAAAATATTTGGCGCTCTTTTAATTTTGCTTGGGATTGCTCTTAGTGTAGGTATAATATTTATAACCCTGCCAATTATACTAAAAAGCAATGGTGGAAATCCGAAATCAATAACGGTTATTTTCTTTCTTTTTATTGCTTTCGTATTTTCTTCTGCTTTAAATGTTCTATTATATTTTTTCGGTTTTAGGTTACTGAAAAACAAGAAAAAACAATTGATACCTATTACATATGAAGATTTCCCGTCACAACTTAAATAATACCTCCTTCTATTCGATTTAACATTTCCATCTGTTTCACATCTCCCGAGCCTTCTGCCTCGTAAATCTGTAAGCCAAAGTATGGCGCAGCAGCAATGATATGGTCAAAAATATCAGCCATAATATGCTCATATTCTGCCCAAATAATGGTATTGGCAAATACATAAATCTCTATAGGCAAACCATATGGCGTAGGCGCTAGTTGCCTTACCATAATATTCATTCGCTTGTTGGTACCCGAATGGTTTGAAATATAATTATCAATGTACTTGCGGAACAAGCCAGCATTGGTAAGGTTTCTGCCATTAATCAGCAAACTTTTATCTGCATTGGTACGAGCGTTATGTTTTTCGATATCCTTTTGTCGATGCTGGATATAAGCGCTGACCAATTGGATTTGCTCAAATTTCGCCAATTCCTCCTCTTTTAAGAAACGAATGCTCGATTGCTTGATGTTGATCGCCCTTTTAATTCTTCGTCCTCCAGATTGGCGCATTCCACGCCAGTTTTGAAATGAGTCTGAAATTAAGGAGTAAGTAGGAATGGTGGTAATGGTTTTGTCGAAGTTCTGCACCTTCACCGTAGTGAGGTTAATTTCCAGAATATCGCCATCGGCACCGTACTTGGGCATGGTAATCCAATCACCAATGCGCACAATATCATTGGTAGTTACCTGAATGCTGGCTACGAACCCCATAATGGTATCCTTAAACATCAACAACAACACCGCCGAAATAGCACCCATCGCAGTAAAAAATGCTACTGGTGATTTTCCCGTAAGGTTAGAGAACAGAACCACTGTACCGAACAAGTAGAGCAAAATACGGATCACCTGTAGGTAACTGTCTATCGGCTTGCCTTTAAAGCCTGGCCTTTCTTTCAGCAGATCACCGCCAGCTTTGATTAAAGCCATTACTACCCATACCACCACCAATACCAAATAGATATCGCACAGGCCTACAAGCAGTTTGCTAATTTGCGGATAATCGTGAAAAACAATAGGAACGGTAAGATAAAGTACCATTAAGGGTGCGATGAGCGACAAATAATGAGGTACTTTATGCTCTAGTAGGAACTTGAAAAAGGAAATATCCGTTTTACGGATGGTTTGGATAACAATAAGCCTTAGAATACGCCTAACCACATAATAAATAGCGTAGGTAATGACTATAGCCAAAGCCAATAATACTATTGCATTTAGTACAGCGGCTGCATTGGCGGTTAAGCCTAAACTCTTAAAAAAAGCCAGACTTGCACGACTGAAATCTCGCAAGTGATTGTTTAATTCCATAAGGTGCCAATATAAGGCTTTTGATATTAACTAGCGAAGGGTGTTATGCGCTAACTAAAATTCCCCTCTTGTAGAGGGGAATTAAGCGTTAAAACAAAACAGCCCATTGCAATTAACAACGGGCTGTTCCATATCGTATTTGATTAACTTACCTTACTACACCACCATTTGTACTTGCGGTAGTTGGGCTAACAAAGCTCAATTTTCCTTGTGCATCTTCGGCCATCAAAATCATTCCTTGCGAAACAATACCCTTGATTTCTCTTGGCGCCAAGTTGGCTAATAAACTAACCTGCTGACCAATTATATCTTCTGGTTTGTAATGCTCGGCAATACCCGAAACTACCGTACGTTGGTCTAAACCTGTATCTAAAGTCAACTTTAATAGCTTTTTGGTTTTTTCTACCTTTTCGGCAGCAACAATGGTAGCCACTCGAATATCCATTGCTCCAAAATCTTCGAAAGTGATATTTTCTTTTGCAGGGGCCACTACCGCATTTGCTGCTTCGTTTTGTGCTTTGCTATTATTCAATTTGTCGATTTGTGCTTGCACTTCTTCATCTTCAATCTTAGCAAATAATAAGATTGGCTCACTAATTTCGTGACCGCGTTTCAATAAACTTACAGAGCCTGCATCTTCCCAAATATGACCACCGTAGTTCAACATTTTCTGCAATTTATCAGCAGTGAATGGCAAGAATGGCTCAATTAAAATTTCTAGGTTTGCCGCAATTTGCAAAGCGATATTAAGAATCGTACGAACCCTATCTTCATCGGTTTTAATCAATTTCCAAGGCTCGGTATCTGCCAAGTATTTATTACCTAACCTGGCCACGTTCATCACCTCAGATAAAGCCTCTCTAAAGCGATAATTCTCAATCGAAGCACTGATCTTCGATGGATAAGCTTTTAGCTCTTCAATCACCGCGTTATCGATATCGGTAAGTTCCATGCAAGTTGGCACTTTTCCATCAAAATACTTATGGGTAAGTACGGTTACACGGTTAATGAAGTTCCCGAAAATCGCTACCAACTCATTGTTATTTCTTGCTTGGAAATCTTTCCAAGTAAAATCGTTGTCTTTGGTTTCTGGTGCGGTAGCCGTTAATACATAACGTAAAATATCCTGTTTCTCTGGAAACTCTACCAAATACTCGTTTAACCAAACTGCCCAGTTTTTAGAGGTCGATATTTTTTGTCCTTCTAGGTTTAAGAATTCATTGGCTGGCACATTATCCGCTAGGGTAAATTCGCCATGAGCCATTAACATGGCAGGGAAAATGATACAGTGAAAAACAATATTATCCTTACCGATAAAGTGTACTAATTTCGCTTCTTCGTCTTTCCAATATTCTTCGTACTCGAAATTGTCTACGTTATTTTGGTCGATGTAGTACTCTTCTGCTTTAGGATTCCAAACACCTAATTTGGCATAGTTGGCCAATTCTTTAGTAGCCGAAATGTAACCAATAGGTGCATCGAACCACACATATAACACTTTACCATCGGCGCCTTTTACTGGCACTTTTACACCCCAGTCTAAATCTCTGGTCATTGCCCTTGGTTGCAAACCTGCATTTAACCAACTTTGGCATTGTCCGTACACATTTGGTCGCCATTCTTTGTGGCTTTCAATATAAGTTCTTAATCTCTCCTCGTATTGATCCAATGGTAAGAACCAGTTCTTGGTTTCTCTCATTACTGGAGGTTCTCCAGACAAAGTAGATTTTGGATTGATTAAGTCAGCAGCATTTAACGTACTTCCACAGCTTTCACATTGATCGCCGTAGGCATTCTCGTTACCGCATTTAGGGCAGGTCCCGGTAATGTATCGATCTGCCAAGAAAGATTGCGCTTTCTCGTCATAGTATTGCTCGGTTACTTCTTCGGTGAAAACACCATCGTTGTACAATTTCTCAAAGAAATCTTCGGCTGTTTGGTGGTGCGTTAAGGATGAAGTGCGGTGATAGATATCGAAAGAAATTCCGAACTCCTTAAAAGAATCGCCAATGATTTTATGGTATTTATCTACCACTTCTTGTGGCGTAATGCCTTCTCTTTTCGCTTTTAACGTGATAGGCACCCCGTTTTCATCAGAACCGCAAATGAATTTCACGTCTCTTTTGTTAGAGCGGAGATAACGCACATAGGTATCTGCGGGCAAATAAACTCCCGCTAAGTGACCAATATGCACCGGACCATTGGTGTAGGGCAAAGCTGCCGTTACGGTATATCTTTTAAATTTATGAGTATCCAAAACAATTTATTTATTTTGGCAAAGATAAGCCTTTTTAACATGATTAAACAGCCACCATATTTAAAAAAGGGAGATAAAGTTGCTATTGTTTGTCCCGCAAAGAAACTTCCCAAACCTATTGACAAGGGAATTGAGATTCTACAACGTTGGGGATTGGAGGTGGTTTTGGGAGAAACTGTAACTGGTTCGCACAACCAATTTTCTGGTACAGACGAATTACGGGCGCAAGATATTCAACAATTTTTAGACGACCCTTCGATTAAAGCAATTATTGCTGGTCGTGGTGGCTATGGTACCATTCGTATTATCGATGAGTTGGATTTCACTGCCTTTAACGAAAACCCTAAATGGTTGGTTGGTTTTAGCGACATTACCATCTTGCTTTCCCATGTGTTTGCACAGTTCGAAATACAGAGCATTCACGGACAAATGCCATACACTTTCGAAGAGAGCACTCCTGAAGCATTAGAGAGCCTCAGAAAAGCTTTATTTGGGGAGAATGACACTTACACCTATCCAAGCGATTTTGCTGGCAGAGATGGGAATGCAGAAGGTATTTTAATTGGTGGCAATTTAACCTTATTGCTTGCTATAGAGGGTTCTGTTTCCGAAATGGATTTCGATGATAAAATCTTATTTATTGAGGACGTTGGAGAACACGAATATTCGATAGATCGAATGATGCGCACACTGAAACGCAAAGGCAAATTGGCAAAACTGAAAGGTTTGGTAGTTGGTGCTTTTAACGAAATTGGCGAAGAGAGTATTTATTTTGGTCAGACTCCAGAAGAGGTGATTTGGGAGCAAGTGGCAGCATATAATTATCCTGTTGCTTTCTGTTTTCCTTCGGGCCATATTGCCGATAACCGTGCAATGGTTTTGGGCAAAACCGTATCTTTAACCGTTACAAATACCGAAGTAAAACTAAAATATTTGTAAATTAGGATAAATTTAAAACCATACTACCATGGACAAAGCAGTTATAGAAGTAATAGCAGAAATGCTAATTAAACAGGATGAAACTAACAGCCGTGTTAATCAGATTAACAGCAAGCTAGATGAGACCAATCTTCAATTGGGAGAAACCAATCTAAGACTACAAGAGACTAACCAAAAGATTGAAGAGACTAACAATATCCTAAAAGATTCTATGGAAGTTTCTATCCTGCAATGGAAAGAGCAACGCCGATTTAACGAGAAGCTATACGATAAACTAACAGATTTACCTAATTTGGAAGATAGAGTAAAACATCTGGAGGGGTTAGAGGCGAGAGTTAAAAAATAGAAAAAACATTAAAAGCATCTTAAAAACAATGGCAATCTTCGACACTTTAGGCAAATACCGCAATACTGGATTACTAATTTTAAGACTTGGCTTGGGGGCCATGATGATGTTTCACGGCTTTCCGAAAATTATGGGTGGGCCTGATAAATGGGCTGGCTTAGGAGGCAGTATGAGTGTAATTGGCATTAACTTTATTCCTGCCTTTTGGGGCTTTATGGCTGCAATAGCCGAAGGCTTAGGAGGTTTTTTGTTGTTACTTGGCTTATTCTTTCGCCCCGTAAATATGTTATTGGTATTTACCATGATCATAGCCGCCCTTGTTCATATCAACAAAGGCGAAGGTATTATGGGTGCTTCTCATGCCATTGAATTAGGCATTGTATTTTTCGGGCTTATATTTATTGGTCCCGGCAAGTATAGCGTGGATAAAAAGTAATCCTAATTAAACCGATATTTAATCTAATTAAGAGAGTTTATATAAAGTATCGCTTTAGCAAAGTCATCTGGCTTTGAAATTTTTAAAGCATTTTTCTTAACATAATCCCTTAAGCCAACTTCTTGAGATTTTGAAGTTAGAAAACTAAATAACTCTTTTTCATTTAGCTTAATTTTAGTTAGGACATTTTTCTTTTGAACAAAAAAGGAATAACTATTCTCAAACGTATTAGTTTTAGTAGCCGAATTATATAATTGTGTTGTATACATACTTTTCTTACGCTTTATAAGAAATTTTAATTCATCTTTTTCCGACCAACTATAAGACTGCAAAAACTCCTTTCTATTATTTAGATATATACTCACAAACTTATATTGTATATGGCTTAAAGTCCCTGTATCAAAATGATTTATAATAAAAAAATCAACGTCTTCAACAAATTTCATTGGTTCACCAGAACCGTACTTGAAATTTAGTTCATCAGCAAACTCGTCATATTTCAAAAGAAGCCCAGAATATTGTTTTCCATTAACTAAAGAAACCATACCTTTTTCCCATTGATCTATAAAATAAGGAGAACCGACAATATCAGTATATTGCTTTTCTTTCAACGGAGGACCAGAAATATCGCCCATATATACTTCCGCTTGAGCAAAACAATAATAGCTAGCAAGCAAAAGGGGAAAAAAAATAACAAAAGAAAACTTTTTCATAATAAAAGCAAAAAAGCAGGTCAAACTATTTAGATAGTCTGACCTGCAAAATTAATTCTAAAAATATTAGTAACCTGGATTTGGAACCAAATTCGGATTTTTAGATGTTTCGTAAAATGGTATTGGCAAAATAACATTGTTAGATCCGTATGCTTGAGCTACTACAGTTCCATGCGCTGGTATTCCACGACCTGTTCTCAAATAATCAAAAGAACCTTGACCTTCAAAAGCCAACTCTATTCTACGTTCAATTAGAATTTTATCAATTAAATCAGTTTTAGAAGTAGCAGAAATTGGATCTGCAAGTGATCTTAAACGAACTTCATTAACTAAGCCTAATGCTTCGGTACTAACAGTTGTACCTGTAGCTTGATTTGCTAAAGCTTCCGCTTTAATCAACAGCATCTCTGGATATCTCAAAATTGGTGCCCAATCTGTTACCAAAGTATATTTCAAAGTCCAATAATTATTACTCACCGAAGTAATCAAATTCAAAAATCTTAAGTCTTTTGTTTGATCCATTAAAGCTACATACTCATTACTAACATTAATATCTCCCCTTTGTGCTGGCGAATAATGTTGTCCCAAAGCATTGTTTGTATTAGGATTATCACCTCCATTATGTGCTACAGAAAAAATACTCTCCTTAGTAGTAAATGTTCTAAAAGCTGTCAACGGATTAGCATTCATGCCATATTTTCCACTTGAATTAATAATATAATTCGCATAAATAATCGCATTTGGATAATCACCTTTATACAAATAAATACGTGCTAATAGAGCTCTAGCAGCCCCCTTAGTTGCTCTAGCAACATTTGAAAAGGCTGGATCAGAATAATCAACAGGTAGTTTAGCTTCCGCATCTTTTAAATCTGCTTCCATTTGATCATATACTTGCGCCACAGTAGATCTTGACACTTGATTTGCTGCATCAAAAGGTGCTGAAGAACTAACTAATACTAATGGCACACCTAAATGAGTGGCATTAGTGGTGAATTTATAAGGTTGAGCAAATAAATTCACTAAATAAAAGTACGACAATGCTCTTATAAATTTAGCCTCCCCAGTATATTGGTTGGATTTCGCAGCTGAAACTACACTTCCCGCGGCAGCCATATTCTTCAAGAATAAATTAGCTTCGCCTATAGTACGATATGCACCTGCCCAAGCGCCAGCACTTAAGCCATCATTAGCCGTAACTGTGGTAAACTGCGGCAATGGGTTAAAATAAGATGCTGGATTTACATCAGTTCCTCTAACGTCAGCATAAATCAAAACTCTACCACCTAAGTAATTAGCATTTTGCAGTTGATCGTACATTCCAACCGCAGCTTTTTCCACTCGATCAGCTGTTTCAAATGCTGAAGTAGGCGATAGACTAGTTAATGGCTCTTCAAATAATTGCTTCTTGCACGAACTAAAACCTAGTCCGATTAAAACAGAGAACAATATTGCTCTGTATGTTCCTTTATTATATGATTTTTTCATAAATTTTCTCATTAGAATGTAGCTGTTAAGCCTAGTGAATAAGTTCTTGGTTGAGGAATTGCCCTGTTGTCAAATCCAGTAGCCAAGTTTGAGTTATTTCTATTACTGTTAACCTCTGGGTCAATTCCGCTATATCCCGTAATAACAAATGCGTTATATACTTGAGCTGATACTCTCAGACTTGCCACCCCGATGCGATCTACCCATCTTTTATTAAGACGGTATCCCAAAGAAATAGTACGCATCCTTAAGAAATCTCCTTTTTCCAAAAATCTAGTAGACGCTTGATTCGCAGTATTATCCATCGAATACAACTTCGGAATAGAAGCATTTGTATTAGTTGGTGTCCAACGGTCTAAAATTCGAGCATCATTATTTTGAAACGAGTTAACTAATAATCCTGAAAAAGTAGTGTTGTAAAGATAATTGCCTCCTTGATAAACAATAGAGAAATTCAGATCAAAATCTTTGTAAGTAAAACTATTATCAAATCCACCATAAAAAGTTGGAGTTCCAGTTTTTCCATCTAGATAAACTTGATCAGCCGCTCCCAAAGTCGTAGCTGTACCATTTTCGAACTCATATTTTTGGCTCACTTGATTCCAAATCTTCAAAGTTTTTCCATCCGCAGCGTACCACATTGGGTAACCAGTAGATTGCTGAACTCCAGCCCACTGAACTAGTTTATAAGTACCAAGAGGTTTTCCAACGTGAGCTACTGTACTTGAACTTAGTATTTCAGCATTATTATTTGAAGCAACTAAGCTCAACACCTCATTTTTTACATGAGTATAATTGATTGAACTAGTCCAAGAAAAATCTTTCTTGACTATATTTGTTATATTCAAAGTAATCTCAAAGCCGCTATTTTTCATAGAGCCAATATTGGTTGTAATAGAAGATCCAGGTACACCAACAGTGTAAAGTACTGGTGCTGCCAAAATCAATCCAGATATGTTGGTATTGAAGTAATCCGTAACCAAATTCAACCTATTACCAAAGAAATTTACATCCGCACCTATGTTGAATTTTTTCGAAGTTTCCCATTTCAAATCAGCATTACCTAGTTGGCTACTAGAAAAACCGTTCAATGAAGCATAGGCACCTCCACTATACAAAGTCCTAGCGGCATAAGATCCAACTCCTCTAGAGTTACCTACCAAACCGTAGCTACCTCTAATTTTTGCATAGTCAACATATTTATTCTTTTTAAAGAAGCTTTCTTCTGACAAAATCCAGCCAGCAGAAACACTAGGAAACTTACCCCATCTGTTAGACTCTCCAAATCCTGAAAACGCATCCGCCCTTAATGCTCCTTCAACAAAATATTTATTATTATAACTATATCCTAATCTTCCAAAGTAAGACTCTAATCCATTAGAGAATAGAGTTCCTCCTGACCAAAGAAGAATATCACTAGATCCAGGGGCAGATCCAGTATAAGTTCCATCTATGATATACTGGAAGAATGGATCAGAAAAGTTATTTGCTCCAGCGTATATTTGTTTTTCACTTGTACGTTGAAATTCTGATCCGACAGTTGCACTTATCCTGTGAACGTTAGCAATAGTCTTATCATAAGTCGCATAGTTTTGCCAAACCCATTGATTTCTATCCAAAAGATTGTCTTGAACTAAACCTCCATAAGATTGACCCAATCCTGCAATATATGGGCTTGAATATTGATCTTCAAAATTCTTTTGATAATCTATACCGTATTTACTTGTTATTCTTAGACCTGAAATAGGCTGTATTTCTATATAAACATTTCCAACCAAATTCTCTGCTGTATTTTGATTTCGTTGTAAATCAATAGTTGCAATAGGATTGTTCACCCTGTTTCCAATAAGACTTGTTCCACTTACAGTTGTAACATTATTACCTAATCCAAGATATCCTATTGGAGTAGTAGCAGTTAAGTTATAGCCTTTTACACCATTTGGATTAAATACAGCTACAGTTGGAGCAGCATTATATCCTGCGATCGACGCTCCTGCTAAAAACCCATCAGTAAGTACACCATAATTTAAAATCTTAGTGAAAGATAATTCAACTCCCCCTTTAATCCAATCTTTAGGGCGCACATCTAAATTTATTCTGGCAGAACCAGACTTTAATTTATTGCCATAAAGTATACCATTTTGATCTGCATATCTAGCCGAACCATAATAGCTTGATTTATCAGTACCTCCAGTTATAGATGCTGTATTATCATAGGTAGTTCCTGTTCTAAATATTTGTTTCATCCAGTCTACTCTATCAGGCTGCCCGTCTCCATCAATATCACTATCCTTTGCAACTACAGGCCCACCCCATCTATTACTAACTTTCTCATTATTAATCATATTGAACTGATCTCCATTAAGCAAATTAGGAACTTTAGAAGCAGATGCGAAATTAACTTTAGAGTCAAATGTAATTTTATTTGTTCCTTGTTTACCCTTCTTTGTAGTAACTAAGATAACACCATTTGCCGCTCTAGAACCATACAACACAGCAGCACCCGCATCTTT
Source organism: Flavobacteriaceae bacterium PS02338 (assembly GCA_029959615.1). Taxonomy (GTDB): domain Bacteria; phylum Bacteroidota; class Bacteroidia; order Sphingobacteriales; family Sphingobacteriaceae; genus Pedobacter. The sequence goes on along the minus strand of JASCOD010000001.1, from coordinate 902,539 downwards.
TAATACATCAATAGATTCAATATCATTAGGATTTAATAGGGCCAAAGGATCAAAACGAGTTCCATTTCCACTGTTGAAAGTATTTAAATTTTCACGCGTATTTGCTGGAATACCATCTATTACCACCAATGGAAGTGAGCTTGTAGAAATAGAGTTTACACCTCTAATTCTAATGGCAACGCCATCGGCCAAAGTACCACCTGAACTAGAGATTTGAACACCCGCAGCCTTACCGGACAAAGCTTTATCAAAGCTCTCTATTGGCTGCTCTGCTAATTTATTACCAGAAACTCTCGCCGAAGAACCAGTCATATCTTTTACAGACTTCACTCCGTATCCAACTACAACGATTTCACTCAAGTCCTTAGAATTTCCAGAAAGAGAAGCATTCACAACGTTTTCCGAACCAATCGTTATTGTCTGGGTACCGAAACCGAGGGAGCTAAATTCTAATGCGGTTGCATTAGATGGAACAGATAGGGAAAACTTACCATTTGCGCCTGTAGAAACGCCAATATTAGTTCCCTTTACTTTTACACTCACACCTGGTATTGGCAGTCCATCTTCCTTAGAAGTAACCGTACCAGTAATTGTTCTATTTTGCGCAATAGCTGAAGTAGCCACGAATAGCAAAATGAACAAACTTTGTAGAAGTTTTTTCATAAACTTTTTAAAAATTTAGGTTAGTTAATAATTAATTAAAAGCCAATATAGAGACATTATCCATGTAACACAAATTTTATTTAACATTTTTTAACATAAACGTATTTTTCAACATATTTCTTTAACAAAAGAAACACAGGATATTAACACTACTTATTAGGTTTAAAAAAACAGGCTGTTTAATAATAATTGTTTCCCAGTTTCCCAAAAACTTCTAAAAAGTACGCTTGTTGAGAGATACAAAACTTGTCCTTTACCAATCTCTTGAGTAGAAAACAACACGCCTGAAGAGATTTTACGTTTAACCTTCTCTCCTGCTAAACCCGACACGTAACTATCCGATCTTAAAGTGCCGATATTCCATCCGTCTTCTAGGGTTTCGTAAATATTGGCATCTGTTTTTAAGGTGTAGTAAAATTTTCCAATTCCATAACTTAAGGAATGGCTTTGATCTAGATATACCTTATATATAGCACCCGGAATAGAGTTACTGAAGTCGTCATGGTCTCTACTACTATAGGTTTGGGAGCCTACGCTTTTTGTATCATTGTTTTTAGGCTCTTCCTTACGTTTAATTTGAAATGGCTTCTTCCCAATAAATGCACCTATAGCATCTTCCAATAAAATTAACCTGCCTCCAGCTGTAACCCAGGGCGACAACTGCTCTGCCAATTTATCTCCATAATAACCATCGGGTACTATTAAAGTGTTTACTTTATAGATATCTAAACTTGCTGCCGAAGATATATTCAATATAGAGATTGGATAGTTCAACTCTTGTTCAAAGAAATGCCAGATCTCTCCCAGCGATTGCGACGACGCATCCTGTCCGGCTAATACCGCTACTTTTGGCACAGGCAACATCCTATAAGTAGAAGAACCGAAATCCTTTCCTTTCTCTACAAAGCCAGAACTTAATACTTTAAAGTCCGCACTTAAATCTTTAAGTAATTTTTCCAACTGTTGCTGAAAACCAGAATTTCTTTTTTCATTCTCTGCCCTATATACGAGTAGTGTACCTGCTTTATAAACTACCCCTCCAATGGTAAATGCCTGCTCTGCCATTCGCACTTTAATATCTCTCTGTTGTAGCGCCATCAACACTTTGGCATCTTCTAAGCCATTCCAAGCCAATACCCAAGCATAAGGTTTCGTTGCATTTACAACACTTTTCTTCTGTTCTTCAATAAAAGGATGTACTCCCGACATCGCTTCCTTAACCCCGTAGGCATTAAGTCCATAGGCATAAGGTAGTGCCCATGCCGTAATATCATAAGTGTTAGAATCGGTAATAGCGGTCTGCGGTTCAAAAAGAATATTGGCCAGTACACCATGCTTTTGAGCTACATTAACCACCATATCATTACGCTCTAGCCTAAATTGCTCTACCTTTTTTGTTTCGTAATTATAGCCGTTTAAACTCCGCTCCGTTCTTTCTGAGCCAAAAGCATAGGTAATTTTATTTTTCGTCAGTAACTCTGCTAGTTTGCGCAGTCTCGAAATATGCTGTGCTTTAATCACATAACTCTTATAAACAGTTGTTGGCGTTAAACTTTGCTCAAAAAACTTTCTAAATTCTGTCACTAATTTATCAGCATAAGCCGATGAAATTTCTAAGGTAGACATCGAAGTCGTAAAATGATGCGAAATCCTATCTTTCAACGTAAGTGTATCCCCATCTGCAGTAATTACAGACAAGCCGGCCCTTATTCCGCCTTGTTCATAGGTCATTCCAATGGCGCCATTATACAAGGGATAAGTATCACCATAAGATGGATACAATAGATCAAAACGTTCTTTGGTAAAATACTGCCAGCCATTTTCATCAAAATACTTCGCATTATTTTTCCCTACAATGACCTGAAAATCTCTTTGCCAAGGCGTAACGGCCTGATGTATCGGCTCTGCCGCTGGCGCAAAATAATAAGGTTCGTTATAGCCCTGCTCATGAAAATCGACATGAACCTGCGGCAACCATTGGTGGTATTGTCTTAACCGTTGTTCACTTTCAATTTGCGTTTGCCAAGCCCAATCTCGGTTAAGGTCGAAATAGTAATGATTTGTTCTACCTCCTGGCCAAGGTTCATAATGTTCTCTCGCCGTAGGATCAGGATTGGGAACCGTGCCTACTACACTATTGAAATAATTCACATATCTTTCTCTACCATCCGGATTTAGGCAAGGGTCAATAATCACTACCGTATTTTTTAGCCAAGCTTTAACTTTTTCCTCTTTCGCTTCAGCTAAAGTATACAGCACTTTCATGGCTGTTTCGGTAGAATTAGCCTCGTTACCATGCACATTATAGCTTAACCATACTATAACAGGCTGCTTGGTGAGCTTTACGCTCTTATCATTGTTAGAAATAGCAACGTTATTTGTCCTGATCTGTTCTAATCTTTCCATATTTGAGGGATCGGAGACTATAGCAAACAGCAATTCTCTTCCTTCATAGGTTTTCCCATAAGATTGCAGTTTTACATTATTGCTTTTAGCGGCTACTTCTTTAAAATAGTCAACTACTTTTTGATGGGCAGAGAAATGCGTACCCAACTCATAACCCAAAAATGCATCTGGACTTTGTATCTGAGCAAATAAGGGCGCAGCAAGTAAGCTAAACCACAATAAAAGTGAAATTCTTTTCATACCTCTCTATTTATAAGCCGTAGATGCATAGATTAATACGGAAACATACATCGCAAGAAAAAATCTGTGCATCTACGGCTATCAACTCAATATTACTAAAAGAATATTTGATTTCACTGAAGCATTCGTAATTTTACAGGATACTATTTATCAACTTGGCGCAATGGCTAACATCGAACAACTTTATCAGCATTACTTAAAACATCCCGTAATTTGCACCGATACTCGCTCTATTACAGAGGGCTGTTTATTTTTTGCCTTAAAGGGCGATAATTTTGATGCCAATCAATTTGCAGAAAAAGCCATTGAAGCTGGAGCAGCCTTTGCGATTATCGACAATGCTGATTTTGACAATGGCGATAGATTCATTTTGGTTGATGAGGTGCTGAACACTTTACAAGAGCTAGCCAAGCACCACCGTAAGCAGCTAAATATTCCTGTAATAGGCTTAACGGGAAGTAATGGTAAAACCACTACCAAAGAATTGATTAGAGCGGTATTGGCCGAACATTTCCATGTTTTCGCTACCAAAGGAAATTTGAATAACCACATCGGGGTTCCATTATCTATTTTGAGTATCACCAATAACATAGAAATTGCAGTAATTGAAATGGGTGCCAACCACCAGAAAGAGATTGAGCTTTTATGCACCATAGCACAGCCAACCCACGGATTGATCAGTAATGTTGGAATGGCCCATTTAGAGGGCTTTGGTGGGTTTGAAGGTGTGAAAAAGGGAAAAGCCGAGCTTTACGCCTATTTAAGTGAAACTAATGGCTATGCCTTTGTGAATGCCGCTAACCTAGATCTAACCGAAATGGTAAGCAAAGCCGGGGTTAAAAACGTAGTACGCTACAACATCGCTGAAGAGCAAACCGTTCAAGGTGTATTGAAGCACAGTGATCCTCTTATAAAATTTGAATGGAGTTTTAACGGCAACACTCACCAAGCCAAAGCTAATTTAACCGGAACCTATAATTTCGAAAATATCTTAGCAGCAATCAGCATTGGTTGTTTCTTTAAATTAAGTCCTCAAGAGATTAACAAAGGTCTTGCCGATTACTTCCCGACCAATAACCGCTCTCAGTTGACCAAAACTGAAAACAATACGGTTATCTGCGACTTCTACAATGCCAATCCAAGCAGTATGGCCGCAGCAATTACCAATTTAAACAGCCTCACCTCCACTAAGAAGGTTGCCATTTTGGGAGATATGTTTGAATTAGGCGATGAATCTGCTGCACAGCATCAGCGTATTATAGAACTGGCGCTTAAAAACGAAATTGAGACGCTAATATTTGTAGGCCAACATTTTTATAGTGCTAAAGACAACTCTAAAGCACACTTCTTTGCAACAAGAAACGAAGCTGCGGAGTTTATTCAAACACAAGACTGGAAAGAATCGCTTATTCTTTTAAAAGGAAGTAGAGGGATGGCCTTAGAGCAGTTGTTACCATTGTTGTAAGCCCCTATCTGCCTTCGGCATCTATTGATAAAATTCTTACTCTTTTTTAAAAGTATCAATGAGCTTCGTTTCACTACGGTTCTCCCAAAAGGGAGAGAAAAGGACTATTAACGATAATGAGGTAATACAATTAACCAATTACAACAGTTCACCGATTAACCAATCTTTTAACTTAATTAGTTCCCTTATTCTGTAAAGCCAACCTCAAGTCCTTCTTTACATCTTCTGGTGTAGTAGAACTTGCTAGCATTGCATTTGCGATTTCTTTAAACTTTGCAGTTTGCTTGGTCTTAATGTAGATAATAGCCTTTACGAAATCTTTCAAATACGCCAACTCTTTTTCTTTAGAAGGAACTGGAATGGCATTGAATTTCTCCAAATAAGCATCTAGCTTGCCTTCCTCAAACAAAATTGGACCAAAGCCCATCATGGCATTACATACCTGCTGGTAGCCGACTTTTGTAGGATTGTTCAAAATCTCGCTAAACGCAGCGAAAGCGGGCTCCATTTCTTTGTTCTCTAAATAATACTGCGTTTTGAAATAATTGTATACGAAAAATGAACGCTCTGGAACGTACTTATCTAAAATCTTCTTAATGGCTTCGAAATCCATCTCCTCAGTAACCTGAACCTCTTCCGATAGTGCAAACTGAATAGCTAAACTTACTAAACGCTCTTCAAAATCATCCTCCGTATATTTGCCCTCCTTAATGATTTTACTTTTATTCGCCGAAAAGTAAGTCAAATCCTTCTCTTTAGGTAATACAAAAGCATAGTTCATCACTAAGTCCACAAGGTCAGCATCGCCTAAGATATCTGCTTTTGCAGCCAAGAAATCTTTGCTGATATAACCAAAATCTTCATCCTGTAGTTCTACCGCTTGTTTTGCAAACTTTAAAAATTGGGCATTATTTAGTTTTGAAGCGCTCTTTTTTAAGGTATAATATTGCGTTTCTGGATTTGTTGCGGTTTTAGCTAAAGCCAAAAATTCATCCGCAGCCAAGAAACCTACGCCTTTATGCAACATTACTCCTTCTGGATTGATGAAAACTAAATTTGGGTAAGCTGAAACGTAATAGCGATCTGCAAGCATGGCACCTTCCCCTTTCTCCATATCGTATTTTACGTTGATGAAATTAGCGTTATAGAAATCGGCCACTGCCTGATTGGTGTAGGTTTCTGCATCCATCTGTTTACAAGGGCCACACCAAGTAGCGTAAGCATCTAAGAAAATGATTTTATTCTCCTTTTTTGCTTTTTCAAGCACGGAAGTCCAAATGGGGTTTTCTAAAAATTTGATTTCGGCAGCATTAACCGAAAATGTTACCAGTAGCAGGCAAGCTGCCAATAATCTCTTTCTCATATACAATTAATGATTAAATGAGTGAATTATCTTCGATGAACTCACTTCTTTCGGTTTTGAATGATAAAATCATTGCTCAACATTATAACCTTTCAACAATTTAGCAATTAATTTAATCAAGATACAATTTTCAATTAACCAATTAAACGATTCAAACAGTAACCTAAGTTTTATTATGCAACATGTGTGAAATCGTAATTCTAAATTCGTAAATCGCAAATTACTTCACTTCAATACCCACATCACTTATGCCTACCAGTGGGTTATCTCGCATATTCTGCTCTATTTCAATGCTATATTTTCCTGTATCAGCAAAGCGATGATTTTTAAGCAAAGGAAATGAATAACTATATAAATCTCCAGAACCTTTACCTAGCCATTGACCGTCTCCTTTAGCCAATTTAAACTGATACCGAACCTTTTTACGACTCTTGGCATTCTTAAAAGTCGTCAACACAAACAAATTAGCGTACCTGTAATCAGTGTTGATACGAAGTTTAAAGTTCACTTGATAAGGCTTCGTCACATCAGTAATCTCGAACTCAGCCTTCGCTGCATTGGCATACAACCATTGGTTATCTTCAATGCTTTGATTGGTATCAACTACCGAATTGAAATTGCAGGATGAAAAGGTAAGTAAAAAGCTAAAGAAGGCTATAAACATCAGTGTCTTTTTAACAAAAAAGATTGCTTCGTTCCTCGCAATGACGTCAAAAGGGAGGTCTTTACTCCTTGTTTCCCGAAGCATCGGGATTTCGTTACACTCAACCTTATTATTCATTTGGTTTTGGTCCTTGGTCGTTATTCTTTGCTCCTTGTTCCTTATTCCTATTACGGTTTTTATTTCTATTCCTGTTGTTACGTTTTTGCTCTGGATTTCCACCTTCCGCTTGAGGCTTAGGTGCATTATCGTTCGATTTAGCTTCTACAGGCTTTTGTTGTGGCCTTTGATTCTGTTGAGGCCTATTTTCTTGCTTAGGTTGATTTCTCTGATTTTGCTCCTGCTGAGGTTTATCTTGAGATTTCTGCTGTTGCGGTCTATTTTGGTTCTGCTGCTTTTCTCTATTCTTCGATGCAGCCTGTCCATTTCTATTGCCGCCATTCTCGCTTCCACCACCTTGATTAGATTGAGGTCTATTTCTATCACGCTCTCCACGTTCTCCACGCTCCCTATCATTTCGGTTGTTGTTATTACGGCTACGATTGTTTTTATTACGGTTTTTATCGTCTAAACGTGTTAAACTATCCTGACCAACTACATTCTCATAATCGTGAACTTTTTCTACAACGGCAGTTGTTTTCAGTTCAACAGCTTCATCTTTTAAGTTGCTTGGTTTTTCACCGCGTTTATTCATTGCCATGATTTCTTTCACACGGTCAACTTTTAGTGGAATCCAATCTTCTTGATTAGCATAACTGAACCACATCAACTTCTTGAAGATATCTGTTTTTTGATGACGAGCAACGCCAACTTCCGTTTGTAACGATTCAATTCTATCTGGAATATCTTTCAGCGCATCCAAATAGGTATCTAACTCGTAGTTTAAGCAACACTTTAACTTACCGCATTGTCCGGCAAGTTTTAGGGTATTTAGCGATAAATTTTGGTAACGGGCTGCTGCTGTAGAAACGGTTTTAAAGTTGGTTAACCAAGTAGAGCAGCACAATTCGCGACCACAAGAACCAATACCACCCAAACGTCCAGCTTCTTGACGCATCCCAATTTGGCGCATTTCTATACGAATACGAAACGTCTCTGCCATTTTTTTGATCAACTCCCTAAAATCTACCCTGCCTTCTGCCGTATAGAAGAAAGTAGCTTTTGTTCTATCTCCTTGATAGTCTACATCGCTAATTTTCATGGAAAGCTTTAAATCTAAAGCCAACGTACGGGCTTTGTGCATGGTTTCCCACTCTAAACCTTTAGCTATCTTCCATTTTTCTACATCAGCTTCCGTAGCTTTTCTATAAACTTTACGAGTAACCTGATCGATAGGTGTTTTTCTACGCTTCAATTGCGTACGCACTAATTCACCGGTAAGCGAAACGTGCCCAATATCATATCCTCCGGTTGGACCTTCAACGGCAATGAGCTCACCAATTTCCAAATAAATATCATCGTTATTAACGAAAAACTCTTTTCTAGAGCCTTTAAACTTAACTTCGATAATTGGAAAAGGTTTATAATTAGATGGCATATCTAAATTAGACAGCCAGTCGTATACTTCCATTTTTTGGCATCCTCCAGTAAGGCAAGCGCCGTTACTTTTGCAGCCAGCAGGGGCGCAACCACCTCCCGTTGAACAACTTCCACATCCCATATTACGTGTATATATATTGAGTCCCTTTCGGGAGCGTTTTAAATTTTATGATTTTTACCAGTTGTAAAGATACATCTAAAAAGAGAATTTTCGGATTCGCATTACGTTCGATATGATAATGTGCCTTTTCTAACTCATTAATCAATGCCTCTACAATTGGCATATTAAGTACACCCGATAATTTTTTAGCCACTTCTAGGTGCTGAGGAGGCAGTTTTACTAAAACTTCAGCTCCACTAAGAATTAAACCGCACTCGCGTAAAAAGTTAATCCCGTATTTGATATAATTTTTCTGGTTCTCTCTTCCCCAACTGGCAGCGGTCTCGGTAAAAGCCATCATATCTGGCACCCTATTGCTATAGGCCATTCGCAACCATTCCGAAAAATACCCTGCGTTGTTATTCACTTGATCGGCCAGTAAAGCATTGGCCTCAATCAAGTTCCCATCGGCCAAAAAACTATATTCTTCCGCTTGATGAGCTGAAAGATTAGCCTTGTCAATCAAATACTGCTTCACCACTTCATCTGCCAGCTTTGGTATTTTAACAATTTGTGTACGAGATAAAATAGTGGTTAGAATTTGCTCCTGATTTTGTGCCACTAGGATAAAAAGTGTATTTGCAGGTGGTTCTTCGATAATTTTAAGCAATGCATTTCCTTCTCTATCTAAAAACTCGGGCAACCACATGATCAGCACCTTCGTTTCTGCCTCGAACGCTTTATAACTCAACTTCTTGATGATATCGTGTGCTTCGGCAATGTTGATGTTGGCCTGCTTGTTATCCGCACTTAACTTAGAACGCCAGATATCCAAATCGAAATAAGGATTTTCTAGCACCATATTCCGCCATTCTTCCACTACATCAGTGGCTATCTTCACATCCTTTGAAGCAAAGAATGGATAAGAAAAATGTAAATCGGGATGGATTAAACGTTCGTACTTACGACAAGAAGTACATTCGCCACAGCTATCTTGAGCGGTTTTTTGTTGGCAGTTGATGTATTGGGCGTAGGCAATAGCCAAAGGCAAAGCCCCACTTCCCTGCGGCGAAAGAAAAAGTTGCGCATGGCTAACCCTGTTTTCCGCTACGGTTTGCAATAAGTGTTGCTTTACATCCTCTTGTCCAATAATCTCTTTAAACTGCATTGGTGCAAAATAAGAAATAGATGTGATATTGAGATACGAGATGTGAGATTTTGACCACCCATCTATCAATCCAGCTTTCAGGCAGCTAAACCAAAAGCGTTTTCTATCTAGATTTCCATTATATTTGAGTTACCCTTTATCCATGACTCGCTTCGGAATTCAAATATGTTTTACATTATTGATGCTATGGCCTTCCATACTAAAAGCACAATCCGTAAATATTGCCCCATTGATCAAAGCTTGGGAAGTAAGCGACACCAGCCAAACTAGAATAGCCGAAGCAACTTATGTTCCTTTACGATTAAAAAACAATCCAAATCAATATCATCTTCAGCAAAAAACTGTTGCCGAATTTGAAAGCTATCTAAAGAAAAACCCAAATGATAGACTAAGAGCAAGACTAACAATTTACGAGGTGCGGGGAAAGATCTCTTACAGTCAGCAAATTACTCAACTAGACCAAGAGAAGATTTCTCAGTCTATAAAATTAGCCTACAAACTTAAAGACGACCAGCTTAAATCCGAACTGTTTGCACTTTATGCTTCAGTTAACTATTGGAACGACAATATCTTCTTACTCTATAACATCAAATCTATTTTACTACAGCAAAAGGTAGGTGTTAAATATTTCGAATATGATCAGAACAGGTATTTCAATTTAAGTTCTGCCTTATACCGTGCAGACAAACACGAGGAAAGTATTTATTATGGGAAGCAGTCTTTGGCATTTATGAAATACGCTAAGAAAAAAGACACCATGGACTATATCTTCCAGCATGATATTATTGGTGCAAATTACATTAAACTGCACAAACCTGATAGTGGTATTTTTTACTACCAACAAATGTTAAACATGCTCGCTAAATACCAGTTTGATTCCCACATCATGCAGCGCATTTGGACCGCAATTGCAAAAGGAAGAATTGGACAGTCTTTAATTTTAAAAGGAAATGAAATTGCAGGTGTCCCTTTAGTGAGGAACTATTTAGATAGCGTTAAAGTTTTAAAAGACACTATAAACATTACCATTGGCGAAAACATCTTAGCCTCGGTAAACTACAACCACCAACGCTATCAAAGCGCTATCGATGGATGGAAAAGAGGCTATCAATACGCCCTAAGATTCAATTTAAATGATGAGCAGATTTTGGCATTACATGGCATTGCTAAAAGTTTTACAAAATTAAACCAGGCTGATAGCGCAATAAAATATTTTAAAATTTACGAGCAAGCTAGAGACAAACGCAGCACATGGCTAAACTCTTTAGAAAACGACAAATTAAAATTCGAACTATCATTTGAAGATTTGCAAAATGATGTCGAACTGAAAGATAAAGAACTTAGCTTTCAAAAATTGGTTCGAAATTTTGTGATTACCAGCGCTGTGCTCTTATTGATCATTGGTGTGCTGATTTACAAAAGAAAGGTGGCGAGCGCAAAATATCAAAAAATGAAGCTTCTGGTGAAACAGCAAGAAGCAGAAAAAGAACTGCTCATAGCTAGAAAGCGGGTGGAAGATTTTAGCAAGAACATTTTAGAGAAAGATCGGATAATTTACGATTTATCGAAACTGATAAAGCCCCAAAAACCATTCTCTGAAGAAGAACCGCATGAAAATCCTTTATTAAAATACATTCTGCTAACTGAACAAGAGCTGATCAAATTCAAGGAAATGGTTAATAATGCCTATCCTACGTTTTATACCAGGCTAGAATTTGTAATTCCGAACATTACCCCTGCCGAAGAGCGCATAGCCAGTTTAATTTGTTTAAAATTGAACGATAGGCAAATGGCTAACATGCTTGGCATTAGTAAAGAAAGCGTGGGCAAAAGCAAGCGACGGTTAAAACAAAAGCTAACCATTCCCGAAGGCCAAACGCTAGAAGACTATATTTATCATTTAGCTACTTGGTTTAAATAGGGTTTACCGCTTAACGTCATTTCGACCGTAGGGAGAAAACTGTTAGTTCATTAGCAGAAACCTAAATATTATTCCTCCCCCTAACCCCTCCAAAGGGGGATATGCAAGTGTACCACTTGTATGAATCGTTAATATTTATGTCCACACAATAGCTCCCAGAGGGGGGACAGCATAACGGTTAGGCATTTTGTCTGTCCCCCTTTGGAGGGGGTGTAGTGGTAATGAGTGTAGGGAGGGGGAGGAATTTGTACTACTTTTGAAGAGATTTTACTTCGTAGAGCTTCGGTTCTCCACTCCCTACGGTCGGTCGAAATGACGGAACAAACAAAACAAAAATTTGATTTTCAACTTCTTAGCTATCTTAAAATACATTTGTCCGTTTTTTTGTCCGTACCATTTCCTTGCCTTTATGCAACTAAGAAGCAATTTTTGGCTTTAGTAATTCAATAATCACAAAGATGATGAAAATTAAAAATCTACTTTTTACACTACTGTTTTTACTGAGCGTAAAACTGAGCACCGCACAAACTTGGACTACCTATGGACTGGCAAATAGTACTGTTCGTTCCGTAGCGATAGATGTAGAAGGCAATAAATGGTTTGGTACTAATGGTGGTGGTGTAAGCAAATTTAACGGTACTACATGGACTACCTATAATACCACCAACGGGCTGGCAAATAATGTGGTTTATTCCATAGCCACAAAATTACGGTCTCAAATAGTTCGGTCTAATTAGTGATTAATTAAGGTGTTTATTTTAAATTATATCTACGTGATCTGTTTTTTATGAGAAAACTTTTACTATTCATTTTATTGGGTATTGGGTTAAATGCTTTAGCACAAACTCCTCCAACCATTAGCAGTTTTAGTCCATTAAGTGGGCCAGTAGGCACTAACATTACCATAGCTGGTACTAATTTTAATACCACCTTGGCTAATAACCTCGTGTTTTTTGGCGCAGTAGCTGCACAACCTATAGCAGTCACAGCTACAAGTATGACGGTAACTGTGCCAGCAGGGGCAAGTTATGATCAAATTAGCGTATTAAATATCATTAGCGGTTTGTCTGGCAGCAGTAGCCAATACTTTAACCCTACCTTTACGCTTAATAAAGGCAGTATTAGTGCTAGCGATATTGCCCCTAAACAAGATTTGGTGCTGGACACTAGATCTTATGCAGTAGCCATAGGCGATTTGGATAGAGATGGCAAGCCCGATCTCGCGGTTACTCGCCCAGGTAGGGTGTCTGTATTTCTAAATACCAGTAGTGCAGGTAGCATTACCGCAGGTTCTTTTGCTGCTAAAAAAGATTTTGCTACGGGTTCTAATCCTGAATCATTAGCTATAGGCGATTTGGATGGAGATGGTAAGCTTGATCTCGCAGTTGCTAACGCGGGTACAGACAATGTATCTGTATTGCGAAATATTGGTAGTACTGGTAATATCGATTTTGCCCCTAGACTAGATTTTGCGGTGGGAGACCTTCCTTATTCAATTGCCATAGGCGATTTGGATGGAGATGGTAAGCCTGACTTGGCAATTGCTAATGTTGCGTCAGACAATGCTTCTGTATTACGAAATATCGGTAGCCCAGGTAACATTTCTTTTGCTGCAAAACGAGATTTTGCTACGGGAGCTATCCCTTATTCAATTGCTATGGGCGATTTGGATGGAGATGGCAAGCTTGACTTGACAGTTGCTAATACTGGGTCAAACAATGCGTCTGTATTTCGAAATATCAGTAGCTCAGGTAACATTTCTTTTGCCGCAAAACAAGATTTTCCGATTGGATTCAGACCTTATTCCATTGTCATAGGCGATTTGGATGGGGATGGCAAGCCCGACCTGGCGGCTACTAATACTGGAATGACGGTTTCTGTAGTACATAATACCAGTACTTCTGGCAGCATTTCTTTTGCCGCTACACAAGAATTTGCTACGGGATACTTTTCTTATTCAGTAGCTCTAGGTGATTTAGATGGAGATGGTAAGGTCGATCTGGCGGTTGTTAACCAGAGTTCAAATAACGTATCTGTACTGCGCAATACCAGTAGTACCGGAAGTATCACAGCGAGTTCTTTTGCCGCTAAACAAGATTTTGTTACTGGAGATGAACCTAATTCAGTAGCCATTGGCGATTTGGATGGGGATGGCAAGCCCGATTTGGCTATTGCTAATTTTAGCGCAAACACGGTTTCTGTATTGCGTAACCTGAGTAATTATATTCCCGATGCCAATGGTATTTTATATGTTAAAAAAGGCGCTACAGGCTCAGGTACTTCTTGGAGTAGTCCAATGGGAGAATTGGCGGATGCGTTAAAATTTGCCAAAACCAATAATGCTGTGCCAAGCAACCCACAAGTAAGCCAAATATGGGTAGCCAAAGGTGCCTATAAACCAATGTACAGCCCTCGAGATGGAGCAAATTTTGCATCAGAAGGCAGAAACAACGCCTTTTTGATGGTAGCCAACGTGAAGCTCTATGGCGGCTTTGCCGGTACGGAGAGTACGTTGGCGCAAAGAGACCTAAGCATTTCAGCCAATAAAAGTATCCTGAGCGGCGATATAGGAACCATCAACAGCGCAACAGACAATGCTTACCACGTAGTGATTGCTGCCGGAGCTGTGGGCGCTGCCCGTTTGGATGGCTTTGGCATCACAGGAGGCTATGCGGATGGTATAGGTACTTTAGCTGTTAACAGTAATTTAATTTACCAAGATAGCGGTGGCGGGATGTATAATTATGGTTCAAGTCCTGTACTGACCGAAGTTGCCATCTATAATAACACATCTTCTTCTTTTTCTTCTTCTACTGCTGCCTCTGGCGGTGGGATGTATAATGGTGTTTCAAGTCCTATTCTAACCAATGTGGCGATCTACGATAACACAAGTTCTACTTCTTCTATTAGTTATGCCTCTGGCGGTGGGATGTATAATATCTCCTCAAGCCCTGTGCTAACTAATGTGGCTATCTACAACAACATTGCCTCTTCTTCTTCTGCTGCTGCTGCCTTTGGCGGCGGGATGTATAATGTCAATGCTTCTAATCCTGTGCTGACCAATGTGACCATTGCAAATAATAAAGCCAATGCAAACAATCTGGCAAATTCAATCGGTGGTGGGATAAGGAACAACAATTCATCCCCAAAAATCTATAACAGCATCATTTGGGGTAATACAAAATATGACAGCACATCGTCTGATATAGAAAACGGATCAGGGACTATAACGATTAAGAACAGTATTACGCAAGGATTTGGCGTTAGTACCATAGACCAAGTGGTCAATACAGATCCATTGTTTACCAATCCTGCATCGGGAGATTTTAGTTTACAACCCATCAGTCCAGCAATAAATAAGGGCGATAATACCCTATATACCAATAACGGCGGAAGCCTTACTACCGATAAAGACCTGACAGGCAAGCCACGCTCGTTCGATAATACCATAGATATGGGCGCCTACGAGAACCAGACCGTACAAGTGTTACCCGTTACCTTCGGCAAATTTACGGCTACGCTACAAGGCAACCGAGTTAAATTAGATTGGAATACCTTTAGCGAAACCAATAATAAAGCTTTTATCATTTACCGCAGTAAGGATGGAAAAAACTATGTTGAAGTAGTGCAACAGCCCAGCAAAAGCAGCAACGCAAATAGCTACATTGCCTATGATCATCATCCTGTAAATGGGCTAAACTATTATCGCTTAAAACAACAAGATTTAGATGGAACGGTTACCGAACTTGGTGATGATGCCGTTAATTTTTCACTAGGGGATGGAGAAATAAAAGCTTGGCCAAATCCCACAGACAAATACTTAAAAATCAGTTTTGCTGCAGGTAAGTATCAGATTTTAAAATTAGTAGACATTACTGGTAAAAAACTACAGGAACATGTGATCGGCAAAGCGCAAAACGAAGCAGAACTAGATTTAAGCAACTATACCAAAGGAGTTTATATCGTAGAATTAAAAGGCAGCAATACCAATCATATCATTAAAGTGCTAAAATAAAGCAGCATTTTTGAAAATAAGGCGAGTTTAACTGTGGTTATAAAGACAGGATCCTTTAGGGCGAAAACCTAATGTTTTCGCCTATCATGTTAGTTGGGTTGCTCTGCTCCGTTAAATAGAGCAGTATAATCAGCTCCATATTTTTTCTTCAATTACGTCCTTTCCATCTAAAAGAACTATCTAACGATAATCTTTTGACTATAGTTAAAACCATCGCCTGTTAAATTGATAATGTATATACCTTTGGCAGTACCGTTTGGCAATACGTAATTTACCAATTGATCGGTTACTTCATTTACAGTTTGTGCTATTAACTTACCTTGAAGATCGTTTACTTTTACCGTAACCGTTTTACCTTTAAAATTTGGCAAGGCAATGGTCAATTTTTGTGTGGTAGGGTTGGGATAAATATTTACTAACGTATTATTTATAGCAAAATCAACTACTTGTAAACCAGAGTGCGTTAAAGTACCATCATTGTCATATTGCGCTAAGCGATAATAGTTTTTGCCCGTAGTTGGTCTTGTATCTTGGTATTGATAAGCTGCTGCTGTACCTTTTCCAAGCACTTTAGTAATTACATTCCATTTTTTGCCATCGCTACTGCGTTCTACTTCAAACCTGTTGTTATTGGTTTCACTTTCTGTTTGCCAAGTTAAAGCAACACCATTATTTTTCTTTTGTGCGCTAAAGTCTTTCAGTTTAACTGGCAGAGCAGCAGATACCGTTAAATAAGGTCTAGATCCGCCCGTAACTGTTGTTCCATAGGAATTTATAAAATAATAAGTTTGACCACGTAAAATTCCAGCTTTAGGTTTAATTACAAACTCATATTCCGTTTTTTCGCCTACTTCAATATCGTATGGTACAACACCTGAATTACTCACCACGGACCCTGGTTTAAATGGGTAACTAGAAAAACTACTATGCCCAGCCAGCTGTTTTGTAGTGGGTGATAGGTCAGATACATTAGTAACACTCACCAATGTAAAATGCTCATCACCATAACCATTACCCGTTTCAAAGATCACTTTAGAGTTAACACCATTTGCGTCATTAATTGAATATGATAACATACTGGAGTAATTTGCTCTCTGTTGTGTATTATTAACAAATTCTACTCTCAATCTAATGGTAGTATTTATATCTACTATTTCTATTGGTGTGTTTTCTGCAGCTTTCCAAGTAGCGGTGGTTTCGGTACCATCATCATTACGCCAGCGCCAGTTTGCTGTTGTAAAACTAGCAAAGGTTATTTGCACACTCGATACAAAAAGGATTAATAATAGTAATTGTCTTTTCATTTGTTATTGTATTTATGGTTAATAATTAAAATGCATGATAATAAGAGCATCCCGAAAGGAAATAAGCTATATAGCGTTTTGGTGTTTTGCTTATAGACAAGAACTTGAGTAAGCTTGCTTTCTTTTGTCGGGATATGTAAATCGATATCGCCATTGGCACTAGCAACGCCGCTGTAGCCCATATTGCTATTGGCAACTACATACCGCCTGCTCTCTACTGCCCTAAGGCGATTATAGTAAAAGTGTTGTTTGGATAAATACGTATCTGCAAACCAACCATCGTTACTGATATTGACTAAATAATCGGCACCCGAAGCCACTAATGCGCTACTTATTTTAGGCACGCTAGCTTCGTTACAAATATAAACGCCAATTTTACCTAGCGGCGAGGCTATAGCGGCGGCTGTTTTACCTTCCGCTACGGAAGTTCCCCTATCGTGATTAAATGCTTCTCCTGTGCCCTTTACATTGCTTTCTACTACTAATAATGGATAGTTTTTATCATACCTTCCCAGTACATTCCCTTTCGGCGTAAGCAGATAAGCACTATCAAAAACTTCGTGATCATTAGCTGATGTATTAATGCCCAATAGCGTTAGGGCATTATTTTCTCTACAATCTTGTAGTATGGTATTTACAAAATCATCGTCAGGTAAATAAGTCCAGGGTATTACAGTTTCTGTCCATACGTTAATAGCGGCTGGTTGGCTGGCTGCCTTTTTGCTAAGCTTTAATAAGCCATTTACTAGCTGATTGCCTTCTACTTCCCATTTTACCCGAGGGTCTATGTTTTCGGTAAGGAGGTTTAGTTTAATCTCTTTTCCTTCTTGCTCGTTGCTCCTGTAATGATACAAGCCAACATTTACGGCGATAAACACAGCAAGTGTTACAACAGCCCATTTTACTGGAAAATTTTGTGTTAGCGTAGCCGCAATGATGACGTTAGCAAATACCACAAAAAAACTAAGGAGGTATACGCCACCTAGTTCTGCCAATTGTATGGTATAATTACTGCCTGCTAATGCATTGCCGAAATGAAAATCAAACCAAGGCATAGTACTAAACAAAGCATCTTTAATATAGTCTAAAACCACTACTGCAGCGCCTAGTAATAGTGCATTTTTAACGATAGCATCAGGTTTTTCTAGATATCTATAAGAACTAAATAGCAGTAAAAAGTAGATAGACAGCGTGAGTGTAAAAACGATAAGCATTAGCACTCCCGATAGCCATTGTCCATTAAATATGCCTGCACTAGCGGGTATCCAACTGAAAAGACATAGACCTAAACTGATGCTGAAAAACATTGTAGATTTAATGGCATCAGCTATTGAAGCGTTTTTAAAGGTATAAAGTAAGGGTACTAACGAAATTACCGCCAACCAAGGGAGCAAATGAAACAGTGCTATAATAGTTATTAGCGCCGATAAAATGGGAAGTATAATTCTTTTAAGCATCAAAGTGTTTCTTGTTAGTTAAAAGAATTGTTAGCCGTAAAAAAGCGAGTAGCGGTAATAACATAAAGTATTTGAATTACGTGCCGTAGAATACAAGATCAAGCGACAAAACTATGCGTTTTCATACTAGCTAAACCTATTTTAGGGGTGGACAAATGGGTGGACAAATGACGAAAACAGCCTTTTTTATCTATTGAAAAAGCCGTTCAGTATCAACTCGTGATAAATCTGCAAGAATGGCTTATAAATGGCAATAACTTAAAGGCTAGCGATTAGGTAGAACACAGTTCGCAAGTCTAGATTGAGATTAACTTAACATTCATCAAAAGGGCGAGGCCGTGTGATTAAAGTTCATATTTAACAATCTCCAGAGAAAATCGAAAAACATAGCTTGCGTATCAAAACCTAAAATAAGTTTAGTTTAAGAGGTTTTTGTAATCTTCGCCATATTTCACCTTCAATCGCTGCTTGGCTTTTTTTACTGCTTCTAAGGTCAACCCTAACATCCTCGCTATCTCCGTATTATTCATCTCCAATTTCAACAGAAATATCACCCTCAAATTAGAGTCGGTTAAATCTTTAAAGTTTAAAATAAGGTTTTGATAGTACTCCGGATGCAGCTGAATAAATGTGCTTTTAAATTCGCTCCAAGCATCGTTATCCAGCAGGTGCGACTGCAAAAGTGCCTCAATTTTGTCCTTATATTTTTCAGAATAGGCTGTTGAAGATTCTTTGATTTTGGCCATTTCAATTTCCAGCTCTTTGATTTGGTCATTCTTCTCTCCGAGGTAAGTTTTATACGATTGCAGGGTTTGGTGGTTAGCTCTCAGTTTTTGCTCAGAACTTTCCTTGTCCATGCTCAACCGGTTGAGCTTCTCGTCGTAATCATTTTTTTCTTCCTCTATCTTTTTATTAAAACCCCTAACCACCAATACAATGGCCACCGCAAGAATACAACAACCTATTAAAGCAATAATTTTGATAAGCGTCTCCTTTTCCCGTTTCGCTTTCTCGGCTTCAATGGTCAGTTGCAGGTTCTTTTTTTCCATTGCCCAGCCTACCTTCGTAATTACATCCTTTCCATCTAAATGAGCGAGGGTCTTTTTCAGCTGTTCCAATCTCCTCCTGGCCATCAACTCATCCCTATCGTTCCCTGTTTGCTGAGCAATTTCTAAAATGAGCGAGTTAATTTCGTAATCAGAACTCTGCAGATAGGTTTTTGATTGGGCATATGCTTGAGCACTGCGCAAAGCTTCGTTAGCCGCAGCCGTATTTTCCTTCGCCAAATAAACCTTGCCCAACATCACCAAGGCATAAATGGTATTTTGGTTGTTGCCCACTTTTTTGGAGATAGCAATGTCTCTTTGAAGCAGTTCTATGGCGGTATCATAGTTCTTTTCTTCGAACCTTATTTTGGCAATGTTCCCCAAAGCTTTTCCATAACGCAGCTCATCTTTACTGGCTGTAGCAGTTAGCAGCGCCTCTTTAAAATACAGTTCCGCTTCTGCTATTTTTTTTCTATTAATGCTATTTGCACCCAGGTTATCTGTAATTGCCGCAAGCTCAGAACTGTTGGGCTCAGCATATTTTCTAGCTTTAAGCAAGTATTCGTTGGCCTTTTCATAATCGCCAGCCGTCATTAAGAAGTAGGCTAATTTCTTATACGTCTCACAAGGGCTAATGATTTTATTCGCCTCTATTTGATCTAACAAATTGATACAAGACATAAAAAGCGGGAAAGTCTCCTCGTATTTTCTATAGGTATACAGGTAAAATCCATATTGTGTAGCTACCCACAACTCCAGATCAGGGCGATCTAACTTTTTCACTTCTTGTAATGCCTCTCCAAAAAGGGTTGAGCTTGTGCGGTTAAGTGCATCACGAACCTCTGCGGTTTTGTTAGCTATAAACACATTGGCAATTACCTTGGTGGAAATGGAATCTTGCGGAGACAAAACCAATAAGTGCTTATTTAGCAAACTTTTTAGGCTGCTTACCTCCTTTATGGTCGGATAATGTTTTGCCAATAGCTCCACAACGGTTTTCTCTTGCAATTGCACAGCACGTCCCTCTCCTCTTGAAAAGGAAAGCAAAACCAGCAATGCACAAAAGATAATCCTTTTAAAAACCATGAGGTCAATTTGCCCAAAAGTAGCAAAAAAAGAGGAATGGGCTTTAGAATGCAGCTTTTCATTTGTCCACCTATTTGTCCACCCCTGTTTTTTTAAAGCGCAGTGGCCAGCTGTTACTTTTGTAAATTAATTGCTGCAATCTTCAAATGGCAACAAAGTCATTGTTTGCAACATCACCTAATTTCATATTTGATGATATAACTTTTACCAATATCCTGCTGCTTATCTATATGCGGATGACAATAGCGCAAATATCTTTCAGCTCAAACAATCCTGCAGATATTACTGGCAAAGCCAAGCTACAATAGCACTAGGTCGCTACCCCAAAAGGGGTCTACCTCAGAGGTGCTCAAATAATACTTGTTAAATAATGCCTCCCAAGGAAGGGGGATGGTGTGTTCCTCCTTCCTATTTTTAAATTAAGACTCACAATGAAAAAAATTACTACGTTTCTCTCCTTCTCTCTTGGTTTCTGCCGTTTTTTGATCTCTAAAGTCTGGCAAGGCTAATACAAAATTTACATCCTGTTTCTTGTGTTGTTCTTGTGTTGCGCTAGTGTGATTCATGTGTCATCCTTGTGTGATTCATGTACCGTTCATGTGTTATCCTTGTGCCGACCCAGTGTGTAGGCGGTGTGTAGCCGGCTTTATGGGGTCAATTGTTGATTAGTTCATTGGTTGATTGGTTCACTTGTTCATTGGCTTTTGCAACATCCCTTTTCTTCCCAACCTAACCGAAGGTCATTGCGAAGCCTAAGTAAGAGTGAGCGAGCTTGTCCCAACCATTTCGGGAAAACTATCTCCTAATTTTATTCTGAATGCCGATAGTCCGTCATTCCAGATTTAGTCTGGAATCGTAATGCTATAGTAGTTGATTGGTTCACTTGTTCATTCGTTTTTGCACCATCTCTATGCGAACAAATAACGTTCTATTGCAAGTTCAGATTAACCAAACTTAGCGAGCATTTCTGATCTCACCCTACGGTTGTACAAGCAACCTCTTATTTCATCATTCAATTTAGTCGAACATTAACAGCAACGCCCACATATTGTATAACCTCATTGGTTTTGGAGAGATGAAAAATCTCACCCTGCGGCTGTACAAGCAACCTCTTATTCCATCATTTAACACTAACGTTAAATTATTTAAGACAAACCCTACTCATTGCATCAATCCTTTTAGATTTTGATGAGGTCTTTACTAGCCTCACCCTATGGCTCTGCAGGCAGCCTCTATTATTTTAATCCCCCATTAAAACTTACTAACGCAAAATTCGCCATTGCATGTTCAAACTATCTCGAACCCTGTGAGCGGCAATGCCCTCACCCTACGGTTGTGCAAGCAACCTCTTATTTCATTCTTCTAGTTATTAGTAAAGCATGCTGTCTAACGCAAAGCCCGCCATTACTTGCTCAATAGGATTAACCATTTGTTTTGTAGGTTTGATCATTGAACTTAGTGAGCATCATTTGATCTCACCCCACGGCTAAGCAATTAGCCTCTTGTTTTTAACCACAAACCCCTGTATCATGTTTAGCCTCCTAAAGTTCTCAGGGCAGCAACCTCTCTCCATCTTATTCTACAATCACTTGTATCCCTGCTTTTTGGGCCTTGTAGTTAATTTTTTCTTTTAGGCTGTAATAACTCCAGTTCTGTAATAAAAAAGCATCTTCTTTCGCTATTTCCTCTTTTTCCTGCTGATTAACCAACAACAAAGTTGCCGCCTGATGCTTCACACAAAGGTTAATCAACATTCTACTGTACACATGTAGTTTCTGCTCTACATAGCGCTTTTCGAGGTGCCTATAATCATCCAAACTTTTCATTTTACGCTTTCTGCCATGTCCACCACGATTAAAGGCTGCCCCTTTTTGCACCCTGTAAATGGCTGCCTGTATGGCCAATCTCCTATGCAG
Organism: Flavobacteriaceae bacterium PS02338; assembly: GCA_029959615.1. GTDB lineage: Bacteria > Bacteroidota > Bacteroidia > Sphingobacteriales > Sphingobacteriaceae > Pedobacter. The sequence goes on along the minus strand of JASCOD010000001.1, from coordinate 880,189 downwards.
AAATTCCTCTTTATGGCCAATACTATGCTCGTACTTTCCAATCTTTACCGTAATGGGGTGCTCAATAGACAAAGTCGCTTCGGCAATTACGGCAGGGTCTAAAACATGCTGTTCCTTTTCAATCTGTATAGCGGCCAACAAAAACACTTTACCATCCACTAGCTGCAAATGACTGGCCCTAAGCTTCAACACACCAGTCCTAATACGCTCCAGCATCATTTTCTTATCTGATTTGTCTCTCCCCAAGTAGGTTCTAAAAGGAATTTGAAACAGCTTGAAACAAAAATTCTTATGGTCGGGCGTGTGCGTCAACTTGGAGATCACTTCTGCTCCAAATGGCATAGGAATATGCTTTTTATAATTCCGTAGCGACTTTTCTCCCTTCCAATAGGCGTTTTTCTCTTTATTGAAATAAGCCAGCAAACTATGGTTAAGGTTGCCCATCATATTCATAGGCACTTGTCCTTTGAAATGGTTGGAAAGCACATGATAGGTAGTACTCTCCCTAGACAATTGGAGTATGCCATTCTCATCCTTCTTTTGGTTGGTTAGCTTTAGCTTGATGTCTTCGGTGAGGTAAAAGAAATCTTTGACCTGTTCTTGTACAAATTGGTGACTCACAATCATATTTGCCGCCCTAAAACAGATGTTCTGCCATTGATATAATTGGGTTTTGGCTTGCTTAACAAACTCAGCGTCCTCAGAATCGATGAGTAGTTGAATTTTACGGGTAATCACCATGGTTTTAGTTTCCATAAGCTTAATATTTACTTTTTAATACTTGCTTGTGTAATAAATATATTCTTCGCTTCAATCCTCCCCCTACCCCCTCCTTGAGCGGGCAGGGGGAGGAAATAATATTTCCTCAAAATAAGATGCATCTGTGGTCGATGATCGGGGCGTTCTATTTTCAGAACTGCCATTCCCTCAAATACCAAGCAAGCACTTCAACATTTTACCTTCTTAATCTTGGTCATAGCGTTTACGAATACCTTTTGGATATAACCTTGATCTAACTGGAGTGTCCTGGCAATTTCCTCAAAACTGTATTGCAGTTCGTAACGCATCTTTAAAATGGCCGATTGCTCCTCGCCCACATCGCCTTCAAATTTGAAGGTATGGCCTTTGGCCACCTTATTGAGCTTTTGCGTGTCGGTAATAATCGCTTTCAAACATTCGAGGGTTTTCTCTACTTTCCGAGCCACCTCATAATCAGAAATGCCGCCAACATGCCAAGCAATACGGCTATAATCAAAGGAATATTTAATGCAGAGGCGCACAAATAACTGCTGCTCTGCCTTTAAGTTAGGAATCACCTGCTCTACCTGCTCCCATTGCTTTTTAATGGCTTCGTCTGGCTCCTGTTGGTAAAGCGTATCCTCCTCATCAAAGCTGGGGTCTGCTGCGCCAATAAACTCTTGGTAGTTTTCCAGCTCATCTAAGCGTAGCATATTTCGTTGAAACTTATGGTTAGCCGTGCTGTAAAATGCCTTGCAACCCTGTGCCGTTAACTTTTTCAGTAACCGCTCAATCTCTTCTGTAGAGGCAATTTGCTGCCGTAAAAGCCAAAGCCGCAGAAAAGCCTCATTTACAATACAATCTGCGTTTACATCGTCTTTAATGTACCTCAAGCCCCAATAATAATACCTCGGATACCATAGTTTGTAAAAGAACTCCAATCCCCGTTCGTTTCCTTCCCGAAATTTATTGAAGTAGAGGGCGTAATTTGTTTTCATAGCGTATTAGTTGGTTAGATGGTTGGTTTTTTGGTTAGTTCGCTATTGGTTCACTAGTTCATTTTGAGCAAAGCGAAATCCCGATACATCGGGAGGATATTTTTTGGCAATTCATCTCCCTTTGGGCATTTAGCCTTAATTTTCCGAAGCCTAGCCCCTCTGCATCATGCGTCATCCTGCTTGTCCCAATATCACCGGGAAGCTCGACTGTCTATCTTCATGTTTGAACAGGAAACAAAACCAAATAGCACTTTCCTTTTACCTATTGGATATTGATCATTGGAATTTGATCATTAATTAGTTACACCGGGTTCTTAGGCTTCTGCGCATAAAGCCTATCAAACAAATAAAACGATACTGGTGCTGATGTAGGGAAAGAAATGCCAAAACTTTGGCCATGCCCATTGCCACAATGAGCTGCTGATGATACCGATGTTGTTATTCTTCCCATTTGCTCGTATTTGGTGATACGAGTCTTGTTGGTAGGCTAGCCCTTAAACAATACATTTGGGGCTACCAACCGTAACTACATTAAAGTTCTCACGCCTTACGTTGAAAACGGATTTACAGCAGCCCCAAATCTATTTCGATGCACAAAGATATACATCTACGCATAGAGATGGGCATTATTCTGCTGTCTTGCTCCAACGGCGTGAGATTTGTAGTTGCAAGACTTTTATTAATACCTATTTAACTATATCAAATATAAAGATTAAACTTTTTGTATGCAAATAATCCTACAAACAAATTAGGTAGTTTTTATCTATTTGTCATGTGGAAGAACTCAAAAAAGAAGCAATACTTAAATCATTTGGCACTCATTTAAAAAATATAAGAAATGAGAAGAAGATTAGTTTACGTGTACTTGAGCAGCTTTCTAATATAGATTACAGCCAAATCCACAGAATTGAAAAAGGCGAAACAGCACCTTCTTTGATTACCTTGCTTTCTTTAGCAAAAGGTTTGGGGATTGAGGCAAAGGAATTGCTGGATTTTTAATGTTTTAGCTCTTAGCGGATTTCAAAACCGTCTACCAGTACTGAACTTGATACGAAGCACCAAATTTCATTTAACCACCTCACAAGCTTTTTTACGAAAAGCCTGTGAGGTCCAGTTTTTTTCACAGGGCAAAATTGTGTGCATTAGTCGTCTGATTAAAATTAATTTCCAATGGCGCCCCTATTAGTGTTTCGCTAATTGTGATAATACATTCAAAAGTTTTGTCAGCATTAATTGTCAGACTTCGTAATTCTAAAATTTGATTATAAAGAGCATAGTTAATTTTAGCATTTCGGGTGAGTTCTTCATCATTCTTAATTTCTTCCTTGGCAATTCCAGTTTGAACTCTATGTATCCATTCAAATACTTCAAATTTTAGGTGTTTTTGTATTTCAATGTCGATTACCGGAACAGCCTCTTTTAAAATTGTTATTAAATCTGGATATCCCTCATTGATTTCAGTTGAATTGGCTTGAAGAATATAATCTCTTTCGGCGTGAAACCAAGTGTCTTTATTTGTAATATTCAAATAATCGACAGCTGATTGGGTATAATAGTGTTCTATTTCGCCTTTAGGGAAAATGAAAGTATTACAAGATTTGAAAGCATTATGGAGTTGGGTTATTCTGCCAATTATTAATTTTAGATTAGCAATATTAGGAGCATCTAATACTGCTCTAATGTCTACATCATACTTTAAAATCGCCAAGAGTGTAGCTACTCTTTTGGAATGTTCTTCTTCAGCAGAAAATAAATTCAGTTTTGCTTTTAAGGCAATAAGTTTTGGATTATCTGTTTCTTGATTTAAAATTCTTATCGCAATACCTGTTAAATGCGTCTCTAAATCTCCAATCTCATTTGAAAGATCAGCTCCAATGCCCTGTTGCTGAACATATGCTTGTGAACGTTCATCTTCACAAATAACTCTTCTTAATCTACCTCTAAAAACCGCATCAAGGTCAGCGATAATTCTAGCGTTTATTTTTAATGCTTTGCAAAGCTTATAAAATACCCCCAACTCGTCCTTGCCTCCAACATCAATGATGCAAGAACCTGAAGCACCAATGTTTATTCCAATTTTTTCAAATAAAATAGAAATGATTTGTTGGTCAGTATATCCTTCTACAAATACTGGATTTGGAGAAAAGAAAAACTGTTTATGATGTGTATTAAACCTTGGTAAGAATTTTTTTAATATAAATTGGTCGTCAGCATCAAGTTCTTTTACATAAGTCGGGACCTTTTCTAAATGACAAACTAAAATGTTTTTTAAGTCATCAAGAGATTTTAAGTCTAAGAAATATGGAGAATGAGTAATAATGAAAAACATTTTTTTCGTAGGATCTTCAAGCGGATTGCCTGCAACCTTGCGAATTTCTTGAAGAAAAAACGATTGAAATTGTGGATGAAGATGTAACTCCGGCTCATCAAATATTATACAATTTTTAGAAGGGTCATATAAAAATGTCAATAAAGTAATTAGCTCCTTTAATCCGTGGCATTCACTTTGGCTAAGATTATATTCCTCACCCGCTTTGATGTTTTGCATTTTGGGTTTTAAATAACCTCCTTCTTCAACCAGTCTTATTGTTTTACCAAAAATGTCAGACAATAGCGCTTCTACTTTTATCCTAATGTCAAGTCGCTGTTTAAGTATAATAATTGCGGAAGATGATAAACCTGTGTTTTCTGCTCTGGTTTTATAATCTTCAAAGTATGCTATATCAAAACCAATATGTAGATGCCCTCCGCCATAACGCCCTTCTTGTTGCTTTTCTAAACCAATAAGTCTCTCAGCATTTAGATATCTAGGAAGAAAACCTCCTCCATTGAACTTAGCTTTTATTTGTTCAGCCAGTAATGACTTTCCAGTTCCATTAGCACCAACCAAATAGTTTATGTATCCCCACTCATTTTTCAGAAAGTGTTGGTCACCCCATAAAAGTGGTATTGAAATATCTATGTTTTTTGTTATCATATTGTCGTTTTAAGATTAGGTATAACCTATTCATATATGCTATGCAGCGCATGCCGACATAAATATGGTCGGCTTTGCGCAACCTTAATGTGAAAATATTAGAATTTTAACAGACAGGATCGAGCTTGAGATATTTAGACAAGCCAAGATAGATGAAGGCTTTGAGATTTGCAAACTTTTAAAAATAAGGAGCAAAGAATAAAGACTTTTATAAAATTGGTACTACTTACGCCTAGCTCATATCACCAGTCTGATTCCGGGTATTTGCATTAATACCATTTTACACTGATTTTTGAAGTGGTCCAGCTTGTCCAATAATTCCTCCACCGAATTTTACCAATTCAAACAATCTGATCACAGCCCAATTTAGTTCATCTTGATTACAATAATATCCTTCAATTTGGCCATAAGTTCTATAGTCTGAAATGTTGAATCCTTCTTCAACGTCATTAAACCAAATGACTTTTGTTCCACAAATTGCTACAACCCAAAATCCGTTACCTTCGTCACCATATTCCTTTTCTGTCCATTTCACTGGGTCAATTTTTATCAATTGCCAAAAGTTCAACAACTCTCCATTCAAATCTGTTTCTGTCTTTTGGATTTGATCGTATAACTCACTTTCTGATATGGGTCTCCATTCTGTCATTATCGTCTATCTATAATTGCACATAACTCCTACAGTTTTAATCTAAGCCTAATTTGTTTGCAAGAACTACTAAAACACTAAGCTAAATAAATGGCTTCAAATTTTTGAGTTCCAAGTTGTAGTTACTGTTATCACCAAAAACTAAAATTATTTAAACACAAGCATCATTAAGCAAACAAGATGTGCGCTACGAAGTAAGTACTTGCGTTAGAGAGGAGCGCTGGCCTTACCCAAGACAGGCAATCGATGCACTTTAGTTCAATAAATAAACCTAAATTCAATAGTAACACAAAAGCCAAAGTTTGCACTTCAGCCCTGTTTTTACCAATACCTTGTTGGCGGCTGCCACATTGGGTTTACACAATTTTCAATGATTGGATTAACCCGCTCTCAAACTCATAATGATAAGTCAACACAATAGGACTTCCAGGAAATGTTCCTGAAACTTCAGCTTTCAATGTACAGTCGGTTTCCGAATATTCAAGAGGTTTCATTGTCGCTTGATATTCTTTATTAGCCTTGTCTATCCAATTTTTTATTTCCGCCTTACCATTATGCGTTTTTCCTTCATCAAATACTACGGCAGTTTCGGTAAAACAATTGGAGTAGGCAGTACTGTCAAAAACGTTTTGTGCTTTTACTAATTCGGTTACTACTTTTGGTAAATTCATTGTCTTTAAATTTTTAAGATGATTAAATGGTCGGAATTGTTCCGCCGTCGATTACAAATTCTGTTCCTGTTAAATAACTGGCCCTTGGAGAAACCAAGAAACCAACTAATTCAGCCACTTCTGCTGGTTCGGCAGGCCTGCCAAAAGGTACGCCACCCAATGCATCCACAACGCCCTGCTGAGCCTGCTCAATAGAAATATTTGAATGCTGAGCAATTGTTTCTAACCATACTTTCACATTTTCTGTTCTGATCCATCCTGGCGAAACAGTCAGTACGCGAACACCTTTGGGCGTAACTTCATTTGATAAGCTTTTGCTATAATTGATCAACCCGGCTTTTGCAGCGGCGTAGGGCAAAGTAGAATCGTACAGTGGCAACTTACCTTGTATGGAAGCGATGTGAATAATAACACCACTTTTTCGCTCAATCATTTGTGGTAAAAATCCTCTGTCCAATCGAATTGGAGCAAGCAAATTAGCTTGTAGCGTTGCTTCCCAATCTTCATCGGTCAATACGGTAAAGCCACCCGCCGGTGTTGACGAAGAACCAAGGTTGTTCACAAGAATATCCAGTCTACCATAGGTTGATAACACTTCGCCGATTACTTTTTGTGTTCCTTCAGCCTTACTTAAATCAGCCGAAATAAAATGTAGGTGGCTATTTTCTTTTTCAGGTGCGTTTCTAGCGCTAATGATCACTGTTGCACCCGCTTGTAAAAGCCTTTCTGCAATTGCTCTTCCAGCTCCTTTCGTTCCACCTGTTACCAGAGCAATTTTGCCTGATAATTCGTTGTTGAAATTGAATTGTTCCATTTTTTAGAATTATTTATAGGACAAAATTGTGGTATAAAAGCAGTTTAGACAAGTACGGAATTACGATTCAGATAGGGATAAATTTTTCCCCTATTGCACCATTTGGAACATAGGTTTACATTTGCCTTATGTATGAAAGAAAGACTTTACCGAACCTGAATTGTGGTTTGGATTTAATAGGCGAAGTGTTGTATGGAAAATGGAAAATCCGTTTGTTGTGGTTTATCAATCAGGGACATCAACGTCCGAGCGAGCTGCAACGAAAAATTCCAGACGCAACAAGGCGTGTACTAAATATTCAGCTAAAGGAATTGGAAGATCACGAATTGATTACAAAGAAAATTTATCCTGTTGTACCTCCAAAAGTGGAGTATTCATTAACCGATTTCGGTAAGACGCTGATTCCCGTAATTGCTACGTTAGGAAATTGGGGCGATGAAAATGAATTACGTTTACGGTCGGTTATTTTAAGGCGGTTGAAGTCTGAAAGTGAGTAGTTTGATTGGAGCATGAGGTTGGAAGTGCTTTCCCTAAATGTCATCACGTTAAGGAGAAAAATATAAAGCCATTGTAATCCTGAGCCTGTCGAAGGACAATGTTTTTTATTTTTTGATTGCTAAGAGAGGTCTTAGACTACTTGTTTCGATTTTATCGGAAAGCCTCAGACTGACACAACGTTTCTTAACTTAATGAGACATTGTGCTTACCCTAGAATGATTTTTCTGCAATCGTCGTTATTCTCGCTTGCCCAATAGTGCTTTGGTCATCCCGTAAAGAGAAACTATTGCGCTTGCCAAAAATAAAATAAACGCTACTAATAGCATTGCTGTAGGGCCATACACATTACCCGTAAATGAGTTTTCGGCTTGGTAATAACTAGTGGTTGATGTATTTATTGCGACAAAAAGCATGAAAAGTGCGGAAATGAAAAGTCCGAAATGCCAAAATCCGGTCTTGGATTTTATGGGTCGTTTAAGTTTTTCAACTCCGAAGTAAACCAATGTGGTTAGCCCTGTTAAAAAAGCAGTAAGAATGGCCAAATGTTGGTAACTGATGACAAAATAGGTGTCGTGAAAATTGATATCTAAACTTTTGCTACCCGCAAAAAAGCCGAGCAATAGTAAAAAAATTGTCGCTCCAAGAAACAATACTGTTGGTTTAAGTTTCATTTGTCAAGTTACTTCTAAATCGTTGTTTGTTTTTATTCTGTTCGTGATATGCTCTTTCTAAAAAACAACAGCAGAATTACTGCTACTATGCAGGCTACAAGCAGCCCGATTAGAACTTTAATTTCAAAACAAAAGTCTTGTCCGCTGATTAGCGAGATACAACCTGTTGAATTTGTAGTTTCATACTTTAAACTCACCATCGTATTGATAACAGCAAAGCCTAAAACAAACGTCCCGATAATGAAAATACCGATTAAAACATGGTATGTTATTTTTTTTGCTCTTTTCATGCTTGTTATTACCTAATAGTTAGCAGCTTGTGGTTTACTCTCGTATCGGCTCATAATAAAACACCATAACGCCTGATTTGAACAATTTGGTGTCGATGAGTTTCAAAGCAATCCTTTGCTTGATTTGGTCAAACAACAACAATCCTTTCCCTTCAATGATGGGGTGAATACAGATTTGAAACTCGTCAATTAGATGATCATTTAACAATTGAATAATTAAGCTTCTACTGCCAACCAGAATGTTTTTACCCGGTTGTTGTTTAAGTTCCAAAACTTCTTCCACAAGAGACTTATTGGCAAGTTTTGCGCTGTCCCAACCTGTATCTTTTAACGTATTCGAAAAAATGAGTTTTTGAATTTTGTCTATCGAAATTGCAAAATCGTCCATTGATTTCTCGCCCGAAGGTTTCTCCAAGAGTTCTTGCCAAAAAAGCATCAGCTGATAGGTTGTTCGCCCGTATAAGATCAGGTCTCCGCTATCTATCAATTCCGCATAATGCTGGTGTAGTTCTCCATCGGCAATTCCCGTAGTATGGTCGCAAACCCCATCAAGTGTCATGTTAAATGCCGCAATTACTTTTCTCATTTTAATGTTGTTTGCCACAAATACCCTAAAGCACTAAGCTAAATATATAATTTCAAATTCGAGCTTGCACATCTTGCGTCGACCAATCGAGATAAGTCCATCTGACAAAACGACGAATTCCTTAGCAAAGCTCAATAGTGCTAGTGCCCATTTTTACGTATCCGTAGTAATATCATCCCATTCCTCAGCATAAAAGGTAAGCCAATTTACGGCATAGTGCCTTTCCATTACAGTACTCGCATCCAATTTTGCTGGCATTGGTTTGTTATTTAAACCTGTATTTCTTGTAGCCCAATGAAGCCTATAGACCAAGTCTGAAGCATCTAGAACTTCTGTAGCTGGGCGAACTACGGCAGTTTCGATAAAGTTTTTCGGATCAGCAAAAAGCTCAGGAAGTCTTGCCATAATTTCACTTACTTCTATCTGTGCAGTTGGCAATTTCAATTCACCTACCTTCTGGATTGACCAAAGCAAAAGCCAAATAGCTTCGGAGCGCCACAAAATATTGATAGCCTCTTGCGCTGTCAGTTTCTTTTTTTGATAGAGCTTTTTTTCATCTGGCGAAACTTTATCCCAAAGCTGATGGGTTTTTAAAAAGTTAATTACCGCTTCTTTTTCATCGGGAACTTCTGAAAGAAAAGCTAAATAAACCAGAATTAAAATCCGTTCTGCAATTTCCTGTCCTGTTCTAATTCTTACGTCGCTTTCTTCTTCAGTTAAAGGCAAATGGTCTATGAACGGAATATGCAACGATTTCAGTAGTTTTTCCGTTTCTTTTTTTCGCTGTTTGGCCGTTTTAGGATGATCACCTTTATCCTGCTTCTTAAATATGTCGAATATTCCCATGGTCTTTACGGTATTGCATTAAAATTCCACAAACTTGTTTGTATACGCCACACTATAGCTCCAATCCATCCAAATATGGTCAGCTTTGCAAAACTTTGATGCGAAAAACGAATTTACACAGGGAGTTAGCGCTTAGAGATATTTAGGTAAGGCAAGATAAATGAAGGTGCTGAGATTTGCAAACTTTTGAGCGTAAGGAATAAGGAGCAAAGAGCATGTCCTTAAGCAACGGCTAGTAATTTGAGCTTGTTTTCCGTCGAAGTCCGATAAGTATTGATGTCAATAACACGATCGAATATGCCCACATTAGCCAAGAACCAAATGCCGCAGCTCTGCTTGAAGGCATGTTTGGAAAAACGTCTTCAAAAAATTGAATTACAAAAGTGTCGATAATCATTCCAGGCAATACCAAAAGAACCCCTCCAACTACATTTTCAAGCTCCAACAGTTTAAACTTTTTGAATGTAACAACAGAAATGACAGCCAACGAGGGTATTACCGCTACATATAAAATGGTAAGTACCACTGGTAACTCTGTGATAAAGAAGAATTGTCCTGCGAAACGAAAAGCCAAAGTTGCTAAAAGCCATATTAAAAAACCTACACCAAGAGTGGGTATGATAAACCGTCTGTTCGTATTGTTCATTTTTGCAAAATTTTAGCAAAGATAATATTCATTTCAAGCTTGCCCATTGGAAATTCCTTGCTTTTGTGCGTATTTATTCACTTCTATACGAGATTTGCAAAACTTAAGCGTAAGGAGTTAGAAGCTAAGCGCAAGGCCTTGCTATGTTGTCCAGCATCTTAAAGAGCAAACAGTCCATCATTTAATCCAGCCTACCATTTTCTTCCACTCTTTTACTTCTAGTCTGCTCTGTGCTAAGTCTTTTGGAGGTACTTGATTTTCTTCCTGAGCACGTTGTCTAATCAATAGGGTTTGCGATTGCAGTGTGTTAAGCCCAACAGATTGCCTTCGTTCATTTACTTTGTTTAAATCATCGTACAGATTGGGGCTTAATTCGCCGTTTTCATCCCAATCAAATTGAGTTCCATACAACTGGGGCTGCTCTTCGAACACGGCGATCCTATCAGAAAGATAGGCCAAGCTTTTTGGGTCTGCTTCATTTGCCTCAGTAGCTTTTTGTAATAAGCCCAAGCATTTTTTCATCAATTGAGGTTGTTCAATCGCATGCTGTATCACTAACCAAGCAGCCTCGCTGGCTTCCTTACCTACTTTTGATAGGGTGGGATAACCAATCGCACTGATGATCTCATCTAAGGCCTTTGCATTACTATTGTGCAATGCCTTCATTTCCTCATGATAGCCGCCACTAAGTTGCCCACTTTTAGCAAGTTTGCTCCTTAATGCCAGGTCTGCATTTTTCAGGTCAATGATCTTTTCGGCAATGCTTTGATAGTCCATTTCTACGATTTCTTAACGTTGTACCACTGATAAAAACCTCACTCCCTTGCTTTTCATCAAATCAGCGGGTTTGCCATTCACTAGCTGCTCGCAATGGAGTACATAAAGCTGATGAGCATGAGCAGGTAGTACGCTAAAATCAAGGCGGAGGCTGCCCATTTTAGTTCCATCGTTGATATCCACGGTTAACGTTTCATGCGGATAGGGCTGTAACAAGGTTTCATCTGTAGCGATACGTAACAGCCTAATTCGATAACTTCCTATTCCCTGCAATTGATAATGCACCAGCGTACCCTCGTTTGGGGATTTCATCAATTGGAATAAGCCATGCTTTGATGTTGGGTAATCTACACGCATTTCCGTCGAATTAAAATCAGCGTAGCTATAATTTTTGCCTGCTTTTTTCTGTTGGCGAAAAATAGACAGTAGCCGAGCCCATAATTTACCATCCTTAAAGCCAGGCACAAAATCGTTTACGGCATCAAAAACAACCTTGGCCATTAGGTTTACCTGCTTTTGTATAGCAGCACTTTCTTTCATCCCATCGGCCAAGGTAATAGGTTTATGTGTACCCCGCTTTGCCCTGGCATGGGTATTATAGGCTCTGCTGTCTACAAAGGTCATGTCCGAAAGGGTACCACTCAATTTAAAAACAGATCGTACTTTTGCCATAATTTCACTAACTTTAAGTTCATAGATATCCATCGCCCATTCGGGACTACAATGTTATCCTAAAATACAATTTATTTCTCACAGTTATAGCGACCTTATAGTGACCTTATAGCGACCTTATAGCGACTTTACTGTAGGTCAGGTTCGTGAATAGTCCATGACTAGTTCGGGAATGCTTAGGGTAAGCGTGCAGTAGCCATCGCCTCCGCTTCCCCAAAATTGACATTTTCCCGAACAAAAGTCGAAGCAGATACGATGCAGACACGAAGAAGGTATAAACGCAATTCCTAAGATTGAGGAGGGATAGCAGAAACATAGACGAAGCGCTTATGGCGCTCATTAAAAATAAAGCCCTCTCCTATTGAAAAGTAACAATTTAACCCCTTTGCTGGGTAAATCTAAAATCGTTCCGAAGGAATGCCTTTGGCATAAATCTAAATTTCGTACTTTTGCCGCTTAAACATCGAATAAATATGCTAAGAACAACTACTTGCGGTGCGTTGAGCCTTGAAAATTTGGGCGAAAATGTCACTTTGTGCGGCTGGATGCAGAACTCTAGGGATTTAGGTGGAATGACGTTTATCGACATCCGCGATCGTTATGGAATTACCCAATTGGTATTTAACATGAACGATAATGCCGATTTGTGCCAGCAGGCTCGTGCACTTGGTCGCGAATTCGTGATCAAAGTGAGCGGTGTAGTGGTTGAGCGTACCAATAAAAATAAAGACATCCCCACTGGAGATATCGAAATTAAGGTTACAGCCTTAGAAATTTTGAATGCGGCGAAATTGCCTCCTTTCTTAATTGCTGATGAAACCGACGGTGGCGACGATCTACGGATGAAATATCGTTACTTAGATCTGCGTCGTAACCCCGTGCGCAACAACATGGTATTGCGTCATAAAATGGCACAATCGGTGCGTAGGTATTTAGATGGATTGGATTTTATTGAGGTAGAAACACCTGTATTGATTAAATCTACGCCAGAGGGAGCAAGAGATTTCGTGGTACCTAGTCGTATGAACCCAGGTGAGTTTTATGCTCTGCCACAATCGCCACAAACCTTCAAGCAATTGTTAATGGTTTCTGGTTTCGATAGGTATTTCCAAATTGTGAAGTGTTTTAGAGATGAGGATTTACGTGCAGATAGACAACCTGAGTTTACGCAAATTGACTGCGAGATGTCGTTTGTGGAGCAAGAAGATATCTTGAACACTTTTGAGGGATTGATTAGAACTTTGTTCAAAGAAATTAAAGGTATTGATTTGCCTGAAGTGCCTCGTATGCAATATAGCGATGCGATGCGTTTATACGGTTCTGATAAGCCAGATACCCGTTTCGAAATGCTTTTTGTAGAGCTAAATGACATTGTAAAAGGTAAGGATTTCCCAGTTTTTGATAATGCAGAATTGGTAGTGGGCATCAACGCTAAGGGTTGTGCACATTATACCCGTAAACAGTTAGATGAATTAACGGATTTCGTGAAGCGTCCGCAAATTGGTGCTACTGGATTAATCTATCTACGCCATAACGAAGATGGTTCATTAAAATCATCGGTAGATAAGTTCTACAATGAGGATGAATTGAAAAAATGGTCGGCGGCATTACAAACGGAGCCAGGCGATTTAGTATTAGTTTTAGCTGGTGCGGTAAAAGAGAAAGTACAAAAACAAATGAACGAGCTTCGCTTAGAAATGGGTTCTCGTTTAGGCTTACGTGATAAAAATAAGTTCTCGGCACTTTGGGTGTTAGATTTCCCTCTATTGGAGTGGGATGAGGAATCGGAGCGCTACCATGCCATGCACCATCCGTTTACTTCGCCAAAACCAGAAGATATTGCTTTATTGGATACCAAACCTGGTGAGGTAAGGGCTAATGCTTACGATATGGTACTAAACGGCACCGAAATTGGCGGTGGTTCTATCCGTATCCACGACAAAGAAACACAAGCGTTAATGTTTAAGCATTTAGGCTTTAGCGATGAAGAAGCGCAGAAACAATTTGGTTTCTTATTAGATGCCTTTGAATACGGTGCGCCGCCACATGGTGGTTTAGCATTCGGTTTCGACCGCTTATGTTCACTTTTTGCTGGTTTAGATAGCATTAGAGACGTGATTGCTTTCCCTAAAAACAACTCTGGTAGAGATGTGATGATTGATAGTCCAAGTACGATTGATGATAAGCAGTTGAAGGAATTGAAGATTAGTACAGTTGGCAGTTAACAGCTGGCAGTTTTTTCCGAAGGAATGCCTTTAGCACAGTTAGCATAAAGAATAGGAGCCTCGACGTATGTCGGGGCTTTTTTATGCGCTATCGTCATTGCTCCGTCATTTCGACCGCAGCGCAGCGAGCGGAGAAATCTTTCATACATTTATTACCTAACTAACTATAAAGATTGCTTCACCCCCTATCAAGTCCTTACGCTTCAGTTCGCAATGACGAACCGCCGATATCGAACTGCAAAAAATAAAGCCTAGTCAATTTCTTAACTAGGCTTCATTTCAATGTTTAAAATGCCTTAAGCCAACACCATCTCAATATGCGGAATCTCGTCTTCTAGATATTCTTCGCTATCCTTTACAAAGCCAAAACTTTCATAAAACTTCTTCAAATATAATTGTGCACCAATACGAATCGGTCGTTTTCCATGGGTTTCATATACTTTTTCGATGCTATTTTTCATCAAGGTAATACCAGCGCCTATGCCTCTATATCGAGAATTGCTCAATACACGACCAATGCTTGCCTCTGTGAAAGAAACTCCCGGCGGAACTATCCTGGTGTAGGCGACTAGATTATCTCCATCCCAAGCCATTAAATGATGGCATTTTAAGTCCTTACCATCTACGTCTTGATAATTGCAGTGCTGCTCTACAATGAAAACCTCACTTCTTAATTTTAAAATTGTATAAAGTTCCTCTTTCGACAGTTCCTCGAATGATTTGTAAGTCCAGTTTAATATCGGTTTTTCCATAAAATTATATTTCCCGCTGATGTCGCGGATAAAAAAAACGCAGATTTTCGCAGCGGATTGATATCTGCGAAAATCTGCGTACAAATCTATTAAATCTGCGGGAAATCTAAGTAGCATGATAGGCGCCCTATCTTCGGACTTTCCATCTATTAACTTCCGGATTTTTAAGCCAAGTTTCTGCCTGCGTTTACAATACCATAAACCGTTCTGATCGCTAGTTTCTCGTAAGCTTGTTGTTTTTCCTCGCTTAATTCGCCTTGCAATTTCTCTAACGCAAAATGTTGGATCAATACCAGTGGTAAAATGATTTTCTCACGTACCGCGATAGATTTCTTCTCTACTGGATAATTCTCCATTAAAGTTTCGTGACCTGTCAGTTTTAACAACATAGACTTAGAAAGTTCGAACTCGTCGTGTAACTGTTTCCAAAATGCACCAAACTGTTTATCGTTAGCCAAGTAAGCAGTAATTTCAAAATCAGATTTACTCATCGACATGATACAGTTATCTATAATCGTTTTGAAATAACCAGATTGCTGATAAGTTTTTTGAACGTGCTCCCAATTGCCTAAATCTTCTTGTGCTTTTAAAGCAGTACCCACGCCATAAAACCCAGGTACATTTTGCTTCAACTGGCTCCATGAAGTTACAAAACCAATAGCACGTAAATCATCAAGCTTCAATTTAGTTCCGGCATTTCTTTTAACTGGCCTACTGCTAATTGTGATTTTAGATAACAAGCTCAAAGGAGAAAGTTTTTCCAAATACTCTAAGAACAAAGGATCGTTACGCAAATCGATATAAGCATCGTAACTATCTTTCGCCATTTTATTTAGGATATCAAAGTTTTCCTTATCTAACAATACGTTATGTTTCCCCTTAACGCCAGATGAGATGCCTGCATTAATTAATTGTTCGATATTAAATGCTGCACTATCAACAGAACCATACTGAGAACTAATAGTTTGTCCCTGAACGGTTAACTGGATGTTTTTATTGGCAATTTCCTTACCCATTGAAGCATAGAAACGGTGAGTTTTACCACCACCACGAGCTGGCGGACCACCCCTACCATCAAAAAACGCCAATTGAATGTTGTGCTCTTCGGCAACTTTAGTTAAAGCCACCTTAGCTGTAAATATCGACCAGTTAGCCATTAAATAACCACCATCTTTGGTGCTATCAGAGAAGCCCAACATGATATGCTGCTTTCCACCTCTTAACTCCAAATGCTTTTTATAGAATGGATGTGTGTATAATTTCTCCATGATCTCTCCCGCACCTGATAAATCATTAACGGTTTCGAACAATGGCACAAAATCTATTGTCAAATCCTCTGCATTCCAACCATTCCAAAGGAACAGCTCCATTAATTGCAGGATATCACTTGCTTGTTGGCAATTACTGATAATAAAACGGTGACAAGCTTCCTCTCCATTCTTTTGCTGGATATCTTTAATTTCAGAGATCGTTTGCAATGCATCCTTAATCAAGTTATCCTGTTCGTCGGCATATATGATTTTCGCAGTTCTAAATGAAATGGCTTTCAGTTTCTCTTCTTCAGCCAAATCATCATAGTTTTCGCTGTATAGTGCATTAATTGGTTTCTGACTTCTACAATATTGGTGCACACTTCTTAATACCCTGCTATCCTGTCTAATATCTAAAGAAGCAAAATGACAACGATACAGTTCTACTTTCCTCAGTAGATCTTGTACGATATTGGCGAACAAACCGTCGTGATCTTTATTCAAAGTATCAATGATATCATTTAAATTCTTAATGATATAATCCGATATATCTCTCTCTTCTATAGTATTATTAAATGCATTTTCATAAAATACTTCTTGAAGCAGATTAATACTTTCTTCTACTCCTCTAAAGGTGATACGTCTTTTGATATTTCTAAAATCACGATAGTAACATCTGAAGAGAATCTGACGCAGCATTTTAGAAACCTCTAAAGTAGTTTGTGCTTTCACATTCGGGTTACCATCTCTATCGCCTCCTGGCCAAAAGCCTAATTCGATAACTTTCTTAGGATCGATGTGATATTCGCTCAACAGTTGGTTTAAGTTCGTTTGAATATTTGCGGCCGCAAAATAGAACACATTCTCTAAGTACCAAGCCAAGCTTAATGCCTCATCTACCGGCGTTGGCGATTTTTTATTGAAGAACGGCGTTTTCCCTAATTGCTGCAATAGCTGATTAATTGTTGTGAAGTCATTTGATTTAATTGCTGCAGTTAGATCATTAATGATTCCTAAAACCGGTCCTGGGTAAAACTGGGTTGGGTGGGCAGTGAGCACCAACCTCAAAGAAAACTCCTCGACCAAACGGTCGATCTTTTCATGCAAGTTTACATCATCATTTGCTTTAAGGAACAATGCTCTTAACGACCTCTGTTCGTCGCTGATATTCAATTTGGTAAAAGAAGCGTCCTCTACCGCATCAAAAAGCACTACTTGACGCTCGATATACTGAATAAAGCGAAACAACAGATCGACCACACTGTTTTCATCCTTATCATGAACATATTTCTCGAAAAACTTTTCAATTAGCTCCTTTGGCTTCTCATGGTTCTTAATACCATCTTCGCAACTTTTAAAAAACAAAGGCAAAAGGGTTCCTGTATCCTTTATTTTATAGAATGGAAGTGTAAGAAATAGACTATTGTACAATTCGAAACGAGAAACTACCTCGTTATTAAAATAATATTCGCGTTGACTGGGTTGATTTAATTGCATCCCGAAAAATAAGTTATATTTTTTTGTTACAAAAATAAAAATCGATTTTAACGAGTATTTTGGTAGACTAAACAGTAAATAGGCTAGTAAATTTGATTGTTCAATAATTAATTCTTACCTTGTACCTATGAAAGGTTAAACACATAAAATCTTTTAAAAGTATTACAAATCTTGTTTTTAAGACTTGTAAAAAATTGTTAATTTTTTGGGAAAAACGTCCCGACTTATCGTCGGGACGTTTTATTTTTATACAAAAAGCAGCCCAATAGCTCATTTAGCCCTACCACTTTCGGGAATACTTTTCCCCACCTCGGGCATTTGTATTCTCCGGAAAAAACCAGCTTTAAGCCAAAAAACAGCTTAAAGCAAGCTAAATCGCTATAATCACACAAACTTACAGGTAAAAACACCTGTTTTGGCGGCACTTTACTCCTTTTGGCTCTGTCTTTGCAAATTCCTTGATAATTATTAATCAAATTGCCATTGTCACACCTCCCAGCCTTAGCTAGGAAAACATATTAAGAAAGATGTCGTTTATCAGTTCCATAGAACAGTATTTAGAGCTAATCTCGTCGTATCCTTTTGTATTACAGGTTGCGCTATATTTCATTTTCTTCAACAGCATCACTGCAATTGTATTTGTTGCGTCTATTTACCTTATCAGAGGTCGAAAAGATAAAGAAGAGCGTTTGGAAGAAGAGCTTTACCCATTACAAATGGATTTTTTATTAAGCAACTTAGCTGCTGAAGAAATTCTTATTCCCGAAAACATCCTTATTAAATACAGCGAAAATATCGGAAAACTGAATAATAAAACTTACGATCCACTTATTACCGCTCTTGAAGATATTGTTAAGGCAGATGACGAAGTAGTTGAGAACAAGAACTATCGTAATATTATTAAGGGTCTTAAAATAGAGGAATTTCTAATCAAGAAACTAGACTTTTCTAATACAAGAGTTAGGTTAAGAACCTTTCAGTCGTTATCGATATTAGATTTGACGGCTCCAGATTCATCGATACTACCTCACACCTACAGTAAAAATCCATTTCTTAGAAAAGAATCTCGAAACTCATATTTAGCGATCAGCAACCACGACCCTTTCAAATTCTTCGATCAACAAGACAATAGCTTAAACTATTGGGATCAGATCAATTTACTTGATCAGCTAGAAGCACATCATAAATACAATTTACCGAATTTCAGCAAATGGATTCAGTACTCTAAAAACAACTCACAATTGTCTTTCATTATTAAAGCCGTGTCTTACTTCAATCAAACTATTTCTGTACCTTCTTTAGTATATCTTATTGATACAGAAGACCATGAAATAAGAAAGGAAGTTATTATTGCTCTTGGTGAAATGAAAATTGCCGAAGTTGAGGAAAAACTGAAAGTAATGTATCACCACCAACCCGTAATTTGCCAAAACGCCATTATCGAAACGATATTATCAATCTCGTCTGGAAAATCGCTAGATTTCTTAAAATCTATTTATGTTGGAGCCAACAACTTAGACACAAAGAAGCTAATTGCAGAGGTAATTTATAAATACAATTCGGAAGGAAAATCGTATATTGAGGGCCTATATCAATCTGAAACGGGTTTTAACCGATTAATTATTGATCACATTAAGAACCCTCTAATTCCTTCTAGATTGAAAACTGCGAGAAGAGTATTTAAGAACAGTAAAGCTAAACAGGACTATCAATACGCCAATAATTTAAATTTTTCACTGTAACTTATTGTTACGGACAATGCCATGGACACTGCTTTTGATTTATTTGAATATTTCGTTTTCTTTTATGCCTCATCATTGTTTCTTTCTTATTCGGTACTAGGAGTATTCTCTTTTATCAATATTGTAAGATACAAGACGTATAGCTCTAAATTAGACGATAAATTTCTACTGCATTCTCCTCTTACACCAGGAATTTCAATTGTTGCTCCAGCGTATAATGAAGAAAAGACAATTATTGTTAACGTAAAATCTCTCTTAACCTTAAATTATCCATTATTCGAGGTAATCATTGTTAACGATGGAAGTAAGGACAAGACATTAGAAATGCTTATTGAAGAGTTTGAACTAGTAGAAACTCCATATGCTTACGTAGAACGGATAAAAACAAAGCCCTTCAAACGAATTTTCAAGTCTACCAATCCTAAGTACAGCATTCTAACTATTGTAGATAAGGTTAATGGTGGCACTAAGGCAGACGCATCAAATGCGGGCATCAATGCTTCTCAATATCCTTATTTCCTCTGTACAGATGTAGATTGTATCTTACATCGTAATACGATGCTTAGAATGATCAAGCCAATCTTGAACTCGAAAGTGGAAACTATTGCCGTAGGAGCTACCTTAAGGATGTCTAACAGTTGTGATGTAGAAGACGGAACTATTACCAGAGTTAAACCGCCAAGTGCCTTAATTCCTCGTTTCCAAGAGTTAGAATATCTAAGAGCCTATCTGTTTGGTAAAATGGGTTGGGGCTTAGTTAACTGCGTGCCCAATATTTCGGGAGGCTTAGGCCTTTTCAATACAGAAATTGCAATTAGTTCTGGTGGTTATAGTGGTGAATCGCATGCTGAAGACATGGACTTAACCACTAAAATGGCTGCTTTCATGATCAATAACAAAAGGAAATACCATATAGATTATATTCCCATTTCATGCTGCTGGACTGAAGGGCCTCCCAACCTTCGAATATTATCGAGACAGCGCATTAGATGGGCTACTGGTCTGGCTCAGATCTTTGTTGTACATAGGAAAATCTTATTTAATCCCCGTTACGGACGTTTAGGGTTAATTGTATTTCCATTCATGTTTCTCTACGAATTTTTGGCGCCAATTATAGAAATAGTAGGTTTAATATGGTTTATTTTACTAATATTGAAAGGTGATGTAAATTGGAATGCTGCATTTTATATCTTCCTTTATTCGTATTCATTTGCAGTAACCATTGGAACATTAGTAATTTTATACGATAATTTTATTCAACGCCAGTATAAAACGCTTTACGAAACATTTAAATTATGGATACTTATCTTCTTGGAATCGTTCTTATATCACCCATTACTAGCATTTTTTTCAGTTAGAGGGTATTTCAACTATTTCACTTCGAGAGAAGTAAAGTGGGGAACCATGACGAGACAAGGATTTAAAACGGATAAAAAGGTAGGCCAATGAGAAGTAATATCAACCGCACATTTAAGTTTTTTGTGATGGGCATCTTTAGTCTTTTGCTGATTACGAACTTGTCTGCGCAAGATTCTTCTGACGAGTATTTTACCATGGCCCGAATAGCTGGCTCAAAGGGAAATTTTGCGAAGGCTGCGTCTTATTGTGAGAAGGGCCTCAAGAAGTCTCCACTGGACATGGATATCAAGGAGTATCTGGGAAAATGCTACATGGAGTTGGGGCAACTCGACAAAGCACGTTTTACACTGATAGAGGTTTTGAAAGAAAGCCCAAGACGTGTAGACGCTAGGCATTACCTTATCAATATAGAAACACAAACTAAGAGATACTATAGCGCTGTTTGTTATGCAAACGAATTGCTAGAAATCACTCCTTACAGCAAAGGTCTCTGGCTTAGAAAAGTTCAACTCTATAGCTTGATGCAAAACTACGTTGAGGCTAATAGATCTGCTAAAAGATTATATCAAATTTTCCCTGAAGATAACGAAATTAAATCACTGTATAACAACATCTTAAAAGAAGAAGTAAATCGCCTAAATAAAAGCAAAGATTTTCCTTCTAGTGTTGATCAGTTTGAGAAGATCATTGAAATTTCGCCAACAGACCCAGAAGGCTATTTAAACTTGATCAATGCTTACATCAAAATGGGAAATTACTCTGCCGCACTTTCCATTGCCGATAGGGGTTTGCAAGCAATTCCATTTCATGCCGGCATTCTTGATAAGAAAATTGGTCTTCTAGATGAAACGCATGAATATCAGAAAGCAATTGCGGTAATTGAGGAGCGTTTAAGAAAGGGTGAAAGCCCGCATTATAAAACCATATTGAGCTACATGGTAGCAAAAGCGGCGAGGTTCTACAAAAATTCAGATCCCTATGTGCTTTACTCACGTATTTATGATCAAAACCCTAAGGACACTGAAGCTTTTGATTACCTATTAACAACCTCTATTTCAAGAGGGTATTTTACACAAGCTGAAGAATTAATCAACAAAGCATTAAAATCAAATCCCAACTCTAAAGATTTGCTTGCAAAGCAGCTGTATGTGTATGAAGCGCAAAAAGATTGGGAAAAAGTTGGTAATAGCGTAGAACGATTAAATACGCTTTTCCCTAACGATTCTGATGTTAAAGAAAAATATCGCAATTGGACCTATCAAAAAGCCAAACAGGATTATAACGAGCAAAATTATAAAGAAGCGCTATGGGGTTTTCTAAAAGTATCACAAACGCCAGAATACCAAAAATACGCTTCTCAATATATTTTCGCCATCTACAACAATCAGAAATCTTATGGTGATGCTTTAAAAACAATCAACAACCTGATTAAAGATTATCCACTAGAAAATCAGTATATCCTTAATAAAATTGATTTACTGATGGCCATGGGCAATTTTGAGAATGCCTATTTGTTAGCTAAGGAATATCGTAGTAAAAATATGGATAAGCCCGAATTTGGGCACATGTATGCCACTGCTTCGCTAAGCTACATTAGGAATTTGAATAAAAAAGAGGATTTTGAGAAGGTTAAAACCGTTTCTGATGAGCTTTTACTAGCTGATCCACTACATGTAGAGGCCTACAACTATGGCATTGGGGCAAGAGTAGCGATGAAACAATATGAGGAAGCCATTGCCTTCATCCAATCTAAGTCGTTACAAATAGCCCAGCCAAAAGAATTTAAGCTGAAACTAGCAGGGGTGTACGCTGAAGCAGGAAAACATGAAAACTCGACTTCTCTACTGTTAGAGCTGCATAAAGAATATCCATTTAATGAC
Source organism: Flavobacteriaceae bacterium PS02338 (assembly GCA_029959615.1). Lineage (GTDB taxonomy): Bacteria > Bacteroidota > Bacteroidia > Sphingobacteriales > Sphingobacteriaceae > Pedobacter. The sequence continues at coordinate 857,651 of JASCOD010000001.1, read as the reverse complement.
AGTATTAAGAATACGCTGGTAGAAGAGATGTTGGTTTACGCCAAAACTATGGATGATAGCAGCAATTTTGCGAAAAGTAAAGAGCTTTATAATCAAATCAGAGAAATTGAGCCTAAAAATACAAATGCAGCTATTAAACTGACCAATATCTTAATTGAAGAGGGAGACTTGGCAAGGTCGATGCAAATTGTGGACTCGGCTTTAATTTATAACAAAGACTATCCTGACTTATTCTATCAAAAAGGCATCATCTTTGAAAAAATGGGCGATTTTAAATTGGCAAGAGAGTACCACTACCGATTTATGAAGCCCCTAGAAAAGCCACAAGAGCACAAAGACCGTCTAGATTACCTAGAGGGCAAAGATCTTAAAAATCAAATCATTGTGAGTTACCTAAGCACTTCTTCAGATTCGACCATATTGAACACGTCTATCGCTAGCTTGGAATATCTACGAGATATCAATAAAAAGAATACAATTACGCTTAGGGGTAATTACGCTGGTAGAAGGACAGATGTAGCAGTACAGGCTGAAGTTGATTGGTCACATAAATTTAAAAAATCTAGTTTCTTGGCTAGTGCGGGCATTTCAAACCACTATTTCCCTAAATACAAGGCTTCGTTATCCTATTTTCAGCCATTTGCCAAGACCTGGCAAGCCGAGATTGGAGGCAGGTATTCTAAATTGCAAGATCAGAGGAATTTCCTAACGGGAATATTGGGGATTGAAAAAACATTTCCGAAGGTTTGGATTAACGTAAAAGGGTTAATCTCAAGAGACGAAGATAGTTTCTACAACAGTATTTTTGCCCAATCGAGGTTCTTTATGAAGAACGATAGAAATTATGTAACCGCAATGGCGCTTATGGGTACAGTTCCCGAGGATCAAAAATTAGACTTTCAAACAAATACTTTCACTTCTTACGTGAATACCATGGTTGGGGCGGGTTATTATCACTACTTTAACTCAAAAACGTCAATTGGCCTACAAGGAAATTGGTATAACTTTAAAGTTACGGAATACTCGCACGTAAATCAGTACAACTTATTTGTTATGCTAAGAACTAGGTTTTAAGTGCCCAATGCGAAAAAAAGCGACAATATTAATTATCCTAGCACATATTTTTCTTAATTCATGTGCGCATTCAAAGGATTTTGTGCTTTACAAAAAGGGCGAGGTTGAACCCATTATTTATTTTCAAGGCGCCTCTAAATCTGCCGCAGATGACTTTGCTTTACTTTTTAAGAAACTTGGTGCAAACAGCACTATTAGCAATCAGGCTCCAAAAGGAGATAAGCCTTTCATTCAACTTGAAGTCAACACAAAATTAAGTGGCTTTAGCCTCTTGCAGATTAAAAATCAACTTCAAATAAGTGCACAAACAGAAAAGGACTTAAAAAAAGCGATCAGGTATTTTTTTAGCACCTACTCTAACCTAAATCAATTTACGTTTAATGCTAATATCGTGGCTCAGGAAACTATTTCTGTGCCTCTTGGCTTATCCTACAACTCTGATGCAATTATTGCGTACAAAGAGCCTTATTTCGCGGAAAATTTCAATGAAAACTTTAGGCTATGGAACAATACAAATACCTTAGAAGAAACTTGGGGTTTATGGGGTCATAATATTGGGCGGTTAATTAAAGTTACGCCACAAATGACAGCATTAATTAATGGAGAACTTAATGAAGAGCAACTCAATTTTTCGAGTCCAGCACTCTACAAGGCACTAGAAACGGCAATTGGCGAAAAACTAGCCGACTATCCCGAGGCAAACAAGTTTATGATCATGCCATATGACAACGAAATGGTATGCGAATGTAAGCAATGCTTAAGTGCGGGAAACACCAAAACCAATGCTAGTCCTGCTGTATTTGCTTTAATTGATAAACTAGCTAACAAATTTCCCAATGCAAGCTTTTATAGTACCGCTTACGTAAGTACAGAAACGCCTCCTACTAAGCCCACGAAAGCAAATGTGGGGGTGATGATTAGTACGATGTCTTTTCCGAAAGGAATTGTCTTAGAAACCTCGAACAAAGCGCAAGCAGTTAAACAAAAGTTTACCGACTGGAAGAAAATAACTAAAAACATTTATCTGTGGGATTATGCTATCAATTTCGATAATTATTTTGATAGCTACCCAACAGTTTCAATAATGCAAAAAAATCTTCAATTCTATATTAAAAATGGTGTAACAGGCATTTTTATGCATGGAAGCGATGAAGGGTCTTTTGCAGCATTTGGAAATTTGAAGTGCTACTTATACGCCCAATTATTCAATAACCCACAGGTTGACCTAAAAAAACACATTAACTTATTTCTGGAGAATAAGTATCCAACACTTGGCAAACAACTTGCTGATTATTATATCCAGATAGAAGATATAGCATTAAACAGCAACAGAACTATTGATATATATGGAGGAATTAAAAACTCTGTAAATAAATATCTTAAGCAAGAAGAATTAGAGAAATACTTAAATTTAATTTTAACCTCGAGAGACCAATTAGCTTCAAAAGACAAAAAAGTATCTGATGCTTTGTTAATGTCATTCATATTCCAAGAATTGGAGCTTTCAAGAACAAATGGTTTAGGGAAGTTTGGTTATGCAACTTATGAAAATGGTCAAAGAACAATTAAACCCGAAATTGAAAAATACCTAGTACTGTTGAAAGAACTAAGTGCTTCTACAGGAATTGGGAAATATAATGAAATAGGTTTTACCTTATCAGATTACCTTGCCTCCTGGAATGCAAGAATAATCGGCTCGCCCTACCAAAACTTATTTTACCAAAAATCTTTTAAGGTAACTTCCTTATTAGATGAGGAACATGCGGATAGCAAAATTCTTAATGACGGCGCGTTGGGTTTCCAAGACTACTACAATAATTGGCTGATCAATAGTGCACCAAAATTATCATTAGAAACAGCCACTGCAGGCCTACAAAAAGCAACTTTATTACAAATGGATTTTCTTTACGACAAAAAACATAAGATTTATCCACCAGAAAAAGTAACTGTTTATATAGGTTCTCGTAAATTTGAGACAGTATTGGGAGAAAAAGAAGAAAATGGAACTAATCGGAAAATTATCCGAGCAACTATTCCCATAAAAATTAACGCGAACGACAGTTTATTAAAGATAGAAATTACGAAGCAAAGTCAGAAGCAAAAAAGGTCTATGGCTTGCGATGAAATCATACTAAAGTAGCATGAAAGCACAAAAAAACAACATTAATCGCTACGTCAACTTTAAGACACCTATATTCTTAAGTATGGTTGTCTTTGCTTTGAATTTCCTTTCAGCGTGTTCATCATCCAATACCGAATATGCTGTTACAACTGTGAAAATAGAAGACCCCGAAAGGAAATACTTTCCAATTTTACAGGGACAGCGTCAGAAAATTAATGTAAAGATTTTAAATACAGGAGAGAATCCATTAAAAATATCAGCCGTTTATCCCTCTTGTGGATGTACCGTTGCCAAATATCCCAACAAGCTCATTCCCGTTGGAGAGTATGGGACTATCGAAATGGAGTACAATAGCAATAAAAACTTAGGCTATGTTGGTATTTACACCACGATAAAAACAAACACCAAAGAAGGTTCTCAAACTTTCTTTTTCGAAATTAATGTAGTGCCAGACCCACATTATACAAAAGACTATGAAGAGCTTTATAATGCGGACAAAGAAGCCAACAAAAGTCTAGTTAAAGAATTGGTTGATGGCAGCGCTAATCAACAGGGTTATATTACAGATCCAAAACAAATGCGAAAATTCAAGTAAGGGATCGCTCTTTTCAAGGCGAATGGTTTCTAAAAATAATTCCTAATTTAGTAAACCAACTATACTACGCCTGTTATGAGAAAGATCTCCTTTTTTCCAATTGTTGCCATTATTTTTTTAAGCTTTTTACTATTACAAGCTTTTAAGCCCAAAGAACAGCAAAGCTGGATCAGAATTAATCTGTTAGGTTATCAACCTAAATCTATCAAAGTAGTTGTTTGGGCAAGCAAAGGAACCGAGATTCCGAAAAGTTTCGACTTAATAGACAAGACCAGCGGGAAAATCGTCTATACTTCTACCAGTGTGAAAGCTTTTGGCGCTTACGGCCCCTTCGCTACTTCAGCCAGGTTAAACTTTTCGGACTTTAAAAAGCCTGGCAACTATTATATTAAAGCAGAAGGAATTACCTCTCCTGAAATCCTCATTAATGAGGATGTTTATAAAAAAACGGCCGATTTTGCATTAAGATACATGCGCCAACAACGCTGTGGCTATAATCCTTTTTTAAAAGATAGCTGCCATACCCACGATGGTTTTGTAGTTTATGGAAAAGAGGGAGGAATTAAAGACAGCACCCATTTCGATGCTGTTGGCGGCTGGCACGATGCTAGTGATTACCTACAATATTCTACCACTACAGCAAACTCGATTTATCACCTATTAATGGCTTATCGAGATTTCCCTAAAGCCTTTTCTGACACCAAACTCGCTACTGGATTAGATGGCAAAAATGGCGTGGCTGATGTATTGGACGAAGCAAAATGGGGCTTAAACTGGCTAATGAAAATGCATCCGCAACCACATATCATGTTCAACCAGTTGGCTGATGACAGAGATCATATCTCTATGCGTATCCCCAAAGAAGACAGTCAGTATGGAAAGGGATTTGAGCGTCCCTTGTATTTTATAGATGGTAAACCGCAGCAAAGGGGTAAATTTATGAACGACACCAAAGGTACCAGTTCAACCGCTGCGAAATTTGCAAGTGCATTCGCCCTAGGAAGCGAGATCTATCACACTGACAAAAATTACGCTGGCCTTTTAGCAGAAAAATCAAAAACAGCTTATCAATATGCCATTAAGAAAAAAGGCGTAACCCAAACCGCATCTGTAAAATCGCCCTACATTTATGCAGAAGACAACTGGGTTGACGATATGGAACTGGCTCTTGCGAAAACTGGAAAAACGACTGGTTACGGAGCAAAAGCATTGGATTCTGCATTCTATTATGCAATGCAAGAATCCATTACGCCGTGGTTAATTGCAGACACCGCCAAGCATTATCAATGGTACCCATTCATCAATTTAGGGCATTATGAATTGGCCAAGCAATCTACCGGCGACCGTAAACGCGAACTGATCGACTACTACAAACAAGGCATCACACATGTGTGGAATAGAGCAAAAAATAATGCTTTTTACAGAGGTGTTCCATTTATTTGGTGCAGTAATAACCTAACTGTTGCTTTTGCGATGCAATGTATGTGGTACAAACAACTAAGTGGCGATGGCACTTTTTCTGATTTGGAACAGGCTAATTTTGATTGGTTGTTTGGTTGCAATCCCTGGGGAACAAGCATGGTGTATGGTTTACCAAGCTGGGAAGATACTCCAACCGATCCGCATTCTGCATTTACACACTTAGGTAAGTACCCAATTGATGGTGGTTTAGTAGATGGCCCCGTTTATACTAGCATCTATAAGGGACTAATTGGAATTCAATTGACCAAACCTGATGATTACGCAGAATTTCAAAGTGATTTAGCAGTTTACCACGATGATTATGGCGATTATAGCACCAATGAACCTACTATGGACGGCACGGCTTCTTTGGTTTATCTATTAGCCGCTTACGATAGCAGAACTGATAAAGAACTGTCTAGCTACAAAAAAGAACAGGGTGCAATTATTAGGGGTGATGCGAAAGAAAAGCAATTAGCTATTGTATTTACTGGAGACGAATACGCCGATGGTAGTCAGAAAATAATTTCGGCATTAGATAAAGAGAAAATTAAAGCTTCGTTCTTCTTTACTGGTAATTTTTACAGAAACCCATCTTTTTCTTCTTTTATAAAAACCGCAAAAGCCAAGGGGCATTATTTAGGCGCACACTCCGATCAGCATCTATTATATGCCGACTGGAAGAAAAGAGATTCACTTCTAATAACCAAAAAGCAGTTTGACGATGATCTTACTGCAAATTATAGCGCAATGCAGAAATTCGGAATTGATAAAAAATCTGCTTCATACTTCCTTCCTCCTTTCGAATGGTATAATCAAACTATCAGCAACTGGACGGAAGATTTTGGATTAAAGCTAATTAATTTCACCCCAGGAACTCGTTCTACGGCAGATTACACCTATCCAGAGCTAGGAAAATCTTACAGAAGTTCCGATGAAATCTACCAGTCCATTATTGATCATGAAAAGCAACAAGGATTAAACGGTTTTATGTTGCTACTGCATGTTGGCACCGACCCCAAACGAAAGGATAAATTCTATGACAAACTGCCTGAGCTGCTAAAATACCTTAAACAAAATGGCTACAAAGCGGTTACCGTAAACCAATTATTAGCAAATTAATTTGATAATTGATACGATGATACTAGCAAGACGACTAATCCATGCGAATAGCTTTTTTCAAATTATCACATTCTCCTATTAAAAATGCATTGTTTTTCATTGAAATAACTAACTTTGCCGCAAAAGTTTTAAATATGAGCAATTCAGAAAATAAAAACAATTTTGATTGGATTTGGTATGTAATTGGCATGGTGGCATTTGTACTTGCTTTTTCTGCAGTTACCTTACACATTGGCTACCTTTTCCTTGCAGCAATTATCGGCTTAATTTTCGGTGGCGTTTTCTTAAACAAGATCGTAAAAGGAAGACAATACTAAGCTTTCTTCGCATCTACTTCTGAGAAGCTGTAAAATCAAGATACACAACCAACACTATATTTTGATGAAGAAATTAAGCTTAATTATGTTCCTTTTGCTAGGAGCAGCACTAGCTTTAAACGCACAAAATGTGCCTAGCGGAGTTACCTTTCCTAAGGTAGATGCTAGTCCTTTAGATGTAGTTTACTATCCATTAAACACTACGAAATCTAAAGACCCGGTTGAACCAGTTGTACGGGTTTTATATTCTCGTCCACAAAAAAAAGGAAGAGAGATTTTTGGCGTATTAGAACAGTTCGATAAAGTTTGGCGTTTAGGTGCTAACGAAAACACAGAAATCCAATTCTTTAAATCTGTAACCATTGCCGGCAAGAAGATTAAAGCTGGAAGATATAGCGTGTTTGCTATTCCTAACCAGGATAAATGGACGATCATTATCAATAAGCAAAATGATAAATGGGGTGCTTTTTCTTACAACGAGCAAAAGGATGTACTGAGAACTGATGTTGTGACCAATAAAACAGAAAAAACTGTTGAGACCTTCTCTATTACTTTCATTGACAGTCCAGATGGTGCCAATTTGGTAATGGCTTGGGATAATACGCAAGTCTTTTTACCTATCGGCTTTAAGAAGTAAGAAACTATAAATAAATAAAAAAAGGGGGAATAATTATTCCCCCTTTTTTTGCGTTTTTTTCATTCCCTTTCTAAGGAAGCTATCTAAATAAATAAGTAATAGCGCCGCATTGATAAACAGAAAAGCCATTAAAAAAGTTGGGCTAATTAAGGTAGCAATATCTAAGTTTATGCTAACAACAGGCACTTTCATTTTATATTCTGCTGTTGCAAAAGCATAAACCAAAAGGCCCAACAAGGTAATGGAGAAAAAACCTCCGATGGCATAAATAATCTTTTTATCCACCTTTGTTTTTAAAGTAATTGGCGCTATTTGGTGCTGCACTTGCTCCATCACGTTTCTAGTAAAAGACATCGATGGTTCATCTATTTCCAAATGAATATTCAATTGCTCATTTACCTCTAACAACTGCATATAAAGCTGTTGAAATACTTGATCTGTCGCTAATTTCTCTTCTACTTCAGCTTTTTCTGCCGAGCTACAGAAACCATCAATGTAGTTCCAAAGTTGTTCTTCTTGCTTTGTCATATCAGCTCCTTTACTTCGTCTTTTAACAAAAGTTGTAATTTTTCCCTTAACCTGTGTCTAGCTCTATGCAATTTTACTTTTACCGTATTCGGTTCCATGGCCAATGCCTGTCCTATTTCTTCTAGACTTTGCTCGCCTTTGTAAAACAGGGTGATGATTGCAGCATCATCCGGTAAAAGCATGGCTATTGCTTCGTTCAAATACTTGTAGGTCGATTTCTTTTCTATGGCATCTGCATCAAAAGAGCTATCGTTATTGGCTACTTGTAATACCTGTTCTTCATCATCAATGGAGCTTGCATTTAATTTCCTCTTCCTCAAATAAGTCATTGCTGTGGTGTAGGTAATGGTATATAACCACGTAGAAAACTTAGAAGTTTGTTTAAAAGTCCCCAGAGCTTTGTAAGCCTTAATGAAACAGTCTTGAGCAATCTCCTCAGCATCTTCCCTATTTTTCGCAAAACGTAAAGCCAGAGTAAAAACAAATCTTTGATGACGCTTAACTAACGTAGCATAATTGCCGGTATTACCGGACAAAATGGAGTTAATAAGGTCTAAATCTGTCTCTACTTGCTGCATTGTTACCTCTATGACGCTAGATTTTTACATCAGGTTACAGCAAAATACAAATTTGTATACAGGTTAATCGGTTAATTGTTGAAATTGGTTAACTGTACTAGGAACGCTTACAAATTCGATTAACCAATTAACCGGTTGAAACGATTAACCCTCCTTAGTGCGATACTGCTTTTAATCCAATAATGGAGCCGATAAGTGTAACGATGAAGAATAATCTCCAAAAGCTAGCTGGATCTTTAAATACCAGAATACCCATCAATACGGTGCCTACAGCACCAATACCAGTCCAAACGGCATAGGCAGTACCAATTGGCAAAGTTTGAGTTGCTTTAATTAGTAATAACATGCTAATGGTTAAGGAAACCAAAAAGCCTATAAACCACCAAGCTGCTTCAGTACCGCTGGTTTCTTTTACTTTCCCTAAGCAAGAAGCAAATGCCACTTCAAAAAGTCCGGCAATAATTAATATAATCCAATTCATGATTTTTATTTTGCTACAAAAGTCGGTGGTTGGAATATGATTTCATTTAACAAATGATAAAAAATATGGCAGCCACAGATGCACAGATAATATTTAATGTGTTTATTTAAGCCTTTTACATAGCCCAAGGCGCATAATTTTAACACTTATTTCAAAAGCAATTAAAAAACCGCATATCTAGCAGGCCCTGAAATGAATTCAAGGTGACGTATGTTCACATTCCGTCATGCTGAATTTATTTCAGCATCAGCTTTATAAGTCAATGCCTTCATCACTTAGTGGCAGCCCTAATTCTACTCAAAGATACCTGAGTAATACCTAAGTAAGATGCGATATGTCCCAATTGAACTCTTTGCAAAATGGTTGGAGAATGTAACATCAAATCTTGATAGCGCTCGCTAGCTGTTTTAAACTGCAAATCCATAAAGCGTTGTTCGGCAAGCAAAAGTTCTTGTTCGGCAAACTTCCTACCCCAATTGGCTATAGGCAGGTACTGATTATAAAGCTCCTGTAAGCGATTGCTTGAAATCCGATAGAGGATACTATCTTCTAAAACCTCAATACTTTCATAGCCTGGCTGGTTCTTAAAGAAACTAAGGAAGGATAACATCACTCCACCAGCTTCGCCAAACCAAATAGTAGTTTCACCTTTTACCGTTTCCCTAAAAGCTCTGGCAATTCCTTTTTCTATAAAATAAACGTATCGCTCTATCTTCTCTGCATTAACTACGATAGCACCTTTTTTGGCTTCAAATCGCTCAAATCGAGATAAAAACAAATCCTTTTCTGCAAAAGGAAGTAAAAAAATTTCATCTATTTTATTAGAGATTATATTCAATTATTAAAGTTTTATGGTACAATTTAAATTTTTTCTGTGAATAGTGTAACCTAATTTTTTTCGCGGTCGTCATAACACACAGAACACGGTTCGTAACAATTTAATGTTTAATAAAAAATTATAAAACCATGAGTGGAGAATTAGTAGCCATCACAATGTTTGTTGGTGCATTTGCATTAGTTTTTGGCATCAGATATTTTTCGAATAAAGAAAAGATGGCCATGATAGAAAGAGGCATTGACCCAGGGCTAAGAAAAGCAACCCCAAGACCGTTTTTAAGCTTGAAATTTGGATTATTGATGGTGGGTTTGGGATTAGGTTTGTTGGTTGCATTGTTTACAACTAGAGGCGTTTTTAGTGCCAACATGACCGACGCAGAAGAAGGCCAAGCGGTAGCGGTATACTTTGGAAGTATCTTTATTTTCGGAGGCTTAGGCCTAATTTCTTCTTACATTATTGAGAAGAAATGGCTTGACCAACAACCTTAATTGAATATCTCGTCATTTCGATGAGGAAGCATGACGAAGAGAAATCTAGCCCTTAGTTATTACGTTTTGCTAGATCTCTCCTCGTTCCTCGTTCGAGATGACGACTTTGCCAACCTACACTATTTCTTCTTCTGTTTTACCGACTTTAAAAACTGAATAAGCACCGCTTCATCATTTTTCAACGCTTTCTTCTCCTCTTTTTCTGTGATTGCAATTTTCTTCAGATAACGTTGTAAATCTCCAGCTTCAAAAGCTTCCAATAGCATTGGATAAACGTAAGCGCTCTTACAAACAGCACGGGTATTACCCAATTTAGCTGCTACACAGTCTAACGCTGCTACCACTAATTTTTTAGCAGAAACCTCCGGATTTTCATTGGTACAAATGGCCAATTGTCTCATGGCTTCTAAAGTTCCTCCCCAAGTTCTAAAGTCTTTTGCCGTAAAATCTTCTTCCGTTATTTCCCTGATGTATTGATTGATCATACCGGAATCTACTGCTTTATGTTCGTTAGTAGCAGTATAGAACTGGAACAAATCCTGCCCGGGAATATCCTTACATTTTTTGACAAGCTTCGCTAAGTTTTTGTCATTTAGTTTCAATTCCTGTTTCACACCTTTTTTACCCACAAAACATAATGTAGTTTCTTTTTCCTTAAAGTGTTTGTCTTTTAAGGTGCTTAGACCGTAACTATTATAGTTTTTCTCATAGACAGAACTGCCAATTCTAATCAGCGTTTCCTGCAGTACTTTAACACAAATAGCAAGAACTTTCCGCTCATCAAGGTTTCTTCGCCTTAAATCCTTTTCTACCTGCTTACGCGCTTTAGGAAGTGCCTTACCAAACTCCAGAAGCCTGAAATATTTATGATTTGACCGTCTATGTACCCAATCCGGATGATATCGATACTGCTTTCTACCAGCAACGTCTTCTCCAACCGCTTGCAGGTAACCGTTCTTTTTCGAAGAAATCCATACGTTTTTCCAAGCTGGAGGCAGTACTAGTTTTTGGATACGTTCTAAAGCAGCAGTATCGGTTATTTTATTGCCATTGCTATCCTCGTACTTGAATTTTCCCGATTCTCCCTTACGGTAAATCCCTCCTTTATCGGGACTTACAAAAACTAAGTGACTATCATTGATGATATCGGCTGTGCTTACCATAATTTATATTTATGGCAACAACAAAGAGGATGAGGAAATGGTTTGATTAGTAAGTTGAAACCAGATTAAACGCACCTTTCTTTTGTCATTCCGAGTTTCGAGGAATCTATATTAAATCGTAAATAGATTCTTCGCTTTGCTCAGAATGACAAAACATATAATTGGACTATTACTGCGGTTTCGGCAAAATTGCTACTGTTAATCTACTTACGCAATTCATTTTACCTTTATCTGTGTAAAGTTTGATTTCCCAAAGATGGGTTTTACCCCCTATATGCAGTGGTTTACAAACGCCTTTTACTAAACCAGAACTTACTGGCCTAATATGATTGGCATTTACTTCTAAACCAACGGCAATATGCTTATTCGGATCGATACACATGTAGGAAGCAATGCTTCCTAAAGTTTCTGCCAGCACCACAGAAGCGCCTCCATGTAAAATTCCAGCTGGCTGATGCGTACGTTCGTCTACTGGCATCGTGGCTACAAGATAGTCTTCTCCAACTTCGGTAAATTCTATACCCAATAAAGCACCAATATGGTTTTTAGGGCGACTGTTAAGCATTTCGGGCGTAAATTCTTTAAACCAAATCATGTTTTCAATTAAAAAGTTAACCCCTAAATCCCCAAAAGGGGACTACAAACAAGGCGGCTAATTAAGGTTCAATAAATATTATTTATACATTCCCCTTTAGGGATTAGGGGGTTAAATATCGCTCTACAATTACATTTCTATGATGCATCACATGGCCAGCTAAAATATACACCAAAGCCTTTACGGTAATTTGATTGCCATTAGCATTACCAGATCTGTCTAACTCTTCTTCGTTAAGCGATTTGATCAGGAATAAATTCGATTTCCTTAGCAAAACAAATTCTTCGCATAAACTGGCTAAGCTTCTATCTTTAAAATGTGCATTGATAACATATTGATCTTCATCAAACCCTGGCAAGGCCGCTTTCTCTGCCCTAGCAAAACTAGTTAGACGAAAAACCATGATCCGTTCGGTATCGATGATATGGCCGAACATTTCTTTGATTGTCCATTTCCCAGGTGCGTATGCATAATCCGCTTTATCAGAAATGCTTTGTACGAAATCTGCAAACTCTTCCGCTTGGGTTTCTAAAATCTCCAATACATCTCCCTCTACTAGGTCGATGTACCTTTTATACCAAGCTGGATACTCCTGTATTTGTGGTGGGTTCATATGTAATGCTACTTTTTAATACAATCCTGAACGTTGTGCCTTTTCCTAACTCCGAATCTTTTACGAAGATCTGTCCACGATGATAGTTCTCCACAATCCTTTTAGTTAATGTTAATCCTAAGCCCCAACCTCTTTTTCTCGTAGTATAACCTGGCTGAAAAACAGTGTCGAATTTAGAGCGAGGAATGCCTTTTCCGGTATCTGTGATGTCAATTAATACTTCTTCTTTAGCTAAATTCTCGATGATATTTATGGTAATCGTACCATCGTTATCTATGGCATTTACTGCATTTTTGAGCAGGTTTTCTATCACCCAATCAAACAGCGGAGCCGACAACATTGCCCTTACTTGCTTATCTCCAGTGAGTATAAAGTTAATTTTATCTGACGTACGTACCTTGAAATACTGGACAAAGCCGTTAATTACAGCATGCACCACATGATCCTCTAATATAGGTTTAGATCCTATTTTAGAGAAACGATCGGCAATAATTTCTAACCGCTGAATGTCGTTTTCCATCTCTGCCACCAACGGATCTTCTTCCGCATCAAACCGAGTTTTGATTAACTCAACCCAAGCCATTAGAGAGGATATTGGAGTTCCCAATTGATGAGCAGTTTCTTTAGCCATCCCTACAAACTCTTGGTCTCTTTCTGCCCTCCTAGCAGCACTGAAACCAACATAGGCCGTTATAAGGAACAACGCAATTACCCCTAATTGGATGTAAGGGAAAAACCTCAGTTGTGTTAAAATTATCGAATCCTTATAATAAGCAGTAAGTTCTTCATCATTAATTCCTTTCATTTTAGCTGGCTGATGCTGCTCTTTCATCTTGCTTAACTGCCTTGCAAAGTAAACCGAGTCGTACTGCTTGGTTTTATTGTCTGGATAAAGGGTTTTGGTTGTATCTAAACCATCCCATAAATAAATGGAACCATCAGCTTTAGTGATGATAACGTCCATCTTGTTGTTTTTTTTAATCGTCTCAAAAACCTCCGATAACTGCTCATTATCGTACATTTTCATGCGCTGCTCAGCCACTTTTACCCATAGCAAAAATTGCGTTCCTTCTTCTCTCTCCATTTTTTTCACAAAAAAATCAGAATAAAACACGGAAGCGGCTCCAATAAGAGCAGCAAACATCAATAAGAAAAGTTTCCAACGCTTTTTTTTCTGGTACGGATTCATGCTGAGCCAAAATACAATATCAGAACGGAAAAACCACAAAACCATTATGCTTTTTCAAAAACCCTTAATCAAGAGGAAAAACATATCTTTGCAGCGTCTTGCGTTTTGAGCATGGCGATAAGTAATCAAAGTGCTTTACGCCTAACGCTGTACGACAAACGATTAAACACAACCATGAGTAAAGAAGTTAGAGTTAGATTCGCACCAAGCCCAACAGGAGGTTTGCATTTAGGAGGCGTAAGAACAGCCTTGTTCAATTATTTATTTGCAAAAAAACACAACGGTACTTTCATTTTACGGGTGGAAGATACCGATCAAACCCGCTTTGTTGAAGGTGCAGAGCAATATATTGTAGACTGTTTGGAATGGTGTGGTATTTCTCCTGATGAAAGCCCACAAAAACCTGGTGATTTTGGTCCCTACCGCCAAAGCGAACGTAAACCTAGCTACAGGCAATATGCCGAGCAGTTGGTTGCGAGTGGCTATGCCTATTACGCTTTTGATACATCAGAAGAGTTAACGGCAAAAAGAGCACAAGAACCTAATTTCTTATACGGACAAAAAAGCCGTATGCAAATGCGCAACTCATTAACCTTAACACAAAGCGAAGTAAGTGAATTGCTGGCTCAAAATACGCCTCATGTAATTCGAATTAAAATGCCTACTGATGAACAGATAACTTTTACGGATATGATTAGAGGTATGGTAAGTTTTGAAACCAACCTTGTTGACGATAAAGTTTTGCTAAAAGCGGATGGCATGCCGACTTATCACTTAGCTGTGGTAGTTGATGACAGAGCGATGGAAATTTCGCACATTTTTAGAGGTGAAGAATGGTTACCATCAGCTCCGATACATATTTTGCTTTGGAAGTATTTGGGTTGGGCAGATGAAATGCCAGCTTGGGCGCATTTACCATTAATTTTAAAGCCAGACGGCAACGGAAAGTTAAGTAAAAGAGATGGCGACAGATTAGGTTTCCCTGTTTATGCCATGAACTGGACCGACCCAAAAACTGGCGATTTAACCAAAGGATTTAAAGAGTTGGGCTTTATGCCGGAGGCTTTTGTAAATCTTTTAGGTGTATTAGGCTGGAACGATGGAACTGACAAAGAAATTTTCACTTTAGAAGAGTTAAAAGCGGCTTTTTCTGTAGAAAGAATTAGCAAGGCTGGTGCAAAATTCGATTTCGAGAAAGCCAAATGGTTCAATCACGAGTGGATTAAGCAATCTCCAGTTTACAGTTTACAGTTAACAGTTGGCACTTTATTAAAGCAGAGCGGGATTGAAGTCAAGGATGAAAAGCTAACCGAAGTAATTGAATTGGTAAAAGACAGATGCACTTTGTTACCTGATTTCGTTACACAAACTGCTTACTTCTTTACCGCTCCAACCGAATTTGATTCTGCTGCTGTAAAACCAAAATGGAATGCAGATAAAGCAGCTTTCTTCGAAGAATTTGCAGGCAAGTTTGATATCGAATTAAACGCCCTAGAATTAGAAACTAGCTTCAAAACATTAGCCGAAGCTCATGGATTAAAGCCAGGAGAAGTAATGTTGCCTCTACGTATTGCATTAGTTGGAGGCAAGTTTGGTCCAGGTGTTTTTGATATCGTAAAGTTGTTGGGTAAAGAAGAAACTCAAAATAGAATAGCAAAAGGTATTGCCGAATTTAATTCCTAAATTGGTATAGGACTTAATTTTTCTTACACTATGCAATGGTTTGGTAAAGGCAGTGATAATGTAGAAGATCACCGCGGCAGTGGCGGTGGCAAATTTGCCTTAGGTGGCGGTGTTGGTGTCATCATCATTATTATTGGCTTATTCTTAGGAGAAGATCTAACAGGTTTAGTGAACCAGTTGCCTATTACCTCTGAGCAAACTAACGTAAAAAGGGGAAGCTCTGCCGATGACGATCCAGAGAAAAAATTTGTTTCCGGGGTGCTGGCATCTACGGAACAAGTTTGGACGGCGCAGTTCAATCAGCTAGGGCTTCGCTATGAATATCCTACTTTGAGCTTATTTGAAGAGGGGATACAAACCGCTTGTGGAGGGGCAAGTTCTGCAGTTGGCCCATTTTACTGCCCCGGAGATCAAAAAATCTACATTGATTTATCTTTTTATAATGAGCTGAGAAATCGTTTCGGTGCCAATGGCGATTTCGCCCAGGCCTATGTTATTGCCCACGAAGTTGGCCACCATGTACAAAACTTGTTGGGAACCTCTGAGAAAGTACAAAGTGCCCGTAATAGATTAAGCGAGAAAGAATACAACAAACTTTCGGTGATGTTAGAGCTACAGGCCGATTTTTATGCTGGTCTGTGGGCACATCATGCGCAAAATCTTCGAGACTTTAGGCTTGATTCTGGAGATATTGAAGAAGCACTAACCGCTGCAAACGCCATTGGCGATGATAAACTTCAAAAACAAGCTACCCGGCAAATAGTTCCAGATTCTTTTACCCACGGCACTTCTGCTCAACGAATGTATTGGTTTAAAAAAGGCTTCGAGACAGGCGATATCAATCAAGGAGATACTTTTAATGCCAAGCGTTTGTAAACTAAACTTTACACTATCAACCAACATAGAAGTTGCAATTAAAATTTTTATGCAACCATTTTTAATTACATTTGAGAATGATCTTACTTGTTGACGACACGCCAGAGAACCTGATTTCTCTGAAAAATGTTCTCGAAAAACATGGTTTTGAAGTAGATACTGCCAACTCGGGTGAAGAAGCACTGAAAAAAGTGCTTAAAAACTCATATGTGCTTATCATTTTAGATGTACAAATGCCAGAGATGGACGGCTTTGAAGTCGCCGAAGTAATATCGGGCTACAGTAAAGCAAAAGAAACGGCAATTATATTCCTTTCTGCTGCCAATACCGAATTCCGATTTATCGCAAAAGGTTATTCTTCTGGCGGCTTAGATTACATCACCAAACCAGTAGACATCAACATTCTGCTATTAAAAATTAAAACCTTTTATCGTATTTACGAACAGAGCCGCAAGCTCAATGAAATACAAACCGCTTTACTAGAAGAAATTGAGTTTAGAAAAGAGGCTGAACAAAAGAAGGACGAATTCATTAGCATTGCTAGTCATGAGTTAAAAACACCCTTAACTAGTGTAAAAGGTTATATACAGCTTTTAGAACGAGGGTTAAACAAAGGTGATATCGATCTGGTAAAAAGTCACCTTTCCAAAGCCCAAATCCAGTTAGAAAAGCTAAATGGCCTTATTGCTGACCTACTAGATATATCGAAAATAGAAAGCGGAAAACTCAAATTTAATAAACAGTATTTCGATATTGACCAGCTTTTGGATGGTATTATAGAAGTGATTCATCAATCTAACCCAGAGTTTAAAATTGTAAAGAACGGGCAAGTTAATGCGAAAATATTTGGAGACGAAATGCGTATTGAACAGGTAGTTGTAAATTTCATTACCAACGCAATCAAATATTCTCCAGGTACGAATCAAGCCATTATGAACGTTCGTTTGCAAAATAATCAATTGTATTTGGGCATAAAAGATGCCGGAATTGGTATGCATCCCGAACAAATAAAACGTGTTTTCGAGAAATTTTATCGAGTAGAGGAAACTTCTCATCGTTTTCAGGGTTTAGGAATTGGACTTTACATCTGCTCTGAAATTATCAAAAGACATGGTGGCCAAATTAGCGTCCAATCCGTTTATGGCGAAGGTTCCGAATTTTATTTTACGATACCAGTAGAACAATTAAGTTCTGACATTTAATATTTTATCCTATTTATAGATGAAACTATCCTTAAAAACTAACTTGCGAATTGGTTTAGGAATTTCCTTGCTACTGCTTATTATTAGCTCAACCGCCTCTTTTATCAGTATCAAAAACCTGATCAAGAGTGCCGATATAGTGGTAGAAAGCAATACCATCATCAATGACGTTGACAATATTGTATCAATGCTTAAAGATGCTGAGACGGGACAAAGGGGCTTTTTATTGACTGGAAACTCTGTTTTTTTAGATCCCTATGATAGAAGTATCAAAAGGACAGACTCTCTTTTTTCAAGAGTGATGGCCGCAACTAGAAGCAATGCCTTTGAACAGCAAAAACTAACGGAACTTAGGGTGATCATAGATAAAAGGATGGACATCTTAATCAGCACTATCCAAACCAAAAGAAATAAGGGAATAGTACTGGAGAACGTATTGCTAGAAGGTAAAAAATACATGGATGATGCACGTCAAATCATCAGAGAAATTCGTAATGAAGAAAAAAGGTCTCTAGCAGAGAAAACCAGAGAGATGAATACCTTGGCAGGTTTTTCTCCATACCTCATCATTTTTGCGGCAATCTTATCCGTTTTAAGTACGGTTTTCTTCTATCAAAAAGTAAGTTCGGAGTTTAATGAGCGTGTAGATTTATTTCAGCAATTACAGCGCCTTAACGAAGACACTGCCAAAAGAATCGACACCATCAAAAGTATCGCACATCAAATTTCTACAGGAAATTATAAGGTTAGACTGCACGAGACCTCCAAGGATGGATTGGGCAGCTTATCAGGCTCGCTAAATAGCATGGCCGAGGCTTTACAAACATCTTTTGCCTTACTCGAAGACAAAGAATGGATGCAAACTGGCGTGGCTACACTTAACGATAAAATGGTAGGCGACAAAGATATTGAAGCCTTAGCTAACGACGTGCTTATGGCAGTTGTAGAGCATACTAAAAGTATGGTAGGTGCTTTATATATTTTAGATGAAGACCAACATCTACATTTAGTGAGCGGATATGCTTTAGATATCAACGAGAAAAGAAAAAGAATAGCCAAAGGCGAAGGACTAGTTGGACAGGCCTATCAATCAGAAAAACTGATTTTACTAGAAAAAATACCTAACAACGAAGGCACCATTAGCTACGCTACGGGGCAAACTAAACCTTCAAACGTAGTAGCCTTCCCCATCATTAGAAATGGTTTGGTATTAGGCGTTATCGAGATGGCAACTATAAATGCCTATCCGCAGCGCAAAATCGAGTTCATGAACAATATTTCTACGAATATCGGTATCGCTATCAACTCTGCTCAGAGCAGAAAAAAATTGCAAGATTTCTTGGAAGAAACCCAATCGCAGGCAGAAGAGCTACAATCGCAACACAGCGAATTAGAAGCTTTAAACGCAGAGCTAGAGGCACAAACTCAAAAAATACAAGCCTCGGAAGAAGAATTAAGGGTACAACAAGAAGAGTTATTACAAAGTAACCAAGAGCTAGAAGAAAGAAGCAGCTTACTAGAAGAACGCAACCAATTAATTTTAGAGAGAAACTTAGAAATTAAGCAAAAAGCGGAACAATTAGAGCAAAGCACCCGTTACAAATCGGAGTTTTTAGCTAATATGTCGCATGAATTACGTACCCCATTAAATTCTATTTTACTGCTGTCTAAGCTGATGTCTGAAAGTGAAGAACTGCAAAAAGAATACACAGAATATGCTTCAGTAATACAAAGCTCTGGTCAAGGCCTATTAAGTTTAATCGACGAGATTTTAGACCTCTCAAAAATCGAAGCCGGCAAAATGGAACTTGAAATACATGAGGTTCGCATTGAAGAGGTTACTGCCGACATCCGATCGCTATTCATGCCAATCGCAAAGGACAAGCATCTTGATTTGGTAATTGGTGTTTCTGGAGAAGCTCCAAATACTTTTATCACAGACAAAATGCGTTTATCTCAAATCTTGAAGAACCTTTTGTCCAACGCATTTAAGTTCACAACACAAGGTAAGGTTAGCCTATCAATAGGCTATTGTGAAAAAGAAAATATCTTAACCTTTGCAGTTACCGACACAGGAATAGGCATTGCTAAAGCAAAACAAAGCTTAGTTTTTGAAGCCTTCCAGCAAGCAGACGGCTCTACTCGTCGTAAATTTGGTGGTACAGGCTTGGGATTATCCATCAGCAAGCAATTGGCTAAGCTGTTGGGTGGAAACATCAGCTTGGAAAGTAAAGAAAATGAAGGAAGTACATTTACACTAACTATTCCTGCAAACTTTAATGATCGCAGCGATGTTGTTTTTAACCACCTGCAAGAAGAGGAAAAAGTGGCTCAAGAAAAAATAGCAGAGCAAAAACAGGAAGAAGAACGTTTTGTAGTAGATAAAATACCTGCTGATGTACAGGACGATAGGGACAATATTCAAGAAGGAGATAAAATTATACTTATTATCGAAGACGATACTCTTTTTGCAAAAACCTTACTAGATTTTACCAGAAAACGAGATTACAAAGGCTTGGTGGCCGTTCGTGGTGATGTGGGTATAGAAATGGCTCAAAATTACAATCCTTTGGCTATTTTGCTAGATATACAGCTACCAGTTAAAGACGGCTGGCAGGTAATGGATGAGCTGAAATCGAACCCAATCACTAGGCCAATACCGGTTCATATCATGTCATCACTTTCTGCAAAAAAACAAAGCCTACAAAAAGGTGCTGTAGACTTCATTAACAAGCCTTTTGCGCTAGAACACATGAAGCAAATTTTTGAGAAACTGGAACACGCCCTTAGTAAAAATCCTAAAAAAGTACTCATCGTTGAAGAAAATAAACAGCACGCTGAGGCGCTAAGCCACTTCCTAAGTTCTTCAAACCTACAAACCATTGTAGCCTCTAATATTAACGAGAGTATAGAAGCGCTGCAGCGTAAAGAAGTGGATTGTGTGATTTTGGATATGGGAATTCCAGATAAAAATGCTTACGAAACCTTAGAAACTATTAAGAAAAATAATGGATTAGAGAACTTACCGATCATCATCTTTACAGGTAAAAACTTATCTAAAGGTGAGGAAAATAGAATAAAACAATACGCAGATTCTATTGTGGTCAAAACGGCACATTCTTATCAACGAATTTTAGATGAAGCAGCATTATTTTTACATCTTGTAGAAGAAAAAGGGAATAAAAGCAAAGAGCTTAAAGGCACTACCTTACAGGGATTAAATGATGTACTTAAAGATAAAGTTGTATTAATTGCCGATGACGATGTACGTAATATTTTCTCACTTACTAAAGCCTTAGAACCTCATAAAATGAAGGTTTTACCTGCTACAGATGGCAAAGAGGCACTAGCAGCAATTAATGCCAATCCGAAAATTGATGTAGTATTAATGGATATGATGATGCCAGAATTAGACGGCTATGAGACCACTAAACAAATAAGAGCAATGGCCGCCTACAAAAACCTTCCAATTTTGGCAGTAACTGCCAAAGCAATGATGGGAGACAGGGAAAAATGTATTGCCGCGGGAGCATCAGACTATATTTCGAAACCGGTAGATATAGACCAATTGATCTCGCTGTTAAGAGTTTGGCTTTATGATAAATCTAACTAATTGAAGGATATGGAAACCCCTCAAAAGAAAATTTTAATTATTGATGACGATAGCAGAAACATTTTTGCACTAAAAGCTGTTCTAACTGCTAAAAAGTATAACTGCTTGGCGGCTGGTGGTGCACAAGAAGGTTTCGATATCATCAAAAAAAATGCCGATATAGGTGTGGTCTTGTTAGATATGATGATGCCAGAAATGGACGGATACCAAGCCTTAGCAAAAATGGAAGAAGATTCTGAACTGAAAGACTTGCCGGTAATTGCCGTAACTGCTCAAGCTATGATTGGAGACAGAGAACGTTGTCTTGACGCTGGTGCCGTCGGCTACATTTCTAAACCCGTTAATGTTGAAGAATTACTTAAAATCTTAAATAATTACCTATAGTGTCAGTAACTGGATCAATAACAGACGAACAAGTTGAACTGCTAATTAACGATGTGCTAGAGCAACATGGGTATGACTTTACCGGCTACTCTAGAGCTTCGCTAAAACGTCGCGTATCCAGATTATACAGTCTTGATAAACATTTAAGTTTTGCCGAATTCAGATATAAAACCCTGAATGACAATGTTTACTTCAAACATTTTGTGGAAGGCGTTACCGTAAATGTAACCGAAATGTTCCGCGATCCAGTATTTTATAAACTACTACGAACCAAAATCTTACCCAGTTTAAATACTTATCCTTTCATTAGAATATGGCTGGCTGGATGCTCTACTGGAGAAGAAGCCTATTCCATTGCTATTATTCTCAAAGAACTTAATTTGCTGCAAAAATCATTAATTTATGCTACCGATATTAATCCAACGGTATTAGAAAAGGCAGCCAATGGCATGTTTCCACTTAGCCAAATGAAAAGTTATTCTGAAAACTATATCGCTTCGGGCGGCACCAAGGATTTTTCGTCTTACTATTCGGCCAATTACAACTTAGCTAAATTTGACGCTGAGCTAAAGCATAAAATGATTTTTTCTACGCACAACCTCGTATCAGACGGCTCATTCAATGAGTTTCAATTGATTTTATGCAGAAATGTCTTGATTTATTTTGATAGACCTCTACAATTTAGCGTATTACGCTTGTTTGATCAAAGCTTAGAGAGTTTAGGATACTTGGCTCTTGGCACCAAAGAAACGATAGATTTCTCACCCATATCAAATACTTATAAAAGAATAGGTACGGATAAAATATGGAGGAAGGTTAGCGCATGAAAAAATGTGGAGCAGTAGTTATTGGTGGGTCCGCTGGTAGTCTTGATGTACTACTAAAAGTATTGCCAGAAATCAATCCGAAAATTGATTTTCCAATCATTATTGTTATCCACCGAAAACAAGGTGCCGATTCACTGCTTACAGATCTTATATCTCACCGTACTAATCTTAAGGTTAAAGAAGCCGACGAAAAAGAGAGTATTTTAAATGGATGCATCTATATTGCTCCTTCAGACTATCATCTACTTATAGAAAGAGACTTTACATTTTCGCTCGACTATTCAGAAAAAATCAACTATTCCCGTCCGTCTATAGATGTCACTTTTCAAACCGCAGCCGATGCCTATGGAGACAAATTAGTTTGCCTATTGCTATCTGGTTCTAATGCAGACGGAGTAAATGGCTTAATTTCTGCAAAGAAAAATGGCGGCATTACCTTGGCTCAAGATCCTGATACTGCACAAGTAACTTATATGCCAGAACAAGCAATTTTAAAAGCTAACGTCTCATTAGTTCTAAAAATTGATCAAATGGCTGATTATATTAACTCATTATCTGAAACCCATTAAAAAAAGATGAACAAAAAGGTTTTCATTTTCGATGACAATAAGGATATTTTGGAACTCTGCACGCTGATACTTGAAGGAGCTGGCTATGAGACTAAAACTTCATCTACCTCCAATAACATCATTACGCAGGTTTCGGCATATGAACCCGACATTATTTTGATGGATAACTGGCTGCCCGATGTAGGCGGCATAGAGGCTACACAAGAGCTCAAAAGACATCCAGTCTACAAAGACATTCCCGTAATCTATTTTTCGGCAAATAACGATATTAAAACGTTAGCTGAGACCGCCGGTGCCGAAAGCTATTTATCAAAACCTTTCGATATCGACGAATTAGAAGAAAAAGTAGTTTCGTTAATTGGAAAGTAACGCTTATTTTAGTGGCTTTGTCTATCGTCATTCCCAATTTAGTTGGGAATCTTAATGCGAATTAAAATCAATAGAACAGTATTTAAAGATTGCTTCGTCGTTCCTTCTCGCAATGACGACGTGACGAAGACTTACGAAGTTTAGAAAACTTCGTAAGTCTAAAAGAAAACTACTAATTTTTCATTCTTCCTTGCTCCGATTCCGTTCCTGTAGTACGTCTACGAGCTGGTTTAATTTCATTCTTACCAAATCTGTAAGTAAAGTTTAACCGGAATAACTGTGTTTCATTTTTTTGATATAAATCGTATTTTAAGCCTGGATAAGCACTGCTCAACTTAGTTCTGTTGGTATCAAAAACATCAGATACAGCAAATTTCAAATTGCCCTTCTTCTTTAAAATTGCTTTGCTGATACCGAAATCAACATAAGCTCTTTCTTGTAAATCTAATGTCCCATAAGTTAATGGCGACTCATAATTGGCGTTAAGCTCTGCGGTTAACCCATCTATAATGATAAAGTTATTTTGCATACGGAACTGATAAGAAGTTTGCCCCGTCTTCAATTTTTGTCCGGCCAAATCTGGAGTTTCAAAAGCCATATGGAAAACGTTCAAGTTATTATTCATTGTCCACCATTTTTTGATTTTGACCGGAACCGTTAAGTTGGCGGATAATACCGTTTGCGTTTGTAAGTTTTCGTTAGTTTGGAACAAAGCTTTACGTTCTTCATTTGGCAAAATCACCTCTGTAATCGCATCATTAGTTACACTATAGCCAACGTTTAAGAAATACTTCTGCATGAAGGTGTAATTCATCTCAAAATTGTCGGTATACTGCGGTTTTAAGAAAGGATTTCCTTGGTTATAGGTATATTCATCTAAAAAGTAAATAAATGGATTTAAAGCATCGTAACTAGGCCTATCGATTCTACGTCCATAAGAAACTCCCACTTGATGATTTTTAGATAAAGTCTGTTGTACATAAACCGTAGGAAAGAAATCCCAATAGCTACGCTCTACCACATTGTTTGTGGTCACCAAATTGCCTTTAGAATTAGTTTGCTCCATTCTTAGCCCTAATTGTACATTCGTTTTCTTAAACTGTTTACTGAAGTTAGAATACACGGCATTTACATTTTCATCGTATACGAAACGGTTGCTTCTACGGGTATCATTCTGCCAAGCGTTGGTACTATACTCTTCGGCACGCAAATCGTTATCCGTTTCTACCCAACTGCTTTTAATGCCTGCTTCAAACTTGGTAGTTTTGTTAATTGGAAAAGTATAATCAACCTTCACTGCTTTAATATCGATAGTACTAGGACTGTTATTTCTTAAACGACCAATGGGTTTAACTGGCGAACCGTTAGGGAACAATAATTCATTCACCAACTCGGCATAATCTCTACCATTATATCTTGAATAATCCGCATCGGCAGAAAGCTCCTGGCCGGTAGTATCTAAAATAGATTTGTAGTTCAAGTTATAAGAAAAATTTCTGTAACTAGATTTTTGATTATTTGAGGTGGTTAAAGTAGAATCTAGCTGTGTAAAAGATTTACCAATATAGGTATGATTATTCGCTTTTTCTAAGCTGCTATTTAAGTAACCATTAGCTAATACGCCAATAGTATTGTTCTTGTTAAGAAAGAAATCTACTCCTACTTTAAAGTTATTGTTTTCAAAGTCTCTATCATCTCCACCTTTTTGAGAAAAATAAGTCTCTGGATCTGTCGACGTAGCATTTGCGATACGATCGATATTAATCACATTTGACCTAGCTCCTTTGTTAAAATTATAGCTACCAAAAACGTTAACACCTTTATTTCTATAGTTCAAATTCAGTCCGGTATTTCCTCTTAGATTCTTTCCATAAGCAGTACCCGCAACGAAGCTTCCGTTGGCGCCACCATTTTTAGATCTTTTTGTTTTGATGTTGATGATACCAGAATTACCAGAAGCGTCATATTTAGAAGACGGGTTAGTAATCAATTCGATAGTTTCAATCTCAGAGCTTTGCATGTTACGCAATAGGTTGGCCACATCAGCTTGACTCATATAAGTTTGTTTACCATCGAGCATAATGAGTACACCTTGTTTTCCTTGCATTGAAATTCGATCATTTTGATCTACTGTTACACCTGGTGCTCTTTGCAAAACTTCCAATGCAGATGAACCTACCGCTACCGAGCTATTTTCTACGTTCATTACCATTTTGTCTGCTTTGCGCTCCAAAAGAGGTTTTACAGTAGTAATACTTACTGTATTTAACGTTTTGCTATTAGCCACCAAAAGTATCTCGGATAAAGAGACTATGCTCTCTGCAACAATGAAAGTTTTGCCTTTATAAATCTGATAACCCATCATATTAATCTTAATATAATAACTACCGGCAACCACATTTGGGAAACTGAATTTACCTTCGGGTGTAGTCATGGCGGTTTTAACCAAGGACGAATCAGCAGCTTTAAATAGGCCTACGGTAGCGTAGTCTATAGGTTTGCGTTGCTCGTCTAAAACAGTACCGCTTACATCAATCTGTTTCCCCATATGTACTTCAGCAAAAACCGATATCGAGGTTAAAAAAACAATTATTAATAAGTATACCTTCTTCATTTCCGTGTGTTTTATTTCTAAATTTTGGGCATAAAAATCCCATCACCCTTTTGGCGTATTTTTTAACTTTTAAAAAATCTTCGCTTAGTTTTTCAAAAGGCCGAAACCTTTGTAATAGTTTGTACTCTGTAGACGATAGAGGTTTACAAAAGGTTACAAGAAATTTTCATTTTTTTATACCAACAACAATGAAAACCATAAAAAAAGCGGCTTGAATATTATCCAAACCGCTTTTTTTATAAAGGTTAATTTTTCTATTTCATGCCCAAAACATCTACACCTTGTTCAAAAATTACATCTACTGGAATTCCCTTTTTAGACAATTTATCTAAATCAGCTTGTAACTCTGGTTTAATAATTCCTCTGTCCTTTTGTGCTTTTTCTACCGCAGCTTTATCTCCGTTTCCTTGCAATGCAAGTACTACTGCACTTAGCTCGTTCATCGCGGTAGCAAATTTATCGTAATTAACCTTGTAGGTTCCTGCGGCTGAACGCTCAAACGCTCCTTTTTCTTGAAAGAAATTAAAGCATTGCATATTCGCTTTTCCGTGAGCACTAGATGCCCCAAAACGAACCGAACGCAAAATTCCAGCCATGTAGGTAGTATAATAATCTTTGATATCACCTTCTAATTCGCCTTTTTTAAGCAAGCCTGTCACCATATAGAGACCTAAAACATCAGCCTTACCCTCTTCTAACCAAGAATATTGTTCTTGTAAAGCGGTACGAACCATTCCTTTGCCAGTAACTGTATTTTTGATACCCAAACCGTGAGCTACTTCATGGAACATTACGTTAGCGAAAAACGCATCAAACTTGATATGCTTTTGTTGCGCTGCATCAATCAATACATTCGAGATTGGCACTAAGATTTTGTCAAATTTCGCTTTCATCGCATTTTTCAGCTGTGAACGGCGAGTGCCTTTTTCCTGTTGAATCTTCTCGTCATTCGGTAGATTTACCGCTATGGTTTTAGATCCAGCGTTACAATCTCCTGCATAATAAACTACATCATAAGCATTCAATTCCGAATCCGTACCTGGCACTTCTTTCTTATACTTGGCATCAACTGGCAATCCTTTTTGAAGTTCGGGTAACATAGACACATACTTAGCCAAACGTTTACTCCATTCTTTATCTTTTACCAATACATAGCTTTCAAATGATGCCCTAGCGTTAAATAATTTATCTTCGTAGTTCTCAATTGGGCCAATGATGATATCCAAACCGTTGTTTTTCATATCCAACCAAGCGTAATCACTAGCGGTATAGTTGTCAGTAACTAAAGCATCTGCCCTAAGGTTAAGATATTTTTTTAGTCCTGCATCATCTGCTAATAAAGCTGCTTGTTTTAGTAAACTGCTCGCTTTCTGCAATTCAGTAGCAAAATAAAGGTGATATGGAACAGAGGTCAATTTTCCATTCTCTCTTACCACCACAGAATAAAGTCCTTGTTTATCCTTTACATCAGATTTTTCCAATTCTTCTTTGGTCATATCCAAAGGATAAAAAGTAACACCTAGTGGCTTTTCGGCTATGCCCGCAACAAAAGGTTTATCCCCATTCAGTCTATCCCAAGGTCCGTAGTTAATCTTCACAAACTCCCTGGTTTTTTCATCTTTAATCGTTGCCAATAAACTATCGCGTTGCGGATAAGCTTGCTTCCAAAATAATTCGTCCATAATCTGCGCTGCTTCTATGAGTAAAGGCAAAACCTTACGTTCATTTGGCGTTAGCAAATTCAAATCGGTACTTAATCTCACTTTTTCATAAATAGGCAACCGTTGTGCTACATATTCCGTTAGCGAGTCGATTTCCTTTTTTTCCGAAGTATCTTCGTTAGCATTTTTACCAGTGCAAGCAGTTATAGCGGTTGCCATTGCCGTTCCTAGCAGGATTCCTTGAACGATTTTGATATTTATTTTGCGCATATGCGATTGTTTTTTCGGGTTTTTGCGTGAATGTGCTAAATTAGTAAAAATTTAATTCGTCAAATTTAATAACAAAAGACATCACTTGTCCCTATTTTTCGGGAAAGTACATAAAACAGTTCGCAATTTATAGTTGACAGACCTACACTTAACCCAAACAAATGAAACTTCAAAAAAATCCACTCTCATTTTTATTTATAGGCTGTGCATTGTTACTTGCTTGCAGCACGTACAAGTACAAAGCAACCGATAAGGTATACAAGAGCAATGCCAAAGCATTCTCGAAAATCATAAAGGCTACCCCACCAGAAGGACAACAAATAGACTCGCTATTTAACGAGCAATATTTTGTAGGTACCACCAATATGGGCATACGTAAACCAAATTTTGTGATGATACACCATACCGCACAAGATTCGCTAGGACAAACCCTAAGAACTTTTACTATAACAAAGACACAAACCAGCTCGCATTATGTGGTAAGTAGGGATGGTAAGGTAGTGCAAATGGTTAACGATTATTTAAGAGCACAACATGCTGGGGCTGGAAAATGGGGCAATGTGACTGATATGAACTCTTGCTCTATCGGCATTGAAATGGATAACAACGGTACTACCGATCCTTGGACCGACGCACAAATCAGTAGTTTATGTGCATTATTAAAAACCTTGAAGAAAAAATATAGCATTCCTACAGCTAATTTTATTGGTCATGCAGATTATGCGCCAGGCCGTAAAAATGACCCAAAGAACTTTCCTTGGAAAACATTAGCCCAACAAGGTTATGGTTTATGGTACGATGATGTTTTAGACAGTGTTCCAGAAAACTTTGACCCAATTGTGGGCTTAAAAGTAATTGGCTATAATACGTTGCGTTCAAATTATGCGATTGAGGCGTTTAAAATTCACTACATCCAATCGGACATTACGCATACATTAACTGACTTTGACAAGCAAGTGATTTACAATTTATACAGGAAAAACCTTTAACAAAAAAGCCCCGGCAAAATTGCCGGGGCTTTTTTGTTAATTTATTGAATAACTATCTATCGATAGAACCCATCACTTTTTGAGAGAAAGCATTTAACGCTTCACGAGGCTCTAAACCACTTTTCACACTTTCGTGTACTTCTAATGCACCGCAGATGTTGGTAATCATTTCTCCGGCTACATCAACTTCAGCTTCACTTACTCCTCTAAATTCGCAAAATGCTTCCAACACTTCAAGTGTTGAATTTAATTGCTCTGGTGTTGAGTTTTCAAACAATTGTCTAATTACTGGAACCTTCATAATTACTTGATTTTAGCGAATAAATCGGTTAAAACTTCGGCTTTGTTGGTTTGAACCTGCTCTACTAAAGCGCCATTTTGAAAAGCAGCAAAGGTGGGTAGATTGTCAACTTTTGCAAATTTTCTTGATTCAGGAAATTTCTCTGCATCCACAATTAAAAAAGCTACATCTTCATTTTCTGATGCCAATTTTTTAAACTTTGGTTTCATGATACGGCAGTTACCACACCATGAGGCTGCATATTGTACCATTACCTTTTGATTATCTGAAAGGTATTGGCTTAAACTATCTTCTGTTAATTCTAAAAACATGATATAAAATTTAATAGCTATGCAATCACATTACTTTTACAGTCTTATGTTAGTTTAGAAATCGCATAGTTAATGATTAGATAAAGAGCAATTTAAATGTGTCAGACTGAGCTTGTCGAAGTCTAATGATAAACATTTCGACAAGCTCAATGTGACAAACCTAGTCGTGATGGAACAACCAAGTTCAAGATTCTGCTTAGTTAGCGCTTAAGTACTCAGCAACGCCAGTTCTAGTTGCGTTCATTGCTGATTTACCTTCTTCCCAGTTAGCAGGGCAAACTTCACCATGTTTCTGTACGTGGGCATAAGCATCAATTAAACGGATATATTCTTTAACGTTTCTACCCAAAGGCATATCGTTTACACTTTCGTGGAATACTTTACCTGTCTCATCAATTAAGTAAGTAGCACGGTAAGATACGTTTGAACCAGAGAAAACTTCTTCACCTTCTTCAGTATAGTCAACTTCTTGGTCTAAGATACCTAAAGTACCTGCTAATTGTCTGTGTGTATCAGCAATTAAAGGATAAGTTACACCTTCAATACCGCCATTATCTTTTGCTGTGTTTAACCACGCAAAGTGAACTTCGTTTGTATCACAAGATGCACCAATTACTACTGTATTTCTTTGTTTGAAATCTTCCAAAGCTGCTTGGAAAGCATGTAACTCAGTAGGACAAACGAAAGTGAAATCTTTTGGATACCAGAATAATAATACTTTAGAGTTATTTTTTACTGCTTCTTCAAAAACGTTGATTTTCAAATCGTCACCCATTTCAGAAATGGCATCAACTGTAATGTTCG
The DNA here is from genome assembly GCA_029959615.1 of Flavobacteriaceae bacterium PS02338. Lineage (GTDB taxonomy): Bacteria > Bacteroidota > Bacteroidia > Sphingobacteriales > Sphingobacteriaceae > Pedobacter. The sequence continues at coordinate 827,377 of JASCOD010000001.1, read as the reverse complement.
GGAATTTTTTACCTACGAAACTCATAATATTTTAATGTTTTAAATTTTCTTGCCACAAAGATAGTGTAAAAGGAACGCTAAGACAATCCAAAATCGATACTAAATTTTGATAGGCCATAGACAAAAACTATATCTCTGAAAATAAAATTAGATTTTCATTATAATAAAAAAGCTCCGAGTTGTAACTCGGAGCTTTCATTATTTCTCTATTTGATCTTGGAGACTTTAAATGGCTTACTAACTGCTTTATGTGCCGCTTGCTGAGCAGTCAACGCATCGGCACTATTCACTTTTTCAGGCTTATAGGTATTGCCAACCACACTCTGTTTAAATATGGTATCGTACCAAGTACAAGAAGCTGTATAACGACCAATATTTAAATCTAAATGGTAACCATCTCTGCATAAAACATCACCGAGTTTGGTGCGGGCATTTTGAATAGCCGTTCCAGCAGGAACTATAATATCTATTGGGACTAAGCTTTTAACTTTATTCGAAGCGTCGACAATTGCATTATACATCTTAGTTTGATCCTTATTGTAACTAGCAAAACCATTATGAGTAGAATTTTGAGCATAGGCCCAAGTTTGGTGCCACACATATTTCACTTTAGGATTAGTTGCTTTTCCTTTCACGTAATCAAACAATAAAGGAAGTGGTTCAACATAGGTTTCAAAAAGCCCTGATTTGGGGCTAGATTGCTGGAAACTAATATAATTCCAATTTTCATCGGCCAATGCTTTAGCTAGGCTTGTTTTAGGAAAACGCTCTTTCTTACCATCTAGCCCAACTTTTCTATACTCGTAAGCATCTAAGTTTCCTTGGGCATTTTTCAAATGTAGATCTAAAGGTGCACCACCAATGTATAGATTTCCAATAATTACTTTATAACCTCCAGCTTTGGCCAATCCATATAAATAATGTTCAATGGCATCTTCAGAAAAACTATTACCAATAGCCAAAATCTTGATCACGCTGTCTTTACTCGGTTTATCGAAATTGTAAATAGCATTGTGATGAACAACAAAGGCTTCTGCTTTGTTAACAAACGCACTTGTAAGCAATACAAGAAAAATGACTAGCTTCTGTTTAAATAATTTCATTTCGGAATAGGTTATAAAGTTCATTTAATTCGTTTTCAAGTTAGGATTTATCCTTTATTTCTTCAAAGTATTTTCAAACAACTTAAAAATTCGTTTGTATTCGTCTGTCCAACTGCTTGGCTCTATAAAGGCGTGGTCTTCTACAGGATAAACGGCCAACTCCCAATTATCCTTACCCAATTCGATAAATCGTTGCGTTAAACGGACGATATCCTGAAAATGTACATTTACATCAACCATGCCGTGCAACATTAGCAGATCTCCTTTAAGTTGGTCTGCAAAGTAAATTGGCGAGCTCTTCTTATAAGCATTTGGATCGTTGATTGGATCGTTCAAAATGTTCGAAGTATAGCCTTGATTGTAGTGAGCCCAATCGGTTACCGAACGTAAAGCAGCTCCCGACTTAAAAACATTAGGTTCTTTAAATAACCCCATCAGTGTGATAAAGCCACCATAAGAACCTCCGTACAAACCTACATTCTTAGGGTTAACACCGTATTTCTCTACCAACATCTTCACACCATCCACTTGATCTGTTAAATCTTTTCCTCCCATATGGCGATAAATACCTGTACGGTGGTTACGACCATAACCAGAACTGGCCGTATAATCGATATCAATTACCGTATAACCGTTATCCGCAAGTAAATTATTGAACATATACTCTCTGAAATATTGGCTCCACCAGTAGTGTACGTTTTGCAGATAACCTGCCCCATGTACAAAAACTACTGCTGGTTGATTTGGATGTGGATTTTTAGCAGGATAAACTCTAGCATACACCTCATCGCCATGACGGTTTTTGAAGGACACTAAATCTGGTTGACGCCATTGGTAACCATCAAACTCTGTTGATGTTGATTTGGTGATTTTAACTGCTTTCGCCCCTGGCTTATTAGCTTGAATATACAATTCCCAGGGTTTATCCATGTAAGAATAATTGATCGCTAACCATTTCTCGTCTGGAGAAAGCGTGACTTCATTTCCTCCTTTCATGGACGTGATCTGTACCAAATCGCCTCCGTTTGCATTCAATTTATAAAAATGCGTAATACCCGGATGTTCCTTATTAGCGCTGATGTAGAAAGTGCTTTTATCTTTCGAAAGCTGTACTTGCTGCGTTTCCCATTTACCAGCAGTCAATTGTCTTTTCTCTCCAGTAGTTAAATTGTAAGTGTACAAATGCGAATAACCTGTGGCCTCACTTTGGAAATAAAGCCTTTGGTTATCAATCCATTTCACATCGCGGGCTATACCTGGGCCACCAATCCACGCTTCATCTCTCTGCCGATCAATTAAAGTTAACTGCCCAGTTGATGGATCAAGCTTTAAAATCCAGAAATCTTTATTGTCTTGTGATCTACCAGTAATCACGGCAAATGAACCATTTTCATTCCAATTAACCACATTTAAGTTGACCTTTCTGTCTTCGTTCTTTTTGGTGCGTTCTTCCAACTGCTTCGGATAATCCTTCAAATAGTCTGGCAAGTCCTTAATACCTGGGATTTGCGAAACGTTCAAGGCGTATACCGAGTCTTTTTCCACATTAAAAATATAGGTGATACTAGTTGACAAGGCCTCTCCAACTTTTGTTCTTCCATTGATATCCTCCGTGTAACCAGATGCCGTTACATAGTTAGGAACGATAGTATTTTTATTGCCTACGGCCTGTTTTAATATCCTGTAGCTAATGTACTTGCCATCAGGACTAACCACCAATCCCGTCATAAAATCTTCATCTAAATGAATTGGTTTAATCACTCTTGGTTTTACGATGTCATTAGCGGCCTCCCTACCTCTTCCCATGGCTCTACTTCCACCTTCTGCGTTTCTTTTTTTAATGATATCGAAAAGAGCCGTCTGGTCATTTTTTAGCCAAAGATCTTGTGCCGAAGTACCCATTGGAATACGACTATTTGACCTTACTGCTGGCACTGGCGCATCTAATAATTTTGTTTTTACGAAATTGGTTAGCTGCTTTAATTCGCCTGTGATTAAATTTTGTTGATAAACGTTGTCTGCCCTCTGATAAATGATATCATTATTATAAAGAAATCTAGCATTGCTTTCTCTTTCTAAAGTGTTGGTTAGCCTAGTTTCTTTCTTCAACTTGATATTAGTCAAGTAGATGTCGCCACCTTTTTCTAATAAACCTAAAGATTTATCCTTATTGTAAACATAGTTGATAATAGTACCCTTCTCCGCTTCATCAGTTAATGCCTTTTCTACTTTTTGCCCTGTAACACTTACCTTATATGGCTGTGCTTTATCTTTATTCTCTGGATTCCAATTGAAAAAAATGGTCTTACTATCTGCCGACCAGCGGTAATTATCTGGAGAAGTCCCCATCCATTTCGGGTCTCTCATAATCTTTTGAACAGACAGCGTAGTTAGTTCTTGAGCATTTGCAACAGATGTGAATAGGAAAAGTAGAAATGATAATTTCTTCATTTTAGTTTAATGTTATACCCGCAAGGTATGCAAAAAAGAAATTGACTAAAATAAAGGCAAAACAAATGTTACAGACGAACCATAAAGTTATTTACCACGCAAAAAACCTTAGCACAATTAAGGTGGTTTAATGAAACTATCGCAAAATCTTGCCAGTCTTATCTATCGTAACATTAAAAGGAGGCATATAATCTTGCAAAAGTACCGCTAATTCACGTTTTGAAATTTGTCGTTCCGTATTGAAATCAGAGATAAAAGCATAGGTCGTTTTCCATTTTTTTTCCACTTCTTTACGTGTAGTTTCGGAAGCTTTATTACCTACATAACAGATCATATCTAGTGCGGCACCAATGGTAATGACCTCACTTTTATAATCATCAAACCAAATTTGAGCCTTATAGTAATGGTCTTTTATTGGTTGACGGATGTCAGCAGTACTCACTAACTTTTCTGCATTGAAAAGCAATTTCCCATTCACATCTTCGGCTTTTAAAACTCCAGTTAACCCCACCATTTGAATGGCTTTCCAATTGGCGTCTTTTGTACCTACGTCTGTAAAGGGAATCAAGTTCGTATTAAAAGCAATTAATTCGCCTTGTATTTTTTTAAGGTTTGATTCGGATATTTTGAGGTTGAAAAACCCAGCATAAGCCGCTATGGCCCCCGCAGCTTGCCCTAATAGCATACTTGCCGGATCGTTCACATAAACCAAGTTTTCTTGTGTTGGCATCAACAATTGATATAAAGAATAGCCGTGGTTAGTACTTCCATTTATATTTTTACCAACAGCTACATTGGTCTTATAAATCAGATTTTGATAATCGAACTTAGCCCATGTGCCGCCATTGGTTCCGTCTATTTTTAAAGCAGTGTTTAGTTTTTGGTCAGCAACATTGATAAACACCTCCGGCCTTACCGTCTTTCCGTTCGATAGTTTAAAGACCCACCCTTTGCCAGATCTATCCGCCTTAACCCAAACTACGTTTTTAATTACTGTGAGGTTTTTAATACTATCCGTCCATTTGGTCAGCACCTCATTTGCAGTTAGCTTATCAAACTTCACTTCCACAATACTATCGCTTTGCTTTTGAAACGATTTCAGCTTCTTGATAAAAGTAGCCTGCACACCAGAGTGTAAATCCTTGCCTATTGGTTCAATATCAAATCCGCCAGATTGCAACAATAAAATGGTCTTTACATTTGATTGTGCTGCTTGTATGGCCGCAGCAACGGCAGCGTTGTTATTTCCAACTACAAAAACATCTGGTTTTAAAGTTTGTGCTTTTAGCTGAAGGGAAAAAAATAAAACAGAAAATAGAAACAGATACCTTTTCATGATGTTATACGAAACACTGTGTAATTACAAAATGCTAAATTGCTTGTAATTATAAGAAAGTTTTATTGGCGTTTAACTATATTTAACAATTATTCTTGCTATTGGTAAGGGCTCATGAACAGAATTAGCTGTGTATTTAAAAATCAGCAAACACATCAATATGTGTTAAGGCAAAGCAATGCACTACAACGCATAGATGTACTGAGAAAACTAAGAACTGCCATTCAAGAAAATGAAGATGCCATCTATTTTGCGCTGCGTAAAGATTTAAGAAAAAGCCATTTCGAGGCCTCGGTAACAGAGCTTTTCTTCATCTATGGCGAAATTGATTTTGCCATCAGTAACCTTCGAAGCTGGATGTCGCCCAAACGCGTTGGAAAAACATTAAGCAACCCATTTGCTAAAAATAGGATCTATTACGAACCTAAGGGTGTTTGCTTAATTATCGCCCCTTGGAATTATCCATTTCAACTGGTCATGTCGCCGTTGATTTCTGCAATTGCAGCAGGAAACTGTGCCATAGTAAAACCTTCAGAATTAAGTCCAGCAACGAGCAAAGTTATCACAAAACTCATTCTAGATACTTTTGATGAAGAACATGTTGCCTGCATTGAAGGCAATGCTAACATTTCTCAGCAATTGTTGGAGTTACCCTTCGACCATATCTTTTTTACGGGTAGCACCGAAATCGGCAAAGTAGTGATGACGGCCGCAGCTAAGAATCTTACTTCGATAACGCTAGAATTAGGCGGAAAATCGCCAACCCTCATTGATAAAGACGTAGATTTAAAAAAAGCAGCGCAGAAAATTGCCTGGGGCAAACTGGTCAATGCCGGACAAACCTGTATCGCCCCTGATTATGTACTCATCCACCAAGATCGCTTAGACGAATTTGTGGGCCTATACAAGCAATTCGCAACGGAAATGTACTTTAAAACGACAGATGAAATCAATACTGAAGTTTATGGGAAAATTATTAGCAAAAAGCATTTTGAAAGACTAAGTAATCTAATAACCGAAGCTGTAGATAAAGGGGCAAGAATTAACTGGGGAGGAAAGACAGACGACAAGGCGCAGACCATTTATCCTTCTTTAATTACCCAAATCCCTAAAGATGCAATGATCATGGAGGAGGAGATTTTCGGGCCGATTTTACCAGTGATACCCTACTCAGATTTAGAGGAAGCCATTGCTTTTGTAAACGGAAAACAGAAACCTTTGGCGCTCTACATTTTTAGCAACAGCAATAATAACGTAAAGAAAATCATCAAATCAACAAGTGCTGGTGGCACTTGTGTTAATGATGTTTTGATGCATATTGCCAATCCGAAATTACCTTTTGGCGGCGCAAACCATAGCGGAATGGGTAGCAGCCACGGTTTTTTTGGTTTCAAAAACTTCTCTCACGAACGTACTGTAGTAACGCAAAGAAGTTTAGATTTCAATAGTTTAGTTTACCCGCCATATCAAGCTAAGCAATGGGTCTTGAAAATGTTAAAACGAATTATGTAGTTATTTAGCCACAGATTTTATGATATAATATTAAAAATCTATTTGTGCATCTGTGGCAAAAATTCAAAAATTAATGAAAAACTTATACCTAACCTTAGTGTTGATTGCTATTTCATGTTACGTCTCGGCACAAAAACCAACGATAAAAGCCTTTGATTTCTTTCTCGGAAAATGGGAAATGAAAACGAAAACTGGTAAAATTATAGAGCGCTGGCAAAAACATAGCGATAGTTTAACTGGCACTTCACATAAATTCAACGCTAAAGGTGATAGTATTTTAACAGAATCTGTTGTGCTAAAAAAGATCAAAAGCGAATGGTATTACTGCGTTACCGGCTATGAAAAAGGCAATGAAGGGAGAACGGATTTCAAACTAGTTTCTTCAAACAATGACACTTTTACCTTCGAGAACAAACAGCATGATTTTCCTCAGCAAATAGTGTATCAAAACAAAGGAAAAGATGAGCTTTTTGCCTGGATTGAAGGAAAAATTGGTGGCAAGAAAAGGAAAATGGAATTTCCTTATCAACGGAAAGAGTAGAAATACGTCTAGTGAACTTTACAATTCTCTCCCTCTGTGAGAGATGGCGTAGCCAGAGAGGGTTGCTTTAAAATTCTTATAGGGTAATTAACCCACCTTCACCGAAGTCATCGTTAATGAACCGCCAACCGCTTTATCATTGAACAAAAAGGCTTGCTCCTTATCCCCTTGTAGTCCCAGAGTGTACATGAGTGGTAAATAATGTTCTGGCGTTGGAATAGACAAACGCACATCACTACCCATCTGCTCAAAATTGATAAGTGATTGATGATCTTTATTTACAATCGCAGATTTGAATTTTTCATTGGCTTCATTAGCCCAATCGTAACCACCACCGTTGATCATTTCCCAACTAAGCATACGCAGATTATGCACCATATTGCCGCTACCCAAAATCAATACTCCTTTCTTACGCAAAGCGGATAGTTCTTTTGCCAAATCATAATGATACTGCGCTCCTTTAGTGTAATCTATACTCAATTGCAGTACTGGAATATTAGCATTTGGATACATATGTCTAATTACTGTCCAAGCACCGTGGTCTAAGCCCCAATCGTGGTTTAGTTCTACAGGCGTAGATGTAATAAGATTGGCTGTTTCCTTCGCTAATTCTGGGTTTCCAGGAGCTGGATATTGTACATCGAACAAAGCTTGCGGAAAGCCTCCAAAATCGTGGATGGTTGGTGGAAAATCCATCGCAGTAATTTTGGTGCCACGGGTAAACCAATGCGCAGAAACCACTAAAACAGCTTTAGGCAGAGAGATAGACCTAGCCATATCCGTCCAACCCGTACTGAACTCATTTACTTCGATTCCGTTCATCGGCGAACCGTGCCCCATAAATAATGCAGGCATGATTTCACTTTGTGGCAGATTAGAAGTAAAGCTTTTGAATTGATTGAGTGTGTTCATTTTTAGTTGACTGTGTCATGCTGAGCCTGTCGAAGCATACATTTCGACAAGCTCAATGTGACAATGGATATTATTTCGCTTGCGCAAATTGCAAGTTCAAAGTGATATTTACGTCTTTACCAATACCAGCGCCAGTTGGATCATATTTCACATTATAATCTAAACGGTTGATCTTAGTTGTAGCTAAAAATCCAGCTTTAGAATTACCTTGTTGATCTTTTGCAGTTCCTCCGTATACTACCGCAAAAGTCACATCTTTAGTCACATCACGAATGGTTAACTTACCTGCCAACACATAAGTGTTACCTTTTATTTTTTTGAAAGAAGTACTTACAAAAGTGATTTTAGGAAATTTCTCTGCATTAAAGAAATCATCAGATTTTAAGTGATTATCACGCATCTCAACACTTGTATTAATGCTGGCTACATCTGCAGTAAAATTGATTTTCGCATCGGTTAAATCAGCTTTTGAAGCTACAATTTCACCATCAAATTTCTTGAATGAACCATCTACAAATGAGATTCCAGAATGTTTAACCGAGAAGTTCACAAAAGAGTGCATCGGATCTACCGTCCATTTGGTTTGAGCAAACGTCGCTACACTTAAGCTCGTTGCTAATAAAAATAAGAATAATCTTTTCATGCTTTTTGTCTTTAATTAATTTGAACACAAAGTTAAAACAGTGCAACTGACAAAAAGTTGATGTATGTTAAGAAAGCAGATGATGGATTGAGAATTTTCCCGTAGATTTTAGAACTGTACGCTGCTATTAAATACGACTGTACAAAATAAAACCATCTTAAATCAGCGGTGACAACCTACACCCTATCTAAAGTATTCCGCTTTAAATCTTGCTTAAACTGAGAAGGTGTCAATCCGGTTTCCTTTTTAAATTGTGCCGAAAGATGAGCCACGCTACTATAATTCAATTGAAATGCAATTTCGCTCAAAGTCAGCTCACCGTAACTGAGCAATTCTTTGGCTTTCTCTATTTTTTGTTGAATGTAATAATGCTCAATAGTATTACTTTCTTCTATGGAGAAAATATTGCTTAACGACGAATAATCAGAGCCTAGCTTATTGCTCAGATATTCAGATAGATTTACTTTTAACGGCTCTTTTGTATAATGAGCTAGCTCCACAATTACCGCCTTAATTTGAGAAACAAGAGCTTTCTTCTTATCTTCCAATAATTCAAAACCTAGGTTTTCCAAAGCGACTTTCATTTCCTGATATTTTGAATCGGATAGTTTCTCTTCCTCCAACTCAACCTCTCCCAAAACCACACTTCTTGGATTTAAGTCTAATTTACCGAACACCGTTTCTACCGCCATTTTACAGCGGTCGCATACCATATTTTTGATGTATAGCTTCATTAATCACTAAAGTAGCTAATTATTTTTTGAGGGTATAACTGCAGAAGATAATTCAACTTTAGGCAGACAATTTTAGCCACAGTACCTGTTCCGATTAATGCGGAATGCACAAATTAATCTTTATCATAAAAAAAAATAAGAAATCATTATTGAATTAAATCTGTGTATCTGTGGCTAATTATGAGACGATATTTTTTTTAAATAACTTAGCGCAAATTCAATTCATCATGAAAAAACTCTTATTGATTTGTGCCTTATTCTGCTGTAGTTTTGCGTATGCTGCAAAGCCAAAATATCAATATGTTAAAATAAGCAGCACTAAAGGCGAGTGCATTGTTAGGCTTTACAACGAAACCCCTTTACACCGTGACAATTTCTTAAAACTGGCTAAAGAAGGCTTTTACAACGGCACCATTTTTCACAGGGTAATTAAGGATTTTATGATACAGGGTGGCGACCCAGAATCGAAAAATGCAAAGCCCGATGCCTTGCTTGGTGATGGAGGTCCAAAATATACGGTACCTGCCGAGTTTAGAGATAGTTTATTTCACAAAAAAGGAGTTTTAGCGGCAGCACGAGATAACAATCCAGAGAAAGCTTCTAGCAGTAGCCAGTTTTACTTGGTGCAGGGCAAAGTTTTCACCGATGATCAATTGAATACTGTAGAAAAGAATAGATTACAACATAAAATTCCCGATTACCAACGCGAAGTTTACAAAACCATCGGCGGCACGCCACATTTGGATAGAAATTATACAGCCTATGGAGAAGTGGTTAAAGGCATAGAGATGATTGATAGTATTGCTAGCGTAGAAACCGGAACTGCAAATCGCCCAAAAGAAGATGTAAAAATAACCGTGACCGTACTCAAAAAGCGTGAGGCAAAAAAACTAGAGAAAGAATTAAAGAAAGCAGAAAGAAAAAATAAATGAAAATCATATCATACAACGTAAATGGCATTCGTGCCGCAGCAACAAAAGGTTTATTCACTTGGCTTCAGTCTACAGATGCAGAGATGGTTTGCCTACAAGAAGTAAAAGCACTAAAAGAGCAAATCCCGGATATTTTAGCGCTGATTGAACATTTGGGCTATCATCATTACTGGTTTCCGGCAGAGAAAAAAGGCTATAGTGGTGTTGCAATTTTCAGCAAAGTAAAACCTAACCATGTAGAATACGGTTGTGGCGAACAATGGATTGATGCTGAAGGCAGAATTTTAAGAGCTGATTTCGACGATTTTTCACTGATGAGTGTTTACCTGCCATCTGGTTCTAGTGGCGATGAAAGACAGGGGAAAAAATATGAATTCATGAAGTTTTTTGATGGTTACATTGGAGAGTTAAGAAAGCAATATCCAAACCTAATCATTTCTGGAGATTATAATATTTGCCATAAAGCGATCGACATTCATAACCCAAAATCTAATGCCAATTCATCTGGCTTTTTGCCAGAAGAACGGGAGTGGATGGAACTTTTCATTAACAATGGTTTTATAGATTCATTCCGTCATTTTAACCAAGATCCGCATCATTATACCTGGTGGAGCTATCGTGCAGGTGCAAGAGGGAAGAACTTAGGCTGGCGTATCGATTACCACCTAACCACCCGAGAATTGGAAAGTAGATTAAAAAATGTACGTATTTTACCCGATGCGCTACACAGTGACCACTGCCCTATTTTGTTGGAATTACAATAAAAGGTTAATCGCTTGACAACAGTTAACCAGATATGCTCATTACCAATATCAAAGCCCTTGTAGGCGTTCATCCAAAAGAAAAGCTTTTTCTTCGCGGTAGCGAACTAAATGGTCTTCCTATTTTAGAAAATGCCTGGTTATTGCTAGAAAATGGCTTAATTAAAGATTTTGGTTTGATGAGCGAAATGCCTTCTCACATCTCAAATCTCACATCTCAAATCTCTGCAGAAGGTCGGTTTGTATTCCCTTCGTGGTGCGATAGCCACACACACATCGTTTTTGCTGCTCCACGGGAAGAAGAATTTGCGCTAAAAATTGCAGGCAAAACCTACGAAGAAATAGCGGCAGCTGGAGGAGGCATTTTAAACTCGGCGAATAAACTACAGCATATTACTGAAGATGAACTTTTTGAAAGTGCCAGTATTCGCCTAAAAGATATGATCAAACAGGGCACCGGTGCCTTAGAAATCAAAAGTGGTTATGGTTTAACGGTAGAAAGCGAACTGAAAATGTTGAGGGTAATTAAAAGCCTCAGAGCTGCATTTCCAATTCCGATCAAAGCAACATTGTTGGCAGCACATGCCTATCCAACTGAGTTTAAAAATAACCATCAGGGATATCTCAATTTAATTATCAATGAGCTTTTACCAAAGGTTGCCGAAGAAAATTTAGCAGATTATATCGATGTCTTTTGTGAGAAAGGCTTCTTTTCGAACGAAGAAACGGCTCAAATTTTAACCGCAGCTACTACGTATGGTTTAAAGCCAAAAATCCATGCCAATCAATTGTCTAGCTCTGGAGCTGTACAAATTGGTATTCAACACCAAGCCGTTTCGGTAGATCATTTGGAAGAAACTGATGAAAAAGTTTTAAAAGCTTTGAGTGAAAGTAATACCATTGCCACTTTACTACCATCGTGTTCTTTCTATATCAACATTCCATTTGCAAACGCCAAAGGCTTAATCAACAGCAATGCCATTGTTGCACTGGCCAGCGATTATAACCCAGGCTCTACGCCATCTGGAAATATGAATTTTGTGGTTTCTTTGGGTTGCATCAAATTAAAAATGACGCCCGAGCAGGCCGTAAACGCCGCTACGCTAAACGGAGCAGCAGCCATGGAATTAAGCAATCAAATTGGAAGCATCGCCATTGGCAAAAAGGCAAACCTATTTATTACCAGACCAATGAGTTCTTTAGCCTATTTGCCTTATAGTTTCGGTCAAAGTCAGGTAGAAACCGTAATTTTAAACGGAGAAGTTTATCATGGCTAGCTTTAAAGTTTTTTCGCAGAGCGAGATCTTAAGCTTGGTTAACAAGCGAGACGGAGAAACAAAGCTCGGGGAAAAAATTAATTGCTATCGTCATAGCGAGCGTAGCGAAGCAATCTCTTCTGAAATTCTACGACAATCTCCAGCGAAGTTCGTACTGCTTGGCATCCCAGAAGATATTGGTGTAAGGGCTAATTACGGCATTGGTGGAGCATCAACCGCATGGAAGCCAGCATTAAAAACATTCCTCAACCTACAGCAAAATCAATTTCTTAAAGGAGAAGACATCTTGGTGTTGGGAGAATTCGAAATACCAGAAAACAACTCGAATGACATTGCCAAACTAAGGGAAACCGTTGCAGAAATAGATGGTTTAGTTTATCCGATTATTCAAAAAATAGTTGAAGCAGGAAAAATCCCTATCGTTATTGGTGGTGGACATAACAACTGTTATCCAATTATTAAAGGAACCTCTTTGGCATTGCAAACGAAAATTAATGTGCTTAACATTGATGCACATACCGATTTACGTAACCCAGCAGAAGGCAGACATAGCGGCAACGGTTTTAGTACCGCAATTAAAGACGGCTTTTTGGATCAGTATCGAGTTCTTGGTTTGCATCAAAATTATGTGAGTGATGCGCAATTAGATTTCATTACCAAAAACAAAGGCATTAAAGTCGCTTATTTCGACGATTTGCTGAAAGAACACAATGATGCCCACATCGAAGTAAAAAAGCTCTTAAAAGACGTAAAATCGCCCCTTGGCTTAGAAATAGACTTAGACAGCATCAGTAATGCTTTATCAAGTGCCGCCACCTCAAGCGCGTTTTCGTTAAATGAGGTACGAAAAGTGGTTTTATCTACAAAACAGCCTTTCGGTTATCTACACATATGCGAGGGAGCTTACGAATTAAACGACGGTAGAAAAGATGAAACGATTGGCAAAACGATTGCTTACTTGATTAGTGACTTTATTAAAGAAGCTAAATTTCCCGCTGATATCCGCCGATTTTCTTAGCAGTTCACGCAAATATCTAAATCTGCGGTTAAATCTGTAAAATCTGCGGTATAAATTAAGAAGTTAAAGTTCCTCGTCTTCGTAACGCTGAGCAGCCTTAGCCATAATCTCCATATCAGCCAACTCCTTTGCAGTTAAAGGTTCCTCTTGCTCCTGCATCTCAAAAATAGCGATCATGGTATCTTCGTATTGCTTTGCAGTAGTAATTCTAAAATCCTTTTCCATAATTGTTGTTTGAAATGAGTTCAAAGGTATAAAAAAGATTTAAAGCCATATGGGTTGGAAAAACTTAGCCTTCTTGTTCAACCATCTTTTTCTTAGCATCGAAATGTAGCCCAAATACGCATGCCCTCTGTTTTCTCAAAGACAGAAGAGAGCCTACCATCGATAAACTTGCTTTGGCGTAAGGCATAAATCTAAACGAACATCATCTTTATGCACATCTGAAATTTCATCCAAGTTAACTTCAAATAGAGAAATCCCTACGCTTTGAGCCTTAATGCCTGATAGAAACCTGTCATAAAAGCCTTTCCCGTAGCCTACTCTATACCCCTTCTGATCAAAAGCGAGTAAGGGAACCAAAACCATATCAATTTTCCCCTCAAAAATAGTCGTAGTTTGCGGCTCAGGAATATGGTAGGAATTTTCTTTTAAATCTTTCTTACTAAAAGGATGGTGGCTCATGGAATGATCCTCAAAATTTGCCCTAGAAACCACAATATGGATCTTCGGGTGATTTTGCTGCAACCAATCTATCATTAAAAAAGTATCGGGCTCTCGCTTCTTTACAATAGGTAAAAAAACATGGATACTGCTAACTCCCGAAAAATCAAGCGTTTTAAACTGCGCCAAAAGCAATTGGTTCAATGACAAGAACTCATCGTCTAATAACGCTTTTCTTTGCTGTAAAACTTGCTTTCTAATAGTTGATTTATCTGCCACAATTAGTGATGGATGTTCTTTATGGATCCTTCGCTGCGCTCTGGATGACAGCGAAAATACTAAGTTATAAAAAATGGCCTTGGAAATCTATCCAAAGCCATCAATTTTATTTAAGATCAAGGTAAGTAATCCTGATCCTATTTTACACGCTCTACATACTCACCAGTACGCGTATCTACTTTAATTTTATCACCTTGGTTTACAAACAAAGGAACTTTAACCTCTACTCCATTTTCCAACGTTGCCGCTTTCAATGCATTTGTAGAAGTATCTCCTTTTACCGCAGGCTCCGAATAAGTAATTTCAAATTCAGCGAAGTTTGGTAACTGTGCCATAATAGGCTCCTCGCTTTCGATAGAAACAATTACAGTCATTCCTTCTTTAAGGAATTTAATCGCATTACCAAAAAGTGATTTTGAAACATTAAACTGCTCGTAACTGTTGTTATCCATTACCACTAAAGAATCACCTTCTTCATATAAGTATTGGTAATCATTTGTTTCTACACGACAGATCTCAACAGCTTCGTCGGTATTCATACGTGCTTCTACAAGTCTACCTGTTTTAATGTTACGAAATTTTCCAGTGTAAAAAGCACCGCCTTTACCTGGTGTGCGGTGATTCCACTCATCAACAGTTACCAATTCGTTATTAACTCGAAGGATATTACCTGTTTTTATTTCTGATGCCTTTGCCATTACTAATTTATACTTAAATACTTTTTATTTTTAACGCTGCAAGGTAAAAACAATTTTTAAAATTTAGTGCAAAAAAAGATGGCTTCGGGAACCACTCCGAAGCCACAATCAACCTAAACCTAAAACTAAACTATGAAAATTTATTTTTCTCTTTATATGTATCCTCCGTTCTTACATCAACCTTAACTCTTCGTTTCAATTGATAAAACTTTGGTACTTGTATTTCTATTTTATATCAAATGCCTCTGGCATTTTCTGAAATTTGAACTTTAATATTTTGCCCTTATTTCGTGCCGCAAAGGTAAAAACAATATTTCAATTACACAATAGTGAATTTGAAATATTTTTACAATGTGCTTTAATTGGGTTTAAACCTATGTTTTGGCACATTTATCATATAAATTTTACTTTTTGTAGTCAAGGATATTCAAATGCCGCTCGCAAAAATCGTACTCATAAGACTGGTTTGACCCTACCAAAACCAATCTGTTTTTCGCAAATTTATCGACTAGGCTTAAGTACCAATCTGTTCCTTGAGTATCTAAATTTGAGGTGGGCTCATCTAAAACTAAAATAGGTGTATCAGCGCAAAAAGCCAACGCAAGCTTAGTCCGCTGCTTCATACCAGAAGAAAAATATTTCAAAGGCTTATCTTCAGCCTTGCTTAAAGCCAACAAATCTAACACCGAAGCTGCATTAAAGCCTTCTTGGTAGTTTTTAAATTTGAAGTGAAAATCTATGGTTTCTTGTAAGGTAAATTCCTCTACCAAGTCTAGGTAGGGAGCAGCTAAACTAATGGAGCTAAAGATATGTTCAGGAAGAATTTCCGTTTGATCGCTGTAGTTGATCTTGCCCTCCGAAGGCGTTAAATTGCCAAGCAAAACACTTAGCAAAGTAGATTTACCAGAACCATTTGGTCCTAGTATGGCATATTTCTGTCCTTGAGAAAAAACGTAGCTGATATCTTTAAAGATCCACTCTTTATTAAATCGTCTACCTAAATTCTCAAGGATAATTCTCATTAGAGTAATGTTTGTTTTTAAAGGTGATGAAGCTAGCATGAGCTACAATATAGTAGCCCTTGCTGGTTGCATATCTAATTTAGCTACCAGAGCCAAAACCCCTCATTACGCCTCTATTCGAGTTGCGTATAAAATCAACAATCTCATCACGAATTTCAGTAGGTTGGAATTCTGCCTCTATCATATCTAGGGCCTTGGTTACATTGTTGTTCTTAACGAAAAGTACGCGGTAAATTTCTTGTATTTCATTGATCTGATCAGAAGAGAAACCTCTGCGACGCAAACCAACTGAATTGATCCCTACATAAGAAAGCGGTTCTCTTGCGGCCTTAACATAAGGAGGAACATCTTTACGAACCAACGAGCCTCCAGTTACAAAGGCATGCGAGCCAACTTTCACAAATTGGTGAATGGCAACCAAACCTGCCAGCACAACATAATCACCAATGGTAATATGCCCTGCTAAGGTAGTGCTGTTAGAAAATATACAGTTATTACCCACCAAACAATCATGGGCAATATGTGAGTATGCTTGTATCAAGCAGTTGCTACCCACTACCGTTTTCCACTTATCTTTTGTACCCCTGTTAATGGTTACGCATTCGCGGATAGTGGTATTATCGCCAATTTCTGCTGTAGTGATTTCTCCAGCAAACTTTAAATCTTGTGGCACACCAGAAATTACGGAACCAGGAAATATACGACAGTTCTTTCCAATACGAGCGCCATCCATGATGACTACGTTTGAACCAATCCAAGTTCCTTCGCCAATTTCGACATCTTTGTGTATCACCGCAAATGGCTCTACTACTACATTATCCGCAATTTTAGCCTGCGGGTGGATATATGCTAGGGGTTGTATCATTTCGTGATTTCGCTTTCTTTAACTTTAACAATTTGTGCCATCATCTCTGCCTCTACTACAACTTTTTCCCCTACCATTCCAACACCTTTCATTTGTGCAATTCCTCTTCTCATCGGTTCTACCAAATCACACCTAAAAACAATGGTATCTCCTGGGAGAACCTGCGCTCTAAAACGCACATTATCTATTTTAAGGAAGTAAGTTAGGTAATTTTCTGGATCAGGAACAGTACTCAACACAAGAATACCTCCTGTTTGTGCCATGGCTTCAATCTGTATTACACCAGGAAAAACTGGTGCACCAGGGAAATGGCCTTTAAAGAATTCTTCGTTCATGGTTACGTTTTTAACGCCAACCACGTGAGTTTTACTAAGCTCCAATACCTTGTCTACAAATAGAAAAGGTTGTCTGTGCGGCAAAATCTTCATGATATCTACCACATCGTAAAGCGGCTTCGCATTTACATCGTAGGTATTTAACTTCTTTTTGCCTTTCTCTTTTTTAATTGCCGCTTTTATTTTTTTGGCAAAAGCAACGTTGGCTGCATGACCAGGTCTTGCCGCCATAATATGGCCCTTTAAATGAACGCCTACCAAAGCCAAATCACCAATCATATCTAATAATTTATGACGGGCAGGCTCATTTTGATAGCGCAATTCCATATTATTTAAAATACCTTGTGGGGCAACATCAATTTCTTCGCGATTAAAGATTTTCGCCAAATGTTGCAATTCCTCTTTGGTTACTTCTTTATCTACAATTACAATGGCGTTATTCAAGTCGCCTCCCTTAATGAGGTTGTGCTGTAATTGATATTCTAATTCATGTAAGAAACAGAAAGTTCTACATGAAGCAATTTCCTTTTTAAATTCGCCAATAGTGGTGATCCCTGCATGCTGGCTACCCAAAACCGGAGAATTATAGTCGATCATGCAAGTAAAACGATAATCGTCTAACGGCATAGCCACAATTTCAACGCTTCTTTCCGGCTCGGTATAGGTAATATTATGAGGAATGGTATAGTACTCTCTGTCTGCGCTTTGCAAAGCTATTCCAACTTGTTCCAGTACTTCAATAAACTTTATCGAACTACCGTCCATAATTGGGGTTTCCGGACCATTAACTTTAATCAGAACATTATCTAGGTCCATTCCCACCAAAGAAGCCATTACGTGCTCTACGGTACTTACACTTGCGCCATTTTGGGTAATGGTAGTTCCTCTAGCAGTATCAGTTACATTATCGCAATCTGCATCAATAATTGGTTCCCCGGGCAAATCAACTCGCTGAAATTTAAATCCGTGATTTTCTGGTGCTGGGCAAAAAGTTAAAGTTACATTGGCACCTGTATGTAGCCCAACTCCCTTAACCGAGATCTCGCCTTTTATAGTTCTTTGCTTAACGTTCATTATGATGTTTGTGTTGTTGTCATTTTCTCTACCATAGCAGTAAGCGCTGCTATTTTAGCTTCTAGCTCTCTTACCCTTTTATCAACTTCTGGCAACTTTTTAAATATCACGGTAGAGCGCATCCATTCTTTTAACGGTTGTGCCGGACTTCCGTGCCATTGTTTATTTTCTTCAGTATCAAAATTTATTCCCGCTTGGGCACCTACTTGGGTTCTTTTACCCAAATTCAAATGGCCTGCAATGCCTACCTGGCCGCCAATAACCGAATTATCGCCAAGTTTGGTACTTCCAGAAATACCTGTTTGCGCAGCCACCACCGAGTGGGCACCAACATCAACATTATGTGCTATCTGGATCAGGTTATCTAACTTAACACCTTTACGCACAAAGGTAGATCCCATGGTTGCCCTATCAATACTTGTATTAGCGCCAATTTCTACATCATCCTCTATTACAACGTTTCCTATTTGGGGAATCTTGTTGTAAGAACCGTCTTTTTGTGGAGCAAAACCAAAGCCATCACTACCTACTACGGTATTAGAGTGAATCACCACCCTATCCCCAACAATAGTTTGCTTATACAATTTAACGCCAGAAAAAAATACGCAGTTACTGCCAATCTTACTATCAGCACCAATATAGGTCTGTGCGTAAACCTTAACGTTATCGCCAATTACTACATTTTGTTCTACGCAACAAAAAGGTCCTATGTAAACATTTTGCCCAATGGTAGCCGTTGGATGAACATACGAAGAGTTGTGGATACCAACCTCATCATTATTCATATTCGCTACTTCGTTATACTTATCCAGTAACACAGAAAATGCACTATAAGGATCCTGTACTTTTACCAGCGTACTCTTGGTGGGTTGGGTGGGCACAAAATCTTTAGATACGATCACAACAGAAGCTTCCGTAGTGTAAAGGAAGTTCTCGTACTTAGGATTAGATAAAAAACAAAGAGAGCCAAGCTTGCCATCCTCTATTTTAGAAAGCGTACTCACTTTAGCGTTTTCATCGCCTTCTATTGTTCCGTTTAAAAATTCGCCTATCTGCTTGGCAGTAAATTGCATGTTACAAAGTTAAATGTTAAATCGATATGAACAAATTATCAATCCTTGGTATTAGTAAGACGAATTAACGGGGAATTTGTCTCATTATTTTGTTAAAAATTGCTAAATACCTCTCACGTAGCATAATATATGCTTTTTCACCGTTCTGTCTAATGATTCTAAATTAGATAAATCTGATGCTTTAGCAATATCTGATAAAGATCCATTTTTCATTAAAATATTAATATTACTGCTTTCGGCATTGTAGGCACGGTTAGTAATGGTATCTGTAAACACAAAATAAGCAAGATTTTCTTCATTGATGCCTAAAGATGCCGCTGTTTGGGATCTCAACAGCTTTAATCGTTCGGGCTTAGGTGCTTCGTTACTAATTTCTACCTTATACAACTTACGGGCATTCAACATCTTACAAAGCTGAGACAAGACAAAATCCTCACTATCTTCCCACACTTTTACAGATGCATAGATATCCTGATCATCGAGTTTAGAGAATTGCTGCAAATGAATTTCCTCCTCAAAGAAATTCATTTCATTCACATCTCCTTTCAGAAAGTGTTGTAAAGCGGGAGTAGCAAACAAGTCTATTCCTTTAGAAGAGAGTTCTTTTGCCCTTTCTAGTATTTTAACCAAAAGCTGTTCTCCGGCAATTACGGTCTTATGCAAATAAACCTGCCAATACATCAAACGGCGGGCAATTAAAAATTTCTCTACAGAATAAATCCCCTTTTCTTCAACCACCAATTGATCGTCAACAATGTTGAACATTTTAATGATACGGTCAAAACTGATGACGCCTTCGCTAACCCCTGTATAAAAACTGTCCCGATTAAGATAGTCCATCCTATCTAAATCTACCTGACCAGAAATTAACTGACAGAAAAACTTTCTATGGTATTTTCCTTTAAAGATATTAATTGCGGTAGTTAACCTTCCGTTAAACTCTTCGTTCAACTTATCCATCATTAACAGCGAAATATCTTCGTGTTTAATTCCTCGTACCAAAGTGTGCTCCAAAGCATGAGAAAATGGTCCATGACCAATATCGTGCAATAAAATAGCAATCGTTGCGGCCTCTTCTTCTTCTGGACTGATCTCGTGACCTTTGCTTTTTAACACTTCTAGAGCCAAGCTCATTAAGTGCATTGCCCCCAAAGCATGATGAAACCTGGTATTTAATGCGCCTGGATACACAATATGGGTCATCGCCAACTGCTTAATGTACCTTAAACGCTGAAAATAGCGATGTGAAATAAGGTCAAAAACTAGTTCTGAGGGTATGGAGATAAACCCATAAACTGGGTCGTTAATGATTTTCTTTTTGTTCAAATCTTAAAAAGGGTTAAAAAAAGTATATGCGGTACAAAAATTGCTAATTTTATCGACAGTAGAAAAGCTAAGCGCTTTTTAATCTCTTAATTTACACAAAAAGGATATAAAATGCAGGAAACGAAGATATTGTGGGCCGATGATGAAATTAACTTATTAAAACCTCATATTTTATTACTGAACGAAAAAGGCTACGCTGTAAGTACGTTCACAAATGGCAATGATGCCTTAGAGGCTTTTGGAAAAGAACATTTCGATTTGGTCTTTTTAGATGAAAACATGCCAGGTTTAACTGGTCTGGAAACGCTCTCTGCCATTAAGAATATTCGTTCTGATGTTCCCGTGGTGCTCATCACCAAAAGCGAAGAAGAAAACCTGATGGAAGATGCCATCGGTTCTAAAATAGATGATTACTTGATTAAGCCGGTAAATCCAAAGCAGGTTTTATTGACCATCAAAAAACTGATTGACAATAAGCGTTTGGTGAGCGAAAAAACATCATCAGCTTATCAGCAAGATTTTAGAAACATTGGCATGACTTTAAACGACAAGTTAAGCTATGATGAATGGGTAGATGTTTATAAAAAATTAGTTTTCTGGGAGTTAGAACTAGAAAAATTAGACGATCCTCAAATGCATGAGATTTTGACCATGCAGAAGGCAGAAGCCAATATGCAATACTCAAAGTTTGTGGAGAACAATTACTTAGATTGGATTAACGGAAGTGCTGATGCCCCTCTTTTTTCTCATGAGCTGATCAAGAAAAAAGTATTTCCGCTCATTAATGACACCACCCCGGTTTTCTTTATATTAATCGATAACCTAAGGTACGACCAATGGAAAATCATCAATCCGCTAATTTCTGAGCATTTCCGTTTAGAAGAAGAAGATACTTATTCGAGTATTTTACCAACGGCAACACAATACGCCAGAAATGCAATTTTCTCAGGATTAACTCCTCTGGATATGGAAAAACGTTTTCCCTCTTTATGGCAAAATGATGATGACGAAGGAGGTAAAAACCTACATGAAGAAACATTCTTGGACGATCAAATCAAGCGCAGCTTAAGAAAAGATTGCAAGTTCAGTTATCATAAAATCCTCACCTTCGACCAAGGAAAAGATTTGTTAGATCAAGTTAACAATCTAATGCATAATGAATTTAACGCCATCGTATATAATTTTGTGGATATGCTTTCGCATGCTCGAACCGATATGCAAATGATTAGAGAGTTGGCCAATGACGATGCAGCTTATCGTTCGCTAACCTTATCTTGGTTTGAACATTCGCCCTTGTTAGAGTTGATTAAAAAAATCTCACAAAAACGTGTGAAATTGATCATCACCACCGACCACGGAACCATAAGGGTTAAAACGCCTAGTAAAGTAATTGGAGATAGAAGTACCAACACCAACTTGCGTTACAAACAAGGTAAAAACCTCAATTTTAATCCTAAAGAGGTGTTTTTGATCAAAAATCCGCATGATGCAAAATTACCTAAGGTAAATATCAGTTCTAATTATATTTTTGCAAAGGAAGATCAGTATTTCGTGTATCAGAACAACTATAACCAGTTTGTAAACTATTACAACGAAACATTCCAACATGGAGGTATCTCTATGGAAGAAATGATTATTCCTATTGTAACTTATAGTTCGAAGTAAAAGCCCCTCTCTGCCTTATCGGCATCTCTCCCCAAAAGGGAGAGAATAACGAAGAGGAGAATAAAATTTATAATCTTAAAAATGCAGATTTCCATTAATAGCGCTAATGAATTGCCTAAAGTTGCCCAAGAACTCTTGGCTTATGCCAAAGGACAAAAATTCTTCATTTTTGAAGGAGATATGGCTGCCGGAAAAACTACTTTTATCAAGTCACTCTGTGAAGCTATTGGTGTTGAAGATATAGTAAGCAGCCCTACTTTCTCTATCGTTAACGAATACGAAAGCAAAGATGGGCCTATTTATCATTTCGACTTTTACCGACTAAAAAACCTGCAAGAAGCCTATGATATCGGCTACGAAGAGTATTTCTACAGCGGCAATTACTGTTTAGTGGAATGGCCTTCTAAAGTAGCAGATTTACTCCCCGAGGAATATATTAAAATTGAAATCACCGTTGTTGACAATGAACAAAGGTTATTTGAGTTCTCGGCTATTTAGCTACAAGCAGATGTAACGCTCACCCATAAGAAAATGAAAAGAATAATTCTAAAGTATTACTTCGTTTGTCTATTGGGGCATAAGAATTCGAAATATGCCTATCAATTCTCTCATTACTGGTACCATGCCTTTCTACAGGTTTGTGTAACTTTTATTCTCACATTAGCTTTTTTTGCCCTTTTTATAGAGCACTTGCTTTCCATAGAAGTATTTTTAATACACAGCCGAATTTCAACCGCAATTTTCAGCGTAATTAGTTGCGTTTTAGTTTACCTACTTATCTTTAAATATTACAAAATAAACAAGGATGAGTATGACCCTACCGTATACGGTATAGTGATTACAAAAAGAACCAAAATGATCGCTTGGGTATGTTTTATTCTTCCTTTTGTTACGATACTAGGATTATTTTGGATTGTAGATTATTTTAACTTATAAAAAGATTGACTACAGTTAAAATAAATTAGCTATTTAAATAACAATGATTAACACAATTTGAGGTGATTTTTCCTGCTTTTTTGTCAGCCGCAGAAAAATTGAATATTGTAGGGTGCATTGCAGCCGTATTTGCATTAGTATCTTTTTTTAGATTGCCCAAGGTGTTTGATTTTTCTAAACTGCCCCCTTTAGATGGTAGAGGCAAATTTTATAAAGATGCATGTAATATGGGGGTATGTCAATAAAATTGTAGGCAACACCAACAATTTAAAGACTAAATTTTATGATCAAAAGTCAATATTAGAGCTGAGTTAAAAACATCCAAAAGAGTCGATACGCAACCCATTGCCATTTCGAGCAGAACAACATTAAAGCCAAAAATAACGGGGTGCTCAGCGGATCTAAATCTTTGAATTTTACCTGAGGCTGGTGGATGTTCAGCCAGACCATCTATTGTATTTCAGCATATTTTAATTCCGAGATTTCTTCGTCTTTTCTTCGACTCTTGTTCGGGGTTTGTTCGACTCTTCTTCGGGAAAGCATCGTGTCTGCTTCGGGAAGTGTTCGGGAAAGCTTCGGGAAACCGTCGAGAACTGTTCGTGTTTTTCCCGATGCCGGGACGAACAATAGGCGAAGCGAATACGATACAGAAATGAACCAGGTATGGACCAGTCTCCAACCATAGCTAAAGCAAAGTCGTTAGAAGATTAGGTTGTAATGGTTAACTGTTTGGATCGTTGTAATTGGTTAATTGTTTTTTAGAAGTCTTACTAACCCCTAGCTCCTGATTCCTGACCACTGCCGTATTGGTTAACTGCTTATCTGGAAGTCTTGCTAGCCACTAACCCCTGATCCCTGACTACTACTAAATTGATTAACTGTTTATCTGGAAGCCCAAGTCCAATATCGTTATTTAAGGATTTCCGTAGTTGCTGCTTGTACCGAAATTCTATCAGAGCAGCAATCTACTATAGCGCACATACACGTTGGCGGGGACGCCAACGTAGGCACTTCATTTGTTGGCGTCCCCGCCAACAAACAATTAAAACCTAATTTGTTTAAATACGATAACCAATAATTACCGAAATTAGTCTGTTCATTTAAAGAGGAATCAAATGTTGGTAATCACGATAACTGTTCGGAAGATACAAATTGTAGTTTTAGCATGATAGATTGCCACGTCGTTACTCTCCTCGCAATGACGGAGAATGATGCGTTATTGCTCCCTGTACCGAAATTCTATCAGAGTAGCAATCTGCTATAGCAAACATACACGTTGGCGGGGACGCCAACGTAAGCGCTTCATTTGTTGGCGTCCCCGCCAACAAACAATTAAACTTTGGGATATTGACAAGCTTTTAGCCCACGATTTAAATCGTGGGCTAAAAATGATGCGTTTTTAAAGAATGGCACATTTAACACCAAACAATCATCCCTAACCCCGTCAGTTTAAAACTACCCTCAACACAGGCTAGGAGCCATCTACACACCGCCTACACACAAGGTTAACACATGAATCACACATCAATGGCACATCAACAACACATGAATGGTACATGAATCACACAAGAACGACACATGAAAATTAACGAAGCTAGGTCTCTTTAAGAAGCATTTTTGAGGCGTTGCTCTCTTATATTCGAGATGAAAAGCAAACTTGAGGTCGCATGATCGCTTACCGCTCCATTATTTGGAGCAATGAAGGATATATGAAATCACCGTTGCTGATTGTCAGCAACGGTGTTTCGGGTTTACATACTTAAATTTAGAGATTTAAACGTTCGTTTTCAAAGTATCTTTTAATCCGCTGGTTGCTTTTTCTTTCACCTTTGTTTTCGCTTTAGGTTTACTTCCAGAAACTCCTTTTTCACTGATGCTTTTTCCTTGAACTTCATTTTTACGACCACCGGTATAGGCTCTACCTCCTGTTTTGGCTGCTGGTTGATTTGAAGTAGTTACTTGGAATAAGTAACTACCAGCTGCTAAATTTTCAAAAGTAACTTCTCCATTAGCGTTAGTGGTTACTGAAATTAAATTCCCACCTGGGTTTTTACCACCTTTAACAATAATCCCACCAATTGGATTTCCTGGCGCCGCAACCAACTGACCTCTTTCCTTATTGTTTCTAGTGGTATTGAAATCCTGTGCTTCTGCTTTTACAGGGTTGGCAGAAGCCCCTGCTGTACCTGAGCCCGCAGCTAATTGACCCCTCTCCCTATTACTCCTTGTGGTATTAAAATCTTGCGCTTCTGCTGGCATCAGCAAACTAAATTGGTAATTTCCAGCTTCAGCGGCTACAAAGCCAAATTCACCCTTTTCGTTAGTCGTCGTAGTAATTAAGTTTCCTCCCGGATTTTTACCTCCCTTTACTACAATACCACCAATTGGTTGTCCAGGTAAAGGCTGTGAAGCACTATTTAAATGGGTAGCACTATTACCTAATGCACCTCCAAGCAACGATGCACCTTGACCTACAGCACTTGCTCCCGACTGTAGCCCTGTTGCTACTTTTTCGCCAAAATTTTGACCTTGCGATTGCTTTGGTGTAGATATTGTCGTTTTTCCCTCAAACAAAGGGTTTTCACCTGCGCCCACTGGCGGACTATAAATTGGGTTTGTCGTCTCCCCCTTTGCTGTGGATTGTCTTACCGTAGTTGGTGTCATCGAAAGACGATTGGGCATGCTATTATTATTGTTAATACCCTTCAAAGCTGGCTGATTATCGTTGCCTGTTTGCGTTACCACACTATCGGGGTGGGTAGACGAACGATTGTCCCTATTGCTGCGTGTGGTATTAAAATCCTGTGCTTCGGCTTTTTGAGTTACGGTAGGCGTTGTTGATAAACGCCCCGCCGCATAAGAAGACGAAACAGCACCTCCAGGTTTCACATTTTGCTTAGGTTTTTTCTTGCCAATTGCCACCGACAAACCAAAATTCATTTCTGTAAATTGATATCGACTGGTGCTCGTTTTGCTTTCCCAAGTTCCATTGGCCAACTGGCTGGCCTCATAGGTATTTCGTTCATTAAATCCACCTTGTGGAACTCGCTGTTGGACGGTATGCGCTACTTCGTGTCCAATGATCATGGCCGGACTTAAGAATACCGAAAGACTTGAGGTAAGGTTATAGCCAACTCTTACCTGTGGCTTAAAAACCAATCCCCCACTACTTTGATCCTCCGCACTAATTAAAGCTAGCTGTCTGGTTTGGCCGTTAATTGAAGTGCTTCCAATTTGCTCGTAACCTGCCTTTTTGAAGTGCAGATAGCCCGTGTTTAAAGAAGGAGAAAGGTTAAATTTTCCAAGTGAAAATCTAGCCTGTAAACCTACTAGTCCAGCAAAACTTGCGGATGTTTTTGAGGCTGATGATGAAGCAACGGCTAAGGTTCCGTTAAATAGTTGATATTGATTTTGAGTGGTGGAGTTATCTGGAGAAAGGTTTTGGATACTAGCGTAGTTTCCCAAAACATTTACGCCCAAGGTAAAGCTTCCTCCTTTTACGGTTCCGTCCCATCCTTTTCTATAAAAAGGCACAAAGGCATCTGCTTGTAAATTAAATCCGTTGCCAATTAGATTGGCTTTATTTTCATTGGAAGCATGATGAATCCCTGCGCCCAGCGACAACCATAATTTGCTGTCTTGTGCAAAGCTGATTTGAGTTGAAATCAGTAAAACGCTTAATGTAGCTATTGTTTTCATAATTTAAAGTCTTGGTTTTGAGAATAGATAAAGCATAGTTCAAATTTGTTACCCTTCTACAGATAAGGATGTTGCTTTCGCTAACTTTTCGTATCTTCAAGGTCTAAACTCTATACCATCAATAATGGCTACAGGATTACGCGATGAAATGGCGGCTATTGCTCAAAGAGGTTTGCTACAAACCCAAGAAGCAATGCTAGAAACTGGAAAAAAAAGCAATAGCTTATTTATTGGAATTCCAAAAGAAGTGTCTAATCAAGAATGCAGAATTGCCTTAACCCCGCTCTCTGTAGCACTTTTGGTTAACAATGGTCACAAAGTATTACTAGAAACCGGAGCTGGTGATGGAGCTAACTTTAGCGATAAAGATTATAGCGAACAGGGCGCTCAAATATCTTTCAACAAAAAAGATGTTTGGGCTGCAGATATCATTGTGAAAATTGCCCCCCCAACTGTTGAAGAAATTGCCTTAATGCATAAAGGACAAACGTTGATTTCCGCGCTTCAAATTGGTACGTTAAAGGTCGATGTTTTAAAAGCATTATTGGCTAAAAAAATAAATGCCCTTTGCTTCGAGAACATCCGTGATGAGGGCAATGTACTTACCGTTGTACGTGCCATGAGTGAAATTGTTGGGGCTACCTCCATTTTCATTGCCGCAGAATACTTAAGCAGTGCATTTGGGGGGAAGGGCTTAATGCTTGGAGGATTTACGGGAGTGCCTCCAACTGAAATTGTAATTTTAGGTGCGGGAACCGTAGGCGAATACGCTGCTAGAACAGCCCTTTCTCTAGGTGCCGAGGTGAAAGTATTCGACAGCTCGATTTTCAAGCTGAGACGTCTGCAAAACAACCTAGGAAGCAGGGTTTTTACCTCCGTGATGCAGCCTATTGTTTTGGGCAAGGCAATTACGACTTGCGATGTGGTCATTGGTGCCATCCGCTCTGATCATGGCCGTAGCCCTTGTGTGGTAATGGAAGAAACTGTAGCTAAGATGAAGCCGCATTCTGTAGTGGTAGATGTAAGTATAGACCAAGGTGGTTGTTTTGAAACCTCCGAAGTGACCAACCATAAAGCACCTACATTTGTAAAGCATGATGTGATTCATTATTGCGTACCCAATATCGCCTCTAGAGTTCCTCGTACGGCATCTTATGCTTTAACTAACATTTTTGCGCCAATTTTAGTGGACATTGGCGATATGGGCGGTCTGATGAATATGGTGTGGAGCAAACCGGGTATTCGCGAGGGTTTATATTGCTATCAAGGCCACTTAACCAATAAAGATTTAGCGAACATGTACAATTTGCCTTATAAAGATTTAGAGTTATTGGTGCTTTCTAATCAATAGTGTAGGAAACCACTATGAACTTTTAAACTACCAATGAAATCGTTTACAAAAGCCACAGATGCACAGATGATGAACATCTAAAATTCTTTTTTAATCTGTGCATCTGTGGCAATGTTTAAAATTTATGACAAGTAAAAAGTTAAATTAACATTGGCGGGAACGCCAACGT
Organism: Flavobacteriaceae bacterium PS02338; assembly: GCA_029959615.1. GTDB lineage: Bacteria > Bacteroidota > Bacteroidia > Sphingobacteriales > Sphingobacteriaceae > Pedobacter. Next base: position 799,002 of record JASCOD010000001.1, on the reverse strand, counting down.
GAGCCCTTCCTTTCTTTGTTGGCGTTCTCGCCATAGGTATTCGGAAGATAAAAATTATAGGTTTACCATGATAGATTGCCGCGTCGCTACTCTCCTCGCAATGACGAAAAAGAACAAGCTCATTGCGAACTGAAGTTAAATTAAAACATTGGCGGGGACACCAACGTGAACTCTTCCTTCCTTTGTTGGCGTCCCCGCCAACAATTGTACAAATACATTTGCATTTTTAAACAGTTCATCAATGAAAAAATATATTGTATTTCTATTCTCTTGTATCCTTTGCATTAACGCATGTGCACAAAAAAATGCGCAAAACAAGTATGGGTTAAAGGTGGTTAACGATTTTCAAGCTTATAAAGCCGAAGTAGCTAAAAACCCTAATTTGGAACTGATTGATATCAAGAAAGCTATTCCGTCGATAGTTTTGGATATCCGCTATGCCACAAAAAATAACTTCATGAGCCAGGTAATGTACAAACAAGCTCGTGCATTTGCCCGCAAACCAGTAGTTGAAAGGCTAAAGGAAATACAAGCGGAATTGAAGAAAAAAGGCTATGGTCTTAAAATTTACGATGGATACCGTCCTTACGCAGTTACGGTTTCCTTCTACGAAAAAGCCAGCGATAAGAATTTTGTAGCCAATCCGGCCAAAGGCTCTAAACATAATCGTGGTTGTGCAGTAGATTTAAGTATCATCGATTTAAAGACAGGCAAAGATGTACCTATGCCCACTCCTTACGATAGTTTCGAAGCCGCAGCGGCACCCCACTATACCAATTTACCAGAAGAGGTGATCAGAAATAGAGATTTCTTGATCAGTACGATGCAGGCACATGGTTTCAAGGTAATTTACAACGAATGGTGGCATTTTGATTTCATTGGTTGGCAAGACTACGATTTAATGGATATTCCCTTCGAAAAACTATAGCTATTCGACTTTGCTTTTTTCTCCATATCTATCGGTCTTCACGTCTACCTTATCCCCTTTTACGGTTAAAGAAAATAGGTAATCATACTCATTATCAGCAATGCTAGCTATTGGTCTTTTCGCACCAAAGGCTTCTATCAGCTCTAAAACGGTATTAGAATGCCCAATGATCAGCACTTTTTTTCCTCCAGCATTTTCTTTCAACGACTTTACCAATTGCGCAGCATTTGCGGGATCATAAGTGATCATGCTAATGCCCGTAATATCGGCCAAGGGAAAGCCTGTAAGTTTAGTTCGTTTATAATCTGTTGAGAAAATGGTATCTATCTTCTGTCCTTTGAGCTCCTTTTTTAAAGCTTCGGCTCTTTCAGCCCCAGCTGCAGATAAAGTAGGGTCGTTATCCTTGGGGTTAGAGGTATCTTTCTCTGCATGTCTAACGATCCATACCTTTAGCGTTTTTTGCGCATACAATGTCTGTTGTACAGCAAAAGACAACAGCAATAAAAATAACAGCTTCTTCATTTCTTAATTCTTATATTTTAAAGTGAACGTTTTAAGCATTTTTTATTTTACATTATCTAAAGCCTCAGTAAGGCCTGTTCCTCTACTAAAATCGGCCTTGGCCTGTTCGGGATGCAGCAATTAGCCTTACTAATGACTTTAACAGAACAGGGCGCAGCCGTGGATTTTTATTTATGTTTTTTTATTGTTTTAAAGGTATAAGTGAGCTACGCTAACGCTCCGGTTTTGCATACTTTTTTCATCTATAGGAAAAAAGTTTGTCCGCGAAGCGACAGAACCCAAAGATAGTAGCAAAAGCCCCTGCTTTAATCAGTAACAAATAGTTTAATACCTAAAATCACTTTCTTATTTCCAATTCACATTAATTAAATCAACCTAATTACGCAATGCAGTGATCAACTTTGAAATATCAGTTTCACTATGCCAACTAGAAAGCACTATACGGTTTAAATTTTTACCATTCCTATCGGGATATGGAAAAGACGAAATTAGGATTTTTTCTTCCAATAATTTCTGCGCTATATTTTCCTTTTTACATAAAAACACTGGGAAACCGGCTACATAGTGCCAATGCTCCGCATCTTGAATTGATTTTGCGAATTGAGCGATGTGTTGTTGCAATTTTTGATAGGCCTGCAAATAGATTTCCTGTGTGTGAATAAAGGCATATAAAGCCGCTGCAGAAGGTGGAGATGCGCCATAAAACTCATCGCTCTGTTTCAGTTTAGCGATAGAGGTATTGCTCCCTAAAACCACGCCAGCATCAACACCCAAGGCTTTTGCCATAGATGCAACCATCACCACTTCTAGGTTTGGCAATTTAGGTATGGCTTGCCAAATGCTGTTACCGTGGTTAAGCATACCTATGCCATGCGAATCATCAACAATTAAAACTACCTTTTTTTGCGGATTGATGTTTTTAACGAAATTGAAATCGTAAATCTCGGGATAAAGGTTATTCATTGAATTGCTCAATAGCACCCAGTTCTCCTCTTCGCTGTTATTGATTTCCTGCATAATTTCTACTGCCCAGGTTTTAAAATCTGCAGTATTTGATGGATTACCATCCATCCATAAAGCCGGATGTGTATTTGGCGCATAGCGTATAAGGCCTGATGTTTTGTAGGCTTGTACGGTTAGCTTTGCAGCCAAGTACCCACTAGAGGTAATTAGCGCAGCTTCTGCACCATACCTTTTCGCCGTAAATTGCTCTGCTTCATTATAAATGCCAAGCTGTACGTTATTTCCACGGCTCGTTCCGTTGTTTAAGCCATAATGTTTAATGCCCTCTATGTAATGATTGATGAAGTCTTGATGCTGTGGAATGCCCAAATAAGCAGTGCCTCCAAAATAGAGGTAGTTTTCTTGGTTTGCTTCAATAGATGCGGCTAATCTTCTTTCTAATTGATCGAAATTTTCGTTGATACTCATTAATAGGGTCTTCTCAGTTGGTCATTAGCAGCCTGTATTAATGAATTGGAATTATTACTATCGAATGAGAACTCCCAAAACATAATGCCATTTGCTCTATCTTTTGCCAATTGCGTCTTCTGCTTTACCGTTGTAATTCCATTAATCCAATAATCTACACCGCCTAAAGTTAATTTGTCTTCGTTTACATCCAGTCCTTGGCTTTCAAAATCCCGATAAGCTTTCGCTGCTCCAGCTGCATTTCGGCCATACAAAGGAATGCCCAAAACCGCTTTACTCCTATTCAATCCTTTGGTGTTGAGCCATATATCGGTGCTAAATACGCTCATTTTATAAGAAGCATGTTGATAGATATCATCTCTATCCCATCCCTGCCCATCATACTGCATGATGTTAAAAAAATCAATAGCATCAAAAACTTCAGCTTTAACTCCATCTCTAATTCCACCAGTATAAACCCCTGGAGTTACGGCGGCGCTTAAAAACTTGCCCTGTGCATGAAGCTTCAGAGACAGTTCTTTCATCAATAGCGTAAAATTATCTGCAGACTCTACACCAGCCGCGGTACTTGGGTATTCCCAATCCATATCTACTCCGTCTAGGTTATTATTCTTTGCAAAGGCCACAATATTATTTACAAAATTAGTTCTCGCCGAAGCTGATTTGGACAAGTTTTCGAATATGGCTTTTGGTCCAGAAATAGAAATACCAAATTTTACTTTATTAGCTTTTGCTTTCGCAGCTACATTTGAAAATCTTGCCTGTTGTGCCAAAGGTTTTAGAGAGCCATCCGCAATTTCATTAGGCTCTAAGAATGCATAAAACAAATGTGTAATCATTTTATACTTGTTATCAGAAATTGTTGCAGGATCTTTATAGCTAGGCATATAGGCCACTATTTTAAAACTTTCATCTGGCACATATGGGGATGTAGAAGGTGGCGTATAGGCGTCGTCTTCACCTGCGATAGAATCGCTTTTTTTACATGAATTAATGAGTAGCGCTAATAAGAATAGATAAAGTAACCTCTTCTTCATCTTGACCTTTCTCTTTTTTATAGCTTTAAGCGGTAATATTATCGATTCTTTTACTTAAACGCAAAAAATTTATCAGTAAATTTCATTCATAATCAAACAGATACAGGTTAGAAATTTCTGATTAAATAAGAATGAGGACTGCATTTAAAAATGATCATGAATATAGGTCATTACCCTTACCATTTCTTTTCTGATCTCTCCTGTTGGTTGTACGTAGTTGTTGTTCATAAATGAAAAAAGCAACAATCTTCCTTTTCGCGTAATCAAATACCCACTTTGATTGTGAACCCCAGATAAAGTTCCTGTTTTGCCATATACAAATGGCGTATCGGTTTTAGCGTAGGCATTCTTCAAAGTTCCCGACTTTCCGCCAGCGGGCAACATACTAAATAACCTTTCCTGATTATTCACTTCATTGTAAATCAAATCCAAGAGTTTGATAATTGACCTCGGGGTAAACAGGTTACTTCGAGATAGGCCAGAGCCATCTACCCATTTGGGTTGGTCTGGAAGTTCGGTCAAATACTTTTCTTTGATGGAGGCAATTACCTTAGACGTACTTAATTCTACACCTAATTTGTCCGCATAGGTTAATAGCAACTGCTCTGCAACAAAGTTGTCTGAAGGCAACATCAATTGCCTAAAAACATCATCGCTTTTAGAACTGTAAATGGTTTTTGCATCCCTAGGCAAAGCATAGTTGATTAATTGTACATCTGTATTTAAGGTATCTGATAACAATGTCAACGTAATTCCCGTAGAAGTTTTAAAAGGAATTTGTTGCTCATAATTTGCTGTAGTTTTCACCAAGGGAAAATGAAATTTATTTGTCAAGAATTCTCGTTGTACATTAAACTTCATTGCCTTGCTCGCACTATCAGCGGTAAAGCAAGAATTAAAAATCCTCGGCGAAATATTCATTTCTCCTGCTTGTTTAGCCGTTACCAAAACTACATTGTCAAATAGCGGGAGTTCAGATATCTCTGGTTGATAATAATCATTGTAATCATCCCAACTCCAACCGTTACCAAAGAAATTCCCGGTATATCGTCCACTAGCAAAATATAGCTTCTTGTTACTATTCTTCAACATTTCTATGGCCTTATTTCCCTTTAGCACCGTATGTAAAAGAGAGGGATCTCCAGTTCCCCAGAAAATTAAAGAATCTCCTTTTTCAACATATCTCAAAGAGGGTATTGAATCAGGACTTATTTTCAAACCGGCATAAAAAGTAAAAAGCTTCGTATTAGAGGCTGGCGTAAAATATTTGTCTGCATCCTTTTGAAAAATCATCTGCCGGCCCTGCATATCGTACAAAGCAAAACCGACTTGATATTTGTTCAACATCTCGGAATTTTTAAACTCCTTTGATACTTTTCTGGAAATAAGTTGGTTAGGTTTACAAGCATAAAAGATAGTAAAGCCCATAAGAAACACCCAAAACAGTCCTTTTTTGATCTTAATTTTCTTCATTAGCATATGGTTATCTGCACTGTTCAGCTAGCTCTTGATTTTTAATTTAATTTACAACTCGACGTTAGTGTCTACTAATTTATTAATTTAGTTTTATGAACTACGGCAAACCAACTATTCATTTGAAAATATCCCGCTTGCTGTGGGTTTGCTTTCTTTTAATAATTAGTTCAAACTTCGCTTTTTCCCAAGATTTTAAATTTAAATACGGCCGAAAGCAGCAGACCATTCCCTTTTCTTTAATTAAAAATCTCATCATCGTTCCCATATATATCAACGATAAAGGCCCTTTTGATTTTATATTGGATACAGGCGTCAATCCAATGATTATTACTGACCCCGATCTGAAAGAAAGTTTAAGGGTTCCGTTTCCGCGTCCTATTAAAATTAGCGGTTACGGAAACTTCGAAGAAATTGATGCCTTTTTAGGAGCCACTAGTGTAAAAATAGGCGATGCGGAAGCAGAAAGCATTTCTACTGTTTTTTTGAAGGATGATGTTTTGCCTATCTCGGGCTTTGTGGGTAAAAAGATTTATGGCTTAATTGGCTATAGCCTCTTCAATAGTTTTGTGGTTAAGGTAAGCTATACCAACAAATCATTAAAGTTAATTTCCCATGAAAAAAAAATAAAACTTAAAGGGGAAAAAATACCCTTCGAACTCATAGAAAACAAACCTTATATTTCCTTAAAAATTAAACAAGATGGACTTGGTGAGAAAACGATCAAAACGCTTGTTGACTGTGGGGCGAATCACACCATTTCGCTTGAAGCATGGGAAGGAAAATCTTTTCCTAAGCCAGAATTTACTATAAATGCCAATTTGGGCAATGGATTGATCAGCAAAATAAACGGCAGGATGGGAAGAATCGCTTCCTTAAATATTGGCAGTTTTAGTTTTAATGAAGTGCTTTCCAGCTACCCGGAATATAACATCGATTCCTTAAAAAATAAAGGAAGAAATGGTAATTTAGGTGCAGAAATCTTAAGTCGTTTTAATACGATTTACGACTACAAAAATGGATGCATGTATGTTAAAAAGAACGAAAGGTTTAACAGGCCTTTTGAGCATGATATGGCCGGAATTGAGCTATATACTGAAAATGGGCCGCCATCTAGAACCAAAATATCTAAGGTAGAACCAGATTCTCCGGCAGAACTAGCAGGGCTAAAAGAAGATGACGAAATCATTGCGATTAACTTCAAGAAAATAGATGATTACTCTTTAGATGATGTTGGCAATACATTTAGAGCAAAAAGCGGCTACAGTGTGATTATAGAAATATGGCGTGAAAAAGCCCTTCTAATTAAATTATTGAAACTTAAAAAACGAATATAAGGCACCAATGAAATCTCTCTTACGTATACTCCTCTTTGCGCTCATTTCTAGTAACGTTTATGCGCAGAATTTAGACTCCTTAGTTTTTTCAAAAGCCAAATGGGCCAAAAAATCTGTTGCTAAAAAGACAAAGGTTTATACCTATCAATTTGCAGATAGCAGCTTGTTCAAGGCCAATCAGTACATTAGCATTGTAGAAATAGAAAAACACGCAAAAGCACCTGGTTTCTTTATTGGCTACGATAAAAAAGAGCTAATCACGACCTCTAATTTCGCCCAAAAATACGATGCTATTATTGCTTTAAATGGGACTTTCTTTGACATGAAAAATGGTGGTTCAGTGGATTTCCTAAAGGTAAGCGACACCATCATTAACCAAAATAGGCTAGAGAAGAACAACAATAGAGCTTTCCACCAAAAAGCAGCGGTTGTAATTAACAATGAACAACTAGGTATTAAAAAATGGGACGGATCAGCTACTTGGGAAACGGACCTTAGCGACAAAAACGTAATGCTTAGTGGGCCTCTTTTAATTTTGAACGACGAAAAAGAGCAGTTAGATTCGGTTCCTTTCAATAAACTTCGCCATCCGCGTACCGCTATTGGCATTAAGCCAAATGGAAGTGTGCTTTTACTAACAGTTGATGGCAGGCAACAAAACTCGGCAGGTATGAGCCTTTTCGAACTTACCCAAATTATGAAATGGCTAGGCTGCAACAGCGCCATCAACCTAGATGGCGGTGGCTCTACGACACTTTGGATTAAAAATTTCGAAGAAAACAGTGTTGTTAACCACCCTTCCGACAATAAAAAATGGGATCATGAAGGCGAAAGAAAGGTGGCGAACGTTATTTATATCAAAGGCAAACCCTAAATTGCGCTTTTATTGTCAGATTCTTACAAATGAGTTTTAAACGTATTCTTTTTATATCATCGGTAATTGCTGTTACTCTTTATTCTTGCAGTGGTGGTTCAGGTCAAAAATCAACCAAACAAAACAATACTTCTGGCGAAGAAACCCTTACTTTTAGAGATGTTGATGGTATCCGCTTTTATGAGGTAAAGCGTAGATTTAGTAATGGTCTTTCTTTTAACAAAGACGGCTTTATGTTAGCCCCAACATGGATCATTGAATACAAATCTCCCGACACGATGTTGGCCTACAGTCCTGAAAAAAAGGGAATGGAAGCTTTTTATTTGCAATTTGACCATGGACGTGTTTACAATTTTGCCCGCGAATTTTTTAGGGTGAAGACAATCACAAAAGACAGCCTAATTTTACAACGTTTACAAGTTGATGCCCGTGTGGTTACCAAAGGTGAGGTTTCTGATGTAAACTGTACGTATTATACTAAAGATTATATCGAAAAAACGCTTAAAACGACAGTTGGCGAATTACAAAGACCAACCAAGGCAGATACTAGCTTTATCAAAAAACTATCGGCAAGAACCTACAGCCATCCGTCTGATCCTGATTCTGCTTTTGCGGCTACAGAAATTGTAGACCTCAAGCCTAATAGTAAAAACATTTCCCTAAAATTGATTGGCTATGCCGATAGCGGTGCGCACCGAAAATCTTTCGCCTATATGTATCCAGAATACAGGATAGAAATCAATAAATCTTACAAAGAATTCCGTTATCGTTTTTCTGTAATAGTAGATATAAAAGGGAACTTGTACGTAAATCGCATTCAAGGCGTACTAGCTGAAGACATGCCACACAGAAAAAAATTAATTCAAGGCATAACAGACGTTTACCTCAAAAACTTGCTTCACATTAAACCAGGAACCACATTAGGCATCCCCCATTCTAGTGAAATCACCATCAGTTTGATAGGTAATAGGTAGCAAATAAAAAATAAAGTTTTGAAAAAGAACGAGATTTGCTTGTAATTAGATTTTAATCTGTACCTTGCAACTTTTAATACATAATATAATGCAAGAAGGAACAGTAAAATTTTTCAATGTAACTAAAGGTTTTGGATTTATCGTACCATCAAATGGTGACGCTGAGATCTTTGTACATTCAACAGGCCTTATCGACGAGATTCGTGAAAACGACAAAGTTCAATACGACGTTGAAAACGGTAGAAAAGGCTTAAACGCCGTTAATGTGAAAGTAATCTAATTATTATCATATTTTACCAAAAAAGCCCCGAATTAACTTCGGGGCTTTTTTTATGCCATCTTTTTTGAATTACTTCTGAATCTTAGTGAAAAGCAGTTCTGGTTCATTCGTAGTAATATAGTCCACTTTTTGTCCCAATAACCTATCCATATCTCTATCTGTATTTACCGTCCAAACATTAATGATCAAACCTGCAGCTTTTGCCTGCGCAATCCAATCAGGGTTTTTCTTGAAGACATTCTGATTATAATCTAAACCATAAAAGCCTTGCTCTTTCAATTTCGCTGGTTCAATTTCTCCATTTAGATAAGAAACTTTTGCTCCAGGTACATTAGCAATTACATACTTTCCAATAAAATGACTGAATGTAATGTACTCAATCCAAGGTGCCGCTTTTAACTCATTAACGGTAGCAATTACTACTTTTGTCAAAGCTTCTTCTCTTTCTTGAGTTTTTTGAGGCTTGATCTCCAAAATCAGCTTTGTTTTCTTTTGCTTCATTCCAGCCTTTATATACTCCGCTAGCGTAGGAATGCTTTCGCCATTACTCAATTTTTTATAATCTAGCAACTCTTGATAGGTACTTGTAGCAATATCCTTCCCTAAGAAATCTCCATTATGATTTACCACAGCAACGCTATCTTTAGTAAACTGGACATCAAACTCACTACCGAAACATCCCAACCTAATTGCTTCGTGAAGTGATGCGATCGAGTTTTCGGGTATGTTTTGCGTTTTCCAGGCTCCTCGGTGCGCAATTACCAAGTTTTTATTCCAAGATTTAAATTGTTTCTGCGCTAGTGCTGTTCCAGTAATCATTATAGCTAAAATAGCTACAAAAAATCTTTTGTTCATCAGGTGTTCTTTTTAGTTATTAGAATTAAACTGCTACAATAAGCAGCGAATTAGTTATTATTTGTTTTAATTTATTTTATTTTATTTCCAATTTACGATTTATTTCAATTATTTAAAAAGAATTCGAAAGCATTTAGCAAGAATAAATCACCTTTCATTTTAGACGCACATTTTTTACCTTTATTGTCGTTTAAGAACTATGGGCAATAACTATAACTTACTGCTATTAAAAATAAATGAGTTTACCCGAAAGTTTTATCTTAATAAGCTTTTACGAGGTAGTATTTATGCAGCTGCCCTAATTTTAAGTTTGTATCTATTTCTTTTCGTTTGGATTTTTTATAGTTACCCAAGCATTTCTACCAAAACGCTGCTCTTCTATTCTTTTATGGCGGTTTCATTGATTGCCATTGTATTTTGGATTATCAAACCTGCACTTTCTTATTTACAACTACGTAAAACCTTGAGCATAGAAGAGGCTGCAAACTTAATTGGTAATCATTTCTTTAATGTTAAGGACAGGTTACTGAATACTTTACAGCTAAAAGAATTGGCAGATCGCTCACCTCAAAATAATGCGCTCATTTTGGCAGGAATAGATCAGAAGATCAATGAACTGAAACCTATCCCATTTTCTACCGCAGTAAATTTGGGCGACAATAAAAAGTACATCAAATACATTGCGCTGCCTCTTTTCATTATTTTACTAATTGGCATTATTGCCCCCGCAATTTTAAGGGAAGGCACGAGCAGTTTCATTCGTTACAACGAGGAAGTTTTGCCTAAAGCTCCTTTTAATTTTGTAGTAGAAAATAAAACCTTAAATATTACACAGGGCGATGATTTGACGATCAAGGTAAGACTTACCGGTGATGAATTTCCGCAGGATGTTTATTTAGAAGATGGTGTAAATAGCTATAAGTTAGAGAAACAGGATATCAGCCATTTTACCTACACCTTCAAGAACATACAAAAGGACAAGTCCATCCGTTTTAATGGCGGAGGCTTTAATTCTGTAAGCCATACCATCAGTGTAAAACCCCGTCCATCCTTATTGAGCTTAAGTGCAACTTTGGTTTATCCTGCTTACCTAAATAGAAAAACCGAAGCAGTGCCGAACGTAGGTGATTTACTTATTCCAGAGGGCACAAAAATAAACTGGAAATTAAAGACCGAAAATAGCAACCAAATCAGTTTCATTTTACAAAAAAAGACTCACCAACTTACAGTGGTTGAAAATAACGCCAATTTTAGTGCAACAATTAAGCAAAATGGCAACTACCAAATCGTACCAAAAAATCAGTTTGTAAGTTTGCAAGACTCGTTAAGCCATCAGCTAACTGTAATTACCGATCAATTTCCTACCATTTCTATCACAGAAACTCCGGACAGCTTAAGCAGTAAAGCACTTTATTTTACAGGAGTAATTAATGATGATTACGGATTTTCGTCCCTCAAATTCAGGTATCAAATTAAAGATAAAAACAAAGTTGTTGGGCAAGGAACTAAAACCATTTCTATTAAGAATCAGCAAACAGAAAACAACTTTTTCCACCTTTGGAATTTAAATGAGATTGCCGTTAAATCTGGACAAACCATCGATTACTTTTTTGAGGTGGCAGACAATGATGGGGTGAACGGAGCAAAAATTACCCGATCGGAAATCAAAACCTATCAAGCTCCTACGCAACAGCAAATTGCAGAAAAACTGGCCGAGGGCAGCCAATCTTTGAAGCAAAAAATGGAGCAGACCATTAAACTGGCCAACAGCATTGAAAAGGATAGCAAAAAATTAAGTGAAAATTTACTGGATAAAAAACAGCTCAACTTTGAGGATAAAAAACAGATTGAGCAATTGCTAGATAAGCAAAAGCAATTGGATCAGGCCGTTAAGGATATCAAAGAACTGAACGAGAAAAATAATTTTGATAAACAGGAAAACGGTCAGCTGAATGAAGAGTTGAAAGAAAAGCAAAAGAAAATTGACGAGCTTTTCAACAATGTTTTGGACGAAAAAACCAAGGAGCTTTTACAAAAACTGCAACAGTTGATGGACCAAAACAGGAAAGATCAAACCAGGGAAGAACTTTCTAAAATGCAGATGGACAATAAATCTGTAAAGAATGAGCTAGACCGTATTTTAGAGCTTTACAAACAGCTGGAATTTGAACAAAATTTGCAAAACAAAATTGATCGTTTGAATGAGATGGCCAAAGAGCAAAAAGATTTGGCAGTGCAAAGCAAAAATAAAAATTCGTCTCCTCAAGATTTAAAAGAAAAGCAAGAGCAGCTCAATAAAGATTTCAAGGATTTAAAAAAGGAATTGCAGGATCTGGATAAGAAAAATCAAGCCCTTGAAAAACCTAATCAATTTAAAAATCCTGAAAAAGAAACTAATCAGATAGAGAAAAACCAACAAGATAGTAAAGAGCAGCTTAACCAAAACAACAAGCAGAAAGCCGCTGAAAAACAACAACAAGCGAGTGAGCAAATGCAGCAGTTGGCTCAGCAAATGAAAGAACAGCAACAAGCTGGAGCGGAAGAAGAAGACAAAGTAAACGCACAGGAACTGCGCAAGTTGCTTGAAAACTTGTTGAGTACTTCTTTTGAGCAAGAGAAAGTAATGGTGGCACTTCGGAAGATGGGAACCTCAGATCCGTCTTATGTTTTGCAGGCACAAAAACAAAACATGATTCGCGATAACATGAAAACCATTGCAGACAGCTTGTACTCGTTAAGTAAACGTGTTCCAGAGATAGAAAGTAGTGTTAATACCGAACTAGAGAAAATCAACTTCAATATTGGTAAAGCGATAGATTTTTTAGGCGACAGAAGAACAGGGGAAGCTAACCGTTCGCAACAATTTGCTATGACTTCTCTAAATAATTTGGCTTTGATGCTAAACGAATCCTTAGAACAGCTACAAAATGCCATGAAAAATTCGAAAGAAAGCAGTGGTGGTAGTGGAAAGAAAAAACAGGGTATGCAGCAATTGAAGCAAATGCAAGAACAACTGAACAAGAATATGCAGCAGGCCAAAGACAAAATGGAGCGTGAAGGAAACATGGGAACTGTACCGAAAGGTCAAATGAGCCAAGAGTTTGCTAAGATGGCTCAGCAGCAGCAAATGATCAGAGAGGCCTTGGAGAAAATTAATAAGGAAGACAATAAAGACGGCAAAGGTCCATTGGGCAATCTAAACCAAACTGTGCAGGAAATGAAACAATCTGAATTGGATTTGGTGAACAAGCGCATTAACCAGGAAACCATTAATCGCCAGAAAAATTTAATGGTAAAGTTATTGGATGCGGAAAAAGCACAGCGAGAGCAAGATCAAGACGAGAAACGCGAAAGTAACTCAGCTAAACAGTTCCCGCCTTCTTATCAACAAATGTTGGAGAAGTTCAATAAAAGCATGCAAAATGAAAGTGAATTGATCCAAAAACTACCCCCTAATTTGAATTACTACTACAAAAACAAAGTAGCGGAATATTTTAGACTGTTAAACTCTACTAAAAAGTAAACTATCATTTTAGAAATTAACCACCAAGAAACTAAGGAAGACAAGATTAAAGATTTATACTTTTGGAATTTTGCCTTCTATGGCTAAATAATTCAAAATAGCATTTCTTTCGCCAAAAAAGTCTCCGTAATCTTTGTGCCTTCGTGGTTAATTCTTTTTTAACTTTGCATTTTCAATTATCCCCATGCCAAAAATCAATTTCTTTACCGAAGACGTCAGCTATACCTTAAAAGGCAAAACGGCCTTAAAAAAATGGCTGCAAGAAACGATAGCCACTGAAGGGTATAAACTAGCAGAGTTGAATTTCATTTTTTGCTCTGACGAATATTTATTGCGTGTAAACCAAGATTTCCTTCAACATGATTATTATACCGATGTAATCACTTTTGACAACTCAGAAGAGCTTAAAACGATTTTAGGGGATATATTTATCAGCATTGATAGAGTTAAGGATAACGCAAAACAAAATAACGCTACTACACATGATGAATTATGCCGTATACTGATTCATGGAACACTGCACCTTTTAGGATATAAAGACAAAACCAAAAAAGCTAAAACAGAAATGACTGCCAAGGAAGATTTCTATCTAGCATTAAGAAGTTAATTCACCTTGTCTGTTTTAAAATAGAGATTGCGGTCTGCCATCGCAAATTACGCATTAGGCTGGCGCATGGGGCATTCGCTTTTTTGAAGGCTTTTATCATGGTGGAAACTTAACAGGAACAGCTAAATTATGGATTTATGGATCGGAATACAGTACAGCCATTCTTTTAAACTCACGAAGTAATCTATCTGGTTTTGATGCCCACTTAATTGTACTGACCGATAACGTGATGAAAAAGGCAAAAGAACTTAATTTGTAATATCCATCTTATCATTCTGAGCTCAACGAAGAATCTGTAGCAATACCCTAGTAAATTCCTCAGCCCTCGGAATGATAAAACTTTATGTTAAGGCACAAAAATCAAATAAATCAGGTAACTGATGATTAAGCCAAGTATGACGGTAACTATTCCAGCTATTCGTTTCTTTTTAATAAAAAGCAACAAGATCAATCCTGTTAGAGAAACCACAATTAGAAATACCGCAGAAACATCTATTACCCAGCTCCAACCTCTTCCAGAATCTCTACCTTTATGTAAATCGTTCCAAAGGGCAACGACACCCATTTTTATTTCAGTGATCTCATATGCTCCACTTTCTCGATCTATAAAAGCGTCGCAAGAATAAGCCGGACCTTTAAAGGCTATGCTAAGTTCATAGTCTTCAATCCTAAATTCGCTAACAGCACCCTTTAATTTATATTTTTCTCGGAGAAATTCTACGATTTCTAGTTTGGCAATTTTGTTGGTATCTGATTGATTTACCCATTTTAAATCCAATTTTCCTTTATGCTTTTCCTCTATTTGTTTATCGCCTCCCAACCAATTTGGATGGTTCAAAGTCAAACCGGTAAAGGAAAAAAACAACACGATAGCAAAGCTTACCATCGAGAGGTAAATATGCAACCATCTAGATAGCTTTGCCACCTCCTTTTTTGCACTACCAGATTTTTTACTTTTCGTCACCAATATTATCTCTATTTCTTCTTTCCAAACTCAAAACTCACACTAGAAATCTCTACATTTCCGTTGTTTGTTACTTTCACTGGGGCTTTAAACAATTCTAACGGTTGACGTAAAATTTCATCAGTACCGTGTTCTTTCGAAGTTTCGATAATCACAGTGTATTTACCTTGTGGTACATATTTCCCATTGTCATCTTTTCCATCCCACTTTACAATATATTTACCAGGATTTCTAGTGGCACCAGTTACCGATGCATAATTCTCTTTATCTGCTTTGAACCGCTCTCCGTTGATACGATACCAATTTCTCAAATCGGGTATCCATTTTGGTTTATTGTACCACAATGCCAAGTTTCTTACCGATTCACGCTTTTCATTTTCTATCCAAATGGCCGCGAAAGGCCTGTGAGTATTTCCTTCAATCGCATTAAACTGAAAGCTGATCAGTAATTCAAACTTAGCATCCCATAATTTCTCTGCTGCTAAATTTGGTGTTATTTGGGGTAATGAAGTGATTACTTCTGTTTCAGAAGCTACATATCTACTCCAACCTTCACTGCTAATCACTTTGCCTTTTTTGGTTACAATTAAATATTCGGCGCCTTCTTTCTCCGCTAATATTTTGCTTTCTTCCAAAGAAAGTATGTTGAAAGCAGTAGCTAAAGCACCGGCATCAACTGCATTTTCCGCGATTACAGTTGCACTAATGATCTCCTCTACAGGCATAGCAGTTCTAGGATCTAAAATATGGGAATACCATTTATTACCAATCTGCAACCCTCTTCTATAATTTCCACTTGTAGCCACTGCTTTATTACTTACTAGCAATTTTGCCAAAGGCGCATCATTTTCAGCATTTTCGAGAGGGTTAGTGACATAAATTAAATCTTGTTCGCTGCCTCTAACTACTAAATCTCCCCCTATGTTCACGACTATATTGCTTACTTTAGATGCAGTTAATGCTGCTTGGCAAGCTTTATTGATAATATAGCTTTTAGCAAACGAATTCATTACCAACGGAACATTGTCTAATCTCGTAGCTGTTGAATTTTCAACATCTAAAGTATAGTGTTGAGTTTGCATCTCCGCAATTGCTCCCTTAATTTCAGGTTTCGAAGGTACAGTTTGGCTAATTGCAGCGTTCTTCCATAAATTAGAAGCTACTGCAGCAGAAGCGTCTAAAGCGCCGCCGGTCTTTTTTTTCCATTGTTCAAACAAACTCAGCATTTCAAAAAGCTCGCTGGAAACCTTTACTGGCTTATTCATCCCCTGCTTCATCCATTTGCTGAATTCACTGTTGATATCGTAGGCACTAAAAATAACCGAAAGCCTATTGATTTCTTTCAAAGCCGCTTGCTCTGCTTTATCAACTTCGGTTTCCGAGGCACTGATCACCTTAAACTCTAAAGATGTTCCTAAAATATTTTCATGGTTAGAAACATACAATTGAGACTTTGCAGGTTTCTCTATTTCATCCGGATGATTACCTACCAGCATCAAAGCGGTAAGCATAGTGGCTAATATTTTCATTTGTATATTTTTTGTAAGGACAATGGAACGTTATTAAACGAATAACTTCCATTTTTATTCGGTTTTATTCTAGATAAGAGCAAATTTATGGTGTTGTATCCAAATTAAATATAGATTAAACATTTTTATTTCACCGAAAGGAACTACTTAGCGCTAGATTTTAACCATCAAGAGATGAAAAAAATTAAGTGAAGGGACCCAATTCACTTTAATTTCTTAAAGTTTCCATTAAAAATAGACTCCTGTTGGTCGAAAAATTATCGGCGTTGGTCGAAGCTTTATTGTTGATGGTATAAAACGGCAACAAGACGTGCAACGTTTTTCCATTACTGCCGTCTTATAGCTGTAACAAGTTCAAAAACAGAAAAATAATTAAAGACATAAAATACACACAATATGAAAACTTCTATTAAAAATCTATTCGCAGCCATCTTAACCATAGCCATCAGTACAAGTGCTCCAGTATTAGTAAATGCTACATCAACAAAAAAAGTAACGGTAGTAGGCGAAATTAAAAAGTTCAACAAATTAAATGTTGCAGGTAACGTTGAAGTTATTTTGGTACAAAATGCTAATCAAAGTGTACAAGTTTATGATAACTATTACTCAAAAAATGCATTAGTGCAAGAAAAAAATGGAGAGTTGAGAATCAGCTCTTTCGATAAAGAAACCTTAACGGTTGTAGTTTACGCTAGTCAATTAAATGAAATTACTGTTAGCGATAATGCAGTAATTAAAACAAGTGGAAAATTTAGCACGCTTAGCTTGACGGTTAATTTGAAAGACCAATCTAAAGCAATCTTAAATACTAACACGGTTGATCTATTTGCCAACGTAAATGGCCAATCTAGCTTAACCCTAAGCGGTAAAACTACAGAGTACAATGCCTTAATTAACAGTGTAGCTGCAATCAACATGGATAAATTCTCTGCCGAAAACAGTAGTATCCAGTCAAAAAACACTGTAGTAGCACAAAAACAATCTGTAAACAACGAATTGCCTACAGAAGCTGTTTTAACCATCTTTTAAAATTCATATTCACATATAAATTTAGTTTAGTTTTAGTTAATCAAGCGGGTGGATGCCCGCTTTCTTGTTTTATAGGTTTTTTTACTAAAAAAGGTCGTACAATTTAATTTCACCGTCTATATCAATAGGTTATAAACTTGTAAAGCTATATTTCATGAAAAATCTTTTCTATTACATCCTCCTCACTTTTTTTTGTTTTTTGACAGAAATCCCTTCCTATGCGCAAAAAGCAGAAAACAATAGTTTCTTAGTACCTGTAGGAGGAGGAACTACCAATGCAGATGTAATGAAAGCCTTTATGTCGTTATCAAAAAAGCACAATCCAGTAATTTTGATTATCCCATACGCAACGGATGAAAAAAATACTGCGAGTTCAGTCGATAGAAGTACAGCTATGTTCACAAAGATGGGATTCTCCAATATCAATTCTTTAGATCTTTCCGACAAAAAAAGAGCTATAGAACTAGTCAATAATTGCGATATTATATGGATGCCAGGAGGAAGTCAGCTTAAGCTGAGGAAAGTACTTGAAAACGCAAATTTAACTGAAGCAATATTGAAAAAATATAAGGCAGGAAACTTAGTGGTTGGTGGCACAAGTGCCGGAGCCAGCGTAATGTCTGATGTAATGATGGCGGGCAATGAACGTGATCAAGAAACCAAGCTGCTTAATCCAGTATTATCATATGGCTTAAAATTATGGCCTGAAGTTATTATAGATCAACATTTTTCTCAAAGAAACCGATTAGGCAGGCTTAGAAAAGCTATAGAAAAAAATAAAAACCTGCTGGGAATTGGAATTGACGAAAGCACCGGAGTTTTATATAATAACGATGGTAAAATAACTGTTGTAGGAAAAGGTACTGTCACTTTCATCCGAACTAAAAAAACAGCAGACAATAAAGAAGAAATAAATGAAACTGTATTAACATCTGGTCAGAGCTATCTTCTTTGAGATCATTTCTAACTCTTCCTTGATTACATTTATTTATAACTATCCGTACAAAATAAACTAAAAGGGTCAGCTAAAAATTAGAGAATCATCTTTGCCTACTTTCTAAAAATCAACGCTAGTTATATCCTATCGGAACAACTCCTGCTTTTCAAAAATAATGGCTATCTTGGAAATTTTACAAGATAACCAAGTATGAAATTCGCCTACTCTCTAAAGCAAAAAACAAAGATTGCTGTTTTGCTCTTCCTAATTATGGCCTGCACTATTCTCATCCGCTTGCTCGAAGATAGAAGTATTAAAAACATGGAAAAAGCATTTTCTTCGCTATATAACGATAGGCTGGTTCCAGCTACGGATATTTTCTACATTTCCGAAAAGCTTTATGCCAAACGCTTTTTGTTAGAAACTTTCGTTTACAGTGATCAAAACAAGCTATCCGTACAACAACTCAACAATAAGCTTAAAGCATACGACAGGAATATAGACACTCTTTTAGCTAAATATGAGAAGACTTTTTTAGTAAAAAATGAAAAAAGCCATTTAACTGAATTAAAGGTTAAACTATTAGAAAATAAAGTACTGGAAAAAAACATTTTATTAAATGCAAATTCTTTAGATAAAGCTTCACTTAGGAGGCTTTATGATAGCAATGCAGAACAATCATTTTTAGATATTTCAAATACACTTTCTCAACTTACCAAAGTGCAAACCGTAGTTGGCGAACAACTCAAAGAGGAATCACAAAAAATTGTAAGGGGAACGAATTTATATTCAACAGTTCAGCTACTAATAGCCATTATTATCGGTGCACTAATTGTTTCCATTTTGGCAGCATCTAACGTTATGAATATCAGAAACGATAACTTTAATTTGAACTAATTTTTAAATCATGCTGATAAATTCGAAAGCATTTCAATTATATATACTATCCATTAGTCTCATTATTTCATTTTATTTAGCTACCTCAGCAAAAAATATAAACAGTTTAGAGTTAGGCGCAGTGTTTAATTTCTTTGTTCCTCCTCTAATCGGATTAATTACATTGATTATTCATATAATATTATCTTATATATTTAAAAGCAATATTTTAAATAGTATCACAACAATTGTGTTTAGCTTAATAAACATAACTCTAGGATTAGCCTTTCATTTAAATTTCCTTTTTTAAGTCAATTAAGTTAATAGTTACATTTTCTACCTATTAATAATATTTTTTCATTTTACACTAATCTGTTAGCTACAAAGCAATAAGCAGTTATTATTCTGTACTTTTGCAACAATTTTTGTTTATATAAATCGTTTCAAAGCATCTTGAGTACACTAATTGCAGCAGAAGGGCTTGGCCACGCCTATCACGACGAATGGCTATTTAAAAATTTAACATTAGGAATTAATGCTGGACAGCGTGTTGCGTTGGTTGGTGTTAATGGCGCTGGTAAAAGCACGCTAATGAAATTACTGGCAGAGCGCTTTGCTCCGCTTGAAGGAAAGATTGTGAAAAATAAATCGACCAAGATCGGCTTTCTAGATCAAGATCCTTCTTTTCCGGATAATTCAACCATTAGCGACTTCATTTTCTCTACAGAAAACAAACAGCAGCAGCTAATAAAAGAATATGAAGAATTAATTGAAGAAGAACATCCTGATGAAAAGAAGCTCAATAGATTATATGAAGAATTAAGCGAGCATAATGCGTGGGAATATGAACATCAAATAAAAACTATTTTAAGCAGAATGGGTATCAACCATCTACAACAAAAAATAGATACTTTATCTGGTGGTCAGCGCAAAAGACTTGCTTTAGCTAAACTTTTAATTGAAGATCCAGAAATTTATGTTTTAGATGAGCCAACCAACCATTTAGATATTGATACCATAGAATGGCTAGAGAAAATATTAACTTCTGGAGCTAAAACTTTATTATTAGTAACTCACGACAGATATTTTCTAGACAACGTTTGCAATACAATTGTAGAATTAGAAAGAGGAAAAACTTTTACTTATAATGGCAACTACGCTTATTTTCTAGAAAAGAAATCAGAGAGAGAGGCACAAGATGACGCTACATTTCAGAAAAATAAAAATCTTTTAAAGAAAGAATTAGAATGGATGCGAAGAATGCCCGCTGCCCGTACTACAAAATCTCAATCTAGAATTGATTCATTTTATGATTTAGAAGAAAAAACCAAACAGCGAGTAGACCATCAGAAAGTAACGCTTAATGTCAAGATGGCTCGTCAGGGAAATAAAATTCTAGAACTAGAAAACATTAATCAGAGTTTCAATGATAAAACAATCATAGAAGACTTCAGCTATGTTTTTAAAAAGGGAGATAGAATCGGATTAGCAGGAAAAAATGGAACCGGAAAATCTACTTTATTAAACATCATTACTGGAAATTTAAATCCAGATAAAGGCAAAGTAGATATCGGCAATACCACTCAATATGGTTATTACAAACAAGGAGGCTTAAGTTTCAGCGGAAAAGAAAGAGTAATTGATATTGTAAAAGCAGATGCCGAATATATTAAAATGGCAGATGGACAAACCATCTCCGCTTCTGCCCTACTTACACTATTCTTATTTCCACCAAAAAAACAACATGGCTTTGTAGAAAAATTAAGTGGAGGAGAAAAAAAGCGTTTGCACTTGATGAAGGTTCTAATGCAAAATCCAAACTTCTTAATTTTAGATGAACCGACAAATGATTTAGATATTGATACTTTAAACGTATTAGAGGAATTTTTAGAAAACTTTCCAGGCATATTAATATTGGTTTCTCATGATAGATATTTGTTAGACAAAATGAGTGACCAATTATTTATCATGGAAGGAAATGGTAGTGTGAAAATATTTAATGGAAACTATTCAGAACATCGCAATAGTTTAGAACAAGAAAAAGAAGTGTCTGTTAAAAAGCAAAAAACAGAAGAACAAAAATCTACAAATAGTTCAAGCACTAGCAAATTAAGTTTCAAAGAACAACAAGAATTCAAAACCTTAGAAGAAGCTTTAGCAGAAAACGAAACAAAAGTTAAAGATTTATCTCAAGAATTAAACAGCATTAGTCCATCAGATTATATCAAAATTCAAGAAATATCAGAAACGATAGAAAAAATCAATAAAACTATTGAAGCAGATATGATACGCTGGATGGAGTTGTCTGAAAAATAATATAAACCTTTCATGTTTCACGTGAAACATGAAAGAAAAAATAAAAATAAAACAATGTTTCACGTGAAACATAACAAAAGATATGTTTAAAGAATATGACGTAATTGTGGTTGGCGCTGGTCATGCTGGTTGTGAAGCTGCTGCTGCTGCTGCAAACTTAGGTTCATCGGTATTATTGATTACCATGAACATGGAGACTATTGCCCAAATGAGTTGCAACCCGGCAATGGGTGGCGTAGCTAAAGGACAGATAGTTAGAGAAATTGACGCTATGGGCGGCTATTCTGGTATCATAGCTGATAAAACCACCATTCAATTCAGGATGCTGAATAAGTCTAAAGGTCCAGCAATGTGGAGCCCGCGTACGCAAAATGATAGAAAAAGATTTGCTGAAGAATGGAGATTAACTCTAGAAAGCTTACCAAATGTAGACTTCTGGCAAGAAATGGTAAGTTCCCTTCTTATAAAAAACAACACTGTTATAGGTGTAAAAACTAATTTAGGTGTAGAAATAAAAGGCAAATCTGTAGTACTTACCAACGGAACTTTTCTAAATGGTATCATTCATATTGGAGAGAAAAAGATGGGTGGCGGCAGAACTGGAGAAAAATCTGCTACAGGTTTAACAGAACAATTGGTAGAATTAGGTTTCGAAGCTGGAAGAATGAAAACCGGTACGCCTCCTAGAATTGATGGTCGCTCGCTAAATTATAGTTTAATGGACGAGCAGTGGGGAGATGAGGAAAGAGGTAGATTTTCTTATACTAATGTAGAACTTCCAACAGACCAACGTTGCTGCTGGATTACCTATACCAATGATAAAGTACATGAAACCTTAAAAGAGGGTTTTGAAAAATCTCCAATGTTCACTGGTAGAATCAAAGGTTTAGGTCCTCGTTATTGTCCATCAATTGAAGACAAAATTAATAGATTTGCAGAACGCGAGCGTCATCAAATTTTTGTAGAACCAGAGGGATGGCATACTTGTGAAATTTATGTAAATGGTTTTTCAACTTCTTTACCAGAAGATGTACAATACAAAGCCTTAACTCAAATTCCGGGTTTCGAAAATGCAAAGATGTTTAGACCGGGATATGCCATAGAATACGATTACTTTCCACCTACCCAACTTTCATTAACGTTAGAAACTAAACTAATAAATAATTTATTCTTTGCAGGTCAAATTAATGGCACAACAGGTTATGAAGAAGCTGCTAGTCAAGGTTTTATAGCTGGAATTAATGCACATCAAAAAGTATATGATAAACATGAGTTAATTATGAAGCGATCTGAATCATATATAGGTGTTTTGATAGATGATTTAGTAACTAAAGGCACTGAAGAGCCGTATAGAATGTTTACCTCTAGGGCAGAGCATAGATTGTTACTACGTCAAGATAATGCAGATATTCGCCTCACTCCTATTGCTCATCAATTAGGTTTAGTAAATGATGAAAGGTTAGCATTAGTTAATCAAAAAATTAAAGATTCTGATGATATCGTATCCTTCTCAAAAAAGCAAGGTATAGAAATGTCTGAAGCTAATGCATTAATGGAAGAACTTGGTACCTCACCTCTAACTCAAAATGTAAAATTATTTAGTGTATTGAGTAGACCTCAAGTAAATATAAATGATATTAGAAAGGTAAGTGGATCTTTTAATGAGCTACTAAACAAATTCGAAAAAGAAACTGTAGAGCAAGCAGAAATTAAAATTAAATACGAAGCTTATTTTGAAAAAGAAAAGGAGATTGTAAACAAGATGCAAAAGATGGAAGACAAGTCAATTAATCCTGATTTTGATTACAACACTTTAGTATCTTTATCAAAAGAAGCTAGAGAAAAATTATTGAAGATAAAACCACGGACTTTGGGACAAGCTTCCCGAATTTCTGGAGTTTCACCTTCAGATATATCAGTTTTAATGGTACATATAGCTAAATAATTGAAAATCAAATATTTAAATACATAAAATAATCACTTAAAATAAAGCGTTATAAAAGCATAACTCAAAATTTTAATATTATTATTCCAAAAAAGGTAAAAATCGATTAAAACGGTTATAAATGCTTAAAAAAAAGAAACACTATTTTTCAGCTGATTTTTTACTACTTATTCTAGTAGCAAGCTTTATTTTAGGGTGCGCAGCTATGCAAGCTCCAGAAGGAGGACCGAGAGATACTACTCCTCCAAAAATATTGAAAATGAATCCTGAAAATTTAACTACAAATTTCAATTCAAAAAAAATTATTATAGAATTTGATGAATATGTAAAATTGAACAATGAGTATAAAGAATTTTCTATCTCACCAGAATTGGAGAGCAACCCAGAGCTTAAGATAAAATCTAAAAGGTTAGAAATTTCTCTTCCAGACACTTTAGAAAAAAATACCACTTATACGTTAAATTTTGGAAAATCCGTAGTTGACTTAAATGAAAGCAATGAACTTAAAAATTTTAGCTATGCTTTTTCTACTGGTCCTACCTTAGATTCTCTCAGCATTTCTGGAACTGTAACCAATGCCCTTACTGGTGAAGCTGAAATAGAGAATACAGTATTTATTTTACCAATTTCTAGAGATAGCCTATTCGGTAAAAAACGCGCCCCTATTTTTACGTTGACAGATAGCAGTGGAAATTTTAAAATAAATAATCTAAAGAAAGATACTTACAAAATTTATGCATTAAAAGAAAAAGGCGGAGATAGGATTTATCAGCAAATTAGTGATGAAATAGGTTTTGTTAAAGAACCTATTTTACTGGATAAAAATGTAGATAGTTTACATCTAAGTGTTTTTAAAGAATTGGCAACTGATTTCCGAATTTTAGATAGAAAACTTAATACAGATGGAAGTATATCTCTAAGCTTTAATCAAAAATTAAAGAGTCCAGATTTAACTGTTATATTTCCTACTTCTGTAGATAAAGAAAAACAATTTCAATTTAATAAATCAAAAGATTCCGTTAATATCTGGTTAAATGATCTTTCTTTCGATTCGGTAAAAATAGCCATTAAAGACAACGGAAAAATACTAGATACTACTAAATTTAGTCGTTCAAAAAGAGAGACTTATGATAGAGTAGTTAATATTTCAGACAACTTGGAAGGAGGAACATTAAATCCTTTTAAGGATTTAGCTATTACCTTTAATTTTCCTCTAAAGAGTTTAGATGAAAGTAAAATTTTGTTGTTGGAAGATAGTATTCCTAGAAAATTTACCTTAGTTAAAGACAGTACAAATATTTTAAAATACTATATCAAATACAAATGGCGTTCAAAAGAACCTTATATTTTATTGCTACAGGAAAATGCTGTAAATGCAATTTTTGATACTAAAAATAAGGAACTAAAAAAGAGTTTCACTCTAGGTGATGCTAATGAATATGGTAGCTTAACATTAAATGTGGAAACTCCCGATACAGCTAAAAGATATATTTTAGAAATTGTAAACAAAGACAAAAATGTGATTTCTAGTTTTCCTATAGCTAAGAAAACTTTGGTAAAGCTTTCTAACTTCAAACAAGGTATTTACTTTGGTAGAGTTGTATACGATGAAAATAAAAACGGAATTTGGGATACCGGAAATATCAAACAAGGTATACAACCAGAGGCTATTTGGTATGAACCTAAAGAGCTATCTATCAGAGCCAATTGGGATAGAAATGAAACCATCCAAGTACCTCTTGTAGCACCTTTACCTAAACCCAAGCCAAAGGAAAAAGTAGATAAAGCTCCTCCAAAAAATAACAATCAAACGGGACTTGGAGGACGTAGAAATTAGCTATTTAAACCAATCTGAATACATAATATAGTTGTCAGGTAACTTATTCAATAAAGCCCTTTGCTCTTCGGTAATGGGCTTTATTTTTTTTGCAGGTGTACCCGCATAAATGTAACCACTTTCACAAATCGTATTTTCCAAAACAACAGATCCAGCAGCGATAATACAGTATTCATCTACCACTACATTATCCATCACAATAGCTCCCATACCAATTAAAACATTGTCTTTAACAGTACAGCCGTGTACGATAGCATTGTGGCCAACGTTTACTCTATTTCCAATAATTGTAGCAGCTTTTAAATAAGTAGCGTGTATTACAGCACCATCTTGAATATTACTCTCATTACCAATTGTAATACTATTTACATCTCCCCTCACTACTGCATTAAACCAAATCGAACAGTTCTTTCCTACTTTAACATCACCCACTATGGTAGCATTAGGCGCTATAAAACAATCACTTCCAAACTGTGGATTAACTCCTTTTACTGGTAATATTACTGGCATCATATATTGTTTTTGTCATTCAGAGCGCAGCGAAGGATCTAATAGATTCCTCCTATCGTTGGAATGATACGTTATTATTTAAATTATGGTATCAACTAATTCATTAGCATGTTGTGGATAATCTGTGGTATAGTGCAATCCCCTACTCTCCTTTCTAGCTTTAGCAGACTTGATTACCATATATGCTACTTGAATTACGTTACGCAATTCACATAGTTTTACAGACACCTTGTTATTTTTGTAAAATTCCTCTGTTTCTTCAAACAAAAGATAAAGCCTTCTTAAAGCTCTGTCTAATCTAAAATCAGATCTTACAATACCTACATAATCACTCATTATTTTTTGGGTTTCCCTTAAATTGTGAGTAACTAGAATATCTTCATTAGATTGGATTACACCTTTATCATCCCATTCTGGAATATCATCAGGTATTACATTCTGTTGATAACTCTCTACAGCTGATAGGAAAATACGATGAGCAAATACGGTAGCTTCTAATAAAGAATTGGAAGCTAAACGGTTAGCGCCATGCAAACCAGTAGATGAAACTTCTCCGCAAGCATATAAATTATTAATAGATGATTTTCCATACTCATCAACAAGTATACCGCCGCACATATAATGACAAGCAGGAGTTACTGGTATATAATCCTTGGTCATATCTATACCGATAGATAGACATTTGGCATAAATATTAGGAAAATGTGTCAAAATATCAGCTTTCTTACGCATAGTAATATCTAAATAAACAAAATCATCTCCTGATTTTTTCATCTCATTATCTATCGCACGAGCTACAATATCTCGAGGCGCTAGAGAACCACGCTCATCATATTCATACATAAATTCTTCACCAGTCCTTCTTCTCAAAACACCACCAAATCCCCTAACTGCTTCCGAAATAAGGAAAGAAGGATATTCTCCTGGATGATATAATGCTGTGGGATGAAACTGAATAAACTCCATATTCCTTACCTTTCCCTTTGCACGATAAACCATGGCCATTCCATCGCCTGTGGCAATAACTGGATTAGTCGTATTCGCATAAATATGACCTGCTCCTCCACTTGCCAGCACTGTTACATTAGCTAGTATCTTTTCAACATGGTTGATTTCTGTATTAAACGCATAAATTCCATAGCAATTGATGTCTTTACTACTTTTATCCACATGTTTTCCTAAGTGATGTTGCGTAATTAACTCTAAACAGAAATAGTGTGTTAAGATCTCTATATTTTCGTTTTGATGAATTTGTTTCAATAAAACACTTTCAATTTCATAACCCGTAACATCCTTATAATGAAGCACTCTGTGTTCTGAATGCCCTCCTTCCTTAGCTAGATCAAAAACTCCAGCCGGATTTTTATCAAAATTAATTCCATAGTCAATGATCTCTTGAATACGCTCTGGACCTTCTTTTACCACGATTTCCACAATATCCTTATCACATAAACCATCGCCTGCAATCAACGTATCTTTTATGTGTTTTTCAAAAGAATCAGACTTATCAACAACTACAGCAACACCTCCTTGAGCATATTTAGTGTTGGATTCATCTTCATTAGATTTGGTAACTATCAGAACCTTACCATATTTAGCAGCTTTAAGTGCAAAACTTAATCCAGCTATCCCCGATCCTATGACTAAAAAATCGACTTTCTTCATTAATTTAAATAATATGTAATAAGTATGTGGATAACGTTAACAAGCATGTGAATTGAATGTATAAATTATCATAACAACTATTTTTGATTGTTTAAAGCTAAGTAAAAAGCCAAGTTTGACACAATCTTTTAAAGATTTTTTAAGCAACTTTATCTAGGTTATCAACTTTTAACAACACTCTTAACAATACACATTTTCATATTGATAATTTAATAGAGTAAAAAGTATAACATTGAGAATCAATGGAAGTTTAAAATAAAAAATTACAAAAAATGTGGATAACTATGGGATAACTCATTTTATAGCATTTTTTGGAATAATCTTTCCAACAGTTTCAACACACTAATAAAGAATAAGAATCTATTTAAATAATTAAATTATATTTTGTTTGAAGCGTTGATAAAGTTCAAAGCCTGTATCTTTACAAAAAAATTAGCGACTACTTAAAAAGCATTTGTAGCTAACAAGCATAGTAATGGAAATTTTAGAAGAACTAAATAGAAAAGGTTACGTAGAAGAAAAAATAGATCCAACATTAGATTTATTTGCGGAAATAGAGCGACTAAAAAAGGAAAAGAATGCGATCATTTTAGCGCACTATTATCAAGAACCTGATATACAAGATATTGCAGATTATATAGGTGATAGTTTAGGATTGTCACAAGAAGCTGCTAAAACTGAAGCTGATGTGATTGTATTTGCTGGTGTGCATTTTATGGCCGAAACAGCAAAAATTTTATCGCCAGAAAAGAAGGTTTTACTGCCCGATTTAAAAGCTGGATGCTCGTTGGCTGATAGTTGTCCACCACATTTGTTTAAAAAGTTTAAGGAAAAATATCCCGATCATTTGGTGATTACTTATGTGAATTGTACTGCAGAGTTAAAAGCCTTAAGCGACATTGTTTGTACCTCAACAAATGCAGTACAAATTGTGGAAAGCTTACCGAAAGATCAGAAAATTATCTTCGGTCCTGATAAAAACTTAGGCGCTTGGGTAGCGAAAAAGACAGGTAGAGACTTAGTTTTGTGGAATGGTGCCTGTATGGTACATGAAATTTTCTCAAGAGAGAAGATTACCAAGTTAAAAGAGCGTCACCCAAATGCGAAGTTTATTGCGCATCCAGAATGTGAAGAATCTGTACTAAAAATGGCAGATTACATTGGTTCTACAACAGGACTGCTGAAATATAGCATCAATAGTGATGCAAAAGAGTTCATTGTAGCTACCGAAAGTGGAATTATCCATCAAATGCAAAAGGCTTGTCCAGATAAAACTTTTATTCCGGCCCCTCCTACCAATGCTTGTGCTTGCAATGATTGTCCATATATGAAGCGTAATACTTTAGAAAAATTGTATTTGTGTATCAAAAATGGCTTGCCAGAAGTTACTGTGCCAGCAAATATCATTGAGGAAGCTAGAAAACCTATTGAAAGAATGTTAGAAATTTCGGCTCAATTAGGTTTGTAAGATGTTTAAACAAAGCTTTTTTAGAAATTTATTGTTGATAAGTATAGCTTCATTAGCTGCTTGTTCTTCTGTAAAGGAATATAACTTAGCTATTACGGAGAAAAAGCATAGTGTACAGGCCTTAAAGGAAGATATAGATCTAACTCATCAAATTTTAAAAGATGGACACCCTGGTTTGTATTGGTACATTTCTAAAAAACACCTTGATTATAAGTTCGATAGTTTAAAAAATGCTATCCAAGAACCACTTACCACGAGACAGTTTTATCAAAAAATTTCACCGGTGGTAGCAGCTATTAGATGTGGTCATACTGCATTACGTTTTCCATCGGTAATCCAGAAAGATAAAAAAGAAAGAGAAGCCACAAAAAATAAGATTTATCCACTCCATCAGTTTACTTATGCTGTTGCTGACGATAAATTGATAGTTATTAACAATAAGAGTAAAAACAAGCAAATAAAAACTGGTAACGAAATTATAGAAATAAATGGATTAGCTCCAAAAGAGATATTCAACATTGTTTCCACAGGTTTTAGCTACGATGGATATAATTCATTATCAAGGAATAAACGTATTGAAAGAAATTTTGCACAGCTCTATAAAATTTATTTTTCAGAGCAAGATAGTATAGCTATCAAATTTAAAACGGATAGTGCAGTTATCAACACCTTTGTTTCATTTTATGATAAAAAGAAGGATACTGAAGAAAAAAAGAAATTAGATACAGCTAAAACTGTTGCGAAAGTACCTGGTAAAAAATTAAAGGAAACGTTAAAATACAGAGGCAACAAAGTTAATAACGAGTATCAGTTAGATTTTAAATTCTTAGATAAGGAGAAAGATATAGCGTACATGAAAATTAAAAGTTTTAGTGTGCCTACCGCTAATTTTCCACTATTTTATAAACAAGCTTTTGATAGTATTTCACTTTCGAAAAGTAAGAACTTAGTTATTGATATAAGGAATAATCCAGGTGGGACTTTAAGTGCTAGTTTAACTCTATTTTCATACCTAACAGATAAAGATTTTGTGTATTTGGCAAGGCCAATTAATAATGGTGGTTTTAGTGCAGATAAATATGAGACAGGCTTAAAAAAATTAAGATATTACCTTACCGCATTTAACGATAATGGTAAAATCTATGAAGATGAAGAAGGTCATTTCTTTTCTTTTATGAAAGGTTATAAGCCTCAAAAACCTCATAAAAATAACTTTAAGGGTAAGATTTATGTGTTGATAAATGAATTTAGTTTTTCAGCATCTTCTTTATTAAGTGCCAATTTAAAAGGAATTAATCGTGCTACTTTTGTAGGTACAGAAACTGGCGGTGGCGCCAATCAATGTACAGCTGGACGAATGCCAATTGTAACTTTGAAACATAGTAAATTAGATTTAAGACTTGGATTAAACAGAATGGCACCTGTTTATCAAACAGATTTATATGGTAGAGGTGTTTTTCCAGATGTAGAAGTACAATCTACCTTAAAAGATAGAATAAGTAACTACGATAGGGAGTTACAATGGATTTTAACAGATATTAAAGGAAAAGGATAATGTTTGAAAATAAGGAACGTACTTCATTAGAAGAATTGGGAGAGTTTGGTTTAATCAAGCATCTAACAGATAATTTTAAAATTAAGCATGAAAGCTCTATCAAAGGAGTTGGTGATGATGCTGCAGTATTGAATTTTGGAGATAAACAAACCTTAATTTCTACCGATTTATTGTTAGAAGGTGTACACTTCGATTTGTCTTATGTGCCTTTGATGCATTTAGGTTACAAAGCCGTACAAGTAAATTTGAGCGATATTTACGCTATGAATGGCGTAGCAACGCAAATAACGGTTTCGTTGGGTGTTTCTAGTAAGTTTCCGTTAGAAGCTATCGAAGAAATTTACAAAGGCATTGAGTTGGCCTGCAATAAGTTTAACATCGATTTAATTGGCGGAGATACTTCGTCAAGCAAACAAGGTCTAATAATTAGTGTTACCAGTATTGGCTATGCTGCAAAAGAGGATATAACGTACAGAAATGGTGCGGGGGAAGGTGATTTAATTTGTGTTTCTGGTGATTTAGGTGGTGCTTATGTTGGTTTGCAAATTTTAGAAAGAGAGAAGCAAGTTTTCCTAGAAAATCCTCAGATTCAGCCAGATTTAGAAGGAAAAGACTATATCATAGAGCGCCAGTTAAAACCAGAGGGACGTAGAGATGTAGTAGATTTATTAGCTCAATTAAAGATCAAACCAACCTCAATGATTGATGTGTCTGATGGTTTAGCTTCAGAAATTTTACATATAGCTACGCAGAGCGATAAAGGGTGTACCATTTATGAAGATAAATTGCCAATTGATCCAGTAACTTATGAAACAGCTAGAGAGTTGGGATTAGATCCAACTATTTGTGCATTAAATGGTGGTGAAGATTACGAATTGCTTTTTACTATCAAACAAGCTGATTACGATAAGATTAAAAACGATGTGGATATCAGTATCATTGGTCATATTACCGATAAAAATTCAGGTGTGAAAATGATTTCAAAATCTGATATGGTTCATGAATTAAAAGCACAAGGATGGAATGCTTTTAAAAACTAGTAATTGTTTTATCAATTATTAGTAGCTTTTCATATATTTTATTAAAAGTTTTAATTTCTTATTTTATATATTGTGCAACTGAAAAATTAACAATATTGAAGAGAATATTTGTCTTTTCTTATCATGGTAAGGAAACTTACCAAACGGGTTTCAATCGATTGCTAAGTATATCTGAACATTTGTCTCAGCATTATGAGGTACATTTTATTTACGGAAATAAAAATCGCGATCAAAGACCTATTAAAATAAAAGGGAACTTAATAGAGATACCACTCAGTTATACAGCTGGATTTTTTCATAATATTTATAAAAATTGGTTAGAAACTGGCAGACGTAGGATGGCAAAAACTCTATTAATGGGTTACTACTTTTTTACTGGTAAAGAAATCTTTGATTTAGGTAGAGAGTTTGATAATTATAAAAAGAAGACAAACATCGTGCTCACTAATGAAGATATTGTTTTAGCCTCTTTTCCATCAATAGCTATTCATAATCTTGGTTATTCTTTAAAACAAGAATTTGGATGCAAACTAGTTTTAGATTACAGAGATCCAGGTGTTTTTGGCTATCAGTTGATAGAAGAAAATAGAATAATGTCTGTGTTAAGGAGGTTTTTCTTAAAAAGAAACGAACTAAGAAACCTTAAATGTGCTGATTTAATTATCACTATTTCAGAATCAATTCGTAAGCTTTTTCCAGAGAAGCATAAAGATTTAATAAAAGTTATCAGAAATGGTTATGATATTAAAAAAATCAACTTTAATTTAATAAAACAGCATCCATATACATTTAAACTTGTTTATCTAGGCTCTATTTATAATGATCAGTTAGAAAATACAATTTTTTTTAAAGCAGTTAGGCGTTTTATAGACCAATATATTATACAGCCTCAATATTTTCAAATAAGATTTATTGGTACAGGAGAATCTTTGAAACTTAAAGAAGTAATTAAACATTTTAATTTAGAACCTTATACTCATATTGGTGCTAAAATGCCTTTGGAGCAAATTTATACAGAGCTTTACAGTACAGCAATGTTTTTTCATTTGCGTTATGGCAATCGTAAAGAAATTATCACCACTAAACAGTACGAATATCTAGCATTTCAAAAACCTATACTCCTTCCAGTGAATGATCACGGAGATTTAAGAGAAAGTATTTTAAATAACAATGCCGGATTTGTGTGTAATAATGAAGAAGAAATAATGAATATACTCAAAGTTAGATACGATGAACATTTCAAAGGTAATCCGATGTGTATTTTTAGAACACATGAAGAATTATATGAATTAAGTAGACAAGCACAAGAAGAAAAGCTAATAGAACTTATTGATAAATTATAGTTACCCTTCTTCCAAAAATTTATTATCAATTTGTTTATTGCCTTTAGTTTTAGCACCTAACTTTTTAATCTTCTCTACTTTACCTATCAAATTTCCACTCCCATATTGTAACTTTTTAAAAGCATCATCATGTGCTTTTTGTGTTTGTTCTATGTGCTTTCCAATCTTTTGCATGTCTTCTAAAAAGCCTACGAACTTATCATAAAGTGCACCTGCCTCTTCAGCTATTTCGAAAACGTTTTTATTCTGTCTATCTACTTTCCAAATACTGGCAATGGTACGTAGGGTTGCTAATAATGTAGTAGGACTTACCAAAACTACTTTTTTGTTCCATGCATAATTGAAAAGCTCGGTATCTGCCTGTACGGTTACGCTAAAAGAAGCTTCAATAGGTATAAATAGAAGCACAAAATCTGGTGAATTAATAGCATATAAATGCTGGTAGTTTTTTACAGATAATCCATCGATGTGATTTTTGATGGATAGCAGATGCTGTTTAAGATAAAGTGCTTTTTCTTCTTCGGCTTCTGCACTAATCATCCGTTCATAAGCTACTAATGAAATTTTAGCGTCTACAATTAAATTTTTCTCATCGGGAAGGTTAATGATCACATCAGGCTGAAAACGTTCTCCATTGGAGCTATTTAGGCTCTTTTGAATGCTATATTCTCTGTCTTTAACTAATCCAGATGTTTCTAATACTCTTTCCAATATAATTTCGCCCCAACTGCCTTGCTTTTTATTATCACCTTTTAAGGCCTTGGTTAAATTATTGGCATCAGTTTGTATTTGCTTACTTTGATCCATCAATTGAAAAATAACTCCTTTTAACTGACTACGCTCTGCTGCTTCGGTTTGATAAACTTTATCTACTTTCTCCTCAAATGATTTAATATTTGCTTTTAGCGGGTTAAGAATTTGGTCTAGATTAGTTTGATTCTGTGCAGTAAATTTTGCTGATTTTTCATCCAGTATTTTATTGGCGATATTGGCAAATTCTAGAGTAAATTTCTGTTGGAGCTCTTCTAAATTTTGCTGCTGTTTTAGGGAAATCTCTCGTTGTGCTTTTAAATTTTCTTCTGCTCTGGTCGCACGATTATTCTCGTTGATGTAATCTGCTCTTAAATGACTTAGCTCTTGTTGCAACTTATGGTTTTCATCCTTTAAAAATCCAACAGAAAATAGTTCCTGTTCTTTTGGATTGTTAGCTTTTCTGCTGATTAGAATCACTAGAAAAACCACTATAATTACCAATAATACAATGACAACAATTTCCATATTCAATTTATTTTAAGTCATAGATGTAACTAAATATTTGTGCATCTGTGGCAAAACCAATACAAAATAACGAAATTAACGGTGTGGGCTACATTTGGTTTCTACTTAAATACTATATTTAGCTCATGAATAAGCTTTTAGTTTTAATACAATGTAAAGATGAAGTAGGTTTGGTGGCTAATATCACCCGTATTTTAGCAAGCCATCAACTTAATATTATCGCTATGCGTGAGTTTGTAGATGAAGAAGAACAGCGTTTTTTTGCTAGAATATCGTGTAGTAATAGTATCCAAAATACAGAAAAACTAAAACTGGAATTACAAAACTCATTACCTCAAAATTCATTGATAGAAGTGGTACCAAAAGCTGATAAAAGCATTGCAGTACTGGTTACTAAGGAATTTCATTGCCTGTCGGATATCCTTATCAGAAATTACTTTAAAACACTAGGAGCAGAGGTGAAATGTGTGATAGGAAATTATGAAAACTTAAAAGAGCTTTCGGAAAAATTGGATGTCCCTTTTCATTATATTTCTCACGAAAATATATCAAAGGAAGATTTTGAAAGTACTATCATTCAGCAGTTAGATCAATATGAGTTAGATTATATTGTACTAGCTAAGTTCATGCGTATCATTTCTCCAAGTTTTGTAGCTAAGTACAAGCATCAAATTATCAATATTCATCATTCATTTTTACCCGCTTTTATTGGTGCCAGTCCGTACCAACAAGCTTTTAAAAGAGGAGTAAAAATCATAGGAGCAACTGCTCATTTCGTTACTAATGATTTAGATGAAGGACCAATTATTAACCAACAAACTATTCACGTTAATCATACCTATGGGGCAAAACAAATGGCTATCGCAGGTAGAGAAATTGAAAAATCGGTATTGAGCAAAGCTTTAGAATTGGTATTTGATGACCGTGTTTTTGTAGTTGGAAATAAGACGGTAGTTTTTGAATAAGGCTCTTTTATATTACCTATCGTCGGAACGACAAGACTAAATTATAAACTCCTTAAAACCATTTTTCCTGCTTCTTCTCCAGTTTGGCTACCAATAGCAATGCCCATACCATTGCAACGAACGGCACAAAATACGCTTTGATTTACCTCCTCAATTATCGGAGAAAGTTATGGACCAAAAGCCATAATTCCACTCCATTTCTGATCTATTTCAAAAGTAACATCTGGTAAAATCACATCTTTTAGTAATCTTAATAAAGTGTTTTGTACTAAAGGAGTTTCACCAAATTGATGAGTTTCTTCAGTAAAAAAGTCTAGATTTCTTCCACGGCCTACCAAAACCCGATTGTTAACATTTCTGAAATAGTAATAGCCCTTATCGTAATGAAATGTGCCTTTTAGTTTCAAGTTTTCGATAGGTTTGGTAATTAACACTTGGCCGCGACCAGGCTTCAATGCTAATTGAGGCATAAGCAGATTAGCAAAAGCATTGGTACAAAACAATAGTTTTTTAGTTCTGAAATCACCTTGTGAAGTAGAAACTAGGATTTGATGATCTTGCTCAAAGTGGTTAACAGTACAATTATTTAGAATAGTTACCCCTAATGAAGTGGCAATCTCAATCAACGCTTTAATCATTTTACCTGGATCTAATTGTCCCTCCAGGTTATTTTCTATGAGACAGTCTATTCCGTTAAAACCAAAAGAATTAATTTTCCGAGTGGCTATTTCAAAAGCATTGTTTTCGGTGGTAATATCTTGAACCAGATTATTAAAATGGCTAATTTTTGATACACATTCGTCACTTAACGCAAATTGATCAGACTTAAAAAGCTCAAAACCGCCATTAATTTGCAAGTCAAGTCTGTCGTCTCCAACCAACGAGCGTAACTTTTGCAAACCTTTCCATCGTTTATTAATTAGTTCATGAAGACCGTCTGTACCACAAAATTTTTCCTGTTCTATCAGTTCCGATATACTCCCGAAACAAGCGAAACCAGCGTTTTTTGTACTTGCACCTGCTGGTAAAAATCCCCTATCTAGTACTGTTACACCAACATTTGGTTGTTGCTTTCTAATTGCAATGGCTGCATTTAGTCCCACAATTCCACTACCTACAATAAGAACATCGGTAGTATAGAAATTAGCTTTCTCCCAGTAAGATAGGTTCAGGGTTTCCATGAAAGAAATGTAAAAAATTTATTTCTTATAAATATGGGAACACTTTTTGATTTAGGGAAATGGAAAGAAACAAACATTAATAAAATGGAAACATATTTGATTTTATTTGTTCCGATACTTCTGCTTAGTATGTTTGTACAGTGGCGTTTCAGAAATAAGTTCTCGAAATATGCCGAAATGCAACTTAACTCAGGCTTTTCGGGCAAGGAGGTGGCAGAAAAGATGCTGCACGACAATGGAATTTACAACGTAAAAGTGCTTAGTTCAGAAGGTCAATTGACCGACCATTATAACCCAGCAGACATGACGGTAAATTTGAGTACCGATGTTTATTACGGACGAAGCGTTGCTGCTGCTGCTGTAGCTGCTCACGAATGTGGTCATGCTATACAACACGCAAAAAGCTATGGATGGCTACAGTTTAGGTCTAATATGGTACCTATTGTAAGTATTTCATCTAATTTATTGCAATGGGTATTATTAATAGGCGTATTATTAATTGGTTTTACCGGTAATCCAGTAGTTTTAGGCATTGGAGTAGTAGGTTTAGCAGTAATTACTTTATTTAGTATAATTACCTTACCGGTAGAGTTTGACGCAAGCAATAGAGCATTACTCTGGTTAAAAAATAATCAAGGTGTGATGCAAACTTCTGAAGAAAATGCACAAGCTAAAGATGCTTTATGGTGGGCAGCGATGACTTACGTGGTAGCTGCGCTAGGTGCATTGGCTAACTTGTTATATTACGCATCAATGTTGTTTGGTAGGAGCAGAGAATAGCCTATTTATAAAAAAAAGAAAAGGGATGGTGATAAACTATCCCTTTTTTGCGTTTAAGAGATACTTGTGTAAGTAAATTCTAAATTCATTTTGTCTCTGACTTTGCATTTTGTTCTCAAATTCTGTGTTCAATTTACCGTCGGATTACCTTTCATCTATCGTATTTAGACGGGTAAAAGTTAATTTTTGTACTTCAAACCCAGCACTACTGTAACTCATTCTTTTCCTTCATTTTGCAGGCAATATAGAGTCTTATAAGCTATAATTCTATGCGCATCATTTTGATACGGGCGTATTATTTTGATAGTTGAAATTCTGCTATTTTCTCACCAAATACGTTTAAAACACATCTACAATCCCCATTCAAGTTATATGGTACAACATTTGGCGCTAGTATAACTGATAGATAGGCTTGCTTAAATAGCAGCGCCTTATTTAAGACATTGATTATACACTAAACCAAATATTCGAGCAATATAATGAGGCTTTTATACCAAAGGTACTGTTACATTTAAATACGACTCATCAATGCGAAGATTGATTTTAATTATTTGCATATCAATATACGCTGCCACATCAGGCCAGGCACAGCATATCGTTCCAATATTTAAGCATATTGGCTATAACGAAGGCTTATCAAACTCTACCATAGAAGCAATTTTGCAAGATAGTAGAGGCTTCATTTGGATTGGTACGCGGGATGGATTGAATAAATATGATGGTAGTCAGATGGTTACCTATCGAAACAATCCACTTGACACCAATTCATTAACGGATAATTACATTAAGTTTTTGTACGAAGACAGTAGCAATATATTATGGATCGGCACGCTAAATGGGCTCTGCCAATTCGATCCCTTTCATAATAAGTTTATCAATATCAAAAAAAGCAATACCAAGGCAAAAACATTCCATGATAATATTACCGGTATCTTAGAAGATCATCAGAAAAATATTTGGATTAGCAGTGATGGAGGTGGAATCCAAATGTATAACAGAGCAAGTCGTCAATTTCATGACGTTAAGCTGGCGCTAGCAACGGGAGTAAAAGGAAGTGCACAGGTACATTGTTTATTCAAAGACCAGCAGGAGAAAATATGGGCGGGTTCCAATGATGGCTTGAATCTATATGATCCATCTAAAAAGTGTTTTATTCAGGTAAAAGGACTCGCAAAAGGTATTGTCAGCATTCAGCAA
The DNA here is from genome assembly GCA_029959615.1 of Flavobacteriaceae bacterium PS02338. Taxonomy (GTDB): domain Bacteria; phylum Bacteroidota; class Bacteroidia; order Sphingobacteriales; family Sphingobacteriaceae; genus Pedobacter. Next base: position 760,746 of record JASCOD010000001.1, on the reverse strand, counting down.
AGCGAGGATGAAAAGCTATGGCTTGGTACGGAAAGGCAAGGCATTCAAGTCTATCATCCGATTACAAAAACGATTAAAGCCTATTTGCATAGCGACCTTAAAAGCAATAGCCTGGGCAGTAATATGGTACTTCGTGTTTTGATCGACCGACAGCAACGCATTTGGATTGGCACCATTAACGGGGGGCTAAATCTGTACGATTCCGATCGGGATGCGTTCAATGTTTATAAAATGGAATTATCCGATAAGTTTAGCTGGTCTCAACGTACCGTATCAGCCTTATTTGAAGATAAACAAGGCAACTTGTGGATCGGAACACATCGCGGCGGAATTAATCTTTATCAACCCAATGCTAAAAAGTTCGATTTATATCAGCAACAATCTGGCAATGGCCTCGTATTTAATGACATTAAAAGCTTTTGTGAAGATAAGGAAGGGAATATTTGGATCGGAACTGATGGCGGAGGTTTAAGTTTATTCAACCCGCAAAACAGACGTTTCAAAACTTATACTGCTAATCCTTTAAATCGCTCAAGCCTGAGTTCTGATGCTGTATTGGATGTAATAGAAGATAAAAAACATCGGATCTGGGTAGCTACTTGGGGCGGAGGCATTAACCTTTTTGACAAAAAAACGGGCTTATTTAAGCGCTTCACTACGAAATCGCAAAAAAATGGAGCCTTATCATCAGATTATGTTCAAAAGATTTATCAGCACAGCAACGGAACACTATATGTGGGTACTTATTACAAAGGATTAAATGTTTTTAATGAAAACACAAATCAATTTTCCAGAATTCAATACGATCCATCAGGTAGGACGAGTCTGTCGGGTAATAATATTGTTGCCATTTGTGAGGATAAGGACCATAATTTATGGCTGGGTACCAATGATGGTGGTTTAAATTGTTATCACTTCGGCAAAAAGAGATTCGAACATTATTTTAACCGGATGGGAAAGGCGGTAGATATCCGGGCGATATTTTCTGATTCGAGAGGTCGGCTGTGGGTAGGTAGTAATGGATTATATCTCTTCGATAGAAAGGAAAATAAATTTAAATCAATTCCTTCAAAGGCCGGTTTAAATCATGTTTCCATTAAAAATATCACTGAAGACCGTAGTGGATACTTATGGATCTCATCTTCAAATGGCCTTTTTAAATTTGATCCACAACGCTTGATATCCAGAAAGTATGATGCAAATGATGGCCTACAGGGGTCAGAATTTGAAGATAATGCCTGCTTGCGCACCCGCGATGGAAAGTTGTATTTTGGAGGTACGAATGGATTTAATAGCTTTTATCCGGAAGCAATTAAAAATAATCCATTTATTCCGCCTGTATATTTTACTGGCTTCCAGATTTTTAACAAAGAAGTTGCGGTAAGGGATAAAAATTCACCCTTAATATCCGATATCAGCTTTACCAAGGAGATGGAATTGAAGCATGATCAATCTAGTATTGCTTTCACCTTTGTGGCACTAAACTATATTGCTCCAAACAATAATCAATATGCCTATAAACTTGATGGTTTTGAGTCTAACTGGACCTATACCAGGGAGCGAAAGGCAATATACACCAATCTTAGTCCTGGGAATTATGTGTTTCATGTCAAGGCCTCTAATAATGATGGCCTGTGGAATCATCAGGGTAAATCCATACAGATCACCATTCTTCCGCCTTTCTGGAAAACCTGGTGGTTTTTATTGCTGCTGATCGTATTATCTGGAACACTTATTTTTAAACTCGTACAATTTAGACAAGGGCTTTTGCTACAAAACGAGGAAGTGAAGAGGAGGCAGGAGTTACATAATTTCCAGCTGGATTTTTTCACCAATATTTCTCATGAATTTAAGACACCGCTTTCGTTAATATTAGGACCTCTCGAAAATATTATCCATAATAAAAGCTATATTTTTTCAGAAAAAATCGGCCGTATCATGTATAGAAATGCGTTGAGGCTGTTGAATCTGGTAAACGAACTCATTGATTTCAGAAGGCTGGAAGCAGGAATGGTTACTTTAAAAGTAATCGAGATAGATCCGAGAGTCTTTTTAAATGAAATTGCTTATGAGTTTGAAAACGTAGCGAAACAAAAAGGAATTGATTTTCATATCACATGCAGCGATGCATCATTTAACAAGGTTTGGGTAGACAAGGCTGTACTCGAAAAAATCTTACTGAACCTATTGAATAACTCAATTAAGCATACCCAATCTGGGAGTATAGAAATTCGTTTATTTTCTGACACAACACCATACGAAGCCCTTTTTAAGGATAATTTCTGTGTCTTAAGTGAGGATAGGGCTAACCGTTATTTTTACATCACTATTGTTGATACCGGATCGGGTATATCGAAGGCCACATTAAATTACGTATTTGACAGGTATTACCGTTCAAATGTGTCACAAGAAGGATCGGGAATTGGACTTGCATTTGTTAAAAGTCTGGTTTTGCACCATCGGGGTCATGTTTATATCAGTAGTGCGCTTGATCAGGGAACGGAGGTAACGGTGGCGATCCCCCTGGGAAAGGAAAATTACACCGCATTAGAAACTGCGCCCGAAAAATCAGCCACTCAGCATGAGCTCATGCCTGAACAGTTCCTTGTTTCAGAATTCCAAGGCCTTGTTCACGACACAGAAGTTATTAGCCACACATTATTAAAACGAATTTTATTGGTCGATGATAATGAAGAGTTGCTCTTGTTTTTAAAAGATAGTTTATCTGTCAGTTACAGTGTTGTTACAGCTACAAATGGCTCAGAGGCACTCGAATGGCTCAGCAACCAAAAGATAGACATGATCATCAGTGATGTGATGATGCCAGTAATGGACGGGATCAGTCTTTGCAGAACCGTTAAAGAAAATAGTGAGCTAAAACATATTCCCTTTATTCTGCTCACGGCCAAAAGTGAAGTGGAGTCAAATATCGAAGGGCTTCAATCCGGTGCCGATTTATATTTTCCCAAGCCCTTTAGTCCGGCGGTATTGCAGTTGGCAATTAATAATCTATTTAAACAGCATAATATACTGGAAGATTATTTTAACCGCCACTATCATCATAAGCTAAAGGAACAGGCACACTCAAAAATTGATCAGGAGTTTATTGCAAAACTCAGCCAGGTTTTAGAAAATAACCTGCAAAACTTAAGTCTAGGGGTTGAATTTTTATCATCGGAACTGAACATGAGCCATACTCGCCTTTACGAAAATGTAAAGCGAATTACTGGACACTCCGTGATAGAGTTTATCAGAAAATATAAACTGGCTATAGCACGCGAAATGTTGGCGGCAACAGATTTGGCCATCACAGAAATAATTGAGCAGGTGGGTATCCAAACTCAGTCTTATTTTACCCATGCTTTTAAGAAGGAATTTGGTAAAACCCCATCACAATTTCGTCAGGAAATAAAATCGAGCACAAATACACGTCAGTAGCCAATTAAAAAGCGAATATGAGCAAAATTAAAGCGAATATGAATAAGAGCTTATGAGGTGTTCGCTATTAGTTTTACCTCTCTGAAATCACCTGAAATCAGTTAAACTAACCAAATAATTATGAAGTTAACTTTTACTCCACGTTCAGCATTACGTATGCTGTTTAATGTGTACACACCAACTGAGCCCTACATCTATCCTACCTATTCTGTTTGGTCTGCATTTGTTGTCAAAATGATGCACTTTGCATTTTCACCACCAAATTTCTTTGGTACATCAGTCAGACAAACCGTTAAGGAAATACCTAAAAAAGTGTAACGCTTTTCCTTGTTAAACAAAGCCGCATTGGTGGCTTTGTTTATATAGGGTTTGGTAAATCTTAAACTACCGCAATTGCAATTTAGTATGGTTATTATGGAATGTAAGCTATGGGTTTTCTTATAGTTAATGAATATACATCCATAGGCTTAAATGATCACAAAAATAATTATCTTTTTTATGACAAAGAATTTAAAAATACTTTTTAGGGTATGTAAAAGGGAGTTTAAATCACTTTCTTTTACATTATCTACTTTGATTTTCTTAACGTGTAGTATCGATGTACATGCTTATCATTTAATCAATGCTTCTCTTTTACACAATTTTACTGGTTTCAAAAATGATATCGTTGTTAAGGGTAAGGTCATTGATACAGAAACAGGTCTTCCTCTTCCCGGCACTTCCATTAAAATAAAAGGAACAGACAAAGGAACTAAGGCAAATGCAGATGGTAGTTTTTCACTTCAAGCTCCAGAAGACGGTATTTTAATCATTTCGTACCTAGGTTACGAAACTGTAGAAATACCTATCAGTAAGCGTATCAACTTAAATATACAATTACACTCAACAGGTAAAATATTAGATGTTGTAACAATTGGATACGGAAGCGTAAAAAAAAATAGTTCAACCGGTTCACTCACCACCGTAACCTCCAAAGATTTCCAAAGAGGCAGTATCACTACCCCAGAGCAATTGCTTTCTGGTAAAGTGGCGGGTGTAAGTATCACTCCCAATGGAGGACAACCAGGTGCGGGCGCTACCATTCGGATACGAGGCGGTGCTTCACTTAATGCCAGCAATGATCCTTTATTGGTAATAGATGGAGTTCCTTTAAGCAATAACGGCATTACAGGTGCACCTAGTCCTTTAAGCACTATTAATCCAAATGATATAGAATCATTCACGATATTAAAAGATGCAGCAGCTACAGCAATTTATGGATCAAGAGCTTCTAACGGAGTAATCTTAATCACTACAAAAAAAGGAGCAAGTGGGCAACCGAAAATTAATTTCAATAGTCAGATTACTACCTATGAAGTAAATAAATATGTAGATGTACTCAATGGAGACCAAGTTCGTGAGCTGGTGAATCAAATGGGGAATGCGAATCAAATCAGCTTACTGGGTCAACAAAATACGGATTGGCAAAATGCGATCTATCAACGGGCAGTCGGAAATGATAATAACCTAAGCGTTTCTGGAACCTACAAATCATTACCCTATCGCGTATCAGCAGGCTATTTAAACCAGCAAGGTGTTCTAATCACAGATCAGTTTAAACGTGCTTCGGGGTCTTTAAAGCTTAACCCGAATTTTTTCAACAACCATTTAAAAGTAGATTTAACGGTTAACGGATCGATATCAAAAACCAGATTTGCCAATACCAGTGCCATATGGAATGCTATATCCTTTGATCCAACTCAGGTTATTTATACGCCTAATGCTTTTGGTAATTATTTTGAGTGGATGAACGGGGCACTTCCGAATACCTATAGCGCTAACAGAAATCCGGTAGCCTTACTAAATTTTAAGGATGATAGGAGTAAAACACAACGCAGCTTTGGCAATATCCAGCTCGATTACAAGTTTCATTTCTTACCAGACCTTCATGCCAATTTAAACCTAGGTTATGATAATTCTCAGGGTGCAGGCAACACTGTCGTGCCAGCAGAAGCCGCATCAGATTTTGCGATAGAAGGCTACTCCAGTCAATACAAAAAGAGAGTAAATAATACTGTTGCAGAGTTCTACCTAAATTATATTAAAGACATCCCGTCTATAAAAAGTAACATCAATGCTACGGCAGGCTACGGTTATTACAATTTTTATGATAAAAGCTTCAGTTATCCTTTTGTTGCGGGCAACCCATTGGCCAGTACCACTCCTGTTTTTCCTACTTGGGAATCAGAAGCCACGCTATTGTCGTACTACGGCCGTTTAATCTATAGCTTTGCTAATAAGTATGTATTAGCCGCATCTCTCCGTACAGATGGGTCATCGAAGTTTGCTCAAGAAAATCGTTGGGGAGTGTTTCCTTCTGTTGCACTAACCTGGAAAGCTAAAGAAGAAAATTTCCTTAAAAATTCATCATCACTATCCGATCTTAAATTTCGCTTGAGCTATGGTATCACCGGACAGCAAGATGGCATTAATTATTATGGTTATATCCCGGTGTATGTTATTACTGCTGCTGATGTGAGCTATCAGTTCGGAAATAGCTTTTATCCATTTTATTCTCCTACTAAATACGATACTTCACTTAAATGGGAGCAAACTTCCACCTATAATGCAGGTGTAGATTATGGCTTTTTAAATAACCGAATTACGGGAAGTGTAGATGTATATTTTAAAAAAACCAAAGATCTGTTAAACAATACCATTATTCCTCCTGGAGTAAACTTTGGTAACCGCTTATTTACCAATGTGGGTAATGTAGAAAATAAGGGTGTTGAATTTAATGTAAGTGCAATTGCAGTAAAGAGCGAAGACGTTAACTGGACCTTAGGATTTAACCTTACCTATAACCAAAACAAGATTACCAAACTCTCCTTAGTTGATGACCCTTCTTATGTTGGAGACAGAACTGGCGGAATTTCCAACCCTGGTGGTCCTGGAACCAATATACAGGTAAATTCAATTGGACATAATTTGCGTACATTTTATGTATATAAACAGATTTACGATCAAAATGGAAAACCTATTGAAGGTGTCTATGATGACCTCAATGGTGACGGAGTTGTAAACGAAAAGGATTTGTACCGTTTTAAATCTGCTGATCCGAAATTGTTTATGGGCTTTAGCACACAGTTCGATTATAAAAAATGGTCGCTTTCTACTGTGTTAAGAGCGAATCTGGGTAATTACATGTATAACAACACCAAGTCATATTTTGGCTATGCCAATGCCGTTATAGCCCGCCCAGACCACATTAGAAATGCCAATACAGATATCTACAATTCTGGTTTTCTTAATCCTCAACTCGAATCGGATTATTACATAGAAAATGCCTCCTTTTTGCGCATGGATAATTTAGGACTTAGCTATAATGCAGGCAAAATTTTTGGTAAGGGAGACAAAAAGGTAGGGCTTCGTTTGAGTGCAAATTGCCAAAACGTATTTGTAATAACCAAGTATTCAGGCTTTGAGCCGGAGATAAACGGAGGGATAGACAATTCGGTTTATCCTCGTCCACGCACATTTGTTTTAGGTGTTAACCTTGATTTTTAAAAAAGATATGAAGAAGCTAAAAACTGCAATTATATTAACCTTTGCGAGCACGATACTATTGAGTTCGTGTAAAAAATCATTAGATCATTTTCCAGATCATCAATTAACTGCTGACCAAGTTTATACTTCTGCTTCCGGTTATAAGAATGTATTGGCAAAAGTTTACGGTGCCTACACCCTAACATCGAATAATGGCAATGGTTCTAATGATGGAGATATTGATGACATTAACGTGGGGATGTCTGATTTTTTAAGGCTCTATTTTAACGTGCAAGAGCTTACTACCGATGAAGCCATACAAGGCCAAAATGATCCTGGTTTGTTGGACTTACACGCAATGAATTGGACATCAAACAATACTCAGCTTAGAGCGATGTATGCCAGAAGTTTTTATCAAATAGCTGTATGTAATGAATTTATCCGAGAAGCTTCCGATGAGAAATTAAATGCTAGGGGCATCACCGGAGCCGATGCTAATCAGGTAAAAGCATTTAGGGCCGAAGCCCGTTTTTTAAGAGCTTTTCAATATTGGGTATTGTTGGACCTATTTGGTAACCCAGCTTTTGTTGACGAAAATACGCCTGTAGGAAAAACTATTCCACCAAGAATTACACGTAAGGAATTATTTGCTTACATAGAATCTGAACTGAAGACGATAGAGCCGCAGCTTATTGCTGCAAAGCAAAATGAATACGGTAGGGCAGACCGTGCTGCGGCTCAAGCTTTATTGGCTCGTTTATACCTCAATGCTGAAATCTATCTTGGAAGTGGGAACGGAAAGTATGCAGAAGCAATAACCTATGCAGAGAAAGTAATAGCTTCAGGATTTTCATTGAATAGCAGCTATAGTAATCTTTTTCGTGCAGATAATAATTTGAATAACAGCGAAACTATATTGGCGATACCATATGACGGTTTGCGAACATTGAATTGGGGTGGCACCACCTATATTATGAATGCAGGAACCGGAAGCGGAAGTGAAAAAGTAGCCCTAGGCATACCTAATGGGGGTTGGAGCCAAATGCGTGCAACTCGTAATTTGCCCGATTTATTTTCCGCAGGAGATGGACGGGCGATGTTTTACGGAACCAAAGCCGATATTGACGTAGTATCGTTATTCTCTGATGGTTTGGCTGTGCAAAAATATAAAAATATCACCGCAACAAATATCACCGCACCGTCCACTAATGGAACGTTTGCATCTGTAGATTTCCCATTATTTCGATTGGCAGAAATGTACTTGATTTACGCTGAAGCTAATCTGCGTGGCGGTGGCGGTAATGCTAGTACTGCATTACAAAATGTTAACCTTTTGCGTAGGCGTGCCTATGGTAATAATTCAGCTGATTTTACTTCACTCACTTTAAATGATATTATAGATGAACGTGGAAGAGAATTATACTGGGAAGCCTCAAGACGTACAGATTTGATTCGTTTTGGCAGATTTACCTCAAATAGCTATTTGTGGCCATGGAAGGGAAATTTGAAAGCAGGAAAGGAAGTAGAATCTTTCCGGTCCCTCTTTCCAATCTCATCGGCTGATTTATTGGCGAACACCAACCTCATTCAAAACACAGGTTATTAATAGCGGCATACATATTAAAAATATTATTATGAAATCAATCATTAAGAATACAGTGCTTATTGGTTTAATTTTAACCTTATTTGGCGCTTGTAAAAAGGATACGACCTTATCTCAAGTAAATGATGCAACAGCAGTTGTATTAACCTCGTCAACGAGTAATTTAATCTTAGATGGGAATAATGCCACTTTGGAAGCAGTTAATTTCAGCTTTACAAGTGCAAATTACAACGTCTCTGCACCCGTAAGTTATATCCTTCAAATGGATAAGGAAGGAAATGGATTTTCAAATGCGAAGGAGTACCAGCTGTCGGCAGGTATATTAACAAAAGCGTTCACAACCTCTGAAATTAATACGGCCTTACTAGACTTAAAATTTGTAGGGAATGTTATAGCTAAATTGGAGGTAAGGGTTAAGTCCTTTCTTGGAACTTCAAGCAGCATCTTGTATTCAAATGTAGTTACTTTAACTGTAAAACCTTACGATGTAGCGGTACAGCTGCCTGCATCAGATAAATTGTTTATTATAGGTGATGCGACCGATTTTGGGTGGGATAACATTGCTTCTCCGGCATTTGCGCCAGAAAGAGTTTTTGCAAAATTAGATAACACGCACTGGGCGGGTATATTTAACTTATCAGGAGCTAGTGGAACAGGATATAAATTGCTGGTAGAACAAGGCAATTGGGATGCACAATATCATATGGTTACAGGTGGTACAGATGCATCGGGTAGTTTTGCTTACGGAAATACCAATCCATTTTTTCCTACGCCTGCAACTGCGGGAGCATATAAAATTATTTTTGATTTCCAAGCAGGAACCTATACCGCAACAGCGGCTGAACATCCGGTTATAGCCAATCTCTACATCACAGGAGATGCCACCAATAGCGGATGGACAGATGATATTACCATCAATCAAAAAATGACCAAAATTAACGCTGTGGAATTTGAAGCTACAGTTGCATTAAAAGCAACTGGACAGTTTAAGTTTCTAACTGGTAATAGCTGGAATAATCAGGTAGGTGCAACTAATGGGGTAGTTAAAGGTAAATACAACAGTACTACGCCTGAACCAGATGCAATTGCAGCCCCGGCATCGGCTGGAAATTATAAGCTTAAGATAAATTTCGCAACCAGTAGCTATACTTTAAACAAGATTTAAACGACAGATCTCAAATAGAGTAGCTTACGTTTATAAGCTACTCTTACTAACCTTAAGAATATAATTTATGAAAGCAAACTTATCGTTTAGCGGCAAAAAGCATCTTTTTGGGAATATTTTACCTGCTATTTGCCTTGTATTAATAGGTATACTATTTGCCTGCTCGTGTAAGAAAAACATATCAGCCGCAAAGCCCATAGAAAAAGTAAATTATCCTTTAAGTAAGTTCTCTATGGGTACAGATCTTTCTTACGCCGATATCATGCAGGATGCGGGGAAGGTTTATAGAGATTCCGGGAAGGTAAAAGATGTTTTTTCTATTATGAAAGCGCATGGTTGTAATACTGTTCGCCTACGCTTGTGGCATACACCATCAGCCTATGGAAATGCTGGCGACCAACGGTATAATAGCCTACCGCAGGTTGAAAAACTGATAGCCAAGGCGAAGGCCGCGGGCATGGCCGTTAGCCTCGATTTTCATTATTCAGATACTTGGGCCGATCCTAGCAAGCAGTATACCCCAAAAGCTTGGGAAAACTTAAATCTAAGTGTTCTTAAAGATTCTGTATACAACTATACATCATACGTTTTAGATTATTTAAAGGGTAAAAATTTAGTGCCGGAAATGATTCAGGTTTGTAATGAGGCCAACAGTGGTATATTATGGCCGGTAGGTAAGGTCATTAATAATGATTTTAGCCCATTTTCCGAGTTGCTTAACAGCGCTATAAAAGCAGTTAGAGATTTTTCTCAAACTTCTACTATTAAGCCTAAAATAATATTACACGTAGCGACTCTAGAGGTATCTGATCATTGGTTGGCCAGCTTAAAGAATGCAGGAACTACTGATTTTGACGTAATTGGTCTTTCTCATTATACCAATTGGGGGCAGATACAGGCTATGAATGCTATTACAGCCAATATAAGATATCTTAAAGACAAATATAAAAAAGAGGTAATGATCGTGGAAACGGCCTACTGGTGGAATCCGCTAGACGCCAGGGGAGCACCTCATCTTGAAAAGGCATTAACTGGTCGTGGCTATAGCTTAACACCTTATGGTCAAGCAGACTATCTTCGCGACCTGACCCAAGCTGTAATTAAGGGCGGCGGCACAGGCGTACACTATTGGGCACCTGATTATATGAATGCCAACGGAGGCGAATTGTCAGCAAGATCTTTATTTGATTACAATGGGAACTTGTTGTATGGTGTCAATTTCATGAATTACCCTTATCGGTTTGAGTAAAATACGTACTAGGGCTAATGCAAAAATTTTCTCATCAAATAAAAATACTTAAAGCACATTTTCAATGTGTACGAATTACTTATATATGTTAGTTGCACTATTCAGAAGAATTATTTTATCCGCTGCTTTTCTTTTACTTGCAGGAAACCTTTTTGCTCAGGTTAATTTCGGCATCAGCAAGAAAATCAATAGCGGATGGAAGTTCAATTTGGCCGATGAAACTGCGGCCAATACTCCCATTTTTGATGATTCGAAATGGCGAAATGTTCAGTTGCCACATGATTGGAGTATTAAAGGAAAACTGGATTCGACATTAGCCAGTTGTACTGGCTATTTGCCGGCAGGTATTGGTTGGTACCGCAAAATATTGAATGTGCCGAAAGGTCAAAGTGGGAAAAAGGTATATCTCTATTTCGAAGGTGTGTATAACAGAAGTGAGGTATACTTGAATGGGCAGTTGTTGGGCAAACGACCGAATGGTTACATCTCGTTTATGTATGATGCAACGTCTTATATTAGGTACGGGCAGGATAATGTAATTGCTGTCCGTGTAGATCATAGCCGCTCGGCGGATTCAAGATGGTATTCGGGTTCAGGAATTTATCGCAATGTATGGGTTGTATATGCCAATCCTTTACATCTTGCACAGTGGGGTGTATTTGCCTATCCGAAGTTGGATCATGATAAATCTTCGCTCCAAGTAGAATTAGAACTCGAAAATACTCTAGCTACCGATCAGAAAGTCACGTTAGTTAGTGAGCTCTTTTCACCTGAAGGAAAACTTGTGGCTAAAAATACACAAACATATAAAGCAACTAAGGGTACAAAGGGAAAAGTAAGTTTGATTTTGCCTGTTTCTAAGCCACAGTTATGGTCTGTAGAAAATCCAAGTTTGTACAAACTAGTGACGAAGGTACTGCAGCAGGGAAAGCAGATTGATCAAACGGTTACAACTACAGGCTTCAGACAATTCGCCTTCGATGCCAATAGGGGTTTTGCTCTCAATGGAAAATCCATGAAAATGAAAGGCGTATGCTTGCACCATGATGCGGGTGTATTGGGCTCGGCAGTACCCAGGGAAATTTGGCGTAAGCGTTTGTTAGCCTTAAAGAAAATTGGCGTAAATGCTATACGCACTACTCATAATCCACATTCACCAGACATGTATGCGCTTTGCGATGAACTAGGCCTACTGGTTTTGAATGAAGCCTTCGACGAATGGGAGTTCCCTAAACGGAAATGGTTACAAGGGTGGAACGTAGGCACACCTGGGCACGATGGTACTTTTGATTTTTTTGAGGAATGGGGTGCGATTGATCTGGCCGATATGGTACGCCGCGACAGGAACCACATTTCTATTTTCGCTTGGAGTATCGGTAATGAAGTGGATTACCCTAATGACCCCTATTCACATCCGATATTGGATGGCAAGGACGAAGCTGGTTTTACACAGAAAAGCTTTGGTGGTTATAAAAAGGACGCTCCTGATGCCAACCGATTAGGAAAGATTGCAGAGCGATTAGTGACGGCAGTCAAGAAATATGATCTATCTCGCCCAGTAACTGCAGGTCTGGCAGGGGTAGCAATGTCGAACGAAACCGCTTACCCGGGATTATTAGGGATTACAGGATATAATTATACCGAAAGCCGTTACCTCAGTGATCACCAGAAGTTTCCGAACAGGATTATTTTTGGCAGTGAAAACAGTCATGATTTACAGGCTTGGAAGGCAGTAACAAACAACGACCATATATTTGGTCAATTCTTATGGACAGGTATAGATTATTTAGGCGAATCCGGAAAATGGCCATCGAGAGGTTTTTACTCTGGTCTGCTAGATTTAGCAGGACAAATTAAGCCGAGGGGTTATTTCAGGCAATCGCTATGGAGTAATCAACCGATGGCTTATCTGGGTAGCTATTCATTGAGGCGGGATGCTAAGAACTTACCCGAAGATGTACTCTCACAGAATGGGTCAAATCCTGACGAAGATAAGAAAGAGATACTATCTACAGATGCTTGGCCGGTTTGGAATTATCAAAGACATGAAAAGGTACGTATAGTTTGTTACACCAATTCCGTTCAGGCACAGCTTGTGCTCAATGGTAAAAATATTGGCGACGCCAAACCCTATGATGAAAATATAGGCATTATTTATTGGGATATACCTTTTACGGCAGGTAAGCTGGAGGTGATCGGAATGGATCATGCTGGAAAGGAAATTGCCAGATATGCTATTACTACGCCCAAACCTGCCTACGCCATTAAAGTTTTAGCACTAAATAAAAGCATTGATAAAAATGGGGGTGTAGCACAGTTCAACTTGCAAATAGTTGATAAAGATGGTGTACCTGTTGATGATGCTAGCAATGAAATACAATGTAATATTATTGGTGACGCTACATTACTAGGTCTAGAAGCAGCTAACAATACTGATATGGGAAATTATATCGATAACAAACATCAGGCACACAGGGGGAAAATAACCGCTTACATCAGGGCGAATGGTAAGGCAAAGGAAATTAAAGTTGCTTTCAGCTCAAAAGGGTTAAGGCCTATACAGCTTACGTTAAAAGTGATATAGGTAAATATTTAATCACAGGAATAAAAGCCATTGCAAAAACCCTCGATAATTAAAAATAAAAATGAAAAAAACAATTATATCTACATTTTCTTTGCTCTTTTTAATACTCCATATTACTCGTGCACAAACTATTGAGCCAAGGGAGACTTTATCCTTCAATAGTAATTGGGAATTTAGCAAAGAAGAAAACTTACAAGGTACTCCGAAACCATATGAGCAAAATTTTAATACCAAAAACTGGAGCAAAGTCGTTTTACCCCATACTGCTAATATAGAGCCGATGGTACTGGTTAATAGACAATGGCAGGGTAACTGTTGGTACAAAAAAACGTTTACCCCAGCTTTGTCATGGCGTAATAAAAAGGTTTTTATCGCATTTGAAGGGGCAATGCAGGTAGCCGATATCTGGATAAATGGTGCAAAAGCGTTTACGCACCAAGGCGGCTACCTACCCTTTACTATCGATCTGAGCAAACTATTAAAATTTGGTGCGCCTAATACCATTACTGTAAAACTTAACAACGAAGACAATCCACAGGTACCACCCGGAAAACCACTTAAAGAACTAGATTTTTGTTATTATAGTGGCATATATAGAAATGTAAATTTAATCATTACCAATTCCGTATATGTTACCGATGCTATTCACGAAAACAAAGTAGCTGGTGGAGGTGTGTTTATTACCTATCCGAAAGTTGCTAAAAGCTCAGCAACACTCAATGCTAGGGTACATATTCGCAACGAACAAAGACAAGGAGCTGTTTGCGACGCTAAAATCGAACTATTGGATCAAGACTCAAAAGTGGTTGCAAAAGCCCAAACTGATACCGAAACAATAGCTATAGGAAATGATTTTACTTTTGATAAAGATCTGACCATAACAAAGCCTAGGCTTTGGCACCCTAATCATCCTTATCTGTATACGTTGCGAATTACTCTATATGCTAATAATAAGATCGTAGATATCCTTACCCAAAAAACCGGAATTCGTAAATTTGAGATAGATGAAGATAAAAAGTTTAGGATCAACGGAGAGCCGTTGTATTTGTATGGGACCAACCGCCATCAGGAATATCCATACATAGGAAATGCCCTATCTGATAATGCCCAATACCGAGATGCCCGTAAGATAAAAGATGCGGGTATTAATTTCCTTCGCCTATCTCCTTACCCACAATCTCCTGCATTTTTAGATGCTTGCGATGAATTGGGAATTATAGTAACAGATTGTATTCCGGGATGGCAGTTTTTTGGTGATAAAGTTTTTGAAGAGGCAAGTTATCAAAACGCCCGTGAAATGATCAGACGTGATAGGAACCATGCTTGTATAGCCACATGGGAAGTCTCCCTAAATGAGACCGAAATGCCTGGCAATTTTATGAAGAAAATGGTAAGTATTGCAAGTGAAGAGTCACCCAACCAAAAATTGATTACTTCCGGATGGATAGATGATTACTACGATATATTTACCCCGGCAAGGCAGCATGCCACTGCGCCCGATTATTGGAAGAAATACAAAAAGAGCGCTTTTCTTACCGCGGAGTATGGCGATTGGGAATATTACGCACAAAATGCGGGCTTTAATCAGACTGAGTTTAAAGATTTGAAAGAAACAGAGCGCACCAGCAGACAACTGCGTGGAGATGGCGAAAAACGCTTGTTACAGCAAGTACAAAACTTTCAAGAAGCTCATAACGATAACCTACATTCTGCCAACTTAGGCGATGCTTTCTGGGTGATGTACGATTATAACAGAGGTTATGCACCCGATATCGAATCATCTGGTGTAATGGACATTGTAAGGCTACCCAAATTTACCTACTACTTTTACCAAAGCCAACGTAATCCTTTATTCATTTCCAAATTATATAACAGTGGGGCAATGGTTAAAATTGCTTCCTATTGGACACCGACATCTAGTAAAAATCTTACCATTTATAGTAACTGCCAAGAAGTAGCTCTTTACCTTAACGGCAAATTGATTGAAAGAAAAAAAGCACAGTCCGGCAAATATTCTGATAAGCTAAAATACCCGCCATACAACTTCAATATGGCTCTTTTTAAGGCTGGGACATTAAAGGCCGTAGGTTATATCGACGGTAAGATGGTGGCAACAGATTTGGTAAGCACCCCAAAAAACGCGAGCAAGATCGTACTTTATGCCGATTTTAGTGGTAAAAAACTAAAAGCAGATGGCGCTGACGCTGTATTTGTTTATGCTAAAATTTGCGATGCAAAGGGAAATGTTGTCTCGGATGCGGTAAATGTCATCTCCTTTAAGGTGATTGGAAATGCAAAAATTAGCTCACCAAAAAAACTAAATGCCGAAGCGGGAATAGCCACTGCCCTTTTACAGGCTGGTCTAAAGGGAGGTTCGGTACAGGTGGAAGCGACCGCAAAGGGTTTACAAAAAGGAATATTAAAAATACAACTAATAAAATAGGACGAATCGGGAATAAGCTTCTCCCATTTTAAGCTTATTAAAATTGAGCGCTCTTTGTAAGAGCTCAAAGAATTATCGAATACAATAAAGATGTATACTGTCCTGTTCTTGTTTAATGTCAGTAACGTTAAGCAGGAGCAGGATCATATCAGGATCTGCTAAGCGAAAGAGTATTGAATAGATTGGACTATATCTTGCTGAAAATTAGGTTGATAATGATTATCCGAGTGAATATTAATTTAGCCTAAAAGGAACAATCAATTCAAATTCGGGGATATCCACCATAAAATCAATACCATCTATAATACGGTGCATTAAATACCTACCACGCATGCTGCCAATATCTGTTTTAAGATTAGAGCCTGATACGTACGAATAACTATCTCCAGGAGCAATTACAGGTTGTACGCCTACAACGCCTTCACCTTCCACTTCTCTAACGCTACCATTGGAATCAAAGATAAACCACTGACGACGCATCAGTTGTATTTCATAATCGGAAAGGTTTTCGATATGGATACGATAAGCAAACATGAAGTGTCCATTTGCAGGATTTGAATGTTCATCCTGATAAATGGTATCTACTGATATTTTTACGCCTTGTGTAATTGCTGTAACCATAACTATAATTTACTAGCTAATCCGCTCAATAATCAAGCCAGTTCAATAATTGGCGCTATATTGGCGTACTTATCCGAGATTTCGTCCAATATAGTATATATGGTGTCTATGTTTTCTTCCTTAACTAATTGAGTACGATAAGGTTTGAAATCTGGTAAGCCTTTAAAGTAATTTGCATAATGGCGGCGCATTTCGAATACACCAACTTTTGGCCCTTTCCATTCTACCGATTTTGTGAAATGAGTTCTGCAAGCTTCTACACGTTCGTCTAAGGTTGGCCCCGCTAAATGTTCGCCCGTTTCGAAGAAATGTTTTACTTCTCTAAAAATCCATGGGTAACCAATAGCTGCTCTTCCAATCATCATTCCGTCTACGCCATATTCTAAACGCCAATTAGCGGCTTTCTCTGGACTATCAATATCGCCATTGCCAAAAATTGGGATTTTAATACGAGGATTGCGTTTAATTTCTCTAATCAAAGTCCAATCGGCTTCTCCCTTATATAATTGAGCTCTAGTTCTACCATGTATAGTTAAAGCTTGTATGCCAATGTCTTGCAAACGCTCGGCAACTTCTTCAATGTTTTTGGTATTATCATCCCAGCCTAAGCGAGTTTTTACGGTAACGGGTAAATGAGTAGCTTTTACTACTGCTTCGGTCATTTTTACCATCTTGTCGATATCTTGCAAAAGGGCAGAACCTGCGCCTCTACAAGCTACATTTTTAACTGGGCAACCATAGTTAATATCCATCAAATCAGGACCTGCTAAAGTTGCAATTTCGGTAGCTTCACGCATACTTTGTATGTCACTACCAAAAATCTGGATACCGATAGGTCGTTCGTACTCAAAAATATCCAGCTTTTGTTTACTCTTTGCTGCAGAGCGAATTAAGCCTTCCGAAGAAATAAACTCCGTATACATCATGTCAGCTCCACCTTGCTTGCACACATAACGGAAGGGGGGATCGCTCACATCTTCCATTGGGGCTAATAACAAAGGGAATTCTCCTAAATCAATATTTCCTATCTTTACAGACATTTTTTTATCTTCAAAGCCAATTAAAACGTCGCAATTTACGCATAAAAAAAATAATGTATCAAAATAGCCCATATAAGCCAGAGAATAGCCCTTTTTTACAGATGTTATTTCTGTTATTGTTCGCTGTTGTCGGATTAATAGTTTTTGCAATTATTAGTATGGCATTCGTTTTTTTTACTAG
The DNA here is from genome assembly GCA_029959615.1 of Flavobacteriaceae bacterium PS02338. Classification (GTDB taxonomy): domain Bacteria; phylum Bacteroidota; class Bacteroidia; order Sphingobacteriales; family Sphingobacteriaceae; genus Pedobacter. The sequence goes on along the minus strand of JASCOD010000001.1, from coordinate 742,897 downwards.
TGGATTTGAAGGAATTAAAGGAGCTGCCGTGAATGATTACCGACACGTTGCGGCGTTTAAAATATTACTAGTGGCGCAGCAGATCGGACTTTTTCTAACTCCAGCCATATTGTTATCAATTGTGGAGGGAAAGCGATTACCGAAATTTTACGGCTTGCAACTGCCTAAGGCTAATCTGTTGCTTTTAGTAGCGGTGTTGTCTATTTGTTGGATGCCATTGATGGGATTATCCAATGAATGGAATCAAAAAATGGTTTTTCCAGAGTTTTTAAAGAGCATAGAACTTTGGATGCGCCAAATGGAAGATTCTGCAGGTAAGGCTACCGAAGCTATTTTGAAAATGAAAACACCTAGAGATTTAGTTGTTAATCTATTTGTAATTGCGATAGTTCCAGCCATCTGTGAAGAGTTTATTTTTAGGGGAGCAGTACAGCGAACTATTTTCCGTATCAAATCTAATCCTCATGTGGCTATTTGGGTATCGGCAGTTATCTTTAGTACTATCCATTTCCAATTTTATGGTTTCTTACCTCGGTTGCTTTTAGGTGCAGCTTTTGGTTATGTTTATTTTTTTACCGGAAGTATTTGGTCTGCTGTTTTTGCGCATTTCTTAAATAATGCATATGCAGTTTGCGTAGCCTATTATTTGCAAATGAACAATCAATCTTACACCAACGCAGATGATATCGCAATGCCTTGGTATGGTTATTTAATTAGTGCAATATTAACCTTAGCTTTGTTCGGTTTAGTCCGAAAGTTAGGCGACAGAAAGTCCGAAGCTAATAACTAAGCAAATTATACCTTACTCCTTTTATGAAGACCAGAGCAATTACAGCATTTTTCTTTACTATCGTGATGTTAGGTTCCATCTTTTTGGGAGCCTATACCTTTTCTGCTTTTTACTTATTATTGAGTTTGGTAGCCTTGTTAGAGTTTTACAAGATGGTAAAGATAGGAGGGATACGCCCTCACCGAAATATAGGAGTTGCAGTGGCTGCGCTTATTTTTTTAACTACAGCTGCTTATCATTTCTTTCAGTTCGAGCTTAAATATCTTTTATTAATTATTCCATTAGTCTTTGCCATTTTCATTGCAGAGTTATACAAGAAAAATAAAATTCCGTTTGCGAATATTTCTTACACTTTTGTTGGATTTATCTACATCACTATCCCATTCTGCTTTTTCTATTCTTTAGGTTTCATGATGGATTTTGATAACTATAGTTTTCATTTTCCATTGGCTTTTTTGTTGATGCTTTGGGCAAATGATACTGGCGCTTATTTGTTCGGAATGAAATTAGGAAAACGTAAACTTTTCGAAAGGCATTCGCCCAAGAAATCATGGGAGGGCTTTTTTGGAGGCGTTTTTACCAGTTTAGTGGTATCAATCATCATTTCATTTCAGTTTATCGAAGTAGAACCTATAGTTTGGGCTGGAATGGCTGCTATTATCTCCTCTTTCGGTACGCTTGGTGATTTAGTAGAATCAATGTTAAAACGTAGTTTAGACGTCAAAGATTCGGGCAGTTTCTTGCCTGGTCACGGAGGTTTTCTAGATCGTTTTGATGGACTGTTAATCGCAGCACCTATCGTTTACGTTTATCTGTATTTGCTAATTCATTAATAGTTGTGCTATTCATTTCCTTTTCTTCAACTCGGCATTAGCTTGTTTTAATTGAATAGAGAAAATAAGAAATAAAGGGAAAAGCCCAAAGAAGTAACACTTAGTGCGCTAAATCCTTTCTTTATAGAGATAATAATGCCACTAATGGCCATTAAAACAACGCAAAGCGCCATAAAAACCACCGAAATTCTTTGTTTTTACTTTCTTTTGTAATTCTTGTGTTGATAGTTTAATTAAATCTTCTTGTGCCATGCATTAAGTTTATGAAAATTACTTGATAACAGGTGTAGGTTTTTTATTTTCATCCAAAGCAACAAAGGTAAAATCACCATGAATAGCCAACTCTCGGCCTTCTGCATACATTTGTTCGATGTATATTTCCACCGCAACTTTCAAGCTGGTATTTCCTACATGAACTACTTTCCCTACTAGCTCTACAAAAGTTCCTGCTGGTATAGGTTGTTTAAAATCAATGCGGTCGCTGCTTACGGTTACCATTCTTTGTCTGCTAAACCTTGTCGCGGTAATAAAGGCCACTTCATCCATCATGTGCATGGCTGTGCCACCAAAAAGGGTATCGTAATGGTTAGTTGTACTCGGAAAAACGGCTTTGAAAATGCTGGTTTGCGAACGCTCAATTCTTTCTTCTAATGTCATAGCACAAAATTAGTAAAAGATGTAACAAATTTAATGAGGTCCTACTATACGGATTTAACTGTCATATATTTGATTTAACCATCAAACATCAAACAGAATGATAAGAAGATACTTGAAGAAAGGAATTTGGATGCTCTTGTTTGCAACCAGCTTTAATGTGTTTGCGCAAGAAGTCCCATCTCCTCAATCCCATTTTGGGTTTACCATAGGTGATAACTACCAATTGGCCAACTATACCCAAACAGAAGCTTACTTTAAAAAATTGGCGGCTAGTTCAAAAAGAGTGAAATTGGTTGATATCGGGAAAACTGAGGAAGGTAGAAGCCAATATATGCTTATCGTGACCTCACCCGAAAACCATAAAAATTTAGAGAAGTATAAATCTATTTCCCAAAAATTAGCTAGAGCTGAAGGGTTGACAGAAAAAGATGCAAGAGATTTAGCGCAGCAGGGTAAGGCTGTAGTTTGGATTGATGGAGGATTACACGCCAATGAAACCGTTGGAGCTCATCAATTGATACAAACTGCTTATAATTTGATCAGTAGAACTGATGCGGAAACTACTAAGATTTTAGATGAGGTTATTATCTTGATGACACATGCTAATCCAGATGGACAAGAATTGCAGAGCAATTGGTACATGAGAGAGAAAACTCCTGAAAAAAGATCTTTGGCAGGTTTGCCTCGTTTATATCAAAAATACGCAGGGCATGATAACAATCGCGATTTCTTTATGCTTAATCTTAAAGAAACACAAAATATAGGACGTCAGTTGTTCATCGAATGGAACCCACAGATTATGTATAACCACCATCAATCTGGACCGGCCGGAACAGTAGTAGCGGGACCTCCATTCCGTGATCCGCATAATTACGTTTTCGATCCAATTATCTTGACAAGCTTAGATGCCGTTGGAGCAGCAATGCACAATCGTTTAAATGTAGAAGATAAGCCGGGTTATACCCAACGTGGAGGATCTGTTTTCTCTACATGGTATAATGGAGGTTTAAGAACTACAACTTATTTCCACAATATGATCGGTTTATTGACAGAAATTGTGGGCAGTCCAACACCGATGGAAATTCCTTTGGTGCCGTCTCGTTTGTTGCCAAATAGCGATTCTCCAAATCCGGTTTTACCACAAAAATGGTATTTTAAAAGCGCTATAGATTATTCGGTTTCTTTAAATTATGCCGTATTAAGCTACGCTCAGCGCTATCATGATGAGCTCTTGTTCAACGTGTATAAAATGGGGAAAAACTCTATTGATAGAGGAAGTAAAGATACTTGGTCTTTTTCGCCACAAAAAATAGAGGCCATTACTGCTGCGGCTAAAAAGGGCAGTAAATCTAATAGTGGAGAGGGAAGAAGAACGGTAGATCCGAAATACTTGGATGAGGTAATGAAAGACCCTAAGAATCGTGATCCAAGAGGTTATATCCTTTCTGCAGATCAACCAGATTTTACTACCGCAATTAGATTCTTAAATGCCTTAATTAAAACGGGTATTGTAGTTCAAAAAGCAACTGCTCCATTTTCTGTGGAAGGAAAACAATATCCAGCAGGTTCATATATTGTGAAAACGGATCAACCCTTTAGACCCCATGTTTTGGATATGTTCGAGCCGCAAGATCACCCTAATGATTTTAAATATGAGGGCGGGCCTCCAGTTGCTCCTTATGATGCTGCTGGCTGGACATTGGCTTATCTAATGAATGTTAAATTTGACCGTATTTTAAATGCCTTTGACGGCCCATTCCAAAGGACACCTTACGGAGAGCTATTGAAAGCAACTCCACAAACTTTGCCAAGCGCTACTGGTTTTGCTTTAAGTGCACAGGCAAACGAGAGCTATTTGGCGGTAAATGAACTGCTAAAAGCTGGGGTTGAAGTTTTGCGAGATCCAGTAAACGGCTCATTTTATGTCCCTGCTTCTGCTGCGGCAAAAACAGCACTTAATAAGGCAGAACATAATTTCGGGATGAAGATAACTGCAGCGAGTAAACCAAAGGGAGCTGTTAAAGTAAAACCTTCGAGAATTGCACTTTGGGATACTTATGGTGGCTCAATGCCATCTGGTTGGATCCGTTTGATTATGGAGCAATATCATTACGATATTACAGTTGTTTATCCGCCAGATATAGATGCCGGAAAATTGAAGGACAAATACGATGTATTGATTATGGTTGGTGGCTCGGTTCCAGCATTAAATGCCGAAAGTAATGCGAGAGGAAGTGTGGCAAATATTGATAATATTCCGGATGAATTTAAAGGAAGAGTAGGAAGAATGACAACTGAAAAATCGATCCCTCAGTTAAAATCATTTTTAGAAAATGGTGGAAATATTGTTGCAATTGGTTCAGCAACTAATCTTGCTTCTCATTTAGGTTTACCGGTAACTAATGCCTTGCTTACTACTGATGGAAAACGCTTACCGAATGACAAGTATTATGTACCGGGCAGTGTACTAAGTGTAAAAACGGGTGCAGGTTTGGCAGCAAATTGGGGCTTAGATGAAAGTACTGATGTCTATTTTGATAACAGTCCGGTATTTAAAATTACGGCTAACGATGAAAAGGTTAAGCCATTAGCATGGTTTGCAACTGATAAACCTTTACGTAGTGGTTGGGCTTGGGGACAAACTTATTTGAAAGATGGCATAGCCGCTTTCGAAGCGAGTTATGGTAAAGGAAAGTTATTTGCTTTTGGGCCGGAAATAACCTTCAGAGCTCAAACCCATGGTACATTTAAATGGCTGTTTAACCAGCTGTATAAATAAAGGAACTATAATTAAATTATAGTGTTTGATTTTAACGGGCAGTTCCTAAGTGGACTGTCCGTTTTTTTATTAAGAGAGAAAGCGAAATTAAACTCTTTTATAATCATGTACGTAAAACTGATGCTGAAATAAATTCAGCATGACGGAATGCAGAGGCGTCACCCTGAATTTATTCCACGGTCTGCTATCCTAATCAATTAGATATGTTATTTTACCTTCCTGAGACTAAGCTTTTTCTGCTATGATCTACCTTTGTAAACTAAAATTAAAGTGATGAAAATAGAAATATGGTCTGATGTGATGTGTCCGTTTTGCTATATTGGTAAAAGACATTTAGAAGCTGCTTTGATGGAGCTTCCCTTTCAAAAGGATATTGAGATAGATTGGAAAAGCTATCAACTTAATCCAGAATATAGAAATACAGAGGGAGAAAATCTTTATGATTACCTTTCTAAAAACAAAGGGTTAAGCTTAGCGCAAGCGAAACAGATGACTGCCCAAGTTTCTGAAATGGCCAATAATGTAGGCTTAAACTTAGATTTTGAACGTAGCATTCCAGCCAATTCTTTTAACGCGCATCGTTTGATTCATTTTGCAGCAAGTAAAGGTAAACAAGATTTAGCAGAAGAACTTTTATTTAAAGCTCATTTTGAGGAAGCAAAATACATCGACGATATCAATGCGCTTTTAGAAGTTGCAGCTTTGCTAGAATTAGATGTCGAAGAAACCAAAGCTGTTTTAGAAAGTAATGCTTTTGAAGAAGAAGTGAGGTTTGATATTTACGAAAGTCAGCAATTGGGCGTTAGAGGCGTTCCATTTTTTGTGATGGATAGAAAATACGCTTTATCGGGGGCACAACCTGTAGAAGCATTCAAACAAGCCATTACACAAGGTTATAACGAATGGAAAGTAGCACAAGATAATTCATCCTTAAAAAACTTAAACACCAATTCAGATAATACTTGCGATGAGAACGGCTGTGAGGTTTAATGAAGAAAAGAAATGCTAAATAAATCGTCATTGCAAGGAAAAGGCGATTAGAATTTTCTAATCGCCTTTTTTAATAATATGAAATCAGCTATTTATTCAAAGGTGCCGACTTACTTGTATTCTTACTTAGTTTCAAGCTTTCTGTCTGCTTCATAAAATCAACCATGATGTTCATGCTTTCATCCTCAATGAAATCAAACGCATCTTGTTTAGGTGTTTTTTCTCCCTTTTTGATTGGAGCTAAACCTTTTTCTGCTCTAACTTGGTTAAGCCTAGCTAACGACTTTGTTTCTAAAGCATCACGCTCCGCTTTTAATTTTACTTCGTTTAATGTTACAGAAGTTTCATTTTCTCTTTTCTTACCTTCAGCAATATCTTCCTTCAATATTTTATAATCCAAAGATTTGGCCATACGTTTTTCGTGAAGTTTAATCAAATTAGCCTTAATTGCATTCAAATCATAAACCGTAGTATAAGTAGATGGATTTACCACATCAAAAGGTAGCGCAGAAGGTTCGGTGTCTTCACCAATTTTATCTAATGGATAAATCGAAGGAAAGTTGATATCAGGAATAACACCTTTATGTTGTGTACTATTACCACTTACACGATAGAATTTTGCCATGGTTAGATTAATCTGTCCAAGCTGCGGAATACCATTTTTATCTACAATAGTTACAGTAGGCGAATTTTTAGATTCTGTTTTAGCAGCTTCGTTCTTTTTAAACAATGCAGCTAATTTTTGTAACATTCCAGAGTTCATTAGCGAATTTAAATCGATAGATGATTGAACAGTGCCTTTACCGTAAGACTGCGTTCCCATTACAACTCCTCGGCCATAGTCTTGTATTGCACCAGCGAAAATTTCAGAAGCAGAAGCACTTAAGCGATCAATCATTACACCTAAAGGACCATCCCAAGTAATGGCACTATCTTCGTCTTTATAAACTTTTACACTGTTTCTGTAATCTTTAACTTGTACTACAGGTCCTTTTCCAATAAATAACCCCGAAAGTTCGATAGCTTCATTTAAAGAGCCTCCACCATTTGCTCTTAAATCTACCACAATGGCGTCTACTTTATCTAAGTTTTTAAGCGTATCTATTAATAACCTTACATCTCTAGTTGTACTCTTATAATTCGGATCTCCTGCATTTGCAGCTTTGAAATCGGCATAAAACGCAGGAATTTTAATAACCCCTATCTTATAGGGCTTGCCATCGTTTTCAACTGTTTTAACTACTTTTTTAGCAGATTGGTCTGCTAATATAATTTTCTCTCTAACTAAAGTAATAATTTGAGGTTTCGATGAAAGTTCTTGCCCAACAGGAATTACTTTTAATCGAACGGTAGTACCTTTAGGGCCTTTGATTTTAGAAACCGCATTATCAATTCTCCAACCTACGATATCTTCAAATTCTCCATCTACTCCTTGCGCAACAGCTATAATTTTATCACCAGCATTTAACTTTTTGCTTTTAAAAGCGGGGCCGCCAGGCATAACAGAAGCAATTTTCGTTATTTCATTTTCCGACTGTAATACCGCTCCAATGCCTTCTAAAGAGCGAGACATTTCTTGATTAAATGCTTCTGCATTACGTGGATTGAAATAGTTGGTATGTGGATCAATCGCTTCGGTAAAAGAATCCATCAAGATTTGAAAAACATCCTGATTGTTAAATTTTGCTGCCTGAGATTTAAGATTAGTATAACGCTTGGTTAAATTCTCGATATTTTTAGCCTCTTCTGTCCCAGCAATCTTTAAGTTTATCAATTCATACTTCACACGTTTTTTCCAAATGTCGTTTAATTCAGAAGTACTTTTGGCCCAAGGCAATTTTTCCCTGTCATAAACATAAGTGTCATTTTGATTAAAATCGTATTTGTTTTTAATCTGTGAGATAGAATAATCGATACGCTCGTTATATCTTTTCAGATATACATTAAAGATATAGAAAGGAGCACTTAAGTCACCAATTCTAAAATCATCGTCTAACGAATTTCTATTAGATTCGAATTCCTTAATGTCGCTTTCCAAAAAATAATATCTAGAAGGATCTAGTGCTTTTAGGTACCTGTCAAAAATAATGGAAGAAATAGAATCGTTCAATTTTGGCTTCTTATAATTGTAGCTCTCCAGTAAACTCACTACTTCTTTGGTTACCAAACTTTGTTGTTCGTCTGGCTTTATGTTCGGAATACCATCTACCGGCTTTTGTGCCCTTGGAGAGGCGGTGCAGGCTAAAACTGCAGCGGTGAAGGTAATGGCAAATATTCTTTTCAGCATTTCTCTAACTGTTTTAAAATCCATTCTTATAAAATCATTATCCAATATGATACCAATTTCTTAAATAAACAAAAAAGATACAGTTTTAGTCTGTATCTTTTTTGTAAAGATTGTAAAAAGAACGCATAATTAGGGCACCAAATTGTTTTTGACAGCAAGAATAACCAGACCTACGATGCTTTTTACTTTGGTTTTCTTGAAGATATTCTTTCGGTGTGTTTCTACGGTACGTTTGCTAATATCCAACTTAACAGCTATGTCCTGATTACTATATTCTTGTGTAATCAATTGAATAATTTCTATTTCTCTGTTACTTAAAACAGCAGCAAAATTTAATTTAGACTTCATTTAGAGGCGGTTTGTTTAGATAAAAATAAGGAGCAAATATAGGATTGCTATACCCAGAAACAGGTATATTTTAATTAATAGATTCTCTACCCCTTTTTAATAGTGGTAGTTTTCTCGGTAATAAAAGCTCTATTGGTTTTAATAAGCTGATTGTATTGTATAATATTAGCATTCTTGGAAAGAAATTCAGCAGTATTTAAATCTTTTGAGGCCAATTGATAATCCTTCTTTCTAATTTTAACAGCAGCTATACCCAATACAGATTCGATATAGGCATTGTTGTCCTTAAGTTGCTGCGCTAAAATTCCGTGTTGGGTATAAAACCAAAGCGATTGCGGAAGTTTGTTAGCCGCTAGATATATTTTTCCTAATTGTTGGTATGCAGACATTTGTCCTGCCCTGCTGCCCATTCTAGTGTAGTTTTTTAAAACTTGCTTTAATACAATTTGTTCTGCCTCGCTGTAGTTAGCCAGTAAGATGTATAGGTTGCTTAAACGAATTAGGGTTGATCCGTAACTAGCATATTTTTTATTTTGTTGATACTCCTTGGCAGCTTTGCTAAGCATGTTAGCGGCGGCATCGAAATCACCAAATCTTTCGTAACGATCTGCTTCTTCAACAAAATCATCAGCAATGCTGCGGTTATTATTGCCTAATACGGCTAAATTAACAGAAAATTGAGGAGTGCTATTTGGTGATGGACCTGAAACAACAGTGCTTTGTGCATTTGCGAAAAAAACTGTTGTAAGAGCGGAGATTAACAGGCCAAGTTTTTTCATTTAATTTTGTTCCTTTTCTTGGGCAATGAAGCCATGTTGAACTTATTACTTAACACAAGTGTTTAAAGATATTGCTTGTGTAGCGTGCACAAAGATAAATCTTTTTAAATCAAAAAATATAAAATGCTGTTTTTCTTGTTTTTATAGTTGGATAGATGGTCGTTAACATCCTTTCTGGGATATAAATTTTCTTCGTTTTGTAACATAACTCGTCTATAAAAGTCGAATCAAAAAAACTTTAAAACTATGTTAATAACCACAACAAATACCGTAGAGGGAAAAAAGATTGTAAAATATATAGGTCTTGTTACTGGCGAAACAATTATAGGCGCCAACATTTTTAAAGATTTATTCGCTGGCTTAAGAGATATCGTAGGCGGAAGGTCAGGTTCTTATGAGCAAGTTTTACGCGAAGGAAAAAATACAGCAGTTAGTGAAATGCAACAATATGCAGCAGCTATGGGTGCCAATGCAATTATTGGGGTAGACTTAGATTATGAAACTGTGGGTAGTGGTGGCAGCATGCTAATGGTAACGGCTAGCGGAACCGCAGTAGTATTGGAGGATTAAAACCCCAAACCCCTAAAGGGGCTTAATGAAGGAGCATATAAAAGCCCCAATGTCTTTTAGATATTGGGGCTTTTTAGAAGCCTCCCTTTAGGGAGGCTTGGAGGGTCTTATCTCTGAGGCATTTTTGGCATATTGCGCATCATTTTAGCCGCAGCTGCTGGGTTAGAGAATTGTTTCATCACTTTTCTCATATCCTCAAATTGCTTTAAAAGTTTAGTTACATCTTCAACCTTGTTGCCAGAGCCTTTTGCAATTCTAACTCTGCGGCTCTGTTGTATTACATCTGGGTTTTCCTTTTCGTAAGGTGTCATAGATTGGATAATTGACTCTACACCTTTAAAGGCATCATCCTCAATATCCACGTTTTTCATCATTTTGCCTACGCCCGGTATCATTCCCATCAAATCCTTCATGTTACCCATTTTCTTGATTTGCTGAATTTGGTTGTAGAAGTCGTTGAAATCGAATTTGTTCTTACGGATTTTCTTTTGTAGTTCGGCGGCTTCTTTCTCGTCAAATTGTTGCTGAGCACGCTCCACAAGGGAAACCACGTCGCCCATACCCAAAATACGAGAAGCCATCCTGTCTGGATAGAATACATCCAAAGCCTCCATTTTCTCGCCAGTACCGATAAACTTAATAGGCTTATCAACTACTGATTTGATAGAAAGCGCCGCACCACCACGGGTATCACCATCTAATTTGGTTAATACTACACCAGTGAAATCAAGGCGGTCGTTAAATACTTTTGCTGTATTCACCGCATCTTGACCAGTCATCGAATCCACCACAAATAAAATCTCGTGTGGTTTGGTTTGTGCTTTAACTTCCGAGATCTCGTTCATTAAAGCCTCGTCAATAGACAAACGACCAGCTGTATCGACGATAATTACGTTATTGTTATTCCTTTTACCTTCTGCAATACCTTCTAGAGCAATTGCCACTGGATCTTTAGATTCTTTGTTTGCGTAAACTGGTACACCAACTTGCTCTCCCAAAACCTGCAATTGATCAACAGCAGCGGGACGGTAAACATCGCCGGCTACCATTAAAGGTTTTTTGCCCTTGCTCTTTAAGTGCAATGCCAATTTACCAGTGAAAGTAGTTTTACCAGCACCATTTAAACCAGCAATTAATATAATCGTCGGATTGTTTTTTAGATCCAACTCTGTAGCTTCGCCGCCCATTAAGGCAGCAAGCTCATCGTTCATGATTTTGGTAAGCAACTGCCCAGGAGAAACCGTAGTTAATACGTTAGAACCTAAAGCCTTTTCTTTCACCTGATCGGTAAAGGTTTTGGCAGTTTTATAATTTACGTCCGCATCAAGTAAAGCCTTTCTGATTTCTTTCATGGTTTCTGCCACGTTGATTTCAGTAATGCTTCCCTGTCCTTTTAGAACTTTAAATGCCCTGTCTAGCTTATCCTGTAAATTTTCAAACATTGCTTAATGCTTTTATGATTAAATTTTTATGAAATGCAAAGGTATTAATAATTTACGATTTTTAGTTCCCAAAGCTTTGAGAGGAAAGGAAGGATTTTTAGAAAAGCAATGTCGGTACAAATTGGTTCCGATAGTCCCGCTTTACACTGTAGCCCTCGTTACTCGGGGCTGTCGTTTCAATCGGGTTTAGTAAACTTGGGAATAGTTACCTTGGGAAAGTGAAACTCGCTCCCAAGGCCAAGGCTTGGCTTCGCTGTACCTTCAAATCCATATCTCTGTCGTATAAAACTACGCCAGTTAATGATACATTTAAGAAGCGGTTTAGCTTGGTTGTAGCAACAATATCTAAACGATGATCAATATGGCCAAAGTTATCGTATGGAATGAACATATTGTACTTACCTTTCAGGATCGTATTTTTCATAACTTCCTTTTCGAAATTAGTCACGATCTGGAAAGCGAGTTCATTCTTCATTTTTTTGCCAATATCAACCCCGAAATTTTTCGCATTGGTTTTGTAAATGGTAGTATCTAAAACAAAGCTTTGGCGGGCTGTACCTGTACCAATACGAGTTGAGAAAACCTTGTTTGGCTTATACTCGAAACCCAAAGATTCGGTGAGGTAGCCCGGCGACATAAATTTGGAAAGTATTTTCGCAACTTCATTACCATTTGCATCTTTTGAGTAAGAAAAACCTTTGTCAAACTGAGACTCGAAACTTACTGAAGCAAAGAAGTACCAGTTTTTGGATAATTGCACAGCGGCTTTGTTATCCCAATAAATACGGTCGTTGGTTTTCTTTTGTAGTTGGTCTTTGTTTTTAACTTTTCCGTATTGTAATATAATCTCACTGGTATAACTATAACTTTCTTTACTATATTCTGCTTTGTGATTTAATAGGGCGCCGATAGCTACAGAATTCACACCACCACCTTTCCAGTTGTCACTAAATGAAGCTTGGTTGGCATTAATTCCAACGGTGGCTTTAGTTTTCCAGTAATTAATTTTTGCCTGTACTAAAGCAGGCTTTAATTCTACCGGTTGAAAATTAATTACACCAATTCTGGATGGAAGCGGGCTCCGTTTTAACTTGATTTCCATATCCTTTACTGAAATAGGAACAGTGTCTATTTCTTGAGCTGAAAGAGACAAGTAGAAAGCCGAAATCGCAAAAAAGGTGAGTATTAAACGTTTCATTTTTTACAAAATAACGTAAAATTTCATAAAATATTGGTAATAGAATGTGAGTTTTACGGTAAAACTAGGCATTTAACCATCTAAAAGAAGAGAATGTTTTTCTAATTTTTAGATAAAATAAATCATGCTCATTAGCGAAAGCCTCTTTTTCAAAAGCGATATTTAAGTAGGCTTGTTTGTGCGATCTAAATCGTAAAAGATTGAAAGTATAATTCAACAGGTAAAGAATGTAGAAAGGAATAAGGAGTAATTCTAGCTGTTGTTGATGGTGGATTTTTTCGTGATTGATTAGAACCTTGTCTTCTTTATACTCCTTTCTTTTCAACAAGATAAATGGATAGAAGGCAATTGCTGCTACGGGTAGTTTAGGGAAGATGATGAACAATTCCATTAAGGTTGTTCTATTGATAATTTTGGCAAGGTAGGCAAACGGAACATAGAAGGGTTGCGTTTGTAAGATGCATAACTGTTTTTAACGAATTGAATAAAGGCATATTCTGAAGCATTTAAAACAAATTGATACGTAGGCCTATATTGAGTCATGAAATCTTGTACATTTTCTGCCTTTATATCAATTAAACCCATCACATAATCTTGACGGTAACGATAATCAATAACTTGTTCTTTATAGTCTTTTTCTAATATATTCTGCAGCTGACGAGCATTTTTGCCCTCTCTACTTAGCAAATTATAGATGGCGTCAATGCCTAATCCAACACCTCTTTGACCAACGTTAAGTAAATCTTTGCTGCTGCCCAAATCTAATTTGTACCTGTATTCGTCTAGTTTCGATTTATAAAGTTCCTGAGGAGTTTTGGCTTTTCCGTAAATGCTAACTTCTTTAAGTCTAATGCCTAGGGAGCGTAATTGAAAGACAATAGCGCTTTGCCCGCGATAAACGACAGTATCCATCGCATGTCCGCTCAACGCAGCGAACAATGTATCGCCAGGCTTTATCTTGGCAACAAATTCGCCTTTGGTATTATTGTAAAAGCCAGTATCTATCGACGAATTGTAGATATAAACTTTTGCCAAACGCAATTTGGTATCTCTATCCACCACAAAGCCAGGAACGGCTTTCTGTTGTGCGAATGAAGATAGAGCACTAAGGAATAATATGCAGGAAAGTAGAATTCTCATTAATTAAGCAAAGCTACAATTTATAAAAATTGGGCTATTTATCTTAACATTATTTAACTACCAATAGTTTTTGTCCAATTTTGATGTTATTGTCTGATAATTGGTTCAATGCTTTTAAATCGTCTATCGATATTTTATACAGCTGACTAATTCTATATAAGGTCTCTCCCTGTGCAACGGTATGATATTTCCCATTCTCTAAACTTGCTGGCGGATCTTTTGGAGCCACATTTACAGGTGTATATAGTTTCTTTTCGTTAGGGATATTGGCATTGATCTCCTTAAACACTTTATCTTCTCTGGCCAGCTTTTCACGCTCACTTTCAGATTGGTCATATTGGTAAAGCTGATATTTATCAATCAAATTGATCAACAAATCTGGATATTTCGGATTGGTAGCATAACCTGCGCTTTTGAGTCCAATTGCCCAGTTACGATAGTCATTTTTATCTAGTTCGAAAAGGCCTGCGTAGCGTTTACGTTTTAAAAACTCAGAATGGTCTTTGTAGGATTCTCTTGGATCTTTGTAAACGCGGAAGCAATCGTCTTTGTTGTCATCGTCTTTGTAATAGGCTTTACCTTTCCAGTCTGAGGTACATTTGATACCGAAATGGTTATTGGCATATTTAGCTAAATCGCTGCTACCACTTCCCGATTCTAAAATACCCTGTGCCAAAGTGATACTTGCCGGAATACCATATCTGTTCATTTCTTCTATTGCAATAGCCTTAAATGCATCAATGTAAGATAAAGTTGTATAAGAAATAGGTGTTGGATTATCTTTTTTAGCAGTTCTTTCTATCTGTTTGTTGTTTTTGCTGTACTGTTTGGTTTTACAGGCGCTGGCAAACGTAATTAAGAAAGCTAAGAAAAGAAGTATTCTATTTTTACTCATTTTACGGCATTAAAGTTTAAGTTTTTGTCCGGGTTTTAAAGCATTTGATTTGAGCCCATTTTTACTCATAAGCGCTTTAATGGTAGTTTTATTTCTTTTGGCAATGATACTTAAATTATCGCCTTGTTTCACTGTGTATGTTTTACGGCTTTTCTTTTTAGCATGATAAACGGGTTTGGGATCTACTGGCTCTAGGTAATCTTCAGGCCTATTGTCATACTGATAAAGTTCATACTTTCTAATCAACGCAATAACTTGAGACGCCCAACTTCTGCTGCGTGCGTATCCACCCTGTTGTATACCCCTAGCCCAAGCTTTAAAATCGTACTGATCGTGCTTATCGAAAAGCACATTGAAGTAAGTTCTACTTTTTAGGAAAGTGATGAAGTGTACATAAGAAGAATCTACCGTGGGGAAATCTTTGTAAGCAGAGCGGATTTCCGTGCTTGAGTTTTTACCCTTAAACCCAAAATGATTGTTGAGGTAACGAGCAATTTTACTTTTTCCTGCTGCGGATTCATGTATGGCTACGCCCAAAATGATACTCGCCGGAATGTGATGTTCCTCTGCTAGATCTTGAGCAATGTCTGCATATTCTTCAATGTATTCTTCTGTACTTTGTGCCGATGCTAAAAAAGCATTGGCAAAAAGAATAAGGAGAAGTATAATTTTTTTCATTGTTAATTGCTGGTTAACTGTTAACTGTCACCTGATTACTTCTTTCTAATGACAAACAAGCCATCTCTAACGGGTAAAATCAACTTTTCTACCCTAGTATCTTCATTTATTTTATCATTAAAAGAACTGATATTTTTAGTGTCCTTGTCTTGTGCGTTGTTTACAATTTTGCCACTCCAAAGTACATTGTCTACAACGATTAAACCACCGGGTCTTACTTGATCAAAGATCAAATCGTAATAAGTTCCATTGTTTTTTTTGTCGGCATCAATAAAGACCAAATCTAAAGTATCTGTAATATTTTGCAAGCTTTGTTGGGCATCACCAATGGTGTATTTTATTTTAGCATTTAGTGGCGATTTCGCAAAATTTTTACGCACCATATCTTCTAATTCAGCATTGATATCTAAGGTATAAATAATGCCGTCTTCTGTTAATCCTTCTGCTAAGCACAGCGTGGCATAACCTGTAAAAGTGCCAATTTCCAAGATCTTTTTCGGGGAAATCATTTTGCTAAGCATACTTAAAACGCGACCTTGGTAATGACCGCTCAACATACGCGGCAATAATACTTTAAGGTTAGTTTCCCTATCAATATGCTGCAATAATTGATCTTCAGGTTCGCAATATTTCAGTAGAAGTTGCTGTAGTTCTTCGCTAATCATTGTGCTTATAAACGGTTTTGTTCCATAAAATATTGCAGAATTATAGTGGCTGAGATGGTGTCTACCCTTTCCTTGTCTCTTCTATCTGTTTTTTTTAACCCGCTTTGCATAATAGTTGCATGAGCCATTTTAGAGGTAAAACGTTCATCCACCCAATGCTGTGGAATGGTTGGGAAGTTTTTTTTAAGGATAGTAGAAAATCCTTTTACGTGTTGGTAGCTTTCAGAAGGGGTACCATCCATTTGCTTGGGTTCGCCTAACACAAATGCTTCTACTGGTTCTGCTAATAGATATTTTTTAATAAAATCGATGATATCTTTGGGATGTATCGTATCTAATCCCGTTGCTATGATTTGCAAAGGATCGGTAACGGCAATACCAATTCTTTTGGTGCCATAATCGAAAGCCATGATACGTGCCATGCTGGCAAAGATAGGATTTTTAAAATTGACGAGTTTAGATTGACGAATTACGATGGTTGTACGGAAATTTCGGCTACGGGAAAATAGCAGCAATGAAACAGCTTTTCCTAAAACAAAAAAAAATATTTTTGTAGTATGATGCAACGTTTTGAAAATCACAATGTCTTTTATTCAGAATGCATTAGAGAACGTTAGAACGTTACAAATTTGGAAACAGTTTACATAGACAAGCATGCAGATTTAGTAAACGAGTGTCGTAAGGGCAGTCGCAAGGCACAATTTGAAATATACAAGTTGTATGCTACGGCTATGTACAATGTGGCGTTACGAATTGTTAATGATGATGCCGAAGCTGAAGATGTGTTGCAGGAAGCTTTTTTAGACGCTTTTAACCGTATCGCAGATTTTAGGCAGGAAACAACTTTTGGTTTGTGGTTAAAACAAATCGTGATTAATCGGTCTATTAATTATTTACGTAAGCGAAAAATGGAAACGGTTAGTGTTGATGAGGTAGACGTACTTGATGAACAGGAATCGGATTTAGAAGAAACGCATTTGAAGGTAGAAGCTATAAAAAGTGCGATGGCAGAACTACCAGATGGCTATAGGGTGGTGTTGAGTTTGTACCTTTTTGAAGGATATGACCATGAAGAAATCGCACATATTTTAAAAATTACAGAAAATACATCGCGTACACAATATATGCGAGCAAAAAGAAAGTTGAATAGTTTATTAATAACGAAACGTCACCTGTTTTAAGTCGTACTTAAAACGAATGTAAGCTCCATCTGACCATGGAGAAAAAATAAAAAACAACAGATGAAAGGAGTAGCAAGATGAGCAATAAATTAGAGGGGTTTGTAAGAGATAACAAGAAAGAATTTGAAATAAAAGGTCCATCTGATCAGTTGTGGGGTAAAATAGCAGCCGAACTAGATAAAAAACAGCCAAAAAAGAAAACTTTTGGTATGTATCAATGGATGAGCATTGCCGCGATGTTGATACTAACGGTAGGGATTTATTTCGGGTACCAGTACCAAAGAAGAAGCGCTGAGATTTTGGTGGCAGATATTAATCCAGGATTGGGGAAAAAGGAAGTGAGATTTACTAATCTGATAGAAGAAAAGAGAGATAGCCTTCAAATTTTTGCGACTACAGATCCGGAGCTTTATAAGCAGTTTATCACCGATATGAGTAAGTTGGATAATGATTATCAAGAGCTGAAAAGGCAATTACAAACGAGCCCTAATAAAGGCCTTGTTGGCAAAGCGATGATGAAAAATCTGGAAATACAATTACAGATGATTAGTCAACAACTATATATTATCAATCAAGTTAATCAATATAAAAAAGAAGAAAAGACTATTTAATATTATTTCGTTCGACGTCGGTTATAATGGGATTAAAGCAGGTTTTTCTACCAAATCAAGTTTTAAAAAAGGAAAGATGAAAACAATCATATTTAGCATATCAACCGTATTCGGGTTAGTTATGCAACTGAGTGCACAAATGAGAGGATTGCCACCTACACCACCAACGCCTTCTGCCGTACAAACAGACTTATATAGCAATAGTACATCAACAGATGTTTCGAAATCAACCGTAACAACACCTACTCATAGCAAAGCGGTAAAGAATGGAAAAACAGAGGTCTTTACTGAAAGTTATACCATATCTAGTTTACAACAAGGTCAGTATGATGATCCACAAAAGACAAAAACGTTTTCGAAATCTTTTGGTATTGGAAAGAATGACAAAGTAAACATCTCAAATATCTATGGCAACATCATAGTTAAAACTTGGGATAGAGGTGAAGTAAAGCTTGACGCAGACATTCGGGCTTTTGCCAACTCTAATGACGAAGCGCAAAAGCTTATCGATAATGTATCTATTTCTGCTTTTAAGAACGGAGACGATGCTGTTTTTAAAACCCAAATGGAAGATAGGAATGGAAATGGGAATAGAAATGGTAAAAGGTGGCGTAGGGAAGTTAAAATCTTTATTACGGTTTATCTGCCTTCTACTGCCGCTTTAACAGTTTCTCAGCAATATGGAAATGTAGAACTGGGCGATTTTTACGGACCTACAGCTCTAAAAGTACAATACGGAAAATTGATTACGGGAGATCTGAACAATGCTAACAACTTCATTTCTGCCCAATATACTAGCGTAGATTTGAAAAACGTAAACAAGGCAACTATTAAACAACAATACGGGAGTGGCCTAACCATTGCATCTATCGGAGATCTAAATCTAAATGCCCAATATGCTACCGTTGGTATTGGCGATATCAAAAGGAATGCAAGCATTAGGCAACAATATGGTAGTGGTTTAGCCATCGCTTCGGTAGGAGGCAATCTAGATTTAGATGCACAGTATGCTTCGGTGAAAGTTGGAGCTATTAAGGGCGATGCTGGGATTAAAGTACAATATGGCGGCGGATTGAATATTGAACAAGTTGACAACCTAAGCCTTACCTCGCAATACGCTAGCGTAAGAGTTGGTCGGTTGTTGGGGAATTTGACTGCAAAATCTCAATATGGAGGCCGATTTTCTGTAGAAAAAGTAGAAGCTAGTAGCAAAATAGTTAATATAGACACTGATTATTTAACCGTGAATTTAGGTTTTGCTTCTAATTATGGCGGTAATTTAAATGTAGATACGCACAACGCAAGCTTTAAAGCTGGAGAGAACATTAATGCAAAAAGAGTGGGAGATAATGATGATAGAGGAAGCTCGACCAAGGAATATACTGGTACCATTGGTAGGGTCGGGGCTTCTAATGTAAAGGTGAGTGTGAAATATAACTCGGTGACTTTTAGGGTTAATTAGAACTAATTAATCATAGTAACAAAGGGATGCTCAAATTGAACATCCCTTTGTTGTTGTTAAATTTTTGCGGGTTCTGCTACTTTTTCTAAAGTATTATAAACCTGATATAATGCTCTCGGAATGTGGAAACAACCTTTCCATTTACCTCCCTTTGCAGGAATAGAAACTTCTCCTCTTCGGTTTAGATAGCCATACCACTCGCCTCCGTTTTCTAAATCTCTAAAGCTTTTCCAAGTGTAGTTGTGTAGTTTTTCGAACCAAACAGCACATTTTTCGTTTTGGGTAATGGCATAGCCTTTTGCCATGGTTACCAAAGCTTCTACGTGTACCCACCAAAGTTTCTGATCCCATTCTAATTGCTGTACAGGATGGCCTTTGATATCTTTGAAGTAAAGGATGCCTTCATGTTTTTCATCCCAGCCAAACTCTAGTGCATTGAAAGCAATCTCTAATGCTTTATTTACTAATTCGGTATCATTTTTTCTAACGGCCAAATCCATAATAAACCACATTGCTTCTATAATGTGACCAGGGTTTACCACTCTTCCTTCAAAAGAATCAGAAAAGCTACCGTCTTGATGAACGTTCTCTAAAATCAACCCAGATTGTGGTTGATAGAATACAGACATCACCTCGTGTAAAACCTCATCTATTAAGCCGTCAATGGTCGATTGATCTAGTAAATGCTCCAGCTCTAAAGATAGGTTACACAAAATCATTGGTAATGAGAAGTTCTTTAAATCTCTAGTTCCCGGAAAGCCTTTACTGTATTTTCCTTTGGGTTTATTTCTTTTTTCTAAAATTCTGTTGAAGGTTGTCAATGCTAGGTTGGCATCTTCATCACTATTGTTGATTTTACAAAGTGCACCAAAACCCATTGAGGCGAAGCAATCTGAGAAAATATTGTAAGGCTGCACCAAAGGTTTTCCTCTTTTGGTGAAAGAAAAATACCAATCGCCATTGGCATCTCTACCGTGTTTTCTCATGAAAGAAGCACCTAGCTCTGCGATATCTTTCCATTCTTGTTTGGCTTCTACTTTATCAAAAAGCATCGAATACGTCCAGATTTGACGGCCTTGTAACCACGCAAACTTATCAGTATCGTAAACATTTCCTTTGGCATCTAAACAGGTAAAATATCCCCCTGCATCTTTATCTAAAGAGTTTTTGCTCCAAAAAGGAACAATCTCGTTTAGCAATTCGTTCTTGTATATATCTATGTACTTGTTCATGTTATAAAGTCTTTGCGTATTCTTGGTATCTATTATAAAGGTGTTGCGCTTGCAGATAGGCTGATTGAGGGCTCATAAAGTGTGAGAATTCGAAAGTGATGGCTTTATCGTAACCTGCTTTTCTTGCTGCTTCTAGTTTTAATCTTAATTTTTCAAATTTGATAGGTAAAAACTTGATGGGCATATCACGGTCGAAACTTTCGGCATTGGTCCAACACTGTAAACCGAATTTGTCTGCCATTTTCTTGTTCACTTCAAAGAAATCTTGTAGTTCGTGGTAATCTACGTGGCCATCTTGAAAGGCAACAGCATCGATAGAGCCTTTCAATCCAGAAAAAATCTCCGACCATTCGTCTTCGTGTTCTTTTAAGGACACTGCATTTTCTTTGGTTAAGGTTGCTTCTGCGGCCATTACCGCTTTTTTGCCGTCAATCCATGGAGAAATGAAAGTTGGCAAGCCATTGCTAACGCCTTTGCACTGCAAGCCCAAAGTATTAAAAGCTTCAGTAGCTCCTTTGGTGCGGCGACTGATTTCCATGCTTAGATACCAACCACCGAAACTTTTGTGGTGCCCGTATCTTGCCCATACTTCGTCGATCACGTAGCGGTTGGCGTCAATTTCGTGTTGTAAATTTCCTGTATCCCAATAATGGCCACTGTCGTACAAACCGAAATAGAACTTCATATCGTGCTCATCTGCCAGTTCTAAATACAGTTCTACCAAATCGATAGGTGGTTCGTAGCAGCCAAATTTATTTTTTAGGTAAACCGAAGGATAGGTGATAAACCTGCGGTAACCACTCCTAATGAGAATTACTGTATCAATCCCCATTGCCTTCATGTGCGCAAAATCCTTTGCCCATTCTTCTCTTCCCCAGTTTTGGTGTGGGATATCGTGAGAGATCTCATCAATAAAAGTTCCCGTTATTCTCATTCTCTATGTTATGTTAATTGTTGATGTAAGGTTTGTTTAACCATTACAAGTATTTGTTGTCTTTTAAATATTTTATCCAGTCGATGTAGGCTGCGGCTTTCAAATGCACGCCATCCATCGTAACTTCTTGCTTCAATACACCTTTATCATCTTGAAATAGCGGACAGATGTCGATGTAGGTCACACCTTCTTCTTCGGCCAATGCTTTAATTTTTTTATTGAGTGCTGGTACTAAAACGTTGCGGTCTTTGGTGTAAGCCTCTTTGGTCATGCTTTCGTTAATGGGCAAGCAGCTTTCTACGTAAATTTTTGTTTTTGGGGATTGTTGTTTAATCTTCCTAATGATGCGTTTGTAATTATATACGCTTACGTCATGAGGCAGTTTGCGAAACTGGTCGTTAATGCCGTCCATTAGGTAAATGGCTTTAGGTCTCGCAGCTACGATTTCGTCCATCCTTGCTAAAATGCCAAAGGAGTTATCGCCTCCAATGCCTCTGTTTACTACCGGATATTTGCCGTCTGCCAACAATTCTTGCCACTCTGCTCTTTCTGTGATGCTGTTTCCTAAAAAGATAATCGCGTTTTTAGGGATAGGCGTTTTGGCAAAATACTCCATGCGTTGTTGGTAGTACCAATTGGCGTAATTGCTATCAATTTTTACTGTTTGTGCTTGTGTGGTATTAAAGAGGGCGATTGTTGTTATGAGTCCTGCCGTCATTGCGAGGTAGGAAGCAATCTTAAAGCGAGAGAAATAGCCCATGGTTGTAGGATTGCTTCCTACCTCGCAATGACGATTCAATTTATTTTCTTGTAACTTCTTCATCCTTAAATAACCTTTAATCTTTTTAATTCCTCAGCCCAATACACATAAGAAGCTTGACGTAAATGCAGTCCATCGATACTTAATTCCTTTTTTAAGCTTCCTTTTTCATCAGCTAGAGCTGGATGAAGATTAATGTAAAGCACACCCATTTCTCTACAAAGCGCCTCTAGCTTTTGGTTCAAATCGTTAATTTTACTGTTTTTAACTTGAGCGTAAGTTGCAGGTAACATGGATTCGTTAACTGGCAGCAAGCTTTGCATATACAGTTTAGTCTTTGGCGATTGCGTTTTTACCATCACAATCATGCGTTTGAAATTCGCAAGAATGACCTCATTTGGAGTGCCGCGTTTCATATCATTTACACCACTCAACAAGAATATTTTCGCAGGCTTCGATTCTAAAACTTCATCTAAACGGGCTAAAATGCCATAAGTTATATCACCACTAATGCCGCGGTTAATGATATTTTTCTTCCGCAGTAGTTCTTGCCATTTACCACCTTCTGTTAAGCTGTTGCCTACAAAAGCAATCTCGCCTTTACGGTTGGGCATTTTCCTGAAAAAATCTAAACGTTGCGTATAGTGGCTATTTACGTAGCCACTATCTACAACAATGGTTTCTTGCGCATTGACTAAATGAGCAGCAACGATAAAGTAAAAAGTATATAGTAATTTCTTCATGTTATTCTTTAATCAACTCTCCTTCGTTGGTTTCTTCTTCAGCTTTTTTCAAAGGCACAATCCAAGTGGCAATAAAAGCTGGAATAGTTGCAAAGAGCACCCAAATGAAAAAATCTTTGTAGCCCAAGTAATCGCTAATTGGACCGCTAATCATACTAGCTAAAGTGTACCCAAAATAGGTGATGGCGCTACCAAAAGCATAATGTGCCATTTGGTATTTACCTGGTGCAATTTGCTGCATGATAAAAAGAATGATACCAATGAAGCCAAAGCCGTAACCAAAATGTTCGATAGCGACTGCACCACCAATAATGAACAGGTTTGATGTCTGCGTAAATGCTAAATACGCATAAGTAATAAACGGCAGGTTAAAGCAAGCGCAAAGCAATAGTAAGGTCTTACGGTTCAATCCTTTGTTAGAAACGAAATAACCAGCAGTTAACGAACCCAGTACGAAAGCAATAGTGCCATAAATACCTGTAAGCATGCCTAAAGTGGCTTCACTAAGTTCTAAACCACCAACAGCTTTGGTTGCTTTAAAAAACAAGGGCATAATCTTAATGGCTTGTCCTTCCGCAAAGCGATATAAAACAATGAATAGGATACCAAACCAAATGTGTTTCTTTTTGAAAAAGCTGGTGATTACATCGCTTAAGGTTTGCCAAACTTGTGCGGTAGTTTGTACCTGCACCTGAGTTTGTGTTTGAGGTAAAACCTTCCTATTGTACAAACCGAGTAAAAACATCACGGCAGCATAAACCAACAATACTGTAGCCCAAGCTTTGGTATTACCGTAAAGCGGAATAAGTACACCTACTAAAAATACCATTCCGCCGTTTGAAAACAGTTTGGCGAAGTTGTAAAAAGTTCCTTGCCAACCTACGTATTTAGCTTGATCTTTATTGTTTAAAGATTGTAGATATAGGCCATCGGCAGCGATATCTTGGGTAGCACCTAAAAATGCAATCAATAAGAAAACGACAACAGAAGCCGCAAAGAAATTATCTAGAAACAACAAACCAGCTGCAACGGCGAATAATAGACCACAAAGGATTTGAGAACCATAGATGTAAAACTTTTTGGTTTTGTACAATTCCATAAATGGGCCCCAAAGCGGTTTGAAGCTCCAGGGTAAAATAATGATGCCAGTGTAAACGGTAATCTCAGTATCTGAAAAACCCATATTCTTGTACAATAGTGACAGTAAAGTACCCCCTAGTACCAAGTTGGGTAAACCCATGGCAAACCATGTGCTTGGTATCCAAAGAATTGGGTTGATGTTTTTAGTTTTTATTTGATCCACTGCGTGTTTGTTAGGTTTTCCAGAAAAATTTAATGCGTGTAAAGAATACAGTAATTAATGCAACTATACCAGTAAAGATAATACCTCTGGCAAGGCCGATAAGGGCACTGGTGTTCATGGCATCTAGCAAAGTAGAGAGCGTAGTAATTTTTAATAATGGGATAAGCAATAAATTTCCTGTGGTGTAGGCAATCATTGGGTTTTTGCCGTTGCTAGCCAAAAAGTTTGTTGCCGATTTCAGATAACCCAATTTTTCAATTAAATTGAAAGATAACAGGGTTAAAAATGATAATCCAGAGCAAACGAAGTAATAGCTGTAAGTAGAAAAATCTTTTTTAATTCCGCCTTCGTAAGCTTCAAAAAACAAACCTAACAACAGCAGATATGTACCTGCGTTAATCATTCTGTTAATCAGTTCACTTTGTTTTACTTCCTTAGCAAGGAATAATAACCAAGCACAACCAGTGAAGTTAATTATTAGATTTATTTCTAAATTTCTAGTAAATAACCCCCATAGGTTTACAAAAACTAAGGTGCTTGCTATGGCGGTAATCAGTAATAAAGTTTTCTTTGGAGCTGCTTCCGCATTTTCGTTTTTACCTTCTTTGATAAACCATTCTCCGGCCAATGTTCCAGGAATAATGATAAATAAGTACTTCAGATAGTAGAACTTGTAGATCCAATTGGCAGGCGATAAATTGAAAACTAATTCGTTAATGCTACCTTGATCTTTGGAAGCTAAAAATACCGCCATTACAAAAGGTAGGATAGCGATTCTCCAAATTGGTTGCTTGCGGGTAAAATACCAAATCAATCCACCGAAGAAAGCCATATTAGCTAAAACGATAATAATGATGTCGCTTTTAGCCAAACTGAAATCGCCGTAGGCAAAAGAATAGAAACCTAAGAAAGCAACAGCTAAGCTAATGCCGATAGTTTTTAAAGCTGCGGCAATTTTGGTGTTTATGAATGAATTCCAGTTGCCATAGATAAGGAAAAGACAGGCAAATGCTACAATTGAAATAAGATGTGTAAATGTGCTTGGTGCTTTTTCCATCACCCAAGCCCTTGCATGAAAAGTAAAAATGGCAAAGAAAGCTAAAAGCACTAAACGTGTAAATAGCTGTAGAAAGATTTTATGAAATGGCTCCGTTTCTGCTTTTTTATTCAGCGCTAAAGGAATGGCTGCCCCCATCGAAAACAAGAAAAACGGGAACACTAAGTCTACCCAGGTAATGCCAGGTAGATTTGGGTTAAAGATGTGGTTTGGCGGAGGAACCTGTGCATGAAACATCCAAGCAGGCATCATCTCACCAAAAGCAATGCTACTAGAGAGCACCATACAAAGTATGGCAAGCCCTCTAAAAGCATCTAGACTATTTAAACGTTTGTTCATGTAGATAAAGAACCGTTATTTTATAGTTACTGTTAATTCTTTGACTACTTTTTTTGTATTTCCGTTTAGCCCATTCGTAGCAATAAAGGTTACTGTGTAAGTGCCTGGCTGGTTAAACTTATATTTGTAGTTAGTAATTCTATCTGTGTATGTCTTTATACCAATTCCTACATCAGGATTGACTTTATTAGGGTATTTTCCTTTGGTCACAACCCAGTCTTCCGATTCGGCAAGCGTACTATTGGGTGCGAAATATAGAAAAGGAGTTGCCGTTTGGATTACCCATTTGTTTGCTGCATTCTTAACGTCAATAGCAATCCATCCAGCAGAAGTTACTGTGGCAATAGTGGTTGTAGCTATAGGCGTTTTGTTGGTTAGATTGAAAGCAGGCACTCTCCAAGTTCTGCCGCCTGTACCAGCGGTTGCACTAGCTTGTGCAACGTATTTGAAAGCAAAAAATATTGGTTTTTTAGATACCACCAAGTCAGAAATATCTACATCTGCAGATGGAGTTACCGCACTTGTGGTGCTCCCAATATCTGGAGCAAAAGTAAATCTATTGGTGATGTCGTGCCAAGTTGCTTTTTGTATGCCCGTAACGGTATAAACACTGTCAAAATCTGTAGAGTATAATAGCGACAGGTTATTTTTTTGCGTAGCAAATAAAACTTGAGTAGAGATGTTAAGGTGTAGCTTTCCGTCTGTTGACTCTAGACGATCTTTATGTTTATATTCTTTTCCCGACTCGCCAGAATAAAAGCCGATTACATCTGCGTATCCATTTATTTGAAATTCAACAGAGTCTGCGACACTATATTCTGTTTTTGCTGTTGCAACACTAAATGTTGGTTCTTCTGGGCTATTTTTTTTACAAGAAAATATAGCAGGAAGTAGAAGTAGACCAGTTATATATTTTAGGTTATTCATAACAATATGTTTAATGAGTTAATAATGTATTACCAGCCCTTATTCTGAATAATTAATTTGTTCAAACTAATCTCTGATGCTGGTATAGCGAACAGATTATCTTTTTCGGTAACATTTTGACCTGCTCTCGCAGCGTAGGAATATGCAGTTGGTGCTGTTGCAATAATATCTCTGGCAATGTTTTCCATACTGGAAGTAAATTGCCCCCAACGAACCAAATCAAATCTTCTTAGTCCTTCGTATGCTAGCTCAAAAGATCTTTCTTTTCTTACCGCATTACGAAATGCAACATCATCTGTAGTATTAGTTATGCTCAAATCGTGGTTTGCGGTTTGCGTATTTGTTAGCACAGCCGATGCTGTTGCGCCAGTTGCAACAGGAGCATTTGTTGCATATCCGCCAGTAAAAGATATTGTTGGAGCTGAGGTGTAACCTGTACCCATATCTGTAATGTAAACAGCTGTTACCCTTCCTGAAGATACAGTTGCAGTAGCTTTCGCTCCTGTTCCACCGCCGCCAGTCAGTGTAACTGTAGGCGCTACGGTATAGTTTGTCCCGCCAGTACTTACTGTAACAGATTTTACCATTTCAAAAGATGCTAGCGTTTTTCCAAAAGCACGACGGCGAACCTCATTAATAGCATCAAAGGCTTTAGTCGTTGGCCCATTTATCTCATTTTCTGCTTCTGCCAACATTAGTAATACGTCAGCATATCTCAATAAAGGAAAATTGATAGTAGTGCTACTGTTAAATTTAGGTGTAGCAACTTCGTACTCGCGTCTCCATTTTGCATCATAACGGTTATAAATTTGTGTTGGGCCATAGCCTATGCGAGAGTTGTCAGCCGCATAGTAATAAGGGCTGATATTCCAGTCTCTACGTAAATCGCCATCTTCAAAACTTCTGTAGTAGCTATCGGTAGTATGTTTTAAACCATAGCTAAACCCTAACGAAGCCGTAGCTGCAATCCCATTTATGGAGCCTACGGCGCCTTCTTCTTCAGACAAATCATTTTTTTTGTTAAATTCCACCTCCCAAATCGACTCTTTAGTGTCGTATTTGTTTTGGCACATATTAATGAAAACTTGCGAATAGCTAGGGTTTAAACTATGTCCAGCACCTTTTACTTTCTCAGCCCATTTAATTACTTCGTTATATCTAGAAAGGTCATTTAATGGAGCGCCTGCCATTTTTAAATTTACACGAGCTAAAATGCCCCAAACAACAGATTTGGTAATGCGACCAGCATGAGGGTATGCTGTGGTTGGGTTTACTAGTTCTGCTGCAGTTTCCATATCTTTCACAATTTGCTCGTAGATAGTTTTATAAGGAGTGTTTGCAAAATTCACATCGCTTGGCATTTTAGTAGAGCTTAGCCTTAGTGGTACATTGCCCCAATTTGTTGTTAAAACAAAAAAGTAATAAGCTCTTAAAAACAAAGCTTCGCCCCTTGCAATATTCTTCTTTGTAGCATCCATATTTGCTTTATCGATACTTTCTAAAAGCATATTTGCTCTGTTAACACCGTTATAAAGTGCGGTCCATGTATCATTGATTTTTACGTCTGAAGGGCTGTAATTGTAAACGGCAATGTCTTGTGTCCAATTAGGTTGTGCAATAAAAGCATCATCGGCCACGTCCATTTCAAAATATAAGTTTCTTCCGTATGTTGCCGATTTACCTAAAATATCATAAACTCCAGTCAATGCCGCATTTATTTCTGCCTCTGTGTTATAGTAGTTGGCAGGAGCTAAAGAATCGGTGGGTTTTGTGTCTAGAAATTTTTTACAGCTTAATGCAAAAGCCGAAATAAAAAGTAGAATTAAAATACGTTTCATCATCTTATCATTAAATATGATTAAAAAGTTGTGTTGATACCAAAGGTGATTGTTCTAGCTCGTGGATAAGCAGAATAGTCAAATCCAGGAGTTAATGCGCTATTCCTTACAGAAACCTCTGGGTCATAACCTGAATAATTTGTCCAGGTGTATAGATTTTGGGCTGATACATAAACTCTTCCTGTTCTAAACACCTTAGATTTTTGTAACCATTGGGAAGGAAGGCGATATCCTAACGATACCGTTTTTAATCTCAAGAACGAACCGTCCTCAATGGTACGAGTAGAATAGGCCTTTAAAGATTGCCCTCTTCCTGCAGCTACACCAGGAATATCAGATGTTGGATTTTCTGGCGACCAACGATCAACATAAGATGCAAATTGGTTGTAATTGTACTTGTAGCCCGATTCGAACATGATACGATTGGCGTTAATGATGTCATTCCCGTATGACCATTGAAAGAAAATACTTAGGTCAAAATTTTTATAAGTAAAATTGTTAGAAAAGCCTCCAATGTGTAGCGGATTTGGATTACCTATCACAGTTTTATCCGCTTCAGTTATTTGTAAATCCCCATTTAGGTCAAGATATTTAACATCTCCTGGTTTCGGTTTAGCGCCCAAGCCACCATTAACGGGGATATTGGCTTTTAAATCCCCAGACTCCTCGAAATCTTCATATTTATAAGTCCCAGCATAAATTAATCCGTAAAACTGTGCTATTGGTTCGTTAAGTTTAGCAATGTAACCCGCTATATTTCTCCAATCATCGCCCCAGCCCTGTGCTGTGGCCATAAAGAGTTGGTTTTCTGCTAAGCCCAATACCTTGTTACGGTTAAAGGCAATATTAAATGAGCTTGTCCAAGTAAAGTTTTTAGTAGAAATAGGTGTACCCCCTAAAGTAATCTCTATACCTTGGTTTTGTACTTTTCCGATGTTTTTAAACACACGATTATATCCAGAACTTGGGGACATGGGTGCATTTAGCAGGAGGTCTTTTGTATTCTTTCTATATAAGTCTATTTCTAAAGTAAGTTTCTGTTTAAAAAATCCTAAGTCTAAACCGAGGTCAACTTGTTCGGTAGTTTCCCATTTTAAATCGGCATTTCCTAGCGAGGAGTAAATAAATCCTTTATTGTCTTCGCCACCAAAAGTATAGCTGGGATAATTATTTATTGGATAAGAAGCATCTGGATTGGCAAAGCTAATTGCTGGATGCGCAGAAAAATTTCCCACGCCATTGTTTCCTGTATTACCATATGATACTCTAAGTTTAGCGCTAGAAATGGCCTTTATTTTTTTCATAAAGCTTTCGTTATTGATTTGCCAAGCAAATGCTGCAGAAGGGAAATAACCCCATTTATTGGCTCCTAAAAAGCGAGAAGAACCGTCTGCTCTAAGTGTCGCTGTAAATAAATAACGGTCATATAATTTATAATTTACTCTTCCTATAAAGCCTACCTGAGTATAGTTTGAGGTACCGGCACCAACACTAGAAGGATTGCCTTCATCGAGGCCATTTAATCCCAATACTTCATTTGGTAACCTGATAGCAGTTGCTCCAAACGAAGATGATTTGCCTTCTTCTAGAGTAAAACCTCCCATTACATCAAAATAATGGTTCTTATTTAACCTTTTATTGTAATTAAGGGTGTTGTTGTTTTGCCAGCTGCCCGAATTAAAATAAGTTTTTCCGCCATTAACTAAACTATTGCCTACAATAGCACTTCTTGACATTGATCCATTAAATAAATCATACATTCTAGCTCCTCTGTTAAGGCCAATAGATGATTTAAACTTTAAATTTTTAAGGATACTGTATTCCGCAAAGGCGTTTGTAATTAAGTTTTCACCCGAATTCTCTCTCAATTCATTTCTAACCGTGAGCAGAGGATTAAAAGTATTGTTAAAGCTTTGTTCTACCTCTGGGTCTGTTCCTAAATCTATTAAGTTGATGGATTGATCGGTTGCTATTGGCCTAAAAGCCCAAACGCTAAACATCAGGTTTATCTCATTGCTATAGTTCCCCGTAGAAGTGGGAGTGCCATAATTTTTGAGACCTGAGTAGGTCGCCGTTAATCCTACCTTCAACTTGTCAGATACCTCTTGGTCAAGAGAAAACTTGCCTTGAATACGATTAAAACCAGAATTTAAAAGTATGCCATCTTGTCCATTGTAAGAAACAGAAGCACTATATTTCGTTTTCTTATTTCCGCCTACTAGGCTAATGTAATGGTTCTGCATCGGAGCAATACGTGTCACTTCATCTTCCCAGTTAATTCCTTTTAAGCCAGCGTAGCTATCTAAGGTTCTGTTGTTTGGAAGATAGCGATTTTTGCCTTCAGTTGGATTAATTTCGAGTTGTAGCTTCACAAATTCGTATGGGTTTAGGACCTCCATTCTTTTTGGATTTTCCTGTAAGCCATAATAACCATTATAATTAATAACAGGATCACCTTCTTTTCCGCGCTTGGTCGTTACAATTATAACTCCGTTAGCCCCCCGAGCCCCATATATAGCTGTCGAAGAAGCATCCTTCAAAACACTAATTGACTCGATATCATTTGGGTCAATGGTGTTTAAGGGATTTACGGAAGCGGCAGTACCTCCAGCATTTTCAAAAATAATATCATCTATCACCACCAATGGGTAGTTTCCTTGCGTAACTGAGTTATTCCCACGGATGGTAATATTGATGCTTGATCCAGGCTGTCCTTCACTAGAAGTAACTTGTACCCCTGCAACACGACCAGCTAGCGCTTCATCGAAAGATTTTACAGGTGCTTTTTGTAAATCGGAAATACTTACGGTCCCGACAGAGCCGGTTAAATCCTTTTTGGTTGTAGCTCCATAACCAATAATAACTATGTCGTTAAGGGTTGATACGCTAGATTTTAATAATACATTAATCACATTACCAGCAGCAGCAACTTCTTTTGTTTCATAACCGAGATAACTAAATATTAATGTATTTGAACCAGATGGAATAGTAATTTGGTAATTGCCATCATCGTTAGTGGTTGTGCTTATTTTTGTTCCTTTTACCAATATGCTCACGCCCGGAAGAATTTCACCTTGGTCATCTTTTACTGTTCCACTAACTTTTGTTTGCGCCATTGCTGGTACAGAAAAAGTAAGTAGCAATAAAGCTAGCAAAGTGAGAAATCTTCCTTTCATTATTGAAAATCGTTTCTTCATGGTTAAAAAATATTAATTGTTAGGTTGTTATATTATTATTTTGTTTTTCCGGTGAAATCTATATCCGTCTTAAATGGATTTAGAAAGTGATCTAGCGTATGAGAAACCATTCGCCTAGTAAGTGTACTTGTAGGGGTTAAGCCGTTGAAGTTGTTTTGCTTAAGGAAGTCGATAATTTGATTAACGTTAACGTCTTTTTTGCCAATTGTTTTAATTGCCCCAGCTATAAAGTCTACATTAACTAAATTTCCTGAAGGATGTAGTTCTGCAAATGCAGGATAAAACGACTTTAATCCGTTTACTAAATCCCACTCGCTAACAGTAAGCTCTGGATAAAACCAAGTTTGGTTGGCCCATTTGTATGAAAGTCCTGTTCCCTTTAAAATCCCCGTAGCACCAATTCTTTGAATTACTTTAAATGATGCATCAGTTGGTTTAACATCTATAAAAGGCATCAAATAAGCACTGCTTTCTAACAGCGCATTTTGTACCGCTCTAATGTTGATGTTCGAAGGATCGGTATTGCTTAGCACGGCTGTTGCAGCTAAAGCTCCGGCGGCTTGGCCAATGCCCAAAACCACAGGCTGTAATCGGCTAGCGCCAGCAACAATGTTGGTAATGCTTACACTTTTTTCTGCCACAATTAGGCCTTCTGCGTTTTTAGGTACCAAAGCTCCCAAGGGAATGTTATAAGAAGGAACTTTAATCTTAACGAAGTCTATTTGAGGGGCATCTGGATTTTTAAGGTGATGATGATCTATGGTGTAGTCTCCAACAGCAATACCAGTTCTGTATAAGGCAGTTTTTTGAGTGTATGGCGAAGTCACATCATTCAATGTTAAAGTTACTTTTCCATCCAAACGACGTGATTCTCTGTGGTACGCGATCATTGGCAACTTGTCCGCCGTTGGAAATTCATCATCCGCTATACCTAAGTTTTTGAAACCTAATTTGGTTTGTAGGTGATAAATGAAGCGTAAACTGTGCAGTTTTGCTTTTTTCAAAGCTTCTTTGCGTTCCGCGTCGCTCATTTCAATAATGTTTAAATAGATGTCGTTTCCGCACTTTGGCCAATTGATCATATATTTTCCATTTGGTAATTTCCCATAGGTAATCATTTGGCTACAATCTATTTTTGGCGTGTTGTCATGCGAAGCAGGATCTTGCACATCGCAGCAACAATCAAATTCCTTAGGGTCATAGCCTTCTGGTTTTTTGATTGTCTTATTTGCTTTGGCACCAAAATCCTTTAAAACAACTACATAAGTTAGGTCTTGGATAATATTATTGGCTTTTTCAGGAGCGAAACTTTCGCCGGTATCGTGACGGCTATCCATACCAATGCGATAAGGAATTTTCAACTTCGCCATTACATCGCCCAGTTCAGTAGCGTCAATTACAATTGTGGCTTCTACAGTTTGTTTTTTGCCTTTGTTTGTGATTTCGGCAGCCCATATCTTCCCATTTTTTGTGATATTGGTTAAACCACTTTTATACCAAACCGTAATGTTTGGATGGTTTGCCATTATTTTTAAGGTTTTGTTACCAAAAGATGGCTCAAAAAGCGTATTGCTTACCCAGCCAGTTTCTACTGCTTTTGGTCCGCCATAATAATCATAAAGATGTTGTCTAAACTCGCCCCATAGACCAGAAGGCATGTTGTGGTTGCCATCTATAGCCGAAACACCAGCCGAAGTAAGCATGCCTCCTAACCATTCGGTTTCTTCTACAACTAGTACTTTTACGCCCATTCGGGCAGCTTGAATGGCTGCTGTTGTGCCACTAGCGCCACCACCAATAATCAGTACGTCTGTTTTATGGCTAGCCTGTGCAAATAATTGGCCGCAGGTTATTAATAGAGAAAGGATAAATAGTTTGGTAAAATTTTGAATCATACTCGGTTGTTTTTGGAAAAGGAACCAATAGCCTCTTCATCAAGTTAGTGCTCTGTAAATATAAATACTTTTTTAAAAAAATTAATAAGTTGTATCATTTTTTTAAATTTTTATTTTTTCAATGCTATTCTTTGTATATAAAATCTATTTGTTTGCTAGTTTAAATGAGATATTATTTTAATTTTGATTTTTAAAAAATCTTAGAAACATGACTTTTTTTAACGAGCTCGGTAACGAAAATATATCAGGGGTTGCCTATAAAAACATTACGATAAAGAAAGCTATTGTGGCTTATTTCAGTAAAAATGGCAATTCTACTATAGCAGACTTGTGCGGAGAATTAGGCTTAAGTACACCAAAAATCAACAATGTTTTAAATGATTTAATTACTGAAGGATTGGTAAGAGACTTTGGTAAATTACAGTCTCGTGGCGGTAGAAAGCCTAATATTTACGGGCTTGTAATGGAGTCTGGTTATTTTTTGGGTATAGATGTGAAAAAATCACACATCAATATCGGTTTAACAGATCTGCAGAAAAACCTGGTTCATGTAAAGTCTAACATCCCTTATAGTTTAAATAACAATGAAGAATCTCTAAACCAGCTTTGTGAGCTTATTAATAATTTTATAAAAGAAGCTCCTGTTAAGAGAGAAAAAATATTAGGCGCTGGCCTCAATTTATCTGGACGTATCAACTACGCTACAGGTTATAGCTATAGTTTTTTCCACTTTAATGAAGAGCCGCTTAGTCGCGTAATTGAGCGTAATATAGGCTTACGTATTTTCTTAGAAAATGACTCCCGAGCAATGGCTTTTGGCGAATTTTCGGCGGGCGTAGTTCATGAAGAAGAAAATGTACTCTTCTTAAATATGGATTACGGAATGGGCATAGGTATTATGATTAACAGCCAGCTCTACTATGGAAAATCTGGTTTCGCTGGAGAGTTTGGACACATTCCGTTCTTTAATAATGAAATTCTTTGCAGCTGCGGTAAAAAGGGATGTTTAGAAACGGAAGTTTCCGGCTGGGCATTGGTAAGAAAGTTCAAAGAAAAATTAGCTGAAGGATCTACATCCGTACTTTCAAATATGCCTGTAGACGAGATTAAACTCAGTGATATTATCGATGCTGCGATTAAGGACGATGTTTTGGCCATTGAATTGGTCGCTGAAGTTGGTGAGAAGCTAGGTAAAGGGATTGCTGTCCTCATCAATATTTTTAATCCGGAAATGGTAATATTGGGTGGAAGCTTAGCCGAAACAGGAGAATATATTAGGCTGCCAATAAAAAGTGCTTTAAATAAGTACTCGCTAAGTTTAGTAAATAATGATACTCAGTTAAGGATGTCGAAATTGGGCGAAAAAGCAGGAGTAGTCGGTGCCTGTTTATTGGTAAGGAACCGACTACTTGGATTGGTTTAAAGTTTTGCCCTCTTTTTTAGTTCGGCAATAGGTAGTTTTACGATTCTACTTTTTAGTGTATTTCCGCGATAGCTAACCATTCTTATATTTTTTGCTCCTTTTGGAATGGCAATGGCTTGTCCTTTATATTTTGGATAGAACTGATCCGGATCGGTGTCGTCAAAAGAATAGTACACAGTAAGATCCGGCACTTCGGTATCAATGATCAAAACCGCATCTCCACTATCGTCTTTTCTGGCACTTACTATAGGATCATAAAAATAATTGCTGTAGTTCGTACTGTCCAATGTCAATAAAGGCAAATGCGTTTCTATTTTTTTAAGGAAATTAGGCCAGCTTGTTTTAGTTGCGGTAGACCATAAATTCTCCGCTAAGATAAACCCTCTTGGCCAAGTCATAAACTGTAGCTTGCGTTCGTTTGGAACCTGTTCTGTCCATAAGCTTCCTTGTCCACCCAGCACATTTTTGACATTAATACCTTCTGGTAGCGGATTAAACTTATAACTATTGCTCAATCGGTTTACGGTAAAAGGTGCATTCTCCAAATAAGGATCTCCCTGATAGAAATCTAAATAGGTTAAAAATGCCGGAGTTAAAATTACTTTCTGTCCTTGGTTAGAAGATTTTACAGCTCCTTTCTCGTCTTTCCAACTCATTTGTACAATGCCGGTATCTAATCCCTTTTCTAAAGTTTCGTACCAGCCAATTGGAGTTTTACCCTTTGATTTTACAATTCTAGCTACCCTGTTGATGAAATAACTTTGTAGCTCGTCTACATTTTTAAGGCCTTCGTCTTGTATACGCTGCTGGCAGACTTTGCAGTTGCTCCAGTAGTTTCTGGTTACTTCGTCTCCACCTATGTGGATGTATTTAGAAGGGAAAATTTGAGCTAATTCGTTAATAATCTGCTCTATTTTAGTATAGGTAGAATCGTTGCCCACACAAACTACATTGGTTCTTTTGGCATTCCAAGGGTCGCCAGCTAAAACCTGTTGTGGTGTTTTGGTGCAAGAAATTTCTGGATAAGAAGCTACTAGCGCTAAGCTATGTCCTGGTAGATCAACCTCAGGAACGACATCTACAAATCGCTTTTTGGCGTAGTTCACCAAATCTTTAATATCTTCTTGAGAGTAATAGCCGCCATAAGTGGCTTTTTCTTCAGGCTCGGGAGCGGACATTCCGCTCCAATAGCCAGTTCTAGGCACTCTCCATGCGCCAATGCTAGTTAGCTTTGGCAACTGTTTAATTTCAACTCTCCATCCTTGGTTATCGGTTAAATGTAAATGCAGCACATTAAATTTATACTTAGCCATTTGGTCTATGTATCTTTTTAACACTTCTTTTTCAAAAAAGTGCCTACTTACATCGATCATCAAACCTCGCCAAGCAAATTTTGGTTCGTCAGTAATGCTCACTTCCGGAATTTGGAGAGCTTTTCCATTTTGAAGATTTAGTCTCGTCATTTGTATTAGCGTTTGCCAACCGTAAAACCAGCCTGCAGGTTTTGCTGCGCTAATTTCAATTTTTTGCTTAGTAACTTTCAGTTGATAAGCTTCTTCTCCCAGGTCTTTACTTAATGAAAATTGAATAAAGTTTTTACCTGTAGTTTTTCTATTAGGCTTGAGATCTTGTTGTAGTATCGCTGAAAGCTGTGCGCTAAAGCTCTTGATCAGCTCAGTATGCTCATTACCTTTTGGCAATAGTAAGGAGGTCTGCTTATTGAACTTAAAAAACGAGTTTCCTAGTTTTATAGACGAAGGCTGTGGTATTAAAGCTAGCTCATTTTTTTGCTGCGCATTTGCAAATACAACGGATGTAAGCAGAATTAACAGCGTTTTGAAGATTTTCATTGTATTTTATTTCTTTAGATTTTCCGAAAAGAATTCGAAATGTTTTAAAATAGATTTGCTCCAGTAACCTCCGGTATGGCCTCCTGGCTGTGCAATATAAGTGGCTTTTATTTTAAGATCATCACACTTTTGCCTAAACTGTTTACTGGTAATGTAGAGGTAATCTTCTGTTCCTGTATCGAAAATAAGCGCTTTATTCAAGCCTTGCAATGCCTGTAGGCTATTAACTGGGGAATAGTCGTCATATAGCTTGTTTTTATCATCATAGGCTCCGATTAAGTAAGCAATGGTTGTTTTTCGAAAAGCCGAATAACGAAGATTTAAGACGCCAGAAGTGCTTCCTGCGCCTGCAAATAGCTTGGGATATTTGGTGATCATATACATCGCCCCAAAACCACCCATACTGGCGCCGGTAATAAAAACATTGTGATGATCTACTTTATATCTTTGGTTGATGGCGGGCATCAGCTCCTCTAAAAAGAAAGCTTCATATTGCAAACTATCTTTACTGGGCGAATTGAGATACCAGCTTTTCTTTAATCCATCAGGACAAACAACAATAAATTGGTATTGATTAGCCAGCTTTTGCAAATCTGCTAGTTTGCTCCAGCTTTTGTAATTAGCATTGTGCCCGTGCAAAAGGTAAACAATAGGAAGTTTGTCTAAGCTACTTTGTTGAGGTTTGAAAACTAGAACCGAATCGCTTTGTTTTAGGTTTTTAGGAGAGGGAATTGTTAAAATATCTTGGGCATGTAGGTCATACACACCCAAGATCAATATGATTAAGATGAGTTTGATTGCTCTCATCGTTATGGATTTAAATCAACCGGAACAAAAATTAGTGGGGTTGGTAAGCACGAAGCTCCCGGTGGAGAATAGGTTAATTTGATGGTTTGTTCTTCGCCATTTCCACTAGGCTTAAAAACCTGTATCAATACGGCTTCTGGAGCAGCTTTGGTCACTAATTGATCTTTAGGTAGTTGGATGATTCCTTCTTTAAACTTACCATCACTTACTTTCATTGCTGCGGCCATTCCACTGCACCATTGGTTGTTTGCTGAGCGTGAATTCCAAGTAATTAAAGCTAAGCCCTTTCCATCTGTACTCTTCCATTTAAGTTCAATATCGTACATTACACCATAATTTCCAGCTAATTTAGCCATTTGACCAGTAGTGCCTTCACGACCAATAATCCAAGGATCGTTAGCTCCATCCGCAACCACTAAGGCAGACGTTCCGTTTTTGGTATCTATCACCGAAGTGTTGTTTACATGATAATTGCTTACGCCGTAGAGACCTCTACCTGCGCCACTTTTTGTTTTTGGAGGTAGCACGTTCGTAATTCTTTTCAAAGCATCTTTGCCACTGGTTTTAAGATCAGTTTGTAAAACGGTGATTTCTGCTGGCTGATCTACCAAAAACTCATAAAAACCATGTACTAACTCGTCGTATTTTACCACGTACTGTTCTAGTTTTTCGTCGATAGGCACTGCTTCTCCAGGTTTTACTACACGTACTTCTTCGCTTGGTTGTGCGGCTAAGAAAGATGCTAATCCTTCCTTGCCCAGCTTAAAGTAATTAGTGCTCGGCTTTTGCGTTACATATTTCAGCATTTTAATGCGCATTGGAGCTTTGCCTGTGTTTTTAATCATGGCAATAATTTTCCTATCGATTTTCTGAGGTTCTTTTACACCGTTAACATTATATAAATAAAAACGAACTGCACCTGGAACAACACTTTCTTTAAGGGCAATTGCTTCTGGCACTCTTATATACTCTGGATCGTCTGAGATGATATATTGTGGTCCAGGAGTGGGGTATTTTTGATAAGCAATTTGAGCGGTTTTCTCGGTTAAAAAATCATCCAGCTTAACTATTGCGCCTTGGCTGGCTTTTAATAATACATCATTTTGTGATTTAGTAAGCTGTTGTGCGTAGCCATTCATTCCAAAAAGGCATATTCCAGCAACGAATAATGCGGTCTTGTTCAGTTTCATCATAATAACGAATAATGCGGTCTTGTTCAGTTTCATCATAATTATATTAAGGTTTCATTTGTTAATGAAGTGAAGATAGTAAAAAACAATAATTAAAAAAATTTAATAACTAATATTGATTTATTAAAATTATTACAAACAAAGTCAAGGTTAACAGAATCTCAAATCTGTTGATGAAGGTTGTGCCACTGTCAGGAATTAATGAATCTACTCAGACCCTACAAGTAAAAATTTATTAAAAAAGAAAGCCCCGAGTTTACCTCGAGGCTTTTCAATTCATCCATATAATGGGGAAATTTTTTAACTATTTTACAATTACAGCACCTTTAGCTTCGAAAACAATTTCTTTCTTAGGTTCGGTAATTTTTGCTATTTCTTCCTCTGACTTTTTAGCATCTCTTGCATAGTGTTGTAAATCGTCTACAGAAGTTACTTTTCTTTCTGCAAAGCCATCAATTACAACCTTTGTGCCTGCAGGCATATCTTTAGGCATAAAGAAACCATAGTCTTTAAACTTCACAAACATGGTTTCTTTGTCCGAGATTTTAACGATCATAAAGCAGCCTTTTTTCTTACATACATTAACTACTTCACCTTCAACCTTCATGTCGGCTTTAGTTGCTGTACCTAATTTGGAGTTCACCTCAGTCGCCGGTACGATGTTTCCTTTTCTAACGCCTTCGCCAAACGATTGACCTTCAACGGCATCTTGCGCAAAACCCAAGGTCGCTACAGCGCAAAAAATCAAGCTTAAAATTATTTTTTTCATCAGAATATATTTTTTTGTTGTTGATGAAACTGGTAAAAACTAGGTTCATCTTTAATTAATTAAGAGGTTGAGATACAAAGATATTTAAAACCTTTCTAAATAATAGCTTCCTTTAATTAATTTCATTGAAGCGATGCCATAATGCGAAGAAAAAAGACTTCCGCATGGGCATTATGTTAGATAGACGCGAAAATAGTGAGGAAAATCATTTATGGCTGTAAGGCAATTAGCCAAACAAAGCAGAAAATACTTCCTCTATTTTAGATACCGTTACCAGTTCAATTTTAAATTTATCCTTGTTAAATCCTTTAAGGTTGTAGCTAGATACAAATATTTTTTCAAACCCTAGCTTCTCTGCTTCCGAAATGCGCTGTTCAATTCTGTTTACGGCTCTTATTTCACCAGACAATCCTACTTCAGCGGCAAAGCATATTTTAGAAGAAATAGGAATATCTTCATGAGAAGAAATAATGGCGGCAACAATAGAAAGGTCAATTGCAGGATCTTCTACTTTAATGCCACCCGCTATATTTAAGAATACATCTTTTGCACTTAAACGGAATCCACATCTTTTCTCCAAAACGGCCAACAACATGTTCATTCGCTTGGTATCAAAACCTGTTGCCGAACGCTGTGGCGTACCATAGGCAGAAATGCTGACCAAAGCTTGTGTTTCGATTAACATAGGTCTAGCTCCCTCTATGGTTGCGCCGATAGTAATGCCGCTTAATTCCTCATCTCGTTGAGAAAGCAGTACTTCCGATGGATTAGAAACTTCTCTAAGACCATTTCCATGCATGGCATAAATACCTAGTTCTGATGCTGCACCAAACCTGTTTTTAATAGAACGGAGGATACGATAAATATGGTGCCTATCTCCTTCAAATTGCAAAACGGTATCTACCATGTGCTCTAAAATTTTAGGTCCAGCAATGGCGCCATCTTTAGTAATGTGGCCAATCAGAAAAACTGGGGTAGCCGTTTCTTTAGCAAAGCGCAAAAGCTCTGCGGTGCATTCTCGTACTTGAGAAACACTGCCTGGAGTAGATTCTATATGTGCAGAATGCAAAGTTTGGATAGAATCTACAATCAGAATTTCTGGTTCTAGCTGTTCAATTTGCTTAAAGATATTTTGGGTAGATGTCTCCGTTAAAATAAAGCAATCGGCCTGTGGTATTTTGGTAATACGCTCGGCACGCATTTTTATTTGTTGCTCGCTTTCTTCACCAGAAATATACAGAACGCGTTTTTGTCTAATGCTGAGTGCTAATTGCAACATTAACGTTGATTTTCCTATGCCAGGTTCGCCGCCAATTAATGTTACCGATCCAGGAACCAGTCCTCCGCCTAAAACTCTATCTAGCTCGGCATCACCAGTTAAAAGTCGGTCTTCGGTAACGCTTTGTATTTCCTGTAGCTTGCTGGGTTTATTCAGTCTTTGACTACCTGTAGCTTGTTTCCATACACCAGTGCCTGCCGCAGGTTTTTCGATAACCTCTTCTACAAAAGTATTCCATTGCTGACAGGACGGACATTTGCCTAACCATTTGGCTGATTCGAAGCCACAGCTTTGACAGAAATATGCTGATTTAATTTTAGCCAATTTGATTTTTGATTTTAGTCCCGATAAATATCGGGATACGATTTATCACCGCATTATATTTTACGAATTTAGATTTAATCGACTGAAAATGCTAAGCAAGTTTTAAACAAAAAAAGTCCCGACTTTCATCGAGACTTTAATTTTTTCATCGGACTTAAAGTTTGATTTCTTCGTCTTTAGCAGACAAGAAGTGAAACTCGGTTAAATGGTAAGAAGATACCTCTTTCACCTTTACCCATTGCCCAAACTTGAAGAACCATTTCCATTGTAAAGAAACCAATCCTTTCTTGATAAAGGCCGCTATATAAGGGTGTACACATAGCGTAATATTTTTTTCGTTCTGCTCACGCAGGATGTATGTCATATTGCTTTCAATGTCATCCATCAAAACAATACTTGCTTTTATCTCGCCAGTTCCATCACAAGTAGGACATTTTTCTACCGTTACAATGTTCATTTCTGGCCTTACCCTTTGACGGGTAATTTGTACCAATCCAAATTTACTAGGAGGCAAAATCGTATGTTTAGCTCTATCCAAAAGCATTAGCTCTCTCAAGTGGTCAAACAATACCTTTCTGTTAGCGGGTTTGTGCATGTCAATAAAATCGATCACCACAATACCGCCCATATCTCTTAGCCTTAATTGGCGGGCAATTTCTTTAGCAGCTTCTTTGTTAACCTGAAGTGCATTTTCTTCCTGGTTTTCTTTGCTAGCAGTTCTATTTCCGCTGTTTACGTCTATTACGTGCAAAGCTTCGGTGTGTTCTACCACTAAGTAGGCACCACCAGCCAAGTTTACAGTTTTTCCAAAACCGTTTTTAATTTGTTTTTCAACCCCAAAATGGTCGAAAATTGGTTCTTTGTGCTTGTAATGTTTTACAATACGCTCCATTTCTGGAGAAATTTCGTGCACATAAGAACGAATGTCTTCAAATAATGCTTGGTCGTTTACATATACGTTAGCGAAATCGGTATTTAAAATATCGCGGATAAGCGTTGATGTCCTATCCATTTCACCCCAAACACGCTTAGCAGGTTCTGTTTCTGGAAGCTTTTTCATAAAGCTTTCCCATTTGGAAATAGAATCAAGTAAGTCTTTTTGTAATTCGGCAACGCCCTTTCCCTCAGAAACTGTTCTAATGATTACTCCAAAGTTTTTAGGTTTAATACTTTCTATAATCTTTTTTAATCGATTACGTTCTGTATTGCTCTTTATCTTTTTAGAGATGGAGATAACATTAGAAAAAGGTACCAAAACAGTGTATCTTCCTGCTATAGAAAGATCTGAACTTAACCTTGGACCTTTAGTGGAAATGGGTTCTTTAGCAATCTGTACAGGTACCAATAAATTTTTGCTGACAACTTCCGAGATTTTCCCCGCTTTGTTGATGTCAGCTTCTAATTTAAAGTTATCAAGTAAAGTGCCCTGCGTGCCGTTACGTTTAATCTTCGTTAGCTTTATCAAAGATTGCACTTGCGGGCCTAAATCAAAGTAATGCAGAAATGCATCTTTTTCGTAGCCAACATCTACAAACGCAGCATTTAGACCGGGCATAATCTTTTTTATGCGGCCTAAATATATATCGCCTACAGCGTAGTTGTTGTTAACGTGTTCTTTGTGAAGCTCAACAAGTTGCTTGTCTTCTATTAAAGCTATGGTTACCCCCGTAGGAGTAGAATCTATTATTAATTCTTTTACCAAAGCTACAGATTTTAAGGCTTTTACGCCTTATTAACACATGGACCAAAAAACTTAGAATCCGAAAGTAAATGCCTCGAAAAAAGCATTTACTTTCGGCCATAACACTTAAAAAATTATTTTTTCTTGTGTCTGTTTTTTCTTAAACGTTTTTTGCGTTTGTGGGTAGCCATTTTATGTCTTTTTCTTTTTTTACCGCTTGGCATAATTTTAAATTTTAAATGTTTTTGTTAATTCTTTTATTTTTTCAACTCAGCCACCTTTTTATCTATGAAACTAGATAAAGTTGGGTTAGCTGCTAGTTTTTTGCTTTGCAAGTAGGCATCAACTGCCTCTTTGTTTTTTCCTAAGCTTTCATAGGCCGTAGCCAAATAAAAGTAAGCATCAGGAGTTGCTTTGATGTTTTTGACAATCTCTTCAAATCGGATAATCGCTTTATCAAACTGACCAGACTTTATTGCGAACATGCCCAAATTCATGTTGGCTTTAAAGTTTTTAGGATCTTTCTTTACAACATCTAATAGCATGGTAATACCCGCCATTGGAGCGCCACCGCCATTTACCATTGTAATTCCCATTCCCGTTTTAGCGTCTAGATCTGTTGAGTCAATTTCAATAGCTTTAGTATAAGCTGTACTAGCTTTCTGCAGCATTATTGGTTTTGCAACGCTATCTTGAGTATTGTCAAAAGCTTTTAAGAATCGATCGCCTGCTTTTACCCAGTTCTGTAATGAAGATTGACCATTCGCCGCGTCTTCTAAATAAAGTGCACTAGGAATAGCTTGCTCTAAATCATCCCATTTTTGGGCTAAAACTTTAGCTTGATTTACTTTGTCTTCCCCTTTGGCCTTTTGATAGGCTGCTTCTAAG
Source organism: Flavobacteriaceae bacterium PS02338 (assembly GCA_029959615.1). Lineage (GTDB taxonomy): Bacteria > Bacteroidota > Bacteroidia > Sphingobacteriales > Sphingobacteriaceae > Pedobacter. The sequence goes on along the minus strand of JASCOD010000001.1, from coordinate 699,156 downwards.
GAAGTAAATTCTTTTGCCGCCGCATTGCTAATTAGATTTTTAGCTGTTGCAGAAGCTTCTGCTATACTCAAACCAGAAAGTTGTGCTTCCTGTGGCATAGCAACCGTCGTGTCTTCCTTGGGCTTTACTAAGCCTTTAATATCTTGGCTAAATAAAAAGCCCACAAGCAATACAATGCCTGCAATAATTACAATTTGTGTTGTGCGTGGGCTTTTCATTCAAAAAATATTAAGCCTCAGCTTTAGCTTTTTTAGAGTTGTTTTTCACTTTGTCAACAAATACTTTTGCTGGTTTAAAGCTAGGAACAAAATGCTCAGGAATAATGATGGCTGTGTTTTTAGAGATATTTCTCGCAGTTTTTTGAGCTCTTTTCTTAACTACAAAACTGCCAAAACCTCTTACGTATACATTTTCGCCAGCAATCATATTGTTTTTGATTACTTTGAAAAATGCTTCTACTGTTTCTTGAACGTCAACTTTCTCAATCCCTGTCTTTGTTGATATTTCAGCAATAATATCTGCCTTAGTCATATTTCTAAAATTATTTAATTATTGTGTGTGTTTTTTAATTACATCTGATTTGGGGTTGCAAAAGTATTGCTTTTTAGCGAGATAGGAAAATAAAAGATGATTTATTTATGCGTCAGACCATCATAACATTGCAAGTTTTACTGTTTTAGCACCTTTTATTGTATTTTTGTTACAATGTCTTTTCAATTGGAAATAGTTAAATGGTACTTAGATAATAAACGAGATTTACCATGGAGGGATACCACTGACCCATATGTCATTTGGCTTTCCGAAATCATTTTGCAGCAAACGCGGGTAGAACAGGGAAAACCCTATTTCCTTAAATTTCTGGAGAATTTCCCTAATGTTGCCGCTTTTGCCAATGCTTCTGAAGAGCAGGTATTGAAGCTTTGGCAAGGCCTAGGTTATTATTCGAGGGGTAGAAATATGCTCTATACCGCTAGATATGTGATGGAGCATTATGATGCACGATTTCCAACTAGCTACCATGAACTGGTTAAACTAAAGGGAGTAGGGAACTATACTGCCGCGGCAATTTCTTCTTTTTCGAGTAATGAAAGGCAAGCGGTAGTAGATGGTAATGTATATCGGGTTTTGGCAAGGTATTTCGGGGTAGAAGAGCCCATTAATTCGAATTTGGGACAGAAGATGTTCGCAGAATTGGCAAAGGAGCTTATCGCTGATCAGGAGCCATCTGTGTATAACCAAGCTATAATGGAATTTGGGGCACTACAATGCAAACCAAAATCTCCGATATGCGGCGAATGCCCAATTCAAGTTGGGTGTTATGCTTTTAAGCACAAGAAGGTAGATCAATTGCCTATTAAATTAAAAAAGGTAAAAATTAGAAAACGCTGGTTTAACTATTTTGTTAGTATTACCGACGATGAGATCCTCACTAAGCAAAGAATGCCGGGTGATGTTTGGCAACACCTATATGATTTTCCTTTAATTGAAACAGAAGGAGAAGTGTCAATTGCAAATGACGAGTTTAGAACACAAATTGAGAACCTGTTTGGCAAGCGGTTAGAGCTAAGGGTTTTGGAAAGTAAAAAACATGTTTTAACGCACCAAATAATATATGTTCAATTTTTTGCAATAGATAATTATATTGTTAACTTTAATCAACATGCCGAAATTAAATCGGTTAAAATTGAAGCTTTTAAACAATTACCTCACCCTAAAATTATTGGGGATTTTATCGAAAAACATATAGACTAATCAAATATATTTATGTCAGGTATTAACAAAGTAATCTTAGTGGGCCACCTAGGAAAGGACCCCGAAGTTAGGCATTTAGAAGGTGGAGTTACCGTAGCTAGTTTTCCTTTAGCCACATCAGAGACATTTAACAAAGACGGAAAACGTGTAGAACAAACAGAGTGGCATAACATTGTTTTGTGGAGAGGCTTAGCGGAAGTAGCTTCTAAGTATCTTCAGAAAGGCAAATTGGTTTACATAGAAGGTAAATTGAGAACACGCTCTTTCGAAGATAAAGAGAAAGTGAAAAAATACGTTACAGAAGTAGTGGCGGAAAATTTCACAATGTTAGGCAGAAAAAGTGATTTTGAGCCTACGCCATCTAATGGCGCATTGCCAAGTAATAAAATTGAAGATGATTTCTCTACATCAATAGATGAATCTGGAGATTTGCCATTTTAAAAATCAAACTAACCTAAACCAAATAAAAGCCCCGAACAGTTGCCTGTTCGGGGCTTTTATGCTTTTCGTCATTGCGAGGCACGAAGCAATCTTAAAGAGGACGGTATTAATAGTTTGGCCGATTGTTATTGTAGGATTTTCATGTATTACTGACCCTGAAATAAATTCAGGGTGACGAAAGATGATCGCCCCTCATGCTGAATTTATTTCAGCATCAGCTTTACCGTAAAATTTTACTCTACCGTAACAGATTTCGCCAAGTTTCTTGGTTGATCCACATTACAGCCTCTCATTACCGCAATATGATAAGATAGCAACTGTAGCGGAATTGTAGCTAGTAGCGGCAAAAATGCTTCGCTAGCGTCCGGAATTTCGATACAATAGTCAGCCATTTTTTTAACCTCTGTATCACCCTCAGTAACAATAGCAATTACTTGTCCTTTTCTCGCTTTTACTTCCTGGATATTGCTGATCACTTTTTCGTAAGACGAGTTTTTAGTTGCAATAAATACTACAGGCATCTCCTCATCTATTAAAGCAATAGGACCGTGTTTCATTTCTGCTGCTGGATATCCTTCTGCATGGATGTAAGAAATCTCTTTCAGTTTTAAAGCGCCTTCTAATGCCACAGGGAAACCGCTTCCTCTTCCTAAAAACAAACAATTGCTTGCGTCTTTAATTTTGCTGGAAACCTCTTTGATAATCTCATTAGATTGTAACGCTGCTTGGATCTTATCAGGAATACAATCTAACTCGGTAAGTAGTTCCGTTAATTTGGAGTTGGTTATAGTGCCTTTTTGTTGCGCCATGTAAAACGCCATTAAAGTAAGCACGGTTACTTGCGCTGTAAAAGCTTTAGTAGAGGCTACACCTATTTCTGGTCCAGCATGTGTATAAACCCCTGCGTGGGTAATACGAGGAATTGAAGCGCCTACAACATTACAAATACCGAAAATGGTTGCCCCTTTTTCTTTTGCCATTTCAATGGCAGCCATGGTATCTGCAGTTTCTCCAGATTGCGAGATAGCAATAACAACGTCTTTTTCTGTAATGATCGGATTTCTGTACCTGAACTCAGATGCGTATTCTACCTCAACAGGGATGCGTGCATATTCCTCTATAAGGTATTCGCCAACCAAGCCAGCATGCCATGAGGTACCACAAGCAACAATAATAATTCTGTCTATATTTTTAAGCTTGTCTGCAAACTCCTTGATCCCGCCTAGCTGTACCTTTCCTTCTTCTGGATAAATACGGCCTCTCATACAATCACGGATAGATCTAGGCTGCTCGTAAATTTCTTTTAGCATGAAATGCTCGTAGCCACCTTTTTCAAGCATTTCAAGCTTAAGTTCTAATTCCTGGATGTATGGAGTTTGAACTACGTTGTCTAAGCGTTTTATTTCTAGCTCATCGCGTTTTAAGAAAGCAATTTCGTTGTCATTTAAGTAGATTACATTTTTAGTGTACTCTACAATAGGCGTTGCATCAGAAGCGATGAAGTATTCTCCTTGGCCAACGCCAATTACCATCGGACTGCCTTTTCTTGCGGCAATTAGCTGGTTTGGATTTTCTTCGTCCATAATCACGATAGCGTAAGCTCCAGTCACCTCATTTAGTGCCAAACGAACAGCCTCGGTCAAGTCGATATTGTTGTTTTGATAGATGTCTTCGATCAGGTGAATCAATACTTCTGTATCGGTGTCACTGTTAAATTCATGACCTCTCGAAATCAACTCTTCTTTTAGGGTTGCATAGTTTTCAATGATGCCGTTATGGATGATGCTAAGGTTTCCTTTTTGGGAAGTATGAGGGTGCGAATTTCTGTCAGAAGGAGCCCCGTGTGTGGCCCAGCGGGTGTGTCCCATGCCTATTGTGCCAGAAAGGTTTTTTCCTTCAGAAAAATCTTCGAGCTCTTTTACCTTTCCTGCCTTCTTATAAATGTTTAAATTTTCGTTATCAATCAACGCAATTCCGGCGCTGTCATAACCTCTATATTCTAGTCTTTTTAGACCTTTTAAAACAATTGGCCACGCTTCTCTAAAGCCTATGTAGCCTACAATTCCACACATAAATTTTTGGGGGTTAAAAAAATAAATCGCCCTAAAGTATTTCTTTAGGGCGATTTAATCAAACCTTTGCGTGAAAATTTTATTAATTTACTTTTGTGTAGTAAATATTGAGTTTCAAAACGTTATCTCCGGCTGCAGGTATCCTCTTGAAACTGCCGATTACTGCACGAGATGCTACGTTGAAAGGAGAAGAATATTGAAAAGCTGAAGAAGGTGTTACCGATAAGTAAGTACCATAATCTTCTGTTTTTCCATCTAACAAATCTTGGATATAGGCGGTTACCGCAAAAACATAACGCTTCTTAGTCGAGTCGAAATATCCACCAAAAGAAGCTGAGTTTGCTCTAGGATCTCCGGCATAGGTATAGCCATCGCCAACATCATTATCAGGTAGGTTGCTTCTTTGTCCTGCGATGTCAAATTTATATAAAGCTAAACGAGGAGCTGCTTTAAAAGGAGCAACATCGGTTCCGCTGCTTAAATCAATAATAAGCTCTGCCTTGTTGACGATCATTTTACCTACTTCGGCTTTCAGCTTCTTTAAGTAAGGGAAAGCAAGCTTTGTTCTTAAGCCACCTAAAGGTTGTAAATAAGTTTTTTCAAATTGTTTATTCACGTCTGCTGGAGCAGGATTGATTTGCTCGTTCACCTTGGTAGAATAAGTGTGGCTTACGCTTGCTGCTACTGGACTTGAGCTAGTTGAAACCGGGAAGTTCACAGAAACAGTATCTGTTGCCGTAGTTGTTGTTGCATTCTGCTTTCTATAGTATAATACCAATCCAGAAGTTGAGGTAGTAGGTGTTGTACTCGCAAAATTGAAAAACATTAAACCTCCATTCCCCATTGCAGCTTGGGTAGTGGGCCTAATTTGAACATGTAGACCTTTAAATGCAGCTTGAAAATACGAGTTGTATTTCAATAGATTGGGCACTGCAGGTGAGGGCGCTACAATATGATCAGTAACAAAGGTATTGTTAAGCTTCAAACGAAGTTGAGGGGTAACCGTCATTAAGGTATCCTTTGCTCCTGTAAGTACATCTGTTACCTTGAAAGGTGTAGTAGGGAAAACTTTACCCGTATAATTAGCCAATAGCGTATTTTGATAGGCATACGTATTGCTGCTTAAGTACGAATTCTCTTTAGCTAAATTATTGGTAAGCTGATGAACATCGATATTATAAGTCGCAGTACTGTCGCCATAAAATTCGCCGGCGAAGTTTAAAACTAAAACTGCAGAGTCTAAAACCGCATTGGTTCCAAAATCGTAAGATTCACTAGGGATGTTTACCGATAAAGCCAAGCTAGAAGAGGTTTCACCCAATTCTGGATCTTTGATATAGCCAAAAGGATATCTCGTTAAGGCACTCGTAGAAATGTCATTATCTTTTACTGTTCTAGAAGAAATTGTTGCCGTATCAATCAGGCTTCCCTGTATGGCACTCGTTGGATCAACTTCAAGACCAATAGTAGAAGTGCGCTCACAAGAGGCGAAAAGAAAAAGACTTATCAACAGGGTTAATAAGTCTAATTTTAAAAATCTCATATTATAATTAATAAGCTTTTATTATGCTATAGAAACCAACTCATCACTAGTAACTTCTTCATAAAAAGAATAGAAGTTGTCGTAATTTTCGGTTAAATTAAAGGCTAAAGTCGGCTTATTAGAATCTTTAACAAATTTTAACACAGCGTCGTCTACCTTCTCATCAGCAAAAACCACTGCATCAGAGTGAGTTATAGCACCAATATGTAGACTGTTACAATCAGCATCAGCAAAGGCCTTGGTGTCATCGGCAGTCATGTGGTTCATGATTGCTTTTTTATGGAAATCAGCATTTAGCTTTTCGCCAAAGCAGTTTTCATAAACAGAATACACCACCTTTGAATTTTTGAAAGTTGGGTCGTTTTTGTAAGTAGTTTTGATATAAGCAGGAACTAAAGCAGTCATCCAGCCATGACAATGTACTACATCAGGCGACCAGCCTAGTTTTTTAACTGTTTCCAAAGCACCTTTGCAGAAAAATATTGTTCTTTCATCATTATCTGCATAGAACTTGTTTTCTTTATCCCTAAACACGTATTTTCTGTGAAAATAATCTTCGTTGTCCAAGAAATACACTTGCATACGAGCTGCTGGTATAGACGCCACTTTGATGATTAAAGGGTTGTCATTGTCATCAATGATGATATTCATCCCCGATAATCGGATTACCTCGTGCAACCTATTCCTTCTTTCATTAATGTTGCCAAACTTAGGCATCAAGATGCGGATTTCGAATCCTTTTTCTTGCATTGCCTGTGGTAATTGACGGGTAATTTCGGAAATTTTAGTGAGTTCGAGGAAAGGCGACATCTCATGGGTAATAATCAGTAGCTTCGTTTTTGCCATCTCCATATATTATTAAATTACTGTTAATTTAAAGATTATCAAGGGGCAAAGGTACGGAAAATATTAATATTTATCAATATCTTGCTACTAGGGCTTTGTAAGTAGGACAGAAATGTACAATTTAGCAGGCTCAAAACAAGACAAGATATTGGAAGTTATAGCAACCGTTGCCGAACTCGAAAGCTCGCTTAAGCCTTTAAAAGCAAAAGGATTGAAAATAGCATTAGTGCCTACTATGGGTGCTTTGCACAATGGACACCTTTCGTTAATTGCAGAGGCGCAAAAAAAAGCAGATATCGTGGTTTGCAGTATTTTTGTGAATCCAACACAGTTTACCGACCCTAAAGATTTGGAGAAATATCCTCGCCCCTTAGCGCATGATATCAAAATGTTGACCGAAGCGGGATGCAATTTTGTTTTTATGCCTACCGTGAAGGAAATGTATCCAACATACCCTGCGGCAGAAAATTGGCATATAGCTTTAGGAAGTGCCGAGTTTTTGTTAGAAGGCGAGTTCAGAAAAGGACATTATCAGGGTGTGACACAAATTGTTTTTAAGCTTTTTGATGCCGTGAAACCAGATTTAGCTTTCTTTGGGCAGAAGGATTTTCAGCAAGTGTTGATGATTAAAAACATGGTAACTGCACTAAATCTCGACGTTCAAATTGTAACCTGTCCTATCATAAGGGAAGAAGATGGTTTGGCCATGAGCTCTAGAAATATCCATCTTAGTGAAGCCGACAGGGCGCACTCTTTAGTGTTAAGTAAGGCACTGTTCTTTATCGAAGAAAATTACGCCGGAAAATCTATAGCTGAGCTGCTAGCAGAAGCAAAAGCAATTGTAACAAGCATAATTGGCGTAGAATTAGATTATTTGACCATTGTAGATGGCGATACGCTACTACCTATCACAGAGAAAACACATCAAAATACCGTTGCTTTGGTTGCGGCTAAAGTTGGTGAAACTCGGTTAATCGATAACGTGATTATTAATTAAAGATTGGTCAAATAGTTAATAGATTGGATTTAGAACCATTGACTATTATCCGTTTTTTACCACCTTAGGCACCTAATAAAACCTTAGATTTAAAATGCGCAGGTACCTCAGGTGGTTTAAATGTGACTTTAAACTGAAAACCGTTTAATGTAAACTGTAAAACTTATTTCTAACTTTGCAGTATGATTATCGAGATTCTAAAATCGAAAATACACCGTGTAAGGGTAACCCAGGCCGAGTTGAATTATGTAGGTAGCATTACCATTGATGAAGATTTGATGGATGCAGCTAACATTATTGCTAATGAGAAGGTGCAGATTGTGAACAACAACAACGGCGAGCGCTTTGAGACTTATGTCATTAAAGGGGAGAGAGGTTCGGGAGCTATATGTTTAAATGGAGCCGCGGCCAGAAGAGTTCAAATTGGCGATATCCTGATCATTATATCTTACGGTTCTTTGCCTATCGAAGAGGCTAAAAAGTACGAACCCATATTGGTTTTCCCAGACGATAATAACAGGTTGTTAAAGTAGTATTTACTTCTCTTTTCAAGATGCTTCGTTTTCACTAGAAAATGTTTGTTGGTGCATTGTGGCATCTTCAGTCCAACTTTCACTTCTATCTTTTTGTTTAATTTATACCTGTCATTCCGAGGAACGCGAAGCAGCTACGCAGTAAATCTGTTTCTTAATAGCTTAACTTACAGATCCTTCACTAGCATTCAGGATGACAAGGAATAAACAAAAAGGATTACCACTTCTCCCGATAGCTATCGGGACGGGTTTAATTAACACAAGCTTTGCATAGCAGCTACACTTCAATCAATGTAGAGAATTTTCTTTGCTATAAATTTGTTATGTTTGCATAGTATTATTTAAAATAATAATACCTTTGAAGATAACCAATATACCTTTTAGCATTATGCATTTTGAACTAAGCGAAGAGCAGCAAATGATTAAGCAAGCTGCTAGGGATTTTGCCCAAAATGAATTAAAACCCGGAGTAATAGAAAGAGACGAGCACCAGAAGTTTCCTGCTGAACAAGTAAAGAGCATGGGCGAACTCGGCTTTTTGGGAATGATGGTAGATCCGAAATACAATGGAGGCGGCATGGATACCGTATCCTACACTTTGGTAATGGAGGAACTGTCTAAAGTAGACGCTTCTGCTTCTGTAGTGGTATCGGTAAACAATTCTTTGGTTTGCTATGGCTTAGAAAAATACGGAACAGAAGAGCAAAAGGAAAAATACCTTAAACCTTTGGCCTCTGGAGAGAAAATTGGCGCTTTCTGTCTTTCTGAGCCAGAAGCCGGTTCAGATGCGACATCACAACAAACTACCGCAGAAGATAAAGGAGATCACTACCTTCTTAATGGCACCAAAAACTGGATTACCAATGGAAGTACGGCCAGCACCTATTTGGTGATTGCACAAACGCATAAGGAATTAAAACATAAAGGAATCAACGCATTTATTGTAGAAAAAGGAACTCCTGGCTTTACTATTGGCCCTAAAGAAAATAAACTGGGCATTAGGGGGTCTGATACCCACTCTTTGATGTTCAATGATGTGAAAGTACCAAAAGAAAATCGCATTGGGGAAGATGGTTTTGGGTTTAAGTTTGCGATGAAAACTTTAGAAGGCGGACGTATCGGCATTGCGGCGCAGGCTTTGGGTATTGCGGCTGGCGCTTATGAGTTGGCCTTAGCTTATGCCAAAGAACGTAAGGCTTTCGGAAAAGCAATTGCAGATCATCAGGCCATTGCCTTTAAATTAGCAGATATGGCTACGCAAATTGAAGCGGCTAGGTTACTGGTTTATAAGGCTGCCTGGCTAAAAGACCAAGGTTTGTCTTATACTTTAGCTGGTTCTATGGCTAAATTGTTTGCCAGTAAAGTAGCCATGGAAGTGACAGTAGAAGCCGTACAAATTCATGGTGGTTATGGTTTTGTGAAAGAATACCACGTAGAAAGACTAATGCGGGATGCTAAAATCACCCAGATTTATGAAGGCACTTCAGAGATACAAAAACTGGTAATCAGTAGGGATATTTTGGCTTAGCACTTACATCAAAGATATTTTTAGCCACAGCTGCACAGATTTTAAAAAGACATTAATCATCTGTGCATCAGTGGCTTTTTGATGTCATGTGGTTACGATTTTTCCATCCCGAAAGCGGCGTCTAAAATTATTTTAATGATGGTGATCGCGATGGCCAATATGGCTGCCGAGAAAAAACCGGAAGTATTGAACCCGCTCATCCAGCTATCTACCAATAAAATCATCAATACCGAAATAATAAAGGAGATCAATCCCAGGGTTAGAAAATTAAGAGGAAAAGTAAATACTCTTAGTACCAAACCTATGGTTGCATTTGCCACGGCAATTAAAACAGCGGCAATTACTGCGCTACCGTAACCATCTACGGTAACCCCCGGAACTAAATAAGAGCCTATCATTACGGCTAGTCCCATTAAAAGGATTTCTAAAATTATCTTAATCATGGTAACTTAGTTAAATGTTTAACAAAATAACACTATTCTTCTCTTGTTGTTTAGTTTTTAGCTCCTGTTTTTTCAAAAAGGAGGAGGCATTTAAAGTTAGCTTTTCTTTAGATAGTACTAAAATTATATTTAGCGGCTTGGAGGAGGTGAATTTTTTTCAAGGCCGTAATCGTATTGAACAAGGGCATATAGCTGAAAACTTGGTAAGCGTTGTTGCCATAGACAGCGAGGAAGGAGCGGAAGAAAAGACGATTAAAGGGCAGCTTCTTATTGATGGAAAAACTTTGATATTCGAACCAGATACACCTTTTGTTAAGGGGCAAAGATATCTGTTGCGTACGATTTTAAATTCGAGCTTCGGCAAAACCACAGATATTTTAAAGTCTGACTTAGGGCATACCGTTAAAACCTACGAAAAGGTATTTCAGCGATAGACTATTGTGTTTGGCAAGCTTGCTTTGCTTCTCCAGTAACTCTATGCTTCAACTTAGCGAAGTTCGGAGTGGTGAGCTATTATGCTGCCTAAAATAGATAAAAATATCTTTCCCTGTGCAGACAATCCCTCCAAGAGGATACTATAAATAGTTGTATGCCGGTATGTTTTTTATGTGTTATCCTTGTGTGTTTCATGTACCATTCATGTGCCATTGATGTGTGATTCATGTGTTAACCTTGTGTGTAGGCGGTATGTAGGTGGTTCCTAGCCTATGTGGAGGGGTAGTTTTATTGAACCTATGGTTGGTGTTATCACCACAGCTGTTCGGAGATTTGAAGTTAAGAGGGTTCGAAACCTAATTGTTTGTTGGCGGGGACACCAACAAATGAAGTGCCTACGTTGGCGTCCCCGTCACCTTGTATGTTTGCTATAGTAGATTGTTGCTCTAATAGAATTTTGGTACAGGTAGCAATGACGGAAATCCTTTTTAGTAGTAGTCAGGGATTAGGGGTTAGTGGCTAGCAAGACTTTCAGATAAACAGTTAACCAATACGGCAGTGGTCAGGAATCAGAAGCTAGGGGTTAGTAAGACTTCTAGAAAACAATTAACCAATTACAACGATTCAAACAGTTAACCAATACAACCTAATCTTCTAACGACTTTGCTTTAGCTAGGGCTGGAGACTGGTCTATATCTGGTTCATATCTGTATCGTATTCGCTTCGCCTTTTGTTCGTCCCAGCATCGGGAAAAACACGAACAGTTCTCGACGGTTTCCCGAAGCAGACACGATGCTTTCCCGAAGAAGAGTCGAAGAAACCCCGAACAAGAGTCGAACAATTCCCGAAGAAAATGGGCTTAATATACTGCACCGTGTAGAGCTGATTTAGGGCGCTCCGGCTAGTTGGTTTAAAAGTAAGTGTGTTATGTTTCGGCTAACTGAATAGTTTGGACTTTGGATAGTAATAATTTAAGATTTTTCTTCATTTTTGCCACCTGCCTATTGCTCCTTTCTACATGGAGATTTTACGGGTTCTGTCTCCATGAGTTTTGCCTTGCAGCCTACTGCCAAAAATAAGTTTTGCACGGCGCTCCATATATGCAGTTTGGTTATGAAGTAAATACAGGAAAAATACGGCATACCAAATTCATACTTTTTAATTTGATAAAATTTTCAAACTATAATTTTTCTATAACAAGCGCACTTAACTTAGTACTGTTGCAATAAAAAAGGTGTTTGCCGAAAAACCTTAAACAGAGTAGGTGTGAAATTAATATTCTATAAAATGAAAAATTTAAATTTAGAGAACTTTGGTGTTCAGGAGATGGATGCTAAGGAGATGGAAAATGTTGATGGAGGCTTTTGGGGATTCGTTTTCCCAATTGTAGCTTCCTATATTTTATTAGAGGCAGCTCTTAATCCAAAAGCACATATACAGGCATTTAAAGATGGCTGGAATGGTGTTGAACATAACTAATTAATAATAATTACTATAGATATGAAAACAGATAATCTAATTGTTGAGGAGTTGGACTCAAATGAATTGATTGCTATTAATGGTGGTAGCGAATTTAGTGAATCGGTCGCTTGGCTTATTGGAGCGACTCTGCGATATGTACATGAAACTTCTAAAGAATTGAGAGCAAATCCTGCGTATGGAAATGCAAATGTTTATAAGTGAATTAGTTAAAATTTTAAAAGCAGGCTGCGTTGCGGCCTGCTTTTAAATCGAAAATTATTGCTCTTAATCTGAAAATATTTATGTGTTCCACTTCACTTTTTGCTAGTTATTTAAGTCAAATTAAAATTCTAGCAGTAAGTTTTAAGATTATTAAATCCTTAAATACCTTGAGGCTGTTTATAGGAGACCACTTTAAAATGATTAATATTTATTGTCGATAATAATGAAAAATGAATTGCGTAAAACTATAATACTCTTTTTTGTATTGTTATTAGTTGTTTTTTGTATTGAATATTTATTGAACGTAAAAAAACATAAGCATCTTGATGCATTAGCTATCTTTATTTCGGTTTTTTGGAAGATCCTCCTGTTTTCTGTATGCTATTTCTTTTATTTTAGGTTAGAGCATAAGATGAGAAATAAAAAAAATAACCTCGATGGTAACCATTAAAAGAGCTTCATGGATTAATTGTGTTTCAATAATAATTCCTTATATTTTTATTGTAGGTGTATTTCAAGTGTTCGCATATTTTTTGTTGGGGATACCAGTGGGAGATGCAGAGCTAAATAGAACAAGTTGGGAAAAATTTATAATTGTTTTTTTTGGTGCTGTCGGTACCTTTTTTACAATTTGGCTATTTAGGATATATATAGATAAAGAATCAATTAAAAGCTTGGGACTAGATTTTTTAGTTATATCTGAAAAAGAATGTAGATGGGCTATATTTATGCCTGCATTAATTATGTCTTTTGCTTTTTTTTTGCTTCTGTTCACTAGGCAAATTCAATATATTCAAACTAAGTTTTCTTTAAATGAGCTTATTTTAAACTGCGCAATCTTCATATTGGTTGCTTTTACTGAAGAATTATTCATAAGAGGTTATATTCTAAATAATTTAATGGGCTCTATTAACAAATTTTTAGCCCTGATAATTTCTTCTGTAATATTTGCAATTATGCATTTAGCTAATCCAAATATTAATTTGATTTCTTTCACGAATTTAATTTTAGCGGGTATATTATTAGGTCTGCCGTGTATATACAGGAGAAACCTATGGCCATCAATAGCATTCCATTTTAGCTGGAATTTTTTTCAGGGTTCAATTTTTGGATTTAATGTTAGTGGTCTTAACGGTTATAGCATCATAGCACAAATGAGGAGAGGCGATACCATTTGGAATGGAGGTTCTTTTGGATTTGAAGGATCTATATTATGCATAATGTTGCAAGTTTTCAGCATAGTAATTTTATATTTTTTATTTGAAAAAAGGCTAAAATTCAGAAATCCAGTCGTATCAGGATGATAAGCTTATCCCATGCTGGCCATGGTGCCTTAACTGGTTTAAGTGTTCTCTAAACATACCGATACATCGGTACAAGTTCGTCTGGAAATAGTAGCAGAAAAGAAAATGATATGGCAACAAGAAGTAATGAAGAAAGTAGGCTTTATGCAGTACTTTATTAAGGTCTAGAGACCTTGGCTTTAAGTGTTCTTTCAGAACATTTAAACCAGAGGAGGTTTTTAGTAACTGAATAGTTTGGACTTTGGATAGTAATAATTTAGATTTTTCTTGATTTAATGCAATTAGGCCGTATATTTGGCTATTAACTCTCTTTTGATGCTCTCTTTCCTTCGTTTTGCTTATTCCGTATTTTCAGAGAGTGCCAAACCATTGAAAATATGAATAAAACGCTTTTTAGGTTTTTTACGACCTCCCTATTGCTCCTTTCTACAGGAGTTTTTGCCCAACAATTAAATTTTAGTTATGATGAAGCGGGCAACCAGACCAAACGTGAGTGGGTTTGTATTAACTGTCCGTTGCCCAGAAATGCTGTTGCCTCTTCTTCGGAGACGAGTATTCCTGTGAAGGTAGAAATGAAGCTGGCTGACACCGCGAAGCGTACAGTTGTCAAAAGAACAATAATAGCAAGTCCAAACCCTCTCCTAGAGAACTTGAATGTAAACTGGGAAACAGAAAGCGGCATTTCTGTTAAAAGCATCTCGGTATTTGCTATTAATGGGATGAGAACGCATGAGGTAAAACCAAGCCCCAATCAAAATGGCGTAACCTTACCCTTTCAACAGTTAGCTACTGGTATGTACATCTTATACATCACTTTTTCTGACCAAAGAAAAGAAAGCATTAAAGTAATTAAAAAGTAACACCTATGAACCTTGTCATGATTATTTAAATGATGACAAGCTCCAGCTGACAATTAAAAAACAATAAAACAAACCTATGAAACGCCTCATTTATCTTATATTTAGTTTTTTGTCTATTTATGCACTTGATTTAAAGGCACAAACAGACACCTCGAAAACGAAGAAGGATACACTCCCTCCTCAAATAAAGCTGGATACTCTTATCCGTATCCCCAATGCAAAGCCAGTATTTCAAAGGGATAGCCTTAGTCTAGCGAATAAAAAGAAATCAGCCCCTCTTCTTAAAAGCGGCGAGGCGACAGGTTCTTTGATGTCTACAACAACTGAGGATGTGGGTAAGACTCCCGTAAATATTGATATATCTCCAAGTGGTGCGGCTATTGCCAATATACCAATAAGCATTCCAAAGGGAGTTAACGGCTTTACTCCTGAAATCTCCTTGACTTATAACAGCCAAGGAGGGAATGGCATTGCTGGATATGGATGGAATATTGGGGGGCTGTCCACGATATCCCGGATACCCGCAACAAAATTCCATAATGACCGCATTGGAGGTATTAATCTTGATATGAGTGATTTTTTTGCTTTAGATGGCCAACGTCTGCTACTCAAATCAGGTACATACGGTTACCCAGGTGCTGAATACCAGACAGAAAACTATTCTAACCTACGTATTTTTTCTAGGGGTATTGCTGCCGTTGGTACAAGTGCAGGGCCAGATTCTTTCGAAGTTTGGTATCCTGATGGCTCCAAAGCTTTTTACGGTGTAACGGGTTCCTCAAAAACTGCGATTGAATACGGCATTACCTATTGGGAGAGTAATTTGGGGGCTAGGATAAATTATGTTTATACATCGGCAAGCAATGTGCTAAAATTGCTACAAATCAATTATGGTACATTAGGAACGGGGCAGGGTATAAACGTGGTAAGTTTCAGTTATCAGACCGCCCAAAGACCCGAACAGGCCTATTTGGCGGGACAGAATGTCTTTAGAGATTTTATACTCAACAAGATTTCTATCAGTGTTAGCGGAACCTATCTTAGACATTACAATATCGAAACCGATGCCATGAATCTTATTGGCTATCAAAGGCTAGACGGATTGGTGGAGACCAATGGTAATGAAACAAGATCTTTAGGTAGAATTTATTTTTCTTACGAAACAAGTAGTGATTTAACCTACTCTAGTACGGTTTCTAATCTAAGCATCTCCCAAATTGCTAGTAACAACTCGGAGGCCATATTTGGAGATTTTACGGGTACTGGTTCCATGGGTTTTGTCTTGCAACCTACTGCTAAAAATAAGTTTTGGACCTTCTTTGACCTTGAACCAGGCGCTCCATATACGCAGTTTGGTTATGAGGTAAATACAGGTAGTTATAAAGAACTTTTTCCAATAAAATGGCTTAATCATGATTCAAAATTGCTTTCGGGCGATGGTTTTGCTGTGGTGAAGGACCAGCAGACTTCCTATAAGTTTGATGTGCTATCAAGGGGTACCACGGCACCCGTTTATTTCCAGTACGATAGATTGTGGAATAATTTGCCAAAAGGGCCGTCTTATTATTCAGAGATGACTCAGCAATATCATGACGGAGTAAGAATTGAGCAACACTTTCTGTCTGGTGATTTTAATGGCGATGGGTTGACCGATATCATTGCCGTGGGCGACGCCAGTATTGTAATTATAGAGCGGGCCATGTGGTATTTCGACCCCTATGATGATAGGGCTAGTTATCAATACGGCGAGTTTAACTATGGAGATGGCGGTTCAAATGTCCATTTAATTAATCTAGATAGGAGAATTACAAGCAATAACATCATCAATTTGGGCGCTTTATCTCAATCCTATTTTGCAGGAGATAAACTTTATGCGGTAGATTTTAACGGAGATGGGAAGACAGATCTCTTCCATGTAAAGAATGGGGCAATCTATGTGTATTCATTAAACAATGCAGGGTCTTTGGAACTGCTGTGGCAGGAGAACGACTCCAGAATAACCACTAGCAACAACGAAGTAGTATTGTTAGGAGATTACAATGGTGATGGTAAAACAGATATCATGTTTTCTACGTCTACTGCTTATCAGTTTGCGCTATTTATGTCTAATGGAAAAAGTTTCAAAAAGCATACGCAAATGTTGCCATCGCCATTCGCCAAAGGTTCATCAAACACATGGTATCAGAATAACCAATGGAATCAGACGACAAGTGCCCTCATGCCGATAGACATCAATGGAGATGGTAAAACAGATATTGCCCAGGTATTGTCACAAACAGCCGATGATAGCTCTACAGGTACGATTACACTAAGAAGAGCCCATAACATGGGCTATACGGAAGCCGGAGGTATAATATTCAATTTTGATTGGCAAAATGTGGCTACCAGACAGACCAATCTAAAACGTAACCCCATCCCTGTTGTGCTTGCACTTGATAAGGAGAATCCTAATCTTGAGGTAGGTTTTTTAAGCGACAATACACTCTCGCTTTACCGCCTAGGGGCAAATATGCAAGTAGCCAAAAGGTTAGACCGTATTTGGAATAAAGATGAAACACAGGATATCAGCTATCAGCCGCTAATGAGTGGTTACTATGCAAATAGTTACAATAATGATATTCCCTTGTATGAGGCCAATTACGGGCAAACTTATCCCAATGTAGAATTTGAGAATGTGCCGAGCTTTGCTGTGGTATCAAAGATTACGAAGGCTTATAAGAATACCAATCATCTTCAACAGATTTTTGGTTATGCCAACGCTGTAACTAATACAGAAGGATTGGGCTTTCTTGGCTTTGGCAAAGTAATCCGCAGCAACTGGCATGTAGATGCTAATGATGAGAATCGCATGTTTAACATTACCTTGTCAGATCCAGCGCTACGCGGTGCGCCCATTAAAGCCTTTACTACAAAATATCCCTACCTTAATTCGTCGGTTACCAATATGGCTGCCGCACCACCTAACATCGTCCTTTCTTCGCCTATTGTTGCAACGCAAACCACCGAAGCTAGCAACTCTATTATCTTAGCGGATGGGTTTGAGGCTATAGGTAATAATGGCATCTATATCGCCCAAATTACTAACCCTACCGCAGGCGTTAATGATGCCGCTACCCTAAGTGATTACCTAACCCGTACCGACTATACCTACAATACCCAGCTACTGCCTAGCAAAGTGTTCATTAATAGCGTAACTTCTGTGACCAGTAAAGATCTATTGAACGGCACCAACACTTTACAGCTTAATGAGTACGATAGCTATTATAATGTAACCAAAACTACTACCAATTTAAGCGGTATTGGCCTTAAAACCGAAGAGCTTACCTATGATAATAATGCTTCTGGCTATTATTTAGGCAGACCACTAAGCCGTAAAACTACTATGAGTGCCGCAGGAGATACGCATAACACCGAAGAAGAATATAGCTATACAGGTTTTTTGCCAACACAAATTAAAAAGAAAGGCCATGGCACGCCGTGGATTACCGAAAATCTTACCTATGATGCTTTTGGCAATGTTACTCAAAAAAGTATTACTACTGCCAGCGGAACAAGAACCACCAGCGCAACTTATGATGCAACGGGTCGTTTCCCTACTAGCCAAACTGATGTGGAGGGCTTGGTTACACTTACTTCCTACGATCCCTATTATGGTGTTTTGGAGGTGGAAACCAATCCTTATGGGCAGGAAACACAATATATGCACGATGGTTGGTGGGGAAGACCTTTCATGACCTTAGATTATATGGGCAATTATTCCTTTACCAGCTTTGACCCTGAGGCTAATGGCTATAAGATTGTTAAAATAGATGATGAGGGTCGCGAAAAAACTACTTATTATAATCTCTTAGGGCAGGCCACCCATGCTACAGAGAAAACTGTTACGGGCAGCTTAGTTGGCACCGCTATCGAGTACGATGTTTACGGAAGAGCTTACCGCCAAAGCCAACCCGCCGCACCAGGCAGTTATAACCAATGGAACGAAACCGAGTTTGACGAATATGGACGTGTCAAAAAAACAACTTCCTATACAGGTAAATCGGTAAGCTATACCTATAACGGCTTAATTACCACCGTAAACGATGGCACTAAAAGTGTAACCACTACAAAAAATGCTTTGGGGCAAACTATCAGCGTACAAGACCCTGGAGGCACTATCAATTATAGCTATTATGCGCATGGAGGTTTAAAAACCGCAGATTATGAAGGCTCTACCCAAAGTTTAGAATATGATGGCTGGGGGCGCAAAACTAAATTGACCGACCCAAGCGCAGGGCAATACACCTATACTTATAACGGTTTTGGTGAGATTATGCAAGAAACTACACCAAAAGGTGTTACTAACTATACCTATAACAATGCGACGGGCAAACTTAGTGCTAAAACACTTACTGGCGATGAAACTGGAATTGGCTATGTTTATAGCTACAACAATACTACCAAATTGTTAACAGGCCTTACTTTTACCAATACAGATGGTAACAACGCCACTTATAGCTACACTTATGATAACGATAAGCGTTTAAGCAGCACTGTAGAGGATAACCTCCATGCCCGCTTTACCAAAAGCTATACTTATGATGGCTACAACCGAATTGCTACCGAAACCTACCAAGCCAAGGACAAGGCCAGCAATACCACCGCGACACGTACGGTTGCTTATACCTATCAAAATGGCGAGCTATTGCAAGCGGTAGACCAAAGCACAGGAAAAGTACTGAACAAAGTAAATACCTTAAAAAGCAATGGACAATTAGCCTCCGAATTACAGGGTAATAGTTTAAAGACCACATACAATTACGACAATTTTAACCTACCACAAAGTACGGTAACTGAGCGTATAGGCACCAACCCTGCCACGCTTATGAACCTGGGCTATAGCTTTGATGCCCTGCGTGGCAACCTCAACAGCCGTAGTAATAGTGCCCTAAGTTGGAACGAGAGCTTTTATTATGACAACCAAGATCGGTTGACAGACTTCAGCGATAATAACGACGACTATAGCCAAACCTACGACCCCCGTGGACGTATCACCTATAACAGTCAACTGGGAAATTATGGTTACAGCGGCGTAGGCTACCAACAAACAGAGCTCAGCAACCCAATACCAACAGCGACCACTTGGTACCAAGACAGGACCTTGCAACAGCTCACCTTTAACGCCTTTAAGAAACCAGTAAATATTAATGAGCAAGGTAAGGAGCAGATAGACTTTTTATACAATGCTGCGTTGCAACGCAGCACCATGTACTATGGTAGCGATGATTCAGATAAGGTATTGCGCTCTATGCGCCGCCATTATAGTGAAGATGGAGGTATGGAAATTACACGTAATATCGTTACCGGTGAAACCAGTTTTGTATTTTATTTAAGCGGTGATGCCTATGACGCTCCCGCCATTTTTAAAGAAGTACACAACACTGTAGGCACAACGCAGAACTTATATTACTTACACCGAGACCATCTTGGTAGTATTGTTTTGATAACTGATGTAGATGGCAATGCCGTAGAAAAGCGACAATTTGATGCCTGGGGGAATATCGTAGCCTTGACAGATGGCAATGGCAACCCGTTGACTGTTTTTGTAATTACCGACCGTGGTTATACGGGGCATGAGCATTTGTTAAATGTTGGCCTCATTAATATGAATGGCCGTTTGTACGACCCTAAATTGCATCGGTTTTTATCTCCAGATAATTTCGTGCAGGATCCATATAACACCCAGAACTTTAATCGGTATGGGTATGTGATGAATAATCCGCTGATTGCAAGTGATCCGAGTGGAGAATTTATACATTTAATAGCTGGTGCAATATTTGGTGGCTTTGTAAATTGGATGTCAAATGGTTTCCAGTTTAATAGTAAAGGACTCGGACATTTTGCTGTTGGGGCTTTGGCTGGAGCTTTGGGTGCTGGAATCGGCAGTGGTGTGAGTTCTGCACTTGGTGGTGGAAGCTTTGGAGCAGGGTTTTGGGGTACAACAGCAGCAAAAACAGTTGGTAGTGGATTCCTTTCTGGGGCTGTAGTTGGAGCTTCCGGAGGAGGTGCTGGAGGGTTCGTAGGTGGCTTTGGAAATGGGCTGGTTAATGGACAGGGTTTTGGAAGTTCTTTGCTAGCAGGATTGAAAGGTGGGGGGATGGGTGCTTTGGGGGGGGGTATCGTAGGAGGTGTTGTAGGCGGCATAGATGCGGCTTTGGATGGTAGGAATTTTTGGACAGGCTCTGGAGAGTCTATTGACTACATAACCGTCGGATCAACTTCCAATTCAAATGTTAGATATCAGTCAACGGCTGAAATGAGAGCAGACTATGATTTGACTATCGGTCGTCTTGATGGGATGAATATTGAACAAGTAGAAAAGGAATTGAGAACTACAATTTCGCTATCTGGAGCTGAGGATAAACTTGATGTAAACGGCCTCATCATTAGAAAGAGAGGACTGACTGGAGCATATACTGGGGCGAAATACTCTTCTAGCGGAAAACTTTTAAGTACAAGGATAGTAGTTGCCCCTGGAGTAAAAGGTTATAATTTAATTACTAAAAACATGATATTTAAACACGAATACCTACATGTTTGGCATTATAATTCATTTAGTCAAGCATCTGCTAGTCTATATACAGAGCGTGCCGCTTCTGCTTATAGCCATGCTTATACGAAATATTATAACATTGGTTTTCTGAAAGGATTATATGTGCCCGCTATAGGTCCATATCCTAAATCTTTCTCTTGGCGTTTATTTAATAAAATTCCATTGTGGTTATGAAAATAAAAAATATAGTAATTTTATTAATACTCCTTATAGCGGTTTCCTGTGTGAGGGAAGATAAGGAGTATAGAGAGAATAAGCATAATCTTTTATTTATATATAGCCCTTACATACAAGTTGACTATAATAAGCGTAAGATTTACGTTAATTATCCTAATTTGGAAGAGAGCCGCATTTTATTTTCAGTAAAGGAAGAGATGAAAATTAAAAAATCTTTTGAGAAAAATGATATAGCAAGCATTAGTGGTAAAGTTTACTTACGGAATGACACTTCAACAGTGAGTCCTCCAGACGAGTTTAGGATTAAACTTTATGTAAAAGCTCACGAACAATCCGAGATGATTATTGACGATAATTTTTCAACAACTGAGAAATTAACTGATGAGAATCATAGAATATCATCTTTCCGAGATGAGATAATTTCTGTCTTAGAAAGCAACAATGATTTTAAAAAAGCTCACCGCAAATTATTAAACGATATGACGAAGACAGGTGCATTTATTTTATAGCCTAGCTAGCGCACGCGTGCCGTGGCTGTTGCACAACTGTAACCCCCAACTGGTTTAAGTGTTCGCTTTTTCAGCGGTCACTTAAACCTAAACATGAAACCGAAGACTACCGATACATCGGTACAAGTTCGTCTGGAAATAGTAGCAGAAAAGAAAATGATATGACAACAAGAAGTAATGAAGAAATGAGGCTTTTATGCAGTACTTTATTCCGGTCTGGAGACCTTGGTTTTCATGAGGAGTTTAAGTGGTCTTTCAGAACACTTAAACCAGACGGGTATTAATAATACCACTATTAAAAAATGTTAAAAACAAAAACTATTTATAAGGCGATGTTACTTGATTAATAGTAGCAATGGTCTAGCTAATTAAAAACGTTCATTAAATGAGAAAATTTATTTTTTATGTCATGTCCTTTTTGGGCACATTGATTTCATTGGAGACCTATTCTCAATTAAATCCAACCTATCAATCGGTAACTTTATCAAATGGTCTTGGTTCTTATAGAGGCGTCCATTTTCAAACAGATGGAGCTATGCGCTGGCTGCTTTCTGTAAATCCAGATCCTGAAAGTGGAGCAAATGGGGGGGCTAATTTTGATTTGTTCCGTTATGCTGACAATGGGTCTTACTTAGGTAGGGTATTTAGTGTAGACAGAGCTACAGGCGCTTTTAATTTTGAAGGCGTAAGGCCTAAATTTAATGGCAATAATATTGTGTCGGCCGATGGTGGATTTTATGATATTAATATTAGCGGTAATGCATCAAAGTGGGGCGGGTATACTTTTGATGGATCAGATATATTAGAGAATCCAGTTTTATATATGACGTATGACGGTACTAAGTTTAGGGTTTCCAATACTGCTAATATAAAATCTACCTTAGCTTATACATTGCAGGATATTACTAGTTTAGGAGCTTCAACAACTCATGCCTTAGAGGCTAATGCTGTGGGTCAAAACATTAAACTTGGCGGAACATCGAGGCTTGGTGGTTTATATCAGGGTAGTTCTGGAAATAACGTAATTCATTTGGGGAGCTGGGTTGATATTTCGAAAACCCTAGTGGTTGATCCTGTTAGCGGTGATGTCGGTATCGGTACTGCCACCCCGAAGGAAAAACTATCCGTTAACGGCAAAATCAGGGCGCAGGAAATCAAGGTAGAAGTAACAGGCTGGCCGGATTATGTTTTTGAAGAAAACTATAGGCCTAAAACACTAGCTGAAATAGCAGCATTTATAAAAATGAATAAGCATTTGCCCGAAGTACCATCTGCAAAAGAAGTGGAGCAGAAAGGTATTGAATTGGGTGAGATGAATAAAATTCTTTTGAAAAAAATTGAGGAGATGACTTTACTGCTAATTGAGCAAAATAATAGAATTGAACAACTTGAGAAAAAGAAATAGCCATGAAAAAACTTATCATTTTACCTTTACTTATCTTTTGTGTTAAAATAGTAAATGCGCAAATTACACAAACTCGGGATGATGCGGGGTTGAGGGGAGATGCGGGAGCCACGTCGGGTTTTTTTGAAGCATATAACCCTGTTAATTACCCTGCGGGGGCAGCCTCTTGGTGGCACTTATTGGATGTTAGGCATAGTAACAATTCAAATAATTATGCTATGCAATTTGCCGGAAGTTTCTCTGACCAACAATTATGGTTTAGAAAAACTAATAATGCGGCAACACAGCCTTGGTCAAAGGTTGTGTTGGAAACAAATGGCAATGTTGGCATAGGAACAACCATTCCTAGAGCTTTTTTAGATGTGGGAAGATTCTCCGACAACGGTGCATTGGGAACTGTGATGGGAAGGTTGGAAATAGGTGATGCCGTTGGCGATGGAACATATTTAGGGGTAAGGGGCTTTGAGGCACAAAACCAAAATTATAATAATAAAAGCTTTGCTCTTGAGCATAGTTTTTTTGGTAATGTAAATAGTTCTATCAATTTTTATAGAGGAGGTGATGGTTACGGTGGATTTGTAACATTTTCTACTAATAATAACATCGAGAAAATGAGAATTGACAAAAATGGCAATTTGGGTGTCGGTACGGCCAATCCTCAAGCAAAACTTCACGTTCAGGCCGATGCGAATACTTCTTCAGCACCATCAAATGCTCAATTGTTTGTAACGGGTAGCACCCATCCAGATAAGAGGCTTTCGCTGGCTTATAATACTTCATCCAATTATGCCGAATTGCAATCTCAGGCGTATGATGGCGGATACACCCCAATTGTATTAAATCCTAATGGTGGCAATGTTGGCATTGGAACTACTACTACTACTGCCGGGGAAAAACTTTCTGTTAACGGCAAAATTCGTGCTAAGGAAATCAAAGTAGAAGTGACAGGCTGGCCAGATTATGTTTTTGAAGAAAACTATAGGCCTAAAACCCTAACAGAAATAGCGGCATTTATAAAAATGAATAAGCATTTGCCCGAAGTGCCATCTGCAAAAGAAGTAGAGCAAAATGGTGTTGAATTGGGTGAGATGAATAAAATTCTTTTGAAAAAAATTGAGGAGATGACTTTACTGCTAATTGAACAAAATAATAAATTGGAAAAGCAGGGAGTTTTGATTGAAAAGCTAATTGCCAAGGAGGGCAAAAACTAGAATAAGCTAAAATTCATATCATATTAATTTGCTGAGCATTAGCCAAACCATTATCTTCACGCCATATAAATCATAATAAACCATCTAATTCTCATTAACGATGAAAAAATTATTTGCGTTGCTTTTAGTGGGGCTAGCCATTAATGCAAAAGCACAAAACCAAACCAAATCGGTAGAGCTCAATCGCTTCAGGGTTGCGGTACAGGGGGGATTTAGTCAGCTGTTAGCTAAAACGTCAGATGCTGTTCCTGCCGAAAGCCGTAATTACGTAGCTGAGCTCAAATCGGGAAGCCATTTTGGTGCGGATGTTACTTACTTTGTTAAGCCTACTTGGGGTTTAGGTGCTAAATTTAGCCAGTTTAATACCTCAAATAGTGGCACGGGCAACCTACAAGGAATTGCTGTGGCAATGAGTGACGATATTGCCCATAGTTTTGTTGGTCCTAGTTTTTCAACTAAATACACTACGGCCAACACCAAGCATTCCTTTATTTTTTCGCTAGCCTTGGGTTATTTAGGCTACAATAACAATGCAAAATTGAATGGCCAGTTGGTAAAAATTACAGGAGCAACTTTTGGCTCGGCCTTAGATGCTGGTTACGACTTGAACATCACCAAGAGCATTGCTATTGGTGCACAGATTTCGATGACGGGAGGAACCTTAAGTAAGCTGACTTATAGCAGCGGTGGTGTAACCACTACTGAGACCTTTGAGAAGGATGAAAAAGAAAGCCTGTCTCGGATAGATTTCTCTATTGGTGCCAGATTTAACTTCTAAAACATTAACCCTAAGCGGTATTGATTTTTAAGTTTAAAATATTTTTGTATCTTTGCAGAGCAAAACAAGAAAAGAGGGGACAGGTGTCCCCTCTTTTTATTTAGCAAAAATTAGAAATGCAAATAGAAAAGAGAGTTAGTCAGCTGGTAGAAGAGAAGATTGCAGATAGGCCAGAGCTGTTCTTAGTGGACGTGAAGATGTTGCCCAACAACAAGTTAATTATCCACGTTGATGGAGATCAGGGCATCAGCATACAAGATTGTGTAGCCATCAGCAGGCATGTTGGGTTTCACTTGGAGGAAGAAAATGCGATAGCAACTGCATACAACCTTGAGGTGTCTTCTCCGGGAGTTGGCGAGCCGCTAAAGCTAGTTAGGCAATACGCCAAAAATGTGGGTAGAGAATTGGCCGTGAAGTTGGCTAGTGGCGATAAAAAAGAAGGAAAGCTAGTTGAAGTTGGCGAAGCCTCCATTACTTTGGAAGAGCAGGTGAAGGAAAAAGGAAAAAAAATGCAATTGGTGAGTAGCCAAATTGCTTTAAACGATATAATAGAAACAAAGGTTTTAATTTCATTTAAGTAAAAAATGAACAATATTAATTTAATCGATTCTTTTCAGGAGTTTAAGGACTTCAAGAATATCGACCGCCCTACAGTAATTAGCGTATTGGAAGAGGTGTTTCGCAGTATGTTGCGTAAAAAATACGGAACAGATGAGAACTGCGATGTGATTGTGAACCCAGATAATGGAGATTTGGAGATTTGGAGAACCAGAAAAGTAATGGAAGATGGTTTCTCTGAAGACGACGATTTAGAAATTGAATTGGCTGAAGTACACCAGTACGATGCTGATTTAGAGGTTGGCGATGACTATATTGAGCAAATTACTTTAGAAAGTTTTGGTCGTAGAGCTATTTTAGCTGCTCGTCAGACACTAGTTTCTAAGGTATTGGAATTGGAGAAAGACGAAATCTTCAAGAAATATAAAGATAGAGTTGGCGAGATTGTTACTGGAGAAGTTTACCAAGTTTGGAAAAAAGAAACATTGGTTTTAGACGATGAAGGTAATGAGTTGTTAATGCCAAAAACGGAGCAAATACCTGCTGATTACTTTAAAAAAGGAGATTCTGTGAAAGCGGTGATCTCAAAAGTGGATATGGTAAATGCTACACCGAAAATTATCATCTCTAGGGTAGCCCCAGAGTTCTTGCAACGTTTGTTTGAGCTTGAGGTGCCTGAGATTTTTGATGGCTTAATTACGATCAAGAAAATTGTTCGTGAACCAGGCGAACGTGCTAAGGTTGCTGTAGAATCATACGATGATAGAATTGATCCAGTAGGCGCTTGTGTAGGGATGAAAGGTTCTCGTATCCACGGTATCGTGAGAGAATTGAAAAATGAAAATATTGATGTGATCAACTTTACAACCAATGTTTCATTATATATCCAACGTGCTTTAAGCCCTGCTAAAATCACTTCTATTAAATTAGATGATGAGACTAAACGTGCTGCGGTTTACTTAAAACCAGACCAGGTATCATTGGCTATTGGCCGTGGTGGACACAATATTAAATTGGCCGGTAAATTAACTGGTTTCGAGATAGATGTATATCGTGAGGCTGGAGAAGAAGATGAGGATGTGGATTTAGAAGAATTCTCAGATGAAATCGATAGCTGGATTATAGACGAGTTGAAGGCAATTGGTCTAGATACAGCAAAAAGTGTATTGTCACTTTCTTTAGATGAGTTAGTGAAAAGAACCGATTTAGAAGAAGAAACAATCAAAGAAGTAATCGCTATTCTACAATCAGAATTTGAATAAAGTCTGGTACTTGAATTAAATAAGAATAAACGTTACTTTTGTATAATTAGAAAAACAGGATAATCAATGTCAGACGACAAAACCATAATGTTATTAAAAGCAGCAAAGGAGCTTAACATAGGACTCGCTACCGCGGTAGAGTTCCTAGGTAAGAAGGGCTATGCTGTGGATAATAAGCCTAGCACAAAACTTTCTGGAGAGATGTACAACGTCTTATTGAGAGAGTTTCAGGGGGATAAAATTGTTAAAGAAGAGGCTAATCAAATAGTTATTGGAAAAATTCGTCGTGATGAACCTGAAGTAATAGCTGAAAATACTCCTGAGGCGCCAAAGAAAAATCAAGATTTTGAGAATGAAGGTGTTTTGATCAAGAATCTTCAGCAATTTACACCTCCTGTAGAGAAGCCTGTGGCAGAAAAGCCGGCAGAACCTGTTGTAGAGGCTAAAGAAGAGCCGAAGCCAGTAGAGGTTGCAGCAGCAACTAAGCCTGCAGAAAATGTAGAGGAATCTGCTTTGCCTGGTGTTAAAGTGGTAGGTAAAATCAATCTTAATGATTTGAACCCTAAAAATCGCCCTGCTAAAAAAGAGGAAGCGCCAGTTGTAAAGGAAGAGAAACCGGTAGAAGCTGTTGCTCCTAAAGTAGAGGAAGCGCCTGTTGCTAAACCTGTAGTAAAAGCAGAAGAGAAACCAGAAGTAAGCAAACCAGTTGAAGCTGCTAAACCTGAGGCAGTGGTGCCAACACCACCGGCTCCGGAACCTGCTAAGCCAGTAGTACAGCCGCAAGATGAAGTGATCAAGGCTCGCTCTGTAAAGTTGTCGGGACCGAATATTATTGGAAAGATAGAGCTTCCAACTACACCTGATCGAAGAAATCAGCCTATTGCATCTTCAAGTGATAGCGAGGCTGCCAGACGTAAGCGCAAGCGTAAGAAAACGCCGGGAGCACCGGGATCGGCACCGCAACAGGGTCAACCTGGAACGGGTACGCCTGGAGCTAATCCACAAGGAGGTCAGAGACAGCCTTATCAAGGTAACAATAATCGTCCAGCTGGACAGGGAGGTTACCAAGGTAATAGAAACAATAACAATAATAACCGTCCGGGTTATCAGGGAAATAGAAATTCTGCAGCTGGAAGTAATACTCCAAAAGAGGAACCAACTGAGAAAGAAATACAAGATCAAATTAAGGCAACACTTGCCCGTTTAAGCGGCGCAGGTAAGTCTGGTAAATTTGCCCAAAGAGCTAAGCTTCGTCGTCAAAAAAGAGATGATGTAGCACTTTCTGCAGAAGAAGCAGCTTTAGAGGAAGAATTGCAATCGAAGGTGTTGAAAGTAACGGAATTTGTTACGGCCAACGAATTGGCGAACATGATAGATGTACCGGTAACCAAAATTATTGGAACCTGTATGAGCTTAGGGATGTTCGTATCAATTAACCAACGTTTAGATGCAGAAACCTTAACGATTGTTGCTGATGAGTTTGGCTACGAAGTTCAATTCGTAAAACCAGATGAAGAAGAAGACATCAATATTGAGGAAGAGGATGCAGAAGAAAATTTGAGTCCAAGAGTTCCTGTTGTAACCATTATGGGCCACGTGGATCATGGTAAAACTTCATTGCTGGATTATATCCGTAAAGCCAATGTAGTAGCTGGCGAAGCTGGGGGAATTACGCAGCACATTGGTGCTTATAAAGTAACCACCAGTGCTGGAAAAGAAATTACTTTCTTAGATACTCCAGGTCACGAAGCCTTTACAGCGATGCGTGCCCGTGGTGCGAAAGTTGCAGATATTGCCATTATTGTAGTAGCTGCGGACGATGCAGTGATGCCGCAAACTAAAGAAGCAATTAACCACGCACAAGCTGCGGGTGTACCTTTGGTGTTTGCATTTACTAAGATAGATAAGCCAGGAGCCAACTCTGATAGAATTCGTGAACAGTTATCTGTGATGAATATTTTAGTTGAGGATTGGGGTGGTAAATATCAATCACAAGAAATCTCAGGTAAGAGCGGTTTAAACGTAGACTTACTATTAGATAAAGTATTATTAGAAGCTGAGTTATTAGAATTAAAAGCTAATCCTAATAAACGTGCTACAGGGACTGTAATTGAGGCTACTTTGGATAAAGGACGCGGTATTGTAACTACGGTTTTGGTACAAGGCGGTACTTTAAAAGTTGGAGATCCAATTTTAGCAGGTAGCTATAGTGGTAGAGTAAAAGCATTATTTAACGAGCGTGGTGCTAAAGTAAACGAAGCAGGCCCATCGGTACCGGTACAGGTATTGGGTATGCAGGGTGCACCAACTGCGGGAGATAGATTTAATGCGCTGGAAAGTGAAACTGAGGCAAGAGATATCGCGAATAAGCGTTTGCAATTAATGCGTGAGCAAGGATTGCGTACACAGAAACATATCACTTTAGCGGAGATTGGTCGTCGTTTGGCAATTGGAAACTTTAAAGAGTTGAACTTGATCATCAAGGGTGACGTGGATGGTTCTATCGAGGCATTAGCGGATTCATTACTGAAACTTTCTACGCCTGAGATACAAATCAATGTAATTAGCAAAGCAGTAGGTCAGATTTCTGAAAGTGACGTATTGTTAGCTTCGGCATCAGATGCGATTATTATTGGTTTCCAGGTACGCCCATCTACAGGAGCTCGTAAGTTGGCTGAGGCAGAGCAAATCGATATTCGTTTGTACTCGATCATCTACGATGCGATTAACGAGATCAAAGCGGCAATGGAAGGTATGTTGGCCCCAGAATTCGAAGAGAAAATTGTGGCTAACGTAGAAATCCGTGAAACCTTCAAAATTACTAAGGTTGGAACGATTGCTGGATGTATGGTATTAGATGGTAAAATTACTAGAAATAGCAAAATCCGTATCGTTAGAGATGGTGTGGTAATCTACACTGGTGAATTGGCATCGTTGAAACGTTACAAGGATGATGTGAAAGAGGTTTCTAAAGGCTACGAGTGTGGTTTGAATATCCAAAACTTTAACAACATTGAAGTGGGTGATATTGTAGAGGCTTACGAACAAGTAGAAGTAAAACGTAAGTTGTAATTGCTATAACTTACACAGTTAAATATTGTTAAAAGGCGTTCCGATATGGTTTCGGAACGCCTTTTTTGTGGAAATTGAATTGAATATGGAAGATGCTATTGTACGAAAAGAAAAGAAGAGTTTTGATTTTATAGATTCTATACGTGGCTTAGCTATGTTTGGGATTGTTTTTGAACATACTTCGGCATTCTGGTTGATTAAGTATACTGAGCAGAGCGATCGGTATATTCAAGCTGGTTATATGCAATTGGCGAAGTTCGTAACCATTATTTTCTTTCTGATCAGCGGTTTCTTAATAAATTATAAATTTACGGAGTATACACCGCTTCAATATCTTAAAAATAGGTTTAAAAATACCATATGGCCTTGGTTGTTTTGGATTGCAATATTTATTTTGTTAAATAATGCTCAGAAAATTTTTTTATACCTCAGATTCGACAGATCAGATGCCTTGCCTTCATCTTTATATGAAGCTACATTGGGACAATTTTTCAGCCTTGTTTTTTACAGTAACTACTGGTTTATTTTAAACTTTCTAATATGTATTGCCATTTTACTAATTTTTAAGAGATACTTATATAAAATTGGGTTTGGTATTATTCTAGGGTTGATCTCTTTAACCTACAGTGTAAACCTTTATTCTGGATGGTTTCCTGCAGAGCATACTACCGCCCTTTTTGGTTTTGTGGTTTATTTATGGTTGGGGGTTTACTTTAATAGATATTATGATAAGGTATCAGCATTTTTAAATAAAGTACCAATGCTGGTTCTAGTAGTTGCGGCAGTGGTTTTCTTTTTTTTATCTACGTTTGAAACGGTTAATCTAATGGAGCGAGGTGTTGCAGATCCTTACAATACCCTAAGAGTAACAAATATCATTTACTCACTAATTTTCTTCGGTATCTTACTTAAGATGGGACCAATGAAATCAGTTCAGAAGATCTTGCAACCTAGAAAAACTACTTACGGCATTTATTTAATACATGCAATTATTATTGAACGAGTACTTGCGGAGATTGTAAGGCCTTTTAATATTTCTCTGGCTAATATGTCTCCCGCAGAAGCGATTGTTTATTCGATAGTTCGTTTTGTAATTGTATATGGCATCGTTGTGCTGATTACGAAATTAATCTTGAAAACGAAATTTAAATGGTCTATTGGAGCTAAAGATTAGTTATTGTAGTTCTTTCTTGGCTATAGCTAGCGCAGCACCTATTACTTGATGCATATCGTAATACTTGTACTCTGCCAAACGGCCACCAAATATTACATTTTGTTCCAGCTCTTTCAGTTTTTTGTATTGATTGGCCAAATCTTCGTTTCGTGTATCATTAATAGGATAATAGGGCTCTTTTTCACTATCCCATTCTAATGGAAATTCTTTGGTAATTACCGTTTTTTCCTGCTTACCGAACTCAAAGTGTTTATGTTCTACAATTCGGGTATAAGGCGTTTCGTAATCTGTGTAGTTTACCGCTGCGCTGCCCTGGTAATTATCAGTGTTTAGTATTTGATGCTCGAAAGCTAAGCTTCGGTATTGCAAGTGGCCTAAAGAGTAACCAAAATATTCATCTAGTTTTCCTGTGTAAATAATCTTATTCGCTATATTTCTGTAGGTATCTTGCCCTGCAAAGAAATCTATTCCTAATTTAACCTCTATTCCATCAAGTAAACCATCAATTAATTTATTATAGCCTCCAATTGGAATACCTTGGTATTTGTCGTTAAAATAGTTGTTGTCAAAGGTATATCTTAGCGGCAATCGTTTAATGATAAAGGCTGGAAGCTCTGTTGCCTTTCTTCCCCATTGCTTCTCGGTATAACCTTTAATTAACTTTTCATAAATATCTTTCCCTACTAAAGAGAGCGCTTGTTCTTCTAGGTTTCTTGGTGAAGCAATCGGGTTTTCTGCAATTTGTTTATGAATTATTTCTTTTGCCTCCTTGGGTGTTTTTGTTTTCCATAGCTGATAAAAGGTGTTCATATTGAAAGGTAGACTATAAAGCTCGCCTTTGTAGTTTGCTACTGGAGTATAGGTAAAACGATTGAACTCTACAAAAGAATTGACGAAATCCCATATTGTTTTGTCGTTGGTATGGAAAATATGTGGGCCATATTTATGAACATTTATTCCCTCTATGTTTTCACAATAAATATTACCTCCTTGATGATTTCTTTTATCAATAACCAATACAGTCTTTCCTTGAGCTTTTGCTCTATTTGCGAATGTTGCACCAAAAAGACCGGAACCAACAATTAGATAATCGTATTTAATAGACATATTTTATATTAGGAAATTTCAAAGCTACACTTTTTTGCCACTGAACAATCTAAGCAACTTTTCCAATTTATATTTGCTTGTTCTTTTGTACCGTAAACGAGCGATTTCTTTTTTAAGTAGATGATTTTCGCTGAGAAGATATTCGTTATTATACCGTAGAAAATGATCTAGGAGTATTGGCTCTTTTATCACCTGCTCAATTATTTTTAGAGCTTTTACCGTATTTTCATGCATAAAATCATCTCTACGAGTCATGCTACCTAAGCTTTCTCTATAAAAAGCCAAAGGCTTGTCAACGAAATGAGTTTGAGGTTGATGTTTATAGATTTCTAGCCAAAATATCCAATCTTCTTTAGCCTTTAGGTCTTCGTTAAATTTATGCTGTTTTGCCAAATCTGACGAGAAAATAGCACAATGTATAGGGATAGTAAACCGTTTATCCCATTCATATAGAATTGCCTGTAGGTTAAAGCAATTTTCTTCTAATTTACAATATGCAGGTTTTTCTTTCTTTTTTTTCTCGTCAAACAATAAGAAGTCGGTAATTATTACGGTATTTTCTCGATGAACTACCTTTTGTAATGATTGATCGAATTTTTCAGGTGCTAGAAAATCATCGGCATCTAAGAACTGAACAAAGTCTCCTGTATAAAGGTTCAACCCAAAATTTCTTGCTGAACTTAGACCTCCATTAGCTTTTCTATAGTACTTGATCCTTGAATCAATTTTCGCCCATTTCTCGCCTTCTTCTCTAGTATTATCAGTACTGCCGTCATCAACTAATATGCATTCCCAATTGGTATGAATTTGATTAACTAGCGAAGAAAAACAAGAATCTAGATATTTAGCTTGGTTGTAGCAAGGTACGATTACGGAAACTTTATAGAAATTATCCATTCTTCTTTATCTTATAAAGTTTTACGCCGTCTCTAATTCCCCGAATCATTCTTGAAATAAGGTCTTTTTTTTCTGTAAAGGTATATTCCTTCCCTTTCAATATTAATTTAGTACGAGACTTCAGTTCCCTATAAAGGTTCTTATAAAAAAATGGGCTATTACTTTGCGAAAAATGTACTCTTAAATTTTTCTTCAATAAGAAAAAGTTTTTAAACTCATAATAGGCCTGAAGCGGTCTTATCTTATTTAAGGCGGTTAGCCTTTTTTTATACATTTTTGCCGTTTTAGTGTAAGCAATATTTGTATGAAGATTAGCGAGTACACCATATTCCGTATCGTCGCCAGCAATAAAATATTCCTTGTTAGGAAAACCTATTTTTTCTACTACAGATCGGTGTAGGAGCATGCCTTCAAAGCAGGTTGTATTAACAAAGCAATATTCTTTATTTTTAAGAGACATATTGTTGTGAAGAATAGGCATGCAGGTTCTATAATCAAAGTAGTGCTCCCACTGATAAATCTCGTCATTATCTTTAAATAGTCTTAGTGGGTTAATACATTTTGAAAATTCCTCCATCTTGAGCAGTTGTTCTAGGCAATCTATAAATGGCTCCACGTCATCATCCATTGTCCAAATCCAATCGTAGTTATTTTCGTAAGCATACTTTATTGCGGTATGGAATCCACCAGCGCTGCCGACATTACTTTGCGTGATGATTTCAATTTTATCGGATGCTATTTGCTTTAAGTATTCTGGAGTAGCGTCGTTAGAACCATTATCTACAATGCAAATTTTATCTAATTGATGAGTTTGATTGAGCAATGAGTCTACGCATTCCTTTAAGAAATCAATTCTGTTGTATGTGACTATTGTAGCACAAATGGTTTGAGGTATTGTCATAGCAAATTGATTATATTTCGTATTCTCATAACGGCCTTCTCGTAAGTTAGGTTGTCCTTTGCAAAAGAAAAGGCATTTTCACAGATTTCGTTATAAAAACTTTGGCCTTTTTGTTCTACAAATGCTATCTGAGACATTAAATCTGAAAGATCGTTTTTTACAGGTATAAAATGTTTATAGGGCTCTAATTCAAAATGGTAGTATGACTTCCATTGCCTTTCTTGAATAAATACCAAGCGTTTGGTATAAAGCAAAAGCCTCAATCGTCCGCTATATCCCCTTCCCTCAATATCAATTAAATATTTATATTTTGTATGGTCAGACAAAGAGATATACGGCACCTTTTTGTTGCCCTCTATATATTGGTCTACACAAGTATCATATGCTTCGATAACCTCTGGAAATTGCCTGCCATATTCGATAATTTTCTTTCGAATGATGTTCGTCTTTACATTGCCTATCCAAAGCATCTTTTCATGAGTAAATGGTAAACTCGCTAATTCTATTATTTTTTCTACAGTAGAACCATAATCATCAATACCGACCTGTTGCCAATGATCGAAAATGAAATCTGGGAAAACAGAACTCAATTTTTCTTCGCTATCGCAACAGTAGTAAAAGTTATTAGGCTTTACTTCTCCTAGAGGAAAATCTTCTGTATGTAAGTTAAAGGATAAATCAGCGGTAGAAACTCCATACTTGGCAGCATCAATTATCATTTTTAGAGATGATTCTGCTCTAGTTTGAAAGGAATTGAAGTTTTCTATAGAAGAAATTTGACCGTTTTTAAATGCTATTTTCAACAGTTCCCTAGGTTCTTCCTTACTCTTTTTGCTTTTAAACCACATCGTTTTTAAATTTTTTAGCTACCTCTAAAGCACTTGCAATAACGTGATGCATGTCCATGTATTTGTAAGTAGCTAGCCTGCCCAAAAAAGTCACTTTTGTAAGTAGCTCTATTTCTTCTTCATATTTGCAGAGTATTTCCATGTCATCGCTTAAGCGTTTTGGATAGTATGGTATATCTTCAATCGCTGTTTCTTTGCTAAATTCTTTGAAATATACCGTCTTTTCGTGCTCCTCCCATGGTGTAAAATGCTTGTGTTCGTGAACCCTGGTGAAAGGAACTTCCTCATCGGCATAATTTATTACTGCATTTCCTTGGTAATCTCCCTCAGTAGTGTGTTTCTCAAAATATACGGTTCTGTATCCTAAGTGACCAAATTTATAATCGAAGAATGCGTCAACAGGGCCAGTGTAAAAAACTTGATCATAGGTGGAGAAGTCTACTTCGGATGGGATAAATTTTTGATTAAGTTTAACCGTTATATTCGGATGGTCGAGCATTTTCTCAAAGATTTCAGTAAAGCCGTTTTTGGGAATGCCTTGAAGTGGCATTGCATAATAATTATCGTTATAATTAAATCTTACAGGAAGTCTTTTTAAGATGCTTGCAGGAAGTTCGCTAGGCTCGCAACCCCATTGCTTTTTGGTGTAACCATAGAAAAAAGCATGATATAGGTCTTTTCCTATAAATTTTAATGCTTGTTCTTCGAAATTCTTGGGATTTTCTATAGACCTGTCACTTAAACTATCTATAAACTCTCTCGCTTCTACTGGAGAAAGTGTCTTTCCGAAAAATTGATTGATTGTATGAAGATTGATCGGTAGGGAATAGACATTGCCTTTATATATCGATTTTACGCGATTGGTGTAAGGCATCATTTCGCAAAATTGCTGAATGTAATTCCAAACCTCCAAATTATCTGTGTTGAAGATATGCGGGCCATATTTATGGATGTTAACCCCGGTTTCTTTGTCTCTCTCGGTATAGCAATTGCCTCCTATATGATCTCTTTCTTCCCAAATTTCTATCAAACTGCTTTTGCTAAGCTGTTCGGCAAGTACACTCCCTGCAAATCCGCTTCCTATAATAAGGTATTTCTTCATTTATTAAAGATGATTTTAGATCAAAATAGAGAGCAAGAAGCCCACATTAACATGCAAACTTACAAAAAGATTTACTATCAAGAAGGTTAATAGAAGATGGTTACTATTTAAATCGCAACGCAAAAAAAAGTCTGCTGACCCAATTTCTTGGTTTTAAGTCTGGGAAATACTCTGGGTAATTGAACACAACAAGGGCTACAAAAAATAGGCTAAATCTTCTTTGGTATGAGTTCCTTATTTTGGTAATTAGGTTTTTATCCTCCTCATTAAGGTGTTTGTAGGCAGTAAATTCTTGTAGCTGTGTTTCTAGTTCTGTATTTAAGATGTTTTTGGTTGCTTTCTTATCGTTACTGTAAGTTTTTCCTATCACAGAGGTATTGTGCATGCGGTGTAAAGTGAGACATTGATTGATACAAGTGGCCTTGTGATGGTATAATGCCACAAATCCCATCCACCAATCATAATACCCTTTTTCAGGGATAGGAATAAGGTATGATATAAATGCTTTTGAAAATAAGGTGGTGTGTCCAGTAACGGAATTGTATAAAAGAATACCTTTGAAACTTCGGTTTCTCATTGAAAAATCTGGTTTCAAGATCTGGGTACCTAAAGGTTTCCCGTTTAGATCTATCAGCTCAGAGTTGGAAAAGATAAGCCAATTATCCCCGATGTTATCGGCTAGTACCTCAAGTTTATTAGGAAGCCAGATATCATCTTGATCACTTATGGCAATAAACTCTCCGTTGCATAGCGTAATTGCTTTTTCGAAATTCTTATTGAAGCCTAGATTAACTTCGTTTCGAAAAAGTTTGATTTTTGAATGTTGTTTTACTAATTCTTCTAGGTATTCGTAAGTGTCATCTGAAGAACAATCATCGACTACCACAATTTCTATATTTTGATAAGTCTGTTGTAGAATGCTGAAAATTTGCTTTTCTAAATGTTGACCTGCATTATATGTACAAAGCGCTATTGAAATTAAAGGTTTTTTCATTCTATACAAATAAGAGTTTGAAGAGGCGCTTAACATCGGACATATGAAACGAAAATAGTTCGGAGGAAATAAATGCCTTCACTTTATTCTTTAGTGTGCTCTTCTTTAAAGTCTCGAACCATTCTTTCTTTAATTGTGTATCTAAAGTAGCTGCGCTAAATAATAGCTTGTTGCTGTTGATATTTTTAATGGCTAAAAGGTGTTTTTCGATTTGTTGGGTCTCTTGTGGGTTAATATGTTGTTTTGGGCGTAACAATGAGTGATGGCTCGCAAGTACGAAATCTGAGACGTCATCAAATAAAAACGATAGAAGATATTTCATGGTTTTCATCTCGCTGATGGCCATTTCATCAAGCTTTTTAGCAGAGATGCTTTCACTATGTAGGCGATATTTAATGCCGCTATAATCTAGATTGGTAACCTTATGATTCATCGTAATTTGAGAGAAGAGAAGGTAATCTTCGGCGTACTCATAATCTTTTGCATAGCCAAAGCTTTTCATTACTTCTGCATCTGCCATTATTGTGGGGTGTATGAAGGCGTTTCTAAAGAGTTGTAATACTTTGATTTTCTCTGAGGAATGTGGACGCTTAATCCTCCTATTTTCTTCTCCTTTGTTATTGATGGCTATTGCATTTGTGCCACAAAGTTTATAGTCTGGATTTTCAACTAGGAATTCGTATTGCTTAGCTAATCTTTCGGAATCGGCAATGTCATCTGCATCCATTCGGGCAATAAATTTTCCCCTGCTTAGGTTTAGGCCTTCATTAAGTGCTGCAACAATTCCTTTATTAACTTGATTATTGATGTAGTTAATTCTGCTGTCATCAAAAGAGCGAATGATTTTATCACTAGAGTCCGAACTTCCGTCGTTGACAATTAGAAGCTCAAAGTTTTTAAATGTTTGGTTTAAAATGCTATCAATAGCATCTTTAAGATATAGCTCGCTATTGTATACGGGCATTAAAACAGTAACAGCAATAGGAGTTTCTTTCGTCATGCAGTCCTTAAGGTTAAAAGATGAGGTAAAAATAATATAATAACCTTTGGCTTTAGCATCTTGCTATGTTTTATTGTCATGCTCGATGTTGTAGTTACATCTTAATTTATTTTGCATCTTTGGTCTTCAAAGTTTACAATAGAAAACAAGTAACAGGGTAATTAATGCCGAAGAAAGTCTTATTCATCACACCTTATTTTGGTCTTAGCGGATCGGAGATGCAACTTTTTTATATCCTGAAAAATATAGATCGTAGCAAGTATTTGCCGGTTCTTTTTACTAGGGATAATGGTGTTTTATTAAAAGAAATTGATGGAGATATTAGCGCTTTTATTGGCTACAAGAAACATCGTAATTATTTATTAAGACTATTCAGGCTTTTGTTGTATGCCGTTGGGGTAAATCCAATAGAATATCAGCTAAGAAAAATTCAAAAGAGAGTTAAGGCCGATTTTTGGTATATTAATACCATAGCTAATAGAGATGCTTTTTCTGTTGCAGAGAAACTGAAGGTAAAAGTTGTTACTCATGTTCATGAATTACCTTTTGTATATGGGCTATCTAAGTACCAAACCTTACAAAAGGTGGTAGAAAATACGAAGCTGAACATAGGTTGCTCACAAATTGTTTGTGAAAAACTGCAGGATATGGGACATAAAAATGTGCAGCTGCTTT
This sequence comes from Flavobacteriaceae bacterium PS02338, assembly GCA_029959615.1. Classification (GTDB taxonomy): domain Bacteria; phylum Bacteroidota; class Bacteroidia; order Sphingobacteriales; family Sphingobacteriaceae; genus Pedobacter. The sequence goes on along the minus strand of JASCOD010000001.1, from coordinate 660,457 downwards.
ATGGTTTTATTGACCCAGAACGAATAGCAGTTAATGAGCAAAGAGAAAAAGTTCGTGCTAAATTCAAAATTAATGAAGGAGATTTTGTTTGGATTATTTCTGGGGCAACCAACACCATAAAAGGAATTGATTATGTAATTCCCCTCTTGAAAAATCTCGACAATAGTCATAAGATCATTTGGATAGGTCCTGTCTTAAAAAACGGTACTTTTTATTATACGGAAACCTCGGTTAAAGAAAGTTATGCAGACCGAGTGTTTTTTGTAGATAAGCAAGAGGAAGAGTATTACGACTATTTTAATGCTGGAGATGCGCTATTGTCTTTATCTAGGGAAGATTCTTTTCCACTAGTAATGCAAGAAGCAGCCCATTTGGGTATGCCTATAGTTGGTTTTAATTCGGGAGGTATTAAAGAATATGTTACGGATAAAATAGGGATTGTTATTGATCAGTTGAATTTTAAGGATTTAGCTAAGGCAATGGATTATATGGCTAAAAACCGTGATTCCTATCAAAGCGAGCAAATTAAACAATATGCACAAAGTTTAAATGCCATAAATCAAACCAGAAAGCTAGAAGCTATTTTGGATACGCTACCTTAGCTACTCGCTGAAGGCCTGCATTTCTATTAATTTGTTGTAAAGTCCTTTGCTTTGCGTTAATTCTGCGTGAGTGCCTTGTTCCACAATTCGCCCTTTATCTATCACTACAATTTCGTCGGCATGCTTAATGGTACTAAGACGATGGGCGATCACAATAGAGGTTCTGTTCTGCATTAAATTATTCAGGGCATCTTGCACTAGTTTTTCCGATTCGGTATCAAGAGCAGAAGTTGCTTCATCAAGTAGCATTATAGGAGGATTTGCTAAGACTGCCCTTGCTATACAAACCCTTTGTCGTTGACCGCCAGAAAGCCTATTCCCTCTATCCCCAACAGATGTTTGATAGCCATTTTCTGTATTTATAATGAATTCATGAGCATTGGCAATTTTAGCAGCATTAATTACTTCCTCTTCAGTTGCGTCTGGGTTACCAAAAGCAATATTGTTAAATATCGTATCATTAAACAAAAACGATTCTTGGTTAACAATTCCCATTTGCGAGCGAATGCTTTCTATATTTAAGTCTTCGTATGGTATGCCGTCGAATTTGATACTACCATTCTTAGGGTCATGAAACCTAGGAATAAGGTCCATCAATGTACTTTTTCCTCCTCCAGATGGACCAACCAATGCAATGGTATTTCCTTTTTTAAATCGGAAACTAACTTTGTCAAGCACTTGCTTATCTCCGTAGGCGAAATCTACATTTTCAAAAGTGATGCTGTTTTCAAAGCTGGATACTGATTTTGCATCCTTTTTGTTCTCGAAGGCTGGAGGAGTATCTATTAAATCCAATACCCTTTCTCCGGCAGTAATACCCGCATGTATACCACTAAAAGAGTCGCTGATTGCCTTAATTGGTTGCATAACTTGGGAAAATGTAGTAATGTAGACCAGAAATTTTGTAGGAGATAAAAAGTTCTCTCCTTCAAGAATTAAAGTGCCTCCATATAAAACGATACAGGCTACTACCAATATGCCCAAAGTTTGAGATACTGGCGATGCGAGTTGCTGCCGACGAACAATCTTTCGGTTGATGTAGGAGTAATATTTGTTTTCATCGTCAAATCTTTGTTTAACTCTTTCTGATGCATTGAAAGCCTTTACGATCTTCATTCCGCTCAATACTTCGTCTAGAAAACCAATCATTCTAGCAAATGACTCGTGGGACTGTGTAGTTTGCTGTTTAAGCCTTTTCACTATTTTGCTGATCACCAATCCTGATACGGGAATCACTAATAAAGAAAATAAGGTGAGTTTTACAGATATAGAAAGTAAGACAGTTAAAAATGCGATCAGCTGTAGTGGTTCTTTGAAAACTACCTGTAGCGTGTTGGTAACGGTAGCTTGTACTACTTGTACATCAGAAGAGACCTTGGATATAATATCACCTTTACGTTCATTGTTAAAATAGCCTATGGTGAGTCCAACAACATTGTTAAAAACGGTACGACGTAAGTTTAAAAGTGTGTGTACCCTTAAATCTTCCATAAAGCGTTGTGATAAATATCTGGAGAGGTTGGCAAGAATGGCGATGATTATAATTGCCGAGCAGACTATTCTAAGGGTATAGATTTTTCCTTTTTCGCTAATCAGCTGAGCTATGTAATCATTTATAGAGCCTATAAAATCTAGATTGCCAGCTTGTTGAGCCTGATTTAACGTAGAAGATTTACCTATAAATAAAGTTTCTAATAGAGGGCCTATAGAAGTAAAAAGAGCAGTATTAAAAAGAACAGCAAATAGCGTTGCTATAATATAGGGAATCGCAAACTTTTCAATGGGTTTGGCGAAGGACAATAACCTAAAATATATTTTCATTTAAAAATTGTAAAGAGAACAAAGTTACGGTTTTTCAAAAATCTTATATCAATGTAATATACTAACTCTACTAATGTAATTGATTTATTGTGTTTCTTTGTTAATATGATTTCTGCGAAAGTTGATATAAATCAGTTGAAAGACAAATTAAGCAATGGAGATATTCGTACTCTGGCACGTGCTTTAACCTTGGTTGAGAATGATATTTCACCAGCGGAAGATTTATTGAAATCATTGCATATCAATAGGAATATTCCCGTAATTGGTATAACCGGCCCCCCTGGTGCAGGGAAAAGCACGCTGGTAAATTCCATAACGAATAGATTGTGTGAGTTGCATAAAAAGGTGGCCATACTTGCGGTAGATCCCACATCTCCCTTTAATTATGGTTCTCTATTGGGAGATAGGATTAGGATGTTAAAACATTTTAACCAGCCCAATGTTTATATTCGTTCGGTTGCCACTAGAGGTTCTTTGGGTGGTGTTTCGGGCAGGACTCTAGAGATGATAGACGTACTTCGATCTAGTGATTTTGATTTGATTATTGTGGAAACGGTAGGTGTTGGTCAATCTGAGATTGAGATAGCAGGTTTGGCAGATCAAACAATTTTGGTTCTTGTTCCAGAGGCAGGTGATGAAATACAGCATATTAAATCGGGTTTAATGGAGGTAGCTCAGGCTTTTGTGGTTAACAAAGCAGATAGGGAGGGAGCCGATAGTTTTGCCAATAGTCTGCGAAAGATGATTAAGGAACAACACCAGATGATGCCTGTGTTTAAAACAACTGCAGATAAGGATCTTGGAATAGATGAACTTTGCCACTGGATTTTAAACTCAAAGGTCTCTCATGGAGATAGAAATACACACTTCCTTGTTGATCAAGCAATCAAGTTAATTCAAAATAAGCGAATGAAAGGTATAGAGAAAGCGGAGATTTTTAATTTAATAAAAGACAGGCAGTTTGAAGGTGACTTTAACATGTATAGATTTGTTGAACAATGGATGTAGAAATAGAGCACATGTATGTAATTTAGGACTAGTTGTATAGCATACGGTTAAAACTGAAGATCGATGCTTATTTGTTTTTTAATTCATATATTGCTATTTGATGCCTCTCAACATGTTGTGTTTCAATATAAAGCTATAAGTTTTAAGGATAATAGATAGAAACGGCTTTGTTTGGAACGGAGTTTGTGTAAGGGTTTTGAGATTATAAAAATTTGTTTAATTTTGTATTGCAAAAAATTATACAATAAAATATTTTGTTTAACCTTAAAAAGAAAATTATGAATTATTCTACTTTAAAAAAGAGCGTTGCGGCTTCTTTGGTAGCACTAGTGGGGGTATCATCCCTAGCTATTGCACAGGATGCTCCTGCAACCAGTTCTTCTGCTAAGGTATTTGGTGGTAGAGCACAGTACAGGACATGGTCTTTAGGTGTTAATGCAGGTGTATTAGCTCCTGTAGTAGTAACTGGCGGAACAAATGACTACTCTAACTGGGATGTAAACCTAGGTTATGGCATTTCTTTGCGCAAGCAATTAGGCCACGCTTTTGGTTTAGAAGGTAACGTTTTCCGTGGTAAAGTTTCTGGAAACAATGAAAAAGCAGGACTTACAAACAGCAAATTTGAAACTGAAATTCAATATTCAGTTGATTTAAGAGGTGTTGTTAATGTTGCAACTGTAGATTTCTTACGTCGTGAGAATTCTGTTAACTTTTTCGTTACTGCTGGTTACGGTGTTGCTGCTTACAATCCAATTGTAACTGCTCAAAACGGTGTAGTAACTAACTACAAAACGGTTAAAGAAGCAGCTGGTGGTGATTCTTACGTAAAACAAGCTTATATTCCTGTAGGTGCTGGTATCAAGTTTAAAGTTTCTGATCGTGTTTCATTTAACTTAGCATATACCATGAACTTTGTTGATGGAGATAACTTTGATGGAACAGTTGCAAAAACTCCTTCTAAAGATAAATTCTCTTACAGTTCAGCTGGTTTAGAATTCTCTTTAGGTTCGAAAGCTAAACCTAACTTGGATTGGGTTAACCCACTTGCTTTGATGTATGATGAGTTAAAAGATCCTTCGTTACGTCAAGAAGTTGAAGCTTTGAAAAACCGTGTTGCTAACGTAGAAAAATCAGTTGATGATTTGAAAAAAGATAGCGATGGTGACGGTGTTGCTGATATGTTCGATAAAGAGCCTAATTCTGCTCCAGGTGCTGTAGTTGATGGTTCAGGTCGTACAATCAAATTCCCAGAGCCGGCTGCAACTACTGTAGTTTCAGATAAAACTGGTTTCGAAACTATCGGTTTTGAATTCAATAGCTCAGTGTTAAAAACAGAATCTTACCCTACTTTAGATAAATTATCTTCAGTATTGCGTGAAAACGGTGGTAAAGTGACAGTTAATGGTCACGCTTCTAGCGAAGGTACTGCTGCATACAATTTGAAATTATCTAAAGACAGAGCTAACTCTGTTAAAACTTACTTAGTAAACTCTGGCGTTAGCGCTAGCAGTGTAGCTACTAAAGGTTTCGGCGAAACTAAACCTATCGCTTCTAACGATACAGAAGAAGGTCGTATCCAAAACCGTCGTGTTGAAACTTCAAGAAACTAATATTTCTTAAATTATAACAACATAAAGGTCCCGACTTTACGTCGGGACCTTTTTTTATGCCTAAATTTGTATACATAGTTAACTATCCGTGTTCACACTGAAATAGTAAGTCGATCAATCTCAAAAATCAAATCATGAAAAAAATCATTTATACTTCTAATGCTCCAGAGCCAATTGGGCCATATAGTCAAGCGACTGTTGCCAACGGTTTTTTATTCGCTTCAGGTCAAATTGCAATCAATCCAGAAAATAGCGAATTAAACAATGCTACTTTGGAAGAAGAAACCCATCAGGTAATGCGTAATATTAAAGCGGTTCTGATAGAGTCGGAATATGAATTTGAGCATATCATTAAAACAACGATCTTCTTGTCTGATATGTCTTTATTTGCGCAAGTAAATGAAATTTACGGATCGTATTTTAAAAGTGATTTTCCAGCTAGAGAAACCGTTGCAGTTAAAGGGCTACCAAAAGGAGTAAATGTAGAAATTTCTGTAACTGCGTATAAAGGATAGTTTTGACAACCAATAAATCTAAGTATTTATTTTCAGGGGTCTTATCTGCCATCATTTGGGGTTTCTTTGCTATTCCACTAAGAAACCTCAAAGCTTACCCTTCGGAGCAGATTTTATATTATCGCATTTTTACATCTTTATTTGTAATCTGGTTGGCGATATTCTTGTTTAGGAGGAAAGAACTGAAGAAAGATATTAGCTATTTCAAGCAAATTGGAATTCGTGAAAAAAGAATTGTTTTAGCGCAAATTATTGGAGCTACGGTGTTGTTAGTGCTCAATTGGTATACTTTTATCTATGCCATCAATAACGTCAGTATCAAATCTGGAGCATTTGCCTATATGGTTTGCCCGCTAATTACTGCCTTTGGTGGTTTTGTGATTTTGAAAGAACATCTCTACCGAATTCAAATTATTGCCTTGATATTAGCTACCTCAAGTATTTTGATGTTAGCCACAGGTTCGCTGATAGAAGTGACTTGGTCGGTAGTGATTGCAGCGCTTTATGCTTTTTATCTGATTATTCAGCGTAAGATGCAGCACTTAGACAAACTGAATGTGTTGGCTGTACAGATTAGTATTGTTGTGATTTTAATGTTGCCTTTCTTCGTTTACCAACATACAGGATTGCCGCTGGAATCTGGCTTTTGGTTGAATGTTACTTTGATTGCGGTGCTGTTCACGGTTATTCCGTTGTTCTTAAGCTTATTTGCTTTGGTGGGGATTCCCTCCTCCACCTTGGGTATTATTATTTATATCAATCCAATTATCGCTTTTACGGTGGCTATTCTTTATTTCAACGAAAAAATAGATCCGCATCAGTTAATGGCTTATTTATTATTGCTATTTGCTGTTTTTCTATTTAATTGGAACATGATTAAAGATATGCTTACTTTTAAAAGAAAATAGTACGTTTTGTTTGCTTCCAATTTAGAAACACCTCTTGTTTATTTAAAAGGCGTTGGGCCTAAGCGTGCCGAGCTGCTGCAAAAGGAGCTGGGTGTTTTTACCTACGAGCAACTCTTACATCATTATCCTTTTAGGTATATTGATAGAACTCGTTTTTATAAGATTAATGAACTAAATTCCGATATGCCTTTGGTGCAGGTGATTGGCAAAATCATGACCAAAGAGACGATTGGAGAGAAGCATAAACGAAGAATTGTAGCGAGGTTTGGAGATGAAACTGGAACGATGGAGTTGGTTTGGTTTCAAAGTTTAAAATGGGTAGAAGAGAATATCTACCGAGGAAATACTTACATCGCCTTTGGTAAACCTAGTTTCTTTAATGGTGGGTTTAGCATTTCTCATCCTGATTTGGAAACTTACCCTCGCCAAACTTCTGGAGGCGTAACGGGAAATTTGACTTTACAACCTATCTATAATTCTACCGAAAAACTTAAAAAGAGTTTCTTGGATAGTAAGGGAATCCAAAAGCTTATTTATCAAATTTTAGAACTTCACGTAAATGAAGTTAGAGAAACGCTACCAAGATACGTTTTGGAAAAATATAAGCTGATAGGTAAGAAAGAAGCGTTGATTAACATTCATTTCCCAGTAAATACTAGAGCACTACAACAGGCAGAACGTAGGCTAAAGTTTGAGGAACTTTTCTTTATTCAGCTGCAGTTGTTGCACAATAAGCACCTTAGAAGTTTAAAATTTAAGGGCGCTGTTTTTAGTAATGTTGGCGAAAGAGTAAATCAATTTTATAATGAAATCGTTCCTTTCGATTTAACTAATGCGCAAAAGCGGGTAATCAAGGAGATTAGAATTGATACACAACGTGGTGCGCAAATGAACCGTTTGGTGCAAGGTGATGTGGGTAGTGGAAAAACAGTAGTGGCGTTAATGAGCATGCTGTTGGCTAACGACAATGGCTGTCAGGCTTGTATGATGGCGCCAACGGAAATCTTAGCTCGTCAGCATTACGAGTCGTTAGTTGGGATGTTGAAAGGTGAGTTGGTCAACGTGGGTATCTTAACAGGAAGTTCGACGAAGAAACAACGAACTGTTTTACATCAGCAATTGGAAAGCGGTGAGATTGATATTTTGGTAGGTACACATGCGTTGATTGAAGACAAAGTGCAGTTCAAGAATTTAGGTTTGGTGGTAATTGATGAACAACATCGATTTGGGGTAGAGCAGCGAGCGAAACTTTGGCGAAAGAACGTCGTTCCGCCACATATTTTGGTAATGACTGCTACGCCAATTCCGAGAACGTTGGCCATGACTTTATATGGCGATTTAGATGTTTCCATTATAGATGAATTACCCGCTGGAAGAAAGCCTATAGAAACACTACATTTTGTAGAAGGTAGGCGTATGCGGATGTTTGGGATGATGAAGGAGGAGATTGCCAAAGGTAGGCAGGTCTACATCGTTTATCCTTTAATTAAGGAAAGTGAGAAGTTGGATTTACTGCATTTGGAAGCTGGCATTGAGCAGTTGAGCTATCAATTTCCTCGTCCACAATACCAAATTAGTATTGTGCATGGTAAGTTGAGCAATGCGGATAAGGCTTACGAAATGCAGCGCTTTATTGAAGGGAAAACCCAAATCATGGTAGCGACCACAGTGATTGAGGTTGGGGTAAATGTCCCTAATGCTTCGGTAATGGTGATAGAAAACTCGGAACGATTTGGTCTTTCTCAACTACACCAATTGCGTGGTAGGGTTGGTCGTGGTGCTGAGCAGTCTTTTTGTATTCTGATGTCAAAGGACAAGCTAAATCCGACTTCTAAAAAACGTTTGGAAACTATGGTGCGTACTAATAATGGTTTCGAGATTTCGGAAATAGATTTAGAACTACGTGGACCTGGCGATATTACCGGTACGATGCAAAGTGGAACCATAGAGTTGAAAGTAGCGGATTTGGCGAAGGACCAAGTGATTTTGCAGGAAGCAAGGAATACGGTGATTGAGCTATTGGATAAAGACCCGAATGTAGAAAGTCCAGAGAATAGTTTATTGAAGAGTTTTCTTTCAAAGAGGAATGTTGGGATTAGCTTTGATAAGATTTCTTAGGCTGACTTTAACGGGATACATCGTTAAACCTTATTTAGCTTAACGTGTTTTGATTCTCGTTGTTGTCTTTTAACGCAATGCCCGTGCATTTTAAAATAAAAGCTTCCCTAATTAAATAGACAAATTTTTGAGCAGCAGCAGCTATGCTTAGTCCTTTTGGTCTAATATTAGAAATGCAATTTCTTCTTTCGTCTGTTAATCCTATTTCCGGGTGATAAGTAAGGTAGGCGCCCATGCTATCGCTAGCGCTTAGTCCTGGACGTTCACCAATTAGATTAATCACCATCTTAGCGCTCAATAAATGTCCAATGGCATCTCCAATGGCGACCCTAGCCTGTATAGCAAGCGTAACGGGAGCCATGGAATAATTTTCTTTTCTAAGTAAAGGAATTAATTGTTCAAGTAGCGGAATGGCGTTATGGTTAACTGCAGTAGCAGATAATCCATCAGAGATTACAATAGCAATATCTACCTGGGCGAGCATCGTGTTTTCTAGCTTTTCCCACGAGTTTTCATCTAGCATTCTACCCCAATCTGGTCTCTGCAAATAAACAGCTCTAGTCGTAGCTTTTGACTGTACAATAATAGATTTTAGATTTAAAGCCTTTAGCTCTTCCTGCATTTTTTCAATGGCTAATGAAGAAAAAACGGCGTCTCTAGCATGAGCGTGTGCAAGCTTAAAAGCCAAGCTTTCTTTTAAAGGAATGGAAACCCCCACACGACCCAAAGCAATTCTAGCCTCAGTAAAAGTCTTCAGTTCTTCCCAGTTATCATGCTGTTGTAGTTCTTCGCTCATGGTAGTTTTTACTTATTGCAGTTCCTTAAATAGATAATTTAGGTTTAGTGCTGGGTTAGATAATCGATTATAAGATTTGTCGAGAATACCTTGTTTTAAAAACCACGCTTCAAATTCAGGCGACGCTTTCAGTCCTAATACTCGGCGTAGGTACAGGGCGTCGTGAAATGAGGTAGTTTGGTAATTGAGCATGGTATCATCTGATCCTGGGATACCCATGATAAAATTCACGCCAGCAACACCCAGTAAAGTCATAAGGTTATCCATATCATCTTGATCGGCTTCGGCATGGTTCGTATAACAGATATCCATCCCCATGGGTAAACCTAATAGTTTGCCGCAAAAATGATCTTCTAAGCCAGCTCTTGTAATCTGCTTACCATCATATAAATATTCTGGACCAATAAAACCAACCACAGAATTCACTAATAAAGGATGGTAATGTCTAGCTACTCCGTAAGCCCTTGCTTCGCAGGTTTGTTGATCGATATTGAAATGGGCATTTGCTGATAAGGCACTTCCCTGTCCTGTTTCAAAGTACATCAAATTGTTGCCTACAGTTCCGCGTTTTAAAGATAAGCCTGCCTCGTATCCTTCGGTTAGCAATTGTAGGTTGATGCCAAAACTTTCATTTGCTTTTTGGGTGCCGGCAATAGACTGAAAAACCAAGTCAACTGGTGTATTTTTGGCTATTAAATCGATACTAGTGGTAAGGTGTGTGAGGATACAGCTTTGTATCGGGATTTCGAATTTTAGCCTTAAACCGTCTATTAAGTACAGTAGTGCTGAAGCGGTTTTTGGGCTGTCTGTAGCTGGGTTAATGCCAATTACAGCATCGCCACTACCATACATTAGGCCGTCTACTATACTGGCGGCTATTCCTTTTAGGCTATCTGTAGGATGATTGGGCTGCAACCTTGTTGATAGGTGTCCTTTTAAACCTATCGTATTGCGAAATTTTGTAATAATTTCAATTTTTTGTGCCACTAGAATTAGGTCTTGATTGCGCATCAGTTTTGAAACGGCCGCCACCATTTCTGGCGTCAAACCTCTACTTAGTTTCTGTAAAGAAATCGTATCGGCATGGTCACTGAGCAGCCAATCTCTTAAATTTCCAACAGTGAAGCTTTGAATGGTGGTAAACGCAGCACTGTCGTGGGTATCAATAATTAGCCTCGTTACCTCGTCTGTTTCGTAGGGCACAATCGCTTCATTAAGAAATTGTGAAAGAGGTACGTCGGCAAGGACCATTTGGGCGGCAATGCGCTCTTCATTAGAACTTGCGGCAACACCCGCCAGCACGTCTCCAGAGCGTAGTGGACTAGCCTTAGCTAGCAAGCACTTCAGGTCAGTAAATTCATAAACAATGTGTCCTATATTCGTTTTGTAGCGCATTACGATGATAATTCATTTTTTATGGCCAACCTTTTATGGCTTCCAGTAAGGTAAAAGATGATGAGGAGTATAGATAATCCTGCAAAAAATATCAAGCACAGTTTTGTATAAGCATAAAGCATGGATAGTAGTGCTACTACCGACAATATCAGCGCAATACTGGGTACTGTAGGATAGAACGGAACTTTAAAAGGGCGCTCCATTTGTGGCTCTTTTTTTCTTAGTTTAAACAAAGCCAGCATGCTAATTACGTACATTACTATTGCTCCTATGGTTGCCAAGATTACCAAATCACTGGTGTTAAACAAGTGGATAGCAATTATTCCAACTGCGCCACCGATGATTAATGACCAATAGGGAACCTGTCTTTTGGGACTCACTTTTGCTAAAAATACCGGTAAATATCCACTTCTGGCTAGCGCAAATAGTTGTCTTGAATAACCGATGATTATACCGTGAAATGAAGCAATTAGTCCAAACAGCCCAACACTTGTAAAAATTTTTGTCCACTGGTTGTCTTTACCCAATACAATTGCAATTGATTCTGGTAAAGGATAGTCCAACTTATCTAGTTTACTCCAGTGTGCAATACCGCCAACGGCGAACATTACCGCAAGCGCCAGTATACATAGCGTAAGCATCGCTGAAATATAGCCCTTGGCTATAACGCCTTTCCCAGGTTTGGTTTCCTCTGATACCATCGCAATTCCTTCCAAACAAACATATAGCCAAATGGCAAAAGGTAAAGCCGAAAATACACCTGCCCAACCAAAAGGCATCGGATCTTTAAAAAAGATTTCTGCTTTAAAGTGTGGTGCGGCAACGCCAATAAACAACAGTAATTCTGCTATGGCTAAAATAGTCATGATTAGCGCAAACCATGCTGCTTCTTTAATGCCCAATAAATTGATGATTGTGAAAATGAGATAAGAAAAAATGGCTACTTCTATCGTGGGAAATATCGGATATAGAAAATGGATATAGCTGCCTAGAGCGAGTGAAATTGCGGGTGTGGCAAATAAAAATTCAATCAAAGTGGCATAACCGGCAATGAGTGCGCCAAAAGGTCCAAATGCTCGAAGAGAATATGAAAAAGGTCCTCCTGCATTGGGAATTGCACTCGTAAGTTCGGTAAAGCTGAAGATAAAGGTAAAATATAAAACAGTAATGATGAGTGTAGCAATTAACATTCCTACTGTGCCAGCGACACCCCAGCCATAATTCCAGCCAAAATATTCTCCAGAAATCACTAATCCAACACCAATTGCCCAGAGATGTGTGGATGATAAGGATTTTTTTAGCGTTATTTTTTGTTTTTGCATGATTTAGAGTGTGTTTTTGCTCTAAATATATGTTAATTTTGTATTTTTATTAATTTTAATGGATTTTTGTTCTGGTTTAAGGTGTTTTGTGTGTTAGAAAAGGCTTAGCTGATTGTTGTTTTGTCTCTTTGCTTTTCCAAAAACAGTTCTGCCGCCGTATTTCCAAGAATCCGCTCTTTCTTTTGCAATTAATTCATCGAAATTTCCATTTGGGATGAAATCTTGTTCTACTCGGGCAGCAATCTGCGAAAGCGATTGGATAGCCTGAGCTTTATCTGTATTTCCAATCTTTGATTTTTTTATGGCGTCGTTTAAGGTTTTGATGGTCTCGTCGTAAACATCAACAGGCACAGGAAATGGGTGCCCATCTTTTCCTCCATTGGCAAACGAAAACCTAGCGGGGTCTTTAAAGCGTGAGGGTGTACCATAAATTACTTCGCTCACTAGTGCTAAAGATTGTAACGTTCGTGGCCCCAAGCCTTCTAAAAGCAGTAATTCGTCGAAATTAGAAATGTTATTATTTTGAGCTAACCATAATATAGAACCCAAGCGTTTTAAATCTACATCTTTTGCTTGTACATCATGATGTTTGGGCATGACCAATTTGCTAATTTCAGCTAGCATTTTCTTTGGAGGCTCCGCCATCATCTCTAGCATTGAAGCTTTAATTGGCTGTGCCTTTTTATCAGTGAGGTTTAAGATTTTACCTTGGTTCTGTCCGTAAATGAAAGTGTGAGGCGCATCTGTGAAAGATTGTATGTTTGCCGAATGCCAGTGGTACCTACGGGCGGTAGAGCTTTCATCGCTCATGCCTTGTTGCACCACGGTCCAATTGCCTTCGGTACTGACGATAAAGTTATGTTGGTAAAGCTGAAAACCATCTTGGATAGCCGTGTTGTCTACCTTCGCAGAGAGTTTACTACTGCGAACTAAGTGGTCACCATCTAATCCGTTTGTTTGTGCAAATTTGGTAAGTTCGGCAGGCGTTTCTCTCGAGAATTTTCCTTTACCTCCGCAAACGTATAAACCAAAGGTAGCTGCATTAGGATTGATGGCTTTTTTTAAAGCACCCATGACAGAAGTAGTAATGCCCGAAGAATGCCAATCCATACCCATTACAGCGCCCAAACTTTGGAACCAAAAGGGACTACTCATTCTGCTCAAGAAATCGTCTTTGCCTTTATTGGCTAAAATCTGCTCGGTAATTGCCAAGCCCAATTTAGCCATTCGCTCTGCCAACCAAGGTGGCACAGCTCCATAATGTAAAGGTAAATCGGCAACTCCTGCTCTTTTCATTTGCTAACAAATTTAGCAAAAATCATTGTTAATGTAGTAAGATTTTGAAAGTTTCCGTTTGAAAAGACTTAAGAAGTTTCGAAAACTTAGTAAGTCTAAATTTTAAAGCACAGGTTATGCTTACTAATCGCTTTTTAACTTCGAATAAATATCAATGCTTAGGAAGTTACCATCTTTTACTTCACAATCTCTCATGGTACCTTCATACTTAAAGTTAAGTTTCTCCACCGCTTTTTTACAATTTAGGTTATCACCGTCAACGAAACCTTCAATTCTATTTAAGCTTAGTGTTTCGAAGCCATAATTGCAAATTAAAGGAAATGCTTCTTGCATCAAACCTTTGCCCCAAAATTCAGGAAGTAGCCAGAATCCTATCTCGGCTTTCTTGTGCACTTTGCTAAGGTTGTTGAAACCACCAGCACCATAAAAAGTCTGACCGTCTAGCGAACAAATAGCCCACCAAATGCCAGTCTCGGTTTCTTCCAATTCCCTGTACCAAATCATCTGTTCCTCCGTAGCTTGCAGTGAAGTAAAGCTGACCCCGTAGTATTTGATTACATCTGGGTGCGACAGACCTTTGTAGATATTTTGTATGTCTTCTGGTATGATCTTTCGTAGAAGAAGTCTATCTGTTTTTATGGTTGTCGTGGAACTCATTAGTTTTAGAAATTAATCTTCGTCTGTGCCAGGAGCAGCGCCAGCACCAGTGTATGCGCCTTTACGAATGATTGGCATTTTCAGATATTTGTACAATTCGTCCAATTGCATCAAACTTCCATTAGTTACGTTGCCTAAGAAAATAACGATGATATCCTTATCCAAATCGCGAACGTAGATATGGCGGAAACCATGCCACCAGCCAGTATGGTAAACTACTTTGGCTTTACCTTTCTCTTCGAACAAGCGCCAACCGTAGCCATAATTGAAATGTCCTTTAATCGCTTTGTTACGACCAACGTATGCAGAATCTAAAGTCGAGTTTTTTAACAGTCTTTCGTTGCGTAGATATTTATCAAATAGCACCAAATCATGGATGGTACTGTAAATCCCTTTATCGCCAACTGGTCCGTCTAAGAAATTTTGTACTACCGAATATCTAAAGCTGTTACGATCGTGACCAACTACATCCACAGGTATTTTTTCGTATTCTGCTTTAGAGTAAACGTGGGTGTTTTTCATCCCCGCTGGTTTAAAAATATGCTCCATCATGTACTGCGAGTAACGCATGCCAGTAACCTTTTCGATAATAGCTCCCAATACCATGTAGTTGGAGTTGTTGTAATGAAAAACACGGTCTGGTTTAGTGTAGGGGTTAGGCTTCTTATCAGCAATTACCTGCATCACTTCCTGATTGGTCACGCCTTTTTTCATCGGTCGTTTTTCCTTGCGCCAAATGTCATCGATGAAGTAAACATAATTCATCATGCCGCTACGGTGTGGCAATAAAAGTCTAACGGTAATGCTGTCGTAAGGGAAATTAGGGAAGAACTTTTTAACGTTGTCGTCTAGGTTTAACTTGCCAGCTTCTACTAACTGCATAATTGCGGTACCGGTAAAAGTTTTGGTAATAGATGCCAGTTCAAACTCGGAGTTTATTTTTAAGCTGTCGCGATGTAGGTAATCTGCCCAACCTTTAGCACCTTGGTACAAGATTTTACCTTTTTTGGCAACCAAAACGTTGCCGTTAAAATTGTATTTTTTGTGCAAATTATTGATAAAATCAGCAATCCACTTGTCTTCTTTATTTTTATCGTAAACTAATAACAGGCTATCTGCTTTATCGTCTTCAGCTTTTCTAACTTTCTTGTCTTCGGCAACTTTTTTTTCCTTTTCTTCTTTGCTGGTACAAGCATTTAGCGTAAATATGGATAGGGTTATAGCGGTTAGTAGTATATTTAGTCTCATTGATGTGTGCAACGTGGTTATAAAAGCTGGAAAATTACGTAATCTTGAAAAGATAACGGTAAAAGAGTTTTAAACATTGTTTTTAGCTTGAGAATTTAAGCCACAAATGCACGGATTTTTTTCAATTAGATGTTGGCGTCTTCGCTAACTAGCATTTTGTCTCAAGCGTCACAATTTACCTAAAGCTGTTGCAGAGCTTGCTTTACTATATCTTTGTTCGGTTTCGAAATAGGGATTTTATCTCCAGAAGTTAAGAGTAATATACCTCCATCTTCTTTAAGCCAACTCTTTACAAAGGCTGGATTTACCAAATGGCTTTGGTGCGTTCTTAGAAATCCATTGGGCTTTAATAAATCAGCGTACTCTTTTAAAGATTTAGAAACTAAAATCTTTTCGTTGTCTGTTAGGTAGAAAAAAGTGTAAGTGTTATCAGCTTCACAGCGAATAATTTCTGATAAGGCAATATATCTGATTTCGCTTTGCATGGGTAGCGCAATTTTGCTTGTAGCAGCTTCGGGTCGTTTAAGCTGCTGCAACAAAAAATCAAGTTGTGATGTTTGTGTTTGCGCTGCTAATTTCTGACTAGCTTTGTTAACGGCTGTTTTTAATTCATCGATGTCTACTGGCTTTAAGAGGTAATCTAGTGCGGCAAATTTAACTGCTTGGATGCCATATTGGTCGTAAGCGGTAACAAAAATCACTTCGAAATTACGATGAGGTAATACTTTTAACACATCAAAACCTGTTTGTTTACCCATTTGAATGTCTAGAAAAACCAAGTCGGGCAAGTGCATTTCAATAGCATTTACGGCATCATTTACATTTTGCGATGCTGCTATGATATTAACCTGCGGACAGTGTTTTTCTAACAAAGTCCGTAGGTTTTCTAAGTTAGAAATTTCGTCGTCTATTAAAATTGCCTTCATCTATTTATAGCCAATCAGTTAGGATTAAGTTGATTGTAGTCCCCTCACTGCTTGATTGCTTTTCTAAAGTAAAGCGATTTTCTCTATAAATGCTATTTAATAATGCTATTCTGTTGTCGCTTAGTTGTAAGCCTAGACCACCGTATTTTTTTACGGTATCAAAGCCATTCCCGTTATCGGTAATTTTTAACACTAAATCATTTGCTTGTTTATTAAATACGATGATAATTTCTCCATGGGCAGCTTTTTGCGATATGCCATGTTTTACCGCATTTTCTACAAAAGGCTGTAGCAACATACTTGGGATCTCGATATTCTCTAAATCTAAATCTTCCTCTTGGTTGATTTTGTATTTGAACCCAAATCGTAATTGCTCCATTTGTAAGTAATCATCTAATAATTTTCCTTCTTGAGCTAATGAAATCAATTCTTTATCATCAAGTACGTTGCGGGTTAACCGAGCAAACTTCGATAAGTATTTGTTGGCGTTGTCAATTTCATTTTTGTTCATCAAGTTTTGAATGCCAGCTAATGCGTTAAATATAAAATGAGGGTTTAATTGGGAGCGAACAGAGTTAAGTTGAAGTTTGGCAATTTCTTTTTGGAGTTTAGCATTCTTGGTTTCGTCAGTCTTTTTATACAATCTTATTGTCATAAAAATGATTAAGATTATAAAAAGAATAGGAGATATTACTGAAAAAGCTAAAAAGAAAGTTGAAAACGTAGCGTTTAAATGTAAAATTTTCATTAATGCACCAACTACAGTTAATGTAGAAGTAATTGCCAGTGTATAAGCTAGATAAAGCGGTAGTTTTTTCATTGTTTTAATTTTCCTCAAACTTGTGGCAATTTAAATAAAACTAAAACCATAAAGTAGGAAAGGCAGGGTTTGAAATAGTAACGATGTTGCTTTGAGCAGTATTTGGAATTAAGACTTTGCGACCTTGGCGTACCTTTTAAACCTTTGCGGTTTAAAAATAACCGCAAAGAAGAGTGAAGAAATCGCAAAGAACGCAAAGCTCATAGTTGCACATGTTAATGTTATTTAAACCCGATGGAAGTAGAAATCCTTTTTTGTAGGTGTCATCCTGAGCCTGTCGAAGGATTGTAAGTTAAGTAGTAGATGCTTCGATAAACTCAGCATGACACAAGGGCAGTGATGGCGGAACATAAAAAAGATTACAACGGACAGTGGGACTAAAGTTTCCGAAACGCTTGCTCCAATGTTTTTCTAATGTTTATGTAACGTTTCTAAATATATTTCCTTTACGAGGCAAAAAGGTTAAATTTGGGCAAAAATAATTTTCAATTACCATGAGTTTTAGAATAGAACACGATACTATGGGCGAGGTACAAGTGCCTGCCGACAAATATTGGGGAGCACAAACTGAACGCTCTAGAAACAATTTCAAAATTGGACCAGAGGCGTCGATGCCTAAGGAAATTATCCACGCTTTTGGCTACTTGAAAAAGGCTGCTGCATTAGCGAATAACGAACTGGGAGTACTTTCTAAAGAAAAAACTGATTTAATCGCTAAAGCTTGCGATGAAGTAATTGCAGGAAAATTAGACGATCAATTTCCATTGGTAATTTGGCAAACTGGTTCGGGCACGCAAAGTAACATGAACGGTAACGAAGTGATTGCTAACCGTGGTCACGTAATTGGTGGTGGTAATTTGTTAGATGAACAAAAGTCGTTACACCCGAACGATGATGTAAATAAATCGCAATCAAGCAATGACACTTACCCAACAGCAATGCACATTGCAGCTTATAAACAAGCGGTTGAGGTGACTATCCCAGGTTTACAAAAACTGAGAAGCACTTTAGATAGCAAAGCTGAAAGCTGGGGCGATATTGTAAAAACTGGTCGTACCCACTTTATGGATGCTACGCCATTGACTTTGAAACAAGAATTTTCTGGTTACGTACAGCAAATTGATAATGGTTTAAGAGCTATTAACAATGCGTTGGAGATGATTAAAGAATTGGCTCTTGGTGGTACTGCTGTAGGAACTGGTTTAAATACACCTGCAGGTTACGATGTTTTGGTAGCTAAAAAAATCGCTGATTTAACGGGCTTGCCTTTTGTAACTGCACCTAATAAATTTGAGGCCTTAGCTGCTCACGATGCAATGGTTGAGCTTTCTGGTGCTTACAAAAGGGTGTCGGTTTCGTTGATGAAAATTGCGAACGATATCCGTATGTTAAGTTCTGGTCCTCGTTGCGGTATTGGCGAAATCATCATTCCTGATAACGAGCCAGGTTCATCGATTATGCCAGGTAAAGTGAACCCAACACAGCCAGAAGCGTTGACGATGGTTTGTGCACAGGTAATGGGTAACGATGTGGCAGTAAGCATTGGTGCAAGTAACGGACATTTTGAGTTGAACGTTTTTAAACCTGTAATTGCGGCGAACGTATTACAAAGTGGTCGTTTAATTGGTGATGCTTGTGTTTCTTTCAACGATAAATGCGCAGAAGGCATTGAGCCAAATCGTCCGGTAATTCAACAACACATGGAAAACTCATTGATGTTGGTTACTGCTTTGAACCCACACATTGGTTACGAAAATGCTGCTAAAATTGCGAAGAAAGCACATAAAGAAAATAAAACATTAAGAGAAGCTGCTATTGAAACTGGTTTATTAACCGACGAGCAATTTACTGCTTGGGTGAAGCCGGAAGAAATGGTGGGTAGCTTGAAATAAGGTTTTTATAGTTGAAAGTAGAAAGTTTAATGTTTACGCAATGATGAATAAGAAAGGCCTTTACTTTTTACTTTTTACTTTCAACTTTTTACTTCTTTTTTTCTCCTGTTCCCGCCTACCCGACGTACAGGGCAAAGGCGAAACCTTTTTGCAGGGCGTTTGGAACCAAGACAGCATTGCCAATCAGGCGCAATTGCAAAACTATACCCAACATCATTTTAAGTTTACCTGCGATTCGTTCTACGTTGATTTTACCACGCATTCTAAAGTGAATTATTACGAAGAAGAGTGTTTCAATAATGGCGTTTGGAAAGAATATGCGAAAGGAACTTATCAGCTACGTAACGATACCTTAATATTAGTTGGCGATTTTACCAAACCGAATTACAAACAGAAAGTTTCGGGCTGTTACCGCCATGGGCGATACATCAGTAGCTTTAAGGTAAATTCTTGGAGTGCTGAGCAATTGGATTTGGAGAATTTGAGCGACCAAATGGAGGTAAAACTTAAATTAAAAGAAAAAATAACTTGCGTACAAAAGGCGCTTTAGGCATTTTTGCGTCATTGCGAGGTACGAAGCAATCTTAAAGCGAATGTTCTACCTTTAAATGTTGTAAGATTGCTTCGTACCTCGCAATGACGATAATTGAAAAATCATGAAAAATTTAAAAAGATTAATCCTTGCATTTGCCTTTGTTTATGCTCCAATTGCTGCTAGTGCTTGGGGGGTATTAGGTCACCGCATTGTTGGGGAAATTGCCGATAGCTATTTAACGCCAAATGCTCGTAAAAGCATTAAGCAAATTTTAGGTAACGAAACTTTGGCTATGAGTGCGAATTGGGCTGATTTTATCAAATCGGATACGACTTATAAATATCTAAATAACTGGCACTACGTTAACTTGCCAGAAGGTTTGGATAAAAGTGGAATGAGCAATTTCTTAGATGGCTTTAAGGATGCTAACATCTACAGCAAAACCAATGAAATGATTGCTTTGTTGAAGAATCCTAAAACGCCAGCAGATAAAAAAGTATTTGCTATGCGTTTATTGGTACACTTAATGGGAGATATGCACCAACCAATGCACACGGCAAGAAAAGAAGATTTAGGAGGTAATAGAATTTCTGTGATGTGGTTTGGTACCAAATCTAACTTACATAGAGTTTGGGATGAGCAACTGATCGATTTCCAACAGTTGAGCTATACTGAATATACTAAATCTATCAACTTTGCTACCCCACAACAGTTAACAGAGTGGAATAAGGCTAGCTTGAAAGATTGCATTTTCGAATCTTACGAAGTTTGCAATAAGATTTACGCTACCGGAATTAAAAATGACGATAAACTAAGTTACAATTACAACTTCGATTGGATTGGTACATTAAACAATCAGTTATTAAAAGGTGGCGTTCGTTTGGCGAAGGTTTTGAACGAGATTTATAAATAGTTGGTTAACTGTTCGAATTGATAAATTGTTTAATTGCCGAAAGTTCGATGAACGGTCGTTGCTCCTTGTTCTTTTATCCTTATTCCAGAAAATGAAAATCCTTATGGTTTGTTTAGGCAATATCTGTCGTTCGCCTTTGGCACATGGTATATTGCAGCATTTAGCAGATAAAGAAAATTTAGGTTGGCAAGTGCACAGCGCTGGTACGGGTAACTGGCATGTGGGTAATCCGCCAGATAGGAGAAGTGTTTTAGCTGCCCGTAATTTAGGCTACGAAATTGGAACTCAGAGAGCGAGACATTTCAGTACCGAATTTTTCGAAGAATATGACCATATCTTGGTAATGGATAGAAACAATTTGAAGGATGTTTTAAATCTTGCCGTAACGCAGGAGCATCGTCAAAAAGTCAGGCTTTTTCTTGTCGATGGAGAAGTAAGGGATCCATATTATGACAACGATTTATTTGACCCAGTAAGTTTAGAAGTAGAACAACGCTGTAAAGAAATATTAAGGGAGCTACGTCATTAGCTCCTTTTTTATGTTAATAGCTTGTCGGTACCGCGGGTTCTACTTTCCTGTAGCTGAAAAAGTGGACAAAAAGCCACGGCTGCGCCCTATTCTGTTAAAGTTTACGCTTTGGCTAATTATTGCTTTCCGAACAGGCCAAGGCCGATTTATGTAGAACGGGAATTGTACTAGGGCTTGAGATGACGCTCAATTGCAAGAGAATAATCAAGGCGTATTAAGCCAATATTGCATTTTCATCACTTGGTTTCTCGTCTTTAATTAAGGCAGCAGCACTGCTTAATGTACTTGAGGCAATTTCTGCTAGTGCTTCTTGAGTAAAAAACGCTTGGTGGCCTGTTACTAATACATTCGGGAAACTAATTAAGCGTTGAATGTCATCATCGCCAATAATACTGCCCGATAAGTCCTTGAAAAACAATTTCTCTTCTTGCTCGTAAACATCTATCCCCAAGCTCGAAATCTGACCAGCTTTCAAAGCTTCAATCACATCTTTGGTATTGATTAATGCACCTCTACTTGTGTTGATGATTACCGTGCCTTTTTTGATTGTATGGAGTGTATCGGCGTTTATCAGATAGCGATTTTCATCTGTTAAAGGGCAGTGTAGGGAAATAATATCGGCAGCTTTAATGACCTGGTTAAAGGGAAGGAAGCTTACACCTAGCTTCTTTAGTTCTTCATTTTCGTAGGGGTCGAAGGCAAGAACTTTACAACCAAAGCCTAACATTATTTTACAGAAAGCGGCTCCTATTTTACCGGTTCCAATTACGCCAACTGTTTTTTGGTAGAGATTAAAGCCCATCAATCCATTTAGCGAAAAGTTTTGTTCCCTAGTTCGGTTGTATGCTTTGTGTGTTTTTCGATTAAGTGTTAGTAACATCGCGACGGCATGTTCAGCAACGGCTTGCGGCGAATAAGCAGGGACTCTACAAAGTCTCAACCCATGTTTTTTTACCGCATCTAAATCAACATTGTTAAAGCCTGCGCAACGTAAAGCAATTATTTTGATGCCTTTTTCTGCCAGCACCGCAATTACCTCTGCAGTGAGCTTATCGTTTACAAAAACACATACGACATCAAAAGTGTCTTTTTTGATGGCATCCACGATGTGTGGCCCTAAGTGCGTTTCCCAAAATTCTAACTCAAAGCCGTAGCTTTCATTACTTTTTTCGAAAAACTGACGGTCGTAGGGCTTGGCAGAGAAAAATAAAATCTTCATGTGCTCAAAATACGAATTTTTAGCTTTTTATATTGCGGCTGGCAATTCAGTTCTTTTTTGTTGGGTGAGATAGATGTAGTTGAACATACAATAAGTAGCTATCGCTCCAAAGCTGTGCCACAAGAAATGCGTTCCAAAACTTACCCATTCCCATTTGTCAGCTATGCGAAAGGTGAGTGCAAAAGCGAAAGATAGCAATGCAAAACCGACCCATTTCCCTGCTTTCCACTTAGTGTAGATGAGATGAATTAAAACGGGAACTAAAACCAATAAGGCCATCATCGCATAGTTAATATTGATGAAAAGATGGGCATTTTCTGCAGTTAGCAAATCTCGAAGCGCAAACTGCAAGCCAGCATAGCCGAAAACCATTGAAACGGCATAATACCATCTGGTGCTTTGCGCTAGAAAGTAGATCCCAGCAGATACGCAGAGTAACATAATTGGCATCCAGTCCATCATGATAAATACCGACCACTGCCTTAGCGAATGATACACGGTACCACCTATTCCGCCTATGTAAAGTAAGATTAAACAATAAGTTAAAAACGGATTAGCTTTGAAGTTTCCTTTGATTTTAATTGTCCAGAAAATGGCAATGAATAAGAAAAATACAGCAGTAATGGCATTTAATGGCTCTGGAAAAAGCTGAGCCATATTGGTTTCCGTATACAGCATTCCGCCATCTGGCGGGAGTTGGTTAATAGACATGGTATAGAGATTTCTTCTTAAACGTGAAGATAAATGTTTTTGTTTTAGCTTAACTTTATGCTTCTGTTAATAAAGAAGCCACAGATGTACAGATTTGAAAATAGATAATTTGAATATTGAAAGAAAGATATCTGTGCATCTGTGGCAAAATTCAAAAAGATATGACCAATCCACCAAAGCTATTTATGATTTTATTGGGCTGTAAGCCGAAAGGAAGACACACCGAGCAACATGATATCTTCTTCGCTATTGCCAATGAAGTAAAGGAATTAGTGCCTGCAATTAATGCTTTTTGGCCTGAAGCGAATGGTAAAATACATTTGGATGCTTATAGAATTGTAAATAACGTAAATGGATATCAAGTAAAAGTGGTGGAAAAGAGCGATAAAGTCGCTTCAACAAATCGCTTATTTTTTATGAATTTAGGCGGATATCAAAGCAATGTTTTTGAAGAGTTGCACTACAAGATGCTGATGGTAGCTGAAGACAAAGCTGTAGCCACTAAAAATGCCAAGGAAAGCAAGTTCTTTAAGCAATATTTCAGTCCGCATATTGATGATAAATATGGTGTAGATGTGGATGATGTTTTTGAAATTGAAGATGTTCTGCCAGAGGATATGAAAGCTAAATATCAGTTGGTTTTTATACCAGTAGATGGTTTGCTAGAAGATGAAATTGTATTGGGCTATATGCCGATTGGTAAGCTGTAAATTTTAAAATTGAATAGAATTTCTCTCGTAAATGCCTTGATTTTTTGGTAGAAATCTATTCTTGTTCTCGCTAATCGAGATTTGTAATCTCGTCTTTTCGAATTGCGGATTTTAAATCCGCAGATAAATAGTTCTGGATTACAAATCCGGAACAGCGACCGCTAATTAATCCTAAAGCGATATATATTCCTGCCTTTTATCACATTATAATTGTCAGTCAGGCTGGCAATGACGACAAATAGAAATAAAAAAGCGGGGTTAATGCATCCACATCTCGCCCGCTCAAACTATTAAGGAATTAAGAAGTGCTTGTTAATTATCCTCTACTGATACTACCGCCAATTTGTGTAACCACATTGGTTGTAGTAAACGAACTACCCTTGGTGCCTTTATTATAAGTTCCTGTTAGGTAAAGTCCGTTAAAGGATGTTCCGTTGGTTACCGAACCTCCGGTGTAAATATTGTAGCTAGTCGTCGCTTTGAGCTTCGCACTAGCAAATAGTAACGTACTGAATGATTTTGGTGCCAAAAAAGTCAAAGCTTCCGTTCCATCTGCCGATTCTATATGAACGATAGTGTTTGCAGCTCCACTGCCCATTACTAAAGCCCTAACGGTGGTTACGCTTGCTGTTGGGCCGCTAGTTGCCCCGCTAATGCCAACCACTAAACCTCCAGTAATTTTCAAAGTTTTGGCATCGCAATCTATACCCGCTTCTGGGGCACCAGCACCCGCAGCAATTACAATTCCTCCGGTAATGGTAAATGTTCCGTTAGAATCCATTGCGTCGTTGTTGGTGGCGTTTGAATAAACCATACCTCCATTGATGTAAATTGCAGTAGAAGCATTTAGCCCATCATCGTAAGTGTTGGTCACCACAGTTCCTTTATTGATCGTTAAAATACTTTTACTTTCAATGCCTTCACCTTTGGTAGATTTTACTGTTACTGTTCCGCCATTAATATTTACATAAGGAAGAATGGTAGCGTCAGTTCCTTCGTAAGATGCGGTAATTCCGTCTTCAACCACTACTATATTTATCGTTCCGTCGTTAATAATGATGTGCCCTTCTTCTGCTTGGATGCCATCTGCATTTGCAGTAAGGTTAATCGTTCCCCCATCAATAACTACTGCATCATTTGCATGAATACCATCTGAAGCAGCACCGGTAACGGTAATATTTCCAGAGATAATCCTTACATAATCGTCACTCACGATGCCGTGTTTGTAATTACTTTTGATATTTAGATTTCCTGTTCCAGTGAAAATAATCTGCCCTTCGCTAAAAATGGTTCCCTTTTGGTCTTCTGTAGAAGTAGCATAGGTGGTTCCATCGGTTAAGCTGTTGGTGGTGTTGGCATTAATTACCATAAAATTCCTTTTGCTCGACTGGATATTGATTGCTGGGCCATCATTATTAGTAATGTTCACCCCATTTAAAGTTGTCTTGAACTTCTTTTCGCTATAGATCTTTACAGAACCATTGGTGGTGGTACCCGATAATAGAAATTCTACACCAGTTGCTGTAGATGTAATGGTGATATCACCACCGTTCTCAGTAATCGTTACACCGGCAGCACTTAGCGGATTGGTAATGGTGTTGGTAGTTCCAAAATTGATAGAAATGGTACTGTTAAAAGTAGAATTCTCAATTAAGTCGTCAGCATTTGCTCCTTTTTCTGTAGAGCCCTCTGCTGTTCCTGAAGCAATTCCTGTGTCGCTAATGGTAGCCGTTCCTCCTGTGGTAGTTGTAGAGTCCGTTGTATCATTCTTTTTTGAACATGCGCTTGCCATCAATATAATTACCAAAGTGCTAGTCTTTAAAATTAAGTTAATTAGGTTTTTCATGTCGTTTAGATTAGGAGGTGAACAGTGCTTTCAAACATAAAACATTCGAAAGGTTAAATCCAAAGGAGTGTCGGTAAATAGAGGGTATCAGTCGCTAAAAGGTCATATTTGGATTTGAAATGTGGTTAGAATGCAGCCTTCTGTTAAATTGTGTTAAAAATTAGATATGTCGATATTATTTTCTTCTATACAGATCAAAAATGTGGTGTTGAAGAACCGCATTGTGGTTTCGCCAATGTGCGAGTATTCTTCTATTGATGGTTTTGCGAACAATTGGCACTTGGTACATTTGGGGAGCAGGGCAGTTGGTGGTGCTGGATTAATCATTACCGAAGCAACGGCTGTTTCTCCCGAAGGCAGAATTTCTATTGCAGATTTGGGTATTTGGAAAGATGAGCATAAAGCAAAACTCAAAGAAATCGTAGATTTCATCCATGAAAATGGATCAGTAGCTGGTGTTCAGTTAGCCCATGCAGGTAGAAAGGCTAGCTTTGATATTCCTTGGGAAAACCCGGCTCAAGTAGATAAAGATAAGGGCGGTTGGGATACCGTAGCTCCCAGTGCCATTCAATTCAATCCAAAAGATACCATGCCCATTGCTTTAGATGCAACAGGAATTGAAAAAGTAAAATCTGATTTTAAAGCAGCTACCAAACGAGCTTTAGATGTTGGGTTTAGCGTAGTAGAAGTACATGCTGCACATGGTTATTTGTTGCATCAATTTTTATCTCCATTAAGTAACCAACGTAATGATGAGTATGGAGGTCGTTTCGAAAATAGAATTAGGCTTTTGCTAGAGGTAGTTGCTGCTGTAAAAGAAGTTTGGCCAAGTGAAAACCCATTATTTGTTCGTATTTCTGCTACTGATTGGGTTGAAGGAGGGTGGAACGAAGAAGAATCTGTTGAGCTTGCAAAGATTTTGAAAGAAAAAGGTGTAGATGTGATTGATACTTCTACAGGCGGACTGTCACGAGCGCAGCAAATTCCAGTAGCACCTGGTTACCAAATCAGATTTGCCGAAGAAATAAAAAAACAAACAGGTATTTTAACAGGTGCCGTTGGCTTAATTACAGAAGCAAGACAAGCTGAAGATGTGTTGAAACAAAACCAAGCAGATTTGGTATTTATGGCCCGAGAACTCCTCAGAAATCCATATTTCCCACTGCATGCCGCTAAGCAATTAAACGTAGATACGGAGTGGCCATCACAGTACGAAAGGGCAAAATGATGTAAAATCATAAAACAGAGAGAATATTAAATCGCTTTGTTTTGTAAAGAATGAAGTTTTTCTATCTTTATACTGCCAAATGATAAACGTCTATGCTAAATAAAGGATTTATATTGATCCTATTATGTATGTCACTTTCAATAAGTGTATCCCATGCACAGAAAAAAAAGATCACCAGTTTTTTCTTTGATACAGATATTAATGTGCTTGATGACAAGCAAAAAGAGGTTTTTTCACAATTTGTAAGTGAGATGGACTCTGCAGATATTGTTTCAATTTCTATATTGGGTTATTGCGACGATAGAGGGCGAAAAGGATACAATGATACGCTATCTGTACAAAGAGCAAATTATATCAAATCGTTACTTCAACAAAGGGGCATCAATACTGAAAAGGTTCAATTATTAACAGGAAATGGGAAGGTTGGTCTTAAGGAGCCTAAAAATGTTAACGAGCAACGGGCTTACAACAGAAGAGTTGATTTGGTAATTGGCTATGTAAAAAAGAGCTTTACGACCGAGCATTCTATTCTTTCTGATACGCTGAAAGTTGGAGACAAGATTATTTTGGATAATATCCTTTTTGAAAATAGTAGGTCTTTGCTTTTAGAAGAATCAATTCCCGTATTAGAAAGGATCACAAAAATCATTAAGGAAAAAAAACAATATAACATTGCTATTTTAGGCCATATTTGTTGTAATCCACCAGGCAAAGATGTTAGGGATTTCGAAACGGGAGAATATAACTTATCGCAAGCCCGTGCAAAAATCATCTACGATTATCTGATATATAAAGGAGTAGATGCAAAGCGACTAACCTATAAAGGGATGATGTCAAACTTTCCATTAGGTAAAGGGGAAAAGAACGACAGAAGGGTTGAGCTACAGATTACAGGTATCAACAAGTAAAATAATAGCATATTTTAAAAACCAATATGGAACCCTCGGAGTTTAACTAGAGGGTTTTTTGTATTTTAGGGCATTCAAAAGGAAATATATGTTTGATAAATTAATGGCTGCACAAGGCAAAGCCGAAGAAATAAAAA
Organism: Flavobacteriaceae bacterium PS02338; assembly: GCA_029959615.1. Classification (GTDB taxonomy): domain Bacteria; phylum Bacteroidota; class Bacteroidia; order Sphingobacteriales; family Sphingobacteriaceae; genus Pedobacter. The sequence goes on along the minus strand of JASCOD010000001.1, from coordinate 632,787 downwards.
AGAGATTAGATACCATTTCGGTATTTGGTGAAGTAGAAGGTGGTGCAATAAAAGTTACTGCAACAGCAAATAAAGCAATAACATCTATCGCAATTACTGATGAGTTTTATGAGCAAGCCGACAGAGAAGAGCTGGAGGAGCTTTTGCAAGCTGCGGTAAATAAAGCTTTGATACAGGCGGAACAGGTGAGCGCTATAGAAATGCAAGCCGCAACAAAAGACATGTTGGGCGGTTTTGGTGGTTTATTTGGCAAATAATATTTGAAACGATGAAATATACATACTATGGGCAGTCGTGTTTTTTATTAGAAACTTCTTCTGCAAAGTTATTGTTTGACCCCTTTATTAGTGGAAATCCTTTAGCAAAAGCTATTGATGTAACAAAAATTGAAGCTGATTATATTTTGGTAAGTCATGGTCACGGCGACCACGTTGGTGATTTAGTAGATATTGCTAAGAGAACCAATGCCAAAGTGATTTGTATGCCAGAAATTGCTGGTTGGCTACAAAAGCAGGGCGTTACAAATATCCATGATATGAACATTGGCAAGTTTAAGTTCGATTTTGGAACGGTTCGTATGGTTACTGCTACACATTCAAGTAGTTTGCCTGATGGCTCTTATGGAGGTAATCCTGCTGGTTTTGTTTTAGATGTTGATGGTAAGCAAATCTATTTTGCTGGAGACACGGGTTTAACTATAGAAATGAAGCTTTTGGCAGAATTATATCAGTTAGAATACGCGATCTTGCCAATTGGAGGTAATTATACGATGGATGCGGACGATGCTGCTATTGCGGCAGAATATGTTAATTGCCATAGAGTAATAGGCGTACATTATGATTCTTTTCCTGTAATTGCTATTGATAAATATACGGCTACAGAGGTTTTCAAGAGGGCGCAAAAACAATTGTTATTGCCAGAAATAGGCGAGACAATTGTATTGTAATAACACGATGATATAAAAAAAGCTGGACGCACTGTCCAGCTTTTTTTGTTAGCCTTAATTTCAAACAGAACTACTTTTTAGGATCAAGAATATTGTTAATGATCACTAACATGTCTGTAAGATGGTATTTACTAATTCCTTCAAATTTAGGTATAGCACTTTCAATATCTGATTTCAGTTCGGTGAGGTGCATTTTGCCATAAGTAGAGAGATCATTTGCATTAATATCAATGATATTGAACATTTGCATTTGCTGTGGGGTAATACCCGACATACTGCTTGGAGTAAGCATTCTCTTTAAGTTGTCTACATAGTTTTTTTGAAGATTTCTTCTGTAGATATCAATATTTGAACCAGTACTAAGCTCTGTCCAGACACTTTTCTTTACTTCTGTATAAAGCTTCTCTATAGTTAAGGTTGGCGTTTTACTTAACGTTGCACTTAATAGTTTATTAAGCGTGTTAATTCCCATAACGGTGCCTAAAATATCTTTTTGCAGCGTAAGTAATAATCTAGCTGGATCATAAGATACCTTGCCTGATAAGTTATCTGCCAAAATCCACGTAGGTGTTTGGAACAACTCTTTGTTTAAAAATGCAAGTGCTTCTAACTGGGTCGCCTCTTCTACATTTTCATAAACAAGTCCAGCCTCTTCTACGCTTTTTAAATTAGTACGCATGCCTCCAACATTTTTAACCACATGGCCAAGGTATCTCCTGTATTGGGTAACTACTTCTAAGTACATTTCTCTGGCATTTCCGTAACCTTCATTTTCTTCCTTAGTCCATTCTACTAAGTTTGGGAGTATACGTTTTAAATTTTTTATGCCGTAGGTACTCGCTAACATCGCATTATCGCCCAAATCTTCATTTTGGGCACGAGGATCGTTAGGATCTAGTTCTGTGCCAAACCATAGTCTAGGGTTTTTCTTTACTCTTTCTACAATTAGCTTACTAAGTGGTAGTTGTTCTTGTGTTGCATTTTTATATTGTGGAAGCCATTTGTAGCCCCATTCTATCGCCCATTTGTCATAATCGCCAATTCTAGGGTAGATACCTGCTGTACCCACGTTGTCTTCGGGCTGTGCTACATAGTTAAAACGGGCATAATCCATAATAGATGGCGTATGGCCATTTGTTTCTAACCATTTTTTGTCGCGTAGCTTTTCTACCGGAACAGTAGAAGATGAGCCGTAGTTATGCATTAGGCCTAGTGTGTGGCCCACCTCGTGAGAAGATACGAAACGGATCAGATCTCCCATAAGCTTATCGTCTAATTTGGCTTTTCTTGCTCTCGGATCAATGGCTGAAGCTTGTATGAAATACCATTTTCTTAAAATATCCATTACATTGTGATACCAATTGATATGGGTTTCTAATATTTCTCCACTTCTTGGATCGTGTACATGTGGGCCGCTAGCATTAGGTATGGTAGAAGGCTTGTAAACAATGGCGCTGTGTCTGGCATCTTCTATGCTCCAAGTAGAATCTGATGGGGCTTCTTTAGCATAGATGGCATTTTTGAAGCCTGCTTTTTCAAAGGCAACTTGCCAATCGTTAACACCAGCAATCAAGTATTTTACCCATTTTTTTGGGGTAGCTGGGTCAATGTAGAAAACAATCGGTTTTTTAGGTTCTACGAGTTCACCTCTCTTATATTTTGCTACATCTTCTGGTTTTGGTTCTAACCTCCATCTGGTAATCATTGCCTCTCTTTTTATTCCATGTGGATTTGCATCAAAATCTGTATAGGTTGCAGCAAAATAACCTACTCTAGCATCTGCGTAACGAGGTTGCATTGGTATTTTTGGAAGCAATACCAATGAACTGTTGAGCTCTAATGTGGCTACGGGAGCTCCTTGTACAGGCATGTTTGGCAGTATAGGAGCTTTGGTGTAAGTTTTTATTGCCTTAATTTCTACATTTAATGGGAATGCTCTAATAGACTGTAAATATGATCTATCGGCAAGCTGAGCCCCTAAAGAAAGTGATTTTTTTGTTCGTGCTTCAAAATAGAAAAGTTCATTATCACTATTAAGATACTCTGTTACATCGATTACAGCACCTTTAACACCGCTAATAGAATCTTTGGCGTAAGCCTTAATATCAAATGCCGCTAAAATGGGCTGAAGGTTGGAGTTTAGAACGGATTTATACATGCCTAAGCTATCAGAAGAGCGCTCGGTAAAAGAGATACTCTTGATATAGAATTTGTGATTTTGTCCTTTTTCGAAGCGGATTACATTCTCATTAATTTGGTCGCCAGCATAACCTAGCATTGATCCTCTTACATCAGCACCTGATTTGCTAATCCTGTTTACCACTAAGATATCTCTACCTAGTAGGGTATCGGCTATTTCAAAGAAATATTTTTGATCTATCTTATGTACTTTTAACATGCCAGACATGGTCGCGGCCTTGTCGGTGATTACCTCTTTGTAGGGTTTGGGTTCGTTGGTTGGTTTGGGAGGTGTTGTTTTAACACTGTCCCTTTTAGATACAGCTTTGGAACCTTTTTCTTGGGCAATAGCTGCCAAGGAAAAAGCCAATAATCCAAAGCAGATTAATGATCTTTTTTTCATTTTTGTGTGATTTTTTTGGTTGTTATAAAGAGTAAGTTTTCTACCCACAATTTTCATGTGGGTAGATTGGCGGAGCGATTAATTATAATAGTTGCTTCTAATTATACCTGGTGCTTGTTGGTCGGTTCCTCCAATGGTGCCTTTAACAATTAGAGATATGTTTTTAAAATATCCAGCACTGGGAGTTATGGTTAAAGTGTATTGTGAAATAAGCACCTCGTCTGTAAGTGCATTTCTGATTTCGAAGTTGTAAGCAATGCTCGTTGCTGCTGTAGCTGGATATTTGCTCCAATCGGAAACCGCTTTAAAATTCAAGGATGTTGGAGGTGCTACAGACGGTACATGTGTACGAACTGGTGTTGCCGGACTGTTTGTGTATCCCAGCAAATTTATTTTCAGAGGGATATTTTCTACCAAATTAACAAAGCGTACGTATGTTACGCTATCAGCTTTAGCAGGCGTTCTGTCTAATTTTATGTAAGGAAAATTGTTTTCTTCAGCAAAAAAAGCACTTGGGTTGTTTAAGCTGCCATGAAGGTATAAGCTGTAAATTTTGCTGCTCTGTAGGGAGAGATTTTCTTGGTGTAAGACTTTGTTAGAATCTAAGCTAGAAACTACAGTTAGGTTTTGAGCATTAGTCTCTGCAAAAATAAAATTACTGGTTCCAAAATTGATGACAGGTATTTTTGCATAGAAGCTATTGCTGCCTGCAGGATTTACCTTAACACCGGGAACGCCGCTTAAAGTATTAATAACTCTTATCGTGTTAATGCTTGGTTTTTCTTCATCTTTTTCACATCCCAAAGTGCAAAAGACAACGAGGGATAAGCAAATGTATGATAGTATATTTTTCATCTAAATTTTATGATTGTAAAACCATTAGTGATAATTGGCTAGAAAATGATTATCCCTAATGGATTAAATTGAACTTTATATTAATTCTGCTTTATACTTGAAAATGAAATCTCATCTTGTGGAATAGGTAAGGCAAAGCGTTTGTCATTCGGAGCGATTGAATAAACAGTTCCAGATACATTTCTGCTCATCGTAATGGCTGCACCAGTTTTGTTTAATCTTCTTACATCGAGCCACCTAGAACCACGATAAACAAGCTGCTTACGTCTTTCTAGCAAAACTAGTTTTAAAGCCTCATCAGCATCTGTTGCAACAATTGTTGGTACAGATCCAGTAGGATATCTGTGATCTGCCATTTTTTGAAGTATTGCAACGGCTTCATCCTTTTTCTGACCCCTGGCGTAACATTCTGCTAGAATAAGATGAACTTCATCAGTTGCTAAGCCACTAAATGGAGCAAAACTAAATGTAGAAACTTGGTATAGATTCTTAATGTATAGATCAGGACTACTTACGTCTCTTTGAAAAAAGAATAACTTCAATCTTAAATCATTCGTACTGTAAAGTGAAATTAATTGTGGATTTACCCTTGTTTTGAAAGTATAGCCGTAAGCGCCATAATTTATAGCATAGAAATCGAAATTTATAGACGCATCTCCATGTGTAGTATTAAACAATAACTCTGGGTTTACCACATCAAATGCTTGGGTTGAGGTAGTGACAAGCGTATTATAGTCTAATAAATTTCCCCTTAAAGCCAATGAAGCCTTTGCTGCAAGTTCGGCTTTTGGGTAATCGAACATGACTAAATGAGTTCTTGCCAAGAGTGCTAACGCTGCGGCTTTAGAGCCTAAAGTAGTTTTAAGCGGAAAGTTATCTGAAAAGTTGTTCGCCGCTTCTTCTAGATCTTGGATAATTTGATGATACGTTTCTGCTATTGTTGCTCTCGGTTGTGGCTTATTGGGGTTGACTTCTAGTTGAAGAGGGATTCCTAAATCTGTTGTTGCCGAACTACGGTCGTAAGGAAGTGCAAAAACTTGTGCTAACTGAAAAAACGTATGTGCTCTTAAAAAATAGGCCTGTCCTTTTATATCACCATATTTAATGGTATTTGCAGGCGTTTTCTCAATTTTTTCTAACCCAGTGATTACCGTATTTGCATACATAATTATTTTGTAGGCATTAACCCAATCTGTAGAAGTTTGATAAAACGTATGGTTCCAATTGTAGCTATTTCTAACGATTTCATTTGTTGCTTGCCAAATTTCTAGAGTCAAAAATTCATACTCGTCACTACAAAGTATGTCAAAGTTTGGGGTATTGTTAATTACAGCATAGTTGTTTAATAATCCTTCAAATTCTGGTAATGTCTTAGGGATAATGAAAGACATATCAGGCTTTTTATCCAGAAAATCTTTTTTACAACCACTATGTATGATAAGATAGGAAGCAAGTATTAATAAAAATAGATGGCGATATATATGATTGAATTTCATGTGATCTTATTTAAAGTTTTTACAATGATGCTCTTAAACCGAAAGAAAATTGCTTAGAATTTCGGGGTTGCCCAGGAAAATCGGGGTCAGTATCCAAATCGGTAGCTTTCCATAATATGCCGAGGTTATAGGCGTATCCGTATAATTGGATATTTTTAAATGGAAGTTTTTTGAAATTCGCTTTGCTGAAATTGTAGCTCAACTGAATATCCTGCAAACGTATACTGCTTGCTTTTTCCACAATCGCATCAGAAGAATCGAATGCCACTTGGCTGATGTTGTTTACGGGATAAGTCATAGCGGGCACGTTGGTGTGTAACTCATCTCCAGGTTTTTGCCATCTATTGGCGTAGTCTGGTTGCTTGTAGTTTCCGCTAAACAAACTTTGGTAATTTAATGCGGTTCTTTTAAAATAATGACCAAAACGGTAAGCGATATTAAACGATAACGATACGTTTTTATAGCTGAAATCATTACGGAAACTTCCTGCAACTTTAGCATTGTTATTGCCTACATAAATAATATCATTAGGATTTGCGGAATTGACGATGGTGGCTAAATCTGTAGTAGGTACTCCGTTGGAGTAAACCATAGGTTGGCCAAGGGCATTTAAGCCAGCATATCTGTACGTAAATAGTGCAGAATAAGAATAGCCTACCCTAGGGATCTGCGAATTGTTTAAAACCGAACTTCTTGGATCTTGCTTCACATCAAACTTGGTAATCACATCTACCGCTCTAGAAGTAATTAAGGTAGTAGTCCAGTTGAAGCCGCCAATGCTTAAAGGTTTTGCATTTAAGGTTAAATCAAACCCTGTGGTTTTTACATCGGCAAAATTTCCTCTAAAGTTAACTACGCCAACTTGTGGTGCTACTGGTTGTGAGGAAATTAGGTCAGTTGCATTTTTTCTGAAAAATTCAATCGAACCAGATACAATTCCCTTTTTAAATCCAAAATCTAAACCTAGGTTAAGCTGTTGTATTTTTTCCCATCTTAATTCTGGATTTGGTGGATTTTGTATGTTGTAGAATTGCCCTAAACCAAAGTTGGTACCGCCGCCCAACGCAGTAATAGTTTGTGATGAAACCCCTGTGCCAGTGTTTCCACTATACCCATTGGTTGCTCTTAACTTTAATTGAGGTAACCAATTTACGTTATAAAAACTTTCATTATTGATAATCCAAGCCAAACCAGTTGACCACAGCGGCACGCCTCTTTTGTTTGCATCAACCCCAAATAAATTAGATTCGTCTTTACGTGCACTTGCCGATATAATGTACCTGTTTTTGTAAGTGTACGAAGCATTTGCAAATACTGAGAAAAATCTGCTGGCAATGTTGGAATTACTAAATAGGTTATAAATAGAAGACATTCCTCCATTAAAAATACTAGGGTAGTTCGTATTAGCATTGTAACGTTGATAGCTATCAAATTCTTTATTGTAGCCATATTCTTGTCTTGTAGATCCTACTCTGTTCGTACTTCTTACTTCGGTACCAGCAAGTGCAGAAATTTGATGATCTGCACCGAAATTTTTATTGTACGCTAATTGCCCTCTAAAATTATGGTTTTCATAACTTGATAGCCTGATCTCGGTAGAACCACCATAAGGCACATTCCGAACAGCTACACCAGTAGCAGAGGTGTAAGTCGTAAAGCGATTGATGGTTTCTCTTGCTTGAAATGATTCTACATCGTAGATGTTGTTTCCTTCTGTTTTACCACTGCCATATTGGTAGCTTAACATTACCTGTAAAGGTTCTATAATTTTGTAAGAGAGTTCTGTATTAATGCTATAATCTTGGATATGGCTTTTATTACGGCCGTAGTTAAATTCATCCAAAGGAATGTAGGTCATATCTAACAATGTACCGCCAGCCAAACCATTGATTTGGGCTTTAGTGTATTTATAAGGTAATTCTAAATGGTTTCCATTATCATCCGCTAATCTACTGTAAGGAAAAACGGCATCGGTTGGTACGCTATAGTTGGTAGCCTCATTTTTACTATCGCTATAAATAATCTTAGCAGTTAATTGTAACCTATTATTTAGGAAACTATAACTATCGCTAAAGGTTAACGATTTACGATCATTGATAGAACCATTAGATCCAGAGCCTCTGTTATATCCTGCCGAAAGAAAATATCTATTTTGGGTGCCGCCGCCACTAATATTTAAAGCATGTTGCTGGTTAAATACATTATCTAAGGTGTATTTGGCAAGATCTTTTCTAACGTCCTGTTTTCTTAATTCGCTAAGCTGCTTTTCGGCTTCGTCAGCACTAATAAGATTATTTCTTTTTTGGTGTAAGATTCTCACCGCGGGAGAGACAATATCACCAGGTGCTGGATTAGCAAAGCCATAGTAACCTTTATCATACAAAAACTGTTGCACTTCGATAAACTCTGAAGAAGAAAGCTGAGGAACAGAATATAAGTCTGTTTTTTGAGCTGTGGTAAAACTACTGTTAAACGAAACTTGGGTTGCTTGATTTAGCTTACCTTGTTTCATGGTAATTACTAATACACCATTGCCTCCTCTAGCGCCCCAAATTGAGGTTGCGGCAGCATCTTTTAGTATAGTTATACTTTCTACATCATTAGGGTTAATAGAATTGATATCTCCCTCGAAAGGATAATTATCTACCACTACTAAAGGCTCTACGTTAGAATAAATAGTACTTCTACCACGAATAGAGAATAACGGTTCGTTGGCGATTGCTGAAGATCGATTTCTTAACGTAAGGATACCAGGAGCCATGTTTTCTATACGGTCTAAAATACTTGGACTTACCCCTCTGTTGATGATCGCGGAGTCTAAAAATTCGTAAGAACCTGTGGCTCGTTCCCTAGATATTTTTCTGTAACCATCAGACACCGCCACGATGCCTACTTCTTGCAGTTCGCCTTTTTTTGTTTTTAAAACAATATTTCCGCTGATATTTTTGGCCAAAAGACTACGACTCTCAAAACCTATGAAGGAGATGGTAAGTTCGGCATCTTCGTCTATGCTCTTGATCTCGAAGAAACCATTATTATTTGATAAAATCGTTCGCCCCGTTTTAATAACTTTTACACTTGCTCCAGGTAGAGGAAGGCCCTGCTCGTCCACTATTTTAGCTTGTATGTCTATCTTGTTAAAAAGAGTTATCAGATTAGAGAAGAAAGATTTTTCCTTAGGATGAAGTATGATGGTTTTATCTTCTATAACATAACTGATGTCTTTACTACCTAGACATTTTTCCATTACCTCTTCTATTGTTGAATTTTTGAAGTTGACACTTATAATGGATTTATCGTTTAGTAAATTAGGCTGCCAAAGTACATGATATCCTGTTTGTTTATTGATCTCTTTGAAGACAGAAGAGAGAGATATTTTGTCGTTCTTGATGTTGACACGTTGGGCAAATACAGCTGCGCTCACCTGACAAAGACTAGTCATCAGGAGAATTATGGTCAATTTCATAATCCTTAAAAATTTAATTGTAAGCGAGGAAAGTCTACCTGTTTTTTTAGTAGAAATTTTATACATTTGATTGAATTAGGTTAGCTAGAGTACTGCTGCTGGTCAAAAGAAGAAGTAGCTCTAAATGAATTTTTTAATTGATTTGTCTATGCCTAATTAGAGTCCCGATTGCAGTCGGGACTCTATTTTTATCGGCAATTTTTTTTTCCTAGCTATAATCTCTTTTCTTCATTTTAGTGGTTGGTTTAGTTTAGGTAATTTGTTAATTATATACTGTAATTGTTTGGTTATCTATTTTGAATTTAACGGATTGTGTTAACTCTATTTTTTTAAGGATTTGAGAGACATTGGTATGCCTAGAAATAGAACCGCTAAAAGTTTTGTTTTTTAGTTCATCGTTTTCAAAAACGACATTTACGTTGTACCATCTCTCCACTTTTCTCATTAGCTCAGATAACGGTTCATTATCAAAGCTGAAGTAGCCATTTTTCCAAGCAATAAATTGATCAACATCAACTTCTTTTACCTGTAGATTGTCTTTTGTTACCATAGCTTGTTGCGATGGAATAAGTATGGTGTTTTTAGTAGGGTTGTCAGTTGTAACGCTTACTTTGCCTTCAATTAATGTAGTAAACACCCTGTTTTGATCAAAAGTGTTGATGTTAAAGTGGGTACCCAAAACGGTTATATTTTGCAAAGGACTTTTAACACAGAATATCTTTTTTGCATCTTTAGCTACCTCAAAGTAAGCTTCGCCTTTTAATTCTACTTTTCTCTCCTTTAGTGAGGCAAAAGATACGGGAAACCTTATTGTGGTTTGCGAGTTTAGCCAAATTTTGGTGCCGTCACTTAATTTTACGGTAAATTGTCCGCCACGAGGTGTCGCAATCTCATTGTATGCTAATGAAGAAGAAGCTGATGTTTGATCCATTTCATATGTAATTTCTCCACTTTTTAATTTGGTTATTTTAACCCCTGTTTCTTCACTTAGCTGATTGTTGGATATTTTATTTAGATCAATTTTTTTTCCGTTGCTTAATGTTAGGAAAGCTCTATCTCCACCTGGCTGTATATCTTCTTTATAATTACCAATAGAGTTGAACTTATCGTTGAAGAAATAGAAGGAAATAGAAATTACAATAGCTGCTACTGCCGCTGCTGCAACATATTTAAAAGCAGAGCTGAGCCTTTTTGGGTGATCTATCGTAATTTTATTTGTTTCTCTATCTATGTCTTTATCCATTTCATCTTCAATTTCTGTGGTCAACTGGTTGTTTTTAAGCATAGCAAAAAAAACTTCCAACTCTTGGTCGGTCGCAGTTGAATTGCAATACCTTTCCACCAGCTTTTTGCTGTGGTTGTCCTGATCACGTAATTTCATATTTATGGGTTGTGTCTATAAGACGGTTAATGACATTTGAAGGGTACCCCCCCCCAAAAAAAAATTATTTACAATTTAATACGAGTAGTAGAATAGATAGCGGAATACCTAATTCATTTTGAGCCAGATTTTTGAGTGCTTTTAAAGATCTTACCATGTGTTTTTTAACGGTATTACGCGATATGCCCAGCTCCATAGCAACTTCGTCATAGCTTTTCTGTTGTTTTCGGCAAAGCATAAAAACCTGTCTTGTTTGAGCGGGTAAGTTAGCTAGCGTTCGTTCAATAAAGGTCATGTATTCTTCTAGTTTAATGGCATCTTCTGTAGTGTTTTGTATGGGTTTATATGCTTGTAGAATTGCACTTAACGCTACCTTTTCTATAGATGCACGTTTAAGAAAATCAATGGCTTGCCTTTTAGCTATCGTAAGTAGGTACGCTTTAAGATTATTGATTTCATTTAACTTATCTCTGTTTTCCCACATCTTTAAGAATACAGATTGGCAAATGTCCTCTGATAAGTCTTCTGATTTTAGATACTTTAGTAGGAAAAAATAAACAGTTTCATAATGGCTTTGATAAAGAGATGTAAATGATTTCTTTTCGTCCATGTCTAGTTGGCCAAAAAGTAAATCTTCATCATTATGATTAACGTTTTCCAAAGTTGTTTTTAAGTTCTCTCTATTAAACTGTTTGAAGGTTATAGAAGGTGGAATTGGTGATGTTTGTAACTACAGCTTTATTGCTTCATTATACCCTCATGCGATAAATATAGTATTTTTTACTCGGTTTGAGAACTTCTTACAAAAAGGTACATCGCAAAAATCCCAGTTACTTAAAAGCAATAACTGGGATTGATTATAGTTGAATACTAAATTGTAATTATAGATACCAGATCTTCTTATAAAGAAAATTTAATAGGAACATTGTATTTAACATTTACTGGTTCGCCAAAGTCTTTGCCGGGGTTCCAATGAGGAGATCTTTGTATTATTCTTATAGCTTCATCAGCCAATTCGTAATTGGGAGATTTTTCGGCTTTTACATCTTCTACGCTTCCGTCTTTTTTTACGGTAAAGCTAACATAAACGGTACCTGTAACTCCGTCTTTGGCAGCTTGTTTTGGATACCTGATTTCAGAAGCTAGGTATCTATAAAATGCCTCTATGCCACCGTTGAAACTAGGAGGCGAAAATAGGTCTTCATATTTAGCTGGTCTTCCGTCATTAAAAAAATATTCGGTGATACCTTTCTTCCCGTATGCATCGTATACTTCTTTTCCAGCTAGTTTTCCATCTTTGTAGAAGGAGTTCCATTCTCCTATTTTTCTGCCGTTTTCATAAGTTCCTTCTTGCTGTACTTGTAGGTTTGGCCAATTTTGTTTGAATTTTCCATCTAGTTTTCCATAGTAGTAGTTTTCTGTTCTTCTAATATATCTTTTTTCACTATTTACAGTACTATAATTAATCCATTCGCCATGTTTATGTCCCTTGTCATAAGAGCCTGTATCTCCAATATTTATTCCATAAAAAGAAGAATAAGGTCCTTTTCTGATGGTTAAATTTTTATCCTCAAAACTGATGGTTTCTTTGAGTACATCTTTTTTATCATAAAATGAAACTTGATAAAGTTCTCCAAATCGTTTAACTACTGGACGCCACTTAGAACGTACAGAGTCTTTTAGGTACATTGGACTATTATAAACAAGGGTAGTGTCTTGCTGGGCAAAGCCGATTTTGGTAACTGCTAAGAGTAAGATAAGCGTTAGTTTTTTCATTTCTATTTATTAATGTATATTCTGGAAACAGATTCTTCATTCCTTGGAATGATAAGATTGTGAGTTTAATGTGCTTCAAGCCAATTTACACCTTCACCAATTTCTATTTCAATAGGCACTTCTGTTTTAATGGCGGTTTTCATTCTATTGGTAATGATTTCTTTCACAGCTTCTTTTTCGCTCTTAATTACATCAAACACCAACTCATCATGTACTTGCATAGTCATTTTTGATTGTAAATTCTGCGCTTTTATATCTTTATGGATGTTGATCATCGCAATTTTAATCATATCTGCAGCAGAACCTTGAATCGGTGCATTAATGGCATTTCGTTCTGCATAGCCTCTCACCGTCATATTGGCCGAGTTAATATCTCTCAAATACCTACGACGCCCCATAATGGTTTCTACGTAGCCATTTTCACGGGCAAAATTCATGGTATCACTCATGTAGTTTTTGATACCTGGATATTGGATAAAGTACTGTTCGATAATTTCGGCAGCTTCTTTACGAGGGATGTTTAGATTCTGTGATAGACCAAAGGCAGACTGTCCGTAGATGATACCAAAGTTCACTGCTTTTGCATTTCTACGTTGGTTAGAGGTAACCTCATCGATGCCAATTCCATAAACTTTAGCTGCGGTTGCGGTGTGGATATCAATACCATTTAAAAAGGCGTCTAGCATATTCGCTTCCTTACTGATCTCAGCGATAATTCTCAGTTCAATTTGCGAGTAATCGGCAGATAATAAGATGTGGTCGCTGTCTCTAGCAATGAATGCTTTTCTTACTTCTCTTCCTCTATCGGTTTTAATGGGGATATTCTGCAAGTTCGGATTATTAGAACTCAATCTTCCTGTAGCGGCAACGGCCTGGTTATAGCTAGTATGTACCCTGCCAGTTCTCGGATTTACTAATAATGGCAAAGCATCTACATAAGTAGATTTCAGTTTCTGCATTTGGCGGAAATCCAAAATATCTTGAACGATGTCACTTTTGTTAGCTAATGCGGTTAATACATCTTCGCCGGTTTGGTATTGACCAGTTTTGGTTTTCTTCGCTTTTGGATCAAGCTTTAGGTGATCAAAAAGTACTTCTCCTAACTGTTTTGGAGAAGCTAGATTAAATTTCAGTCCAGCCTTTTCGTAAACATTTAGTTCCGCTTTTAAAATCTCTTCCTGTAGTTGGCCAGAATAGTTTGCTAATGTTTCGGCATCAATTCTTACACCTTCTTTCTCCATATCTGCCAATACATAAATCAAAGGATTTTCGATTTCTGCAGCGAGTTTCTTGGCGTTTCTTTCTAGCAACATTGGCTCAAAAACGTTTGCCAGTTGCAAAGTTACATCTGCATCTTCGGCAGCATAATCTACCACTTTGTCTACTGGAACGTCTTTCATGTTCAGTTGGCCTTTTCCTTTAGGGCCAATCAGCGATGTGATGGATATTGGGGTATAACCTAGGTAGTTTTCCGAAAGTACATCCATCCCGTGTCTCGTATCTGGATCGATAAGATAGTGCGCTAACATGGTGTCGAACAACTCGCCTTTTACATCAATGTTGTACCATTTAAGCACTAGCATATCGTACTTAATATTCTGTCCAATTTTAACGATGTTTTCGTTTTCAAAGACAGGTCTAAATTCTTCGAGAATAGCTTGTGTTTCTTCTTTGTTTTGAGGTGTTGGAATATAATAGCCCTTGCCTACTTCTATAGCAAAAGACAAACCTACCAAATCCACAAAATTGGCATCGGTTCCAGTGGTTTCGGTGTCAAATGAAATTCGGTTTTGCTTTAATAATAGGTTAATTAGGTCTTTTCTAGCTTCTGAGGTAGCCACGAGTTGATAATCGTGTGGTGTGTTATCGATGTTTTTCGCATCAATTGGTGTGTCAAACAATGATGGTTGATTTTCAACTTCTTTTGTAGCTACGGTGTTCCCAAATAGGTCCTGTTGTCCACCTGTCTTACCTTCATTTACGCTAAATGCATCACCAAAAATACGCTTGCCAATGGTTCTAAACTCTAATTCTGCTAACAAAGGCTCTAATAATTCTTTGCTAGGTTCTTCCAGCAACAATTGTTGCTCGTTAAATTCGATAGGAACGTTTAAAATAATAGTCGCTAACTTTTTGGAGATTAAACCCTGCTCTACATTATTCTCTACATTTTCTTTCTGTTTCCCTTTCAGTTCGTGACTGTTGACAAAAATGTTTTCCATACTGCCATATTGCTTAATCAGTGCTTTTGCAGTTTTTTCGCCAATGCCAGGAATGCCAGGAATGTTATCCACTGCATCGCCCCATAAACCTAGGATATCAATTACCTGCTCAACTCTTTCGATATCCCATTTTGCTAAAACTTCGGGCACGCCTAAAATTTCCATTTCATTACCCATACGGGCAGGTTTGTAAATGAAAATATTTTCGGAAACCAATTGTGCAAAATCCTTATCCGGTGTCATGCAGTACACTTTAAAGCCTTGCTTTTCGCCTTCTTTTGCTAAAGTGCCAATAATGTCATCGGCTTCGTAGCCGTCTTTGGTAATTACGGGGATATTAAATCCTTCTATTAACCTAAAAATGTAAGGAATTGCTGCTGCTAAATCTTCGGGCATAGCTTCTCGATGCGCTTTGTACGCTTCAAATTCAGTATGCCTCTCTGTTGGTGCTGCGGTGTCAAAAACTACAGCAATATGGCTAGGTTTTTCCTTTTTAAGCACTTCTAGTAAGGTATTGGTGAAGCCCATTACCGCAGAAGTATTAACGCCTGTTGATGTAAAACGCGGATTTTTGCTCAATGCGAAATGTGCTCGGTAGATTAACGCCATTCCGTCTAAAAGAAAAAGTTTTTTGTTGCTCATTTGCTTAATAGTATTTGATATTTAAGACAGAGATAAAGGTAGCGATAAATTAAAATAACTATGAGAAAATAATCGCCATAGAAACGGCCACCAAATTGAAGAAAGCATGAAAAAACATGCTGTAAATTAATCCATACTTAATCCGGAGATAACCAAGCCCTAATCCACCGAATGTTTGCGAGGCAATATAAAACACAAAACTAGGATCAGTAACAGTTAATTCTTTATAGTTGCTTAAATGCACAAGACCGAAAATGATTGCGGTATAGTAGAATAAAAATGGGTAAATCTTTATCCAAAATTTTGCGGTATAAAACTTTCCCTTTTTATTTAAAAATTCTATGATTAAAACTGCAGACACCAAAGCTGCGACGATAGCTCCGAATTGCATAATTGTGCCATTTATCTGTGAAATAATTAATATTCCTATAGATAAACAGACAAAATAAACTGCGCTATTTAAATCTATTAAATGCCATCTAAAAATCAGTTCTTCTAAAATTGGTGCTAAAATGCAGGCAATAAAGAATGTGCCTAAAACCCCATATTCCTTTAGGAGGTCTATGCCTTCATATTCTTTGATGATATCGAAATGTAATAGGAGCGCAAATGCCGAAATTAATAAAGCAGTAAATGCGAAGTCAATGAAGAATAACGTTGTGAAGTCTACAGTTAGTGCTTTTTTATCTTTCGAAAGCTTTAATTGACGCGGATTTTTTAGAAATAGATAAAAATTTTGGAATGATGTTTTCATAGGATAGATATGTTAATTAATGTTATGGTAGATAACAATACTACATTATTTTCCGTTAATTTGAGCATGAGAATTTTAGTTTTCTTTTTGGTATTGTTGATCGGTAACATTGTCAATGCTCAAGATGCGGTATTAATAAGTGAAGGTAATTTTGTTAGGGGCGAAATTAAAGGTACCGACTACGAATCTGTTTTTATTCAAATCGATGATCAGGGATTAAAGGAATATAAAGCAAAGGATATCAAATCATTTCTTTGGAATGGCGATACTTACGAAAGCAAGCCCATCATTGTTGGCAAAAAAGCAACCATTAAGTTCTTTAAATTGGTTGAAGGAGGAAAAGTAAATCTTTATAGCATCGGAGGAACATCAGGTGTAGAAGCCCCTATACAGCCTAGAACAAAGGCACGACCTACATTTGGTGTAGGTATGGGCACTGGTGGCGGTATGGCTGGAGGATTAGGAGGTGGTGTAAGTATTAATTTGGGAGGTAATCGGGGTGGTGTTGAGCGACCGGTAGGAGCTTTACCGAAGGCTAAAGAATTTTATTTTATTGAGAAACCCGGAACTGGACCCATTCAGGAAATTGCTGCCGATGGTTCTAGGACAACTGCAACCAAAAACTTACTATTGGCCAAACTTACTGGAGATGAAGGTTTAATTGAAAGTATTAAAGCAACCGAATTTTTTGATGAAAAAGTATTGATTGCTTTGGTGAAGTCGTACAATGAATCTGTTAAGTAAGGGAATTTACGATTTTAGATTTACGAGTTACGATTATTGGAGACTTACGAAGTTAAAAACTTCGTAAGTCTGAACGCCTTTTAAATCCTTAATGGTTAAAATTTACCTATCCGAATGCCCTAAAGATTTATTGGGGCAAGCGATATCCCTAACTATCTGTTTCAACTCTTTAATTTCGGGAAAGCGACCTTCAGCTTTCCTATCGAAAATTGAGCTATCGCCAACAGAAATTAGGAAAGTACCACTTGTTTCGCTAGGCTTTAGCGTTACGCCGCCAAGTTCTTCTGAGAAAGTGGTAAGCAATTCCTGAGCGAAATAGGCAGAACGTAACATCCAGCCACATTTAGGGCAATATTCAATGGTGACAGTTGGTTTGGTCGTCATAACAATTTCTTAGTGCTCTTTGTGTCTTGGTGGTTATCAACTACTTCTGCAAATCATCCCAGAACTCAACAGCTCTGCGATAATGCGGGATAACAATAGAACCACCAACTAAATTGGCAATCATAAAAACTTCGTTAAGTTCTTCATTGCTTACACCTTCATTGTAGCATTTTTCTAAGTGATATTTGATACAATCATCACATCTTAAAACCATCGAAGCTATTAGCCCCAACATCTCCTTCGTCTTTACATTTAATGCGCCTTCTGCATAAGAAGTGGTATCGAGTGCAAAAAAGCGTTTAATGTTAGTATTGGCGGTTTCCATTACTCGCTCATTCATTTTTGAGCGATAGTCGTTAAATTCTTCTACTAATTTTCCCATATTTTAAAATGACTAAATGAGTGAGTTTTGAATGATTAAATTGGTAATAATATCATCGGACTTGCTGACCTCGTACTTTCAGAGCTCTATAATTCCTTCAAAGGATCCCAAAACACTTGCTTGAAATTTTTTATTTTATCGTTAACTACAGTAATTCCTTCTTTTTCTAATAACTCTTGCATTAGTGTTGGCGGCGAGAAATGAAATCTTCCAGTTAACAAACCACTGCTGTTTACTATTCGATGCGCTGGTACCTTTGGACTTGCTTGCCCTGCGTAGGCCATTGCATGACCTACCATTCTCGACGAATTGGCCACACCCAAAGCCGTGGCTATTGCTCCATAAGAAGTAACTCGCCCTCTTGGAACTAACCTCGCTACTTCGAAAACCTGCTCATAGAAATTGGTATCCATTTTAAGTAAAAAGTTGAAAGTGAAAAGTCAAAATAGCCTCACTAGCTAAACGAAAACTGAATGTAATTAATGTTTTTATCTTTTTTAAGATAGATTCGTTCGTAATGTGTTTTGATAGAAAGTACCTCGTCCACCAAATCGGACTGATATAGATGGTCGGTATCTTTGTGGGTAAGCAAACCTAGCTCTGCTACTTTTTCTTTAGTATACTCGTACAAGCCATCATTGTCTGTTTTTAAGTTGATTTTACCACCATCACGTAATAAAGGCTTGTACTTTGCCAAGAAATTTGGTGAAGTCAACCTCTTCTTTTCTCTGCTAATTTGCGGCTGCGGATCGGCAAAGGTGATCCAGATTTCGTCAATCTCGTTCTCTCCAAAATATTCTACTAAATCTTCAATTTGAATACGTAGAAAAGCAAGATTTGGGATTCCTTCATCTACACCTGTTCTAGCTCCTCTCCAAATTCGGTTCCCCTTTAGGTCTATACCGATAAAGTTTTTTTCTGGAAAAATTCTGGCTAATCCGACTGAATATTCTCCTTTTCCGCAAGCTAGTTCCAATACTACTGGGTTTTCGTTTTTAAAATGCGTTTTGGCCCAGTTCCCCTTCAGCACTTTGGCTTCATCTAATTGATATACGTTTGGAAAGGTGTCTATTTCCGCGAATTTTCTGAGTTTATCTTTTCCCACAATTAAAAATTAAAGCACAAAAGTAAGATTTAATTGTCTATTCCGTTCTTTATAGCGAGTAACTATTCAGGGAAAAATCCATCTAATGCTTAAAACTTAACTTTTCTTTAAGATAAAAATGCTTTCATTCTATTTAACTTGCAAAAAAAATTAAGGAAGACGTAGGGGTATGTCGTTTTTTCATTGTCATACTTCAAAATACCATTAATTAACACAGTAAATTCCGATACGTAAATGACATCAAATCTTTTAAGGCTCGTCGTACTTTTCGTCAGCTTATTTTCTCTAAATTTTCTCAACGCTACAAATGCTTTAGGGCAACAAACATTTAAAATTTCTGGTCAGGTAAAATCTGGCGAAAGCCAAATCGAAGCGGCAACCATTAATATTGTTGAAGCAAAACGTAATGTAATGGCCGATAGCTTGGGTAATTATGAAGTGGAGCTAAAAGCGGGGAGCTATACTTTCGTGATTAGTGCTGTGGGCATGACGACATTGCGGAAAACAGTTAAAGTTTCCAGAAATCAAATCCTCAATTTTTCACTAGAAGACAGTGCTAACAATCTTGATGAAATTGTAATTTCTACGGCAAGAGACGATCGCAGTTTGGCTAGTCCGCAAATGGGCGCAGAACGATTGAGCATGAAAACCATTAAAAACATTCCACTCATTTTTGGAGAACGGGATGTAATGAAGGCCATTCAGCTATTGCCAGGAATTAAATCTGCTGGCGAGGGCGGTGCAGGAATTTATGTACGTGGAGGTTCTGCAGACCAGAACCTGATATTGATGGATGATGTACCTGTGTACAATGCAGCACATTTGTTGGGTTTCTTCTCTACATTTAATCCAGATGCAGTAGACGATATCACAGTATATAAAACAGGAATGCCGGCGCAATTTGGAGGTAGATTATCTTCTGTGCTTGACATTAAAATGCGCCAAGGAGATGCAGAAAAGTTTACGGCCTCTGGAGGTATCGGATTGATCTCTTCTAAGCTTACCTTAGAGGGCCCGATTAAAAAGGAAAAATCTTCT
The DNA here is from genome assembly GCA_029959615.1 of Flavobacteriaceae bacterium PS02338. Lineage (GTDB taxonomy): Bacteria > Bacteroidota > Bacteroidia > Sphingobacteriales > Sphingobacteriaceae > Pedobacter. The sequence goes on along the minus strand of JASCOD010000001.1, from coordinate 613,015 downwards.
TTTCTAATTTCGGGCAGGAGAACTTATGTGGATGCTTTATTGAAGCTTTCACCCGATAGTACGATCAACCAAAATATCATGTATTTTTATGATGTAAACGGTAGGGCTGATTTCCAATTGGGAGACAATAATAAATTAACTTTTTCGGGGTATTTGGGGAGTGATAAATTAGGCTTAGCTAAAACTTTTGGTTTAAGTTGGGGGAATGGAATTGCTAGTGCACAATGGAAACATATCTTTTCGGAAAAATTAAATTCAACTACAACAGCATCTTACACCAGCTATCAAAATAAAATAGAGATTAACACTGGTATCGATAACGTCCGCATCTTTTCGCAGTTGAAAGATTGGGCGTTAAAGCAAAATTTTTTCTGGCAAGCTTCGGATAAAAATTTAGTGAAATTTGGGTTTAATGCTATTTACCATACCGTAACTCCTGGCGAGATTACCTCAGAAGGTGTAACGAGCTATAATCCTGTAAATTACCAGGAACGATTTTCTTTGGAGAATGCTCTTTTCGCATCGAGCGATTGGCAGGCCTCCGAGAAACTTAATATCGGTTTTGGTTTGCGATTAACAGGTTTTAGTGTTTTAGGAGGTGGAGATTTTTTAACTGTTGATCCGGACGGAAATGTGACTAATTCTACTTACTATCAAAAGGGAGATGTTGTTAAGACATATCTCAATTTGGAACCACGTTTATCATTAAGTTATTTGTTAAATCAACAAAGTTCGTTGAAGGCTTCTTATGTGAGGAATGCACAAAACATGCATATGATTTCTAACTCAACTTCTAGTCGCCCGAGTGATAAGTGGTTACCAAGTTCCTTGATGGTGAAACCAGAAGTTTCTGATCAGTTTGCAGTAGGTTATTACCGAAATTTATTTGATAATGCTTTTGAATTGAATGTAGAGAGTTATTATAAAACAATGGATAACCAAATCGACTATAGAGATGGAGCGGAAACTTTTAATTCGGATAACATCGAAACGCAGCTTTTGTACGGTATAGGGAGGGCCTATGGTTTGGAGCTATTGTTCAAAAAGAAAAAGGGAAACTTTACAGGATGGTTGAGTTATACCCTGTCTAAAACTGAGCGAAAAATAGACGGAATTAATGGAGGCAATTGGTACAATGCTCGTCAAGATCGTACACATGAGTTGGCTTTGGTAGGTTCCTATCAGTTGAATGAAAAATGGAGTTTAAATGCTTCTTGGATTTATTATACTGGCGATGCGATCACTTTCCCAACAGGAAAATACAATCTGGATGGACAGGTTTTCTTTTATTACTCAGATAGAAATACCTATCGAATGCCATCTTATCACAGATTGGATTTGGGGGCCAACTTGCAGTTGAAGAAAAGAAAGACGTTCAGTTCAGAACTATCGTTTAGTTTGTATAATGCCTACGGCAGAAAAAATGCATACATGATCAACTTCCGAGAGGCAGAAAACGATCCTTCAAAAACGGAAGTAGTGCGTACAACACTATTCCAATTTTTACCATCAATTTCTTACAATTTCAAATTTTAAACGCTGATGCTCATGAATAACTTTAAATATATTTTCTTCCTTTTTACGATTGTAATTTCGCTTTCTTCCTGTGAAGAAGTTATAGAATTGAATTTAGATACGTCTGCGGAAAAGTATGTAATAGAAGCCACTTTGACCGACCATGCCAATGGTGCTCGTGTATTAATTAGTAAAACCAAAAGCTACAACAGCTCGAATGATTTTGCTGGTGTAACTGGTGCTGTGATAGAAATAGAAGATCAATTAGGAACTGTAACGAGATTAACGGAAAGTTCAAAAAAGGGGGTTTACTTACATTCTACGTTGAAAGGTACGCCAACGCAAACCTATAAGCTTAAAGTCACCGTTGCTGGACAAACCTTTACATCAACCTGTATAATGCCTGCTGTAGTGCCATTAGAGGATGTTTATCCTTATGAATTGAAATTGTTTGATGGACCTCGTTTGTTTACTCACGTGAAATATATGGATCCGATAGGTGTGAAAAATTTCTACCGTTTTATTGAGTATAAAAATGATGTCTATACCAAATCTATCATGGCTTCCAATGATGAGTTTACTGATGGAAAAACCGTTAATCAAACTATATTTCCTTACGAGTTTACAGAAGAAAGTAAGCTAAAAAAAGGAGATAAAGTTAAGCTTGAGTTTTTAACCATTGCTGAATCTGTTTACAAATATTGGTTTAGTGTAGATAATGGAGCACAGGGAGGAGGCGATAGTGCAGCACCGGCCAATCCGGTAAGTAATATAAAAGGTGGAGCCATTGGTTATTTTAGTGCGCACACCTTGCAAAGTAAAGAATATACCGTTCAATAGCTTTTTTGGTGTTCTTTTCAAGAGTTTGTCTTCTACGTTTGTTCTTGGCAAAGATAGAAGACAAACTTTTTATCATTTAAATGTTGTCACAGCTTTTATCTTCAGGAAGGAATTCGCCATTTTTCCAACAGCCGCTCTGTATTGCATTTCCCTGCTTATCATATAACGTTCCTTTGCCATTAAATTTACCCCACGTTAGGTTTCCAATGTACTTACGCCCGTCTTTATAAAAATACGTGCCTTTATACGGAAAGCCTAAGCTATAATCGCCGTCAAAAGTATCCCCCATGGCAAAAATGGTCTTTCCTTTGGCGCGAACTGGCATCCCTCCAATTACCAAAGAAGTTAATTCCCCATCATACTTATCACCATTTTTATATTGAATGGTTCCTTTACCTGAGCATAAGCCTCTTGTAAAGGTTCCTTTATAAATGTCGCCGTTGTTACTGGTAACTGTTGCATGTCCAGTTTCGAAACCATTATCGAAATATCCATCAAATATGGCTTTATTTATGTACGTCATTTTTCCTTTTCCATGTGCAATGCCCATTTCATATGCCCCTTCATAGATACTGCCGGTACTGTAGAAAATCTTTCCAACACCATGTGGATTACCTGCGAAATATGTTCCTTCATAAACTAATTTTCCTTGGGCGTTAGTTATTTTCCCATTACCATGAGAGCTTCCCACAGCTAGCATGCCTTCATATACTCTGCCATCCTCATAGTATGTTTTACCCATGCCGTGGGTTTTGCCTCCAGCATATTCTCCTTCGTAAATCGGTTTTCCTGTTGCACTGGTCATTTTTCCTTTACCGTGAGGAATTCCTCCAATCAATGCTCCCTCGTATGTCCTTCCATCTTCATAATATAGTTTACCCACACCTTGGTATATTCCCTTTACGAAATCCCCCTCATACATCAACACGCCTTGGGCACTTATTTTTTTTCCTTTCCCATTTGGCAACCCATTTTTCCATTCGCCATCATAAATGCTTCCGTCTTTGGTGTATAGCATTTTTCCGTTACCATTGGGTTGCCCAGCTTGCATTTGTCCTTCATAAGCTCCTATGTTAAGACTAAACTTGCCAGAGGTGATATTGCCAGTTGGCGTTGGGCTAGTGTTTTGCACCAAAAATGTATTGTTTACAAAATTTCCTTCTTCTACCTTTCCATCAGCATAAGTGTATTTGCCTTGCCCAGTACGATAGCCGCAAACATAGTCGCCGACATATTTTGCGCCATTGGCCCAAGTATATACTCCCTTTCCATGTGTAGCGCTCAGCAGGTAATCTCCAACATATTTATCACCCACGGACCAAGTGTAAGTGCCTTTGCCATGTCGGTATCCATATTGGAAGTCTCCTTCATATTTACTCCCACCGCTTGCATAGACATAACTGCCTTTGCCGTGAAAGCGATTATCTTTCCATTGTCCTTTATAAGTGCCCTCTGGGCTACCTTTATAAAATGTTTCTGCTTCTCCATAGCCATTGGCTTTGCCGTTTACTACTTCTCCGTTATAAACCACTCTTGTGGCAGTATCTCCCGGGAGCTTAAATTCGAGCCTCTGTTGTGCAAAAACTCCTTGGGCTAAAGCAGTGAAAATAAAAGCTAAAATTGTTCTCATAATTTCATAATTAATTTATGTTAACCTAGAGATATTTTGAAGCGGATACAATACGTGTTTTTCGGTATTTTCATCTAGAGAGTTTATGAGCTAAAAAACACTTTCATTTTATAGCTTATATTGCTTAAATTTATATCTAAATTGCATTGCTATAAATTTTAATTATATGACTTTAGTTCAATTGGAATATATTGTTGCGGTAGATACTTACAGGAGTTTTGTAAGTGCCGCCGAAAAGTGTTTTGTGACACAGCCAACATTAAGTATGCAGGTACAGAAGTTGGAAGAATTTCTGAATGTGAAAATCTTTGACAGAAGCAAACAACCGGTAACACCAACAGAGATTGGAACGCAAATTATTGAACAGGCCAGAATTGTATTGCAAGAAAATAGCAAGATCAAGGAAATTATTAGCAATCAAGAACAGGAGATTACGGGAGAATTAAAGATTGGTATTATCCCAACTATAGCACCATATTTATTACCAGAAGTGATCGCTTCGATGTTGGGTAAATATCCCGACCTAAAATTGATGATATGGGAATATACAACAGAAGATATTATTCATCATTTAAAAACGGGAGTAATAGATTGTGGGATTTTGGCTACCCCATTAGTAGATGCGAATATAGCCGAACAACCTTTATATTATGAGACGTTTGTTGGCTATGTGAGTAAGAATAGTAAGTTGTATAAGAAGAAGACCATTGATGCGGAGGATTTTGAAGAAGAGAATATTTGGTTGCTAAATGAAGGTCATTGTATGCGTTCGCAGGTTTTGAACATCTGTAGATCTACCAAAAACAACAAGCTACAGGCTTTAACTTACAATACTGGGAGTGTAGAAACATTGATTAGAATGGTGGATGTGAACGATGGTACAACGTTGTTGCCTGAGCTCTCATTGCACGATTTGAACAGTAAACAACTTAACAAAGTACGTTATTTTAGATCTCCAGAGCCCGTTCGTGAAATAAGCTTAGTAACACATAAAAGTTTTGTGAAGAAGAAAATGCTGAGTGCTTTAAAGGAGGAAGTTTTGGCGCTTATACCCAAAGGAATGAAGAATAGGAAGAAGAAAGATGTGGTTGGGATTTAAGTGATTCTATTGATAAAAGTATTTTTGATATTATAGTACCTTACAGTGTAATAACTAGTTATTCGGATAATCTTATCTAAAAATCACCCGTTTGGGGTGATTGTTTGAGAAATAAAATAACCTTATTTTGTTAAGGATGTTGAATAGACTATCTTTTTTCTCGGTATGGCTATTTCTGATTGTAGCTGTTTCCCAACAACTAATTTGGGCTCAGAACTATAATTTTACTAATTATAATCTAAAAGAAGGCCTTCCACAATCGCAGGTTAGCGTAATTTTCCAAGCAAAAGATTGTACACTTTGGTTAGGTAGTTTTGGCGGTGTAAGTAATTTTGATGGTATTAATTTTAAATCTTATAGCAAAGCTGATGGGCTGCTCTCAAACAATGTAAGCTGTATAACTGAAGATAGGCAAAATCGGATATGGGTAGGTACCGACAATGGGATAAATGTTATCCAAAACGATAAGATATATAAAATACTCGAGGGTGTTGATGTTTATAGCTTAATTCAGGACTCGGAAGGTAATATTTGGGGTTTATCTAACAGAAGGTTATTCAGACTTCAAAACAATAAAATACGTTTTGTAGATATAGTTGAGGGAGAGATAGTCACTTGCTTGAATAAAGATAGTAAGGGAAATCTATATGTTTTTATAAGGAGAGTTGGTGTATTTAGGTTAACTAAAAACAAATGGCAATCTTATGCCATATTTCCGGCAGGCGTGGCAAATAACTATGTTAACAAACTGTTGTTTGACGATAAGGGCAATGATAAATTTTACTTTTCTACATTGAAAAATGGTGTATTTACTTCTGAAAATGGAAAAATTGACCTTCTTTTTCATCATAAAAGTGTTGATGGTTATTTTGACCTTGCCCAAGATGTAGATCGAAACATATGGATTGCAACCCAAAAAGGGGTTTTTCTAGTCAATTCCAAAGGTTCTGTCGTTTTATTTAACGAGAAAAATGGGCTTAAAACAAATAGAATAAATGTAGTTTTTAAGGATGTAGAAGGCAATATATGGCTGTCTAGTTTTGCTGATGGTATTTTTAGATACGACGGCGATGCATTCATCAAATACGATACATTTAAGGGGCGCGATTTATCCTATTCAATAAGTGGGATGGCGGTAGACAAAGATGGAAAGCTATGGGTATCCACCTTTAGTGAGGGTTTGTATAGGTTTGATGGAGAAAATTTAAGTCAGCCAGAAGCCAGAAAGCTTAAAGATAAATTTCTCTATTTTGTTACAACCGATAGCAATCGTAATATCATCTTGTCTGTTCAAAATAATGGATTGTGGAAATATAACGGTAGTACTTTCTCTCAGATGCCCTTCACACAAGGAGCGAATATTAGTGCCGTTATACAGGACGAGCAGGATAATTTTTATGTAGGGGAAGTTTCTACAGTAGCCTATTTGACGAAAAACAAGGTAGAAAAAATCTCTGGATTTAAAGGATGGGTTTCATGTTTGTATTATTATAAGAAAGATAGCGTAATACTGGGAACTTCATCGGGTGTTTATCTCATCAAAAATAAGAAAATAGATGTCCAATTTAAGGTTGATGGACTAGAAAACGCATATATTGTAGGTATTACAAAGCATAGGCAGCTATTATTATTCTTTACGCTTGGCGACGGGATAATAAGTTTCGATACCCATACCGGGAAGACAAAGCGCTACCTTAGGATTAATGGTTTAAGCTCTAATGATGTTTATAGCATCGCCATTGATAAAAATGATATTTTATGGGTGGGAACAGGAAGGGGTATTAACAAGCTGAAATTCGATACCGCTTCTCAGGGTTACAAGGTGATTAAAGGAAATTCTCCAGTTGTGGAGAGTAATCAGAATGCGATTGTTAACTATCAGAGTTCGGTTTTAGTGGGTACCACCACAGGTATTTTGCTATGTAATACCAATTTGCTTAAGAGAGAGGTGGTTCCGCCATCTATTTCGTTGAAAGGAATGAATGTTTTTGATAAGGTAGAAAAAGATAGAGATACTTTAGTGGCATTATCAAAAGAAAAGAGCAGAACAATTATCCTCAAACATACCCAAAACCATATTTCTATAAGATATAAGGGCGTAAGTTTGTCAAACCCTCAAAACGTTGTATACCGTTATTGTCTGCTTGGTGTAGATGCTGATTTTGGTAAACCTGTTGCTTCAACTGAAGCGGAGTATTCTGCATTATCTCCTGGTACCTATACATTTAAAGTATATGCGGAAGTAAATGAAGTAAGATCGTCAATTAAAGAGATAACATTTGTTATCAAACCTCCTTTTTATGCTACATCATGGTTTAAAGCAATAACGTTTGTGACTCTCGTGTTAGCGAGCTGGCTTTTATTTTCTGTTATATTAAAAAGAAAAGAGCGAATACGGAGGCAACGAGAAAAGATCAAACTAGAAGAACAGGCAAAAATTAGAAAGCAAACGGCAGAGGATTTTCATGATGATATTGGCAATAAGCTTACGAGAATTAATGTGCTTTCCGAAATCTTGGATAAAAAGATAAATGAGCAACAAACTGAGCAAAAAGAACTGATTAGGATGATTAAGCAGAATGCTGGTTTTCTATATACGGGAACAAAAGATGTGTTATGGGCACTAGACCCCAAAAGTGACAATCTCTATGAAATTATGCAACATATCAGGAATTTTGGCACTGATCTTTTTCAGAAGACTGATGTGTTTTTTCAGATGGAAGAGCCAGCGGATAAATATCGAAAATGGCACATGTCTATGGAGCAGAACCGAAATCTAACCTTAATTTTTAAAGAAGTACTTACCAATATTTTAAAGCACGCTAAGGCAAGCAGTGTAAGGGTTGATGTTTTTGAGGATGAGGCAAAAACAATTAAAATTCAGGTTGAGGATGATGGTATAGGGTTTAATCTAGATAACATAAAGCATGGGCAGGGATTAAAAAATATTAAGAACAGGTGTGAGCGTATAAATTTAGTAATTGATGTACATACAGGACTTCAACAAGGAACTAATGTATCAATATCTGGTATAAAACCTTTAGACAAATGAATAAACTAAGAATAGTAATTATCGAAGATGATGAAGTCTTGAGAAAGGGCTATCAGTTACTGCTTTCAGATGTAGAGGATTTTTCTATAGTTAATTCTTATGGCTCTTTTGATTTAGCAAAAAAACAGTTAAAAGAAGATTCTCCTCAGGTAATCCTTTTGGATATCAACATGCCTGGAACGAATGGTTTGCAAGCCATTCCCGAAATAAAGAAAATACTTTCTCAGGCTTACATTATCATCTTGACAGTTTTTGATTCTCCGGAGAATGTTTTCGAAGCTTTAAATATGGGAGCCGATGGCTACTTAACAAAAGATTCTGGCTCCGAAAAAATTATCGAAGCTATTAAGGATGTTTGTAATGGCGGAGGTGTAATGAGCATTAATATTGCAAGGATTGTGATGCATTCTTTTCAGAAGAACTTAGACTCTCCTCTTACTAAACGAGAAACAGAAGTGTTAACACGTATTGCCTCTGGTCAAACCAAAATCCAAATCGCCAATGAGTTGTTCATTGATCAGAATACCGTCCGTAGTCATGTGAAAAATATTTACATCAAATTGGATGTAAACTCTAAATCGGAAGCTATTAAAACAGCAAAGAAAAATAGATTTATTTAAGGTAATATGCTAAAATCACCCAAAAAGGGTGATAAATAGCGTAATTCCTACGACTAATTTTATATCACACAAATTAGAAGCAGGAATGAGCGAGGTTACAACAGATAGTCCACATATCAAAGTCGATGATTTAGTACATGCGGCTACATTTTTTCGTGATTTTTTAGGGATGCATATCAAATCTATAAATGAGAAAAGCTGTGTCGCCGTTAAGTTAAATACCGAAATGTCAATTTTTATATCAGAAGATTCGCATTCAGACCAAACGGATCAAATTTATCTTAACACCGACGATTGTATTGAACAATATTGTTTTTTGAAGTCGAAGGGAGTGGTTTTTAACCGAGCTCCTTCCTATACTCCAGATGGCTTAATGGCCGAATTTGCAGATGATTTTGGCAATCGTTATTTTCTAATCGAATTACGTAAATACAATGAATAAATGAGATACGTAAGAGAACTAAGTAACCATAATAGAATTATAAGTGAAAACACTTGCAGGTCATTTTACAAACCTGTGGATAGTGGTGCTTATACGATAAAGTTTGTTTTTTCCGGAGTAGAAAGCTGTACCATAAGTAAAAGAAATATTAGCATTTTTCCAGATAGTTTTGCGGTATTAAATGTAGGTACAGATTATAATAGCGCTATCGATTCGATTACACCGGTAAATACACTCTCTTTATATTTTGATGAAAGTTTTGTAAAGGACTTCAATAGCGTATGTCAGCTCAATGATAGTAATTTATTAGACGGAAAATTGCAAAATAGCCCTCTATTTATCGAAACACTATACCCTTTTGTTGGAGATATGCGCTACAACATCATGCATTTAAAAAGCCAGATAGATAAGGGGCTTGATAATGAGATGCTAATTAATGAATATCTACATCACTGCTTGTTAAATTACTATGGGATTTATCATAAAGAAGTTGTCCAAAAAATCAGTAAGCTAGGCTTTATAAAAACTAAAACTAGAGAAGAAATACTCAAACGCTTGGTGTTGGCAAAAGAATATATCAATAGCAATTATAATAAGAACATCCTGTTGGAGGATATTTCTGCCTATTGTTGTTTATCTGTGAATCATTTACTCAGAACGTTTAAGGAGGCCTACGGAATAAGTCCTTATCAGTATTTAATTCAATTGAGAATCAATAGAGCAAAATATCTTTTAAGAGAAACAGATTATCCTCTTAGCGAGATTGTGGGTTTGATAGGATTTGAAAACACGAGTTCGTTTATAAGGCTTTTTAAACACTCGACAGAAGAGACTCCTTCAAGATTTAGAAAGGAAAAATACGCTGAAAATTGAAGGCAAAAAGGTGTTTTGCGCATATTTTTTTAGATAAGGCAATTATACCTTTGACATAGGTAAAACGGACAAATTTTGTAGAAGGGATTTAGCCGTTAGTTAATAATTAATTAAGCAAACTCCAGGATTGGAAGTTTGCTTTTTTTTTGAGGGCATGCTAGCTCATTAAGGGCGATGAGTACCTGGCTCTTTAGATGAGTTTGTTCTAAGGCCATCATGCTTTTTTAGGAAAAAGGTGTTTTTCGCACATTTTGAAGAATCTGCATGGTCTTATTTTGTAACGAAATAGTTAGTGTAGAGTTATTCTGCACGAACCTAAACTTATCCATTAACTAACTTTTAAATTATGAAACAAAAATTACTATTATTAGTGATTGCCGTTTTATCTTGTTTTACGCTTTACGCACAAAATAAGATCATAACGGGAAAAGTAGTAGATGCCACGGATGGACTACCGTTGCCTGGGGTATCTATCAGAGCGAAAGGCACCTCTCAAGTTGTTCAAACAACCAACCAGGGAACTTTTTCTATTAGTGTGCCTTCTACGGTACAAACTTTGGTATTTAGCTTTATTGGCTATACCGAGCAAGAAGTAAAAATTACAGAGAAAATGAATGTAAGTTTAGCTTCATCGGCTCAAAGCCTTAGCGAAATTGTGGTTACATCTTTTGGTATTGAGCGTAAATCAAAATCTTTAGGTTATACTTCTTCTGTTTTAAAGAACAGTGATTTGGCTCAGAAATCAGAGCCAGACCCACTAAGGGCAATGACAGGAAAGGTTGCTGGGGTAAACATTATTGCATCTAATGGTGTACCCGGTAGTGCTACGAACATCACCATTCGTGGTAACTCTTCATTTTTAGGTAACACAAAACCTTTGATAATTGTAGATGGTGTTCCATTCGACAATTCATCTAATCAATCTGGAGCCTCTACATTGGTAAATAACAATGCTGTTTCTAATCGTGCTGTGGATTTGGATCCCAATAACATCGAAAGCATGGAGGTGCTAAAAAGTGCAGCGGCGGCGGCCCTTTATGGTTCAAGAGCTGCAAATGGTGTTATTGTTATCACTACAAAAGCAGGAAAAAAGGGAGGGAACAAGGGACTTGGCATTACTTACAGTGGATCTTATGCTGTTGAAAAAGTGTCTGGTTTGCCAGATTATCAAAATACTTATGGCGCGGGGTCGGAGTTTAATTACTCGAATGCAAATGGTAGCTGGGGGCCAGCTTTTAATGCTGCGAGCTCATATCCTCAGGGTAATGGTGTAACTAATGGTACCGTTCCGCACTGGTATGCAGGTAATGCTGCATTTTCACAGTTTCCTGTGGGAACAACCACGCCTTACCAAGCTTATTCAAACAATGTTAAAGACTTTTTTCAAACAGGAAGTGTCTTGGAGAATCAGGTCGCTGTTAGCAGTGGAGGTGATAAAGGCAATTACTCTATTTCAGCCTCTCAAAGTAAAAACGATGGTGTAATTGATTTTTCTGATTTTACCCGTACAACGATTAATATCGGAGGTAATTTAAAGCTAAATGATAAATTAAGTGCTTTCGGTACTTTATCTTATGTTAACTCAAAACAAGACGGATTGATCTTGGGAGCTCAAAATGGTGTTGGTCAAGCATCGGCTTTTGCTCGTACTTTGTATTTTGCCAGAAACTGGAATCTTTCAGATTTTAACATGATGCCTTATCAAAATCCAGTAACATTGGGACAAATGTTTCCTGTGGCTGGTGTAGATAATCCTTATTGGTCTATCAGAAACAATACCTATAAAAGCAATGTAAACAGAACTTACGGTAACGTTGGATTTAATTATGATGCGTTGAGTTGGTTAAGCTTTAACTATCGCATTGGTTTAAACCAATATACAGATAGTCGTATAAGAACTATCAGAAGAGGCTCTGTTGGTGCAAGTGGTATTGGTGAAGTAACAGATGATGATATTTATAACCAAGAGATAGAATCTACTTTCTTAGCAACCGTTACTAAAAGCATAACTTCTGATCTTAAATTTAAAGGTATTGTAGGTCATAACGTTAATCAGCGTACCAGCGACAGACAGTCGGTTGTTGGAACTAATATGGTTGTTTTCGATATTGACGATATTGATAATACGGCGAATGTAATACCCAATGGCGGCGGTTACGCCCGTAGAAGATTAGTGGGCGCTTTTGCTGATATTCAGTTCGATTATAAAAATTTCCTGTTCTTAAACTTTACGGGAAGAAATGACTGGTCGTCTACCTTGCCTAAGGCAAATAGTAGTTTCTTTTATCCATCAGTTAATGGTTCTTTTGTATTTTCAGAACTAATTAGGGATAAAACACCTTGGCTCTCATACGGTAAAATCCGTGCTAACTGGGCTAAAGTTGGAAACGATGCAAGTCCGTATAGTTTAATACCTACTTTTACGGTGAATCCTTCATTGGGAAATAATGCAAGTAACTTAACATTTCCATTCTTAGGTACTTCTGCTGGTACTGTGGGCAATACGCTTGCTGATCCTAATTTAACTCCCGAGTTCTCTACAGAAAGTGAGATTGGTACGGAGCTAAGATTTTTAAACGATAGGATTGGAGTTGATTTTACCTACTACAGTAAAAAATCAACGAACCAAATAGCATTGGTTACTATTCCTGGTTCTACAGGCTTTACTGGAAAAATTACCAATTTCGGTGAGATGACTAATAAAGGAATCGAGCTTGGCTTGGATTTGAATCCATTTAGAAATTCGAAAGGCTTTAGCTGGAATATTTATGGGGTGTTCTCTCGCAACAGAAACATGGTGGTAAGCCTAACAGAAGGTTTAAATGAAATTTCTGTAGTTCCTGGTTTTGGTGATCCAGCTGTCGTGTTAAGACCTGGACAGCCTTACGGTATTATGTTGGGTACTCGTGCGGCTAAAGACTCTGAAGGTAATTTCTTAATTAACAGAACTACTGGTTTAATGATTAGGGAAGCTGCTCAGATCATAGGAGACCCTAATCCAAAGTTTATTACTGGTTTAACCAATACGTTTTCATATAAGGGACTATCTTTTTCATTCCTTGTTGACTATAGACATGGCGGTGATTTGTATTCTGCTACAGTAGGTCAATTATTGGGACGTGGTGTAACTACTGATACAGAAGATCGTTTAACGCCTAAGATTATTAGGGGTTACTACGGAGATCCAACGACATTACAGCCGATTTTGGATGCGAACGGAAATAAAATACCAAACCAAGTACATACAACTGCCAACGATTTTTATTTTAATACGGCGGGTGTTAGTGGTATATCCGAAATGTTGGTTTTCGACGGTAGTGTACTCAGATTAAGAGAGGTTACTTTAGGTTATAACCTTCCTAAATCATGGTTGGGTAAAATGCGAATTTCTGGAGCTAATATCTCTTTTACGGCACGTAATCTCTTTTTCTACGCTCCTAATTTCCCTAAAGGAACCAATTTCGACCCAGAAACCAGTACTTATGGCTCGGGAGATACCAGAAATATTTCAGGTATAGAATATACGAATGCGCCAAACACTAAAAGGTTTGGGGTGAATTTGAGACTTACCTTCTAATAATTATTTAACTCGATAAACTTATCCAAATGGAAAAAAGATATAAAAAACTAGCAATGTTAGCGCTTATAGCCCTATCTGCTACTATCGGAGGGTGTAAGAAGTTTCTTGACATTAACACCGATCCTAACAACCCTACAGATCTTCCTCTTACTCAAATACTGCCTGCTGCAGAAGGGGGTGTAACTTTCAATCTTAGTATGACTGTGGGTGGTATCAATTCTGCCGCCTCTACATTCATTCATCAAATTGTGAATTCACGTGTAGGTGATTACATTGTTGAGCCAACGTCTTTTCAAAATGCCTGGGGCTATAGCGGTGCTGGATATGGCCTGTATCCCGGTGTATTAAACGATCTCCAGACTATCATTGAAAAAGGAAAAGCTCAAAATGCACCTCATTTTGTGGGTGTTGCCCAGGTGCAACAGGCTTACTTATTCAGTATTTTGGTAGATATGTTTGGGAACGTACCTTATAGTGATGCGCTAAAAGGTAATGGGAATTTGTCTCCTAAGTTTGATGATGCGGCTACAATTTATCAAGATTTGTTTAGACTCTTAAATGAGGCAAAAACAAACCTAAATGCTGCTGCTTCATCTATATCTCCCAACTCTACAAGTGATCTTATTTATGCTGGAGATCGTACAAAATGGGTAAAGTTGGCGAATAGTATTAAACTAAAATTGTATAATCAAATCCGTTTAAAACAAAATGTTACCGCAGAAATCAATGCACTAATAGCTGAGAATAATCTTATCAGTGCTGATGCTGATGATTTTCAATTACGCTTTGGGACATCTACAGCTCCAGAAAATAGAAACATCGGGTTCTTTGCCAACTATAATTCTGCTGCGCAGAGAGAAAGTAATGTAAGTCCATATTTTTATAATATCCTTAAGAATTCATCGGATCCGAGACTGCCTTACTATATATACAATCAGTTAACACCTACCAATAACCCAACTAATCCAATAGATTATAGAGATGGTCGTTTCTTGTCTGTTCGTTTTGCTTCAAAAGGACCAAATAGGAACCAAGATCAAAGAAACTTTCAATCTTTAATAGGATTATTTCCTGTTGGAGGGCGCTATGATGATGGACAAGGAGGTACAGGTACGTTAACCAACGCACCTGGTGATGGACCAGTTCGTGTGTTAACTTCTTATCAAGTTAAATTCATACTAGCAGAGTCTGCTTTAATATTAGGTACAACTGGAGATCCGGCAACACTTTTGAAACAGGCAATTGAAGAGCAGTTTGCAAAAATAAATAAGCAGGCGGCAGCTGTGCCGGCGTCAGTTCAGACGATACCCTCAATTAGTAATGCAGCTAGAGATACGTATGTAAATGCAGTGATTACTGCTTTCAATGCAGCGGCGGGAAATCAGGCAAAATTGGAGATCATTATTAGGCAAAAGTGGATTGCTAGTTTTGGTTATGGCATGGATGCCTACACAGATTACCGTCGTACTGGATTTCCAGTACTTCCAGATGTGACTGGTGCAGCTGATCCAGAAGTTGTAAGTGATAGAAGTTTCCCGTATAGGTTGCCATATCCCGACTCAGAGAGAAGCTCTAATGCGAATTTCCCTGGCCAACCAAGTGTCTATACAACTAAAATTTTCTGGGCTCCTTAATTTTATTAAACATGAAATATTTTAAGATTTTCTTTATGATAACTCTTGCAGTTGGATTTGCCTCTTGCAAGAAAGACCGCTATCCTGAATTTGAGAACTCTGCAAATGCGCAGTTTACTAGAACTGCGGCTACAGGTACAACAGCGGCCACATATAATACTTTTTCTTTTAGTAAAGCTACGCCAGCTACAACAGATGCATTTTTACTGAAAGTGATCGAAAGTGGAAACGTACAATCTGTAAGTGTTATGGTAGACTACAGAAAAGCAGCGACACCCAATGTTACAGCTTTTACACAGAAGTATGATGAGCTTACTACATGGCCTAAAAATTATACGACATCTTTGAATGCATTAACTACGCTTTTTGCTGCTAATGGAGTAACTACAGCTAATATAGCCGTAGGTGATCGGTTTGTGTTTCGTATTGTAGTTACGTTAAAAAGCGGAACAGTTATTTCAGAACAGGCAGCAGTTTTAAACGCAGCACCTTATGCCATAACATTGATTTATACGGTGGCAGCATAGTTACTCATGCTTAAAGAGACGCTCTCACTATAAAATACTTTTTCAGGTATTCTCGAAAGGCAAGCATTAAGCTTGTCTTTCGTTTTTCAACATTTCTGTTACTCAGTACTATAGGTGTTTTTTGCATATCGATTAAATAGATTTAAGCCGAGCTTTAATTCATAAAACATACAAAATATGAAACTTAAAGTTCTAGCGATTTTAATACTAGGTATGACCATCGCAAACACCAGCTTGGCTAAGGAGAAACCTATAGGAACCTATCAAAATGTAGTTGATGCTTTTATGCATAGTTACCTAAATAACGATTATAAGAAGCTAAAGACTTTATTAAGTGAAGATGCTATGTTTTCTTTTAACAGAGACGTTCGTGTGGTGAAACATAGTGCCAGTGCTGTACTCGCAGAGATGAAAAAAAACCAAGGTATTAAACAACAGAACTGTAATATTAATGCTAAGATAATTACAGCTACGGATGCTTTAGTAATGGCACAAGTTGATGTAAGTTATACTTCAGTTAATGATCAGCAAAAGAACTATTTGGTGCTGGAAAGAGATAAAGATGGCGAGTGGAAAATTACCAATGTCTATAAGTTTTATAGTAGCGAAAAAGAAAATATTAAGGAAAAGAGTAACGTGGTGGTTTAAGTAGCTAATTGTGCTTTCTGAAGAAATTAATTCTAATAGAACAGATGATCGCTATGAGAAAGGAAACCAGAGTAATGATATCAACTGTCGTATCGGGGATATTTTGTCCGGTTAGCTGATCTAAGTAGTATTTAACAAATGAATTGGGCAGATTAGTTTCTCCCAGTTCGTTTTTTATTTGCCATTGCCACTCGGTGATGGGGCAGTAGCCGATGCCATACCAAATTCCTAAAATAAGCCAACAAAACAGGGTAATACCAACAATGTAAAGGTGCAACTTTCTTGTTTTCTTCCAGGTCCAGGCAAAAAGATTGGCTCCAATAATGAGCAGGTGTAGAAATGTAAGAAGATAATCTAAAAGCTGTAAGCTCACGGTTGCCCAGCTTTCACCGATTTTAAGCCTTCTATACCTACAATTTTTTCCTCTTCTTCACCTTTTTTCTTCTTCTTTTTCTTTTTAGGATCAATGCCGGCTAAACGCTCTTCTACAATTTTGTCGTATTCTAATACTTGCTCTGGCTTTAAAACAGCTTTGATGTTTTTATTGGTTTCATTATTTAAACGATAGAGTTTAGTCACTTCTTCGTCATTGTAACCTGTAGCTTGTTGTTTTTTCATTAAGGCCACCTGCTCTTTAGCCAAATTGTAGGCATAGTTATAAATTACGCCTTTTTGTGTAGAGGTAAGCTTTAAACGAGTTTCCAATTCGTCTACATTCTTTTTTGCCAACTCTTCTGGAGTAGGCATTTTAGGTTGTGCCAATGCAGAAATTGCAACTACTGTAAAAAGGAAAAGAGCAGATAAAAACTTTTTCATTGTCTTGAGTACTGTTTGAAGATGCAATTTAGGAAATTTTTGGGAAACCCTATGGGTAACTTCTTTTGGTGGTAAACCTCGATTGAAGTATTCATACTTTTTGATTGTCATCCTTCGCTTGTTGAAGGATTTTAGGTTAACAAGTAAACGCTTCGATTACCCGTCCCAATTTTTATCGACAAAATATGATAACGAAAAGCGGGACTATCGTAACCGATGCCCCGCTTATATTGCTTTTCTAAAAAGAAAAATTGAATTATTTACCTAATGCTTTTTTATAACGTTCCGCTACTGCATCCCAGTTTACTACGTTCCAAATTGCCGCTAAATAATCAGGGCGTTTATTTTGGTATTTTAAGTAATAAGCATGCTCCCAAACGTCGATACCGAAGATAGGTGTACCTTTTACTTCAGCGATGTCCATTAACGGATTATCTTGATTTGGCGTAGAAGAAACTACCAATTTGCCATCAGCACCTACAGAAAGCCAAGCCCAACCAGAACCAAAACGAGTTGCACCAGCATCTTGAATTTTAGTTTTGAAATCTGCGAAAGAACCGAAAGCTTCGTTGATTGCCTTTGCTAAATCGCCAGTTGGCTCGCCGCCTTTATTTGGACCTAAAACTGTCCAGAACAATGAGTGATTATAGTGACCACCGCCGTTGTTGCGTACTGCAGCTGGATATTTTGAGATGTTTTTAACGATATCTTCGATGCTATTGTTAGCCTCTGGTTTACCTTCTAAAGCTTTGTTTAAGTTGGTAACATAAGCTTGGTGGTGTTTGCCATGGTGAATTTCCATGGTTGCTTTGTCGATATGTGGTTCTAATGCGTCTGTTGCGTATGCTAACGCAGGTAATTCAAATGCCATAATGTATAGATTAAGGGTTATTTAAAATGTTATCTCTACAAATATAATAGAGATAGGTTAAGTTTTGTTCAAATGTTTGTCAACTTTGTTTGCGTTTATTGATAAAAAACGCCGACATGAGACTTCCGCACTCCTCGGACAAAATACCTCCAGTTAACAACGTTTTGGGGTGTAAAAGGTTTTGCCCTACTTTAGTAAATCCACGTTTTTCTTCCTTTGCTCCGTAAACTACACGGCTAATTTGTGTCCAGTAGCTGGCACCTGCACACATTACACAAGGTTCTATGGTAACATACAAAGTGCAATCTTTAAGGTATTTCCCACCTAAGGTTTGAGCTGCTGCGGTAAAAGCTTGCATTTCGGCATGTGCAGTTACATCATTTAGTTGCTCTGTAAGGTTGTAGCCTCTGCCAATTACTTTCCCTTTGCAAACAATTACCGCTCCGATTGGAATTTCCTGCGCATCATAAGCTTTTTTTGCCTCGTTTAAAGCTAAACGCATGTAGTGTTCGTCTTCTTGCTGCGGGTTTGCGTTTTCTTCGAAATTATAGAAACTCATGCTTTATATTTTTGGAATAAAGAACAAGGAACAAAGATGTGGCGTTTATACATATCGGTCTTTTATCCTTGTTCCTTACTCTTTGTTCTAGATTAATTTACTTCCATTTGGTACTTTTCTTTCAACTGTACTCAGTACAATATCTCCATTTTCATCGGCAAATCCAGTTACTAAAAACTCGCTCATGAATTTACCAATCTGCTTTTTGGGAAAATTGACTACGCCGATGATTTGTCTGCCAATTAATGCTTCTAAAGTGTAATGTTTAGTGATTTGTGCACTGCTCATTTTAATGCCCAATTCGCCAAAATCTACTTTTACCTTGTATGCTGGTTTTCTTGCTTCGGGATATTCAAAAGCTTCGATAATAGTTCCTACTCTTAATTCTACTTTCTCAAAATCGTTCCAAGTGATTTCTTCCATTTGGTAAAAATAATATTAAACCACCAAGACACGAAGTACACAAAGATTTATTCTAAGATTGGAGCTTTTAAGTTTTTCCTATTTCTCGGTGCTCTTTGTGTCTTTGTGGTTATAGAACTTGTTTTTATTACCTTTGTCGCATGGTAGAAATCAAGCTAAAAAAAGGTAAGGAAAAAGCAGTTTATCAGCGTCATCCTTGGGTGTTTTCTGGTGCATTGGATAAAGTGAAGGGGAAACCTGAAAACGGAGATGTCGTTCGTTTGGTAGATGCAAATGGAGATTTTTTAGCTTATGGTTACTACAATGACCAATCTCGTGTAGCGGTTAGGTTAATAGAGTGGAATGAAGAAGTGGTTATTGACGCTGATTGGTACGAACAGAAAATTAAAACTGCCATTGCTGGTCGCTCGCATCTGTTAACAGACAAGCAAACTACTGCTAGTCGTTTGGTTTTTAGCGAAGCTGATTTTTTACCGGGTCTAATTGTAGACCGCTATGCAGATTTTCTTTCTCTACAGATATTAAGTTCTGGCATTGAGAAAGCGAAAGATGTCATCATTGCTGTTTTGGTGAAGCTTTTACAACCCAAAGGGATCTTCGATAGGAGCGATGCCACTGCCCGTACCCACGAGGGAATTACAGCCGAAAATGGTTTGCTTTGGGGAGAAACTCCAGCTGAATTTATCGAAGTGAAAGAGAACGGAATTTTGTACCATATCAACATCGCCGAAGGGCAAAAATCTGGTTTCTATTGCGATCAACGTGATAATAGAAAAATATTGGCATCTTACACCAAAGGAAAATCAGTTTTAGATTGCTTTAGCTACAGCGGTGGTTTTAGTTTAAATGCATTTGCTCAAGAGGCTGCGGAAGTGACTTCTGTGGATAGCTCGGCTTTAGCCATCGAAACTTTAAAGCAAAACATCAACCTAAATAAATTTGATGCAAGCAAACATACCGCCATACAAAGTGATGTGAATAAACAACTTCGTCAATTTAATGATGAAGGGAAAAAGTTTGATGTGGTGGTGCTAGACCCACCAAAATATGCGCCTTCTCGTTCTGCGTTAGATAGGGCAGCAAGAGCTTATAAAGATTTAAATCGTCGCGGGTTATTATTGTTAGAAAGTGGTGGATTACTGGCTACTTTTTCTTGCTCGGGTGCGGTAGATATCGATACTTTCAAACAAATTATTGCTTGGGCAGCTTTAGATGCAGGCAAAGAAGTGCAAATTATTAAGCAGTTTTGTCAACCAGAAGACCACCCAGTAAGATTATCCTTCCCAGAAGGAGAGTATTTGAAAGGTTTATTGGTAAGAGTAGTTTAATATCTGAAAAAATATCTAACTATTTTTCTAATTTGTTGTTTACAAACCAACAAACAGAAAAACACCTATGCTTCTTGTCAACAACATTAGGCTGAGTAGAATTATAAGAAATACTTGGCATGTAGATTTGATTATGATTGCGTCTTGTATGGGCGCTTATTTTATTCGTGAATACTTAATTGCGCATCACTTCTCTGTCCCAACTATTATCCCTACGGTATTAGGTACAGCAATTGCTTTTTTCATCGGTTTTAATAACAATCAGGCGTATGATAGATGGTGGGAAGCTAGAAAAGTTTGGGGAGGTTTGGTAAACGATTCGCGTTCATTTGCCCGTAGCTTAATAGCTTTTGTACCACAAAGCGATGAAAATGATGTGATTGTACAAAGAATGATTCGCCGTCACATTGCGTTTCTGTATGCTTTAAAGGCAAACTTAAGAAGCACGGTAGATTTGATTTATGTGAAATATCTAGAGGAAAGCGATAGACTTGAAATAGAAAAACATAACAATTTGCATAATGCTATTCTTTTGAAGCAATCGGAAGATTTGGAAAAATTATCTAGAAGTGAGCAAATCGATGGTTTTAAGTTTATGCAAATTAATGAAATGCTTGTTAAATTTAGCGATGAAATGGGAATGAGCGAACGTATTAAGAACACGGTATTTCCTACTACTTACAGTTACTTAACGAAGGTTTTTATCTGGCTTTTTGTAGTGACTTTTACCTTGGTTATCAGTCAGGAAATGGGTGTTTGGTCTATTTTTATGGGCTGGATGATTGGTTTTGTTTTCGTGTCTACGCAAATTAACGGAATGAACCTGGTTGATCCTTTTGAAAATAATGTTGCGGGCATTCCTCTAAATCAAATTACCAGAACCATTGAGATTAATCTGCTACAGATGATGGGCGAAGAAAACACCCCTCCTCCAATTACACCAATTAACGATGAATATGTATTGTAACCCTATAAAGACTTACGAAGTTTTTAAACGGTGAAGCCCTCAACTTTATTTTTTATAAAAAGAAAAAAATAAAGTTAAACTTCGTAAGTCTAACATAAAATATTTTTTGGATTACCTTTTCAAAAATGCTCCTTAATGGTTGAAAATTCTAAATAAACATTCCGCCTGATACTTCCAGCCTTTGAGCATTTATCCAACCTCCTTCTGCTGAGCATAAAAATGCTACTACGCCTCCAATATCGTCTGGTAAGCCAACACGACCCAAAGCTGTATTTGTAGCAATTCCTTGGTTCATTTGCTCATTATCTCTCACTACGCCACCAGCAAAATCGGTTTCTATTGCCCCGGGAGCAATTGCGTTCACGGCAATCCCTCTGCTACCTAATTCTTTGGCTAAATATTTAGTAAGAACCTCTATAGCCCCTTTTAATGAAGCATAAGCACTGTAGCCTGGAAGCGAAAAACGAGTTAAACCTGTAGAAACATTGATAATTCTACCTCCATCCGCAATAGTTGGCAGCAACTTTTGGGTAAGAAAATATACTCCTTTAAAATGGATGTTGGTTAATAAATCAAATTGTTCCTCGGTAGTGCTAGCAAAAGGCGTATTGATGCCTATACCAGCATTGTTAATTAGAAAATCGAAGCTCGATCTATTCCATTTTTCGGTTAAAGCAGCAGTTAACGCTGTAGCAAATGTATCAAAGGATTTTACTTCAGCAACGTTCAATTGTAGGGCAGTAGCTTTTTGTCCTAATGCTTCTATTGACTTAATAACATCATCAGCTTCTGTTTTATTGCTATTGTAAGTGATAATTACATCATTCCCTTTTTTGGCCAGAGCAAGCGCCATATTTTTGCCTAAACCGCGGCTTCCGCCAGTTACTAAGGCTATTTTTTGTGTTTCCATTATTGTGGTATCTTTTAAATTCGATACAAATATCCGCTGGAAACTTGCTTAAAAAATGGTGCTAGTTTAAGTATTTTCTATCAGCTGTTTTCTGAATTGTTTTGGCGTTACGCCTTCGAAAGATTTGAAGAACTTGGTGAAATTGGTGGGCTCGTTAAAGGTAAGTCGATAACTGATTTCATTGATCGGTTTATCCGTTTCACTTAACATTTTCTTAGCTTCCTCCATTACTCGCTGCTCTGCAAAATGGCAAGGCGAATAACCTGTGGTTAACTTAATCGTATTGCTAAAATGTGTAGGATGGATAAAAAGCAATGCCGCAAAATCCTTGATATGGTACATTGTATCTGTTTTTCCAGTCAACACATCATCAATATGCTTTTCTAGCAAAGCGAAAAAATCTTTAGTAATTTCTTCTTTGCGAGTAAGTAGTTTTTTAGGAATTGGCATGTACTAATTTAACAATAGTTCCCGTCTTTTCGGAAATTACTGCTCTTCCTTAAAATAAAGCTTATAGCAATTCATTCCCTTTTCAGCATCATATTCTTTTTCTATAAGCTCTTTATTACCGTGGATGTAAACATGAAAATTCTTATCTAATTTCAAAATACTCTTGAAATCTTTGGCCTGTTTCTTTACAGCTGCATCAGAGATATCGAAAGTGTCAGCAATTTGAGTGTCGAATTCTTCTTCGTACGATTGCTTGTAACTTTTAAACAGCTCAATGCCTTCTTCGTTGGCAATTACCTCGTTAGCAAACTCATCAATATCAAAGGTTTCTTTTTCCTTAAAATACTTCATCGAACGGTTCAACAAGTCAATTTTGTCTGTTTTTTCTACATCAAATTCTTGGTCAAGTTTCTCGGTAACGAAGTTCTTGTAGACGTCCATTACGTTTTGGGTCTTGTTAAAGTTGTCGTTCCTTACTTTTAACATCAAGAACTGATCTTTCCAGTAGGCTGCATCTGAGGTACGACTGGTTGTATCGATCACGACTACCTTATAACCCTCTTCCTTTTCAGTATTGAAGATTAAACAACCTTTGTCTAATTTATTGATATTGATGCCTTGTTGTTCGTAGCTGATACCAAATCCACTCTGCTCTGGGTAAACTTTGATGTAACTTTCTTTACTCTCTGAACGGAAAATGCCGAAAACGTCATGCAAATCACCTTCTATTTGTACGTTTTCGAAATAACCTACATATAATTCACCTCCTTTAACCTTCGGGTGATCTGCAACTTCAAAAAGATACTTTGCAATCTCTTGGCTATTTTCGTGGAATTTTCCTCCATCTGAAAATACTTCTGAGGCAAGGCGGTAAATCTCGTTCGAATTTAAATCATTGCTATGTTGCGTAAAACGAAACACTTCATTCACCTTTTGAAATGGAGAAAGAAAGTATTGCTTTAACAACTGATTGAGCATTTCATCTTCTATATGCATAGAACTGTCGGAAAGCGAATAATATTCTTCGTTTGTTTTATTCCCAACATGATGCACTGAAAGCTCGGACAGATTAGACTCGAAAAAAGATACCATAAAATTTATTTGAGCAACAAAGAAACAAAGTTTAGTTCAATGATGGAAAAGAAAATATTTCGAAAATGCAGCATTCAAGTGCTAAACCCCTTTCAGCATGATTATATCCTATATAAATAAGAAAAGAAGAGCTAATCAAGAGCTAGATATATACGCTATTTTCATTTGATGATTAAAACAGGTTTGATGATGAATTAACGACCACGTTTAGATGATTACCAAATTGAAAAGTATGACGAATTTTTTTATAAAGCGATGGATAGGTTTTGTGTGGCTATTGTTGTTTGCTCAGGTAGATGTTGTGCATGCACAGCTTGCAGGATGGTTTTTTATGTATAAAGATGGGCAGGGTGTTTGGCAAAGCACTACAGGTAATGAAGCAACAGCTACTTCAAGTCAAGTAGATAGTCGACTGGCATATGCTCCTTCTTTAACAAGAGGCGCTGGGTTAATTACGACCTCAAATAATACCAGAACCTTTAATTCAGTGGTGAAAGTAATTCCCGGTAATCCTACAACGGGGTTAACGCTACAAGAAGCCGAGAATGGTAATGTTTATTATGAATTAACTTTACAGCCTTCAAATGGAGAGCAAATTAATATCGGCAGGATTAATTTCAGGTACAGAAGGACAGGAAACACCGGACCTAATCAAATGGTATGGAAATATTATGTAGGAAACATTGGAAGTACGCCAACTAAAGCTGATTTTGTTGCTATTGGTTCTGCAATTCCTTTAGGACTAACAGAAACTGGAGGAACAAATGCTCAAATTACGGGAATTGATGCAGTAACTGCATTGCAAAATGTGGGAGCAACAAAGAAGATCGTATTAAGAGCATATTTCTGGGGAAGTAAGAATACAACTGCTAATGATGGAAATACGGCAATTGCTTTCGGAAAATCAAATCTGATTAATGATACAAGCCCTATTCCTGAATATGGAGCCTTATCAGTTTTCGATACGAATTCCGCTTCCACGTTGTTTGCACCGTGGGATCAAGTTACTTGGGCAAGTTGTTATGATGAACTAGGAAGAGTCACCAAACCTTTTCCTATTTATACAAATGTGATATTTGAAGCGAGGGCAACTCCTTGGAAGCCTGTACTTAGTCCAACTTTTATAGGTTCATCGCTCATCGATGTAAGAGGTCTGGGGATAGTAGTTGACGGCAATGGTATAGAAATAGATGCGACAAGCGCAAGTTTAAGCCAATCCTTAGCCAACATGTACAATGCCGGTAGATCTCCTTGGGATGCTGTTCCAGAAGTTGCTGGGATAAATTTTACGCAATCAATCCAAAGCGGATTTGCGGCTACAACCATTAAGAACTTTACTGTTAAAGGATTCCATCGCGGTGTTAGGTTAGGAAACCCGGGAACTGGGATAACTGCTCATGGAGTGGTTGTAGAAAATTGTAATCTGTTAAGAAATGTAATCGGGCTGTATACCAACGGTAACAATGGAACAATAAAGAACAACCAAATTGTTGAAAATGGCTTTTGCGGCATTTATTCGGGATACAGGTCGCACAGTAACAACTTTACCCAAAATACATTTCGAGACAATGTTTTGTTCCAGGCGCAGGCATCCTATGGAGACTTTGTTGGTGATACTTATTATAATACAAATATCATAAATAATACTTTTGCCAAGTCGCTAATTAGTAATGCATCGTTATCTCAAATTGGTATTTCAATTTTTAGAAATGAAGGAGAAGACAATGTGCTCAGGGAGGATATCCCACATAATAACATTATCCAAAATAATAGCTTCGATACTTATAATATTGCGGTTCACGTAGCATCTAGAATGGGTAGAAAGCCTAACTATGATGTAACTGGAGAAGGAAGGGATTATGCTTTTTACAATTTAATCAAGCAAAATCAATTTAAAGATTGCTCCGTTGGTATAAAAATAAACTCCGAAGGAAATACGATTGATGGAAATACATTTACGAATACCAGTTACCCAATAGTGCTGCATGCTGTATTTTTTCAACTTAAAAATACTACAATCAATAATCAGCCTAATGAAACGGCACATATCTGGTATGTAAAAAACGATTACAGCTCTTTGCCTAACCAAGCCTATTTATTTAATCATCATGATAACATCAATGGTTCGATTACTAAGGCAGAAAAACGAGTAGAAGTTTTTTCAACTACAGGGGCTCCAACTTTTGAAAGTCCAGAAGGTATAAATGCGGATTTATTTAAACTTAATCCTGCACCTCCGGCAGACTTGCTTTGGAACTATCGCTTGGGAAATCCAGCAGTTAGGAAATACGGCCAGTTTCAAATGAATTTACCAGGAAACGAGATAGTGGCGATTTGGAATGATAAACTAGCAAGGGTAAATAACATTGATTATTACAGCATATTAATCTTTGATCAAAACGGAACAGAAATTAATAGAAGTGGTTTATCAACTGTGGGTTGGTCGCAAATTGCGGTTGGTTATTTTACCAGAACATCGGGAGAGATGGAGATTGCCGCAGTGCCCAAAACCGCTATAGACGGAAAATACCCAGTTTATATATTTAGACGAGGTTACAAAGAACCCCAACAAATTTTGTATCCAGATAATACAGATCCTAGCATTATTATCTCTACAGATGCCGAAGACAAGTTGATTGTGTCATTTGGAACACTGCCATTGAAATTTATTTCATTTACAGCAAAGGCAGATGCAATAGGCAAAGGGATTGATTTGAAATGGCAAACCAAAAATGAAATAAATACAGCAGGTTTTGTGATAGAAAGGAAGAAGGGAACGGGTAACTTTATTGAAATAGGAACTAAACAGAGTAATAATAAATTAGAAACTAACCATTATAATTTTAGAGATGAAAACTTAATCTCTGGACTTAATTATTATCGAATAAAACAAAGGGATAAAAATGGGGATTTCGATTATAGCAACATTGTAGCTGTTGAAATCAATAGTGGTGTTATTTTGAAGATTCATCCAAATCCAGTGACTAGCGAACTTAATATCAGTCACCCAATTGCAGATACGAGCTCAAGGATTAATATTTTGTCTATGGAAGGAAGAAGTCTAATCAACTATAAAATACCTAATGGACAAAACTCATCTTCGTTAGATGTTTCTGCTTTGGCAAAAGGAACTTATATGCTGATTTATATTAGTCAAAAAGAGCGCTCATCAATTAAGCTGTTGAAGAAATAACAAAAGGCTTCCTATTAAATCAGAAAGCCTTTTGTTTGGTATAATTGTTTATTTTTCCTCTTCTGAAGGAGTATTTCGCAGTTTTACTGGTTTAGATGAGTTCTTTTTCATCTTCAGGTTCAGCATTTCTACTAATACCGAGAATGCCATCGCAAAATAGACATATCCTTTGGGAATGTGCTGATCCAAACCTTCGGCAAGCAGTGAAACGCCAATTAATAATAAGAACGATAATGCCAACATTTTAACCGTTGGATGCTTGTTCACAAAGTTGCTGATCGCTCCGGCAGATATCATCATGATAATTACTGCAATAACTACGGCGGCAATCATAATTTCGATATGGTCTGCCATACCCACAGCGGTAATTACCGAGTCGAGAGAAAATACGATATCTAAAATTAGAATTTGGATAATGGTACCTGTAAATGAATGTACTTTGCCTTTCGCTTCACTTTCGTGCTCACCTTCTAACTTATTGTGTATTTCGTGCGTACTTTTATAGATCAAGAAAAGACCCCCAATAAGTAATATCAAGTCTCTTCCAGAGATGGCAAGTTTATCTATCCATTCTGGACTTGTAATGCCAATCCAATCACCAATGTTGAACAAAGGAGCAGTTAGTCTCATGATCCAACTTAAAGACATTAATAACAGTACACGCGTAATCATGGCCAATGCTAGACCTACTTGGCGTGCTTTTTTTTGTTGCTCCTGCGGGAGTTTTCCTGCTAGTATAGAAATGAAAACAATATTGTCTATTCCTAATACGATTTCTAAAACTGTTAGGGTTAGTAGCGATATCCAGGCTTCTGGACTACTTAAGAATTCCATAAATAATTTCTAAAATATGATGATCGAAGATAAAACAAAAAAGGGAAGCTTTTGCTTCCCCTTAAATGATTTTTTTTGTTTTTAAATAAATAAAGCTGATACAGCATCTACAGTAGGAGATGTTTTTAAACCCAGTAGTTTTGCGTATTGTACCGCTGTAAGTGCCGATTTCATTTTAGAGAGCATACCAGAGTTTAAACCGGTTAGTTTGGAAGTGTAAGCACTAGCATCTGTTGTTGCTAACGATGATAAGTTTGCTTTACTCTTTAAGTAATCCGTAACAATGGTTGCCACCTGAGGTTTCTGCGCATTGGTTAAACTTAATACTGTATTAAGCTTAGTAGCAATCGTAGATGCCTGGGTTGCATAGTTGCTTGCAGTGGTTGCCGTTTTAGTAGCCTGGCTAAGCTTGGATGTTAAATTTGTTTGAGCGAAAGCTGTAGTTGCCCCTAGTGCAATAGCTATACTTAAGATGGTTTTTTTCATGAGATAATTTCGTTTTCTTAAAGTAAATATAAAAAAATAGCAAGAAAGGATGACCATTTTGATCATCCTTCCACTTTGTTTAACCCCTTGAGGGGCTGCCGCTGCTTTCGCTTCGGCTAGATCTTCCAGAACTCGTATTGCCCGATGACCTGTTGCTTGAACCCGATGATTGTTGAGATCTATCAACTCTCTCTGTTCTTTGTGGTTGTGAGCGCTCTACTCGTTCCGAACTTCTTTGAGGTGTAGCCTGTTGAGTAGTTCTACCTTCAGATGAAGAACGAGAAGGAAAACTGTCGTTACGTTCTCTACCACGTTCTACACGTTGTGGACTAGTAGTAGGAGTGCTAGTTCTACTTTCTTCGTTGCGATTGCTATTATTCTCATCGTTTCTGTCTCTTGATCTTCCAAAAATACTTCCTCTATCTGCACTACGGTTATCATTGTCTACTCTACTTTCTCTATTCGGAACATTGGTTGAACCGCGTTCTCTAGTTGTATTGTTGTTGTCAAAACCTCTGTCGTTAGTTCTTTCATTTCTGCCGTCATTGTTAGCGTGAGAACCATTGTCATTACCTCTACTTTCTCTTGTTACAACTCCTCCTCTCTCAATTCTATCTCTAGTAACACTACCTTGTACTACTTGTCTTGGGGCAGCTTTGGTATTATCGCTGCCTCTAGTTGGACGAGGAGCATAAACGTTTATCGTGTTGTTCTCAATTCTGCTACCTCCAGTTCTATTAGAGCCTCTAGAAACATTATAAACCACTACATTTTGACGGGTTGCCCTTCTAATATCTTCTGCTCTTGGACCAGAATAATATGTTCTGCTATTGCGCACATAAGTGTTGTTTATAATTACTGTATTTTGAATATACACTCTGTTTCTGCCACTGTAGTAACGAGGATAGCTGTTATAGTAAATGTGTCTTTCTGGAATAAAGTTCCAACAGAAATCTGGTGTTACGTAACGGCGACCAATATTAATGTTGATGCTAATGCTTGGTCCCATTGGCGCCCATCCATAGTAACCGCCACCACTTCTCCAATCTACCCATGCTGGTCCCCAAGTGGTATCGGGAATCCAAACCCAGTTATTGTACCTGTTGTAAATCCAACGGCCGTAATGGAATGGTGCCCAACCCCAATCATAGTTAGATACCCAAGTGTTGCCATACTCTGTCATAGCCCAACGACCATTGCTGTAATACGGTCTAAAATCTGCTTGGTCTACATCTGGCCGCCAAACGTACCCATATTCAGGGTCGTTAATCCAGGTTCCGTAGGGAGAAAGCTCATCGTAGAATGTTTGCAAAGAAACATCATCATACTGCGCTTTTGCGATTTGTGTGGTTCCGGTGAGGAGAAGCAAAAGCCCCAGCATCATAGCTGGAAATTTGATTAAGGTTTTCATGTCCTGTGTGTTTTAAATATTTATAATTAACCTAACACCAAGCTTATATCAATTTAAAATCCAAACTGTGTTAAAGAGCGTTAAAAGGACTAAAAGCAACAAGAAAGTTGCTTGTTTATAAGAATTAACGTATGTTTCGCTCTTTAAGTGCTGATTTCTGTATTAAAATTATGTCATTTGTTGAGTTTAACAGAACTAAATTTGATACAGTTGCCAATCAAACAAAACAGTTTGTTGCGCTTTATTGTTTTTTTAAATTTTAATTTTGTGCATGAGGTCGTCAAGATTGATTTGCCATAAATACAGTTAATTTAATTATAGATGAAAAAAGGTACACTTTTTTTGATTCCTGTTCCGTTGGCAGATAATGCAGCACAAAAATCTTTCACTCCGTTTTTGGTTGATACCATTAATAGTATCAAAACTTATATTGTAGAGAATGAAAAAACGGCTCGTAAATTTTTAAAGGAGGCAGGCTTAAAGATCCCACAGAGTGAACTGCTAATACATGATTATGGAAAACATAAAAGAGGAAGTTCATTAGCTCCTTTTTTCAAAGAACTGAATGAAGGCATAGATGTAGGCTTAATGAGCGAAGCAGGTTGTCCGGGAGTAGCCGATCCGGGAGCTGATGTTGTTGCTGAAGCACATCGTAGAAATATTAAGGTAGTGCCGTTAGTTGGACCAAATGCAATGTTGCAAGCGTTAATGGCTTCGGGTTTTAGTGGACAGAGCTACGCCTTTACCGGCTATTTGCCAATTGATAAAGGAGATAGGGCAAAGCGAATTAAAGATTTAGAGCAATTATCTCAACGATATAGACAAACACAACTTTTTATGGAAACTCCTTTTAGGAACAACCACTTGTTAGAGGATATTTTAAAGAATTGCCAACCAAATACACAGCTTTGTGTAGCTTGTAATATTAACGCTGAAGATGAGTTTATTAAAACTTTGCCAATCAGTTTATGGCGAAAAGAAAAAGTAGACTTACATAAGAAGCCTACGGTATTTTTAATTTATAAAGGAAGCTGATTTAAATCATAGAGCATCTTAATATTTCCTTATTTGAGGAAGATTATCGAAGGACTTAGTAAGTTTCGCTATCTGGTGGAATACCATAATCTACGAAACTTGTTTCTGCTTTCTTTTTCTTAGACGTAAAAATTGATTTTACACTATTAAATATACCAGTTAAACTTTCTGCATCTAATGATTTGCCAATTTTGCCAGACACCAATGCAGCTAAGCCTTTAGTTAGAAAACCAGAACCTCTAAATACTGTTTTGTTTAAAAGCAACGGTAGGATCATAGACATGATGCTTCCACTCAAGTTGGTTTTTTCATCCAACTTAAATAAGCTCTGCGGATTAAGAAAATCCTTAATTAAGTTAAGTGGCGAAAACTGTTTGATATAACTTTTTGTATCCGCTTTAAGCTGAACTTCCTTGATCTCGTATTCGTTTTTAAGTCGGCTGATTTCAAGATTTAATTCTGCCAAAGATTTAATGTCTCTATGCCTCATCGTCTTTGTCTACTATTTTATTGAAATATTTCCTGATAAACATATTCACTAATATCTTCTCGATGAAGTTGTCCTTGGTAAGGAAAACGATAATGGATAAAAATAAATAAATACCTGCCACGCATCCAAAACCCGCTACAAAACTGCCAAATACTTCAGATAAATATAGGGCTAGTGTAATTGTGCCAAGTAAGAAGGCTAGCAGGAAACAAACCACAACTACCGTATTGGTAATTAGGTCTGCAAATAATTTAGAACCTTTCTCCACCGACTTTAGGTGTAGATAATCTAAGCGAGTATCTACATAACTTTTTGCATCGGCAACCAGTTCTTCAATATTTTTTTCTTTTTTTTCTTCCATTACCGTTTATTAGAGATTCTTATACATGTTCTACTTCGTCTGAGTATTCTTGCTCAACATCACGAAGCTTTCCCTTAATAGAATTTACAACTTTATCTTTTAGGCTACCTAGGTTATTGATTTCGTCTGCTGCTCTTTCTTTAATTGAGTCTCCAAAATCTTTTAAAGATTGACCTAGTTTATCACGGGTATCAACACCCTTATCTGGTGCAAAAAGTATTCCTAATGCCGCTCCTGCAGCTAAGCCAGCCAATAGGGCTACTACTACTTTTGAATTATCGTTCATGTTTATAGTTTTATGTTAAAAATGAAAAATTGCTTAAACTATAGTAATTAAACTACTTACAAACACAAATTGTTTTAAGTATTTGCTTTTTACTAGAGCTATGTTTCCTCCTTAGAAGACTATCCCAATATAAGAGAAAAAAAAGCCTCTGGCAAATCAAAATCAAATATTGTTCCAATTTGCTAGAGGTTCAGCTCTTAGTTTTATAGGACTAGTTTATGGGTAATTGAACTACAAATAAACTCCCATTTTCTTGGGGCTTAAACACTATGGTTCCATTATGAGCCAATAGCGTTCTTTCGGCTTCTGTAAGTCCTAAGCCTTCCGCATCTTTTTTAGTAGAGAAGAAAGGTTCAAATATTTGATGTTCTAGTTCTTTACTAATTCCTTTGCCATTATCTTCAATTAAGATAGAGTAAAAACCACTATCGTTCATGGTGCTAATGTTCAGTACTTTTGGGTAAGTCTCCATGCTCTCTAATGCATTATTTAGAATATTCACCAAAGCTTTTTTTACTTGTTTTCTATCTATAGAAAGATAAAGTTCCGTAGGCAGCAAATGTTTTTCTAATACAATGCGATGACCTAATACGAGGTCATTGATTTCAGCTAGCGCTTCGTCTATTAACTGATTGATACCTACTTTTTGGGTAGAAATTGGCTTGTTTTCCGTGCTTGCAATAAAGTTTTTGGTAAGTTGGTTAATATCATCAACATTTGCTTTAATAACTTCTAAGTTGTTTTGCAAAGTTTCATTGTAAACTAAGGTTTCGTCTGTGGTGAGATCATATAAAACCAAGTTGATAGTAGACAATGGGTTTCTGATTTCTTCGGCAAAACCTTTGGCAATATGTTCAGAGATGGAAAATTTACTTTCGTGTATAAATTTGGTTTCCTGATGTTTTCGCTGTGTAAGATCATGTATGATTGTATGATATACCTCCACCATGTTTTGCGTATCTATTTGTAAGAAAGAAGAAAGGCTGCAAAAATAAACCTGTCCCTTGCTCGAAACCATTTGACATTCAAAATCGCTTACTGCTCCCTTAGTCTCTAACTCTTGCACAAAGTTTTCACGATCTTCTTGCAAATAAAACAAACTTCTATCATTTGTTTCTAGCATTTCTTTGAGATGATAACCAAAAAATTGTTGGCCAGCTTTATTAATATCGTGTATTTTACCTGTATAATCAGAAATTAGAATTGGCTCTTTTGCTTTATCGAAAATGATCTTGAACTTGTTCTCGCTTTCTTTTAGTGCCTTCAATGTCTCGCTCTGTTTAAGGGCATAGCGAAGACTGCGGTCTAAAGTGTCTGGCTCTATTTTATCTTTAATGAGGTAGTCGGCGGCGCCTAAATTCATCGCCTCTTCGTCTATTTTATAGTCTCCTTTTCCAGTTAGGATAATGATCGGTTCTTTAATACCAGACAATACGGCTTCATTCAATAGATCAACACCGGTATGCTTACCAAGTCTATAGTCTACTAAATAGATGTCGTGCTGACGCTTGAGTACGGCATTAATCCCCTTTTCAAAGGTGTCTATCCAAGTGAGCTCATATCTGTCGGCGTTTCTAATTCGATTAAAAACGTCTTTAGTAATGATGTAATCATCTTCGTCATCATCAATTAATAAAACCTTTACTTTATTCATATTCTACATTAGGTATTTAGAAATTTGCTGGCAATGGTGTTCGTAATATGTACCAAATCGTTAAAAGACGCAGGTTTTGTATAAAATTCATTTGCACCTAGCGCAATTACCGATTCAATATCTTCCTTATTCTTGGTGGTTGATAATACTACCAAGGGAATATGCTGTGTTTTTGGACTTTTCCTTATCTCTTTGATCACTCCTCTGCCATCTAATACAGGCATATTTAAGTCTATAACGATTAGATTAGGCAATTCATCTGCCAATAATAATTTTTGTATATGTTCTATCAATAATTTTCCGTTGTTTAAAAAGGTTACCGAGGTTTGGTTGATTTCAGAAAAAGCGTCTTTGAGCATCAAAGCATCATCAGGGTCGTCTTCTGCAATTAAAATAAGTGGATGAAGCATAGTTGTCATTAAGTAGCGTTGGGTTTAATAGGTAAAACGATAAAGAACGAAGCGCCTTCGCCTTCTTTACTTTTTGCGAAGATAAAACCGGAATGGTTTTCTACAATTTTTTTACAGATGGCTAATCCGATACCCGTTCCTTTGTACTCGGTGCGAGAATGTAAGCGCTGAAATAGATCAAAAATCTTTCCGGCGTAACCCTCGTCAAAACCAATACCATTATCGGTAATTTTTATTACGCAGTATTTCAAATGTGGTGAAACACCAGCTACTGGTATATCGCTGCCCATTAAGGTTTGAGAAGATATATCTATTAATGGTTGTGTTTCTGGTTTGATAAATTTTAGTGAGTTGCTGATGATATTTTGAAAAACCTGAGCTAATTGTGAGGCAATACCGTCTACCTGTCCGTTTGCTGATAGAGAAACCTTGGCATGTGCAGTTTCTATGGTATAATCTAGATCATGTAGTACTTTGGTAAATAATTGGTTTAAGTCTATCGGAAGAAACTCTTTTGCTGCTCTGGTAACTTTAGAGAAAGCCAGTAAATCATCAATAAGAGTTTGCATACGTTCGGCAGCATTTTGCATGCGTTCAATATAATCTCTGCCTTCTTCATTGATATGATCGGTAAATCTTGTTTTTAACCTGTCACCAAAAGCCCTTATTTTTCTGAGTGGTTCCTGTAAGTCGTGCGAAGCAACGTAAGCGAATTGTTCTAGGTCTTTGTTGGAAACATTTAGCTCATTAATTTTTTCTTCGAGTTTACGTTGGGTTTCTTTTAACTGAGTTACATCTTGTGTATTACCTAAATAAGAGTAGCCATCGCCCACTTCATCCTCTTTAAATTTGGCGGTGGTAGACATGTGCCTTACCTCTGCATTGGGTCTGATAATACGGTAATGAGCTTTAAAGGAAGATTTATTTTTGCGAGCCTCTGCAAATGTTTGCCTCAGCCCATTAACATCTTCTGGATGGACAAAATTGAAATAAGAACTGATAGTTACAATAGTTGAATGTGGTAGATAACCATGGATATTGAACATTTCATCAGACCAGAAAACATGCTCGTTATTAGAGTGCCATTCCCAGCTGCCGTTATGGGAAACAGCCTCTCCCTCTCTTAATAAAGTTTCGTTTTTTCTTAACTTTAGTGTAGCTTCTTTCAGCTCTGTAATGTCTTGAACGGTGCCTACTAGTTTGTTTTCCTTGCTGGTAAAATAACCTTGGTTAAGGACATATCTTTTTATACCGCTTGGTCGTATAATTTGGTACTCTGCAGCAAATGATGTTTTATTTTTTACGGCATTGGTCAGTTCTTTATTTAGCTTTTGGCTATACTCAGGAACAATTACCTTCTCTGCAATTGCATGTGTAGGTTGAAAAATATTGCCTTCAAATCCGTAAATCCGATAAAGTTCATCAGACCATTTGTAAGAGTTGGTTTTGATATCTAATTCCCAGCTCCCGAGTTTCGATATTTTTTCTGCATTAGCTAGTAAGCTCTCCCTTTCTATCAGATTAGCGGTTAAGGCCTGTTTTTCCTTTACCTCAATGTCTAGTTTGGAAATAATACGTTGCTCGTTTGTTACGGTTTCTACATAGTTAAGGATGATGCCTGTCAAAGGAACTAGATAACTGATGAAACGCAAATAATGTGCGGCATTAAAATAAGTATCAAAAGCTGTAGTACTTAATGCCATAAACAATTGTGCTAGAAATAAGGGAGCAATACTTAAAATTAGCAGTTTTGAAAAAATACCGTGAAAGCGGAGTATAAATTTTGGCAAGTAGAAAGCGGCCCAAATAAATAGAAAAAATAGGGGTAGGAACGAAAATAGGTCTATTTGTGTCATTTGGTCTAACACCAGTTTCTGTTGCAGAATAGCATCAGTTTTAGAGATGAGCGTTACGCAAGCAATACCTGCAAGTATACACACAATAGATGTACGCCATATGATGTTTCGTTTCTGTTCTGGGCTTCTTAAATTTTTCGCCTTTATTCGAAGATAAAAGAAGGTTCCAATTAGGAGCGTTAGCGAGTAAAACATTCTGTTTACCCACCAAATGAAGTATAGTGTTCCGGAGAAATTGGTTAAACCTTCTGCATTTTCATTTAGAATGAGCAGATAGTAGACATCTAGTATTGCGGAAATAAAAAGCGTGATGCCAAAAAGGGTAATAGTTAATTCCTTTCTGATATTATAATCGATCATTGCCAACACACCCGTAAATAGGGCGGTTGCAATGCCAAATGTAGTCCAGATACCAGTATAGAAACTGAGTTTTACATTAAAAAAAAGTACGTCTTTAGAAGCGTTTCCAAAAGCAATGGACAAGATTACGGATAGAAGAGGCGCTATACAAAGCAGCATTACTATCCATAATATTCTCTTTGAAATATTGTATCGGTTTTTAAACCGAGAAGAGCCAGATTTTTTGAAAAAACTAAACACCGTTTATTTATTGTCGAGGTCAATTGCTTTCATCTTATTATAGAGTGTCTTCCTGTCAATATTTAAAATCTTAGCGGCTTTCGTTTTGTTGAAATTTACTTCTCGCAATACTTTTAAAATAGTTTCGTATTCGGCTTCTAAAGCTGCATTTTTTAAATCTCTAGGTTTTGCTCGTTCGGTATTTTCGGTAGAAGCAGAAGAGAAACTACCTAGCATTGGTGCCTTGGCATAAGTAGAAATCTCTAAAGGAAGTGCTTTTAATTGTATTTCGTCTGTTTCTGTTAGCAATGTTGCTCTACGTACCACATTCTTTAGTTCCCTAACGTTTCCAGGCCAGTTATAGGTTAAGAAACAATCTATCACCTCTTCAGAAAAACCTTTGACGTTTTTATTCAGTTCTTGATTAGCCATTTCTAAAAACGTTTCCGCAAAAGCCAGAATATCTTTACCTCTTTGGCTTATTGGAGGAAGGTTAATAGAGAACTCGTTAAAGCGATGATAAAGATCCTCTCTGAATTTTCCTTTTGAAATAGCATCTTGTAGGTTTTCGTTGGTTGCAACAATGATTCTTACATCTAAATCAATTTCTTTAGTGCTACCAATACGTTTAATTTTGCGTTCTTGTACTGTTCTTAATAAAGCAGCTTGGATATCGTAGGAAAGATTGCCTACTTCATCTAGAAATAAGGTACCACCGTTTGCCATTTCGAAATGGCCAATCTTAGTATACAGGGCGCCGGTAAATGAGCCCTTTTCGTGTCCAAAAAATTCACTGCCTGCTAATTCTTTGGTCAGCGATCCGCAATCCATGGCTACAAAAGGCTTGTTTTTTCTTGGGCTATTCAAATGAATCGCTTTTGCTACAGATTCTTTACCTGTACCACTATCTCCCATTAAAATTACGCTGTAGGCAGTTGGAGAGACCAATAAAATTTGTTTCATTAGGTCTTTTGAAGCACTGCTTTGGCCAATTACAAACTCATCTGTTAAAACATAAGCGTTCTTGGTAGCTTTAGTTTTTTCAGGAGCCAACGAATTTTCGGCGTCTGGCATACTTTCGTTTAACGCAATTTGGGTTTCGATAGCTTTGTTAATTGTATTTAGAATCTCATCTGGATACAAAGGCTTGGTAATATAGTCGTAGGCTCCCAACTTGATGAGCTCTACTGCTAATTTGATATCAGAATAGCCTGTAATGATAATTACTCCAGTTTTAGGGTAATTTTCTTTGATTTTTACTAGCATTTCCTTGCCGTCTGTATCTTCCAAACGATAATCGCATAATACTAAATCATAGTGTTCCTTAGCAAGATATTCCATTGCAGAACTACCGCTAGTTGCGCTAGTGACATCAAACGAGTTTCTGGTTAGAAATTTCGAAAGCAATAACCCTATATTGATCTCATCGTCAACTATTAATATTTTCTTCATAGACTTTAAAAAACTTTTAAAATTGAGGTAGATTCCTATTTATTAGCTAAAATATAGAAAAAAAAGTTGTTGGGAAATTTTTTCTACACTTTTTGTGAAAAACTGTAAATAAATAGCTAAAAGCTTTCTCTAGGAGAGGAAATCTATTCCCCTACAAATTTTGCTTTTCTTTTTTCCAAGAAAGCGTTTACTCCTTCCTTAAAATCTTTGGTATTAAAGCAATTACCGAACTCATCTATTTCTGTTTGATATCCATCTATTTGAGCGTTGACGCCTGCGTTTACGGTTTTTATTGCACTAGCAAGTGCTAATGGTGCACGTTGTTTAATTTTTTCAAGTATCTCCTCGGCTTTTGCTAATAGTTCACCTTGTGAAACGACATGATTAACCAAGCCGATCTGATGCGCTTTTTCTGCAGAAATCATATCTGCCGTGAAAATCATTTCGAAAGCCAAACCTTTGCCTACCAATTGTGCTAAACGCTGTGTTCCACCGTAGCCAGGAATCAGGCCTAAAGTTACTTCCGGAAGACCTAGTTTGGCATTATCACTAGCAATTCGGATGTGACAAGCCATGGCTAATTCTAAGCCTCCACCTAGAGCAAAGCCATTAATGGCGGCGATCACAGGCTTGTTAGAATTCTCTATAGCATTGAAAACATGATTATGCCCATCTTTGGCTAGCTGTTTTCCTTCTTCTAGATTATAATTTTGAAATTCGGAAATATCAGCACCTGCAACAAAGGCTTTTTCGCCTGAACCAGTAAGTAAAATGGCTTGAACTTGCTTGTCGGTCTGAGCAGAAGCAATAGCATGAGCCAATTCTGTCAGTACCTCTTTATTAAGCGCATTAAGCTTTTGTGGACGATTAATGGTGATGTAAAGTATATTGTTTTTTACTTCTATGAGTAGTTGCTGATAAGTCATAACGGTTAAAAGTTTCGGTGGGCAATCACCCAGTTTTCGATATAGGTTACAATTTCTTTCATTGCTGTTCCGGGAGGGAAAAGTTCTCCAACTCCAATTTCCTGCAACTTTTTCATGTCTCCCTCGGGAATAATCCCTCCGCCAGTTACTAAAACATCTGTAAGCTCTTTTTGCTTCATAATTTCAATAACTTTTGGAAAAACAGTCATATGTGCACCGGACAAAATGGAAATCCCAATGGCATCCACATCTTCTTGTAAAGCAGTATTTACTACCATTTCTGGTGTCTGTCTCAAGCCAGTGTAAATCACTTCCATGCCAGCGTCACGAAGAGAAGTTGCAATTACTTTTGCACCTCTATCATGGCCATCTAAGCCTACTTTAGCCACAAGAACCCTAATGGGCCTATTTAAAGTTTTGTTCATATCTGGTATACTTGACAAATGTAAATGTAGTAAAATAGTTGTTTTGTTGTCGGATGTTTGGTTTTTTGGGTTGAAAATGTTGATCTACAAGTCTTTATTGTGTAGCTGTTTATTCTTTGCTTCCTAATCCGTTACCCTTTAAAATCCCCTAAATTTGGTTAACTTTGAAATTCAAACATTATCATCATAAAACATCTTAAAGAACTAGTTTTGTTTGCATTTGCTAATGTTTCTGTTTTTGAATTTTAACTTTTGAATTAATATATGAGCGAGGAAAAATCATTAAACTTTATAGAAGAAATTATAGAGAATGATTTAAAAAGTGGAAAGTACGAGACGTTGGTAACGCGTTTTCCGCCAGAACCTAACGGTTATTTACATATTGGTCACGCTAAAGCTATTTGCTTAAATTTTGGGCTAACGCAGCAGTACGGAGGTTATACCAATTTGAGGTTTGACGACACCAATCCGGTTACTGAGAAAACGGAGTATGTAAACAGCCAGCAAGAAGACATCCAATGGTTAGGTTTCCAATGGAAAAACGAATTGTATGCCTCTGATTATTTCGATCAATTGCATGGCTATGCTGTGCAGTTAATTGAAAAAGGACTTGCTTATGTAGACGAGAGCACAGCGGAAGAAATTGCTGCTCAAAAAGGAACACCTACTGAACCTGGTACGCCAAACCAATATAGGGATAGAAGCATAGAAGAAAATTTAGATCTTTTTGCTAAAATGAAAGCTGGTGATTTCGAAGATGGAGCTTGTATTTTGAGAGCAAAAATTGATATGGCTAGCACGAATATGTTGATGCGTGATCCTATCATTTATCGTATTAAGCATGCGCATCATCATCGCACAGGAGATGCTTGGTGCATTTACCCGATGTACGATTTTGCTCACGGACAAAGTGATAGCATCGAAAATATCACTCACTCTATCTGTACTTTAGAATATGTTTCGCACAGAGAATTATACGATTGGTTCATCGCCCAGTTGGGTATTTTCCCATCTAAGCAATATGAATTTGCACGTTTAAATCTTACCTATACGGTAATGAGTAAACGTAAATTGTTGCAATTAGTTAACGAAGGTTTGGTTTCCGGTTGGGATGACCCACGCATGCCGACAATTAGTGGTTTAAGAAGAAGAGGTTATACACCGGAAAGTGTCAGAGAGTTCTGTGAACGTATTGGTATTGCCAAAAGAGAGAACCTAATTGAGCTGAGCTTGTTGGAGTTTTGTATTCGTGAGGATTTAAACAAGAAAGCAACCAGGGCGATGGCGGTACTAGATCCAATCA
Organism: Flavobacteriaceae bacterium PS02338; assembly: GCA_029959615.1. Lineage (GTDB taxonomy): Bacteria > Bacteroidota > Bacteroidia > Sphingobacteriales > Sphingobacteriaceae > Pedobacter. Next base: position 572,438 of record JASCOD010000001.1, on the reverse strand, counting down.
AATTGGTAATTACAAATTACGAGGGTGATGGTGAAATCTTAATTGGAGAGAATAATCCGGAAGCGGAAGATAAAGGAGGTACAAGAGAAATTCCATTCAGTAAAGAGCTTTGGATAGAACGTGAAGACTTTATGGAGGAGCCTGCTAAAAAATGGTTCCGTTTGGCACCGGGAGCAATGGTCCGCTTAAAGTTTGCTTACATTGTAAAGTGTGATGACTTCGTGAAAGATGCAGAAGGAAATGTAACCGAAATACACTGTACTTATTTTCCCGAATCGAAAAGTGGTAGCGACACAAGTGGTCTTTCTGTAAAAGGAACCATTCATTGGGTAAGTACTAAACATGCGAAGACTGCGCAAGTAAGATTGTATGATCGCCTGTTTAGTGTAGTTTCTCCAGATGCGGAAGAAGGCGATTTTAAAGATTACTTAAATCCAAATAGTAAAGAGGTGTTAAGCAAAGTTTACATAGAACCGGCTTTAGCTGACGCAACTTTAGGAACAGGTTATCAGTTTATCCGCAAAGGCTATTTCTGTTTAGATAAAGATTCAACAGCAGATCATTTGGTGTTCAACCGGGTGGTTTCATTAAAAGACGGCTGGAAAGGATAATTAAAGAAACAAGAAAGCCAGACCATATGGGGGCTGGCATTTCTTACTTAATTAACTAACCTAAGCTTTTATTTTACAATAATTTCAACATCAAGGCCGCCATTGATACCGCCTTTTGTATTAAGATTATATGCTTTAAATTTAGCCAGTACTGCACCTACAGCAGGTTTGGTACTACCAACTTTAAATGGTACTTCAATTACGGCTAGAGCATTATTATTTTGATATAAACTATTTAATGTTTTTCCTTTTTTAACGATAAAGGCAAGAGATTTATTCGCGTTGTCATAAGTCTCATTATAATTATCTTTTAAGGTACTAGCACTTTCGTCTGTAATTACTTGACCATTTACCCTGATTGACGTTGCAAAAGGAATAATATTCATGATATTTATTGCATCAAAATATGGGATAAGAGAGGCTTTCGCAATTGGTTTGATAATAGGATTTCTATTTGCATTTTGAGAGTAGTAGCCGGTAAGTGCTAAGCTATCGTGATTGTATTTGTTGATTAAAAAATCAAAATCAAATGTACGGCTAACCTTTAAATCAGATAAAAAACTTGAATTAAAAAATGTTAGTGAAGAATCAAATTCCCCGATCACATTAAATGTGTTACTACCTTCGGTAACAGTGATTTTCCCCGCTGGTCCAACCATAGTTACTGGGAAAAATTTTTGAAATCTAGTTAGAAAACTAATATTTGCTGGATTATTAAGAATAAGATCTCTGGCAGTGGCATCAGCTAAACCGGTAATTGCGGTTATTAGGCTATTTAGCTCGCGTATATCTGCAGCAGAAGTGAAGGTTCCTTTGGCCATCTCTAGTTGCTCAATTAACGTTAGGGTGGTGTAAGGAATTCTATATAACGAAACTTTATCATCTTTTTTAAAGTCAAAGCCAACTCTAAGAACTAATGAAGCATTTTTATCCAGTTTTTGTGTAACCCAAACAGAGTCGTTTGTTAAATAAGACTTAATTTGTTCATTATAGAAAGCCCTTCTTGGTGTGCCTTCTGGAAAAGAATTATCTATTGCTTTTTCGCACGAAGTTAGAGCTACAGTACTTATGCCTAAAATTAAAGCATATTTTATGATATCTTTCATTCTCATTTTTTTAAAATTAACTGTGTTAAACCATTTGATTATTGCTCGTATTTTCGTTTAAGCGTAATTAGTTTATCTTTAACTGCTTGACTTTGTAGATATTCTCTTAATTTATTTAAGTCCAGGCCAAGTCTTTTGTAAAAGTCTAACACCATTTTATATTTTGCTCTTCCTTTTTCTGATTTTAAAAATGTCGATTCAATCACAGCTGGAGTTCTCCAAACAATAATTTGTACGTATGTAGCAAAATCTTCCATTTCATTTTGCATTCCATAAGGAATGAAAAAGCCTTGAGCATAAGCGGTGGCGTTTGACGTGTTCTGCCAAGCGTTTGTACCTTTTAAGTAATTGTCAATTGCTTCCATTGCAAATGCTCTTGGCACATCATTTCTCACATTTATATAGTGTGTGTATTCATGATACAAAAAACCAATTAACCCTGCTTGATTTGGGAAGCTTGATGGGGCTGTGTCGTAAATTGCAGTTAGAAAGGCAGCATCTGCATTTTTTCTTCTTAGGACGGTTCCAAAAGATGTTAGACCTCCAAGGGTTAGTCGGTTAGGTTGGATATTTCCTGCTTGGCCGGTTGTTCCCTCTCCAAAAGCTTCTTGTCCACCATAGTTAATTCCCGAGCCAATTAAATAAACTTTTAATGGAGTTTGAGTCCTTACAAATGAATTTTTTTCCGCTACTTTATCCATGGCATCATAGAAAAGTATTTCCATCATTTCCATGTAAGGCAGTACATCGGTTTCATTTGCTGGGTCTGCTACAGCATCTTTGGCAAATACGTTTCTATCCCACTTATAATCAAATAGCACATCGTATTTCTCAAACATCTCTTTTTGCTTTTGACCTATAGATGTATTGTCAAACGTTGGTGCGGGATCAAGTTCTGCATGAAGTTTATCTTCTTTACAAGCTGTAATGATGCTTAATGAATAGCAGACTAAGAGTAATTTTATAAGATTTTTCATGTTCAATTAGTTATTAGATTCTGGGTTAAATTGAATTTCTTCCGAAGGTAATTTGATTACGTATTCTTCCGGATTGGTGCCATTTATTTTATAATCAACACCATTAAAATTGTGGGTTACCGATAGGTTATGTCTTTTAATGTCGAACCAACGATTTCCCTCTGCAAAAAATCTATACCTTTTTAAATTTAATAAGTAAGTAATAGCTGCGCTTTTGGTAGTAATGGCATTAAGTTCGTTCTTTAATCTAGTAGCTGCGGCAGCGGTAAAGTTCAGATTGTCTATAATACTGGTAAGCTTAGCCTTAGAATCATCGCCAATTGCAGTTGCACCGCCTTTTTCAATTGTTGCTTCTGCATGATTAAACAATACTTCATCAACGGTAATTAGTGGGATGTTTGGTGTTTGTCGTGCTGACGCATTGAAGTATAAATATTTTTGCGGTATTTTATCCTGAAATAAAATGGAAGACATAATCATTTCGTCTGCTGCGAAATCTCCAAAACCACCGCTCAATCCACCATAGAATTGCATTAATGGATAAGGATAAAAACCAGTGTTAACGAAAGCAAATAGTTGATACGTATTTCCGCCAACTAACAGGTGGGCATTATTATTAGGGTTGAAATAATCTCTACTGTAGTCTTCAGTTTTATTAACATTGTTTGCTCTGAAAGTTTTAATGGGTAAAGGTTTATTATCGATAGCAAGTAACAGGTTTGCATACTCAATTGATTTGTCCCATTGTTTCTTGTTTAAGTATAACCTAGAAAGTAAACCGTATATAGCTTTCTTGCTAAAAAATAGCTTGCTTTTTGTTACCGTATTATCTGTATCAATTAGCTCTAATGCTTTTAACCAGTCCTTTTCTACTTGTTGGTACATAAAATCTACCGTTGCTCTTGGTCTATTTACTACTGCATTAGCATTGTATTCGCCGATAAATGGTACAGCCAAATCTGTAGCAGCGGTGCTAGCATTATATTGTTTGCCGAAAAGATTAGTTAGCATGAAATTGCAGTATGCCCTAATAGCATAGGCATGAGCAAGAACATTGTTTATTCTTTTTTCATTTGCTGCTGTTTTCTCAATTTTGCTTGCTCTATCAATTAACAGACAAGCATTATTAATTCTAAAATAATATCTTAAAAACGCAGTACTAGGATTGAAGCCCGCAGCAATCATTTCAATTCTTGCCACGTTTCTTTTGGTAACATCAAAAGTGAAAATAGGCGCTAATCTTTCTACTAGATCCCTACTTACGTGACCTGCGATATCTTTATAGGAATAATCATCGCTCATAAAATCAGTAAAATTATGATCAGAATGAGGCGTTAGTCCTATTATTGCATTTTCTATTTCATCAATCGATGCTAGCTGTGTTCTATCGTCAATAGGTTCTTCTAGAAATTTTTTGCATGATAGGAAAGGAGTAGCGCAAAGCATTACTATTGCTAATACTTTCACTAGTTGACGGTTTTTATTTAAAATAATCTTTTTCATCGTTAAAAGCTTGCATTAAGTGAAAGTGTGAACGATTTAACAGGTGGTGTATTTAATCCACTCAATAAACTTTCTGGATCCTGTCCTTTTAATTTGTCTGAAGCCCATATTGCAATATTTGAAGCTTCTAAACCAACTGAAAAGTTTTGCATTTTGGATTTTTTTGCAAATTCAGGGAAGTTAAATTGAAGGTTGACGTTCCTGAAACGTAAATACGATGCATCAACAGTACGCATGTTATTGTTGTTATATGCAGCATACATCGAGAAGTTGTTTGCGAAACCTAAACCTCTATAATATTCAATATCTAAATCTGTAATCAGTTTTGGAATAATCGTGTATTTTTCGTCGCCAATGGCTGTCCATCTATCTGCGAAATCACCAGAAGCATTAATATCATCTCTAAATAAGCTGTTTCTTGTTCCATTTTTGTAGTAGTCAGATAATCGAACAACGTGACCAGCATTAAATATAAAAGCAGCACTCAAAGTCACGTTTTTATATTTAATTGTTGGCGTAAAGCCTCCACTATAAACAGGTTCTCTACTTCCTTGGTATTCTAGGTTACCATAGTTCGTGTTTATTGAAGAAAATGTTGGTACGATATTTCCGTTGCCATCGTAGTATTGAGGTAGACCACTCGCATTTAATCCAGCCAATCTAAAGGCATATAAGCCAGATACTGGACCACCTTTCATGGCAAAGCCATTAGAATTTGATACGGCGAAAATATTTGGCTTACTACCAGTAAGATCTGAGGTAACTTCGTTTTTATTGTAAGCACCGTTTAAGTTTAGGTTGAATTTTAGGTTTTCAGCAATATCAATAGGTCTTAAATTTATACTTAATTCAAGTCCTTTATTGGTCATATCTGCCCAATTGAATGATTTTGCAGCGTAACCTAATGATAATGCAACCTCTCTTACCGCGATTAATCCAAAATTATCTCGTTTGTAAGCATTGAAGCTGATATCTAATTTATTAAATAGTGTGAAGTCTAAGCCTAAGTTTAAAATATGCTCTTTCTCGAACTCTAATGATTGGTTTTCTGGTTCAGTAATTGAAATCCCCGGTTGATTTAGAATTGGATAAACCCTTACAAATATTTCATTAAATGCAGCTAAATTTGGACCTCTGGCACCGTCGTTACCTCTTAAACCGTAAGAAGCTCTAAGCTTAACATCTGAAATGGTATTTAAATCCTTTAAGAAATCTTCCTTGCCAATATTCCATGACGCTCCAACTGCCCAAGTTGGAGTAAACCTGGTTAGTGTTATATTTGCAGCATCATTTCTAAACGAGCCCTCTAGAACATATTTTTCTTTGTAATTGTATGATGCATTGGTATAGTAAGAGATGGTATTTCTCTTGTAAGGCAATGAATAGGATGTTTTACCTTGTAGTAGATTAATACCAAGATAATTTCTTCTTTCGTCTTCAGGTAGGTTAACTCCTTCTTGTAAGCGTCTAATAGCTAAAGGGTCAGGGTTAAATTGTCCCGTAGTTGTTGAATATCCATAACCACGATTGAAATAACTTTTTTGACCATTTGAGTATGCTTCAGCACCTGCCATTATGGTCAAAGAATGCCCACTATTATCTACTAATACATTCCATTCTCCTTGTACTCTTCCTGTATAAAATCTAGAGTTGGTAGTTTCTCTATCTAAAATACCTCCGACAGGGATTACAGTTACTGCAGGGTGAGATGATGGTGCGTTAGGATCTTTATATAAGCGAGGGTTGCTGTTCCCGCTAGCTAATAAATATCCACCATAAGGATTTGTGGCAGGTCCAGTAACTCTAAACTGATTTACATAATTAGAGTTCTCAGAAAATATTTCATTAACATAACCTTTTGCTTGTCGGGTATTAAATAGAGCATTAAATTTTAATCTGTCACTCGCTTTGTATTTTAAATCTAATTGAACCAAATAGTCGTCGTTCTCGAGCCTAATGTGGTTGTTTTTAATTTCTTCTAGTATGTTGAAATCTGCAAAGCCTCTCTTGTAATATTGATAGCCGCCTTGGTCTCCGTACGGTTGCATGTTACGAGCTGCTTCTCTAGCATAAAGAAATGGATTTACACCTACTCCGGCATTGTTTTGTGTTCTGTTAGCATATTTTAATAGAACTTCGGTTGTAAATCGTTTACTGACCTGATAGCCTGCTGTAAAACTTAAAGTGTGTCTTAATACTTTTTCTCCAACTGCTTTTCCTAAATCATTATAAAAACTAACGGAACCCCTTCCATAAAACTTACTAGAGCCAAAAGTTGCACTTAGAGAATGTTGTTGCATTAGCGATGTTTTATACAGATGATCAAACCAGTCTGTATTTATCATCTTCATATCCCTAATTTTTGCTCTGTATTCCTCATCGCTTAGGCCTTTTACATTTCTCAAGTATTGGAGGTTAGAATAAGCACCGGTAGTAGAGGCGGTAAAAGACATCAATTCATTTTGATAGGTTTCGAAGATTTCCTCATTCAATTCTGTTTGGTCTTTCGAATTTAGCACATCGAAACTGTTGATGCTTGGTTTTAAAGTCACCGTAGCATTAGCTGAGTAGTTAAAAACTAATGGCGAGTTCTTTTTGGCTCTTTTTGTGGTAATAACAATTACGCCATTTACGGCTCTTGTTCCATACATTGCCGTTGCCGTTGCATCTTTCAATACTGTAATATCTTCAATATCTTCTGGGTTAACACCAGAAAGTGCACTTGCCAATAAATTTCTAGCACCGCCAGAATAAAGCTCCGTAGGCGCGATGTTTAAGGGTGCTTCTAAAGGAACCCCATCAAGTACCCAAAGGGGTTCTTGTACACCGGAGATAGAGGCATTACCTCTAACACGAATTTTAGGTGCTGTACCAAATACAGAAGAAGAAGTTTCAACGGCAACACCGGCAACTTGTCCTTGAAGCATTTTATCAAGTGTTCCCATACTGGCTACGTTAATATCTTCTGCTTTTATTCTAGATACAGAACCTGTTAACGATTCTTTTTTAATCTGCTGGTAACCTGTAATAATTACATCGTTTAGGTTCTGTACATCTCCTTTTAGTTTAATTCGCATAGGAGTAGAGCTAGCAGGGATTTCTTGAGAAGAAAAACCGATACTTCTAATTACAAGAGGAACACCAAATTTTTCGACTGTAATTCTAAACTCACCATTTGCATTAGCCATTACAGTGTTTTTTGTGCCTTTCTCTGTAATTGATACGCCTGGGATTGGCTGGTCTGTCTCGTCTAAAATTCTTCCTGTTATAGTTACCCTTTGTTGTTTATTTATTTCGGTAGATATAGGACTAATAACAATCGTTCTCTCGCGAATAGTATAACGTAAAGGTTGGTTATGTAACACGTATTTTAAGGATTCTTCAATGCTCACATTGGAGAAGTTGGCAGTTACTGGCTTCGTATCAGAAATATAATCAGTGTTATACACCAACTGATATCCGCTTTGCTCTCTAATTTCCTTTAATACAATATTTAACGTTGCATTTTTTACGTTTAATGAAATTTTTTGAGAATAAGATTTAGCGGAAATCTGTACAGATGCAATAAATATTAGCAGTGTGGTTAATCTCATGGCTAATGATAACTTGCGGATAGGTTCAATTAGTGCCAAGCTGTGTTTTTTGAGCAATAGCAGTTGTTTGTAGTGAATTTTTAAATTCATACTTTTGTTTAGGTTAAGTATAACTTGTTAGTTTGCGATTGATAAGTTTGTTAATTTGAAACCGGTTATGTTGGCGCATAATCGGTTTACTTAATTCTTGGTCTTTGTTGTTTACATAGGCATTATGGTTTATTAATAGAGATCGTATTGTTGAAAAAGTTGATTTTTATTTTTCCTGCGTCTTCTAAAATTTTCAACACAGTTTTTAGGTCTTCATTTCTTGAAAGTAAAATGTTATAGCGTGTTTTAGGGATATCATTATAATCCACCTTTACATCATACCAACGGGCAAGCTGTTTTAAAATGTCTTTTAAGTAAACATCTTCAAACATGAAATTTCCAGAAACCCAAGAAATAGCACTTTCTGTACTTGCTATGCTAACATTAGTAATGCCAGCATTATCGGTAATAGCTTGCTGTCCTGGTAATAGAGCATATTTTTCTCCCGTTTTAGGATTGAGAACATTAACTTTTCCAGAAATCAAGGTTGTTTTTTGCAGCGCATCGTCATTATAGGAAGATATATTAAATTTAGTGCCTAATACTTCAATAGTCTGTTTACTTGTTTTTACTAAAAAAGGCACTTTTTTTCCAGCAATCGTTGTTTTAACAACATCAAAATAAGCTTCTCCCGTTAATTCAACGACTCTTTCATGATCGGAAAATTGTTGAGGATATTTTAAAGAGCTTAGCGAATTTAAGGTTACTCGCGTACCATCAGCTAATACTAGCTCATATTTCCCCCCAGCTGGAGTCGAAAGTTCATTAATAGACTGCAATAATGCATTATCGTTTTCATCCTTATAAACTAATAAGCCGTTTTCAGGGTTGCTGATTTGAGTTGGCAACTCCTTGCTTTGAGAATTACCGCCTAAGCTAATGCTTTCACCAGATGATAATTTAAGTGTAGCTCTATTTGTGCCAGGTTTGGCATTAGACACTACTATTTCTTTAAGTTGTTCTTTGGGAAGCTCAAAATACTTGTTATAAACTAACAAGCCCCCAATATAGAAAATGACAACAGCAGCTGCGTATTTGATAAAGCTATAGCGTTTTAGAACACTACGACTGTGGGTAATATTATTCGCAATAAAGTTATCTGCATTCTTAAGTGCATCGCTACTTTTAATTTTGTCAAGTGATATATTATCAAGTTCCGAGCTAAATTTGGAAAGTAAAAGTTCCTTTAGCTCGTTTTCGTTGGTATCTTTTCCAAAAAAGCTCAATAATTCTTTAATTTCCTCTTCTGAGCATTGGTTTTTAAGATACTTCTCAATTAATATGGACGTAGAATTCATGTTTTTTCGTAAGCATTTATTAGAATACGTACGAAATCAAGAATCCAACTATCTATAAATGAAAAAAACTAAAGAAAATTATTTTATATAGTAGCGGTTGATCCGTTAATCTCTCTTTTAAGAGTTTTGTTGCTTTAACAATATGATTGTTTATAGTGGCTGTAGATATGTTTAAAATATCCGAAACCTCTTGGTAACTTCTTCCCTCTAATTTACACAGCCTAAATACTTCCCTGCATTTTTCTGGTAAATTTTCGATTTCAGTATTTAAACGTTTTATATCTTCTGTTGCAATATATTCTTGATCTAGGCTTTTGTATTTTAGGTCTTTGTTGCTTTGTATTAACTTTTCTTGTAGCTTGATGTCTCTACTAGCTTTTCTAAAATGATCATAAACCTTATTCTTTGCAACATGAAATAATAAGCTTTTAAATGGCTTTTCGGGATCTAACTTTGATCTATTTCTCCATACTTCAGTAAATACTTCTTGTAGAATATCTGAAGCAGTATCAAAATCCTTGACAAACTTTAAAATGTTGGCAAATAACATCACCTTATTATTGTTGTACAATAATTTAAAAGCTTCTACATCACTAGCTATTAATCTAGTAATTAGTTTTTCATCTGTTGGATGATCAACTCTCATTCATTAAATAAAGTAAGGTATAGTCAATAATAGTCTTATAACAAATATATTACATAGATGCTAATATATCACTACCAAAGGCATTATTTTTTGATCGAACCCGTCAAGATGATACGACCTTCTCTAAAGGTGTTGGTTAACAACTTAGGTGGGATGAGATCAATGGGTGTTTGCGATTACGTAAATTTTAGCCTAAGATAGGCTTACAAACTAGTTGAACTATATGATTTTTTAACGTTTACTTATACAAACTCTTTTTATCCATAAAATCTATTACAGCATCAGGTACTAAAAATTGGATACTTTTTTCTTGTTTTATCGCATTGCGGATAAAAGTTGAAGAAATTTCCATTTGAGGGGTTTCCGTAATGATCACCGATGGATGATTTTCCCATTCACTTAAATCAATTCCTGGTCTTGGATAAACAAAGAGCTTGTGGTTTTGCAATAGAATCTCGTAGTTCTTCCATTTTTTGAAGGAAGCTAGGTTATCAGCTCCCATGATCAAGGCAAAATCCCTTTCTGGATATTTTTCTTTGAGATGAGTTAAAGTATCTATGGTATAAGAAGGCTGTGGTAACTTAAATTCAATATCGCTCACTTTTAAATGAGGAGCATTATCGATAGCTAAACGAGTCATTTCTAGTCGATCGTACATATCTGCTAACCCACTTTTTTGTTTTAAGGGATTATGAGGCGACACCACAAACCAAACTTCTTTTAGTTCGGTGTAAGTAGCCATGTAATTGGCAATTACCAAATGGCCGATGTGGATAGGATTGAAAGAACCGAAAAAGAGACCAATCATTTTGTAAGCAATATCGTCATTGCGAGGTACGAAGCAATCTTAAAGCGATAGTCCATTTGTTTTACTTCTTCAAAAACTCTCCAACTAATTTTTCTGCTTCTGAACAAGCAGTTTGTAGCTCAAAATTTTTAAGGATCACATCAAATTTATCAGCATAAGCTAATTCCTTTTCTGCTTTAGCATAACGTTCTTGTAATTTCTCCTCACTATCGGTACCTCTACCTGCCAAACGTTCTTTTAAAATTTCTAAAGAAGGAGGTTGTACGAAAATAGCCAAAGCGTCATCCTCAAATTTGCGTTTCAAGCGTAAACCACCTTCTACATCTATATCAAAAATTACATGCTTGCCACTTTCCCAAATTCTCTCAATCTCAGAGCGCAAAGTTCCATAAAACGTACCACTATAAACCTCTTCAAATTCAACAAACTCTTGGTGTGCTACTTTATGCAAAAACTCTTCCTTACTGATGAAGTAGTAATCTTTCTCGTTGGTTTCATCGCCACGCAGCTCTCTGGTAGTCGCGGAAATCGAGAAACTGAGATTATCATACTTGCTCAATAAGTGTTTTACGATAGTAGTTTTACCAGCGCCAGATGGAGCCGAAAATATAATAAGTTTGCCTTGTTTCATTTTTATGAGCTTAAAGCCCAAAGCTTAATGCTCAAAGCTTTATGCCTTAAGCCTTAAGCTTTATGCTTATAGTACGTTAAGTAACTGTTCTTTAATTTTTTCTAATTCTTCTTTCATACCCACCACCAATTGCTGTATTTGTGCATCGTTGGCTTTAGCGCCCATGGTGTTAATTTCTCTTCCAATCTCTTGCGAAATAAAACCAAGCTTTTTACCATTAGCGTCTTTGTCTTTTAAGGTGGCAACAAAGTAATCGCAGTGACTTTTTAAACGAGTTTGCTCCTCGGTAATATCTAATTTATCAATGTAGTAAATCAGTTCTTGCTCAAAGCGATTCTGGTCGTAATTAACCTTACCAACCGTATCTTCCAAAAACTGAGTTAAACGAGTTTTGATGTGCGGAATTCTCTGTGGAGCCAACGTCTCTACCTCTGCAAAAAAGCTTAGAATATTTTTGATACGAAGTTCTAAATCAGTTTTTAATACCTTTCCTTCATCTTCCCTAAACTGACCGAAATTCTTCAATGCCTTTTGAAAAGTAGCTTCTAAAACCTCCCATTCACTTTCGCTAGCTTCTTCTTCGGTGTAGGTAATCACCTCTGGTAAATTAAGTACCGATGGCAATAAGTTCGAAATATCAGCGCCTAAACTTTTGTTGACTTCAACTAACTGCGTGTAGTATTTCTTTAGCAGGGTTTCGTTAATCGAAGCGCCTTTTTGAGATTCTTCGCTACGCTCTACCGTAATTGCCATGCTTACTTTACCACGCTCAATAGCCTTATTGCAAAGGTTGCGCAGGTAAAGTTCTTTGTCAGAAAACGCTCTAGGAATTTTTAAACCTAACTCAAGAAACTTCGAGTTTAAAGATTTTATCTCTACAGAAAACTTCACACTTCCGTGATCTGTAGAAGCCAAGCCAAAGCCGGTCATTGATTTTATCATGTGCAAAGATAGTAAAAAGGATTTTAGCTGAAAGGTTAAGGCTTAAGGTTTTGATTATAGCTATCATTTTAGAAAAACAATGCCATTGGTTCTTCGGTAACATCAGTCCTGCTGTCCATTATAGCCCTCATGCTTCGGGGCTGCCATTTCCATCAGATTTAATGAACAAAAACCAGTGTTTCATTTTCCATACTAAAATAAACGTTCAGCTCATTGCACAAACTTTGTCAATCTTAATGAGCATAAGTTCGATAAGATTGACAAAGTTAGCAGGTGTTTATAATCGCTTCTTCCATCAAATCATAAACTTTCTTCTTCAAGGTAGGAACGTCATCCATCGTTAAACCAACCACACTAACTTCTGGCAAAAAAATAGTGGTAATTACGCCTGGTCTTATCTTCAATGGGTTTTTCCTTGGTAACAATTTACGGTTGTTAATCATCACAAAAGGAATAATCGGCGTTTGGGTTTCTATCGCAATACGAAAAGCACCGTCGTAAAAATCGGCCAAGGGTTTTTCGGTTTGGTTCATCGTACCTTCCGCAAAAATCAATATCGATTGCCCATTGGCGATGTCTTTTTTCAGTTGCGTTACAGATTGTTCCCTACTTTCTTTACTGCTGCGGTCTATCATTACCACAATACGTTTGTAAATTAAACCAAATACAGGGACTTTGGTCATTTCTACTTTGCCCAACGCACTAAAATATTGTGGAATGCTTAAACAAACAGCTATCGCATCTAAGTAAGAGCCGTGATTACCTACGTAAATATGCGATTTGGAACGATTGATAGTATCCTTGCTTTTTGTTTTTACCCAAAAGCAGCTAACTAAACTAAAAAGCCACGCCCAAGTTCTTAGTACGGTCAAAATAAATCGCTTACCAGTATCTATAGATAATATTGCAGAGAAAATAAGTACAAAAGGTAACGCCGCAAACATCAATGTGATGAAGATGATGGCTGCATAAATAAGATATAGAATTGATAATGCTTTTCTCATGAATTAACCTTTTTTAACTTAGTGCAAGCAAAACATTTGTTAAGTTTACAAATTATAAAATTACGCTGCAATGTATACTAAGGCAAGGCTGATATTTTCTTTAGCTGTTGTGCTATTCGCTGTCAACACAGCGTTCGCTCAGCAAAATTTCACGCTTACTGGTGTTCTTTTTGAGTATGCATCAAAAAATAGGATTGCTTTAGCTGAAATTAAAAATAAACAGTCGGGTTTTGCTACAGGTAGTAACGATATAGGTCTTTTCACTATCAAAGCGAATATTGGCGATACTTTGCTGGTCACAAAAAGAAATTTCAACGATTTAGAGGTTGTCGTTAGAAACAACAAAGATTTGGTACTTTATTTGAATAAGGGAGCTACGCTAAATGAAGTTGTAATAACCGGACAAACAAAGAAGCAGGCTTTAGACGAGATAAGGAAAGATTATAGGGGGAAAGGCTCTTTTCATGCAGGAAAGCCGCCTGTGTTGGCTTTTCTGTTTACGCCACTTACAGCATTCTACGAACTTTTTGGTAAAACACCTAGGCAGGCTAGAAGGTTTAATAAGATGTATCAAACCGAAATGCAAGACAGTCAGGTTGATCAACTTTTTAACAAATCAACTATTAATCAGCAAACAGGTTTAACTGGAAAAGAGCTCGAAGACTTTTTGGTTAACTATAGACCTAGCTATGAACAATCAAAGAATTGGAATGTGTATGATGCAATTAAATGGATTAACGAGTCTTATAAGAAATACAGTGATACTTTGAAGAAACCATAAACAGTTCTCAGCAAAAGATTTGGATCAAAAACTGTTTGCTGATAATTGCTAACTAAATAGCCAATGCTTCGCAGGCTTTTTCGGCAGCTAATTTTTCTGCGTTTTTCTTGTTGTAATCTCTTCCAATACCGTAATTTTCGTTTTCTATCATCACTTTTACGGTAAATAGTTTAGTGCTTTCCCCTTCTCCGTTTTCTACTACATCGAAAGTAATTTCTTTACCTTGGCGTTGGCACCATTCGATTAAGCGACTTTTAAAATTCGTCTCCGTAATTTCCAAATGATGAATGTCTACGTAAGGCTTGATGATTCGCTTTAGAATAAGGTTTTTTGTGAAATCGTAACCCTTGTCTAGGTAAATGGCTCCAATCAAAGCTTCGAAAGCATCTCCATACATAGAATGATGCTTGGATTGGAAGTTTACCGTTTTCTGGTCGAAGATGATCAATTCATCAAAACCCATTTTACGGGCCAGCTGGTTTAGGTTTGCTCTGTTTACGATTTTAGAACGCATTTCTGTTAAAAAACCTTCCTCTTTGTAAGGATAGCTTTTGAAGAGCAATTCTGCTACTACAGATCCTAAAATAGCATCACCTAGAAACTCAAGTCTTTCGTTACTGCTCCTGCTGCCGTTTTTTAATAACTTAGCTACAGAGCGATGCCTAAACGCCATTTTATAAAGCGCTATGTTACCTGGTACAAAACCAAGCACATTTTTGAGTTTTTTTACAAACTGCTTATTGGGCGAAAGATATAGTTTATAAATGCTTAACAAGGACATCAACTAGCTTCACAAAATTTAATACAGAAAGGCATTCGCATAAATATACGATACAATAGCCTTAAACCCTAAGCTTTTTGGCTTAATCTTCGTATTTCTTAAAAATTACAGAAGCATTGTGTCCACCAAACCCAAAAGTATTACTGATAGCAGCTCTAACTGTACGTTTTTGAGCTTTGTTAAAAGTAAAGTTCAGTTTAGGGTCAAACTCCGGGTCATCATTAAAGTGGTTAATAGTTGGCGGCACCAAATCATTGTTAATGGCAAGAATAGTTGCCAAAGCCTCAACCGCACCTGCTGCACCTAATAAATGCCCAGTCATAGATTTAGTAGAGCTGATATTTAGCTTGTAAGCATCTTCCCCAAATAGATCTACAATTGCTTTTGCTTCTTGTACGTCTCCTAAAGGTGTAGAAGTACCGTGTACGTTGATGTAATCAATTTGATCTGTGGTTAAACCAGCATCTTTTAAAGCGTTAGTCATAACCATTTTAGCGCCTAACCCTTCTGGATGTGGAGCTGTAATGTGATGCGCATCTGCACTCATACCACCACCAACAATTTCAGCATAGATTTTAGCACCACGAGCTTTTGCGTGTTCTAATTCTTCTAAAATAATAGTGCCGGCACCTTCTCCCGCAACAAAACCATCACGGTCTTTATCGAACGGACGAGAAGCGGTTGCAGGATCGTCATTACGTGTAGATAAAGCATGCATTGCGTTAAAACCACCCATGCCCGCTTCGTTTATAATCGCTTCAGAACCACCACTGATAATAATATCGGCCATGCCTAAACGAATATAATTAAATGCATCAATCATTGCATTGGTTGATGATGCACATGCAGAAACGGTGGCAAAGTTTGGTCCACGCAATCCATACTTTATTGAGATATGCCCAGGAGCAATATCAACAATCATTTTAGGAATAAAAAAAGGGTTGTACCTAGGCGTGCCATCACCAGTGGCGAAGTTCGAAACTTCGTCTAGGAAAGTTTTTAAGCCTCCAATTCCTGCGCCCCAAATTACGCCAATGCGGTTAGTATCAAGTTTAGAGAAGTCATATCCTCCATCTTTAACAGCCTCTTCGGTTGCAACTAGTGCGTATTGTACAAACGGATCCAGTTTGCGAGCTTCCTTTTTATCCAAATAATCTTCTGGATTAAAGTTTTTTACTTCGCAAGCGAATTTCGTTTTGAATTTTTCAGTATTAAAACTTTTGATAGGCGCAGCGCCGCTCACACCATTTGTCAATGCTTCCCAAAATTCGGGAACACTATTTCCAATTGGAGTGAGCGCACCCAACCCAGTTACTACTACTCTTTTTAATCCCATTTATAAGTATTGTACAGAAAAAGTATTTCTACTTAACGTTTTTTTCTAAATAAGCAATTGCTTGACCTACAGTACCAATAGTTTCAGCTTGGTCATCAGGAATAGCTACATTGAATTCTTTTTCGAACTCCATGATTAGCTCTACAGTGTCTAATGAATCAGCACCTAAGTCGTTTGTGAAAGACGCTTCTGGCGTAACTTCACTTTCATCAACACCTAGTTTTTCTACGATAATAGCCTTAACTCTTGAAGCAATATCAGACATAATTTTATAATTTAATGGTTAAATAATTCTGTGCAAAGAAAAATAAATTCTAACACATTTCAAATGTTTTTATTTCTCTGTCAATTTTAATGTGTTTAAAACACAAAGTAAAATTAGTTTTATAATTTCGTAATTCTAATAAAAAAATACATTTTGAACAAAACTTATTTAAAACTATCTCTAGACCTAGATTTCGTTCTAATTGCCATTACGGCATCTTTAAAGGACTATGTCTTGTGCCATAAGATAAACACCAATCTTAACTTTGAGTTTTCAAAAATTGATGATCACGAGGTATATTTCAATACAGATGAGCCTCCCTTGGGGTTTTCAAAATATTATTTTTTTATTGAAGAAGGTGAACAGGAATATTTTCTGGTGAGCAATAGAAATAGCGAAGGATTTTTGATTCCGGAGATGAACAAGGTAGATTTCTTTATGATTATCCATCAATTTATAGATAAGGAAGACCTTAATTTTGTTATTGGAAATCTTAACAAAATGCCTGATATACAGGTTGCTGCGCAGATAGATGTAAAGAAATTAAAGTCGAAGGAAAATTTGGTAATGTAAATTTTATACTGTTAGTGTAGTAAATACACTATATTTGAATCTCAAATCAAACTGAATAATATAATCATCGCTTAAACAAGTTTTGCGGACTATCGTTTTTTGTTTAAGCAGTAATAACAAGATAATTAATGAAACCTTTTCATTCCAGAACCAAAATTGTTGCCACTTTGGGGCCAGCATCAGCTAAGTCAGATGTTTTGTATAGCATGTTTAATGCCGGTTTAGATGTTTGTAGATTAAACTTCTCACACGGTTCACAAGCAGATCATCAAGCTGTTATTGATACCATTAGGGATATCAATAAAAAACATAAATATAATGTAGGTATTTTAGCCGATTTACAAGGTCCTAAAATTAGGATTGGTATGGTTAAAGATGGTGGAATTAATCTCATAAACGGGAATAAAACCATTATCACTACTCAAGAATGTATAGGTAACGAAGAACGCATATATATTACTTACGAAAACTTCCCTAAAGATGTTAAGGCCGGTGAAATCATTCTATTGGATGATGGCAAGTTGCAAATGCGTGTATTGGAAACCAATTACAAGGATGAGGTAGTTTGCGAAGTGGTTCACGGTGGTATTTTGACCTCAAGAAAAGGCGTTAATTTGCCAAATACGAAAGTTTCTATTCCTTCTTTAACTATTGAAGATAGAAAAAACCTAGATTTTGTTTTGGAAAGTGATGTTGAGTGGATTGGTCTTTCTTTTGTTCGTAATGCAGCTGATATCGTTGAGCTAAAAGACATCATCAAAGAAAGAGGCAAAACAGCTAGGGTAGTTGCTAAAATTGAAAAGCCAGAAGCCATTGCTAATATCGACGAAATTATTGCCGTAACAGATGCGGTAATGGTTGCTCGTGGTGACTTAGGGGTTGAAATGCCAATGGAAGAAGTTCCTTTGTTGCAAAAGATGATTGTAAACAAATGTAGAGCGGCTTCTAAGCCAGTAATTATCGCTACGCAGATGTTAGAAAGTATGATTACTACACCTCGTCCAACTCGTGCAGAGGTAAATGATGTAGCTAATTCGGTACTTGATGGTGCGGATGCAGTGATGTTAAGTGGTGAAACTTCAGTTGGAGAGTTTCCTTTGATCGTTATCGAAACGATGCAAAAGATTGTCAACAACATTGAAGAAAACAATTATCCTTTCCACTCAGAAAAATATTTGAAGCCAAAATCTGATAGTTTCTTAGGCGATGCTGTTTGCGATTCAGCTTGTTTCTTAGCTAAACAAACCGACGCTGTAGGTATAGTAACGATGACTTCAAGTGGTTATACTGCTTTTGAGGTGGCGAGTCACCGTCCATTTGCACCAATTTTCACTTTTACTAGTAACGAAAGTTTGTTAAACACTTTAAGTTTAGTTTGGGGTGTTAGAGGTTTCTTCTATGATAAATTTGAAAGTACAGACAGGACGATAGAAGAGGTTAATGATTTATTGAAGAAGAAAAAATTGGTTAAAAAGGGAGATGTGGTAATCAACACTGCAGCTGTTCCTTTAGAAAAAAGAAGTAGAACAAATACTGTTAAAGTTACGGTAATAGAATAAGTTTGCTTAAAATATAATTAAGCCTTGAATTAATTTCGGGGCTTTTTTGCTTAAAAATGTTATTTTTGAGCATAACGGAGAGGTGTCAGTCCGAAGGACTCCTTTGGAGAGTGGTCGAATAGACAGGCCTGATATAAAGGTCTGCTCGGAGAAGTTTTGTATACTCCCAAGATTATCGACGATTATGTTTTATAGTTACATTTTAAAAAGCTTAAAAGACGGAAAGTACTATTATGGTAGTGCTGAAAATCTTGATTTAAGATTAATAAAGCATAATAAAGGAGATGTACGATCAACTAAAGGGAGGAGACCCTTTGTTTTGCATTATTTTGAAATGTTTTCAACTAGAAGTGAAGCTTTTAGACGAGAGCATTTTTATAAATCTATCGAAGGGTATATTTATCTAAAGCAAAATAATATTATATGACTATAACGGAGAGGTGTCAGAGTGGTCGAATGAGCAAGCCTGGAAAGTTTGTATACTCGCAAGGGTATCGAGGGTTCGAATCCCTCCCTCTCCGCAAATAAAAATCTAAGATGCCAAATATAGATTCAGAAACTTTTTACCCGAAAAGTAAGCAAGAATGGCGGCAATGGTTGATAGAAAATCACCAATCTAAATCGTCTGTTTGGCTCGTTTGTTATAAGAAAAAAGCGGGAAAGCCTAGTGTAGAATGGAGCGATGCTGTTGATGAAGCACTGTGCTTCGGCTGGATTGACGGTATGCGAAAATCCATAGATGACGAAAAATTCATTCAGTTTGTCTGTAAACGCAAGCCTAAAAGTGCTTGGTCTAAAATTAACAAAGAAAAAATAGCCCGTTTAATCACTGATGATTTGATGACCGAAGCCGGTTTGAAAAGTATTGAAATTGCGAAGCAAAATGGCTCTTGGTATTTATTGGATGAAGTTGAAGAGTTGACGGTTCCTGAAGATTTGGAAACTGCGTTTGCTGCTAATATTGGTTCCAAAGATTTCTTTTCTAGCTTAAGTAAATCCGTAAAAAAAATGATTTTACAGTGGATTGCTTTTGCCAAAAAAACAGAAACCCGACAGAAGAGAATTAACGAAGTAGCGGAACTAGCTGCAAAAAATCAGAAGCCAAAACATATTTAGGTTTTGAAGAAGCTAATTTATATTTCATTGTATTATTATTAATACCTTGATTTTTGAGTAGTAAAACTCTATTATTTTAGGTCATTATTTCCATTTTCAAAATGAAGAAACACATACTAACCATTGGTGCAATTCTAACTGTTTTTACTTTGAAAGCTCAAAATAAGCCATTAACCGAACAAGATTATGCAAGGGCTGAACAATTTCTAAGCTATAATATTGAGCCTTTTGTAGATGAAAGTGCTGGTATGCCTTTTTGGGTTGGCGAGCAATTTTGGTATTTAAGTAAAACTGATAAAGGAAATCAATTCTTATTGGTAAATCCGGCTAAGAAAACTAAAGAGCCACTTTTCGATCACCAACAATTGACAGCTGAGTTGGGCAAAGCAACCAGTAAAACATTTGAAGCTTCTAAACTACCTTTCCAAACGCTAATTTATAATGGAGATGCGTTGACTGTTGTATTTTATACTGGTGGACAATCGTGGAGCTACAATATTAAAACGAATGTCTTAACAGAGAACAAAACAAATAAACCTGAACCAATACGAGGTAGGATGATGAGCGGTGCTATAGAATCAGTATCGCCAGATGGCAAAAAAGCCGTATTTATCAAAGATTGGAACCTTTGGGTAAAAGATATCCTATCAAAAAAAGAAACGCAACTCACTTTTGACGGTGTCAAAGATTATGGCTACGCTACCGACAATGCGGGCTGGACAAATAGTGCGAGGGCAATTGTGAAGTGGTCGCCAGATTCTAAAAAGGTAGCAACTTACCAACAAGATGAACGTCATCTAAAAGAGATGTACTTGGTAACGACCAATGTAGGATCGCCAACGTTAAAAGCATGGAAATATCCTTTGCCGGGAGATAAGGAAATTGCTAAACTGCGTAGAGTGGTTATCGATGTGGAAAATAATAAAGTGGTAAACTTGCAAATTCCTTTAGATGAACATAGAAGTTCGCTAAGTGATGATATTAAAGATGGCGGCCAGCTGGCAGATGTAGATTGGAACGCTGATGGGAGTGAGTTTGCATTTTTATCGACCTCAAGGGACCACAAAATCTCTAAACTGCAAATTGCTAATGCAATTACTGGTATCGTTAGAGAAGTATTTACGGAAATAGTTAAAACGCATTTCGAGTCCGGGGTAAGGTCTATTAACTGGCGCTATTTTCCTAAAACGAATGAGATTTTATGGTACTCTGAGCGTGATAATTGGGGACATTTATATCTATATGATGCTAAAACTGGCAAAGTAAAAAATCAAATTACCAAAGGGAATTGGGTGGTGGGTAGATTACTAAAGGTAGATGAGAAAAGCAGGCAGCTTTATTTTACTGGGTATGGTCGTGAGCAGGGAAATCCATATTTTTCTTATTTATACAAGGTAGGGTTTGATGGAAAAGGTCTCACTCTGTTAACCCCAGATTTGGGAAACCATCAAGTATCATTTTCTCCAGATTTTAAATTTATTGTGGATACTTACTCGCAGCCAAATGTGCCAGGTATTACCATATTAAGAGATAATGAAGGTAAAAAGATCGAAGAGTTAGGCAGAACAGATATTTCTAGATTACAAGCTAGAGGCTGGAAAGCCCCAGATGTGGTTAAGCTTTTAGCTGCAGATGGTAAAACAGATATTTATGGTTTGGTTTTCACGCCAACTAAAATCGAAGCGGGAAAGAAATATCCCGTAGTAGATTATATTTATCCTGGGCCACAAGGTGGAAGTGTAGGCAATTGGTCGTTTTCTGCGTTTAGATCTGACCATCAGGCTTTGGCAGAACTAGGCTTTATTGTGGTTGCTATAGAAGGCACTAGCAATCCGCAACGTTCAAAAAGTTACCACGATATGAACTATGGGAATATGGGCGAAAATACTTTGCCAGATCAGATTACTGCGATTAAACAATTGGCAGAGAAATATCCAATTGATCTAGATAAAGTCGGAATTTGGGGGCATTCGGGTGGTGGCTTTGCAACTGCAGCTGCTTTGTTCCGTTATCCAGATTTCTTTAAAGTTGGCGTGTCACAAGCTGGTAACCACGATAATAGAAACTATGAGGATGATTGGGGCGAGCGCTATAACGGTTTGTTAGAAAATTCTGATTACGAAGCCCAGGCCAATCAAACTCATGCTAAAAACTTAAAAGGAAAGCTGATGTTAGCACATGGAATGATGGACAACAATGTGCCTCCTTACAATGTGTATTTAGTAATTGATGCCTTAAATAAAGCCAATAAAGATTACGATTTGGTGCTCTTTCCACATAGTGGTCATGGTTTTGGAGCTTACAATCCATACATGATGCGTCGTCGTTGGGATTATTTTGTGAAACATTTACAAGGTGTAGAAGCTCCTAAAGAATATAATTTGAAAGGAGCAAATCAGGTGCAGAAATAATTGTTTAAACCCTCTCCCTCTGGGAGAGATGCCCAAAGGGCAGAAAGGGTTTACTATTTATCAATCTCTTTTTTATTTCTTACATGATCAGCTAATTGATAGCTCTTTTTCCCTTCAATTACATTTTTTGATTTCTTATTATCAATGATTAAAAGTATAATCAACGAAATAATTGGAATAAGAAAGGAAATGAAGAACCAAAACCAAAAGCTTTTCCCCATACTATGTGCATAAACCCCAGCAACCAATTGAGGGATAATCATAAAGCATAGAAGAAGTAATTCTGGCATTGTTGTAGTATTTGTTTGTAAAACAGTTTTATTTCTCCTTCACCGCTGCTACAATTTTCTCGGTAATCAATTGCGTATTTTTATTACCAAATGAATTTCTAATGTAGTTCATTACGTCCGCTATTTCATCATCCGCAAAACCAGAAGGAGGCATGGCGTTGTTGTAATCTATTCCATTCACTTTTATAGGACCATTCATTCCAAACTTAACGGCATGGATAGCTTTTTCGGGATATTTAGATAAAAAATCAGCTTTAGCCAAAGGAGGGAATGTACCTTTTACGCCTTCGCCATTAGCTAAATGACAGGTAATACAGCTTTCCTTGTAAAGTTCCTTCCCTCTAGCGATGCTTTTGTTCAGCTCATCTTGTGGGTTTGAAAAGAAAGCAAGGGAGTAAATTACTCCACAACCTAAAATGGTTAACAATTTCATGTTATGCTTTCGGACTAATTTTAACGATAGAACCTGTGCTTTCTACGACAACATAGATATTGCCATCGGGTCCCTGTTTCACATCTCTCACTCTGCCTATCTTATCAAAGATGATTTCTTTTTTTACCACTTTATTGCCTTTAATTACCAAATGCTCTAAGTTTTGAAATTTCAAGGAGCCCACTAATAAATCTCCATTCCAGTCTTTAAACTTCGGACTATTTATGAAGGTCATTCCACAGGGAGCAATAGATGGTTTCCAGTAAATTACGGGTTGCTCCAATCCTGGTGCTTCGGTTTTGTCAGAGATGATAGAATTATCATAATCGATACCATAAGTAATAAGTGGCCAACCATAATTTTTACCTTTTTCTACGATATTCAATTCATCGCCACCTTGTGGACCATGTTCATGCGCCCAAATACTTCCTGTGGTTGGGTGCATTACCAAACCTTGAGGGTTTCTATGTCCATAACTCCAGATTTCTGGTAAAGCATCTTTGGTTTTCACAAATGGGTTATCTGAAGGTATTTTCCCATCTTCGTGTAAACGCACCATTTTACCTTGTGCTTTGCTCAAGTTTTGAGAATTTTCTTTCTGTCCGCGTTCTCCCAAAGAAAGGAAAACGTAGCCTTTGTTATCGAATAAAATTTTTCCTCCAAAATGAACGCCACCTCTAACATTCGGAGTGGCTTTGTATAAGTGCTCGATGTTAGTTAGTTGATGCCCTTCTAACTTTGCACGCATCAAAGCTGTATTTGCACCATTATCTTCACCAGCCTCACCTTCTTTCTTAAGGGATGAATAACTGATGTAAATCCATCCGTTTTCTTTATAATTCGGATGTAGTGCCACATCTAGCAAACCTCCCTGCCCGCGATAGTAAACCTTCGGAATACCAGCAATCTCTTGTGGATCTAAGGCTCCGCCTTTTACGATTCGTAATTTTCCACCTCTTTCTGTGACCAAAACTCTTCCATCGGGTAAAAACGCCATTGCCCAAGGCATATTTAAGCCAGTAACTATGGTTTCCGATTGTAGATTTTTCTCAGTAAGATCAATCTTACCTGTTGTGATGTTGCAGTGGCTCATTAATAATCCAGATGCTACAACAGCAACAAACATTAAAAATAATTTGATGGGTTTCTTTACCATTGAAGAATGAAGTTTCATAAAGGATAATTTTCCTTAAAGATATTAAATTAGGATATAGTTGGTAGGATGTAAAAGGAGCTTTACAAAAAAGGCACGGAAAATATCCATGCCTTTTGTTTTATTGACCGCGTTTCCGCTCGTTATCTTTGTTCGAGGTTTGATCGGAACGTTGGCCGCCGGCATTGGTGATGCCATTCATTTTCTTGTCTTGTTTTACATCGTAGTGTGCTCTGTCTGCAATAGAGTTCTTATGCATTGAGCCGTTATTTTTTGGAAGATCTGTATTTTTCATCGTTTTATAATTTAAGTGATTAAAAATAGATTTATAAGAATAACCTCTAACTCCCAATTTAGTTTTTATTAAAAAGAAAAACCCCCGATAAGCTTTTGCTTATTGGGGGTTTCGATCTATGTTGAAGCCAATCAATCGGCTAGAATTTTAACCCCAAACCTACTTGGAATACTTGATTCTTAAACTCTGGAGTAACTCTATCTCCGTTTTCATTTGTTTTTTGGAAGTCTAAGGCATAACGACCGAAAATTCCAACTTTGTTATTCAGGTCAAATCTTGCACCTATCACACCTGCAACAATCGCTTTTTTGAAACGATCTGATTCGTCTTCTACAATTTCTTGTTGTGCAGTACCAAATCCACTTTCAAATTTATTCTTAGTAGACATTAAAAATGAAACTTGTGGACCAGCAACTACATTTAAGCCTTCTGCTAATTTAATACTAGCTAAAATCGGCACATCTATAAAGTGAGTAGTTTGAGTGAAATCGCCGAAAACGGTTTCTGTTTTATAACCTTTGGTAGAGTATAAAAGCTCTGGAGTAAAGGCTAAATTTTCTAATAATTTAATGTCTAAAGTTAAACCAGCATTAAATCCAGTTAGGTAATTTGTTTTAAAATCGTTATTGCCATCGTCTTTAATAATGTTCGAAAAGTTGGCACCACCCTTAATACCTAATCTAATAAAACTGTCTGTTGATTGAGCGTTTGCTGTAAGACCCGTAACGAACAAGCCTAATGCTAGGATAAGTATCTTTTTCATTTCTTTTATGTTTTAAGTTTTTTGATGATAAAGCCGTTTAAATTTTAACAAGCCGTTTCGTCATTCTGGATAATCCCTATCAAATAAATGTGCCAAACGAAAAAACAGAATAACTAATGAATTATAAAGAATACCTTTTCTGACTGCGTAAAAAGCAGATTTTTAGCATGTTAAATTTTTTATCAAAGCAGTTTTTAAGATGGTGGCAGAAGATATTTAGTGTATTAAATTTAATACAATGATGTTTGGAAAACAGCCTGTCGTGTATTTTTTACACCGCTTTATAAAAATGTAGGGTAAATAATTGGCAAGAACGAATTGATTACGCATCTTTAAAAGATTTTCCGCAATAAACTGCAATTGCAGAGAAGAACAACCAAAATTTTCAACACAAAAATGAACAAGAAATTTCTTTATGCGTTTGGCGTAGTTTCCCTTTTAGCCGTGGGAAACGTCAATGCTCAACAGCCATCTTATCTAGATTTATTAAAACAACAACCAATTTGGGTAGATTCGGTATTCAATAAATTAAGTACAAAGCATAAAATTGCACAACTGTTTTTTGTTAGAGCGCATACCAATTTGAGTAAAGCTTATCAAGATTCTGTTGGGAAAGTTATTAAAAGAGAAAAACTGGGAGGCGTTGTATTTTTTCAGGGCGGTCCGGTTAGGCAAGCGGTTTTAACCAATAAATATCAGAGTAAATCAAAAGTTCCATTAATTATTTCAATTGATGGAGAGTGGGGATTAGGAATGCGTTTAGATAGTACCATTTCTTATCCTTACCAAATGGCGCTAGGTGCTGTGCAAAACAAAGAATTATTGTATAAAATGGGTTTGGAAGTTGCCAGAGACTTCAAAAGACTAGGTATACAAATGAATTTGGCACCTGATGTTGATGTAAACAACAACGCTAAAAACCCGGTAATCAACTTCCGTTCTTTTGGAGAAAATAAATACAACGTTGCCGAGAAAAGTGCAGCTTATTTGAGAGGCATGCAAGAAGGTGGCTTGTTGGTAAGCATTAAACATTTTCCAGGTCATGGTGATACCGATGTAGATTCGCATTACGATTTGCCACAGCTTAAATTTACCAAAGAGCGTTTAGATACGCTGGAGCTTTATCCATTTAAAGAGCTGATTAAAAAAGGTGCAGCAGGCGTGATGATCGCACACATGAATATCCCTTCGTTAGATGCTACACCAAACTTGCCTTCGACTTTATCAAAACCTATTGTTACCGATTTGCTGAAAAATGAATTGGGCTTTAAAGGGCTTATTATTTCTGATGCCATGGATATGAAGGGCGTAACTAAATTCTAT
This sequence comes from Flavobacteriaceae bacterium PS02338, assembly GCA_029959615.1. Classification (GTDB taxonomy): domain Bacteria; phylum Bacteroidota; class Bacteroidia; order Sphingobacteriales; family Sphingobacteriaceae; genus Pedobacter. The sequence goes on along the minus strand of JASCOD010000001.1, from coordinate 546,150 downwards.
AAAGATGGCGAGGCTGAAGTAATGGGGCTCATTGCTGGAAATGATATTTTAGAGCTGGCTCACGATACTAAACAAGCGGTTAAAAAAATCAAAGAAGCGATCAAAGACCAGCGTATTAGCATGGAACGCATTGATGAAAGTGTAAAAAAAGTGCTAACTGCTAAGTATTGGGCTGGTTTAAATGTAAAGCCAGTGATTGACGAAAATAATGTTGTAGAAGATATTAATCGACCAGAAAGTCAAGCTTTGGTGCAACAATTGGCTGATGCCAGTATGACTTTGTTAAAGAGCCGTGATGGAATTTCGAGCTTGACACCTAAGAAAAGAACAGTAATTATCAATGTTGGAACTGCTCAAGCAACTACTTTCCAAAATGAAATTGTGGGCACTTACAAAAACTCGCTTGCTTTTAATGTAGATAAAAATGCAAATGCAGCTACCATTGCCGGTATCATCAAGCAGATTAAAGACGATGATCAAATTGTGTTAGCTATCGTAGATACCAGAACTCGTCCTGGAAATAACATCCCTTTAGGTAAAGATGCGAAAGACTTAATTACCACCTTGTCCGCTAGAAATGCGATGGTGGCTTTCTTTGCAAATCCATACAACTTGGCAAACTTACCAGGAATTGAAATGGCTAGGTCTATCGTGGTGGCTTATCAGAAAGAAGATTTTATGCAAAAAGCAGCGGCTTCAGTTTTTACTAAGAAATTATTGCCAACCGGTAAATTGCCTGTTTCGGTAAGTGATATCTTCAAATATGGAGACGGATTATAGAATAGACTTATAAAAGTAAAGTCCCGAAATAATCTTTCGGGACTTTTTTATTTTGTCAAATTTGGGTTTACTGCGTTATAAGTCCAGTTCTTTAAAAAATCTGTAATTAGCTTCACGCTGTGACCTTTTCCCTCTTCCAGATAGCCTGAATTTTGGATATGTAGAACTTCACCATTTCCATCTAAAATTAAGAATACGGGGAATCCAAAACGACCTGGGTTTTTAAGTTTCTTTAATACTGCTTCGTTTTTATTTTCTGAACTGTAATTTACCAAGACAGTTTCAAAGTTGTTGTTTAGATAGTTTTTCAATTCAGGAGTTTCTTCTACCAGATTATGAAAACGGATACACCAAACGCACCAATTGCCACCAACTTGTACAAAAACATGTTTGTTTTCTTTTTTGGCTTTCGCTGCTGCAGCATCAATATCTGCTTGGGCATTTGCCGTAGGATTATAAATTTTAACGCCAGCACTCTCATTTTTTTGTGGTTGAGTTTGCGAAAAGCCCGCCACACCAACGCTCATGGTTATCAAAAGAAACAGAAATCTCTTCATCATTTTAAATTAAGATAAATAATAAGTGCTACAAATATACACCTTTCAAGAATAGACTACTGTTTTTGTAGAGTAAATTTTTGCAATGCTCATTTGTTTATCTTTGCAGTAAATGAGCATGTTTCTAGATATCCATACCCATCAAACTAAACAAGAGCAAGAAGTGGTTGCCATCCAAAGTCTTTCTTTAAGCGAAAGCACTTTTTTGGCCATGCCTAAGATCAAGCCTATTTCCATTGGCATTCATCCTTGGTATGGGAAGTTGGAGGAATTACCTAAAAACATGAAATATTTAAGCGTTTTGGCTCGGCAAGAAAATGTAAAGCTAATCGGCGAGTGTGGTTTGGATAAGCTGAAAGGCGAAACAATGGAAAGCCAACTACAAATGTTGGAAGCTCAAGTTACCTTAGCAGAAGAATTGCAAAAACCATTAATTCTGCATTGTGTAAAAGCTTTCGATGAATTGATTGCGTTGAAAAAACGTTTACAGCCTAGCGTTCCAATGATTATACATGGCTTTAATAAAAAGCATGAAATGGCACAACAGCTTATTAATCAAGGTTTTTGTTTGTCATTCGGCGCCGCGATTTTAAAATCTGAAGAAGTGGTCTTTGCCTTAGAAAAAATAGACCAACCATTCTTTCTAGAAACAGACGAATCGGAGGTTGATATTCAAGATATTTATATCAAAGTGGCCGAAATAAAAAAAATCTCATTGGATGAACTGAAAGATATTATTTTTGCGAATTGGAAGAAAATGGGGTTGTTGTAAAATTGTTGCGGGTTACGAGTTAAAAGTTGTTAGACAAGTAGCCTATTAAACTCGTAAAATTTAACTGGCAACCCGTAACTTTAATTTAAAATGTCTGATTTAGCTTGGTTATCGCGTTCGGCGTTATTGGTGGGCAACGAAGGAATTGAACTGTTGCAACAAAAACATGTATTGGTGATTGGATTGGGAGGTGTAGGTTCGTTTGCCGCAGAATTTATTTGTCGCTCTGGTGTTGGCGAAATGACCATTGTAGATGGCGACGTAGTTGATCCAAGTAATAGGAACAGACAATTGCCGGCATTAGCAACTAACCACGGAGTTAGCAAGGCCGAAATTATGAAAGAGCGTTTGTTGTCCATTAATCCAGAGCTGAAACTGCATGTGGTGCAAGATTTCTTAACTCCGCAAAGATGTAGGGAAATATTAACGACAAAATTCGATTACGTGATGGATTGTATAGACAGTATCACGCCAAAAGTAACCTTGCTATCCACTGCACTACAGTTTAACCTTCCGATAGTGAGTTCTATGGGTGCTGGTGGGAAATTAGACCCGACCAAACTAAGAACTACCTATCTTCCAGATACCTATCAATGCGTTTTTGCACAATATGTTCGTAAACGTTTGAAAAAATTAGGTAATGCAAGTACCGTCAAAGCTGTTTTTTCTATTGAAGAGACCATGAAAGAGTCGCTAATAATGACCGACGGCTCCAACTTTAAAAGGTCGGCTTATGGGACTATTTCTTATTTGCCAGCAGCTTTCGGAGGAGCTTGCGCCTCGGTTGTGATTAGAGATTTGTTGGGCTATAAAGTGGATATCGAAAAACGTCCTGAACGTATCAGTAAAAAGTCAATCGCCAAGTCGAAGAAAAAAGAACCAAAGAAATATTAATTCGCTTTGCTTTAGATAACTTTTATTTCTGATAGAGCTCATTTTTCTTGGACTTTGCCTGAACTAATTTAGTGTCATGCAAAACGAGATGATAAGAGTTACAAAAGAGTTTACTTTCGACATGGCGCATGCGCTTTTTAATTATGATGGGCCTTGCAAAAATATTCACGGGCATACTTACCGTTTACAGGTTACCGTTTCGGGATATGCAAATCAAGATCCTCAAAATGTAAAATGCGGAATGTTGATAGATTTTGGTCAGCTAAAGAAAATTGTAGCAGAAAAAATCATCGATAAATACGATCATGCCTTAGTACTCAACGAAGCGGTTCCCGCATCTTTACGAGCTAGCTGTTACGCCATTTCTGAAAAAGTATACTTTGTTGCATTTCAGCCAACTTGTGAAAATTTATTGTTAGATATGAAGTTCAGTTTGCAGAATGCTTTTGAGCATGATGGCTTTATTTTGCATGCCATCCGCTTGTACGAAACCCCAACTTCTTGGGCAGAATGGTGCAAAGAAGACCAGCCTAAAGCTTTTCAATAAGTTTGTTGATTGGTGGAGTTTGGTTAACTTCACTTCATGGCTGTAAAACCACTCAAAATATTACAAGCGTCGGCGGGTTCGGGAAAAACCTTCAGCTTGACGGCGCACTATTTAACGTTACTTTTTAGTGGCGATAATAAATATCGGGAAATTTTAGCGGTAACCTTTACCAACAAGGCTACCGAAGAGATGAAAACCCGTATCCTCGAAGTACTCAAAGGCTTTGCCATGGGCGATGCTTCGAAGAAAATTGAGGATTACAGAGTGATTGTTTTGGCTGCACATGCTGAACTTGATGCTGAAAGCCTAAGGCTCAAAGCGGACAAGGTCTATCGTAAAATCCTTCATGATTACAGTCGCTTTGCAGTGAGTACCATTGATGGCTTTGTACAAAAGGTAATCCGTGGATTTGCTTTTGAGTTAGGCTTAAATGCTGATTACACCTTGGAGATGAACTACGACAAGGTAAAAGATGAGTTGGTACAGAAACTAGATGAAAGTTTAAACCATAACCAACAATTATTACAATGGATTATTAATTTGGCTTTAGAACGCATTGGCGAGAACAAAAGCTGGAATTACAAATCTGAGCTTGTTAACTTAATTAGCGAGGTTTTTAAAGATAGTTACGAGGTTTTTGAAACTGCAATTAATGCATTGGGTTTGTCGAGTTTAGATGAACTTTTCAAAAACTACATCAGCGTTACTAAAGCAGAAATCAATCAATTTCAAAATAGATTGAAAGAGTTGGGTTCCTCAGCCTGGCAAGTTTTCGAAAATCACGGCATTTTAGTAGAGCAACTCAAAGGAAAATCTAGAAACGGATTGCTGAAAGTTCGCAACATTTCGGATGGAGATTTTTCAAAGTTAGATGCGGTATTTAAACTCATTGATGAGCCGGATGAATGGTTTCAAAAAGGCGTTGATCTGCCAGCTTTTTATAGCGAATTGAATGTTCAATTGGGCAATATCAAGACTTATCATGAGCAAAATTTAGCAACTTATAGCTTATCAATTGCGTTTAATAAAAACCTTTATTATTTGCGTTTAATGCAAGAGGTAGCTGTTTTATTGAGCGATTATCGTAACGAAAACGACAATTTGCTCATCAGCGATGCACAAAAATTAATTACCGGAATTACCGATGACGCTGGAGATAATCCGTCCTTTATTTGGGAGAAAGTGGGTAGCAAGTACCGTAACTTCTTGTTCGACGAGTTTCAGGATACTTCCGTTAACCAATGGAAAAGTTTTCGGTCAATTTTATCCAATGCCATTGCTTCGCCAAGTCAAAAACACATCGATAATTTAATTGTTGGCGATACCAAGCAATCTATTTACCGCTGGCGTAACGGCGATTGGAATATCCTGCATCAACAAGCCAAACACGAAATTGGCGAGCATAATGTGCTGGATGAGAATCTAGAAGAAAATTACCGAAGCACCGAAAATATCATCACTTTTAATAATTATCTGTACCAAGCGCTGCCCTTGGTGGTGCAAAACCAGTTGAACACCAGCGTTACCGAAAAATCAGATGAGTTACTGGAATGGTGGGACGAAAATGGTTACAGCGATATTGTCACCTCGGTTTACGGAAAAGCGAAACAGAATTTATCGCCATTTACTAAATCAGGTGGTACCATCAAAGTTAAGCGTTTTGGCAAAGCCGATGTGAGTGAAGAGCGAGCGGAAGAACGTTTTACAGAAACAGTTTACAGGGAAATCGCTCTGCAAGATGTGATTGAAGAAATCAAAGTGCTACAAACGGAGAAAGCTTATCAGGCTAAAGATATAGCCATTTTGGTTCGCTCTAACTTCGAGGCGATGCTTTGTGTAACGCGTTTAATGGAGCAAAACATCCCAGTTTTATCTGGCGAAGCTTTAATGATAGCCAATAATAATGCAATTGATTTGATTATCAATACGCTTAAAATCTTAGTAGGAATAGACAAGCAAACAGCGCTTTACAAAGCCAATTGCATTTCGCTCTATCATCGTTTGCATGCTAAAGAAATATCGCCTACAGCTTACTTGGGCTTAACAGGAAAATCTTTGACCGATTTGTCTGCATTGCTTCCGAAATCGCTCTGCGAAAATTGGCAAAACTGGATGCAGTTACCATTGATAGAACTGGTAGAAAACCTGATAGAAGCTTATGGTGTTGCAGGCTTGAAACAACATATCCCTTACTTATTAGCTTTTAGGGATTTAGTTGCCAATGCAACTCGAATGGGCGAAAAAGGTATCGTTAATTTCTTGACTTGGTGGGATGAAGATGGCGTGAAAAAATCGCTGCCATCGCCAGACGAAGCTGATGCTGTGCAAATTATTACTATCCATAAATCAAAGGGATTGGCATTTAGAGCGGTTTTTGTGCCCTTTTGTAACTGGGATTTAAAGACTAAAGTCAATTCTATTTTTTGGGTTTCGGCTGCCGAAACTGCGTATAAAGAACTAGGTGGAATTCCGCTAAAATTTGAAGACGATTTGAGTAATTCGAGTGTTGCCAAAGCCTATTATAAAGAAGTGTTAGATAGTAATTTAGATGCTTTGAATATGCTTTATGTAGCCACAACAAGGTCTAAGGATTATCTGTACCTATCGGTAATGGAAAAGAAAGATGCTTCGAATATCACTTCGGTTGGCGATGCTTTGGCACAGGTAATTAGTCAGTTAAATGTTGGCGAAGAAGAGGGCTTTGAAGCCACCAAGCGATATGAGATTATAGCAGATGTAATTGAACCTGCAAAAGCCGAAGACAATAATGGTTTCGAATTGGAAGAATATCCAACGACCAATCGTTTGTCGGCTTTGTATGTACCTTCACAAGAAAAACATTTACAACATGTGCTCAACATTGAGCAGTCTGGTCGGGTTGGTTCTATAAAACACGAAGTTTTGGCAAATGCCACTACAGCGCAAGAAGTGGAAGATTGCTTGAACGAAATGCTGCTCTCAGGTGTAATTGCGAAGGATGAATTTGATGGATTGAAAGACGGTGTGATGGAAGTGCTGAACCATCCAGAATTGAAAGCAATTTTAGCACAATCCACAGAAAATATTATCGAGAAAAATATCATCGATGCAGACGGAAAATTGCATCGCCCTGATAGGATTGTGGTGCATGCAGATGGCGTAACCATTATCGACTACAAATTTACGTTAGAACAAACAGACCAACACATCGAGCAGATTTTAAACTACAAGGATTTGCTAACACAGATGGGTTTTGGTAAAGTAAAAAGCTATCTGTTTTATGCCGTTAAGCAAGAATTAAGGGAGGTTTAATCAAGGTCGTCACTGCGAGGCACAGTTTATCCCGAAATACGGGAAAGCAGTCTCAGATGTTAAAGAAAAACGATTGAATTGTACTATTGAATATGGATAGGATTAAAAAAATGATAAATAAAAATAAGAACGCCTTTTTATTTGTTTTGGTGATTTTGTTTTTCTTCTTGCTTGGAAAAATTCACGATCTGGCACCGTCAATTTTTATGATAAGTGCTATTGTCGTTGGATTAGCATATTCACTTTTCACAACTTATAATTATCGTAAAAGAAAATTGAAATATGTCGTTTTCCCTAGTGTTAATGATAGCAACTCTGAATTTACATTTTTTTTCTTTGGAAGCGCATTATTGCTTGGCGCAGCCTTTTTCTATTGTATGGATTACATGACGAGTATTTGGCTATATGTGGTTGGTGTAGTAATCGTTTTACTTTTTTTCAATGGTTTTTATAGGATGGCTCAAGGTTTTTTGAACATAAAATCAGGTGTATTACGAGCTTATGGATTGGAAGAAGAAATTAAGGTTGATGAAATAAATTATATTGAAATACATCATAATAGAATATTGTTAAAAGCTGTGAATGGAAAAACTTGGCTAGCTTCAAATATCAAGATTGATAAAATAGCTTCTCAGGAAATCGAAAATTATCTATCGAAAAATCTAGTTAAACAACCTGTCACGATAGTAAATCAATTGGGCGGCATTACAAATCGTAACTCGTCAATCTAAAATCGTAAATTAAAATGACCCCATTTTTAAAAGAAGTTGCTCAAGATTTAGTTGCCAAGTTTGGCGATGATTTACAATACTGTGCTATCGTTTTCAATAACAATAGGCCTGCTACTTATTTGCGAAAATATTTGGCAGATATTATTCAAAAGCCATTTTTTAGTCCGTCTATTTATACCATACAGCAATTTTTTGCAGGCAGTGTACAAGAAAAAAATGCTGATTTCTATTTGCAGTTTTTCACGCTATTGAAAGTGTATAATCAGCTTTTGGCGGAAGAGGGGGTATTGCCGATGAAAAGTAGCCAGTTTTTTCCTTTGGCTAAAATTATGCTGAGCGATTTTGCACAAATAGACAATGATTTGGTAGATGCAGATAAGCTGTATCAAGAGATGGAAGAAGTTGCTGAAATCAACCTAGAATTCGATTATTTGTCTAAAGAACAATATGAATTTTTAGCACAATTTTGGCAATCGTACAGCGAAGGGAAGCATAAAAAGCAGCAAGAGCTTTTCATTAAAATGTGGCGCAGAATGCCAAAACTATATCATCATTTTCACGAAGAGTTGAAAGCGCAAAATTATATCACCAATGGACGAGTCTATCGTCAATTGGCAGGCACAGATTTAACTGCCCTAGACTTTATCAAATCTTTTGAAAAAGGGAAGATTATTTTCGTTGGATTTAATGCGCTGACTCGTGCTGAAGCGAAGGTCTTTACACAACTGCAAGAAGCGGACAAAGCTCTGTTTTATTTTGATACGGATGCTTATTATGTAGAAGATGAACTGCAAGAAGCAGGTTTGTTCTTACGTAAAAATTTACACCAGCTTGGATTGAAAAATGTTTTTGAAACACATAACCATACTTTTAGTTCGGAACAACATTTGGTAAATGTTTACAAAGTTCAAGGTCAAAGTGCGCAGGCTAAAATCTTAAATCAGGTAGTTGAAATTAACGAAGATGTTGATGAAGAAATTGGTACAACTGCCATTATCTTAGCCGATGAAAGTTTATTGATGCCTGCTTTGCAAACTCTCAATGATGAGATAGATTTGAATGTGACCATGGGTTTTGCTTTGGCAAGTTCTACCGTTTTTGGCTTGGCCGATTTATGGTTGACAACCCAGTTGGAGCTCAAAGAAAATGACAAAGTAACTTACCAAACCCTCGAAGCTTTTGTAACGCACCCGCTCACAGGGTTAAGTGCTAAGCTGAAATCAAATATTCAAGAAGCATTATTGAAGGATAATGTGGTAAACGTTGACTTAGCTCGTCTGCAAAAGCAAGGTGGCATTTTCGAGAAATTTTATCACAAAGTAGATGAACCTTCAGGTTTAGTAAGCGAGCTGCTTGATGTGATGAGGTTTTTGTTAACGCGTTTATCTTCTCAAAAATCATTAAAAAAGATTGATGCAGATTTATTTGTAAAGACAATTGAGGAGTTAACCCGTTTGAATGACACCCTAAAAGATTTTGTGCAGGATGAAGAATTCCATTTTGTGGTACAACTCATTCAAAAATCATTGCAAGGTGTTGCCGTTCCTTTGAGCGGAGACCCGTTGAAAGGTGTACAGATGATGGGTTTGTTAGAAAGTCGTAACCTCAACTTTGATAACATCGTCTTTTTAGGCTTTAATGAAGGGATTATTCCTAAAACTTCCATCGGAAATAGCTTCATTCCAGATGGTATTCGTAGAGCTTACGGCTTGCCAGTACTAGAGAATTTGGATGCAATTTCTTCCTATATGGTTTATCGTCTATTGCAAAGGGCGAAGAATATCAATTTTGTCTATAATAGTTTAACTGATGAAAGTAACACTGGCGAAGTGAGTAGGATTTTGAAACAGCTGGAGTATGAAAGTAACTTCAAATTCAATTATAGTGCATTAAACTTGCCAGTTAGCACAGCACCTCAGCAAGCTATCGAGATTGATAAAAACGACGAAAATATCCAAAAGGCCTTAAAGCGATACTTGAGTGGAGAAAAGGTGCTATCGCCCTCGGCATTAACGATGTACATTTCTAATCCAATAGATTTTTTCTTCCGTTACATAGCAGAAATTAAGGAGCCGGAAGAAGTAACTGCCGTGATTGAAGCTAACCAGATTGGTTCAATTTTGCACAAGGTGATGGAGTATTTCTACGAAAATGAAATCAATAAAGAGGTCACTCCAGAAGTCATCAAACTCAAAAGAAAAGGTGTAAAACAAATGGTTGTAAAAGCATTCAACCTTGTGATGACTAACAAAGAAGAAAGCACCTTGGAATATTCTGGCATGCAGAAAGTGATTTTGGCCATTGTAGAAGCTTATGCAGAAATCATTTTAAATAGAGATGAAGCCGATGCACCTTTTACCATCTTAAGTTTGGAGGAAAAAATTAGCACGGAATTAGAATTTGAGCTGAATGGAAAAAAAGAACAGGTTAAACTGTTTGGTTTTATTGATAGGGTAGATGAAAGAAATGGTGTGGTCCGCATTGTTGACTATAAAACAGGCGGCGATAAATTGACTTTTTCTGCCATCGAAAAGCTTTTTGATACTGATGGAAAAAGCATCAACAAGGCTTTGATACAAACCTTAATTTATACTTATGCTTATGAGAGGCAATCTGGAAGAACAGGCGTAGAGCCTAATCTTTTTATCGTAAAAACTATGGCTGATGGAAAAGTGCATTTTAATTCGAGGAAATTGGTGTTGTCTGATGTTTATTTGGAGGAGGTGAAACCTATTTTTCTAGAAGAGCTACAGGCTAAAATTGCAGAATTGTTTGATGTTAATGTTCCTTTTAGAGCTAGTCAAGTACCAGATAATTATAGTTACTCTATTTATAAGACTTTGTTTGGGGTTTGATTTGGTTAAAACCAAGGATAAGGAAAGGTCTTGCTGTTGGTTAAGAAACTTTGTTTAGTGCTAACGCCCAGCTAAATTTAGCATGACGGAAGTAGGCAAGAAGATGACTAGAAGACCTAATGTAATATAATATATAGGAACTGTCGGGGCAAAAGGATCTTCGAAATTATTTTTCAAACAAGTAATCTACGGTGCATCACTCGTAATGTGATAACTTTTTTCTTTCAACTATTTGGTATTTAAAGTATTCTCCGTATCTTTGCAGTCCCTAAAAAACTGGGGAATAATATATTTTTTAACAAATTAAATAAAAGCAAGTGAATACGTTAAGTTACAAAACTGTCTCTGCGAATGCTAAAACCGTTAACAAACAATGGGTTGTAGTTGATGCTGAAGGAGAGATTTTGGGGCGCTTGTCTTCTAAGATCGCTATGATTATTAGAGGTAAAAACAAGCCAGAGTATACCCCTCACGTAGACTGCGGTGATAACGTTATTGTTATCAATGCAGACAAAATTAAGTTAACAGGGAATAAGTTAACTGAAAAAGAGTATGTTCGTTACACTGGTTATCCAGGTGGTCAACGTTTCATTTCTCCTAAAGAGTTATTGGAAAAGCACCCTCAACGTGTTGTTGAGAAAGCTGTTCGTGGTATGTTACCTAAAACCAAATTAGGCAAAAAATTATACACTAATTTATTTGTTTATGCTGGTGCTGAGCATCCACACGCTGCACAGTCGCCAAAAACAATCAAACTTTAATTAAAAGAGAAAAGAAATGTCAACAACAAATACTTCTGGTAGAAGAAAAACAGCAGTTGCTCGTATCTATTTGAAAGACGGCAACGGCGAAATTACCGTAAACGGTAAAGATTATAAAGTATATTTCCCAACCCTACCTTTACAATATATCGTTAACCAATCTTTCGAAGTTGCGGAAGTTGCTGGTAAATATGATGTACAAGTAAATGTAGCTGGTGGTGGTGTTAAAGGACAAGCGGAAGCTGTTCGTTTAGCTATTGCTAAAGCTATTGTTGAATTAGATGCTGATAAAAAATCTGCATTACGTGCTAAAGGGTTAGTAACCCGTGATATGCGTATGGTTGAGCGTAAAAAACCAGGACGTGCGAAAGCTCGTAAGAGATTCCAATTCAGTAAACGTTAATCTTAAGGAGACAATACAATGGCAAGAACAACATATCAAGACTTATTGGATGCAGGTGTACACTTTGGTCACCTTACCCGCAAATGGAATCCAAAAATGGCTCCTTACATTTTCATGGAGCGCAATGGTATCCACATTATAGATTTAAACAAAACTTTAGCTAAAACTGAAGAAGCTGCTTCGGCGATTAAACAAATCGTAAAATCTGGTCGTAAGATCTTATTTGTAGCGACTAAGAAACAAGCTAAAGAAATTGTAGCAGAGCAAGCTAAAAAAGTAAATATGCCTTTCGTAACCGAGCGTTGGTTAGGTGGTATGTTAACTAACTTTGCTACTGTACGTAAGTCAATCAAGAAGATGTCTAACATCGATAAGATGACTAAAGATGGTACTTACGCTATTCTTTCTAAGAAAGAGCGTTTGATGATCCAGCGTGAGCGTATCAAATTAGAAAACCTTTTAGGTGGTATTGCTGATTTGAACCGTTTACCTGCGGCTATCTTCTTAATCGATGTGAAGAAAGAGCACATCGCTGTTGCTGAAGCTTTGAAATTAAACATTCCTACTTTTGCAATGGTTGATACAAACTCTGATCCTTCAAACATCGATTTCCCTATTCCAGCTAATGATGATGCTACAAAATCAATCTCTTTGATTACTGACATAATTGTAAAAGCTATCGAAGAAGGTTTAGATGAGCGTAAGCGTGAAAAAGATGAAGAAGCTGAAAAAGAAGCTGTAGCGGTTAAAGCTGCTGCTGATGCTCCAGAAGTTCCAGCTAAAAAAGCTAAAAAAGAAGCTGCTGAAGCAGAAACTTCATCAGAAGATAACACAGAAGCATAATTGAAGTTGTAAGTTGTGGGTTGTAAGTTATAGGTTGAAAGACTTGTAACCTATAACTTACAACTTATCACATTTTATAGAAATTCAAAATATTTAAAAGAGATGTCTACAGTACAAATTTCTGCGGCAGATGTAAACAAATTACGTCAACAAACAGGTGCCGGCATGATGGATTGCAAAAAAGCATTAATTGAGGCAAACGGCGATTTCGAAGCTGCAGTTGATTTATTGCGTAAAAAAGGTCAAAAAGTATCGGCTGCTCGTTCTGGTAATGCTACTTCTGAAGGTTTGGTATCAATCAGCGTATCAGAAGATGGTACAAATGGTAAATTAGTTGCTTTAGCTTGTGAAACTGAGCCAGTTTCTAAAGTTGAAGATTTCCGTAATTTAGCTCAGGCTGTTTTAGCTGCAGCAGTTGCCAACAATCCTGCTTCTGCAGAAGAATTATCGGAAATTGCTTTGGAAGATGGACGTACAGTTGCCGAAACCATAACTGAATTAACTGGTAAAATCGGCGAGAAAATCGTTATTCAAGAGTACGCAAATATCACTGGAGAGAAAATCGTTTCTTATATCCACTCTAATGGTAAAATGGGCGTTTTAGTGGTGTTTGAAGGTGCTAATGGTGTAGATATTACTGAAGCTGGTAAAGATGTTGCAATGCAAATTGCTGCGATGAACCCAGTTGCTGTTGATAAAGAAGGTGTTGATCCTGCTACTATCGAGCGTGAAATCGAGATTGCTAAAGATGTTATCCGTCAAGAAGGTAAACCAGAAGAAATGGTTGAGAAAATCGCTGCTGGTAAATTGAATAAATTCTACAAAGACAGTACTTTATTAAACCAAGAGTTTGTTAAAGATAGTTCAGTAGATGTTCGTAAATTCTTAGACAATACTGTTAAAGGATTAACGGTTACTGCTTTCAAACGTGTACAATTAGGTGCTTAATTTTTAAGCAACTCTATATAGAAAAGTCCCGGCAATTTGTCGGGACTTTTTTGTTTTAAAATACCTAGTTTTGAGTATTTTAAGTTTGATTTATTATCGCCAATTTCAACCCTTCACATTGAAATCATGGGCAAAAAGATTATTCTACTACTGCTGACTTTTATTGCCATAAATATGGCTAAAGCACAACTTTTCAATAAAGCAGCCCGAGAGCTCAAAAATGCTAATGAGCTCATCGAAAAAAGAAAGTACGAAGATGCGCTTAAAAGTCTAGCCTTAGCACTTGACCTTAGCAAGGGAAAAGAAGATTACGAAATTTTCTATCGAATTGGGTTTTGTCATTACCAATTGGGCAACTACGACAAAGCGCTAGAGCAACTGAACCATGCCGTTTCCAAAGTGAATGCTAAAGAGGTGTTGCCATTAAAAACAAATATTAGTGTTCAATTGGCATTATTGTATAGAGCCAAAACTTTCGAAATGCAAAAAAACTACGTTGCAGCAATTAGGGATCTCCAGCTTTTGGCAAGCGTGCAAGACAATCCCAGTTACAAAAGCTTGGCACTTTTAAAATGGGCTGAAGATCTTTTCGCTATCGATCCGCAAAAAAATCAAGATGCTGCTGAAGTATTAGCTAATAAATCTATTGATACAGATAAAGACAATAGTGCCGCTTATGCCTTTGCAGGTAAATTAGATATGAATGAAAAAGACTATGAAAATGCAATAAAAATGTTTTCGTTTGCGGTAGCTACTGTTGAAAAAAAATCAGCTATACCGGCAGAGGTGACTGACAAAGCCAGTTACACATCTCTACTCGCCTTAGCAACACATAAACATGGCAAAATAGATGAGGCCAAAAATCTTTTTCAGAAAGCTATTGATGCAGCTCCAGAATCCACCAAGTGGAAAATATACCAATATCAAGCAGATCTTATCATAAAGAATAAAGCTTATCATCCAGATTTGATCTCCTTAGCTGAACAAAATGCGGCAAAAGCTGCTATATTATTGGAAACCTGTGAAACAAAATTCACCCTAGCATATACCAAAGTGCTAGCAAATAAATTAGCTGAAGCTAACGCTTTGGCCAAAGAAGTAAGCTGCGACAATAACCTGTTAAATATGACTTCCTCAAATCTCAAATTGTGGATTAGTGATTTGTCAAATGCAAAACAGATTGAAAAGTTAAAGGTATATGGTGCACAAAGTGGATGGTATTATCTTGGGGGTTTTGCTGGAGGATTGGCAAATGGTAAAGGGAAAGCTTTGAGCAAAAACCACTTGTATGAAGTAGAAAATGGTACGTTTGTTAAGGGCATACTTATATCTGGTACGTTAAAAAACCTACAGGAAGGTTGGGAATATAACGGTTCTTTTATGAATGGAACACTATCTGGAAACGGCAAAAAAAATGTTGATAATGGAGATGTATTTTCTGGAAAATTCGTAGCAAACAAACTCAATGGGCAAGGTAAATGCTTTTATGCTGATGGTAGTACATACGAAGGTCTTTTAACAGATAATAAACCCAATGGAATTGGTACTTTTAAAGAAAAATCTGGGAGTATTTACCAAGGGAGTTTTAAAGATGGGCTACCACATGGTATAGGCACTCTAACGGTAAATGGAATTAAAGAAAATGTGAAATTTACAAATGGAGAAAGAACGGATGCAGCGTATCTTGCTCGATTGGAAAAAACTAAAAAAGATAAAATACAACGAGAGGAACTCGCTGCTAAGCAATTAGAGCAAGAGCAATTAGCAAAAGCTCAGAAAAGAGCTAACTTTGGTAAAATACTTGGTAAATCTCTTACCTTGGCTGGTGGAGCTGTAGCTCTAAAACAGGCGTCAGATTTAGGAATGAACGACACCGATGTAACCCAGCTAGGAACGGCATTGTTAGCCGATGTATTAACAGACAATAAAGACAACAATTTTGCAAATACACTTGCCCTAAAAAATGCTTCCGGCTCAGTAACCAACAATAGCATATTAGGCAGTTTTGCCAATAATGCCCAGTTTTCTAGTTTTCTGAGTTCAAATGGTACTGCAGCCAATTCTGGTGCAGTAGGGGCCACTTTTACTTCTGGTGTTTATTCAAATAGCAACGGCAACGTAAAAGTAAATATCAACCAAAAAGATAACGGCCTTTACATCAAATATATCATACCTCAAGCGTCAGATAATCATTACACACCGGTTAGTGGTAACTTATACACCTACACCTCAAAATATGGTGTTTATTATCTACAAGTGTTGTCCAATAACCAATTTAAAACGTTTAAGAAAGGCTATGAAAATAACGCAGATATCCTTACTTTAACAGAAGATATCTCTACCACTGGACCTAACGATAGTTATTTGAAAATTGCAGAGAAGTATAGGAGCATGATGCAAACCGATCCAAATGATGCACAAGCATGGGCTTTTTGCGCAATGGCAGCACATGCAAAAACCACACATACAGATCCTGGATATACCGAACATGTAAAGAAGATTGCGGCATCGCTAAAACAAATTGTTCCTTCTGGCGATTGCCCATGCAAAGATGCAATTCCAGCAAAAATATGGGATCCTATCAAATAGTGTTTGTATTAACTCTGCCATTATACTTATTTCCTGTGCCATTTTTATTTGGTAAACTTGTAAATGCAATTGCTACAAAACCAAAATGTATATTCTCCAAAGGGATTAATATCACAACAAAATATTTCTTACGAAAAAGGCTTTATTAAGGAGATAAGTGCTAATTCTGATAATTCAAAAGCAGCAAGCAGTCATCTGCTTCCGGGTTTTATCGATCTGCAAATTTATGGCGCTGCAGGAAAACTATTCTCTGCGGAACCGACCATAGATAATATTCGTCTCATTGAAGACCAGCTTTTGCAGCAAGGTACTACCACTTTCTTGATTTGCTTAGCGACCAACACGCCCGCGGTTTTTAACCAATGTATTTCTGTTATTAAGGAATATCGAAGCGAAGCTAGAAATTGCTTGGGTCTACACTTGGAAGGCCCTTTTATCAATCCCGAAAAAAGAGGTGCTCACGTAAAGGAATATATTCGCAAGGCGAGCTTAGATGAAATCAAATCGCTGTTAGATTTTGGAGATGGTACCATTAAAATGATGACCCTAGCTCCTGAGTTACAAGACGACAATGTTATACAGTATTTATTAGACCACGATGTGGTTGTTTCATTAGGACATAGTAGTGCCAGTTTTGAGCAAGCAACTAAGGCTTACAACCAAGGTATTCAGACCACTACACATTTGTTTAACGCGATGTCGCCACTTCAACACCGTGCACCAGGAATTCCAACGGCAGTATTTAATCATCCAAAGGCAATGGCCAGTATTATTGCTGATGGGTTACATGTAGATTTTGAAGTGGTAAATGTTGCCGCCAAAGTGATGAAAGAGCGGTTGTTTCTAATTACTGATGCAGTTACCGAGTGTAATTCTGGTCCTTATCAGCATCATGCGGTAGACGGCAAATTTGTAATGCCAGACGGAACTTTGTCTGGCTCAGCAATGACGATGTTGAAATCTATTAAAAACTGTGTAGCACATTGTGATGTTTCTATATCAGATGCAATTAATATGGCGACCTATTATCCGGCAAAGCTGATTAAAAAGGAAAACGAAATTGGACAGATAAGTGTTAATGCTGAAGCAAATTTGGTTGTCCTGAATGAAGAAATGGATATAGAACAGGTATTTTACAAAGGCAGCGAAATTAAACTCAATAAAGCAGCATCAAATTAAAAAAAACTTGATAATTTTGTCTTTTATGAAGTACAAACGTATCCTCCTCAAACTGAGCGGCGAATCGCTAATGGGCGAAAAACAATATGGTATTGACAATGAAAGAGTTAAGCAATATGCCGAAGATATTAAAGCCGTTCATGACCAAGGTCTAGAAATTGCGATTGTAATAGGCGGAGGAAACATCTTTAGAGGTTTAAGCGCTGAAAAATCTGGTATGGATAGGGCGCAGGCAGATTATATGGGTATGTTGGCTACGGTAATTAATAGCATGGCTTTGCAAGATGCTTTAGAAAAAGTAGGTTTAAAAACCCGCTTGCTTTCTGCTATTAAAATGGAGCAAATCTGTGAGCCTTTCGTAAGAAGAAGAGCTGTGCGTCACTTAGAAAAAGGACGAGTAGTAATCTTTGGTGCAGGAACTGGCAATCCTTATTTCACTACAGATTCTGCTGCTGCACTAAGGGCTATCGAAATCAATGCAGATGTGGTATTAAAAGGAACTCGTGTGGATGGTATTTATACGGCAGATCCAGAGAAAGATCCTACAGCAACAAAATATAACCAAATCTCTTTCAAAGAAGTTTATGACAAAGGCTTAAATGTGATGGATATGACTGCATTTACGCTTTGTGAAGAAAATCAGTTACCAATCATCGTGTTTGATATGAATAAAAACGGCAACTTCATGAAGATTGCCCAAGGTGAAGAAATTGGAACTTTGGTTAAAGGCTAATTTCTAAGCTTTATTTTTTATTTTTGTACAAAATCACACAGAACAATGAATGACCTCATAAAGAAACAGTTAACAGAAGCACAGGCTACAATGGATAAAGCCATTGCGCATTGTGAATCTGAATTGACGAAGATTAGAGCAGGAAAAGCTTCTGCAGGAATGTTAGATGGCATTATGGTTGACTATTATGGTAGTGCAACAGCCTTAGCACAAGTTAGTGCTATTAATACACCAGATGCCCGTACTTTAATTATCCAACCTTGGGAGAAAAATATGTTAATTCCTATAGAAAGAGCTATTATGGAAGCTAACATCGGCATCAACCCCCAAAATGATGGTTCTATTATTCGTTTGGTGGTACCTCCGCTAACAGAAGAACGTAGAAAAGAACTTGTAAAAAAGGTAAAGGAAGAAGCAGAAAGAGGTCGTATTACCATCCGTAACATCCGTAAAGATGCTAACGAAAAAATCAAAAAACTGAAAGCAGAGAGTGTTTCTGATGATGAAATCAAAACAGGAGAAGCTGAGGTACAAAAAATCACTGATGCTTATATCGTAAAAGTGGATAAGCATGCAGAATTGAAAGAAAAAGACATCATGACGGTTTAACCGATTAATATCGTTAAATTGTAATATAAAAGGGAACGTGGCTCAGCTACATTCCCTTTTTCTATTTTTGCATTCCAAATCACAAAACAAAATGAATTTATTACTCGAGTATCTAAAAACACATAAGTGGGTGGTGGTGCTTGCACTCTTTTTGGCAGCTATAAATATTGGCTTCTCTTTGATGGATCCTTATTTTACCGGTCAAATTGTAGATCGCTTTATAGAAAGAAAAGAGATCCTTGACCGTTCAGCATATATATGGGGAGTACTTGGATTGGTGGGTCTAGCCATCGGAGCAGCTATGGTTTCTAGGATTGCCAAAAACTTTCAAGATTATTTCACCAATATCATTGTACAAAAAGTTGGTGCTAGAATGTATGCGGATGGTCTAAAGCACTCTTTAGAGTTACCTTATCAAGTATTTGAAGACCAGCGCAGCGGCGAAACTTTGGGCATTTTACAAAAGGTTAGGGTTGATTGCGAAAAGTTCATCACTTCATTCATCAGTATTCTCTTTGTAAGCTTAATCGGGATGGTGTTTGTAATTGTTTACTCTCTTTCTGTGAGTTATAAGGTGACGCTAGTGTATGTGGCTTCTATTCCTATCATCGCATTTATCAGTTGGTTTTTAAGTAGAAAGATTAAAATAATCCAAAAATCAATTGTGGCTGAAACAACAGCCTTGGCAGGTTCTACTACAGAATCATTGAGAAATATAGAATTGGTTAAAAGCTTGGGTTTAGCTAATCAGGAGATAGAAAGACTGAACAAAACAACTTACAAAATTTTAGGGTTAGAACTACGTAAAGTAAAGTACGTACGAAGCATGAGCTTTGTACAGGGCACAACGGTAAATTTGGTAAGAAGTATAATGATTGTTGTGCTTTTGGTGCTTATTTTCGATGATACCATTTCTCCAGGTCAGTACTTTTCATTCTTGTTCTATTCTTTCTTTCTTTTTGGGCCACTACAGGAGCTCGGTAATGTGATTTTAACTTGGAGAGAGGCAGAGGTGTCACTTGGCAGGTTTAGAGACATTCTAAGCACTCCTATTGATAAAAAGCCAGATAATCCCAAGCCATTGAATAAAATTGAGCAGCTTACTTTTAACGATATCAGCTTCAAACATCTTACAGGAAGAAATAATGCGCTAAATTATATCAACTTCAGTGTAAACAAGGGAGAAACTGTCGCCTTTGTTGGCCCGTCGGGTTCTGGAAAAACCACTTTAGTAAAGTTATTGGTAGGCCTTTATCAACCTGTAGAAGGAAATGTGTTTTACAACAACATCTCTAGTAAGGAGATCAACCTTGATCAACTAAGAGAAAAAATTGGCTTTGTAACACAAGACACACAATTGTTTTCTGGAACAATTAGGGAGAACCTACAGTTCGTGAAACCAAATGCAACAGATGAAGAATGCCTAAAAGTGCTCCGTCAGGCCGCATGTCATACTTTGCTGGCAAGGGCAGATAAGGGGTTGGATAGTGTGATCGGCGAAGGTGGAGTTAAAGTTTCTGGAGGAGAAAAGCAAAGGTTGTCAATCGCTAGGGCATTGCTGCGTAACCCAGATATTTTGGTGTTTGATGAAGCTACTTCTTCTTTAGATTCGATTACGGAAGAAGAAATTACGGCAACGATTAAAGATGTATCGAAGCTTAGTGAGCAGATCACTATTTTAATTGCGCATCGTTTATCTACCATTCGCCATGCAGACAAAATCTACGTATTAGAAAAGGGCCAAATTATAGAACAGGGTAGGCACGAAGATCTTGTGGAAGAGAAAGGCTTGTATTATGCCATGTGGAGGCAGCAGGTAGGAGAGAGGTAATTTAAGTTATTTGTCATTCCGAGGAACGAGGAAGCTATTAGCTTAAATTAGATTCTTCGCTTTGCTCAGAATGACAACTTACGATTCTCTACCTTTTACGGAGAGAAATCCAAAGGACAGAGAGGGTGTTTATTTAACGATCTTCAAAAGATAGTCGCCATAACCACTTTTAACCAATGGTTTCGCAATCTCTCTTAATTGATCTGCTGTGATATATCCCATTCTGTAGGCAATCTCTTCAATACATCCTATTTTCAAGCCTTGTCTTTCTTCAATAATTTGAACAAATTGACCTGCTTGCATCAATGAGGCAAAAGTTCCGGTATCTAACCAGGCTGTACCTCTACTTAAAACACCTACTTTCAACCTTCCGCTTTCTAAGTAAACTTTATTTACGTCGGTAATTTCGTATTCGCCACGTGGAGAAGGCTTAATGTTTTTTGCTATTTCTACTACATCATTGTCGTAGAAATATAAACCTGGAACTGCATAATCAGATTTTGGTTGTGCAGGCTTTTCTTCAATAGATATTGCTTTATTATCCTTATCAAACTCAACTACACCGTATCTTTCTGGATCTGACACTTGATAAGCAAATACAACTCCTCCTTCTGGATTGGCGCTATTTTGTAATAATTTTGCCATTCCATCACCGTGGAAAATGTTATCACCTAAAACTAAGGCAACTTTATCTTTTCCTATAAATTCTTCGCCAATAACAAAAGCTTGCGCCAAACCATTCGGCTCGTATTGTACCGCATAACTAAACTTACATCCTAGCGTACTTCCGTCACCTAACAACTTTTCAAAGTTTGGTAAATCATGCGGAGTTGAAATAATCAATATCTCATTTATACCTGCCAACATCAAGGTCGACAATGGATAATAGATCATTGGCTTATCGTAAACTGGCATCATTTGTTTACTGTAAGCTAAAGTTAAAGGATGCAATCTTGTGCCACTTCCGCCAGCTAATATTATTCCTTTCATATAGAGAATATTTAGTTCATTAATTTTAAAGCATCGATACAAGCCTTCACACTATCTAACCAATAAGGAATCTGAATGTTATAATCTGCTTTTATTTTAGTTTTATCCATCACAGAAAAGTGTGGACGTTTCGCTCTTGTTGGATAAGCGCTTGTAGGTATTGGGTTTACTTTTACTTCCGTTTTACTATAGTCAAAAATAGCCTTTGCAAAATCATACCAAGAGGTTACGCCTTCATTACTAAAATGATAAACACCGTATCTCTTCTCTGGATTTTGAATGATATCGAAAATAGCATTTGCCAAATCTATGGCATATGTCGGTGTGCCTACCTGATCAGCAATGATATTTAATTCATCACGTTCCGCACCTAATTTTAGCATGGTCTTTACAAAGTTATTAGCGAACTCGGAATACAACCAACTGGTACGAAGAATAATGTGTTGCTCAAGCTCTTTGATAACAGCAAGTTCGCCATCCAGCTTTGTTACGCCATATGCGTTAATAGGCTTGGCTACATCTTCCTCTTTTAACAGTTTGATATCATTTCCTTCAAATACAAAATCTGTAGAAATGTGGATTAAAGTTGCTTGATACTTTTTGCACAACTGAGCCAGATTTTTCGCTCCTGTTTCATTTACCGCTTTTGCAATATCAGCTTCATCTTCGGCTTTATCTACGGCAGTATAAGCGGCGCAGTTAATTACATAAGCAGGTTTTTCTCTTTCAAAGAGAATGGTCAAATCTGATACATTTAAAATATTCGCTTCTTTTTCCTCAGGAAAAATAACACCGTCCACTTTTCTCAAAGTAACGATCTTTCTAATGCTTTGTCCCAACTGACCGCCGGCGCCTATGATAAGTGTTTTACCCATTATCTATTTTTGTACTGCTTTTCGTAATACGATTGATAATTTCCAGAGGTTACATTGTTTAACCATTCATCATTGGTTAGGTACCAATCAACGGTTTTCTCTAAGCCCTCTTCAAATTGTAAGCTAGGTACCCAATTCAACTTCTCCTGAAGCTTAGTAGAATCAATGGCATAACGTAAATCGTGACCAGCTCTATCCGTAACAAAAGTAATTAGCTTTGCAGATTCTCCATCTTCGCGACCTAGCTTCTTATCCATTATTTTGCAAAGCAAATGAATAAGATCGATATTTTTCCACTCGTTATGTCCACCAATGTTATAAGTCTCTCCGGTTTTAGCTTGATGGAAAATTACATCAATGGCTCTTGCGTGATCTTCTACCCAAAGCCAGTCCCTTACATTTTCACCTTTGCCATAAACAGGCACGGGTTTATTATTCTTGATATTATTGATTGCTAATGGAATCAGCTTTTCAGGAAAGTGGTGCGACCCATAATTATTAGAACAGTTGGAGATTACGCAATCCAATCCGTAAGTATCATGATAAGCCCTTACGAAATGATCTGAACTCGCTTTTGAAGCAGAATATGGGCTATGTGGATCATAGGCAGTAGTTTCTGTGAACATTCCTGTTTCTCCAAGTGCACCATATACCTCATCAGTACTGATATGATAAAATCTCTTTTTATCGTAGTCGCGTTTCCAATATTCTCTTGCGGCATTTAAAAGATTTACGGTGCCAATTACGTTGGTAATCACAAATGCCGTAGGGTCTGTGATCGAACGATCTACATGGCTTTCGGCAGCTAGATGTATAACCGAGTCAAAATTCTCTTCTTTAAAAAGATCATTTATTGCTGTAGCATCGGTAATGTCTATCCTAACAAATTTGTAATTAGGCTTATCTTCAATATCTTTTAAATTAGCCAAATTTCCTGCATAGGTCAATTTATCTAGATTTACGATTTGGTAATTAGGATAGGTATTTACAAACCTACGTACTACGTGTGAGCCAATAAAGCCTGCACCACCTGTGATCAATATTTTCTTCAAAGCAATATCTATCTTGTTTTCTTACAAAAATATAAGAAAGTATCAATTATGGAATTAAAAGATAGACTTTTCTCTTACAGGGACGAACTAGCAAATTTAAATAGATGCTATATTCTCTTCCAATTCTGTGTACCACTCTGCACCATACTTTCTGATGAGTGGATCTTTTAGGAATTTATAGACTGGTACTTTGAGTTCCTTGCCGAAAGAACAGGCATCTTTACAAATATGCCATCTATCGTAATTTAACACGTCAAACTCTGGATAGTTAGTAATTCTGATAGGATATAAATGACAAGAAATTGGTTTTTTCCAATCCACAATTCCCTCTTCATAAGCTTTCTCTATAGCGCATTTGGTTATGCCATTTTCGAAAGTTACATAAGCACATTCTTTATTTCCATCTACACAGGGTGTCGTCAAATCTCCATCCAAATCTAAAACTGATGTTCCATACTGCTCAATTGCTTCGATTCCCTTTTGAGCTAATAAATGTTTAATTTTTGGATATATCTCTTCTAAAATTGCCTTCTCAGATTGTTCAAGAGGCGCACCAGCATCTCCTTCTATACAACAAATTCCTTTACACTTGCTTAAATTGCAAACAAAATCTTCAGTTATGAGATCTTCATGCAATAAGGTACTTTGAACTTCTATCATTTTTTTGGTTAATCTTTTATACTGTATAATCGGTTAATCGCAAAAGGCCATACGTGCAGCTGATCTACAGTTAACCAATTAAAACAATTAACCTTTTCCAATGGGATATTTTAAACCGTCGGCAGATTTTATTTCTAAGGTTACCGAGCCCACTAATATTTCCACCTGCGCCTTCACTGGTACGCGATTACCGTCGTCGGTAATCCAAAGGTACAATTTACTATCCTTTCTAAAAATACGTCCAGGTTTGATAGACGGACTAAATTTAAGACAATTGATTTTTCCAAGTTTAGTTTTGATCACTTCTTTACCAACGTATTGTACTTCTAAAGACGAGATTTCATCTCCAAGAAAATAGTTTAGTTTAAAAGTATCGTTAAGCTTCAATTTTGAAATGTCTAAACTTCGTGCAAAATAATAGGCAGAAACTAGGTCGAATGTTTGTGTAGTTGGCGTGCTAAAGGTACCTGTATTGGCAACTACTTTCTTCCCATCTTGATAAAACCTTGCCTTGTCTTGCCTGCGGTAGCTCGCTTCCTTAACATCCTCTTGATAAAAATAGGGGGTCAATTCGGTTTTATCGATGTATGAGTCATAATGGTCTCTGATCTTATAAAAAACGTCAAAAGTACCAGAAGTGCGGGCATCAACAACCAATTTGTAAGTAGGTTTCCCATCAAATTTCATATCGGAAGCTTCGACTTTTATAGTTGCCTCTGCGGCAGTGATAAACCCGTATTTCAATTTATACGTAAGCTCTTCACCTTCTTTAAAAGCCGCTTCTTTCTTCAAAGGCAGTTCTTGTGCAAGCCCGAACTTGCACAACGTAATTAAGGTAAGTATTAACGCTAATTCTCTCATGCTTTAACTAAAACAAAAAGTAATCCAATTTTTAAGGCCTCTTGCTAAATGAATGTTAACATTTGTTAAAACCGAAAATTACACATTAATTCTATATGCTTCAAAAAAGTAATTTCTAGTCCTTACGCTTGTAGATAGGCACGGTAGAACAAGGTTCTCCATACATGATACTTTTAACCACTGGCGTTAGCAATGCCGTAATTTCTACATAGGCCGAAACTGGAATTTGTGGATTTGCACAACCTTTCACTACAACTCTTTGGTTTGCGAAATCATTCAAATTAACGTTGGCGAGCGATTTCGAAAATAATATCATATCAAGTGTTTCTAGCGTTCCAAAAACTACTTCATTGGCGAAAGGTTTCATTCGGTTAGCCAACAACATATATGCCCAAGTGGGTACAATAGCGTCGGCAGTACATGTAATTGCTACATTCTTCCCTTCATATTGCTGCCAATCGTGCTCCTTTACAAAGTCCCTAAAATCCTTTTCTTTTAACATCAATCCATGAAATAGATTGTCTTTTATATCATACAACACACGTTCTCCCTTTTCTAAATAATCTTCTAAATTAAAGGTAATCAATCCGCTAGCGGCTACTTTATTAACGATGTTTTCTTGAATATCCATTTTCTCAAAGTCAAAGGTTTAAAGTCAAAAGTTCAAGGATTTAGAGATCTCAAAATCAATTTCCTTAAAATAAAAAACCGTTCCGATTTTACATCGGAACGGTTACAAAATTAAGTAATTAAGATTAATAGAATTTCACCCTATTGTCTTTTATGTCAGCTTTTTCCTGTAATGCTTGGAAAGCACTACCTAAAGAACGTTGACTAATGTTCATCAACATGCTTTCTTTTTGCTTAAATGTATTAGCCATTGGGGCTGGATTTGTAAAACCTTCCACAACGAAAGCGTATACGCCTCTTTCTCCAGTAATTGCCTTTGATAGTTTGCCTACTTGAGAACCAAATACAGTTCCAACAACTTTATTTTCTTGTGATAATCCAGGAATAATTGGATTAGCGAATACTAAGTTTTGAACTGGTGTTGCTGTTTTACCCAATTTCTGTGCTACAGCATCGATACTTGAAGTTCCAGCCAAAGCTTTATCAAATTTCTCGGTTAACAGTTTTGCTTTTTTAGCATTTAATACTTGAGGCTCAATTTGTTTTTTAACATCTTCTAATGAAAGTTGACCTTTTGGCTTTATGCCGGTTACTTGAGCAACTACATAAGCGTTATCCATGGTGTAAACTTGAGACAACACATCGCCTTTATCAGCTTCGTAAGCATCTCTAATTAACTGGCGTGGATTGTCTAAGCCTGGCGCATAACCTTGTGTAGGCGCAATTCTATCGGCTAAACCAACAGTATATCCTTGCTTTTGGGCCAATGCACTAAAGTTGTCAGATTTTACTTCATTTAAGAAAGCTGTTGCTTTTTTGTAAGCGATATCTCTGGTTTTTTGACTAGGCGCTAAGTTTTTCTCGATGTAAGCTAACTTAACCACTTTAGAAGAACCTACTTGTTTTTCGATTTTGATTACGTGAACACCAAATTGTGATTTTACAACTTTTAAATCACCAGGGCGGCCATTGAACGCAGCGTTCTCAAACTCTGCTACCATTGCTCCGCGAGCAAAAGTACCTAGGTCACCACCTTTATCCTTAGAACCATCAACACTGTATTTTGCAGCTAGTTCAGCAAAGCTGCTTCCGCCTTGTGCCAATTGTTTTAGTGAATCAGCTAACTTAAGTGCTTTATCTTCGCCACCTACTTGAGCTGGATTGATTAAGATGTGGCTAGCTTTTACCGAATCTGGAGAGAAACGACTATCAACAACTTTAACCAACTTATAAGAATTGCCAGAAAATTTCGGTCCGTAAAAACTTCCAACTGGGTAGTTGAAGATTACCGAGTCAACGGCTGGATCTAATTTTCCTTTAGTAATATAACTGTAAGGGATTTTAACATCTGAATTATTCGCAGAGAATAAAGAATCGTTTGGAGTGGTTTTGAAATCTGCTGCTAATTTCTCTACTTGAGCTTTTACGATTGCGCTATCTGCAGCCGTTGGCAAAATGCTAAAAGATACATATTGAAAATCTCTTGTTTCTTGAGCATTTTCGAAACGCTTCTTGTTTTCGTCATAGTACTCTTTGTAGTCTGCGTCGGTTAATTTAACATTCGCATCAAGAATAGAACTGTAATCTAAACTAACATATTTAAAGTTTACCAGTTTGTTACGGTTAGCATATTCATCGTTAGCCTCTAAAGTAGATACATAAACAGAGTTGCCAATTAGTTTCGTATATTTTTGTTGTAAAGCTTGTTTTTCGATTTCGCTTTCTAACAATAACCATTGCTTAGCTAGTTCAGGGTTTTTCTCTCTAGATTTTAAAGAGGTCATTACTGCTGTTCTATCGAACTCGCCTGTTTGTGGATTACCAAAATATTGGGTAATCAATGGGCTAGGAGTCTTACCTTGAATAAGGTCAAAAAGCTCATCGGCAGAAATAGTTAAGCCTACGCGTTCGAATTCTTTGCCTAAGACAACGTTAGCAATTTCTGATTGCCAAGCTTGATCTACTGCCATTGCTTGCATTTGCGGGTTCATTATACCGCCATACTGTTGCTTAAACTGGGCAGAAGTTTGCTCAACTTTAGCATTAAATGCTTCATATTTTACATCTTCACCGTCTATGCTACCTACAACAGTTCTAGATGCCGCACCAAATATTGCTGTACCTTGTTGCAATAGCGGTTCTAAAACAAATAACGCCAATACTACTGCGATACCACCAACCAAAAAATATCCCATTTTGGTACGCATGAAAGTCATTAAACCCATATTATTCTTTTAAATCTTTAATTTTAACTTAATTTTAAGAGGGCGCAAGATACAAATTTGAAACAAATTAGAAAATATTAAATTTCAATTGTTTTTTGACTTGAAAACTAGGGAGATAGAAGCATAAAATATACCTCAAATTAAGGTAGTTTTCCGTCTTCTACATTTGCTTGGCCAGAAGGCATTGTAATACTGTACGTACTGAAATCTTGAGGAGCAGAAAAACTGGTTCCGTTAAGGATGTTTCCATCTTTTGTAGTTACAGTACCGGCAGGAGAAAAATACATTCGTTTATTTTCATCCCACGTTAGCTCTTCGGTAGTAAAAGTCATGTTGTCAGTTACTACTACTACGTTTTTCCTAAAAATGGTGATTCTTTCAGCTTCTTTATTAATGGCGTAATCTGAAGTAATACTTCCTTTGGAACGAAGAAAATCATCTAAAAAATAGATTTTTACTCCTTTAGGCATTTCCATGTATGTGGCGCCCGTAGAAGGTGTAACCTTGTCTAAAATAGTAGCGTAACCCTTTGCTTTTACTTTAGCCGAGTCACTATAAATTACTTCTGCGCCAAAAGTTCGGTCTTTACTTAAAGTAATTTTGTTGGCGGTTATAGAAGATACTTTCTTCAAATCATCGCCTTCGCAGGAAGAAAGGATAAAGTGGAAAGTGAAAAGTAAAAAGTAAAAAGTACGAGATACAATCTTCGAAGTCCAATAATTATTGGACGCTGACCATCGATTATAGATCATTAACCATTTAACTTTAACCATCGATTTACAAATACAAAAGTGCTATTACCTAATTCCTGAACACTCGAAATTAATCGAACCTAAATCTTTGGAACCATTTATCATTTAACATAAATCCTAAATGGAAGTTAACATAACGCTCTTGGATCAAGCCGTTGGTTACCTTACCTCTTCTACCAATTTCGGCTGATAAATTCATTTTATAGAATGAAGATCTAGCATAAGAAGATAGTGGCAAGCCCAAGCCAACGGTAATTGCGGTTTGCTTTACATCTTGGTTGTTCATTTGGATATAGGTTTTATCATAGGTAAACCCTAAACGATAATCTACCCTTTTGAAATAACCGTTAATAGCGGTAATGTCTGGTGTAAACTGACCACCCACAGAGAAACCATAGGTGTCTTGAAGATTTTGATTTACATTATCAATAGCCATTTTAGACCATTTGCCAGTACGGTAATCAGCTCCAATTAACCATTTGTTTTCTTTTTGTAAAGAGAAACCGAAGTTATGAATTAAAGGTAGCTTCAAGCTTGCTTTCGGATTTTCAGAAAAATCTAATGTATCAGCGGCAGCTAGCTCGTTGCCTTGCGAATCTTTATAATAAATAGTAGTGTATTGGCTTCTTTCAGATTTTAATTTTGAAGAAGAAGAGCCTGAATAGCCTAATACTAACGATGTTTTACTTCCTAACCTGAAGTCGTATTGTATGCCGTAACTATAGTTAAACCCATACACACTGTTTTTAATCTGATTTCTTGAATTGACAGCACCTGCATCGTCTGTAATTTCGGTAGAGCGGCTTTGTATCAAGTTTCCGAAAAGGTATTCTGCATTTGCGCCAATCCTAAAATGATCTCCCAATTGTATACCGTAACCTAAATATGCTTTTGACAAACCACCTTCTCCATTATAGATATAATCTACGGTCTTGGTGTTGTCAGTCGAATTTCCGATAGTAGTTGTGTTTTTAAAATCGTAGCCTAAATCTGAATAAGGCAAAATACCAATGCTAACTGCCGATTTAGTTGTTACCGGAAAAGCCATTGCTACGTGACTTAATGAAGAGTTAAAACTGCTTTCGCTTAGATTGCTTGTTCTTAGGCTGGTTAAACTACCCGATACGCCAATATCTAAAGTAGTTAAGTTGATACCTGCGTAAGATGCTGGATTTTGCATGTTAATGTTACTGATGTAACTGGATCTAAACACGCCCGTAGAAATACCTCCCATTGCTCTTTGATGAGGCAACACTGAACCTCTAAGGTTACCTAATCCAAACTTAGAATATGGAGATTGCACCGTTGTTTGTGCGTATGTTCCAAAAGAAACCATTAGCAAAAAAGCAACACATGCATACTTAATTTTATTGTTCATTTTATATTGTAATAACTTCATTCAAGCCTTTTAAAACCAAATATGGTTCGTGAGTAATCTGGGCGGCAAATATGCTATTTTTTAATTGCTTGTTCAAAAAAAGCGAGTCGCCCCCTGTCAAAATCACCTTTAAATTTTTATTTCTTTTATTTTCTAAGGCAATAAATCCTTCTATTTCATTAATTGCACCTTGTAATACTCCTCTTTTTATCGCGTTTTCTGTATTACTACCTTCTGCTATCAGCTCTTGTTCTTTATCCCAAGCTATTAAAGGTAGACGACCAGTATAATGGTTTAAAGCTTTAAAACGCATATTCAAACCTAAACTTATACTGCCTCCGAAGTATTCGGCATTGGCCGTTAAAACATCATAAGTTATGCAAGTTCCTGCATCGATCATCAAACTATTAGTGCCCTTATATAAAAAATGCGCTGCAATTACTTTGGCCCATCTATCTAGTCCCAAAGTTTTAGGGCTTTCGTAATGGTTCTTTATCCCTCCAGTAATATGGGTGCTGAAACGGATATAATGAGTATGCCTTTTTAATAACACTTCCAGATTTTCTATCTGGTTATTTACGCTAGAAACGGTAGAATTTTCTATCTGATACTCTGTAATTAGCTTTAAGAGATTGCTCTCTTCAATTTGCTCAAGCTGCTCGAAATAAATGAGTTCTTTTTCTTCAAAGACTGCCAGTTTACTATAGGTATTGCCAATATCTACAACAAGGTTATGCATCAATATTTACTTTACCTAATAACAAATTACGAATAGGAAGGAACATCATTTCCAATTTCATGCCACAAAGCTAACCATCTTTGGCAAGTTTCGAGGTATCAATTTGTTAAAAAAGGTTAAAGCAAAACCATTTAGCCACAGATGCACAGATTTTATTCATTTAAATATTGAAATAGGCTTAAGAAATTACGAGATCTTTACAACATAAATCTGTGCCTATAACACTAGACAAACAAAAAATACTGGATGCAAATTACCAAGATAGCGAAAAGTGTTTCGTAGAACCATCTCTTTTTTGCATTTGAAAAGTAATAGGCTAGCAGGACTGCTCCAGGAGGTACACAAAGCAAGAAATGCGCTACAGTTACGCCACGCTTTGTGTAAAAGCTCAGGATGCTCACTAAGAACATAAAGAATAGCATTTGAAAGGCTCTTCTGGTACTAATGAAGCTTCTGAAGAAATTTTCTCTGAGTTGTATAGCTGCCATCACCATGATCATGCTTACTGGAATAAGTACCCAATAATCGTTATAATTGATTTGTAGCTTACTAGGGAACTTATTGGTTAGCGGCTGCCAGATATCAATAAAACGATCTATTTTATCATTCCAATAGTAGAAAACAGCAACAAACATGAAGATTGTTAGAAAACCTATTAAGCCAGAAATCCACTCTCGCCAGCTAAAAGGACGGTACATGAGCAGGCTTAGCCAAAGCATTAACAGAAGTAAAATAAAAGGGAAATAGATTAACGTCCCTATGGCAATGATCATTCCGGCATCAAACATGATACTCATCGCATTTGCCGTTTTTGACAGTTTTAAGAACTTATCAATGATGATAATGATGAGGAAATTACAGATCAATGCGGGACTGAGCACTAAAAACTGAAGAAACAAACTCGTTCCAGTAATATACATCAATGCAGGCAAATAGTTGGGCTTTACTAAAAGCGCATGATTATTTACAATTCGATTGAAAATGAGTGCCTGTACCAATACCACTATCATTGCAAAAAACACATTAGCTTCGGCAGAGATTGCATCGCTAGGGATTACAATGAAAAGTTTGGTGTAGGATTCTAATATCTCGAAGTTTAATTCGGAAGGCAGGTTGAAAAAAATTGCCATTCGCATAAAAAGCGTGTACGCTAATAACAACGCTAAATTAAGTGGATGTAAACTTCTAAATTGATTAATCATTGTGAGTTGAAAGTACAAAGTTGAAAGTAAGGAGTGCCTAATGCCTTAATCCTTTAACTCAATACTAGCTACAAAGTAAAGAAATTTATCTGGCAAAAGTATTTACCGTATGTGCAATAATTGAGGCGGTCTCGTCAGGAAAATCAAATTTATGCTCTTGCGGATTAGCTACAAAATTTTTCAAAATCGGAACCCAATTATGGTTGCTTCCCCAAATTACCGGTAGGCCAAACTGCTTCAGCGCATACGCATTACATTGTTGTTCGTATTGGAAACGCATTGGTGCAACTAATAATTTTTTGCCCAAATGTAGTGCTTCGGCTGGGCCTTCAAAACCACCACCGGTAAAAACGCCCTCGCAACTGGCCATGCTTTGGTTAAACTTTTCGTTATTTACCGGTTCTACAAAAACATTCCCATCGTTATAAGCCATTTGAGTGTGTTTAGAAAAAACCTCCCAACGCACTTGAGGAATTTGGTTAAGCACATTTACCAAGTCCTTATCATCAATTGCTGGTAGATAAACGGTGTAATGTCCTAGATTAGTTGGCGCCAATTGCCTAATCTCGCTTCTTATTACGGGTTTATAGATAAAATCGTCGTACCTATCGAAATGGAATCCTATGTGATGCGTAGTGGGAGCATACCTACTCAATATCAGTTTACCCCAATCTACAGTTTTAGGGCGAGGAACTTTTTTTGATTTAAAGGAAGCCTGGTGACTTAATGATACACTTTCTATACCTTGCAGGCGACATGCCCAAGCAGATATAGGCTCAAAATCGTTTAAAATAAGGTTGTAATCTTTTAATGGAATCGCTTTCATGTCTCTCCGAAATTTCGGAAGATTCATGTTTTTCCATGTTTTGTAGTGGTCTACACCACCTTTTTTACCGAAAATAAAGCTGAAACCATGAAAGTTATACTTAATTTCCTGCGTCAATTTTACATCTACCTGCGTACCTGAAATCAGTAAATCTACTTCGCCATGTTGTTGTAAAAGCGGTACTATTTCCCTTGCTCTACTCACATGTCCGTTCCCCGTTCCCTGTATGGCGTAAAGTATCTTCATTCGGCTTCTAATATCTATATTTTTTAGGATTATTTATAGTTTTAATTGAACTGAAGCCATCATGGTTTTATATTCTTTTTGTTTTGATAAATCATGATGGTTTTAGGTGCTAGGCAATTTCTAGTTTGATTTTCTGCAATAATATGTTTACGTCTAACTTTCCGTGTAAATCTTCGCCATCCGAAAGTTCACCTTGCTCTACTTCATCTTTAACAAAGTTCTTCGCTTCGTATTTAAAAATCTCCCAATTTCCCTGGTTATATTCAAGAGCCGTTAAATTTTCTATCCAATCGCCGCTATTCAAATACATTACTTCTCCTTCATTTGCCAAAATATTTCTTTTTTCTGGTTGATGAATATGTCCACAAACTACATACTGATAACCATTTTCAATAGCCAACTCTGCAGCTGTTTCTTCAAACCTATTGATAAACTTTACGGCATCTTTAAACTTTGCTTTAATCTTTTTAGAGAAGCTCATTTTCTCTCTACCAAATAACTTTAAACACCAGTTTACTACGCTATTCAATAAAATCAAACTGTCGTAGCCGATGGCACCCAATTTTGCCAACCACTTAGAATGTTGCATCGTTACGTCGAAAATATCGCCATGGAAGAACCAAGCCTTTTTCCCATCCAGCTCTAAAATAAGCTTGTTTTGCAGGTGGAAAGAACCCAAGTGCATATCTGCAAATTTACGTAAAAGCTCGTCGTGGTTGCCTGTAAGGTAATAAACGTTAACACCTTCTACTACAAACTTCATCAATTTGCGTAAAATTTTCATGTGTGTTTCTGGCCAGTATCGTTTGCTAAATTGCCAAATATCTATAATATCCCCGTTTAGGATTAATGTTTTTGGCTTAATACTTTTCAGGTACTTTAGTAATTCTTTGGCATGGCAACCATAAGTACCCAAATGCACATCAGAAATTACTACGATTTCTACATTTCTTTTCTCCATAAGCTATTTTTAGAGACAAAAAGGGTAGGCCTTCCTGGCGAAAGACTCCAATTTTTGCAGGTAGACTTATTAATCTTCTTCTTCGCCAACGGTTAATTCGTAAGGACTAAAGACAAACGCCACAAAAACAATTAAGCAGATGATTAAAAACAGTTCAAGCATAATATGAATATGATCTAATACAAATGTCCTCAATGCCAATTAACTGATTGTTAAGGCATCGTTATTTTTTCTTTGGCTTCTTGAAAAGTAGCTTCAGTAGTTATTATTATATTCCGATAGTCCCGCTATGACTCAAATCTTTTTGTTTTAGCTCCCCGTCATTCCGACGTTAGGAGGAATCTACTTCTAAACTGCTTCAATATTTAGATCCTTCACTGGCGTTCAGGACGACGGCAAGTATAAAAAACAAAAGATATTTTCGCTCTTATCGAGTTTATGTAACAACGTACGTACACGAAAACCTTGCTCAAATCAACAAAAATGTTTATCCTTGAGCTACAACCGAACCAAATGATCCAGTTTTCTTCTTCAGCACTTAAGCCCAAAACACATTTTGAAATTTTAGATGGTTTACGAGGAGTTGCCGCCCTTGGCGTAGTAATCTTCCATTTTATCGAAATGTATACGCCGCATCCTGATGATTTGATTGCTCATGCTTATCTAGCAGTGGATTTTTTCTTTTGCTTATCAGGATTTGTAGTTGCTTATGCTTACGATGATAGGTTACCTCAAATGGGCTTGAAGACGTTTTTCAAACAAAGGCTAATTAGATTACATCCACTCGTGGTTTTAGGTACAATATTGGGATTGCTAGGGTTTATCTTCGACCCATTTGGTAACCAATGGGAAGCTTACGCTGGGTGGAAGATGGCTTTGCTTTTTTTGGCGTCAATTTTCTTAATTCCTTACCCAATTATTGCTGAAAGAGCTTTTAATAACTTTGGTTTAAATGCTCCAGCTTGGACGCTTTTTTGGGAATACGTAGCCAACATTGTTTACGCATTGGTGTTACAACGTCTTAAAAGAACTTGGTTATTGGCATTAGCAGCTTTAGCAGCAATCGGTATTTTTTACCTAGCAAATTCGGCAGGAAATATTAGCGGAGGTTGGTCAAAAGATAATTTTTGGCATGGTGGAGCTAGGGTCGCTTTCTCATTTCTAGCAGGTATGTGTATTTTCCGTTATCAAGCCATTATTAAGAACAAACTTGGATTTCCGTTATTGGCGTTTTTTTTAGCTTTAGCATTCTTTGTGCCATACCATGATAGCTGGAACTGGATTAGCGAACCTTTGATCGTCATTTTATATTTTCCTTTGTTGGTTGCTTTAGGCGCAGGAACGGTTTTAAATCCGACGCATCAGCGTATTTGTAGGTTTTCCGGTCAAATTTCTTACCCACTTTATATTACACATTATTTTGCGCTATGGGCTTTCGGAAATTATTACGGGGAATCACAGCCAAGCCATCAAACGCTGATGTGGGTTATTCCATCTGTAATTTTACTACAGCTTCTAATTGCTTATTTAGCCATGAAATTTTATGATTTGCCAATTAGGAAATGGCTATCATTAAAAAGTTAATAGAAAATTATAGCAACTTACTGATGTTAGGGATGAAAAATTATTTTACCTCTTCGTAATCTACAAAGTCGCCCAATTTATCGGCATTGCCTCTTCGCTTTTCTTTTTTAGGCATATGGTCTATAGAAATGGTCCCCTCTGGCCTAGACGGACGTTGTTGTTGGCCAGTGGCCTGATTTTGCATTTTGCTAAAGGCATTTCTAATTACAGCAGGAAAAATCATCCTCACTAGTAATCTAAGTACCCATAAAACAATTATTGCTATTAATAGAAAATTTAATATGTAACCCATTCTTTATACTGTTATTACAAATATAGACTTTGCCGTTAGCTTTTTGTTTCAAGTAACGATTTTCATTGCAATTTCATTACAATTCTAATTTAACGTCTACTTATTTGTTACAATGTTAAGACAAGGGATCTCTATTTGACCATTGGAGCGATTCAATGATATAATCTCCTTAATCCACTTTGCAGATGCGAGAAATTCGTTTGGGTAGTTTATCTTCTCATTTTCTACGAAAGCTGAATATTGCCTATAATTTTTATTCACCTTGAATCTTTTTAAAAGTTTAGTAAGCGAAATTAGCTTAACATCCTTTTTGAGTGTAACCAAAATTACACCGTTGGCACCACGATAGCCATAAATTGCGGTCGATGACGCATCTTTTAAAATTTCGATTTTCTCAATATCCTTTGGATTCATTAAGGCCATAAAAGCTTTACTGTCAGCAATTGGAATTCCATCAACCACCATTAGCGGTTCGTTGGTTATTGGTGTACCTACGGAAACCAGTCGATGAGGTTTTTGCGCAACAACAACAGTACTTAACACTAAAAGAAAGAATAAGAAAAATAATCGCATCTATTTAATTTTTAACTAAGGATGAAATTATATTGCTTTTTCCATAATCCTTTATTAATCTTCCTCTACTATTTCGCAAACTCTACCTATCTGCCCATCATCTAAACGTACCTTTATACCTCTAGAATGAAATGCCGAAGAGGTTAACAATTTTTCTACCACACCATAGGTTACATTTCCACTTCTTTGGTCTTTCTTTAAAATAATTCCCACTTCTAAACCTGGGTAAATTTCGTTTCTATTTTGTCCTTGCATAAATTAGTTCATTGTCATTTGTTGAATTGGTTCATTGGGTTAGGTTATAAGTCAAAAACGTGTAACTTATAACGTAAAACTTATCACCTATTTCCAAATCTTTCTTCAAACACTTTTTCTAAGGCGAACATTTCGTCACGTAGGCGGGCAGCTAATAGGAAATCCATTTCTTTAGCCGCTTTTTGCATATCCTTACGAGATTTATCTAAAGCTTTTTGTAGTTCGGGTTTGGTCATGTATTGCACCACTGGATCTGCAGCTATACTTACCTCGTCTACTTCCACGTAAGCTTTTGCCCTAGCCTTTTGTTTTTCGGAAACTTCTAAAACAGAAGTCTGCTCCATAATTTCTTCTTTAGATTTACCTACGGTTTTAGGTGTAATGCCATGCTCTAAGTTGTGTGCAATTTGTTTTTCTCTACGCCTGTTCGTCTCGGTAATGGTACGCTCCATTGAGTCGGTAATGTCATCTGCATACATAATTACACGGCCTCTATCGTTACGCGCTGCACGACCAATTGTTTGAATTAGCGCTCTGTCGGAACGTAAAAAACCCTCTTTATCTGCATCTAAAATTGCTACCAAGCTTACTTCTGGCAAATCTAGTCCTTCACGTAGCAAGTTAATCCCTACTAAAACATCAAATTCGCCTAAACGTAAACCCCGTAAAATCTCTACACGTTCTAAAGTTTTTACTTCAGAGTGAATGTAGCGACATTTGATGTTTAAACGATCCATGTATTTAGTCAGTTCTTCTGCCATGCGCTTGGTTAGCGTGGTTACCAAAACACGGTCGCCTTGTTTAATTGTCTTGTCAATCTCATCTAACAAATCATCTACTTGATTAATTGCCGGACGAATTTCTATTATGGGGTCTAGTAATCCTGTTGGCCTAATTACCTGTTCGATAACTACACCTCCAGATTTTTGCAATTCGTAATCTGCTGGAGTAGCACTCACGTAAATAGTTTGAGGTGCTAAATTCTCAAACTCTTCAAAGTTTAGCGGTCTGTTATCTAACGCAGATGGCAAGCGGAAACCATATTCTACCAATGATAATTTACGTGATCTATCTCCACCGTACATTGCTCTAATTTGTGGAACAGTTACGTGGCTTTCGTCAATTACCATCAGGTAATCATCTGGGAAATAATCTAGTAAACAGAACGGACGCATGCCTGGTGTACGACCATCGAAGAAGCGAGAATAATTTTCGATTCCTGAGCAGTAGCCCAATTCTTTCATCATTTCGATATCGAAATTGACACGTTCTTCTAAACGCTTCGCTTCTAAATTCAATCCATCACCTAAAAGTTGGTTTTTACGTACTTCCAGCTCTTCTTGTATGCCCCAAATAGATTGATTAAATCTATCTTTTGGTGTTACGAAAAGATTAGCGGGATAGATGGAAATATCTTCTAACTTTTCTATGGTTTTTCCAGTTATAGGATCAATAGCTGACAGTTCTTCAATATCATCTCCAAAAAATGAAATACGATAAGCATGATCCATATACGCTGGATAAATATCTACGGTATCACCTTTTACGCGGAAAGTTCCACGTTTAAAATCGTTGATGGTACGAGCATATAAAATTTCCACCAGATGGTGCAAAAAAGCATTTCTACTTACTCTTGTGCCTACGCCAAAACGGTATACAGATTTCGAAAAATCTTCTGGATTTCCCATACCATAAATGCAGGAAATAGAGGATACAATGATTACATCTCTACGCCCAGAAATTAAGGAAGATGTAGAACGCAAACGTAATTTCTCTATCTCTTCGTTGATCTGTAAATCTTTCTCAATATAGGTGTTGGTAGTAGGCATGTAAGCCTCTGGTTGGTAGTAATCATAGTAGGAAACGAAATAGTTCACTGCATTTTCAGGGAAAAACTGCTTCATTTCACCGTAAAGCTGTGCCGCCAAAGTCTTGTTATGGCTAAGGATGAGTGTCGGTTTCTGCGTTTGCTCAATTACGTTGGCAATGGTAAACGTTTTACCCGAACCGGTTACACCCAATAAGGTTTGATAATGTTCGGCAGCGTTTACACCATGCACTAATTGATCTATGGCACCTGGTTGGTCGCCAGTGGGTTTGTAATCAGAGATGAGTTTGAACTTCATTGTTACAAAGATAAGGTTTAGGGATTAACCTAAATTATGCAGAAGAAGTTTTTGTAATCTTTCTAAATCTTAGTGTGAACCGCAAATAAACGATGCGACTATCGAAAATATTTCAATGTGTTAAGTTACAGAAGTGCCAAAAATGGCAGAGCGATATTACAAATGCAGACAGTAATAGCATATTGTATTTGGTAAACTAGTTGGGGGACGCAACAATAGATAATGTTAAGCCTTAATAATGGAGTGTGTAAATGGTTCGATCCTTCGCTGATGTACCGTTAGTCCTTCGTCCATCCTTCGTTGATCTATCGTGTTTGCCAGTGTGGAGCTGGTAGAGCGAGTTCTTGCTTTACCCTAAGGTAGTGTTTTATCATGGAAATAAAAAATAGTCCTATTAAAACTAAATACTTCAAGATTGCACATTATTTTCTTAGCAGTATATAGTAAAATGTAAAAAAGAAAGCCCCGATAAATCGAGGCTTTCAAATGTGATGTATAGAATTCTTATTTATTCTTTTTAACCTCAAACTGCATTGGATTAGCTCCCTCTGACTGACCCCTGCTAGCAGATAATTGTTTCGCTTTAAACAACTGGAATTTTGAAGGTGTTTGAGTAACAGCACCCCAAACGTTGTTACTCTCGTCAATATCTGCGGTTTCACGGAATGGATCTACCTTAATGGCAGAAACTTCTTTATCTAAGGCATAAAATTTTGATGTTTTTAGTTCATTTAAGCGCCATA
Source organism: Flavobacteriaceae bacterium PS02338 (assembly GCA_029959615.1). Classification (GTDB taxonomy): domain Bacteria; phylum Bacteroidota; class Bacteroidia; order Sphingobacteriales; family Sphingobacteriaceae; genus Pedobacter. Next base: position 506,857 of record JASCOD010000001.1, on the reverse strand, counting down.
TTTGTGCTGGAATTCTGTCTAAAACTTTAGAACCATCTGTAAAGGTAAATTCTACAATAATTGGCATTACTAAACCACCTTTGTTACTGAAGTTGAGCTCGTAAAAATGTTTATTACCATATTTAGTTTTCTCTTCGGCTGTGAACTCTCCTAAGGGTAATGAAATTTCTCTAGTTTTAGCCTTACTGCTGTCTACCTGTACTAAACCACGTAGGTACTTCCAGTAAAAATCTCTCGCTTCTAAATCTTGGTCTGTATAAAATTTAATGCGTTTATCCTCTCTGTTGCGCATTTTACTGATATCATCATCACTAAATAATGGTTGATCTACCTTGATGACTTCTTTTACACTTTTTGCAGGCTTTGGAAACTCGGCTTTGGCATGTTTTACTTCGTCTAAAGAAATATCGCAAGCATCGGTGCTGTAGAACCAACCTCTCCAAAACCAATCTAAATCTTCTCCGCTGGCATCTTCCATGGTTCTAAAAAAATCGGCAGGTGTTGGGTGCTTAAATGCCCATCTTTTAGCATACTCTTTAAATGCGTAGTCGAAGAGCTCACGTCCCATAATGGTTTCGCGAAGAATATTTAAGCCTGTTGCTGGTTTAGAATAAGCATTGGGACCAAACTGTACAATGTTTTCTGAATTAGACATGATAGGTTCCAATTGGTCTTTCGGCAATTTCATGTAAGGTATCATGGTATAAGCCGGACCTCCTCTTTTTGCAGGGAATTTATTGTCCCAAAGTTCTGAGGTAAGATACTCTAAAAAGCTATTCAAGCCTTCATCCATCCAAGACCATTGGCGTTCGTCGCTGTTAACGATCATTGGGAAAAAGTTATGTCCCACTTCGTGAATAATTACAGCGATCATTCCGTTTTTAACAGTTTCACTGTAGGTTCCATCTTCATTTGTTCTGCCAAAATTAAAGCAGATCATTGGGTATTCCATGCCATTCGAGGCCTCCACACTTTGTGCTACTGGATAGCTGTAAGGAATGGTAAAATCGGAGTAAGTTTTTATCGTATGCGCAATTGCCCGTGTAGAAAATCTACTGTAAAGATTATAGGCTTCCTTCCCATAGAAACTCATGCAAAGAACGTCTTTCCCTTCTACTTTTTGGTTCATGGCATCCCAAACAAACTTACGCGAAGAAGTCCAGGCAAAGTCTCTCACATCTTTTGCGTGGAAAATCCAAGTTTTTTTTGCAGCAGCTTTTTTAGCCTCAGCTGCCTTTGCTTCAGCAAGGGTTACAATTTCTACGGGTGCTGTTGCCACCTTGGCCTTATTGAATCTAGCCATTTGTGTAGACGAAAGCACTTTGTCGTAATTTTGGCATTCGCCGGTAGAACCTACCACATGATCTGCGGGAACTGTCATCTGCACTTTAAAGTCGCCAAAGGTTAAAGCAAATTCGCCTCTTCCTGTGAACTGATGATTTTGCCATCCCTGAAAATCACTGTAAACACAAAGGCGAGGATACCATTGAGCCATAGTAAATAAATAATTGCCATCTGCAGCAAAATATTCGAAACCAGCACGCCCTCCTTTGGTAATTCTATCAGGAATTTTATAGTTCCAATCTACACTAAAAATAAACTTATCTCCCGTTTTTAGCGTCGGCACTTCTACCCTCATCATGGTTTTATTGATGGTATATTTTAATGCCTTTCCCTGTGCATCGGTTATTTTAGTAATGTTAAAACCGTAGCCATTGTCTGGGTTTCCGATAGTGAACTTTTGTATATCTTCATTAGTTGCCTGTTTCGGCATTTTACTAGCATTTTGATAATTGGCATTTTTGGTATTGCTATGTTGGTTCTCATCTAACTGTAGCCAAATGTAAGTTAAGGGGTCTGGAGAGTTATTGTAGTAGGTAATTACCTCACTGCCTTTTAAGGTTTGGTTCGTTTCATCCAGCTCGCACTTAATGTCGTAATCTGCCCTTTGTTGCCAATATTTAACCCCTGGTGCACCACTGGCCGTACGTTGTTCGTTAGGTGTTGGCAATATGGTTCCTAATTGTTCAAATTTATTCCCATGGTTGCTGTTTGGGTTGTTCTGAATGTTTTGGGCATAGACAACTTGGCTAAATAATGCTGCACCGATACATAATTGATAAAATCTCTTCATAATTTGAATTGGTTAAAAAGGCATTCGCTGTAAAGCCATTTGTAAGGCTAAGGCAAAAACAGCCGATGAAATAAATATAATCCAGTCTCTTCGTTTTACTTTTAAAATATCTAGCATCAATACAGCAACTAATAGTATCAATACTACAAACACAATTTGGCCAATTTCTAGGCCCACATTAAAACCAAATAATCCCCATCCTATATATTGGTCTCTTGCCAGCATCATACGGACCGAATTTGCAAATCCCATTCCGTGTATTAATCCGAAAAAAAGTGCTAAATAATAATTAAGTTGTATTTTACTGCCTTTTTTTTCTTTTCGGACAATGTTAAGAAGTGCAGTAATGAAAATGGTGCAGGGAATTAAAAATTCTACCCAATTGCTTTGTATGCGAATAATGTCAAAAGTACTTAAGGCCAAGGTTATTGAATGCCCTATGGTAAATGCAGTAACTAAAATAAGTATCTGCTTAAATTGTTTAACTGTATAAATTGCGATTAGCGCAAGAATAAACAACTGGTGATCTAGGGCATCTAAACTTACAATATGTGACCACCCTAGTTTAAAATAGAAGAAAAAATCGACAAGAGACATTTTTAAGAGATAGTTTAGCGGTTATTTATTGTCTAAGTTAAATTCTTTAGCTTAATTTTGAGTATAGTTAAAAAAAATGAACATCTTCTTTTCAAAATTGTTACTTGTTTTCATTCTCCCTCTTGTTTTTAATGCAAACAAACATCCATTTCATGTAAGCACTACCGAAATATCACATAATACAAAAACCAAAGCATTAGAGGTAACTTGTAGAATTTTTACGGATGATTTTGAAAATGCTTTATCTAAGCGATTTAAAACTAAAATTGATCTATATAGCAAGGATAGAGAAAAAGAGATGAATACTTTTGTTAAAAGCTATTTAGAAAGTTCGGTGATGTTTAATGTAGATGGTAAAATTATAAAGGCAAACTACGTTGGTTTTGAAAATGATCATGAGGCTACTAACGTATATCTCGAAATAGACAACATAGCATCTTTTAAGCAATTAACTTTAAGCAATGGCATTCTATATGATTTGTTCGACGATCAAATGAATATTCTCCATGTGGAAAAAAATGGAGGAAGAAAGAGCGCTAAAACAAGCTTTCCAGAGAAAAAAATGAAAATCTCTTTTTAAAGAACTTTAGATTGACTAGAACCCTTCTGAAAATTGAGGATGTAATTTAAATTTCCCAAACACCTGTATTTTATTGTCTGAAAGGCTATCATCATTTCTTTCTCTTTGAAGAAATGATGGTATTCAACACTTAGAACAAGCATAATTACTTCATTTGATTGTTCTATTTCAAATAAATCAGAATAAATTCAAAAACGTTTAGCTATAAACAGGCATTATTCATTATCTTAGTAAATATGCAATTGCTCGTTTTTAGCCCTCAAGTTACCCCACGTGTCAAATATATCTTCAATTTTATTTTTAGGGAGGTATTGCGTTGCGATTTTGAATTTACCAGCGTTTCCAGTCAATTTTTGGCATATGATGGTCCAAAGTTTAGTTATAGCGAAGATGCATTAGGGGATGAATTATTCTTTAAAGCAAGTGGACTGCTCTCTAAAAACAACATCGAAAAGCAAGAGATTATTATTACAGATTTCGGAAATGAAAAAGTACCTTTTGCAGTTGCAAATAGTGCTTTGCCTTTCGATATCTTTTCGGCCTCCTTCTATTTTATCAGCAGATATGAAGAATATTTGCCGTACACCGCCGACGAACATTTGAGATTTCCAGCAAAATTGAGCTTACAGTACGAACTTGGACTGTTAAAAATTCCTGTAATAGATCAATGGGCTATCATTTTGAAGAATCTCTTAATGAATAAATTAAGTGATCTTCATTTTGGAAGTAGAAAGTTTGAGTTTATTCCTACCATAGATATAGATAGGGCTTACCATTTTAAATCGAGTGGTATCATTAAAAACACTGCTCGGTTGTTGAGGGCAATAGTTAGGGGTGATACCGAGCGATTAAGGAACATTATCAATACTGGCGTAGGAAAGATTAAGGATCCTTTTGATACTTACCATTTTTTGCATCAAATACATGATAAATACGGCTTGAAAGCCATTTTCTTCTTTTTGCTTTCTTACAAAGGGGATAAAAGCCACGATATAAATATCCATCCAAATGATGACTTGCTACAAAAATTGATTGTAGATACGTCAAAGGTGGCAAAAATCGGTATACATCCTTCTTATATATCGAACAGTAATGTGGTAAAATTAAAGGAAGAAAAGACACTTATTGATGCGTTATTAGATAAAACCATTGATATTTCGAGACAGCACTACCTTAAAATTCATTTGCCAAAAACCTACCTTCAATTGATAAAGGTGGGCATCAACCATGATTATACAATGGGGTATGCCTCACAGGTTGGCTTTAGGGCTGGAACTTGTACGCCTTTCTTTTGGTACGATTTACAGCTAGAAAAGCAGTCGCACCTTAAAGCGCACCCTTTTGCCGTAATGGATACAACCTTGTATAAATACCTGAAATTATCTCCTAATCAGGCTATTATCCTTATCAATGAATTGGTTGAAAGTGTAAAAATGGTTGATGGTACATTTTGCAGCTTATGGCACAATGAAAGTATTTCGGAAACTGGCCATTGGAAGGGATGGAAAGAGGTTTATGAAAAGATGATGGCTTTATCAGGGATTAGGGACTAGGTATTAGGATTAAGAGTTATAACACTATAAGTCCACACAAAAATCTAAAATCGTAAATCTAAAATCGTAAATTTAGGTCATGATATACGACCTAAGCAAAAACAATTCTATCGCCCGTACCTTTATTGCCGAGATAAGGGATGAACAAATCCAGAAAGATGCCATGCGTTTCCGCAAAAACATGGAACGTTTGGGTGCCTTTTTCGCTTACGAGATTAGCAAGACCTTAAAATATAAGGAAGTGGAAACCCAAACCCCGCTTGGTATTGCTACAAGTTCGGTATTAGTACAACAGCCTGTTTTGGCAACGATATTAAGAGCTGGCTTACCGATGCACCAAGGTTTGTTAAGTGTTTTTGACCAAGCAGAATCAGCGTTTATTACCGCTTATCGTAAAACAAAAAAAAGTGGTGATTTTGTGATACAGATGGAACATATTTCTGCTCCAGATCTGGAAGGTAAAACTGTAATTCTTGCGGACCCGATGTTAGCTACGGGATTAAGCATTGTACTTTGCGCAAAGGAACTCATCAACACTTATAAAATTGAGAAATTACACATTGTATCTGCTATTGCCAGTGCAGAAGGTGTAAAACATGTTCGTGCCAATTTACCTAAAGCAGATTTGTGGCTAGGCGCTATCGATGATGAAATGACCAGCAAAAGTTATATCGTACCCGGACTGGGAGATGCTGGAGATTTGGCTTATGGAGTAAAGCAGTAGCTCATTCTGCTGTTTCGGTTGTCAGCTTGCCGCAATAAACAGCGATGCTTCTTTAATACTCTTTTTATTCGCATAACTTTGTAGCATCACAATATTTAACTTTTAATACATTGATTAAGCATATCTTCTTCGACCTTGACCACACCATTTGGGATTTTGATCGTAATGCAAACGAAACACTGATGGAGCTTTACGAAGTTTATAAGCTTAAAGAATTGGGACTGGCTTCTGCGGAGAAGTTCATAGCTACTTATACGGTAAACAATCACCAACTTTGGGCGCAATATCATTTAGGGAAAATCACAAAACAGGCTTTAAGAGAAGAACGCTTTAGAAAAACCTTTTTGGAGTTGGGCATCAAGCCTGATTTAATTCCAACGCAGTTTGAAGAAGATTATGTCGCAATGGGACCTACCAAAACTAATCTGTTTGAAAGTGCAGAAAAAGTGCTCACCTATCTGCAAAAGAAATATCATTTACATATTATTTCTAACGGTTTTAAAGAGGCTGTGCTTACCAAAATGAGGGTTTCCAACCTCAATCCGTATTTTAAAAACGTGGTGATTTCTGAGGATGTGGGTGTAAATAAGCCAGACAAAGCTATATTTGAACACGCTTTAAATTTAGCTCAGGCATATAAGCAGGAAAGCATTATGATTGGAGATAGTTTAGAAGCTGATATTTACGGTGCGCAGAATTTTGGCATGCGGGCTATTTTCTTTAACCCACTGAAAGCCGATAAGCCAGATGATGTTAGCGAGCAGATCTATCATTTAGAGGAACTATTAAATCATTTTTAGTACAATTTTAAACGATTTCGCTAAAATAGATGTTATTTTCGCTTATGAGGATTGAAAAGATATACCAATCTATTTTAACAACGGCAGAGGCTTATAGGCAAAAGTTAGACCACCTTGGTTCTGCCAATTTCCAGATAGAGCCTCCAATTGGAGGTTGGAGTTATAGCGAGGTTTACTCTCATATTTTCGATTCGAGTCTACTTTCGCTAATTGCTTTGAACAATTGTATCAAAGGTGGGGGAAAAACTAAATCAACTGCCTTTATTGTAAAAGCCATTTTATTTTTTGGTGCATTTCCTCCTGGTAGAAAATTTAAGGCTCCAGCTAAAATTGCGGTAAGAGTAAAGAAAATAAGTACTTCGGCCGCCCAACAATTTATTACGGACTTTGAGCTACAATTGGCACAAGCATATCCAAAAATTAAAAATGCAGATACTAAGATCAAGGTAAAACACCCAGTAATTGGTTATCTTAACGCCAAACAATGGTTACGGTTTATTCAGATACATCTTAATCATCATTATCAGCAGTTAAAACGTATCGAAAATAGTTTTCAGTAGTAGCGTAAAATTATGCCGATATTGCAGAAAAATAATTTACCATGAAAAGAATTCTTTACGGCCTAGTGCTCATCAGCTTATCAGCCTGCAACAGCAAAAGCACCAATCAAACACAAACGACTACTCCCAGCGAGTTATCTGGTTTACAAACTTCTGCTAAGCCAACTATCGAACAACAAAGTGGCTTACTTACTAATCCGGAACATGGTAAACCTGGACACGATTGTGCCTTGCCAGTAGGTGCGCCACTAGCACAGCAAAAAAAGCTGCAGCAAGCAGTAGCCACACCAAGCGTTACACCGACGGCTGTCGTTACACCAAAACCAGAAGCGCCAAAACCGACAAATACTCAAAAAATAAACCCTGCACATGGGCAACTTGGTCATGATTGTGCCGTACCTGTTGGAGCTCCTCTAACACAAAAAAACAACGCTCAGAAAGTAGCTGCACCAACTACTACAATAACTTCTACGCCGCAACCAGTTGCACCAAAACCGTCAAGTGGCCAAAAAATAAATCCTGCGCATGGCCAACCCGGACATGATTGTGCTGTACCCGTTGGATCTCCATTAAGTTAACGATTCTTCTATTAGGCCTGCATAAATGAAACTACCCCATATCAAAGGTTTTGACCAAGATGCCCTGCAAAAGTATTTTAAAAATACGGGCTGGCTAATACTTGCTCGTGTGGGAAGCTTACTTATCAAGGTTTTAGTTGGATTTGCCATTGCCAATTATCTGGGAAGGGATCAAAATGGCTTGTTAAACTATCCTCAGGCTTTTGTGGCTTTTTTTATTGCCGCGGCTGCGCTTGGTTTAGATGGTTTTACCACCCGAGAATTGTTAAAGCATCCTGAAAAAAAGGATGAACTTTTAGGGACTTCGTTGCGATTAAAGTTAATTGGCGGTTTAGCTGCAATGCCTTTAATCTATGTTGGTTATCTCGTAAACCAATATTTTTTTACACCTACGCAAACTCCTTTACATTATATTTTGATAATTGGCTTGAGCGGTATTACTCAAGCGCTATATATTACCGACAGCTATTTTCAGGCTACTGTACAAGCCAAGTATGTAACCTTTACGCAAGTATTTGGAAATATTTTTTCTGCCATCGTAAAACTGCTGCTCATTCTAAATCACGCAGCTTTGATATGGTTTATCTGGGCAATATTTTTCGACACCCTCATTTTGGCGATAGGCTACTTGTACTTTTATCAAAAAAAAACGGGAGGCTTATTAGCATTGAGATATGAAAAAAGTGTAGCCAAGTATTTACTCTCTAGTTCATGGCCACTGGCTTTTTCGGCTATATTAGTCTCATTATACATGAAGATAGACCAATTAATGGTTGACAGCTATTTGGGGTCTGGACAGCTTGGCGTTTATTCAACAGTGGTACAATTAAGCGAAAGCTGGTATTTTATTCCCGTGGCTATTGTAACTTCGGTATTTCCGGCAATAATGAATGCCAAAAGAGACGATCAGCAGAGGTATCAGAAAAGGTTGCAGAACATGTATGATCTAATGGTTTGGTTAAGTTTAGGCATCGCCATTATCACTACGTTTATATCACCCTTAGCCTACCGAATAATCTATAAAGAAGAATTTTGGAGTGGTGCGCATGTACTTTCTGTACATGTATGGGCAGGAATTTTCGTCTTTTTAGGCTCTGCAAGTAGTCAATATCTAATTGCAGAAGGTTATACCAAAATCTCATTGTTCAGAACCGCAGTAGGTGCAGTTGTAAATATCGTATTAAACATTTTTCTCATCCCCAAATATGGTATTATGGGAGCTGCCATTGCTACGCTAATCGCTTATTTTACAGCTACTTTTCTAATACTCGTGATTCCTAAAACGCAAAAACAAGGAGTAATGATGTTAAAATCATTATTTTTGGTTACACTATTTCAAAAATTTATTAAACGTTGAGCAAACTTAAAGCATTAGCAACATTGGTGGCAAAACCTAAGCGTTTATCTGCCCTATTATCATACGGACATAAAGGTTATTTAGCTTCGATTGGCTGGTTTACTGCTTTCGATAATCATCAAGCGGTAGATGCAGATAACCAACCTATTCCTTGGGTAACTTATTCGTTCATTGACTTTATTAAAGATAGGCTAAACAAAGACCTAACAATTTTTGAATACGGATCTGGAAATTCGACATTGTTCTATGCTAGAAATGTAAAAAGAGTGGTTTCTGTAGAGCATGATGAAGCTTGGTACAAAAAGATAGTAAATGAAAAAGCCCCTAATGCAGAAATGATTTTCACCAAGCTAATTCCGGGCGGAGAATACAGCCAGAAGGCTAAACTACTTAATGAGAAGTTTGATTTAATTATCGTTGACGGCAGAGATCGTATCAACTGTTGTAAATACAGCATAGAGGCGTTATCTGAAAAAGGAGTTTTGATACTAGACGACTCTGAACGCGAAAATTACGAAGAAGCTAGGATATTTTTAAAAAAGCAAGGATTTAAAGAACTTTCTTTCTCCGGCATTTCTCCTGGTCTTTTTTATAATAAGGCAACTTCGGTTTTCTATAAAGAAAATAATTGCTTAGCTATATAGCAATCAATGAAGAAATGCTCTCTATTTCTTTTCTTAACAATCATCTTCATTTGCCAACATACTTGGGGTATAACGAAGACTTTTGATGCCTGTAACAATGTGAATTGGGCTACATGGAGTAATTTTACTGGACGTGCAGCTAATGGAGCTATTGCTAACGGAAGTGAGAATATCGGAGTGACAATGACTTCTAATTTTACATTTAATTCTACTCCACAAATTTATAACCACTCAAGGTTTGCTTCATATCCTGCAACCATTCCAAATCATACCGTTCCAGCAACTACTTGGGCTGCAGGGGCAGGAGGAACGACAGAAATGTGTTTTTCGAAAACTGTTACTAACCCCGTTTTGCTATTGGCTTCATTGGGTGCTAGTAGTGGGACACGCTCTAAATTAACCTTTTCGAAACCCTACGTTGTGCTTTTTGATGGTGGAAACATGGAGTTCCACGATAACACTTCTTTAACTGGAATTGAAGGTTATGCGATAATTATGTTCCCTGGCGATTTTGATTGTGTAACCATTAATTCTACCACCCCCGAAAATTATACAAATATTACTTGGGGATTAAGACCACCACCTTTTCCAATTAACATTGCGGAAACCAAAGCTTGCGACAAAATTACCTTAACTGCTTCTGGAGGTGTTGCTTACCAATGGACTGGAGGCGATAGACCAAACTCTGCTACGAACTCTTTTACACAAAGCGGAACTTATATTGTTACCGTAACCGATGCCAGTGGATGTAAAACTTCAACTTCTAAAGAGGTCAAATTTCTGCCATCACTCTTTAAAATTATAGGGGATAAAAATGGATGTAACGAAGCAACATTAACGGCCTCTGGGGCTGTTTCTTATCAATGGAATGGTGGGGATAACCCAAATTCTGCTACCAATACCTTTAGAAGTAGTGGAAGTTATTATGTTATTGCTACTGATGCGACAGGCTGTACTTACCGGTTTGATCAAATTGTAACGATAACTCAGAGTCCAACGGTAAGCATTACTGATAATAGTATTGCTTGTAGCGCAACGAGTGTACTTACTGCTACTGGTGGCACTACCTATCAATGGAACGGTGGATTAACACCTAACCAAGCGACCAATACTTTCACTACTAGCGGAACTTATTCTGTAATAGTAACCAACTCCACTGGCTGTTCTACAACAGTATCAAAAACCATTACCATAGGTGCTGGGCAAGCTGATATTACAGGAAGCAATACAGGTTGTAATGTCGTTACGCTTACTGCGTCTGGTGGAGTAAGCTATCAATGGGACGGAGGTGCCACACCAACGCAAGCTACCAATACATTTACATCCAGTGGTACTTATAACGTTACCATTACCGACGTGAATGGCTGTACTACTACTTTACAAAAAATAATTACCGTCAATCAGAGCAGTATTCCTACTTTAAACATTGTCGCATCTAACAACAATATTTGTGTTGGAGAAATCATTCGATTTACACCGATCTATACCAATGCAGGAACTACTCCAGCTTTTAAATGGTTTAGAAATGGTGTTCAGGTTGCTACAGCTAGCAGCTATATTGCCAATAATTTGCGGAACAACGATGAAGTTTACTGTGAAATTACTGGCTCCGAATTATGCAGTACACCATTTGCTAGCAACAAGATCAAAGTAGCTGTAAATAGCTTGCCTTCAGTTACCTTTGATGGAAATATTGTAATCGAAAATGACGGCCCCAAATTATTGAAACCTGAAGTAAGCGATAATGCGATAACTTTTAGCTGGTGGCCAACTACAGGTTTGGATAATCCAAATGTTAAAAATCCGCAGGCAAGTCCAGAATCTACTACGGAATATACCTTAACAGTAGCTAACTCAGAAGGCTGTAAAACAGAAGCAAGTGTAAAAGTAACTGTCCTAAAAGACATCTTTATCCCTAACGTTTTTTCTCCAAATGCTGACGGAAAGAACGATCAATGGGTAATTAGAAACATTTCTGATTATGTAGGAACAAAGGTGCAGATCTTTAATAGGTATGGGCAAAAAGTCTTTCACAACGAAAACTTTATTACTCCTTGGGATGGCGTTTTAGGAGGTAAACCTTTGCCAATTGGCAGCTATTATTACATCTTAGATTTAGCAAATAAATCGAAAAAAAGATACACAGGAAGTGTCACTATCTTGAGGTAACTCTATTTTTATGTGCAATCTTCCCTGGAAATTTAATTGCAGATCTTATCATTCATCCTTATTGGAAAGCAAATTGGGATATTAAAAATATGTGCTGAAAGTTATAATTTGATTTATTAAAGTTATTTTTAGCCATGCAAAACCTGGCTCCAATAGCTTTATTTGTTTATAACCGTCCGCAGCATACTGCACGTACTGTAAATTTTCTAAAACAAAATTTTCTTGCTTCAGACAGCAGGCTCTATATTTTTTCTGATGGGGCTAAAACTCCAAAAGATGAAGCGAAAGTAAGTGAGGTTAGAAACTTGATTAAAACCATTGATGGATTTAAATCGGTAAAAATTATTGAAAGTAAAACAAATAAAGGTTTAGCCAACTCAATTATTGAAGGTGTTACACAGCTCAATCAAAGCTATGGACAAGTAATTGTTTTTGAAGATGATCTGATTACTTCTCCTCATACCTTAACCTACTTTAACGAAGCTTTAAATCGCTATCGTGATGAGGAAAAAGTAATGCACATTGGCGCCTACATGTATCATCTAAAAGAAGGAGATTTCCCAGAAAGTTTCTTTTATAGAGCTTCAAGTAGTTGGGGATGGGCTACTTGGCAAAGTGCTTGGCAATATTTCGAGCCTGATATCGATAAATTGTTGGCCCAATTTGATCGAGAAAAGATTAATAGATTTTCGATAGAAGGCACCATGAACTTTTGGAAACAGATGAAAGAATTCAAGAATGGGAAAAACAATTCATGGGCTATTCGTTGGTATGCAAGCGTGTTTCTCAAGGGTGGCTTAACCTTAAATCCTTCTCAATCTCTGGTAAATAATATTGGGCATGATGGCACCGGTGTCCATTCTGGAATTAATGATATTTATAATGTCATCATTAATCCTAAACCAATTACTCAATTTCCAGACGAAATTATAGAAAATGAGGAAGCTTATTTGGCGATCAAACATTTTCTAGCAAATAGAAAAGGCAGTTTGTGGACTAGAATTAAACGGTACGTTAACGAGAAAATACTACATTAAGAAATAGGAACATCAATTTGCCTTCTTTAGGCTATCTCTAAATTTCACCTGCATTTTAATGATATTATTGATTTTGTCCGATACCTGACCTCTATACTGATGGTTGGATCTCACATCTTTCAATAAAAGCTCTGCAGCTTGGTAGGTTTCCTGAGCAAGTGCTGTCTTGAGATTCTTGTCTAAAGTATAATGCTCATTTAATTTAAGTTGAGCCATTTTCTTTGTTACTTCTAAATTGGCTTTACTTGGTTTAATCCCATTTTGGTAAACATACTGCTCTTTTTCAACTTTAGAGTAGTTTGCCCTCATCCATAAAACCTGATCAAAAGCCCTCATATTTTTGTCAAACTCCGCTTTTAATTTTGCAAATTCTTCATGCTGATAAACTGGCGTAAGCGCAATAGTACCATAACTAATAGCGCCAAATGCAACCACAATTATCGCGTATTTAATAGTGGGAGAAACCTTCTTCAAATTCCATCGATGATCAAAAACCAGAATATATGTGATTACGAAGCCAGAAATCAATCCACCTAAGTGGCAAGCATTATCTACCATAGGGCTAATACTGCCATTAATTAGCATAATGACTAAAATAAAAACAGTGCTTACCAGTAAAGCTTTATTAGCCACTTTCTCGAAGAATTGATTAATTAATAAAGCCATCATGGCTCCAAAAAGCCCCATAATTGCGCCAGAGGCACCAATAGTGTAGATATTCTCATGAAAAGCAATGCTATTCAATCCGCCGCAAATTCCACTTAGGATATAAATGAGCAGGAAATTTTTCCACCCAATTTTATTTTCAATCATTAAACCCAAGTAAACAAAAGCGTACATGTTAAAGAACAAGTGTCTAAACGAGGCATGTAAAAATTGGTAACTAATTAAACGCCAGTAATCGCCCTCCAAAACTAACTTCCTGTTTAATGACCCAAAGAGTTGTGCATCTATAATTTTTTGGGTCAATACTTCTTGAGTTAAGCCCTTAAAGCCAAAATATATAGGTACAGCAACTATGAAGACAATCCAGGCAATGAAAAGGAAAATATTAAGCAACAGCAATATTGGCGCAACTACATAACCCTTTCTAGGAAAAAAGAGGTAGAAAACGTTTTTTATCTTATTCTTTACGGCTAACGGAGCCTTCTCAAAATACTCATCATCTTGCAGGGCTACATACTCATGGAAAGTTTTCACCTGTTCATCCCATTGTTCCTGTAAATGGTATTGTACATACTCAAACTCATGAAATAGCTTTTCTAAGTTGGCCTCGTTTTTCCCATAATCATTAAAAAGTAGCTGAATACCTACGCACTCGCTTTTAACTACAGCAAAATTACTCTGTATCCTCACCGAAATTTCTTCGCTATAAGACTGAAATGAAAGTGGTGTATAGGCAATAATTCCGGACTCTGAAACATGGCTCAATTTCCAACCTAAGTTTTCGATAGCCTGTCTTACTATAATCAAATATTTATCTGCAGGAAAATCTGATAAAGGAATGTATTTTTCTTTTTTAGGAGAATATCCCCAACTGATACTCATAAGCGTTAATTTGCAATGATTTAATACTACCAAATTAAGTGATTTTAAACAAAAAATATCTTGCTCAACGAAATCTTATTTAAAATTATCCTGATTGAAAGCTTAATCCAAAGCTTCTATCGTTTACTCAATTGACGTATTTCAACAATAAAATGTATTTTTGATTGCTTTGAAAGTTGTACACTTAAACACATATGATGGCAATGGTGGCGCCGGAAGGGCCGTGTTGAGGCTAAATAATGCTTTAGCAGCAATAGGTGTAGATTCTAGCGTGGTAACGCTGTATCAATTCGACGAGCAATCTGGTGTAAGTACCTATGCAAATTCATTAGTTAGAAAAATTAAAGCAGTATTCAATATCCTTTCTGAAAGATATCTGGTTAAACTGTTTGTAAAAGATAAATCCGTCCCCTTTTCATTACAGAGATTTGGAATCTCTCCAAAGGAAATCGAGGAGCTAAGGAATGCCGATATCATTCATATCCATTGGATAAATCATGGCTTCTTTTCTCCAAAGAATATTCAAGAGCTTCACTATTTTTTCAATAAGAAGATTTTTTGGACACTGCATGACAGCAATCCAATTACTGGTGGTTGCCATGTTCGTTACAGTTGCGATGGGTTTTTGAAAGAATGTGGACGCTGTCCGGTTTTGTCAGGGAAAAGTGCGAAGGATTTATCAAACCGTACTTGGGCGTTAAAAAAAGAAGCTTATGAAAAACTTGATTTTCAGATTATTGCTCCCAGTAAATGGATGAGAGAATCAGCTTCTAAAGCCAGTTTAACGAAAGATAAGCAGTCTTTTTTTATAGCTAATGCTTTAGATACAGACTTCTTTGTTCCGAAGGATAGAAATAAATGTAGAGCTGCGTTAGGACTGCCTCAAGATTGCTTCATCATACTTGCAGGTTACATGCCATCAACTTCAGATAGGCACAAAGGTTTTACTCAGCTTAAAGAAGCCATTGCAAACTTATCTTCTAATCCGGCGGTGGGAAATAAAAATCTATTTCTACTATTTTATGGTAGTGATGGCACTACAGAAGCAGATCACATAGCTATTCCCCATAAATTTTTTGGGAAGGTAACTAACGATACAGTTCTAGTAAATCTGTATAATGCTGCGGATGTTTTTCTTTTTCCGTCAATTGAAGAAAGTATGGGTTATACTGCCTTAGAAAGCTTGTCTTGTGGTATTCCAGTTGTTGCATTTAATACATCGGGAGTTACAGATGTGGTGGTGCACAAACACAACGGCTATTTGGCCAACTTGTACAACTCGGAAGAGCTTGCCGAAGGTATTTTGTGGATCATGAATACGGTTGACAGAAAAGCTCTGGCTGAAAATGCTAGAATTTGGGCACAAACTAGGTTTAGTTTGCAAGTTATAGCAGAACAACACTATTACCTATATTTAAACCAAATGGATAAACTTAGGAAATGAGCAAACCCGTACTTAGTGTAATTACCATCGTTTATAACAATGTAAAAGATATCCAACGAACGATGCTTTCGGTGCTTAACCAGAGCTATAAAAACATCGAATATATTGTAATCGATGGCGCATCCACAGACGGCACTCTAGCCATTATCCAAAATTACGAAAGCCGTTTAGCAAAGCTGATTTCGGAAAAAGACGAAGGCATTTATGATGCCATGAACAAAGGTTTGGCATTAGCTGCTGGCGATTACGTGTTGTTCATGAACTCGGGAGATGAAATTTACGAACTAGATACCGTAGAAAAGGTTTTTGCGGCAGCGCCCAACGCAGATATTTACTACGGAGAAACAGAAATGTACGACGAGAACTGGAATAGTTTGGGACGACGAAGGCATCAAGCACCAGAAACATTTACATGGCGCAGTTTTAAGTATGGAATGAACATTAGCCATCAAGCCATTTATATTAAACGTAGCCTAACCGAACCTTACAATTTACACTATAAATATAGTGCAGATATCGATTGGATTATCAAAATTGCTAAAAAAGCGTCCAGTATCGTAAATACACACTTGTATGTCGCTAAATATTTGGTGGGCGGTATGAGCAAGAAAAAACATCGCGAAAGTTTAAAAGAGCGCTTCCATATTTTTAATCATTATTATGGTTTTATTGCTAATATTATTAACCACTTTGTTATCGCTGGAAATTTGGTATTCTACTTTTTAAAACATAGACGGACCAATGATTAACTATGAAAACAGAACTAGATGAAATATTAGAGTTCTACGAAAATGAAAAATTAGCGCTCGAAAAACTAATTGAAGATCTTGTAGAAGAAAAGGAATACAAGCAGGCACACATCCATCAAAAAGCCTTAAAAAAAGTCAATCGTTATCTATTCCTATTTCATAATTTAGAAAATCCCAATCACACAGAAATTGTACAGCTACAGCAAACTTTAGAAGTTCTGCAAAAACTAGAACGCGAAAATCCGTCTATTAAAGGTTTTTTGGAAAGCAGAAAGCATTCGATAGAACTACAATTACAGCAACTAACAGCTGCCATACGTACTGTTCAAATGGACAGCCAAACATTTGATGAGGTCATTTTTGATCTTGTCGAGAGTAAACACTCCCATTTTCATTTTTTCTTGAATACCGAAAGTAATCTTTATTTAGATTTTAAAAAGGTAGACCAGTTTATTACCATTACCATTCCGAAGTATAAAAAACTTAAGAAGGACTACGTCTTACTTAAGTCAAATAGAAATAAGCTGAAAAGTATGGGATTTAAATTAACTGACGATAAAAAGAAACTAGTTTTCGCTTATGACATCAGCTCATTTAAAGATGCAAATCCTATCAAAGCTATTGTAAGCCGAGTGATATACGAGGGGTTTGGCATTCACCACATTCAAAACTCTTCGGTTATAGTTATCATTAGCTAACGATATTCAACTTCCGAAAACAATCCTTCTAAACTTCTTGTATTAAATAAGATTGTTTTATTAAATACGTAAAGAAAATGGGAAAGTTAAGCAATAAAAACATCGCCATTCTATCAGAAAATGGCTTCGAAGAATCAGAATTATTTGAACCACTAAATAGGTTAAAAGAAGAAGGTGCCAATGTGCAAATCATTTCTTCTAAAAAAGGAAGCATCAAAGGGATGAAAAACCATGAGTGGAGCAAAGAAATTGAAGTGGACAATGCCGTAGAAGAAGTAAATGTGAACGACTTTGATGGGCTGGTATTACCAGGTGGAGTTATTAATCCAGACGCTTTAAGGGGTAACCCAAATGCTGTTGCTTTTGTGAAGGATTTCTTTAAAAAAGGCAAACCTGTAGCTGCCATTTGCCATGGGCCGCAAACCTTAATTGATGCGGAAGTAGTAGAGGGCAGAACTTTGACCTCTTACAAATCCATTAAGAAAGACCTAGTAAATGCCGGTGCTAATTGGGTAGACCAAGAAGTAGTAGTTGATCAAGGTTTGGTAACGAGTCGTAGCCCAGAAGATTTACCAGCATTTAACGATAAAATGGTAGAGGAGTTTGCGGAAGGTGTTCATGAAGAGCAGCATGCATAAAAAAGGGCCTCAAATCTTGAGGCCCTTTTTTTATTAATTTGCAATGGTTTTAACCGAATGATTTTGGTTTGTACCCGTACAATTTACAATATAGATATTAGAAGTATTTATAACTCCTTGCTTTAAACCAATGAAGTTAGAGCCCTTCTCTAGAGACTGGGATTTAGAAAACAAAACCCTACCGTCTAAACCTATGATTTTAATGGTGTAATTTCCTGGCACTTCGTTTTTAATAGTTAATCTATCAGCAGTTAAACTAGCTTGAAATTGATTTTTCTCTAATTTGTTTTTGATAAATTGCACATCACTAAACTCTTCTTTTCCATTGCTATAAGCAATTTTTAAACGAACGTAAGTTCCCTGTTGGAATAAATTATCAGCGTAGTTGTAGCTCAATTGACCTTCTACTGGTAGCACTGTAGCTATCTCTTTAAAAGTTTTTCCATCGGTTGATGACTGGAGTACGTATTTAACAACATCTGCTTGCGAAGCCATCGTCCATTTGTAGTTGGCCGCGTTTATGGCAACTGATATATTAAAATTGGTAAGCAATAAAGGGAGAGTAGCTTCGATAGCACCAGGAACTATATTGAAAATTTTATAATTACTTTCATCATATGCCAAGAGCATCCCGTTACCTCCTAAAACAAGATTTGTTATTCTATAAAATCTAGCGTTGCTGTAAGGAGGCGTCGTAGAAGCGTCTATTGCATCTCCGTAAATACCTGAAGCACCCGCAAACACGGAAGTTGTATTACTTACAGGATCGTATTTTGCAATGGTTCCATTATTTCCAGAACTAAAAAAAATTGTACCGTTATCAGCTACTGCTGCAGAAGAAAGCGTAGTATTACCAACATTATAAGTGATTGTAGAGAGTAACGTGCCACTAGACGAATATTTTAGTATATTCTTGCCCACATTGCTTATATATAAGTTGCCTGGACCATCAAAATCGATATCATAAGAACTTCCACTTCCGTAAGGAATGGTTAAAAAAGCCGTACTCAATGTAGCATTGTTGGCTAAATTTGCATTCAAAATCTTATAAACTTTACTAGCACCATCTCCAATAAATAAGTTGCCAGAGCCATCTATTGCTAAAGGTTTTGGCCCGTCACCCGTAGGGATAGTGTAAATTGCTGATGGACTAAGAGTGACACTTCCTGAGTTTTGAGATGGTGCATTGTATCTGTAGATTTTCATACTTCCATAACTAGACACATAAATATTACCTTGGTTATCGGTTGCAATTCCATTTTGAGATGGAAAAAAAAGATTGGCGCTAAACCCCTCGATTTGTTGTAGGGTGATGCTCATAATTTCTGTTGAGGTTGCAAATTTATAACGTCCAATTGTAACGTCAAAGCTATTAACCCCAGATGCAGGTTGCGCATGAGACTTATAATAGAGTAAATCGCCAGATGGTCTGTTGTTTTCTAGCATAAATGTTAACCAATAAACTTGAGGAACATTAGATTTAAATACACTGACCTGAGCGTAGGTCGCAACGTAAGTGAGTAGAAGAAAAGAAAATAGAGTAATTGTTTTTTTCATGAAACGAATATTAAGTAAGTAAAATATAATGACGAAGCTGAACCCCATGAGGGACCGCAAAAATGTGAAAACAAATCTACATTTTGGGTATTTTTGAGGAGTTGTCTGCGTTACAGAGTCTTAGCGCCTATAGTTTTACTTGCCTAATAATGTTCTTTAAATTGAGTTCGATAATATCCGTCATGTTTTCGCATTCCTTATAAGCAGGATCTTGATAATATTCTGCCATACTTCTCTTCAATTTTTGGATATTCTCACTTGTTGTTAGTTCTTCCTTTCTAGAAACATCTCTCAAATCGGTTAAGCGATGGCGCTCGCTTCGTACGCGATGCACAATAGAAGAAAGTTCTTCTTGTTTGTACTGCTGCACCGTTTTTTCGGTAAGATGTTCCATGCATAGTTTTACCAATTGGAAGTTCTCTTTAAAAAACTGAGGCATGTAGACCTTAATATTGCCTTCATAAAATTGCTGATCAAAATCTATAGCACGAATACGAAATTGGATATCGTCAAAGTCGGGAGTGATTTGTACTACAAAGTTATAAGAACGCATATCGCCCAATAAAGTAACCAAGCAGCGCTCATTGAATTTTACAAATTCCTTAGCTATACGAGTAGGATTAAAATCGTCTTGATGAATTTTACCTTTATTGAAGACATCGCCGGGCAAACCCACAATATGTTCTTCTATCATCGTATCTTCATCTACCAAATAATTAACCTGATTGGGAGACAAAATTTCTTCCAGTTCTAATCCATAAATTCTAGAAGAGTCGGCCTTTTTCACATAGAAGTAATCGTACACATCATTTAGTCTATTGACAATCCTAATTCGAAATGGATGCGTATTACCAAAAGTACAGTAGTCAATCCTGTCGATGTACTTGTGCTCTACAATTCGCAAATTTCCAGAGGCCTTTAGCTTAGCGTAAATTACTTTTAGGCCATTGTGTAGTTCCTCAATTTGACTTTGGGCATAAATGGGGCTTTCCCATAAGGTGTCTTTACCGTCTTTATCCATAATCGGATAACTTTCGGTAAAAGCTTTGAGATCTTCGTATTTAATAGGCAAACGGGCATCGCGTTGGTAGGTGCGTAAATATTTGTGTAAGTTTTCACTTACTGGAAATATAGGTTTCTTACGAGAAATTTTTACGTCTTTACGTTCCATCATGCAATGTTTAAACGCAATTTAACACATTTGCCTTCACACCACAAGTTCATTTATGAAACCATTAAGAAATGAAGGATAGTGTGGAATAATCTTGTATCTCTTCACACTTAAAGTTTGATATAAAGAAAAAGCCCCATGCTTAAAAAACATGGAGCCTACATTTGGTTTTGAAAGGATTATAATTTAATTCCGATACCGAAGCTGCATAGCCAAGGATCTATTTTTGTATCAGCAACTACTGTAGCACCGCCGGCTACTGATGGAACTGTGGTTACGGTTGCGTCTGTACTTAACCAAAGTTTCTTAATATCGAAGTTTAAGAACAGTTTTTTACTGATATCAAAGTCTACACCTAATTGAGCTGCTGGCGCAAAGGCATTTTTATAAGATGTTGCTGCAATTGCAGGCCCATTTTTAACGCCATAGAAAATGGTGTAATTAACTCCGGCACCGACATAAGGCTGCACTTGGTTACTTACAGGCATATGATAAGCAAAGGTTAAAGTAGGAGGCAATAGCCATACCTTTCCTAAATCAACATTTCCTAGAGCCGTATTTATAGCACTTACTTCGTGTCTGGTTGTACCTAATATTAAATTGGCAGAAAAGTTTTTAGCCAAGAAATACGTAAAATCTAACTCTGGAATAACCGTGTTGGAAATATCTACATTGCCCTTGATTACACTAATGTCTGCACTCTCTTGTGGAATTACCGCCGTAGCACGTAAACGCATTCTGAAGTCGCCTTTTTGTTGTGCAAATCCGTTAATTGATAGTCCTGCGAATAGGAGGAAGGTTAATATTTTTCTCATTTTGATGTATTATTTTGTTGAGACAATATTAGCAGGAGATGGCCAATGAATTAATGAGGAATTACAGTTGGTTTAGTGATTTTAGTTACTCGGTTTTATGCTACCGGGTTTTGTTATTTTAACTCGTATTGAAGTGCTCATCCTTTTTGTCTGTTCATCCTGAGCTTCCCGAAACGTCGGGACAAGTAGTCGAAGGATTGTTTCTAGTGAGTAGATGCTTCGACAGGCTCAGCATGACAAAGGGCAGCAGGAATATTAACAAAAAGATTGTAACGGAAAGCTTCCGACTATATCGGGACAGGTGGTGTTTCGGAACCGAAACATTATTGGCTCTGCTTTTCTAAAGCAAAAAATCCCGCTCTTTATAGAACGGGATTTGATATGATTTCACTAGTTAAACTAGTAGGAAAGTTATCTTATTTAGTAACGTACATTACTTCTTTTACCGCTTTCACTACTTTCTCTGCATTTGGTAAACTTGCAGCGATTAAGGTTGGTGCGTAAGGAAGTGGAACATCAGCACAAGTAACACGCAAAATTGGCGCATCTAGGTGGTCGAATGCATTTTTCTGTACGTTGAAAGTAATCTCTGAAGAGATAGACGCTAATGGCCAAGCTTCTTCAACAATTACCAAACGGTTAGTTTTCTTCACAGAGTTGATGATCGTTGCATAGTCGATTGGACGTACAGTACGTAAATCGATAACTTCTGCATTGATACCGTCTTTTGCTAATTCTTCTGCAGCTGGATTTACTACGCGAGTTAACATTTTACCGAAAGTTACGATAGTTACATCTGTACCTTCTTTAACCACGTTAGCTTTACCGATTTCTAAGTAATACTCTTCTGCAGGAACATCGCCTTTATCGCCGTACATTACCTCAGATTCCATGAAAATTACTGGATCTGGATCTAAGATGGCTTGTTTTAATAAACCTTTAGCATCGTAAGGTGTAGCTGGAACAACCACTTTTAAACCTGGACAGTTAGCGTACCAGTTTTCGAAGTTTTGTGAGTGTTGTGCACCTAATTGACCTGCGTTACCAGTTGGACCACGGAAAACCATTGGCACTGAGAACTGACCACCGCTCATTGACAACATTTTTGCTGCCGAGTTGATGATTTGGTCGATTGCTACTAATGAGAAGTTGAAAGTCATGAACTCAACGATTGGTTTAAGACCGTTCATTGCAGCTCCAATTCCGATACCTGCAAAACCTAGTTCGGCAATCGGTGTATCGATGATACGTTTGTCGCCAAACTCATCTAACATACCTTGACTTACTTTATAGGCACCATTATACTGCGCAACTTCCTCGCCCATCATGAAAACGTTCTCGTCTTTGCGCATTTCTTCGCTCAATGCTTCGCGTAATGCTTCTCTGAATTGGATTTCTCTCATTGTTTTGTTGAAAATTAACGAAGGCAAATATAATTATTAGTTTATTGCTTTGCAAAGGTTAGAAAAGCTCATAATTGTAATATTATAATTGGCCTTTAAGCGATAGAAAATGTGCTGAATTGTTTGATTTACCAAATGAAAATCTGAAACACGGCTTAATCATCAATCCTGCTATCGCTATAATAACCCAGTATGTTTTTGTTTGAAGTAATACTCCGAATCTAATTCCTCATCTTGAAAAATCATTTCTTTTGGCACAAGTCTATCGAACTGGTAATCGTTCCTTAATAGGATTTTTCTAGAATTCTCGTTACGAGGGTCTATTTTGGCTTCGATAATTTGTAGGTTGATCTGCTCAAAGCCAAATTTTTCTACTTCCAAAATTGCTTCTGGTATAAAGCCTTTTCCCCAATAATCTGGATGTAGCATATAACCTATTTCAGCTTTGCTTTGTTCTGGGTAGAAATTTACATAGCCCATTATTCCAAAGATTTCAGATGGATTTTCTGCATTGCAAATTGCCCAATTGATGGATTTACTTTCGTTAATTCCATTGGTTAGCATTTCTACCACAGCAAGCGCATCTTCTGTAGTTTTTGCCCGAGGTCTTGGGATGTAACGCATAGCTTCTTCATTTCCCCTAATCTTCATTACAGCTTCCACATCTGTTGGTAACACTTGCCTTAGTCGCAAACGCTTTGTTTTTAGCTCTGGAAATGGATGGAAATTTAGATTTAACATGGGTTGAATTTACGATTTTGGGGTATTATAGTTAAGCCAAATCAATATGTTTATTCAAATTGTTTTGTAGGTTTTGAAATAAATTTACTTTTTAAATACTGTACGCTCAGGATTACGGTTAAGCGCTGCCGGCCCTTCAGCATAACAAATAGGTTCTACCACTTTTCTTTTTATGAGTGTATGATTCTAGCTTCAAAAGCTACTTTTCTCTCAACTCATCAATTCTTTGTTGTGCCCTCAAGCCAATTCTGGTATCCTGTATTTGGTCTGCGGCAGAAATCTCCATATCCCGATCTTTGTCTGAAAGATGCATTTGCACCTTTTCTGCATTTTCAACGGCATGATCGTAAGAACCTCTGGCACTCATTAGTTTCACAAAAACTGGCAAACACTCAAAAAAGATAAATAGCAAGCCTATAAAAGTAACCGCTAGCGAAGTATTGAAATCTTTTGAACCATCGGCATTAAAACTCAATTGACCTAATGCCCAATTCCTATCGGCGAAACCAGCTATGTTTGCCAAGCTATCTAACTGCTTTGAGGTATATAGCTTTTCGCTCATCAAACCGTCAAATTGCTTTCGGCCATCTATAAATCTTTCGGTTTTACGTAGATCTGCATTAAGTGTATCTAAATTTTGTTCTCGCTGTTTAAGCTCGGCTTCTTTACGCTTAGCATAGGGACCATAACCCATTACACCAGATGTTTCGGTAGTTTTATTTCCGAAAATCTCATAGTTTAACTTTTGTCTATCACTTTTTATGGCAGCGGCTAAGGAATCGCGTCGTGCTTTTTGATCGTTAAATTTCGTAATCTCTATCGTGTATTTCTTGTCGAAAGCTTTGTTGAGCGTATCGATTTTGGAGCGTTGGCCGTTTAGGTAGCTCACTTTAAGTTTTTCTTTGATTTCTTTGTCGAAGATTTTTAGCTCTAAAGGGCGGGAGATTACAATGCCAATCATAATAGCTAATAGGATACGAGGAGTAGCCTGTAGAAGCTGCTTATTACTGCTGGCATTTTTATCTAAACTACCTACAATATAGCGGTCCATGTTAAAAATGGCCAAGCCCCATATCAAACCAAAAAAGATAGAAAATAGCCAAGCAAGATCACCTCCTTTAAAAACGAAATACATGGCGTAACCACCAGATAGTGCCGCAAAAAGTCCGGTGAAAAATATAGTTGCACCAATTCCAATGTATTTATTGTGGTCGGTTGGATGCTTTTCTAGCGTACCAATATGTGCGCCAGAGCAAAACCAAAGGAAACGAGAGATACGATCCATTATATCAATTTTAAATAACTATAGTTAAACGCTTGGTAATGCCAAATGTTACAGCTTAGGTTTACAAAATCTAAACAGCTATAAATAAGGATAAATACGGATATCAATTACGTAATTATCCCTATATGATTTCCGTATAATTTGGGGGTACTTTGAAGAAAAGAACCGTCATGATAACCTCCCAACGAATGTTCAGAGTAGTAGCTGCTAGCCTCGTGTTGCTATTGGTAGCTTTTTTTGGCCAACAGGCTAGTGCACAAAAAAAACCAATCCTAACTGAAGAAGAACAAGTGCAAGAAGTAGTCTCTGCAGAAGTAGATGCCCTAATTAAAAGCAAAGATTTCCTTAAGAAGAAAAGTAAAAAGTATGCAGATGTAAAGGGCTATGTGGTAATAGATATTGCCGTAGTAAAAAATGGTCAGGTTTCTTCTTTCTTTAAAGTGGATAGTGATATCAAGAACATCGATTTTATGGAGTTTCTGTCTGATACTGTATTGGGCTACAAGTTTCAGTTTAAGCTTCCAAAGCAACAGCGCTATAAAATTAGGCAAACAATAAATATCGAATAACAATAACTTATAAAATAAAACCATGAACAAAAAAGTACTTTTAATAGCAGCATTCATCGCTGTTAATGGTGCAGCTAATGCACAATTTGGTAAACTCAAAAGCCTTGTTGGAGGAGGGAGCTCCAAGGCAAAAAAAATGGGCCAGTTCAAAACCGTATGGGAAAGTGAATTTGCCAACAAAGCAAACCGTATAGCAATGGTAAACCAAGATGGTTCTTACATATTGGGTACGGATGATAATTCTGCAACCGTGCTCGATGCCGAGGGAAAGCAGTTGTGGGAAGGGGATTTCAAAAAAATCACTACCAACAAAACTAACAACTCCGAGTTTCAATATTACATCAAGAGCAAAAACGGAGGGTATCTATTTCTATTTGATAGAAGGAAATTAGGTACAGATAGATTAGCCGTTTTAGATGTAAAAACTGGAAAGGAATTGTGGAATTCAGAGAACTACCAAAACCTTTTGCCTAAAGACGGCGGCCATGTAGATGCGGTAGAATATATCAACGAATTGGATGCCTTCATGATTGCCCAAAAAGATGGACTAAATATGGTGAAGGCCAGAACGGGCGAGAAAATTTGGGAAACAAAACTCTTTAAAGGCAGTGTGGGTAAGTATGTTTACGATCAAGAAAGAAATCAGATTGTGATGCTCAATTTTAAACCAACTAGTTTAGCAGCTCTTTTTTCTGGATTTAAAAATCAATTGGTACGTATAAATGCAGCAAATGGAGAAATTTTATGGGATGCAACTTTTAGAGGCACAATAGAGAAAAAACTCATTACTCGTGAACCAGTTGTAGACTTGAAAATTGTTGGAAACAAAGTTTTCTTATGGTTGGATGGTTTGCAATGCTACAATCTAGATAATGGTCAAAAAGTTTGGGAAGTAGCTTACGAAAATGATATGACTAAATCGTCTGGATTTTTAGGTAATAAAAGCCAAAAAGGAATTTATAGAACACTTGCCGATCCAATTTATACAAAAGATGCTGTGTATTTAGTGATTTTTGGAAGTAGAGATAGGGCTAAGTATGTAGAAAAGCATGATTTGGAATCTGGGAAATTGATTTGGGCTTCCGAAAAAATTACAGGTGCATTTTCAATGCCTAATCTCTACAAAACTGGAAATAGAGTGATGGTGCAGGTTGGTGGAAAAGTAGAGGTGCAGGAAATAGAAACGAAAAGAGAATTAGGTACAGGAAATACTTCTACAACCTATAAAATCTACAATGATTATGTCAACCAAAAGAATGGAATCTTGTCTTTAGACGATAAAACAGGACAAACGGCTTGGCGTTCTGAACGTTTTGATAAACGCATTACAGATATGATTATTCATCAAGATAAAACTGTTTTTGTTGGTGATGGAGATGAGTTTTTCTCTTACGACATTGAATCTGGGAAACAATTGTTTGATGTTAAGCATAAAGATGCTAGAGTAGGTAGAGCTACAGACGTGATTGATTTTGGTGATAATGTAGTTATCCTTTCAGAAAAAGGACTGGCTAGTTATGCAAAAGCAGATGGAAAACGTGTTTATGCTACAGAAAAGTTATCTGGTGCCGATTATTTCTACGAAATAGGTGGAAACTACTTTTTACGTGATCAGCGAAATAGCAAGAATGTGATTTACGGAGTAGATATGAATACTGGCGAAATTAAAGGTAAGGTAGAATCTAAGGGCAAAGGTGGTAGCGAAAAATATGGTGATGGTATAGACATAACTGACGATGGCGAATTCATTTTTGCCTTCAAAAACAAAAAAGTAGAGAAAATTAAGGTTAACAACTAGTTGTGTGAGCAACATTGTTTATGGTTCGGTTGCAGGTGCTCCTGCAGCCGTTTTTTGTAAAAAATAAATAACAGACAATGAAAAAAGCACTCTTTATCTTGTCGTTTTTCCCGTTTGTTCTGCTAGCTCAGGAAATTCAATGGGCAAATAAGGTACTTAAATACTCTTCAGATTTGGGAGGAAAGCAGAATAGCGTAAAACGAATTTTGGGTAAGCCCGATGCCTTTCCGCAGGGTGGTCCTAGCGCTAATGCTTGGGTAGCTAAAGATGCACTTGGAAATGGTTACGTAGAAGTAGAGTTCGAAAAACTACAAGAGGTTAGGCAGATTGCCATCTTCGAGAACTTAAATGCTGGATGCATTACACGAATTATGGTAGGTGTTGGAGACGGAAAATATCATACCGTCGCCAGAAAAAATCATAATTGGAAAGAACAAAGCTATGGTATTAAGCAGAAAACCAACACAGATAGAAGATATTATTTCAACAAGAAGCGCCGTAAAACCGACGAAGCTCCCAATGTAGATTTTAATGCTGATGTAGCTTATTTTTTATTAGAAAAGCCAGAGAAAGTAAAAGCCATAAAAGTAGAGTTTAACTTTGGTTTGAAACCTGGGCAAAAACAAATAGATGCCATAGGTATTTCGGATTCTGAAGAACCTATCAATGCCAGTATCAAGTTGATTAATGGCTTCGAGTTATTAAAGCCAGAGGCTCTAATATATGGCAGTACTGCTAACGAATCGCTAGGATATCCATTTTTGGTAGATCATACGTTGTTCTATTACGGTAATGATTATGCAACCAACGTACGCAAAGGCTACGTTTATAATTTACAGACTAAAACAAGTGAACCCATCAGCAACAAGGTTGAGGGTGCGTCACATTTTACTGTGGTCCAAGGATTTTTGCCTGGTACAAAAAAGCTGCTGATAGGTTATGAAGAAAATTATACTTCGGCGCAGCGAACAGGTTATTCTTTTTTCAAGGAAGAAAATGGTGTTTACAAGTTGGAAGGTAGGTTAAATGTTACCGCATTTAGCAATTATAGCGAGTATATTGATTGCTATGTAATTCCGGATGGAGGTAGGGTACTTTTCGGGATAGAATCAGATATGACGCAAGGCGGAAACGATCTCTACACTTCTACGCCAAAGGATGATGGTAGCTATGGCTATCTGCAGAATATGGGAAAAGCAATTAATACTGCCGGTGATGAGATTAGCCCATTTTTGTTGAGTGACAATAAAACGCTCTTGTTTGCAAGTAACGGCTATAGTGGTTATGGCGACTTCGATATTTATGTGACTACTCGTTTAGATGATACATGGAAAAATTGGTCGGAACCTAAAAATTTGGGAGCGGCAGTAAACGGACAGAGTTTTGATTTAAATCCACATTACGATGAAAAAACAGAAACATTATACTACGTTACTTTTCGTGAGGGTAAATCAAGTATTCAAAAAGTAAAAATACCGTTGAAAAGTTTAACCGAAAATTAATTTACACCTTAATTTGTATCTTTGGTAAAAACACGAAGCAATGAAAGAAGTTACAGTTCAAGACTTAAAACAAAAAATAGATAATAACGAGCCTTTTCAACTGATTGATGTTAGAGAGACTTTCGAGTACGAAACCTCTAATCTAGATGGCTTAAATATCCCTTTGGGTGGTATTTTAATCGAAGCAGACAAAATTGACAGAGATAAACCTGTGATTGTGCAATGTCGTAGTGGAAAACGTAGTGCGGCGGCTATCATGCAATTAGAGCAAATACATGGGTTCGATAATTTGTATAATCTTAAAGGCGGTATTTTAGCTTGGCAAGAAGCTTTTGATCCGAACATGCCAGTATATTAATTATTAATTTTGAATGATTGGATAGGTTATTTTCTTGTTCGATCATTCTCTAATTCAAAACCGAAGCTCATCGTAGATAATTCAATCATAAGATATGAAGAAAAGAATTTTTTTAAACGCTTTTTATAACCTGGCGTTAATACTTTGCATTATCGGGGCTTTCTGGGCATATGAGAATAAGAGTCCGTTAATTGCTATCTTTCTTGTGGCTGCAATGGCTGCATTTCTTTACTTTAAAGTAAAGTTGATTAAAGAACTAAATAAGGAATTTAGACAAGGGCCTTCCAAAAAATAAAATAGAAAAGGCATCATAGAAGATGCCTTTTCTGTTATTCACCATAATAATATTTTAGTTCTTTTATCGCATTTTTAAGACCTTCTTCACTACCTTTCTCAAATATTTCTGAAGCGAGAGTAACCATGTCTTTAAGTGGGATTCTAAAAATAAGGCTTAGGTAGTATAGCTTTTCAATATCTACACTAACTCTACCATTTTCGATATTAGCTATTGTAGCTACGGTTACATTCAGCTTTTTAGCCACAAATTCTTGCTTGTAATTAAGGTGCTTTCTAAAAGCCTTAACTACTTTTCCGGTTGCTGTTTTCATAGATTAGATAAACTAAAATAACAATCTAACGGGTTTTCTACAAACTTTTACCCTATATTTTTTATAGGGTAGTTTTTTTGGAGGATATCGCTTGGGTAAATACATTTGATTTTTAATGTTGGCATGGTACACATCAAGTTAGAAAGCGTACTGGCTAGCAATTACATCTACTACTTTTTATATGTCTATAATTCCTGTGAAGAACATACCTGACACAATGGTTGTGTACTTGCATCAAACTCGTATACGTAGTCAGCTTATTTACATGTCAATTGTATTTTCCGTCGTTATTGCGATGATTTCTCTTCCATTTATTTATACCACAATTAGTGTAAATGGACAGGGTTTGATGCAAAGCAGTATAGAAAAAGTAGAGGTGTTAGCTCCTTCCAGCGGTCGTTTAATTTTTAGCAACTTAATTGATAACAGAAAAGTGAGCAAAGGAGAAGTGCTGTTAGTTTTAGATGCCAGTTTGCCTAAGCAACAAGGAACCTTACTCACTAAGCACGCAGAAGAATTGCAGATGAAAATAGTTGATGCTGCTCGTTTACTAGCTGTACTACAAAGTCCTTCTATTCGGTATCCAAAATTAAGCACGGGATTTTACCAAGCGAGCTGGCAGCAATATGTAGTGCAATTAAACCAAGCTAAAGGTGAAGTGGAACAAAGTGAACGTATTTATCGGCGTTATCAAACTTTGTATAACAAAAAAGTGGTTACGCAGACGGAATATGAAGAACATAAATTTAAATATGAGCAAGCAATCATTAATGGAGACATCGTAGTCAAAAAATATGAAAGCCAGTGGCAGGGAGAATTATCTCAATATCGTAAGGAATTAAGAGAACTGGAAAATCAAAACCTACAGTTAAAAGATCAGGAAAAGCAATATACGCTAAGAGCTACAACAAGTGGTTCAATACAAAATTTAATGGGGCTACAAACAGGTGCTTATATTTATGCTAATCAGAAAATTGGAGAAATAAGCCCAGATAGTGCATTGATAGCTTACTGTTACATTAAGCCATCAGATATAGGTCTGATTAAAAAACAGCAGTTAGTTCGATTCCAAATTGATGCCTTTAACTATAACCAATGGGGAATGATTACAGGGAGCGTGTTGGACGTTGCGGATGACATTGTGATGCAAAACGAAACACCTTACTTTAAAGTGAAATGCAAGTTGCACCAAAATTACCTAAGGTTAAAAAATGGATATAAAGGCTATATAAAAAAGGGCATGACCTTTAATGCTAACTTTCTGGTAGCTAGGCGCAGTTTATATCAGCTACTTTACGATAAAGCAGATGATTGGCTAAATCCTCAGAAAAAACCTTAATATACAGCTATCTACTACCTATTAATATGTCTACCTTAATAAAACAACGCGATATAACTGATTGCGGGGCCGCTTGTCTCGCTTCCATCGCTGCCCATTACAAACTCAAGCCCCCAGTGGCTAAGATTAGACAGTATGCTGGTACTGACACTAAGGGAACCAATGTTTTGGGCTTAGTAGAAGCTGCAACTAAACTGGAGTTTGAAGCAAAGGGTGTAAAAGGAACTTTTGAAAGTTTAAAAAAGATACCTCTGCCCGCAATTGCACACGTCATCGTCAAAGAAAGACTGCAACATTACGTGGTTATTTATAAAGTAACGGATAAATATATCGAGCTGATGGATCCGGCCAAAGGAAAACTAGGCCGTAAAACTATCACTGATTTTTCTCAAGAGTGGACTGGGGTCTTAATACTACTCTTACCGTCCGCCGATTTTAAAAAAGGTAATGAGAAGGTGGCCAATTCATCTCGTTTTTGGCAATTGATAGCTCCTCATAAAAGCATCGCACTGCAGGCGCTTGTTGGTTCGGTAGTATATACTGTTTTGGGCCTTTCTACTTCCATTTTTGTGCAAAAAATAACAGATAATGTTTTGGTAGATGGCAATAGAAATTTGCTTAATCTAATGAGTGTGGTGATGATAGCAATTTTATTACTGCAATTGCTTATCGGGACAACCAAGAATATTTTTATCATGCGTACGGGGCAGCAAATAGATGCTCGATTAATTTTAGGCTATTACAAACACCTTTTAAAGCTACCTCAACAGTTTTTTGACACCATGCGTGTGGGTGAAATTATATCTAGGGTAAATGATGCAGTAAAAATCAGAACTTTTATTAATGATGTGGCTACAGGCTTAGTTGTTAATGTTTTTATCGTTCTATTCTCGTTTGCCCTGATGTTTACCTATTACTGGAAGTTAGCACTCATTATGTTGTTGGTAGTCCCTTTCTATCTGTTGATCTATTTTATAACCAATAGGCTTAATAAAAGGATACAGCGCAAACTCATGGAGAATAGTGCTGAGTTAGAAAGTCAATTGGTAGAAAGTTTAAACGCTGTGGGAACTATTAAGCTTTTCGGGTTAGAGGATTTTACTAACCATCGAACAGAAGATCGATTTGTAAAACTACTGCGAACCGTATATAAATCTGGTAAGAATTCCCTTTTTGGAAGCACTTCGGTAGAATTGGTTTCGCAACTGCTGACCATCACCTTGCTTTGGATAGGAGCGGGGTATGTGTTGGATAATGAAATTACTCCGGGCGAGTTGTTCTCTTTTTATACCTTGATCGGTTATTTTACTGGTCCGGCAGCTAGCCTTATTATTGCCAACAGAACTATACAAGACGCCGTTATAGCAGCTGATCGGCTGTTTGAAATTATGGATCTGGAAATTGAAAACGATACAGCAAATGTACAACTTACACCAGCGTTGGTTAGCGATATCCGTTTCGAACATGTAGGTTTTAGATACGGCAGTAGAGTGACAGTTTTCGAAGACTTAAGTCTAGCGATTAAAGCAGGAAGTTTTACTGCTATAGTTGGCGAAAGTGGTTCTGGAAAAAGTACACTAATGGCGTTATTGCAGAACATATATCCCCTACAAAAAGGAAATATTTTTATAGGGAAATATGCGATCAAGTACTTTAACAATGCCTCGTTGCGTAGTTTACTGGGGGTTGTGCCTCAAAATATAGATCTTTTTGCAGGTAACGTAGTTGACAATATTGCTGTCGGTATTTATGAGCCTAATATGCGGTATATTATAGATATATGTACACAGCTGGGCATTTTGGAGTTCATAGAAAGTCTACCCGAGGGTTTTAATACCTATTTGGGAGAAAATGGTGCTTCACTTTCTGGCGGACAAAGACAGCGCATTGCTATTGCCAGAGCATTATACCGCAATCCAGAGATACTGATATTGGATGAGGCTACTTCATCGCTCGATAGTGCATCCGAGCAATACGTACAGCGTACCATAGCATGGTTGGTGCAGCAGCAAAAAACAATCATCATTATTGCACATCGTTTAAGCACTATTAAAAATGCCGATCATATCATTGTACTAGATAAAGGAAAAGTAATTGAAGAAGGGAAACATGATGAATTGCTACGACGAGACGAACATTACCATAATTTATGGAGACAGCAGTTTGGCAATTTATCAGGATAGACTTACATCTTTTAAACAATATTAATAACTACCTAAACCACTATCCTATGAAAATATTTGAATATATCGAACGTATTAACCTATTGCACAAGTTAGTTAAGGAGCGCAGGACTGGCAACCCAGAGAAATTTGCCCAAAAACTTGGCGTATCTACTATAAGGCTGTACCAATTAGTAGAAGAACTAAAAGTAATGCAGGTACCTATTGGCTACTCAAAAAAAGACAAAACCTATTATTATGAGTTTGGTTTCGAAATATCGGCTCAGCTTACCTTTTCTCCACTTTGCGATAAGGAATTGGTAGAAATAAATGCAGGCTACGAAGCACGGCAATATTCTTTGAATAATTTTTTCAAACTATAGTTTTTCTATAACAAGTGCGCCTAACTTTATACTGTTGCAACAAAAGGTGATTGCCGAAAAACCTTAAACAGAGTAGGCGTGAAATTTAAAGTCTAAATAATGAAAAACTTAAATTTAGAAAACTTTGGTGTTCGAGAATTGGATGCTAAAGAAATTGTGAATATTGACGGAGGAGGATGGCAAGAAGATTTTCTCATATGGCTTGGAGAAAAGCTTGGGAACACAGAGAAGATATTATAGGTACGCACAAGACCATTAGAGCTGCTTATAAAAAGCATCCAGAAGCTTTTTTGAAATAGCGATAATAATGGTGTAGATTTCTACACCATTATTATTTTAAAATAAAACATATAATATGTGGATAATTTTAGTTTTACATGATTGGATAAGAGATAGGAAATTTGCAGGGCAGGTTATGTTTTTTTTCATACTTAGTTATCTCTCTTCATTGTTATTATTTCCAATCATACATTATGCTAATAGCAATGGGGGAAGAGACTTGAGCGTACTTTGGGGTAAGGATCAGCAATTATTTATTTTATTCGCCTTGATTGTTTCTCCTATAATAGAAACGTTTATCTTTCAATGGCTGATATATGAGCAACTAAACACATTTTCATTTTTCAAGAAAAGAATTTACCTCATAGTGTTAATTTCAGGTCTTACTTTTGGATTAATACATGATTTTAGTATCGAATATCGAATTTTCACGTTTGTTATTGGCTGCTATTTTTGCTTTGTTTTTCATTACTTTAAAACTTATAGTAAGTATCCATTTCTGGCGGTCTTCATTATTCATGCTGCTAGAAACTTATTGGTTGTTTTAGGTCAGCTTTATTTCAAAAGTTGAATTTCCTTGTTTTGTACGAGAGGTGTGCTCATATGCTATCCATTAGAAGTTCTCGCGTTCTCGCTGTTTGACATTTGCAATGTCGAACTTGCTATCGTAGAATTTGTAATTCTATTTATCTGCCATTTGTTTTTTGCCTACAACTGGTTTAAGTTATTTGTTCTTTCAGCGGCCACTTAAATCTAATGATAAAACTTCTAAGAAATGAAAAATTTAAATTTAGAAAGCTTTGGTGTTCAGGAATTAACTCAGAAAGAAATGAATGAAATTGATGGTGGGGGTATCTTCGGAGCAATTATCGGATTTGTTGGGGGATTAATAATTGCGGGTCTCGATGGGCACAAAAACCCTATGGCCGTTGCTCTTGCTTGCGGCATGATTGGGGCGGGTCTCCCTATCTAGGCTAGAGGAGTGTCCTTCAGCTTTTTTAAAATGACGCTGTCAAAAGAAGCTTGAAGGGCACTTTTTCTATTCTTCTTAAGCTTTTATAAAATCGATAGACATAGTTTGATGATAGTTAAGCTTATGAAAGAAAATCTAAGATCTATTTTAACGATCAACGAAACAATAAATTAAATAAACACCAATCTAAGGTCTTAACTACTAGTTAAAATGGTATCTCTATGAGGTTAAAAATCTTAATCATAATTTTTCATCTAATATATGGGCAAATTGTCATTGCTCAAACCGTAGCTATTAGAGGCAGCGTAGTAAGTAACGAAAGTCAAGGAAGCTTAAATGGAGTAACTGTTAAAGTAGGTAGTCAAGTCACCAGAACTGATAAAAACGGTTATTTTGAAATTAATGTTTCTCTAAAAAGGGTGACAGAGTTGGGCATTGGTTTTAGCCATATTGGCTATTTGAGCATAAATCTTATTTACCAACCTAATCACGTTTACAAAGTTCAACTAACAGAAAATAGTACTGGATTAAGAGAAGTGCTAATTGCGCCAGGCGATGATATTATCAAAAAAGCTATTAAAAAAATCCCGGAAAACTATTCGGACAAGCCAACCGTCATCAAAGGTATTTTACGGATACAGAAATCAAGAAACCAATCTCAATATTTCAGATCTGACGCCTTCTTAAAAGCTTACATCTCACCTTATACTAGTAATTATAAAACTATGGTAGAGGTTTTATCGAACCAATTGGATACGGTTTATGATAAAACATTGAAATATATTAGAAATTTGGGAACATATAATCTAATCGATCTTGTAGATATAGCGCATAATAAAGAGTTACTTGTGAAGCTTTTAAAAAAGCGAAAATTTGACTATCGCTTAGTAGGCAAGCAAATGTATAATAATCATAAAGTTTTTGTAATCAACAGCATTTTACTGGATACAGCCAAAAAGTACAACAGACTCGAAGCTACTTTATACATAGATACCGCTTCCTACGCTTTTGTTGCAAGTAATCTCATCTATTACGATATCCCTCGTTTTGGTCCTTTTATAGCACGTAAACAAGTCGCTTATAGAGTGGGTTACGAAAGGATTGGGGAAAAATGGTATTTGGCAGAAGCACATTCTAAAATCTTGGCAGAATATAAGAATGAAGAGCCGACTTCGACGGTGAGCTTTGTTAGAACAGAACTCGACACTATTAAGGTGGAAAAAATACGCTATAAAGATGCAGTACAAGAAGTAGATGATATTTTTTTAATAAACAAACCTCCAGACAAGGAAGAATGGGCTAAATATGAACCTCTATTTAGAGAAGCCGAATTGAATGGTAAAATAGAGAGAATCCTAATCGAAAAGCTAGATACCATCAAAAAGAATAATATCGTGGCAGCTGCTAATTATAAAAAGCCTCTAGGACGTAAGATTTATGATTACATCAGGTCAGATAACATCAGAATGGGCTGGAGTATTTATAGACTACCTATTAGCTTAGTGAGTACCATCTATAATATCCCTGAAAGTATTAGCTACGGCACAGGGTCATACATCGGTCTTAGGCTTTATGAAAATCTATTTTTTAACTATGAACATATGAGTAACTTTTCAAATAAAAAAAAGATCAGATCAGCTGTTTCAACTTTTAATTTGTCCTACAACTTTATCCTGCCTAGAAGAGAAAGAGAGCTAATATTCATACCTTTTGCAGGTTATGAGCTGTTGAATGTGAAGTTTGAAGGAGATCGAAAAAACTATAACACTATTTATTTTGGTTTACGTACCGCCTACGAGCTTAGTCATAAAATAGCGTTGCTAGCGTCATCAGGCATTAACCCCCCTTTAAAAGATTATACACTTAATACATTAATAATTAAACCAACTGGCTGTAATATTGGATTTGGAATAATGATCAAATTATAATAAACCTAGGGACTAGTTAAATTTTTAAATTAACATGGATATAGAGAAAATACAAGCAATTCAAAATAAAATGATTGCATTACAAGAAAACATCAAAGAAACAGCAGCCGATATAGACAGTCGCATAAGCGTTTCTGTAAACGGCAAACTACAAATAGTCAATTTGACTATAGATGAGAAATTATCAGCTAAAGAAATAGAATTAAAATTACCGAAAATATTAAATGACGTTATATTAAGAGCATCTATAAAGGTGCAAGAAGTGCTGAAGGTAGCTATGCAACCATAGATTATGGTTCTATTAACTAACGTACTATTGTTTTGCGCATATTAAATACGGGTTTGTAAAACTGAAAGGAAGTATTTTCATTTCATAAAAATTTGTAGTGTTTTAGAAGGCTTTAATAGTAGTTTATAAATAATATCCAGAATCTCAAGTTACAGCTAAAATGATATGGTATTTATAAGATCAATTTTGATTCCTAGTGTTGTGTTCTCTTTTTTAATTAGGGTTACTTTTTCTTTGTTTAGGGCAGTTACATTAAAAGGCTTCTCCATTACAGGGACTATCCAAAGATTTTCAATTTTTTTTAAAAGCCACCAAAGCCAAAAAGTACAATTGGTTTTTTTAGCTGTTCTTTTTCTACTTTTATGCATCTACTTCTCGTTTAAAAAATGGCAGAGCAATAAAAAATTAGACTAATAGTGATATAAAAATGAGCTCTTAATGCTTTCTGAATCAGGAATTAGCACTCTCATACTATCTAGATAATAAGCTTATCTATTTATATTTTACCCTATATTTTTTATAGGGTAGTTTTTTTGGAGGATATCATTTTAAAAAATACATTTGGGTATTACATCTAACCGAAATCTACAAAACTAATTATACCCACCTATGAAAAATACAATCTTACAGCAGCTAAGGAATTGACGTTTTCTTAACAACAGCGACTTATAAAGCAATTTTCTTCTTTCGCAATTTTAAGGTTGTGAGCGTTGTCGCTTGTTGGCTAAAAATCAATTGAACTTTAATGCAATATGCAGCAAAGCACGTTGCAATTTTCTAATCTTATAAAACTACATCATGTCTTTCTTGAAAAAAATATTACTGTACATATGTGCCATCGGAACGCTTAAGTCGTTTGCACAAAATACAGATGAAAAGGGAAAATGGGGTTTCTTATTAAAAGGAAATGTCAATTTTTTCCAAACTAATGAACTTTTGATAGATATAAAATCAGATTTCGGTTGGGGCTTGGGCCACTTTTATTCCAAAAACTTCAATAAGTTAATTGGCATAGCTATAGAAACACAACTCAATTTCGAAAAACACACTTTGACTAATAAGGTCGACAACTCTAACTTAAAATTACAAGATTTAAACATTGCTATTCCACTAAAGCTACGGTTTAAATTATACAAAGAACTAGCCTTGCTTACTGGGGTAGAATTCTTGCATGTGCTCAGTAAACAAGAGGAAGAACTCAAACTTAGAAAGGACAACTATTTGGCTTTAACTGGTGCAAGCTATGCCTTGAAGTTTAAAAACTTTACAGCAGTGCCAGAAATCTCCTATCGCTTAGGTATAAACAACAGCTTAGAAAAAAGCTCTTTACACACCTATGATTTGAAAAGATCTGCGGTTACATTCAGTATTAAAATAATGTAAGTAAACTAACTGGAGGTTTATATATTCTAAAGAAAAAGATAGAATGTTAAATAGAATTAGAAAGATTTCAGCTTTTGAATGGTTTGTATTTTTGGTTACAGTAATTATGGTTGTTGGCCTCATGGAATACCTGCCAGCAATTATTCGCTTTTTAAAAAACTAATTAAAAAGATTCTAATCCAAAGTGATTTGCTTTAATCAAACAGATCTTCCCTAATTCCAGTCAGTCCCAAGCCCGGTAAATCGTTTAAAACATATTTGCCATCCTCAAATGTTGGTTGGTCGAAAGGATTGTTTACAGTTAAAAAAGGTCCATCTAAATCTGCCCAATCGCATAAAGGGGCCAAATGTGCACCTGCTAATGTGGCAATAGAAGTTTCGCTCATACAACCAATTAATACCTTCATGCCTAAAGAACGAGCTCTTAAGATAGTTTGATGTCCTTCGTACATTCCGGTACTCTTCATGAGCTTGATGTTGATGCCGTGATAAGCACCCTTTAAGCTATCTAAGTCCTTTAAACGTTGCATGGCTTCATCTGCTAATAATGGAATTGGACTGCGTTCTGTTAACCAGGCATTGCCATCTAAGTCATTTTTATCCATGGGTTGCTCTATTAAAACCACGCCTTGTTCGTGCAGCCAATAAATCAAATCAATGGCTTTGATTTTTTCTTTCCAGCCCTGGTTGGCATCCACATATAAAGGTACATTGGTTACGCTTCGTATAGTCTGGATAATTTCTTTATCATTATCTCTACCCAATTTAACCTTTACTACCTTGAAATCTTTGGCATCTTCAAGCTTCTTACGCAACACTTCTGGGGTATCAATACCAACTGTAAAAGAAGTAACAGGCATTTTGTTAGGATCCGCACCAAAAATTTCATAGCAAGGCTTGCCGAGCAGCTGACCATTTAAGTCGTTAAGCGCAATATCAATGGCGGCTTTTATAGCTGGATTTCCAGGGGCTAAATCATCAAGATATTGCATGATTGCAGCAAAATTGAAAGGGAATTGAAAGCGATTCCAATCTACTTTCTCTAGAAAAGCGGTTGCCGTTTCGTAACTCTCGCCCATGTAGGGCACCATGCTAGCCTCGCCATAGCCTATTTTACCTTCATGTTCCACTTTTAACAAGAACAAAGGTGTACTCGTTCTAGTAAACTTGGCAATCGAAAAGGGGTGTTTCAATTCTAATTCAAAAGCTTTGCAACTAATTTTCATCTTTAATCGTCTAAATCATTAAAAGGTTAATAGCCTTGCGCTATATTTGTTAACGCTAAATTATTAGGCCATGATTACGATTTCAAGATTACGTTATTTTCTTTATTTATCCATATTATTTGTTGGATGTACTACAGGGAAAAATGCGCTACAAAAAGGCGATTACGATGCTGCGGTTTCTAAAGCGGTAGATCGTTTAAGAAGTTCACCTCAAAATAAAGAGGCATTAGAGGTTTTACCTGTGGCTTTTGATTTGGCTGTTAAAACTCACCTAAGGAAAATAGATGAAGCTAAAGTTTCGGCAGATGCCTTAAAATGGGAAAGTATTTTATATCGCTATCAGCGGATTAACCAGTTGAGCGATGAAGTAAATGCATGTCCTGGTTGTTTAAGTTTAGTTCCTAATCCTCCCAAGTATGTAAAAGAATACGAGGATGCTAGATATCAAGCCGCCGAAGCTCGTTACCTATTGGGCGAAAGATCTTTGAGAGAGAATAATCGCCAAAGTGCTAAAACCGCTTATAATCATTTTGTAAAAGCCGAAAGCTTATATCCATCTCTAAAGGGGATTAAAAATAAAATAGAGGATGCTTATTGGGCGGCAGTATTAAAAGTAGTAGTTCAGCCTGCCATTATCAATAGCAATACTTATAGGTTAAGTAATGATTATTTTCAGCAGCAAATTACCAACTATTTGGCTACTTATAGAGGTAACACATTTGTACGTTTTTATACAGAGCAAGAAGCTAATCAACAGAAGTTGAGAGCTGATCAATTGGTAGAGCTTAATTTCGACGATTTTATTGTTGGCCAAACCTACGTGAAAGAGCAAGTGGAGAAACTAAAAAGGGATAGTGTAGTAATTGGAGAAGATAGGAGAGGCAATAAAGTGTACGGATCGGTTACAGCAACCTATAGCCTTTTCGAAAAACAAGTTTCTTCTTCTGGTCTGTTAAATTTTGCAGTGGTAGATTTAAATACCAACAAACTTTTGCAAAACCGAAAATTGGCTGGAACTTACGTATGGGTAGACAATTGGGCTTCTTTTAAAGGAGACGAAAGAGCTCTGGATAAACAGCAATTGGTATTGACAAGAAAAAGGGAGATGATGCCCCCGCCTCCAGGCAATTTGTTTGTGGAGTTTACTAAACCAATTTATGCACAACTGGTAGATCATATCACATCATTTTACAGTAGGTACTAGAAGACTTACGGAGTATTGAAAACTTCGTAAGTCTATACACACTTCAAAAACAATATGACAATAAAATAATTACTCTCCATGCAATAATCACTAATATTGCAGCAATGAACCATAGTCTTTATAATCCCTTTAAAAGTTTCGATTTCAGGAACGATAAATGTTTTTTAAGCGGTAATTCTACATCGCCGTTAGCTGTTCGTGTGTTGCCAGATTGGTTGCTTAACATGGCCAACCTTACTGGCGATGAACAGATCAAACTTTTGGATGAAAGTATTAGAAGCTACAAGAGCTTATTTGTGCCTGCCAGTGCAGCCATCTATACCGAGGCGATCTTACCTTTGGAGCAGAAAATAGAGGCAGCGTTTGAGCAAGGTTATAAAGGAGTATCGGCATTGCCAGAAATTGATCTTTTCCAGTGGATCGGTAAATTGATGTACAGTTTCTTGTATATCGAGATGCAAGGTGCTATCCGCTTAAAGCAGCTAAGTGGCGATGGAATGAACATGTCTCAGGGGCTAATGCACAAGTTTGGTAATCTACATTTGATGTTGCAAAGTATCTATGCGGAAGTAGAGTTTGAAGAGTTTACACCTTGGTCTATCGTTGTGGTTCCATTGGAAAATGCGAAGACTGGATTTAGCTTTAGAGATGAAATCAATACGCTGATCTTTTCCCTAAAATTTAAGGATTTCGGCATCGTAGCCTGTTTACAAGATAACGGAACGAATAAAAGGTATCATCAACAACTGTTGGATTTTATTAAAGATAAATCATTAACCGACCAACAATTTGAAGAATTGGCTGCCCGTTTTTTTTACTCTGCTTATTTATTTAACCGTTTACCAGAATATAACGTAATCGAAGCCAACGGAGTTGCTTACATCGATCCTATGCCTTTACGAGGAATGCAGAACAAACCTATTTTCGACGAATGGCAGCACAAAACTTACGGGCAAGTACTAGAAAACTTTTGGAAACCTTACGAGCTCACTTTGTTCGAAATTATTAAAGATCCCAAAGTGCCATTAAGCTTTTTCGAGCAACCTTTACTGCCAGATGCTGGATAATTGCTCTACGAAATGACCAATTATACCTGGTACAAGAATTACCGTTAATATCAACCCTGTTAATGCACCAAAAAAGTGCGCATCATGATTAATGTTATCTCTTGAGTTTTTGGACATATACATGCAATAGACAAGATATAGCACACCAAAAACAATAGCTGGCATCGGAATAAACATTACACCAATCATACTGAGCGGTTGAAATAAAATATAGCTAAAGAGTACTGCGCTAATTGCTCCAGATGCACCCAAACTGCTGTATCTATAATCGTTTTTGTGCCTGATGTAGGTTGGGATATCGCTTAATATTAACGAAATAATATAGAGTAAGCCAAATTGCCAATGCCCTATCATTCCTTCAAGCCTAAAGGCAAAGAAGAAGAAAGTAAACATATTAAAAAATAGGTGCATCCAATCTGCATGAATTAGCCCACTGGTAATAAAGGTGTATAACTTATTACCTTTAGCTACACTATATGGGTGTAGCATAAATTTGCCGAACAATTCGGTATTATTAAAAGCGTAAATGCTGGTAATTAAGGTAAACACAAAAATGATTGAAGCTATAGGTGCAGCATTCCAATATTCTAAAAGCATAGTTATTTAATATCTAATTTGACGTCTTTTACTAATCTTCCAATGGGATAGCGCATAAAAGTCGGCTCAAAATAATCAGAATTTTTGTAAATAAACTCTAATTGTGCATAAGCGTTTTTTGCTAGTTCGGGGTTTTTAGTTTTTTCCTCTTCTAATTTCTGTTTTAGGGCTGGATTTTTCTTAAGCAGATCAGCTGCGGTATCTTCGAAAATGTACGAAGAAAAGTGCTCTTTTTGACCCAAGATAGAATCGAAGAAATTCCAGTTAAAGAACGAATCTGGTGCTTGTGGCTCTAAGGTCTCTACTATATATCTATTGGTTTTCTGGTTGGCGTAAACTACATAATCGCCTGCGTGATATTTGATGGTTTGCGTCCTAGGTTCCACCTTAACTGCTGAGTGTAGGTAGTGTCCTTCAAAAGGTCTTTGAGCAGTTTTCATATCTGCGATGTAATACATTTCTAGTTCCAGTTTTGTATCGCTTTTAAACTCATAAACTTCTACATTATTCAATTTTAAAAGTTTGATGACTTTATCCCAGGCCCTGGGAATAATATAAGCGATAGGCTTTTCGATAGTTAGTGCTGGTTCAAAGCTGTTCCACTGTTTAATAGTCTTCGTGTAGGGTTCGTTACGATCATAATACAAACGTTCCAGTCCACTTACTTCGCTTGGTTTGTATTTAGCAGTGTAACCTTTAAACTCAATTTCATCAAACTTTTCTGTATTGCGTATCCAATCTAATGTAAATATTGTTTGGTTTGCAATTGCTTTATCCGCCCTCTTTTTGTTTTCTCCAATAATTTTAGCATCTCTTTCAACGATATCAATATAGGTTTGTAGCAATTTATAGGTTGATTGTACACGCTGATCATAAGGTTTGAGCATATGTGTTTCTGGCATAAAGCCGATAACATTGTGCAATGTCGCGTAACCCGTACTATACCTTGGGCTTTCCATAAAACCACTAATTCCGCTATCTGGCGTTTCTTTAACGGAATTAATATAGGGAATGAGTTCAAAGCCTTTCTTCTGCATTTCAGTATACAAAAATGGAAGCATAATCTTGGTCAAATAACTGGACAGAATTGGATTTAACTTATCTTTCTGTGTTGGAATTAGCGTCATCGTATACTGATAATCCGCTCCGTTGCTGGTATGTGTATCTACGAAGATCTCAGGCTGCCAAACGTTAAAAATCTGCTGAAAGCTTTCAGAGTTTTTAGAGTCGGTTTTAATAAAATCCCGATTGAGATCATAGTTTTTGCTGTTGCCCCTGAAACCGTAAGCTAAAGGCCCATTTTGATTGGCTCTAGAAATACTTGTTCTATTGAAACTGCCATCAATATTGTAAACAGGGATAATGCAGATGACCACATTATTTGGGAGTTTCTTTTGCTGGAGTAAATCTCTAGCTAACATCATGCTGGCATCAATTCCTTCTGGTTCTCCTGGGTGAATACCGTTATTGATGAGTAGCACTCGTTTATCTTCTGCTTTGATTTTAGTAGGTTCGAAGAGACCACTTTTGCTAAGTACTAATAAATGAAGGGGTTTCCCAAAATCGGTTTCTCCATAACTCAATAGCTTTGCTTGATTTGAATAGATTTTTGCCAATTGCTTGTAATGCGCAATTGCTTCATCATAAGTAGCAGTTTCCTTTTTACCGCTTTTTTCGTAAGGGGTAAGCTGAGCCAAGGTAATCGTGGTCATTAAAACAAAAAGTAAAAGAAAATATATCTTCATCAATTAATGATTAAGATATAAAAATAGCTTTTGTTTTTAGAACAAGTAGATTGTATCCGAAACTTTGGATAGGCTTATCTAATCGACTTGCCAGTTAAACCTTTAGGGCCAAAGGTGTATTTTACACCAAAAGAAAAGAAGTTATAAATATCAGGAGGGCTTCCAATGTTTTTGCGTATAGTTAGTGTGTCATCATAACCGTCAAGCCCTTCACCAAACGTTAAATTTGCCTGATAGTTGATGTTGACAATGTATCTAATATCTCCCCAACCATCAGGAAAATAAAAATCGATGCCTAGATTTACTGGAATTAGGAAATTATTGCTCTTATCATAGCCTGGAAAAGTATAGAGACTACCGTTTTTTTCTATCTTGGTTCTAACTATAGAATTCATGTTGTTTTGGATTACTCCAAGTCCAGTCCCTATATAAAAGCCCTTAGTATAATTCAAAAAGTTACTGTAATAAAAATCGGTAAACTCTCCAGCTCTAAATTTTGCATTTAAACTGTAGGCCA
The DNA here is from genome assembly GCA_029959615.1 of Flavobacteriaceae bacterium PS02338. Classification (GTDB taxonomy): domain Bacteria; phylum Bacteroidota; class Bacteroidia; order Sphingobacteriales; family Sphingobacteriaceae; genus Pedobacter. The sequence continues at coordinate 462,148 of JASCOD010000001.1, read as the reverse complement.
TAAAGCCATTAGTAAACTCCTTATTAGGACTAACTTCACGATCACCACCTTTTATTAAACCTGTTTGAAATTCTAGCCCAGCGGTAATGAACGGTGTAAAATGATAATCTAAGTTTATTACACCAGCGTATGCAGGCTTACTTTTTACATCGGTAAATGAATAAGTACCCCCTGCACCTCCGCCTAAGCTTAATCTATAAAAATTTGACTGACCAAATGCTGTAACCGTAAATAATATCAGTAATAGAGCTAAGTAACGTTTTTTCAAGTTGTTATAAATTAAGTGCCTGTTATACAAAAGTATAATCTTTATTCAAAAAAATAAACAATAACTTTGATTTTATGCAAGAAATAAAAATAAATGCTGTTTCTGTAGCCGAGAGGTTCATGAGATACGTAAAAATAGATACACAGTCGGATGCATCATCTTCTTCTACTCCCTCTACAGCTAAGCAAAAAAACCTAGGTAAGATATTGGCGACAGAATTATTGGAGCTTGGTCTACAGGATGCTCATTTGGATGAATATGGTTATGTGTACGCTACAATTCCTGCTACAACTGATAAAAATGTTCCAGTGATTTGCTTTTGTTCGCATATGGATACTTCTCCGGATAGTAGCGGAGAAAACGTAAAGCCTATTATTCATAAAAACTACCAAGGAGAAGATTTAGTACTACCGGACGATACTAGTGTGGTCTTGAGACTTGCTGAACATAGAGATTTAAAGAACCAAATAGGCAATGATATTATCACAGCAAGCGGTACAACTTTGCTAGGTGCAGATAATAAGGCAGGTGTGGCCGAAATTATGGAGGCTGCGACTTATTTAGTGCAAAACCCTCAAATAAAACACGGAACAATTAAGATTTTATTTACGCCAGATGAAGAAATTGGTAGAGGTGTAGATAAAGCTGATTTGAAAAAATTAGGTGCTCAGTTCGCCTATACTATTGATGGGGAGACTTTAGGTTCAATAGAAGATGAGACCTTCTCTGCTGATGGTGCCAAATTGGTGATCAATGGTGTAAGTGCACATCCTGGTTTTGCCAAAGGAAAAATGGAAAGTGCCATTAAAATTTTGGCAGATGTAATTAGTGCTTTGCCGAAAGATAAGTTAAGTGCAGAAAGTACTTCTCAAAAGGAAGGTTTTATTCATCCAGTGGGGATGAGCGGAACTGCAGAACAAGCTGAAGCTAGTTTTATTCTTCGTGATTTTGATAATGAGCTATTGAAAGCTCATGGAGAAACCTTAGGAGGTATTGTGAAAGAAGTGATGAAAGCTTATCCAAAATCGAGCTATACTTTGACGATTAAAGAGCAATACCGTAATATGAAAGAGGTGTTGGATCAATATCCCCAAATTATGGCTAATGGTATTGAAGCTTTGAAAAGAGCGGGTTTAAATCCAATTACCCGTAGCATTAGAGGTGGTACGGATGGTTCTCGTTTATCTTTTATGGGTTTGCCTTGTCCGAATATCTTTACGGGCGGACATGCTTTTCACGGTAAGCAGGAGTGGGTAGCTATCCAAGATATGGTAAAGTCTGTTGAAACTATTGTGCATTTAGCACAGGTTTGGGAAGAAAGAGCTTAACCCCTAAATCCCCCTAAAGGGGGCTTTAAGTATAGTTCTTTAGATAGGTAAGTCCTCTTTAGGGGGATTTAGGGGTGAGTAAGTTGTGCCAAATACTGGTCCTGCTCATCTACATAAACAATCTTACAGTTCCATCCATGCTGCCTGCTTAAACGTTGCAGTGTGGTTGGATCAATGTAAAGCCAGTTAAACCAATTCCCTTTTTGCTTTTTATATTCATAGCAGTAGCTGATTTCGCCAAAATATTGGTTAGTTGGCATTGGCATATCATCGTATAAATACGAAATATCAGAGCTGTCGAAGAGTAATTGACCTTTTGGATTTAGTATTTGCTTGGCGCTTTCCAGAAAGTTTTCAAAACCAGATAAAGTTCCGGTAAGACCTATACCATTCATCATAAACAGCAGGGTATCGTATTTTTCTTTTACTTGGAAGAAATCCTGTAGCTCGGGATTTTTCACACCTCTCTCTTGCATAATTTGAACTGCAATTGGAGAAATACCGATAGCGGTTACATCAATCTTTTTCTGGTCTAACAGAAGAGCATGGCTACCTACGCCAGCGCCAACATCTAGCACTTTACCTTTGCAAAGCCCTAAGGCTTTAAGTTCGATTTCTGGCATATCATCCTCGCCTCTAAAGAAAACCTCGATAGGCATTTCTTCAGGTTCATCATAAGAATTGTGAAGCCATAAAATATCGGCTTTGCCAGTTTGGTGAAAATCTAAAAGGGCGTTTCCGTAAATATCCATGTGTCAAAGATACGGAAATGCCCTTTTACAAATCGTCAATTAGTAATGACGAAATTATGCTTTTATTCTATCGGCTTGTGCTTTCACAGCATCTGCTACGCCTGCTAGTTTATCTTTTGATTTGTCGAAAAGGTCACAAAACCAATCTCCAATTTTATCTTTCATATCACTGTTTTTATCTGATGATAAAACTATCGCTACTACGGCTCCTAAAGCTACTCCCGCTAAAACACCGCTCAATATTTTTGTCTGCTTTGTCATAATTAATGTCTTTTTATTAATTAAAAACGAAGGTAGGGAGAGATTGTTTTAGTGTTTTTGTTAAAAGTAGTTTTGGCTTACCCTCTCTGCCCTATGGGCAGAGAGGGTAAGAGTTTAATTAAAACCAAAAATCCCCAAGCCTAATTAAAGATTTGGGGATTTGTTTTTATAATGCAAATTGAACTTAAACTTCTTCTTCGCTGATGAATTTAGCAGATAAATAATCTCTGTTCATACGAGCGATGTTCTCTAACGAGATACCTTTTGGGCATTCAGCTTCGCAAGCACCGGTATTGGTGCAGTTACCAAAACCTTCTTCGTCCATTTGAGCTACCATACTTTGTACCCTGCGGTAACGCTCTGGCTGTCCCTGTGGTAATAAAGCCAACTGAGATACTTTAGCCGAAACGAAAAGCATTGCTGAAGCATTTTTACAAGTTGCCACACAGGCACCACAACCAATACAAGCAGCAGCTTCGAAAGCAGCATCTGCTTTAGCTTTTGGAATAGGCAAATTGTTTGCATCTTGTGCGTTACCAGTATTTACCGATACGAAACCACCAGAAGCAATGATACGGTCAAAAGCAGAACGGTCTACCGCTAAATCTTTGATTACCGGGAATGCTTTTGCTCTCCAAGGCTCAACCACTATCGTATCGCCATCTTTGAACGAACGCATGTGCAACTGACAAGTCGTTACTAAGTCTTTAGGTCCGTGTGGTTGTCCGTTGATGAACATTGAACACATACCGCAGATACCTTCTCTACAATCGTGGTCAAATACAACAGGCTCTTCACCTTTAGTAATTAGTTGTTCGTTTAAAACGTCAAACATCTCTAAGAAAGACATGTCTGGAGAAATTTCAGAAAGCTTATAATCAACAAGTTTTCCTGCCGATTTGCTATTTTTTTGACGCCAAATTTGTAGCGTTAAATTCATATTTCCTGTACTCATCTCTGCTACTATTTATAATTTCTTTGTGCAACCTTAATGTTTTCGTAAACTAATTCTTCTTTGTGTAATTCGAATTCGCTTACGCCTTTGTATTCCCAAGCCGAAACGTATGCATAGTTTTCATCATCACGTTTAGCTTCGCCTTCTTCTGTTTGGTGCTCTTCTCTAAAGTGACCGCCACAGCTTTCTTCTCTGTTTAGGGCATCTTTACACATTAATTCACCTAACTCGATAAAATCTGCAACACGGTGTGCTTTTTCTAATTCAGGGTTAAATTCATCAGCCGAACCTGGAACTTTAACATCAGCCCAGAACTCTCTGCGTAAATCTTGAATTTCTTGAATAGCTTGAGTTAAGCCCTCTCTGTTACGAGCCATACCACATTTTTCCCACATGATGTGGCCTAATCTCTTGTGGAAATGGTCTACAGATTTGCTTCCGTTAATACTTAAGAATTTATCGATAGTTGCTCTAACCTCATTTTCTGCTTCTACAAACGCAGGGTGGTCTAAAGGAATTGGCTTAGTCGCTAATTCTTTAGATAGATAAGAACCGATCGTGTAAGGCAATACGAAATAACCATCTGCCAAACCTTGCATTAATGCCGATGCACCTAAACGGTTAGCACCGTGGTCAGAGAAGTTAGCTTCACCAGTACAGTATAAACCAGGGATAGTCGTCATCAAATCATAGTCAACCCAAACACCGCCCATGGTATAGTGTACCGCTGGGTAAATACGCATTGGTGTTTCATAAGGATTTTCACCTGTGATTTGCGCATACATATCAAACAAGTTACCGTACTTTTCTTTAATTACGGCAGTACCTAAACGCATACAAGTTTCTTTATCTGGGTTATGGTTACCAGCTTTAGAAGCTTCGATACGACCATAACGTTCTGTATTTGCTTTAAAATCTAAGTATACAGCTAATTTAGAACTACCTACACCGTAACCAGCATCGCAACGCTCTTTAGCGGCACGAGAAGCTACGTCACGAGGTACCAAGTTACCGAAAGCAGGGTAACGACGCTCTAAATAGTAATCCCTTTCGTCTTCAGGAATATCCGAAGCTTTACGAGTATCATCTTTCTTTTTAGGAACCCAAATACGACCGTCGTTACGTAACGACTCAGACATCAAAGTTAATTTTGATTGATGGTCTCCAGAAACAGGGATACACGTAGGGTGAATTTGCGTATAGCAAGGGTTAGCGAAGAAAGCACCTTTTTTGTGTACTTTCCAAGCTGCAGTAACGTTACTTCCCATGGCGTTGGTAGATAAGTAGAATACGTTTCCGTAACCACCAGTACCTAAAACCACTGCATGACCGAAGTGACGCTCTAACTCGCCAGTAATCAAGTTACGAGCAATAATACCACGAGCTTTACCGTCAATTACAACTACATCCAGCATTTCGTGACGGGTGTACATTTGTACTTTACCCATACCTACCTGACGCTCTAAAGCAGAGTAAGCACCTAATAACAACTGTTGACCTGTTTGACCAGCAGCATAAAAAGTACGTTGTACCTGTGTACCACCGAAAGAACGGTTATCTAACAAACCGCCATATTCACGAGCCAAAGGAACACCTTGAGCCACACATTGGTCAATAATGTTTGCACTAACTTCTGCTAAACGGTGTACGTTTGCTTCACGTGCCCTATAATCACCACCTTTAATGGTATCGTAGAATAATCGGTAAGTGCTATCACCATCATTTTGATAGTTTTTTGCAGCGTTGATACCACCCTGAGCAGCAATAGAGTGCGCTCTACGAGGTGAATCTTGGAAACAAAAACATTTTACTTTGTAGCCCATTTCTGCTAATGTAGCTGCAGCAGACGCACCCGCTAAGCCAGAACCTACTACAATTACTTCTAAGCTTCTTTTGTTTGCTGGGTTAACCAACGGCACAGAAGATTTATATTTTGTCCACTTTTGGGTTAATTCGCCCGCAGGGATATTTGAATTTAATTTCGACATTTACTTAATCTTTTTAATTAAACGTTTCGGTTTAGCCTATCCAACCTAAATAGATGGAAATCGGCATTAATGCAAAAATGATAGGTACGATAATAGAGAACCATACACCTACAGTTTTTACAACTGGCGTCCATTTTTTGTGGTTCCAGCCCATCGTTTGAAAAGACGATTGAAAACCGTGTAACAAGTGGTATCCTAAAGAAATTACACCTAAAACGTAAACTACCACTACCCAAAGTTCTTGGAAAATCATCACAATGTTTTGGAAAGTATTATGCTCTTGGTGTGTGTAAACAGCAACCTTAGTTGGCCACCAGAAATGATAAAGGTGTAAAACCAAAAACATTAAAATTAACGTACCCAATAAACCCATGCTGCGTGAGTACCACTTGCTATTAGCCGAAGGTTTGTTATAGGCATACTTCTCTGGTCTCGCTGCATTGTTTTGTGACGTTAACATAATCGCTTGAACGATGTGAAGGATAATTCCTGCGAATAAACCAACTTCCATAATGCGGATTACAATGTTGTGCCCCATAAAATCGGCAGCAACGTTGAAGGTTTCTCCACTGTCATTTAAAAAAATTAGTGCATTTATAGATACGTGGATAATAAGAAACGAAATCAGGAAAAGACCCGTTAGCCCCATTACAAACTTTCTACCTATAGATGATGTAAAAGCTTTACTTAAACTACTCATTAGATTGTTTATTTATATTCTTAGTGTACAAAAGTATCTAAATAAGAAAACTTATGGGGAATAAAACTTACAAAAAAACGACAAATCGGCAATTTAGAAACGTTCTAAGTAAAATGCCGTTTCGGCAACGTTTGCGGTTGTTATTTAGGGAGTTAAATTAGTGACTAAGACTAGCGTTGAATAGCATATGTCATGCTATACTTTTAAGGTCACTTCTTTTACTAATGTAGATCTTTGGCTTTTGAAGCAATCGGAAAAAGATAACATTCCAGTCGAGTGCTGTTCGACTTTTGTTCGTGTTGGAGGCGACCGTTTCCCGAAGCTTTCCCGAACACTTCCCGAAGCAGATACGAAGGTTTCCCGAAGAAGAGTCGAACAAACCTCGAACAGAAGTCGAAGAAATAGATTGTTAATTGCTAATGTTTCCCCATGATTAATGTTTATCAAGCATAAGTGAGAATTTGGAAAATAGAACACTTTCAAGTCCAATTTGCTTTTCCCTCTATTTAACGATACTTTTATGCTATTATTAAAAATATCAATTGGATTTTAAAGAATTTGGATTTAATGCGGAGCTTTTAGAAGGCCTGCTAGCAATGGGCTTCAAAAATGCTACGCCAATACAGCAACAAGCTATCCCTCTAATTACTGCAAACAAGGATTTAATTGCTTGTGCGCAAACTGGTACGGGTAAAACTGGCGCTTTTTTGTTGCCTATCATGAACATGCTTACGAGTAAGCATGAACGGCACAATAGTGTACTGATTTTAACACCAACGCGTGAGTTGGCTCAACAAATAGATTTACAGGTAGAAGCACTTTCTTACTTCACCAACATTAGTTCGTTAACTGTTTTTGGTGGCGGAGATGGCGTAGCTTATGAACAACAAAAACGTTCAATGCGTGAAGGCGTGGACATCATCATAGCCACACCCGGTAGGTTGATTTCTCATTTGGCTTCTGGCGTACTGAAAATGGATAAGTTAGAACATTTAGTGCTCGACGAAGCAGATAGAATGTTGGATATGGGCTTTTACGATGATATTATGAAAATCGTAGGTTATTTGCCGAAGCAACGCCAGACAGTAATGTTTTCAGCGACCATGCCGCCAAAAATTAGAAAACTAGCGAGTACACTTTTAAATGAGCCTGAGCAAATCAGCCTCGCTATTTCTAAGCCGGCAGAAGGAATTAACCAACAGGTTTATCTGATACACGACGACCAAAAAGTACCTTTGCTTACCGAGATGCTAAAATCTGCCACTTACAACCGCATTATCGTATTTGCAGGTCGTAAGGAAAAGGTTAAAGAACTAGGTAAAGTGTTTAAAAAACTTGGTTTAAAGGCAGCTGCCTTCCATAGCGATTTAGAACAAAAGGAACGTGAAGCCATCATGCTTGATTTCAAGAATGACAAACTAAATGTGCTAATCGGTACTGATGTTTTAAGCCGGGGGATTGACGTTACTGGAATTGATTTGGTGATTAATTTTGACGCACCACAAGATCCAGAAGATTACATTCATAGGATTGGTCGTACCGCTAGAGCTGCAACGACTGGTACTGCAATTACTTTAGTAAATGGTAAGGATAAACGTCGCTTGGCAAATATCGAAAAGCTAATAGAACGCCAAATTGATAGAATGCCTTTGCCAGAACATTTAGGCGAAGCGCCCAAAGATGAGCCCGTAGGAGAAAAGAAACCTTATAAAAAGAAGAAGAAGTTTTTCAAGAAAAAGCCTAAAGTGGTTTAGCCACAGATGCACAGATAATTACTGTCTGTTTTTATTAGAATAATCTAAGAGTAAAAATAAACTAGCCTATGAGTTTTATTTTGAAAGAGGAGACATATGAGATTATCGGTCTCTGTATGGAAGTACATAATAACCTGGGTGCGGGATTTTCAGAAATTGTATATAAAGACGCGCTTGAATACGAATTCCAAACTAGAAATATCTCGTACCAGCGAGAACAAGAATATTGCGTGAATTATAAGGACATTATTTTACCTCATAAGTTTTATGCTGATTTTATAGTTTTTAATAATATTGTTCTGGAAATTAAATGTGCAAGCAGTATAGCAGATGAACATATTGCTCAAGCAATTAATTACTTGAAAGTTTCTAGAAATAAAATAGCACTTGTTGTTAACTTTGGAGAAACTCGATTGAATTATAAAAGACTGATTTTGTAAATCGTCTCAGATTTCTGGTTTTTATATAATGAATAAAAATCTGTGCATCTGTGGCAAACAAAAGACTATGCAAAACCTTCCACCATTAGCTGAAAGATTACGTCCCAAAAGTTTGGATGAATACGTAGGGCAAAAGCACTTGGTGGGTGAAGGTGCAGTGCTGCGTAAAGCGATTGAGAGTGGTCGCATTCCTTCCATGATTTTCTGGGGACCTCCAGGCGTTGGGAAAACTACTTTAGCCACCATCATTTCTCAAAACTTAGACCGACCTTTTTTTGCCTTAAGTGCTATTAACTCTGGCGTAAAAGATGTTAGGGAGGTAATTGATAAAGCAGCCGCATTAAAAGGCGGTTTTATGGGCATGCCTGTGCTTTTTATAGATGAGATCCATCGTTTCAGCAAGTCGCAACAAGACAGTTTGCTAGGTGCGGTAGAACGCGGTTTGGTGACTTTAATTGGCGCAACTACCGAAAATCCGAGTTTCGAAGTCATATCAGCTTTGCTATCTCGATGTCAAGTCTACATCCTTCAAAACTTAACAGAAGAGGAACTAGTTGGTTTGTTAAATACCGCAATTGCGAAAGATGAAATTCTGTCGAAAAAGAAGATTAAGATTAAGGAACACGAAGCTTTAATCCGTTTAAGCGGTGGGGATGCTAGAAAATTGCTGAACGTTTTAGAAATTGCAATTAATGGCATTGGTGGTGACAAAATTGAATTGACAAATGAGAATGTACTCGCTCATGCGCAACAAAACTTAGCACTATACGATAAGGCAGGTGAGCAACATTATGATATTATTTCGGCGTTCATTAAATCTATCCGTGGTAGCGACCCCAATGGTGCCGTTTATTGGCTAGCAAGAATGATTGAAGGCGGTGAAGACCCTTTGTTTATCGCTCGTAGATTGGTGATTCTGGCATCAGAAGATATCGGTAATGCCAATCCAAATGCATTGCTATTGGCAAATAATTGTTTTCAGGCGGTAAACGTAATTGGTTTTCCTGAAAGTCGGATTATCCTTTCGCAATGTGTAACTTACATGGCATCTTCAGTAAAAAGTAATGCATCTTATATGGCAATTAATCATGCGCAAGCTTTGGTGAAAGAAACAGGCGATCTACCAGTTCCTTTACATTTACGAAATGCACCTACAAAGTTGATGAAAAACATTGGATATGGTGCGGATTATAAATACTCACATGCTTACGATGGTAATTTCGAAGAACAAGAATATCTACCAGAAAAGCTAAGTGGCACTAAACTATATGACCCTGGGAAAAATCCAGCGGAAGAGAAAATGAGAGAGAAACTGAAACAAAATTGGAAGAATAAATATAATTATTGATATGCTGAGTACCTTTTTATCACACCAATGGAAATCATTTTGGCGCAGTAGAAATAAAGCAGGCAGTATTGCCGCCCAAGTCGTATTAGGCTTTTTTATGCTCTATTTTTTGATAGTTGCCATAGGTATAGGTCTACTAATGGAAACCATTATCGGAAAGATTTCTCCAGGAGCTAATCCCCTTATTATTTTCAATGGATTTATATTGTATTATTTCCTGTTTGACTTGGCAATACGTGTGCAAATGCAAGAGCTACCAACGCTAAGTATTGTCCCTTATCTCCATTTGAATATTTCTAGAAAAACCATCGTAAATTTTCTGAACATTAAATCGTTATTTTCCATTTTTAATATACTTCCCTGGTTTATATTTTTTCCGTTCATCTTTGTTAGTGTAATGTTTAAGCAAGGTGGATTGGTTGGTGTTGCTTATCTGCTTTCCATCTTAGGCTTGATATTTTTCAACAACTTTTTTATACTGTATCTAAAGCGAAAATCAATAAATAACGTCGCAATTTTTGGTGCAGGTATGCTCCTCATTTTGGGTTTAGTAGGCTTAGATTATTACGAAATCATTTCTATTAGGGAGTTCTCGAATGTGATTTTTCAAGCGGTAGCAAAGTACCCTTTCTTGTGTTTGGTATTTGTTGCGTTAGGCTTTGCGATCTTTACTGTTAATTCATCGTTCTTAAAATCAAACCTTTATACAGAAGAACTAAGTACGAAAGATGATAAAAAAGCAAGTACTGATTATCCTTTCTTAAATAGTTTTGGCCGTGTTGGTGAATTGGCTGCTTTAGAACTGAAGCTTATTCTAAGACACAAACGTTCTAGGAGTTCCTTAGTAATGGGCTTGCTATTTTTGGCCTATGGTTTCTTGTTTTATAAAGAGAAACAGCTTGCTTCAGATCAATTTGGAACAATGCTGTTTGCCGCAATCTTTATGACGGGTATTTCTATTGTTACTTATGGGCAGTTTATGTTCGCTTGGCAAAGTGCACATTTTGATGGTTTACTTTCTAATAAGATCAACTTTAAAGATTTCATCAAGGCGAAATTTTTATTATTCACCATTGGAAGTACGGTAATTACCATTTTATCTAGTTTTTATGGCTTTATGAGCTATAAATTATTATTGTTACACTTAGCCGCATACTTGTATAATATTGGATTTGGAACAGTATTGGTTCTGTTTTTTGCAACTAACAACTATAAGCGATTAGATATTACGCAAAGTGCTAGTTTTAATTGGCAAGGTGTTGGAGCCACACAGTGGATTTTAGGATTCCCATTTTTCTTAGTTCCTATTTTGCTTTACGTGCCATTTGGTATCATGAACAAACCTTATTGGGGCTTGGTAGCTATTGGTCTCTTTGGTTTAATTACCTTATTACTTAGAAACTACTGGATAAAATTAATTGTAAACAGATTCGAAAAACAACGTTATAAAATAGCCGAAGGCTTTAGAGAATAAGACTATGATTGAAGTTAAGAATTTAATAAAAGGTTACGGTGGACGTACCGTAGTAGATATAGAACGCTTAAATATAAAAGCTGGCGAAACCATTGGTCTAGTTGGAAATAACGGAGCTGGAAAAACTACTTTTTTTAGAATGTTATTAGATTTGATCAGACCAGATGGCGGCGAAATCTTATCAAAAGATATTAATGTAGCCAATAGTGCCCAATGGAAAGATTATACTGCTTCGTATTTAGATGAGGGCTTTTTAATAGATTACCTAACTCCGGAAGAATATTTTACTTTCATAGGGAGTTTACATGGGCTGAGTGTGGCGCATGTGGGTGATTATTTAAAGCAATACGAAGAGTTTTTTAATGGTGAGATCTTAAACCGAGGTAAGTATATCCGCGACTTTTCTAAAGGAAACCAGAACAAAGTAGGAATTGCTGCAGCTTTAATGCAAAAGCCTGAACTGTTAATTCTGGACGAGCCTTTTGCCAATTTAGATCCAACTACACAGATCAGGCTAAAGGCTTTAATTAAAAACCTGAGTACAACACAAAGGCTAACTACATTTATTTCTAGTCACGATTTAAATCATGTAACAGATGTTTGTAGTAGAATTATCCTACTAGAAAAAGGTAAAATAATTAAGGATTTTTACACTGATGAAAATTCATTAAAAGAATTGGAAGCTTACTTTTCTGAGTAATTTGTATATAAATATGGTCAATTTTTGCTCAAATTGAGGAGAGAGAAAACCATCTGCTTATACTATTGTTATCCTAAGAGCGCATTTTATTCATATTAGGAATATTTTGTAAGGTTAATGAGAAATTTGGCATTACCTTTGAAAGTACATTTATCAACATTATAATAAACGAAATAAAAGAAATGATGACTACAAAATTCAAGACAGCAACTGTCGCTATAGCTTTATCGGTAGGTGCAATGATTTTTCAAAGCTGCGATAGCTTAAACAACACTCAAAAAGGTGCAGGTATTGGTGCAGCTGCAGGTGGCGTAATTGGTGCTTTAATTGGTAAGAAAGCAGGTAATACAGCTGTAGGTGCTGTAATTGGTGCTGCAGTTGGTGGTACTGCTGGTGGTTTCATTGGTAAAAGAATGGATAAGCAAGCTGCTGAAATTAAGCAAGCAATTCCAGGTGCAGAGGTAATTCGTGAAGGTGAAGGTATCATTGTGAGATTTGATAGCGGTATCCTTTTCGATTTTAATAAAACTGAATTGAAAGATGCAGCTAAAACGAACATCCAATCTTTAGCTTCGTCGTTAAATCAATACCCAGGAACTGATGTAAAAGTTATCGGTCATACTGATAACGTTGGTACTGCTGCAGTAAATCAAACGGTATCAGAAAAAAGAGCTGCTGCAGTTAAAACTTACGCAGTTTCTCAAGGTGTTCCCGCATCACGTTTAGTTACAGAGGGTAAAGGTTTAAACGAGCCAATCGCTGATAACAGTACTGACGCTGGTCGTGCAGCTAACCGTAGAGTTGAGATTGTAATCGTAGCTAACGAGCAATTGAAAAAAGAAGCTGCTGAAAAAGCAGGATAGTTTAGAAACTAATTTATCTGATATAAGAAACCCCGAAGTAAATTCGGGGTTTTTTTATTCGTAGATATCTGCAAAATAAGTGATAGCTAGAGATTTTAGAAGCATCTCTTGTTCAAGACCTGCATACGCCGGAATTTGTTTTACCAATTTCCAATGTGGCCATCCATCTTGGTCTAGCGCTTCTAATTCATAAAATCCCATTTCACTCAACAAACGACAAGTAGCAATATGCATTAACTCTTCTTTTTGTCTTTTGCTGAACTTTCCTGGTCCTTTACCTAACTCTTGTACACCAATTAAAAACAATACCACTTTTAAATCAGGAGTGTCTGAGTCAAAATCTTCGGCTAGTTTTTCTTGCAGCTCTTTCCATCTAATATTGATTTCTGCTGGCTTCATATTGCAAATATACAGATTTGACTCAAGCTATGTACTTACTCTTTAAGCTTTGGTCTTTACTCTTTCATCTTTAATCTTTGTTCTTTTAGCTTTAGTCTTTTAGCTTTGTAATATGGGTTCTAAAATAAATGTGGGCTTAATGGCCTATGGGATGTCAGGAAAGGTGTTTCATGCTCCTTTTGTTCACTTAAATGATGGATTTAATTTTGTGGCAGTTACAGAACGTAGCAAGAAACAAGCCGCTCAGGATTATCCAGGTGTAATTAGTTACGATACCATCGATGAGCTAATTGCTGATGAAAATATCGACCTTATTATTATCAATACACCAAATTATACGCACTACGATTATGCGAAGAAGTGTTTGCTAGCCGGTAAACATATTTTGGTAGAAAAACCTTTTACGGCTACGGTAGCACAAGCTAAAGAGCTATTTGCTTTGGCAAAAGAGGTAGATAAAAAAGCTTTGGTTTATCAAAACAGAAGATTTGATAGCGGTTTTAAAATCACTAAAGAAATTATAGATAGTGGGAAATTGGGGAAGTTGACTGAAATTTATTTCCGATTTGATAGGTATAGAAATGAAATTGGACCCAAAGGTTTTAAGGAAGATCCTAGCTTTGAAGCAAGTGGGTTGCCTTATGATTTAGGACCGCATTTATTAGATCAAGCAATCGCATTATTCGGTAAACCAGAGAGATTTTATAAAGTACTTGCCAATAATAGAGAAGGAAGTAAGGTTGATGATTATTTTTTCATTCATTTGGCCTATCCAAATCAATTAAATGTGTACCTAACCGCAACTTTGTTGGCAGCAAATATTCCTCCTGCTTTTGTGGTAAATGGTTCCTTAGGCTCATTCTCTAAAAACCACGGCGATGCACAGGAAGGCCAGTTGTTGAAAGGAATGACGCCATCAGATAAGGGCTACGGAATAGAAGTTCCAGCAGATGCAGCAATATTAACCTTGGTAACCTCAGATGGAGAGAGAGAGATTACGACACTAACATCACCGCAAGGAAATTACGGAGAACTTTTTGAATTGGTTTATCAAGCCATTGCTAACAACCAGCCATATCCAATTACGGAAGAAGATGTGATTACGCAGTTGGAGATTTTAAAAAGTTAAAAACTGGTTTAACTTCCGTAGGACTTTTAGTTGTTAGTCTGAGCTTGTCGAAGACTATTTTTAGAGATGTTTCGACAAGCTCAACATGACACATGTGTTTTATGAAAAAGCTTAATTTTTTTCTAAACACATTATCCTTCACAAAGCCTTAATATTACCTGTTTAATGACTTAACATAGTTCCTCTAGTTTTGTGCTTATAAAAGCAAAAGAAACAAAATGAAAGGTACGATAATTAAAAGTGTTCTGTTTTTCTCTTTAGCCTCTTCTTCAGTATTTGCGCAAAATATTAAAGGAGTGGTTTATCATGATGTAAATGCAAATGGAAAAAGAGAAAAAAAAGAAGTTGGTTTAGAAGGTGTTGCAGTTAGTAACGGCGTTGAAGTAGTAAAAACCGATGCTAAAGGTGGCTATAGTTTGCCAAAACGCGATTCGCAAGTGATTTTTGTAGTTAAACCTAGCGGATATCAGTCGCCATTGAATGCAAATAATCAACCTTCAAATCATTATATCCACAAGCCAAATGGCTCACCTGCAGATTTTAAATTTGCTGGTAGCAAGCCTACGGGAGCTTTGCCAGCAAGTCTAGATTTTCCTTTGATTAAAAAAGAAGAAAGCGATGAATTTAGAGTGTTGGTATTTGGCGACCCGCAACCTTATACGCAAGAAGAAGTAGATTTTTTTGAGAAAGATATTGTTGATGAAGTTGTAGGGATTAAAAATGTAGCCTTTGGCTTAAGTTTAGGCGATTTAGTTGGTAACGATTTAAGTCTAAATAATCCCTATATCAAAGCCATTAAAAAGATCGGTTTACCTTGGTATAATTTGTTGGGCAACCACGATTTAAATTTTGATGCTAAAGTAGATAGTCTTTCTGACGAGACTTTTGAAGCTGATTTTGGGCCAGCGAACTATTCCCTAAACTATGGTAAAGTGCATTTCATTGTGTTAGACGATGTTTTGTACCCAGACCCAAGAAGTGGCAAAGGTTATTGGGGAGGTTTTAGAGAAGACCAATTTAAGTTCATCGAGAACGACCTAAAGCACGTAAGCAAAGACCAATTAGTGGTTTTGGCCTTTCATATTCCATTGATGAATAACGATACTGATAAAGAAGGAAATTCTTTTCGTTTGAAAGACAGAAAACGTTTATTTGAGTTGTTGAAGGATTTCCCTCACACTTTGTCAATGTCTGCACATACACATTTACAACGCCAAAATTTTTATGGCAAAGCCGATGGTTGGTTGCAACAAAAACCACATCACGAATATAATGCTGGTACCACTTCTGGCGATTGGTATTCTGGCGAATTGAAAGCAAATGGTACGCCAAGCTCAACCATGCGTGATGGTACGCCAAAGGGTTATGCGTTCCTAAATCTTAAAGGAAACGAGTACACCATTGATTACAAAGTTGCTGGTAAAGATGCAGATTACCGAATGGAAGTTTTCGTGCCAAAAGTGGTAGAAAAATACAAACGTACTTCGGCTGGTGTTTTTGTGAATTTGTTTATGGGTGCCAAAGGCGATAAAGTAACTTATGCTATTGATGGCGGCAAGTGGGCAAACATGACTTATGTAGAAGCGATGGATCCTAAGTTTTTAAGTACCTTATCTCGCTTTGATGAAACTGAAACGTTATTATCAGGGCGTAGGCCTTCAAATGCGGAATCTAGCACTCACTTATGGAGAGGCGATATTCCTGCGAAACTACCTGCTGGTAAACACGAAATTGAAATTAAGGCTACTGACCGTTTCGGAAGAGTTTCTACACAAAAAGTGAGTTATACGATTATAGAAAGGAAGTAATTACTTTATTCTTGCCGTCATTGCAAGGCACGAAGCAATCTTTTATTAATTGGAGAGATTGCTTTGTGCCTCGCAATGACGTTTTTGTTGTTACAAATTCCCAATCAGCGCTTTCAAAAACTCCTCTGGTTTTTCTAAATGAGGAATGTGCCCAACGCCATCAAACTCTATCAGCTTTGCACCAGGGATTTTCGCTGCAGTAGCTTTTCCTAAAACTTTATATTGTCCGTACTTTCTTTGGTCTTCTTTATTAAGTAAACCTTTACCAACAATGGTTTTGTCTTCTTTACCAATTAATAACAAAGTTGGCACTTTTACATTCGGAAATTCATGTACCACGGGTTGTTCGTAAATCATGGTAAAAGTTAATGCGGCTACTTTTGCCCAGCGAGGATAATCTGCACTGAAAGTTACACCACCAGCAATGCGAACTAATTCATCGTACTCAGGTTTCCATTCTGTGAAGTAAGAATTTTGATAATATTTCTTCACACTTTCTGCAGTAGTTTTTAACTCGGTTTTGTATTGCTGTTCGGTAGTTACATAGGGTACAAAAGCTCTGTAGTCTTCCAGTCCAATTGGGTTTTCCAGAACCAGTTTTTCGGTTTTTTCTGGAAATAGCAAAGCAAAACGAGTAGCTAGCATCCCGCCCATAGAGTGTCCTAAAATAACAGATTTGTTAATCTTCAAGCTGTCTAAAAGTTGGCTGTTCCATTTAGCCATTTGATGGAAGCTATAGTGAACAAATGCTTTGGATGATTTACCAAAACCAATTTGGTCAGGTATAATTACACGATAGCCGTTTTCGCTTAATGCCTTGATGACATTTGTCCAGTAATAGCCGCCAAAATTCTTACCATGAAATAACATTACCGTTCTACCATTAGCTTTGGAGCTTGGTGCTACATCCATATAGGCCATTCGTAAATCTTGACTTTCTAGCTGTACTGGAAAATACTTGATAGGATAGGCATATTTTACTTGTTCTAAAGTGATGGATAGAGTGTCTGTTTTCTGTGCAAACAAGTTGATATTTAAAATAAAAGCAACTGCAAATAAGAATAAACGCTTCATAGTGAATCAAATAATTGTATAAACGTGAAGCGAACAAATTAGTTTAAATTTATCATTATTTATACTTTTGAGCGACCAAATGGAATTGATATGACCGTGTACGAAGTAGGCGTTGATAGGTTAACTATTTTCGCTATCAAAGAAATTATCCAATCATCAAAGCGTATTGCTTTATCGACTGTTGCCAAAGAAAAAGTGATTAAATGCAGGCAGTATCTAGATGATAAAATGAGTAAAACCGAAGAGCCAATTTACGGGATCAATACAGGGTTCGGTTACTTGCAGAGCGTAAAAGTTGATGCAGATAAGCTCACTATACTTCAACATAATTTACTGTTATCTCACGCTTGTGGAACTGGAGGTGAAGTGCCAAAACCAATCATTAAATTGATGCTGTTGTTAAAGATACAATCTTTAAGTTACGGTCATTCTGGTATTGCTTTAACAACTGTGCAAAGATTGATAGATTTTTACAATCACGATATTTTGCCAGTAGTTTATAAACAAGGTTCTTTGGGCGCGTCAGGAGATTTAGCTCCTTTGGCACATTTGGCTTTGCCGCTAATTGGCGAGGGAGAAGTTTGGTATAAAGATGAACAAATCAGCACTGCTAAATTATACGAGCAACTCGGTTGGCAATCTTTAACGTTGCAAAGTAAGGAAGGTTTAGCGTTGATTAATGGTACACAATTTATGAGTGCTTATGGAGTACATTGCTTGCTCCAATCTCAACATTTGTTGGTATGGGCCGATGCCATTGCAGCTACTGCAATAGATGCTTTCGATTGTCGCATTGATCCGTTTTTAAACTTAAGTCACGTCATCCGTCCTCATGAGGGTCAGCTGCAAACTGCCGAGAATATTAAAAATTGGTTAGAAGGGAGTGAGCTGATTGCTCAAGAAGGGAAGCAAACCCAAGATCCATATTCATTTCGTTGTGTGCCGCAAGTGCATGGCGCAAGTAAAGATAGCGTTCGGTATATCCAATCAGTTTTTGAAACAGAAATCAACTCTGTTACCGATAATCCAAACGTATTTCCGGATGAAGATTTGATTATTTCGGCAGGTAATTTCCACGGACAACCGTTGGCTTTAACTTTAGATTTTCTGTGTTTGGCATTGGCCGAGATTGGTTCTATCTCCGAGCGAAGAACTTTTCAGCTGATTTCTGGAACACGAGGTTTGCCGCCCTTCCTAGTAAAAAATGCAGGCTTAAATTCTGGATTGATGATTACGCAATACACTGCGGCATCTATCGTAAGTGAGAATAAACAATTGTGTACACCGGCATCGGTTGATAGCATTGTAAGTAGTAATGGACAAGAGGATCATGTGAGTATGGGCGCAAATGCCGCTACCAAATGCTTACGTGTGGTAGAAAATGTAGAACGTATTTTAGCAATTGAATTAATTACAGCGACCCAAGCTTTAGAGCTAAGACGCCCATTGAAATCTTCCACGAAAATTGAAAACCTACTGAGTGATTTTAGAACTGTGGTCAGCTTTAATGAGGCAGATAGATTGTTGGCGACGGATATTGAGCAGAGTGTAGCTTTTATCCAATCTAATCACTTATAAACTTTTGTCATTTCGATGAATTAAGACTTACGAAGTTTCAAAAACTTCGTAAGTCTATTATGCTAGTTGGTGAAATATTACAACGGCACGCTAATTCCAAAACTTACATTACGACCAGGGTTGTAAATGCCAGCTAATTTATAGCGGCTCAAGTGGTTGTAATAAAGTCTGTTGGTTAAGTTCTGTCCGGTAACCCAAATGTTTAGTTTGCCTTTTTTAGTTTTAAAGGACGTGCCAATTCCGGCATCAAACAACGTATAGCCATCAGTTTCTGTTTCAAACGCATCAATCCTATCTTGTTTAAAAACATTTGTTAAACCAACTTTAATGAAACTATCATTTAGCCCCTTTACGGTTGGTTCAAAACGGATTTCGTTATTTAAACTTGCTGCTGGAATAAATGGCAAAGGAGAATTGGTTGCTTTGTTAGTTCCTTTTACGTAAGCAAAAGTATTCTCAAAGTGTAATGCCTTTATCAAGTGAAAATCTACTGAGGCCTCGCCACCCACTAAATTAGCATCTGTTTGTAAGAAACGATAAACAGGTAGTGTTTCTGTATTGCCATCATGGTCGGTAGCTACAATAGTTTCATTATTTAAGTTGCTCAAATAAATATAATCGTAGATTTTATTGCTATAAGCATTTAGGCCCAAAGTAATGTTTTCTGCTTGGTAAGTTAAACCCAAATCAAACTGTAAACTGGTTTCCTGTTTTAGGCCACTATTACCAATTTCGTACCTAAAAGTACCTTCGTGTTTACCATTGGCACCTAGTTCTGCAATGTTGGGTGCTCTAAATCCAGAACCAATGTTTCCTTTTAAGTTAAGGTTTTTTGCGATATCAAATGCGAAACCCAAAGATCCCGTAAAGTTGGAGAAGCTATTGTCAAATGCACTAAAGATTTGATCTCTATGGTCCTCGTGATCTTCAAACAAATCTTTTCCGTCAATTTTTTTGTAGTCATAACGTACACCAGCGTTAATAGCGCCGTTTTCGAAATTGCGTTTCAAATAAGCAAAAGCACCGATGTTGTTGCTGTTATAATCAGGCACTAAAAATTCTTCTCCACTATTTCTGTTGGTTTGGTACATGCCCTGTAATCCGATAGTTGGTTCCCATTTGCCATCATTAGCGAAAGAATATTTTACATCATAAGTGTAAGAATTCAAACCTAAGTTTAAACCTGGTTCATCTTTAGTCTCTTCAAATTCTTTTCTAATGTTACGCTGAAAAGCAAAAGTAGATTTTAACTGGCCACCACCTAAAAGTATGTTGCTATTTAAAGCCGCACGGTAATGATTGATATTTTGAAAAGGCAGGTTTAATGATCTTGATTTAGCATCGCTGTTGCTAATGATATTTCCCTCCTCATCGGCATAATTTCCATCAGCATCTGGTCCTTCTTCTACCAAACCAATATTGGTTGCAAAACGAGATAAACTTAAGTGCGTGTAGCCCCAAGTTTTGTTTAGGCCTAACATGGCACTGGTGTTGATTTCGTTAAAACCGGCATTTGGAACTACATGACCTTTATAACCGAAACCATAAGCGTTTTTGTAAGAAACACGGCCGCGATACACAAATCCATTGGTGTTGCCTTGCATCATCAACGAAGAAGCGGTTAAACCTGCGTTGGTGTTGTAATTGGTAGTGAAATTTCCATTGTAAGTTTCAGCCGCAGGCACTAAATCATCGATAATGTTGATTACCCCACCCAAAGCGTCAGAACCGTAAAGTAAACTCGCAGGGCCTTTCAAAACTTCGATACGAGCTGCAGAAAACTGGTCTACTTGTACACCGTGTTCGTCGCCCCACTGTTGTCCCTCTTCTCTAGCGCCATCAACCATAGTTAATACGCGGTTATAGCCCAAACCCCTAATGCTTGGTTTAGAAATAGCACCACCAGTAGTTACCTGTGCTACACCTGGAACTTTGGCTATTGCATCTACTAAATTGGTAGCGGCTGATTGCGCCAATTTATCACGGCTAACCGATACTACAGCTAAGCTGTTTGTTTTGTTGTTAGAACTAAATGGAGTTCCGGTAATTACCACTTCGGCGCTTTCAATAACAGACGATTCCATAGCAAAAGTGATTTCTTGCTGTACAGACAAATCAACCAATTTTGAAGAAGTTTTGTAGCCTAAATAACGAACTTCTAATAGGAACTTACCTTTTGATGGAACATTGTTAAAAGTGAACTCACCATTATTGTTGGTGCTTGTGCTTGCTTTTAAATCAGAAATATATAGTGTGGCACCAGCTAATGGTGCTTGTGTTGAGGCATCAACAACCTTACCTTTAATGCTAACCAATGCGTTAGCAAATGTATTTAGAGATAGCAAAATGCCAAAAACAGTTACTAAAAGATGTAACCTTTTCATATACGAAAAATATAATTCAGTGGTAATACCACTAAGTAAAACAAAGGATAATTAATTGGCTATACCTTCATCGCCTATTGACAATAAAAAGATAGCAAAAAGAAATAGGTAGATTTATTGATCAGCTGGCGGACCTCGTAGGCAGCTAGCAATGATGTCGGTAAATGAGTTGCCGACTAATGGAAATACATTTTCTACGAGATTTGCTTTAAGATAAACCAAGTAGTTCTGGAAGTCAGAAACAAAGTTTTTCTCAAAATGAGCTTTACAGATTAAACAATTTTCTGTAGAAGTTTTGACGTGTACGGTATGAGTACAATTCTTTTCGTGAATAGGAACGCTGTCTTCGTGATGATGCAAAGCACTCCAAGGCGTAATAGCCAACGAAAATATCGCTAGAATTACTATCGCGGAGATTTGTTTCAAGAAATGACGTTTCTTCACAGACATTGAAATACAAAACTAAGCAATTATTAATAATTCGTTAAATTTGAAATTGTAACATTGAAGGTATTTACGATTTTAGAATTACGATTTTAGATTTCTGTGACCAAAATAACGACCATCTAAGGAAATGAATAAACCGAAGACTTAAATGTGCTAAGGTTTTTAGGCGGTAAGTAATAAATATAACCACCAAATATATGAACCTAAAAGTAAGTCAAACACCACACGGAAACATGTTGAATTGCAAGGGCTGGGTGCAAGAGGCTGCATTGAGAATGTTGTTGAATAATCTAGATCCAGCGGTTGCCGAGAAACCGGAGGATTTGATTGTGTATGGAGGAAGAGGTAAAGCTGCGAGAAATAAAGAAGCATTGGAATTAATTATCAAGGCACTAAAAAGCTTAGAAGATGATGAAACTTTGCTCATCCAATCGGGGAAACCTGTAGGTGTTTTGCCAACACATAAAGATGCACCAAGAGTATTAATTTCTAATTCGCAACTGGTGCCCAAATGGGCTACACAGCAACATTTCGATGAACTAGAAGATAAAGGCCTAATGATGTATGGACAGATGACTGCTGGTTCGTGGATTTACATCGGTTCGCAAGGAATTGTGCAAGGAACTTACGAAACCTATGCCGCTTTGGCCAAAAAGCATTTCGATGGTAATCTAAGAGGAAAGTTAAATGTTACTGCCGGTTTAGGTGGCATGGGTGGTGCACAACCTTTGGCTATTACCATGAACCAAGGGGTATGCCTAGCAGCAGACGTAGAAGAATGGCGTATTCAAAAGCGTTTAGAAACAAGGTATATTGATGAAATTGCTTACGATATTGATGAAGCAATAGATAAAGCCTTGCAATATAAAACAGAAGGTAAGGCCATTTCTATTGGTGTGGTTTGTAACGCTGTAGCGCTATTACAACGATTGATAGATAGAGACATTACTCCTGATACTTTAACAGACCAAACTTCGGCTCATGATCCTTTGATTGGCTATTTTCCAGAGGGATTAACGGTTGAAGAAGCTGCTGATTTACGCCAGAAAAATCCTGAGGAATATGTGAAAAACAGTTATGCCACTATGGCGAAACATGTGGAGCAGATGTTGGAACTGCAGAAAAGGGGTGCCATTACATTCGACTATGGTAATAACTTACGTGGTCGAGCATTAGAAGTCGGCGTAAAAAATGCTTTTGATTTCCCTGGTTTTGTCCCAGCTTATATTCGTCCGCTGTTTTGTGAGGGAAAAGGCCCTTTCCGTTGGGCAGCTCTAAGTGGTGATCCTCAGGATATTTACGAAACCGACAAAGTTATTTTGGAATTATTTCCAGAGAACGAGAGTTTGAAACGATGGATTACCATGGCGCAAGAGCGTATCGCTTTCCAAGGTTTGCCAGCTAGAATTTGCTGGCTGGGTCAGGGGGAACGAGAAAAGGCAGGTTTAGCATTTAATAAATTGGTGGCCGAAGGGAAAGTAAAAGCACCAATTGTAATTGGTCGCGATCATTTAGACACAGGTTCTGTAGCTTCACCGAATAGAGAAACTGAAGCAATGCTGGATGGTTCGGATGCTGTAGCAGATTGGCCAATATTAAATGCTTTAATTAACACTGCGGGTGGTGCAAGTTGGGTATCTTTACATCATGGTGGTGGTGTAGGTATTGGCTACTCCATACACGCAGGCATGGTGATCGTTGCCGATGGAACAGAAGATGCAGCAAGGAGGTTAAAGCGGGTATTGCATAATGATCCAGCAATGGGAGTAATTCGTCATGCAGATGCTGGATATGATATTGCTAAAGATACATTAAGAAAACATAGATTAGGTTTATAATTTTTTTGCCACAGATGCACAGATAAATATTAAATGAAGAATATCTGTACATCTGTGGCTAATTCAATAAAATGTTGAAACAAATTTTACTAGTAGGGTTAGGTGGAGGAATAGGAAGTATTTTCCGTTTTCTTACATCGGTATTTGCGGTTAGATATGCTGTTTACGGATTTCCTTTGGGAACTTTCATCGCTAACATCTTAGGGTGTTTTGTATTAGGAATATGTGCAGGGATATTCGGTAGAACCCCCGCAGAAAATGAAACCCTGCGTTTGCTTTTTATCACTGGTTTTTGTGGTGGCTACACTACATTTTCCACCTTCGCATCAGAAAATATCCAGTTGTTGCAACAACAGAATTATACGTTGCTTGTTATTTATACCTTAACTAGTTTGTTGGTTGGCTTTTTGGCGGTAGCTATTGGCTTAACCTTAGGTAAAGCTTGGTGAAATTAAAATTGAAAATCCTAGATATTTGGTATATTATCATTTCTAAAATATCTGTATATTCGAACCCATGCAGCACCATAATTTCGACGTAGATATCGTCATCCCATCATCAAAGCAAAAAGTAAAGATTACTGCAGATGCTATTGAAGTAAATCAAACTCGTATAGCCTGTAACGATGTAGCCGCCGTAAAATATGGCGTATCTTTAATAGGTCCGGTAAAAAAACCTACCAAGAAAAAATATACAATTGAGGTTAAAGGTAAAGATGGTAAATCCGTAAGCGTACAATTTGAAAGTAGTAAAGTTGAAGAACTCTTGGAAGAAGATCATACTTACTATTACGTGATGTCGGGCCTATGGCAGTATGTGAAAAAGCATTTGGTGAGCGATTTTATAGAAAAACTGAATAATCAGGAAAAACTAGAGGTTGGTGCCGCGAAATTTGATTATCAAGGGTTTGAAGTATCTTACAAAACCTGGTTTTTAGGTAAGACAAAGACTGGTATTATTCCTTGGAGCCAAATCAAATACTTCTTAGATAAAGGAGTATTGCATGTGCAAGATATGTACGATACGAAGAAAAATATAAACGTAAGTTTGCATAACGATTGGAATGCAGTGGTGTTAAATACCTTGTTGCACTATCTGTCGCAAGAACATCGTAAGGAAAAACTCGAAAAAGGAGAAAAAATATAAATGGAAGCCTCGATTTAATCGGGGCTTTTTTATTGATGAAATTTGTCCTTGCTCCAGTTTTTGGGATTATTTCGGATATAATTTGAAATATTTTCGTACGCCTTTTCGTCACGAATAATATGGTCATGATATCTGGGTTGCCAAGCAAAATCAGGATTGATTAATCGTGCAGATTTGGTCACACCAATTTTAAATCCGCGGATAATAGATGCCAGGTTTTTTGATTGTGGCCCAAATTTGTTTTTAGGTTTATGGTCATTTGTTAGACACAAAATCCTGTGTCTCTTTGGGTATATCAGGATACGCAATATTTTGCGTCTGTACGAAGGAATTATTATTCGATAATACAAAATTTTGAATTTTAGGTTCATCAATGTTATTAATAATGATAATCCCATGAATATGATTAGGCATCGCCACAAATTCATCCGTTATCACAAAAGGAAAATGTAAGGAATTTTATGCCAGCATTGCTGGGCAATTTTGCCAATGGCAGATAATTGCATTTCACCATTAATCACTTTGCCAAAATAGTGCATTCTTTTGTTCGTGCAAATGGTAATAAAATAGGCGGCGTTTGAGCCATAATCCCACCATGCTGCTCGTGCAGAAGAAATCCTATATTTATTTAGGAATTTTTCAGACATATCTTCAAAAGGTTCGATGTATTTTAAAGATAAGTATAAAATAAAAAACCGCATAAGTAAATCTCATGCGGCTCTATATCTATTAGAAAGTTGTTCTTACAACAAAATTTTGCTGCTTACTTCTTTGTCAATTGTAATGTAACCAGGATATTTTACCAATCCATCACCAACTTTAATAGAAGGCCTTATTTTTAAGGTAACCAGTCCTTTTTTCTCCGAGCCATTGGTAGCCCCACCTATAAAGGCACTAATATCATCTAGCATTTTGTTGTCTGTTAAGAATTTGTAAATATTTGCGTTTACCTGCACTGGAACTTGGGTGGTTTGCCCGGCTCCGATACTTACGCTCTGATCAACTGAACCATTGAAAACCTCTTGTCGGTTAATAAGTACAATATAATCGAAGTTATTGATAGCCGCTAATGAGTTAGAAGGATTGGTGATTTCTAAATTCAGCTTTGCTCTAAGCGGTATATCTTTTCTAAGCAAACCTAAAGCAATACCAGGAAAGTTGACCATGTTTACGGATTTTCCGTCCATTAATTTTCTGACATCTGTACCCGCTACCGTAACGTTTGTAGCATCAGTTAATCGGTAATCGCACTTTTCTAACGCTTTAATTTGTTGTGCTTGTCTGTTAATGCCGCACGATCCTAACCCTAGGATGATAAAGCAGGCTAAAATTAGTTGTTTCATTTCTTGTGTGTGTTTAGATTAACCACAGATGATTTTTTGTTTCGATATTTTATAGCTGAAAATCTGTGCATCTGCGGCTTGTAAAAATATAGTGTCAGTTATGCAAACAACGTTCCATTTCTGAAAGCTTTTACAAAAATTAACTATTTTAGCCATACAACCAATACACAATGAACATCAAGACATTTTTTCTTGCTGCTATGCTATTGCCGTGCTTCTTGAAAGCGCAACAGTCAAATACTCCTAATGCGGCAGAAATAGCTCAAGGCATTGCTAGACTTTCGGTAAAAGGTAGCGTGCTCTATATTGCTGCACATCCAGACGACGAAAATACTAGATTGTTAGCCTATCTAGCCAAAGAGGCAAAAGTAAGAACCGCTTATTTATCCTTAACTAGAGGTGACGGAGGACAAAACCTGATTGGTAACGAGCAGGCAGAATTGCTAGGCCAAATCAGAACTCAGGAGCTTCTGGCAGCTAGAAAAGTGGATGGCGCTGAGCAGTTTTTCAGTAGGGCTAACGATTTTGGTTTCTCTAAAACTTCCGCTGAAACTTTCAAGATTTGGGGCAAAGACCAAATTCTAGCAGATGCGGTTTGGATGATCAGAAAATTCAGACCGGATGTGATCATCACCCGTTTTCCAGAAGACACCAGGGCTGGACACGGTCATCACGCTGCTTCGGCTATTATTGCTAGAGAAGCTTTTGTAGCTGCGGCAGATCCAAAGCAATTTCCAGAACAGTTAAAGAAAGGCGTAACGGTTTGGAAAGCGAAACGAATTTTATGGAATACGTACAATTTTGGCAGTAACAATACCACTGCGCCAGACCAATTGAAGATTAACATAGGAACCTATAATCCATTGCTAGGTAAAAGCTACGGAGAAATTGCCGCAGTTAGCCGAACCAACCATAAAAGCCAAGGCTTTGGTTCTCCGCTGCAAAGGGGTGAAGCTTTCGAATATTTTAGCCATACTGCGGGTGAACCTGCGAAAGCTTCCTTATTCGATGGGATCAATATTTCGGTGAGCAATAAAAATATTTTGCTTCTACTGAACCAAATACAGCAGCAATATAGAATTAACCAACCATCAGCATCGCTACCAGATTTACTAAAGCTAAAAAGGCTTGCGGCTAAAGAACAGGATTTTAATCAGCAGTTATTAGATGAATTAATTATAGCTTGCGCTGGTTTATGGGCAGAGGCAGTTGTTCCGGAAGCGAATTATGCTGTCGGCGATTCAATTCCCGTAAACTTAAATACCATTTATAGAGCTTCGAATTCTTTAAAAATCAGTGGACAGTTAAATGGCAGAAATATTGATTTGCAAGATAATCGTCTTTCTTCGATGAAGTACAATGTAAGAGCAGAGAAATCTGATATCACCCAGCCTTACTATCTTAAAAAGGAACATCCGATAGGCTATTACATTATCGATAAGCAAGAGGAAATTGGTTATCCTGAAAATCCGAATGCGTTGACTGCTAAAGTTCAGTTTACTATTGAAGGAGAACCGTTGGAAATCAATTTGCCTATCCTCTTCAAATCTACGGATCCGATTAAAGGTGAACAATATCAACCTTTGGTAATTGCGCCAAAAGTAACAGCAACTTTGAGCGACCAAGCTTATCTTTTTGTAAATGGCCAGCCAAAGGCGATAGAAGTAAACTTAAAGAGCTTTACCAAAAATGTAGCAGGAGAAGTAGTGCCTGTTTTACCTGTAGGATGGAAAAGTAGCCCAGAGAAAGTTAACTTCAATTTTGTTCAGAAAGGAGATGGTCAGCTTGTTGTTTTTACAATTACTCCGAGTGCAAACTCATCATCTGCGAAACTGAAATTGGAAGTGAAAATTGCTGGTGAAATAGAAAGCAAAGGTTTTAGAACTATTCGCTACGATCATATTCCAAATATCAATTTGTTTCCAAATGCAACAGCCAAACTAGAGGTAGCCGATTTGAAAATAGCAGGAAAACGCATCGCTTATATTGTTGGGGCGGGAGATCTAGTCTCTAATGCACTGCAACAGGTTGGTTACGAGGTGGTACATTTAAATACATCACAAGTCTTATTAAACAACCTCTCTTCTTTTGATGCCATTGTTACTGGCGTAAGGTTTTTTAATGTAAATGAAGAAGCTCGAAACATACATACGAAGCTAATGGATTACGTGAAAAGCGGTGGTGTTTTGTTAGAACAGTACAACGTAAACAATGGCTTAAAGTCGACTAATTTTGGTCCTTATCCTTTTAGGTTGGTAAACAAAAGAGTAACCGAAGAAGATGCTAAAGTAAGTTTTACAAAACCTAGTCATACAGCTTTGAACCATCCAAATAAAATTACAGACAAAGATTTTGATGGCTGGGTACAAGAGCGAGGTTTGTATTTCGCAGATGATATCGATCCCAAATATGAAACTATTTTAAGGATGAATGACACAGGCGAGGCTGCAAATGAGGGTTCTCTGCTGATTGCAAATTATGGTAAAGGAAAGTTTGTTTACACGTCTTTGTCGTTCTTTAGACAGCTGCCAGCAGGTGTGCCTGGGGCTTACCGTTTGTTTGCGAATTTACTATCTAAATAATCACCGTACTTTGTCATGTCGAGGAACGAGACATCTATTAGATTCCTCTTATTGTCGGAATGACAGGAAGCAAAAAATACAATGCAAGAAAATCCCAATGAACTGCCGCCATTCGTAAAAACCTGGAAACAGTTTTATTACCTCCTGATGTTTTGGTTGGTAGTATTAATCGCCTTGTTTTACACTTTTACTAAATATTTTCAATGAGCAATATAGATTGGGCGGTTTTATTGTTAACCCTATTCGGAATTGTAGGTTACGGCGTTTATAAAAGTCGGGGTACAAAAAGCATGGATGCCTACTTACTCGGCGGACAAAGCATGCCTTGGTATACCGTTTGCCTTTCGGTGATGGCCACCCAAGCCAGTGCCATTACCTTTCTTTCGGCCCCGGGTTTGGCCTATTCATCGGGGATGAGTTTTGTGCAGTTCTATTTCGGATTACCATTGGCGATGATTGTGCTGTGTATTACTTTCGTACCTATTTTCCATCGTTTGAAGGTATACACCGCTTACGAATTTTTAGAACAAAGGTTTGATTTTAAAACACGGGCCTTAACTGCATTTCTGTTCTTGATACAACGTGGTTTATCTACCGGAATTACCATTTATGCGCCTGCAATTATCCTTTCTACTATCTTAAATATCAGTGTAACCTACACAACGTTATTTATGGGTGGTCTGGTAATTTTCTATACTGTTTTTGGAGGAACAAAAGCCGTTTCATACACACAGCTGCTACAAATGACTATTATTTTTTGCGGCCTATTTGCTGCAGGGGTAATGGTAGTACATCTTTTGCCGGAAAGTGTAGGTTTTGGAAAAGCCATCAGCATCGCTGGAAAAATGGGTAGAACTAATGCCATAGATTTTGATTTCAGCTGGACCAATCCATACAATGTTTGGAGCGGAATTATTGGTGGTTTCTTTTTACAGTTATCTTATTTCGGTACCGATCAAAGCCAGGTCGGAAGGTACCTAACAGGTTCTTCTGTTGGGCAAAGCCGATTGGGTTTATTGATGAATGGCCTAGTGAAAATACCAATGCAGTTTTTAATCTTATTGATTGGCGTGTTAGTTTTTACTTTCTATCAGTACAATAAAGCACCATTGTTTTTCAATAGTTACGAGCTCAACAAGCTTGAAAAAAGTGAGCATAAAGCAGAGCTAGCTCAAATTCAAACCAAGTACGACCAGCTTTTTGAGAAGAAGAAATTAGAAGTAGAAAAGTTGGATGTGGCTTTGTCGCAGAATAACCAAGCTTTAATTGACCAACAACGAGTCTTGGTAAAGCAAGCAGATGAAGATGGAAAAGTAATTAGGGAAGAACTTACCTCCTTGATGAAAAAGAATGATGCCGATGCTTCGACTAATGACAACAACTATATCTTTCTAAGCTTCGTTACAGAATATTTGCCAAAAGGATTGATAGGATTACTGATCGCTATTATTTTCTTGGCTTCTATGGGTTCTACAGCAAGTGCGTTAAACTCTTTAGCTTCTACCACTGTAGTGGATATTTACAAGCGTTTAATTAATAAAACCGCTAATGATGGCGCTTATGTAAATGCTTCACGATGGGCCACGATTGGGTGGGGTGTAGTTTGTATCATTATGGCTTTATTTACTAGTAAAATTGGTAATTTGATAGAAGCGGTTAATATTTTAGGTTCATTTATTTATGGAACCATTTTGGGGGTTTTCTTAGTCGCTTTCTATCTTAAAAATGTGAAAAGCCAAGCCGTATTTTATGCAGCTATCTTAGCTGAGATTATTGTTTGTATTTTAGGTTTTGCAGAGGTTGTAGCCTACTTATGGCTCAATGTAATTGGATGTTTGGCAGTCGTGATTATAGCTTACATTTTACAAAAGTTGATTAAGGATAGGGCTGAAGCTGTAAGTATAATGGTTTAGGGTTTATGTTACCGTAGAATTGATGCTGAAATAAATTCAGCATGACGGAGTGCCAATTCGCGTCACCCTAAATTTATTTCAGGGTCTGCTTTATTTAGTTGAAGCGGTTGAAACAAAAAAATGGAGAAACCTTAGTTTAAAAGGTTTCTCCATTCCATATAATCGGTCGAAATGACGAACGAAATGCTTACTTTTTAGTCTCTTCTATCAATTGCGTGTTCAAGCGAATATACTCTTCATTCTTGATTTTGGTAGCAATGTCTAATCCTTCTTTAGCGGTCTTAGCTGCACCTGCTTTATCACCCATTTTCAATTGAACTTTAGCTTTCCAAAGTTTTACCCAAGGTGCATCAGTCATTTGCTTTTCTGCTTCATTCATCCAAGCTAAAGCGGTTTTCAAATCTTTTCCGTTGCTGTAGTAATAAATGGCAGATTGAAAGTAAGGCTTTTTCTCACCTTTCATTGCTTCTGCAATACTAGCCATCACTTGCTCATCAACTGAAGTGCTTAGCTTTACGTTTACTAAGGTGTTTTCCCAAGCCAATTGTAAATCAGCGGTAGTATCATAAACATTTGAGAACTGAATAGTAAAGGTTTCAACCTTATCTTTTAAAGCCGTTGGTTTTACTTTTACACGTAAAACATCATTAGCTTCACTGTAAGTGTAAGAACCCCATTCCTTAGTGCCTTTGTTAAGAATGATGGTCCATTCTGTTTTTCCAGGGATGGTAAATAAAGCGTATTCACCGGCAGCTAGATCTTTTCCTTCTATTTTAACGGCATCAGTAAATTTAATTACGGTAGCAGAGTTTGCGCCAGTACGCCATACTTTATCGAAAGGCACTAAATCTCCAAATACCTTACGTCCTTTCACATTGGGACGTGCGTAGCTTAAAGTGATTTTACCTAGACCGAAATCTTGTGTAACGGTTTGCGGTGTACTTGGTTGAGGCATTTTTAAGCCTTGCGCCTTTAGACCTTCACCTAAAGTAACCAGTACAAAAAGTACTAAAATGAATTTGATTGATGATTTCATTTTTATTTGATTTTTTTGTTTTGAGTTGTGCGATAAAATTACAGAATAAATGTATTCAAGTTTATCATCGTTTTGTTATTTAGCCACAGATGCACAGATTTTTTTTATAAATAGAGAATAAATCTGTGCATCTGTGGCTTAAATGTTATTTTGCAGGCAAATGGAGATAAAGACAGTAAGTATTTTAGGTTGCGGTTGGTTTGGCTTGCCCTTTGCAAAAGCTCTGGTAGCGCAGGGTGTTGTGGTAAAAGGTTCTACTACAAGCGTAGATAAATTGGAAAAGCTGAGAGAAGCGGGAATTGAGCCTTTTCAAATTAACTTGAATGAAACAACAGATTTGCCATCTGATTTTTTCGATACAGATGTGTTATTTGTGAATGTTCCGCCTAGAGCTAAAACTGAAAATGCTAGCTCTTATCCCGATAAGTTGAAACGAATAGTAGAGGCTGCTATGAATGTTAAGGAAGTTGTTTTTATTAGCTCTACAGGTGTTTTTGAAGATGGTAATTTTGAAGTTGATGAAAGTTCTATTCCAAACCCAAAGAGTGATGCTAGTAAAGCTTTAATGGCAGCAGAACAGGTTTTTAAAACTAATACAAGCTTTAATACTACGATTATCCGCTTTGCGGGATTAATTGGAACTGGCAGAAATTTAGCCAAGTTTTTTGCAGGAAGAAACGACGTGCCCAACGGAAAAGCACCTGTTAATTTAATAGCTTTAGAAGATTGTATTGGACTTTGTTTACGTTTGCTAGAAACGCAAAAGTTTGAAGGGATTTATCATGCTGTAACACCTCATCATCCAACAAGAGAAGAATTTTATACGCAATTATGTGAAGTGTCTGGAATGCAAAAGCCTTTTTTCGGAGATGAGTTGCTAGACTGGAAACAAATCAATTCTGTGAATGTACCTAATAAACTAGGTTACGATTTTAAAGTCAGGAATTGGTTTGAGTGGATTGGGGATTCGCCGGTATTATAGTAGCTCAATATTTAAGCTCTACATCCAGTTGTCTTCCTTCTGCTAATGCTTTTTTATCCATTGCCGAGCCAATAACAGCTCCAATAGCCATGCCAAGGGGTAATCCCATTCCCATTAGTCCAATGTTGCCAATACTTAATCCAAAAGTCACTCCAATTGGCAGTCCAAAAGCGGTGAAGCCCAATAGCATCCAAAGATTTCGGTAATGGTTTTTAGATACAATTTTAAGCTCCTTTTCCAACTGCTTTACGATAATTGTCTGCTGTTGCTTAATCAATTTTATCAAATCTTTTCCCATCAGCGGAGAGGCGTTTAGCAGCTCTATGCTGGTATTGATATTAGAAACAATAGCTGGCGTTAATTCTTTTTTTTCAAGCTCACTAATGAACGCTTTGAACTGGGCGTAAATTGCGTTTAATTTAATGTCGCTTGAAATATTTGCGTTATCCTTTAATTCGGTTAATTGCATGTTTATTAAGATTTAATGAAATGCTTTACAATTCCTTTATCCAAGCAGACAAATCTTCAATTAATCTTTGCTCAACATTATTAGGTTTTTGGTATTGCAACATGTTGCCTTTTGCTTCTTGTTGACTAAATAAGTGATTAAAATCTGGGTATAGTTTAAAGCTTACGTTACTGTTGTTGCTTAAAGCTTCCTTCCATAAATTAAAATCTGTTTCTGGTACTTGGAAATCGTAACCACCTTGCAATACAAAAATGCGTTGTTTTAATTTTTTTGCTACCGTTATTTGGTCATAGCTATTTAAATCAACCCAGTAAGTTGCTGGTAGGCCCAATAGAAGAGAATCTGGCTTTATCTTACCTAATTTGGTGAGGCGAGTTTTCTCTATTTCAGCAATGGCATCACTAAGGTTTTTCTGCATAGCTGCTGTAGTATCCTTAGTTTGTGAAACCATGTACTTATTCTGCTCAATAATGATATCACTAAGTTTGCGAGCAGGGGCTGCCGCTAAAATTATTCCTTTTAATTCTGGAGCCAGTGTGGCAATTCTAGGAGCTAACATGCCGCCTAAACTATGGCCCAAAACATAGATTTGTTTAGTGTCTACGCCTTCAACTTTTTTTGCCAAAGCAATGGCTTGCAGTGCATCGTCTAAAACTTCTTCCTTAACGGTATAAGCTTTGCCAAACTCATTAGGGTAAATTACGGTACGCTTTACATATCTAATAGATGCAATACCATTTACAGCTAAGCCAGCAGCAATATCTTTAAAAGGTTTATTGGGACCTATGGTTTCATCCATATCATTAGGACCAGAACCATGTACCAATATTACAATCGGAAAACTATTGCCATCTTTTGGCGTAGTAATTACCGCTGCCAATTGGTGACCTGGCCATTCAATATAGGTAGATTTTTCTTTGTAAAGGGTGCTGTCTGCATAACCAGGAGATCTGTAAGTCACCGCTTTTGGGGGTAAGTGCATCCCTACCAGTTTCTCTGTTTTATCGAATAATAAGATGAAATCTTGTTTGTCATACTGGAATTCACCACTTACAGTGATGGCATAATATTCACCCTGATTTTTACTTCCTACGGCATCAATAGACTTCACTTTGCCCATTCTGCCTTCCATGTTGGCCCAAAACTGCTTTAAGTTCTCGGCAGTAACTTTGGTTTTTCCTTCTTCAGAGAAATAGGCATGTGCTTCTTCAAATTTACCTGCGGCAAATAGATCGAAAAAGGTATTTGCCTTTCCGAAAAGACTAAAAACATTTTGAGAAAAGCTGTTTAACGCAAGAATTACAAAGGCAAATAGTAAAAAAATCTTCTTCATCGGGTACTCTAATAAGCTAGAAAACCAAATGTACTATTTTTTGCAAAAAATCGACGTTGTTTTTAGTTAAAAGAAGTTAAGCATAAATCTTTAGATATTTGTTATTTGTGTTTGTCAGTCTGAGCTTGTCGAAGACTAATTTTGAAAAAATGTTTCGACTACTTGATCTGAGAATTTGGGAGGTTCAGCAATATAGTGCTTTCGAATTTACCATAATAACACCTGCATAATTTGAATTTAAAGCAATACAAGTTGGCGGGGATGCCAACTCGGGAAGTCTAAATGATTTAAGCCACAGATGCACAGATAAATTATTGGTAAAAAATGAAATATCTGTGCATCTGTGGCTAATATGGAATATTTACAATAATTCCGATTCTAAAGTAATATCAGTATCCAATAACTTAGAAATTGGGCAATTCGCTTTCGCATCAGCAACCAATTCATCAAATTTCTCTTGCGATAAACCTTCAGCTTTAACTTTCACTATCAAATGGATATTGTCAATCGCACCTTTCTCTGGATTGAGGTTAACCGTAGCTTTAGTCTCAATACTTTCTGGAGTGATATTTTCTGCAGAAATGTTGAAGCTCAACTTCATGCTAAAACATCCAGCATGTGCTGCAGCTACCAATTCTTCTGGGTTAGTACCAACACCTTCTTCAAATCTACTTTTGAAAGAATATTGCGTGTCTTTTAGCGTAGTGCTTTGCGTGGTTAAAGTACCACTACCTTCTTTTCCTGTGCCATTCCATTGGGCGGTTGCGTGTCTTTTCATCTATTTTAAGATTTATTTTTAAGGTTATCCTTATAAAGATAAACCATCTTCATCAAATTAATGTTTTTGTAAGGTTAATTGTTTGGATAAACTTAAATTAGCAAAGCAAATATTCAAACCATGACAGCTAACGAACAATTGATCCATCAGTTTTATACCGCTTTTCAGCAGAAGGATTACAAAACTATGCAGAATACTTACGCCGATAATGCCGTTTTTAATGATTCTGTTTTTCGTGACTTAGATGCGCAACAAGCTAGGGCTATGTGGCAAATGCTGATCTCGAGAAGTGGTGATATGAAGTTAACCTTTGGTAACATCAGAGAAGAAGGGGATAAAGTAACCGCTTACTGGGAAGCACATTATACTTTTACGGCAACAGGCAGAAAAGTAATTAATAAAATTGATGCTGAATTTGAAATTGAAGATGGAAAAATCATTAGGCACACAGATACCTTCGATTTTTACAAATGGGCAAAACAAGCCTTTGGAGCGGGCGGTTTTTTACTAGGTTGGACCAACTCCTTTAAGGAAAAAGTGCGTCAAACTGCTAAGAAAAAATTAGATGAATACCTACAGAAAGCTAGTCAACAGTAACGGTTAAACCTTCTTGCTGTAAGATTTTTCGATACACTTCCATTTCGGTAAAAGAACCTTCCAATACTGCGCATTTGCCTTTGTTGTGTACTTCCCAAGCAATTTTTTCGGCTTGGGTTTCACTGTAATCTAAATAGCGCATCATGCACCAAATTACATGGTCAAATGTATTTACATCGTCATTCCAAAGAATTAAGCGATGAACGGTTTTCAACGAAGTTAAAATCTCCTCAAGGGTAAAGGTTTCTTCCTTGGTTTGTGTCGACATGCTGCAAAAATACAAATAGATTTACGAATTATGATTGAAGATTTTCGATTTGATTCGAAAACATTTCACAGTATCAATTTCTTACCTTTTTATAGAAGCAAAATCTGTAGTTCTTCGGAGCTGATAGTCTTGCTTTTTGCTGCAATCTTTTTGTGAATGTTAGTATGCTAGACTTCGTAAGATTCAAAATTTACAGAGTCTTACTAACGTATACAATAAAGCATATCCGCTTCAATTGGGTTAGCTAACAAAAGCTACCACATAAAACTTAGCGTTAAATTAATCGCAAAATTTTTGAAGTAAGTTTGAAGACGAAATTGGCCTTCTCAATCCTTATTCTTTGCTCCTTGCTCTTTATTCCAACAAAATCGTAAATTACCATATCTTTGTTTATCAAACCACCTACTATGTATAGTTCAAAAATTGCTGGAATTGGTCATTACGTACCAAAAAATGTGTACACTAATGATGATTTGTCACGTTTCATGGAAACTAACGATGAATGGATACAAGAACGTACTGGGATTAAGGAACGTCGTTTTGCAGATCGGTATGAAGAAACCACCACTACGATGGGCATTGAAGCGGCCAAAGTTGCCATGGAAAGAGCAGAGGTTAGCAAAGACGATATCGATTTCATCATCTTCGCTACGCTAAGTCCAGATTATTATTTTCCTGGTTGTGGTGTGCTATTGCAACGCGAAATGGGGATGAAAGAAGTAGGTGCTTTAGATATCCGTAACCAATGTTCGGGCTTTGTGTATGCACTTTCTGTTGCAGACCAGTTCATCAAAACGGGTATGTACAAGAATATATTAGTGGTAGGTAGCGAGAAACATTCATTCGCTATGGATTTTGAAACCCGTAGCCGTAATGTGTCTGTAATTTTTGGTGATGGTGCCGGAGCTGCGGTTTTACAAAGAGCAGAAAAAGAGGGTCAAGGAATTTTAAGTACACATTTACATAGCGATGGCGCAGATGCGGAGATTCTAGCGATGCATTATCCTGGGGCTCATGCTAATAAGTGGCTAAAAGATAAGCCAGCATTTCCAGATCAAGAATTAGGTGGGCTTTTCATTACCCCAGAGCAAATAGAAAGCGGCGCAGCATTACCTTACATGGATGGCCCTGCGGTTTTTAAGAAAGCAGTAGTTAAATTTCCAGAGGTGATTAATGAAGCTTTGACAGCCAATAATTATACAGCGAAAGATATCGATTTATTAGTGCCACATCAGGCTAATTTGCGTATCAGTCAGTATGTACAACAGTTGCTTGGTTTAAGCGACGATAAGGTATTCAATAATATCCAAAAATACGGCAATACCACAGCAGCATCAGTGCCAATAGCATTGAGTGAAGCTTGGGAAGCTGGAAAAATAAAAGAAGGTGACTTGGTTTGCTTGGCAGCATTCGGCTCTGGTTTTACTTGGGCCAGTGCGTTGATAAAATGGTAAGCTGATTTACGATTTTAAACTTACGAATTACGATTGTGAGGTTTGAAGTTTTAACATCGTTTCAAAGCTTTTGTACCTTTTTTTTAATAATAGAGATTTTATCTTCCGACTCGGACATCCGACTTTCGGACTTAAAAAATAAAATATGTTCAAAATAGGAGATTACGTTCGTTTCATAGACGAGAAGAGAGAAGGTTATATTACAAAGGAAATTAACGAGCTAACCGTTGGAGTTACTGATACCGATGGTTTCGAAATTCCAGTGGCTAAAGGTAATTTGACTTATGTGCATGGGCACCACAGCAATGCAGATACTGCGAATAATGCGATGCCTACCCAAAAGGTAGACGAGAAGTTTATAGAAGATGGTATTTATTTGGCGGTTGCTGAAGACAATAAAGCTTCTGTGGTAGCACATTTTACCTTAGTAAACAGAACTTCCTATCAATTACTGTTGTCTCTAAAAACAGAAAAGGCAGGAATTTATAAAGGTGAATTTGCTGGTGTCATTCAACCTAAAAGCTGTGTGCAAGTCTATACCGCTAACCTTGGCGACTTAGACAACTGGCCTAACTTTACTTTTCAGAATCTGTTTTTTACTTCTGGTAATGTAAAGCCAAAAGCTTCTTTACAATTGGAAAAGCGATTCAAATCTAAAGACTTTAGTGGAGCTAAAAATCAAATTGTAGAAATCAATAAGTATGGCTGGTTAATTAGGTTAGATGAGCCTGCTTTAGTGATTGATGCGCAGAAATTGAAGGAGAGCTTTTTTAGCGTAAAAGAAGAAAAAGCGAAAGTAGCCAAGCCGCAGCAAGAAATAGATTTGCATATCGAAAGGTTAAGGGACGATCATCATTTCTTATCTCAGACCGAAATCCTAAATGAGCAATTAGCACAATTTCAAAAGACTCTAGATGCAGCTATTGTTCATCAAATGCTATCCATTGTGTTTATTCATGGCGTAGGTAATGGTACCTTAAGAGATCAAATTCACAAAGCCATCAGCAAACATCCCCAAGTACGTACTTTTATGGATGCTAAAAAAGAAAAGTTTGGTTACGGTGCTACAGAGGTAATTTTTAAGGTTTAGGGTATCACTCAGTCCATTTGAAAATAGATTCCTCCGAAGTCGGAATAACAAAGAGGGTTAAATGAGCAAAGTATATTAGCTTTAGTTTTTAGTCAGTTTGTCATTCAGCGTGCAGCGGAAGGATCTATGAAGAATGGCGTGTGATTAGCTTCCCTTAGCTCCTCTAGTCATTTGTTCTAACATATCCCACATTTCAGATGGTATTGCCTCCAATCCATTCATTTGACCTGCGCCTTGTAGCCATTCGCCACCATCAATAGTAATTATTTCGCCATTGATGTAGTTAGAGAAGTCACTTACTAAAAATGCCGATAAATTGGCCAATTCCTGATGGTCGCCCACACGTTTCAACGGCACTCTATTTTTGAAATCGAACTTTTCTGCTAAATCTCCTGGCAACAATCTGTCCCAGGCGCCTTTGGTTGGGAATGGCCCAGGTGCAATGGCGTTGGTTCTAATCCCGTATTTACCCCACTCTACCGCTAAAGAACGAGTAAGAGCCAATACACCACCTTTTGCGCAGGCAGATGGCACTACATAAGCTGAACCCGTAAAAGCATAAGTGGTTACAATATTGAGCACACTGGCTGCTTGTTTCTCTTTAATCCAATGTTTGCCAAAAGCCAAAGTACAGTTTACAGTACCTTTTAACACGATATCAATGATGCTTGAAAAGGCATTGGACGATAATCTTTCGGTAGGAGAGATAAAATTACCAGCTGCATTGTTGACTAAAACATCTACACGTCCAAATTTTGCCAAAGTTTCAGCCAATACATTTTCAACCTGCGCATTTTCCCTAACATCGCACTGTACGGCTAAAACTTTACCACCTGTATCAGCTTCCATTTCTTGAGCTGTTTTTTGCAAAACCTCTAATTTCCTACTGGTAATTACCAAATTAGCACCCAGTTTTAGAAAATAAATGCCCATTGCTTTGCCCAAGCCAGTTCCGCCACCAGTAACTACAATAGTTTTACCTTTTAGCGCATCGTCTTTTAACATTGGTTGATTGTACATAAGATTTGAGTATTGAGATGTGAGATATGAGACCTTAAGTTGGAGATATTAAGGACTAGCAATTCAGCAATAAAACAATTATGATTTTGGTTTCTGCAAGTTGTCTATCAACGATTTTAAAATGGCTCTTGTTGCAGGCGACCACCATTGTTTCAGCATTACCTCTAAAGCGGCACTTTGATCAGCACTGGTAGCTGCAATAATGTCCTTACGCAGGTTGAGTTTGCTCTGCTGCCAAGTATTTGCTTCAAAAGCCATATACTTTCTAGCTTTTCTTTCGGCGGCTGTCATAATACTTTCTGGTTTTACCACTTCATCAACCAAGCCTACAGCCAATGCTTCTTCGGGTGAAAAGAGTTTGCCTTCTAATAAATTACGATAAGCATTAGCTTGGCCTAGCCAAAATGAATATAAGTTAAAAATGCTGTTTGGAACAATGATCCCTACAGGAACTTCATTTAAACCAATAATATACTTTCCTTCTGCCATTACTCTTGCATCGCAGGCCAGTGCAATTACACAGCCGCCAGCAGGACTATGACCATTGATAGCGGCAATTAATGGCTTTTTGAATGCAGTAATTTTTGCACTGAAGTTGAGGAACAAATGCCAAAAACTTTTGGCTTCTTCTTCGTTGTAATGATAAAGTTCTATGAGGTCTAAGCCAGCAGAAAAGAACTGCTCTTTGCCGGTAATTACTACAGCTCCAATGTTGTCGTCATGCTCAATGTTATGAAGCATATCTTGCAATTCTGTAACCATTTCTCGGTTGAGTGAATTGGATTTGCCTCTGTTTAGCGTGATGATGGCAAGTCTGTCTTTTACAGATGTGGAAATTGTATTCATACCTCTTAGCTCTATGTTTATATTTTTATAAAGCTAAGAGGTTTGAATTTATTATGCAAGCATAAAATAAAAGCACCCTTATTTTACTTCATAAGTAATTACTTTTCTAGCGAGGTTACCATGTACATCAATTCCTTCTACCACTATTCTATAAGTGCCAGGTACATCGGTATTGAAATAGCTGATCTTAGCCTTTCCGTTTACGTCACTTACCATTTGCGGTTCCCAGAAAACAGTTGTTCTTAGGTCTGGTCTACTGTCAGGTTTTACATCGTATTTTGGCGAGTAAAATTCTCTTACCACTGCATAACCTTTTGGTACGTAATTAATTAATCCAGGAGTGTAAGGATTAACAGACCTAACGCCTTCTCCTCTCTTGGTAGTAATCACAATTACACCAGCACCACCTTGCATGCCATAAATGGCTGTTGTAGCACCACTTTTAAGGATTTCTACAGTCTGAATATCTTGAACAACAATGTCATCTAAGTTAAAGTCTTCTCCGCCAATATTCATACCATCAACCATAATGGCCATTGGGCTTTGATTTCCCCTAGCAAATGCTTGTCCATTTACAATTTGAACACCAGCGATTCTGCCTTGCAGATATTGAGAAAGTGAGAATGCGGTTTCTAGATCTTTAGCTGTAAACACGGCATCTGCGTTACCTGCACCACCAATGTTAGAAGACTCGTAGCTTGGCTTGCGTTTTTCAACAATGTTTACTTCGTCTAACAAAATAGTTCTGTTAAGTAGCCCACGTTTAGTTTGATCATCAAAATATTTGCTGCTCTCTTGTAAGTAGGCCGCTAGTGATTGATTGACGTTAACTTCGATATCACCAGTATTTGGGTTTCTATTGATCACTTGTCCTGGTACTGCATCCATTACAATTTCCACAAACTTTCTATCCTTATCGGTACGAGCTTGAACTATAAATTTGGTGCTATCTAAGAACTCGATTTTGTCGAAGTTAAAGCGACCTTTATCATCAGTTAAGGTGTCAGTCATAAAGAAGCCACCAGAGAAAGAAACTAAAGATACCTTCCCTTTTACTACAGGTTTTCCTCCCTTAGTTACCAATCCGCTAATCTGAAGTTTCTTTTCTACAGGAAATTTAGCCACAGGCTCAGCACCGTCAGCTACTTGTTTCCAGTCTACTTTTCTCCAACCCTGTGTAAGCAAAAGATTGTCTAGATCGTATCGGCTATTTCTATCATTATTTAGGAAGTAGTAGTTTGGTTTTTCAACATAGCCTGCTAAGTCTGAAGTTAATAGCAATTTGGTAAGAATATTTGTTTCGTTTTCAAGATCGGGCTTTACCGTAGAAGAGTTGGTTACTGCAACAGAGAAACTGCCTTGAACCGGCTTGTTGCTGTTTGTTGTCGCTAAGGAAAGATCCATTTTTGCTCTTTTTCCGTAGCTAGGCTTTAGGTTCTCTGGTTTGATATCTATCTTGTCCTGCAAGTTGTTAACGAACACTACACGCTCGTTTAAAGGACTGAAATTAGCAGAAAGTAATGAAATCTGAATGATGCCTGAAGGTAGGCTATCTTTAGGAACGGTTAAGGCCACAACTTGTTTGGAAGAAGCCACTTTGGTAGAAAAATATACGATGCCGTTATGTTGGGCAATGAGGTTATATTCCTCCTTGTTTAAAAGATCTTCTGATAAATAAACCTTTATCGACATTTTGGCACTATCGATATTGCTAACCGAAAGTACTCTACCGCTTTTATCTGCGGTAGGAAGATTAACTGTCTTTTTAGACCCGTCGGCAAATACTAGGTTAGCTTTGTAGATCTGTTCGGCAATTGGGTTAAGGAAAAAAGATCCCATTCCTAATTTATTGGTTTCAAACTTAGAAATCTCGGTGCCTTCATTATTGATAATTACACCAGAAACGAGCTCGCCCAATCCATTGCTGTTTATTGCCTTTAACCCAATTTTGTTAGGTAAATTCTCCACTAGTTTTCCTCCTTCTGGGAAAAACTGTACGTCAATATTTTTTGATGTGGTTTTAAGTGGAATGTCTTTGCTAATCACTTGCTTGTTGGGCAAAGTGATATTGGCTACAATATGTCCACTTTTTAATGCTTCAGGCTGCTTGTTTACCGTTTCTATGATAATTTCGCCTTGAGCATTGGTCTGGCCTTTTCCCCTCTCTACGGTTTTGTTGTTCAGTTTTACCTCATACGTAACCTGAGAACTGGCGTAAGGGATATTTTGCTTGTCTGTAAATTTTATGGTGGTGGTAACCTTTTGTAAGTTGTTGTCAGTGCTTACCACATTATTAGAGCTCGTAAATACTTTATTTGCCCAAGAGTTACCAATCTTAATCGTTTTATCGAAGTAAAAATCTGCACCAGCATTACGCATCCATTGGGTGTAAGCCCTAATGCGGTAATTGCCTTCGCTAAGCGAATCGGTTAGTTTAAAATCTCCCCAAGTAATGCCGCTTCTCATGGGTAGCTTTAACTGTTTGGTAATGGAGTCTTTCTCGTTGATCAGTTCTACGTAAAGCAAACCGCTAATGGTAGATGGCAATCCTGTTTTTGCATTTACGGTGTAAGCTTTAAACCAAATATCATCACCAATGGCATAATATGGCTTGTCTAAATGTAAGTAAACCTTTTCTTGGGCGTTTTTACTAGTCGTTTCATCCAATTTTTTAACAAAATTATCCAAATCAGCATGTTGTGCCCAAAGAGAGGAAGAGCTAATGATACTTAAAAGGACGGTGCCTAGCGTTAGGAGTTTAATTTTCATTGAAGTAATTCATAATTTTGGTTCACTTATGTCAAGCTTTCTTTCTGTTAGCGTTTGATTTGATGATGTTTATAGTGTTAAGTTACAAAAAAGCTCACCTTACTAACTATATATAGACTATTATTTTAGTTACAAGGTTCAAAAGAGTTTAAAAATTGTTTTTCCACATCATACTTTCCACTGGTCTAGTGGTCTTGTTATTGTATTTTGCGTTGTTTTTTGTGTTGTACATGTTGGTAATGTCTCCCTCAACAACAAAATAGATGAGCTGGCCAATGGGCATGCCTGCATATATCCTAACAGGTTGTACGCAAGAGATTTCTAGAGTCCAAGTGTTGCAAAAACCTACATCGCCTTTGCCGGCAGTAGCGTGAATGTCAATACCTAAACGGCCAGTACTACTTTTGCCTTCCAAAAAAGGGACATGGCCATGTGTTTCGGTGTATTCAACGGTAACGCCCAAGTACAAAGTGCCTGGTTGCAGTACAAAACCTTCTTTAGGGATTTCGAAATGCTCTATGGTGTTGTGTGATTTTGCATCGAGTACACGGTCTTTATAGGTAGCTAAATATTTGCCCAAATGCACATCATAAGAGTTGGTGCCTAAGCATTCGGGTTTAAAAGGTTCTATAATGATGGTGCCTTTGTCAATCTCCTCAAGTATCCGTTTGTCCGATAATATCATTTTTAAGTTTTTTGGACTAAATTATGATTAATTTAAGATACTTTTGTATTGATTTTTTAAATAGAGGATGCCCGTAGTTTTTGATTTAAAAATTGATGAACATACCGAGCTTGCGGTGTGGAAAATCGAAGAGAGCCATGAGCAGCTAATGTCTGGCCTACAGCTTAAACAGCATGAGTTAGCTATCATCGATTCTTTCA
Source organism: Flavobacteriaceae bacterium PS02338 (assembly GCA_029959615.1). Taxonomy (GTDB): domain Bacteria; phylum Bacteroidota; class Bacteroidia; order Sphingobacteriales; family Sphingobacteriaceae; genus Pedobacter. The sequence continues at coordinate 418,149 of JASCOD010000001.1, read as the reverse complement.
AAAGTGAAAAGCGAGCTCTGCAGTGGTTAAGCACTCGTTTATTGCTCAGAACCATGCTCGATACCAAAGAGTATATCGATTGCCAAATGGATGACCATGGTAAGCCTTATTTGGTTAACTATGATTATCATATTTCACTAAGCCATTCTTATGATTATGCAGCTGTAATGATCAGTCGCGATAAGGACAAAAAAGTAGGCCTAGATATGGAAATGATCAAACATAAAATCAAGTTGGTGCGCCATAAGTTCCTATCGGATATAGAATTAGCACAGAAACAAATTGGCGACAATATCAATGGCCTCTATGTTTGTTGGTGTGCGAAGGAAGCGATTTATAAATGGCATGGTAGAAAAGAACTGGAATTCAAGCGAGATATTCACATTAAGCCGTTTAAGTTACGTGATGAGGGAGATTTGATTGCCATTGTAGATTTGCCGGGAGAGACAAAAGAGCTAGAGGTAAATTATTTTAAAACTGATGATGGCTACATGTTGGGCTATGTGATAGGCTGACGGTAATTATTGAATTTTGAATGATTAAATAATACGAAATCGGTCTTCCCGACTTTCGGACTATAAAAAATGAACAAAAAAGTACGATATATAGATTGGGGTTTAACCGATTATCAGGAAGCTTGGGATAAGCAAGAAGCAGTTTTTAATGAAACTGTAGCACTAAAAACTAAGAACAGAACTGAGAATACAGCTCTGGAAACACCCAACTATCTTATTTTTAACGAACATCCACACGTTTATACACTCGGTAAAAGTGGTAAGCCAGAAAATTTGTTGCTTGATGAAAAAGGCTTAGAAGAAAAGGAAGCTACCTATTATAAAATTAATAGAGGTGGAGATATTACTTATCATGGGCCTGGACAAATTGTAGGTTATCCTATTTTAGATTTAGATAATTTTTTTACTGATATCCATCTTTATCTCCGCACCTTAGAAGAAGCCATTATTCTTACATTGGCAGATTACGGAATTAAATCGGGAAGGTATGAAGGCTATACCGGCGTTTGGTTAGATGCGGATAATGAAAAGGCTCGCAAAATTTGTGCAATGGGTGTACGTTGCAGTCGCTGGGTAACTATGCACGGTTTTGCATTTAATGTGAATACAGATTTAAGTTATTTCAAAAATATTGTGCCTTGTGGCATAGACGATAAAGACGTAACTTCTATGCAAAGAGAACTAGGCAGAGCTTTAGATATAGAAGAGGTAAAAATAAAATTAAAAGGGCATATTGCTAACCTTTTTAACATGCAGTTGGTTTAGTTAAATAGAAAAGTTCATCTCATTATATCCATTCATGACAAATACCATGTCTTATTTAGCATTAGGCGATTCATACACTATTGGTGAGGCTGTGGAACAGGCAGAATCCTTTCCTTTTCAGTTAGCGGAGATACTATGTGCTAAGGGAAAACAGGTAGATAGCCCTAAGGTGATTGCTAAAACGGGCTGGACTACCGATGAACTGCGCCATGCCATACAGCAAGAACAAATTACCGAGACTTTTGATTTGGTTACACTGTTGATTGGTGTAAACAATCAGTACAGGGGCTACTCGCAGGAGCTGTACCGGAAAGAATTTGCAGAATTACTAGAAACCGCCATAGCTTTTGCTGGAGGAGATAAAGATGCGGTTTATGTGGTTGCTATTCCAGATTGGGGCGTTACCGAATTTGCCAAGCAAAGCGGCAGAGATTTGAAAACGATTAGTAATGAGATTGATGCTTTCAATGAAATTAATAAGCAAGAAACACGATTAAGGGAAGTAGCTTATGTAGATATTACCGACATATCCCGTCAAGCGATCAAGAAACAAGCCCTAATTGCGGGAGACGGCCTACACCCCTCGGCAAAAATGTATACCGAATGGGCTAAATTAATAGCTGAGCAGGTAGTATTGAATGAATAGATTTTTACCAAAGCATGAATGATGGGAAAACTGCTTGTTACCTCAGTTGATTTAATCTGTGATTTACCTTAAACAATTAACTCTTCGTTTTGTAGCGCCCATTTTAGCAAAGCATTATTTTCGTCCTTAAGTTTTAGTTTTCGGCATATTTTATGACGATAGTTTTTGATGGTATAAGGACTCAGAAACAAAATATCGGCAATCTGTTTGGTGGTTTTTTCTTTTAGGATTAGCCTTATGATCTCTAATTCGATATGACCAATCGGCAGTGCATTAGCTATGCGTTGGCCAAACTTAGCTTGCATGGCAATAGTACTTTCAACCAATTTAACCGCAGTATAAATTTTGGTCTCGTCTACAGGTTTAATAATGTAATTTAAAGGCTTGGTGATCAGGGCACGTTCAATTATTGCTTTAGATTGGTAAGAAGTGATGTAAATGGTGCCAAACCCGTACGATTGTTGAAGTTTACTAATGAGTTGGATACCATCATCATCTTCGTTGAGATTGATGTCGCACAAAACAAGGTGTGGTAAAAAATCGGGAATAAGCTCATCTACCTCTTTGAAATTTACAGCCAATTCCACTTCGCAATTGAAATTCGCTTTCAGCTGCTGTTCAATAAATCGAGCAATAATAATCTCGTCCTCAACAATCAGTATGCGCATCTAAGTTAAGTTTGGAAAAGTAAAGGAATATTGTAGCCCATTTTCATTAAAAGCATTGAAGGTACCTTTTAATTGCCTAGTAAGATCTTTGATCAATGTCAATCCGAAAGTGTTGACTTTCTCGGTGTTAATTCCGGTACCATTATCACTATACCACATATTCCATTCTTGGTTTTCTACGTAAATACGAATACATATTTTTGGATTGGGCTCATGGATAAAGGCGTGTTTAAATGAATTGGTAATCAGCTCAGAAACAATCAACCCTAGCGACAAACCAACCTTAGAATCTAAGATTAAATTTTGGTCTATTTCTAGCTTAATGGCAGTAGGGGTTTGGGAAGCAAACATTTTTTTGGAATGTGTTACAATTTCAGCAATGAAATCCTTTAAGGAAGTTGCCTTTTCGCCCTTGTTGTAGATCGGATTTAAACTCTCATTCACTAGCATCATCGCCTTAATTCGGGCAATATTATCCTTAAGGATGTGGGAAGTAGCAGGTGTTGCAACAGACGGGAGCTGTAAACTGTTTAGGCTGTATAACAACTGAAGATTGTTTTTTACCCTATGGTTAAGTTCGTTCATTAGTGTTTCAATACGCTGGTTTCGTTGTTCTAATTCAACAGTTCTAGCGGCTACGTTTTCTTCGAGTAGCTCGTTCTGATGTTTTTGAAGAAGATTGAGTTCGTTGAGGTAGCGCATCCTGTCTTTTTCATTTTGCCTTAATCTGGCATTAAGCCCAGTGAGAAAGAGCAAAACAACAATAATTGAGATAATTTTGGTGACTATTGGAGTGACGAGATAAAGCTGCTCGCCCCATAAACTAATAGTGATATTAAAGAAGGTGGTTGCGGCTACATAAAGGCCTAATCCATAAGCGAGATAACGCTCCTGTTTATCTAATTTTTTCCAAAGAATTATAGGTGTGCTAATCGCATAAGAGATAAATATTAGCGAGAAAATAATATTGATTTGGGTAGAGAGCTTGTAGTTTGAAAAAAAGTGATTAATGAAAAGTGATGTAATGGCTATAATAATGATGGAAATAATGACTGTTTTACCATAACGATACAGTTTGATATTCTTTTCTTTGATATTCCACGAATCTACAAGTAGTGTAAATAAGCCAAAAAGACCTAAATGTAAAAAAGATTGTACCAAAAGCCATCCTTTTTGAGGATTGGATGGGAAAAACCAATCAATAAGGTACCGGGTTTGAGAGATGTTATAAAAATGAAAGCCTAGCGCAAATAACATCAACCAAATAAAAGGACGATAGCGGGTAGAAAACCAGGAGAGAAAAATATATAGTACCAAAAGAGCGGATGCCCCTTGAAGCCAAAGGTCTATTAATTCGCGTTGATGCTGTTTGCCCACGAAGTCATCACGATTGCTCAATACAAAATCAAATACGGGGTCGTATTGCTTAGTATGAGTGCTTTTAATTAGCAGCGTGTAGTTAATATTTGGCAGCAACTCTAATGAAAAGTGAAAACGGCTATCTCCTTTTGTAATATCATTAATAGGCCTAAAAGCTCCAGCTTTCCTAACAATGGCTTTTTCAATCGCTCCGTTCTCAATAAGAAAAAGTTCTGCATGGGTAAGGTGTTTAAAAGAAATAATGGCATTGGTGTTTTGCTTAACCATTAAACTAGTTTTTAACCAAAAATCATTGTTCTTTTTTTTGTATTTGAAATGATGAATGGCCGAAAATAATGCCGGGTTAATAAATACAGTTTGGTAAGTATTAACTCTTTCATCGTCTTCAAAAATCTCAAAATAAGGCTTTAGTGATAGGGCGTCTCTGCCGCTGTCATATACTATGGCTGTTTGGCCGAACAAATTAAGGTTCAGCAAACTAATCAAAAAAGAAACGAACAGACTAGGTAAAACTTTACACATGTTTTAGTTAAAAATGGCGGTTTCGGCTAGACGTTCAAGGGCTAAAAATGAGTAATTAATAGAACTTCTCCTAATAAAATAAAGACTTTACATCGAAAATAGAACCCTAGGGTCTATTTGTGGGTATTGGTTAGTGGGGTAATTTTGGGGCGTATTCTCAATGATTAATCAATTAAACCAACTATGGCAAAGTTTTACACATCAAAACATTTTTTTATACTCTTTTTGATGTTGTTGCTGAGTATTCATAGCTCTTATGCTATCGACTCGTTAACCAACAACCAACGATCTCTTTCAGAAGTGTTAAATCCTAATGGTACCCTTAAAAAAGGGATAAGTGGTAGCTTTAATACAGCGGGGTTTGTTATGGGAGAAGGTAAAAATGGAGAGCCCATTTTTACCACATCAGCCCCAATAAATGATGATAAATGGGACAATAGCCTTTCTAATAGAATGGTTGGTGATGTAAATTGTATTGCTATTAACGATACTGATGTATATGTTGGATCTACTAATGGTATTTATAAGTGGAATGGAACGGGGTGGGATGCTGTGGGAGGTGGTATAGGTGTTTATGTTCTTGCAATAGCATTTTCGGGAACGGATTTATACATAGGCGGAGCATTTACTGAAATAGGTGGTGTTTCGGCAAAAGGAGTTGCCAAATGGGATGGGGTTAGTTGGAACGCCTTGGGCTCTGGTACAGCAGGAACAAATTATACGGTTTATGCCTTAGCTATTTCTGGAAGTGATGTATATATAGGAGGAACCTTTACTTCGGTAGGGGGTAACCAAGATGCTAAATCTATAGCCAAATGGGATGGTAATACTTGGAGTGCTTTGGGGACTAGTGTTGATGGTTATGTTTTAGCCTTGGCCGTTTCGGGAACAGACTTATATGTAGGTGGAAACTTTATTAAAGCAGGTGGTACTACGGTAAATCGAATAGCTAAATGGGATGGTAATACTTGGAGTGCTTTGGCAACAGGATTTAATGATAATTCCGTTAAGACTATTGCCATATCGGGTACCGATGTTTATGTGGGTGGAGGCTTCACCTCGGCGGGGAGTAACTTTGCTATTAAATATTTAGCCAAATGGAATGGCAGCGCTTGGAGCACTTTGGCTCCAACGCCATTAAATAGCACGGTTAATTCTATTGCAGTATCTGGTACTGATATATATATAGCTGGTCAATTTACCATGGCAGGTAGTACTGCTGTAAATCGCGTAGCAAAGTGGAACGGAACAACTTGGAGTAGTTTAGGTACTGGGGCTGCTAATGGAGTAAACGCTGAGGCTTTGGGTATAGCTGTAACAGGCCCCAATGTATATGTAGTGGGCACTTTTAATGCTGCAGGCGGTAATAATGACTTCCAATATTTTGCCAAATGGGATGGTACTGCTTGGGGCACCTGGCGTACGGGTGTGGGCGGTTTGGTTAGAGCCATAGCGGTTTCAGGTAATGATGTTTATATAGGTGGCAGTTTCGATTCGGTATTTGGTGTGCCAAACACTAGATATATAGCTAAATGGGATGGGACCAATTGGAGCGCTTTGGGTACGGGATTAAATAGTGCAGTAATGACGATAACGGTTTCGGGAGGTGCTATATACGTAGGAGGTAGCTTCACGACTGCGGGAAGCCTAACCGTAAATAGGATAGCCAAATGGAATGGCACTAGTTGGAGTGGCTTTGCTACGGGAGTAAATAATACGGTTAATAGCATATCATTTTCGGGTACAGATATGTATATAGGAGGTGCTTTTACTGCCACAAATGGTGATGCCAATCTTAAATATTTGGCGAAATGGGATGGCACTAGTTGGAGCGGCATTGGCACTGGCGTAAATAATACGGTTAATGTTATTGCGCTATCAGGTAATAATGTGTACGTAGGAGGTAGTTTTACTGCCGCGGGTGGTGATGCCAATCTTAAATATTTGGCCAAATGGGATGGCACTAGTTGGAGCGGCATGGGTCAGGGAGTAAATAATATGGTTAGTGCTATTGCGCTATCAGGTAATGATATGTATGTAGGAGGCTATTTTACTGAGGCAGGAGGCAATACCGATCTTAAATACTTGGCAAGGTGGGATGGAGCTAATTTTAACAGCTTAGGCACAGGTATAGATGGACGTGTTAATGTAATAAAAATTTCGGGTAGCGATATGTATGTAGGAGGCTATTTTACTACCATTGATGGTATTACGGTAAATCGACTAGCAAAATGGGACGGGAATAATTGGAGTAGTCTAGGCTCGGGCTTAAACGCTTATCCTACAAGTATTGATTTTTTAAGAGGTGATGTATATGTGGCGGGTGGTTTTAATACTGCAGGAAGGAACCCAGCTTCGTTTTTGGCTGTTTACCGTTCTGGTACAGCTTTAACCATAGACCATACCAATGCTTTTATTACCACCTGGGATACAAGTAAAATACCAACTGGTAACTACGTAACCTTTAACACCGTTGGTACCAATTACGAATATTATTGGGAAAAAGTTGGTGACGAGGAGAATACCAACTCGGGTGCCTATTTGGTGAATAGCAATCCACAGAGTTTGATACTTTCTAACTTAACTAATGGAACAGGGGTTTACAAGCTTTACATCAAGCCTGGAAGTGGCACCTTTAGTGGGTTCGCTACCTACGGATTTCCAAATCCGGCGAAGGGATTAACTGCTGTAAATAGTTGGGGAAATGTGAGTTGGACAAACTTAATGGGTGCGTTTGTAGCTGCAGAAAACTTAACCTCATTACCTGCGGATGCGCCAAATTTGACACAAATAACCGATCTCTCATTTATGTTTGCTGGGGCAAAATCATTTAATCAAGATATCGGTAATTGGAATGTAAGCAATGTAACTAATCTGTCTGCCATGTTTTCTGGAGCAACCAACTTTGACCAAAACATTACTGCTTGGAACGTAAGTAATGCAACCAATATGTCTAGAATGTTTCAGTCAAGTGGTCTTAATCAAAACTTGGGTAGCTGGACTTTAAAAAGCGGTGTAGATTTAACTAATATGCTCGATAACTCAGCATTAAATACCACTAATTATGGTCTTACGCTAAAAGGATGGGCAGAAAATGTAAACTCACCAACCAATCTAACTTTAGGGGCGTTAAATTTAACCTACAAACAAGAGGCACAACAGCACAGAGATCTCCTTATCAATACTAAAGGATGGGTTATTAACGACGGAGGTGTGCTGCCCGTAACCTTGTTAAACTTTACGGCTAAAATAGATGCAGCTAACGTAAGGTTACAATGGGAAACCGTAGCAGAACTTAACAACAAAGAATTTATTTTAAGCCGTTCTATCGATGGTAAAAACTTTACCGAGTTAAGTAGGATTGCAGGAGCAGGCAACTCTTCCACTCGAAAATTATACAACTATACAGACCGTAATCCTTTAAACGGGTTCAACTACTATAAACTAGAGCAGGTAGATTTAGATGGCCAGCTTAACGAGGGAAGTCTCCAGATCGTCAACTTTAAACTATTGGCAGCGGTAGGGGTAACGGTTTATCCTAACCCAACGGCTAAAGAAATTAACCTAGCTGTTTCTTCTTCCTTTGGAAAAGAGGTAGTGGTAAGTATCTCCAATATGCTTGGTAAAACAGTACATACCGAGAGGCTACAAATAGCACAAGGACAAGGCAATTATCTTCTAGGTAACCAGCAATTGCCTTCTGGACAATATATTCTTAAAGTTAAAGGCGCACTTAAAACCGAAAACCTAAAAGTCTTAATTAAATAATAACGCCCTCATCATTTTTAAAATGCTAAAAGTGAAGCCCTAAAAAGCTTCACTTTTTTGTTAAACAGCTTTTGATGTCAGGTGGATGTAGTCTGAGCAAATGGTTTGTAAAAACTGCATTTCATTCATGCCCTGTGGGATCTCTATTTTTAAATGCTCGGCAACTTTTGCCGTCATTTGGTAAATTAACCGCGCATTATGCGTGCGGTAATATGTTCCAATTACCTCATGGATCAATTCAATGTCTTTATCAGACAAGAAATGTACATTCTCGAAAACAGGTGTATATTCTTCTCCAACCGGATGAAAAGCAATATGTTCAATTTTTGTAGCAGGTACAGTTCTAATCAAGGTAGTTCCAGCAACTAGATCGCCAATACGTTGCTTCTTTTCAGATACTGCAACGCTGATGAAACCAAGTAAGTTGGCCGTAAGTGTAAAGTCAACTATCCTAAATATCCAGCGGATGAAATATTGGCCAATACTAGGTTGTCCCCCATCTAAGCTCGTTACTTTTATTTTCATCAATTTTTTACCCAAGCTCCTACCGTTAAAAGCTACCTCACATAGAAAATCATAAAAAACATAGCAAATGCCATATACAATTACCAGTGCCAAGAAGAAAATATTATCAAAATTTTCTTGAAACCCAATGGTCGCAAATACGATAATCGCAAGAAAATAAATAACCAGAAATGCAGTAAAGTCGATCAGGTAAGCCGCTACTCTTTCTCCCAAACCCGCTACAGGGTAATCAATATCTATATGTTGGCTGGTGCTAATTTTAACGGTTTCCATATTGTCAAATATAATTTTTTACCCACAGATGCACAGCTGATTTTTTAAAAAGAAATCATTGAAGCCTAAATTTAGTATAATCATAAAATCTGTGTATCTGTGGCTTAATTTTTTTAACCTTGGTTTTGTTTTTTGTTGCTGCTTGAAAATTTTGTCTTATTTTAACAGAAAATATCTAAAAAAACGAAATAACCTATGCGTGAGGCACTTTTTGTTAAACAGAATGCAGAAAAGTGGAAAGGCTATGAAGCCTTAAAAACCGATAATCCAGATGAACTGGCGCAGCGTTTTGTAGATATTACTAATGACCTTGCCTACGCCAAAACTTTCTATCCCCAATCTAAGACTACGGCCTACCTTAATGGATTGGCTGCTGTATTGCATCAATCTATCTATAAAAACAAAAAAGAAGAAAAAGGCAGGTTTTTTAGTTATTGGAAGTATGAATTGCCTTTGTTGTTTTTTACATACCGTAGGCAAATTCTTTACTCCTTTATCTTTTTTGTTTTAGCCATGAGCATTGGCATGCTTTCCGCAAAATACGATGACCGATTTGTAAGGTTAATATTGGGCGATAGTTATGTGAACATGACCAATGAAAATATTGCCAAAGGAGATCCATTCGGAGTTTATAAAGACCAGAGTGAGTTTGCTATGTTCTTGCAAATTGCAGTAAATAATACCTGGGTGTCTTTTGTTATGTTTGCCAGTGGAGCCTTGCTTGCCATTGGGCCGGTTTTTTATTTGCTGCGAAACGGAATCATGATAGGTGCTTTTGAGTATTACTTCTTTAGTAAAGGTTTAGGTGCCCAATCTATCTTGGTAATTTGGGTGCATGGTACCCTAGAAATTTTATCTATTGTGGTAGTTGGCGGTGCAGGCTTGGTACTAGGGCACGGGCTGCTCTTCCCTAAAACCTATACCCGTTTACAAGCATTTAAAAATAGCGGTAAAGATGCCACTAAAATTGCCTTGGGTATCATCCCCATCATTTTATTGGCCGCCTTTGTAGAGGGCTATGTTACCCGCCATACCGAAATGCCGATATGGCTAAGCATCTCTATTTTGGCCATTTCATTGGCCTTTATGATTTGGTATGTGGTCATCTATCCTTATCAATTAAACAAAAAAATAGCTAAAAATTTATAACGCAACTCAGTATTAATGATGAAAGAAAAAATCGAATTTAAACAGATTAGGGAATTTGAAGGAATTATTTCTGGAACAATCCTCTTTATCAAACAGAATATCAAGGCACTTTTGAAGACCTTCTTTTCGCTTTGTGGATTTTTTATCCTAGGGGGCATGATGTCTACCATTTTCATGCAATTGCAAATGGGCGATATAAGAGAAAGTATTCAAGCAGGCAATTACGATGGAACTAGTGCCTGGGCTACCATGTTTACTTGGCGTTATTTAGCGGTAATCATTTTTGCGGTACTCAATTATACGGCAATGTACACTTCGGTATTGAGTTTTATTGCCGTGTATATTGCAAAAGGTAATGTTACGCCTACGCTAGAAGAGGTTTGGGCTTATTTCAAATATTACTTTTTTAGGGTAATGTGGAGCGGTATACTGATTTATATGATCTGGATCGTTTGTTTCATGCTATGTATTGTACCCGGTATTTATATAACCCCTGCATTTTCCATATTTTTTACGATCATGATATTAGAAAATGTGGGTTTTGGAGAAGCTTTTAGCCGTGCCTTTGCATTAGTTAAGGAAAACTGGTGGATTACATTTGCAACCTTGTTAGTGGTGGGAATCATCACTTTTATTTGCATGATGGTAATTTATGCCCCTGCTTATATCCTGATGATGATCAATGCGTTTTCTGGTGGAGGCTTAGATGTCTTGAAAGGCTATCAAGTCTTTACTTCGGTTTCACAATATCTAGCTCAGGTATTTTCCGTTATACCTATTGTAGCTACAGCTTTCATTTATCATAATTTGGTGGAACGAAAAGAAAGCCAAGGTTTAATGAACAGAATTGAAGATTTTGGAAATACGCAAGCCCCGGTAGTTCATCCAGACGAAGAATATTAATATGCGATTACTGCTCTTAGTCATTGTCTTGTTTTTTTCGGTAAATTTGCAGGCACAGCAGGCGCTTAAGCCAGTTGTAGCGAAGCCCGTAAAGGATACACTTGTACTCAAACTAGACAGCAGTAAAACTCAAATCCGCAAGTTCGATAACCAAGCCATCCAAAAGTTAAAGACTGAAAAAGAGTTTCAATACGGAGAAGAAGAATCTGAAAGGCTAAGCTGGTGGGAAAGATTTTGGAGTGCGTTTTGGCGTTGGATAGGAAAGCTTTTTGCTAGCGACGAGCAGTCTTCTGGTAGTTCTATTTGGCCAACGATACTGAAATATGGGGCAATGGTGGTCTTTGTTGTTTTGGTTACTCTTGCAGTTTTCAAATTAGCAGGTATCGATTTAAAACTGTTTGCAGGTAAATCAAAAAGCGTGGAAGTTCCTTATGACGAAAGCTTGGAAAATATCCATGAAATCAGCTTCGACGACGAAATTGAAAACGCATTGCAACACCATAATTATAGGCTGGCAGTAAGGTTGCTTTACTTGCGAACGCTTAAGATATTAAGCGATCGGGAGATAATTGATTGGCAGCCCAATAAAACCAATTTGGCTTATGTAAGAGAGGTAGAGAATGAAAAAGGTTATGAGCAATTTCCGCAATTAACTTATCAATTCGAATACATCTGGTACGGCGATTTCAAGATTGATAAATCAACATACGATACGCTCCAAGAGTCTTTCCAACAATTTAATGAAACCGTGAAATGAGAGGACTGAGGAGATATCTGATTTTTGGCGGTTTGCTACTGGTGCTGTATCTTATTGTGCAGTACACCAAGCCTCAACCTATCAATTGGCAAGCCACTTACCTGCCCGAAGATAAAATTCCTTTTGGTACTTATATTTTGAGGCAGCATGCAGCTGATTTATTTCCGAATGCTGAACAAAAAGTACAAAGAGAATCTATCTACAAAAGTTTAAAAGTGTTGCCGGCACAAAGCACTAATTACATCGTTATTGGCTCAACAATTAAGGTAGATTCGTTAGATTTTACCATCATGAGGAAATACATGGAAGCTGGTCATAACATCTTGATAGCCACTTTCCAGATGGATGGTGTATTAGAAGATTCGCTAAAGCTTGCACTCGGTTTTAATTTAGGTTACAGGAATAACACAAAGTACCCTATAAATTTCACTTCGCCACATTTAAAAAGCGAATTTGATTATTATTTTGAGAGAGGTATTGCGGCACAATATTTCAGTAAAATAGATACTGCAAAGGCAATCGTTTTAGGAAGAAAGCACGAAGAGTACCCCAACTTTGTTCAATATCGTTTTGGAAAGGGAAATTTATTGTTGTGCCCAAACCCGCAATTGTTTACCAATTACAGCTTGTTAAATGAAAATGGTGCAGATTACATTGCCAAAGTGTTTTCTTATTTGCCGCAGGCCAAAACCATACTATGGGATGAATACTATACTCGCCCGACAGTAAACAGCCAATCAGTTTTGCGTGTGCTCTTTAGTTATGATGAATTACGCTGGGCTTATTATCTAGCTTTGTTTGGTCTAATAGCCTTTGTACTTTACGAGATTAAACGTCGGCAACGTATTATTCCAATCCTAGATCCTTTGAAAAACAGTTCGGTAGAATTTGCACGAGTAGTAGGTCGTGTTTATTACCAGCAGCGTAACCATCAGGATATCACTGAAAAGAAAGTGAGCTATTTTCTGGAATACTTAAGGAAAAAGTATCGCTTAAAAACAGTCGAACTTGATCAAGAGTTTGTGGAGGCTTTGGTGAAAGTAAGTGGAATTAGCGAGGAGCTCATTGGGCAGTTGATTGGCTACATCAATGCATTTAATTTGGCCGATAAGAAAACAAAAATAACAGATCAAAATCTGATTGAATTTAATCAACTGATAGAACAATTTTATAGGCTGGATAAGTAGTTTAATGCATACAAATGAGATTGCTTCGCAAAGCTCGCAATGACGCTTCTTTTTTCGTCATTGCGAAGGAGGAACGACTGAAGCAATCTATCCTGTAAGATAAAAAGTAATAAAAAAGAAATGAACATGGAACAAGAAATGTTTAATCAACGTACCGATTTAAGCCAGCTTAACCAAGCAGTAGCGCAAATAAGGCAGCAATTGGGTAAAATAATTGTAGGCCAAACAGAAACCATTGATTTACTGATTGCAGGTTTGTTGGCTAACGGACATTTGCTTTTAGAAGGTGTACCTGGAGTGGCTAAAACTTTAAGCGCCAAACTGGTTGCCAAAAGCATTGCCGCTACTTTTTCCCGTATTCAGTTTACACCAGATTTAATGCCTTCAGATGTATTGGGAACAGCAGTTTTCAGTCCAAAAACTGCGGAGTTTCAATTTAGGCAAGGGCCGATATTTGGCAACATCATCTTGGTAGATGAGATTAACAGAGCACCAGCAAAAACACAGTCGGCGCTATTTGAAGCAATGGAAGAACGCCAAGTTACAGTAGATGGCCATACCTATAAACTGGAAGAACCTTTTATGGTATTGGCTACACAAAATCCAGTAGAACAAGAAGGTACCTATCGCTTACCAGAAGCACAATTAGATCGTTTCTTGTTTAAGGTAGAGATCAAATATCCTTCCCTAGAAGAAGAAATAGCAATTTTAGAGCAACAGCACCAACAAGATACCCGGTTACAACTTGCGGAGGTAAAACCAGTGTTGGATGTAGCGCAAATTTTAGCATTAAGAGCTACCATTAAATCTTTATTTGTAGAGCCTAAATTATTAGCCTATGCCGCACAAATTGTTCACGAAACCAGACAAAATAAAGCGCTGTATTTGGGAGCATCGCCAAGAGCATCTCTGGCTTTGGTAAACAGTGCAAAAGCAATGGCAGCAATGGCGGGAAGGGATTTCGTAACACCAGATGATATTATAAAAGTAGCAGTTCCGGTATTAGCTCATCGTGTAATGCTTAGCCCTGAAAAAGAAATGGAAGGATTAACGACTTCGGATATTATTGGTCAAATAATTAAGAAAATTGAGGTGCCGAGGTAATTCTCTCGTCATTGCGAGGCACGAAGCAATCTTGCAGTTTGTCATCCAGAGCGAAGTGAAGGATCTAACAGTTACTAGATTCCTCCTAACGTCGGAATGACACAACAACCTAGGGACAGCTTCTCAGCTCACAATGAAGGCAAAACGAAATAAATGAAAAAACTATTTAGAAAATTCTACATCAATCTGTTTCTCGAAAGCAGGCTTTTCATTGCACTGGGCACTTGCTCGGCCTTGTTTCTTTTTGCCTTCTTTCTGCCCATCTTGGGCGATATCCCTTACATCGCCTTTGGGGTATTGTTGCTTTTGCTGTTGGTAGATATTTATTTGCTCCATTCTGCTAAGAAGACAGTTTTTTTGAGAAGAGATGTGCCTGAAAGATTGAGTAATGGCGATGACAACGAGCTGAAAATCTACTTAGAAAACTTCTATCCTTTCCAAGTTTCGATAGGTATCATTGATGAAATTCCCTTTCAATTCCAGAAACGGGACCTGTGGTTTAACACTACGTTAAAGCCTAGGGAGCAGAAAATCATTAACTACTTTTTACGTCCGACTAAGCGAGGTGAATACGACTTCGGCTTTACCAGGCTATTTGTGAAATCGCCTTTGGCTTTGGTGAGTAGAAGATTTAACGTAGCCGGTGCGGGAATGGTCCCAGTATATCCCTCTTTTCTTAAGTTGAGAGCATATGAACTAATGGCCATTTCTAATCGCTTAACCGACGTGGGTATTAAAAAAATCAGAAGGGTTGGGCATAGCATGGAATTTGATCAGGTGAAGAATTATGTAGCTGGAGATGATGTTAGAACCGTCAATTGGAAAGCCACCGCTCGTAGATCCGACTTGATGGTGAACAGCTACACTGAAGAACGTTCGCAACATATCTATTGTGTTATCGATAAATCGAGGGCAATGAAAATGCCTTTTGAAGGGATGAGCTTATTGGATTATGCCATCAATGCCAGCTTGATTCTATCGAGTGTTGCGTTGGTGAAACAGGATAAGGCAGGACTGATTACCGTTGCCGAGAAGACGAAGAATGTGGTGCTGGCAGATCGTAGGCCTACGCAACTGAATAAAATTATGGAGGTGTTGTACAAAGAGAAAACCCGCTATCTGGAAACAGATATGGAGGCGCTCTTTGTGAGTTTGCGTTCGGTATTGAAGCAACGCAGTTTGGTAGTTTTCTTCACTAACTTCGAGAGCATCTCGGCACTGGAAAGACAATTGCCCTATCTCAAACGTATTGCTAAATATCATTTGTTGTTAGTGGTGTTTTTTGAGAATACCACGCTTAAGGCGTTAAGCAACGAAGATGCTAAAGATGTAGAAGGCATTTATATCAAAACCATCGCCGAGAAATTCGCTTACGAGAAACGTTTAATGGTAAGGGAGTTAACCAAGCATGGTATTTTAAGCTTGCTTACCGCTCCGCAAAATCTTACTGTAAACGTGGTAAATAGGTATTTGGCCATTAAGGCAAGGCAACAATTGTAGAGACACAAAATTTTGTGTCTCTACAATTGTTATATCATTTCCAACATCTCTACTGCCTCATCAATATTGCCAATGTTATCAAAAGAAATGCGCAAGCTATCTTTTACTTCTTTGAGGTTACATAAACGGGGATGCAACTGCGCAAAGGCCAAAACCCTATTGAAAGTTTCCGAATCGAAGAACTTAGATTGTTTATCGCTTACAAAGTAACCCCTTAATATGTTCTTTTTGTAGCTCACTTTTTCGAAACCTAATCGTTTGGCGATCCATTGCAGGCGCACTACCTTAAGCATGGCTAAAACCTGCAAAGGCACAGGACCAAAGCGATCTTTCATGCGTTGCTCAAAAGTCTTGATTTGTTGTTCGGTTTCAAGTTTCGAAATTTCGGTATAAAGGTTATATCGTTCGGTAATATTGGTGACGTAGCTGTCCGGAATGTGCATTTCCACATCGGTATCTACTTGGGTAAAACTTACGTAAGGTCGTTCTGGTTGGTCTTTGAATAAATCCTTAAACTCATCATCCTTCAGTTCCTGTATGGCTTCATCTAAGATTTTGTTATACATCTCAAAGCCAATCTCAGCAATAAAGCCACTTTGTTCGCCACCTAAAAGGTTCCCACTACCTCGAATATCCAAATCACGCATGGCGATGTTGAAACCGCTGCCCAGATCAGAGAACTCTTCGATGGCACTTAGACGCTTGCGGGCCTCATCCGTTAGGGTAGATAAAGGCAAGCTCAATAAATAACAGAAGGCCTTTTTGTTAGATCGCCCTACACGACCTCGCATTTGGTGCAAATCGCTTAAGCCAAACATGTGTGCATGGTTAATGATAATGGTGTTGGCATTTGGTACGTCGAGGCCGGTTTCGATAATGGTAGTGGCTACCAAAACGTCTTTCTCTCCGTTAATGAAATCCAACATCACATCCTCCAAAGCATCGCCTTCTAACTGACCATGCGCAATACCAATACGTGCGGTAGGAACCAAAGTTTGGATCAAACCTGCCAATTGTTGTAGGTCTTGCACCCGGTTATGCACAAAGAAGACTTGTCCGCCACGGTCTAGTTCAAACTGTACCGCTTCCTGTAACAACTTATCATTGAATACATGCAATTCGGTAGTTACCGGTTGCCTGTTTGGTGGTGGCGTATTAATGATGGATAAATCTCTAGCTCCCATTAAAGAGAAGTGCAAGGTACGAGGAATTGGCGTTGCGGTGAGTGTGAGGGTATCGATACTTACCCGCAAAGCACGCAGTTTTTCTTTAGCTGCTACACCAAATTTCTGCTCTTCGTCAATCACCATTAAGCCCAGGTCCTTAAATTTTACATCCTTACTTAACAAACGATGCGTACCAATAATGATGTCGACTTTGCCTTGGGCTAGCTTTTCCAAACTGTCTTTAATCTGCTTGCTGGTTTTGAAACGGTTGATGTAATCTACTGTACAAGGAAAATCCCTTAAACGAGATGAAAATGTTTTAAAGTGCTGGAGTGCCAAAATGGTAGTTGGTACCAAAATAGCCACCTGTTTGCCATTAGCCACGGCCTTAAAAGCCGCACGAAGAGCTACCTCGGTTTTACCAAAACCTACATCACCGCAAACCAAACGGTCCATTGGGTGTGGCGCTTCCATGTCCCGTTTCACATCGGTAGTGGCTTTCATTTGATCTGGGGTATCTTCGTAAATGAAGGATGCTTCCAGTTCGGTATCTAAGTAGCTATCGGGAGCGAAAGCCGTACCCACTTGTGCCTTACGCATGGCATAAAGCTTAATCAGGTCGCGGGCTATGTCCTTAACTTTTTTTTTAGTGCTTTTTTTGAGCTTGTCCCAGGCTTCGGTGCCCAGTTTATTCATTCTAGGTGGTGTGCCATCTTTGCCACTATACTTCGCAATGCGATTAAGGGAGTTGATGTTCACATACAGCAAATCATTATCGGCATAGACCAAACGGATCATTTCCTGCATTTTTCCGTTGGTTTCTACTTTCTCTAGGCCGGCATATTTACCAATACCGTGGTCGATATGGGTTACAAAATCACCTGGCTTTAAATCTCTCAGCTCTTTTAGGGTAATGGCCTGACTGCGCTGATAACCTTTTTTGAGTTGGTATTTATAGAAACGATCAAAGATCTGATGATCGGTATAAAAGGCTACTTTCTGGGTAAAATCTACAAAACCTTCACGCAAGGGAACGTGAATGGGAATGAATTTAACGGTCTTGTCAATATCATCTAAAATGGCATACAAACGTTCTACCTGTTTGGCCGAATTGGTAAAGATGAAATTGTTAACGCCCTGCTTTTCGTTCTCTTTAAAATTATGGATCAATAGATTGAAATCTTTATTGAACGAAGGCTGCGGTTTGGTGTCGAAGTGGAAGACGTGGTCTGTTTGATAAAAAAACTGCTTTCCAAATTCGATTAAAGTGAAATCTTGAAAAAGGTCGCCCAGCATTTTCTCATCAGAGAAGGCAAATTTTGGATCTAGCCAATTGGGGTTTGCCTGTTTTTCTGCGGCAGATAAGGCCTTCCAAAGTTCGCTGGCTTTCTTGTAACCCGATTTAACAATGTCGAGTGTAAAAGCTACATCTTTGAACCAGAGCTGGGTGTCTTTTTCAATATAATCGAGCAGGCTGATGTTGTTTTCGGTGAGGAATTTAGCCTGTACGTTGGGTACAATGGTAAGGGTTTTGACATCGTCTACCGAAAGCTGGCTTTCGATCTCAAAGGTACGGATGCTTTCTACGGTATCGCCAAAAAACTCGATACGGTAAGGCAAATCGTGGGAGAAAGAGAAAATATCTACAATGCCACCACGGATAGAGAACTGTCCTGGTTCGTAAACAAAATCGGCACGCTCAAAATCGTATTCGAATAGAAATTCGTTGATAAAGTCGATGCCCAAGGTTGCTCCAACGGCGATTTCTAAGGTGTTTTTCTCTAGGATACTGCGGTCAATTACCTTTTCGGCCAATGCCTCGGGGTAGGTTACCACAATTTGTCCGTATTCCGATTGGTGGTTCAGCTCGTTGAGTACTTCGGCACGGGCCAATACGTTAGCGGTATCTACTTGTGTAAACTCAAAGGGCTTGCGAAAGGAAGAGGGGAACAGTAAGATCTCCTTGCCTAAAATGCTTTCCAAGTCGGAAGAGAAATAAGCTGCCTCTTCGCGGTTGGGCAGTACAAAAAGCTGCGGTTTGTGTTGTAAAAAGTAGGTGGTAAGGGCAATTACGGCATCGGAAGAACCCACCAATCCCTTGATCTGAGTTTTGCTTTTATTGCTGTTCAGCGATTTTGCAATGTCAAGAACTCGTTGGTCGGTCTTAAATCTATTAATTAAATCTCTAACGTTCACTAGTCAAAGATACGGTTATTGTTGGAAAGTAGGAAGGTTGAGCGTCGGGAAGATGGAGAAGTCTGGAAGTTAGGTTATGTCGCGATTATTCAATCCTTCATTCCTTTATTCATTCAAAATTGTCCTTCTCTGCTGCTATTCAATGGTTCTGTCGCTTCGCGGACAAACTTTTTTCCTGTAGCTGAAAAAAGTATGCAAAAAAAGCCACGGCTGCGCCTGATGCTATTAAAGTTGGTTGAAGGGCAAATTACAGCTATCCGCATCAGCCAAGGCCGGTTTTCGTTGAACGAAGAGGGATTACGTAGGCTTGAGATCGTGTAAAAACGCTAATCCGAATTTACCTCAATGGCATTCTCCGCAGGCAAGTGAAGAGCGAAGATATTACGATTATATTCAATCCTTTACGCCTTCATTCATTCAAAATTGTCCTTCTCTGCTGTCTGTTCCGTACCAAGTTCGTATCTGCATCGTACTTGCATCGTGTTCGCTTCGACTGTTGTTCGGCAAAATGTCGATTTTGGGGAAGAAAAGACGATGGCTACTGCATGCTTACCCCTACCATTCCCGAACTAGTCATGGAGTATTCACGGACTTGACCTACAGCAAAGTCGCTATAAGGTCGCTATAAGGTCACTATAAGGTCGCTATAAGGGTGGAGATAAATGGGGTTGTTTGGAGCGTTTTGGTATGCGAATGGACACGTGGATTATTGTTGACTTAAAGATAGTGAAATTAGCGCAAATTAAGGGTAGTGAGATGAATAAAGGTTGGTGTTTGGTGTAGGGCGATAGGTAAGTGAGTGGTTGCGGAAATGGGTGATATTTAGTGTTTCGATAGATTAACGTGGATTATGGCTTTTGATTCGTCCTTTCGACCGCAGCGAAGCGAGCGGAGAACCGAAGCTCTACGAAGTAAAATCTTTGAGTATATATTTTTTCAATTAGGTTAAAAGCCTTATTAACGGAGTTCGGGTTAAGGATTTGTCGGGCGATAGCCGAAAAGTTTCTCCGTTTACTTCGAAACCGACCTTGGCTGGTGCGGTTAGTATCAATTAGCCTAAGCAGTCACATTGCAGCATCAGGCGCAGTCGGTGGTTTTTGGTTCTTTTTTCCATAAAAAAGAACTAGGCCCAGCCGGCCATTGAGGCGAAATAGCTAAAATCTATTAGTATGTTCAATAAATAAGATTTCTTATCCCGAACTCACGTTATTTAGATAATCTAAGGTGCAGAAACTGCTTAAATTTCAGTTGGATAAAACACAGGTGTCACGTTGAGCTTTCCGATAAATCCTATCGTGTGGGCACAAATATTGGGAAATGTTATTTTCCTCCCCTGCCCCCTCGGAGAGTTTAACCGATTTTCGGAGGGGATTTAAGGGGGAGGAATGAGATGTGTCCACACCATAGGATAAATCGGAATAAGTAGTCGAAACGCCTATTCGCAAATCGTCTTCGACAAGCTCAGACTGACAAGTCAAAATCTTAAGTAAAATCTAAAACTCGCCAACAATGATGCAGCCCAGTTGTTTTCCATGCAAATATTAACATAGATCAATGAATTGGGTGATGGCTTATGCTAATTTTGTTTCCTAAATTTATTTGAATTATTCAGCAAAAACTTTAATTAAAAAAGCAACAACATGAGAAAACTACTTTTTGCGCTTCCAGCGCTTTTTTTACTGGCCTCTTGCGGCGGTTCTTCTAACAATGCTACTACTACCACTGAGCAGTCGGCTGCGGAACAAAAAGGGGATAGCTTTACTATTGACACCACTACAACCACGGTAGATTGGAAAGGTGCGCACAAAGGTGGCTTAGCTCCTCGTTGGGGTAAGATCAGTGTAACTTCTGGTTCGATCTCTGTAGCTAACGATTCGATTAGTGGTGGCGAGTTTGTGTTGGATATGGCTTCGCTTAAAGTTGACCCGGCTTCGGTAACTGAAGAAGGTAAAAAAGCGGCAGACTTGGAAGGTCACTTGAAAAGTGCAGACTTTTTTGATGTAGCTAAAGCGCCAACAGCTAAGTTTGTGATCACTAAAGTTGAGCCTTATACTGCGGCAGCTGGCGAAAGCTTGGTGGCTGATCCTAATTACCTGATCAGCGGAAACCTGACGCTTAAGGATCAAACGCTTAATGTAACTTTTCCTGCAAAAGTAGAGGTGAGTGCTACTGACGTAAAAGCTACTGCTAAATTTGTGATCGACAGAAGTGCTTGGGGCATTAACTATAAAACTGAAGGTAGCCCAGAGAACTGGATGATTTCTAAAGATGTGGAGATTGGTTTGGCATTGAATGCGAAGAAAAGCTAATTTTTTATCGTTTAAATATACATGATTGATTAAGCAGCCCAGCGATATTTTCGTTGGGCTGTTTTGCGTTTGGGGATGTGGGTTATTTCAAATTTTCCTGCCTTTTTGTTAACATGTAAAAAGCAATTCATCATCTTTATCTAATTAATAAAATAAGAGTTATTATTGCTATTTTCATATCTATGATCCGACAAGCATGACCGAAACTAACCGCATAGAATATAAACAAGAACTTACTGAATCTTTAGAAAAAGAAGTTATTGCTTTTTTAAATTATAGAGAAGGTGGTATCATCTATATAGGTGTAGATAAATTGGGTAAAACCATAGGTTTAGTAGATAGTGATGGCGACCAGCTAAAAATAAAGGATCGTTTAAAGCACAACATTTTGCCGTCTTGCTTAGGCTTGTTTGATGTGGTGAGCGAACAAAAGGATGGTTTAGCAATCATTAAATTGATTATTGCCAGTGGTAGTGAAAAACCTTATTTCCTAAAGAAATACGGAATGACAGAAAAGGGAGTTTTTGTTAGGATTGGTACAGCGGCAGAGCCCATGCCACAAAAGATGATAGATGCATTATTTGCCAAGCGTATTAGAAACTCTATAAGTAAAATTAAATCTAACCAACAAAATTTAAGCTTTGAGCAGTTAAAAATCTATTATGATGCGGTGGGCAAAAAGTTGAATGAAAATTTTGCTGTTAATTTAGAATTACTTAATGCTGATGAGCAATATAACTATGTTGCTTATTTAATGGCTGATAAGAATAGTAACTCTATTAAACTGGCCAAGTACAAGGGAATAGGTAGGGCTAATCTAATAGAGAATAATGAGTATGGTTATGAATCTCTAATTAAAGCTACCAAACAAGTTTTAGATAAAATTGATTTAGAAAATAAAACCCTTGCCAAGATTACCTCCAAAGAAAGAGAAGAAACTAGGTTTTGGGATGCTATTGCTTTGCGTGAGGCTGTGATTAATGCTTTTGTACATAATGATTATACTACTGAAGTTCCGCCAAAATTTGAGTTGTTTGATGACAGAATAGAGATCACTTCTACAGGAGGTTTGCCAGATGGTTTAAGTCAGGATGAGTTCTTTAAAGGCTTTTCTGTACCACGCAACAAGGAAATCATGCGCATTTATAAAGATTTAGATCTGGTGGAACAATTGGGCTCGGGTATACCACGTATTTTAGAAAGTTATCCAAGAGAATGTTTCCAATTCTCAGAAAACTTTTTGAGGATGTCATTTCCGGTTAATGACCAAGTTGTAGGAGAAGAAGATGCTGTTGAAGTAGGTGGTCCAATAGGTGGTCCAATAAGTGGTCCAATAGGTGGTCCAATAGGTGAACTAACTGCCAGACAAAAAGAGGTACTACAGCTGTTGAAGAAGAACAATAGACTAAGTAAAAGAGAACTGGCCGCACATTTAAATGTCAATGTTTCGGCTGCTCAAGCACATGTAGATGCACTAAGAGCAAAAGGATATATAGAACGTGCTGGTGGAACTAGGGGGTATTGGAAAATCATCAAATGACATGAAGTTGGCGATTTAAGTTGACCATAGGGCTTGTCGAGCTGCCAGGTAATATTTGTTGAGCTTTGGGAGATGGCATTTATAATTTAGTGTTAGATTAAATTATCATTTAGTTGATTAGTAATACGGTTTTCCGTAATAGAAATTTAGTAAGTTCAATTAATTTTAAAACTTTGTTATTGAAACAAATAAGAAAATATAAACACTGTGCTCCATGCCAAGATTAGCAAAACAAGTTACCAAGGAACAAGTTGAAACTGCGCTTAAATACATCATAAATAACAATACGCCTTTGCAAGGTGCTACTGTTCATCAGCTTGTCTATAATGGATAGGCTTTTCCGCTAAAATTCTAGGCCTAATGGAATTGATTTAAGCGTAATGTCTATTTCTGCTCATGAAAATATTTAAAGGAGTTCGAACACAATATAGTTCTTCTACTAGCGATAGCGACGACAGTTTCTCAGTTCAAAAAAAAGCAATCAAGAATTGGTTCGGTGAAAAATTTAAGACAGCAGAGAGTGTGTTGATGATAGTCACCATAGAACAATGGGCCTTATGGAGCTTTATTGTGCGGGGTAGCAATTCCGTTTCAAGAATTGATTGTGGTCATAAATCAAACTAGAATTCCTTTATCATCATCGCAATCGCCCGTTTTGTCGGTTTTTATTTCCTGTTGGTCGAATACGCTTTAAAAGAAGTAACAATAAACTTAATATTGCTTCTAATTAATAAACAACAAAGAAACAGTGATAAGCAAAGTAGGCAAATATGTAGAAATTGTTTTTTGGGTTTTGGCGCTAACGTTACTGGCCACCGCTGATCCTCACGAGCATCATTTTACCTTATGTCCGCTGGCAAATTTAGGTTTCGACTGGTGTCCGGGATGTGGTTTAGGAAGATCAATAACGGCCATCTTTAATGCTGATTTTAATGCAAGTTTGAGATATCATTGGTTTGGCGTTCCGGCTTTGCTCATTATCTTTTACCGCATTTATCAGTTGGGAAAACAATTAATTTTTAAACAAGAAAACAATCTAAAATATAAGGAGATTTAGTCATGTTCGATCAAAATTTTATGTCATTGCCAGGGATTAACCCTCAAGAATATTCTTACCTACAGTCTGCCACTCAAGGCTTAAATGAACAACAATTACGTACTTTCTTGATGATCTATTCTGGAAAGCGCAAAAATCCAAGTGATATGTTGTTGTTCTGTATCGTTGGTTTGTTCCTTGTACCGGGCTTGCAACGTTTCATTGTGGGACAAATAGGCATGGGAATTCTTTACTTCTTTACCGTAGGTCTGTGTTTCATCGGTTCTATCATTGATATCGTCAACCATAAGCAATTGACTTTTGAATATAACCAACGTATGGTTTTTGAAAGTATGCAAATGGTTAGAATGAGTAATTTTTAATCCCCAATCCCTAAAGGGGAGCGTTATTTATACAACACACAAATATCAAATCCTTGTAGGTTTTAACCTATGGGGATTTTTTGTTGTATCTATATTAAGCCTTTTCATCACTAATTAGTGGTTCTGTCGCTTCGCGGACAAACTTTTTTCCTATAGATGAAAAAAGTATGCAAAAAAATCCACGGCTGCGCCCTGTTCTGTTAAAGTGATGAGTAAGGCTAGTTCCTGCATCCCGAACAGGCCAAGGCCGATTTTAGTAGAACGAAGAGTATTTGCTTAGGCTTGAGATGATGTAAACTGAAAATTGTTTTAACTCGAGTTACACTTATTAACTTCATTCCTTCATGTTTAAATGTTTAGGAAACAATGCCCAGGGTTATCTTAGGTGTCTTGTGTGGTTTAGAGTAGTCAATCGTCAAGCATCGATTAAGCCGTTAACCAATTTTTTAACCACATAGACACTTAGTTTTTGTAGACTTAATTCGATATGTGTTTAGGTCTATGTGTCAGAATCTTTATTGTCATATATGGTTTTTTGCTAAAACGTCTATGTCCTCTATGTTTCTATGTGGTTTGTTTTTATTGAGTTTGGTTTGCTAACCATTAAGAAACATG
Organism: Flavobacteriaceae bacterium PS02338; assembly: GCA_029959615.1. Lineage (GTDB taxonomy): Bacteria > Bacteroidota > Bacteroidia > Sphingobacteriales > Sphingobacteriaceae > Pedobacter. The sequence goes on along the minus strand of JASCOD010000001.1, from coordinate 393,242 downwards.
AAGACTTCATTCCTTCATGTTTAAATGTTTAGGAAACAATGCCCAGGGTTATCTTAGGTGCCTTGGGTGGTTTAAAGTAGTCAATCGTCAAGCATCGATTAAGCCGTTAACCAATTTCAACAATTAACCTTATTTTTACCTCATGAAGTTATTCGAGATTACCAATTTTTTGGAAGCTTTGGCTCCGCTCAACTATCAGGAAGATTACGACAATGCTGGGCTGATTGTAGGCCATCCTAATGATGAAATTCATGCGGCGTTGGTGACCTTGGATTGCACGGAGCAGATTGTGGATGAAGCCATCGCCAAAAACTGTAACTTGATTATTGCTCATCATCCTATTGTGTTTAAGGGGCTGAAAAAACTGAATGGGAAAAACTATGTGGAGCGCACTGTGCTAAAGGCCATTAAAAATGACGTTGCCTTGTATGCCATCCATACCAATTTGGATAGTGTGCATGATGGGGTAAATGCGGAGATCTGTAAGCGCTTGGGGGTGTTGAATACGGAAATCTTGGTGCCAAAGGTGGGCATTTTAAAGAAGCTGGTTACTTTTTGTGAGCATAAGGATGCAGAAAATTTGCGTGAGGCTTTGTTTAATGCTGGTGCGGGTAACATTAGCAATTACAGTGATTGTAGTTTTAATGTAGCGGGCACGGGTACTTTTAAAGGGAATGAACAGAGTAAGCCTACTTTAGGTAAGGCAGGGGTGAGGGAATATGCCAATGAGACTCGCATAGAGGTGATTTTTAAAGCGCAGGATGAACGTAAGATTTTGAAGGCATTGTTCCAGAGCCATCCTTACGAAGAGGTGGCCTATGACATTTATGCGCTGGAAAACAAGTTGCAAAGCGTGGGCTCTGGAATGGTTGGCGAGCTTTCGGAGGGTTTAGCTGGTGAAGATTTCTTGAGATTGGTAAAGGGGAACATGCAGGCGCAGGTGTTGAGGCATACGCAGATTCTCCCTAAACAAATTAAGAAAGTAGCTGTATGTGGTGGTTCTGGTAGCTTTTTACTGAAAAATGCAATTGCCGCAGGTGCGGATGCCTTTGTAACGGCCGATTTTAAATACCACGAATTTTTCGATGCGGAAGATCAAATCATGATTGTAGACATGGGACATTTTGAAAGTGAACAATTTACATCTAATTTGTTGATAGATAATATTCAAGAAAAATTTCCTAACTTTGCAATCCGTTTAACGGAGCATAACACAAACCCCATAAATTATTTCATTTAATGGAACAAACAGTAGAGCAGAAGCTAAAGGCTTTATACGAATTACAAAACTTACATACCAAAATTGATAAAATACGCCAAATTAGAGGTGAGTTGCCAATTGAGGTTGCCGATTTAGAGGATGAGGTAGCTGGTTTGGAAACCCGTATACAGAAGATTAAAGCGGAGTTGGATGATACGGAAGATGCCATTGTAAATCGCAAAAACATGATTAAAGAGGCTCAAACTTTAATCAAAAAATATGATACACAACTTAAGGATGTTAAAAACAACCGTGAGTATGATGCATTGACTAAAGAGATCGAAATTCAGAACTTAGATATTCAGGTAAGCGAGAAGAAAATCAGAGAGTTTGGTTTTGACATCAATAATAAAACAGAGATTTTTGAGAAAGCACAAGCTAACCTTGATTCGAGAAAAGGAGATTTAGATGCAAAGAAAACTGAGTTGGACACTATTACTTCGGAAACGGAGAAAGAAGAACAAGCGCTAGTTAAAAAGGCAGAGAAATCTGAAGAAAATATCGACGAGCGTTTGTTGTTTGCCTATAACAGGTTGAGAAAAAATGCGGTAAATGGATTAGCGGTAGTAACTATCGATAGAGATTCATGCTCTGGATGTTTCAACAAAATTCCACCTCAGCGTCAGTTAGATATCCGTCAGCGTAAAAAAGTTATTGTTTGCGAGCACTGCGGACGTATCTTGGTTGACGAGGCTTTAACGCAAGAATTGGCGGAAGCTTAAGCGGTACACAACCAACCAAATATAAAAACAAAAAACCCCGAGGTAAACTCGGGGTTTTTTGTTTTTTAGTCTTTTATAGGTGCGTTAAAAGAGCCATTTTCTACGGTTATGGTTTCAAGTGTAGTAAGGCCTGATCCAATGACTAGCACTCCGGAGAATTTTCCTTCTACATGGGCGCTGCTCATCTTGCTAATTTCGAGTTCGAAGGCGTCGCCCCAAACGGTTTGCCGAGATGCGGTGAAGTTCTTTTGTGCACTACCTTCCATAAAATGATAGGTGCTGAGAATGGAAAAGGGCGTGTCGTCATCTAACGTGTATTTACCTACAGGTACTCTTGCGGCTTCGTTCATTACGGTAATGGAAAGCCATTCGTTGTTGCTGGTCCTGCCTGTAATTTCTAGGAAGTTACCGTTGTCTATCCACCTAGCTCTTACCTCATTGAAGGTGTGTTCTTTGGTGCCTATTTTAGCTTTGAGGTGGTAGTTGCCATCGTTATTGGTTTCGTTATCGTCTTTACTACAGCTTGTTATCGTTAGCGTGATTAGGGCCAAAGCTAGTAGCATTAATAATGGTTTTTTGAAGTTGAGCATCTGCATATTGATCTATTTAGGTTAATGATTGAAACTTTTAAGCTTAGGTATAGATAAGTGCGAGATGGTTGTTTTTGTTTGAAGGAAATGGAAATAGCTTGAGGTTGTTTTCTTTTGGTGATGTTGTGTTCCATTCCCAAGCATGTTATCTAGACTGTAACGGAAAGATCGTTTTTCTGGTTAGTTTTGCCGCCATTTCTAATCACATTATTGCCTTTTGTAGCTGAGGATCAACGGTCCAGAAGGCAAAAAGATGATGAACATAATAAAAAGTACGGTCGAGCCGATTATCGGGAATCTAGTCGAATATTTAGGGATGAAAAAAGTTTATGCAAAGGGAATAAAGCTGGCCAAGAAATGTATGCTGATGGCAGGACTGTGCTATAATATCAAGAAATTGATGAAACAAACCATGAAAAGAACCCAAAAAAGCACTGAGAATATTAAATGTCTGGCGATGGCAAGGCACAGATTGCTTTTAGAGACTGGTTTTTATTAAAGCAGGCAAAAATGCTATAACAAAAGCTGTAAATTCCCAATCATGGGAGTTTTTTGACAAATAGGAAATATAGGTTGTGCAACAGCCACGGACGCTTGTGCCAGAGAAAGCTTAAACCTGAGGGGTGACTGCAATCGAACACTTAAAACCAGTTACGGTAAACTCAAATAATACTCGATATAAATAAGGCTATGATATACCTCAATCGGTTAATGATTGCTATATGTTTCTTTTTACTGCTATTTCCAGACTAAGCCATTCGGTTTTCATTTTATAGTTTAAGAAATAGTATCTCAATCAAAATTACTAACATATTATGTAGTGAATGGATAATTGCAGTTCCCCAAAATGCATTTATTTTTTTGTAATTCCATAAAATATAACTTAATGCCAATACAATGCCAGTAAAAAAAGTGTTGATTACATAAGCTAAATTGTAAAAATGAGATAAGCCAAAAAGAAGAGCAGAAATAAAAACAATAAATTTCAAATTTTTCTTGCTATAAAAAGCACTTATAATTAGGTGTTGAAATATGAAGGTCTCTAAAATTGGAGCAAATAGAACTGTAACCAATAATTTTGAAAAAACAGATGTATTTGAAAAGGGTCTAGTAGCAGGACTGAGGTCGTAATTGAAAAAATGAATTAGAAGGATATTAATTATACCTGTAAATATACTTGCAAAAAAAGTTAAAAATAGAAACAGTGTAACGAACTGATATACATTTATGTTGTTTGTTTTTTTGAACAAGTGATCTAGTTTCATAAAGTCGTTACTTATGATTTTCAAACTGTTTGTAATATCACTATAGTAATTATAAGGTTCTGATATAAAGTTGAAATAAATAAAATTTCAGCTTGTTCTGGATATAATAAGCATCATTAAAGCATAAAGATTTAACGGATTTTTTTGTTAAATCTTTATGCACAAATTAATGCTACCCCATTAATTATTAATATGGTGACATTGATGCTTGACGTTGTGATATTGAGGCTTGTTGTCGCCCATCTCTACTTTGAAAATCAGCTATAGCGGCATCTAACACTTTACCTCCTAAATAACCCGCAATAAAATCCCAAAGTCCGCCACCACCATCAACATTTACCATTTCCTTTGCATCCATCTCCTGAACGCCAAAGTCCTCTAAATTTAAATTTTTCATTTTATAGAATATTAATTTCGCACCTACTCTGTTTAAGGTTTTTCGGTTATCACCTTTGTTGCAACAATACTAATTTAGGATTGCTCACTTTACAAAAATTAGAGCGATGAAAAAAGATGTAATTTGGTAAATGCTGCGTAACCACCGTTGGTATTTAATAGTTCTTGATCATCTAAAGGCTTAAAGTGTATAGAGACTTCTATCTTATAAGCTACGGTATAATAATAGGTTTCTAAAAATCGGGAGTAGGCAATTGGTGCACCCATCAAACGTAATTCTTCTATTAGTTGAAAAAGTCTGGCTTTTGAGAGGTTTAATCGCTTGGCAAATTCTTCAGGACGGCCAGTTCTTTGCTCTTTAATGAGTTGATGCATTAAATTGATGCGTTCTACGTATTCAAATGTTTTCATAAGGTAGTTGGTTTTAAAAAGATCAATTGCAAGAATCGTATTGTCTTTTGTTTACAAAGTAAAGTTCTCTGAAGTATTTTATGTTATAGAAAGACATGGTAAAAAACATTTTCCATAAACTTTTCCTTCTTAACAATCCCAGATCTATCAATCTAAAACCATCGGTTAAGGGTCTGTATATCATTATGTAAATTCCTAAGCCTATACAGAAAGTAATTGAGTCGAAGAATCTTAAGGACCAATATAGGGCAGGCAATGGAAGTAAAATAGTGATGTAATAGGATAAAAGCTTCATGGTTTTAATGTTGATGCTCAAATGTATTCTCTAAAAAAATATCCTCCAAAAAAACTACCCTATAAAATATATAGGGTAAAGTTTAAAAGTACTTGGTATCTTAAGCGAGAGAACTGCTTGTATAAATTTTAGTTCTTAAAACAAGAATTAAATAAATACGTTATATAGCTTTGCCTTTGTTAAACTGTATTTGATGCCTTTGAGACTTTTTCGTTTATCCCTACTTTTTCTAATCACATTATTGCCTTTTGTAGCTGCTGCAAATTTCGATTTCAATGCAAATTGCGTAAGGGCCTACCAAAATATTTTCGAGCTAAAACTCAACTCGGCCAGGCAATTGATTGCCGCTGAAAAAAAAGCGAGACCGCAGAATGCGATTATTCCGTTGTTGGAAAACTATGTAGATTATTTCTACCTGCTTACTACCGAGAGCAAAGCAGAATTTGAACGTTTGGAAGGCAATAAGTCTATTAGGCTGGATCAAATTAATGGGGATGATAAGAATTCGCCTTACTATCTGTATGCGCAAGCGGAGATTAATTTGCAATGGGCTTTGATCCGTAGTCGTTATGGGGCATACTTTGCTGCTTCTAGAGAGATCAATAGGGCTAATGGCTTGCTTAAGGATAACCAAAAGAAGTTTCCAAACTTTCATTTAAATACTAAGGGTTTGGGTTTGATTAATGTGGTGATTGGTGCACTGCCAGATGGCTTTATGAAATCTGCTTTGTCTACTTTTGGTTTAAAAGGTGACGTACAGACTGGACTAGGACAGCTTGATAAGCTGGCTGAAAATTTACCTAAATCTACTTACGAACCTTTTTATGAGGAAGTAATCTTTTATTATGCCTATATCTTGTCGGATGTAGCCAAGAGCCCTCAGGCTTATGCTAAAACGATGAAGTATACTGCCCGGATTTCGGATAGTAGTTTACTGAAAACTTATATGCAAGCTTACGTTTGTGCCCGTAATGGAAAAAGCGAGGAAGCGATCTCTATCTTAGAGGCTAGACCAAAAGGGGCTGCTTATCAGCCTTTTGCTTATTTAGATTATTTGTTGGGTGTAGTTAAATTGAATAGGTTGGATCCAAAAGCGTCAGCTAGTTTTGATCAATTTCTACAGAGCAATAAAGGTGTCAACTATATTAAGGATACTTACCTGCATTTGGCCTGGATTTCTTTGTTGAAAAATGATACCGCTGATTATAACAGTTTCATCTATAAAGTAAAGAACAGCGGTGCTACCTATGCGGAAAAGGACAAGCAGGCACTTAATGAGGTGAATGCACCTGTTCCGAATGTGCTGTTGCTAAAGGCTCGCTTACTGTATGATGGTGGCTATTTAAGCAAGTCGCTTGGGATTTTGCAGGAGAGCAAGGTTGATGATTTTAGGACGGGTAAAGATAAAACGGAGTATGCCTACAGATTGGGACGTATAAATGATGATTTAGGGAAAGATGATATAGCACTTGCTAATTACCAAACGGCCATCAATTTGGGTAAAGGACTAAAATATTATTATGCTGCTAAAGCTGCGGTGCTGATGGGTGTTATTTATGAGAAGAAAAGGAATTTTGCGAAGGCAAAGGCTTATTTCAATTTGGCTATTGGTATGAAAGGCCATGATTATGAAAATAGTATCGAGAATGAGGCTAAGCAGGGTTTGAAACGTGTAGGAGGATAGAAAGAATAAGGAGCAAAAAACAAGGAATAGGGAGTAAAGACCAAAGATTAAGGAATAAAGATTGAGCTAATAGCTTTTCCGCTGCCTGTCAATGCTGAGCTTGTCGAAGCATCTGATCGCATTTCGACAAGCTCAATGTGAGAATATATTTTAAAGATTGTTCTTTTATCTAAAATTTATAAACTATGGCATTGATATGCATACCTGCGCCTACGGAAGCGAAAACTGCATGGTCGCCTTTTTCAATTTGGTAGCCCTCAACTTTGTTTTTCAGTACTAGATCTATTAGCGTAGGTACGGTAGCCACAGAGCTATTGCCTAACCAAGAAATGGTCATGGGTACCAGTTTTTCTGGGACGTTATCTTCGCCGTATAACTTGAATAATCGTTTCATGATGGCATGGTCCATTTTGCCGTTAGCTTGATGGATGAACACCATTTTAATTTTTTTGATATCTACGCCAGATTTATCAATGGCTTGCTTTACCAATTGCGGAACGGTAAGTACTGCAAATTCATAAAGCTTGCGTCCTTTCATTTTGATATAAGTATTGCCATTTGTTTCTGCTGGATTGTTGCTGCCTGCCATGGTTAGCATCTCGGCATGACTGGCATAGGTTTGGGCTTTGTGTGCTAAAATGCCAATGGGTTGGTCTACTTCTGCAGCTTCTAAGATCGTTGCTCCTGCACCGTCGGCAAAAATCATACTATCTCGGTCGTGGTGATCAACAATTCTTGATAGGGTTTCTGCGCCTATCACCAAAACTTTTTTAGCATCTCCAGATCTGATCAAGTAATCTGCCTGTATCATCCCCTGCACCCAACCTGGACATCCAAAAATGATATCGAAGGCAACACAGTCTGGATTATTAATGCCTAATTGTGATTTAACTTTTGCGGCTAGGGCCGGAAGCATATCAACTCTGTTGCTGCCATGTTTAACATCGCCAAAGTTGTGACAGAATAAAATATAGTCTAGTGTTTCTTTGTCAATGCCGGCATCCTCAATTGCTTTTTGAGCGGCAATAGTACCTATGTCGTGGTTAAGTTGGTTGTGGTCAATGTAACGTCTTTCTCCAATTTCGGTGATGTCGGCAAATTTTTGAATGATCTCTTCGTTGTCTTTATCTATTTTAACCCCACCATCAAAGAAAGTATGTCCGAGGAAATGCTTTCCAGAAATCACATTTGTTGGGATGTAGCTCCCTGTACCGGTTATCACCGATTGAATTTTGTTCTTCATAATTAAGTTTACACTTTATACCGGTTTGGTATTTAGTATAAAATTAACATTGTTGGAGCAACCAGCAAAATACTTTATGAAAAATCGTCAATTAAGAACACGAAAAGTTCTTTTGGACCATGTGCACCCAACACCAAAGTTTTCTCGATGTCTGCTGTGCGGCTAGGTCCGGTAATGTTACTGATCATAGATGGAATTTGATTGCCATACTTGTTTTTTAGCAATTGAAACGCATCTTTTAAATCTAATACCAATTGACCTGTTCTGGCAATAACGATATGGTAGTGGGGGAATATGCTTAATCTTCTGCCTGCTGCATTTTGGTTGCTTACCATGACTGAACCATTTCTGGCAACTAAAGCTTCGCACATGGTAATTCCTACTTCTGCTTGCTCAAAGTCTTTGTCGGTTTGGTAGAAAGGGAATTCATAATTACTGAGTAAGGCCTGCAATTCTGGCTCCCAGCAATAGATTTTTCGCCACTTGTATTTGTCGGCAAGCTCTAAAATGTTCTCAATAAAGTCGACCCCATTTTCGCAGAAGATAAAATTTCCAGCTACAGCAGTTAATTGCTCGGCAAATAAAATCTCTAGTTCCTCGGCGTTTTGCTGGTATAAAGGGCTTTCTTCTAAATTGGGATAAGGGTTGTCACGCTTTTCAAGTAGCGCTTTCCTGATCTTCTTTAGCATTAGCTCCCTTGGGGTGATATTGTCTTTCATTATCAAATTATTGCTTAAAGGTATAACAAGACCTGTTAAAACAAAAATAGGCAAGCCAATTTAAAGGCCTGCCTATTTTATTTAAAAATTAAATCTATTTACTCTCTTCAGTAGGGTTTACAGGAGCGGTTTCCTCGTTAGTTTGTTCGGTAAGATTAACCACTACTTCGTTAGGTTTAGCTTCGATGGCAGGCGTTCCATTCACAAACTCATCATAGGCTGTACGACCATCGAATGGGCGTTTGCCTAAAAGCTCTTCTAGGTCAGCTTGGAATAAGATCTCTTTTTCCAATAGCTTTTGAGCTAGCTTTTCAAGTCCTGCCTGATTTTCCAATAATAAATTTTTGGTACGCTCGTAAACTTCATTTGTTAAGTTACGCACCTCAATATCGATCATTTCGGCTGTCCTATCCGAATATGGCTTGTCAAAATTGTATTCGTTGTGCGGGTCGTAGAAAGATATATTACCTACGTTTTTGTTCATGCCATAGATTTTTACCATGCCATAAGCAATACGTGTGATATGTTCAAGATCACTTAATGCTCCGGTAGAAATTTTGCCAAAAGAAATGTCCTCCGCTACTCTTCCACCCATAGTCATACACATATCGTCTATTAATTGCTCGGTAGTGTATAGAAATTGTTCTTTCGGTAAGTACTGTGCATAACCTAAGGCTGCAACTCCACGAGGAACGATAGATACTTTTACCAAAGGATTGGCATGCTCTAAGAACCAGCCTGCAATCGCATGACCAGCTTCGTGGTAAGCCACAATTTTTTTCTCTTCTGGCGAGATGATTTTGTTTTTCTTTTCTAAACCTCCAATTACACGGTCTATCGCATCTTGGAAATCTTGCATGTCTACCATTTCCTTGTTTCGGCGAGCTGCAATTAGCGCGGCCTCGTTACATACGTTGGCAATCTCTGCACCAGCAAAACCTGGAGTTTGTGCCGATAGTTTTTTCGCATCTACATCTGGAGCTGTTTTAATTGGCTTTAAGTGTACTTTGAAGATCTGCTCACGGCCAACTAGATCGGGTTTATCTATCGAAATTTGTCTGTCAAAACGACCTGGTCTCATTAATGCAGAGTCTAATACGTCTGGACGGTTGGTTGCTGCTAAGATGATAATTCCAGAGTCGGTACCAAAGCCATCCATTTCTACCAATAGCTGATTAAGCGTATTTTCACGTTCGTCATTGCCTCCCATTACACTGCCTTTACCACGGGCACGACCAATTGCATCAATCTCATCAATAAAGATGATACAAGGGGCTTTGTCTTTTGCTTGTTTAAATAGGTCACGCACACGAGATGCTCCAACACCTACAAACATTTCAACGAAATCAGATCCTGAAAGAGAGAAGAAAGGCACTTGTGCTTCGCCTGCCACTGCTTTAGCTAATAAAGTTTTACCCGTACCAGGAGATCCAACCAATAAGGCTCCTTTAGGGATTTTGCCACCTAAATTGGTGTATTTCTTTGGGTTTTTAAGGAAATCTACAATCTCCATTACCTCTGTTTTAGCTTCTTCCAAACCAGCAACATCGTTAAAAGTAATGTTTACTTGGCTTTCTTTATCGAATAAGGTAGCTTTAGATTTGCCAATATTGAAGATTTGGCCACCGCCACCGCCACCACCACCGCTCATACGACGCATCATGAAAATCCATAAACCAGCAAATAACAATAATGGTAGCACTATATTAATAAATACACTTCCCCATGGATTTGATTTAGAAACGGGCTCTGCTTTAATTTGATTTTCTGCAGGTATGTTGGCCTGAGATTCTTTTAATAGTCGATCTAATTGCTCAGGAGAGGCAGCATTAAATACTACCATAGGTCCTTTACTGTTACCAAATCCGGTTCTGGTTTGGTATTTTTTATATTTAGGATCTTCTTTTTTATTGTCTTTGATATAAACCTCAGCTTTTACAATGTCGTCAGCTTTATAAGATACAATCTTTTGTACATCGCCTGGGATGAGCATTTCCTTTTCAAAAGTGCTATAGCTAATTGGCTGGGCGCTGTCGGAATTAAATAAAAACTGAACAGCTAGCAGCCCGATAATAATTGCTGCGTATACCCAAAAGATATTGAACTTAGGTGCTTTTTGAGGGCGTTTAGGGATATTTGGTATACGTCTTCCTAGCTTGTTCGGCTTATCTGTAGAATTGTTTTCTTGTTTCATGCTTGTTAAAATAACTTTTAGGGTTATGCGCTTTTATAGCTAGTGGCTTCGGCATCGCCCCATAAATCCTCTATTCCGTAAAAATCTCGTTTCTCGGTTCTAAATATATGCACTACAATGTCTGAGTAGTCTAAAATAATCCACTCGGCATTGTCTTGTCCTTCTTTTTTCCAAGGGTGGGTTTTTGTTAATTTATAGATTTCATCTTCTACGCTATCGGCAATGGCCTTTACCTGGGTAGAAGAATCTGCATTGCAGATTACAAAATAATCTGAAACTGAACTGTTCAGTTCCCTTAAATCTAATCTCACTATATCGTTCCCTTTTTTTTCTTGAATGCCTTGTACGGCTATTTCAGATAGGTATGTAGAAAGGTTTTCATTTTTCTTTTTTACCATTAAAAAAATTTAATTTTGGTCTTTAATAAAATATAAAATCAACACTTGCAAAATAACACTTTTTCGACATTATTTATTGGTCAAAATCTAATCAAATTATCAGCGGTTGATTCTACTAATAATTATCTGAAAATTTTATCTTCAAATTCCGAGCCATTGCCAGAAGGTACTGTAATAATGGCAGAGCACCAATTTGCAGGAAGAGGTCAGCAAGGTAGTGTTTGGATGGCAGAGCCAGGGAAAAGTTTAACATTTAGTTTGTTGTTAAGGCCATCTTTTATTTCGGCAGAGCAGCAATTTAAGTTGAATATGTTGGTTTCGGTTGCTTTAAATAATGTTTTATTGAAATATTTGCCAAATGGGCTGACTATAAAATGGCCAAATGATATTTATGTTGACGATAGGAAAATTGGTGGTGTTTTGATAGAAAATATTGTTGCTGGCAGTAATATTAAACAAAGCATTATTGGCATAGGTTTAAATGTAAATCAAACATTTTTTGATGGCGAAGCTCAAGTTAGGGCTACTTCTATATCGCAAATTTTACAACAAGATGTAAATTTAATGGTGCTTTTGAGTGAGATTTGCACACAAATTGAGCAGTTGTATTTAAAGTTGAGGTCTGGTAAGGATACGCAGCTGAGGGATTTGTACGTTAGTAAGCTTTACCGCCTTAACCAATTAGCTAAATACAGCCATAAGGGCGAAGTTTTTGAAGGGATAATGGAGGGAATTAGTGAAGTGGGCTTGTTGCGTATTAAACCTTTAAATGGCAAAGCTGTCGAATTTGGATTTAAAGAGGTGGCTTTTGTTTGGGAATAGTATAATTGAATTTTAACGAACTAACTTATTAATAACACATGAAAAAAATCACATTAATTGTAGCGATGGTCATCATGACCACGATCAGCGCTTTTGCCCAACTGGAAAATCCTGTTACTTGGCAGTATGCTGCAAAGAAAACTGGTAAGAACGAAGCAACACTTTACATTAAAGCTAGCATTGATCCTAATTGGCATCTTTATTCTCAGCATTTAAAACCAGGTGGGCCAAATAAAACAGAGTTTAGCTTTACGCCATCAAAAGAATATACTTTGGTGGGTAAAACTTTAGAGCCTAAGCCAATTACCAAATATGAGAAAGTATTTAAAATGGATGTGAGCTATTTTGAAAACGAAGTACTTTTTACTCAAAAAGTAAAGCTAAATAAAGCTACCACAGCTGTAAAAGGTAAAGTAGAGTTTATGGTTTGCGATGACAAACAATGTTTGCCGCCAAGCGAAGTAACATTTAGTATTCCGGTAAAATAACTGAGATAAATGATAAGGAAGGAAGGCATTAGCTTTCCTTCTTTTGTTATAAGAGGTTGATAAATGAAAAGATTATTACTGTTTGTTCTACTTATGCAAAGTGGGCTGGCTTTTGCCCAATTGCACAAGCCAGTTAAGTGGTCTTATTTGTCTAAGAAAATTAACGAGCATGAAGCCGAAGTTTATTTGAAGGCGACGATTCAAAATGGCTGGCATATTTATTCGATGCGGGTTAGTGGCGGTCCAATTCCAACAAGTTTCCGCTTTAATCCGTCTAAAGCTTATGGCTTAGTTGGAAAGGTTATGGAGCCAACACCATTAGCTAAGTATGACAAGGTGGTTAAGAAAAATCTAGCATTTTTTGAAAGGGAAGTAGTGTTCAAACAACGCATTAAACTACTAAAGCCTAAGGTGGTGGTAAGTGGTGTGCTCGAATTTATGGTGTGTAGCGATAAGAGTTGTTTACCTGCTGAAGAATTAGCTTTTAAAATCCCTGTATCTTAAAGGATAGGCTTTTATGATGTGAAATTGACCTGATAAATTGAAAATTATCGTTAATTTCACACCTTCAACACACACAAATGAAGAAACTAAACTTATTATGGGTGCTTCTTTTAGCGCTCTTCACTGTCTTTTATGCCGATAGCAGCTATGCAGGGCAATTACAAGAAGACACCACGGCAACAGCCGATATGGGTGATATCGAATTCACCACTATTGGGTCTAAAGAAGATAGCATTGCTAACAATATCAAACCAGATTCTAATGTTAGCCAAACAAAAATCGATACTAATGCGGTTAAAACAGATGCGGCTGAGCGGGGGAGCGTAAGTACGGATGCCAAAGCGAAAACTTTGTGGCAAACGTTTATAGAAGGTTTGTTTGGAGGGTTTTTAGCTTTCTTGATGCCATGCATATTTCCGATGGTGCCACTAACAGTTAGCTATTTCACTAAAAGGGCTGAAACCAAGCAAAAAGGGATCATGAAGGCGGTAATCTACGGACTTTCTATTATTGTAATTTATGTAGCTATAGGTTTACTGATTACCATCATCTTTGGTTCTTCTAAATTGAACGAATTAAGTAGCAGTGGCATTTTTAACCTTTTATTCTTCCTGCTGCTCGTCTTTTTTGCATTCTCTTTTTTTGGAGCATTTGAAATTACGCTACCTAGTTCGTTTGTAAATAAAATAGACAAAAAGGCGGATAATAGCACTGGACTGGGAGGGATTTTCTTCATGGCGGCTTCTTTGGCATTGGTTTCTTTCTCATGCACTGGACCAATTATTGGAACTTTATTGGTGCAGGCAAGTGCTAAAGGCGAAATATTAGCACCAGCAGTAGGTATGTTCGGTTTTTCATTAGCCCTAGCGTTGCCATTTACTCTGTCTGCTATATTTCCAGGGTTTTTAAATAGCATGCCTAAATCAGGCGGATGGCTAAACAGCGTAAAAGTTTGTTTGGGCTTTTTGGAATTGGCCTTGGCCTTGAAATTCTTATCATCTGCAGACTTAGTTTGGCATTGGGAGTGGTTCGATAGAGAGGTTTTCTTGGTGTTATGGATTGTGATTTTTGCAATGATGGGCTTTTATTTATTGGGTAAATTGAAGTTTTCACATGATAGCGATTTGCCTTATATCAGCGTTCCTAGATTGCTGTTAGCTATTTTGTCTATTTCGTTCGCCGTTTATATGGTTCCAGGTTTATGGGGAGCTCCATTAAAAGTGTTAAGTGGTTTAGCGCCGCCTATGCATACTCAGGATTTTATCCTTAGGGAAGGGAAGGAATCGGTATCGACCTCATCGCAGGCATTTCCAACTAAAGTAAAGTACGATGACGTACTTCCTGCTCCACATGGATTTAAAGTATTTTTTGACTTGGATGAAGGAGTGGCTTATGCAAAATCGGTAGGAAAACCTATTATGTTAGATTTTACTGGTTGGACTTGCGTAAACTGTAGAAAAATGGAAGACGACATCTGGATTGACGATAGTGTAGGTAAGATCATTAGAGATGAGTATATACTTATTCAGCTTTATGTAGATGAGAGAAAAGTGAAGATGCCAGCCGATAAAGTGCATTATTCAAAATACCTGAAAGGAGAAACGGATAATTTAGGGAGATGGAACCAAGATTTTCAGGCTACAAAATACGGAGCTAATTCTCAACCTTATTATGTATTGGTTGACCATAAATTAAATCCATTAATTCCCGCTCAAGGTGCTATCTTTGATGCGAAAGAATACGCTGCATTTTTACAAAGTGGCGTAGATAAGTTTAAAGCAATAAATGAGTAAAATACAAAATATAGGGGTGCTAACTTCTGGAGGAGATTCTCCAGGAATGAACGCAGCCATTAGGGCCGTTGTTAGAGGTAGTTTATACTACAAATTGAAAGTTACGGGAGTTTTAAGAGGTTATGATGGTTTAATCAATGCCGATTTTATTCCGATGGATGGTAAGTCTGTTGCGAATATCATTCAACGTGGCGGAACCATTTTAAAAACAGCTCGTTGTGACGATTTTAGAAGTAAGGAAGGAAGAGCTAAAGCTTATAAGAACTTGGTGGAGAGCAATATTGATGCTTTGGTAGTAATTGGCGGTGATGGAACCTTTACTGGGGCTGATATTTTCTCTCAGGAATATGATTTTCCAATTGTCGGCTTGCCTGGAACTATCGATAACGATTTGGAAGGTACCGATTTAACCATAGGTTATGATACGGCTATCAATACGGTAGTAAATGCTGTAGATAAAATTAGGGATACTGCAGAATCTCACGATAGGCTTTTTATTGTGGAGGTAATGGGAAGAGATTCGGGTTTGATCGCTTTAAGAAGTGGGATTGGAGTAGGTGCGGAGGCCATTCTTATTCCAGAAGCCAAAACAGAAATCGCTGATTTGATCCATCGTATAGAACATGGCCGTAAAGACAAAGCGTCAAAAATTATTGTAGTAGCTGAGGGTGATGAGGCTGGCGGTGCTTACAATGTTGGAGAGGTTTTGAAAGAAAGATTCCCTCATCACGATATTAGAGTTTCAGTTTTAGGTCACATCCAGCGTGGAGGTAGTCCTTCTTGTGCGGACAGGGTATTGGCTAGCCGTTTAGGGGTTGCTGCAGTGGAAGGTTTGTTGGAGGGTAAATCGAAGGTGATGGTAGGTCAGATTAATAAAGAGATTGTGTTTACCCCATTTTCTAAAGCAATTAAGCATATCGATGCTACTCAGGTTACACCGGCATGGTTGCAACTAGCGGAGATTTTATCACTATAAGGAATAATCATTAGATAGAAAGCCAGTGTTAATCGCACTGGCTTTTTTGTTGTTCAAAAAATTCCTATCTTGAAATTGAAAAACATCTATCTATGCTTATAAAAACCTATGGAAGCGCCGTTTACGGAGTAGACGCTATTACCATTACTATTGAAGTAAATGTGGGCGCTGGCAGCAAATATTATATGGTAGGCTTACCGGATAATGCCGTTAAAGAAAGCCTTCACCGAGTAGAAAGTGCCATCCGCATTGCGGGATATCACATGCCCCGCCAAAAAATATTAGTCAATTTAGCTCCCGCTGATATTCGGAAAGAAGGCTCTGCTTATGATCTGCCGATTGCCGTAGGTATATTGGCTGCTTCTGGTCAAATAGATGGGGAAAAGCTAGAGAAATATGTAATTATGGGTGAGCTTTCGCTTGATGGTGGCTTGCAAAGCATTAAAGGTGCTTTGCCTATAGCTATACAGGCCAGAAAGGAAGGTTTTGAAGGTTTGATATTGCCCCGTGTGAACTCGAGGGAAGCTGCTATAGTTAATGATGTAGCTGTTTATGGTATGGAGAGTTTGTTGGATGTAATCCACTTCTTTACTGGAAAGGAACAGCCTGAGCCTGTTAAAATAGACACAAGAGAGGAATTTTATAAACAAATAAATAGCTACGAACAGGATTTTTCTGATGTAAAAGGGCAGGAAAATATCAAAAGGGCTTTGGAGATTGCAGCAGCAGGCGGTCATAACGTGATCTTGATTGGGCCACCGGGAGCTGGTAAGACGATGTTGGCGAAAAGATTGCCCACTATCTTACCTCCACTAAACTTACACGAGGCTTTAGAAAGTACGAAAATTTACTCGGTTGCAGGTCGATTATCGGCAAGCAATGCTTTAATGACAGAAAGGCCTTATCGTGATCCGCATCATACGATTTCTGATGTTGCTTTGGTTGGCGGAGGTGTGAATCCACAGCCGGGAGAAATTTCATTGGCTCATAATGGCGTATTGTTTTTGGATGAATTGCCAGAATTTAAGCGCACTGTTTTAGAAGTAATGCGGCAACCTTTGGAAGACAGAAAAGTTACCATTTCTAGAGCTCGGTTTTCGGTAGAATATCCGGCTAGCTTTATGTTGGTGGCTTCTATGAATCCATGAGGTTGCGTTGACTTGTTTGCAAGTTACTAGGAATGTATGCAAGTGCTATATCAATGGTGTCTTTACCAACAATAATATGTTCCGTAACCGTTTCGGCAATAGCACGTTTCTGCGTGAAATCGAGATCATTCCAATCTGTGTAAAGCGATCGTACACCATTAATTACAAAGTCGGTAGAGGTAAGTTGAATACGCATAAAATCAATTTCTCCCTGTAGATCAGGTACACTTCTGTCGAGTTGATTAACTTGTTCCATTAAAGGTTCGTAACGCTCCTTATAGTGATTGATATCGATGTCTCCGGATAACTTAAGATCAACTAATTCGTTCATTTTTTTTCGAAGCAGTTCTCTGTTCTTCATTGTAGAAGCCAGTAATCCTTCCTTTCTTTGAATTTCCAATTTAACCTCTTCAATAAAAATTTCAGGTTTAATATTGTCAATATACTGGCTTAAATTTTCCTGATAAAAGCCATAAAGTGCCTCCTGATTAATATCATTTTTACACACTGAACATTTATATTTTCTGGAATTTGCGCCGGGTACATACATAGGTTTGCCACATGAACACTTTACGATCCCACCAAGTAGATGATATGAATATCTTCCTGGCTTTTTTCTACTTTTCTTCTGTTTTGCGAGTATGTTATTGCATTCTTGCCATAGTTGTTCGTCAATTATGGCTGGACATGGTACTCTAATCCACTCTTCCTCGGGTTTAAAAGTCCAATTTTTATTTTCGCCCAGACTTTTGGTATAGTTGGCTATACGTTCTCCTTTCGCGGTTGAGTCTGTAAGTAAACGATCTATTGTGGTATCTGTAAACTTCGCGCCATTTCTGGTTCTATGTCCAAGTTCATTTAATCTGGACGCTGTAGTTCTTTTACGCTTGCACTCCAAGAAAATCTCATACATCAATTTGCGCACTGGAGCTTCAACTTCATCAATAACAAGTTGCTTGTCTTCCCATTTATAACCAAAACTTGCTGCCCCTCCAGTACACTTGCCCATTTTCGCACGAATGGGAACAGACGCAGACACACGGGCTGAAATTTCTTCTCGTTCCCACTGTGCCATAGCCGACATAACCGTAAAGAATAGCCTACCGGCAGGGGTACTAGTATCTATTTGTTCACCTAGTGAAATTAGATCTGAATTTTCTTTTCTAAAGATCTCAGATATTTCAAGAAGTTCTTTTGTATTACGTGCCAGACGTGCCAGTCGAGAAAACACTAAACCTGTAATACGTCCTGTTTGGACGTCCCTTAACATCCTTTGAGTTTCGGGATGATCCATTACAGTTTTTCCTGATATTGCATCAAGTCTATAGATTTCAACCGCTTCCCAATCCTTCGATTTTATGTAGTATTGGGCACGTTGTTCGTGGTGTTCGGGACTTTCATCTTGTACCTGAAATTCTGTGGATACTCTAATCCAAATGCCAACTCTCTTCTTTTCCATCTGCACAATTTTTACTGATAATATTTTGAATTAGCAAAATCGATCAAAAAAGACCAGCCTGCTAATGCATTGATTTACAATACTCAAAGATAAAGAAAAAACTAGTAAAATTAGGTGTTTTAACGTTTTAATTACTGATTTTATCTGTTAAAATGATAACTAAATGGCCGCGAGAAATTGAAGGGATTTATTACGCCGAAAATATGTTTTGGAATGATCATTTGTTTATATTCGTGACGAATTAACTGCTATACACTTAGCCATGAATGAAAACATTCTCGAACTGAAAACCATAAAGGAACTTCAAAACCTTAACTTCTTCATTCCCTCATACCAGCGTGGTTATCGCTGGACCGATAATGAGGTGACCGATCTTTTAAATGATATTTCAGATTTCAAACCGAAACAGGTGGATGACACAGATGACAAAACTTGGTATTGTCTTCAACCGATCGTTGTTAAAGAACTGTCCGATGGAAAATTCGAGGTAATAGATGGTCAACAGCGATTAACCACTATCTATCTCATTCTACACTTGCTTAACCAATATTACGCCGAAGGATATAAGTTTCAGATTTTTGATTTGAGCTATGAAACGAGAAGTAATTCAAGTGAATTTTTGAAAAACGAGTTGAAACCTGGAATTAGAAGGGATGAAAACGTGGATTTCCATCATATATCTATTGCTTACAACACTATTTCCAAATGGTTTGAGGAGAGATCAAAAGAAAGTTTTGATAGAAATAGTTTTGAGTCAAAATTATTTCATTCTACGAAAGTCATATGGTATCAAAGTATTGAAAATGATCCAATCGCAATATTTACCAGGATCAATATTGGCAAAATTCCACTAACAAATGCAGAATTGATAAAAGCCTTATTTCTCAATAGCTCAAATTTTGACAAAAAATATAACGACAAAATTAGGCACAAACAATTGGAAATTTCTACAGAATGGGATGTAATTGAGCAGTCATTGCAGAAAGATAAGTTCTGGTATTTTTTAACAGGGAATAAAGCCTCGACAAATCGAATTGAGTTCATATTTAATCTCATGAATAATGAAAAAGATGTAAATGATAAATATTCAACCTTTCGATATTTTAATAAAAAGTTCAAGAATAAAAATGAGGAAACAATTCAGAACAACTGGTCGGAGATAAAAAGTTACTATCAACGTTTTGATGAATGGTACAATAAACGTGATTGGTATCATAAGATTGGATTTTTAGTGAATACAGAATGGATTAGTATCAAAGATCTATATACCCATTCTTTAAATTGCACAAAACTTGAATTTGAGTCATTTCTTGACCAATGTATTAAAGATCAATTTAGAAATCTAAAATTAGAAGACCTACAATACGGTGACAAGAAGGTCAAGAATGTATTATTGCTTTATAATATTCTAACGATGTTAAAGAACAGTAACGACAACTCATATTTTCCTTTCGATATTTACAAAAACAATCGTTGGGATATTGAGCATATCACTTCTGTTACAGATCCAATGCCAGATGATCGCTCAAAATGGCTACAGGATGCAAAAGTGTATATTAACATAGCTACTAAGGAAGGCCGAGCGCTTAAGCGACGTGCAGATAAAATAGACGTTGCAAACGAAGACGAATTCGAAGAAATTTTTAAGGAAATTGTTTCTCACTTCAATGAAAACCTTACCGATCAAGATATAAATGATATATCCAATTTGACTTTGCTTGATTCTGAAACAAACAGAGGATATAAAAACGCAGTTTTCCCTTTTAAGCGAAATACCATTATTGAAAAAGATAAACAAGGTAGCTTCATTCCAATTTGTACGAAGAATGTGTTTCTCAAATATTTTAGTAATTATCCCCCAAAAATTTCTTTCTGGACGCAAGAGGACAGAGATAAGTATTTTGAGGACCTCGAAAACATTTTAATCACGTACTTAAAAAATTAAAACAGATGACCGAGACTATTCATAAAGGAGAAGTATTTAGTTTTTGGAAATTACTTAGTGAGAACAGGATTGAAGTCCCTATCATTCAAAGGGACTACGCACAGGGAAGGATTGACGAACGTGAGATTCGTGACAATTTCTTGAATGCTCTCTACCAGAGTTTAGATGATTCAGTTGCGATAAAACTAGATTTTATATATGGAAGTATAGAAAACAAGATTTTGCAGCCTTTAGATGGTCAGCAACGGCTCACTACATTGTTTTTGCTCCATTGGTATGCCGCTGTAAGAGAAAACCAAATGACTGAGGAAGTTCGCAACAAATTTCTTCAATTTACGTATGAGACCAGAATTAGTTCACGTGAATTTTGTATCGCGCTTGTTAACAAACATATCAGTATAAATGATTGTGAAGAAGACCTTCGAGAAAAGATAGTTGATTCTCCATGGTTCGTATTATCTTGGGAAAAGGATCCAACGATAGATGCCATGCTGAGAACTATCAATGATATTAATAACAAGTTTTGCAAGGTCGAAAATCTTTGGGCAAAATTATCAGCAGACGATTGTTTTATTAGTTTCTATCATGTTGAGCTTAAAAATATCGGACTAACAGACGACCTGTATATCAAAATGAACGCTCGTGGTAAATTACTTTCCCCATTTGAGAATTTTAAGGCTTCATTTCAGAAATATATTATTGACAACAATTGGGAAAGGAATGTCGAGTTTCAAGATACCTTTGCTTGTCAGGTGGATAATAAATGGACGGATTTGTTGTGGAGTCATCGAAAGGAAGATTCGGTAGATGAAGCATTCATGAGATTGGCTTCGACTGTTGCTATGATAAGGCTTTCATTGGAGCGACATGATAACCGCGTTTCCAACATTGCTCTTTTACAGGAAAATCCCAACGCTCTTAAGCCAGAAATGATCTCCGGACAGGGATTTACTTATTTGAATGATTGTTTCAATTTATACTCAAAACTCTATTCAAGTAAAACCAATCTTACGTTAAATTTCAATCTGTGGCAGCATAGTGCAGATGAAAGTATCTTTTCAGCTGTAGTATTTGAGGATAATACTTCTTCAAATATTCAAAAAAACAGTGCCTCATATACCCAAAAAGTCTTGTTCTTCGCACAAACAGAATACCTTAGAAAAGTGTCAACTTTTGATCTGGAAAAGTACCAAGATTGGATGAGGATAATAAGGAATATTATTTCAAGAGGAGATATTACAAAATATGGAGATCGACCAACAATCATTAGAAGTCCACAAACTTTTGATGGTGTTATAAATCTTGTCTATGAATTGTCGGAAGGATGCGAAGATATTAATTTGTATCTCGCTAAACTACAATCAGTCAAATCTTCATTTGCTAAAGAACAAGTGGAAGAGGAAATTTTAAAAGCTAAACTGATAAACCAGGAACCTTCCTACAAATCGACTATCATTGAACTTGAAGACAATAATCTGCTTCGTGGTAGGATTGCATTTGCGCTTTTCTGTATCGATTTTCATAAAGAAGAAGTCTCCTTCGGCCTGGATATTGACTTACTTAAATTGGTTAGTAACGTTTTTACAAAATATTTCAATCAAGAGGATGAATTATCAAATTCGTTGCGAAGGGCATTACTGACAATAGAAAATGACGGAGTGTATGAGTATTACACATACTGGTGGTCGTTTTGGAATGTGGCAAGTGCAGATAAAAGATGTTTAATAGACAAGTATAGGGAGCTTGAGTACTATCTATATAGTGAGCATAAAATTTATTTCAAAAAATTAATCCTTCGATTGATCGACAAAACTTACGATGAAATCATAAATGATTTTATTCCGCCGCAAGACATGCCCGGTTGGAAAGTTAGATTAATTAAGGATGAAACCTTATTAAACAATTTCTGTAGATCTAATTATATTGCTATACCTAAAGATAATTCTTGTTGTTATCTCTTGAAAAGTATGAGACCACGTGATCTTAATGGGTGTGAAAAAATAGATTCCATCAGCATTGATAGTACTGAGGTAGTTATTTAACAAGACAAAAACCTGAATAACAGATGGTTGTCATGCAGCCTTCCTTGGCAGTCCAATTTCATGTTCCTGTGGATAAGGCTCCCGGTTGGTCATGCTAACATCTTCGTGAAGATTGCGTTGTGTTTCGTGTCGTCTTTCATCCGAAACTGCATACCGTGGATCATCTATAAACGGTAACTTCTCCATTCGGGAAATTGTAACTGTCGGAAAATGGTGATCTACCTCAACAATCCCCTTCATGAGGTAGCAGCCTCCGCCCTGGAAGGGATAATTTGCTAAACTATCTGCAAAATGAGCAGTATCGAAGTAGTCGCCATTTGCATCGATCCAGGTTCCAAAGAACATATCTCCGCGTTTTGTAGGCACATGCTTACGTGAAATCAGATAGGCGATCATTCTAACCTCTTTCTTGTAGTTGAGTAGTAGATCTGCCGCCATCACATCGCCACGATGTTTGGTCCGTAATAGATCAAAGGGGCTATGTGACACAGGAAAGGTCAGCAATTCTATTTCATCGAACGCATCCTCATAAACAGATCGTTCAAGCTTGGGAAGCACAAACTCCTTTACAGGTTCCTGGAATAGCTTTGGCGCCCAATTCAGAGGTTTATAATTGACCAGGATCAACCTCGCTTTGATAAGTAGTTCGTTTTTACTTTTGCCCGTGAAGCGGAAAGCGCCGATAAAAATCAAGGTCTGTAATGTCTCGATACCGATCTGAACACGGTCGATGAAGTCTTCTAAAGATTTATACTTCCCGTTACGTTGCCGTTCAGAAATGATGTTTTGCGCAACACTACCCGGAAGGCTTTTAAGGTGTACGAACCCGAGATAAACATTTCTTCCATAGATGGTAGCAAGTGTATCACTCAGGTTTACGCAAGGATTGTGGATTACACCACCTGCCATACGTGCTTCATGGAAATAGACTTCCGGACGGTAGAAACCACCACCATTATTGATTGCAGCTACCATAAAATCAATCGGATAATTTAGTTTCAGGTAAAGACTCTGATAACTTTCCACTGCATACGATGCCGAGTGTGCTTTGCAGAAAGAATAACCCGCAAAACTTTGGATCTGGCGGTAGATCTCTTCACTCAATTTTTCGGGATGTCCCATTGCATGGCACGAAGCAAAAAAGTTTTCCTTGACCTTTTGCATTGCTTCCGGTGACCGTCCCTTGCCACTCATAGCGCGGCGTAAAATGTCACCATCCGCGGCAGATAACCCACCGTAGTGGATTGCGATCTTGATCACATCTTCCTGGTAAACCATAATCCCATAGGTTTCAGAAAGGTGGTCGCGGAGAACATCGTGAAGGTATTCGAACTTATCCGGAAAATTGTGCCGAAAAATGTATTCTTTCATCATTCCAGATTGCGCCACACCTGGGCGGATAATCGAGGAAGCTGCTACAAGTGTTCGGTAATCGTTACATTTTAAACGCCGTAACAATCCTCTCATTGCCGGGCTTTCAATGTAAAAACAGCCCAAAGTTTTCCCGATGGCAAGTTGTTCATTACACTCGGGATTATCGGTGGTCATGTCGGTATTCCGGATGTCCACTCTAACGCCGTGGTTCCGCTCAATGATCTGCACAGCTTCTTCAATCGTTCCCAGACCTCGTTGACTCAGAATGTCAAACTTATCAAATCCCAAGTCTTCTGCTACATGCATGTCAAATTGAACGATAGGAAAACCTTTCGGCGGCATTTCCAGTACCGAATAATTGGTAATTGGTTCTTCGGAGATCAAAATCCCGCAAGAGTGCATACTCCTTTGGTTCGGAAACTTTTCCAACAACATTCCATATTTATAAACCAAACTAATGATCTCTCCCTGATCGCCCTTGGGAATTTTGCCTTTAGAAAGCTCGTCAAGCTCTTCCTTTGGAAGTCCGAAAACCTTACCGACTTCCCGGATTATGGAACGGTACTTGAATTCAACGTTTGTACCGCAAAATGCCACATGATCGCGACCGTACTTATCAAAGATATATTGCAAAATAGTGTCTCTTTCTTTCCAGGACCAATCAATATCGAAGTCTGGGGGACTTTTTCTATGCGAATTGAGAAAGCGCTCAAAATAAAGATTTAGATCTATCGGGCATACATCGGTAATGCCCAGGCAATAGCTTATGATGCTATTTGCTCCACTTCCCCGGCCTACGTGCATGAAGCCCCTAGAATTGCTATACCGCACAATGTCCCAGGTTATGAGAAAGTAACCCGCAAACTCTAACTCGTCAATTACCTTCAGTTCAGTTTTAATGCGTTTAAGCGCTTCCTCTGGATGATCCGGGTAACGAATACTCAAACCCTCAAAAGCCAGTTCCGTCAACAATTTTATATCACCTTCTTTGGTCCCAGTGAAAGTACGCTTGTTGCGTGGTACATGAAACTGGAAATCAAAATGACATTGTTCTAAAACATTGGAAGTATTTGCGATTATTTCCGGATAATATTGAAAGTGCATTAACAATTCGTCCTGTCCGATCATAAAGTCATTCTTGCTACAAATATCTCCTTCCTCTTGCTTTGAAAGAATAACATTCCTGTCAACTGCCCGCAGAATGCGGTGCAGATTATATTCTCGCTTTGTCCGGAACATAACGGGATGTAGAATAACCATTTTTGGCGTTAATTCACGCAGTTCCTTTCGATAAAGCAGATTAAGTTGTGTATACCGGATGCCAATGTATTCGTACTCGCGTAGGTTGCTAACCACATTCAACGGATATACAATAATTACGTCCCTGAATTCTGGCGCCCTCTCTGGCAAAGGCTGTCCGCTGAAATTATGTTCTGTCAGAAAAAGGTTCATTTCTGCAAGTCCTTCCTGGGATTTGGCAAGCCCGATAAATTTTAGCTTGCCATCTTCCCGAAACTCAATCCCCACGACCGGCCGTATTCCTGCATCCCGGCAAAGTTTTGTAAAGTCATATATGCCCGCAACCGCATTGATGTCGGTCAGTGCCAAAGATGATATACCTTTTTCCTTGGCCATAGCAACCAGTTCCGCTGTAGGAATGGTTCCGTATCTCAAGCTATGATATGAATGGCAGTTAATATACATATTACAGTTTTTTGTTCATGAAACTTGCTCCAGCACATCGTGCAACTGCATCTTTACCAAATCTATCCCTGATCTTGTCCATAGCCTGATAGATCGCAAGTTCTTTATGTTCATCCTTGAAAAGATCTGGTTGATAGACACCGTGAACCAACCCACCAAGTTGCAGGCCGATCAGCCTTAAACGCATTCTACGGTCGTACAGCTGATCGAAAAGTGAATGTACTACAGAAGTTATCGAATGATCAGATGAGGTATACGCGACCTGCTTTTGTCTGGTGTGCGTATCGAAATTCGCATAGCGAACCTTTAAGGTAACGACAGAAGTTAACCATTGTTCCATTCTGAGATCATAACATAACTGTTCTACCATTCCGATCAAAAGGGCTTTTAACCTGGGAATATCGATGGTGTCATGATGAAAAGTATGTTCCTTGGAAAGAGACTTTCTTTCCCGGTAGGGTTGTACTGGAGAAAGATCAATCCCATTAGCTTTATTGGAAAGTTCGATGCCGTTTTTCCCCATCAATTGCTGCAACAATTCTATGGGCATATCTGCCAAAGTTTCTATGGTACGAACTCCGATCCTGGACAATAGGTTTGAAGTCGTGGTTCCGATCCCCGGAATTTTGCCAACTACAAGGGGATTTAAAAAATGCCTAACATTATTCTCCGCTATCTCCAGATTACCGTATGGCTTACCTTCACCCGTGGCAATCTTTGAAACCGTTTTGTTGACCGAAAGCGCAAAACTCAAAGGTAGGCCAGTTTCCTTGATCACTTTTGCCGCCAGTTCTGTTGTCCATTTGTAGGTACCAAAAAAACGGTCCATGCCAGTGAGATCCATATAAAATTCGTCTATCGACGCTTTTTCCAAGATAGGTACTGTTTCCGAAAGGATCTGCGTAACCTCGTGTGACTTTTTAGAGTAAAATTCCATGTCACCCCTAACTACAACCGCATGTGAACATTTCTGTAGTGCCAACCTCATCGGCATAGCCGAACGTACACCGAACTTCCGTGCTTCATACGAACATGAGGCGACTACGCCACGATGTCCGCCGCCTACGATCAACGGAACGTCGTTAAATTTAGAATTGTTTAAACGTTCGCAGGACACGAAAAAAGTGTCTAAATCCAAATGTGCTACAGCTCTCCCCATCACGCCAAAAGTTTGTTATTGATTATTTTTTCAACAAAATTAGTTTGAAAATTAATCACAAGGCGTATTTTTGTTGCTAATAATTTTAGCAAAATGAAGATCCTTTCCGATAACTTGCGGTACTTAAGAATAGCAAACAAGCTGTCCCAGAAAGGATTTAGTGATAAAATCAGTCTAAATCGCCCACGTTATGCAAAATATGAAGAGGGCGGTGCCGAGCCACCATTGGAAATCTTGATGCAAATAGCCTCGTACTATCATATAAGCATTGATCTGCTCCTACATGTTGATCTTCGTGACATTCCCGAGGAAGAAATACGACTTGTGGAAACCATCATGTGCAAGTTTCGGTAAACCGCATAATTGTGTTAACAAAGGGAAGGGAATTAAATCGTTGTATTTCCTTTTTGAGGGTTTGTCGCAAAATTTCTTAGCGACCTGCAATAACAATCAGAAAAGGTGCGGGAATTCCCGCACCTTTAGAAAATTAATAGGATCAGTAATTATCCCTTATCGTTCCATACTCCCGACCACTTCCTATTGAAAACCTGATGCCTCCACCAAAGCTTGCCATTTTTATAAGCACTTTCTGCGGCGGCTCATTGTTTTGAAGGTTTTCTACTGTAAAGGAACCTTCATTACCGATTGGCGTCTGGTAATCCCCATAAACGAATAGACCCACATTTGGCAATATTTCCAGATCAACCCGCGCTCCAAAAATTGCAGCCCAAGATTTTGCTCGATCGGAAGTGGTGCGAAGTAGATCCCGTTGGGTAGTATGGGGTGCCGCACCTGGAAGAGTAGGAAACGAAGTTTTTGTCGTCTCCCTTGTAACGTAACTCGGAAATTCCTCAAACGTTAATCCGCCCTTTGCATAAAGCTCAATTCCCAGCCTTCCTTCGCCTATACGGTAAGTAGGTCCCAAGAATATCCCAAGCTGTCCAAAGCGTAACGGTGAACTGTAAGAATTTGCCGTATTGCTTTCAATGATGATATGAGTAGCTTGCCTAGAATAAACGGTGTCTGGTGCCTGGTGCGGATGTTTGCTATATCGAATATCCAAACCTAAACCGAGATTGCTTTCCATAAAAGTATAATTCGCCGCAAAACCATAACTATATCCGTTCCTGGCATTACTTATCGGCTTTTCCTTATAATCGCCCAAAGGACTACTGGCACCATAATATGCATTAAAAGCTAACTGAGATTTTGCTTGTAAAGCAAGGACTGTAATTAATAAGAGTGTGCTAACCAAATTTCTAATTGTCTTCATGATCTAAATTTTAAGTGGAACCATCAATTGATTATCTCAGATAAATCAACTGCGGTTGAATATTGTTACCCCAGTGCCTTTAGATTCTAAAGGTTCTGGAGTCTAAAAGGAATCTTGTGCGACAGCCGCGAACTTCCCGCAACCTTTGCGCTTGGGACTGGCGGAGACAGGCACATGCCGGAATGGTTGCAACCGCTTAACAGCAAAAAAGGCGGTTCGCCCGTAAGGGGAACTACCTTTTTTGCAGCCGGGATTTACTCCGCTCAGACCTTTAACGCCTGTGTGCCAAACTCTTTCAGATTAAGGAAGAAACCACGGTTCTCGGTAAAGCCGTTCCTAAACAAATTCCAAAGCAATGAGCATCCCATCTGGGCAAGTGTGGAGTTGATATACAAATCCTGTTGCTGTAAGGCTTCCGAGAGGGAGCAACTAGGGGTATCGTCCGTTGTCTCAGATTTGCGAAGCAGTTCGCCAAACTCATCGGTTACAAATGGAAGGTTCTGCGATGTCAGGTAAATATCTGACTGGGGCTGACTGATCTCTCCCACGGTAGAAAGGATTACCTGTCCGGTAAACCTGCTGTTGCCAAAATCCATCCAGTAGCGCGGTTGGTTACGGAATCTATTTTGCTTGACCTTGCCCCGGAGTACATCTGCGATCTGGAATCGTGCTTCGACATTATCCACGCAGGAAATAAAGATGCCCCCGCTTACATTTTCTACACTGCTGTCAAATTTTCTGGTCTCGGCTTTCCACGCCGAGCCAGTCCATCTGTTGACATTGTTGATCAGTACCACCGATTTGGAAAGTCCCAACTGGCTGTCCGCAAATTTCTGCCTACCCAGATTGGCCTGTGTAACGACATCATCATCCCACAAACGCACCATCATTCCGGGATGTCCCAATGCTTTCATGCAGTAATCCATTTCCGATAGTCCCGTCAGCACCTTCGATCCAGTACCGCCCGCCCCGATCAGATTAACCAATATCGGGTTGGTGGCGTTGATCAATTCCATATCCATAAAGTGGACTTTTACTTTTTCCGTTCTCATAGTATTAAATCGTTTATTGTTGTACCCGCTCTTCTTAGTTGTGCCATCGGGAATGTTCCCTGTCCGTTGACAAGTTCCTTCCACAGGAACACACAGTTGCCTTCAATGGGATTATGTCCCTCCAAAAGATGGTTGAAATAGGAGTTGAAAAAATACGCTTCCCAAGCGGATGTAAACTGTTCAATGGTCAGGCTCGTTCCGATCTCCACATCTACCGTACCCATGCAAACATTACCACTCTGGTAGGTATTGAAAAAAGGCGCATGATAAAGTTTTGTCCTTTCGGTGGGTCTGCGGTCACTTCCCAATGCAAATACGCTGAGACTTTCCCGGTCAGCGCACCATAGCATCGGCGGAACAGATGCCATCCCATTTGGAATACCGAGCAGATCGCTGAAATACATCTGCCGTCTGGTCGATCTAGTAAACCAAATTACCTTGTTCTTTGAGGGATCAGTAAAGAGGATATGTGTCCCCAGTATTCCGCTAGGTTTTAGCATTTCTTCTGACTGTGATCCGACCTTTAAGGCATCTGCCAACTTCTTGGCTTCCCTAACGCTTAACGGATGGGCATTGATCGGACTTCCGTTGGAATCTATGTCAAAACTCTCCACGAACATTTCCCCAAGTCTTCCTTTGCCCTGATAGAACAAAAGCGCCAACTTAGGTTGATAAAATGCCATGAAATCACTTGTTAAATCTTTCATATCAATCAATTTTATGGTTCAATAATACAAACCAGTTCTTCTATCAGATCGAACAGCATTTTTTCAAAATCCAGTTCGTTCCCCTCAATGTTGCTTCCGTCGATTGGTAAAAATACGGTGGGTTCCTGCATCGATGAAAGTTCCTGAAGTTCAAGGTTCACATCATTGAACAACTGGTCGAACAGGTCACCCTTGGTGGAGGCACAGAAAGATAGGTACTGTTCAAGTCGGACAATACTTTCCTCCCCATCATCAGTCATATCAACGTCCTCCATAATATTCCCGAAAACGGAAGCCGAGGGATGATCATTGTAGAGTTTCCAGAACTTCTCGGCTATTTTAAAATATTGCCGATCCAGATCATCGGCAGGGGAGAATCCCCGCAACCTGTTACCGAATTCTGTAAGATGGATAGGATTTTGAAGTTCCAACTGCACAACACTGCCGATCTCCATGACCTGCCCAACTTCTGTTCCATATCTGAAATCGGGTTGTTCCCCTTCCATATCTTCTGAGAAATCACGTTCCCCAATCCATTCATAGGCGCTGTGTAGGTAACTATCCTTGTCTGTATAAGATGGTACGTTAGCAACCCGGTACAAGTAGGCGTAAACGGATAGCATCAGTTGGCAGGAGTTTTTCCGGCAGTCACTACGCATCATATCGTACAATGGCTTCACGGGGATATAGTAAAGCACCATTCCGACACAGTGAGTTTCCCTCCGTGCAAAAAATATACATTCCTGGTGTTCTACCAAACGTATATCTTTCCGGTTTAACAAAAGGCTTTTGCCCAACTGCTCCCTGACCTCGGTAAGCTGATAGGCGATGTTGTAGGGGAATTCACTCGGTTCTACGGTATGTACCAATATATTGAATTCCTTCTCCGACTTTACGAGGGAACTTGAAAAGTCCCCATTGTTGTTCGGTAACTTCCTGCACTGGGCGATATGCTCCGTCTCGATAAGTTTTGGAGCAAAGCTACTTCTCATGAAACCATCGGCAGCATTGAAATTGGCACGGACTTTTGCCTGTCCTTTCGGATTTCTCCTGCGTCCTTTGTCCTTTCCATCCAGACTGCGAACTGGCAAAGTTGTCTGTGCAGTTTGATCTGGTCTTCCTTTTTTGGCAAATTGATCGTACCCCTTTGAATATATTCTTGCATGTTCCATTGTATTTGAGTTTTGTTTATCCCTTTGTTCCCATTACTGTCTCCAAGCGGAATTCCACCTTATCGGCATTGAACTGAGGTGCGGAAATCCTCGCTGTTGTCAACATAGGATATTGATTTGCGTAATAGTTGATTACCGACTGTTCGTTCCAAGACGGATCTGGATCGCTCAAACGGATTTCGTTACCATTGTCATTGATGATAAATACCCTTTCGAGTGCTGTTGCAAGTATCATGATCGTTGATTTAAAATTGTTCTTCCTGCATTTCATCGAGGTCGGCATCTACCTCATCTATCTGCTCGTCCTTTTCTGGTGTTGCCCCGTCAGCAAAGAGATCGGGAGCGAATTTCTGGCGCAGATCAGTCTTGCGCTTGCGGAGGGTATCGACATGCTCTTTGTCTACGTTTGCCAGATTGTTCAGTACAAGCCAAGCGTCCTTCCATTTGCCATCCTTTTCCAATGCATCTGCCTTCTGGATGGCATCGTTGTACTTCTTGTCCTTTTTATCCCGCTCTTTCTTTTCGGTGGAATTCCTGTCCTTTTCCATTGCGGAATTCTTTTTTGCCTGTTCAACCTGTTCCATAAACACATCCATATCACAAAGCAGTTCCGAGACCTTTTCCACGGGCTTTTTGAGGTCGATCAGAAACGCTTCGTTGAGTTTTTCTGCCGTTCCCCTAAATATCATCGGGGGGATCAACCTTTTTGCATCGTCCCTACATTCGTTGTTCCTTAGTAAAGCCGACACCACCATGATGCCGTCCTTTCCATTTGATATGGTCAGATGCAAATCCCCCGTAAATTCCATATCAGCCAGTTCTGTAAAAAAATTAGTCGTTATCATAATTGTTCTTTCTGTGCATTACCATTCCTGTTATTATCTCTTCAGGTATTCCTTCCTCGATCAGGCTTTGTCTATATTCCTTGATCATCTTTTCAAATTCCCTTTTGCCCTCTTCTCCAACAAGTCGCAGTCTGCTCGTAGTCCCATTCTTTCGTGCCGAACTTATTTTCTTCTGCAACTCCTTTGCATAGCGCCTAATCGTACTGTATTTCCTTGAGGTAAGGGTATAAATGCACCTGTCTAATAGGTCTTCATAAATGCGTCCTCTGTCGAAGTCGTTCTTCCTTTCCGCTTCGACATACCTGTTATATAGGTACTCCGTAAAATCTTTTTCAATTTCATGCATGATCTTCTATTTTTTTTAGTTTTTGTAATTTGCAATACAGGTCTTGCCAATACCGTTGGCGATAAACGCCTAAACCGTCTGGTACTTCCTGCACTAATGCCCTGTAATATTCCGCTTGCTCGATTGCGCCTTCGAGATCATCCACTTCGATCTCATATCCATTTAGATCGGTTACCATAAATCCATCCCTTTTCATTTGATCGTTCTTTTAATCCAAAATCTTGCTTGATCCATTTTTTTGGCAATAAACTCCTGTGCTTTGCCCTTCCGTTTGAACCAATAAGGACCCGCTGTCCAGTGTACCTTTTTCCCATAGATGTACTGCGGTGTACGGTAAGCATTGTAGTTTGTCCACAGAATTTTTTCATGCCGTTTTATCGTTAGCACCTCTATAAAAATTGCTCCGTTTAACTTGTCGGGATACCATGTTGACACCAGTACATTCCCTTTGGGGTCTTCGATATTGAACCACACAAAATCTTCATCCTCGGTAATGATCCTGAACAGGTCATCAACCGAAAAATTGTTGTCCATCAGCACACGTTCCTCGTACTTTCGATATTTAATTACCCCGATATTCATAGCGTCAGTTTTTAAGATTTTGAAAATCGAGATCAACGATGCCGTAGCATTGCTCCACGTTGAAGAGTGCGTAGGCTATGGCTCTGAACTGTTTACTACATCCGTCAGCACCCGCAATTCCAAGAATACAGTCAGCGGTAAAAAGTCCCCTGAAACCTAACATGGTGAGGTTGCTGAACTGCTTGTTGTTTTTTAGCATCAAACTTCTGCTCCTGCCGATTACCTTTAAAGTTTCCGCCAATATGCCTTTCCACTCGTGAAAGTAGACTAGAGGGTTGTTCCACTGCTCGTGCATCTGTTCCTCCCTTTCGAGAAAGTCGGTCGCGACATTCTCCATTTCTTCCAGTATTACTGGTTTCATTTCTGGGAACAGGTCTACCAGTAAGCGCACCCGTTCCTCATTGTTCAAATGATATATTGCTTTCATGATATTTGTTCTTTTAGTACATGTTATTGTTTGCTTGGAATTCGTCCAAAATCTTGTTTGTCTGCTCTATACTCTTGCAGTCGCTCAACTTTTTGACCAGTTCCTCGATCCTCTCGATTGGGATCAGCGCAGAAAAATTCTGCTCGATGTGTTTATCCCCTACGTGGGCAAGCACCCTATAGGGCTTTGTAATTCTCTCCCGTAATTTCTTTGCCTGGATTGCAAACTCAACATCTCCAGTCCATCCATACTGGATGATCAGGCTGTGCATCCTGTTGAACCGCCCATATCTGCAAAGTCCAGACTTTCCCTTTCGTTTTTTGCGGGGCTTCCTATACCGCAAATCGTCAAGGAACAGATCAAAGGTGTAGCCGGGATAATCCGTCCGCATCACTTCATAGGCAAACAGGGGTTGCTGTTTGTGCAAGCGTCTTGCCCTGCGAATCCTTCTGATGTTCTGCAATCGTTCGAGTGTAAACGGCTTTCCCATGATCAACGGATTTTCTTTACATGCTTTTTTTCTAGCTTTACAATGGCACACTCAGGACATTTCTCTGCGGTTGTGATCTGCTGAATAGCCCCCTTTCTCCCTGAAAGTGAGACCACCCTAATCTTAAATTCCCCATCATCATGTCTGATTGTAGCTACATACGTTATTAGTTCCATACAGTACGGTATTAAGGGCGACTGCTGAACAGCCGCCCAGATGAGTATCAACCTTTATTTTCAGCAAACCATTCAAGAAATCTTTTGGCTTCGAAGATGCCTGAATTGTTCAGGTGCCGTTGCCATGCTCCTTCAGATGGTGCCCATCTGAAACGGTAAACCTTCGCTAGCTTTTCTCTTATAGGTTTTGAAGGGATGTCCTCAAAGATTAACTGCACACGGTTTGCTTCAACATTTTTTACTAGTTTGACACCATCGTAAGCAATGGTCTCACTATCTACATGCTCCATTTTTTTCAACTCATCCCTCCGTAGTTTCAGCCGTCTAATGTTTGCATTGTTGTTCGTGAGACGATAAGATGGGTAGCCGAGCCGATCAAGAAAATCCGGCGTATTCAGCGTATTCCAAATTGCTTCGGTTGCAAAAGCCAATTTCAGAAACCCTTCCTTATCCTTTTTCTTGACACACTTATTGGCGGACTTCATGAATTCCTGCAAGCGTTCAAGCTGATCAATCTTGTTCTCGATTTTTTGCAAGGCTTGCGGATCATCAGAGGAAATTGCATTGTTACTTTCAATTGCTGCGACCTTGTCCTGATAATAATCCGCTTTGCTTTCCGCTTGGCGAGATTGATCAAATGTGTTTGAAATTTTTTCCCTATACCTCCTGTCGGACTTTTCGGAATGGTGACCAACCAAAATAGGTTGTCCCATTGGGATAACTGACGCCAAATCATTGGCGCTTTGATTTAAACGTACCGCACTAATTCTGTTTTTTTGTGCTTGCTCCTTTGCGTAATCGATTCGATTTTGTTTACGCTCCTCAAAATTATGCTTCATAATACTTTCGCCCCTTGTTACGGCTACGCCCCCGCTTTTAGTTATACACTTCCCCTTCCTGCCTTTTTTTTTCGCGAAATTTTCCCAAAAGAAAAAACAGAAAAAAAGAAAGCAATGGGTTTCCGTGTGCAGGGCAAACGGGGGGCTATAAGTCCCTTTAGGGTGGCGAAGCCATTATGCGCCCCCCGTGCAGGCCTGTGCACGACCTTTGCTGCCCTTTTGTCTGTTTTTTTTGGGGGAATTTCCAGTCGTCTTCGGTGATTCTGGAGTCTTTCATTGGTAAGGATTTGTTTAGTGGATCAAGCTGGGTTAATCGCAAAAAAAAGTCCTTCCAGAAATTAGAAGGACCCCATAAAAAATTAAAGATGTTAAACGTTACTTCTGTATGACCAGGTGCCGCTTCGATGGATCATTAAGCAGGCGTTCCATTTCAGAATGGATGATGTCCTGTATGTCCTGCTTGATCTGTAGAAAGTTATTCAATACCATAGTTGCATCAACTTTCCTGACCTCTGGTAGTTCCTGGTAAGCATCTTCCTCGGCCTTCAGCGCTTTATGATCATTGACAATCTCGCAATGGAAAACCTTAAGATCTATCTTTTCCGTCGGGTTATCTGCGACCATACCCACAAATTCACCACTACTCAAGCTTGCGATCTTTGATGCAGGAATAGCACTATCTAACTGTTTGCTTTTACTGATCGAAACATCTTGCCTGTTGATGGAATAACTTGTTCGGTCCTGCATAATTTTCCCGAAACGTTCCGAAAGCGATTTCGCCGTGCTGCCGACTACCTGGCCACTGACAATATTGCCAACAATGTTGACGATCACGTCAGCCAATTCGCGTCCGTAATCTTTGACTAACTGACTGAAATCCTGGATGCCCAGGCAGGTAGACACTAAATTACTTCTGGCAGTGGCGATAAGAGAATCTATACCACTTAAATAAATAGTTGGAAATTCATCGAAGATCAATGAGGACTTTAGTTTTCCCTTCTGGTTAACAAGCTTTACCAGACGATTGACATATAAAGAAAGTACGGCCCCATAGGTCTGGATCTTCTGGGGATTATTTCCCATGCATATTATCTTTGGATCGTCGGGATTGTTGAGATCCAAGGTAAAATCTGAACCGGATAGCACGTAGTATAATTGCGGTGATGCCAATCTTGCCATCGCAACTTTTGCCGAAGCAATCTGACCCTCCAACTGTTCCATTACATCGTTCAGGTATGCATTAACGAAGGGGTTAACGAGCACCTCAATTTCCTGTTCCGTGCGCAACAGGGTAAACAAGCTGTCGTAGTCCACCTGCATCAGTTCGATCACATGCGGAAGTGTACAGAACTGCCCGTTGTTGTATTTTCGGAGGTACCAAATGATTGCGGTCAGAAAGTTGATTGGGGACTCGACAAAGAAATCACCGGTCTTTTTGATCCATTCTTTATTTAGCCCCAAAAGAATTGTCCTTGCACTTTCAGACGCATCGGTGATGTCTGTCATCGCCGAGGGATCAAGTGCGTTACAGCGATGGCTCCGGTTCAGGTCGTCAAAATTGATATAGAAAAACTTCGGGACCTTTTTGTATGCCGCTTTACTTTTTAGCCAGGTATTGTAAGCGATCTTGGTAAGATCATCAAACTTAAAGTCATACACAAACATTGTAAAGCCTTTGCGGATGTGCTGGGTAATAATGTGACGGATGACGAACCAAGATTTTCCGGATCCAGGAGTTCCGCAAACGAGCGTGGACCTAAAAACATTAGTCAGATTCACCCAACTTTTACGCCTTTTCTTCTTAAGGTAATAGTAAGCTGGAAGGTTGACCGAGTACTCGTTCTCCAGTAATCTTTCCTCCTGTGGGAAAGTCTCGTTCTCCTTATTAAAAATATCGTCTCCGAACTTGTCTTTGATGATGCGTGTTAACAATGTTCCCCCGGCAAGGATCAGTAAGAATCCCCCGATGGTAATCACTATGTACAGTATGGTGATCGTAGTAAGATCAGTAGGGGAATAAAGTACCAGTGCACTTGTCAAATACACAACAAGTCCGCATGTAAGGTAGGCGATTGGTGTTTTGTAATCAAGCTTCTCATCCTTCTTGCCCCGGGTTCCCATCAGGGAGATGACCAAGAAGCCCAAGGCGAAAAGTTTGGAGCGTATGAAGGACCCGAATAAGCCGGTATTGCGGACATTACCCATCAGACGATCAGTAAAGTCCATCGTTAATCCCCAATGCCTAAACGCGCCATAGCAGAAGTAATAAAAGTGTAGCAGCAAAATTACCACAGCGATGAGCCTGGTCATGTCCAGGATTTTGCCCAACGCCTGCTGGTTCTCAGAACTTTGTACCATAATATCAGAATTTAAGTGAACGAACTATTTTCTTTTTTTTCTCTTTTTCTTTTTGTTCATGCTTAATTCATAGGGGATGTATTCGGTGGTATTTTCGAACTGTGTAAGGCCGTGGACCAGTTCGTGCATAAAAGATCTATCTTTCCAGTTTGATGTAAAACCGGACATTAAATTGTATGTCTTAGTATTTTCAAGTACAGGTTTGACCGTTCTGTTGTGGGAAGCTTGATCAATCTTCTGGTTGCTGATCAGTTTTGCGCTTGGTGTACACCGTTCCTGGATTGCCTTCGCACTATAATTCTTTCCCAGGGCGCTTCCGTTGAATACACATTTCGATACGTGATCTACGTAGGTGATACCGAAGATAAATTCGTCGTCGTTCATCCGGAAAACCACGTCAACACCTTTCTGGGCCATGTGATCCACAAAAGCTTTAAGCGTAAGGTGCTGATCAGTTAATATCCGATCGACAGTATTTTTTAATCTTGATCGGAAAGGCATGCGTTTTTCAAAGCCCTTATCAAAATATTTTTGCAGATTCTTTAATGTTGGACGGTTGTAAAAGGCGCTTGCCTTTATAGGAACACCAACGGCTTTTCCGTTGCTATCAATTATCCGGTAAAGCAGTCCCTGATGTGCCAGTACGCGCGATCCCTCTTCGCCCTTTTGCGCCATGATATTGTACCGTCCGAGCAATGCGTTAAGTTCGGGAAGACTAGTGTACCTGTATTGTGTCAGCACATGTTCCAGGACATTCTGTATCGCCTTTTTGGTCTCCGATCTTCCATACTCGACTGCGGCTGCGCCGATCGGTTCAGGTCTATATTCGAGCTGTTTTGAATGCTGTTCGGCGCGGACAAGTCCGTGCTCGATCTCCAATGATTTCCGTGCAGGTTCCGACATTCTCTTGCCGATCAAATGTGTTTCGATCTCCTTACCATCAGGCTTGATATTAACCGACACGATATGTAGATGTGGATGCCCGGCGTCAAAGTGTTGGTAGACCAAATAGGGTTGTTTTCCGAAGCCGATCTTTTGCATGTAGTGGTCTGCAATCTCCATCAGTTTTTCCTGTGGAAGATCCCGTTCCGATGGATCAAAATTTAGCGAGACATGTACGCTGGTTCTTTTGGCTCGGTGACTCAGTTCCAGGCGATCGCGCAATACCTTCAATTTTGCGTTGAAGCCCATAAATTCCGGATCGATGGGATAATTGCCCGCAGCGATGCAGGTCGCCACACCTTCCCGGACCTTATTCTCATTATAGTTTAGGATACGGTGTATGGAATAGCCCGATTTGATCACCGCAACCATAACTCAGCAATTTTCCTGATCTGGATCTTGATCTCGTCCAGCTTGTTCACCATTGTTTTCTTCTCCAGTTCATGCACCAGCAACCAACGCTTGAAAGCCGGTTCATCCTGTAGTACATGTAGCTTCTTCACTGACTGGTTAAAGTTTACGCCAATGCGGTTGATTTCCTGGCGAAGCATAGAGAGTTCAGCGATAAGGTCATCTGCTGATCTGTTCCTGTAAGTTGTTACTACCTTGCCATTAAAAAGCACTGCTCGTAGGTATTCGCTCAGCTTTCTAAAAGTTGTGTTTTCAATCTTCTTTTCGATTATGTTGAACTCTTCGGCGGTCAGTCTTATGCCGACTACCCGGGTTCTTTTCGTGGTTCTATTCTCCTTCATCACATTTCCTTTTCACGTCCACAAATTCTGTCAATGGCATAAAATCGGCACTAGTCCAAAACCGTCTAAATGAGCCCAAAGCTTCTTCCGTCAAATCCCCCCCTACGAGTTCCGAGTAAAAGGGGGGCAAGATCGGATTGTTTAACAATCCTACATCTTGCCGTTTCCGGCAGCGCAGGGAAACTGTATAGCGGTCTTAATTACTGGTATAGAGTTCTTAAAAATTTGAAAGAAACTTTAAGTCCAGAATTGACACTGTACTTCAGCAAACAGACATTTTATTATTTTTCAAGATTTCTGTCCAGTAGGAAGAACATTGCCGACTTATCCTTAAGCCTTTCACAAAACTACGGAGCTGATGTGGCATTTGCCTGTGCTGTGGCTATTATCAACAGGAAAGTTCCGGCGAAGCGAAGTACCTTTGTATCAATTAATCAGAGTTTTTATTTAATTGTAATGTGAAGATGGCAACAAACTTAGTGGCCCAGATGTATGACATGATTTTGCTCATACCTGGCATGATGGAAACAGTTAAGATCGATCTGCGAATTTCACGTAAAAGCGTGCTGCTTTTGAGCAGTGTGATCGAGCGTGGGATTAATGGCAAAGATGAAGAAAAGGAAGGTGGGATCTTGGCCAGCATCCCTGAGGATGCTTTGGCGGAATTGACGACTTTTGCACAGGAGTGTCTTGAAAAGGCAGGGCTGATAGACCTCAGTTCGAAACTGAAATTATTAAGTAAAGAAAAGTAGCATGTTGTAAAAAGGAAGAAGCCCCTCTCATTGGAGTGGGGCTTAACTTTTACCTCTTATTGATTTGAGTCTAATTTAGTGATGATTTACCCCACTCAAATTCAGATATATCAAGACCAGTAATGCCGACTTCTTCAAGCTTATTTTTAAGCTCTTCCGATATTACAATTCCAGACTTATTTAAAATTGGAGAAATAGGAACAAAGTCAATATGATTTTCTGTTTCGATCAAATACATTTCACATACCACCAATTCATGATAATCTTCATGAAAAACTTTTTGTTCATCTCTCCATTGTTGAATGATGTCTTTAGTACCATTTGGAAATTTAAATGTTCTAACAACTTTCCTTGTATCCGGATCTAGTTCTCCAAAAACACTTCTATTAAAATCAATTGAAGCAAGTGATTGGTTTGAATGTCTAGGATTCAACACGTACCAACTATCATTTTCATGTAAATGAATTTTTACTGGGATAAACTCTGTGTCAACCAGATTAAATTCAAGAAGAATGTCTTTCATTCGTTGAGAAATCACATAATAATGTAGACTTCCCCAGGAAATAAAATCTGTTAGTTTAGCACCTTTGTCTAATTTAAATACTGTGCTAGTTTCGGTTATGTTATATTTGGATAGCACCATTACCGACTGCGGATCATTGTGATTACCCCCACTTAGAATTTCTAACTGGGGATAAACTTTACCTGTCTGCTCTGTTTCCACTTGAATATCAATAGTAAAATATTTCATTTTGCTGCCGAATAAAATATTAGAGTATTAGTTGAGTGAGGATCTACCCCATTCAAATTCCAGTATTTCAATTCCAGTAAATAGTTCGCTCTCTAAACCCTTTTTAAGCCGTTCTGAAATAACAACACCAGGAACATCCAGAAGCGGGAAAATGGGAATAAAATCATGTTCAATTCCATTTTCTGAAAAGTATAGTTCACAAATTACTAGTTCATGAAAGTCTTCATGAAAGTTCTTTCGTTCATCCCTCCATTGCTGAATAACGTCTTTCACATCGTGTGGGAATTTAAATTTTCTTACTATCTTCCTAGAATCCGGATCAAGTTCTCCAAAAATACTTTTTTCAAAATCAATCAATGATAGCGCTGAGTTGGAATGTCTAGGATTCATAACATACCACCTTTTGCTTTGATAATGTTCAATCTCAACAGGTATAAACTCTGTTTCGAACAATTCGAATTTTAGTAAAAAATCTTTCAGCTTCTCAGAAATAACAGGGTATTGTAAAGAACCCCATGATATGAAGTCCGTAAGGTTAGCTTTTTTACATAATGAAAAGACGGTGTTTGTTTGTTTTAAGTTTTGTTTACGAGATAGGGTCATAATTGATTGCGGATCGTTATGATTTCCTCCTCTAAGGATCTCTAACTGCGGGTAAACTTTACCCGTCTGTTCAGTTTCTACTTGATTATCTATTGTGTAGTACTTCATGTTATTTGTATAATTTTATAATTGCGACTTTTTCGCCTAAAATAATGAAAAGCTTAGCAGATCTTGCGATGCACAGATTACTTTTTGTTACCAAATCCATAATATTTTCCAATGTCGTTTACTTTCTTTCCAGCATGATCGGCATGATTAATTCTTCTTTTCGCTTCTTTAATCGTTGCCATAACTGCTTCTTTTGCATTGTCATATTCTTCGAAGTTTTTTTCAAGTAAACGATTAATCATTTTGTCATAAGCTGGATGAGAACCATTATGTCTTGCTTTGCTTAAAGCAATTCCATTATCGATGCTATTCATATCAAAGCCTTGATCTATGGCTTCCCGAACGATTGGGTTGTCCTTAATTGAGCCAATCGGAATGATATGATGTGCTTGCCAGGCACCTTCTAAAGCTCTTCCTGATGCTATTATGGCAGTCCTCAAATGTCCTCTATCCCAATACTGTCCAGCTTGTTTATATCCCCATTTTACAGCATCTGCGGTGTACTGTTTTGCTTTTGCAAATGAAGAAAACACTCTTCCACCAGAAATGAGATTATCTGCTTTTGCCCCATATTTTACAGTATATTTCGCCAATTTCCCAACATCTCCTACCAGTGGAACAATTGCTGCAAAAGAAATGGCCGCATTAGGAATGTCCCCTTCGAAGCTATACATAATTCCATTTGTGATATCGAAACCTTCTCCAATAATAGGAGCGCATCCAAGAATATCTAACGCGACATGTATATTCTCTTTATCAGTTACTTCTTCCACAGTTTTGGAAGCCAACGATTCGAAGAAATTTTCGATGTATCGGAAAGCTTCATTTGCCTCAAGGCCTTCAAGTTCAACGGAATTTATTACCCGATTTTCGCTAAATGCGTACACACTATTCCACGGATATTGCGAAGCTAAAGGGTCTACTGCGAAGAACCTTCCTAGTCTGGGATCATGCATACGGTATTCATAATTTAAAGAGTTCCCTTCGCCTTTGATCTCGTTGTCTTTTTCCTGTGCCTGGAAACCGAAGCGGTGATTTTCAGCAAAAGGATTTGATATCGTTCTGCCATCCAACTGCACCCCGAACGGAGAATAGTCGGTAGCCTGGCTTATGCCAACTTCGAAACCATCAATCGAAGTGCCGCCGGTGCTTACAGGGTATACAATATCAGAACTCACCATCAGTACATTGCCTAAGTGGTTCGAATACTCGTAGTTCCGGTTTCCAGTAATTCCGTAACTTGGAAGCAAGTTTGGCAGGACCATGTTAATGGTATCATTAATTGTACCCAATCGTTTTTGTCCGTAGATATTTCGTTCCACAATGCGGAAGAACACAGCGTTTCTCGGAGCTTGCGGTTTGATTTCATGTTCGTATACCGCCATCTGTAGTTTATTGGCATCTAACATGTAATATGTAGATTTTACCAAAGACAATGTTAGATTTTCATACACATGCTTTGCGATTCGGTGACCTAATGCATCATAATCGAATGATAAGTTCATTTTTTTCGAAGAACTTGTTCTCCAAATCTCTTTGATCTTGTTGTTCACGGTCCAAATAATCGTGTCGATTTCCTCCTGTCGGTCTTTGACCAACCTGCCTTGTGCATCGTAGACGTAATTATTTGAAACATTGATCAAGTTTGCAGCATCCTGGAACGCTCCCATATCGTCTATATCAGTGCTGTCCAATCCGTCCGAAATATCATCGTTGACATGGTACAAGCGGTTCCTGATTATCTTGTCATAACTATCACGCTGATACTGGTATTTTAGATTCTCGATCTGGGTTCCATCGCGCTTGTGGCGGTTTTGCTCCAGGATGTTTCCATTGGCATCGTAGGCAAATATGTTGTAGTATTCGTCTTTGTAGGAAGTCGGGTTCCATTCGTTAGAGTTCAGATCCTGTTCGTAGCTGCGGCTTTCTGACAAGCGCTGCAATTGGTCATAGCGATATGCCGAAAGCATGGGCATCGTTTTTTTGTCCATAGGATTCGTTATCGCTGTCTGCATATACCGGATATTACCGTTGTAGAGATCCGAACTGTTTCCTTGCGGATGGCTGCCGCTTGCTACCGAAGCACGTGGTGTTGATCCGGAGATCGTCGCAAAGTCATTCTCATAGTAGCTCAAACCAAAACCAAAAATATCCTTGGCAAACAGCGCATTGATTTGACCTGGTTTTCCATCTTTGCCCGGATCATGTTCCTGATCAAGTACGGATGAATTGGCACCGATGATCCAGCCTTGCAGGTTGTAGTGGTAATCTACACCTTGCAGGTTGTTCTGACCCACTTCCGTGCGGGCAAGCGGACCGTGATCATAGAAATAGTATTGTGCGTCATTTTGCCAGTCGGAGTTGGAAGACAATTCGTTTTCCTTATCCTGGGTTAGCCTTCCGATCGACGTGAGTGGCAGGCTTGTATTGGTGTATACTTTGCTCAGGCGGTTGTCAGCATCATAACTATAGGCATGGTGCCACTGGTCCGGTCTTTCAGACTGTACACTCATACGGTGTACGTTTCCGCTCAACAGATCGTACGAGTAATCTATAGTCTTAAACCTATTTGCTGCAATGGAAGCGAAACTAATCGCCATCTTCTGGTTTTCCTGGATCAACGATGTAACATTTCCATGGATATCATACTTGTAATGTGTACCATGGTCGTAGGTCTGGTCATTGCCATCATACACTTGCTCGAAGGTCGTATGGATGATGCGTAGACGCTGCCGGGTGAAATCTGAAGTGAAGGAAGAAGGTAACCCGGATAAAACCGTTTCGTCATAGTAAGACCTCACGACTTCCGAGCGCGCTCCACTGGCAGTGATCCACTCTTCAAGGTGCACATCGTCTATGGCTGCTGGATTGTAAAATCCGCTGATGGGTGTTCCGAATATGCCTTTAAAGCGTCGTTCCGATACACCTGTATTTTCTGTTTTTTCACCAGCTTCGTACACACGTCCCAATGCGTCATACAGCAAATAACTGTACTTGTGTTCGGGTTCCTGGCGCGAATTCTGGCTTACTACTACTCTTCCCAAGCGGTCGTAGTAGAAACGGGATGAATAGCGCCCGCCCGCATCATAAATGTGTCGAACGTATGCGTCATCA
This sequence comes from Flavobacteriaceae bacterium PS02338, assembly GCA_029959615.1. Classification (GTDB taxonomy): domain Bacteria; phylum Bacteroidota; class Bacteroidia; order Sphingobacteriales; family Sphingobacteriaceae; genus Pedobacter. Next base: position 349,361 of record JASCOD010000001.1, on the reverse strand, counting down.
GCGTACGAAAACGCATTGGTTCCACCAATCAGGACATTAACCGAAGAGGCATAAGCGACTGCGTGAATATCTCCCGCAGGTTCACCAACAGGATCTGTAGTACCCAGGTTTACCAATTGCCACTGGGTTGCCTGTAAAAATCCTTGGGTAGATAAGGTTGGATTGATGGCTTTGTAATAAGATGCGCCATCCCCAACAATCACTCCGTTGAGGTGATCACTAAATGCTAGGTCATTGAAGTCTACACTCGGCAAGCCAGTCGTGTAGTTCAGCAGCGTTCCTGATGAACTATAATGCTCGTATAAACCAGCGTCGCCCACCGCAATGTGATCTCCATTGGAAAAGACTTTTAGTGCACGTGCGGTGGCACTTCCGGATAAACTGTGTAGTGCGGTTACCGTAAGAGAAGGAAGATCGATGCGTTTTACAGTTCCTGCATCTACCAGATAAACCTGCTGGGTGGACTGTCCGGCAGTGACCGCTGTTACATTATTTGATGTGAATGCGATACTTGTTATTCCGGAAACCGGGTTGTATTGCAACGTATTGGTATTACCGAAAAGCAAAGATCTACCATTCGGTTCTGTCCACACTTTAATGTAATCTGCTGAAGGATTCTGATTTCCCTGGGGGGTGATTATTTTCCAGTTGGCTGCGCCGTTGCCCGTAGTTCGCGCAACAAAACCTTTCGAGATTACTGTTGCTGATACTGCATCTGCAAAATGGAAGTCGAGTATAGGCGGAACAAAGACATTATTGTTGATTACTGGGGTTGCTCCGTACTGTTCCTGGAGCCGGGCATTTGCTCCGGTGATGAACACATTTTCCGAACTGTTTTTTAAAGCTACTCCAAACAAGTTGACGTTGCCCTGGTTGATCAGCGTCGGTGGTACAGTTGCCGCCGACGGTGAGTAAAACAGCGTTCCGTTGGAACCGACCGCATACAGTCGATCACCTGCGGTAATTGCTACTCCATATAGGTTAGCGGAAACTAAATTCTGTGCAGGGTTTGCGATTAAATCCGTTAGTTGCAAACTGGCGTAGGAAAGATGTTGGCCTTTTTTCGCAAGTCCATTTCCTCCTACGATGACTATCTCGCTGTTTCGGACAAAAGCGTCAAAGATCGGTCTGTTATCCGAATGCTTCATCCGGTTAAAGGAACTTGTTGCAACATCCCAATGATAACTTAAGCCATCGTTCCCAAATGCAAAGAGTTTATCGGAAGCGGCATCTTTCTTTAATCGGTTGATCTGATCAGGATAAACCTTTAGGGTCTGAAGGATATTCGAGATATGTACGATACCGGCTGGATTCAATTGAACAAACGCTACATCACCGGAGTTAGAAGCAGCAACGATTCGCTGGGACCTCGCGCTGATCGTATGGGCATTGAACGGAAGTGCCGCCATAGTAGAAACCGTGGTTGTAGCATTTTTCTGTACGTAGCGTAAGCCGGAATTGGTGGCAAAGGTCAGGTAAAAGCAATGGTCTCCCTTGGTCAGCCCCGAGTAATTCGAACCTGTCAGCGGACTGGTCATCAATTGAACTTCGGGTGCTGCATCTCTTTTCAATCTCCATGCCTGTCCGGAAGCGGTAATCGCTACCCCGAAAATTTCCCCCGAAGGCATCAGATCCGCATCCAGCTTGGCAATCGGCGTACCAATTACTGAATAATCGTGCACGATCCATACCGGGTACTGAACCAGCGCATTGGACGTGTAGAAAATCCGGTTATTGTCTGCAACAATGAGGCGTACGTTTCTGCTCGGTTCCTGTTCAACCCAAATAGCGGTAAAATTACTTGCTAAAGCTGGTGCCTGTACTTCTATTAATTGATCTGTTCCGGATGTGTAGGGCAATATCACAGCAATACGTTTTTTGTTCCCGGCTGCTGCCACAACTCCACTGTTTTTTGAAATGGCAATGGTATTGTAGGTGCTGTCGTGCAGCGAGGTCCAGTTTTCCGCTCGATCAATTGTACGGAACAATTTTTTCGCGCCGTTCTTCTGGACCACAGCAATTCCCTGCTGCTCATTGAAAAACCGAATACGCAAAATTGAATCTGCCAAGTTCGATGAACGGTGAACCCACTTTGATCCAGCACCGGAAACTGCCTGGTTGACATAAATCCGTCCTTCCAGGTCAGCTGCATAAGCCGCGTCCGTCCCATAGAAATGGACGTCCGAAAAGTTGTTCGTCCGAACATTAGGAAGTTCGGTCCACGAACCGGAAACAAAACGATAGAATTTCGAAAGATCTTCAATCGGATCGTGCGTGGTACAATAGAATGATCCTCCAGTGGCTTCTAAGCTTGATACATTGCCGGATAACCCGGTATTGGCCATTGTGAACGTAGGGTTTGATGTGGTGATATTCGTACAGATCGCTGCCACCCCATTATTTCCAACGACCGTAATAGTTGGTGAGGAAGTAGGATTGAGAACAGCAACATCGTTCAAATCTTCGATCATGCCCGGTGTGTTCCAGGTGAAGATCATATCCCAGTTCAGACCGCCATCAGTCGTTTTGAGGACTGTTCCAGCCTGACCGATCGCAACACCGAGGTTATTGTCCAGCATCACGATCTTTTTCAGATCAGCTGCTACCAGGTTATTCAGCCGTTTCCAGGTCTGACCGCCGTCAGTGGTTTTGTACATATAGCCACGCCCAGCAACCTGTCCGGCCAGATAGCCCAGACTGGTATTGATCATTTGGATCTTTTGCGTTACCAGTTTACCGTTCAGTCCATTTGGTAAGGTCTGTTCAAATGCCACCATCGGGTCCGTATCTGGGGTATAGGTTGAAACCAACTGGTTCAAACTATTGTACTCGTACCTACTTTGCAGTCGATGAGACGTAAATACTGTCTTCTGCCCGCTGTTGCGGTCCCCGTTGATCTGGATGTTCAGGTCGTCGGATGAAGATAAAATTGGAAGTAATTCAACACCCGCGGGCGGTACGGTCTTGATCAGGTTTCCGGCAAGATCGTAATAGTACAGCATGTAATGATGTTCTTTATCCGTGTAACTGGTCATCAATCGTTCCTGAGTAGAGAGACAGTGATCAAGGTATTTTTGACGGTGCACCGACTTGACGCTGTCCATATACTGAGCATACGCATTCTGAGCATTGGTAACAGCCAGATTGATTTGAGTGGTTATACATTCATTTTCAAGCTCCACTACGGGCATTTCTGGTATCACACCGGTAAGCACGGATGGTACACAAGGCGGTGGTGGGAGCGGTGAACAAGCCAATTTTCCGAATACATAGTTGTTAAAGTCGGTTTGATTGGTAAAGGTCTCAATGCCTGCCAGCGCCGCATCCAGTGCCGAGCAATAGGCATTCACGCAATTACACAAACCTAAACTGTCAAACGCAGCTTTTGGAATATAAGAAAGTGTCCATTCAGTCGTATTATTTTCAACAAAATCCAATGTACAGTTCAGATAGTTGATGTAGGCAAGTTTGCAGGGATCTTCCGGTTCGTTGATCGTATCCTTTCCACAAAACCTCCCGATGCTGGTGTAGTTATCAAAATGCTCCTGGTTGGCAAACACCAGGTTATTGGTCAAAATATCCGCAAGGAAATCGCAGTAATCTTCTGCGCAGAAACAATAACTGTGGAGGTCAAATGTATCCTGTGGAACCTGTGCGAGCTGGAACGGTGTGTAAGCCTGATTGAAATTAAATAAGCAATTCAGGTAGTCATCGTATTTCTGAGGACAAGAATCGGGGTCCTGTGGATTAGTCGGATTTGAGTCGCCTTCCAGGTCCGCGATCAGATTTTCAAGTTCGGCAACCGAACCAACCGAAACAGCTGACTGAATCAAGGTGCCACTTCCCACATTCACAACAGGTACGGAACAACTTTCACATGCTTTCAATGAAAAACAGGTAGATCCGTAAATGGTATCCTGAATATTTCCGCCCGGCGTAACAAAGGTTCCAATAACAACAAAGTTTGTGTAGGCAGAATGGTAGTTCAGATCACCGACAAGTTTAAATCCGTGTAGGTTTTGAATGTTATCGAACTGTACGTACTGTGAAGTGTCCAAAGAAAGTACCAGATCGCAACCGCCCGCAGACACTATCAAGGAGTCACCCTTATCGACACTGGTCGTTTCGGTGTGGTCAAATGGTAATGCCGCCACAATTGCAGGAGTTGTATAGATGCTCGTGTACAGATCAATATCGGAAGTACCGTCGTAGTGGATCAATACATCACGCAACAATGGCTGTAAGTCTGTGAAGGTTTCAAATGGATGACCTTCACACTGACTCGGGGTCGGTAGATCGCAATTTCCAGCGCTGATCCCAATGGTATCTCCGTTGTGTACCTGGAATAAAACACCTTCGAAAGTTACCGGATAACCGCTGGCCTGTGTAGCTGGCATCGAAAAAGAGTACGAACCGGTAGAGATCATCGGGCCATATCCCGTGATTGCTGAAGACAGGGTTCCAACGGTATTATTAACCCGGATATATAAACCATCATTGCCGGGAGATGCCGCATTATAAATTCGATAGGTGTTTCCCGTCGAAACGAAACTCAGGTTGGCGCCCGTGTTTGCTCCATTGATCAGATATAGCGAGGTCAGGTTCACGACACTGCCGATCGCTGGTGAATTGTAATTGACCAAATCTACTGGCGCTACTGATCCGACCATGTTATCCATGTTCAGCACATTGAAAACCGTAGTTAAATCCAGTGCCAATTGGCTTGATTTACATTCCTGCTCAAAGGTACAGCCCTGTAGATCGAAATAAGACAAGCTTCCGTCGATCGGGAAAGTCTGTATGGTCGAATTTGTAATATTCAGGTAAGTTGCCTCTGCGGTGAAGGTATGCTGCCCTGTAGCAAACAAATTCACGATGCCCGTGACCTGGTTCCAGTTCTGCGGTGCAGTTTTATTGAGTGTTAGTGTTGCTAACGTGGAAGCTGCTTCGTTCCAATTTGCTGTGATGGTATTGGAAGCTGTTGTTGCCGCATACGTCAGTGATGGTGAAGTACCGGGGTTATGATATGCATTGTTTGCCTGGAATAAAGCAGGCAAATAGGATGCCGAACTGAGATTGTAGGCAGGTGCAGTCAGGTGGCTGTTTTGGGCAAGTTCATTCAGCAAATGTTGAAGTGCAAATGCATTAGGGCATTGGCCGGTCTGTAAGAATAATTCGTACGCGGTGCTGTTGGCATCTTCCTGCATTGCATCCTCATGGTTAGGGAAACGCTTGGTCTTGTAGCGGTACAGCTGCGAACTGAAAACAGAACATGGCTGTGTAGGGTCAAGGAAAGGATAATAGCGGGTAGATGGTGAGATCTGGATATAACCGAATATCGGCCAGGGTGTATAATCCGTCTTTCCGACACAATAATTGTAGGAGTTACAATGCAGGATCGATTTGCAGCGGGCCAGATCTTGCTGAAATCCTTGCTTGGCACTCATGTACAAGGCCTTTAGTATGCGCCACTCCCCATTGAGGATGGAAGTGTCCGTTACCCCGTTGAAAGATTGTCCGAAATTGTAGCAGTTTACTTGTGGCACGGCCGGAAGATTGGAATTACAGCGAACGGTATAGGCTGCTATTTCTGCCATGTTGTACCAATCCCCGAACTGGTATTCGAACTGGTTATACTTGTCTCTTAGTTTGTCACCAAATCCAGTACAGAGATTCGCTTCAAAATCCTCTTCGTAAAAAACAAAGGGGTCCCAGGGTTTTAGAGAATCCATTGGATTGTTACCTGTTGGTACAAACCAATTGGACGGCAAACCTCCCGGAGTGATGAATCCGAGTGCCTGCGCTTCTGCAAACGTATTGGTGTTATATAAAAGATCGTCAAAAGATGCACTACTGAATGCATCCGTTTGGGCATGTTTTTCTTCGTACTGTATGCAGGACTCATAGAAGCAGTATTCCGGGTGGTATTTGACCAAAGACATGGCCCACGAAGGTTCGAAATTGTCAATAAAGTCTACGACCGACTGTAGTTGCTCCGGAAACACAAAATACTGTGCAGCGGCGGCATCATATTGAACCATGCCGTTGTTTAAAGGCGCCGGGATATAGTTCCCTGGGTTGTTAGGGTCTTCACTCAGATATAACTTTGATCGCTGACCGGCAGCATCAGCATAGATGGCTTGGTCACCTGTCGGGGTCACCAAAATTGGACTTCGCCAGCTAGCAGAAACGATTGGGAGCGTATTGCCCGTATTGAGGATTGACAACGGTTTCCCAAGATCGAGCGTTCCGTTCGAATTCAGGTACTCTGCGTACTGTCCGCCCGGAGACATGTCCAGCTGTAACATGGTGAGATACATGTTGCAATCACTCACCCGATCTTTACATAACTGACGGCAATCGTCCACACGCGCATAAAACTCTGAAGCCGTGCCATGACCATTGCTGACAAAATCAGCCAATGTTCCAAGTTGTTCGAGACAGTTTTCACAGTTGATCATACATACGTTGGAATCCACATCCTGCAAGGCATCTTGCAGGAAATCGTCGTATTTCAATGCACAAGTACTGGAATCGATCAAAGCCAGATATGCGTCCACCGCATCTTCGACCACCGATAGTTTCTTAGCCAGTGTATATTTTCCGATCTGCAAAGGCACTGTGGCAGTAGGGGAAATGTTCGAGTTTTCCGTACACTGTGTATGGAATTCAAAATCACCGTTCGGTTTTTTCCGGAAATTACCCACTGTTTTATATTGTAAGGTATCAGAGAGTTGATCGATCCCACAATCGTCTTTCAAACTAAGCTCCAGTTCATAAACGCAGTCTATACAAATTTCTTCCAGGCAGGAATCTGTCATGGGTATGGTGAATAGTTCGTAGCGGACGGTTACATCTGTTGGTGCCGTGATAATGAACGAGGATGTAAACGTGATGGAATTGGAAAGTTCGTCTATCGTCTGGTTGGAACCATCAGGCAGAATGTGATCCAGCTCCAGCTTGTGTTCTTCCGCTGGCTTTAGTGCAACCAAACTTTCTGGTGATTTTCCTGCGAGTGCAGTTGCGATAACCCTTCCCTGCATGTCGAGATAGGAAACCGTCACCTGCCCATTTGCATCTATCGCAGCGTTTTTCTGGTAATGAGAAGCGTAACCGACTTCAGATCCAAAAAGCCTGTTCAGTTCCAATTGGTTAGGGTTTCCATATAGGAAGTGAGTTTCATGATCCGTACCCAACTGGAATTCTGGACCTACATTCCCCTGCTTGGATAAGCGCCCGGTCAGATCTGGTGTATATTCGATCTGCTGGAAGGGATATTTCTGTGCATCTGGAACGTAGGCCTGCTGCCCATCCTTTTCAGTATTATCCGGTGAATAATATCTTGACGCTCCATTGGATGTACTCATTGGGGAAGCAGCTACCGAGCACTCTCCGCCACCATTTGGACTTAGGTCAAAATCAGCTTTTGAATAGGGAACTTGGTCTTCATTCAAATTAAATTGCGGATAGTACTTCATTGGAGCGTCTTTTTCGGCACAATCAGGATCAGCCACCGGTACCGGCAGCACATTGATGGCCGGGCGCCCCTGGTGATCATAGATCGTTTCACCGACGATGACCTTGTTTTGCGCATTGCTCTTGGCAACCTGCTGTCTATTTCTTAACGTTCCGTCCAGATAGGAGATAGATTCCGAGCGTTTACCCTGTTCTGCATAACTGGCCGAGTATTGCCAGTTTAGTCCCAGTTGGTGTGCCATACTATGTGTGATCTCGACCTTGGCTTGGCTTGGAACCAGGTCGATCGTGCCGGTTTCTGTTAATGACCATTCCCCAAAAATCAACTTATCGGGAGAAGATAGATCGACCCCTACGCCACGAACCCTAAATGCGATCCATCCTTGATCGAAGATCAAGGGTATTTCATAGAATGACCTCGCCGTATTGACCCGTGTCGAATTGTGCCTAAAATCGTATTGAAGCTGCGATGGATCAATCACGGTTGCACCAGCTCCATAATTTGAAACATACATGAATTCCAATTGATATTCTTCTGCGCCATCCAATGGTTTCCATGCAAAACGCAGCATATCAGGAGTGCCCTCACAGTCGCGGTCCAGCAAAGTAATCTCCTCAGCAGTGGCAAGCCCGCTTGCCAGTTCCGTATAACGTTCCGTAAAAATGTCACCCTGTACAAATAGGTTTACCGGCAAGCTGCCAGAAACTGATCCGTTCACGCGGATGGTATCAATGCGGAAAACCATTTTATAGGCGTCCTTGAACTCGTATTTATCCAAGATCTGTGATTTGATGGTATCCGAGTGGTAGTAGGCAATCCGCAACTTGAAGTGCAGATCCGAAAGTGGGCTTTGGTTCACATCCCAACGTTTGAGGGTCAAACTAATTTCTACCAATTGTGGACCTGCCACAAACTCGGGATAATGGATGTCTACACCAAAACTAATGCGGTTAACGACGTTGTAGTCTAATTGATTAGAAGCCAGCGGATCAAGCTCGATCGAATCAATGGCGGTCGGTGTACCAACCACCACGTTAGAACCGCCGACTGGCGTATGAATGGATTTGGTCTTGTCTCCCCGTCCGGCAAAAGCAGACGAATTCGACCATAAGATCGTCACGGTTGCGAGGAGCAGTTTTAAATAGAACATTTTCATAGTAAATAGTTGCTAGTTTCTTAAATCAATCACTTCAAAATCTTGATAGCTACCAATTGCGGAAAGCTGATTATCCTTCAGGAGGACACAATCCTTCACCGCCATAAACTGGGGTGAAATTGCCGCTTTCCCTCTTTTTAGCTTTCCAAAATCCAATACGATCTTTGCCTTTGCCGAAGCGTTCTGGCCATCTTCCCCATAATAGGGCAGGTTGCTGTAAATAATCACTTGGGAAATAAAGTCATTCTCGGAAAAAGTAAATTCGATAGACCGGTAGGGCGCTCCCCGTTTCATGTCAAGACGGAATATCTTCGTCTTGTTCTCCGCTCGTTTAAATACTGTTTCAGTAATTTCTAAAAATGCACTGTAATCCGCAAGAGTCTTCCGGTAGAAGAAGGCCGGATCAGCCTTTTGCACCAACAATTGTCGAGCGGCTGTGTCGATAGTAATATTCAAGGCCCCATCCTGAACCATGACATGTCCCATTTGGACCACATTCAGTTCCTTTCCGTTTCTACAAGTGAGCTTTGCGGGAAAGGAATTGGCAGGTTCGATGTCCTGAAAATCATTGTATATCGTATATCTGGTTTCCAGCGAATAGCTTTCTCCGACCGGGATGTTTTTTTCATAACCCTGGATCAGTCCAAGGAACTCGCTGGCATCTACCTGCTCCCAATTTGACTGTGAAAATACAGCCAGGGGCATGCATATTAAAATAAAGAGTGATTTCATTATTTCCTGATGTTAGTTCGTCCTTCGGTAATCGTCATAATGCCTTTCTCCGTCTCCTTCTTGGTACGGATCAGTTTTCCCTCTTCGTCGTATTCATAAAGGGTTGCATAGTTCCTTTCATCCAGTTCTGCAATCAATCTAAGCGTGATCGGATCGTAAACGTACGAAAGCATAGATCCATCTGTAGGAATGAAGCGGATATCATCAAAAAGACAGTCACCCTTTTCGCAAGAAAGTGCAATTTTGATAGAAGCCGCACCGCTGGGAACTGTGACTAAGCCATCGATTCGTTGCCAGCCATCAATCACGGCACCGGAGGGTTTGAGATAAAAGTTATCCGGTGCTCCTACATAGGATACCAAAATAAATGGATTATCGTAACCAAATCGTGGATCACTCTTATCGTCCTTTACCCAAGCTGAAACCAGGTATTTCCCAGGATCAGGAGAAAAAGATCCGATACAGTCCTTACAACCTGGTTTAGTGCTAAAACAGTAGGATTTTGGTGCCTCAAAATTTAGGAACACTTTGTAGTAGTTATTATCGTATATGCAATTAGTTGGCGTGACCCTTAGTACATAGTGTCCCATTGCATGCGGAATATCAAAGGAACCTGCTAAAGTTCCGCTCACTTGGTTCACCTGTCCCAAGTCAATCTGTTGACAGGCGGCCATATTGAATTCCAGCATTGGTCCATACAATGTATAAGTACCGGTATGCCCGTTTGTATGTATCGTGATGTTGCCAGGTCCCGTCATTTCGAACTTTTGATAATAAGTCCTTAAGGAATCCGAACAACCAGTCTGGTCTACCGAAAACAGGTCTTCGATCTTTCCAGTCGTGCAAACTTTATGTGCGGTAATACAGCTCCTCATCGTTTCCTGATCGGGGATCGTTTGTGCCATACTCGCATGCTGAATCAATATCAAGACAAGGGGTATAATGTAATTTTTCATGTTTGGTAGAGTTATAAGATTAAGATCCATGGCTAATGATTGGAATGTTTATAGAACATCCGTTAATTTTTGTGAGTGTGACTTCTACCTTGAAAGGATATCCGCCGGGATGCATAAAAGACAATTCGATTCCACCGGGAATTTCTGTAATTACTGGAGTCGGTTCCCCCTGGATCACCTCGTAAGTCATGGTAACTCCCTCGCTCTGCATCACCCGTACTTTCCAAGGGTTGACGATGTGCTGACTGAAATCACACGGATCCTCTTCACAAGATGGTAAAATCTGTTTTTGAAGGATTACTGGTGCATTTTCATTTACCTTGATACTGTGCCGCCCGGTATGTGCATCCGCACTTAAATCTGCTGCTGATCCGAACTTGAAATGACCATCCGGACAATTTTCAAAATCATAATCTTCAAACCCATTGAACCCAGACTGTTTTCGCATCGCATTTGCCGTGGTTGCTACTGCCAGTGTCTGGTTGTATCCTATTTGTGTCGATACGTAGCGCCCAAGTGCGTCAACCTGCTCGATGGGCTGTCCAAAAGGGTTCACTTCCGATACTTTTGCCAAATAAGTCCAATTCTCATGACTAATTGACCAATCACCATTAACTAATCTAAAAAACGGCAGGAACGAAGTCATTAAACCGTCTCTGCGAAGATTGGTATTGTTGTTTTCGAAAGTTTGACTTCTTGCGCTCAGGTGTTGGTATGTTGCACTTGGTGTCCAGTTGCCTTTCATCCCTACCACATAAGGATTTCGAATCCCGCTGGGGCTACAATCGCAATAGGCTTTCCAATTTTCACCGAACTCAATACTTTCTGCTACCAATACATTATCAAAGATGTTGGCAGTGAATGTATTTAGGGGATTTTTAAGCAAGATCACCTTGCCTACGGGCGTACCCTGCTGATTACGTTTACCGGAACGCAATACTTTAAGGTAAGTAATTGTACCTTCTAAAGGCGCTCCGTCCTTTTTAAGGATGCGCACTGCTTCGCTTGATGCTTCAGTAACCCAGGCCAGGAACTGTCCTGTGGAACCGATTACGGTGACCTCATCACCTTCAAAAAGATTGGCATTTGTGAACCCAGTGCTGTAGCCGTCAGAAAAGCTTTTACTGGTGGTGGAGGTAAAGCCTAGGTTCTTGTAGGCCTGTCCCATTCCTTCATAAATCCAGTGGGCAGGATAGGTAAAGTTGTAGGTAGTATCTCTATAGGCATTGTTCACTGAAGTCAGCAATACATCTCCCGTTTCTGAATCGTATGCCAGGTTAGCCGTTTCAATTATCGAATTGTAGTCCTCGGCAACAGTTCTGTACAATATACCTTTCCGTTCAATGGTTTTTGCGAAAACGGCGCTTCTGAATTCCGTTTTTGACTCGGAATAGTTTGCGCCTAGGATCATCGGTACAAAAATAAAAGGCATGGTGTAGTTCAGGTTGATCCCAAGGTTTCCGGATTTCATCGATGACTTGTTCTCCCTGAAATCGGCGACCGCTTCGTAGGTACGCCCTACGGTAGCAGTTTTGATCTCACCGTTTGGGGTAATTATCTGTATCTTGTTTTCCAACCGGTTTGCCGGGATGCCCTCAATAACTTCCGGTTTGGATTGATAGTAATATGTTACGGATGAGTAAGCCGCCTGCTGCCCTTCGGCGAAGATCTTAGTGGATCTCGGCCTTCCGTGCATGTCGTTGTTTTCTACAACAAATCCCTGGCTTGCGGCCATCAAATCCTCTGTCTTAGCATATAGCAAAAGGTTGAGGCTGAATCTGCTCGGCTTGACATTAACACCTGTCCTTTCTACGATGGTTGGAAAATCTCTGGCAGTAAAAAATTCACTGATCGTATGACCTGTTGCAGTTCTTTTGACCCCCTCTCGTTCCAGGTTCTTTACCAAAACTTTAGAATAGCCAACAGATGCAGTTGGGAAAAATTGTTCACCAAACGGTTCTTCCATATAATTTCGTATGTCTGGTGCCAAGGTCAAATCAATATCATCGGCCACATAATTTCGCCACACGTTCTCTTCGCCACCAATCTGTGGCTCATAGCTTGCGACACCAGTAGATTTACCTTCAAAAACGTATTGATATTGCTGACCGTAATAACTTTCCTGTCCGTTCTCCACCATTTGGTCCCAGGCATCATAGGTACGTATTTCCTTCACCCGGTAACCACCGCCCAATTTATTATCGTCCGGATTGTTCAAGCGGATCCAGCTTTTCCCCGTTACGAGTACCGTACCGATCTTTTTATTCCAGATGGGCTTGTTAGGTCCCGTAAACAATTCACCAAATGAAGCAAATGCCCCGATCAATGAATTGGCAATTTCCAGGAAGTTTGCGCCCTCGCTCTGGGGATTGGTCTGGTTGGAAGGAGGTATGATACGCGACAGGTAATTGCGTGCGAACTGTACACCACTTTTTGCAATCGGATTGTATGCAGAGGACTCGTTATCATTTAGACGCGTTGGGCTCAACTTGATATAACCGTTACCGTTCTCGGTGCCGATCTCTTCGATTATGGCATATCCCGGCACGTAATCGAAATTATCCTGATCCTCATTCATCGCCAACAAAGCTTTGAAATATACCTCATCATTAACAGCAGCATACTGCGCAGGCGTAGTTCCAGGAAGCATTTCGAAATAAAGTTTTCTATTTTTGATCGCATCATCACTGATGCTACATTTAGCGTCCGAACAGCCTTCCACTCCAATAATCTTGAACATCTGCTTCGCCTTTTTGTGCTGTACGTAAGCGTAGTCATCAGATTCATAAGAAATAGTCATCCGTCCACCGGTAGGAAGTCCGATCTCAGTGAGGTTCCATGCCGATGCCCATTGATCAGCGTTTTGCCTGTCATGGCCGGTATATGGAAATTCAGCGTTGGTAAGGGGATCTGAATATTCGTTTCCTGTCAGTCCTCCCGGATTAGGTTTGTAGGTTCCCCATCTGTCTACATGGTTCGGATTATACAACGGGTTGAAACCGTAAGTGAAAGTATAAGGTGTCCGTTCTCCTCTATAAGATTTCTGTTGGGTGACATAAACCGACTTCAAGGTAAGTTTACCTCCCTGTCTACTATCATCGGAATCCGCTTCGAGGTTTCCCGGATAGTTGCGGCACAAACTGTAGTCGTAAACAAAATGGATCACCTTAATCGGAATGGCGTTAGCGCCGTTTTCCCGAAGATCGGGAGCCGAATATAACATCAGGCTGTCCAGTTTCTGCATCCTGGAATTCGATCCGCTCAATCCCCCAGCTTCGCCATTAACGGAAACGGCATCCTTTCGGTCGGAAGTGTAGCAGATCAGCACGTGGTTCTTTGTCTTTATGGTGTCCAGGTACCAAAGTTCCTTTTCACCGTAGATGTAACTCGCACGATCATCTGTTGAATCTGTATTCAGACCACGGTCGTGCATCGCTTTATAATATTGCACCGGATTTCGCCATTTAAAGTTTTCTACCTGCTTGTACTTGAATTCTACATACGCTCCAAGATCATCTTTACTTGGCCCTGGAATGTTGTCGCTATCCACATATTCCGCGCTCAACCAAGCGGTCAACAAGTATGAATGTGCATACTGAGGGATGGTCTGTGCATTAAAATGGTTATCCAAACCCATGGTATTATCCACGGAGGCATCCTGGCTGCTGTAACCTACTAATCGCGTATTCCAGTCTGGAGTGCGTGCTGATGATTTCCCTTCGCCGACAGCGAATGTTACATTACGCTGTATCTTGCTATATGCCGGAAGGCCGTAGTAGTAGCGGGAACCGTCCATTTTGGTCACCGTGAATGCGCCTACATGGTGATCGATTCCGGTCAAGGTATTCGCATGGGCAACTGGCGGTAATTGGGTAGGCCCGATGCCGTTCTTTAGCTCGGCAACGGTAAAGCTGGTCATAGGCTGGTTTCTTCTGAAACGCAAGCTCTTGGAATTACTCAAGCTATAGTTGTCACCGGAACTTGTCCTTAACGATCCGGAAAGCTTCTTGGGATTTGAAACCGGAAAATATGCCGCTTTCGGTCCACCGATATTTTGGAACTCGCTATCGCCCTCATCATAGGCCATTTCATCCGCATCCCGAAAAAGACCGCCCTTTTTATCGTAACGGATCTTTCTTGCTGCGTCGTTGCCCTCAATCCACACGCCGCTGCTTCCCCGTGCGAATACCGCACCAACATCAATCCCTGCCTTGAAAGTTACTCCCAGGCCAACTTCGCCGCCGACCGTATAGGAATTCGTCGAGCTAGTGACAGATGGATCGAAGACATACCCCATATCCTGGCGGTCCATCCGGTAGCTACCGGAAACTCCCTGTCCGCTTACGGAATAGACGTCGTACATGAGGTGAGGAATTGGCAGTGCTGGCGTATTTTTCGTAAAAGCCGCATTGTTTTCCCTGTTGAAATCAAGCATCGCATTGTTGTTCCCTTGTCCTTTTTCCAAGTTGCTATAACCGTAGGCTTTAAGCGTTCTGCTATTACTTGTCAATTTACTTTTAGTAAAGAAACCGCTGAATGCTCCGGAGAGGTCATTTCCGGTGACATCGCCTCCCAGTTTAAAACGTGCGGTAAATGAATTTGAAGTAGTAGAAAAGGGGATCTGTGGTACAAAGCTGGACATTCCAAAGTTGAAAGTGGAGCCTAAGCTACTACCTGATCTACCAGTCCCTGCTGCTCCCTTTTGTATTGCATGTTTTGTGTACCTATCGTGATCAGCCACTTTACGCTCACTAGATAAATTAATTGAAGCTTGTTGCAAGCCCTGTCTGGAATTAAATGATGAGCCTACCGTTAGTTTGTTAATGGTAGCCCCATTACTGCTGCCCTTACTGACTGCTGCATAGGTACCAACGGAAGCACCACCCTGGCTGCTGCCCGTAAACTCTAGGCCGCATTCAAATCCGATCTTCTTTGCGATGTTGAAAGAAGGACCTATAGAAAAGTCGGCGCCATATCCCATGTAATTATTGTACTCAACACCCAACCTTGCAGATAGTCCAAACCCTCCAATGGTGTCCGTTCCGCCACTTGCATTTGTCAAATCAATGGAGAACAACTCGTAATTTGCAGCGACCGAAGTTCCGACCGTCCAGTTCGGTTTCTGGTTGTATTCCTGCACAATTTCGTCCTTACCATTGAAATCGTCAGGAATTCCGCGCATACTTCGGTTGATTACACCTGGATTTAAGCTCCAGCCCAATCCGACCCAGGAAGCTTCCTGCTCCATACCCGGTCCGGCACTATAGGCAAGGTTGATCGGATAGCCGTCAATGTCCAATAGCGGAACGTTGTAGGAAAAATCTCCGGTAAAAAGGTTGACCATCTGGTCCGCTCCAACGGGCGAAAAGCTCTGGTATTCCGGTTGGTCCGGTCCACCGGGAATGGCAGGAAGATTTACTTGGGCATCCAAAGCAGGGACCGTTTCTTCTTCCAGCAGTTGGTCAGAAACCGTTTTCATGGGGTCTCCGCCTGAATTGTAATGCACCACCTTTGGCAGCAATTTTACTGGATCAGCAAAAACGTGGGCAAACCCCGGTGCCGTTTCTTGGATAAATAGGAGAACGGCAAGCGCCAGGGCATCATATCTGATCCTTTTGGTAGTTGTCATCATCGAGATTGTATTTTTCATAAAGTTTCAGTTGTGCAGGTTACTTGATACGAAATCGCGTGTTATGGACATTGCCCTTCGGGTCTGTCACAATCAATGAATAGGTTCCGGAGGGGTAACTTCCGGTCTGCAAATAATAGAACCCTCTCCCGGTTTTTTCAGGTTCTTCCTCTGAGCTGAGTTTTTTGTCCTGCCCAAAAACAACCTGCATTTCATTTCCATGAGCATCGGTAATCCTGGTTTTTGGATTTCCGGAAACAGGATACCTGCTTGGCAGCTTGAAGAAAAAACCATCGTCTGTAACGTCATAGATCGTGGCGCTGTAGTCGGTATTTAGCAACGCATATTTTGCAGGTAACAGTACCTCACGGTAGAGGGTAAATTCCCAGGCTTCCGACTTTTCAAAGATCACATTGTTGATCGTCTTTTCGAGCTGCCAGCCGTATCGTTTCCCGTACTGTAGTTCTGGCGCATCAAATGGGTAAACCAATTGAAAGCCAGAAATGCCATTGATCCGCAACAAGGGCTGGTTGACCGTTACACCCGCCAAAGCGCTCTGGTTCGGGTCCAGCTGTACCAAAACATAGTTGTACCTGATCTCTTCCCGTCCTTCTGGTGCCTGGGTATAGAACCAGGTAAACACTGGATAACGGTGGTCTATCGTATCCTTGTCCGGTAGAGAGACCAACATGATATTGGTCTGTGCCTGTGCAAGTCCACACCATATCAACATCATTACAAAAAGTACCTTTTTCATCATCTTATAGTTTAAATCGTGTTTGTAGGGTTAGCAAATAAGGAAACTGCTCGTATTGCGAACGGTAGTAATTGCGGTAGAAATCGCCAAGCACAAAGCGCTCTGCCCGGACATTGACCTCCAAGAATTTGTTTGCCGCCCAGATCGCTTCCACATGTCCGCCCATACTGCTGGAGCTTAGAAAATCGGAAGCCAGTTTCAGTCCGGCACCCAGCTTGATCTTCGTAAAGTTGTATTTGCCGGAAAGTCCGAATACATTCGTTCCCGAAACAACACCTTCGGTATTTCGGAAGAAATAGTCATACGAAATTCCAGCTGTGTAACGTTTGTCAAAGATTGATTGCATCAGGCCGAACTGCGTATATTTGCTCAGCGTCAAGCTATCGGTAATCAGGTAGTCGTTGTAGGTCAGTACAGAACTTGATTTGAGTGTCCCCAGATCATAAGTCGAAACCAGACTTGTACCAAACAGGTAATTGTTACCGCGGTTCACAGCGCCAGTTCCGGGTAACCTGAATCGGTGCTGAATGTGATTAACAAACACCGAGTAGCTGAAATAGCTGGTATAATTTCCGCTCACATTCGCTCCGGAAACGTTTAAGCGCAGATGATTTGTTCCTGCCAACATACGCAAAGTTTCTTCCAATCGGTACAATAACCCCAACTTCACGAATTTGCTCAAACGGTGGTTGGTCTTAACTTCCATCCGTTGGTTGTTGGGCTGCATCATTCCGAAAGTGGAGGTGTTTACGTAAGGATCAATCCGGCGATAAGTCAATGACAAATCGGAACGCAGACGGTTGATGTTTTGGGTATACCTGGTCAATAGCAGGTTGGAGGAATAAGAGGAAAATAAGGAAGGGAAAACACGCATTTCCGTGACGGTATCTACCTGCCTATTGATCGAGGTCTTTCCGTAGACCACATCAAGGGCGCTACCTTTCAAGAATTTAGGTACATAGCGCAGATCCAGTTCCAGTGAGGCAGCCGGGTCATACCCTTGCTGGTCAACTGGCGTTCCGGGATCAACAAAACGAGTATTGCTCAGGTAATTGAAGCCTACAAATGCGTGTGTTCCATCGATGGTTCCATATCCGGACTTGATTGCCGTTAGCCAACCATTTTTTCTGATCTGCTGAAAATCGAAGTTGTTGAATACATTCTGGTTATAGTTGAGTTTGTTCTGTATTTCATTCGTGCTCAACATGAGGTTATTGAGTGTCAATCCACTGGCAACCGAAAGATAGAATTTGCGATGCTGGATCTCCAGATGTAATCCCTTGATGGGCACATTCTGACCGGACATTGCCGTTGTCTTCGGATAACTCAACCCGACATCTAACGTGCGGATGCTCTGTAAAAGGTTGAATTTATTGAAGCTGGTTCCAGGAAGTGCGGGCGAAGCCAACATGCTCTGATAGGAAGCAAGCTTTTCCTTTGCAACATCAATGTTAGCCGTCAGACTGTCGATTTTACCTTGGGCAGCAACAATCCTCGAATATATTTTCGTCAAACTATCGTAATACAGCTGATAGTCCAATGGCTTTCGTTGTAAGGTATCTGGTAATACAGGTTTACGGCCCGAAATGCTGTCACCTAACCTTTCTGAAAGCGCCTTCCGTTGTTGTAAGCCTTCACGGACTGCCAAACGCTTCAACTGTTCCAGTTTCACTTCCAGATAGCCCATGATCCCGGTCAGTTCTGCCTTCCTGTTTTGTAAGGATGCCTGCTGTTTATCTAGTTTACTGATCGATCCGGAAAGTTTTTCCTTTTGTTGCTGCACCAAACGTTCCTTATCCAGACTGAACCTGAAATAATTATTCGTACCCAAAGGCACCCTGAGTGAAGAATAGTTGAAGCTGACGTTGATCGGTACGCCGCCGATGGCTGATGAGAAATTGCCCGATGTCCTGAAAATGCTGCCTATACTTCTGCTGGTGTCAATGAAAACCGTATTCAATCCATAGGAATATCCCACGTCGATATGTCCGTGCGAATTCGTCAGGTCGCGCATCATTGTAGCACTGAGACGCTGACCCAACGAACTCTCCTCTTCCACAAATGGTATAGAAATAGCTGTCAGCTCCGATAGCCGATTTGCCACATTTTCAAATTCAAAACCTTGATGTACTCCAGATAAGGAAAGCTGAAGGGTATCATTTAAATTAGACTGAGCAAATACCGTTGAGATATTTGTAAGCAGTGTAGCCAGTAAGAGTAGTATGCCTGCATCCGCAGCGCAAGTTTTCATCAGTTTTAGTTGGCGTGAATAGCCTTGGTTATATTTTTGGTTAAAAAAAAATCGAGTACAAAGTTATCAGAATAATCAAACCGAAGCCTTAAAGTGATAATTTTAGCACATTGTTAATGCAAACTTCGATATTATGTAGGCTCGTCCCAACAGGTATCAATTGTAAGTAACAGGTTGTATTTGTAATTAACAGGCATTATTTGTAATACGATGGGAGATACGGTAAGTGCGAGTGAACTGATAAAAAAGATTCGTAGCGAAAAGGAGTACAGCCAAGAGTTTATGGCTGCGAAACTAAATATTAAACAACAAAGCTATTCTGCAATTGAGAACAATCCTGAAAATGCATCATTGAAAAGATTAAAGGCGATTGCTAATATTTTAGATGTAAAAGTAAGTACGCTTATCGGTGAAGAAGATACCTACATCTTTCAGAACTTTAACCAATCAGGTGGTCAAGCTGCTACGCAGATGCAGGTTTCTACTAAAGATAATGAGATTTATGAGCGATATATCGTGGACCTGAAGTTGCAAATTGATCACTTGAAAAACCAGGTCGATTTTTTGATGAAGAGTAAATAAGCGGACCAACAGTCTCGTTGATTAATAGTACTAAAGAAACTGTTTATCCGCAAATATTTGTAATATATTCCGTTTTAGCCTTAGATTTTTGTAAATTGCAGCATAGTTGTGAGGTTTAACAGTATTTTTTTGTTCGTCGAGATTCGTTGCTAACGGCAAAAGTTTGTGAATAATCAATGGTTTAGCCTCAAAAATTTGTGCACAGTACCCTTAGAAGGTATTTTGCCTTAAAAATTTTGTGCCATGGACAAGACCATCCCATTACATCTGCAAGAAATTATCTTCGCTTCTAGCGATCCAGAAATCAGCCGTAGTATTTCGGCATTAGTTAAGCAGAAAAAACTTAAAAAGATAGCCCCCAAGATTTATACTTCCAACCTAAATGAAGAGGAAGCAATTATCATTGAACGCAATATCTTCAAGATCATCGGACATCTTTATAATGGTGCGCTCTTAAGCCACCGCTCTGCCATAGAATTCAAGGCAACAAGCACCGGCGATTTATTCATAACCTACACTTACGAGCGCAAGGTAAGTTATCCTGGTATTACATTGAATATTATGAAGGGACCGGAACCACTGGAAAGCGATTATCAATTCGTTGATGGGCTATACGCTTCCAGCCAGGCGCGGGCTATTCTCGAAAACCTGCAACAATCCAGAAAACCTGGACCAAATTCCAAGACCCTTACTATTCCGGAACTGGAGATCAAACTGGATAATATTATCCGTGTACGTGGAGAACAAGCGCTCAACCAATTACGGGACGAAGCCCGAGCAATTGCCGAACAGACTGGTATGGAAAAGGAGTTCACCCAACTGGACCGGATCATCGGTGCCATGCTCGTAACCAGACCTTCCAAAATTCTCAAATCGGCGGCAGCGCAAGCGCGTGTATTCGGACTGCCTTACGACACTGTACGTATCGATCGTTTCAACAAGCTTTTTACCGCACTGCAAGAAAAGACCTTTCCGGATAGACCGGAGAAAAACCTTAGCGACGCAGCCTTCCGAAACTTCGCCTTCTACGAAGCATATTTCTCCAATTTTATTGAAGGCACAAAGTTTAAAGTGGAGGAAGCTTTAGAAATTATCAGGACTGGAAAGCCGTTGCCTGCAAGACATGAAGACGGACACGACGTACTGGGCACTTATCATATTGTGAGCAACCGCACGGAAATGACCATCACACCAAAAGATCCCTCAGAAATGCTCGACATCTTAAAATATCGACATAAACTGATGCTCAGTGCCAGACCAGAAAAAAATCCGGGAGAATTTAAGAATAGAAACAATATGGCCGGAAATACCGACTTTGTAGATGTTACCTTGGTTACAGGAACCTTACATAAGGGCTTCGAGTACTACAATGCACTGCAAGATCCATTTGCGAAGGCCGCGTATATGATGTTCCTCATCAGCGAGGTTCATCCCTTTGTAGATGGTAATGGTAGGTTGGCCAGGGTCATGATGAATGCGGAACTCACTGTAAAAGGGCAGTCAAAAATTATCATTCCTACGGTGTACCGCGAAGACTACCTGGGGGCACTTCGTGCGCTTAGCCGGCGCGACGATCCGGAAATTTACATCAACATGCTAATGCGTGCCTGGGAATTCAGCGCAACACTGCACGGCGAAGACATGAACAGCATTACGGACAAACTGAACAAAAGCAACTCTTTCGAAGAAGGGCAGGAATACATTTTGCAGTTTGAAACAGAATAATAAAAAAAGACAAGATGAGAAAAGCAGTGCCGAAAATTCGGAGGTCACCTGCCAGGAAATCGGAGAAAGAAAGGATGGGCAACTAGCCCATCCAAAATCCCTTAATTTACAAGTTTAAGCTCCGAAGGCATCTTAACTACTGCACTTTGGTCTCCGTCAAATAGGACCTTCACATCCCCTTGGTTAATTATCGGTTTGCCATTTAGTAGCTCCGCTTCATCATAAACATACATTACTGTTCCTTTTCGTCCCATGCCATTTGTGGCACTGAGTTGTACACGATCATCAATTTTAAAAATCATTTTTCTTCGTTTTGGTTTATACTTTTTATAAGATACCCATACTTAACAAACCCACCAAGGTCTATTGCCAATTATTTTAATGCCAAAAAACGCTTTATTTTGCAGTTTAATGCCCAAATTATGATGGTTTCATGCCTGAACTGTTAAAAACCTTGTTTTTACGGAGCAAACAGTAATACATTTAGGGAGTAACACACCAATTACGCTCACTGATGAAAAGTTACCGCTTTCACTTCATCGGCATACGTCTGATCGTATGTTTCGTTGCTGCTTTCGATATTAACATCAACGGACATTGGTATCTATTACGAAAAGCCTTTGTAACCCCAATGTTTTACCTTGCTTTTGTGATCAGTTTTGCTGTATGCTATCTGATCCTATTCATAATACACTGTGCCAATTTGCGATTGGACCGAAAATTTCCTTGGCGACCGAAATGGTTGAATAGGCTTTTTCGACAAATAACAGATGGTATATTGTTGCCTGCCCTCGTAGATCTGGTTTTGATTTCACTGTACTACGTGATTACTGGTAAAGCTGATAAAATTGGAGAATATATTTATTACGAGTACAGGCGAGTAGTTCATTTTATTTGCGCCATTAATCTAATTTACATTATAATAGCTAACATAATTCGTATTTACGTAAGTGCATTAGAACAAAAACAGCTATCTAAACCGGGCAATTTCTTGATCAGACATAATGGAGCGGAGTTAATGTTGAACATAGAAACCGATATTATTTCAATTAATAAGGAAGGTAGAAATATTAAGGTACTAACTATTGCCGGACACGAATATACTAAACGAGACACAATCAGTCACATTATGGAACAGTACTCAGGTACAGCACTTTGTCAGGTAAATCCTTCGGCAATTGTAAACCTTAACATGCTTAAAGGGAAACTCCCTGGTACTAGGTCCAAAACTTTAAAGGTCTTGTTCAAGCCAGAATTTCTTCCGGTGCTTACGCAAGCACAAATCGAAAAATTGACCGTTACCAGGGAGTATACTACCTCGTTCAAAAACGAAATGAAAAAAATATTGGCGGGTTAGGTACAAATTTAGGGCGGGTTATGCACATCTGCCAGAAAACACTTGTTTATGTGGAGATCATCGTGATACATTTACGGCATAACACATCGCTGAAATACCATGAAAACACGTACCATTATTCTCGAAATCATTTGCGCTTTATTGATCTTGCTATGGGTGTATGCGGCACTTAGTAAATGGTCAGATCATCAAGCATTTTACAGACAACTTACTTGGAACAAAGTTGTTGGTGGTTACCAGGATTTCCTTTTCTGGTTTCTACCTGGGATTGAGATCATCGCAGCGCTTGCGCTCATCTTTAAACCAATGCGCATATACGGACTAATCCTTTCTACCGGATTAATGATCGCCTTTACGGGATATGTCTTCTACGTGGTTTACATCGATCAAAGTAAAGCCACCTGTACCTGCGGTGGCGTAATTTCCTCCATGACATGGACACAGCATCTCATCTTCAATACGGCTTTTCTACTTCTTAGCATTGCAGGCATCTATCTGCATAAACGCAAAGTACAAGACGCTAACTTGAGTTTTAAATGATGCGGAACTGGGAAACTTGATAAACGGATTAGGAGTAGACATTTTTTTACAGTACACGCTATGAAAAAACTGATCATTATACTTTGCTTTTTGACACCACTACTAGGAATTGCAGCATTAGTTTCGGCTCAAGACAAGCGTGGTTTGCAAAGAACAAATGAAGCTCTTGAAGCACACTGGTTTCGTTTGGCAGATGGAACCTATTTGGGGTATTTTGACATTGACGACCTGGAACTAATTTGTGGACGAATTGCAGTTGTAGATTGTACTATAGGTTTTGAAGAATATGATTTTGAAAACGATACGCCGCTAAGCGACCCAATAATTTTAGAAGGAGAATATGAGTTATAAATAACGGGGAAGCCGAAAACCGGAACCAGAGTAGGCAAATTCAAACATCACAACTATGAATAAGTTAACATCAACGCTGGGCGTGTTCGCAGCAACGGCAGCAATTGCAGCAGCATTTGCAATGTCACCAGCTCCAACAAAAGTTGAAGCTAAATCTTCAAACAATGATCCTTACTGGTTCAGACTTTCTGACGGATCTTTTATCACTCAACAAAGTGAAAATGATCAACAAATTGATTGTAAAACTCCTGATGTACCTTGTGCTGTTGGGTATTTAGAGTATGACTTCGAAACAGGAACTCCACTTAGTTCACCTATCCCAATGGATGGAGAAGAGGAATTGTAAAAATGGCAAAAGGCAACCTTTTAGTAGGTTGCCTTTTAACTATAAATCTTGCAACACTATTACTGCCCGCTTACGCACTGCTTTTTCTATTTTCAAATCAAACTTGGACAAATCAGCATTCATCAGTTCCAGATTATCCAAATTCCATGAAACATCAAAACTTACATTGCCCTTACCTTCAATCTCGAACAGAATGAGTTGGTTGCTATAAGCGTTAATTGTAAGTTCAATAAAAAACAATGAAATATCATTTACAAGGACTCTTTTAGCTTTGGTTAAACTTACTGTGTGGTAGCTTTTACGTTCCGGTTGGTAAATGTCGCGATACCTATTTCCATTGCCATTTGGACTGATTACGTAACAATCAATATCCATCATTTCCTCATGGCTCTTCAAGTTAAAGAACTTGTCCAAATCTGCTATCATACGTTTACCATAACCTTTAGTGGTCGTACCTTGGTACATCAATTCATAACAGATATATTGCGTAAAGTCATAACCTGCTGGTGTTCGAACAGCCCTTCCCTTTAGTGGATTCGTGTCTTTTCGTACAAACCTCGTAGGTAAATGGCGCATTTTCCAAGAACCATCGGCGTATGCCATATCGTACAAATTAAACAGCGTTGAGTTATTAGCGACAACACGCACCAAACTATTTACGGTGTCTAGTTTAGATGATGACATACCACTTAACTCTGGTCGGTAACCACTAAAATAGGAATAATACAAAAGGTTCTTTTTGTTCTCTTCAAAGCGACTCATGATATTTGGTAAAACAGCGGCTTTGACTTTCGGATCTAGTTCATCTTTCTTAGCTCTAAGGTTCAGTGCCTCTCCCTTGATCAATTTATTAATATTTTCTCTTGTTGCACTTCTGCCATCAGTAATGCCAATAACTTTGCCGGTTTTATCAATCCATATTTGTTGAGGAAAGCTACTAACCGGAAAATACGACCGTACCAAGGTGTCTTCTACAACTTGCGGAAATTTAATTCCCTTTACCAGTATGTTATATTTCCAAAATTCTTCAACGTTATTCTTCTTCTCGAACGTTACGGGTAAGATCTGCAAGTCATCTGCAAACTCCTTTTGAATGCTATCAAGATGTGCAAATGCTGTTACGCATGGAACGCAGCCAATAAACCATTGGTCTATAATGAGCGCTTTACCTTTAAAATCGCTCAACCTACTGTTATCGCTTTTGTGATTGAGCATTTGTTTCAAGAACATATCCGGAACAATATCACCTATTTTTAATGGGATAATTTTTTGCGCATTTACAACCGTACTTGTAAGTAGAAGTACAATGGTTGTTATTTGTTTTATTGTAAGTTTCATTTCTGTTAGTTGTAACCAGGGTTTTGTGTTAAATTAGGTGCCGCCATTAACTCGTTAAAGGGGATAGGTAACAAAGCGCCTGTACTTATCCATCCACTTTTAATCGGACCTAGTACCTGATCTAGTTTTCCTGTTCTTTTTATATCGAACCAACGCATTCCCATTTCTACAAAAAGCTCTAGTCGCCTTTCGTTCCATATCGCTTCAAGCAATGGCTGGCCACTCAGTCCAGATAAGTTTGTTAAGCCTGCTCTATTTCTGATTTTGTTTAAATCTTCTATTGCAGTTGGGTCGTTCAAATGTGCTTTTGCCTCAGCTCTGTTCAGATAAATCTCCGCTAACCTTATCATCATTTGGCATTCTGTTTTCGGAGCCGTTGAAGGCCCACGAACTTTGTATTTGTTAGGATAACGATAAACCACACTAGCTGCGGTTTTACTCGCAATCCAATTGGTTTTACGTTTATCAATGGTAGTAAAGGCATCAAATAATGTAGTTTGCAAAGGATAAGACGGTCTAATTGAAGCTCCGCTAGCGGGCACAAAAGTTGTTCCTTCATACGTATTAGTGGTCGCATTTCCTGTGGAGGTTTGCCAGATTGCCTCTGTACTGCCAATTAAGAATACTCTATTCAGATCTGTCTCTAAGATATAGGTTCCGTTCTGGGAGATTACTTCGTTACTTTGTGTTAGTACATCGTTCCAGTTGCCTAAATAAGTATTCACCCTCGATAGAAAAGCTGATACGATATACCGGTTAATACGATAACGACCTGTTGAAGGATAACTCGGCAAAAGTTTTTCTTTCGCAAAATTCAAATCTTCAAAAATCTGTTCCTTTACTTCTGCAAATGGAGTTCTGCTCATTTTGCTTACCCCTTCGTAATCGGTAGAGGTTATTACCAATGGCACATCGCCAAAAAGTATTGTCAAATGCCAGTAGCAATAGGCCCTAATAAAGCGTGCTTCACCCAATAATTGATTTACAAGAGTTGGATTTAATGATGAGTTTTGAAGGCCTGCGATACAACTGTTAGCTTGGTTGATAACTTCATAAGCATTGCGCCAAAAATTGCTGTATACTAAACTATTTTCGGGTAAAACTTCCCCATTCAAAAATTCGATAGTTGTTGCACCTGTTAGTGTATAATTCAGTTCATCTGCATATAATCCCAAATAGACTGTAGGAGCACCAGATCCTAACTGTAAACTTCCTCCCGATAGTGTAATGTACAACCCAGTCACTGCCGCTGTTGCGGTTTGCTCGGTTAAAAAGACGGTGCTAGTGACAATCTGGTTTGATGGGGGGCCAACTGTTACAAAATCCTTACAAGCCAGAAGGATCGAAAGAAACATTAAAAAGATTACTTTTCTTGATTTACTTTTCATGACTAATATATTATTTGTAGACCAATAGTGTATGCTTGTAATGCAGGCAGAATAGTCGGGTTTTGTGTTTCCGGGTCATATCCTTTGGTGTCATTAAAAGTCAATAAGTTTTGACCTTGAACGTACACGCGTGCTGTTTTTGCACCAATTTTTGGTAAGACTTTGTTAGTTAAAGCGTAGCTTAATGAGACGTTTCGAATTCTAATAAAAGATTGATCGCTGTAAGCGAAACTACTATTGAGCGTATTGTTAGCCTGCGTTCCTGCGTTAGCAGAGGTAATTTTTGGCAAGTCTGTAACATCATTAGGCTGTTTCCATCTATCAGCTAAAAGGGTTGGTATGTTACGCATAGTTCCTGCTGGAACTGCATTACCATAAAAATAGTAGTAGGGATTGCGCCCAATCTGGTTTTTAAAATCGACAAAAAATTGCAGTTCTAATCCTTCAAATGAAACTGTGTTCTGCCAACCACCGTAAAATTTAGGATCGGTGGTACCGTTTATTTGATAATCTGCGGTGGTAATAGAATTACTTCCGTTGACATCGAGAAATTGGAGCAAACCAGTCTGTGAATTGACACCTGTGGCAGTATACTTATAAATACTATTTAGGGAATGGCCTACCACATATTGATTGCGGTAAGAAGATGTTTCGATACCGGGAAATGATATTAATGTATTTTTAGGTATAGTCAGATTAAAACTGCTCTCCCAACGCATTTTTTTTTTTTTGAGAATGGATGCGGAAAGACTAAATTCCCAACCTTTGTTCTCCACAATAGCTGGAAAATTCATGAGTATGCTCGTAAAACCTGTAATTACAGGTACACGATAATTTATCAATTGGTTATCGCTTCTATTCTGAAAAAAACCTGCTGAAAATAATATCCGATCATCAATAAAACCTAAATCTAAAGCTGTTTCAAGCTTCTGGTTGCGCTCCCAAGCAAAGTCCGCATTGTATAAATTATTCGGCGTTAAACCTGTAACACCTTCGTAAGCATTACCAGGTGCGCTCCACGTTTCTACAAAGCGGTAATCACCTATTTGGTCGTTGCCAGTTACCCCATAGCTGGCACGGAGTTTTCCAAAACTGAGCAATGAAAAATTTTGCATCCATTTTTCGGAAGTAAATATCCAAGCGGCACCTATTGCTCCGAAATTAGTAAACTGTTTGCCGGGACCAAAGCGGCTACTGCCATCACGTCGCCCAGTAAAGTTCAATAGATATTTATCTTTAATGTTATAATTGATACGTGCAAATAATGCGTTATATCTGTAAAGCGAAGTAGTACTTGTTGCATCCACGGTTCCGGCAGCATCAAAACTCTCCATTAGCGCCTCGCTACTGTAACCATTCCCCGAAACGTATAAATTACTATTACTCCTTGACAGCAAAGTAGTTCCTAAAAGAACATTTAATTTGCCTTTCCAAATTTGCGATGCATATTCCAATTGCGGTTCGATGTTCCAAGTGTTATACTGGTTCTTTGCAAACTCGGCGGAATGTCCAGGACTGGTGCTAATTGGGCTTTTTGCTTCGGCTGGTGAAAGGGCTTTTTCGTTTGTGAACTGTTGGTTGTAGCCCATTAACACTTTTGCCGATAAGCCATTCCAAATCTTATAGGATGCGTTTAAACTACCGGATAGGTTATTAGTTCTGATATTGTATTTTTCCTTTAAATAGGAATAGGGGTTTTGAATAGTTGTACCATTGTAAACCCATTGTAATTTGCCATTTTCATCGAAAAAAGCAGGAGTATTGGGACTGAGGAACGTATGGAATGTAAGATCAGATGATGGTGCACGATTTTCTATGGAGGTATAGTTTGCAGAAAAGTTTACGGTGAAACGGTTATCTGCTGATTTATGGTTAATGTTGGCCAACATGCTACCGCGTTGATTGGGTAAATTGCCCGGAGTAACACTTGTCTCACGGTTGTATGTGCCGCTTAATAGAAACTGCGTTGCCTGGCTTCCGCCAGAAAGTGAAAGATTGGCATTCGTAGTATTTCCATTTCCTCCCAAAAATTCCTTCTGATAATCGTTATAACGGTTTTGATCAAAAACCAAAAGATCTGGTGCGGTGGTAGTGGTTGGTGTGGCTCCTGCATTAGCAAAAGCTTCCTTTCTCATGGCAATATATTCTTCTGTATTAAGTAAGGGCAATAGTTTTCCAACTCGGGTAATGCCTTGGTTAAAGTTGGCGCTTATCTGCGTTTTTCCAGCTTGTCCTTTTTTGGTAGTAATTAATATCACGCCATTTGCCCCTCGGCTTCCATAAATGGCAGTAGCATCGGCATCTTTTAAAATCTCTATACTTTCAATATCGGCCGGGTTAATAGCGTTAAATGGGCTTACTCCAGAACCTTGTCCTGTATTATTGATAGCAGAACTGATTAACTGAATATTTTCATTTCCAGCTGCAAATGGAATTCCATCAATAAGGATTAGCGGCTGCGAACCTTGGGCTATAGAGTTTCGTCCTCGTATCTGTATAGAAAAAGATGAACCGGGAACGCCAGACTGCTGGTTCACTACTAATCCCGGCACACGACCAATCAGTGTTGCTAATGGGTTAGAAACTGGTTGGTTTTGGATATCCTTTGCAGATACAGTTCCAACTGATCCAGTGTTTAACCTCCGTGTGGTGGTTCCGTAGGCAATCACCTGTACTTGATCTAACTGCCCTTCATATTCTAAAAGCGTAATGTTGATGATGGAGTTGTTTTTGATTTCGCGTTCAACAGAAGCATATCCCAAAAATGAAAAAACCAACACTTCATCTGTGTTGGCGTTAATCGAATAATTTCCGGAATTGTCCGTGGCTGTCTGCCTACCTATTCCCTTCACTGTTACCGTAACGCCCGGCAGCGGTTCTCCACGTTCATTCGTGACCTTGCCGCTTACCTTATTTTGCTTGGATTCTTCTCCGGATCGCTGCTGTTCGGGTTTTTCCTTTGCCTTAATGATGATCATTTGGTCAACGATCTGGTACTGCAAAGGTTGGTTCTTCATGCATTGTTCCAAAGCTTCTTTAGGTGTTGCCTTTTGTAAATTGATGGTTACTTTGGCATCTTTAGGCAAATCCTTTTTGTCATAGAAAAGACCGAAACCGCTCTGCTTTTTGATTTCATCTAAAGCTTTTGTGAGCGGCAAATCCGTTGCCTTTAAAGTCACGGTTTGCCCATTTGCAGTAGATGCGGCCACTTGCAGTGCGGAAACAAGAACAAAAAGTAGCAGAAGGTTTAAACGCATGATAATTTGATTTTTGATGTGGCATTCGACGTTACCTGGTCGGGGCAGATCAGTAATTGTAGCCCTGGCTTTTGCGCACTTTAGCAATGCAGGCAAAAACCTCGTGAAAAAATTCATAAGTTTGTTTTTGTTGGGATGGTTAGTTAATCATTGTTTGTTTCAAGAAGATGATAATTTCATGATCCCCAACTTATGGCTGGTTGTGTTCGAAGCACATCCAGCCTTTTTTATTGTTGGAGCTTATTAACTATCTAAATTTTTATTGTCTGATTTCTACTTCATTGGCAAAGGTGTTTAGTTAAATACTCGGTTATATACAGGTTCATTTATGGTTTTACGATGAGTTGTTTTTGGTTGCCCTTTAATCGGATTTCGAAATTAATATCACTCAATTTCAATACGGTTAGCAGCGATGACAGATTAGAAGTTCTTGGAATGCTGGCCACGAACCTACGATCGGGCAACACACCTTCGTAATGTACCTCAAGGTCATACCATCGAGAAACATCAGCCATTATGGTTTCAATGGAAGCATCTTTGTATTCAATCCTTCCGTTCTTCCAGGCAAGGGCAGTTTCTAAATCAGCTTGTCGCAGTGCAATGCTTTTTGCTGTTACAATAGTCTGCTGCCCAGGTTTCAACACTTTAGTTCCGCTAGCTGTACTTACTTTTACAGAACCTTCAGCCAGTGTGGTCGTTGTTTCTCCTTCGTCCTGGTAGCTGTTTACATTAAAATGCGTACCAAGAACTTGCACCAACTGCGTTGAAGTTTTTACCAAAAATGGGCGTCGGCTATCTTTTGCGACTTCAAAATAGGCTTCTCCCGAAAGTTCGACACGACGTTCTGCACCATCGAACTGTGTCGGGTACTTAAGTTGTGACGCCGCATTCAGGTAAACAGTACTGCCATCGGGCAGTTTAATTGTATATTTCCCTCCGTTTGGAGTTGAAATGGAGTTAAAGACTGCCGAATGTTGAGTATTTTCCAAAACCTCGTATAACAGTTGGCCATCAGCAGTCTTAGTAACTTTTACGCCTTGCTCCAAGGCCAGCTGTCCCAGTTGGGCATCATCTAGTGATATGGATTTGCCGTTTGCCAGGCGCAAGGTAGCCCGGTTGGTTCCGGCTGGTATATCCTCGCCCAACAACTGAGCGGTATTTTGTATTAGCTGTTTTTTGGCAATCCGCTGATTAATGATAAAAAGTGTTACCGTCGCAGCAACCAGGATGGCGGCAACGTAAGGCAGCCACTGCCATAACATACGTTTCTTCGGCTGTTCATTTATATCAATTTGTTGTTTGATCTTTTCGAAGATTTGATCTGTTTTTCCCTGGATCTGTGAAAGGTCTTCAGGTGGTTCTTGACTTAGATACCTTTCTGCTAACTGTTGCAAGTTAGCGTCGCCAGATTTTCTGATCCGATCAAATAATTCCTTTTTCTCGGCGTCGGTTATAGTGCCGTTCAAATAGTTTTCGTACAGTTTGTCGATCGGTTTCATCTAAGGTTAGGTTAAGTCCCTTTTATGCTATTACGCTTCTCAATGACAAAGTGACTATCCGGATTTGATTTTTATTTTGAAATTGTATGGCACTTGGGCGCCATACAATTTTAAGCAGCATTTTCTAAACTCGATATTCGAATGAGAAGGTCAATGAGCCAGTAGCTTCGTAATCACCTGTATCGTTGGTACTAATCAATAGGTTGTTCGTCAGTTTAAGCCATTTTGTTGGTGGAGGTGTTGGTGGTTTCGGAACAATTAAAGCTATTTGTAGCATATTCCTAAAGCATATTCCGCAATTGGAACCATAATTCGCTACAGCACTGTTACTGATACCTGATAAAAAATCAGATTGTGCGGTTGTAAGATTAAAATTATCTCCAACCCATGTCTTAAAATTGCTTTCAATTGCCGTTGCTTCAGCAAGACGGTTTGGTGTGGTCATGGCATATATTTCGTCGATCTTGTCCGAAACTCCTGCCGGTGTTAATGGTTGCTTCATTATTTTAAATGGTTATTTAGTGATTTTTGGTTTAGGCGCCTAACCATTTATTATCATTACGCTTCAAAACGATAAAGTGACTATTGGCAACAGCATTTTATTTCATTTTGTAGTATTTTCATAGTAATTATTAATTGTTCGTTGAATGGATGTCCGGTTCATAGAAAAGTTTGAGGTACTTAAGCAGATGGATAAAGTATCTGATCCAGCAATAAAGAGGCAAAGGGGCCTACAATTTGAAGAACTTATCAATGATATATTTGAAGACGAAACAACTTTACTTAAAAGAGGTTTTCACTCGAGTGATAACCGCAGTGAACAGGTTGATGGTGCAGTAGAAATTTGGAACCGGGTTTTATTACTGGAGGTAAAGTGGGTAAAAAGTAATCTTGCTGCTTCTGAACTGTTTAGCTTTATAGGTAAAATTGAAAACAAGTTCCATGGAACTTTGGGAATCTTCATTTCCAGAAATAAATTAAGTGAAAATTTTATTTCTGCCCTGAACCGCGGTCGCAGGCAAAATGTGATCGTTATCCATGGCGAAGACATTGATGAACTTTTTATGCTCGGTACACCTCCATTGTCAAAATATATAGAACATTGCTTAAAGTTGTTTTCTTATGATACAATGGTACACCATCCCTATGCTGATTTTGTTAAGGGCTATCAGCCACCGGAAGTACTGGTCGAAAAAGCACTATCGGAAGAACGTGAATTTATTACTTCATATCTGAATAGAAAGGATGAGATCAGTAAGGAGGAACTTACCGCAGCATACTACTTGCTACCTACGCCAATAAGGAAAGGAGTTTTTGACTATGTCCTTAACAATGTTGACCGCGTTTGGTTCTCCCAAAAAGGAGTAAAATCATCTTATGTCGAGTACAATTATCTAAAATTCTTCGACATCATTGAAATGCATGGATCGGAAATAGACGGTACAGAGGAACTTTACTATGGAGAAAAGCTGCCGTCATTTTTTACGCTGTACGGACGAACCGAGATCGCTGCATTATATATTCATAGATATGGCAGGATCAGTAATCTAACAAAGGTTAGTTTCGAAAATAAAATGATCGAACAGTTGAAGGATGCTGGTAAATTCAATAATGGAGTAAAGCAGGCTGTTATCAGTGATTTTATTGAACTGATTTGGGACGAACTTGAAAATGATACGCAGGAATCATTGAAAGAAATATTCATCTATATTGAATTAGACACTTTCCTAAACCAGGAATTTTCGCAAAAACAATTTGCCCGAAAGTTGCTTACTGAGAATTGGATAACTCGCGATTGGTTAGAAAACTGGCTTCAGAGTAAATTGCCAGATTACGTTAGGGCATTTCACCCAAAATACGATGCGGTCCATCAATTTAATCTATCCTTCGGAAACCTATCGCGTTATCTTGGAATGGATGCCCAGGAGTTCTTAGGATATTTGGAAAATAGTGTGAAGCTTTTATCTGGTAATAATGAATAATCCGAAAATCAATCAGCTTTCATTGCTGTGCTTTTTGAAAACTGCTTTCAAATCATATCGCTAATAAATTATTCTGAATTGCCGGTTTCAAAAGAATACATCAAATTTTTTTACTTACAGGAGCTCAATGATAAAAATAAAAACTAGTGGCGTAAGTTCCTTTCCCGAACTCGCTAATCTTTCCTTTAAGAAATGTACCGATTTAACCAGATGGTTATGCACTGTATTTGGACTAATGTTCATGATATCCGCCGCTTCCTGGTGACTTTTTCCCTCGATCTTACATAATGTAAATGCTCGACGTCTCTGTTCCGGCAATTGGCTGATAGCTGCGGTCAACAACGTTTGTGTTTCCTTGGCAACCATTAGGTCCTCCAAATTCTCACTTAATTCACTACTTGACGCCCTAAAACTATCGTGAAGTTTGGCCTGTCTTTCCAATTTTCGGAAATAATCAACTGCCATACGGTTAGCGATTCTGTGAAGATAGGCTTCAAAAGGTTGCTCAATATCTATCTGTTGTCGCCTTTCCCAAACCTTTAGGAACAGATCCTGCAAAAGCTCGTCGGCCTGATCCTCATAACGAACAAGTTTGCGCAGTTTCCAATAAAGTCGATTTGAATATCTTTTGTAAAGATTTTCGAATGCACGTTGATCACCTTCCTTAAGCTTAAGAACTAATGATTGAATTTCGATATTGTTGGTTAGGTCCATAACGTCAGGTCGTTATATTTCAAATGTACGGTATTTGTTACATAAGTAGAAATAATTAATACCTTAGTTCAAATTCAAAATCAATATGACGATACGAGAAAAGCTTGAAAAGCTACAAGATGAATTTAAAAAGAGAACAGATGAGCATCTTGAAGCAACAAACGACCTAGTTCGGGAAGGAAACGGATTTTTCGATAAAATTCTATTGGACAATTTTGTACGAACAAAAATGGAGTGGCAGAAAGCTGAGGCTACTTACCATTCGTATCTGGCCGATATTGTTAACAAAAAGATCAACGTCGAAGCAGAAGAATAAAAAAGAGGTGCGGTAACACCTCTTCCTATTGATGGCCCTTTTGCGCAAAAAAGCATAATAAGTGCACCGAAGTTATCTAAAAATCCCACATGTAACACAAGTGGGCAATTTTTTAACATTTGCGCGCAATTAGTCATATCCGCTCAAATTGGAGATTTCATAATGTTTGATGTTGTCCGGTAAAGATCCGTAGCGATCAGCATAGAAGAAATGACAGGTCACATCATGGAACTCTTGCGTAGATTGGTACCCTCGCTTAGAATATACGATGATCATGTCCTTTCGATTTACTTCGAAATCCGGAAATCGGTAGATTTCTCTTTCGGCGATCCTCACCGAAAATCCAATTAAATTTCCTGGCTGTAGAACGCGGAACACCAACCTTTGCTTTGCGGGAAAACCACAATCAAGGGCACTAATCAATTTCAGTTGCATCAGCACTGCTATTTAAATTTTCTTTGTTCCAGCTCATCACCATTTGTACAATTTCCGTTGCCAACTTTTCGATGCCGTGGATATCGAAGATGTTGATCTCATAGATTTTTTCAGTTTCCCTATAATATAGGTCACATAGTTCCATGGTCTGATCTTTATAATTTATACCGGCAAGATGCAGGATTACATTGCATAGTCTGGTTTCGTAACCTTCTGTGCTTATCCGTATCCGCGCACGATCATAAAGAAGTTTGCAATGTTTAAGATCAGCCGTGACAAGATCTGTTATTATCTGAGATTGGTTACCCAAATTCATTATGATGCTATTTTTTATTCAGAAGAACCTGAATGGTTATTATTGAAATTTTCTTTGTACTGAAGAAGTTCTTGACTGCGAAACATGATCCGCAAATGTGAATAGTATGCGTTTAAATCACATGAAAGTGATAAATGGGTGCTAAAAGTAATATTATTCAATAAAAGACCAATATATAGGTCAAAATATTTTTTTCCCTTTTTCAACTTTAGGTTATGAATCCATACGATGGGGAAATTGTAATTAAAAGGTTGGGTGAAAATATACAGGCACTCAGAAAGCAACAAGGTTTGACCCAGGCGCAATTTGCATTTGAATGTGGTATTCCAAGGTCATTACTGCAAAGAATTGAAAATGGGAAGGACAATACGACAGTTAAGACCGTGCTGAGCATAGCAAATGCGCTCAATGTAGAGATCGAAAAACTATTCGAAAATGTAAAGGAGAACAACTGAGCCGTCAGCACTTTTTCCTATCAGTCTTATTTACATTTAATATTTTCTGAAAATTATTCCATTTAAAATAGAAGGTATTGTCTAACCGTATTGTTGATCCTATACGATCAGAATTAATTCAAAAAAGTACCTGCTGAACGGGTAACAAACATCGATGGCTATTGATATATCAAGGGCATGGAAGATAATTTATTGTGTTTCAGCAGCAATTTTGGATATTTTGACACCTCTTGCTGTCGCCAAATAACTTCTCCGGAAGTCCAATGAATAGGAAAGATGTACCGTTCAGTTGCAATCGACTACCTTTCGATCAACGAGCGTGAAAATAAGCAACCATCCGTATATTTTTCCATCATAGAAGGAGCCCACTGTTATATGTTGAACATTTTAATGTGTAATTATGACGAATTTACTGAATGATAATTATGATTTTTCTGCAAGTTTTTCACCGGAACTCATCAATCAACTTTTCTCGGCAATATTTTCAGAGAACAAAGTACTGCACGAAATCAAGCAGGATACAGTTGGCTCACTACAAGATACCTTTATCTCACTGATGGTAAGGGTGCGAGAAGAACTTCTTGTAAAAATAGACCAGCTAGATAAGAACACAGCGAACTATCCCCACTCAAAACCAGTCATTTCCATGCTATTGGAAAAGCTGACTGCTTTTGCCAACGACCAGCAGCTGCCGTTCCACGTAGATTTTTTCAACAGGTTACTGTATCGATTGGAACTTGCGGGCAAACTGGAAAAATTAAATTGGAGTGACCATTCCATTGATATTTTCTCGCCGGTTGATGAGCTACTTATCTACATGAACTACAATAGTAAGACCTATCTTAAGCTACTTGAAAGCTGGCTATCAAAGCGGATAGGCGAACAAAGTAATTTCATCCGGAAAATTGAGCACTTGAATTTCTACAGGAAAGTTTTCCTACAACTACCTATTAAACCTGAGACAATTTTATATGCCGACTACACAGCAGTAAACGAACTAATTAACCGATGGTTCGAACATGAGGCCACTTATCTCGAAAGCCAGCGAGAACTTTTCAAGGCATCGGAGCTGGAAATGGCAAAGGAAGAAATGATCAAGAATCGGGTCAAACTTGGTGTGTCATCTGATGTATTTGCCCTGTTCCTGCGCGCAGGGGTTGACGCAGAAGTTCTTATGGAATCTGTCAACAGTGCTTGCAAGAAAATGGTCAAAGTTGTGGCCACTGAGCACACCGATACCCTTTCCGCGGCAGCGGTCCGAAGCCGATCCTACAGTAGTGAGCAAGTAGATAAGGATGTGGCGATTTCCAAATTGCAAAAAATGATCCGGATGATAGAAGGTTACTGATCACGGGCTGCTAATACAGCGGCCCGTGATCAGCTACGGAGATATAATCCTTGCTAGTAAGGATGGTCTGTTCTAATCAACCATATCAATAAGACGATCGTAGAGTACGCAACCTGATCGATCTTGTTGACTTCCGAATTCCTTGGCAATTGCTTAGTACATCTGTTACATCATACAAACCTGCACTATTTGCGCGGATTTATCAATTTCCTGTAATCCAGTTCCGCTGCGGTTAACTGGCAGCTACCATTTTTGCCAAACTTTTCGCAAAACATCTTAAGCGTTAATATTTGCAGCCCAGGTAGGTCCTGGGTGAGTTGGCGCACGTAGCAACAATAAAATGCTTTAGCGTTTGTGTTGAAATTCCTTCCAGCGTCCCGAGACCGGGACCTAATTTGCTGTGCTTACGACTCTTATTTCAAAAAAAAACACAGTTCCAATACGTTGAAAATCATAGGGAAACATAGGGGGCGCAACCAAAAATTGAACTTGTTGCGCCTTTTAAATCCCCGGTACTTTGCCTTAGAAATTTGATCAACAGCACTTTAAAAATGCAGAGATCATGAAACTCAAATCTAAAGGACAAAGTTATGCTGAGTAATATATCATGGATGCAATATGCGGGAGGTCTGCTACTAGTGATTACGATCTATTACATCTACGTCGCAATCAGATACTATCCCTCCGAACTCAAAAAGCTTTTGGTCGCCAGAAAAAGTGAACTGGCAAGGGAAACATTCTATGCAGATCCGCAGGAGTTAAGTCCCGATGTCGAAGAAGCCGCCAGTTCCGAAGAGACCAGCGAAATGGAAGAAATCGAACAATTAGTGGTTCAGCTTACCGGTGAGATCCGCGACTGTTCCAAACAGGGAGTAACGGAAGAAAATCTTAGGCTGAGAATTGGTACCGTGCTGAGCAGTCGATCAAGTATGCGCAACTCACCTTACCGCTCCTCGATCAATGAACTGATCGCATCGGAGTGTTCAAAATATGGAGCTTTTACACTGGATGTAGGGGATGTAGATGAATGGTGGAATAGCCAGATGTAAAGTTCATAGCGGAGTGTTGAACCCCGACCAGGCCAGGAAGAAAGATTTGTGCAGTTGGTAGGGCTTTGAGTCGGCGGACACTCCGCTTTTTATAAATCCTAAAACTTAAGAGAGATGAATACGAGCAGTGGAAATAATGGGAATAAGTTTAAGATGATGCTTGGAGCAATCGCATTGCAATCGATGCTCACCATTTATGTTTATGGGCAGGACGGACTTGCAGGGATTAACCAAGCCAACCAGGAGGTTCGGAGCTACTTCGGTGCTGGAACCAACCTGATGTATGCCATCGGAGCAATTGTGGCCCTGATCGGGGCCATCAAGGTCTACCAGAAATGGTCCAATGGTGACCAAGATACGGGCAAAGTTGTAGCCGCCTGGTTTGGAGCATGTGTGTTCCTTGTCGTGGTCGCTACCGTGATCAGGGCATTCTTCGGTGTATAAATTCAAAATCATACGCAATGGAAACCGCATTAAAGGAACAGTTGTGGCAATATATCGCCAGTTACAATCCCGAACTGATGTATGATCTCCAGGAACAATATCAAGTGTCGGATTATTTAGCGCAAAAAGTAGCATCTGTATTACCGGAAGCCAATGATTTGCTCGATCAGGGACTGCCGTTAGTCACCGTCGAAGAGATTTGCCTGGAGCAGATGACCGCTGAAATGAAACCATCAAAATTCATGCTGATGAAGGGTATCCTGGAAGAAGAGTTTCCGGTAGCCTTCGAAGCACTACAGCAAAGCAACATGCTGAATTTTGAACTACTCAATATGATGGACTGCTGTAAATCCAACTTCGAAAAATTTCAATTGGAAGGACAGGATCAGTTCACAAACAAAGCTTTGCGCTACGCCATCATGGGCGAAATAGCATACTACCTCGGTTAAAATAAATAATGTGTTGATGAAAAGTGTGGAAGGATGGCTTACAATAGTTTACATAAGCTGCGCGCCAATGTTCTGGCGATCAAGATTGCCCTAAAGTGGAATACTGAAAAAGGTGCGCTCAATGAGCTTGAAATGTCCAAGCTTAGGGCCTACTCAGGATTCGGTGGCATCAAGGCGATCCTACACCCTGAAGGTTCATTGGAACAGTGGCAAAAGGCAGGTGTTTCCAAAGGAGATCAGGGCATGTACGAGGATATGATGGATCTTCATCAGTTGTTACGCAAGCATTTTGGGGATCAAGCTTACAAACAAGTAATCACTTCACTGCGGAACAGCGTACTCACCTCCTTCTACACCCCGAAAATCGTTCCATCGACATTCTATACCGTACTTAATGAACTCGGGATAAAACCACAGCGCATTTACGAACCTTCGGCAGGAGCCGGTATTTATGTGCATGAAGCATTTAAGGCTTTCCCGGACCTTACACAAGTTACTGCTGTGGAGAAAGACCAGCTCACGGGACTTATCCTATCGGCAATCAATTCAACCTATGGGGCAAAAAGCAACACACAGGTCCGAGCACTTGAAGAAACATCCACAAGTGAAGCTGGTGGATTTGACCTCGTGGTCAGTAACATCCCTTTCGGAAATTTTAGCGTGTACGACAAGAATTTATCGTCGACCGGACTAACCAACAAAATTCACAACTATTTTTTTGCAAAAGGTCTTGAAAAGCTCAGTGACGGTGGTATCATGTGCTATCTGACCACTGATGCATTTCTGAACAGCCCATCAAATCGAGATGCCAGGGAATACCTTTTTAACC
Organism: Flavobacteriaceae bacterium PS02338; assembly: GCA_029959615.1. Classification (GTDB taxonomy): domain Bacteria; phylum Bacteroidota; class Bacteroidia; order Sphingobacteriales; family Sphingobacteriaceae; genus Pedobacter. The sequence continues at coordinate 309,683 of JASCOD010000001.1, read as the reverse complement.
GTGCCGATTTTCTTGCGGTTGCAGTGATGCCGGACAACCTAATGAAGGATACAGGTGGCACGGAAGCGCCCAGCCATCTACTGGTTGTCCAGCGACGGGATGAAAAACCGGGTCTAGCAGATGCAGAACAGGAACTGCTGGAAACCGTACTACGGACCAATGAATTTGGTGAATATTCCATCAACAAATATCTGGCCGACCGCCCGGAACTGATCTGCGGCAATAACATATCGGAAGACAGGAACCAGTACGGTCAGCCGCATCAGCGTACCTGGCAGGATGGAAATATTGAAGATGTTGGTTTAAGACTAAAAGAAACCTTGGTTGAGGGTCTGGATTTATACTTCGTCAAGGCAAGATATCCGAAGTACCAGTCTTCGGCTGTAGACGAAATACCGACCTCAACAAAAGTGCTGACCTACCTTCCAATGCCCGAAAACAAAGTGGAAAATCAAGTTTCTGTTCAGTTAGGGCTTTTCGATATTGCACCGGCAGAAATTATTGACCGGGCTAAATCCTATCTGACGGATAAGGATCTGGAATTTATTCGGAAAGACAGCGCCAGGATCATCAGTACCATCAGAACCACCGACCAGCCTGACCATGAAGTGATCGTAATGATCGTGGCAAAACCACACAGAAGCGAACAGTACCGTTATAAGATATTTAGTAATGTTCAGGAAATCAAAACGAGCCAGAAATGGTATCCTGGCACGGAGACAAAACAACATTTGGATCAAGTTTCGGATCGGCTGCGACAGTACAATCATAAATTCGTTTATCAAGGAGACCAGCTGCTTTCCGACGCATTTGTACTACAGCAAAGTTCTGTCAATGACGCAGATCTCATCAAATCTTACTATCGGGAAGCTACGCTCGTGGTGCATGATGGAAAGATTGGTCAGTTGTTGAAATTGGATCATGGGAAAGGAAAAGCAGAATTCAAGCTTTTGCCGAGCCAATCAAATGTGTCGTTTTATGAAGCGTACTGTTCCCTCCGCGATCAGTATATGCAACTAGCCGAAATAGAAGCTTCAGCTGAGCCAGTACCGGACGCTTTAAGAAAGGAAGTTGATCGGCAATACGAAGAATTCGTTTCGGTATACGGTAGTCTTAATACCCGAGAGAACCGTAGACGTATTCTTGAAGATCGCGGATGCGGCTTAATTGTCCTATCGTCCTTGGAACGACGAGCAGGAAATCAATTTGTCAAATCGGATATCCTGACGACCTCGACCGTTAAGAAAGAGGAAATCTTCGTCACAGACCAGCCCTCCCTGGCGCTGGCCTACTGCCTGAACAAGGTCGGCAAAGTTGAACTGGAACTCATCTCAGCCGCACTCCAAGTAGATCGCGAAAAGGCGATCGAAAGGCTGGGAGATCTGATCTATCTCGATCCGAAAACTGACCAATGGGAAACGGCAGATCGATTCCTTAGTGGCAATGTAGTTCGGAAATTGCATAATGCACAGCTTGCAGTCAACGAAGATCCCGCGAATACTCAATATCAACGTAGTCTGGCAGCACTTCACGGTGCGCAGCCTGAAAAGATACCCTTTGAGCTTTTGGATTTTAATCTTGGTGAGCGCTGGATACCAACTACGTACTACAAGGAATTTGCCGACCAATTGTTTGATACGCAATCTCAAGTCGCCTATTTCTCCTCAATCGACACCTTTAAGGTCAAAGCTAAGAGAAACACAAAGGTTGATCATGAATTCGCCATAGTTCCAAAGTCCGGCAGGAAGATGTACGGGTATACCCTTTTGGAGCACGCCCTGGAAAACACTTCTCCAAACTTTACGATCGAGGAAAAAAGTGTCGGAGGTAATATTATCCGTAGACCTGACAACGACGCGATCCAGCTGGCCTACCAGAAAATAGAGAATATCAGGGAGCGTTTTGTGGTCTGGCTCAATGAGCTCCCTGCGGAAAAGAAAGTAGAACTCGAAACGATCTACAATGAAAAATTCAATTGCTATAAACTTCGCGAGAATGATGGCAGCCACTTGACTTTTCCCGGTTTGGACCTCCAAGCATTGGGGGTTAGTGACCTGTATTCCTCACAGAAAAATGCAGTTTGGCGTATCATCCAGGACCGGGGTGCATTGATCGACCACGAAGTCGGACTGGGCAAGACTTTGACCATGATCGTCGCTTCCTATGAAATGAAGCGCCTGGGAATCTGCAACAAGCCGGTCATTCTGGGGCTACAGTCCAATGTCAGCCAAATCGCGGCAACATACCGGACTGCCTACCCGAATGCTAAGATCATCGCTCCCGATGAAAATGATTTCATGCCCAAAAACAGGGTCCGCTTGCTGCACGAGATCAAAAATAATAACTGGGACTGTGTGATATTGACCCATGAACAGTTTGAAAAGATCGAGCAGGCAGAGGAAATCCAGCAACAGATTTTTATGGACCTGTTGTACAATGTGGATAAAGATCTTCAAACACTAGAAGACTTGGGAACCGACATATCTAAAGAAATGCGAGCTGGCCTTGAAGTCAGGAAAAATAACCTTGCCGTCAAATTAAAAACGGTTAAGGACCGTATGGAAAACCGCAAAGATAGCGGGATCAATTTCCAAAGTATCGGAATTGACCATCTGTTTGTGGACGAAAGCCATAAGTTCAAGAACTTGGCCTTCACGACCAGGCACCGGAACGTTGCCGGACTCGGTAATGCTGAGGGCAGCCAGCGTGCCATGAACATGCTTTTTGCAGTTAGGACGTTACAACAAAAGTTCGACCAAGATCTGTGTGCGACATTTCTGTCAGGAACACCGATCTCCAACAGCCTCACGGAACTGTACCTGTTATTCTACTACCTCCGTCCCCGGGAACTGGAAGCCCAGGGAATAGAAAACTTTGACGCTTGGGCGGCAGTCTATGCCAAAAAGACCAGTGATTTCGAATTTAATGTCGCCAACGAGATCGTGGTCAAAGAGAGGTTCAGGTTCTTCATCAAAGTCCCAGAACTCGCCATGGCCTATAATGAGATCGCTGATTACAAAACAGCAGACCATATCCGATTGGATAAACCTGTGATCGATGAAACATTGGTGAATATCAAGCCCACCGATGAGCAGGTTGCCTTCATTGAACGACTGATGAAATTTGCGAAGACCGGTGATGCCACCTTGCTTGGCAGGTCGATGCTTTCTAAGAAAGAAGATAAGGCTAGGATGCTGATTGCCACCAACTATGCAAAAAAGCTTGCGGTGGATATGCGTCTGATCAGCCAAAGCAGGTACTTCGACCATCCTGAGAACAAAATCAGCGTATGCGCGCGGAAGATAGCGGAACTCCATAAAGAGAGTGAAGCCTACAAGGGGACGCAGCTGGTTTTTTGCGACATGGGAACACCAGGTACCGACGGCTTTAACGTCTACCAAGCCTTGTTGATGAAATTGATCACTGAACATGGAATTGCCAGGGATTCAATTGCTTTTGTGCACAGTTATAAGCGTAGCCAAAAAAATGAGCTGTTCAATAAAGTTAATAATGGCGCGATCCGGATCCTGCTCGGCAGTACCGAGAAACTTGGAACTGGAAATAATTCGCAGCAGAGGATCGTAGCAATTCATCATCTTGATACGCCCTGGAAGCCCTCTGAGCTTGAACAGCGCAATGGCCGCGGTGCACGCCAGGGAAATTGGGTCGCTAAGCAACATCGTGACAATAAGGTGCAGGTGTTTATTTATGCGACGGAACGATCGTTGGATGCGTACAAATTCAATCTGCTACGGAACAAGCAGTTCTTCATCAGTCAGATGAAAAACAATCAGCTACAGGTCAGAACGATCGATGAGGGCGCGATGGATGAAAAGTCGGGAATCAACTTTGCAGAGTATCTGGCAATCCTTAGTGGAGATACTTCGCTGATGGAGAAAGCGAAGCTGGAAAAGAAAGTAGCTGCACTGGAGTCGCTGAAGAAAATCCACTACAAAGAACACAGCAGGAATAGGTGGCAAATTGAAGACAAGACAGCAAAACTGCTCAGTGCTTCAAAAATGATTGTGCGGTTGAAAGATGATCGTCAGCATTATCAGAGTGTGCTTAAGCTCGGTAAGGACGGTATCAAAGAAAACCCCATTAAGCTAATTGGCGTCGCTGGCAATGATAGCGAGATCCTGGGCAACCAAATCATCGACCTTTACCATAACTGGCAGCCAAAAGAAGGCAAGGAATCACAGCGGATCGGTTCCCTATACGGTTATGACCTGCATATTGAACGCAGATCTTTCGATGACAGGAATATGCTGTTTGCACAGCGGAACGGAAACGGCCTTAAATACTACTACAATAATGGAGAACCTAATTCCGAAAATCCAAAATTGGCGGCAAGATACTTCCTTAATGCGATAGCCCGGGTCGAGCAGGTATTGGAAAAATACCAAACTGACACGGTAACACTCAAGACAGAAATCGCAGATCTAAAAGCGCTGAATACTACAGAATTCACTAGGGAAGCGGAATTGCAGGAATGCAAGAAAGCTTTAAAGGAACTTGAAAAACAAATCAGAGAAAAGATTGTGACGGTAGCTAAAGACAACGAGGAAGCTATTGAAGAAGCGGTAATTATTGATGGTGTAAGCTTGCCATCCGACGACAGTGATAGTGAAATGCAAGGAAAGGTAGTGAAGTTACAGCGGGACCGGAATCAGGAAAAAATGTATGCTCAGATGCGCAAGAGTACGAGAACAAAATTTAGGAGGTAAAATGGAAAGCAAGAAAATTGAAATTGAAACAATCGCTGGGGACTTCATCGTTGATATGGGAGAAAACAAATTGATCTGGAAAGTCAACCCCGATATCGAAGTCTTTTTATCGGAAGCAGCATTCGATGGCAAAAATTACCGCTTCATATTGGATCGATATGTTCCCTATCTCGAAGTGGATAGCTTGGAAAATATAATGGTTAGTATTCCGCAGTTGGTAGATATTGACCGCGATGAATTTATCAGACAGTACAATTTGCAGGGTCAAGATTTGGAAGGAAAAAATGACCAGGAAGCAAAAATGCTTCAGCCGGCCCTTGCAGCAAGATTAGCAGGAACTGAAGTCGTGATTGATATTGCGGGGGATTTATATGAGATTGATTATTGCTCAGATAACCTAGTGGCATTAAGGAATCAGCAAGCCCCTACAATCATGCTAGATCACATTTGCAAGGGATTCGATCACAGCAGCAAAACTTTTATGCTGAATGCAGACACAAGGGAAGTAACCAAAATTTTGAGCGATAAAAATATCATTGTTCAGATCCCACCTCTCTATTCGCTCGATCCAGTTGGGTTTGCAGAAACGTATGGCCGGTTCTTTTCAACAATGGTGCAAAAATCAGGTCCATTAAAAAACCATCACATTGCTGCCACAATGAAATTGGTAAGTACTGAACAAAAAATCAACCAAAGGCCGGTTCGAAAACGTGGATTAGGCCACTAATAAATCAGTGTTATGGAAACAAGTTCATATCAAATTAACAAAGGCATCAATAAAAGTATTGAGTTCAAGGGCTTAAAGGCCCAGTATATCTGGTACATGGGCGGCGGTGCACTGGCTTTGCTGATCACTTTCGCTGTAATGTACATTATCGGAATTCCCTCGATCATTTGCCTTCTGGTAGCGGCTGTCCTCGGTGGAGTGTTGTTCGCAAAAGTTTATGCCATGAGCAACAAATACGGTGAGCATGGCCTGATGAAGGCAATGGCAAGGAGACAGGTGCCGACCGTAATTAAGATAAAAAACCGAAGCATTTTCCTGAAAAAGTAGGAGATAAATCTTCAAGAAAAAACTGACATGAGCATTAAAGTCCAGGCAATGAAAGACAGGTCTGGATTTGATGAAAAGTGAAGCTTAAAAGCAATTGATTATGGGTGAGTATATTGTTTATAATGGGAGAGAAATAAAAATTGGTACTTGCGAAAGTCTCTATTATGTAACCTTCGAAAAGCTTTTTAAAATGTACCAACAGGAAGGAAAAACAACAGACCCTGAAAATCTTCCTATCTATCTTCAAACGCAGCAGGGTTTCTTGTTTCGTTTTCCATTTCCAGATGAAGACAAACTAAAGTTAGGGGATATAATAGGCTCACACGACCGAACAATCAAAATCAAACTCGACGAAACCGCCAGAAAGCAGCTTTTTGGAGATCATAAAGTAGATTTTGAACAGCTTGGCATAGTAATGCAAAAGCCTGTAGTTAGGAAATCGGATGGACAGTTCTCATTACTACCGGTTATTGGAGGTCCTTTTCCTCTGGGACTCTACAGCGTCGAAGATCCAAAGGCCGTCATAGTAATTCTAACTCAGATAATCAGAAATCATGTTCAAAATGAGCCGGACATGCATCAAAAAAAATTTTTCCGACAGATCGCACTTAGAATATTGAAGGGCTACAATATTGAAAAACGTCTTTCGCGACAACAGAACCTTCCACAACTAAAGGCAGTCAGTCAGTCGAACTCTGCTTTAGATGAACCTTTTAAGGGCAATCAAAAGAAGAGAATAAGAGGGAAAAGAATGTAAGAACAGGTTTAATCAAGTCCAGAGATGGACTTAATGGATAAGTGAGATGGAAAAGGTGATTGAGGAAATGTATCCAATAATGGATGTGGAGAACGACTGTATCTTAAGCAAAAAAGGAGATTTCACGGTGGTTTACAGGGTGAAACTGCCGGAAGTTTTTTCGCTTTCGGACACGGAATATGAAGCGTTACATCATGCCTTCATTAAGGCGTTTAAGGTGCTCCCGAAACATAGCATTTTTTGTAAACAGGATTGGTTCGTTCAGGCAAAGTACAAAGCGGATTTCGGCAAAGAGGACACAAGCTTTCTGAGCCGGAGCAGTGAAAGGTTTTTTAATGAGCGGCCCTACTTAGATCACAGCTGCTATATCATGCTGACTAAATTACCTAAAGGCAGGAAACTGAGTTCTTCTCTGTTTTCAAACCTTGTTCGACGCAACATAGCTCCTGAAGAAACATTGGATGCAAAAAGTTTGCAGGAATTCTTGGATAGCTGCGGACAGTTCAAGAGGATTTTAGAAGACAGTGGGTTCGTAGAACTGTCACGTATGGGTGGAGATCAATTGATGAGCCAGGCTACAAATGTCGGTTTGTTGGAAAAATACTTGTGCTTGAATGAGAGGAACAAGGATCTTCTGATCGGAGATATTTCTTTTGATGAGGTCTTAAGAATTGGTGATAAGTATTGCCAGCTGTATACTCTGGGTGACGTTGAATCCGTTCCGAGCAATTGTAGCAGCCGCATTAACTACGAACGGTATTCTACAGACAAGACTAAGTTTTCCGTAGGTTTTGCCAGTCCCCTGGGACAACTCTTGCCATGCAATCATATTTACAGTCAGTACGTACTCGTGGAAGATCCGGCCAAGACAATCAAACAGCTGGAAAGTAAAAGACTTCGCTTACAGTCATTATCAGCATACAGCCGTGAAAATGCCATCGCCAGGGATGCTGTCAATGACTTCCTAAATGAAGCGATCAGCCATCAACGACTACCGGTAAAGGCTCATTTTAATGTGATGGCCTGGACTAATGACAAAGATGGACTGAAAGATCTTCGTAACCAGGTCACATCCGCTCTTGCACAAATGGATGCAACAGCAAAATTGGAAACGGTGGGTGCACCGCAGATATTTTGGGCGGGCATACCAGGAAATGCGGGCGATTTCCCGGTTAATGACACCTTCGACACATTTGCAGAACAAGCTTCATGTTTCCTCAATTTGGAAACAGGGTCCCAATCATCACCAAGTACGTTCGGACTTCGTTTGGGCGATCGGCTGACGGGTAAGCCCTTACACGTTGACATCAGCGACGAACCTATGAAGAAGGGTCTTATTACAAATCGGAACAAATTCGTTTTAGGCGGCAGTGGTTCAGGTAAGTCTTTCTTTACCAATCATTTCGAAAGAAGTTACCATGAGCATAACGCGCATGCGGTCATCGTGGATGTCGGTCACAGTTACAGAGGGCTGTGTGAGCTTCTGAGAGGTTACTATTTCACCTATACAGAAGAGAATCCGATCAAATTCAATCCCTTCTACCTAACCGACGGTGATACCTTAGACACGGAAAAGAAAGAGAGTATAAAGACCCTTTTACTGGCACTTTGGAAGAAGGATGACGAAAAATTCACGAGGGCGGAGTATGTTGCCCTGTCGAATGCCGTTACTGGATATTTCGATTATTTGACACGTAATACAGCCATTTTTCCCTGCTTTAATTCTTTCTACGAATTTCTGAAGGAGCAATATGTGGGGGTCCTGGAGTCTGACAAAGTGAACCAAAGGGATTTCGATGTCAACAATTTCTTGTACGTGCTTCGTCCATATTACAAAGGCGGCGAATTCGACTACCTCCTTAATGCCACTGAAAATCTAGATCTGCTCCAGGAACGCTTTATCGTGTTCGAGCTGGACAATATAAAGGATCACCCCATATTATTTCCCGTGGTTACCATCATTATCATGGAAGTGTTTATCAGTAAGATGCGAAAACTTAAGGGTATCCGGAAGACGATTTTAATCGAAGAGGCCTGGAAAGCGCTGATGAAGGAAGGTTTCGCCGAGTATATCAAATATCTTTTCAAGACCGTAAGAAAATTCTTTGGTGAGGCCATCGTCGTAACCCAGGATATTGAAGATATCATTTCATCCCCTGTTGTGAAACAGGCGATCATCAATAATTCGGACTGTAAGATCTTGCTGGACCAATCCAAGTACCAGAACAAATTCGATCTGATCCAGGAATTGTTGGGTCTGACCGACAAAGAAAAATCGATGGTACTCTCCTTAAATAAGGCAAATGATCCGACTAAAAAATACAAAGAGGTATTTATCAGCTTGGGCGGAACGCATAGCAGGGTGTACCGTACGGAAGTGAGTACCGAAGAATACCTGGCTTACACTACCGAGCAGACAGAAAAAGTTAAGCTGACGGAATACGCCGAACGATTTGGCGGTGACATACGCAGGGGAATCATGGCAATGGCAGAAGATTTAAGAGAGAGGGCGTAAAAAATACACAATTATGAAAAAGGAATTCCCAGTATTGAACATTGCAGGCGATGACTATCTGTTCGATATCGATAAGATCGCCTTGGTCGAAAAGGCAAATCCCAACAACGAGATCTGTTTTGGATTTATGGTCGATCATGGCTCCCATTACGAATTTGATTATCATAAATCGTTAAAATGTGCAGTCTATGAGCGCAATTTGAAACAATGGAACGAAAAGAATATTAGTCGAGATAGTTCTGATGTCATCAAAGTGACCGTACCCAGGATTGCAGTGATCGATCCTGATGGAATGTGCAAAAAGTACAATTGTACACTGCGGGACATTGCCTTTAAAAGTGACTTTGAGATCATGGTTGACCAGGAAGTATATGCGATGCGGATGCGTGGTTGTCCGGTGATGATCGACCTCATGGGAAAACGTTATGAAATTGATGTTTTCAATTATGGACTTATTCCCTTAGTGGGAGAACAGCCGATCTATCTGGGAGACTTCCACGACAATCATTTTATTGATGATCAACAGGTACTTCATCTGTTTTACGACCGAGAGAAACACATTCCGGTCGATACTAGTGACGGAAGAAAAGATTTCGATGAAAACCTTGTTATTCTTGAGATTCCCGAGCTGAGCAAACTAGATCCAATAGGCAGCAATTTTTTAATTACGAACAATCCACGGCAGGGTTTGCTGCATGAGAACCTACAGCTACATCATGTTGCAAAGCAAGTTCCTTTGAGCACCTATGGAATAACCATCAAAAATGTAAACTCAAAGGAGCACGATGAAGGGAGCAAGCAAAAAAATACGAGGAAAAGGAAAAGCAAAGGTTTGTGACTTAATACAGGAGATCTGCACTTTCTTGTAAACCTAATCACTACGGCTACAAATAGTTATTTACGAAAATTCATGATCATGAAAAAGTATCTAAAAAGAGTAATGTTAGCAATAGCATTTGCAGCACTGCTCATTCTTCCAACAAATCACGCACAAGCAGGAATAATTGGACTTATTAAAGCAATCGTAGTCAAAGCGATCAAAGCAGCGGACATCAAGATCCAGAAACTTCAGAATAAAACTCTGGACTTACAAAACGCACAAAAAAAGATGGAAAACGAAATGGCCCGTCAGCGGCTCAATGAGATTTCGGACTGGTCAAGAAAGCAGCGTGAGCAATACCAGAAGTATTTCGATGAGCTTCGAAAGGTGAACGATGTTATCCGCGATTATCAACGGGTGAAGGACATCATGCAAATGCAATGGCGTATTACAAATGAATACAGCAGGACATGGGAGCTACTGCGCCGGGATGGGAATTTTACTGCCCAGGAACTGAAACAGATGCAGAGGGTGTACACTGGAATTACCAGACAAACATTGCAAAATGTTAAAAATCTGCGAACGATCACTACTTCTTACACAACGCAGATGAGCGATGCAAAACGGATGGAGCTGACCAATGAGATCGGAGATGATGTTCAGCGGAACTACGATGACATGCGCCGTTTCAATGCGAGTAACATCCAATTGAGCCTGTCACGAGCTAAAACCAGACAGGATATAGAGAAAGTAAGGACATTATACGGAATAGATAATTAACAAGGTATGAAAGCAGTAGTGATTTTAATTTTGGTGCTATTCGGGATGAATGGTGCTAATGCACAAGAACGGGCTGTCCAGTTACAGCAGATGATCAAGTTGAAGCTACAGAATAGTCTTGGCCGCGAGAAGAGTAACATCGATCAGCAAGGACTTCGAAATATAAGTACCCATAAAAACGTAACTCTTCAACTTTTTAACAACTATTTCAGCTCTCTTTCTACGGTGAATAATAATGTAAAGAACGGCGACAAGGTGCAGGATATCAGAACCATGCACCAGGCGATCAGACGCACATTTGAGGTAACGATCAGGAACGTTGCAAAAAGCGGCGTTTACCAACAGGAAGAAATAAAAGAATTGAACAGCACCTATGCGAAGGTACAAAGTGATTGCAGGGAGATTCTTCGAAATCTTGATCTGCTACTGATTAATGGACAGTACAAAATGACCGATGGACAGAGGGTGCAGCGGATCGACCAGCTTTATGACCGTATGGTTGGGGCATTTCGTTTTGCAAAAATGTTCTGTAGCGATGTTGAAGTACTGCGCCTATCCAGGCTGAGGGAAAAAAACGACATCGAACATATCAGGGGCCTCTACAACCCAAATTTTAACAATAGATAATTATTAAGGTATGAAAACTATAGCATTAAAAATGTACTGCACGTTGATGGTCGCGTTCGTCTGCTATTTCAACGGTGCAGCACAGACGAAAGAAGCGCAGCAATTGGCATTGAATATTCAGAAACTTAACCAGATGAGGACAATGCTGAACCAGCTTCGGAATGGCTACCAGATCGTGAGCCAGGGATATAATCGGATCAAGAACATATCCAAGGATGATTTTACGCTGCATAGCAATCATCTAAATAGTTTGCTTAATGTAAGCCCAACGGTGCGGAACTACAGTCGGGTGGCAACCACCATCCAGTACCAATACCGCCTTGTTAACGAATGCCGCAATTCCTATGCGAGGTTCAGTTCAAAAGGGAACTTTAACCCAAATGAGCTGGCATACATGGCAAATGTCCACAAGAGACTGCTCGACCAGAGTTTTCAAAACCTACAGGAACTTACCACGGTACTCAGTTCCGGAAAAACACGTATGACCGACGACGAACGCCTACAGGCCATAGACCGGATCTTCCTGGAGATGGAAAACAAACTGAGTTTCTTAAGGAGCTTCAATAGTTCAGCTGCGACGCTTGGTAAGATGCGCCGTTCGGACAAAGCTGACGCGCAATCTGTGGAAAAACTATACGGAATCAAATTTTAGATCAGATGAAAAATTCAATGAAAATTATTGGAATAATAACGCTCTTGTTATTTCCCGCATTTGCATTCGGGCAGGCATCGGACAGTGGTGTGGCTGGTCTGCATCATTTGCTGGAAAGCATTTATGACCAGATGATGCCTTTATGTAGCGAGTTGATCGGTGTTTCAAGGGCACTGGCGGGATTTGGAGCCACTTTCTACATTGCTTACCGTGTTTGGAACCACATTTCAAAGGCTGAACCAATTGACTTTTATCCCTTGTTCCGGCCTTTCGTACTTGGCTTCTGTATCATGATCTTTCCATCAGTTCTGGCGATGATCAATACAATCATGAAACCTACCGTGACCGGGACATCTGCGATGGTGGACAATTCCAATGCCGCTGTTGCCGTCCTGCTCCTAAAAAGGCAGGAAGCAATGATCAATACCGAAGCATGGCAGATGTATGTTGGTAATGATGGGATGGGCGACCAGGATAGATGGTACCGCTATACCAATGACGGGGCAGATCCTTCTGATGAAGGAATGTTGGAAGGACTTGGAAACCACTTTAAATTCAACGGACAGAAGATGTGGTTCCTTTTCAAGTTCTGGATCCGCACACTTTTTAGCGAAATCCTGCGGATTGTCTTCGAAGCGGCAGCACTCTGTATTAATACACTACGAACGTTCCAACTGGTCGTACTGTCCATACTTGGACCACTGGTATTCGGACTTGCCGTTTTCGACGGCTTCCAACATACCCTTACAGCTTGGATCGCAAGGTACATCAATATCTTCCTATGGCTTCCGGTCGCCAATATTTTCGGTGCCATCATTGGTAAAATCCAGGAAGAAATGCTTAAAAAAGACATTGCCGAGATAGCCTCGCAGGGAGATCCCTCTTTCTTTAGTGAGACCGATACGGCGTACATGATCTTTATGATCATCGGGATCGTCGGTTACTTTTCTGTTCCGAGTGTGGCCAGCTACATTATGCAAGCTGGCGGTGGTGGTGCGTTGCAAAGCAAAACGACTGCTGGGTTCAATACGGTAACAACTTCTCCTTTCAAGTTGATGAAATAAACTCAAAGCTATGTTTACAAAAGCCAAAAATATCGATCAGGCATTCAGACAGGTACGCCGTTTTTGTGTCATTACCGTTTGTGCCCTAACGATCATCACATGCTGTGCCGTGTTCAAAAGTCTGATCATTGTAGAGAATATGCAGAATAAGATCTATATTCTGGCAAACGGAAAAGTGTTCGACGCTTATGCATCTGACAGGAAGGACAACGTTTCGGTTGAAGCACGTGATCACATAAGGACATTCCACCGGCTCTTTTTTACCCTTGATCCGGATGATGACGCCATCAAGGAAAACATTTCAAAGGCACTTTTTCTAGCAGACGGTTCAGCCAAACGATTGTATGATGATATGCGCGAGACAGGTTATTATGCGGGATTGATCTCCGGGAACATAAACCAGACAATTACCATCGACAGCGTGCAAGTAAACATCGACAATGATCCATACATTTTCAGGTGCTACGCCACTCAACAGATTGTAAGACCAACCACGGTGACCACCAGAAGCCTGATCACTGACGGAGCGCTCAGGAACGTGTCGAGATCTGACAATAATCCTCATGGCTTCCTGATCGAGCGCTGGAGTACCATCGAGAACAGGGATATCAAAACAATTAACAGAAGGTAACATGAAAATATTCAAGAAAAGAATTTCTGCCGCGCGCGACCAGGCGATTGGCAGAATTGCAGGAACATTCAGAGAAAGTTTTGGACGATTGCAGAAAAGATGGGCGGACTGGATGGCCATGAAGTTCAATGGCAGATCAAAACGTACCCTGCTCGTCGGATTATCGCTTTTCGTCGCATTTAGCATGATCTATAACGGTTGGGTACTGATTGGTAGTCCCCGTGGTAGCGAAATCAGGGTCGGTTCGATCAAGATTCCCAAGAATCCGGAACAACCTCAAATATTGAGAGACGCATACACTGTTGAGCTTAAGCGAATTAGGACTTTCAGGAAATTCATGGACAGTATACGGGCGTCGCCAGATGGACGAATAGTTTACGATAGTATCATGAAGGCGCGCCCTGGACTACTGGATAGTGCCAGATCACTCGAAAATTTAATAGGTATCAAATAAAGCTAAAGTATGAAAACAGAAGGAAAAATTGCAAGGGACAAAAGGTTCTACCTGGTGATACCTATTATCGCTATCCCTTTTTTGACCATTATATTCTGGCTTCTGGGCGGTGGTTCAGGTGTTGGTCGGGATGAACAGGCAAAGGAGACGGCAGCGCTCAACAAGCAATTGCCAGGAGCCAATAATGCAAACCAGCCGCAAGATAAGTTGAGCTACTATGAACTGGCAGAACGGGACAGTGCAAAATTGCGCGAACAGATGAAAATGGACACGAACTACAGGTACAGCGCCGGTAGATCGGTAGATCCTTACGGTGATCATAGGGCCAACCAGATCTATCAGGGACTGAATGATCTGGAAAGGCAGATGCATAACGGGCAACAGTACAACAATGACTGGAACGAACGAGGTAGTTACCGGAGCGCCGGCTCATACGGAGGCCGTCAGGTTATCTCCGGATATGACAACAATTACCCATCTGACTATGACAATGCGCCCATCCAACAGCAGGCAGATCCGGAGATCGATCAGCTTAACACCTTGCTCGATAAAGTGATGGAAATCCAGAACCCCGAGCTTGCCAATGAACGTTTGCGGGAAAGTTCCGCCAAACGTCGCGGGGAAGTCTTTCCGGTCACAAAGAAGACAAAAGGTCAGAAAGTAACTCACCTTGCACAGCAGCAGAAAGACAGCAGCAATGGCTTCTATTCCCTGGATCAGAAAGGTTTTGCTGACATTGAGTACAATGCTATACGTGCGGTAGTGCATGAAGACCAGGTCGTGGTCAACGGTTCAACGATCAAGATGAGATTGATCGATGATGTCTACATAAACGGTGTTCACATACCTAAAGATCATTTCGTCTTCGGAACCGCACAACTGTCCGGTGAAAGATTGGGGATCAGGATCGAAAGCATTCGATTTGGTAGCTCCTTGTACCCAGTAGACCTTTTGGTCTTTGACATGGATGGTATCGACGGAGTGCACATTCCTGGCTCGATCACAAGAGACGTCGCCAAACAATCCGCTGATAAACCTTTGCAGGGCGTTAGTCTCAACGGACTTGACGGTTCTTGGGGTTCACAGGCAGCTGGCGCGGGCGTGGAAATGATCAAAGGCATGTTCTCAAAGAAGGCAAAACTGATCCGGGTAAGGGTTAAAGCTGGTTACCAGATTTTGCTACGGGACGAAAAGCAGCGCCAGAATACCAGTATGTAAATATCAATCAAAAATGAAGAAATATGAAAAAGTTAAGAAAAGCGATCACCGGAGTTTTCCTGTCGTTTAATGTCCTTTGCCTTTATGCGCAGGACAGCGGTGAAAAAAAGTTGTATGAGTTGAGTTCATACGAGTTGGAGATCTGTAACACCAAAACCAGCAATATCATATTTCCGTACGCTATTGTGAGCGTTGATCGCGGAAGTCAGGATATACTGGCACAAAAGGCCGCAGGCGTTGAAAACATTCTGCAATTGAAAGCGGCAAAGGCTAATTTCACTGCATCCAATGTGAGTGTTGTTACAGCCGATGGCAAATTGAATACGTTCGTGGTGCGGTACGCCGCAAATCCGGCCTCGATCAATCTGTCCTTGCAGGGCAACAGCGCCAGCCAAAGCAGTACGGTGTTTCTTCCCAAGGAAGAGTTTAATGAAGCGGAAGTCCGAGAATGCACCAACAAATTACTGGCTAACCGAAATTATGTTCGCGGTCGTCAAAAGGAAGCATTTGGGATATCATTCAATCTGCGGGAACTTTTCATACGGAATAATGTGATCTACTTTCAGTTTAAGATCACTAATTACACCAACGTAGGGTACGACATAGACCAGCTACGCTTCTACATCCGTGACCAGAAAAGGGCTAGCCGAACTGCTTCACAGGAATTGGAGGTATTGCCAATTTTTATAAGCAAAAGTCCAGAGGGGATTCCCGGAAAAACACGCGATATGTTTGTCTTTGCCCTCCCCAAATTCACCATCCCGGACCAGAAAGACTTGGTGATACAGTTAATGGAAAAAAACGGGGGTCGTCACCTTCAAATGAAGGTATCCAACAGGGAACTGCTGAAGGCAAAACCTTTCAGGTAAAAATATAAAGATGAACATCATGAGAGAAGATAATAATAAGTATTCGATTATCTATGCCGACCCGCCGTGGAACTTCAGGGTCTGGTCAAAGAAAGGAGAAAGCCGAAGTCCGGAACAGCACTATGTGACACAGGGATTAGATTATTTGAAATCAATGGATATTCAATCCATCGCAAAAAAGGACAGTGTGCTGTTAATGTGGACAACATTCCCATGCCTCGAACAGGCTTTGGAACTGGTGAAAAGTTGGGGCTTCACGTACAAGACAGTTGCGTTTACCTGGATCAAAGAGAACAAATGTAATGAGCAACTCTTTTGCGGAATGGGGTATTATACCAGGGCAAACGCAGAAATAGTACTACTGGCCACCCGGGGAAAACCCTTAAAACGTGTCGCTAAAAACATTCGACAGGTACTAGTTTCAAAATTGGGGCGGCACTCCGAAAAGCCGGCTGAAATTCGAAGGAGGATCGTTTCACTGTTTGGGCGGCGATCGCGGATCGAGCTGTTTGCCAGGGACGGAAACAGTTTTCCAAGCGCAACAGATGACGGTTGGGACGTATTCGGGAATGAAGTTAAGGGTTCGATAAAAATACCAATGAAAGGAGGAACAAATGTTAATAAAACCGCTTGACAGAGTTGAAATTGCAGAGTACTTGGAAAGGGAAAGGTGGTACAACGGGGCTGAATTTATGACGTACCTGGATAATGGGTCTTCCAATGAAAAAGAGGAGATCGTCTGCTGGCAATCGTATGATGAGGCTGTGCGATACTGCATCTTGAATTCTACAGACGTGGATCGTTATGAAGTATTAGGTGTGAGGGCAGCATATCGATCGTTGTACAATGGCATCAAAGGTCATCAGGAATTCGTGTACCGCAATGGAGCAATAGATGTCAAAGCAATGGTAACTGCACATCAGGAAAATTTGACACAAGGTGAATTAATAAATAATAAAGGAGAAAAAGTCATGGAAAAGAATCAAGAAGTTTTTGAGTTCCTACAGGAAAGATTAACCTACATGGGATTTGGCGAATTAGTTGACAAGGATAAATTGAGCAAATTGATTGCTAGTCAGGCAACAGAGTTCGAATTAAAGGGCAAGGCGGTATATCCCGATGGAATTGTGGGAGTCACGTTATACTTTAAAAAATCAGAAGAATCGGATAAATATTTTTTTAACCACTACGATGCAGAGTTGAAGAAGATTGGAGTGAAAGAAACGATTAAGCAAAGATTCTTCGTCAATAGTAAGGGCGGTAGTATTACGCTTAAAGAGGCCTACAATATGTTGCAGGGACGTTCCGTGTATAAGTCTTTAGTAAACAAAGATGGTCATGAGTACAAGGCATGGGTCACACTCGACCGAAATAAGCAAAATTCCAACGGCAATTATGAGCTAATTCGCTCGTACAAATTCGAGGTAGCGGATCTTATTCCGAAATATAACTTCAAAGAAGCGCAATATCCTCGTTCCCTAGAAGGACTTATCAAAGGGCTGGAAAGAGGGAACCAGCAAGTGGTTACGATAGTAAAAGGTAAGACAGAAACAAAAAGGCTGGTCGAAGCCAATCCAGATTTCAAGCAGTTCGTTTTCAGATCACCAGAAACTGGTCGTGTAGTAATTGAAAGTCAGATCAAGGTAGCTCCGGAAAAAGCGCAGGAGGCTACTCAAAATGCGGCTGCAAATCAGCAGGATCAAAAGGAAGTTAAAGGGCAGAATGCCACAGCAGATAAAGCTAACCAGCAAGAAAGTAACGTTGGTAATATTCCTACGGCGCCAGCTAAAGACACTGCAAATACGATAACGAGTAATGCAAAGGAACCCGCAGCAAAGGAAGTGGCGGACCTTACAAATTCTAAAGGTGTAAATGCCGGTGCCGATACAAAGGCAAAAGTTGCCGGTGTACAGAACAAAGCAGATGATGCAGTAAATAAACCCAACCAGCAAGAAAATAACGTTGGCAATATTCCTACGGCAACAGCTAAAGACACTGCAAATGCGGTAACTAGTAATGCAAAGGAACCCGCAGGAAAGGAAGTGGCGGACCTTACAAATTCTAAAGCTGTAAATGCCGGTGCTGATACAAAGGCAGAAGTTGCAGGAGTGCAGAATAAAGCAGATGATGCAGCTAAAAAAAAGGTCGAGAAACAGTCCCCGACTACAGTTCGAAAAAGAACGAACAAACGTAGAATGTCTGCTTAGTAATGCCAGGGGGAGCTTATGCTCCCTCTTTTTCAAACTCTAAAAGAATGGATGATGGACAAGAAAAAGGTAAATCGAATTGAAGTTGAAGTGGCAAAATGGAAAGAGGAAGAAAGTAGATTTAAAACACTATTCTCGTTTGATGTATCGACCAATAAAGGTTTGCTACGTAAAAAACTAAGGGACTTCGAAGATATAGCTGCGAAATACAGAAAAACGAATGATCCTGCTGAACGGTTATCCCTGATGGCTCTTAAACAAGAACGTCGCCACCTGGAGAGAGTTGCTTATACAAATACATTCATTCGATTGTTTAGAAGACTGATTATCCTTCCTATCCGTAGACAAATTTTGATCGTTAGGCAAAATAGAATGAAAGAAATGAATGAACAAAAGCTCACTCAGATCCTTTCCAAGCTAGGTCTTAAAAGTCACAACCCTGCTGTTCGTAAACATATCGACAACGATGAAACCACTTTTTCGATACCTGCACAGCAATATGTAAATGGAACTGAGAAGTTGAATAGTAGGGTCTCCTTTGAAAAAGACGTTTCTGGGGAGTATAAACTTTCTTCTCACGAGATTGGGTTAGGTACTGATGCAAAGGGGCAAGAAAACCACAATAAAATTCTTCAACTATCTGCCGATCTTCTTCCGAATTCAAAGGAAAGCTATAATCTATTACAAGGCAGGTCGGTACAGATCGATGGCAAATGGATAAAGCTTGATCTTAATGATCAAGACCCTAACGGAAAGTATAAGATTAAGGAAATACAACAACTCGATAGCTTTGCCCTAGTGCAATCAATCGAACAGCTTGGCTTAAAGCAGTTCCGCACGGTTCATCAAATAGAACACGTTGCAGGTCTACTAAGACAGGGCGAACGAGTTCCGGTTGTCATTAACCGTAGAAGATATGAATTGGAAGCTAACCCCCAATTTAAAACTATTGATGTTTATGACGAGTGCAATTTGAAATTGGTCAAAAGCGTAAGAAATGGAAAGGTGCAAAACACGGAGCAAGCAAGGGTCACTAAAGTAGATAAGCTAAATGAGAGAAGTAACAAAGTCAGATTATCTAAAAACTAACACTATGAACACTAGTGAAATTTTAGGCAGGTTTTTTCAGTCCATAGAAAAGGATGGACGGATTAGTATTACACATATTGGAGTGTATGCAGCGTTATTGCAGTTTTGGCGACAGAATGGTTTTCCTACGCCGATGTTTGCCTTTAGCAAGCAAGTTCAGGAGATTGCAAAGGTTTCACGCTTTACTTTCCAGAAATGTGTCAGGGATTTAAGTGAGTATGGGTATATCAAGTATAAACCCTCCTTTAAGAGAAACAGGGGAAGTGAGATCAATCTTAAGATTTAATCCTGCAAGGGATGCTATTTCCCAATGATAAAATATTAAGCGGTTGCAATGACCGTATACAAGATCGTACATACAAGTGAAGTTGAATGATGTAGTGTAGTAGATATGGAAAATCTTAATAAAAATTCAAATTTTCAGTCTCGGGGCAAATTGGTTAAAACGTATAAAGTTGCACATCCATGTTGCAATAGGACCTTTCAGGAGAGAACGGTAAAAATTTCAAAGAATAAAGAAAAGACTTATCGTGTGTCTGTGACATACATTGAAATCTCAAAACAGGACGCGCAGACAAAGCGCGCCGTGATTGAAAATATCTTAAAGAAGGGACACACGCATTAGTGTGTCCCTTCTTTATTAACATCTACACCTAAGAGTTTTTCCAACTTTATGAGTTGTTTCTGTTGAGGGATTGACGTCTCATTTTCCCAAGCTGACACCGTGGTACTGTTTACTCCAAGAATTGAACCCATGCGTTTTGAATTTAATCCATTTCGCCATCGGTAAGCAGTTATTCGACCCGCCAAAATTGATTCGTCGAAAATCTTTGGTGAGTATTCTAAGAACTTTAGAATTGCTGGGTAGTACTTAATTTGTGGATCGCTATGGTTGTTTTCCCAATTAGAAATTGTTTCCATAGTTACGCTCAGACTTCTTGCAACGTCAGCTTGTTCTAATTTTAGATCCCATCTTCGTTTCTTGATATGATCGCCCAATGTTTGAGGTTCTTTGGGATATGCTGGTGATAAGGGTTTTATTGTGTATTTTTGAAAACGTAAACAAGGCAACGCAACCATGTCCTTGTGGTTTTTACAACCACCCCGAAAAGGAATGTGTTTGCGGACCAGGGGTAGTTCAAAAATACTTGAGCAAAATCTCTGGACCTTTATTGGATCGAATTGATTTGCATGTGGAAGTAACACCGGTTAATTTCTCAGAACTGTCTTCGTCTCGTCCTGCGGAAAAAAGCAATTTGATTAGGGAGCGAGTGATTAAGGGTAGGGAAATACAGGATAAACGTTTCGCAGAGCTGGAGGAGGTACATGCCAATGCGCAGATGAGCGCAAATATGGTAAGGAAGATCTGCGAAATTGATGAAGTTGGTAGGGGCTTAATTAAGCAGGCGATGGAAAAGTTAGGCTTGTCTGCTCGTGCCTATGATAGGATTTTAAAAGTAGCTCGTACCATTGCTGATTTAGCTGCTAGTGAAAATATAGAGATTGAGCATTTGGCGGAGGCTATTCATTACCGCAGTTTGGATAGGGAAAGTTGGGCAGGGTAAAACACATACGCTCATAGCCCACGGTTTAAACCGTGGGCTATGAAATAAATTGAAAATCAGCGAAGCTAAATCTTTGAATTATGCTTGTTCAATAGAAAATTAAATATATCCAAAGATCTCTCCATTCTGCTGCGCTCCATTCGAGATGACGGGATAGCGCATATTCGTCATTTCGGCCTTGCGGAGAAATCTTTTAAGGTGGGTTGGGAATGTTCAAAGATTTAACTACGTTGAGCTTCGGTTCTCCGTTCCGCTGTGCTCCAGTCGAGATGACGGTTAATGGCGCTAGCTTAACATATATTTATCGATAATGCTACCAATATCCTCAACTTCATCGTTCTCCTCAACCACAGGAAGGTCTGTTTTGTAGTCAATACGCATCCATTTGTTATTTTTGTTTTTCAAAATCTGGAGGTATTCATCACCCATTCTGAAAACAGTATAAGTGTTGTCTTCTTCAGGAATTACTTCATAAATAATGCCTCGAAGTTTAAAGTGAAAGCTATCTTCCATTGTTAGAATTCCTCGTGGTTATCTTCGTCTTCCTCTTGTTCGGGTTCTTCCTTGTAGACAGATATAAGTCTGCCCAAAGCATTTACTTCTTCATCGGTTTCAAAAACTGGTGTTCCTGTTTCTCCGTCAAATTTGATCCATTGCTCTCCATCATCTTTTTGGATTTGAAGATATTCTTTGCCGTCTTTGTAAATGGTATAGGTCTCGTTTCCTTCAGGAAAAACAGCGTAGTTAATGTTGTTAAGTTCTAAATCGAAAGGCTGCATTTTAAGTTGTGAGTTATAAGTAATAAGTTTTACGTTGGGTTATGCCAAAAGGTCTCTAATGTCATCTTTGCTTAATGATTTGAAGAAGCTTTCTTCCGTGGTAATTAACGAACTTGCCAATGATTTTTTACGGCGTTGCAATGCCAAAATCTTTTCTTCTACCGTATCTTTTGAAATGAACTTATAGATGAAAACTTTCTTTTCTTGTCCGATGCGGTGCGTACGGTCGATAGCTTGTTGTTCGATAGCTGGGTTCCACCAAGGATCTAAAATAAATACGTAATCAGCTTGGGTTAAATTTAAACCAACGCCGCCAGCTTTGATCGATATTAGGAATACCTTTAAATCTTCATTCTGTTGAAAATCTGCTACAATCTCGCCCCTGTTTCTAGTACCGCCATCTAAGTAAGCATAATTTATTTGCTCTTTTTCGAGATGCTTTCTAAAAATATCCAGGTGCTTCACGAACTGAGAAAATATCAACACTTTATGTCCACCCTTAAGCACATTATCTAGCGTGTGCATCACATTTTCGAATTTGCCAGAATCAGAAGTATATTCTTCGTCAATCATTACGGGATGATTGGCCAACTGGCGCAAAGCGGTTAATCCCTGCAAAATTTGGATTTGTTTTTTGGCGTAAGTGCCATTGTCCATGCTGCTCAGTAAATCGTTACGATAAGCAGATTTTGTTTTTTCGTAATAAGCTGCCTGGTCTTCGCTCATGTCGCAATAGAAGATGTGTTCTGTTTTTGGCGGAAGCTCTGAGGCTACTTGTTCTTTGGTGCGTCGCAATACAAAAGGTTTGATGATCGCTTGCAGTTTCTTTGCTTTATCTTCGTCTTTACGTTTCTCAATGGCCTGAACGTATTCTTCATTAAAGAAAGCTTGCGTTCCCAATAAACCTGGATTAAGGAAGGTCAGTTGTGTCCATAAATCGCTAACGGAGTTTTCTATTGGCGTACCACTCAGTACCAATTTATGTCTTGATTTCAGCATCCTTACGGCCTTGAACGACTTAGAAGAAGGATTTTTAATGTTCTGACTTTCATCGAGAATGATATAGTTGAAATAAAATCCCTGTAATACGTCCGCATCAACTCTGGTAACTCCATAAGTGGTGATTACTACATCGTACTTATCAAAATGGGCTACATCTTTATTTCTATTAGTGCCGGTGTGGGAAAGAATTTTTAGTGAAGGTGTAAACTTCTTTGCTTCGTTAATCCAGTTGTAAATTAAAGAAGTAGGCATGATAATCAGCGAGGTGCTATGGCTATTTTGTTGCACATCTTCTTCTTTCATTTTTTGCAGCATTGCCAAAGTTTGGATGGTTTTACCCAAACCCATATCATCTGCCAAGCAACCACCAAAATTATATTCACGTAAAAAACTGAACCAGTTGTAACCTGCTTTTTGGTAATGTCGTAAATCACCTTTGAAATTTACAGGCATCGAAACATCATCGATCTGCTCAAAATCATTCAGTTTTTGTAGTTTTCGATCTAATGTAACGTTAGCAATACTGTCTTCTGCCAAATCATTAATTAAACCAATATGGTATTTCTTCAACTTCAATTGTTTGCCCGCATCAGCTAAGCTAAACAAACTGCTGTATTGTGTAAACCACTTTTCGGGAATAACTGCGATGTCGCCGTCTGGCAAAACAAACTCTCTTTTTTTATGAAGGATGTGTTGTTTTAACGAGATAAATGGGATAGGATGGATTCCAAAATATACGATGGCATTGATATCGAACCAATCGTTGTCTTCCTTAATTTCGAAATCAATTTTATTGCTTCCCAGTACGAAACGTTTGGCACTATTAGCTTGTTCAACTTCAAAGCCTTGTTCTTGTAAGACTTCAATGTGCTCGTTTACCCAACTAATGATGGCGTAAGCAGCATCATGACCTTCATTTAAAATTGGGAGTTCCAGATGATGGAAAAGCGCACTCACTTTTTTCAAGCCTAAACCAGTTAGGAAATTGAATTGCTGTTTCTCCCAGTCAATGTTTCTCTTAATGCGGTGGAAAGTGTAACTAATGTTTTCAATGTCGTCGTCCTCAACACTTTGTACAACGCTCTCTTTGGTTAGGCGAACTGTAACTTTATGTTCGTTGCCCATGGCAAAGGAGTAGCTACCATATTTAAAATAAAGCTGTATCTGTGAAATACCACCTTCCACATAAATTACTTTGATGGCCGCTTTAGGTTCGTGTTTTTCTGTTTTGATATCGAAGCCTTCTGCGTAAACATGGTATTTTTCTATTAACGGAGCTACAAACTTTTCGAAGTAAGTTTCTTCTGTAGCTTTTGGTATGGTAATATATCTTTTGTTAAGGAAAGGTGTCAGCTTTTTGCCTTCAAAATCTTGCTCGAAGAAATACATTACATCATTTAATAGCAACCAAGCTGGCTGATTGCAAATGACCTGAGCGTCCTTAAACATAAAATCGATACGTAGGCCTTGATATTTAATGGTAGGGAAGTATCGTGTTTCTACTTCATTTCTGCGGAAATGAAATAAAATGGTTGAGGCTTCTGTAGCTAGCTCTAGTTTCCTTTCGGCTGGCCAACCATCTTTATCCATTAAATATAAGCCACCCTTGGTTTTAAGGATTTCTAGCACCTCCACTAATTTTTTCTCAATTTTTGGCCTCACAGAATCGAAAAACTTCTGGTCGTAAAACTTGCTGAAAAACTCGAACGGTCTAATGGCTTTTTTATGGTATTTCTTAATGATGAAATCCTGCTCGGTCTCATCTAAGATCTTAATCAGTTTAAAATCTAAGTCGGTGAGGTGTTTGGCAAATTCTTGTGCCGTATGGGTAAATAACCTTTGATAAGTTAGTGAGAAATCTCCCTGCGGATTGAGCTGAACAATGTGCGGCTCAATTAAATAGCCCAGATAATCATGCTTACATAATGAATACACAATCTGACATGGAGCTGAACTATTTACTCGTAACATTGATTAAAGACTAAAACAATTAAAAGGTAAGGCGATTAAAATCTTTAAACTTACGGCAAATACTTGTTTTTTCAAAAAAAGCCTGGAACTATATTTGGCTAAATAAACTTATTTGTAATTTTTAGAAAAGCAATAACATTACTACTATTCACGCAAGTCCCACCATTTATTTCAAGTCCGCACTCCTTACATTCGCTTGCGGGCTTTCCATTACTGTCGGGTTTAGTTGGCAGGTTTACCGCATAGGTTTAAGTTTACTAAACCCATCACGATAGCTATCGGGAGAAGTGGAAGTGCTTTTTTTATTTCAACCGATAATTATAGTGTCATGCTGAGCTTGTCGAAGCATATTTCATCGTACACAATGCTTCGACAAGCTCAGCATGACAAAGAGTTTAAAAGATTGTAACTAAAAGCGGGCCTGCATTAGCCATTGAGCTTACCATTCGTTTTCTAAAAATAAGATACCATGTGTCTATTCCGAATATATCGGAACAAGTAATGGTTAAAAAACTGCTGCCCGTTGGTCGAAAAATTACAGGCGTTGGTCTAGGGTTAACTGCTCGTGGTATAAAACGCCGAGAAGTGGTGAAACGTTTTTGATTTGGTGCCGTCTTATATTCGAAAACATCCTGAAAAGGTTGACAATTAACAGAAAATCAAAAAGATAAAAATATTAAGATTATGAAAACTTCTATTAAAAATTTATTCGTAGCGGCATTAGGTTTAGTAACTATTTCTACGTCAGCATTTGCAAATGATAATGCAAATAACATTTCTAAAACTTCTAAAGAAAGTAATTACACTATTTTAAAAGAAGTAAAAAATATCAACAAAATAGTAGTGTCGGGAAATGTTGAAGTGTTTGTAGTGCAGGCACCAACAGAAAGTGTAAAAGTGTATGATAACTATTATTCAAAAAACGCTTTGGTACAGCAAAAAGATGGCGTGTTGCGCATCAGTTCTTTCGAGGCAGCGCCTTTAACAGTAACAGTTTATGTTCGTAATATCTCATCTATCGAAGCAACGGATAACGCATCAGTAAAAACTTACGGAAAAGTTAACTTTTTAAGCTTAGATGTATTGTTGAGGGATAAAGCATCTGCTGATATCAATGCAAATACTGTAAATCTTTATACTTCAATTAAAGACCAAGCAAGTTTGAAATTGAGTGGTTCTACGGAAGAGCATTACGCTTTAATGGCTACTTCGGCAAAAATGACTACTGATCACTTTATCGCGAGTACTTCGGATGTGAAATCTATTGCTCCAAAATACATTGCTCAAGCAAAAGCAGTAGCTGCAACTTTAGAAACATTGTCTATGGATGATAACCTTTTGGCAAAATAAAATCCGCTCCCTTAATAGGGCTCTATATAAATGTAAAAGGCAGTTCAATAAATGAACTGCCTTTTTTTCTGAAAAATCGTTAATTTGCAGCTACTACCTATCTATGATGAAAGAAATAAATTGCTATGAACAGTTGTTTCATGTATTTTCCAAAATGGGAAGGCTCCCCGTGTTACTTAAAGAAGCTATAACTGAAAACAGCAAAATTGTCAGTTTTAAGAAAAACGAAAGGCTTTTAAGCGAAGGCGAAAAAAGTGACAGTATTTATTTTATTATCAGTGGTGCTGTTCGGGTTTTCTATTTGAATAAAGAGGGAATTGAAACGAATACATGGTTTTTGTTTGAAAATGAATTAGTTATTTCGGTTTTTAGTTTTTTTACATCTCAGCCTAGTTTTGAATATATCGAAACATTAGAAGACAGTGTTTTCATTGCATTGAAGAAGGATAAGCTCGACTGGCTTTATGAGCACTTTGTAGAATTTAATATTATTGGAAGACGGCTTACTGAGTTATACTATATCCGCAACGAAGCACAGGCTAATGCTTTGCGTATGCTTTCTGCTAAAGAACGTTATGATTTGCTATTACAAACCCAACCACATTTATTACAGCGGGTTGCTTTAGGGCATATTGCTTCCTATTTAGGTATAAGTAGAGAAACTTTGAGCCGCATTCGAAAAAAATAAAGGGATTTTCATTATGTGACATTTATCAAAAAGTAGCTGAAAGCATTAGTATACTTTTGGGTCATAAATTTAAACTACCTATGAAAAAACATTTGTTAAAACCAACATTATTCTGTCTGGTCATAATAACCTCCTTACTAGGCTGTAAAAGAGAGGCAATATCCCCCTCCAATGAATTTTTGGAACTAAAAATTTTTTATAATAAAAATTTACCCAGCGAGCAGAACATTTTTAAAAACACCAAACCAATATGGAGTAAAGTAGAAAAATTGGAATTTGATGGCTCCATAGTTTATGAAGTATCTATGCAAAACCCCGATAAGGTAGGGGTTATATCTAAGGCATTAGCCGAAAATGATATTGCCAATTATGAAAATACTCACGCTCTAAAATTATTATTATTTGTAGATTCCGCATCGGGTAATGTAACAAAGGGTTGTTACATGGCTGTTGAAGCTAATAGTATAATAAATCTTGAAAAAGTACATTATAAAGAGGTAAGCTTACTTACTGGTCAGGTAGTTTATTACCATTTAAATGGTATGATGAGTAATGGCGTAAATTATTTGGCAGGTAAGCCCATGTATAAAATAAATAGTTTGCAAGAGAGTGCCTTAACGCATTTAAATAAGCAGAATAATGGTACTTTAGCTAACCATAGTGGTACGACGGTACAAGGTTGTTCTACCTATTATGTGGAAACTGGATATGTAGGTTGTGTAGGAGCAGGTAACTACGAAAACTGTCAATGGTACTCTACAGGATATTCTTCTTATACAATTTGTGATGGAGGAAATACAAAACTAAGAAGGTCAGATGAAGATTACTTAGGGGATGGAGGGAGCAGTGGTGGTGGAAGTACAGGTTCTAGCTCAAACTCTATTAATGCAGAAGATCCGGGTTATGCTTATGAACTTACAGTTATTGCAGATTCTATTAAACTTGCAAGTAGATTCAATTGTTTTAATAGTGTACCGGATAATGCCGCCACAATATACAAAGCCACTCTTTATGCAGAATTAGCCGATAAAGATAGACCTGGAGCTTTGCTCAGTACAAGCTTAACGCCTGGGCATACTTTTGTTACCATAACGAAAACGAATGGAACCAATACAGTAAGCGAAACTTTTGGATTTTACCCTAAAAGTTCAATGAAAGCTTCAATTCAAGTGCCTACCAAAAGTATGATGGTAGATAACCAAGGGCATGATTATAATGCTAGTCTCGCCATAACTATTAACGCAACTCAGTTTACTTCGATGATTAATACAGCAATAACTAAAGCTCAAAGAGATTATAACATGACTGGATATAATTGTACAAATTATGCCTTAGATGTATTTAATCAAGGTATGTCGACTCCACTTTATGTGCCATCAAACATTGGAACTTTAACAGGTTTTAATTATGGTAAAACACCGAGCGGAGTTTACGAAACCATTAAAAATATGCAAGCAACTGGAGTAGCTGGAGCTTCAATAGGATTGGGTAAAGGAATATCAAGTACGCTTTGTAATTAAGTCTGGTTATGAAATATCTGAAAAAAATAATGGTAATCATTTTTACAGTTTTTGTTTTGTCTAATATATGGCCATTTACGGATATGCTAAAAGTTACTGTAGATGGTGATAGATATTATCGATACAGCAATTTTGATGGTAGCAATACATCATATGAATTTAAAAGTTGGACTTTTGAGATGGCTAAATCACAACATAACGATTGTTTAAAACAGCATCCTAATCAGAGGGATAAAAATCTCTATCGTTTATTTTCCAAAAATCCATTGGCTTTCTGGCGATGGAGACTCTATTTTTTCGATGAAAGATATGATCTTCCTTATAAAAACTGGGATGAAATTGAAAAAATAAGGAGGAACACTAAGAGTACAATGGGTTGCTATATTAGGTTTTAGTATTTGGATAATAAGAAATTTAAAAGAATGAGTTAAGATTTCGATAGCTATTTCATTTATTGGGATTAATATCTATTATATGGTAATAAAGAAAATATCTTGCTTCATAGTAGCGATTGTTATTCTATCAAATGTACCCCCTGTGTATGGTTTTTTTCGTCTTATTTTTGATTCTAAGCATTATAGATATAGTAATTCTGATGGCAGCTTTACGTCCTACGAGTTTATGGGACGTCGTTTTGACACAGTGAAGAATATGCATTCCAGCTGCTTAGGACATGATCATAACATAACAGATAAGACCCTTTATCGCTTATTTTCTAAAAATCCACTAGCTTTTTGGCGATGGCGGCTGTATTTTTTTGATGAAAGATATAAGTTGCCTTATAAAGACTGGAGACAAATTGAAAAAATAAGAGAAACAGAAAAGAAAGAAACAATGGGGTGTGCTAGAGATTTTTAATTAGTTAATCATTCCTAATAAAAGTACTAAAACACAATACCCCATGGTTATGGAGAAACTTCTGTTTCAATTGACATAGGAAAAGCAAATAGAAAGTGTAACTAATAAATTTTAAGCTCAAATGGACAGTCATGACACGTAATATAAAAATAGTTATCTCAATAATTGGAATCATTATTTTATCTAATATTTCTCCTTTATGTGGCTATTTAAAAACTTTGTTGATGAAAGGCACTATCGATATAGTAACTATAATGGTAGCTTTACCTTTTATGAATTTATGAGCCGTGATTTTGAGATGATGCATAGGGGACACAAGGTTTGTTTATCTCATAGGCCTAATCTAAAGGATAAGCAGATATATCGTCTGTTTTCTAAGAATCCATTAGCTTTTTGGCGATGGAGGCTATACTTTTTCGATGAAAGATATAAACTGCCATATCGAGATTGGGAAGAAATTAAAAATATAAGAGAAGTAGAAAAGATAGGAGACATTACAGGGTGCGCTATAGAGTTTTAGTATTTTCTTAGAAAATTCGAAGCGTAATTGTTTATCATGAAGAAAATGCACTTTTGGAAGATTTGCCTTTTAATTTTAGTTGTCTTTTTATCAATACCATTATTACACATTCTGAAAACGAAATGGAAAGAAGACGATACTAAAGTTGCGATACCACAAGGTTATACCGATGATGCCAGTCGGCTGAATTTGACTAAAGTAGATACAATAATCAGTGTTCCAAATGACAAGAAAGCAATCGAAATTCAGCTCAGAAATATTTTAAAATATGCAAAGGCAAATAAGCTGAAAATCTCCATTGCTGGAGCCCAACATAGTATGGGCGGACATACCATTTATCCAGATGGAATTGTTTTAAATATGCTTCCATACAAACAAATGGAGCTTGATACCGTAAGTAATATACTCACCATTGGCTCGGGCGCTTTTTGGGAAGATGCATTAAGATACTTAGATAAGTCTGGCAAATCTATTTCCGTAATGCAGTCTTTTAGTTCGTTTTCTATTGGAGGCTCCATGAGCGTGAATGGACACGGCTGGCAAAAAGATTCGCCACCTATTTCTTCAAGTGTAATTTCGTTCACTTTGATGAACGCCAATGCAGAAATCGTCAATTGTAGCAGAGAGGAAAATTCAGAACTCTTTCATTTGGTTGTTGGCGGTTATGGCTTGTTCGGAATTATTTTAGAGGTTAAACTGAAAGTGGTAGACAATGTAGCATTGCAATATAAATACATCAAATTAAGTCCGAAAAATTATATCAGTCATTATAAAAAGTATGTATCTGGAAATCCAAAAGTAAACATGGTTTACGGAAGGTTGCGTATCTCTGATAAGCATTTTTTAGAAGAAGCAACTTTAAATTTTTTCGAGAAAATTAAAGCTGAGCCTAAGCTGTTGCAGGAGCAAAAAAGTGTAGAAACTCAGCGCTTGGTTTTTAGGGGAAGTGTGGATAGCGAATATGGAAAAAGGCTGCGCTGGGATTTAGAAACAGGAGCGAACAAAGCCCGTGAAAATAGTGAATACTCAAGAAATGAAGTGTTGAGTAGTGACGCTTCACTTATAGAAAATAAAGATCATTCTTCCACAGATTTACTTCAAGAATATTTTATTCCCGAAAGAAACTTCAATCAATATATTGAAGAGATAAAACCAATATTAAAGAAGTCTGAAATTGACTTGTTAAATATCACTATTCGAGATGTTCATAAAGATAAGGATAGTTATTTGAGTTATGCTAGAGAAGATATGTTTGGGTTTGTGTTTTTGTTTAACCAAAAGAAAACAGCACAAGGAGAAAAGGAAATGAAAAATCTTACGAATGAACTTATAGATGTAGCGCTAAAAAATGGAGGAACATATTATCTGCCTTACAGATTACATATAGACAGAAACAAAATGAGAAAGGCGTATCCGCAAGCAGAAAGTTTCTTTAAGATGAAGCTTAAGTATGACCCTGAGGAATTATTTAACAATAAATTTTACCAGCATTACAGGTAAAACGAAATTTAGTACTTACGAAGTTTTTAAAACTTCGTAAGTACTAAAGGCTACTACAAATCAAACTTAATGCCCTGCGCTAAGGGCAAAGTATTCGAATAATTAATCGTATTTGTTTGTCTACGCATATAGGCTTTCCAAGCATCAGAACCACTTTCTCTACCGCCACCAGTTTCTTTTTCACCACCAAAAGCACCACCAATTTCTGCTCCAGAAGTGCCGATATTTACATTGGCAATACCACAATCAGAACCTTGAGCGGATAAGAATTGCTCTGCTTCACGTAAGTTCAATGTCATTATAGCCGACGACAAACCTTGCGGAACGCTATTTTGCAAAGCAATGGCTTCTTCCAAATCGTTATACTTAATTAAGTAAAGAATTGGCGCAAAAGTTTCGTGCTGTACAATTTCGTAATGGTTTTCAACCTCGGCAATACAAGGCTTTACATAACAACCAGAACTGTATTCTTCGCCCTCTAGTACACCACCTTCCACTACAAACCTTCCACCTTCTGTTTTACATTTTTCTATAGAAGCTAAATAAGCTTGTACTGCATCTTTGTCGATCAAAGGGCCAACATGGTTGTTTTGGTCTAGCGGGTTTCCAATGCGTAATTGTCCGTAAGCTTTTACCAATTTGGCTTTGAAGGTTTCGTAAATACTTTCGTGGATGATTAACCTACGTGTGCTGGTACAACGTTGTCCGGCAGTACCCACAGCACCGAAAACAGCCCCAATTAATGACATATCTAAGTCGGCGTCTTTTGAGATGATGATGGCGTTATTGCCGCCTAATTCTAAGATAGATTTTCCTAAACGATTGGCTACCTGCATCGCTACGGCTTTACCCATTCTGGTTGAACCTGTAGCCGAAACTAAAGGAACTCGAGTATCAGCACTTAGTAATTTTCCAATTTCGGCATCTCCGATGATTAGGTTAGAAACTCCCTCTGGGATATCATTTGCGGCAAATACATCTTCCGCTATGCGCTGACAAGCAACGGCCGTAATTGGTGTTTTTTCTGAGGGTTTCCAAACACAAACATTACCACACACCCAAGCTAAAGCGGCATTCCAGCTCCAAACGGCAACAGGGAAATTGAATGCAGAAATAATGCCTACCACACCTAGTGGGTGCCATTGTTCGTACATTCGGTGGTTTGGTCTTTCGCTATGCATGGTTAGTCCGTACAGTTGTCGTGATAAGCCCACTGCGAAATCGCAGATATCTATCATTTCTTGTACTTCGCCCAAGCCTTCTTGTAGGCTTTTGCCCATTTCGTAAGATACCAAAGTGCCCAAAGCATGTTTTTGTTTCCTCAAAGCATCACCAAACTGACGTACAATCTCGCCACGCTTAGGTGCAGGAACTTTGTTCCAATATTTATAGGCTTCTTGAGCTGTGCTGATGACATGGTCATATTCTTTTGTAGAAGCGGCAAAAGCTGATGATATTTTCTCTCCATCAACAGGCGACATGCTATGGATATGTTCGCCATCGGCTGCATGGCTCCATTTGCTTCCGGTGCTGTAAGATGGGTTGTATCCAGCAATGCCTAATTGTGCTAAAATTGAACTGATATCTGGCTTCATGTTTCTATATTTTTAATCGGATGTATACAAATCAACAAAAAATAAGAGAGAAAAGGAGTGTTTTCTGATGTTTTTTGCCAAAGATGCACAGATTTTCGATTTAAACTTTTAGTCAAAATCATCTGTGCATCTGTGGCTAATATTAGTTACAATTTTCTTTCCTCCTTGTATCTATTAAGTAAACGATCTTCCATCCGTTTTCTGTTGTTTTTACTAGCTGAAAAGAGTTAACGCCGCAATGGCTAAATCTATCGCCAATGTAGAATTTGTAGTCTGTCCAAACGCTAGCTAAGTTTGCATCGACTAGTATTTTGGTAAAGGTAATTCGTTCGTCGTAAATCTCTGGATGGGGCTTGGCAATGCTAGCAATAAATAAATTCAGATTGGAACTTTTAACAATGCTGTTCCCTTCCTTTGTTTTAGCAATAGTTTGCAAAATTGCACCTTGGTTAAATGCTCCTCTAACTAATGTACTATCCGATTTTCGCATGCCATCAAATAATTGGATAATGTTTTTTTTGATTGCTTCTTCCTCCTTGCTCTGCTGTGCCTGTAAAGTAACAGTGCATGTAAATAGCATCATTATTAATGCAATACGTACTTGTTTCATGACGTTAGTTTTACCTTTTTACAATTAAATATATCGAAATTTGTAAGGATTAAAGAACCTCTCTTAGAAGAAGCTAAAGTATTCGCACCTCTTTAAATTGCATAAATCTTTTATTTATAAACATTTGGACTGCATATTGTGTGTATGTTGATAATTATTTAGCGACCTTTTTTAATAATTAACGTAAACTTATAGTGTAATACTAAGCAACTAGGGCTGTTCTTTTAAATATTCAAAAACATGGAAGAAGAATTTGAATTTGATTTTAATGAAGATGCGCAAAATTCTGTAGAACGTTATGAAGAGATGATCCGTAACGAGGATCAGTATTTTTTTGATGCGCAAGCTTTTGAATATATTATCGATAACTACATTGAAAAGAACGATCCCGTAAAGGCATTGGAGGTAATTGATTTTGCCCTTAGTCAGCATCCTTATGCTGCTGTTTTTCTAATTAAGCAAGCTCAGTTATTGCTTTTTACCAATGATATAGATAGGGCGTTTGCAGCGCTGGAGAAAGCGGAAATGTTAGAGGCTTCTGAAGCTGATATTTATGTGCTTAGAGGTAACATCTACCAGAATATGGATCGACATTCGGAAGCGCTAGAAAACTACGAAAAAGCACTTTCATTGGCAGAAACTACAGATGAGATCTTATTGCAGATTGCTTATGTGTATCAAAATATGCACGATTACGAAAGCGCAATCGTTTATATCAAGCGAAGCTTGGAGCAGAACATGGAAAACAAAGATGGATTGTAT
This sequence comes from Flavobacteriaceae bacterium PS02338, assembly GCA_029959615.1. Taxonomy (GTDB): domain Bacteria; phylum Bacteroidota; class Bacteroidia; order Sphingobacteriales; family Sphingobacteriaceae; genus Pedobacter. The sequence continues at coordinate 275,499 of JASCOD010000001.1, read as the reverse complement.
GAGCTAGCTTTTTGTTATGATATCTTAGATAAGCAGGAAGAGAGCATCCAGTTTTATCAAGAATATATAGATAATGATCCATATTCATATGCCGCATGGTATAACTTGGCTAATTCTTTCCATAAGCTAGAACTTTATGAAAAGGCAATTGATGCCTACGATTATGCTATACTGATTAAGGAAAATTTTGCCTCTGCATATTTTAACAAAGGAAATGCATTGGTGCAATTGGATAAATACCAAGATGCGATTGAGGTTTATAAGCAGACTTTTGAGTATGAACCACCTAATGCAGATACTTATTGTGCTATTGGCGAATGTTACGAAAAGTTAGAGCAAATGGGGGAGGCCAGATCTTACTATAAAAAGTCGGTAAAGATGGACCCCAAAATGGCCGATGCTTGGTTTGGTATTGGAGTGACGTTAAACTTTGAAGAACGTTATTTCGAATCGCTTCATTTCTACAAAAAAGCCTTAGACTTAGATGATGAGAATGCTGATTTTTGGTTTGCGATGGCCGATGCGCATTACAAATTAGGACAAATAGAAGAATCAATAGAGGCTTACTATAAAGTTGTAGAACACAATCCGGTTGATGTAGAAGCTTGGCTAGATTTTTCTACCGTTTTGTATGAGCAAGGGAAGCTGGTAGAGGCTTCGGAGACTATGCTGGATGCCATAAAGAACAACCCAGATGCAGCAGAATTATACTATAGAATGGTGGCCTATATGTTCGCCTTAGGCAAAACACAAGAAGGGGTAGAATATTTGGAGACGGCATTAGAGATAGATTCTGATAAACATTACATCTTATTCGAATATCTGCCACAGTTGGCTAATAATAGCACAATTGTTACCATAATTAGTAAATACATCAAATAAAAAGTAAAACTAAAACTGCGCAATTGCTTAAAAAAAGGTAGAGTTTTTTAACTTTGCAGGCGATATGAACCAGACTTGGATAAGCATAATTCACTAAGGAATTTTTATGATTTATTCAATAAGGAAGCCATCTAAAGGATGGAATTACAAGACAAATTAGATGAATTACAGTTTAAACGACATTCCTGAACGTACAGCCAAGCCCCGCCATAAAGGATTAACAATGGTAATGGATAAGGGCCTAAGTTTAAGGCAAGTTGAAGATTTTATAGAAGTTTCAGGTACGCATACAGATATTGTGAAATTGGGTTGGGCTACGTCTTACGTAACTCCAAACTTAAAAGAGAAATTAGCTTTATATCGTAGTGCAGGTATTCCAGTTTACTTTGGAGGTACTTTGTTCGAGGCTTTCGCGATCAGAAATCAGTTTGAAGATTACCAAAGGGTATTGGATGAATTCGGAATGGAATATGCCGAAGTTTCTGATGGCTCTATGGATATCGTTCACGAAGAAAAGTGTGAGTACATTGCTAAATTAGCTAAGCAGGTGACTGTAATTTCAGAAGTTGGTTCTAAAGATGCAACTAAGATTTTTGCTCCATACAAGTGGATCCAATTAATGAAAGCTGAAATTGAAGCTGGTTCTTGGAAGGTTATTGCCGAAGCAAGAGAAGGCGGAAACGTTGGGATTTACCGTGGTACTGGTGAGGTTAGAGAAGGTTTGGTGGATGAGATTTTAACACAAATACCCGACGAACGTATCATTTGGGAAGCTCCGCAGAAGGAGCAACAAGTATGGTTCATCAAACTAATAGGTACTAATGTAAATTTGGGGAACATTGCTCCAGCAGAGGTTATACCTTTGGAAACTATTCGCCTTGGTTTACGTGGCGATACTTTTGATTATTTCTTAAACAAATAATAACCGATATTAGACAGTCCGTACCTAACCCGTATGGATTGTTGTGCTTTTACGATATGAGAACTTTTGGTTTAATTGGCTACCCTCTCTCTGCTTCTTTTTCTAAGCAATTTTTTGCAGACAAATTTAAGGCAGAAGGTATTACAGACTGTAAATACGAGCTTCATCCCATCCCTCAGGCTAAAGAATTACTCGACCTAATAGAGGCAGACCCCTTGCTTTGTGGAATGAACGTAACTATTCCTCATAAGGTAAGTGTATTGCCATTTTTAACGGAATTAGATGACGCTTCTGAGAAGATTGGTGCTGTAAATTGCATATCGATTGATCAATCGGGAGATAAGCCGTATTTGAAAGGTTATAATACTGATGTTTACGGTTTTGAAGAATCGTTAAAACCTTTGCTAAAACCCCACCATACCAAGGCTTTGATATTTGGAGACGGTGGAGCAGCCAAAGCTGTGAAATATGTTTTTAACCAGTTAAACATTCCGTTTATATCTGTAGTTAGAAATGCACAGCCAGATGCTGTGTTGTATTCTAGTGTTACCAAAGAAGTATTGGACGAATACACCATTTTAGTAAATACTACGCCACTAGGGATGTTCCCAAATGTAGATTCTTTTCCGCCAATTCCTTACCAACATTTAAATGAAAAGCATTTAGCTTATGATTTGGTTTACAATCCAGAAGAAACTGCTTTTTTAACTAAAGTGAAAGCGCAAGGTGGGGCCATTAAAAATGGTTTGGAAATGCTACATTTACAAGCAGAGCGTTCTTGGGATATTTGGAACTCCTGATTTTAGAATTTAGATTTACTAAGTACGATTTTTATGCAAATGGTTACCGCTACAGCAACTAAAAAAACTTTGTGCCTTTTGTGTGCTTTGTGGTTAATGACAACTGCATTTCTTTCTTGTACCGGCGAAAAGGTATCAACACCTAAGCCTAAGGGATATTTTCGTATTCATTTCCCCGATAAAAAGTATCAGGTTTTTGACGAAGGTTGCGCGTACAGTTTTAGCTATCCAACCTATGCTCAGCTTAGCAACGATTTAGATAAAAATGCACAGCCTTGCTGGAAAAACTTAAACTTTACTCAGTTTAATGGCGTATTGCATATTACCTACTATGATGTTTTCTCTCCGAAGATTTATAATGAAATGACGGAAAATGCACGTAGTTTGGCAATGAAACATACCATTAAGGCTGATGCCATCGACCAGCGCATTATTAACTATCCTGATAAGAAAGTTTATGGTATCTATTACAGTATAGAGGGGAATACGGCTTCTTCGGTACAGTTTTTTTTAACCGATAGCGTGAAACACTACTTACGGGGCGCATTGTATTTTAACGAGCGACCACAATATGATTCTATTCAGCCAGTTGTTAAATTTATCAAAAGGGATATTGATAAGCTGATAGAAACGTTTCAGTGGAAGAAATAAGAGTTGTAAGTTTTACGTAATAGGTTTTAAGTTTGTTAGAGCGAACAACTTTAAACTAAAACTTTCTTCATTATATACGTATTACTTACTACCTAAAACTTATAACTTATGATCAATCTAAAACAGTTCACTTTTAATCCTTACCAAGAAAATACTTATGTTTTGTTCGATGAAACTGCAGAATGCGTGATCATTGATCCAGGCATGTATGAAGGAAAAGAACAGAATGAATTGGTGAATTTTATTTCAGAAAGAGGGTTAAAGCCTGTTCTTTTGTTAAATACGCATTGTCACATCGACCATGTATTGGGTAATAAGTTTGTTTTCGATCAATGGGGATTGAAACCTCAATTTCATAAAGGAGAACTGCCTCTATTACACAGAGTGGTTAGTTATGCGCCACAAATGGGGTTTCAGTATGAAGTTTCGCCAGAGCCAGAAGTATTTTTATCGGAAACGGGTACGGTTTCGTTTGGGAGTAGTGAATTGGAATTGATTTTTGCACCAGGTCACTCTCCTGCGCATTTGTGTTTCTATGCAAAATCCGAAAATTTCTTAATTGGAGGAGATGTATTGTTTTTCCGCAGTATAGGTCGTACAGATTTGCCAGGAGGTAATCACCAACAATTGATCGAAAGTATTAAAACGAATGTTTTTGCCTTGCCAGATGACTGTGAAGTTTTCCCGGGTCATGGCCCAAGTACTACCATTGGTTACGAGAAAGTAAACAATCCATTTTTGGTGGGATAAGCATATCTCTTAAAATCTACACTTCGAACCTTTTCTATATCTTTACCCAGTGAACATTGCTTTTTACATAGCTCGTAGGTACCTCTTCGCAAAGAAGTCAACCAATGCTATCAACATTATCTCGGCAATTTCTATGCTGGGTGTAATGGTAGGCAGTGCGGCTTTGATTATTATCCTTTCGGTGTTTAATGGTTTTGAGGAAATGGTGTTGAAAATGTTCAATAGTGTTACCCCTCAAATTGTAGTTGAGCCTGCAAAAGGTAAGACATTTAATCCTAATACTGCCTATTTTAATCAATTAAGTAAAGACAAAAAAGTATATTCTTTTACTGAAGTTTTGGCAGGAAATGCATTGGTAAGATATGATACCAAACAAACGCCGGCAATGGTAAAAGGTGTAAGTAACGACTTCCTTAAAAACAAGAGTCTGGATACGATCATGATAGATGGTACTTTTGTGCTCGAAAATAAAATAGGACAGCCACAGGCAGTATTGGGTTCTGCGTTACAAGCCTTTTTAGATGCGAATCCTGCAGATCCGTTTGAGCAATTACAGATCTATTCTCCGAAAAAAGGAGTTGCTGGAAATTCAGCTAATCCGTTGGATGATTTTACGATGCTAAGTATTTCGCCAGCGGGGATTTTTGAAATACAGCAGGATTTTGATAACCTTTTAATTGTTCCTCTTAGCTTTGCGAGAGAGTTGCTGGGAGAGCCCAAAAATGTTTCTGCTATAGAAATTAATGTGCAGCCTGGAATAGATGCCGAAGCTTTAAAAAGGCAAGTGTCCGAAGATTTGGGCAGTAGTTATGTAGTAAAAAACAGAATTGAACAGAACCAAGCTTTGTATAATGTGCTGGGTTCCGAAAAATGGATGGTCTACATCATCCTAACTTTTATCTTAATCATTGCAATTTTTAATATCATAGGTTCGTTAACCATGTTGGTAATCGATAAACAAAAAGACATATCGGTGCTGAGCAGTCTTGGTGCAGGAAAGAAATTAATTCGACGAATTTTTTTAGCAGAAGGTATGATGATAACACTAACAGGTTGTATCTTTGGCATATCGATAGGATTGATTTTTTGTCTGCTTCAGCAACGTTTTGGTTGGGTAAAAATGGGTGATGCAAATTTTATGTTTTCAAACGCCTATCCGATCGCTCTTAAGTGGAAAGATTTTGTGTTGGTATTTGTCACTGTTAGCTTTTTTTCTTTTATAGCGGCAGGTTTGGCATCAAATTTAAGTGTAAAAAAGATAGATCGTATTAATCAAGATCTTTAGCCTATGTGTAGTGGTAATAAATTAGTTTGCGTATTGTTAGCTGTAAGTTTTTTATGGGCTTGTGGTAACAATAAGAATGCCGAGCAGGAAAAAGGTAAATCTATCATCTTGAAGGGGCTTTATAGTTTTGGGCCAGAGGTAAAATCGTTTACTGATTGCGATGAAGGCCGTGAGTATTGGGTGGCAGACAGTGCTAAAAATCTAGAATTGCAATATACCAATTTAGGTTTTGAAAAACCTTACACACCAGTTTATATTGAAGTGGAAGCACATTTGGTAAAATCTGATACGTCTACGGTAACAGGAGGCTATGATTCTACCATGGTAGTTACCAAAGTGCTTAAAGTACTTAAGGATATTCCTGAAGGACCTTGTAATCAGTAGTTAGGTGGTAGTGGGCAGGTATTAGTATATTTATTTGAAAAGCAATTTGCTACTACTATTAAATTTTAGTCCCGTTTTACGCTATTATTCCCAATAAATCGGGAGATTTCCACTTTAACTGGGTTTATTTAGCGGGGTTTCTAAGCCTAGATTAAAGGAAAGCCTTTGCGCCTCAATCTTTATTCCTTGCTCTTTGTTGCTTTATCTGATTAAGAATTTACATATAAGCTCTTCCCTATCGGTGGTATCACCTCGTTTTTTGTGGCGATGTCAAACAACGTATCAATTGCTTTGCGACCTTCTATACCTAAGTCTACGGAGTATTTATTAACGTACAACTCAATATGCTTATACATTACTTCTTCTTCCATAGCTTGGGCATGTTCGCGGATAAACTCGATTCCTGATTTTGGATTGGCAAAAGCAAATTCTACTGATTTCTTAACCAACCGATTTACCTTTTGCTGAATTTCTAAGGGTAGTTTTCTATTTGCTACAATGCCACCTAAAGGTATTGCACAACCAGAAAATTCTTCCCAATAAGCCCCCAAATCTACCACTTTATGTAGGCCTTTAGCTTGGTAGGTAAACCTGTTTTCGTGAATGATTAAGCCTAAATCAATCTGGTCGTTAAGCAAGGCCTCTTCAATCTCAGAGAAAACCATTTCTTGCTTATCGGTCAACTGAGGATAAGCGACGCCTAACAAGAAATTAGCGGTAGTGTACTTGCCGGGTATAGCGACTCTTAGTTTACAGTCTGCAGTTTTCAGTTCATCTGCTATTTGCTCTACATTTTCTTTTTTGCAAATCAGCAATGGGCCAACACCAAAACCTAATGCACTACCCGAATCTAGTAAAGCGTATTGCTCTGCAACATAGGCAAAAGCATGAAAGCTTAATTTGGTAATATCCAATTCACCTCGTAAAGCCTTTTGGTTAAGTGTTTCTACATCATCAAAAAACACCTTAAAGCTCAAGCCTTCGGTATCTATTTTTCCGTGAATAAGCGCATCAAAAATAAAGGTGTCGTTAGGGCAGGGCGAAAAACCAAGTGTCAATTCCATGAGGTAAATTTATGGCTCGCAATTTAAACTACGGTCATTTAGAGTTCATAGTTTTTTAGGAAATTGATTAACCAGTCATTCAAGTTTTTTACGGCCAAGCCTATTTTCCAGCTTTCTCTGTTGCGAGGCTCTACATAATTAGAAATACTGCGCACTTGTAGAACAGGAATGTTTAATAGATTACAAGCATAAAGAACTGCTGCACCTTCCATGCTTTCCGTTTGTGGATGGTATAATGCTATAGTTTTTTCGATACTCCCTGCATTGCCATGTACTTTGTTTACTGTAATTCCTTTCGCTTTTCTCAATGTCAGTTCTGTTGTGGAGGAAGAAAAAAATACATTTTCTCCAAAGCCTAACTGTGGTAATGTGATCAGGCTGTCGTGGTCTTCGGCACCAAGTTCAGCGAAAGTGTCTTGAGTAATATTTACGAGTTCTCCCAGTTCAATATCTCTGTTGAAACTACCAGCAATGCCAACATTAAGAACTAATTGGTATTTGTTATTAAGTTTTTGCCCAAGTGCAAATGCGGTTGCTACCATGCCAACTCCAGTAATTAGTACATCGAATTTTTTCGTCTCGATAAATTCGGTATTTATTAGCTTGAAGTGTGCTAATGTTGGTGCTATTTCTGCTTCGGTGGCCGCTACTACTAGGGTTTTCATGACGCTAATTAACACAAAATTTCTTCATTGTAGCAATCTTCAAGGCCGCAAACTTTGTCAATCTTAATATGCACCTCGCAATTGAAGATTGACAAAGTTAAAGCATAGGCTTTTGTGTGCTAAACCCGATTGAAGTGGAAATACTTTTGTTTAGTGCCTAAGGATCTGTTTATTAAAGCAGTTCAAAAATAGATTTCTCGGTACTCCTGAATGACAGGATGGCTAAACAAAAAGATTGTAGCGTACAGCGGGGCTAATGTTGCTAAGAATCACTGTTGTTGCTTTTTAATAATAAATGCATTTTAAAATTTTACCTTTTTCTTGGATATCTTCAAAATATCTGAACTCGGTCTCTCGACTTTATACTGTATATTTGCACTTTATTTTGAAAAAATGATTTATATCACACGTAGAGAGAGCTTCAACGCCGCACATAAATTGGCTAGGCCAGATTGGTCAGAAGATGAGAATACAGCGGTTTTTGGCAAATGTGCTAATCCGAATTGGCATGGACATAACTATCAATTGTATGTAACAGTTAAGGGTGAAGTTAATCCGGAAACTGGTTTTTTGGTGGATTTGAAATGGTTGAAACAAGTAATTAATACACATGTGATTGATAAGGTAGACCATAGGAATTTGAATCTAGATGTTGATTTTATGAAAGGTAAATTAGCATCGACGGAAAATTTGGCTATCGCTGTGTGGGATATTTTGAACCCGCATATTAATGAGAGCGGTGCTGCGTTGCACTGTATTAAAATTTACGAAACTGATAACAACTATGTCGAGTATTTCGGCTAATCCCATCTAAATATGGCACACAACCACGACCACGATGATGATGAAGTATTGGGCTATCAAAAGATAGAGCGATATGACGATGATAAAATTAATTCTGTAGCAGTTCATTATAAAGATATTTTAGAGCGTTTGGGTGAAAATCCAGAGCGTGAAGGTTTGTTGAAAACGCCTGAGCGTGTGGCTAAAGCTTTGCAATATTTGACGCATGGCTACGATATTAAGCCGGAAGAAATTTTACGTTCGGCAATGTTTAAGGAAGACTATAGCCAAATGGTGGTAGTTAAGGATATTGAGGTTTTCTCGATGTGTGAACATCACATGTTACCTTTCTTTGGCAAAGCGCACATTGCTTATATCCCTAACGGACACATTGTAGGCTTAAGTAAAATTCCTCGTGTGGTTGATGCTTTTGCCCGCAGATTACAAGTGCAAGAACGCCTAACTAACGAAATTAGAGATTGTATTCAGGATACTTTAAACCCTGCAGGAGTAGCAGTAGTAATGGAGTGTAAACACTTGTGCATGGCGATGCGTGGCGTACAGAAACAAAATTCGGTAACTACTACGTCGGCATTTACTGGCGGATTTTTGAACAATGACAAAACTCGTGCTGAGTTTTTAAGGTTGATTACGGCGAATTTGCATTAATCATTGTTTTAAACCACAAAGAACACAAAGCTATAATAGATAACTGTGTTAGAATGGGTGTTGTTTAAGAAGTAGGAACAAATAATATAAATGTAATACGTGAGTTTAACGATTGAGATGAAGTCTCAGACCTCAATACTCACATCTCAAATCTAAAAAAAATGAAAGCATATATTTTTCCAGGGCAAGGCGCCCAGTTTGTAGGCATGGGTAAGGATTTGTACGAAAACAGTCCGTTGGCTAAAGAACTTTTTGAAAAAGCGAATGAAATTATCGGTTTCCGTATTAGCGACATTATGTTTGGCGGAACTGATGAAGAGTTGAAACAAACTAACGTAACACAACCTGCAATTTTCTTGCATTCGGTAATTTTGGCAAAAGTTTTAGGAGATGACTTTAAGCCAGAAATGGTTGCTGGTCACTCTTTAGGTGAATTTTCTGCATTAGTTGCGGCAAATGCACTTTCTTTTGAAGATGGATTGAAATTGGTAATTGCTCGCGCTAACGCTATGCAAAAAGCTTGTGAAATACAACCTTCAACTATGGCTGCTATCTTGGGCTTAGCTGATGAGGTTGTAGAACAGATTTGCGCTGATATTGAAGAAGTAGTAGTACCTGCAAATTACAATTGTCCGGGTCAGTTGGTAATTTCTGGTAGTATTGAAGGTATTGATAAAGCTTGCGAGCAATTGACTGCAGCAGGTGCAAAAAGAGCTTTGAAATTAAACGTAGGTGGTGCTTTCCACTCGCCTTTAATGGAGCCAGCAAAAGTTGAGTTACAAGCAGCTATTGAAGCTACGGCAATTAATGCGCCGGTTTGTCCGATTTACCAAAACGTAAATGCACAACCAACTAGCGATCCAGCGGTAATTAAAGAAAACTTAATTGCGCAGTTAACTGGAGCGGTTAAATGGACACAAACAGCTACCAATATGATTGCCGATGGCGGTAATGATTTTGTAGAAGTTGGGCCGGGAAATGTATTGCAAGGTTTGGTTAAAAAAGTAAGTAGAGAAGTACAAACAAGCAGCGCAATTATCGCTTAGTTTTTAAAATAAATTATTGGGGTTGTTTAAAGGCAATTTTCCCAACGGTAGAAAAAGTTATAAATAATAACATTATAACTTTTTCTGTGTTTATACGTTGGAAATAAAGATTTTGCTTTTTAGACAGCCCCATTTCTGTATATTTATATTTTAAAGCCAGCTGAATTTGAATACAGGTGTAAAAATAAGGTTATTGATGTTACTATTGGGTATTTGCTGTTTTATAACGGCATTATCGCTTCGTAAATCAATCACTAAAAAGGACCTGTTGCTGCATGAAGCCAACGAGCTGCAGAGAAATTTATTAGCTAGGGAAAGAATTGCTTATGATTATCTCACCCTGCCTTCCAAGTTGGAGGAACTGAAGAAATTTCGTTTTGACGAGAGCTTGGCGAACGGTTTTATAAGCACCTACAGGCCTAGTGGCATCAATGTGCTGATTTATAAAAACAAGCAGTTAGACTACTGGAGTACCTATAAGGCTTTTCCCTCCAACATAGATAAATTACGAGATGGGACTTCTTTTGTATTGTTGCCTAATGGTTATTATGAGCTAGTTAAAAAGACTGTGGGCGAGTATGCTTTTGTGTTCATGATTTCGGTGAAGTCGCAATACGCTATCGAGAATCAATACCTTAAAAATGAGATTTGGCCTGGATTATTTAATAGAAAAACACTCGAAATAGCTTCCTTTACAGACAAAGAAACTACCGAGATTTTTAGCCTCAGTAAAGATTACCTATTTACTGTAAAACTGAGCAATAGCTATGCAGATAATATCTATACAAGTGCGCAACTTTGGTTGTGGATTATAGGGGTAGTATTTGTAAGCTTATTTGTGAACTCTTGTGCGTTGTGGTTAGCCAGAAGCGGTAAGGTCTTAGGCGGAACCTTATTGATGGTGGCCTATTTTCTTGCGCTGCGTTTAACAGATCTAAAATTCTTTTGGTTTAACCATCAATTTGATCTCAAGATATTTGACCCAAGTATTTATGCAGAAAGTGATTTCTTGCCATCGCTTGGGGATTTGTTGTTAAATGTGCTGGCATTCACCTGCATCTTTGTGTTTATTTATGCGCATCGTAAGCAATATGTATTGCCTAGCTGGATTGCTAAGAGAAAGACCTCAAATTATGCGCTTTTAACGCTCTTTGCTTTGCTATTGGCGGGCGTCGGTTTCCTGACCGAGGACTTGTTTTTTGGTTTGGTTTTTTATTCAAAAATTGATTTCAATATCAGTAACATTATTAACCTAGGTTGGGTAAGTTGGCTGAGCATATTTATCCTTTGCCTGGTATGGCTAAATATCTATCTCTTGGTTAGTGCTATGGTGTCCTTGAGCAGTCAGCTAATAATTGGTACACGGCAAATGGTGTATTTCTTTTTGGCAATAGTTCTGGGGTATAGTGTCTATAAGCTAATTACCGATTATAACGTTTTCTATCTGGTTTATGCGTTGCTTATTTTCATGATCGGTTATAACCATCATTTACAGAAAGGTCGCTTTTCTGTGTCTGTATTGTCGGTGATCTTTCTCTGTATGGCTACGATTACGTCAATCAAGTATATCAAGTTTGAAGATATTAAAGAGCGGAATATGAGGGCGGGCATCATAAAGAAGTTGATGTATGAGGATGATCCGAAGGTGATGAATGCTATTGAACTGCTAGAGCATAGTTTGACAGTAGATTCGCAGATAGTAAGTTATTTTAAACAGCCATTATTAACCCAAACCTCTAACTTTCATAATTATATTTCAAAAAGTTATCTTGATGGCTATTTATCTAGGTTTGAGTATAAAATTTTTGAATACAATAGCGCTGATCAGTCATTGAAAAGTGCGGAGAGTTTGCCCATTTATAAGTATAAAAATCTGGTAAAATACGGTGCGGTAAAAACGCAGCAGACTAATTATTTCTACAGGGTAAACGATACTTTTGGATTTCAGAACTACTTTGGTCTTATACCAGTTTTTGATGGAGAGAATTTATTGGGTACAATGGTGGTTGAACTTACCTCACGCCCGTATGATTATAATAGTTTCTTTCCCGATTTATTGATAGATGGTAAGCTTAAAAGTGACGAAGACTTAAGCAAGTATTCTTTAGCTTTTTATAAAGAAAATCAACTTTTCGGACAATCGGGTAGATATGTTTACCCGATGGTAAATACGCATTTCAAGGGGGAAAGAGATAACATCAACTTTATTAATGAAGATCAGGAAGGTTATACCTATAACCATGCAATGTACAAGCCGGCTAATGGTCGTTTAATAGTGCTCAGTATAGAAAAAGTAGAGTTTACAGTGCGTTTGGCTACCCTCTCCTTCTTCTTTCTCATTTTTATTATTTTCGGGGTACTTAGCTATATCATTACTTGGTTGGCTGTAAATATTAGCGATAGTCGTGGAGGTTTATTCAATATTAACAGGTATTTGATGATAAACGCCAACAAGATCTTGTACAAAACCCGTATCCAATTTTCGATTGTACTTTCTGTTGTGGCTACATTAATTATTGTGGGATGGACTACTTTTTTCAATATTAAACACCAGTATTTAGAACAGCAGAAAGAACAGGTTAGAGAGAAATTGAGAAAAATACAGCTGGCTTATGAAAAACATATTGCCTTGGCTGGAACGATTAGCAATACAAGTGAAGCGCAATTTGAATTCAATCAATTGGCTGATATTAATGGTGTATATCTTAATCTTTATGATATCGAAGGTAACCTGCACCTTACCTCGTTACCAAAGCTTTACGATTTAGGTATTATTGGGCGTAAGATGGGGCCGCTGGCCTATATGCAGTTAGCTTCCAATCAAAATTCGGAATTTGTAAATCCTGTTGAAAAAATTGGCGATTTCACTTATGCTGCGGCTTATGCGCCAGTTAGAAATGAGAATAACCAAACCATTGCTTATATCAGTATCCCTTACTATTCAAATGAAGAAGACTATCAGTCTAGAATTGGTCTTTTCATCAATACCTTGATTAATATTTATGCGCTCGTATTTGTACTTATTGGCGTTTTGGCGGTATTTCTTGCTAATCAAATAACTAGTCCATTAACTTTCATTCAAGAAAACATTAGGCGAACTAAATTGGGGCAAGCTAATCAGCCGCTAATTTGGCATAGGCAAGATGAAATTGGTGTTTTGATTAAAGAATATAACAAAATGATTGCCGAGCTAGAGATCAGTGCAAATAAACTGGCTCGTAGTGAGAGGGAAAGTGCGTGGAGAGAAATGGCGAAACAAGTTGCCCACGAAATCAAGAATCCTCTAACACCATTAAAGCTTGGTGTGCAGTTATTGGAAAAATCTTGGAAGGAAAAGGACCCGAATTTTGAAAAGAAGTTTGCAAGTTTTAATAAATCTTTTGTTGAACAGATTGATAGTTTGGCCACTATCGCTTCGGAGTTTTCGAATTTTGCAAAAATGCCTGATACCAAATTGGAACATATTGAGCTGGTGCCAATTATTGAACAGGCCAAGGAAGTGTTCAGCTCTATGGATCATGTAGAAATCCATATCTTAAATAGAAGCAATAGAGATGTGGTGGTTGTAGGAGATAAAGATCAGTTGTTGAGAACATTTAATAACCTGCTTAAAAATGCGATTGAAGCCGCAGATGGTAAAGAAAAATGTGTGGTTAAGGTGCATATTGCCAATGATGAAAAACAGGTTTTTGTAGAAGTGGAAGACAATGGGAAAGGAATTGATCCAAGTTTGCACGATAGTATCTTTAGAGCAAATTTCACTACTAAATCGTCGGGAACAGGCTTAGGTTTGGCCTTTGTTAAACAAGCGATAGAAAACGCAGGTGGAAAAGTAGAATTTACCTCGGTGTTGAACAATGGAACTATCTTCTATCTTACCTTTCCGTTAGTGTAATGATGCTTAGGTTAGGCCTCATATCGCTTCTGGTGATTTTGGTAAATACTGGATTAAAGGCGCAGCTGAATACCAATCAGAGGGTTAAGAAAATCACCACCGCCACCACAATACTTTCGTTAGATAGTCTAAGTATCGTGCCCAAGTCCGTATCGGTGAAGTACAATGAAAATGTAAATGCCGACACTTCTCTTTACCAGATAGATTATGCCAAGGCTACTTTTTTATGGAAAGGGGCAGAAGGGATCTCGCTAACACTGAATTATAAAGTTTTTCCTATTCTTTTTTCTAAAAGCTACTTCCGTAAAGACGTGAAGCTTATAGAAAATCTAGCTATAGATAATAGTAGTTTTTATGTGTACAAGCCACAAACGGTAGAGAATACGCTCTTTTCCATGAAAGGCTTAAATAAAAGTGGAAGTATCTCTCGTGGCGTAATGTTTGGTAATAATCAAAATCTTTCGGTAAACTCAAACATGGTGCTACAGATGTCGGGAAAGATCGCCAATGACATAGAAATTTTGGCCGCTATTTCGGATGATAATTTACCGATACAACCAGAAGGAAATACGCAACAGCTAAACGAGTTTGATCGTGTATTTGTACAGCTAAAGAAAGACAGTACCATGCTAACTGCGGGTGATTATGAACTGAAACGGCCTAACAGTTACTTCATGAACTTTTACAAGCGTACCCAGGGGGCAATGATTAGCCATGATTTTTCGACGGAAACAGGCGTTAAGTACAGTACTACGCTTGCGCTTGCGGTAGCTAAAGGCCGTTCTGCTCGAAATCAGATTGTAGGGCAGGAAGGCAACCAAGGTCCATATCGTTTAACAGGTAATAACGGAGAAACCTATATTGTAGTGATTGCAGGTACAGAAAGGGTTTATATTGATGGCGTTCCTTTGGTTCGTGGTCAGGATAACGATTATGTTATCGACTACAATACCGCAGAAATTACTTTTACGCCTAAACAAGTCATCAATCTAAATACACGTATCTCGGTAGAATTCGAGTATTCCGATAAAAATTATTCTCGTTCGTTAACCTATTTAAATCAACGAGTAGAAACAGATAAACTGGCCTTCCGATTAAACTATTACAGCGAAAAGGATAATAGGAACCAGCCCTTTTTGCAAACTTTAAGTGATGAGCAAAAGCAGTTCATGGCTAATTTGGGCAGAGATATTTCACAGGCCTATTATCCTAATGTTACGGAGGTTCCATTTAATGAGAACGAAATCCTATATGAAAAGTTAACTTCCGCAGGTGGTGTAACGTATTACCGCTATTCGACCGATCCTCAATTAGCTAAATATCGAGTTGGCTTTTCCTACATTGGAGAGGGGCGGGGCAATTATCGCATCAATAGCCAATCAGCAGCAAATGGAAAAGTGTATGAGTTTATTGAGCCCATTGGAAGTGTAATGCAGGGTAATTACGAACCGATAACTTTGCTCATCACCCCTAAACAGCAACAGTTAATCACTTTCGCAGCAGATTTTAAACCTAAAAAACAAACCTTATTCAGTACCGAATTTGCCATTAGCAATAACAATGTTAACCTTTTTGCTGATAAAAGTGCCGCTAACTTAACGGGTTATGGTTTAAAGTTGGATGCCTTACATCCTTTTCTGTTAAATGAAAAAGGCTTGAAAATAAATACTACTGCCAATTATGAGTATGTAAGCAAAACTTTTAAACCCATTGAGCGCTATAGAACAGTAGAGTTTAACCGTGATTTTAATCTAGACGCCATTACTACAGAGGCAACCGAACATCTTTTTACGGCAGGAGCACAACTGTTTAAAAATGATAAGCAAAATATTGGGTATACGCTGAATACTTTTGTTAGAGAAGGAGAATATAATGGTTATCTGCACAAATTGAACGCACAATACAAAGCAGGGAAATACGGTTTAAAATACGATGGTAGCTTGTTGAACTCTAACACTACAACAAACGATGGAACTTTCTTTAAACACTATCTTGATGTAAATAGGGAAGTATTTAAGCTCGTGGGTGGTTTTGTATTTGAGCAACAGCAAAATACTACTACCGATCGCCAAACTGATGTGTTGACCGCAAACAGCCTTTCTTATCAGATCTATAAAGTATATCTGCAAAGCAAGGCTAGCCAAAAAAACCGCTATAAAATTGATTATAGCTTTAGGCAAGACCGACTACCTAGGGCAACAGAATTGCTCAATAGTTCTCATTCGCAAAGTGTAAATGTGGGTGTAGATTTAACCAAGAACGTCAACTCTACCCTGAGTTTAACGGCAGGTTATCGCAAAACGAATTATGAAAATGGCTTTACCTCTGTAAGCAATGATGAAAATTTGGTAGGCAGGTTAGATTATAACCTTAATGCTTTGAAAGGTTTTATCAATACTTCTATTTATTACGAAGTAGGAAACGGACAAGAGCCACGTAGGGAAATTACCTACTTAGAGGTGTTGCCAGGGCAGGGGATTTACGCTTGGAATGATTATAACGGTAATGGTATAAAGGAGCTGAACGAATTTGAGATTTCTCGTTTCCCAGACCAAGCCAAGTATATCCGCATTTTCACCGCTGGAACAGAATACGTGCGAACCAATTTCACAGGTGTAAATCAAAGTATCAGAATAACGCCAAGTGCTATTTTAAAAGGAGGGAAAGGGTTGCAGAAGCTAGTGAATAGATTTACCAACCAGCTTTCTTACAAAATAGATCGAAAAATTTTAGCCAGCAATGGCTTTGAGGTATATAACCCTTTTCATACGGGTATAGATGCGGCTAACCTTATCTCTTTGACTTCTTTTTTGAGAAATACACTCTTCTTCAATCGTAATAATCCAAAATTTGGGGTAGACTTTAATTACTTGGCAGATGGTGGAAAAAGCTTTCTAAGCAATGGTTTCGATAGCCGTAAACGTAACGAAAGAGGTTTGAGAATCAGGACTTCGCCTGTAAGAAGTACTAATTTGAATTTTACCCTTAATCAAGGACATAAGAATTATAATTCGGAGCTTTTTGCTCAGCGTAATTATCAAATCAACTATTTCGAGCTTTTGCCAGAGTTTAACTATCAGTTTAGCGCCGATTTAAGGTTAACATTTGCAGGGATCTATGGTAATCAGCGCAATTCAAACGAGTTTGGGGGCGAGAAAAACCAAAATCTAACCTTTACTACAGAATCTCGCTACAACGTTTTAAAGAAAGGTGTTTTAACAGGAAAAGTAAGTTACATCAATAATAAATTTACGGGAGAAAGCAACAGTACTATTGGCTATGAAATGCTCTCTGGCTTACAGATAGGGAACAACTATACCTGGGGTTTAGGACTGCAACGTACTATTGGCAATGGCGTTCAATTAAATGTTAGCTATGAGGGACGTAAGTCTCCAGCGGTTAATGTGGTCCATACAGGAAATATGCAGGTGAGGGCTTATTTTTAGCTTAATAGTAGTTGCCGTCATTTCGACTGGAGTAAAACGAAATGGAAAAATCTTTGGATTTAATTACCATATCCAAAGATTTAGCTTCGCTGATTTACAATTTACTCCGTAGTCTTTCAGTTCTCGGCTACGCTCGAAATGACGACATTAATTTACTTACCCTCCTTATTATAACTCATCATCCAGTTGATTCCGAATTTATCCGTTAGCATGCCGAAATAGTCTCCCCAGAAAGTATCCATCAATGGCATGGTAATTTGTCCATCTGCACTTAGGAAACTAAAAATTCGGTCTGCTTCTTCTTTGCTGTGCGCAGAAATAGAAACTGCAAAATTATTTCCTTGTTTAAAAGTTGGAGCCCAATCGCCGCCTACATCACTGCCCATTAAAACAGAACTGCCGATAGGCAAGGATACGTGCATCACTTTGTTCTTATCGGTTTCTGGTACCGTATAGTCTTCGCTTGAAGGCATTTCTCCAAAACGACCGAGATAGGTAAATTCGCCGCCAAATACTGATTTATAAAAATTGAATGCCTCTTCGCAGTTTCCATTGAAGTTTAAGTAGGTGTTGGTTGTTGTCATAAGATTTAATTTTGGTTACCTAAACTTATACATTTAAATCAGTAAAAATGTTAGCGAAGCTTTAAATTTAGATAAAATTAGCAGCGCATTTGATACGCTGCTATAGTGAGGTTTAATTGATTAAAATCTATTATTTAGTTGGTAAACCTAAATTGGTGTAGTCCCAAACTCTATCTGCAGAAACTTGCCACTCGCTATCTAAAGCTGTAGTGCCCTTAGCTTTAGCCCAATCTGTGGTCGGATTGCTTACTGTTGCTTTTCTGAAGAAAGTTCTATTACGAGTGTCGGTTTCGCCAGCAATGGTCCACACGAAGTTGTTTCTTGCGCTACTAGAGCCTGTACTGATTACCCTAGCTACCTGCGGACTGCCAAATACATCAATAATTTTGTATGTATTTCCGCTCAATGTTAAAGTTCCAGCAGGATCTTTTTTTAGCAAGGCGATGGCACTGTTGCCGCTTAATTGTAATGGTACGCTTGCGTTAGCAGTAGTGGTACTCGTGGTTCCCCAAGTAGCATCTCTTTTTCCAATTGTCGCATCAGCTTGTGGCGACGAGATTATATAACATTTAGTTTTGTCTAGATTGCCAGTTAGCACTAAAAAATTGCCTGAGGGAAATGTCCAATCTGTCAATGTAGCAGCATCTGTAGTAGCAAAATAGCCTATGGCATAATTGCTTAAATCGATACTTTCATTTGTGCCATTATAAATCTCCACGTAGTGAGGTCTAGTTCCGTTTGCGTTAGCATCTGTATTTATTGCTGTTGATATCTCAGAAATCAGCAAATCTGAATTTCCTGTTGGCGATGGAGGAACTATAGGTGTAAATTCTATTTCCGAAGAGCATCCCAAAGCGGTTGCTATGCTTAAAAGTAGGACTGGAATATATCTTTTCATCTGTTTAAATTTATTAATTTGTTGTCCATTATTTCAATGGTATTAATGAGCTCGCAAGCTCGGTTTGTTTTTATTTGTGATGAAGCTATCAGATTTTATTATTTATTTCCGCTGTAAAATGATACATCGATGTGGTTTAAAAAATCGTGATGGTTTCAAGTCTTGTATTTTTATGTTAGTAAACAATTTTCAAAATTCTTACAAAAGAATTTGAACTGCGAAATTGTTAATCCATTTTTTGGTTTTGGCTATTGGCGAGTTGATTTCGATATAGTTGGTATTGATACCGATCCGTAAAGCGTTATTCTTTAAGAACTTGTTTACACCGAATGTAGCCCATTTTTGATCTACTATTTTTGATCCATTAACATCAAACTCTGGTTTTATAATAGCATAGCGCCCATCAACAGCCCAACCTGACTTAAAAACATAAGAAGATTGTATATTGTAAGCACTACCTAAATTATAATAAGTGCTGGCTATCTCGGGAGTGAATTGGCTGGTAGCAGCTACATTAGTGAACAAATCTTTGCCATTCACCGTGCTAACCACGTATTCTCCAACTAGCGCAAAACCATTACTTTTGAAAGCAAAATCGGCTACTAATTTTCTATAGTCTGCAAGTGTTGCTACACCAGTATTGTCAAAAATACCTGTAATTAATCCTGTTTCGCTACCTATTGGACTACTTGCTTTTTGGTTGTAACTTGCTGCTACACCAACTACTAATTTTGGCTTAGCTTCTCTATAAAGGTCATGTCCGATGAAAGCATTGTTTTTAGTGAAATCGCCAAACGGCATAATATCTAATCTACCTCCATACTTAAATCCTTGTTTGCTGGGTTGCGATGTAAAGAAATTTTGTCCCTCGCCAGTAGTTATGGATAGAGAAGGATAAATCCTCATTTGCTGAATACTGAAGTTAGTTTCTACAAATAAACCGCCCTCACGTGTTGCGCCAACAAAATTGTGCATCAAACCCCCATACAAAATGCCGTCGCTTGATTTTCCTGCTAAGCTCTGCGCCATGGTTTGGGCATAACGTTCATCGGCCATGGCCAAACGATTATTGGTATGGGTTTGCTTTTGTCCTAATACCAGTTTTACCCTTTTATGCACGTCAAAACCAATCCACCCTTCTAGTATTGGCGATGTTCCTGTAAAATCTGTTACAAAACCAGCAGAAACTTTATGCCTAGCGTTGGTTGCTGTTAAAGCTATTCTGGCTAAGTTGATACTCATGCGGTTGTTGTTGGTTTTTTTCGATAATGAATCGATTCTGCCAAACTGAGCACCCGACTGTAAGGCACTAAGCAAGTTAATTACCGTGCCCTCGCCCTTGCCGAGCCTTATAAAAGTGCCTTCGCCATTAACATACACAAACGTAGAATCGGTTTGTGCAAGTTGTGCTTTTGCGTTGTTAACGATGAACAACAAGCTAAAGCAAAAGAAGAATAATATTTTTTTCATCTGATTTTAGTTTTTAATGATTTGAAGCCTTAAGGAGTAGCAATCAGCAACCCATAACTTTCATTTCAGGATATTTTATAGTTGGATGGTAAATTGTATTTGACTGTAATAAGTGCCATTTTGTGTGCTAGTTTTTAAACTTTGCCTCAACTGGCTGTAGCCTAATTCAAATTGTATTTTTAAGGCATGGGCCGATAGGTATTTGGTAGTTACAAAGGTGTAAGCCTTATCATTATCGGCAAAAGTTGCGGTAACATTGTCTTCTTTTAAGGCCGAGAACCTACCACCAAATGCCCAGTTAGAAGGTAGTAAATAACCTGCTTGTACGTTAAAGCCCCTGCCTAAATTTAAGCGAGATAGTACCGTGCTTTTGATTTGATCAGCCGTTTGTGTAGAAGAATAGGTATTAAACGTTCCGGTTAGCCTAAATTCACCAGCGATGTTGTCTGGCACTTGGGCTCTAGTGATTACAAAACCACCCAAAGAGTAAAAGCCGTTGTATTTAAATATATAATCGGCACCGAACTTACTGTATTTTGGTAATAAGATGTTTTGTTCGGCATCGCCATACAACCAACGACCGCCGTTAGTACCTTTAGCCGAAGTTGCCCCATCATTATAGCTATAAGTTACCCCAATTACCAATTTGGGTTTTTCTTCGCGGTAAAGGTCATCCATGTAAAACTCTCCGCCACGAGAAAATTTGTCAAAAGGCAAATAGTCTAATCGAACACCATATTTAAAGCCACCAAAGTTTTTCTGCAGGGCGCTACGGCCATCTCCAGTGGTAATGGATAAGTAAGGTTTTAGTAAATGAGATCCACCAAGTCGGTAATTCCCCTTATATCTAATTCCGAAATCGAAAATAGCATCAAAAGCATCAGAAATTAAACTCCTGTCAATAAATCCCAAGCTTTCACCCTCTATTCTTGTCTCTCTACCATCTACGTAATCAGCTCTTAAACCAAAATTGAATGCATGTGTACGGTTAGGTCGGTATTCTATATTTGCCTCTTGTAAAGTGGTATTAAAGGTTCTAACCCCTGTAGTAACACTAGTATAATTAGCCGCAAAGTTGATCCTTGCATTTAAACTAATCTTATTATCGAACAGATTTGAAAATACGTTTAGCCTAGCTCTGTTTATAGCAAACATCGCATTCGGATCTGATAGGTTTTTGTTGATTGAATTTACCGAATACAGTGTTTGTAATGATGGGCTAAGATTAAAATTTCCTTTTCCAGAAATGAAAGTGATGCCATCACCTAACAAATATCCCTTTTTTAATCTCAAAAGGTGTGTATTGCCTGGGCTTTCGGTAAAGGTGTAGGTAGAATCTCTAGTATATAGTTCATCGCTTTGCGCATAGGCAAAATGACCTAGACCTATACCCAAAAAAGTACCTAGCAAGGTTAATAATTTTGGTTGATTTATCATTTGGTTTATTGTTGGATGTCCATAAAGAAATTAGCAAAAGCGAATTTTCCTATATTGCCGTTGTCGTGGCCCACATTTGGCACATAAATCTCGGCCCAATTCAATGGCAGTTTCATTTCTTCAGCTTTTGCCTTCACGGTTTTAAAATAGTTTTTGCCACGGTCAAATCTTGTTTTGCCTTGTGCTTCAGCACCGTCGGTTACGTTGTAAGACTTCTCATCTGTCGAGGTATCGCTCATACCTAATATTACGAAGGTTTTAGTAGCAAAGAATTTAGTGAGCTGTTCTTGATCTATCGGGGCATTTTTTATCCCATAAGGGAATTCGGTTTCTGTATTTGGCAGGGTATACCAGCCTGCATTGGCAAATGCTGCCTTTATTATTCGGCTTTGCTTTACAAACATCATGAAACGATGTACAAACTGAGCACCACCTGAATGCCCATATAAGTAGTAGCCTTTGCTGTTGCTTTTGGTTTGGGCAACTACGTGATCGAACAAGGGCTCAATTAATGAAAAGCTCCACTTTTCTGGTGATAGGAACGTCTTCTTATTCTTTTCGTAGACGTTGCCCAAGTTGTATTTTTCCGCTCCACGATAATCTTCCTGATCAAACTCTGGTGCGATAATTTTGCAGCCAAAAACTGTAGCAGCATTAACTAAATCGTCTAGGTAGGCAGAAGCATCCCGATTGGCACCATGCAACATCACTACCACAGGCATATCTGGCGCATTGGCTTTAGGGCTAAAGTAAAACACCTTTATTGGACTTCTTAGTTTGCCATTATTATCGAAATAAAACATGTGCTTTCCAACCGTGCTACTGTTAATTTGTGCAAATGAAGAGGTAATACTAGAGAAGGTTAATAGGATTAAGAACAAAATGTATTTCATTATATTCGGTTTTATAGTGATTAAAATGATAGTTAGCTGCTAATTTAACTAAGCTGCTTCAGTTTTCTCGACTAGCCGCTTGTATTGTGCGATGTCAATTTCCTTTTCACTTTTCGAAATCACCACAGTTGCCACGGTATTGCCAATAACGTTAATGATAGCCCTGCCTTCGCTCATGAACCTATCTACACCTACCAATAGTGCCATGCCTTCTAGCGGAATAATATTTAAAATAGTCAGTGTTGAGGTGAGTACTAAAAATCCACTGCCGGTTACGCCAGCGGCACCTTTGCTGGTGAGCAATAAAATACCTATTACGGTAAGTTCTTGACCTAAGGTTAGATTTACGCCAAATACTTGAGCTAGGAAAATGATGGCCAAACTTAAATAGATACTTGTCCCGTCAAGGTTAAAACTGTAACCGGAAGGAATAATTAAACCTACCACGTTACGACTACAGCCTGCTTTCTCTAATTTTTCCATGATGTTTGGTAAAACCGCCTCACTACTGCTAGAGCCTAAAACAATCAAAAGTTCGGCTTTAATGTAGCCTAGAAGTTTCCACAAGCTAAAGCCATTGAATTTTAAGATTAGATAAAGTACCACGAAAATGAACAAGAAACCGGTTACGTAAAAAGTGATCAATAACTTGCCTAATACAGCAAGTGTAGCAAAGCCAAACTTACCAATGGTATAAGCCATGCCGCCAAACGCACCTATAGGTGAAACTTTAATTACCATGTGCAGTATGTTGAACAAGATTTTGTTGATTTTTTCTAAACCAACAATAACAGACGTCCCTTTCTCGCCTATTTTCGATAAGGCAATCGCAAATAAAATCCCGAAGAAGAGGATCTGAATAATATCGCCTTTAGCAAAAGCTGCAATGACATTATCTGGTACAATATGCTTGATGAATTCTGTCCAATCGATACCTTGGGAAGAAGCAACTGCTTTTGCTGCGGGTTGTGCTTGTACAGCGGCACTATTTACGCCAGCGCCAGGTTTTACCCAATTACCAATTACTAGCCCAATGATAATAGCCCCTGTGGTCACTATTTCGAAATAAATTAAGCCTTTTACACCTACTCTGCCAACTTTTTTTAAATCGCCGGCGCCAGCAATGCCTAGCACAATACTAATGAATATGACTGGGGCGATAATCATTTTGATCGCATTGATGAACATGTCTGCCAGTAGTTTGGCCGTGGTAGAAAAGCCCGGAAAAAAATGACCGACAATTACGCCTAGTGCAATGGCAATGAGCACCTGTACATACAAGATTTTAAGATACTTCAAGATAAGTATAGTTTAAGTAAGTAAATATTTGGTTAACCTAGCTGGATACAATTAAACGTAATTACACGCTTTAATTTCAGCGGGGCTTAATTCTAAAGTTAAGTTGATCGCTGGGATATTAAATTGCCTAAGGTGTTTTAGAAAGTTTATTTTTAATTTCTGAAATAACTTAATGAATTTCAGAAATTTAATTAATCTACTGTATTTTAGTTTTTTATGTCTGTTTACTGATTTGATCTCACACTCTAAACTCTATGTCCTGTCAGTTATCATATTTTTGATATATTTATAACCTGAACCAACTATTGGATAAAATATGCTCAGTTTTATTAATGTTGGAATAGCAAATAAGAAGAAATTTACTGTATGGATTTAAAATCTGGGAAGGATGAAATTGAGTATCTGTTAAGTCAAGTATTTAAAAAATACGAAGCGCAGACAGGTAGCAAGTTAAATCTAAATACCAATAGAAGGAACTATGAAGATATCGCAAGAATGTTGAGCGATATTAGTAATAGGTTGCCATACACTGCCGAAGAATTAGGGCATAGTCCTTATCCCGAAGACAGAAATTCATCAAAAGCTGAATATCCTTACCAAAAATATGATGTAACTGGCGGACAAATTAAAGATGCCTATAATGGTCTGGTGGCTAAACCTCGCTCTTTTTTGGTTGATGCTTGCTATATCTATTTATATGGCATGGGCAGAAATAGATTTGAGGAAAACATAACGGATGCAAATTTGCTGGATACGGGAGAAGGTGCTCAGGCTGAAGTTGTTAACGGAACTAAAGGTGCTAATGTGAAAATGCTAGCTGTTATCATTGTTTTGATAATGGTTATCGCTATAGCTGTTTTTCAGTGGATGGCTAGCAAGAGTGAGTTGGCATCTTTGAAAAAAGATCTGGTAATTACACCGTATCAACCAACACAAGAAGAAATTGCGAAATTAGAAGGGGTTTGGATGGTGTATATTGGTTCTCCTCAGGCCCGCAAGTCGGATAACAATAGGTTCCATAAGTTTGTAAGAAACATTGTGAACGTAAGTTATAAGGACGGTTATTTCGTCTTTAATCGATATGGAGCAGGTTTTGATCACTATGGCTATATGCAATACGAAAGTCCAGATGTGATTTCTATCCGCTCGTATGTTAAAGGCAGCGAAAATAAAATAGAAGCACCGAGGCTGTCGCTTATGCGGCTATCAGGAAACAAAGACAAGATTATGGTCATTTCTGCTTCTTGGAATTTTGATGCTGGTTCAAACAACGATATTATTGGAATTCGTGAAGTTTATATTAAACAAGGTAATGGCGGCGAAATCAAAGAAGTGATTAATACCATGGAGAATCATGCCTGCAATTGCAAAATTGTACAATGGAAAACAGATAAGGGAGAAAAAGCTTTCTACCTTAGAAACGAATTTTTGGACACTATCAAAGACGAAAGCTTAAGGATGCTGATTGATGAGAATAGTATTCTGTTGAGATATCCAGATAGCGTTACAGTGTTGAAACGCTAATGTGTTTTTTTTTGGCCTTGTCATTCCGAAAATAAAAGGGGCTTCCACTTATTTTGGGCAGATCTTCAAATGTTCAGAATGACAAGCACCGTTATTTTTATTTAAACTCACTGGTGGTATGGAAATCAATATCTGGATAATCACGCTTGGTCATCTCAATCATGAAGTCATTATCCGATAAATAAACTGGATTTCCTTCTTTATCTGTGCCGATATGTTGTTGTTTACGTTTCACAAACTCATCTAGTTTCTTTTTGTCATCAGAAGTTACCCAACGCGAACGACTATAAGTTAAGGTACGGAAACGACATTTTGCGCCATATTCATGTTCTAAACGGAAGTTGATTACCTCAAACTGTAGCTCTCCCACGGCACCAATTACTTTACGGTTACCAGGCTGCATTACAAAAAGTTGTGCCACACCTTCGTCGGTTAATTGTTCAATGCCTTTTTCGAGTTGTTTGGTGCGCATTGGGTCCATGTTCTCTACTTCTTTAAAAATAGCTGGAGAGAAACTAGGAATACCTTTAAAGTGTAGTTTTTCACCTTCCGTTAAGGTATCACCAATTTTAAAGTTACCACTGTCGTACAGACCAACTACATCACCTGGCCAAGCTTCTTCTACCAAACTCTTTTCGTTAGCCATAAAATCCATTGGATTGGCAAACTTCATTTTCTTATCCTGACGGGTATGGTAATAAAATTTGTTACGTTCAAACTTACCAGAGCAGATACGTAAGAAAGCAATTCTATCGCGGTGTTTAGGATCTAAGTTGGCATGGATTTTAAATACAAAACCACTGAAATGCTTGTCTTCCACCAATACATCGCGTTCTTCAGCTTCGCGGTGTCTCGGACTAGGGGCAATCTCAATGAAAGTATCTAAAAGCTCCTTAATACCGAAGTTATTAATGGCCGAACCGAAAAATACTGGGGCCAATAAACCTTCTTTATATAAAGAAATATCTAAATCGCCATAAACCCCGTTCACCAACTCGGTTTCGTCTTTTAAATTGCCAACTTCCTTTTCTTGTAAATAATCAAGTAGAGCCGCATCATTTAAATCGTTCACCTTTACCACCGAATCCGTCACTTTGGTTTTATCAGAATGGAAAAGGTTCAATTGCTTATGGTAAATACTGTAAACACCTTTAAAAGTATGCCCTTGTCCAATAGGCCAAGATTGTGGACATAAGCTGATGTTTAGTTTTTCCTCAATCTCATCCAATAAATCGAAAGCTTCCTTACCCTCACGATCCATCTTGTTCACGAAGATAATGACAGGCGTGTTACGCATTCTACAAACCGACATCAGCTTCTCTGTTTGTTCCTCTACACCTTTTACGCAGTCAACTACCAAAACCACACTGTCTACTGCCGAAAGTGTACGGTAAGTATCCTCAGCAAAATCCTTGTGACCAGGTGTATCCAGAATGTTAATGCGTTTGCCACTGTACTCAAAACCCATTACAGAGGTAGCTACCGAAATACCACGTTGGCGTTCAATTTCCATAAAATCGGAAGTATTGCTTTGGTTCGCCTTGTTACGTTTTACGGCACCTGCAGTATTAATCGCACCACCAAAAAGCAGAAACTTCTCAGTTAATGTGGTTTTTCCCGCATCGGGGTGACTAATAATAGCAAAGGTTTTTCTTTTTTCTATCTCTGGGTGTAGCATATTTTATGGAATTGTAAACGGAAACAAAAGGGAATTGGCTGCGGGGTTATAAAAACCTTAATGCGAATAATATAGCCGTGTTTTGTTTCATTGCCGCAAAGGTACACAAAAACCATGAGGCTAGAAAATGACTGTAAATCTTTGTTTTAGAAAAGAAAATTGCAGTAGTTCTAGTGTTCCGAAAGCCCTGCTATCCACTGTTGGTGCTGACCTTCATATCTGTTAAGCTGAGCTTGTCGAAGCATCTACTACTTAATAAACAACCCACAAGCCCACGGTGACAGATTGACAAGAAGTATTTACGCTTTTATAAAGTTTAATCAAGAAAAGCTTACGGAGTAACTTCGCCAATCTTGTAAGGTTAAGGAGTACAATATTAAAAAAGTCCCTTAACATTAGGCTAAGGGACTTGGTCTTCTTTTAATCCTTGTTCTATTTAGACAAATACATCGATTTATCTTTCACTAACTTCAGGAAGTAAGGATCTTCCAAATCTTTGATGAAACGGATCGCTTCACCTGTAGATTTCATTTCTGGACCTAATTCTTTAGTGATCTCTGGGAATTTATTATGAGAGAAAACAGGCTCTTTAATTGCAAATCCTTTAAGCTTACGCTCGATGTTAAAATCTTTCAATTTATTTACACCTAACATTACTCTAGCAGCAATGTTGATGTAAGGAACATCGTAAGCTTTAGCGATGAAAGGCACAGTACGAGAAGCACGTGGATTAGCTTCAATTACGTACACCTTCTCGTCTTTAACTGCAAACTGGATGTTTAATAAACCAATTACATTTAAAGCTTTCGCAATTTTCTTAGAGTAATTTTCCATGTCGGCAATTACCTTGTCAGATAAACTGAACGGAGGTAAAACCGCACTTGAATCTCCAGAGTGGATACCTGCAGGCTCAATGTGCTCCATTAAACCAACAATGTGTACGTCAGTTCCATCGCAGATTGAATCAGATTCTGTTTCTTCTGCTCTGTCCAAGAAATGATCGATCAATACACGGTTACCTGGAAGGTCGCCTAATAATTTAACTACAGCAGTTTCTAGGTCTTCATCGTTAATCACAATGCTCATGCCTTGTCCACCAAGTACATAACTAGGGCGAACTAATACTGGATAACCTACTTCGTTAGCAACTTTAATCGCTTCCTCAGCATTTTCAGCAACACCGTATTTTGGATAAGGAATATCTAAATCTTTCAGTAAATCTGAGAAACTACCACGATCTTCTGCTTTATCCATATCCTCATAAGAAGTACCGATTATGCGGATGTTATTTTCGTGTAGCTTTTCAGCCATTTTTAAAGCGGTTTGACCACCTAATTGGACAATAACACCAATTGGGTTTTCAAGATCGATGATTTCACGTACGTGCTCCCAGAACACAGGCTCGAAATAAAGTTTGTCGGCCATGTTAAAATCTGTACTTACCGTTTCTGGGTTACAGTTAATCATGATTGCCTCGAAACCATTTTCTTTTGCCGCCAATAATCCGTGAACGCAAGAGTAATCAAACTCAATACCTTGACCGATACGATTAGGTCCTGAACCTAAAACAATCACTTTCTTTCTGTCAGAAACTACAGATTCGTTACTTCCTAACTCATCGCCATCAGATAAAACTTCTCCAGTTACTAAAGAAATTTGTTGTGGAGCTTCTTCGAAAGTAGAGTAGAAGTAAGGTGTTTGTGCAGCAAATTCGGCAGCACAAGTATCCACCATTTTGTAAACTCGTTTAATGTTAAGCTCTTTACGGCGGTTGTAAACATCATCTTCTGTTACGTTACCTAAAACGTAAGCAATTTGTATGTCAGAGAAACCTTTTTGCTTCAAGTTGAAGAAGAAATCTCTAGGGATATTAGTTAGCGAGTAGCGTTTTAGTTCTGTTTCTAAAGCTACTAAGTCTTGAATTTGATTTAAGAACCACTTGTCAATTTTGGTTACCTTACGGATAGATTCTAGTGGTACACCCATGCTCATCGCGTCTTTAATTAAGAACAAACGGTTCCAGCTTGGGTGCTGTAAGCCATGCATAATTTCTTCGATGTCACGTTTTTGGCGACCATCCGCACCGATTCCAGCACGTCCAATCTCTAAACTCTGACAAGCTTTTTGCAATGCTTCGATAAAGTTACGACCAATGGCCATTACCTCGCCTACAGCTTTCATCTGTAAGCCAAGTTCCATATTTGCGCCTTTAAACTTATCGAAGTTGAAGCGAGGAATTTTTACAATTACATAGTCTAAAGTTGGCTCGAAATAAGCTGAAGTAGTTTTTGTAATTTGATTTTCGATCTCGTCTAAGTTGTAACCGATAGCCAATTTAGCTGCAATTTTAGCGATTGGATATCCAGTTGCTTTACTTGCTAAGGCCGATGAACGAGATACACGTGGGTTAATCTCGATAGCGATGATATCGTCATTATCTGGATTTACCGAAAACTGTACGTTACAGCCACCTGCGAAATTACCAATTGCACGCATCATTTTGATGGCTTGGTTACGCATTTCTTGGTAGCAACGATCTGATAAAGTCATTGCAGGAGCAACAGTAATCGAGTCTCCAGTGTGGATACCCATTGGATCAAAGTTCTCGATAGAACAGATGATGATTACATTGTCGTTGCTATCTCTCAATAGCTCTAGCTCATATTCTTTCCAGCCTAAAACTGCTTGCTCTACCAAAACCTCGTGGGTTGGCGAAGCTTCTAAACCGCGTTTAAGTGCTGCGTCAAATTCTTCTTTTTTGTGTACAAAGCCACCACCGTAACCACCTAGGGTGTACGAAGGACGAATTACCAATGGGAAGCCGATTTCTTGTGCAGCTTCTTTACCTTCTAAAAATGAATTGGCAATTTTTGAAGTAGCTACACCAACGCCGATATCTACCATTAACTGACGGAAAGACTCCCTGTTTTCAGTCTTATCGATAGCGGCAACATCTACCCCAATAATCCTAACATCGTGTTTTTTCCATAAACCTCTTTCCTCTGCATCAACGCAAAGGTTCAATGCCGTTTGTCCACCCATGGTAGGTAGAACCGCATCAATAGTAGGTAAGTTAGGGTTGTTTTTGTGTTCAACTAAAATTTCCTCAATCGATTCGAGTGTTAGAGGTTTTAAATAAACGTGGTCACCAATTACCTTGTCGGTCATAATGGTAGCCGGATTAGAGTTAATGATCGAAACTTTAACTCCTTCTTCTTTTAAAGAAAGTGCGGCTTGAGAACCGGAGTAGTCAAATTCGCAGGCTTGTCCGATAATAATGGGGCCAGATCCGATAATCAATACTGAATTGATGGAAGTGTCTTTAGGCATGTGGGGTTTTTAAAAAAAAGTCTAAAGTGATAGTCTAATTGACCGATAGCTGGGAGAGTTCCTCTTGCTATAAAATGAAAATCCCAACTGCTCTGTCGGGATGCAAAGATACAATTTGCTGCTCAATTTTCTGACGATTATTTTAAAATATATTGAAGGCTTTAAAACATCTGTTATTCTCTATAGTGATACATGTTTTTATGCTGTAAGATGAATAGAAAACAACTTGATGCTATAGGTGTTTACTAAGGAAGTTAATTAATAAGGAGATTATATGAAAATAAAATATCTAGGGCTATTGGCAATATCTGCTTCGCTCTTTGCAGCCTGTAATAGTGCTAATAGAAATGATAAAACAGCCGATACGGTACATGCGGCTACAGACGTGGATACGTTAAACCTTCCAGCACCGGATACTACGGCATCAAAAAATAATTTCAGCAAGGTAATTGATTGGCCAGCTAATCAAATGCCGATTGCACCAGAAGGATTTGTAGTAAGCAGATTTGCGGACGGTATGAAAAGCCCCAGAAATATTATCATTGCGCCCAATGGAGATATTTTGGTTGCGCTTTCTAATTCAGAACGTAGTACTAAGGAAAAGATTGCCAATGCTATTTCGGGAAAAGCAAAATCTGAAGTTGGTGGCAAGAGTGTAAATACGATTGTATTGTTTAGAGATACCAACCAAGATGGGAAGCCAGATTTGACTACTACTTTTCTTTCAGGTTTAAATCAGCCTTTTGGAATGGCTTTTATTGGAAACTCATTTTATGTAGCTAATACAGATGGTTTGTGGATGTTCGCTTATAAATCTGGTGATACTAAAATTACTGCTGCAGGAAAGAAAATTGTAAGCTTACCAGCTGGAGGCTACAACAACCATTGGACTAGAAATCTCTTGGTGAGCAAAGCGAAAGATAAAATCTACATTTCGGTTGGTTCAGCTAGTAATGTTGGAGAAAATGGAATGGACCATGAAGTAAGAAGAGCTGCGATTTTGGAAGTAAACCCAGATGGTACCGGCGAAAGAACTTTTGCTAGTGGTTTGCGTAATCCTGTAGGGATGGATTGGGCACCAACAACCAATATGTTATGGACTGCCGTAAATGAAAGAGATGGTTTAGGAGATGAGTTGGTGCCAGATTATATTACCAGCGTTAAAGATGGTGGATTTTATGGTTGGCCATATGCCTATTTCGGTCAGCATGAAGACCCAAGGTTGAAAGGTGTAAATCCAGAATTGGTGAAGAAAACCCTAGTGCCAGATGTCGCTTTGGGCTCGCACACCGCTTCACTAGGACTAGCCTTTTATACCAACAATAAGTTTCCGGCTAAATATCAAGGTGGTGCATTTATTGGCCAGCATGGTTCTTGGAACAGATCTCAACTAACAGGATATAAAGTTGCCTTCGTACCTTTTAAAGATGGTAAGCCAACAGGGCCAATGCGAGATTTTTTAACGGGCTTTATTGCTGATGCTTCAAAAAGCGAAGTTTATGGCAGGCCAGTGGGAGTGGTTGTGGCAACAGATGGAGCATTATTGGTGGCGGATGACGTAAGTGGAATCATTTGGCGTGTTGTAAAGAAGTGATTTTGGTATAACTAATTGGTTATTAGTTGTTTTGTGGTTGTCTATTTTACGATACACTGTCTGTTTTATAGGGCTATACTGCTAGCGCCTACTGACAAAATGAGCTATTGATTTGGAAACATTATGCCAATTTATTAGAATGCTAAAATTGAGATAGTGTGATTTAAACACGTACTAGGTCATGTTAACGTCATGAAATAGGGGTTTAGGGATTATTGGCAAAAATGTTGTAATAAAAGAAAACAATTAGAGTTTAATAGATGTTGTTGTTACAGATTGAGACAGCAATTTAAAATTTGATCTAAAGCATCCTCGCAAGAGGGTATTCTTCATAAATAGTTTGTTTGGTTTATTTTCCGGTAGGCGTTGTTTCCTACCGGAATTCTTTTTTATAGACCTTTTTTGGTTAGCCACAGATACACAGATATCCCCTGTTAATGTTTGATTCCCTTTAAATTTAATGGTTGAAAATTGTAATAGTATAAAACTTATTGCTTGAGATTAACAAATAAAATCTGTGCATCTGTGGCTAAAACAATATAGACCATTTATATTTGATCAATGGTTTTACTCGAAGCCGCCGCTATTTGGCAACAATTAATTCAGCAACTTCAACAAACTTCTTGGTTAGAGTGGTTTGGCTTTATCAGTACCATTGCCTGCATTTATCTAGCGGCAAAAGAAAACATCTTTAACTGGCCTGTATCTATTTTAAGTATTGTAATTAGCGCTATACTGTATTTTGAGAGCCATTTGTTTGGTGATTTCGCTTTGCAATTCTATTTCCTTTTCACGGCTTTTTATGGATGGTGGTTTTGGTTAAAGAAAAAAAAGCAAGAAGAAAAACCTGTCGTTAGACTCAGCTTTAAGTACTGGACTGTTGCGTTATTCGTAATTGCATTGTTAACTGCAATATTGGGCTTCCTGCTGGATAAATACACGCCAAGCAATGTTCCTTATGAGGATGGTTTTTGTACAGCGGTAAGTCTGGTAGCCCAAATTATGCTTACCAGAAAAATACTTGAGAATTGGATTTTATGGATCATTGTAGATATCTGCTACGTACCATTGTTGATATATAAAGATCTAAGTGTGTATGCCTTGTTGTATGCCATTTTGGTTGTCATCGCCCTAAAGGGTTATTTAGATTGGAGAAAGACTTATCGTGAACAAGCACATTATTAAAAAGATAGCTATCGTTGGCCCAGAAAGTACTGGAAAATCTACCATGTCTACATTATTAGCAAAATACTACCAAGTGCCTTGGGTTCCAGAATATGCCCGTTATTACTGCGAGGCACTAACAGAAGATTGCACTTTGCAAGATGAAGTGAATATGTTTCATGGGCAATTGGCCCTAGAGCAGTCTGTATTGGCAATGACCGAAACAGACTTTATCATCTGTGATACTACTTTTTTAACAGTAAAGATATGGAGTGATGCTTTCTTTGGGGAAACACCACAAATTGTACTTGACGCATTGGAAAAAAATCCATACGATTTTTATGTCTTGTTGGATATTGATTTGCCTTGGCAGGATGACCCTTTGAGAGATTTCCCTAACCAACGGGAACATTTTATGGAAATTTGGCATCAAGAATTGAAGGCGCTCGGTGCAAATTATAAAGTAGTCTCCGGAATAGGAGAAGGGCGATTTAAAAACGCGGTAGAAGTGATAGATGAATTTTTGTTGAGTAGTGTTTAGCTCTTTCTTCATTGCAAGGCACTACAATCTCATTATCTTTAAAGATTGCTTAGTGCCCCGCAATGACGTGGCTTATAAAAGAAAAGGCAGCTGATTAAATCAACTGCCTTTTCTTTTATGAAAAATCTTCCTTAAATAAATAAGGCAAGAATGTAGTATAATATCGCTGCTAGCGCTGCCGAAACAGGTATTGTTAATACCCAAGCCCATATTAATTTAACAGTTACTCCCCATTTAACCGCAGAAGTTCCTTTGGTTAATCCAGAGCCAATAATAGATCCCGTAATGGTGTGCGTAGTACTTACTGGAATTTTTAAATGTTCAGTAAAGTAAAGTGTTAAAGCACCAGCAGTTTCTGCAGTTACGCCTTCAAATGGTGTTACTTTCGTGATCTTAGAACCCATCGTTTTTACGATTTTCCATCCACCACTTAAAGTTCCTACAGAGATAGCTGTATAACAAGCTAATGGAATCCAAGGGTGCATATGTGCCGGGATTTCGTCTCCGTTAGCATCTTTAGACGGCAATACTACGTGTAGCCAATCTGGCATGCTTTCCATAGTAAGCCCACTTTGGTGTACATATACTATAATTGCTGCCGCAATAATACCCATTACCTTTTGTGAATCGTTACCACCGTGGCCTAAACTGAAAGCCGCAGATGATAGCAACTGCATTTTTCTAAGCCATTTTGTAGATTGATGATGACTCAAAAAGCTGAAAATCAAACAGAATGAACTAATGGTAAGTATGATAAAGGCAACTAGGAACCATTTGATGTTATGCGATTCGAATACTACGCTCCAAAATTCAGATTCGAAACGAGGCTTGTGTATTTGTTCGTAAGGCACCATCTGAAAGTATACAAAAACGATGGTTGCAATCATCAGGGAAAGCGTAAAAACCTTTGGCCAAATGCTTTTCTTCGCTGAATGTAGTAGCCAAATTGAAATAAAATAGGAAACAATGGCTCCGATGAGTGGTGCCAATACAATAAAGCCAACAATTACTAAAACTCCTGATGGCATTTCACCAACTTTGCCTTCTTTGTACCAGTTTACCACATCTAAGCCTGCATGAGCAACTGCTGCGCCTGCAAAGCCACCAATTAAAGTATGCGATGAACTAGAAGGGATACCGAACCACCAGGTTAACAGGTTCCATATAATAGCTGCGATTATTCCGGCCAATATAACGGTAAGGTTAATTTCCATGGTATTGGCTGTTTTAGCAACTGTATCGGCAACACCGAAACCAAATACCCAGTAAGCCAAGAAGTTGAAAAATGCAGCCCATACTACCGCTTGGAAAGGTGTAAGTACCTTTGTAGCTACGATGGTTGCAATTGCGTTAGCTGCATCATGGAAACCATTGATGTAATCGAAGATGAGGGCTAAAACAATAATTAATAAAAGTATGGTCATAATGGTCTTATGCGTTTTTAACCAAGATAGATTCTAGCACATTGGCAGCATCTTCACATTTGTCAGTTGCAATTTCTAAGGTTTGTAATACCTCTTTTTGCTTAATTAGCTCTATTGCATTTGTTTCAAACTCGAACAAACGAGCAATAGCAAGGTTACAAGTATAATCTGCTTGGTTTTCCGCACTGTTAATTCTTACGCAAGCATCTGCAATTACCCTGATGTTTTTAAAGCTTCTCAATTCTTTGATGGCTTTTTCAAGGTCAGTACACATTTCTACTAGTAACTCGGCTAATTTTACCATTGGTTCTCCAATGTTGGTTACGTTGTAAAGTTCTATGTTGCCTGCTGATGCATGAATGTAATCCGCGATATCATCAATAGCGCTTGCCAAAGAGTGGATATCTTCTCTATCAAATGGCGTGATAAAATTCTTGCTCAATTCAATAAAGATTGTGTGGGTAATGTCGTCGCCAACATGTTCAAGACGTTCTACCTCTTTAATGGCTTCTTTTCTTTTTTCGATATCGTCAGTAGTCACTACTACTAGAAGTGCTTCCGCGATTTTCCTAACGTTACTTCCCGCTTGTTCAAATAATGGCTGGAACTTTTTGTCTTTAGGTGTAAAGAAGCTAAATATATTACTCATACTCGTATTTAAATATGCTGCAAAATTAAATTCGCAATGTTAAGTTAATGTTAACTTTGGCGACAATTTTAATTGTTTACGAAAAGTTAATGGATTGTTTCCGAGTAAAATGCCTTCTGCTAACCTAGAATGAGGTTAATGTAGATTATCTTTTAACGTAATTTAATAAAGGTTCGTTGCTTTTTTGAAGCGTAAAAGCAAAAGTAGTACCGATATTTGGAGTGCTACGTACCGAGATGGTTTGCTGATGTGCCTCTAAAATGTGCTTAACAATTGCTAATCCTAAACCAGTACCCCCTTCTTTTCTCGAGCGGTGCGAATCTATTCTGTAGAAGCGTTCGAATAGGCGAGGGAGGTGTTTTTCTTCGATGCCCATTCCATCATCGGTAACCTCTACCAAATACTGATCGTGAAGTTCAAAAATCTTTATAGAAGTAGAGCCGTTTTCCTTGCCATACTTAATCGAGTTTTGAATAAGGTTCATCATCACCTGCCTAATTTTTTCCCTGTCAGCATGAACCATTGTAGGCGCAGTATACTTGTCCTTGAAAATGAGTTTGGTTTGGTTTGAAAGTGCTTTGTCTTCTAGTATTTCAAATACTTCCTTAACTAGCGGAACAAAATCAAAACGAATATAATTGATCGGAATTTCGCCTGTTTCTAATTTGGAGATGGAATCTAAATCTTCGATCAGATAGCTTAGTCTTTCAATATTATTTTCGGCCTTTTTTAGAAATTTTACGGCCATTTCCGGATCGTCAACAATGCAATCTTGTAACGTTTCAATATAACCTTGGATGGCAAAAAGCGGCGTTTTGAACTCGTGGGAGACATTAGAAAGAAATTCTCTTCTAAAGCGTTCCTGCTTTTTTAGCAGTTCAATTTCTTTCTTTTTGGCACCAGCCCATTCTTCTACTTCTTGTTGCACGTCATTTATAGGGTCGGCACTTACATATTCTCCAAGTGCTTCCTTTAAATCCTTTCCAAGCTTCAAATTGTGTATTTGCTTGTATATAAGCTTGATTTTACTATAAATGTATCTTTCTAAGAGGTAATAAAAAACCAAAAAGCTTGTGCCGAAAGAAACTCCGAAAGAAATAAGTAGGTAGTACCAGCTTTGCTGAAAGTGATAATTGACTAAGCCAATGGATAGGCTCACGGCAAGTGCTGTAATTAAAACCAGTACACTGAATTTCATCTGTATATTTTATTAATGTGTTTGTCTAATGCTTCCAATGGTATTAATAAGCTAAATTACAGCTAATAAGTTAAGATAATGTTAACTGCTGCAATATAATTTTAAACCATATAAATAGATAGCATATTCTAGGTTTTGTAAGACGAGCTGGCAAATTCTAATATTAGAAATTAAGCCCAATTGCTTCTATAACTTCTCTGTAAGGTACTTCCAATAGCGTTTGGGAACATGTTGCGTATGCAGTTTGGTGTTTTTACGGACTGCAATATTGGTGCTTTTGAAGTAGTTTTTCCATAAATCGGCGTATAAAACCTCCTGCTCATCTAACATATGCTGATTTGATTTTTTCAATAAGTCAACATCGATATCCATTTCAATTTCATCTACTGTTTGTAGGTTATAGAAAATTCCATAGTGTCTTTTGATGTCATAAATCATCCACTGTTGGTCGGCATAACGGTTTTTAAAATGATTAACCAATAATGGAATGACATTAAAATCTGGATCTATGCCACAATAAAAAATATGATCTGCTGTTTTTTGAAAACGAATAAAGGCTTCCATTCTATGTTTTTCTCTTTCTACTTTTCTGGCAGTTTGCGCAATGTTTAGTACCTGTGCATTTCCATAGTTTTTCTCAGCACCTGCCGGATTTTGAAAAATATAAGCGCAGAGATCAAAGATGTTTTGGTGTACTTCATGTTTTTCTGAGAGGTAAGCACAGTAAATTTTTCGCATCCAATCTCTGTCTAATCGTTTGGTAAGTCCTTTCCATACTCTGTCTGCTTTGGTTCTATCTGTTAAGATCTCGAAAGATTCACTAAAGGCATCAGGTTGATACCTTTCTTTAGCGACTAACTTGGTTAATCCTGGTTTTCTTTCAAACCACTCAAATACCGAAGTAAGCATACCTTCTAAGCTGCCGTCGAAAATGTAAATCATGATGCTGTGCTGAAAAGATTACTTAAAATGCGGCCTGTCGTTCTGAGCGCAGCGAAGCAGCTATGAAATAAATCTACTTGAAACATTGTCATAATAATAGATTCCTCGTATCTCGAGATGACAAAAAGGCGATCGTTAAAAAAGTAAAAGCTGTTCATTAGGTGTCTTCAAATATTTGCTCTGGCTTTCGGCTAAAATGAAGCCCTTAATCTGGTGGCTTTGGAAATCCTTAAGTTGGTAGGGGCTATCGGTACAAGTAATGAAATGTTTTGCTCTATTGTAAGCAATTCCAATTTTCTTTAACTGATGGATATAAAGTTTTCCGAACTTTCTGGCCTGAACAATTTTTTGAGCAGAACCGACACCAATTCCGGGCACACGTAAAATCATTTGATAGTCTGCGGTATTGATATCAATGGGGAAATGGTGCATGTTGCGTAAAGCCCAGCTTAATTTTGGGTCAATATCAGTATCTAGATGAGGATTATTGTCGTTAAGTAATTCGCGAACATCAAAACCGTAAAAACGCATTAGCCAATCGGTTTGGTAAAGCCTATTTTCTCGTAACAATGGTGGTTGAGTGCCCAAAATTGGCATTCTACTATCATTGCTAATAGGAATGTAGCCAGAGTAATAAACTCGTTTTAGCGAAAAGCTTTTGTAGAAATTAGCGGCAGTATACATGATTTCTTTGTCGGTTTCTGGTGTGGCACCAATTACCATTTGTGTGCTTTGTCCGGCAGGAACAAATTTAGGGACACTTTTAATCAGTTTTTTTTCCTCCTTAAACTGTACAATCTGGTTCTTTACAAAGCCCAAAGGCTTAATTACATCTTGGTGGCTTTTTTCTGGTGCTAATAACTTCAGTCCGGTTTCTGTGGGCATTTCTAGGTTAATACTCATCCTGTCTACGTAAAGTCCGGCTTCTGTAATGAGTTCATCGCTTGCCCCAGGAATGGTTTTTAAGTGGATGTAGCCATTATAGTTCTGCTCTAGTCGTAGTTTTTTTACTACACGAAGTAGCCGCTCCATCGTAAAGTCGGCATTTTTGAAGATGCCGGAACTTAAGAAAAGACCTTCTATGTAATTTCTGCGATAGAAATTCATGGTCAGTTCTACCACTTCGTCTACTGTAAAAGCAGCACGTTCAATATCATTGCTGCGTCTGGAAACGCAATAGGCACAATCAAAAATGCAATGGTTGGTTAAAAGGATTTTAAGTAAGGAAACACATCTTCCATCTTCTGTATAAGTATGGCAAATACCTGATTGGTGCCCATTTCCAAGACCTTTGTTTGTATTCTTTCTATTACTGCCGCTCGACGAGCATGAAACGTCATATTTGGCCGCATCGGCTAATATGTTTAATTTATCCCTTAACCTATCAGACATACTTAGCTATTTTACTAACAAATATAGTAAAATAGCTAATATTTTTAGTTTATTTTTTGCCTTCCCATTCTTCGTAGAATTGATCAAGATAGGTGATCATGAAATCATGTCGTTGCTGCGCCATTGCTTTACCAGTTTCTGTCTTCATTAAATCTTTTAATAGCAACAGTTTTTCGTAAAAATGATTGATGGTGGGAGCTGTTGTGTTTTTGTATTCCTCCTTGTTCATTTTCAGGTTTGGCTCAATTTCGGGATCAAATAGTACCCTGTTTTTGTAACCTCCGTAGGTGAACGCTCTAGCGATACCGATGGCGCCGATGGCATCAAGCCTGTCTGCATCTTGCACTACATTTAATTCTTTTGAAAAATAGGTTATTTCACCTAGACTTGCTTTGTAGGAGAGGTTTTTGATAATCAGTTTTACTTCATTGATCACATCAGGATCGATACCAATACTCGTTAAAAAGTCACCAGCTTTTTGGGGGCCAATTTCTTCATCTCCTCCATTAAATTTGCTATCGGCAATATCATGTAACAAGGCCGCTAATGCAACGATTAGTTCGTTAGCTTGCTCGGCTTGATTAATGTGTTGGGCAGTTTTATACACTCGTTCGATGTGGAACCAATCATGGCCTGCTTCTGCATTGGCTAGCGTTGCCTTAACAAATGCAATAGTTTGATTTAAGATGTTTTGCATAGGACAAATTTATGCGATATTCTTGTAGGTTGCGATGGTTAATCTTTGGAATGTATATTGAAATGATGTAATGAGTTGAAGAACAATAGAAAAATAAAATGCTCAATGGTTTTAATCATTGAGCATTCTCAAGCTATACGTTTTTGTAAATTCTAGTTTCTTTTTGAAGCCAGTAATTCATAGGTGTCTACGTCAAGTAGCTTGGCGATGTGGAAAAGCCTGTCGAGAGTAATTTTACTGTAACCTAGCTCTATTTTACTATAGGCATTTTGGGAAATTCCTATTCTAGAAGCTAAATAGCCTTGCGAAAGGTTTTTGTACTCTCTTACTTTTCTGATTTTTACGGCAATGCGTTGCATCTCCTTTTTGTAGGTTTCTTTCATTATGTAGGTAGTTAGTGTCCTCAAATATAGGCAAATACTTTGCCAACTACAACAATTTGAAATAGGATAAGTACAATTACAACCTATGTGTTTGGAAATTTTTTAACCATTTTTGGTAGGCCGTTCGTTATCGGGTCTTCTACTGCCGTCATATAGTTCATACTCTAACATTCTACAGTCGAGTTTGCCATTATAGAACTCTATTTTTATGTCAGCTTTCAGCCCAATTTTTTTTGCAAGATCTGGGTTTCCAGTAAAGATATAACCATGATAGCCCTTGCAATTTGTCTTCATGAAATCGCCCATTCGCTTGTAGGTTAGCTCGAGTTTGCTATGTGTGCCTAGTCTTTCGCCGTATTCTGGATTAAAGATAACCACTCCCTTTCCACCATCTGGAATTTGGGTTTCAGCAAAGTCACATACCTCAAATTGAATAATCTGATCTACTCCAGCAGTTTTAGCGTTTTTTCTGCTTACTTCTACTGCATCTTCAGAAAGATCGGTAGCAACAATCTGTAGCTCTACATTTTTTATAACCTGATCTTTTAAAATTCTTCTTTCTGCAAAGAAAACTTCTTCATCATAGCCTATGATATGCATAAAGCCATAGTTCATCCTGTATAAACCAGGCCTGCGGTTGGTGGCTAATAATGCAGCTTCGATAGCTAAGGTTCCAGAGCCACACATTGGATTGATAAATGGAGATTTTTTGTCCCATTTTGTTGCCATAATTACACTTGTGGCAAGTGCTTCGAGCATAGGTGCCTTGCCTGGAATTTTCCTGTAACCGTGTTTGCTGAGTGTTTCGCCACTGGTATCAATAAAGATATCAGCATCGCTATCTTTCCAGTATAAATGAACTACTACTTTATTGGCATCAGATCCCGTATTTGGGCGAATGCCCTTTTTATCTTTAATTCTATCCACTATGGCATCCTTAACTTTTAAGTTAGCAAATAGCGGTGTGGTAATGAATGGGTTGTCTACATTTGAGGTTACAGAAAAATATCCTGAGAAATCAATTAACTCTTCCCATTCCATTCCTTTTAAAACTTCATAAAGTTCTTCTGGATTTTTGGCTTTAAAGCTTTTTAGGCAATATAGTATTTGGCTTGCGCAACGCAAGTTGAGGTTAAGTTTTATACACTCGGTAAGCGTGATGTTAAGCTCAACGCCTGTAGAGAAGGCCCTTACTATGGTATAGCCAAGTTCTTCTACTTCTGCTTGTAAATAGGATGATAGTCTTTTGTTGCAGGTAACGATGACCTTGCTCTTGGTGTGGAAAACTTGTGTCATATGATTTGCGAAGTTATCAATAAAAATATAGAGATTTGGGTGGAAGAGAAATATTATAGTACAGACATGGAAATTAAAGGTAAGGTGCACGAAATTGGTGCAGTACAACAAGTGAGTGAAACGTTTAAAAAACGTGATTTGATTATAGAATATGCGGAAAATCCAACATATCCAGAATATATTAGATTTGAATCGCTACAGGATAAGACCGCTCTACTTGATAATTTGAAAGTTGGAGACGATATTGAAGTTTCATTTAACTTACGTGGTCGTCCATGGACAAATAAAGATGGAGTTACTTCATACTTTAACAGTTTAGTAGTTTGGCGTATCACGGCCTTGGCTAATACAGCAGGCGCAACTGCAGCAGCACCTCAATATGCAGCACCAGCTGATGTAAGTACAGCTGCTGGTGAAGATGACGATTTGCCTTTTTAATACCGCTTTTTAAGAAAACAACTTATAATTTTAGAGCCGTTTGGTGAAAAACCGAATGGCTTTTTTACGTTTGCGTACTGTTAAAAATTGTTAAAGGATAGCTGCTTTCCTTTTTATCTTCGCTATTTTTGAAATAGTTGCGATGAAAAAGAAGAGCCTTTGGATAATTACCGCCCTTATGACCTTTGCGTTGTTAGGTGTTTTTGTAATGCAGATGTATTACATTAGAGAGTCGTACAACCTAAAATCGCAACTTTTTGAGCAGAACGTGAACCAAGCCTTAAGTTCTGTTGTAAATAAAATACAGAAGCAGAACGTTATTCGTCGCATCAATAAAAAAGATGATGAATTCAAAGAGCTTGAAGTAAGTAACATTCGGAGTAAAACCGATAGTATCGTTGCATTTAAAGAAAGATACAAAGAGGGTAAGATTCGAAGACTTTTACGTCACCAACAGCAAATTTTAGCTTATCTAAATTCACAAGATAGTATCATTAACGAGAACTATCTTCAGCCGCAGATCATCAGTGAAGAAGATTATGCCATCTTATCTAATCCGCAGCCTAATGCTAATAATACCTTAACCTATAATATCAACGAGGTAAGAACCAAGGATGGAAGAGTGTTAAGTCGTCAATTTTCTTCTAATTATACTAAGAAGAGAAAAGATATTAGGCTGGATAAATTGCCAGATTCCATTATTTATTTGGCATTTAGCCCAACAGATTTTAGACCACAGTTTATCACATTGCCTGCTGTAGATCCTGATTTGAGGGTTAGGTTTAAAATAGAAGAGGCAAAGGCAGAGCATGCTTACAAGGCAGAACTAGAACAACTTTATGCTGATACAGTAAATCTGTTTGCTAATGGGCGTAATGTAATGCTATTGCGAGATGTGGCGAAAGAGATGGCGAACAAGGACATCCCTTTGGAAGAACGAATGCCCAGTCAAGAAAACCTGGATACCTTGATTAAACGAGAATTGATTAGTAAGAATATTGATTTAGATTATAACTATTGGGTCACACTTTCTAACCAAAAGGAGAAAGTGATTTACCAGAATGTTTCTCTGCCTAGTGGAGATGTCCTGCCTAAAAATACCTTTCAGAAGATTATTTTCGGTAACGATTTAATGATTAAAGACCCAGGGATGTTGTATGTGAGTTTCCCAAATAAGAACTCGCTGATCTTTAATAATATGTTTGTAACCTTGGCGTCGTCTGTAGGTTTGTTGTTGGTGCTAGTTTCGATTTTTGCTTATACAATTTATGCCATTATCCGCCAGAAAAAACTCTCGGAAATGAAAACAGATTTCATTAACAACATGACCCATGAGTTTAAAACTCCTGTAGCAACCATTATGATTGCGAGCGAGGCATTGAAAGATCCTGATTTAGCTCCAGATAAAGCACGGGTAAATCGCTTGGCAGGTATCATTTACGATGAAAATGTAAGATTGGGGAACCATATTGAACGGGTGTTAAACGTAGCTAAGCTAGATAAGAAAGAACTTAACTTAGAGCGTAAACCTGTAGCCATGAATGATTTGATTTCTTTGGTGGTAGATAGCATGAGCTTGCAATTGCAGAAGAAAGATGCAAGTATAGTTTTGGAATTGGAAGCCAATCCGGATGTGGTGATTGGTGATGAGCTACATCTTTCGAATATGATTTACAATTTGATTGATAATGCCAACAAATACAGTCCAGTAAGTCCTAAAATAACCATTAGAACTAGAAGCCAGTCAAAAGGTATTTTGATAGAGGTGGAGGACGAAGGTATTGGAATGAGCAAAGAACAAACTAAAAGGATATTTGATCAGTTTTATAGAGTACCTACCGGTAACCTGCACGATGTAAAAGGTTTTGGTTTGGGATTAAGCTACGTAAACGATATTATAGGACAAATGAACGGTTCGATTAAAGTGTTGAGTGAGAAAGATAAAGGCACCACATTTGTAATTCATTTACCATTAAATTAAGCAATTGATATGAAGAAAATACTGCTGGTTGAGGATGACCCGAATTTAGGTTTGTTGCTGCAAGATTACTTGCAGATTAAGGGTAATTTTGAAGTGGTTCTGTGTACAGATGGTGAGGAGGGTTTAAAAGCTTTTGGTAAACAACCTTTTGATCTTTGTATCCTAGATGTAATGATGCCCAAAAAAGATGGCTTCACTTTGGGCAAGGAAATTAGAAAGGTAGATCAATATGTTCCTATTATTTTTGCTACCGCGAAATCAATGATGGAAGATAAATCTCTAGCTTATGATCTAGGGGGTGATGATTATATCACTAAGCCATTTAGAATTGAAGAATTGCTGCTTCGTATTAATGCATTGTTGAAGCGTGTGGCTTCTGCACAACAACCAACACAAGAAGAAGAACCAAAACAATTTGAAATAGGTAGTTATACTTTCGATTATACCACACAACTTATCCATTTTAATGGAGACCAACAAAAGCTATCTACAAAAGAAGCGGAATTGCTAAGGTTGTTATGTCTTAAGAAAAATAGCGTACTTACCCGTGAAGAAGCGCTGATTAATATTTGGCATGATGACAATTACTTCAACGGTCGTAGTATGGATGTGTTTTTGAGTAAGCTGCGCAAATACCTTAAAGAAGATCCGAAGGTAGAGATTATTAATGTTCACGGAAAAGGATATAAGCTGGTGGTTAACTAAGCACGCTAACTATTTACAGTTTTTAAGATCTTATGGGGATTAATACTCATATCATTAGGGACTAGATGCTCTATTTATAGGTAATAGGTAGTTTTCTCTGTCTAATGTTTTTGTAGCCATCCTAAGAACTCGATAAAGCGAGATCTTAGGGTGGTTTTTTATTTAGTTATAATGTAAATTTGAGATAAGAAATGATATCATTAAGCAGCACGCAACTAATTAACTTTAA
Source organism: Flavobacteriaceae bacterium PS02338 (assembly GCA_029959615.1). Lineage (GTDB taxonomy): Bacteria > Bacteroidota > Bacteroidia > Sphingobacteriales > Sphingobacteriaceae > Pedobacter. Next base: position 230,511 of record JASCOD010000001.1, on the reverse strand, counting down.
GAATTAGGCTGTAAACCGTAAAGAAGTGATGTCATTTGTTTAATAAAATCGTTGTTATAGGTAAATAAAATCCAACTTATGAAATTACCATCAATAGGTACGCTTTGGCTTAATTTTAAAAATGCTATTGCTCGTTTTCCTCTACAGGTTATCATTACTCTAATTGCCACAATTGTTTGGTGTTATTTAGTAGGTCCCGGTATTTCAAAAGCATATACCAGTAACTTGGTTAAATTACTCTTGGTTTGTAATCTGGGCCTAACTTTGTTACTGGCGTTGGATACCTATGTAGAAAGTCGTTCTATATCCTCTTCTATAAAATGGGTAGTACGAATAATAGCGCTAGTATTTCTTACGGGGTTGTATTTTTTGCTAGACCCCTATAAGTACTTGATAGATGCATTTCGCTTTGGTTTGCTAGCTTTTGCTTTTCACTTACTCGTGGCTTTCTCACCTTTTATTGGTAGAGGCAATCTCAATGGTTTTTGGCAGTACAATAAGGTTTTATTTCTTCGGTTTTTAACTTCGGCCTTTTATGCTGTGGTGTTATACATAGGTTTGGCTATAGCTTTGTTCGCTATAGATGGGCTTTTTGATGTAGATATTAGGTCTTATGTTTATATGAGGCTTTTCGTATTGGTAGGTGCTGGTTTTGCTACCATCTTTTTCTTGGCTGGTGTCCCTTCAAATTTTGAAATCTTGAAGGAAGACGATAGCTACCCTAAGGGACTAAAAATATTTACGCAATATGTACTCATTCCATTAATGACTATCTATCTGCTTATCCTGTTGGTGTACGAGGCAAAAATTGCAATTAATTGGGAACTACCTAAAGGTTTAGTCTCTACACTGATCTTGGGGTACGCAGTTTTCGGTATTTTGTCGTTACTACTAATTTATCCCATTAAGGAAAAAGAAGGAAATGGGTGGATTAAGCTGTTTTCTAGGTTTTTCTATCTGATGATGATACCATTGATTATACTACTCATTTTGGCGGTAGTTAAAAGGGTAGGCAATTATGGGATCACCGAATCGAGGTATATTTTAATGGTCCTTGCCGCTTGGTTAACAGGGATTACTGTCTACTTCCTCTTTAGTAAGAATCAGAATATCAAAATTATTCCAATAAGCTTATTTATACTTTCTGTATTGGCGATTTATGGCCCTCAAAGTGCATTCTCAGTTTCTGAGATATCTCAAGTATCTCGATTGAAAAGACTGATGAGTGGCAAAAGCAAGAAAGATAAATCGGAAATACCAGAAGTTGTGCGTTATCTGGTAGATCGCCACGGATTGACGTCGTTAAAACAATTTACTAAGGCCAACCTAAACGAAATAGAAGATAAAATTTATGCAAATGCGAAGAGCAGAAACCTTTATGATTACGAAATAGAGCAGAAAAAAATCGATACAGCCTTTAAGCTTTTAAAAATTGAGAAATTAAATTTCTATGGTGATAGAAGCTTGCCATTTGAATTTAGAAATGAAAATGGCGATTTAGCTTATATTAAAGGCTATGATGCAGTAATCAGCTTGAGTAATTATACAGATGCAAAAGCTACTTTTGATAATAAAATGCTAAAAATTGAACGAGAGCCGACAAAGAATCATGAGGATGCGATGCTGGGTAATTTTAAAATTAGTTTAGCAGGACAGCCTACACTCGAATTTAATCTTGGGGACAGCGTGAAAAAATTGATTATAGAAAGTGAAAAAGGAACATTGGAAGAAGATCAAAATACCCGCTATTACAAAGTGCCAAAAGAATTAATGCTATTTACAAAGCAAAGCCCCAATTATACTTATACTTTTGTAGCAACTACTTTTAGCGGTAATTACAATAAAGAAAAAAATTCTTTTAGTTACTTATCTTTTGAAGGCTACCTACTTATAAAAAACAACTGATTTGGAAGAAAACGAACATCTACAACCTGCCGAACTCGCTGCGAAGTTTGTTAATCAAACTTCAAGGCATATTTTCTTAACTGGAAAAGCTGGTACTGGAAAAACTACCTTTTTACGTAACATTATTGCCAAAACCCATAAAAGGGCAGTAATTGTTGCACCTACCGGTATTGCCGCCATTAATGCGTCTGGAGTTACCATACACTCTCTGTTTCAGCTGCCATTTGGAACTTTTGTGCCACGTATTACGCCAGATCAAAAACTGCCGTCTGGAGTACCTTATAACACACCGAAAAGTTTAGTTCGACACCTGAGTATGAATTCTATTAAGCGTAGAATTTTACTAGATATGGAGTTGCTAGTGATAGATGAGGTGAGTATGCTCCGAGCGGATTTACTAGATGCGATTGATTTTGTATTGCGCTATGTAAGACGAAACAACGATAACTTTGGTGGTGTGCAAGTGCTCTTCATCGGCGATTTATATCAGTTGCCCCCAGTAGTTAAAAATCAAGAGCAAGAATTACTTTCCCAGTTTTATCAAAGTCCTTTCTTTTTTGATGCACTTTGCTTAAAGAATAGCCCCCCGATTTACATTGAACTAGATAAAATCTATAGACAGGCAGACGAGACTTTTATTAGCCTGCTTAATAATTTAAGGAATAACGTGGCTACCGAGCAAGACATCGCTCTGCTTAAAAGCCATTACCAAGAAAACTATAAACCTGATTTAAGCGATAATTACATCACGTTGACTACGCATAACAGCAAAGCCGATGGGATGAATAGGGGTAGCTTGAAAGAACTGAAAGGTAAATCGTATTTCTACAATGCTATTATCGAGAAGGAGTTTTCGGAAAGTGCTTATCCGATAGAAAAAACTTTAGAGCTGAAAATCGGAGCGCAGGTGATGTTCATTAAAAATGATCCGAAAGGCGAACAACGTTTTTTTAATGGGAAGCTAGCGGTAGTAACTGATCTTCGTGACGACTATATTGAAGTTTTGCCGGAGGGAAATAAGTATCCAATTAGCTTGGAACAATACGCTTGGAAAAACATTAGGTACACTACCAATAAGCATACTAATGAGATTGAAGAAGAGGAGATCGGTACGTTTACACAATATCCTTTGAAGTTGGCTTGGGCTATAACCGTACATAAAAGTCAGGGTTTAACTTTTGATAAGGCGATTGTAGATATCGGTGATGCTTTTGCTCCTGGACAGATTTATGTAGCGTTATCGCGATTACGTTCTATTGATGGCCTGATCTTAACCTCACACCTCAATAATAGAGGGATGAAAGCTGACCAAAATGTAGCTTATTATTCGCGGACGAAGGAGCAGCAAGAGAGTTTGGTTACGCAGATCACTAAAGAAGCCGATGCTTTTCTAAAGCAGTCACTGCTGCAAGCCTTCAATTTTACTTTACTGGATAATTTTGTTTACGAACATGTGTTCAGTTACAGTAAAGATGAAAAGCGTTCGGTAAAACAAACCCATTTGGCTTGGGCGGTAAAGTTACAACAGGAGTTGATGACAGCTAAGGTTCATGCAGACAAGTTTCTAAAGCAAATAGATCGTCTTTTGGTATTAGGGCAATCCTTAGATCTAGAAACATTGATTACTCGTACAGAAGCTGCAAGTAATTATTTTACACCAATTTTAGTAACGCAAAGCAATATAGTTTTTGAGCATATAGAAGCTGTAAAGGAACAAAAACAGACGAAAGAATATTTGAATGAACTGATTGATTTGGAGGCAATGTTTTATGAACAGTTCAAAAAGATTGTTCGAGCTAAAGCACTGTTGGGAGCAAAAGCAGTAGGTTTAGAAATTGGGAAGGATGATTTGAATAACCTTTATGGTTTAGCAAAACGTGAAGAGCAGATGAAAAAGGCATTCAGCCTGCCAAATAAGGAGGAACTGGAGCGAACAGGAGGAGAAACTAGACCAGGAAGTAAGAAGAAAACTGAAAAGGAAAAAACACCAAAAGTAGATACAAAAGAGGTGACATTGGCTTTATTTAACGAAGGTAAAACACCAACGGAAATTGCTGCCGAAAGGAAAATGACCAAAGGAACTATCGAAGGCCATTTGGCACATTACATCGTACAAAATCAAATAAGTGCAGATAAGGTAATTGCTAAGCACAAGTTAGAAGTTTTATTGAAAGCCATTCGGGAGATTAAAAGCATCAAGCTCAACGAGATTCGAGATCACGTTGGTAGATCTTACGATTTTGGAGAGATCAAAATTGCTATTGCTGCGTATATGGCAGAGGGAGAGTAGCGACCCAACGTAGCCTCCTCCAATGCGATGAGTGGCAAAGCGCTATAAAGGTGTCGTTATTGCTTCGTCGTTCCTCTTCGCAATGACGGCAATACAAAAAAAAGCTCCAAACTTTCGTCCGGAGCTTAAAATTATAATTGGGTATGTTTGCGCTATTCTTTCCAGCCGCCGCCTAAAGCACGATACAGGGTGACAATAGATTGTAATTTCTGTAATTTATCATTCACCGCACTCAATTGAGCTGCCAATAAACTTTGCTCAGAAGTTAGTACATCTGTGTAATTTGTTGCCGAACTAAATTTAAGCAATTCTTTGGTGTAATCTACTGCTTTTTCTAAAGAAGCTATTTGCTTTGTTCTTGATGCTTCTTTTTCTACAGCCGCCTGATAAGCATACAGAGCGTTTGATACCTCAGAACCAGCTGTTAACACCGATTTCTGAAAGGCAAAATACGATTCTTGCTGAGCTGCTTTAGCCGAAGTTAATCTCGCTTTATTCTGCCCTTTGTTAAAAATTGGCTGTGTTAAACCCCCAACAATGCTATAGAAAATAGAATTGTTAAAGAAATTCTCTAATTTCAATGAAGACAAGCCGCCGTTAGCAGTTAAAGTTAACTGAGGATAGAAGTAAGTTTTTGCTAAGTTGGTGTTCTCAAAAGCAACCCTGAAAGCCAATTCCGCTTGTTGAACATCAGGTCTATTTTTCAGTAATTGAGATGAAAGACCTACTTGCAAATCTTTGTAGTCTTGCTGCGTATCTAAGGTGTTTCTAGTTATCGAGCCTGCTCCTTTACCTAACAAAAGATTCAATGCGTTTTCAGTTTCTCTGATGCTTCTTTTCAAATCTGGAATACTTACTTCGGCAGCATATCTGTTCGCTTCGCTTTGTACCACAGCAGCCCCATTTACAATGCCTGCTTCTTTCAGTTCCTTAATTGCTTCCACATTTTTAATGCGACTAGCTAAGGTTTGCTCCGTAATTTTCAATTGTAAATCTAAAGCTAATAAAGAATAGTAGTTGGTAGCAATAGAGCTGATCAATTGTGTTTGTACGGCACGTTTAGCTGCGTCAGTTTGTAAATAAGAAGCTAGTGCCGAACGTTTAGCGCTTCCTAATTTACCCCAAACATCAATTTCCCAAGCGGTACTTAATTGTGCTCTGTAAAGTTGTGTTTCGGTGTTAATGTTAATCCCGGGAGGGAAGTTTAAAGCTGCAACAGATTGTTTGTTATCGGTTACGTTTACATCTAGATTTAAGCTAGGTAAAAATGCAGTTTTGCTCAAACGTAAGTTCGCTTCAGCACTTTTCATCCTTTCTATCGAGCTTTTTAAATCTAAATTGTTTTCAATCCCTTCTTTAATTAAAGCCTGTAATTGTGGGTCGCTAAACAAAGTTGATGTTGGTAAATTGGCAATAGTTGCCGAGTCTGTTTGTGCCACGTCTCTGTACAAACCATCCGCTTTTAGCTCCTCGGGTGTTTTGTATTTTTGGGTTACACAAGCTCCCAAACTTAAAATTAGGGAACCCGTGATAAATATTGATATTTTCTGATTTCTTGTCATGTTGATAGGCTGAATTTAGTCTTCAGGAGTGTCTGATTTTTCGAAGTTCAAATGCGTTTGTCTTTCCATTACACTTTCATCATAAGGAGATTTGCTGCTGACTTTCTCTTGTAAGGTTTGGAAAACAATAAACAATACTGGGATAATGAAAACCCCAAATACAGTTCCGATTAACATACCTCCAACTGCACCAGTACCAATAGAAGTGTTACCTGCTGCACCTACACCTGTAGATAGCATCAATGGTAAAAGTCCTAAGATAAACGCAAAAGAGGTCATCAAGATTGGTCTTAACCTGGCCGTTGCACCTTCTAGCGCAGCTTGTAAAATGGTCATTCCTTTTCTTCTTCGCTCTGCGGCAAACTCTACAATTAGGATGGCATTTTTCGCTAATAAACCAATTAACATGATGAGGGTAATTTGAGTGTAGATGTTGTTATCGATACCAAAAATCTTATCGAAAATAAATACACCTGCTAAACCTACCGGAAGTGATAAAATTACCGCTAAAGGCAACACGTAACTTTCGTATTGTGCACAAAGTAAGAAGTACACGAAAATCAGACATAACAAGAAGATAAATACAGTTTGACTTCCTGCAGACTGCTCTTCACGAGACAGTCCAGAGAACTCGTAACCATAGCCTTGTGGTAAAATCTTAGCCGCTTCTTCTTGTACTGCTTTCAAGGCATCACCCGAGCTAAAGCCTGGTTTTGGATTTCCTGTTACTGCAATTGAAGTATAAAGGTTAAACCTTGAAATTGCCTGTGGCCCGTAAACTCTCTCGGTAGAAATGAAACCTGAAATAGGTGCCATGGTGCCACTTGGTGTGCGTACGTAAACAGAATTTAAACTTTCTAAGTTGCCACGATATTTGGGATCGGCCTGATAAACTACCCTATATTGCTTTCCGAATTTATTAAAGTTAGAAGCATAAACACCGCCATAGTAACCTTGCATTACGCTCATTACATCATTCACATTTAATCCGGCTTGTTTAATTTTAGCTACGTTGGCCTTAATTAAATACTGAGGGAAGTTAGGGTTAAATGAAGTTGCTGCGTATTGTATTTCAGGGCGCTTACTTAGGGCTGCTAAAAACTCATTGCTTATTCTAGAAAAATCTGCAATGGTGCCACCAGTTTTATCTTGTAACTGGAATTCGAAACCACCGCCAGTACCAAAACCTTGAATGGTTGGAGGTGCAAAGAAGATGATTTTAGCTTCTTTGATGTTAGCCGTTTTTGCAAAAAGTTCTCCAATAATGGTTTTTACATCGCGTTTACGCTGATCCCAAGGCTTTAAACGGGCAATCACCATTCCGTAAGAACTTCCAGAACCACTGATCATCGCTCTACCAATTACTTTTAAGGTAAGCCTCACCTCAGGAACAGTAGCCACAATGCTGTCGATTTTAGTAATTACCTCGTTGGTTCGTTCTTGTGAAGTACCTGGAGGCAATGAAATATCTGACATGATTGAGCCTAAGTCTTCATTTGGTACGAAACCTTTAGGCGTAGTATTCATCGCCCAAACTAGTGCTACAATGAAAGCTAGCAAACCTAATCCTGCTATCCATTTTTTCTTAGCCAAGAAGTAAACCGAACCCTTGTATTTGCGGGTCATGGTTTCGAAAGAAGTATTGAAAGCCGCATAAAAGCGTTTCATAAATCCTTTCTTCTCCTCATGGTCATCCTTGTGTGGTTTTAATAATAGTGCACATAAAGCCGGACTTAAAGTCAATGCATTAATTGCCGATAAGATAATTGATATCGCTAAGGTTAAACCAAACTGTTTATAGAATACACCCGATGAACCGCTGATAAAACTTACTGGAACGAATACCGCCGCCATTACCAAAGTGATGGAAATGATGGCTCCGGTAATTTCTTCCATCGCATCTTGCGTAGCTTTTTTGGCAGATTTGTAGCCCTTGTCGAGCTTGGCGTGCACAGCCTCGACGACTACAATGGCATCATCTACCACAATACCAATGGCCAGTACCAATGCAAATAAAGTGAGTAGGTTGATAGTAAAGCCAAATAAACTTAGGAAGAAAAATGTACCCACAATAGCTACCGGTACCGAAATAGCTGGAATTAAAGTCGATTTAAAATCCTGAAGGAAAATAAATACCACAATAAATACCAAGATAAAGGCTTCAACTAAGGTGTGTAATACCTTTTCGATAGAGGCATCTAAGAAGTCGTTTACGTTGGTTAAAATATCATATTTTACACCACTAGGAAAATCAGCGCTTGCTGCTTTTACAGCTTTCAAAGCCCCATCAATTACTTCCTTAGCATTTGAACCGGCGGTTTGGTTTACCATAAAACCTAAACCAGGTTTCTTGTTAAAGCTAATAGAACTGGCATAACTTTGCGCACCCATTTCTATTCGGGCAACATCTTTCAATTTTAAAACCTGTCCATTTTCGGCGGTTCTAATAATGATGTCACCAAATTGAGTTTCGTCTTTTAATCTACCAGTATATTTTAAAGTGTATTGAAATGATTCTGCCGCTTGTTCTCCCAGTTGTCCAGGTGCGGCTTCAATATTTTGGTCGGCTAATGCTGCGCTAACATCGCTAGGAATTAATCCGTAAGCAGCCATCACATCTGGTTTCAACCATAAACGCATGGTATAGATAGACTGACCAAAGGCACTTACATCTCCCACACCTGTTACCCTCTTAATTTGAGGAATGATATTGATCTCCGCATAGTTTTGTAAGAATTTCTGATCGTATGCAGGGTCATCACTATAGAGCGAGAAAATTAGTACGTTACTGGCTTGTCTTTTAGCGGTAATTACACCCGCTCTGGTTACTTCAGCTGGTAATAAACTGGTAGCACGAGCTACACGGTTTTGTACGTTTACAGCAGCTAAATCCGGGTTTGTGCCTAACTTAAAGTTGATGGTAATCGTTGCAGAGCCATCATTTCCGGCCGATGAAGTCATATAAGTCATGTCTTCCACACCGTTAATTTGTTCCTCAAGCGGAACCACTACACTACTCATTACCACATCGGCATTAGCACCTTGGTAAGAAGCAGATACTTGCACCGTTGGTGGTGCAATTTCTGGGTATTGCGAAACAGGCAAAGTGATAATCCCCAGTACGCCCAAAATCAAAATAATGATGGAGATTACTGTAGAAAGTACTGGCCTGTCGATAAATTTTTTAAACATAAGAATCGAATTACGATTTTAAGATTTTACCCCCTTGCCCCTAAAGGGGGAATGAGGCTGATTAACGCTTAGTCTTTTTTAATCCCCTTTAGGGGTTTGGGGTTTTATTTTTAGCTTCTGCAAATACAGAATCGGCAGGTTTAATTTGTGGCTTTATCTTGTCTCCATCTTTTAAAGAAGCAAAACCTTCTAACACAATTTTATCGCCGTTTTTTAAGCCTTTAGTTACCACAAAGTAGTTTCCTTTGGTTAATTCCATAATTTCTACGTTGGTAGGTTTTACGCCAGCAGTATCGTTAACCAAGTAAACAAATTTCTTTCCTTGGATATCTGTAGTAGATTTTTGAGGAACTAATAAGGCGTTCTCTACCAATTGTGGAATGCGGATAGAAGCACTAGAACCAGAACGTAACAAACCATTTGGATTTGGAAACGTAGCTCTTAAACTCGAAGCTCCTGTTTGTGCATTGATTTGTCCGCTGATGGTTTCAATTTTACCTTTTTCTGAATAGATAGAACCATCTGCTAAAACTAAAGTCACGTTAGGGATTTGCTTGATTTTATCTTCCAAGGTACGGCCTTTCGTATTTCTGGCAATCTGTAATAGCTGCTTTTCGTTTAACGAGAAGTAAGCATAAACCTTACTAATGCTAGAAACGGTAGTTAAAGGTTGCTGACTAGTGCTGCTTACCAATGCACCAACTTTATAAGGAATAGTACCAATTACACCATTTACAGGCGAGTTGACCACGGTGTAGCCTAAGTTCACTTTTGCGTTCACTAAAGCTGCTTTGGCTTGCGCTAAGTTTGCTTTTTTAGAAGTAAGTGTCAAAGCTGCATTTTCTAAATCGAACTTGCTGATGATGTCCTTTTCTACCAAAGGTTTAGTTTTGTTGTATTGTAATTGAGCTGCATTTACTTCAGCTTCTGCACTTCTAATGGCTGCTTCTGCAGTTCTTACTGCTTGCTCATATTGAGGTGCGTTAATAGCAAATAGAGGTTGGCCCTGCTTTACTGTAGCACCCTCATCTACGTAGATTTTCTCAATAAAACCATCAATTTTTGGTCTGATGTCTACGTTTTGCTGACCTTCTAGCATTGCTGGATAGTCGCTTTCTAACGTAGTGTTGAATTCGTTAATTTGTACCACTGGGTAATTTTGGGGGCCAGCAGGAGGTCCACCTGCTTTTGGGTCTTTGCCACCAGAACTACATGATGCCATAAACAAGGCTGCTAAACCCGTTAGCGATAATAAAAGTGATGATTGTTTCATTGAAGTATGCATTTGTGTTTAATGGTAATGAAGCTATCAAGAGTTTGTATTTTATCTTTAATGAAGGTAACTCTTGATGGGTTCATTGTGTATATATGTTGATTTTGAAGGTTCTAGTTAAAAATTTGATCTAAAATAATTTGCTTTCTTTCAGAAATAAGTGTGCTGTATTTTTCTTTTGAGATATCTAAAAGTTTCTGATACAAAGGCGTCATAATTACGGGGAAAGCCATTAAAGCAAAAAGGTTAAACATAAATTGAATAGGATCGCCTTTTTTGATGGTACCTTTCTCCATCTCTTCACCAACTTCTTTCAGGAAATGAACTAATGCAGCACTTTTCTTTTTTTCTTTTAATGCGAAATTTTTACTACAGATTTCCGTAATTAAAAATGACTCTCGATAAGGATACTTCAATAGCTCTTTCATGTATACATCAATGAAAAGGCTCATTTTCTCCTGAAAGGGGATTTTATCATATAATACTTTGTCTAACTGAGATTTCAAACTATCAACAGCTTCACGATATACGGTTTGGAAAAGTAAATCTCTAGAACGGAAATAGTAGTTAATGAGCGAACGGTTAACGCCAGCCGCATCCGCAATTTCTTGGGTTGTAGCGTGCAGATAACCTTTGCTAAAGAATAGCTCTTTTGCAGTTTGTTTAATGAGTTCTTCTTTATTCAAACCTAATTAACTTTAATGTTTAACAATTTTGTTAAACAACAAAAGTAGTTTCAAGTTTGATTTACAAAGTCAGAGAAATCTCATTTAATCATTTGATTGAATTTTGTTACAAAGACAGAAGTCTCTAAGATTTATAGGTTTATCTCGCCTTCAAAAACCTTCTCCGCTGGTCCACATAAAAACACATCAGTGAATTTTTGCCCATCGTAGCTAAAGTTGATTTCCAAATTGCCGCCTAATACAACTATGGGTGTTACCACTTGCCCAATCTGATTTTGCTTTTTTGCCATGGCCATGGCTACTGCAGTTACACCAGTGCCACAAGCATAGGTTTCATCCTCAACGCCACGTTCAAAAGTCCTCACAAAAAAATGATCAGGCTTTTTCTCAACGAAGTTTACGTTAATTCCGTTGGTTTTGTAAGTTTCGTTATTGCGTATATTGTAACCTTCTGTGTAAACATCTAGGGTTTCCAGACCAGTAACTTCTTTAACGTAGTGAGGCGATCCCGTGTTTAACACAAAAGCTTCATCGTCATTATTAACGGTTTCTACATCGATCATTTGTAATTCCACCCAATTGCCTTCTGCTGAAATTTTGGCATAATGAGGTCCATCTACTGCCAAAAAATTAGTCTCAGTGTCAAAAATTCCTAAGTGCTTTGCAAAGGCTACAATACATCTGCCACCGTTGCCGCACATGCTACCTAGGTTGCCATCGGCATTGTGGTAAACCATTTCAAAATCGTAACCATCAGTGTTGAGCAAGAACATTAAACCATCGGCACCAATACCAAATCTACGGTCACAAAGCTGCGCTACTACTTTATTATCAATGTTTTTTAAAGGAGCTTCTCGGTGATCAATTAATATAAAATCGTTACCTGCACCTTGGTATTTATAAAATTTAATGTTCATATCTTGCTTAAGCTAAAACGTAACAAATATGGTCTAAAAAAGTCAATAAGCTGTTACGATGGCTTTTAACATTTTTTAACATGCATTTAGACGTTATTCTGATACAAATATCGTTCATATGGTATTAAATTTGAATAATCGAAGAGTAAAAAGTATTTCATTTATAAAAACATAACATACAATGGAAATTAAACCGTCGGGAATTTTAAATACATGACAGCTTTTTTCCTTTAAAAAACAAACTGAGTTTACGAGCTCATTAATGCAAATAAATAAAAAACACAATCTTAATAATAAATATGACAATGAAAAAAATAGGATTAATTGCTTTGGCTGCCTCTTTTATAGGTGGTGCAGCCGCAATTGGCGCCTATAAATTATTAGAGCGCCCAAGTGATAATTTTACACTTGCAGATAGACAAAAGACGATGTTTGCCAGCAATGTCGCTGGTGTGTCTTCTGCTGGAGCTCCTGATTTTGTCCAGGCTGCATCGGCAGTTTCTCCAGCGGTTGTGCATATCAAAACTACTTATGAGGCAAAATCTGGAAACAGTAGAGGTGGAGGAATGGAAGACATGTTTGAACAGTTTTTCGGTTTCGGTGGAGGTATGCAACGCGTTCCACGTCAACCACAAGCAGCTTCGGGTTCTGGAGTAATTTTAACACCAGATGGTTATATCGTAACCAACAACCACGTAGTAGATAAGGCAGATAAAATTGAAGTGATCTTGTCTAACAGACGTAAAGTAACTGCCAGAGTTATAGGAAAAGACTCTAATACGGATTTAGCTTTAATTAAAGTGGATGCAAGTGATTTGCCTTATGTAAAAATGGGCAATTCAGATAACGTACAGGTGGGCGAATGGGTATTAGCTGTAGGTTTCCCTCTAGATCTGCAAACCACCGTAACGGCAGGTATTGTAAGTGCTAAGGCTCGTAACATCGGGATTTTAAACCGTGAAAGTGGAACGATGACCGAAGAAGAATATGACGAATATAGAAGGACTGGAAAAAAACCAAGCAGAACTAATAGTTCTATCGAGGCATTTATCCAAACAGATGCAGCTATTAACCCTGGAAACAGCGGTGGTGCATTAGTAAATGCAAATGGTGAGCTGGTAGGTATCAATGCGGCTATTGCTTCTCAGAGTGGTAGAAACGAAGGTTATGGTTTTGCTATTCCTGTAAACTTGGCTAAGAAGATTCTAGAAGACTTTAAGAAGTACGGTTCAGTTAAGCGTGGATACATTGGAGTTAACTTTGTAGCTTTAGATGCGGATGTTGCTGATGAGCTTAAAATTAAAGAGAACACAGGTTTGTATGTGAGTGATGTTTCTCCAAATGGAGCTGCTGCTGCTGCTGGTATCAAACAAGGTGATATCATTAAGAAAGTAGAAGGTATTGCGATTTATGATTCTCCAGACTTGCAAGAGCGTATTGGCCGTATGAGCCCAGGTGATAAAGTTGCCTTAACTGTACTGAAAGCAGATGGTTCTACGAAAAATATCAATGTTACGTTAAAAGGTGAAAGCTCTGTGGCCATTGCAAAAGCAGATAATAACAAATCTACAGGTGTTAGTATCGGTAAGCTAGGCGCAAGTTTTGCTCCAGCAACTGCCGCTCAGAAAACTAAATATGGCGTTAAAAACGGTGTAGTAGTAACCGATGTTGTTTCTGGTCAATTGTTTGATTACTGGGGTGTTAAAAAAGGTCTGATCATTACGAAGGTAAATGGTGTTGATGTAAACAGCGCTGCAGATATCGAGAAAGCTTTACCAACCTCTAGGGATGGAAGAACGACTATTGCAGGTGTTAGTGATGAAGGTTCGTTCACTTTCTCTTTCAACGGGAACTAATTAAATACACACAATAATTTAAAGGATACTCGATTTTGGGTATCCTTTTTTTATATCCTCTTATTTTTAAGGAGCGCAATTTTAGTAGCAATAGGTTCCGATAGTCTCACTTTCCCTACAATCTTTTTGCTCATCCCTGTCATCCCGAGCTTGTTAAGGAGCTATCCTTTAGCTTACAAATGCTTCGATAATCTAAGTATGACACCCAAAATAAAAAAGACAAAGTGTAAAGCGGGACTATCTTATCATAGTAGAACCAAGCGACTTCTCGAATGATGAAATATGCGATAAAGAAAAAGCACCCAAAATTTGGATGCTTTTTGATAGAATTTTAACCTATTTATGCTGTGCCTGCCCTACGTGGATAGCCCACTCACAGGACTTTTTATCGTTTTTTTAGATACTCTTTGAGCACCCTTTGTTTTCGTATAACAAGCTAGCAAAAAATTGGTTTGGTTCTTTTAAATTTTTATTAACAAATCAACAAATTTGTGGATTACTTCTTCGTGTCTGCGTAACCAAATACTTTTTGTAACAGACTAGAAGAACGAGCACCAATATTGTCTCTGATTTTCAATTCTTCCTGTGCTACCTGTACAAACATTCCTTCAATTGCTTTTTCTGCAACATATTGGGTTAAATTTGTATTTACTGGTTTCACTAAAGGGATTTTGTTATAGGCTGCAGCAGCGTCAGTCCAGTATTTAGTAGCGCCTACTTTACTTAAGCTAGCAGTAATTACTGGTGAGAATTTTTCCATTAGCTGTGCAGTAGTTACCCTTTTAAAATAAGATGTAGCTGCATCTTTATTTCCTAAAAGGATATTGGTGGCATCGGTAATGGTCATCTGTTTAATCGCATTTACGAAAATTGGCTTGGCTTCTTTAGCTGCATCCTCGGCGGCACGGTTTAAGCTTAAGATCACATTATCGGCCAACGAATTTAAACCTACACTACGTAAAGTTTTCTCTACTTTTTGAGCTTCCGTTGGGAATAAAATCTTAATTGCCATGTTCCCAAAAAAACCGTCTTTTACCGAAAGCCTATCTGCGCCCGCAGAAGTCCCAATTTCCAGGGCCTGCTTTAGGGCATTGCCAATTTCTAAACTTGTAGGTGTTCCCGTAGCTCCAGTAGCAACTTGGCCTAAAATATTGCCAAGCTTACTTTGGCTTTGTGCATCGCAACCACTAAAACATAAAGCCGATGCGGTTAATAAGAATAATCCTGTTTTTTTCATCAAGTATGGTAATTAAGCTATGATAGAGATTAATCCTCTCTGCCGTTATTAGCAAAATTACGTAAATCTTTCGCCATGTTTGCATCTAAGCCAGCATATTTTCTAGTTAAACGATATAACAACTGATTTAATTTTTCCACTTTGTACTGACCTACGGTCGGTTCCAGATGTGAGTTGCCAATTCCACTGTGATCGGTAATAAAAACATAGGTGCCATTTGTACTTAATGCCATAAAGCGCATTAAAAACTCGGTGGGTTTGTCTATGCCGCTTGCTACTACAGGAATTAAAATGATACCTTTTGCAGCTGCCTCCTTTACTGAGCGTTGTATTCGTCTAACTTTAGCCGATTGATGATGGGGTGGGGCATCTAGTATCATAAACATTAATTTTGTAGCTTCAGATTCGCTTGTCCATTGTTGTTGGAATATGGCGTTTTCCATCGCTTCGTCAACGGCCTCTTCAAAGTCGCCACCACCGCTGGCACCTTGTTTTAATAGGTTGGCTTTCACGTTTTTTAGGTCAGACTCAAAACCAAAATCTCTTATTACATATTCATCACCATGGTCTCTGTAAAATACCATTGCAGTGCGGGTGTTCAATCCGTCTTCTCGGCTAAACCTTCCTACAATATCATCAAGCTCCGCTTTTAGGTAATTGATTTCATCACCCATCGAGCCAGTTGCATCAACCATGAACATTACATCCAAGTTTTTAACTTTTTTGGCTTCAACGTTTAGTTTTACGTTTAACTGTCGTGGTTGTTGATCAAAAGTTTTGGTGTATAAAGGTTCTCCTTCTGGAGATGATACTACAATTTTCACTCCGTAGTCATTCGACTGAAATAACTCCGTCCAGAGTTCGGCAATTCCCGCGTAATTGCTCTGTGCCTTCCATAAAGTTTTTCCAGCACTAAAAACAGAAACTTGATAATTGGGAAGTGGAGCATTATTTTTATCTCTCAATGTAATCTTAAATCTTTTAGAAGTATTGAAACCCCAACTTTGTTGCTGGTTAGACCACTCCTGATTGTTCATTAAGTTTTTCCAAAAGGGCCAATTTTCCAAATCGTTCCATTCTCCTGCCGTAAGCTGATTAGATTGAGGTAAATCTTCTCTATCATATCTACCTACAATTATTTTTTCATCAGCACTTGAAGTAATCTTACCCTTGCCTCTGGAAACTGATACGCCTGCAACTTTTCCGCTCAGAGGTTCCGATGTAGTTATAAATGATGAAGACGCAGTTATGTCCGATTTTTTGTGTACTGTACCATAGCCTACCACTGCAATTTCGCTTAGCGCTTTTACATCTTCTTCCAGGCTGATGTTGATGAGGTTGGACTTTCCAATCGAGATTTTTTTGCTTTGAAATCCGAGATAATTTACCATCAGGTACGTATCTGTATTTGGAATTTTTAAGCTGTACTTACCATCCACTTTTGATATTGTACGAATTTTACTGGGAAAGCTTTGGATATTTACACCAGATAGAGCCAAACCGTCTGCAGTACTGCTAATAATTCCCGAAATTTGACGGGTTGGTGTGTTTTGATAGCCGAAAAAGAGCATCAAAACCATAAGGGAGCTAAGTAAAGTTTTCATATGATTTGATTTTTATGGTTTAATAAATAGTTGATCTTTAAGCCCAAAAGCTCGTCGACTTTCGGACTTTTTGTTTTAAGGGTAGATGTAGCTATACATAATTTTCCATACCCGTCTCGAAAAATATTTTTATACTTGAAGAAATTTTAGGCATACCGAAGCGATTTGAAGTTTATCAAGAATACATCTAGAAATGGAGAGCAAGATGACCTCTCATTAGTTGCAGCTTATCAACAAAGCGGCGATTTAGAGGTGTTGGGCGAACTTTATAATAAATACATGCATTTGGTGTATGGGGTTTGTTTTGGTTACTTTAAGGATGAAGAACAGAGCAAGGATGCAGTAATGCAAATCTTTGAAGAGCTGGTGAAGAAATTACGTATCCATCAGGTACAGAATTTTAAAAGTTGGTTGCATGTACTTACAAGAAACCATTGTTTAATGGCCCTACGTAAGTCGAGCAAAAATCCAATGGTGGCAATGGAAGATAATTTTGTGGAAAAAGATGAGTTTGTGCATCTAGATATCGACAACACAAAAGAAACACAGTTGACCATCATGGAAAAGTGCATGGAAACCCTTTCGGAAGAACAGCGAAAAAGTGTAGATTTATTTTATCTACAAGAAAAATGCTATAAAGAAGTTGCCGATATGACGGGGTATGACATACTCAAAGTAAAAAGCTACATCCAAAATGGGAAGCGAAATTTGAAAATTTGTATTGAAAAGAACAGTGGGCAATAACGAATGGTTAGATATTGATGTACTGGACGACTACCTAGAAGGAAAGTTGGAAGCTAGTATGATGCATAAGGTAGAGCGAATTTCGCTCGAAGACCCTTTTGTTGCCCAAGCTTTGGCAGGATTATCGGAAGCTAAGAAACGTACACAAGCACTTTCTTTCTTACAAAAGCAATTACAGGAACGTGTGGCCGAAAAGCCAGTAGAACGTAAAATGTGGCGTATGGCTTCGCATCGTTTAAGCATCGCAGCAACTGCGGCAGTACTTTTCTTAACAGTAAGTGTATTGTTTTGGATGCGTGAAAATCATCGCCAACAGCAGGCTGAACTGGCCAAAAGCAAAGCCAAAAATATTGAAGTTGATCTAAAATCAGAAGAGATTATAGCTGCTGCACCAATTGATACCGTTATTGCAAAAAAAGCTGAAACAGCGATAGACCAACAAAAACTAGAGCAAGCGCTAAATCAAACTTTAGCAAAGGGCAATCAAGCAATCGTTAAGAATAATTACCCTAAAGAAATTGTAACTACAGAAAGTCCCGCTTTAGCACATAGGGAAGTGGAAAGATCTCGTTTGAAGAAGGAAGTAAACGAAAACCAAGCTAAAATGGTAGGTGCTCAAATAGCTACTCCTGCTCCTCCAGTACAAACGTTAGAAAGTAGGGTGGAAGGTATTCAAGTGAAGACCGACCTTTATGCTAAATCTGTTAAAGGAACCGTTTATGACGTTTACGGTAGGCCATTGTCTGGTGTAGATGTGAAGATGGTTGGAGACGATTTGAGATCGATAACCAATAAAAGTGGCGAATTTGCTTTGCCGATAAATAAAGATAGCAACAAAGTTACCCTAGAAGTTGCTTCGCTTGGTTTTGCCAAAAAAAATGTAGAAGCTAGGCCTAACGAAAATATTAACATCCGTTTAGAGGGAGGTAACAATGCTTTAAATGAGGTTGTGGTGGCAAGCGCTGCTGAAGCAAAATATAAGGGTACAGTTTCAACAAAGGCTATTGACTCTCCTATTATTTTTGCCGATCGTATTGCAGGAGTGGGTGGGGTGGTGCCAGTACAAGGTTGGAAATCCTATGAAGATTATTTGAAAGGAAATAATAAGCTTTTAAGAGATGGAAATAAAATTGTGCATTTGAGTTTTATGGTAAAAAAAGATGGTTCTATAACGAATATAAAACTAGTTAAAGGCCAAACTCAAGAAATGAATAATGAAGCAATCCGTTTGCTAAAACAGGGGCCAAAATGGAAATATAATTTAACAGGTGCTAACCAAGGCAGTATCTATATTAAATTTTAGCTCGTGTACAAAGTAAAGAATTTTCTAGAGGAAGATGTGGATAAGCTTCTTGCTTTTATGGAAGCGAATCCGTTTGCTGTCTTAATTGGCTCGGATCAAAATATGCCATCAGCCACGCAAATTCCTTTACAGATTAGAAAAGATGGCGATGTCGTTAAGCTCATTGGTCATGTGATGAAAAAGACAGACCACCATGAAGCTTTTGTAGCCAATGAAAATGTATTGGCGCTATTTCATGGAGCGCACGCTTATGTGAGTGCTTCGGTTTACGAAAATCCTGCATCTGCTTCTACTTGGAATTATAGTTCTGTGCAGGCCAAAGGCAAAATCAGATTGCTGGATGATCAAGAGACTCGAAAAGTAATTGAGGACTTGACCAATCAGTACGAGGCGCATCATAGCCCAGCGGCTTTTCACCGAATGTCTGATGAATATATCGACAAACATTTAAAGGCGATAGCTGGCTTCGAGATTACGGTTACTAATTTGGAAGGTGTCTTTAAATTGAGTCAAAACCATTCGCAGGTTAATAAAGAAGCTATTTTTGAGCAGTTGTCTCAGAGTGATGATATGAGGGCGCAGGAAGTAGCAAAGCAGATGAAGAATAAGAATTTTTAGATTGCTTATTGTTAAATTAAGTTCTATTTCCTGCCGGTTACATGGATTTCCGTCCACACATAAACACCGATTTTTTACTTTATTCCCTAAGGATTTTCTCTTCCTTTTGGGGAGAGATGCCGAAGGCAGAGAGGGGCTTTAACACTCAGGTAAACTAATAGGAATATTGGTTGCCAACCCACCATCAGAAGTTTCTTTATACTTAGAATTCATGTCTTGTGCGGTTTCCCACATAGTATTTACCACTGCATCTAAGCTTACTTTTGCCTTGTCGGGATTACTTTGTAATGCCAATTGACTAGCAGTAATGGCTTTGATAGCGCCCATGGTATTACGCTCTATGCAAGGAATCTGTACTAAGCCACCAATAGGGTCGCAGGTTAAGCCTAAGTGATGCTCCATAGCTATTTCTGCAGCCATTAGTACTTGGCGCTGAGAGCCGCCTAAACATTCGGTCAAAGCTGCTGCAGCCATTGCGGACGATACTCCAATTTCTGCCTGGCAACCGCCCATTGCAGCCGAAATAGTAGCTCCTTTTTTGAAAATACTGCCAATTTCACTAGCGCAAGCTATAAACTGAATGATCTTATCTTCGGTATATCCATTACAAAATGTGATAAAATATTGCAATACAGCAGGGATTACACCCGAAGCGCCATTGGTTGGTGCAGTTACTACCCGGCCAAAGGCTGCATTTTCTTCGTTTACAGCCAAAGCGAAACAGCTAACCCAATCTAAGATGTAATTGAAGCCCATTCCTCCGTTGCGAATTGCAGTAATCCAGCTGTCGTAATCGGTATAAGTTTGCCCTCCTGTTAGGCGTTGGTTCAACTTTGCAGCTCTACGAGCAACTTCTAAACCTCCAGGTAAAAATCCGGAAGTATGGCAGCCCCTATAAATACATTCTCTAATCACTTGATAATGTTGTAGAATACCTTTTCTTGTTTCGGCTTCTGGTCGCCAAGCGGCTTCATTTTCCATCACAATTTCACTTACTTTTAAACCGGTGGTTAAGCACCAATGTAAAAGTTCGCTTGCTTTTTCTACTGGAAATGGTAATTCTACCTGTTCTTTCTCAGAGCTGTCTTGCCCTTCTTTCACCACAAAACCACCACCTACGCTATAATAAGTCTCGGAAATAGCTTTTCCGTTGGATAAAAAAGCCTGAAAAGTAACAGCATTGGGGTGAAAAGGTAAGCTTTCTGCGAAAAGAAAAATCAAATCATCTGCATAAGCAAAATCAATTTTTACGTGACCAGCAAGCATCAGCTTTTGCTCAGTTTTGATTTGAGCTACTGTACTATCAATAGCATTTACATCAAAAGTTACGGGATCGCCACCGGCCAAGCCTAATAAAATAGCAATATCGGTTCCGTGTCCTTTGCCTGTTTTGGCTAAAGAACCGTATAATAAAATTTTAACTTGCTCTACATCTGCTAATGCACCTTGCACCGACAAGCTGTTGGTGAATTGTTGTGCTGCTCGCCAAGGACCAAGGGTATGCGAACTAGAGGGACCAATCCCTATCTTAAAGATATCGAAAACCGAAATTTGCTCATTAGACATAAGTACAAAGCTATGAAGTTTTTAACGAAATCTCCTTAGCATTAAATCATATTACGGGTTATCTTGCCTTTAATGATATATAGCGAAACGATATCTTTTTTATTTATAATGGTATCACCTTTATAATTAGGATTTGATGATCTAAGAATGATTTTATCCTTATTGGGATGCTCATGTAAAATTTTGATGCCTTTGAGATGATTCGCTTCCTCATTGGTCATGATCATATAAGCTTCTCCCCATTGGATGATATCCATATTTTTGACTTCTTTAACTGCAATAATATCTCCAGAAGCATACTTGGGATACATACTGTCGCCATATACAGGCAGGTAAGCAGTGCAGTCATTAAAAGGTCGATAATTCACAAAATACTCTGGCTTATCTTCCATTAATATGGAATGATCGGTATTAGTTTCGTAAAGATTGATGTTATAGAACGGAACTCTCTTGATAAGATCAGTAATATCCTCGTCTGCATCAGGAAAGATATCAGCTTTATATTCGCTGCCCAAGCCTGTTAATATCCAATTCATATTCGCATTCTCGAATTTATTGGCAAAATCTACTAAGATATCTACAGAAGGCTTGGCTGTTTCGTCTCGTTCAAGGCGATAGAGTTTTTCAGGGCTTTTATACCCTAGATGTTTTGAAAGTTCATTGGCATTTTTATAGCCTGATTTAACCGCTAAAACCATCATTCTGCCAAAGATTGTTAAATTGTTTTTCAATGTAGTTTGAATTTTTACAAATTTGTTTGTATAATTGTTTATTCGTTTTGCTAAACTACCAATATAACCATTAACTAAACCTCTGCATAATTAATTTTTACTGTACGCTATAGAAATTAAATACTACTCATAAAAATCATCGCCATGAAACAAAAAAAATCTAACCCTAACATAGCAGTACTCTTTGCTGCTAAGTATAAAAAAGCGAAGCTGAAGAGTGTGCCTTTTGATTGCTATATAGATCCTTATATGGTCTTTAGTGATTTTTTCGGTGTGTCTAATATCAAAGGGCATTTATTGGAGTTCAAGAAGATTTACAGGAGTGCTGCTAGCTTAAGATGCGTGAAGGCAACTCCTGCTAGTGTCATTTATGATAGAGAGCTTTTCAGTAATTTATTGAATGCTGCTTGGGTAATTAATCAAACAGGGATAAGGTTTTCGCAAATAAATGGAAAAGAGCATTATAAGGGTTTAAGTGGAGGAGAATTGAGCGGCAAAAAAATAAACTGTTATTTGACTGATGCCGAAATCAATGATCCTTATCTAGGAATAAAAAAAGTATTTAATGACAACACTTTGCAGAAATGTCACGCAGCTTTGAATGAATGGCTTAAAATGGCATTATGTAAAAATGAATTTGAAGAGGATTATAAAGGTAGACGAAAACTATATAAAGGAATAGTGAAAGTACTTATTTGCTGCTGGCTGATTTATGAAAGAGAAATTTGTGTAAGTACAAAAGTTGAAGAAGTAGCAAGTTAAAAAGTAATGATATAAAATTTGGAAATGTTATGAGCTCTGTTAGGTTATCTGAGGTGTCAAATGCTGAGTTAACAACCATAAATTTAGATGGGGTTGTATCATTACTTAAACAGGCTATTCCTATTGCTACTATTTATAATTTGAGTAAAAGTAAATCCGTGTTAGACTTAATTATTGTGCTCGAAAAAAGATGTGGAAAGGCACTCGATACATTTGAGAATGTGATTGATATGAGTCAGCTTGGCTATCAACAAAGCTTTTGTACGCTTCACACGTTCAGTTATTTAAGTCAGCAAATTTGTGAGGGAAACTTCTTTTATAGTAGCGTTTGTATCGAAGAAAATGTAATTTATCGAAAAGTTGTTTCTGAAAAGCTACCACTTCCAAATCCTCAGGTATGTAAATCGAAAGAAATTCATTTAAATCAGTTATTTAAGATTGAAATGGGAAAAGCTTGCTCGTTTTTTGAGGGAGGGAATTATTTTATTGGTAACAACTGCTTTGAACTCGCTGTGTTTATGCTGCAACAAGCAGTAGAGTTTACTTATAGGTGCTTTCTCAACTTAATGAGAGGAAAGGATATCAAATGTCATACGCTATGTTTGCTACGTAGAAATGTACAACGTTTTGCGCCTAATCTTATAGGTGTTTTTTCTGAAAATGAAGAAGAGGAACTTTCTTATTTGCATATTTTGGAGAAAGGCTATTGTGATGCTAGGTATGATAGGACATATATAGTTGACAGAGATATGGTGATTTTACTTCGGCAAAAAGTATGGGAATTACATAGCAGGGCCTTCGATTTATTTGCTAATATGATGATAACTATAAAAAACGAGGCTCTTAAAGGTGGTATTGAGCTTAATTAAAAATCAAATTCAATAATACTGTTGTCTTGCAGCATGGTTTCTACAAATTCGTGGTGCTTAGCTGGGTGGGCTTATTTAAATAGTTTAGCTAGAAGATAAATTTCCACAATTACTCGGCATTCGTTATGGAAGCCAAAAAGTTCGTTTATATAGCAGTACAATTATATAATCATATATTTGCCGCAGAATAAGCATAGTTGTAAATAACAAAAGAAATGTTGATTTACAAAATTATTACTAATTTTTTTAGTAAAAAATTCATACGTTTGTTTTTGTTAAGAACTTGTTTAAGTTTTATAAACGATTTTTTTTAGTTTAAAAGCTAAATATTTAAAATGCCTACAAAAGATTTTGTTACTAAATTAGGATTTATACCTAAAGAAAATACATCAGGAATTTTTGCGAAAAAGTACGCTGATGGAACCACTTTGGAAATAGATTTCGAGAAAAATACATTTTATTTTGGCGGTAAAATAAAAAACCAAGGGAAAGATATTCAAAACATTACTAAAGCAGAAGATTGGGTAGTTCTAGAATGTGTTGATAGGCTTTTAACAAAAGGTTATAAAGCTGGAAATATCTCCCTAGAAAAAGTATACCCTGCTGGTCATGGCTTTTCTGGACGTTTGGATATTTGTGTAACTAGAGAAGACGGTTCTGAGTATCTTTTGATTGAATGTAAAACCTACGGAAAGGAATTCGACAAAGAATTTAACAGGATTAAGAAAGACGGGGGACAGCTTTTTACTTATTTCAAATTTAGTAACAAGGCAGATGTTATTATGCTTTACGCTTCTGAGTTACGAGGAAATGATATTGTTTATCGTAACGAAATCGTAAAAGTCGAAGACGATTACAGAACAGGAGATGTAAAAGATTTTTACGAAAAGTGGAATAAACTAACAAAAGACAACGGTATTTTCGATATTTGGGTAAATCCGTACAATTTTGAAAGTAAAGCTTTTACTATTAACGACCTTGAAGAAATTAGACAGGAAGATAGTAGCTTTATCTTCAACCGGTTTTTAGAGATACTTCGCCACAATGTGGTTTCTGATAAGGGAAATGCTTTTAACAGAATTTTTACCCTGTTCCTTTGTAAAATATATGATGAAAAAATTAATGAAGGGACAGATAATGAATTAGGTTTTCAATGGCTTGAAGGTGTTGACACGCATAGAAGTTTTCAACTTAGGCTAACGGATTTGTATAAAAACGGAATGCATGAGTTTTTAGAAAAAGTAGTAACTGATTTTTCTGAGACAGAGTTTAAAAACAAATTCCCCTCCTTAAGCGAAGAGCAAAGAACCCCAATTATCGAAGAATTTCGAAAGTTACGTTTGGAGAAAAACAATGAGTTTGCTATTAAAGACGTTTACGACGAACAATCTTTCAATGAGAATGCAGTTGTTGTAAAAGAAATAGTTCAACTCTTAGAAAAATTCAAACTTCGTTATACTAAGAAACAACAGTATCTATCCGACTTTTTCGAGTTGCTTTTAACTACCGGGTTAAAACAAGAATCGGGGCAATTTTTTACGCCTGTACCTGTTGCGCAGTTCGTAATTAAAAGTTTACCAATAGATACTATATTAGAAAATAAATTAGCTTCTGCCAAAATAGATAACGATACGCTTTTGCCTTATGTAATGGATTATGCAGCAGGAAGCGGACACTTTTTAACTGAGACTATGCATGAAATGCAGCGTTTGTTAGATCAAAAAGATGATAAAAAATATCATCCAGCAATAGCAAAGAAAATTAGAAATTGGAAAGATGACCATTTTGCTTGGGCAATTCAATATATTTATGGAATTGAGAAAGATTACCGTTTAGTAAAAGTAGGTAAGGTTGGTTGTTATTTGCATGGCGATGGTTTAGCCAATGTAATCCACTCAGATGGTTTAGCTAATTTCTCTCATCCAGATTACAAAGGTAAATTATTAGTTAAAGACAAAGATTTTCCGCAAGAAAATAAACAGTTCGACATTATTGTCTCGAACCCACCTTATTCGGTTTCTGCTTTTAAAAATGCAGCACGTTCATTTTATAAAGATGGGGATTTTGAATTGTATAATAAACTAACCGACAATAGCTCGGAAATTGAATGCTTATTTATTGAAAGAACAAAACAACTACTGAAAGACGGAGGTGTAGCTGGAATTATTTTACCAAGTTCTATATTGAGTAATACGGGAATTTATTCTAAATCTCGTGAAATTATTTTGCAGTATTTCGATATTGTTGGTATCGCCGAATTAGGTTCTAATACTTTTATGGCTACGGGAACCAATACAGTTACCTTATTTTTAAGAAGAAGAAACAACTACGAAAGTAGTAACATTAAAATTGCAGTAGAGAAATTTTTCGTCAATTTACAAGATGTTACTATCAATGGAATTGAAAAGCCTGTTACAGAATATATTAATCATGTTTGGGGAAATATTTCTTTTGATGATTATATTTCATTACTGAAAAAGGAGCCTAATAAAGTTGTTACGGAGCACGAAATTTACAAAGAGTATCAAAAGAAACTGAAGGCCAAAAATGATGTAGCGTTTTTTAGTTTATTGCTAGAAAAGGAACTAGATAAGCTTTACTATTTTATTATCGCCTACAAGCAAAAAGTGGTATTAGTTAAAAGTGGTGAAAAAGATGTTGAAAAACGTTTCTTAGGTTACGAGTTTAGTAACAGAAGAGGAAGCGAAGGGATACACCCGATACAAAGAGGTAAAAATATAGAAGATTGTACACAGCTTTTTGATGCCGAAATTTTTGATAACCAAAGTAAAGCTAGCACATATATTTATAAAGCTTTTCAAGGAGACTTTGATTTTGAAATTGACGAAGCGATGCAAAACCATATATCTCGCCATAATTTGGTAGATATGCTCACTTTTGACAGGGTAGAATTTGAAAAGAATATCTCGCTGTCGGTAAAAAAAAAAGTAAAGTTTGAGTCAATTTGGGGAACAGACAAACTTCAATTATTAGTTGAAATTGCAGAAATTAAAAAAGGAACTTCAATTACAAAGGAAAAAACAGTAAAAGGAATTATTCCTGTTATTGCTGGCGGACAAGAGCCTGCTTATTATCATAATGCATCAAATAGAGAGGGGAATATTATCACAGTAAGTGCTTCCGGAGCTTATGCAGGATTTGTAAACTATTTTAACAGCCCAATTTTTGCATCTGATTGCAATACGATAATTTCAAAAGATGAATATAAAATTTCAACAAAATTGATTTATTTATTTTTAAAATCAATTCAAAATGAAATTTACAGATTACAACGTGGGCAAGCTCAACCTCACGTTTATGGAGATGATTTGTCAAATGTTAAAATCCCATTTCCACCAATAGACATTCAACAAAAAATTGTTTCTGAAATTGAAGTTTTAGAAGCTCGGGAGAGTAAAGTCACAGCTGAGCTAGATTTTTTGAATTCAACAATTCAGGCCATTATAAATAAATCATTTTCCGATTATTCTTTGGAACTTCTCGGAAATGTATGTTATTCCACAGAGTATGGGTCTTCTTCTAAATCAGAAAAGAAAGGGCTTGTGCCTGTCATTAGAATGGGAAATATACAAAATGGAAGAATTCTATTAGATGATTTAGTGTATTCAAACAATGATGAGGAAAATGCAAAGTACGCTTTGAAGTATAACGATGTGCTTTTTAATCGTACAAATAGCCCAGAACTAGTCGGTAAGACGGGAATATATCAATGTAATGAGCCTGCGATTTTTGCGGGATATCTTATTAGAATTAATTATAAAGAAGATATTATCTTGCCGGTTTACTTAAATTATGTTTTAAATAGCGAAACTACTAGGAATTATGGATTCTCAGTGATGTCTAAAAGTATTAATCAAGCGAATATTAACGGAACCATTTTGAAATCCTATAAAATTCCACTTCCACCACTTTCCGAGCAACAGAAAATAGTTTCTGAGATTGAAAAAATAGAAGAGAAAATTAACGTTTTGGAAAAAGAAAATGCTGAAATTCCAAAACAGAAAGAAGCTGTTTTAAAGAAGTATCTGTAATTAAAAATCAAATTCAATAATACTATTGTCTTGCAGCATGGTTTCTACAAATTCGTGGTGCTTAGCTGGGCTGCCAATAGCATCCCAAGTACCGGTAATAATACCATTTGCTAATTGGTGTTTACCGCGGTTGGCTTTTAACTTATGTTGTTTAAAGATGAGTTCGTAGTTATCCAGGTCTTTATTTTGGTATTTCTTAACAATACGATAAGTACGTTTAGTAAAACGACGGTCGGCGACGTTTTCGATATAAGGGAAAATCAATAGAGATAGCAACACTACAGCAGTTACTCCAATGGCCTGGATAAAATATCCGGAGCCAACTGCCATGCCAATAGCTGCTACAATCCATATCACGCAGGCGGTGGTTAAGCCTTTTACTCGGTTTTCTTCTTTAAAGATGACACCTGCTCCCAAGAACCCTATACCCGTTACAATGTTAGAGGCGATGCGGTCATGGCTTACATCGCCTATTTTAACAGAAAGCACAGTGAATAAGGCCGAACCTAAACCAATCATGATCATAGTCTTTAAACCTGCTGATTTGCTGCGGTATTCACGTTCTGCACCAATTAATCCACAAAGAAATATGGCGAGCAAAAACTTGTTTACTTCCGCAATGGTAAGGAATTGATTTCTGTCGCCTAGTATTTCCCACATAGGTTAAAAGTAGAAAGTAAAAAGTGAAAAGTAAAAAGTTTTTTCGTCTAGTTTGATATGTCAAAAAAAACCTCTCAAAAAAAGTCGTTTTGAGAGGTTTACTGGCTCCTTTGATAGAGAATTGGGTTATAGTTTATTTACATAAGAAGTGATGTAGTTAGCTCTTTTTCTTATGTATGTTTTAAGGTCTTTCTTAACTTCTGGGAAATTGCCTGCAAATGGTGCCCATTCTGTATCATAACGCCATCTGTCAGGTTTCCAGCGTTCAAGATCTTTTGTCTGAGATACTCTGATAGACGCGGCATATTGTTCAATATACTTCAATAATTCGGCAAATTTGTTGTTTTTATAGTTGGCCCAAGTAGATTTATATAAATTTTTAACTTCCGGATCATTTAAAAATCTGCTGAAGAACACTATGCCCTTGTTGGTGTCTCCAGATCTGAAAAGAGGATTGTCTGCTGCATATGTAAAATATCTTCTATTGCCGTCATCCAAACCAAAACCCCAGTCAAAATCCCATACAGGCCCCATGGTATATTTGCCATTTTTTGCTTTGTGCATATATACACTTTTGGGATGTTTTATTTCTAGGTTTCCTGTTAAGTTGTAAACAATAAGGTAGTTTACTAATTGCTGCTTGTCAAAGTAGTTTCCATAGTTGTTGTTCGGGAAGTCGGATTTCTTTACTAGGGCTTCGAAATCCAAGAACTCTTGTTTGATGATGTTAAATTGTGCTTCTGTTTCGATGTCAGGTGCTTTTACCATTACCGGCAAGCTATATCCTGGCGATGTAAATTGCCAATCTTCATCATAATTCGTATCCATTTCCAATAGCACTCCATCTTTGCCGATATTAATTCTACCATCTTTTACCTCAATTTGTTGGGTAAGTGTATAATTGCCTGCATATTTTCCATTAACAGTAACATCAACAGGGATAATGGTATTGGTGTAAGGCATCCCAAGTTGCTGTGCAATTTTCATGGCCATGGCATTGGTCATAAACGTGTAATCTTGCCAATTAGCTAATAGTACCCAATCTTTTGCAGATTGTAGCCCTAATACCGATGCGGCCGCATCTAGTTTTATGCGATAAGGTTTTTTAGGCTTGTTCCAAGTGCTGTTTCCGCGACCTTTTATGCGCATAGTACTCACTGCAAGGTCAGTCCCAATTCCTTTTCCTTCAACACTTACAGTACCATTAATATAATCATCTTTACTTACCACTTCTGCACCTCCAGCAGTTTCAATATAGATGTGTGGAATTACGGCAGCAACACTTTCATCAAGCTTCGCTTCTTCAATAATTTCTTCCACTACCTCTATTTCTGGATCTGCTTCCTTTGCTTTTGAACAGGCAAAGAAAAGTAGTGCTATTAGCAGGAGAAAAGTAAATGTTTTTAAGTGTTTTTCGATTTTTTTGGTAGGAATGAGAGAGTTTTTAAATGTTAACTTCAACATGTTTTGATTTGGCTTGTTAATTAAGATGGTTAGTTGATAAATTTTTAAGTCGGCCAAAGTTACAATAATATGTCAAGTATTTGCATTTCAGTTACATAATGTTTTTTTAGGTTTAATTTTATTTGTAAATAAAAAATCCCTCAAGACACCTGTCTCGAGGGATTTTCTTATAGTTTAAAGTAGAAAGTAGAAAGTTTTTATATAGTACTTTTAACCTTCAACTTTTCACTTTGAACTTGATTACATCATGCCGCCCATGCCGCCGCCGCCCATTGGTGGGTGCGAGTGACCTGCATCTGCTGCTTCCGGCTCATCTGCCAAAACAACTTCTGTAGTTAACAACATGGCCGCAATTGAAGCTGCGTTTTCTAATGCTACACGAGATACTTTAGTTGGGTCGATAACACCTGCGCCAATTAAGTTTTCGTAAACGTCTGTACGAGCATTGTAACCGAAATCTGCTTTGCCTTCTTTTACTTTTTGTACTACGATAGAACCTTCGATACCTGCGTTTTCGCAAATTTGACGTAATGGCTCTTCGATGGCACGTTTAACAATTGCGATACCAGTAGTTTCGTCTTCGTTAGATCCTTTCAAGTCAGCTAAAGCTTCTACCGCACGGATGAAAGCAACACCACCACCAGCAACAATACCTTCTTCTACCGCTGCACGAGTTGCATGTAAAGCATCATCAACGCGGTCTTTTTTCTCTTTCATTTCAACTTCTGAAGCAGCACCTACATAAAGTACAGCAACACCACCAGAAAGTTTAGCTAAACGCTCTTGTAATTTTTCTTTATCGTAGTCAGATGTCGTAGTCTCAATTTGAGCTTTAATTTGACCAACACGAGCTTTGATGTCTTCTGACTGACCAGCACCATTGATTACAGTAGTGTTGTCTTTGTCAATTACTACTTTTTCTGCAGTACCTAAGTAAGTTAAATCAGCATTTTCTAATTTATAACCTCTTTCTTCAGAAATTACAGTACCGCCAGTTAAGATAGCGATGTCTTCTAACATTGCTTTTCTTCTATCGCCAAAACCTGGAGCTTTAACAGCAGCAACTTTCAGAGAACCACGAATTTTGTTCACTACCAAAGTAGCTAAAGCTTCGCCATCTAAATCTTCAGCAATAATTAAAAGCGGTTTACCAGTTTGAACAGTTTTTTCTAACACTGGCAACAATTCTTTCATGTTGCTAATTTTCTTGTCATAGATCAAAATGTAAGGAGAATCTAATTCAGCTTCCATTTTATCAGCGTTGGTTACAAAGTACGGAGAAAGGTAACCTCTGTCGAATTGCATACCTTCTACAGTTTTTACTTCAGTTTCAGTACCTTTTGCCTCTTCTACAGTAATTACACCGTCTTTACCTACTTTTTGCATTGCTTCTGCAATTAACGAACCGATTACCTCGTCGTTGTTAGCAGAGATTGAAGCAACTTGTTTGATTTTGTTGTTGTCTTCGCCTACTGTTTGAGATTGAGTTCTTAAGTTCTCTACCACAGCTGTAACCGCTTTGTCAATACCACGTTTCAAATCCATTGGGTTTGCACCAGCAGCTACGTTTTTAATACCTGCAGTTACAATTGCTTGCGCCAATACAGTTGCAGTTGTAGTTCCGTCACCTGCAATATCTGCAGTTTTAGAAGCTACTTCTTTTACCATTTGCGCACCCATGTTTTCAATTGGGTCTTTTAAATCGATTTCTTTAGCTACCGTTACACCATCTTTAGTAATTGCTGGTGAACCGAATTTCTTATCGATAATTACGTTACGTCCTTTTGGACCTAAAGTTACTTTTACTGCATTTGCTAACGTATCTACACCTCTTTTCAGTGCGTCACGTGCTTCAACGTTATATTTTACTTGTTTTGCCATTGTTTTAATGAAATTTGATAATGTGAAGATTTGATGATTAGCTAATTACCTAATTATCGCATCAGCTAATTTTAATGTTATCCAACTACAGCGTAGATATCACTCTCACGCATAATTAAATATTCTTTTCCTTCGTGGGTAATTTCAGTACCAGCAAATTTGCCATACAATACCACATCGCCAACACTTACAGTCATTGGTTCATCTTTTTTACCAGCGCCAACAGCAACTACAGTTCCTTGTTGAGGTTTTTCTTTTGCAGTGTCAGGGATATAGATACCAGAAGCTGTTTTTTCTTCAGCAGGTGCAGCTTCTACCACAATCCTGTCTCCAATTGGTTTTAAATTTAAAGCCATAACTTTAGTAATATTATTTTGATTTAAAAAGTTTGAATTAACAGTTAACCATTATCAGTTATTATGCCAATAGGTTTTAGGTTGACAAATTTTCACCGCTTTGTCAGTTAGCTCAAATATAGGTTTGTTTTGGGTGTCAGAGTGACAGAGCAATTAGAGAAAATTAGGATATTATTTCAGATTTGTAGGAGCACAATTAAAGTGACCTTTATTAAGTTGAAGTCTGGTTATTCAACTCAAGTCGGTACTCATTGCATTCTCTTGCAGGCTTCCCATAACTATTGGGGTTGGTAAAAAAATGTTGCTGTAGGTAAGTAGGACTGTCGCTATATGAAAAAAGGCTGTGCAAACAGCCCTTTCGTAAATGGTTTAATTAAATCTAGTTCTTTTTGAAAGTAGATTCTTCTTTGTAAGAGTATGTTTTACCATTGAAAGTATAGCTATCTTCAGAAGATACCACAAATTCGGTTTTTGAGTTCCATTTCAATGGACTGGTTTGAACATCTCCATCTTTGCTAGTTAGTATAATTGAATCTTCAGTCGCAGAAAAAGTGCCGCTATCATCTATGTCGCCACCTTCGTAGATGGTGTATCCATTTCCATTGAAAACAATGTAAAGCTCTCCAATATTCAATGTTTCTGTAGATTCATCTGTTTTTATACCATTTTCATATTGTAATGAATATGTTTTTGCTAAATCCCAGCGCCCTTTTAGTTTGTCTTCAGAGTCTTTTTTACATGCGGTTAATGAAGCAACCGCAATTAATAACATTAGTAATACTTTTTTCATCCTTATTAGTTTTTTGGCAAAGATATTTTCCTAACCGAACCTAACCAATACCCAGAAATGAGTATTTATTAAGTGTTTAAAAAACAAAAGCTCTTTAACCATTTTTGTTAAAGAGCCTTTGTTATTTCTAAAAGTGTGAAATTAGTTTTTGTTAAAAAACATTTCGCTCTTGTAAGAATAGACACTTTCTATGCGCTCAAAATTTAAAACAAATTCTGTTTCCGAATTCCAGTGGAAGGTAACATTGCCAAAATCCGAAGCTCCTTTGCTATTAGTGAATGAAAGTGAATTTTCCGTTACAGAAAAGGTCCCGCTTTCTTCTAGCTCATTATCATAGTAAAGTTCATAATTACTGCCAGTAAACACGAAATAGGTTTCTCCTAAATTATATGTATCGGAGCCTTCAACAGTTTTTCCATTAGAAGTTTCGGTGTAGTTTTCTTTGTTCAGATCCCATCTGCCCACCAATTCGTTCTTTTTGTCTTTTTTACATGCAGTTAATGAAGCAACCGCAACAAGTAAAATTAATAATGTTTTTTTCATAAGTATTAGATTTTGTTGCAGCTAAACTAACTAACAATTTTCGTAATTAGATGTAAACACAAATATTCCTTAAACAGTGAAGTTTTAGATGTAATTAACTGATTGGTAATCAATTAATTTATTTTTGGGTAAATGGCTCAAGTATGAGGGACCCTTTAAACGCATTGCAAAAAAAAAGCTCCTTGGTGGTTAACCAAGGAGCTCACATTTATATTTCGCTTATTGAAATCTATTTCTTTGTACTATCAGCAGCTTTTGGAGTTGCGGCAGGTGTAGCAGATTTAGTAGGCAAAGCACTTCCGATAGGAGAAGGCGTTGCAGCTTTGTTAATATGCTCATCAATTTTTGAACCTGTACCAGTAGTTGAACCAGATTTGCTCATTGCAGTAATCGCTAAAGAGAAAACAACAATTAAGGCCAATAATACCCAAGTTCCTTTTTCTAAAACGTCGCCAGTACGTTGTACACCAAACATGTTGCTGCTAGCACCACCAGTAGCTAAACCACCACCTTTTGGATTTTGTATCAGTACAAAAAGAGCTAAAGCTGCACAAGCAATTACTAATAAAACAATAACTAAGATTAACATATTATATAATAATTTTAAATTTTCTTTTCTAAAGATTGTATAAGGTCGGCAAAGTAACGGCTTTTTTCTGGAAATTTCAAACTTAATTTTTGATAAGTATCTATCGCCTTGTGGTAAAGCGTTTGCTCTATATAAATTTGTGCCAAGGTTTCCGACACCAGGTCATTGCTGTCTTCCGCACTTTTCTTAGCCTTATTTTCATTGTTGATCTGATTTGGCGGAAGCACTTTTATCTGAGGGTCATTTTTAATGAAGCTATCAATGATCTCACTTTCCTTACTAATTTTTTCTTCTTGCTTGTTTTGTTCTTCCTGATCAGTTTCAAATGGAGCTTGTATGTGAAAGATGTTCTCTACATATTGTTGCTGTAGATCTTGGGCAGGTGTATTTGCTTTTATTGGAGATACAAAAGGCCTAAAGATTTGCTCGTGATTTTTACGCGTTTTGGCCAACCACCATAAGAAAGTAAAAGGCAATTTGTCGTCATCGTATTTACTTACCGTATTGTCTTTAACCTGAAAATCAATGGTTTCTACAATGTTGGGTATTGGTTCTTCTGCTGCCGTTTGTTCGTCTTGTTCTTCCTCCTCTATTTTTTCAGAGCTAAAGTTACGGTCGAAGGCAAAGAAACTGGCAGAAGCAAAAGTTTCGATTTCTACAACATCCTGTAAGTTCTCGGTTGATTCTATAGTGCTTTCTTCTTCAGCGTTTTCGACTACTTCTTCTTCAATAGTCTCTATTTGTGGTATTTCAACTTCGGGTTCTGTGTGTATAAAATCAGTTGGAGTAGGTACTTCGCTAATTTCTTCAAAAGTATCTTGTTCATCTGCCTCCGCTGTGAAGTGGTCTTCTTCTATTTCTGGTTTAGGTTCGCAAACTTTGATGATTTCATCATATAGAGGTTCTAGATTTTCGATTTCTGGAGCAAAAATCTGTTGTTTAACCTCTTCTTTTTCAGGTTGCTTTTCTTCAATAGAAATGCTTTCCACATCTGCTACTTCTTCTTCTTCAGGGATTTCCTTTATCTCATTATTATCCAAAGGAATAATCTCATTTGCTAAAGGTGCTAAGTTTTCGATCTCTGGAGCATTCTCTATAACGTGTTTTTCCTGAGTTTCAACAGGATGCTCGTTGTTTATCTCAGCTAGTTCGGTTTCAGGCTCAACTTCTGCTATGGTTTCCCATTCCTGATAGATGACAATATTGGGCTCATCAATATCGTTTAGGTGTTGGGGCTCGTGAATAATACGATGTAGAATGCTGCCGTTGTTGTACAGGGCAGCTTTAGTAAAAGCTTGGTGCTGACCTTCGCCGCCATTGCTAGCTTTTGCCAATAGCAAATACAAAGGTTGGTAATATGGATAGGTGTCAACAAGATCTTGCAGAAAAGGAATATGTTCTTGCGTAGCCAATGCTGGTTTGGCAAGTAATTTTTCCAGTTGTTGCTTCTGCTCTAAATTCAACTCCATTGCGCTAAGTTAACAATTGAAATACAATTTCCATCGATATAGAATTGTTTTATTGGTGTTCCTGTATTGATTTTACTAGGAGCATGAATTCCAAAAGCTGAGTTTAAGGATGATGGAGCTATTATTGTTTAGTTTACAGACTTTCATTTGTAGGTATTGACAAATGGCAGGGGCATATTACCATTGTGCAAAAGCACGGTTGAAAATATTTTCTGTAAGCTGTTGGTTAATCTGTTTAATGAGTGCCTGTTCCTGACTTTGTAAAGCTCCACTTGACAATGTAAACTCTTTAAAAGCGCTAAAACTCTCATCGAAACTAGTCTTTACTTTCCCTGTATCTAGGTTACTAGTATATTTTACTTGCACCGTAATGGTTAGACGGGTAGCACCCGCAGTAGGCTGGCGATTGTCTGTAAATGCAACGGGCTTAATGTCGTAACCAGTAATTCTTCCCTCCATAATGGCATCCGCTTCTCCTGTTATAATACTCAGTCTACTTTGCGTGCGGATACGTTCTTTCAAATCTTCAGTAAAAGTTTGAGCAAGCGTAGGTACTACCAATGGGGCATTATTCTCAAAAAACCTAACGTTAAGGGTTTTCATTGTTGGAGGGATAGAGGCTCCGTTAAATTTATAGCCACAACTTGCTAGAGCGAGAATTACGGCCAAAAACAAAAATATCTTCTTCATGCGTTTAGAGATTTAACTCTTTTATTTTTCTATAAAGTGTACGTTCTGAAATACCTAGCTCTTGAGCTGCAAATTTGCGTTTGCCTTTGTGCTTTTTCAACGCTTTTTTAATCAAATCCGATTCTTTGTCTATTAATGACAACGATTCTTCTACTTCTTCTGCATCATGAGCAAAATTATAATCGTTAGGGATGTTTTGCGAAGGATGCTTGATAGTTAACGTTGGTTCCGAAGAATGATTGCCTAAATCTACTTCCTGATAAAGTTGATTGATAAACTGAGGATTGTCCGCCATAATATGAGCAGTATTTCCTCCGTTCTGGATAATCTCTGCAACCAATTTCTTCAACTCCATCATGTCTTTTTTCATGTCAAACAATACCTTGTAAAGGATGTCTCTTTCCGAAAAATCTTCCTTACTGGATGTGTTTACCGCCATTGGCAGATTGCTATTCTGCTCGTTAGGAATATAATTTAGTAAAGCTTGAGCACTTACATTTCTATCCTTTTCTAATACGCAAATCTGCTCTGCAATATTTTTCAATTGTCGAACATTCCCTGGCCAGCTATAGTTGCTTAACATTTGCACGGCATCTGGCTCTAACTGGATACTGGGACTGCGGTATTTATCGCTGAAGTCGGCGGCAAACTTTCTAAAAAGCAGGTTTACATCTTCTTTGCGTTCGCTTAGTGAAGGAATGCGTAAAGGAACGGTGTTTAGCCTATAGTATAAATCTTCACGAAATTTGCCATTTCTAACACTATTGTAAACATCAACGTTGGTAGCGGCAATAATTCTTACATCTGTTTTTTGAACTTTGGATGAACCTACACGTAAATATTCGCCGCTTTCTAGCACACGTAACAAGCGAGCCTGCGTGCCCAAGGGTAGTTCAGCAACTTCATCCAAAAAAATTGTACCACCGTTAGCTACCTCGAAATAACCTTTTCTGGCTTCGTGTGCACCAGTAAAAGAACCTTTTTCGTGACCAAATAATTCAGAATCTATGGTTCCCTCTGGAATGGCACCACAATTTACTGCAATAAAAGCCCCATGTTTACGAGCACTTAATTGATGGATGATGTGCGAAAAAACTTCCTTACCACTTCCACTTTCTCCAGTAATTAAAACCGACATATCAGTAGGCGCAACCTGACTTGCCGTATCTATCGCTCGGTTTAATAAAGGCGAGTTGCCAATAATCCCGAAACGTTGTTTTATACTTTGTGTATCCATTATTAGTATTGCGTATTGCGATTAGCGTATTGCGACAACGACATGTCTCAAATCTCAATACGCATATCTCATATCTAATTATTTACTGCTCGTCCTATCAACGTAGCCGATGTACAACGTTCAATATAAACGTTTGCGTATTCTCCTGGTTTTACTGAGTCGGTAACTGGGAAAACTACCATTGCATTTTCGTCGTTACGGCCTCTATATTCTTTGTCAGATTTTTTAGAAAATCCTTCGATTAAAACTTTTACTGTTTTACCAACAAATTCTTCTAAGCACGCTAGTGAATCTTCTTGCTGTTTTTTGAAAATCTCTGCTAAACGACGAGCTTTTACATCTTCAGGCACATCATCCTTATATTTACGAGCAGCCAAAGTTCCTGGGCGTTCAGAGTAAGAGAAGGTGTAGGCAAAATTGTACTTCGCATAATGCATAATGCTCAACGTATCTTGGTGCTCTTCTTCGGTTTCTGTACAAAAACCGGCAATGATATCAGAAGAAATTGCACAGCCAGGAATAATACGGCGGATCGCATCAATTCTATTCATATACCATTCTCTGGTATAGGTTCTGTTCATGAGCGCTAAAACTCTGCTGTTGCCCGACTGAACAGGTAAATGGATATAGTTGCAGATGTTATCGTATTTGGCGATAGTGTAAAGTACCTCGTCGGTAATATCTTTAGGGTGCGAGGTAGAAAAACGAACCCTCAAATCTGGGTGAATTTCTGCTACCATAGCTAATAACTGAGCAAAATTTACTGAATCTTCCGAGTGCTCTTTAATTAAAGCAGATGGTAAATCTGTCTTGTTGCTTAAAGCTTCCAATAAAGCATCACCGGTTAAGGTGTTCATTTCGTCTTTAGTGTCATCGGCAGTTTTCTTTTCAGGAATAGCCGAACTCCATAAATAAGAATCTACGTTTTGGCCTAGAAGAGTAACCTCGCGATAACCATTTTCAAACAGCTCTTTTGCTTCTTTTATAATAGAAAAAGGATCTCTGCTTCTTTCTCTACCTCTTGTAAAGGGCACTACGCAGAAAGAACACATGTTATCGCAACCACGCATAATAGTTACAAAAGCGGTAATTCCATTGGTATTTAAACGAACTGGGCTTACATCTGCATAGGTTTCTTCCCGAGATAGAATTACATTAACTGCTTTATGACCATCTTCAACCTGATTGATCAACTTCGGTAAATCACGATAGGCATCTGGACCAACCACTACATCTACCAATTTCTCTTCCTCCAAGAATTTGGCTTTCAAGCGCTCGGCCATACAGCCTAAAACACCAACTACCAATTTTGGGTTTCTACGTTTTTCAACGCCGAATTGTGATAGCCTATTGCGTACACGTTGCTCCGCATTTTCTCTGATAGAACAAGTGTTGATGAAAATTACGTCGGCATTGTGATAGTCGTTAGTAGTTTCAAAACCTGTTTCGGAAAGAATAGACGCTACGATCTCGCTATCTGCAAAATTCATTTGGCATCCATAGCTTTCTATATACAGCTTTTTACCGTCACCACTTTTTCCTTCTAACAACAATGCTTCCCCTTGGCGGGTTTCGTCGTGTGTTTTATCCTGAAGCTTAAAATCTATCATCAAAAAATATAATTTACGAGGTTCAAAAGTACGAAAATTATATAATAAATGACAGAATGGCAGTAATTTTACAAATCGGTTATTTTGTTTCTATTACTTGCAGTATAGTATCGTATTTAGACTTTAAGCCACCAAAACGTTCTGTATAGGTTAATAAAACTTTTTCGTTGTTAAACTTTCTAATGTTTTTTGTTCTGATATAAAACATATCGTCAATACCCTGGTTAGGAAGTTTGTCGTAATTTAAAATAGTGCCTTTATTCAGGTCTATTTTCATGTATACGGGTGTATAAGATGCTTGGCCATTTTTAGTGTTCCCAATAATTGTAGCGGTATTGCCATTGGTTATAAAACTTAGGCTGGCTAAATCATCGCTCATGCCATAAAGAAATCTTGGGAAAATAGTCTGAAAACTAAAGCCTAAATCCTTGTCAAAAAACTTAATAAGCGAAGATTGGGAGGTGTAGTTAATATAGCTCCTGCTTCTTTCTACAAAACTAGAGGTAAATTCTACTGCTACCTTATTATTTACAATTTCTAAACCAGCAAGGTTAAGGTAATAATAGTTGCTCAATTTAAAGTCATCTAGCTTTTTATTTACTGGTGTATAATTTTTACTCCAACCATTGAAGGTGTCTTTGTCTATAACTTCTTCTTTAGTTGTCATTTTCCCTAATGCGAAGTCTATTTTTCCTACAACTAATTTTTTTGCTTTGCTTGTTGTTTCGTAAAAAAGGGCAACGTAGTATTCTTGATTAAGCGGATTATATTTTAGTTCAGAAGAAATCTCATCAAAGCTTTTGGCATCATTGATTTTTAAGGCGACTTGTGAGGTTGGTTTGTCCTGTGTATGGTTGTAAAAGTCAAATAATATTTGTTTTTCTACGCCATTATAATGGGCAAATACGATATTTCCAGATTCTGTTAAAAAATGTTTAAATGCTTGCCCCTGATAAAATTTGGGTGAGATGATTTTAGAGGGTTGTAAATTTTCATTAAAGTTTAGGATTGCATAATTTCTAGTAGTCCCGAATTTTTCTTTTGCCGCTGAAATAGCATCTACAAAAGGATTTAGGCTAACTTTTAATCCTTTTTTTAGATCGGTTTCTCTAGAGATTAGTGTGAAGTTGCCCCTTTCATTAGAGAAGTAAAATTCAGGGTCCTCATGGTAATCTGCACTGCCTTCATAAATTTTTTGCTCTTTAATCGTATTACCGTTTTTAACATCTAGAATTCTTGCACTGTATTCATTTTTTACGCCTCCAAAAAAGGTTTTATCCGCTGAGTAAACAATAATGATATTGCCATTGTATTGATTTATAGAAAGCGGATGCCCATCTAATTCCACAAGCCATAATTGTTTGGTCTTATCATCAATTAATGTTACACCAAATTTTTTATTGGTTGTATTGATAGTCATGGCGACACCATGATTAGGGATGTCAGCTGTTAATCCAAACGTTTTTCTAATGTGGGATGCTAGATAGAAATTGGGTTTTGGATTAATGGCCAACTGGGTTTGTGCAAACGTAGTAAAGCCTGCCCACGATAGCAGGGAAAGCGTCAATAAAGATTTTAATTTCATGTTTGTTTATGGTTTTGGCCGAAGTTAGTATTTGGAATTTTAATTTCCAAAGTGGATTGGACTAAAAAACAATAGTGGTTTTTTTTTGTCTTTACAGGTACATACATAAAACCTTATGAGTAAAACCACTTTCTATCGTAAACGTAAATTTTGGTATTGGATTGGTGGCGTTGTAGCTGCGATTATCATTTTGTTAAGTATTGGTGCAATTATCTTAAGTACCAAATGGAAGCCAATTTTAACCACAAAAATTAAAGAAGGTGTAGGTAATGCATCTAATGATTTGTACAAGATAGATTTCAAAGATGTCCACCTCAATTTATTAACTGGAACGGCGGTTTTAGACAGCATTAGTTTAATGCCAGATACTAACGTTTTTAATCAATTGAAAGAAAAGAGGCAGGCTCCAACGCATCTTTTCAGAATAAAGCTAGCACATTTAAAAATATCCAGAGTTGGAATTCTTACCGCATATTTTAAGAAAAAAGTGGCTTTAACTGCAATTATTTTAGACCATCCATCTATTGATATGATTTATCAGAAAGTACCTAAGCGTCCAGACACAGTAAAAGACGAAAGGACTTTGTATCAGCAGATCTCTAAAACCTTAAAATCAATTGCAGTTGGACAGGTTAAGATTATTGATGCTGATTTTGATTATTACAATGGAAAGAAAAAGCTAAACCAGATTAAGCATCTCTCGGTAAATGTTAAAGATATTTTAATCGATTCTGCAGCACAATTTGATACGACTCGAATTTTTCATAGCAAAAATATTGGTTTTGAGTTACTAGGCTATAAATCTGAAACAAAGGATAAGATGTACACCTTAAAATTGGATACCTTGAGAGGTTCTATTACGGGCAAAAATTTAGAAGTTCGTGGATTTCAAATGGTGCCAATGTATGCTAAGGTTGCTTTTAGTAGAAAGTACAGTGCGCAGAAAGATCGCTATGATTTAAGTTTTAAGGAAATTAATTTAACTGATATCGATTATGTTAAATTGAATAAAGACGGTGAACTGCATGTAAAGGAAATTAGTTTAGGCCCTGCGGAAGTTGATGTTTTTATGAATAGAGAGTTGTCTCCTCCGGCTATAGATAAAGCGAGGAATTTTCCGCATATGGCATTGAAACGTTTGCCCATTCCAACGGTTGTAGAACGATTAAAAATTGCCAAAGTAAATGTTGCCTATGGAGAGTATAATCCAAAAACTAAGGAGATTGGAACGGTAAAACTGAGTGGCTTAAATGGGGTAGTAAGTAACTTGACGAATGATAGTTCTCGCCTTTCAACAAAAAACCACGCTTATGCAGATTTAACCACTTACGTAATGGGCGCTGCAAAATTGAATGTTAAAATTGATTTTAATTTGACTGCAAAAAACGCTGCGTTTAGTTACCAAGGTACAGTTGGGAGTTTTGATCTGAAAGCACTTAATGCTATTTCCAAACCTTTAGGGCAAATTGAAATTGAAAGTGGAAAAGTGAGTGCTGCTAGTTTCGATGTAGCTGCAAATAGTAATGGAGCTAAGGGAACGGTTCGTTTTTACTACAAGGATTTGAAAATTAAAATGCTTGGCGAAGACAGCGAAGGAAAGGAAAAAAAGAAAGGCTTGTTGTCGTTTTTAGCTAATACATTACTTATTAAGGATGACAACATAGCTGGAGAAAAAGGAAGAATAGCAGCGGTAACGCATGAACGTGTACCACAGGCTTCGTTTTTTAACATCATGTGGAAGACCATCTTTAAGGGAATGAGGGAGATTGTAGGTATTGGTATTGTTCCGATGAAAAAAATGGAGGAGCCTAAGAAGAAATAGCTTTCATTCTTTTATTCCTTTATGTTCTTCTTTAGTTTTAAGTATTGATTTGGCATTGGCTGTTGTCACAATTTTTTTCTCGGTTTTTGCTTCTATCTCTTTTCTTGTGTTTCCTGCAATTGTTCCACCCTGATTAGCTATTTCCTTATTTTCTGCAAAGTTCTTGGGTTTTTTCTCCTTGCTTATTTCCGTAGTGGTAGCTTCTGCCAGCATATTAAGCACCAATTCAAGATTGGTCATGTTATCTCGAAGATTTTCTTTTTTAAGCTCTTTATGCTTTTTGTACTCTTTTACAGAGAAACCACTCCAGGCTTTGGTTATTTCATCGGTAAGTATAGCATATTCTTGCCCTTTTTTAACACCTCTATTTTCCCACTCGTCGGTAAGCTCTTTCCGAACTTCAATACTTTTTAGCCGTTGATTAATCCATTCTTTACTATAGCCCTTTTTTAAGTAGGTTTCCATTATGCGATCGATACCAATTTCAGGATCTTCTAATTCGTCTAAACGTTCGCGGCCGACTTTTGCAAGCCATAATTTGAAAGGCTCGGCGTTTTTAGATGGAACAGATTGTAATAAACGGAAAAGTTGCTCGGTATCCGCCACATCAGTATTGTACAACTTTCCATCTGCTGAGTGCATTTTCAGTTGACTACAATTTGTAGCCAACTCGCTTCCTTCCGTTTTTAATCGTGTTTTAAGCACACTCCAATACTTCCTTGGATTGGAGCTTTCCGTTAAAATGCCAATTACATCAACAATGGAAAAGTACCACTTTTCCTGTTCCTCGTCCCAATGAGTACGAACCTGTTTTTGTTCGAATATTTTTATAGCATTTTCTTTTATCATAGCTGTAGTAAATGTATCGTAAATATAATAAAATGGTTCTGCTGATAAAAACGTTAAAATTCAAGAAGAAATAGAAGTTGGTTCTATAAGATTTAATCCTATTGGTCATTTAAAAATTCAATAATTCAAAATTAGTTCAAAATCTGTATCTTGGGATTAGTTAATTTAGTTCCAAGTCCATAATGCTGAAATCCACATCTAAAAAGAAAAGAAGAATAAAATGGATTTTAAGCGTGTTGCTTTTTTTTATTGCGATCATCATTGGTGCTTCTTGGTACATTGCTGGAAAAATAAAACCTATTGTACAGCAAGAGTTGGGGGCGGTAATCAATAAAGCAACCAATGGCCTTTACGAAATACATTTCGATAAAGTGAGTGTAAATCCACTTACAGGAAATGCATCCTTAACTGAAGTGAGACTTGTGCCAGATACCAAGGTGTATCAGAAATTAGTGTTGCAAAAAAAAGCGCCTAATAATTTGTACGTTATCAAACTTCAAAAGCTAAGCATTAAAAACTTTCATCCCTTTAAAATCTATTTTGATAAAAGATTGGAGATTGATTTGATTTTGTTCGATAGGCCACATATCACGATGATGAACAAATCTTTAGCTTTTAATGAAGACAAGCTACCTCAGCCAGAAAAATCACCTTACGACTATATTAAGAATATTTTTACTGCACTGCATGTAAAGGCTATTGATTTCAAAAATGCAAGTTTCAAATACGTAAATAATAATCATGCAAAGCCTGATATAGATACGATTTCTAACATCACCATTACCTTAAAAGATTGGTTAATTGATTCTGCTTCTGCAAAGGATAAAAGCAGGTTTTACTTGTTAAAGGACGCCTATGTTTACCTAAATAATTACACTTTCGCCACGCCAGATAGCATGTATTACATTAAAGCTAGCCAATTTGAGTTTAGTGCGTCGGAAAAGAAATTGAACATTAAAGAATTT
The DNA here is from genome assembly GCA_029959615.1 of Flavobacteriaceae bacterium PS02338. Lineage (GTDB taxonomy): Bacteria > Bacteroidota > Bacteroidia > Sphingobacteriales > Sphingobacteriaceae > Pedobacter. Next base: position 186,834 of record JASCOD010000001.1, on the reverse strand, counting down.
GCGCTACAGCCGCGTTATTCTGAACAAGAATTTGCGAAAGTAAATGGATATGCCAGAGACCGGTATTCTCTACAATTGAACAATATTGATTTTTACGGCATTAATTTGTTTGCCTACATTAAAAATCGCGAAGTGTTAGCTCAAGAGATGAGCATTGCCAATGGCGTTTTGTCGGTGTTTAATGATAATTCCTATCCAAAATTATTGAAAGATAAAACGGGAAGATTTCCCCATCAGCTCTTGCAAAAAATTAAGATACCGATTACCATAAAGAAGATAAATTTAAATAGGTTAGATATCACTTATGCGGAGTTTGATGTAAAGAGCAGGCAACGTGGCAGAATTAGTTTTAACAATACCTCTGGCGTGATTAGCAATGTGACCAATCAATACAAATACAAAAAGAAAGATCCAATTATAGAAGCTAATCTGCAAAGTTATTTGATGGAGCAGGGGAAGCTTAACGTTGGATTTAAGTTTGATATGATGGCTCCCAAGGCCGATTTTTCTTATCAAGGGCAATTGCTGAACATGGACGGACGCCAATTGAACTATATCACTAAACCCTTGGCAATGCTACAAATTAAGAGTTGTTTGGTGCGTAGTTTAGCTTTCGATATTAAAGCAAATGACGAAGTGGCCAAAGGAAAGGTAGACTTTGTTTACAACGATTTGTCGCTAGGATTGATGAAAAAACATGAGGGAGGACAGCGCTTAAAACGCTTGGGAATTCTCTCGCTTTTAGCTAACGCAATGATCATTTATTCCGACAATCCTTCTGAGGATGGGAAGTTTACCAGTGCGCCAGTTGACTACAAACGTAAGCCAACTGGCTCGTTCTTCAACTTTGTTTGGAAAAGCTTATTTCAAGGCGTTAAATACAGCGTAGGTTTTACACCTCAAAAAGAAGCTGAAATTAAAAGCTATGTTAAGCGTTTTGAAACGCTTAAAAGCGATAGGGAAAAACGTAGGATTAAGCGGGAATTGCGAAGATTTGAGCGTGAAACCAAGTGATCCGAGCTAAATTATAACTGTAAACGATAAGAGAAAGGTAAGGCAGATACGTACCAATATCGTAGCAAGGGTGGATTTGATGTGGAGTTAACGTGGACTTGAAGTGGAGTTAAGGTGGAGTTGTAAAGATTTGATGTGACTCTAGGTTAGATAATTTTGGTGGTTTTTTCAGCCAGCACTAATTTAATGAAAAGCAATGGAATGGGGAGAAATATTTTTGTTTATTAGCCATTCTGCTAATGTTTGTATGTGTTGCTACAAGTAACAAAATACTTCTGCCAAGCAAACAGCACATCGCTTTTATACTATGCACTGTTTGCTTAGCAGGGCTACTTATTGCTTTAATAGCTTTTTTATGGTTTTGTTTCCCTCGTTATCTAGCAATACAATAAAATAAATACCGTTTGAATATGCGGAGATGTCTATTTTTATTTCTGTTTGATTAGGATCAACTGCTAAGCTTTGAAGCGTTTGACCTTGTAGGTTGACTACTTTCAGGCTTGTGAATTTAAGGTCATCAAAGCTGAGTTTTACTGTTGTGCCCATTGCAGGATTTGGATATACCGTTACTTCGTTCCTTCCCAATATAAAGTTGATGCTAACTGGTTGATAATTGGTTTTTGTACCGTCGTGATCTACCTGTGTTAATCGGTAATAATTGTAGCCTTTGGCCGGAGCGTAATCCGTGTGTTTATAATTCGAATTGCTGCCCTTTGCCACCAGTTTTGCTATCTCTACAAAGTTTGCTTTATCCGTGCTTCTTTCCAGTACGAAATGGTTGTTGTTGGTTTCGATTTGGGTGCTCCAGTTAATAATTGCTGAATTGCCGTTGGCTTTTGCTGAAAAATCCAATAGTTTTACCGAAAGAACCTCGGGTACGGTTTCGTAAGCACCCATATCAACTGTTCCGTCTTGTATTCTTGTAACTCCTGCAAGGTCAGTTGTATTTCCTGAAGGTATCGCATTGTTATCTCCCGCGTTAATGGCTGGGCTACCAGTTTGTAATCTTAGTCCGTCATCAGCTGTACCCCAAATACCATCTGGTCCAATGGCATTGTCCGCATTTACAAATAGGGGGTCTGCATCGGAATTGCCTAAGCCTGTAAAGCCACTTTGTATGATGCTGTGTTTGATTGTAGGATTTCCATCGATAGGATTGTAAGCTATTCCAATAGATGGATTACCCCAAATAATACAATTGCTTATTGTTGTTGTTGAGGAATAGGCAATCAATGTCCTTCCGTGATAATTAGCTGTGTTTTTATTGAATATGCAATTGCTGATTGCCAATGACGATTGCGTTTCCATTAAGGCTCCGCCACCACCGCCTAAACTATTGTTTTCGTTAAATATACAATTGCTGATCACTGCCGAAGATTCTTGGTTGTAAATACAGCCACCCTCGCCATTGGCTGTATTTTCACTGAATATAGTGTTTCGTATAATAGGGGACGACCTGTAATTGAATATTCCTCCGCCCATAGCAGACCTATTTTTACTAATAATACAGTTGCTTATCGCTATGGCGCCACCTGTGTTATTCGATATATTGATCCCTCCTCCTTGATTGTCACTTGCATTTACGGTATTGCCCATACTTCTAGAACTTATACCACCTGTTTCGTTGTAACCTCCCATAATGGTAAACCCATCTATTACCAAGCTATCGGTAGTAGCGTTAATGCCTTCAATTACCATTACATGATGGCTGTTGTCTGTAGCGTTGTTCGCCACGCCGATATCACCACTTAAAATGGTGGTGTTCGTCGATCTATTTCTTTGGCCTGTGCTGGCATCGTAACCTCCGTATATTTTGAGGTTACTACGAGAAATCAAAAAGCTAATGTTCCTGTCGGTACTGTTTTGAGTGCCTGTAGTATAATAAGTGCCCGCAGCTACACGTATTTCGTAGTTGATGCTAGGGTTGGTGTTAGCTATTGTCAGGGCATCTCGAAGATTAGTGTGTGCATTGATCCAACTGTCCCCATTATTGCTGCCCGTGGCATTTACATTCACATGTAATATAGTTTGGCCTATAGCCCAATGGCTAGCTAACAAAAAACACAAGATCAATAAAATTTTGGTAAGACTTATCTTCATCCTTTAAGCTTTGATGTATAATGATGTTATTATGGCTCAAATTAAGGATATTCGGTTGAGTGGGACAATAGCTAATATTAGCTATTGCGTTTGATAGATATGATAGTTTTATTGTGGTATCAATGCTTAATTTACACTTAATAATAAACTCTGCTTTAATGCTTAGGTTTTGTATACGATAAAGCTGATCTGAATGGTTTTTGAGGTTGTTTGGAACCAAAAAGGACGGCTTAAGCCGTCCTTTTTCATTATTATGTTAAATGTGATTAAGAAATTACCCAGTTCCAGCCAAAAGTATCTGGAGCTAAACCATATTTAATATCATTTAGCTTTTTGCCAATGCTGTTTGAGATTGTTCTACTAGCCACGTCAGTTAAAGTGTAATCTTTACCTTCATAGTTGATTTGACCAATGTGGGTAACTGTAGCGGCAGTACCTGCAGCAAAAGCTTCTGTTAAGCGGCCACTTTCAATGCCTTCGATAATCTCCTTTACAGATAATCTTCTTTCTTCTACTTCAACGCCATCTGCTTTTGCCAATTGGATAATTGTATCTCTTGTTACACCATCTAAAACGGTTGTTCTAACTGCTGGCGTTACTAATTTGCCATCAATTACGAACATTAAATTAGCGGTACCAGCTTCTTCAATAAACTCATGCGTTTGTGCATCAGTCCAGATAAGTTGGTCAAAACCTTCTTTTCTAGCTACCTCAAATGGATATAAAGAACGAGCATAGTTTCCTGCGGTTTTAGCATAACCAACTCCACCATCATCTGCTCTAGTAAATTCAGTTTCTACCTTAACTCTTAAAGCTTTGTTATAATATTTTCCGGTTGGTGTAGTTAAAATTGCAAATGTATAGCTATCTGATGGCCTTACACCTAAGTAAGGGTCTGTAGCGTACATTACTGGTCTGATATAAAGGGCGTAATCTTCTTGAGCTGGTACCCACTTTTCATCAATGTTAATTAGGGTAGCCATACCTTGCATAAAGATATCCTCAGGAACTTCGGCCATAGCCATTCTTGATGCCGATTTGTTAAAACGTAGGAAGTTTTTGTCAGCTCTGAAGATGCTGATTTTACCGTCAGGTAGTCTGTAGGCTTTAATGCCTTCGAAAATAGCTTGTCCATAATGCAGCGCAGAAATTGCTGGGCTCATTGGGATTGGGCCATAAGGAACTACTCTTGGGTTTTTCCATACACCATCCTCATAGTCACACAAAAACATGTGGTCGGTAAACACTTTACCGAATGGTAACTCTGAAAAATCAGTAACCGTAAGACGAGTTTGCTCAGCCTTCGTTACTTTGATGTCTATTGTTTCGGTCATTTTATAGAATTTTATAAAAACGCTTATCTTTTTTAGCCAAGCGCTCTTTTATTTTGCTGCAAAAGTACTAAAAATCAAGTGTTTTTTAACTTTTTGTAAAGAATTAATGTTTGTTTTTGAGTGTTTGCAGCACACTAAGTACCCATCCTTTTCCCCATTCATTCATCTGTTCTTCAGTCCATAAAAATGGGTAGAAAATTCTTTTTTGAAAACGCGGAGGCAAGTATTTCTGCCAATTGGTTCCGCCGGTTGCGGCAATATCTATCGGATCTTTCTCTAAATAACGTACAGCAGATTTGTAGTGCGATAAAGGCCATTCAACATTTACATACAAATCTAGCTTGCGCAGTTCTTCCGCTAGTAAAGTCACATCCTCGCCTTTTGCTTCCAATTGTTTGTAAAGTGATGCAAAATTGCTGTGTTCTCTTTCTTTTGCTAAAGCTAAAAACTGTGTGGCGTATTTATTGATGAACTGCTTTAAGGTTAAGGTTTGCTTTCCGCTGGCTAGTTCTGTAGCGCCGAATTTCCAATAGATGTATTCAAATTTTTCCTCGATGCTGGCATTGATCAATTCTTCTCGCTTGCTCTTGTCTACTAATTGTGTAAAATCGGTAGCAGAGATTTCAATCATTCGGTATTGCCCACTTTGAAAACCACTAGCTGGTAACAACGACATGCGGAACTTTAAAAACTGCTCTTTTTCCATGCCATTTACCATTACTTCGAAAGAAGTAGTTAGGGCGTTGAAATAAGCGTTAATTCTTTTCACTCGTTCGGTGAAGAACTTTGCAGTTAGATTTTCGTGTTCAGCAATTTGCTTACACTCATGTAGCGAAAGCTTAAAATATAGCTCCGTAATTTGGTGGTACATGATGAAGATTTCCTCATCTGGGAAAGGCGTTTTTGGGCTTTGCAAACTCAGCAAAGTATCCAGGTGGATGTAATCCCAATAAGTAAGGAAGTCTGCGTATAAAAGGCCATCGAGGTATGAGACCATATCTTGTCCCATTGCTTCATATTTTTCTTGAAGCAGGGCTAATTTTTCTTTAATCTGTGGAGTGAGTTCCATTTTGTTTTGTCTTTAAATTAACAACTGAGAACGAAGAAAACCTTGGTTCTATGTATTAGATGTTAAGACAATAACTAGCTAGGCCTATCGATGATAAGCGTGAAATCGGAAAAGCGTAAATGATATGGTTTGGCTTGAGTTTTTAGTGCATTAAGATTGCTTCGCAAAGCTCGCAATGACGTGGTTTGAAACGTCATTGCGAGGAGGAACGACGAAGCAATCTTAATGCGGTTGTATAAAAACATGATTGTCAAATTTAATACAATACCCTAAACTTAATCGTATGTTCAATCTTTTTCAGCGATTTAAACAATTGCTTGTCGTACTCCGCGTTGATATCAGTAATGGCGTAACCAATGGTCGAGTTCGTCATTAAAAACTGGCCAACAATGTTGATGTTATGTTTCGCAAATATCGTGTTGATTTGCGCCATAATGCCTGGTACGTTTTTATGAATATGAATTAAGCGGTGCGATTTTTCGATAGCTGGTAATTGCAAATTAGGAAAGTTGCTGCTTAAATAAGTAGCGCCTTTGTTCATGAAATCTGCTACACGTTTTGGAATAAACAATGAGTTACGAGGATTTGATTTTGGGTCGTCGAAAACTACAATGCCCATTTCGTTACAAGTTTGGAAAGAAAACTTATTTCTAGCGCTTCCCAAATAACCAATTGTTTTCAGTTTAACTGCTCTTTTCAGTTTTTCTTCTTCAATTTTTTCGCCATTGGCTAGCAACAACATGCCAACATCGGCCACATACTTTTCTTCAAATTCTGTTTTATGACGAATAGAAAATCCATCCTTTTTTAAAAATGCAATGGTCTCTTCAGGTACATCACCAATGACCAAACATAAAATCCTGTTCTTAGGATATGATATCGCCCTTGGCAAATTATTTACGTACAAAAACTCGTCGAAACTTGGCGTAACATGGTCTGCTTTGGTAACAATGCTTTCTCTGGCAATATTCTCAGTAAAAGCATAGAACTTTTTAATCAAGCCACTTTCACGTAACTGATAGTCTGAATAGCCATCGCCAATGCCATATAAATCGCCTTGAAGCTGTAGTTGGTGCATTAGCTTTACTTTTCCGCCCTCTTCGCTTAGTGGATTAGCGTGGTCATAATCTATAATCTTGCCGTCTCCTGTGGTTACAAAAGTGTTGGCATAAATGTTTTCTTTTTTGATGTGGTACTGACTCACCACAGGTGTAATAAATTCTTTAAATCCACCAGAAACAATCAAAACTTCATCTGCATGTTTTTTAAAGAACTCGGCATTGCGTGAAAAAGATTTAGAAACTTTTTTCTTTAAATGTTTGATGAGTATTTGTAGGTGCTCTTCTGTTGCATCCAATAATTTTACCCTTTGCGCTAAACTTTCAGAAAATGACAGCTTGCCCTCCATCGCTAAATTGGTGTAGTCTTCAATTTTTTGATAGATAGCTTCACGCTCTGGATGTTTCGCTAGGGAAATTCTCGCTAATTCATCTAAGGCTTCTACCTGAGTAAACGTGCTATCAAAATCAATGATGTAAAAGTTTTGCTGTTTCATTTTTTGTTTTCGTTATAATTTTTCCCGCAGATTTTGCTGATTGTTATTTTAAGCTATTTCCGCAGATTTTATTATCTGCATTAATCTGCGCATTTTATCTGTGCCCATCAGCGAGATAATCATTTTATTTAAGTGCATTGCAAACTTCAGCGATGCTTTGGTTTAGGGGTTTAAATTTAAAGTTGAAGGCGTTTGTTATTTTTTGGTTGGTGTAATAACTCAGGTTGAAACTGCTGCGTGCTGCATCTTTAGTGAGTGCTGCGGGTCTTCCAGTAAAAAGTGAGACGAACTTTGCTGCTCTCCAAGCAATGCCTAGCATCCAGCGTTTCGCTTCTTTAGCTGGTGCTTTGATGCCGAAACCTTTTGCAATTTCTGCGAAAAAGTCTTTGTAATGTAGGTTGTCGGCACTTAAGGTATATCGCTCTGCAGTGATTTCACTTTCCATAAGCAAAATCATGCATTTGGCTACGTCTTCTACGTCTACAATTCCAGTAGCACCATCGGTATAAAATTTCAACCCTTCTTTTACCAATTTAAAGATGGCTCCGCTACCATCGTAACCAGCATTTTTACCAATAATTACTGCCGGATTTACGATCACCGCATCTAATCCTTCGGCTATCCCACGCCACACTTCCATTTCACCTTGATATTTAGAAATAGCGTAATTATGTGCCTTTGGGTCGTAATCCCAGAAATGTTTTTCAGAAATCAGCTGTCCTTCTTTTGCATAACCTAGTGCCGCAATTGAACTCACGTGGAGCAGGCGGACATTGTTTTCTAAACAAAGGTTAACAATATTAGCAGTCCCTTCAATGTTGATTTTTAAAAGTTTGGCCTTGTCTTTCGGGTCAAATGAAACCGTAGCTGCGCAATGGTAAACTTTAGTAACGCCTTCAAAGGTATCAGCCAAGTTTTCTGGTTCGTTGATGTCTGCGATATGCCAGGTAACTAAGTTGTTGTTTTGGAGCAAGACCGGAATTTTTGAGCTGCTTCGCCTAATGGCTCGGACCTGTATATTTTGGTCCGTAAGCTGTTTCACTAATTCTGCTCCTAAAAAACCTGTAGCACCTGTAACGAGTATCATTCCATTTTTGATGATTTAAGCACAAAAAATAAAAATGCGCTTAATATATGCGCCCAAAAATAGATATTTGAGGTCAGAAATTTAAATAGCTTTATGACTTTATCAGATTTTTTTTCTCCGATAGATATAGAAAAATTCACGCCTAGAAATGGTTTTTTAACAAGCCAGCTTGGGATGAAGGTAGAGTTTTATACTGATGCATTTCCAGATTTGGAAGAAGAAAAGTATGATTTGGCTATTATTGGTGTAAAAGATGATAGAGGTGCGGTAAATAATAATGGATGTTCTTTGGCACCAGATTACTTTCGTGAGCAGTTTTATCTACTGAACGAAGGTCAGGTGCCTACTCGGATTGTCGACTTGGGGAATATCATAGCGGGACAGGAGATTTCAGATACCTATTTTGCTGTAAAGACAATAGTTGCAGAATTAATCAAGCTAAATATTGTGCCTGTTATTATCGGCGGTGGGCAAGACCTAACCTATGCGCAATATATGGGTTACGAAAGTTTGGAACAAAAAGTAGACTTATTGGTAATTGATAATCGTTTCGATTTAGAACAGGACGAATCTGAGGGAGTAGCTACCACTTCTCAAAGTTATTTGACTAAAATTTTTCTTCATCAACCAAATTACCTTTTTAATTATAGTAACATGGGTTATCAAACTTATTTTGTAAGTCAAGATAGTTTAAGGGTGATGGAAAAGCTTTATTTTGACGTGCACAGGCTAGGTGAATTTGTTTCTGATTTGTCGGTTTCAGAGCCTGTAATCCGCAATGCGAATATGGTAAGTTTTGATTTGGGTGCAATTCGCTCAAGTGATGCCTGTGGAAATACAAATATGGTTCCGAATGGTTTTTACGGCGAAGATGCCTGTCGGATATCTAGATACGCCGGTATGAGCGATAAGTTGACTTCGATCGGTTTTTATGAATTTAATCCAGCTTTTGATAAAAGTAGCCAAACGGCAATGCTGCTATCTCAGATGGTATGGTATTTTGTAGATGGCTTTTATAATCGCAAGAAAGATTTTCCATTGACACCGAAATCGCAATATATTATTTATAGAGCTAGCGTAAATGACGGTGCCACGGAAGTGAATTTTGTAAAAAGTAAAAAATCTGATCGATGGTGGATGCAGGTTCCTTATCCAGCAAATGGTTCTAAAAATGAACGTTTTCACCTTGTGCCGTGTAAATACGAAGATTACAATATAGCCGTTAAGGGAGAGATGCCAGATTTATGGTGGCGAACCTATCAAAAACTGATTTGATAGTTACAAAACTAGTACGAGATATTCGTATATTTGATTTACAACTTATTCCACATAAAAATGAAACCATTCCGATGTATCGGGATAGCTTCATCACAAATGAAAACATAATTAAAAAAGATGAAAAAAATAATTCTTTCAGCCATTTTACTATCTCCTCTGGCGTTGATGGCACAAGCAGATTTTACCTTGAAGGGGACTGCTAAATCTGTGGCTAATGGCAATAAAATATATCTTGTTTTTGCAGAAAATGGGCAAAGACTTACTGACTCGGCTATAGTAAGCAATGGAGCATTTGAGTTTAAGGGCAAGGTTACTTCTCCAGTGATGGGGAATTTGTTCAATAATGTAAATCCTTATAAAAAAGGTAGTAACACTAGAAATATGGACTATACGGCTTTATACATAGAGCCAGGGAATATTGTGCTGAATAGTGCCGATAGTTTGAAGTCGTCGGTAACTGGAGGTACACCAGCTAACGTTGATAATGCCAAATTGAATGCATTGCTGAAGCCTTTAAGCGATCAAGAAAAGGTGGTTAACGAAGAATATGCGAAGTTAACCAAAGAGCAAAAAGAAGATGCTGCGCAGATGGATGTTTTAATTGGAAAATTTAATACGATTAGAGATCAGAAGACACCAATTTATTTGAAGTTTATCGAGGAAAATCCTAAGTCTTTTATCAGTTTGATTCAGCTAAATACTTTAGCTGGAAATGATAAGGCAGTTGGAGAAGTAGAAAAGCTGTACGCCGTGCTTTCGCCTGAATTGAAGTCATCTAAAATTGGTCAGGGTATCCCAGCGGCTATCGAGGCTACTAAAAAAACAGCTATTGGTGTAGTGGCAATGGATTTTACACAGAATGATCCAGATGGTAAGCCAGTAAAATTATCAGATTTTAAAGGTAAATACGTACTGATTGACTTCTGGGCTTCGTGGTGCGGGCCGTGTAGACAAGAAAACCCAAATGTGGTAGAAGCTTATGCTAAGTTTAAAGATAAAAATTTCACCATTTTAGGTGTTTCTTTAGACGGTGGAAATACAAAAACCACAAAAGAAGCTTGGTTAAAAGCTGTAGAAGATGATAAATTGACATGGACGCATGTTTCTGATATGCAAGGTTGGAATAACGAAGTTTCTAAAGCATGGGGTATTAAAGGAATTCCTGCAAACTTCTTGATAGATCCTAATGGCAAAATTGTAGCGAAGGATTTAAGAGGAAATGCGCTACAAAATAAATTAGCTGAGGTATTGGATAAGAAAACGAAGTAAGCTATTTTGATGCTTAAAGAGAAAGGTCCCGAAATTTCGGGACCTTTTTTTGTGCTTTTATTTTTCTTGAGGCCGATTGTTGGCCTATTGAAAGTTAGTTCTTAAAACCGACGCTGTAATAAATTTGCAAGTAGCTTTCCGCTTCGCATAGGCCAGCATGAATAAGGTCACCCTTGCTACGCAATGAGAGGCAAAGCGGTTTATTGTAGGGCTGTCATACCATCAATGAGATGTATGGTTTTTAAGTTATATCAGCAAGCCTAATACAATAAAGACAATGCCTACGAACGAAATTAAGAAAGCAGGTTTGCCGAAGAGTAAACCTAAAACTACGCCTGCTATGATTAAAAATGCGCCAATCCAGATGTAACTGAAAGAATTTACTGTAGAAGTGTATGAGGTGTTCTCGATTTCTTCACTTTCATTCTTATCCTTTACCGTTGTGATGGTTTTGTTGTTAACCTGTTCGGTACTTTTACTGATATCTGTATGAACGGTTGTGGGTGCTGTTTTAGGGAGCGTAGCCACTGGTTTTTGAGTAGGTACTTTTTCTACTGATTTTTTATCTTCAGCTATAACGGGTTTATTTTGCGCAAGCTTTGTTTCTTCTTTGGTTGGTGGTGTTGCTTTTGGCGTGACCGAAACTGTGACTTTAGGCTTTTCGGAAGGTGATTTGCTGGTTTTTTTTGCCACTATGGGTGCTTTGGCTACCGTAATTTCTTTTGAAGCCGTGACTTTTGTTGGCAGCGAATTTTTCTTGGTTGCGATAACCGTTTTTTCAGTGGCTTTACTTACTTTTTTCGGAGTATTGTCTGCGGGAAGTTGTACAATCTCTTTTTGTTGAGGAATTTCTTTCACTGTAACTACTACCGTCACTCTTTTGGGTTCTTCCTGTTGCGAAAAACTAGAGAATGGCAGTAACAGCAATCCTGTAAATAGGATGGCGCATTGAAATAGTTTATATAGGTTGTTGGTCAAGCTACAGTTTTATTATTCTGTTACTAACAAAAAAATATGCCAATTAACCACTAGAGGTAGCTGTGATGGTAAAAATCCCGACTAGTGCTATTGTAATAGACCTAGGCGGGATGTGGATAATCGCACCTTGTAAATGCAAGTGTACGAATAAATGTTGAGAAATGAGAAATTTTTACCTCAAGTGGGGGCTAGATAAGATCAAATCCAATATCTTCACGGAAATATTTTCCATCAAAATAGATTCTTGCAGCATCTGCGGTGGCGCATTGTAAAGCTTCAAACTGTGTATCTTTAACACTACTAATTGCTAAAACCCTTCCTCCATTAGTTTTTACCATGCCACCTTCTAAAGCTGTTCCTGCATGGAAAGCGTAAGAATCCCTAATGTTTTCTAAGCCCGAAATTGTTTTGCCTTTTTCGTATTCACCAGGGTATCCGCCAGCAACAATAACTACAGTTGCCGCATTTTTAGGGCTGATCTTAATTTCGTAGTTGCCCAGCTCTTTATTTGCGCTAGCTAAGAAAAGCTCAACTAGGTCATTTTCAATTCTTAGGATTACACTTTCTGTTTCAGGATCGCCCATTCGAGCATTATATTCAATTACGTAAGGGTCGTCGCCTACTTTAATTAATCCGAAGAAAATAAATCCGGTGTAATCTATACCCTCGCTAGCTAAGCCATTTACCGTGGGTTTGATAATGCGCTCTTCAATTTTATTTAAAAATGCTGCATCAGCAAACGGAACGGGAGAAACAGAACCCATACCTCCTGTATTTAAGCCTGTATCGCCTTGGCCAATGCGCTTGTAATCCTTAGCTTCCGGTAAAGTCACATAGTTTTTGCCATCTGATAAAATAAATACGGATAGTTCAATGCCAGTTAAAAATTCTTCGATTACAACGGTACTTCCGGCATTGCCGAATTTTCCGCCTAACATTAGTTTTAATTCATCTTGAGCTTCTGCAACATTATCTAAAATTAAAACGCCCTTGCCAGCAGCCAATCCATCGGCTTTTAAAACAATAGGTGTAGCGTGGTTGGCTAAATAGTCTAAGCCTTCTTGTAGGTTCTCGTTAGTGAATGATTTAGATTTTGCAGTAGGGATATGGTGTCTCTCCATGAACTGCTTGGAGAAATCTTTACTCCCTTCTAAAATAGCTCCTTCTTTTTTCGGTCCAATTACGGGGATATGAGCCAAAGCTTCATCATTGGCAAAAAAATCATGGATACCTAATACGAGAGGTTCTTCGGGACCAACTACTAATAGCTCTATTTTTTCTTTTAACGCCAGCGATTTTACCGCTTCAAAATCATTTGGGTTGATGTTAACATTTTTGCCGTAATTGGCAGTGCCAGCATTACCAGGAGCAATAAATAGGTTGGTGCATTTCTCCGATTGGCTTAATTTCCAGGCGAAAGCACATTCTCTTCCACCAGAACCGATAAGTAAGATATTCATTTAGCAAAGATATTGCTTTCTACTTACTAGGGAGATAAAATCTAAAATAAGATCATACTGGGTTGCGATGGGAGTTCGACTGTAAGTAGAATAGCTTGGTCGCTTAATGCTTCTATTTCAATTTTTTCTGTTGCCCATAATGCAATTCCATCGCGTTCGTGTAATAATCTTCCATCAATTTCAAAAGCGCCACTTAAAACAAAGCAGTACAATATTGCTGCATCGTTTAACTGGTATTCGCTCTCTCCTCTGCCTTTAAATCTGCCTAAACTAACTTTAAATGGCAGCGTTTTAGGGGTAACAGTTGTTAGCAGGTTTAATGTCGATAGATTGATGTCGAGCGAAGTTGGAGCATTGTAATTTCCGTTTTTAGCCTTAACGCCAATAATCAAATAGTTAACGGTGGCATCTTCGTAAGGGTTTTTTAATTTGAAGAATGAATTTGCGGCTAAGAAAACCATTGTGCTTTTTCCTACTTCAATGCTAGTTTCTTTTTCTTCATCGTCTATGTAGTTTACGGTTCCAAGCAGCGGAACAATAATCACATAGCCTTGTTCTCTGTGAAAGAAATTGATCGAAGCATTAGGCGCAAGCATGTCATCATGTAGTGCGTATAAATCGCCTACTGGTTTTTTTGCTGGATTGTAAATGTTGTCGAAATTGAAAGTGCTGTATCTTTTAATGCGTTCGCTTTCGATAATAACCCTTTGGTCGGAAAGGAATATTTTACCTTGAGAAATGATGTTCATTGTTTTATGCTGTAAATGGTGAGATAAGGGATCATGGCGAACATATCGGTTAGCACTTCCCTGTTTTCGTTATCAGATATATTACTTTTTGAGGTAAGGAGATAATCTCCAATTTGATCAATATGGTTAAGCTGTTCACTGTAGAAGTTTATTGCAACTACGTGCTTGTCGATGTTTCGTAGATCGGAATTAATGATCTCAAACCTGAATTGGTTGAATTTCAAAAAATGCAGGCCGAGGTTGTTGGTCACATCAGGAATAACTTCATTTAACTGTTTCACGTAGTTGATAATACTGCCGCTAACTAAGAAATGGAGTTTTTCTGCGGTTGGAACGTTATGCAGTAATTCGGCGAAAGTGTAATACTTGCTTTCCTGATCGAAATACTGCGATTGCATCTTGAACTCGGTAAAAGAATCGGTAAATACAAGCCTTTCCCAAGTACTAATGCTATTCACATTGATTACTTTCCTATAGCAAAGGGTGATCTTTCTTCTCATGATTGTCTTCCTCCTTGATGATGGCTAAAATGCTGATCAAGAAAACGAACAAAAAGATGATGTTTAATGATAGCACAGTCCCTTCGAAAAAAGTATCTACCTTAGATACGGATTTAATGATGGATTCGCTGGAACTGTTGTTGATTGCTAGTTTGCTTGTGCTATAAACAAGAGATCCTATTAATAAGGTGCCGCAAAGCGACGTCAAAATTCTTTTCATTTTCAATTTAATTATGCAGGTACGCTAAGTTGAATTTTAAGCTCAAAGCCAGAAGTTGTGTTTCCTGTTACAGTGGCTATTTCTATTCCCGAAGTATCATCACTAAAAACATTGTCGTTTTTGTTGTAGGTATAGCCAGATAAACCTTTTTTATAGCCGTTTACCAATGCAACAGCGGTACCTGATCCTTCTGGAAAAGCTATTTGTGTAACTTTTAAGGATTTACCAGATGCATTGTAAACGTGTACGTGGATATGGGTAGCGCGGCCAGAATACCAGCCGGGAAAAATACTCGTAAAAGTAACTAGTCCATTTGTATCGGTAGTTTGTCGGCCACGCAAAAAATGTACAGATTGATAATTGGTGGATTGCATTGATGTGCCACCATATTCAGAATAATTCCCTTCAGCATCACAATGCCAGATATCTACAATTGCGCCAGCTAACGCACTACAGTTATTGTTGCTATTTCCAATGGTGATTTTTGCTGTCAGCTTGTAGCCGGTTTGGCCATCGGTAATGTCACTTCTTACATAAGACGCAGGGGCTTTTGTTGGAAAAGGACCTTCTGTCTCTGTAGGTGCTACCACGCAATTACTTGCTGAAGAGCCGCCGGTTGGAGTGGTGGTTACACCCACAGTTTCGTCGGCAGCACTAGATTTTTTACAGGCATTAATTACCGCTGGGGTAGATACTGCTCCAATCAATAAGCTCCTTAAAAAGTTTTTTCGTTCCATATCTGATAGGTTTGGTGAAACACTTATCAAATATGGATAGCTAGCGGAATTGTAACAAAAATGTGTCGGTTAATGGTGTCTTTGTATCGACCGGGAAATGAATGTTAAGAGATGTTAATATTTAGGTGTTCTTCCACTCGTTAATAAAGGAAACATGCGAATCACTAATGGGAAGCGTTGTGCCATTACTTAATTGTGCTTTTCTGTTAGCAACAGACTGAACTTCTTTAACAGCAACTACGTAGCTGCGGTGTATTCTTTTGAATTTTTCTGCCGGGAGTTTGTCAATTACTTTCTTTAGTGTAGCCAAAGTCATAATCATTTTGCCGGTATTGAGATGGATTTTTACGTAATCCTCTAAGCTTTCCAGATAGACGATTTCGTTGACTTCAATTTTAATCAGTTTATATTCCGAATAAACAAAAAGGTGGTCGCTTGGATTATCTTGTTCTTTTTGATGCTTGTAGACATAAAAATCTATAGCCTTTTTGGCCGCCTTCTTAAATCTGATATAATCTATGGGTTTTAAGAGATAGTCGATCGCATTAAGCTCAAAGCCTTCGAAAGCGAAATTTTTATAGGCAGTGGTGAAAACTACCATTGGTTTTACAGCTAAAGAGTTGTAGAGTTCTAAGCCTGTAATGTCTGGCATGTTGACATCTAAAAACAACAGATCAACAGGGTATTTACTTAGGTATTCAACGGCTGCAATGGCGTCTTCAAAAACCTGAAGTAAAGTTAATCCTTCAGTTGCTTCTATATAGGTTTTAATTAAGGCAAGTGCTAAAGGTTCATCATCTATAGCTACACATTTTAACTTTTCCATTAATTTAAATGAATGCTGAGGTTAATCTTAAAAACTTTTTGGTTGTTTTCCACGGCTAAGATGTGTCTATTCGGATAAATGTATTGTAAACGTTTTTTTGTGTTTTCTAATCCTATTCCGGTTCGCTTTTCGTTTTTCTTGTCAGGGTTGATGGTGTTTTCGCAATATAAGTTAATTAAATGGTGTTCTGCAAGAAGTCTAACTACCAATTTATTATTTTTATGATTGCTAACGCCGTATTTAAAGACGTTTTCTACAAAGGCCATTAAGATTAAAGGCGCTATTTTCTTGTCATCAATGTTCCCTTTTATCTCATATTCTATGCTTGTTTTTTGTGTAAGGCGTAATCGTTGCAGATCAATATAGTCGGTCATGCAGGAGATTTCTTGGGCTAAAGTTACCTCGTCGTTTCCTGCTTCGTCAGTTAAATAGCGCATCATGTTAGATAACTTCATGATAGACGATGCTGTGTTGCTATTCTGGGTTAGTGCTAGGGTGTAAATGTTGTTTAGGATATTGAATAGGAAATGTGGATTAACCTGTGCTTTTAAAAAGGCCAATTCAGCTTGTGCTTTCTCTGTTTCGGCCATTAAGGCTCTTTGCATGGTAAGCCTTAGTTGCTTATTGGTTTCTATCGTTACGCCAATAATAATGGCCAGTAGAAAAGTAAAGATGCTTACGATGTCAACAAAGGGTCTGGGGCTACCGACTGGAAGCGGTGGCATATTTGCAGGAGATAAAGCTTGTTTCGGTCGCATTTGCTCCATCCTGTTGGGATTGGAAATGAAGCGGTCGAATGGCCTTGTAACAACAATACCCAGAAATAATACAGAAAGCGCCGCAAAATAGAGCAAGTATTTTTTAGTTAGATAAAGCGTTGGGAATAAAAATTTGCTATGCAGAAAATAGATTGTAATGAATAGGATGCAAAATATAAGGTAGTTGACTAGGTTTGATAGGCCGAAAGCACTATTCCTGCTTTGGCCGAAGAAAATAAAAAGGGGCAATGTTAAAATGAGTAGCCCTGTCACCATCTGGATGCTGGTTTGCAACCTTATTTTCTTCTGCATAAGTAAAGCAAGCTAGTAAATGTTAATTAATCATAAGAGTATCGGCGAACAGGCCTTATGTATGGATGAAATGGTATTGGTAAACACACTAAAGCTCGATATAGCCAAATCAAATTTCTGTATATAAAAGAATAAAACTAGATTTGCCGCAATAATGAGGCATCTTGTCACCATATCTTTAGTGTTTTTTAGTCTTTCGCATTTGGCCAAGGCCGATCGTGTGGATGGATTACGCTATTTGACCGAAAGGTACTGTGCTAAATCGCAAACCTCTGTTGACCAGACTTCAATCCGTTCTGTGCAGGATTTGCAAGACTTACCTCATTTCTTTTTATCAAACAATCAGCTAAGCGCCATAGGTGTGCTTTCTAGTGAAAATTGCATCAAATTTAGTTTATTTGATCAGCCACTAAGATATTCGGCTACGCTAGAAAATCCAAGGAATAACAGTCCCTAGCTAAGGTTTTTCTCAGTCAATACATCGTAACTTCTACGAAAAGAAAATATTACAAAGCCAAGTTGTCATAACAATGTTTAATGGCTTGGTTGTTGTACGTTCGGAGCTGGAAGTTATAGATTGAAAAACCAATTTAGTTGGTAGTTCAGTTAACGCATTAGACAGTTAACCAGCTTTCCAACAACAGAACAATTCAACAATAAAGCAATTAATAAAACAAAAACATGTTAGGATTTTTAGCCAAAATATTTGGAAGCAAATCAGAAAGAGATATTAAAGTGTTGCAGCCTATTGTAACACAAATTAATGAAGAATATGCCAAGTTAACTTCGTTAAGTAACGATGAACTAAGAAATAAAACCATTGAATTCAAAGAAACTATTGCTTCGGCTTTAGCTACTATCGATGGCAAAATCGCGGATTTAAAATCGCAAGCAGAAAGCTCAACACTTTCTTTACAAGAGAAAACTAATCTTTATGATGAAGTTGATGCCCTTGGAAAAGAGCGTAATGTAGAGTTAGAAAAAGTGCTTCAGCAAATTTTACCTCAAGCTTTTGCAGTGGTAAAAGAAACATCCCGTCGTTTAAGCGAAAATGAAAATCTGGAAGTTACAGCTACTTCGTTTGACAGGGAAATCGCAACTAGGAAAAACAATGTGAAAATTGTAGGCGATAAAGCTTTTTGGGCTAACCGTTGGGATGCTTCGGGAACTGAGGTTCTTTGGAACATGGTACACTACGATGTACAGTTGATTGGTGGTATGGTGTTAAACGGCGGTAAAATTGCAGAGATGGCTACGGGTGAGGGTAAAACCTTGGTTAGTACTTTGCCTGCTTACCTAAACGCACTTGCTGGTCAAGGTGTACACATTGTAACGGTGAACGATTACCTTGCTCGTCGTGATAGTGAGTGGAATGGCCCTCTGTTTGAGTTTCATGGATTAAGTGTAGATTGTATAGATAAGCACCAGCCTAACTCCGAAGAACGTAGAAAAGCTTATTTGGCAGATATCACTTACGGAACCAACAATGAGTTTGGTTTTGATTATCTGCGTGACAATATGTCGCAAACACCAGAGCAATTGGTACAGCGTAAATTGCATTTTGCGATGGTAGATGAGGTCGATTCGGTTTTAATTGACGATGCTCGTACACCGTTAATTATTTCTGGTCCGGTTCCATTTGGAGATCAACACGAATTTCATGAGCTTAAACCTCGTATTGAGCGCTTAGTGAATGCACAGAAAACATATGTGCAGTCTGCACTAAACGCTGCAAAGAACTTGATTAACGGAGGTAATGCAGGAACTGAAGAGGGCGAAGGTGGCTTGGCCTTATTGCGTGCTCATCGTGGATTGCCTAAAAACAAAGCCTTAATCAAGTTTTTAAGCGAAGGCAACAACAAACAAACTTTGTTAAAAACAGAGAACCACTACATGGCAGACCAATCTAAAAACATGCCTAAAGTAGATGCAGAGTTGTTCTTCCATATTGACGAGAAAAACAATCAAGTAGAATTAACCGAAAAAGGTATCGAATTGATCACCCAACAAGGTGAAGATCCAAGTTTCTTCGTATTACCAGATGTAGGAACAGAGATTGCAGAAATTGAAAAATCAGGATTAAGTAACGAAGATAAAATTGCGAAAAAAGATGCGCTAATGCGTGACTATGCTGTTAAAGCAGAGCGTGTTCACTCTATCAATCAGTTGTTAAAAGCTTACACCTTATTTGAAAAAGATACCGAATACATCCTTGATGAGGGGAAGGTAAAGATTGTAGATGAGCAGACTGGTCGTATCATGGAAGGCCGTCGTTACTCAGATGGTTTGCACCAGGCAATTGAGGCTAAAGAAAATGTGAAAGTAGAAGATGCTTCGCAAACTTATGCTACTGTTACTTTACAAAACTATTTCCGTATGTACCACAAGCTTTGCGGTATGACGGGTACAGCCACTACAGAAGCAGGTGAGTTCTGGTCAATCTACAAATTAGATGTGGTAGAAATTCCTACCAATAGAGCTATTTCTAGAAAAGATCAACAAGATTATGTTTACCGTACGGTAAGAGAAAAATACAATGCGGTAGCAGAAGAGATTGTAAAGTTAACTGAAGCAGGGCGCCCTGTGTTGGTAGGTACTACTTCAGTAGAGATTTCTGAGTTGCTAAGTCGTATGTTGAAGTTGCGTGGTATTAAACACAATGTGTTAAATGCTAAAATGCATCAAAGAGAGGCTGATATCGTAGCAGAAGCAGGACAAGCAGGACAGGTAACCATTGCTACCAACATGGCTGGTCGTGGTACGGATATCAAGTTAGGTCCAGGTGTTAAAGAAGCTGGAGGTTTGGCAATCATTGGTACGGAGCGTCATGAGTCTCGTCGTGTAGATAGACAGTTGCGTGGTCGTGCTGGTCGTCAGGGAGATCCAGGAACGTCTCAGTTCTTCGTATCATTGGAAGATAATTTAATGCGTTTATTCGGATCGGAGCGTATCTCTAACATCATGGTGCGTATGGGTATCGAAGAGGGTGAGGTAATTCAACATTCGATGATTACCAACTCTATCGAAAGAGCACAGAAAAAAGTAGAAGAAAACAACTTTGGAGTTCGTAAACGTTTGTTGGAATATGATGATGTGATGAACTCACAACGTTCTGTAATCTATGCTAAACGCCGTAATGCTTTGTTTGGCGAGCGTTTGGATGTAGACATGAACAATATGATTTTTGATGTTGCCGAAGATATCGTTACGGAATACAAAGACAGTTCAAACTACGAAGGCTTCAAATTAGAAGTAATCAAAAACTTTTCGGTAGATACAGCAATTTCTGAACAGGAATTCAATAGCAAGAAAATCCACGATTTAACCGATAAATTGTTTGAAGAGGTTACCACATTTTACATCCGCAAATCGGAAGGAATTGTTAGCCAAGCTATGCCAGTTTTAAAACAGGTGTTTACCGATAGAGGAGATGTAATTGAGCAAATCGTGGTGCCATTTACTGATGGTTTACGTCATATTCAAGTACCAGTAGAGTTGAAAAAAGCTATCGATAACAATGGAAGAGAAATCACTAAAGCTTTCGAAAAAACTATTGTTTTAGCATTAATTGACGATAGTTGGAAAGAGCATTTACGTGAAATGGATGAGTTGAAACAGTCTGTGCAAAATGCGGTTTACGAGCAGAAAGATCCATTAATTATCTACAAAATGGAAGCTTTTAATTTGTTCAAAGGCATGCTGAACGTAGTAAACAAAGAGGTAGTAAGTTTCTTGTTTAAAGGAGGAATACCGGTACAACAAGAGCCAGAGCAAGTGAGAGAAGCTGTTGCGCCAAAACCATTGCCTAAGCTGCAAACCACCAAGCAAGAGTATGGCGACCAACATTCTGATTTAGATTTAGTGGGCGATACTCGCGAACCTCAGCCGTTGCAACCAATTAGAAAAGAAGCAACAGTAGGTAGAAACGAACCTTGCCCTTGCGGAAGCGGTAAGAAGTTTAAAAACTGCCACGGAGCGAATGCATAAATCTAAATCGTTTTTTTAGATGATTAGTAAAGGCCCAAGTCGTAATGACTTGGGCCTTTTGTTAAAGCTAGGTTTCGCTAACACCTTTAAACGATAATATTATAGCCTTACGAAGTTTTGGGTACTAATCCGTAACTTCGTAAGGCTTGGAAAAAGAGATCAGTAAAAACTCAGACCAAAAGAAAATTTAAATATTTTAAATGCCTGATTGCGTAATGCAGTCGGGCATTTTTGCTGTGTCGTGATTGTTAAAAATGTTAAAGATGAGATGTTTATAAATTAAAACCGTAGTTTTAATTGTAAAAAATTATAAACCATAGTTTTAATTGTAAAAAATTATAAACCATCAAACTCTCCTAAAATGCAACTAAAAATCACCAATCTTTCTAAAACCTATGCCAATGGGGTTCACGCCTTAAAAAATATCAGTTTAACTATTAATTCGGGTATGTTCGGTTTATTAGGGCCTAATGGTGCTGGCAAATCTAGTTTAATGCGGACCATTTCAACATTGCAAGATCCAGATGATGGCACAATTACTTTAGGTAATATTAATGCATTGGAGCAGAAAGACGAATTGAGGAAAACACTTGGCTACCTACCGCAAGAATTTGGGGTTTATCCTAAAATTTCTGCAGAAGATTTATTAAACCATTTAGCCGTACTTAAAGGCATTAGCAATGCCAGAGATAGAAAGGCTTTAGTGACTAGCTTATTGCATAAAACCAATTTATATAATGATAGGAAAAAACATCTTTCTGGTTATTCTGGGGGAATGAAGCAAAGATTTGGAATAGCTCAGGCACTGCTTTCTAACCCAACTTTAATTATTGTGGATGAGCCAACTGCAGGATTAGATCCGGCAGAGCGAAATCGCTTTTTAAATTTGCTGGGAGAGCTAAGTGAAGATACTATTGTTATACTTTCTACTCATATTGTAGAAGATGTGAAGGAGCTTTGTACAGACATGGCAATCATTAATAAAGGAGAAGTATTGATGCAAGGAAATCCGCTGCAAGCTTTAAAAGAGTTAAATGGAAAAGTATGGAGAAAACGCATAGAAAAAGATCAGATAGAAGACTACGAAAATAGATTTGTGGTGATTTCAAATAAATTGCTTTCAGGCAAACCTACACTACACATTCTATCAGAAATAGATCCTGGTGATGGCTTCGAAAATGTAGAGCCAGATTTAGAGGATGTGTATTTCTCATACATCAGCAAAAGCACTTCGAATGTTTTAATCGCTAATTCATAAGTTATGTTTTTAGAGGTTGTTAAGTTCGAAATTAAGTACCGCCTTAATAGGCCAGCTACTTACATTTACTTTGGAATTTTATTTTTACTTTGTTTCGCTGCGGTAAGCTGGGACGGCATTAACGTAGGTGGCGATATTGGTAAAATTAAGCAAAACTCATCTATTGTGCTGTTTAACATTGCTGGTGTGATTAGCATTTTACCTGGTTTGTTTTTTGCTTCCGCAATTATGGGAGTGCCTATTTTGAGAGATTTTGAACATAAAATGGAATCGCTCATGTTTACCACCAATATCGATAAGTTGAGTTACCTAGGTGGGCGTTTTGTAGGGTCTTTCTTGGTGATGTTGTTCGTTAGCACGGGTTTTGTATTTGGTACATACTTAGGCTGTCAAATGCCATGGTTAGATAAAGATACACTACTAAATGTGGGCTTTGCGCAATACGTAAGACCTTGGTTGGCACTTATTGTATCTAATGTTTTTATTTTTTCTTGCATCTTTTTTGCCAGTGGCGCATTGAGTAGAAAAATGCTCTTTGTTTACCTGCAAGCTATTGTGTTGCTAGCGATCTATTTTATGGCAAGTACGTTAATTGGCGATGTAGAGAATATAGAAAAGGCTGCCCTTTTTGATCCTTTTGGGTTTTACGGTTTTATGGCCGATACTAGATATTGGACAGTTGCAGAAAAAAATGCTTTAGTAGTTCCGCTTACGGGATATCTACTTAAAAATAGATTAATTTGGATTGGAATTGCACTATTATTTAGCGTGCTAACTTATGTGTTTTTCAAATTTAGGTCGGTACAGTCGTCTTTGTTTAAAAAGAAGAAATTAAAAACTGCAGTAAATTCAGATAGTAAAGAGGCAAAACTGCCTATTCCATTTGTAAAACCAGTTTACACGGCGTCTTCTAGTTATCAGCAGTTTACTACGCTAGTTGGGCTTTACTTTAAAGAAACCATTCGCTCCGTGCCATTTATTGGCATTGGTCTAATAGGCTTAATTTTATTAATTGTTGACGCACAATATGCTAATCAATGGAACGGGCAAGAACTTTACCCATTGTCTGGAATGATTGCGGGATTTGTAAATGAAGAAGTTTTTCCAATCATCTCTATTATGGCACTTTTTTATGCAGGGGAAACCGTTTGGAAAGAAAGACAAATCAATTTTAATCAGATATTCGATTCGTTACCTGTGAGTTACTCGCTACCAATCATCAGTAAATACTTTGCGCTTGCAGGTATCGTATTGGTGTATTTATTGGCTATGATCCCGATAGGTATCATTATTCAGTTGGTGAAAGGCTTTACTGATATAGAAATTGATGTTTATCTTATTGTTTTGTTTACCAAGACGTATATTTCTATGTTGGTGTATTTGGCCATCATGATTTTTATACAAAGTTTGGTGAGTAATAAATTCATCGGCTACGCGGTATCAGTTTTGTTCTATGTGTATATTCTTTTTGCATCGGAGATGAAGATTTTTAACAACTTGCTCATCCCGGATAGTGGCAGTGTTGGTGGATATTCTGATATGAATGGTTTTGCTGCGGGACTGGATAAGTTTGTGGTGCTTAAATTATATTGGGCTGGCGCTTGTATCATACTTTTAGTTCTTGCTGTGTTGTTGTACCAAAGAGGTAGTGCTTTTGGCATTAAAGAACGTTTGAAAAACATGAAACAACGTTTAAAAGCACCGCAAATAATTACTTTAACTTCTGGCGTGTTAATCATGTTTTTTGCAGGAGCTTATTACACTTATAATACTCGCTTTCTTAATAAGTATTTAAATCCTGAGGAAGAAAAGGATATGCAAGTTACTTACGAGAAAACGTTGAAAAGCAAATATGGTAAAGCATTACAGCCAAGCGTAACAAATATTACAGCCAAAGTAGAGCTTTATCCAAAGAAAGGAAATTTAGATTTAACTGCAGAAGTTACCTATACTAACTTAATGCCTAATCCAATTACACAATTATTGGTGCAGTATCCATCAGATAATGATATAAAGTATCATGAAATGAAGTTCTCGGTGCCGGTAAAGCTAACCAAAGCTTATGAGGATTTGTATTTCGCCGTTTACCAATTAGAAAAACCATTGTTGCCCGGAGATTCATTGAAATTGAATGTACAAGCCAAACGTGTTAAAACAGGGTTTAAAAATGGAGCAGCAAATGTTTCTTATGTTAAAAATGGAACTTTTATCAATAACATCGATATTTTTCCTCAGTTGGGATATTCGCCAGATTATGAGCTTTCTGATACCAAAGAGCGTAAAAAAAGAGGTTTAAAAGAACGAGTTGGCTTACCGTCACGAACTGATAAAAATGCACGTATGGTTAACCTATTTCAACAGCGTGGACGAACTAATTTAGATATCACCATTGGCACAGAATTAGACCAAACTGCTATTTCGCCAGGCTACCTAATTAAAAATTGGAAAACTGAAGACAGAGCTTATTTCCATTATCGAATGGATAAACCAATTTTTAATTTTTTCAATATTATTTCTGCAAAGCTAGAGGTGAAAAAAGAAAAATGGAATGGGGTAAGCTTAGAAGTTTTTTACCATAAAAGCCATCCTTTTAATGTAGATATTATGTTGAGCTCACTAAAGAAAAGCTTGACCTACAATGAAAAGAATTTTAGTCCTTACTCATACAAACAGGTTAGAATTATAGAATTTCCACGTTATCGAGGCTTTGCACAGTCATTTTCTAATACTATTCCATTTTCAGAATCCATTGGTTTCATTATGAAAAACGTACCTGATAAAATGGATTTGGGCTATTATGTTACTGCACATGAGTTGGGCCATCAATGGTGGGGACATCAGGTCTGCGAATCCAATACGGTAGGTGGTCAAATGTATTCCGAAGGACTTTCGCAATATTCATCGTTGATGCTGTTGAAACACACCTTACCAATAGAAGAAATTAGTCGTTACCTAAAATATGAGTTGGATGGGTACTTAGCAGGAAGATCATCAGAAAAGAAAAAGGAAAATCCGCTAGATCAAACAGACGGACAGCAATATATCCATTACCAAAAAGCATCTTTAGCATATTTTGCCTTGCAAGATTATATTGGCGAGGATAAAGTAAATCAGGCTTTAAGAAAATTGATTGCCAATTATGGCGATAAAGATCTGTATCCAACATCTGATGTGCTTACTGGTTATTTTAAGGAATTGGCTCCAGATAGTTTGAAGTATGTAGTGGATGATTTGTTTAGTAAAATCACGCTGTTCGAAAACCGTGTAGTTAATCCAACGGCGGTAAAGAAAGGTGATGGATATGTGGTTACTATTCCTGTGCAAACGATTAAATACTATGCAGACAGGGATGGAAATGAAAAGGCTACGCCAATTAAAGATTATATTGATATTGGTGTGTACAGCTTGGGCAAAGACGGGAAGGAGAAGTTGAGCTATTTAAAAAGGTACAAGTTCGATAAATTAAAAACTACTATTACCGTGAAAATGAAAGAAAAGCCCGTTCGAGCAGGTATTGACCCAGTTTATAAACTAGTAGATAGGAATACCGAAGACAACAAAGCTGCGGTAACTATAAATTGAAAGCAAATGTTAATGATGCTTTTAATTTGAAAAGAAGCAACAGTAGGTAGAAACGAACCTTGCCCTTGTGGAAGTGGCAAGAAGTTTAAAAACTGCCACAGTGTGAATGCATAATAAATTACAAGAAGCCTCGATTTTATCGGGGCTTTTTTATGTGACATTAAACATTTGTATACCCCAGCAATAATCCCGATTTTTGCAAACTCAATAAGATTGATCTCGTTATAAAAGTATCGAGAAACAATTTAGACTTAAATGAAAATAATACTAACTATAATTTCCGTTTTACTAGGCTGTCAGGTTTTTGCCCAAACCAAAGGTGAAGTTACTGTAGTAAAAGATTCCTTAATAGACAGTCTTATTGCAAAACGTATTGAACTAAACAAAGCAAGACCAACTACAACCAATCCAACTGGTTCTGCAATTGTTTCTTCAATGGGCTACCGTGTGCAAATTTACTATGGATCAGATAGGAAGGAAGTTTTTTCACAGCAAGCTCAGTTTAAGTCAAGCTACCCTAGATTGAATACCTATATCACCTATAAAGAACCCAATTACTACCTAAGAGTTGGTGATTACCGGACAAGATTAGAAGCGCAGAAGTTTCTTAGTGAGCTGCGGCCAAGCTATCCAACCCTGTTTATTTTTAGGGAAAAGATAAACGCACCAATTTTAGAATAATAGAATTTAAATTGGTTAACCGCTATATCAAGTCGCAATTCATCAATTAACCAAATCAACAGTTAACCTTAATAACAATGAAACAAAAAATACAAGAACTAGCTGCTCAAATTTTTAACGAAGTAGTAGGTTTTCGTCAACATATACATGCCAACCCAGAGTTATCTTTTCACGAATATGAAACCTCAAAGTTTGTAAAAGATAAGCTAACGAGCTGGGGTATTCCTTTTACAGAAATGGCCAATACCGGCGTAGTAGGTTTAATTACTGGGGACAAGGCATCAGACCAAGTTATCGCTTTGCGTGCAGATATGGACGCTTTACCAATAATTGAAGATAATGATAAACCGTATAAATCGAAAAAAGAGGGCGTAATGCACGCTTGCGGGCATGATGTGCATACTTCTTCTTTATTGGGTACGGCTTATATCCTTAACCAATTGAAAGACAGTTTTGCTGGAACGATAAAATTGGTATTTCAGCCTGCAGAAGAATTGTTGCCTGGTGGTGCAAGTATCATGATCAAGGAAGGTGTATTGGAAAATCCAAAACCACAAGCTATGGTTGGTCAGCATGTTTTGCCAATGATGGAAGTGGGTAAGGTTGGTTTCCGTTCGGGAATTTATATGGCTTCTACCGATGAGCTGTATGTAACGGTTACGGGAAAAGGAGGTCACGGAGCACAGCCGCACCAGAATATCGATCCGGTGGTAATTACAGCGCATATCATTGTGGCATTGCAGCAAATTGTAAGTCGTAGAGCAGATCCTCGTTTACCTTCTGTACTTTCTTTTGGAAAAGTAAATGCTCAGGGAGCTACTAATATTATTCCTAATGAAGTAAAATTGGAAGGAACTTTTAGAACTTTAAACGAGGATTGGAGAAATGAAGCCCACCGTTTGATGAAGAAAATGGCTGAAGGGATTGCAGAAAGTATGGGCGGAAGTTGTCATTTCGATATCCACAGAGGTTACCCTTTTTTAATTAACGAAGAGAGGCTAACAGGTAACGCTAAGGCTTGCGCTGAAGAATATTTAGGCAAGGAAAATGTAGTTGATTTAGACATTTGGATGGCTGCTGAAGATTTTGCTTATTATTCGCAAGTAACTAATGCTTGTTTTTATCGTTTAGGAACTGGAAACCCCGCAAAAGATACGATGCATTCGGTACATACGCCTAAATTTGATATAGATGAAGATGCACTAAAAATTTCTACTGGTTTAATGGCGTATATCGCTTTGAAACAATTAGGGAATTAAGAGGTTAATTGTTGGAAAACACCTACTAATAAAAATAAACCGTTGTCAGGCTGAGCTTGTCGAAGCCTTTAGGAAGATATAAATGAAAAAGCTTTGTATAGTTGTACTATTCTTGTTATTTCTTGTTGAAGCAAATGCCCAACAAATTCCACGTTTTAATCCAGATACGGTAAAGACAATTACCTTAGATTCGGTAGTGAACATTAAGGCAAAGCGATTAAGTGTAGAAACATTTATAGATGCGATTATTAACGACACGAGTTTTTATGAAGCATTTCGCAATATGAAAAAATATACTTTCATCGCCGAGAATAGAGTGTTTACTTACGATAAGAAAAATCAAGTGGATGGCAAGATTTATCGTAAGATCAAACACAACAATGATGGTCCGTATAAGATGGAGTATTTGGTGAAAGAAGATAATGGAAAGGTTTATAAAAAGAACGGAAAATATCAATTGTATACTGTTGAGATGTTCGATTATATCTTTATGAATGCCTACAATACCGATTTTGCACCTGCTTCAGCACCAAGCACCGGTAAGAAAAGTGGTAACGAAGGTTATAAAGACAAGCTAAAAACCCTAATTTTTAACCCGGGTAGACCAATTAAAGGGGTGCCATTTATTGGTAGTAAAACTGAAATTTTTACCGCCAATATGCGCCAATATTATGATTACGCTTTTCATAGCGGAATGTATTTAGATTCTATTCCAGTTTACCGATTTAAGGTTTCGGTAAAACCTGATCTTTCTAAATGGACTAAAGACGGTGTGATGATTAAAGAGCTAGTAACCATTTTCGATAGACGTAGCTTCGAAATTTTAGGGCGCTATGTTGATATGAAATATAGCAATATGCTTTTCGATTTTGATGTACAAATGAATATCGAAATGAGTTACTTTAATGAGGTAAAGTTACCTACGAAAATTACGTATCAAGGTAATTGGGATTATCCTTTCAAAAAAGAAGAAAGAGCAAGTTTTTTGATCCTACACAAAGATTACCGTTTAGGTAAAGACAAGTAATTAAGGTTTTAAAGCAATATCGTCAACAATATATTTGCTCAGTTTTTGCGACATTGTAGTAGCATTGATCTTCTCTTTGCTAGCATTGATTTTTACTTCTGCACCATGAAATACATTGTGTAAAGTCATACTTAAACCTACTACAGCAATAGTACCTCCAACGCCTACTATAGTGGCTGCGGCGGAGTCATCAATGGTTTGAGCAGCCACAATTGCACCTGCAGCTAACGCACCTGTAACTATGCCATAGCCTACATCTCCATGACGTTTGTATACCTTAATACTAAGTATCTTTTGGTAAGCTATTGGGTGTGACATGTCATTTTTGTCTACCAAAACTAAGGCATTGTCGTTAATGGCTGTGATCTTGCCATGTATCCTTTGTTTTCCTTCTAAAAGTACTACAGCGTTATAAGGCGCTCTTTTTTGCTTTTGAGCATAGCTGATATTTACAAGAAGTAGCATTAGGAAGATGGTAAATGAAGATTTAACCAGTAATTTCATCTGTATCGTTTGATAGTTTAAATCAAAGATAGAAAATAATTAGCCATGTTGATATTTACATGTAAACAATTAAATTAGCCGTATAAAAACATAAAGATGAAAACCATTTTAAAACTATCTGTTGTGGCCTTTGCCACCTTTTTTCTATTTGCTATGAAGCCTAAAACAAAACGTGTGATATTTTTCGGTGATTCTATTACTCAAGGCGGAGCAAAGGGCAATGGATATATCAATTTGCTTAAAAAACAAGTTGATAGCACAAAATTTGAGCTAATTGGTGCAGGTATTGGGGGTAATAAAGTTTATGATCTTTATCTACGCTTAGAAGAAGACGTATTGACTAAAAAGCCTGATTTGGTATTTATTTATGTGGGTATTAATGACGTTTGGCATAAACAATCTTCGAGAACGGGCACAGATTATCCAAAATATATCAACTTTTATCAGGCATTGATTAATAAAATTAAAGCCAATGGAAGCGACGTTGTATTGTGTACACCATCAGTAATTGGAGAAAAAAAAGCAGGGGCTAACGAATTAGATGCCGAGTTGGATAAATATTCGCAAGGTATTAGAGAATTAGCTGCTAAAAATAATCTTCCACTATGTGATTTAAGAAAAGCATTTCTAGCTTACGAGCAAGAAAACAATCCTCAAGATTTAGAGAAAGATATTTTAACTAGGGATAGAGTGCATTTGAACGATAAAGGCAATCAGTTTGTTGCAGAGCAAATGTTGCCGTTTATTAAGTAAAACCCCTAGCCCCTAAAGGGGGATATGGCGTAAATCGGATTATTTATTGCTAAATTTGAAGTCCCCTTTAGGGGATTTAGGGGTATGATTACAGCAGAAACGATAGAGAAAATTAAGGAAACAGCTCGAATTGAGGAAGTTGTTGGAGATTTTGTACACCTTAAAAAACGTGGTTCGAGCTTAATTGGTAATTGCCCTTTTCACGGAGAAAAGACACCTTCTTTTCACGTTTCGGTAAATAAAGGCATTTACAAGTGCTTTGGTTGTGGAGTTGCTGGCGATTCGGTTCGTTTCATAATGGATCATGAGAAGTACAGCTATCCGGAGGCTTTAAAGTTTCTGGCCAACAAGTACAATATCGAAGTAGAAGAAACCGTAGAAAGTAAAGAGAATATTGAGCTTAATAGCGCTCGTGAAAGTCTTTACATTGTTTCGCAATTTGCTGCTAACTTTTTCGAAGACCAACTTTGGAATAGCGATGATGGCAAAGCTATCGGTTTAAGTTATTTCAAGGAGCGTGGTTTTCGGGAAGACATCATCAAGAAATTTAACCTCGGATATTCGCCCGATGTTTGGGATGCTTTAACGCTAGAAGCAGTTAAAAACCAGCATGCCGAAGAATATTTAGAAAAAACAGGACTTTCTATCAGAAATGATAAAGGAAAGTTATACGATAGATTCCGAGGAAGGGTAATGTTCCCTATCCATAATTTTACGGGCAGGGTAATTGGCTTTGGTGGACGTACGTTAAAAACAGATAAAAACGTACCCAAATATGTTAACTCGCCAGAGAGCGATATCTACCACAAGTCGAATGTGCTTTATGGTTTGTTTCATGCAAAAAAGGCCATTAGAGATCAAGACAACTGTTATTTAGTAGAAGGTTATGCCGACGTTTTGGCGGTACACCAAGCTTACATTGAGAACGTTGTGGCTTCGTCGGGTACATCCCTAACCATAGAGCAGATTAAGCTGATTAGCCGTTTTACGCAGAACGTAACCATTTTATATGATGGTGATGCTGCAGGTATCAAAGCTTCGTTGCGTGGTTTAGATATGATTTTGGAAGAGGGACTGAATGTAAAAGTAGTTTCTTTCCCAGATGGAGACGACCCAGATTCTTACATGCACAAAGTTGGTGCGGGAGCTTTCAAAACCTACGTTGAAGAGCAACGACAGGATTTTATTCTTTACAAAGCCAATATTTTACTGGCGGAAGCTGGAAAAGACCCCATCAAAAAGGCAGGAATTATTAGAGATATAGTAGAAAGCATCGCTAAAATTCCTGATAATATTAAGGCTTCAGTTTTTATTAAAGAATGTAGCCATTTGCTCGAAATCGAAGAGCGAGTACTGCTTACCGAACTTAATGCTATTAAGGTTGCCAAAATTAAAAAGGCTGCTGCTCCGCAACGGGCAAGCAGTAGTCCTGGCCACCCAGATATGCCACCTGATGATTTGTTTGCAGATGGAGGCCCAATGTCCGAACCGGAAGTGGCAGCACCGCAAATCAGCACGGACATTTTACAGGAGCAAGAAATTGTGCGTTTACTGCTAACTTTTGGACATGAACTAGCTACTTGGGAACAAACAGATAATATGTATGTGGGTTCCTTCATCATCCAAAACTTAAGTGACGTAACTTTTGAAAACGATTTATGTAAGCGCATCGTCGATTATTACCGCAACGAACTTGAGAATGGGCAATTGCCAACCATTAACCAATTTTTAAGAAGTGAAGATGGTGAGATTGCAAATTTGGCAATTACCTTGAGCACCTCTGAATATAGTTTAAGTGAAAATTGGTTAAATAAGCACCAGATTTATGTAAAAGATGAAACGCATAATATCAAATCTGCGGTGTTGGGAGGTTTGTACTATCTCAAAAAACATAAAGTAGATAGGATGCTTACCGATTTGATGAACCAAATCAAAGAAGAAAAAGACGTAACTAACCAAGAAATTTTGTTAGGGCGTTACGCCCAATTTAAAAGCGTAGAACGTAGTATTTCTAAGTTTTTAGGTTCGGTAATAGTTAAGTAATTCAGTTACCGGTTGCGTGTTTTGAGTTACGGGAAACAACCCATAACTTGTGACCCACAACTCACAACCAATAAATATGGCCATTCACAATGATACGGGCAAAGCGGGCGAAAAGGTCGCAGTACAATTTCTAGCCATGAAAGGCTACGAGATTTTGGAAGAAAATTGGACCTTTGGCAAGGCCGAAGTAGATATCATTGCGCTTAAATCAAATACTATTATATTTATAGAAGTTAAAACACGTAGCTCGGTGGCTTTTGGTAGACCTGAGGAATTTGTCAGCGAAGCCAAACAACGCCAGTTAGAACTTGCAGCACAGGCTTACATCGAAATCATGGAGCATGATGGGGAAATCAGATTTGATATCATGGCTGTGTTGTTAACGAAAGACAATCAATTTAAAATTAACCATATAGAAGATGCGTTTTGGCCCTATGCGTAGAATAATTACTTTCTTGTCATTGTGTGCTACTTTATTTCAATTCGCTTGTAATAACAAAGTAGCAAGTTATATCACCTTTAAAGATCCTTTGCAGGGGCAGAGTTTTCATAGTGGAAAGCCTGTGAAAGTAGAGCTGGATATTCCAGAGAAAACGGAAATTCAGATGATTAGCTATTTAGTGGATGGAAAGCAGTTTGCACAAAAAGCAAATAAGGAATTTGTAACCTTAGACACACAAAACCTACCATTGGGCTATCGAATGCTGACAGCAATTGTAAAAAGCGAAGATAAAATAGATACCATCACCAATAATATCATCCTTACTACTGATAAAAAGCCGATTAAGCTGAAATATACTTTAGTGAATACTTTTCCGCATGACACCTCTTCATATACACAAGGTTTAAGTTTTGTAGATGGAAAATTACTCGAAAGTACGGGTAGAAAAGGACAGTCGCAGTTGAAGTATGTAGATTTGAGAACTGGTAGAGCAATTAAGGCGGTTTCTTTAAAACCAGAATACTTTGGCGAAGGCTCAACGAAAGTTGGTAATCAAATTATTGTACTTACCTGGCAAGAAAATGTGGGTATAGTTTACGATGCTGTCACTTTGGAAGAGAAAGCAACATTTCCATATCAAAACAGTAGAGAAGGTTGGGGACTAACTTATGATGGAAAGCAATTATTACGCAGCGATGGTACTAACCGTATTTGGTTGATGAATGCAGGGACTTTCAAAGAGGAAGGTTTTTTGGAAGTTTATGATCATAAAGGCGCTGTTGAGCGATTAAATGAATTGGAGTACATTAATGGTAAGTTATACGCCAATGTTTATGGTGCCGATAAAATTGTAGTGATTGATCCTAAAACAGGAATTGTGGAAGCTGAGGCAGATCTTTCTAAATTGGCACAGAAAAATACTTTCAAAGATGATTACGAGGCAGGTAACAATGTATTAAATGGTATCGCTTACGATTCGGTTAATAAAAGGTTATTCGTGACAGGTAAGAAGTGGGCTAATCTTTACGAGATTAAACTGAGTGAGAAGTAGTAGTTAATTATAAAATAGTTAGAATTTTGCAGAAACTTCCCTAAGAACTTTTCTCTCCCTTTTGGGGAGGGATGCCAAAGGCAGAGAGGGGTATACGATTAGTTGGTTAATTAACTTGCTATTCGGGATTGCAAATCTCGAATAACAAAGTTGCATAGGTAAAGTAGTTACGTTCAAAAATAGACCCGATTGAGCGTAAAGCCCGTAAATGAGTGAAACGAATGCGGCTTGGAGAGAAAGCGGGACTACACTTGCCACGAAGGAAAGGCTCAGCTCTACTAAAAACAAGAAAGCCACTATTAAAGCGGCTCATCTAATTTAAATTTTATTTTTTCTCTTCGTTTTCCTTCAAATAACCTTGATAGGTAATAGCTTGCTTAGCGCTGCTGCTCAAATGCAAGGTGGCATAACCTTCGTCGCCAATATTTAGAGCTAAGCGAAAATTCTCCTTCGCATCTTTAGTATCAATCACAATATCCCATCCGCGTTTTCGGCCCTTAGTACTTTTATAATCAAATTTTTTTGACTCGAATTTTACTCCACCCTCATTTTGGTTAATCGGAGCGGTAAATGACCGTCCGTAGTAAGGCAAGAATGCAGTCACGCTGTCGGGTGTTACCTTTACCTGATAATAGATTTCGTTAAGGTTAATGGTTCCGCCTTGCATGCCACCAGGCATTTTACCTAATATGGCATTAATCTCGTGCGAATTTAATGGAGTTGCGCTTCTCGCCACAAAGGTGTAGGTCTTGGCCTCGACAATTTTTGCGGTGGTAGCTTTATCAGTTTGGGCAAAAGCATTAACCGTAATAAATGCTAACGCTGCCGCACATAATCTTTTTAACCTATTCATAATATCGCTATTTAAACAATTTACAGCTATGATGTTAAAAACGTGCGAAATCCATAAATGTTTCTTTAATGCCGCAAGCATTTTCCATCTGTGTCAGGCTGAGCCTGTCGAAGCCCATTACTTACATGAAGACATTTCGACAAGCTCAATGTGACACAGTTTTAGAGATTAAGGACCTACCTCCAGCTCTTATACTGATTAATCAATCCGTTAGTAGAAGAATCATGCGATGCTATTGGCGAATTGTCTTTCAATTCTGGCTGTATTTTTTGCGCCAATTGTTTTCCTAGTTCCACACCCCATTGGTCGAAACTAAAGATATTCCAGATGATGCCTTGTACAAAAATTTTATGTTCGTAAATAGCAATTAGGCTGCCCAAACTAGAAGGGGTTACTTTCTTCAATAAAATTGAATTAGTCGGACGATTTCCCTCAAAAACTTTGAATGGAGCCAACTTTTCAATTTGCTCGTGCGTTTTTCCCGCTTTAGTTAACTCAGCCACTACTTCTTCTTCATCTTTGCCGTTCATTAAGGCTTCGGTTTGTGCAAAGAAGTTCGACAATAAAATAGGATGATGTTCTCCAATTGGATTTAAACTCTGTGCCGGCGCAATAAAATCTGAAGGAATTAATTTAGTGCCTTGGTGTATCAATTGGTAAAAAGCATGCTGACCGTTAGTGCCTGGCTCGCCCCAAATTACTGGACCAGTTTCATACATTACAATATCACCATTACGGTCTACATATTTTCCGTTACTTTCCATATCTCCCTGCTGGAAATAAGCCGCAAAGCGATGTAAATATTGGTCATAAGGTAAAATGGCTTGTGTTTCTGCACCAAAGAAGTTGATGTACCAAACGCCAAGCATCGCTAATATAACCGGAACGTTCTGTTCAAATGGTGTTTCTGCGAAATGCTTATCAGTAGCATGTGCGCCAGCTAATAATTGCTTGAAATTATCGAAACCAATGCCTAATGAAATGGATAAGCCAATAGCGCTCCATAAAGAATAACGACCGCCAACCCAATCCCAGAACTCAAACATATTTTCAGTGTCGATACCAAAAGCAGCAACATCTTTTGCGTTAGTAGACAATGCGGCAAAATGTTTGGCGATATCAGTTTCACTAGCACCTTGCTCCAAGAACCAGCTTCTTGCCGTGTTGGCATTGCTCATAGTTTCTTGTGTAGTGAAAGTTTTTGAGGCAACTAAAAACAAAGTCGTCTCGGGATTTACTGTCTTCAAAGTCTCGGCAATGTGTGTGCCATCTACGTTAGAAACAAAATGAAGGTTTAATCTTGTTTTATAATGTTTTAATGCTTCTGTAACCATCACTGGACCTAAGTCAGAACCACCAATACCGATGTTAACTACGTCAGTGATTTCTTTACCGGTATAGCCTTTCCAATCTCCGGAAATAATAGCATTGCTGAATTTTTCCATCTTTGCCAACACTGCATTTACATCAGGCATTACATCTTTTCCATCCACTAAAATCGGTGTGTTGCTTTGGTTGCGCAGGGCGATGTGTAATACTTCTCTACCTTCGGTTTCGTTAATTTTCTCACCGCTAAACATCGCTTTGATAGCTTCGTCTAATTGGCATTCCTTTGCTAATTGAATTAACAAAGCAATAGTTTCATCGTTAATTCTGTTCTTAGAATAATCAAAGAGGATATCTTCAAATAAAACTGAAAACTTACTGAAACGCTCTGGGTCTTCCGCAAAAAGCGATTTAATATCTGTTTGGTTGATGTTGATATAATGATCGGCTAAATATTGATAAGCCTTAGTAGTGGTAAAATTTATTTTTGGCAACATAGAATGATATTTTAGTGTTTGGTAAAAATACAAATCATTAGGTTAAATGATGATTAATAAAGCTACAGATGCACAGATATTTTTTTTGAATTATAATTGGTTTCAAAATCTGTGAATCTGTAGCTGAAATAAGTTATCTTGTATTCAAACCTAAAACAAGATGAAGAAACTTTTACTATTTGCTGCGGCGGTGCTACCATTATTTGTTGCGGCTCAAAATAATTCACTAAAGTTGGATGCAGCTAAACGAGCAGAAGCTATCACGCAAAAAGTAATCGATTGGCGTAGAGATTTTCATCAGCATCCAGAGTTAGGCAACCAAGAAATGCGCACAGCAGGGATTATAGCTAAGCATTTGCAAGCTTTAGGTTTGGAGATTAAAACAGGAGTAGCCAAAACAGGTGTAGTTGCCGTTCTTAAAGGTGCTAAACCTGGACCGGTAGTGGCTTTACGTGCTGATATGGATGGTCTGCCTGTTACCGAAAGAGTAAAATTACCTTTCGCTTCTAAAGTAAAAACTACTTACAATGGACAGGAAGTTGGAACGATGCATGCTTGCGGTCACGATTCGCATGTAGCTATTTTAATGGGCGTAGCCGAAGTACTTACTGGAATGAAAAAGGATTTGGCAGGAACCGTTAAGTTTATTTTTCAACCGGCAGAAGAAGGTGCGCCAGTTGGCGAAGAGGGTGGTGCAGAGTTGATGGTAAAAGAAGGTGTTTTAGAAAATCCGAAAGTAGAAGTGATTTTTGGCTTGCACATTAATTCGCAAACGCCCGTTGGTCAGTTGACTTACAAACCGGGCGGAACGATGGCAGCAGTAAACGATATGAAAATTACGGTTATTGGCAGACAAGCGCATGGTGCTTATCCTTGGAGTAGTGTTGATCCAATTGTGGTTTCAGCTCAGATTGTAAATAACCTACAGACCATCGTCAGTAGAAATTTAAATGTAACAGAAAACCCTGGTGTAGTAACTATCGGGAGTATTCAAGGAGGGGTGAGGTCTAATATTATTCCGGAAAAGGTAGAGATGCTGGGAACGGTAAGAAACTTCACTAAAGAGGATGAGGCAATGTTCATAGAGCGCATCAAAACTATCGCCACTAAAACGGCTGAAGCTGCTGGCGCAAAAGCGGAAGTACTAATTCCTTACAGTGCGCATTACCCAGTTACATTTAACGACTTGGCTTTGACGGAAAAAATGTTGCCAACTTTGAGATATACTGCGGGGGCGGATAACGTAAAATTGAAGCCTCCAGTAACTGGTGCCGAAGATTTTTCTTTTTACCAGGAAAAAGTACCAGGCTTGTTTTTCTTTTTAGGTGCCATGCCAAAAGGCCAAGACCCATTGAAAGCACCATCGCACCATACACCAGATTTCTTTATCGATGAAAGTAGCTTTAATTTAGGAGTAAAGGCTTTGTGTAATTTAACGTTGGATTATATGGGGATGAAGAGGAAGTAATATATAGTCTTCATAGCCCAGCATTTGAACCTTGAGCTATGGGATCATTTATTTACCATAAGTCATTTTTCGCCAAAGTTTTTCCATTGGTCCAATGGAAAAGTATTTCAACCATAGATTACTATAGATAATTTGGAAAATATATATCAAAACTGCGGCTATAAAAGATTGTAACAGTGAAAGTTTTCCACCTAAACTTAATGCATAACCATAAAAGAGTAACATGCAAATCAGTGTTTGCGCTAAATAATTAGTGAGGCCTAAACGGCCTGTGTTACCTATCCAAACTTGTAGTTTAGAAGAACTTCCACTCAATAAGGATGTCAATAAAACCAGATAAACAAAAGTGAGTGCCAGACTTCCAATGCTTTCGCTAATATTTTCAATGAAGATTTCCCATGTAGGCTGATTTGGTAGCAACTGTATTTGAAGTGCATCTAAATTAGCAATTGCTTTTATTGCCAACGCAAAAGGAAGAATGATTAAGGCCCATTTCATCAACTTTGCACCTAGCCCGCTAATGCGCTGAAAAATATTGGTTTTTCCAGCGATAAGGCCTAACAAAAACATGATTTCAAAATGGATAAAACTAATCAATCCATTACTTACAGCTCTAAACCAACCCATTGCTACACCGAGTTTTTGCATGCTGAATACCTGTAGTACCGTGCCGTTTTTCCAAGTGTCTAATACCTCCATAATTACTTTGTCAAACTCTTTGTCGTTTTCTACGATAGATTGAGGAGTAACAGGTAAAAAAACGGCCAAAACGAATTGAATAAGTAGCATTAATAAAAATAAGCCAGCAATCCATTTTAATAAATAGCTTATAGATTTTCTGTTGAAATAAATTAGAGAGAAGCCTAACAGCGCATACTTGTGTAATATATCACCAAACCAAAAAACGAAGGCATGTATAAGGCCAATTAGTAGTAAAGACCATAAACGACGCTTGAAAAGTTGATCCGCATTTAAACCTGTTTGATCATTTTTTTGCCACATCAGAAAAAAGCCTAATCCAAATAGGAAACTGTAGATGGTATAGAATTGGCCTTTCACCAACAAGCTAATTAAAAACTGTAGTGGACCGTAAGTTTCTGGTTTATCTAGACCTAGGTTGTAGACCTGTTCGGGACGGAGAAAGGCGAAAAAGGTATAAGTTTGTATGTTAAAAATGAGAATACCCAATAAGGCAATGCCTCTGATTTGGTCGATAGTATGTATTCTGGAGCTATTAGTTGTGGTCATAGGCTAAAAGTAATTATTTAGATTGAAATTTTGATAAGTAAAATATGCTAGTTGTCTGATATATAGAAGATAACTAATGATGTTTTACTTTGGACTTTGTCAATCTTAGTATATATGATGCTCTTAAGGTTGATAAAGTTGAGGTAGTTTTTTGTTGCCTAGACTCGGTAGAGGTGGAATACTTTTTATTTAAGTGTCATCCTGAGCTTTCCGAAGAAAATCGGAACAAGTAGTCGAAGGATTGTTTATTTAATAGATGCTTCGATAAACTCAGCATGACAGGCTGAAATGACAGTAGCAACAAAAAGATTGCAGTGCTAGCAGAACGTAAGAACTACTACAACTGCTTTTCAAAACCATGTACCTTCTGTCTTTTACCTTAAACCTTATTAATGTATATTTGCCTTTATGACTAAAGAACAGTTGCAGGATTTAAGAGATAGATTAGTGTCTCTGAGGGGGTATCTTTGACGTTGATGAGCTTCTATACCAAATAAGCGAGGAAGAAAAAATTACCCTCGACCCAAATTTTTGGGATAATCCAAAAAAAGCAGAGCAGGTTTTAGCTCAAATTAGTACTAAAAAGAAATGGACGGAAGGATTTTCAAAGGCTAATGCAGCTTATGAAGATACTGCTGTACTTTATGATTTTCAACAGAGCGGGGATGCTACAGAAGAGGAAGTTGAAGAGCAATACCAACAAACTTTAAAGCTAGTTGAGGAGTTGGAACTGAAAAACATGCTGAACAGCAAAGAAGATCAGTTGAATGCCGTATTGCAAATTACCGCTGGTGCAGGTGGTACGGAAAGCTGCGATTGGGCCAGCATGTTGATGCGGATGTATTTGATGTGGGCAGAAAAGAACGGCTATAAAGTTAGTGAGCAAGATTATCAGGAAGGTGAGGTTGCCGGTGTAAAAACTGTGACTTTGGAAATTACTGGTGAATTTGCTTATGGTTATTTAAAAGGCGAAAATGGGGTGCATCGTTTGGTGCGTATTTCTCCTTTCGATTCGAACGCTCGTCGTCATACTTCTTTTGCTTCGGTTTATGTTTACCCTTTGGTAGATGATACGATAACTATCGACGTAAATCCTGCGGACATCGAATTTGAAACATTTAGGGCTGGTGGCGCTGGTGGACAAAACGTAAACAAGGTAGAAACTGCCGTACGTTTATATCACAAACCTTCGGGGATTATCATCAAAAATCAAGAGTCTCGTTCGCAATTGCAAAATAAGGAAAATGCGATTCGTTTATTAAAATCGCAGTTGTACGAAATAGAGATGCGTAAACGCCAAGAAGCTACAGCAGCAATTGAAGGTAGCAAGATGAAGATTGAATGGGGTTCGCAAATTAGAAGTTACGTATTGGATGATAGGCGTGTGAAGGATCATAGGACTAATTACCAAACTTCAAACCCTGATGCGGTATTAAATGGAGATATCAATGAGTTTTTAAAGGCTTATTTGATGGAATTTTAATTCAATGGACAGTTTTTAGTAGTCAGGCATCAGTTTTTAAATATTCAAATAGTTTGATAATTATAAATAAATGCTGATTTTTAAGATTTGACGTTAACAATGCAACAATTAAGCCATATCATAATGAACAATTTCAGAGCTTTCGGAATATTAGCTGCTTTTCTTTTTATAGTGATAAATACTCAAGCCCAACAGGCAATTTCTTTATATGGAGGTGCTATTCCAGGTGCAAAATCTACTCCTGACGATTACGTTGAGGAAACAGTTACTCGTGAAGATAAGGTGGTTAGAACAAGTAAGGTTTCTAAACCTGAGCTATATATTTATCAGCCAGCAAAACCAAGTGGTGCAGCCGTAATTATATGTCCTGGTGGTGGATATGGTATTTTAGCTATAGATAAAGAAGGTCATGATGTAGCTAGGAAATTTCAGGAAATTGGAATAACAGCTTTTGTGTTGAAATATCGTTTGCCAAGTGATTTGATTATGAAAGATAAAAGCCTTGGACCGTTACAAGACGCACTACAGGCTATTTACTTGGTTAGAAAAAATGCTTCGGTTTGGGGAGTAGATGTAAATAGAGTTGGGATAATGGGGTTCTCTGCTGGTGGTCACTTGGCTTCTACAGCGAGTACGCATTTTGCAGATATGAAAATTGAAAATCAAGAGAATATAAGTCTAAGACCAAGTTTTTCTATCTTAATCTATCCTGTGATTACATTCGGACAATACACTCACGCTGGTTCGGTGAAGAATTTACTTGGAGAAACGCCGACAGAAGAGCAAAAGAAATATTTTTCGTCAGAGCGACAAGTAACAGCTCAAACGCCGCCAACTTTCTTGGTACATGCCAATAACGACAAATCAGTGCCAGTTCAAAATAGTTTGAGATACAATGAAGCTCTAGTGAAAAATGATGTTCCTGCCGAGGCGCATATTTATCAGGCTGGAGGTCATGGTTTTGGTTTGAAAAATAAAACTACTAAAGACGATTGGTTTGAGCGTTTAAAAAATTGGCTAGAGGCAAATAAGTTTAATTAGCAGCTAGATAGCCCAAAGCTTGTTTAATCATAGGGTCACTCTGGTTATGAGCTTTGTAATAACCAGTGTCTCCTAAATAATATTTATAAAGCATTAGCTTCAAATTTTTATAGATCAAGGGTTTGGCAGGAATTAGCTGCTTAGTATCGATGACAATTTTTTTGCTTTCTACGTATTTTAAAAAATCTACGTAATCTTTGTCATTAATATTAAAAACAGAAACTGCTCTATTTAAATAGTCAGACGTATATCTATCTGCTAAAGTTTCGAAAACGAAATCGATAAAAACCCTCTTTTGCAATAAGGTGGCGTAAAATTTATTATAACCAAGTGTATCTAATTTTACATAAATATCGGGTTGAATTCCGCCGCCTGAAAAAACTTTCTTGCCATCTTTAGTAATGTAAGGCATATTGTTCATCAAACTATCTGCTTTGGTAGATTCTGCAGTAAGTTCACCTGTGTTTAGTCTGTCTTCAATTTCTTGCTGGTAAGCTTTGTAGCCTTTTTTGTAAGATTTTTGAATGCTTCGGCCGGATGGTGTATAGTAACGAGCAATTGTTAGGTTGAGTGCAGAACCATCTTCAAAAGCAAATTGTTCTTGTACTAGGCCTTTCCCAAATGAGCGGCGACCAATAATGGCTCCTCTGTTCAGGTCTTGAATAGCTCCCGCAAATATTTCACTAGCCGATGCCGAGTTTTCATTAATTAGCACGGCTAGTTTGCCTTGTTCAAATTCTCCTCCGCCAGTAGTAAAATAATCAGTACGAGGGTCATGTTTCCCTTGGGTGTAAACAATCAGCTTATTTTCAGGTAAAAATTGATTGGCCAAGGATGTGGCTGCGGTGAGGTAGCCTCCACCGTTATCTCTCAGGTCCAAAACCATTTTTTTCATTCCTTTGGCTTTGAGATTTTTGATGGTACTTGCAAAATCTGCATCTGTTGTTGCGCCGAACTTGCTAATTCTAATGTAGGCGGTTTCTTGGTTGATCATATACGCCGCATCGATGCTGCTGATCTCCACTTTGCCACGCTTCACATTTAGAATTACCGGGCTTGTTGTTCCCGAGTGAAGAACGGTTAATTGTACCGTAGTACCTTTCTTGCCTTTTATTCTACCCATCATTTGTGAGCGAGGTAGCATACGGCCACTTACTACGGTAGTATCTACTTTCAAAATTTTATCACCTTGCTTAATGCCACTTAAAAAAGCTGGACCGTCTTTAACCACGTTGGTTACCAGCAAAGTGTCGTTAAGGATATAATATTCAACACCAACTCCCTCAAAATTTCCTTCTAAGGCTTCCGAAAGTTCAAATGCTTCGGTAGGTGGTAGATAAGCACTATGTGGATCAAGCTGATGTAAAAGACTGTCAATAGGAAGATGTTTTAAGCTGTCAGCGTTAATGTCGTCAACATATTTTTTCTTAATAATATGGATAATATCTTCAACCTTTTCCTCTTCGGTATTGGCATACCTAATGTCATCTTTGACTTTGAAACCTTGGTCTTTTAAGAATTTGTAACCCAGATACATACCTCCAATTAACGTCACGCAATAAGCTAACGCAATCAATAAATTGGTACGGGTATTTTTTTTCATCAGTTTTGGATGCAACAAAGTTATGAAAATATGTGTCTTATTTAGAAAAACGATTAAATAACAATTTAGTTTTTTAATAATTTATGCCGATATTTGAAAACTATTGCAAGAAATTGCGGTTATGTGCAAATTTGTATAAGCATACCCAAATCAAATCAGATAAATGAAAAGAATA
The DNA here is from genome assembly GCA_029959615.1 of Flavobacteriaceae bacterium PS02338. Taxonomy (GTDB): domain Bacteria; phylum Bacteroidota; class Bacteroidia; order Sphingobacteriales; family Sphingobacteriaceae; genus Pedobacter. The sequence continues at coordinate 143,307 of JASCOD010000001.1, read as the reverse complement.
ACCGAGCAAGAATCTAAATACAAAGACATCGATAAGATGTCGGTAATGGAAGTTTTGAAAGGCATTAATAACGAGGATAAATTGGTTCCTCTGGCTGTTGAAAAAGCATTGCCTCAAATCGAGAAATTGGCTGCTGCCGTAGCAGAGCGAATGAAAAAAGGCGGTAGGTTATTCTATATTGGTGCAGGTACTAGCGGTCGTTTAGGGGTAGTTGATGCTTCTGAGTGCCCTCCAACTTTTGGTGTACCGTTTGACTGGGTGGTAGGGATCATTGCTGGTGGCGACACGGCTATTCGCAAAGCGGTAGAGTTTGCCGAAGACGATGCTGTACAGGCATGGAAAGATCTACAAGAATACGATATTAATGAAAAAGACTGCTTGGTTGGTTTGGCCGCTTCTGGTACAACGCCTTATGTAGTTGGCGGTTTAAATACTGCTCGTGAACACGGTGTGCTTACAGGTTGTGTTATTTGTAATGAAGGTGGTCCAATAGTTGCCGAATCTGATTTTCCGGTAGAAGTGGTAGTAGGCCCAGAATTTTTGACAGGTTCTACCCGAATGAAATCTGGAACTGCACAAAAATTAGTATTGAATATGTTAAGCACTACCGTGATGATCCAGTTGGGACGTGTAAAAGGAAATAAAATGGTGGATATGCAGCTAACTAATCATAAGTTGGTAGATAGAGGTACTCAAATGGTGATGGAAGAGCTGAATATCGATCAAGAACAAGCTGCAGAATTGCTAATCAAACACGGCAGTGTGCGTAAAGCTGTAGAAGCAAGTAAATAGATTTAAGATTTTAGATTTACGAATTACGATTGCCACACGCAAAAATCTAAATTCGTAAATCTAAATTTGTAATTTTGCTTCATGCATGAAATAGAACCATATTATCAGTGGAGGGACGACTATATTGCCGCTGAAGATGAGCGTTCACCTTTCTATAATACCGAATACTCTGAGTTTTACTACGACAAACAACTCTATAATTATCTCATTCATCCCCAATGGGATACCTTTGGCTCTAATACGCTTTACATCAAAGTACTATACGCCGATTACGATAGGCAATATGCTATCATTGAATTTATTGGCGAATGGAATGATGCTATTACCAATGATATCATGATTTTAAAAAGAGAAATTTTAGAGTTGATGATAGACGAGGGTATTGATAAATTCATTCTTATTGGCGAAAATGTTTTGAATTTCCATGCTTCTGATGATAGTTATTACGAAGAGTGGTTTCAGGATGTAGAAGATGGGTGGATTGCGGGAGTTAACTTCAATGAACATGTGATTAAAGAGTTTAGAGACAACAGTATAGACTACTACATTAACTTTGGTGGAGAGCTAGATGAATTGCATTGGCGTAAGCTTAAGCCACTACAGTTTTACAAAAAAGTTGAGGAACTGTTGACAAAAAGATTAAACTAAAATTGTATTTTTATCCGTTAACCAATTTAAATTAATAATGGAACAACAAAATTATCAATATCAGGGCAATTCGGTTTTTGTACAAGAAAGATCGGTTTCTAAAAAATTCTTCGCTAACGTTTTCTTATGGATGTTCGTAGCATTATTAGTGTCAAGTGTTTCTGCATTTGGATTAGTAAGTTCTCCAGCGATATTATCTCAACTAGTAGGTGAAAAAGGATTTACAATTTTAGGATACATAGCCATATTTGCACCACTAGGTTTAGTGATGCTTATGGGGGCAGCAATGCAAAAATTATCTTATCCAGCTTTAGTGGGTATCTTTTTGCTGTATTCTATCTTAACTGGTGTAATGCTAGGCTTTGTTTTATTAATCTATACTTCTGCATCTATTGCAATATGTTTTGTGGCAGCAGCAATTATTTTTGCGGTAATGGCATTTATGGGCTACACTACCAATGTTGATCTAAGCAAATTTGGACCTATTTTAATGGCCGCTGTAATTGGCCTAGTGGTAGTAAGTGTAATTAACTTCTTTATCGGTAGTGATACTTTGGGTTACATCTTAGGTTTTATTGGTGTTGCAGTGTTTACTGCATTAACCGCTTATAAGGTGCAAGAAATCAAAAGGATTGGTGAGGGCTTAGATGAATATGGAAATGAAGTTGCTTTGGCTGATAGTAAGAAATTAGCTTTAATGGGGGCTTTATCTCTTTATATCACTTTTATCAACTTATTTCTTTCTTTACTACGTATTTTCGGAGATAGACGTTAATTAAGAATTTAACGAAATTTTATATCGAAGGCCATGCAAATTTGCGTGGCCTTTGTAATTTTATTTGGTTGTGTTACTGATATTTTTGGAAATGATACGCGGATGTTGCACCTTTGCATTGCTTATTAAGAAAGACGGAGGGACTAGACCCAACGAAGTCTTAGCAACCTGTGCCAACAAGGTGCTAATTTCTAATCTCAGCAGTGGCGAGAGAAGATAAGTTTAAGGGAACAACCAATTCCATGCTTTTAGAGTAAGCCAATAAATTTTGAGTATTGCGTTAAGCGATAAAGCGTTCATTCGCTAAACACCAAACGCAAGTCGTGTTATGAGCATTAGAGAAGAACTAGAAAAACGTATTTTAATTATAGATGGTGCCATGGGTACCATGATACAGCGTTATACCCTATCCGAAGAAGATTTTAGAGGTGAACGATTTGCAAATCACCCTTCTGATGTGAAAGGTAATAACGATTTGTTGAACCTCACCCGTCCTGATATCATTAAAGCTATCCATACGGAATATTTAGCAGCCGGCGCTGATATCATCGAAACCAACACCTTCAGCACGCAGCGCATTTCTATGGCCGATTACGGGATGGAAGAATTGAGTTACGAGCTGAGTTACGAGGGTGCTAGGATAGCGAAGGAAGCAACTACAGAATTCATGGAGAAAAGTCCTGAAACGAAGTGCTTTGTAGCTGGTGCCATTGGTCCAACCAATCGTACGCTTTCGCTTTCTCCAGATGTAAACGATCCAGGCTTTAGAGCTATTTCTTACGATGAACTTTTTGATGCTTACTATGAGCAAATCAGAGGTTTAGTAGATGGCGGTTCTGATGTGTTATTGATTGAAACCATTTTTGATACCTTAAATGCAAAAGTGGCTATTGCAGCCATTAAACAATATGAAGAAGTAGTGGGAAGAAAACTTGAAATCATGATTTCGGGTACCATTACCGATGCTTCGGGCAGAACTTTGTCAGGACAAACGGCAGAAGCTTTTTTAAACTCTGTGGCACATGCAAATCCATTGAGTATTGGGTTTAATTGTGCTTTGGGAGCAAAGGAAATGCGTCCGCACATCGAGGAATTGGCAGCAAAAGCACAATGTTATGTGTCTGCCTATCCAAATGCAGGTTTACCTAACGAATTTGGTGCTTACGATGAAATGCCACACGAAACCGCTCACTTGGTAGATGATTTTATCATTTCTGGTTTTGTGAATATTGTAGGTGGTTGCTGTGGAACTACACCAGACCATATTGGCTGTATTGCCAAAAAAGCTGCTGCTTCTAAACCAAGGAAAATTCCAACCATTGCACCATACTTGCGCTTAAGTGGATTAGAGCCTGTAACCATCACCCCAGAAAGTATTTTCGTGAATGTGGGTGAACGTACCAATATCACAGGTTCTCCCAAATTCTCTAAACTGATTTTAGGTGGCGATTATGAAGCTGCTTTAGCCGTAGCTTTACAACAAGTAGAAGGCGGTGCACAAATCATCGATGTAAACATGGATGAGGGAATGATTGATTCGGAAGCGGCGATGACCAAATTCCTGAATTTAATCGCCTCTGAGCCTGATATTGCTAAACTTCCTATCATGGTCGATTCGTCTAAATGGACAGTAATCGAAGCGGGACTGAAATGTTTGCAAGGAAAAGGTATCGTTAACTCTATATCCTTAAAAGAAGGAGAAGAAAAATTTAGAGAGAGTGCCAAAAAAATAATGCGTTATGGTGCTGCCGTAGTAGTTATGGCTTTCGACGAACAAGGTCAGGCAGACAATTACGAACGTAGGGTAGAAATCTGTAGTCGTAGCTATCGTATTTTGGTTGATGAAATAGGTTTTCCACCACAAGATATCATCTTCGATCCAAATATTCTGACCGTTGCCACAGGATTAGAAGAGCATAATAATTATGCGGTAGATTTTATTGAGGCTACCCGTTGGATTAAACAAAACTTGCCTCACGCTAAAGTAAGTGGTGGGGTTTCTAATATTTCATTCTCTTTTAGAGGAAACAATGTAGTGCGTGAAGCCATGCACTCTGCCTTTTTATATCATGCCATCCACGCTGGATTGGATATGGGGATTGTAAACGCAGGGATGCTAGAGGTTTACCAAGAGATTGCTCCAGAACTCTTAGAAAGGGTAGAAGATGTACTGTTGAATCGTAGAGATGATGCGACTGAACGTTTGGTTGAGTTTGCGGAAACAGTAAAAAATAAAGGTAAAGTAGTTGTCAAAGACGAAGCTTGGCGTCAAAACGCTGTAGAGGAAAGACTTTCGCATTCTTTAGTAAAAGGAATTGTAGAGTTTTTAGATGAAGATGTAGAAGAAGCCCGTCAGAAATATCCACGACCAATTCAAGTAATCGAAGGCCCTTTGATGGACGGAATGAACATTGTGGGGGATTTATTTGGTGCTGGAAAAATGTTCTTACCACAAGTAGTAAAATCTGCTAGGGTAATGAAAAAAGCAGTAGCTTATCTATTGCCATTTATTGAGGAGGAGAAACTAGCCAATCCAGATGCTTCACAAGGTTCTTCGGCTGGAAAGATACTTTTAGCGACAGTAAAAGGCGATGTACACGATATAGGAAAGAACATTGTGGGTGTAGTTTTAGCCTGTAATAATTTCGAAATTGTAGATATGGGCGTGATGGTGCCTGCACAGGAAATCATCAAAAAAGCCAAAGAAATAAATGCTGATATTATTGGTTTAAGTGGTTTAATCACACCATCCTTGGACGAAATGGTTCACTTTGCCAAAGAAATGGAACGTGAAGGTTTTACTGTTCCATTAATTGTAGGTGGTGCTACCACATCGAGGATACATGCGGCAGTGAAAATTGCGCCAAATTATTCGGGTCCTGCAATTCACGTATTGGATGCATCTAGAAGTGTAACGGTTTGTAGCACTTTGATGAATGGTGAATTGCGTCAATCTTACATTGACCAAATCAAAGCAGAATACGATAAAGCTCGTGAAGCGCATTTGAACAAACGTTCGGATAAGCGTTTTAAAACTTTGGAAGAAGCGAGAACCAATAAATTCCAGATAGATTTAACACAAGTTGCAACTGCACCAACATTTACGGGAACCAAAGTATTGGAAGATTATCCTTTAGAGGAATTACTTCCTTATATCGATTGGACACCGTTTTTCCATACTTGGGAGTTGCGTGGTAGCTATCCCCGTATTTTCGAAGATAAGAACGTGGGCGATGAAGCTAAAAAGCTTTACGATGATGCACAGACTCTGTTAAAACGCATTGTCGATGAAAAACTATTAAAAGCAAAAGCAGTGTTTGGTTTTTGGCCAGCACAAGCCATAGGCGATGATATTCAGTTGGCAGTTGAAAGTTCTCAGTTAACAAAAACACCAGAACTGAAAAATGGCAAAGCCGATAAGGTAAGGATTCACACTTTGCGCCAACAGGCGGAGAAAGTAGATGGTCAGCCGTATTATGCCTTATCTGATTTTATTGCGCCAGAAGGTAGTGGCGTACAAGATTACTTTGGTGGATTTGCTTTAACAGCTGGTATTGGCTGCGATGAACTGGTAGCTGAGTACGAGAAAAACTTCGACGATTATAATAGCATCATGGTTAAAGCCTTGGCAGATCGTTTGGCAGAAGCTTTTGCTGAAAAACTGCACGAACTGGTACGTAAAGATTACTGGGGCTATGCTAAAGACGAACATTTCTCTAACGAAGATTTGATTAAAGAACAATATGTCGGTATTCGTCCGGCGCCAGGTTATCCTGCATGTCCGGAGCATACCGAAAAAGGAACTTTGTTTGCCTTACTAGAAGCGGAGGAAAAGATTGGATTACGTATTACCGAAAGCTATGCGATGTATCCAACAGCTGCAGTAAGTGGTTTCTATTTCTCGCATCCAGAGTCGAGGTATTTTGGATTGGGAAAGATCAGCAAAGAGCAGGTAGAAGATTATGCTTTAAGGAAGGCTTTGACAGTAGAAGAAGTGGAAAGGTGGTTGGCACCTAATTTAGCATATTAGTTGTTTGGTTGGTTAGTTTTTTGGATGTTTGGGATAGCATAGTTTTATATTAATATGGCTTATCAGAAATATACAGAACTGGAAGTTTGGAAGACAGCAAGAGAGTTTGCAGCAGATATCTATCAACTTACAGCTACATCTCCTAAAGAGGAAACGTACGGACTAACTTCACAAATTAGGAGATGTGCTGTTTCGGTACCATCTAATATTGCAGAAGGTTCCGGAAGACAGCATCCAAAGGAAACAATTCAATTTTTAGCAATTGCTAGAGGTTCGTTGTACGAATTAGAAACGCAGCTATATGTTTCTTTTGATATTGGCTTCATTTCAGAAATACAATTGAATGAAAGTATTACGCAAATTGAGGTATTAGGAAAATTGATTAACGGATACATCAGATATTTAAATAAGGAATAATATATTATAATAAGATATTAGTTTTTGGGATTATTAGGGCTTGGAGTTAACTGGCATTTAGGCTAAACAACCAAACAACCAAACAACCAAACAACCAAACAACCAATGAAAATAACAGAACACATCAACAACGCAAAGGGTAAAACCTTATTCTCATTCGAGCTTTTGCCGCCCATTAAGGGCCAAGGTATCGATTGGATTTACGACGGAATAGAACCGCTATTGGAGTTTGAACCACCATTTATAGATGTTACCTCGTTAAGGGAAGATTACATTTATAAAGAGCATCCAAATGGTTTGTTGCAGAAGGTTTCTTATCGCAAACGTCCGGGTACTATTGCGATTTGTGCGGCGATTATCCATAAATACAAAATAGATGCTGTACCACACTTAATTTGCGGTGGTTTCACCAAAGAAGAAACCGAAAATGCATTGATCGATTTACAGTTTTTAGGTATCGATAATGTGTTGGCTTTAAGGGGTGATGCCCGAAAAGCGGATAGTTCTTTTGTGCCTACTCCTGGAGGTCACGCTTATGCTACAGACTTGATTTCGCACATCAAAAACCATAATGAGGGGAAGTTCTTGCATGAAGATGTGGAGACTTTCAAAAGTGATTTTTGTATCGGCGTTGCCGGATATCCAGAGAAACATTTCGAAGCACCGAACTTAAATACCGATTTCAAATATTTGAAGCAAAAGGTAGATTTAGGTGCCGAATTTATCGTAACGCAGATGTTTTTCGATAATCAGAAATACTTTGAGTTTGTTCGGAAATGCCGAGAGAATGGAATTAACGTACCAATTATTCCTGGCTTAAAACCAATTAGTACTTTAGGACAAGTAAATGCTTTGCCTAAGATTTTTCACATCGACTTACCTGATGAACTTACGGAAGCTTTATCTACAGCTAAAAACAATGCAGAAGCTAAAGCAATCGGCACACAAGCGATGATTAAACAATGTAAAGAACTCATCGAATTTGGAGCACCTGTGCTGCATTTTTATACGATGGGTAAGCCAGATCAGACTAAGGAGATTGCCAAAGCGGTATTTTAGACAACGAGATTTGCCGCTTTTAGAGATGTAGGTCATGGAGATTGCTTAATCATTCGTACTCGGCATTTGATCATTATTTCTAGAAGCTAGGATGATGAACCTCAAAGGTAGGATGTTCTACCTCTGAGCTAGGATAATTAACCTCAAAGGTAGTATGTTCTACCTCTAAGCTAGAATGATGAACCTCAAAGGTAGCATGTTCTACCTCTAAGCTAGAATGATGAACCTCAAAGGTAGGATGTTCTACCTCTGAGCTAGGATAATTAACCTCAAAGGTAGGATGTTCTACCTCTAAGCTAGAATGATGAACCTCAAAGGTAGGATGTTCTACCTCAAAGCTAGAATTTTCTGCCTCTAAGCTAGGATGGTTAACCTAAAAGCTAGAATAATGAACCTCTACACTAGGGTTTTATTTATGCAAGGTTCAATCTTGATGGGTTTTAATAGGAAGTGTTAAAGACCAGTATGGCGATAGTAGGAAAGAATGGAGAAATTGCACCTTAAAAAAAAGGGACGAGGCTTACTAACGAAGCCCCATCCCCATCTAAATTAACGCTCTCTAGATAAAGGTAGGCATTAAATGCTACACCCCAACGAGGTATCGGTGTTACTGCTATTTGTATCGGTAAATAGCTTAATTTGACCATTGAGTTAAGCTGAAAGACAGCCACTAAATCTGATACCGCCTCTTTTTGTTTTTGAATTACTCTCTCAACTTCTTGCGTAATAGCTTAATTAAAAGTATCATAATGTAAAAAGTTAAGACAGTAAATGTCAAAATTACAATGCTATAAACGATTATAGCTACCTCTGGAAATAATAGATTCATGTTAAAGCGTTTTAAATTATTCTGGTAATTTAGGAGGCATAATCTTCTGTACTTGTGTAGTAATAGATTTCAAAAATGCCTCCAGTTGTATTTGTTCCGTTAAAGTTAGGTTTAATTTTTTTAGCATCGCCGATTTCGGATTTTTTAATGAATCTGGAATAACAGCGGCCCGTTGATAGGTCACTGGATTTCCCAAATTGTAAAATTCAATTACATCTTTGATAGAAGGAAAATTGCCATGGTGCATCCAAGGACCAGTAATGTGTGTTTCTCTTAGCGAAGGAGTTTTAAAAGCACCTACATCCTTTAAATTTTTGGTGACATTATATAATCCCAAATCTTCCATTCGGGAACCTAATAAAGCTTGGCCATCATTATGAAACTTATTGTCGCTGAATAAAGGTCCGTTGTGGCAATTGATACATCCGGCTTTGGTGCGGAATAAATGTAAGCCAACCACTTCATCATCTTTTAATATCTTTTTATTGCCTTTTACGAATGAATCAAAACGAGAACTGGTGCTCACAATGCTGCGTTCAAAAGTGGAAATAGCTTTTTGTATTTTATCCAAAGTGATTTCTTCAGTGCCGAAGGCCTGAGCAAATAATTGCTTGTAGCCATCAACAGCTTTTACATTTTTCACCATTGTAGCTAAATCAGTATTCATCTCTACATGATCTTGCACTGGAAATTTCGCTTGTTCTTCTAAACTACTGGCTCTCCCATCCCAAAAAAATTGCTCATAAAATCCAACGTTAATCAAAGTCATTGCGTTGCGTTTTCCCGTTTGGCGACTATGACCATAAGCAACACGTCTTCCATCGCCCCAGCCTAGTTCTGGGTCGTGGCATGAAGCACAGGCAATTTGCCCCGAAACTGACAAACGCGGATCAAAGAAAAGGATTTTTCCCAATTGTTGTTTTTCGGCTTTAAAAGGATTGTCGACAGGATAAGTGGGTCTGCCTAAATATCCAATATCCTTGAAGCCAGGTTTAGCTTCATCATGTAGATCTGGTTTTGGCCATTTGCTGGCATCGCCACTGTATAGCTCACGCAGTTCTTCTACTGTATATTCCGTACTTTGCAAAAATGCCGAGGAACATACAAAAATTGTTAAAACTGCGGCAAGCAACAGAAGTCTTTTCATCCTCAAAAAATTAAAGTGTAAGTGCTGTCGGGCTTAATTTATAATCGAAAGTTCTGGTAGTTCCCCCAATGGCAGCTTCGTTGAAGGTAACTTTTAAGTCCATTAATTTAGAAGTTTCATCATAGGTGCCACCGCCGCTTATGCCGATACTAATTGTTTTACCTGCGGTAGATGTTCTTAAAACTACGTCTTGAGTTTTAACTTTGACAATTCCTGTTTTTGCGCCCTCATAATCAGGGAAAAACTGTAATACTTGGTCCACGTTGATACCCACAGTTTTGATATTTGTACTTCCAGTATAAGCACTATACAAACGTACCATGTCAAACATTGGCGCTCCACTATCTAATACGTTCGGATTTCCAAAACCTATAAAACTCGGATCAGCAGTAGAAATGGTTGAGAAATGCCCAGTAATTCTATTGGTCCATAGGCCAGTAGAAGGCTCATATCTATAAACATACATTTGATAGAAAGCAGTAGGCTGATGAAAAACAGCTATAGCTGAAGAAGAAGCGGTAACGACAGGTTGCGCTGGATATAAATCTGCTTTTTCTGCTGGTTCGTCTTTTTTGCAACCACCAATCAAAATGATGCTGATGAATAATGTGATAATATTTTTCATGTCAATTTTAATTAATAACCAAGATTTTGTTTCATGTTTCTGTTGGCGTTAACCGTATTGGCTGGTAGCGGCATAATCAATCTGTCGTCATCGGTCAAAAGATTTTTAACTACAGGTGTCACATCTGCTCTGGCGATGTCTTTCTTCTTACGCATTAAATCGAATAACAGATTGCCTTCAAATGCTAACTCTTTTCTTCTTTCTAAAAGGACAGCATCAATTACGGCCTCTTTTGTAGCTAAGTTTAAGGTATTGGCGCTCGCATCTCCACGTTTACGGATGAGGTTTAAATCTGCATTGGCAACCGTAAAATCTGGGTTTGCTTTCTCTACCGCTGCTTCAGCTCTAATTAAATGCAATTCAGATAAGCGTAGTACCTTAACTGGGGTCGCTAATGAGAAACCACCTTGGTATTTTTTAGTGAATAAGTAATTTGTCGCATCAACCGCTTGTCTGTTAAACATTTTATCAACTCCTCTAACGTCAGTTGCACTGTAAAGTCCAGTTAAATCTAGAGTAGCAGCATACATTCTGTAAGAAGATAAGTTGGTGCTTTCGTAATAAACGCCCAAGCCACCACCAGCAAAATTCGTTTCAATCGCTAATTCAAAAATTGATTCGCTCGATGGTACACGACCAGTCCAACTCGCTACATAATTGGCATTGGTTAGCAAAGTATATTGGTTGTTCTTGATAATTTCGTCACTTAAAGAAAATGCCAAATCCCAATTGTTTTGATATAAATAAACTTTAGCTAACAATGCTTTAGTTGAAGTTTTGGTAAAATAATTTTGCTTAGTACCCGAACTTAGCATCCCAACGTTAGTATCATCGAAAGTGGCCATAGCTTCTGTTAAATCTTTAACAATAGCATGGTAAGTTTCGGCAACTGTAGCTCTGTGAGGCGATGGATCTGAATACAATTGAGGTTGTAATAATACCGTAATGCCTAAATGACTACCATTGCTGGTGTAGTTAAATGGTCTCGCAAATATCCTCACCAAATCGAAATGTATTAAAGCTCTGATGACTTTGGCTTCAGCAACTATTTTAGCTTTATCGTTAGCAGAACCAGCAGCATCCGGGGTGTATTTAATTACATTGTTGATATTATTTAACTCGCTATATAACGATGAATAAGTGGCGTTCATGCTTGAGTTTTGCGCATCAACCAACACTTCGTAGACATCTTCTAACCTTAGGTTTGTGTTTTTGCTAAACTTAATGTTTCCTGCTAAAATTTCAGGGTAAACCATTGTGTTTTTACCATAATGGCTTTCGTCAAGCAAAGCTTTATAAGCACCAGCTAAAGCTGTTTTTGCACCTTGTACATCTTTAAATAAATCTTCTAACGATAATTTATCAGTAGGTTCTTTATCGAGTAATTTTTCGCAAGAAGAAAAGCCTAAAAGCGAAAAAATAAGTAGTATTAAATATTTGTTCATCGAAATTGAATTATAATATATTGATGATTTCATTTTAAAAGCCAAGTTTTACGCCGAAAGTAAATGCAGAAGTTTCTGGTTTTATAAACCTTCTTTCAGCTACGCCGTTTCTGCCTTTAGTACCAGCGTCTTTATACAAGTAAAATAGGTTGGTAGCATTTGCAAAAACAGAAGCCCTATGGAGTGCTAGTCTACTCGATAATTTTTGTGGCAACGTGTAGCCTATGGTTACGTTGGCTAGTTTCAAGTAGCTTAAATCGTATAAGTAACGAGAGGAGTTAGGTACAATATTTCTATTAATCAATAATCTTGGGATGTCAGTTACATCACCAGGACGTTGCCAGCGGTCTATTAAATTTATGCTTTGGTTCCTGTTTTGTAGGTTTCTGCCATCAGATTCATCGGCATAGTTCACGAATAAATTGGCACCGTAACTGTAAAGTACGTTAAACGAGAAGTTAAAATCGTACAAGTTAAATGTATTGATGAAGCCACCTTGGAAATCAGGTAATCTGTCTCCTAAAACCATCGTGTTGCCAATAGATAGGGTATTAATTTCTGATGCAGTTCTGATGACACCGTTGTTGTCGTAGAACATTTCTGAACCATCTTGAGGATTAACGCCTGCCCATCTGTATCCATAGATTGCACTAGTGCTATTGCCTACTTTTAAAGCTGCGGCATTATCTGCAGTAGAATAAAGCTCAGCAAATCCGTTATTGTAAGCAATTAACTTGTTCTTGTTAGTACCCAGGTTAAATGAAGTAAACCAATTGAAATTTTTATTGCTGATTACTGGCGTATTGATACTTAATTCGAAACCTTGGTTGCGCATTTTTCCAGTATTAGCCGAAATGTTCGAGAAACCAGTTTCCAGCGGAACAGCAACACCAGAAATTAAATCTACAATGGTGTTGTTGTAATACTCTGCAGTTACTTGCACTTTGTTCAACAAGGTAAAATCTAAGGCCACGTTAAATTTAAAGTTTTTCTCCCAGCCTAGATCTGGATTTGGAGCACCAGTCACATCAGGATAGGAAGCTACATTGCCGTTATAAGTATTTCCACTTTGTGTACCGAAACTGTATAAGCCTCTAGCGGCATAAGTGCCAATTCTAGAGTTGCCAGTGGAACCAAAAGTGGTTCTTAATTTTAAGTAGTTAATTACTTTGTTTTCTTTAAGGAAGTCTTCATTGCTAATTAACCAAGCTAACCCAAGTGATCCGTTTAGGGCAACTTGTTTATCGCCACCAAAAATGGATGATTTATCTATACGACCGTTAATATTAGCATAGTATTTTTTCTTGAAATCGTAACCCAATTGCGAGTAGTAAGAAATGGTGGCATCCGAGTTGGTAGAGGAAGCTGATGTTTGTGCAGCAGCCATATTCAATACCCTGTATCTGTCGAAGTTGAACCCTGTACCTACACCACGAAGTAGATCGGTTTTTTTATCTGTTGCTTGCGTACCTACTAGGAAATTAACCGTATGTGCTTCGTTAAAAGTTTTATCGTAGGTGGCTTGCACAAAACCAATGTAACTTAAATAAGTTCTATCGTAAATGGTTAATCGGCCATTTACATTTCTTCCTGTAGCATTTTGCGCTGATGAAAACTGTGTCTGTTTATTTTGATAGCTATCTGCGCCTAAAGTACCAGAAAGAGTGATTTCATCAGTGATTTTGTAACTGCCGTTTAAATTAGCCATTAATTGAAGTCCCTTGTTGCTGTTTTCATTTTGGGTAAGTATGGCCAATGGATTTGGTACATTTAGTATATCTTGATAAGTACCATCTGCTGAAACAGCAGCAATATTTGGAGGTAAGATTACACCGCCAAAAGCAGATAAATTATTGCCTTGGGTATACGTTGGGCTAAGGTTGAAGCCCACTTTAAATTTGTCATTAATTTGCTGATCTACCCTTAAACGCAAGTATACTTTTTGTAGATCGTTACCTATAGCAGCAGACTTTTCATCTCTATAACCACCCGATAAACGATAAGTGGTTTTTCCTGTGCCGCCAGAAAGGTCTACGCCGATGTTTTGGTAAATAGGTGTTCTATTCACTAAATCGAACCAATCGGTATTGATGCTGCTGCTACCAGCAAACTGCGTAGCATCGGTAACAGAACGGCCGCCATTAATGTAGGCTTCTCTTAATACACTGTGATATTGTGGTCCACTTAGCCATTTATATTCGTTAATGAAACGAGAAATACCAGTATCATAATTAATATTAAACCTTGTGTTGCCAGCTTCGCCACTTTTAGTGGTGATAATGATTACGCCATTGGCTGCATCAGCACCATATAAGGCAGAAGCGGTTGCATCTTTTAGTACAGATACACTTTTAATATCATCTGGATTGATGTTTGACAATGGATTGAGGTAGCTTTCGCCATTAAATATAGAAGCTTCACTATTTCTTTGTTGCTCATAGGCTGGTACACCGTCAATTACAAATAAAGGCTGCGTAGAGGTACTTCTGCTTACTCCAATGTTTGGTAAAGAGCCCTGACCACGAATGTTAATTCGAACAGGTGTATTCATTTCGGTAGTGGTTTCTACATAAACACCAGCCACCATACCTTCGAGCATTTTGTCGAAACTTTCAATAGGCCTGTAAGTTTGTAATTGCTTGCTAGATAATTGCGAAATACTTCCCACTACATCTTCTCTACGTTTATCCTTAGTGTATGAACTGGTGACTACAACTTCGTCCATTCCGAAGACGTCGTTGTCCATTTCTACTTTTACATAAGTTTGTTTGCCTAAAATAACATCTTTGCGAAGCATGCCGATGTAAACAAACTCTAATATTGTTTTGTCAATGTTTTCACCCACTAATCTGATGGTGAATTCGCCTTCTGCATTAGTTATGGCACTTTGTCTAGTCCCTTTTCTAAATACGTTTACACCAGGAAGTGGCGAACCATCTTGTCGGCTAGTGACCACACCCGTAATTAATTTTGCTTGAGGCGCAGCCTTTCTAATTCCTTTTCTGATAGCGATGTTATTGCCTGCCATATTGAAATCCAAACCCGACTTTCCTGATAGTAAGGTTAGCACCTCTTTCAGGTTACCTGTAGTGTTTACTGTAAGCAATTGCGAAAGATCAACTTCGTTTTTGTCGTAATTAAAAGCTAAGCCTGTTTGTTTTTCGATATCCTTAAGTACAACACTTAATGGCTTTTGATATACATTAACTGTTACCGTTGGATTTTTGCTTTGAGCCGATGCAGGCACGGTATGATAGAATAAGAGGAGCGTAAATACTAAAAGGATTTTAGGGTAAATTTTATTCATTATGGAACTAGGGTTATGATGTTGTTGGTGATTTTATAGTTAATTCGTTTGGCAAAGCAGATATTTTGGATGATGCTTACATAATCAGTTTTGGTGAAACTTCCTGAGTATTGCCAATAGTTATCGCCAGTTTTATTAATGATGGTGATCCCGTAAGCATTATTTAGTTTGGTAGCGATATCGTCAAACGAAGCATTTTCGAAAATGATAGCGCCAGTTTGCCAGGCGGTTGTTTTGTTGGAGTCGAAATTTGTTTTTATCAATTGGTTGGAAGTTCCTTTAACTGATATCATTTCTGTAGGCCTTAAAGTGATTTTTTGGCTTTTGTCGTTCAGTTCAACAGCTACACTTCCTTCAACTAGAGCCACTGATACCTCGGCTGAATTTTTGTAAGCAGAAACATTAAATTTTGTTCCTAAAACGGTAGTTTTTAGCTTATTGGTGTTTACGGTAAAAGGTCTGTCCTTGTCTTTACTAATTTCAAAAAAACCTTCGCCTTCCAACTCAACCTCTCTTTTATCGTTGGTAAAATGTTGCGGATATTTTAAAGTGCTATTGCTGTTTAATGATATTTTAGATCCATCTTCGAGGGTGATTACAGCAGTTTTACCGTAACCGTTGTGGTAGCTTAGGTATGCTTGTGTAGCTGTAGTGCTATTGAAAAAGTAAATTGCAGCTGAGCAAATAATTAACAATGAAGCAGCTGCAGCCAATTTGGTATAGTTGAATAGTCTTTTGCTTTTAACGGGTTTCAGCTCTAAGTCATTATTACTAGCATTTAGAAAACTGTCGAATTTCTCAAAAGCTTCATTTAGTTCTGGTTCATCAAGTTGTAGATGCAGTTTTGCTAGTATGAGCTCTGCATTATAAATTTCATCTAACTTCTCAGGATTGAGACTGATCCAGTTTTCCCAAAAAGTAACTGCCTTGTCGTCAGTTTGTAGGTAGTAGGCAATAAAAGATTCGTCAGCGGCAAAATCCTCCGCACGATAGAGGTGAAATTTCATCTATTAAAACTATTTTTTTAGACTAGTTATAGATAAGAGTGCGGAGAAGTCTATTTTTACCAGAAGTTTTTTTAGAAAAATAAAAAAAACTTCTGTAATACAGTGCTTTATAGGTTAAAAAAGTTGCGTAATTGGCTAATTGCACTGTGTGCGTGATTGTAAACCGTACGTTGTTTCAGCTGAAGGTTATGGGCGATAGTTTCGTAGTTTAACCCATCAAAAAACTTTAATTTGATGATTTCTCTTTGCGTTGGAGTTAATTTTTCAATTCCTATTTTTAACTTAAACTGACTAGCGGCATCTTGCTGACTAGCGATTAATAAGTCTTCATAGGAAACTTCCTTTAAACTTTCTAACTCTGTAAAATCATCTAAGCTTGCAGTTAGCGTATCTTGTTTAATTTGCTTCAACAGCTTGTTACGCAAACAAATTTTAAGATAGGCCGGAACATGATTGACTTGTTGTAACGAATTTCTCTTCTCCCACACTTCGCAAAAAAGCTCGTGAATGCTGTCTTTGGTTTTTTCTTTATCTGTAATTAACTTAAAGCCATAGATATACAGCTGCTGGTAGCAGGCTTGATACAAGGTCTTCATTGCCGTAGTATCACCGATACGAATTTTATCCCAAAGGTCGGTGTGCATATTTCAGGGGACAAATATAGGATATTTATTTTTTGTTTAGAATTGTTCTAAATAATTTATCCAAATTGGCTATCGATGTAAAAATAACGAGAGATTGGAACTTTTGCCTAAAGTAAGCTGTTGTTTTACAGATAAATGATTTGAGCTTATTTTCTATCGTTTATATTTGCAGTATGAAAAAACAAGAACTTAGAAGCCTGATGATGCTTTGCCTGCTCTTTTTGCTAGGCTTAGTGTACAGTGCGCATGTTTTTGTAATTGATACCAAAAAAGCCACTGAAACGGTAGTGACCGATAGCAGTGATGAAGCAAAGGAGGGTGGGGAAGAGAACGTAAAAGAGACTTCCCATCATTTTTACCTGCAGGAAAAGATGCGCTATCATTTGAAGCCAGCAACCTCAATTGCTGTAAAAATCAATGCTGATATTGAGGCTTCGCTTCCAGAAACTTACCCTCAATTGAATACGCCTCCACCTGATTTTGCTTAAGCTTCGCAAAACATCAAACCATACCAAATTTTATTAATATAAATGTACCATCGATGAAATCATTGTGATCTACTGATTACGATAATTTTTCATCATCATCCACAATTAAAATGAAAAAATCACTTTTATTAGGTGCTATCGCCATGGTTGGCTTCGCCCTTAGCGCTAATGCACAGACAGTTAAACAAACTGAAATCACTTCAATCAATAATTCATTAAATACAGTATTAAAATTGACACCAGTTAATTTTAGCTATGATAAGGATTGGGCCGGTAAGTTGAAATTAAGTACGCAAAAACAAAGTGGATTTGCTGTAGAGGAAGTTGCTAAAGTTGCGCCAGAGTTACTTGTTAACCAACAAAAAACTTATGTCGCTGGTAAAAATAGTACTAAAACAGCCACTGTTCCAGTAGTAGATTACGAAACTTTAATCCCTCTTTTGGTAGGTAGCATTAAAGAACAGCAATTGCAAATAGAAGCGTTAAAAAAGGAAATAAGTACTTTGAGAAGCGCAAAATCTAAATAGAACAGAAGTCCCGATTTATCGGGACTTTTATTTTCTTAAAATTCTGTTTATAATCAGTCTAAATAAGACTATATTTGCGGAAAACCATAAAGTTTGGCGACCGAAGTAGATAGTCTTTTTTCCGTTAACCGAAAAACATTTGAGGATGTTTATCATCGCTATTGGGAGAAAGTTTATGCGGTTTGCTACAATAATATCCGTGATGTTGAAGTGGCTAAAGAAATGGTGCAGGATATCTTTAAATCACTATGGGAGCGTCGAGATGATTTGGAGCTGGAAAATGTTTCGCACTACCTCATTCGCTCTGCGAAATTTAAAACCTTTGAATTCATTAGGAACAAAACTAACCGCCAAAAAATAGATGAGTTTAACTATCAGGGCTGTGTGAATTCTACTAATTGTACGGAAGAACAAGTATTGTTTAACGAGCTGAAAGATAATGTAGATTTATTGGTTGATACTTTACCTTGCCAATGTAAACGCGTTTACAAAATGAGTAGGGAAGAAGGTTTTAGTAACAGGGAAATTGCCGATAAATTAGTTATTTCTGAGCGGGCGGTAGAATATCATATTACTAAAGCCATGACTACTTTGAAACAAAAATTGGCTATCTTCAATAAAAAGTAAATTACACTTACGGTAAATTAATGTTAACGCTACTAGTCTTAAAAAGCATCAGAAATATTAATTTTGTATTATAAATTAGGTTGATGAAAGTAAACGCCGATCTTTTAGAAAAATATCATAACAACTTATGTACGCCTCAAGAACGTGCAGCGGTTGAAGATTGGCTAATGAACAGCGAGGTAGATGACCTAGAGTTCCATTCTGAAAAAGATAAGTCAATTGCGAAAGAGGCAATTTGGGATGAAATTAGGGCTTCATTGCCAGCTGAAGAAGTTCACAATATTAAACCGATCAAATCATCTACATATTATATGTGGAAAGGTGCTGTTGCAGCTACCTTACTGATTGGAGTTTTGGGGTCTGTATTTTATTACTTTGTTACTAATCAAGAGCATGACGTAAATTTCGTTGCATTCCACAATAAATCGAGTTTAAAGGTTAATCACATTAGTTCTAGAGAATATAATTTAGCCATTGCACCAGAAACTTTTGCAGAAGTAAACGAACATAGCGGCATTATTGAGTTGAGTGGAAGTATCTTGATATCACCAAAAAAAGATATCGAGTTAAATTTTGATGGCGAAAAAGAAATAGTGAAGTTGAAAAAAGGTCAGTCGTACATTATACTTAACAATAAAGGAGGTAAGCAAGGTTTAATTGTAGTGAACGAAAAAAACCTTATTCACTTGCCACCAGTGATGCAGAAGAAGTTGATTAGTAAGTTTGGAATTTAAGCATTTGTATTTTAGAATGTTCACTACCTTGATCAATCGATTTAAATATTTGCTTCCAGTACTGTTATTAGTAAGTGGATTTATCTCATGCAAAAATTCTAAATCGGCTGTAGAACAGCCCAAGAAATACAGTTTGCATTTGTTTGATATCAATACGAACGAATACATCGTAACTACTAATAGTTTAGATAGCGGCTTTATTGCTCCCGAAGAAGAAACTAAAGCGCTGCCAGATTCTATTTCTAGAGATATCATCGTAAAAGATGGTTATTATTATTACCTGCAGCGAAAATCGGCTATGTTAAGCAAGTACAGCTTAACCGATGGTGAGCTAAATGTAGTTGCTCATACACAATTGAAAGATTTCGATTTAGAAAACTTCAACTGGATTGGTAAGGATACTTTACTGTTAAGTGGTTTTAACAATGCTTTTAACCTCGCAAAATATTACATAGTTGATGCAAAGGCCATGTCGATACTCTCGTTTGGTCTTTTAGATATAGAAAATCCTAAAGGTAAATTTGCAACAGCATCTATCGGGTTTACGTACAAAAGAAAAGATACAATTTACATCGGCTATACATTTCATCCGCCGATGAGGGATGATGCCTACAGTACCAGTGATACGATGTACATCTCTAGGTTATTGTATCCTCAAATGAAAAGTTTGAGCTTGCAAAAGGAAACTCGTTCTACTTATCCGGCAGGTATAAATACTGTGCAGCACAATGAGTTTACCGATGAAAATGGAAACTTCTATTTTATGGCTTGCCCAGGAATTGCGATGGGAAATAGACCGGAGTTATCAACCGGTATTTTCAGCATAAAAGCGAACAGTTCGTTGGTCGATCCAAATTATTTCTTTAATCTTTCCTCGTCGGTAATCCAAAATCACGCTTATGGTTTGTGGTCCTTAGGGCAGGGAAAAGCTATTGTACGTGCAGAACGTAAAGATTTGTTTAAAGGAATTGCCGATCATTACAGTACACCGCACTTTGAATTCTATTTACTAGATATTGCTAACCAAAAGGTAATCAAAAAGCTCAATTTACCGTTGGATAAGGGAACTCGCAAAGAATGTGTTTTGGTGGAAGGTGATATCGTTTACATTGCCGTAAACTCTGCAACAGAAGGCAATTATATTTGGAAATATAATGTAAAGTCTGATGAGTTAACTAAGGGTTTACAATTAGGAGGTAAAGCTGCATTTATCGTTCGTTTAGATCGATTATTAAATTAATTTAGACTAATTTTAAATTTTTTCATTTTTCACCTTCGGTAAGAGGTTACTTGTGCTACTATCTCTCTAAAAGCACAATTAAACTCAAGATGTCTAATTTAAAACTACTTTTACTTCTATTCTTTTCATCCATTTCACTAACGTTAAATGCTCAACAATATGCAAGTGTTTATGGTTTAGTAAAAGATGAATCCGGGTCCGTTAGTGATGCATCAATTATTTTAAAGGGAACAAAAATTGGTACTGTTACAGATAAAAATGGAAATTTTGAACTTAGTAACATTGTACCTGGCCCTTACATTTTAACCATTTCAATTATTGGTTATGAAACGCAAACTAGACAAATTACCCTTAAGGCAGGCGACAAACAATCGGTTAATGTTACGTTAAAAAAGAGCGCCAATTTACTACATGACGTAAGCGTAAGTGGAAAAACTAAAACTCAAGAGATAAAAGAATCTGGTTTTACGGTTAATGCTATCGATGTAAAAAAAATGGCTAATACCACCGCCGATTTAAATCAGGTGCTGAATAGGAGCACTGGCGTTAGAATTAGAGAGCAAGGTGGATTAGGTTCTGACTTTAAATTTTCTATTAATGGGCTTTCCGGCAAGCAAGTTAAGTTTTTTATAGACGGTATACCGCTAGACGTAATGGGAAGCACTATGTCACTCAATAATATTCCTGTTAACCTTGCCGATCGTCTGGAAGTTTATAAAGGCGTTGTTCCTGTAAATTTAGGTGCCGACGCTATGGGAGGTGCAGTTAACGTAATTACAAATCAAAAGGTTGGGAATTATCTAGATGTAAGTCACAGCTACGGATCTTTCAATACAAATCGTTCTTCTTTGAGTGCCCAATTTGTAAATAAGAAATCAGGAATTATTGTTAAGGCAAGTGGGTTTTACAACTCGTCGGATAATAATTACATCATGAGAGGTGTAGACGTTGTAAATGGCGGAACCAGAATAGGTAATTATATATCTGATTTAAACGGTGCCGAATTCGCTACCGCAGATGTAAGACGTTTTCATGATAATTATGAGTCTGCTTTAGGACAATTAGAAGCTGGTGTAACGAATAAAAAATGGGCTGATGTATTATTTGTTGGCGTTGGGTATAATGAGGCACATCAAGATTTACAAACAGGTTTCGATCAAAATATAGTTTACGGTAACGTTACTAGGGCAAGTAAAGCTCGTAGCGCCACTTTGAGATATAAAAAAGATGATTTGTTTACCAAAGGGCTAAGTCTGAGTACGTTTATGGCATTATCGAAAGATGATTATAAAACTGTAGATACCGTAAAAAGAACCTACAACTGGGATGGTACTTATTTCGACAAAGGATATTCTGAAATGGGTTCAGTTTTAGCCGTTTCGAAAATTATTAGACCAAGAGCCTATGCCATGGCCAACTTTAGTTATAAAATTAACGAGCAACATTCGCTAAACCTTAACTATACTTTTGATGATCTTAAGAATAGAAATTACAATGCCCTTTTAACCGATCATGATGAGACACCCGGACAGTTGAGAAAACAAATTGCGGGTTTCGCTTATCAACAAGACCTTTTGGACCAAAGGTTGGTGAATACTGCATTTGTTAAGTATTACCACCTCGGTTTAGAACGTCCTAAATATATCAATAGGGTATATACATTGTTAGATACTGCATTTAGTAATTTAGGATATGGTTTTGCATCCAGATATAAAATCACTCCTGATTTAGGGCTAAAGGCTTCATTTGAACATGCTTATCGCTTACAAGAAGCAGAAGAAATGTTTGGTGACGGCTTAAACCTCCAAGGTAACCCAGATTTAAAACCAGAGAGCAGTGACAACATTAACCTTGGTGCCTTCTATACTTTAAAATTAGGAAATAACACCTTCTTTATTGAAGCTTCTGGGTTTTATCGTAATGCAAAGGATTTTATTTTTCCTGTACCAGATGAGCGTTCCAAATTGCTAATGAATCGTAACCAATCTAGCGTTCGAATTACAGGTTTTGAAACAGAGGTAAGATATACTTACAGTCAGTTACTATCATTCAATGTTAATTTGACTTACCAAAATGCAATTAACACTACAAAAGCAGGTCAAACAGAATCTTACAACGTAGAGGGTACTTACCTAAACAAAATTCCTAATCAGCCATGGTTATTCGGAAATGCAGATTTCAGTATAGGTAAAAATGATTGGTTAGGAAAAGATACTCGTTTGCAATTTAATTGGTTTACCCAGTATGTAAACTGGTTTTATTTAACCTGGGAAGGAAAGGGAAACCCAAATGGTAAATCTGATATTCCGACACAATTTATTCAAAATGCTTCACTGAGTTACTCCTTAAAAAATGGGCGCTACAATATTTCTGCAGAGTGCAGAAATATTACTAATGAATTAGCTTACGATAATTTTAGACTTCAAAAGCCTGGTAGATCTTTCTCGGTTAAAGTCAGATATTTCATTTAATAAACCAATAAAATAGGAAATTATCAAATCAAAATATCAACAGCAATGACAAATAAAAAATTTTTCTTTACTAAAGTTATGGGTATTGCAATGGCTATGATCTTTATAATTAGCAGTTGCGAAAAGAGAAACATCGGAAAGATAGAAGAAGGAACCAAATATTCGGCGGTTCTATGTGTAGGCAGCTGGCCAAATACAGCTTATTACATTGCGGGCATTCAATCGTTAACTAGTGGTACTGTAAGTCTTTCGGGTAACGGCGCCGAAATGACAGGCAAAGTATATGCACAAGATGTGATACAGAAAGATGGTTTTTATTACCATGCCAATGCTACTAGTGGTAGGTTAGGTAAGTATCATGTAGAAAATGGCGTTCTTTTAATAGATAAGGAAATTCCTTTCTCATGGTTAAATTGGAGCTCATATACTTGGGTAGACGATAATACACTAGTCATATTTGGAGACGGTAATAATGAGGCTCGTTATGCCGTGATCAAAGTGGACAAGATGACCATTAGAACAGGTAAGCTTACGTTAAAAAACATACCAGCAGGCTTTGATAATTATAATATAGGCTTTGCGGAGCACAGGGGTGGCAAATTGTATTTGGGCTATGGTTTCGGTTCAACAGACTGGAGTAATTATCCTACCATGCCTGTTTACAAAGAATCTCTTGTTGCGGTTATCGATTATGCTACCATGACCGTAGAAAAGTCATTATCTGATACACGTACCACTGGCCTTGGCGGTCCGAATGTTTATGCGCCATCATCATTTATAGACGAGAATAACGATTTATATTTCATCAGCGATCCTGTAAATATTTACGATTATAACTCACCATCGGTAATGTACCGCATTAAGAGTGGGACTACAGAAATTGATCCTACGTATTTCTTTAATTTTTCTGCAGCTTCTAATAACGAAATGGCACCTGCTATGTGGTACATTGGTAATGGTAAGGCAATTGTGCGGTCTCGAATTGCGGGTCAATCTATAGATGCAGATCATTATTTCTGTGTAATTGACGTGAGAAATGGGACATTAATTAAAAAATTAAACCTTCCGGTAGATAAAGGAGAGCGAATGGTTAATGGTGTAATTGTAGAAGATGGCAAGGCTTTTATTGCAGTAAATGCTGCTGATAGAGATTATATATGGCAGTATGACCCAGTAACTGACCAGCTTACCAAAGGAGTAGAGTTTGTAGGCGGTATAGATTATATTTTAAGGATAGAGAAGCTAAAATAGAACAAGTACCATTTACAATGAGTTTTAAAAAAATTAATGCCTGGCTGCATTTGTGGCTGGGCTTAATCTCTGGAATTATAGTAGTTATTTTAAGTATTACAGGTTGTATACTTGCTTTTAAAGTAGAGATTAACAAATATGCTTCGCCTTGGACAAGGGTAGAAGTTCCTGAAGGTGGTAAAATGTTGCCACCTTCAATGCTCTATAAATCGGTAGAAAAAGCCGTGCCTAATAGAGAAATCGAGTCGGTTTGGTATCATGGTGAGGGTATGACGTCTAGGTTCAGAATTCATGAAATGGATTCTACCATTTTTGTTAATCCCTACACTGCTGAGGTGGTAGCTATTGGACAGCTAAATGATTTTTTCCATTTTTTTGAGGATGGTCATTATTATTTGTGGATGCCGCAGAAAATTGGTCACCAAGTGGCAGGCTGGGGAACCTTAATATTCTTCTTGTTACTAATAAGTGGATTGATTTTGTGGTGGCCCAAAAACCTGAAGAAATCCAACGTAAACAAGAGCTTTAAAATTAAATGGAAGGCCAAGTTTAAACGTGTGAATTACGATTTGCATAATGTGCTAGGCTTTTACTCCATCATTGTTGCCATCATATTGGCTTTTACAGGTTTGATGATGAGTTTCGCTTGGTTTAACAATAGCGTGTATTGGATGGCTGGTGGAGAAAATAAAGAGAGAAAGAGAATCGCAGCAGTGTCAGATACCACAACAAATATTAAGACAAATGTTTTGGAGCGGGTAGATAGAGCTTTTTACTTAGGTATAAGTAAAATAGGCGAACACAATACTGATCAAATTATTGTCAACTTTCCAGAAAAACCTTCAGATGCAATTTATCTCTGCGTAGATATGTATCAGGGCACTTGGCGAGACGTACATTTAGATCAATATACGCTTAAAGAGCTACCAGCTTCTAACAAGCGATTAAGAAACGAAACCCTTGCAGATTGGATTAGAAGATCTAACTATGGCCTACACGTAGGCGAAATTGGAGGCATTACGACCAAGATAATTTACTTTATAGTCAGCTTAATCTGTGCAAGCTTACCAATTACTGGGTTTTACATTTGGTGGGGTAAAAGAAAGAAGTCGAAAAAGAAAAGTCCGAAAACAAAACTTGCAGCAGTAAACTAGTCATCTAACAATTAAAACAATCATATGAAAAGTACGTACGTTGCAGCTCAATTAGCTGTTAAGAAGATCTCTTTGCGAAAAATTTTAGGCTTTGCTTTGTGTTTATTCTTCGCTCAAATTACTTTTGCACAACATAAAGGTAATGTTTCAGGAATAGTGAAAAACACATCTGGTAAAGGTGTAGAATATGCGTCAGTTGCCTTAAAAAATAGCGATGATAAGATTTTTAAAGGCGTACTTACCGACTCTGTAGGTCGATTTGTTTTTACGAATGTACCTAACGGGAGCTACAAACTGGTAATTTCTAGTATGGGGCATATCAATCACACCATTCCCAATTTTCAAATCAGCGATGCTAAGAACAACCACGAATTTACTAAAATTCAATTGCAGGATGACGCCAAGCAGTTAAGTACGGTAACGGTTGGCGGGCAAAAGAAAGTGATCGAACAAAGCATGGATAAGATGACTTTGAATGTGGAGAATAGCATTTTGGCTGAAGGAAATACCGCTTTAGAACTACTTGAAAGAGCGCCTGGGGTGAAGATAGATAGTGATGGTAAAATCTCGCTAAAAGGAAGAACGGGTGTAACCGTGATGATGAACGGTAAATTAACCTACTTGAGTGCAACCGAGCTAGCTGTACTATTGAAAGCAACCAATTCTTCGTCTATTTCGAAGATTGAAATTATCAATAGTCCTTCATCTAAGTATGATGCTGCGGGAAATGCTGGGATCATCAACATTGTGATGAAGAAAAATCAAGTGAAAGGTTTAAATGGTTCGGTAAGTGCTAACGGTGGTGCTGGACGTAACGCCAGATATGGCAGTGGTTTCAACTTGAATTATCGCAGTTCTAACTTTAATGTTTACGGTAATTACAACTATGCTTATCGCGGCGAAACCGAATATTTAGATTTTATCAGGCGCTTTGCAGATGGTCAAGTAGCCACATCAAGAACTTCTACTCAACGCACCGAAACCAACGAGCCGTTAAATACACATAATTTCCGTGTAGGTATCGATTACGAAATAGACAGCAACAATGTAATTGGACTTTTGGTTAATGGAAATTTAGGTAGATATATTCACGATAGTGAAACCAGCAACTTAATTAGAAATAACCAAGGGAGCTTGTTGAGCGACATGTTCACCCAAAACTACGATAAGCAAAGTTGGGAAAGCTTAACTTACAATTTGAACTACTTACATCGCTTTTCGAAAAAAGGCAGAGAGCTTTCAGCAGATTTAGATTTTGCGCCCAATCGTTTCAGCTCTAACCTTAATTTGGATACTTATACCCGTCCAAATACAGGTTTGCCAAATGGAGACTTAGCGAGAAGGAGGGGAACTGTACCAGCAAAAACAGACGTTTACGTAGCTAAGATAGATTATACTGATGCGTTTAATGAGAAGATTAAATTAGAAACTGGTGCAAAAAGCTCGTTTATCGAGGCAGATAACAATTTGGTTTATCATCAGTTCATCAACAACGATTGGCAATACGATGCTACTTCGAGCAACCACTTTAAGTACAAAGAACAAATTCATGCAGCTTATTTGAATTTAATGGCCGAATTTGGTAAAACTTCTATCCAAGCGGGTTTGCGTGGTGAGTACACCAATACAAATGGAAATCAAATTACTACGAACGCAGTGTTTACTAGAGATTATTTTCAGTTATTTCCAAATGTAGCGGTGAATCAGAATTTAAATACGAATAACCAAGTTCAGCTTTCGTACAGCCGTAGAATAGAGCGACCAAATTACGGTGCTTTAAATCCTTTCCGTATGTTCCGAGATCCATCTTTATATTACGAAGGAAATCCATACTTAAAACCAGAGTTGACGCAGAACATCGTGTTTAATCACGTGTTTAAGAGTAAGTTCACTACCTCATTAAATTACAGCAGAACTACAGATGTAATTACTTGGGTAACTGGGCAAAATGATGCCGCCAATGTAACTTATGAAGCGCCCCAAAACTTGCCGAGTTTAGTCAATTACGGGATCAGTTTTACGGCACAAATAGATTATTTCAAATGGTGGTCGGGGACTAATTTTGCCAACGTTTTCCGTAACGAATATGATTTAGCAGACGAATATAAAAAGCAGACTAGTTTTAGTATAAATACACAGAATTCATTTAAAATTGCCAAAGGTTTTACCTCAGAGTTGAATGCCTTTTATAATTCGGCATCAGTTTACGGGATTATTAAAGAGAGATCTTATTGGGCAGTTTCTGCGGCTTTCCAAAAAAGTGTATTGAATGATAAAGGAAGCATTAAACTTGCCATCAACGATATTTTCCAGACCAATAATTATAGGAACGACACCCGATATCAAAACATCAATATGTATAGCAGAATTTGGATCGATAGCAGAAGAGCAATCCTTTCATTTACTTACAGATTTGGAAAGCAATTTGAAAGCAGAACACGTAAAACTGGTAGCGAGGATATTCAGAATAGGATAAAATAGGAGTAGGCGATAGGTCTTTAAGCGTATCGTCATTTCGACTGGAGCGCAGCGAAATGGAGAAATCTTTGAATTTGTTGTATAGGCTACCGTCATTTCGAACGAGGAACGAGGAGAATTGAAAATCTACGTATTAAAATCTAATGTGTGTTTGCTTGATGCTAGATTTCTCCTGCGTCGAAATGACGGCAAGAGTTATATGCTTAAGACTTAAGAAGTTTCAAACAATCCGTAAGTCTTTCTATCTAGGCTATCGTCATTTCGAACGCAGAGAGAAATCTAACAAATTGTATTACAACAGAGTCTTTAGATTTTTCCTATCGTCGAAATGACGGCATGGATTTAAAGATTTAAGACTTACGAAGTTTTTAAAACTTCGTAAGTCTTTCTACATACAATCATCGAAATAACTACCAACTAAAATCATTCAACGCCTTTTGATAATTATCTTCATCAAAACTATAAAGGATTGGTGCCTTATGCGCACCTCCTTTCCTTTCTTTGTCCAACTTTTTTAGGATATTGAAACGCGTAATCCTGCGGTAAAAATTGCCTCTGTTAAGCTTGTAGCCCAAAATAGCTTCGTACAATCTTTGCAGTTCAGGCATGGTAAACTCTTCGGGCAAAAGGTTAAGTCCGATAGGCTTATACTTGATCTGTTCCCTTAAAGTAGCTAAAGCATTTCCGATAATATTTTTGTGGTCCATTACCATTTCTGGAAGTTCATCTATAGGCATCCATCTACAATCTTCCGAAGAAGGATCGATTACAGGTGTTACACTGGTGTGGTCTACCAAAGCATAATAGCCAATGGTTACAAATCGTTGTTTGTGCCATAAATCATCATCGTATTCCTTAAAATATCCTTCAGAACGGTTTAGATTTCCAAACACGCTAAAGGCATTTAAAAAGATCTTATCGGCGCCACTTCTTTCCTTTAAAATTCGTTTGGCGGCATCATCAAGCGCTTCCTCTTTAAGCACATAACCACCTGGAAGTATCCAGTTGTTGGCATTGTCTTTCAGTTTCAGTAATAGCACATTTAGCTTTTGCTGATCGAAGCCAAAAACCACGCAATCTATCGATAAATGTGGCAATGCGGTTTGCCAATGTCTTTTGCTCGACTCAATTACTTCTTTTATCTGCATCCTGTTAAAGTAATATTTTTTAATGATTTAAAGCAAATAATTTGTTTTTCTAAAACAAACACCCTATCATTGCTTCATAATGAAGCAATAAGAGTTTCAATCGACTAGCCAAATACGCCGATTTCATTCCTTTCCTTACTTCATAATATTTAAGAAACACCAAATACAATAACATTAAATTGTGATGAACACATCAAAGAAAATTCTACTATCGCTTTTGGCGATGTATTGTGTGCCTGCATTTGCACAAGACATCCTAAAAAGGGATTCTGTTACCACTAAGAAAATCGTTGAGAAAAAAGAAGAAGAAAACAGAAATGTAATGCTCAACGCTGCCAATAACAGCGGACCAAGAGAGGTAAATGTCGGTTTGCCAAGTAGCGTAGGCGGTACCACCATCTTAGAAAATGATTTACCTGTAGTATATTATTTTTGGCCAGAACTGCCTAATCGCACTTGGAGGAGCAGCGTTAGTTTAAGCAGAACAGGTTTGTTAGGCTTAAAAGAAACGAGCATTACTACTTCCGATTTTGGTTTTGCGGTAAACTCCTACACTAAATTAGGGACAGAGAAAACGGAAATTACAGGAAACTTGGGAGGAAGTCATTTTGGTTGGTTGAAAGGAGATTTAAATGTTTCTGGGCCATTATCAAAAGATAAATCATGGAGTTACTCTGCAGGTATTTTCCAAAATTACGATCCACAATCTTTTGATGTGGGTTTTACTGATTATTCGGATAAAACGCAGATATACAGAGCTGGAATTACTAAAAGATTTAATAATGGTAAAGGCGAAATCAGTGTGCTTTATAAATATGCTAAATCTCTAGTGTTAACCAACTATGCCGCTTTTAGATATCAAGAAGGAGGAAGCATTAGCGAGTTAGATAACTTTAGGGTAGGTCGAGATTCTTACATTCTTCGCGAAGGAAATGTAAGGGTTTTAAATGCGCTAAATGGGGAATATTCCAATCTAGATATGGGCAGTGATTTAAATACCAAATCGCACAATATCGATTTATTGGGTAGTTATCAATTAGGTAACGATTGGAAGTTTAAATATACCTTGCGTTTCCACAAAAGTTTTAACACTACGCAGTTAATTGTGCCAACTTCTTCTAAAGTAGCTACTGCTGCCGATGGATTTACTTACATGAATGGTACACCTTATTTGGGTACAGTTCAGTCGGTTTTAGCTTTTACTTCTCCAGATACGGAGTTGAATAGTTTTCAATCGAGATTTGAGATTTTAAAAAATAAGAACAATCACAAATGGCGAATTGGTTTAACCGAAGCCTATTTTGACGAAGGCCAGTTTGCCTTTAACCAAACTTTCTACTATCAAGAAGTGGCTGCGCAACCAAGACAGCTAACCAACTTTAATGCGGTAACCTCTTCTTTTGCTAAGACAGATCAATATGGTTTTTACAATTATAACGTAGGCGCTAACTATCACAGCGGTATCGAAAATAAAATCACTGCTTATGCAACTGACGATTGGCAAGTGAACGATAAGTTCAAATTAAGCTACGGCCTGAACTTCCGTTACCACAAAATGAAAGGTAACTATTCGTTAGATCCTCGTGGCGTGGGCTACACCATTGTAGGCAAAACTTTAACGCCATTTGATCATAACTGGTTTCATATTGGCGCTTCGGTAAATGCGGTTTATAACTTAGGGAAGAACTTTGGTGTAATTGCGGATTTGATCTACACAGAGAAAAACGGAAACTTAGAAGACTACTCGGCAGCTTACACACCAAATTTTGCGAAAACAAAGAGCCCTTATGCAAGTGCAGGTTTGTTCTTTAATCATCCAAAAATCAGTGTAGTTTCTGCCTTAACGTACTTGACTAGAAATAACTATCAAACACGTTTAAATTTGGTTAACCCCGCAAACGTAACGCAAAACCAATTAACTCCAGTTTTCTATGATATTCAGACTGCAGGTTGGACAACAGACATTGTAGCTAAGCCTTTCAAAAATTTCAGCTTACACTATTTGGTTACTATCCAAGATCCAGTTTACAAAAATTACAACTTTAACGCATTTGGAAATAACTACAGTTACAACGACAAAAGTGTAGCGCAAATTTCTAAAGTATTGATGGAAATAGATCCTAGCTACACCACAACTGACCAAAAATTTAGAGCATGGGCTAGTTTACGTTATTTCAGTAAGCAATATGCTAACTTAACTAATGCTTTATTCTTTAAAGGATGGTGGGAAACTTTCGCTGGAGTAAATTATCAATTTAATAAGACCGTGGGTGGTGGTTTAACAGTGGTTAATCCGTTGAACCAACGTGGTGCAAAGGGAACTATCAACGGTACTGAATTGGCAACCGATGCTAGTCCTTACTACGGACAGTTGTTGACCAGCTCTTACATCAGACCATTTACGGTAGAAGCTTCAATCAATTTCAAATTCTAATCAAACCATTTTAACCATGATTAAAAGATATAGATATTTTGCCTTGGCAGCTGCGTTGTTAGCCGCTCAAGGCGTAAATGCACAGCAAAATTATTCGCTGGTAGAAAATAAAAAAGGAGCGACTTTAGGTTACTCGCCGCAATCGGGTGTGAAAATTTTAACCGTTGGCGGTTTGAAATTCAAAGATCTCAACAAAAACGGCAAGTTGGATAAATACGAAGATTGGAGATTAAGTGCCGAAGAAAGAGCAAAGGATTTGGTAAAACAACTATCAGTTGAGCAAATTGCTGGCTTAATGCTGTACAGTATCCATCAATCTATTCCTGGTGCCGAAACTGGCATCAGAGCGGGAATGTATGGAGGCAAAACTTTTAAAGCCAGTGGTGCAAAAACTTCTGATTTAACCGATCAACAAAAAGCTTTCTTAAAGAATGATAACCTGCGTCACGTGTTGATTACTACGGTTGCTTCGCCAAAAGATGCAGCGCTCTGGAACAACAATGCACAGGCTTTTGTAGAAGGTTTAGGTTTTGGTATTCCTGCAAATAACAGTACCGATCCAAGACATACGGCTAAAGCAACTACCGAGTTTAACGAAGGTGCAGGAGGTCAAATTTCTTTATGGCCAGACGGTTTGGCAATGGCTGCAACTTTTGATCCGAATATTGTACAACAGTTTGGTGAAATCGCGGCAAAAGAATACAGAGCTTTAGGTATTGCAACGGCTTTATCGCCACAAATTGATTTGGGTACAGAGCCTCGTTGGTACCGCATCAACATGACTTTTGGTGAAAGCAGCAAGTTAACTACCGATATGGCTAGAGCTTATATCGATGGCTTCCAAACTTCAACTGGTAAAGATGAAATCAAAAACGGTTGGGGCTATGGCTCGGTAAATGCCATGGTTAAACACTGGCCAAGCGGTGGTCCAGAAGAAGGCGGTCGTGATGGTCACTGGGCGATGGGTAAATTCGCCGTATATCCAGGCAATAACTTCCAAGAACATGTGAATCCGTTTGTAAATGGTGCTTTCAAATTGAAAGGAAAAACGGGAGCTGCATCGGCAGTGATGCCTTACTATACCATTTCTCATGGAAAAGATACTTTGGCCAATGGCTTTAGTAAATACATCATCACCGATTTATTGAGAGAGAAATACAAATATGATGGCGTAGTTTGTACCGACTGGTTAATTACTGGCGACGAAGGTAAAACGCCTGGCGATTTCGCAGGTAAACCTTGGGGTGCAGAGAAATTGTCTATCGCCGAAAGACATTACCAAGTATTATTGGCTGGCGTAGATCAGTTTGGTGGTAACAACGTAATGGGACCTATTTTGGAAGCTTACCAAATGGGTGTGAAACAGTTTGGAGAGAAAGCATTTAGAGCACGTTTCGAAGCTTCGGGTATCCGTTTGTTGAAGAATATTTTCCGAGTTGGCTTATTCGAAAATCCATACTTAAATGCCGATGAAAGTCAAGCTTTGGTAGGAAAACCAGAATTTATGAAAGCGGGTTACGATGCACAAGTAAAATCGGTAGTGCTGTTAAAAAACCATCAGTCGGTATTACCAGTTCAAGCAAAGAAAACCGTGTATGTACCTAAAATTTATACGCCAGCAGCTAAAGATTGGTGGGGTAATTTCCAACAGGCGAAATTCGATTACCCAGTAGATACCAACGTGCTTAAAAAGTACTATAACTTTACTAATGATCCTGCAAAGGCAGATTTTGCGATTGTATTTGTGAGTAGTCCGCAAAGCGCAGATGGTGGTTACAGTGCTGCCGATCGTAAAAAAGGAAACAATGGCTATGTGCCGATCAGCTTGCAATATGGAGCTTATACTGCGGTAGATGCAAGAGAGAAAAGTATTGCTGCGGGCGATCCCGTGGTAGATCCGACCATTACAGACCGTACATTCAAAAACAAATCAACAGTAGCTAGTAATACGATGGATCTGCAGACCATTTTAGATACCAAGGCGATGATGAAAGGTAAGCCAGTTATTGTATCAGTATCGGCAAGTAAACCAATGATTTATAATGAATTTGAAAACGAGGTTGATGGTATCGTGCTGAACTTTGGCGTTTCTTCACAGGCAGTTTTGGATATTATTTCTGGGAAGAGGGAGCCTTCGGGCTTATTGCCAGTACAAATGCCTGCTAACATGAAAACAGTAGAACTGCAAAAAGAAGATGTGCCATTTGATATGGATTGTCATAAAGATGCAGACGGAAATGTTTATGATTTCGGTTTTGGCCTAAATTGGAAAGGTATCATCAAAGATGCCAGACTAGAACTTTATAAAAAATAGAATAGAAATTTAAGGGCTCTCGAAAGGGAGCCTTTTTTGTAATTAAACAGAAATGAGCAATTCAGCGACAGTTAAAACACAAAAATCTAATTACGCCATTCCCTTAGTTACCATTACGCTGTTGTTTTTCATGTGGGGTTTCATCACCTGTATGAATGACATCTTGATCCCTTATTTAAAAGAGTTGTTTCAGCTGAGCTATGTGGGCTCTCTGTTGGTTCAATTCTGCTTTTTCGGAGCCTATTTTGTAGGCTCGTTAATTTATTTTCTAATCTCTTATTCCAAAGGAGATCCGATCAATAAAGTAGGCTATAAGAAAGGAATTTTGTTTGGGATTTTATTGGCCGCTTTGGGTTGCGTTTTGTTTTATCCTGCAGCTACATTCGCAAGCTATCCTTTGTTTTTAGCCGCATTGTTTGTGTTGGGTTTAGGATTTACGGTACTCCAAATTACTGCTAATGCTTATGTTTCATTGTTAGGTTCGGAAGATAGCGCCTCTAGCAGATTGAACCTTACCCAAGCTTTTAATGCCTTTGGAACCACCATTGCACCCATATTGGGCGGACATCTCATTTTCGAGCTGTTCTCTGCAGCTGATGGAAGTTTTAGTGCCTCGGCTACCCGAGTTCCTTACCTTATTTTCGGTGGGATTTTGTTGCTCGTAGCCTTGCTGATTGCTTATGTGAAACTACCATCCTTTAAAGCGGAAGAAGCCGAGCAGGTTAAAGGTTTCGGTGTGTTGAAGTTTATGCATCTGAAGTTAGGTGTGGTAGCAATGTTTTGTTACGTTGGGGCAGAAGTAGCCATTGGGAGTTTCATCATCAGCTTTTTAAAAGAAACCAAAGGGATGGAAGAACTGGTAAGTAAAAACTACTTGTCATTATATTGGGGTGGTGCTATGATTGGAAGGTTTGTAGGTGCAATATCTTTAAATCATAGCTTAAGCCAAGCAAAAAAGATGATGTATATGTTGGCTACAAGTGCAGCTGTGTTCTTGTTAATTTTTAGTATTGTAAACCTAAGCTTTGGTGAAATCAGTTTCTTTCTAGTTTTTATCGCAATGAATTTCGTTGCTTTCCTGATTGGGAAGTCTGCGCCGGCTAGAACTTTAGCTATATTCTCATCGGTAAATGTGTTGCTGTTAGCTTTCGCAATGTTAAGCAGCGGCGATATGGCAGTTTATAGCATTTTAGGAATCGGATTGTTCAATTCCATTATGTTTTCTAACATCTTCACCTTATCCATTGCCAAGTTGGGTAACTACACCAGTCAAGGTTCTTCCCTTTTGGTCATGGCCATTTTAGGTGGCGCTATTATGCCTTTGGTACAAGCGGCTATTGCCGACCAAATCGGTGTGCACCATTCATTTGTACTTCCTTTACTTTGTTATATTTATATTTTGTATTTCGGTATGTATTGCTCCAAAAAGCTCAAGAATATCGAACAAACCAGTATCAAATCTGGTCATTAATCAAAAGCCCCGAACTTGCTTCGGGGCTTTTTTATTTCTTATCGTCATTGCGAGGAGGAACGACGCGGCAATCTTTTTTGTGGGGTTTGATAATGCTTCGTAATATATAAGAAGTGCGATTAATTGAAGTGTTTTGCAGATGTTTGCGGTATTTTGATAATTTATCTTTATTATTGAGATAAAATCAGCCCAAACTATGTTTAAAAAATTACTTCTCCTGTTAATGATTTGTGTGTCATTGCAAATCAAAGCACAAATTAATAACGGTCCGAAAATACAGCGTGAATTCAGGGCAGCTTGGGTAGCTAGTGTAGCCAACATCAACTGGCCTAGTAAACCTGGTTTAACTACGCAGCAACAACAAGACGAAGCTATCGCTTTGTTAGATATGTTGCAGAAGAATAATTTCAACGCAGTAATTTTTCAGATTAGACCTCAGGCAGATGCCTTTTATAAAAGTAGTATCGAACCTTGGTCGTACTATTTAACAGGGGTGCAAGGACAAGAACCAAACCCTTATTATGATCCTTTGGAGTTTTGGGTAAATGCCGCACACGAACGTGGATTGGAACTCCATGTTTGGTTGAACCCTTATCGTGCGCATCACATCGCTGGCGGGCCAGTGAGCGAACTATCTGTCGTGAAAAAATATCCAGATTTAGTGGTGAAATTAAAGCAAGGCTATTGGTGGTTTGATCCTTCAAAAAAGGGAACACAGGATTTGGCTTCTGCTGTAGTTAAGGATATTGTGAAACGTTATGATATTGATGGCGTTCACTTTGACGATTATTTCTATCCTTACGCAGAGTATAATGGTGGCGCCGATTTTCCAGATGATGAAAGTTTTGCTGCTTATCAAAAAGGTGGTGGTAAATTATCTCGTGGCGATTGGCGTAGAGATCACGTTAATAAATTCGTAAAACGAATCTATAAAGAAATCAAAGCTGAGAAAAAACATGTAAAATTTGGGATTAGTCCGTTTGGGATTTGGAGGCCAGGTTATCCAGAATCTATTAGAGGGATGGACCAATATGAGAAACTGTATGCCGATGCTAAGCTATGGTTAAACAAAGGTTGGATTGATTATTTTATGCCACAGTTATACTGGCAAATCAATAACATTCCTTTAAGTTTTCCAGTTATACTGGGATGGTGGGAAACAGAAAATACGAAAGCTAGACACTTGTGGCCGGGTCTAAATAGCGGAATTGGTGGCGGCGAGAAAAATAGCGACGAAATTATCAATCAGATTATGATTGCTAGAGGTATATTGCCTAAATCACCAGGTGTGGCACATTGGAGCATTGGTGCGCTAACCAAACATGAAAGCTTGAGAAATGATTTGCTAGCGGGACCTTATAAGGAAGAAGCTTTGGTGCCTATTTCGCCTTGGTTGGATAAGAAAGCACCGTCTGCTTTAATGGTTAGCAAAGAAGATCGTGATGCTGATCTTTATATCAAATGGACTGCGAAAGAGGAAAAAGATGTATTTAGATACATTGTCTACACACAATATGGCGATAAATGGACTTACAGAACCTTAAATGCTAAAAGTAGTTTCTTTCAAGTAACGAAGGTGGCAGAAGTAAATGCGAAAACTAAGGCAACTGCAAGTTTAAAAGCTATTAAAGTTACTGCTGTAGATAGAACTGGTAATGAGAGTGAAGGAGAAATCATAACACTTTAAAGTCATACCGTCATTTCGATGAGGATTAACAACGAAGAGAAGTCTAGCAAATTGTTAAAGCTAGCTCCGTTGATTTTGAATTCTCGTTGTAAACTTTGTCGTCATTTCGACCGTAGTGGAGAAATCTTTAAACTGTCAAATCGAAAGATTTCTCCATTTTACTGCGTTTCAGTCGAAATGATGGACTATTAAAATTTCTGTTAGTTCTTTTGCTCTAACCAACTTTTAAACCCTTCAAAATCTACACCTAATTCATCAGCTTCTTTAGCTCTGCCTTCTAGTTCTTTTACCGAAGCAGGGATTTCAATTTTATCAGCTAATTCAGAAGGGAAAATATCAGGGAATTTACAAGCATGTGCAGTAGATAAGAATGCTGCAGCAGCATCATAACCAGTTTCGTTTCTGTACTTTTCTACTGCCAAATAAGCAATAGCTGTATGCGGACAGGCGATGTAATCAAATTTTGCATCAATATTTTTAATGCCTTCCAAAGTTTCTTCATCTGTAAAACGAGACGAGGTTATAACTTCTTTTAAAGCATTAGTGTCTTGGTTGAACAAATCCATGATGCGCACCCAGTTGCTTGGTGCACCAACATCCATCGCGTTAGCATAAGTTTGCACCGAGGGTTTAGTTTCGTAAACACCAGTTTCTAAGAAACGAGGAACGGTATCATTCACATTTGTTGCCGCAATAAACTGCTTTACTGGCAAGCCCATTTTATAGGCTAACAAGCCAGCGCCAATATTGCCAAAATTTCCGCTAGGTACAGAGAAAACCACCTCCTTAAATCCTTTTCTTTTCAACTGTGCATAAGCATTGAAGTAATAAAAAGTTTGCGGAATTAAACGTGAAATATTGATAGAGTTGGCTGAAGTTAAACGGAATTTTTGGTTCAGTTCTTCATCAGCGAATGCCTGTTTCACTAAAGCTTGGCAATCGTCAAAAGTACCATCTATCTCAATAGCTCTGATGTTTTGCCCTAAAGTAGTTAATTGTTGCTCTTGTATTGGGCTCACTTTTCCCTTTGGATAAAGGATAGTAACTCTAGTATTTGCTACACCCAAAAAGCCAAGTGCTACAGCACCACCAGTATCACCAGAAGTGGCTACTAAAACATCTAATAATTGTTCGCCATCTTTAAGGTAATAACCCATTACACGGCTCATGAAACGAGCACCAAAATCTTTAAATGCTAATGATGGTCCGTGGAAAAGCTCTAAAACAAAAGTGTTATCATCTAGTGGAACAGCAGGTGCATCAAAATTAGCAGCTTCTTCTACCAAAGCTTTCAAATCTTTGGTAGGTATTTCATCTTTAAGTAAAGCTGATGCTACTTCATAAGCAATTTCCGATAATGAATATTTTTCAATGTTATCGATAAAATCGGCAGGCAATTGAGGAATGACCTCGGGCATGTACAAACCTTTATCTAAAGGCATGCTATTAAAAACGGCTTCTTTAAAAGAAACACGTAAATCTTTATTGTTGGTTGAGTAGAATTTCATTAATTAAGTTTTAGGTTTTAAGTTTTAAGTTATACGTTTTGCAATTCGGTTACTTATTGCGTACAACTTAAAACATATTACTTATAACGTTTTTGGTCCTTCAGTATTTACTTCAGAAACGTAAGCTTGACTGTTAATATTAATTTGGTGCAGGTGCATTTGTTGTGCTTTGGTGATTTTCTTGGCACTTTCTTCATCCTTAGTTAAGGCAAAAACCGATGGGCCAGAACCAGAAATCCCGAAACCAACTGCACCATTTTCCATTGCTAGTTTACGCAGCACTTCAAAATCTGGAATAAGAATTGAACGAGTTGGCTCTACCAAAACATCTTTCATGCTTCGGCCAACCAAATCCATATCATTTAAGAACAGACCACTTACCAAGCCAGCCACATTTCCCCATTGGGTAACCGCATCTTTTAAAGCTACTTTAGAGCGTATCATTTGACGAGCATCTTTCGTAGGTACATCTACCTCTGGATAAACAATAGCTGCGAACATGCCATCAGGAACTGGCAGTGAAATCACATCTAAAGGTTCGTAACTGCGAACTAATACAAAGCCACCCATAATTGCTGGCGCAACGTTATCGGCATGACCGTAACCACAAGCAATTTCTTCGCCTTTCATGGCAAAAGGAACCAATTCTTTGGCGGTCAGTAAATTTCCCATCAATTGGTTAATGGCATATAAACCTGCTACGGTACTTGCCGAGCTTGAACCTAAACCACTGCCAATAGGCATTTTTTTGTGCAGTTCAATTTCTACGCCAACATCTTCACGTTTGATATGGTTTAGGTAATGCTTTACCGAAGCACTTACGGTATTTTTATCACTGTTTAGCGGAAGCTTGCCATCGTCACCAGTGATTTTTAGCAAGCGAACACCTGGTTCTTCAACCAAACGCATCACTACTTCGTCGCCGGGAGCGTTTACTGCAAAACCAAGTACATCGAAACCGCATACCACGTTCGCTACAGTCGCTGGGGCAAAAACTTTTATTTCTTTTAAAGCCACTTTTTTAGGTTCTACAAGTGTATCTGTATTATTTGACATTTTGTTTATTTTAAACTTCTTGTCATTCCGACGATAGGAGGAATCTATAAACTAAACAGATTCTTCGCTGCGCTCAGAATGACAGGATGCGCAATTATGGAGTAGCTACGTTAATGATATCTGCAAATACACCCGCCGCAGTAACTTCAGCTCCAGCACCTGGGCCTTTTACTACCATCGGGCGGAATTTGTACCTGTCAGTAACGAATGAGATGATATTATCGGCTCCAGAAAGCGCATAAAACGGATGGTCTTCTCCAACCATTTCCAAAGTGATTTCTACCTTGCCAGCTTCTAGTTTTCCGATATAACGTAGCACTTTTTTCTCGCTTGCTGCTGTGTTTTTCAAATTCTCGAAATAAGCCGAATTATTCTTCAGCTCTGCATAAAATTCTTCTACACTTGCCGCTTTTAAACAAGCGTCTGGCAAAATATTGTCAATCTTCACATCCGACGCTTCCAAAGGGTAACCTGCATCTCTCGCTAAAATTAACATTTTACGCATGAAATCTTTTCCGTTCAAATCGTCACGTGGGTCTGGTTCGGTGTAACCTAAATCTTGTGCTTCTTTCACAATGTCGTAAAATTCCTTGTCGCCTTTAAAACTATTGAAGATAAATGAAATTGTTCCTGATAAGATGGCTTCAATTCTGTCGATTCTATCGCCACTCATCATCAGGTTTTTCAAAGTGCCGATGATAGGCAAACCTGCACCCACGTTGGTCTCGTAATAGAAATCTACACCGTGTTTTTTAGCGGTATCCTTAAATAATTTATATTGTGCAAACTCCGCAGAATTGCCTTTTTTGTTACAAGCTACGATAGAAACGCTGCTTTCAAAAACCTGCTTATAAAACGGAATTGGAGCTTCACTAGCGGTGTTATCTACAAAAACACTGTTCGCTAAATTTAGCGTATTCATTTTGCCTACAAATTCAGATAAATTAGCTTGTTCGCCTTTTTCTTCTAAAACGTTTTCCCAATTATCTAAATCAATTCCATTAGCATCAAAAACCATTTTTCGGGTATTGGCAATGCCAACAACCTTCACTTGCAAATCGTTTTTCTCTGCCAAAAACTGAGTTTGTTCTTTGATCTGTTTGAACATCGTTTTGCCGATGTTTCCAGTTCCTAAGCA
This sequence comes from Flavobacteriaceae bacterium PS02338, assembly GCA_029959615.1. Classification (GTDB taxonomy): domain Bacteria; phylum Bacteroidota; class Bacteroidia; order Sphingobacteriales; family Sphingobacteriaceae; genus Pedobacter. The sequence continues at coordinate 102,856 of JASCOD010000001.1, read as the reverse complement.
GTACACGTTTAACGTACGTTTTAGATCTGTATAAAAAGCATCATGAACAGCATTTAAAGACTTACCTAAATCATCTTTACTGATAATTACCGAGATATTATATTCTGACGAACCTTGTGCAATAGCACGAACGTTAATGCCGTTTCTGCCTAATGCATTAAATAAACGACCGCTCATGCCTGGGGTGCGTTTCATATTTTCGCCCACCACAGCCAGTACAGCCAAATCGCCCTCAACTTCTGGATAAGCTAATTTTCCTGCCGCTAATTCTAGTTCAAATTCTTTATTGATGATGGTTACCGCTCTTGCCGCATCTGAAGGATTAACCGCAAAAGTAATGCTGTGCTCAGAAGACGATTGGGTAATCAAAATCACATTAATTTGTTCTCTAGAAAGCAAGGAGAACAAACGACCACTGAAACCTGCTTTGCCAACCATACCGCTTCCACTCAAATTAATGATGCTAATTTGGTTGATAGACGAAATGCCCTTGATAGGTAATTCAGACGGTTTGATATTACTACGAATGAAAGTTCCAGGAAATTCTGGCTCGAAAGTATTTTTAATCACCAATGGGATTTTCTTTGCAAAAGCGGGAACCATTGTTGGTGGATAAATCACTTTGGCACCGAAATAACTCAATTCCATTGCTTCGATATAGCTCAGTTCATCTAATGAGAAAGCTTTTTTAACGATGCGTGGGTCGGCCGTCATCATGCCATTTACGTCTGTCCAAATTTCGATTTCTTCTACATCTAAAGCTGCGCCCCAGATAGCTGCAGTGTAGTCAGAACCACCACGGCCAAGCGTAGTGATTTGGTTTGCTGCGTTACTTGCGATAAAGCCAGTTACAAATAGAACCTTATCACTATTTTCTTCGTGAAATTCTTTGATTAAAGCATCGGTAAGTTCAAAATCTACACGGGCATTGCTGAAGTCACTATCAGTTTTAATTAATTTAGAGCCATCAACATACAACGAATTGTCAAAATACTGGGTAGCAATATGAGCCACCATGCTATTGGAACATCTTTCTCCAAAACTTACGATGAAATCTTTGGTGCGTAAGCTCAATTCTTTTAAGCTAGAAACGGCTTGTAAGGCATCTTCCAATTCGTTGAAATGAATTTTCAATTTGGTTAAAATTGGATTTTGAGCAGCTGCAGGTAATAATGCTTTTACCACATCAAAATGTTTTTTCTCAATGTTTTGTAGTTGCTCTTGATAGCTTTCACCTTTTTCGGCTAGTTCCGCCATTTCTAGAAGAAGATTGGTTACTCCGCTCATTGCCGATAATACAACTACCGGATTGGCATTTTTTCTTTCTTCCTGTACTAGCTTTAGAAGGGTTTTAATGTTTTCGGTCGTACCTACGGATGTACCACCAAATTTTAGGACTTTCATTTTTTACTTATTAGGGTTTCTGTTTTACGGTTAAAAAAAAAGCGCTCCCGATACTTCGGGAGCGCTTTTTGTGTATTTTATGTTTTTTCAATTTTACACAAGGTTATTGCTCCCGATAGCTTTGCCGCCGGTAATAATAATTGTGGTAATAATTGAATGGTTATAAGTCATTTTTGTTTGTGTATTTTTTACATTACAAAGAAGGATAATATTTTTTGTAAATGCAAGTGCTTTTGTCGAATTTTTTAAAATTTTATTCCATGTTTTGCGAACTTTATTGTTTTGCTGGTTTAAAATTGAAAATATTTCAATGTGTGGTTGCTTTAATTATAAATCCTTCCCAAGACAAATGCTGTTGTCTACGCCTACGTATTGTCCATAATTAGGTATAACTAGATATTCATTTTTCTCGTATAAAGCCAAAGCATCAGGCTGACGTTTGCTGGTTTCCAGCACACATTTTTCGTAATTCATTTCTTTAGCCCATTCCTCTAGTTCTTTCAACAGAATACTAGCTGCTCCTTTTCCTCTGTAATTTGGTAAGGTGAACATCCGTTTTACTTCCATTGCATCTAGTGAAATTTTTTTAATGGCTCCACAGGCTATTGGTGTATCATTCTCGTACACTAAGACGACGTGATTGATTTTATCAATTTTATTGAATTGCGAATAAAATGCGTCATCATTGCCGTTGAATTTTGCTAGTTCGGCATCTAGAAGGCTCACTAATTCAACAAAATCAGGAGCATTTGAATTGGTTCTTTTAACTGAAAAAGTCATGGTTGAAATCTATGCCTCCAAGATATAGTTTTAAAAGATACCACGTTAAAAAATTGGCTTTTTCTTAGTACTTTTGGCCATTAAAAAATATAAGGCACAATATAGTCCTGAAAATAATTTTATAGATGAAGAATACAGCTTTAACCGAAAAACATATATCACTTGGGGCTAAAATGGTTCCTTTTGCCGGCTATAATATGCCAGTACAATACGAAGGAATTAATGCAGAACATGCTACAGTACGTAATGCGGTAGGTGTTTTTGACGTGAGTCACATGGGCGAGTTTATCCTTAAGGGAGAAAATGCTTTAGACTTAATTCAGCGTGTAACCAGTAATGATGCTTCGAAACTTTACGATGGTAAAATCCAATATTCGTGCTTACCAAATGAAGCAGGTGGTATTGTAGATGATTTATTGGTTTATCGCATCGACGAGAAAACTTATATGTTGGTGGTAAATGCTTCTAACATTGAGAAAGATTGGAACTGGATTCAAAAATTCAACGATAAAGATGTGGAAATGCACAACATTTCTGATAAAACTTCCTTATTGGCAATACAAGGTCCCAAAGCGGCAGATGCTTTACAGTCATTAACTGACATCGATTTGGCTTCTATGGAATACTATACTTTCAAAAAAGGTAAATTTGCTGGAATAGATAACGTGTTGATATCGGCTACAGGTTATACTGGTGCCGGTGGTTTTGAGGTTTATTTCGAGAACCAATATGCTGATCAAATTTGGGATGCTATATTTAAAGCAGGAGCTGAGTTCGGAATTAAACCAATTGGCTTAGGAGCTCGTGATACCTTGCGTTTAGAAATGGGTTTCTGTTTGTACGGAAATGATATCGATGATACGACTTCGCCAATTGAAGCAGGTTTAGGTTGGGTTACGAAATTTACTAAAGAGTTTACCAATTCGGAAGCTTTGTTAGCGCAGAAAGAAGCTGGCGTAACTCGTAAATTGGTAGGTTTTGAAATGATTGATAGAGGTATTCCTCGTCATGATTATATCGTAGTTGATGCTAATGGAAATCAAATCGGGAAGGTAACCTCTGGAACGCAATCACCATCGTTGCAAAAGGCCATTGGTATTGCTTACGTAGCTAAAGAATTCGTTAAAGAAGGTACTGAAATCTTCATCGACATTAGAAATAATAAAGTAAAAGCCAAAGTAGTAAAGTTCCCTTTTCTTAAGAAGTAAGGTTGTAGGTTTTAAGTTCTACGTTCTGGGCTTACAACTTAAAACATATCACTTAAAACATATCACTTAAAAATGCCTAAAATAGAAGTTTGTTTAACGCCCGCTCTGTTAGATTTATATGCTATCGAAAATAGCATTGTTGTTGTTATTGATATCCTAAGAGCTACTTCTTCTATCACTTATGGTATCGAAAACGGTGCAGAAGCAATTATTCCGGTAATGAACGTAGAAGATTGCTTAAACTATGCAGATAAAGGTTACTTATTAGCTGCCGAACGCAACGGGGAAGTGGTGGCTGGTTACGATTTTGGTAATTCTCCATTTTCCTACACCGCCGAGAAAGTTGCGGGCAAAACAATTGTGCTGACTACCACAAATGGAACTAAAGCCATGCATTTGGCTCAAGAAAGAGCACATCAAGTAATTGTGGGTTCTTTTCTTAACCTAACTTCGGTTTGCGATTATTTAAAGAAGGAAAATAAAGATGTCCTATTGCTGTGTGCAGGTTGGAAAGACAACTTCAATTTAGAAGATACTTTATTTGCTGGTGCAGTGGTAGAGCAAATTAAAGATGAATTTACTGTTGGAGACGATTCTAGTGTGGCTGCCTTAGATATGTACCAATTGGCCAAGGATGATTTACGTGGCTATCTAAAGAAATCTTCGCATAGCCACCGCTTAATTAAACTGAACATCGAAGAAGATGTGCAATTCTGCTTAAAATTGGATGTTTGTACAACTATTCCTGTTTTGGAAGGGGAGTATTTAGTTAAGTTGCCCATGTAGATTAATCATCTTTAGTAATAAATTATCAATAAAATTTATCCTTATCCCAATTTAATGGATTATTTTGTATGTATTGAGCAATGTTGTGATATGCCCTATCATCACGAATAATGTGTTCGTAATAGTTACGTTGCCATATTTTTTTATTGAAAGGTTCCCAACCCAAAGTTTTCACGCCTTGTATATATGAATTTGTGGTCATCGTTTTAAACCATTGAACCACACGGTGTAGGGGCGAACCTTTGTGTTCGCCCTCTATAGGATGATTTATATCATCATTTTTAGGGTCGACACATAGGTCGACCCGTACCGCGGAGGCATTATGCAATCCAATATTTTCAATAATAAGATGTATATGATTTGGCATAATCACATATTCATCAATTTGGATATCAGGAAATTTATTTGATATTTCTTTAATCCACTTATCAACCATTAGCCCTGCTGCGTTTAACAACATTTGCCCGTTAACCACTTTGCCAAACCTATGAGCTCGGTCTTGGCAACAAATAGTTACAAAATATAATCCTTCCTTCGAATAATCATATCCTTTCAGTCTAATACTGCGTCTGTTAAATTGTTTTGGCATAAGTTTTCATGTAGATAAACCTAAAATACCAAAAAATAAGAAGATAGTTATTTTTGTTGCTGTGTGCTGATTAACGCCTTAAAACTCTCGCTACTTTTAATCGTTTTCAAAGATTCCTCGTAAGCTAACCAATAGATAATCTCTGCTTTCTTTGTATCAAAAGTATTGATCTCGCCCATTCCTTTTGGCTCAATCATTAGGTTACAGAATTTAGATTTCCTCTCCATATCATGATTGATAGACATGATGCCTGCTCTTTGCATCAACCTAGTAATACCTACAATTTTATCTACAGGCTTTAAGTGGTTACAAGTAGATCCAATAATGTAATCACAGTTATTTAAAAGTGGCTCAACTGGGAAGTTGTTCAGTACGCCACCATCTACATACATCTGATCGTGTATCATAATGGGTTTAAAAACACCAGGGATACAGCAAGAAGCATGTATAGCTCTTACCAGTGGGCCATTAGTAAAATAAGCTACATTGCCTTCACTAAAGTTGGTGGTACAAATCGTCATCGGAATTTTTAAATCCTCGATATGTGCGGGTAAATATTCTCTAAAAATATCTCCAGTACGTTCAATATTAATCAGTCCAAGAGAGCCCAACGCCGGACGGACAAATTTCATCAGCTTTGTTTTCATGAAGAGATTGAACGCATCTTCTGGATCAATACCAGCGGCATAAAAAGAACCTGCAATGGAGCCTGCACTTGTGCCAACGATATGGTCAAATTTTATACCTGTTTTCTTTAGTGCCTTGAGTACACCTAAATGGGCAATTCCCCTAATTCCGCCGCCGCTTAATACGATACCGACTTTCATAATTTAGATTGTAGATTTATGATTTTAAAACTATCATCGGACATGCTAACCAAGAATTTGTTACCGAATGCTAATTGGATATAGCCTGTGATCGTTAATGTTTTACTTTTAATTTAGACTTTTAACTTATTTTTTAAGTTTAGGCTTGTACTTCGATTTAGCCAATATTTTTTGTGAATCGGTATCGGCCATGAGCTGTTGCAGTGTAACGTCTGGATTTTCTGTCATATACTGCCTCACAATTTGCCAGCCTGTCCAAATTCCTAATTTTGGCGCTGAGGCATTATTTTCTCCTAAGCCAGGAGTAAATGGACCTTCACTCAAATAGACCTGTATTTTGGCATAATCAGTTTCGTAAAGTAAGTTGTTTTCTAAGTAAAAAGCCCAGATCTCACTTTCAAAATCTTTACACCATACTAATTGCTTGTCCGTATAACCAATCTTTGTACTGTCAGGTAAATTGTCTGGCATAATTTGATCCATGAAATACAAAACCTTTCCGTTGTAAATCATTTTAGCCAATAAACTTCGGTCTTCATCTCGCTCCTTAAATAGATTTTCTCTAACATAGTATTCGCTTACACGAGGCACGATGTACTCAGGTGTAAACCTTCTCGAAAGATACAGCGGAATGCTATGCACTAAGGCGCCGTAAAACTTACTGTCTTTGCCTAAAAACATATCCAAGCCAATACCGGCATATTCATCACCTATAGGTGTTTGATAAGAGAAGCCGGACAAAAAACCTATAAACCGAGGAATTTGTACTTTTGGATAATAGTATTTCACATATTTGAAGGTTTGGGTAAGTTCGTTCTCTACCTGTTGTAAGTTAGGAAACACGCTATCAACTTCGTGGTTAAGGTCGGTATAAGCTTTGTCTTCATACAAACCTTGTAGTACTTCTTTACGTGTATAGCTTTCATTACCTACCATTTTAAAGATAAAGTCTTCGTAAAAAGCTCCGTATTTTTTATACAGTAAGCTATCTGTAGATTCGATATTTTTACCTTTTCCAGCATAAAGATCTTTGTCAAACCTTTCAATTTTGATGTCTAGCTTAATGTCGCTTATATCGGGTTTCTTGCTGTCACTACACGAAAAAAAAAGCATAGTACATAGAAAAAATAGATAACTTTGGCGAAATTTCAATTTGTGTATCATTGCTAACAAATATATAAAACGAATGTGAACTGTCGTTATTAGATAAGTTCATAATATTAAAAACATAACGTATTACTCATGAAAAAAACATTATTGGCATTTCTATTCTCATTTGGATCAATAAGTCTATTTGCACAAGATGCGTCTCAAGTTAGATTAGGCCTTACTGCACATCCAACCTTTGGATTCTTAAAGGTAGAAAACGGAAAGGGTAACGGCTTAAGTACAGGATTTACTTATGGCTTGATGAGTGATTTTGAATTTGCAGAAAACTACTGTTTTGCCACAGGTTTAACTGTTACTACAATTAACGGAACAGCTACAATTTTGAATTATCAACCCTATCATTCAATAGCGACAACTAATGCAGAATATGATGTTAAATTCAAAATGCAGTACCTTGAAATTCCATTGTCTATCAAATTAAAAACAGATGAGACTAATGAGATCAAATGGTTCGGTCAATTTGGTTTAACAACAAACTTTCGTATCGGTGCCAAACAGGATGTGGAAAGAGGTAATACGCCATTGGCAGATGATGTAAAAGCAACAGAAGTGACCAAGTTTTTTAGGGCAGGGATGATTATAGGTGGCGGAGCCGAGTATCGTTTAAGTGGAAAAACTAGTCTAGTAGGAGGTTTAACTTATAACAATGGTTTAACCAATATTGCTAAAAATGATCAGACGGTTAAAAATCATTACGTCGGTCTTAATTTGGGTGTTTTCTTTTAACAGCAAAATTATTTAGATTTTAATGATAACAAGCCCTAATAAAGGCTTGTTTTTATATTTATAGCTCAGAAAAAATCATGAAGATAGCATTAGCACAACTCAACTACCACATCGGTAATTTCGAAAGCAATACACAAAAAATAATCTCTCATATAGAATTGGCAAAAGCTAAAGGGGCAGATATTGTAGTGTTCGCAGAGCTGGCTATCTGTGGTTATCCTCCAAGAGATTTTTTAGAGTTCGAAGACTTTATATCACTTTGCGAAAAAGCTGCGAAAGAAATAGCGAAACATACTACGGATATTGCTTGTATTGTGGGATTGCCCGTTAAAAATCCAGTCATAGAAGGAAAGGATCTATTTAACGCGGCTTATTTTATTGCCAATGGCGAAGTAAAACAGGTAGTTAAAAAAGCGCTATTACCGACCTACGATGTGTTTGATGAATATCGCTATTTCGAGCCCAATACAGTTTTTGATTGTGTAGATTATAAAGGTAAAAAAATTGCATTAACCATCTGCGAAGACCTTTGGAACATCAACGATAATCCTTTGTATGTCTCTTCTCCAATGGATGAATTGATCAAGCAGCAACCTGATTTGATGATTAACATTGCTGCTTCTCCGTTTGATTACGGACATGATGAAGATCGCATCAAAGTGTTATCGGATAATGCAAAGAAGTACCAACTACCGTTGTTTTATGTTAATCAAGTAGGTGCGCAAACCGAAATTATTTTTGATGGCGGTTCTTTGGTATTTGATGAAGAAGGAGCTTTGAAGGCGGAAATGAGATACTTTGAAGAAGATCTACAGGTTTTCGATTTGGAAGAAGTGCAAAATGTAAAGAATAAATATCCAGCAGGAGAAAGAACCTCAGATATTGAGCAAATTCATGATGCTTTGATTTTGGGTATCAAGGATTACTTTGCAAAATCGGGTTTCAAAAAAGCAGTTTTAGGACTTTCTGGTGGTATTGATTCGGCAGTGGTTTGTGCTTTGGCCTGTAAAGCTTTAGGTGCCGAAAATGTGGTGGCAGTACTGATGCCTTCTAAATATTCATCAGATCATTCGGTACAAGATGCTTTAGATTTAGTGAATAATATTGGTTGTAAACATGAAATCATCCCAATAAAAGAAGCTGCTGATGCTTTTGATCGTATGTTGGCAAAGCCATTTGAAGGCTTAACCTTTAATTTGGCCGAAGAGAATATTCAAGCTCGTAGCCGCGGAATTGTAGTGATGGCGATGTCGAATAAGTTTGGTTACATTTTGCTCAATACATCTAACAAAAGCGAGTGTGCCGTTGGTTACGGTACCTTGTATGGCGATATGTGCGGAGCTATTAGCGTAATTGGAGATGTATACAAAACACAGGTTTTCAATTTGGCCAGATACATCAATAAAGACAAAGAAATTATTCCAATTAATACTATCGTTAAACCGCCATCGGCAGAGCTAAGGCCAGATCAAAAAGATTCGGATTCGTTACCAGAGTATGATGAGCTAGATGCTATTTTGTATCAACATATCGAGCTTAAAAAAGGATCGAAAGAAATTATTGCTCAAGGTTTTAATGAAGCTTTGGTAAAGCGAATTTTGCGAATGGTAAATTTGGCGGAGTTCAAACGTTATCAAACTCCGCCAATTTTAAGGGTATCGCCCAAGGCTTTTGGTATGGGTAGGCGTATGCCAATTGTTGGCAAATACATGGACTAAAATAATTACGATTTTAGATTTACGAATTAGGATTTAATTTCAAGATTTTAGAAGCGCAATTGCAATGCTCCTATTAAATAGTAATCCTGCTTTTTGTACCAATCTTTTTGATGGGCATTTTGTCATCCCGAGTTTCGAGGGATCTAATAAGCAAGATGGTTGAATCCCTTCACAGCTATAAAAAAGTATTTCCACGTCAATCAGGGCTACTTTTGATAAGTAAGAAGATAACACTTCATTTCGATTTCAAGAAGCAGACTTACGAAGTTTTCAAAACTTTGTAAGTTTAAGATATCCTTAAACAGAAACTTCTTCCTGCATAGCTTCTTGTTTTTTAATTCTAGCAGCAATCAAATTCTGCAACAACAATAATCCGATGCCTACCATAATAGAAACATCGGCCATATTGAAAATCCCCGTTCTAAAAATCACAAAATCCATATGCAGGAAATCAGTTACCGAACCATAAACAATCCTGTCATAAATATTTCCGATGCCGCCGCCAATTAAAAAACAAACACCAATTTGCATTAAACGAGGTAGATGTTTGTTGGAGTAAAGAAACCATAAGCCATAAGCCAAAACAATGATAGGTAAAACTGTTAGCACAATTATTCTCAAAAAGTTTGGCAAGTTACTGCCAGCACTTAAAAAAGCTCCTGTGTTCTCCACCAAGGTTAATGTGAAACGGTCTTTAATAATGTCAATTTGCTCATAAGGTTCAATGTTTTTACGGGCAATAACTTTCGAAACTTGATCACAGCCAAGGTTTAGTGCTACAATGAGTAGGAGGAAAGCGAATTTTATTGAATTTCTATTGGTGACCATTCTTTTATATTTTTTACCACAGGTTCACATATGTTTTTTATCTGTGCATTTGTGGCTGATAATCATTTCAAAAACCATTTTTTTAATAAGATAAATATTGCTGCTATTACTGCAAATCCAACGCAAAATTTAGCGATTAAATCCCCGTAATTAACATAAGGCGTAATTTCATCATTCAGGTTGATGTCAGCCTTTAGTGCAGTGCGTGTCCACCATTTAGATTGTTGCACTACATCACCTTTCTGATTAATAAAGCCCGAAATTCCTGTATTTGCCGAACGTACAACATACCTTCTTGTTTCGATAGCCCTTAGTTTGGCATACAACAAATGTTGGTCTTTGCCAGAAGTGTTGCCCCACCAACCGTCGTTGGTAATTACCGCAATAAACTGTGCGCCTTGTTTAACCGAGCCAGCTACCCAGTCTCCCCAAATAGATTCGTAACAAATTACGGAAGCAACACCAATGCCACTGTAAGCATATAAAACGCTAGGCTCTTCTTGCCAGCCGTAGCCGCCTGTGCTGCCACCAAGTTGAGCAAAAACAGGAATTAAAAACGAAAATATTTTGGGAAAAGGCAGCTTCTCTACCCCTGGCACTAACTTAGATTTGTGATAGAAAGAAACGCTGGCAGAATTCTCAATTTGTACGGCAGCATTATAGTTGTCGTAAAAACCACCGTTCGGATTTTCCTTTGCTGAAATGGTTTTTTTATCGTTGTAAAATCGAACACTTTCGATGCCGGTAATCAGCGTACCATTTTTGTATTTAGAAAGGAATTGTTGTGCTAGCAGGAAGTTATTATCTGTTCTGATCTGTTCTTCATCCGCATATTTCGGGATGGCTGTTTCTGGCCATATGAAATACTCAGTGTTTGTTTGTGCAACAGAGTCCGAAAGATGAGTTAAAATTTTCATTTGCTCGGCTGCGGGAGTAGCACCATATTTTTCATAAGGATCGATATTAGGCTGTACTGTAACTACATTTACGGGTACGCTTTTCTCTTCATAGTTTTTATACCGATAGATAGAATATCCGACAGGTATAAGAAGTAGCAGCACCCAAATTCCCGCTAATTTATATTGCTTTTGTGCCTTAATTTGTTGGTAAGCTTCAAAAGCTAGAATGTTGCTTAGTAAAATCCACAACGAACCACCATAAACACCCGTAAACTCGTACCATTGTACAATTTGGTGCATCCCAGCAAAGCCATTGCCTAAAGTCATCCAAGGAAAAGCTAAATCCCAAACTTGGTGCAAATACTCCATGCTGATGTAGAAGGCAATTAGCGACGTGTAACCAGCCCATTTTTTATCGGTATAAGTGCTTAAACGATAATATAACCAAAAAGCAAATGTCATCAGTAGTGCCCCTAAGCCGTAAGGAATAAGCGAAACCAATAGAGAAACTACGGCGCCAACAAAACCTGTATTTACCGCATTAATAGAGTTGAAAACCCAGTAAATAGAAGCGGTGTTCCAAATTAGAAAAGTTAAACCCGCAGTAAGGAATACTTTTTTGCCAATTTTTTTATCAGCAGTTGCGATGATTTCTTTTAATGCAATTAATAAAGGTACTAAACCTATAAAAAGCAAAGGTGCCAACCAATTGTGCGGGGGCCAAGCCAACCACATGATGAAAGCGCTAAGTATTGCTAGAATGGTAGTTTTTTTTGTCATTTTTGGTTTTCGTCGTTACTATGCTCTGTCATTCCGACGATAGGAGGAATCTAATAATATCTGTTACAATAGATTCTTCGCTAAGCTCAGAATGACAAAGTGGTAAGTGACGGTTTAGATTACATACTATCTAAAATTGCAGCTTTCTTGTGCTCATACTCTTCACGAGTAATTAGCTGTTTGTCGTATAAAGTTTTTAGCTTAATGAGTTTTTGCTCAATCTCATCTTCCTTGCTTACTTCAACAGCAGCTATTTCTGGAATAACCACAGCTTCCTCAATAGGTAAATCAATTACTTGCGGTGTTGATGGAATGTTAAATGTAGATGCAGTGGCTCTATTTTCTTCTAACTTCTGTTGTCTAAGCAACTCTTTGTATTCCTCTAATTGTTGGTTTGCCGCTTGGTGCAGTTTACGGACCTGTACTTTCGGAATGAAATCAGTTACGATGTTTTCCCCTGATTGTGGTACGCAAATAAACTTGGAACCCAATAATCCTTCCTTAAAAGAGACTTCCTTAATGTTCTTCCAAGAAATATCCTTGAAGTTCATGGTTAAGCCCAAGTTGCTAGGCGAGCAGTAAAAAATTCTTTTGTTACTAATCGCGATGCAGTCTGGTAACAAGTTTACCGCTGGTTTTTTCTGTACCGCTAGGTATAAAATTTCTTCTCCGCTAGTTAATAAATCGTTGAGTTTGCCAGCTACTTTTTCTACGGCTTTCGGGTCTTGCTCGTCGGCCAAAAATCTATCTATGTTAATCATGGTTTTCTTTTATTCTGTATTTGTCCTTGTTCTTTGTTTTTTTGTCCTTATTCTCATTTCCGCCAACACAAATTACGAATTCTCCTTTTAAAATATTGTTTTCAAAATGTGATTTTACTTCTATAACTGTGCCACGAACATTTTCTTCGTACAGTTTACTTAATTCCCTGCTCACGCAAACTTGTCTGTCTTCACCAAAAAACTCCGCAAACTCCGTTAATGTTTTCAATAAGCGGTGTGGACTTTCGTAAAAAATCATTGTTCTTTCTTCTTCCGCCAGTTGCTTTAATCTCGTTTGGCGGCCTTTCTTCACCGGAAGAAATCCTTCGAATACAAATTGGTCGTTAGGTAAACCCGAGTTTACCAAAGCAGGGACGAAAGCAGTAGCACCAGGTAAACAAGTGATGTCAATTTCATGCTTAATCGCTTCACGAACCAAGAAAAACCCTGGGTCAGAAATAGCTGGTGTACCTGCATCAGAAATCAAGGCAATGTTTTGTCCTTCTTTTAGGAACTTGATAATCTCAGCCGTTGCTTTATGTTCGTTATGTTGGTGATGTGCAAAAACTCGTTTATCAATGTCGAAATGCTTCAACAAAGGCGCACTGGTGCGGGTATCTTCTGCCAAAATCAAATCCACCTCTTTCAAAATACGGATAGCCCTAAAAGTCATATCTTCTAAGTTTCCGATAGGTGTTGGTACGATGTAAAGTTTACCATCCATAGATGTGAGATTTTAGATATGAGATTTGAGGTGAAACGTGACAAGCTAAGCTTTTCATACCTTCAGCCTTTCCGCCTTTTACCTTTCGCCTTTAAAAACTATCTTTGTCAAAAAATTATAAATAATGCTGCAAGTTAACTATATCCGTGAAAATAGAGAGAAAGTTTTAGAGCGATTGAGCGTTCGTAACTTTAAACAGGTAGAATTGGTAGATCAGATCATCGCTGTAGATGAAGAACGCCGCTCTACTCAATCCTCTTTGGATAATTTGCAAGCAGAAGCGAATACAGCGGCCAAACAAATTGGCGAGTTGATGCGCAGTGGCAAAAAAGAAGAAGCTGAAGCAATCAAAGCAAATACTGCATCTCACAAAGAGAAAATCAAAGCTCTTGGCGATCAATTAACTGCTTTAGAAGAAAATCAACAAGCCTTAATTGTGCAGTTGCCGAATTTGCCATACCATTTGGTAAAAACAGGTAGCACAGCTGATGATAATGAGACTGTTTACACGCATGGTGAACCATCGGCTTTGCCAGAAAGTGCTTTGCCACATTGGGAGCTAGCTGCAAAATATGATATCATCGATTTTGAGTTAGGTGTGAAAATAACTGGCGCTGGTTTTCCAGTTTACAAGGGAAAAGGAGCGAGGTTGCAACGTGCTTTAATCAATTTCTTTTTAGATCATGCTACTGCTGCGGGTTATAAAGAAATGCAAGTGCCACATTTGGTAAATGCAGCTTCGGGTTTTGGTACTGGCCAATTGCCTGATAAAGAAGGGCAGATGTACCACTCTACCATCGATGATTTATACTTAATCCCAACGGCAGAAGTACCGGTAACGAATTTATATCGCGATGTGATTTTAAAAGAGGAAGACCTTCCAATTAAAAATACGGCGTATACACCTTGTTTCCGTAGAGAAGCAGGTTCTTATGGTGCTCACGTACGTGGGTTAAACCGTCTGCATCAATTTGATAAAGTAGAGGTAGTACAAATTACACATCCCGACAAGTCTTACGAGACTTTAGAAGACATGAGTCAATACGTGCAATCTTTATTGCAAGAACTTGGGTTACATTACCGTGTATTGCGTTTATGTGGTGGCGATATGGGCTTCACCTCTGCCATGACTTACGATATGGAAGTTTGGAGTGGAGCGCAACAACGTTGGTTGGAAGTTTCTTCAGTATCGAACTTTGAAACTTACCAAAGTAACCGTTTAAAATTGAGATTTAAAGGTAAAGAAGGAAAGACACAATTAGCACACAGCTTAAACGGAAGTGCTTTGGCATTGCCTCGTATCGTAGCTTCAATATTAGAAAATTATCAAACAGATAAAGGAATTAAAATTCCAGAAGCCTTAGTGAAATATACAGGTTTCGATATTATAGACTAATCGACTTTGATGTAGATGATCATATCTACGCTTAATTGGTCTTTCAATGAAATAAGCCCCATCATTTTTTTGAGGGGCTTTATTTTGTAATCCCTCAATGAAATTTGATGCGAACTGCTGCAACGATAAATGCCTTTTGATTTATTGTAGGTAAACTGCAATGTGTCGGTGCGTTTTTCGCCAGCGATGGTGATGTCTACCAAAGCCAATGCGGTACCATTATCGTCACTATAATTTTTAACGAAGTTAATTTGATTTAGTGCAATGCTGATGTTTGGATAAGTACGGTAATTCATCATATTGCGATAATCCCGATCCATTAAATTACTGCCAGAACTGAAAGCTGTTACTTCCGCATCTAACTTCGCATTTTTAATATTCAGCATATTTTTGGCGGTGGTAGCTCTTACCGAACTGCTCCCTAATTTAAGTGCTTTCTCGTAAGTAAAAGTAAATTTATTTACGTTAGAATTGCCTTTAAGTAGGATACTACTTTCTGGTAGAATAGTTAACTGGTATTCTTGTGCATCAGATATTTTAATGAACAGAAGAAAAAAGATACCTAACAATTGATGGGGAAATGTGCTCATGGAATGATTGGTTTGTTTAGACACCCCCGCTTTTCAGGCATCAGGAAATTGCGCCTTTATATTCCCCGCTTTTAGAGGGGTGGTCGAAGACTGGGGTGTTTTGAAATTCCTTTGGTTTTTATAAAAAAGCCGCCCCTTAAGTGAGATAAAGAGCGGCTCAAACCATAACTATTCAACTATTAACTAAACTCTTTAGAAACCTACACTTGCTTCCATCATCCATCCTTTGAATTTGCCGTCAGACAATAAGTTGGCAGATGGGTAGTCATTGTGTTTTTGATTTACGTACTCTGCTTTTAGTACCATGTTTTTGGTTACAAACCAACCTGCACCTGCTTGTACACGGTTTACTTTGATTTCCTGTACAGTAGTTCCAAATAACATATCAGCTTTTACCGTGTTGTAACGCAATCCTACAAAGAAATTTTCGTTTTTAGCAAAGCGATAGATACCTTCTATAGCCATTTGAGTTACATCTCTTTTATTAGCTTCGGTAATCGCTTTACCTTTTGCAATTTCATAAGTTCCGAATAATTCTAAACCTTGATATTTGATGAATGGGTTGATCATAAAAGCGGTTACTTGGCGACTAAAACCAGGGCGTACATTGCCAGACCATGCATTGTCTTTTGCAGTTGTTGGAGCACCAGTAGCTGTTAATTTTGGCTCTAATACCATATAATATCTAGAACCACCTCTGTCTCCTGTATACAAGGTATTAGAAGCATTACCATTACTGTGGTAAACAGAGCCTGTTAAACGTACTCTTAAATCATTATTTAATTGTTTATCGTAACCTAATTTTCCTATAAATGAAGGACTACGACTTGGGTCATCAGTGATGTTTCCTTGAATTTCTCCATTGTGGATAGCAGCAACAGCTAGGAAACCATCCTTTTGAAAATCAATCTCGGCACCAATTTCAGTAGTAAAACCATCTAAAATGTAGTTTCCGATGAATGGATTGTACAACGAGTGTCCATTGTCTGTTCTGCGAAAGTGTGCATCACCATAGTTCACTTCATAGTGACCAATTTTAACAGTTACATATTTGAATAACTCATCAAGAATTGGAGAACTGATAGGTGAAGCATCAATTTGAGCAAAACCTCCTTTTACCCAAGTTTCTTGGTGGTGACGTGCTGATAGATAAGAAATCAAATTCAATCTAATTCCTTTAGCCAATTGCGCATCAATATTTAAGTTAGCTGTAGCCAAATTAAAACCGCTACGTAGGTTATAAAGAGCTGCACTACCTGTAGAGCTATTGCTGTGTTTCAATGCTTGAAACTGTTGTGTAAATCCTGCACCTATTCTCACTTTTACATCATCAAAAGGTACGGTGTCAGTTTTTGGAGTTTCAAAAACATTAATTCCAGATTTATCGTAAGGTCTTAAGTTTTGGATTTTGGCTTGTTGGGCAAACGCAGTCCCGGCTACTGTAACAAAAACTGCGGCAAGTAAAAGTCTTTTCATTTTATTAAGATTTGAATGGTGAACAGATTAGTCATTTTTAAAAGAGGCATTAAATACGATAGTTACTTCGTCGCCAGTTTTGATCGTGCCTAGTAAAGCTCTGGGAGGCGTTACGCCGAAAGTGGTCATTTTAAAAGTGGTAGCGCCTTTAATTACAATTCCATTAGCAGTAAGCGTAGCACTTACGGGAAAGCTAATTGGTTTTTGGCTACCTGCAATCGTTAAGTTTCCTTTAGCCACAAAATCTGCTTTGCCTGCACTAGCTTTTAAGTTACTGATGTCAGTGAGTACAAAAGTGATTTTCGGATTTTTATCAGCATTTAGAGCTTTGTACATGTTTTTGTCCATGCCCGATTCATAATAATCTCCGTTTTCTTTGATGCTTCTCATTGATTTTACTACTAATTGTAAATCAACAGCGGTAATATCCTTTAAGGTAAGCCCGGTTGCAGCATAAGAAATATCTCCACTAATTTGTTCAGTCTTGCAGCGCCAGTCGTGTAACGAAGAGGTACCTTTAACAAGTATAGAGCTTTCTTTTAAGCTTAATTTAGCGGTTTGTGCGTTGCCAGTTAGGGCAAAAAATGGAAGGACGGCTAAGACAATCCAAAATGATTTATAAGTCTTCATAGCATTTAATTTTTATACTATAAAGGTCTGCCTAATTGAGAGGTGCAAGCATGATACCGCTCATTTCATAAGTTGATGTAGCTTATAAATGAGTGTGATTAAACGCACAAAAAAAGCCAGGCACATGTGCCTGGCTTTTTTTGTGGGGTTTAGTTCGATATTTATTTAATCAATTTATGCTGTTATATAGTGCTTCCTGTATAACTGATCCTGAATAAATTTGCTTAGTAGCTATTGTATGGTCAGGGCAATGCTAAATTGATGTTCCATATTTCAGCATCAGCTTGTAGGGACATTTTAATAACCGAACTCTGGTTATAAAATAAGAATCAATAATAATATGATAATGATGATGGCTCCAACCGACAAATAAACACCGCCACCCATTGCTTTAGCCTTCTTCTTCATCTCCTTTAGCTCTTTGCGCAATTCCTTTCTCTCTTCCTTGCTAAGGTTAGATTTGTCCATCGATTTAATCTCCTCTACTCTGGAGGTAATTCGATTAAGTTCTAAGCGTTGTTCTGCCGTTAGCTCAGTTTTCGGTTTGTCATTCGCTGCAACAGCGAAGTTTAAGTTAAAGGATAAGGTTACCAATAACATTAAAGGATAGATAATTTTTTTCATCTGTTTAATTTTTTGTGGTGATGAAGCTATCATGATTTCACTCATTTAATGATGAGTTCCGAAAATCATGATGGTCTCATGTGTTTGAATATTTATTGTTTAAGGTTCTGAGTTATGATTAACTCAATTCTTATAACAACACAGATGAGGCAATTGTTCTATCTTAAATTGGAAGAACTGAAAATTAAAGGATGATGATTAGCAATAATAATATGATGATAATTGCACCCAAAGAAAGTGTTACACTTTGGTTTAAGAAATCAGCACGTTTTTTTAACTCTTTAACTTCTTTTCTCAATGCTTTTCTTTCAGCTTTCGTAAGTGTAGATCTATCCATGGCTTTAATCTCTTCCGCACGTTTTGTGATTTGTGCTAACTCCGCTTTTTGTTCTGTAGTTAATTCTGTTTTTGGATTTTCTTTAACTACAGGATTAGCATTAACAGCAGTAGAAAGTGTAAAAGCTAAGATTAAGGTGTAAAGTAATTTTTTCATTTGTGTAATATTGTTTTTAGCGGTTATGAACCATGATGGTTTCACGTATGTACTAATTTTAAAATAAAAGAACCTATCAACATTACGCTGATAGGTTCACAAAAATATTAAAATAAATTATTTAATCTCGAAAACGGCGTTCACTGTAAAGCTTAATTTGATCTTTTTAAAGTCAATTTCTGGCGCTTGCGAAGCATCCATTGCCATTTCTGCTTTCATCGCATAGTTTCTGTATTGAGGAACCATCATGCCGCCGTTGTTATCTCCAAGATCTTGGATATCTAAAACGCTACCCAATTTATCCCCTAAAGCTTCTACCATATAAGTAGCTTTTTCTTTCGCTGCTAATAAAGCTTTCACTTTTAGTTCTTTTTTCAATACCTCAATTTTGCTGTAATCGTAGCTGTCAATGTTAGTGCTAGCAATGCCTTTAGCATCAATAGCTTCTAAAATTAAATTGAACTTATTTAAATCAGTAACCTTTAAGCGATATTGTTTGCTAGCTAAAAAGTCTGGGTCTTTCTTTTTAGTAGTTTGATAATTCCAGCTACTTAAGTTATTGATGGTTAAATTCTCTTTTGCTATTCCTGCTTTTTGCACAGCGTTAAATAACTGAGTTTCCAATGTAGTGATATCTACCTTTTTCTTACTGTTACCATCTTTTAAATATTCCTTCAAAGAAATATTGATATAGATAATATCTGGGGTAACCTCGGTTTCGGCAGTACCACTAACAGTAATCTTTTTTCTTAAATCAACTTGTTGCGCTACGGCATTTAAACTAAATAAAGCTACTAGAGCTATTGCAAATAAACGTTTCATAATTTTCAATTTTTTGTGTGTTTATAAATCAGATGTAAATATCCATACAAATCCATAAACAATTTTCATCCGATCAGCTAAAATTAAGCCAAACATCAAATAATGAGTAAATTATTTTTTTGTTTTTGAAAAGCAACCGCTATGCTACTATGAGAATAGAGTCCCGCTTTACGCTGCAATCGGGTTTGATTAACGAAGTACAGAATACAAACCTTGCATGCGCCCTATTCATTAATAAGATGTTCGTTGGCGGAGACATCATTAGTGTTGGGAAGATCTGAGACCAGATAGATTGCTTCACTCCATCCCTTTACCGGCATGCTTCCGTTTTCGGAATAGTCGGGACAGGCAGCAATGACGCCACTATTTTCGTCATTGCGAGGAGAGCAGCGACGCGGCAATCTATCATGCCAAATAGATATTTTTTAGGTCTTCTGAACAGTTGTGGTAGGAAAGCCGCCGTATATGATATTTCGAAAAGTTTTGTGTCGAACACTCTTCACTATCATTCCTATGAACAAGGATTATGGACTATGCAATAAATCTGCTTCTGAACTTTGAAAAACAAATGCCTCGGCAAATCCCTAATTACACGCTATGAAAATACAGTGAAAACAAAATTATTTCCATTAAAATGAGATTGATCAATAACGAAACGTCATTAATCAGCAGAGAGAAAGAACTTCTCTCGTAAAAGATCTGAAATAAATTCAACGCAACCTTTTGAATTTATTTCAGTTAGTATGCCGATTATTTAACTGCAGATACTCTAACCGCAGTTGGTCCTTTTTGTCCTTTTTCTACTTCAAAGGTTACTTTGTCGCCTTCTTTAATCTGAGTTTTTAGGCCATTTACGTGTACAAAAACACTTTCCTGAGTTTCGCTATTTCTAATGAAACCATAACCTTTAGATTCGTTAAAGAATGTAACTGTACCTTTTTTAATTGGATCTTCGTCAACAATGTCCTCTTGTCTAGTCGTCGCAATTTGAATATCTTCCGTATTGATTACTTTCTTTCTTTTCGGATCTGGTGGAGTAGTAGTGATATTTCCATTCTCATCTACATAGGCCATCATGTCTTCTAATGACATGCTTTTTTTATTTGCCTGGCGCTCCTCACGTTTTTCTAACTTGTCGTTTCTCTTTTTTAATCTTTTTTTCTCGTTTTCTTTTTTACTAAAAGTTGCTTGAGATTTAGCCATATTTTTTAATTAATTTGTTTTGTCCGCGTGTTAAGGGCGGTTGTTGATGGCAATATTGCCAAGGTGATATTGGGAGTATCGGTAATTTAATCTTAATACAGTACTAGAGCGAATTTATCGTTGTATTGTTTTGAGATATGCAAAGGTACAAAAAAAAAGCCGCAAAAGATAAGTGTCTTAGCGATAGTACATAACAGCATTGTTAAAATTAAGAAGATTATTGGCTTAATTTTTTAATCGGCCTCAATTCAAGCTTTCTAAATTCAACTTCACTGCCTTCGGCTTGTAAGGCAATTTGACCTTTAGTGGCGGTGCAATTGTAACCATCATTTACTAAAGTTCCATTTACCCAGACTCTAACTTTATCTTTCAAACATTCGATTCGCATGGTGTTCCATTCGCCTAGAGGTTTTTCAGAGCCGTCAGTTAAATTCTTAATTCGTCTTTCTTTACCCGCACTAATTCCCCATTTTTCCTTTGGTCCGCGTCTTTCCTCCATGTTAGGTACGGTAATGTCCTCTTCTATACACCAGAAATCGCCAGCGTCTTGATGCTGCATTTGTACTTCTAAAGATTTAGGAAACATTTTATAGAGTGCTCTTGGGGTAGAAGCATGTACCAATACACCACAATTTCCAGGTTTTCCAGCAAAGCGATATTCTACATCTAAACTATAATCCGCATAAGTAGCATCAGTAATTAAATGACCTCGAGGATCACCCATGCTTACCAGTTTCCCATCTCTCACAATAAAGGATGCTGCAGTATCTGGATTTTTATCTTTTCCAGGCACATCGGCATGCCAGCCTGTCAAATCTTTTCCATTAAATAAGCTGATGCTTTTTTGAGCAAAGGCTGTATAATTTACGCCGATTAATAATAAGAAGATATAAAGTTTTTTTTTGCTGAACATACGATTTGGTCTTTTATCAAATGTAAGTAATTGCTTTTATTATTTTGCACTAAGATTGCTTCGCAATGACGCTCCTAATCCCTTCATTGCGAGGAAGAATGATAAAGCAATCTTTCATGATGTTTCTTTCCTATTCATAAAGATTGCTTCACTCCCTTGCTCAGCCCGCACTTCAGTTCGCAATGACGTGAAGCCTAAACCCAAATGACCTTAAAAACAAAAACACCTCGTAGCATTGCTAAGAGGTGTTTTTTAAATGTTATAGGTTAATCTAAAATCGTAATTCTACAATCGTCAATCCCTAGTCTTCTACACTTTCGTTGTTGATGCCAATTTCGTCCTTTACTTCTTCTTTGAAATAAGTTTTTTGGAAGATCAAAATGGTGATTACTCCCACGGAAATCGCAGCGTCAGCTAGGTTAAATACAGGTCTGAAGAACTCGAAAGGTTCACCTCCCCAAACTGGAAGCCAGGTAGGGAAAGTCCCTTTAACGATAGGGAAGTAGAGCATATCTACCACACGACCATGAAACAAAGTCTCATATTTGTAAATCACTCCGTAAAAAACAGAATCGATAATGTTACCTAAGGCTCCAGCAAATATCAAAGCTACATTTAAAATTAGCCCACGGTGATACTTACGTTGGATCATGTAATGTAAGGCATAGCCAATACCACCAACAGCCAATATTCTAAATAATGAAAGGGCTAACTTTCCAAACTCTCCGCCAAACTCAAGGCCAAAAGCCATGCCGTTATTTTCTGTGAAGTGGATAATGAACCAGTCGCCCAAGATTTTGAATTCTTGACCAAGGTACATATTGGTCTTGATCCAAGTTTTTGAAGCTTGATCTGCCAATAACACCAAGAATATTAAAAGTAAAGGTTTTGTATAGCCTTTCATTAACTCTGTTTCAATTTAGCTTCCATACTTAAAGTAGCGTGAGGCACCGCACGTAAACGTTCTTTTTGAATTAGTTTACCAGTTTCTCTGCAAATACCGTAAGTTTTGTTCTCAATGCGTACTAATGCAGCCTCAAGGTTATCTATAAATTTTTTCTGGCGGGCTGCCAATTGATTGATTTGCTCTTTTTCTAAAGTAGCAGAACCATCTTCTAAAGTTTTATAGGCTCCAGAAGTATCTTCTGTACCATTAGAATTAGGGTTGCTTAACGATGAAGTCAACGATTGTAATTCTTCCCTTGAACTTTTTAGTTTTTCCTGAATAAGCTCTTTAAATTCTTGCAATTCGCTATCAGAGTAACGTGTTTTTTCAGTCTTTTCCATCTCTTAAATTAATTTAGTGGTATGAAGCTATATATGTTTTCATCTGATCTAAACCAAGATTATTCCATATGGTTTATAATTTGGCAATCAAAATATCCAATTCAACATCTTCTATAATGATTTTGTTTCCATTCAATACGCTTTCTGTTAACAAAATATCATTAGCTAAAATTTCGTTGCAAATGTAGTGTTTGTTTTGTGCCACTGCATCTACAATTAAATTATGTTGCTGTAAACTTACCGTTATCCTATCGGTAACTTCAAAGTTTAATTCTTTTCTTAAGTTTTGGATACGGTTAATCAACTCACGAGATAAACCTTCTTGTTTAAGCTCTGTAGTGATATTAATATCCAGGGCCACAGTTAAGTTGCCCATGTTGGTTACTTGCCATCCTGGGATATCTTCTGCAATAATCTCTACGTCACTCAATAGGATTGAGTATGGAGTGTCAAGTATCGAGAAGTTTCCTTCTTTTTCAAATTGAGCTAGTTCTTCTTGGCTCATTTTGTTGATCGCCTCGGTTACCAACTTCATATCTTTTCCAACCTTAGCTCCTAGTGCTTTAAAGTTAGGTTTTACCTTTTTCTTGATGAAGCCAGCGGTGTCGGTAATATAGGAAATTTCTTTAATATTGGTTTCTGATAGGATTAAATCCTTCACTAATTCCACCTTATCCTTAAAGTTATCATCCAATACTGGGATCAATACTTTTGCCAATGGTTGACGTACGTTAATGCCCATTTTCTTTCGAAGTGACAATACCATCGAAGAAATATTTTGGGCTAATTCCATGCGCTCGTTCAAAGCGTTATCTATTAAAGATAAATCGGCCTCTGGCAAAATGGTTAAGTGTACCGATTCTGATTTAGCTTCGGCAGCTAAGATCTCGGTTAAGTTCTGATACAACCAATCTGAGAAGAACGGTGCCACCGGCGACATCAGCTGTGCGATATTTAGCAGACAAGTATACAAAGTTTCGTAAGCTGCTTTTTTATCTTCGGTCATTTCGCCTTTCCAGAAACGACGACGAGATAAACGGATGTACCAGTTACTTAAATGCTCGTCAACAAAGTTTTGGATAGCTCTTGCTGCTTTGGTTGGCTCGTAAGTATTGTAAGCCTCGTCAACTTCTGCAATTAAGTTTTGCAATAGCGATAAAATCCAACGGTCTAGCTCGCTGCGTTGTGCAACAGGCGTTTGGTTGTTCAAGTCAATCTCAAACTTATCGATATTAGCATATAATGCGAAGAAAGAGTAGGTGTTGTACAAAGTGCCGAAGAATTTACGGCGTACTTCATCTAACCCATCTAAACTAAATTTCAGGTTATCCCAAGGAGATGCATTTGAAATCATGTACCAACGTGTCGCATCGGCACTGTAAGTATCTATAGTGCTAAATGGATCAACAGCATTACCTAAACGCTTAGACATTTTGTTGCCGTTTTTATCTAATACCAATCCGTTTGATACCACATTTTTAAAGGCAACACCAGGATTGTTTACACGCTCGTTGATGGCTTTGATTTCATCACTGCTTTCACTTAGCATTACTGCAATAGCGTGCAAGGTAAAGAACCAACCACGAGTTTGGTCAACGCCTTCTGCAATGAAATCTGCCGGATAAGCATTTTCAAATTCTTCCTTGTTTTCAAAAGGGAAGTGCCATTGTGCGTAAGGCATAGCACCACTATCAAACCAAACGTCAATAAGATCGGTTTCGCGGGTCATTTTCTCGCCTTTGGCGGATACTAAAAACACATCATCCACATAAGGGCGGTGCATGTCTTTTAGCTCGAAACCAGCTGGCATCAAACCTGCTTCGATAGCTTTGGCAATTTCTGCATTTAGTTCTGTGATAGAACCAATGCATTTCTCTTCCAAACCATCGGCAGTGCGCCAAATTGGTAATGGTGTACCCCAATAGCGAGAACGCGAAAGGTTCCAGTCTACTAGGTTTTCTAACCAGTTACCAAAACGACCAGTTCCGGTAGCTTCGGGTTTCCAGTTGATGGTTTTGTTCAAATCAGCCATTTTTTCTTTAACGGCTGTGGTTTTGATAAACCAACTATCTAATGGGTAATACAAAACAGGCTTGTCAGTTCTCCAACAATGAGGATAGCTGTGTACATATTTCTCTACCTTAAAGGCTTTGTTTTCTTCTTTTAAACGGATAGCAATTTCTACATCTACCGATTTCTCAGGAGCTTCACCTTCAGTATAATATTCGTTCTTTACGTACTTGCCACCAAACTCTCCCAGCGAGTCTACAAATTTACCTTGTAGGTTTACTAAAGGAACAGCATTGCCTTTATCATCTAAAATCAACAAAGGTGGAACCTCTGGCGTAGCTAATTTTGCTACACGAGCATCATCAGCACCAAAAGTAGGTGCTGTGTGAACGATACCTGTACCATCTTCCGTAGTTACGAAGTCGCCACTGATTACACGGAAAGCATTCTCCGCATTTTGGTAAGGTAATGCTAACGGTAAAAGTTGCTCATATTTGATGTTTACCAAATCAGCACCAACAAATTGAGCTAAGATTTGGTAAGGAATTTTCTTGTCTTCGGCTTTGTAGTTAGCAAATGCTTCCTCATCTTCCGCTAGGAAAAACTTGCCGCCAAATTGTTTGCCTACTAATGCTTTTGCTAAAATTACATTAGCTGGTTCGAAAGTGTACTGGTTAAAAGTTTTTACCAATACATAGTCGATTTTAGGGCCAACGGTTAAAGCGGTGTTGCTTGGTAAAGTCCAAGGTGTGGTTGTCCAAGCAAGAAAGTTCACTTCTCCAAAACCTTGTAGAAATGAAGGTAAAGTCTCCGCAACTGCTTTAAATTGCGCTACAATGGTCGTGTCACTTACATCACGGTATGTGCCTGGTTGGTTCAACTCGTGTGAGCTTAAACCTGTTCCGGCAGCTGGCGAGTAAGGTTGTATGGTGTAGCCTTTGTATAAAAGCCCTTTGTTATACAGCTGTTGTAAAATCCACCAAAGGGTTTCGATGTATTCGTTTTCATAGGTTACGTAAGGGTTTTTCAAGTCAACCCAGTAGCCCATTTTCTCGGTAAGATCGTTCCAAACATCGGTATAACGCATTACCTCTTCTTTACAGGCTGCGTTGTATTCATCTACCGAGATTTTTTTGCCGATATCTTCCTTAACGATCCCTAATTTTTTCTCAACTGCAAGTTCGATAGGTAAACCGTGGGTGTCCCATCCGCCTTTGCGTTTTACTTGATATCCTTTTAGGGTTTTATAACGACAGAAAATATCTTTAATAGCACGAGCCATTACGTGGTGAATACCCGGCATTCCGTTTGCCGATGGTGGTCCCTCGTAAAAAGTAAAAGGTTTTGATTTTGGTCTGCTGTCAATACTTTTATCAAAGATATTTTGTGCTTTCCAAAATGCCAGTATTTCTTCTCCTATTTTAGCTAGTTCTAATTGTTTAAATTCCCTATACATCAATCAAGTATCTCAAAAATTAAAGGTTGCAAAGTTAAGGTTTTAGAATGAATAATGGTAGTTTTACCCCTGAAATAGTTTTATGGATAAATTTATTAAAAGAGGACTTTTTTGCATGTTGGCGGCAGTTTTACTGATGCCCGCTGCTTTGTTGCTTAAAAGCGTAAACGAAAATCTGACACTGGCTATACTTTTTTTAAGTATGATCTTAGAACTTATTGGGCTCATCTTTGTTATCCTAAGCATATTGAAACGAAGAAGAGATCAAAACCAATAAAATATGATAAAGCATCTGAAGCTAACCAAGGCTATTGTAGCAATTGCTTTGGGTATTGTGGCACTCATTGCCGCTAAAATCATGGAATCTAACAGGGTGGATGGGAGCCAGGTTTTACTCGCCATTTCTGGTGTGCTATTTATTGGGGGAGCACTCATATTTTTATATCCGATAGTTTTTGCAAAAAAAGCAGATAAAGATGGTCGTAATGTTGAGCTTAAGCCAGCTGCAAAAGAGCCTGTTGAAGTGGAGGAAATAGCTAGCTAATTCGATAATCTAATAATGCTAGATAAGGATCGCCTTGCAGATCTAACAATTTTGCGAAAGCGGGTTCAGTTTTGTAGCCATTACGTTTTAGCTCGATAATCTTTAGCCGGAAATCATCACCCATTTGCTGTAACACCTGGTGCTCAATGAACATATGTCGATAGGCATGCTGTTGTTTAGAGGGGATATTCTGTCCGAATATCTCAATTTCAAAGTCATTTGTTTTAAAATTGCAGACCACAGTTTCTTTACCTGCTATGTTTCCTTCATGGATTTGAAATTCCTTTTCTGACTTGAATAAGCGAGTCAATGTGTCTACAAATTCATGTTTATCTGTCCAACAACAAATAATATCAAGATCACTATTTTCTATGTCAATGTTGATAGGGATAGTTCCTGTAAGAATTGGGTGGTAAACAGCCAATTTTTCTATGATTTTAGAGGTAGTTAGTGTTTGGAACGCTAACTTTTGGCGTTCATTGCCATCTTTTAAGTATGCTATATTTAGGAAGTCCATTTTGTATGTATGCTAGACTTGTCATTTTTGAAATCGGCAAGCGTATTGCTGAATTATAAGTATGAAGTATTGTAATATAACTGTAATGCTATAGGTACACACTAGTAACACTATGGCAAAGGTGGATTTGATGTGGAGTTGACGTGGATTACATGTGGAGTAGAGGTGGACTTATAGCGGATAAATCACTCCCTAGATTTGGTTTCTGTATCTTGAGGTATAAAGTTAGGAAATTTACCTCGAAACCTGCAAGGTTTTTAAAACCTTACAGGTTTGAAAATAAGTAAAATCTAGTGGTCGTCCAAGTTCTCCAAATTCTTCGCTACTTCTGCTTCAGATAGTTTCTTGCGTTTTTTGTTTTTATCCAACCATAACATTAGTGCAGGCAATAAAGTAAGGTTAAATACTAAAGCCACAATCAGCGTAATAGAAAGCAAAAATCCTAAAATTACGGTTCCGCCAAAGGTAGATGCTGTGAAAATTCCGAACCCGAAGAATAAGATTAGAGCAATGTGCGTCATGCTTACACCAGTTTCGGTAATGGTATCGGTAATTACTTTGCTAACACTATAGTTAGTTAGGTTTAGTTCTTGCTGGTATCGGGTCAAAAAGTAAATCGTTTGATCTGAAGCCAATCCGAAAGCAATGGTGAAAATTAAAATAGTAGAAGGTTTTAACGGAATACCGAAGAAACCCATCAGCCCTGCTGTAATCACCAAAGGCACTATGTTAGGCAGTAAGGAAATAAACATAATACCCAAGCTCTTGAATTGCGCTAAGCGTAGTAGTGAAATAAGTACAATCGCTAAACCAATACTTTCGAACAAATGTTCTAGTAAATAATCAGTTCCCTTTGCGAAAATGATGCTCGATCCTGTTAAAGTCACATTGAAGCGTTTTGGAGAGAGAATGGAATCTATTTTTGGCTTCAGCTCTTCTAAAACTTGGTCTAAACGCTTCGAGCCAATATCCGCCATTTGAAAGCTAATACGGGCAGTTTGCTTTGGTTTGTCTACAAAATTGGTGAGCATGTTTCCATTACCCTTACCAGAATTCGCCGCGTAGATTAAAATGAAATTCTTCTCAAAATCAGAGGGTAAACGATAGAAATTGGTATCGCTATTATAGAAAACTTGAGTGGCATATTTTAAACCTGTATTTAAAGAAATGGAACGTGAAAATTCGGGATAAGCCGAAATCATTTCCTCCATTTTGTCAATCTTATTTAAAGTAGAAATGCTTAACACACCGTTTTTTCGCTTAGTGTCTACGCTGATTTCCAGTGGTAGGATTCCCTCAAAATTCTTCTCGAAGAACTTTAAATCGGTTAATATTTTCGAGCTTTTTGGCAAATCGTCCACTACGTAGCCATTTACATTAATGCGGTATACGCCAATTAAAGAAACTACGGTTAAAATAACGGTAACGATATATATGGTAGCGCTTTTGTGTTGCACCAAAATATCAGTTTTAGCCAATAGTTTATCTAAGAAATTAGGCTCATGTGTGCCATTGATTTTGTTTTTCGGTGCAGGCAAATAGCTGAAAATAGCAGGAATTAAGCATAGGCTCATTAACCAAGTAAACATCACATTCAACGCAGCTACACTGCCAAATTGCATCAATAATTCACTTCCGGTGAAGTATAATACGCCAAAACCGATAGCGGCGGTAATGTTAGCAATTAGAGTGGTTACCGAAATCCGTTCTACGGTCACTTGCCAAGCTTTATCCTTATCTCCGTGCTTTTTTAGCTCATTATGGTATTTATTAAGTAGTAAAATACTATTTGGAATACCAATAATTACAATAAGTGGGGGGATTAAACCTGTTAAAATCGTGATTTCGTAGCCGAATAAAACCAAGGTGCCGATGCTCCATACTACGCCCATAATTACCACTAAAATGGGATAAAATACAGCAGAGAAACTACGGAAGAATATCACTAAAATAAGTGCCGATACTAAAATAGAAAGCCCTAAGAAAAGAATGAACTCATTAGAAACTAACTTACTGGTAGCTGTTCTGATATAAGGTAAGCCCGATAGATGAACATCAATGCCTTCGCTTTTACCAAAAGCAAGTGCTTTTGCTTCTATTGCTGCCAGGATTGGATTTCTAGCAGCTGAATTTAGGATCTTTTGGTCGAAGGTTACCGCCATTAAGGTAGCATTGCTCTCTGTGTTATAAAGTAGGCCTTTGTAAAATGGTAATTGGTTCAGCTTGCTTTTCAGCGAATCCATTTCTGCATCTGTAGCTAAGATTTTTCCTGGAAGCGGCTTTACCGTAAATTTCTGATTAACCGTGTCTTTTTGAAGCTCGAAAAACTTACCAATAGAAAGCACGCCTTTGATGCCTTTTAATTGTTGTAGCTCATTAGATAACTGCGCCCATTTGTTATAGGTGTCTTTTTGAAAGATTTTCTCGCTCTTTACGCCGATTACGACAATGCTTCCGTCTTCACCGAACTGCTTTTTAAAAGCATTGTATTTAACAAAAGCGGAATCTGTTAGCGGTAAGATTTTAGCACCAGAATAGGAAAGCTTGATGTTTTTGGCCTGCCATCCCATAAAAATGGTGATAGCAATAAATAAAACGATAAGGAGAACGCGGTTTTTTAATATAGCATTAGATAGTTTTACCCACATATAGATCTTTGAAAAAATGTAAAGAACGTATAAAATTGATGGAATGCAAAATCTGAGAAGTTAAATATTCGTTAATCTTGCCTTTGTAAACAAGGTTTTAGCGTAATTGTTGCAAGTATTAATGTAACTTTAAGGCACAAGAAATAAGAGCGTATGGCCCGGTTTTTTAAGAGTTTCGGATTTGCGATAAAAGGCTTAAGGCAAACCTTTAAAAGTGAATTGAATTTTAAGTTCCACCTTTTTGCGGCGGCTTTAGTGATGAGTCTGGGCTGGTATTTTGAAATCTCTTTATCGGAATGGATTGCATTGACGATTTGTATAGGTGTTGTTTTAGCAGCAGAGCTGGCGAATACTGCCATGGAGATTTTGGTAGATCTGGTCTCTCCAGAATTTAATGCAAAAGCTGGATTGGTAAAAGATATCGCAGCTGCGGCAGTGCTAGTTGTTGCCTTAATGAGCTTAGTAGTTGGATTGATTATTTTTGTGCCTAAAATATTCCTAAATGCTGCATAAAACTAGAGGTATTGTTTTACGGACTACTACTTATAGTGAGAGCAGTGTGGTGGTGCAGGTGTTTACTGAGAAGTTTGGTATTCAGTCGTACCTTATTAATGGTGTTAAAAAACCAAAGGCTAAAATCCCGATGAACATATTACAGCCCTTGCATCTGCTTGATATGGTAGTGTATCATAAACAGAATACGCAAATACAGAGAGTGCAGGAAGCTAGACCAATGCCTATGTTTAAAAGTATTCCTTATGATGTGATTAAGAATACCATTATCCAGTTTCTAAATGAAGTGCTATATAAAAGTATAAGACAGCAGCATGTAGATGAGCAGTTGTTCGAATACCTATACAGTGCAATTTGCTGGTTTGATGAGGCTGAAGAGCTGAGCGTCAATTTTCATTTGTCATTTTTGATGAAGCTAACGAGGTTTTTGGGTTTTGCCCCACAGCCTCAAGCTAGGATCGACCAAAAATATTTTGATTTACAAGATGGTAACTTCACCTCGCTGTATCCAATACATCCTTATTTTACCAATGCAGAAGACGGAAATGCATTGATGCAGTTGTTAATTACAACCTTTGAAAAAATGAGCGAGATAAAATTTACTAACGGTTACAGGCGTTTGCTTCTTGATAAGATATTGATTTACTATCAGTTGCATACTTCTTCTTTTGGTCAGGTAAAATCACATCAGATATTGGAAGAGGTGCTTTCTTAAAAAAAGAAAAAAAAGAATTGTAAAGAAATAATATAACGCTATATTTGCATTCCCAAACGAAATCGGTGGGTATCCGAAAAACTTAGGGAAAATTGAAATACTGGAAAATTAGCTCAGCTGGTTCAAAACATTCCGATTTAACATCGGAAGGGTCGGATAGGTAGGGTTTAAAGAATAAAGGAAAATTAGCTCAGCTGGTTCAGAGCACCTCGTTTACACCGAGGGGGTCGGGGGTTCGAATCCCTCATTTTCCACTTAAAAGTTTGCAGGATTGTAAATAGTAAAATGAAAATACTGGAAAATTAGCTCAGCTGGTTCAGAGCACCTCGTTTACACCGAGGGGGTCGGGGGTTCGAATCCCTCATTTTCCACTTAAGCCCTGTTAGTCTTTCTAGCGGGGCTTTTTTGTTTTCAATCTCCTAAATTTAGGTGTCTTTTTACCTATATATTTTTATTCAAAATTAATTGGGAGAGACATTTTAATTGCAACTAGCTTTCCATTTTGTTTACCTGGAATCCAATTAGGCATTTTCTTGATTATTTTCATTACTTGTTTGTTCAGTTGTGGGTCAAGTTGATCAAGTATTTTGACGTCGCTTATTGTTCCATCAGTGTTTACTTTGAATTGAACATTGGTTTGTCCAACGAAGTTTGTATTAATCTCTTTTAAACTGTTAACAATATATTTATTCAGTTCCTCTTGCCCGTTGGGAAATTTTGGAGCTCTCTCAATGGATACGAGTTCTTTAATAGGCTTTCCGTTTACGATTTTGATAATCTCTAAAATCTCCCATTCGTTAAAAATATTGCCGTTTTCGTCGTATTGTCGAACTTGTCTTTGCTCGTTGTTTTTAAAAATTGTTTCTAATTGGATTTTTCCATTCCTAAACCAATATAAAAATGTGCCGTTTTTAATTTCTGGATTTAATGACGAGTAGTAGCCTTCCATCTGTTTTGCTTTAGTTTCGTAGAAATCACGAACAAAAAAGGTATCACTTGAAATTTTTTCTATTATTCTAAGGTAGTGTTTGGTTTTTACATCGTTGGTTTTCTCCCATTTGTTGTTGTACCAAATGGTGTCTATTTCTTGGGCATTAAGCCAGAATGGTAAAATCATGAAAAGGTAAAAGAGAATTAATTTCATAAGATGAATGTACGTAAAAATACTTTTAAATAAAGATGATAATGAAGTTGTTGCATGATGTCATAGAAGGATTAATAGGCTCTGGTAGAGCAGAATTATGGGTTAAGAGTTCTTGAGGTTTATGAAACTATAAACACTTCCTCTGTTTTAACGTTTTATTGATAAACCCAAAGCTATGATACTCCAATCACTAATCGCTGAATTTGAATACGAGGTAGAAAGCACAAGGAAATTGTTGCAAGCTGTACCTGAGAAAGACTTAAGCTTTAAGCCGTCTCCCATTTCTTGGACAATGGGGGAATTAGCCCAGCATATTGCAACTATTTACTATTGGTATGTTGGTGTATTTGCTGACGATGTCTATGATATGGCTGCCGATAAGTTAGAACGAGGTAGTGCTGGCGATCTCAAAGCTACACTTGCGCTTTTTGAGCAGAATGTTGGCAAAGCTAGAGATGCATTTAAATCTATAAGTGAAGAGGGCCTGCAAAAACAGTGGACAATGAAAGTGGGCGATAAAGTGGTTCTTGGTCCTTTACCTAGAGCGGTGGTGGTACGAAGTTTCCTTTTCAATCACGTTTATCATCATAGGGGCGAAATGGTAGTTTATTTGCGTAGTACAGGTAATAAGCCGCCAGGGCTTTATGGGCCTACTTATGAAGATTCTGTACCAAGTAAATTATAGATAAGTAAGGTTGAATAAAAAGCATAAAGCATCAAATTAATGCTTTTTTGTTTAATCCAAGATATAAATTTTCTTGTTTTTGATGCTAATTCCAATCCTCTTGCCTAACCAGTTAATGCTTGTTTTCCCTTCGTAAATTAAGCCGTCAACAAATACCACTTTTGGATTTTTTACAGTCGCATAGTCGTTAGAAATAGAGTTGATAGTTCCTCTGTAAAACTTTGTGATCACATTTTCGTTGAATTCACTTTTCTTTTCGCTTAAATCAAGCTCGGTTTTTTCTAGTCCTAACAAGCTAATTAGTTTTCCATTTAACCAAAACGAATCGTTGCCGGCTCCCGAATCTAATAATACCTGTATTTTGTGTTGGTCATTTAAGGTAATGTAAGTGAAAATATCAATAGAATTGTCGGCTAAGGCAGATAGCTGAATATCGTATTGCTTTTTACTGCTTTTGGCGCTTAGCTTGGTTAAGACAATCTCCTTTCTATCGTAATCGATGATAAAGTCGGTGTCTTTGAACATCTGAAGGGAGATTAATCCATTTATTCCATTCAGCTTCATGTTGAAAGTTGAAAAAGGTATTCCTGTAAATTTTTTCCCAGCGAACAATACATCAGATTGATGGTATAGTGGAATATCCATTCTTTCGCCTGTGGCTCTAAATGCCGTTAAGAAGTTGTAGGTAGATTGTTGGTTTAAGCCTTTGGCATAATCATCGAAAAATAAGTTGATGCCACCTCCCGTATCGAAAATAAAGCTGCCTGGTTTTCCATCAACGGTAGCGCTTACCACAATGTGCCCAGATGGCAATAATTGAAAAGGAATCTTTTGGGCATGGATTTGAATTGTTGTAGAGATAGCTAATATAAGCGTGATTAGGTATCTTAAAGTTATGCGATAGTTTCTCACTTAAATAATCTGTGTTAAATCGTAAAATGGTTTTATTTTGCTTTTCTAGTGGTACTGATATTTGGTAGAAATGCGGTAATCAATCCAATTAATGGTAAGTAAGCACAAACGGAAAAAACATAGCTGATGCTTGTCTTATCTGCTAGGTTGCCAATTAAAGCAGAGCCTAAACCTCCCATTCCGAAAGCAAAGCCAAAAAACAAACCGGCAACTAAACCCACTTTTCCAGGAATTAGCTCTTGTGCATAAACCAAGATTGCTGAGAATGCAGAGGCTAAGATAATCCCGATAGGAACAATTAAAACACCAGTCCAGAATAAATTAGCATGAGGAAGCAACAAGGCAAAAGGGGCGGCGCCTAAAATCGATACCCAAATTACATATTTACGACCAATTCTATCTCCTATCGGTCCGCCTAATAATGTTCCGGCCGCAACCGAGAACAGGAATACGAATAAATAAATCTGAGAAGTTTGTACCGATACGTGGAATTTATCGATTAAGTAAAAAGTGAAATAACTGGTTAAACTTGCCATGTAGAAGTATTTTGAAAAGATCAAAACCAATAAGATCACGATAGCCGAAATCACTGTTTTTTTGGAAAGCTGATGTCCCTCTGCAGCTATATTGCTTTTCTTAGCTTCGCGGTTAACAATGTAGCCTTTATACCACTTGCCTACATAACTTAGTACCATGATTGCCAATAGCGCAATTACCGAAAACCAGATTACGCTGAACTGCCCTTTCGGAACAATAATCCAAGCAGCTAACAGTGGGCCAATTGAACTTCCAGCATTACCGCCTAATTGAAATACCGATTGTGCCAAGCCCTTTTTTCCACCAGATGCAGCATGTGCCATTCTGGATGCTTCGGGGTGGAAAATTGATGACCCTGTGCCTACTAACGCTACTGAAAATAAAATAAGATAGAAGCTATTTGATAGCGATAAAGTAATCAAGCCAATTAAAGTAAAACCCATACCTATCGCTAGGGAGTAGGGTTGAGGTTTTTTGTCTGTATAAAGCCCCACAAATGGTTGAAACAAGGATGCAGCTAATTGGAAAGTAAGTGTAATTAATCCAATTTGTGAAAAGGTAAGATGGTATGAATCTTTAACCAGTGGATAAATGGCTGGGATGAGGGATTGGATGGTGTCATTAAGTAGGTGGGAGAAACTTAGCGCAAATAAAATGGGGAATACGGTTGCGTTTGTTTTACTAAAATCAGAAGGGTTTGCGTTCATGGAAAAAAAGGATTTTAAACAAAGCTACATATTTTATTAAACGTTAATTGTTTAATTGGTGAACTGTTTAACTGGGTGCTGCTACTTTCAATGTTTTAGAGGCAAATAACAAAACTGAACACAATTATAAAATGTTACCACACAGTATGAGTGGCTATGTGGTAAAAAAGTAATGCATTTAAAGGACTTTTGAGGCAAATCGTAAATCGTAAACCTAAAATCGTAAATCATTTGTATTTTTGCGCCGAAAACAAAATGAATATAAAATGAGTACTAACAGAGGACCAATATCGAAATTCATGGAGACTAATTATCTCCACTTTAATGCTGCAGCAATGATGGATGCGGCTAAAGGTTACGAAACGCACTTAGACGAGGGTGGTAAAATGATGATTACCCTTGCTGGAGCGATGAGTACAGCAGAATTGGGTATTTCGTTGGCAGAGATGATCAGACAAGATAAAGTTGCAATCATTTCTTGTACTGGAGCGAACTTAGAAGAGGATATCATGAACCTTGTTGCTCATTCACATTATAAAAGAGTGCCTAACTATCGTGATTTAAGTCCGCAAGATGAGTGGGACTTATTAGAAAACCACTATAACCGTGTTACAGATACTTGTATTCCGGAAGAGGAGGCTTTTCGTCGTTTACAAAAACATATCCACGCTATTTGGAAAGATGCTGATGATAAAGGCGAGCGTTATTTTCCACATGAGTTTATGTACAAAATGTTGTTGAGCGGCGTGTTGGAGCAGTACTACGAGATTGATCCTAAAAATTCTTGGATGTTAGCTGCTGCAGAGAAAAACTTGCCGATTGTAGTGCCAGGATGGGAAGATTCTACAATGGGAAATATCTTCGCTTCTTATGTGATGAAAAAGGAAATGAATGCTTCGACCATGAAAAGCGGTATCGAATATATGGGTTGGTTAGCAGATTGGTATATTGCTAACTCTAGTGGTAAGGGTATCGGTTTCTTTCAAATTGGTGGCGGTATTGCAGGTGATTTTCCTATCTGTGTGGTACCAATGCTTTACCAAGATATGGAGATGGAAAATATTCCATTTTGGAGTTATTTCTGCCAAATCTCAGATTCGACTACTTCGTATGGCTCTTACTCGGGAGCAGTTCCTAATGAGAAGATTACATGGGGTAAATTAGATATCAATACACCAAAATTCATCGTAGAAAGTGACGCAACAATCGTAGCACCATTAATGTTTGCTTGGATTTTAAAACAATAATTTAAATTCAAAATATAAGGGTGTGAAATTTACCCTAACTGTGTCAGTGATTTTGTGAAAAATCGCTGATTTATTTGGTTCTAGCAGGTAAAACAGCAATAGTTTAGAATGATTATAAATTGTATTTCACTGTCATTAATATGTCATTGGTATCCTAATAAAGCTTACTTTTGTCCAATTATTTCTGAGAGGTAAATCATCATTCATCACTTAGATTAACAATTTTATTTCAAAATAAAGCATAAAATACTCATTATGAGGAATATCTCATTCGGACTTAAAAAATTTAGAAAAGCAGCCTTCTTATTCGCTACGCTATCTTTTTTAACTGTAACTGTATCGAAAGCGCAAGATGTTGTAGAGGGAAGAACTTTATTTAAGTCGAAGTGTGCTTCTTGTCACGCCTTAGATCACGATGGTACTGGCCCGGCCTTAACCCCAAAAGTGAACGAGTTAGAGGAGTCTTTCTTGATTCCTTGGATCAGAAACAACGTTGAATTAAGGGCTTCGGGTAATAAGCAGGCTATTGAGGCGGCTAAGTTTTCTCCATCAGAGATGACCGCTTTCCCTACCTTAACTGACGATCAAATCAAAAATATCATCGCTTATGCGAAAGAAGGTGAGCCTAAAAAAGCTGCTGAAGCTGGTGCTGCAGTAGTAGATGAAGGTGTTTCTGGACTTTCTATTGCTGGTGTAATTGCTATTATCGTATTATCTATCGTAGTATTGGTAGTGTTAGGTAGAGCAGTTAAAATGCTAGAACGTTTAATTCTTGAGAAACAAGGTATTGATATCGTTGAAGAAGAAAATGTTTCTTTAGTTACGGGAGTTAAAGGTCTTTTCAAAAACAAGAAATTCGTATTCTTTACGGTATTGTGTTTGGTAATGGTGCTAGGTTCATTCGGTTGGATGGGTATGTGGGAAACTGGTGTTCACACTGGTTATCAACCAACACAGCCAATTAAATTCTCTCACGAGTTGCACGCTGGTATCAATCAAATTGATTGTCAATACTGTCATACTGGTGCTTTCAAATCTAAAAACTCAACTATTCCTTCGCTAAACGTTTGTATGAACTGTCATAAAAACGTACAAGCAAGAACAGATGATGGTTTGATTTCTCCAGAAATTCAAAAAATCTATAACGCTTTAGGTTACAACCCAGATACTCAAACTTACGACAAGACTAAAGAGAAGCCAATTGAGTGGGTACGTGTACACAACTTGCCAGATTTCGCTTACTTTAACCACTCTCAACACGTAGTAGTTGGTGAAGAGGCTATTCGTAAAGAAGCAGGTTTGAAGCCAACAGATCCAGTTTGTTTCGCTTGTCACGGTCCAGTTAATACCATGGAAGAAGTTTATCAATATTCTCCACTAACCATGAAATGGTGTATCAACTGCCACAAAGATGCTGATATCTCTGGCAAGAAGAACGATGCTTTTTATGCTAACGTAATTGCTGCTCACGAGAAAATCAAAAAAGGTGAGAAAATTACACCAGCGTTGTTAGGTGGTTTAGAGTGTGGTAAGTGCCACTATTAATTAATAGAGTTTTTTTAAGAACGTTCGATAAACAGTAATATAGCTTAAATGGAAAGCAACAAAAAATACTGGAAAGGTTTGGAGGAGTTGAACAAAACTCCCGAGTTTGTTGAAAACAACAAAAGCGAATTTGCCGAGCCGCTTCCAATAGAAGATGTTTTAAGTGAAGCAGGATTAAGTACAGTTACCCCACGCCGTGACTTTTTAAAGGCATTAGGTTTTGGTTTAGGAGCTGTAACTTTAGCCGCATGTCAAAAAGCACCGGTACATAAATCAATTCCTTACTTAGTTAGACCAGAAGAGGTAACTCCGGGTATCCCTAACTTTTATGTTTCTAGTTTCAAAGGAAACAGTGTAATGGTGAAAACTGTAGTAGGTCGTCCAATCAAGATTGAGGCAAACCCTAATGCAGGAGCGTTTAACTGCGGTACTGATGCGCAAGCTCAGGCTTCGGTTTTAGATTTGTACGATGTATCTAAGCTTAAAACACCTTTGTTAAAAAAGGATGAGACCACTTGGGCTGATTTGGATAAATTCGTGAAAGGTGAATTGAACAAAGTACAGGCTTCTGGTAAGCAAATTCGTGTGGTTGCTAGTTCTTTAAATAGCCCTTCGGCTAAAGCGGTAGTAACAGAATTTACAGCGAAATATCCTACTACTAAATTGGTTCAATACGATCCAATTTCTTACACTGGTATCATCAAAGCTAATGAGAATAGCTTCGGTAAAGCAGTGTTGCCAAAATACAACTTCGAAAAAGCAGATTTAATTGTAAGCTTTGCAGCCGATTTCTTAGGAACTTGGATCAGCGGAGAAGAGTTTACTGCTCAATATACTTCTAACAGAGATTACAAATCGTTAGAGAAAAAGAAAATGTCTCGTCACTTCCAGTTTGAAGCTGGTATGAGTTTAACAGGTACCAACGCTGATACTCGTATTGCTTTAAAATTATCTGAAGAAGGACCTGCATTAATTGCTTTATATAACGCAATTACTGGTGCTAGTTTGCCAGGCGCTGGCTTGCCAGATAACGCAAATGCTGATAAAGCGTTGAAATTAGTAGCTAAAGAATTATTACAGAATAAAGGTAAAGCAGTTGTAGTAGCTGGTTCTAACGATGTTTCTGTTCAAACTTTAGTAAACGCAATTAACGTTGCTATTGGTAGCTACGGTACTACTATCGATTTAGATAACCCTTGTAAACGTTACGAAGGTAATGATGCTGAATTTGCATTGTTAGTTGACGAAATGAACAAAGGTGAAGTAGGTGCTGTATTCTTCTTGAACTCAAATCCTGCTTACGATGCAATCAATGCAAAAGCTTTCACTGAAGGTTTAGCTAAGGTTGCTTTAAAGGTTTCTTTCTCTGATAGAGAAGATGAAACTGCAGATCTTTCTGATGTAGTAGCTATTACGCCTAACTATTTAGAGTCATGGGGTGATGCTAATACTTACGAAGGTTACTATACTATCGTTCAACCTACAATCAATCCAGTTTTCAACTCTCGTCAAGCCGAGCAAAGCTTATTGACTTGGGCTGATGCTCCAGTACAAGATTACTACCAATATGTGCGTAACTATTGGGAGAAAAACATTCTAGCGGCAGCAGGTAAAACTTGGAATGATGTATTACAAACAGGTGTGATCACTACTGCAGCTAGAGCAGCGGGTAGCTATGGATTCACTTTATCTTTAGATGCAGTAGCAGCAGCTATCGTAGCCAGCAGCAAAGCATTGAAGAAAGATATCGAGCTTCAAATTTTTGAAAGCATTCCAATGCGTGACGGTAAACAAGCCAACAACGCATTTTTGCAAGAATTCCCTTGTCCAATTACCAAAGTAACTTGGGATAACTATGTAGCATTAAATCCTCGTCAAGCGGAAAAATTAGGCTACAAAGAATTTGATGTAGTTAGCATCAAATCTGAAAACGGTTATACTGTAGATTTACCAGTATTGTTCCAACCAGGACAAGCAATGGGTACAGCTTCTGTAGCTTTAGGTTACGGACGTACTAAAGTTGGTAAAGCTGGCAACAACGTAGGTAAAAATGCTTTCCCATTTGTAACTTATACTAACGGTACTTTAAAATATGCTACTACAGCAACTTTAACAGGTACTGGTCGTTGGGAAGAGTTAGCACAAACACAAACTCACTATTCTTTCGAGGGTAGAAATATCGTTCGTGAAGCTAGCTTTAAAGATTTCTTAAAAGATCCAGCGGCTGGTTCAGGAAACCACCACAAGCATAAAGTTTACGATTTGTGGACTACCGATAAGCACGAAATGTTGGGTAACAACTGGGTAATGGCAATCGATTTGAATGCTTGTACTGGTTGTGGTTCATGTATCGTAGCTTGTAATGTTGAGAATAATATTCCAGTGGTAGGTAAGGATGAGGTTCGTCGTCGTCGTGAAATGCACTGGTTACGTATTGACCGTTATTATAGCTTTGATGATGCTCAACATGGTTCAGTAACTAAAGAAACAGATATTAAACATCTAGATAATCTAGAAAGCGTTTCTGTGGTACATCAACCAATGATGTGTCAACACTGTGATCACGCACCTTGCGAAACAGTATGTCCAGTATTGGCAACGGTACACTCGTCAGACGGCTTAAACCATATGGCTTATAACCGTTGTGTAGGTACTCGTTACTGTGCAAACAACTGTCCATACAAAGTTCGTCGTTTCAACTGGTTTAACTACTGGAACGATTCACGTTTCGATAACTATTTGAACAATGAGTTTACACAATTAGTGTTAAATCCAGATGTTACTACTCGTTCTAGAGGTGTAATGGAAAAATGCTCTATGTGTATCCAACGTATCCAAGCGGGTAAATTAACTGCCAAATTAGAGAAACGTGCATTGAAAGATGGCGATATCAAAATGGCTTGTCAAGAAGCATGTTCTGCTAATGCAATTATCTTCGGTGATAAAAACGATCCAAATTCGGAAGTTTCTAAGGCGCTACGTAGCGAGCGTACTTACTACGTACTAGAAGAGATTAACGTTGAGCCAGGTATTGGTTACATGACAAAAATTAGAAACATAGATTCAGAAACAAAAGAAGTACATGCGTAAGCTATTACTTACAGCAATATAGAATATGGCAGGACATAACGAATCAATTTTAAGGGAACCTTTAATTACCGGAAAGGACATCACGTATGCCCGTATTACGGAAGAGATCTTATCTCCGGTAGAGAATAAACCTAACAAAGCGTGGTGGATTGGATTTATCCTTGCACTTTGTGGAGCTACCCTATGGATAGTTTCTGTAGGTTATACATTCTGGTTTGGGATTGGTGCTTGGGGACTAAATAAAACAGTAGGTTGGGCTTGGGATATCACCGGTTTCGTATGGTGGGTAGGTATTGGTCACGCTGGAACACTAATTTCGGCAGTATTACTACTTTTCCGTCAGAACTGGCGTAACTCCATTAACCGTTCGGCAGAGGCGATGACAATTTTCGCCGTAATTTGTGCCGCTACCTACGTAGTATCACACATGGGTCGTCCTTGGTTGGCTTATTGGGTACTTCCTTTACCAAACCAATTCGGTTCACTTTGGGTAAACTTTAACTCACCATTGGTGTGGGATATGTTTGCGATCTCAACTTACTTCTCTGTATCATTATTATTCTGGTACACAGGTTTATTACCAGATATCGCAACTATTAGAGATAGAGCAACAGGCGTTCGTAAAAAAGTATATACTATCTTCTCATTCGGTTGGTCAGGTAGCGTAAAAACTTGGCAACGTTTTGAGGCAGTATCATTAATCTTAGCAGGTATTTCAACACCACTAGTACTTTCGGTACACACCATTGTATCCATGGACTTTGCAACTTCGGTAATTCCAGGATGGCATACCACGATCTTCCCTCCATATTTCGTGGCAGGTGCGATCTTCTCAGGTTTTGCCATGGTATTAACCTTATTATTGGTAGTACGTAAAGTATTAGGTTTAGAGAACTATATCACCATGTTCCATATCGAATCGATGAACAAGATCATCATCTTAACAGGTTCGATTGTAGGTGTGGCATATTTAACAGAGTTATTCATCGCTTGGTATTCAGGTTCTCAATATGAGCTATATGCGTTCCAAAACCGCATCGCTGGTCCGTTTGCTTGGGCATACTGGTTAATGATGACTTGTAACGTAATCTCTCCACAGTTGTTGTGGTTCAAGAAAATCCGTACAAACATTGCCGCAACTTGGGTACTGTCAATTGTAGTAAACATCGGTATGTGGTTTGAGCGTTTCGTAATCATTGTAACTTCATTACACCGTGATTACTTACCATCAAGCTGGACCATGTTCTCTCCAACTTGGGTAGACGTGGGTGTGTTTGTAGGTTCAATTGGAGTATTTTTCACTTTGTTCTTATTATTCTTAAGAGTATTACCTTCAATAGCGATTGCAGAGGTTAAAATGATCTTGAAGAGCTCAAGTGAACAAACTAAGTTGAAATTGATTAAAGAAGGAAATCTAGATAAAGAACATGTGCAAGAGTACATCGACTCTTTAGAGAAATTTGATAGTGTTAAACAAGAAGAATACGCAAAAATATAACAATGAGTAATATCAAATATATTTTAGGCAGCTTTGGCGATCCTGATGAGATGCTAACAGGCATCAAGAAATTGCAGGATAACAACATCTCTATTTATGATGTTTATACACCAATGCCTATCCACGGTATCGAAGCGAAATTGGGCGTTAAAAGATCTAGATTAGATATTGCCGCTTTCTTTTTCGGAATTACAGGTACAATTACCATGCTTACTGGTGTTTATTTAGCTACTGCAGTAGATTGGCCAGTGAATATTGGAGGTAAAACGCACTTTGCATTTCCAGACTTTGTGCCAATTACTTTCGAGTTAACTATTTTGTTCTGTGCATTTGGTCTAGTTGGTTCTTACTATGCATCTACCCACTTATTTCCGGGAAGAGCACCAAGAGTAATGGATTTACGTGCAACTGATGATCGTTTTGTAATTGCTATTGATGCAAAACAAAATGCAGAACACGATAAGATTGATGAACTTTTAAAAAGTGCTGGTGCTCTAGAAGTTAAGCATAATGAAAGGAAGTATATTAGCTATGAATAAGAATAAAATTGTTTTAGCAGCATTTGGCTTATTG
This sequence comes from Flavobacteriaceae bacterium PS02338, assembly GCA_029959615.1. Classification (GTDB taxonomy): domain Bacteria; phylum Bacteroidota; class Bacteroidia; order Sphingobacteriales; family Sphingobacteriaceae; genus Pedobacter. Next base: position 59,881 of record JASCOD010000001.1, on the reverse strand, counting down.
GCTTCTGTAGCAATGCTTTCAGCTTGTAGAGATAACAAAAGCACGGGCTTAGAGTACGCAAGAAACATGTACGATCCGATTGCTTACAATCAGGATCAACCAAATAAGAATTTTGCAAACGGTGCTACTTCACAAACGCCGCCAGCAAACACAACTCCTGTTGATTTCATCAGATACGAATATCCAAATACAAAAGAAGGGTATGAAGCTTCTGTAGCTCTGGTAAACCCGTTAGCTTTAACAGAGAAAAACTTAACCCAAGGAAAACACTTTTATACTGTTTTCTGTGCTCCTTGCCACGGCGAGAAAGGTGATGGTCAAGGTCATATCGTTAAATTGGATAAAGGTATTTCAGGGGTGCCTGCATATCATGGTGCTGATGCCAACTCTTCGAGAGGTGGTTTAATGAAAGATATGCCAGCAGGGAAAATTTATCATACAATTATGTATGGTTTGAACGCAATGGGGTCTCATGCTTCACAACTTAGTCCAGAAGAAAGATGGAAAGTAGTGATGTATGTTCAACAATTACAAAAAATACAATAAGAAAAGCAGATATAAATGGGAACTCATCATTATAATTTAAGTGAACAATTTGAGTTTACTGGGAAAGTAAAAATCCTGAGTATTGTTGGTATTGTTATTGGTTTAGCAACGATAGCTTATGGACTTATGGGCGATCATGTTAGTCATGAGCGCACATATGCCAATCTATTATTGATGGGCTATTACTTCGCATGTGTATGTATGTCTGCTACTTTCTTTTTGGCAATACAATTTGTTGCTCAAGCAGGATGGTCGGCGTCTATACTACGTGTACCACAAGCAATGGCAAAAAACTTGCCGATAGCAGCTTTAATCTTAATTGTGATTACAGGTTTAGGCTTGTATACACATAACCTTTATCACCATTGGCATGCAGAAGGATTAACAGATCCTAATTCGCCACACTACGATAGCTTAATTGCAGGTAAAGCTGTATTCTTAAACGTACCTTTCTTTATGATCAGACAGGTAGTGTTTATGGGATCATATGCAATTTTTGCGCACTTCATTACCAAATGGTCGTATAACGAAGATTTAACCGGTGGATTAACTTCATACAATAAGAGCTTTAAATACTCTTGTATATTTTTAGTAATCTACGGATTTACTACACCAATCTTTGCTTTTGATAATATCATGTCATTAGAAGCACACTGGTTTTCAACCATGTTTGGTTGGTATAACTTCGCTTCGATGTGGGTAAGTACTTTAGCAATTATTGCAATAGTAATTATTTTATTGAGAAAAGCAGGTTACATGAGCTGGGTTAACAATAGCCACTTGCATAACCTTGGTCAATTTATCTTTGGTTTCTCTATCTTCTGGACTTACGTATGGTTTGCTCAATTCTTATTGATCTATTATGCCAACATGTCTGAGGAGACGGTATATTTCCACAAACGTTTCAATAGCTACGAGTTTTGGTTCTATTTGAACATTGTATTAAACTTCTTAACACCGCTATTGCTATTAATGGATCGTGATAACAAGAGAAGTGAAAATCTTTTACTTACAGTGTCTATCATAGTTGTATGTGGTCACTGGGTAGATTATTACCAAATGATTATGCCAGGTATATTTGAATTTGGTACTAAGGACGGTAGCGGTTTTGGAATTTTAGAATTAGGTATTGCAGCAGGTTTTGTAGGTTTGTTTACTTATACTGTATTAAGTGCTTTGAGCAAAAAGCCTTTGGTTGCGAAAAACCATCCGTTTTTACAAGAGAGTTTAAACCACCACCTATAATAAATACGGTTTACCACAAATAATATAATTACAGTACATCGTACTACTTTTAAAGAAAATGAGTTTAAGAAAATTAATAGTTAATAAGACAATGGCAGCTCTAGCGGTATTATTTACCGTATTCTCTAGCGCAAATGCCTTTGCTCAAGAAGCAGCAGCAGCCGCTACGGCTAAACCTGTAGATATGGGTCAGATTCATAAATCAGCTGCCTTTTATGTATTGTTGTTCTTGCTTTTATGTTTATTCATTGCAATTATAGGTAAAGCATTAAAGGTATATGAACTAACTCGTGAAACACAAGGTAAATCGGAAGGAATAAACTGGAATACAGTAAACGCTGTATTATTTGCCCTATTCTTAATTGTAGGTTTATATGGTGTTTATTGGGAGTATACAGTACACGGTGAAATGATTTTACCAGAAGCTGCTTCGGAGCATGGTAAGAGAATTGACGAGATGTTTAACTTAACGTTGATCATTACAACTATCGTATTCATCGTTACGCACATCGTACTTTTTGTATTTGCTTATATCTACAGAAGCTCGGATAAAAGAAAAGCTTATTACTATCCTCATAACAATACTATTGAGAAAATCTGGACAATCGTGCCTGCTTTGGTATTAACTTTATTAGTATTGAAAGGTTTCTTGACTTGGAGATCTATTTTCTACAAAGCTGAAGACGCAAATAACAGACCTATCAACATAGAAGTGGTTTCTTCTCAATTCTTATGGGATATCCGTTATCCTGGACCAGATGCTATTGTAGGTAAAAGAAATTACAAGCTAACTACAGCTATTAATGGCTTAGGTATCGATTTTAACGATAAAAATAGCTTAGACGATTTGATCGCTGATGAAATTGTACTACCTGTAAACAAACCAGTTCGTTTTACATTAGCTAGTAAAGATGTTATCCATAGTTTTTACATGCCTCACTTTAGAGTACAATTAAATACTGTACCGGGTATGGTTTCTTACTTCGAGTTTACGCCTACGATTACAACCGAAGAAATGAGAACTAAAACTAATGATCCTAAGTTCAACTACATTTTGTTATGTGCTAAGATTTGTGGAACTAACCACTTTAACATGCAGAAAAATGTAAGAGTAGTTAGCGAAGCAGAATACAAAGAGTGGTTAGCAGCGCAAACTCCTTATTTAACTAACGACTTAAGAAAGGCATTTAATTTACCAGTTCCAGTAGAAGCAGCTCCTGCGGCTACAGAGACTGCTCCAGCAGCTGATACTACAGCTACTGTTGCGGGAGTAAAATTAGATGTGAAAAACCAAATAGCTTTAAAAAAATAATAATACTGGAAAAACCTTATTATGTCAACAATATCATTACACGATACACACCACGACGATCATGGACATGGCCATCACCATGAAACGTTCTTAACTAAATACGTATTTAGTCAAGATCATAAAATGATTGCCAAGCAGTTTTTAATAACTGGTATCATTATGGCAGTTATCGCAATGCTTTTGTCTATTTTATTTAGAATACAGCTTGCATGGCCAGATAAAACTTTTCCTTTATTAGAAACATTTTTAGGTAAATGGGCTGAAGGAGGAAGAATTAAGCCAGATTTTTTCTTGGCGTTGGTAACAATACACGGTACCATTATGGTATTCTTTGTACTAACAGCTGGTTTAAGTGGTACTTTTAGTAACCTTTTAATTCCTTTGCAAATTGGAGCTAGAGATATGGCTTCTCCTTTCATGAATATGCTATCTTATTGGTTTTTCCTAGTAGCATGTATCATCATGATGAGTTCCTTCTTTGTGCAAACTGGTCCTGCTAGTGGTGGATGGACGATTTACCCTCCGCTATCTGCTGTACCAAAGGCAATGCCAGGTTCTGGTTTAGGTATGACGCTATGGTTAGTTAGTATGGTGATATTCGTAGCATCATCTCTAATTGGATCTCTTAACTACGTAAGTACAATTTTGAACATGCGTACAAAAGGAATGGACCTTTGGAAAATGCCATTAACTATTTGGGCTTTATTCTTAACTGCAATCTTAGGTATCTTATCTTTCCCTGTATTGGTTTCAGGTGTGGTACTTTTAATATTTGACCGTAGTTTTGGAACAAGCTTCTACTTATCTGATATCGTATTCGGTACTGAGATTTTACCAAATGAAGGTGGTTCTCCAATCTTGTGGCAACACTTATTCTGGTTCTTAGGTCACCCAGAGGTATATATCGTAATTATGCCAGCTTTAGGTATTTCTTCTGAGATTATCTCTGTAAATTCAAGAAAGCCAATCTTCGGTTACCATGCGATGGTTTACTCTCTAATTGGTATTACCGTATTGTCATTTATCGTATGGGGTCACCATATGTTCGTTACTGGTATGAACCCGCTATTGGGTGGGGTATTTATGATTACCACATTGATCATTGCGGTACCATCGGCAGTAAAAACATTTAACTATTTAGCAACCTTATGGAGAGGTAATATCAGATTTACACCAGCAATGTTATTTGCAATTGGTTTAGTATCTTTCTTTATCTCTGGTGGTTTAACTGGTATCTTCTTAGGTAATGCTTCTTTAGATATTAACTTACACGATACTTATTTCGTAGTAGCTCACTTCCACTTGGTAATGGGTTCAGCTGCAATTTTTGGTATGCTTGCTGGTGTTTACCACTGGTTCCCTAAAATGTTTGGCAGAATGATGAATCCTAAGTTAGCTTACTTACACTTTTGGTTAACTTTCATTTGTGCTTACTTGGTATTCTTCCCTCTTCACTTCTTAGGTTTAGATGGTGTACCTCGTCGTTACTATGCATTTACCGAATTCGAATTCATGAACAAATGGTTAACTGTTAACGTATTTGTAACATGGTCTGCTATCATTGCAGCTTTAGCTCAAGTAGCATTCTTGTTCAACTTCTTCTATTCTATCTTTAGAGGTAAAAAAGCAACGCAAAATCCTTGGGAAGCTAATACTTTAGAGTGGACTACTCCAGTTGAGCACTTACACGGTAACTGGCCAGGAGAAATCCCAGCTGTATACCGTTGGCCATATGATTATAGCAAGCCGGGAGCTGATCAAGATTTTATCCTTCAAACAACTCCTTTCTCAGAAACGATGAGCTCTAACTTACCTCATGATTTTGAAGGTAATGAAGAAGCAGAACGTATACAAAAGGAATGGGAAGCTGCAAATAAACCGGTGCAAGAATAAGCACTGAGCAGACTTTGTCGAAAATATGTAATAAGGTATCTGCAATTGTTTAAACACTTACAGGTACCTTATTTTTATAAATCTATCACATATCAATGATTGCTAAATCTGAAAGTAGATTTATTAGAATAAATTTAATAACCATTATTGCTACTTTGGTGGTGATTTTGGCTGGAGGGGTTGTTCGTAGTACAGGTTCAGGAATGGGTTGCCCCGACTGGCCTAAATGTTTTGATCAATACATTCCACCTACTTCCGCTAATCAACTTCCTGCCGATTATGAGAGTAAATACATAGAAGGTAGAAAAAAGAAGAACGAGAAGTTTGCCAAATACTTGGAAAGTATGGGTAAGCACGAATTGGCAGATAGTCTTAGAAAAGACAAGTCGATTTTAGTGCATGAAGAGTTTAATGCCGCAAAAACCTGGACAGAATATGTAAATAGACTTACAGGAGCTATACTGGGTATATTTTTACTATTAACTGCGATTTATTCTTTTGCTTATAAGAAAAGTGCAAAGCGAATTATTGCATTAAGTTGGTTAAATATCATTGTAGTAGGTTACCAAGCTTGGTTAGGTTCTATAGTCGTTTCTACCAATTTAACGCAGTGGGTAGTTACGGTTCATATGCTGTTGGCTTTGGTAATTTTAGGGATTGCAATATATACCTATAACTACGCAAAGCAATTACATAAGGAGCCATCGGTAATTATGTACCGAATTGCATGGTTAAAGGGTTTTCTGTTGTTTACTATCCTCATTTCTATTTTACAAATTATCTTAGGAACGGAAGTTAGAGAAGCAGTAGATAGTATAGCCAAATCATTACAATATAACGGGCGTAATACTTGGGTTTCTAAAATCGGAAGTGTGTTTTCTTATCATAGAGATTTAGCTATTTTAGTAGGCATTAGCAATTTTATTGTTTATAAAATGGTGATTGATAGGTTCAGTGGAAAAGCTTGGCCCTTAATTACCGCAAATTATTTAATGGTGGTACTTATCGTACAAATAGCTTCTGGCTTTTTGTTGTCATATTTGGGGTTACCACCTTATGCACAAGCAATACATATTTTGTTCTCTACAATTATGTTTAGCCTGCAATATTATTTATACCTGTTAGTTTATAGAACTACAACCTATAAAACAACATAAAGATTAAATATTGAAACAGTTTTTTTCTGATTTCTCGAAACTCATCAAATTCCGCTTAACTTTTACAGTGGTATTTTCTGCGTCTATTGCATTTTTGATAGGCTCGAAGATACAGGTAGATCGTGCTATTATTGATGAGATTAATTGGACTAACTGGTTGATTTTGATTGTTGGAGGCTTTTTAGTTACGGGAGCAGCAAATTGTTTTAACGAAATTATCGAGGTCGATTTAGATAAATTGATGTCTAGAACCAAAGATAGACCTATGCCAGCTGGTAGAATGACTACTGGACAAGGTTTAGTTTCTGGTTTGATCATGGGAATTGCAGGCACTTGGTTACTTGGTAAATTAAATTTGGAAACAGGTTTGATTTCCGTGTTTTCTATCTTACTTTACGCATTTGCTTATACACCGTTAAAAAGGAAATCGCCTATTGCGGTTTTTGTAGGTGCTTTACCCGGTGCATTTCCTCCACTTATCGGTTATATTGCGGCAATAGGCCATTCTCCGGTAGGTTATGTTCCTATGGATTATCTAATTGCAATTATTCTATTCTCGATACAGTTCGTATGGCAGTTTCCACACTTTTGGTCTATTGCTTGGGTGTTAGATGAAGATTATAGTAAGGCAGGGTTTAGGCTGTTGCCAACGAAAAAGAAAGATAAGACCAGTGCGATCTTCACTTTTGTGGGTACGCTAATTTTAATTCCAGTAAGTCTATTGCCTACTTTTTATGGTTTTGGTGGTTATTATATCGCTGGAGCTTCAATTGTATTAGGCTTGTTATTTAGTTGGTATGCTTATCAATTGGTAGTGAAAATGGATACCGCAAGCGCTAAAAAGGTGATGTTCTGCTCATTTTTTTATATCCCTCTGGTGCAGTTAATTTTATTATTTGATTTAGTAGTATAAAGATGGTGAGTACAATACAACAAGAAAATATATCACTTAACTTTAAACCTAAGAAATTCTTAGTTTGGTTGTTTGTGGTATCATCAACCATTATGTTTGGCGGTTGGACCAGCTATTACCTGGTTTTTATGGCCTCTAAAGGCAAAGGACATGGTTTAGTTTTGCCAGAAGTTTTTACCTATAGTACGGGCGTATTACTGATAAGCAGCATTTCTCTTTTCTTAGCTGCTAGAGCTTTGAAAACTGGAAGTAGAAATAAACAGCGCATGTTTTTGTGGGTTACGTTTATTTTAGGAATTGCTTTTGGTGTAATGCAATTTCAAGGGTGGACAAGCCTTTACCAAACAGGTGCTGTACTGGTAAATAACAATGCGGCCATTTCAATGATTTATGTGGTATCTGGAGTACACTTATTACATATTGTTGCAGGTTTAGCGTTTGTGCTCAGCAGCTTAATTGGTAGCTACAAAAACGTTTCACAAGAAGTTGCAGAATATCGACAAGATATTACCTCTATATTTTGGCATTTTATAGATATCTTATGGATTTATCTATATGTTTTTTTACTTTTGAACAGTTAATTTTTTAACAAACTATTATACTAATTATTAAATGGATTCATTATCAAAATTAGACGAAGTTAAAACCACACCGTGGTCAGGTGGTCGTGAGCCATGGTCGATAGAATATGGTAAAATAATGATGTGGTTTTTCCTAGTGTCAGACGCATTTACATTTTCATCATTTTTGATCTACTACGGTGCTCAGAAATTTGCTCAGCCAACATGGATTGATGCGGATAAAATATTCCAATCTATTCCTGGTATCGCAGATCACGGGCAACCTTTGGTTTTCGTTGGTATCATGACATTTATTTTGATCATGTCATCTGTTACCATGGTATTGGCAGTAGAGGCAGGTCATCGTAACTCTAAAAAAGAAGTAGTGAAATGGATGATATGGACCATCTTAGGCGGTATGGCTTTCGTTGGCTGTCAGGCATTAGAGTGGACTCACTTGCACCACTTGGGCTTTTGGTTTGGAACTAACCCTGCTACTGGTTTAACAGATCCAGCAGCTATATCTGCGAAGCTACAACCTTATTTTACGAACGATATTTCTTACACCGCTGCATTACAGTTCTCTAACCTATTCTTCACCATTACTGGTTTCCACGGTTTCCACGTAACGGTAGGTATTATTTTAAATATCATCATTCTATTTATGGTATTGAATAATACTTTCGAGAAAAGAGGAACTTATTTGATGATTGAAAAAGTTGGTCTTTACTGGCACTTTGTAGATTTAGTGTGGGTATTCGTATTTACCTTCTTCTACCTAATATAATTAAGTTAAAATTTATTTAAGATAATGGCAAACCACGATCATACATTAGATTCTCATGATGCTCACGCACACGGCGAAGGCATGGGAGTAAAGCGCATTTGGCAAGTATTCGGTATTCTTTTGTTCATCACAGCTATTGAGTTCTTAGTGGCTCTGGGCTTTGTACACCACTGGCATATCGTAGAAAAAGGTGCTGCATTGTACGCATTTTATGTTGTACTTACGTTAATCAAAGCATATTACATTGTTGCTTTCTTCATGCACTTAAAATTTGAGAAGAAAAGCTTTATTATTTGTTGCTCAATTGTATTCATATTTATTATTTATTTCATCGTATTAATGCTTATTGAGGGGAATTTCCTTTTGACGCATTTTCAAGAACACCCGGTTTACCCAAATAAATAGTAATGAACGCAAGTTCTAACAAGAAAAAGATTTCTACAGTATTAATCCTGGCAGCCATATTAGTGATGCCAGGATTTTTATATTATTTACTACAGGATCAAGGTAAAAATAGATATAAACCCTTGCCTATTTTTGGTCCTAAAGTTGTTGCTTCTACTTTTCATTCTGTTAGAGGAAAGCAAATACCAGATACGATTTATCACCTAGTTGATGATTTCTCTCTTACTAATCAAGTAGGCAATAACATTACCTTCACCAATTGGAAAGGAAAAGTAGTTGTCGTAAATCTTTTTTACAGCCAAGTAAATTCTGATGGTTCTAAATTGGCGATGAAAGCGATGCATGAATTCAATGAACTTTATCAAAAAAATCAGATGGTTCATTTAGCTAGTTTGAGTGTTGATGATAAAGATTCAGCAAAGGCATTAGCTGATTTTGCTAAAATATGGTCGGCCGAGCCAAAAAAATGGGATATTTTGAGTGGTGATACCAATACGATAAACAAGTTGGTAAAGACTTCTCTATTGTTGGATGCGGTTAATCAAAGCACATCAAAGGAACGCAAATTTATATACAGCAACAAAATCGTTCTACTAGATACTAAACATCGAATTAGAGGTTTTTATGAAGCTAGTAACAAAGAAGCCCTTTCTAAGTTAGACGATGAAATCAAGGTTTTGATTGCCGAAGAACTAAGAAATATAAAAGACGGCAGATAGTTAACGGTTCTCAGTTAACAATGCAAAGGTTAATTACTTAACCGATCAATAATTAAATAAAGATGGAAAATACATTAGAACAGAAATACAATAAGTGGATTTGGGTACTTTCAATTGCGATTCCTTTAGTGGTGGCTTTGTTATTTGGAGTTAACCTAAGAAAGCTGGGCTATGACGTTCAACCCTTGAGCTTTTTACCTCCTGTATATGCTACCATAAACGGTTTAACGGCTATTGTTTTGGTAATAGCAGTTTGGGCTATCAAGAATGGTAAAAGAACTTTGCATGAAAATCTAATGAAATTCGCCATTCTTTTATCCGTTTTATTCCTGGGGATGTATGTAGCCTATCATATGACTTCTGATTCTACTAAATTTGGAGGTGAAGGAACCATCAAGTACATCTATTACTTTATTTTAATTTCGCATATTTTACTGTCTATTATCATTATCCCTTTTGTATTAATTACTTACGTAAAAGCACTTTCTCAACGTTTCGATAAACATAGAAAAATCGCAAAAATCGCATTTCCAATGTGGTTATATGTAGCGGTAACGGGCGTTATTGTGTATGTAATGATTGCGCCATATTATCAACATTAGTGCAAATAGCATTTTCTAATATTTAGCGCTCGAGAGTTTTTAGTTAATTATTTGGAAAAACAATTATAGCTTGGCTACTATAATTGTTATCTTAGAATTAAACAACATTACTACTAATCGAAGTGTTGGGTAAAGAAAATGTAGATGATATAGAGAAAATAATTGTTGAAGGTCATTCTACGGCTTTTACAAGTCTTTATACCCAATATTTTAAGAAATTGTTGATAGAGAGTGATAAATATGTTAAAGATATTTATCTAGCGGAAGAAATAGTACAAGATGTTTTTCTGAAAATGTGGGAGAAGTCTGAAGATTTTACTCAAATTAGATCTATTAAGGCTTATTTGTATAAATCTGTTATTAATTCATCTATAAATTATTTTAATAGACAGAAAAGCTTAGAGCAGCATCATCAGAAAATTGTCAACACCTTTGAAGAAGAAAATGTAGATGATCTTGATGAAGAAAATGAATTGATCATCAAACTCTATAGAGAAATTGAAAAACTGCCTACTAAATGCAGGGAAATATTCAAGATGAACCGATTTGAACGGTTAAAGTATAGAGAGATTGCTTTAAAATTTGATATCTCTGAAAGAACTGTAGAAAATCATATCGCTAATGCATTAAAGATCTTAAGGGAATCGATGTTACAAGGGAATAAGGGGGGTAGCTATTCTAGTAAACTAAAAATATTGAGGCTTTTATCTTTTTTTTAAAAAAAAACAGAAAATAACTAGGGGTTTTTAGGAAGATGTTTGTCTTAGCAGTACCAACTAAACAAACAACATGACCGACAAACCAGAAATACTGGCTCTGATTGCTAAATATTTGAATAATTCGGAAGACCTGGAACTGAAAGCTAAGGTAGAAGAATACAGATTGCAATCGGAGGAAAACGAAGTTTTCTATCAAGAAATAGAACGACTTTGGCTTTTGTCGGAACGCTCTAAAGTACTTAGTAGGGTTGACGAAAAGAAGTCTGTTGCTAGTTTTAACAAACGCTTATCAGCTACGTCCCGAACAACATCTCCAACTAAAACAATAAGGCGTAGTATTTTTGTTCGTCTGCGTTGGACCGCAGCTGCAGTTGTCCTTATAGCTTTAGCTTCTTCAGTTTATTTTTACAAGGAAAATTTTAGTTTAACAAAAGAGCGTGTTTATGCTTCAGATGCAACACCTGGAGGTAACAAAGCTATTTTGGTGCTTTCGGATGGTCGTAAAATCTCGCTTACGGATGTAAATAATGGAGATGTTGCAAATCAAGCAGGCTTATCGATAAAGAAAACAGCTGATGGGAAATTGATCTATACGGTTTCGGGAGGCGACGAAATTAAAGAGAGGAAGAATGATCACGATGTATTCAATACTATTGAAACTCCAAAAGGTGGTATGTGGCAGGTTCTTTTACCAGATGGTTCGTCGGTATGGCTAAATGCAGTGTCTTCGCTTAAGTATCCATTATCATTCTCGAAAGGTAAAAAACGTATAGTAGAACTTAAAGGCGAAGCTTATTTTGAAGTAGCTAAAGATAAACTCCACCCTTTTGTGGTAAAAACAAGTCGACAGGAAGTAGAGGTACTTGGAACTAGCTTCAATGTCAATTCATATACAGATGAGGTATCTGTAAAAACAACTTTATTAGAAGGCAGTGTAAAAGTATATCCAATTCAATCGGAAGGACAGGAAGCAAATACTTTACAACCAGGAGAACAATCTATTCTTAACGCTAAAGGCATAAATGTAGTTAAGGTAGACGCAGATGAAGCTATCGATTGGAAAAATGGTTACTTCATGTTTAACAATGAACGCCAAGAAAGTATCATGAGAAAGCTTTCGAGATGGTACAATGTTCAGATTGAATATGCAGATGCAGAGGCGAAAAATGTAACATATTATGGAAGCGTTAGCCGTTTTGATAACGTTTCGAAAGTATTGAGGAAATTTGAGCAAACAGGAGAAGTGAGATTTGAAATCAACAAAAACAAAATCACTGTCTACAAAGAAAATAATAACTAATTAGAGAATTAACCAGCTCTAACAAGAGAATAAAAATAACAAACACCAACAACACTAAACAAACGAACACATGAAGAAAAATCGACAAAAAATCTAACTTCCTTGTTAAACAAAAATAGAAAAGGAGTGCTCGCAACACCCCTTTCCATATCTGTTTAATCCATTTCCTTAAGGAAATCAATTATTGAATTAATCGCGAAACTTTGTAGTGCTTAATCAACGCAAGTTCGCTAACAACAAACAGACTTTCAAATGTATAGAAATTCTATTACAATTCTATGTAGGCATTTTGGGTACCTACCAAAATTATTATTTATCATGAAACTAGTTACCGTGATATTGCTTGTTTCCTTTCTTCAGGTAAGCGCTGCTTCCTTTGGTCAATTAGTAACTATAAAGGAGAAGAAAGTAACCCTAGAAAAAATTATAAAGGAAATAAAAAGGCAGGCAGGATATGATGTATTGATCTCTACAAGTAAAATTAAGAGTAACACGATTGTCGACGCAGGTTTTAACAATGCTCCCGTTCAAGAGGTAATGGAAAAGGTATTGTTTGGCAAAGATCTAACTTATGCTATTGAAGACAAAACGATACTTGTAAAACCAAAGGAGAAGTCAATTATCGATAAGATCGTTAATTATTTTGCGGCAGTTAAAGTAACCGGAATTGTTAGAGGCAAAAGCGATGGTTTACCTATGCCGGGTGTAAGCGTAACAATTAAAGGAACTACTACCACTGTAGTTACCAATGAAAAAGGAGAGTATCAAATCACGGCACCAGAAGATGCTGTTTTGCTTTTTAGATACATCGGACATAAAACAGTTGAAGTTGCACTTAACGGCAGAACTAAGATAGATGTAACTATTGAAGAAGACGCCAGCGAATTAAAAGAGGTGAACATCGTTTCTACCGGTTTCCAGAATATTAACAAAAAGCTTTTTACAGGTTCTGCAACAAGCATCAAAGGAAGCGATGTAAAGCAAGACGGCGTAACGGATATTAGCCGTATGTTGGAAGGTAAAGTAGCAGGGGTTTCGGTACAAAACGTATCTGGAACTTTTGGTGCGGCTCCTAAAATTAGGGTTCGCGGTGCTACATCCATATCGGGAGAAAACAAACCTTTATGGGTTATTGATGGGATCGTACTTGAAGATATCGTGAATATATCCAACGACCAGCTTTCTAGTGGAGATGCGTTGACATTAATCGGTTCTTCGGTAGCGGGTCTTAATGCGGATGATATTGAAGATTTTAATATTCTAAAAGATGCTTCCGCAACAGCTTTGTATGGTGCCAGGGCGATGAATGGCGTTGTAGTTATCACCACTAAAAAAGGAAGAGCTGGGAATACAAGAGTGAATTATAGTGGTAACTTCTCTACTTTCTTAAAGCCAAACTATGATAATTATAATATCATGAACTCGGCAGATCAGATGTCTGTGTACGCAGAAGTTTCTCGTAAGGGAGGTTTAACGAGTAGTATTATTAACGGTATGTCTGGCGGTGTTTATTCAAAAATGTGGCAACAGATTAATACTTTTAATCCTGAGACTGGGCAGTTTGGGGTAGAAAATACGCCAGAAGGAAAAGCAGCTTTTTTAAAAAGATATGCAATGGCCAATACAAATTGGTTTGATATTTTATTTAAGAATTCTTTTGTACAAGAACATTCGGTAAGTATATCTTCTGGTTCAGAAAAATCTACACATTATTTCTCATTAGGTTATTATAATGATAATGGATGGTCTATTGGCGATAATGTGAAACGCTATACCATGAACCTTAGGGGAGATTATAATCTTACAAAGAAAATTAGCGCTGGTATTTTAGCACAAGGTTCTTTTAGACAACAAAAGGCTCCAGGAACACTTGGGCGTTCGAGCAATGTGGTAGAGGGTAAATACTCTCGTGATTTTGATATCAATCCATTTAGCTATGCTTTAAATACCAGTCGTACTACAACCGCGTATGATGCGAATGGCAATCTAGAATATTTTACACAGAATTATGCTCCTTTTAATATCATCAATGAGCTGGATAATAATCACATTGACTTAGATATGTTGGATTTAAAGGTACAGGGCGAAATAAACTATAAGTTTATCAAAGATTTTAACTTTAAATCTATAGGAGCTATTAGATATGTTAAAACGACTAGAGAACATAAAATAACTGAGTTTTCTAATATGGCTTTGGCCTATAGATATGCACCAAATAGCACAATAGCGAAGAACAATAGATTTTTATACAGAGATCCAGATGCTCCTGAGATCACTGATCCTATTATCACTTTGCCAGAAGGTGGTTTTTATAACAGGGGTGATGATAATCTTTTAAATTTTAACGTACGTAATCAAATAGATTATAACCATAAGTTTGGTAAACACAATGTAAGGGGTTTTATTGGACAAGAGATAAAGTTTTCTAACAGGCAAAATAGTTGGAATAATGGCTACGGATATCAATACGATAAGGGAGGAGTACCGTTTACAGACTACAGAATAATCAAAATGTTATTGCAAAACAACTACGATTACTTCGGTATGAGTCAGTTGTATGATCGCTATGCGGCATTTTTTCTTAACGGAAGCTATGCTTATAATGAGAAATACATTATTAATGGAACATTTAGGTACGATGGTAGTAACCGCTTAGGAGCGAGTAAAACAGCTCGTTGGTTACCTACTTGGACCGTGAGTGGTGCTTGGAATATGGATGAGGAAAGTTTCATTAAAGACCTGAACAAGGTTTCCTACATGAAGCTACGTGCAGGTTATGGTTTAACGGCTAGTATGGGTAGTGCCTCTAACTCATCAATAGTACTAACAAATAACAAAACACTTCGTCCTGTTTTGTCTGAGGTAGAACCGCGTATAGTGTTGAGTGGCCTAGAAAATTCGGAACTGACGTGGGAGAAACAGTATGAAGCTAATATAGGTTTTGATGCGGGTTTATTTAATAGCCGTTTAACCTTCAGTTTGGATTATTACGATAGAAAAGGTTTCGATTTGATCGGTAGCGTTCGTACCTCTGGCGTAGGTGGCCAAGCTAGTAAACAGGCCAATTATGCCGATATGAAATCTAACGGGGTTGAGGTTACCATTGGTGGTAGAGTGGGTAGTAGTAACAAAAACTCACTTTCTTGGTCACCTTCGTTTACTTTTGGTTACAACAAGAATAAAATTACCAATTTACAAACAACACCACGTATCTACGATTTAATTATCCCAGAGGGCGGTGCTTTACAAGGCGGTGCTGTGAGAGGCTTGTACTCCATCGATTTTCAAAAACTGGATGGTCTAGGTGTCCCTACCTTTATTGATGAAACAGGTGAAATCACTAGTGATGTTTATGTGCAAAGTCAAGTTACTAAATATCTTAAATATGAAGGTACAGTAGATCCAACTATTACCGGAGGTCTAACGAACAACTTTAAATACAAAAATTTCCAATTTACGTTCTTTGTATCGTATCAAGCAGGTAACAAAATTAGGTTAAACAATGCCTATTCAGCGAGTTATTCTGATGCAGATGCGATGCCAAGAGAGTTTTTAGACCGTTGGACGTTGCCATTAGATGAAAATTATACTAATGCGCCTTCATTAACGGATTATCTATTGAAAAAAGATTTGAGTGGTACTTATCCATATACTGCTTACAACTATTCAACAGACAGAGTGGCCGATGGCTCATTTGTTCGTTTAAAACAGGTTTCGTTAATGTATAATTTACCAGATAAACTAAATAAGAAACTGGGTTTGAGTAATACTTCTATCAAATTTCAAGGAAACAATATTTGGTTAATCTATGCTGATAAAAAATTGAAAGGCCAAGATCCAGAATTCTTTACTTCTGGAGGTGTGGCTATGCCTATACCGCAACAATTCACATTATCATTAAAGGTTGGAATTTAATTTTATCAAAGAAATGAAGAATATTATTTTATACATACTTGTATGCGTAGCTGTTTTAGGAACAGGTTGCGAAAAATATTTAGACCAAGCTCCGGATCAGAGAACTACATTAAATTCTCCTGAAAAGGTATCAAGGTTATTGGTAACAGCCTATCCAAGGGGTAATTATACTCTGGTAGCAGAAGGAATGTCAGACAATATTGCATATATAGGCCCACCAGCTACTGAATATGTAATTACTAGAGATGCTTATGCTTGGAAAGATGTAGAAGGAATTAGTCAAGATACGCCTATTTATTATTGGAATTCTTGTTATGCTGCTATAGCTGCAGCTAATCAAGCTTTAGATGCAATTGAGAAGGCATCAGATCCTCAAAACTACACTGCTCAAAAAGGAGAAGCTTTAGTAGCTAGGGCATATGCCCACTTTATGCTAGTTACTTTTTATGCTAAACCTTACGATATAGCTACGTCGGGTACGGATATGGGAATTCCTTATGTTACAGAACCAGAAAATGTAGTATTTAAAAACTACGACCGTAGAACTGTTGCTTTTGTATATGAGCAAATCGAAAAGGATTTACTTGCAGGTATTCCTTTAATTAAGGACAGCAAATATACTGTGCCATCATATCACTTTACTAAAAAAGCTGCTTATGGATTTGCATCGAGATATTATTTATTTAAAAAGGATTATCCAAAAGTAATTGAATATGCAGATCAAGCTTTTCCTGCAAATGATTTTGCAACAAGTGCTCGTCCATGGAAATCTTACGCTGATATTTCTGGCTCTTCTAACGTAGCCTTAGCTTTAACATCAGCTTCTAACCCGGGTAATTTATTAATTGCTGAAACCGTTTCTAATACTGCTCGTCAATACTCTACCAATCAATATGCAATGTCGCAAGGCAAGCTAGATGAAATTCGTAGTCCTTTGGGAATTTTATTAACAGCCTATAAGTCTTATTCCACAAATGGTGGTGCTTATTATTTCATACCAAAGCATTATTCTCATTTTGTAAGAACAAGTATAAACGCAAGTACGGGAACTTACTATAATATGCAAACTCTTCTTACAACCGAGGAGGTATTGTTAAACCGTGCCGAAGCTTATATCTATGAAGGTCGTTATGCTGATGCGGTGAAAGATTTCAATACGCTGTTAAGTGTACGTTTAAATACTTATACAGAAAGTACAAATGGATTGACCAATGCAAAAATAACGACCTACTATGCTTCATCAACAACCGATCAACGCCAAGCTTATATTAATACGGTGCTAGCATTAAGAAGAGCAGAATTTGTATCTGATGGTATGCGTTGGATGGATATTTTACGCTATAAAATGCCAGTAGTACATAGAGATAAAGACGGTGTTGCACACACATTGGCTACTGATGACAATAGAAGACAATGGCAATTACCTGGAGAAGTCGCTCTATCAGGAATACCTTTAAATCCACGTTAAACATAGATCCATTTTTGAATTATGAAGAAGATCAATATCATATTATCAGCATTAGCCATTATTTCATTGGTTAGCTGCAAAAAAACAGAAGACTTGGATCGCGAAATCGTTGGTCTGGGAGGAGATACATGGGTAAAAACGCCACTAGATACTTGGTTAAATACTAATTTTACTAAGCCTTACAATATTGATGTAAAGTACCGTTGGGACGGAACAGAATATGATAACAGTAAGACGTTAGTGCCACCAAGTGTAGATAAGGTACAACCATTAATGGAGCTAGTTAAAAGTGCTTGGATTGACGCTTATGCTGGCGAGGTTAATCCTACTTTTGTTAAGACCTATGCTCCAAAAAACTATGTTTTAGTAGGAAGCGTATCTTACAATACCAATGGAAGCTATACTCTTGGGGAGGCCGAAGGCGGAATGAAAGTTACATTATATAATGTAAATAACTTTAATACAACAGACCGCTCGGTGTCAAAAAGAATATTGAAAACCATACATCACGAATTTGGTCATATTTTACATCAAAATATTCAGTATCCAGTAGATTTTGCAATGATTACACCATCAGGATATACCGCAGATTGGAATAGTACTGCTGGTGCAGATTATGCAAGCAAAGGATTTATTACGCAATATGCTCAGGCATCACCTAATGAAGATTTTGTGGAAATGATTGCCATTATGCTAACTGAAGGTAAATTAGCTTATGAAGCTTTATTAGCAAGTAATACGAATGCTACAGCAGTAGCTGCAATACGAGCAAAAGAAGCTATCGTAGTAGCTTACTTGAAGAGTGTTTGGAATGTAAATGTATATACTTTGCAAAACAGAGTTCAGGCGGGATTAAATTCAAAATCGCCAGATAATGTTGGAGCTTACCTAGGATTTGGTAAAACCTATACATCAGTATTGGTAACACCTAATACTACAACTGGAATGTCGGCAGATTTCATGGCTGCATATGATGCTGCGAAAACGGCACTTAACGGAAATGGTGGAAGAGCTATTAATAATTTTTCGTTAATACATTCTACAGCTAGTCAGGTAGTTTTAAGAGTTAATTATACTTTCTCGGGAACGGTTTATAATGCCAATTTCACTTATAATGTTGCCACAAATACAGCAGGTAACATTACCTTGACATTAGCATCTACAGATGCACTTGCAACATCTATAGCAAGTTATATAGCTCCATTAACTAACTATCTTACACAAAATCAATTTGCCTATAGATTTTTCTACAGTGGCGATTTCAAAACTATCTATGCTGGGCTAGCGAAGGCTAATGATAGCAGTTCATACTTTTTTGGAACAATGGGAATTTAAATAAAATACATTATGAAGAATATTTTATTATATATAATGTTAGCTGTTATAATTTTTGTAACAGGCTGCAAAAAAGATAGCGATCCAATCTTTGATGATCCCGATACTCGATTAGCTGCAGAATTGAGTGCAAACCAAGCAAAATTACTTGATGCACCTAATGGTTGGAAAGCTATGATTTATCCAAAAGGAGGAAAGGGTTTTTTCTACTATTTTAAATTTAAAGCAGATGGCAGTGTGACCATGCTGTCAGACTTTAATACGACAACAGCTCTAACGTCTAAAGAAGGTACTTATCGATTAAAGGCTTTACAACGTCCTACATTGATTTTTGATACTTATAGTTATATCCATTTGCCGTCAGATCCTAATGGAGATATTAGTGGGGGTACAAATGGTGCAGCATTAGTTTCTGATTTCGAGTTTGCATTTGTGCGTTCAACTAAAGATAGTCTCATTCTTGAAGGGATATTCAACAAGAATCAGTTCAAGATGGTAAAGTTGACCGCGGCAGAAGAACAAATTATTCTGTCTGGTGAAATCAGTACCTTTATTAATGAGTCGACACCCTACATTACTAATAAGATCTTATACATGGTATTGGATGGGAAGCAAGTTCCTGTATCGCTAAGTGCCACTACCAAAGTTTTTTCAATTGCAGGCCAAGTGAGTTCTGTATTCTATTATGGAGTTGATGTCCTAGAGTTAGGAGCGCCTATTAAATTCGGTAGCTATAGTTTCGATAAGGTATATTGGAATAAGGCCGGTAAGTATTTTTATGCGCTAAACGGGACTGAACAGGTTAAAATAGAGACTTCTTTATCACCACTTCCTTTAGATATTACACCAGCTTTACATACGGTGTTAGGTGCAAGATGGGCGTCGTTAAGAATACAGGTATCGCTACTGCCAGATCTTTCAGCAGATTTCTTAAGTAAATACAATGCCGCTGTTACAGCTATGAACGGTTATGGTGGTCGTTCTATTGAGTACATGACCATATTATTTACTAGTAATAATCAGATCACATTAGCGATTAGGTGTCGTAACCCTGCTGCTCCAACTTCAGTTTATACGGCCAACTATATATATAACATGACATTAAATAGTGCAACGGGTGTAGCATCTTTTGTCCTAGATCCATCACAAACATTAGGGCCAGGACTGGGAAATACCAATGCTAATGCGTTTAAAACTTATTTGGCTCCAATAACAACTTATATGTCAAGTAACAGTTTTAAAATTGCTTATATAGCCGCAGGTGCACCTTCAGGATCTACTGTTGGTGGATTTCTAAGTCAAACTAATCCTGCTTCATTCTTTTACGGCGTGTTAGGACAATAATTAATTCAGATTGCCTTACTCTTATCTCTTGGGTGAGGCAATCTGATTAAAAAGAAGAACCAAAATTAATTTACTTAATAACACATCCTTTTGGATGTGTGAACTCAGATGACAAATCTTAGAAAATTTGTCATAGGGGCTTGCTTTGTGTTTTGACAAGGGTATTTGCTTGTTTGCTTAGGTAAGTCTTCATAACCAGAAAACCATTAATAACCTAAAACTTAAAATTATGTATAAAAACTTTTACTATCAATTCCCCTTTAAAAAGGGTGTGTTAACTTTTAGTTTGATGCTATTGTGTTTTATGTCCGGTGCACAAACATTAGTTTGGAAAAATTCTGTAACGGGAACTTCTACCTCCGCAAGTGGACGTGCGCCGCAGTCTTCACATCGGTATACTCGAACTGTTTATCTAATAGCCGCTAGTGAGTTGTCGGCAGGTGGTATATCTTCGGGAAGGATATTAAAAGCTATCGGTTTCAATTATCGGGAAGCAGAAGCGATTGCTACAGCTACGGCTACTGGAGAATTGAAAATTTATCTTCAAAACTCTACAGACTTAAGTTATCAGAAAGGTACATCTTGGTCGAATGCCATTGCCAGTATGACTAAAGTTAGTGATGTTGCAAATCAAGTTATACCTGCGTCTACTACTGCAAATTTTGTATTTCAAAATGGAACCGCATTCACCTATAATGGCGGATCTTTATATGTAGCTTTTGAATGGCTTAATCTTAGTGGGGCAAGAGGTACGGCAAATACCGCATATTGTAGTAGTTCAACTACTAATACCGGTGGTGCCAATGGATTATATTCTCATTCAGTCTCTGCTGGTACTTCACCTGTTTCAGAAGATCCTATTACTATGGCTCAGGTCTCAGATCTTGTAGGTACTACTAGTAATTTTAGACCTGCAACTCGATTTGCTTATGAGCTACCAAATAATGATGTGCAAGTGTCGAATATTTATGTAATGAGCAAAGCACCTGTAAACGAAGGAAAACAAAAAATTGCGGCGAGAATAACAAACGAGGGTGTAAATCCTATATACAATCTAAGTGTTACATTAACTATTAGCGGAGCAAACACTTTTACAAGTACAAAAGCAATATCCTTACCCGTTGAAACTCCACTAGAAAGTGGCGCTGGCTACAATGTTACCTTTGATGAATTCATTTCTGTTAACCAGGGAAATAATTCGATTACTGTAACTATTAACAACGCTGATGACGTTAGTGGTAATAACACAATGAATAGAGTTCAGGCTTCTACTCCGGGAGTATTTTCATACAACATAGGTGAAGTAATTACTAGTAATGGGGGATCAAGCACCCAAGGTTATAAATATGCAGTTAAATATACCGCAAATGGTACAGTTTATCCTAAAGCTGCTCGTTTTATGCTATCTACAAATGCTACTGTGGTTGGTAAACAACTGAGAGCAAGTTGGTATAATTCAAGTTGGGTTTTAATGGGTACTTCGGATCTTTATACTGCGACAGCAGAAGATCAAGGTAAACTTGTCTTGATACCTTTTACAGCTAACAATATAGCTGTCCCAAATATAGCAGGAAGTACTGATTTTTATGTGAGTATCGAACAAACTTCGACGACAGGAGGGGCCTCTATATTCTTTATGGGGCGTCAAAATGAACTGGAAACACCAGCTATGGAAGGTGCCTATTTCGGTGGGATTAATGTCGATCCAGGTACAGGTTTGGGAGCTTCTACGAGTAAACCAACAATCGAAGCTATTACTACCTTAGCGATCCTTCCAGTAACCATTAGCACGTTTACTGCTAAGCCAAACAATAATAAAGTTGCTTTAAATTGGACTGTAGGTATAGAAACAAACGTTAACCGTTATGAGATTGAGCGTTCTATCAACGGTGTTGATTTTATTAAAGTAGCGGAAGTAGCAGCAAATGGTTCATCAAGCTACAGTACGATAGATGCAAATCCTGTATTGGGTATCAACTACTATCGTTTAAAAGGAATAGATAACGATGGTACTTTTAGCCATTTCAATGAAGTAAGGAGCGCTAAAATAACTACGTTAGAAGAAGAGAGTGCAGTCATTTACCCAAATCCTGTTGTTGGTAATGAAGTTAATGTTGCGCTTAGCGGTTACTCATCTGGAAACTATAGCTACAAAATATTAAATGCATTAGGTAGTATAGTTCAATCGGGCCAGCTTAGTAATAATGGATCGGCTAACTATACAATTAGCTTAAAAGGGCAAATTTCCAAAGGTATTTATGTACTCTATTTAACTAATGGAAAAGAGGTCATCCAATCTAAATTCATAAAGAACTAATTTATTCAATAGAAGGGCAGAGCGTATCTGCCCTCTTTGTTTTTAATTTTCCAACAAGGTCAAAATGATGACAATGACACGTGATTTAAAAGTTCTTTTATTCTTCTCTATATTCTTTTGTGCTACGAGTGTTGGCCAACTATATGCCCAAAATAATAATGGTAAAGCTATTGCCTCAAGGCAAAATGCGGTGCAATTAGCCAAAGAAATGGAAGAGGAAAGGCAAGAAGCATACAAAATAGCAAATAAAAAAGGTTGGAAGATTTACCATAAGGATAAAAATGGGAGGATAAAGAGTTTGTCTCGTATAGATGAATTTGGTATTCCAATATATGATGGTACAGAAAATAATACTATTGCTGCAGCTACTACTAAAGCAAACTCATTGTATGCTGGAGGAAGTTTAGGTCTTAGCTTTAATGGTAGTACAATTCCGATAGGTAAAGTTGCTATTTGGGATGGAGGTTCCGTACGTGCCAGTCATCAAGAATTTACTGGTGGACGTGTAGTGATAAAGGACGCTTCAACAACTACTTCAGATCATGCTACCCACGTAGCAGGAACTATGATGGCATCAGGGGTAGTGGCCAATGCAAGAGGTATGGCTTATGGCTTGCCTGGTTTATGGTCTTTTGATTTCGGTGGAGATAATAGTGAAATGACCTCAAACGCAGCTAACCTTATACTGTCAAACCATTCTTATGGAACTGTTGCCGGTTGGGATTACGATAGTGATAGAAGTCGTTGGGAATGGATGGGAGCTGCAGGTGCAAATGAAGATTATAAATTTGGATATTACGATAGTAAAGCCCAAACTTGGGATCAGATCTGTTTCAATAATCCTTATTATTTGCCGCTAAAATCTGGTGGTAACTATAGAAGTTCAAATGGACCAGCAGTAGGTGCCAATTATTATAGCAGTAGTGGTACTTTAGTAGGCCCTCGTCCAGCTGGAATGAGTAGTAATGATGGTTATGGTATTGTAGCCACTTACGCAACCGCTAAAAACATTATTACCGTAGGTGCTGTAAATGGTTTGCCTTATGGTGCTTTATCATCAAGTGATGTAATTATGTCTTCTTTTAGTGCTTGGGGCCCAACAGATGATGGTCGTATTAAACCTGATCTTGTTGCGGATGGCGTAAGCCTGTATTCTACTGGACATACCAGCGATACTAACTATAGTACTAAATCAGGAACTTCAATGGCAGCTCCAAATGCTACTGGTTCATTAGTATTACTTCAAGAATTGTATAAGCAGCAGACAGGAAATTTCATGCGCTCAGCCACGTTGAAAGGCCTTGTTTTGGGCACAACTAGTGAAGCTGGTCCTGCTATAGGACCAGATTATAAGTTTGGATGGGGGCTTTTAAACGTAGAGAGAGCTGCAAAAACTATCCTAAATAATGGAAGTGGTAGTTTAATTAGTGAATATACTTTGGCTCAGGGAGCGACAAATACTGTAAATATCACTGCTGCTAAGAGTGGACCATTGGTGGCAACTATTTGTTGGACAGATCCTGCTGCTATACCAGTATCGACGGCGAATGCATTGAACAATACTTCTCTAAGATTAATTAATGATTTAGATATGAGAGGCAGTGATGGAATAACGACTTACTATCCCTGGGTGTTGAATCCAGCCAATCCAGCATTGGCAGCAACAAAAGGAGATAATTTCAGGGATAACGTAGAACAAGTATATATCGCTAACGCAGTAGAGGGACAAACCTACGCTTTTACAATATCTCACAAAGGAAGCACTTTAGTAAATGGATCACAGTCTTACTCATTAATTATAACAGAGGCTTCAACCTCAGCTTCAACTCCAGTTGTAAACGGTATTCGTTATGTGAAACCCAATGGTACCGGAGACGGCAGTAGTTGGGACAATGCTGCTTCGGATATTTCAATAGTATTAGCAGAGGCTCAAACTGATCTATCCATTAAAGAAATATGGGTAGCTGCGGGAACTTATAAGCCAACAATTAATCCCGTATCTGGTTCTAGCGATAATAGAGACAAAACTTTTGTCTTTCCTTACGGTCGAAGTGATGCAGCAAATGGTCTAAAAATGTATGGTGGTTTTGCTGGCTGGGAAACAGATCTCAGTGAACGTAATTGGAAGATTAATACGACTACTCTTAGTGGTGATTTTCAAGGTGATGATAGTATCCAAGGTACGGGCTCATCGTTAACAATAACAAATAATTCAGAAAATGCTTATCATGTAGTAGTTGGGAGTGCTTATAGTGTAATTGACGGCTTCACAATTACTGGAGGTAAGGTAAGTGCCAGTAGCAGTTCACAAAATGTTAATGGAATGTCGGTAAACAGAGCATATGGAGGTGGCTTGAATACTAGTGGTGCTATGATTATTAAAAATATAATGTTCGTAGGTAATGATGGATTAGGAACAGATGCTAGAGGAGGTGCCGTTTATTTGGCAATAGCTAGCAGCGTAGAGATAAACAATAGTGTTTTCTATCAGAATGTGGGTAGAAGTGGATCGGGGGTCTATGCATTTGGTAGCAGTGGTACTACAGCATCTTTAACTAATATAAATAATAGTCTTTTTCTAAATAATTATGGAACGGCAGATGGCTCGGCAATTAACTTTAATACCGGAAATGCAAATACCATAGTGAATGTTACAAACTGTACCTTTTATGGTAATGCAGCTGCTGGTAATGGAACATTGTACTTAAGTGCTAGTGTCCCAGCAATAATAAGAAATAATCTGTTTTGGTCTAACACGTCTGCGGCCGCTTCGGGAAGGAAGAATATTTATAGCGGCGGTACTGGGGGTAGTAAAATTGTGACAAACAGTGTAATAGCGGATTATACAGGAACCATGACTTCCATAAATACGGTAACTAATGTAAATGCGAACAATCCACTGTTTCGTAACATAGGTGATTTAGCAGGTGCTGATGGTATTTTAGGAACTAGAGATGACGGCTTGCAAGTGAATAGCGGTAGTCCAGCGATTGGTGCGTCAGCTATTTCAACAGTAGTCCCAAACATAGACATTACCGGCTTTGACCGCCCGCTAGAAACTGCTTTTACTATAGGGGCTTACGAATACGATGCAACACTTGATTTAACTCTTCCAGTTAACATAAGATCATTTACTGCGGAATTGAAAAACGGTAAAACACGGTTAAGTTGGAATGTAGGGACAGAAATCAACGTAAATCGATACGAAGTAGAACGTTCCTCTAATGGAATTGATTTTGTAAGCGTATTGAATGTTGCAGCAAAAGGTGCTGCTAGTTATACTGCGTCTGATGATAAACCCTTATTAGGTATAAATTATTATCGTTTAAAGGGGATAGACAATGACGGTGTCTTAAGCCCTTTTAATGAGCTAAGAACGGTTAAAGTTCTTTCATTGTTTACTAAAGAAATATTGATTTATCCAAATCCGCTAAGAGATAATATGCTCCATTTTAACGTTTCTAACTATTCAATAGGTATATATAGCTACAAGATATTGGATATTGTTGGTAAAGTGTATCAAAGTGGAAGTTTTATTAATGATGGTTCAAGCAATAATAATTCAATTACCATCTCGAGTATGATGCCAAAAGGCAGCTATGTTTTACTTCTTACCAAAGGAAGCGAAATAATTCAATCTAAGTTTATAAAAGAATAGATTAGAGCCGTCATGTCTTTTCAGGCATGACGGCTATTCTTATTTAATTACTTATGGATGAATTTAGATATACTTATTTCCCTTATCTTTAGGGCATGAAAAAAGTACTGCCGATATTACTTTTCTTTTTAATGCTTATGGCTATACAGCCAGAATTAAAAGCACAATGCGCTATGTGTTCTGCAAATGCAGAGATGGGGGTAAAGAATGGAAACACACAAACAAAAGGTCTGAACTCTGGTGTTTTGTACCTGTTGGCAATTCCATTTTTGTTGGCTGGTGGCGTAGGGGTCGTTTGGTACACAAGCTATCGTAAGAAGAATATTCCAAAAGTAGCTTAAGTTCTACTGTTAAAATCCTTTAATTTTTACTGAAACACATATTAATTTCCTACATTGGCTGCAATTGCTAGTGAGATAATTTATGCTGAAAAAAACAACCTTCGATTTTCTTCGTGAGTTAGCAGAAAACAATAACCGAGAGTGGTTTGCTAAGAATAAGCATCTATACGAAGAAGCCAAATTAGATTTGTTTGCGTTAACAACTCCTCTAATTAAAGAACTATCAGCGCTTGATCCGGAGTTTTCTGCAGATACTGAACCTAAAAAATGTTTGTTGAGAATCTATAGGGATGTTAGATTTAGTGCCAACAAAGCTCCTTACAAGAAAAATTATGGTATCGCATTCGATGTGAAAGGTTATGGCCCTACCACACCGAGTTATTATTTACATTTAGAGCCTGGCAGTTGTTTTTTTGGTGCAGGCTTTTGGATGCCCGAAAGTAAGGTGGTGAAGAGTATTAGAGAGGAAATAGATTACAGCAGCGATGAGTTTTTAGAAGTGATCAATAATAAGGATTACAAGACCATTTTTTCTTTAAGTAAAGAAGATACTTTAAAGAAGGCACCAAAAGGTTATGAAATAGATCATCCGATGATAGAGCATTTAAAGCTAAAGAGCTTTATATCTATTTATCCTTTAAAAGAAGAAGACTTTTATAAAAAGGATATCGTGGATAAATTGAAAAATGCTTTCAAGACCATTCAGCCATTCGTTCTATTTTTACGTAAAGCAGTTTCCCAATAATCAAACAATAGATAATACAGATGAAAAAACTAAACCTTTTTATGGCTCTTTTTTTAGTTGCTGCCACCTTAAGCTCATGTGTGGTGCTTTCTACTAAAAAGTATAAATCGCTTTTAGCAAAACAGGATTCATTAAATAGTGGATGGAATACATCGCAGCTAAATAATGAAAGTTTAGAACAACGTATCAAACGATTACAAGTGGATACTGCCGCTTTAAATAGTCAGTTGGCTGCGCTTAACGAAAGATATACCGATTTAGATGCTAATTATTCTAAATTGAGAAGTAACAGTTCTTCCGAGATTAACAAATTAACCGGAGACTTGGCAAAACGCGAAAAACGCTTAAAGGAAGTAGAAGAAGTATTACGTAAGCGAGATGAAGCAACCGACCAACTTAGGGCTAAATTACAACAGGCGTTATTAGGCTTTACAAAAAATGGTTTAACTGTTGAAGTGAGAAACGGTAAAGTATATGTTTCCTTAACTGATAAATTATTGTTTCCTTCCGGAAGTATCATTATTGATGAAAAAGGAAAGCAAGCTTTAACCCAACTGGCAGAAGTTTTAAAACAGCAGCCAGATATCAACATCGCTGTAGAAGGGCATACAGATTCGCAGCGTATTAATAATTTAGGTCAAATTAAAGATAATTGGGACTTGAGCGTATTACGTTCTACTTCTGTGGTTCGTTTCCTTACAGAAGAGCAAAAAGTGGAGAGTGTAAGAATGACCGCCACCGGTAAAGGACAGTTTCAGCCCTTGGCAGATAACGCCAATGCGGAGGGCAGAAGTAAAAACCGTAGAATTGAGATTGTGCTTTCTCCTAAATTGGACGAGCTTTACGACTTGATTAAACAGTAGCGCTGTTTGTCATTCTGAGCGTAGCGAAGAATTTGTAGCCACAGATGCATAGATTTGATTTGTACATCTGTGGCTTTTTAGTTAAAAAGGCGAGTTAAAAGACGCAAAATCACCAAGAACTACATCTTTCTCAGATAATAAAAATTCACTGGGATCTAGATGAGCTGCCCAATCAATATTTAATGTTGGATCATTCCAAATTACGCCGATTTCGGATGCTTTATCATAATAATTGGTTACTTTATAGGTAAAAATCGTATCATCCTCTAAAGTTAAAAAGCCATGCAAAAATCCAGGTGGAACCCACAGTTGTCTATGGTTTTCGCCACTTAACTCAATAGTAAAATGTTGACCATAGGTTGCCGAATTTTTTCTGATATCAACAGCTACATCTAATACACTACCTTGTATTACTCTTACCAATTTTCCTTGGGCAAAAGGGTTTGCCTGTGCATGTAAGCCTCGCAAAGTGCCTTTTTGAGAAACAGATTGATTGTCTTGCACAAAGGATAAGTTAATACCTGCTTGCTCGAAAGTTCTCTGACTAAAACTCTCGTAGAAATATCCTCTGTTATCTTTCCAAACTTTCGGTTCAAAAATAAGAAGATCCCGTATTGGGGTTGTTATAACATTCATAAATTATCCTACAAATTCCATTAGCGTACTAAATATAACTAGCTTATTAGGGTATTTAGCATATATTTCAGCGGTAAACTGTTGCTCATGTAAATCTAAAAAGCTTTGGTGTTTAGCTTCATCTTCAGCGATGAACTGTACGCAATAACTTACTCCTTCGTTAGGAGAATCTACTATTCTCAAAATCCGGTGAGAGACAAAGGTCTCCGCTTGCATTAACTGAGGGAGATGAATTTCTTTCATCCATTCTAACCATTCTGTTGCCGAAGCTTCTTCTACAATTACAGTAACGTTAAATAATAACATGCAGCAAAGATACATTAAGTGCCTAAATTATCGCCACGGATGTTCCTGTATCTTTTTCTAGCTTCTGCATTGAGCATGCTACCTGGAAAATCAGTGATCAATTGCTGATATAGCTTTTTCGCCTCTTCAATATTGTTGAGCTTAGTCTCGTAAAGATCTGCAAGGATAAAAATGGCATCGTCTATCCAAATGCTAGTCGTATGTAATGAAATCAACTGTTTAAGATTCGTTTCTGCCGATGCAAAGTCATTGTTCTTAATGAAGATTTTTGCCTTTGCTATTAGAATATCATCAGCCAAGCTATTATTGGGGTAAGCAATATTAATGCTATCAAGCTTTTTCAATGCAGCTGTAGCGTTGCTGATGAATTGTAGCATTTCAGCATCAGCATACATCATAAGTGCCAAACTATCATTTTTGCTTTGTAAATTATCGGAAATCAGCAAGCTCAAATTTAATGCATCATTAGCCATTAATTGAGATGTAGAGGCTTTCAGCACATCAACCTGCGATTTGGCAAATTTAAAATTACCTTGATAAAATGATAACCTCGCAGAACGGAAACGAGCCTCACTGGCGATAGGTAAATTATCGTATTGTTTTGCTACCTGTTCATAGATCAATACAGCCTCCCATGGCTGTTTGTTTAGTACATAAATATCCCCCAAATCAATTTTTAATTGGCCAATTTCCATTGCTGGTAGACCGGGTACCTTTAGGGCCTGTTCCAAGGTTTTTTCGGCTTCCGCTAAATTATTAAGGTAATACGCCTGTAAGTAAGACAGCTTTTTTAGTGCAAAAATCGTTTGATTATTAATCCCGTATTGAGAAATTGTTTGAGAAAACTCATCGGCCAAAGCCTTAATGGCTGTTTGATCTATTTTACCTTGTACCGCTAATTCATACTTGGCATTAATCAACTGAATTTTTGAAGGGAGGTACCATTCGTTTTCTGGTCCTTTAGCCAACAGATACTCGTAAGCTTTAATCGCTGTAGCATAAGCTTTGTTTGTTGTAAAAGTATAAGCGGTATTAAATAATAAGTTGGCAGAAGTTTTGGTGCGCTTGTCTTGGGCAATAAGCTGGCGAAGAGCCATTTCGTACTCCTGCTGTTGGATATATTGCCAAATTAGTAGTTCTGTAAAAGTTTCGTTTTGTGGATCTTTCTGTATCTTTTTAAGCAATGCCGATTGTAGTACTTGGTAATCATTGTTACTTTCGAAGAGATTGGCAAGTACGCTCTGCGCTTCCGAGATCAGTTGTGGGTTGGATGGTAATATGTTAAGATACTCTGCGATTAATGCTGATTTATCTTTTTTGAACCGATAAATGCTCAACAGCTCGAACGTGAATAGTTGTTCATTATCTAGTACCTTTCTTCCTTGTAAAAATGTATTAATAACCATATCAAATGCCTCAAATTTGTAGAATTGATTGGCAAGGTCCCTAAATTGAAATTCGTTTTTTGGAACGTTTTGGATGGCATTATAGTAAATTTTATTGGCCTCGGCCGTTCTGCCGCTTTCTTGATAAGTTCTTCCTAAGGCAATTTGATAGTTTATTTTTTGAGGAAACTGTTTAACCAGCCTTTTGGTTAATGTTTCCGCTTCGTCGTATTTCTTTATCTTAAGTAAAGAGTTACAATAAATATCGAAATAGGCATCGTTTCGGGTGCGGTTAAACAGTTTTTCTAATAAGGAAGCCGCCTTTTCATATTCCGCTTGCTTATAGTATTGGTAAGCTAAAGCCTCATCAATATTGTTTTGTGCCCAAATGGTTGTGGACAAACAACAAGTAAGCAATATGAATATCAAATGTTTCATCTATTTTAAGAGATCAAGGCTTGGTACCAGTCTAGCAGACCAAATAACTAACAAACCGATTAATCAATCATCGGCATTGCTAAAATTAAATTTTTTAACTTATAATTACGTATTGAAAATAAAATAACGCTATACTGCGAACTGTATTTTAAATGTTACGTACCGTATTTCTACCAAGCGGCAATTTTTGTTTTATTTGATTATTAACTAAACTTCAAGAAAAGTAACAATGTTAATGCTTATGGCTTAACCGCAATAGTGTTGTGTAATTTTGTGATATGATGATTGCAGTAAAAAAATATGTATGGTTATTAATCGTGGTGGTGCTTTTTGCCTGTAATCAAAGAAATGAAGTTAGGAAGATACCAGTTAACGATTTCTTTAAAACGCAGGATAGGGCCTTGTATCGTCTTTCGCCAAATGGCAAATACCTATCTTATCTAACACTTAAAGACAAAAAGCAACATCTTGTAGTAGAAGATTTAGAACATGGTAAAATTACCGAAGTTTCTAAGCTAGAAGAACGTAATATCAATTTTTATTGTTGGGTAAGTAACGACGAACTGATCTATTACAAAGAAAAAGAAGGCAGTAGGTTTCAAACAGATTTGTATATCGTTAATAAAAATGGCACCGAAGAACGCCTTTTAAATGCCGATGAAAAAAGTAAAGTACGTCTCTTAGAAGATCAGTTGATAGATGATAAGTTTCTCTTAGTAACCAGTAATAAAAGAGACTCTACGGTGTTTGATGTTTATCGCTTAAATGTGAGAAACGGACAGATGCTAATTGCAGTTAAAAATCCAGGTAATTTTACCAATTGGCTTACTGATAGCAAAGGTAAATTACGAATAGCTATTTCTACCGATGGTGTAAACGAATCACTTTGGTATAGAGAAAACGAATTCAAATCTTTTCAAAAGATAATAACCAATAACTTTAAAACTACTTTATGGCCTGTTGCTTTTTCTGAAAATAAGCCAAATATTATTTATGCCATTTCTAATGTTAGTCGTGATAAAAATGCATTGGTAGAAATAGACTGTATTTCGGGAAAAGAAAAGAAGGTTTTATTTGCTGATGATACCCTGAATGTAGTAGAAGCACAGTATTCTAAACGTCGTAGCAAGATGGATTTTGTGGTATATGAAACTTGGAAAAAGGAGAAGTTTTATTTAAATGACGAGGCGAAAAGTTTATTTGGTAACCTAGAAAAGTTAATTCCGGATGCGGAGTCTAGAATAATTCATAGCGATAAGAACGAACAACATTTTATAGTAAGAACATTTACCGATCGTAGTCCGGGGGCTTACTACCTATATTATGCAGAAAATAATTCTCTGAAGAAACTAAGTGACATTAATCCATCTATTAATGAGGATGAAATGTGCGAGATGAAGCCAATTAGTTATATGACCTCTGATGGTTTTAAAATTAATGGATATCTAACCCTTCCAATAGGATTGAAACCAGAAAACTTACCAGTGGTAGTAATGCCGCACAATGGCCCTGGTCAGCGTAATGTGTGGGGATTTAATGCCGATGTTCAGTTTTTGGCTAATAGAGGTTACGCAGTATTGCAGGTAAATTACCGTGGTTCTACCGGTTATGGTAAAGAATTTTACGCTGCGGGCTTTAAGGAATGGGGACAAAAAATACAGCAAGACGTTAATGAAGGTGTAAAATGGCTTGTCGATCAAAAAATTGCAGATCCGCGGCAGATCGCTATTTATGGTTATGGCTTCGGTGGCTTAATTGCCATTAATAATGCTGTTGCTCATCCTAAAATTTATAAATGTGCTGGTTCAAGTGCTGGAGTGCTGAACCTTTTTAGCTACCTCAAAACAATTCCGCCATTTTTAACGTCTAATTTGCAGATGTTTTATGAAATTGTAGGTAACCCAGATAAAGATGCTGAATATATGCGGCAGGCTTCTCCAGTATTTCATGCGGATAAAGTTAAAATTCCGGTGTTTATTACCCAAAGCTCTAAAGACCCACGCATTAACGGAAATGACGCCGTGCAATTTGTGAAAGAATTAAAGAAACTGAATTTACCTGTAACTTATCTGGAAAAAGAAGAGAACAGAACGGTATTAAATAGGGAAGAGGCAAGGAAAAAGTCGTATGCAGCATTAGAGCTTTTTTTACAAGATAACCTTAGAAAGCGTTAAAAGCCATGCCTATGGAATCTGTTAAAGAAAGTGGGTATCGTAAGAATTTTTCTCTTATCGCTACTTTCATCGGCTTAATATCCGCTCTATTTATTCTGTCTCTATTTTTAGCATTTAATTTTAGTAAGAAGAAAATAGAAGGTGATTTTGTTTCTGCGAAAACAAATGTTTTGGAGGAAAGTATTAAACCCTACAATGACTTCTTTCTTAATAAACTTCCCGAAATTTCTTACTACAATGGCTATTTAGATTCTGCAACAGCGTCAAAATTTGTAGATACCATTTTGTTGAAATACCCATTTGTAAATAGGGTAGTTTTCTTTGATGCAGAAATTCGCAATGCCAGATATGAAGAAAATGGCCTCAATGTTGGGAATTTTTCTGCTGGAATGAAAAGTGTTTATCAATTCGGTACGTATATCCCAGCCGATTCGGTAAAGATTTTTGGTACAAATTCTATTCCTAGCAACACCACTTTAGAGAACTTTAATGAGCTAGCATTGAAGCTTTATACATTTGTGCATAAGCTGGATACCACAAGAATGCCTACGCAGGAAGATTTATTTAGCAATTTTTCTAATATCAAGCCTAACCGAATTGACTATTTCAATATTCCGAGGTTTGAGGATCTGAAGATTTATAAGCAGATGATTAATAGAAAATTGGCATCTGAACCAGTTTACCAGCAGGATATGCTTTCCTTCGAGCTAGATCCTATGAAAATCAGGATCAAGAACAATCGACCACTACTTTATCAATCGGTGCGGATAGAACCTGTAACCTACGATCCGTTAGAAACTTCTTCAGAGTATGTTACAGGAGAAATCACTTTAGGTGGGCCATTTTCGGCTTATAAGCTTTATTTCATCTCCGCTAAATCCTTTATCAAGAAGGAAATTTTTAGTTATTTCTTTCCTATAGCCGCACTGATATTGATATTTTATGGTCTTTTGCTTTTGGTAGCATTTTTGATTTATAGAAACCTCAACATCAACCATAAGATGTTTAAGCTACAATATGATTTTATTACCAATTTAACTCACGAATTTAAAACACCGGTTAGCGTTATTAAAATTGCTGGTAATAATATCAAGAGTGCAGCAAGTATTTCAGAGCGGGAGCAAAAGCTCTACGGTAAAATATTGGATGAAGAAGCCGATAAACTGAACGGTTTGATGAATAAGTTGTTGGCATTTACTCAAATTGAAAATAAAGCCATCAAACTAAATGAAGATAGGGTAAATATTACTGAATTTATTGAAAGTACCATCGACGTTCATCAGTTGAAACACCCAGATTTTAAACTGACTTATGAAGTAACCGATTTTACTCATTTTACGACAGATCCTGTTTTGCTAGGGAGTTTATTTGATAACCTGGTAGAGAATGCTTACAAATATTCGCCTCCTCATCAAAAGCAGCTACATATTACAGCTCGTTTAATCAAGGATAAAATTGTGTTGCGCTTTAAGGATGCGGGTATCGGCATACCAGCGTCAGAAATAAATAATATATTTAAGAAGTTTTATCGAGTACAAAATCAATATAACCAAGCAGGAAGTGTGGGCTTAGGTTTGGCTTTTTGTAAGGAACTTGTTAATTTTATGAAAGGCGAAATTAGCGTTCGCAGCGTTGTAAATAAAGGAACAGAATTTAAAATTGTTTTACCGTATATACAATGATAGAATGATTGAATTTTGGATTATTGAATAACCGTTTATTAATATTTAGCTAGGTTTTCATTCACTCCATTCACTCATTTACTCATTCAAAATTTAAAAACTTATGTCAAAAGATATCAAAATATTAATTGTTGAAGATGATGAAAACCTACGCTTCTTAGCGGCAATGCGATTAAAAACGGAAGGTTATCAAGTACTGGAAGAAGGGGATGGAATTAGTGCTATACAAACTATCACTACAGAAAAGCCAGATATTGTATTATTGGATTGGATGTTGCCCGGAAAGGAAGGTTCTGAGGTTTGCGAAGAAGTGCGCAAACAAGGTTTTGAAGGTTTAGTAATTATGATGACTGCGAAAGCGCAGGATGTTGATAAAATTGACGCCTATCAATTTGGAGCTTCAGATTACGTGACCAAGCCTTTTAACATGGATGTTTTGGTGGCAATGCTAGAAAGTAAGGTGAAGTTCTTGCTAAATGCTGAACGATCTGAAATTCATCGTTTTGCCAATATGGAGCATCATCCAAATATCCATACCTTATTTCGTGAGGGCAAGAAGATTGAACTGACTATTCTGGAAAACCGCATATTGTTATATTTCTTGCGTAATCCAAATCAAGTGATCAGTAGAGAAGATTTGATGTTGGAAGTTTGGGGCTACAATTCTGACGTTAACACCAGAACATTGGATATGCACATTGTTCGTTTGCGGAAAAAGATAGAAGTTAATCCAGATAACCCGCAGTTATTACAAACGGTAAGAGGAGTAGGCTATAGGTTTAATGCAGGGAGTTAATCATAGCATTGGTACCTAATAAGTTCGTCATTTCGACCTTGTGGAGAATTGCAAATCAGCGAAGCTAAATCTTTGGATGTAAAACAAAGTTTAAAGATTTAGCTGCGCTTTCTTGTAGTTCTTGGCTTCACTTCGTTTCTCTCGAAATGACGAGCTTGGCTAAGCTATTGCAACACTCAACCAACTGCACAAAACCAATATCGCATATTGTAGCAACATGGTTCCATCTAGGTAAAAGAAGTAGAAATATTCATTTCTTTTGATGTTGGATTTAAAGATCAACCAACCCGTAAGAAATACGGTTAACGTTAATCCAATTACATCAATGTTGATACCTTGGGTAAATAATACTAAGAGCAGCAGATAAATCGCTAATAAGGCCTGGCAAAAAATCCAGGCTTTTTTTTCGCCCAATACTACGGGTATAGTTTTGAGTTCATAAAGCTTATCCTGAAACAAATCTCTGATATCAAAAGGAACTGTAATGGCACAAATGAATAGAAATCGTTTCGCTACCAATAATACCGTTTCGCTTAAAGGGACCTGCAATTGATGTATGCTTTCTAACTCAACAATTGGAAGTAAAACACAGCTACTCGCCCAAACAAATGCAATTAGAAAAAGCTTAATTCCGGGGATATTCCGTAAGCCTATTTTCTTATTGTTAAGTGTTAAAAATGGGATGTTGTAGGCAATGGCCAACAAACCTACAAATACCATTAATAACTTTGATTCGAAACTTAGATACAATAAACCCAATGGGATTAGGCAAAGTGCCGAAATTAGCGTGGTGGATATAGTTAGCCTGTGGTGAGAAAAAATCCATCTCACCCTTTTAAAAAGTGATTTCTGAGGCTCTTTTGGTTTGGACAGTAATACTGCTAAATTATAAATGAGTAAGGTAGAGAAAAACAGAAAAGCGAGCACATGTTCGCTTGGTTTAGCTTTCAACAAATGGTAGGTAACCAAGCCTTGGGCAACCGCACAAATAGCAATAAAGAAATTGCTAAATAGCAGAAAGTCTAAGATGGATGAGCCTAATTTTCGTATCATAATACTTGAATGATTGATTTTTGAATGATAGAATTCTGCAAGGTGTCTATTCTATAATTCTATCATTCTCTCATTCAAAATTTCTAAGCCTTGCTTAAAGTAAATATCGTAATTTCTGGCAATATACCAACACGTCCTGGATAGCCTAAAAAACCGTAACCTACATTCACATACAATTGCTGCTGTTGTTCTTTGTATAAACCTGCCCATTCTTTGTAGATGTATTGTACGGGGCTCCATTGTGTGTCTTTTAACCTTACGCCAAACTGCATTCCATGGGTATGGCCTGCAAAGGCTACATCGATATCCTTATATTTTTGTAAAACCTCCCCA
Organism: Flavobacteriaceae bacterium PS02338; assembly: GCA_029959615.1. GTDB lineage: Bacteria > Bacteroidota > Bacteroidia > Sphingobacteriales > Sphingobacteriaceae > Pedobacter. Next base: position 22,934 of record JASCOD010000001.1, on the reverse strand, counting down.
CGCCAATGCGATGGGTCGTGAGAAAGCAAGAGTTTTACTGGTAAATCTTCTGTATTTTGGGTAGCCAATTCCATTTTTCCGTACTTCGGGAAACGACCCATGCCCCAATTTTCAATCCCAATAATACCGATTTCTTCTCCGTCAACTTTTAGCCTGCGGTTTTCATTCATCAGCAAATCCCAACCCATAATTTTATGAGAAGCTACCATATCTTGAAGGTTCTTAACTTTTGCAGGCGATGTTTCTCTGCCGAAATGATAATCGCCATAATCGTGGTTACCTAATACGGAATAAACACCTAAAGGGGCGGTTACCTTGCTGAAAATATCTTGATAGTCCTTAAGTTCACTAGTTAAATTGTTCACCAAATCTCCTGTAAAGAAAACGAAATCGGGTTTCTCTGCCAATAACATCTCTACACCACCTTTTACTGCAGTCTTATTGTAAAAACTTCCCGAGTGGATATCTGATACTTGTGCCATCGTGATACCATCAAAGGCTTTTGGTAGGTTCGGTAGTTTCAAATTAACTCGTCTAATTTGGTAGTCATAAGCGCCAGAAATAATTCCCCAACTTAAGGAACTTAAAGGTACGGCACCGGCAATTAAACCTGCTTTTACTAAGAAAGATGAACGACTGATGGCTTCACCTTTGATCGTTTCTTTTGCCGCTTCGGTCGGTTCTTTTTTCTTCTTCAATAATCTGAAGAATTTGATGCCGAAACGTCTGATATCATCTATTAGCAAAAATGGAAGCATGACCATTTTTCCAGTGCTAATCAAGAAGAATGCGACTAGAATAATTGCTCTGGCCGATAAAAACAGGTTAAGATAAATGGCGCAAAAAACACCAATAATTAAAGCAATGTTAATTGTCCACCACGCTTTTTTAAAGAATTGTTTAGTACTGTCTTTCCATTTTTTGAAAACGGCTAAAATGGCATAATAGCAATAAAAGTCAAGTAAAATGACAATAAAGCAGAGTATAGTTAGAAATATTGTTCTTCCCATGTGGGGTGTAAATTTAATGTGTTTTTGTTAGATGTTTGTTTTGAGGGTTTGTTTCACTTCTGCTCCGTCATTTCGACCTTGTGGAGAAATCTTTGAAGTTGTAAACGTGTATAATATAAGTTCAAAGATTTCTCCGTTTCGCTACGCTACAGTCGAAATGACGGACTGGGTTAATGCTTACCCAAAATCCTCATCATCTTCATCTAAATCGGCGTTGAATAAACTATCAAACATATCCGAAAATCCGAAACCACCATTTAAGTAATTTTTATTTAGCTGCGAAAACTCCGATAAGCCGTGCAACACAAATTCCATTAGCAACAAAGTTTGGTTTTCGCTCAGCTTCGGATGGAACTTCTTAACCAAAGCTTCCAAACCATTAACTTTTTGCAATTCTTTTTTATAGTTAACCAAAGTCAAGTTATCATCTACATCAATGGTATTGCCTTCGGTAAACCATTCGGTAATTTCTGTGTACGGATTAGCATTTTTACTTTTCTTCGCTTTGGTTGGGTCTGGAAAATACCTCGCAAATAAATGCTTAATTGCTTTTCCAATTAACGTATGCGCTACCTTAGCTGGTCCTTCCAATTCACCTTCGTAAACTAACTCAATCTTTCCTGTAACCGCTGGAATAATTCCACTAAAGTCGGAGATACGCACAAAGGTTGATGTTTCTCTGCTCACCAACATTCTTCGCTCTGCGTTACTAATTAAATTCTCGAAAGCAGAAATGGTTAAACGGGCAGAAACGCCAGATTTTTGGTCGATATATTCACTTTTACGAGCCTCAAAAGCTACTTGCTCTACTAAATCCTTCACCAAGCCATCAGCTTCGATCAAACGTTGCTCATCGGTTAATTTCGCTTCTTGGAAAGTAATTTTTCTAGAAATTTCAATCGTTTTAGGGTAGTGCGTTAAAATCTGACTTTCAATACGGTCTTTTAACGGAGTTACAATGCTACCACGGTTGGTATAATCTTCGGGGTTTGCCGTAAATACAAACTGAATGTCCAAAGGTAAACGCAACTTGAAACCTCTAATTTGGATATCCTTTTCCTGTAGCATATTAAACAAAGCCACTTGAATACGAGCCTGTAAATCTGGTAATTCGTTAATTACAAAAATGCTGCGGTGCGCCCTTGGGATTAAACCGAAATGGATTACACGTTCATCATTGTAGGTCAGTTTTAAGTTTGCTGCCTTAATCGGATCCACATCGCCAATTAAATCTGCTACGGTAACATCTGGTGTAGCTAGCTTTTCAGTATAACGTTCGCTACGGTGTAACCAAGCTATAGGTGTTTTATCACCCTTAGTTTCAATCTCATTTCTGCCAAACCACGAAATTGGGTTCAATGGATCATCAAAAATTTCGCTGCCAGCGATGTAAGGAATATACTCGTCTAGCAAGTTCACCATTAAACGGGCGATACGGGTTTTTGCCTGTCCACGTAAACCCAATAACAGTACGTTATGACGAGCTAATATTGCCGTTTGCAATTCTGGGATTACGGTTTCATCGTAGCCTAAAATCCCTTCGAAACCTGCTTCCTTGTTTTGTAATTGGATGATTAAATTCTTCCTCAGCTCATCTTTAACGCTTAAGGATTGGTATGATGTTGCTTTTAATTCGCCTAGTGTTGTTGCTTGCATTTATGTTGTAAGTTATAAGTATTACGTTATACGTTTGTCTTCGGACATCGGACTTCCGACTATCGTACCGTTTTTCTTCTATTCTTAATATAATCTTCAAAAATATACTCGCCCAAGCCGTTAAGCGAGCTGTAAAATGCCCTACCGCCGTTCACTTCTGTAAACTGTCTTACAAACTGTTGCAAGTAAGGGTCTTTAGCAATCATAAATGTGGTGATAGGAATATTTAATCTTTTGCATTGTGCGGCCATATTCAGCGTTTTGCCAATCACTTTTCTATCTAAGCCTACACTGTTTTTGTAATACCTGCCATTTTCTTTCAAACAAGTTGGTTTACCGTCGGTAATCATGAAAATTTGCTTGTTATGCGTTTTTCTTCTGCGCAGCAAATCGGTAGCTAGTTCTAAGCCAGCAAAAGTATTCGTATGATATGGGCCAACTTTTAAGTAAGGCAAATCCTTAATCGTAATGGGCCAAGCATCATTACCAAAAACTACAATATCTAAAGTGTCTTTCGGGTATTTCGTTTTAATCAGCTCTGCTAAAGCCATAGCGGTTTTCTTGGCAGGGGTAATTCTATCCTCGCCGTACAAAATCATCGAGTGCGAAATATCAATCATCAATACCGTAGAAGTTAAAGTTTTGTAGTCCTTTTCCTCCACTTCCAGATCACGTTCTGTAAGGGTGAAATTGCCAATGCCGTGATTAATTTGCGCATTGTGGATAGAAGCCGTCATGTCAATTTGGTCTAAACTATCACCAAAACTGAACTCCCGTCTATCTGCATTTTTCTCTTCACCAATGCCCGAAATATTACTGTTGTGATTACCTTTACCAGCTTTTTTCAGCTTGCCGAAAATCTCTTCCAGAGCTGATTTACGTATGGCCTGTTCTGTTTTTGCGGTAATTTTAGTTTCGCCATTTTCTTCATTGATATAGCCTTTTTCTTTCAGGTCCTCAATGAAATCTCCCATTCCGTAGTCACTATTGGTAAACTTGTACTGCTTGTCCAGTTCGTTCATCCAAGCCAAAGCTTCGCCCGCATCACCTGCGGTATAGTTAAGCAGTTGCGTAAATAACTTCAGCAACTCATCAAAACCACCTTTAGGCAATTCATTGGGTAAAAATTTAGAAAATTGATAACCTTTCATTTCGTAAATAACGCTCCTCTAACGCTCTCTTAACGTAGCAACTAAGTTAATGGTTTGGTAGGTTTAGTTTTTTAAGGCGGATGTCATAATATTAACAAAGACCCTTTCCGGCTACGCCATCTTTCCCAAAGGGAGAGAATAGATGTGTTGCAAATTCTCTCCCTTTGGGAGAGATGCCCATTGGGCAGAGAGGGTCTTTTAATTACTACATTCAACTTTGTCAATCTTAATCGACGACTTGTATAGAAGGTTGACAAAGTTTACGGCTAAACCTTCCTCCGCTCTATCATCAAAACAATGGCAATACCCACGGTGTAGGCAATTATATCTTCCCAAGCGAAGTAATTCCCAAGTACAATATTTGCCAACCTATTATCGCCTAAGCCCATCAGTTTTACAAACTCGAAATATTGTAAGGTTTCTATCAGATAGGCAAATAACAATGTGCCAATAGCTAAAGGCCAAACAGGAATATTTATAAAAGCCTTCAAGAAATAATAAATCAAAATAACCACTAGTACGTCACCAACGTACGGACGGACAAAGTTGTCGGTAATGTACAACGCAATTAAAACTTCGATGATGAATATAACGGCGGCTATCAAAAAACTCTTTTTATCGAACCTGAAAATATTTTGATGTTTCTTCATTTGGTGGGTCAGGATTAAAAACCTAATTTAAACTAGATTTTCAATTTAACGAAGATGATGAGAAAAATAATATTCCTACTGTTATTGGCTTGTTCAACTACCTTGATGGCACAAACTACTAAAGATAAAACAGCTATTTTAAAAGTGTTAGAAAACCAGCGCCAAGGTTGGAACAAAGGCGATATGGATAGTTACATGCAAGGTTATTGGAAAAGCGACAGCCTGTTGTTTGTAGGTAAAAATGGCCCGACTTATGGTTGGCAAAAAACGCTGGATAATTATAAGAAAGGCTATCCTGATCAAAGTGCGATGGGCTTTTTAACTTTTGGGATTAAGAAAGTGGAGTTTTTGGCAAAAGATAAAGCCTTTGTTTTGGGTAGCTGGAATTTGAAAAGAGAAAGAGACGAACCGAAAGGCTATTTTACGCTGTTGTTGAGGAAGATTGACGGAGAGTGGAAGGTGGTTGTTGACCATTCGTCTTAAATTTGTCTCTTGTCATATCCACGCAGGAGACATCTATTAATATTTAATCGTTTCTTCGCTGCGCTCTGAATGACAAATTGCTTAGCACATTTTACATCAACCGGTACGTAAATCTATGATGTTCCGGTGTGATTTACTAGTCCGTTGACGTTCCGAACTACTCGCGATAGGTTATATAACCCTAAATTATACGTTCCGAACGTGTCGTTTGACGTTATAGACCTCAAATTATAGGTTCTATAACGTATAACTTGGGGTTGATAACGTGTAACGATAGGTAGTTAGACCCCACTGGACTAGTAAAAGACCTCATTGAGATAGAAAAACGCAGCTTCTAAGTAGTTATTTAGCTAGCTTCCTATACTTGTTAGAAAAGTAATAAAGTGAATAAAAAGTAAGCAGCACGCCAACTACCGATAAAATCATCACACTGCTCGAAAAGAAAGTAACCCAATTCAGTTTTACTTTGAAAATCTCTTTGCTGAGCAATACACCAATACTACCCACATAACCAAAAGCATCAGCAATGTAAATGAGGAAACCTACATTACTAGCATATTTAAAAGTAGAAATCAATCTGTCAAAGAAAATGGCATTGAAAGGAATATAGACCATGTACAAGCCTAAGCCAACTAAAGTCATCCATGCTATAGGACTTAAATGGTTTGCTTTAAAAACTAAGGTAGAAACGCCAGCAATCACAAAACCAATGACAATAAACCAATGCGCTGTTTTCAATGCAAGGAAGTTGTTTTTAATCATTACCATGCTGCCTATAAGTACGAGCACAATAATGGTAATTGGTGTTTCTGTCTTAGAGAATATTGCTGGTTGGTTAAAGAAACCCATTTCCTTCCACATCTCTGCACTAAAATTGTCTCTGATATCCCTAAAAATAGTGGCGAAGCAATAGATAATTACGCAGGCAATAATTCCACCTAGAAAATCTTTAATAAATTTTTGTCGATCGGCTGCAGTCATCGCGACTCGCTCTGCTCTAAATTTGACATCTTCTTCATCAGGCTGCGGTATCTTTTCCATTAGAAACACGAATAGCGCCAGCGGAATACAAAATACTAAACCAGTATAAAAAGGCATCCAAAACTCAGAAATACCAAAGCTAGTCATGAGCCAAGCACCTACAGATTTCACAAAACCAGAGGCGAAAATGAAACTCACAGCTAAAGTGGCACCAATAAAATCTGTACTTCTACGGCCTTCTACATAGGAAAATACTACGCCCCAAAGCATGCCCAAAGGAAAGCCATTCACAAACAGGAAAACGATATTGTAGGGCATCGGCACTATTGCAAAAAGTAACCAGCTTAACCACGAAATCCCTGTAAGAATCAGGATGATTCTCCCTCTGCCAGTTCGCCCTAACTCTGAAATATATTTAATGCCGTAAAACTTGGCTAGTAGATAACCGAGCATCTGCGTAATCACTAAAACTGTTTTGTAGCTGTAACCAGCGATGGTTAAACCGTCAAAGGTGGCGACAGTAAAGGTCTTCCTGTAACCGAAGATCATGGTATAGGCTAAAAATACTACTACAGCTGCATACAGCCCAGTTTTCATAGATTTGCTAGTGTTGGCTTGGCTCATCATAAAGGTTAATCTTAATTTGAAGATAACCTATTTGCACCATAAACCAAAAGTTGCTAATTGGAGTTTGATTATTAATCTACCAAAACAAGTCTTTGGAGTCGATACTGACCTTTAGCAAAATGAAAACCTACGAAGTAAAATAAATCCGATAGTTATCGGATCAGCATGACGAAACGCGAACTTAGTGTCACCATGACCATGCAATAGCTGCGAAGCAAATTTATTTCAGGGTCAGTTAGGTATTTATAAATCAAACGGAATTTGGCTTTTCAAGCCAATTCTGTTTGATTTGCTATTGCTTTCAAGGCACCATTCCATAAATTAATACGCTGTTGCAAGGCTTCTTTAACGGCTACAGTAGCTTCGCCCCAGGCATTTTCATCATCTTCACAAAGTTCGCTGGTCATTTCTAAAGCCAGATGACTGTGATGGTCGCCATCTACTTCAATGTGTCTGTCTAAATAGTATTTGAAAATAGTTACTTGGTCGGGATGCTTGCTATTCAAATCGTTAACCATGCTATGAAACATATTTGGAATTAAATCCTCACGCCCGAAAGTAAATGCCGCTGCGGTGACATGGTTTTTGTTGGCTTTGATGATGGCAAAAGTACTGTCCATAAAAGCTTGTGCCGTTAACGGAACATTGGCAATTTCGTAAGCTTCCGCAAAAGTTTTTCCCAATTGTAACGAACGGATGAAAGTACGGATAGGTTGCGTATCTGCTCCAACCTGTTCCATCGCATCTAAGTATAACTCAAAGTGACTTTTGATTTCTCCTTTTTCATCCAAATCAGATTCTTCTCCAGCTACAATTTCATTAATGAGTTGCCTTGTTTTGGCATTGCCTACAGGAAACCATGGTAGGGTAGTGCAAGTAAGGTTAATTTGTAATGCTTTTAACAACGACATGAAATCCCAAACAGCATAGATATGATGCTCCATGAAAATACGAAGCTCGGGCAAATCGCTAATTTGGGTGTAAACATTGTGGTTTACAATTTGATTTCTGAGCGTAGCAATTTCGATGTTGATATTTTCAATATGTGGATTCATTTAATCTTATTGTTCTAAAGTGAAATTTTTGTAGTAAAAGTCCTTGTCTGCATCGGTAATTGCCCTGATTACTTTGCAAGGATTACCTGCCGCAAAAACATTGTCTGGAATATCTTTAGTTACCACGCTTCCCGATCCAATAACTACATTGCTACCAATAGTTACCCCTGGATTGATGACCGCGTTTCCGCCTAACCAGACGCTATCGCCTATGGTAATAGGTTGCGCCCATTCATGTTCTTGGTTACGTAAATGTGAATGTAAAGGATGGCCAGCAGTATAGATAGCCACATTTGGGCCAAAAAAAGCGTTATTACCAATACTTACTTTGGCACAGTCTAAAATAGTGAGGTTAAAGTTGCTATAAAAGTGGTCGCCAACCTCAATATTATAGCCGTAATCGCAACGAAAAGGAGGCTCCACGTAAAACATAGTTTCTGTTTTACCAAATAACCTTTTGATGAGCTGTTTACGTTGCTTAATCTGTTTTGGAGGTAGGTTATTGAACTCGAAAACGATTTCACGAGCTTTTAGTCTATCACTGGCCAATTCGTTATCGCCAGCTTGGTAAGCCTTTCCGGCCAACATTTTCTCTTTTTCGCTCAGTTTTTTTTCTTCCATTGTACTGCGAAATTAACAACAGGTTAGTTAAGGCACAATTATTTTTGTTTTTGTGAGACTTTGGTGTTTTTTGTTTGCTCGCTTTGTTTTGAATTTCTCCTCGCAGCTTGTCGAATACAAGAATGATTAAAATAAAAGCGGGGCTACCCTATCCGATGCCCCGCTCCATTAAAATCAATATTATAAGCGCCCCTTGGTATAGGCGTTTTCTGCTCTTTTTACAGCCAGTTTTTCTCGGTAACTAGCATATTTAGCTTTAAATGCCATTTTTAGTAGACTGTCTACGGCACCATGTCTAAAAAGACTCCACAAGCTTGCTGCTTTACCGGGGATCGATTGATCCCACGCTCTTAAGCTTAAAGAGAAAGATCCATCTAGATATTTCATCCAATGCCACATCCCGATTGGCATAAATAAAGTATCTCCATGTTCTAAGATTACCTCATAACCTTCAATGCCATTTAATGAGGGATATTTCTCGAAATCTGGATTACCAACATTGAAATCTTCTAAGGCATAAGTAGCATTAGGAAGGCAATACAAACGTTTTTTCCATTTATAATCAAATAGAATAATGTGCTTGCGACCACCAAAATGCGTATGCATAATGTTTGGTAGATCAATGTCATAATGTAGGAACGTCTCAGAATTTGAACCTCCGAAAAACATCGCTGGAATACTTTCCATAACCCCACCCACTAAATCTTTCGGGATTTTGATATCATCTATAAGTCCTGGTACCTTTTTAAAAAGGTTGAAGAGAAAAATGCGTAACTCGGTGGGCTCACGTTTAATAAGGTCTAAATACTCGCCAAATTTCATGTGCGTAACCGCTGAGTTGATTGGTTTGCTTGGATCAGCTTTAGAATTGTCGTACAACGGAACCTCTACTTCTCCTGCAATGGATTTCAAATATTCTGCTGTCCACTTTTCTCTGGCCGGCCAATCTTTAGTAAGGCCTTTAATTACCAAAGGTCGTCTAGGGTCGAGATAATTCTTTTTAAAGTCTTCTTTACTGATATTTTCAACAGTATCGACAGGTTTTAATATAAAGCTCATTGTGTAATGGGGTGTAAACTTTCAATTAAATTTAACAAAAAGTTAAACGCTACAAATTTGTAATTAAAAACTTAAAATCGTATGCGAACTATTATAAAATGTGAATAAAATGATGTAAATCAGCTTAAGTCACCTTTGCTTTTTTGATGATCTTGTTGAAAATGCTCGGGAAAAATCGCTTTAAAAACACTCCTTTCACTTCTTTTCCACCTATGTAGACTTCGTCTTTCTTTTTTTCGATGGCTTTGATGATTTGTTTAGCACATTCTTCAGCGGACATGCCATTTTCTTGTGCAGAATCCATTGTGCCCTGTTTACTGCCATTAGCAGTTAGCGCATTTATGGTAACCTTGGTTTTAATGAAGCCAGGACAAGCCAAAAGAATATGGATATTCGGATTGTCAAGTTCTATTCTTAAAGATTCGAAATAGCCATGCAGTGCATGTTTAGATGCGGCATAGGCCGAACGTAATCGAGTTCCAAATTTGCCTACTAAACTGCTTATACAAACAATAGTTCCAGTGTTTTGCTTAATCATACTAGGTAGCACGGCTTTACTTAAAATAGTAGTTCCCCAAAAATTGACATCCATTAAACGTTGTTCGGTCTTAAGATCGGTTTCTAGTGCCAAAGCTCTTTGGCTAATGCCCCCGCTGTTGATCAACATATCGATACGGCCATAAATACGCATGGCATCTTCTGCTTTTGTAGGAAGTGAACCGCTATCTTCTAAGTCTAAAGAAAGTACATGTACATCTATTTGGTTTCGGCATTTCTGCTTTACCCGGAAAAGTTCATCACGGTTTCGAGAAGAGATGATGAGTTTTGCCTCTAATGCATTCAGTTCATAAACCAAAGCCTCTCCAATGCCAAATGAAGCGCCTGTAATCCAAATTACCTTATTTTTCATCTATATGTCTTTCCTGTTTAACTACTTTACGAAGTTATGATATTTAAAATTATTAAAGTTCTTGATCGTCAGCAAACAGCTCTGCTGCAATGCCATCTGCAAATAATTTCCCAGTATTGCTGAGTTTGATAAAGTTGCCATCTGCAAATAATTTCCCATTGGAAATAAAAGGCTTGATCATTTTTTGAGTTTGATCTGCATAGATCCTGCCAAAATCCTGTTCAATTTTTTTGATATCTAAGCCCCACATTGTCCTTAATGAGGTCATTACATATTCATTAAATTTATCAGTGTTACTTAACCTTTCTATGGTTTCTGGCAATTGCCCTTTCATAAGGCTTTCCATGTATTTTGCATTATTGGCCACATTGATATATCTATCATGCCCGTCAAAACCATGAGCAGAAGGCCCTATACCTAAATATGGAATACCTTTCCAATAATTAGTGTTATGAACGGCATATCTTCCTGGTAGACTATAATTTGAAATTTCGTAATGTTCAAAACCATTAGCATTGACAATGTCAATAAGTGTCAAAAATTGTTCTGCACTTTGCTCATCGTTTACCATTGGTTGTTTACCCTTTTCGATAGCGTGAGCTAATGCTGTTTTAGGTTCTACAGTTAATGAATAAGCCGATAGATGTGGGATACTCAACTCTAACGCGGTATAAATGTTTGATTTCCACTTCTCGTTGCTCAATAATGGATATCCATAAATTAAATCTATAGTGAGATTTTCGAAACCTGCATCTTGACTTCTCTTGATACAATCACTAGCTTCTTGTGCATTGTGGGCACGGTTCATCCAAATTAAGTCCTCGTTAAAAAAAGATTGCGTGCCAATACTGAAACGGTTAACTGGTAGTTTTCTTAATTCGGCGATTTTCGAAGAAGTAAGGTCATCTGGATTGGTTTCTATTGTGATTTCAGCATCAGAAGAGATAGAAAAGTGCTTTTCTACCGTGGCTAAAATTTGTTGTAATGCCGTACTTGGTAACACCGATGGTGTGCCGCCTCCAAAATAGATGCTACCAATTTGTTGGCCAGCTAAACGATCTTTTTTGAAGACTATTTCTTTGCAGATTGCCTCTACCATTTCGTTGATATATTTGGTAGAAGTGGTAAAATGAAAATCGCAATAAGTGCAAGCTTTTTTGCAAAAGGGAATATGGATATAGATACCGGCCACGGCACAAAGGTAGAGTTAAAGTTGAGATAGTATCGAATTCGATCAAAATTTGAAAGAATATAAAATTTTTATGCTCGATGTTTTTATTTTAGCAACATGATTACAGTAAACGAATATTTTGATGGAGCCGTAAAATCTTTAGGCTACGAAAGTAATGGCAAATCTACAGTAGGTGTTATCGATGCCGGTGAATATGAATTTGGAACCTCTACGCATGAAACAATGATTATTGTTGAAGGAGAAATGGATGTTTTGCTAGTGGGAGAAGTCGATTGGAAAACTTTTAGTGCTGCTCAAAAATTTGAAGTAGAAGCTAATTCTTCTTTTAAGGTAAAAGTAAGCGGACAAGTTTCTTATTTGTGTAAATACAAATAGTTTTATTTATTTAAACCTTGCTTTTGTTACTTTTGAGAGTATATGAGGTTTATTGTTTGTTGTTTTTTGATATTTTGTACTGGCGTATGTTCTTTCGCCCAAAAAACTTATAACTTAAACCTAGTATTTCCTGAAACGAGTAAATCATTAACTAAAGTGGTTTCTTTTACAAAAGAAGCGGCAGATAGCATTTCGGTCTATAAAGAAGCTGAAAAAATCCTTTCGCAATTACAATTTAAAGGCTATCTCCTTGCCGAGATAAAAACGATTGAATTTGCCGAGCAATTGGCAACAATAGTTATTGAGCCTAATGCTTTGTATAAATGGGTACGGCTATCTGGCGGCAATTTGCCTATTGCTATTCGGCAGGCTGTGGGATTTAAAGAGAGAAATTACGAACAAGTAGATTTTGATCCAGAGCGTTTAACTCAGCTCTTTGAAAGCTTGTTGTTGTATTATGAAAATAATGGATATCCATTTGCTAGTGTCAGTTTAGAGCAGGTGGCGATTGAAGGAAATACTATCTCAGCTGCTATTAATGCCAAACCCAACCAGAAGTTATTGTTTGATACGTTAAAAGTAATCGGCAGTGCCGAGATAGGACAGAGGTATATTCAGTCCTATTTGGGGATTAAAAATGGTAGCGTTTACAATGAAAAATTAGTTAAACAAGTAGAGAGTAGACTAAGAGAACTCCCTTTCTTGGAAGTATTAAAGCCCACCGAAATAGATTTTTCTAGTGAAAGAGCCTCGGTGAAAATTTTCGTTAATAGAAAAAATGCCAATCAATTTGACGGTGTGGTAGGGCTGCAGCAAAATACAGCAACAGGAAAAAGTCAATTGGTAGGTAACCTAAAGCTACATTTGCAAAATGCTTTTAAGAGAGGCGAACAATTAAACTTTAACTATCAGGGGCTTGCTCAGCGAAGTCAGCTGTTGGATCTAAAAGTTGTAGTCCCTCATGTGCTTAATACTGATTTCGGCGTAAGCCCGAGCCTTTACCTTTATAAGCAAGACACTTCTTTTTTAAATGTAGACACCAAGTTAGGTTTCAATTATCTCCTTAAAGGAAATAATGCCTTTCAATTTTTTATAGAAAATAAATCGACTAGACTTTCGGCTGTTGATAATTATCAAAATGCAACATCACTACCTTCTATTTTGGATGCCAATACTACTTTTTATGGTGTAGGCTTAAACATTGAAGACTTAGATTACCGCTACAATCCTCAAAAAGGTTACAGTTTGGTCGTTGATGTAGCTGTTGGAAGTAAGAAAATCAAACGTAATGCAGCTATTCCCGAAAATCTTTATCAGGGGGTGCCGCTAAATAGTACTTCTTATAGGTGGTTTAGCCAATTGAATTATTACCTTCCTTTGGCAAAGCAGTTTGTATTTGCAGTATCTAACCAAACAGCAGTTTTAAACGGAAAGTATTTGCTAGAGAATGAGGTTTTTAGGTTGGGTGGGCAAAGAAGCCTCCGTGGATTTAATGAATTATCTATATTGGCCAATGCCTATACTTATGGCAATGCAGAATTTAGATACCTCTTAGAGCAAAACTCTTTTTTATTTGCATTTTATAATCAAGCCTATTTGAAGTATCAAACAAGTCAGATAAATTATTCGGATTTTCCATTAGGGTTTGGTGTTGGGGTTAACTTTGAAACCAACCTTGGTATTCTTTCTATTACCTATGCTTTAGGCAAACAAAGAAATAATCCTTTAAATTTGCGCCAGGGTAAAATCCATTTTGGCATTACCGCTTTATTTTAACATGGCTAAAAAGAACTTTTTGTTTATTCTCATTGCGGTATTGTGGAGTATCAAAACCACAGCTCAAATTATTCCAGATACTGTAGCCGCTAAGCCTTTAATGCAAGATAGCCTTTATATTGATAGCGCAACAATTAAAGCTGTAGATACTTTAACGCCTAGTATTTTAAAAATTAGAGATTCGTTAACCAATGTTTTGTGGCTCGATAGTTTGAGTAAAGGCTATGGTTTTGAGGTTTTTTCGCTTAGGAAATTGATAGATTTGGCAAATAACAACCAAGAGAAGGTAAGCTATCAGCATGGCGATCTTCTGCCCAAGGGAGATGTTTGGGTTTTATCTATTATCGGTTTTTTATTGGTGCTTTTTGCGATTTTAAAAAATGCTTTTGGCAAACAGTTAAGTTCTGTAGTGCAATCTTTTTATAGTAATAGGGCTTTAACCAACCTTAATAAAGAAGATAACCTGGTTACTTCCTGGTCATTTTTATTGCTTTTTATTCAGTTTGGTTTTACCATTGGAATGTTTTTTTATTTGGCGGCGCAGTATCAACAATTACCACAGGCAATGCAGGGAGGCTTTAGTTTTTTTATAACAATATCCGTAGGCGTTATCTTTTTATACCTTTTGAAAATCGTGAGTTTAAGGTTTATTGGTTTTGTGTTTGATGTACAGCGACCGCTTCGTCAATACGTCTCTATATTATATTTAAGTTATTTTAATACGTCTTTATTGTTCATTCCTCTTATTATTGCCTTTGCCCTTTCTGCAAAGAAATATGGTTCTGGCTATATCGTTTTGGGGGTATCTACATTAGTTTTGATCTTTGTATTTCAATTCATAAGGGCGGCAATAAATATTTTATCACAATATAGGTTTCCTAAATTGTATTTATTTTTGTATTTTTGCACCCTCGAAATTTGCCCTATATTGATATTAATCAAGGCAGTAGGTTTATAAGTGCTAATTAGGAAAATGCAAGAAAATAAAGACGAAAGACTACGCAAGGTAAAAAGCATATTGGTGACCTTGCCTAAGCCAGAAACTGAAAAATCCCCATATTTTGATTTAGCGAAGAAGTATAATCTTAAAATTGATTTCCGCTCTTTCATTCATGTAGAGGGGGTTCCAGCAAAAGATTTCAGAAAGGAAAAAATTAATCTATCTGATTATACTGCGGTAGTGTTTACTAGTAGAAATGCGGTAGATCATTTCTTTAGGATATGTGAAGAAATGAGGTTTGAAGTTTCTGTTAATCTAAAATATTTCTGTATCTCAGAATCTACTGCGCTTTATCTGCAGAAGTATATCCAATATAGAAAACGTAAAATCTTCTTTGGAAAACAAACTGCTGCTGATTTGGCGGAGGTGCTTAAAAAACATGCAGGAGAGAAATTCCTATATCCATGTTCTGATGTGGCTACAGAAGATACAATGAACTTCTTGCAGAAAAACGGTTATGATGTAACTCCTGCGGTACTATTTAGGACGGTAGTTAGTGATCTTTCTGATCTTGCGGATGTGTTTTATGACGTGCTGGCATTCTTCAGTCCTTCTAGTATACAGTCGCTGTATATAAATT
Source organism: Flavobacteriaceae bacterium PS02338 (assembly GCA_029959615.1). Classification (GTDB taxonomy): domain Bacteria; phylum Bacteroidota; class Bacteroidia; order Sphingobacteriales; family Sphingobacteriaceae; genus Pedobacter. Next base: position 7,808 of record JASCOD010000001.1, on the reverse strand, counting down.
TCCCCAATTTTCTACAAAACAATACTCGCATAGCAACTTTTGGCTTAAATACGCAAAAAGCAGTAGCTGATAAAGGGCTAATTGTGGATATTGCGGCTCCAAATCCAGAAGCTCCGTCTATGATCATGGCTTTAGAGAATTATATCAAAAAATCTAACAAGTAATTTGCTAAATACCTATTTTTAGGTATTGACTTGCAATCGGTTATCACATAACTTGCGAAAAAATATTTGATATTTTAATCAATGGCATAATAAAGCGGTTATGGTAGCGTTAACTTGTACTGGTTGTTAAAGAAGTGTTAATAAAACGCTCTTCTTTAGTGATTGAAATAGGTTTTTTAAGTTTTATAACGGGTTTTGTTTCTTGTTTTTTGCTTTTTAGAACCTATGGTTTTGACGTAAACAAAATGTTAATAAAATATTTTGCACTAAAAGTGTGGATTTTTTTGTGCGAATAGTTGTTAATCTCAATGTTAATTGATAAAATTGCTATAAAATTGCTTAGACAACATATGAAGAAATTATACTTTCTTGCTATTGCCCTGCTTTCATTAATGCTTTCGAGCTGCGGAAAAGGCGGTCAAGGGGAATTGGTAGGGGCCTTTAACAGAAAATTCAAAAACACTTCTATTCCCTTGGGGATGGTTTACGTACCCGGTGGACGCAATCTTTTGGGTATGACTGATGAAGATATCACCTTCTATCAGGGTAAACAAAGTAAAATGGTTTCAATGAGTCCTTTCTATATGGATCAAACTGAAATTACTAACGCGGAATATAGACAGTTTGTAAATTGGGTAAGAGATTCTATTGCTATTAGCGAAGGTAATATTGAGGAATACTACATTAAACCCAAAGGAAAAGCTGGAGATGCTCCGAAGTTCAAGGTTATCGACTGGAAAAAGGTAGGTAGCGGATCTAATCTTTGGAATAATAAAAAACAGGAGATTCAGACAAAGTTGAAAGGGATGTATATCAATGACAACCTGTCTAATTTTACTCATGGTAAAAACGATAAGGATATTGATATTAAGCTTTTGCGTTATGCTTATGTAGAAAAAAATATGGATATGGCATTAGAAAATGCTTCGTCTCCAAATAGACAACGTATTAATGACTACGATATCTATAGCAAGAATTTCAGAACGACAGCTCCTGCTGACCTTAAGCCTAACGAGCATCCAGATGTAATGGTTTATCCAGATACTTTAGTTTGGAGAAAAGACTTTACGTATGAGTATAACGACCCAATGGTTGAGGCTTATTTTAATCACCCTTCTTATGATCAATATCCTGTAGTTGGTGTAACTTGGGAGCAAGCAAAGGCTTTTAGTAATTGGCGTACGCAGTTTTATGAAAACGTAGCTCGTCAAAGAAAACTTCCTGCTAATTCGAGGCTGAAGTATGATTTGCCAACTGAAGCCGAATTTGAGTACGCTGCCAGAGGAGGTAGAACACAGACTAAATATCCATGGGGCGGTCCGTATATCATGAACGCTAAAGGATGTTTACAAGCTAATTTTAAAGTAGGTAGAGGTAACTACGCAGACGATGGCGCTTTATATACTGTAGAAGCTAGAGCGTATTTGCCGAACGACTATGGTTTGTATAATATGGCCGGAAATGTAGCCGAATGGACTTTGAACTCTTACAATACTTCTTTGCCAGAAGATAAAAATCCAATATTTAGAAAAGGTAAACGTAAAACCGTTAAAGGAGGTTCTTGGAAAGACATAGGATTTTTCCTTCAAAATTCGGTTGCTCAATACGAATATCAGAACATTTCAAGATCATACATCGGTTTCAGATGTGTATCTCACTTCCCTGGAAACAGCTTAATGTAAAAACGACAAAAAAATAAAACCACAAACTAAAAAAATAACTATTAAGAACTATGGCTGGAAAATATGCTACTAATGAAGCAAAACTGCATCTTGCGACCTCTGTTGGTGCTGCGATCGTAATTGTAGGTGCATTATTTAAAATTCTTCACTTGGGAGGTATCTGGGGGAGTATTATGATTGGTGTTGGATTAGGTGTAGAAGCATTTTTGTTCTTAATCGGTGGACTTTTCCCTCCACATCCAGACGTAGAATGGGACAAAGTTTATCCGCAGTTGCGTAAAGATGGAAGACCTACACCAACTGATGCTGTGCCTCAAACAGCTGCTGTAGGCGGTGGTGCAACTGGTGCTTTGGATAAATTGGTTAACGAAAAAATTGGTGCCGAATTGATCGAAAGTCTAGGTAATGGATTACGTACCTTCGGAGATAAAATTGCTGGCATCTCTAACGTAGCAGACGCATCTTTAGCTACTTCGGAATTTACTGCTAAAGTAAAAGGAGCTAGCGATAGTTTAGGTAATATGAATGTGGCTTTTGGAAAAGCTACTGAGCAATTAGCTGAGCTAGGTGCAAGCAATGCAGATTCTAAAGCATATCACGAACAAGTTAACAACTTGGCGAAAAACCTTTCTGCGTTAAACGCAGTATATGAATTAGAATTACAAGATTCTAGCGCTCATCTAAAATCGATGAACAAATTCTACCAAAATCTAGCCTTAACTATGGGCAACTTCAACGATTCTATGGAAGACTCTAAACAGTTTAAAGAAGAAGTTGGTAAACTAGCTAAAAACTTATCGTCGTTAAATGCTATCTATGGTAACATGTTAACTGCAATGAATCAACCACGTGCTTAATCGGTCATATTATTTAACTATAAAAATATTAATATAATATGGCAGGAGGTAAGGAAACAGCAAGGCAGAAGATGATTGGTATCATGTATTTGGTACTATTAGCTATGCTTGCCCTTAACGTTTCGGATCTGGTATTAAAGGCTTTCAGAAATATTAACGATAGCTTAAATACATCTAAAGAGAACGTTGGAAATAACATTACTCAACTTTTAAAAAATTACGAAAGCACCAAAGCTAAAGAAAGCGGCGATAACTTACTTAAGCTAAACAGAGCTAAAGAAGCGCAAAAGATAGGCGAAGATTTAATCAAATATATTGATGGAATTCATGCTAAAATTGCAGCCGATGGATTTGATGAAAATGGTGATCTAGTGCAAAAAAATAACCTGGATATTGGTCAAAATATCATGGGTAACGATGCCGCTCCAAAAGACGGTAAAAAATTACAAGAGGAAATTAACAAAGCAGGTAAAAAATTAGCTTCTTTATTACAACCTAACGAAGGTAAACCTACTTTTATGTTACAGGCGTTAGATCCTGCAAAGCCAAAGGCTGGAGAACCTAAAAGCTGGACTGGAACTATGTTTGGTGAAGGTGTCCCTCTAGCCGCTTTCAGAACTATCTTAACGATGATTCAGAATGATGCTAAAAATATGGAAGCCGATATCATTAATAAGATTTTAGCTGATAAACCAATTGTAACACTTGATCATTTTGAGGCTGTTGCGGTTGCGCCGTCTTCTTATGTGATACAAGGACAACCTTATAAGGCAGAGATTTATTTAACCGCAAGTGATTCTAAGTCTAATCCTGATGTTACTGTAAACGGAAGTAAAGTGCCAACAGATAAAGGTAAGGGAGTTTATACTGGAAGCACTGGAAGTGTAGGTACGTTTACTTGGAAAGGTACGATTAGAGTGAAAGATAATAGAACTGGAAAAATTGTAGAGTATCCTACTCCTCCTATGACTTATCAAGTAGCGGCTCCTTCGGCAACGGTTTCTTCAGATAAATTGAATGTAATCTACGCAGGTATTCCAAATCCTTTCACTATTTCGGCAGCAGGTTTCCCTAATATTAATGCAACTATTACAGGTGGTGGTTCTTTAACGGGAAGTGGTGGGAAATATATGGTTAACGTACCTGGTTCATTGGTGGGCAAGGAAGTTTCTATTAGCGTTAACGGAACTAACGAAGGTAAAACTGTTAATTTGGGCGCATCTAAATTTAGGGTTAAAGCTATCCCTGCACCAGTACCGAGTGTAGGCGGTTTTGCGGGAGGAGATATTGCTTCTGTTCAATTGAAAAGTGAAAGTGAGTTAGAAGCTGATTTGGCAGATTTCCCTTTCGATGTGAAATTTAAGATAATTCGTTACGAACTTACGGTGCAAAAGCCACGTTCAGATGCGGTTACTGTAGCGGGTCAGGGAGGAAGTTTTTCTGGTGCTGTGAGAAGTGCAATCAATGCGATATCGCCAGGAACGAGAGTTTTCTTTACCGATATTGTGGCTCAAGGACCTGATGGAAGACAAAGAGTTTTGCCATCATTGGTATTTAATGTAAAATAATTGTAGAGATGAAAAAGATTACGTTGTCGTTTGTTTTTTTAGCATTATTTGCGGTAGCAGGCTTTGCCCAAAAAAGAGGTAATACTACACCTAAGCGAGGAACTACTAATAATGCAGCGGCTAATAATAAAGTTACTCCGACAAAAACTCAGGAGCCGGTAAAAGCTGATACAGTTAAAAAGACAAACCCAGTAAAGCCAAAGGCTAAACCTAAAGATGGCTATGCTATCGAGCGTGAGCTTAGAGATACAGCTTCAGAGAAAGCTTTTTTAGCTGTGATTAAAGATGAGGATGTAATTTTCACTAAGCGTGTATGGAGAGATATCGATTTACGTGATACCATCAATGGCGTACTTGATTTTCCGAAATCAAGATTAATTGAAGTATTGCTAAATCACGTTAAATTAGGTGAACTTACAGCTTATAGAGCGGTAGATTCACTGCTAGTTGAAGATGATGCTTTTAATTTTCCTTTGGATACTACAAGTGCACTTCAAGCGGCTTATGGTACCGTGAACATCGAAAATAGAAAAGAAGGAACTGTTAAATCGGTAAGAGGAGAATTTAATCCAGCCTTGTTTTTGAAGTTCAGAATTAAAGAAGATTGGGTTTTTGACGGTAAGAGAGGCGTTTTTGAACCTCGTATTATCGGATTAGCTCCATTGAAATTCAACGAAAAAAGTAAAGAATGGCAGCCAATTTTTTGGATCTATTATGATGACGCCAGAGATATCTTAGCAACTAAGAGACTCTTTAATTCTTTAAACGACTCTTCGCCGTTAAGCATGGATGACTTTTTTGTACATCGCTTATTTTCTAGTCATATAGTTAAAGAAACTAATGCTGGTAATTACAAGGTGAGAGATCTGATAACAGATCCTAGACAACGCCTATTAGAGAGCGAACGCATCAAGAGAAAGATGGCTGATTTTGAGCAAGGTCTTTGGGAATACTAATCAAAGTGCCAATTGCATAAAGAAAAAGTCCTGATGAAATATTTTCATTAGGACTTTTTTATTGTGGCCTATTTAATTCACTTTAAATATTGCGTCATTACGAGTAACGAAACAATCTCATTAATTTTGATTCGAACAGATAGATTGCTTTGGTTCTTGCAATGAAGAAATAGGAACGACTTTAGCTAGTTTCTATATTGTTGAAATAGTTTAGGAGCTTAACGACTTGCTTTTTATTTAATAATTTAGAAAGTTCTTCAGCACTGGCCTCCTTAATTTTCTTAACAGACTTAAAGTGTTGGAGTAGTTTGTCAGCTGTGCTTTTACCGATACCTTCTATTTCTTCTAGCTCCGTTTTTAAAGTGCCTTGATCACGCTTTTTACGATGGAAAGTAATACCGAAACGATGAGCTTCGTCTCGTAATTGCTGGATAATTTTTAACGTTTCTGATTTTTTATCTAGATACATTGGCAAACTATCACCTGGGTAAAAGAGTTCTTCTAATCTTTTGGCTATACCGATAACGGTAACTTTCTTGTCTATGCCTAACTTCTTTAAACTGCTTAAAGCAGATGATAATTGACCTTTACCACCGTCGATAATGATTAGCTGGGGTAAGCTTTGGTTTTCGTCTAACATTCGCTTATATCGCCTGTAAACGGCTTCTTGCATAGTCGCAAAATCATTAGGCCCCTCAACTGTTTTAACATTGAAATGGCGATAATCCTTTTTGCTAGGTTTGGCATCTTTAAATACTACAATAGCAGAAACTGGATATTTCCCCTGAAAGTTGGAGTTATCAAAACATTCGATATGATGAGGCAATTGCGTTAACCTCAAATCGTTTTTCATTTGAGTTAAAATTCGATCAGTTTTTAACTCTGGATTTAGCTTTTCGTATTGGTTTAGCTTTTCTTTTTTAAAGAATAAGACGTTCTTTTGAGAGAGTTCTAATAAAGCCTTTTTTTCACCTAGCTTAGGAACAGTAAGCTTGATGTTGCTATCTTCTAAAGGAATTTCAAAAGGAACTATGATTTCTCGAGAGGTACTCTTGAATTTACTTCTAAATTCGGCAATTGCAATGGATAGCAGTTCATCATCACTCTCGTCCAAACGCTTTTTTATTTCTATGGTTTGTGTTTGAATGATAGCTCCGTTCATCACTTTGAGGTAATTTACAAAAGCGTAACGTTCGTCGCTGGCGATGCTTACTACATCGATATTGGTAATGGCGCTACTTACCACTGTAGACTTGCTTTGATACTTCTCGAGCACGCTTAGCTTTTTCTGATAATCGTGTGCCAGTTCAAAGTTAAGGTCTTCTGCAGCCGTTCTAACAACTTGTTTGACGTCTTTAATTACATTCCCAATTTTGCCATTTAAGATATCTTTGATTTCGGAGATGTTATGATCATAATCTTCTCTAGATTGATAGTTTTGACAAGGGCCTTTACAATTTCCGATCTGATATTCTAAACATACCTTAAATTTGTTGGCATTGATATTTTCTTGAGTTAGCGACAGGTTGCACGTACGTAACGTATAAGTCTCTTTAATAAGGCCTAAAATAGTATGCATCATTCCTACAGAAGCATAAGGGCCTAAATAAGTTGAACCATCTTTGATCATTTTCCGCGTAGAGAAAACACGGGGGAAAGGTTCTTTTTTAATGACAATCCATGGGTAGGTTTTGTCATCTTTAAGCATGATGTTGTAACGTGGCTGATGCTTTTTGATTAAGCTGTTTTCCAGTAGCCAAGCATCAATTTCGGTATCGACAATGGTAAATTGTATCCTTCTAATTTTAGAGACTAAAACCCGCGTTTTTCCATTCAGCTGCTTGTCTTGTACAAAATAAGAACTTACACGGTTACGCAAATCTTTAGCCTTGCCAATATAAATCAGCTTATCGTCCATATCGAAATACTGATAAACACCAGGTTTATGCGGAATATCTTTTACTGCCTTTTTATAATCGAAACTGCTCATTTATATGCAAAAATAGTTCAAAAAAAGCGACTTCAATATTTTTCTCTACTTTACCCATGACTACACATTTTCCTATTCGTATACTTCTTAGAGCTTTTATGTTTAACATGTTGATAATTAGATTCTTATTTGTATTTTAGTTGGTCTAAACCTATTTATCCATGAAAAAAAATACCGCTCTAAGGCTGGCGACACTCTTGTGTCTACTCGCCTCTGCCCTTGTCGCATTACAGTCCTGTAGAAAAGAAGTTGATTATTCCCATGGTAACGAAATACCCTCTAACTTCAAGCAAGGTATAAAGTCGGATGATTTACAGGCTTATATCAATGCGAATAGGGCTATGGAATTGTTCAGCCTAGATTGGCAAAAGGCCCAACAAACAACGATAGGGAATAAGAATGTAGTTCGTGTACCTATCCTAAATGTAGACAAAACCGCCCAGGTTTTTAAGAGCATGGGATTGGTTCTAAATAGATCAGGCAGCATCCAAACTGATAGGACTAACGGCAATACATCTCTAACTGTTGGCAACAATACTAATTACGATGCCAAACATCCTCCAGAATTATTCTTCATCCAACAGATTGGAA
>JASCOD010000019.1 GCA_029959615.1 Flavobacteriaceae bacterium PS02338 | reverse complement strand
TAAAGGTTATGGAAAGTAATAGATTATGTAAAGTCATATTATAAAAGCCGCTGAACTTCTAAAATTCAGCGGTTTAACTTCATTTCTACTTTACATTATTTTGTTGGCGGCAATAATGCCTTAACGATAAATAATGTGATTATGAAAGAAAACCAAACCATCGACGAACTTTTAAATGAGTTTGAAAAACATCTCCGTACCCTACAACGGGGCAGGTATACTCTCCGAGGATATTGGCAGATATGGAAGCCCCTAAAGCGGTTTATGGCAGCGGAAGGGATAATGGATTACGATAAGTCCGTTGGCGACCAATTTATTAAGTCAAAGCTGGGCGAGTATGATTATGCTTCCTTAGACCGCATGCAACGGCATTTGGTTAACAAGGTGGATGCACTTTATGTGTTCCAGTCTACTGGACAAGTGTTTTTCGGGACTGCGCCATTAAGACGGACCCCACCAAAACTGTTGACAGGTGAAATAGGTGTTGCCATGCAGGATTTTATCAGCTACAAAGCGGCAACTTTTGCGTTGTCAAAATCTACCCAAAACCATCATCTGAACGCACTGCATGGCTTTCTTACTTTTTTGAGTAGCAAAGAAGTAAAAAGCATAGTCGATATAAATCAGGTATATCTGGTATCGTTCATGAAAAGCCTTGACCCGACAACTCTTGCCACGAACCATTCCAAATTGGGCGTTCTCAAAAGTTTCTTAACCTATCTCTACACGGAAAAAATCCACAATAAAGATTATTCTGATGTGATACAGCGGACGAATTACAAATCACAGCCAAAGCTGCCCTCGTTTTTTTCTGCCGAAGATATTGCCTGCATCATTGAAAAGATAGACCGAGGCAACCCATCGGGAAAAAGGGATTATGCCTTGGTATTGCTAGCGGCAAAACTTGGTTTGCGGGTATCTGACATTGCACGGCTAAAGTTCGAGAACATCAATTGGGATAAGGGCGTCATTGAGATCGTGCAGTTCAAGACCCAAAAAGAAATCGTTCTCCCACTCTTGCCCGAAGTAGGAAATGCAATTATTGATTACCTAAAATATGCCCGTCCAGTATCCAATGAACCATATTGCTTTGTTCAGCACATCTACCCATTCAAGCCGATAACGCCTGAGGATGTTACTGGTAAAATAGGCATCCATATACGCCGTTCGGGTATCGTTCTTAAAAACAGGCATAAGGGAGCGCACGCCCTGCGGCACAGCTTTGCCACCCAACTGCTTGAAAATAAAACACCGCTCCCCGTAATATCAGAAGCATTAGGGCATACTCATACCGCTTCGACCATGCTTTACCTGCGCGTAGATAAACAACAGCTTAAACAGTGCGCCCTTGAAGTGCCAATGGTTGCGCCCGCCTTTTATCAGCAGAAAGGAGTGTTTGTATCATGAGCGCAATCAATTATTATAGTATATACAAGCCCTTAATCGAAGAGTTTGTGGCGCTAAAAAGGCATCTGGGCTATAAATATCTGACTATTGAATATGCTTTTATGCAGTTTGACCAATTGGTTTATGAACGTGAGGAAACAGCAATCGGTATCAGTAGGGAATTATGTGATGAGTGGTGCATCAGACGGCCAAACGAATCGGACAAAACATGGTACAACCGCATTCAGGCCATGCGCCAGTTCGGTACTTATCTGAATAAGCTTAATTACCCATCTTATTTACCTGTGCTTCCGAAAATCAAGCCATCAAACCATACACCCTATATCTACACCAAAGAGGAAATGGCCGCCATATTTGAGGTAACAGACCAATTGAGTACCCATAGCACCTGTTATAACTCAATGGTCTTGGTGCTTCCTGCATTGTTCAGGGTATTATATGGTACTGGGCTGCGCATAGGCGAAGCTTTGTCCCTATTCTGCGGGGATGTATATCTTGAAGAACAGTACTTCATACTTCGGGACACAAAGAACGGAACGGACAGGATGGTTCCCATCTCCGATACGGTAACCCAGGTGGTTAGGCAATATATGGATTGCAGGGAAAACTTTCCTGTGGTACGAAAAACAGACCTGCTTTTCATACAGCCCAATGGAGACTGCTGCGATAATGGCCGTGCCTATACTTGGTTCAAAAAAGTATTGTATAAAGCTGGTATCCCACACCGTGGTAGACGTCAAGGTCCACATGTGCATGACTTGAGGCATACCTTTAGTGTGCATTCGCTGGCAAAAATGGCAGGGGATGGTATAGATCTGTATTATTCACTACCAGTGCTTTCAACCTATCTTGGCCATAAATCCATCGCCAGCACGGACGGATATGTGCGACTTACCGCCGACATGTACCCATCCATCGTAACCAAGGTTAATAATGTTTGTCCTTTCTTATTCCCCGAGATCCATGATGAAGCAAGCCATTAAAACAGTAGACTTTCCCAAGAGTCTTGCGGACTTCCTGACCAAATATCTCCCTGCCGAAAGAGGGATGAGCAACAACACGATAGCATCATACAGGATGACATTCATCCTGCTTATCACTTTTATGGAAGAATATAAAGGCATCAAGCCGCAAAAGTTGGTGTTCAGTGATTTGACCAAAGCTTGTATTGTCGACTTCCTTAACCATCTGGAGCAGGTACGCAAATGCAGTATATCCACCCGCAACGTCAGGCTGGCAGCGTTGCATACCTTTTTCAAGTTTGTGCAATATGAGTGGCCGGAGCAATTGGAGGAATGCCGTAGCATACTTTCTATAAAAGTAAAAAAAGCCCATCGTGGCACCATCAACTATCTTAGCATTGATGGCATTCGGCTTTTACTGAACCAGCCCGACCTTGCTACAAGGCAGGGAATACGGGATCTGGCCTTACTTGCACTTATGTACGATACGGGCGCACGGGTACAGGAAATCATAGACCTGACCCCTGAAAACATCAGGCTAAACAAGCCCTATACCATCAAACTCATAGGGAAAGGTAACAAAGCCCGTATCGTTCCGCTCATGGATGCAGAGGTAGGCCACCTAAAAAACTACATGGCAAAAAATCGATTACTCGAAGCCCATGCAGGGACTTATCCATTGTTCTACAATACCCGAAGGGAAAAACTGACACGGGCGGGCGTTACCCATGTCTTGCATAAATATGCAACAATAGCTCGAAATAGCAATAAGTTGTTGATACCCGAA
>JASCOD010000018.1 GCA_029959615.1 Flavobacteriaceae bacterium PS02338 | reverse complement strand
GGCATAAAAAAAGCCCCCGACATTGCTGAAGGGGGCTGTTTAGGTATAGGCACCGACCTACTCTCCCACGTGTTACCGCAGTACCATCGGCTCGGATGGGCTTAACTTCTCTGTTCGGAATGGGAAGAGGTGGACACCATCGATATAGGCACCTGAATATCTTTATTGATTATCAGTGATAACAAATGACATATTATTGAAAGAAGTTATGTAGAAGAACAAACAACGGTGTGCAGCTTTTGAAAGCTTCGGGCTATTAGTACTACTCGACTGTGGTGTCGCCACCTTTACATCTGTAGCCTATCAACGTAGTAGTCTTCTACGACCCTATATGGAATCCTCATCTCGTGGCTAGTTTCGCACTTAGATGCTTTCAGCGCTTATCTATTCCCAGCGTAGCTACTCTGCAATGCCCCTGGCGGAACAACAGATTCACTAGAGGCTAGTCCAACCCGGTCCTCTCGTACTAAGGTCAGCCCCACTCAAGATTCCAACGCCCACAACAGATAGGGACCGAACTGTCTCGCGACGTTCTGAACCCAGCTCGCGTGCCACTTTAATCGGCGAACAGCCGAACCCTTGGGACCTTCTCCAGCCCCAGGATGTGACGAGCCGACATCGAGGTGCCAAACCTCCCCGTCGATATGAGCTCTTGGGGGAGATCAGCCTGTTATCCCCAGCGTACCTTTTATCCTTTGAGCGATGGCCCTTCCATGCAGAACCACCGGATCACTATATCCGTCTTTCGACCCTGATCGGCCTGTATGCCTCACAGTCAAGCAAGCTTATGCTATTGCACTCCCCGTACGGTTACCAAGCGTACTGAGCTTACCTTTGAAAGCCTCCGTTACCTTTTTGGAGGCGACCACCCCAGTCAAACTACCCATCAAACAATGTCCCCCGCTCAGCGGGGTTAGACACCGAATACAGAAAGGGTGGTATTTCAACGTTGGCTCCACGACGCCTAGCGACGCCGCTTCAAAGCCTCCCACCTATCCTACACATCCTGTACCCAATGTCAATGTTAAACTGTAGTGAAGGTGCATGGGGTCTTTCCGTCCCGTTGCGGGTACCCGGCGTCTTCACCGGGACCACAATTTCACCGAGCTCATGGCTGAGACAGCGCCCAGATCGTTACACCATTCGTGCAGGTCGGAACTTACCCGACAAGGAATTTCGCTACCTTAGGACCGTTATAGTTACGGCCGCCGTTTACTGGGGCTTCGATTCAATGCTTCGCCTTGCGGCTGACATCCCCTCTTAACCTTCCAGCACCGGGCAGGTGTCAGGCCTTATACCTCATCTTTCGATTTTGCAAAGCCATGTGTTTTTGTTAAACAGTCGCCTGGGCCTTTTCACTGCGGCTGCTATTGCTAGCAGCGCCCCTTCTCCCGAAGTTACAGGGCCATTTTGCCGAGTTCCTTAGCCATGATTCACTCGAGCACCTTAGAATTCTCATCCCGGATACCTGTGTCGGTTTGCGGTACGGGTTTTTATAACCTGGAGCTTAGCGGTTTTTCTTGGAAGTCTGATTACCTGCGCTATCCACTTGCCCGAAGGCTCGCGGTACTATCGACATTCAGCACACACGGCGGATTTGCCTACCATGCGTATACCTACTGTCTTTAACGATCTATTCCGTCAGATCGCGGCAGTGTCACTACTCCGTCCCCACATCGCAGTTATAAAAAGTACGGTAATATTAAACCGTTGTCCATCGACTACCCCCTTCGGGTTCGCCTTAGGCCCCGACTAACCCTGATCCGATTAGCGTTGATCAGGAAACCTTATCCTTTCGGTGGGCGGGTTTCTCTCCCGCCTTATCGTTACTTATGCCTACATTTGCTTTTCTGGAAGCTCCACCATAGCTCACGCTACAACTTCACTGCCGCCAGAATGCTCCCCTACCGATATATTTCAATCCCATAGCTTCGGTATATAGTTTGATGCCCGTTTATTATCCATGCACGATCGCTCGACTAGTGAGCTGTTACGCACTCTTTAAATGAATGGCTGCTTCCAAGCCAACATCCTAGCTGTCTATGCAATCGCACCTCGTTAGTTCAACTTAACTATAATTTAGGGACCTTAGCTGATGGTCTGGGTTCTTTCCCTCTCGGCCCAGGACCTTAGCACCCTGAGCCTCACTGCCGGTTATATTATATAGCATTCGGAGTTTGTCTGGATTTGGTAGGATTTGACTCCCCCGCACCCAATCAGTAGCTCTACCTCTATATAACTCAACACCGACGCTGTTCCTAAAAACATTTCGGGGAGTACGAGCTATTTCCCAGTTTGATTAGCCTTTCACCCCTACCCTCAGGTCATCCGGAAACTTTTCAACGTTTATCGGTTCGGTCCTCCATTACGTGTTACCGCAACTTCAACCTGCCCAAGGGTAGATCACAAGGTTTCGCGTCTACCTCCACTGACTATGCGCCCTGTTCAGACTCGCTTTCGCTTCGGATCCGTGCCTAAAGCACTTAACCTTGCCAGTGAAGAGTAACTCGTAGGCTCATTATGCAAAAGGCACGCCGTCACGCCACCTGGACGCTCCGACCGCTTGTAAGTATACGGTTTCAGGTTCTATTTCACTCCCCTGTTCGGGGTTCTTTTCACCTTTCCCTCACGGTACTGGTTCACTATCGGTCTCTCGGGAGTATTTAGCCTTACCGGATGGTGCCGGCAGATTCCCACAAGGCGTCTCCGACCTCGCGGTACTCAGGATACTACTAGACCATTATTGCTTACGTGTACGAGGCTATCACTCTATATTGCCGGGCTTCCCATCCCGTTCCACTTCACGTTAATGTAATCACATCGTAGTCCTACAACCCCACTTATGCCGTAACATAACTGGTTTGGGCTCTTTCCCTTTCGCTCGCCACTACTTAGGAAATCATTGTTATTTTCTCTTCCTCTGCTTACTTAGATGTTTCAGTTCGGCAGGTTCGCTCTTATTGTGACATGTCTTCAACATGCCGGGTTTCCCCATTCGGAAATCTTCGGATCAAGTCTCATTTGCAGATCCCCGAAGCTTATCGCAGCTTATCACGTCCTTCATCGCCTCCGAGAGCCAAGGCATCCCCCGTATACTCTTTATTACTTTCTTCCACTTATACGCCTTTTGCGCCGTATAGTGTGCTTTTTTGCTCTTGTTATGATGTCTCATTCCCGATTTGCATCGGGAGAGCACAAACACAACAGTCGCCTATTGTTGTTTGCTCTTCTTTTTTAACTTCTTCCAATATGTCAAAGAACTTTCTCAAGGTGGAGGGTGGAGGGTATAAAGGTAGAAGGTATCAACCTTCAGCCCTTGACCTTTCAGCCTTCGACCTTAATAGGTGGAGAATAACGGAGTCGAACCGTTGACCTCCTGCGTGCAAGGCAGGCGCTCTAGCCAGCTGAGCTAATCCCCCAAAAAAACTTATCCGTAGTCCCGTCCAGATTTGAACTGGAGACCCCTACATTATCAGTGTAGTGCTCTAACCAGGCTGAGCTACGGGACTATTTGATTTCAGATTCCAGACCGACGACTTTAGATTTGTTCCGTTTCCTTCTAAATCGTAACTCGCAATCCGTAAACCGTCGTTATCTTCCAATCTCGCCGCTAGCTTGCTAGGTGGCTTCATTTTCTTGGTGTTTTTCCTTTAGAGATATGCTATCATTTATCATTTGTGCGCAGCGAGTGGTCAATCCCACTCCAGAAAGGAGGTATTCCAGCCGCACCTTCCGGTACGGCTACCTTGTTACGACTTAGCCCCAGTTATCGGTTTTACCCTAGGACGCTCCTTGCGGTTACGTACTTTAGGTACCCCCAACTTCCATGGCTTGACGGGCGGTGTGTACAAGGCCCGGGAACGTATTCACCGCGTCATTGCTGATACGCGATTACTAGCGAATCCAACTTCACGGGGTCGAGTTGCAGACCCCGATCCGAACTGTGAACGGCTTTTTGAGATTCGCATGACATTGCTGCCTAGCTGCCCTCTGTACCGTCCATTGTAGCACGTGTGTAGCCCCGGACGTAAGGGCCATGATGACTTGACGTCGTCCCCTCCTTCCTCTCTGTTTGCACAGGCAGTCTGTTTAGAGTCCCCACCATTACATGCTGGCAACTAAACATAGGGGTTGCGCTCGTTGCGGGACTTAACCCAACACCTCACGGCACGAGCTGACGACAGCCATGCAGCACCTAGTTTCGTGTCCCGAAGGACGCATCCATCTCTGGATACTTCACTAACTTTCAAGCCCGGGTAAGGTTCCTCGCGTATCATCGAATTAAACCACATGCTCCTCCGCTTGTGCGGGCCCCCGTCAATTCCTTTGAGTTTCACCCTTGCGGGCGTACTCCCCAGGTGGAACACTTAACGCTTTCGCTTAGCCGCTGACTGTGTATCGCCAACAGCGAGTGTTCATCGTTTAGGGCGTGGACTACCAGGGTATCTAATCCTGTTCGATCCCCACGCTTTCGTGCCTCAGCGTCAATAGGACCATAGTAAGCTGCCTTCGCAATCGGTGTTCTGAGACATATCTATGCATTTCACCGCTACTTGTCTCATTCCGCCTACCTCTAGTCCATTCAAGCCCATCAGTATCAAGGGCACTGCGATGGTTGAGCCACCGTCTTTCACCCCTGACTTAACAGGCCGCCTACGCACCCTTTAAACCCAATAAATCCGGATAACGCTTGGATCCTCCGTATTACCGCGGCTGCTGGCACGGAGTTAGCCGATCCTTATTCCTTCGGTACATTCAGCTATCTACACGTAGATAGGTTTATTCCCGAATAAAAGCAGTTTACAACCCAGAGGGCCGTCTTCCTGCACGCGGCATGGCTGGTTCAGAGTTGCCTCCATTGACCAATATTCCTTACTGCTGCCTCCCGTAGGAGTCTGGTCCGTGTCTCAGTACCAGTGTGGGGGGCCATCCTCTCAGATCCCCTAGCCATCGTAGCCTTGGTGGGCCGTTACCCCGCCAACTAGCTAATGGCACGCATGCCCATCCTTCTCCCATAAATGTTTGACCTCTCGATGATGCCATCATGTGGTCTTATGCGGTATTAATCCGAATTTCTTCGGGCTATCCCCCAGAAAAGGGTAGGTTGCATACGCGTTACGCACCCGTGCGCCGGTCTCAGGGAAAGCAAGCTCTCCCATACCCCTCGACTTGCATGTATTAGGCCTGCCGCTAGCGTTCATCCTGAGCCAGGATCAAACTCTCCATTGTAAAATGTTGTAGTTCGAACACTGACTATCTATTAACTAAAATTGATTGTCTGTTCTTAATTGTATTGTCTGTAAGAACCGACCTAAAGAAAACAGTTCGGCTGTATGTACTTTACAGTAAACATTCTCGCCTCGCTGCGCTTTTATAAATGATATCTCTTTAATGAACTTATCGGCCGTACCTCGCGGTGACCTATATATGTCGCAACCTCATGTTGTGTTTCGGCGGTCTTAATGTTCCGCCTCTGTTTGGCATTCCGTTGTTTCAATCTTTTCTATTCGCTTTCCGAACTCCGTCCGTTAGCTCCCGTTTCGTTTGGGACTGCAAAGGTAGGAAACTTTTTCTCTTCTCCAAATAAAAAATAAACTTTTTTT
>JASCOD010000017.1 GCA_029959615.1 Flavobacteriaceae bacterium PS02338 | reverse complement strand
TCTACCTATCAAAAAAAACAGAATTCAAATACGACGTTTTTAACGATTTGGAATCGATTGTTTTGAACGCACTGGTAAACGTTGGACTTGACTCGGAAGAAAATGCTATAAAGGTGGTTGCTGCCCTTGAGGCATTCATTGAAAAATATAACAATGAACTCCAAAACCTGAATTTCCTACATTTTACCATTACAAGGATCAGGGATGGCTTCGCTTTTAAAGAAGCAGTTACCTTTGAACAAGCCTTAGCTTTATACGATGGTTTGAAATCATAGATTTAATTTTATGGCCACATAGGGGAGTTAGTGAATTCCCCTTTTTTTTCGAAAGGATGGGGTTTTAAGGGTTGGCCTTTGGCGCTTTTTTTCGACATTGAAAGGCAAATCATCCACACGGTTCTTCCAGATTGTCAGTAGCTCTTGCCAAGTGCCATTTCCTGCTTTGAAGTGTAAATGGTAATCGATTTCCATCAGCCCTTCTTGCGGACGGTAGCCATGCTGGATGTTCCAGCCTACGCGGTCTAAGACAATTTCTTTGGGAAAGGTGATCACTTGGATATGCGCTGGGAGCTGGTCCGTTTCACTTTCTTTTAACGGATGATAAGCTTTCGCCATGAGGTCGTAGGGAATGACATAGCACTGTTGGCTGCTATCGTAAAGTTCCTGAATGTCTTGGAGATTGATTTCACCTTTGTCATTGGTCGAGCTAAGTTGACCTTGTGCAAGATTGATTTCGAAGGTTTGCCCTAGGATATCTAGGGTGGGTAGATGGCCTTGCATACGTTGCTTAAACGCCTGCTGGTCTACCATCACTTCGAAATCGCTTTTGCCTTGGATGGCGGCGATGGAAAGCTGGTATTTTTCGGCCATCCTTTGAGGGTCGAGCTGGACAAAGGGTGGGATTTGGACGAGGATGCATTCATTGCTGGGAAGTACGTCAATGGCGGGCGTTTTGTCGCCTGGATGGTACAGGAATTCATAATGGCTGCCCTTGTACTGAAATTCCCAAGCGGCAAAATGGTTCTGAGGACGTTCCTTTTCGATGAAGGATCGGGAGTAGGCTTCGACATAAAATTCCGTACCGCCAATGGTGTAAATAGGTAGCGTATCTAGGGCGATTTTTCCATGGGGGAACTCGGGTGAAATGATGGAGCGTGTTGAAACGTCGATGTTCGACTGTTCACTGAGCCAAAGGTAGGAAGCTTGTTCTTTTTCCATAGCGTTTGAATTGGAGTATTGCTTTGGGACGGCAGACAATTTGTAAAGTTAGCTATTTTCAAGCTTGACCATTCGGATATAACTGTATATATCCGGATAATTTACAGCACAGGATGGCATTCTTTGGAACTTTGTAGGATGTTGAACCTAAATTTTGAAGCGATGGAAAAGAAATTTGTTTATGCGCCGAAGCTACATACCGAGTGTTTCTATTCGGGAACGAGGAGTTATTTTTTGGATTTGATGCCGACCAGGCTCGGGGAGTTATGTGTGCGGATGTGTATTGGCGTGGAGGGACAGGCTGGAACCAGTTATGCCAGGATCATATTGTTTGAAAAGGATTTGCAGCATTTCATTACCGCTTTTGCCGGGGTGATGCAGGCTTACATGCAAATGAAAACAAGGGGGAGGTTACAGGGATGAAGCATTTGACGATCAAGGGATGGGCGATGGCAGATCGGCCTCGGGAAAAGCTGCTGATGCAGGGACGTCGGGCATTGAGTGATGCCGAACTACTGGCGATTTTGATTGGTTCGGGAACTACGGAGCTAACGGCAGTGGATGTATGTAAACAGGTGTTGCACCATGTAGAGGAAGACCTGGAGAAATTGGCGGCATTGTCGGTGAGGGAACTGTGCAAGTTTAGGGGTATCGGGGAAGCAAAAGCCATCACCTTGATTGCGGCTTTGGAACTGTGTTACCGCAGGGCTTTGCCGATGAAGGGGAGAAGTGTGGAGCTAACTTGTAGCCAGCAGGTGTTCGAGCTGATGAAGCGGCATTTTGCGGGGCTGAAGCAGGAGGAATTTTGGATCATTCTGCTGAACCGGGCCAATAAATTGATTGCCCAAAAGCAGATCAGCGTGGGCGGCTTATCGGAAACCATTGTTGACCCCAAGGTGATTTTTCCCTTTGTATTGGAGCACCATGCTTCCTATGTGATACTGGTGCACAATCATCCTTCAGGCAATGTGAAGCCGAGCAAAGAGGACATCGCCGTTACGCAGAAATTGTGTTTGTCTTCAGCCATGTTGGATGTGACCATTGCCGATCATTTGATCTTCGCTGGTCAACATTATTTCAGCTTTCGGGACCATGAAATGATGCCCTAAGTAAGTTTTTACTTTAGACTTTCCACTTTAAACTTTCTACTTTTAACTTTTGATTGGGATAGGCTCTTGCGATGCAGGGGCTTATTTTTTGCGATAGCTTTTGGGATAATTGTCTTTAATGACCAGTAGGATCATCTTCTCGCTAAGCTGGAGGTAGCCCATGTCATAGCAATAGTAGTAGCGTTTCTGCTCGGCGGTTTCATAGCTATTGGTGTAGTACTCAAAATTAAATCCCCTTTCGGCCAATTCGCTTTTGGGCAGGGTGGTCTTGCCGTTGGGATTGAGGGCGAGCAGGATCTGTCAGTTTTTCTTTAAGATCTGATTGACCTGCTTGATCAGGTCTTTTTCACGGTCCTGGTGTTCGAAATTATAGGCACTGCGGCACTGGTCATCGCAGAACTTTTTATCGGAACGGCCATATACTTGGTTTTGGCAGTTGAGGCAAAGTCTCTCCATAAGCATGGGCTAAATGAACGGATACATTTGGTTTTGAGGTAGCTGCTTATCGAATATTAACGGATATAACCGGATAAAAATTGTGTGAACCCCTTGTCACTCACCAACTTTGTGCAAAATAAAGGAGGGAGTTATGTTAGTGAAAACTTATGCGGCTGCAGTACTGGGGACCCAGGCGACCACCATTACCATAGAGGTGAGCGTTAGTCAGGGAGCGAGATATTTTATGGTCGGACTGCCGGACAATACGGTCAAAGAAAGCATGTTGCGTGTGGAAAGCGCTTTGGTACAATCAGGCTATAAAATGCCCAGACAGAAAATCGTGTTGAACTTATCGCCTGCGGATTTGAAGAAGGAGGGCAGTGCTTTTGATCTAGCAATTGCTTTGGGGATTTTGGCGGCTTCTAAACAGTTGGTACCGGCTGGTTTGGAGCAGTTTATGCTCTTGGGGGAACTCTCACTAGATGGAAAGTTGCAGCCGATCAAGGGTGCTTTGGCCATGGCCATTCAGGCCAGAGCGGAAAAGTATGTGGGGATGCTGGTGCCGATGGAGAATGCGAGAGAAGCGGCGATTGTCAGTGGGATCAAGGTCTATGGGGTGTCGAGTTTGTCCGAGGCGATTGCATTTTTGCTGGGCCAATCGAAATTGAAGCCCACAACGGTAGATACACGAAAGCAGTTCCAGGTGCAAAGTAGGGAGGAGCAGGCTGACTTTGCCGAGGTGAAGGGGCAGCAACAGATCAAACGCGCCTTGGAGATTGCAGCGGCAGGTGGACACAATGTGATCCTGATCGGACCGCCGGGCTCGGGAAAGACCATGCTGGCCAGAAGAATGCCTTCCATCTTACCGCCCTTGGATTTGCATGAGGCTTTGGAAACGACCAAGATCCATTCGGTGGCAGGGAAGTTGGGTGGACAGTTGGGGCTGGTGAGCGTACGACCGTTTAGGGCACCACACCATACCATTTCTGATGTGGCGATGGTCGGTGGTGGTACCTATCCACAACCCGGCGAGATTTCACTGGCACACAATGGGGTCTTGTTTTTAGATGAATTGCCAGAGTTTAAAAGGGTCGTGTTGGAGGTCATGCGCCAGCCTTTGGAAGAACGCTCCGTGGCCATTTCCAGGGCTCGGTTTACCGTCGAGTTTCCCGCAAATTTCATGTTGGTGGCTTCGATGAATCCCTGTCCCTGTGGCTATGCCAACCACCTTTCGGTGAAGTGTTCCTGTTCGGCTTTGGCGGTACAGAAGTATCGAAGCAAAATTTCAGGACCTTTATTGGATCGGATCGATCTACATGTGCAGGTGCAGCCAGTGGGGATTGAGGAACTTTCAGGGGAGGAGATTTCGGAAAGTAGTGCGCTGATTAGGGAAAGAATTGTCGCTGCCAGAACGATACAGCAGGAACGTTTGCAGGGTTCGGGTGTTTCGGTCAATGCGACACTGTCTACATCACAGCTGAGACAGTTTTGCGCTTTGGATGCCGAGGGACAATGGTTGTTGAAAGCGGCGATGGAAAAGCAGGGGCTTTCCGCCCGGGCCTATGACCGGATTTTAAAAGTGGCCCGTACCATAGCGGATTTGGATGGGCAGCAGGCCATCGGGATCAAGCATTTGGCCGAAGCCATCCAGTTCAGGAGCTTGGACAGTACTTACAGTGAACATTGAGGTACAGGAAAACTGAATAGCTACGGCCTGGGCAGGGTGGGCGAATGAGCTTCGGTTCTTTTACATCTCCTAATTCAACTGTCGTTTATCCTAGACGGGCAGTCGTTGTACTGAGCGCTAATGCGGCAATACTGGCCTAGACAAAATTGGGACTGTACACCTGCTTGGAGAGCATTAAAGGACATGGAGGAGACATCGATGGTGTGCTGCATTTTATGTAAGCTAGAAAAGCGATGGTGGTTTCTAGCCACCCATCTGAAGGACTGCACCAGTCTGCTAGTCCATTTTCCTTTTCAGCGACTGTCGGATGGAGGCTAGGTGTCCGAACAGGACAATGGGAACCATAAAGGTGGGCAGCCAACTGAACGGGAAATTCAGGATGGCGATGTTGGGCTGTTCAAATGCGAATTGCTGTATCGGTGAGGGCGTAGAGAACAGGGCATTGGCCACAATGTTGATCAAAAGCCCCAGACAGATGAAGTTCCAGGCCAGCATGGCATTTCGTCCAGCTTTTTGCTCCGTGGTAACGAAGTAGGCCATCACTGGTGAGGTTATGCCTGCGATAATATCAAAGTTCCGGCCGCTAAAGGTCATCAGTTCGGGAACTGCCCGATGTAGGAAAAGCCAGTACAGGACAATTTCTACGGGGATCCTTACCACATTCAGATAGGTCAGGTGCCTGATGGGCAAACTGTCGATGAACCGCCGGCCTTTTTGGCTTAGGAACAATAGGGCTATGGCCAAGATTGCTGGAAATATGCCCATGAGCATGATCTTTGGGGGAAATGAACTGGTATCTGAGTTGTAGACGTTCAAAAACGCCATTGCCGCCTGGAAAATCAACCAGGTTGTCAGCCCAATAAAAATTGGCATTGCTTTTTTTCTCGCCCATTCAGCTTTCGAATTTCTGATGGTCCAGATGAACAGTGCCAAGGTGGCCGCTGTCGTCAGGCCGAAAACCAAGGGGATATAGGTGGGAAGGTTGTCTATCATTTTTTTTACCAAATAATTGCGTTGAGGGTAGGCTATCCCAATTGCTGCCCATATCCCACATTTGGCACTTGTTTAACGCGAGGTTGACTTGCATGACAACAGGGCAAGAGGATGATGGAGCGCTAAAGATATAGATTATTCCTGATCGTTTAAAGAATGGTCAGCCTGATATATTTGGACCAATTCGCTATCTTGTGGAGCACTAAACTTTAACATGGAATTTACCAAGATAGCGCCACATCCCAACCTTTCCGGGTTTATTGAATGTTACTGGATGATGTACAGTGACAGTTTGGAGCGCGGGGTGGAAAAGATCATTCCCGATGGTTTTACCGAGATCATTTTCAACTACCGTGACGTGTACCAATCCAAGATCAGTGGGGAATGGCGTTTGCAGTCCCCAAACCTATTGGCGGGGCAGCTCCGTACCTATTTTTACCTGCAGAACACAGGTTCTACGGGTTCTGTGGCCATTAAGCTGAAACCGGCGGCGCTGACCCAGTTGTTCAGCCTGTCCATGGACCAGTATGTGGACCGGATTGTCGACCTGGGCTCCCTGTCCCATCCGGAGCTTAAGGGCCTGGCCGGAGCGGTAGGGTCCTGGCTAAGTAGGGAACATGCCCAAGCGGAAGCTCACATTAAGGAGGTATTGGACAGCTTCTTTCTAGGATTGGTGCACAATGCGATGGAAAATCCGCTAAAGGAACCTTTGGCCCTTATTTTCGCTTCTAATGGAAAGGTTACCGTGGCGGAAATGGCGGCAGCGGCAAAGGTGGGCGAGCGGCAACTAGAGCGCCTATTTAAAAAATACGTCGGTCTTTCCCCAAAATACTACGCCCGGATCATCAGGTTCAATTATATTTTTAGCCTGATCAAAGCAGGGGAGAGCAGTTGGGCCGAAATTGTCTACCAATCGGGCTATTATGACCAGTCGCATTTCATCCGTAATTTCAAGGCTTTCACCGGCGAGGACCCTTCGTCCTATTATTTTGGCGAGAAGAACATGGCCAATTTTTTTCTGGACAAATAGAGCCCAGGTCGGATTTGTACAATACGGTCCCGGGCCACCAGCTTATTTTTGGAGAAAAAAAATAAAATGGAAACTAAAAAACTACTTTTTTTCATTTCGATGATGCTGTTTGCTTTCGCCTGTGGTGCACAGGAGAGCAACAAACAAAAATTTAAGAAGCTGGAATGGCTCGTCGGAACGTGGACGCGTACCAATGCGGCCAAGGAAAAATCCGGCTATGAAACCTGGTCGAAGGTCTCGGAGCTGAAGCTTAGCGGCAAGGGGGTGACGCTGCAGGGGGGCAAGGCCGTATTTGTGGAGAATTTGGAGTTCGTTGTAATGGGAGCTGATATTTTTTACAGGGTATTGGTCACCGGTGAAAAAAATGCGGTCTACTTCAAGCTGACAGCACTGGACAAAGATGGTTTTACGTGTGAAAACCCGACACATGACTTTCCGAAAAAGATCAGCTACAGGCGTAAGGGCAATGGTCTAAATGCGATCATCGAGGGCGGTGGACAGCAGGTGGATTATGTTTTTGTTCGTAAATAGAGAGCTGGTGCCGGGAGGATAAAGATAGCTGAAATGCAACGGCGATCGGCTTTGTCTTGACTACCTCAGGTGTATCCATAACAAAGGGCGGTTCCAACGATAACGTAGGACCGCCCTTTGCAGTTAGATGGACAAAAGGAGAGCGCTCATGCTATTTTTTGATGATTTTTTGGGTGCTTATATTTTTTTTTCCTGATAGTTTCAAGAGGTAGGTGCCCTTGGGTAATTTGGAGATGTCCATGTGCTTTTCGTATTCGTTGGGAAGTACTTTGCTGGAGATCAGCATTTGCCCGCTTATACTAAAAATCTCTATTTCCCCATAGGTGCCGACTTCGAAACTGATTTTCACCTGGTCGGTGGCGGGGTTCGGATAAAGTCTGAACAAGTTGTCATCCAGTGTGAACCTTACCGTTTTTAGGCCAATGGTCTTGGTCGTGCCATCGAGGTCAACCTGGGATAACTGATAATAGTTGCTACCATTGGAAGGACTATGGTCGGTGTAGCTGTAGTTTGCTCCGCTAGGTGCTTTTGCGGGAATGGTGGCCAAGGGGGTGAAATGGGTGCCATCGTTACTTCTTTTAATGATAAAATGGCTGTTATTGGTTTCGCTGGCTGTCTGCCAGTTTAATAGCGCCGAACCGTTCTGTGCATTTGCCGTGTAGGAAACCAGTTCTACGGGAAGCGTATTGGTTGCATACAGGTTGGCGATCTGTGTATCGCTCACCACATAGTTATAGATCTTAAGGTCATCGATGGCACCATTGAACCAAAGTTCTCCTCCAACGCCGACACCCAACCTGAAAATATTCGAGTTGTTCAAGGTATTCCAACTCATGGCCAAGGAGCCGATCTGTACACCATTTCGATAGATTTTTGATGTAGTGCCATCGTAGGTGTAGGTGAAAAAGTACCATATGCCCTCCGAAAATGTAGAGGCAGTACTGAAGTTGTTGCTGTAGCCGAGATAGGAAGCGGAATTTGAGTTAAACGAACCTCCATTGGAACTTCCGTTAGAAGGCTGTCCATAGGAAAAGCTCATGTTATAGTCCGCTCTCATCACGTTTGTCTTGGCCCAGAAAGCAATCGTCCTTGGTGAGTTTCCGTAAGGCAGGCCTGTGATGGTAGCTGTAGTGCCAGTGTTGTTGATGTCCAGTGCCCTGTTGGCGATCCCATGCCTGTCGGTAGTAAAGGAAGTTCCCGCATTAGTGCCAAAGGGGGTATTGCCGTTGATGTTGTTATAGGAATTGTCAAAGTTATAGGCCGTGATCAGTTCCTGTACGGGCGCCTGACCGGTGGTAAAACTTCCAATACTACTTGTAGCCGTTCCCACACTATTGGTGGCCTCGATCTGATAATAATAGGTGGTAAGGGGTAGTAGTCCTGCAATCGTTATCGTTTCAGTTGTCAACGTGTTTCCCGATGCAGTAAACCCGGTTGCCTGGCTGGAAAGATTGCCACTGCTGAGTCCATACTTGATAACCGAACTGGTGAGGCTGTTCCCCGCATTGATAGAATAGAAGATGCCTGCCGTATTTCCGCTTACAGTATGGCTAATGTTGGAGGAAATTAAAGGCACCGTTGGGGGCATAATCCTTCTGATACGATGGTTTCCATGGTCAACGATATACACGATTCCGGTACTGCCAACGGCTATACCAGTAATTTCACTAAAGGTTCCCACGGAAACATCGCCGTCCGTAGTGCCGGAATAGCCCAGGCCCGCATAGGTAGTGACCTCGCCCGTCGCTGTTATTTTTCTGATCCTATAATTATAGGTGTCGGCGACAAATAGGTTTCCAGCGGCGTCTGTGGCAATGCCGTTGATCCCGTTCTGGAACTGGGCTGCAGTCCCATTGCCGTTGGCAAAACCGGGAGTTCCACCGGCAAAGGTAGTGACCACTCCAGCTGGGGTGATTTTCCGGATACGGCAGTTTTCCCCAACATAGACATTGCCGGCACCATCAACCGCTATACCAAAGGGATGGTTGAACTGCGCCGCGGTTCCGGTACCATCTGCATAGCCCTGTGTGCTACCGGCCAAGGTGGTTACTACACCAGCGGCGGAGATTTTTCTGATCCTATGGTTGTAGGTGTCCGATACGTACAGGTTGCCGTTGATATCTGAAGTTAGCCCGTAGGGGCGATTAAATTGAGCAGCTGCGCCTATTCCGTCCGCATTGCCTTCTGTACCGCCAGCTACGGTGGTTACTACACCGCTACTTGTAATTTTTTTAATGGTATTAAAATTGACGTCAGTGACATAGGTATTATTAAAGCCATCTCTAGCTACACCAGCAAGCCCACTAAACTGTGCGGCAGCGCCGGTACCGTTTATATTCCCAGCTACACCAGAACCGGCCAGTAAGCCAGTGGAACCGTCTGAAAATATTTTTCTGACGCGGTAGTTGTTTTGGTCGGTCAATACTACGGCGCCGCCACCATCAAAGGCAATGCCGTAGGGCCGGTTAAACTGTGCGGTGGTGCCGCTACCCGTGTTGTACCCCGCCGAAGAGCCCGCAAAAGTAGTAAGGGTTTGTGCTTGGACTGAGATTTGGGATAGGCTTAACGATAAAATTAGGAGAGTAGATAGTTTTTTCATACGCGATAATTTTAGTTTAAAGATTTTGATAAAAGGAATTTTGCAAATCCCATGACGAATTTTAGGAGCTGTCCGATTTGGGGCATAACAGATTTTTTATTTTCAAATCTCGATTACTTTTGTCCAATGTTTGCCCATGCGTTTACCAAATGGTAATTTGGGTTAACGAAACCCTGAAAACTGAAAAAATTGGGAAGCTGTTGCAGTTTTTGAAAAAAATAGGAGTGTATAGCATATTTGGTTAATGGAAAGTGGGTTTTTGTAAACTTTGCCATTCATACAGCTCGCTTAATGTCTATATTCGATAAATAAAAAACACTCATTTGCGGAAAGGATTTTTGATCTTATTGTTCCTGGCTCAGCTTGCCTATGGCCAAGTTCCCTATCACTATTGGATAGACCAATCAAGAGGTCTGCCCTCCAATAGCGTGTATGATATCTTTCAGGACAAAAAGGGTTTCATGTGGTTTGCCACCAATGACGGTATCTGTAGATATGATGGCAACAAGTTCATTTCCTATTTTTCATACCAGCAGCCATCCAGGGCCGGTTCATGTATTGCCGAAGACAAATTTGGGAGGATATGGTACAGTAATTTTGATGGTTACCTTTATTATATCAAAAATGGGGTGTTAGGTGCCCTAAAGCAACGGATACCCAGGGGATACTATCATTATGGGGTCGTAGATGAGGTCTTGTTCGTACTGTATAAAGATGGTGTGATGCGCTATGACCTTAAGAGCCTACGGCCCATCGGGGAGATCAAGATCGACGAAGAGCATATCTTTTTTAGCCATCAGGCAAATGGGAAGTTCTATATTTTAGGCAAGGTCCTTTATGAGGTCACGCCTAGAGGGCAATTGAAAGTGATCGAATTGCCCAGTGACTTCTACAGCTTCTTAAAGCATGCAATTATCATGCAGAGGACCCCAGATGGTTTGCTATTTGCCTCTAAAGTCGTGCCCTATAACTATCTATGGACGAACGGCACATTTAGAAAGTCGGAAAGACAAAAAGAACTGGAGTATATACAGAATGTAACCGATGTGAATGGAAAGTTATGGTTCTGTAGTCCAAATGGAGCTTTTCAATTAAATAACCTTACGAGGGAAAACGGACAGGCTTTTTTTAGGGGCTTTAATATTTCTTCCGTATTTAGGGACGATAGGGGGAACCACTGGTTTGCTACGCTCAATAAGGGCCTCGTCCTAGTTCCAGACTTTAGGGATACCATAGTTGAAATACCTTCCAGGCCTACCGTGATGTCGGCTTATAGGGATGGACTGTTGGTCGCCACAGCAGATGATGCCATCTATAAAGTAGATCTGGACAAGCGTACAAGGCGGCTCATGTATAAGGGAAGTAGTAACCATGCCATTGACCAGTTGTTTGTAGATAGCCTAAGCGGCGAGCTTGCCTTTACCTCCAATCAGTTTAAGCTGTTAGACCGAACAGATCAGCTAACAGTGCAGGCCCATGTTGCAGTTAAGGACGTAAGGAAAGTGGACGGGAAGTACTACAGTTTTGCTGCAACGGGCTATTCGGGTCTATTCTCTACCAGGCCATCGCTAAAGAGTGAATGGGATAGGCTGTATGGCGCTAATTTGGGTGCCAGTCAAAATTTTAGGGAAACTACGTTGCTTAAGGGATTAAATGGAAAAGCCACCCTCTATAATCCCCAAAATAAGACCATTTATTACGCGACTAATCTGGGACTATTCTGTCAGGGGCTGACCTTTAAAAGCGAACTGAAATTCGATAATTCTTCCCTGTTCATTAAAAATCTGGAGCTTCATGAGGGTGTGGTGTATGGATTGGCCACCAACGGGCGCTTATTTTCGGTCGACCCCGCAAATGCGGTAAAGCCTTTTGAACCCAAAATCGGAAATGGGGGTAGTCCAATCTGGAAGATCAGTATCAAAGCCAACCTGATGTATCTTTTTACCGCTGAAGCTGTTTATGAATACCATCTGGATACCCAAAAAAAGACAGCTTTGATCGCCGCAGGTAAAGAACTGGAAGTTTCTGATATCGCTTTCTATAAAAATAAGATAGTATTTGCCACAGCTAAAGGTCTACTTTTAAAGGAGCGAAGGGCAAATAGACGAAATGCTTTCAGCACATTGGTACTCGATGGCGTGGTGGTCAATGATAGTTTAGCAAATCCCAGCTTATTAGGTGAACTGAGATATGACCAGAACAATATAGCCATCAATTACTCCTTATTGGTGTTTACACCAAATGAAAAAAGGGCTGTCTATTATCGGATAAACGAAAGTAAATGGCAACCATTGGATGAACAGGGCCGAAGCCTTAGGCTCAATTCGTTATCTCCGGGCAAATATCAGGTGGGCTTTAAGGTGGTTTCAACATTGGGTGTTAAAGAAGAACAGGTCCATTTTTATATCAATAAACCATTTTGGCTGTCCACATGGTTCCTATCCGGTCTGGTCTTTGTCTTCCTGTTGTCAGTGTATGCCTTCTACCGGTACAAGATACTACAGAACGATAAGAGTAACCTGGAGAAGTTGGCCAGGTTAAATTTAGAGAACAATTTGAACCAATCTAAATTGAAAGCCATCAAGTCCCAAATGAACCCGCATTTTTTCTATAATGCTTTAAATACGATACAATCCTACATTTTGGCAAACGATAAAATGCAGGCGGTGGGCTATCTGTCCAAATTTTCCCTGCTTACGCGTTCCATTCTGGAAATGTCGGAAAAGGAATATATAGACCTGAAAGAGGAAATAAAAACCATCACCATTTATCTGGATCTTGAAAAAGCAAGGTTTGACGGCGATTTTGAATACGAAGTCGTGATCCATGGGTCATTGGATGAAGATGGGGAAATCAAGATGCCAACGCTGTTGTTACAACCTTTTCTGGAGAATGCCGTCAAACACGGCCTGCTCCATAAGCAGGGAGACAAAAGGTTAAGGATAGTTTTAAATAGGAAGGAAGAAGTCCTGAAGATAGCAATCGACGATAATGGTATCGGCCGAAAAAAAAGTAGGGAACTGAACCGGATAAAAAACGACAGGCACCAATCTTTTGCAATTGATGCCATGCAGACCAAGGTCGATCTGCTAAACCAGCGCAGGAAGCATAAAATTTCCATCCATTATACAGATAAGATTAACGCAAGTGGCTATTCCCTAGGGACTACAGTCACCATACAAATACCATTAACAGATAGTTGACATGAATGTAGTTGTGATAGATGATGAAAAACAGGCAAGACTGAGTTTGGTCCTGCTCCTGAAAGAATTTTGTCCCCACGTGACCGTTTTGTCGGAATGTGAAAACCTGTCCCAGGGGGTGAAGGCCATCAGGAAGCTACAGCCGGATATCGTGTTGCTAGACATCGAGATGCCCGGACACAGTGGTTTGGAACTGTTGGATTTTTTTGATGAAAGCGAAATCAACTTTGATATTATTTTTACCACCGCCTATAATGAATATGCCATTAGGGCCTTTAAGTTTTCTGCCGTAGATTATCTTTTAAAGCCCATTATCCCTGAGGAGCTCGCCCAGGCCGTCGGGCGTGCAGAAAGGAAGAAACAGAAGATGGAAAACTATAGGCTATTGAAGCAGAGCGTGGGCAATACCCAAGTGGGCAAAATCGCCGTGCCCTCGGGTAGTTCATTGATCTTTCTGGCGACGGACCAGATCCTATTTGTAAAGGGAGATGGCGCATATTCTTTGGTAAATATGCGGGATGGGGTGAACCACCTGGTGAGCAGGAACCTAAAAAATTTTGAGGACATCTTAGGTGGAGATCCTGATTTTGTCAGGACGCATAAATCTTATATCGTTAATATGGCTTATGTGAGTGCTTATTGTCGAACAGATGGGGGAAGTTTGCTTTTAAATAATCATACCTCCATTCCGCTATCCCCAGAAAAAGCACAGCTGATATTGGATAAAATACAATTAGTGAAAAGATAGGATAAGTTGAAACTATGACGATGTAAGCCTGTTATGATGATCTTAGCCCCACCAAATTTCCAGTAGGGACAACCTACCAAATGGCTGTAGAGCAAGCAACCTTTTTCAATGAACGTAGCTAAGAGCTGTTGATTGACTTATTTGGTTGAGGAAGTAGTGGTGTGTGGATAAACCGGTTTAAAATGACCCGCTTAGCTAATTCAGTTTGACGGTAATTTAAAACACGTTCTAATTTTCTTTTAATCCTGTAATCGTGTTTCGAAAATATTTAAAGCATGGCTGCACATTGATAAATTCTGCAGTAGAAAAAGGACAGGGTTTCCATACCGGAAACCCCATCCCATCTAAATTAACGCTCTCGAAATAAAGGTAGGCAATTGCTGGTGATTTACAATAACGTATCGGTATTTTAACCAGATGTCTCGGCGAATAACGATAGAATTTTTTTTGAATAATTTGATATACCACCAAGCGTTTATTCGTGCGTCCTTCTTTTAGCCCTAGGCATGCCAGGGGACAGGTCAGTCATTTACGCTCTCAGTCGTAACCACTGGTCTATAGCAATCAAATCGTGTTGTATGATCAAGTTGAAGGTAATTTCTGGGCCTGGGGTTTCGGCCGTAGAACAAAAAGAAAACTCCATGGGACGCATGCTAGTGGTTGCCATGGGAGAAGGTGTAGTGGAGATAGATGGATTGGAAATTTCATTTGTTGCTGGATCGGTCTTTTTTTTGGATAAGGGTGCTGGGTTTCGAATGGTTTCCGGAGAGGTGCAGGTGGGCCACTTCCTTTGTTTCAATTTCAGATATGTCGATTATTTTCTCTTGCAGTATCCATTGGGCAGGGGCTTGGGTTTGTTTGGGGAGTTGGTGATTTTGCAATTGGCACAGGAAAGATGGTTGCTGGCATTGAACCGCATCAGGATACTGGCGGCAGAGCTGTACCGTGGCGCAGGATTTGGGCACCTGAAAATGCTGTTTTCGCTCTTGCTTTTGGATATGCTGGAGGATCGTTTTTTGGTGGTGGAGCCCTTAGATGAAGGGCTCCAGCTAAAGGATAAATTCCATTCCCTAATAGAAACTTCCTTTAAGAGCCATCGGGATACCAGATATTATGCAGCTCAAATGGGACTGACGCCCAGGCGCCTTCGGGAGTGGTGTAAGATTTGGCATCAGGGCAAAAGCGTATTCGAAGTAGTGATGGACCGCCTGATCTCCGAAAGTGAGTTCCTGCTCTTGGGTACCGACCTGCCCATCAAGGCCATCGCCTATGAGCTAGGTTTCACTTCCGGGGAGAACTTTGGCACCTATTTCACACGCTATCGAGGGATTACCCCCAAAGCTTTTAGATCGCTTCATCTCTGAAAGCGCTTTTTGAGTATTTAGCTTTCATGAGTTGACGGGTTGAGATGCTCATGATCATTATAGATGGCCTGTCCGGCGTCTGAAGTGGCAAATTGCTCAGGATTTTTTAGTATCTCCTTTACAATGAGATTTTGTTGGCTTTCACTTGGCTTGGGCAGGGCTTCGATTTCTTTAATCCTATTCATAAAGAAGGAACCCATCCCATCATCTTTGAGCTGTTGCGGGATATGGAAAGTACCACCAATGGGATTGACAAGTAAAAATTCATTATTGACATCGCTCTTGGTTTTAATGGTCACCCAAAAAACGAACCTTAGAAATTTACCATATACCACAATAAAATCATTACGGTCATTGGAAACAATAGTAGAGTCAAGGGTTCTGGTAAAATAGTAGTCTACACCTGGAACTCCAAGGTCATGCGACTTGACCCTGTCGGTAAAAAGCAGGTTGATCTTTGGGGGATTTTCAGGATATTGATAGGCAGACAGGAAATTGCGCCATTCCAACTCCACTTCTTCCAGGAGCTGATAATAGGGTAGAGCTTTGATGGAAGGCAATTCCAATTGGTTGATGAGCACGCGCCATAGAAAGGACAGCGAGAAATAATAGAGGTTTTCATCGTACTGAAATTGCTTTTTTTCTCCACTTAAATAAGGTCTGAAAATGTTTTCAGCAAACCATTTTTCCCTTTTTCCAAACTCCTGTTCGGCCCGTTCTGAAAGGTAGTATTTTTTAAGTCCATCTTGCATGCGTTTATTGGGCATGTCAAAAGGTCGAATAAATCTTGAACCTGTTTTCTTAAAGTGGTCTATCACGAATTTTGGATAGATATGGCTTTCCCTTAAATCGCATTCGCACTGGTAAAGTTTGCAAATTCCTCTCATAGTCATCTATATTTAACTGTTGATAAAAACTGATCTAATTTTCAATGGTACAAAGAGTAGATAGGTATGCTCCAGCCATTTGACCCTAAAATTAACCAATTAATTTACTAGCCGTTGTGCTAAAGTTGATCAAAATACCAGAATCTTCGGAATCACTTTTAGGCTGCTTTTGATTAATTTACTTTTGATCCTGCTCAAGGTCTCCCGGTTGATACCGAGATAGGAAGCGATGTTCTTGGCGGTGGTCAGCTGTTCGATAGCTGGGTATTCCGTTAACAGGAGTGTGTAGCGTTGGGTCTGGTCTGTGATCCGTAGGAAGCGATTTCTGGCTTCGGACAGCATGTGGTATTTTTCGATCAAGAGTCTGCCGATCAGGTTGGCTTCCCGAAAATCGGCGTAATAGGACTGGAGCTCGTACCAAGTCAGTGACTGGAGGATACTGTTTTGAAGTACCTCAATGTATTCGGCTGAAGGAGATTGGTCAAAAAAACTGGAGGCTGATAGCAGGATATCCCCATTCTGGACAAACCAGGAGGTGTGCTCTTTGCCATTCTCATCGATAAAATAGCCCCTGAGGAAACCCGATTTGACATAGTATACCCTTTTGGCAATCTCGCCTACCTGTAGGAGCAGGTGTTTGGATTTGAAGGTTTCGGTCAACAGCTGTCTGCCAATCCTTTGTTGGAAAGGCTCTGAGAGCGGGGTAATGTAATTCAGGGTCAATAGCAGTTCGGTATGGTCATGGTCTACCATAGCTTATTGGGTTTGCATTTCGCCTGCTTTGGGAACGTCTAGGTTACGATAGATTAACTGCTATTCACTAGGTTTTGTTTGTCGATAGCCTAGGCTTAACTGCACGGAAAGTACCTGTAAATGCACGCAATGGTTGTTTTTGGTTCACCATCTTTCCTGTGGTTGCTAATGATTTGAGCTGAAATCTTGCTGTTGGTCTGGTGGCCTATCGCTCCATTTGGTGACTGTCGTCACCTTTTTTGTGGATAGAAATGGCTATTTATTCGAGCTGAAATTTTCAATAGGACGTAGGTCGCAAATCGTGATGTTCGTCAATATGACGATGGCCGATGAAGCTTAGTTTTGAACTTGTATTAAACGAATAAATAGGAGCCTATGGTGAGAAACTGACGTAGCTAAAGGAGGAATTGATGTTTACTAAACCTTATGAGGCGATGCTGGAAGAGTTTCAGTGTGCCTTAATGGAACTGAGCCGTAATGGTCAGGAGCAGTTGCAGTGGCTGGGGAGTTGCGTGGAACTGGGCTTTGAGTATATGAAGCGTTTGAAGAAATATTTCCTGCGCAATGCACCTGCATGTGTGGAGGATGAAATGCTGTTCTTCAAGACCATCAAGCCCAAGTTCAAGGCCCAGCTGCTATTTCACCAGTCGGTTCTGGAACTGGAGGGGCGTAGGCCACCAGGCTTGGAAGCACAATCAGTCTATTACCTTGGGGAACTTGAAAAAGTGGCGCATTATTTCAGTGCAAATGCGGCCTTCTATGATTATGTCCGCAGGGAAGCGAGCCATTTGGATGAACACTATTATCGTCGGGGACGCTTCGAGGTACACTTGGCACCGCATGAGAATCTGGTGGATTTCGATGAAAGTTTCAATACCAGCCATGACAGCAAGCTGGCCCAGGTTTGGTCAAATGAGCTCTTGCTGGGTTATCTGGAAAGACGTATCGAGAAGGTGAACAATAAAGAGCTGGGGAGTTTTCAGGAATTTTTTGGAGAAGAAATGTACACTTGGACGGAGAACCAGGCGGCTTTTGTAGAATGCTGCTATGGGCTAGTGTCCGCAGAGGCTATCAATCACGGCAAAGTGGTCATGGCCAATTTCATCCATTACATGGAAAAAGTCTTCCATACCTCGGTCAAGAACTTCTACGGCACCTATAACGACATTTCCGAACGGGCGAACCAAACGCTCTTCACCGATAAGGTGAAACAGGCGCTGATGGAGCGGATGAACCGATAGGTCGGAACTGCTGTTGAAATGTGGATAAATCGATGTGCCGCAGTGTTTTGTAGTTTATTCAAATCGGTTATATTTGGACCAGTTTTTTTACGCTCTTGGTTTCTTTCCTGTATAAGGTTGATATTGGCATGTTAAAAAAATGTTAAAAAAATTAACCTATAAGTTGATTAATGAAAATTTCCACTATATTTGAAATTACAAAGGAGAGCTTGTACGCCGTCCACTTTGAAGGAAGTGAGATGGATGAGTGGAGCGCCTTCTTTGATCGGATGACAGATGTGGAATATTTACATGGCTTTTTTTCCGAACATAGCGCAGACTTAAAAAATGGATTTTATGCAGACCAATATGGCAACATCAGTGTAGAAGAGGCCATCGAGATCACACTCGATGAAATCGATCAACTCGAAAATCAGCTGCGAGGGCTGAGCAGAACAGGTAGAGAAAGTGGCGACACGCTACAAACTTTATTTAAACCACTAAATAACGACGATTATAAACAACCATCTCTTCAAAAGAACAAGGCAACCGGAGCTAGACGAAAAAGTTGGCTTAGGGTTTATGCTATACGGATCTCCGCGAATTTTTTTGTGGTCAGTGGTGGGGCGATCAAGCTCACTGCCGACATGAATGATAGACAGCATCTGTTGCAGGAGCTTGAAAAACTGGAAGCAACAAAAAACTTTCTCAGGGAGGAGGGTGTTCTAGATGAAGATGATTATCAAATTTTAACTTTAAACTTATGGCAGTAGCGAACTTCAAACAAAAATTTGAGGCCTTAGTTTCAAAGGAAACAGCCTCATGGCATCAAGATGCTGAATTTAGGCAAGAGAACCGTTCATGGCTGAAAAAGTCACAGGCCATTGCGATCAAGATCAACAAGGCTTTGGCCGATAAATCAATGAGCCAAAAACAATTGGCCGAAAAGATGGACGTGAGTCCGCAACAGGTCAACAAGATTGTCAAGGGCCGCGAGAACCTGACCTTGGAGACCATTGGTAAATTGGAAATGGCATTGGGTATTGGCCTGATCGAAGTGGTCAAACATACAGCATATACGGCTTATCATCACCATTCATCTGGTATTACAGCGGGAGGATTAGCTAAGGAAGCCTATCGCGAAAGAAAACCTTTTCAGCAATTGAGGGCCTCTTATATGGAAGCAAGTGAGAATGCGAAAGTAATTAAACTCTCTGCCTAATGGACAAAGGATATAACGTACCCTTTAAACTGAACCGTATCGTAACCGTTCAATTTGCGGCCTTCCCTGATGTAAAGGTAGATGACGACCAGGTGAACCTGGAGACTTCACTAAAGTTCGCTGCCGATGAGCAGCAACAGGTGAGGGTCAGCGTATCGATCAGGTTTGATAGTAATGAAAAGGTTTTTTTGTTGCTAGAGATCGCCTGTGATTTTGAGATCCAATCGGAAGCTTGGGAGAGCTTCCTGAAGCCTGAGGGCTTTATCGTACCTAAGGCGTTGATGAGCCATTTAGCGGTGATTGCTGTGGGGACAACCAGGGGTGCTTTGCATGCCAAGACAGAAAATACGTCATTCAATAGTTTTATTGTTCCGACCATCAATGTTTCAGAGATGATTACCGAAGATATTTTGCTGTCTGAAACTAATGGCGCATAATTAAAAACTACTGAAGTTCTTCGATAGATAAAAAGGATAGCAAAACGAGGCTATCCTTTTTTTATGCTTAAATATCTTGCCGAATGTGGTGGCCAATTCAAATGGTCTATTTTTCAAGATACTTTTTCAATACCCAACCGGTTTGCGGTAGGCCATCTTTGCCTTCAAAACAAAT
>JASCOD010000016.1 GCA_029959615.1 Flavobacteriaceae bacterium PS02338 | reverse complement strand
CTTCCCATTCCGAACAGAGAAGTTAAGCCCATCCGAGCCGATGGTACTGCGGTAACACGTGGGAGAGTAGGTCGGTGCCTATACCTAAACAGCCCCCTTCAGCAATGTCGGGGGCTTTTTTTATGCCCCGGAAATATCCGGCAGCGCTTCCGGCCCCTGCGCAAGGGCCTCCGCACGTCCCTGGGACATCAAAGACCCATGTGGAAATCAGGGAATATCCATGGGATCAGCTGCAATATCCCCGTAGTCCAAAGACTGCCCCTCCATCACCTCCCTGTTAATTATTGTTAAAAATTCTGTGTCCACATCGGGACTGCTTTTTTAAATAGTTATTTTTGTATATTATGACATATTTTGAAAAGGAAAAGATGAGAGTTTATAGAGTTGTTATAACGTTTTTCGCGTTACTTATCTGTTTTAATTTTAGCTTCGCTCAGGATAAGGATGTTAAACTGCCCCCTAATTGGTTCAATTTAGATTTGCTATCAAATGGTTATTTTGGCATTAGTACCGAAAAGGCCTATCTGGAGCTACTAAAAGATAAGAAACCAAAGCAGAAAATTGTGGTGGCAGTTATTGACGGAGGGACTGATGTGAAACACGAAGATCTTAAGGACGTGTTATGGACCAATAAAAGAGAAATTCCTGGGAATGGTATCGATGATGATGGTAATGGTTATATAGATGATGTATATGGTTGGAATTTCATAGGCTCAAAGAATGGAAATCTTGCTTATGATAATCTAGAATTGGTGAGAATCAAACGAAAGTTGGAATCAAAGTATAGATCAGTGATCCGAACTACTGTATTGGATAGTGTAGAGAAGGAAGAGTATGCTTTATATAGAAAAGTAGTTTCTGATTTTGGTAAGAAATATGATGAGGCAAGTTCAGTTTTTCCTATTTATATCGCGATTAAGAAAGTAATGGATTCTGTTGCATTAGTCAATCAAAAGAAAATTCCTTCGTTAGAAGATATGGAGAAGTATAAGGCGGATGACGAAATGCAAGAGTATATTAAAAAAATCGTACGTAAAGGTGCTAAAGACGAAGGTAGTATCGAGAAGTTCTATCAATCTATTGAGAAAGGGCATAAAGAACTCGAACAAATGCTTAAATATAATTTGAATGAGAATTATGATGAAAGAGCACTGCTAGTTGGTGATAACTACGAGAATTCTAATGAGCGTAGTTATGGTAATAATGATGTTATTGGCCCAGATGCAGATCACGGTACCCATGTTTCTGGAATTATTGGTGCTAATAGAGATAATGAGATCGGTATTAAAGGTGTGGCGAATAATGTTAGTATAATGACCGTTAGAGTGGTGCCACAAGGAGACGAGAGAGATAAGGATGTAGCTAATGGTATTCGATACGCTGTAGACAATGGAGCTAGGATTATCAACATGAGTTTTGGTAAGGGTTACAAATGGGATAAAAAAGTCGTAGATGAAGCAATTAAATATGCAGAAACTAAGGGCGTATTATTGGTTCATGCTGCTGGCAATGATAATCAGAATAATGACATGACAGATAATTTTCCCACAAAATATTATGATAGCCCAGAAGCAGAAGCTTACAACAAGAAAAACAAAAAGGTAGATACGAAGCCATTTATACCACCAACACCTAATTCAGTAAATGGCGGTCCAAATGGGGCACCAAGAAGAGACGCTTTGGTAAAGCCAGCCCCTTTAGATAGTTTGAAGTACAAATTGCCCCATGCAAAAAATTGGATAACTGTTGGTGCTAGTGCTTATAAAGATGATGATAAGCTAAAAGCTTCTTTTTCTAATTATGGAAAACACAACGTTGATGTTTTTGCTCCGGGTTTTATGATAAATTCTACTATACCTAATTCGAAATATGAAGAATTTGATGGCACTAGTATGGCAGCACCAGTAGTTTCCGGCTTGGCAGCATTGATACTAAGCTATTATCCTGATTTAACTGCTGTAGATTTAAAGGATATCATCATGAAATCAGTTACTAAAGTCACCAGAAAAGTGAAGTATACCAATGAGAAAGAAGAGACTGTACGTGTTAGTTTTTCAGACTTATGTGTAAGTGGAGGCATTGTAAACGCATATAATGCCTTAAAATTAGCCGAGACTTATAAATCATCATCAGCTAAATAGATTTAAAATGTTATACTAAATCCTCAGTCTATGTGCTGAGGATTTTTTTTTGTATTATTTTTTAATCCTTTTTTGATTTTTAAGGTCTATCATCACTAACAGCAAATGTAAACCACAAAAATTATGAAGCTATTTTACGCTTTTTTATTACTCTGTTACATAGGTCTAGATGGCTATGCGCAAAAACTGCCAGATATTCAATCGGGTACAATACTAGCTCCGATAGCAGTTAGAATCGACGGCAAAAATCTTGAGTGGAATAATTTTTCTGCAGAAAATAAACGTACTGGATTACTTTATACGATTTCTAATGATGATAAAAATTTGTATTTAGCTATTAGAGCCATCAATAACGACGTTATTACGAAGGTTTTTGCGGGAGGCATTTCGGTTAGTATTAATACAAAAGGAAAGAAAAAGGAGGAAGAGACTTATATAGTTACTTATCCTTTAGTCGCTAGAAATAACGCGAATCGTGGTGGTTCACAAGGAGGTCAAAATAGACAGAGAATTGGTCAAAATAGAACTGAGCAAACGCAAGAACAACGTGATTCGATTGCTTTTGAACAACGAAAAAACCAATTAGCTGCCATAAAGGAAATCAAAGTCAAAGGTTTTAATAATATTACCGACTCACTGATTTCTATCTATAACGAATATGGAATAAAATCGGTAGCTAAAATGGATGAGCAGAAAGCCTATTTCTGTGAAATTGCAATTCCATTATCAATGCTACAAATATCGATAGACGACAAGAAGGAAATTGCTTATCAGATAAAACTAAATGGTAGACAAGGTAATTTCCAAATGAGGACTAATGCAAGTGGCAGCGGTTTTGGTGGTGGAAATAATAGAGGAGGTTTTGGCGGTGGTAACAATATGGCACAACAGGATTTGATGGTTGCTACCGACTTTTGGGGTAAATATACTATTCAAAAATAATAGCGACATTCAAAGAAATGAAAATGAAGAAGCTATTATTTAAGCTAACTATGCTACTATGTATTTTGAGTGTTTCAAGTAATTTGTTCGGTCAAAATCCGCCGCAAAAAGGAAAAAATGTACCGCCTCCAATTGCAACTAGAGAAATTAGTGGAATTGTAAAAGATACTACAGATTTAGGTGTACCTGGAGTTACTGTTCGTTTAACTTCAGAAAGAGATACACTGGTTACCAGCACCAATCCAGATGGGATTTTTGTATTTAAGAACGTGAAAATGGCTACTTATACCATGAGTTTTACCATGATGGGATATAAACAGCAAATCAATAAATATAAGCAAAATGACGCTATACCGAGAGTTGTAATGGATCCCATTATCTTGAAATCCATGGCAAATACATTGAATGAAGTAGTTATTAATGGCACGCCATCTATTACTTATAAAACCGATACGGTAGAATATAAGGCAAGTGACTATATTGTTAGGGAAAATGCTACAGTTGATGAGTTATTAAAGAAAATGGAAGGAATGGAAGTTGGAAACGACGGAAGTTTAATTCATCAGGGAAACAATGTGACCAAAGCTAAAATTAATGGTAAAGTATACTCTGGGGGTGATGTAAGTACTGCTATTCAAAACTTACCAGCCGAAATTGTAGATAAAATACAAATTGTAGACGATTATGGCGACCAAGCTGCCAGAACGGGAATTAAGGATGGCGATCCAGAGAAGATACTGAACATTGTTACACGAACCGATAAGTCTGTAGGTAATTCCGCAAATATTAGTGCTGGCGCCGGAAATAACGAAAGGTATGAGAGTTCCCTCTTTGGTACAAGGTTAAATGGAAATCAAAATCTCACACTTAATTTACGTTTAAACAATACTGTAACTGGTGTTGCAGCCAACAATATGGGCGGAGAAAATATGGGCGGAAATAATGGCGGTGGTGGTAATCGTGGAAATGGTGGTAATAATGGAGGCGGAGGTAATAGAGGAGGCAATAGTAGTGGAGGAAACGGCGGAAATTCGTCGAGTGGCAGTGGAGGTATAACCAATAGGGGCACGGCAGCCTTTTCTTACCGCGATCAGCTAGGTAAAAAAGTACGTATCAATACCAACTATCGTTATAATTCGGAGAATTCTAATTCTTTAAATAGTAGCGTTTCTGAATTTTATAGTACCAGAGGAACCATTTTTTCTATCAATGAAAGTGAGCGGGATAATAATACTAAAAATCATAATTTTAACTTAGAGCTGGAGGCAGATATTGATAGCAATAACTTTTTAAGAGTAACTCCAGAAATTACTTTTGTTTCTACATACAGCAATAGTTTATCAAGTATCGGGCAATCTGGCCAGTTAATTACCCAAAATCAGTTGGGGAGTAGTTTGGGCAGTAATACCAAACCAAATATTGGTGCCACTGTTTTCTATCAGCATATTTTTAATAAGCCACGTAGAAATCTTTCTTTGCAGTTTAGCTTTAATACTTCCAACCAGGAGACGGAGCAAGAACGTAACACCAAGTTTTACAAGGATGATATCAATGTATTAGACTCGCTCGTGCACCGCTTAATTGAAAGAAGAAATCTAACGTCTAATTACCGAGGAAGTTTTACTTATGTAGAACCTATAGCTACCAATAGTCAGTTAGAATTTAACACACAGGTAAATCGCAATAGTTATGATAATAGGGCAATTACTAGCGACATAGATGCATTTGAGAACAGAACCATAGTAGATGAATTGAGCAATATCTATGATTATTCTTTTACTCAAGCCCGTATTGCTTTAAATTATCGTTACGGATTATCCAATACTTCCAAGGTAAGGTTTTCGCTCGGGCTTACCGGCGTACCAGCGGTTTTAAGTGGAACCAAAGTAAGTTTGGGCACAACCACTAATCGTAATAGTTTTAACCTTATTCCAATTGCAAGGTTTCAATATCAGTTTTCTAAAACGCATAATTTGCAGTTAAACTATTCTGGTAACGCAAACGAGCCTACGTTTGACCAAATCCAACCTGTAAGGGATGTCTCGAACCCTCAAAATACCATTGTAGGTAATCCAGATTTAAAGGTGACTTTTAACCATACTATTGCCGCTAGTTATAATAATTACATTGCCAACCAGAAATTAAACTATTCTGTAAACCTTAATTCAACTTTTATAGATAACTCGGTAGTAAGAAACGTAGTACAGATTTTTAATAATAACAACCAACTACTACGTAACGAAACTAGATTTGTAAATATGAACGGAGGTTACCGTATAAGAGGAAATCACTCTGTAAGTAAACAACTTAACAATAGGAAATATAATTTGACTTTGAGTGGGAATGTAAACTACAACAATGCGGTTTCGATGAGCAATAATGTTCAAAGTGTTACTCATATCTGGGATATTACGGAACGTTTTGGACCACGAATTAACCCGAACGAATGGATAGAGGTAAATCCAAATGTATCTTACAACATCACGAAATCGAAAAATACTATTAACACTAACGAAATTAATACCCAAACTTTTGCATTAAATATTGATGGTAAGTTTTATATGTGGCAATCTTTAATTTTTGGTTACAGTGCCAGAAAAAATTTTGTGAGTGGTATTAATGCGAATATCACCAGCAATCCTTTAGTAATTAATGCTTATATAGAAAAGGAATTTTGGAAACGCAGAGCATCTATTACTTTCCAAGCTTTTGATATATTGGAGCAGAATAACTTTGTAAGCCTAAACGTAACTGATTTAGTAAAAACGGAAACTCGTACCAATGCATTGAGTAGGTATTTTATGTTGCGGGCAAATGTACGTTTACAGAAGTGGAGTGGTGCTAGAAGCCGGAATGGTCGCCAGATTATGCGTAGGGGCGATGGTAGCTTTTATTAAATGTTGGCTCATCATTACGAATGCAGCTAAGCTATCTTTCTTTTCTTGTAGATAGCTTTGAAGAGAAATAACAGAAGCTTTAAACTTCCGAAAGTCCTGCTTTCACTTCAAGTTCGCACTCACTTCGTTCGCTTGCCGGCTTTTCGTTTAATCAGGTCTATTTTGCAAATTGAGGGATACTATTTGCGCTTGTCTAGCAATGCGTATTGGCAAGGATTTATAATTAGGGCAGCTCCAATGAAGGGCTTTTTGGAGTTGGAATATGACATTGACGTCCCCGCTAACATACACTAGATTTCGAACATATCTTTTGTAATCCGTTTACATTCTGCAATCATCCGATGTGGTTGTTTAATGGTCTTTAGACATTCTATAATCCAAGTTAGAGGTTTTACACCCAAATCTTCGGGTACTATAACTCCAAATTACACGTCCCGAACCCCATCGGTGTCATAATTTTAAATACTCCCGTATGGCCCTCCTAACCTCAACGGAGCTTTAAATAACGTCAACGGACTATTAATTTAAAGGTTCGGAGATGTAAAATAGTAGTTTGGTATTTTATTTAGATCCTGTTGCTGCTGATAAGACCGACCGTAAAGAGAAAACTTATTTTCTATGAGGTTAATTCCTATTTCGAATATTTGGGATGTATTTCTCAAGAACCAATTTCTCCATAATTATTGTTATTTGATCGGGTTTTCTAATTCAGGCTAGCACAATTGGACTATTTTTGGCCGTTTTGTAGTTTATTTGATACTATCGTAGATTAATATTGAGTTCTTCTAAAAAGGCTATTTGTCTTGTTGATAGCTTATTACTACCATATGCTTTCCTCGCCCTTACTAATGATTGATAAAGATTACTTTGAGCTTTGTCAGTCCCTGCTTTAGGATAGTGTCCATTTTTTTTAACAAACTGAGCAATTTCTCTAATTTTCGCTGACCATTTACCAAATCCATCACTGGTAATTCGCTTCGAAATATCCACGCCTAATTCAAGCAATTTATTATTTTTAATTTCGTCATATCCGCCATTTGAATAAGAAATATTTTGGTTGTAAATCCATCTCCATAGTTTGTTAGTTGACTTCAGGTCGTATAAATTGTTGCTTTTGAGGAAATCGATTAATTCTTGATATTTTGATTCCCATTCAATATTATTTAGTTCGAGCGATGACCAATGAAAACCGATTGAGTCAAGTTTGTCTACTTGCCATTGCTGTAAAGGCTTCCTTCTGCCGCCAGAATGTGTGCCTGCTTGCGCTTGTCGCTGACTTTGACACCAATTATACAATTGTTCTTCGACACCTCCTACTCTAAATCTCGGCCAATTATTATTCTTTGATTTGAAGATATTTACACTGTCAAACATTTCAATCCACCTAGCTTGTTCCTTTTCTTTTCCTTTAACATCTAGTTTGTATCCAATTGAATTAATAGCATTAATTTGTTCTTCATTAAGCTTATTCTTTTTATAAAGTGACCTTTGAGAACCAAGCCATGAATGAAAAATATTTTGTGTTATTTTAGTCGGAAGTTTCCCGTTTATCTCAACCCAAATTTTTACTTTCTCAAACTTCTGTTCCCAAGTTTCAAAGAATCGATCAAGTTTAAGTTCTTCTATTTTCTTTTTTTGATAATCAGATAAAGTTCCTTCTTCATAATTCTTCCTGTATCTAGAAATCCATGAATACGCATTATTCCCAAGTTCTTCAACTGAAATAGAATTTCGATTTTCTAATTTTTCTTTTATTTCTTGCCAATATTGAGTCCAGTTATCAGTTTTTCCTTCAAAATTGAAATCAATTTCTACCATTTTTTCAAACCAAAAGTCCCCTAAATCACTTTCTCGATATCTACTTCTCATGATTTGACAGAAGACATGAAGTTTACTTTCAATTGATTTGCTATTGTATCTATCATATTGAGGCCATTTTGTCGGGTTTTCCTGCCTAAACTTCACTAGATCATTATATGGCTCAAACCATTTTTTTCTACTTGAAGAGCCTAAAAATCTATTTTCTATTGAAAGGAATTGTCTTTGTTGTTCTTTGGAAAGGATTTTGTTTTCTCTTATACAGTTAATTTGATACTTATACCATTTTACTAACTCAACATCATCGATTCCTTGACATGGAGGAAATACGTTATCTTTAGAATACTCTTGAAATTGATTATACATTTTTTGCCACCTCCAATCTATGATACTCCAAACAAAATTCATAGAGTGTAATTTTCGTAACTCTTCATTTTTGAGTGTGCCGTTTTTTTTTCTATGCCTTTGAATAGTAATCCAATTATATAAATCTTTGTGTTTTTCTTTACTCGGATATTCTTGATTATTATTATTTAAGTAATTTATAAGATTTAGAAACCATAAATCCCAATTATTAGAAGACTTCTCAATAATTTGATCGAAAAGTGAATTTCTTAACTTTTCTTCAAATCCTTCTAATATGATTTTGTCTTGTCCTTCTGAAATAATATCAATCTTTTTTGATTGTCTCTTGCCTTTTCCAAATGCGAGACAATTAATCTCATCCTGAAGCCTTTCATCTTGGTCACACAAGGAACGAATAACTTGAAGCAAATTTTTAAATGAGCCAGAACTTATCGAGCTTTCTA
The DNA here is from genome assembly GCA_029959615.1 of Flavobacteriaceae bacterium PS02338. Taxonomy (GTDB): domain Bacteria; phylum Bacteroidota; class Bacteroidia; order Sphingobacteriales; family Sphingobacteriaceae; genus Pedobacter. The sequence continues at coordinate 61,567 of JASCOD010000016.1, read as the reverse complement.
CATCATCTTTTTTTGAATGATAAATTGGAACTACAATTAGACCTAATTTCTTCCCCTCTTTCTTACGCAATGCTCTCCCGACCGCTTGAACAATATCAACTTTAGAGTTTTTAGGGTCACAGAAATAAACTAAGTCAATAGTTGGAACATCAACACCTTCTGTTAAACATCTGGCATTTGAAACAATTGCTTTTTCTGAATTTTTGAATTCTTCAAGTACCAAGTTTCTATAACTTGTTGGTTGTTCACCGCTAACAGAAAAAGTTTTTGTATTGGGAAATAACTGGCCATGTCTATTTGCAAATTCTTGAGCTAATTTAACTCTTGAATGGAATGTCAAGCCGTGATTTACGTTATACTTTTTCATTACATGTTCGAGAGCGTAATTGTTAGCTAGTTCATCTATTGAAATGTTTTTATCTATAAATCTTCGTTGCTCTATATATTCTTTAAGCTCATCACTATTTACGCCAATAGCTACAATTTTGTAGTCAACAAGGATTTCTTCTTCAATTGCATCCTTAAATGTCATTCGATGAAACTCATAACCAAATGTGTCGGCATCGTTCATATCGTACGCATATTTTAGGTCATCTCCCAGTTTCTTTTTTAAAGACTCTTTTACAATTCTTGGGGTTGCAGTTGCATATAACCTATATTTTGAAGGAACCTGATTATTGCTAAGAATTAAACCGAATTTGTTATTTCCAACACCCGCCGTTTTATGAGCTTCATCGCAAAAGGCAAAGTCAAATTCAAAATTTATATCCTTCATTGCGTCTGCAATAACTTGGAGAGAATGATAAGTTGAGAAAATTACTTTCTCTTCAAATTGATTTGAAAGAAAGGATTTGATATGTTCTGTATCAGTGGTAACTCTTGTATCTATTTCATAGGTGTGAGTGACCAGCGTGTCTGTGCTATCCCTATCAATGTCTGTTTCAGAGCACACACAAAGATATTGATAGGCAATTTTCCGTTGCTTTGACCATTCATTTTTTATTTGCCTTAACAAAGCGAGAGAAGGCACAAGTACTAAGGTGTTTTTGCTTCGCAGTTTCTCTTTAATCCACAGTGCGGTAAAGGTTTTACCTGCTCCACATGGTAGAATCAATTGCCCTCTCGACTCTTCACCTTCTGTAAACCATTGTGTACATTCGTGGATTGCAGTCTCTTGATGAGGCAGTGGTTCGAAAATTTTTCTTTCTGCTAAATGATTTTTGGTTAATAAACTGTGGATAGAACAGAATGTCTCTTTATCGATTTCATTTAAATTGGCAACTCCGTAAAAGGTAAAATTATCATGTCTTGTTTTAGAAACATTGTCTAGATCAATTGCGTTGGAAAAAACTATGTATCCATTAGCATTTGGACAAAAAGCAAAAAGGTTGGCAATTTTATCAGCTGACCAATTCAATTTACTAGTTTCGTCGTTCTTATATTTGCATTGAACAACAAAAAAACGATCTTCAATATCTTGCAAAACTAGATCAACACCATAATCTTGATTTCCTAAGTTGAGCTTGTTTCTGACTTCAAGAGGTGTTTCTTCAAACAGCCACACATTTTTAAAATTATCCTTCTCGGTCGGCGAAACGAGAAAGTATATTTTTGTAAATAGTTCAAAAATTTTGCCCGCTCTTGTATCTTTTTTGCTTGTCTCGGTCAAATGAACATTAAACTTAGAAAGTTCGGTTTTCAGTTCTCGCCATGTTTCTTTATTTTTTATAAGTTCTATAAGTATGTTCTTGTATTCCGTCATTTTCTTTTATAATATAAAAAAAATAAGTATTTTTTTCTTCTTAAGAATCTGTTTTAAAATAGGATATATTTTTAGCCAATAACTTATCGCATAGTGGCGTCAATCCATTTGTTTTTTTGCATTCTTATGCATCATAAACCCAGCTATATGCCTTTCTCAAATTTAAACTTATTTCTGTCATAGTAAAATATTTTAGAGGATTACGTAGGTAACAGTTGCTACCTTTAAGATAATAACTTAAAAACTATAACATTGTGCAGTTTGCTATTTTATGCAGTGACAGTAGTAAAATAAACCCGACATTCGTGTATGCCGTTTTTCACGGCAGCAACATTGGCGGGACTATCGGGAAATAGTAATACTGGTTTTGTTTTTCAAAATGAATAGAGATTCGTCATTGTGAGGAACGAAGCAATCTTAAAGCAAATGAAATTATTAACCTTTGTAAGATTGCTTCCCCAAGTAGTCGGGACAAAGGTGCCTGGCAATGACGGCGGCGATTATAAAATAAAAAAAAGGTCCGAGAAATTAATCTCGAACCTATCTTTGTTCCTTGTTCTTTTATCTTTATTCCTATTTGAACTCTCTAAAATCTTGTCCGTCTTTGATGGCCAACAGACTTTCGTAAATTAAGCTGATTACATTATCAACGTCTTCTTTGTGTACCATCTCAACCGTAGTGTGCATGTAACGCAAAGGCAATGAAATTAATGCCGAAGGTACACCACCGTTTGAGTAGGCGAAAGCATCAGTATCAGTTCCTGTAGAGCGTGAAGATGCCTGACGTTGGAACGGAATACCCGCTTTTTCGGCAGTTTTGATCAATAATTTGTTCAAGTTGGTTTGTACTGCTGGTGCGTAAGAAACCACAGGTCCTTTTCCGGCAGATAAATCACCTTGTGTTATTTTATTGATCATTGGCGTGGTAGTATCGTGAGTTACATCGGTAACAATCGCTACGTTCGGCTTAATGCGATGCGCAATCATTTCGGCACCACGTAAGCCAATTTCCTCTTGTACCGAGTTCACAATATATAAACCAAAAGGTAGTTTTTTCTTATTCTCTTTTAGTAAACGAGCTACTTCGGCAATCATGAAACCACCAGCACGGTTGTCTAAAGCACGACCAACGTAATAACGATCGTTTAGCACCATAAATTCATCTTCGTAAGTGATTACACAACCCACATGAACACCCAAAGCCTCCACTTCTTCCTTAGTAGTGCAACCGCAATCTAAGAAGATGTTTTTCAATTCTGGTGTTTGTTCTTTCTCACCATGACGAGTGTGAATTGCAGGCCAGCCAAATACAGCTTTTACAAAACCTTTTTCGGTGTGGATATTTACGCGTTTTGATGGTGCAATTTGATGGTCGGAACCGCCGTTGCGAATTACATAGATCAAACCATCGTTAGTGATGTAGTTTACGTACCAAGAAATTTCATCAGCGTGAGCTTCAATAACTACTTTATATGCTGCTTTTGGATTGATTACGCCTACAGCAGTACCATAATTATCTACGAAATGCTCATCTACGTAAGGTTTAAGATATTCTAACCAAAGTTTCTGTCCTTCCCACTCATAACCAGTAGGTGCGGCGTTATTGATATATTTTTCGAAAAACTGTAGTGATTTTTTGGTAACTACAGGCACATGCTTTTTATTTTCGTCTTTCTTTTTTGCCATAGTTGTAATTATATGTATGGTGGTAAATGTACAATTTAAAGGCAATTAATGAAACCTGTTTCTTGATTTTTGACACGAAAATCATTATATTACTGGAAACTGTAAAACTATATCATATGAACGTAATCAAAATTTTTATTCCTACGGCACTCTTTGTTTTAATTGTTATTGTGGCTTTAATGTGGGGCTTGCCTCGCTATAATGTTTGGCAGCAAGAAATGGCTGGAAAAGCTGAAATGGCTAAAGCTGAACAGAATCGTAGAATTTTAGTGGAAGAAGCCAAAGCTAGGTTAGAAGCTGAAAAGCTCAATGCAGCTGCTGAAATTGAACGTGCCAAAGGTATGGCAGAAGCAATGAAAGTGGAAAATGGGACACTTTCTAGTATCTATAACCAATATTTGTTTATCAGAACTTTAGAAAAATTGGCGGATAAAGGCAGTTTGCCACAAATTATTTATATACCGTCTGAAGGTTTAACTCCTGTAATGGATTTGAATAAAGCTTTACCTAAAAAGTAAGCTCCATTTTAATGTATGCTAATTGGTTTCGTTCGTAAGGTTCGCCAACAGTTTCGAAACCAATTTTTTTATAAAATCCGATAGCGCTTACTCGGGCGTTGCACCACAAGTTTTTAATGCCTTGCGATTTGCAATAATCAACAAGGTATTGTAACAGTTGTAAACCAAAACCTTTGCCTTGATCGCTGGGCAGCACTGCCATTTTTCTAAATTGAGCAGTGGTACCATCAATAAATAAGGAAACTACACCAGTCAATTCATATTGGTGGTAGAGCCCGAAGTGCATTGCGTCGAAATCACCTGGCAATTCCATATCTGTAATTTCCTTTTCTGGATACATGGCTAATTGTCTGATACGCCAAGTAAGCGCAGGAAAAATTTGTTCTATTAAAGCACTCATTTTATTAAAGTATCGATGCACCAACTTTTATTCCAACACCTAATAACACTTCGTAAGGATTGATTACTAGCGAAGGACCCACCGCAAATTCGAAATTTGCATTTTTATTTTGTGTTCTTTGGATACCCCAGTTTGGAGTGATTGCTATTTGGTAATTATATTGATTTTTTTCGTTAAACATTTTAGGAAAAACAGCTCCGAAATCTAAACCTATATAATCTGCGGTATTGTTTAAGGTGCTTTTGTTTTTCGCATGTCGTACATCGAGATTATAATAATAGCGATAATTAAGATTGGCTCCAGGTACTGCCTTTAATTTACTGTTTGTAGCTACTCCTTGATTGGTAAGAGAATAACCATTGTAATTCATATAGGGAATATATTCTCTAAGAAAGGTGAATTGATAATTAATGCCCAAAGTTAAAGTGGTAGTAGCGGTTAATTTTTGTTCTCTTTCAAGTCCCAAACTAGGTATAAAGATATTTACCTTATTTAGTGATACCACTTCAGGAATCGGTGTTTTCGTAGTGTCTTGTCCATTAGCTAATTCAAAAGCAAGGATAAATAACAATGAGATGAGTAATTTAGATGGTTTCATATTTAATTTTTTCTTTTATAAAATTGATAGATCAACATATTTAAAATGATGATGGCTGTAACGCCGGCGCAGAACATTGTCCAACCACCTAAGCTCCATAACCACAAACCTAAAGCAGAACCACAGGCTGCACCCACAAAACTTACCGACATAAAAATGGTATTGAGCCGATTTCGTGCTTCGGGAACTAAGGTATAAATACGGGTTTGGTTGGTTACGTGTATTGCTTGCTGGCCAATATCTATCAAAATAATTCCGATAACGAAAAGGAAAACATTGTGGCCCGTGAAATAAAACAGACCTACGCTAATCAGTTCTAAAATAAAACCAATCATTAAGTTTTTACGAGGATTACTGCCGCCACTTAATTTTCCGACCAATGGTGCAGCCAAAGCTCCTGCCGCACCTGCAATACCGAACAATCCGATTTGATAAGTGCTAAATTGGTATGGTGGATTAGCTAAATATAGTACCATGGTAGTCCAAAATCCCATGATAACAATAAAGGCAAAGAAGTTAATTAATGAAGCTTCTCTTAATGCTGGTTGCGTTTTAATATAACCAAACATTGAGCTCATCAATTCTTTGTAAGTTCCTTTGAAAGTTGGAAGGTTTTTAGGAAAACGGATAGCCATTAAAAAGATGAGTAGCGTACAAATTGCGGCGGCAATTAAAAACATCGCTCGCCAACCGAATAAATCTCCAACTATGCCACTTACTGCCCTTGATGCTAAAATACCAACCAACAGACCACTCATTACAATGCCAATATTTGCACCTCTATTTTCGTCGTTACTTAGTGATGCAGTAAGTGGTAAAATCAATTGCGGAACGATAGAACAGGCTCCAATCAATACACTTGCTATTTCTAAGACAATGAAGCTTTTTGCAAACCCTGCAATAATCAAAGCAACAACAGCTAATGCTGTAGTAAATAAAATCTGCTTTTTCTTCTCAAACATATCACCCAGTGGCACTAGAAGAAATAAACCGATCGCATAACCGGCCTGCGTTAAGAAAGTAATACTTCCAGCATCGCTCTCATTCAAATTAAAATCTTTGGCAATGAGGATTACCAAAGGTTGGCAATAGTAGATATTTGCTACAATGAGGCCTGTACAAAAGGCCATTAAAATTACGTCAGTTCGTTTTAAAATATGCTGCATTTCAATTTCCTAAAGTGGAATATTGCCATGCTTTTTTCTAGGCATATTTACCACTTTGTTTTCAAGCATCTTAAATGCTTTGATTAATTTTTCTCTAGTTTTAGATGGCTCGATAACTTCATCTACAAAACCGCGTTCTGCTGCACGGTAAGGGTTCGCAAATATATCAGAATATATTTTTTCTTTCTCCAACCATTTTTCTTCAGGGTTTTCTGCAGTATTGATTTCCTTCTTGAAGATGATTTCGGCAGCACCTTTTGCACCCATTACAGCAATTTCTGCACTTGGCCAAGCATAGTTCATATCGGCACCAATGTGCTTAGAATTCATCACGTCATAGGCGCCACCGTAAGCCTTACGGGTAATCACCGTAATACGAGGAACAGTAGCTTCGCTAAAGGCGTACAATAATTTTGCACCATTGGTGATGATGCCATTCCATTCTTGGTCGGTACCTGGTAAAAATCCAGGAACATCTTCGAAAACTAATAAAGGAATATTAAAGCAATCGCAAAAGCGTACAAATCTTGCTGCTTTAACTGAAGCATTGTTATCCAAAACTCCTGCTAAGTACGCTGGTTGATTGGCAACCACACCGATGCTTCTTCCAGCTAATCTGGCGAAGCCTACTACCATATTTTCTGCATAAGCTGCGTGTACTTCAAAAAAGCTTTCTTCATCCGTGACTTGTGCAATCACCTCACGGATGTCGTAAGGTTGGTTCGCATTTGAAGGCAGGATGTCGTTTAGTACAGCTCTTTCTTCATTGCTTGGCTCGTATGGGATAGAAGGGACTGTATCCTCACAGTTCTGTGGTACGTAGCTCAGAATTTTCTTTAAGTGGTTGATGGCTTCAATTTCGTTAGCACAGGCAAAGTGGGTGACCCCAGATTTGGTAGCATGTGTACTTGCTCCACCTAATTCTTCAGAACTTACTTCTTCATGAGTTACGGTTTTCACCACGTTTGGTCCAGTTACGAACATATAAGAAGTATTTTCTACCATTAGAATGAAATCTGTAATGGCAGGAGAATACACCGCACCACCAGCACAAGGACCCATAATGGCCGAAAGCTGAGGAATAACTCCGGAAGCTTGTACATTGCGATAGAAAATATCAGCATAACCACCTAATGAAACCACGCCTTCTTGAATACGAGCACCTCCACTATCATTTAAACCGATAATTGGCGCACCGTTTTTCATGGCCATATCCATAATCTTGCAGATTTTCTCTGCATGGGTTTCAGATAATGAGCCTCCAAAAACTGTAAAATCTTGAGAAAATACGTAGGTTAACCTGCCATTTACGGTACCATACCCTGTGATTACGCCATCGCCAAGGTATTTTTCGTTCTCCATTCCAAAATCCGTGCTACGATGAGTAACTAACATTCCAATTTCTTCAAAACTTCCTTCGTCTAATAAGAAATGAATACGTTCGCGAGCAGTAAGTTTGCCTTTTTGATGTTGGCTGTCAATACGAGCTTGTCCACCACCTAAATGTGCTTTCTGTATTTTGTCTTTTAAGATTTCGATTTTGTTGTTCATATGTTTTGGTACACTTGGTTTAATGGTTCATTAGTTCACTTGTTCATTGGGCTATTCCGAAAGTCCGAAAAATCTGCCTAACAAGTTCGCAACAATAAAGCAATAAAGCAATTTAACAATAGATCGATCTAAGCAGTTAACCAATTTAAACAGTTAACCACATTCTACCATCTATATTGCAGACGAGTGGTAAATACGTTGTCTTTAATGTCGCTTTGGTAATTTGGCAATGCTGTACCATCATTTTTTACGTGTTCATTGTAAACGGTTAGTTTTAAACGACCGTTTAGCGCATAAGTAAATCCGTAGCCTAGTGTGCTAAATTTGATATCTCCTGCAGTAGTATTGCTACCTACCATACCTATTTCAGACTCATCGACATCAGTATTTGGGTCGTAAACATCATAGCCAACTATAGCGGTTAGTTTGCTATTGGCGATTTGCTGTGTTAGCCAAAAGAAGTAGCCGTTAAAGTTGCGCAGATATAAATTTCCAGTGGGCTGGGTAGCAAAACTCGTACTCGCAGCTAGTCCAGAAGTACTTGCAGAGGCTGCTACTCCAGGTTGTTTACCTTCTATATATTCTGTTTTAAAGGTAGTTTCTCCAAAGCTATTTTTATAGCCAAGCTGAAGGTTGGCACCATAGTAATCTCTTCTGAAATTATACCCTTCGTTGGTGGCATCAGTTGAGTTGGAAAAACCACTGTTTATAGGCTTAAATACTGTAGTTGTATTGTTTCTAACGGTTCCTTTGTAAATCGAAGCCCCAAAACCTAAATGTAATTTTTTATTGGCCAAACTGTCAAAATTGAAACTTAAATTGCCGATAATGTCCTTATTGGAATCATAATCTCGGGCATTTAATCCGCTACCATTAACTACAGCAAGTTCTGCGGTAATAAAAGAGAAAGCTTTGTTTGGTTTATAGGAAATCATTGCCCCTAAATCCCTTTCCCTTGGCATTAAAGTTTGGAAAACACGAGCTCTTTCTGGAAAATCTCTGTAGCCAGATGAGTAAACAATAGAGTAGCCAAATGGTCTGTTAAATAAACCTGCTGTAAATTTCAAAGATTTGTCTTCTGGATTGTGGAATTGAATAAAGGCATCCATAATTCTAACGCCGTCTTGTGTACCATCTAACTGAAAAACCACTGAAGAGAATTTATCTACTCTATCTACTTTCAAACGACCACGTCTAAGCATAAAACGGCTACTAGAATGCTCGCTAAAATCTCCTCCAGACCAAGAATAAATTCCAGGTGATTGAGCTATTTGAAACTGAGTTTGCAGATAACCAGTTATTTTAATATCGTGAGGGTCATAAGATGAAGGCGCATTATTGTTTTGCGCTTCGGCGATAATAGGTAAAAGAAAGAATACAAAAACCAAAAAGTTCCTCATTGGGTTTATAAAATAGATTGAAATACTTATATTGAAATAAAGTTTGAAAATGCCTAATAATTTTGAGATCACCGTAACATTATCCTTATATTACAAATATATTACGTAATATATTTTGATTTTAAATTAATTCGGGATTTCTTTGGAAGAATTAGAATTGCATTAGAAATTTATGAATCTAAGAAAATACAAGTTACTAATCATGGTCACATTTATGAGCATCTTTGTCTCAAAAATGATCATTTCTGGTGCGCCTGTATTTTTATCGCATTGCGATGATGAATTTATGGTTTCAGTAATTATGCAATTAGAAAATGAAAATACCTCGGAAGATAAAGGAAAATCAGGTGCTAAGTTTGTAGATTATAAATTGGTTCTTCCGAAATATGACCTTAACTACGTACATCTTGATTTAGATTGTGGTGTTCCTAATAGCTTTATTGAGCACTCTCGACGTTATGTCGATCCACACCATCCTTCGGTTCCAACACCGCCTCCTAATTTCTCATAAGTTAATGTAATCATTAGCATCACATATTTGTGGAGCTAAACTCTTATAATAACCTTAGAAATTAATATAATTCTTTATGAAAAATTCAAATTCGGCTTCGATGGGAAGCGGAATCGGTAAATATTTGCAAAAAAGGAACTTAAAAGCCGATTTGCCAGCAAGTATCGTGGTGTTTTTAGTGGCATTGCCACTGTGTTTGGGTATTGCTTTGGCTTCGGGTGCTCCTCTATTTGCAGGTTTGCTTACTGGAATCATTGGCGGTGTGGTGGTAGCCTCTATCAGTGGTTCTCAATTAAGTGTAAGTGGTCCGGCAGCGGGTTTAACCACTATCGTACTAGCTGCGATTACTAGTTTAGGTAGCTATCAGGCCTTTTTAATGGCAGTAGTTTTGGCTGGTGTTTTCCAGCTCATTTTAGGGCTAATCAAAGCGGGTACTATTGGTAACTATTTCCCTTCTAGCGTAATCGAGGGTATGTTGGCGGGTATTGGTATTTTGTTGATTATGAAACAATTGCCCCATGCTTTAGGTGTAGATAGCGACTTCTTTGGAGATGAGAGCTTTTTTCAAAAAGATGGAGAGAACACTTTCTCCGCCTTGGGAAATGCGCTCCAGCATTTTAGTGTAGCTGCTATAGCTATCAGTTTGGTGTCCATACTTGTTTTAGTGCTTTGGCCTAAATTTAAGAAATTAAGCGTTGTGCCTGCGCCATTAGTGGTAGTGGCCATTGGTATCATCGGTGCAATTGTATTTGGTGGTTCTTCAAATGCTTTGAGAGACAACCAAATGGTAACTATTCCAGTAGTGAATAGCGCCGCAGAATTCTTCGGTTTATTTACCTTGCCAGATTTCTCAATGATTTTCGATTCTAAAGTATTGGTGGTAGCCGTAACTATAGCGGTTGTTGCAAGTTTAGAAACTTTATTGAGTCTTGAGGCGGTAGATAAAATCGATCCGCTAAAAAGAGTATCACCAACCAATAGGGAACTAATTGCACAGGGTGTAGGTAACGTAGCCAGTGGTATGTTGGGTGGTTTGCCTATGACAGCGGTAATCGTACGTAGTTCAGCTAATGTAAATGCGGGTGGCCGTACTAAAGTTTCGGCAATTGCACACGGTTTGCTTTTATTATTGTCTTTACTATGTATTCCCTCTTTAATCAATATGATTCCGTTGTCATGTTTGGCAGCAATTTTATTGGTAACTGGGTATAAGTTAGCGAGAATAGCTTTGTTTAAGCATATGTATCACAAAGGTTGGGATCAGTTTATTCCGTTTGTGGTTACTATTATAGGTGTTGTTGGTATCGATTTATTAAAAGGAGTTGGAATTGGTATGGCTGTATCTATTTTCTACTTATTAAGAACCAATATGCGCAATCCCTTCTTTTACCGAGTACAAGAAGAAGGAAATAAAAAGAACATCAGAATCAAACTCGCAGAAGAAGTATCGTTCCTAAACAAAGCTTCTATTCAGGTGTTACTGATGGATATTCCGAATGAAACTAATGTGATTATTGATGGAAGTAATTCTAGATATATCGATCCAGATGTATTGGAAGCAATTCACAATTACAAGCATAATGCCTATACAAAAGGTATCATAGTTAGCTTAGAGAATATCAAAAAAAGTTACTCGGTTCCAAAAATTAACACAAAAATTATCAATCAAAATTAAAATTAGAACAATGAAAGCACATACTTTAGAGACACAAGCGACTATTACTCCTGAAAGGGCATTTGAAATATTAAAAGAAGGTAATCAAAGATTTGTTCAAAATTTAAAAGCCAACAGAGATTTACTGGCGCAAGTGAATGACACTAGGGCCGGACAATGGCCATTCGCTGTGATCTTAAGCTGTATTGATAGCCGTACTTCGGCAGAATTGATCTTTGACCAAGGATTAGGAGATATTTTTAGCGTGAGGATAGCTGGAAATTTTGCTAATAAAGATATTTTGGGTTCTATGGAATTTGGTTGTAACGTTGCAGGATCTAAATTGATCGTTGTTTTAGGTCACTCAAAATGCGGCGCTTTAAAAGGTGGACTAGATGCAGAAGCAATTCGAGGTATGGGAATGGATAATCTGACCCATTTAGTCGATCATTTTAATCCAATTATTGAGGGAATTATTAATGAAGGCGAGGAACGTTCGTCTAAAAATGATGATTTGTTGGAAAGATTGAACGTACAAAATGTTAAACAAACTATAGAAGATATTCGTAATCAAAGTGCCACTTTAAACCAAATGGAAAAAGATGGGAAGATTAAAATAGTAGGTGCTAACTATAATGTAGAAACTGGTGTTGTAAGCTGGTTATAGTATTGTGCATATCGCTAAATTAAAACAAGATTAATCAAAGATTTGGAAATCAATGCTGCTAATGCTTAAGATGGTCCTGCTTTGTTTATGATGGATATAGAATAGTTGTAGGTTTAGTATATAATGTTGGAGAGGGTGCCTAGCGTTTGGGCATCCTCTTTTTTTGGTAAGAGTTAACCCAAAAATTGACTTTTTTATATTGCCAAGCAAAGTCTTTGGTCTTTATGCTTAGATTTATTGGGCGAAAGCAAACACTTAAATCAAGTTAGTCATTATACTTACTTTAGCTCAATTAAGAAAAGCTAGTTGGTGCCAAGAGTAAATACAAAAATTGTTGAATAAAACTAAAATTTAAAAATATGTCGTCCCATCAAGATAAGATTACTTACGAAAGTTTATTAGAAGGAAATAGAACATGGGTTGCCGAAACATTAAAAGTAGATCCTACTTTTTTTGATGAGTTGGCTGCTGGTCAAGCTCCCCCAATTCTTTGGATCGGTTGCTCAGATAGTCGTGTGCCGGCCAATCAAATTACCAATACAATGCCTGGTGATATTTTCGTCCATCGTAATATTGCTAATGTAGTTACTCATACTGATATGAGTTTGTTAAGTGTGTTAGATTACTCGGTAAACGTGTTGAAAATTAAGCATATCATCGTTTGTGGTCATTACGGTTGTGGTGGTGTAAATGCTGCAATGGGAAATAAACAAGTAGGTTTAATTGATAATTGGTTAAGGAATATCAAGGATGTTTACCATGCGAATGAAAATGAAGTTAAATCTATTCAAGATCCGCAGCAAAAATTCGATAGAATGGTAGAGTTAAATGCTATCCAAGGAGCGAAGAATGTAATGAGTACATCAATTGTGCAAAATGCTTGGGCTAGCGGACAAGAATTAGGAGTTCATGCTTGGGTTTATAGTTTAAAAACTGGAATAATCAAAGATTTGGAAACGAATGCATCAAGTGCCAATGATGTTCCTGCTTTGTTTAAAATGGACGTAGAATAGCTGTAGGTTTTTAATCATACAATTTAATTCGCCTAGCGTTGGGACGTGCTCTTTTTATGGGCAATAAAAAAGGTGTCTTTTTATGGAAGACACCTTATTCTTTTTATGCGATTTTAATCTTTCGCTAAGAATGGATAAGTATAATCTTTTGGCGGATCAAATGTTTCCTTGATGGTGCGTGGAGAAACCCAACGTAACAAGTTGATCATCGAACCTGCTTTATCGTTGGTGCCGCTACCTCTTGCACCGCCAAATGGTTGCTGACCTACTACTGCGCCAGTGCATTTGTCATTGATATAGAAGTTTCCGGCAGCATTGCGTAAGCGGGTAGTAGCTTTGTCAATCGCATAACGATCTTGAGCAATTACTGCACCTGTTAAAGCGTAGATTGAAGTTGTATCTATAATCTCTAAAGTTTGATCGAAATCTTTGTCTTCGTAAATATATACCGTTAATACAGGGCCAAAAAGCTCTTCGCACATGGTCGTATATTTAGGGTCGTCTACTACTAGAACTGTAGGCTCAATAAAGTAACCTTTGCTCTTGTCGTAGTTTCCACCAGCGATAACTTCAACACCTTTATCTTTTTTAGCTTGATCAATGTATTTAGCTAGTTTATCAAAAGATCTTTCGTCAATTACAGCATTGATAAAATTGCTGAAATCTTCTGTTGGCCCCATTTTCAAAGTCGCCAAATCTCTTAATAATAGCTCTTTAATTGCAGGCCATTTACTTTTCGCGATGTAAACTCGAGAAGCTGCAGAACATTTTTGTCCTTGGTATTCAAAAGCACCTCTTAGAATGGCTGTACTTGATACCTGAGCATCTGCTGAGCCGTGAATTAAAATGAAATCTTTACCGCCTGTTTCGCCAACAATGCGAGGGTAAGTTTTGTATTTGAAGATATTTGTACCAATTGTTTTCCAGATTTCTTGGAATACTGCGGTAGATCCAGTGAAGTGAATGCCTGCAAAATCAGGGTGTGAAAACACTACGTCACCTATATCTGGGCCGTGTCCATAAATAAGATTGATTACGCCATCAGGTAGGCCTGCTTCTTTGAAGATTTGCATAATCAAGTTGGCGGCATAAATTTGAGTGTCTGCTGGTTTCCAAACCACTACATTGCCCATCATGGCTACGCAAGAAGGTAAATTACCTGCAATTGCCGTAAAGTTGAATGGAGTTAAAGCAAATACAAAACCTTCCAATGGACGTTGCTCTACTCTATTCCAAGTTCCGCGAGGAGAAACGGGAGGTTGTTGCTTATAAATTTCGGTCATGTAACTTACGTTGAAACGCAAGAAATCTATAAATTCACAAGCAGCATCAATTTCAGCTTGAAAAGCATTTTTACTTTGACCAAGCATGGTGGCTGCATTCAATTTGTATCTGTATGGACCAGCAATTAAATCTGCAGCTTTTAAAAAGATAGCTGCTCTTTGCTCCCATGCCAAGTTTTCCCAATCAGCTTTTGCTGCTAATGCAGCATCAATTGCTTGTTGAACATGCGATTTTGTGCCCTTGCTGTAAGTAGCTAAAAGGTGCTGGTGATCATGTGGAGGAGTGATTTTTCCCTTATCCTCGGTAAAAACCTCTTTGCTTCCAATGTACATTGGGATGTCAATTACTTTTGATCTCCCCTCGGCTAAGGCCGCTTTTAGTAGTTCTCTTTCCTTGCTTCCTGGTGCGTAACCCAAAATGGGTTCGTTAATAGGGCTAGGAACATTAAAAAATCCTTTAAGCATATAATAAGTAGTTAATGAGACAAATATAGGGCTTTTAATTTGATAGCCTGTTAGGGATAGGATTTTGATAGGCAGGCTCATTATTCGTTGCAAATACCGGGAATACGGTATTTGTAGCAAGTCTCTTTAATTTTAAATTGCTGCTATTAATCAAATATTTTTATTTCATAGATTTTTTCTGATGCTTCATCGACTATATCGTAATGCTTATAGATTTAAGCCTTTTTAAGGTTTTTTTATCAAGATATTTGGGGTAGATTCTTGGCAGAATAACATAATAAAACGTAGTTTTTATTTTTTTATTATAAATGTTTATATCTTTATTTACTCCTTTTGAGAGTATTAAGTTCTTTAAAATCAAATAAGTTATGAAAAAACTTCTACACAGAGCACTACCTATGCTGTTTGTTGGTTTGGCTTCTAGCCATCGGGCATTTTGTTTTAAACGAAGGCGGGTAGTGTTGTTGGTGTTGTCTGTATTATCATCCTATGGGGTCAGTGCCCAAATTTATGTATCCTCTTCAGGAAACAATGCCAATGATGGGAAGACAGAAGCAAATGCTAAAGCTACCTTAGAAGCCGCAATATCGGTAATTGGATCAGAAACGGTGCCGTATATCAAGCTAGGAACGGGTACTTTTGCTATTGGTATTGTTAACGTGCCAGAAAATGTACGCGTTGTAGGTAATGGTGCAGGATTAACTATACTCGAAGTGAGTGGATCTAGAATTGGTTTGCAAAGTGGTAGTTCTTTAAGCAATTTGACGGTTACTCGTACTGCCCCAACCTCTGCTGGCGGAACGCCAACAATTTCCGTAGCCACCTATTCTGGAAGTACGGCGATTACTATAAAGAATGTAAGGTTTGTAGGCAATCGTACTGCTATTTATTTGCAGGGTAGTAACCATATAATTACTGATAATGAATTTGAGAATAACAGGACAGGTTTGGTTATAGATCCTCAAGGAACCCCATCTGTAACTGGTTTAGTATTAGAAAGAAATAGATTCTATCGTAATCGTAGCTATGGAGCTATTTTTCTCGGGCCTTCAGATAATGCATCTATGTCTAATAGTGTATCGGCCAGAATAGCGCATAATGATTTTA
Source organism: Flavobacteriaceae bacterium PS02338 (assembly GCA_029959615.1). Classification (GTDB taxonomy): domain Bacteria; phylum Bacteroidota; class Bacteroidia; order Sphingobacteriales; family Sphingobacteriaceae; genus Pedobacter. The sequence continues at coordinate 45,786 of JASCOD010000016.1, read as the reverse complement.
TTGAAAATTTAGCTGGTGCGGTAGAAATAAATGCCAATAACTCTGCTTCAGCAATTAGCTTTATTGGTAATTACTTTGATCAAACTAATAATGCAATACTTAGTCAACGTACCAATGGGCAGTTTACAGTAGATGATCATGATTCTTTTTCTTCTTATCCCTATAATTTTGTTGATGACAATGGTGCTACCGCTCCTAATTATCCTAATGCGGTAGCAGGAGCCAATACTAGTGGTATATTGGTAACTGGAAGTTTAGGTGCTGCGACACCTAATGGATATAGTTATAAGAATCCTTTGATAAGTTCAACCGCCCCTAACTTTTCAAGTTATGTATTTATACAAGATGCAATTAATTATTCAAATAGTGGTAGTATTATACAGCTTACCGAAGGTACTTATGATGGAAGGGTTATTGTAAATAAAGCAGTAACCATTCAAGGTGCAAGTAATACAACCAGTGTTTTAAGGGTGTCGGCAACTGTTCCGGGAACGGAAACTGCTGCTATAATTAAGGTGCTTTCTTCTGGTGTGACTATAAAGGATCTTAAGTTTGAAGTTGATTTAGCCAGAGTTCACACGGCTATAATTACATCTGATTTGGTAAGCAATTTAACTATAAAGTCAAATAATTTTGAGGCAACCCGAGGTGCCGCTGGCGATTTTGCTTACGGATGGCGTAATGCAATTGCAATAAATCCCAATATTCCAGCAATTCCTGGTTTAACTCACGTGAACGTTCCTAATGGTAGTTGTGCTAATATTACAATTGAGGACAATAAGATAACAGGAACCTTTTCGGCGCAAAACGGAGTAGCGGATGCATTTTTTAGGGCAGGTATACAGTTAGATCGTATTGATGGATATGTGGTTAAGGGTAACACTTTTGATGCTAGCGTAAACCATGATATTGTGACACGCTTTTTAGTTGGAAGTAACAATGCTTTTATTCAAAACAATACCTTCAAAGGAGGTGGTTTAGAGGTTTCTTCAAGTACTAACGCTAACGCTTCTTTAACCATAGAAGATAATGTGTTTAACGGGGCTTATAGTAAGCTAAATAAATGGGCAATGCTACGTTTACGTATTAATAATAATGCTCGTCCAGTAATAGTGAGGAATAATCAGTTCTTAGACCAGAAAATAGCGGCTACAGTAGAGGACTTTAAAGAGGTTTTGTTTGAGGGTAATACTTTTACTCCTGGCGTGGCTAATTTTAGATTGTTGACGTTTAATACAAAAGCTGCTACGACAGGGCCTGGTAGTCCTTTACAAGAAATTGGAGCAAAACTACATAGCAATACTTTTAACGGTTTTGTAGGTTCGACAACTGGAGCTGCATTAACTTTTGCCAATTTTGATAATAGCTCAACAAATTACTTAAATGGTAGTTTTGAAATCGGTGCGGTAGGGAAACCTAATATTTTCAATAATGATATTCCAAATTTCATCGCGATTAATAGTTCTAACAATGTACAAACTGATAATGCTACGTTTAAGTCTACGTATGAGGAGTTTGATGCTACTTATCCCGTGACTACAACTGGCTACTGGCAGAAAAATATCATTGCAAATGTAAATCGCTTTTATGTTGCTGGACAACTTAGGTATCCTCAGTTGCTAAATAGTGCTCAAATGATCGAATTGGATGGAAGGATCTTCGATAAAAAAGATAATTCGAATATTGGTGAAGTTTTGTATTACTTTCCTATAACAAATGTGAACACTAATGCGGGGTATCCTACTCTGCAAACAGCTATAAATTCTAGTGATACACAAAATGGTCATGTAATTAATGTTGACGAAGGTACTTATACATTAACTGATGCCGTGACAATTACTAAAGGCATTACTTTACAGGGGAATAGCAATTTAACGGTTAAGCCAATTATAAATGGTGTAGGAAATGCCACCAATAAAGCTTTAATAGAGATAGATGCACCTAATGTAACCATTAAAAATTTTGAGTTTCAAATTGCGCAAGATTTAAATGGTATGATAGGTATTGCTTCTACAACTACAGATAACTTTAATAACCTTACCATTGCTGATAATGTATTTAAAGGGATGAAGCCTTATGCTACGGGTATGACATGGACAAGTTATGCGATGAGGCTTGGAAGAGGTTCTGCTGGTGTTACTGGAGTAGTGCTAAACAATGCGATAAATGTTGTTCGTAATACGGTTACCTATAATAACCTTGTTGCACCAGAATTTTTTGGTAGAGGTATTTATGCGTTTAACACTTATGGTAAAATTGGCGGTTCTAATGTAGATAAAAATACTATTATTGCTGCGTATGCCTTACAAGGTGGTGAACTCGGCGGTGGAGTAGGTAATAATTTTGAGTTTTCACACAATGACGTACCATTAGGTATAGTTTCGGCAGTTGGGGCAGAACCAGGTAGTCATAAAATAAACAATAATAACATTGGATATGGAGTTGCCAATTTAACTCAGGCAAATGGTATTGTTCGTATGTTGGAGATAAAAGGTAACAGAACGGCAAATGCAAATATTGAAGTTGCTAATAACTTAGTTCAAAATTATGCCAACATTGGTGTTTTCATTCAAAGGTCAGATGATGTAACTATTAAGAACAATACCTTAACTCCATTTGCTGGTGCAACGTTATTTAACTCAATCGTATTTTCAACTAAAGAAGGAACAAGTGCTCTTCAAAGTCCAGTGACGTTAGAAAACCTAACCATTACAGGAAATACCTTTAACGGAAGCGGAGCCAATTTGGGTACTGGAATAGCGTTTTGGAACCATAATGGCTCTGGAACAATTAAACCATTGATTAATGCAAAATTAGGTGGTTCTGATGCTGATAAGAATACTTTTTCGGCAGATTTAGCTAATTATATTGTGCTTGACCCAACACCGTCAGGAGCAAATACCGGAACAGCTTTAATGGGTACGCTTTATGATATCACGCAAGTTGGTTTTTCAGATAGGATAACAAATATTTTTCCATTTAATGGAGATGTAGATGCGTCTTACAATGTATTTGGTGCTATAAATACCGGTACAGAAACTGATTTTGATAATTTAGTAAATGTGAAAACTAAAATTACGGATGGTATTGATGATGCTTTGACAGGCTACGTCAGTATCCAGCCGCAAAAAGCATTTATAGGAGCAACTGCGATAGTAGGTAACGCATTGACTGTAGTACCAGAAGATTTTACTTTAGTGTTGAAAAATACTTCTGCTGTTTATTTCAATTTAGGTAATAGAATCGTAACCAAAGCATTCACTTTTAAAATTGATAATAATGCTGCTGGTGAAATTATGTTTGGGGATTTGACTTTGAACGCTCTGAATAAACAGGTGACTTTTGCCAACCCTGTAAAGGTAAACGAGAATTTTACTTTAACAGAAGGAAAATTAAATGCTTCGGCCGGAGCTACGCTAGATGCTTCCAAAACCATCAGTTTTAATTTTGCTAAACCAGGTAATTTTATCAATGGAAAGGTTAAGCTCTCTAAAGTAAAAGTGGGTAGAAACCCTAAAATACTTATTGGAAAGGGCGGGAGTATTGGTACGGGTGTAACTTTTTCAGATGTAACAGGTGCTAATGATACTGAGTTTGATGTAGAATATTTTGCTTCGGCATATAGCAATACCACGAGCTTTAATACGGCTGTTTTAGGTTTGATACATGATAAAGAATACTGGTCTGTTTCTAGAACAGGAGATGCAGAAACTAAATTAGAGTTTACAACCTTTGATTACTTAAATTCTGGCTTTACAAGTTTTGCCACTAGCGATGCGACGGTAGCTAGATTTAATTCTGGTTCAAATGAATGGGTAGATGCAGCTAATAGCGCATTTACCGTAAATGGAAACGCAGGTGGTATAACAACTAATTTGAATGCCAATTTCGGTGTGTTTACTTTTGCTAAAACACCTCTTGCCGTATTGTCGGTAAAACTTTCATCTTTTACAGCGCATTCTACTACTTCAGGTGCATTGGTGAAGTGGAGCACCTCACAAGAAGAGAATAACGCAAGGTTTGAAATTGAAAAAAGTTTTGATGGAAAGAACTTCTTTGTAATTGAGCGTAGAAATGGTCAAGGTAATTCGACAACAGTTGCTAGTTATGAGTTTTTAGACTTAAACTTTAAGCAATCTGCTTATTATCGCTTGGTACAAGTTGATGTAGATGGCAAAAAAACTACTTATGCAGATTTAACAAAATTTGTTAGAGGATTTGATGATGCATTCTCGGTGACCGCCTATCCTAATCCAGTGACTACTAAATTATATGTAACGGTAGGTTCTGCAGGTAAGGAAGATGTTAAAGTTTTGCTTATGGACTTAACCGGAAAAGCATTGAAAGTGAAATCGTCGGATGGCGTTCAGCCAATCGAATTAGATGTGGCTGGAATTGCAACAGGAGCTTATATCCTTCAAGTTGTTAAGGAAAGTGGTAACGTATCTAAGAAGATTCTGAAGTTGTAGAATTGTCAATAATATAAATGACTAAGAGGGAGGGCTAAATGCTCTTCCTCTTTTTTTGTGCAAAAAAGTCACATTTTTTTAAAATATTAACACTGTTAATTATATTTGCTTATTCATGATGGAAACGACAACAAAAAGTAAACGAGTTGAACGCAAGGAGGAGATAAGAAAAAAGATCTTAGATGTAGCTAAAGACTTGTTCTTAAAGCATGGCTATGAATCTGTGTCTATCAGGAAAATTGCGGACAAGGTAGGGATAAGTCCAACTACGATTTATCTATATTATCAGGACAAAAGTGATGTGATTTATGCCTTACATCAGGAGGGTTTTAAGGCTTTGGCTATTCAGTTTGCAGCGCTTAAAAATGTGGAAGATCCCTTTGAGAGATTAAAGGCGATGGGTAGGAATTATATTGATTTTTCTTTAAGAAATCCTGATTTTTATCAGCTTATGTTCATGATAAAGGATCCGATTGAATTTGTAGAGAGGAATTGTGCTAGCGAATGGGAGGAGGGAGAAGAGGCTTTTGGAGCAATGTTAGCTACAGTAGCCGATTGTAAAGAGCATGGTTATTTCGGGAAATTAGATCTTCATTCTATAGCGTTGCATATTTGGTTTGTGGTTCATGGTATTTGCAGTTTAAAATTGCAAGGTCATCTAGATCATGTAGTAAAATCACATATTCAAGAAGGTAAAGATGCTTATGCTTTGGATGATGCTTTTGAAACTTTGATCACCATAATGAAAGGTATTAAATAATGATATTAACAGTGTTAATTTTTAAGAATAGGTTTTGCGTTTTTTTGCTGCTTATGCTGGCTTGTTTCTCGGCTGCAAATGCACAGGATGTGCTAAAGGCTTACGTGGATACGGCTTTTAAAAATAATATCGTTTTGCAGCAAAGAAATGTGTCTTTAGAAAAAGCGCAATATGCCTTAAAAACTGCAAAGGGTTTGTTTTTGCCAACTGTTGCGTTTCAGGGGGCTTATCAAACAGCCGATGGAGGTCGTAATATTCCGTTGCCATTGGGCGATTTAATGAACCCTGTGTATAGTACATTGAACCAAATCACTGGTAATAACAATTTTCCAATGCTGGAAAATCAGACGATTAATTTTCTGCCTAAAAACTTTCACGACGCGAAGCTGCGCACTACAGTTCCAATCATCAATACGGATATTATTTATAACAAGCGCATTGCTCAGCAACAGCTGGTCTTGAAAGAATATGAGGTGCAGATCTATAAACGAGATTTGGTAAAGGAAATTAAAACAGCATATTATAACTACTTAAGTGCACTTGCTGCGGTAGATATTTATAAATCAGGTTTGCAATTAGCTAAAGAGGGACTTAGGGTGAACGAAAAGCTTTTAGAGAATGGAAAAGGTTTGTCTGCTTATGTGTTGCGTTCGCAAAGTGAAGTAGAAGGTGCAAATGCCACTTTGTTAGATGCAGAGCAAAAAGTAACTAATGCTCGTCTATATTTTAATTTTCTTTTAAATAGGGAGGCTAATGAAGCTATCCTAACAGATGCCAATGATAAATCTGAATTGGCAAAGGTTGAAGGGCTGTTAGCTGGTTTGAATATCGCAAGCCAAAGAGAAGAATTGAAAGCACTTGGTGAAGTAGAAGGGATTAATAGAAATGTAAAGAAAATGAATAGCCAGTTTGCAGTGCCTAAATTGGGAGCTTTTTTAGATGTGGGTACACAATCTGAAGGTTTCAAATTTAACTCAAACACTAGGTATTATATGCTGGGTTTGCAGTTGGAAATTCCGATTTTCTCTGGGAATAGAAATAGCAATAAACAAAAAGAAAGTAGCCTTGATTTGAGAAATGCAGAGCTGAACTCAAACTTGGTAGCCCAACAATTGAGCTTGTCTGCTAAAGTTTCGCAGAACAATTTACGAGCTGCCTATCAAACGTATCAATCGTCGCAAAAACAATTTGAAGTAGCGGCTACCTATTTAAGGCTAATTGATAGGGGGTATTTGGCCGGTGTTAACTCTTTTGTAGAAACCATCGACGCTAGGAATCAATTTACATCGAGCAAAATTTTAGTAAATATTAACTTTTATAAGGTGCTTACCGCTATGGCAAATATGGAGCGTGAAACGGCATCTTATGTAATCAATTAATAAAGTATCAATTTCAATAACCATGAAAACGAACATTCTACATATTGCATTCGGCTCTGTTTTTCTATTGTTTCTCGCTTGTAAAAGTGCACATAAAAGAGAGAAAGCCATTATTCAACAAGATACTATTCCGGTTAAGGTAGTTTCGTTAGTTGAGGAAGATAACGATGCGGAAATCATTACCTCTGGGTATTTTACTACTAATGACGAAACTATTCTTTCTTTCAAAAACGGAGGCGTGATCAATCGAATCTATGTGAAGGAAGGAGACCAAATTACCAAGGGGCAATTGTTGGCTTCTGTGAATCCTACGGAAATTGGTTCGCAAGTGGAGCAGGTACAACTTTCTTTGCAAAAAGCACAACGAGATTATGATCGGGCTAACAAGCTTTTCAAAGATAGCGTAGCTACTCTGGAACAACTACAAAATGCAAAAACAGCATTAGATGTAGCGAAACAACAAATACAGTCTGCTAAGTTTAACGAAGGCTATACCGCAATAAGAGCTACCAGAAACGGTTACGTGCTTAAAAAGCTAGCCAATGATGGACAAATTGTTGGGCCAGGAACTCCTGTGCTGCAAATCAATGGTGCAAGTGAAGGTAACTGGATTTTGAAAGTAGGTTTGAGCGATAAGCAATGGTCGGGTTTAAAAGTGGGCGATAGGGCTACGGTTAGTTCTGAAGCTTTATCTGGACAGGTTTTGCAAGCTAAAGTGAGTAGGAAGTCGGAGAGTATTGATCCGCAGAGTGGCACTTTCGGAGTAGAACTGGCTTTGAATGACCATCAGGTGAAAGGTTTAGCGGCAGGACTTTTTGGAAGAGCAAATATCTTTCCGTCTAAGAAACAGAATTCTTTTGCTATTCCATATGATGCACTTTTGGATGGTGGGGAGAACGAAGGTTATGTTTTTGTAACTAATGACAATCAGACTGCTAAAAAAGTAAAGGTGCAGTTAGGGTTGATACAGAAAGATAAAATAGCGGTAACTGGCGGATTGGAAAATGCTAGCTCTGTAATTATTTCGGGCAGTGCCTACCTTACCGATGGTTCCAAAATTAAGGTGGTGAAGTAGGCCCTCTCTGCCTTCGGTATCTCCACCCAAAAAGGGAGAGAATAGATTGGGCAGCGTTTGTGTTAGGGAGAGTATTTAAGTTAAATGAACCTGATGGCAGCGGTAATTTTTTTGTGCGATGCTTCGACAAGCTCAGCAGGACAATCGTAAAAAGATTATAGCGTACAGCAGGGCTACATGCAACGATGAAAATAGAAAGTTGCTTTTCAAAAAATAGATAAAATTCGAACAGAATCGGAATGAAAATATCAGACTACGCAGTAAAAAATTATCAGTTTACCTTAATTATGGTATTGATGGTGATGGCTTTGGGTATCACTACGGTTTTAAATATGCCAAGGGCAGAAGATCCAGATATGAACCCACCAAACTTTCCTGTAGTGGTGGTTTATCCGGGTGCTAGTCCTAAAGATATGGAAGAGTTGGTGGTAAAGCCGCTCGAAAAACGTATTTATGGATTAGATGATATCAAAAGCATTAAAACAACTATTAGAGATGGCTTGATGGTTGCCATTGTAGAGTACAAATACGGTGTTAATGTAGATGATAAATATCAGGAGCTGGTAAGGGAAATCAATAGTGAGCGACCTAATTTGCCACAGGAAATTTATGCAATGGACGTTCAGAAAATCTCGCCTTCTGACGTGAATATCTTGCAAGTAGCCTTGGTTTCTGAAAATGCTTCAAGGGATAAACTTAAAAACGCTGCAGAGGAACTTCAAGATCAATTGGAGAAAATCTCCTCCTTAAAAAATGTAGAGATAGTTGGCTTGCCAGACCAGTTGGTGAAAGTGGATTTGAATTTGGAGAAGCTAGCATTACTGCGTATTCCAGTTACTCAAATCGGCAATGCGATACAAAGTGAAGTGGCTAATATTCCGGGAGGTAGTATTGATGTCGGAACTAAATCTTTCAATATAAAAACGAGTGGCAACTATCAAAGTATTGACGAAATTAGGAATACAATTGTAGCCAGTGGTGCAGGTAAAAATACCACGCTTAAAGATGTGGCCAATGTTTACTTCGATTATTCGCAGGATAGACACATTACTCGCTTAAATGGTTTCAGGACGGTATTTGTGGTGGCCGCTCAAAAAGTGGGTGGCAACATCACGCAAACGCAAGAATCTTATTTGCCAGTTTTGGATGCGTTTAAAAAGACCTTGCCAAGCAATATAGACCAGCAGGTGATGTTCGACCAAGCTGATAACGTGAATAATCGTTTGGGCGGTTTGGGAGTAGATTTTGGTATTGCAATTTGCTTGGTATTGATTACGCTATTGCCTTTAGGTACCAGAGCATCGATCGTGGTAATGGTTTCCATTCCACTCTCTTTAGCTATCGGAATTATCTTGATTAACCTTTTGGGTTTCAGTTTAAACCAATTGAGTATTGTTGGCTTGGTAGTTTCCCTGGGGTTATTGGTTGACGATAGTATAGTAGTAGTAGAAAACATAGAGCGCTGGATGCGTGATGGTCACAATCGCTTAACGGCAACGCTGATGGCCACCAAGCAAATTGGCTTGGCGGTAATGGGTTGTACGGCTGCTTTAGTGATTGCTTTTATGCCTCTAATGTTCATGCCAGAGGCTTCGGGAGAGTTCATTAGAAGTTTGCCTGTAGCGGTAATTTGTTCGGTTATCGCTTCTATGTTGGTAGCTTTAACGGTAGTTCCGTTTTTATCAAGTAAGATCTTAAAGCCACATGCCGACGTAAATGGAAATATCTTCCTGAGGACCTTACAGAAAATTATTCACGGTTCGTATGCTAAGTTGCTAGATAAAGCACTACACAAACCTTACCTAACCATATTGATTGGAGTGGCAGTTTTTGCAGGTTCGTTGGCTTTAATTCCGGTTATAGGCTTCAGTTTATTTCCAGCCTCAGAAAAGCCACAATTTTTAATTACGGTTTCTACACCATTGCAGTCGAATTTAAAGTATACCGATTCTATTGCTAAACAGATTGAAAAGGAAATCAGAGATATTCCAGAGGTGAAATATTTTGCTTCAAATGTTGGAAAGGGCAATCCAAGGATTTATTATAATTTACTGCAGATGAATGAACGTACTGATTTTGCAGAAATTTTCGTGTTGTTGCATCACGATGTTAGGGCCGATAAAAAAGTAGAGTTAATAGAGAAGCTGAGATCAAAATGGTCGCCATATCTTGGGGCTAAAGTAGAAGTGAAGGATTTTGAACAAGGGCAGCCGATCATCTCTCCGGTAGAAGTTCGTGTTTTTGGAGAAGATTTGGATACACTCAGAAAGTTGGCTGGTAAGGTAGAGAATCTTTTGTTAAAAACTGAAGGGACCATCTATACCAATAACCCGTTGAAAAATCTGAAATCGGATATCAAGGTTGAGATCAATAAGGAAAAGGCTTTGGCGTTAGGGGTACCGATGGTAAATATCGACCGTACTGTAAGAATGGCCATTGCTGGCTTTGAAGTTGGTAAATTCCTTAATCCGAAATCTAGTGGCGATGATTATAATATTCTGCTTACCACTAAGTACTCGTCAAATCCGAGCTTAAATGTGTTCGATAACCTATACGTAAACAATGTGCAGGGAACTTCAATTCCATTGTCGCAGGTGGCTAGTTTAAAACTCGAGACTTCAGCTTTAAGCATCAACCACCAAAATAAGGTACGTACCATTTCGGTAAACTCATTTGTACAAAAGGGCTATTTGAATGATAAGGTAATTAAGGATGTGGAAACGCAGATGGCGAAAATGAAGTTGCCAGCTGGCTATCATTTCGAGATGGGCGGAGAGGTAGAAAGTAGGAACCAATCTTTCGGAGGTTTTGGTAGCATTATCTTAGTTACTCTTTTCATGTTCATTGCGGTATTGGTGTTGGAGTTTAAAACTTTCAAAAGTACCTTGATTGTGCTGTCGGTAATTCCACTGGGGATTGTTGGAGCGGTATTGGCTTTAATGGTTACTGGAAATTCGCTATCGTTTGTAGCCACTATTGGGATAGTAGCATTGGCAGGTATCGAGGTGAAAAATACAATCCTTCTAGTTGATTTTACGAATCAATTGAGAGCCGAAGGAAAGGAGCTTAACGAAGCGATTGAAGAAGCAGGAGAAGTACGTTTCTTGCCAATTATCCTAACTTCTTTAACAGCCATAGGCGGTTTGTTGCCCATTGCAATGTCTAGCAATCCTTTGATCTCGCCGTTAGCCATTGTAATGATTGGTGGGTTGATTAGCTCAACGCTGTTGTCAAGAATTATTACACCAGTGGTTTATAAACTGATGCCACCAAAAATTACCAAAGAAGAAAATTAAATCGATATTAGGCTCATAAGCTGATTAAATAGATGATGATCGTTAGCGTAGGTTAAGCAATTAATCTACGCTAATTTTTTACTTGAAAATATTCATTTTTTCATCATAAATGGGTGTTTCTATACTGAGAAAATTTAATACGCTATGAAATACGTGGAGCTGAGATAATGTCTTGTTAGGCTTAAGTTGTTTTGATCCATCAGAAGTCCAAACTATAAAAGGAATGTCAAATTGTTCTTTAGGTGCAATACTCAAAGGCAATCCGTGCATGTATAAGTTCTTTTCTCCTAAAGATTCTCCATGGTCTGAAATGAACAGCATGGCGCTATTATATTGTTTCAACTGCTGCAAATCTTCAATTACTTTGTGAAGGATATAGTCTGTATAAATAATTGTATTATCGTAAGCATTGATCAGTTCTGTTTGAGAGCAATTACCTAATTCAACACTATTACAAACCGGTTTAAATGTTTCGAATCTAGGCGGATATTTCTTGCTGTAGGTAGGGCCATGGCTTGTACTCGTATGTAGTACTATTAGTATCTTATTTTTTTTGCTAGCTAATATTTGTTCTTTTAAATTGGTCAAAAGAATTTCATCATAATTGCAGTCCTCACCTTTACAATCTGCTTCTAAATTTGCCCTAGTTTGATAGTTTTTAATATGGATTGGAGGTTCCCCCCAGTTGGTGCTTCTCCAAATAACTTCCACGTCGTTTCTATACAAATAGTTTGGCAAAATTTCATATAAATCACCGGTATCTTCATGAGATAGAATACATTTTACGCCAGCAGTGGTATATGTGGCACAAGATGTTGCATTAAACGTATGTAAGTTGTTCGTTTTGGAAAGTAAGGGGTTGGTGTTTTTTTTATACCCGTATAAAGAAAAGTTTTGGCTTCTTGCCGATTCTCCAATGACTAATATAAAAACTGATTTATTAGTATCTTTTATGGTAGCGTTAGGCAGTAAGATTTCTTTTTCATTTTCCTGAGATTTGTGAATATAAAAACGCGAAATATTTACCGTGTAAGACCAGGGCATTGCCAATCCGCCAAGTTGTTTCGAGTTTTTATCGATCCATAACCAATTGCTGGCATTAGCAAAAACAAGAATTGCCACAAAAAATAACGTAAGCGAAGATGTTACTGAAAACTTCTTTAGGGTAACATAGGTTACTTTCACTTTAAAGATATAAATGGATGGAATTACACCAAATAGAACGATATATATTATTAGCTTAAACGAGAAAAAACTGCTTGACTCTTCATAATTGGTGTTAAGTACATTACCAACCATGCTTTCGTCTATTATTACGCTATAACTATTGATAAAATAAACAGCAACTGCGCTAACAATAAAAAATAGCGATGTTAAAAATTTTCCAGCTGTACGGAGTAAGAAGAAAATGAGGTAAAAGACAAAAGCATTTAAAACCAGCATTAGAACTATTAAAGAGATAATAAGAACAATGCCATTTAAACTTTTATAATCGATATTATCAAAAACAAAGGAAAAAAATGGATAATGGAAAAAGAGAAAGTTGAGCGTACTTATAATTAATACAAAATGATTTAAACTCAATTGAAAAAAACGGTTTAAATTTAATTTACTTTTTAACATAAGTTCTAATAAGAATGTATAATGAGATGAGTAGACTGATTAACGCTAAATAAAATATGACCAAGTTGTCGCTATTAATTTTATTGATCATTACAACGGAGCAAACTAAAAATAATATCACAAAAACGGGATAGTATTTTTTGTTGTTGATCCAGTTCCATATTGGATACTTTTGATTGATAAAAATGCCTGTAAGTCCCGAAATATAACCAACAATAGATCCTATGATAACATCAAGAGGATAGTGTGCTCCAACGCCTACTCGTGTAGATACCACCAAAAGGCCTAAAGCCACTAAGGTAAGGCACCATAAGATTTTTAAATTCAATTTCTTTGGCATAAATCCAAATATCAAAACTGCGAGTGTTGTGAAAACAGTGATAGAATGTCCAGAAGGTAAGCTGTTATTGGCCATTAGCTTTTCTCCAATAATCACGAAACTATCATTGTCGAACGTAGCAGCTGGTCTTGGTACAGAAAAGAGCTTTTTTAATAGAAATGAAAATAACGCTGACGCAAGAGACGCTGATATTAAACACTCCCATATTTTTGGCTTGTGTATAATGAAAATAGTTAGAAAAGAAAACAATACCAATGCGTTGCCTAATTGAGTTAAATTGTTTTGTAGGCTCGGAAATTGTGACAGTTTTGAATTTAAGAAAAGAAAAGTATCCTTTTGAATTTGTCTATATGCATCAATATTTAGTGCGTCGTTTCCATAAAGAAAAACAACGATTAAAATTAACAAACCTATTGGCAGGTAAAATAAAGATAACTTAAGCTTGTCAAAGTTATTAATTGTAGTGCTATGCATGATTTTTGGTTGTAGGCTTAATTTAGATAAGTTTGTTTCGTCGATAGCTTTTGCTGGAGACATAAAATGTTAATACTTAAAGGTAGAAGTATAACCAAATGCTCTCCTCATTTTTGGCACTAAAGATAATCATACATTTTTGTTCAGCAAAATAGCTTTATGTCCAGTACATTTAATGAGTAGAAGAGTAATGTCTGCCTACAAAAGAAATAGTTCTAATGCCTGTTTGATTGAATATTATAGCTATTTTTGAAAACTGATGATAAAATACCTACGTCTTTTATTGTTGCCGTTTAATGTGGTTTACGCATTAGTGGTGTATATCCGTAATAAATTCTATGATTGGGGTATTTTCCAGTCAGTTAGCTTCAATTTGCCAATCATTTGTATTGGTAATTTGGCGGTAGGAGGCTCAGGTAAAACACCAACTACAGAGTACTTAGTTAGGTTGTTGAGCGAGTATAAATTAGCCATTTTAAGTAGGGGCTATGGCAGAAAAACTAGAGGTTTTGTTTTAGCTGATGCAACCGCAACCGCGGCAACTATAGGTGATGAGCCTCTACAATATTTCCGCAAATTCAAAAATGTTATGGTTGCCGTTTGTGAGGATAGGATAACAGGCATTGAGAAATTAAAAGATAAATGTGATATCATCTTGTTGGATGACGCTTATCAGCACAGAAAAGTTAAAGCTGGTTTTAATGTATTGCTCTTCGAGTTCGAGAAAATCCGGAAATTTCAAATGTTGATGCCAGCGGGAAATTTAAGAGAGCCTTTTTCGGGCATTAAAAGAACGCAGGCAGTTTTGATTACAAAATCTCCAGAGGAGATAAGTATTGAAGTAAGAGAGGGAATTTCAAAAAAACTCAATCTTTACCCCCAACAAGAGTTGGCTTTTTCTTACATCGGTTATCAAAAATTGAAGCATCTTTATACGGAAGAAGAATTTGAATTTCAGAAAAATCAAGAAGTGTTTTTGCTGACAGGAATTGCGAATACAGCACCTTTAAGACGCTATTTGGAAAGCATTTCGGTTAATGTTAATTCCTTCGAATATCCAGATCATCATCATTTTACTGTAAGGGAAATACAAGAGTTAGCGAAAGCTTACCAAAACCATTCTGCTAAAGAAAAAATTATCGTAACAACAGAAAAAGACGGACAACGTTTATTAGATGATAATTTAAGAGATTTACTGTTAAATTTGCCTGTATGTTATCTGCCGATTGCTAATGAAATTAACGCAGCGGATAAATGTAGGTTTGACCAAAAAATATTAGATTATGTTGCAAGCGCTAAACGATTCGATAAAATACATTAAAAATAAAATAGGAGATTTTGAACCTGAAATAGGTATTGTTTTGGGGACTGGTCTAGGTGGTTTGGTGAATGAGATTAAGATTGAACACAGCATTATGTATGCTAGTATTCCTAATTTTCCAATTTCTACCTTAGAATTTCACTCAGGTAAGTTGATTTTCGGTACTTTAAGCGGTAAAAAGGTGGTGGCAATGCAAGGTCGTCTGCATTTTTATGAAGGCTATAGCATGCAGCAAATTACGTTCCCTATTAGAGCAATGAAATTGTTGGGTATTAAATATCTTTTTGTTTCTAATGCAGCTGGTTCTTTAAATCCGGCTTTCAAAAAAGGAGATTTGATGATCATCAATGACCACATCAACTTACAACCCGAAAGCCCATTGAGAGGAATTAACAATGATGACTTTGGTCCTCGTTTCCCAGATATGAGCCAGCCCTATAACAGAGCGCTAATTGCAAAAGGATTAAAAATTGCCAAGGACGAAAATATTACCTGTCATCAGGGCGTTTATGTATCGGTAACTGGACCAAACCTAGAGACAAAAGCGGAATATAAGTATTTGCGAATTATAGGTGGCGATGCTGTGGGGATGAGTACGGTGCCAGAAGTAATTGTAGCCAATCATATGAGTATCCCTGTTTTTGCAATTTCGGTATTAACCGATGAAGGTTTTCCAGAGGATTTACAACCGGTTAGCTTGGAGGAAATTATTGAAACAGCAGCAAAAGCAGAACCCAAAATGACACAAATTTTAAGTCAGCTTATCTCATCTCTATAATGCAGAAAATATTTGTAGCTGTCCTTTTCTTTTTGTTGTTAGGTTTTAGTAATGCTTTTGCACAAGATCTAAAAACATCCATTGCAGGTAATAAGGAGTTAGATTCTTTGCGTAAAAAGGAAGAAAGTTCGAGAGACTCCGTTATCTTTACCTCAAGGTATGTGCGCTTTACTACTCGAAAACTTACTAAGGATAGTATACAAACCCTGCCATTAGATACAACTTTGGCTGGTATACAAAGCTTTAGCCCAATTGCTCAGCCTCGCAGGCCAACAGTAGGTACAGGCTTAGTGGGATTGGCGGCTACATCTTTATTGTTTGAACCTATAAAAACTATTGGTTTTGAAACTGGTTTTCGTTCATTAGATTTTTATAAGTTCACCCATGACGATATTAAATTTTACAGAGCTCGTTCACCCTTCACCAGTCTATCTTACATTAGTGCTGGCGACAATGTGCAACTACTGAAGATCATCCATTCTCAAAATATCAAACCCAATTGGAACTTTGGAGCTAATTTTAACAGAATTGGAGCTAACGGATTTTATAACCATCAACGGGGAGATGATTTAAATGGTACGCTGTTCACTTGGTATCAAACCAAGAATAAGCGTTATAATATTTGGGTAGATGCAGTTTTTAATACATTGAAAGCACAGGAAAATGGATCTATTTTGAAGGACGATATCATTTTTGAGCCAGTAGGAAATAATTTGGTAACTAAAAAGGCAGAGCCAAGTCGTTTCAATACAGCCCGTCAGCTGTACCGAGATAACTCTTTAATGATTAGGCAAAGTTATTTTGTAGGTCGTATTGATAGTACCACCAACAGCACTACACAGAATATATTGCCAACTAATAAGATTACGCACACATTTGCTTATACCAATAGTTCTTACAGTTTCAAAAAGGAGGAATTAGATACTTATGCTCTTCTCCCTACTCCAAAAGCAGATTTGAGTTTCACCAATGATAGTACTAATGTAAAGCATATTCAAAACGAGTTTATTTATAGCTTTTTCTTCCGTGCAAAAGGAAGTTCGTTTATTAAAAATGAGTTGAAAATAGATGCAGGTGTAAGAAATGATATCTATAATTTTAAGCAACAAATCTTACAGGCAGATAGAAGTATTTATTACAATCGTAGTTTTGCAGCACAAAATACTACGCTCTTAGGTGCCTTAGGCTATAGATTTAGTAATAAGGTAGATGTAAATTTGGATATACAACAGATATTCCAAGGTTTAAATGCTGGCGATTACCTTTATGAAGCAAATAGTAATTTCCTGTTAAGTAATAAAGCAGGTAAAATTATAATGACCGCTTATACACAGAACAAATCTCCAGAGGAAATTTATAATCGTTACTACGGTAATCATTATGATTGGGATAAGCGAAGTGAGCTTTCGCGTACAAAAACAACCAATTTTACTTTTAGCTATCTCAACGATTTTCTAAAATTAGATGCTAGTGCGGCTTATTATCTAATTAGTAACTATGTGTATTTTGGAGCTTCGCCCCTTATCGCTAAGGCGATTATACCAATTCAATATAGTGGTGAAATTAGTTTAATGCAAATAAAGGTTGGTAAGCAATTAGACGCTGGAAGTTTTCATGCTACCGCTTATGGTGTCTATCAGAAAACTAACGAACAGCGCATTTTACGTACACCCGAAATTTATCTGTTTGCTAGTATCTATAAAGATCAAACTTTTTTTAGGACACTTAAAACGCAGCTAGGATTTGATGTTTTTTATAATGATAGTTATCTAGCGAAATCATATTCCATTGCTGCCAGTCAGTTTTATGTTGGTGATGACGTTACTTTCGGTGCTAAGCCTGTGGTAGATGCTTGGATAAAGGCTGGCTTACGCAGAGCTAATCTGTTTCTTAAATACCAGTATGCTAATCAAGGCTTATTTAGTAAAGGATATTATACGGTTAATCGTTATCCAATGCCAGATCGTTTGTTGACGGTTGGTTTAACTTGGAACTTCTACGATTAATTCTGTCTTCCTAAGCCTTTGGGGCAATTAGTCTTAAAAAGGCTTCGGTAACGTAACCTATTCCAATTTTATCGGGAAACTCAGTTTAATAACCAGAAAAAGGATTGTGCCATGGCTATTATTCAGTCTTCGAACCCCTAGCAATTCTTCCGGCGAAATAGGCTACAGGTAAATAAGCACCAGCTAAATCAACAACGGTAAACCAAATTGGAGATGGAAGAAGTATAACCATCCATATGCCGCCAATAAGGAAAAATAGACCAATCACCATGGCAAACAATATTTTCTTAGTGGAGATACGAGCCGCAATGTAAGCGCCTACAAAAGTGCCTATTGCGTGTGCCAAAAATGGAAATATAAAGTGTATCGGCTCAAATAAATGCATGCCAGCTTTTAAGCCTTCTTCGGTAGTTGCATCTATTCCATTTGGTGGTGGGATAATACTTTCGCTAACCATGATGATAACACTATTTACCAAACCGCCAGTTATAACACCTGAGATAATAGCTAGAATATTTCTTAAAATAGGATGCATATTATTTAATTTGGTTATGTTATTTTGATAATACCTTGATGGCTTCCGATTTTGAATTTACGAAATTGATTTGGCCTAGTTTATTGCTTTCAAAAATAAAATCTTTCATGCTTTTGCTTTGATACACTTCAAAATGCCCAACAATGGCCAATTGAATTCTATAATTTGAAAACTTCTGCAAAATTTCTCCAGCCATTTTTGTGCTTAAATCAAAGAATTGCGGCGTAATGTTCTCTTCGTAAATAATTACTTTGTCAAACCCCTGATAGTAGACATTTCCTATTAAATCAATGCCGTCTTCAACGTGCCTAATTACCAGATTATCGGTAACTATTTCCGCAATTCCATTTTCAATTGATAAGATCTCCATACCCAAATTTAAGAAACGAAAATGAACCTGATATGATTATATAAAAAAAGCCAACCTCAATTTGAGGTTGGCATATAATAGGTTCGTGTTCATTAGAATGAATAACCAACGCTAAAACCCCACACTCTGTGTTTGGCATCGCTGCCGTTAGAGCGGTTATCTTTTGGTATCAGATTGGTTAAGCCCAATCCATAATTGGCACCAAGGATAAATCCACTGTTCAAACGGTAGCCTAATCCAAAATTGGCACCAAAGTCAGTACTTGTGGCGTCATTATCGGTATTATTGCCAAAACTTAGGTTGTCGGTATTGCTTGTAGAAGTTGTTCCCGCAGGATTGGTAATGGTAGTAGTGGTTTTGGTCTTACCGTCAATATTAAAGCCAATATAAGGACCTGCGCTAATTTGGAAAGCTCCAGAAGTACCTGTTGGTATGCGTAAAACTGCATTTATTGGCACTTCAATTACCATTACATCTGTTTTGATTTTTCCGGAAGTAGTAGTAGTCCCGTTGGTTGCGCTACCTTCAATTTTAGTTCCTTTGTTTTGTAGGGAAATTCCTGGTTGGATAAAAAAGTTATTACCCACACCAAAATCGCCAAAAACAGTAAAATTATAACCTACATTCTGTTTGGTATTATCATTGAAAAATGCTGCACCATCGCCGCTATATTTTACGGTACTTAAGTTTACTCCAGCTTTAATTCCAATCCTAGAATCTTTTCCAGTCATGGTATTTTGTGCAAATATGGCAGAGGCAGAAAATAAGAGAGCGCTTCCTAATAATAATATCTTTTTCATAGCTTTTCATTTTTTATGCTGAAACCATTTTCAACACTTGCTGAACTCCAAAAGCTGTGCCATTAGAGATGTACAGATCCAGTGTAAAAGATTATAAATGGCCTTTAACTTGTTTTAAGGCCATTTTTTAATGAGATGGTTTAGGATTTTTAGATTGTAACAGGGTGTTTACAAAAGCGTACAATTTTGTGGTAGATACCAGAAATTAGCCTAAAAAAGATTGATTTCCCTTACTGTATTTATTTGTGCCAAAAAGTATTCATCATGAGAAACCACAATTAAAGTGCCCTCGTACTCGTTAATTGCTGCGGTTAAAATTTCGATGTTCTGGATATCCAAGTTATTGGTAGGTTCGTCTAAAATAATTAAATCCGGTGTAATATTTTTGATGTTAAGACAGCATAACATTAAGCGCATTCTCTCGCCGCCACTCAAGCTATTGCAGGATTTATCCCAGATCTCTCTACCAAACAAAAAGCGATTGAGCCTAATTTTTACCTCGTGTTCCTGTAGAGCGTTAGTATTGTACAGCTGTGCTTGCTCGTAAATGGTTAGCTGATTATTGATTAACGAATAATCTTGATCAATATGGACAGCGTTTGAAATGTTGCTATAAGTAACAGCTGCCAGATTACCCAAAATTAAATTGATTAACGTCGTTTTTCCAGATCCATTAGCACCTTTTAGTGCGATACGGTCGCCACTATTAATTTGGAAGTTCAAATCTTCTTGCCAAAGAGACTTCTTGTTATAGCTGTAGTTCAGATTTGTTGCCTTAAATAAAATCTTCCCTTGATGTAGTTTGGTATTGTCGAAACCGAATTTCATTTTATCTATATCGGGGACATTCGCCCGTAAATCTCGGAGCTCTTGTGAAATTCCACAAATTTTTTCAGTGTGAATGTCCTTTGCCTTTGCTGTGCTATTTTCTGCGCTGTTTCTCAGGGTGTTCATCATGATACGAGCCATACCAGCTTTTTCTTGTTTCTTTTTGCCACGAGCATCTTGCTTCTGTTGGCGTTCGAGTGTTTCACGCTCCTTCTCCTTTGCCTTGCGCAATGTTTTTTCCTTACTCTGGATGTTTTGATGTAAAGCATTGTTTTCTACCTGTCTTTGCGCCACATAAAAATCGTAATTGCCGCCATAAATATTAACTCCAGTTTTAGTTAACTCAAAAACTGTATCTAAAAGATTAAGCAGTTTTCTGTCATGACTGATAATTAATAAAGTACTTTTGGTGTTTTGTATAAAATGATATAATAATTCTCTGCTAACGATATCCAAATGATTACTTGGCTCGTCTAATAATATTAATTCTGCTTGATGTATTTGGATGCCTGCCAAGAACACTTTCGTTCTCTGTCCGCCACTTAAGGAAGCCATTTTTTGAGAAAGATCTATTTCTTCCAAACGCCAGTATCTTAAAGCTTCTTTGCAGCGGTCTTCGATAGTCCAATCATCGTCAAGCAAGGCAAAGTTTTCCTCTGTCGCGTCACCATCTAAGATAGATTTTAATGCGTGGAGTTTATCTTCAATTCCTAGTGCTTGAGCAACAGAAATATGGTCGTATTGCCCAAAAACTTGTGGTACATAATAAGGCCTATTGTCAATAGTAACCTTACCAAACGATGGCTGTAGTTCGTTAAGAATAATCTTAAACAAAGTTGATTTTCCAACTCCATTGTTGCCTATTAATACAATTTTATCATGAGGGTTGATGGTTAGTGTTATACCATCAAAAAGTAATTCCTTATTAGGATGTATATAGCTAATATTTTGTAGGGTAAGCATAATTTCTTTCTTTAAAGATGAATGGATAGGCAAGGCAAACAGCCTTTGCAGTCTTTAACGAATGGAAAGAAATTTAATCTTACATGTGGTGGTGACTTTGATTTTTACTGCTGCAAATATAGGATTTTTTTTAAAAAGGACAAGCTGCATCGACTTGAATAGTTGCCCTGATTTGTCAGTCTGAGCTTGTCGAAGACTTTATTGGAATACTTTGACAAGCTAAGTATAAGTCCATATTAAGTTTTCTGTGGTTTTTTCTTCGCCGCTGGAAATAATACATTGTTCAAAATCAATCGGTAACCCGGAGAAGTAGGATGCAAACTCAAATCTGTAGGTGGGTCATTTACTTGGTGCTGGTAATCTTCAGGGTCGTGACCGCCATAGAAACTGAACTGTCCTTTGCCTATTTCGCCATGCAGATAACGTACTTCCGCACCAGCTTTATTTTCGCCGAGAACAGTAATATTAGGCTTTACCAAACTTTTGCGAAACGCAGTAGTTTGTCCCATAAAACCTTTTACCACTTTCTCATGGTTTTGAGTTAGCATGGTCGGAACCAAATCCCATTTAGCTGAAAAATCGAATAAGGTGAAATAGTCATTACTTTGGTTTAAATTTCCACGAGTTTGTGTAACGTCGATATCAGAAAATTCGTAGTTATAGGGATTCATATCCAGCTGAAAGTTGGTAAAAGCTACTGCTTTATTGTAATCCAGTCTAGATTGTGCATTTGCATCCATTCCGTCACCATCGAACATATTTTCTAAAATATCTACACCTTCGGCAGCTAGCGCAATATCAAAACTATCCGTGCCAGAGCACATGGCAAATAAAAAGCCACCGCCTACACAAAACTCCTTGATCCGTTTGGCCACTGCCAGTTTCATTTGCGAAACCTTTTTAAAACCGTTACGTTTAGCTGCCGCTTCTTGGTATTTCACATCATCTTGGTACCAAGTGGTATTTCTAAAGGAAGACCAGAACCTACCATACTGTCCAGTAAAATCTTCGTGGTGCAGATGGAGCCAATCGTAAGTGACTAATTTATCTTTCAATATTTCATCGTCATAAATTACATCGTAGGGGATTTCTGCATAGGTTAACACAAGCGTTACCGCATCATCCCAAGGAAGTTTGCTTTTGGGTGAGTACACCGCAATTTTAGGGGCTTTCTCCAGCTTCACCATTTCCATATTTATGGCTGGGTCGCTAATTTCGTTAAGAATGGTACTTACTTTTCCATCGGCAAGTACTTCGTAAGAAATACCCCTGATTTTTAGTTCATCCTCAATAGTTTTAGCATGTTTTACTAAAAAACTACCGCCCCGATAATTGAGTAGCCAATCTACTTCAGTTTGCTGCTTAATACACCAATAGGCAATTCCGTAGGCTTTAAGGTGATTTTTCTGACCTTCATCCATATAAATTAGAATAGAAGCTGCCTTCGTCGCTAATTGAAATAACAGAAATAAAATCAGTAGGATGTACTTTTTACCTTGCATATACGAAGTTAAAATTTAGAAGCTAAAAGTAGAACGTTGAGAAGTAAATTGTTGTATGGCTCGATTGTTTTATTGTTGGTTTGGAAACCCGATAAGTCGGAAAGTCGGGAAAGCGAACGCTGTATATTTCTTGACTTTGATAGTTCTTTTCTCTCCTTTTTAGGGAGAGATGCCCGCAGGGCAGAGAGGGATTTATATATTTTGAACAGGTTTTGTTCATTAACTCGATAGCAGTGGATCCAGATTTTTATCGGAGAGAGACATATAGTGGGGCTACGCGAATTGATTATTAGTGCCATACATTCCATATTGTCGTCTCATCATACTAATCTAACTTCACATTTAATTTATTTGTGTATTTTTGCGTTCTTTATAAAAAAATAGAAATGGGTAAAGCGATTATAAAAACGGTAAAAGGCGATATGACCGTGGAGTTCTACGAAAAAGATGCTCCTAAAGCTGTTGCTAACTTTAAGAAATTGGCTAAAGAAGGATTTTACGATGGTGTAACTTTTCACCGTGTAATCCCTAACTTCGTAATCCAAGGTGGTTGTCCTAATTCTAAGGATGGTGCTTCGGGCATGGCTGGTACTGGTGGTCCAGGTTACAAAATTGATTGTGAATTAGATGGCGATAACCAATATCACGATAGAGGTGTGCTTTCTATGGCCCATGCTGGTAGGAATACTGGCGGTTCTCAGTTTTTTGTTTGCCATAGTAGAGATAACACTGCTCATTTAGACCGTAACCATACTTGCTTCGGTAAAGTGGTAGAAAACGTTGATTTGGTTGATGATATCCGTCAAGGTGATAAAATTTTAACGGTTGAAGTAATAGAAGACTAAATGCGTTGAGCGTTTGGAGTTTGGCGGCTTTAACGCTTAACGCCCTACGCTATTCGCTTAACATAAAAATTTATGAATTTAAGAGGAATTGTATCTGTTTCGGGCAGACCAGGTTTGTTCAAGTTAATTGGGCAAAATAAAGCTGGCTACGTTTTAGAAGGTCTTGATGAGCAAAAGTTAAAAATTGTTGCTAATCTTTCTAACACTAAATTAGCTTCATTAGAAGATATTACCATTTATGGTGAAGACGAGGAATTGAAATTGACAGATGTTTTAGCAAATATTGCAGCTGCTAAAACGGCTGTTCCAGACGCTAAAGCCGATGGAAATACTTTGAGAAAGTTCTTTGTAGAAGTTGCTCCAAACCACGATCAAGAGAAGGTTTATGCTTCGGATATGAAGAAAATTTTAACTTGGTACAACTTCTTAAAAGATATGCCTTTATTTACCGAGGCTGCTCCAGGTGCTGAAGATGAAGCTACAAAAGTAGAAGAAAAAGTTGAGGCTAAACCAAAAGCTGCACCTAAAGCCAAATCGGCAAAGGCACCAACAGCTAAAACAGCCGCTCCGGCAAAAAAAGCAACAATGCCAGCTAAAAGAGGAGCTTAGTTCCTCAAAAGCGATTTGATATAAAACACCAACCTGTTAACGGTTGGTGTTTTTTTATGCGAAAAAATATTTGTAAGCATACCATAATACCACCAATATTACCATGATAGTAAGTGTAATATTGAGATACTTTTTTTCTTTAGAAGTGTCTGTTCTAAATCTGTAATTTCGTTTATAATCGCTTGGTAGTTTCATGGTGCCCCCTTTTTATATTGGATGATTGGAATGGAAATTATCCATACTATTTACAGTACTTTTTTAGTATTTCTTTAGCCTGCTCGTTTTTTAAGCTAATGGCTTTCCTTAAATCAACGCAAGCTAAGTCGTTTTGTTTATTGTTAAATCTAGCTAATGCCCTATTTACATATGTGCTTGCGTTATTGGGATTATATTTTATGGCCAAGGAGAAATCATTAATTGCACCAATAAAATCCCCTTGATAGCCTTTTAATGAGCCTCTTTGAAAGTAGGGCTCTTCCATTTTAGGATTTTGCTTAATTACAGCGGTGTAGTCATTAATTGCGGCCTTGTAGTTATTTATTTTCCTGTATGCGTTTGCTCTAGTTAAAACAGCATCTATATAAGTTGGCTCTAATGCGATAACTTGGGTTAAAT
Source organism: Flavobacteriaceae bacterium PS02338 (assembly GCA_029959615.1). Taxonomy (GTDB): domain Bacteria; phylum Bacteroidota; class Bacteroidia; order Sphingobacteriales; family Sphingobacteriaceae; genus Pedobacter. Next base: position 21,198 of record JASCOD010000016.1, on the reverse strand, counting down.
CCTCTATTGCCGCCTTAAAATCGTTTGTGAAATAGAACGAAATTCCTCGGCTATATAAAACCTTAATGTTTTTAGGTGATAACTGTGCCGCTTTGCTGAAATCGTTAATTGCGCTATGGTAGCGCTGTAGGTCTTTATGGGCCAGTCCTCTATTGTAGTAGATCATCCAATTTGCAGAATCCAATTCTAAAGCTTTATTGAAATGATTAATAGCTCCGCTAAAATTCTTTTTATCAGATAATGCTACACCTTTGTTAAAATAATCTACACTGTTAAATTGCTCCTGAGACCAACTCTTTGCGCATATAAAAAGTAGAAAGGTTAAAAGGAAAATTTTTCTATTCATGGTGATAAGGTTCGTTTTTCAGTATCGTAAAAGCTCTGTATAATTGCTCTACAAAAAACAGGCGCACCATCTGATGGGAGAAAGTCATGTCTGATAAAGAGGTACTACTGTTTGCTCTTTTATAAATGCTTTCATCAAAACCGTAAGGTCCACCAATAACGAACACTAAGTTTTGTACGCTGCCCACCATTTGTTTATTAATGTACTGCGAAAACTGAACAGAACTATACTTCTTGCCTTTCTCATCTAATAATACTACCACGTCGCTATTGCTTAGCTGCTTCGATATCAGTTCGGCTTCTTTGTTTTTTTGCTGTGCTTCGGTTAAGTTTTTGGTATTCTTCACATCGGGTATAATTACCAAACTGAAGTTGATATAGTGTTTCAGCCTATTGAGGTATTTGTCAATGCCTTCGATCAAATATTTATCTTCGGTCTTGCCAATGGCAATTAAGGTAATCTTCATCTAATGGTTACGTTTTTTATCTTTACAGCTTAATTCTTCAAATATAATGTTAAATACTGATCAAGATAGATTAACCAGATACGAACAATTAGCAGCGACGCAAAAAAATGAGATTGCTAGTCTAAAAAACAAAATTGATAAGCTCTCGTTTGTGCGTGTAGCGCTTTTGCTAGTAGAAATTGGCTTTTTTGTTGGTTTTGTAAGTGCCGATGGTAATTTAGCAATTACCATTTGGGGGTTGCTTTTAGTGCTACCTATTGCTGTTTTCGTAGTAGTCGTAAAAAAACAGGGGGCATTAGAAAAGCTATTCAAGTTTCATCAAAACTTACTGTGGGTATTTGAAAATGAGATTACCCTGCTACAATATAAGCCTAACGGATATAATGACGGGACTCAATTTGAAGATGAAAGCCATCCCTATCTTTCCGATTTGGATATCTTCGGTAAATCATCACTCTATGCGCTGATCAATCGGGGTGCTTCTAAAATTGGTGTAGAAGAATTGGCAAAACACCTAGCAACAGTAAGCAATAAAGACGCCATCGTTGAACGTCAAGAAGCTATCAAAGAGCTAACCGAGCATATAGATACCACCTTCGCATTTAGAGCTAATTTAAAGGGGCATGAATTAAATAGAATTGAAGAAATTAAGCATAAGTTAGGCAATCAGCTACTGAAACAAGTTGATTTCACAACCAATAAGTTTTTACGCATTTACGTAAAATCAGTTCCTTATTTAATGTTGCTGGTATTCTTAGCAGGACTAATTTTTGGAGGGATGCTCTGGAGTATTTTTGGTTTAATGGCTTTTGCAAATGCAATGCTAACTTATTTTTATTCCAAACAAATTACCACAGTTTATTTTGGGTTTAGCGGTAGCTCGAGCTTGTTAAGTAGCTATGCAGATGCCATTGAGTGGACTGAACAACGCATTTGGGAAAGCGGCTATATCAAGCGACTATTTCATTCGGAAGAAAAGGTAAGCGCCCATATTAAAACTTTGGCCAAGATTATTGTTGAGTTCGATGCCAGATTGAACTTCCTTTTGTACGCAATCCTTAATTTCTTTTTGTTATGGGATTTGAAATGCTGTATCAAATTGGGCGACTGGACCAGGAGCGTAGGAAACAAGGTTGCTCAGGGCTTGGATAGAATTGGTTATTTCGAAGAGCTGATTTCTTTTGCTACCCTCAATTACAATCAGCCAACTTGGATATTTCCAACTATAACGGATCATTTTTCTTTGCAAACAGAGGACTTGGGGCATCCATTAATTCCTACTAATAAAAGAGTAGACAATACTTACAGATTAAAAGAGATGCCTACGGTAGATATCATTACAGGTTCTAATATGGCGGGAAAAAGTACATTTCTTCGTACCGTTGGTATTAATATGGTATTGGCGTATGCAGGCGCACCAGTTTGCGCAAAAAAGATGGATTTGTCTATTTTTCGCTTGTTAACCTACATGCGTATCAAAGACAATTTAATTGAAAGCACATCTACTTTTAAAGCTGAATTAAACCGTTTAAAAATGATTCTGAGCGAGGTAGAATTACATTCAAATGCTTTTGTATTGATAGACGAAATGCTGAGAGGAACTAATAGTAAAGATAAATTTGATGGTTCAAAAGCGTTCATCGAAAAATTAATTGCAATCAAAACACCGACGCTATTTGCTACGCATGATCTGCAACTTTCTGAACTAGAGCAAGTGCATCCAGAAGCGGTACGCAATTTCCACTTCGATATTCAGTTGTTAGGTGATGAAATGGCTTTCGATTATTTAATTAAACAAGGGCCTTGTACTAAATTTAATGCCGCAATTTTATTGAAACAAATAGGTTTGTAATAACCCCTAGCCCCCTAAAGGGGTAATGACGCATTTTTAATAATCTGCGATTTTTCAATTAAGTCCCCTTTAGGGGATTAGGGGTAAAACTTAACTTTAATTTAACCCAAGCGTCCAGATTTATTGCTTTATTTGATACGATGCATAGTAGTGATTTTGGCGATAATTTTTTATGGGGCGTAGCTACTGCGGCGGCTCAAATAGAAGGTGCGGCAAATAGTTACGGTAAAGGTCCAAGTATTTGGGATACCTTTGCGAAACGCACGGGTAAAATCAAAAAAGGTCATAACCCAATTCAAGCATGTGATTTCTATCATCGTTATCCAGAAGATATTGCATTAGTAAAACTGTTAGGTTTTAACGTCTTTCGCTTTTCTATTGCTTGGTCTCGTATTTTTCCTTTAGGTAATGGAGAATTAAATAAAGAGGGCGTAAAGTTTTATCACAATGTGATAGACGAATGTCTAAGACAGGGTTTAATCCCTATGGTTACCTTATACCATTGGGATTTGCCAGAAGCTTTATCTAAAGAAGGTGGATGGACTGCCTACGGTATCAATAATGCCTTTAATGGATATGCGCTTTTCTGCGCAAAAGAATACGGACAAAAAGTGAAACATTGGATAGTAATCAACGAACCTTTTGGTTTTACCTCCTTGGGTTATATGTTGGGTGTTCACGCTCCCGGACAAACGGGGGTAAGTAATTTCTTTGATGCAGCTTTGCATACCGCAATTGCTCAAGCTGACGGAGCAAAAATACTTAGGACAGAAGTTAAAGATGCTATTATAGGTACGGCTTTTTCATGTTCGGAGGTTGTTCCTTATACGCAGTCAGCACAAGATTTAGTAGCTGCTAAAAGAGTTGATGCCCTGATGAACCGCTTTTTTTTAGAGCCAGTTTTGGGCATGGGATTTCCCACGGCAGACTGGGAGGTGCTGGAGAAGTTCTCCATTAGCCATTCCACTTGGCGTCATCAGGAGCGAATGAAATTTGATTTTGATTTCATCGGTGTGCAAAATTATTTTCCATTAGTGATAAAATATAATGCTTTCATTCCTGTAGTGCAAGCTTGGGAAGTAAAGGCAAAAAATAGGAGAGCTCCCCATACTGCAATGGGTTGGGAAGTTAATGCCGATAGTTTTTATCGGATCATCAAGCAGTTTGCAGCTTATCCGCAAGTGAAAAATATCATGGTTACCGAAAATGGTGCTTATTTTCAAGACCATTTGATTGATGGGAAAATTGATGACCAAGCAAGGATTGATTATTTCAAAGCTTATCTAGCCGCAATGTTAAAAGCCAAAAATGAAGGCGTCAATATCACAGGTTATCTAGCTTGGACTTTGATGGATAATTTTGAATGGGCAGAAGGCTACCTAGCTCGTTTCGGTATTGTGCATAATGATTTTAAAACGCAACAGCGCACCATCAAACAATCGGGTTATTGGTGGCAAGAATTTTTATCGAAGTAAATCCTTATATTTAAGGATATGGATGACAAAATCATAGTTTACAGTACTTTTTATAATCCTATCGAAGCTAATATTATCAAGGCTAAATTGGAGGATGCTGGTATTCCATGTTTCTTAACTGATGAAAATGTAGCGACGATACAACCGCTTTTTAATCAAGCTATAGGAGGTGTTAAGCTGAACGTTTTCGAAAAGGATGTTGAACAAATTAACGTTTTACTGGCGGATGATTTAGCGCTCGAAGTACCAGAAATAGAAACAGTGCAAGACGAAGATATAGTTGTTTGCGAAAACTGTGGGTCTACCAATGTAAGTTATGGGGTTGCAACAAAGAACAAACATAGTTGGTGGGTTGCTGTTCTTTCTATATTATTAATGGTTTATCCGTTTAAAGTGAATAAGTGCTATCATTGTTATAAGTGTGGACACGAGTTTAATTAAAATTTATGACAGAAGATAAAATTGTAGTTTATAAAACTTTCGAAAATCCAATGGAAGCGAACATTGTTAAAAGTCGTTTACTAGATGCTGGTTTTGAATGCTTTCTTACTGGAGAAAATGCTGCTTTGGTTTATCCCGTTTTTGATACTTCAATAAGTGGTATACAATTGCATGTTTTTGAAAGAGATGTAGATGCAATCAATCAGTTTTTGATAGAAGATGATGCACTTGATGGTGTGTAGCTGTTAGTCTAACCACTATTAGTTGTAATACGCTGAAGGAATAGTGTTTTGGTATAGCTTTTAAAAACTGGCCGTTTGCTGAATGGTAACTTGTGCTGTTTTTGTTCAAAATTATTTTTATCCCTTTTAATGATGATTCCAATATGAGCAATGGCTTGATAAAAGTCGCTAATGGGCATGCCCGTAATTCCTTCTTTTATGGTATAAGCCCTCTGTTCAATGCCTTCTTCGTTAAGTAGTTTAGTGAATTTTCTAATGATCTCAGTTTTGTTTTTATACCAGTCGTCAACGGTAAACATATCGGAGAAATAATACGTAAACTGGTTTTGATTCTGTTCTACGTAGTAAATAAATTGATAGCCTTGCTTTTGCGCAAAACTAGGATACAATATGCCTGTTGTTAACAACAGCAATAGTTGTAGTGTTTTCATAGCACTAGGAAAATTTAGGTAGGTGAGATGGTTTGCAGGGTACTCCTAAGCAATTGCCCAGGCGTAGTACCATACATTAATTAACGTTATTAAACTAGAATGATTGCCCTAAGACTTGAAGAGCTGATCTGATTTAAATTGATGTAGATAGGATTTTGTAGTCATGTTTTTCATAAGTAAGATATTTTAGGTGGATGTCTGTAAATATAAGAGGTTTTAGATATAATAAAAAATCCCATTTAGTTCTTAGCTAAATGGGATTTGAAAATGATGAATTGAGATGTTTAGAAACCGAAGCCTAATGCAATACCTGTTCTGATACCCATGCCGTCGATACCACCTTTGATATCTGGTTCAGAACCATTTTTTACTTTGAAATCACCGCTATTGTAAGAAGGACCAAAGAAAAGATCTAAAACGAAACCACTGCTCCAAGCCCATTGACGGCCAATAAGTACCCCACCTCCGATAGAAGAATAAGTACCTTCGTCTGTACCATCTTTTACATTGAAATTCTGATATCTTAAATATGGAGCTGCATAAACACCGCTAATCGCTCTTTCATTGAAATAGTAACGATATTCTGGAGTAATTGAAAAACCAGAAAATTTAACATCATCAAGTTTAAGCCCAGTGTAAGCCGCCCCTAATTGTAGAGAACTGTTTTCATTTAATTTTCTTTCATAAAAAACAGAACCTATTCCAAGAAGTGCACTTAAAGGGTTGATCTTGATCGTGTTTTGTGCGTCTTGTGCTTTAGCATTAGTTAAGATAAGTAACGAGAATGCAATTAATAAGATTTTTTTCATTTGATTGATTTATTTAGTTTGAGGCACAAAACTACATTTATTTTTTTCGAATGCAAGTGCTTGTAAAAGAATGAAGAGCACTTTGTCTGCTTGTCGGCGTCCCCGCTAATAAGTTAGAGATTCTCATCTTTGAATTAAGCGATTGCAGTAGGTACATTTGCACGTTGGCGGGGACGCCAACGTGAGCGGAAGTGGAGCATTCAACTGAAAGCTTTTCTTTCCTTTTCCCTTGTTGGCGTCCTCGCCAACGAGAAGGTTACGCAATAATTTCGAAAATTAATAAGGTCAAATTTATTAGCTTTAAGTCTATCTATAATAGGCATCATGTTAAAATCATATCATCCAGAATTTCTTACTGCTACAATGCTAAATTGGCAACATTTGCTAAGCGATGATTTTAAGCAAATAATTGTGGATGCCTTGGTTTGGCTGGTAAAACAGATACGTTGCAAGGTTTATGGATTTGTGATTATGCCGAACCATATTCATTTGCTTTGGAAAATTGAGGATGGTTTTGATAGGGCTAACGTTCAAGGTGCGCTATTAAGTTTTACAGCTCATGAATTTAAAAAGCGTTTACAAAAGGATGAAATGACGCTTAGAAACTATCAAGTTAATCTTATTGATCGCTCATTTCAATTTTGGCAACGAGATTGTTTTGTTAAAGAATGTTGGAATGAAGAATTTTTAAAACAAAAGTTAAATTACATTCATAATAATCCCTCGCAGCCACATTGGAATTTAAGTGATTTGCCAGAAAATTATTATTGGTCTTCTGCATCATTTTATGAAAATGGAGAAAGTCCATTTGATTTTATAACTCATTATAAGGAGTAGCATTGTTAAAGCATTTGCTCGTTGGCGGGGACGCCAACGTGAGCGACAAGTGTTGTAAAGTATTTACTCTTTGGCGAGGACGCCGACGAGGGCAATACTGATTTTATTCACTTTGTTGGAATCCCATCCCAGAGGTTAGAGATTTTCATTTTTGAATTAAGTGATTGCAGTAAGCACATTGGCGGGGGGGCAACGTGGGCGACAATGAACAGCCAGACTTTCCGAAGATAGTAGCAGAAAATAATTGCTCTTTTAAAAAAAAGTGGTTTTGAATTAGTGGTCAGCTATAAGTATTAATAAAAAATCCCAACTAGCTTTTAAACCAGTTGGGATTTTTTGTCTTTCGGTCTTTACTGACTTTCGTACGATTATGCTTGCGCTGCTTTTGAAGCGGCTTCCTTTCTAATAATATTTAATGCACCGCCAGCTTTGAACCACTCAATTTGTTGCTCGTTATAACTGTGATTTACATCAAACTGCTCTGTAGAGCCATCTGAATGGTGCAATACCAAGGTTAATGGCTTGTTTGGTGCAAATTCAGTTAAGCCTAAGATGTCGATTACATCATCCTCTTGGATTTTGTTATAATCTTCTTTATCTGCAAAGGTTAAACCTAACATACCTTGTTTCTTCAAGTTGGTCTCGTGGATACGGGCGAAAGATTTTACCAACACGGCACGCACACCTAGGTGACGAGGTTCCATAGCTGCATGCTCACGAGATGAGCCCTCGCCATAATTTTCATCACCAACAACAATAGACCCAATACCTTCTGCTTTGTAAGCACGTTGCGTAGCAGGTACAGGTCCATACTCGCCAGTTAAAGCATTCTTGATATCGTCGGTTTTATCGTTAAAGTAGTTTACCGCACCAATCAACATATTATTAGAAATGTTGTCTAAGTGACCACGGAATTTCAACCATGGACCAGCCATAGAAATATGGTCGGTGGTACATTTGCCTTTAGCTTTAATTAACAGTTTTAAGCCTTTTAGATCTATACCTTCCCAAGCAGCAAAAGGATCTAATAATTGCAAACGATGAGAAGTTGGAGAAACAGCTACTTCAACGCTAGAACCATCTTCAGCTGGAGCTTGATAGCCTGCATCCTCAACCGCATAACCTTTTTCCGGCAATTCCCATCCTGTTGGCTCGTCTAGTTTTACTTGTTCACCTTTATCATTAGTCAACGTATCTGTTAGCGGATTGAAACCTAAATCGCCCGCAATAGCTAAGGCAGCTACAATTTCCGGAGAAGTTACGAAAGCGTAAGTGTTTGGGTTGCCGTCAGCACGTTTAGCGAAGTTTCTATTAAAAGAGTGAACAATGGTGTTCTTTTCTGCTTTTTCTGCACCTGTTCTATCCCACATTCCAATACATGGGCCGCAAGCGTTGGTGAAAATAGTAGCATCTAAATCGGTGAAAGTGCCTAATAAACCATCACGATCTGCAGTATAGCGTACTTGCTCAGAACCTGGATTGATACCAAATTCAGCTTTTTTACCCAAGCCTTTGTCGATAGCTTGTTTAGCTACCGAAGCAGCACGAGATAAATCTTCGTAAGAAGAGTTGGTACAAGAACCAATCAATCCCCATTCTACTTTAGTTGGCCATCCGTTAGCTGCGGCAACCTCTTTCATTTGTGAAATAGGTGTGGCTAAATCTGGTGTAAATGGGCCATTCAAATAAGGTTCTAATTCATCAAGGTTGATCTCGATTAGTTGGTCGAAATATTTTTCAGGTGATTCATAAACTTCAGCGTCACCAGTTAAGTGTTCTTTTACCGCATTTGCGGCGTCAGCCACATCGGCACGGTCAGTAGCGCGTAAATAACGCTCCATACTTTCGTCATAACCAAATGTAGAAGTGGTAGCGCCAATTTCGGCACCCATGTTACAGATGGTGCCTTTACCAGTACAGCTTAGGTTGATAGCGCCATCGCCAAAATATTCTACAATAGCACCGGTACCACCTTTTACAGTTAAAATACCAGCAACTTTTAAGATTACGTCTTTAGCCGAAGTCCAACCGTTTAATTTTCCGGTCAACTTCACACCAATTAATTTAGGGAATTTAAGTTCCCAAGGTAAGCCAGCCATTACGTCGCAGGCATCGGCACCACCAACACCAATGGCTAACATGCCCAAACCACCAGCATTTACAGTGTGGCTATCAGTACCAATCATCATCCCGCCAGGAAAAGCATAGTTTTCTAAAATTACTTGGTGGATGATACCAGCGCCTGGTTTCCAAAAACCAATGCCATATTTGTTAGAAACCGAAGAAAGGAAGTCGAAAACTTCAGCACTCTCGGTTTTAGCATGAGGTAAGTCAATTTCAGCGCCTAACTTAGCAGTGATTAAGTGATCACAATGTACAGAAGAAGGTACTGCAACTTTAGGTCTCCCAGCCTGCATAAATTGCAATAAGGCCATTTGGGCCGTCGCATCTTGCATGGCTACTCTATCCGGAGCAAAATCTACGTAGTCGGTACCACGAGTAAATGCTTTATTCGATTTTCCATCCCAAAGGTGTGCGTATAATATCTTTTCTGAAAGTGTTAAAGGTCTACCAACCAATTCGCGAGCCGCATCTACACGTTCGCCAAAAGTTGCATATACCTTTTTTATCATTTCTATATCAAATGCCATAATTATTCTTTTAAATTATTATCAATAATGATGTTATCTAAATTAAACAATTTTCAACAGAGTTGTTTTTGAGATTTGTCAAATTATGTTATTTAAAAACATTCTATGCAATTGTTTACATAAAAAAGAGGCGATCCTGACATAACAGGATCGCCTCTTTTTTATGTAAACAAAATTATTTGTTACTTATTGTTTAGTAGAAATAGGTGTGAACTTGGTTAAGTTGATGCCTTCTACTGCAACTTTATATTCTTCAATACTTGGAATACGACCTAAGATAGCAGAAAGAACTACCACTGGCGTAGAGGCCAATAAAGACTCTCCTTTTTTACCATCTTTGTCTTCTACCACACGACCTTGGAATAAACGTGTAGAAGTCGCCATTACTGTATCTCCTTTGGCCGCCTTTTCTTGGTTACCCATGCATAGGTTACAGCCTGGACGTTCCAGGTACATTATGTTTTCGTATTCGGTACGTGCTGTACTTTTTGGTAAAGCGTCGCTGAACTCAAATCCTGAGTATTTTTGTAAGTACTCCCAGTCACCTTCTGCTTTCAATTCATCGATGATATTGTAAGTAGGAGCGGCAACTACTAACGGTGCTTTGAATTCTACTTTACCAGTCTGGTTCTCTACGTTTTTCAACATTTGAGAAACAATCTTCAAGTCGTCTTTATGCACCATGCAAGAACCTACGAAACCAAGATCTACTTTTTTGTCTCCACCGTAAAAAGTTAAATCTCTGATGGTGTCGTGTGTATAGCGTTTAGAAACGTCTACGTTGTTTACATCTGGGTCAGCAATCATTGGTTCGTTGATGATATCCAAATCAATGACTACTTCCGCATAATATTTTGCATTATCATCTGGCATTAAAGCAGGTTTAATACCTGTTTTAACTTCTTCTATACGTTTGTTTGCCTTGTTAATCAAACCTTGTAGAACTTGGTTATGGTTATCCATACCTTTGTCTATCATGATTTGAATACGACTTTTAGCAATTTCTAAAGATTGAATCAAAGTATCGTCTTGCGAAATACAGATAGAAGCTTTCGCTTTCATTTCTGCTGTCCAGTCAGTAAATGTAAATGCTTGGTCGGCTAATAAAGTGCCAATGTGCACTTCAATGATACGACCTTGGAATACGTTTTCACCATCAAACTGCTGTAACATTTGTAATTGCGTTGCATGAACTACGTCACGGAAATCCATGTGTTCTTTCATACTGCCTTTAAACGTTACTTTAACTGAATCTGGAATTGGCATTGAAGCCTCACCTGTTGCCAAAGCTAATGCCACAGTACCAGAATCGGCACCGAAAGCTACTCCTTTCGACATACGTGTATGCGAGTCACCACCAATAATGATCGCCCATTCATCGATAGTAATGTCGTTCAGTACTTTGTGAATAACGTCCGTCATTGAATGATATTCGCCTTTCGGGTCACGAGCCGTAATTACACCAAAGTCATTCATGAACTTCATCAATTTGGGGATGTTTGCTTGCGCTTTTTTATCCCAAACAGATGCGGTATGGCAACCAGATTGATAAGCGCCGTCAACAATTGGAGAAATAACTGTAGCAGCCATTGCCTCTAACTCTTGAGCAGTCATTAAGCCTGTCGTATCCTGAGAACCTACGATGTTTACTTCTACGCGAACATCAGAACCAGCATGTAAAACCTGACCTTGTGCTAAGCCTACTGCATTTCTGTTAAATATTTTTTCTACAGCGGTTAAACCTTGGCCTGCAATAGATACTTCTTTAGCAGGAGCGAATACCACAGGAGCTTCTACGCCTAAAGTTTTAGCTGCAAAAGTTTGGATTTTTTTACCAAATACGATAGCATAAGAACCACCAGCTTTGATAAACTCCATTTTTTGTGGTGTTAATGCTTTCGAAATATCGATTAACTCCTGATCTCCGTTGTATAATTTTTTTGTGTTTGTGTTAATGGTAAGAACAGTTCCAGTTTCTACAGAATACACTTCCTCTAGAATTGGCTCATCCTGCTCGTTACGAATAACGTTGCCGTTCTCATCAGTTTTCTTTACCCAGTTTTTAAGGTCGATACCAATACCACCAGTTACATCAACAGTAGTTAAGAAAATTGGAGAAATACCGTTAGTTCCGCCCACAATTGGAGCGATGTTTACAAATGGAACATAAGGACTAGAACGTTTACCTGTCCAAAGAGCCACATTGTTTACGCCCGACATACGTGAAGAACCTACACCCATGGTGCCCTTTTCTGCTACTAACATCACACTAGCATCTGGATGTTGTGCTTGCAGGGCTTGGATTTGCTCTTGTGCTTCTGGCGTGATCATGCATTTACCATGCAATTCACGATCTGAACGAGAGTGTGCTTGGTTACCTGGAGACAATAAATCCGTAGAGATATCGCCAATGCCAGCAATAAAAGTTACCACTTTAATTTCTTCTGCAACTTCAGGAAGTTTAGTGAAGAATTCAGCTTTAGCGTAGCTTTCTAATATTTCTTTAGCGATCGCATTACCGTTGTTGTAAGCTTCTTTTAAACGATCTGTATCGGCATCGTATAAGAAAACCTGCGTTTTAAGTACTTCTGCTGCTGCTTTAGCTTTATCGCCATTGTCTGCCAAAGCAATGTCTAACAAAACTTTAATAGAAGGTCCACCCTTCATGTGCGACAATAATTCGAAGGCAAAATCAGGTGTGATTTCTGCGACAACAGTTTCACCTGTAATGATTTCTTTTAAGAACTGTGCTTTTACGCCAGCAGCACCGGTAGTGCCTGGAAGGGTGTTGTATATAAAGAAATTAACAGCGTCTTCTCTGTTGAAATTGTTTATATTTTTGATTTGGTCGATGATTTCGCTTAATAATTCAGCTCCATCAATAGGTTTAGGATGAAGACCTTGGGTTTTTCTGTCTTCAATTTCCTGGATATAATCGTTATAAATACTCATCTTAGCTGTTTTATTCTCTTGCTATGAAATTTGCGCAACAAAATGCTCGTCCGCTTCTCGCAAAAAGAATACTGTTTGTTGTGTAATAAATTGTGTTTAACGACCAAAGAATACACTTTTATGGTCAAAAACAAAAATAACAAAAAACTACCTTTAAATATAATCTAGGCAGGTGATTACATAATTTGGAATTATTCTAAATTACATGGAAGCTCAAATAAATTGAAGCGTAAAACTCGTACATCTATCTTCCGAAAGTCCCGCTTTCCCTGCAAGTACGCACTCACTACGTTCGCTTGCGTGCTTTCCGTCTAATCGGGGCTATTCAAGATAAGCTTGTGCTAAGCTCTATAGTACGGATGAAAAATCTTTAGGGCCAACAAATAAATTTAAGGCATTTCTCATTTCATCTATTGTGCTGGCGAAATATTTTTCACCCTAAACTTGTCTATCTTTTGCATTTCAGTAGAAGTGCAGTTACCCAGCCTGTCTACAACTATTTTGTAAAAAGTATGTTTGGATCTGAAACCTCTTTTTTTCATTTGATATAACTCAAATTTATGATCTATAAATCGATAACTGCTTACCAAATCTAGTTTAAAAATAGGTTTAAAACCATGTAATTGTGCAATCAATAAAGCTTCTTGTAAGTTATCGACTAATCCAATAAATGGTTTCAATTTTTTCTCTTCGGTGATGTAGCGGATTTTGCCATGATCAATGTATGCGATGTAGCTGTAGCCTAAAGATTTTTGGTAGTTTTCAACAAATCCGTCTTTTGCTATTTCATTTAAATAAGCTTCTCCCCACTTCTTATTGCCTCTCGAAATAATTCGATATTTGTTAAATACATTTTCTGTTCCACGTCGCTCACCAATTACGGTAATATACTCCCAGTAGTTGTAGTCTTCGTTGGGGGTTATCTTTGTAATTAAATTTCCTCTAAAAGATAAGGTTGTTGGTATTGCTATAGGTTGGTTCAGTTTATTTTTTTGTTTACATCCATAGCATACCAAAAAAGCAAAAGCTAAAAAGGTTTTTATATTGTATCTACAATGCATCAAATTGTACAACAAAAACCAGGGCTTACTTTTTTCCAAAATTCTTAATTTCCTTCTTCGTCATCTCTTTCTGTATAATTTCTGGTGTAATTGCTGCAGTATAAGATTTCTGGCTGCTTAAAATGCCATTAGCGTTTTCTGCAGTACAAAAGTATGGCGTAATAAACCCGTAAAAACTCTTGCTTTGGTTGTCGTCAGGTTGTTTTCTTCCTCCAAATTCGGCAGATTTTAGGTAGGTAATCATTAAAGAAATGCCATAAAACTTAGTGCCCAAACTATTCATCCCTAATGGTGTGCTTGGAAAAACAGTTTGGCCTTCTTTTACGAAAATGCCCTTTTTGAATCCTCGGTAGGTGGCTAAGGTGCCATCCTCATGTTCTATAATTATTGAATTTGTTTTTGTGGTGTATTTGATGTCACTATTCTCTTCATAAGCATCATTAACATTTACAACCAATCCTTTTCTTACGGCGGTAACAGTATCTTGTTGTTCTGTGGAGAAGCGATAAGATTTCCAATCTGCTGGCGTGGTACTGCCAAAATAAGTTGTCTTCATGTAGGTAGATTCAACCGTTCTTATTTTTGTTCCATTAGCATAAGGTAGCGTATATAAGAAGTGCGGGTTGTACTTGGGATTGAGTTCTCCTCTGATATAGCTATAAGAGTAAGAATAAACAATGCTTTGGTTTTTATTATCGGGCGTTAGGGTCAGGAAGTTATCTCCGCTATGTTTTACTTTATAAACAGGGTCATCTACACTGCTCGTGTTAGATAATTCTTTGAAATTTAGGACTACAGTATACGTGCCTGGCGAATTTTTTTCAGCAGTTATGGCTACACTTCTATCGGAATTGAGTTTGCTCTTCACTATAAATTCTTTTTGTTGTGCGGTGGCAGTTGAAAATGCTAAGGCGGTCGAGAGAAATAAAATAGATTTTAAAAAATTGTTCATTTGAAATGGAGATTTGAGTTGCTAAAATAAGATTGATACGTGTTTTTAATGTTAAGGATGTGAAAATTAGGGTTAATCCATAAATTGAAGTGTGATTTTTAATTTCTTGAACTATATGATATGGAAAAGTATGGCGGTCTGCATCTTGTATTTGAAATTTCTTCACTAAAAGCTATTGTACGAATGAAAATCCTTTACGTCATGATGTTATTGCCTGTCATCTCAGTGGTTTATGCCCAAGAAACCGATATTCGGTGGTTGAATAAGAACGCGTTGAGCCTAACTAATTATCAGAAGGAGTTGAAGAAAGATTTAACAGGCGTTACGGTGTTAATGTTAGGAGAGGCTAGTCACGGCACTAAAGAATTTTATCTCGAGAAAAATAAGATTATTCAATATCTAATTAGTCATGATGGTTATACGCAAATAGGGTTTGAATATTTAGATACTGACTTTGCCAAAATTAATAATTTCATACACGGAGAATCGGAAGACTTAGCTTTGGCAATGAAAAATTTACGAGCGTATCGAACGTGGGAGTTTTTCGAATTGTTTCAATGGCTTAAGGCTTATAATTTAAAGAAACCTAAAAATAAAGTGAGTGTATTCGGCTTTCATAAAGAGGGTTTTTATGATCCTTTTACCAGAGATCAATTAATGACTGAGGAAGTTATCAAAGTAAAAGATGCTACAAAAGCAAAGGTGATTTTATGGGCTCATAATATTCACACCGCAAAAAATAAGACGATGCCAGAGATTAGTGTCATGGGCGATTATTTAAAGGAAGCTTACGGTAAGCAGTTTTTTAATATTGCTTTCGATACTCATGAGGGTAGTGTGCAAACCATGAATTGGGATGAAGAAAAGGGTTATACTTTTGCGATTAAAGTATTGCCTGAGGTAGGAAAGGACAGTTTCACTTCGTTGTTTAACCAAATTAGTTCTAAAAACTTTTATGTATGTTTTAAAGAGGGAAATCCTTTCGTATCGCAAACAAAAAAAATCACCAATATCATGGTAAATTGGAAAGCTCCATTTGCTTTGCCGACTAATATTGGAAAAGATTTTGATGCGTTAATTTTTATCAAGAGAACTTCTGCAAGTAGTGTAATAGTGGATTGAAAAAGGTTTCTTACTAGTTAGAAATAGATTTCTATAGTACTTTAAACTCGTAACCTTGAGTTAGAAGATATTCAATTGACTTCGGTAATGCATATTCCAGCCTATCCCAGGCTTTTAGGCTATCATGAAAAACGATAATTGAACCGTTACGTATATTTTTAATCACATTTTCGTAGCACTTTTCCGGAGTTAGATTAATATCAAAATCTCCACTTAGCACATCCCACATTACAATTTGCAGTTCGCGGTTCTCAGTTTTTAGTTGGTTGTCAGTTGTCAGTTGCCAACTGTTAACTAGCTTCCTGATCTGCGATTTCTTAATTCTTCCATAAGGCGGACGAAATAAGTTGGTACAAGTCAATTCTTGACATTTCTGGAAATTATCTAAGTAAGTTTGATCATCAGTTTTCCAGCCTTTAAGGTGGTTATAGGTATGGTTGCCAATAGCGTGGCCTTCATTTTTAATACGCTCGAAAACCTTTGGGTGTTTTTGGATATTGTCGCCAATGCAAAAAAAAGTACCTTTAACATTAAAGCTTTTTAAGGTATTTAGTACAAAGTCTGTAACATTTGGTATCGGACCATCGTCAAAGGTGAGATAAACAATTTTTTCTGTGGTATCTTTGTTCCAAATTAAATTGCGATAATACCATTTAAGAAAAAAAGGTGGCCTAACAGTGTACATGCTGTAAATTTATGTATTTATACTTGTTTTAAAAATTTACAAAGCACACCTGTTGTTTATTTATAATTGTGAACAAATTTATGAATCGATTTTCCAAGGTAAGCTTATTGTTTGGTGTGCTTTTTAGCACTGCATTTGGTTTAGTCACTTCTGCACAAGAGGTAATTACCATTCAGCAGGCTATAGATAATACGCTGAAAAATAATTTGCAGGTTAAGCAGTCGCAGTTTAGCGAGAGTCTTAATGACGTTAATTTGCAGCAATCAAAAGCAGCTTTATATCCGAGCTTAAATGCAAGTATTAATCAAAACTTAGGCTGGGGGCGTAACCAAGTGGCTTCGGGTTTGTTTCAAAATACGCAGAATTATAACTTAAATGCCGGTGTTAACTCTAGTGTCGATTTGTTTAATGGCTTTGCTAAAATCAATCAGATTAGACAGAATAAGGCTTTGATTGAAGTTGGGAAAACCAATACAGAAAAGGTTAAAAACGATTTGATTTTATCTGTAATTACTTCCTATATGCAAATCTTGTTTAATAAAGATTTCTTGAAAGCCGCACAGCAACAGTTAGAAGTCGCCAGACAACAATTGAATCAGCAGCAACAACTTTTGGAGGTAGGAAATAAGACATTGGCAGATGTTTCTCAAGCAAAATCACAGGTAGCTTCAGCAGAATTAAGTGTTACGGATGCTGAAAATGCATTAGCGATTTCGTATTTAACTTTAGCGCAATTGATGGATATCCCATCTGCTTCAGTTTATCAAGTACAGGCCCCGTTGGTGGATAGCTTCAAGCAACCGTCAGTAAAATATAGCGCAGAAAATGTTTACCAAACTGCATTGCAGCAGTTTCCAGATATTCGTTTATCTAGTGCCAATACACGTGCTGCCGAGTTAGGAGTTGAGGTGGCTAAGGGAAATCTTTTTCCTAGATTGTCCTTTAGTGGTAGTTATGGCACAAGTTATTACTATAGCGAGAATCCCTTGATCAATAACGATACCTTCGAAAAGCAATTAAAAGATAATATTTCGAAGGGTATTGGTTTAAGTTTAACTATTCCGATTTTTAATGGGTTACAGGCTAAAGCGAGTGTGAAGCGTGCAAGAATCAATTTAATGCAAAAACGCACAGATGAGCAATTAGCTAAGAATAACCTTAACAAAGTGGTTTATCAGGCAGTTGCCGATTTAAGAGCCGCAGAAAGTAAATATGAATCTACTGGCAATGCATTTGCTGCACAAAAGGATGCGTTCTATGTGATTGAGCAGCGTTACAATGTTGGTTTAGCTAATTCTGTAGAATACAGCACCGCTCAAACAAATAGAAATAAAGCAGAGATCGATTTGATACAAGCTAAGTATGATTTATTGTTCAAATCGAAAGTAATAGATTATTATCTAGGTAAACAAATTGCATTTTAATTAAAGAGGATATCGCCGTATTGGCACATTTAAATAATTATGAAATTAAAACACATTTTAATAGGCGCAGGATCAATTCTAGTACTCATCATTGTCTTGAAACTTGCTGGAGTAATTGGGAAATCTGATGTAGAAAAAGTTACCGTAGAAAAGGCTGGAGATAAGACGGTCATCGAAACGGTAACTGCCAGTGGCAAGATACAGCCAGAAACGGAAGTTAAGCTGAGCTCTGAGGTTTCTGGAGAGGTAACTGAACTTTTGGTAAAAGAGGGAGATGTGGTAAAGAAAGGGCAATTGTTGTGTAAGGTTCGTCCAGATATTTTACAGTCTAGTTACGAACGTACAGTGGCTTCTTATAACGCACAAAAAGCTAGCGTGGCTTCTGCAGAACAACAATTGGTACAAGCGCAGGCCAATTTCGTAAATGCAGACGCAACTTATAAACGTAATGTTGAGTTGTATAATAAAAAGGTAATTTCTGCAGCAGAGTTTGATAACGCTAAAGCTTCGTATTTAACTGCAAAATCTACTTTGGCTAGTGCAAAAGAAGGTGTAGTAGGGGCAAAGTTTAATTTAGAACAAACAGGTGCAAGTGTGAAAGAGGCTAGTGCTAATTTGGCTAGAACAACAATTTATGCACCTGTTGATGGTGTAGTATCTAAACTTTCTATCGAGCTTGGTGATCGTATTTTGGGTACGTCTCAAATGGCAGGTACTGAAATTATGCGTATCTCAAATTTGAGCAGTATGGAAGTAAATGTAGATGTAAACGAAAATGACATTAATCGAGTAAGCTTAGGTGACAGTGCTACAGTAGAAGTAGATGCTTTTGCTGGCAAGAAATTTAGAGGTTTGGTTACGGAGATTGCTAGTTCTTCTACCAATGTGGGTACCACTACAACTTCGGTAGACCAAGTAACAAACTTCTCCGTAAAAGTGAGATTATTGGCAGAGTCTTACAGTTCGGTAAAAGGTGGTGCAAAAGATTTGCCATCGCCGTTTAGACCGGGCCTTTCTGCAACAGTTGATATTGAAAGTGAAACAGTAAAAGGTTTGGCGGTGCCAATTCAATCAATTTTCACTGATTCTAAGTCGGATGGTGACAAGGGAGAAAATACCCAAGATGCGGAAAAACAGAAAAATAAGCTTACTGACAAACAAATTAAGCAATATGTATACCTATTCGATGCCAAAGCGTCTACCGTAAAAAAAGCAGAGGTAACTACCGGTATCCAAAATGATCAGTTTATCATTGTTAAAACAGGTTTGAAAGCTGGTCAGGAAATTGTTTCGGGACCGTATTCTGCTATTCAAAATAAGCTGAAAGACGGCGTTAAGGTAGAAAAAACGACTAAAGATAAGTTGTTTACTTCTGGAAGTAAAAAGTAAGCGTTACAAATCATAATATTTAATTATTTTTGCAAAGGTTTAAAAGGGTGCAAGCTGCATTTTTTTAAACCTTTTGTTTTTGATTAGTGTTTAAAAGGGATTAGCTAACTGCTTTAGAAATAGATATGAGTGCACCTAAAATAGCAATGATTGGTGGGGGAAGTTGGGCAACTGCCATTATAAAAATGCTTTCCGATAATGAAACCGATAAAGAAATTTTTTGGTGGATGCGCAATGAAGAAGCAATTAGCCATATCAGGAATTATAAACACAACCCTAGTTATTTAAGCGCAGTGGAGATCAGGCTGAAGCCAGAAAATGTTTCTTCAGATATTGCTCATGTCATTGCTCAAGCTGATTGTGTGGTGCTAAATGTACCTGCGGCTTTCTTGAAAGATACCCTTAAAGATATTGATCCAACTCAGTTGAAAGGAAAGAAAGTGATATCAGCGATTAAAGGTATTGTTCCAGAAGATAATTTGATTATTGGCGATTTTCTACATAAAAAATATGAATTGCCTTATAAAGATATCTTGGTAATTAGTGGCCCGTGTCATGCAGAAGAGGTTGCTTTGGAGAAACTTTCTTATTTAACCATCGCCTGTACTGATGTAAATGTGGCAAGTACTTTCGCTAGTTATCTAAATACCCGTTACATCAAGACCAATATTTCTGATGATATTTTCGGAACTGAATATGCTGCGGTGTTGAAGAATATTTATGCTGTTGCTAGTGGAATTTGCCATGCAGTTGGTTACGGAGATAATTTTCAAGCAGTGCTCATTTCAAACGCTATTCGTGAAATTGAACGGTTTGTAGGTGTGGTACATCCGATAGAAAGAGATATTAAAGAATCTGCCTATCTGGGCGATTTAATGGTAACTGCTTATTCTCAATTTAGCAGAAACAGAACTTTTGGCAACATGATCGGTAAAGGCTACACTGTAAAGTCGGCGCAATTAGAAATGAATATGATTGCCGAAGGGTATTATGCTGCTAATTCAATGCATCGCATCAACGAAAAATATAAAGTAGATATGCCGATTAGTGAAGCAGTTTATCAAATTTTATATGAAAGGAAATCTCCTCATGTAGAAATGAAGCTGTTGACTGAAAAGTTGAGCTAGATTTGTTCTGCTATCCCTCTTTTAAAGGAGTATTGTTTATGTATCAATATATGCTCTTTAATAATCTCAGGTGAATTGGTTTACAAAGTAAATTCATAACTTTAAACCTCAGACTTAGAGATGCGATATCTGCTCTAAATCTAAAGTTTTTGGGAGTTACTAGTCCACTATAAGTCCACCTCAACTCCACGTCAAATCCACATCAAATCCACTGTTGCCGTACTGTTGCTGGTACGTACCTATAGTATTAGGGTTATACTTTGCTATATAACATTAACAATTTACAGCTTAGAATCCATTAAGAAAGACATCAGAATATAAATCAATAGATTGATCTTCGAAATGAGGTTAGTAGGATCCTTAAAACTAAATCCTTCTATCATTTGTTCTCTATCCATAAATTTAATGTGATGAAAAAGAGATATGTTATTGGTGTAGCGGCTATTGCAGCCTTCGCCTTGCTTTCGTTAAATGCGAATGCACAAGAAAAAAAAGAGAAAAAAACAGAAGTAGGTAAAGCGATCCAAAAAACAGGAAAGGCTGTAGAGAAAGGAGCTAACGCTGTTGGTAATAAAACGGCAGAGGTTGCTGTTAAAGGCAGTGCTAAAGTTGCCGATCAAACCTTTAAAGGGAAAATGGCCCCAGATGGTTCCAATGTCTATATCGACGGTAAAAATCGTAAATACTACGTGACGAAAAAAGGGGCAAAGGTTTACTTGAAAGCTAGCCAGATTAAGGATAGGCCAGTACAGTAAGTTGACAGTTTTCAATTTGCAGTTAGCAATGAGGCACCTAAAACTGTAAACTGATGACTAGTCCTAAATAACCGATACAGGTTTTAGACTAAAATAATCAATAATTATATCCCTACAAACGCGTGTTTGTGGGGATATTTGTTTTTATAGGTTCTTATTTTGATTTTATTCTGCTGATGCA
>JASCOD010000015.1 GCA_029959615.1 Flavobacteriaceae bacterium PS02338 | reverse complement strand
TTTGGCATTCCGTTGTTTCAATCTTTTCTATTCGCTTTCCGAACTCCGTCCGTTAGCTCCCGTTTCGTTTGGGACTGCAAAGGTAGGAAACTTTTTCTCTTCTCCAAATAAAAAATAAACTTTTTTTATCTGCCCCTCTTCATCTTCATCAACCTCCCTTTTCTCTCTCTCAAACCTAAACCTCTTCCTCCGAAGCGGAGTGCAAAGGTAGAAAAAATTATCCTTTTTCCAAGAAAAAAATAAAACTTTTTTCTTTTCAGTTTGTTCCTGCTTTTCACAGTCCTCTCTTCCTCCGAAGCGGAGTGCAAAGGTAAAAAAAATTATCGCACAGGCAACACAAACAGCCCTTTTTATACCAGAGGTTTACATAAAGCACTGGACAACAACAAGAAAAAATGAATACGTTTTATAGGAACCGGTACAACCTTATATATAAGACATATGGAATACCCCTCCAGCGCGGGAATACGGGAGATGTCAGGCATCTTCCAGGCTAGGCCTGAAGGAGGCGCATTATTACCGCCAAGAAAAAAAGAGCTACATGAAGTGCGAAAAAAGGAACTGAGAACCTAAGGCCTTTATTATATTATACGAAATTATACCAAAGAGCTTTATGATAAACCGGATCAGGGTACGGGACGCCACTATTATATAGTTATACTATGCGCTGTCACTAGCACCAATCAGCATTACCGCAGTAAAACAAACCCGATGGAAATGGAAAGCCCGCAAACGAGGAACGAGTGCGGACTTAGAATGCACAGCGGGACTATCGAAACCGATGAACCGCTACAAGTGCTTTTCTAAGGCTATAAAATTAATATTGTCCAGTGGTTAACAATACTAAAGTACAAGCTTCTGTGTATTCAATATCATTAGCATCTAATACACGTTGCAACTCTACGTTTTCAGTTCCAGGGTTGAAAATTACACGCTGAGGTTTGGTAGCTACAATATAATCGAAATACTCTGGTTGTGTTGATGGGCCTATATATAAGGTAATCGTATCTATATCTTTATATACATCCACAGGTTTTTCGATTTCCACTCCTGCTACTTTTCCTTTTTTGATGCCAACGTTAACAATTTCGTGGCCTCTACCTGTTAACATATGCGCCGCTTTATAAGCATACCTATTAGGGTCTGGACTTGCCCCAATGATTAATGTCTTTTTCATCTTGTATTTAATTAAGCAGTTTTTTGGATTACACAAACAATTTGTTGAATTAATAATTACTAAACGCCTTTATCGATGTTAATGTTTATGCTGATTTAGAATAGCATTTGCACAGTTGACACCATCTATTGCGGCAGAAACGATTCCACCAGCATAACCCGCCCCTTCTGCACACGGATACAATCCTTTAATTTGTGGATGTTGAAAGGTTTCTTTATCTCTTGGGATACGCACAGGGGATGAGGTCCTGCTTTCGACACCTACTAAAATTGCTTCATTAGTATAATAGCCTTTCATTTTACGGCCAAATAGGGGAAGCGCACCACTCAAGCTTTCAGAGACGAAGTCTGGAAGGATATTATCCAACATTACACTTTTGGTCCCAGGCAAGTAAGAATTCTTTGGCAAATCTATAGAAAGTCGGTTCTCTACAAAATCGACCATACGTTGAGCTGGTGCAACCAGATTACCTCCACCTGCTTCAAATGCTTTTTGCTCTATCTCAGATTGAAACTGCAACATCCGCAATGGATCATATCCTTGGACATCATCTAAAGTAACCTGAACCACAGTTCCTGAATTGGCATAAGGATTATTTCGCTTAGAGGGCGACCATCCATTAACGACAATTTCATCAAAACCAGTAGCACAAGGTGCAATAATGCCCCCAGGACACATACAGAAAGAAAATACGCCTCTATTTTTTACCTGCTCTACTAAACTATAATAGGCTGGCGGCAGATATTCGCTTCTTACATCGCAATGGTATTGTGCCTGGTCTATGATATCTTGAGGATGCTCTATCCTTACACCTAATGCAAAAGGCTTGGCTTCAATTAGTATATTCTTACGATGTAATAGTTCGTAGATATCTCTAGCCGAATGCCCGGTTGCTAAAATAACTGATCTTGCATATATTTCTTCTTCGTGATTTACAACAATCCCATGCACACTTCCATCTTTAATAATCAGATCTGTCAGTTTTGAATCGAAGAGCACTTCGCCACCAGCTTCAAGAATGGTTTCACGAATGGCGGTAATAATATGCGGTAGTTTATTTGTTCCGATATGTGGTCGGGCATCAATCATGATATCTTCGTCAGCACCATGCTGGACAAAAATCTGTAACACTTTATTGATATCGCCCCGCTTGTTAGATCTTGTGTACAGCTTTCCGTCTGAATAGGTTCCTGCGCCACCTTCACCATAACAATAATTAGATTCTGTATTTACTATACCCTGTTTATTGATTGCGGCCAAATCTCTACGACGCTGTTTTACATCCTTACCTCGTTCTACTACTACAGGCTTGAAGCCATTTTCGATGCATTGCAACGCCGCAAATAAACCTGCTGGCCCAGCTCCAACAATGATAACCTTTTTATCATCACTAACTTTAGGATATTTAAAAAGTTGCTCTTGAGGAACATACTCTTCATCGATAAAGGCTCGAACTTGCATTCGGTAAACCACCTTTCTAGAACGAGCATCAATAGACCTCTTTAATATTTTAAAATGTTTAATCTTATTTTGGCCTACATTTAATGCCTTGGCCAAGCTTTCTATAATCGCTACCTGATTATCTACATTGTGAGGAACAATGGTTATTTCGATTTCTTTTTGCATATCTATGGTCAAGTTTTTATCTCGAACACTGCAAAATTAGCAAATTCGATCTACTGTTGAATTGTTTTTAATACTTATCTTGTACCTAAATATGGCAACTTGTCAGTTTTTTATACGTTTTAGTAACAAGGAATGAATATTGATATCTAACCGTTAAATAATAAAACCTTGAATATGAAAAAAATATTTTTTGGCATTTTTGCCGCTGTTATTGCTGTAACCACGTTGAGTTCTTGCGGATATAACAGTACCGTTAAATTAGACGAAAATGTAAAATCTAAATGGGGAACAGTACAAACTCAATATCAAAGAAGAGCAGATTTGATTCCTAATTTGGTAAGCACGGTTAAAGGTGCTGCTAAATTTGAGCAAGGAACCCTCACCGCCGTAACCGAGGCTAGAGCCAAAGCTACTCAAATGACTGTGAAGGCTGACGATCTTAGCCCAGAAAACATCCAAAAATTTCAAGCGGCACAAGGACAATTGAGCCAAGCATTGGGAAAATTACTATCGATCACAGAAAATTATCCAGAGTTAAGAGCCACACAACAATTTAGTGATTTATCAGCTCAGCTTGAAGGCACAGAAAACAGAATTACTGTAGCTAGAAAAGATTTCAACGATGCTGTTCAGGAATATAATAGCAAAATCAGGACATTCCCTAACAACCTAACCGCAGGCATGTTCGGTTTTAAACAAAAGGGATATTTTGAAGCTGATGCGACAGCCAAAGATGCTCCTAAAGTAGAATTTTAGTTATAAAACTGCCTTTTTATAGGGTAATGTATATCTTACGAGAGTTTAAGCATACATTACCCTTTACTTTTTAAATCAATCGGCATGTCTATTTTCAGTACACAAGAACAAGAACTTATTGCCCAAGCTATTACCGCAGCCGAAAAAGCAACTTCTGGCGAAATACGAATTGCAGTTGAAAAACATTGCAAAGAGAATGCATACGAAAGAGCTACCGCTTACTTCCACGAATTGGGTATGAACCAAACCTCGCAGCATAACGGCGTACTTATTTATTTAGCCACCGAAGATCATAAATTTGCCATTATTGGCGACAGAGGAATTAACAATTTGGTTCCATCGGATTTTTGGGAAACTACCAAAACCGCTATGAAGGCACACTTTATGGCTGGAAATTTATGTGATGGAATTATTGCAGGAATTGCATTGGCGGGAGAAAAACTTTCGACATTTTTTCCAAACCAAAATGATGATGTGAACGAATTACCTAATGATATCGTCTTTATCGATCAAAAGTAAGTTTCAAGCATTAGACTGTGGCGACTAGCAATTTAGTTGGCCATTTAACCTATCAGTTACATTTCACGATGAAAAGAATTTATCTTTTAATTACCCTACTATTTTGCTCCATCTTTGGCTTTTCACAGGATTTCCCTGAAAAATCGAATAAATTAGTCAACGATTACACTAACACCTTATCTGCAGCGCAAGTAGCTAGTTTAGAAAGTAAGCTTGTAGCTTTTGATGATTCTACCTCAAATCAAATTGCAGTGGTGATCATGAAATCGGTTGGCGATTATGACATTAATGAATATGCCTATCAGTTGGGAAGGAAATGGGGCGTTGGTGGAAAGGAAAAAAACAACGGTGTAATATTACTAGTTGCACTTGGTGATCGTAAATTATCTATACAAACCGGTTACGGGCTAGAAGGTGCTTTACCTGATATCTACACCAAAAGAATTATCGAAAACGATATCAAACCATTTTTTAAAGATGGAAATTACTATGCTGGTATTGATGCCGGCACTAATTCGATTATTTCATTAATTAAAGGCGAATATAAAAACGATAAACCTAGAGCCAAAAAAGGAGTAGGTGGTGCTGGTTCTGGTCTAATCATCATTATTATTATCATTGTAATTATTATCATCATAAAAAGAGGCGGCGGCGGAGGTGGTGGCGAAGTCATTGGCAGTCGTGGTGTTTCTGACGCTCTTTTCTGGGGAATGCTATTTGGTAGCGGTCGTAGTTCTGGTGGCGGATTTGGCGGAGGTTTCGGAGGAGGAAGTGGAGGCGGTGGCTTCGGCGGATTTGGTGGTGGAAGTTTTGGCGGTGGCGGAAGTAGCGGAAGTTGGTAATCCAGTTACCAGTTGGAATTGAATAATCTTACAACGTTACAACCTATGAACATTACAACGTAAATAATGTACAGAAAAGATTTAATTACTGCAGAAATTGAAAGACTTGCGCAAGTTCTAGCAAGAATTATGGGGCTGAAATTAGAAGGAGATTTAGCACAAGCAGGTCTACTCTTTAATGAAACAATCACCAACTCTTTCAAACTTCCGATAGAGATATTGGAAGACAGTGACATCTCAAATTTCAAGAAATGGCTCGCAGAAAGTGATTTATCTGCCGAGAAGTTAGATTCTTTAAGTGAGTTTTTGTATTATGAATTGGGAATTAGTTCAGAAAGAAATGCTCTAATCGCATCTAGATTAAATCTCATCTATAAAATATTAGCAGAAAAACATAAGGTCGTACATTTAGTAAACTTCCATAGGCAGGAAATTATACAGCAATACCTTTAAGAGTAAACAATAAAGACAGAAACCAATCAATGGAAATAAAAAAATGGCAAAAGCTTGCCTCAAAATACTTGGTACAAGAAAAATGGGCTACCTTAAGGGTTGATACTTGTAAACTACAAAACGGAACTGTTAAAGATGATTATTATGTATTGGAATACCCTAATTGGGTAAATGCAGTTGCCCTAACTAAAGATAACCAAATTATTATGGTGCGCCAATATCGTTTCGCAGCCGACATCATTTCTTTAGAAATTCCAGGAGGTGTAATTGATGATGGCGAAGAACCAGAAGTTGCCATTAAAAGAGAGCTATTAGAGGAAACTGGCTATAGCTTCGAAAGCTGTGAATTAATTGCTACTTTATATCCAAACCCAGCAACATCCACTAATCAAACTTTTACTTATCTTCTTAAAGGTGGTGTAAAAACCCATGAACAACATTTAGATGAGCACGAGATTTTAAATGTAGAGCTTTACAGTATTGAGGAAGTGAAGCAGTTGCTAAAAGACAATAAGATAGATCAGGCACTACATACTGCCGCTTTATTTTACGGGTTGGCGAGATTGTAAGATTGCCTTAAAATAACGATCTTCTAAAGCTCATTCAGGTTCACCCTGACCTGTAGCACGGCGGAAAGCTACTTAGTAAATTTATTTCAAGGTCTTTCATGCCAAAACAGATGCTGAAATAAATTCAGCATGACGATGCGGCTAAATAAGGATGCCTAAATACACCGTTTATCAACAACAATAATTGGAAGTCATATTACCAGATAAAAGTTCATAAAAAAAGCTGAGCAAGTTGCTCAGCTTTTTTTATGATATACCATATGAATATTAACTCATTTTCAGTTTTTTCTGAATGTCGTTAACGTAAGCTTTAAACTTCTTATCTGTTTCGATTAAATCTTCTACAGTTTGGCAAGCATAAATTACTGTAGAGTGATCTCTACCACCGAAAAATGCTCCAATAGTTTTCAATGAAGATTTGGTATGGCTCTTCGACAGATACATAGAGATTTGACGAGCCTGTACAATTTCACGTTTACGTGTTTGTGATTTCACCATATCTACAGGTACTTCAAAATATTCACAAACCAGTTTTTGTATGTACTCCATCGAAATCTCTTTCGAGGTATTTTTGATAAAATTCTTCAACATCTGTTTAGCTAACGCTAAATCAATGTCTTTCTTATTCAAAGTAGACTGTGCTAGCAACGAAACCATTGCACCCTCTAATTCACGAACGTTATTATCGATGTTATGCGCAACGTATTCAATTACCTCACCTGGCAATTCGATACCATCTGCATACATTTTCTTTTTAAGGATAGCTACACGAGTTTCCAAATCTGGCACCTGCAAATCTGCAGATAAGCCCCATTTGAAACGGCTTAACAATCTTTCTTCTAAACCTGCCAAATCTTTAGGCGCTTTATCTGATGTCAAGATAACTTGCTTTCCAGACTGATGCAAATGGTTAAAGATGTGGAAGAAGATATCTTGAGTTTTCTCTTTTCCTGCAAAGTTATGCACATCGTCCATGATGATGACATCCATTGCCTGGTAAAAGTTTACAAAATCATTGATGGTATTGTTTTTTAGCGAGTCTACAAATTGTTGGCAGAACTTTTCGCAAGAAACATAAATCACCAATTTATCTGGCACATTACGTTTAATTTCGTTACCAATAGCTTGGGCCAAGTGTGTTTTTCCTAAACCAACACCGCCATAAATCATTAAAGGATTAAAAGAAGTACCCCCTGGCTTAGCAGCTACAGCATAACCTGCAGAACGAGCCAAACGATTACAATCTCCTTCTATATAATTATCAAAAGTATAATTCGGGTTTAATTGAGGATCAACATTTAGTTTTTTCAAACCCGGTATAATAAATGGGTTTTTGATGTCCTTATTGATAGAAACAGGAATTGGCATCGACTGTGTTTTAGCCTCTGCTCCGTTTCCATTAGACGGCATGTTAGTAGTATATGGAGAACCGGTACTAGACGACTTGTCTACCACAATATTGTACTCTAATCTACCCTCGTCCCCTAACTGCTTTTTTACTGTTTTTCTAAGCAAACCAACATAGTGTTCCTCAAGCCATTCGTAGAAAAATAAACTAGGCACCTGTATGGTCAAAACCTTGCCTTCCAACTTAAGGGCTGATATCGGTTCGAACCAAGTTTTAAAACTTTGATTCGGGATATTATCCTTAATAATTTGGAGACAGCTATTCCACACTTCGGTACAAGTTTTTTCCATATCGTTTTCTATAATTTATTGATTTTCAGTTCTATTAAGTGCTATTTGAATGTGCACTTTCGAGACTTCGAATATTCAAAAAATTATCAACATTAGGAATATTTTTTTGAATTATTTCGTAACTACTTAAACAGCAACAGCATAAACAAGCCCACCTCAATAATTAATGTTAATAACTATTTTTCCACACTGTTTTTAGTACTCTCCAAAAACCTCTCTCAAACAATTTGCGATCTCTCCTAAGGTAGCGTATTCTTCCACAGCAAGCAATATAAAAGGCATTAAATTTTTGTTTCCACTTGCCGCATCTTTTAAGCGCAAAAGCGCATTCTCTACAGCGGTATTATTCCTATTTGTTTTAAGCTTTTCTAACTTTTCTATTTGGATTGTCCTAATAGATTCATCTACACGAAACACATCCTCCAATCCCTCTTCCTTTTGAGGAAATTTATTAACACCAACAATGATACGCTCGCCACTTTCTATTTCCTTTTGATATTGATAAGATGCATTGGCAATTTCCTGTTGAATATACCCGTTTTCTATTGCATTTACCGAACCACCCATCACTTCTATTTTATCTAAATAGATCGTGGCAGCCGCTTCAACTTCATCAGTAAGTGTTTCTATAAAATAAGAACCAGCCAAAGGATCAACTGTATCTGTAACGCCGCTTTCGAATGCAATTACTTGTTGGGTACGCAAAGCGATTTTAGCGGCTGCTTCTGTAGGTAACGATAATGCTTCATCATAACCATTGGTGTGTAGAGATTGTGTCCCCCCTAACACTGCGGCTAGCGCTTGGTTAGCTACCCTTACCACATTATTCAAAGGTTGCTGTGCCGTAAGTGTAGAACCTCCAGTCTGCGTATGGAAACGCAGCATCATGGCCTTTTCGTCTGTAGCACCTAGACTTTTAGTAATATTTGCCCACATTCGTCTAGCCGCCCTAAACTTTGCAATTTCTTCGAAGAAATTATTGTGGCAGTTAAAAAAGAAAGACAATCGCTTGGCAAAAACATCAATATCTAGTCCTTTTTGCAATGCAGCATTTAAATAGGCTTTTCCATTCGCCAAAGTAAATGCCAATTCCTGCACTGCCGTAGAACCCGCTTCGCGGATATGATAACCTGAAATAGAGATCGTATTCCATTTTGGCAGCTCTTTGCTGCAATACTCAAAAATATCTGTAATGATACGCATGGAGGGTTTTGGCGGATATATATATGTACCTCTTGCTGCATATTCCTTTAAAATATCATTCTGGATGGTCCCCGAAAGCTGTTGCAAATCAGCTCCCTGCTTTTTAGCTAAAGCGATATACATAGCAAGCAGAATAGAGGCCGTCGCATTAATAGTCATAGAAGTAGTGATTTTTTGTAATTCTATACCATCAAATAAGATCTCAATATCTTTAAGCGAATCGATAGCTACACCAACTTTACCCACTTCACCTTCCGCCATTTCATCATCAGAGTCGTAACCAATTTGGGTAGGCAAATCAAATGCGACTGACAAACCCATAGTTCCTTGCGCCAATAAATAATGGTAACGTTTGTTTGACTCTTCAGCCGTAGAGAAACCTGCATACTGACGCATAGTCCATAAGCGGCCTCGATACATATCCTTTTGTATACCTCTAGTAAATGGAAATTGACCTGGCAATTCGCTATTTTGGGGCACAGTTGTGTACACATCTTTTATTTCTATTCCAGATGTGGTCGTAAACTTTTTATCGCTCATGGTTTATATTTGGTTTATTGTCTAATTGCCTAACTGTTTAGATTAAACAGCCAACCATCTGTCAAAACATTTTATGGATATCTTGTTTAATCAATGCTATAGTTAACTCGTAAGGATTTTCTTCTATGCTGCTCATGTGGTTAAGCACCTTCTTGCTTAATTCCATTCCAGAAGCATCAGTGGCTAGGTTTTTAACCGCGTTATTGACCATCGCAATGGTATCGTCTTTCAGATTTCGTATTACTTTCCATGTAGCAGCCTCTAAATAGAGTTGCTGGGTAATATTATGCTGAAATTCAGTTTTAATTTCATTCACTGCCATTAGCTGTAAAGCACCAACCTCAATACCTTGCTGGTGTAGGCGGAGCAATAAATTCGAGGGGTTAATTCTATCAACAAAAATGATCATCCGCTCATGCGCCTGTAAACGCAAAGCCAGTAAATTACTTTTATCTTCTGGAACAGCAGTATCTTTTCTCGATTTTAGGTATCTCCTGATATCGCCTCTTATCATATAGTAAGCCACAATGACGATCACAGTACCACCCAATGCTAATGTAGCCGAGTTTAAAAGAAATTTGCTCAAATCCATTTTCAGTTTTGTTTATACACCGTAATATTAGGCATTACTAGAGGCAAAAATGTACATAAATATTTATATTTGTTAATCCTAATTTTAAAATAAAGATGAGTAATCCTGTTGAGACAACTTTTGCACCTGTAACCTTTACCCTAGGTGCTGTTACCGAATTAAGAAAACTTAAAGACCAACAAGAAATTGCCGACGATTTTGGTTTACGTGTTGGCGTAGAGGGCGGAGGATGCTCGGGCATGAACTATATATTAGGTTTCGATCAAAAGAAAGAAGGCGATCAAGAATTTATCATTGAGGGCATTAAAATATTTATGCACAAAGCTCATCAAATGTATCTTTTGGGTATGCAAATAGATTGGCAAGATGGACTAAACTCAAGAGGTTTTACTTTTAACAACCCCAATGCAGCTAGTACCTGCGGTTGCGGAACTAGTTTTTCAGTTTAAGCAAAAAATATTGTAACATTTTAAGAGGTCTCGTTGTCTTAACAGCGGGACTTTTTATTTTTACTACTAAGCCGTTTAAGGTACTAACGCAAACATTAATATCTAATACTATTTAATACCAACGATGAACTACAGAGAGAATGTAAGACTTGCTATGCAATCTATTAAGAGTAACCGTTTGCGTACTTTTCTTACTGCACTCATTATCGCCATTGGTATTTCTGCATTAGTAGGTATCTTAACAACCATTGATGCTATAGAAAAAAAAATGACCGATGCTTTTTCAAGCATGGGAGCAAACTCATTCACGATCAGAAACAGGGGTACAGGTATTAGAATTGGAGGTCCCGGAGAAAGACCAAAGAGTTTCAAGCCAATTAGATATGAAGATGCACTAAAATTCAAAGAAAGGTTAAACACGCCTGCAACTGTTTCGGTTAGTGTTTTTGCCTCAAATGGTGCTACTGTAAAATATGGCCAAGAAAAAACCAACCCCAACATTAACATTAGAGGAATAGATGAAAACGGCTTAATGGCACAAGGTTTAGAGTTAAGTCATGGACGAAGCTTTAACAACACTGAGGCTTTGGCTGGTCTCAACATTTGCATAATAGGTTCTGAAATAGCTAAAACGATGTTCAAAGACGCTGAGCCTTTGGATAAAATTATCACTGCTGGCAACAACCGACTGAGAGTTGTCGGGGTACTTGCCGCGAAGGGATCAAGTATGGGGTCAAGTATAGATAGAGCTGTATATGTGCCTCTATTCAAAGCAAAGATCATCAATTCAAGCTCCAACCCATCCTATACCATTACCGTTATCGTACCAAGTCAAGATTTAATTGACAATATTATTGGTGAGTCTACTTCTATGTTTAGAACTATCCGCAAGCTAAAAATAGGAGACAGCAACAATTTTGAAATTACAAAAAGTGATGCTGTGGCTCAAACCTTATTTGAAAACCTTAAACTGGTAAGATGGGGTGGTATTGCGATAGGTATTATCACTTTACTTGGCGCCTCAATTGCACTGATGAATATCATGCTAGTATCTGTAACTGAGCGTACTCGAGAAATAGGAATTAGAAAGGCTATCGGCGCCAATCCTGCGGTAATCAGAAAACAATTTCTTATCGAAGCAATTGTTATTTGTCTACTAGGAGGCATATTAGGTATTTTACTAGGCATTTCAATGGGAAACATTGTTTCGATGCTAATGGGTGGAGGTTTCCTTATCCCTTGGCTTTTCATTGCTGGAGGCTTAACACTTTGTATCCTTGTTGGCGTAATTTCTGGTTATTATCCGGCACAGAAAGCGTCTAAGCTCGATCCGGTAGAAGCACTACGTTACGAGTAATACCTTCTCTAAACTAACTAAAAGGAGAAGTTTTTCTAATGGAAAATCTAAAAAATATCAATAAGAGGTAGCTTTTTAAGTAACTCTTAGCTGGAATTGGCTGTTTCTTCTAAAGCAACAAATTATTCAACTGTCCTTGCGCTATTAACTTCTCTACCCTTGAAGAATTCAAACTCTCTTTTAATGCCTGCGCATGACGTAAATGGTGCATATCACTACCCAAAAAAGAAATGCAATTATGATCTACCAAGCTTTCTGCTGTATTTTTCACTCCTTTGCCATAATAGCCTGTCAATGAGATGGTATTTAATTGCAAGAAACATCCGTATTCTTTAATCTGATGATAATTCTCTATGCTTCCATGGTAATAAGGGTAACGCTCGGGATGTGCCAATACAGGATAAAAACCCGAATCCTGTATCTTGAAAAGTACATCTAATAGATTTGGTGGTTGGTTGATATAAGAAAGCTCGAACAAAAGATAATTGTTGCCAAATCCTAAGACTTCCTTTCTGTTCAACTTATTCATGAAAGTCTCATCGAAATAATATTCTGCAGCCGCTTCCACCTCCAGATTGATTTCATTTTGCAACAGCCCCTCTCTTAAAACATCTAAACCTTTATTAATGGTATCCGGCGTATTCCTATAAAAATCGGCCATTACATGTGGTGTTGCAATTACTTTCTTGAAACCTAATGACACAT
Source organism: Flavobacteriaceae bacterium PS02338 (assembly GCA_029959615.1). Classification (GTDB taxonomy): domain Bacteria; phylum Bacteroidota; class Bacteroidia; order Sphingobacteriales; family Sphingobacteriaceae; genus Pedobacter. The sequence continues at coordinate 64,918 of JASCOD010000015.1, read as the reverse complement.
ACTTTCTTGCCATTGCTAATGAGGCCTCTAAATTTGGGGCGCCATCATCAATATTTGGAATAATATGCGAATGCATATCCGTAGCTATCGATGAAAAATCGATACTGGGTTCTTTAACTCGTTTCTTGAATAGACCAAACACGATGTGAAATTAAAAAAGTTAAAACATTCTATAAATCAGTCAACGTGTTTAGGTAAACCTAAATTGATTGCTGTCTTGTCGATATAACTATCGTAAACCTTGGCAAGTAATTGATTTACCATTTCTTTTAAATCGAATTGCAAATCTTCATGTAGCTTATCAAACTTACGCAATACAATCAATATCGATTTCACTACATAATTAGCTAATAATTGTTCGTGATTTTTGGTTAAGGAATGTACTTTAAATCTAAACTTCATTGGCGAAGTGTTAAGCATCAACAGTTTCAATTCTATTTCCTCAAAATCAGCCTTGGTAACTTTATAAAAATGGTTGATTTGCTTGGTTAACTTACGTAAAAGCAGTAAGGCATCTTTTGCGCTAGTTTTCGGAGTAGTATTTAGTTCCTCTAAAATATTGGCAATCTCATTTTTAATAAAAGCAACCCTATCACTAAGGTTGCTTTCATCTTCTAATAACAAAAAATGTAAATGTTCGGTGAGCACTTTGTCTTTAGCGACCAAACGTAAAAGCAATTTATCTTTTTCTTTTACCGGCAGTGCTAAAATTTCTTTCTTTAAATCTTTATGCTCACTTAGCTTCATTTAAAATGGATTGTTCTTGATATATTTTTCCCACTCCCAAGCAGAGCGCATCATTTCATTTAAATCTAGCTCCGTTTGCCAACCCAAAATATTTTTAGATTTGGTTACATCACCGTAAGTTTTCTCTACATCTCCTTCTCTTCGAGGTGCAATTTTATAATCTAATTTCTCACCTGTAGATTGTTCAAAAGCATTAATGATTTCCAAAACAGAAGAACCTTTACCTGTTCCTAAGTTGAAAACATCGTAGCTATCTACTTTCCCATCTTCCAATCTCTTAACAGCAGCCACATGTGCTTTTGCTAAATCTACTACGTGAATATAATCACGAACAGCAGAGCCATCAGGGGTATCGTAATCGTTTCCAAAAACTTGAATTGGCCCACGTTTACCTATCGCAGATTGTGTAATGAATGGTATTAAATTTTGAGGAACTCCATTTGGCAATTCACCAATTAAAGCGGTTTTGTGCGCACCTACTGGATTAAAATAGCGCAGCGCAATTACATTTAACCCAGGAGTTACCTTTGCTGTTTCTACTAAAATTTCTTCAGCAATTTGTTTTGTATTTCCATAAGGAGATTCTGCTTTTTTAACAGGGCTATCTTCTGTTACCGGTAAAGTATCTGGCTGGCCATAAACCGTACAAGAAGAAGAAAAAACAAGGCTAGTCGTTGGATAAGCAGTTAGCAAATTGATTAAACTATAGAAGTTATTTTTATAGTACTTCAACGGTTGCTCAACCGATTCTCCCACTGCTTTATAAGCCGCAAAATGGATAATGCCAGAGAGATCCTGGTTTTGTTTTGCAAAAGAATCTACAGCTGCCGTATCTTGTAAATCAAGTTCTACAAATTCGAAGCGTTTACCAGTGATCTTTTCTAATTGATCAAGAATCTTGATGTTTGAATTAGAAAGATTATCAACAATAATCACTTCATAACCTGCATTATGCAGCTCTACTACGGTGTGGGAACCAATATACCCTGTTCCCCCGGTTACTAAAATCTTAGACATGTTTATTTATTATAGGTAGTGAAATCTTTATGATCTATTTTCGCTAAAGCCTCTGGTGATAACGACTTGAAATATTCGTAAGTTATTTTCAACCCTTCTGCTCTGTTTACTTTTGGCTCCCACTTCAACAATTCTTTGGCTTTAGTGATATCGGGTCTACGCTGTTTAGGATCATCCTGAGGTAATGGTTTGTACACAATTTTTTGGTCCGTACCCGTTAACTTGATAATCTCCTCACAAAACTGCTTAATCGTAATTTCATCTGGGTTACCAATATTTACCGGACTAGCGTAGTCTGACTTTAACAAACGGTAGATACCTTCAATCAAATCATCTACATAACAGAAAGAACGAGTTTGGCTACCATCGCCGAAAACGGTTAAATCTTCACCCCTTAATGCCTGACCAATAAATGCAGGCAATACCCTTCCGTCATTTAGTCGCATACGTGGGCCGTAAGTATTGAAGATACGCACAATACGTGTCTCCACTCCGTGAAAAGTATGATAAGCCATCGTAATTGCTTCTTGGAAACGCTTAGCTTCATCATAAACTCCACGAGGTCCTACAGGATTTACATTACCCCAGTATTCTTCTGGTTGTGGATTTACATTTGGATCTCCATATACTTCAGAGGTTGAAGCGATTAGCATTCTCGCCCCTTTAGCCTTTGCTAATCCCAACAAATTATGTGTTCCCAAAGAACCTACTTTTAAAGTTTGAATCGGGATTTTAAGATAGTCAATCGGGCTTGCTGGAGAAGCAAAATGCAGAATGTAATCCAACCTTCCGGGAACATGAACAAACTTAGAAACATCGTGATTATAAAACTCGAAGTTCTCCAATTTAAAAAGATGTTCTATATTTTGCAGATCACCTGTAATCAAATTATCCATGCCAATCACATGAAAACCTTCTTTGATGAATCTATCGCAAAGATGCGAGCCCAAAAAACCAGCTGCACCCGTTATTAATACTCTTTTACGCTCCATTTTAGCTAACAATTTTACGGCCGATACTGTTATAATAATAGCCTAGATCGATCATTTTTTGAAGATCGAAAAGGTTACGTCCGTCAAAAACAACTTTGTTCTTAAGTACTTCTTCCATTTTTTCGAAATCAGGATTACGGAATACCGACCATTCTGTTGCAATTAATAACGCATCTGCGCTTTCTAAAGCTTCGTATTGGTCCTTTGCATATTTAATCTTATCTCCTAACAATGCTCTAACATTTTCAATCGCTTCTGGATCAAACACCGTTACTTCCGCACCTGCCGCAACTAAATCATTGATAATGTACAATGCCGGCGCTTCTCTAATATCATCAGTTTCTGGTTTAAAAGCCAAGCCCCAAAGTGCGAATTTCTTGCCCTTTACATCGTTCTTAAAATACTTTAAAACTTTATCAGTTAGAATGGTTTTTTGCTTTTCATTCACGTCCATTACAGCTTTCAATATCTTGAAATCGTATTTATGTTCTACTGCAGCTTTTTCTAGCGCCTGCACATCTTTAGGAAAGCAACTGCCTCCGTAACCAATACCAGGGAATAAAAATCTTTTACCGATCCTATCATCAGAACCAATTCCTTTACGTACCGCATCTACGTCGGCACCTACAATTTCGCAAAGGTTGGCTACTTCATTCATGAATGTAATTTTTGTAGCTAAAAATGAATTAGCTGCATATTTCGTCAGTTCAGAAGAACGTTCATCCATGTAATAGATTGGATTCCCTTGGCGCACATAAGGAGCGTACAATTCGCCCATCAATTTCTTAGCTCTTTCGCTTCTTGTACCAATAACCACACGATCCGGCTTCATGAAATCATCCACAGCTACACCTTCGCGTAAAAACTCCGGATTAGATACAACATCAACCTCTATATTGGTATGTTCTGCGAAAACTGCAGCTACTTTATCTGCTGTCCCTACTGGAACGGTAGATTTGTTCACAATTACCTTGTATTCGGTAATTAGTTTAGAGATATCTTTTGCAGCTCCTAAAATATAGGATAAATCTGCAGCACCATCACCACCTGGAGGAGTAGGCAATGCCATAAAAATGATTTGTGCTTCTTTAATCCCCTCGGCTAGATCGGTGGTAAACGACAACCGACCTTGAGCAATATTTCTATGAAAAAGTACATCTAAGCCAGGTTCATAAATAGGCAGTTGACCCGCTTTCATTTTATTTACCTTCTCTTCTACAATGTCTACACAGATTACATTGTTACCGGTTTCGGCTAAACACGTACCTGTTACCAATCCTACGTAACCTGTACCAATTACAGCTATCTTCATATATTTTGAAGTGTTTTTAACATTAATATCTATCTTCGACGAAGATAATAAATTATGCAGCATTATGTATTGGCTTTACAACATTAGTATATTAATTTATGGACTAATAATTAGATTAGTATCGTTATTTAATGCTAAGGCCAAATTATTTGTCGATGGAAGAAAAGGAATTTTTGAGCGAATAGCAGAAAAAAAAATTACTATCGATAGGCCTATCTGGTTTCATTTCGCTTCACTAGGGGAATTTGAACAGGGCAGACCAGTACTTGAAAAAATCAAATCATTAAACCCAGAAGAAAAAATCCTGGTTACTTTCTTTTCTCCCTCTGGATATGAAATAAGAAAAAATTATGCTTTAGCAGATGGCATCTTCTATCTTCCTTTGGATACTCCAGCAAATGCTAAGAAATTTGTTAGGCTGGTCAACCCGAAGATGGCCATTTTCACAAAATATGAATTTTGGCCAAATTATTTCAAAGCTCTTGCTTCAAAAAATATTCCTTTATATATCATATCAGGTATCTTCCGCCCAAATCAAATATTTTTCAAGTGGTATGGCGGTTTTTACAGAAACGTATTGAAATGTGTCAATCATTTTTTTGTGCAGAACGAAGAAAGCAAGGCTTTGCTAAAAAACATTCACATCAACAATGTTGAAATTAGCGGCGACACTAGGTTTGACCGCGTTTATGAAAATGCCCAAATGCCGAAAGAGCTTCCAACCATTCAGAAATTCTGTAAAAATGCGCCTGTCTTAATCGCTGGTAGCACTTGGCCAGATGACGAAAAACTTTTAGTAGAATTAGCGGCAAAACATCCCAACTGGAAAATCATTATTGCACCTCACGAAATCCACGCTTCTCATATAGCGGAAATTCAGAAATTATTTCCTAAGGCATTAAAGTTTTCGGAACTAAACCAGCAGACAGCCGACCATCAAATTTTGATCATAAACAACATTGGAATGTTATCATCTTTATATCAATATGGTAAAATTGCTTATATAGGTGGCGGATTTGGCGTAGGTATTCATAATACTTTAGAAGCAGCAGCTTTTGGTTTACCCATTATTTTCGGGCCTAACTACAATAAATTCCAAGAAGCAAAAGACCTAATTAATATCGAAGCTGCTAAAAGCATAAGCAATGCAGACGAATTAGCTTCCGCATTCAATTATTTCAATGAAAATGAAAGCGGAAAGATTGCTTCAGACTATGTTGCTAATAAAAAGGGAGCTACAGACATAATTATAAAGAAAATTTTCTAACCCTTATATTTTATCTACTCTTACCCAATCCATTCCAGCGGCAATGGCACCTTGAACGCCTAGATCAGCATCTTCAAATACCATGCATTTTTTTGGGTCAACATTTAACGCGTAAGCTGCAGCTAAAAATGGATCTGGCGCCGGCTTTCCTTTCGGAGTTTCTCCAGCGCAAACCAATACATCTACCAAGTCGATTAGCCCCAAAACAGTCAATGTTTTAGTAACTGTTTTTCTACTTCCACCAGAAACCACAGCAATTTTCAGTTTACCTACATGATTTTTCAAGTGTTCAGCAACGTAAGAAATAGGTTGTGTTTTTTCGATATATTTATCAATGAAGATTTGAGACTTTTCGCTAGCGAAAGTATCTGGCAATGCAACACCATATCTCTTCGTAATTTCTTGCGCAAAAATTACCGTGGGCATACCCGCAAATTCATCAACCATATTTAAATCTAAACCAACACCATAATTAGCGGCCACTTCTTGATAAGCTAACTTATGCGCCATCATGTTATCAGCAAGCGTACCATCACAATCATACAGAAAAGCTTCGTATTCGCCCTCTGTTCTTTTGGTTAAAATTTCTAGTTTTTCTAAGTGATTTTCCATTTATACAGACATTTCGGCTAGTGCTTCAATAAATCGAGGGTCGTCGTTTAAGCTTTCTACCAACTGTACGTGCTCCCCTCCTAATTCTTTGAATTCTTCATGATATTCTACCGTGATTTCATAGAGAGTTTCCAAACAATCGGCTACAAACGCTGGACTAAACACCAATAAACGTTTTTTACCTTCAGAAGCTAATCTTTTAAGTGTATCAGTAGTATAAGGTTGTATCCAAGGTTCCTTCCCTAAACGAGATTGATAACAAACAGAATAGCCTTCGCGTGTTAGCCCCAGTTTTGCTGCCAACAGTTTCGCCGTATTGTGGCATTGTGCTGAGTAACAAAACTTATTTGCATCATTATAGTTGTCGCAGCAGTTATTTACTTTTAAACAGTATTTTCCTGTGTGATCTGATTTGGTCATTTGCCTTTGTGGCAATCCATGAAAACTAAACAGTACATGATCATAATTTTCGACACCATGCTTTCTTGCATTATCGGCAAATATCTCAAGCATCAAATCATTATCATGAAAAGAATTTACGAAAGATACTGGTGGTATAGTAGGCCATTTACTGATCAGCTCCATTACCAATTGCAACACAGAACCTGTACTTGCAGAAGCGTATTGAGGAAAAAGAGGTATCACTTTAATACTGCTTACCAATCCTTTCTTTAACTTTTCTAATGCATTTTCGATAGAAGGATTTTGGTAACGCATGGCTAATTCTACCTGATAGTCCTTTCCTAATTTCTCCTGTAACATCTGAGCCTGTAGCTCACTATAATACAGTAATGGGGAACCATTTTCATTCCAAATTTCTTTATACAGCTTTGACGTTTTTGGACTACGAAAAGGTACAATTATCCCTTTTACCAGCAGCGTTCTATTCAATTTAGGAATATCAATTACTCGTTCATCCATCAAAAATTGATCAAGATATTTTCGTACGTCTTTTACTTCAGGACTATCTGGAGTACCCAGATTAACTAGCAGTATACCTTTTTTAGCCATTAATTTTTGTTTGCCGCAAATATAACTTGATTTACGATTTTAGAAGCAAGATTTTAGATTTTAAGACACAGATTAGACAGTTGGCAATAGTCTTTGGCTATTTTCAATCAAAGCTTTAAGAACAATTAAAAACTCTCCAATTGAGCTTTTACCTGTTCCATTAACCACATCGGTGTAGAAGTTGCACCGCAAATACCTACTTTATCATTAGGCTGAAACCAAGTTTGATCCAGTTCTTCTACATTAGAAATGAAGTAGGAATTATCGTTGTATTTTTTGCAGACATCATAAAGCACCTTACCGTTCGAAGATTTTTTACCCGATACAAAAACAATCCTATCAAAATCTTTTACAAATCTTTCTAACTCATCATAGCGGTTAGAAACTTGTCTACAGATTGTATCATTGGCTTTTACTTCATAGCCTCTGCTAATCAGTTCTTCTTTGATTTGATAAAATTTATCTACGCTTTTGGTAGTTTGGCTATACAATGTGAATTTACTAGGAAGCTCTACATTATCCAATTCGGCGATATCCATAAACACCAACGCTTCACCATCAGTTTGTCCTTGCAAACCAATCACCTCCGCATGTCCATGTTTTCCGAATATGAGAATTTTCTCGCCAACGTCATGCGTATTTTTGATGCGATTTTGCAGTTTTAAGACTACTGGACAAGAAGCGTCAATTAAAGTTAGCTGATTAGTCAATGCCAGCTCATAAGTAGAAGGGGCTTCGCCGTGTGCCCTAATTAATACTTTCTCGTTGTGTAGTTCCTTAAGTTTTTCGTGGTCGATAATTCTCAATCCTTTTACCCGCAGACGCTCTACTTCTTCATCATTGTGTACGATATCACCAAGGCAATAAAGATATTCTTCCTGGTCTAAAATATCTTCAGCCATATCGATGGCGTAGACAACCCCGAAACAAAAACCAGATGATTTATCTATCGTAACTTTTAAATTATAGCTCATGACGAATACACAACAAAGGTACGTAGAAGAAGTTTAAAAAGATAACCCTTAACTTAAATAAACCCTATCCTCTTCTCCTTCTACATCCATAATCACATCTACATGCTCTTTAAGTACTGTGGCTAATTCTAAACCAACAAAATCTGTTGCAATTGGGAATATTTTATGACTTCTATCTACCAAAACTACCGTTCTGATTTTCTTATGAGGCGTATTTAAAAACACACCCAAACCGTAAGCAAGAGTTTTACCACTATTCAATACGTCATCTACCAAAATAATCACTTTGTTTTTCCAGTTGCTTTCTGGCAGATCAGTTTTTGCGACTAGCTTACTACTTTCCTTTTCCAGATCGATACGCAATAAAGTAGTCTTGAATTCAGAAATTTCCTTTAGTGTTTTCTCTAAACGAACGGCCAATTTATAGCCTCTGTCCCAAATTCCAGCAAACACGATTTCTTTTTCATCTATATTATCTTCCAATATCTGATAGGCAATTCTATTGATCTTCTGTTGAATTTGCTTCTTGTCTAAAATAAGTACTTGATTTTGGGGCATCTTTCTGAGATTTATTATACAAAAGAACGACTTTAAGCCTCAATATCAAATATTGATTTTTTTTTAATTACTGATGCAACGTTTTACTAAGTACAGGCGTCTAATGATTAAACCAATTTTCGAAATATCATGAGAAATTCTTTCCTCTTAAAAATCAGCGGCCTATTTATTGCTTGCTTTATTACCTTAAACGTAGCGGCTCAAAGCTCTAGAACTGTAAGCGCTAAGAACTTTACAAACATTACCGTAAGTAATGGAATTGATTTATTCTTAACTCAAGGGAGTACCGAAAGCATAGTAATCAAAGGACTAGAAGACGTGATTAAAGACGTAGTTATAGAACAAGAAGGAAACAATCTTACCATCAAATATAAAGAAGGGATTAACTGGAGCCGTTTGTTTAAAGGCACTCAAATCCAAGTTCATGTTACCGTTAAAAAATTAAATGCACTGTCTGCATCTGGTGGTAGTGACGTAGAGACGCAAAACACCATCAACACTGACAAAATGAGCATCAAATCTTCTGGCGGAGCTGATCTAGATTTAAATATTGTTTGTAAGGACATCATTATTTCTTCAAGTGGAGGTAGCGATATTAATCTAAAAGGTTCGGCAGAAAACATGATTTTAAATACGAGTGGTGGTAGCGACGTAGATGCTTTCGAGTTTAAAGTGAACTATGCGCAAGTAAATACGAGCGGAGGTTCTGATGCCAATGTTTATGTAAACAAGGGGCTAACTGCCAATGCTACAGGTGGCAGTGATATTCACTACAAAGGCAATGCGGCATTAAAAAAGGTGTCAAATTCTAAAAGCGCAGATATTACGCATGTAAATTAATCCCAGAAGAGGGTACTAATAAAAAAAGCTTAGTTTAGTTAATAGTTAAGTGCCAATACCGCGGATGCAGTATTGGCCTTTTTCATTTCTATGATTATTTCACGAGCTAGTAATTTCGTTTGCTTCCTAAGGCGATGAAGCGAACAGTTATCATGATTTATTTCTTAGAATAAGGGTAGTAAATAAAGTTAGCTCCTTCGGGAACAATTACAAAAACACACATAAAAGCCTCTGGTTTTTTGTAGTTTTTAAGGAAGTGCTCTTTTTTTTCAGGCTTGATAATTCCTTTTTCTATAAATTCCTCTAAAGTAGAAGCTTGTATTGTCCAGTTGGTATTTAGTTCGTCCCTGTTCAAAATCATCTCTCCCAGCTTCACTTCGTGTTGGTGCGCTATAAAAATTGGCGTAGCCGATATTCCTTCTACCATAACCTCTACCGCAACTTCTTTGATAGATTCCTTGTAAAATTCCAAATCCTTCTCTAAACTTAATAGTGGACTTTGCTTTTTCTCTTCTTTTTGTTCACCACCATTGGGATTCCCTCCCCCTAACAACTCTTCCGATTCCATATCCTAAAACTTAATTTCTTTTTTATTAATTATAAATTTGTCATCTACCAAACTATCTGTAAGCAGGTAATATCTATTGTCTTTTTCTTCAATACGCTTAGCTAAGGGGTATTCATCAGCACAAAAGTACATACTACCACTTTTTACCATTTTCCAAGCATTGTCTTTCACGCTAAAAAGATTGATACTCGCCCAACAGCTACTAAACCATTCTGGACGAAGTAATAACTCGGGCGTGTTATCGCCATTTAAATCTCCAACCAAATAAAGATCTGCACCAATAGCTTGCTTGAAATTTAGGGTGGGCCATTTTTTGTTACTAAACATAATATTGACTTCGAACACCTTTTTCTCTTGCAACGTAGGATCTTGCTCAACCTTTGGTTTAATTACAAATGCAGTATCCTTTTCACTAATGAATACCGTATCTATCAATACATTATCCGAATTAACCATAAAAGTTTTGGTCTTTACTTCTACTTCTTTCGTTTCTCCATTTCTACAGGCTAAGATTATACTTGCCAACAGTAGTAAAAAACAATATCTTTTCATCTGCACCATAAAGCTATTTGATATTCAATTCACTCTGTAACAGGAGGAAATTATTTAAGTTTTAGCAAAACCACATTTTCTACGTGCTGTGTATGCGGGAACATATCTACTGGCTTAATGCGTACTACTTCATATTTTTCTGTAAGCAAAGCCAAATCTCTAGCCTGTGTTGCAGCATTACAACTTACATAAACAATCTTCTCCGCTTCCATTTCTAACAATCGCTCTACCACATCTTGGTGCATACCAGCCCTCGGTGGATCAGTAATTACCACATCTGGCTTTCCATGTTCTGCTATAAAATCCCTGGTAAGGATGTCTTTCATATCACCAGCATAAAAGATAGTATTATCAATTCCGTTAAGTTGAGAATTGAATTTTGCATCTTCAATAGCAGACGGCACATATTCTACACCAACTACTTGTTTTGCACTATGCGCTACAAAATTGGCGATGGTTCCAGCTCCGGTATATAAATCATAAACCAGCTCGTCACCTTTCAAATCTGCAAATTCTTTAGTGATGCGATATAGCTCGTAAGCTTGCTCAGAATTAGTTTGATAGAACGATTTGATACCGATTTTGTATTTCACACTTTTACCATTACCTAAAGGCATTTCTTCGAAAATATGGTCGCGACCAGCGTAAGTAACCACCTCTTGGTCAAAAATTGTATCGTTTTTTTTATGATTTACAATGTACTGCAACGATGTAATTTCTGGGAAAGTGGTTTTCAAGTATTCCATTAAGCCATCGATCTGTGCTTGTTCAGCATAGGCAAATACTACACCTACCATAATTTCTCCTGTACTCGAGGTACGGATAATCAGGTTACGCATCTCTCCTTCGTGGTTACGCAAATCGTAAAAGCTTAGCTGCTGCTTTAAGGCATAATCACGAACTTTCAAACGAATTTGATTACTCGGATCAGCTTGCAAATAGCAATGCTCTACACCCAAAATCTTGTCAAACCTGCCAGGCACGTGAAAGCCTAAGGCATTCATCTCTCTGCCTTCGGGCTGATCTGCCATATCTGCAGCATCTAGCCAACGTTTATTAGAGAAAGTATATTCTAATTTATTACGATAATATTGATTTTCAGTAGAACCTAAAATTGGTTCGATATCACTTACATCTATTTTACCTAAACGTTGTAAAGCAGATTCTACACTTTTTTGTTTGTAAGTTAATTGTGCACTGTACTGCATGTGCTGCCATTTACAACCACCGCAAGTACCAAAATGACTACAAAAAGCATCTTGTCGCAAAGCAGATGGTGTATGCAAAGTTTCAATTACCGCTTCTGCAAAGTTTTTTTTCTTCTTTACCAGACGTACATCAACTACATCTCCAGGAACGGCTTTATCAACAAAGATTACCAATTCATCGGCTTTGCCCACCCCTTTGCCTTCTTCGGCAATATCAATAATACTTAAACCAGAAATCCTGATAGGTTCAGTATTTTTTCTTTTTCTGCTCATTGCCGCAAATATACGAGGATTGAATGAGAGAATGATTGAGTTTTGAATGATTGGATGGCGAAAGTTTAGACAAAGCAGTAACATTCAGGTAGGAAACCTGGGGCGTAAAGCGGAAATCAGCTGTGTAAATTAATCTTCAAAAATGCTGAGAATTAAACCCAAAACACCATCACTAAGATTAAAATTCACATCAAACTGTTCATCAACTCTTACAGAAATCTCTAATATCTCTTGACTCATAATTACAATGCTATTATTACAAATTTAATAAAAATGAACCAAAAACCAAATTGGTATATATTATGATTTTGTTAATTATATATTAGCCACAGCACCTGCGCCGATTTTCGTGATGCACCGCTAATTTTTATAAAAAATAAAGCCGCGTAAAATCTGTGGTTAAAAAAAGATATAAATATTGTAAGGAATGATGTAACAGATATTATAACATCCAAAGTTAATTTTGTACTATAAAACGAAGTCATGAAAACCGAAGACCCGATATATATTCCTTTAGAAAATGTAGATAGTGAACATTGTGCGCTCATTGTAGACAAAGGCTTGGCAGAAATCAAGGAAATCAGTTCTCACAAAGTAGAATTGAATAATCATAGAGCTCTAATTACTGCTAAGAAATATCCAGAAGAAGCAGTACAAGCTGCTGTGAAACAGATTAGGGATTTAGGTTATGAGGTAACTACGGTTAAACAAACATTTCCAGTTACCAATATGTCTTGCGCTTCGTGTGCAGCTAACACAGAAGCTACTTTAAACAATCAGGTTGGTGTGGTAAAAGCAGAAGTAAATTATGCGAATACGTCGGCAAAAGTAGAATACATTCCAAGCCTAGTAACAGCACAAGCATTAAAAGAAGCCGTTCAGGCGGCAGGTTACGACTTACTTATCGACGACAATAACGAAGCAAAAGAATCGCTTGCTGACATCAAGGCAAATCAATATCAGGCATTACGAAAACGAGCTACAGGAGCATTAATTTTAGCCGTTCCTTTGTTTGTAATTGGCATGTTTTTTATGGATATGCCTTACGGAAATTACATGATGTGGGCTTTATCTACGCCAATGGTTTTCATTTATGGTAGACAGTTCTTTGTAGGTGCTTGGAAACAGGCCAAACATCGCTCTGCGAATATGGACACCTTAGTTGCTATAAGTACTGGAACAGCCTATATATACAGCGTACTCATCACATTATTTCCGGTTTTCATGCACCGCATAGGTATTCATTCTCATGTTTATTTTGAAGCGGCTGGAATTGTCATTGCCTTTATCCTTTTAGGAAAGCTTTTGGAAGAAAAAGCAAAGGGAAATACTTCATCAGCTATTAAAAAGTTGATTGGCTTACAACCAAAACATGTTACGATAGTTCATGAGAACGGGCATCAAATGCCAGTTTCTATCAGCTCTGTTAAAGTTGGTGATATCCTTTTAGTGAAGCCTGGCGAACGTATTGCCGTTGATGGTTTGGTAGTTAGTGGCAGTTCTTACATTGATGAAAGTATGATTAGCGGTGAACCCATCCCTGTTTCAAAAAACGAAGGTTCGTCGGTATTTGCTGGTACGATTAACCAAAAAGGGAGTTTCCAGTTTAAAGCCGAAAAAGTAGGTAGCGACACTATTTTGGCACATATCATCAAAATGGTAGAAGACGCACAAGGCAGTAAGGCGCCTGTACAGAAACTAGTAGATAAAATTGCCGCTGTATTTGTCCCAATTGTAATTGGCATTGCCGTTTTAAGTTTATTACTATGGATTATTTTAGGTGGTGAAAATGGCTTAAGTCAAGGCATTGTTGCTTTTGTAACTGTATTGGTAATTGCTTGTCCTTGTGCTTTAGGCCTGGCAACGCCTACAGCGATTATGGTTGGTGTGGGCAAAGGTGCTGAAAAAGGTATTTTAATTAAGGACGCAGAAAGCTTAGAACTGGCGAAGAACGTAAATGCCGTTATCCTTGATAAGACGGGAACCATTACCGAAGGCAAGCCGAAAGTAACTGCCGTTAAATGGTTCGAAGATTTTAGCGAACACCACCAGAATATTCTTTTTAGCATTGAAAAATCATCGGAGCATCCTTTAGCAGACGCAATTATCGAACACTTAAAAGATAATTCTCAGTTCTTACAAGGCATTGCCGTAGAAAACATCAGCGGCCAAGGAATTGAAGGAAAGTTTGAACAAAGCACTTACATTATTGGAAATGAACTGCTAGCCAAAGAGCGAAATATTGAAATCTTGGCAGAAGCTAAAAACTGGGTTGACCAACAATTGGAAGTCGCTCAAACAGTTGTTCTCTTTTGTAACGATAAAAAATTACTTGCTGCCATAGCTATTGCCGACCAGATTAAATCTACCTCGCAACAAGCAGTGCAACAGCTTCAAAAAGATGGAATTACAGTTTATATGCTTACCGGTGATAATGAACAGACTGCAAAAGCAGTAGCTCATCAAATCGGCATTAATGAATATAGAGCAAATGTATTACCTGCCGACAAAGCTGCTTTTGCTAAAAGCTTACAGCAAAAAGGCAAAGTGGTAGCTATGGTGGGCGATGGTATTAACGACAGTACAGCACTTGCTCAGGCAGACGTAAGCATTGCAATGGGCAAAGGAAGCGACATTGCTATGGATGTAGCAAAAATGACGATTATTTCTTCTGACTTGGCAAAGATTCCAGAAGCTATACATTTATCAAAAAACACTGTGCAAGCGATTAAACAGAACCTATTCTGGGCATTTATTTATAATATTATTGGCATCCCCATTGCAGCTGGCATATTATTTCCAATTAATGGATTTTTATTAGACCCTATGTGGGCTGGTGCCGCAATGGCATTGAGCTCGGTAAGCGTGGTGACTAACAGCTTAAGATTGAAATATAAAGTTTAACTGATTAATTGTTTAAATCGGTTAATCGTAAAACTAGGAATAGCTTAATTGACTTTCAAAAATTTTTAATTTTTACTTTTAAAATTTTACTTAACAAATGGATACATTAAAATTTAAAACAACAATAAACTGCGGCGCTTGCGTTGCCAAAGTTACACCAGTACTTAATGAACAAGAAAATGTAAACAACTGGTCAGTAGATACCGAAAACCCTGATAAGGTATTAACCATTGAAGGAGAAAATATTGACGAGGCTGATTTGGTAAAATCTTTATCGAAAATTGGATATAAGGCTGAAAAAATTTAGAAATTGTGTTGTCATTCTGAGCATAGCGAAGAATCTAATTATATTTGATAGATTCCTCGTTCCTCGGAATGACAAGTCTTATTTTACCTCCGCCATTAAATTCGGATAATCAGTCACAATACCATCAACACCTAAGTTTTTAAGATAGATAATATCTTTTACTGTATTTACCGTCCACGGAATGATCTTTATACCCGCAGCGTGGCATTTATCTACTAATCCTTTACCCACTAAAGGCATATAAGGGCTGTAAATTGTTGGTGTAAAACCTAGCGCCTTAATGTTATTCTCAAAATCTTCTTTTTCATCAATCCCTAATGAGGTTTGTATATGAGGATATTTTTCATGCAAGTATTGTAGACTACGGATATCGAAGGAATGGATGGTTACTCTCTTCTCTAATTTCTTAGCTTTGACAATTGCCATAATCAACTCCACATACTCTTCTGGACTAGGCTGAAATTCCCCATCTCCCTTGCGGATTAATTTTGTCTCGATATTATAGTGCGGTTTAGCTTTCTTTTTCTTCGTTACGAAAATTTCAACTTTATCAATCAGATCAATAAGCAAAGGCTTTTCCACTCTAAATTTTTCTTGGTATGGAAATCTCGGATTGGGTTTTGTGCCTACATCGAACTGCTTGATTTCATCATAGTTCATTTTATAGATATTGAACTTCTTTTCGTTTTTTAAAGTGATCTCGTCACCATTGGGAGAAATACTAATAGTGTGATTAAAGTAAGGCTCTTGAGAAACTACCACTTGTTTATCTTTTGAAATCACTACTTCCATCTTTAAGGTAATAGCTCCATTTTCCAAAGCTTTGACCATTCCTGGAATAGTATTTTCAGGCATTAGTCCTCTCGCTCCGCGATTACCTTGCACATCGAATACAGGCTTTTTTTGAGCTAATAAGTTAAAAAATGTAACGGCTAAAAACAAAAGAGACAGAATAATTTTTCTCATGAACTATCTAGTTAAAATTAGGAATAGCAAGTATAACGGTTTTACATTTAAATCTTTCCTTTGCTTCGTTAAAAACAAAAAAGGATCTTAACTCATCGTCAAAATCCTTAGTTTATATTTGGTTGCTAAGAAACTTCTAGCTATTATCTTTCTGCAACTGTGAAAATCTGCGCAATGATATTCCAGTTAGCATCTGCTTGACGCTCCCAGATAAATACGTAGTTGAAACTTTCACGTAAATCTGCTTTATAATCTATAGTTGCAATTCCGTAAGTATAAGCAAAATCTCCCCCGAGGGCTTTATCAGCTTGCGTAGTTTTCAAGTTTATTTTATCAATTACTCTATTATTAAATGCCAAAATTCCGTCTTTACCAATAATTGCCTCCGTTCCAGGAAACAATAAACGAGCGTCCGGGTTGATAAAACCAGAGAAAGCCTGAACCCCATGAGTTTTAAGCATTGTATTCAACGTTTTCTCTGTACTATAAATAATATCAGTAGCAGCTTTTAAATCTTTTGCAGAAGCAAATTTAGGAGCATAAGTTCCGTTTGGTTCAATGAAAGTATTTTTTGGCTCTTTTCCTTTAATTGGCTTAATTGCATCTGTACCTAAATCGATAATCAACTGCCAATTTCCATCTTTACCCCTCCATACAGATAAGTAATGACCAAATGTTTTCTTATCACTACCCGCAACATAGCTACCAGAGGTAAAACCCCAATCTCTACTCTTAGATAAGCGGGCATAATTAGGTTCCCAAGTTAAGTCCTTCGTATCTGGAGCAGTTGCAAAGAATTTTTTAGCATTAACAGGATTTGGACGAAACACGATGCCATCTGGAGCCGCAAATGCAGTAAAAGCAGCATTTTCACCTTCTTTTGCTACCTTTTGAGCAAAAGCTTTTTCTGTACTTACCAAAGACTTTACTGTACCGTCGGATTTTTGCGCATATACATTTGCGGTTAAAGAGACGGCTAATATTGAAAGATATATTTTGTTCATGATATTTTTTTGTATTGCGAATTTAAAATTTGAACTGTTTTGAAAAATAAAAAGTAATCAACAATTAAACATTTGTATTACAGTTGATAGATGATAGCCATTGAGCATCAACTATTGACTAATTTTTTCTCTGTAGATAGTTTCCAATACTGTTTGTCCAACGGCTTTTAAGGTATTTCTATCGATGTTGTTGAGGTTGTCTAGTTGCGTATGCCAATTACTATAGAAACCAGTAGCATCCGAATAATGGATTACATCGATAGCAGGAATATTGGCTTGATTGATCCAATAATGGTCGTCGATTAATGTACCAGACGCTACGTTGATAAAATAGTTACCGTAGCCAATTTCGTTAGCTATGCTCCAAACTTTGCTCACTACATTAAGCGCATATTTTCTAGAAACTTCATCTTGCGTAAATTGAGCATTGCTACCGCCAACCATATCTAAATTAATTGCATATAGAGGCTTATATCCCTTTACTGGCGGATTTTTAGCCCAATGCTGAGAACCCAAGCACCAAGTAGTTTCATGTGGAGTTTCATCGTTAGCGCTTCCATAATCTTCCAAATCCCATAAAATAAAATCAACCCCTACTTCTGGTTGTTTTTCCTTCATCTTACGAGCAATCTCTAAAATTACCGCTACTCCACTGGCACCGTCATTAGCTGCATCAAATTGCTTGTCTCTCAATCCCATATTTGGATCTTCATCTGAAAAAGGGCGAGCGTCCCAATGGGCAGTAATTAAAACTCTTTGTGTTTTTTCCGGATAGAAAGCGGCAATGATATTTTTTAACTGGTGGGTTTTTCCATCATAGGTTTTTGCCTGTGCTTGCTGAACAAAGACTTGACCGCCAAATGACTTCAATTTTGTCACCAGATATTCCGCACATTTAGCATGAGCAACTGTAGATGGAATACGTGGGCCGAAATCTACTTGTACTTTAGTGTAAGCGTAAGCGCTGTCTGCGTTAAATTCTGGTGATTGAAGTTTAACTTCAGTTGTTTTTCCTTCGTCTGCTGGTTTATTTTGTTGACAGGCTAGCAAAAAAGTGATTACTAAGGACGCTAGAAGTATATATTTTTTATTCATTTTATTTCTCCTTTTTTAAAAAGCCGATAATTACCGTTTTAAGATTGCTTCGTGCCTCGCAATGACGAGTAGTTCTCTACATTTTACTCCAGGTAGTACCTTCTTTACTATCTTTTAATTGGATACCGATTTTTTGTAAACCCAAGCGAATAGAATCTGAAGTAGCATAATCCTTATTTTCCTTCGCTTCTTTTCGGAGGTCAATTACCATTTCCAAAATTTCATTCAACTCCAGATTAGAACTTTCTTCATCTTTCAATCCAAAAATCTCGAATACAAAATCATTGATTAAAGTTTTTAACTTCTCTAATTCCTGTGCGGTAATTTTAGCAGAGCCATCATAAACTGTATTGATAATTCTAGCTGCCTCAAACAATTCAGCAATAGCCACTGGACTATTAAAATCATCGTTCATTGCATTAATACAGTTTTCTTTGATTGGATCAATAGCTACATTACCATCTGCAGAGGCTACCAATTTTGGCAATAGTGCAACAGCGTTCATTAATCTTCTAAAACCTTTTTCCGAAGCATCCAAGGCATCATTGCTAAAATCTAAAGTACTTCTATAATGTGCCTGCAACATGAAGAATTTTACCGTCATTGGGCTATACCCTTTACGCAACAGCGGATGATTTCCCGTAAACAATTCACCGGGCAAAAAACCATTACCTGCGGATTTCGACATACGAGTTCCATTTACGGTTAACATGTTGGTGTGCATCCAATATTTTGCTGGTTGGTGACTTGAGCAGGCTTCAGACTGTGCGATTTCATTAGTGTGATGTGTAGCTGCTAAATCCATTCCGCCTCCGTGAATATCAAACTCATTGCCCAAATACTTAGCGCTCATAGCAGAACACTCAATATGCCAACCAGGAAAGCCCATTCCCCAAGGCGACTGCCATTGCATCAATGTTTCGGGCTTGGCCTTAATCCAAAGCGCAAAATCTAAACGTCCTTTTTTATCATCCTGTCCCCCCAGCTCTCTCGTATTTTCTAAAAGGTCTTCTAGCTTACGATTGGTTAAAATGGTATAGTTATATTCCTTACTATATTTTTCTACATCGAAATAAATGGTGCCCTCTACCTCATAACCATAACCGTTTTCGATGATTTTTTTCACCATTTCAATCTGTTCAATAATATGACCAGTTGCTGTTGGTTCAATGCTAGGCGGAAGTGTATTGAACATCCTTAGTACATCATGAAAACCCAAAGTGTACTTCTGTACAATTTCCATAGGCTCCAATTGCTCCAACTTTGCACGTTTTGCAAATTTGTCATCTCCCTCATCCCTATCACCTTCTAAGTGTCCAGCATCGGTAATGTTGCGTACATAACGCACTTTGTAACCGCTATATTTTAGGTAACGGAAAATTAAATCAAACGAAATAAAAGTACGACAGTTCCCTAAATGCACATCACTGTAAACGGTTGGACCGCACACATACATACCAACATGTGGCGCATTTAAGGGTTCAAAAACTTCCTTTTTACGGGTAAGTGTATTGTATAACTGTAACTTTTGTATCATGTTGCAAATGTAAAGTTTTTAGATAGGAAAAGATGTTAAGGCAATGTCTAAATTTGATTCTCAAATGCTATTTTTTACCATGTAAATTTAAACATCAGAATCTAAAGCTATATAAAAACCAAACATTAAGAAATTAAGATCAATACTGTGACTTCCTAATTCTTTAATGGTTAAATCTAGGCTAATAATTGTCGTCGTTTTCTAGCGAAGAATTCAAACGCAAGTCACTTCTTACAGGAAAATGGTCGGATAGTTTGTCTTTTGAAATATGATAATTGATCACATCAAATTCCTTCGTAGCAGCAATATAATCAATTTGAAAATTAGGAAAAGTTCCATTATAGGTTTTTCCAAAGCCACTGCCCTTTTCTTTGAAAGTATTTTTTAACGAGTTAGTAATTTGTGCTACGCAGTAGGAAGCTGGGGTATCATTAAAATCTCCGGCAATTACGAAAGGTATTTTACACTCCTGCATTTCGCTCTTCATGATCTTCACCTGTTCGCTCCTTCTTTGGAAAGCTGCTTTTAGCATACTAGCTATTCTTCTAGACGACTTATACTCCGGCCCCATTTTCTTGGTTACTTTATCTATATAGTCGTAGTCTTCCTTTTGGAAAGAAATAGATTGTAGATGTACATTGTAAACCCTAAAAACTTCTCCTTTTACGTCAATATCTGCATAAATACTACCATTTCCTGCGAACTCTCCAAAAGAAATCTTGCCTTTATCCTTAATAGGATAACGAGAAAAAATTGCCAAGCCCGCAGCTTCATAATTGTTATCTACAGATGGTACAAAATAATAATGCCTTAATTTGAGTCGCTTTTTAACACTATCAATCAAATCATATTCACCTTTGCGTCGCGTAAAAAATTCCTGAAAACAAACCACATCAGGATTTTGATCTTGAATTACTTTAATGATTTGATCTTTTGTAGACACGTCGTTATTTTCACCATATTTTTTAAACTGATGTACATTGTAGGTCATCATCCTTATATAGTGTTCGCTATCTTTCGCAGATTCGCCTTCTTCTCCAAAAAATTGATAGGAGGCAATAAGGGTTTTTCCTCCAGCTGCAATCAAGGCAACAGTAACTATTGCAAACATAAACCTTCTGCGAAATAGCCAGAAACAAGCGAAAATCACATTGGCAAGCAAAAAGAAAGGATAAGTTAGACCAGCAAAAGCAATCCAGATATTGGTTTTAGGATCTATTTGACCAGCGAGCATACCCAAACCCATACCTACAGCCGCAGTCACAGCTAAAAAAAGCATGAATTTGTCTAATAAAGAAAGATTTATTTTTTTACTCATTAGTTTTACTTGCTTCGAATAAAATTTGTTTTTCTTTAGCTGTTAATTGATCATAACCCGTCTTAGAAATCTTATCTAAAATAGCGTCTATTTCTTCTTGATTTGTTGCCTCAGTTTTTCGTTTTCTGGATTCGTTCCTTACCACTTTCATTTTAGGCTTCTTAACCAGAAAGCTGCTTAAATCAGTTCCGTTTTGAAGTAATTTGATGTAGGTAAAACCAAACAAAGCACCTCCCAAATGTGCCAAATTACCGCCAATATTTGCAGCTCCAGCTCTTATCCCAACCATATCAATTAAAATATAGACCAGCAATAAAAACTTAAGTCTTACATCACCAAACAACAACAAGCGAATACTATAGTTGGGTACAAGTGTAGCAATAGCGGCAAAAACCGCCATTACCGCAGCAGACGCTCCCATTAAAAAAGAACCTTGTGTTTGTAACTGCGGACTTAAATTAAAAATAAGCGCAAAAGCCAATGCACCCACTAACGCCCCTCCCCAATAAACCACTTGAAACTGTCTTGGTTTTAAGAAATCTAAAAACAGGTTGCCCATCCAATATAGCCACAGCATATTAAAAAGGATATGGAATAAATCCTGATGCAGAAAAGCATAGGTAACTATAGTATAAAACCTAGTAGGCAATAGACTAAAATCTGCAGGAAAAGCAAAGTAATAATCAATGAAGTCTCTTTCATTCAAAAACAAAGTACTAATGCCAACCGCAAAAAACACCAATACATTGATACCCAAATAGAGCATCGCTGGATTGCCGGATTTAAATATCCTATTAAAAATATCCTTGAAACTGTTATTAGTCATAGTAATCGTAAAATCTGTCCTTGTTTTTCCAAATCCTCACTATAATAAAACCTATTAATGCACCTCCTAAGTGCGCAAAGTGAGCTACCGAATCTCCCTGTATACGAGCAACGCCCAAAAACAATTCTATAACGATATAAATTGGAATAAAATATTTTGCTTTTACCGGAAATGGGATAAACATTAGCATTAGTTCTACATTTGGATAGAGTACCGCAAAAGCCGTCATAATACCAAAAACTGCACCCGAAGCACCAACCATTGTACCAAAGTAAATGGAAAACAAAGTAGATGCTGTACTTTCTGTATACTGCGCAGGATTGAATTTACCTTCCGACAAAACATCCAATGGCAAACTACCATGGTTAATCACTGAGCCAGTAATTTGATAGAGCTCAATTCCTTGAACAACCCACTGCAAAGCCAAAGCACCCAAGCCGGTAATTAGATAGAAATTGATAAATCTTTTCGCTCCCCATCTTTGTTCTAAAATTCCACCAAACATAAAAAGGCCGAACATGTTAAAGAATAGGTGCATGAAATTGCCATGCATAAACATATACGTAATGGGTTGCCAGATACGAAACTTAGGAGAATCAAAATAGTGTGCTCCTAAATAGTCTGATAATTCTTTGCCTTGTTGCTCAAACACCAACGTAGCTAGAAAGAAAATCCCATTAATAATTAACAGGTTCTTTACTACTGGTGGTATGTTAACGTTATTCATCATTATTTTTCAAATTTTTGTGCCAGCTCCGCCAAAGTAATAGTCTGTATCGCAGGCTTTCCATTAATGCTAAAATTAGGTGTTTTACAAGCAAAAAGCTCATCGATAAGTGTATTCATCTCTTGCTGACTTAAAGCTGTACCACCTTTAATGGCACTATTTTTAGCCATACTTCTAGCCAAAGCATCTCTTTTAGTCAACTTCAATTCCTGCTGTGAGTTTTTAAATCCTTCAATCAAATGTTCGAAAAGCTGCGTTTCGTTAATGTTTGAGCTACCTAAATCAACCGGAATACCTTCTATCACTAACGTATTTTTACCAAACTCCCGAACGTCAAAACCTAAACTCTTGATATCTTCCAACAGGCTTTTGGCCAATTCAAAATCGCCATGACTTAAGGTTACTGTTTGCGGAAATAAGCTCTGCTGCGACGCTCCCTTTCTGTCTTCTAAATGCAACAGGAAACGCTCATACAAAATACGTTCGTGAGCTGCTTGTTGGTCTATAACCATCACTCCAGATTTGATTTGCGAAACAATATAACGATTATGAATTTGCATGTACAACTTATTCATTACCGCCGGCGTTTCATCTTCCTTCTCATCATCTAGGCCGATGGTAGTTTGCTCTGCTTGTTGGTAATTTGCAATTTCATAGAGCGAACCCCAGTTCTGACTTGTCTGTTTAGGTTGATACTGATCTTTGAAGTAGCTAGAACTTTCTCTTGGTGCCGATGTAGTTTTTGGCGAACCGAAGGGATTAAAATCTGGATTAAACGCAATGCTCGGCGGCACAATATCTTCATGAGCTTTTGGCGTAATCATATTGCTAAATGCCGTTTCTTGGTTAAAATCTAACGTAGGACTAATGTTAAATCTTCCCAAACTTCTTTTTACCGCAGAATGGATAATGGCATAGATGGATTTTTCATCCAAGTACTTGATTTCTGTTTTAGTTGGATGCACATTTACATCAATCTTTGCCGGATCAATTTCGATGAAGAGCACATATAAGGGAAAATTATCATCCGGTAACAATTCAGCATAAGCCTTATTCACCGCATGGTTCAAATAATTATCCTTGATGAACCTATCATTAACAAAAAAGAATTGTTCGCCACGAGTCTTCTTTGCAAACTCAGGTTTACCAATATATCCTTTTAGGTTGATAATGGTGGTTTCTTCCTCAACGGGAATTAAACGTTCGTTATAATTATTGCCAAATAGATGCACAATACGCTGCTTGATGGTGGCCGACGGCAAACGAAAAATCTCATTACCATCATGGTGCAGGCTAAACGCAATATGTGGTTTTGCCAAAGCAACACGCTGAAATTCATCGATGATATAACGCATCTCAGTCGGGTTACTCTTTAAGAAATTGCGTCTTGCAGGTGTATTATAAAAAAGATTTTTCACTGAAATACTAGTGCCGTTTGGCGAAGCCGTTGGCTCTTGTTTTACAATCGTAGATCCTTCAATTTCTATTAAAGTTCCCACTTCATCTTCATGGCGTTTGGTTTTCATTTCAACCTGTGCAATAGCTGCAATTGAAGCCATTGCTTCGCCCCTAAATCCCATGGTACGGATAGCGAACAAATCATCTGCTTTACGAACCTTTGATGTTGCATGACGCTCAAAGCACATACGGGCATCTGTAATGCTCATTCCGCAGCCATTATCTATTACTTGTATAAGTGCTTTTCCTGCATCCTTAACAATGAGCTGTATCTTATCGGCACCTGCATCCAACGCATTTTCAAGTAACTCTTTCACCGCTGAAGCCGGCCTTTGCACTACTTCTCCTGCCGCTATTTGATTGGCTACGCTATCGGGTAAAAGTTGGATGATATCAGACATTTATTTCGCTTTGTAAAGCCGCTAATTTAATGAAAATAAGCCTTACCCAACTAGCCTCTTTTCACATAACTGATACTAAATGACTTAATACTTACGATTTTTGATTTACGAATTAAGATTGGGCTTTAAACAAAAGCCTGAATGAATTTTATATGATGGAATAATCTGGAGTACAGCAAACATCCGGCTCCTCTAACTTACCTACTAAAAACTTTCTGACTGCTAAGCACACAAAATTGTAAAATCTTAACGTAAGTCAATATAAACTCCCTTTAAAATTAGATACCTTTACACTAACTATAATTTATTCAATAATGAAATTAAAAATCACTTCTATTTTAATGTTAGCTCTTGTAGCTAGCTTTTCTTTTTTAGCTTTTAAACCAAAAGCTGATGTTTATACTGTAGATGTAACTAAATCTACGATCAATTGGGAAGGCAAAAAGTTCTCTGGTTCGCACACTGGTACTATTGCGTTAACTTCTGGCAACTTACAATTTGCTGGCAAAAACTTAGCAGGTGGTGGTTTTATTGCAAATATGAACACTATCCAAACAATGGATGGCGATAAACCAAGCCCTAACTTAGACAAACACTTAAAAAATGATGATTTCTTTGGTGTAGAGAAATTCCCTGCTGCTAACTTCGTAATTAAAAAAGTTGAGGGTAACGGTACAGACGTAAAAATTACTGGTGATTTAACTATCAAAGGAAAAACTAATACGATCACTTTTCCTGCGAAAATTACTTGGAATGCAGACAAAACTGTAACGGCTGTTGCAGAGAAAGTAACTGTAGATAGAACCAAATATGGTATCGAGTACAAATCGAAATCAATCTTCAGCAGTATTGGTGATAATTTCATCTATGATGAATTTACCTTAGCCGTTAAATTGGTTGCTAAAAAATAATCTCCTATTAAATAGGTATTTATAAATCCGAGTTATACTCGGATTTTTTTTTGTTAAATAATTTAATGTATCTTTAGTAATCCACTTATGAAATACATACTTTCGCAGCGGTTAACTAAGTATTTCATAAAAGCACGATGCAACGTACACCTTCTTCTAAAATTAACCTCTTAGTCATTGATGATGACGATATCAACATTTTTATTATTAGTAAAATAGTTGAGAAAACTGGGTACGACGTGGAAATATGCGCTAAGCATAATGGCCAACTTGCCATCGATTACATCAAAGAATTGATTGCAGATAATCAACCATTACCACAACTGGTTTTAATAGATATCAATATGCCGATCCTTAACGGTTGGGAATTTATTGAGGCTTTCGAAGCGCTAAACCTTAATGCCAACAATGACATGTTTATGCTTTCATCTTCAGTTTATGAAAATGATATTGAGAAAGCAAAAAGTTATAAATCGGTAAAAGGATTTATCTCTAAGCCTTTATCTATAGACAGGTTGAAGGAGCTGCTAGAAGCAATCAATTAATAAGAAGAAAAATATTAAGAAATTAAGAGACATTAAATTGTTTTCTTGAATAGCTTCTGTGACATTTTTTAATTAAAAAAGTCTTTGTTCAGTCTATTGAGAAATAACCTTTTGGTTTACTTAATTTAATCTTCAATATTTTTGATGTTTCAAAATATTAGATAATCATAAACTTATCATCCTCTAGCTCTACAAAAGCCTGTGTTTTTGATTTGGAATGATAGAAAAGACATTTCCACTTTTCTGCTGCAGCTTTACGTCCAAATTCATCTCTCAGCTCCATCGCTTTGCGACCATCGTAATCGTATTTGGCAACAAACTTTCTAATCAGTTCTTCTGGTTCTGGCAATACATCACCACCAAAAAACACTTTATCTTCTCCATCGTCAATTAAAAACACCTGATGATACGGGCAATGTGCGCCAGTAAATTCATAACTTATTTCGTTGGTTAAAGTACCGCTATCTTCAATTAAATGAATTTGCGCATTACGCTGTACAAAATCAAAAATCTCAGTATGGTATGAAGAAGACTTGCTAGAAAAAGCAGTTTCCCATTCTCCGCGCTGCATTACGTAAGTAGCATTAGGAAAGCTCAATTCCATTTTACCATTATAATGGTGTACCATACCTCCAGAGTGGTCGAAATGTAAATGAGACATCAATACCAATTCTACCTCATCAGGATCGAAACCAGCTTTTTTGATATTTTCATGAAGATGAAGTTTGCCTTCTTCATTGCTGTAACCCAAACCCGTATCTAACAAAACCAAGCTATTCTCTAATTTTACCAGAAAAGGCTGAACGTGAACAAATAACGAAGCAGGTCTATCCTTCGGATTATCTTTTGCTGGATCAAAAGGAATAAACTTCTTGCTTGCATCTACCGAATACGAACCTTCTGATAAGGTAAAAACTTGTATCGCCATCTCTTTTTACGTAGGAAATTTAATGATATATTTACGAGTTGCAAATATAGGCAACGATGTATAATTATATGTCGTTGCTACGTATAAAAATAATACAATAACTATGGAGAAAAGGTGGGTACATAATCAGTATACGAATAGTGAGGCAATCGATGAACTATCCCATCAGTTAACTATAGATAAAAATCTAGCGGAAATTTTAGTACAAAGAGGAATTGCTACTTTTGAGGAAGCTAGACATTTCTTCAGGCCTCAATTGGCTCATTTGCATGATCCTTTTTTAATGAAGGATATGGAAGCCGCTATCGAAAGAATTGATTTAGCGATTACCAGCAATCAGCGCCTTTTAATTTATGGCGATTATGACGTAGATGGTACCACGGCAGTGGCACTAGCCTATCAATTTTTTCATCAGTTTACTAAAAACATAGCCTACTATATTCCCGATAGACATAGCGAAGGCTATGGAATTTCTACGCAGGGAATTGACTATGCTCATGCCAATAGCTTTGATTTAATTATAGCTTTAGATTGCGGAATTCGCTCTAATGATAAAGTGGCTTACGCAAATTCGCTGGGCATCGATTTTATCATTTGCGACCACCATTTGCCAGGAATAGAAATACCAGATGCTATCGCTGTTTTAGATCCTAAACGGGCGGACTGCGAATATCCTTTTAAAGAGCTTTCTGGTTGTGGCATTGGCTTTAAACTTGCACAGGCTTATTGTACCGCTAAAGATCTACCCGACGAGCTGTATGAAAGATATTTGGATTTGTGCATGGTCAGCATTGCTGCAGACATTGTTCCAATTGTAGATGAAAATCGGGTGTTGGCTTATTACGGGTTGTTAAAACTGAACGAAAATCCGTCGACCGGATTAAAGGCCTTGATGCAGATTTCTGGCAAAACGGAAAGCTACTCTATTATGGATGTGGTATTTATGTTAGCGCCTCGTATCAATGCGGCAGGGCGAATGGGACATGCTAACGAAGCTGTAAAGATGCTGCTCAGCGAAGAGGAGTTCATTGCAGACGAACAAAGTGCATTAATTAACCTGCAAAATACTGAACGCAAAAGTTTCGATAAAGACATTACCTTAGAAGCACTGGCCATTATTGAGCAAGACGAGGTTTTAATTAACCGCAAAACCACTGTGGTATTTCAAGAAAGTTGGAATAAAGGGGTAATAGGTATTGTAGCTTCTAGATTAACGGAAAAATATTACCGACCAACTATTGTTTTGACACACTCTAATGGCAACTATACTGGTTCGGCTCGGTCTGTGATAGGCTACGATTTGTACGAAGCTTTGGTAGAATGCAGCGATTTATTAATCCAATTTGGTGGCCATAAATATGCAGCTGGTCTAACCATTGCACCAGAAAACCTATCTATTTTTGCAGACAGATTTGAAAAAGTAGTTTCTGACAGTATCGATCCAGCTCTATTAATCCCAGAAATTAATATTGATGCGGAGATAGATTTTGCGCAGATAAACGGCAAGTTTTTCAGGGTACTTTCGCAAATGGCACCATTTGGCCCTTTAAACATGGCGCCTGTATTTACCACTAAAAATGTCACTTTAGCTAGCGCAGCGCAAATTGTAGGTACAAATCATCTAAAAATAAATGTAAAACAACAAAATTCGACTATTTTTGAAGCTATAGGTTTTAATCTTGGAGAATTTGAAAAATTGTTAAAACCAAATCAGCCGTTTTCTATTTGTTATACGATAGAAGAAAATAACTGGAAAGATAAAAAGCGCATACAACTAAATATAAAAGGAATTAAGATTTGAGTTGAAAGTTATAAGTTGTAGGTTATAAGTCCTAAACAACCAAGAACAAACCAACCAAAAAACTAAATATACATGATTCTAAAAGCCGAGCATCTCATCAAAAAATATAAACAGCGCACCGTTGTTAACGATGTTTCATTTGAAGTAAGTCAGGGAGAAATTGTAGGATTATTAGGTCCAAATGGAGCTGGCAAAACTACTTCTTTTTATATGATTGTGGGCTTAATTAAACCAAATGAGGGGAATATATTTTTAGACGGCGAAGATATTACCAAAGATCCAATGTATCGCCGTGCTCAAAAGGGAATTGGCTATTTGGCCCAGGAAGCCAGTGTTTTCCGCAAATTAACTGTAGAAGATAACATCATGGCCATTTTAGAAATGACCAAACTTAATAAAGAAGAACGAAAGGATAAACTGGAGGAGTTAATTAACGAATTTAGCTTACATAAAGTGAGAAAAAACCGAGGCGATTTACTTTCAGGTGGCGAGCGCAGAAGAACAGAAATAGCTAGAGCATTAGCTGCCAATCCTAATTTCATTTTATTAGATGAACCTTTCGCTGGTGTAGATCCAATTGCGGTAGAAGAAATTCAAAGCATTGTTGCCAAACTGAAACAAAAAAACATCGGTATTTTAATTACCGACCACAACGTACAAGAAACCTTATCTATTACCGATAGAGCTTATCTACTTTTTGAAGGAAAGATTCTAGAATCTGGTACTCCAGAAATATTGGCTGCTAACGAAATGGTACGAAAGGTTTATTTAGGCTCTAACTTTGTTCTACGCAAGAAAAATCTATAAAAGAAGATCTGATGGCTATAGTAAATTCAATTTTTACCTGGTATATGAAAAAGCGAATCCATCAGATTGAGCTTTTCATGAAATACCCCTTAGATGTTCAGGACGAATGGCTACACACCTTAATTTCAAGTGCAGAAAATACTGAATGGGGAAAGTTATACGATTATAAATCGATATTAAACGTTCAACAATTTAAAGAGCGTGTACCTATACAGAATTACGATACGCTGAAGCCCTATATTGAGCGCATGTTACAGGGCGAGCAAAATATTTTGTGGCCTTCAGAGATCAAATGGTTTGCTAAATCTTCTGGTACTACAAGTGATAGAAGTAAGTTTATTCCTGTATCGGAAGAAGCCTTGGAAGAATGCCATTTCAAAGGTGGAAAAGACATGCTTTCTATCTATTGCAATAACAGGCCCAGCAGCCAGATGTTTACCGGAAAAGGGCTTGTTTTGGGTGGAAGCCACCAGATTAACCAGCTTTGTGAAGATATTCACTACGGGGATTTATCAGCGGTATTGATTAAGAACCTCCCCATTTGGGCTGAGTATTATCGTACCCCCGATATGTCTATTGCCTTGATGGATAACTACGAAGAGAAGATAGATCGCATGGCAGAGGCAACGATCAAAGAAAACGTAACCAGCATTTCTGGCGTACCTACTTGGACTATTGTTTTGGCCAAGAAAGTAATGGAAATTACCGGTACAAAGAACTTGCTAGAAGTTTGGCCAAACCTAGAAGCGTATTTTCATGGTGCCGTAAATTTCACTCCTTATCGCGATCAGTTTAAAGAGCTTATTCCATCTTCAGATATGTATTATCTAGAAACCTACAATGCTTCTGAAGGTTTCTTTGGTATACAGGACCAATCTTATTCTGATGAACTCTTGTTAATGCTAGACTACGGCATCTACTACGAGTTTTTACCTCTCGAAAATATAGAAGACGAAAATCCGAAAACACTTTCTCTAGACCAAGTAGAGCTAAATAAAAACTATGCAGTAATTATTAGCACCAATGCGGGCTTATGGCGATATATGATTGGCGATACTGTTCATTTCACTTCGCTGTATCCTTTTAGGATTAAAATAACAGGCAGAACCAAGCATTTTATCAATGCATTTGGAGAAGAGGTGATTATCGACAATGCAGAAAATGCATTGACCAAAGCTTGTGCAACTACCAATGCCAAAGTAAAAGATTACACCGCATGCCCTATATATTTTAGTGGCGAAGAAGTTGGTGGACACGAATGGATTATTGAGTTTGAGCAAGAACCTACAGATTTCGAACAGTTTGTGGATGTAATGGACCAAACGCTACGTGAAGTAAATTCAGACTATGATGCCAAGCGATTCAAAGACATGGCACTGCGTAGACCCAAAGTTCATAATGCGCCTAAAGATACTTTCTATAATTGGATGAAAAATAGAGGCAAACTTGGTGGTCAACACAAAGTACCTCGACTAGCCAACAACAGAGAGTATGTAGATGAGATTTTGAAGATAATGTAGCGCTTTTTTGAAAAAGTAAATTTAGAACGACAAATCTTCTTTTTAAGAATGCTAAAGGATTTTAATTGTGCCTTTATCTTTAAACCTCCGTCTCTTGTTTTGGCTTAGATTTCCAGATCAACAAACACAATAACATCGAAAGCAATGCAGATCCAATCCAAAAGATAGAGATCAATGTAAAATCATAGCTAATGTTGTTTCCAATTACCGTTTTTCCGTCTGCTATCAGTTTTCCACTTATAATATCCTGTAAACCCGCACCAATATAACTTGCAACTCCAACTACCCCTAATGCAGCTCCTGTAGCCTGTTTAGGTGCAAGATCTACAGCCATCAACCCACCGAGAAAACAAACTAGTCCCCCTATAGAAATACCGAAAACCACCATCGATAGTGCGAAAAGCCACGCATAATCTTTAGATACACTAACAAAAAGTGCTATAGCCAAAGTATTAAGAATACCAAATAACAAAGCAGGTACATTTCTACTTCCTTTAAAAAGCTTGTCAGATAGAAAACCAGATAATACCGTACCGATAATACCACAAACAGAGCTTATGGAGATAATGGAACTTGCTTCTACAATAGAGAAGCCTTTCGCATTTTCTAGGTAAAACACGCCCCAGCTGTTAATGGCATACCTGCTGATATACATAAAGGAGCTTGATAATGCCAAGATCCAAATTGCAGGATTTTTTAGCACAGCTAATTGGTACTTCGCTACAGAAACCTCATTTTTCTGAACTGTTTGCTGTTCTTTAAAAAAAAAGATCCCTTTACTTTCTGGCCTATCGTGCAGAAATGAAAAGATAATAACAGCACCAATAATACCAAACATACCAGCTCCCCAAAAACCCCATTGCCATCCAGCGCTGGTTACCACAAAAGAGATGACGATAAAAGTGATACTCTCACCAATATTGTGACTGGTACTCCAAAAGCCATAGAAGCTGCCACGTTCTTTTCCGCTAAACCATCTAGTTATACCAATTACACTTGGTGGAGCACCCATGCTTTGAAACCATCCATTAAATGCCCATAAAATAATAAACACAACAAAAGAGGCCTTAAATCCTAAAGCAATACACATTAGAGCAGAAAGTAGCAGGCCAAAAGACATAAATAACCTAATGTTAACCCTATCTGCTAAAAATCCATTGACAAACTTCCCCGCAGCATAACTAAAAAATAAGGCAGATCCAACTATGCCTAGCTCTGTTTCTGATAAAATACCTTCTTTAACCAAGGGTGTTTTTACCACGTTTAAGCATAGGCGACAGACATAATACAAGCCGTAGCCCACAGTAGCAGATAAGAAAACTTGCCATTTTAATTGACGGTAGCGGTTTCTTTGTTGGTCTTCTGATAATTGTTCTGACATTTTTTATTTGAGATGATTTTTTTGCTTGAGATTTAAAAAATGGTTAAAACCGTCCTTACCTCAGAAACGGCTTTAACCATTAAAAATTCACAGATTAATCTTACATTTTATTTAACTATTGTATTCAGATCTGTAATATAATTTGCATACTTAAAGTCGTCCAAGTACACTTGCCCAAGGTTATTGGTATTGCTTAATCCCATAAACATAAATGCATTTAAGGTAGCATTAGCATCCAATTCTGAGGTTACAAAATTGGAATCCCCAGCAGCTTTTAACAATAGGTTATTGTTTATCCAAATATGAGATGCACCTGGCAAAACTGAATACTTCTCATTATTTTTTGAATACTTCTTAGCACCAGTAGAATTATTAGCGTAAATCTGAATTTGATAATCACCGCCGTTGCTGAAGGTTACATTCGGATTTAATACTGCATCTAAAGCTACCAAACTTTTATCCTTTTGTTGAATATTAAGCTGATAGCCATTGGCTGTTATGTCCCACCACATAATTAAGAAAGTAGGCAATACTGCGGTAGCACTAAAATTAATATTGTTAGAAAACTGTGTGGCATTTAAGGAAGGTAACATAGTACCCCAGTCCATTGTACTAGCATCTCTACCTAGGGCAAATTTATAAGTACCAGCAGTACCTGACTGAAACTTAAGATGATAGCCTATACTAAATAAGTTTGTACCGTCGATATTCAATATTGAAAACTTGCTAGTAGAAGTAGATGGAGGCGCTTTAAAAAGTAATCTGGCACCCGAACCTATAGTAGCTGTATTAGTTAATGTAAAACCGCTAACGTTACTGTTTCCTGTCCAAATACGTGCAATTTGATTGCTTGTTGGTGCCGGCAATAATGAATGCACGTGTCCTGTGATGCCATCATTAGCAGATAATACGCCTGCTGCAGAAGTTGGCGATAAATTACCTTCTATCTGACCGAAATCATATAGCCAGCTTTTTTGGTAGTTACCTACATTCACAGTCAACTTACAAATGGCGGAAATATCCTGATAGCTTGCACGGATATCTACTGCGCCTGTTTTATAGGCGGTTACCAAACCTGTACTATTTACCGAAGCAATGGAGGCGTCCGAAGAAGTCCATACCACTTGTTCTTGTGGTGCTCCAGAAACAGTTAACTGCTTTTCTTCCCCTATACCGAGTATCAGCAGATCTTGAGATAAAGTTAATGTTACTGCTGCAGTCTGATCTTTTTTGCAAGAGAACAGTACAAGGGATAACAGTAAAAAGCAGGATAGTTTCTTAAGAAATCTCATTATTGTTAATTTATCAGTTAATTACAAACTTGGTTTTATATTGCTCATCTTTTATAGTAAGCACCGCAACGTAAACGCCTTTTACCAAATTAACAGGGACGGTTAATTGGTTGGCTCCTGACGTTAATTTTAGCTTTTCGGTAGCCAAAGACTGACCAGCCAAATTATAAACTTCAACAGTAGCATTTTCGTTATTCGATGCATTAATAGATAATTTTACCGACATGCCCTTAGCGTATACAGTAAAGTCATTTTTGCTAAAGCCTACCTTTGCCAATGCGGTAGCTAAGGTATCCGTTTTTCCGTTTACATCTACCTGTACCAGTTTGTAGTAATTGTTGCCTGTAAACGGTGAATTATCAGTAGCGCTATAGGTAGATCCTATAGCTGTATTTCCTTTTCCAGCTACAGTTTTAATTAGCTTTTGATTTTGATCTTTATCGCCAGACCTTAAAATCTCAAATCTTGCGTTATCTTTTTCAGATAGCGTTTTCCAGTTAAGCTGTACACTATTACTTTGTTTTGTTGCTGAAAAGCGATCTAACACTACCGGCAGTACATTAATGTTTTCAAGGTAATTAGCGTAGACAAAATTATCTAGATAGGCTTGTGCATCATTACCGTTCTGGTCGTTATTATATCCTAAAAATATAAATGCATTTAATACAGCATCTGGTGACAAGTTGCTGTCTTGATCTATGAAGTTAGGATTACCCGCTTCATATAACAGTATAGTGTTGTTTACCCAAACGTGACTCGAACGAGCAGTAACAGTATATAATGTATTATTCTTTGTATAAGAAGCATTATCCGATGAGTTATTTGCATACACCTGAATATCGTATTCACCTCCATTAACGAAATTAATACTAGGATTAAGGTTTCCTATTGCTTTAAAACCATCTAAATTGGCACTTACCGTACTTCTCTTCTCTCTTATAGATAATTTATACACGCCATTGTCAATATTCCAATGCATAAGCAACATACTAGGAAGACCAGAAATATTTGCATCGTTAAAATTAGTAGTACTAGAATACGGAGTAGCACCTGTACCTCCTGATTT
Source organism: Flavobacteriaceae bacterium PS02338 (assembly GCA_029959615.1). GTDB lineage: Bacteria > Bacteroidota > Bacteroidia > Sphingobacteriales > Sphingobacteriaceae > Pedobacter. The sequence continues at coordinate 30,193 of JASCOD010000015.1, read as the reverse complement.
AGAGGTCCAATTCATAGCGCTGACATCGCGACCTATAGAAAATCTATAATCACCTTTTGTTCCCGAATCAAATTTTAACTTAAACCCAATGCTCATCACAGATGTTCCTGCGATATTAAGAATCGAAAATTTATGGGTTGAAGATGTAGCTGCCGCTTTGAAAAGTAATTTAGCACCTGAACCTATTGTTCCTGCTGTAGTTAAAGAAAATCCCCCTAAAAATGAATTAATATTGGTGTTATTTACTCTGTTTCCAGTCCATATTCTTGCAATTTGGCCATTTTCTGGTGCTGGCAAAATATCGTCTTTATGTTCTAGAGTTCCATCAATAGCCGACAATACACCCGAGGCATGTGTTGTTGACAAATTTTGCACGGTTGTAGAAGTGCCAAAATTATACGTCCAGCTTTTGTTCTGCGCTTTAGTATATCCTGCATAGAGAACACACATCAATAATAGTTGTAAGCATTTTTTCATCGCTTAATTTTTTTTGTTTGAATTATTAATTTATTCCGTGTTTAGATAAAGTTTCCTTGATAATTGGATAGATATAGTTCACCATTCTTTCGAAGCCCAAATCATTGGGATGGGTACCGTCTACAGAACCTTCGTGATCAAAGCCCAACATTTTTTCAGAAGTAATAAAATATAAATCCTTCACATTGGCCTGTAGTAATTTGAGCACTTCGCTCTGGATGGCTAAATTTTGGTTCCTCACATTTTCGCCCATTTTCTTGTCTACGTAACCTCTTTCGCGTATCACGCTTTGCATGACAATTATTGGTGCTTTAGGATGTTTTTTACGAATTGTATTTACCAAATAAGCCGTTCTTTCTTTAATCTCCTGAGGAGTAGAATTAGGTACGCAATCTAAAATGTAGGCGTCTGCCTCAACAGAGGCAACCATGTCTGCCACCGCAGGTTCCATTTTAGCGCTACCACTAAAACCTAGGTTAATGAAATTGATACCGCTAAGTCTAGAAAGCTTGGCAGGATAGGCCATTCCGGGTCTACTTGCTGATGCACCTTGCACAATGCTAGAACCATAAATAAGTACCTTATGCTTAAATGGATTTGAGCCAGGTTCGATTTTAGCTTTGTTATCCACACCAATCTCTAACTGCCTAATTACATCGTATAAAGGCAGATACAGTAAAAACTCCTTCTCAGTATTATCCATGTTATTGATAATTACCTCATCGCTACACAAAGCAGTATTTTTACCAATTCCCGCAAATTGCCACTTGCCATCAATTTTCACATACAAATCCAATCCTTTGTTAGCTATTGGAGTAAGGTATAGATTGGGCTTACTTCTAGATACGCACCATTTGGCAGAAATAGATGTGCTATTTGTTTTAAAAGAAATGGCCAAGCCAGCAGTATTGGCTAACAACTGCACTACGCGTGGCGGTAAACCTTTATATTTATTGGTATCTAATCTGTGGTACAAAGAATCTGTTTCTTGTGCTTTACCCACCACTGTAAACTGCTTGGCTGGATAAAATTTAACTTGCGCACTCACGCTTTGTAGCAGCGTTGCCAAAACAACTGTGTATAATAATCTCTTAAGCATAGTTTTATTTTTTTTCTTTTTTTAGGATCAATAAAGTTGGATAGTGGTCGGACATGTAATCGGTAAGTTGATCCTTTACAATAAACATATCTACACAATCTGGTTTGGCGTTTTTGTTTACCCATATATAATCTATACGTGTATAGTTGTTATGGTTCTTCATTTTTGTAGGCGCACTTTTATCGTAATGCTTATTGAAGATTTTATAGGTATCATAAAATCCTGCATCGAGTACTTTTTGAATTGTAGTATAGTCTATTTTACCATCTTTTAAATAGGTATTGCCTGGGTTATTCTTTTCTGAATTGACCAGCAACTTCATTTTTTCTGGGTTATTATCATAATACTGCTTGTCTTCTGGAGACATGTTATTGAAATCTCCCATCATGATTATTTTTTCATTTTTAGGGATTTCATTTACCAGTTTTAGCACCACGCTATCCACTTCTTTTATCCTTTGCTGATAGGTGTATGAAACTAGATGTGTGATGATGAAATTATAGTCGAGTATTTTACCAGATAAGATGCCATGTCTCATTCCATCTTTAATTCTTTTCACATTAGTAACTGGGTATTTTGATAATAAACCCAACGGATAGCCTTCTTCCTTATGCATTACTGCATAGGGATAGCCCATTTTTTTTGCAAACTCTTCTAATCTTTTTGGGTTAAAGCCATTTAATTCCTGAATAGCTATCACATCTGGCTTACGCTCAATGATCCATTCTTGAAAAGCTTGTTCTATTGCTAGATCACCGCTAAAGCCCTTCAATACGTTACAAGAAAGAATTTTTAAGACATCTGGATTAGGTGCATCTATTTTCTCAAAAAGTGAAGCTGTTTTTTCATAAGACACAACACTTCCAGCGCCCCATGTTGGATCTAGTTTTTCTGTTTTACCAGCATTGGCATTTTTCTGAGGGATTTTACGAACTAGCTTTTTAATGTAATTCGCGTAAACGAAATCATCGAAATAAGCTTTCGCATTATCCGTTCCTTCGCCCAAAAACATAAATGCATTAATTACTTCATTAACTGATAATTCGGCAGTAATAAAATTAGGTTCTCCAGCAGATTTAAGTAAAAGCTTATCATCAATCCATATTTGTGATGCACCCGCGACAATTTTATATTCCTTCGCTTGATGGAAATATTGCGTTTCTTCAGTAGTGTTATTGGCGTAAACCTGTACACGATATTCTTTACCATTTACAAAGGATAAACCTGGATTTAACGATGCGTCTATCCCAGACAAGCTTTTATCCTTTTGCTGTACCGATAAACGATAATTGGTTTTAGAAATATCCCATTGTAAAATTAGAAATGTGGGTAATACTGCCGATGAACTAAAATTATAAGCATTTGAAAAAGGTGTCTTACTATCTACATCTTTCCCAATGGCAAACTTATAACTCCCCTTACTTCCCGAATCAAATTTTATGTGGAAACTAACAGCGAACAACGGTGTTCCATTGATGCGGGTAATAGAAAATTTATTGGTCGAAGAACCTTGCGGAGCAGTCATTACCAATTTCGCTCCTGTTCCAAATTCAGTTCCCGAATCTGAAACACTAAAACCTCCATTAGCCTCTTTATTATTCCCTACTCTTAATCTGATAATCTGCGATTCGGCAGGAATAGGAAGTAATTCGTTGGTCTCATCTCTTGATATAATTACACTTGTATTTTTAGTTACGTTTACGGATCCATTTAATGAACCAAAACTGTATTCCCATTTCTTCTGTGCATTTGAATGTGACGCTAGGGCACAACAAAAAGCGCATAGTAATAGTATCTTTTTCATCATATTTTGATTGAAATAGTTATTAATTGTGAGAATTAAGACGCGCTATCGCTTTTTATAAATAAACACCATTGGATAATGATCTGAAGCATAATCTGTAAACTCGTCTTTTATCATGTAAGATTTGGCAAAGTCATTTGAAAGCGCTTTGTTAGCAAAAATGTAATCGATACGAGTGTAGTTATTATGTGTCCTTAACTTAGTGGGGGCACTCTTTTCATAACCCGTTCTGAACATTTTCCATGTGTCATAAAAGCCGTTATCCAATAAAGTTTGTATTACCGAATAATCGATTTTTCCATTGTTAAGGATTTTAGTTCCCGGATTATTGATTTCACTTTGTGCCACCAAGTTCATTTTAGAAGTATTGTCGTAATCTTTAGCATCTTGAGGCGACATATTATTGAAATCACCCATCATCAGTATTTTTTCTTTATCGCTAATCTTATTCACACGCTCCATAATTACTGCCATTTCTTGTTGTCGCTTTTCGTAGGTAGCAGCATTTAAATGAATCACAAAAAAATGATAGCCTAGAATTTGAGCTTCGATGAGGTGCAGATCGGAAGGCACAACTTTGATATTTGTTATAGGATAACGCGACACCAAAGCCACTGGCAAACCAGACTCATGAAACATCACGGTGTACGGATAACCTATTTCTGCAGCAAAAGTCTTTAAGCTTTCTTTAGTGAAATATTTCATCTCCTGAAAAGCAATTACATCAGCTTTTAAGGTATCTGCCCATTTTCTAAAATTGGTAATGGTCGTTTGATCACCTCTAAAACCTTCGTATATATTATAAGAAAGCACCTTAATCGTATCTACTTCTGATGCAGTTTCCTCTTTCTTCTTACAAGAAACTAGGCTCACTATTACCAGTAAAAAACAAGCTGTTTTAACGAGAACGCTTTTAGCTAATTGTTGTCCCACCATACTTTTGTTTTTAAATTATCGCCACCAATTCTTGCTGCTACTTCTCTATAATTTTCTTTATTGGTTGCTTTTACAATCAATGGATATTCTAGCCTACGAGGTAAGATCCCATCATTACCCACTGCTGGGCCAATAGGCAAGTTTGGATAACCTGTACGACGATAGTCATTCCATGCTTCGAAACCTGAAAAGAAGAGCGCAATGTATTTTTGGCTCATTAAACGCTCCATGGTGTTGTTAAATTTTACAGTGCTTCTTGCTAAATAAGTGGTTCCAGCACCACCATCCCACGTACAGCTCCATTGTCTCCACGACGCCTCGATACCTTTATTATAGAAAGTTTCTGCACTGCCAGTTATCCATCCTTTTAAAGCTGCCTCAGATAAATTGAACATCACTTCCGAATAGGTTAGAAGTGGGTATGGATAATCTTGCAATTGAAGCGCAGCAGCATAAGTAGATGATCCAACGCCACCGTTTACTGCAAATTCTGCGGCCTGTGTTTGTGTATATCCGCTAGGAATGCCATTGTAACCACCGTCTCTGTTTTTAGTTGCATATCTGAATCTTCTTCCATCTACTGTAGTGTTCATCAGATCCATCAAAGGTTTACCTAGGCGCCTGTTACCACTAAACTCTGCATCTCTCCATGTTGAAAAAGTATTGATAAATGGACTGATACCTGTATTTTTCATCATTGCTTCATCCTCATTACTTTCAAACAATGGATACTTTGTTGGATTACCGAACATCTCTGCAATTTCTGCTCTGCTGTTCATCTCCGGCCTATCAGATAACCTCAACAGTAAACGTAGTCTTAGTGCATTTGTAAATTTCTTCCACTTTATTACATCATTATTGTAAATCAGGTCTGTACCTTCAAATGCTACATTTTCTTTAAACAAATCGTTAGCTCTTTTTAAATCGGCCAGTAAGCTCTCATAAATACTCTTTTGGGTATCAAATTTGGGATAGTATAAATCATCATCTCCTTTAAACGCCTCGGTGTAAGGGATATCGCCAAACATATCTGTAAGGTTCGACACCAACCAAGCTTTCATCACCAATGAGGCCCCCATATTGTTAACGTCTTTTATCTTCTCTGCCAACTGATACATTTCTTGCATATCATAAGCTCTTCTGTAAAGATTGGTCCATAGGTAATCGGGCTCGTTTTCCCTAAATATGTATCGAGCAAAATCATTTAAGGTACCTGTTTCTACCGTGTACTGCATTAATTCGTTGTGAATGCGATGAGCTCTTAGGGTAATAGCCCAGTGTCCGTAATATTGAGCTGGTGCCAACAATGTTCCTGGAGCTACATTTTCCAAACGATTGGGATCATTGTTCAAGTTGTCGAAGTCTTTGGAACAAGAAACCAATGTTCCAACAATCAACATTACCATGATCAGCTTCATCTTGCTAATAGTTTTCATACAATGATATTTAAAAAGTTACTTTAAGAACTGCGCCCATGCTTCTAGTCGAAGGAAACTGTGCTGTTTCGAAACCTGGTTCTATTCTATTTCTGTTTAAGGTTGCTATTTCAGGGTCGTATAAAGGGAAACTTGTAAACAATAACAAGTCGCGTCCATATAGACTAAATGATGCTGATTTAAAAGCTTTGATTTTGCTCAGCAATTTTTGACTAAACTTATATTCTATGCTTACCTCACGAAGTTTGATAAACGAGGCATCGAAAGTATTTCCCTCTACATTATCTCTAAAATATTTTGCGATGTAATAATTTGGAGCATCTGCCACAATATCATTAGTACGGTAGCTGCCGTCTGCATTTCGCACTACTCCTTCGCCCACAATACCTTCGTACCTACCCGGTAAAGTTGATTTCAGCTTCCCAAATCCTCCCAAAACTGAGTGTGAGAAGGAATATATTTTTCCCCCTTTTTGACCATCAACAAGGAAGCTAAAACTCCAATTCTTGTAATTGAATTTGTTTTGGATGCCTGCTTTCCAATCTGGCACTGCCGAACCAATGTATTTAATTGTCTCTGTATCTATGATCGGATACCCACTTGCATCATGCACAATTTGTCCATCGGGAGATCTCAAATATCCTGAACCATAAATATCACCAACAGCGCCGCCTACTCTTGCTTCGATATATCCTCTAGGGCCAGTAGCCATAATAATAGATTCTACACCTGGCGCAAGCTCTCTAATTAAACTTTTATTGGTAGACCAAGTAATGGTGCTTTTCCATTTCAACTTACTTCTATTGCTCAAGGGATTGATGCCTAAAGCAGCTTCCCAACCAATATTGTTGATTAAACCTGCGTTGAATATTCTATGCGTATAACCTGTACTGGGATCGTTAGGTACCTCTAGAATTTGATTACGGCTATTTGAATTGTAATAAGTAAGGTCGAGATTTAATCTATTTTTGAAAAATCGGATATCCAAACCCAGCTCACGGTTGGTGATAATTTCTGGCTTTAAATCCTCTCCGCCTGGACGCGTAGTTGGACTACTGTAACTACCTCCGAAACCTGTATTAGAGAAATATCTTCCAGTGCGATAAGGTTCTGTATCGTTACCCACCTGTGCCGAAGATGCTTTTAATTTCAAATAAGATAGCGGCTTAATTGCCGACATGTCGAACATCTCGGTAAATATGGCACTACCCGATACTGAGTAATAAAAGTAAGATCTATTTTTTTTAGGTAAGGCGCTGGAAATATCGTTACGTCCCGACACATCCAAAAAGAGGTACGTTTTATAATTGAATTGAGCCAATCCATATAAACTGTTCACCACCTTTATGTATCTGTTGTTATCTATTAATGGACGGTCCTTTGAATTTGCTAAGGTGTAAAGGGCAGGATAGCTTAGTCGTTCAGCAATGGTGTTATTATTTTGCGATTCTTGTCTGGTAGAGCTACCGCCGGCAGTAAACAACATCCCTACATTTTTCGATAACTTCTCGTTATACTTATACAAGAAATCAATGTTTTGCTCCTTCATCCCTACGTTTTGTTCTTGGTACCTTCCATTAGTAAAACGAATGGAGCTGAATGGCCTTCTGAAAGTACGAAAGGAAGTGCTCTTGTCTAAACCGCCTCGCACTTGTATATCCATTTTCTTACTAATGATGTAGGATGCGGTAATATTTCCAAAGAGACGATCGTAATTTACGGTGTTCAAATTTTCATAAGTCGTAAAATATGGATTGTCTATAGAGGTAAGTAACCTGTTATTTTGCGCTATACCTTCTTGGCCTGGTTTCCAATAATTTTCGTACCAACTGAAAGGCACGCTTGGATGCGTAAACATCAACGCATACATATAAGTATTGGAGTTGTAACCTGCCAAAGGCAAATTGTCGCTACCCTTGTGATAGTAGTTAAATCTGGTATTAACCTGAAATTTATTAAGCTTACTATTGCTAGAAAACGAAAGTCTATTGTAAGTGAAACCAGTGTTCGGAACGATGTACTCATTACGCTGATCATTGTAGGAAAACCTCACGGCGTTTCTATTATCGCCTCCAGATAGTGATACTGTGTTATTATAAGTTACACCTGTTCTGAAAGCATCCTTCAAAAAATTTTCATCTGCTACCCAAGGTGTACGTTCTGTAGCCATAGTTTGGGTTACAGGATCATACTGATAATACATCTGTCCGTTAAATTTTGGCCCCCAGCTATGAGATGAGTGTGTTGCCGCACCATCTGGACTAGTAGCAAAAGAATAATAATCTTGCTTTCCAGGAGCACCATCTCCATATTCCATTTGGTAATCTGGAAATCTCAGTATTTTATCTATAGTAACCCCAGTATTAAGACCAACGGTAAAACGTTCGTTTTTTTCTTCGTTAGATTTGGTGGTAATCAAGATAGCGCCCGAAGCTGCCCTTGAGCCATACAAAGCCGCTGCAGAAGGGCCTCTTAGTATTGAAACTTCTTTAATGTCATCTGGATTGATATCGCCTAGTGCGTTACCATAGTCAACTGGTGTTTCCGAGTTTCCAGATGCACCGTAGCTTTGTCCATTATTACTGATCATTCCAGAAGTTACTGGCACACCATCAATAACCAACAATGGCTCCCCCTTGTCTAGATCTAAAGAATTTTGTCCTCTTAAAGTAATACGAACAGAGCCTCCTGGTCCTGCTCCTGCCCTAGAAATATTCAAGCCAGGCACCTTACCTGATAGTGCATTAACCCAATTGGTAGGTGCAGTTTGGGCAATGTCATCACCTTCTATTTTTGTGATGGCATAACCCAGTGATTTCTCTTCCCTTTTTATACCTAAAGCTGTGACTACTACCTCGCTGAGATCATTTTTCTGCTCTTGTAAAACGATAGTTAAGTTATTTTTCGTTCCTACCACAACTTCTTGAGTGATAAAACCCAAAAATGAAAATGTTAATATACTTTTAGATCCAGATGCCCTGATCGTAAAATCGCCATCTATACCTGACATCACTCCCCCTATCAATCTATCCTTAACTCTAATATTTACGCCCTGGATACCATTACCATCTTTATCTACAACCTTACCTTTTACATCAATATCTTGGTTAAGCTTTGCTTTCAGTGTAATTGTTTTCCCATTAATGATGTAGGTAAGCGGCTGATCAAGCAACAACCTATCCATCACTTGGGTAATAGATGCATTTTTAATTCTGATGGAAACAGGCTTTACTTTCTTCAACAAATCTGCGCTGTAGAGAAAATCGTAGCCACTTTGTCGTTTAATATTTATAAATACGCTTTCTATGGCTTCACCATTGGTTTGCAAGCTAATTTGTTGTGCATAAGTTGCTGCGCTTACCTGTAAGATTGCAGCGAAAACAAACACCATTATTAATTTCATGGTACGATAAAATTTCGGGTAAATGCAAGAGTACCTGCTGCAATTAAATGCAGTATTTTTTTTATACATTTGAATGTTAGGTTTAAATATCTATTGATTGCTATATCGGTTCAATTAACCCTGACATAATCCCTGGATACGGTGCGAACGTCTCCAGGGTTCTTATTTTCAGGCTATCATTAGTAGAGCTAGTCCATAACGATTACCCTCCTTTCTTCAGACGAAACGCCCTCTTCTATTTTAAATTTAACGAGCCCAGTAAGCTCCAATCCTTTTAGCAATTCTTCTAAATTCTTCGACTTATCGTAAATACCACCAAATAACTTACCTTCTACCCCATCCTCATAAACCACTTTTACTTTATACCACCTCGCTATTTGATTCATCACTTCTACAATAGAATTTTCTTTGAAAAGAAAATATCCGTTCTTCCAAGAAAGTGCTTGTAATGTATTTGCTTTTTGTAAAATGATGTTATTTGAATTGCCTTCTGTTACGGCTTGATAACCTGGCTTCAATAATTTCTGATTGCCGAAATAAGACATCTGCACTGAACCCTCTAATAACACAGTACGAATTGGCCCATCTTCTGCATAAGAAGAAATATTAAAATGAGTCCCTAAAACACGTACCTCTGTATTTCTTACTTTTACTTTAAAAGGTTGCTTCTCATTTTTAGCTACTTCAAAATAAGCTTCTCCAGTAAGCTCAACCAATCTTTCGTCACCATTAAATCTTGATGGATAACTAAGCGAAGAAGCAGCATTTAACCAAACCTTAGTTCCGTCAGCCAAGGTTAATTTATAAGTAGTTCCTTTAGGTATAGAGATTTTATTTAACGACTTATTATTGGCAATTAACTGACCTGAGGTATGATAAGACAACTCTCCGTTCTTTACCTTTCTAATTTCTAGTCCGTCTTCTTCTGACAATACACCACTATTTATCTCATCTAGTGGAACCATAGTTCCATCTGCCAGGGTAAGTACCGTTATCGTTGTATCAATTTTTTTAGCAACAGGTTTATTAATTTGATTAGCTAGCTTAGGCTCTTCAATTGATATTTTTTTGTTTTCGTTAAGAACTAAAAAAACACCTACAGAAATTACTATAACAGCCGCGGCGACATATTTATACCATAATTTGAAACTGCGTTTCTTCGCTATTTCTTTGTCTATGCGATCACCGATTCGAGCTTTAAGTACGAAATCTTCTGTTGTTTCTTGAGCGTCAATCAACTGAAAACTGTCTTCATAATCAAATAATTGCTTTACTTCTTCTGTATTGCATTTACCGTCGATATATTTTTGATATAGCTTAATATATTCCTCTGAAGTCATTTATAAATTGGTATTTATCTATATAGAGGTATAAAAGGAATTTCAACACACATAAAAAAGAATATTTTTTTTGATAGCCACAAGTTCACCTTTACTTTACAGCCACTTAACATAACATGAATATTTTTGCACAAACAACAGGTTTATTTGATTATCGTCTGCAAATAATTACTTTTATCACATCAAACCTGATATAATGCCTAGAGAATGTCCGAATACCAATTAAGTGATGAGACTTTATGGATCGCTACTCAAAATAATGACTATAGGGCATTTCATACCTTATTTAATCGTTATTGGAAAAAACTACACAGCACTGTTTTGCACTACATCAATGACTCTGAAATAGCAGAGCAAGTAGTACAAGACGTTTTTGTGGTATTATGGAAACGTAGGGAACATTTAAAGATTGAAAAGTTTGCTAGCTATATTCATGTCACCGCTAGATACCATGTTTTTAAAGAGCTGAAAGCAAAAAAGAAAACGGTGATAAGTTATGTAGACGACTACCAATCTTATGATGATGGTGCAACAACCAACATGGGCGAGCTTAGGCTGGATTATAAAGATTTTGAAAATCAGGTGGGCAATTTCTTATCGCCACTACCTAAAAGATGCAGGGAGATTTTTTGGTTAAGCAGAGTTGAAAATCTCTCAAATGATGAAATCGCTGAAAAATTTGGAATATCCAAACGTTCAGTTGAAAATCAAATTACTATTGCTTTAAAACATATCAGAAACTCAAACCTGAATATAGCTTCGGCAGCATTTGCGCTTGCGTTACTTGCAAGTATTGTATAAAATAGGGAGACTAATCTCCCCATTTCCATTCGCCAGCTATTTTTAGTGGCTCTTTTAATTTCTGACTTTCCAAGAACGCTTTCAAATCAGCATCAGAAAATCTATTTACTGGAATTGTTGGTGTATTCGCTAATGCATAAATTAACATCGATGAATAACGAACCGTATTTTTCATTCCTTGCTCATCTACCAAGTGGAAAGCATCTCCATCTGAATGATAAAATGGGCCAGAATTATTTGGCAACTTACTTCCTGCACCAGTTCCAGTAGGAATTCCCTCTAACATAAATGGTTGGTGATCGCTATGTAGGCCAGCACCTGCATGAAATAAGTTTTTAAAACCTGTATCAATTCTCATCACCTCTGCACCCCAACTCTTAAACAATGGTTCCATTTCTTTTCTAGTCGCAGCATAACCTTTTTGATCATTGTTCATGTCGTAGTTTAACATGAAACGAACTTGGTTTAAAGTTTTATCTTTTAATCCTTGTGCTACATAAGCTTTAGAGCCTAAAAGACCTTGTTCCTCGCCCATAAACATTACGAATTCTACCGTACGTTTGGTTTGCAATTTCAATTTCTTGAAGGTTCTAGCCATATCAATAATCGAGAAAGAACCGATGCCATTATCAATAGCGCCAGTAGCCAAATCCCAACTATCTAGGTGACCGCCTACTACAATTTTTTCGTTAGGGAATTCGGTTCCTTTTAAAGTAGCAATTACATTTCTGGCTTTAATCATTCCCGAGAAATTGGTCATCTCTATTTGGGAAAATTGAGGTGCAGCTTTAAGCTTTGCTTTCAACGCCATACCATCTTCTAAACCAATGCAAACCGCCGGAATTGGAATTAATTTACCAGTCACCGAAGCCGTACCTGTAAGTAAAACGCCGTTTTCCACTTTGTTAATGATAACCACACCAATAGCTCCGTATTTAGTTGCGATGGCTGTTTTTTCTGAACGATGCAAGGAAGCTGTACCAGCTGGTGAACCAGGCAATACCCCTATATAAATCAAGGCAATCTTCCCTTTCACTTTCTCTTTTAACGGCTGATAATCTGCTTCCAGCCCATTACCAACATCGATCAGCTCGCCAGTTACATTTGCTTTTACAGGAGAATGTGCCAAAGTCACCGCTTTAACAGCTGATAAATTACCTTTATCTCCACCAACTTTAACTGCTAATGTTTTTCTGTCCCAACTTTCTACTTCAAATGGTTGATATTTAACGTCAAAACCGTAAGACTTGAAGAGATTGTAAGCAAACTCTTCTGCCTTTGCACCGTTGGCAGAACCCGTTAAACGATGCCCGATTTTCTCCGTAGCATTTTTTAAATTCTGATAAGCTTGTGAGTTCGTTTGAACTTCGGTATTGATCTGCTTAAAGGTGGATGAAAAATTATCTTGGGCTTTGGCATTTAACAATAGGACAACAAGACCAATGAAAAGAATAGGTTTTTTCATGTAATAGTATAGTTTAGCTAGATTGAAGGTAGCATTTTAAGCTTATATGGAAGCTGTATCGTTTAAATTTTACAAACTCATTCTAATCGAAAAGATTGCTTCGTCGTTCCTCCTCGCAATGACGAAAATAAATAACTCATTTCAATTACTTGGTGGAGGCAAAAAAGTCTTAATACTCTGTTTTCTTGTGTAATATTTGATGACAAAGAAAGCGATCACACCAGCTACTAAGAACATCCACAATCTTGACAAAAACAAAATAAATTCTTTGAAGTACATCCATCCATCAACCAAATTTAAGCCCAATCTTCTAAAGAACTCTGGCTTATAATCGTAAATATTATCGTTAGCTACAATCATTGTTTTAATGGTATTATCCTGATAAAAGCTTAAAGTAATTGTACTATACTTTACTTGCTTGTCAATGCTCAAATTTTCAATTTTCTTATCCACGTAATCATCTTTGATGTCCAAAGAACTGGCGACATTTGCACTCTTCTTTGTTGCAATCTTGTTGATTCGTTCAACAGCTTCAATCCTATTTTCCGCTTTAAGTTTGTTCTCCAAATAATCCAAACTTTTGTCCTGCATCTTTAATGACTGATTATCCACAAAAACTGAAATACCTGCAATTTGATTGGTAAAATCATCTAATTTCTCTGATGGCACACGAGCCACCAAATAGCCATCTGTTCTGTAAGAAGTGATTTCTTTTAAAGAATCTGCGCTGAATTTAACTTTCTCGGAATTTTGAATAGAACTACTGATGTTGAATTCCATCACTAAACCACCCTGTTTTTTGATGGTAGCACTTAAATTTTCCTTAGTGCGCTGTACATCTTTAACTCTAAAGCGCATATCGGCAGTTTTGGTCATCTTCTCTACCAGCTCTCCGTTAGAAATAGCTTCGCTAGCTATAGTATCTGCAGAAGCATAGTCAGCTCGTTCAGATTTATATTCGGAGCTACAGCCCGTAAAAATAATTGCAGCCGTAGCCACAACGGCAAAATGTCTTTTCATCTTGTTATAGGTTTTAAGTGTAAACTCATCCTTTTAACAAAATTGTCTTAAGCATGCTAATTCCTTAAGGAAGACAATTTGTATAGAGGTTTTATGCTTAATGCGAAAAACTAATTAAGGTAACCCATTTTAGTTTTCTGTTGGAAGTTGACAGCTATTAGTTTGCAACTAGAGAGCATAAAAAAATCCCTTCACAGTATAACCATGAAGGGATTTTTTCTATTTATAGTTTCTTTAAATTATTTCGCATTTAAAATTTTGAAGGCCGTAACGCAGCACATTACGAAACCTAGCGCTAAGATAGCCCATGACACTAGAGAAAGTGTTAAAGAGTCGTAAGCGAAACGTAAAAATACGCCAATTACAGTTACTACTGTCCATAAAGCAAGTGAAGAATAAATAGCCGATTCGTTGGCTGTTTTCATGCTGTTTTCTCTTTCTTTAGCATCCATGTTTAATCGTTTTTATTTTGTTAGGGCAAAAATAACATTTCTTCTATAAAAACCACTATGGTTTAATAACTTTTAAGCTTTTCTAAGCGCTGTTTTGCTTTCTCTTGTTCGGTGAACTTTCCTTCTTTGTAAAGTAATTTTTCCCAGTCTCCATACATAGGATTAGGCAACACAATAAACTTAGTACCAAACAAATGCTGATTTGCATCTACCTGCTCCTTAGTATCTTTTCCTTCTCTATAAAAAATGTTCGAGAAATCACTCAAATTATCTCCGCAAAGCAGCAAAACATTGTACTTCGCCAAGATTTTATCTCTTCGCTCCTGCTTATCCGAAGTGGTGCTTTTGGTCAATACGTGTGCTTCATCTACGTAAGGGAAACCCAACTTTTTCAAATTTTCAATCGTTCCTTTTCTGTCAGCTTCATCACGGTTGGTTACATAAAAAGTTTCTACGTTTTTGCTTGCTGCGAATTTCAAAAAAGCTAAAGCACCAGGTACTGTATCAGCCATGGCTTTTGCGGTCCAAGCGGTCCAATCTGCAGGTACATAACTTACACCATGTTGAATTTCATATCCCTGGAAACGAGAATTGTCTATGATGGTTTCGTCAGCATCAACAATTACACAGTTAGGTTTGCCATTTTGGTTCTCCCATAAAGCTTCTTTTAAAGACAACCTTGCAAAGTTATAAGCCTGAAAAGCCAAAGCTCTATACTCGCCGCTATATTGCTGCCACAGCACCGCATTTGTCCAATCTCTTTCCGGTCCAGCTTTCTGTGCCGAAGCAATTATTGGAAATGTTAAAAGGACTATTATTAAGATTTTAAATTTCATATTTCAATTTTATATGGCAAAGATAAAAAACATAATCATTTTGAATTTGACGATTAAAATTTAAACCAAACATTCCTACTTCATGTAGATATACAATCAAAGATTTCTCGGCTACGCTCGAAATGAAGAGGCGATAAAAGAAGCTTCAAATTGCAACAAAAAACCCTCACCGAAAAACGATGAGGGTTAGTATTTTTCAAGTCCCCTTTAGGGGATTTAGGGGTTTATCCATTCAATGCTGCTGCACCACTTACAATCTCTGTAAGCTCTGTAGTAATAGCCGCCTGACGTGCTTGGTTATAAGATAACTTCAATGCTTTCAATAAATCTCCAGCGTTTTCAGTTGCTTTATCCATTGAGGTCATACGTGCACCATGTTCAGAAGCGTGAGAATCTAACACCGCCTTATACAACTGAATTTTGATCGACTTAGGAATTAATTGCGTAACAATCTCTTCTTTGCTCGGCTCCAAAATATAATCTACATTACTTTCTTTAGCATTTGCAGCTTCTTCAGATTTCGGAAGAGGTAATAATTGTTCAGTAGTAATAATTTGTACTGCAGCATTTTTAAACTGATTGTACACTAACTCTACCTTATCAAATTCACCTTTTTCGAAACCAGCCATGATAGCGTCGGTAATTTTCGTTACGTTTTCGAAAGTAAGTGCTTGATAAACTTCGTTGTTATTACCAATAACTTTGTAATTACGTTTCTCGTAAAAATCTTGTGTCTTTTTACCAATTGAAACGATACTTACATTACCTTTTTTTAGCTGCTCGCTATATTTTTCGGCAATTAGGTTGTTTGTGGCCTTAATCACATTCATGTTAAAAGCACCAGCTAAACCTCTGTTAGAAGATACGGTAACTATTAACACTTTATTAGGCTCTCTTTCTTCAATAAAAGGAGAGGTAGAACCTTCTAAACTTGCCGAAAGATTTCCTAAGATTTCTTTTAGCTTAGTTGCGTAAGGACGTAATTGAACAATCGCATTGGTAGCACGCTTCAACTTAGCTGCTGATACCATTTTCATTGCTTTGGTAATCTGCTGAGTTGACTGCACTGAGGCAATACGATTTCTTACTTCTTTTAAATTGGCCATTTTATCTTTTGGTTGTAAGTAGTAAGTTATAAGTTTTGAGTAAAGGCCCAAAACTTATAACTTAAAACCTATAACATTCTTAGTATTTACTTGAAATTTCTTTTGCTACAGTTTCCAATACACCGGTAATTGTGTCATCAAATTTACCAGCTTTTAATGCTGCTAAAGTTTCTGGGTGACGCAATTCTAATGCTTGTAAGTAATCTGTTTCAAATTCTTTTACCTTGTTGGTAGGTACGCTACGCATCAAGTTTTTAGTACCAGCGTAAACGATTGCTACTTGTTTCTCTACAGTAAATGGAGAGAACTGAGCTTGTTTCAACATCTCTACGTTACGAGCACCTTTATCTAGTACAGATTTTGTAGCAGCATCCAAATCAGAACCGAATTTAGAGAAAGCCTCTAACTCACGGTATTGTGCTTGGTCCAACTTTAAAGTACCAGCAACTTTCTTCATTGATTTAATTTGTGCGTTACCACCTACACGTGATACAGAAATACCTACGTTAATTGCCGGACGGATACCAGAGTTAAACAAGTTAGACTCTAAGAAGATCTGACCATCAGTAATCGAAATTACGTTAGTAGGAATATATGCAGAAACGTCACCAGCTTGAGTTTCGATAATTGGCAATGCAGTTAATGAACCACCACCTTTAACGATACCTTTGATAGAATCTGGCAAATCGTTCATGTTTTTAGCGATATCATCATTAGCATTGATTTTCGCAGCTCTTTCTAACAAACGACTGTGTAGATAGAACACGTCACCTGGATAAGCCTCACGACCTGGAGGACGCTTCAATAATAAAGAAACCTCACGGTAAGCTACAGCTTGTTTAGATAAATCATCATAAACAATTAATGCTGGACGTCCAGTATCACGGAAGAACTCACCAATTGCAGCACCTGCAAACGGAGAATAGAACTGCAATGGAGCAGGCTCAGCAGCAGAAGCAGCCACAACAACAGTATAAGCCATTGCACCGTTTTCTTCTAAAGTACGTACAACGTTTGCTACTGTACTTGCTTTTTGACCACAAGCTACATAGATACAGAATACAGGATTACCTGCTTCATAAAATTCTTTTTGATTGATGATCGTATCGATACAAACCGCAGTTTTACCAATTTGACGGTCACCAATAACCAACTCACGTTGACCACGACCAATTGGAATCATTGCATCGATAGCTTTGATACCAGTTTGTAGAGGTTCGTTAACTGGTTGACGGTAGATTACCCCAGGTGCTTTACGCTCTAAAGGCATTTCGTAAGTTTCACCAGCGATAGGTCCTTTACCATCAATTGGCTCACCTAATGTGTTTACCACACGACCAAGCATACCTTCGCCAACTTTGATCGAAGCGATTTTCTTAGTACGTTTAATGGTATCGCCTTCTTTGATCTCGTCAGATGGGCCTAATAATACCACACCTACGTTATCTTCTTCTAGGTTCAATACAATTCCTTGCAAACCGTTAGCAAACTCAACAAGCTCACCACTTTGAACTTTCGTTAAGCCGTAAACACGAGCAATACCATCGCCCACTTGCAATACAGTACCAACTTCTTCAAGTTCAGCTTCTGATTTGAAGCCGGCCAATTGCTGTCTGATAATTGCCGAAACTTCGTCTGGTCTTACCTCTACCATAATTTTATGTTATTTTGATATCTTTTTGTAAAAATTTTCTTTGTTAAGCGTTTGGCGCTAAGCGAAGAACGCCCAAACGCTTATCGCTATGCGCAAAACCTAGTGCGCAAATTCCTTTTTCAACTTTGCTAAGCCACTTGCTATGCTGGCATCAAATTGCTTATCACCAACTTTTAAAATAAAGCCACCAATTAATGCTGGATCTACCTTTTCTTTAACTAAAACTTCGCTAGCGCCTAATTCCTTTTTAACAAGAGCAACTACTTCTGCCTTATTTGCATCAGTTAATGCACTTGCCGAAGTTACTTCTGCTGTAACAATACCTTTGATAGCATTATATTGAGCTATAAATTGCTCAGACGTATCATATAAGATAGCACTACGCCCTTTGTTAACAATCAGTTTCAAGAAACTTTCGGTGATGGCATGTACTTTACCACCAAAAATACCTTGTAAAATACCTTGTTTTTTATCCAAAGGTACAATTGGGTTTTTAAGGATTGCCTCTAACTCAGAATGGTTATCAACTACTTGCTCAAAAAAAACCATATCATTTTTCACTTCTTCCACAGCGTTTTGCTCTTTAGAAAGATCTAACAATGATTTTGCGTACCTAGCTCCTGCTTTACTTGACATATATTTAGTTGTAAGTTGTAAGTTGTAAGTTGTAAGTTTCGAACTATCCAAGAAAGTACAAAACCCAAAACGTAAAACTTAAAACGTAATACTTATAACTTAGTTTAATTCAACGTCTTTTAACAAATTGTTAACCAACTCTTGTTGCTTAGCTTTATCGTCTAATTGCGTACGTAATACACGCTCTGCAATATCTAAAGACAAAGCCGAAACTTGGCCTTTTAATTCTGCCAAAGCAGCTTTCTTTTGGTTCTCGATTTCGATACGAGCTTTTTCAATCAATTTAGCGCCTTCTGCTTGAGCTTGATTTTTAGCTTCGTTAACGATACCATCTTTTAAGGCTTTAGCTTCCTTCAAGATTTGGTCGCGTTCTTCACGAGCTTGCTTCATCAATTCTTCATTTTGAGAACTCAAGCGAGCCATTTCTTGTCTAGCCAACTCAGCTTTGTTTAAAGCTTCATCAATGCTTTGCTCACGCTCCTCTAAAGCATTTACAATTGGTTTCCAAGCAAACTTACCTAAGATGAATACTACAATCAACAAGATTATAAGTTGCCAGAAAAACAAGCCGTATGAGAACTGATTAAGTAATGCTTCCATTATTTTTTATGATAAAATATGAGTTTCTATTTTTTGTTTAAGCATACCTTGAAACCAACCGTTACAAGGTATGCTTGTTTTTTAATCAATTTGGATTATTTACCCAAGATTAAAGCACCGAATGCTAAACCTTCAAGTAAGGCACCAATAATGATCATTGCGGTTTGAATTTTGTTCGTAGCTTCTGGTTGACGTGCGATAGCTTCCATTGCAGAACCACCGATTTTACCTAAACCTAAACCTGCTCCGATTACAATTAAACCTGCTCCAATTAAGTTGTACATAATATTTATTTATAAAATTTAACAAAAAATTCAAATTAATGATGAGCGTGTTCCTCTACTGCCATGCCAATAAACAATGACGACAACATTGTAAAGATAAACGCTTGTAAAAACGCAACTAACAGCTCAAGGAAAAACAACACTAATGTTAGCAGCATCGAAATACCTACACTACCTCCAACCGTTAACTGAGTTTGAAACAAATAAACAATTGCTATTAGTCCCATGATTACAGAGTGACCAGCAGTAATGTTAGCGAATAAACGCAACATCAATGAAAAAGGCTTCGTAAACATACCCAACACCTCAATAGGCGCTAAAATAATTTTAAACGGAACCGGTACGCCTGGCATCCAGAAAATATGTTTCCAGTAGTCTTTGTTTGCTTTTAAGTTAGTAATGATAAAAGTAAATAAGGCCAAACATACAGTTATCGAAATATTACCAGTTACGTTAAATCCAATAGGAGTTAATCCTAATAAATTTAAGGTAAAAATCAAGAAAAACACCGACAACAAATAAGGCATAAACTCTTTATAACGATGTCCAATGTTCGGTATCGCCATTTCATCACGTACGTATAAAACCAAAGGCTCTAACACACGGCCCATACCTTTAGGCAAGTTATTTGAACCTTTCTTATAAGTCTTTGCTAAGCTCAAAAAGCCTACAAATAACAACAAAGCAGCTAATAATAATCCTACAACACTCTTAGTGATAGAAAAATCTAGCGGCTTTGCATTTATTGGGTGGTGCTTTTCGTCATAGTTAATCGTACCAGCAGCGTCAGTTTTATAGATCTTACCATGATAGTATTTATAATACTGACCGTCTTTTTCTACAACAGCTTTACCGTGCTCAAATTCTCCAGACGAAAAAACCTTGAAACCATTATCAATTAAAATAACAGGCAACGGAAAACCTACATGTTCTTCACCAGCTTTGTATAGTGTAAAAAAATGATCGTCCTGCAAGTGATGGGCAATGTGTTCATTAATCTCTTTAGCCTTATCATTAGGAGTTTCACCTTGTGTTTCCCCACTGGCTAATGCAGAAAAGGGGTTTACAGCAAATATGACTACCACCAAAACTAAAAGTGCTTTCTTAAGATTCATCATTTTTAATTACTATTGAAGAATGTAAAATTTTTCGCAAAAGTACAATTTTTATTTGTCATAAATCCGTATAAATTAAAACTTTTTAAAGAAAAAATTCACTCGTTTCTCATACCCTCATTTAAAGCCCTAAAAGCCACAAATACATCACAAATTAAGAAGACAAAGAACACGATAATGAAATTATACTCCAGAAATTTATTATCGAATTGATTAAGCCCTTTAGATATGTAAATATAAAACACCAAAACCTTTAAAGTAATAGCCCCCAAAAACACAATTCCTAGATTTTTCGGCATTGTGCGATGAATTGTTAATATCAGAATTACAACTACTAACGAAGTGAAAAAACCTAACAAGTACAAGTTCATTAGCGTGTAACCTGTTTTGGACCACTGATCGATAACACCCAATTTTGAGCTAATTAAATGATGACCACTATAGGCAACAGCAGCAACGGTAAAAAGCACTAGAATATGCTTAATGTAATTATTCATTTTTGTTAATATAATTTGCTTGCCTAATGAAGTGATAAAGCGAAACTACTACCCCCAACAATGTACAGCCTTTCATCCACCACTCGCCTTGTACCTCCATTGTTTGATCTAACCACTTACCTCCAAGATAAAACAGGTAAATAGTAACCCCCATCTGGAGCGGCATGGAAGTAAAAACTATCCACTTACTCAACTTCTTCTTAGGTTCTTTATTCTCCAATGCAGAAAACTTTAGCCTACAAATATAGCTATAATAACTTCATTAACATATCGAAAAGCACAGTTAAACGCACAAGATTATTCAATTGAAGAACAACAATCCAAAACAACTAGACAAATAAGGTTTTCGGTATTATGTAAGCTTAGCAAAGGATTTGGCATTACACTATCTGCTTAGCTACTTTAGTTTTACGTCAACAAATGATTTTTGTAAATAATAGTTTAAATATTAAGATTATATTGTCTAATAAAATATTTTTGCAGATATATTGTTATAGTGTAAATAACTCAAACATTTGAACACCTACAGAAAACATTTATCAGGCACCATTTTATGCAGTTTATTGCTAGCATTAATTTTTGGTTGCTCATCTCAAAAAGATACCGTTACCAACAGGAAGTTACAAAACTTATCTGCTAGATATAACCTTATTTACAACTCTAACGTCTTGTTGGATGATTATTTGGAAGGGCAAAACCAGAGCAGAAAAGACAATTTTGACAACTTTCTTCCGCTTTATCATGCACCAGAAATAGCCGATGCAACTACCGCAGGAACCAAGATCAAAGAACTAGATGAAATTGACCAAAAAGCAAGAACCATCATTGCTGAGAAAAACTTTAGTAATTATATAGACGACGCTTATATCCTTTTGGGAAAAACCAATTTCTACCAAGGAAAATACTATAATGCAAATGCTTATTTCGATTACGTAGCTGGTGCTTACAAGAAAGACCATAAAACTTACTTGAACGCACTAAACTGGAAAGCTCGGAGCTTCATAGAATTAAATGACCTAGAAAGTGCCGAAAAGATATTGGACACGGTAAAAATAGAACTTGATTCTGTTAAACGTCATAAATCGGAGCCGCTAGCCACTTTGGCTCAAATCAATATTATTAAGGCCAATGACAAACAGGCAATTGAGTACTTAGAAAAGGCATTAAAAGCGGGTCCAACCTCCTTGAACAAACTCCGTTGGACTTACACACTTGCCCAGCTTTACGAAAGCACGAAAGATTACCAAAAGAGTTTAGTGGCCTACCGTAAAGTAGAAAAGAGCAATGCTGCTTTTGACATGTATTTTAATGCCAAGCTGAGTAGGATCAGAATTACTGAGCAACTGGGAGGCAACAATTTCGACAGGAAATTAGCACTGACCCGAATGCTTAAAGACGACAAGAATGTAGACTTTAAGGATCAAATCTTTTACGAAATTGCAGAAGATTACTATGCAGCAAACAATTACGGAAAAGCGGAAGAATATTATAATCTATCAGTAAAAAACAGTACGGTAAACAATGTGCAAAAAGCGTTGTCTTACTTAAAAATTGCTGATTTAAATTTTAAGCACTACAGCGATTATGTAACAGCAAAACTTTATTACGATAGCACAGCATTGACGTTACCAAAAACTCATCCTCTTTACAACGCTATTTCTAACAAGGCACAAAACCTAGCTTACCTACAACAACGATACGAAACCATTTCGCTTCAGGATACACTTCAGAAAATAGCATTATTATCTGTAACAGAAAGGCCAATTGCATTGGGTAATTATTTCGCCTCTTTAGAGCAAGTACAAACCAACATTACCGACACAGATGGGCAACCTACCAGTGCTGGGAGAGCTAACGTAAATTACCAATCTCAAACAGGAAGTACTTTTTACTTTGCAAACTCCAATGCAATTAGCAGAGGATTTAACGAATTCAAAAGACGTTGGGGGAATAGAAAACTGGCCCCAAATTGGCGTCAAAGTACTAAGCCATCGCAAAATCAAGCAGATGCCCCTGCTAATATTGACGACGGTATTGGCCCAATGCCAACCAATCCAGATGCCGTGGCAGTTCAAGCGCCAAAAACCTCTAACAAGGCTACGGTATACTTAGATTCTATCCCACTTACACCAACACAACTAGAGCAATCGAACCAAAAAATAATCAGTGCTTATTTGGATATGGGTAGTTTCTACCAACAGGTATTAAATGATAGACCCGAAGCAATTAAGACCTATCAAATCTTGCTAAACAGGTTTCCAAATAACGACAAATTAGACATGATTTATTATAGCTTATACTTAGCTAACCTCGGTATAGACAATAAGAAATCAGCAGACTATAAAAACGTTGTTCTTAGCAAGTATCCGAATTCTATTTATGCAAAAACCATATTAGATCCTAATTTCTCGACGAAACAAAACCAGCTAGAAGTTACTTTAAACAATGAATATGAGAATCTTTTTAGCAAACTGCAAAACAAAGAATTTAAAGCTGTAATAGCTGGTACTGTAAGCATAAATCAACGCTTCCCTGGTAGTGTAATGGAACCTCAGTACGATTACTTGAAAGCTATTGCTATTGGCCGTACCGAAAACGTAGATTACCTTATTAATGCCTTCAAAGAAATTGCTGAGAAACACAAGAATGACAGGTTGATCAAGCCCTTAGTAGATCAACATTTGCTATATATCAACGCTCATTTAAGTGAGTTTAAAAAAAGAAAAATAGCTTTGGTTGGTTATGATCCAAATGAAATTCCTTTCGTTGAAAATAAAACCGGCATAAGAATAAACGAGCCTGTTATTGCAAACGTTCTTGATCCAACAGGCGTAAAATCTGCCTACGTGCCCCCTTCAAAACCTATAGAAAAACCTGTAGAGCAGAAACCTGTAGAAGAAAAACCTAAATTAGAGCCCAAACCAGAAGTTAAACCTCCTGTTAAGGAAATAAAAAAGGACAGTATTATTGCTGCACCACCAATAATTGCGAAAAAAGACAGCATAATTGTTGCACCTGTAAAAAAGGATAGTGTGGCTTTACCTCCTATTGTTAAACCAGACACTATTGCCGCTCCTGTAGTAAAAGCAGAACCTGTAAAAGATAACTTGTTCAATCCCGCCTCATCAAGTAATTATTATCTTGTTGTTGCGGTTAACTCAATGGAATTAAATGTAAGTAGTTCTCGTTTTGGAATCGGACAGTTCAATAGGGGAACCTATTCAGGCAGCAACCTACGTCATCAGCTTAAAGAATTGGACCTAGATCAGCTAATTATAGTTGGTGATTTTAGCAGTATCAATGACGTACAACAATACCGAAATGCTATAAAACCACAATTAGGCAGAATTATGAAAATACCTGCCAGTAATTATACTACTTTTGCAATAAGCAAAGAGAACCTCGAAAAAATCACTAATCGCGATACATTAGAGAGGTATATCAGATATATCAGCAGCAATGAACTATAGAAATAGAATAAACAATTCATTACCTCCAGAGTTAATCACAAAATACAATTGGCGTATTTGGAAAATCTTAATTGCAGGCATCATTGCCTTCGCTATTTTCATTGTAATGATTGGTTTTGGGGTCTTTGGAGAAATCCCTTCCTTTAGAGCTATAGAACATCCTAAAAGCAATGAGGCAACCGAGGTCATTTCTGAAGATGGGAAAGTATTGGGTACTTATTTTGTAAAAAATAGGTCTAATGTAACTTACAACGAAATTTCCCCTAACGTAATCAATGCACTAATTGCCACAGAAGATATCCGTTTCCGTTCTCACTCTGGTATAGATTTCAGACGTACATTTACCATTTTTCTTTATGCAATAATCGGCAAAAAGCAAGGCGGAAGTACCATTACACAGCAATTGGCGCTCAACCTATTCTCTGAAGAAGGAAGAGCTAAAAATTTCTTAAAACGTATTATTCAAAAATTTCAGGAATGGGTAATTGCCATTAAGTTGGAAAGGAATTATACCAAGGAAGAAATTATCACCATGTATCTAAACACAGTTGATTTCGGCAACAATGCTTACGGAATTAAATCTGCGGCGAGGGTATATTTCAACACTACTCCTGATAAATTAACCGTTCCTCAAGCAGCGGTATTAATTGGCTTACAAAAAGGAATTACCCGTTATTCTCCTACCAAAAATCCAGAACGTTCTTTAGATAGAAGGAACACTGTAATGGCCTTAATGGTTAAGGAAGGCTATATTACAGCAGATGAGTTTGCTGGAGAGAAGGAAAAAGCACTGAATTTACATTTTAATGCTGCTACAACCAATGATGGAATAGCGCCTTATTTCAGAGCCGTATTAAAGAGTGAGGTAAAGAAAATCCTGGAAGAACGTTCTATCAACAAAGCCGATGGTACACCGTATGATTTAGACCGAGATGGGTTAAAGGTTTACACGACTATCAATTATCAGATGCAAATATATGCCGAGGAAGCGCAAAAAGAATACATGAAAACGCTACAGGCCCAATTTACTAAAAGCTGGAAAGGCAGAAATCCATTTAGAGGCTTAGAGCAACTGATTGATCAAGGCATAAGAAGATCTGACCGCTATAAGGCTTTAAAATTGGAAGGAAAATCTGATGAAGAAATTACTACCGACTTCAATACACCTTCTAAGCTGACTATTTTTACTTGGAAAGGAAACTTAGATACGGTAATGAAACCTATCGATTCAGTAAAATATTACAAATTATTATTACGCAACGCGATGATGGCAATGGATCCAAAAACTGGAAACATTAAAGCTTGGGTGGGCGGTATTAATTTCGAACACTTTAAATACGATCAGGTAAAAATGGGAAAAAGACAAGTGGGCTCTACCGCAAAACCTTTCACCTATGCAGTAGCTATCGAAAATGGATATTCGCCTTGTTACGAAGTAATGAACGAGCCGGTAACCATATCTAATCCCGGTAGCCCGGATTGGACACCTCGTAATTCTGGCACTCCCCTTCCTGGTAAAATAACATTGCAAAAAGGTTTAGCTTATTCGCAAAACTATATCGTAGCTTATTTGATGAAACAAGTTGGCCCTACTGCGGTAGCTAATGAAATTAAAAAGATGGGAATTAGCAGCGATGTACCTGCAGTTCCTTCTATTAGTTTAGGCACATTTGATGCTTCTATTTATGATATGGTAGGTGCCTATGGCGTTTTTGCCAACAAAGGTGCTTGGACACAACCCAACTTCATTACTAAAATAGAAGATAAAAACGGAGTTGTACTTTATGAAAGTAAACCAATCATTAAAGTAGCAATGAATGAAGAAGTAGCCTATGTAATGACACGTATGTTGCGTGGTGTAATTACTGGCGGAACAGGTTCTCGTTTAAGTTACAAATACAAAGTTAATGGTCCTATTGGTGGTAAGACAGGAACAACCCAGAACAACTCTGATGGTTGGTTTATGGCCATCACACCAGACTTAGTTGCTGGTGTTTGGACAGGTTGCGAGGATCGTGCATTCCACTTTACAAGTACAAGCTATGGAGAAGGAGCCAATTCAGCATTACCAATTTACGCAGGCTTTATGAAGCGAGTTTATGCTAATCCGAATTTGAAAGTTGGCAAGAATGACTTTGAACAGCCTACTGGAGGAGTAAGTATTGTTTACGATTGTAACCTATATCAACAACAAGAGCAAACTACTTCTGAGCTGGATAAGAAGTTAGGATTTTAAAGCTATTTATATCGTATTTTCCGTATAAATGATAGCTGTCAGTTATTTAAAAAGGGGAATGATTAACTTCATTTCCCTTTGTTGCTTATTATCTGCGCAAAGTACAACCTTGTCCGTGTGATTGGGATCGCCCCATAGGTCTTCGGCAGACTAATCTCAGAAATTGCTTCACTCCTATCATTTAGAAAACGGCTTAAATGCTCAGAAGGTCTTTTTCAACCTTCCAAAGACCTTTTTCAACCTTCTGAAGACCTCCTTCAACCTTCTGAAGACCACTTTCAACCTTCCGAAGACCTCGTTCAACCTTCTGAAGACCCCTTTCAACCTTCCGAAGACCTCGTTCAACCTTCCGAAGACCACTTTCAACCTTCCGAAGACCTCCTTCAACCCTGCTAGCGCACGCCTGTGGCATGTGCACAAATTTTTATACGATTTCCTTTATCTAAACAAAATTTAAGCACAAGCGACACGCTTGCTCTAGCAAAGTATTTGCTTTATTAAATATCTAACGAATAAACTACTAAAAGTTATCTCCAACATTCCAAGCATCACTATCCCAATTTTCTCCACTTATAATATCAGGGGCTATTGTATCGTAATTTAACTTAATCTGCTTAATACATTCCTCTAATTTCTCAACGGCATTACCTTCATATATTTCGGGTATATTATACTTTTTATCAATTGGAATCCCCCTATTTTCAGCTAGCAAGCTAATGCATATTGTTATTCCCCATCCTTTGACTGCATCGGCTAAAAGAATATTATCACTTATGATGCCTAACTCATGACTATTATTCATAAATATATAGCTCAGCGCAATTACATGATTTGTTTTTACAGATAATATGTAGGCTCGCAAAACAGATGTTATGCTAGATCCCGTTCCAAATTCATGATATACTGGCTCAAGAACTTCATAGCCGTATTTTTTGTAATCTGGCACAAAAACTTGATTCCTTATTTCAGGAAATTTTAACAAGGCCTCATAAATTTCATTGTTTATTTTTCCTTCTTTATTTTTTATAAATAAAGCTTCTTTCCATTGCATATGACGGGCTTTTAATAATAGATGGCACTCTCGGACCGACATCTATTACATTATATCCATTGTTTAACTTCTCTATCATCCAATCTACGTTTCTCTATAAACTTTAGTTAATCTCATTTCGGCTACTATTTAACTAAATATAACTACTATCATGAGCTGTAGGATGCCAGTTCTCTCCACTTATAATATCTTTGGCATAGGTATCATAATTGCATTTAATCTGTTTTAAACAGGCAGTTATTTTTTCCTCTAAGCTGCCTGGATGACTACTCAACCTCCAATAATCATAAATAGTATTATGTCCACCAGATCTTTTTTGTATAAGTACATCCATATCAATCATAATATCCCAACCTTTTTTTTATCTAGAATAGTAATTGTATCTGCGATTACTCCATTTTCAGCCCTATCTTTTTTCTGAAAAACATAGGCAAGACTTAATTTTCTATTTGCATCAATAGAAATGAGATTTATTTCTATTTTAAACATCTCCATAAAAACATTTACGTCTGCTAAATTAGTTTCTAGTGCTGTGTAACCATATTCTTTGTAACTAGGGAAAAAGACCAAATCTCTAAGTTCGGGTAATCTAAGGAGGCCTTCTATTTCTTGTGGATTAAACATCCCCTCCTTATTTAGCATATATAAAGCTTCTTTCCATTTCATAAAAAATACTATTAATATTTTTAGGGGGTTTAAGGACTAAATCAATAAGTTATAACATTTAAAATATCAAAAATGCCCGCCAATATTCCAAGCATTGCTATCCCAAACCTCTCCACTAATTATATCGGGTGCTATAGTATCATAATTTTGCTTAATCTGCCTTAGACAAGCTTCTAGTTTCTGTTCTGGAGATCCAGTATAAATTTTAGGATCTTCATAAGACTCTATTAATTTTAAATTCTTCTTTTTCGCTAATAGCGACAAATTAATTGAGACTCCCCATCCATTTTTAGCACTTAAAACCCGTATTGTATCATTAAAAATCCCTAATTCATTTGTTTTTGAAAATATGTAACTTAAACCAATTAATCGGTCTGCATATTTTGATGTTAGAAACATATTAAGTCCAGATGCCTGTTCAAATCCAACATCAAACTCAAAATAATTAGGTTCCAAAACAACATAGCCATTTTTTTTATAGTCAGGCATAAAAATATGCTCCCTAATTTCAGGCAATTTTAATAAAGCATCATAGAGCTCATAATCTATTTTTTTTTCTTTATTTTTTATAAATAAAGCTTCTTTCCATTTCATAAGAGGGGCTTTTAATTGTTTTTGGCACTTTTGGTCCTATATCTATCACATTATAGCCTTCATTTAGTTTATCAATCATCCAATCTACATTTTCTCTATAATCTTTGGTTAACCTCATTTCGGCGTCAGTTAATCTATCTCTGCCAAAATTATCTTTAACATATTTTAATTGATTCGTAAAATCGAGATCAGCAGCTTCTGAAGGTTTAAATGTTTCAGCATTTTTAAAAATCTTTTTAAATACATCTTTTGTTGCTGGCAAGATACGCTCTTCCATTTTCTCCCCAATAATAATTACTTTTTCTGTATTACTACGCTTAATAATATTAAACTCACTGATACTAAAAGACTTTAACCTTACCGCTATATTAGGGTATTTAGTTGCCAGCTCGCTTACTTTATATAAATACTTATTACTAAGCTTTAAAAACGGAGAACCTATAAATTTAAGTAATGTTCCCCCGAATAAATCAACTGAAAGATCAACAGTCGCAGCGGTATAGCCTTCATTTTCCCTCACGGCCTGAAACAGGCTCATGCCGGGAATCAATCTAATACCTCCATTAATATTTCTTAGCCCAATAACTGTTGCTTTAACATTAGTATATATACGTTCATTCTGTTCCCTTTCTTCAGGGGTTTCGGGCTGTTCATAGCCAAGAAGCTGTCTTAGTTTCTTTTTGAGAAATTCCCAAAAAGGCTTATCATCATCCCCTGGTTGCATAGAAAGTATACCTGCAAATTCTCCAGTATTGTTATAGTATTCTGCCGCAAACTCCTCCAAGCATAATTCGCTTAAAACTTCAAGTTGGTAATCTGTTAATGGCTCCTCTGTCCAAAACTGTTCTTCAATGGCTCGTACAACATTTTTTGTAATCTGTGTCGCTTGTTCCTTTTGTAAATAGTCAAGTGCGTACGGATCTACGGGTGTTACAAAATTAGGCCCACCGGGATATGGGGTATAAGGATCATTTCCGGGATATTCATACGGGAAAACATCAGCTGGACGATAGCCCGGCAGGTAGTCGTTGTAGATCGGATATCCGGCCCCGGTGTAACCATCGCCGCCTCCTCCGCCACCTCCAGTTAACCAGTCGAAGTTGGGTGTTAATCGCCATTCCCAACCATAATCATAGGGATCATAGTAGCGCTCCGACATTCCAAACAAACTGCCTACCCACCCAATAAATTCACTAAAAATATCCCAGAGGTCCC
>JASCOD010000014.1 GCA_029959615.1 Flavobacteriaceae bacterium PS02338 | reverse complement strand
TAAACAGGACTTAAAAGATCTATTCTAAGATGCCTTTTTGCACAACAACTTCTGCTTGTTTCAGGCAACAACTCTGGGGGTCAATTTGAAATTGGCGAGAGGGGGGCAAATTTATTGGTATTTCCAGTATAGATTTGCTAAATTATCTATCAAACAACTGGTTACGGACACCCACGGAGATAACCAGCAAATCAATCCAAAAACTTAATCCAATCATTTATGGCAAAAGCACATTTATACATTAGGGTAAGCACGGACGAACAGGCCGACCGTGGCTTCTCCCAGCGGGACCAGGCAGAAAGGCTCACCGCTTACTGCCAAAGATTACAGATCGATATTGGCAAGGTCATCTTCGAAGACCATTCGGCCAAGACCTTCGAGCGCCCCCAGTGGAAGAACCTCCTATCTTCCATCAAGCGCAGCAAAGGACACGAATGCGACTTTATCCTCTTTACCAAATGGGACCGCTTCAGCAGGAACACCTCCGACGCCTATCAGATGATCTCTACCCTACGGGCCTACGGCATCGAGGTGATGGCCATCGATCAGCCGCTAGACCTGACCATCCCCGAAAGCAAGATGATGCTAGCCGTTTTCCTTTCCATGCCCGAAGTGGAAAACGACCGCAGGGCATCCAATGTATTTTTCGGCATGAGACGAGGTAAAAAGGAAGGTAGGTGGATGGGCATGGCCCTGCCTGGCTATAAGAACCTCACCACCGAGGGCGGCAGAAAATATATCGCATTAATAGAACCCGAAGCCAGCCACATGAAATGGGCATTTGAAAGGATTTCAGAAGGTATCTACGGAACTGAGGTCATCTGGAAAATGGCCAGGAGACGTGGACTGAAATGCTCCAAAAGTTCTTTCTGGTCGGCCATCACCAATCCGGGCTATTGCGGAAAAGTGGTCGTTCCCGCCTACAAGAACGAAGAAATGCAGATTGTGGAGGGAAAACACGAGGCATTGATCAGCGAAGAACTGTTCAATGAAGTACAGGAAATGCTAAAGGGCAGAAAGAAAAAGCCCGCATTAAGACAGACCTTCGATGAAAAGCTGCCACTACGTGGCTTTCTGATGTGCCCAAAATGCGATTGGTTGATGACCGGTAGCGCATCCAAGGGGCGTAGTGCCTATTACCATTACTACCACTGCAAGCACGAATGCAAGATAAGGTATCCGATTGCACTTGTACATGAAACCTTCGAAAACGAGCTCAGGGCACTGGTTCCAAGACCTGGCACCATGGAAATCTACCAAGAAATCATCTTGGACATCGTTGCCGTCGAGGAACACGCCAAGGAGGCACACATCAAACGTTGTCTGGCACTGATCACCGATCAGGAAAAAAAAGTAAAGAAAGCCAAAAATCTTTTGTTGGCCGAAATCATCGACATCAGCGAATATCAGGAAATCAAAAAGAACTGTGAAGTCAAAATGGCCAGCTACCAAACGCGCCAATTACAGCAAGGTCGAACCACCGGGGAACGAAAAGAAATTGAAAAAACGATAAAAAAGGCCTTAGAGAACCTTAGGGACATCATTCGGCTTTATGAGGATTCTAACGTCGATCACAAGCGAACGATCATTGCGACACTTTTTTCCAATAAATGGCTGTTTGACGGCAAAAAACATCGAACCGGTAGAATGAGTGAAGGAGCGGAGTTTATCTACATGAGGAACAAAGAGTTACAAAATAAAAAAACCGGAAATAAAGTTCTAAAAAACTCCATTTCCGGTATGGTACCCAGGGCCGGGATCGAACCGGCACGGTTTCCCACTGGTGTTTGAGACCAGCGCGTCTACCAATTCCGCCACCTGGGCATTTGCTCGTAAGCGGGAGCGCAAATCTATAAAAACACCTGCTATTCCGCAAGTTTTATTTAAAGTATTCCTAATTATTTTTCTGCATTAATCGTTTCAAGCAGATATACAGCATATTAATTCACTACTCCCTCTTCTTCTTTCAGCTTTTTCTCTACATAAAATGGAACAAAAGGCAATAGAGAAGCAATAAATAGGACTACAACTTTTCCGAAACCCCACTTTCTTTCTTGCCAAGCCATTACCAAACAAGCGATATAAAGTACAAATAATAATCCGTGAGCCCAACCAACATATTTTACTGCCAATGGCATATCGGCCCAGTATTTAAGTGGCATAGCTATAAAAAGCAATACGATATAGGAAATACCTTCGGCCAAGGCTACTTTTCTGAATAAGTTTAAAGAAGACATATTTTGAATTTTGGACTAAAATAGCTGATTTATTGCTACTACTTTATTTCTATTTCCTTTAATGACAATAGGCTAACTAAAGTTTAGCTAAGCTTTCCTTTAATCTCTGAACGTATTTATTCCTGTAGTAGATATCTTTGATTTTAGCTAAGCCTACTCGCTGTTCGTCTTCACTGGCATCCTCAAATTTATTAGTATATGAGAGTAGTTCGCCTCCCAGTCCTTGTTCAATTTGTGTAATTTCTTCCTTAACCTTTGTTAGTTTCTCATTATCAGGCTCAAACTGCAAGTCCATAATGATCTCGTTTACATCCATCATTTCCATTAGAAACGACTGAGGTAGTACATAATTCTCACCTTCACTAATTTCTCCCTTTAATTCCAAAACGTAGGGAAGAATTTTCTGCGGATTTTTAAGTACCTGAAAAGCTTTATTGTTTAAGGTAGACAATTCTAAAACTTCATCCTGTTTTTCTACACTTTCATTGATATAGAAATCGGGATGGTATTTTTTACTAAGTGCATAGAATTGCTTTTTCACCACATTTTGATCTGGATGAAAAGAAATTGGCAGGTCGTAAAGCTCGAAGTAGTTCATTTTTAAAGCTAAAAACTAAAAGCTAAAAACCGAAAGCCAACAGCTTTAAGTCTTAAGCTTTTAGCTTAAGTTATATCCCAAAACCTTTAAGTATATCATTACCAAAGGCAAAAACCATTAAACCTAACAGGATAACAAAACCAACCACCTGTGCTCGTTCCATAAATTTATCGCTCAAAGGCTTTCCTTTAATCATTTCAATAATCAAAAATACCACATGGCCACCATCTAAAGCTGGAATTGGTAATAGATTCATGAATGCTAAAGCCATCGAGATTAAACCAGTTAAGCTCCAAAATTTCTGCCAATCAAATTCGCTACCATACACTTGTGCAATACCTATTGGACTACTAATGTTACGGGCACTCAATTTACCAGTAATCATTTTCCAGATACCTTTAGCGTTATCGGTAAATGAACTCCAACCTTTGTTTACGCCTATAGAAAACGATTCGATAAAACCATAACTGATATTTACCAGAGGAGGCTGAATAGTTGGTATAATGATCGATAACGTTCCGTCTTTAGAGACTTTAGGAGTTAAAGTTAATACTTCGTCTCCCCTCAATACTTCCACAGCTATTTTCTTACCTCTATTTTTCTCTACCTCCGAAGTAATGTCATCATAAAACTTAACAGATTTGCCGTTAACAGCGAGGATGCTATCTCCTTTTTTCATACCTGCTTCAAAAGCTGGAACTTCTACTTTTACAGAATCTGGTTTTACAAATAAGGTTTTTATTTTTCCAACAAAACCAACTTTAGGTTGCAAATCTTGAGGTATAACGACTGAGTCTATCTTCTTAGCAATCATCCTTGGACTTACAAATGCTCTGATCTTATATTTGCTAATGCTATCCAAAACAGATTCTGGAACTCGTAAATCCATCGCTTTTCCTTCACGAGAAATTGTAAGTTTTGTATTATTTAATAATACTTTCGAACTCAATATTTCATCTAGATAAATTAGCTTTTGACCATTTACCGCTAAAATTTTATCTCCGGATTTCAAGCCCATTTGCTGGCCAACAACTCCCGGACTTATCCCATTTACCAATTTATCATTAGGGATAAAAGTATCACCGTATTTAAAGGCCATCATCCAAAAAATGAAAATACCTACAACCACATTCACTATGATACCACCTAACATAACAACTAAACGTTGCCAAGCTGGTTTAGAACGAAACTCCCAAGGTTGCGCTGGAGCTGCCAATTGCTCGGTATCCATAGATTCATCTATCATACCTGAGATTTTTACGTAGCCACCCAATGGCAACCATCCCACACCGTATTCAGTATCGCCTACTTTAAAACTGAAGAGTTTAAATCCCCAGGCATCAAAGAAAAGGTAAAACTTTTCTACTTTAATCCCAAAGGCTCTTGCTGCTAAAAAATGTCCTAATTCGTGTAAAATTACTAGTATCGATAATCCCAGCAACAGCTGGCCCGCCATAATCAATCCGTCCATATTTTATTTTAGTGTGTTTCTATTTTAGATGTGTTAAACTTTGTTTTGTTACCAGCTCGCTCGCAAATTCACGAGTTAGCTCATCTGTTTTTAAGTAATCATTTAATGTTGGCTGAGCGATGAAACTGATCTCTTCCATACATTGCTCGATTACATCGCTCATTTCTAAAAAACCAATTTTGTCTTTCAAAAATGCTTCAACCACTATTTCATTAGCAGCATTTAGGATGCAAGGCATATTCCCAGCCTTTTCCATTGCGTTGTAAGCAAGGTCAAGGTTACGAAAACTTTTTGTATCTGCCTTAGAAAATGTCAATTCTGGATATTTCAAAAAGCTAAAACGCTCAAAATCTGTCTCTAATCTATTTGGATAAGCCAAAGCGTAATGAATAGGCAATTTCATATCTGGCACCCCCATCTGTGCCTTAATAGAGCCATCGGTAAATTGAACCATAGAATGAATGATGGATTGAGGGTGTACTACAACTTCTATTTGCTCAGGCTGTAAATTGAATAACCATTTAGCTTCAATTGCCTCCAAACCTTTGTTCATTAAAGAAGCAGAATCGATGGTAATTTTAGCGCCCATTACCCAATTTGGATGCTTTAATGCCTCATTTTTGGTAACTGTAGCTAAGAAACCTCTGTCCTTTCTTCTAAATGGCCCTCCCGAAGCGGTCAATAAAATTTTCTCGATTTTGTTTTGTTCTTCGCCAACTAAGCACTGAAAAATAGCAGAATGTTCCGAATCTACTGGTATGATTTTTACGCCATGTTGTTTCGCTAAATCCATTACCAATTCTCCTGCAACTACCAGAGTTTCTTTATTCGCTAAGCCAATATCTTTCTTTGCTTCGATGGCGGCAATAGTAGGTTTTAAACCTACAGACCCCATCACCGCAGTTAAAACCAACTTAGTTTGTGGCAGTTGCGCCGCTGCTATTAAACCTTCTTCTCCTGCAATAACCTGTGTGTTTGGCAAAGCCGATTTTACCTGTTGATATAGGCTCTCATTACCGATTACCACCAACTCTGGTTTAAATTCCAAAGCTTGCGCAATCAGTAGATCTGCATTTTGTTGTGCTGTTAGGGCATCAACCTTGTACAAACTTGGATATGCCCGCACTACTTCTAATGCTTGCGTTCCAATTGAACCCGTTGAGCCTAATATGGATATGTGTTTCAAATTCTTACTTACTTCGTCACCCTGAATTTATTTCAGGGTCTTATATACTTAACCGATGCTGAAATAAATTCAGCATGACGGAAATTACTTAATATACCTCTCCAACCCTTCCGCTAGCTTTCTATCATTACTTAACCTTGGCACTTTATTTTGCCCTCCTAATTTACCTTCAGCTTTCATATAACTTACAAAAGTTTCCTTTTGAAGTGTCTTGATCTTTAAGGGCTGAAGAATATTCCCTTCAATTAAATCAAAATAGTAAATGTTCTTCTGCTGTAAAGCTTTATCTACTTTTAAAGCAAATGCGGCCAAATCGGCAGGTGCATTTACAAACTCTACAAACCATTCGTGGTAGGGCAATTCTCCAGCAGGTGGATTTACCTGTGGCGCCACCGTGAATTCCGTAATTCCTATCCCTTCTTCATTAGCTACCGACAACAATGCGTGCTCTACTTCCTCTCCTATTACATGCTCGCCAAAAGCAGAAATAAAATGCTTAATACGACCTGTAACTACAATCTTATACGGATTTAAAGAAATGAATTTTACAGTATCACCAATGCTATAACCCCATAAGCCTGCATTGGTATTCAAAATCAATGCATAGTTTTTATCCAATTCTACTTCTCCTAAGCTTAGCCTTTTTGGCCTTTCATCATAATATTCTTCAGAGGGAATAAATTCGTAAAACATTCCTGCATCCGCCAATAACAATAACCCTTTCTCTGTCTGACTATCTTGATAGGCTATAAAACCTTCTGACGCAGGATAGGTCTCTATAGCGGCTATCTTTTTACCAATACTAGCTTCAATTTTAGCTCTATAAGGCTCGTAATTCACGCCTCCATAAACGAACAATTGAAAATTTTTGAAGATATCCTTGATAGGCTTTCCACCTGATTTCTCTGTAAGTTTATCGAAATACATTTGTACCCAAGGCGGAATACCAGAAATCAATCTCATATCTTCCTTGATAGTTTCATCTACAATCGCATCAACTTTCTGTTCCCAATCTTCAATGCAATTGGTTTGGTAACTAGGCATTCTGTTTTTCTGTAGATAAGCAGGCACCAAATGCGCTACAATCCCTGAAAGTCGACCTACATTAATTCCATTCTTTTTGGCTAGAACTGGACTACCTTGCAGGAAAATAACTTTACCATCTACAAAACTGGCATTTCCGGTTTCATGAATATAAGTTAATAGCGCATTTCTAGCAGCTTTTATGTGCTCTGGCATCGACTGCTTGGAAATTGGAATATATTTCACACCAGAAGTAGTACCAGATGTTTTAGCAAGATATTCAGGCTTATCTTTCCATAAAATATCCGGTTCGCCAGCCACTACCCTTTCAATATAAGGTTTCAGGTCTTCGTAATCTCTTACAGGAACACGGGCTTTAAAATCTTCATAGTTGCTAATTTCAGAGAAATGGTGGTCTATACCAAAAACAGTATGACCAGCTTCTTTAATAAGCTTTTGCAAAGTACGCTCTTGTGCTTTAACCGCATCGAACTTCCATTTTTCAACACCTTTAACTACAAAAGACGCAAATATTTTACTTAGCACCGATTTTAATCCCATATCACCTAGAGGCTTAAAGAGCCTTCTCCTTTCTAACGCTAATATTTGAACAATTTATTCTGAACATAAAATAAGTCACCTTTAGAGAATTTGGGGGTTACATGATATTGTGAATGATATCTGGATGCTCATCGCCTTTATACTCGCTCATAATTTTGCGATAGGCTACTGCAAAAAATGCGGTGGAAAATGGTACAATCACAAATGAACTAAAAATTACTACAATTAGCGAACTATATTGGCTGATATCGTAATCTAAAAATAGATTTACCAATCTGAAGCCCATCAATATTACAATATAGAAAAATCCAAAAACGATAGCCTGAACCACTACCAAGCCTAATAAGATCATTAAAAGCTTGATGAAATTCCCTTTTGTAGTTGCTAGACTTAACTTAATAGATTCGAACGAAGAACTGTGCTTATCAATAATGAAAAATGGGAAGAAAATAATTCTCACGAAAGTGAAGAAAATACTTAGAACAGCTATACCAACAGCTATATTTACAATAATCTTACCTGTTTCTGCATAACCATCAATTACGCCTTGATTTACCAAAAGTTTCAATAACAAATCGAGCACATACAACAGGGGCATTAATAGTACACCTACAAAAAATATACTCAAACCAAAATAAACAGTAGCAATTAAAAACTTGATAATCTCAGTCCTAGTCGGTAAAGTTTCGATAATTTGTATGTCAGCATTTTCGGTATCTAATAGCTTAAAAATATACTTAATCATACATAGTTCAACCACACAATAGCTCATCATAAAGATAAGCAGCATCACAAACTTAATTCCCAAGTTCACATCCTCCATGAAAAAAGCCATAAAGGTAGAAGTTGATGCCGTCAGAAAAATAAGAAAGCAGAGCGTAGCAATAGAAAAGTAATTTTCTTTGGTTACTTTCCATGCCTGCATGATCACGTCTTTAACTGCAAAAGTGCTTTCTTTTAAGTAGTTAATCATTTTTGTTATTTTTTGGTTAACCGTTTTATTTGGTTAATTGTTTAATCGTTCATCCTTGCTCTTTATTCCTTAATCTTTACTTCCCAGCAAAACTCTCTTCACAAAATCCTGTATAAAACCTAGGCCATAAGCCGTTAATTGGATGAACGAAGCAATGACACTCAAAAATGCAATTTTTATTGATTTATTGACCTGCCAAGCATGAAAAAATATCAACAAAAAGTATAAGAATACAAAGAAATTGCAAACGTAGGCAAAGGGCTTAAAAAAGATATTACAAAGAATAGTAAAGCCCAATCCCAGCGTAAATATTGCAGGAAAAAAATGTACTGCTTTTAACTCTGAAGGGAAATGTTTGTAAATATTGATACGTGCCCTCCCGAAAAAATGCAATTGTTTATAAAATTGCATAAAGCTTGTACGACGTTTGTGATAAACTTTGGCAGCTGGGATTAGGCCTATTTTAAATCCATTTTCATGGATACGAATGCTATACTCGATGTCTTCGCCTAAGCGAGTTAGTATAAATCCTCCCACCTTTTCGTAAACTTCTCGAGAAAGGCCCATATTAAAGCTACGCGGATGAAATTGTCCGATGTGTTTTTTATTACCCCTAATACCTCCAGTTGTAAATGGAGAGGTCATGGCATAGCTAATCGCTTTTTGAACTGGCGTAAAACTCTCGTGTGCTGCGTCTGGACCACCAAAAGCATCTAGCTGATGTTCGAATAAATAATCCCTAACTATCTCGAGGTAATCAGCTGGCACTAAAATATCTGAGTCGAAGATGATGAAATAATCGCCTTTGGCACGTTCGAAACCGAAGTTTCTCGAAAAACCTTGGCCAGAATTCTCCTTATAGAAATACCTTACATCAAGTTTATTTTCGAAACTTGCTACAATTTCTTTAGCGTTATTAACAGAACCATCTTCTATTACCAATACCTCAAACTGCATATAAGTTTGCTTGCATAGCGTCGTTAGCAGTTCTTTAATTTCCTGCGGACGATTATATAAAGGGATGATTATTGAAAAGAACATTTAACAATTAGCTGATTATCTAATTAGCTAATCAGCTAATTAATTTCTTTTTCTATTAAATACTGATTTCTTTCTGGCGCATTACGACCAACCAATTCGGCTACAAAACCTGCTAAGAACATTTGCGAACCTACAATAATGGCAACCAATGCTAAATAAAACAGTGGTTGGTCTGTAGAGTTACGGTAGGCTAAATTGTTCCAGATATGAATTTGCTTTTCTACCATGATGTAAATGGCCATGATAATTCCAAGGAAGAAGCTCAAGACACCCAAAGAACCAAAAAAGTGCATTGGACGCTTACCGAATTTACCAACGAAGAAAATAGACATTAAGTCTAGGAAACCATTGATAAATCTGCTTAAACCAAATTTGGTTACGCCGTATTTACGAGCACGGTGTTCTACCACCTGCTCTCCTATTTTAGAGAAACCTGCCCATTTGGCGAGTACTGGAATGTAACGATGCATTTCGCCATAAACCTCAATGGTTTTTACTACATCATTACGATATGATTTTAAACCGCAGTTGAAATCGTTCAGTTGGATGCCACTCATTTTACGTGTAGCAGCATTGAACAATTTAGTAGGAATGGTCTTTGTAATTGGATCGTAGCGTTTTTTCTTCCAGCCTGAAATTACATCATAACCTTCGTCTTTAATGCGGCTGTAAAGTGCAGGTATTTCATCTGGACTGTCTTGCAAATCAGCATCCATAGTAATCACTACATCGCCTTGCGCAGCAGCGAAACCTACGTTTAAAGCTGCAGACTTACCATAGTTACGCCTAAATTTGATAGCCCTAATACTGGCGAACCTCAATTTCAACTCGGTTATTATCTGCCAAGAACGGTCAGTACTTCCGTCGTCGATAAAGATTGCTTCATAAGAAAAGTTATGCTTCTGCATTACATCATCTATCCAAGAAATTAACTCAGGCAGCGACTCGTCTTCGTTATATAGTGGTACTACAATTGATATATCCATTTCAGTATTTAGGTATTAGTATTAAGTATCTAAATAAAATACTAATATTAAAAAACAACGTGCAAATTTCATCAAATAAATTGAGATAATTTGCACGTTTAAAATATAATTAAGCAACTCTTAACTAGCGCCTAATTGATCCTCTACTTGATTTGCGAACGGATTTGGATTATTGCGTCTAAATATCAAAGCAAAAATAACAGCACCGATAAAATACATAATCGCAGCTATACCAAATCCCATTACTGCTTCACTAAATGTTGGTGTGAACTGTTTCTCTAAATTTTCGTGTGTTTTCTCTAAAGCTTTCGCTGCCTCTTCATCACTTAAACCAAAAGATTTCATGGTAGCTTCAGACTTAGTGATTACCATTTCTTTCATTTGCTCTGGATAAGTAGTATCAATGTATTTGCCGAAAAGAATGTTAAATACAAAGACCAATCCCATTGCGAATACAAAAGTCACAAAAATAGGCCATAAAGCTTCTCCAAAAGTCCAATATCCACCCACTTTATTACGCATATCAATGCAGAAAAATATAGCGAGTGCCAAACCAATTAAAAAAGAAATACCTGCATACCAATAAGAACTCATTAAAGTTGGCGCAACATACCAGGTTACTAAAAACAATACGATGTTTACTGCACCCCAAATTAATCCATTTTTTAAGGCTTCGTTTTTGATGTTAACTGTTTCTTTCATGATTTAATTTGATTATCTACTTTGATTAAAACTAGAAATTAGGCTATAAACAGACGCATCAAAAGCCTTATTGTTACTGAATTTCTCTAAACCTTTAAAAGCTTGTTC
This sequence comes from Flavobacteriaceae bacterium PS02338, assembly GCA_029959615.1. Lineage (GTDB taxonomy): Bacteria > Bacteroidota > Bacteroidia > Sphingobacteriales > Sphingobacteriaceae > Pedobacter. Next base: position 78,112 of record JASCOD010000014.1, on the reverse strand, counting down.
TGAAGCTACTGGTTGCAAGAAGAAAGCCATGAATGGCACAAATAATTCCTCCATTTCTTCTGCCAAGTTTAAAATCTTTGCATTTTCGCAGATTTCTTGAATGCTAGTTTCGGCCAATTGTTGGTTACTGATTAAATCTTCATAAATATGAAATTCATCTTGGAACTCATCTTCATCAACCAATAAAAATTCTTTCAAGAAATCCTCTAACTCTGGTTTAATCTGCTCGTCGTGGCATTCGTTAATGTACAACAAAAGGTTCAACAGCTCTGTTCCCCTATCAATAGTTTCATCTTCAATTGCTTCCCATTCTTTTGAGTCAAGATAGTCTTCTTCTAACTTATTCACATCACTGGTAAAGAAGTTGATCATCAACAGATCAAAGAAGGTTTCTCTCAGCTCTTCAAACTTTGGATATTCATCAAAAACAGCATCAAATTGAGCTACTTTATCCATAAAATCAGCGTCGGCTTCAAAAACTTCCACTAATTTGTGTATCAATTCTATACTTGCTGCCTTATTTACTTCGCCAAACTTCGCTAAGGAAGCCGTGATTGTTTTTTTTACCGTGTTGTTCATTGTATTTCTCGTTGCTTGTCATCCAGAGCGCAGCGAAGAATCTATATTGGGTAAACTCTTCCTATCGTCGGAACGACAATTGTTTAAAAAATCTGATACTGATTATTATTATAAACCAATTCTACCTTTCCTATCAATTTAGTGTTAAATAAAGGCGAATTAGATGATTTTGACTTATTTGTTTCACTATTAAAAATCCATTCCTTTGAAGGATTAAATACGGTAAAATTTGCTATCGCCCCCACCTTAATTTTAGGAACTTCTAACTTAAGCAAGTTTCTGGGCGCAACTGCCAGCTTCTCTACGATTAGCGCAGCATCTAAACCTGCTTGCAATAACAAGGGCAATACAGTTTGTAGTGTGATGATACCATAATTAGCTGCTTCGAACTCTACATTTTTAAATTCAATTTCATGCGGACGATGCTGCGAAGAAATGGCATCAATTGTTCCGTCTTTTAATCCAGCAATTAGTGCTTTGTTATCAGCTTTGCTACGCAATGGAGGTTTCACTTTATAGTTGCTATCGAAATCGTTCAACAACTCTTCTGTAAATACCAATTGATGAGCTGCAACATCGCAGGTTACTTTTATGCCATCTTTTTTTGCCTTTTTAATTAGTGCAACCGAACCTGAGGTAGATATGTTACTAATATGAACAGGCGCATTGTGATATTGTGCTAAGAAAATATCTCTCGAAACCTGTAATTCTTCCGCTAACGCAGGTGCACCTTTCATCCCCAACAAAATAGTGGTTTTACTCTCATTCACTTGAGCCTTACCAACCAGCGCTTTATTTTCTGGATGTGTAAATAGCAAACCATCGAAACCTAATGCATATTGCAAAGCCCTACTCATAAAACCATCATCAGCAATTGCTTTTCCAGCATCTGCAAAGGCTACTGCACCAGCTTGTTTCATATCGAACATCTCAGCTAGCTCTTTACCTTCTAAATTCTGACTGATAGCTCCTATAGGATGGATATCTACCAAATTACCTTTAGCTCTATTTAAGATATACTCAACTTCTCCCTTGTTTTGTACCACGGGTTTTGTATTTGGCATAACAGCGATACCCGTAAAACCACCCGCAGCAGCGGCTGCTGTACCTGTTTGAATATCTTCTTTGGTTTCCAAACCTGGATCTCCAAAAACACAATTCAAGTCGAAAAATCCTGGCGATAAAACGGCTCCATTTCCTTCAAAAACAGTCTCCGATTTTTGCAATTCTAAGTTTTTGCCTATCTCTACAATTGTTCCTTTATCAACTCTCACATCGCAAGTTTTTCCGTTAAACTCACTACAGGCATCGGCAATGGTAATTCCCTTAATTAAGAGGCTCATGAATTTCTATATTTTATTTTCAATTTTCTTTAACCACAGTTGTCTACTAGCAACAGATGCACAGATTTTTTTCAAATTAATGTAATTTATCTGTGCATCTGTGGCGAAAAATATCTAACCAACAATATCTCAGCGGCTATGAAAATTAAGCTCAAAATTAGGCAAAGTTTCCATAACTCAGTTCCATTATTTTTTTCAGTAATAGCCGATGAAATATTCTCCTTCTTTGTATCGATAAAATGAACTTTCTGAGTACCAAAACGTTCTTCCAATTCCGTTTGGCTATCATACTTCATATTCGATTCCAACCTGTCATCATTAAAAGCGGCCACGGCTAAAGTAGAGTCTGCTTTTTTCACATTGTAAAATCCCGACTTTTGAATTTGATCTGCCACATACAACAACATTTTTCCATTCTGGTGGCTGATATCTGGAATTACCTCAAATCCATTTCCAATTAGCTTTAAAGATTGATTAGCACCCAACTTAACAGATGGAAGCGTTATGACATTATCTTTTGCGATGGTGTAAAATAATGGTTGGTCTTTGGCACTCTCGAACGCTATTCTATACATCAGTGGTACAAACAATGGATGTTTTGATAGATTCCCCTCTTCTTCTTCCAAGCCAGCGGCAGCTAAGAAAATTTGTCCAGAAGAAATTGGATAACGAGCTAGAAAAATCCTTCCTGCAGGCAATTGCAATAATGGTTCTTGGGCTACCCTGCTGTTTTCAGCATAAGTGAAATAGCGATTAACCAATGGCAAATCCATATTTTTAGGCAATTCTTCAAACACATCCTTAAATAACGAATGCTTTAATTCTATTTGCGAGACTTTAGTAGGCTCAGTAACTAAATTTGCAACGGCAGGTAAATTCAATGTATTTAAAAACGAAGAGTAAATGCCTTTTTCAACTTCTGTAGAGGGGAAAACAACTACTGAACCACCATTACTCACATAGTTTTTAAGTTCTTGTGCTAAACCACTTGAAGGTTGGCTAATACCATTCAATATAATTAAACTGTAATTTGAAAAAGCGGCGTAGTTGATATTATTTTCGGAGACAGAAATAAGTTTAAAATAAGGATCGGCATTGAAAAGTGCTTCAATATATTTGGCAGTTTTATTACCGCTAATACTTAAAACTTGCTGATTGGCGTTAACATTGAAACTAAAATTTAGTTCATCATCAAAAGTCAATGGAAAATCTTTGATGCTTAATACACCTTTTTGCCAACCTAAATTTAAACCACTGTAAGAAAGCGTATCGATAAACGTCGCTCCAGCACTAACGTTGACACTGCTGATAGCTTTTTGTTGATTATTGATAGTTAATTTTAGCGGAACATTTTTAGCGTCTTCATTGCCAAAGTTCTTTAATCGTACAATAATTTTCTCAGAAGTATTAGGCTGGTGCACAGGTGAAAGAAACCAAATACTATCTACCGAGATGTTAGGCAATTCATTGGAATTCAACTTCACTAATGCAAGTTGGGTAGTCTGATCCTTTTTTATCGCTTCTTTACCTGCAAAATTCTGCTGAAAATCGGAAATGATGTAAGCAAACCTATTAGCAGCTCCGGTAAAAACACCTTGCTGACGATTAAGCACTTGCTGCAGGTTTCTATTCGCAGCAGAGATTTTCACTTCATCTGCAGCTTGAATAAACTCTTCGAAATTTAGTAGACGTTGATGTTTCCCTTCAAAATCATTGGTTAACAATTGGAAACGATCATTGAGTTGGTAGCTTTTTGCAATTTCCTTCGCTCTGCGCTTAGCCTCATCCAGTAAACTACCTTCCTTATTTACGGCATCCATACTGTAAGAATTATCAAGATAAATACTTACAATATTGCCGTTTGCTTTATTGGTTTCAGAATTAGAGTTGATGAATGGTCTAGCAAATGCCAAAACTAAGAAGACGATAGCCAAGATACGAGCGGCTAAAATCAACAGGTTTTTAAGTTTTTCTTTAGATGAATTTTGCTCCTTCACCTTTTTTAAGAAAGAAACATTACTAAAATAAACTTTCTTAAACTTGCGGAAATTGAATAAATGAATAACTACCGGGATTAGTACCGCTAAAAGTGCAAAAAGGAAGCCCGGATAGAGGAAATTCATTAAAAACCAAAGGTACAAAAGATTTACGATTTTAAGGATTACGTTTGATGATTTTATAGTTACAGATGGTCAAGCATTTAACGCAGGCAGACAAAGTATTAATACTTCTTTTTTAAAAACACAAGCAGAAAAACAACAAAAGCAAGCGTAAAATGTTAGTTAATAAAAACGAGCGAACATGAAAACTCCAGTTAAAAATAAATCGACCAAAGCAGATAAGGCAACTAATCCTAGATTAAAAACCGAAGAGCCTTTAGCAGAAAAGGATGAAGTGAAACAAGCCGAGGAAAAACAGAGAAAGAAAAGTGGAACGTAGAGAGTTAAAGCGATATTAATATTGGAAAAATCGGTATACAAAACTGATGTTGAATGTAGTGAAATGAAAAACTGCAAAGCAAATTTATTTTGGATTAGCTAACCTAAATGGATTAATTTTTCTAAGATTTCCTCAATAGAAAACTTTGCAGCGCAGATAGATTCATCTGCTGCACCATAATAGATCGTTATTTCATCTCCGTTTACAATATGTCCGTTTGTAAATACTACCGATCCTAAGAAACCACTTAATTCGTAACTTTCTTTAGGCTCCATAATAGGTTCTTTTGAGCGAGCAATCACTTTGGCTGGGTTTTCTAAATCTAAAAGTATGGCTCCCAAACAGTAACGATTTTCTTCGTTTGCACCATGGTATATTTCTAACCAGCCCTGAGCTGTTTTGATTGGAGCCGCCCCTGCTCCAACCCTCGCACTGTCCCAAAGTCCTGTTCTAGTTTTTATAATACACTGATGATTTCCCCAGTGTAATCCATCCAAAGATTCTGCGATCCAGATATAATTACCACCTATTTCTTTACTGCTAGGACGATGTAAGGCATAAAACTTTTCGTTAATTTTTTCCTCGAAAAGTGCAACGTCTTTATTGTGCGGAGGAAATATCAGTCCGTGACTTTGAAAGTTTTGCCAATCTTTAGTAGTCCTTAAGCCAACGGCTACGCCATTATCAGAAACCGCGGTGTAACTCAAGTAAAATGTATCTCCAATTTGGACCACTCTACAATCTTCAATACCAAAGCGTTCTGCATATCCCTTTCCGTGCAACGCTAATAATTCTGGCTTGAAATTGATACCATCATCACTGCTAAATAACCGCAAGTAAGAAATGGTAGTCAAGTAATCCAACCCTTTGTATTTAATCACTCTAGGATCGGTATTGATTAAATCTGGATCGTCTAGCTTCAGCTCCATGATTTCTAATAAATCAGAAGTTGAGCGCATTGGTATGAATATTTTTCCTCCTTGAGGACCTAGATTTTCTGCAACCCTCACTAGTAAATAGATTTTTCCTCTCCAAGTAAACACTCCTGGGTTGAGCAAACAGATCACTTGTAAATTTTCTGCACTTGCAGCTAAATCTTGTGGTTTAAGTAGTGGATTTTCTTTAAATCTTTTGGCGATATCCATTCTTTAATTCAAAAGTTAAAATTCAAAACACGGAGCCTATCTTCTAGCCACAGCTTACGCATATCTAATCAGTGATTTTTTCTCTGAAATCTATGGGCTTATTCTTTTTTCTGCTATTTCTTTCGCAATGGCAAAAGGTTTAGGCCAACAACTTTTTAATCTTATTTTTCACTTTGTAAATATCCTTCCACAAATCTCCCACCTTAGCTAACCGTTCTTTCATATTGAAGATATTGAAATCGGTTATGCTCAGATCTTCATTTACTTCATCCCAGTTTAACGGTGCAGAAACGGTGGCATCAGGTCTTGGGCGTATCGAATATGGCGCTACTATGGTTTGTCCTTTTCTATTCTGCAAATAATCAAGGTAGATTTTGTTTTTGCGCTTGCTTGGGCTTCGCTCCAAACTAGTTAAATTAGAATGCTGTTCGTAAACCAACCCAGCTACGTAATGAATAAAATTCTTCGACACCTGGTAATCATGACTAGCCATTGGTACAACTATGTGGATACCCTTTGAACCCGAAGTTTTCACAAAAGACACCACATCCAATCTATCCAAAACCTCCTTAGCAGTTAAGGTAACTTTTACGACATCTTTAAAATCGACTCCATGTGGATCTAAATCCAATACAGCAAAAAGTGGCTCATTTGGTTTGGCGTAAGTACTCATCCATGGGTTAATTTCTATACAACCTAAATTTGCCATCCATAATAGCGTAGCTTCATCATTACAAATTAAATAATCGATTTCCTTGTCTAAGTTTTCAGACTTTAGCGACGCATATTTTATCCAACTCGGAATTTGACCGGTATTTAAATCCTTTTGGAAAAAGCCTGGTTTATTTATTCCATTAGGATGTCTATTTAAAGACAATGGTCGATTTTTAAGATGTGGCAAAATATAATCTGCCATTTCTTTATAATAGTCCATCATCTGACCTTTTGTAATTTTTTCTTTAGACCAATAAATCTTACTCAGATTAGTCAGCTTAACTGTTTTTTTGCCATATTTTAAGGTTTGCTCTTCGTCCTGTGCTTTTGAAATAAGAGTTTCCCGTTTTACATCCACAAGCTTCTTATCATTTCTAATTCCCTTGAATACGGGATGGCGCAAATGCTCGTTCTCTGTCCACTCCGAAAAAGTAACTTCGCAAATTAATTTTGGTTTCACCCATATAACATTTCTCTCTTGTGCCACTTTCTCCATCAATGGCTTTTCGTTGATAGTCAAAGTTTTAAGTAAAGTAAAAATTTCTTTCAAAGATTGCCGGGTAAAGCCTGTTCCGCAATTGCCTATATAGGAGAGCCTCCCTTTTTCGGCCCTTATAGCAAGTACTAAAGCCCCAAAGTAATTTCTCTCTCCAGCTGGTTTGGTGTAACCTACAATAATGGCTTCTTGCCCTTGCTGCAACTTTATCTTTTGCCAATTTGCGCTCCGCATACCACTGCTATAAGCGCTATCAGCTTTTTTAGCCATAATACCTTCCCAATCTTTCTTTTTTGCCTGCTTTAAGAGCAAATTGCCTTTAACCTTAATCGTGTCAGTTATCTCAATTTCTTTTTGTTGGTGATTAGATAGTAAAGTGGAAAGGAGTTGTTTACGCTGCGTTAATGGAATTGCCCTCACATCAGAGCCATTTATTTCCAAGACGTCAAAAACTGAGTAGGTTAATTGCGGTTTTTTATTGATTGAAGCATAATTTTGCAGAGCCTGAAAATTAGTTCTGTCTTTCTCTCTCACCACAATTTCTCCGTCCAAAACAGCGTCTATTTTTAAATTCTCTAGCGCTTTGATTATTGTTGGATAGTCTTCCCCCAGATTCTTTCCATTTCTGGAAATCAGTGAGGCCCGACCATTTTTCACTGTAGAAATTCCACGATAACCATCAAGTTTTTCTTCAAAAACCCATTCCTCACTCTCTATCACATGTTTTGTCAATTTGGCAAGCATTGGCTTGTAGTGTTCCTTTTCAAGTTTAGATTTTACTGCTTTAGGTAATTCAGCTGCAGGCTTTTTAAAATCTTTACCGAGCTTTTTAATCTTAGCACTTACTTCATCTTCGGCACTATATTTACCATCAACGGCGTATTTATCACGATGTTTAATCAGTAACCAAGCATTTTGTTCGTTGTCTTTCATGCGTACTAGAGCAAATTCTCCCTTGAGCTTTTTACCATGTAAAACAAACTTCAAATTTCCATCCCTTAAGCCTTTAATCAAACTATCATTCTTTCCATCGATAGCTTCGTAAATTCCATCATCAAAAATATGGACTACACCAGCACCATAATTTCCTTTCGGAATAACTCCTTCAAACGTTTTGTAATCATAAGGATGATCTTCCACCATCATCGCTAAACGCTTATCTTGGGGATTTAAGGATGGGCCTTTAGGTACTGCCCAGCTTTTGAGCACGCCATCCAATTCTAAACGGAAATCGTAATGTAAGTGCGATGCATGGTGCCGTTGCACCACGAAAGCAAGTTTTTTACCACTACTCTTTCCACCAGTTGGTTCTGTAGTTTCTTTAAAGTTTCGTTTATCCGCATATTTAGATAAGGACATATTTAAGCTCCTTTCTTACTTAGGCTTTGCATCAATTGCTCGTATAAATCGTCACTCACACGTTTTTCTGGCTGCATTTTTTTAACTACTACTTTTTTACCTTTGGCTTTAGCTCGTATAATTTTCATCAACTCTTTGCTATACTCATCCTTAAAAGCTGTAATATCGAAATCGGCACTATATTGTTTAATTAATGCCATACCAACTTCTAACTCTTTAGGTTTTATAGTTACTGCGTCGATTTCTAAATCTTTAACACTTCTAATTTCTTCCTCAAACCTAATTTTGGTAATTACCAGCATATTATTCAAAGGATGGATCACACAAAGATTCTCACTACTTCTGAGTACAAAGCGAGCTAAACCAGCTTTCTTACTTTTCTGCAAAGCCTTAAGCAATAACGAATAGGCTTTTTTACCTTGCGGTTCGGGTTGTGTATAATAAGAGGTTTCGTAATAAATTGGGTTGATATCTATAATATCTACAAAGCTTTCCAACTCGATGAGTTTGTTTTTTTCTGGTAATGCACTAGCAAAATCTTCTTCCTCCAAAATCACGTAATTATCTTTGAGCAAAAAGCCTTTTACAATGCGCTCATAAGGCACTTCCTTACCGCTACGTTCATTTACACGATGGAATTTAATCCTCGATAAATCTTTGCCGTCTAGCATATCCAAATCGAGCGTACTGTTTTGTACTGCCGAAAATAATTTCACTGGAATATTTACCAAACCAAATCCAATAGCACCTTTCCAAATTGATTTCATTGTTTTTTCTATTTAGTTTATCCAAAGACAAGTGATTGCAGAAATTGAACAAACTACTGCAAAGCCAGTAAAAAAACATTAGGAAAAGGGAAAGGTTTTAAGAAATGATGGCTATTGAATTAGACCATGCAATACACCGTAACGGATCAATGCAGCAGAATTTTTCGAATTCGTCTTATCCAGCAAACTTTGTCTATGTCCTTCTATAGTTCGCTTACTTAAAAACAGTTTCTCCGACATTTCTAAATTGGTTAGCCCTTCAGCTATCAACTGTAGAATCTCCAGCTCTCTTAATGAAAAATCAATTTCATTATCTGGCATAGACATAAGGAACTGCTTACTTTGTAATAATGTGTCCATAAGCGACATGGTAAGTTCTGCGCAAAGGTATTTACGTCCTTGGTTTACAAACTTCACTGCGAAAATCAATTCTTCAGCGCCGATATTCTTCAATAAATAACCTTCGGCCCCATTTTTAAAAGCTTCGATGATGTACTTTTCATGGTCATGCATAGAGAGCATCATCACTTTTATTTTCGGATATTTCGCTTTAACCTCTCTAAGTAGCTGCATTCCATCCATTCCTGGCATATTGATATCTGCTAAAATCATATCTACCTCACCAGAAGCAAGCAGCTTCATTGCTTCTACACCATTCACAGCCTCTCCATGAACCTTAATATTTCCATCAGATTCTAAAAGCATTTTGATGCCGTTTCTAACAATATTGTGGTCTTCAGCTAATAAGATGTTTACCATTCTTGCACTATGTTTTATTGTGAGTGATTTTTCCAAAAGGCCGAAATTATATAAACTATCAATATTAAATTGGTATCAAAGCAGTCCTAAACCCTATAACCTAATTTACAACTCAAAAACAAGTATTATACAAAATTAAACCCGTACAAATACCCTCTCAGTTTATCATTTGAATGCCAATTATTTGGTTGTAATCTTGATTTACTCCATCGCATTTCACTATACTAAGGATGCCCTACCAACTTTTACCACTATATAAGTTAAAGCGTATGATTTTGTTTTAAAAATTTTAAATACATCTGCATAACTCAATAATAATTACAACTTTTAGAACTTATTTTTACGTTAGATGTTTAACCTAAATACTTCGCCAAACAAATGTCTAACTCGCCAAACACTGCACTAATTCTAAATGCCATTCCTTTGGCTTGTTACATGCTAGATAACGATGCAAATTTTAGCTACGTTAATGATAAGGCTTTACTTTTCTTTAAAATGACGAGGGAAGAGATGCTGGGCAAGAACGTTTGGGTATTATTTCCCAAATCGGTTAAAACCAATTATTATGAAGAAGTTAATAAGGCAATCATTCAAAAAATAGAAATTACATTTGAATATATCTCAATTTACACCCAAAGCTGGATTAAACTTACCGTTACACCACTGCCTGACGGGGTTATCATCACCTTTAGTTGCATAGAACAAGACAAACACAACGAAAATCTCTACAAAACATTAGTAGAAAACACACCCGACATAGTTACCAAATGGACAAGCGATTTAAAACTGAGTTATGGCAATGCCGCCTTTGAGCTAACTGCTGGCACCTCGTTAGCAAACGCTTTGGGTAAAACTCACCAGGAAATTTGGCCAGGTACTGATGTGAGCTCATTAATCAAAAAAGCCAACAACGTAATTGATAACGGGAATTCTCAAACTATAATTATTCCATTTACCAACACAGATAAAGAAGTCTTTTATGATATAAAATTATCTCCAGAACTTACCATAAACGGAAAAGTTGAAAGTGTGATCGAGATCAGCAGAGACATCACCAACTTAAAGAATACCCAAGATGCTTTTAACGCAGAGCTGAGAAATAAATACAAATCGCTTTTTAACTCCATTAACCAAGGTTTTTGCATTATCGAAGTCATTTGGGATAAAGAAGACAATGCGGTAGATTATCGTTTTGTAGAAGCCAATCCAGCTTTTGAGAAACAAACAGGCATCACTGAATATGAAGGCAGAAACATGACTGAAATATCGCCATCTCACGAAAACCATTGGTATAAAATTTATGGAGATATTGTCCGAACACAAAAATCTGCTCATTTTGAATTGCCCGCTAAACTCATTAATGGATGGTATGAAGTAGAAGCTTTTCCAATATTAGAATTGGGTGAAAATATAGTTGGTGTATTATTCAACGATGTAACAGCAAGAAAAAATGCAGAAGAGGTGTTACGTCAAAATGAGTTAAAAGAATTAGAGAAAAAACAGCAAAAGGAAATACTGAAAGCTTCTTTAAATGCACAAGAAGAAGAAAGACAGCGAATTTCTGAAACCCTGCACAACGGTTTAGGGCAAGTACTTTATGGGGTAAAAACAAATTTAGAACGCTTAAAAATTGATGATGATGAAGCTTATGAAGAAAATATTAGAGTATTAAATCGCTCAAAAGAACTGCTCGGAATGTGCATTCAAGAAAGCAGGAGAATATCTCATGAGTTGATGCCTTCTATTTTGGAAGATTTTGGATTAAAGGCGAGCATAAAAGATATTTGCGCTCAGCTAAAAGGAAAAACACATTTCAACTGCACTTTCTCTGGACTTGACTTGCCTTTGGATAAGTATTTACAACTCGCTATATACAGAATTATTCAGGAATTGGCCTTGAACATAATGAAGCATTCAGAAGCCAAACTTGCACGGATAAATCTTACTGTACAAAAAGATCAAGTGCTTGTGACCGTTAAAGATAACGGAAAAGGCTTTAATACCGTGGATAGAAAAGATAAAGGAATTGGATTGAAAACAATAGAAGCTAAAATAAAATTACTGCATGGTAAAATCGAAATCATTTCCGTACCGCAGCAAACTATTATCCAAATCCAATTCCCGCTGTAACATCGTCTAATTTATCTTTCCAAACGGATATGATAAGTTTCAATTTCCTTTAATGCTTCTAAAATACCGGTTCGTTGTTTTTGCAACAAAGTAATGTGGTCTGCATGATGGGCATAGTCTTCAATCACCTTATCGTATTTCTCAATTGCGACTTTTTCTCCCGTTTCAATAGCACCTAAAACAGCTTCGTCTTCCTTACTGCTCAACGCTTGCTTGATATCAATCCAGGTTCTATGTAAAGCACCCAAAACCCCTCCTCCTTCATTCTCACTTTCACCACCATGTAAGGCAATATGGCTTTTTAGCTCGTTGGCGTAACCTACACGTTGCGAGGCCAATCGTAGGAACAAATCTTTAAGCTCTAAACTATCAGTAACGTCACTTGCAGATAAATAACCTTCCTTTCCATCATTTACAATATTCACCAAACTTTTTAAGTCGTCAATTACTGTTTTATTCGATTCCATCGTGTTTCTCCTTATCTTCTTTATTTTCTACCTCAGCATTGTGATTTGGATCTTCTCCATTTGGCTTGCTACTATTGCGAGTAGAATTCTGATTGTCGCTTTGCACACCCGGAATTGCTGATGAAGTTGAATCTCCCTCATCTTCTTTGGCACCATCTGTAGTATCTGCTGGCCTTCTGTCCAGTTCTTTCTCCTCATTATCCAATTCCTCACGTTTTACTAAATGTTGGTTCGGATCTCCTTCTTTCCCTTGTGGTCCTTCTTTTTCATTGTGTTCATTATTTTGATGATCATCTCTGTGAGATTGGTTGAAATCTCTGTTTTGTTCAAATTGAATTTCCATAACTTTAAGGCTTTAATTTTTTTATTAATGTTTGAGCTTTTCGCCACCACATTAGTTAATCGATAAAAACATAAAAAGTTCCAGAAACCTCAATAATTAGGTATTTAACTTTCTAAAACCGTATTTAACGCAAAGTCTAATTATATCTTTTTAGCTGTGAATAACTTTTTGATTTTTCGATTGAGGTAATTTCCTTTTGAAATAGATGCCTTGAATTCTTTATATATTTTCTCGGAAACATTTTCATATAAATACACCTCACCCGATAGAAAGACAACTATTAACGCTTCCCTTTCTAGCTGATAAGTGATATGTGCAATTACTGACGAAAGCATAACATTCCATCATTTAAAGCATTAAAAATGTACATCTTAATGATTTATACTAGACATAACAAGTACTTTACTTTGCAAATACCCGTTTTGATATTGAATACGTTCAAAACCCTTATAAAGAATTACATTTGAAACAAACAGAATGGATATGGGAGCGCATACAGACAAAAACAAACAAGAGACGGATAGCTTGTTAGAAAAATCTAAAGTTTTAAGGGCTAAAGCTAAGGAAACCGAGACCAAGTTAAATGAGCTGAAAGCTAAGGTTGATGAATTTATTCTTTCTGATAAAAATGAGACTAAGCAAGACCTGTAAAATTAGACGTCTATTTTGCCCCTAAACTAAACTTAGTTTAACTAATATTTTTTCTTTGGAACTTTAGCACCTACTTGCTTTGCTTCTGATAAACCAATTGCAATATCCTGTTTTTTAGACATTACTTTCCTACTCATACCTGTCTTCAATTTACCTTCTTTCATTTCATGCATGGCTTGTTCTACTTTCTTGCCTGCCTTTTCTGAATATTCAGCCATAATTCCAACTTTATTTTAACACATCAATAAGCACAGGTGCTAAGCAATAGTTCAAATAAAATTTAAATCAGGTATTAGTACCTACATAAATTTATTAAAATACCTGTTTATAGCTATTGCGAAACAAAACTCATTCAGTTTTCTTTTTATGGATACAAATCAAAACATATCCACTAAAAAATTAAATTATTATGAAAAGTGAAAAAGATGGCAAAAGTATGCCGAATGCACACTTGCATGAGTTATTTGTTGATGAACTTAAAGACATTCTAGGTGCTGAAAAACAACTTTTAAAAGGTTTGAAGAAAATGGCAGATAAAGCAGTTGGCGAGAATCTAAAAAGTGCATTCACTGCTCACCATGCAGAAACGGAAGAACAAATAGAAAGGCTAAAACAGGTTTTCTCAAGCATTGGCCTAACTGCAAGAGCAAAAAAATGCAAAGCAATGGAAGGCCTGCTAGAGGAAGCAGAAGAAATTATTGAAGAATTTGAAGGCGACGAAGCCTTGGACGCAGCTCTAATTTCTGCAGCACAAAAGGTAGAACATTATGAAATTGCCAGCTACGGGTGTTTGGTAACTTATGCCACTTTAATGGAGCACGAGGAAGCAAGAAAACTACTGCAAACTACATTGGATCAAGAAAAAGAAACAGACGGAAAGCTTACCGAAATTGCCATGTCTGAGGCTAATGTAGCAGCAGCCTAAATACCAGTATAAAGCATAAGGTTAACGAGCAATAGCGGCATAAGTTTTTCTTATGTCGCTATCTGCAATTAATAAAAATATCATGAAAAATTTACTCTTTCTCTTTTATAGCATCGCCTTTACACTAATGATAGCTTGTAATTCACAGCCGAAAGATGCCAAGGAACTAGCAGATAGTATCAACGGTACTAAAGATACTTCGACTACGGCAGCAGATATAATCACTGTTCGCGATAACGAAGCAGAGTTTGCAACCAATGCTGCAGATGCCTGTTTAGCAGAGATTTCTTTCGCAAATTTAGCCATTAGCAAAACTAATAATGAAGCAATCAAAGCTTATGCTAATATGATGCTAAAAGATCACGGCACTGATCACGACGAGCTGATGATTTTAGCCAAAAGTAAGAATATTACGCTTCCAACAGCTATAAGTGCCGCACATCAAAAAGAAATCACAAAGCTCAGCGAAAAAAATGGTGCAGATTTCGATAAGAAATACGCTGATTTAATGGAGCAAAATCATGTTAAAGTATTAGCTTTTATGGAACATCAGGCTAGAAAAGGTACCGACCCAGATTTGACAGCCTTTGCTAATAAAATGGTACCGGTTATCAATTCACATCTAAATGCCATAAGAAAGATAAAAGACCATGCAAAATAAACTTTTACCAGAAACATTTGTTGCATCAATAGATTATGCAGTAACTAAACAAGTCAATTAAGATGAAAATAGCTTATATCAGTACCTCCCTACCTAATGAATGTGGCATTGCAACTTTTAATGCTAACCTAGCACTTGCCATTAATCAACATAAAACCATTGCAAAAGATAGTTTTGTAATTGCCTTAAGCGATTCTGAAAAATTAGACACTTACAAATATCCCAACGATGTAAAATACATCATTAGGCAAAGCAATCAAAAGGATTATTTAAGGGCAGCTGACTACATTAATACCAGCCAAGTAGACGCTTGTATTATTGAACATGAATTTGGCATTTATGGTGGAGAAAGCGGTCTATATTTATTAACCTTAATGGCTAGAATTAATAAACCTATAGTTACTATTCTACATACAGTACTTAAGCAACCAACTTACATCCAACAAACCATTATCCAACAAATAGCAAAACGTTCATCGAACATTGTTGTGATGAGCCAAAAAGCTATCGGATTTTTAACAAGCATTTATCAGGTACCAAAAGAAAAGATAAAATACATTGAACATGGTGTACCGGATTTAGAACCAGCTATAGACAACCCCATCAAAAAAGCTTATCCGTTTAAAGATAGCAAAGTACTACTCACTTTTGGTTTAATTAGTAGAGGAAAAGGGCTAGAAACAGTAGTTGAAGCTCTACCCGAAATTGTGAAATGTCATCCAGATGTGAAGTACGTAGTTTTGGGCAATACGCATCCAGGTGTAGTGAAAAATGCTGGAGAAGAATATCGCGATAGCTTAAAACGATTAGCTAAGAAATTGAATGTAGAAAATCATTTGGTGTTTGTGAATAAGTTTGTTGATGAACAAGAATTGCATCATTACCTTTCTGCTGCCGACGTTTACATTACACCTTATTTAAATGAGGCACAAATTACCAGCGGAACTTTATCTTATGCTGTTGGAGCTGGTGCAGCTGTAATTTCTACTCCTTATTGGCATGCACAAGAATTACTAGCTCAGAAACGTGGTTTGTTATTCGATTTTAAAAACAATATCCAATTAGCAGGTATTGTAAATGATTTATTAGCGCAACCAGAAAAACTGAATGAATTAAAATATAATGCTTATCAATATGGATTAACATTGCGTTGGCCAACTATAGGTAAAAACTATATCAAAGTTTTAGAGAAAGCTATTTTAGATAAAGAAAAGGCCAATCTTGAACATAAAAATATTATTGATGTAGATGCCATCCCCACCTTCGATTTAGGACATATTCGTAGGTTAACTGATGATACAGGAATTGTCCAGCATGCCAAATACGGAATTCCTAATTTAAAAGAAGGTTATTGTTTAGATGATAATGCCAGAGCTTTAATCATGGCTTTAATGGCTTTTGAGCAATATAAAAGTAAAGAAGCCTTAGACTTGTTACCTATTTATCTCAGCTATATCCAATATATGCAGAAAGAGGATGGAAACTTTAGAAACTTCTTAAGCTTTAACCGTAATTATTTAGATGAAGTAGGTTCTGAAGATTCTTTTGGCAGGACCATTTGGTCTTTAGGTTACTTAATTAATTTCGCTCCTAATAATTCTTACAAAGAGTTTGCAGCAGAACTTTTCTTAAAATCTGTACCGCATTTTGCCAAGCTTGAGCACTTACGTGGTGTAGCAAACACAATGATTGGTGTTAGTCATTACCTGAAAGTAAATCCTAGTCACACTATTATTGCTGAGGAATTAAATCAACTAGCCGTCCCATTAATTAACGCGTATCAAAATAATATAGACGGAGATTGGCATTGGTTTGAAAATAAACTTACCTACGATAATGCACTTTTACCTTTAGCTTTACTTTGTCACTATGAAATTAGCAAAGATGAACAGTCATTAAGTATCGCACTAGAGGCGCTTGATTTTTTAACTAACAAAACTTTATCTTTCGGTTTCTTAAATCCGGTAGGAAATGATGGTTGGCTGGAGAAAAATCAACCGATGGCACTTTACGACCAACAAGCGATAGAAACAATGGCGATGGTTCTAGTTTACTTCAAAGCTTACGAAGTAACAAAAGATGAAAAGCATATGCATAATTTGTATCAGAGTTACCAATGGTTTTTAGGCGAAAACAGTTTAAACCTGCCGCTATATGATCATGAAACTAAAGGTTGTGCAGACGGCCTACAAAACTTAGGTGTAAATCGCAATCAGGGCGCAGAAAGTACATTAGCTTATCTGATATCCCACTTAGTAGTATTTAAAGCATTAGAAGTTGAATACCGCTATCTGGCAGATGAAAATCAATTAAAAGTTGATGTGCTGGAGAAATAAAAATCATTATCCATAAAAAAAGCCTTCGTTCCTAATTGAAACGAAGGCTTTTTTATGATTTGAGTTAAAATCGTTTAAACTGCACTTCCATTATTAGTTTCCATAATTCGTTCTAACAAACGCTCTAAATTAACGGTAGCAAATGAAGAACAGTAATCAGATAAACCATAAGGAATTATCAATTCTCCATTATGGATAATAGAACCGCAAGAGTACAATACATTAGGTACATAACCTTCCCTTTCATCTGGATTTGGTACCAATAACGGTTCGTGCAACCGGCCAATTTCTATAGATGGATCAATTAAATTTAGTAAACTCGCTCCTAAGCAATACCTACGCATTGGCCCAACACCATGGGTAATAATTAACCATCCAGCTTCAGTTTCTATAGGTGAACCACAATTTCCTATTTGGATAAACTCCCAAGAATATAATGGCGACTGCAATTTGACAGGCTGGTCCCAAACGGTAATTCTATCGGAGTACATCAAATAATTATTCCAGCCATCAATTCTTGACATCATTGCATACTTTCCATTTATCTTTTTAGGAAACAGTGCTAAGTTCTTATTCTGTGCACCCTTTCCATGCAAAGGGCTAACCTTAAAGTCGTAAAAATCGGTAGTTTGCATCAGTTTAGGGATAATAAATGCTCCATCAAATGCCGTATATGTTCCGTAGTAAATAATACTACCATCGTCTTTGGTAAAGCGTACAAAACGAGCATCTTCTATTCCCTTACGTTCCAATTCTGATATTGGAAAAATCACACGATCTGAGATATCAGTATCTTTAGAAAAGCAAATTTCGTGATAGGTATCCGACAACCAAAGTATCCGATCATATTCTAATTTATCCGTATCTTCCTTTTGTTGCTCTTTCGCCTCTACCACTAATTTACGCAATTGTGGATAATCAAATTTTTCTCCCAAATTTGCATTGATATTGGCAATTACATTCATGGAAATACTAGCATCTGCCGCTTTTTTGAGGAACAGTCTTTTGTTATAGATGGCATTTTTTACTACTTCAGCTTCATCAATATAATTACCTGCTGGCAATACATGAATATTATTATGCGCATCCAACAATGCGCTCCTAAAAACCACAGACGAAATATGTCCCTCTCCTACCGCTCTAAAACTAATAATTACACGTTTTTCTCCTTCTACCAAATTCGTTTGATCTGGGTCTTCCACGATTGAGGGGTTAAAAAATGCAGCAGATTCAATGGAATACTCGTGAGTAAAATAAGAACCAATCAGATATTTAGTAAATTCATCCATTTCCTTGTAATCGATCCCCATTTCTTCTATTAGCCACTGTATTTTTTTACAGTGCTTTAAAAAAACCTTGGTGATATTCCTGTGCCGTTTAGAGAACTCTTGCAATAGCGGTGATACAATACCGAATATTTGCTTTTCTGTAAGGCTGGTAACTTTAGAAATTACCTCTCTAGCTCTTTCATCGCCATTGTAAAAAAAACGTGCTATTACTCTTTTGGGGTCTGGATAAACCTTTACAGGCTTTCTATTAACTGTGATCCTCATATTAGAAATGGTTTAAAAATGAATAACAATTTTTTAAGGATAGATGTTTTACGTTTAATGCAATCATCTCTCAAACTAAAACCTCTATACAATGTTATAAAAGAAACATTGCTATGGACTCGACAACAGAATTTTACATTATTGCCGATATTGACGGTAAAGAAAAACACATTAAAGTATTACAACTAGAAACAACAGATGGTGTACCTTATTATTCGTGCCATATTGGTGAAACCGAACTTGCGCAATTAAGAAACGAAACTTACGGAACTTGGGAGCAACTTTGGGGCGATTTAGATGATAAAACGATACAAAATATTGGCTCAAAAATTGATGAAAAAATTACACCGCCCTAAGCGTAATGCAAAATTCCATTGGTAATGCAAAATTTAACCAGAGCAGCAGTATTTCTTACGCCTGTTTTGGTAATCATCTGTAAACGATGGCCCTCGACAGTACGTTTACTAGTGAACAACTTATCAGCTATTTCCACATTGGTATATCCTTCTGCTATTAATTCTAATATTTCTATTTCTCTACTCGAAAAATCAACTTTTTCTGCATTATCAGCAAGAGACTTGACGTTTACTTGTCCGCTAATCAATGTCTTACTAAGTAGTTGATGGGTCAATTCCGAACATACATAAAACAAGTTATTCATTACTTGCCTAATAGCAAAAACAAGTTCCTCTTCATTCACACTTTTAAGCAAATAGCCCTTAGCTCCAGCCTTTAACGCCTGCGAAACATATTTTTCGTGATCCAGCATCGATAAAATGATCACTTTAGTATGCGGATAATTATTGGTAATATGCTGACATAATTCTAAACCATTCATATTGGGCATATTAATATCAGCTAATATCAAGTCGATCGGTTCTTCCGTATGCTCGATAGTCTTTAATAATTCAACCCCATCAGCACCTTCTCCAACCACGTTAAAATCATCGTATTTAATCAATAAAGACTTAATGCCATCTCTTACCAAGTGGTGGTCATCTGCCAATAAGATATTAGTTTTTTTATTATTCTGCGCCATTTAGAGGGATATTCATTAATATTTTTGTTCCTTTATTAGGAGTAGAAAAAATTTCGAAAACTCCATTAAGTATATGTAAACGATTTACGATACTCTTTAAACCGAAACCTTTTTTGGGGTCTGATAATATACTTTTGTCCATGCCTACACCATTATCAGTTTTACTTACGTACAGTTCTTCACCTTTTTGCATAATAAGTACATTCACATGATTTGCTTTAGCGTGTCTCACTGTATTATTTAGTAATTCTTGTATAATACGGTAGATGACTACTTCCATATTATTATTCAAACGATGATCTTTAATATGAAAACTGAAGTTAAAAGTAATTTGTTGGCTATCAAGTTTTCTTTCAAGCATGTCCTTCAAAGCTACCTCAAGCCCCATGTCACTTAATAAAACTGGTGTAAGCTCAAAAGAGACCTCTCTTACTTTTTTAATTGCTGTATTAATCAAATTTCTACTTTCACTCTCAGAAGGCCCTAATTTTAACTGCGCTGCAAACAACAATTGCCCAATTTCGTTATGTAGATTTTCTGCGATGTTTCTGCGTTCTTCTTCCTGTGCATTGATAATTGCCTTGAATAACCTTCTTTGCTGCACTGCCTTCAACTTTGTCTGCTCATCAATTAAGCGTTGTCGCTCTTCATTAAGTTCTATTTGTTCGGTTATGTCTTGAGAAATGCCAATAATTTCTATCGGCACACCAAATTTATCACGTTTTAATACTTTTCGTTTCGTAGCAAGCCAATGTATTTTACCTTGATAATCGATAATTCGGTAATTTAATATATCCAAATCTTCATCTTTTGCCAACTTCAAATTTTGGATACTCTGAAAATACTTGTGTTGATCCGCTGGATGTACAATTTTTTCAAAAAAAAGCAATCCCATATCACTTATTTCCTTCCTACTAAGTTTAAATAACTGATGTATGCGAGTATTAGAATACACTTTTCTCATCTGTTGGATATCCGTAACGTAAAGCATATCTGGTACGGCATCTGCTATCTTAGAAAACACTGTCGAATCGAGTTCAAAATCTGTTATCAATATTTGATCTAGCTGTTGATCAACAATTTCAAAATCTTTTTCCTTATCCATAAATGTACTTAGGAATAACTTGCATGATTAAATATAATAAATCTCACAGATACTAGCTCTCAAGTAGACAACTTTCTATACAATTCAAAAAGTAATTGAGATCAAATGGTTTAGCTATAAACAAGTCTATATGATTATTATAGCTACCTAAATTATTTAATGGATAGGCCGAAATCACGATTAATGGGGTGCCTGGAAATATCGCTTTGATTCTTTCGCATAAGTTTTCTCCGTTTTGCGAAGGAGCAGAATTGTAGTCTAACAAAATTAGTTCTGGTTTCGAAAAATTACAAATACCTATCGCATTTCTGGAAACAAACTCTACCTGGAATTTTTCAGGTAAAAATGCTTCAGATAAAATCGTTTGCATACTGTCCTCTTCTTCGAAAATAAGCAGTTTACGTTTTAGATTAATTGCAACGGGTATACTTGTCATCTATTAAGTTATTTCATCTAGCATTGTACCGGCGTCTGCCATTGCCAACTGTTCTTCTTCTTGTTGTTTATTATGAATGATGATTTTCAACAAGTTAATTACTTTTTGATCTTGCAATTCTATCGCCTGAGCTAATAAAGAAGTATAAGCGGTTATTTGATATTGTTGAGCCTGCTGCATACCTACGATTAAACCGGCGTCTCGAATAAAACTTAAACGAGGAGTAATGTCAATAATATCATAGCATTCCTCAATCAACACCTCCATATCTTTGTTTTCAATTTTAAGCACTTCCACATTCAAAGCTTCAAAAATACTTTCTAACCTATGAAGATGATTTTTTCCTTCTTTTTGAAATTTATCAATTAATTCTATTAAATCATCAGAACCTACGGCCAATTGCAAAATAGGTAATACTGTAATCCATTGTTGCTCTGCAGCATATACCAACTGCACACTGTCTATCAAAGATTTTTTTCTTAAATCTCCTTTGTTGAGCGTTTCCCCTTTTGAAGTATTAGATTGAATTGCGTTCACCATAACTAACTAATTAATAATCAAAGAATAACCATCTCACTACGTGATGATTTGCATTAACTAATATCCGATATCATATTTATCTTAAAAAGGATATTTATACTAAAAAACAACGTATAAATACTTGTTTTAATTGTAGCGATTGAACTTAACTCCAAGAATAGTAGGTTTAAAATCGATGCTTTAATCTAATGCTACCGATTTATTAAATTGTAATTCTACCTCCTGTTACAGGCAATATAGCACCTGAGATAAAACTAGCATCGGCCGAAGCCAAGAACAAAAATGCAGGAGCAACTTCTACTGGCTGACCAGGACGTTCCATTGCCGTGTTTTTACCAAAAGTTTCTACGTTAAATTTAGTGGCAGGAATTAATGGTGTCCAAATTGGTCCTGGTGCAACTGCGTTTACCCTAATCCCCTTGCCTTGCTTAAGCAAAATTTGACTAAGATTTGCAGTCAAATTGACTACTGCACTTTTAGTAGCAGAATATGGCAACAAATCTTCAGATGGATCAAATGCCACTACCGACGCAGTATTGATGATACTGCTACCCTTTGGCATATGTGGTATCGCTGCTTTGCAAAGGTAAAATATGGCATTTACGTTGGTATCAAAGGTTAAATTCCACTCGTCACTTGGAATTTCTTCGATCTTCTTTCTACTGATATGAAAAGCAGCATTATTGATGAGTACGTCAATTTTACCAAACTCCTTAACTGCTTTATTGATGATAGCTTTACATTGCTTTTCATCTGTGATGTCACCTTTCATAAGTACTGCTTTTCTGCCTGCTTTTCTTACATAATCAGCAGTTTCTTCTGCATCTTTATCTTCTATATCTGCCAAATAACTAATTAAAACATCAGCTCCCTCCCTTGCAAATGCAATAGCTACTGCCCTGCCAATTCCAGAATCTCCACCTGTGATAATTACTTTCTTATCCAAGAAACGACCATAACCAACATAGCTTTCTTCGCCGTGATCGGCTTTGGGTTTCATTTGATCTTCTGTACCTGGATATCTTTGTTTAGGAGTTTTAAATGGTGGTGCTGGAAATAATTCTTTTGGATCAATGTTTTCTTTCATAGCATTCTTACTAATCATATAAAGCTGAACGATTAAGTAAGGGAAAAGTTCCTTAGAATTAGCTTTCAAGAGTAAATACTGATATTTTCACGTATTTATACGTTTAAAAAAAAGCCAGAAGCATAAATGCTTCTGGCTTCAAATATTTTTGAATTTGATGGATAATTATTTTACTGCTTTCACGAAGTTCATCACTACGTAAGCAGTTTTTCCACTGTATTCTATCGGAGATTTAATGGTCATTGTGTTATCATCTGCACTTGTTAACACCAGACGATAACCTTCTGTTACATTCTTTGCTTTTTCTCCTTCATATAATTTTTTAAATTGAAAGGTTTCATCTGCTGCACTTACCGACCAGAAAATAGTTTGAGTTTTAGCAGAGCAGCTAGCGCTAGTAGGCAAACTGTAACTGCCGTTACCGCTATTGGTCAAGCTCCAAGTACTTCCTATAAAACATTTATAAGAGCTTTCGCCCAAAAATGATCTTACTGCTACATCAGGAATACCTTCGAAGGTAATATTGTTTAACATCCAATTACCTGTAACATTACCTCTTCTAACCGCAGGTGCACCTGTTGTAGTTTTCGGAGAACAGCTTTCTAACACCACTAATGATGCAGAGAATAAAGCCATAGCTAAAATTAATCTTTTCATCTGTTTTTGATTTTGTTTTCAATTGCGATGAAACTCTCCCAATATATCGGGATGGCTTCATTTTTTGTTTATTTTTCAAAGTAGAAGTAAAATTTCCGTCGAAAACTTCTTCAATCTTTGTGTAATTTTCGTGAAACTCTTCACATAAATCCTGCCAAAAATAAAGTATTTAAGCTATTTACTCTACATTTGTTTTCATCACTTATCAATATAATTACTATGAAGCCAGAAACTACTGCTATTCACGCCTCTAACTTAGTAAAAACGATTACAGGAGATGTTACTTCTCCTATTCATCTTTCTACAACGTACTTTAGAGGCGAAGATGGTGGCTACCCTGGTGGTCATATGTATAGTAGAATAAGCAATCCAAATCGCTCTGCATTAGAAAAAGTAATTACCGAGTTAGAGGGCGGTGCAGATACTCGTGCATTTTCTTCTGGAAATACAGCGGGGATGGCCATTTTTCAGGCGTTGAAACCTGGTAGCCATATTATAGCTCCCGACGATATGTATTGGGGATTTAAAAAGCAATTGCTAACCATTTTTGCAGATACTTTGAGTTTCGATTTCGTTGATTTAACAGACCTTGATCAAGTTGAAAAATATATAAAATCTGAGACAGTATTGCTATGGGCAGAAACACCTTCCAATCCCCTGCTAAAGATTTGTGACATTGAAGCTTTAGCAACAATTGCCAAGAAGCACAAATTAATATTTGCGGTGGATAGTACTTTTGCCTCTCCAATTTTACAAAACCCAATTGCTTTAGGTGCCGATATTGTAATGCACTCTACTACGAAATACATTGGTGGACATAGCGACGTTTTAGGTGGTTCATTAACTTTTGCCGCCAAGAATGAGTTTTGGGAGAAAATTAAAAACGTGCAAGAAACTGGAGGGGCTGTTCCTTCTCCATTTGATTGTTTTTTATTATTGAGAAGTATCAAAACGTTAGCTTATCGTGTAAAGGGACATTGTGAAAATGCGGAGAAATTGGCCAACTATTTAAACGAACACCCTAAAGTAGAAACGGTTTATTACCCAGGATTAGCTTCGCATCCACAACATGAGATTGTAAAGAAACAAATGCGAGGTTTTGGTGGTATGCTTTCTATCTTAACCAAAGGTGATGCCGATACCGCCAGAAAAGTAGTAAACAGCGTAAAAATATTTAGTCAGGCTACAAGTTTGGGTGGTGTAGAAAGTTTGATTGAACACCGTGCTTCTGTGGAAGGCCCCACTACCAAAACTCCACAAAATTTAATCCGAATTTCAGTTGGTTTAGAACATGTTGACGACTTAATTGCAGACTTGAAGCAAGCTTTAGCTTAAATAATAGGTGAAAGTAAAATTCGCAGAAGTTATTATTACTTCGTCATTTCTACTGTAGTGGAGAAATCTTTAGATATGTACGTTCAAAGATTTCTCCATTACATGACGGTGAGAGTCTACCCAAACAAATCGCTACTCAAATACCTATCTCCTCTATCGCAAGTAATAAACACAATTAAACCACTTTCTAATTCTTCTGCTAATTGCAAGGCACAATGTAATGCTCCCCCACTGCTCATACCTGCAAAAATACCTTCTTTCCTTGCCAATGCTCTTGCGGCCAAAGTTGCATCTTGTTGAGAAACATCCATAATTCGGTCTACCCGCTGAGGTTCGTAAATTTTGGGCAAATACTCAATTGGCCAACGGCGAATACCTGGAATCGAAGATTCTTCTGTAGGTTGGCAACCCACAATCTGAATATCAGGATTCTTCTCTTTTAAATATCTCGAATTTCCCATGATACTCCCAGTGGTCCCCATGCTACTTACAAAATGTGTGATTTTTCCCTCAGTTTCATTCCAAATCTCGGGACCCGTAGTTTTATAATGTGCTAGATAGTTATCCGGGTTAGCAAACTGATTTAACAAAAAATAGCCAGGTTGTGTTCCTTTCTCTTCAGCATAATCTCTACAGACTTCAATCGATTCTAGCAAAGTCACTTTCGCACCAAATGCTTCCATGGTTAAAGTACGCTCTCTAGTAGAACTAGATGGCATTACCAATTCAATTTCAATACCATAAATCGAAGCAATCATAGCTAAGGCGATGCCTGTATTTCCACTAGTTGCTTCAATGAGCTTTGTGTTTTTGTCAATCTCTCCCCTTTCCATCGCACTACGGATCATATTCAGTGCAGCTCTATCTTTTACGCTTCCACCTGGATTATTACCTTCAAGTTTGGCGTAAATCTTAACGTTCGGATTAGTATTGAGATACCTAATTTCTGCCAAGGGCGTATTTCCGATACAATCTATAATGGTTTTCATTTTTTAATATAATTTCACAGATTAGGAGATTTCGTAGGTAGTCCAAAACTATTAACCATCAACTATCCTTCTCTTTAATTTTAATCTCTGCTTGATGATAAACCGTTGAGCCCTGAGGCACACTTTTCGTCAACCAAACATTACCTCCAATTATGCTGTGGTCGCCAATAAAGGTTTCTCCACCTAAAATAGTTGCTCCAGAATAGATAATTACATGGTTTCCAATTGTTGGGTGTCGCTTAGAGTTAGACTTAGATTTATCCACACTCAATGCACCTAAAGTTACTCCTTGGTATAATTTTACATGGTTGCCAATCACTGTCGTCTCACCAATAACCAAACCTGTACCGTGGTCGATATATAAATACTCTCCAATTTCTGCTGCCGGATGGATATCAATTCCCGTTACGGTATGAGCGTATTCTGTAATAATACGAGGAATGTGCGGCACATCTAATAAATGTAATTCATGTGCAAAACGATACATCGCAATGGCGAAAAAACCTGGATAACATCTGATAATTTCAAATTCACTTTTAGCGGCGGGGTCACCTTCTACAATGGAAATCAAATCTGTATTTAGCTTTCTGTAAACTTCGGGCAAACCATTGAAAAATGTCTCAGCAATTTCCTTATACTGGTTTTTATTACAAGCCTTAGTGGATTTTAATATCAGCTGCAGCTCTTCTTTCAGCTCAAAGAAAACACCTTTCAATACATCCTGATTGTAATTTGTAGAGGCTCCTCTTTCAGGAAAAATCAAATTCAATAAAGACTGCGCCCAATTCGCAATCATCTGATTAGAAGGTACAACCTGTTGCTGATTTTGACGTTGTATAATGCTATTTAGAAATTCGGTATTCAATATTTTAATAATATATAGTAAGTCTACAAAGTTAGTATTTTATTCTGCTGCTGATAAACATTAAATACATCCTAATGTCTTTTTAGCCACAGACACACAGGTAATATAGATAGAATTATAAAAACTATTTATCTGTGCACCTGTGTTAAGCCTAAAACAAACAACTGAAAATCAACGATATAAATATTATTCAAAATTTTATTTTGCATTAAAACAAAAAACAGCCTATATTTGAAACATTATTTGGAATACCAAATAAAAGTCAATCACCTAATAAGGTTATTGATTTATAAAGAAGTGGCGAGAGACAGGCTCACTGACCCACTGGCAACCCTCAAAAAGAGAAGGTGCCAATTCCTGACCAAATTGCATGGTGCATTTTGGAAATATAAATTAATAAGATGAAACTAATTAATTCTTTTTCTTCAAGAAACACGTTTCCCGAACAGGTCGACAGCAATGTAATTTATATCCCTACTATTCACAGTTGCAATACCATGCAATTGATGATTTGTATGTGCTGTAGCATATACTAGTCCTAAAAAACTTCCATTTTGTAATCTTCTTCAAACTAGGAAGGTCCCGATAAATCGGGATACGCAACGTCACTATACACCTAAAACCTAGGCTTAAGTCAAATCCAAAATCGTAAATCTAAAACCGCAAAATCACATGTCACAAAATCATAAATTCGAAACACTACAGATACACGCAGGACAAGAAATCGATCCAACAACTGGTTCAAGAGCAGTTCCTCTATACCAAACTACTTCATATGGCTTTAAAAATTCGGAACACGGTGCAAATCTTTTTGCTTTAAAAGAGTTCGGAAATATTTATACCCGCATCATGAACCCTACTACGGATGTCTTCGAAAAGCGCATTGCAGCTTTGGAAGGCGGAGTAGCGGCATTAGCAGTAGCGTCAGGACAAGCGGCACAATTTATTGCGTTAAATAACATCTTACAAGCTGGAGATAATTTTGTTTCATCTAGTCACTTGTACGGTGGTTCTTATAATCAGTTTAAAGTTGCTTTTAAACGTTTAGGTATTAGCGTAAAATTTGCGGATGGTGATAATCCATCAGATTTTGAAGCTAAAATTGACGAAAATACAAAAGCGCTTTATCTAGAAACCATTGGTAATCCATCTTTTAGTATCATCGATTTCGAACAAATTGCTGCCATCGCCAAAAAACATGATTTACCTTTAATTGTAGATAATACATTTGGCGCTGCAGGATATCTATTCAAACCATTGGAACATGGCGCAAACGTAGTTGTAGAATCTGCCACCAAATGGATTGGCGGCCACGGCACTAGCATTGGTGGTGTAATTGTTGACGGTGGAAACTACAATTGGGGTAATGGTAAATTCCCAGCGTTTACAGAACCATCAGAAGGTTACCACGGTTTAGTATTTAATGATGTTTTTGGGCAAAATGGTCCTTTTGGAAATATTCAATTCATTATCAGAGCACGCGTTGAAGGATTAAGAGATTTCGGAGCTTCGCAATCACCATTC
Organism: Flavobacteriaceae bacterium PS02338; assembly: GCA_029959615.1. Classification (GTDB taxonomy): domain Bacteria; phylum Bacteroidota; class Bacteroidia; order Sphingobacteriales; family Sphingobacteriaceae; genus Pedobacter. The sequence continues at coordinate 49,868 of JASCOD010000014.1, read as the reverse complement.
AATTCCTTCTTGTTGTTACAGGGATTAGAAACTTTATCGTTAAGAGTTCAACGCCACGTAGAAAATGCATTGGCTTTGGCTAAATGGTTAGAAAATCATCCGGCAGTTATTAAAGTAAATTATCCTGGTTTAGAAAGCAGCCCATATCACGCAAATGCGAAAAAATATTTATCAAACGGATTTGGGGCAGTACTAAGCTTTGAGGTTAAAGGCAGTAAAGAGAATGCAATTAAAGTAGTAGACAACTTAAAATTGGTAAGTCATTTGGCTAACGTTGGCGACGCTAAAACATTGATTATTCAACCTGCAGCAACTACGCATCAACAATTGTCTGATGCAGAGCAATTAGCCGCTGGTGTAACACCAAATCTGTTAAGAGTTTCTGTAGGTATTGAGCATATAGATGACATTAAAGCCGATTTTGAACAAGCGCTTGCTTCCTTAAACTAAAACAACACCACAACCAACAACAACCCAACAATGAGTAGTACTTCATTAAACTATAAATATCCCAAAGTATTCAAGCTAGAGAGCGGGAAAAAACTCCGCAATCTCGAAATTGCATATCAAACTTATGGTACCTTAAATGCAAAAAAAGATAATGTAATTTGGGCTTGTCATGCGCTAACAGCAAATGCAGATGTATTAGATTGGTGGAAAGGCTTATTTGGCACTAAAAACTTATTTAATCCCGAAGAGCATTTTATTATATGTGCCAACATTTTGGGATCGAATTATGGCACTACAAATCCACTAAGTATCAATCCTACTACTGGTCAGCCTTACTATTTAGCTTTTCCGGAGTTTAGCATTAGAGATTTGGCATCCATACATCAATTGTTGGCAGACCATTTGGGTATTAAACAGGTTAAAGTATTAATTGGTGGTTCGTTGGGCGGCCAGCAAGCTCTAGAATGGTCTATTGCAGGTAAAACTGAAATTGAGAACCTGATTTTGGTAGCAACAAATGCTGCTCATTCTCCTTGGGGAATTGCATTTAATGAAAGTCAGCGTTTAGCAATTGCTACCGATCGGACATTTTATGCTAACCAACCAGATGGCGGATTAAAAGGTTTGAAAACTGCGAGAAGTATTGCTTTGCTATCATACAGAACTTATGAAGCTTACAATGAAACTCAATTGGAAAGTGTAAATGATAAAGTGACAGATTTCAGGGCATCATCCTACCAAAACTATCAAGGAGAAAAATTGTGCAAACGCTTTAATGCCTACAGCTATTGGTATTTAAGCAAAGCTATGGATAGTCACAACGTGGGTAGAGGAAGAAAAAGCATTGCAGAGGCATTGAAACTAATTAAAGCAAACACATTAGTAATAGGCATAGAAAACGATATCCTCTTCCCTATTACCGAGCAACAGTTTTTGGCGAAACACATTGATGATGCTCAGTTTGCGAGTATTAAATGTGCTTATGGTCATGACGGTTTCTTAATAGAGACTGATAAGTTGACTAATATTATTGGGCATTTCCTGAAAGAAAGTGCCAGCAAAAACAAAAAAGTAATTAAACTACAACACATCGCTTAAAAAGTTAAAAGCGAAAAGTTAAAATAGCAAACACCTTAGCAAAAAGAGTTTAGCGCTTACAAAACATAGCCAAACGCCAAACTCAATACCTTTAAAACACATGAGTAAGAAACTTAAAATAGGATTATTTGGATTTGGCGTTGTTGGCCAAGGCTTGCATGATATTATCAAAGCACAAAACCTAAATCTTGAGGTGGTTAAAATCGCCATCAAAAACCCAGAAAAGAAAAGAACTTTAGATGCACATCTTTTCACGACCTCTCATGATGAGATATTAAACAATCCAGAAATTAATACTATTGTTGAGCTAATTGACGATGCTGATGCAGCTTATCAGATTACAAAAAGAGCATTAACTACTGGCAAAAACGTAGTTTCTGCGAATAAAAAAATGATTGCTACTCACTTAGAAGAGTTAGTTCACTTACAAGAAGAATACGGTACTTCATTATTGTACGAAGGTGCTGTTTGCGGAAGTATTCCAATTATAAGAAACCTAGAAGAATACTATGATAATGAGTTGTTGCATGGCATTAGCGGAATTTTCAATGGTTCATCTAATTATATTCTTTCTAAAATATTTAACGAAGGAGCTAGTTACGAATCTGCTTTAAAAGAAGCGCAAGATTTAGGGTTTGCGGAAACCGATCCAATTTTAGATGTTGGAGGATATGATCCTAAATTCAAACTGACCATTGCTACAGCGCATGCTTATGGTTTGTTTTTAAATCCTGATAAGATCTTGAACATTGGTATACAGAATTTGAGCGATGCTGATATTCAATATGCCAAAGAGAAAAACTACAAGATCAAATTAGTGCCAACTACAAGAAAAATTAGCACTAAACAGGTAATTACTTTTGTGCTACCTAAGTTTGTGAAAAGTGATGATTTTCTTTACAATGTAGAAAATGAATACAATGGTGTAACGGTACAAGCAGCCTTTGCCGATAAGCAATTCTTCTTTGGTAAGGGAGCAGGTGGCCATCCAACAGGTGCGGCTGTACTTTCAGATATTGCTGCTTTACGCTACGATTATCGCTACGAATACAAAAAATACCATCAAAAAAATGGCTTAATACACACCGATAAAGTAAGCCTAGAAGTTTATTTACGCTACCAACATGAATATACAGTAGAGAAGCTACAGGTTGAGAATATTTCAGAACGTTTCTCTCGTAATGATTACAAATATGTGATTGGAAACGTGACTTTAAAAAGTCTTTTAGAGAATAAGGATATTTTGGTAAACAAGGATGTTTTTATTGCTCAAACTGGTAGAATTACTTATAGCGAGCAGAATATAAAGGCTATTGCCGAAGAAGCAATACTTGCAAATTAAATTTTTATATTGTTTTGTTTTGATAGTAAAATGCCCAGATGGATGTCTGGGCTTTTACGTTTTACATGTTTTTAAGATTAGCCAGCGAATTAATTCTCCCGAATGCTAATTTATATTTACCGCATAGCTTTCTTCTTCACTACAGGTCAGCAGCAGTTTTATTGTTAACTATTTTAGATAAGAACGTTGATGCTAAAAAGCTTCCAATACATTTTATTAAGCATCTATGGCTAACACCTATTTCGTTACAGTTCCTCCAATTTTCAAGTAATCGTTGATTGAAAACTGCATTTGTTTATCATTATAACCAAAGAAATACATCCTTAAAATCAATTTCTGATTAGAGTCTATATTCTGTAATTCTTTGTAACCCCACAAATAAAGTTTCGACTGAGGTGTTCCTTGATCATTTACCTGCGCTAAAGGAAAATCATAATTGGTAATTTCTTTAAACGTCTTGCCGCCATCAACACTAAAATGCCATTTCGACTTTACTGTTTCTTCCAAGTTTTTACCCAACTTCAAATCTATACTGGCGATATTTAATCTATATCCTTCTACTGCCGACACTTCTACGTCAACATACTGCTCACGATCTATAGCATGTGTTTTAATTTTACTTGGCCTTAAAGCATTTAACAATAACCTACCAGATCCTTTATTTTCTAGTTGCGCACCTTTACCCACTTTAAGTATAGCTGATTTTATTCCCTTTTCTGTCCAACTAGGTTTAACTTCATTACCATTTATTTCTGCTTTATTCAAATCGAAAGTCAAAATATCCTTGGTAATGGTAAGTGGATATAAATCGGATGGAGATTCCGAGAGCTTCACATTTCTAAAATTTTTGATCCGATGAAAAGTCATCATATTTGCATCATGATAACGAGCCCCGTACCACGAAGTTCTACTCACCAAAATGATATCATTACCCTCAAATTGCCAATCGGCATATTGAAAGCCGAACACATCCCAAGTATTTAAAGGAGTGCCCGTATTCCATTTCACTATGTGATATTTTTCTTCCCAATTTTTCAAATCTTTTGAAGAATAAAGTGCCAACAAGTTACGTTGGTGCCAATTTCCATTATAGGTTTCGGTGGACTTCTTGTCAAAGTAAGTAATCTTGTTTACTGCGGTCCAATAGGTACGCGACAATGAATCGTATCGAATAGTAAACTTAGTTTCGGCACCAGGGAAGAGCACATATTCTGAAGGTTTATTTTCAAAAGAAACTTTTTTTCCATCATCGGCAACTGAAATTACAGCAGCCACTTCATGTCGTGGTTTACCTGCAGCTGCGCCTTCCAGTTCATATTTCTGATCTTTACCTAACCAGGTTTCCAATCTCATAAAATCTATCAATTTACCTTCAGGCGTAACTACAATATTTCCTTCCAACCAATTTGGGCGCTTAGCATTGACCCACTTTTCTTCAAATCTTATCGAATTCGATCTTGTCCAGCTTGAGGCTTTCAACAAATCGGCATCTACAGGCGCAGAAATCACTAAAGCATAGAAATCACGGTTTGGATCATCACCTAGAGTTTCTTCATAAGCACGCCAGATGCGCCCATTGTGAACAACTACTGGAACTGGAGCCGTATGGTATCTACCTTTAAAAATAACACCACTATTTTCATCTATACTTTCTGTCCAGGTCTTACCACCATCAGTAGATTTCCTAATGATTACATCACCAAACGACTTGCTTGTACCCATTACGTAAAGCATACCCTTATGTACAAAAAGTCCTCCCCAATGTCCAATATCAATTTTAGTGATAAACTTCCATGTAAGTCCCTTATCTGTACTTTTGTGAATTCCTATGCCTTTAGACATATCTTGCGACACGACATAGGAGCCATCAGGTAATATCACGATGCTTGGCGAGTAAATCCTTTCTTTAAACGGATCTTTGCTTTCTACAATCACCACTCCAGGAAATTTAACTTGGGAAAAGGATGGGTTAACAAAAAAGAGCAGAAGGAATAATACAAAAAATGTTTTAGCAGATCGCTTTAGAATCATGTTTAGCTTCATACGAGTTAATTGGTTAGCAAAAACAAATATAACCAAAGGTAAAGCATGTACTACTGCGCTATTTTGCCTTATCTAAATAAGATTTTAGCATAAAGAGATACACATGAAGAATCAGGTTTCTACCTTTAAACTTCCCATTTACCTATATTTACAACAACGAGAAGTGCATATCTCTAGCTGAAAATAAAAAAGCTCCGCAAGAAAACCCTGCGAAGCTCGATTTATATCATTCAAATAGAAGTCTACGATATTTCTCTATTGATATCCCAGTTCTCTAGATAATCTGCTACCCTGCGAACAAAAGAACCACCTAAAGCGCCATCTACCACCCTATGATCGTAAGATAGAGAAAGGAACATCATATGTCTAATTGCAATTACGTCACCATGTTCCGTTTCTAAAACTGCGGGCTTCTTTTTTATCGCTCCAACAGCCAAAATAGCTACCTGAGGTTGATTAATAATCGGCGTACCCATTACATTACCAAAAGAACCTACGTTAGTTAGCGTGAAAGTTCCATTTTGAGTTTCATCTGGTTTTAATTTAGAATTACGAGCTCTGTTAGCTAAATCATTAACAGCCTTAGTTAAGCCTACTAAATTTAATTGATCGGCATTTTTAATTACCGGTACAATTAGATTCCCAGACGGTAAGGCTGCAGCCATCCCTATATTAATATCTTTCTTCTTGATGATTTGCGTTCCATTTACAGAAACATTGACCATTGGAAAATCTTTAATTGCTCTTGCTACCGCTTCAACAAAGATTGGTGTAAAAGTAATTTTTTCATTTTCACGTTGCTCAAAAGTTTTCTTCACTTTGTTACGCCACAGCACTAAATTGGTAACATCAGCTTCTACAAAAGAAGTTACGTGAGGTGAAGTCTGCTTACTCATCACCATATGGTCAGAAATAAGCTTACGCATTCTATCCATTTCAATGATCTCATCACTACCGCTTACACTAGCAGCAACCGGAGCCGGTGATGACACCTTCTCTTGACTAGGCGCTATCTCCACTTTCGCTTGCACCAAAGTATCACTAATTCTAGAAGGACTTCCGCCTTTTTTTGCCTGAATATGTTGAAGTAAATCTTCTTTCGTTAATCGACCGTCAGCGCCAGAACCTTTGATACTATCTAGCTCTTCAATAGCAATTCCTTCTTCTTTGGCAATATTTCTTACCAAAGGCGAATAGAACCGATCTGATGATTTAAAATCGACGTTGGTTAACTCTAGGTTTTTAGTTTCTGTTGGTAACTGACCAATACCTGGGATTGAAGTTTCAACAGCAGATTCCTCTTTTATTTCTACAATTATTTCTGGCTCCGGAGCCTTAACTTGTACTTCTCCAGCTCCTTCTACCTCTATAATAGCAATCACCGCACCTACCTGAACCACATCATCTGCTGCGAATAAATGTTTCACCAATTTACCTTCCACTGGTGAAGGCACTTCTGAATCTACCTTATCAGTGGCAATCTCTAAAATGGTATCATCCAAGCCAATGTGATCACCAGGCTGTTTAGTCCATTTGATAATGGTTGCTTCGGCGACACTTTCTCCCATTTTAGGCAATAACAATTCGTATTGAGCCATATATTTTATGTTAATGTAAATTTAGGTTAACAGACAAAAATACGCTTTTTAGGGCTTTACATTCAAATCTTGTTTCAACTGCAAAAAAAGCATCATCATAGCAGCCATAGCCGATCGTTCTATATTTTGCAAACGCTGGCTGGCAAATTTATACATTTTTGCCTTCACTTGGGTTTTACTAGCAACGGCTACCCAAACTGTGCCAACTGGCTTATCTACCGAACCTCCATCTGGACCTGCAATACCAGTAACTGCAATTGCATAATCCGTTTTGAAGTTCGCTACTGCACCTATAGCCATTTCCTTTGCTGTTTGCTCACTAACTGCACCAAACTCATCTAGTGTTTCCTCTTTTACACCCAACAATAATTGCTTCAATGCATTGGAATAGGTTACTCCGCCCCCTTGAAATACAGTTGAAGAACCTGGATGTTGCGTAAATAGATGAGAGATGTATCCACCAGTACAACTTTCAGCCAGTGAAAGAGTCAACTTATGCTTGCCCATTAAATTGAGAATAGCTTTTTCAAAAGGCAAGTCCTCAGTTAGCACCACATGCTTCTCAAGCCTTTCCACAATTTTATTAGTATGTAAAGCAATTTCTGCCAACAGTGCATCTTCATTGATACCAGAAGCACTCAATCGCAACCTTACCTGATCTAATTTTGGCAGGTAGGCTAATTTAATATGCGAGGGCAATGCCTCTTCCAGATCCGCTATCTGTTCTGCCAAAAAAGATTCACCTAAGCCAGCAGTGAGAATACTTTGATGAACTATAAAAGGGAGTTTGAACGCTTTCTTAATTCGAGGAATAATCTCATCCTCCATTAAATATTTCATTTCAAATGGCACACCTGGCATAGAAACAATGATTTTGTCATTATGCTCAAACCACATACATGGAGCAGTACCGTTTTTGTTTGTAATCACCGTACAACCATCTGGCACTTCAGCTTGCTTGATGTTAGCCTCAATCATTGGCCTGTTAAGCTTTTCGAAAAACTGTTTTACGTGTGCAAGTGTCGCTTCGTCCAACTTAAGTGGCATATTAAAATAATTAGCCAGTGTAATTTTAGTTACATCATCTTTTGTAGGACCTAAACCACCTGTAATTAAGATAATATCAGCACGTTCTTGAGCTTCATTTAAAGCGGCCACGATATGTCCTGCTTCGTCAGAAATAGAAGTGATCTGTTTAATTTTCACTCCTATTTTATTCAATTCTGTAGCCATCCAAGCTGAATTGGTATCTACAATCTGGCCAATGAGTATCTCATCGCCAATAGTTATAATTTCCGCCAGCATCTATGTTAATGTTTAATAGGTAGTGTAATAACCTTTACGTTTGCTCAATTTTAAATCTTGCAAAACAGAGGCCTTAACCTTAATATCTATAGAATAACTTTGATAGGTACCAAAAGGTATCCAATTTGCACTAAAATCCCAACAATGCAGGTCTCTATATATGGAGAAAGAAGTTTGAGATAAATTTTTAGCCTTAAAATCATAACCTGATGTATATTGAATTTTCCATTTTGAGGTGAGGTTAAAATCACCATTAAAATTGAGCGTGTTGTTTACATTTCTACTTTCAGGTCTACCCAACATATTATTGTAATTAAAGCTGTAAGAAAAAGTAAAGTTCCAAGGTATATTGAAATCTACGAAAGCATTTGGATCTTTACTAATGGCATTTAATTGATCTATTTGTTCTTGGGTTCTGGTTGCAGGCGGATTATTTTGATTTATTTTATCAATATTCTCGTTCCTTTTTTTGAATGCTTCAGGATTTAAACTATAATCAAAAGAAAGACTAAAGTTGGTTAATCTAGGCAATTTACCATCTTTCCATACATATTTATCTACTTCTTGATATGAGTAAGTAGTAATCTGATTTGCTCCGATACCAGTGGTTAAAGGAACATTTTCTACTAAATAAGGACTGAAAGTACCACCAAAGGTTATACCTAATTTTTCAGTGAATTGCGAACGACCACTAAAAGTTATTGGACTCAATTTTTGAAAGTTCTTGAAAAAGTTATAACTACTGCTAAAGCTCAAACCTTGTAGAATAGCAAGTTTTCTTTCGCCAGTACCCGTCGTGTCCTTTCTGTTCCTAACTTTCAACTCAACGTTATTATCTACAGCAAAATTAATACTTCCGTTTTTGCCCTGAGAGCCCCAACCACTAGAGAACACAGAATATTTTTTAATGGCGCCATTTTCATAAACAAACTCTCCGGTAGGCACACTCATACCAGGTCTAAGATCATCAGTATAATACATCGCATTTTCGTAGTAGCCATATCGCTCATCCGAAAAATCTGGAGAATAACTCAGACTTACAGTTGGCGTAATGATATGCCTGATAGCTCTCAGTGCTCCATCACCTTTAAATTGTTTTACACCATAAGCCTTTGTCGATACGCCAGAACTTATATTGTATCTACCACCTCGTTTAAATCCATTAAGGGTATCTATTCGTTCCTCAAAACCCGAACTGTTTCTAATAAATCTTTTATGAACAGTCTTGAAATCCCATCTTTCGGAGTAATTTATACTTGATGTAAAATTTAGATAATTAGCCACAGTAAATGGCAAACTAATAGGAACGTTATGATCTACTCCACCGGTAAATTTGTTAAATCCTCCTGGAGCAAACAATTGATCTTCTGTAGTATTGATCGAATTTGTAGCATTCATGCTATATCCCAATGTCAGTTTTTGATACCATTTTTGATCGCCTACTTGCTTCTTTGAAGCAAAAGGACTGATAGTTGTCATGTTTAAACTGATATCTGGTAAAGTTAAACTGATAGTTCTACTCACGTTTTCCTGTTGGTGCCTAAGTGCAGAAGTAAAATTGAACAGGCCATCACCAAATACTCTCCCATAAGAGATACTTGAACTCATGTTATTCTGTAAAAACCTATTGGGATCGTAAGTCCCACCACCAGCGGTTATCTCGTTATACCTCGTAGAACCTGCATTTACCGAAGCACTAAAAGTGGTTCCGGGCTTAGCGTTAGCACCTTGACTATGGTTCCAACCAATCTGGATGGTTTTCACTGGCTCGTACTGAGGTGTTCCCTCTAAACCATTACGGGTACTGGAATAATTTAGATTGAAATTTCCGTTATACTTATATCTTTTGGTATAATTAGAAGTTAGTGTTAAATCATAAGAGCCGTTGGTAAAAACGTTAGTAAGCAACCTAGCATCCATATAATCATTAAAGGCCATATAATACCCCCCACCCAATAAAGAGAAACCTCTAGTGGCGTCTTCTCCTGGCGTTGGCAGTATAAAACCTGATGATTTTTTATTAGGTTTTGGAAAAAAAGCGAAGGGCAACCCCAATGGCATAGGGATATCCTCAAACTTCATGTATACCGGACCCGTTATGATATGCTTCTCTGTTGCAATGCCCTTTGTGATATAAATACCAAAATGTGGATGCGGCAAGTTACATGTACTATAAGTAGTACCAGAAACGTGAAACTCGTTATCTGGTTGCATTTTTGTTTTACCACCAGAAAAGAAGCCTCCTTCTTGCTCTGTAAAAACGCCATGCACAATACCATTGCCAGCTTGTATGTTATAACTTAACGAATCTGCCATGGAAGATCCTTGCCCATCAGTCTTAAAAATTGGCCGGCCTAAATATTTACCTTTATCGTTGGTACTGCCTCTGGCGAAAATCAATTTGTTTTTACTATCAAATCTGATGAAATCTGCGTCCAATTCTAATCCTTCGTACTTAACACGTGCACCACCATACAAATACTGAATTTGATTTGCTTTATCTACCACCACCGAATCTTTGGCATAATATTCCAACTTCGAATCGAGGCCGCTTTTTTTCATTGGTTTTTTGGTAGTATCCCGTTTTACGGTATCAGTTTGTTTCGGCAAAGTCTGAAAAAATCCGGCAGGAGCCGATGCAAAAACTTTAGTATCAGCCGATAGGGCTAACAACACTAAAAAAGTTGAAAAAATGAGTGTCTGTAAAAGTTTCAAATTTGTGTGTGAATGTTTATTTTGCAATAATCTTTACCACAAAACGTTCAAAATTAATGAAAAATATACCATTGAACAGAGCAAAACAAATATTGATCGCACTAATTTCGCTTTTTTTCATATTAATAATTGATAATCAGTTATTTGCACAGCAATACAAAATAAAAACAATTGTTATTGATGCTGGTCATGGAGGCAAAGATGGCATGACCAGAGGTGCTTATTCTACAGAAAAAGATGTGGCATTAAAAACAGCCTTACGCTTAGGCAAATTAATTGAAGAAAATATAAAGGACGTAAAAGTAGTTTATACCCGAACAGAAGACGTCTTTATTCCATTGTACGAAAGAATTGGCTTAGCAAATCAGGTAAAGGCTGATCTTTTCATTTCTATCCATTGTAACGACATGCCCGTTTTCACACAACGATATATCAGCGGTTACACTCGTAAAAAAGGCAAAAAAGTTCCAATCTATAAGACTAGACACGCAAAAAGCACTTCTACCAGAGGTACAGAGACATTTGTATCGGGTAGTGGAAGAATAGATGAACAAGACGAAGCTATTAAAAGGGAAAACGCATCGATGTTTTTAGAGGAAAACTATAAAGAAAACTACGAAGGCTTTGACGCAAACGATCCTGAAAGTGCCATCCTTTTATCTTTAATGAAAAATACATTTAGAACGCAAAGCTTAAAGTTTGCAAAATTTATACAAGACCAATATGTTAATGTAGGCAGAGTTAACAGAGGTGTACAAGAAAAAAGTTTAGCAGTTTTAGCCCGAGCTGGAATGCCTGCTGTACTTACTGAGATAGGTTTTATCTCTAATCCTACAGAAGAAGACTACATGAATTCAGAAGCTGGACAAATAGAAATTACCAATTGTTTACTAAAAGCTATTCAGGCATATAAATTGAGTGTAGAAATCTAATAATTTGTACTTTTGTGCAAAACACGACTAAATGCGACTAAGAGACATACTTACATACTTTGCTTTTTTACTATTAACTCTTTCATTTTCAAATGCAAATGCTCAAGGCTATAAAATCAAAACGATAGTAGTTGATGCTGGTCACGGCGGTGTAAAGCCTGGTGCAAAAGGTGCATATTCTTGGGAGAAAGAAGTAGCATTAAAAGTTGCATTGAAACTTGGGAACAAATTATCGGAAGAATTGCCTGGCATTAAAATTATTCAAACTCGTAAAACAGATGTGGATGTAGATTGGTACCGAAGAGCTGAAATTGCTAACGATGCCAAAGCAGATTTATTTATCTCTATACACTGCAATTCTATGCCTCCTGGAAATGGTCATGTTAGGGGCACTGAAACCTTCGTTGGTGCTTACAGACGTATCAATGAAATGGATGCTGGTTTGAAAGAAAACGAAGAAATCATCAAAGATAAGAACTACAAGAAGAAGGGAAGTTATGATCCTACTGATCCAGAAGAAGCAATCTTGTTGTCGTTATATAAATCTCTTTATCGCTCAAAAAGCTTAGCTTTGGCAAGCTACATCCAAAAAAATTATACAGAAGTAAACAAAAGGGTTAACAGAGGTGTTAAAGAGCAAGGATTATTGATATTACAACGTGCAGCAATGCCATCTGTACTTACCGAAATAGGGTTCATCTCCAATTCTGATGAGGAAAAATATATCAATTCTGATGAAGGACAGGAAGAAATAGTGATGGCAATAGTAAATGCCGTTAAACAATATAAAAAGGAAGTAGAAAATTAAATAAATCAAAAATTACGTAGAATTTCTTGAGCAGACGAACATCATTATTTGCTTAGCAGGTTCATGTTAAACCATTACCCACTAAAAATCGCTACAACATAGATGAAAATAAAAAACGAAACTAAAGTAGGCATATTAGCTGCATTCTCTATTGCCCTACTCATTATCGGATATAATTTTTTAAAGGGTAACAGTATTTTTTCTAACGAAACGATATTATATGCTCGCTATTCTCAAGTTGATGGTTTAGCTGTTTCTAAACCCGTATTGATAAATGGTTATCAGATTGGTAGAGTTGCTGCGCTGGAGCTACAGCCAGATGCTACTATTAAAGCCACCTTGAAAATCAATGGCAAATACGAAATCCCTAAAAACACTATTGCTAGATTAGAAGGAACAGATTTATTAGGTAGTAAAGCAATTGTATTGACGTTAGGAAACGAAAAGAATTTTGCTGAAGATGGCGATTACTTACAAACAAATGTAGAAAAAGGCTTAATGGAAACTTTTCAACCAGTACAGAAAAAAGCTGAGGCAATTATCGCCAAAATGGACTCTATTCTTTCTAGTGTAAACACCATATTAAATCCTAATTTGCAGAAAAATATTGACCGCAGCTTTACCAGTATTGCTGGGACTTTAAGCTCATTAGAAGCCACTTCTAAGAAAGTTGACGCTTTGGTTGGCTCGGAGAGTTCTAAACTTTCGGCTATCCTATCTAATGTAGAAGCAATTACTGCTAATTTCAAAAACAACGGTACTAAAATTGATGCTGTAATGAACAACCTTAATACCGTTACAGATAAAGTAGCCGCACTAAATTTTGAACAGACAGTTAATAATGCAAACAAGGCAATGACTGATTTGCAAGCTATCATAGCTGATGTTAAAAGTGGAAAAGGTACCTTGGGCGCTTTGATTAATGATAGACAGATGTACGACAACCTTAATAACTCCGCTAAGAACTTAGATGCATTGATGATCGATTTGAAAGCAAATCCTAAACGTTATGTACACTTCTCTGTATTTGGCGGGGGCAATAAAAAAGATAAATAGTTTAGTTTTTAACTATATAAAAAAGGCGAAGAAATTAATTCTTCGCCTTTTTTATGTTAACCCTATATCCTACTCTCAAAAATTACTTCACAAAGCTCGCAATAATAAGGAAATATTTCTGTAAGAATTAGATTTCAAAGGTTTTACCTTCAGTAGCCAATTCAGTGTTATCGAAACCACTTTTAGCTTCCTCCAACAAAGCTTCCAAAGTTTTATATCTTGATGAAAAGTGACCAATCAAAAGCTTTTTGGCATTCACTTTATTAGCTATTTCTGCTGCCTGCTGTGCCGTTGTATGATGTGTCTCGTTAGCTCTATCTAACATTTCATGCAGAAAGGTTGCTTCATGGTACAAGGTATCTGCACCTGCTATTTGAGCAAAGTACCTTTCGTCGTACATAGTATCAGAACAATAGCAATAAACTTTAGGTATAGCAGAATCTGTGGTATAATCTAAATATTTAATACTTTTTCCGTCTGGCAAATCAACATCTACACTGCGTTTTAGCATTGGGTAATATTCTAGAGGAACAGCGTCTTCTTCCAGTTTTTCTACGATCAATTTCCTTAAGCGTTTCTTTTCAGTAAATTTAAAACCAGTACAAGGAATACGATGATTCAGAACTATCGTCTCCACAATGACATCATTGTTCCTAAAAATCACCTCTGGTTTTGCAGCGTTAATCGAATAATAATTAATCGGATAACGCAAACGAGTGTCCGAATGTAAGAACTGCAGCTCTAAAATTTCTTTAAGTGCTGGCGGAGCAAAAAGATGCAAGGGTTTGACACGTCCGTTTAAGTGTAAACTTGAAAGCAAACCTACCAAACCAAAAAAATGATCACCATGTAGATGGCTGATGAATATATAATCTATTTTAGAAGCTTTAAATCCAAACTTGATCAATTGCTGTTGGGTACCTTCTCCACAATCAATCAGATAGTACCGCTCATTGCAGTTAAGCAATTGCGCTGTTGGATTTCTATTATAAACTGGCGTAGCGGAAGCGCTACCTAAAATAGTTATTTCAAATTTCATTCAATTATATTACCCTTTGTCTACTCCTCCACGAAGCTCCTTCTCAATTTCCTCCATGAAAATCAAGTCTGTAGCTTCGTCTAACTTATTAACAAACGTAACAGATTGATGAAGGTTTGACATTTGGATAATTTGTGCAATACTTTTATTCACACTGCAAGCAATAAAAATACCATCAGCAGCTTTACAAAGTCTGTCGCCAGCAAGCAAAGCACTTAAATCTTGTGCATCATCACACTCCTTAACCGCTGATAAATCTAACACGATGTTTCGGTAGCCTTCTGTATTTAGAAGCACGAATTCTGATTTTAAAGCTGGTGCGTTATCATTAGTGAATTTCGGCTCCTCTAATTTCAACACTACATATTTCTCGTGCTTATCTACACTAAATTTCATATTCTCTTGTTTTTGGTTAACTGATGTTCGGTTAACTGGTTAACTATTTTGCGCCAACTATAAACTGTTACTGCAACAGTTTTTCAACAGCGGCTTTGGTATTATCCTCTATCCTATCCAGAATGCTTTCTGAAGGATTTTTAACAAATTTCTCTCCAGTAATTTGCTCGTAAAGTTCAATATAACGATCTGAAATAGATTCTACAATTTCTTCTGTCATTGTTGGCACTACTTGTCCGTCTTTACCTTGGAAACCATTCTCGATTAACCATTTACGTACAAACTCTTTTGAAAGTTGCTTTTGAGGCTCATTAGCTGCTTGTCTATCGGCGTATCCTTCTGCATAAAAATAACGTGAAGAATCTGGTGTATGAATCTCATCGATTAAATAAATATTATCACCTACTTTACCGAATTCATATTTCGTATCTACTAAAATCAAACCTCTTTCGGCAGCTATTTCTATACCTCTTTTATACAACGCTTGCGTATAAGCTTCCAATTTTTCATAATCAGCTAAGGATACGATACCTCTAGCTAAAATATCTTCTTTAGAAATATCCTCATCATGACCTACTGCTGCTTTTGTAGTTGGTGTAATAATAGGCTGAGGTAATTTATCATTTTCTTTCAATCCTTCTGGTAATGCAACACCGCAAACTTCGCGTTTGCCCAAAGCATACTCTCTAGCAGCATGTCCAGCCAAGTATCCCCTAATTACCATTTCTACTTTAAATGGCTCACAAATGCGGCCAATAGTTACCATTTCGTCTGGTGTAGATAATACCCAGTTTGGAACGATGTCTTTTGTTGCCGATAAAAACTTAGCTGCAATTTGGTTCAACACCTGTCCTTTATATGGAATTGCTTCTGGCAAAACTACATCGAATGCCGAAATTCTATCAGTTACTACCATTGCCATTAACTGGTTATCAATGGTATACACATCGCGTACTTTACCTTTATAAAAACTAGTTTGTTTTGGAAAAGTAAATTGGGTTTCTTTTACTGCTTTCATGAGGGTATAAAAATACTAAAGATTTACGATTTTAGATTTACGAGTTACGATTTTTTATCCTTTTTCATTCCACAATGCTGTTAGAAATGTGAAACCTTTATGCGAAAAACAAAAAGTCCGAAGACAGAGAATTACATTCTTATCTTCGGACTTAAATTACGATTAGTAATATTACCGATATCTGACCACTAATACCTGATCCCTTTATTGAATATCTCCGTAAGCTTTTAAGATAGCTTTTACTAACTTATGTCGTACTACATCTTCTCCGGTTAGATAAATAATATCGATGCCCTTGATATCGCCTAAGATACGAAGTGCGTTATGCAAACCAGATTGCGCTTTTTTCGGCAAGTCGATCTGGGTAATGTCACCAGTTACGATAAACTTGGCTGTTGGACCCATACGGGTTAGAAACATTTTTAGTTGTAAGTCTGTTGAGTTCTGCGCCTCGTCCAATATCACAAAGCAATTATCTAAAGTGCGGCCACGCATAAAGGCTAGTGGTGCTACCTCAATAGTTCTATTTTCCAAGTAAAGTTTTAACTTCTCTGGTGGTATCATATCTTCCAAAGCATCATACAATGGACGTAAATACGGGTCTACCTTTTCCTTTAAATCTCCTGGCAAAAAGCCTAAGCTTTCACCAGCCTCTACCGCTGGACGAGTTAGTATGATGCGTTTGATCTCTTTATTTTTTAACGCTCTAACCGCTAATGCTACTGCCGTATAAGTCTTTCCCGTACCTGCTGGACCGATAGCAAACAACACATCGTTTTTATTGATGCTATCTACCATTTTACGCTGATTAGCCGTACGAGCTTTTATCATTAGTCCATGGTTTCCATACACGATAACTTCACCACTACTTACCGGAGCGCTTGTAGGCGTTTCACCAGCAGGGTCGGTTCCAGTTCTCTTTGATCCCAGAATGGAATCCACATCATTACCTGTTAGCGTACCAAACTTATCCAAATGCGCTACCAAAGTGTTAATCTTCTTCTCAAAGTTTTTCAACTCCGCTTCGTCTCCCAGTGCCTTCACCTCATTACCTCTTGCCACAATTTTGAGTTTGGGAAAAGCAGCCTTAATTTGCTCGTAGTGCTCGTTGTTAGCGCCCCAAAATTGAATTTGGTCGCTAGTCTCTATAATTAGTTTTATTTCGTTCAAAATATTGTTTTTTTAATGCTGCGCCCTGTGTAATTCGATTTAAATTTGAATATTTGTAGGCTATTTGCCTATACACAAGAATAAGCATAAATATTTAAATTTTAATGGCGATCATAACATTAACGACAGATTTGGGCTCGAAGGATTTTTATCAGGCTGCTTTAAAAGGCAGTATCCTGAGTATCCTACCAAGCGTTAATATGATAGATATTACCCACGAAGTGCCCGCCTTTAATATTTCTTATGCCGCTTTTGTACTCAAAAATTCTTACACCTACTTTCCAAAAAACACAGTCCACCTTATAGGTATCGATTCTGTGTTTAACGAAAACACTAAGTATATCGCCCTGCGCTATAAAGATCATTATTTTGTAGGTGCAGATAACGGAATTTTTTCCCTACTTTTTGATGAAAAACCTGACGAATTGGTAGAGTTGAATATCATGCAGGATCTGAAGTTTTTACATTTCCCGCTAGTTGATATCCTAGTAAAAGCAGCTGTACATTTGGCTAAAGGTGGCAAACTCAAAGAAATTGGCATACATGCTGACGATATTGAACAACGAATGCTCTTACACCCTGTAATAGAAAGAGATATCATTAGAGGTAGTGTAATTTTCATAGATACTTTTAGTAACGTAATTACTAATATTACCAAAGATCTTTTTACTAAAGTACAGCGTAATCGTGATTTCACTTTATACTTCAGAAAAAGCGAGACGATCACTCAATTAAGTTGGCATTACAATGAAGTTCCAGAGGGTGAAAAACTTTGTTTGTTTGGCATTAGTAATCATTTAGAAATAGCGATCAACAAAGGCAAAGCAAGTGGCTTATTGGGCTTACATTTAAACGATATTGTAAGGGTCGAGTTTCACCCTTAAGTATTTTTCTTTCCTCCATCATCAATTGCGAGGGCTTCTTAGCGAAGTGAAGAAGCCTTATGTCAATAGCATTAAATTAACAGATTCTTCCTAACGTCAGAATGACAAAACATTTTAAGATTGCTTCTTACCTCACAATGACGGGCAACTAACAAAGGCACAAACTTTGCTAGACAATCATCAAACAATAACAAGATGATAAGAAAAGCCATTTTATTTACACTCTTCGTAAGTTTATTCACTACCAATATCCTTGCTCAAGATAGCACTGCATACGAGCTACAACGTAATAAAATCAATGCTATGCTGGCTGAACGAAGTGCGAGATTTGGTCAGTATGAAGAGAGCTTAAATGCCAGGACGGGAATTTTCGGTTTCCAAACTAAGCAAGATATCAAGAACTCAAATGAGATTTTAAGACAAATTGCCATTAACGACAATAACATTTTTACAGAATTGAAAGTTCTTTTAGATTATAAAGACCTTCAGTTTCAACAAGTAAAATCTAACGTTGATCACAACCAACTCAGAATAGACAGCTATAAGAAAACGATTAGAGATTTACAGGTAAAGAATGACGAACTACTCAATTATAATCAGAAAACTGGCAAAAACGCTGATTATCTACAACTTTTTTTGGTGCTATTTGTTATTTCAACAGCTGTTTGCATTTTCATTATCTACCGAAAAAACAAAGTAATCAAATCCAAAGAGCCACAAAGTGGGATAAAAGTTTTATAACATGAAGAAAGCATTTTTTAAAATCTTGGTCAAATTCAACAACTTGGTAATGCCTTCTTTGTATAAAAAAGATCCAATGAAGTTGAGCACGTTCCAAAAAGCTGTGTTAGGCTTTAGGTATTGGGCCTTGACGAACTCGATGAAGTAAGTATTTCCGTCATTTCGGCCGCAGCGCAGCGAGTGGAGAAATCTTTGAAGTTGTATTATCGATCGAAAGATTTTACTCCTTTGTACTATTGTTAAACGGCTACGATATAAATTAAAAGCAACAATTTTTTTAAGCACTGTCTTTCGAAAGATTTCTCCACAAGGTCGAAATGACGAGCTGTTAATGACGAAACGTTTAAAAACAAAGGAGCCCACGATTTTAATCGTGGGCTCCTTTGTTTTGCTATGAATATAGAACTAACCTTTAAAATGATCGATGATCAAATTAGCTAATTCTGTACCAATGCGCTCTTGAGCTTCGTTAGTTGAAGCACCAATATGCGGAGTTAACGAAATTTTTGGATGTGCCAAAAGTGCAGCTGCGGGAGTTGGTTCATTATCGAAAACATCTAAACCTGCAAAAGAAACCTTACCCGAGTTCAATGCTTCGATTAAAGCCGGCTCGTCGATAGTTCCACCACGAGAACAATTTACTACACCTACCCCATTTTTCATTGCTGCAAACTCAGCAGCACCTAAAATTGGTTGATCAGCAAAAGGTGTGTGTAAAGAAATAAAATCACTATTTGCAATTACTTCTTCTAAAGAAACTGTAGTTACCGGAATTTCAACTTTGATGCCTAAGGTTAGGTTTAAAGTAATGTTACCACTAAATGGAAACAAATCATAAGCTAATACATTCATTCCTAGACCTAAAGCAACTGCAGCAGTTTCTCTTCCAATTCTTCCAAAACCAATGATACCGATAGTTTTACCTCTCAGTTCGATCCCTTTTGCATAAGCTTTTTTAAGATCGTTGAACTTAGAAGCACCTTCTACAGGCATTTTACGATTAGCATCTTGCAAGAAACGCACACCTGTAAATAAGTGAGAAAACACTAATTCTGCTACAGATAAAGACGAAGCCGCAGGCGTGTTCACCACTGTAACACCTTTAGATCTTGCGTATTCAACATCAATATTATCCATACCAACACCACCTCTACCTATTAACTTTAGGTTCGGACAGGCATCGATAACATCTTTTCTAACTTTAGTTGCACTTCTAACGGTTAAACCATCATAATTTTGTAGCGCAGCAATCAATTGATCTTGAGGAACAGTTTGTGTATCAACTGTAAACCCAGCATCTTCTAATAATTTTTTTCCTATTGGATCTATGCCATCATTGGCGAGTATTCTAGCCATTTTTTATTTTTTGTGTTGTTCTTCGAAACTTTGCATTAAATCTATTAGCGCGTGTACGCTAGTAATTGGTAGTGCATTATACATTGATGCCCTGAAACCACCTACACTTCTATGTCCTTTCAGACCTTCAAAACCAGCTTCATCAGCATATTTATTGAAAGGTTTTTCCAATTCTGGATCTTCCGTAACGAAACAGATGTTCATACGAGAACGATCTTCTACTGCACAAGTTCCTTTAAACAAAGTATTTCTATCAATCTCAGCATATAAAGCTTTTGCTTTCGCAATGTTCTCTTTTTCCATTTCGGCAACACCACCTTTAGATTTTAACCATCTTAGGTTCAACATTGCTGTGTAGATAGAAAATACGGGAGGTGTGTTGTACATAGAACCACCATCAATGTGCGATTTGTAGTCTAACATTGAAGGAATAGCTTTTCCGCTTTTGCCTACAATCTCATCTTTAATAATCACTACAGTTAAACCAGCAGGGCCGATATTTTTCTGTGCACCAGCGTAAATGATATCGTATTTAGCAACGTCAATTTCACGACTCATGATATCTGAAGACATATCGCAAACTACAGGAACTTTCGTTACTGGCAATTCAAATAATTCGGTACCGTAAATGGTATTGTTAGAAGTATAGTGGAAATAAGCACTATCTTCTGGAATTACGAAATCTTTAGGAATAAAAGTATAATTGGAGTCTTTTGAGGAAGCTACAACGTTAGCCTTACCGAAGTGTTTAACTTCTTTGATGGCTTTACTTGCCCAAACACCAGAATCTAAGTACGCAGCAGTTCCGCCTTCTGGCAATAAGTTCTGTGGCACCATCGAAAATTGTAGGCTCGCTCCTCCTTGCAATAACAGCACGGAATATCCGGAAGGTACATTTAAAAGTTCTTTTACCAATTTCACAGTTTCTTCTACCACTGCATCAAACTCAGGTGAGCGATGGGAGATTTCTAAAATTGATAATCCGTCTTTAAAATCTAGTACTGCAGCAGAAGCTTGCTTAAAAACTTCTTGCGGTAAAATACATGGACCAGCTCCAAAATTATGTCTCATTTTTATTGTTTTTGATTGGCGCAAAATTAACACTTTGACATTAATTATTCGGCTTTTTTATCAACTAAATAACTAACATGACAAACGTTTGAGAAAAAGAAAAAATACAGTTCTTCTATATTATCCGAAAACTATAGCAAATTAACTCCGATTTTTAACTAATAAAACTAGAAGCTGGATTTTCAACATTAAGAAATTAAGGAGATTAAGAATAAAACAAGGCTCAACTATTCTAACTACTTAATAGTTTACTTTTCGAAACTCGTAAAACAACCATCCTTAAAACTACTTGTCTTTCAACTTAAAAATCAGCTTAAAATTAAGCTGTCTTCCTGTTAAATAATTAGGGATGCCGTAGTTGACATTGTTTACATCTTTAAGCCAAAGATAAGACACTGTATTATTGATATTCAATAAGTTAAAAACTTCTGCATAGGCAATTACAGAACTAAAATACTTACTCAAAAACTGAGATCTTTTCAGTGCTTGTACATCCAGAAAATCATTAGAAAAACCAATATCTACTCTTCTATAAGCTGGAATACTAAAATCATCGGTATAAGTAGCAATTTGTGGAGAACCTATAGGTAATCTAGAGCCATATAGTAAGTTTAAATGTACCTTATAAGTTGGACTTCTAAAAAGCCTGTCTTGGAAGAACATTGAAAAGTTTACCCGTTGGTCTGTAGGTCTCTTTAGGTAACCCGGATAAATGGTTTCATTTTGTCCATTCGCAATCCTTTTTACATAACTATCCCCAATGATGTCTTGGTTAGCGCTTAAGAAGGAAACTCTGAAAAACGACATCAAGTCTTTAATAAGCTCACCACCAAGTGAAAAATCTGCTCCGTAAGTATGTCCTTTAGCTGTTTCCGTTGCTAAATATTTAACCCTCACATTATCTATAGTGTAGGGAATCATTCTATCCGCATACTTGTAATAAACTTCTGAAGTAAACTTCATTCTAGTCCCTAATCCTGTAAAAGCAAAATCGTAGCCAGCAGATATATTATAAGAGCGTTGTGACTTCTGATTTAAAAACAAGGAACCATCCAAACCTCTGATACTTCTATAACTCGGAGCCTGCCTGTAAATACCAGCTGTAATCCTCCAAAGTTTATATTCAGTTGGTCGATATAACATCAAAAACCTAGGGCTAACTAAAACCTCGTCACTTAAATCATTATAGTTTACACGAACACCTAGCTGCAAGTCAGTTTTACTAGAAATCGCATAGCTGTCTTGAATATAAGCGGAAATAGAATTGATTTTAAGATTATTATTAGAAAAAATGGCATTTTCGAAAGTAAAAGAATTTGTGTTAGCCGGCAAAATGTAACCCGCAGAATCGATGTAATTGTACTCATTAATCTTATCGACATAGTTGGTCTGTTCAAATCTAGCACCGTAAGTAAAGTCATGTTTACCTATACGATGTTCAACCTTTAGCTCTGTACTTGCGATATTAGAATTTAAACTATTACGTGCATAGCTATAGTAGCTACCTAAACCTCTATTTTTCTTTATCGATCCAAAACTTCCATCTCCATAATCGGCATCGATCTCTTCAAAAACATAGTTACCATCGATATCAAATTTTTCTCGTTCTACAATTTCGAAATAGCTATTGATCCATTTGATAGAAACATCTTTACTTGGATTGAATATTCCAGTTACTGCACCACCATAAGTATAATAATCATCTATCTCTTGGCCTTCATAATCTACTTTTAAGCGTATTGGGGTATTGATCGTTCCGAACTGTGTTTCTCTGCTTTCTGGCACTAATCTGAAACTTCCTGAGTTAAAATTCAACAAGGTATTGATACTGAATTTTGAACTGAATTTTTGTTGATATAAGGCCTGTAGATCATTAAAACTTGGTCTATAGCTACCTCTTGTATCTTGCGTAGCTAGCACATTCCTGTTGTCTTTTCTTCTAAAGCCAAGTAATAAATGACTGTTCTTAAATGCTTTTTTTGCTGTTGCAGATATGCCCATCAAACCAGCGGTTAAGATGTACTCATTGCTATCTGGCTTATTGTATCTTACATCCAAAACAGATGAAAGTTTATCATTATATCTAGCATTAAAACCTCCAGCCGAAAAGCGGGCGCTACTTACAAAATCTGGATTGATAAAACTTAAACCTTCTTGCTGACCATTCCTTATTAATATTGGCCGGTTAATCTCTATATCGTTAACATAAATCAGATTTTCATCGAAATTGCCACCGCGAACACTGTACTGCGAACTTAGTTCATTATTGGTAGAAACCCCTGGCAGTGTTTTTAAAACCGCTTCAAAGTTCATCGAGACTGTAGGCAAATTAGCAATATCTATTATATTGATGCTTTGTGCATTATTTAACGGTGTCTGTTTATTGATTACCTTGACTGTTTTAAGTTCTTTTACATCAGGCTTTAAGATGACATTTCTCGAAATTTCAGTTCCCTTACTTTCTGTAAAAGTAATTGTTTCTACTTTATAGCCTACTAACTTGAACCTCAAACTAAAATTAGATAACCTAGATTGAATTACATATTTTCCATGCTCATCGGTAACAGTTGTAGCCGCCAAACCAACCAATGAAATAGCGACTTTTGGTAACGGCTGATTTTTTTCGTCGTAAACAACACCAGTAACCTTTACTACAGATTGCTGTGCAATTACCGAGAATGATAAGATTACTAGAAGCAGAAGAAAAAACGCTCTTTTAGTCATTAAGGCTTATATGTGTTGGGTTGAAATTTGAACTTGCTTTAAATCGGAGATCATTTGCGCAGGGCTTGGCGCTGCAAAAACGGCATTACCAGCGACAAAAACATTTGCACCAGCTGTTATTAACGAACCAATATTATGAATACCCACACCGCCATCAACTTCGATATACAAATCAGGATTAACTTGCAAAGCCATTTGCTTCAATTCTCTTACCTTATTCAAAGTTTGAGGAATGAATTGTTGGCCGCCAAAACCAGGATTTACCGACATCACCAAAGCAAGGTCAAGGTCATGCAAAACATCTTTCAGAAGAGAAACTGGTGTGTGTGGATTTAAAGCAACTCCAGCTTTACAGCCTACAGATTTAATTAGCTGAATGGTGCGGTGTAAATGTGTACAAGCTTCGTAATGAACTGTGATGATATCTGCTCCTGCTTTTGCAAATTCAGCGATGTATCTATCCGGATCTACAATCATCAAATGCACATCAAATGGCTTTCTCGCATATTTTTTTGCCGCTGTAATTACAGGAAAACCAAAGGAGATATTTGGCACGAAAACGCCGTCCATTACATCAACGTGAAACCAATCTGCTTCACTTTCGTTAATCATTTCTACATCACGTTTTAAATTGGCAAAATCTGCCGATAATATGGATGGGGCAATTAGGTGTTTCATTGTTTAGTATTCTCTTCATTGCGAGGCACGAAGCAATCTTTTGTAAAATTACATTTGAGATTGCTTCGTCGTGCCTCCTCGCAATGACGATATTTTCACGTCACTAGCTAGGTTGAAGCAATCATTGCAAGATACAAAAGAACTCCGAAAATCAACCAACAAAAAACCCTTCCAGTAAAACTGAAAGGGTTTGCTATTATTCATTTTTCCGACTTACGGACTTTCTGATTTTATATTACGCCTGAGGCGCAGCTGGTTTCTCTGGTCTAGGCAATAACACTTTACGAGAAAGTTTCATTTTACCTTGTTTATCGATATCCAACAATTTCACTTCAATTTTATCACCTTCTTTCAAAACACCATCCATAGTTTCTAAACGCTCCCATGAAATCTCTGAAATATGCAATAAACCATCTTTACCTGGCATTACCTCTACAAATGCACCAAACGGCATAATAGATTTTACTTTTCCTTGGTAAATGGCGCCAATTTCTGGTTTTGCAGCAATTGCACGAATACGGCCAACAGCAGCATCAATAGCAGCTTTATTATCAGCAAAAATCTCTACGATACCTTTGTTATCAACCTCTTCGATAGAGATAGAAGCACCAGTTTCGCGTTGCATTTCTTGGATAATTTTACCGCCTGGGCCAATTACAGCACCAATAAATTCTTTATCGATAGTTAATGACACTATACGTGGAGCATGTGGTTTGTAATCTTCATTTGGTGTTGCAATCGTTTTCTTCATCTCGTTTAAGATGTGCAAACGACCATCTTTAGCTTGCAACAAAGCTTTCGTTAAAACTTCGTAAGATAAACCATTGATTTTCAAATCCATTTGACATGCAACGATACCATTTTCAGTACCAGTTACTTTAAAGTCCATATCCCCCAAGTGATCTTCATCACCTAGAATATCCGAAAGAATTTGATATTTACCAGTTTTCTCGTCGGTAATTAAACCCATTGCGATACCTGATACAGGAGATTTAATTTTGATACCAGCATCCATTAATGCCAATGTACCTGCACAAACCGTAGCCATTGATGAAGAACCGTTAGATTCTAAAATATCAGATACGATACGGATAGTGTAAGGATTCTCAGCACCTTGTGGCAATACTTTTTTCAACGAACGTTGCGCTAATGCACCGTGACCAATCTCTCTACGACCAGCTCCTCTGTTAGGACGAACCTCACCAGTTGAGAAGCCAGGGAAATTATAGTGCAATAAAAATTTATTATAACCATTGATGAAAGCACCATCAATCATTTGCTCATCATCTTTGCTACCTAAAGTAACTGATGTTAAAGATTGAGTTTCGCCACGAGTAAATACTGCCGAACCGTGAGCAGCTGGCAAATAACCAACTTCACTCCAAATTGGACGAATTTGTGTAGTTGCACGACCATCTAAACGGATACCTTCATCTAACAATAACGCACGAACAGCATCATACTGTACATCATGGTAGTAGTGTTTAGCCAATGCTTTTGTCAAATCTTCAGTTTCTTCTGGCATAGCCTCTAAAAACTCAGTAATTAAAGCTGTAAAAGCCTCAGAACGTTCATCTTTAGTAGAACCTGATTTTGCAATTGCATATACTTTATCATAAGTATCAGCGTAAACTTTAGCTTTCAACTCATCATCATGGTCTTCGTGGCTATAGGTACGCTTAACGGTTTTACCTGTTGCTTCAGTTAATTCAACCTGAACAGCACATTGAACTTTAATTGCCTCGTGAGCAAATTTCAATGCTTCAACCATTTCATCTTCTTGGATCTCGTCGCACTCACCCTCTACCATTACAATGTCGTTGGCAGAACCAGCAACCATAAATTCTAAAGTTGCACGATCTAAATCGTTAGCGTAAGGGTTAATAACCAATTGACCATCAATTTTCGCTACACGCACTTCAGATATTGGACCGTTAAAAGGAATATCTGAAACTGCTAAGGCTGCCGATGCCGCTAAACCAGCTAAACAATCAGGCATGATATTTTTATCAGCAGAAATTAATGAAATCATCACTTGTGTATCAGAGTGATAATCTGAAGGGAATAACGGACGTAAAGCTCTATCTACTAAACGAGAGATTAAAACCTCGTAATCAGACAATCTTGCTTCACGACGTAAAAAACCTCCTGGAATACGGCCAGCAGCCGCATATTTTTCTTGATAATCTACCGATAAAGGTAAAAAATCGGTACCTGGTTTAGCACCTACAGTTGATACTACAGTTGCTAACAACATCGTATCTCCCATTTTTACTACTACAGAACCATCAGCTTGTTTAGCTAACTTACCTGTTTCAATTTCTACAATTCTTCCATCGCCCAAATCGAACGATTTTTTTATTACATTCATTTACAAATTGTTGTGACCTGTTTTTCCTCTTTCGAACAGATCGAGTTTATATTTATTTTTTCGAGTATTAAAACCAAAAAAGCCATCTGCCTATTGGCGATGGCTTTTATAACATTACACCGACTTGATGATATCTCTAAGCGCTAAAGCTTTGATGATAGCACGGTAACGGTTAATATCTTTTTTGTAAAGATAAGCTAAAATGCCACGACGTTTACCTACTAATTTTTGTAGAGCTAACTGTGTAGAAAAATCTTTACGATTTTTTTTCAAGTGCTCCGTTAAGTGGGCAATACGATAAGTAAACAATGCTACTTGACCTTCTGCAGAACCAGTATTGGTTGCAACTTCGCCGTGTTTTGCAAAAATTTCGGCTTTCTTTTCTGTACTTAAATACATTCTTGAATAATATTAAAGTTTTAAAATTAATTAATTGGCTGCAAAGATAAGGTATTTTTATGGATTAACAAGGAAGGTTAATTGTTTAATTGCTAAATTGTTAAATTGACAGATTAGTAATTATTCATCTGAAAATCAACGCTATTAGCTCTTGGCAATTTTAACCTTTCCTGTCCCGAATTTATTTCGAGGCTATTCGTTGTTATAGTCTTGTCTTTCATTCCGAGCAACGAGGAAACTATCATAGTTTAACTTATAGATCCTTCACTAGTGTTTAGGATGACAAAAAAAAGTATTTCTACTACTACTATCAGGTTTAGAGAACAAAAGATTGTAAAAACAAACCTAGTCTTTCCTGTTAATACGTTCTAGTTCCTCAACATCTAACCTATCCTTTGCTCTGTTGGTGGCTCTTTTATTTTCCAATAAATGATTGTAATGTAAAAACCTTATTTCAAATCCTTGAACCAAATCAACAGTAGCCATGGCCAAGTATTCATTATAGTTTTCTTTATCTAACCCAGGAATATCCATCATCAAATCAGCATACATACCGTCATCCATCATTATCTCACAATCCCCAGCAATAATTGGCGTTTCCATCAATATATCATATCTGCCATAGCCCATCTCATCAATAGCTTCAATTAGGTTCTTACGGTTTTGTTTGGTATCTCTCAAATAGATATCTAAATCACCTGTAGCTCTATTGTAACCATACCTATTAACGGCAAAGCCTCCAACAATCAGATAATCGACATTGTGCTTCTGAAAAACACTCAAAAGCAGCAGCGTTTCAGTACTTTCTTTATCAAAAGACATGATATTAGCTGTGGCTTATTTTACGGAT
Organism: Flavobacteriaceae bacterium PS02338; assembly: GCA_029959615.1. Classification (GTDB taxonomy): domain Bacteria; phylum Bacteroidota; class Bacteroidia; order Sphingobacteriales; family Sphingobacteriaceae; genus Pedobacter. The sequence continues at coordinate 21,824 of JASCOD010000014.1, read as the reverse complement.
GAGGATGCCCTTACCTTGAGGTTCTTTTAATGGCTTGCCACCGTTTAACTGAACAGCAATATAATTAAGTTGCAATAATGCGTAGATTTTTTGCTCAGCAGATTTACTCAGATACAACGCCTCTCTTTCAGCGAGTATATTTTTGCGAGGAATATCACTACTATATATTTTTAATCTACCCATCAAACAAAAATACGCAAACATTTAGATGATTTATAAAATATCTGTGCATCTGTGGCTAAAAAAATCCAAATACTAACAAACAACTTTTAGATATCATCGTTATAAAAACAGATTGTACAAAAAACTATACATTTCGCGAAAAGTAATATCTTCGCATAGAAAATATTTCAACCTATTATGGCAAAACTGCTAATTATTGATGATGAACGAGCGATACGAAGTACGCTTAGAGAAATTCTAGAATACGAAAACTATGAAGTTGATGATGTAGACAACGGCATCGACGGGTTAGAATTGATCAAAAAGAACGATTACAATTTGGTTCTTTGCGACATCAAGATGAATAAGATGGATGGTATGGAGGTGCTTGAAACTGCACTTGGAATTAAACCGGACCTACCTTTCATTATGATTTCTGGCCATGGAACCGTGGAAACCGCAGTAGAAGCCAGTAAAAAAGGCGCCTTTGACTTCATTTCCAAACCACCTGATTTAAACCGCTTATTAATTACTGTACGCAATGGATTAGATCGAGGTTCGTTAGTTACCGAAACCAAAGTTTTAAAGAGAAAGGTTAGTAAAACACGTGACATCTTAGGTAATTCTGACACCATCGGAAAAATCAAAGAAACTATTGAACGTGTTGCACCAACTGAAGCTAGGGTATTAATTACCGGTGCAAATGGTAGTGGTAAGGAACTAGTAGCAAGATGGCTTCATGAAAAATCTAACCGTGCCGACGGTCAATTAATTGAGGTAAACTGCGCTGCAATCCCTTCCGAATTGATAGAGAGCGAATTATTTGGCCACGAAAAAGGTTCTTTTACGTCTGCTGTGAAACAACGGTTGGGTAAATTTGAATTAGCTAATGGTGGTACGCTATTCTTAGATGAGATTGGCGATATGAGCATGTCAGCACAGGCGAAGGTGTTGCGTGCTTTGCAAGAGCATAAAATTACTCGCGTTGGTGGTGAAAAAGAGATTGACGTAAACGTAAGAATTGTTGCAGCGACAAATAAAGATCTTTTAAAAGAAATTGAAGAGGGCAACTTTAGAATGGACTTGTATCATCGTCTGAATGTAATTAATATCCACGTTCCACATTTAACTGAACGTACAGACGATATTCCGATAATTGCACAAAGCTTTTTAGAGGAAATTTGCGGTGAGTATGGCATGCCTGTCAAAAAAATTACTGATGGCGCCATGGAAGCCCTAAAAAGATTGCCTTGGACTGGTAACGTTCGTGAATTACGTAACATGATTGAACGTTTAATTATCTTAAGTGATAAAACAATTACAGAACAAGATGTTATAGTATTTGCAAATCCTGGAGGTGGAACCAACGTAGGTGTTAGCCATCAAAGTGGAAATGGAAACGGAAGTCAAAGTGGTGGCAGCTTTAACTATGATGGTTTTAGCAATTTCCAAGAGTACAAAGATTTTGCTGAAAAGGAATTCATCAAATTTAAACTGGAAAAGAATAATTGGAATGTATCTAAAACGGCAGATGACATTGATATCCAACGAAGTCACTTGTACAGTAAAATTGAAAAATTCGGTCTAAAAAGAGCAGAATAAAAAGAAAAGGAGCTTAAAATTTTAAGCTCCTTTTCTTTTTATCGATGTAAGAGGAAAATCTGCATAAATATCCCTTTTTCCGATTTCACATACCTATTAAATGCCAAAGTATTACCATCGTTAGACCAAACTACTGCTCCATTTAATTGTTCTGGAGCTGCGTATTTACTTGTTAAACGCTCTGAAACTCCTGCACTTACTTCTGTAATAAATACGCTTTGATCAGCGATGTAAGATAAATACGATCCATCTGGGCTGATATTAATTGGACTGGTAATAGAAAAATCGTTATTCGTGATTTGCTTAAAAACGCCTCCGTTTGGAGAAACTGCGTAAACCTGTATTAAACCTTTATCATCTTCTGATAAAAAAAAGATCTGACTTCCGTCTGCACTACTACGTAACCAATGTCTCGGACCTTTAGCACCTTTTTCTGTAAAAGTAACCCTGCGTTGACCTATACCATTTGGAACATTAGGCCTAGTGTTTTCTGTACCTGCAATACTTTCATCAAATTCGCTCGAAGCTAAATCATCTACAATATCTGCCACAAAAATCTCAGTAATGGTATTACCTTTTGAGTCTTTCACATTTCCTTGGTAGGCAATTGCTTTACGTTGAGGAGTTCCATCTGATTTAACATACCCTTCTTTACCGATCCAACATTCATCAAAAGCTTTATCTATTTCATCGCTTCCAAATTTCGGATTTTCTACTACTGTTGCAGCCAGAACAGCAAACATCTCACCGTTGTTATTTTCTAGATTGCTAATATTAGGCACTTGTACCTTTTTAGGGAACATCAAACCAATGGTTCGCAAATCTTTTACTTTCGGATTAGTTTTAGCCAGTTGCTCAATTACATAGTCGTTATAAGTATAGCTAATCATCTTCCCATCGCCACTCCACGAGTGCGCATGTGTTCCGCCTCTCAAAGCTCCTGGTGTAAATGGCCTTTCTATATTTCTAGCATCCATAAAAATAGGTTGCTCAGGAGTATCTATCTGAATAGCAACACCAGTACGGCGTGTAAAATCATACGGTCTTTGTTCATCAGCATTGCGAATACCCTGTATAAAAATCACTTTGTTTTCTTTTGGAGAAAAACTAGCTGCACCTACTCCAGGGCCATATTGAGTTTGGTTTGATACAGTATAGATCGTCTTTTCTTCGCCAGTTTTTACATTAACAATACCAATACTACCAGTAATCTTTATATCGCCATCATTATTTCTATTGTCAAAAACTATCCAATCATTATTAGCCGAAAATACTTGACCTGTATTTAACGTATGCCCGATTTCACTACTCGTTAACTGAACTTCTCTTTTATCGAACATACGAACTACTTTTTTTTGGTTTTAGGGTTTAACATGTAATAGAAATGACCATCTTCGGCACCGATTAATAAATCAGGAATTCCATCTTTATTCCAATCAACTGTAGTTGGACTAGTATCATGCCCCGCCAGTACCAATTCATCTAGATAACCTTCGTCTTTGATTTGAACTTGTCCTTTTTTAATACCTGCGTTTTTTAGGAAACTTGCATTTTTGCTATTCGCCACGATATCTAAAGTTCCATCACCATCCCAATCTACAATTGTAAATTTACGACGACCACTTTGACCAAAATTACCATTATTTAATTTCAATAGACCAGGCAAACTATCTTTTATACTATGTTTTTGATCGTAAGCCGAGTAATGTACACCATCAAAAATTCTTTTCCCTGGTTTTAACCATAACTCATTTCCTTCTTTAAATCTTTCGAAAAAAGCTAGATAGCCTCCTGTATCCAACATCACAATATCATTTAACTTATCTTTATTCCAGTCAACAACAAAAGGAGTTGTACGCCATTGTGTTACCAGAGTTTGAGGTTTCGGATCCCACCAATTCCAGCTTGGTTTATGAGATTTAGTATTGGTATCCCATTTAACTTTAACGTTTTGAGCTTTGCCCAATTTAGGTGCTTTAGCGGTGCCGATATTTTTATACCATAATACCTCACCAAATATCGAATTCATCACGATGTCCTTTAATCCGTCCCCGTCCCAATCAGCTACAGAAACCGTAGTGTAACCCCATTTAGCTTCAGCCGGACCTTGAATAGAGCCATTATCTCCAGCTTGGATACGAATCACTTTTCCATCGCTTTCTAAAAACTTAGGGGCTGCCCATTTTGGAGTTTCGCCATTCATACCTAAATTCTCTATAAAAGCTACATAACCAGCCGAATTACCCACTATGATATCATCATCACCATCGTTATCCCAATCTACCCCTACTGGCGTAGCCAATGCACCAAACTTCACATTATCAGCCTTTTGTTTAAAATAAAATGGAGATTTAAATACCGGCATTCCATTCTTCACTTTACCTGTATTCTCGATTAATGCTACTCTCCCGTCCTCATCGCCAACTACTAAATCGATATCACCATCTCCATCCCAATCTACGGCAGTTGGTAAAATCATCTCTAAATCCATTTTGATGATACCTGTTTCATTTGTCAAGTATCTTCCTTTGGTGTATTTAGGTTTTTCCTTAGTTCCGATGTTTTCGAAATAAGTCATTTTATCCAAAAATTCACCGCAGATAATATCCAAATCACCATCACCATCAAAATCTGCAAAGTTTGGCGAAGGTGCTCCATACACATCAATATCGTTTCCGTCTGCCTGTAAGCGACCTTTGTTTTCGTACTTGCCGTTTTTATTCTCTACTAGATACAAGAAGCCTCTTAAAGGGCCATTAGTCCATACACCTTGCTTATTGTAAGCATTATCCCAACCATAATCTCCCCAATCATCAATACCTACAATGATATCGTCATCACCATCAGAGTCATAATCCACAAATTTCCATTGATTAAAACGATTACGACCTTTCAAATCTTTCAAGATAGAATCAGCAGGAAATAGTTTGGTTTTCTTTTTACCTAAATCTGCTTTAAAGTTAGGCAGCTCTACGCCTGGCGTAGTATAACGAGCCTTACCATTGTTGGTGTACGAAACTTGAATATTTTTTACCGCGGGACCAAGTCTTACAGGTTTTTCAAATACCGGAATTTTAGCTCCAGATTTATTCTCGAACAGCCACAAACCATTAAATGGTTTGTCGGGGCAAGAAACCAGTAAATCCATATCACCATCGCCATCCCAATCTACAGGAACAGGCCAAGCCCATAAGCCCACGCCTAAATCGACTACTAAATCTGGATTGTTGTATTTTAAGATTTTCAATTTGGGCTCTTCTGCCAATTTAGATTTAATATCTTTTTTTAACGTAAATGCTAGCAAGCTTGCCGATGCAAGTAAGGCTATGCCTGTGATCCACTTTTGTTTCATACGTGTATTTGGTTAACTGTTTTTTTGGTTGATCGCCTAACTGTCCGAGTAGCTCAATAACTAGCCACTATCAACTGAAAACTTTTTATATTATATGCCTAATTCTTTTAAAAACTTAATGATTTCGCTATTAATTTCCGCATTTTTCTCTGAGGTAAACTTTCCATGGAGGCCATCTTGAACCGTAATGAATTGATTTTTTACTCCATTTTTATCGAGTGCCTCTTTTAGCCTTACAGAATGTTGGTAATTTACCGATGGATCTGCAGTGCCATGTACAATAAATGTAGGCGGACTAGTCTTTTTCACGTAAGTTAGCGGAGAAAGCAGTTCTGCAAACGCGGTATCTTTGGATTTGTCTCCCAACCAAATTGCATTTCTAATTCCATTTTTTGAATTGATATATTCCCAAACATCGGTAATACCATATTTATCTACCACCGCAGCAATTTTAATTGGCTTTTTATAATCACAGTCTATATCAAATCTTTTGTCGTTTTCTTGATAACCCGCTAGTAGCGCCAAGTGTCCTCCTGCCGAACCTCCCATCAACACTACTTTATCTGGATCTATATTGTATTTAGAATCTTTGAGCAAGAAACACAGTGCAGATCTTACATCTTCTACCGCGGCTGGTGCAGGTGCATCTTTTGCTAAACGGTATTCAATAGTAGCTACTGCATAACCTAGCTTGAAAAACACCTTAAATTGATTTGCTGTGCCTTTTGAACCTTGTGTCCATCCACCACCGTGTACAAATAAAATTAATGGTGTTGATTTGATGGCATTTTGAGGAATAAACACATCCATAACACCCTGCCAATTACCTGCTTTTTTGTAAGGCAATTCTAAATAATGATTATACTTTTCTGGTAGAAAACGTTGCTGAAGACCTTCATCTTGGGCAAAACTGATGAAGGGCAGTAGAAAAAATAGCAGTAATATTTTTATGTATTTGTACATTTTCTTAGTTCAATTGGGGTCTTTGTAATGCACAAAGCAATCCCAAAGCAAATAATTGGTTGTTAAATATTGTGAGATTGCTTCGTCGTTACTCCTCGCAATGACGATATAATTACATCGGTATTACCCAGTTATCTGTACGGAATGATGAAGCTGGCAAGCCGTGTTTGTTAATCAAATCACCAAGTACCCAGGCTTTAAATGCATAACGCACTGCAACAGGTTTTTCTACATCCGCAGAAGTTACCGAAATACCATCTTTTGTAATTGTTGCTTTAGCAGGATAAAATACTTGATTTTTACCGGCCACTTCAAAATTAGCAGATTCGGTTGCACCGCCTTTAAATTGTAATCCTTCAGCTTGTTCAAATTTCAAGAGTACCTTGTTACCTTCTACTGTTTGGCTTTTATAGATGGGTCCTTGATAAGGGATATTTTTAAAGCCATAAGTTTTGTTAAGGGCCAAGAAAGAAAGTCTATCACTTACTGTTTGCTTATCTGGCGGATGGATAGTGTTTTGCGTACCGACATCCATAATCACCGCCATTCCACTATTAACAATTAGATTTTCAGCTTTTAATTGAGCTTCTCTTAGAAAAGGAACTTTTGGTTGAAGCTCAGTTAAAGCTTTTGACAACCTTTCTGATTTAGAAATATAAGGCGCTATTTGCACATAGTAAAATGCAAAATCGCCAATTCCCCAACGGTTTCTCCAGTCCTTTACCATATCAGGAAACATCTTTAAATAATTTTCAGGCTCGTGTCTATTTTGTTCGCCTTGATACCAGATCACTCCTTTAATGCCATAACCTACAATCGGGTTAATCATCCCGTTGAACAGTCCGGTAGCTACATTTTTATTTTCAAATGCGGCATTGGTATCTTCAGGAATTTTAACATCTGGATACGCATTTAAGCTTTTAGCGCTCATCCACGCCTGTACCAAAGTACCTCCCCAAGCCACCTGAATAATCCCTATTGGCACTTTCAATTTCTCCTGTAATGTTTTTGCAAACCCATAACCGACTGCACTAAACTCGGTAACCACTGCTGGCGCTGCTGATTGCCAGTTACCTTTTACATCATTTAATGGATTTGACCAGGTTACTTTTTGGCCAAGAAACAACCTTATTTTATCATTTTTAGAGTTGTTGATGATTTCTTCTGAGTTGGTTACCGGTTGATCTTTAAACCCTTTTAATGGCATTTCCATATTAGACTGACCAGAAGCGATCCAAACCTCTCCGATTAGAATATCTTGTAGTTTGGTCTCCTCGCCATCGTTAATAGTAACCGCGTAAGGGCCACCAGCAGCCGGAGTAGCTATTTTTACTTTCCAGTTACCAGCTGATGGATTTACTTTGTAAGACTTACCGTTCCAAGAAGTAGTTACTACTACTTCCTTTTTAGTGTCTGAACTGCCCCAAATGGCAACTTCTGCATTTCTTTGCAAAACCATTCCATTAGAAAATACTGATGGCAATACGACTTTGGCTTCGCTGTTACTTGCATTAAGAAAAAATAATGGGATAGCTCCGAATAAAAACTTTAGTTTCATTAAATTAATATATTTGGTTACAACACAATTACTGGCAAGTTAATAGAACGTATTGTCTATACCTTAAAGCATTTTGCTAATTTAATGGTATCCGATAAGACTACTGTTACTTTTCTTTCCCAATTTTTATAGGATATTACCATGCCGCAAAGGATTAAATAAAAATCCTTTTTAGATATAGTCCACTTTTAACCTACAAGGTAGTAGAGGGAAATTAATATTAAATAAAAAGGGTAATCAGATTTATAAATCTGATTACCCTTTTCAAGGATTTCAATATAAAATTTAGTTCCCTGCCGCCGCTGCTTTAGCTTCTTCTTTCAACTTAGCATTAATTTCTTCAACTTTTTTACGTTGATCTTCGGTTAAAAGTGCATTCATTGCTTCATTTCTTTCTTTTACAACAGCTTTGATAGCAGTCTTTTTTGCCTTTTCATCTAGTGTTGTATCTTCTTCAATTTTTGCTCTTTTCTCTGTAGCCTCTTTTTTAATAACCGCTATCTTTTTAATCTGATCAGCATCACAACCAATCTCAGTAAGCTGAGTTTTGTTCCAACCAAAAGAAGTAGCTTTTTTAGGTGCATCTTGTGCATTTGCGAACACCACCGCAGAAAACGCTAAACATAGCGTCAACAATAATTTCTTCATTTCTATTTATATTTAGAGTATTAAATATATTGATTTTTTAATACTTGCAATTTATTTTAAGCTTTTTTAACAAATTATTTTTTTCCGTATTGTGGCGCAAACCAATCATCGGTTCTAAAAGATGATGCGGGAAAGCCTTCAGTATTGAATAAATCGCCTATTACCCACATTTTAAAGGCATAACGAGCCGCTTCGGGCTTTTGTACTTTATCAGCTTGTAGCACAATAGTATTATTCTTTATTTCAGCTTTAGCCGGATAAAAAACTTTGTCTGCACCAGCCAACTCAAAATTTATGCTTGGCGTGGCAAACGGTTTAAATCCTTTGGCAACGTTATCAAAATTAAGGATCAACTGATTGTCTTGAACTGTATGACTTTTATAGCTAGGTCCAGCATAGGCAATATCCTTAAATCCGTAAGTTTTATTCAAAGCGATGGCAGCCAAGCGTTTTGCTACTACTGGCTTGTTAGCCGGATGGATTACTTTTTGCTCTCCGGCATCTAACGTTACCGACATTACTGTATTTGGTATAGAAAACTGAGAATTGTACTGCATCTCTCTAAACAGAGCAGAGAGTGAAATTTGTGTTCCGTCTTTTACCGATTCGTTAGGAGCCAATTGCACATAATAAAATGGAAAATCACCAACTCCCCAACGTGTGCGCCAATCTTTAATCATCACTGGAAATACTTTTGTATAAAACTCTGGTTCACGATGATTGTGTTCTCCCTGATACCACAAAACTCCTTTTATACCATAACCAACCAACGGATTGATCATGCCATTAAACAAAGCTGTTGGCGCATTTCTATCTGTTTTTATCACCGAATCGGGATGTTTTAGCTTATATCTGTTTTCCTTTTCGAAATCTTTAAAGGTTTCAACACTCATCCATGATGAAATATTTGTGCCACCCCAAGCTGATTGGATAATTCCAACTGGCACATTTAACTTTTGCTGTAATTCTAGGGCAAATAGATAACCTACCGCACTAAATAGACGAATACCAGCCGAGTCCGCAATTTGCCAAGTACCACGTAAATTATCTACAGGCACTCCTTTAGCCTCTTTAATGGTTCTAAATACCCTGATTTTTTTATTGGTTGCATGCTTAAGAATCTCTGCCGAATTTAATACTGGCTGATCTTTAAAACCTTGTATTGGCATTTCCATATTAGACTGACCCGAAACCAGCCAAACTTCTCCAATCCATACATCACTTAATATAGTCTCGTTCCCATCATTTAAACTGATCGTATACGGGCCTCCTGCTTTTGGTGTGGCAATTTTCGCTTTCCAATTCCCATCAGCACCAATAGATATTGCATACTTCCTATTATCCCATGATGTGGTAATGACTAGTGATTTAGCTGTACTTTTACCCCAAATACCTACTTGTGTTTGTTGCTGCAGCACCATACCATTTGCAAAGAAATTAGGTAAAGTAACTTTAGCATCAGCATATACCGAGGTAAGCAGAAAGCAAATTAATAGTTTTATTATTTTATTCATTTGTTCAAAGTTTAATTGATCAAGTTGTGATTAGGAATAAGTTACCTAGGTATTTCCCAGCTATCTGTTCTAAAAGATGATGCTGGAAAGCCCTCCAAATTGTATAGATTTCCTACTACCCAAGCTTTAAAAGCATAGCGTACAGCCACAGGCTTGCTCACCTGATCTGCTGTAACTTCAATTGTATTTCCTTTAATTTTGACGCTGCTTGCTGGATAGAATTTTTTATCATCGCTCGCTACTTCAAAATTAGTGTTGTTTTCTTCGCTAAATTTCAATCCTTTTTCGGCATGTTCAAAGTTTAAAACTGCAACATTTCCTTTAATGGTTAGCGATTTGTAACTAGGTCCTTGATAGGCCATCTCTTTAAATCCATAAGTTTTATTAAGCACCAAAGGCAGCATTCTATCAGCTAGTTTTTCCTTAAATGGCGGATGGTTAAAATTCTCAACTCCTAAATCTACATTTACCACCATACCAGAGTTAGGAATAACATCTGTGCTTTTTAGTTGCGCCTCTCTTAAGAACGGCGTATAGGGATTAAAACCTACCGGAGAACCATATGGAGCTATCTGCACATAATAAAATGGAAATTCGCCGTTATCCCAACGCTTGCGCCAATCAGCCACCATTGTTGGAAATAATTTTGCATATAACGCCGGATACCGCCTATTATGCTCACCTTGGTACCATAATATTCCCTTTACCGTAAAACCTATCATCGGGTTAATCATTCCGTTGAAAAGGCTTGTTGGCGTTCCCTTATTCTCTATCACTTCATTTTTTTCTTCTGGGATTTTAACTTCTGAACTAAAAGGCTGCAAACTTTCTTTACTCATCCATGCTTCTATTGGCGTGCCTCCGTAGGCCACCTGTACAATACCAACAGGAACGTTTAATTTCTCATTTAGCTTTAAAGCAAAAAAGTAACCTAGCGCACTAAACAAAGGTGCACTAGTTGCACTCGCCGCTTGCCATCTTCCTCTAAGGTTATCTTTTGGCATGCCCCAAACTTGATGTTGGCTTCTAAAAAACCTAATTTTATCATTATTGGCATTAGCAATAGCCTCTGGCCCTCCTAGCACAGGTTGTTCAGCGCCCATACCACGCAAGCCCATTTCCATGTTAGATTGACCAGAAATAAACCAAACTTCTCCAATTAATACATCTTTGATTACTATTGGCGAATTATCGGTTATTGTGATTTGATAAGGTCCGCCAGCCTTAGGTGTTTCTATCTTAACTCGCCATGTACTATCGGCATTAACTCTTACCGTATAAACTTTTTTATTCCACGATGTTTGTACACCTACTTCTAAACCAGGTGTGGACTTACCCCAAATAGCAGCATTGCTTTGTTGTTGCAAAATCATACCGTTGCTAAACACATTAGGTAGAATGACTTTGGCACCTACATGATTCAGTAGTAAACCCAATAAAACGGCTATTAAAATTCCCTTTTTCATTGTAACTCGTTAGTTTTCTGATTTCTCTTCTTTAGCCTTTTTATTAAATTCTTCCACCTTTTGCTTTTGTTCATCAGTCAATACTTCCATCATCTGCACTTTACTTTTATCTATGAGTTTACGTTGCTCCAGTTTTTTATCTCGTTCTGATAACGAAACATCTTCTATTACCTTCTTACGTTCATCCATTATAGCTTTTCTAATTTCTGTGATTTTTTTGACTTGCTCTGCACTACATCCAATTTCCTTTAAACTTTGTGAATTAAAGGGAAAAGACGTGTATTTACGCGGCGAATCTTGTGCCTGTAAACCTAAATTCAGCATTAGCAAACAGAATAAGGTTAAAATAACTTTTTTCATTTCTATGATTTTAAGGTGTGACATTTAAAGTAATTTCTCTTTTGATTTGTTTAGAGCCATCTACATTGGCATTTGCGGCTGTAAATACGGCTTTATAAGTACCTGGTTGATTGTAAACATGATTAAAGTTGCTCACACTTGGTGTACCCACGGTTTTAATTTGTTTAGACTTGTCTGCACCAAAATCTACAAAACCATTGTACATCACAGGATCAGTGATTAACCAACCTTCCGTAGCTTCTGCGGTATTGGTTGCATTTCCATTAAATTCTACATAAGCACTAGAAAGGCGCACTCTGTTTGTTTCATAGTTACTTGAAACCACAACGTTCATAAAAGAGTTTGGTGCTAATGCTTTTTGGTCTGTAGAAGCATCTGAAATGAGCAGGAAAGATAGATTTGTAATACGCCATCTTGTACCCAGTAAATTGCTTGCTTGCGCTCTTGGTTTCGTTTTATATCTAAACCCCACGTATAAGTTATCTTTTTTCGTTACAACATTACTGATATCTAACTCATTAGAATAAACTTCGGCAGTACTTGTGGCGTAACTAAATGAACTTGTAATAGGTGTCCATGTTGCTGCCTGAACATTTTCTAAGGTGTAAACTCCATTAAAATCTGAGGAAACCAACACTTCTAACTGATCGGGCTGGCCAGTACTTAATTTGCTTGTATAAAATGAAAATTTAGCAGTCGCAGGCATTAATCTTCCATTAAGGAAATCGAAATTATTACCGATTTCTCCAGAGTAAAAAGAAATGATATCTGGATTTCCGGAGAAACTAAAGTTAACTCGCTCTCCAACTTTGTAGTTGGTAGCGACTGTTTTAACTTCAAAAGTAGGCTCTTCTAATAGTCTTTCTTTGCCACAAGAAGTAATCAATAAAACGGAAAATAAACCGATAGTGATTAAGTTGTTTTTTATTTTCATTTTACCATCCAAAGTTTTGAACCAATAATCTATTTAGACCCATTTCATAAGAAGGAATAGGGTATACAACGTCTCTCGCCGAAGCATTTTTAAATGCTCTTACACCATGCTTTAGGTTATCAGGCACCAGATCTCTACTGAAATCTGCCTCTACGGTTTTCATCTTATTTACAAATATTCCCCATCGCACTAAATCTCCTTTCCTTATACTTTCGAATGCCAATTCTCTTGTTCGCTCTTCTTGCAAAGCAGTTAAAAAAGTTAATTTGCCCATTCCACTAAAGTCTATTGCCGCATCAGGTGTATTGATATCTTTTCCGTACCCCCTTCTCCTTACCTTGTTAACGGCATCATAAGCTGCTGTAGTTGGCGCTCCACTTACTTCATTTTCCGCCTCAGCAAACATTAAAAGCACATCTGCGTATCTTAAGAGAGGATAATTTTGAGGGGTTGAAATGGTAGATTTTGGGGCAACTACTTCATATTCTCTACGCCATTTGGCAGCATTACGCTGATAAATCTGCGTAGCTGTATAATTAATTTTAGTGGGTGGCGTGCCGCTATAGCGAAAAGGTCCTATAGTCCAATCTCTGCGCAGGTCGGTATCCTCATATTTTCTAAACAGCGTTGCAGTTGCATTAAGGTAGCCTAAAACACGCCCTACAGTTTGGTCGTCTGTAGATTGCGCTATACCTAATACGGTTCCTACTCTACCTGATTCGGCATAAGCTTCTGCATCATTGCCCCAAAACTCTACCTCCCAAATGCTTTCTTTAATATCATATTTATCCTGTGCATAATTGATGAAAATTTGCTGATAGGATGAATTCAGGCCATGCTCACCTGAAGTGATGACCTGTAACGACCATTTCCTAGCTTCTGCATATTTGGTAACATCTTTTATTGGAAAGCCGGCCCAATGCAGATATACCTTAGCCAGTATACCCCAAACTGCAGATTTGCTGATCTTACCACCAAAGCCAACTTCGGTAGCTGTTTTTACCAAAGGCTCGGCAGCCAACATATCTCGTTCTATCTGCTCATACACCAACTTAGATGAAGTCCGTGCAATTTGCGTATTGCCTATGGTTTGGGTTGATTTAGTAATTAAAGGTACATCTCCAAAATTGCTGACTAATAAAAAGTAATAGTAACCTCTTAAGAAAAGTACTTGGCCTTTAATATTGTTTCTTCTGGTTTCATCCATTTTAGGCTTATTAACATTCTCTAACAAGAAATTTGCCCTATTAATACCGTTATAAAGTGCAGCCCACATATTTTGTACCGTACCATCGGTAGCTTCAGTATCATAGGTAATTGGTCCAGGTACAATGGTCGAGCTTCTCTGAAAACCTTCATCAGCATCCAATCCCATGCGGCCATGCATGTAATTACCATATAAAGCGGCATTTCCGAGTATGTCGTAAACACCTATCAAAGCTCTATTCAATTGCTCTTCTGTATTGAAATAATCTTCTGGAAGAACAGCATTTGTAGGTTTTACATCTAAAAATTTTGAGCATGAACCTACCGACAATGCCATCAACAGGATCAATAATATTTTGATATTTTTCATCGTAATACTCATTAAAATGTTGCCTGTAGGCCAAATACAATAGTTCTAGGTAATGGATAAGCAGAATAATCAAATCCTGGGGTTAATACGGTATTCCTCACAGAAACCTCGGGGTCCATTCCTGAATATTTGGTCCAGGTAATTAAGTTTTGTCCAGAAGCAGATACCTGCAACTTGTTTAACCCAATTCTGTTGATCAGTTTTTTAGGCAATTCGTATGCTAACGCTACAGTTTTTAACCTGAGATAAGAACCATCTTCGATAGTACGAGAAGAATAAACCCCTAAAGCACCTGTACCGCCTGCTCTAAACATCGTATTGCTTGGATTGGTTGATGTCCATCTATCCTGATAAGAGGCAAATTGATTTACGTTATTTCTATTGATTTCATTTCCTTCAAAAATCACTCTGTTGGCATTAAAAACATCGTTACCATACGACCATTGCAACAAGGTACTTAGGGTGAAAGACTTATAAGAAAACACATTTGAAAAACCTCCTATGTGCTTTGGCAAGGTACGTCCTATTACCACCATATCTTGTTCATTTACTACCAAATCACCATTCATGTCTTTATACCTAATATCACCCGGTTGGATAGTATTTCTATCAGTGCCATTATCTGCTACTCCTGCTTTTAACTTATAGCTTCCATCAGTTAATTTATCGAAATCACCATATTGATAAACGCCATCAAATGAATAGCCGAAGAACTGAGAAACTGGTCCGCCAACTTTAGTTAAGTATAAAAATGAACCGTTGAAAGTACTAGTCCATTGCACCCTACTTTGAAACACTTCCTGATTTTCAGATAATTCTAATACTTTGTTTTTATTGAAGGAGATATTAAAATTACTTAACCAAGAGAAGTTTTTTGTCTTAACATTAATTGTTGACAATGCAAATTCCCACCCTTTATTTTGAACACGCCCAACATTTCTGAATACCCTATTGTAACCTGTTGTAGTTGGGATATCAGCATTGAGCAACAAATCTCTTGTCTCCTTATTGTAGTAATCTACCGTTAGGTTAATTCTATCTTTAAACAAAGACAAATCTACGCCCAGATCTAACTGCGCAGTAGTTTCCCAAGTAAGTGATTCGTTCCCAATATTTGCCAGCCAACTGCCAAGTAGTGGTGTTTGATTTTGAAAAGAATAAGCATTAGCCATCGGATAGCCTATGGTAGACAGGTAGGAGAAATCACCCACTCGGTTATTTCCAGATAGACCATAACTAGCACGAACTTTAGCATTGCTAATGGCCTTGATGTTTTTGATGAATTTTTCACGTCCTAATAACCAAGCAACACTACCTGCTGGAAAATATCCCCAACGATTATTTGGAGCAAATTTTGAAGAACCATCGCTACGTATACTTAATTCAAAGGTGTATTTTGAGTTGTAGTTATAATTAACCCTACCCAAAAAGGACAACAATGTATTTCTTGATTCCATAGCGCCAACCTGATAAGGGGTGCCCAAACCTAAACCGGGCATTCCCAAACTTTCATCGGCTATTTTTTGTGTAGCAAATCCATAGTCTGAGGTTTTCAACTCCTGCATAGTAAAACCTATAACCGAGTTAATGCGATGTTTCCGACTAAACTGTTTGCTATAGTTGAGTGTATTTTCGTTTGTCCAGCTAAAGCGAGAAGGAAAATTAATAGCACCATTTACACCTCTAATATTATTGAAGATACGGGTGTTTCCTCTAGCCGTATTACTATTATAAAACTCGTCAATGCGAACATTTCTATTGCTAATACCTCCAGAAATTTTAAAATCTAGCCCTTTTATGATATTGAAGTTTAGAAATGCATTGGCATTAAGATTTTGAGCTAAGTTTCTATTGTACTCGTTCTTGGCAGACACCACGGGATTTACTCTCGAGTCTGTTGATTGCTGTATTTCGGGATCAAATAAATCGTCCCCCAAGTCTTCCTCTTCTTTACCGGTTACGGGTCTGTAGCCCCAAGTGCCAAATAGTAAATAAGCTGTAGCTCCTGTAGCATCTACGGTAGACGTAGATACTCTCTGCCCATAAGCCTCTTGGCTACTATAATCTGCCCTTAAGCGAAAAGAAACACTCTTTGAGAAGCTTTGATCTAAAGACAATCTACCTTGGTAACGTTTAAATCCAGAATTGATAATCATTCCCTCTTGATCTAATATGGCTGCAGAAATCATGTATTTGGACTGCTTCGTGCCTCCCGTTACACTTATGTTATGCTGCTGATAAGCTCCCTTTCTGAAAATGGCCTCTTGCCAATCGGTACCTGCCAAATCACGATAGCTATCCAAAGTTCTGCCATTAATTAAGTAAGTGCTAGTAGCACGAGTTGGATTAAAATCTAGCTGGTACTTTACAAATTCGTATGGGTCCATCAAATCCATACGTTTATGGGTTTCCTGCATCCCATAATTTACTTGGTAAGAAAAGGCCGGTTTACCTTCTTTACCGGTTTTGGTTTCAATCACGATTACGCCATTCGCCCCTCTAGCTCCATAAATTGCAGTAGACGAAGCATCCTTTAAGATGGTAATCGAAGCAATATCATCGGGATTAATTGAGGCTAAAGACGGGTCTTCTACCGGAAAACCATCGATCACATACAATGGAGAATTGCTTTGTGTTAGTGAATTTCCACCTCTAATTACAATATTCATCTCATCGCCAGGCTGGCCATCATTGGCTGATACCTGAACGCCTGCAATTCTACCCTGCAAGGCCTGCTCAAAGGACGTTACAGGAGCTTTCTTCATTTCCTCTATGTCTACTTTAGCAACCGAGCCGGCTAATTCATCCTTTTTAGCAGTACCATAACCAATAATTACCACATCATTAAGCTGCGTAGCTGTAGATATTAAACTAATGGTATTGCTCCGTATATTTTTTATAGCAATACGCTGACGCTGATAGCCAATGTGAGATACAATTAAGGTATCTGTTTCTGACAAAGTGATACTGAATACGCCCTGTTCGTTGCTTAAAACTGTCTTCTTCTTATCTAGCACAGCTCCAATTACTACCCCGCCCAATGGCTCGTTGTTTTCAGCATCAACCACTTTAAGTGTTAATGATTTTTGAGCCTGCTGTGCCCAAGAACTTTCAGAAAACCAACAAAACATTAAAGTCAGCACACTTATCATTCTTATTTTAATCCACATCATTTTCTTGGATTTTGAAATTTTTAGACAAATACATCCCCTTTATCCACATGAAAATGAGAATGTATTTACTATTAGCACTCTTCTATTATTTTAAAATTTTGGCCGTTTGGCTTTGATTAGCTGATTTCAATTTGACTAGATACAATTTATTCTTAGCTAAATCTAGATTGGCTAGTTCTGTTTCGTTTACACCTTTATTTAATGTAATCTGCTTAGATGTCAACAGCTTTCCTGATATGTCGAAAATCGAAATATTTGCACTTTCGTCTACCTCACTATTTACAATCACCTTAATTCCAGAAGATGTTGAAGCTGCATTAAATGCATTATTAGACAAGCTGAATTTAACAGAAATCGCATCAAACTGCTTGTTATCTCCGTTTAAATCGTACTGCTTTAGTGCATAATAGTTAGTTCCTGAAAGTGGCTTCGCATCTAAAAAATTGTACGTATTGGTTTGGTTGGTGGTACCATGTCCATCCCTTCTACCAATCACTCTAAAGTCTGTTCCATCTGTTGAACGTAATACTTCAAAATGAGAGTTATTTTGTTCTGAAGCAGTTTGCCAATTTAGTTGAACAGCGTTAGCTTGTGCCTTAGCAGTGAAAGATGTTAAATTTACGGGAAGTGTATTTGATAATGAACCTTCAAAAGAAAGCACAAAGCTATCATCACTTGCATTAGCGTTCCTACCTAATCCAAACCTTCTAGTTCCTGTAGTAGCACCCCAGCCTAGTAGTCTAAATGTAACCGTAGAAGTTGAAGGAACATTTTGCAATGCAACTATTCCTGACAAATCTATTGCAGTTTGAACCAAGCCCAGACTTTCGGTACTTGAATAAGAAACATCTGAGGCACCAACACTTGTGAAAGTACCTCCATTAATGCTATATGCCCATCGAAAAGAATTTGGTCCGTTTAGAGATCTATATAACTGATAGTTAATTTTGGTTACATTCATAAGACCATTTGCAGCCTTTAATGTAACGGTATAAAAATCGCCATTAGTAACGGCATCGGCAGATGAATTACCTAATGTACTTGTTGAAGTTACATTTGAAAAATACGCATAATTAACATCGCTAGATGTTAAGCCTCCTCCCCTTGCCAGTACAGGAGTTTCAATATTTGGATCTTTAGAAGTAGCATTTAAACTACCCGGAATAGAATTGCTGTTTGTGCCATAAGCTTTTAAATTCCATCCGGCAATTACGGTTTGCGCATTTAAGCTGTTCGATATAATCATAATCGAGACAGTTAAAAAAAAGTAGATTTTCTTCATATGATTTGGTTTATATTTTGGTTAAGGTTAGTTGAGCATCCCTTGCTGAAGGGGATGCTTATTTGCTTTATTTTACAAACTTAGCTTGCCAAGCATCGCCAGATTGTGTTTTGATTTTTAAGATGTAAACTCCTTTACTAAGCGAAACAGGAGCTACAATTTGGTTTACGCCACTGTTGATATTCAGTTTCGTTTGATACAAAGTATTTCCCGAAGTATTGTAAATAATTACAGTAGCTTGATCTGCTTTAGCGGCGGTTAATATTGCTTTTACAGATTGATCTTCTTGTTGTATCACAGCTAAAGAAGTGTTAGACAAATCGAATTGTAAATGCTGTACCTCTCCCACTTCTTTAGAATCACCATTGAAATCTGTTTGTGTTAGCTTATAGTAATTAGCTCCGGCTAAAGGTTTGTAATCGGTTAGGCTATATGCTTTGGTAGCCTCTGTGGTGCCGTTGCCATTAATTTTTCCAATGTTCACAAACTTTTGATCATCGCCAGATCTTAACACATTGAAATAGCTATTATCCTTTTCTGAAGCGGTAGTCCAGTTTAAACGCACCGAGTTGCTTTGTTTGCTAGCTTTGAAAGAGATTAGGCTTACTGGCAGAACTTGAAGATATTCACTTTCTGTGAGGGTTCTTCCATAGATTTCAACTGAACCAGCATCACCCGCTGCATATTGACCTAAGCCAAAAACAGCATTACTTGTTGAGGCAGCATAAATATAAATTCTTAATTCCGCGTTTTTACCCGGTGGTACCGTAGCCGAAACGTTAGAAAGATCTAACATCTTAGAAAAAAACTCACCAGTACCGCTAGAATTATCTTTATTGATTTTAACTGGGGTATCATCTATGGCGTATACCAAACTTTGCGCAGAAATATCATTATTATCGTCACCTATCAAAAGTTCATATTTAGTATAAATGTCAATAGTAGTCGTTCCATTCCTAAACTTCATTTTATAGCCTAATATGTTTGTATATAAAGTAGATGATCCTTTAAACTTAATAGTATAATAAGCTTGATTAGATTTTGCCTCGGCCAAGTTACTAGGGACATTAGTTGTAGGCGAAACCGCTTTTAAAGTCGTTGCAAAGGAGTTGCTTAAAGAGCCTGCGTTCAAACCATTTCCTCTTTCGATATTCATGGGCACACTTACACCACTAGTTACATTTAATTCTGGATTTTGATAGACAGCAGGTACTGCGGAAGAGCTAGTTCCATTTATACCGTTAAAGCCCCAGGCTCCTAAAACTAAATTAGGATTATCAGATGCGTATCCTATTAAAGACAATACCTCTTCAGTACCACCAACACTTTTACCAAAACCAAAACCTCTTTTCGTGTCATCAGCTGGTACTGTGCTAGGTAAAACACCCCAAGCGTACAGCCTGAAATAAACAGTGGTATTAGGTGCTAAATTTTTAAATGCAGAAATTCCTCTCAAATTTATTTCTGGCTGGATATCTCCGTTATTACTGGTAAAACCTAATACTACATCGTTATCACCAAGTGGTGCAAAAGTATCTGTTTCACCAATGCGATAATACCACCTATAGGTTACTCCTGCAGAAAATGTAGCATCAGCTGTTCTTAACTTAGCTTTTAAACCTGTTAAAGACAAATACTTACTAGTAGATTTAGCTACAAATTCATAATAAACGCTGTTAGCAAAAGCATCCTGTCTGGTTCCAGCTCCTGGCAATAGTCCTACGTAGCTTATTGTCGAATTAGTTGCATAAGTAATACCTGTACTGCGGCTTAAAGTTGCTATATCTAGTCCTGTTTTAATATTTGCGTTAATAGTTCCTGGTTGTGGAGTTAAATTGTTAGATGCAGCTGTTGATCCAGAAGAAAATCCCCCAAGCGTAATTTGTGCATATACACTACTCGCCGCTAACAGAAATAAAAATGAGAATAGTAAAAGTTTTTTCATACGATTTTAATTTTGGTTATAAATAGATATTAGTTATTTCTTAGTCACGGCGCCTTCTAAAGCGATAGCGTTGCTTCCCTTTCCATCAGATTTACCGAAACCAAAAGCAATTGCTTTCCCTTCATTGGCCAATCCTCCCCAAGCATACAGTCTTAAAACAATGGTTTTATTAACTTTTTGAAGTTCTTTAATGGCAGAGAGATCTACAGGGGCTTGGGCAATTCCGTTATTGCCTATGAAGGTTATTTTACTATCTTCTGAGCCGATTTTAATGAAGTTTTTTCCATCCAAACTGTAGGCCCAACGGTAAATATGTGCCGATTGTTCTTGTCTTCTTAAGGTAGCTTTCAAACTCTTCAATGAAACTTCATACCCTTTTTTAGGGCTTACCTCAAATTGGAAATAGGAGTTTGATTTTTGGGCATCTTCGAAATTTTCATCTACACCGAAGTTACCACTGAAACCTCTTCCATTGCCTTGTTTTGGCAAAATGCCTTTTCCTCTAGTAAGCACAGAGGTTTCTAAGAATTCATTGGTGGTAGTAGAATTTACACTTGCTTCTGTTCCTTTGGTAGGTTCTGGCAAAGCAAATTGCCATGCTAAAATTTGAGCATTCGCCACATTGACAAAACCAACCAAAATGGCAAGTATAATTGAGCTTCGAAAAATAGATGTAATAGGCATTAGATGCCCAATTGCTAAGTTCTTTTTCATACAGTACTGGATATATTTAGTAGTTTAAAGATACTAGGCTCCAATACTCGTATTTTACTTCTTTTTAGCTAGTTTTTATAGGATATTACCATCACTTTTATCGAACTCAGTTTTAGTTCAGCCACATTACAAATAAGCCGGCGACAAAACTTCCGCTTCAAGATTACTTCGTCATACCTCCTCGCAATGACGAAGCAATCTGATTTAAACAGTGCAAAAAGCGAGATTATTAATCGAATCTTAGGTTAAAAGATTATTCTAAAGGTCGAAAAAGATCCTCCGAACATTGAAAAGACTATTCGGAAGACCAAGCGACACCTTCAGAACATTGAAAAGGTCATTCGGAAGACCAAGCGACACCTTCGGAACATTGAAAGGGTCATTCGGAAGACCAAGCGACACCTTCGGAACATTGAAAAGGTCATTCAGAAGACCAAGCGACACCTTCAGAACATTGAAAAGGTCATTCGGAAGACCAAGCGACACCTTCGGAACATTGAAAAGGTCATTCGGAAGACCAAGCGACACCTTCGGAACATTGAAAAGGTCATTCGGAGGCGCAGGCGACACCTTCG
>JASCOD010000013.1 GCA_029959615.1 Flavobacteriaceae bacterium PS02338 | reverse complement strand
TAAAAGCCTGTTAGACTGGTTAAAGAACTTTTAAGCAAAATAATGTAAAGTAGGATTGCTGAAAAATGCTGTAGTCAGCACAATAACGCAGTCCACTTTACATTATCTATTACTTTCCATAACCGTTGCCCAATGCTCCTGCGGTTTCGTATAGAATACCCTCGCCACCTCCTACAATAGCATCAAAGAAATTAAAGGCTTCACGGTTTTGTACAATGTGGTAATCCTTACCGACCACGCCCAATACTGTATTGTTATCGGTGCGTATGTTGGCGAAATAGTTAGGTACTTCCAATTCGCTACTGCCTATCTCTATACCGTTGGCGGTTTCGATAATACCCGAACCTTTGGTAAACAGTGGGGATTTAACCACCTCATAATCTAATCCTGCGTGTCGGATAGCTTCTTCGCTCGTTGGGTATTGTTCGACAATCTGCCCCAAACCGTGCCACGCTTTTTGCTGTACTGAAAAGAAACTGTGCTTTCCTGTTCTCTCGTTGAAATGAATGTTATGTGCCATTTTGATAAAATTTTGAAGTTTGAAAAATGATTAAATGATTGTTGTTAGAATGGTAGGTCGTCTTCTGTGCCTTTCCCTGCTGTACTGTTGCTTCCTGTTTGTACAGTAGCTTGTACGGTTTCGGTTCTCTTACTACCTCCATACAGTTTGATGTTTGAGGTATGGAAATTCAGTCCTGCTCTCGGCTGTCCGTCATTGCCTGTCCACGCTCTTGTGCTTACTCGTCCTGTGAGTTCTACCAAAGTGCCTTTTGTGAGTAGGGTGGCTACCTTTGCAGAAATCCAATAAGAGCAGTCGAAATAGGTGGTTTGCTCAATGCGTTCGCCCTGCTTGTTTTTGTAGCTGTCGTTGGTTGCTACTGAAAAGTTTACTACTTGTTTGTCTTGTGACGTTGTGCGTACTTCCGCATCTCTCGTCAATCGTCCGATGATGTTCATAATCGTTCCTGTTTTAAAAGTTTTACATTTTGTTACGTTCGCTTTTCTCGTTTCCTGCTTCCTGTTGGTGTTTGCTCCGCTTCGCTTCGCATAAATTTTTCCAAAAGAAAAACCGGAAAAAAGAAAGCAGACTATCAAGGCGGTCAAGAGGAAAAGCCAAAAGGAAACGGAATAATTGGAGGGTACCTTTAGGGAGGAAACCGTTTATGCCGTAGTCTTTTGGGTGGGATTGAGCGTGGGTGACCGCCGTACTTTGGCTGCCTTTTTACCGGTTGATTATGGAAATATTCCGTCTTAAATTTCATGGGATAATTGACCAGGCAATGAAAGCCTGTGATAGAGATTTGAAAAACATTGAAGAGGGAAATGAATTGGCGAAGTGTTTTTCAATTTCCTATATCAATAAGTAGTCAAAAGCTCTTTTACTGCGAGGAGAGTGCGAAAGAGGTAAATGTGCTTAGGCTACAAAAAGTAAGGACATAAAAAAAGCAGAACCATTATGGTCCTGCTCTGTTTTGAAGTGATAAAAGCTGATCAGAGGGCTGTAAGAAATGCTTCTTCCATCGCCTGAAACTTTGGTGCAACTAAATCCATATCCTTGCTGATTTTTTGGCTTGTGATCTTAGCATAAATCTGTGTAGTAGAAATATTTTTATGTCCCATCATTTTACTTAAACTTTCGAGCGGTACGCCTTCGGTCAAAAACATTGTTCCAAAGGTGTGTCTTGCCGTGTGAAAAGTTACTTTTTGTTCTGTGATAATCTCAGCTGTTTCAATCAGTTTAGTAACGTGGTTATTGCAGGTTACATTAGTAGGAACCGGAAAGATAAATTCATTACGTGTAGTACCAATATACTTTTCTATAATACGTTTTGGAATTTCCATTAACCGAACGTTGGAAGCAATATCTGATTTTTTTCTCCTGCTGATAATCCATTGATGACCGTCAAAGAAAGACTGAATATTATTCCTTGTCAATTTTTTAATATCCGCATAAGCAAGGCCGGTAAAACAACTAAAAATAAAAAGGTCTTTTACAAGTTCGTATCTCGGATGTGGCGGTATGCACATCATCAGCTTTTCTACATCTTCTTTAAGGATATAACCCCGGTCGGTTTCTTCCATATTGATTTCATAATCCTGAAAAGGATTATCACGTATTAAGCCTTTCTTAATAGCCAGCTCTACTAAACTTAATACAGGCATTGTATAAACCCACACTGTATTATGTGAAGACTTTAGGTCGTAACGAAGATAGAAGTCAAATTCACGGATAAAATCACCCGTTAATTCACGGAAAGCCATATCATCACGGTGGTAGCGTTCTTTTATAAACGTTGTAAGATGATTGTAGACTGTGATATACTTATTGTAAGTGCTTTGTGATCTTTCTTCCTTTTCGACCAGTTTTTTAAAATTCTCATTTTGGTCGTTGAAGACTTTCAGTATAGCATCATCCATTACACCTACACCTAAAAATACCAGCTTTACTTTTTGGGCTGTAGCAAAACCTTCGTGCTTCAGCATATCGTCATAAATTTTGTCGATTCTCCCTCGAATGTTATCCAGTTTTTGGTTAATATTCAAAGCTGTGGCACTTTTACCCTCAACCCGTCCGTATTTCAAATCCCAATTTTTCGGATTAATTTCTAACTTTGTTCCTAAAGTTTTAGGTGTCCCATCAATGGTGATACGCGCCATAATTGGTGCGTTACCATTCTTTTTCAGTTCGTTCTTTTTCAAGTAGAAAAGTAGTTTGAACGTGGACTTTTTTGTCTGTTCCATAACTCAAATGTTTAATGTTTAAAATTAAATTACATTGAGTTACAAGAGAATATAAAAAAGAGTGCAAACAACTGAAATATAAACAGTTAAATCAAGACTATAACTTCATTAATCGGTAACGAGTTAGTAACCTAACATTGTATTTCCAAGCCCAAAATCTATCAGACACCGAGTTCCAAACTAAGACTCCTTTTTTATAAAGCATTGTATAGTAACGGTTTTAACCGTTTTTCTTACTTTTGCTTTTTATTAATCTTTTTTTCCAAAAATAAAAATTCTTGCAGAGATTGAGAGAAGTACTTGAAAAAATATGGAGCTTACCGTAAAGCATAGGCTTTTTTGCTCCTCTGGCACAAGTGTCCGCTCAATGTCGTTAGAGTTAAGCAATTTTGTCATTCAGAGCGCAGCGAAGCCCCCTTCTGGTTTAAGTGTTCTGAAAGACCACTTAAATCCATTTTAAAAACCAAGGTCTCCAGACCGAAATACAGCCCTACTTGTTTCTGCAACATTCTTTCTTTCATCTTGCTATTACAAGACAAAGTCTTCGCCTCATTGGATTTAAGTCGCCCTGCGGAAGACTTAAACCAGTTAGGGATAGAAGTCGCTTAAGCCATACACGTCCTATTTCACACTATCTTTAAATCTTTTAATATCTCGCTCTAAAATAAGTTTACCAGCTTTGAATTCTTGGTATATTATCAATCCTACTGCAAAATAAACTAGTAGTTGACAAAGTATGATAAATAATCCCGGATGATTATATTTAACAAAGTATGTATTTCTCCAGATGAAGTTCGAATAAAAAACTTCCGCTGATTTCCCTGGATAAATACTTTCTACAAAGCCCTTGTCAACATAAACAAAGTTATCTATAACATTATCTCCATTATAATAATTAACCTTAACCTGATAAGGCTTTCTAATTCCCTCCTTTTTGGTAATTTCCAAGACTGTCGCGTTAGTGTACTTTTTAGATAAAATGAAAAATAAATCTTCTAAGCCAGAAAGCCTAATGATTGAAATAACAATTAGGCAAAACGAGATTTTTAACAACGGCTCAAAATAATCTTTCCAATAATTGATATACATAACATTTAAATTCTTCACTTTCTCATCTTTTTTCCAGTATTTGGGGCAAGTCTTAACGCCATATAAACAAGTAAAAGTCTAATTTTTCACTTACACCTATCTAAAAAACAAATTAAGCAAATGCTCATGTCAATAAGGCGGTAATTTTTCAAATAGCATCAAACAACACTTTAGATTAGATAACCTATATTTATCATAAATTCCTCAATTTTGAAATAATAATAGAATTATTGGGACAGTTTTAAATCTTGTAATATTTAATGCGATATCATGAAAACTACTTTATCCAAAATATTGCTCAGTCTAGGTCTGTGCTTTATCTTAAATGCCGACTTAACAGCAGCGATCATCAAAACAAGAAATAGCTTACCATTACAAGCAAGCCATCAAAACTTGGCCGAACTAGCTTGCAAAAATGGAGAAAAGCATATGCAGCTTAAAAATTATGCTATGGCTTACAAAAGTTTTTCTGAGGCAATTAAACTTAAACCAACTTCAAAATATTATTGCCGACGCGGTGCTTGCTTGATGTTACAGAAGAAACTTGATGAAGCCAGTAAGGACTTTGACAAGGCCATAGCATTAGATAAAAACTATGCGGAAGCTTATTTCTTGAAAGGCACCGCTTTTCAATTCTCGTCTGAAACTACGAAGGCCATTTCCGCTTATTCCCAAGCAATAGCCATCCAAAACAATTATGCCGATGCCTACCTAATGCGTGGTCTATTGTATGCAACGTTAAAAAGCAAAGCATTGGCCTGTAATGACCTCCATATCGCATTAACACTTGGCGCTACTATGGCCCAACAACATATTAGCGAAATTTGTAAATAGGTTACTATTCAAAATTGAAAAGCTAACCCTTTATATATACTAGAACGAGCGAACAGCAACAACACCCCCACCCATATACTTCCAACCATGAGGCGATGAAGTGGAGCTACCAAAAGCAATTACATGTACATCCCCAGCGTTACAGCAATGCTCTGTAGAAGTTAGATATCTATTCGTCTTCAAAGAAAAATGTCTCTTTAATTCAAGAAGCTCGTATACAGAAGGCAAGTACCAGTCATCATACCCTGCATTCACATAATCTAAACAATATTTAGCAGCGGTAACTTCATTAGGAAATTTTTCTACAATCAATAAGCTATTTTTCATTCCCATACCAATTTCTGGCTTTGTACCACCTACCATAACGTTCGGCATTCTTTCCTGATACCAGGGAATATCCCTAAGGTATCCATCCTTCAAGAAGTCTGGATGTGTATAAACCATTCCATGCTGACCGGTTTTATCCAAATAAAAAACAAGACCTCCTTGGTAGTAGTCTCCTATTTTTAGGGTTAGCTCTGGTTTCTTGGGGAGACTAGAAACTACCTGCTCCTTCTTTTTACAGGAAAGCAAAATAACCAATATACAAATAAGTAGTTTAGATACTTTTTTAAACATCATTATAAAAGTTAACAAAATACAAAATTCCGCTTGAGGCAACGAGCAATCACAAGCACCCTCTACACTAACCGAACGAAAGTCAGCTCTACGAAGTAAATGCTTGCATTAGAGACGCTTTTACTTATAACAAACCAAAATACTAAAACAAACAACGTAAATGCTAACAGGCACAAGTTATCTTAATTAAAAGTCCAAAACATAGGACTTACGCCAAATGGGGTCCAAGATACCAACTATTTAATCTTCATCTGTTCTAGCCATACATTAGAAATACCCAAATAAAAATCTCTTATCCTATCTTCGACATGATTTACTTCCCAAACCGCAGCCCGCTCCAAGCCTAAACATTGACTTCTTTCAGCTTTAATTATTTCGCCAGTATTAGGATTATAAAACTCAAAATCATTTATATTTGCCTCATTCTGTATAAATTTCATTGGTTGAATTAATAGGTCTTCTCTTATAGTTAACTTACCCACTTTCAACCATCGACCCTCTGTAACAACGTCGTCATAAACCATAAGTATAAAAATCACATTCGCTTTAATCAAGACACTAAGGTCAATTAATTTACTTTCCGATTTAAAGTCAAAGAAAGCATAACCCAATCTATTTTTTAAAATCTGAGCATATACATAATATTCATTTTCGATACTAATCTCCAATATTGCTCCTTCTGTGATTTTTTGCTTAGCCATTATCTATTACCAAATTCTTTATTAGCTGCTTTTTCATACTTTTCTGCCCCTTCTGGTTTAAGTGTTCTGAAAGACCACTTAAACCCATTTTAAAAACCAAGGTCTCCAGACCGAAATACAGCCCTGCTTGGTTCTGCAGCATTCTTTCTTTCATCTTGCTATTACAAGACAAAGTCTTCGGGGTTCTCATTAGATTTAAGTCACCCTACGGAAGACTTAAACCAGTTAGGGGTTCTTTTCAAGCTTGCAAACTTGTTCGCTTAACATGGAATACTAGTTATTTAATAATTAAAATATCATACTTTAATAAATCTTCTTTTATTTGCGCTATTTCACTTCCTGGAATTCGCCATTCAAATAAAGAAGAATTTGCCTTACTTAAGGTTGTATTACTTGTTTTGCTAATAAAATCCGCTAATTTATAATTCTTTTCCAATTCAAAATCCAAATGTGCTTGTGAAAGCAAATTGCAGCTATAAATATCTCGAAGTTTCCCAAAAGAATAACTTTTCTTGACATAGGAATCTTTCAGCCACTTGGTAATTTGTTCACTCTCCTCATCAGATAAATCTCCGTAAATCGCACCTGCCACATAAAACTCGGGACCTTCATCATATCTTCTATTAAAAACATAGCCGTATTCAAATTCCGCGAAACCTGCTAACTTCTTAACGATTTCTTCCATGGAAATATCATCGATTATCTCATCATTACCTGCAAAAAATATCCTCGTTTCATTCAAAATATTTAAACCAAGCATGAAAAGCCAATCATAAGCTGGCGAATCAGAGTTGGGAAGCACATGGAATAAATTAATTGCCTCAATACCTTCATAGTTATTTTTCTCTAAGCTTTTTATTCCTCTTGAAAAGGATACAATTTTACTGGGGTATCCCTTTCCCATCAAACCAATATAATTTGGAGCAGTATCTAAAGAATTTAAAATATCCATCCCCATTTTCAGAAATAATTTTATATCAACTATGCTTTTTTGCTTATTGTGTAACGCAACACACTTACTTGTAACTCTCTTCATTTATATTTTTTAATTTCCATTACTACTAGTCGGTTTCACAACTTTAACACTTCCCTGTCTTTCTGCCGGCAATTTATCCATAGCTTCTTGATTTCTTTTCAGTAATACATCAGGGTTGTCTGTTTTAGACTGTACTTCAATTGAATTTACCTTACCATCTTTTTTTACAACAGTAGCATCAGGTCTTCTATTTGGCTTAATAGTTCCCGGTTTTAATCCTGCGGCCTTATTATACCCCTTATCCAAAAATACTTTTTCTACTTTGGGATCTTTCGCAGCTTTTATAGCCTCCTTATAAGATCTAACTCTGTGTCCATCAGTACCTGTCTTTTGTGCCTTACCTATTATTTTTCCTTTCCATTCTGCTTTACTAACATTCTTCTCTACCTTGCTTACCTGTTTGGTAGTGGTAGCAACTTTATTAGCCTTTATTACGGCCTTTTCGGTTTTGGCAACTTTATCTAGCGCATTTGCCACCTTAACCACGGTTTTTCCCTTAGTTATTAAGGTGCCCACCCCCATGGTAAGTCCATCAACAATAGCAGCAGAAACAATCGCTTTACCGTCTACGTTGGTAAAAGCCTGTTTCCAGTCCTTCCCTTCGGCAAAGTTAGTAATTACCTGCGTAGCATACTCCTGTACCGCTCCTTTTATGGCCGCAATACACCATGGACAATCTCCCTCCGGATCTACTTCAGATACGGGATTGTTCTCCATGGCCACATAAGGACTTTCATCTGGATATTCCTGCGCTTCCGGATCTACACTAAACCACCTACCCAACCTTGAATCGTAAATACGGTTTAAAGTCGTATAGGTATTTCCTTCACCCTTAATGGTATTATCCTTTTCCATACCACCAAAACCATAGCGGTAATTACCTACAACATCGGTTTTCCAAACCAATTGTCCACCCTCTTCTACCAAACTACCTTTACGACCAGGCATTTGGCTACCAAATGCATAGTAATCATTGGCGTTAAGCACATTAGCCTCATTATTACCTCCCGGGTTGTCGTTAATCACCGCAAGCACATTACCTAAATGGTTAATAAGCTCGTATGATTTACTTCCTTCTATCCATCCCTTATGTATTTCAGAAGCTTGGGGTTTCCATAAGCCTAAACGGCTACTACCATATAAATACTGTTCGTCCCATCGTGTAGCATTGCTACCTTGTTTGGTGTAAACAGCTAAGGTATTGCCCTGTTCATCACGTACGTAATAACTGGTTTCGGCCACTCCGCCCCCCGATGGCGGCAATATCGCTTTGCTTACACGGTTTCCCTCTGCATCATAAGTATAAACAATATTATTAGTGCTTTTAGCAATCTGTGCTATCTTGCCATACACGTTCCAATCGACGGCAATGCCCTCTTGAACGTCGCCAATCAAATTACCTATGGCATCGTAAGTATAGTTATCATCAGGCTGGTCTTTAACATCACCCGTATAGTTAGCCGCAGGTGCTGTATCCTTTACCTGTCTTAACCTATTGTTTACCAATTGGCCATTTACCTGGTGGTAGCCATAGCTAAGTTGATCCATTAGCTCCATACCTCCAATTTTGTCGCCATTGCGGATCAACTGCTCTATATTGCCATTGGCATCATATACAAAATCTTCCTTAAATTTCTTGCTGGCAGTGGCAAAGTTCCAATCTACGCCCACATCAACGTGCTGTCTAACCGCCTTTAGGCGGTTCAACTGGTCGTAACCATAGGTATAGCCTTTGGTACTGCCCCCCTCTAGACCCGCAATGGCATAGGTGCTATAACTAATGTTACCGTTATATAATGACCTACCTGCACCATTCATCTCTACCGTAGACGAGCCAGAAGGCAGGAAATTATAAGCAAAAGCATTGGCAGTAGTACCACCAATTGGCACATAGTCTCCCTGGTAATAACCCAGGCTAAAGGCCAGCGCATCTTTGGCTACCTGTGCCCCATCGGCACCAATATCATTAACGCCCAGTGCCGTACCGTTAACCCCTTTTAGCCAGCCCTGCAAAGTATAGGCATAATCTAGCCCCTGTACCTTACGGCTCAGGTCGCCCAATTCCATACGGGCCAATGGGCCATGTAAATAGTATTGGTAACTGGCATCCAAACGTTGATTGGGTTGGGTAAGTGTACTACCAAAGCCTTTGGCATCTATATTGGCATCAATAGAAGACCAGGCATTAATGAGCCTGTTCTCTGCATCATAATCATATTTATAATAAAAGGCATCGGCATGGCCATCTTGGTAAGCTAAGAAATTGACCTTTCCACTCACCAGATCATACTCGTAATCTAGCTTTTTAATGCCTAGGCCCGCAATTTGCTGGTGTAGTGTTTTAACGTTGCCCGTTAAATCATAATTGTAATAACTGGCATTGATATTGGCATCAGTTGGGCTTTGGCGATAAACACTGGCCACCACACGCTTGCGCAAATGAAGCTGCTCAAGATTAACAACTAGGCCAGGATAGCTAAGGAGGTCTTCCTGTTTCTCATCATAAAAAGTCTGGGTAAGTTGGCTACGGGTGCCATTGTTGAGATAGTTGGCGATGGCCGTTTTCGCCAAATGCTGGTTACTACCCAAACTATTGGCATTATTCAATTGACCCACCTCTATAATCCTACCCAAATCATCGTATTTTGTATAAGAATAATCATTAGAGAGGAGCTGTTTGGCATTTTGCGAAAAGGTCAATCGGTTAAGGTAATCGTACCAAAACTTGCTTGCTCCAGCATCAGGCGTTTGCTGCTCCACCACTTGGTCGCTACTGTTATAAGCGTAACTGGTAATAAGCGCATGGTTGGGGTAAATGCCATCCTTGTACTGTGTTTCGGACGTACTATTAGCGTCAACAGTTGTTGGATCACCAGGCTCGGGTACATTGAACCTATCCCAAGCCAGGTATTGCCCGCTAGGCATAAAACAACCATTTTGGGCATTGTTCAAAATCTCATCAGCAGTCATTAGCCTATTGTAATGGCGCAAGTGTTTCAATGCGCTATGGTTTTGTGGCATCACAATAGAATTGCCGCCAACCTGCCAGCCACAGCCCGCCGGGGCACCGTTTACCGCTACAGTTTGCTGCTGGCCATTTACCCAAAGCTGTAAAGTTCCGGTAGCCAAACTACTGCCCTGCAGCACAATATGCAACCAAGGCAAAGCCCCAGCACCTCCAATTGGTGCCGTGAAATGACTGCTATTGGTAAAAGTAATACTGTTCGGGTCTTCCTGGTTTAGCGTATAGATATCTACACTTAGCTGTTGCCCCGCAACACACAACTGCAACATGTACTTGTGGTCGGGTGTAGAGGCCAACAATTGTTTACTGCCTTCAGCAGTTTGGTATAACCAAAATTCTAGGGCATGATTGCCCGTTGCACTAAGTGTATTTGAAAGTTGCTGCAAGGCAGTATTGGTTACACTTGGCAGGGTTGGCCCTTGGTAATTACAGGTTTCGCCACCAAATTCACGGTACTTTTGCACTTGCAGTTGTGCTGCATTGCTCAATATATTTACACCTGCTGGCGGTACAGTACGAATAAGGTTACCCACCTGATCGTAATAATACAGCGTGTAATGGTAAATGTTTTGTTGAGTTTCGAGGGTAAAATTAGCCTTTGCAGCACTACAGGTGGCAATATAGGCTTCCCTAAACTTTTTCTTTTCTTCGGCCAGGTAAGCATCATATAAAGGGTCGGCAGTATAAAATGCCGTAGCAATCGTATTTTTGGCACATTCGTACCTATCTACCTTCACTTCCACATAAGGCGGTTGATTGGCCAGTTTAGCCGTTGGATGACTAGCGTTGCTAACGGCAAACTGTAGGTATTGATTGTAACTCAAGGCAAAACCAAACCTATGGTTCAGGAAATTGGCAACAATGGTTTCGTAATTGTCCCAACTATCATTAGGCGTGGTGGCGAAATAAGTATTCATATCCGCTAGTGCCAAGTCGTATTCTGCTTTGGTAATAAAGCCTTTGGTGCCTGGCTCTAAAAACACGGGCAGGGTAATGTCCTTTCCTAAAATAAACTTACAATTGCCACACGCTTTCATTAAAGCTTCCAGCTCCCCTAAAGTGAGGGTCATCATGTTGCCAAAGGTGGTCTGCAAATAGGTATAGAAATCTGCTGCAGAAATATTAGGATAAGGTTTTAGACTTTCTAGTTTATCTACTATTTCTTGATTGGTTGCAGAAATGGTAATTGGAATTACCTGCATTTTGTTAACAAACTTCCCATTTACATCTTTAGTTGGATAAGGCACTGGGCCTTCCAACAGCCAAGGGTTAATTTCATTGGTATAGCTAGTTTTGCCAAAAATTACTTTCAATATTTCACCATAGCTGGTACAAACCGTACCATTTACCATTACCTGTAGCGGAGCAGGCACACTGCTCAGTCCATTGATAAACAACGGATTGCCTTTTGCATCTCTTAAGTTCGCATTTACAGTACCAGCTAATGCCGTTAACTCCTTTAGTTTGTTATATAGCAGTGTTTCATCTATCGCATTACTTTGTATGGCAGGTGCCAATGCAATCATCCAATTGTCCGCATGGCCATCGGCCGCATTATCAATTATATCTCTAATTTCAGCCTCATTCTTTTCTTTATAGAGGTCTGTATTAACTGCCGCTGCATCTTGTTGTGCAGCTACAGGAAAGCGAGAAATTTTGTTAGTATAGATTGGAGGGCAGCTAATTAAGCAACCATCTGAGGGAAAACAGAGATTAGCGCCAACAACCGCTTTTATACAATTAAAGATAGTTAAATATCTTCTACAACTTCCACCATCCCGATTATCCCACAGTTCCCCCGCATATTCGTG
The DNA here is from genome assembly GCA_029959615.1 of Flavobacteriaceae bacterium PS02338. Taxonomy (GTDB): domain Bacteria; phylum Bacteroidota; class Bacteroidia; order Sphingobacteriales; family Sphingobacteriaceae; genus Pedobacter. The sequence goes on along the minus strand of JASCOD010000013.1, from coordinate 134,645 downwards.
TACTGCCCAGCCCTGCCCCGCAGGGATAACAACATCAACTAATATAGGTCCACCAACTTGGCCTACATACTCAAGTGTAACAAAAACATCATGCGGCAACGTTGTCGGGTTATTTCCATCTGCCAGAAAAACAGTAGTTCTTCTCCACTCATTCCAATAGGTTTCCGAGTTACAAGTGATATCATAATAGTCTAGAGGCTGGTCAGACATCATCACGCAAGGAGAGGTAACAGGTTGTACAGCATTTGAACTTTCTACTTTACCACTATTTTTAAGGGCCAAGCCCATTGCCTTCTCTCCAGTTGTACTTCCTAATTTAAAAGCGATATCATCCGCAATTCTTTGTTCATTATATTTTCTAGAACCGCTATCAGGCAACAGCTCAGCTACCCAAACATTTTTGAATCTTACAAAGGTTTTTGGATGGGTACTAATTACAAAATGTTCCTTAAATAGATAAGTGCTAAAACCTTGTTTAACAGCAGGAAGATTTGCTAAACTATCCCCAGTTTGACGGGCCAAAATACTATATACCCCCTGATCGGTATAATTGCTATAAACACGGGCTTTCGTTAAGGTATCGGTTAATAGAGAACTGGCTATCGAGTCTTTTAACACATGCCTGTTTCGAGAAAGATACTTTGCAAGTATGTCAGAAAAGCCTTCTTTCAACAAAGGAGCAGCATTGTTTTGTTTCTTAACAGCATCATCGTTACCCATATTTGTTGCCCGTCCAGCCATACCATTAAACGTTGTACAAACGGTAACATAGCCAGAGCTGTACTCTTTAACCTCTCCTTGTACGTATACTTTTAAGCAATCGTAGTAATACCCCGGACAATCAGGTATCGGAATAGGTATCGATGGCAGTAGCCCTTCAAATACAGTATAAACAACCGTCCCCAGCGGACTAAAGAAAACAAAAGTGTCTTCAGAATATTCATAATCGGCATAGATTTCTGTACCTGATGAACATGCAGGTGCTGGAGGATCAATACAGGTTACCTTCCATACGTTTTTAAGTTCAACTCCATCAGTATTACCAGGGTATTTTACAAGTACACAAGGATAAAATATGGGCGTCAATGCATCAGAACTACAGTAAGTTGAAGTATTTGGAATCGTACTACCCTGTATAAAATTATGCGTATATTTATTACCCTGACTATCAAAATCAATATACTGAGTGTTTGTGATACTTTGCCCCGTACTATTTATCGTGAATATTACACCACATGGTTTTGGAGCAATCGCTACTTCTTCAGGCTTTCCAACTTCACAAGCATTGCTGCATCGGGTAGTCTTACGAACCGCATCCACATACTTCTGCTTCAGTTCTAAATAAGAGTCTCTATACAGCTGCCATTCTCTATCAAACTCCCTACAGTCTGATTTCGGCGTACAATTATTCCAAACATCTTGGTTTAAACTAGCGTTGGTAGTACTACCTTCTACCGAGCAATACAATTGAATAAGATTGACTTGTAATAGATTTTTAAGAGTGGGCAAAGTCGTTTCAGAAGGATTGCTACCTACAACTGGCACACTAGGATTTCTTCCAAGCACTTTGTAGCTGTACTCATTCAAATCAAGAGCCATTAATGGAGCATAGCCATTTCCAAGGCCACCTGTTTTAAAAAATGGATCATGAGCCACCAGCCAATCGGCCAAAACTAACGATTGGTTAAATGCAACATAGCCAGTAAGTGCATCGGTAACAGTTGGTGCTTTAACCTGCTTTTTAAGCTGCGAATCCCAATTCTCCGAAACATAATTATCCTCACAAAACTGTAGCTTACAAAATTCTGGATGAAATTGGATAAACTTTGCCGCCCAGGCAGGTTTCCAGTATTTGACAAGATCTTTGAGCTCAAAATCTGAGCTATAGGGAGAAATGGTACTGCCATCTTCCAAAACAATATTGTCTTCTGGATCAGGAGTACCGCTAAATACATACCGATAATGTAAATAAAGCACATTCGTTTCTTGCTCTAAAACATTTCTATTGGCATCAAACAGCGCATATTGCCCATTTGGCGAAACGTCTTCTAACAACAACTTCTCTTTTGCCCCACAGGCGCTTAAGGCAGGTGTTTTACAGGCGTTTTCCTGTAGTAATGCGGCATCATGTAATTTTTGGTAAAGTCCTGGTTCATTTGCCGTACCATCTATAAAAGCATCATATATTGTATTATTCGAAACAAATGGGCCTTCACCAAGTTCTTCTAGCTTTTGCTTAAACATCGTTCTGAACTCTTCTTTGTTACCCAACTTGGTCAATGCATCACAGCCTGTAAAGCAAGTCAAGAAATACTGCTCAATATTTTTGAGTTCTGCTGTAACAAACTTTTCTCTTTTATCGAGAAAACCGTTAGCGATTGCTAAATCAGCAAACCGATCGGCATAATCCTTTATTACATCTGCATCAAGTGCTAGTTCTATAGACACAAAATAGGTGCCTATCTTATCTAAATCTAAATTTACGCTTCCAGTTGCCAAGCCCGTTAACTGCGCATCTGACAATGCCGAACCCACAACAATCTGGCTATGGTTTGAAAGATTCTTTTCTACGCCGCAATCGTCCTTTACACTTATTTTTAAACGATAAAAGCAATTACTGCAGGGATCAAAAACATTTGGATACCTACTAATGAATTGGCTAATGTCATACTTAAAAACAGTATTGCCTGATGGGATTACCGAAGAGACATAGGTAGTGGTCGCTATTAATTTTAAGGAAGAAACATCAAACTTGAAATCATCAGGTCGCAAAATATGGATGCTTTCATCTTTGAGGTTCGAAGCACTACTCAATGCCGTCAAGTTATCCGGAGAATTACCCGTGAGCGCTGTGGCAACCGTTTTACCCGATGCATTAAGATACGTAACACTAGCTTGACCATTAGGATCAATTACCAAGTTTTTCTGGTAGCGATTGGCAAAGCCCGCATCGTTTCCAAAAATTGCATCCAATTCCCATTGCTCAGGCCTTCCATAATAATATTTGGTAGTACGATCATTTGCGCTGCCTGGCTGAAAAATTGCCCCAACACCACCTTGTTTGGCCAACCGCCCTGTATTGTCCGGAGTATATAGGTTTACCGATAGCGGATAGCCCTCTGCATTTGGCAAAAACTTGTTAAAACCTTGTTGCGAAAGGAAACTATTATTAGCGCTATAGTAACCAGCAGCTCCATTATAACCAAGCAGTGGCTGGGTTACCGTGTTCATTGGCGCAGGAAAAGGACTACAGTTATCTAGATCAAGATCTTCGAAACTATAAGATTGTCCACCGATGTTCTTATTAAGCCCTTTAAAATATTTAAGATAAGCAGTACTTACATTCGTCTCCTTTACTGGTGAAGGTAAAATATTTGCCGCAGCCCGCCCAAACTCGTCATAGATGTTCTCCTGTACCACAGGAATAGGGTCATTCACATTTACATCCTTGTTCAACAAGGTAACGGTTTGCCTATTCCTAAGGCTTCCGTCAAAATAGCTAATAACCTCTTTCTTCTTGCCCTCTTCCGCAAAAGTTGCTGCATATTGCCAATTAAGGTTACTTTCATGCCAGTTAATCTGATCCCAAATGGCAAGTCCTCCATTTTGCGAATCCTGATAAGACCATACGCCTTCAACTCTTACCCCCTCAGCATTGTAACGCGCTCCCCTTACCCTTACTGCAATCCATTCGCAATTGTAAATCAATGAAATTGCATACTGTTGCTGATTTTTTAGCGTTACCCTAGTGGCATTATTCTTAAATATTTCTGCCAATTGTTCTGGAGTGATACTGTTGACATTGTCTTCGAGCTGTGAGGAATATTCGCTGGGCTTGTCAATAGGTGTCCATTCCAAGTCGTATTCATCTGCACCAACAATAACAGGAATAGTCACACTAAGCTGTACTTGATGATTTAGACTTCCCCTCAATAACATTTGCCCGTTTCCAGCCGAAGAACCAGTATTAAAGATTCCGGAGAAAGGTATAGGGGTATAAGGCTCAAAGATATATTGCCTGTCTACCACAATCCCACTACTGAGCTGCATAGATACGGGTAATTGCGCTCCATACTGTGGACTAGCAATCTCCTCAATATAAACTTTTATCTCATGCGCCCCACTAAATTGATAAGCGTCGCTAAGTTGATAGGTGGCCCCTACTCCTTTTTTATAATTTACATTTAGGTTCACCGTATCTACTACTGTAGGCATCACCTGGTTGGGGCTATTATAGTAGGCTACCTTTAACCTAAACCTCACCTCAAAATCTTGTGTGATCGGTGTGTCATCTATAATCTTAAGGCTTACATAGTTTTTTACGGATAAATGGCTAAGGCTTGCCCAATTAAAGCTAGCATTCTTAAATTTCTCATCCTTCACCCATAAAGAGTCGCCCACTTTAAGATTACCCTTTATGAAATTTTCAAAGGGTTCTATACCAGCATAGGCGTTATTGAACTGTAATAAGCCAATGATTAGCAATACCCAAACAAAAACGAGGCGTTTGTTCATTATAAATAGGTTAATGTCTAAATAAATAGGTTAAAGTACATGAAGCTTATAGTTTTTATATTTTTCTACCGGATGCCATCCCGCTCCTACTGCACTTACAAATTTCTTTTGCTCAATCTCGTACCATCTCGATTGGCTCTCACAGCGATCTATATACAAGGTAACCACCCTTTCCTTTTCCCTCGATTCCGGGTTTTCAAAATTGGTAAGTCTAGTAAATAGTTTCACTGGTTTAAAAGTTTCCTTATCATAGGTAATGGTGTACTCTTTGCACGTAATATGATAGTTGTTCAAAAGCTGCAGTTTTTCTTCTCCTCCCTCAACAATTCCAGAAAGCACATAACGTTCTTTTTGTAAGTTTTTAAGCAACTCCTTAGTCGACGGAAAAAGCTGGGATACGGGCAATTCCTTTTGGCCCGAAACAATTATCTGCTTACTGAAGTGATCTATGGAAACACTGGTTCCATTTGCATTTAATATTTCTGTAGAACCCAACCTACAATAATAATCTGTATCTCTTTTTCTAACCTCATATACCAATTGTTGTGCTTTAGCAGCGCTATCAGAACCATCACGAAAAACAAGTTTTCCTGTAAGATTATATTCACTTCTGTTGGGATCAAGGTGCTTGCTTAAGGTTTCAAACTTTGCCAAAAGAGCTGCATCATACTTTATTTTGGGCATTTTTTCGGCAACTGCAATGGCCTTTGTCGCTTTGGACACTTTCCTATCATTAATATAGGCCCATGAAAAATAACTGATTCCTCCAAAAGACAATATCAGTATCAATCTTAATGCATACTTTAAAAACTTACTTTTCATTATTTAATCCTTATAAGGTATCAACTAAAGATTTTTCTTACGGTAAACGGTTCTTGTCTCTTTCAGGGTGACAATTCCTCTTTCTGTTTCCTTTTTAACTCTCACTAACTGCCCCTCATCATCATACTCATAAAAAGTAGCCAAGTTATTTTCATCTAATTCTGCCATCAACTTAAAGCTCCGGTTGTTGTACGCATAGCTCTTAACCAATGCCTCTCTCGGATGGATACGGATATCGTCTATCCAGGTATCTACGCTATTTGAAAGACTAATTTCAATTTCATTAGCTGCAATGGAACCAAAATTGATAACGCCCTCTACTAATTTCCACCCTTCTACTATAGCTTTTGTTTTAGGATTGATGGTTGTTGCAATCGCATTTTTAGCTTTATAGCTAAGCTGTAGGGTATTCACTTTGGTTTCTTTATCATTATCCTTAATCCACGCACTAAATACATATTGCTTTTGCCACGGTTCAAAACCATTGGGATAAAGACCGTTAATATTTTTGATCAATTGAAATTGCCACTTATTATCTTGTTGAAAGTAGTTCACGGAAGGCCCATATTCACGGTTATGGAAGCCCGTTGTTAACTTATAGGTTTTACCACTCATTAACTTTCCTGCCCTAAGCCCAGTATGGCTTTGCATGTTGTTCTTCGTTTCGCCCAACACTTCGTCTTCAGCTGCCTTAAATCTTTGCTTGGCATTTAAATCTTCGTAGTCAAAATCCTCAAAACTATCATGATACAGATCTTTATTTTGGGCATTATTGGCTACCACAGCCGCAAGCTCTCCCTTAAAATCAAATTTGGCGGCACTGTACCTCCCCAAGGCATCCTTGTTTTCCAACTCTTGCCCATACTTATCATATAACGTAACCTGGTTACTCTTTACCCAATAGGTGCTGCTAGTTGCAAAAGGAGAATAGAAATGTTCAAAATAACCATTCTGAGCTACACCAGCAGATTTTTGTGTCGGCGATAAATGGTTTGAGCTACGCTTGCTTTGATATACGTATTGTGCCGAAGGTCGCCAGTTGCCCAAAAGACCATTTATAAACGGATTATAGGTTGTACGATCATAATGGTGCCAGATAATGCCTCCATTAATTTCTCTATAAAAATTGAAATTTGGATCTTGGTATGGATTATTCCTAAGATTAACCGTCGAAAAAACCAGATTTGGAACGGCAGTAGTCTTTAATTGATCTAACGTATTGTCATAGATCTCTACGCCTAGGGTAGCAGAGTTAGTGGCATAACCTCCCGTATAATTATCTAAATTAGTACCCTCAACTTTAATGGTATGCTCTCCTTGCGCTAGATCATATTCAAATATCGTCCACTTCTCCCAGTCGTTAAAAGTTGGCACAAATGGTAATTCTTCCCCATCTATCCATATTCTTATTGTGTCATCCGCTGCAAAACCGATAGCATACCTTTTAGTTGCATTAACATTAAATTTAGTCTCAAATCCTATTTTCTTCAATAAGGTAGAAGCATAGCTATCTGCACTCCATATCCCTACTTGTTGTAACCTGTTATTAAAATAGGTGCTCCCATTAAAATACTTAAAATAGCCATCGTAATATCGGTACATCCACGTATGTAAAACGCCATAATGTATACTTCCATGTCCGGGAACGATATTAAAATTAATATTTGGGGTAAATTCTCTCTGAACTTCCTCACCCTCTCCATTGATAGGCCAAACCTCATCATACGAGGTATGCGAAGCATTCAAAACTTTATAATTTACCAAATCTATCCCCTTCATCAACATCAATCGACCATCTTTGATCGGATTTTCCAAGCAAACAACACTGCTTGCCTTTTCCATTAATTTATTATTGTAAGCAGATCTTACAACCTTTAAATTTGTTTTGGGAGCCAGCGATATTACTCTCAATCCTTTATCATCAATGAGTCTTTTAGTTTTAAGAAGTTGAATTAATGGAAAATTTGGCGACCCAGATTCAATTACTTTATCTACATTCACAGTCCAATAACGTTTATCGCTATTCAAGTCTACAAGCATGTCTCCCTGTGTAAGCAATGGCCAGTATTCACTATTGATTTCACCCTCTGCGTTAATGGTAACATCACTCAACAAAACACCCAAGTTATTATATGCTCCCCCCATCATTGAATTTATCCAATAAGCAGGTACGTTAATGGCATAAAGGTATTGGTTAAATTCATTTTGGGTACGGGTAACTACTGGCTCTCCCGTTAGTCCGTCATAAGCCAAGTTTTCCGTTGAGCTTGATGCACCATCTTCAGTCTTAACGATTTTCTTTAAAATACCTGAATGATGAACAACTTTGGTAGCAACAGTAGACCTGAACAAACGATATTCATTGTTCTGTCCATAGAGCGAATACACAAATATTATCGGAACAATCCATGCAGTAAAGCCATCTAAACCTGGGTTTAAACTGGTACCCGAATTGATAAATTCCTGTTCTCTGAAATCAGTGATAAGTTCTACGTCTCTACCAATTACTTTGTTGTAAGTGACCTTTCCCCATTCATCATTCCCGAAAAGCTGTCTCGTACTCTTAATGACGGCAACTTCGTTATTGAGCCTTAATTCCTCTGCGTCTGGATCCTCCACCTGATATTCATAAGAGGTAGAATTGATGGCTGTGCCTCCTTTGTTATAGGTGCTTACAGCCTTCTGCTTACCATGCATATCGTTCAATTCGATACTATATCCTTGTGACAGCACTAGCTCTTCTACGCTGTTGGAAACAAACATCGAAAACTCCTGTGCGGGCTTGTCAGTATGACGTTTCATAGGTAATGCTTCCACCTTTACAGGAAATTCCTTAGCCGTATAAAACTCATGTACTACAGTTCCTGTACGTGGCGCCTGTCCCTCAATATTCAATTGAGATGTGATTTCTCCAGGCTTCAAATCTCGCACACTAACCTTTCGATAGCCAACGCTAGGTGCAGGATAAAGCCCTTCGCCAAAAGGCAGCTCCAACTCGAACATATCACTTAATCCTCCTTTTACCTTATGGCTATAAAAAACAGGCTGACGAAGAGTGTTCTCATCGCTGCCTATCGCGGGTTCATAACTAGCGGTTCCACTGCTGATTCTCTTTCCGTTCTCTTCCATGGTATAATCATACCACTGTCCATAAGTTCCCGCTTTGGCATCAGCATCTCCACTCATTTCCTGCCATTGGTCTTTTATCGTAATGTATCTTACACGAAGGCCACCACCTATTTTTTTTCCTTTTTGTTCAACAAGGCGTACGAAGCTCTTGCTAACATCCACATCCTTGGCATAGCCTCTATCGAAAGCCTTCTCATAAAAATTCTGCTTCAACTCACTTAAATTTCCTGCTGCATTCAATATGGCGCTTACGGCCGCTTGGATAGCCTGCCCTGCGTTATCTGTAGAAAACCTATTCTTAAATCCAGGATAGGCATAACGAGGGTATTCATTCTTCAGCTTTTGCCAAGCTGCAAAAAGTATAGGGTTTTCTGTTTTCTTATCCGTAATGGTTTCAAAAGTAACTTCTACCTTCTTCTGTGCGGAGGATACATCAAAAACCACAGACAATACCTTTCCATAGGCAGAAACATAATCCCAAGTTTGACCATTAGACCGATCATTGGGCGTATCGAACCTAACATATGATTTGGTATACAAGTAGTTAGAGCCATTCAGAAAACGATCAATGAACCATTTTTTATGCGCTACACCAGGAGGCGGCAAGTCCGAATCTTCCACCTCTATCACTACACCTCTTTTCTCACGGAGGTCATTTGCTCCATTTGACCCACCAATAAAGCCGAGTATAGGCCTCATTACACTTGCCCGTTTGTTCTGTACATATGCATAATCGTCCGACTCATAACCAACATTGATCTTACCTCCGCTGGGCAGTTCTATCTCCTTTAGCTGGAAAGCATTGATATTTTCATTGGCTTTATTGAGCTTAGCCTGTTGAAGGCTATATGGAAATTCTTCGTTACTAAGTGCCGTAACTGCATTATCTCCACTAGGCTTATACGTTCCCCATCTATCAGTAGTCATTGGATGATATTCAAAATCATTACCCAAATGATCCTGCTCATGATAGCTAAATGCATAAGGATGGTGCTCCCCTTTAGTAGTTTTACCATATTCGAACCAAACCTTAGTTAAGGTCAACTTTTTTGAATCTGGATTATGAGTACCGCCAGCATTTGGCGTATCCTTACATAATAGATAGTCATAGGCAAACCTCACTATCTTTATGGGCGTAGAAAGATCATTCTTAGCATAAAGCCTAATTTGCATCAATTTTTTTTGGGCGTTAGTTGCTTTACGCTGTCCTTTCCAATCCATCACCCCATAAGCATCTTCCCTATCGGCAGTGATAAAAATTGCGATATGAGTTTTGGTTTCTATAGATTGAGGGTAGTAGATCTCCTTTTCGCCATAAATGAAGCTTCCTTTATCATCATCTGGATCAGCCAACAAGCCCCTGTTCACCGTTACGGCAATTTTGTTCTGATCAGATTGATTAACGTAAGGAGTTCTCCATCTGTAATTACCTGCTAGCTTTGAATAATTGAATTTAATTGCCGAGCCCAAATCATCATCAGAAATTCCATCTCCGGTTTTATCTAGATAGTCGGCAGAAAGGATACCTGTTAGTAAATAACTGGTCGCTTGTGGAATTTGGTGGTCTACATGATAATACTCATCTATCCCCTTTTTATGGTCAATCTGACCACCTGACAAATTTACCAAAGCCAAATTGGTTGCTTTCGTTGGGCTTGCCCCCTTGGGCGTAACATATTGATATTGTCCTGGCCCGCCAATAGCAAAAGAATATTCTCTCTGGTCCAAATTATATACCGGTATACCGTACACTTGTTTACTATTATCGGGTTCGGTTACTGTAATCTCAGAAATATGATGTCCCTTTCTTTTTTCAGAAACCCTTGCGCTATCCAAAACAAAGTCAGGCTTTGCTTTCCATCCCCATTGGTTGGAGTTACCTGCATCGTTTAAAAACGGATAGTTCTCGATCCTTTTTTCAAGTGCATGAAATTTTGCTTCCTCAGCAGTAAGATAGCTAATAGTAGTCTGCTTCAATTGCCGCTCTGCCTTCTCTATGGTAGGTGTTGTTAATTCTGTACCATTCTTTTTATTGAAATTTCTCGTTGCTGTTTTCCCATTAATATTTACCGCCACCACACCTGTTCCACCCATTTGATCAATAAGGGCATCGTCTTGCGCTACTTTTTCGTCTACCTTTCTAAAATAGACATGTTCCTTTTTTGGATTTGCTTTATCATAAGATTGGAAATCTCCACGCTTGGTGTATTCATTGTCCTTTGTCCATTTTCTAGTGATGGTCTTCGCATCCTGCTTATAAACAGAAACTCCCCCATGAACAATCCATCCTATTCCAGCGTCTACACCTAAACTAAAATTTTTAGATTCATCAACAGCTTGGTTATCCCCCAAAATCCCAGTACCTCTAAATAACCTAAATTGTCCTGATCCTTTTTGCGAATTATAGTTGAAAAGATCTGGAGTATGAATTGGCATGGCCAAGTTAGGAAGTTCAGGTATAATCGGATTGTCCTTTTCTCGAGTAAAATCATGAACAGCATTTGCCTGATTCTTTCCACGATCAGCATAGAGAAAACCAAAGCCGGGATTTGACATTACCGGATTGATTACTTCTCTTACACTTTTATAACCGGTTCCACCAATTCCAAAAAACATGCCTAATGCTGCAGGGCCAGCACTAAAGCTAAACGATTTATAATCTGATTTGTAAGGCACCTGTATCTTGGGCATAACTGGTCCAGTATTGTAGCTCCAGCTACTTTGAAAGGCATTGATTGAATTTCCTGTTTGGTTGAAACTTTGCCCTAAACTTAAACTTTTCATTCCTGAACGGGAGTTGTACGTCAGTGAAGTGCTCAAACCTCCACTACGAGCCTTATCTTCATTCTTTTTATCTACCAATGAGAGCGATACATAAGGAGAAACATCGACGCCACTAGAGGTATTGGATAAAATACCAAGCCCCATACCAGCAGTTAAACTTCCCGTATTATTTAACCCGAAAGAAAGCCCTGCATTTACGCCAATCTCCGCACCAATACCAGTATAATTATCATTAAAAACACCTAAAGTAAAAGAGCCACCAATGCTAGCCACCCCCTTAAATTCTGCTGTTGCAGTTACCCTTCCTCCTACTGTTACTTTATTTTTTGTGCGATGTTCTGTTTTTACCGCGTCTCCCGCTGCGTCATCTGGTATGCCTCGGGTTTGTCTACTGATCGATCCCACATTCAAATTCCAGCCCAGCCCAACCCAACTCGCCTCATCGTCTATTCCCGAGCCCGATTGATAGTTTAGATTGATCGGATAACCATCTACATCTAACAAGGGGATATTATATTTGAAATCTCCGGTAAAAAGATCAACCATATCCGTCATACCCACTGGCTGAAAACTCATCGCCTCGGGCTGTGAAGGCCCCGAGGTAAGCGCAAATGCCGTAGATGGATACAAGATATTCAACAGCATCACCATCAGTAAAAATTGAGCTGTTCTTTGAAGTCGTTTATTTAGATATAATCGCATAAATATGGTAAAAGCTACTTAAAGGTTAATTCTATATTTTTCTTTGATCGATGCCGATCTTCAAAGACCAACACGCCGCTTGCTAAGGCTTCTTTTTCAAAACCCAACAGATACTCAAAAGTCTTATCCAATCCATTTGCAATAGGAGTAACATAAAGAGGATAGGTTTTCAAACCTTCATGAGAAACATAAAAGCAACTATCTACCTGATATTGCATGGCAGTAGCAAAACGCTCCAGATTTAATCCTTCATCATATTTACTAAAAGCAATGCGAACCTTAAGCGTGCCTTCTTTTTTTGTCCTAATAGCCATTAAACGTAGATTCCCATCCTCTACAACGGCATAGCTATTCTTGTTACTACAAGACGAAATGGCCAACAAACTAAATAATGCCCCTACAATTATTCTCCTCATCATTCTTTATACACAAATCTTAAATTTTTTAACTGGCCATTGGGCATCACTACCGTTAACATATAGGAATAATCCTTCTTGAATGCCCTATTTTCACTCAAATCGATATCCACTTTGTTTCTCCCCTTCATCAATGTTTTAGCTGGCAGGTTTTTCACTTTTAACTTTGGATCTGTAAGGCAAGAAATAGCATACTGTAAAGGCTGCTCCGCGTACGAATTCACCAAAACAAAGCTCAACCTGCCTTGTGCCATATAAAAGTTCCCCTTAGCCAAATCCTCAATATCCCTATAGCTCAGCTCGGGCTTGTGCTCCACCACCGTATCGGCGCACTTCGTCTCAAAAGTCCAAACCTCCGAGCGGTTCAATACCGTATTATTTTTGTAAGCAGTAACCTGCCAAGCATAACGTTTGCCTTTTTCTAACTCACGGGCCACCGCGGGGTACATCATCAAATTTGCCGACACCCCTCGCTGGTTAACTACTGGTAGATTATATTGCAAAGCCTCTATACCATTCTGCTTAACCTTAATCTCCGCAATGACCACTTGATATTGTACACCAACCGTCATTGGAATATGTGGTTGCCAGCTCAGCAAAGGCCTTAGTTCACAAATCTCGTCCTTATCATAAGGCTCTATCAGGTTAAGTGGGGCCGCCGGCTGCAAATCATGTACAAAAGTTTGCTCAACCAATACCTCATGGGTAGCCACCATAATCACCTTATAATCATAACTGTACTGGCCCGAAGGGAAATAACCATTCTGCTGCAAGAAACGAGCAGGTTCGCTGGTGCCTATCTTTACCTGAGCGGTTCTAATTACCGAGGGAGGAATAATGTTACTGCCCGCATGAATATCAAAAGGCGCTGTTAGGATATGTACCATCTGCACACTCCCCACTTCATCATCCGAATTCACCACTATTTCTAACCTAACCGTCTTTTTTGCACCAATATTGGTGATCCTTACGTTCATTAAACCGTCTATCGTAGTACCAGAAATAGCCGGAATAAAATCAACACTCACCTGTGCCAACACTTCTGTGCTAATGAAGCAGACTAAAAAAAGTGCAAAAACTAACTTACGTGATCCCATATTACCTTAGATAGTATTTAAGTGAAACTTCGGCCCTATTATTGGCAAATAATTCAGGATATAGTGGAGTAATCATATTCTTTCTCACATCTGCATACAGGTTTACCTCAAAGTTTTTCCAAGCGGTAAACTGTAGGTTCTGCTTAATGCCCAGCTGTCTGGCCTGGCCGGTATTGTCAAGGTAGGTAGCGCCAGTAGAGGCAGAAATTTTCTCCAAGAGTTGGTACTGAACCGCAGCATCTGCATTAAGTAAATCGCCAAGTAAGTTTTGCTGCCCCAGTTCTTTATTAAAGAACACGTTGCCCATTAAGGTAACCGTGCCTAAGGACAAACTTTGGGTATAAATACTGGTTAAAAACTGGCTGCTAGATTGTGCGATAGGGTTATTCATATCCTGTAGCCCTACCACCAGATGGCTAAAGCCAGATTTCTTGAACAAGCGGTAACTGCTACTGACATCAAACTGGTACTTTTTAGAACCGTAAACAGCTTGCGTTTGCTCACCACTCTTCTGCACCCCATTATCCATGTATTTCACCGAAAAATTAAACTTTTTAGTCAACCTAAAACGCGCTTCAAAATTGAGGTTATGATTTTGCCAATGTGCATCGGTAGTGCCGCTCACTGGTGTGTTTTTCAAGTCGCCCCTAAAATTGAGCACCACCTTATTTTTCAGAAAGCCTTTTTTCACAGCACCGCCCATCCGCAGCCCCATATTTCCGAAACCTTGTTGCGCCGGATTTTGAAAACCTATTCCCGAATAGTTAAAAAACAGATTGGTATTCAGCCTCGACTTTTGGTCGCTCAGGTCGTATTTTACACCAAAGGCCATCGTTTCAAACAGATCGTCCCTAAAATAATTGCCAAAGCTATTACGCTCTAACAAGAGATGCTCCGATCCAATTTGACCTACATTACGAAAAGCCATAGCCGATTTAGAAAGTTCAAAAGTGAACTTGCCCATTTTTTCGGAGCCCAGCTCCTGGCTCAAAGTTAGCGCCGATCCAGATCTCGGACTCACCCCGCCAAACGCATTTAAATGATAAGATTGCTTCTCCAAGCTTCCCGTCCAACTGATCCTAGATTTGGCATAACCATTACCTATTACAGGGATACTCACAAAAGTAACCCACTTAGAAACGTTAAAATTAGAATGGGTAAAGCCTGCATCTTTAGCAAAACCAATATCCTGACTAGCGGCAAGCCCTAATTGCAACACACCCTTACGAGTTTGCAAGCCTACAGACCCACCCTGTAAAAAGAGATCTTTATTCATGAAACTTCCTGGAAGCTGCTCACCAAAACTGCCCATCTCTACGTCATTTAAACGGTTGAGCAGACCCTGCCATCCCTTTGACCCCAGGTCATTAGCTTGATACTTGGAGATATAGCCCTTAAGATCCGAGCCTTTGTTCAACTGGTTTTCAATAGCCGATAAACGCTCTGGCACAACTCCGTGAGCATCTAATTGCTGTTTCATGCTTAAAACTCGTTGGCTAAGACTATCCAACAGTTCCTTATCCTTAAATTCTTGCCCTTTTAATAAAGAGTCACCTTTCTTTGTAGCATTGTTTTTTTGTTTCGACAACAGCACGCCCATTTTTTCACGAAGTGCAGCATCGTCAAGCTTCAAAAGTTCCTCCACATTTCCGTATTGGTTAAGGTAAGTATGCAGCCCTGCAAACTTTTCTTGTTGGCTCAATCCTCCCTTTTTAATTTCCGTCATCAGCTGCTCACGAAGAACAGTAGAAGCTTCCTTGCCGCCAAAAACATTTTGCTTAAGCGATTGATAATTGTCCAATTCAGGCACCATAGATTTTAACAGCGACTGCCTATCGAAACCCATCTTAAAAAGATTGCCCTGCAGTGGATTGTTAAGCAAATTACGGCTTTGTTGGTTACTGAACTGTAGCTGAATAGGCATGCGGAAGATAGTCATTTGCCCCTCCAAGCTATAAGTAGCTCGGTAATCATTCCCTATACGCTGCATACCAGTACCCACAGCCAGGCCAGAAAAATTTACTAAAGAAGACCGTTGAAGAGAATCAGAAAGGAAAGAAGGCTTTAAAGAAGCTAATTTGCTTTTATTGGCATTAACTGACTGATCTAGATGTTGATATTTGCTCTTGATAACCTTACCAATGCTATCGGGTAGCTTCACATCAGTAGATTGCTGCGCTACTGTAGTACCACAGGCAAGCAGCACCATAAAGGCACTAACTCCTAATCGGAAGAGAGCATTCATATTTGAGCGTTAAAATAGTTGTGGCAAAGGAGTTATCCTAAGCATTGTTTGGTTCGGCCACACCATGCAGAATGGCCGTAGCTAAGTTAGAAATTCGCTTTGGCAAAACAAATACTTTTGCATAAAAAACTTAATACCTAAGTTCGATTATTAAAAATTATAAACAACCCCTCTCTGCCCGTTGGGCATCTACTGATAGATCTATATTTTTTTTTAAAAAAAGTATCAATGAGCGCCGCTTCATTACGGTTCTCCCAAAGCTAGAGCGTTTGTGATACTTGCAATTCTCTCCCAAAGGGAGAGTAGAGAGGGTATTTATCCCGTACTCGATACAGTCTATTCCGACTTCTCGGAAGGATCTTAATGCCATAGCAGGTATTTCCTTTAAAAGATCGGCCTGGGCAAAGCCTATTTTCTTCGGGAATTGTTCGACTCTTGTTCGGGGTTTCTTCGACTCTTCTTCGGGAAAGCATCGTGTCTGCTTCGGGAAGTGTTCGGGAAAGCTTCGGGAAACCGTCGAGAATTGTTCGTGTTTTTCCCGATGCCGGGACGAGCAAAAGGCGAAGCGAATACGATACAGATATGAATCAGGTATGGACCAGTCTCCAGCCCTAGCTAAAACAAAGTCGTTAGAAGATTAGGTTGTAATGGTTAACTGTTTTCTAGAAGTCTTACTAACCCCTAGCTCCTGATTCCTGACCACTGCCGTATTGGTTAATTGTTTATCTGGAAGTCTTACTAGCCACTAACCCCTGTCCCCTGATCCCTGACTACTACTAAAAAGGATTTCCGTCATGCTACCTGTACCAAAATTCTATCACAGTAGCAATCTACCATGGCAAACATACACGTTGGCGGGGATGCCAACGTAAGCGCTTCATTTGTTGGCGTCCCCGCCAACAAACAATTAAAACCTAATTTGTTTAAATACGATAACCAAAAACTGCCAAACTCAGTCTGTTCATTTAAAGAGGAATCAAATGCTGGTAATCACGATAACTGTCCTGAAGATACAAATTGTAGTTTTAGCATGATAGATTGCCACTCCGATATTCGGAGCAGGCTGTCGTTACTCTCCTCGCAATGACGGAAAATGGATGCGTCATTGCTACCTGTACCGAAATTCTATCAGAGTAGCAATCTGCTATAGCAAACATACACGTTGGCGGGGACGCCAACGTAAGCGCTTCATTTGTTGGCGTCCCCGCCAACAAACAATTAAAACCTAATTTGTTTAAATACGATAACCAAAAACTGCCAAACTCAGTCTGTTCATTTAAAAGAGGAATCAAATGCTGGTAATCAAGATAACTGTCCTGAAGATACAGATTGTAGTTTTAGCATGATAGATTGCCACTCCGATATTCGGAGCAGGCTGTCGTTACTCTCCTCGCAATGACGGAAAATGGATGCGTCATTGCTACCTGTACCAAAATTCTATCAGAGTAGCAATCTGCTATAGCAAACATACACGTTGGTGGGGACGCGAACATAGGCACTTCATTTGTTGGCCTCCCCACCAACAAACAATTAAAACCTAATTTGTTTAAATACGATAACCAATAATTACCGAAGTCAGTCTGTTCATTTAAAAGAGGAATCAAATGCTGATAATCAAGATAACTGTCCTGAAGATACAAATTGTAGTTTTAGCATGATAGATTGCCACTCCGATATTCGGAGCAGGCTGTCATTACTCTCCTCGCAATGACGGAAAATGGATGCGTCATTGCTACCTGTACCAAAATTCTATCGGAGCAGCAATCTACCATGGCAAACATACACGTTGGCGGGGACGCCAACGTAAGCGCTTCATTTGTTGGCGTCCCCGCCAACAAACAATTAGGTTTCGAACCTTCTTAACTTCAAATCTACCGAACACCTGTTGTGATAACACCAACCATAGGTTCAATTTAAAACTATTCCCTTCACACAGGCTAGGAGCCATCTACACACCGCCTACACACAAGGTTAACACATGAATCACACATCCATGGCACATCAACAACACATGAATGGTACATGAATCACACAAGAACGACACATGAAAACCCCTAACTCCTAACCACTGCTGTATCGGTTAACTGTTTTAATTGGTTAATTGTTCATCTGGAAGCTTTGCTAACTCCTGACACCTGACACCTGATCACTAACTACTAGTTCCTAGCCACTGATCCCTAATCACTGCTGTATCGGTTAACTGTTTAAATCGTTGTAACCGGTTAATTGTTCATCTGGAAGCTTTGCTAACTCCTAACCCCTGACACCTGATCCCTAGTTCCTAGCCCCTGACCCCTAAAAAAAGAAAGCCGCCTCATCATCACTGACAAGCCGGCTTCTTTCCTCTCTATTACAACCTAAGCTTAAAGCTTAATCGTTTCCGAAAACTCTTGGCCGGCTGATTTAATTACAAATGTTAATTCTTTCCAAATGGTTTTGCTTACATCAAATTTCTTAACCACTTTAGCGTTGTTGCTGTAAACGTCATCGTGAATTTTTTCGTTGAATTCATTATAGATCTCCACCCCTATTTCACCAGTGCAAGCTCCATTTAAATTCAAGGTCAACATGTCATTTTCCCTAACAAAAACTGGTCTTTTAATTACTGTAACAGTTGGCGAAGAAAGCACTGCGCTACCTTCGGTGATATTGATCTGATAGGTAACCAATTTCGAGTCCGATTCCATAGTGAATTTATAAGCTCCTTTTGGAAGCGCACTTAAATCGTAAGTCTGAAACTTATTGCCAACAGTTTTAACACGTTGTTCGTAAATAACCTGTTCGTCAGCAGTATATAATGTTACCTCAAATTCCTTTGCATCGCTAGTAATAAAGCTTACCCATTTGCTATTTTCTTTGGCCACTTTAACCAAAAAATCCATATCATCAGCTTTGGCAATATTTGCCACAAACATGGTAAGGATAACTAAACTAAAATTGAATAACTTTCTCATTGTGATTTGCCTTAAATGTTAATACTTATTTAACAAGAACAAAATTAATGCACAAGCGCCTCGCTTTTATATTCCAAATTCACTAATAAATATGCTATTTTAACAACAAAAATGCAACAAACAACAAATCATGATAAAAACACATATTTTTTGATTAATTTAGCATAATCAATATGAAAAAGATAAAACCTAGCTTTGAGATCGTAGAGCCTTCCTTTGGGAGCTCATTCTACTATTCTAAATACCTTCAGAACACCAACAACAATGCCCATGTTTGGCATTACCATCCAGAAATTGAAATGGTGTTCGTCAACGGCGGTTCCGGAAAAAGACAGATAGGCAGTCATATTTCCTACTACACCGATGGAGACCTGATTTTAATTGGTAGCAATTTGCCACATTGTGGCTTTACTGACGAAACCACAGGCAATACCAATGAAGTGGTTATTCAAATGAAGCCCGATTTTCTGGGTACCGATTTCCTAACCCTTAAAGAAACTAAAGGCATCGCTAACTTATTTGAGAAAGCAAAATACGGCATCGCCTTCGGTAAAGATACCATGAAATTGGTTGGAACAGTGTTAGAAAAGATGAACAACTTATGGCCCTTTGAGAAACTACTTGCTTTGTTGGGCGTATTAAGAGAACTAGAACAGGCCTCTGATTACAAACTGCTAAATGCCCAAAACTTCTCTCTAGAAATGCAGGCGCAAGACAACGACAGGATCAATATGGTATTTAACTACGTAAAGGATCATTTTACAGAAGAAATCAGTTTAGATCAAATTGCAGAAATGGCCAGCATGACCGTTCCCGCATTTTGTAGGTATTTTAAAAAAATGACCAAAAAAACCTTTACTAAGTTTGTAAATGAATACAGGGTGGTACATGCCTCCAAGCTTTTAGCAGAAAAACCAACCAGCATTGCAAACATCAGCTACGAAAGCGGCTTCCACAACTTTAGCCACTTCAATAAAATTTTTAAGGAATTTACTGGAAAGAGTGCATCGCAATACCGCAAAGAATTGAAATCGATGATATAGAGGGATCAGGGGTTAGGAGTCAGGAATCAGGGGCTAGGTGCTAGTGGTTAGGGGTTAGTGAATAGCGAGGCTTTCAGATAATACAATTAACCAGTTAAAACAATTCAAACAGTTAACCGATACAGCAGTGGTTAGAGATTAGGAACTAGGGGTTAGTAGAGCTTCCAGGCAAACAATTAACCAATTACAACAATTTAAACAGTTAACCATCACAGCTACTTTTCCACATTCCAATATTCAACATTTCAACTCCGTAAAATTTCCTTATTTTCGTGCCAATGGAAAATTTTATTGTTTCTGCCCGTAAATATCGCCCCGTCACGTTCGAAACCGTGGTTGGTCAGCAGCATATTACCGGAACACTAAAAAACGCCATTAAGAACAACCAGCTGGCTCAAGCCTTCTTATTTTGCGGACCACGTGGGGTGGGTAAAACAACCTGTGCTCGTATCTTAGCCAAAACCATCAATTGTACCAGTTTAACTCCCGAGCAGGAAGCTTGCGGTACTTGCGAAAGCTGCCAATCATTTCAATCTGGACATTCTTTTAACTTTCATGAGTTAGATGCTGCATCTAACAACTCTGTGGATGACATCAGAAGCTTGATTGAACAGGTAAGAATACCGCCACAAGCTGGAAAATATAAGATCTACATCATAGATGAGGTTCACATGTTATCTACCAGTGCGTTCAATGCTTTTTTGAAAACACTGGAAGAGCCGCCATCTTATGCCATATTTATTTTAGCCACTACAGAGAAGCATAAAATATTACCGACCATTTTATCCCGTTGTCAGATTTTTGATTTTAACAGGATACAGGTTGATGATATTGCTAGTCACTTAGCTAAAATTGCCGAAAGGGAAAGCATCTCTACCGATAACGATGGCCTACATATCATTGCCCAAAAAGCCGATGGCGGTTTGCGTGATGCGCTTTCGATGTTTGACCAGATTGTGAGTTACACCAATAGAAATGTAACCTACAAAGCAGTAATTGCCAATCTGAACATCTTAGATTACGATTACTATTTCAAGCTGACTGATTTTTTAACCAGTGGTGATGTAAGCAATACCTTGCTGTTGTTCAATGAAATATTGAATAACGGATTTGATGGCAATAACTTCATCAATGGTTTAGCCGGACACTTTAGAAATCTACTGGTTGGAAAAGACAATCAGACCATCCAGTTATTAGAGGTAAGCGAAAACATCAAACAAAAATACCTGGCACAAAGTAATGGCGCTAATTTAGGTTTCATTTTAACAGCACTGAATTTAGCTAACCAATGCGACCTCAATTACAAGAATAGCAAAAACCAGCGGTTGCAGGTTGAGCTGGCACTCATCAAAATGTGCCACATTCCATCTGTAATTCAACTCGCCACAGCAACTGACCAAGATCAGGATAAAAAAAAAACTTTAGTTAGTTCTGGGCAAGCGCAAATTGCAAAGCCGAAAGAGCAGAGCGAAACAAAGTCTGAAAGCCCAGTAGTTGCTGCACCAGCACCTATGGCAAAGAAGGAAGAACCAGCCGTAGTAGCTGCAAAACCTATGCAAGCCCCTTCCCAAAAAGTAGAAGCACCCAAAGTTAGCGCCCCACCTACGTCTCCAATTAAGATCCAACCTTTAGCCAAAAACTCTGGAGGTTCGCTAATTCCTTCGTTAACGGATTTTACTAGCGGAAATAATTTAGACGGAGAAGATAAAGGTCCGCAATATGTGAGTGGCAGCGATAAGCAAGCCTTTACCCAAGACCAGTTCATGGCGGTTTGGCAACAATGTATTCAAAAAGCAAATAGCGAAGACAAAATACATTTGTTTACCCTATTGAGCAGCAATCAACCAGTAATAGACGGCCACAACATTATCGTTTCTATTGAGAATATAGCACTAGAAAGCACTTTACAAGACGAAAAGATAGAGCTGCTTAACTTTATCAGGTCGCAACTCAAAAACTTCGACATTCAAATCGTTACCAAAAGGATAGAACCTAAACAAAGCAATAGAATTTATAGCAACAAGGACAAGTACGCCTATCTAGTCGAAAAAAATCCGCAGCTAGAAGAATTACGCAAACGCTTTAACCTAGATCTACTTCCTTAACTTGGCCTGTCATTTTTTGGGTAACCTTCTTCGTCCAGATCATCCCTAAAATCTTCTTCTGTTTGTGCCAATAGCTTATCTGCAGGATCTAACAACACGCTTTCGCCTGTTTCATCAATATGCATCCCATTCTCTTCTATTTGCTCGTCAACCTGCCCTTTCTCATCATATTCATTACCTACATACGGGTTAGATTCGTCATAAGTTGAAATGCTGTCTTCTCCATTTGGTGCAGAAGTATCGTAGGGTAATGGATGATCATAGTTCTTCTCCTCCCCCTTTACATCAAATTCAAAGCTATTTTTATCCTTATCGAAAGAAAGCTCGTTAAAATCTTTGGTTTCACCTAAATCGCTAGCATGCAATTTATCGTTTGCTGGTTTTTTACTGTTCATAACACTTAGTTTTTATAATAATTAAACCTACAATAATTAGCTTTTGTTTTAATGTAGAATGAATAACGTAAATTATATTCTAATTTGATATTAGGCATTTTGGAGCATAATGAGATAAAGTATATGGGCGCTTCGCCACTGACCATTCAATAGCTGCTAAGCTATTTTAACCAGAATTTTAAATTAACGTGAGGTCGGGTTAAGCAATTTTACTTTTGCACCATTTCAAGCCTACGCAAAGCCTCTTCGTTTCGCTAAAATCGGCCTTGGCTGATGCGGATAGCTGTAATTTGCCCTTCAACTGACTTTAATAGCATCAGGCGCAGCCGTGGCTTTTTTTGCATACTTTTTTCAGCTAAAGGAAAAAAGTTTGTCCGCGAAGCGACCGAAGCAATAAATAGCAGCAAATGAATATGTTTCATTTAATATCCGTGATTTTACTACCTAGAACTACTTTCTTATCCCGAACTCACGTTAAATTAACAACCAATCCAGATATGGAGAAACTTTTATCGGAAAGCTCAACATAACACACGCATTTTTTGCAAAAGAAATTTAAGCAGCTTCTGATCATCAATAAAAAACATCCAAAATTTACATTACTCACATCTTATTTTACTTTTTATTTGTATTAAATCTAAATAATATTAATTTTGCATAAACAATTAATTTTTCGTGCAGAACATCAAAGAATTATCATTTCCTGTTGCCACATTTGAAGAAGTATTCGCTACTAAAAGCGGTGCTATTTTCCAATCTGACTCTGAGAAATGCTGGTATATTGACTTCGCAGGGAAATTAGCTCGTTTCGATTACAGAAATCTTTTAAAGCTTAAAAAAGCCGTTTACAACATCAATATAGAAGAAAAACTATTGAGCAGCGACAAAACTGCTGATGTAGAAATCATCTTTATTTGTGCTTGCGACCACTCTTACGTACTTTCCCTGTTAGAGTTGATCAAACTAAAAGAAATCTTACAAGGCACTTTCGTAATGTTGGAATTGAACCACATTATTCACGATCGTCTGTTTCGTGTCATCGCTTAAACTAAGACTTAGACTCGTTCCGAATTACTAATATTTTCTTTTACAGAACATTATCGCTGTAACTTTGTAGTGTTCAAAGAGGAAAATTTAATGACACCATCATGGCTTACAAGTTCAGCTGAACACTGAATAAACTATGATAGCTTCATTATCAATAAATTTCAAATACTGGAAAAATGAAAGATATCATGAGAGTTAAATGTTTATTATCTGAAGAGGTAGAAACATTAATTAACCAACAAATAAAAAAAGAAGCACATTCATCTTCAATATACTTATCTATGGCATCTTGGTGCAATAGAAATGGCTATGACTTTTCTGCTGACTATTTCTTTAAGCAAGCAGAAGAAGAAAGACAACACCAATTAAAATTCTTTAAATATGTACTAGATATGGGCGGAAATGCAATTTCTCCAGATGTATCTAGCATTAAACAAGAATACAACTCTTTCCGTGAGGTTTTTGAAGAGGCTTTAGAGCAAGAAATTAGCGTAACACAATCTATTAAAAACATTGCAGCTCGTTGTCACAAAGAGCAAGACTATGTTACTTTAGAGTTCTTAAACTGGTTCTTCAGAGAGCAACGTGAAGAAGAATACAAAGCTCGTAGAGCTGTTGAATTGTTCGACGTTATTGGCGAAGAAGGAACTGGAAGATGGCAGATTGACAAACACGTTGGTCAAATTGCTTATGACAGTGAAGCATAAAAAACAACAAAACAAAACAATAATTGAAAGGTGCGTACAACAAGTATGCGCCTTTTTTGTTTATTTTGAGGCGGCGCCATCATACGCCGCACCTATAAAAAGCGTCATTGCGAGGGGATATACCAATTATGTCTAAAAAAGATAAAAAGAAAAAAGGTTCGAAACAGGATAAGAAGGACAAGAAGAAGAAAGACTGTTGCGAAAAATACCTAAGGGGCAAACGTTGCGGCAATTGTCCTTTGGGATAGCGCTTCTGTTTGTGCGCTTTGTATTCTTTTAATCTGCGCTACATGACGCTCGTTATGCATCACCAAAAAGGAAAGTATATCTCCTAGTTGGAGTTTCACCAATTTGGCAATTGAAATGGCAATCTTTGTATGGTTGAGATCTATCGTTTCAAATGCTTTTAGACATTTTAACATCCGCTCTTGCTGATTGATAAACTCAGCTACTTCCAAATAAACATCGTCTACTACCGGCTGATGTTGCTTAGCTGCTTTATAGCGTTTTTTACTTTTACTGGCATCCATCATGTTCACGAAATAGGCACCTAGCCAACTTGGTCTGTAAGCTCTTGTAGACAATTCTTGAGGTTTTTCTAGCACTGCCTCCATTTTAGGCAAATAATAATTACCATACGAATTTAGATGCGAAAGCACTTGCGCAATACTCCAATTGCCATCACCTATAGAAAAACTCAATGAAAGCTCGTCTAAATTTTGATATTGGCTAACTGCCTTTCCTAATATGGTTTCGGTTCTTTGGTAAAGGTTGGCGATAAATGCCTTTTTATCTATTGCGGTCATGATGCTGTGTAATTTAATGATGCAAAGCTAAGGCTGTATTACCGTCTAATTCTTGGTATTTACCAAGATTAAATGATCACGCTGTTCATCAACTTGCTGAAATTGGTAGCATCGATACCAAGATAACTAGCTAAATATTTATGAGGCACCAAGGTGAGCATATGAGGGCTTCTAGTTAATAAAGCTTTGAATTTTTCTTCTGAAGACATTAATTGTAACTCTACCAATCTATCTAAAAGTCCTCCCAATGCTTGGCTCACTCCCACATTGATCATCTCCGCAACTTCCGAATTTGCAAGCATTAGTTTTTTAACTTCAGCTATTGGCGCCCTTAGGAAACGAGAAGGAGTTAAGGTTTCGTAGTAATATTTAGATTGCTGCGAAGTCATCATGGCATCTAGCACCCCACCAAATGATGGTGCATAGGTAAAAATTATGGTTGCTTCTTTGCCTTCCTTATTTAGCGCATAAATCCGCTGAATACCTTCCAGTACAAAATATAGGTATTTCTCTTGTTGCCCCTCACTGGTTAATATTTCCTTTCTTCTGGCATTAAAAGGAACCCAGAGCGATAGCAATTCACCTACACTTTTATCCGATAAGACAAAATGCTTTTTAAGATAGGCTTCTAATTGCTGGAAGTTATGGTCTAGCATACACCTACTTCAAGGCTTCCCACAAAATCTCTACAGGATGCTTTGCTAGCCTTGCTGTTCCATCTTTAATTTGATGCCTACAACTGGTTCCCGCAGCAGCGATAATGGTATCTTCAGCTTGCTTTCTTACTTCTGGTAACAATACCAACTCCCCTACTTGCATAGAGACTTCATAATGTTCTTTTTCGTAACCAAAAGAGCCCGCCATACCACAACATCCCGATGGAATCATTTCTACCTTATAATTGGCTGGCATTCCTAATATCTTTTCTGTTGGCGTGAGCGCATTCAAAGATTTCTGATAGCAATGTCCATGCAATTTCACCAATTGATAGTCGGATGTAAACTGGCTGGCATTGATTTTCTCTGCCTCAAATTCTTGCAACAGAAACTCCTCTATCAAAAAGGTATGCTGAGCTAATAGTCTTGCTTTTTGTACTAAATGAGCATCTACCAATTCAGGGTATTCATCTCTAAAGGTTAGCAAGGCTGATGGCTCAACACCTAATAATGGTGCATCCTTATTCACCAAATCAGCTAACAAGCTTACATTTTTATTAGCTAAAACTTTGGCTTCACGAAGCAGGCCTTTCGACAAGTAAGTTCTTCCACTCTCTACATGTTGAGGAATAACCACTTCATAACCTAGTTTCTCCAGCAGTTTGATAGCCGTAATGCCCACCTCTACATCGTTATAATTGGTAAATTCATCACAAAACAGATAAATCTTTTTCTCTTTAAAGGGAGAGGTTTGTTTCTTGTCATGCTGTTTTTTCCAGCTACGTAGCGTTGTTTTTCCAACTTTTGGCAACGATCTATCTGGAGCGAAACCTATTATTTTCTTTATGAGCTTACTGGTAAAGTTATTAGCGATTAACGCATTATAAATGGACGGCACCATAGCGCCTAAAGCTTGTGACTTAGTAAAGTTGGCAATTACCCTGGTACGGAATGGAACGCCATTAGCATCATAGTAATGTTGTAAAAATTCTGCTTTCATCTTTGCCACATCCACACTCGAAGGACATTCTGATTTGCAGGCCTTACAACTCAGGCACAAATCCATTACTTCCTTAATTTCTTTATGATTGAAAGGATTATCGCCCTGCGAATTGGTTAAAAACTGACGTAAGATATTTGCTCTTGCCCTTGTGGTATCTTTCTCCTGACGAGTAGCCATATATGACGGACACATTGTTCCACCACTGATATGGGTTTTTCTACAATCGCCAGAACCAGAGCATTTCTCTGCCAACCTTAAGATACTTTCGTTCTTAGAAAAATCGAAAATGGTTTTGATTGGTTTGATTTGCTTATCCGCCTCATAACGTAAAAATTCGTTCATTGGCGGCGTGTCTACAATTTTGTTAGCATTGAAAATCCCTGTTGGATCAAACAACTGTTTCACTTCTTTTAACAGCTCGTACACCTCTTCTCCCAACACATCCTTAATAAATTCTCCTCTCAAACGCCCATCGCCATGCTCTCCACTTAACGATCCTTGGTGTTTCTTTACCAAAGCTGCTGTTTCTTTTAAAACCAATCTGAAAATCTCCTTTCCTTCGGAAGTTTTAAGATTGATCATGGGTTCTACGTGCAGTTCTCCTGCTCCCGCATGGGCGTAATAGGAAGCTTTTAGATGATATTTATTTAAGATGACCTGAAGTTCTTCGATATAAGCTGGCAGATCTTCGGGTGCTACGGCACAATCTTCAATTAAGTTTACGGGTTGACTGTCGCCTGGCAAGTTCCTGATCAATCCCAAGCCGGCTTTACGCACATCCCAAGCTAGTTTAGTTTGCGGACCATACAACACAGGGTAAGCGTAACCCAAACCTGCTAATTTTAAATCGGCGATCAAAGCTGATGTTTTTAAATCTAGTTCTTGTTGTGTATCGGCAAAAAACTCTACCATTAATAAGGCTTCAGGTTCGCCCTCAATAAAAAAGCGATTGTGTTGGTAAACCAAATGCCCCTTGGTAAAATCCATAATGTATTTATCTACCAACTCCGAGGCCATCGGTTGATGTTTTAGGATGATGATATTAGCTAAGAGTGATTCGGCTAAGGAACTAAAGTGTACGCAGACCAAAGCATCCTTTTTAGGAGGCAAAGGCAATAGCTTCAATTTTGCTTCAGTGATGAAAACAAGTGTACCTTCAGAACCTGCCACCAACTCACACATATTAAAGTTCTCCTTTCCATCTTCTCGAATAAGAAAATCTAATGCGTAACCTGTGTTTCTTCTAGTTAATGTTTTTTTGGGATAACCTTTTTCTATAGCATCGATATTACTAGGACTATTAACCATATCGGAAATCCCTTTGTAAATTACCCCCTCTAAGCTATTCAGCCTTGCTTTTTCTGCAACTTCTGCAAAAGACAAAGACCTAAAATCTACTTCTTGTCCATTACTTAAATAGCCTTTTACTTCGAGCAGGTTTTGTCTAGTATCTCCCCAAACAATAGAATGCAAACCGCTAGAGTTATTACCAATCATGCCTCCAATCATGGCCCTGTTAGCCGTAGAGGTCTCTGGTCCGAACATCAGTCCAAAAGGACGCAACGCAACGTTCAAATCGTCTCTAATTACTCCTGGCTGCACCCTTACATATCTTTCCTCTTGGTTAATTTCTAATATCTGATTGAAATATTTCGAAATATCTACAATAAGACCGTTGCCCACTACCTGACCAGCCAATGAAGTACCAGCCGCTCTAGGAATAAGCGTTAAATGATGCTCATTAGCAAAGGCAATCAAATTGGTAATATCTTCGGTGGTTTTGGGTACCGCTACTCCCACAGGTTTTTCTTGATAAACTGAGGCGTCGGTAGAATATACCAATTTCTGTGCTTCGTGAGTTGCAGAGTTATCGAAAAATAGTTCGCCGTTAAAACTAATACTTAGTTTTTCGAAAGAGGCAATGAGGTTGGAATGATTTAACACATGGTAAATTTAGGTATTTTACTTCCGTTTTTAAAGCCTGCTACACACTAAATATGAAGAAACTAAAGAAAAAGAAAACAAAAGAATTGAGCAAGAAAGCAAACCAAAACAAAGCAAAAATAGTTTAGTGAAAAGTCCGATAAAAGATTGCCATTCATCCTTAAATAACAACAGCAATTGCATCTGGTATATTTTTATACGATGTAGAGAAAAAAGTTGTATAACTAAATCAAAAGGAGGTGGGCTTTTTGGATTCTAAAACTTAACTTTGACAACTTAATATTCATTTAAAAACTAAACAGTTAATGAAACCAACCTTACTTATTTTGGCTGCCGGAATGGCAAGTCGCTATGGGAGCATGAAACAAATAGATGGTTTTGGACCTAATGGAGAAACCATTATCGATTATTCTATATATGATGCAATTAAAGCTGGATTTGGAAAAGTAGTATTTATCATCAAAGAAGAATTTGCTGACAACTTCAGATCTATCTTTGACGGCAAACTTAAAGGTAAAATAGAAGTAGATTACGTATACCAAAATTTTGATCTTAAACAATTTGGCATTGAAGAGGAAATCTACAGAGAAAAGCCTTGGGGTACGGCACATGCCATCCTATCTGCAAGAAAACTGATTAAAGAGCCTTTCTGTGTAATTAACGCTGATGATTTTTATGGTTACGATGCTTTTAAAAAGATGGCAGATTTCCTAAACTCAGAGGTAAACGATGAGACTTATTCTATCATTGGCTACAAAATTGGTAAAACATTATCAGACTTCGGTGCTGTTTCTAGAGGTGTTTGCAAAGCTGATGAAGCAGGAAATTTGACAGAAATTGTGGAGAGAACGAAAGTTTACAAGAAAGATGATGCCATTGTGTATGAAGAAGGTGAAAAAGAATTCCCTCTTGATTTTGACACACCTGTATCGATGAATTTTTGGGGCTTCACTCCGGCAGTGTTTCAAATCACCGAAGATTTATTTAGAACCTTCGCAAGTGAAAACAAGGATAAACCAAAAGCTGAGTTTTTCATCCCGTTAATTGGCGAACATTTGGTTAAGCACAATAAAGCTTCATTTAAAGTAGTACCAACCGACAATCAGTGGTTTGGAGTTACCTATAAAGAAGATAAGCCATTGGTTCAAGCAAGTATTGACGAGCTTGTGAAAAATGGTAACTATCCAGAAAAATTATGGAATTGACCATTGATGAAAGTATTTTAGAAGCTTACGGCTTTACTAGAGAAAACATCAAAATACAACAAATAGGTTCCGGTCTTATCAACGGAACCTATTTGTTATCTAACCTATCCAACGGTGAAAAATTTGTACTACAACAGATCAACACCAAAGTTTTTACAGATCCATTGGTTATTGCCAATAACATTCAATCTGTAGCACATTTCCTGAAAACTAATTTCCCATATTACCTTTTTCCTGCTCCTTTAGCAACTGTTTCTGGAGAAGAAATGTTGATACATCATACCGAACATTGGAGACTAAGTCCATTTGTAGCAGGTACAGTTGCTCTGGATACCCTAAGTTCTCCCAAGCAAGCTTATGAAGCGGCTAAGCAATTTGGAAAATTAAGCAGGCTGCTCAATCATTTCGACAGCAGCAAACTGAAACCCACTATAGTTGGCTTTCATGACTTAGAACTTCGTTTTAAACAGTTTAAAACTGCCTTAAATCAAGCTTCAAAAGCAAATCAACTCAAAGCAGCCCAAGAAATAGAAAGGGCTTTGGCATTCGAATACCTATTATCTCAATATCTTCGGTTCAGTAGCAAAGCTGATTTTCCTAACAGGGTAATGCATCACGACACAAAAATTAGCAATGCTTTACTTGATAAAGATACTTTTGAAGGTATTTGTGTAATCGATTTGGACACCTTAATGCCCGGTAAATTCATCTCTGATTTAGGTGACATGATGCGCACTTATCTTTGTGAGTTTTCTGAAAACGAGAAGGATTTAACAAAAATTACCATTCGTATAGACTATTTCGCAGCAACCGTTGAAGGTTACCTTTCGGAAATGGGCGACATTTTAACCGCTACGGAAAAAGAGTTGATTTTGTTTAGTGGCAAGTACATGATCTACATGCAGGCATTACGCTTTTTAACCGACTTTCTCAACGAGAATATCTACTACCCTACAACTTACACTGAGCAGAATTTGGATAGGGCTAAAAATCAATTTAAACTACTAGAGGAGTTAATTAAAAACGAAGATCAGCTAAGTCAATTTGTTGAAGCAAATTTGTTGAGGAATTAGATTTGGTTCACTAAACCCTAGAGTAGCGGAGATACTTTTTGTTTGCAAGTACGCCCATATTACTGTCATGCTGAGTTTTCCGATAAATCGTAACAGATAGCCGAAGCATTCTTGCAATGGAAGTCCTTCCACGGGCTCAGGATGAAGAATTTTGAGCAAAAAGATAGCTGCGAATGATCCCGAAGCAAGTACGGGATGGACTTAGCTAAACTTAGCTTGAAACGCTAACATTCATTTTCAAAGATTGCTTCGCAAAGTTTGCGATGACGAAACTCACAAAAAAAGCGTTACTGAATAATCAGCAACGCTTTCTATTTTATTTTAGGACTAGAAATTATTTCTTCTCGTCGTCTTTTACTTCTTCGTAATCAACATCAGTTACGGTATCACCACCTTGTTGAGGTTCAGCTTGCCCAGCATCACCTTGTGGTTGTCCTTCCTGACCTGCTTTGTACATCTCTTCAGAAGCAACATTCCAAGCATTTTGCAACTCAGTTTGTGCCGCTTCGATATCAGCGAAGTTACGAGCTGCATGAGCTTCTTTTAGTTTTTTCAAACCTTCCTCAATTGGTGCTTTTTTATCATCAGATAATTTATCACCAAACTCCTTCAACTGTTTCTCAGTAGAGAAGATCAAAGCATCTGCACTGTTAATTTTATCCACTTCTTCTTTCGCTTTAGCATCTGCCTCTGCATTAGCCTCAGCTTCTTGTTTCATTTTCTGAATTTCAGCATCAGTTAAACCAGATGAAGCCTCAATACGGATTTTTTGCTCTTTACCGGTAGCTTTATCTTTAGCACTTACGTGTAAGATACCGTTAGCGTCAATATCAAAAGCAACTTCAATTTGAGGTACACCACGTGGTGCTGGTGGAATTCCATCTAACATGAAACGACCAATTGTACGGTTTTGAGCTGCCATCGGACGCTCACCTTGTAAGATGTGGATTTCTACCGATGGTTGACTATCTGCCGCTGTAGAGAAAGTCTCTGTTTTCTTAGTAGGGATAGTTGTGTTAGACTCGATTAATTTAGTCATTACACCACCCATAGTTTCGATACCTAAAGAAAGTGGGGTAACATCTAACAACAATACATCTTTTACATCTCCAGTTAATACACCACCTTGAATAGCAGCACCAATTGCTACCACCTCATCAGGGTTTACACCTTTAGAAGGCTCCTTACCAAAGAAAGCTTTCACTGCATCCTGAATTGCAGGGATACGAGTTGAACCACCTACTAAGATAATTTCATCGATATCTCCAACAGATAAACCAGCATTTTTCAAAGCAGATTTACAAGGATCGATTGTACGTTTGATCAAGCTATCAGCCAATTGCTCAAATTTAGCACGAGATAAAGTACGTACCAAGTGTTTAGGGCCGCTAGCGTCAGCAGTAATGTATGGTAAGTTAATTTCTGTAGAAGTTGTGCTAGATAACTCAATTTTAGCTTTCTCAGCAGCTTCTTTTAAACGTTGCAAAGCCATTGGGTCTTTAGAAAGATCCATGTTATTTTCAGCTTTGAACTCATCGTTTAACCAGTCAATGATAATGTGGTCAAAGTCATCACCACCTAAGTGCGTATCACCATCAGTAGATTTTACTTCAAATACACCATCACCAAGCTCTAATACAGAAACATCATGCGTACCACCACCACAGTCAAACACTACAATTTTCATATCTTTGTGTGCTTTGTCTAAACCGTAAGCTAAAGCAGCTGCAGTAGGCTCGTTAATGATACGTTTTACCTGTAAACCTGCAATCTCACCAGCTTCTTTTGTAGCCTGACGTTGCGCATCGTTAAAGTAAGCAGGAACTGTGATTACAGCTTCTGTAACTTCTTGACCTAAGAAATCTTCAGCGGTTTTTTTCATTTTCTGTAAAACCATTGCCGAAATTTCTTGCGGCGTATATTTTCTATCGTCAATCTCAACACGAGGTGTGTTGTTATCACCTTTTACCACTTTATAAGGTACTCTTCCAACTTCTTTGTCAACTTCACCAAAGCTGCTACCCATAAAGCGTTTAATAGAGTAGATCGTTTTTGTTGGGTTTGTGATTGCCTGACGTTTTGCAGGCTCGCCAACTTTGCGCTCACCGTTCTCCGTAAAAGCAACAATAGATGGCGTAGTACGTTTACCCTCGCTGTTTGCAATAACCACAGGTTCGTTACCCTCCATTACCGCAACACAAGAGTTCGTAGTTCCTAAGTCTATACCAATTATTTTTCCCATTTTATTATATATTTCTTTTGTTATTTTTTAGTTCTACTTCCTATTAACAAGCGATGTGCCAATAGGGTTTTGGCAGAATTTTGTCAAAAAAAGCTGTTAAAATGTAAAAGAAAATCCAAACTACTGCTGACAGCTTGGCAGAAATCGAGTTAAAAGTAAAAGTTTAAAGCCTAAAGATGATTTGAAAATGAGTGGCAGTATTTCTTGGCTACGCTAGTCCTGCTTTCCACTCCTATTCCCGATAAATCGGGAGATACCCGCTTACCATCAGGTTTAATTAACAAAAGTCTGTTCCTCGCAAAATGCCTAAAACTTTGTCAATCTTGTATACTCCATCTATAAAGATTGAAAAAGCTAAATCAATAACAAAACCTTATCTTTAAATATGATCAACCTCAAATTACTGCTACTCTTCATCAATATTTTTTCACCAGCAACAAGCATAAAAGCTGAAAAAATCTCCGAGGCATTTGCCTTCGCAAAGAAAAACAAATTAGATACTACCATTTGTATCATGGTTGACATGAGCCTTCCCTCTGGGAAAAACAGATTATTCGTTTACGATTTTCAACAAAAGAAAACGCTCATCGCTGGCATGTGTGCCCATGGCGTAGGTGGAAGCAGTACAGTCCAAAAACCAGTGTTCAGCAACAAAGTGGGTAGCAATTGTACCTCACTAGGAAAATACAAGGTAAAAAATAGAGCTTACAGCAATTGGGGCATTAACATTCATTACAAAATGTATGGATTGGAGCAATCTAATAGCAATGCCTTTAAGAGAATTGTGGTACTGCATTCTTACACACCTGTTCCTAATTACGAGATCTATCCCCACATCCTATTTGGTCAAAGTGCAGGCTGTCCTGTCATAGCCGATGATCAGATGAAACAAATAGATAGATTATTAAGAAAAATAGAGGTGTTTTGCTTTGGATTTACAACTAATTATATTTTAATCCAGCCGCCGCTGGCGAGGGTGCAAAGCTAGGCATTCAGGAAGTTAAGTCCTCCGCTAACATTATTAATAGACTCTTTATATTTCGCAATGACGACGTTTTCGCCCTTCTTTGGGAACTATGAAAAAGGTATAATATATTAAAGCTCAAGTAACCTTTCTAAATGATGATAACTAATCCCAAAATAAGCCTTGGTATCTTTTATTTTTTGTAGAATTTCATCTTTACTCCTTGCTCCTTGCTCCTTATTCCTAATACCTACCACCAAAACATTCTTAGGCGTATGTACATCAGACACAAACTCAAATACTTTTGTTTTATAGCCAAAATACTCCAATATTAAAGCACGTAAACCGTCAGTGACCATTTCTGCTTGGCGTTCCAAGAATATGCCATGTTTAGTCAGAAAATTTAAATCGTTCTGGGCTTTATTTTTCTCAATCTCTCTACGTATCTGCTTATGGCAACAAGGAGCAACCACAATCAGTTCTGCATTCGCTTTAATTCCTTTGTAAATGGCATCATCGGTAGCCGTATCACAAGCGTGTAGGGCTATTAGCAAATTAATTTTATCATTTTCGTAATTATCGATGGTTCCTTCCACAAATGAAAGCTGATCAAAATTGGCCTTAGCAGCAATACTATTACAGAGATCTACCATGTCCTTTCTAAATTCCACTCCTACTACATTTGCCTTCTGTTGATGGCTTAACAGATAATCATACAATGCAAAAGTAAGGTAGCCCTTGCCCGAACCCATATCCACTACATTTTTAATGGTACCTTGAGGAAGCTCCTTAATTAAAGAGCTTAAGATTTCAATATACTGGTTAATCTGCTTGTACTTATCCTGTGCATTTTTAAATACCGTTCCTTGCTCATCGGTAAGTCCCAGTTCATGAAGGTAAAGGTTGTCCTTTGCCAAAATCAATCGTTTCTTTTCTTTATTATGAGATAAGTTAGCTTCTTTTTTCTCTTCCAGCTGTTTGGTTCTTAACCTAAAGCTACCTTTAGCACTTCTCTCCAAAATCACTTCTTCGTTGGTAGAAAATAAGGTAGCCACATTGAAATCGCCAGCTAAGTACTCTTTAATAAGTGACAACCCTTCCTCAATCTCAAAGTTTTTGAAAATATCCCTTGTTTTATAGCGGTAGTTAAAGGCCAATAGCTGTTTGTTCTTGATCAAGACAGGTTTAACGTACAACTGTTTCAAACCTTCCTCTGTACCTTTGTAATTACCCAAAGCTAACTTTACAAAAGCCGAATCTGTTATCGCTTTTTTGATCTCATTTACAAAGGCTATTCCGTGCTGATCCATCTTGATTAATGCTAAAGTGCAAAAATACGATT
Source organism: Flavobacteriaceae bacterium PS02338 (assembly GCA_029959615.1). Classification (GTDB taxonomy): domain Bacteria; phylum Bacteroidota; class Bacteroidia; order Sphingobacteriales; family Sphingobacteriaceae; genus Pedobacter. Next base: position 99,449 of record JASCOD010000013.1, on the reverse strand, counting down.
ATACCTATAATAAATGGTCATGAGTTAGTAGTCAAGGTAAGCGAGTAACATGTGGAGGAAAGTATTAGCTGTTCTGATTACGCTTTAGCAGCTCGAGTAGCAACCGTTCTCAACTTGATCTCATTATTGCCAGCTCGATCAGCAATAGTAATGCTATAGTAGGCTTTAATCCGCTTTAGGATTATCTTAGATGAGCACTCCGTGGTTCCCGCCTTCGCGGGAATGACGTACAACGGAAAGTCGTTGATAAATTAAACACGATAAATTTAGCTTCGTTATATTTGGCAGTAATTAATTAAATGCTTATGAACATCATACTGGCCTCAACCTCCACATTATTCGGAGAAAAATATCTAGCCTACCTTAAACCGGAGCTTATTAAACTCTATCAAGGTCTAGATGAAATCATCTTTATTCCTTTTGCTCGTCCAGGTGGAATTTCTCATGATGAATATACGGCAAAAGCTGCTGATTTCTTTTTGGAACTAGGTATTAAAGTTAAAGGCATCCATGAATTTGAAGATAAAGTAGCAGCAATAGAAAATGCAAAAGGTTTTTTTACTGGTGGAGGAAATACGTTTCTGTTAGTAAAGACACTACATGAACTTGGGTTAATGAATATTCTCAAGGAAAACGTAGAAAAGGGTAAGCCCTATTTAGGATGCAGCGCTGGTAGTAATATTGGTGGCATCAACATGAAAACAACCAATGACATGCCAATTGTATATCCTCCAAGTTTTCAATGTATGGAACTTGTGCCTTTCAATATCAATCCTCACTACCTAGATCCAACCCCAGAAATTAAACACAATGGAGAGACTAGAGAAACTAGGATATTAGAATTCCTCACTCAAAATAACATTAAAGTAGTGGGTCTAAGAGAAGGCAATTGGATCAGAAGAATTGGAAATCAAATCACCGTAGAAGGGACTCAACTGACCAGAATATTTGAACAAAGCCAACCTCCCTACGAAATTGAAATTGGAAGTAGACTATAACCGTAATAAATAAGCTTCATAATGTTAATTAGAAAAGCAAAACAAGAGGAATCTAAGAGCATTGCCTCATGCATCTTCCTCGCAATGGAGGAAATTATCTATCATTTTATTGGAGAAAACTCAAAAGAGAAAGCTATTCAACTACTAAATAGCCTAATACAAAAAACCAACAACCAATATTCCCATGAAAATTGTTGGGTAGTCGAATCTAATAATAAAATCGTTGCCGCTGCCTTGGTATATGATGGTGCAATGTTAAAAGAACTAAGAGAACCTGTAGCTCATCAAATAAAATCTATGTTCGATAGAAACTTAGATACTGAAGATGAAACCCAAGCAGGAGAATATTACATAGATAGTATTGGAGTAAGCCCCGATCAGCAAGGCCAAGGCATCGGATCAAAGATTTTTCAGTTTCTAATTGACGAGTACGTCTACGAAAGAAATGAAACTCTTGGCTTGTTAGTAGATCACATAAATCCAGACGCTCAAAAATTGTACTTAAAATTAGGTTTTGAGATTGTTGGTGAAAAGATATTGGTTGGAAAAAGGATGAACCATCTCCAGTTCATAAGACTAAAAAATAACATCGATCAGCCCTAGATAAAACAAAAAAACCCTCTAGGAAATCCTAGAGGGTTAAGCATAACAATAAGTTAGTTAGATTACGCTTTTTGCTCTTCTGCATCGTCAGCAGCTGGTGCTTCAGCAGCAGCTTCTTCAGCAACAGGTGCCTCAGCAACTTCTTCTTTAGCTTCAACAACTGGAGCTGCTTCTTCTTTCACTTCTGTAGCGGGAGCATCAGCTTTCTTAGCTTTAGTTCTTCCTCTACGAGTAGTTTTCTTCTCAGCCGCCGCCGCATCTTTTCCATATACCTCGTTGTAATCTACCAATTCGATTAACGCCATCTCTGCGTTATCTCCTAAACGGTTGTTTAATTTGATGATACGAGTGTAACCACCTGGACGATTAGCAACTTTAGCTGCTACATCACGGAATAACTCTGTTACTACTTCTTTGTCTTGTAAGTAAGCAAATACTGTACGACGTGAGTGAGTAGTATCGTTTTTAGATTTAGTGATGATTGGCTCTACATAAACACGTAAAGCTTTAGCTTTGGCTAATGTAGTAGTAATTCTTTTGTGTTTAATCAAAGAAGTAGCCATGTTAGCCAACATCGCTTTTCTGTGCGAAGTAGTTCTTCCTAAGTGGTTGTGTTTTTTACCGTGTCTCATTTTTTTGTTTATAAAGTGTGCACCGTCTCTTTGAACTTAATCTGAGGGAATTACACACAGTGAATATTTATTCTATTCTAACGCGCTTATCGCAAAGCACTTACTCTTCGTCTAACTTGAATTTAGAAAGGTTCATTCCAAACGATAATTGTTTAGATTTTACCAATTCTTGGATTTCAGTTAATGACTTCTTACCAAAGTTTCTGAATTTTAACATATCAGCAACATCATAAGAAACTAGATCAGCTAAAGTACGGATATCAGCAGCTTTTAAGCAGTTTAATGCACGTACAGATAAATCTAAATCAACCAATTCAGTTTTAAGGATTTTACGCATATGTAAGATTTCCTCATCAACTTCTTTAGTTTCTTCTTTAGCTTGAGATTCCAATACTAAATTCTCGTCAGAGAACAACATAAAGTGTTGGATCAAAATCTTAGCTGCTTCTTTCAAAGCTTCTTCTGGGTGGATAGAACCATCAGTAGAAATATCTAAGACTAATTTCTCGTAATCTGTTTTTTGCTCAACACGATAGTTCTCAATCGTGTATTTCACATTTTTCATTGGAGTAAAGATCGAATCGATTGCAATTACACCAACTACGCTATCAGAAACTTTGTTCTCTTCTGCAGGTACATAACCACGTCCTTTGTTTACAGTTAATTCAACTTCCAAAGTAACCGATTTCTCCATGTTGCAAACTACCAATTCTGGGTTTAACACCTCAAAATTGTTAGAGAACTTTGTAATATCTCCTGCTAGGAATTGATCTTGACCATTTATAATGATAAAGATTTTTTCAGAATCGCCAGATTCTCCAACTTTCTTAAAACGTACTTGTTTTAAGTTAAGGATGATTTCTGTTAAATCTTCAACTACACCTTTGATAGTAGAAAACTCATGAGAAACGCCTGAAAAACGAATACTGGTAATAGCAAAGCCTTCTAAAGAAGAAAGTAAAATTCTTCTTAGGGCGTTACCAATTGTTACACCGAAACCGGGCTCTAAAGGACGAAATTCAAATTGACCATCGAAATCCGTTGATTTCTGCATGATTACCTTATCTGGTTTCTGAAATGCTAAAATTGCCATTTATTAATGTTTTTAGATCGTTTATTAATGTTGCGTAACATAAAAAAGTTAAAGCCACCAGGGCTTTAACCGTTATGATTACTTCGAGTATAACTCGACTATAAGGTTTTCCTTAATGTTCTCAGGAATTTCGTCACGATTTGGGTATGACAAGAATTTACCTGATAATTCTTTAGCGTTCCAATCTAACCAAGAAAACTTGTTGATTGCTCTGCCAGCTACTGAGTTTGAAATCGCTTCAAGAGATTTTGATTTCTCTCTTACCGCTACAACATCACCAGCTCTTAATTGGTATGAAGGAATATTAACTATCTCACCGTTTACAGTAATGTGCTTGTGGCTAACTAATTGACGAGCACCTGAACGGGTTGGAGCAATACCTAATCTATATACTGTATTATCTAAACGAGCTTCTAGTAATTGTAACAAGTTATCACCAGTGATACCTTGACGTGAAGAAGCTTTTGTAAATAAGTTACGGAATTGTTTTTCTAACACACCATAAGTGTATTTTACTTTTTGTTTTTCCATTAACTGTACTGCGTACTCAGATTGCTTTCCTCTTCTTTTAGAAGCACCATGTTGGCCTGGAGGATAGTTTTTTCTGTCTAGTACTTTATCAGGGCCGAAAATTGGCTCTCTGAATTTACGGGCGATTTTGGACTTTGGTCCGGTGTATCTTGCCATTTTTTGTGATTTTAAAGTATCTTACAACCTGAAGCTGCAGACTCTTAGCTTTAAAAATTAATTGATTAAACTCTTCTTTTCTTTGGAGGACGACATCCGTTATGCGGAAGTGGAGTGATGTCTTTGATAGACAAAACTTCAATACCAGCTACTTGTAAAGTTCTGATTGCAGACTCACGACCTGAACCAGGCCCTTTAACGAAAACGTCTACTTTACGTAAACCTAAATCGAAAGCAACTTTACCACAATCTGAAGCAGCTTGACCTGCAGCATACGGCGTGTTCTTTTTAGAACCTTTGAAACCCATTTTACCAGCAGATGACCATGAAATGGTTTGACCGTTAGTGTTTGTTAAGGTAACAATGATGTTGTTGAACGTAGCATTGATGTGAGCTTGGCCTACAGGCTCAATCACAACAAGACGTTTTTTGGTAACTTTTTTACTCTTAGCCATTTTTTCTTTTAGATATTTAGATATGAGAATTGAGATATGAGTTTTTCTCTACCCCGGCACCCAGTACCCTATTTTTCATCTTCTATTCCAGATTAAGATTATAGTATGATCTCATATCTATAATCTCAAATCTATCTACTATTTAGATGCTTTTTTCTTGTTAGCAACTGTTTTCCTCTTTCCTTTACGAGTACGAGAATTGTTCTTAGTACGTTGGCCACGAACAGGTAAACCTTTTCTGTGACGAAGACCTCTGTAGCAACCGATATCCATTAAACGTTTGATGTTTAATTGAACTTCAGAACGTAAAGCACCTTCTACTTTAATCTCATCGTTAATCATTGTACGGATAGCTGATAATTCATCATCAGACCAATCTTGTACTTTTTTGTTAAGGTCGATACCTGCTGTATTTAAAATACGTTGTGCAGTAGTTCTACCTATACCATAGATATAAGTTAGACCAATCTCACCTCTTTTGTTTCTTGGTAAATCAATACCTGAAATCCTTGCCATATTTGTATTTGTTTTTTGATGAACGACCGAACGGCGGGCCACCGTTGTGCGGAACTCGTTCTAATGTTTTTAATTATCCCTGACGTTGCTTGTATTTCGGATTCTTCTTGTTAATGATGTAAAGTTTTCCTTTACGGCGAATAATCTTACAATCAGCGCTACGCTTTTTAATTGATGATCTAACTTTCATTGCTTTATTTGTATCTATAAGTGATTCTGCCTTTTGTTAAATCATAAGGCGACATCTCTAGTTTTACTTTATCTCCAGGTAAAATTTTGATGTAGTGCATCCTCATCTTACCTGATATATGCGCAATAATCTCATGTCCATTTTCAAGTTCTACCCTAAACATGGCATTAGATAATGCTTCTCTTATTACTCCGTCTTGTTCAATTGAGGCTTGTTTAGCCATATGCTACTGATTTTTACTTAATTAACTGCCTATTAAACAGGGTTGCAAAATTAAATATTATTTTTCGAATTTTTAACTTTTTTCTTTTAAAACTTCTTCGATTACAGAAAAAGTGCTTAAAACATCTGCTTTACCCTTTTTTATAGCCACTGTATGTTCAAAATGTGCGGATGGTTTATTGTCTTTAGTAGTAACAGTCCAACCGTCCGACCAAAATTTAACAGCTGCAGTACCGGCATTAATCATTGGTTCAATGGCTAAAACCATTCCTTCTTCCAATTTAATACCACTACCACGTTTACCATAATTTGGCACTTCAGGCTTTTCATGCAACTTCACTCCTACACCGTGACCAACCAACTCTCTAACTACACCGAAACCATTTGATTCTGCATGAAACTGTACCGCATGGGCAATATCACCAATACGCATCCCAACAACTGCCTTTTCAATAGCAAAAGCCAAACACTCTTGTGTGACTTTTACTAATTTCTTTTGCTCTTCATTAATTTCACCAATGGAAAAAGTGTAAGCAGAGTCTCCAAAATAATTATTCTTGATTACACCGCAATCCACAGAGATTAGATCTCCTTCTTGAATTACATAATCATTTGGAAAACCGTGAACTACTTGTTCATTGGGAGAAATACAAAGTGAATTAGGGAAACCGCCATAATTAAGAAAAGCTGGCACAGCGCCGTGATCTTGAATGAACTCGTGTGCCAGCTTATCTAATGCTATTGTTGTAATCCCTGGCTTAATCACCTTCGCAACTTCTGCTAAGGTCTTAGAAACCAGTAATGAGCTTTCTCTAATTAACTCAATCTCATCAAGAGATTTATAGTGGATTTTAGACATTTAATCTTAGTGCGCTTATAATACAGCTCCACTGGTAGTTGTAGCAGCTGGAATACCCGATCTACCGGTTACTCTACCTGTTTTCATCAAACCATCGTAGTGGCGCATTAGTAAGTAGCTTTCAATTTGTTGTAACGTATCTAACACTACACCTACTAAAATCAACAAAGAAGTACCACCAAAAAAGTGAGCAAACTCTTGTTGAATTCCAACTTTAACTGCAATTGATGGAAGAATAGCGATAACTGCTAAAAATAACGATCCAGGGAAAGTAATTTTAGAGATTACATCGTCTATAAAAGAAGAAGTTGCCAAACCTGGTTTTACACCTGGAATAAAACCTCCATTTTTCTTCATATCATCAGACATTTGAGTTGGGTTTACCGTAATTGCAGTATAGAAAAACGTAAATGCAATAATTAAGAATGCAAACGTCAAACTATAAGTTAACGAGGTAATATCAGCATACTGGTGCAACCAGCTTTCCTGCAAATTTGGAAATAAGCCAATTAATGCACTAGGCACAAACATTAATGCCTGAGCAAAAATAATAGGCATTACCCCTGCAGCATTTACTTTCAACGGAATGTATTGTCTAACACCACCTACTTGCTTGTTACCTACAATTCTTTTAGCATATTGTACTGGCACCTTACGTACGCCCTGTACAATCAAAATAGTAAACATGATGATAGCATATAAAGCTACAATCTCTAATACCAATCTGATCAAACCGCCATCATTACCAGCAAATACAGAGCTTACCTCTTGACTAATAGCTATAGGTAAACGAGCTATGATACCCACCATAATGATCAAAGATGTACCATTACCAATACCTTTATCGGTAATTTTCTCACCTAACCACATTACAAAAAGGGTACCTGCTGTAAGTACTATCGCCGATAAGAAATAGAACAAAGTGTGATCAATCACGATTGCCTCTTGAGCAATCTGAGTTTTCACATAGCCTACTGCTTGTACAATAGTAATAGCAACTGTTAGATAACGGGTATACTGCGTTAATTTTTTACGTCCGCTTTCACCTTCTTTCTGCATTTTTTGGAAAGTAGGCACTGCAATTCCCAACAACTGCACCACGATAGATGCAGAGATATAAGGCATTACACCTAATGCAACGATTGATGCTTTCGAAAACGCACCTCCTGCAAACATATCCAACAAACCTAATAAACCTGATTTTTGTGCTGTTGATAAAAGCGCAGGATCAACACCTGGCAATACCACTTGACAAACAAGTCTATAGATTATAAGAATCATGAGCGTAAATAAAATACGACTCTTTAATTCTTCAATTTTCCAAATATTACTTAAAGTAGTAAATAGCTTCTTCATTTTACAATTTTACGATTGAGCCTCCAGCAGCTTCGATAGCTTTTTGTGCACTTGCAGAAAAACCATGAGCTGTAACTTCTAATTTAGCTTTAACTTCTCCACGACCTAAGATTTTAACTAAGTCGTTTTTCGATGCCAACCCGTGCTCTTGCAATGTAGCAAAATTTATGGTGCTTAAGCTAAATTTCTCAGCTAATCCTTGTAATACGTCTAAGTTTACACCAACATATTCTGTACGGTTAATTGGTTTGAAACCAACTTTAGGCACACGACGTTGTAAAGGCATTTGACCACCTTCGAAACCAATTTTTGTTGAGTGACCAGAGCGTGAGCCAGCACCTTTGTGTCCACGTGTTGATGTTCCACCACGACCAGAACCTTGACCACGACCAATTCTCTTACTTGTTTTTACAGCACCTTTTGCAGGTTTTAGATTACTTAAGTTCATTTATAAACTTTATTGTGTTGCCCCTTCGCTTTCACTAATCAGGAAACAACGATTAAACAAAAAAAATTTGCCTAAGATATATAAATCTTAAGCAAACTTTTATAATAATATTATATAGCTTCGATAGCTACTAAATGGTTAACTTTTCTAACCATGCCGATGATTGCTGCATTAGCTTCAACCTCAACACTTTGGTTTAATTTAGATAAACCTAAAGCTTTCATGGTTCTTTTTTGGCGCTCGCTTCTATCGATAACGCTTTTAACCTGAGTGATTTTAATTTTCGCCATGATCTTATCCGTTAAAAACTTTGTTTAAATCAACACCACGGTTTTGAGCTACTGTATAAGCGTCACGCATTTTAGTTAATGCATCAACTGTAGCTTTTACCACGTTGTGAGGATTTGATGAACCTTTTGATTTAGCCAATACGTTGTGGATACCAGCACTTTCTAGTACGGCACGCATCGCACCACCAGCAATTACTCCAGTACCTACAGCAGCAGGCTTAATTAATACAAAACCTCCAGAATATTTACCGATTTGCTCGTGAGGTACAGTACCGTTCAAAATTGGAACTTTAACTAAGTTCTTTTTTGCATCGTCTACACCTTTAGCGATAGCTTCAGTAACCTCTTTAGCTTTGCCTAAACCGTAACCTACAACGCCGTTCTCATCACCTACAACTACGATAGCTGAAAAGCTGAAAGTACGACCACCTTTGGTTACTTTAGCAACACGTTGGATGCTCACTAAACGATCTTTTAATTCAATCTCGCTAGTTTTTACTCTTTTTATATTGATAGTTGACATTATCTCTTATTTAATGATTAAAATACTAGACCACCTTCGCGGGCACCATCTGCCAACGATTTAACACGTCCATGGTATAAGTAACCATTTCTGTCGAAAACAACTTCTTTAACACCTGCTGCAACTGCTTTTTCGGCAACTAACTTACCTACTGCTGCTGATTGCTCAGATTTGTTTCCTGAAGCATTGAAATCTTTAGATAAAGATGATGCTGCAACTATAGTTTTACCAGTTTCATCGTTAATGATTTGAGCATAAATACCTTTATTGCTTCTATAAACTGATAAACGTGGACGGCTCTCAGAACCAGTAAGTCTTTTTCTGATACCTTTTTTAATACGCTCTCTGCGTGATAATTTTTTTCCTGCCATTTTAATTATTTTTTAGAAGCTGATTTACCTGCTTTTCTTCTTAACACTTCACCAACAAACTTGATACCTTTACCTTTGTAAGGTTCTGGAGCACGTAACGAACGGATTTTCGCTGCTACTTGACCGATCAATTGTTTATCGATACTCTCTAAAATGATTTTAGGAGTTTGACCTTTTTCTGATAAGGTAGTTACCTTGATCTCTTGAGGTAATTGGAACACGTAATGGTGAGAATAACCTAATACTAAATCCAAAGTTTGACCTTGGTTGCTAGCACGGTAACCTACACCTACTAATTCTTGTTCTAACTTATATCCTTCTGTTACACCTACAACCATGTTGTTGATTAACGAACGGTACAAACCATGTAAAGCTCTGTGTCTTTTATGATCTGTTGGACGTTGTACGGTGATAACGCCATCTTCTTGTGAGATAGTGATATCTGTATCTACTAATTGAGTTAATTCTCCTTTAGGACCTTTTACAGTAACTAAGTTATCGTTACCAATTGTAACAGTTACACCTGCAGGCACGTTAATTGGGGCTTTTCCTATTCTTGACATTGTACTGATCTCCTTTAATTAATAAACGTGACACAATACCTCACCACCAATATTCAATTTGGCTGCTTCTTTATCAGTCATTACACCTTTAGAAGTAGATAAGATTGCGATACCTAAACCATTTAATACTCTTGGCATATTTTCTACGCCTGCATACTGTCTCAAACCTGGCTTGCTGATACGAGTTAACGTACGGATAGCAGGGATTTTTGTGATAGCGTTATATTTCAACGCAATTTTGATCACACCTTGAGCAGTTGTGTCTTCAAACTTGTAGTTTGCAATGTAACCTTTGTCGAAAAGAACTTTAGTAATTTCTTTTTTTAGGTTAGAAGCGGGAACTTCTACAATTCTGTGATTTGCTTTGATAGCATTTCTTAATCTTGTAAGATAATCCGCTATTGGATCTGTATTCATTATTATGAAATTGTGATACTGGTTTCCGTACGCGTCACCCGACTTCCGGACCTAATATCGGTTAATATTCTGTTATTGTAGCTTATATGCTAATGAGCCATAAGCTGTAAGGGCTGCAAAAATACAACTTACAACTTATAACTCAAAAACTTATATAACTTTTAAATTACCAGCTAGCTTTTCTAACTCCTGGTATCTTACCATCTAAAGCCATTTCGCGGAATGTTACCCTTGAGATACCAAAAGTACGCATGTAACCACGAGGGCGGCCTGTTAACTTACAACGGTTGTGCAAACGCACTGCCGAAGAGTTTTTAGGTAATTTGTCTAATGCTTCGTAATCGCCAGCTGCTTTTAATGCTGCACGTTTCTCAGCATATTTAGCTACTAATTTTTGGCGTTTAATTTCGCGAGCTTTTACACCTTCTTTTGCCATTATTCTGCAGTTTTTTGATTTTTAAATGGTAATCCAAATTGTTTTAAAAGTTCCAATGCTTCAACATCAGTAGTGGCTGTAGTTACGAAAGTAATGTCCATACCTAAAATCTTACTGATTTTATCGATGTTGATCTCTGGGAAAATGATTTGCTCAGTAACACCTAAAGTATAATTACCTTTTCCATCAAACCCTTTATCATTGATACCTTTGAAATCACGGATACGAGGCAAAGCTACTGAAATTAATCTATCTAAGAACTCAAACATGTTGTTGTCACGTAAAGTTACTCTTACACCTACTGGCATACCTTTACGTAATTTAAAGTTAGAGATATCTTTTTTAGACTTAGCAGCTACAGCTAATTGACCAGAAATTGTAGATAGTTCTAAGATAGAGCTATCAATAATTTTTTTGTCAGCTACCGAGTAACGACCAACACCTTGGTTGATTGAAATTTTCAACAACTTAGGAACTTGCATTACGCTGCTATATTGGAATTTATCCTTTAAAGCACCAACAATTTCCTCTTTATATTTGCTTTTTAATCTTGGTACGTATGCCATTATTTGATTTCCTCCCCTGAAATTTTAGCAACTCTAACTAATTTTCCGTCGGCGTTTAATTTACGACCAACACGAGTAGTTTTACCAGATTTTGGATCAACCAACTGAACGTTAGAAATATGAAGAGCAGCCTCTTTTTTAATTATACCACCATTTGGTGAAGCAGCACTTGGCTTAGTGTGTTTTGATACAAGATTTACACCTTCTACCAACACTCTGCTTTTAGATACAAGTACTTCTTGTACTTTACCTTGTTGTCCTTTAGAATCTCCTGCAATAACTTTTACAAGGTCACCTTTACGGATCTTTAATTTTGCCGGTTTGTTAACTTTGTTTCCCATTTTATAATACCTCCGGTGCTAATGATACAATTTTCATGAATTGTTTTTCACGCAGTTCTCTTGCTACCGGGCCAAAGATACGTGTGCCACGAGGCTCATCTTGGTTGTTTAACAATACGGCTGCATTGTCGTCAAAACGGATATAAGAACCATCTTTACGACGGATTTCTTTTTTAGTTCTAACTACAACTGCTTTAGAAACAGTTCCTTTTTTAATGTTACCAGAAGGCAATGCGCTCTTTACAGTTACAACGATTTTGTCACCTATTGATGCATATCTTTTGCCGGTTCCACCAAGTACACGGATAACCAATACTTGTTTTGCGCCGCTGTTATCAGCAACGTTTAATCTCGATTCCTGTTGTACCATCTTATTTAGCTCTTTCTAAAATTTGTACTAATCTCCAGTTCTTGTTTTTACTCAACGGACGAGTTTCCATAATCAATACTGTATCGCCGATACCGCATTCGTTTTTCTCATCATGAGCCATAAATTTGGTAGTTTTCTTTACGAACTTACCATAAATCGGGTGTTTCACTTTACGCTCCACCGCAACTACAACAGATTTATCCATTTTGTTGCTTACTACCAACCCGGTTCTTGTTTTTCTTAATTGTCTTTCCATTTCGACTCTAAAGTTATTTAGTTTCAGTAGCTGCTGCAGCTTTTTTAACTGCAGTCAATTCAGTGTTTAATCGGGCTATAGTTTTTCTAGCCGCAGTGATGCGATTAGGATTTTCGATAGCCGAAATTGTATGCGCAAATTTCAACTTTACTAAGCTTTGTTTTTCTTCCGCAATCTTAGCTACTAATTCGTCTTGTGAAAGCCCTTTGATTTCTGAGTTTTTCATTTTACTTATTTTTATGCAGTGGGTCTAGCGGTTATAATAACAAGTTACTTACAACATTGATCCCACTTGGCTTTTTATGCTTCTACGTAATCTCTACGTACTACAAATTTTGTTTGAACAGGTAATTTCTGTGCAGCAAGTCTTAATGCTTCCTTAGCAATTTCCAAAGGCACACCTTCTGCTTCGAAAAGGATACGTCCTGGTCTTACTACGGCTACCCAGTATTCTGGAGCACCCTTACCTTTACCCATACGTACCTCAGCTGGTTTCTTAGTTACCGGTTTATCCGGGAAAACTCTAATCCAAACCTGACCTTCACGTTTCATGTAACGAGTTACTGCGATACGGGCTGCTTCTATTTGACGACTTGTGATCCAAGTTGCCTCTAGAGATTTAATCCCGAAAGATCCGAATGACAATTCAGCACCACGAGTTGCTAAACCTTTCATTCTGCCTTTTTGCATCTTTCTGAACTTCGTTCTTTTTGGCTGTAACATTTTATTTTAATATTATCGTTAAACGATCTGTTGACTATTTGCGTGGGCCTCTGTTAGCACCACCACCTCTGTTATCTCTTCCGCCTTGGCCACCTGGACGATTTCCGCCACCGCGTTTATCGTTTCTTCTGTCGCCACCGCCTCTGTTATCTCTTCCACCATCGCGGCCACCGAAGTTACCTTCTGGTCTGCCACCTTTACCAGGTGCGTTGTTTGCAGCGCCGATGTTTGGAGAAAGATCACGTTTACCATATACTTCACCTTTACAGATCCAAACTTTGATACCTATTTTACCATAAGTAGTTAAAGCTTCTGCTAAAGCGTAGTCGATATCAGCACGGAAAGTATGCAAAGGAATTCTTCCTTCTTTATACTGTTCTGTACGAGCCATCTCAGCACCACCTAAACGTCCAGAAGTCATGATTTTGATACCTTCTGCACCCATTCTCATGGTTGATGCGATAGATGATTTCATTGCTCTACGGAACGAAATTCTAGCTTCTAATTGTTTTGCTACACCTTCTGCTACTAATTGAGCATCAAGTTCTGGGCGTTTAATCTCGAAGATGTTAATTTGAATTTCCTTTTTAGTCAATTTCTTTAACTCTTCTTTGATTTTATCAACCTCTTGTCCTGCTTTACCAATTACAATACCTGGACGTGCTGTGTGGATAGTAACAGTGATACGTTTTAAAGTACGCTCGATTACTACTTTAGAAACACCGCCCTTTGCAATACGTGCAGAAAGGTATTTTCTGATTTTTTCGTCCTCAACTAATTTATCAGCATAGTTGTTGCCACCGAACCAGTTAGAATCCCAACCTCTGATGATTCCTAACCTGTTACCTATTGGATGTGCTTTTTGTCCCATTTCTGTTAATTAGTTTGAGTTTCAACGTTTATACTATCTACTACAAGGGTTACGTGGTTAGAACGTTTACGGATTCTATAACCGCGGCCTTGAGGTGCTGGTCTTAGTCTTTTTAATTGACGACCACCGTCTACCATTACCGATTTAACGACTAATTGGCTTTCTTCAGGGCGAGAACCAGAGTTTTTTTGCTCCCAATTGTTGATGGCAGACAATAAAAGTTTTTCAACTCTTATAGCAGCTTCTTTATTGGTGTACTTCAAAATCTGTAATGCTTTCTCTACACGCTCACCTCTGATAAGATCCACAACTAAACGCATCTTACGCGGTGAAGTTGGGCAATTGTTTAATTTCGCTACTGCTTCCATCTTTTAATTATTTTTTCTTTTCAGAGTGGCCTCTAAAGGTTCTAGTTGGAGCGAACTCCCCTAGTTTGTGACCAACCATGTTTTCTGTTACGTATACTGGTATAAATTTATTGCCGTTATGCACTGCAAATGTGTGACCAACGAAATCTGGTGAGATCATTGATCTACGAGACCAAGTTTTGATTACAGTCCTTTTGCCTGAATTATTCATAGAGTTTACTTTTCTCTCTACGTTATGGTCAATATAAGGTCCTTTTTTAATTGAACGAGCCATTATTTCTTCCTTTTCTCTATGATGAAACGATTTGAGTATTTTTTCTTAGAACGAGTTTTGAAGCCTTTAGCTAAAACGCCGTTTCTTGAACGAGGGTGACCACCTGATGATCTACCTTCACCACCACCCATTGGGTGATCTACAGGGTTCATCGCTACTGGACGCGTACGAGGACGACGACCAATCCAACGAGCACGACCTGCTTTACCTAACACTTCGTTTGCATGATCAGAGTTAGAAACTGTACCAATAGTGGCTAAACAAGTAACTAAGATAGATCTTACCTCACCTGAAGGTAATTTGATAGTAGCGTATTTACCGTCTCTCGCAGCTAATTGTGCGTAAGAACCTGCGCTACGTGCTAATTGAGCACCTTTACCCGGGTGAAGCTCTAAATTGTGGATAATAGAACCCAACGGAATGTTAGCTAATTTCAAAGTATTACCTACTTCTGGAGTAGCTTTATCACCCGAAAGCACTGTTTGTCCAACTTGCAATCCTTCCGGAGCAATGATATAACGCTTCTCACCATCCGCATAGTTTAACAATGCGATACGTGCTGTACGGTTCGGATCGTACTCAATAGTAGCTACAACAGCAGGAATATCAAACTTATCACGTTTAAAATCAATTAAACGGTAAGATTTTTTGTGACCACCGCCCATATAGCGCATAGTCATCTTTCCTGTATTGTTACGACCTCCCGATTTCTTAGAAGATACAACCAATGATTTTTCGGGCTTGGTTGCTGTAATCTCCGTAAAACTAGCACCAACTCTAAAGCGGGTACCCGGAGTGACTGGTTTAAATTTTCTTAAGCCCATAGTTATTAATTATTCAATTTTTATATTAAATATTCGCGTAATAATCTATTGTTTCGCCATCTTTCAATGTAACAACAGCTTTTTTGTATTTAGGGCTACGGCCAGACACTAAACCTGCTTTAGTGTTTCTGCTTTTTGCCTTACCTTGTACTACCATCGTATTAACCGCAACGATAGTTACGCCATACATTTGCTCGATAGCACCTTTAATCTGCAATTTATTAGCTCTGTGATCTACTTGAAAAGTAAAACGGTTAGCTTTTTCAGTTAATGCAGATGCTTTTTCGGTTAAAATTGGTTTTTGTAAGATTTCCATATTACTTGGCAAATGCCTCCTCCAATGATTTAAGCGAATTAGCAGTTAACAAAAGTTTACCAGCGTTCAATACATCATAAGTATTTAAATCACTAGCAATAATTACTTTAGCTTTCTGGATATTTCTGCTTGATAAATAAATATTGTTGTTTTGCTCTGGCAACACTAACAAGGTTTTTTCACCTGTTAAGTTTAATGCGTTAACCAAATTGATATAGTTTTTAGTTTTGATACTATCAAAGCTGAAATCTTCTAAAACCACGATGCTGTTATCTTGTGCTTTATAAGCTAAAGCTGATTTACGAGCTAATGATTTCAGTTTCTTGTTCAATTTAAAACTATAGTCACGAGGTTGAGGACCAAAAACACGACCACCACCATTGAACAATGGAGATTTAATGCTTCCGGCACGAGCACCACCAGTACCTTTTTGTTTGTATAATTTACGGGTAGAACCTGCAATTTCGTTACGTTGCTTAGATTTGTGAGTACCTTGACGTTGGTTAGCCAAATACTGCTTAACATCTAAATAAATCGCGTGGTCGTTTGGAGTTACACCAAATACCGACTCAGGAAGTTGCACCTTGGCACCTGTCTCTTTTCCTGAAATGTTTACTACTTTAACTTCCATCTTGCTTACTTATCTAAGATTACGTAAGAACCTTTAGCTCCTGGAATGGAACCACTAACTACCACTAGGTTTTGCTCAGCGTAAACTTTCAATACTTGTAAGTTTTGAACTTTCACTCTATCACCACCTGTTCTACCTGCCATACGCATACCTTTGAATACACGTGAAGGCCATGAAGAAGCTCCTAATGAACCTGGCGCACGCATTCTGTTATGCTGACCGTGAGTTTGACCACCCACACCGGCGAAACCATGACGTTTTACAACACCTTGAAAACCTTTACCTTTTGAAGTTCCAACAACATCTACATAGTCACCTTCTACGAAGATGTCTACAGTAACAGTGTCGCCTAAGTTTAAAGCATTTTCAAACTCTGGGAACTCAACAAGTTTACGTTTTGGGGTAGTGTTTGCTTTTGCGTAATGACCCTTTAAAGGTTGCGTTACGTTTTTTTCTTTAGCTTCATCAAATCCTAGTTGAATTGATGAATAACCGTCTTTTTCTTCGGTTTTAACTTGTGTAACTACACAAGGCCCAGCTTCGATTACAGTACAAGGAATGTTTCTTCCTTCTGCATCGAAAATACTGGTCATTCCTACTTTTTTTCCAATAATTCCTGACATTTCTTTAATTAAGTTAACACCCATCGAAGCAGTAGGGCTTCGTTCAAGGTGGATATACAATCCCCGTTAAGGGACGGCAAAGATAGGCAAGAATTATTAATTTTCAAATAGTTAGCTAAAAAAAAATTAAGGTTTTATTAGTTAAGATTTGAGATAGTGAAAAGATGATGATTTTTGAGGCACTTAAAAACTCTTAAAAGCCACAATAAACTGAATAATAAATAATTACATCCTTAGTCTTTATTTCCTTGATGGCGATTTCACTGAAATCAGTCGAGCTGTCGTTTTGTAAAAGAAAAAAATCCAATTCATGAGACAATTTCTCTTATTGAAAAATCGAAGTCAAACTTCTTTTTATTCTAGTTCAAAAGCAGATGCTCAAAAAAATTACTATGCAAGCATAAATTAGTACATTACTAGTACTCTATCCCTACTTGAACCCTAGCTTTGACCTACTTAAGAAGTACCTCTGCTCAACTAGCAAGAACATCAAGGATAGCGCTTAGCTTAATGCGCAAAACCACCGCTTAAACTTATCATGATAATCGCCAAAACGATTAAGCCTATCAGCACATATAAGTAATCTTTTTCGAGAAAAAAACTTATTACAGCCATTAGCACCCTAGCTATCGGCGTGAAAATGAGCATCAATAAGCCAAATTGAACTACCGCAGCTCCTTTAAAAGTCAACACTTCAGAGAAAATGGCTTCAACAGTTTTCAAGGACACTTTATTAAAATCGAATGTTGCGTAATTTATCTTTTCTCCAGAATGATCAAAGAGATAGATGATCCCACCTAGGATAACAATAGCCATTGAGATGTACACACCCGCCCTTAGTAAATTACCTACCAAGCTCTGGATATCTCTATCATTTATATTTTTAGTTTGATCCATTTTCCTCCCCCAGCCCCCTCAAAGAGGGGGATATACATTGTAGTGTTATATTAAAATCCACCAGAAAGTCCTTTGTATATCATTTGTACTGCCAAAATGGTTACCACTACCGCAAATACAATTTTCAATTTATCAGTTTTAGTTCTCACTAAAACTTTTGCTCCAACGGTTGCACCAATCAATACACCAATACAAACCGGCATCGCAATTCCTGGGTCTATTTGTCCACGGTGCAGATAGACTACCGCACTTGCCGCAGCAGTAACCCCCATCATGAAGTTACTGGTGGTTGTAGACACCTTAAAAGGCAACCGCATGATATTATCCATCGCAATTACTTTTAACGCACCACTTCCAATCCCTAACAAGCCTGATAATGTACCGGCAAATAACATCATAAAAAATCCGCCAGCTACATTTTTAACGGCATAAGGTGTTTCTACCCCTTGTACCGGATAAGAACCATTTAACTTAAAAAACTGGGCACCCTTGCTTGTATAATCCAAGGTTGTATGATCTACCTTTTTTTTCAAAGTCATTAAGGAAGAGAAAATAAGGATACAACCGAAGATTACAGCCACGTAACCCGCATTTAAATATACCGCTATTACCGCTCCCAAGATGGCACCAACTGTAGTTGCAATTTCTAAAAACATACCAATACGCATATTGGTAAGCCCTTCTTTCACATAAGCAGCGGCAGAACCAGTAGAAGTTGCAATAACCGAAATGATAGAGGCTCCAATGGCATAATGGATATCAACCCCTAAACCCAAAGTAAGTAAAGGAATGATAATTACGCCCCCACCTAAACCTGTGAGCGAGCCTAAGAAGCCCGCCAAAAAAGCGCCAACAAGTACAATTAAAGTAAATACTAATACTGACATGGTGGCAAATATAAGGCACACCAATTGGCTTTATGCAATAAAAAAGCAATAAAAGAATGTCTATAGGGTACTTAGAATTTATCGATTATACTGGTTTTTGGATGGTTAGATGGTTGGTTTTTTGGATAAAACACATTCATTTCAGCCGTCATTTCGACCGCAGCGTAGCGAGCGGAGAACTGAAAGAAAGCGGAGCTAAATATCTTGATTAAATATTGCAAAGACTACTTTAAAAGATTTAACTACGTTGATTTCAATTCTCGGCTACGCTCGAAATGATGAAAAGCCTAAAAGACTTACGAAGTCTGAGCACAGAAACCAAGGCGGTCAACAAAAAAGGAGAAACCAGCACTAAGCTAGATTTCTCCTTACAGTCGAAATGACGTACTATTAACGAAAATGTCCTAGCCGCACTTAGACGAACCGCAATCGCTACAGGTTAGACAGCCTTCTTGATAGTGCAGATTAGTAGAATTACAATTGCTACATTTAGCTTTACCGACTTCTGTTCCGTCTGGGATATATCTTTTTAAAGCTCTGGCCACTCCGTTTTTCCAAGTATTTATTGCCTCATCCAATTGCAAACTACCGATTAACTCTACCACTTTTTCAATAGGCATACCGTGACGAAGTGTACTTGAAATCAGCTTTGCGTAATTCCAGTATTCTGGATTAAACTTATGCGACAAACCTTCAATAGTAGTTTTATAACCTCTTTGGTTTTTAAACTGGAAATCATAACGAGTAGTACCATCAGCATCTTTATTTTTGATAATTGAACCACGGTTAAGCCAACGCGGAATGGAAATACCATCTTCATCGTCTGCTAGTCCCGTAAAAATCTCATAAGGCTTCTCGTCTATCAGTCCGATAAAAGCAATCCATTTCTCTTTGTTATTTTGTAAACGAACCACATCAGCTTCTAATACTTGCGGACGAATGGTAGGGAACGCCTGACTTTGCTCGGCTAATATCTCTTCCTTTTTCTTTTCATCAACAGCAATAAGTACTCCCGAACGAGAACCATCACGGTATACAGTTACGCCCTTACATCCCGCTTTCCAAGCAGCCATGTACAACTCGCCAACCAATTCTTCAGAAACATCATTAGGCATATTAATAGTTACACTGATAGAGTGATCTACCCATTTCTGGATTTCGCCCTGCATTCTTACTTTCTCTAGATAATCCACATCGTTAGAAGTAGCTTTATAATAAGGAGATTTTTCTATTAATGCATTCAGTTCATCCTGGCTATAATTATAAGCAGTGTCATGACCGTTGATTTCCATCCAATCCCTAAATTTATGATGGAACACGATGTACTCTTCCCATGAGTCGCCAACTTCATCTACAAAATCAACTCTTACGTCTTTATCATTTGGGTTTACCTTTCTACGACGCTTGTAAACCGGCATGAATACGGGCTCTACTCCCGATGTAGTTTGCGACATTAAACTGGTAGTACCGGTGGGGGCGATTGTCAATAGCGCAATGTTCCTACGTCCGTACTCGGTCATGTCATAGTAAAGCTGGGCATCAGCTTCTTTTAACCTCAGCATGAACGGATTTGCCTTTTCCCTATCTGCATCGTAAATGGTGAAAGCGCCTCTCTCCTTAGCCATATCAACTGATGAACGATAAGCCGCCAATGCCAATTTTTTATGTACTTCAATTGAAAACGCAGAGCCTTCTTTAGTTCCGTAACGCAAACCCAAGGCGGCCAACATGTCACCTTCGGCTGTAATACCTACACCTGTACGTCTCCCTTCTTCAGCTTTTTTACGGATATTTAACCATAGACTTTGCTCCGTTCTCTTGATTTCTTCATCTTCAGGATCTTGCGCTATCTTTTCTAAAATCGCATCAATTTTCTCTAGTTCAAGGTCGATGATGTCATCCATCATTCGTTGCGCTAAAACCACGTGATTTCTGAAAAGCTCCCAATTGAAAGATGCTGTTGAAGTAAATGGCTTTTCTACATAAGCATATAAGTTGATGGCCAGTAGTCGGCACGAATCATAAGGACATAATGGAATTTCTCCGCAAGGGTTGGTGGAAACTGTTTCGTAACCTAAATCAGCGTAACAATCTGGTAGCGATTCTCTGATGATCGTGTCCCAGAATAAAATCCCTGGTTCTGCTGAGCGCCATGCATTGTGAACTATTTTTTTCCAAAGCGAGCCAGCATCAGTTTCTTTCGAAAATACGGGATTATTTCCTTTTACCGGATATTGCTGAATAAATGGAACACCTTCTTCAACAGATCTCATGAATTCGTCATTAATACGAACAGAAACATTGGCGCCGGTCACCTTGCCTTGCTCTAGCTTGGCATCAATGAAGTCTTCCGCATCAGGGTGTTTGATGGAAACCGACAACATCAAAGCTCCTCTACGCCCATCTTGCGCAACCTCGCGGGTAGAATTGGAAAAACGCTCCATAAAGGGCACGATTCCCGTTGAAGTTAATGCTGAATTTTTTACCGCAGAACCTTTAGGACGGATATGCGATAAATCATGACCAACCCCACCCCTACGCTTCATCAGCTGCACTTGTTCTTGATCTATCTTCATAATTCCACCATAGGAATCAGAATCTCCATCGTTACCAATTACAAAACAGTTAGAAAGGGAAGCAATCTGAAAAGGATTGCCAATTCCGGTCATCGGGCTTCCTTGTGGGATAATGTATTTAAAATCTTTGATCAGTTCGAAAATCTCAGTTTCTGACAATGGATTAGGATACTTCTGCTCTACACGGGCTATTTCAGATGCTATACGTTTATGCATATCATTAGGATCAAGTTCATACAAAACTCCTGACGAGTCTTTTAATGCATATTTGTTCACCCAAACTCTGGCGGCTAAATCATCTCCTTTAAAATATTGAAGTGCAGCGGCATAAGCCTCATCTTGCGTATAAGCAACGGATTGCTGAGCAGTAAGTTGTTCCATAATTTCGATTTTATTGTTCAATCAAACTTACGGAAAAAGATAATTTCAAAAAATGATTTAAAACAAATGTTTACAAAATTTTAAATTCAAAAATATATAAATCAGACACTTAACAATTTTAAAAACTAAAAAAGTTTACAAAAAATTATTTTTATATGATAAACATATATAACCTTAATAAAAGAATGCTTCGCTAAGCCAACAATAGAAATACTATTTAGAGGTTTAATTTATTAGCTGTACGATTGCCAGTCGAGCTGGCAATGACGCTTTTATTAGCATCAGAAGGGGATTCAATTGTTTTAATCCATCAATTTAGAAATCATTTCGGTGCTTAAATCTCTAGCTTTCTCCAAGCGCCCTTCAAAAAAGTCTTTTGCAGCTTCGAAATGAGCTTTATAACCTTTCATATCTCCATATCCAATAATGGATGCCCATTCATGAACGGCTGTATGGAATTCTAAATCATCTTTTCTGATATTCTTATCATAAAGAGCAGCTTGGATAGTTTCCTCTAAAAGCTCATCGTCTTTAAAAAGATACTCTGCTATGCCCAAGCGTAAACGAAATGGTGGTGTTTGGCAAATCAAATTATCATATGGATTTACATTCATGGCATGCCAAGCACAAACCATACTTAGAATACTCAAGTGAGAATTGGGCTTACGGGTATGGGTTCTATCGGCCATACTAAATGCATCCATTACTTCACTGTTTAGTAGCAAAGGCCTTTGCTCGTTACTAAAAACAAAATTCCTCGCTGCATAAATCTTACTTCTAAAGTCGGTTTCGTTTTCGGCAATCATCAATCCAAAGAGCTCACTTTCGGTTTTTGCATATTCCCGAACTTGCTTTTGCGCATAAGGATTCAAAATTGCCAAGCCGGCGTAAATGTGAGATTTATAGCTAAAGATGCGAAGGGTGGTCAACACCTTTACATTATCTATCCCTCCGGCATACACGGGATTATCCCAAGGATAAAAACCTGCATTTTTCCAAGCGGAACCCATACTTTCAAATCCCATATGTGTTACGGCTTGCGTATCGGCTACAATTTTATCGTGCTGCTGATAACTATCCATCTCAATGACATTTGAACCTAATGCCTGATAAACCTCCAAAGCTTTTTCATAAACTTCATCGGTGGCTCTATGACGAATAACCACTAATGTTTGTCCTTGAGTACTAAAAGCAGGACCATGTAGAGAATGACTAGTAACTACATGTGCATCGGCTGGCAAATACTTTTCAAAAGCGGCAATTTCGGGATGCTTTACAGATGTTTGTCCGGCAACAATGGCTCCATATTTAGTAGATTTAGCAAATTGAGCCACCACAGAATCTATCTTTTCTGCTTCCACACTGTAAATTATAAAATCCGATTTCCGAGAAACTTCATGACCATCTGGAAGAATCTCTATTCTCAGAGGAGAAAGTTCAATTTTCAGTTCCTCTAATCGATGAAAAACATCACTGCCACAAACTTCATAGCCTGCTTTTGCAAAAGCAATTGCATAAAGCTTTCCCATGTCGCCCAAACCTATTATTCCGATACGCATTTTGCAAATTTATTGTTGCACAAAGATAAAAAAATGACCTCTATCAATTGATTTATTGATTAAACATACTAACTTGAGCAAAAAACAATAACACTAACGCAATTAACACATATTCACAATAATTTTTTGCTAATACTGTTTTAGTAGAATGACATTATAGATATGAGACAAACCCTACTTTCTATTACCAGCATTTTATTTTTTACGCTGCTCATAAGCAATTCATTTGCGCAAACTCCAAATGCTAATCCGAAAACAAATACGGTTGTACCCAATAAAACTTGGCAACGAGATTCGATAAAAAATACCGACCCCAGTTTAAATGGACAATATCAATTCATGCTTTCTCGTACACGCACCTCACCGGATGGCTATAAAATGATTGCCAGATACAGATTAGATGAATTATGGAAAAATGTGAATGACACCCTGCGGAAAGAAAGAGTAGAAAAAAGAGGTCTTCAGCAAAAATTAACTGAACAAGAAAAAACAGTTAACTATCTAAAAACCGAGATTTCTGGTAAGGATGCCTCTATAAATGCAAACACAGACAAAATTAATGAGATACGTTTTTTAGGCATCGCTTTCGAAAAAGGCACTTACAATATCATAGTATGGAGTGTGATCGGAATTTTGGCTATTGCCCTAATTATTGTTATTGTTAGCTCTGGAAAGAACATTAGTGAGGCTAAGCACCGCACGCAGCTTTATAATGAGGTTTCAGAAGAATACCAATCTTACAAATCTAAGGCAGTAGAAAAAGAACGCAAATTAGCAAGGGAGTTGCAAGATGAACGTAATAAGCTAGATGAGTTAAATGGGAGAAGGTAGCCATCTTTCCTCACTCCCGTAAATGCAAAGATCTTAATAAAGTTGTTTGCATCACGATTGCCAGTCAAGCTGGCAATGACGGGAAATAGCTACAAAACATTACTTCTTCAACAACTCTTCCATTAGCACTTCGGCTACTTTGGTTGCTTTTTGTTTGATGTATGGACGTGGTGTGTTATCTCCTACTTCGTAAGTTAAGGCTTCTGCATTTAGCACTTTTCCTAGCCAAGCTTTTGAAACATTACCGCCATTTCCCGATGGCTTAACAGCTGTTTTATTTGCTCCTTCGAAATCATGTAAACCTTTAACCCAAATATTAGTTAGTCCAGGTCTATTGGTATCTGGCCTATCATCGTTAGTATACAATACATCACTAAAAGTAGAATGAAAATCCAGGGCGAAATAGACCTTCGCATTTTGCGCTTTCACTTTTTGCAAGAGATAATCTCTGATAGCTCTAGTCTCTGGTTGTTTGAAATCAATCCAGTCTCTATTTAAGTCTACCCCACCAAAACTATGACGCCAATTGCCTTCGTCTACGCCATCTGGATTAATCATTGGAATAATTACCAGTTCATAATTTTGGATAAACTTCTTTGCCATCTCACTATTTCCCAGTAACGTTTCCACAAATTGAACCATTGCCATATACCCAGATATTTCTGGCGGATGTTGACGACTTAATATAACTACCACTTTTTTACCATCGCTTTTGGTAGAATTTAAAGCAACTATAGGCTTACCTCCAATGCTACGGCCTATTATGGTTTTATTTAGTGTATAGTTCTTTGCCAACTGATCCATCCATTGGTAAGATTGATTAGAAGAAATGATCTCCTGAGCAGCAACTGTCAGCGTGTCTTTTGAAAGCTGCAGTTTGAATGAGGCCTCCGTTTTTTCCTTATTTACCTTTACCTCTTCAAGCGTTTGCCATTGCTGGCCGTCTGTTGTTATTTTTGGTTTGTAACGATGCTTGTCTTGTGGATAGAGTAAATTTACATAAACGTTCTTTTTATTTTTGCTCCAAACTTTGAAAGCGAACCAAGCGCTAGGATTGATTGGCCTATTTTCCGGTTCGATGGTGATATTAAAAGTGCTATCGTTCACTTTACTTAGCTGATTAACTCTTGCCGATGGAAAATTGTTACTGAAGAAAACTCCTTCCTTTTCAAAAGTAAAAACTTTACGATCTTGCAATTTAATTTTAACAGCAGATAAATCAATTTTAGCATCTTGCTGAACTGTACTAGTCTTTTTAACCGCACATGCCTGTAGCAGCGAGGCCGTTATTATAGTTAAGAAAATATGATATGTAGACTTCACCTTATTATTTATCTAAAAACAATCCGTAATGAGCTTTCATGTATTTAATAATTGCGTCGGCAATTTTACCTCCAGAGACTTTACGATCAGCTGCAGTCATTCTAAAATCTGTACCATGTGTTTCTAGCTGTATAGCCGAAACTTCACCTCCACCTCTTGATCCGTATGTAGCTGTACAATAAC
Source organism: Flavobacteriaceae bacterium PS02338 (assembly GCA_029959615.1). Taxonomy (GTDB): domain Bacteria; phylum Bacteroidota; class Bacteroidia; order Sphingobacteriales; family Sphingobacteriaceae; genus Pedobacter. Next base: position 73,990 of record JASCOD010000013.1, on the reverse strand, counting down.
CTCCGTTAAAATAGTCATCGCTATTTGGTCTGGGATCTTGCTTGCTGGGCACAGCCGAAACACCTTCATTTTCTAACAAGGTTCCAAAAGCATAATCTCCTCTAATTAACTGAGAAAAGGTATAGGATGAAGTTTTACCAAGATGAAAAATACTTGAGGTGCTAGCTTTATCATTCAATACCGCATCTGAAGCATTTAGATTGGTTATAGAAACCGTATAGCCTACTTCAACTCTCTTTTTGGTATGTCCGTGGCCGTGCATATCTAAGAATAGCCCTTTTCCAACATTTGCTTGCACCATATCTCTCGCTCCTTTTAAAAAAGCATGGTACTCTCTCCATAACGCATTTGCGGCTTCACTTTTGTGATAAGCTTCCTCTAAAGACCTATTGGGTTCCATTCTAGCTCTAGCTACATCATTGAAAACTACATGCGGACGAACGCCCGTTTTTGTAAACAAAGCAGCTGAGATTTCTTCGGTGAGGTCTGTAAGATAAGTATCTCTAACCGTTACCGCATCCTTGTGATCTCTTATAGGCATACTGCTCGGATTTATTGTTCCATCATGAGGAGAGGCCAAGATAATAGGAGAATTGGCATCGCCAACTTTAAACGTCACATATTTATTCGCACCATAATAAGTTGTATTAGGCTTATAAGGGCTAGGCACTACTACTACAGGAGGTTGCGGATTGCCAACATCTGGTATTCCAGCACTAGCTCCTTCCTTCTTTCCACAAGAAACTGCAATTAATAATGTGCTAAAGCACAGTAATAGGTTAATCCTTTTCTTCATCTTATTCTATTTTTTAAAACCGCTTTTACTTGATAATTCCTGCTGCTGTCCATTTGTCCAACACATCTCCAACTACATCTCCAACACCATAAGCTGGATCTTTATTTACGTCACTTCCCCATTTATAGCCAGATGGCACATTAGAATCATGCCTGTAGCCTCTAATATGTGTGTATTCGTGTGCCCAGTGTCTTGCTAGTCGTTGAGCTAACCTTTTCTCACTTAATCTCAACCAATAATCGTTAGTAGTGATCCTGCTGCCGCAAGCACTTGCCGAGCCTAAAGTGGTGGTATTATCTCCATTTTTTCTGATGTTCACCGCAATACTGAAAGTACCATTAGGAAGCAAGTTGTCGTAAACTGCTTTGCCTGCAATACTTCTTCCGGCTACTGTGCCTCCGTAAACTCTATTGAAACAAGTAGAAGTAGATTTAGTATAAGCAGAGTCGTGAAAATTGCGCTTATAAAGCTCATCTCTAAAATCTTTTGAAGAGAAAACCATCTCTAGTAATTCTCGTGTCCTTTTCACCGTGTCTGCAAAAGTCGACGGTAATGTCGCATCAGTAGTTACGGTGTAGGTTACAGCAAGCTTTATATCCTTTACAGTTTCAATAGGACTATTCGATTTAGGCTCTTCTTTTTTGGGTTCCTCTTCGGGGGCACTTGCCTCTTTCGATTTACTACATGAACCAATCATTATACTAGCAGTGAGTATAATCAACGAAATTTGAAATATTTTTTTCATCTTGAGCGATTTAGATAAGCATTTAAATAAGACCTTTTTTAGTCCAGTCCAACATAATGTCTCCTACTATCCCGCCAACACCCATCGCAGGATCATCTCCCTTTTTAAACTTATGTTCCTTTGGCAATAACTTGTCGTGCTTATATCCACATACGTGAGTGTACTCATGTGCTAGATGCCTTACAAATCTTAATGACAAATATTGACCATTTTTAATCCAGTAATCGTGACTTGTAATTTTATTTACGCAAAATGTAGAAAATCCCATCACACTAGTTTTTTCGCCATCCTTATATTTTTTAATTACCCATTCAATTTCAACTTTAGGGTTACGGGTAATATTTTCATAAACCCCCAATCCGCTCACTCGTCCATTGTCATCATATATACGTTCAAAACAGCTTTTTTTGGTCTTTGAAAAGGCCGAATCCGCGAAAGAACGTTTAGATAATGCTTCTTTAAAATCTTCTGATGATAATATCTTTGATAAAATGGCTTCAGCTTTTTTTAACGTATCTGCAAAGCCCTCTGGAAGCTCCACGTTATCAGCTACATTAACCTTGAAAGTCATTTTTACTTCTTTGGCTATTTTAATTTTATCATCTGCTTTTTCCTTTGGTACAAAGGAAAGGGTAAATAGACCAAACACACCAAGAATGCATGCTGATGTTGGTTTCAAATATTTACTAAATTTCATCTTTTCTATATTTTAATACTGTTAATGATGATTTTTTTGTTCGCTAAAGGCAGATATTAGTAGAATTATTAGTCAAAGGAATGACTGAGAGGAGCAATTTCCATGCTCCTCCAATCAAACATATTTAACTAACTTATTTTGCTTTTCTAATCGTTCTGAATCAAATAAGGATTTGCACGTATCTCTCGTATTGGAAACATAAATTGCCACCATGCATTTAAGGTAGTACCGTCATCTGGCTTATTACGGGTTAATACATTTGCCAATGTTGTTGTATGTCCCTGAGTTGTTGTTCTAGCTAATGCTTCGTTTTTGCGCTTCAAATCCAAAAATCTAAAACCTTCGCCCCATAACTCTATCCTTCTCTGGAAATCGATATAATCTTCGATTTCGGCCTCATTTATTGAGCCCAAATCTAAACTTGGATCCCTATTTAATATTAATGGAGAAATCGCAACAAGAGCATCTGCACTTCTATTAAGTTTCACTAAGGCTTCGGCTTCTATCAAATACATTTCTGCCGCTCTCATGAAAGGAATATCGCCAGCACTTACGGCGGGATCTGATACTACAAACTTTCTTTGCATCAACAGCTTTCTCACCTGCAGTGGCTCTGGTTGTCCAGTACTTGCATTTACCACTCCGGGAAAGTTCACGTAATCGTTAATATTATTACAAAAAAGCCTTTTCCTTACATCTGTACTAGTAATACGATTATATAGCACTGCGTTTATCAATTTTGGATTGGGTCTAGTATGTGCAGAGTTAAAGTTGGCTGACATATAAGCGTAAAAAGAACCATAGGTTGGCAACTGCTCTGCCAATTGGCGTGCACCCCACATCCATTCTACATTTTTCATATCTGTAAAACCATCCAAATAAGCTGCATTTGACATCAAGGTGTATCCCTTTCTAGCCTCTCTCGCATAATAAGCGGCATTAGTCCAATCACTTTGTGTCAATGCTATCCTAGCTTTTAAACCCATAGCCACGCTTTTATCTATATGCGTCCTATAAATCCCCCTTGGTGGAGCCGAACCTAACAAAATAATTGCTTCATCTATATCTTTATTAATTGAAGCATACATTAAATCCACTGTAGCTCTAGGCTGTGGAGCGTCGGAATAAAATAGCATTAGAGGAGCGCCTAAATTGGGATTATTTGCTTGATCCTTATTAATGGGCAATCCTGTACTAAGGTCTACATTATACCTTTTGCCGAACAACTGCACCAACATAAAATGTGAAAAGGATCTTAAAGCCAACAGCTCACCTCTTACCGTGTCCTTTTCCTGTTGTGTGGCCTCTGGAACTGTATCCAAGCCCGCCAATAGAATATTCACATTTGCTAGAATTCTATAGTACATTCTATAAGCAAATAAAGGCAAGCCATTCCCAGAAGCACGATGATCGGTTCCTCTGTACGAGCCTCTAAAATAACTGGTACCCGAAGCCGTATGAACTATATCCTCACCTAAAAAGTCGAGTGTAATCATCATAGCGGCCTGCCCGTCTTCTTCCTGATCAGAATATTGCATATACAACATTCTGTAAATTCCATTTAGGTTTACCCTAACATTATTCATATTGTCAAAAACACGGTCTGCCTTCAATTGGTCAGATGGTTCTGTGTCTAAATAGCTCTTTTTACAAGAGCTAAGTCCTACAAAAAGCAGCGTTAAGTATATATATATAAACTTCTTTTTCATCTTGAATAAACAATTACAATGTTAAATTAAGACCCAAACTTACTATACGAGAAGGCGCATAAGTATAAGATGCGGATCCAGTGTAAGTTTGAGTAGGATCCAAACCTTTACGAGCCGAGGTAATAAATAAGTTTTCTCCGTTAACATAAGCCTTCGCATTTGTTAAGCCTAGGCGAGAGAGCATTTTCTTTGGAAAATTATAGGTCAAGGCTATCGTTCTCAGGTTCAAGTAATCTGAAGACATCAGCCATCTATCACTTTGAGATAAATAGCTTGTGCCTACCTCAACTTTATTTACATTTGTTACATCCCCAGGCTTTTGCCATCTGTTAAGCATATCTTTATGCATTGCCCTACCATTTTGTGTGGTAGTAGTACTTCCTCTAAACATCAGTGACTGATAATCGTTATCGTAGGTATAACCACCAACTTGGTAGATGAACATTACCTGCAGAGACCAATTTTTATAAGTAAAAGTATTATTTACGCTTCCAAACCAATCTGGAATTGCAGAACCAGCAAAATACATTCTTGCATACGTACTACTAGAAGACAGCGTATCTCCATTTATAATTACTCTACTACCAGAAGGAACCGCAGTACCACTTGTTGGCCAATATAAATTGGTTCCGGTAGCAGGGTTTACCATCGCCCAATCATCCAGGTAATATTCATACATAGATCCACCTACATTATAGCGTTTTGTACCATTTTGCCTATTTAAATAAGAATCTGGCAACGAAAGAATTTTGTTTTCTAATGTAGTTGCATTAATGTCCATAGTCCATCTGAAATTCTTGTTTCTAACAGGAACAAGATTCAATTGAATTTCGAGACCTTGGTTACGCATGCTTCCCAAGTTATCATCTCTCGTTAACACCCCTGAAGTGATTGGCATATTAACATCAAACAGGAGGTTTCTAGATTGGCGTCTGAAAAGCTCTATAGTACCACCCACTCTGTTTTTCAAGGTAGAAAACTCTAAAGCGATGTCGGCATTTAGGTTAGTTTCCCACCTAAGTGCATCATTACCTAACTGCGTAAAGATCATACCTGGCTCGGTGCCGTTATCATACCCTAAAGTATACAAGCTCATGTAAGAGAAATAAGTACCTGTTCTGTCATTACCCACTTCTCCATAAGAACCTCTAAGTTTCAACTGGTCAACCCACTTCACCTTGAAGAACTTTTCTTTATCTATGTTGTAAGCTCCACTAACTGACCAGAACTTACCCCAACGATAATCTGGATGAAAACGCGATGAACCATCATATCTAAATGAACCAGAAAAGACATACTTACTTCTGTAGCTATAATCGAACTTGGTGAAGTAACCTTCTGTTTTATAGCTCCTATCATAAGATCCTAAGGCAGTAGTAGTCGACATATTATCTAATACCGATAATCCCTCGATACCTTCCATTCTTTTGGCACCTCTAAAATAGTCGTAGTAGTTAATATAGTTCTCGTGACCTGCCAAAACGGTAATTTTGTGTCTATTAAAGGTCTTGGTCCAGTTTACCAATTGGTTAAAGTTTAAATAGGCAGTTGTGCTATTGATACGAATGGTACGTCCCGCCCCTATAGCATCTCCCATCACACTATTATCATAAGCTACATCTCTATAGTTACCTAGATTAAAACTTAGATTTGAAGTAAATTTAAAATCCTTTAGAAACTTAGCTTCGATATTTGCCACACCATTAAATGAATTTCTTCTTATTTGATTTTGGTTGTACATGGTTTCGTAAACCACATTTCTACCAGTAAATAACGGCCTATAATCTCCCGGATCATACATTTTATTTCCTTTTGCATCTAAAATATAAGCACCAGTTACCGGATCATGTTTATAAACAGGATAAATTGGGGCTAGTATTAAATCCACATAAAATGGGTTTTCGTTGATACCACTACTTTCATTTGCTTGATCAGATTTCGTGTAGTTACCGAAAAGATTCAATCCAAACTTTAACCAGTCTCTTGGTGTAGCATTTACTCTTAACCTTCCTGAAAATCGTTTAAAATCAGATCCTTTCACATAGCCGTTCTCATCTAGATAGTTTACAGAAACGAAATGATCTGTTTTAGGAGAGCCGCCACTTAAAGTTATTGACATGTCTGTACGCATGCCAATTCTTTGTAATTCTTGACCAAAGCTTAAATCATCTGGGTAAAGCAGCCTAGCATTCGGATTAAGCTTACCATTATTTAATATAATTTCATCATTAGCTACGTTGAATGGGTTCCATCCAACATAACTAATAATCCCATTTGTAGCAGAAATAGCTGCAGCTAAGCTATCTGCAGAACCTGTCTTTGCGCCTAGAGTATTATTTCTAAGAGCCTCCCAAACAATAGGAAAATAATCATAAGCATTTAAAGTTTCGTAATTAGGTAAGCCACGATTTGAAAAAGCCTGTGTTAATTTAGCTGTGATGGTATTTTTTCCACTAGTACCTCTTTTTGTTGTAATCATGATCACGCCATTAGCAGCTCTCGAACCATATAATGCTGTTGCCGATGCATCTTTAAGGATAGAGATGTTATCGATATCTTCAGGATTGATATTGCTAATTACTCCTTCGTAAGGCGCACCATCTAATACATATAAAGGTGAATTGTCTCCTGTAATAGAACCAAAACCTCTAATCCTAATATCTGGTCCTTCGCCTGGCTGGCCACTGCCCGCTGTTGTTTGTACACCCGGAGATGCACCTACAATGGCAGAGTTCAAGTTACTGATTGGGCGTTGTTCTATATCCTTTGCTGAAATTTTTGTCACCGAGTTAGTTAACTCAGCTTTTGTAGAAGTACCGAATGCAATTACAACTTCATCTAGTTGTTTACTATCCTTTACTAGAGAAACCTCATACTTAATCAATGCTGTAAGAGGAACTTCTTTAGTTACATAACCAATATAACTAAGTACCAAAACCTTATCATTAGGCTTCACATTTAATGAGAAATTACCTTCGGCATTACTAATGGTTCCGTTTACCGAACCCTTAACCCTTACAGAAACACCAAATAAAGGTGAACTATCCTCTCCATCGATAATTTTACCCGTAATTGTTCTATCCTGTGAAACCGCATTTGGTGCACTTGCCTGGACTTCTCTGATTGGCTTAACAGAAATGATTTTGTCTTCGATAGTATAACCCAAAGACATCCCTTTCAATAATGAATTCAACACCACATCAATAGGTGTATTTACAAAATTCATCGAAACGATCTTGTTTTCGGACACCTCCTTACTATTATAAATAAAATAATAATCGGTTTGTGCCCTCAATTCTTTGAAGACTTCCTTTAAAGTAATGTTCTGTTTTTTGATACTTACATTTTGTCCCATGGTATTGGCACTTACATGCAGCGTAAAAACGAACATAATTACGGCAATGACTCTCATAACCAGTAAAGCTTTTTTAAATAGTTGTTTTTGTTTGGTCGAAATATCGCAACTAAAAATAGTGTACGACAATCTACAATGTATTTTTTCTTTCATACATTTGTATATAAGGGTTTTGAAATAAATAGTGGTTTGTTTATTATTTTCTTTCGAGCCTATTTCATGCTTTTCCTGGTTGCCGCCGGGAAAAGCTTTTTGCTCTTTTCTTTTTTTGTTATTTCTTCATTTTCTTTTCACAGGTAATTACATTAGCCTCAATACCAAATTCTACATCTCCAGTAAGCTCAAGCGCTTTTAATACCTTGGAAACATTTGAATTTCTCGGGATTACCCCTGTAAATGAGATATCTGGTTTTTCTCCTTCATATTTAATTTTTATATCATACCACCTCACCAGCTCCTTCATGATCTCATCTATGTTTGTATTATTGAACACAAAAAGATCATTTTTCCAGGCCATTACCTCTTCTATGTTTGCGTCAACCTGCTTAGTTTCACTGCTATTCTCTTTATATAAGATTTGCTTACCAGGTTTTAGCATTTCAGCATGTCCATTTTTAGAGAACTGTACAGAACCTTCTAAAAGCGTGAGCTCCGAGCGATATTCATCTGGGTAAGCCATTACATTAAAATGCGTTCCCAATACTTTCACTTCTGATCCCCCATTTAACACATAAAAAGGTCTATCTGCATCTTTTGCTATTTCAAAATAAGCCTCACCCTTGACCTCTACACGACGAGAATCTTTTGCGAAATTTGCTGGAAATTCAATAGTAGAGGAAGCATTTAACCATACCTTACTACCGTCAGACAGCACTACGCTAAACTTACCTCCTGCTGGAGTAGTTAACCTATTGATCTTTTGCCCTTCATTGGCATCTGCTCCATTAACCAAATACACAATTCGCCCTTTTGCATCCCTTTCAATAGATATACCGCCCTGTGTAGCTAACTTGCCAGCAGCATTATTATCTAATACAAGCTGAGATCCATCAGCTAGTGTAAGTATTGCTTTATCTCTACCAGGTGCTATATCATTACGATAAACCAACGGCGACTTCTTTTCTATAGAATCTTGTTTTAGATGATAAACCGTAAAACTTCCTACAATGAATACGACAGCGGCCGCAGCATATTTCCATAACACTAAACGCTTACGACCAACCGACTTTTTTGGATTAGTAATATTAGCATACATACTATCCCAATCCACTTCGTGCACAAACGCATCAGACTGTACTTGTTTATTGTGTTCGTCCATAAAAGAAGTTACTTCCTCTTTTGTTTCTGGATTTCTGATATAAACAAACAGTTCGGCATACTCCTCTTCTGTAATAGTTTTATCTACATATTTCTGGAAAAGTTCCTTTAGCCTGCTGTTTGTTCCGAGTGTCATCTGATGCGTTTTTTTGTTCATTAGTACTTTTATAGTCGTTAATTTATTTTACGACCAATAAAGTTTGCTTTTCGTCATTTGATTTTCCTCTGTTTATCCACAAAATATAAGTACCTGTAGGTATGCCGGTTAAATCTAGTTTCACACTCTCATGTGAAGCAGCTTGAGCGTAATTATTGGTCGATATGGTTTTTCCCGCCAAAGATATCAGATTTAGGGAAACAATACCACCTGATGAAGTTGGTGATTTCACTTCTACAAAATTTCTGGCAGGATTTGGATAAATAATAGCTTTCTCTGTATTTAACTCGAAAGTTACTGCCTCTACCCCTAATACTTTATATTTCCCATCATTATCATACTGCGTTAAACGATAATAGTTTGTACCAGCTAAAGGAGCATAATCTGTAAGGGTATAATTTAGTGGCGTACTGCTATCTCCCGCACCAGCTACCTCCTTAAAGAAAGCAAAGTTGGTAGCAGATGAACCACGTTCTATTACAAATTTTTGGTTGTTTTGCTCACTTTGCGTTTTCCAAGTCAACAAAGTTGTCGAGCCTTTTCTAACAGCTTGATAGGTTTCTAGGTTTACAGGTAGAGGAAAATCCCCTACTTGGAATTCATAAGCCCCCAAGTCAATTGTTGTATTACGAATACGAGGTAAATTAGCTAAATCCACCAATGCTGTAGAAAACGAATTCCCTCCCTTGTCTAAAGCGACACTACCAGTCGCAAGTTTCAAAAAGTCTGCATCTGTTGAAGTAGTGCTTTCAAAAAGTAAAGACGGAGCGGCATCAATTATATTATTTTCGTATCTAGTCGCACTATTTGGAGTAAAGGACTGAAATAAATTATTCTTAAAGGTTAAACCTGTATAGCTATTATCATTTCTTATGTCATTATCCGCTGCAGTGGCTGCAGAATTATTATTAAAAATATTATTATATAGCGTTAAGATAGAAAGAGTACTACTTCCAAAAAATGATATTGCTCCACCACGTCCCGTCGTACATGAGTTAGCGTAAAATGTAGAGTTTACAATTTTTGTAGTCGCCGGTTCTCCTGTAGTACCCGCAGAGACATATACAGCTCCGCCATTAGTACTTGCTTCATTATCATAGAATAAAGTATTGTAGATATTCGAATTACCATTTGGAAAATATATCGCACCTCCAACGCCACCCAATGAATTATTACTATAAAACTTCGAGCTATACACGTCTATCTTCCCTGTAGAAGAATTAGAATAATAGAGCGCCCCAGACGTACTTCCAGCACTATTTCTATAAAAGCCGGCATTATTTAATGTAAGCACACCAGCGGAGGTATTTAAATAATAGAACGCTCCTCCAGTTGTAGTTGCTTTATTATCATAAAAATCTACATCATTTAATGTAAAACTTGGATAATTACCTGTACCAGTAATACGAGTTAGATAAATGGCTCCTCCTGAGGCACCACTTTTATTATTAATAAATTCAACATTATTAAACAATAAAGTCCCGGTACCTGAAGAATTTAAAAAAACAGCACCTCCATTACCTGTACTTTCATTATCCTTAACTATCAAGTTATTCAATTCAAGCTTGGTAAATGCTCCAACTCCTCTCAGCGTAATTGCCGCACCTTGGCTTTGTGAAAAGGCCAAAGTTCCTAGTGAAACAGATGCTGGACCATCAGCATATCCACCTTGAATTGTAAAACCATCTAAGATTGATTTTTCAGTTCCAGCACTCGCAATATCAGCCGTAACTACATGGTAAGCATTATCTGCCTTTTTAACAGCAAAATCAGGGTCGCTACTTGGTACATCATCACCATTTAAGTCTCCACTTAATATGACAATGTTAGCAACGTAGTTTCTTTGCGTCAACAAAGTTTCTCCTCCCAAAAATCCCCCATACACTTTAACTCCTGTCTTTAAAATAAAAGCCTGATCACGACTACCTGCTGTAGCAGCTATTTTTTCAGTAGGCTTATACGTCCCTGCCGCTACCCATACTTGATCTGCGGAAGATGAAGCATTAATCATTGCTTGCAAATCGCCAGACGCATGATCCCAATCAACTCCTGTAGAGCCTAATGCTCCCCCACCTTGCTTTACATAACGTATAGTTTGCGCAAAAAGTGGAGAGCTTAATAGCGTTAAATAGAAAACTAGTGAGTAAAGTTTTTTCATAAATTGTTGGTTTAGGTTTGTTGTTGTCTTATATAGACTGACTAGCCCAACCAACGGACCGCTTGAAACCAACTTTTTGAAAAAAAACTTTTTAGATCTCGGAAAAACTCAATCTAGAATGAGTTATGAGACGTTTGTGTATCCCTATTAAAGGAAAAAGAGACTATTAAAGAAAAAACTTTAATAGTGAAAGCAGAAAAAGTGCTGCATTATGTTTGGTGATATGATATTTTAAATGCTTAAGTACTTCAACAATTACATTCTTCACCCTACTTTTTGACAAACCAACCGTCTCAGCAATTTCTTCGTGGCTCATGTGTTGGTAGCGACTCATATTAAAAATTTCTTGCTTTTGTAAAGATAAGGTTTGCAATACTCTATTGATAAGCAGCGTACTTTCTTTTAGGTTAATCTGATCATCTATATTATTTAGTGAGATAGACGTATTAACCCAAGCATTATTAATCGTTTTTTCGGTTCTACTTACTTTAGAAAGATAATCGTAAGTTTTATTACGGGCTATGGTGTAAATGTAGTTACGAGGATGCTCAATGCTGAGCAGCTTCTCTCTATTCTGCCAAATGACCAAAAAAGTTTCTTGGACTATTTCTTCAGCATCTGCTTTGCTATGAACAAACGAATCAACAAAAGCTAGTATTTTACCTCTGTAAAGGCAAAACATCTTATTGAATGCCAAAGAATTTCCATCAGAAATTTCTTTAAGCAACAGTTTTTCTGCTGTTAAATCGTACACTGCCATTAAGAATAAAGTAAGTGCTAACGTAACTTCAAGAAAGTTGATTAGCTAGTTTGTGGTTTAGGTTGATTAAAAGTAGCAATCCTAATTTACGATTCAAAAGATTTTTCATTTTTTTAATCAAAATTCTATTAAAAAAGAAAAAGCACCGATTTAATCGACGCTTTTATAAAATTCTACCACAAAGAAGAAGGCCTCTTTTCAGAGGCCTTCGAGAGAAACATTTATTTAGATAGATTAACTTTTACGCCTAGCTCTACTCCTCCATAAGTGTATTTTTTCAAATTATTATTAATAGGTAGAGAATAAGAAGCTTGCATTTGATATTTTTTCAGCATATTAAAGCCGATACCAAAAGATAAACTATTGCTACTGTGATAAAATGCCATTAAATTAAATTTATCTTCTGAGAACTGGGCATTTACACCCGCATCGATTACATTATCATAACCGTCTAAACCACGGTACAATACTTTTGGTGTTAATTTAACTGGGCCATCCAATACTTGATAAGCTGCTGAAAAATAGAAAGTACTATAGTTATAACCATCACTTACATTTTCTGAATAAATTAGGCTACGCAGGTTCGGAGCTACCGCACTTAAACTCAACTTTTCATCTGAATAATGCGCACCCAAGTCGCCATCAAAAATATAGCCTTGATCATTAAATTGCTGTACCAGCTGATCATCAACATCTCCAATGATGTCGGAGATATTCACTTTTATTGAAGTTACACCAGCAGAAAGACCAAACCTTAAATTACCTTTATCGGAGGTTTGAACATTATAGGCATAAGAAGCTGCAAATCTATTCACGTTCAAAACACCGTCTTTATCTGTATTTACAGACAACCCAAATCCACTTTTACCTCGCCCATAATCTAACGTTATGGTATTGGCAACAGTTTCGCCATTACTTCCTGTTAGGTTGTTTTTATAAGAAAGCCCTAAGTTAAATCCCTGTACTTTACCTGCAACTGCTGGATTGTACAAATACTCGTTAAGGTAATACATAGACATTGGCGGGCTCACTTGGGCCTTTAGTTCTAACGATATAAAAAACAGGATAGCTAGGGCTATTATATAATTGATATTATTTTTCTTCATTGTTGTTTGGTTAAACAATTTTTTAAATTCAAATAGAAGTTCTGGTTTATCTTCCCCTTAAGATAGTAAGTGTTCCCTTAACAGGTTTGATATCATTTCCGATAGTGATCTGATAATAGTAAGTGCCTGTATTTAATGATGCTCCATTATAAGATCCATCCCAATCATTTTGATAATTAGCTTTCTTAAATACTACTTTACCAGTTTTGTCATAAACGATCACCTCATTTTTAGGATACATTGTTGACAAATGTTGTACTACCCACACATCGTTTTTGCCATCTCCATTTGGAGTAAGAATATTATTTGCCACTAAAGTGCCAGGGTAAAGTATAAAATTTGCACTTACTTCATCACTTGGATTACTTCTCCCTAAACTATTCTCTGTAACTATATAAAAAGCATGTACTCCTGGCGTAATCTGTTCACCAAATTTAATGCTCCAATTTCCTTTTGAGTCAGTTTCTGTAGTATAAGGAGTTAAATTATTGTCCATGTAAATATAAACAGTACTCAACGGTTCCGCATTACCTGCCAATCGTGGAAAATAACTTCTCACTTCTCCCCTATCTAAATTAGTCAAGATTGGTGTACCAGGATCCTCCATGACATTTTCCAGGATGACAAATGCCATAAACGTATCATTAGATGCTCCATTTACAGCTCGCACTCTAAGTCTAAAGGCTTTTCTTGTTTCATAATCTAGCAGAGCATCATTCTTTACTGTGATAACCCCCGTGGTAGGATTTAATTCAAATGACTCTCCCGTATTACCTGTTACAATAGACCAAGTCAAAGAACCTGTTAAGTCTGTAGTTAACGTACCTACTAAGGTGCCAATTGGAGAATTTTCATTTATGTAGAAAGCATGAAAGGACTCTAAAGAACCATCGTACTCATAAGCTCCCAGGTCTAAAAAATCATAAATAACACGATTTTTACCTCCTAAATCTGTAGTGATGGTCGAACTAAGCAAATCTGAATCTCCCATATTTACCGCTCTACTTCCAGCTCCTAATCTCAAAAACTCTGGGCTAACTTCATCTACACTAGCAAAAATTGGATTTTCACCCACGATATTGTCATTATCTCCATCTATACCATAAACCTGAGTCATGGTATTTCTTAAGTTCATGCTATTTACACCTACCGATCTTATGTCCGGATAGGTTGTAGCTATATTTCCATAGAGAATTGAATTATATATCCTAGTTTGAACAACAACACTACCGGAAGCTGTAATGGCTGCATCATTATTTGCCAGATAAAGAGCTCCACCAACAGTTGCAGACTTATTAGCATAAAAAGTTACATTTACAATATTAGGACAGCCATTAACCGGAACAAATATAGCTCCTCCAGCATTCGCTGCTGCAGTACCCTTAGACTCATTAGCATAAAACATAGAGTTGATGATATCTGGTGCTGAATTAGCTATATTAGAAGCACTATACATAGAAATAGCCCCACCACTAAATGCTGCTGTGTTCTTTATAAAGCTACAACTAATAATAGGTGTACTGTTTGAAGCCAAATGAATGGCACCTCCAACATTTGCAGATTGATTTGAAACAAATTTTGAGCCCTGTATTAGTCCTTTTGCATTTTCGTTTTGTGCTGTTAATACGATAGCACCACCTCCTGAAGCTGCAACTGTTGATGTTGTAGAAGTAGACTTGTTTCCTTCAAAATAAGAGTCGTATATAAAAAACAATGCAGAAGCGTTAGATGCAGTGTAAAGAGCACCTCCTAAAACGGCTGTACCATTGTAAAATTTAGAGTTAGTAACATTAGCTGTTCTATTCGCTACGTAAACATGACCACCATAAGAAGTGGCAATACTTCCTCTAAACTCGCTATTTTTTATATTTAACGTACTTCCTGTAATAGCCGACCCAGAAACTCCAATAGCTCCTCCGTTACTTCCCTTGTTATTCTCAAAATAACATTTATCAAAGAAAACTTGCGGAGAATTCGTACTAGGATATAAATAAACAGCACCACCACTTGTTACGGATAGATTATTTATAAATTTCACATTTTCAAAACGAAATTCCTTCATCGCTCCTCCACTTCTTTGATAAACGCCTCCACCCGTTGTAAGGGCATAATTATCTCTAATGATAAGATTAGAATATAATGCATTAGTCGTTGTTCCTCTAGTACAAATACCACCACCGACATTTTGTGCTAAAGAAACTGTACTCGTTTCGTTATCAGTACCTATAGACAAAGTTCCGTCCGCGTAACCGTGCTGAATTGTAAAACCATCCAAAATTGCATCATCTGAATTATTAAGCGAGATTACAACATGATAAGCATCTCCAGTAGAAGCTATACCATCATTATTTAAATCTCCACTCAATATAGTCACATTAGTTTCGAAATTTCTCTGTTCGAAAACACTTTCATTACCAACAAACCCTCCAAAAATTCTAACGCCACGCTTTAATACAAAAGCATTATCACGTTGAGTTACGGCTACACCGGTTGTTGTTTTGGGCCATGGAGCTTTTGCAGGTTTATAGGTCCCTGCTGCTACCCATACAGAATCAGCATCAGTCGAAGCATCTATCGTAGCCTGTAAATCTCCAGAAGCAGCTGCCCAACTAGAGCCATTACCAGTTCCTCCGGCTTTTACATACCTAATCGTTTGCGCTACTGCGTCAGCTCCCACTACAACAGAGAAGAAAAAAAGCAATACGTAAAGTTTTTTCATATGAATTATTAGTTTGTTAGTTGTTAGGTTGTTCAAGGTAAATTTTCAGCATAAATTTCAATATTACTGAGACAACTTTTATCCTCAAAACTATATGATAGACTGTTATCAAAACAAGGAGGACCACTTTTATGTTAATTTTTTCTTAATTATGAAAAAACAGCACTACACAACGAATATTTAGATAAATTCGGTACTAATGAACGTTTTAAAAGTCTATATCAAAAAGTAATACTTGAAAAAACAGATTAATTTAACCAAGATGAAATTTATTAAACTAAGCCTATTATTCTTACTAATCGCTGGCTTCGCAAATGCCCAGAAGTGGGAAGTTGGCAAAACTTACACCGACGATGAAAAATGGACCGAATTTATTGTAGGTGATTTACCTCTCATTATCAGCGTGCCACATGGCGGAACAATCAACTTACCAGATGCTGCTACCCGTAGTTGTAAAGGTGCTGTAACAGTTACGGACTCCAAAACAATTGAATTGGTAAAAGAGATTGAGAAGGCTTTCTTGGCAAAATATAATGCCAGACCATTTATTATCATCTCTAACTTATCCAGAAAACATGTAGACCACAACAGAGATATAGAAGAAGGCACTTGTGGCGACAAAAGTATGGAAAAACCTTGGAACCAATTTCACGACTATATTGATACCGCTGTGGTATTAGCTATCAAGAAATTTGGGAAAGCAGTTTATATTGATCTTCATGGACATGGACATACCAAGCAACGTTTAGAGGTTGGCTACCTTTTAAAAGCTGAAGAATTAAGGAGCCTTGATGCAAAAGACAACAAACAAGTAGCAAAATCGTCGGTAGCTAATTTACTAGCTAATGATAAAAAGCTTGATCTTGAACAACTATTAGTAGGGCCAGATGCCTTTGGAACCTTAATTGCCAAAGAAGGTTTTGGTGCAGTACCTTCTAAGCAAGATCCGGCTCCATTAGAAGAAGACAAATATTTCAACGGGGGCTACAATACTGTTAGATATACCTCAAGTAAGTATCCTAACATTTTTGGTTGGCAAATAGAAAGTAACTACAAAGGTGTAAGAGATGCAACTGGCAGACCTGCATTCGCAAAAGCTTTTGTAAATGTGATGGGAGATTATTTTAAAACCTACTTAAAGAAATCGTTCTAAATAATAGAAAAGGCAAACGCCCCAAGGTTTTCTTGGGGCGTTTGCCTTTATAAACTACCCTAATTTACCTGTTCATAGTTAAAGAACTTTTCCCTTGTTGCTGTTCTACTATTTACCCTAACCTCTACACCGTAGGTTAAATCATCAATATAAGCATCTGTAAAAGTTGCTATTAACTGCTTATCCGACCAATTGATTGTTGGCTGTACATTCAGATAAATTTTTGAGCCATTTTGTATACGGTACACTCTAACAGACCTATTTGCATCTACAGTACTACCAAAACCGTCTCCTGCTATTGTAATTGTTCTGGCACCATTTACAAAACTGTAATTAAAATCACTAACGCTCACATTTCGCTGAAACGCAGAAATAAAACTTCCCCATTTGTTATTCACACGAATATCATATCTATTTTTAATAAAATGACTGGTTTGCGTTGTAGTAACTACTGCATTATTTCCATTCACAGTGGTAGTATACTTTACTCCATCAATTAAAATCTCAAAATTTGAATTTGGCGCTGTAGCATTAAAATGATTTCCCCCAATATTATAAGTAAATGTATACCAGCCCATCGGTAAACCTATAGCTGGGACAATGGTACAAATAGTTGATAAAATAGTTGGCTCTAAATAGGTAAATGAGAGATTTCCGTTAGGATAACTTGCTTCTATATTTTGATGGAAGATTTGTATTTGCTGCTGATTAGGCAGAGAAGAATGGTAGCTTGGCGATAAGAAGGTCACGTTAGCATCATCAACAGCGGTAATTTGCGCATTCTGCCCGCCAACAGTTACACGAATTTTACTTAAATCTGTACCGAAATTACTTCCTTTAATTACAACTGTAGCCGCATCTATTCCAGAGAAATTACGTAAAACTGGCGAAGTTTGATTCAAACTACTAGCTATTATATTCTGCAAATAAGTAAACTGAACCGAATTACTAGTCACATTATCTACAACAACAGTAACTGGCAATACGCCCGAACCATTTGGCACACGTACCTTTATACTATTGCCCGTATAATTCATTACTGTGGCCGAATTGCTACCAAAACTTACTGCAGGGGCTGCATTACCAGAAAAATTAGCACCAAATACGGTTAAAGTATCTTGCGCAAAGGCTGATGTCTTGCTTAAACCTGTAATAGCAGGAGCAATTCGATATGTAAATGCTATTGGGTTACTATTTATGCCGTCTACATTTACCACAATATTTCCGCTGGTAGCAGCTGGCACCGTCACATCTAAAGTTGTTGCGCTTCCACTAATGATATTGGCAACAACTCCATTAAATGTAATCGATTTGGTAGTAGCCACATCAAAGTATTTTCCAGTAAGTCTAACGGTTTCTCCAACAAATGCGCTTGTTTGGTCTATGCTTACAACCTGCGGAATGAACTTAAATATTGGCCCTTGGTTAACAACATTGTTGGCCGTAACCGTTACAGGGCCATTTTTAGCCTCGGGCACTACCACCTTTAATTGCGTAGTGGTTGATGAATTTAGGCTAGCCTGCACACCGTTAATTTGTACTTTGTTATTAGCGGGCACAGTACTAAACTTACGTCCGTTAATGGTGATTTCTGTACCTGCAATACCCGTTAATGGCGATACATCTAAAATTACCGGCGCTTCATAGTCGTAGGTAAAAGTAGGGCCAGTAAAATTTTCATTACCGCTTTTGATCGAAACTGGTCCTGTACCGGCCTCGTAAGGTACGGTTGCAAGTATCACATTAGCCGTAGTTTGTTCAATGATCAAACCCTGTTTATTGTTGAAAAAAGCTTTCAAGCTTGCAGTATCTTTAGGGAAGTTTTTCCCATAGATGCGAACCTGCGTATTTTCTGTGCCTCGTTCGGGTCTAATACTGTCAATGGTTGGTACGTTGTCTGTGAATTCATAGTCGTACGTTTTAGCACATTGATAAAAACCAATAGCCAAAAGTATTAACAGCGGTACTAAAATTCTTTTATTGTTATACATCTTTTTTCAATTTTAGCAAGTTGATATTTTACTTATGAGCGCCAAGATTTCACTCAGTTAGATTTATCGGTAGTAGTAATTAAATCAGATTGGGTTTGATCATCAAAAATGATTTTAATCCCGTATTTAGTTTTTACCTCGCTTGGCTCAACAAATATTGCCTCTTCTGCCGCTAATCTTTTATACATCGATAGCCCTCTTCCAAAATCTTTGTAGAGTAAATAGTTCTTTACTTTTCTGACAGGTTTAGTCCAAGTTAAAGTCATTTGCTTTTTAGAAGAATCGAATTTTTCTAAGAGATTGATTTGAGCCGTAGTGCTGCCCTTAGCGGTAATCAACGAAAGTGGAAAAGATCTTGCTGAACGATTTCCTGCCGAGTCTACCGCTATTACGCTATAGTCATAACGCGTACCACGAAGTGCGGAAGTATCGATATAGCTTACCTGCCTGCTTTGCAAAAGTTGTTTCCAAATAGCATCTGTACCGGTGTTTCTGTAAAGAATAAAATGTGAAAAACCAGCACCTTTGTCTTCCGACCAATTGAGCTTCACCCCTGCAACGGTATTTTCATATTTCAAAATTACTGGACGGGTTGGTGCAATCGTATCTGGACGGGTGAGCGTAAGCACTTCACTAAATTTACTGTGGTTAAAATTTGCATCTACCGCAGCAATTTTGATATAAAGCTTTGAAGTAAGTGTTTTAAGCGTGGTTTCGAAAGTATAAGTGGTATCTGGTATAATGCTAGATGTGGCCGTAAAAGCATGATCTTTCTGATTAGCAAAAAACACTTTGTAACCTCTAAGTACAGGTTCTTTAGGGTCAGTGCGCCAAGTTAAATGTACTTTCCCCAAGCTATCAATACGCCCAACAAGGCCAGTTGGTGGCGCTGGAGGAATGCTATCTGGGTTAAAAATGTAGACAGGATTTGAATAGCTGATGTTACCCTCAAAATCAGAAACTAGCAGGCGGTAGTATTGTGCCTGAAAATTCTTTGGCAAAACATAACGAAAACTTTGAACGGCAGGGGCCATAAACTCTCTTTGCAAAATAGAATCTCCAGCCGCCAAGCCTTTACCTTGTACAATCATGTATCCCTTCAAATCTTTTTGGATTGGTCTTGACCAAGAAAAAGTAACCTCATCCCCTTTTCTGGCAAATTTCATTACAGGGGCAATTGGCGGTGTTAAATCTTTAGCCATGGCTTCTACAGTATCTACAAATCTGTAATGCTCACCAAAAGTATTTACACCCGTTAAGCGGTAATAGAATTTCTTATTGTTGGGGATACTATCTGAATAGATGTAATGTGCATCATTCGCTGTGGTATCTTTTTCTGGCAAGTATATTTTTTTGGTTATTCTTTCAAATCGCTTCTTATCCGCAGAACGTTCTATATAGTATCCAGTAAACGGACTATTTTTAACTGGCCATCTAAGTGTAATGTAACTATCGTAGGTGTCCGATTTTAAACCTCTAAAATATTCGTTGGCCGAAATATCCTTACCAATTACGTAGATATAACCCGTATCAATTTTACCAAAATCGTTAATGCGTTTGGCGGTGTAAACCCTATAAACATATTTTTTATTACTTTCTGGCTTAATCATATCCTCAAATCCTAAACCAGCCATAACTGCCCCCTCCTTACTTAATGCGCTATAGAGCGATACAATCATATGCCTATTTTGCCTGTCCATCTCCTGCATTTTTATTTTATCAAGCAAACTACCTTCTTTTGGGTAATTAGGCTTACCATACAGGGTTTGGGCAATTACCATGGCAGAAGTATCTGTTTTAAAAGCCGGCGTATTAAATTCCTTCAGCGTTTTGGCCTTTATGGTATCGGCAGATATTCTTTTCCAAGTTCCTTCGGCTTTATCATTGCCATCAATAATTAAACGATCTATAAAAACGCCGGTACTAATTAGCGCATTGAAAAGTTGGAAATTATCAATATTCCACCTCAACCCAATCCTGTCTTTGTAAGGTTTACCCTTACCAACAATTCTAGTCTGTGGAATTTGTACATTTTGGCTAGATGATTGCTTTCGGTCGTTCTTTTTTTGCGCATATGACTGCATCGAAACCAAAAGCAACAATATTAAACCCAATTCTTTTAAAGCTCTCATCTTTTAGTTCTTAACTTGTTAACGGATAGCCCCTTTACCTTTTAGCCCCTGTAGACCATTTTGTAATTGGTTAAGTGTACTTGTGCCATTTACCACACCAGTAGCCATTTGACTTATACCTTCCCACGTACTTGTAGCGCCCATGTTTGAAATACCAGCTTGTGGTGCTCCAGCTTGTTGGTTATTGCCCCAATTTACCGACCAGTTGGTAACCCTATCGATTACTATCTGGACAGGATTTGTAAAGCTTGGCATACCTACCGAATGGCTTCCTATACTTACATTACGTATACGCTCTAGCAACGTTGGTGTAACCATTGGCACAGTAAAGGTTTGGAAAGAAAGAAACTGACCAACTTGTGTAGCTTGATTACTTGGCGGCTTTGGAACATCGGTAGGTAGTACGGCACCAATGACAGTAAAACTATTGATAAACGACACGCCTCCATCTGTTCTGGCCCAAGTATCGAGTATACCGTTGCCACTTATTGTTGGCACAGGATTATTGCTAATGGCAAACCTAGCTTTAGCTACGCCAGTTCTATCCGAAAGGTATTGCTTAAACAAATCATTATCAGCTCCAAAATTGGCAAATGGTGGATTTTTATATAATTTTTCGAGTGTTATTGGGCTTAATCTCGGGTTTACCAAATTGCCCCCACTTGAGGCACTACTTGCTAAAAATACTTGATCCGAAGTGGTACTTTCTACATCAGCTTTATTAAACTTCTCGCCATTTAGCGTCACATCTATTTCTAAGTTACTTCCCATCCCTAAAATGATTTTATAAATACCATTTTGAGGTGTGATCCACGAATTCAGGATATTCAAATTGGTGGCAGTAGAATTAGCCGATGATATAGCGCCGCCTTTATCTGCATGTGTAATTTTCGAAATTTTCGCATCAGATAGTTTAGCGTTGTAAGTATTATGGCGACTGGTTTTAAAGGCAAAACTTGCGGCAATGCTCTCACCCGCTCTCAACTCGTTGTTGTTCATATTTCCGCTAAGCGCTGTGCTTCTGGTGTTGATAGCTCCAGCAGACAAAGCTTGCGTGCTGACAAATGTTGTGTTAGAAACCCTAGTGTTCACATTTGGCGAAGAATTACCTGCAGGAATTTTAGCAACAACTATTGCCACGTAATCCGTACTTGCCAATAACTCAGGCGCAGCCCAACTCCAACGTGTATGCGGACGTTGATGTCCTGTGTAAGGGGTATTGATATAGGTATTTACTGTCTGCATATCTACATCAATATCTGCTCCTACTTTAACGCCATTTCTAAAAATCCTTGCTTTATAAGTTGTTCCCTCTGGATATTTGAAATAAGTATGATTGTCGACTACCTTACGGGTTTCTATATACATTTTTTGTGCATTTTGCTCAATGCCACTCTCTTTAAATGGCACTGCAGTATGACCATGCATTGGCCAAGTAACGGCGTAATCACTAGCTTGAATATTGCCGTAACCTTCGTCAGTAGTAAACTCAGTTTCGGCATCTTGCGTAGCATCACGACCATTCAATTGAATAAACCTAAACTGTGCTAATGCAGAGCCATCACCACCCATTGAATTTATAAATGCCGCTTGATCAAGAAAAGCTTCCTTCATTCTCGCCACTACTTTAAAATTAAACTTTGTATTTTTTGGCAAGTGTGTTTCTGTAGGTAAGTACAGTGTTTTTTTATCGCCTTTGTACCTCGCTAATCTATTGGTAACATCTTCGCCGTTTAATGTAACTGTTAAGCAACTTCTATCGAAAAGAAAATATCTTCTGGTAGGCATTCCGTCTTTTGTCGGATTTTCGTAATCGTCGAAAGCATACATGCCCAAACCAGGTTGGTAACTATCGTATTGAGCAAACTGACCGCCAATGCTTAAATTAAACGTTACTGCCGGAACAATATTCAACGGCACTTTTTCGGATGATTTTTCTGGTAAAACCTGAGATATGATTTCCAACCCACCAAAAGCTTGGGCTTCGGAATTGATACATTCTTGACCAATGCTGAACTGCAGATTGAAATCGCCATCTATCAATCCGTCTAAAATTCTAAAATGCGCTCCCAAAGCACCTTTGGCATAAATTGGGTCAGGGAAACCCGCTTTTACGGTAGCCGCAGCACCTGCACTAAATATCTCAAAATCTCCTTTTACCAGAAACATATCTACCGAAATACCTACCGCTGCTTTAGCACCAAAATAAGCTTGCCCGGTAGCATACCATCCGCCAGCACCCCCAGATTTTGGCAAATTATTACACTCATAATTATCTTTCAGTGCAAAATCAAAACCTAAGGCCCCAGCAAACTCTCCGTAAAACATCAAAAATTGATATCGTTTGTCTGGGTCTCCGAATTTACTGGCTGCGCCAAAAATCATCCCCGAATTACTTCTATTTTGTTTAGACTGGTTGGATGCTACGTTAAAAGATTCCGATAGTTTTGAGCTCTGATTTTTACCCCCATGTCCAACGATATCCTCAATCCATTGTGGAATTCTTGGCATATCCTCAATACCTGTATTGCCTATTTGGAAATAAGATGTTCCTTCTACAAAATTTAAAAACCTAATGGTGTTAGGAATACTTGGTGAACCTATTTTGAAATACCATTTTTCGCCGTTAGAAAAGAAAGTAGCACCACCTTTTGCGTGAAGCAAACTTTTGTTCGCTACTGTCGGCACACCCATTTCTACCTCTAAATTTGCCAAAAATGCATGTGTTTCAGTAACAAACTCAATCTCTAACGAACCAGCACCAGTTGATGCTTCTCTTCTTGTTGCCAACGGCTTACTTACATCTGTTAAAATACGGGCATTACCGTTTAGCCTTACAAAATTCAATCCACCGTTAGTATTAAAACCCATAGAGAATGTGGCATCTGCATCCAAAGTATTTCTACTGGTTAATCCGAAAAGTAAGGTTGCCTGTAAAGTCATAGCGCCTCGCTTAGGTGTTAACCTTAACCCTGCCGGATTGTAATTCAATAAATCTAGAGCGCTCGACTCTTTACTCGGCTCCGCTTGTTTGGTTTCACTTACTTTATCAATACTTGGAACAGAAGACTTATCAATATCCATATTATAGCTAAAGCCGCCGCCAAAGCCGTAAATAGCTAAAGGTATTGGTGGAGCAAAGGTTATCCCTGCCTGACCAAAATCAGCCAGTGCATTAAAATCGTAATAATTGAAATCTCCTTGGGCATCGGTTAACACTCCGAAGCGTCCCCTCATATTTATTTGAAGAAAACCTGCCAAATTAGTTTCAAGCGCACCAACAAAACCTTCATCGCTCCCCGAATTTGATTTATTGTTGTAATACTTAATAGCTCCCCTTAAGCTAAATGCACCTAGTTGTACTTCTCCACCAAAACTAATATCTCTAATTTCTCCGCCTACTCCTGTCCAAACAATACGGTTATTTGCTTTTTTAATACCCGATGTTAATGCGAATACTGCTTTTGCCTCGCAGCCCAATGCCTCACCAGCTAATTTGATATTGCCTTCAAAAGGTAATGCTACCGTGACATCATCCTCACTCCCACTCAGTTCCCAACCATTAAATTTTGCAGAATAGTCGAAGCCTGCCAGTTTTCTTTGCTCAGAGGCGAAATAAATTTTCATTCCCTCTTTGTCGATAAACGGGCTTACGGTCATCAATTTTAAGTTTTCGAACCCCACGCCCAGCATTTTCAATTTACCTACACCAGGTATTTTAATTGCTGACATTGGGTCATTTGATATCGTAAGGCTTCCATTAAGATTTGCCCTGGCAACCAATGGATTTCCACCACCTCCAGAAACGGTAATCTCAGTACGGCTATCTAAATTTACCTGCATAAACAGTGCATTTAGCACCAAATTATCTTTCGGATGAATTTTAAACTGATAGGCTAAACCACCATCGTTTGGTGTGGCAAGTTCTGCGGTATAATCTAACTGGTTACTGGCATTTGCATAATCAGTAGATGCCGGCAAAACTAGTTTACCCGTCATGGTACTTGATTTAAATGCCGATTTAAAAATATTAAGCGTTACTTTTTCTATCGAAGCATACCAACCATCCATAGAACCCTCTCCGATAGTTAAAACTGTACCGCTATTTTGTATGGCACCAGTTAATCCATTAGCATCTATGATGATATTACTGGTTTCCATTTTTAAAGCCTGTCCATTCGCATTTTTTATGATTTCTGGCAAATGCACCTCAGTTTTCGGAATGTAAATGCCCTGCCAAGTTGGCAATGAAGTATTGATAGGGCTTTCTCCCGCATCTGCCGAGGTGAAACTAGAAGGGATACCTTCCGGATTCTTAAAATCGGAATGGTCAAAGTAGATTGGGCGTTGCCCTGTTTCAAAAGCAATGCTTTCTAAACCGCCTATCTTGAATTTTGGCATACTTAGCTCTGCTATCCAATCTTGCCAACCTTGCTCGGTTACAGCTTTTAGTCTTGCGGTTAAAGCTTGGCCACTTTGCGCATCAATAACAGATCGATTTGGAAATGTATAATCAGCATCGATAGTTAGGTTTACCATCCCATTTTTATTAAATGTTAAGGATGTACCAGGATCTGTATTTAGATTACCTCCACTGGTTCTTAAAGTAAGGTTCAGCGCATTTACTTTGAAATTATCCGAAAGATAAATTACCCCATTCTCGCATAAGTCGGTTGCGCTTAAACATATATTTCTGCCCGCTAAAGGTAAAACAGAATTATCTTCGGGTATGGCAACAGCACCAGCCGCTTCAAACCAGGCTTGTTCTGCATTAAAATAAACCTTGGTAATGGCAAGTGTATTTAAACCAGTAGACAAGGCCAACGGAAGCTCGAAACCCGAGGCATTAGCGCTATTTCTAACAGATTGTATGGTTTGGCTTGCATTACTAGTAAAATATTCAGTTAAATCCGTTGCTTGTTGTGTACCAAAAACCGGTGCCTGACCAGCTGAATTTGCGGGTATAAAGCTTGATGCACCCGTAGCGGTAATACCACTTACCAAACCAGCTTTCATTTCTAAATTGCTATTCACTTCTACATCAGAAAACTGCACTTTTAAACGTGCTCCGGGCGTATTTGAACCAATAAAGGGCAGATTAATAGTTCCTGTACCGCTAAGTTTGTTGCCCGATGATGCCAGCGTTACGATGCGCATTAAAAATTTACCGACTTTAATTTCCTTACCTACTTCTGCTAAGGCATTATTGGTATTTCCGGCAGGTGCCGTAGATTTACAAGAACCGCAATCTGGAATGGCAGCGATAACATTTGGTGGCGAAGGTGGCACTTGTTGTGGTGCTACAGGCGAATTTATCGGCACTTGAATAGCTTCGCCGTAAACAAACGGCACAACCTGACTAATTCCATTGTTCCTAAAGGTAAAACCACCGTTTGGATCAAATGCCTGCACAGCTAAAACATATTTTCGGCCCAGTGTAAGTTGCGGATCTGCCGGATTGTAGACGTAAACATTGCCCATTACTTCCTTCTCAAAAAAGTATGGAGGTACAGCACTTAAATAAGCATCGTTAGGATTTCTGTTTCCAAGAACCTCAATGAGCCTAACTTTATACCTAATTGATGGTGGTGCTCCCGGCGGCGTAGTCCAGTTAATAGTGAAGATATTAGCGGCGGCTGGTTTTAGCTCCTCGCCATCTGTTGGTTTTATAATTAGCGGAGGTTCTAAACTTGTAATGCTAAATCTGTTGCTACAGCCTATTGGTTCATCTGCACTAATTGGCGCATTGGTATTGTAATCATAGGCTCGCATACAAACCTGATAGCTTCCCTCTGGCAAACCATTGCCGCGAATAAACTGATCTTTGGTAATACCTGTGTAGGTGAGTGAGTTGTAATCAAATAGCGTAACCAAATCGGCACCATTTAAATTACGTACTTGCCCAGGCGCCAAGGTAATTGGAGTCGAACTTTTATAGTTTCTTCCAACTTCTAATCGAATACCATTATCGCCCACTACCGATGCTCTCAATTGTATTTGTTGCGTACCCGCAGATTGGTTAGTTAAGGTAATGAGCACCTGTTGTGGCCTGGCCTCATAATCTGTAATACGATTTGGATACGGTGGCAAAATTCTAATAGAAACGCCTACCTGGGCATGAAGGGTTTGCGCTAACATCAAGGTAACGCCTATCGTAATAAAGTAAATTAATCTCTTCATAGCTAAAATCTTAATTGGTAAGCTAATTCTCCCCTTAACTCGGTATATTTTTGTTGTAAACCTGCATTTTCTGAAGGCGAATTATGTAAAAGGTATACGCCAAAATCCAAATGATGTCCTTTTCTAACCTGGTATTTAGTATTCAGGGAGCTGTTGTAAATCATACTTTTTCCAATTTCTTGTTTACCAAAGGTGATGGAATGGTTAGTCGCCAATCTCAGTTGCGATTTCAACAGCGTAACATCGCCACCTAAAGAAAAGCCAGTATAAGTTTGATTAATGCCCATCCCCTCAAGCATTGTCGTATTAACGCTTGTATTGATATTGATTCCTTGCTTAATGAACCCAATATTATAATTCGCCATCAGCTGTTTGGTATCCATATTTCTGCTAATGGCATTGTTATCGAAAAACTGGTTAAAATCGTTGAGATTACTTAATGTCCCAGATAGCGTAATCATATGCATGTATTTTTCGTTACTGAAAATAAAGCGGGGCATTAAGCTGTACATTTGGGTAGTTTGTACAATACGCAAACTATCTGCAAAGCGTACTGTATTGGGGGTTTGGTCGTTAGAAAAATTGCTGTAACTGGCATCTACACCAAATTTATCGTTCAGTTGCAGCGTTGCATTTCCAGCACCTATAAAGCGCTTATTGGTAGCACTTTTTTGATTTTGCAGATTATCGTTCTGTATACCAATACTACCATTAAAACTGATTTTATTTTTCCAAGCTACGAAAGACGGCGCAATAGTCCAAGCTTCTAAATCTGAAGTGATAAAGTAGGCCCCCATCGATTTGAATTCTGGTTCAACACGACGATAGTTCACCTTCAAACCATATTTTTTATCTCTGTAGCCAACGCCTGCACTAAACGCAGTATAAAATTCACTTGTGGCATTTACAGTAGCGAATTTTTTAATTTTCTTAAGCACAGGATCTTCCAGCGTGTCTGGTATGTTGCTATACAGGTTACGGGTATATAGACTTACCGCACCTTCGCTTTCTATCTGAAAATATTTAAGGAAAGAAATTTGTCCTTTGTAACCTAAAACGGAGTTTCCGGCTGGGGCTATTGGGTTAAATTGCGTGTTACTTTTGCCTTGATTAAAACCCACACTATCATCTTTTGCTTTTAAATAACTAAAATCAATGAAACTCTTTTGTGAGCCGTAACCTACTTTAACGGCATAACCTTTCCTGTTAAATGCCTGCGGTGCTAAAGACTGCGTAGTTTGATCAATTACAGTAGCCTTATTTAATCGCCCGTACATAAACCCCAACCTTAACTTACCAGGATTTAACTCGGCACCTGCACCCAACATGGTATGTCCACCCAAGGTGTATGGAGAAAAACTGATATTTCGATAACCACCGTGCAGTGTAATCCATTTATACGAAGGGCTAAGCCCAAATTGGTTAAATGGTTGCTGGAAGTTTGTTTTTTTATCGGCATAAACGATACTAAATGGAATATCCCAACCATATAAACTTAATGTTGGGCTGCCACTCACAATCATCGAAAAAGGATTTCTACGATTTGCTGCCCCATTCATTTGATATCCAATTGTCCGTACTTCTAATGCTCCTGTATAAGTCAGGGGCTTTTGATTCTTCATATTAGAAAAATCCTGAGCGTGAACAAATAAAGAACATATCATCAGCATGATTAAATTGATGACACACCTTACAAAAAATAGCTGTTTTAACATAGCTTATTATTTATGTTGAGACTATGTGGAGCGAAATAATACTATTGGAAAAACTGCTTTGGAAAATTACCTCCGTAATAACAGCACTTATGTTTTCTTAATAGCAAATCAAAATTAGTACTAGGACAAGCAACCATTGTTGTAAAAAACGGAGAATTTACAGGTGTATTTAAAACTAAAAGGAATAAGAATTGTCTATAATCAATTACTTGGTTATCATGGTTTTGCTTAACTTTAGTATGAAGTTAGGTTATTACACTTACGCTAAACATCAGTAGATGATTATACAACCCTTACATATTTCGCCATCATTAGCACCATACATTGCTCATGCCTTATACGTAAAAAAGAGTGATGCCGAAGTTTCCCTTTTTAATTTAGTTCCGAGATTTTTTGGATTGTGGGCATTTACTTTGGAGGAAACTGACGAAATGTCGATAGATTTCGATAATGGAACTAAACATACCATAGCGCCTTGCAAAATTTATTCTGGAGGTTCTGGCTATGTTCCCGTAGAATTTAAAATTTCTGGTAGAACAGAGTGGATTTTAGTAATGCCTCGCCCCCATTGCACCGCACTTTTTTGGAAAGAAGATGCCGACCATTTCGCAAATACCATGTACTGTGTTTCGGATATGGGACAACAGCTTCGCATTCTAAATGAACAAGTAAACACTACTAGAAATATCGATTTTAAATGGAATTACATCCAAAGATATTTAGAGAAAAAACTAAGCAAGCCCGCCAATAATTTAAACTACGTTAATAGTGCGATTTCTTTAATGTTTAACCATTCTGGCGTAATTACAATGGACTCTGTTGCCAAATATTCTTGTACTTGTGACAGAAATTTGCGTGATAGCTTTAAGCAACATATTGGTTATTCGCCTAAGAAATTTGCTTCTATGATACGCTTTAATGCCTTTATCAAACAGTTTCTAAATCAACCGAAATCTAAAACACTTTTCGAGACCAGCGTGGCATTTAACTATTATGATTTATCTCATTTGAATAAAGATTTCATGCGTTTTATGGGAATTAGTACCGATAAGTTTTTAAGTCAGGAACAAGGTATGAATAGATTGATATTATGTTAAAATACTTTAAAAATTAATGTCACTATGAATATACAGCCTCTCCCTATTTCTCCACAGTTAAAACCTTACATCGCCGAAGCAATTTATATTAAACGCGATAGCGATTATACAGGTAATTTTAAACTCGTCCCGCGACTTTATTCCGTGTTTTTCTTTACGCTCGACTATGTGGGGACTGCAATACAAAATATTAATAATGTAGAAGATCGTAAAGTTCAATCTTGTAATATCTATTTTGGTGGTTTGGGATATGTGCCTCTTGATTTTGAACTGCCACCAAAAATGGAACTGATATTGGTGATGCCAAAGCCACATTGTACTGCATTGTTTTGGAAGGAAGATGCCAATTATTTCGCAAACACCATGTATCAAGTTTCTGATGCGGGCAAGCATTTACGCATACTAAACGAGAAGGTGAATAATGCGTATAGCTTAGCAGAAAAATGGCTACATATACAACAATATTTAGAAAAACAGGTTGAAAAATGTCCAAGCAACCTCAACTATGCTACCAAAGCGATAGAACTAATGTTTCGCAAATCTGGATCAATTGGTATGGAAACATTAGCAAATGAAACCTATACATGCGACCGAAATTTACGGGATATTTTCCAACAGCATATCGGGTTTTCACCAAAAAAATTTGCCTCTATTGTTAAATTTAATGCCTTGGTACATCAGCATCTTACCCAACCGTTAGCCAAAACATTGACAGAGTTGGCCACAGATTTTAATTATTATGATCTATCGCATTTAAATAAAGATTTCATGCGGTTTACCGGAATTAACGCAGAAAGCTTTTTTAAGCAAGAACAGGGTATAAATAGGTTGATAATGAAGTAAAATGCACATAACAGCTGCAAAACCCTATTTAAACAAAAAGCTCCGAGAATAAATTCTCGGAGCTTTTTTAATTTAGTATAAAATCATTAAACTTTGATTTCTACTTCAACACCGCTAGGTAATTCAAGCTTCATTAAAGCATCAACTGTTTTTGAGTTAGAGCTATAAATATCTAAAAGACGTTTATAAGCACACAATTGAAACTGCTCTCTAGCTTTTTTGTTTACGTGTGGTGAACGCAATACAGTAAAGATCTTCTTCTCTGTTGGCAACGGAATTGGTCCGCTAACTACTGCGCCTGTAGGCTTTACAGTTTTTACGATTTTCTCAGCAGATTTATCTACTAAGTTGTAATCGTAAGATTTTAATTTAATTCTAATTCTTTGGCTCATTTTATTTTTAATTATGACAACCTGTTAGAGCTATTGGTAACAAGTGCCGGATTTATTTTTTGTATTGAGTAGAGCGTATTGCGTATTGAGAAAAATCCCATCGCTATACGCTATACTCATTACGCTATACTAATTAGTCTTCAGACTTAACTCTGCCTTTTGATTTAGCAACGATTTCGTCTTGTACGTTTTTAGGCGCAGCTTCGTAGTGATCAAACTCCATAGTAGAAGTAGCACGACCAGAAGTGATGGTACGTAACTGAGTTACATAACCGAACATTTCAGAAAGTGGTACCAATGCTTTGATTACTTGAGCTCCATTACGAGTGTCCATACCTTGTAACTGACCACGACGACGGTTCATGTCACCGATTACATCACCCATGTTTTCTTCAGGGGTTAAGATTTCGATTTTCATGATTGGCTCCATCAATGTAGGTTTACATTTAGGCAACGCTTCACGATAGGCCATACGAGCAGCAAGCTCGAATGATAAAGCATCTGAATCGACTGCGTGGAATGAACCATCAATCAAACGTACTTTCATATCAGGAAGTGGATAACCAGCTAATACACCGTTAGACATTGCCGAAGCAAAACCTTTCTCTACAGAAGGGATAAACTCACGTGGAATAGAACCACCTGTAATTTCATTTACGAACTGTAAACCACCTTTTTCGAAATCAGCATCAATTGGTGAAACAACAACTTTGATATCCGCGAATTTACCACGACCACCTGATTGTTTTTTATAAACCTCACGGTGCTCTGTAGTACCAAAGATTGCCTCTTTGTAAGCTACTTGCGGCGCACCTTGGTTAACTTCTACTTTAAACTCACGTTTTAAACGGTCAATTAAGATATCTAAGTGAAGCTCACCCATACCAGAGATTACAGTTTGACCAGTTTCTTGATCAGTCTCTACTCTAAATGTTGGATCCTCTTCAGCTAATTTACCTAATGCGATACCTAATTTATCTACGTCAGCTTGAGTTTTAGGCTCAATCGCTAAACCAATAACTGGATCAGGGAAGTTCATAGATTCCAAAATGATTGGATTTTTCTCTTCGCAAAGTGTATCTCCAGTTTTGATATCTTTAAAGCCTACTACCGCAGCAATATCACCTGCACCTACGTTAGGAATTGGGTTTTGCTTGTTAGCGTGCATTTGGAAGATACGAGAAATACGCTCTTTATTCTCTGAACGAGCATTGTATACGTAAGAACCAGCTTCTAAGTTACCTGAGTAAACACGGATAAAACACAAACGACCTACGAAAGGATCGGTTGCAATTTTAAATGCTAACGCAGAAAACGGCTCTTTAATATCTGGTTTACGAGTAATCTCTTCGCCAGTATCAGGGTTTGTACCTGTAATACCTTCAACATCCATTGGCGATGGCAATAATTCCATCACTAAATCCAACATCGTTTGTACACCTTTGTTTTTGAAAGATGAACCACAAACCATAGGAACAATTTTAGCATCTAGAGTAGCAGCACGTAATGCATCAAGAATTTCACGCTCAGTAATTGAGTTAGGATCTTCGAAGAATTTCTCCATCAAAGTCTCATCATAATCAGCTACAGCTTCTAACAAATTCTCTCTCCATTGTGCAACCTCATCAACCATATCATCAGGGATTGGCACTTCAGTAAAGGTCATCCCTTTATCGTGCTCATTCCAAACAATACCACGGTTGTTGATCAAATCAACCACACCTTTGAAGCTATCTTCAGCACCGATAGGTAACTGCAATGGCACAGCGTGAGAGCCTAACATATCCTTAACTTGTTTTACAACTTTAAGGAAATCAGCACCCGAACGGTCCATTTTGTTTACGAAACCAATACGTGGAACCGCATAGTTGTTAGCTAGTCTCCAGTTAGTCTCAGATTGAGGCTCAACACCATCAACTGCAGAAAACAAGAACACTAAACCATCAAGTACACGTAATGAACGGTTTACCTCTACGGTAAAATCCACGTGTCCAGGAGTATCGATAACGTTAACTTGGTATTTGTTACCACGGTAAGGCCAGAATACAGTTGTAGCAGCAGACGTGATTGTTATCCCACGTTCAGCTTCCTGTACCATCCAGTCCATGGTAGATGCACCTTCGTGAACCTCACCAATTTTGTGGTTAACCCCTGCGTAATAAAGAATACGCTCGGTAGTTGTAGTCTTACCAGCATCGATGTGAGCAGCGATACCAATATTTCTAGTAAATTTTAAATCTCTTGACATCTTTTTTTTATTAGCTAATTAGCTAATCCGAGAATTAGCTAATTAGTCATATTTTTCTTAGAATCTGAAGTGAGAGAACGCTTTGTTAGCCTCAGCCATTTTGTGCGTATCCTCTTTTTTCTTAACGGCTGCACCTTCACCTTTAGCTGCTGCTACCATTTCGCCAGCTAATTTTTCTTTCATGGTTTTTTCACCACGCTTACGCGAGTAGTTAATTAACCATTTCATACCTAAAGCAGTTTTACGCTCTGGACGTACTTCTGTAGGTACTTGGAAGTTTGCACCACCCACACGACGAGATTTAACCTCTACAGCAGGGCTGATATTTGCTAATGCACGTTTGAAGATTTCTAATCCGTTCTCACCAGATTTTTTCTCAGCTAATTCTACAGCATCGTAAAAAATAGAGTAAGCGATAGATTTCTTACCATCAAACATCATGTTGTTTACAAATCTTGTAACCTGAACATCGTTGAATTTAGGATCAGGAAGAATAATTCTCTTTTTCGGTTTTGACTTTCTCATTTCTGTTTCCTCCTAATTATTTCTTTTTACCTTTTGCTGGTGCTGCAGCTACTTGTCCTGGTTTAGGACGCTTAGTACCATATTTACTACGACGTTGGTTACGACCAGCTACACCTGATGTATCTAATGCACCACGGATGATGTGGTAACGTACACCTGGTAAATCTTTAACACGACCACCACGGATCAAAACGATCGAGTGCTCTTGTAAGTTGTGACCTTCTCCTGGAATGTAGGCATTCACCTCTTTACCATTGGTTAAACGTACACGGGCAACTTTACGCATTGCAGAGTTTGGTTTCTTAGGGGTAGTAGTATATACACGTGTACATACGCCTCTTCGCTGTGGACAGCTGTCCAACGCTGGAGATTTACTCTTAAACTCCAGTGCTACTCTACCTTTTCTAACTAATTGTTGAATGGTTGGCATTTCTTGCTTTTTGTTTCAAATATTTATTTAATTTCCTTGCTGTTAGCAGTTTATAACTAGCCTACATTAAGGGACTGCAAAAGTAGAACAATTTCTTTTAACTATCAAGAGGTTACGACAAAAAAATTAGGAGTTAAAGATAGTTTAACATGAAAGTGCTTTTACGTTAAAACTAAGGATACATTATTTTGAAAAGCAATTGCAATAATTCGTTGCTATTGGTAATCCCGTCCCAAAGAGACTCCTTTGGAGCTTTCATTTCAATCTTTTTGTCGGCACTGCCATTCATATGTGTCATGCTGAGCTTGTCTAAGCATCTACTTATTAACGAACAACCCTTCGGCAAGTTCAGGGTGACACTGACAAAAAGTATTTCCGCGGCAAGCCTCTTCCCCATCTCGTTGGCGTAATCCAAATATCATTAGGTTAACCACAAGAATTTCAATAAGGTTACGCATTAGAATCATGATTCTTTGTTGTTATTTAAAGAAAAACAACATTGGTCCAACATCATTAATCCCAAAAACTATCACAACTTTTAAGAGTATAAAAACTTAATTTTTCTATCTTTAATTTAGTTAACAAAATATTTGCTCTTTCATTACGCTCGATGAACAACTTAGCTAAACAGACAAAAACAGTCATCTATAATTATGTGATCTGTGTTTTTGTTTCTATCTCTTTAATCGTAACCCTTAATCATTATGGACTTAAAGCTATAGACGGCATCAGGGCTTTTACTACGGGAGAATCGTTTTATATGAAAGCACAGCAAGAAGCTTCAATAAGTTTGACTAACTATGTTTTTACATCAAAACCGGAGCATTACAGAAATTTTATAGCAAACCTTCAGGTTCCTATTAACGATAGTCTTGCCAGAGTGGCCCTGGACAGCAATAAAAATGCTAAAATCATTAAAAAACATCTGTTACTGGGAAAAAACATTCCAGAAGATCTAGACAATATTCTTTGGGTCTATCAGAATTTCAAATCACTATCTGGTTTTAAAAAAGCAATTCGTATTTGGAAGGAAGCTGACCTAATGGCCATCAAGCTTGAAAAACTGGGCAAACATATACATCAAATTCCAATCTCCAACCCTACTATCAGCTACGCACAAAAAGAAGCCTTAGCTATAGAAATAGATCAGCTTTGTAAGCTACTCACAAAGAAAGGCAACGAGTTTGACAGGGCTTTAAGTGACAACATCAAACTGGTGAACAGGACCGTGCTTACTATTAATACACTGATCGCCTTTATCATCTTTATCTGCATCGTTGTCATCTCTGTTAAATATATCCATAAGCTATCTAGACTACAAAAAGATACTCTGGATCAGAATGATGTACTGATGAAAACTAACGAGGAATTAGATTTGTTCACACACAGTGTATCTCACGACCTTAGGTCTCCCATTACTTCTTTAAAAGGAATAGTCTCTTTAGCAGAAACAGAAGAAAACGCCAAACTTCGAAGTGAATACTTCTCTTTGATGAAACAAATCTTATCGAGGCAAGACGAATTTATCTTGAAGATCATCCAATTCTCTAAGAACAAAAGAACTGATCTACATATTAAGGAGGTTTATCTACCATCCTTTTTTGAAGTGATTAGCCAAAACCTTCAGTATGGACTTGAAATAGCCGTTGATATTAAATACAATGTAGCGCCCATCACTATTCGTATTGATACTTTTAGGCTTGATATTATCTGTAATAACCTAATTTCAAACTCGCTGAAATATGCTGATCCGGATAAGCCTTCTTCATTTATTTATGCTTCGGCTTATTTAAGCGATGGATTGTTGCACATTAGTATTGAGGACAATGGGATAGGCATCTCTGAAGAGCACTTGCCAAAGATATTTGATATGTTTTATGTTACCTCGCACCACAATAAGGGTAGTGGTATTGGTTTATATCTAGTGAAGGAAATGATTAACAAGTTAGGAGGTAACATCACTATTCACTCTGCCATTAAAAAAGGAAGTGTGTTTACAATTCAGCTTCCCGTTATTTCTTAAGCACAATCACCCTACCGGTTACCAAAGTAAACTGGTAAATTCGGTATAGCCCATCATCAGTCATTTCGATGTTTTCTACCAAACCTGTTTTACTAAAAGTATCGGTCACCATATCTCCCTGCTTTATTTCGTTCAGCACTTCTAGTGGGGTCTCGTCATTTAATCTGATCATATTATTTAGTAAACATTATCCCAAAGCCAACATAATCGGCCTCAGTTTGGTGGATATATACTTTTGATTGTAGCGCTAGCCAATTATTCAGCTTGTACTTTACACCGGCTGTCCAATAGGTTTTTACTGGCAACAAACTATTGTAATGAAGATAATAGCCATATTTAGCCATAAAAGCTAAATTGCCCATCCATAAATCTGGACCGATAGCTATGCCTAACCGCCACCTATCAAACGAAGAAGCTTTGGATTGGTAAGTTTCCAAATTGCGATCAGGATCGTAAACGGTATGATAGTAAACCGCATCCAGCCCAGTTCCCAATGCTAAATAAGATGCTACACGATAATTATAACCGCCGTATAGCCCTGTCCTATATAGTCCTCCTTTATCTTGATAAACACCTCTCCTACCCACATTAATTCCTAAGTCGAAACTGTGTTTTTGATAAGTCTCTTTTTCGAAATCAGGCTTTTCTACCTCTTTGTTTTTAGTTAGCGCCCGAGCTAAACCAAAACCCACACTTACTACATTTAAACCATTATTTGGCACTCTTGTGCCTCCATTAGAATAATGCAGCACATCTAAGTTTGCAGATAGTTCAGTATTTTCATTTACAGGCACACTTAATTTTAAACCCGCTTTAAGCCCAAAATTAAGCTTGCTGCCCACTACTGGATTTTGGTTGCTGAACCAAGATTCGCCGGCATACAGAAGTCCGAAAGCAGGGGTAAATTCTAATTCGGCTTTACTAACTTTAATTAGCGGAAAAGTAAGTCCTCCAGCCAAAGCGTAACTATCTCCAAACTCACCATTTTGAGGAGCCGCAATACGTGTGATATCCGCCATACGTTTGTAGTTAAACATCACGTCGATACTCTTTATGCCCAAATCGCTAGACCACCTTTTGGCAGTTCTATTTGTATTATAATGAAAAATCAGCTCTCCTCCGTAGGCTATACCCTGCAATTTATTTTGGTTGGCACTAAAACTACTGATAGATCTTTGCAAATTTAGCTCTAAAGTATGAGCATTTTGCTGCGAATTGGCATCGAGAACAGAAATCAGCATTCCAAAAACTACTAAAAGCCTAAGGATATAGCTAAAAGGATTAGACATTTTGCTTAAATGGTTTAAAAAGGTAAAAATATAAATTATTTACGCATTGTCCATCTAATGCCCGCTAAAAGCTGTTTAACAAATAAACTGTCTACATAGGTTTCTGGGGCATGTCCTAAACCTGTGTAAAAAACCCTCCCTCCCTCAAACTGATGATACCAAACGATAGGATGTTCGTTATTCATATTACCGCCTTGATAAGAAGTTTCATCTAGCTTTACCAAAACCTTTACGTCTTTATTAAATGATTTAAAGTTATACCACTCGTCGGTATGTAGCCAACTTTCGGGCATACCCTTCATCAGTTTATCTTTTGGTTTAACTGAGATTAATTTTGCCTGTTGCACCTTGGGGTGATTGGTAAAGAAAGCACCAATCATTTTGCCATACCATTCCCATTCGAAACAAAAATCTGTAGCAGCATGGATGCCTACTAGCCCACCTCCACCATTGATGTAATCTTTTAAAGCTTGCTTTTGCTCGTCGTTAAAAACATTTGATCCGGTAGGATTTAAGAAGATGAGGGTTCTGTATTTTCCGAGGTTTTCTTTGGTAAAGCTTGTCACATTCTCAGAGGTATCCACTTCAAAATTATTTGCTTCACCTAATTTCCTAATGGCTATAATACCGTCCTTAATTGATTTGTGCCTATAGCTTTTTGTTAAGGAGAACACTAAAACTTTACTTACTTTCTTATTTTCATTTGCCGAAGCATGAAAATTGAAAAGCAATGCCAACCCGATAAACGTGCTCAGTATAAATTTCATAACGCTATTTAGAAAAAGTATCGATATACAACTGCTCTACTTGCTTTCTGGCCCATTCTTGTTTACGTAAGAACTTCAAGCTTGATTTCACGTTTGGATCTTTAATGAAACAGTTGAAACGTAATAAATAGCCCAGTTCGGCCCAGCCATAGTGTTCGCTCAATTGCGTTACAATATATTCTAGGGTTTTTCCGTGTAGCGGATTATTTTTTTGTACTTCGATGGACATACACAAAGGTAACAGGATTAGCAGAAATGCAAAAAATGGATAAACAGACTTTCCTTTTAGGAATCAGTAGTTAGGGGTTAGGGATCAGTAGCGATTTGCGGCTTACCCATCCCTTTAGAGAATTACTTAAGCTGTTTGATAAATATTTTAAAGTTTCTACCCACTGTTTTGTTCGATAAGTTTGACCATATTTTGATTGAATAGAGAGAGCTCGTCATTCAAAGCATTGAAAAAAGCTAAATCGGCATTTTCTATCTCGATAAGAGCCTTTTGTAAGACTACTTCACCACTTGATGTCAATCGAATTGTTTTAGCTCTGGTGTCGGTTTCATGTTCTTGTCGTGTAATAAAACCTTTTTCTTCCAAAGTTCGCAAGACCTTCGAAACCATCATTCTGTCTGAATTACTTTGATTGGCAATGTCGACTTGTGTAACGGCAGTACTCTTTTTTGAAAGCCAACCTAATGCAGCCAACAATACAAATTGTGTTTGCGTTAAATCCAATGGATCTAAAACCTTTTTCTGTTTACGTTGCCAAAGCATCGTTACTTGTCCCAATAAATAACCTGGACTATCTTTTGGACTTTTAAAATGAAATTCGATTTCTTTAGGCATAGTGTTGTTGAAGCATTTGCGATGAGATCAGCTCAAAATCATGCTGGTTAATTTCAAAGAAACCGAATCTAAATGGATAACCCCAACTTTTTTTATTTTGAATGAAATCAAGCTTTTCAATTAAGGGAAATATAGAGATATCTTCACTTGGCTGAAATTCGATATTTCGCCTAGAAGGACAAAAGTTTGCTGAAACTTGAAATTGATAGGTTTCATCATCTTTGACCTCTCCCAACGCTGTAAACTCTTGGCATTTATCGAGCTTACACATCGTTTGCCTACCTGAATAGTAAATAAGGAAATCTCCTTTTCTCATTCGCTTTAACGGAGCAGATTTGCCATGACAGGCCTGAGCAATACCTAAGGCGATACCATTTTTAACATGGTCTTTTGATGCCACTATGATCCAGTATTTTTTTTCTCTTTCCACAAACAAATGCTACTTTTCTTCCAAAAAAGTAAGTTTATAACCATCAAGATCTTTGAGGTGAAATGCTCTGCCAAAAGGCGTTTCTATAATTGGCCCTGCAGTAGTTACACCATTGGCAATCAATTGTGCTTTCAGTTCATCAACATTTTCCTTAACGGCAAACCAAAGTGCCACGCCAATACCCAATTCTTTTCCTTCGATTGGTTCTAGCGGCGTACGGATCGCAAAGCTTGCCTGTCCTTGGTTATACTTAAAAATACAGGCTTGAGGATTGGAATTACCAATTTCAAATCCCAATTTTTGGGTATAGAAGTCTTTTGATACCTCTAAGTTTTTTACTTGTAGTGATGCAAATGTTAACTGTTTCATTTTTTAAACTCTAATTGTAGTCGCAAATATAATATATACGACAACAATATGGAAGTAATTTTAAATATTCTTTATTTTAGTTGATACTAGAACGGTAAACAAAAGGCAAAGACTTGACGGAAGTTTATTGAGAGCGTATTATTTTACCCTTAATACTTATTTTTTGCTGCGTACGTCAAGTCTATTTATGATTATTTCACAATTCTAATTGCACTCTTATATTCTGATAGACATTTTTTACTTAAATCAACTTTTGGTTCGTAAATAGTATCTTCTTGTATAATAGATTTACTCACATAAATCAACTCTAACGTCTCCAGATTAACCAGAATGGTATATCCATAATTTGCACTCTTATTACTTATATCAAAATTCAAATAATATGGCAAAGTAGTTTTATCATGGTACCATGAAGCTGATAAGGTTATTTTAGGATTTCTATTTTGTTCGAAGTAATAATTCAAACATTTTGGAAAAACAACTTCTCTATACTTTATTCTTAACTTTTTCGAAATTAGGTCAAACTTTGCTGGACTATACTTTTTAGGTAGACCAATGATATTGCCGTTCTTATCAATTTTCAAAATCCTATCTCGATGGATTACGCTTGAATTGTTAAGAAATAAAAATGATAGGAGGATCAAAAGTATTTTCATTGTAAAGCTCGAATTTGATTTACCCCTCTATCCATCTTCTGTGATAGTTGATTTGCCCCAGATGATAATTCAAATGGCTAAGTAAGTGCATTAGAAAAAACTCTGTAGTAGTTGCTTCGGTTAGTACTAGAGTGGGATATTTCTTGTTTAAATCTTCATCTGTTAGCAGCTTTAACGAGGTTTTAATTATAGCAATGGTATCATTCAATTGTTGTATCAATACTTGTCGTGGCACATCTTTCAGCGAAAATTCTAATTCCCTATTTCTCACATAATTTGTTTTTCCAATTTCCTTCCCTATGTAAGTGTTTAAATTACCGATGAGGTGAAGCGCCAAATTACCTGCTGAATTAGCAATAGCCTTTTCCGTACGCCAAATATTTGTTTCGCTGCGATACAAGTGGAGCTCGTTAATTACTCTATTCAAGTCTCTTTCAAAAAGTGCAGTTAAGGTATCGGTTATCATATTGTAAATCTTAAAGCTAATTTATGATTTTCTAATCGATTAACCTACCGTATTTCTCGGGTTCGATCTTGTATTTGTAGCTCCAGCTTTACTGATCTTATAATTTAACGAGAGATAGAAATAACGGGTAACGGAGTTATAACGAACATCTTCCATTCGGCTGGCATTTACCGTTCTATCAATATTTGTATTTTGATTTAGGATATCGAAACCTTTAATAGCCAAAGTCACTCTACGTTTCATAAGATATTGCTCTATTCCTGCATTTAAAAGTAGCACATTGTTATTAAAGCCATCGGCCCTACCGGCTGTACCGTTATGCTGCAATTCTGCATTTAAGCGTGTATTTTTTACAAACTCCCAACTTACTGTTGCGTTGTTATAGAAACTAAAATACTTATTATCTAATGCTCCTGGTTGTGAGTTATTTACTTTACTATAATTAACTCCTAGATAAATCCCTGCGTTCAACTTGTCTTCTATGTCATAGCTAAAATTAGTGCTTGGCCCGATATTATATCTATCGGTTATATTTTTTTCAGTATTAATGAATGACGAGGTATGTGACATAAACAAATTTATTCCATACCCTATTCTTAAACCTTTGATTTTGGTAGGCTGTCCAAGATATGTACCTGTTCTTATAAAATAATTACCATCTACATTTACAGGTTTTACATGCTGTACGTCATCGATGTATGTTATGCTATTACCAATATCATCAAGCGCATAATTGATTAAGAAATATCCATTCCAATATTTGTTATTGTCTGCGCTGAAAGTATTGAAATTGATAGCCATACGATGATTTTTTGTAGCTCCCAAAGCTGGATTTCCAGTTCTCTGATACAATGGATTATTGTTATTTTGAACAGGCTGCAAATCATTAACGGATGGCATATTTACCGACGAATTATAATTTAGCTGGATGGTATGGTTGGCCTTATTTTTAAAATTGACAGCCAATCGAGGTAAAACATTATAGTATCTTTTATCCAAGTTATTGGTATTCAAACCGGCACTGCTGAAGGTTGCTGCATCCAATCCGGTTTCTTGCAATCCAAATCCAAAATTATAAGTCCATTGGGAGCGTGTATAGATAAAGCCTAACCTAGCGCTCTGCAACCAGTTTTTATTGTCAATGCTATTAGAAAAAGCAGGAACAATAGTCTCATATCTATCTGTTGTTGGATTATAGTCGAAAGTAAGTTGCTCTGCATCTATGTTACTCTGGTTATACATGTAGCCTATGTTAGCACTCCATTTCTTGTTCAATTGGCGCATGTAATTCAGCCCTACTGTATAGGTTTTAGCTATATTTTCTTGTGCTGCTTGCTGGTTAATCTCTTCTTCTGTCGTTATTCCTCCTTTGTATTTGTTAATTAAGGAATTATTGAGCCAATTGGCATTGTAGGTATTTTGAGTACCATTTAAACGTAAGGAAACTGAACCCTTTTTTAAGCGACGTAGCACCGAAAATTCGCCGAAAAGTGCTGGCGTTACATTTTTTTGATTAAAATATTGAGTACCGTCGTTACCCTCTGCCGCCTTATCAAACTTAGAATTGAAATTACGGATATTAATGTTTCTGGTATAATTAAGGATAACATTTGGTCTAAAAGTAATATCGGTTAACGAGTCTGGACGATATTCTGCTTTAAAGTTAAATCGGTGTGCTTGATTATCAGAGTTTCTGTTGGAGATTTCACCGGTACGTAATACATCATCTTGATTGATATCCTGTATCGTAGAAAATCTGTTTCCAATTCCGTTAGAGAAATAGGTAAAATAGCTACTACTAATAGCCAATTTATTGTTCTTGCCCCAACTATTGCTATAGTTTACACCACCGCTGTGGGTAGTTACTTCACCAATTGCATTATTGTCAAACACACCTGATCCGCCAATGGTAGTACGTCCGTTATTTACATTAATACTAAAACTACCTCCAGCTGGAGGAGCAAAAATATTTCCGATATTTCCGCCTGTAAAACTATTTAAATCTTCGAATTGGAAACTCGAATTGCTCACGTTATTGCTCATTCCCAGCACCGCAAACTGTAAGTTTTTATCAAAATGATTGGCACTTAAGTAACCATTATATCTATCTGTAGTACCTCCAGAAAGATTTGCATTTCCGAACCAACCACGTTTCTTGTCTTCCTTAATGGTAAGGTTCAATACTTTTTCTCGCTGACCATCGTCTATACCTGTTGCTTTTGCTTCTTGGGTTTTGCTGTCAATTACCTGCACTTTAGCAATGGCATCTGCGGGGAGATTTTTGGTTGCCGTTTTAGGATCTGTACCAAAAAAATCTTTGCCATCTACAGTAAGCCTAGTTACCTTTTGTCCCTGTACTAAAATATTACCATCTCTATCTACCTCCACTCCTGGGAGTTTTTTCAACAGTTCTTCTACAGCTGCGT
Organism: Flavobacteriaceae bacterium PS02338; assembly: GCA_029959615.1. Lineage (GTDB taxonomy): Bacteria > Bacteroidota > Bacteroidia > Sphingobacteriales > Sphingobacteriaceae > Pedobacter. The sequence continues at coordinate 30,495 of JASCOD010000013.1, read as the reverse complement.
TAGGTTGTGTTTTAAAAGCTGTTGCATTATATTCGATGGTATCTGCCTTGATTTTAACACTAGCTTGTTGTCCAGTTACGTTTACTTCTTTTAAGGAAACAGCATCTTCATTCATTTTTAAAATGCCCAGTTCAACATTTGTAGAGGCGATTTCTATTGTTCTAACAATTGATTTATAACCTAGGGCAGAAATCTTCAAAATGTAATTTCCTTTCTTTAAATCCTTAAGAGAAAATTCACCATTAAAATTTGTTAATGCACCATTTCTTTTAGTAGAATCTGACTGTTCGGTTAACAATACCGCCGCGTAAGCGATAGGTTCATTGTTATGCGAAGCTTGCACCTTAGCGGTTAAGCGCTGACCTTGTGCGAAGACTTTCGTAGTTAATAAGCAAAAGAAGATAAAAAATAAATGCTTTTTCATTGAATATTTTTTGGTTTTATGCAGCTATGGATTTAACCTACAATGCATAAGACGCAAGAGTAAATCAAATGTGACAGTTTTGAAGAAAATAGTTTTCTAAAACCATCACATTTAATTAAATATCAACTATTTACACCTTTGGTTTTGCGTTCCAGATAAATGTAGCTAGTATAAATGAAAGACAGGCAGCCCCTATCCAAAATATAGAGGGAATAGTAAAATCATAAACAACCACCCCATTGGTTACAGTTTTGGCATTTTCAATGAGATAACCACTTACAATATCTTGAAGGCCGGCACCAATATAGCTAGCGACACCTACTACGCCCATAGCGGCTCCTACGGCATTTTTAGGTGCTATTTCTACCGCCATTAAACCACCAAGCAAACAAATTAATGCACCTATGGAAATACCGAATATGACCATACTTACTATTAAAAGCCAAGTTTGCTCTTTCGGTGTATTTAGAAATATAGCTATTGAAACCGCATTTAGTACCCCAAAAATTAAATTCGGGAAATTTCTCTTTCCTTTAAAAAATCTATCGGAAACCACCCCAGAAGAAATAGTACCTAAAATACCGCAAACAGAACTCACTGAAACGATAGAACTCGCCTCTACGATGCTGAAACCTTTATCATTTTCGAGAAAAAAGATCCCCCAGCTATTTACGGCATACCTACTGATGTACATGAACGAACTAGAAAGTGCCAAGACCCATATTGCCGGTGTTTTTAATACATCTAACTGTTGTTTAGACACCGATGTTTTATCTTTATCAGAGGCTACTGTTTGATTTTTCAGTACGTAAAGTCCTTTGCTCTCTGGGCTATCAAACAAGAAGGAGTAAATAATGATGGCTCCAACTACCCCGAATAAACCGGCTCCCCAAAAACCCCATTGCCAGCCAGCCGCAGTAACGATAAAAGCTACCACAATAAAGGTGATGCTCTCGCCAATGTTATGACTGGCACTCCAAAAACCGTAAAAACTTCCCCTCTCAGAAGATTTAAACCACCTGGTTAAGGCAATTACACTTGGCGTAGAGCCCATGCTCTGAAACCATCCGTTAAAAGTCCACAGAACGGCAAAGGCAATAAAGGAAGTAGTAAAACCTAAGGCAAAACAAACTAGGGCAGAGAAGAATAAGCCTAGTGCCATAAATTTCCTAATATTTACTCTATCCGCAATGAAACCGTTGACAAACTTGCCAAATGCATAGCTAAAGAATAAACATGAACCAATAATTCCCAATTGGGTTTCGGTTAATATGCCTTCTTTTATTAATGGCGTTTTAATTACGTTCAAACATAACCTACAAACATAATATAGTCCGTAACCTATAGTTGCCGATAAGAAAACATACCATTTAATTCTAGCGTACTGTTTCTTTTGCTGCTCTTCGTTTAAAATTTCGGGTAAAAAAACATCCCTCTTAAAGTAGTTGATCATTTATTTGGTTAGTAAGTTTTAGGGATATTAACGATGCAGTTTATTTTTTCTTAAATAGTTGAGCAGCTCGGCAGGGCGGTCGGTTTGAATGATGTTTACCCCTCTAGCGATGATCCAATCCCAACTTTCTTTAAGGTTGCCCTCGTCTACAGCTAAATCATCGTGATGACCTGCATTTAAACTTGGCCACAAAGTATTTACCCACACTCTAGATCCACTTTTTTTGATTTCACTAAATTGGTTGATAATCTTAGAAGTATCTGAATTGAAAACCAGTTCAAATGCTACGGGTTTTAATTTCTGGGTGTATTCTTTAATTACCGCAGCGGCGATCGGTTTATCCAAATTTACCACTGGCATAAAAATAACCTGTTTCAAAAAGTTCTCTCCTTTTTCTGAAGTGATTTTGCTGTAATCGCTACCGCTTTTTACCACCGTTTGTTTTAGGGTACCTGTACGTTCTAATATTTTATATACTTCGTCAAAATGGTTGTAGCCCTTATCTATATTTACCAAGATTTTATTTTTGGTTATCAGCATGGCTTCTTCTAGCGTGGGCACTTTATGATGAGTTTCGATGCCTATACCACTTTTAAGATATAGTTTTTTAATTTCCTCTAGTGTAAAATCCGACACGTTACCCTTACCGTTGGTAGTTCTATTTAAGGTTTTGTCGTGCATTAGCACAAGCTGCCCATCCTTTGTTTTCTGAATATCTATCTCTACCATATCGGCTCCCATCTTGATGGTATTTTCTATAGCTTTGATAGAATTTTCTGGTGCATTTCTCCAATCGCCACGATGTACCACTACCAATACTTCTTTGCCTTGAGGCTGGTAAAGTGATTTGGTGATTTCCTGCAGCTGGTTAGTTTGAGCAGATGCAAAGGCTACAATGAAATAGAAGAAAGCAATTGCGTAGATACCTTTTGTATTTTTCATTTCACCTTATTTTTTAAATGTTACATCTATCATTACCGGGAAATGGTCTGAAGGGAATTTGCCACTAAAACAATCTGTTAAAATGCCGTAGCGTTCTACATTGATTTGTTTAGTTATGAAAATGTGGTCAATTCTTTCTTCGGAACTACGTGTGATGTTGAAACCATTGAAAGTGCCATTAGGTGTATATTTTACTGGCGATAATAAAAATGCATCTGTTAATACCGAAGATTGTTGGATGCCTTTATAGTTATCATCGTGTTGATTAAAGTTAAAATCACCGCAAATTGCCGCGGGATTGTCGCCTGCAATCTCCTTAATCTTAACTGTAATTAATTTGGTGCTATTCTTTCTTGCTTCTACACCAACGTGATCTAAATGTGTATTGAAATAGTAAAACACTTTTGCCGTTTTTTTATCTTTTAAAGCCACCCAGGTGCAGCCTCTTGGATATTTTGCATCCCAAGCTTTGTTACCATCTGTAGGATTAGGAGCCAGCCAAAAGCTTCCACTTTTAAGCAAATCATAAGCTGCTGTTTTAAAGAAAATGGCAGAAGAATTTAAGCCATTATGTTTACCATCGGCTACAACAGTATATTTAGGCAAACCTTTTTCCATATCTTCCAACTGATTGGGCTGAGCTTCCTGTATCCCAAAAACATCAAAATTATGGAAAGAGATCAAACTGTTTACCATTGGCGCTCTATCCTTCCACATATTAGCAGGTGCATCCTTGGCCACGTCTACACGGATGTTAAAAGTGGCTAATCTAACTTGTTGCGCTTGCGCTATTGAAAAAAATGCACTTAAAAAAAATACTAAGAAAAATCTATTCATTTGATTAAATATTTAAATTGATTTAGGTTATTGGATGTTGATTTTCTTGCCGATGGTTTTACCTTCGAGCGTTAAGCTGATGATATAAATCCCATTAATTGCAGGATAAGGCAAAGTAACAATGTTAATCCCTGCATTTACGTTCAGCTGTTTTTGGACAATTTTCTGTCCGTTTAAGTTAATGAGTTGGAGCTTAGAGATAGTTGGCTTTTGCGAAGAAAACGTTAACACTATTTCTCCATTTTTAACGTCAACTTTTACTTCGTCTTTTGAGAGCGTATTATTTACAGCTACTACTTTAGACCATGTGAAGCTTCCATCATAATCTACTTGCTTAAGCTGGTAGTAATTGTAACCGTTTATTGCATTCTTATCCTCAAAAACATAAGTAGCAGCTTGGTTTTCACCTTTTACTTTAGCAATTACTTTTCTAGCTTCATCTTTATCAGCAAAGCGAGTTACTTCAAAATAATCGTTATTTAATTCGGAAGCTGTTTGCCAATTCAGCTGTATTTTATTGTTGTTTTTTTTACCAGTAAACGAGCTTAATGATACTGGCATGGTTTCTAGGTTTTCTATCACCCCAAACAACTGTAAGGCATCATCTTCAGCGTTTGATGAACGACCGATTGCTGTTGTTCCGGTTGTGGCGTTAGCCCCATTTATGTACAATCTAAAATACACTGTTTTATTCACCAAATTTTGCAAGGCTGGAATAGTTTGCAGCGTTACTTCGGGCATCGCTACACCTTCCTCAGCAGTAGCAGCGGTAAGAATTGCGGGATCTGCTATTTTATGAAAAGTAGTGCCGTTTAAACTATAGGTCCAGTACCAGCCTTTAGCCCCACCTCCACTAATACGTACTTTATAGGTGATTTTTTTTAAGAAGGCCCGATAGCCAGACTTTACAACGAGATTGAATGCAAAGTATAAGTTATTATTTTTGGCTGCTGTAGTATCGGCAGAAGTTACCGTTGCACCCGCCGAAAAGCCTCTACTAATCGTAATGTCGTTGTTTGCATTGTTTTTTGTACGAAGACCACTGCCCCTGCTCAATGTTGCTGCATTTACGCCCGCATCAGCGAAAGTGGAAGCCACAGTTGTTTCGTTACCAACCTTTGCCGGATTAAAGAAATTCCAGCTCAATATTTTTGTTGGCGTAGAAATATTTTCGACAAGGCCACCCAGCATTAACACAGGATCTGTACTACTTAATGAACGACCAAGAGCTGTAGAACCGGTACTTGTATTAGAGCCGCTTACATAAAGCCTAAATTTTATGGTAGTTCCGTACTGGATATTTTGTAGCGCAGCGATATTGATTAAGCTAATTTCGGGCTGAAACTCCCCATCAGTATCTGTTGCCTGGGTAAGCACATTTGGCGTAGCTATTTTATGGAAGTTAACACCGTCTACGCTGTATTTCCAATACCAGGTTTTAGCACCACCACTGCTTATTCTTGCTTTATATTTGATGTTACTTAGCGAAAATTTGTAACCTGCATTAACACTAACGTCAAAGCCAAAATACATGTCATTTGCTACTGCAATGCTGGTATCGGCCAATGCTGTTGTAGAAGCTATACCAGTACCCGATACAAATCCATTGGAAAGCCCCATGTTTGCTCCTGCGTCATTGGTAGTACGTAAACCACTACCCCTTATTAATGTAGCTGTATTTAACCCATTTTCTTTAAAGGTAGCACTTACACTTACTTCTCTTCCATTAGTTGATGGTGTTGCAAACTGCCAGCTCAAAATCGTTGGAGATCTATCAGAAAAAGTAGCCACTACGGGTAAATGGTCTGAGGCTTCATTTTCGTTGATCACCTCGTATTTAGAAACGAACTTTGTCTGCAAAACCTGACTATTGTAGATCACGTGATCAATCGCTTTTGTTGGATTAACGGCCGAAGCAGTAAACCCACAGTTGGTACAAGGCATGGTAAATGCAGCACGGAGCGTAAGCATGGGTTGCGTAGTTGGCACTGCGTTGAAATCTCCAGCAAGGATAAATGGTCCAGTAATTCCTTGAGCAATCTCTACCGTTTTAGTTGCCTGTACTTCCTTGTGTACTTCAACAATATCAAAATGAGTATTGCCAAAATATATCTTTTGTCCATTTATCATTACGGCTACAATTGCGATTACTCTTTGCTCTCCAGCTACACCTTCAACCATTGGCAATTCTTGGCGAAAAGTTTCTACAATCGGATATTTAGATAATATTGCAATACCATATTCTCCTCCGAAACGGTTGATAGCTTTGGCAAAATAATGATGCATGCCTGTTGCGCCAGCCAAAAAAGCAGCTTGGTCTACCCCACCAGATCTTGTTGTATTTTTGTCTACTTCCTGCAAAGCAACCAAATCTGGCGAAGCAGCATTAATCACCGCAGCTATAGCAGGCAGATTTGGAGAACTACCCGAAGGTGGAATGCCTACGTGGATGTTGTAGGTCATCACTTTTATATCGGCTGCCGACGCAAACTGCAACGATAACAGCAACAAGAATGCTAGTAAATTGCCAAGGCTTTTCATTTTTATTTAGTTAAAACAACTTAGTTTTGATAAACAGCAAAATCGTCGATACTTAACCTGCCATTAGCAATATTAGGATCTTCGTCTCCGTTACCTAACGCCAATTTGTGTATGCGAAAACGAACTGGACCAGCAATATCTGTGATGAAAGTTGCTCCTTGTTTGTTTTTAATTTTGGCTACAATATCGTCTCCAGTTTGTGTCCAAGTTTTACCGGCATCTGTAGAATATTCCAATCTGAAGGTAGCAGGTTTATCTGCCTTAGCACCGTAAGAGCTATACCATACGACTACTTTAGAGGCACCATTTTTAAGGTCGAAGTTCATTTGTAAGTAGCAAGGCTTGGTATTATTTTTATTTATCCTCACTGCGTATTTGCCACTAGAAGCTCTATCGTTTCCAGTAGTATCTACTAAAGCACCGTAAAACCACCATTTACCGGTTGGAAAAACAAGTGACTTCTTGCCATAACCAGGCTCAAATACTTGATCTGTTACTTCAAAGCTTTCCGGAAATTTTGCATACAACACTCCTTTTTGCGCTTTTGTATTTGCTGAGCCAAGGGAGATGAATAAGACTGCTAAAAGAAATGATCTTAGATTTTTCATGTTCGAGTATTTAATGGTTAATAAATAAATTTCTGAGCTATTTTGCCATTCTCTGGAGAATAAACAGTAGCTATGTAAGTTCCTTTAGCTAGGCTGACAGGAAAAGAGAAGGAGTTTTTACCAGCATTCAGTGAAACTTTCTTTTTCAACAGCAACTTGCCCGATAGATCATTTAATACCACTTCGGCAGTACCGTTAACAGCAGCAGAGGTACTAATTGTAACTTGGTTAGCATTGGCAAATGCTACTAAATCGCTATTATCAAAACCCGCTTTTGAGCTTACGATTTCAGAAAGTGATTGATCACCATTTAAATCTACTTGGCGCAATTGATAATAGTTAACGCCTGGTGTAGGTTTAGCATCCAAAAAGCTATAATTCTTAATCGATTGGCTATTCCCAGCGCCTTTAACTTCTCCTATTTTTTCTGCTTTTTGACCGCTGATTTTTAATACGTCGAAATGAGAGTTGTTATTTTCTGAAACCGTCTGCCACGCCAATTCTACACCTTGAGAAACTGATTTGGCTTTGAAGCTTTTTAACTCTACTGGCAAAGTTCCATTTACTGTACCTTCTAAAGAAAAGGCTGTGCTTCCAGTAGTGCTTCTTACAGCAAAAGTATTTGTATTGGCATTTGAAAAGCCCCAAATATATAATCTAAAAAAAACAGTCTTATCAGAAGGAACATTTTTAAGTTCTTCTATATCAATCGAAGTCGTATTTAGTAATCCTCCGTCTCCATTATAATAATTTGAAGTAATAGCCCCTCCAATAACCTTAAATGGATTGCTCGTATTGTATGTTGGATCTTCTATATCGGCTAAATCCTCTTCGTCTACAATTCTGTAAGCCCACTGCACACCATTTGATGCCGAAGCTCCACTTCTTCTAATGGTAGCAATTAGAGAATTACAGTGCAAGTAATTGTCTTCTTTCGCACTCACAGAGAAACCATAATAAACATCATTTGTAAGCGCTGAAGCATAAGTTCCTCCCGAAAAAGACGAAGTGGATGCAAATCCGCCAGCTAAAGACAATCTAGTGGTTACATTAGGAGTTACACTTACATTTGTAGAAGTATTTTTTAGTCCCGCACCTCTTCTCAAATGATTGAGATTATTTTGGTTATCGGTTTTTAAGTTTCCATTAATTGTAGTAGCCACCTTAAAAACATCAGAAGCTCCTCCATCCCCTGTGCTAGATGGCACAGATGTCAAATCCCACTTAACGATCTGAGCATTAGTTAAATTTGGACAAAGAATAGTTATTAAGCCAATAAATAATAATGGCAAGTAGTACATTTTCATGTTTTCTATTTTTATTTATGAATGTTGTTTTGAATTATGGTATTATTTTTCCTCCTATTCGTAAAACTGGCGTAGTGGTAGTTGCCGCCGTACGTCCAAAGGCAAAAGAACCCGACCCAAAGTTGGTAAAGCCCCACACGTACATCCTTAAACTTACCTTACTGCCTCCAGGTATATTCTGAAGCTGAGAAGTATGATAAACATAGTTTGTTGGCATTACATCGCCATCTCCGGTGGTTAATTCATAATTGATGCTTCCCGCCCCTGTAGGTTGATAAGTTGCATCATTAATGCTATAATACCATGCATGGTTACGAGCACCTGCACCACTTCTTCTAATCTGTGCATCGATAGCTGATATAGATAGTGTAGAACCATTATTTACTGTAAAATCTATTTGGAAATAAGTTTTTTGATCTATCGCAATAGCTTTAGTAGAAGGTATTTGTGCGGCACTTCCGTTTTCTAAAGTTGCTTTGGCATTAGAGCCGAAACCCCTTGCTAATCCTGCGGCATTTAAACCAAAACCTCTTGATAGCACGGGAGTACTTATGCCATTTACTGTTGAAGTAGCATTTGCCGTAACCTCTGTTCCAGCAGATGAAGGGTTGTTAAATTGCCAAGAAAACAAATTGTCATAAGTAGGGTGAACAATTACTCCAGTTCCATCATCTGTTGGATTTTTGTAAACTGCAAAATCGTCCATATTGAACCTACCATTTTGGTTATTTGTGGTAGATGCGCCTATACCTACTTTTCCAATTCTGAACCTCACTTTACCTTTAATGTTGGTCAAGAAGGTGAATTGCTTTTTATCTTTAGATATGGTTAAAACATCTTGACCTAACTGGTACCAAATTCCACCACCATCTTGTGAATACTCTACACGCCAGGTAGAACCCAAATCTGCGGAAGCACCATAAGAACCTGCCCACAACGTAATTTTAGAGGCTCCATAATCTAAATCGAAATTCATGGTACACCACGAGTCTGTGGTCGAATTTTGGTTTAGGCGTAACGAATATTTACCACTTATTGCCCTATCATTTGCTTCGCCACCAAGAAATGAATTGGTTAAGGTATATAAGCCTGTTTTAAGATTGCCATTTTTTGTAGCGGCATAACCAGAGGCGTACATTGCTGCATCTCCATCCTCAAAAGTTTCCGGAAAATTTTCATATAAAGATCCACTTTCGTCGGTTATACCTGATAAGTTTCTAATCCAAAATAATTGTTTTGCATCTTCTGTTCCATTACCTGTTTTATTATCCCAAAGTGGAATACCTACGTAAGAAGCATTAATTGGTATTTCTTTGGTGGCAAATGCAGCCGTGCTTTCTACATGCATGGTTGCTCTATCTCCGGCCAGTTCCTTAATTTCACTTTCGCCAGCCACGGGCACATTTGTTATTAGCGCATCAACGTGGGCTACTTTAATCAAAGTAGATTCGTAATTGCTAAAATTACTTTTCAACTCTTTCAATGTAATTTGTGTAGGCTCATAAAAAATATGCTCTGCATTTTTAGTGATGCTACTTAAAGAGGCTCCATTGATTTGCAAAACTCCATTTCTTCTTCCCAAGGTGGTTCCTTCTACACTTACCGTGATGGAATCCCCTAACTTGTAAGGAATACTGGCATTTGCCCCGAAGTTTAGCACTACTCCCCTGGTTCTAAATCTACTTGTTTGTTGTATTACCAAATATCCTTTGGGGATATTACCGGTCACTTCATCTGAGATCACCACGCCAGTGATTTTAGAAGCACCAAACATGTTGTCTCTGCTCAACGTCAAATCGGTTCCTTTATACAATGTCTTCACATCCAAAATGGACATGTAGTCGCTTGGAACACCTTCTGCGGTATTGATATCTTCCTTTAAGCAGGAAGAAAATAAGACCATCAATAACAACATTAATCCTGACGAAAAACGTGCTATTGAACTTGTAGCTTTTGCTGAATTAATTCTGTTCATATACCTAATAAATTATCGGGATTACTTATTTAATTTTGTTTTTCTTGCCACCAAACCAAAGTTTTCAAGTCATCTGGACCTTGTTTAGCGATGGCATCGTTATAGTTAGATCTGTTGAGCGATTGTACGATTACCGGATAGTACAATCTGGTTGGCATTACCTTATCATTACGAACGCCTTGTCCCTTGGTTAGTACAGGATGGCCAGTTCTTCTATATTCGAACCACTGTTGAAAATCTGTAAAGAAAAGTGTGTAGTATTTCTGAAGGTGTATTTTTTCCATCTTTTGATCTTCGTTCAATGTATCATCCCAGATTATTTCTGAAGAATTAAGATAGCCTGTAGGCAAGGTCTGTCCCCAATACTCAATACCCGACTGGATACCGTTATTATAATAGGTTTGCGCACTACCTGCAATAATACCCTTCGCCGCCAGTTCGGCTAAAATAAATTGCAGTTCTGAGTAAGTAATGATGGCTCCAAATCTAGAATCTAATCTCAATGCTGTTGGATATACGGATTTAATGGCTGGAATTAATCCAGTAGCATAACCACTTGGGATACCAGCATATTCATTATCCACCTTGGTAGACCACAAAGCAATTCGTGGATCTCCCCATTCGGTTAGGTTATTTACAAAAAAGTCTGCTAATCCACCCCCTCCTATAAAGTCAATAGTTCTCCAACTTGCAAATGGCGATCTTAGCGGATAAGTTTCTCCTGTAAAGTTTAACACTGCTGATTCGCTATTATTTGCAAATACTGGATAGGTAGCTGGAGTGGCAATTATCTGCTTCAATTTATCTATAGGAGACATGCCACCTGCAATCAAATCTGTACGATAAGAAACCCTTAGTAACAAACGCATGTATAGTGCGTTACCAAATTTTCTCCATTTGGTCATATCGCCAGCGTATAAGGCATCAAGACCTTTTTGCATATCGCTAAGTGTAATGGTTGCTGTTAATAAAGTATTAGCTTCTTCCAGCTTCTTAAATATATCCTGATAGATATCTTTTTGCCTATCAAATTTTGGTGTTAAGATATTATCTGTATAACCCTTGTTCGCGTCGAAATAAGGGATATCTCCATAAGTATCAGTAAGCATAGAAGTTACATGCGCATCCATGATGTTGGCGATGGCCATATAAGCTACTCCCTTTGTTGGGGCTTCGTTAGCAATACGATACATATCTAAGAAGTTGGTTTTTTGTTGATACCAAGTATTCCACATGGTATTTGAAACTGCTGGTCTAATTACATACCTATGCAATTCGTCTGCTTCGTTTACAGATACCCAAACCTGCATTAAATCGTTGTTGATGGTATGTGCTCTAGTAGGTCCAAACTGAGCCACTGAATAAACAGCTGGATTTAACAACCTTTCTGGTACGGCAACTGCAACACCGTTTGGATTGGTATTTAATTCTTTGTAAGCTTTGGTACATGATCCTAAAAGGATAACCAATACTGCTGCTAATATTTTTAAATTCTTCATTTTATGTAGGGAAAATTTAGAAACTAACATTAAGATTTACACCGAAGGTTCTGGTTGCAGGAAATTGTCCGATTTCAAATCCTGATCTGATCATACCATCTGAAAGCGTACCGAACTCTGGATCAAACGATGGCCATTTGCTAAAGATGAATAGATCACGACCCCATACGCCAACACTTGCTTTTTGGAGCTTTAACGAACGTACCAACTTGTTGGAGAAAGTATAATCTAAACGAGCTTCTCTGAACTTAATAAAATCCGTTTTAAAAAGATTTCCTTCAATATTATCTGGATTGAAATGCTCTAGGTAGTAGGTCCAAATTTCGGGGGCAATCACATCGTTTTTACGGTAAGTTCCATCGCCATTGGCAATTACACCATTACCGATGATGCCATTGTATCTTCCTGGTAAGGTTTTAGTTAACTTACCTCCTTGAGCCAGGTTAGCGTGTGTATGCGAATAAGCTTTACCGCCAAACTGACCATCGAATAATACATTTAGCCTGAATTGCTTATACCTAAACTCGTTACCTATACTCCATTTCCCTTTAGGATAAACGTTGCCTAAATATTTAGATTCTAAGGTTTTTACCGGATAACCATTTTCGTAAACAATTTGTCCGTCTGGAGAGCGCTCGTAACCAAGACCGTACATATCGCCCATGCTACCTCCTACCCTTGCTTCTACAAAGCCCCTAGAACCCGGACCAGTTTGTAGAATAATAGTTTCTACACTATCTGCCAGTGAAAGCACTTTGTTTTTGTTGGCAGTAAAAGTTCCAAATACTTTCCAAGCAAAACCATTTCTTTTGCCCTGTATCAAATTTGCATTTGCACTAATTTCCAAACCTCTGTTTTGTACCTCTCCAGAGTTTAATACCGCACTAGAATAACCGGAAGCTCTATCTACTGGTACATTAAGAATTTGCTTATCGGTATTGTTTTGGTAGACGGTTACGTCTAAGTTTAATTTATTCTTAAACATTCTGATATCTGCACCAAATTCAACACTTTTTGAACGTTCTGGCAATAAATTTGAATTAGCTAAGGAATTAGGATTGGTTAAGCCAGAAGGGAAAGTTGTCTCAGAATTGTATACCCGAGAAGTAAGATAAGGTATGGTACCACCATTTCCAACCTCTGCATAAGAAGCCCTCAATTTCACGAAAGAAAACGCTTTAGGCAACTTCAACTTTTCAGTAAGGATAAAACTTAAGTTTGCTGATGGATAATCAAATGGTCTAACCGAAGTAGAGTTTAGCGTAACTAATGTACTAGACCAATCTCTTCTACCTGTTAGATCTAAAAACAAGAAGTTATCATAAGCGATGCTTGCTAATGCAAAAGCACTGCTCACGCCATAGTTACTTAAAGTTTGAAAAGCTAAAGGCACATCCATGCTGTTGGCAAAATTGAATATGCCTGGGGCAAACAACCTATCAGCCCTAATTTCGTCTCTAATGTATTTATTCTTTAAAGTAGAACCACCTAATGTGAGGTCGATATCAAATTTCTCTGAAATGCTTTTCTTATATTTTAGGAAAAAATCAGTCGTTAGCTCTTGTGTAAAGATATTTTGCGTACGGTACATCCCGTCTCTGAATTTCCGAGTATCCTTTGGTCGTTGTTGTGATCTTTTATCGTACATCATATCCATAGATGTTCTTACCATCAAGGATAAATCAGACGTAAAGTTGTAAGTGGCATTGATATTTCCCGTTACATTATTACGAGTTTGCTTGTTCAACATCTCGTAAGTAATCATATATGGATTATCAAAATTTGTAGAGAAAGGTGTTACTTGAGAGCTACCTTCAGCACCTGGCACCCAATAACCTTTATACCAATTAATATCTGCACTTGGTACTGCTCTAGCCATCCAATACATGATGGTTTGATTGTTATATCCTGCCGAAGGTAAATTATCACTAAACCTGTTGGTGTAAGACACTTTTGAAGCCACCGTAAGCTTATTGGTAATTTTCTGGTTTACGTTAAAGCTTACTGTATTACGTTCGTAACCCGTATTCGGAATAATCCAAGTGTTGTTTAAGTTCGTGTAAGATAACCTCGCTGATGTTGCTTTGTTACCCCCCTCTAGTGAGAGGTTATTGGTAAAAGTTGAACCTGTTTCGAAAAAATCTTGTCTAGCATTAGGATAGGCTATCCAAGGTGTCCTTACCGTTCCGCCAGTTCCTGTACTTGGGTCGAATTGATAAAAATTCTGCCCGTCAAATCTTGCTCCCCAAGCATTACTTGTCCCCCTCTGACTGCTTCCGTCTTCTGTATTTCCATACGAATAATAATCTACACCCTCGTCTCCCTGACCATATTCATTTTGATAATCTGGCCATCTTGAAGTTTGCTCAAATGCAGCATTAGATGAGAAAGTAACTCCTACACCTTTCACTTTTGGATCAGCCAATTTAGTAGTAATGATGATCGCGCCACCTGCACCTCTAGCACCATACAAAGCCGTTGCCCCTGGCCCTTTTAAAACAGAAACACTTTCGATATCAGCCGGATTAATATCATTGATACTCGTACCATAATCGCTCGGAGAATCATCACCCATATAAGCATTACCGTTACCTGTAGCTCTTCCGCTAGATCCGCTTACAATTACACCATCAATCACAATTAATGCTTCAGTGTTGCCAGATAGTGAATTTTCGCCCCTTAGAATAATACGGTTAGAACCTGCTGGGCCAGCATTAGATCTCAATAAATTTAAACCCGCAACTTTTCCAGACAATGCATCAGTCCAGTTGTTAGAGAGTGCCTCTGTTAATTGCTCACCTTGTACCGTAGTAATCGCAAAACCTAAAGCTTTCTCTTCTCTCTTAATACCCAATGCGGTTACCACCACTTCATTTAAAGCATTTGCTTGCGGAATCAGCTCAATTTTAAGCTCTACAGCCTTCGTTTTTTCTACCTTCACCCCCGATACTTTTCTGGAATGATAGGACATGAAACTTGCCTCTATTGAATAGGTACCTAACGGCACCTTAACTTCAAAATCTCCGTCGTTGTTGGCTACTACAATTCTTTTTAGCTCTAATACCTGTACCGTTGCACCAGGCATAGGCCCTCCATTTTCGTCTACAATTTTACCTTTAATGGTTTGAGTAACTTCTGGCCTCAGCTTCTCAGATATGATGATCTTATTGCCCTGCTTGGTAAAAGACAACGAAGTGCTGCCCAAAATTCTATTTAAGGATTGATCTATAGATTCTTTGTTTAACGAAATAGAGATGTCTTTGTAACGCGAAACTAAAGCATCATTATAAACAAACTGATAGCCACTCTTATCTTGGAGTACCACTAAAATCTCTTTAAGATTTTTTTTATTAAAATCTACAGTGATAACTTGGCTCTTTGTTGTTTGCGCAGACAAAGGTCCAATATTTAGCAACATCAAGAATAGCATAGCAAAGCATAAAAGCTTCTTGGCTGTTCTACTAGCAATTAAACCCCTACTATCTTTTTTCTTCATAAAAGGTTGGTAATAATTATAGTTTATTATTTGGTTGAAATAAAAATTAAACTTCTGCTCGGTACAAATGAGCATTTTTAGATTTTGGCATAAGTAAGATATTCTCCATATCATTTTTTGTTGGTTTACTAATAAGTATACCATGAGTAGGGTTGGTAGTAGATGAAAGAAAAAAAAAATGAAAATTATGATTTAAATGAAAATAGATGCTATTTCAAGACAGTTATAAAATGAGAAATATTAACCTGAGTTCGATTATAAAATGGCTAAAACAGGCCTTACAAACTGATGCTGAAATAAATTCAACATGACGGAACGTCAATTTAACGTCACCCTGAATTTATTTCAGGGTCTGCCAGGTCAAAAATGATATACCTAGCTAAAAAACAGCATAATAATAATCTAACTCAGATTTTTAAGGAAAATTAAAGATTAGCCATCAGTACAATCTTGCCTTCTTTTTCTAAAGATTTAAGATTGTTCGCTTTTTTGATCGCATAAAGGATTTGATCAAAAGAATCGGTATGGGTAAAACCTAAAGACACACGATACTCTTGCAAAGCCGGCTTTTGGAAAACAATATCTTTATTAAATCTAGTTTTCAGCACTTCTACCACATGAGATAGTTTTTCATTATCAAAGTAAAGCTCGCCGTTCATCCAGCCTTTCACTTTGTCGGCATTGATCTCTTTTTTTGTTAACAGTTTACTGTTCTTATCAAAAATAGCTTGTTGGTTAGGCAATAAAAAAACAACGGCATCACCACCAGATTTTAAACTATCTGGCTTGCTCACCTTAACTTTCCCACTTGCTACAGTAACAGATATCTTATCAAAAAAACTGTAGTAGTTAATGTTAAATTTTGTACCCAATACTTTAGTCTCTATACCTCCAGTTTCTACAATAAAAGGCCGCTTAGCATCTTTTTTAACCTCAAAAAATGCTTCTCCTGATATCAAGTAAATCTTTCTATCTTTTTTAGAAAAACGCTCTGGGTAGCGAATTTCACTACCTGCATTAAGTGTTACTAGAGAACTATCGTTTAATTTAACTATCAAATTCTTACCAATATCTACCTTTCTGGTAATATATTTTGAGGTGTCGATAGTTGGATTAATACTGAAATAGAAGATAAAGCTTAAGAAAAGTAATATGACCGAAGCTATCATTAAAACCATTTGCTTTAGTGTATACTTTTGGTCGGAAATTTCTCTATTGATTTCTCGCTTCATCTTTTCTCTCAAAAAGGCTCTTTTTGTATCGTCCAATTTGAGATCTGATTTGGCAAACTCTTGGTCATACCAAGCCTCTACCTTTACCTTCTCAGCTTCGTCGCTTTGATGATTAAGATACCTTGATAAAATTTTGAGAATGCGATTATCTTTCATGCTTTTACTAACAAGTCTATTCAAAAGACCCTTGGTAGTATACCCTTTTAAGAGATTAACAATATAAAAGTAAAATTAGTATATAAAGGTCACTTAACCTCAGTCTAAAAAACTTTAATGCGTTACCGATTTGCTTTTTTACGGTTTTATCGGAAATGGATAATCTTTCGGATATTTCTTTATGAGATAATAGTTCTTTTCTGCTCAGCACATAAATCTCCCGCATTTTGTCGGGTAAATGCTGTAGTTGATCATCAATGAAATTAGCAAGTTCTTTAGCTTCTATATTTTCCTCTAAAGAATTGTCGTGTTGCGAGAAAAACTCCGACATCGACTCTTCATAGTTGTTCTTTTTAATGTTTTGCTTAATATAGGTTAATGACCTATACCTAGCCGCAGTAAACAAATAGGCCTTTAAAGACTCTATTTCCAGTTCTTCACATCGTAGCCAAAAAGAAACAAAAATTTCTTGTAATAAATCTTGCGCAACTTCTTCATCTTTAATAATCTTAGCGATATACAAATAGATTCCTTCCCAATATTTATTGTATATAGCATCAAAAGCCTGTCTTTTATCCAGCTTCAGCATATCTAGAAGTATCTGATCGGAGTATAATTGAACTTTATTAAAAGACATCATTATTGAGATTAGCTTAATCTTTTATGAGAGATACGCTTATTTTATAATTGCTGCAATTTTAATGAATACAGTTAAAAACAATATTACCTTAGAAATAACAAAAGGTTAACAGCTCATTTATTTTATCATTTTATAATGATAACAAAATGCTGATATCTGAATTTTTAAAATTGATTGCGAGAGATGATATGCTGCACAAAGGCGAAGGTCTTTGCTTGGCAGCAAAGCCTCAAAAAGTAGTTTATTCATTCAGTTATATTTGGTTAAAAGCTTAACAGCTTTAGTTTGGTTTGAGCTAAAATATCAAATAATATCTGATATTCACAACTCGAAAGAATATACCTGCTATTTTTTTACATCAAAAAACCCGTAAGTTAAGCTTACGGGTTTTTATTTTCAGACATTTTTAAAGCTAATTGCTACCAGCTGTCCATCTATTATTATCAGTATTACTATCTGGCAATACCTGTTGTGGGTCTAAGATTACTTCAACAATTTCTTCTGTTGTTGGATAACGAACCAGCCAGCTTGTGTTTTTCATCCAAACATCTGCGGCTACTTTAATGATATCTGTCTTACCGCTTTTAGTTTTGATTCCTAAAATGATAGGCAGTGGCATCTTATCTAGATTGTCTACCTTAATGGTGTAAGCTGATATTGCACCATTGTTTTTCACTTCTTTTACTTCTGAAATACCTTGGTCCATTTTCCAATTATTTAAAAACCAGCTTTTCCAGAACCAGCTTAAATCTTCTCCAGCTGCATTCTCCATAGTACGGAAAAAATCAAAAGGAGTTGGATGTTTGTAAGCCCAATCACCGATATACTGTCTGAAAGCAAAATCGAAACGATCTTTACCTAAAATCTGATCTCTTAGGATATGTAATGCCCAACTTGGTTTGTAATATAAATTGTAACCAATATTATTTTCTGCCATTCCATCAGGCATCAGCATCATGTTTTCAAATTTTGGATTTCCAATAATCGCTTTACCTATGGCGTTCATATTCATTTTACGTGGCTTATACTCGCCATTGTTAAATTCAGTGCTAGATAAATCGTTGATAAAAGTATTGAAACCTTCGTCCATCCAACCAAATTTACGCTCATTAGAACCTACAATCATCGGGAACCAAATGTGGCCAAACTCATGGTCAATTACGCCCCAGGCATCGCCCTTTTTAGCTTTCCAACCGCAGAATACAATACCTGGATATTCCATACCGCCAATATTTGTAGCTACGTTTACCGCCATTGGATAAGGATATTCGTACCACATTTTTGAATAGTGCTCTATAGAAGCTTTTACATACTCTACAGCTCTTCCATAACCGTCTACCCCATTACTTTCTACAGGATGTGCAGAAACAGCTAAAGATTTTTTTCCGCTTGGCAGATTGATACGTGCTGCATCTAAAACAAAAGCTTTTGATGAAGACCAAGCTGCATCACGAGTATTCGCCATTTTAAACTTCCAAGTCAATTTATCTTTTGCAGGACGGGATTTCGGATCGGTTACTTCTGCTTCTGATCTGATATGAACAGTTTTATCACTATTTTTTGCTTCGTTCCAACGTTTCAACTGCTCAGCTGTAAATACTTCTTGAGGATTTAATAATTCTCCAGAACCCATTACAATATGATTTCCAGGTACAGTTACATCAAAAGTAATATCACCATATTCGCAATAGAACTCTCCAGCACCCCAGTATGGCAAAGTATTCCAACCTAAAACATCATCAAAAACACTCATACGAGGGAACCACTGCGCAACAGCAAAAATTTCGCCGTTTTTAGTAGTCAAATGCCCTGTTCTATCTGAACCTAATACCGGAATTTCATAAACATAGTCCATCTTGATCACTACCACGTCGCCATTGGCCGCCATAGGTTGATCTAAACGAATCTGCATGCGTGTATCTTCCACCAAAGAAGTAAACTTTACAGGTTTTGCTTTCTGAGAAACAGATAAATTGGTAATATCATAACCACCTTTGAATTTCTCGCCCTGAGTACCATATCTGCTTTTAGCCGGTGTAATAGCTAAACCTCTAGAAGTTTCACTAAACGAATTTTGGTCTAACTGCAACCACAAATACGGCAGCTTTTCTGGACTGTTATTTCTATAAGTAATGGTAATGGTAGCTTTAACTTTATTAGTAGCCTCATCTAAATTAGCGCTAATGTTATAGTCTACTCTATTTTGCCAGTACTTAGGTCCTGGCGCACCGCTTGCAGAACGATATTCATTACCGTTTTGTGTGTAGAACAATGGGCTAAAAGCTTCTTCTGGCACATATTTACTCGTTGGCTTTTCTTGAGCAAAACTCAATTGCCCACACAAAACGATTAGCATTACAGCTAAGGTTTTCAAAAACGTTTTTTGCATATTTTTTTTATTTTAATGCTAAAGTAACTTGAAAAGAAATCATTTTCAAGAATTGCACATGAATATTACCAAGCTACGGATTGGCTTTTAATTGAGGTAAGCGAGGTAATTTACGAGCATCAGCTGGCAATGTGTATCCCGAGCAAGATCAAGACAGGTACTGTGGGCAAATAATAGGTACCAGAATAGAAATAGCGGCCTTTTTTCCCTACAACGTGTTTGTTTGCTTTTGTGACTTAACTTGTGATGGTCATTTTTTAAAAAATCAATAAGCATTGCCAAATTATTAGGTCCTTCTTTTTAACCTGAAAAAATTAAAATCAATTCATATTAACCTTTAAGAAAAACAACTATGGGAATCACCAATCTAAACAACACTCACCTATCTGCCGCAGAAGCTGCCGCCGCCCAAAATGCAGTAACACAATTAGAAAATGCTTTGGCGGCAATTACAGCAGTGCTCTCGTCTAATGATCGTCAAAGATATGGCCGCATTAACGAGCAGAACAAGCTCTTCGTAAACAAAGTATTTGATCTGCACAAAAACCAATCGAATCTACAGACCTCGCAGGTTGAATGGGACGAATTTGACAGGGATTACAGCAGCCGCCTTTTAATGGAAGACATCATTACACGATTAGAAGCCATCATGACCAAATTAAAAAGTGCTAAAATCTTGCATGATTACGATAACTATCAAGCGGCTTTGGTAG
The DNA here is from genome assembly GCA_029959615.1 of Flavobacteriaceae bacterium PS02338. GTDB lineage: Bacteria > Bacteroidota > Bacteroidia > Sphingobacteriales > Sphingobacteriaceae > Pedobacter. The sequence goes on along the minus strand of JASCOD010000013.1, from coordinate 10,283 downwards.
ATTATGCCTATACCAATTTTATGGCCGGTTCTGGTGGCGAGAGCTACGAAAACAAACTAAGAATACTCAAACAGTTTTTTCAAAGAAGCAGAGTTAACGCAAGCGAAACGAACGATTAAAAGATAGAAACGATACGGTTCTGTAATGGTCTGTAGGTTATTGGCAATCCTACAGACCATTCTTTTTACCCTCCGACGCCGTCTTTTAATGAAACGACGACCTCCCGGAATCATCTGTCGAGTACTTGGAATGATCCGAAGAATTAATTTAATGCTCGGGAGCATTCCAAGAGCGCAAGCGTCCGCTCCAAAAGCGCAACGGAGCATTAAATAAGCACAAAATATGATTAAAAGACCCTAAAGTTTCATTCTAAGAGCGCAACGGAGCACTCCAAGAACCCAACGGAGCATTAAACAAGCAGAACGGAGGGTTAAATAAGTGTTGTAGAGGGCATAAAGAGGGTTTGCAAAGCCCTTCAATGCTAACAGGCACAAGTCATCTCACCCCTAAGCCCAAAACATAAGACTTGCGCCAAATGAGGTGCTTTAGGCATTTCAATTGCGGAACTCTTTAGCCAAGAACAGCTTACAGACTGTGTATTCCGTCAAAAGTAGCCACGCTATTTCGTTTCAAACTGTCCAATTCTCATAGTAAATTTTACTATTGACCCATCCTTCCATTTTCTTGAAATTAGACTTTGAGTAGTTCGATATGAACGAGCTATCTAGGCTTCCTTTTGCTACGCAAAAGGCGATATCGCACCTTCATTACGCTTAAAGCAACTACTGAGTTCAAAACAAATCTTTTTTCAAGCATTTAGGGCTATTTTAGAGCTTTAGGTAAAAGATTCGAACACCCTCAGATAAGAAGCCTCAAACCAGGTCACGGACAGCTTAAACACCTTTAAAATCAATCAAATGAACACTTTATACCGAAATTACCTGAACACTTTATACCGAAAAAAGTGGCCACTTTGAAAAAAAACAGGTGGCCACTTTTCGAATATCCTCCACTTACCAATCTATTTCGCCTCTGTCTCGTTTAAATTGAGCATAGCCTCCGTATTGATACCCCAATTGAAAAATATCCATTGTCGTATATTGAGTAACTCTAACTTTTGCAAATGTTACTTCATCGAACATAAATTCTAAAATCTCAAAATCGGTTTTATATGACTGATTATAGCTTTTTATACTTTCTGGAAAAAGAATTTCATCACAAATAATCTCAAATATTAATTCTTTATTTTGCTCCATCTACTAGTATTAATTTTACGTTAGGAAACATTTCATTGAACTGCTGAATAACTCCTTGGCAAGAATTACAATACTCCAGTTCGGATACAATTTTCAACTCTCCATTTACATTTGGCTTGACTGCTCCAGGAGTACCCCCTAAATCACTTGCAAGTTTGTTAAGCATTTTGTATTCACTATCTGTATTTCTCAACCAAGAACGACCACCACCACCTTCTGCATAAATAGCTGTAAATATTTGTGGTTCTACTTGAGTATTTGCAGGTCCACTAAGCCAAATTTTGTTATCTATCGCACTTCCATTTACAGAACCCTCTAAATAACCGCAATTTTTCCCTGACAGACTTGTACTAGTTCTGTAGTTCTTTATTTTTGTAGTTGCTTCTGCAATCTCATCGGCATTGGCTTTAAAGATGTTTGCAAAGCCATTCCAATTCTGTCTCCCCGCCTGATTAACAATCTTACTTTCTGCAATTACGGCTCTCTCTCTAAGCTTAAGCCCAACCTTTTCAATATCTTTCGTTACAGCCCTAGCCAAGAACCTTTCAAACTCTACTAGCTTCTTGGCTGCACTGGCCTCTTCCGTACCTATAAACAGTGCCAATACCTCGGCCGTCAGCTTGCCCTTTTCGTATCGTGCAAGTTCATCATTTTTATTTATTTTATCAACATAGCTGCCCAATTGTTGGGCTACGGTTATGACAACCTTAACCAATTTGGCATCGTCTGCTACAATCTCGTATAGGCGGTCTATGGTTTGGCTGGTCTGTTCAATGATCCTTTGGCTTTCGGTACATTCCCTTACATGTTCTGCAATGCCTTTTGCCTTGTATTCCTTAAAAGATTTTTCTACGTAACTGAGTATGCCTTTTTCTTTGCTGAGCTTCTTTATCTCGTCAAGCAGGATATGGTAATCGTCAACATCGTTGAGCAGGCTATCACAGCCCATAGCGCCGATGGCGTAGGCATAGATGATCTTTTCTAATTTATCCCTCAGTTCTACTATATCTTTCACCTGCCCATAGGCACCATCGATTATACCAACCCTGTAGGGAATATCGAAACTGGTATAAAAAGCTTCTTTGCCCGTGTTGGAGTTCTGCCAGAAACAATAGGGAATTATCCCACCCTCGTTCTTATAGGAGGAGTGATTTACACGTATGACCTTCTAAAGAATAAGGTATTCTAATTAGCTATAAATTCTTTCAATATGCCCAACCATAATTTTTTTCAAGAAGATAGACTCTTAGATCTTCTACTGATAATAATTCATTATTCACATTGCACACTAACCAATCTGAGTTATCTGCCATTACTAACACTAGAAATTCAAGCACAAAAAGACTTTCTCTACATCTTAAAGAAATTAAAGGAAAGAACTCTTTCTGATTATGAATTATCGGAAAATTTCCATCTTCAACATAGATATAATTTTCTCTAAATAAATTAACCCATATATTAGGATACATTTCTATTTTGTCTTCGTTAAGATGAATTTCTTCTTTATGTATTTTAAAAAAAGGAAAAAGAACACCATCTAAATAGGAGGAAGTTGTAACTAGATATCTACTTTTAAAAATACACATCATTAACTTACTTAATGTCTCCATTTGTTTAACTTCTTTATTTTTTGTTACGATATATATAGAATCCATTATTTTATTACTTTTATAAGCTCTGAAGGGTTATCCTCCTCTGGTTTAAGTGGCCCTTCGGGATACTTAAATCTTTATAGAAAACCAAGGTATCCAGACCGGAATAGTTTCCTATCCAATTTCTTTCAGGGAAAAAGCAAATTTGATAGTTCTATTTTTATAGCTCATTTTGTATTACATTTCCAGACCTGGTCTTCTGTTTCAATGTGGATTTATTGACCGCTAAAATAGCGAACAGTTAAACCAGAGGGGGCGACTTGTGCCTTACTTATAACGAACCAAAAATACCATAACAAATAACGTAAATACTAACAGACACAAGTCATTTCACCCTAAAACGCAAACATAAGACTTGCTCCAAATGAATTTTCATTTCTTCAATTACTTTTATCTGGTTTTTATCAATTTCCATTTTCAAAACTCAATTTTCCAAATGCCTTCTAGCACTAATATCCATCTTGACGGTTGCTTTTCACCATATGTAAATGCAAGAAGATAATTACCCTTAATAAAATACTCTATTGATATGTGTTCTTCTTTACAGAAATAGCCCAATGAAGCAGGTGTCCGCTTTTTGAATCCTCCCTCTTTAATTATTGTATTGAAGCTTTTAGAATCAATAGCTCCTTCTAAGTTTTTAAAATCTTTCCCTTTATAAGAAGAAAATTCTAACGAAGTGATTGTTACACTTTGTTCTCCATCAACTTCAATTTGAAATTTTTTATCGAAAAATCCCCTTTCGAAACCATCATAAAGATACTTATTGATTAAAATAGGGATATACTTAAATGAAACTATTTTATTTTCATCCATTTTTTATTTTCATATTTTAAGATTTCTAAAATTTCTATTTTTCCAGTTTTCAATAATTTGTTGAAATTCCAACTAGATTTTATTTGGTCTGCATTCCCTTGTAACTTAAACCAAGGAATAACCTCTCCATACTCAAATTCCAAATCAATAGGTAGGTTTTCTTTTAATTTGAATCTTATGTAATATTTACCTTCTTGTATTCTATCTGCCAATGCACCCCTCTCTGGTTTAAGTGTTCCGAAGGGCCACTTAAACCTCTCTAGAAAACCAAGGTCTCCAGATTGGAATAGTTTTATATCCTATTTCTTTCAGAGAAAGAGTAAATTTGACAGTTCTATTTTTATAGTTCAGCTTGTGCTATATTTCCAGACAAAGTCTTCGATTTAAATATGTAAATGCTAACAGGCACAAGTCATCTTACCCTAAAGCCCAAAACATAAGACTTGCGCCAAATGGGGATACACTACCTACTTATGTTTTAAACTAATGCTACTTACCAATTCAGGATCTCTTCCCATTGAAATTTCAATTTTAAATTTATCACTTATAGGGTAATCTACAGTCTCTCTTGGCGAGAACCTCTTAAAATAACCTTTTGGCTTAATTTCTATAGCTGGAAAATAGTTTTCTATATTATCTGATTTAAAAGGAACTTCTAAGTTTTTATCGAAAATGAAAATGTCTCCTTTAAAACATGAACTACTTTGATATTCATATGGATAAATATTTACACTTTCAATGATTCTATTCTCTAAATAAATTGAAACTCCTTTTTCATAGTTCTTAAATTTAATCCTTTCAGATTCAGGATATACAGAAGAATAATTTTCAAATTCATAAGAAATATTACAAGATTCTTTTAGCCAAACTTCAATATTTATCCCTAAAGAAATTGGAATGTCTTCTAAATATAATTTGCCTTGTTTAAAAGCTACATAATTAATGCTATTTAATTTTTTCATAAGTCTTGGTAATTTCGTTGAATTTGTAATTATACTTATTTTTTAGAGGTTGGATAAATGTACCATCCGGCTTTTTCCAACCCTGAGTAATAAACTCTATTTCTCTTTGATAAAAACCAGTCGCTCCAAATAAAGTATTTGGATCAGATAACAATCTAATATCATCCCCCCTAACAAAAGCTTCCTCTAGGAATGGTAAATTATATCTTTCCCAAAAAATTTCATTTGCTACACTAACAACACCTCGTTTTGAAGGCCAAGGTCTCCAGACCGAAATAGCTTTCTGTATTATTTTTTCAAAGAGTGGACACTTTTATAGCATCATGTTATCATGGTTTTGCTAGTGCTATATCTCCAAACAAAGTCTTCAGTTTCAATTTTAAGATTTAATTGACCGCTTAAAAAACGAAAAATAAACCAGACTGGGTCTGACTTTAAAATTATCACTTCCTTGATTTTAGTACTGCTTGTGCATATTCAACAGCCATGACAAAACATGTATAATTTATATACTCATCTGTACTTTTCTGTACTTCAAGCTCATCAGACAACCATTTATTCAAGTTCACCATATCCTCTTCATTTACTGAATTAATTAAATTAGACAACTCTAAAGTAGAAGAACCATTAATATATTCATCTCTAAAACCATCATCATTAATTCCCCATTTTTCAACAACTGGAATTAAATGCTTTAACTTTTCAGGCACTAAATTTTTATTCATTTTCTATTTCGTCATTGATTTTCTTTATTTCATCCCAATTGAAATCCTTAAACTTATTTCCTATGATCTCTAAAATTTTTATAAGCTGTTGCTCCATTCCTACATCGATCCCATTTGACTTAGAATATAGATTGTAAAATTTCTTGAACCAATAATATTGGCTCATATATATACTTAATTCATCTATTTCATCATCAGTTAAATGCGTTAACAAAATATAATACCTTAAATAATTAGCCCATTGATGTGAACTATAAACTAACTCCTTACTGTATGAATATTCATTTATTATTTCATCGATTTGTAGGCCATTAAGATTATCAAAATAGTTTGCTTTTAAAATTGTATACTTTTTCATTTTTTTATTCTTTAAATATCCTGACCAATATATTCACATTATTATCCTTAAAGTATTGCTTAATTTGTTGTAGTAATTTTGACATTTACATCCGGGAACATGTCACTGAACTGTTGAAATATTGCAGAACATGATGGGCAAGGGCATAAATCACTGGTTATTTTAACCCCCTCTGGTTTTGAGTGTTCCAAAGGATAACTTAAATCTATTTAGAAAACCAAGGTCTCCAGACCGAAATAGCTTTCTGTATTAAATTATGCTAAGTAATAACTACGTTTTAGCAGTTCTATTTTTATGGATTTCTTAGTGCTGTATTTCCAGACAAAGTCTTCGACTTCAACAAGGATTTAAGTGGCCGCTGAAATAGCGAACACTCAAAACCAAAGCGGAAATAACTTTCTGTATTATTTTTTCAAAAAACGAACCCAATTTTTAAAGCTCGGAAAACTTATTTTTCTTAACATACACACATCTGATACGCTACCCTAAGAAATTAGGGTTTTCATCTAATTCAATAAGAAACTCTTCTAGCGAATCAGCTATTTTCTTATCAAAATGAAAAATTTCATTCTTGCCATTAATCTCATTTTTATCTATTGCTAAATAATTTCCTTCAATTATCTCAAAAAACAATAGTTTGTCACCCTTATATAAAAATTCGTAAACATCTAATTGGGGATCAAATTCATAAAAATCTTCCCTTAGATTAATTTCTTTGAAACTATATGCATCAAACAATCTGTTAAAGGCAGTTTTGTTTCTAACATTAAAAAATCCATATCCTATTGAAGTATAAAGTTCCATTAACTCTTTGGGTATCTTTATAAACTTTTCAACTTCACTTATATTACCTCTAACAATTGGGAATAATTGATGTTTATAATTGGAATATATAGGATTACTCACCTCTTTTTCAGAGGGCAAAACATACTTATCTAGGAAAAAAAAATTAGACATATTATAAATTATTTAAAAAGTTCTCTTGCTGGAGAAGAAGATCCATGAATACCTGCTTGATGCTCATCAGGGAATTTTGCTGGATGCATATTCCACCACTTGTGTTCACCTCCATAATTTTGTTCGATGATATGATGTGCATCATATTTATCTCCTGCTTTTCTAAGTAAAGTACCATTTTTGCTATAAACTTCTTCACCAACTTTAAAAGTAGGCCATAACTGTCCTGTTTGAAGCTCCCACTCTTTTATTAATGCTTCTTTTTTTGCCGAATTAAATTTTTTAACATGATTCGCATAGTCTTCTGTGCCCAACTTTGTATATTCTTTTAATCGTAAAGCAGATTTTAGCTCTTCAGCTTGTTTAGCCAATACAGGTCGTCCAGTTAATTCTTGTATAAAATTAAAATATTTTTTAACTAAGCCCCAATCATATTTACCTACGACCTCTACTGTAATTTTAGTTAGATCATTAGCCGTCCTCTCGGCAACCTTAGCCCCAACCTTTTCGACATCTTGCATTGCAGCCCTTGCCAGAAATCTTTCAAACTCTGTCATTTTTTTGGCAGCATTTACCTCTTCTGTGCCAATAAACAGTGCCAATATCTCGGTCGTTAGCTTGCCTTTTTCGTATCGTGCCAGTTCATCGTTGCCACTAATCCTGTCTACATAACTTCCCAATTGTTGGGCTACGGTTATGGCAACCTTAACCAATTTGGCATCTTCTGCTACAATCTCGTATAGGCGGTCTATGGTTTGGCTGGTCTCCTCAATGATCCTTTGGCTTTCGGTACATTCCCTTACATGTTCTGCAATGCCTTTTGCCTTGTATTCCTTAAAAGATTTTTCTACATAACTGAGTATGCCTTTTTCTTTGCTGAGCTTCTTTATCCCGTCAAGCAGGATATGGTAGTCATCAACATCGTTGAGCAGGCTATCGCAGTCCATAGCGCCAATGGCGTAGGCATAGATGACCTTTTCCAATTGGTCCCTTAGCTCAGCCAATCCCTTCACCTGCCCGTAGGCACCATCGATTATACCAACCCTGTAGGGTATATCGAAACCGGTATAAAAAGCTTCTTTGCCGGTGTTGGAGTTCTGCCAGAAACAATAGGGAATTATCCCACCCTCGTAGGGTTTCCAATCCCCAATGTCACATTTTTTGAAATAGGTAGTTATGGCATAAAGCTTTTCGAGCATGGAGGTATAGGCAGCACCCTTTTCTGCAAAAAACCTATCCAGTCTATCCCTGCAGCCAGCTATTTTAACACGCTGGAATAATCTGCCCGATGAAATAGATGGAATGGTCTTAGCTGTGTTTGGATAGGCTACATTTACCTTATAAAGGTCAATGCTGCATTCTTTCTTAATGACCAGCATGACTTCGATATTACCGTTGGAAGGTAGTTTTATAGGTTCATAGATTTTGCCGGTGGTCTTTTCCAGGTATTTACCTTCTTTGTATAGATATTCCTTTTTCTCGCTTCTAATTTCAAGTCGAAAGCCGACCAGGGTACCATCTTCAAGATTATTCAGGTAACCGGTTACCATTGCTCTATCTAGGTAGACGGGATTTCCGTCTGGTGATAGGAATGCAGTTAGCCCAGCATTGATATCAGGGACAACTTCCGCAAAAAACTGTGCACTTTTTACCGAGACATTCGTTTTCACACTCTCCGCATCGGCCTTCACAACAGCCTTAAGCTCGTCCAATGCCTTTGATGCAGCTGCCGCCTGTAGCGTTGCCTCATCAATGCCCTCGCTGTTGCTGGCGGTATATATCTGTTTGGACAGCGTTTCGTAGGTTGCCAGTTTTTCCTTCTTCTCCTGCTCGCTTATCGGTAGCGCGTCGATCATTCTGGTAAAGTCATCGCCAAGCTTCCTTTCCGTCTCCTCGATTTCCTTTCTGTTCCTGATGGGATCTTTTAGCAGGTTCTTCAGTTTATCGATACCATCGCCGATCAGTCCAACAATATCCTCCAACAGTTTCACCACCTCTCTTGCCCGTACCACGTTCGTCTCTTCTATATCGTAGGTGGTCTCCACCACACCGCCGATCAGCTTCCTGTCGGTATTGAGCTGGATATTGCTGAAGGTTACCTTCAGACGCGTATCGGCAAGGTAGGGAACCTGGATATAGCCCGTGCCGCTGTAGCTGCCGCTATTGCCTTCGGCCTGGATAACGGTGACCGGGAAATCGCCCGCCATGAACACCTCGTTGGCCACCAGCTGTACCTGCAGCGGCCTTCTGTTGGCGATGTCCACCACCGGCATGGTACCGCACTGGTAGCTGCCGTTCTGGCCGCCCCTGGCACCGGTGGCAAAATACTGTACGGCGGTATAGCTGTAGGCACCGTCACCGCCATTGTCCTGCAGGGCGGAACCTGTTGCGCCGCCGCAGACGGTACCGATGCGGTATTCGTATTCGGCACCCTCCTCAAGGCCGGTAAGGGTATAGCTGGACCGTTCGCTCTGTTCTGCCGCCCAATCGCCAACGCTGCCACGTTTGCGGTACTGTACCCTGAACTGGCCTACGGGCTGCCCGGCAGGCATCCAGCTCAGCTCGGTGCGCCCAGCCCCACTGTTGCGGGCCATCGGGAAACTGGGCACCCGGCAGTTCTCCACATAGTCGAACCAGTAGATCTCCGACAGTCCGTTGTTCTTGTAGACCCCGTTGTCCTCGGTGGGGCTCCCCCCCGATTACGGGGCTGCCACTCCTGGCCTGTACCTGCCAGCCGTAGCGCCTGCCGGCAACCAGCTGCGGCTTGTCCGTACCATAGTGCAGCATGGGCGCATAGCTTTCCTGCTGCCACAGCGGTGGTGAGGACAGGAAGCCCGAAACGGGATCCTGCCCGGGATCCCAAAGCTCCTTCAGCGTGAAGGTGTAGCGGGTGTTGGGCGCCAGCTGCCTGGGCATCCACTGGAACAGTATGCCCCCGGGGGCGGGGGCCTGTACCTTCTCCCCACGCTGGGGGAGGTTCAGTATGGGCGGATCGTACTGCACCAGGAACACCGTGGCACAGGACCTGGCAGAAAGTACCCTGCGGGTCTGGTAGTCGTAGGCCTGGAAACAGAACCTGTAGAGCCCCTCGGGAAGTGGACGGGCGTAGGCCTGGTCGCTGATGCCGGAGAGGTTCCGCAGCTCGAAAAGGGCACGCAGCTCTACGTTGCCAAGGGTAACCGTATTGCCCGGGAAGAGGGTAAAGGGACTGAGGCCAACCACAAAGTCGCCGCTCTGGGCATAGGGAACGCCGTTAAGGCCGGCCTCCAGCCAGAACCGGATGCCCACCTGGTGCTGGGGCTCGTTAAGGTCGGCCATCAGCACCTGCAGCTGCAGCTTCGTGTCGCTGCCGGTGGCATAGTCCGAAAGCCGCATGCTGTAGGGTGGCACCACTAACGGCACCAGCCTGACGGGGTACTGCTGGGCATACAGGGGAAAGAGGGAAAACAGGAAGATGGAAAGGGCCAGCAGTGGCCTCCACAGGGGAACCGCACTGTTGCTGCCCTCCGTCCAAGGGCGATATAGGGTAATGTCTTTCATGGTAGGTAGAATGGGTT
>JASCOD010000012.1 GCA_029959615.1 Flavobacteriaceae bacterium PS02338 | reverse complement strand
TTAAACAGGACTTAAAAGATCTATTCTAAGATGCCTTTTTGCACAACAACTTCTGCTTGTTTCAGGCAACAACTCTGGGGGTCAATTTGAAATTGGCGAGAGGGGGGCAAATTTATTGGTATTTCCAATATAACGAATATACCATTTGCTTACTGCCTTACCTTGTTTATCTTTGTAGCCTTTAGGGCTGATGTAAGGGTCAGAATATTTAAAATTTACCATAGCAAGTAATTAAAATTTTGTCCCCTATTTTGTCCCCGAAGACACACAAATATAGCTTTAAATAACATAAAAACAATATAATTTATGTCTGACGAAAAAATAATCTTTTCAATGGCTGGGGTAAGCAAGATTTATCCGCCACAAAAACAGGTTTTAAAAAATATCTACCTATCCTTCTTTTATGGTGCCAAAATTGGCGTTGTTGGTTTAAACGGATCAGGTAAATCATCATTATTAAAAATTATTGCGGGTTTAGATAAATCTATCCAAGGAGAAGTGGTATTTTCTCCAGGTTATTCGGTAGGATATTTAGCCCAAGAGCCAGAATTAGACCCAGAAAAAACAGTACGTGAAGTAGTAGAAGAAGGCGTTGCCGAAATTACTGCTGTACTTAAAGAATACGAAGAGATTAACGAAGCATTTGGTTTAGAAGAAAACTACTCTGATGCAGACAAGATGGATAAATTGATGGCTCGCCAAGGTGAGTTACAAGATAAAATCGATGCTTCTAATGCTTGGGAATTAGACAACAAACTAGAGCGTGCAATGGATGCTTTACGTTGTCCAGATCCTGACACTAAAATAGCAGTATTATCAGGAGGTGAGCGCCGTCGTGTGGCAATGTGCCGTTTGTTGTTGCAATCGCCAGATGTATTGCTATTAGATGAGCCTACCAACCACTTGGATGCAGAAAGCATCGACTGGTTAGAGCAGTTCTTACAAAACTATGAAGGTACTGTAATTGCGGTAACCCACGATAGGTACTTCCTAGATAACGTTGCAGGTTGGATTTTGGAATTAGATCGTGGCGAAGGTATTCCTTGGAAAGGTAACTACTCATCATGGTTAGACCAAAAAGCAAAACGTCTAGCGCAAGAGGATAAAACAGAAAGCAAACGTCAAAAAGCATTAGAGCGTGAATTAGAGTGGGTTCGTATGGCACCAAAAGCTCGTCATGCGAAATCTAAAGCTCGTTTATCTAACTACGACAAGCTAGCTAGCGAAGACGGTAAAGAACGTGAAGAAAAATTAGAGTTATTCATTCCTGCGGGACCTCGTTTAGGTAACGTAGTCATTGAAGCCAACAATATCTCAAAAGCTTACGATGGTAAATTACTGTTTGAAGATTTAAGTTTCTCTTTACCTCCAGCAGGTATTGTGGGAATTATTGGTCCGAATGGAGCGGGTAAAACCACTTTATTCCGTTTAATTACAGGCCAAGAGCAACCAGATGCCGGTGATTTTAGAGTGGGAGAAACAGTGAAGTTAGGTTATGTAGATCAGATGCACAATGACCTTAATCCGGATAAGACAGTTTACGAGAACATTACTGATGGTTTAGATAATATGCTGCTGGGTAACAAACAAGTAAACTCTAGAGCCTATGTTTCTAAATTTAACTTCAACGGTGCCGATCAACAAAAGAAAGTTGGTGTGTTATCAGGTGGTGAACGTAACCGTGTGCACTTAGCAATCACGTTAAAAGAAGGTGCAAACGTTTTATTACTGGATGAGCCTACCAACGATATCGATGTAAACACTTTACGTGCCCTAGAAGAAGCTTTGGAAAACTTTGGTGGCTGTGCGGTAGTAATCAGTCACGATAGATGGTTCTTAGACCGTATCTGTACGCACATCTTAGCTTTTGAAGGCGATTCACAAGTTTATTTCTTTGAAGGCAACTACTCTGATTACGAAGAAAACCGTAAAAAACGTTTAGGTGATGTAGCTCCTAAAAGAATTAGATACAAAAAATTAGGATAGGGAAATTTACGAGTTTAGATTGAAGAGTTACGATTTTTCGATCGCTTTAGACACCTAAGTTTTTCTCTTGTCGTCTTTGCTTCGTGCCTCGCAATGACGATGTTGCTTATTTATAGGGTGATTATTAAAAAATAAATTGATAGCGGCTAGTATTAAACTTGCCGCTATTTTTATGTTTCAAAACTACTTCCCAGCAAATTCTACAACTTTCGCTTTTAAACCCGTACTTTTACATCAAATTTTAACGTATGGAACCTTTGCAATTCGACTTCAACCAAATTCTCTCTACCTCGATGATTTTGTTTGCTATTATTGATATTTTGGGTTCCATCCCGATCATCATTTCGTTACGCAAAAAAGCAGGACATATCCAATCTGAGAAGGCTACTATTGTAGCTACGGCTATCATGATTTTGTTTTTATTTGGAGGAAAGGCCGTTTTAAGTGTGATTGGCGTAGATGTGCAATCATTTGCTATTGCGGGTTCATTAGTGATTTTCTTTATTGCTATGGAAATGGTTTTAGGCATTCACTTCTTTAGAGACGAAGCACCAGAGACAGTTTCTATTGTTCCTCTTGCTTTCCCTTTAATTGCAGGCGCTGGCTCTTTAACTACCCTCCTATCTTTAAAAACAGAATACCGCACAGAAAATATACTTATTGGTATTATGCTGAACATGGTTTTCGTTTATTTCGTACTTAAGAACACGGCCAGATTAGAAAAGCTATTAGGAAAAACTGGCTTAAACGTACTGAGAAAGAGTTTTGGCGTTATCCTTTTAGCTATCGCAATTAAACTTTTCAGAACTAATACAGGATTGTAACATTAATTGCTTAAATTGATCTAAGATATAAAATAACCGAAGATGAACTTATTTGAGCAATTTACGGTATACCTTGGCGCATTGGCTATCTTGCTAGAAGCGATTAGTTATTTGCGTGGAAAGTTGAAGGGGAAGAGTTAGTAAAATTTGTAACACCTGTTAAAATTATTATTTCTTTCTCTAATATATCTCGCTTCAGCCCTCCCCGGTATTTCGGTTTCGAAAGCTAATGCACCTTCTGTAGTACCGCTAGTATTGGTGTAATTCACTTTAGATGTAGTAGCATCATGGCTTATCCCCAGTCTAAACTTACTCGTATTTCCATCTCTTTTAAACAAATCTAATATAATTGAAAAAACGATGGCATCTTGTTGTTTTCCATCACCTCGGTACCAAAGTCCCAAATTAACTGCATTAGTTTTATATTGAAAACCGGCACTGATAGAATTGCTTTTATCTTGTCTATACACCACAACAGATGGGATAACTGCTGGAAGTTCTTCACCATATCTCTCCAAGCTAATGAGGTAACTGGCATGCATACCATAACGCATTGGCAATTTAGAAAGTTGTCCAGTTAACGACTCATCGGGTCTATTTAAGTGCTGTGCAGAAGCACCAATCATAAAGTTATCAGTAACTAGATTAATGCCTGTACCCGCATCAAAAAACTTACGATTATTATTAACAAAGACAGATGCGGCAGAGCTTGCGCCATTTATAATCCCACCATCATCTAACTGATCCGCAAACAATAATCTATCAGTATCTATACTTCTATTGATCACCCCTGCTTGTAAACCAAACGAAAGTGTGCTACTATAGTTCAATTCCACATTATAAGAAAATAAGGCAGCTAAATTTAACTTTGACAAGTATGCCGTACCTTCTGTAGACTTATTCATAATGATACCTATTCCCCCACCTAGCATTGGCAGTTGGTAATCGGCAGAAAATGTATAACTATCCAAAGCACCTTGCACCTTAGTCCATTGCGACCTGTAAATCATATTTACCCGAATATCTCCCTCAAACTGACCACTTAAAGCTGGATTGAGATAATTAGGTGCATTATAAAATTGCGAATAGATAAAGTCTTGTGCTTTTATGTTTTCGAAAACAAACATCAGCACTCCCAAATTGATAAACAAAATCAGCTTACAATATTTCTTCATCTCTACCTAATTAAATGAATAACCCCCATCTTACTTTCCGATTTCCCTTTATACTTCATTCCCTTCCATACGCCGCCATTGATAAAAGTAGCTTCTGCTTGCCAATAATATGCACCTTGAGGCAATAGCCGCCCATTCTGCATGCCATCCCAATATTCTAAAGGCACGCCCAAATCATCAACTTTGTTAGTTTCCCACAATAGTTGTCCCCATTTATTAAAAATCTTCAAGCTATAAGTTGCAATACCACCACCCTTGATTTTAAAAACCTTTAAATCATTATTCAGGTTATTCGGTTCAAAAGCGTTGGGAACAAATAAGTACCCTGGAAAATCTAATATGGTTACCTCGTCTTCTATTACATTAGTGCAGTTCGCACTATTGGTGATGTATAACTTCACCTTATAAGTACCGTACCTATCGTATTTATGCAAAATTTCCTTTCTATCTGCACTAGTTCCATCACCAAAATCCCACCTATAACTTATAATATTATCAGTTGTTACGGCTTGAAATTTAAAGCTATAGTCCGGAACTTTGATAACCTTATTAGGCGATATCACTATTTGTGCTTCTGGTGGAGGAAATACATTAATAAAACTGACGGCGGTGGTTTCATCAGCACAGCCATACCTATTTCTAACCGTTAACTTAACCGTGTAACCTGTATTCGCAAAAACATAGTTGTGGCTAGGATTTTCCTCTTTCGAAAATGTACCATCACCAAAGTCCCATAAATAATCACTGGCATTTATAGAGGTATTTTGAAAGTTTACCATTAATTGGTTACATCCACTCCGAACATTACTTAGAAATGCAGCTTTCGGTGAATTAGACACCACTATTTTTTTAACGAACTCATCCGTACAAAAGCCATTACTAACCCTTAGCTTTAAGTTATATTCTCCCGCCACACCATAAGTATGCTGAGGATTGGTACCGGCATAAACAGGACTTCTATCACCGTAATCCCACTCATAAGTTGTTGCACCAACTGACTTATCCACCACATCCAAATTGAGCAAGCCATTACAACTTAAATCTTGATTCAGTACAAATTCGGCCTTTAAATACGGATAAGTGGCAACGTCTATAGTTTGCTCACTTTCGGTACATCCGTAACGGTTACTTGCAACCAATTTAAGGCGATATGTTTTATCAAATTCATTGAGTATAATATGCTGTGGCTCCCTGTCATTGGAAACCAAAGAACCATTTAAAAACCATTTGTATGTATCTGTAGCAGTAGATTGATTGCTAATTACCAATTTAAACGGCACACAACCTTTCACTACAGCTAAATTGAAAATAGCTTTAGGAAAAGGATTGAATTGTACTTCTTTCTCTACACTTGTTTTACAGCCAACCACATTAGTTGCTTCTAGTCTAATTTTGAAAACGTAAGGAAAACTAGCACCATTTGGCACTGTAAAATTATGTTCCAGATCTTTACCAGAGAAAACCAAACTACTATTCACGAACCATCTATAAGTAATAAAATCTGCACCATTATAAGTGGTTTCATTCTTAAAATTTACTTTCCCTGTAGTGCCGCAAATTTGATTAATAGAAGAATTAAAAGCGGCAACAGGGCTTTCGGTAATCCTAACAGTTTGGGTGCTAATGCTAACACAACCTTGACTGTTATAAGCTTTTGATGTAATGAGGTAATCGCCAGATTTGATATAAGTATAACTAGCGTTTAATCCAGAAGTTACATTTCCGATACCACCTGTATCTCCAAAATCCCATTCTATATTTACAGCATTGCCCGCATTTGCCCTTACCTGTAAAGTAAATGGCCCACAATTTAATGAGCCCAAATTAGTGGTGAACGAAGACACTGGGGCTGCCAAAATCTGTATAGTTCTCGTAGTGATAGCTGTACACGAACCTCCATTTGGATAAATCCTGGTGGATCTCAAGGTAATCGTCTTAGTACCCGGAGTGGTAAACACATGTTTGGGATTAACATCGGTACTTGTTGTACCATCGCCAAAATCCCATAGCGAAGTAAATTGAGCATCAGAAGTATTATTAAAAGTAACTTCTTTAGCCACACATTCTTGTAGCTTATCTATGGTAAAACTAGTACTTACTTGCGGATAGATGGTAATTTGCTGTGTGCTACTTACAGTAGAACAACCGTTAGTGGCAGTGAGCTTAACGGTATAATCTCCAGGTACATTGTAGAGATGTGAAATTCGTTCATTTACAGTTCTAGTTTGCTGTAATGGCGAGCCATCTCCAAAATCCCAAGTAAAAAGATTAGCACCCGTCGATTGGTTTAAAGTGGTAAAATCAACATTAAACGGAGCGCAACCAAATTTATCCGAAGCTTGAAGTACTAACTTAGAGAACACACTTTGAGGTTGGACGATAATTTCATAAGGAATTGAATTAACTTCACCACACTCATTTGTAGTTTTAATCTTCAAATAAAAAGTCTTTGGCTGATTAGTTTCATTTTCGTAGGTATGTACAATATCATTTTGGTCTGTAAAAATCTTTATTGGACTACCGTCTCCAAAATCTACCGTATAAGTATTGGGAAATGTACGAGAGTTTAAATTCTTGATGGTGATATTAAACGGAGCACAACCTCTTTGAACAAAAGGTCCAAACATTGCCGTAGGTACCGGATTTACGGTTACCACTATTGGAATTTTTATTCCGGTAGAACAACCGTTAATACTCATTTCGTACTCATAAACTACATCTATGGCATTTGTAGTGGTATTTATCAAAGCTTCGTTAATACTACCTGCCGCATCTACACCACTTCCATTAGCAGCAAGGTTGCTAATACCAACAACCGCAGCCCTATTCCATTTAAACGTAACTCCAATAGTAGAACTAGTTGGCGTATAGCGAAAGGTCTTCCCACTACAGATATCACTTTGCTGCGTACTACTAGTGAATATCGGAGATGGATAAACGTCAATTTCATAAATAGCTGGCATACCATCACAGCCAAAAGCCGAAGTAGTAATTTGGTAAGTAATTCTCTGTACACCAGAACCTGCATTTATTAGTCGCTGCGCAGGAATATTGCCTGTACCACTTGCTAAAAAACCAGTAACATCAGTAGACGTTGCTGTAGCAGTCCATGAAAAAGTGGCTTGAGATACGTTACTTGCCAATACCACGGCTGTTGAACTTGCACCCGAACAAACTTGTTGAGAAAGCACTGCATTAGTTACTTTAGCTACCGGATAAACAAGTACTTTATATACCGTTACCATGCCTGCACAAGCATTAGCGTCTGCTGTTTTAGCCATGGCACTATAGGTCACTGTCAAAGGGACATTTCCAGTATTTATTAAAGTTTGGACTGGTATTTCGGTAGTACCTGTCAATGCGGTTAAGCCATTTATACCTGCAGGTGCAGCAACTTGCCAAGTAATTTGTGCATTTGGTGTAGTGCTACTTAAAGTAACATCAGGCACAGTTGCACCAGAGCAAATCTCTAAATCAGTTGCCGAAAATTTAACTTTTGGTGAAGGATTAACTCTAACCTTGATCGTTATCGTACTACCTTCACAATTTACTTGTCCATTTTCAAACGACGGCATAATGGTATAAACTACTTCTTGGGGCTCGGTAGCATTGTTAATCAACAATTGATCGATAATTGCACCATTACCATTGGTTGCTCCAGTGATATTGGCATTTGTCGAGACTGTCCAAGAATAAACTGTTCCGGTAACATTGCTACTTAATGCTATGTTTACCTTTTCGTTGCTACAAATGGTTTTAAAGGTAGCGGCAGCGTTTACTACAGGTATTGGATTTACCGTTACTTCATACCTAGTAGCAACGCCAGCACAATTTGCAGCTCCAGTTGTTGCCGCTTTAGCAGTATAAATAATTGTAATTGGCGCATTAGTGGTGTTGACTAATGTTTGTGACGGAATTTTATCGGTACCACTGGTGGTTAAGCCAGTAATTCCAGCTACAGGTGTTGCCGTCCATGAGATATCTACACTAGCCGTGGTACTTGTCAATATTACTTCTGCAGTTGATGTGTTGCTACAAATGGTTTGGTTAGGCAAAGAAAACTCAACCTTAGGCGTAGGATTTACCGTTATTTCATACGTAGTAGGTGTACCATCACAAGTTTTACCGCCATAAGTATATAATGGCGTAATGGTAATCACCGACGTAATGGGACTATTACCTAGATTTACACTTGTAAATGATGGAATTTGCGCACCTTCGCCATCTGCTAAACCAATAGCTACAGATGAAGTCCATCGATATTTCACACTCGATCCTGCAAAAATATCTACATCCGAGTTCAAAGGAATAGCAACTGTAGTTATGCCTGTGCAGAACGTTAAATTTGGCAAATTATTGGTGACTGTCACCGTGGGTAGTACATTTATGTAGAAACTTTTTACAGGTGCATCACAGGCAACACCATCCGCACTATAGGTTGCTTTATAGTCTATCTTTGCGATTAAAGGCTTTTTTAGACTGTTATTTGCTGTAAAATCAGGCAAGTTTGCTGAGCCGCTGGCAGCTAGTCCGATATTAGTTTCACTATTTACCCAAGTAAAACTGATATTGCTACTGATAATATTTGTAGCGAAATTAATGGCACTTTGGGCACTACCATTACACAAAAAAACATCTGGAAGTTGCTGTAACGTCACTATAGGCGTTACGGTTATCGTCACTACATCAGATACGGCATTACAAGAACCGCTCCTCACCAATCGCTTAAAATAGGTAGTTTGTGTTAAAGCCAGCGGCTGATAATCGGCATCATTAGCATTAGGAATTGCCGAAAAACCAGTAGTAGCAGAAACAATCGACCTTTCCCATGTATAAGTGAATGTGCCGCTTCCGCCAGTAGGAACTTCACCAATTAACTTAGCAGGCACTGCACCGTTACAAACCGTTTGATTAGCACTAATACCAATATGATCTAAAGTACCTTGAACAGTAATTTTGATTTCGTTTGACATTGAAGTACAGGTTCCGCTAGTAACAATTCGACGATACCAAACATCGTCTGTTAGCGATGCAGGTTGATAGTTTAAAGCAGTAGCACTTGCTATGTTTGTAAAATTTGTACCATCAGTAGAAGATTGCCATTGGTAAGTATAAGAGCCAACACCTAGCCCACCAGATAGCATACCAATTGAATTTAGCCTATTTGGAGCACTATTTTTACAAATAGCTTGCGCTGCACCAATGGCATTATTCGTAATCGATGGATTTACGCTAGCCGTTATGGTAGCAGCATTACTTTCACAACCATCAAGCGTTTGGGTAACATGATAAGTTATTGTGTTGGCAATATTTGTTGCTGGCGTTGGAGCTTCCGCAAGTAGATTTGTACTATTGAGCGGTAAGCCTTTATACCATTTTAAATCTGTACCGGTAGCAGTTAATTGGGTAGCAGCATCGTTTAAGCAATAAGTATAGTTTGCGGTTACTGCAGGCGGATTGGGTTTTTGCACAACCTCAATTTTAGTTTCAGAAGAGTACAATTGATTACAATTTCCACTTTTTACAACTGCCCTATAATATCTTGTGCTGGTTAAATTACTGTAATTTAATGTTGGTGTATAATTGAGTGGTAAAATGGTTGTCCATGTGGTACCATTGGTTGATTGTTCCCAACCCATGACAGTCCCTACATGCCCAGTTAAGGTAACTGTGCCTGTACTAGCAGTCCCACAATACGTTGCTGTACCACTAGTTGTTCCTGCTACTGTTTTTGGAGCCACAGTAATATTTATGGTATCTTCAGAATCTCCACACGGCGCATAACCCTTCACTGTCCATTTTAACACATAAGAACCTCCGTTAACTAAACCACTAACCGTAGCATCATACCGTGTAGCATCATCAAAAGTAAGCCCCGTACCCGTTACCACACTCCACACACCTCCCGTAGGGGCTGGCGTTGCACTCAAACGAGTACTAGTTACATCACACTCCGTTAGATTAGCACCTGCATTTGCTGCAGCCACAGCCGGGTTAACTGTAATAGTGAACGTTTTAGGAGTTCCTACACAGCTTCCTGAAGTGGGTGTAACCGTTATAGTTGAAGTGATAGGTGTAGTACCCGTGTTTCTAGCTGTAAAATTGGAAATGGTTCCCGTACCTAACGATGCCAATCCTATAGCTGTATTACTATTAGTCCACGTATAACTTACACCTGTCATTCCCGATACATTAGCAAAAGCGCCAACGGACACTATAGCTCCATTACATGCTATTATATTATTTTTATCAGCTAAAACTGGTTTTTCGATTACGGTAATATTTACACCCGTAGAAACAGAACCACATTCTGTAACCAACGTTAATCCTACTGCATATACCCCTTTTGTTGGGTATATAATATCTGTTGGGTTTTTCAAATTAGAGGTCGGTGTATTAGAACTGGGAAAAGTCCAATAGTAATCAATATCTCCGGTAGAATAACAGTTTTTAATTGTTACAGTTGGGGTAAAAGCACCGCCTTCACATACGGTATAACTTGAAGTACTAAATGTAATAGATGGAGTGGATTTTATAGTTACATCTTGCGTATATGGATTTGAAGTGCAGCTACCATCCGAATTCTTTGTTATTAACTGAATAGTGTATATGCCTGGTATAGTAAAATTAAACTCTGGGTTTTCTGATGTAGCACTCGTTCCGTTAACATAGGTAGGCAAGATTCCTATTCTGTCGCAATCTATTTGTGCTTTTCTCGTTACAGACCATTGGTAAGTATTTGTACCACAGCTAGACGTTGGGCTATTAGAGGTATTGTTAGGCTTTAGAACAAAAGGTACACAATTTGCTGCTGGCAAAGTAAAACTTGCTACTGGTTTAGGGTTTACACAAATTTCTTCAGAATATAAATCTGGCCCACAACTTCCTGTACCTGCATCTGCTGCTACCTTTAAGCTTACACGGTATCTTCCAGCAGTTTTAAATAAAATATCTACACTATTTGCTCCATTTAACCAACTACCAGGATCTGTTAAAAAACCGTAATCGTTACCCAAATTACTTGCTGTTGAATAGCCAGCACTAGAACTTCCACTTAACGGCTCAATTACCCATATTAATTTCCCAATCTGACAACCCGAAGAAGAAGCTGTATTTCCTTTACTTGTACTTGTAAACCTCAACGAGGTATTTTCACATATTGCTTTTCCCTTATCAATAGTAAAAGATGCTTTAGGCTTATCAGATACATATATTGGAACTACACTTGCTCCAGATTTATCGCAAGGATTTGATGCTTCGATAAACACAGCAAAGGCATTTGGATAAGGAGTTGTACCATTATAACTTGTAGTTCCACAAGAGCTTTTGGTAAATGTGTGTACAATTTTATAATTTGAAGGCAATGGATGTTGTAAAACAATAGGATCAGAGCCATCATTAAACCGTATGGTATAAGTTGTTCCTACTGGATTATTTTCCGTTAGGGTAATTGGAAACTCCAATGTTTGTCCTGTACAAATAGAGGTATTTCCCGGGTTACCCAAACCAACAGCAGGATTTCCACCTACAAAAATGGTATAAATAACTGTAGCTATACAACCATTATTCCCTGTTACAGTATAAGTTAACGAGTATATACCTTTATTATAGGTATGCGAAGTTGCATTAAAAGTAGTTCCTTCAAATACAGGCGAACCATCGCCCCAATCAATCTTATAATTGGTATTAATGCTACTTGTAGATGATTGATTTGTAAAATTAAATGTAGACGAGTTATTAGAACATACTCTAAAATAGGGTTTAC
Organism: Flavobacteriaceae bacterium PS02338; assembly: GCA_029959615.1. Classification (GTDB taxonomy): domain Bacteria; phylum Bacteroidota; class Bacteroidia; order Sphingobacteriales; family Sphingobacteriaceae; genus Pedobacter. The sequence continues at coordinate 138,961 of JASCOD010000012.1, read as the reverse complement.
CGTCATAAGTATATGAGCCTGTACCTCCTAATTTAGCATCAGGCATTTGCTTTACACTTACATTTTGGGTAGCAGAAACGACACTTTTACACTCGGCGCTGGTTACGGTTAACTTTACGGTAAAACTTTGATTTCCACTACCAGGAGTTGCCTTAAATTCATGGGTTGGATTCTCTTCTCTACTAGTTGCTCCATCACCAAATTCCCAATAATAAGTTTCGCCATTATTAGAAGTGTTAGTAAAACTAACAGTTTCTGAACCACAAGCATTACCCGATGAATTTTGGGTAAAACTAGCCGTAGGATTTAGAAAATTTAGTTCAATTTCGTTACTGGTTTCACTCCCTATAACCAACACATACTTTCCTGCTGTTGTGGGGCTATAAGTGTTGCTTGTTGCACCAACAATATCAGCGCCATCTTTTTGCCATTGATAAGGACCTGTATCAGCTGTAAACAATTCTACATTTGCGTTATTACATCTTTTTGCAATAGAAACTGCTCTTTTGGGAGACTTAATTACTTTTTTTACAACTTTTCCTACTTTAATAGGCTTCACCTCCTCAAAACTGGCATAATTTGAGAAAGGAAAAGTCAGTAAGACTAAAAAGAAGAGCAGCGTTCGAGACATAAAATAGTTTGCCACGCAATATACTATTTTTAAGAATATTGAGAGTAAGGTAAACCGTAAACTGCTAAGACTACTCCTTAATCAACCTTGCGACAAACATGCTGTCTGCCTTATCGTTGTAGCCTTTAATCAATTCCATAACTTCTAACTTCAAAGGAAACTTCTCTAACAAGTAGTTGACTACATCCTCATTTTCTTGCTTAAAAACAGAGCAAGTCATATAAATTAAAGGTTTACCAGGTTTTAGATATTTCACCACATTCTCGGCAATAGCCTTTTGTAGTTTTACATAGTTGGCCACTTTGTACTCTTCAAAAAAGCACAACATTTCTGGCGTACGTCCCCAAGTACCTGCGCCAGAACAAGGCGCATCTAACAAAATACCATCAAACTCATAGTGATGTAGTATTTGATCGTTATTTTGCAAAAGATCAATCGTCTTTTTCTGGAAATCCTTAATTCCAGCTGCAATGAAACGCTCTTGTAAGTTCCCCAAACTAGTTTCCCGTACATCGCTGGCTAGCAATTTCACCTTAGGTTCCAAGCTATGGATCAGGAGTGATTTCCCACCAGATGCGGCACAACAATCCCACCAATAATCATAAGGCTGTGGCTGGAAATAAGCACCAGTTTTCTGCGATGAAAGGTCCTGCACCTGATATAAACGGGCATCATCTATAATCTGCTCTAACTTTGTACCGTTCGGCAATACCAACGTAGTATCCGATAATTCTTCAACAGGAACACCTGCAGCTTCAATCCTCGATTTAATGGTAGGCAAATGCGTCTCCTTAACACGGATAAACAAATCTGGCTGCACAAATAACGAGAGTAGAAAAGCTTCCTGGTCAATTCCTTCTGAAAGTTCATGTTTAAATGGAAAAACATCCGCTAATTCAAAATTGGGATATTGCGATTTTACGAAAGCAACCTTCTCCTCTATAGGCTTGGCAATATGTGCTACACCGGCAGCAAAATGATGTTCGGTAACCAAACTTAAATTGGTATTACAAAGAAAATCAGCAATTGCTAAACGCACTACAGTAGGCAAAGCAGAAACTGCTTTACCCAACCTAAAGTAGCTGTAAATATATCTACTTGCCCATCTCCTATCCGACGAGCCCATTTGCTTGTTCTGCTTGAAATAAACAATCAAATGTCGGTGTAATGGCAATTTACCATCGTAACTTGCTAAAACTTGCTCAAATGCCCTGATGTGATGGTGTACTTTCATGAAAGTTGTAAGTAGTACGTTTTAAGTTATAAGTTTCGGTTTAACTGTTTAATCTTTGTTCCTTGCTCTTTGTTCTTTGATCCTTGTTCTTTATTCCTTACTTACTAATCCACCTGACTAAGCGACATATTTTTATAAGCTAGCATCACCAAATGTTGATTATAGAATCCATATTCGGCATCATAACCGAAATCAAAGTCGTTATGCAAACCTTTATAGTCTTCCTTAATGATGAAATCAGCATAACTAGCACCATGCTTTGCCATCAATTTACCAAAGTAAAAACCAATATCGAAGCCCTTAAAAGCATATTCTGTAGGTTCAAATTCATATTTATTGCGATACGCCCTAATAAAATCTATCACAGCTTTACTCTTGTAATCAACATGGTACGATGAACTTAAAACCGTTTGAAGACTTTGCAACTGATCAATATTATAAGTTTGCTTTGCCCAGTTTGGATGTCCAAAAACTTGGATTGGATAGTCTGCGACATTTTTCAAGCGATATAGCTTGGTTAAGCTTGGTGCAACAAAAGATGCATCATCCGAACACATGATTACGGCATATTTCTTACCTTTTACCATCTTCGTTTCGAAAACGTAAGTAGAAGAAAATTCCTGCACTAAGAAACCAGGATACTTAGCCGCAAATTGCTTTTTAATTGGAGCTGCAAAAGCTTCATCAGAAGATTTCTTGGTATTGATCAAAACGACAATGGTTTGATCTGCTTTGTATTGTTTAGCGATGTAATCTGCTACCTTAACACCATGTTGCTCTATGTTGTTCACCACAGAAATCAAGTAAGGGTTATTGAATTCGCTAGGTTTTGATGCTGCCAAAGGCGATACAATTGGCATTTTGTTAGCTTCGGAGAAAGCAGTCATGTATTTAATCCCGTCTGGAAAAACAGGACCTATCATTAAATTACTGGCTTTCACTGCTTCCCTTTTACTTAACACGGCTAACTGACTGTTATCATCTCTACTATCGAATACATTTACCTTAAAGTTCAGACCTTCGCTAGCAGCAGAATCAATTCCCAACATTAAACCTTGATAAAAATCTAAGGCCATATCAGCTTTGCCAATTTGTGCTTTGGTAACGGTTTTTAAGTTAAACTGATGAAGCTGAAAAGGAACAAAAACGCTGATATTACCTTGTGTAAATTTAGCAACTGGTTTTTGTTCAATAGGTTTAGCCGGGGCGGTTGCCACCGGCTTAGTTATTTTGGGCGAACAACTCGCTAATACAGCAATTAGAGTTATCGCTAAAAGTGTGAAAGAATTTTTAACCACTACTTGTCCCGAACGTTCGGGATAGGCACATAAGTTTTTCTTGAAAAAGCTCTTGAATAACCCTGTAAGCATAGCTATAGTCAACATAACTATGTTTCTTGGTGGTTCCAATTCGAATCTTAAATACTTATTCCCACTCAATAGTTGCTGGCGGTTTCGAACTAATATCATATACAACTCGGTTAATCCCTCTTACTTTATTGATAATTTCATTGGATATTTTAGCGAGTACCGGATAAGGCAAATGGCACCAATCTGCAGTCATACCATCTAACGATTCTACCGCTCTTAGCGCAATAACGTTCTCATAAGTACGCTCATCGCCCATCACACCTACTGAACGCACCGGTAAGAATATTGCTCCAGCTTGCCAAATTTGGTCGTATAAACCAGCATCTTTCAAGTTTTGGATATAAATATGATCTGCTTCCTGTAATATCGCAATTTTGTCTGCAGTTACCTCTCCAATAATACGGATTCCTAAACCAGGTCCCGGGAAAGGATGTCTACCTAGAATAAACGATTCTAAACCTAAAGTGTTTCCTACCCTACGCACTTCATCCTTAAATAAAGTTTTTAATGGCTCAACCACTTTCAATTTCATGAAATCTGGCAAACCACCTACGTTATGGTGCGATTTAATGGTAGCCGATGGGCCATTAACCGAAACAGATTCGATTACATCTGGATAAATGGTGCCTTGTGCTAACCATTTCACATCTTGTATTTGGTGCGCTTCATCATCAAATACTTCGATAAACACACGACCAATGATTTTACGTTTCTTTTCTGGATCTTCTACGCCAGCCAATTCACCTAAAAATCTATCTTTTGCATCAACACCTTTAATGTTTAAACCAAAATCTTTGTATTGTTCTAATACACTTTCGTATTCGTTTTTACGAAGCAAACCGTTATCTACGAAAATACAGTGTAAGTTCTTGCCGATAGCTTTGTGCAATAATACCGCAGCCACGCTACTGTCTACACCGCCAGAAAGTGCTAAAACTACTTTATCCTCTCCTAACTGTTCTTTCAATTCTGCAATGGTCGTTTCTGCAAAAGCGTCAGAGGTCCAATCTTGGCTACAGCCACAGATACCAACTAAGAAGTTGCTCAATAAAGTTTTACCATCTGTGCTATGGGTTACTTCTGGGTGGAATTGAATAGCATAAGTTTGCTCTCCTTTTACCTGATAACCAGCTACTCTAACTTCAGAGGTACTTGCAATAATTTCGAAATGATCTGGCACCTGAGTAATTGAATCACCGTGGCTCATCCACACTTGCGAATCAACCAAAATACCTTTAAACAAAGGATTTTCGTTATTTACAAAGCTTAGATTAGCTCTACCGTACTCTCTCGTTGCCGATGCTTCTACATTACCTCCACTTTGTTGTGCAATAAACTGCGCTCCGTAGCAAACCGCCAATAAAGGATAAGCTTTAAACAAATTTAGGTCTACAAAAGGTGCATTTTCTTGACGTACAGAAGATGGACTTCCCGAAAGGATTACTCCTTTTACCGTAGCATCTAAGGCCGGAATGTTGTTAAATGGGTGAATTTCGCAGTATACATTTAATTCGCGAACACGACGTGCAATCAGCTGTGTAAATTGCGAACCAAAATCGAGGATAATGATTTTTTCTAGCATCCGCAAAAGTAAGAATTTGAGATGATATTTGGTTAATTGTCTAAAGGTTATTTGATTATTTTTTATAAAGAGCAATTTCAGTGCTTATCGGTTACAAAAGCAATTTTCGATATTTTACCATCTAAGACATCTTAGTAAATCTAAGTTTAAGCACAAATATAAAACTAAAATGAACTAAGGTATCTTAGGTGGTTCCTAAAAACATTACAAAGGCAAAGTAAAACAGAAAATAGTACCTCCAGCGGGATTGCTTTCGTACCAGATTTCGCCGCCATGAGCACTTACAATCTGTTTGCAGATAGATAATCCTAAACCGTAAGATTTCTCTCCTTTAGTACCAAAACGTTTTGAAGAGGTAAACAATTGGAAAATATCATTACCATACTGATCAGGAATGCCAATCCCATTATCTGCTATTTTAAACAATACAGTTTCCGACAGTTTTTCTACTGTAACTTTAATTGCCTGTCCTGTTTCGCTAAACTTAATGGCGTTATTAATCAAGTTACTAATTACCCTTGCTACTTTTTGCGCATAAATATGGGCCTCTAACTTGGCAATAGGTGCTTCAAAAGTGATTTTTTGCTGCTTTTCATCTGCTCTATAGCTAGATAAAGCAATAGCATTCTTTACAATTTCAATCACATCAGCCTGCGTTTTCTTTCCGTCAAAATCTACTTCCTCTTTATTTTCAGCAGCTTCAATAATATCATCAATCAATGTGAGGGCATTGTTACAAGCACCATCTATCAACGTAAGTTTATCTGTATTTACACCTTGCTCGTCCTCCAGTATCATCAACTTTGTTAGGCTAGAAATACCAACAATTGGGTTTCTTAAATCATGGGCCACCGCTCTTAAAATCGTATCTTTCTCCTTATCACTAATTCCAAGTTTTGTAAAAGCTTCTTCTAGTTTATCTTTTTGTAAAGAAACTTCGTTATTTAACTCCGTTAATAGCGTTACGTTCTTTTTAGATCTTCGCCAATAGCTATAAATCAATGCCACAATAACCACTGCCATAAAAATGAACACCATTGTGATGTATAAATAACGTTGTTGGATCTCTGCTTCTCTTTTTAGGGCGTCAATCTCATTTTCGTTGCTCAAATTCCTAAATCGCTCATCGATATTTGTAGATTTAAGCTTATCTAGCTGCTTTTGAACCGAATCTGTTAGCGTAGTGTAACGTTGTAGATGAGTAAAAGCATCCTTACTATTACCTATTTCGTTTAAATATTTTGAATAAAGCAAATGGTAAGCCTGAACATTGTTGAGCACTTCCATGTTCTGGTTGCTTCTTTCTAAAGATTTTAGATATTTATACGCAGAGTCTGTTTGGCTAGTTTCTAGATAAGTATTGATTAGCTTAATTTTTGCTGTAATTACATCTACACTATCAAAACCTTGTCTTCCGTTAATGGCAATGCTTTTTTTAAGTAAACTCTCTGCTTGTTTGTATTTTTTCTGCTTCAAAAATTCACCACCCATGTTTCCGTATAATACACCTCTAGCAATCATGAAATAGCTACTTTTACCAGACAAGGTATCGTTGGCATTTACAAAATCCATCGATTTGTTATAGAAAATCAAAGCACTATCCAATTTAGCTTGTCTGGAATAGCATAATGCAATATTGTTAAGTAGTTCCTGCTGCTTAAAAACTTCGGTAAATCCCTGTTTACAAGTACTTACTTCCTGTAAACATTCCCGAAAATAATGGGTAGCTTCTTTGTATTTAGATTGTCGGAACAATATCATTGCGATACGATAGCTATAGCTGCTATTGGCGCATTTATCTACAATAATGGGTTGTAGTTTTTTTGCAAGGAAGTAGTTCTTATAAGCCTGTTCATACGCCCCTAACCTAAATAGCACATCTCCCTTACAATAATAAGCAGCGGCCAATTCTTTAATATATTTCTTCTTATTATTAGTGGCTTCTATTGCATAAAGCATGCTATCGGCATAAAACAATGCCTTCTCAAAATTACCCTTAAAGAAATGATAAAAATAAATACCGTTATAGATACTATATCTAGATTTCTGGGATAAGCTTTTATCGGTATCTAATGCGTGCTGTAGTTTTTTAAGAGACTTCTCCTTTTTACTTTCGTCGTCACTATAGCCCCAATCTGTTGCAAAAACAAGGGAATCTATCACAGCATTGCTGTGTTTATCTTGATTTGTGCTGCAAGACATCAATACAGCAAAAAACACAGACAACCAAATGGTTACATTAAAGGGTATCTTATTAGAGGGCATTTACGCCGTCTAAATTAATGATTTTAATTGCTATTTAAAAGTGTAGTTTTCACTCCAAATCTATTTAGGAAATCTACGCCTTCATCACTAGCTAAACCTTTATAAGCAGCATACGAATCTCGGTAATAAACCTCCTTAATACCAGAAGAAAGGATTAATCTGGCACAAGCAATACAAGGTGACAAGGTGGTGTACAAAGTAGAGCCTTCAATCTTTGAGCCATTTTTTACAGCATATAGAATGGCATTTTCCTCAGCATGGAGCGCCAACGAACAACTTCCCTTACTATCTCTGGCACAACCAGTCTCTGGCCATTCTTCATCGCAATTATGCGTTTCGGGAGGTGGGCCGTTGTAGCCGATAGAAATGATACGGGTATCTTTTGTAAGCACAGCACCTACATGAGCCCTCACGCAATGCGAGCGACTAGCAAGATCTGATGCCAAGTTCATATAAATTTCGTTAAATGTCTTTTTCGCCATTCTTATCAAATGAAAAGCTCCCCGGCTAGAAACCGGAGAGCTTTTCAAAATTAGTATTTTTATTGTGTTGCAAAAATTTTCTGTTATCTATTTAGATTTTGCGCCAGCCTTATGCCCCTTTGTTGCAAAGTAAGTAATGTATAAATAACCCGGTAACATCGCATATAAAAATGCATGCTGAAAGTCGATATGTAATTTATCTTTCATAAATCCGTAAACCAATGGCCAAATTGCACCACCAGCTATACCCATAATCATGATTGCAGAACCAGTTTTAGTAAATTTACCTAATCCCTTAATACCCAAAGGGAAAATAGCTGGCCACATTAATGAGTTTGCCAAACCTAATAAAGCTACAAACCAAAAAGAAACTACACCTGTAGTGAATACGGAAAGTACTGTAAATAGTATACCAACGGTAGTACATACCATAAGTGCCTTTTGCTGACTGATAAATTTAGGAATAGTAATCATACCTATTAAATACCCTACCAACATAAAACCTAAAGTAAATGCCGTACCGTTGTCTTTAAAAACCTGAGGCACTGAACCTAATTCTCTAGCATAGGTTCCAATAATATCGCCTGCCATTACCTCTACTGCAACGCAAAAGAAAATAGCCAAAGAACCTAAGAAAAGATGAGGATAGCTAAATATGGTTTTATTAGAGTTAGTTGTTCCTTCTATTGTAACCTCTTCTTCATCTACATTAACTTCTGGAAGTTTAACAAACTTCAGCAGCAAAGCAAGAATCCCTAAAACCACTGCTAATGCGATATAAGGCGTATGCAATTGATCTAATAGCTCATTCAGTATCGATTGTTTTTCTATTTCAGACGCAGCACTGGCTAATCTTGCTTCTGCCGCATTAGCGCCTTTTAATAGTAATGCACCCAATATAATTGGAGCTACAATACCTGCTGTTTTATTACAGAAACCAGCAATAGAAATACGCTGAGCAGCACTATCTATTGGGCCTATGATACTTAAATATGGATTTACTGCTGTTTGCAACAAAGCCATTCCCGAACCTTGAACAAATATTGCAGTTAAGAATAAGACATAGCTACTTTGCTCGGCGGCTGGAATAAACAGTAAAGAACCTAAGCCTAAAACAACTAAGCTTACTACTAAACCATTATGAAACCCTATTTTTTTAAGTATCCAAGAACTAGGAATGGCTAAGAAAAAATAAGCTATGTACGAAGCAAAAGTAACTAAGAAAGCTTGTAAGTCTGTTTCAAGATCAAACGCCTTTTTGGCAAAAGGAATTAAAGAACCATTAGCCCAGGTTACAAAGCCTAAAATGAAAAACAGCGCACAACAGATTACCATTGGTAATAATGCAGTTCTGTTTTGTGGTTGAGTTGATGTCATGGTGTTAGTTTGGTTTTAAATATTCGACTAACTTAAACAAAACCCCTAGCATTTTAAATATTTTTAAAAATTAAAAACTCCGCAAACGTTTGAGTGATCACAAAAAAAAATGCCTCCCAAAAATGGAAGGCATTTTAATATGATTTAAATTATTAATGTCCACCAGACACTTTCTTATCGAAACTAATGCCTTGAGCTTTTAAGATTGAACTTGCTTTCAAAGCATAGAACACTAGGTAAGCGAAACATAAAATACCTATAATATAACTATACTGTATGCCTACAAACCCTGCAACCAAGCCTTGCAGTGGGCTGATAATTGCACCTCCCATAATCATCATAATTAAGTAGCTACTACCTTGACTGGTATTCTTACCTAATCCAGCTACCGCTAAAGTAAAGATACACGGCCATAGTGTACTACAGAATAAACCAACACTAGTGAAAGCATAAACACTTACCATATCAGTAGTGAACATACCAATCAACAATGCTAAAATACCTACCAAAGAGAAAATCAACAGCATTCTTGCAGGATTTCCTTTGCTCATTAAATCAGCTAAAATCAAAACTAAAATGATTAGTCCGTAAACATAAAAAGGTGCTAAGTCGTGACCGAAGAAAGCGTTAACGGCTAAGAAAACCCCAAATGCCAAATATGGAGCTACGAACCTTAAAACTTTTTGTAGACCTATATTGTCAGTAAAAGCTTCCACGGCACCTGTCCAACGACCAATCATCATACTCGCCCAATATAGAGAGATATAAGGTGCCACCTGACTTGTGGTAAAGCCTAAATGTTTAATCATATATTCTGGCAAATTGCTCGCTGTAGATACCTCCACACCCACATAAACAAATATTGCTATCATACCTAGTACTAGTTGAGGATATTTAAGCGCAGAAGACTTACTTCCAACGCTGTCTTTCTCCTCCTCTGCTATTGCCGGTTTATCTGGCAGCGGCGAAAATTTAAGAAAAATAGCAACAACTAGAAAAGCGGCCCCTAAAACCAAATAAGGAATTTTCACACTCTGTATATCCAACGTATTTGTAGCGTGAACAGCTGAACCAAAAATAGCCAAATTAACAATCAATGGACCAATAGTAGTACCCAAATTATTAATACCACCAGCCAATGTTAAGCGTTGAGAACCTGTTTTTACCGGGCCTAAAGCAATAGCTAAAGGATTAGCCACCGTTTGTTGTAACGAAAAGCCTAGCGCAACTATAAAAAGCCCCGAAAGCATTAATGGAAAAGAACCTAGGTTAGCAGCAGGATAAAATAACAGTGTACCAACTGCAGAAATACCTAGACCTAATGCTAAACTGTTCTTATATCCAATTTTATTGATTAAATCTGTTTTCATTGCTGCAGAAATCCCAATATAAATCAGTGAGCCTACAGTATATGCGATGTAAAAGGCAAAAGAAACCAGTTGACTTTCAAATTGCGAAAGCGTAAACGCTTCTTTAAAAACGGGGATGAGGATATCGTTACTTGCAGCCACGAAACCCCAGAAGAAAAATACAGTTGCCAACGGGATAAACTGCGCCCAGTTGGTCTTTACATTTTGTTCCATATTTGGTTAAAATTTAAGGTTTGATAATTTGTGCTAAACATAGGTATTTTTCCGTAAAACTAATAGTGTATTTTTTACACTTTGTTGTTTTAGTCAATGTATTTACAACTCAGTTCCAAATTGTAAAAACTGAATAAAAATTGAGGTTTTAAAGCTGAAAATCGGATATTAGCAGAAATTACGAAAGCAAACATGTTTGAAGCAATCATTTTGGGTATTGGGGCGGGTTTAATTTCTTCTTTTGTAACCGGACCTGTTTTCTTTGCTATGATTAAGACCAGTATCGAAAGAGGTTTTAAAGCAGGTTTTTCTCTAGCTTCCGGCGTAATTGTAAGCGACCTTATTTTAATTAGCATTGTTTTATTTGGCTCTCAATTTTTCGAATACAAGGAAGGTTTTGATAAATATATCGGCATAGTTGGCGGCATTTTTATTGTAGGTGTAGGCATATATTACCTGGTATCAAATGTAAAAATCAACTATTCGGAGGGCGATCATATCAAGGTAAGTAAACGTGGTTATGTGTTAAAAGGCTTTCTGATGTGTCTTCTTACTCCTTCAACTTTAATGTTTTGGGTAGTAGTAAGCGGAATTATTTCGGTAAAGCTGAGTACCCTGCCCGAAAAAATTCTTTGTTTCTTAATTGCAATGGCCACACAGCTTTCTATTGATGCACTCAAAACCTTTTATGCCAGTAAACTTCGGTATCGCATCAAGGAAAATACCCTAAAGAAACTGAACAAAATTGCCGGTATCGTTATTATCGGTTTTGCCATTTGGCTCATCGCCAAAACTTACTTTCAGTTTTATCAATAAAACAAGTTCATCGTTGAGGTGTTATTCTTTAAGAATAATCAATAACAATTATGGAGCCTTTTGAAGTCAATTTAGTTGGTCAAACACTGACCATACAACCACGCCTAGATAATGCTTATGATATTTTTGATGGAAGTGAGAAACTGGGCATCGTCCATGCAGTATCGTCTGATGGGCAAACCACCTGGACTTCGGAAGAATTAGGTGTTGACTATGCCAAACAGATTGGCGAGTTAATTGACGAATATAAGCTTTAATCAAAACCACCTCTTTACGTTAAGCTGTGAAAACTTCCACCTCCTAACATGGAATGCGATTAATTTTCAGGTAAAAAAATAAGAACTTCTCGAAATTTCTGAACGGGTACGCAAAGAGCGTAAAGTTTGGTTATGTCTAATTGCGAATCTGATAAGCAACCTATCCAAAAAGGTATTAAATCATCCTCATATCAATTCATTAAAAATAGTAGTTTGTTCGGAGCTTCTTCGGATGTTCTTCGGAGTTTGTTCGGAGTTCCTTCGGATATGATCCGTTTAAACACCGATGAATTTCCCTATTAATCTCGTTTGATTTATCAATCATTTATAATCTTAGGAGCATAGTGAATCGTAAGTGCTTAAATTATGGCACAGCTAAAAAATAGCGTTAATGGAGGGTTTTCTGGCAAAGCAGAAATGGCAGGAATAGACTTAGTTGGATTTCTATTATTTTAGCTTTTTATCAACCTTGCCTTTGAAATTGGCCGATTTTACAACTTCACCTTGATCGGTAATTAATACGCAGCTATATGCCGGAAATTGTTGAATAAGTTCTAATCCTTTTTCCTTTCCCAACACCATAATAGAAGTGCTTATTCCATTTGCTTTCTCTGCACTTGCTCCTATAACGGTCACGCTAATTAAACCTGTTGCAGGATATCCAGTAACGGGATTGATGATATGTGCGTATCGTTTACCATTAAATTCTACATATTTTTCGTAGCTACCGGAAGTTGTAACGGCCTCTCTTTTTAATGGAATAATGGCGAGGTATTTTTCTTCATAAAAGGGATTGGTAATCCCCACATTCCAGGCTTTACCTTTAATTGGTTTGCCCCAAGTGGCCATATCTCCAGAAGCATTTACTATACCGGCTTTAATTCCCTTTTCTTCCATCAATTCCCGGCCTTTGTCTGCAGCATAACCTTTGCCTGTTGCTCCAAAGCCTATTTTCATACCCACTAATTTTAAAAAGATGGTAGAATTGGCACTGTCTAGCTCAATGTTTCTATAACCTACTTTTGCTACCGATTTCGCAATTTCCTCTGGCGAGGGCATTTGCTTCATGGAGCCATCAAACTTCCAAATTCTGTCCATAGCAGCATAGCTAATATCAAATGCCCCATTAGTTAATTGGGAGAAATAAAGTGACCGTTTAGTAAGTTCAAAAACTTCTCTATCTACTTTTACAGCCTTAATCCCTGCATTACGATTAACTTCAGAAATTTGAGAACTGGCTTTCCAATCAGAGATTAGGTCTTCTATCCTACTGATTTCTGCTATCACCTCATCAATGTGTTTTTCTGCTTGTAGTGAATCTGTTGCTACAATAGTGATATCAAAACGACTGCCCATTAAGGTAACTGGGCGTTGTCGTTGTACCTGGGCGTTTAATTTAGATGTGAATAAAATCAGAAGGATCAGCGCAACTTGGCAATGTATAAAAATCGATTTCATCTTCTATTTTTTTTATAGATCTCCCTCTCTGCCCTGCGGGCATCTATTGATAAGTGTCCATTGTTTTTCCGTATCAATGAGCTACGTTTCTCTCCGGTTCTCCCAAAAGGAGAGAATAGCAAAGTTCATTAGGTCTCTAGTTTTTCTCTCCCTTTGGGAGAGATTCCTATTTATCGGGAGAGAGGGTAAATTTTATTAATAACAATCGGTCAACAACTGACCTTTTTCTGTGTAAAACGAAAGTGCTTTGCCATTTATTTCTAAACAAATTTCATTCAATACTTTTTCTACATCTTGCTGCATCAATAGCGAACCACAAATCATAACCATAGCTCCTTCTTTTAACAATTGTGCTAACTGTTGGGCATCATTCCGAATTAAATCCATTACATAGCAATGGTTCTGTTCGCGAGAGAAAGCAATTTGGTAGCTTTGCAATTTATGATTTTGTATTTGCTGGTCTAGAAATAGCTGATGTTGCTTAATCACATCCGTTTCTTTACGGAAACCGATATACAAACGACGATCAGAGTTTTTAGCACCCTGTGCAATCATTCCCAAAAACGGAGCTATTCCGGTACCATTTCCAATCATTACAACAGCTTTATTTTTAGGCTGATGAAATGAAGCATTAGCAACCATTCTAGCTTTAAAAACATCACCAATTTTTAGGTTATTCAAATACTCAGAGCCCAAACCTGGCTGATGAAGTTTGATGACCAATTGTACGTTTCCATTACACTTTGCTACAGAATACAAACGTTCTCTGTTATCATCCGCTGGATAAATGGCCAGTAGATCTCCCGAAGTAAATTTAGTTCTAGCTGGTGTACGGATGGTTAATAAAAATGTCTGTTCGTCTTCATGAACCTCTGTCCTATCCAACACCATCATCTTTTGTAAGCCTTTAGGTTTTTTAGCGTATAGCGCAGGTGTAGTAGCTAATTCTACTTCGGCTTTCTCGCTCCAATTTTTTACCCAAGCTACAAATTGCGGAGCAGATTTATCATCGACGGTATGTAGCGTTGTAAATCGTTTTGCCCAGTTTTGTTCTGCCAATTTCGCGTCAACTTGTTTAGCAAATTCACAAAAATCTGGATAGGCATGCGATCCGAAACCAACAACAGAAAAATTGATTTGGTCCTTTTGCGGAAACTTATCGATTAATTGCAAAAACCTATTTCCGTTAGAAGGCGGATCTCCCAAACCGTAAGTTGAGGTAAAAACAATTAAATGTTTAGCTTTTGGAAAAACGTTGTATTGATTAAGCTGCGCTAAATAAGAAACTTTACCTTGTGCATTTAATTGTTCGTGTATCGCATTAGCAAAGCGAAGCGTACTACCATTTTCAGTCCCTACTAGTAAGATAAATTCTGCGTCTTTAGTTTGATGCTTATTCTTGATCTTAGTAGCTCTTCGCTTGAGCGTTATGGCAAATCCAGAATAGATAAAGAACAAAATATTTAAACACGCAATACCTAAAACAACCGCCCAAATAATGTTGGTTCTACCTGTGTGTAGGTCTAAACTCAAGTTTTCCAACAGTAAAGTTTTAGAATATTTAACTTCACTTAGCAGCTCGCCATTAAACTGATTAACGATCAACTCTCGGTTGTTCAGTTTTAAGTTGTAATATTCCTCTGGATCTTCAGCAAAAGGGAATGCTATCTTTTTAACATCAGCCAATTTAATGCTTTTAAAAAGAGTAAAATCGGCAATTTTATTTTGTTCAGGCACTTCGTCTGAAGCTACGATTTCCTTATGCTCAATTTGATGTTCGGGAAAAAGCTGAAACCTAGCCATAGAAAGATAAGTACCCGTAAGTGCAATGATCAAAACAGGTATCAGAATTATTCGGCCTGTAATTACATGATAATATTGCGCAAAATACTCTCTGATAACTTTAGTAAAAAACTTGGCTAAACTCCGTTGTCGCTGAATAACCAAAGCCATTCCAGATATGGCGATCAGTAGTAACAAGAACGAAACCACGCCCATGATGAGTCTTCCTGTCTCCTTTAAAAACAGTGAGCGATGCAATGCGATGTTCCACTCTACAAAGGCACTTTTTTCTATCTGCTTACCTAAAACTTTTCCATTATTTGGATCTACATAAGCATCAACATCATTTCCATCTTCATCAAAACCTTTTAGCAAAACGAAGCCGTTATGATCTACATCTATCTCACTTATTTCAGAAAACTTACCTTTTAACACAGGAATAGCTTGCGCTAGCGTAATTTCGTCGAAATTAGCGACACGATAAGGAGGCATTTTCTCTTGGATAGCATCTATAGCAAGTATGGCACCGGTAACCGATGCCATAACTAGAAAAAGCGATGAAATTAATGCTAATGCCAAATGGGCGTAACGCCAAATGGATAAGGTCATTCTTAATTTATGGTTGTACTTTACTAAATCTAATATATTTGATATATCCTTTTCCATCGGATTTACCAGCTAATGCTTCTGCCGTTAATGGAATTTCTACATCTGCTACATGGTATTTCTGAGCCTCTACGGAACTTTCAAAACGCAGTTTATAACCTTTATCTAAAAGAGAATCCTCTATATCTAAGTTAACCAAAGTTCTATCGCCGCCACCAATGGATGCACCAGTTTTGGCATCTAACTTTTGAGTTTTGCTAAAAAACTTAAACCACTCTTTGAAACCGTTATACCACTTCTTGTCCTTCCCCATCATGTACAATGTTTTCTCGTAATCACCTTTTGGGCTAATCAAAGAAACTACCACATAGGCCGCCTCACCGGTATATGCATTCATTTGAAGCATACATTTATATTTTGAAGTTTGCGCACTTGCCTGAGTTGTAAAACTCACTAAAAGCACTAGCACACAAATCTTAAAAAAAGTTTTCATTTAATTATATTTTATTAATGTGTTAACCCTTGTTTTTCAATGGTATTGATGAGCTTGTTCCAAAGGAACTTATTGGGAGCAAGCTCGTTTCATTCAATTATTTTAAAAAGCTTACTGAGATATTCTTTTTCGACAAAAATGTGTTTTCAGCCGCTAAATCGTAAGCTGTTTCGTCAAAGTCGGTTTTAATTGTTTTATCAGCACCAATAGAGACTAGGTATTTAAGGATTTCATCATCCTTAGAAATTAAAGCAGCTTTATGCAATACGGTAACACCTTCTTTATTTTTGGTGTTCACATTTACTTTCAAATCATTCAATTTCTTTAGTAACCCTAAGTCTAATCTAGCAATTGCTACGTGATATAAAGTACTCCCATTCTTTTGAGGAGCAGCAATATCTAGGCCTTTAGTGCTTAACAATGCCAATTTCTCAGCGAACTCATCTTTTTGTGCTTGTGGCGCACTTTGGCCACCTGCTCCAGGCCCACCTGGTCTACCTGCAGGTCTGTAGCTTTCTACAAGGTAATAAGCTAAATTATTACCTGCTGCATCTTCTATTTTCACGTTGGCACCTTTATCAACTAAAAAGGCAGCCACTTCAGAAGAACCATGTGCTATGGCTTCGGTTAAGGCAGATTCGCCTTTTTTATTTATAGCGTTGATGTTTTTAACTTTTGGCGCTAATAATTCTACTATAGCAAGATTTCTTCCAGCGGCAGCATTAATAAAAGGAGTGTTTCCTTCTTCGTTCGCTTTATTTACATCTACACCTTTCGTCAAAAAATATTTAATGATTTCATCTTGGTTGGGTCTGCGAACTATACTGTGCAAAACGTTATTGCCTTCTTTATTTGTTGCAGCTGGATTTAGCTTCAAATCTTCAACTAAATATTTATATAATTCTAAAGAAGCTGAAGACATACGACCTCCCTGAGAAGCGTAATATAAAGCTAAGCCTGTTGGTTTTGCTCCTTTTGCTAAAACAGCTTTTAAAAACTCGATATTTCCACTTCTAGCAGCATAATCAAATGCTGTAGCGCCTTCTGCATCGGTATCTTTAAACGACAAACCTTTTGAAATAAAGTAATCTGCCAATTTTAAATCTTTATCGTTAGCAATACTTAACAAAAGTAAGTTAGCGCCATTTGTATATTTCTTTTTAGGATCTGAGCCTAGTTTGAAGAAAGTCTCATAAATCGCTGTATTGGCTTGACCAGTAGATGCTGCGTAGGCAACCGATGGGGTACCATAACTGTCTCCTTTTTCTGCATTAGAGCCACGAGAAAGTAACTCTTTTACCAATTCTACATTACCTTTAGCTGCAGCCCAATGTAAATAAGTACGGCTGTGATGCGTTCCTTTGGTTACTGGATTGCCTTCCTGATCTAGTAAAAACTTAATGGTTTCTACTGGCGCATCAGCATTAATTGCCATAGCGGTTGCATCAAAAAGGCGTTGATCTGATTCTGAAGGGCTACTTCCCTTTGCGATTTCGGCTTTCACTGCCTCTACATTAGGCTTCTGCTTCCAAAAGTCAGCTTGTAATAAAGTATTTCTATTTTGTGCATTTGCCGAGCTTAACGCGAAAACGAACGAGGCAAGAAGTGCTACTTTCTTCATTATATATAAGAATTAAGTTTACGATTTTGCTGCGAAATTACTTATTTAGACTAAATCTACATAGAGTAGGCTTTACTTTTTTTCGCTTTGCGTCATTATTTTTATTTATTACGCTAGTATCCATCAAGAAAGTTACTTCGCCTTATGATTTAGTATATCTTAAACATATATTACACTTACTTTGATCAAGCATCTTCCAACACTAAATTATGTCCATTCCTATCTTCTTTAAGCTACGCTAGCTCCTAAATAATGACGGAAAAAGACTAGATGCCAGCTTAAGAAGTTGCCATTTTTCAAATAAAAAAAATACAAATATTTGAAAAATAACAAATTGCATTTTTTTCACTCATCTAAATTGAAAAATATTTGATTTAAATATATAAAGTTGTACTTTTGTGACACTAAAAAACACGGTGGCTGTAGCTCAGTTGGTTAGAGTATTGGTTTGTGGTGCCGAGGGTCGTGGGTTCGAGCCCCATCAGCCACCCCGAGTTTAAAAGCAGCTCTGAAAAGAGCTGCTTTTTTTGTTTTCTTTAATTATCTGTAGTTCAGTATTTAGATTTTTTCTTTTGCCCAAATCCAAACAAAAAGTCAGGAAAAACCTAAGAGATAGCTACATTATTAGGTATTCCCAGCTCTTCATTCAGAAATCTCTCCAGTCTATTTGGCATCCATGATTTTGAAGTAGAAATAGGAAATGCTGTATGACCACCTCGTTTAGGCATCTCAAGAAATATACAATCAGATGTTCTTGCTAAATCGATAGGATAAGAGGTATCAGACAAAAACGGATCATTTTGCGCATTCACAACCAACGTAGGTATACCGATTTTCGTTAGGGAGTTTAAGCAACTGCCTGATGAATAGAAATCATCTAGTGAATTAAAACCAGAAAATGGGGCTGTAAAATTTTCGGAGAATTCTTGTACGGATGTGATTTGATCCAACGTATTGACATCGAATATTCCCGGGTGGTTGATCTCCAGCTTTCGCACCTTGTTTTTTAGTTTGAGCAAAAATTTTTGAGCAAAGACACGATTAATTAATCGGTCAATTTTTTGCTCAGACTTCCGTAAATCACAAGGCACAGAAAAAGCAGCAATGGCCCGTAGGTTGGCAGGTGTGTTGTGTCTTGCTGCAAAATTTAACAGCATATTAGCACCTAGTGAAAATCCAACAAGCACGAGCGAATTATATTTCTTCGCATATTCAGACGTTACCGCCGCTATATCATTAGTAGATCCACCGTGATAAACTACTGGTAGACGGTTCATCTCTCTACCACAACTCCGTGCATGCATTGCCAATATGTCCCATCCAAGAACAGAAAAATATTGGGCCATTTGCTGCACATAATGACTCCTAGAATTACCCTCTAAGCCATGACAGATGATCATCAGTCTATCGTGACCACCCCGAATCCAATCGAGCTCTAAAAAATCGCCATCGGGCAATTCCAACTTTTCGGTTTTATAAAGCGTATTGTCACGTTTTACCCCAAAAAAAGGAGCTATAGTTTGTAGTTGGCCATTAAAAAGATATGCTGGAGGGCGGTAGTTTGATTGTATGATCGGCATACTTGCGTTTTTGATTTATGGTTAATTAGGTGAATATAATTTGTATATGGAACACCCATAAATAACTTTACCGTATCAGTAAAGCAGCGTAAAAAAGCTTTAAAACAATGATTTTATAAAAAATATAGCTTTATATCGCTAAAATGGTAAAAAAATATCTCCCGTACAATAATGAAGGATATATTACGATTGATCAAAGTAAAACCGAACAGCATTTGTAGCGGATTTGATTATTGATAATTTTTCTTCGCTACTGAAAAGGACTATCTTTACCATCATGGATACAAGTACTGAGTTAGCTAATCATTAACTTATAGCTTGCTGATCTAATAGTTTGATGCCTATGATTAAAGACAGTCCTAATAAATTAATAAAATGGCTTGCTAGAGGAATTGGGGAGCCATGGGTATTGCGTCATTTTGCTTCTGTAAAATTTATTGGTGAACTATCGGTAAAACAAGACCGTTCCTGCTTAATGCTGATGAATCATTACAGCTTTAATGATGGGGGAATTCTGCATCGCCTATGCCGAGTCATCTTAAAAAAGCAATTGAAGGCGATGGTGATCGATTCGCAATTAAAGGCTTTTCCGATTTTGAAATATGTTGGTTGTTTTTCAGTGGACAAAAAGTCAAGAAAAATGATCGAATCGTTAAATTATGCCTCGGAGTTGTTAAGAGATCCAACTATAATGTTAGGTATTTATCCGCAAGGAGGATTATTTTCTATGCATTTAAACAAGATCCACTTTGTAAGTGGATTCGATTATATCTTTAAGCGCACTGAAACAACACCATTTCAGGTTTTTTTCGGCGTAACCTTACTAGATTACCTTGAGAGCTTTAAGCCAATAGCACGTGTATATTTAACTGAATATCATGGTGAACGAAGTACCGAACAAATGGAAGAAGCCTATAACCTATTTTACAGCGAGTGCAAACATAAGCATCAACGATTATACAATCCTCCTGAAAGAGTAATTGATACGAAACCATAACTGAAGTTTGCTCTGTTACACAATAAACATTACAATAGGTTAATTCGTCTATTCGTTATGCAGCGTCTCCAACCTGATAGCGCAAAGACTTTTAAAGAGTTTTCTGTCCATAATTCCTTATTTTACGTATGGTTAAAAACACTAGCTTATCCCAAAACACAGACTATTGTTAAATGGACTGTAAATAGCTACTTTTGAAATCCAGCCTAACGATATGAATATCTTTAACGCCACACCGCTCTTCTCTCTAGTATTACTATTGTTCAGCATACCGCTATTTGCCCAACATAGCACCGAGCGTGTACCGATCTCGGAGACTTATTCCACCAATGCCAAGTTCATGCTCCGTTCAGTTTCCTATGACCATCAATACCCCAACCTGATCGGTGAATCCACGGTTACTTACAACGACAAATATGAAAGTCCTGGAATCAAGAAGGTGCTTTATCGGATAGAGCGTTCCTTTGACCTTTCAGACAGTGAGCCTTTCTTTGTAGCACTGAGCAATGACGGTAGGAAGATTCTTTACCTGATCGACAGGAACTACCACAAAGGCGAGGAAAACCAACAAGCTACCTATTATGTGGACGGCAAACTGACCAAGACCTATACTGCCGAAACCTTTACGAATTGTGATAAACAAAAGGAAAAATGTGGCATGTTCTACCCAAGTAACTACAAGCTTTATCAGGAGCGCCGCTCGACTTTCAAGCAATACAGAGAGGGCGTAACTGAGCAGGAAAAATTTCTAGAAAAGAACTTTGTCTTTAACAAGAATGACACCGTCTATCTGATAGATGCCCGCAAAAAAGTAACGCTCTTCGACCTAAACAAAGGTGAGATCATCCAAAACAACATCGAATTGCATGAACTCTATCCAAAAATCGCAGGCATAGAAGCGGTAAAAAGTAGGATTTCCTATTATCGTTATCCTTTTAAGTACCTCACAGATATCCAGCGAACGCAAGATGGAAAACAGCTATCTGCGGCCTTGGGCGAACTGCTGAACCTCAAATACGTCCACATGGATGACACGACCTTCCGCCGTTACGCCCATTACAAGATCGATATGGGTGCCTACCTACACCGAAATGGTAGACTACAGCTCGTCGATTTCAATCCTGGAGAAGGTCTGGACAGCATCAAGATCAGGAACTATCTGGAGAACACTACCTTTGAAACGACGTTCATGCCCAGAGAAGTAGACAAGCTTTATCTTAACCATTTCTTCGGTGGCTATCGTAGTCCTGACGAGGAAGTAGCCAAAGCACATACTCGAACGGAAATGGAAAAGTCCAAACTAGCAGCTCAAAAGCGGCTGACCGCTGAAAGGATCGGCGAACATTACATCCCAAAAAACCTTCAGGAATGTATGATAGAATTGGACAAAATACTGAACTTCCAAGCCAAACAACAACTCGGTCAGAGCAAAATGGACTGGGAATTCAATTCCCACGGTGGTGGACTGGGTACTTGGATCCGTAACAATTGGGGCTTACATGGTGGTTCCAGGCTACTTGTCTATTTTAAAAATAGAGGAATCGGAAATGATGGACATGGCGCTGATCAGATCTCTGGCACCATCATCACCCAGTACAAAAAATGGCTGGAGGGACAGACTAATGCATGGAAACAATGGGAAAAGGAACATCCCCTCAAGAAAAATTAAAGCTTAATTCTAATCCATGCCAACCCTTGTGGCATTAGTCTCCGACGGATTGGGAGAATTAATGAGTATATGGTCGTTGAAGTATAAAGCGAAAGATAAAAGGCATGATAAGCCTAAAATCTGCCCGCTTTAGCATAAATCAGTTCTTAGTTAGGTGTTGTTCAGCAATTCCATTCACGATCCTTCCCAGATAAGGCTTCAAAACTCTGCTGGAAGTTGTCCAATAACTGGTATCAGAAAATGCAGCGTAAATATCCATACGGTATTGTCCGATCGCAGGTGTACGAACAGGCCTATACATTACGCCCAACTTTTCAAAATTTTGTCCGAAGACCATATAATCTCCCACTCCTAACAAATCTACCACAAAAAGCTGCTGTTCAGTCCCACCCATATTCACCTTTACCCTATATCCATAATCCTTTTCATGATAACGGATGATATTCACCAATTCCTTTCCCTTATTGATGTTGAACACATAGGCCACTTCCCTATCTCCATATCTGGCAATATAGGGTTTGACTAAGTGGTCGAGCTCATGCATCACCTTAGCCATATCCTTTGTACTCGAGTTAAATTCCATATAGAAATACTCATTATCCTCGCTTACGTTCAGATAGCCCAGTTCTGTAAAAGCTTCCTTTAGGATAGGCTCCAGTCTTTCCATCGCCCTGTTTTCAGTTTTGATCTTTATTCTCATGGTTCACTATATATTCAATACTCATCCGCCAAGCATTTTGAAAATTCTTAACTATACAGTTTTTCAAAAACAAATATACTAATATTTTTAGTTTACCAAAATTATTAGTAAAACATCATAGCATAATTAGCGATATCCCGAATCACATGAAAAGTATAACTAAGAACCCATAAGATGGATACCTGTATTGGCAGGTTGATCAATTTAGCCTAAAGAACCTTACTTTTCTTTTACCCCTATTTTTTTTAGTACATCTATTAAAAGTGGAATATGAAGCGGCTTTGACAGATAGTCGTCCATTCCTGCCGAAATACATTTTTCCCGATCTTCAGTCATGGCATTTGCAGTCATGGCTACAATAGCCGGCTGATGTTTAGCAGACAACCGAATTAATCTTGTTGCCTCTAATCCGTCCATCTCGGGCATCTGTACATCCATCAAGACCAAATCGAAGTTAGTTTTTTCGAGTAGCGAAAGTACTTCTACACCGTTTTGGGCAATCTGTGGCATGAAACCTAATTTCACCAAGATCTTGACAATAAGTTTCTGATTGATCAAGTTGTCTTCGGCTACCAAAATCTGTAAGGGATTTGAAACAGCAAAGCTTTCTTCGAGTAACACGTTTTTAGCAGGCTCTACTTTTAAAACTTCCGATACTTGTTGTAATCCCATCTGTATTGCCCTACAAAGCTGTTCCTGCTTTACAGGCTTGGTCAATACTGCAGAGAATAAGTGTGGATACCTGCTTCTGGTTTCATCTCCAACGGAACTTAGCAAAATGATGGGCAATACCGCATTCTTTTGCTTTATCAAGGAAGCCAACATAAGTCCATCCATTTCGGGCATTTGCATATCACTGATCACCAAATCAAAGCCCCTTTCTTCCAACAGGTTTAATGCATCTGCTGCCGAGGCTGCCATTACAGGTATTAACTGCCAGTTTTCTAGCTGCAATTGAAGTATCCTACGATTGGTATGGTGGTCATCTACTACTAAAATATGCTTTCCTTCCTGGCCGGTCATCATGCACCGAGCATGGTGACGGAACTGCGTATCGCCTGCGGCAGCCTTGATGGTGAAGAAGAAAGAAGTCCCCTCGTTGACCTTGCTTTCCACCCAAAGTTTTCCACCCATTAACTCTACCAATCGGGTGCTTATGGCAAGACCTAAACCTGTGCCTCCATACTTACGCGTTGTGGAAGAATCTACCTGATTAAATGCCTGAAAAAGGCTATTTACCTGATGGCTGGCAATACCTATACCAGTATCTCGAACTTCAAAAAGGAGTTCCATTTGTTGCCCCAGTTCAAAGTTATGGAGTTTCATATCTAAAAAAACTTCCCCTTTATGCGTAAACTTCAGTGCATTGCCTATGAGGTTGATCAGCACCTGCTTTAAACGCAAGCTATCTGCCTTTAGCTGCAATGGGATTTCACTGCCCAACTGATAAACCAGATATATATTATTGAGAGCTGCCTTACCTGCAAATAGATCCATTACCTCTTCTACACTACCCCTAAGATCAAAATCGTGTGGATCAAGTTCCATTTTACCCGATTCAATCTTAGAAAAATCAAGTATATCATTGATTACATTCAATAAAGTCTCACCACTGCTTTTAATCGTTTCTACGTACTCTGCCTGTTCGGTATTCAATACCGTTTCGTGTAATAGTGCCGACATGCCGAGCACGCCGTTTAGTGGTGTCCGTATTTCGTGGCTCATGGTAGCTAAAAAGACACTCTTAGCTTGATTGGCCCTTTCAGCTTCCTCTCTTAGCGCATGCTCCTGTGCCTGCTGCACTTTCAATTCCTCAGACTGCGCAATCAGTTCTTCAGACTGCACCTGCAATTCTTCATTAAGTTCCTGCAACTTGTAAGATTGTAATTCCAATTCTTCTCCGCGTTGTTTAAGTCGATGGATGTATTTACGTATAGCTATTTTTAACAGTGAAAAATCTCTGAACAATAATTCTAGTTCGGTACTTCGAGGAATGAAACTACGATCGGCTTCTGGTTCCTGCACTTCCTGAAAATCTGACTGGATAAAATCGGACAAACGCCTGTTGAGTACCTTGATATCTTTGGTAAGATGCTTAGATAATATCCAGCTTAATAGTACAACAATAACTATAGAAATAGCCGAAAGCACGATAATAATGATATTGAAGCGCTCTTTTATCCTATCTATTTCCTGCCCCGATAATGTATCTGTACGGGCATAAAGCTGTCCAAACTCCTTAATCTTACCTAAAGTTTCGGGCATTACTCCTTTTTCCCGCTGCACGCCAAGTTGCTCCGAATAGCTCACCAACTGGATAAAGCATTTACCATATTCTTTTAGAACAGTATATATTTTTTCTTCTTTAGACAAACGTGCCAATGTACGTTGTAACTGAAGTGAAAAAGAATCGACCAACTCTGAATGGCCTCTTAGCATATAATCCTTTTCATGGCGTCGAAGCTGTAGCAGATCTATTTTCGGAACCACTTTAGAGCTTTCTACCTGATGTGCAAAATCTCTCATACGGCCTTCTAAGCCTTTATCTTGAAAACCACGTTTGTAGTAGAGCAATTTCAACTCTTTTCCTAAAATAACGGTTTGCCTGTTGGCAATATGCAAGCTATCCAATAAAGGAGCCACCTGTATACCTATATTCTCAGCCTCTTTTCCAAGTGCCTGAATCCCCGTACTGATATCTGATTGAATACTTAGGAAGCTATCTATACCCTTTTGTTTTCCAGTATCATAAAAACTAGGTTCATGATATCCCTTGAGCATAAATTGTTGCAGATAATTGGTACTTTCTAAATACCTAACCTGTAATTGCGTTAGTTTTTCTGAAAACAGCTTGATACGCCGCTGCTCGCGATCCATGATAAAGTAAATGGCAACCCAACCCAAGATAACCAATACAAAAGAAAAAAAGCTTAAGAGCAGCCTTGTCCTAAAGGATTTTAAGATATGATTTAAATGCACCGCCAAAAGTAACTAGCCAATACTAAGCCATTGTTAAGTCTAAGTAAACTGAGCGGTAAAACAAAAGCCGCTCAACTCTTAAGTTGAACGGCCATCAAAATTAGAAACTAGGATATTATTTTTTGTTTTTGTTTAAATCGGTAAATATAGCAGCTTTGTCTTTGTTTGATTTCTTCAATTTAAAACTATCGAAAACTTCACCTGATGCTTTATAAGCAGTATAAGTTAAGTTTTCGCCATCTACATTAATGATTTGAAACAGTTGCGTATTTTCAGCAAATACGTCCATCCATTTTGGATTGACATCTACTTTGTACATTTTTGGTCCAGCTACAGAAACTACATACATAGGCCCACCAACTTTACCAGATATACCCGTAGGCAAATTCTGTCCACGACTATAAGTGTGATCATGTCCTTGCATCAATAAGTCTACATGATATTTATCGAAAAGCGGTTTGAAGAGCTCTCTAAACTCTTTATTATCTCTTCCTTTTGCGGTAGAATAAATTGGATGGTGATAAGTAATCATGGTCCAACGTTTTGGGTTGTTTTTCAATACTTCTTCCAACCAAACCGCTTGTGCTTTTAGAGAAGCTGAATCCAACACAATCATTTGTGAGTTTAGCGAAATGATACGAACATTCGCATAATCAACATAATAAACGGACTCTTCCAATCCCTTTGGGCCATTTTCTGGCAAAGTATATTGTGCTCTCCAGTGTGGGTCTAAGGTTAAAGTACGCTGTTCATCGCGGAAATATTCGTGGTTACCGGATGAGGGGATACTTGGAATCATTCCGTTAATGAAACCACCACCGAAGTGCCACTCACCCCACTCGTTATCATTGTTAGAACGGTTAATCAAATCTCCGGCATGAACGATAAAACGGGCATCGCCATGTGTAGCAAATGCTTTTCTGATTACCCTCGACCACTTTGAACGGATATCATTTTGCGCATCTCCCAAATAAATGAAAGAAAAAGCTTGCTCCTTTTCTGGCGCTGTTTTAAATTGAAACCACTCACTCCAATTGGTGCCATCTCCCACTCTATAAGTGTACAATTTACCAGGAGTTAAGCCTTCAAAATTTACGCTGTGATAATTTGCCGCCTCATAAGCTTTCCCTTTTAACACCTCAGTTTTAGCCTGATATTCTTTTGCCTCTGGCTTATCCAATTTCGGAGAACTGTCTTCTACCAAAATTTGAGCAAAGCTTTTGTTAACAGTACTATCGGTACGCCAAGTTACAGCTTGTGTAGTTTTTGGATCTGCAGACCAAGTCAAAATGATTCTGTCTGGAAACTTACCAGCCTTAAATTCTTGCGCTTTTGCCAAAGTTGGCAGCACTAAAACTAGTGCTACCAAGAAGGCCATCTTTTTCTTAAAAGTTGTAATCATGTTTATTTATAAAATGGATTGTATTTGAAACCTAGATTAGCCCATCTAGAGTAGTATTTGTGGTCGTTAGGTCTGCCATCGCCAAAATCAAGAATAGTTTGCGCATTGTTGATATTGCTAATTCCCATGAAAATGGTGAACTTCTTATTGATTTTTTGAGAAGCAGAGAAATCCAATTGTACTCTTCCTTTTTCCATTAAATCGTTCGCTTCTACATCAGCTAACTCATTAATAAAAGTATCATAGAAGTTTAATGACAAACGACCAGAGAAACCATATTTCTCATAAGATAATGAAGCATTACCTACTTTAGGACGCATAGATGGCAAACGAACTGTACGCTCGCTCACAATGCCAGGAACCTTAAATTTAGATTGAATTTGAGTGTAGTTAGCGTAGATACCAAATCCATTCCAGAAGCCTGGTAAAAAGGTTAATTGCTGTTGCCAAGCTAGCTCATAACCATATACGTGCGCATTAGCTCCATTTACAGTTTGCGTAACATTGTACTGATCAAATGTACCGCCTTGTTGTAAATAAACGCTTTCGTAGATGTAATTGTCAATATTTTTGTAGAATATACCACCAGAAATTAAACCTAAAGATTTTAGGTAATGTTCAAACAAGAAATCGTAGTTAACAGAAGTCGCTTGGTCTAAATCTGGATTTCCTTTTTTCATACGCTTTCTACGAACTTCAATTTCTTCCCAAGGCACTAAATCATAATAACCTGGTCTAGACAATGATTTGGTTACCGCAGCTCTGAAGTTGGTACGTGGAGAAACTGCATACTTTAAATTTAAGCTAGGGAAAAATCCATTGAAGTTAGATTTAACCGCTACTTTATTGGTAGACACATAAGCTCCAGTGTTATTGAAGTTTACGATATTACCATTATACTCAAAACCAGTATTTTCATATCTTACACCCGTAATAATGTCTAACTTATCTAAAGTTAATTTACCCATCACATAACCTGCTTGCATGTTTTCTTTACCATTGTAAGAGTCAGGATCGGTATTTTGGCGGATATAGGTTTCGTCATTACTAAATAGGTTTAAGTTATTCTGATAATATTCTTCCATCAAATAACCATTGGCAATAGCTCCCGAAAGGTTATAGTGACCATTGAAATATTTCTCTCTCGAGTAATCTGAAAGGAAGTTAGACATCGCTATCGTTCCCGTTTTCAATTTATATTGATAGTAACTTCTGGTATGATCATCTTCCTTGTATTTCATTCTACCACCAAACTTAAATTTGAACTTATTTTTATCGCTCAAATCAAAGGTTCGCTCAATGTTTAATGAACCTTGAATATCTTTATCGTTAGCAATCTGATGTCTATTTACGTAATTAGAAGTTACGTATTTACTTGCATCGTTAGGATTGCCATTAGTAAAACCAAATTGTGGTGCTCTTGGATTTGACATATCCATATTTGCCGTTAGACCACCATAATTAAAGAAACCGTCATAGTAAGTTGGCTGGTCATAAAGACCACTTGCATAAGTTACATCCACATTACCGATCCAGTTGTTGATGTTTGTTTTAGCACCAGCAGATACACTGAACAAATCTCTATTGTAATCTCTCGGTGTACCACTAGAACCAATATTTACATCCGCTACTGTAGTTTCGCTAGTATATTCGCCAATGCTGTAGCTTTTGGTACCTCTAGTTTGTAATTCGTAAAACTTGTTGTAGTTTCCTCGTACATAAACTTGGCTTTTTTCTGTTGGAAAGAAACTCAATTCGCCTTGTATACCAATGTTTTCTCTGTTCAAATCAGAACCTTCTAATTCTAGATTTGATAGTTTCAATTTTTCAACACCATTGATTTCGTAAGTTTCATAATCTTTTTGAACTCTATCTTCACCCCTATTGGTATTGCTGTAATTTACTCCGATTAAATAAGCGATTTTATTCTTGCGCTCACCATAATTAAACGCACCATCAAAGTTTTGCTTTCCTAATAGGAAGTTATTTCCGAAAGATCCTTTTACTTGAAATTGTTTCATTCCAATTTTCGGCGTTTTCGAGATGATATTTACAGAACCAGAAGTACCATCGGCCTCCATATCTGGTGTAAGTGTTTTGTTTACCTCGATAGCCTCTACCGTTGAAGAAAGGATACCATTTAAATCGATATCACGAGAGTTGGTTTGAGTAGATGGCAATCTGTTTCCATTTAAAGTAACGGAACCCATACTTTGATCCAAACCTCTAATAATGATGTTTCTAGGCAAGCCATAACTGTAATCCATAGCAATACCAGGTACTCTTTGCATCGCTTCACCCACGGTTGCATCTGGGAAACGTTCAATTTGCTCTTCAGAAAGTACATACTTTACGTTATCGGCATTTTGCATGTTATTTAACGCCACACTCTCTCCTCTACGAATACCAGTGATGGTGATACCTTTCATATCGTTGCTTTCGCTGGTCAGTTTCAAATCAGCGTTATTGGTTTTACCACCAACAACATTAACAGTAGTTTCGAAAGCTTTAAAACCAATATAAGTTACTCTCAATACGGCCTTACCAGCACTGATATTACTTAATACAAAATAACCGTTCATATCTGTAATTGCCTTCTGGTTAGTGCCTTTCACGATTACCGTAGCGTAAGGCAATATCTGATTGCTGGCGCCATCTTTCACGAAACCAACAATACTTCCTGGCTTTTCTTGCATTAAAACTTTAGCTTCTACCTTTCGCAACACCACCAAAAGTCCATTTTCTACCACCTGCAAATCATGTTTTTTCAAAAGTGGGGTAAGTATAGCTCTTGCAGTTTTCGATTGATCACTTACCGACACTGTACCCGTCACATTTTCTTTATTGGTATAAATAAAGCTTACACCTGTTTTACGTTCTATTTCTTTAAGTAATTCTGGGAAAGAACTATTTTGTAAATTAATGTCTATTCTTTTATCAAGTCCATACTGAGCCTTAACTATAGCTGCATTAGTAAAAGTTAGGCAAAGCGTAGAGAGCAAACAGAAGATCAAGCTAATTCGCATAAAAATTCCTTTTGGGTTAAATAACCCATTGTTTTTTTTCATAAATTTGTTTGTTATTGATTATTACCGTTAATAATTATTAATAGTTGCCTAAGGTTAGCAGACCTTGGCAATAAGAATTTTAGCCATTTCTGTAGCAGCAGAGATGGCTTTTTATTTTACTTACATGATTGCCCTCCTTTTACATCAATGGTTTTTCCATTTTCTTTAAATTTCAAGTGAAGTGAGGCGCTTAATGTATTTAATATTGTTTCTAGTGATTGATTCGGAAACTTTGCGGTGATTTTACAGTCTTCAAAATCTGTTTCTTTAAAGCTAAATTCTACGTCAAATTTCCTTTCTAGTGTTGCAAATACTTCCTGAGGCGTGGCTTGGTCAAATGCTAAATTTCCATTTAACCACGCTGCTATTTCTTCGGTATAGCTATCAATTTTCTCTATTTTTCCGTTATCCCGATGATAAACCAATCTATTTCCTGGTAATAACATGGTAGGCTTACTCAAGCTATCTTCTTTCAACAACACGCCCACTTTTCCCGTTTTTACGGTTACCGAACTCTGTTGGTTGTCTTGATAAGAACTCACATTAAAGCTGGTTCCATAGACAATGGTTTTGAGATTACCACTTTCTACTACAAAAGGCTGTTTTTCATTGTGTTTTACTTCAAAGAAAGCTTCTCCAATTAACTGTATGGCCCTGGTTTTTCTAGTATGGAAATCTTTTGGATAACTTACTTCGCTACCAGCATTAAGCCAAATGGTTGAACTATCAGGCAGGGTCACTTTCATCACTTTACCATTCACAGCTTTATGAACTGTATAAGCAATTTCTATGTCTTCTACCTGAGATTTAGATTTGGACAAATAATACACAGAAAGTGAAGTAAATACAGCCAGAGAAGCCGCTACACCGTATTTGATAATTCCTTTAAAAGATTTACGTTTATTTTGCTCTACTGCCGGATGAACGAAGATATCTGCATCTTCCTCTATACCAGCTTTAGACAACGAACCAGTCCATTTCCAAAGTTGTTCGGCCTCTTGATAAAGCTTTACGTTTTCGTCGCTTGCATTTAACCATTGATCTAAAAGCAGCCTACTTTCTTCTGTTTCTACGCCAGTTAGTCTTTTTATAATGTTATTCCAAATTTGATCTTCCATGAACAGATTTCTTACTCTTAAAGACAAGAAATTTGCAGGAAATACGGGCTTGCAGAAGTTAAGTATTCGTTAACTTTCGATCAACTAAATGTTTTGCCTGTGCGTGGATAAACTGCATGCTTTTGGCTAGATGATCTTCTACTGTTCTGACAGAAATATTCAGTAGCTCAGCTATTTCGGCATAGCTCAATTCCTCGAAACGGAACATTTTAAATACAAGCTGTCTTTTTGCCGGCAAGTTTGAGATTACCTTTTCTAAAAAAAGAAGTTTGTCGATGGTATCATCGTTATGGTGAACATTAACAAAGCCATCCGATAAATTTTCCAATTCATAGGATTCTTTTAATACGACATTATCCTTACGTTGAGATAAATAATTTAGACAAGCATTTTTAACAGAGCGGTATAAATAAGGTTTGATGTAAAGTGGCTTGCGCTTGCCATCCCAAAGCCTCAAAAAAGTATCATTCACAACACTTTTTGCGGCTTCCATATCATTTAGATAATAAAAAGCGTAATTATAGAGCATTTCGCTGAAATTCTTAAACAGCGTATCGAAGTCTAGAGAACTAGCTTCTTCTACTTCGTAAATATAGTGCTCTGTTTGTTGCTGAATTTCCATGCCAGTATTGGATACAAACTTCAACATATCGTGTAAACAAAAGATTAAAATGAAGTTAATCTTCGTAACGGCTTATATTACTTAGGTCGTTTAGATTACTAAACTCATCTCGCTCCTCTTTTTAGCTTTTCTTATTGCGGGTGCTAATACCTTTACTTTTAAATGATGGTGTAAAACTTCGTATTCTGCAATGCAAACCGAGAGTTCTACAAGCAATGCCTGATAATGTTGGTATAATTCGGATAAGGTATCGGAATGCCTAATAAAACCTTCTACCTCTTGATTTAACAAATCTTCCATTTGTTTTAGGGCATAAATGACTGCTAGATGATCTCGCTTGTTGATGGCCTTCATTTTAGTATTTAATGAACAAAAGGAGCTCCGAATAAATATTCAGAGCTCCCTTTAAATAATAGATTCAGGGCTTAAAAAGACTAACTACATCTAGTTGGTTAGATGCTGGTGTCACAAAATAAGTTTGTACCCTACCCAATTCACCATTTTTTGGCAAATAAACAGTACCTGTTGAGAATTGACTCATCCATTCATTATCATGAAAAGCCCACTGATTGGTAGTTCCTGCTTTCACGAAATACCAATTGTAAGTGGCATTCTCATCTGTAAAACCTGTGGTGGTAAGATATTCTGAGTAACTCCATGTACCCGGTTTTACATTCTTTGCGATATAGACCATATCCCCTTCACTATTTTTCATGTAAATATCCAGTGCATCGTTACTTTGTGGATAATGGATATAGAAGGCCATTTTATTCGTCACCGGATCTGCCGTTGGAGATTTGATTTCTAATGCAGAGCCGTTGATAAACACAAATGGAAAAAAATAATCGAATTTATTTGCGCTTAAATCAATTTGATGTTGATAAACTTCCTTTCCAGAAACTAAGTCCTTAATTTTTAGTAACGACTGAGTTTTGTTGGAAGAGTGCGTATACACCTTTCCAAAATTAATCAGCCTATTTGGCTGCGTCCTAAATTTGTCGTAAACTACTGTATCTATTGAAATTTCGAGTTCGCTGTTACCAACATTGTAGCCTTTTACTAGAACGCTAATAGCTTTTTGTCTCAACTCTTCTTTGTTACAGGCAACTATAGCCGTTAAGCCACAAACCAATAGTCCTAATTGTTTTATTCTTCTGATTACGTGTGCCATTTTTATAATTCTAATCGGGTAAAAAACCTCATGATGTTTCCCTGTGGAGATTCTGAAAAGACGTAAATCTTTGAAGATGCCACAGAAGCAGCTGGCTTAGGAGCGGTTGAACTGAGCGCATTCCAAGTGTAGCTTGTGCCGTCGATATAAGGAATATTAGTTCCTGCTTTATAAATTCGAACAACAAACGACACCGATGTCATTACGCCATTATAATCTTGCCTTGTCGTAGAAAATGTAGAAAAAGTCATTGGTGCTGTAAATTCATTAGGCTTTACATTTTTTGCTCGGGATATTTCTTCAAATACTTGCGGAGTAATAAAATACTTGCCCACTACAATATCAACAGGTTCGGTGTAATTTGTTATTGTTGGCTGAAACATGTAGATAAGACTAATTTTATCTGCTATTACTTCTGGCTTTTCTGGCATGTTAATAATGCCTCCATCCATGTAGAAAAAATTAATCTTAGCAGCCCTATCTGCCTTGTTAAGCTCTTTTTCCAAAACAAGCTTTCCAGTAGTTTTTTCATTAATAGTTAGCTTTACTTTATCTTCGTTTTCGGCAAATGTGTAAGTACCTTTTTCATTGAAACTGGCATTAGGAATCAACGGAATTCTAAAATCAAAACCACCTAGTTTTACCAGTAAGTTTTCGGCACTTCCATTAAAACCTGTTACGGTAACAGGCATCAGTTCGTTCTTATAAAGAAAGTTCTCATTTCCTTTTTTACATGCCGATAGTAAGAGTAATAACACCGCCATGTTTAAGAGATAGAATTTATTCAATTTTATTGTTTTCATTTTTTTTGATGTTATAGATTGTAAGAAAGACTTATACTAAACGAGGTACCAACTTTTCGAAAAAAAGTATCTGTATCACCTATGCGACGTTCTTTTCCATCTTGTGTTGGCTCATAGTAACCTTTTTCATATTTTTCAGAAAAACCATATTTCCATTCGTAAATCTGAGACCACTCGGTCATCTTCATTGTATCTGTACCTGGTTTAAACGCATAAGTGTTTTTCGAGTTAATGAAAAAACGGTACGGACTGTTAAGCAGGTTACTCATGTTAAGCCTCGCCTCGATCTTTTTACTTTTAAGAAACTTGTAAGCAAGCTGTGCATCTAACTGGTTACGTGGCCTTTCTATTTCCGAATACAAAGGTTGCATACCCACAGTAAACGTCTTATAACCAGAATGGTTAAAAGCTACATTGGCACTTAAACGATTTCCAGAATACTGCAAACCAACATTATACAATACTGGCACTTGCCCGTAAAGTGGTCGCTTTTCTTTTAGAAAAGTTTTCGTTCTGTATGAATACTTAACTCCATCTTTGTCATCTCCTGCTCCTAATCCTTTATACATGAAAGAACTTGCCTGCACCTCTGAATTTTGCAGGGTAAGGTTAGCACTGATGAAGAAATCACTTAAGAATTTCCAGTTACTATTGATGAAACTTAATTTTTTACGGATGTCAAATTCCCATCCTCTAACATCTGCATAGTCAGAGTTTGCAGTAAGCAAATCGACTGCTCCGCTACTCGTTGTAGCATCTAAATACATCTCTACAGGATTTTTAAAATACTTTTTAAAGTAACCAGCAGAGATCACTTCTCCAGCAGACGGATACCATTCCAATCGCAAATCATAGTGCGAGATGATGGTAGAAACCACTCCTGTATTACGTTGTACACGGCCATATAGATAATTGTAACGAGAAAAACTCGAATTTTCAATTAACGCTGGCCTAATGGCCGATTTAGCATAAGATGCACGAACGTTTATATCTTTTAGAGGAGTAAGCGTAAGATTTGCCGAAGGCAGATACAACCATTTTTTCTCCTCTGCACTGCCGTCTCGAGTACGATGTACCAAGTTACCAGTTTCTGGATCTACGTAACGGTTTTTAACTAAGGCATCCATCTCGCCTTGTCCAGCCTTGTCTGCTGCAGAATCTTTTATCTTCTCGTATCTATAATATTCTCCTCTAATTCCCCAAACCAAACGGATCCAACTGTTTAAGCGATTATCCATCATACCGTACCAAGCTTGACTATTATTCTTTCCAATATAACTGCTATTATTGAAAGGTGCTGGCGAATAAAAAACGTCGTGCTGTGGATCGTTAAAGTCAAAATCCCATTGTTGTATAGGCCTAGCATCGTTCATTCCTTTTGCAGAAGTCAAGGGTAAAACATTCCAGGCAAAATCTCCTTTTTTCTCTAAAAATTGATAACCAGTTTTAAATATCTGCCCTAACTTTCCGATATTAAATTTATAACTCAAGGCGGCATCGCTTGCCCAATTGGTTTCTATATATTGATAAGACGAACGACTTAGTGGCCCAGGATTAGCAGTACCACCGCCGGGACCATAGAGATAGCTGGTACCATTTAGCGTAACATTTGGGCCTAGCGTGGCTTCAATTGCATCTTGTTCGTGATTGTTTACATTATTGCGAGCTACGCCCCACTCAAACTTAAATTTACCAAAGCTATGCTCACCTGTAACACGATTTTGCAATAAGCTAATGAATTTAGGTCTATCGTACTCGTTAAGTGCGGCATGATTATCAGAACCCGCATTTTCGCCCCAACCAGCTACACGAAAAAACTGATCATCAAATACTCTAGAGTAAAAATTACGTAGTGCAATCTTATGGTTTTTATTGCTCCATCCCAAATTAACCAAAGCGCCTAAACTTGTAGTAAAATTGTACTGCTTGGCAGATGATGGTTTAATTTCTTCCATAGTAGTTGGATTATAGAAATTTTCTCCATTCTTATTAAAAGCTCCTCTTTCGAATTGACCTACATCGTCGATTGATTGCTCGTTGCGGTAACTTAAAGAGCCTACAAAACCAAAACGGCTATTTTTTAACCCGTAGCTTCTACCCATACTAAACTGATAATTTTGTCCTGGAGCGGCCGTGTAAACACGAGTACCTAATCTTTCTGTGCCTCCTATACTCTTGTTTTGGGCAGCAATTTTATCAGGGGTAAAAGAAGCATTGCCTGGCGTGTAATTAGCTTGGCTAAAAAATGTAATCTCCTTAGGAAAATGTTTACGCCCTCCATCATCAAAACCAAAATAATCGTTTCTGCCACGTTGATAACCTAAAAACTCTTTTCCAGTACTACCGTTTATGTACTTGCTCCCCACACCAAATGACATAAAATTTTGGTTAGGTATTGCCATGGTGTTTACTTGTACCAATCCGCCTCCAAAACCAAAACTCATATCTGGCGTAGCTGTTTTTGAAACCACTACGTTATCTACCAAATTATTCGGGATGACATCAAACTCAAAATCTCGAACTTGCACGTCGGTACTTGGCAATACTGCACCATCCATCATCGCCAAATTGTAACGTTCGGCAATGCCTCTCACTACCACACGACGGTTGTCGGTAGTACTTACGCCCGAAATACGCTTCAAAGTCTCGCCAATGTTTTTATCTGGCAGTACCGCCATTTGCTCACGACTAATACCATTTGACATAGCTGCATCATTTTTCTGACGAGCATATAGCGCATTGATACTTTCCGTCTTAAAAGTTCCCGTAACCACCACCTGATTTAAACTGTTGGCAGATGGCTTGAGCACAATATCAATGCTGGTCAATTGCCCTGCTTTTACTTCTATCTCTGTAATGCGTTTGGTTTGAAAAGAGATAAAACTTACTTCAAGCGTATAGCTACCAGTTGGTACGTTGACGAGATAAGTTCCGTCTACATTACTTTGGGCATTCTGCCCTGTTTGTACCAACTTGATATTGGCACCTGGTAACGGCTCGCCTCGATCGTCAATTATTTTACCTGCGATACGGCCTAGCTGTTGCCTAGCTGCTTTAACCCATCCCTCTTTTTTGAAATACAAAACCACTGTACCACCCTGCTCTTTAAAAGCTACATTACTGTGCTGCAACAATTGGTCAAGAATCGTTTTTAGCTTTTCTTCATAATAATTTGCGGCCTTAACCGATACATTTTTAGCTAGTGATGGATCATAGGCAAACCTTACTTTGGCTTTAGAACGTAACTGTTCTAAGGCTACCGAAAGTGATTGCCCTTCTCTAAACTGGACATCTACTCTAGTCTCAAGTGCTTGGGAATGCGCTTCGCTGGCCAACAGCGAAGTCATTATATTGATAGAGATAAAATATAGGATCAGTGATATTTTCACACCTATTCTGATTATAGACATTAATTTTTAATACTTTTATGATGTTTACGAGTTAAACCTGGCGTTTGCGATGTTGATGACTAGGAAGCTGCAATTTTCTGTCAGCAAGCAAGCGCCTAAATACCCGGTATCTATCCAATAGGTACCGGTTTTGTTTTTTGGTAGACTATTTCATCAAAATCACCTCCTTGTCTTTTATTTGATAATGTAGTCCGTGTATGAGCTTTAATTGATCTAAGATGTTTTTAGGATGGTCTCCTTTATTGAATTGTATAGAAACACGTAGCTGTTCTAAGGCCTTTTGCCCAAACTTAATTTCCATTGAAAAAGCATTACCAAAAGTTTCGGCAAATGATTTTAAGGGTACATCCTCTAAAATATACTCTCCTTTCAACCAATTTTCACCAGAATAAACGTTACTATTCTCTAGCTTAACGGTTTCTTGGTATCGGTTAAAAGAAAGCCTTTGATTGGGCAATAAAATACCTAACTGAACTTTCTGATTACGTATAGCTACTTTTCCACTTAATAGGGAAACTCGAATGTCGGTTAATAATGGATCATTGTTGATGATAAACTTGGTACCTAATACTTCGGTGGTCAGTTTTCCCGTAGTCACTAAGAACGGATGTAAAGGGTCATGACTCACTTCAAAATATGCTTCTCCAGTTTCCAATTTTAGATTTCTGGTTCGTTGTTTAAATGGATGGGCAACGTTGATTTTAGCACCTGGTCTTAGGTAGACAATAGAACTATCTGGTAATAGGATTTTTTTGAATTCCCCTTTCTTGGCCACATAGCTACTCCAAGATAGTGTAATTCCCGAGGAAGTAGAACTTTGGTAACCACGATAAGCAAAGGTACCTACCGAAATAACAATCACCACAGCAGCAGCTATCTTAGTCCATAGCTGATAAACTTTCTGCTTGTTGATCTTCGCACGAATTTCGTAAAGTATTTCTTCGCCTACATTTGTTTTCTCCCGCAAATTGGGAAACGCTTCAAAAGGCACGCTATCATCTGTACGCTCGAACCAAGCTGATGCCTGTTCGTCTATTTTTTGCCTTTCGGCGAATATATTTTTCTTTGCCATACATAAAGCTCTTCGTAGCCGAAGTCAAAATGTACTTTAAGAAAAAGCTATCAATACATTAAATCTTTGTTAACAACACTAATAGTACTCCAGCCAGGTTTGCTGGTTCTGAATAGAATTTGCGTGTACGTAGCCTTAAACGCTCTAAAGCCAGCGAAATATTATTCCTTACGGTTTGTTCAGAAAGAGAAAGTTCCGCTGCAATTTCCTTAATAGATTTGTTTTCATAACGGCTCAACTGAAACGCATGTTTCATATTCACTGGCATTTTCTCAATCTCGTTGTCCAACAAATCTTGTAGTTCTTTAGTTTCTAATTCGGTTGATGAAGTTGTTAAAGTTTCTTCTTGTTGATAAAGCATTTCCCTTTGCTTGGTACTCGTTTGCTTTCTGTACCAAGAAATGGCCTGTTTTTTTGCTGCAACATTTAACCATGGTGCCAAAGACCGCTCGGCGATGATCCTATCACGATAGCGCCAAAGGTTAATGAAGATCTCCTGTACAATATCTTTTGTAGTTTCTTTATCGCTGATACGTCGATAGATCATGGTATACACTTCAGACCAGTAACGTTCGTAAAGCTGTTCAAAAGCTTTTTGATCGC
Source organism: Flavobacteriaceae bacterium PS02338 (assembly GCA_029959615.1). Lineage (GTDB taxonomy): Bacteria > Bacteroidota > Bacteroidia > Sphingobacteriales > Sphingobacteriaceae > Pedobacter. Next base: position 100,210 of record JASCOD010000012.1, on the reverse strand, counting down.
CATCTTTCATAGCGGCAATTAAATCCTGATCGGTAAGTAACGTTTGGCTCACCGCACAAAGTTACCATCGCAAAGATTACCTTTTTGTTAACTAATGATGAATTAAAAGGCAGTACTTTTCTTAAGCAAAAACCTTAACTCCATTACTGCTTCAGTGAACGATAGATTCTCAAAGCTCTTTTGCATTTTTTTGTAAAATCTAAACACCGCCATTTACAAAGAAACCGCCATCCACATTAATTACGGTGCCAGTTACAAATTGCGACGCATCACTTAGCAGCCATTGTAAAGCACCGATTAGCTCATCAGTATCTCCAAATCTTTTAAATGGCGTTTGCTTAATTACAAGATCGCCTCTTTCGGTATAACTACCATCTATATTGGTCAATAAAGTCCTATTCTGTTCTGTCAAGAAAAATCCTGGCGCTATGGCATTCATTCTGATTCTATCTCCAAAGCGATTGGCTAGTTCTACCGCAAACCATTGTGTGTAACAATCTATGGCAGCCTTTCCCATACTGTAGCCCAAAACCCTAGTAATTACACGTTTTGAGCTCATAGAAGATATATTTACTATACTTCCTTTTCCCGAATCAAGCATTACTTTGCCGAAAACCTGTGTAGGCAATAATGTTCCCCATAAATTAAGATCCAAGGCTTTCCGCATGCCATCCATGCTCATTGCAAAAATGTCTTCTTCTTTTTGTAAAATAGCTTCTGGAATATTTCCTCCCGCGGCATTCACCAGTCCGTCAATCCTGCCAAATTGGGCCATGATTTTATCTCTTGCTTCTTCGAGAGATTTTTCATCCAGCACATCTGCTACCAAGGCCAAAGCCTGTCCACCATTCTTCTTTACTTCATCAGCCCTTTCATTTGCAACTTTTTCATTTCTACCCAAAATGCAAACAACGCCTCCCGCAGCTACTATTCCTTTTATAAACGATTTACCTATAATTCCGGTACCACCAGTAAGTACAATAACCTTATGATCTAATCGAAAGTCTTTCATTATCTATTTTCATTTAACACATCAAATCTAGAAGTAGCTTGCTTAAGTTACGTTATTAATTGTTAGGATAAAAAAACAATACTATCTATCAAAATATTGATGTACAAATCAAAGTTAATGCAATCGATAGCATAAACAAAATATATTTTTGACGTATAAAATCGCTGCTAAATAATATTTTTAAAAATATTTTATGCAATCGGTTGCAAATATCAATTTTACTTTCTAATTTTATCCTAACCAAATATCCTAGAACTGAAAAAACAAATAACCAAATGTTTTACAATTCAAGGAATTAGACCAAACCCATAAGCAACTTGTAACCATGTATGAAAACACGCCGTAACCTCTTTATCGTATTGGATGATTGAGCAGCAAATTTCACATCCTTATATTTTACAGCAATCAATATCATATTAATCGACGCTCACTAACCAAAAAACAACCTGAAAATTATGAAACAAATTTTTACCCGTTTCGTAAGCATCGCCAAATGGCAAAAAAAAGCAACAAAACCTCTTGTTGTCATTGCTTTTCTCATCATTAGCAGCTTACAGGGTTTTTCTCAAAGCAACATCGCCATTACCGGTACAGTGCTAGATGAAAACAGACAACCTTTACCTGGTGTATCAGTAAGAATTAAGGGAGCCACAAAAGGCACCATCACCGAAAATGATGGTTCATTTAAAATAGAGGCACCACAAAAAAGCACCTTGGTATTTTCTTATCTGGGATATGGCACCCAAGAGCTACAGGTTAGCGAGGGCAACAAAACGCTAAGAGTACAACTACAATCCACCAATAATCAGCTCAACCAAGTAGTGGTAATAGGCTATGGAGAGGTAAAGAAAAGAGATTTAACAGGCGCAATCTCCTCATTAAGTGCCAACGACATTAAAAATACGCCCCAAGCAGGTATAGACCAAATGCTGCAAGGCAGAGTAGCCGGAGTTTCTGTTACTCAAAATTCTGGTGCTCCAGGCGGTGGTATTTCAGTAAAAATCAGGGGTATTTCCACCTTCGGCAGTACCGAACCACTTTACGTAATTGATGGTGTACCTATTTATGGCAGCGATAATAAAGATGCAATTTCTGCCGCAGGCGATGGTGAGACCAGCATGAGCGCAGTAAATTTCCTTAATCCAGAAGATATACTTAGTGTAGATGTATTAAAAGATGCTTCTGCAACTGCAATTTACGGAAGCCGTGGATCAAATGGCGTGGTAATCATTACAACTAAAAAAGGTAAAGCAGGAGATTCTAAAGTAAACTTCGACTCTTATAAAGGTGTACAAACCATCTCGAGCTACATCGATTTGATGAATTTAAAGCAATATGCGGTTTACAAAAACGACATTGCCGATTTTACAGGAATGGAACGTTCACCACTTTACGCTAACATTGATTTGTTAGGTACTGGTACTAACTGGCAAAAGGAAATCTTCCAGTCTGCAGACATCGAAAACTACCAACTATCGTTATCTGGAGGAAAAGAAGGACTCACTTATTATATTTCGGGTAATTTTTTTAACCAACAGGGAATTGTAATCGGCTCAGGATTTAAAAGAAAGTCGTTGAGGGCAAACATTGAAAGTCAGATTAAACCATGGCTTAAACTTGGCTTAAATGCTACTTTTGGAGGCACTAATCAAGATATCACCCTAACAAACAACGCCAACAATAGCTACTCCAATGTTATTGCCATGACCATACAGCAAGCACCAGACGTTCCGGTGAGAAATGTTGATGGTACTTTTGGCGGACCAAGTGACATTGATGGTTTAGGCGCAATGAGTGGTGCTAATCCAGTAGCGCAAGCTTCAACATGGAAAACCAACTTAGATAGAAACAGGCTGCAAAGCAATGTTTTCTTACAAACAAAATTCTTAAGAAATTTCACTTTTAAAACTGATTTTGGCTCTGATTTAAACTGGAATACCAGTGATTTCTTTATGCCAACCTTTACTTGGGGCCGTGTAATTAACTCGTTAAATACTTACAGAGTACAAAACCAGAAAACCACCAATTGGAGTTGGAGAAATGTATTAACCTACCAAAGAAAATTTGCCGACGCACATGACATTACAGCAATGCTTGGACATGAAGCCAACGAAAACCGTTGGAACCAAATCACTTCTGGCAGATCTAAATTCGCATCAAATGAGCTTTATTCCTTAAACCTAGGTGATCCGGCTACTGCGACTACTACACAAGGATTGGGCAGAAGTGCAATGGAATCATTCTTCGGAAGGTTAATTTACAACTATAAAGGTCGCTACGGATTAACCGCTACCCTTAGAAGAGATCAGTCTTCTAACTTCGCTCCAGGCAAACAAGTGGGCTACTTCCCTTCTGTTTCTGGCTCTTGGACTGTCAGCAATGAGAGTTTCATGAAAAACCAAACCAACACATTTAATTCAATTAAACTAAGAGGGGGATATGGCGAGCTAGGTAACCAAAACGTAGCTGGTTACTCATGGGGTTCAGCGCTATCGTCAATATTTGTTAATGCAAGTGCTTTTGGAACAGGTTTAGGGCAGTACATCAGTAATTTTGGAAATCCAGACCTAACATGGGAACATCAAAAACAATGGAATATTGGCCTAGATGTAAGTCTCCTAAATCGTTTTGATATCACTGTTGATCTGTATAACAAAACATCAGATAGATTTTTATTTAGAGCTACCTATCCATCTATCACAGGTTCTGGTATCCCCAACAGCGGAACCTTAGGAATGAATCCTCCATATGTAAACTCTGGTAAAATGCAGAACAAAGGTATCGATGTTTCTTTAGGCTATCATACCGATGCTAAAAAGCCATTTACTTGGAAAAGCAGTTTAGTATTATCTCACTACAAAAACACAGTTAAAGAGTTAAATAGCCAAACTTCCGACATTACACAAACCTTATCAGTAAATGGCAACCCTCCTATCACTAAAACGCTCGTTGGCAGTGCAGTTGGACAGTTTTACGGTTATAAAGCAATAGGCATTTTCAGAACTGCTGCAGACTTGGCTACCTATGCACGCAGGGCCGGCAATACGATAGATCCAAAATCTGGCACCTACCTAGGTGATATCATCTTCCAAGACACCAATAAAGATGGTGTAATCAATGGTGATGACAGGGTAGTTATCGGAGATCCAAATCCAGATTTCACTTTCGGCTTCACCAACAACTTTACCTACAAAAACTTTGATCTTGGCATTTTCATTAATGGTTCTTACGGTAACGATATCTTTAACTATACCAGAGTTTGGGGTGAAGGCATGACTGCTACATCGGGCAACCAAATGCTAAGTGTAAACAACCGTTGGACACCAGTTAACTTTAACAGTGAAATACCTCGTTATGCCAACGGCGATCCTAACGAAAATGCTGCCATTTCGAGCAGATATATTGAAGATGGTTCTTACTTACGCATCCAAAACATTTCATTGGGATACAATTTCACTAACCTAGTACTTAAAAAATTTAAAGGCATCTCTAATTTAAGACTATATGCGTCAGTACAAAACGCCTACACTTTCACCAAATACTCAGGTTTCGATCCAGAGGTTGGTTCCGTAAATGGCAACGTATTCTTAAACGGTATAGATCTGGGACGCTACCCTGTTTCACGTACTTATACCATCGGTTTAAATATAGGTTTATAGAAACATCAATTAGATAAAAACAAGATGAAAAGAAATACAAAACTAACTGTGCTTGTTGCCACCTTAAGCTTAACAGCACTACTCTCTTGCAAAAAATCATTTTTTGATGGTGTACCAGAGGGACAATATACAGTAGACAATTATTTTAAATCTACTGGCCAAGTTGAAGCAGCTACCGCAGTACTTTACGGTGCACCTTGGTTTAACTTCAACTGTACCTATAGCATGAGCATTGGCGATGTTTACTCGGGAAATTCTACTGGTGATGCCAATGCGGCCATGATTCAGTTCCAAAACATGAATGTAACACAATCTAACGAATACCTTCATAAAGGTTGGGCCTCGTTATATTCTGTAATTGGGCAAGCTAATGTAATCATCAACAATGTAAACAAGAATGCTTCTTTACTAACTACTGTAACGGTAAATACTGCCATAGGTGAATCAAAGTTCATGAGAGCGGCTTCCTATTTCTATTTGGTGAGGTTATATGGCGCAGTTCCAATTCTTTCAGAAAAAGATGATGTAACGAAGAACTACCTTATTCCTCGTCACCTAGCTACTGATGTTTACAAGTTTATTATCGCAGATTTGAAGGATGCTGAGAATTTGTTACCAAACAGAGGTTCTACTCCAGGAAGGGTTTCCAAAGGCGCAGCTAAATCACTGTTAGCTAAGGTATATCTTACACAAAAAGATTTCACTAACGCTGTAACAAAATCATTAGAAGTAATTAATAATGAGGCAACCTACGGCTACGGCTTAATGGATAATTTTGCTGATTTATTCTTTACCCGCAATAACAACAACAAAGAGTCTGTTTGGGCACTACAATGGGTAGCTAGCAACGCTGATGGAGCTTATGGTACGGGTAACGTTACGCAGGCTTATGCGGCGCCATACGGTCAAGAGCTTACTGGTGGTACTGATGGCTGGGGAAGCTTTAAACCTTCGATAGACTTAATGAGAGATTCTATTGCTGGCGATAAAAGAAGAAAACCTACGTACATGATGGCAGGAGATCGCTATACAGAATTGCTACAAGAAAGAGGCGGCTATACCTACCCTAGCTGCAAATCAAAAACAGGATCTAACGTGAAAAAATATGTAGTAGGCAATTACAACGACAACGCTTCTACTGGTGGTGTTTACAGTATGTCTACAGGTATTAATACTTACATGATCAGATACAGCGATGTGTTACTTACTTATGCAGAGGCAGTTTTAGGTAACGATGCGTCCACTACAGATGCTAATGCCATTGCGCAATTTATGCGTGTACGCAAGAGAGCGGGCCTCGAAAGCATCCCAGTAACCAGCCTAACCATCAATGATATCCTAAGAGAAAGAAGGTTAGAGTTTGCTTTTGAAGGTCTGTACTGGTTTGATGTTTTACGCCTACCACAAGCACAAGCATTAGCTAAATTAAGTAATACGGAAAGAGGTCTATACGAGTCTTGGTGCGGAACTGGCAACATTGTATCTAGCAAGATTACGGTAAATGCCAATATGTTGACTTTTCCTATTCCACAAGCAGACATAGATAACAATCCAAAACTTAAGGAAGCCCCAGTAGCTTACTATTAATTCAACAAATATGAAAAAGAGCATTTCAACATCGATATATCTTTTTGGGCTAATAGTAGTTTTACTAACTAGCTGCAAAAAAGAGGATAAAGTGGTTACGCCATCTGGCCTTAGAAGTGACCCTGGTATGGCTTTACCTGGAGCTTTTGTAACCATATATGGCACAAATATGCAAGACATTGTGTCTATAAAATTTGGCAACGTAGATGCAGCATTTAGTCCAATTTACAATACTGAAAGCAATATTTTCACTACCGTACCAACTAACGCACTGTACGGAAAGCAAAAAATCACCATTGTAAATAGAAGTGGTCAAACCGCATCTTTAGATTTCACGGTAAAACAGCCATTCCCTATTATCAATAGTTTTACGCCAGAATCTGGTCCCGTTGGAGATATCGTTACCATTAGCGGAAACTACTTCAGAAATATCAAATCTGTTTCTATTGGCGGTACAACAGTAACAGAAATTACAGATAGCACTTTAGTTAATAGATTAAGTTTCAAAATTCCTACCGGAGCTAGTTCTGGTCTATTAACCGTAGTTACAGCGGGCGGTTCTGTTTCTAGTACAAATCTCTTATCTGTAGGAGAAAGAGCAGTACTGATTGCCGATTTTGATGGAGGCGGTATTAGACCAAATGGTACCTCTTGGTATACTGCTGGTGATATCGATTCTAGAACCATAGTAAATGCAAATCCTGCCCCATTTACAGGCAATTTCTTAAAACTAATTCCCAAAACAGCTTCTACAGCGGGTTATGCGGGCATCCAGAATTACGACTTGTCTAGTGGTAGCCAAACGTTTGGTATTACTACCGCTGCAGCAAACACCACGCTTAAATTTGAGGTGAACAATAATGGAAAAACCGGAACTGTTTTACAGGTAATAGTTGCCTATGGCACTGGAAATTATGCCAAAAACGTAAATATTAATGGTAGTGGATGGAGTACTGTAGCTATTCCGTTATCTGATTTAAAATCGGGTTATGGCTCTGGCACAGACATACCCAATCCGAGCTTAATTACCACCGTTAAATTTTTCTTCCAAGGCTACGCCACCGCAGCCATGGAAGCGAATATAGACAATGTCAGATTTGCTTATTAATGACCAATCAACAAAGAAATTTATGAGACAATTAATAAAAACTTTCTTTTGCTGTTTACTGATCACCTTGGCGCTAATCAGCTGCAAAAAGAATGATTATGAACCTGCAAAAATCAATGCTGATGCTTCATTAAGCCTAAAATCGGCAGCACAATATCTACTAGGTGTTGGTGTAGATTATGATTCTATCGTCGCCAACAAAACCTATGCAAAATTTGTAAAAGAGCAATTCAACAACATCACTCCTGGTTATACGATGAAACATGGTGCCATGGTTAAAAACGATGGAAGTTTAGATTTTACAAAATCTGACATCTTAATGAACTTTGCTACCACAAACGGCATGAGCGTATATGGACATACCCTGGTTTGGCATCAGAATAACAATGGAAACTACTTACGTGCTTTAATTGCAAAGCCTAGTAGCACAACAAGCAACCCTAATTTATTGCCAAACTCGAGTTTCGAGCTAGGTACAGCTGCAACAGTAAGTAATACAGGATCTACCTATGCAAGTATAGCCACCAACTGGACAGCACAAGTACAAGGCACCAGCGTAGGCTCTGTATCTCTAAGTTCTACTGCTGGAGAATTTCATGACGAAACTAGAGGCGCCAAGATTGTGGTAGGCACTGTGCCTGCCAATGCTTACGAATTTCAACTATTCCCAGATGGGACTGGCATACCTACACTAAATGCTGGTACTGCTTATAAAATTTCCTTTTATGCAAAACATAGCGGTGCTACCAACCCACGTATTTTGGTAGGTTTACAAAGTGGAGGTTGGGCTAGTAGCGATGTGGCCGTAACCACCACGTGGACTAAATACACTGCTACTTTAACACCATCTGGAGGTAACGCTACGAGATTTAACTTCCAGTTTAGACAAACAGGAACCTACTTCATAGATAGTGTTGCGGTAACTTTAGCTAATCCAGTTGGAGGAACAGCTAGTGCTGAAGAATTAAAACTAAGGGTGGATACGACCATGAAAAGCTGGATTACCAAAATGGTAACTCATTACAAGGGGAAAATTCCGGCTTGGGATGTAATTAACGAACCAGTAGACGAAACCGGCAAATTAAGGACAGGTACAAGTAGCTCGGACGGTTTCTATTGGGCCAACTACCTAGGCGATAGTGTTTATTATAAAGCGTTTAAATATGCACACGAAGCAGATCCAAGTGCTAAATTGTTCTTAAACGATTACAATCATGAATTGGGAGGTGCGAAACTAGATTCACTCGTTGCCGTGGTTACCCGATTAAAAGCTAAAGGTGTACCTATCCATGGGGTAGGTTTACAATTTCACATCACCTATTTAACGCCAACTACAGGCATAGACAATGCACTAATGAAAATGGCTAAGCTGGGCCTTTTAGTAAAAATCTCCGAACTAGATATTTCTGTAAACACAGGTAACCAAAATGACCCTAATACCAAGAACTTTGTAGTAACACCTACCCTATTGGCTCAACAAGCTGCCAAATACAAGTATGTGGTAGAATCTTATTACAGAAACGTACCACCAGCTCAGCGTTACGGCATTACTGTTTGGGGCGTTAGCGATAGTGACAGTTGGCTACGTCAACGTTTACCATATCATACCCTAGACTATCCTTTATTATTTGATGAAAAATTTAACAAGAAGCAAGCTTTTGTTTCTTTCCAAGAAGCTTTACAGCTAAAATAAAGCAAAGTTGTTTGTATAAAAGTAAACGCCCGAGGATTTATCTTCGGGCGTTTTTGGTATTAAACTCAGTTCGATTTAGATAGGCAGTTCGTCTCGCAAAATTAACTCTGGACTAGCTTTAACATACTGTTTACATACTTATCGAATTTTAGGCTATAAAAGATGATTTAGATAATTTGACGTTTATGACTGTTTTCAAGCAGTTCTTAAACCTATGGAGATATGCATCCAACTAGTCTGAACGTGTATTTTAATAGTCAAGATACGTTCAGAAATGGTCCGTTGGGGTTGATAGACCATAATTTTGGGGTTCAGAACGTGTCGGATGGGGTTCGGAATGTCAAATTTGAGGTCTACCAACGTCAAATTTGGGGTTACCTGACCATAACGTCGGGGTCTAGAACGTATCCGTTGGGGTTTGCAACGTCAACGGAATAGTATAAGGACGTATATTTAGGTTTCTTACGATATTACGCACCCCATTGTTCCAGATTTGCAATTACGAGTATCCTCGCTGTTAGATATTTGGAATATCGAATTTCCTATCTTGGAATTATCAACTTCTATCATGGAAAAACCTTATAAATATCATTTCGTTTTACAAATCGAGTTAATTCAATAGTATTATCAATTTTATAAAATCCTAAGCGATAATCTCCTATTCTCCAACGATAAGCTGTTGAATAACCTTTCAGCTTCTTGACATTATTAACATCATCAATGTTTGCTGAATTTTCTAGTTCAATAATGAAATCTTTGATTTTATCTTTCAACTTATTATCGTTGAGTTTTTTTATATCATTAAGAAAGCTTCTTAAAAATAAAACTTCCATTAATCTAAAGCTTTCATTATTTCATCTCTACTAACTACTTCGTTTCTGTCCGCTTGTTGCATCAGCAATAGAAGCCCTAAATCTTCTTTATCTTCTGCGGACAAAGCTTGTAATCGTTCATTTTCTTTGTACTCGACATAGAAGGAAACGGCTTTTTCCATTACAGATTTAACACTAATTTCTTCGAAAACAGATAGTAATTTAAGCTTTAACAGTAAATTATCTTCAATATCAATATTCTTGCGCATTTTATTAAGTATTACAAATCCAAATATACATAATATATACAATATACATCTTGTCAAGACTTTTAATAAAAGCCTTAAAAAATTAACAGCGAAGTTTTATAAGCTTGTATATCAAAATAGAAAATACAAAAGATTAAAGCAGTTGATAGGATTATGACAATACAGTATTACTATCGATTTAGAACTTTGAGACTGACAAAGCTTTGGAAAATCACTATCGCTTATTGTGCGCAGACTTTTTTGCAGAAAATTAAAATGCTTCTTTTTTAGAAATCGCCACCTCAATTGATTTTATATCACTATGGTTTATCCTAATATCAGTGATTCTAGCGCCTAAAACTAATTTCTTAACCCTAACTCATTACGTTAAATTAGGAGTATTCGAAACATGAAATTTTACAAATACACGTTGGCGGGGATGCCAACGTGGGTAGTTCATTTGTTGGCGTCCCCGCCAACAAACAATAGGTTTCGAACCCGCCGCTGTTCGACACTAAAGATTTTATCTATACTCCGCATTTAAAATCCTCTGATAATGCTTCGGAATTATAAATTCCAAAGAGTGTGTTCATGAATGTTAAAAGCCTACTTCTTAACACTTGCCTGAAATGGTGATGCAGGCAATCCTTCCTTATTGTAAAGATTTGCTGACGCGGGGTTATCAGCCCAAGCGTACCTTATGGTGATGGGATTAACCACAGAAGTACTCCAAACAATAACTTTATTCTTTATAATTCTAGCTTCTGCCCAAAAGTACTTACCATCAGCACCAGCAATGGCAAAGTGCTTTAAGCTACCGTCTTTCGCTATTAGGCCTCCACCTAGGTTGCTAAAATTCACTATTAACCGCTTGCCGTCTTTAATCAAACTTTTAAATATAGGTCCGACACTCGTTAGGCTAACATCTCCATAAACTATTCGCTGTGCTTGCAATGCCAATCTTCTTCCTACCTCTTTTTTATTAAGTGGATGTATATCGTTCCATTCGCCCAAGTCTATGCCTACAGCCATGGCAGCATGAGGCACATCAGCTAATTGACGTTGTTGTTCTCTTAATTCTGCCCATGCACTTTCTGAAGGCATTACCTTAGCTTCCATAAAATTTGGCAATTGCAGATAGATAAAAGACAATTTTGGCTTAGCAAAAGTACCTCTCCAGTCAGCAATTAAACTACGCACTAAAGCACCATACTCTTTTGGATTTCCCGTATTAGATTCACCTTGATACCATACCACTCCTTTGATATTGTAGTTTTTTAAGGGAGCAATCATCGCATTATAAAGTCCACCAGCTTTCCATCTAAAAAAAGTACTTGATGGTGCAGGGTTTGATTTTACACCTACCGCATAACTCCATTGGCCAGCTACCGACAATGTATCTTCTCCAATAATTAGCTGATAGGGTTTGTCTTTCAAGAATTCGGGATTGCCATTATTAACCACCAACCTAACGGTAATGATATTCTTCCCCTCTTTCAATAAATCGGAAGAAAAAAGATACCTGCGAGGAGGATAAAAGTAAGTGGTATTTCCTACAAAACGACCATTTACAAAAGTAGAATCAGCATCTCGCAAAGTACCCAACAGTAATTTTGCTTCTGCTGTAGTTGGCTTAGATTTTAGATAGAATTCCTTCTTTAGCCAAATTACCCCATTAAATTTATCTAGCGCAGCTCCTTTAAAATTAGAAGGCACATCAATAGTGGGCCAATTAACCGAAACCTCATCATTTCGTAGCCAAGCTTGTATTAATCCCAAATCATTTTTATAGAGATAACTGTACCATTCTTTACTTTGTTCTGATTCTTTACGCTGCATACTATCAATTAGTCTTTGATTTTTGAATTGCTGTAGCTCATTATAATAAACTGGAAATCCTTTAAGACTACTTTCGCTAATCCATGCCTGTGCCGGCGAACCGCCTAAAGCTGCGTTAAGGATACCAATTGGCACTTTGTATTTTTCATACAACGTTTTAGCGAAGAAATAAGCTGTTCCACTAAATTGCAATACTGTATTTGGATCTGCACTTTTCCATATTCCAATTACAAAATCGTTTCTCTCCTTATTAAAATCATATTCGTCTGGCACCAAAAACTGCCTGATCTTATTATTTTTTGCATTGGATATTTCCGTTGGATATTTGTCTACCAAACGGCTCATTTCCAATTCCATATTCGACTGACCACTGCATAGCCAAACATCCCCATAAAGAATATCGGATAACACTATCGTATTGCTTGCCTTTAAGACCATTTGGTAAGGTCCACCTGCCCTTTGAGCTGCCAATCTCGTCGTCCATTCTCCCTCTTCATTTGCAACAACCTGATATTTTTTTCCTAGAAAATCTATCTCTACTTTTTCACTTGGTGCTGCCCAACCCCAAATTTTTACGGCTTCACCTCGTTGCAAAACCATACCGTTACTAATCAATTTTGGCAACCTAATTTGTGCAAAGCAGCAAACTTGCAAGAGCAATAATGACAATACGATTGAAAACTTTTTCATTTTATAATTTATGTACACGTTGGCGGGGACGCCAACATTAGCGGTTCATTTACTGTCCCATTTTTAACTGTTGGCGCCCCCGACAACAGCCCTTTAAACAGCTTCATAAATGTATTTTTGTTAAAAATCACTCCCCCTTACCTCTCTCCAAAAGGTGACACATCATGCCTATTTACCTATATCCGATAAATGCTAATAGTTATAAAGTTTAACTCTCTGAATACTAAAATTACCTTCTGGTATCCTCAAATGACGACCTTGATGATTCTGATCCCCATTTAAACGCAAACCATTCACCAATTCTCCATCTTTATATTTTAATTCATCTACACTTAAGATACCGGCAGTTTTGCCATTGTTGGTTTTAAAAGTAGCTACTACACCAGTACCAGCAACAATAAATTCATTTTCGGCAATTTTTATAATCATTGCACCAGTTAGTGGCCAAACTTCATCTTTAGATTTCCCCGACCAACCCAAACTTAAGTCGTGACTAAACGACAAGGTATAATCTGCGTATTTCAATTCTTTCTTTTTATCTTGCTTATCAAACAACACACCTTCCAAATTACCTAATCCTCTATATTTCAAAATCAAGGGACTTAACTGCGAAAGTAATTTATAGCTCTCCGTAATTTCCCTATTTTCTAATTCGGCACCAGTTTCAATAGAAAATGGCGAAAAACCCATCCCGTTATAATGCCCCAAAGCATAAAATGCCTTGCCCGCTACACCTTGCTCAAATTTAATTTCGGGTATAAATAATGGATTATTAGCTCGTACATATAAGTCATTCCAATATTTAAAGTCTGGATTATAAAAATCGGGAGACAGGAAATCAACGCTTGGCGCACCCGCTTTCCAAACATCCATGATATGTGGCAAAGGTCCTGCACTAGGGTACTCACCAGGTTTGGCTTCTCGCTTATAATTTAGCGCCGCATTTAAAAACATAGGGATATTGTACTGTTCCTTACCTGCAGCAGTTAACTTTTCTATAAACTGAGCATAATACCAAGCCATAAAAATCTCATCTGTAGCTAAGCTCTTTCCAAATAGCTGCTCCCAAGTTCCTAGTTTTTTCAAACCGCCTTTTTCCCATACACTCTTTAATTCAGGAAGTATATCTTTCTCATTTGAAGTTAAATACTGCGTAAAACCAGCAGGAACATTTTCAACAAAGCGTTGATTGGCCAAAAGAGAATAATCTCTCGCATCAGGTAGCATTCCAATTTCATTCTCTACCTGTATCATTACCACAGTTTGCTCTTTAGAATCTACACCTTTAATGTGTTTCATCAACGCGGCAAAAGCCTTAATATCTGCCTGTAAGTTGTTTTCATAAAAAGGGCTTAATATTTCCTGAGGCTTACCATCTTTAGACAAAGCTCTCGGGAAGCGCTTCACATCTGTTTTGACCCATGCAGGTGCATAACAAGTCATACTATTTTTCCATGCACCAAACCACAAAAACACTAACTTTATTTGGTTCTTTCTGGCATTTTCAATGAGGTCGTCTACCAAGTCGAACTCAAACTTTCCTTCCCTAGGCTCCATTAGCTCCCAATATATAGGGGCAAGCACCGTATTTACATTCAGTTTTTTAACTTTTGGCCATGCATACTCCATATAAGTCTTATCAGAGGCTGCAGAATTCGATAGTTCTCCTCCCAAAACAAGAAAAGGCTTGTCCTGAACATATAACTGCTGGGTAGTACCTTGTTTCTTAAGGTAAGTCTGTGCATTTGCACTTAAATCAAAAAGAAAAAATAAAACGATTAAAAAAAATAACTTGTTCATTGAGCTTACAAATATTTGGATTAACTATAGAATCTTCCTTGCTTATAGGTAAATTTCTATATCCCTAAAGTACAGATTTATTTTTTAATTGCAATCGGTTGCATAAATAAAAAACATTATTTAACTTCATACCATATAACCAAGTATATGTATCTCCTCAAAAAAGCATTTATTGCTATTATACTACTGACAGCTAATTTATTACACGCTCAAATCACTATTAAAAACCCTGTTTTAGCAGGCTTTTATCCAGACCCTAGTGTAACGAGAGTAGGTGATGATTTTTATTTGGTGAATTCTACTTTTTCTTATTTCCCTGGTATTCCCGTATTCCATAGTAAAGATCTCAAAAATTGGAAGCAAATAGGAAATGTAATTGATAGACCTAGCCAAATGAATTTTATAGGCGACGGCGTTTCAAGAGGATTATTCGCTCCTTCTATCATCCATCACAATGGCACTTACTATGTAACCTGTACCTTAATAGATAGAAAAGGGAATTTTGTAGTTACGGCAAAAGATCCTTCAGGGCCATGGAGTAACCCCACTTGGTTGCCCGAGGTGAAAGGCATAGATCCATCATTGTTTTTTGATACCGAGAACAAGTGCTACATTGTTTACAATAGTGATCCCCCTAACTGTAAAGCACTATACAGTGGCCATAGAACGCTTCGTGCTTATGAATTTGATTACCAAAATTTAAAAGTGGTTGGTGAAGAAAAGATACTGGTAAACGGAGGTGTAGACATCACTAAAAATCCCGAATGGATTGAAGGACCACATATTTTTAAACGCAATGGCTGGTATTACCTCTGTGCTGCCGAAGGAGGTACTTCGGTAAACCATTCGCAAGTTATCTTGAGAAGTAAAAGCCCAATGGGTCCATACATTTCCTATGAGAACAACCCCATTTTAACCCAACGGCATTTAGATCCAAATCGTAAAAATCCAATCACCTCTGCTGGACATGCAGAATTGGTTGAAGGTCCAGATGGCAAAACCTACGCTTTATTTTTGGCAGTACGACCTTATGAGGGTGATTATTACAATACTGGAAGGGAAACCTTTATTGCCCCTGTAGCTTGGAAAAACGATTGGCCAATTATCAATGCCGATCAGAACGAAATACAATACAGCTACCAATTCGGCTTTAAGGAATTTAAACAAAAAAACACACCTCCACAAAGTGGAAATTTCACCTACAGAACCACTTTTGAAAAATCCTTAGATCCGGCCCTCCTATTTTTAAGAACCTTAGATACCACTTGGTTTAAACTCAGTAAAAAAGATGGGCTTAGCATTAAACTAAAGCCCGAAACCTGTATGGATAACGGGCAGCCAGCTTTTGTGGGAAAACGCCAGCAACACCTGTTTGGGAGTGTTAGTACCGAACTTAGTTTTAACGCGAACAAAGAAAACGAACAAGCTGGTTTATTGATTTTCCAAAACGAAGACCATTTCTATTTTTTAAGTAAATCTGTAGCTAAAGGAAAAAATGTAATTCAGCTACATGCTAGTAAGCCAAAAACAAAAACTACCAATTTAATTGAGCAGGTGTCTATACCAAATGCAGAGAAAATCTACCTAAAAATAGAAGCCAAAGGAAAATACTATAGCTTTTACTATGCGCTAAAACCAAATGAATGGCAATTGCTAAAAGCCAATGTAGATGCAAAACTATTAAGCACTAATGTAGCTGGCGGATTTGTAGGCTCATTGTACGCAATGTATGCAACCACTAACGGAGAAAAAACTAAAAATACCGCACATTTTAAGTGGTTAGATTATGCAGGGAATGACCCAATCTATCACAGGTAAAAAAATTTACAAACCAATGCAACCGATTGCAAATTAATAACCTTTATAAACCTTAAGAATTATGAAAAAACAACTACTAAAAAAAGGAATTAAGTTACTGTTCCTTGGAATGGCCCTAGCAGGTAATGCTATGGCGCAAAATTTATTAAACAATAGTCCAAGTTTTGAGGATTATGATACCGCCACTCCCGACGCAACCAACCCTACCTATCGTTGGTATAGAGGTGGCACAAACGCTAATACACTAATTACAAGAACGGTAGATGGCACCGCTCAAGACGGTACAGCATACTTAAAAGCGGTTACCCCTTCTAGTGGATATACAGATCATTATATGCTACAAGCTGTAAATTACCAGAACATAACCGATGCAGCGTATCCTAATAATTCTTTGGTTGTTGGGAAAACTTATAAACTATCTTTTTATTACAAAAACACAGCTGGACATAGTTTTAAAGCTGGTGTAGAAAACAATAATGGAACAGCACCAAACACATACTTTGCCACCATCACTGCTACAGCATCTAGTTGGACACTTTTTGAGTATACTTTTATTGCAGGTTCAGACTTAACTACCACTGGAAATATTAAAGTTAAATTCCAATTTGGTAAAGATGCTGGCACCACAATGATTGACAATGTGCAACTTACAAATGTGGTAGTTGCTACAGGCGGAACCAACATAGTAACCAATGGGAACCTAGAAACCAGCAACGGTGGAGATGGCTTTCTAAATTGGGCTAGGTCAAATATGTACTCGTCTACTATGCTAGCTCAGTCTGGTGTTGCTGCGCAAGAAGGCTCAAGATATGCAAGAATTGATGTGCCAACTGTAAGTGGTGCTCAAGCTTGGGATATTCAATTTGCCAGTGACAATTTCACGCTTGTACCTGGACATCAGTATCAGCTAAAATTCTACTATAAATCAAACAAAGAGTTTAATTGGAACATACAAGATCCTTCATTCAGTACCATAAGCAGTGGAGCGATAACGGTAACAACAAATACTAGCACTTGGACCGAAGTACAGTCTCTTTTTACAGTTGCGGCAGGTAAAACACAGGGAAGCTTAAAGTTTCATTTCAATATCGGGGCAACTGGTTTTGTAGAACTAGATAACCTTAGCATAATTGACCTCACTGCTCTTCCGGTAACACTTAGTTCTTTTTCCGCAAAGGCCAATCTTAATTCGATTGCTGTAAACTGGAAAACCGAAACAGAAACCAATGCCAGTCATTTTGAATTGTTAAGAGCTGGCGAAGATGGTACTTTTAAATATTTAACAAAAGTGTCGGCTAAAAACACAGGAAGCAATTACAGCTTTACCGATGTAAATCCATTAAAAGGCAAAAACTACTACAAGCTTCTACAGTATGACTTGGATGGCAAAATCAATGAAATCAAAGAAGTTGCTTCAGCAAAATTTGAGCTTAGCAATACAGAGCTAGCATTGTATCCAAACCCAACCACAGGAAAGTTCAATTTCAATTTGAACAATTATGCAGGCAGAACCATTAACATTCAGCTCACAGACATTATAGGAAAAACACTAAAAACAGATACACTAAGCGCTGTTGAAGGAATAAATACAGTAAGTCTACCACAAGCTTTAAATGCAGGTTTGTATTTCGTTAAAATTAGTGGTCAAAACCTATTACAAACCAGCAAGCTATTAATTAAGTAATATCTCCCAAAATACCAATAACAGAAAAGCCCCGAACTAACATTCGGGGCTTTCTTATTCAACCTAAGTTATAGGTATTCCTATATGATTATCAGCAGATTATATCTTTACTAGTTTCAAGTATTGCTAAAAACTGCCTTAAAAGCTGATGCTGAAATAAATTCAGCATGACGAAACGCCCATATACCGTCACCCTGACCTGTAGCGAAGCGGAAAGCTACCTGTAAATTTATTTCAGGGTCAGTTAAACTAGATTAAGGCCCATAATTCACGTTATTTAAAGCCAAAATTGCTATTTCTTCAAAGGTTTAATTAATTCAATACTGCCATCTTCATTATGCGTAAGCGGAGTTACTTTTACGTTACGTAAATGTGTCTTGTTAGACAACTCGGTATCGTGATAAAATAGATACCATTTACCTTTTATTTCTACAATGGAATGATGTGTGGTCCAGCCTTGTACGGGATTCATAAATACACCTTGGTAAGTAAAAGGTCCATAAGGGCTATCTCCTGTAGCATAGGCTAGAAAATGAGTATCTCCTGTAGAATAGCTGAAGTAATATTTCCCTTTATATTTATGCATCCAACTTCCTTCAAAAAACCGCCTATCGTGATCTTTGGTTAGCAAAGGTTTACCTTCCTTATCCAAAATCTGTACATCTTTTACCTCACCATCAAACTGCAACATATTAGCACTTAGCTTCGCTACTTTAGCAGAAAGCGAAGCCGATTCTTCTTTCTGATTATCCGTTTTAGAACCGTTGGCATCATACTTTTTGCCACTCCAACGCTGCAATTGCCCTCCCCAAATACCGCCAAAATACATATAGTGAGCACCATCATCATCTTTAAAAACAGCTGGGTCTATGCTAAAACTTCCTTCAATTGGTTTAGGCTCTGCCTTAAATGGACCAGCTGGATTTTTAGCCGTAGCTACGCCAATTTTAAATACATCATTTTTGTCTTTCAAAGGGAAGTACAAATAATAAGTGCCATCCTTAAATGCAGCATCTGGTGCCCACAATTGTCTGCCTGCCCACGGAATATCTTTCACACTTAATGCTATACCGTGGTCGGTTACTTTTCCGCCAATGCTATCCATACTTAGCACATGGTAATCTCTCATATCAAAATGGTCGCCATTATCATTCTCTGGCGTTCCCGCTTCTATATCATGAGACGGGTAGATATAAATCTTTCCTTCAAAAACATGTGCAGATGGGTCTGCCGTGAAAATGTGGCATACCAATGGTTTGCTCAAAAATTTCGATGCTTTCGAAGTATCGGCCTTTTCCGAAGCTTTTTTGTTGCTTTGCTGACAGGAAGCTGTGGCAATACCCGTGGCAAGCACAAAACTCAGCAGTTTAATGTTTAAGTTATTCATGTCGTTATATATGGTTATTTTAGGTTAAAAGTTTCTTTAGGGCCTAGAAAACTAGGTTTTAATCCACCCAGATCCAGCACCAGTTTTTGAAGCACCACACCTGGCGTTAATGTCCAATATTTCAGGGTGTATTTACCTGGCTTAGCAAATTTTAATGGCGTTTTAAATATTTTGATACTCTCCGCAACTGATCTCTTCCAAGCTTCTTCCGTTTGGTAATCTTTGCTGATATTGACAACTATAGGTTTTTCATCATCAATAGAAATGGCAAATTTTAATCCCTCACTATTGGTAAAATCTATGGTTGGCGACACGAAGGTGTGTAAGGTAAAATCTCCAGCTTCATCAACATAAATATCATAAGATAAATGTGGTGTATTACTGTTTAGGTTTTGTATGGTAGTGGTTACGGGAGTAGTAGTCATCCCCCCTAGTGTTTTACCGTAATTAGGAATAGTTTTCCAAAACACTGGACGAGAATCAACCGCTTGTCTATAATTAACCGCTTCGATACTAATCACACCATCCTGAGCAACAAATAGATTCTCTTTATTGGTCTTCAGCTCATTATCGATAGTTAGAGGTAAAGTAATTTTAGAACCGTCTGATCCCGAAATTAGCAGGCTAACCTTTGACTTACCTTTTGGTGCCTTCGACCAATCTACTTGTATTTCAACTCTTTTTTCTAGATTAAAGCTGCCATTTTTAGCAGAAAACAATAAATAATCTGGTGCCTTAATAGCATACTTTATCTTGCCATCAGCCCTGTTAAACAATTCTACGTAGAAAGAGGATTGCGCTTGATAGCGATTAAAGACTGGAAATTTATCACTTACAGTCGACTTACCTATCCAAAAATTAGTGCTTCCTTCAATAGCAACTCCCATACTAGGTTGGCTTGGAGACAGCTCTGTAGGAGCTAAAAACACAACCTCCGGCATTACATTTTGATCTGGTTGCTGCCAACTGGTATAACCAATATGGGTCTGATCCATCATGTGGTTCCACTTACCATTGGACATTTCTTTGTTGTAGTAATGCGTAATTTTCTCATCTCGCTTAAACAAGCTATCTGCCCGTACCGCCATAGCATTGGTAGCAAACCTACCCTGTTTAGCATACAGCTTATTTTTGGCAACGGTATAATACAGTTCATTCAAATTAGCGCTTGCCTCTACAGGATGTAAAACCAACTGATAATAAGCATCCTTTAAGTCACTGGGCATTTGATGATAGATATAACGAGCTTGAGCTTCTAAGTTTTTATAATCACTTACCACGGTTTCAAACTCTCTGTAATCTACCAAACTGTAGGTAGCCTGGCTAAGCAATTCGGGCTTAACTCTACCATTGTATTTAGCATAAGTGTCAATAACCTTTGCCGTTTGTTCGGCGTGGACTGGCCCAAACTGTCTTTTGACCCAATCAATGGTATATTGTTGTAATTTTTCTGCAGGAATAGCATCCGGTGCCCAAGCAAAATCCAGGAAAAAACTAATTGGAAATTCCATTGGCTTTAAATCACCCACATTTACAATCCAAATCTGATTGGCATCATAGTGATAGGCCAAGTTCATTTGCTCCCAAACTTTTTGTATCGGATTGGTATTAATCCATTTATAGTTCCTAGGATCACCGACATAGTCGAAATGGTAATAAATTCCATAGCCGCCAGCATGCGGCTTTTCATTTAGCTTGGGCAACTTACGGAGGTTACCCCAATTATCATCACACAATAACAGCGTAACATCATCGGGTACACGCATCCCTTTATCGTAATAGTCTTGTACTTCTTTATACAATGCCCATAACTGAGGCGTTTGGCTTGCGGGCTTTTGCGTTACTTTCTCAATAATATCCCTTTGATCTTTCACTATACGTTCTAACAAGGCCGTTGCTGTTCCTTCGGTCATAGGTTCATCGCCATCACCTCGCATCCCAATGGTTACAATCTGCTCTTTATCTGCTACCCTTTGCAAACCTGTTTCCCAAAATTCTTTGAGCTGTTGCGGATTCTGGTCATAATTCCATTTTCCTCCCTTAAAACGCTTCCACTCATCATGCGCTCTAGTTAAAGGTTCGTGGTGCGACGTTCCAAAAACCACACCATATTCATCCGCCAATACTGGATTAAGCTTATCATCGTCAATAAAAGCCCTACCCCACATTGCCGGCCACAAGTAGTTGCCCTTTAAACGAAGGATAAGTTCAAAAACTTTGGTATAGAACTTACTGTTGAAACCTCCAAATTTGCTGTAGGCCCAGCCCGAAAGTGCTGGTGCTTCGTCGTTAAGAAATATGCCTCTATATTTTACCGCTGGCGAAGCAATTATGTGTCTACCAGAAATGACATACAGCGCATTACTTTTTTGCGGAGTAACATCAGCCCAATCATACCAAGGTGAAACGCCAATCTGACTACTCAACTCATAAATACCATAAATAGTTCCTCGTTTATCACTACCCGCAATTACCAAAGCACTGTCTACACCTTTCATAGGGTTCTTTACTACCTGAAGTAGTGTACTTTCCCACTTTCCTGCTACGCCGGCCACCTCTATCTTACCTTCAGCTATTAATTGATTAATCAACTTGCTCTTACCGATAGTACCTATTATAATTGCTGTAGAAGAAGGCTGCTCTGTTAATAGCGAAACCTGCCGACCGGTTATCTTCTTAATATCCCCCTGTAAATCTATTGCCGCACGTTTTACGCCAGCCCAATCATCATCACTTACTATAATATCAGTTGATTTTTCGTGAGTAACTATACCAAAACTGCCCAAAACATATTGCTTGGTTACGATAGGATTTAAACCAGCTTGCGCTAAGCACTGCAAAAAAGCGGTAGAAAAAGCAATCAACAGAAATATTTTCTTCATCTTATTTATCCTTCTTAAAATTGACAATTCTCCAATAAACCTTCTTAGGTTGTAAATGGGCATCAAATAATAATGGGTAATTCTTTCTTCCCGCAACCGGAAAATAATCTAACCAAGTATAACGGTCGGAAACATTCCAAAAAGTAACATTGCCAATTACATTTTTATACTTCCTAAATACACCGAATATCATATCATATTGATCAGATTGCTTTTGTTCCAATTCGGCTGTAAGCGTTTCCATCTCATCTGGTCTTTTAGCTCGTACACTAGGCTCCCAAGGATAAATAGAGATATCCAGTTCTGTAATATGTATTTTCAAACCTATAGATGAATACTTTTCGATAGCAGCTTCCAAATCAGTTTGGTTAGGCTCGAAAATAGACCAATGCGATTGCAAACCTATACCATGCACCACAATCCCCTTGTCCTTCAGAGATTTTAATAAACGAAAGATATTGGCCATTTTATCCGGTCGCTCCCCGTTATAATCATTATAAAATAGCTGAGCTGTTGGATCTGCCTCATGAGCATACTCGAATGCTTTAGCAATGTAATCTTCTCCAGCAATTTCATACCATTTAGATCTTCTGAGGTAATGATTAGGATTATCGTCTACCGCCTCGTTAACTACATCCCAGGCATACACTTTTCCTTTATACCTTTTCATCACAGTTTGTATATACGTCTTCAATCGCTGCAACAACAATTCCTTGGAAACTCGATCTCCATTTGGACCTATAAACAACCAATCAGGCGTTTGATCGTGCCAACACAAGGTATGCCCTCTCACCTTTAGCTTATTCTTTACGGCAAAATCCACTATAGAATCAGCCGCTGCCCAATTAAACACACCTTCTTTCGGTTGTAAAGAAGTCATCTTCATGGCATTTTCTGCAGTAAGACTATTAAAGTTTTGTTTGATCAAAGGAGCTTCATCGCTCACTAAATTCTTTGGAGAAACCGCCACTCCTATTGGAAAATAACGGAGATAAAAATCTTTTAAACCACGCTTATTCTTTTGATTTTCTTGCTGGGCATAACAAAAAGTGCCTAAAAAAGACGCAACAAAAACAATCAAGAATTTCAACTTGTACTTCGCTAAAAACATACGATAATCAATATTTGGCTCAACTAGGCAAAACCTTGTTGTTATTTCTTTCTTAAAGACGAACCTCTTTCAACCAAAGCTGTGTCGAGTATCACTTTGCTGGTCACACTCAGATCGCCATCATTATTTAAATGGTTAATCAGGATACGGGCAATGCTTTCGCCCATTTCTGCGCCCGGATAATTAATTGTGGTAATAGCAGGTTCGGTTACTCTCGAGATCATATCGTTATTGAACCCCACAATAGCCATATCTTCTGGTACCCTCAAACCTTTTTCTTTCAATATGCTCAATGCAAATGCTGCAGAAGCATCATTGGAGATAAACAAAGCATCTGGTAGTCTTTTCCTTTTCAACAAGGTCTCAATACTCTCCTGAATAGCCAGTTCAGAAAGGTCGTTACTCATTACCATATCTTCATCAAAAGAAAAACCAGCTTCTGCCAATGCATTTTTATATCCCTCTAGTCTATCGCGGTAAACATTACGCAGTACATTGCCGGTAATATGCACAATATGTTGGCAGCCCTGTTCTATCAAATGCTTGGTAGCTATATAACCAGCCTTTTGGTTATCTATCAACACCTTAGTGGCGTGTATAGACTCTGCCACACGATCAAAAAATATCAAAGGAATCTGTTTTTTCAAGAATGAATCAAAGTGAGAAAAATCTTCTGTGTTGGAAGCCAAAGAAACAATCAAACCATCAACCCTGTTGTTGAACATCGTAACGGCATTTGCTTTTTCCCTGCATTCTTGCTCTAAAGATTGGCTAATAATAAGATTATAGCCTGCACTATTAGCCACTTTTTCTATGCCAGCAATTACAGACGACATGAAAAGACTATTTAAACGAGGCACTATAACACCCAATGTATTTGTTTTTTGTGTGCGTAAATTACTCGCAAATTTGTTAGATCGATAGCCTAGCTCTTCGGCCAAGTCATTAATCCTTTTTTTGGTCTTCTTATTAACTGCCGGATGGTCTTGTAAAGCCCTACTTACTGTAGCTGCAGAAATATCCAGTTTTTCAGCAATATCGTATATCGTAATTTCTCTATCAGCCACCTTTTTAAATTTTGATTTAGGCTAAAGTAAATGATTTATTTGAAAATTGCAATCGGTTGCATGAATAAAAAACAATTTATGCTATTTGTTGCATAATGTCGTAATTTTTATTTAGTTTGCTAAACTATACGAAAAACTATTGTCTAATTTGAAGAAGAAAACCACCATTTATGATATTGCCAAAGAACTAAATGTTACGGTTTCTACGGTTTCTAGAGCGTTAAGCGGATTTTCTGCCATTAGCGATGCCACTAGAGAGGCTGTATTTGAAGCAGCTAAGCGCCTCAACTATAGCCCCAATAAATTGGCTTCGGCACTAAAATCTGGCCGCACTTATATCATTGGTGTAATTGTACCTAGTGTACAAGCTCATTTTTTCGCATCCATTATCCATAGTATCGAAGAAGGTTTAAAAGACAGTGGTTATCGTATCATCTTATACCAATCTAACGAGTTAGTTTCTTCTGAAATTAACGGTGTAAAAACATTGTTAGAAGCACAGGTTGATGGCATTATGGCTTCTTTATCTTTAGAAACAGAGGATACAGAACACTTTGCTGAAGTTATAAAACAGAACAAACCACTGATCTTGTTCGATCGTGTTCATGAGCAGCTAAAAGTACCTACTGTTACATTAGACGATGTTAAGGCAGGTTACATGGCTACCCAACACTTAATAGATAAAGGCTACAAGAATATTGCCTATGTAACTACCGTACACCAAATCCGTATTTTCAACGATCGCTTAAAGGGCTATAAGGCAGCACTGGCAGACAACAACCTACCTTTTAAAGAGGATAATATCATTTTTGGAGGTTTATCCATAAAAGATGGCCGATTTGGCGCTGGCAAACTCATGCGATTAGAGAATAAGCCCGATGCAATTATTGCTGGAGATGACTTTACCGCATTAGGTGTAATCAAAAAACTGAAGGAGATCGATGAAACTCCGCCGCAAATAGGTGTTATCGGTTTTGCCAACGAAGCCTTTTCAGCTTACATTACCCCTAACCTCTCTACCATAGACCAACACCCTAATCAGATTGGAGCAGAATGTGCGAAGCTGTTTTTGAGTATGGTGCAACAGCGCAATCCTTATCAGCAGATCAACCGTGTTGTGATTGACCCTTCGCTAGTGGAGAGACAATCAACCGATATCAACAGGTCATCCTGATAGGCCGAAATGTAGCGTTACAAGAAAACCCTTATACCATTGTCTGGCAAAAAACAATCTATTCCGGTAAGATCATTTTCCAAAGAACTTGGAACTGGCATTGCTGTTGGCAAGGTATCCTCAGAAACTTTCTATTCAGACGAAGAAACCAAACACTCACATCGTCACGATGAACATTTTTTTGTACTTCAGGAAAAAGGCACCTCTCTCACCGAAATAGATTTCGAGACACATTTAATTACAGAGCCTTCTATTTTATACCAGTCGCCCAATCAGGTACACCGAGCGCTTAAAATCGAAAAGGTCGAAATGTACATCTTGGTGATCAGCAATGAAAACCTAAAGACCGATTACCGCAAATTATTGCAGCAAATCTCTCCTACCAAACCTTTGTCGATACATAATGATGACCTGACCATTATCCGTCAGGCATTTTCGCTTTGCAACAACCTGTATGAAAGAACCGGCGACCATCTCCACTTTTCACTACTAAAAGATAGCTGTAATGCGCTAATCGCCCTTATCATTTCACAGTACCTTAAGCATGCCAAACCAGCAGATAGGTTTTCGCGTTTTGAGATCATTGAAAATGCCTTTACCAATCTATTAGAAAACCGCTTCAACTCCATTAAACGACCTTCCGATTACGCAAAGGAATTGAACATCTCAGTCCCCTACCTTAATGAGTGCATTAAAAATGTCACTGGTTTTTCTGCTTCGCACCAAATCCAACAACGTGTGGTGCTCGAAGCCAAGCGACTACTTTTTCATACCAATAAATCTGTTAAAGAAATCGCTAATGAGTTAGGATACGAAGATTACGCCTATTTCTCACGTCTTTTTACCAAAGCGACAGGCATGACTGCTCTAACTTTCAGAAACCAAAACCACGATTAATCCAATACTTACTTTCTTTCTTCCATTGCCAGGTTTGGCTAAGCCCTGTAGTTTTGTTTCAAAAAAGAAGCTTATGCCAAGTGCACCCAAATGGCTATTTGATGCCGTTGATCTCTTAATTTCCAAATTACCGATGGTAGCCATTACTGATGTTGAATTGCTCTCGCCATCGCTCAAGAAAATCCGATTTGAAGGTGATTTTAAAAAACTCAATTTCCCTGTGGGCTCCTATATCGACTTCCGGGTTAACGAGACTGATGTGAGACGCTATACCGTTTCCCATTTCGATCTAGCGCAGGGTTTTCTCGAGACCATTGTGCATCTTCATGGAGAAGGGACAGGAAGACAATTTATGGACCGTCTTAACATAGGCGATACCATCAGCATGAACAAACCAAGAGGCGAACGCAACTATTATAACAGCACAGCAGAACAGTTTGTGATTTTTGGAGACGAAACATCTTTGGGTCTTGCCTGCTCATTTCAACCTGTACTGAAAAGAAACAAAAAGCAATTTCAATACTATCTGGAACTAGATGAAGAAAATCAATTGATCCCCGAAAAGCTAGGACTAGAGCACTGTAACGTATTCCCTAAAAACGGTTTATTCCAAAATGAAAATTGGTTAGAGAAGTTACCTATATTCCAGACAGCAGCATGGCAAGATGCCAACTTTGTACTTACTGGAAATGCAAAATCAGCACAAACTTTCAGAAAGGTGATCAAACAGAAAACCAAGGCAAAAAGTTACCTACACGGCTATTGGCTGGAAGGCAAAAAAGGATTATAAAAACCCTAAACCATTTCAAATGATTTACGTATTCAAAACATCTGTAAGAACCAAAAAGGCAGTTCAACAGCTCAAACCTTACCTTAACAAGTTGCTACAACAATTAAACTGGAACTTCGATCTAGAGGATTGTGATAAGATTTTGCGGCTAGACACCTCTCCCGAACTATCGGCCTCCGTTATCCAACTTTTACAGGACAAAGGTTTTGATTGTAGAGAACTGGAAGATTAATACACGAAAAATGTACCAATCTCCAGCGCTTTAAAGGCAGCTTTTATATTTCAGGCAACCTTTTTACAAAAATGTTATTGCCGAAGCAGCTTGATGACTTCCTGCTCTTCAACACCCGAAAGTTGCACCAAGTAGGTTCCCTTGCTAAAACGACCAAGATCCACCTCCATACTTTCTTGGTTGGCCGTGAGCTGCTGTTGTAGTATCCTCCTACCGTCTAAGCTAGTCAAAGTAAGCTGATGATATTTTCCCTTGCTAAAACGAATGGTCACTTTATCCTTTACCGGATTAGGGTGGGCACTGGCCTGCGTACCAAAAAAACTAAAATTAACTACGCTTTCTTCCAAATCCACTTCCTTTCCGTCTCTATCTACCTGAGCCAGCTTATAATAGTTATTGCCGCTCAAAGGAGACCTATCTACGGCGGAATAATGACGCCCTGTCGGGCTGGTACCAT
The DNA here is from genome assembly GCA_029959615.1 of Flavobacteriaceae bacterium PS02338. Lineage (GTDB taxonomy): Bacteria > Bacteroidota > Bacteroidia > Sphingobacteriales > Sphingobacteriaceae > Pedobacter. Next base: position 72,263 of record JASCOD010000012.1, on the reverse strand, counting down.
TTCCGGCTACTGTTGTCAACTTTATAAATTGTCTATCTTCACCACTGCGGTAAATTATAAATTTCTGATTTTGCTGTTCCGAAGAGGTTTGCCATTGTAGGGCAACTTGGCGTTCGTTTTCAAGTCGGGCAGTAAATTGTGTAAGTACTACTGGCAGTACCGGAAGACTAAAGATGAAGTTATCAATTGCAAAATAATCAAAATTAGCACTCAATTCAATTTCCAAACGATCAATCTGCTTAGTTGCATTGTTATCGGTAGCAAAGTTAATCAAAGCAAAGCCATTGCCGGGCGAGTTAAAGTTCGTAGCAAATCCACTTGTTTTTATTACCGTAAACTGGGTTGCCCCTCCTAATTTACCTCTAAAAGTTACTGAACCAGCTCCTCCAGAGGTTGCTCCTGGTGTTTGCGAGGCATTACCAGTAACAAAAAACCAAAAGCTGTTAATGTTAAAAGTTCCACTAGTTTTGATAATAGATCCAGTTTGCCCGTAACTGTCGTCGGCATGAATAAAAGTATTAGAACTGCTATAACCTAAACCATTTTGTACCCTTACATAAAAACTCGTGGCACTACTTGTTAAGTTAAAAGTAGACGCTCCACTAGTAAAAGAAGTGGCTCCATTTGCCGAGCCTTCAAAAGTAACCGTTGTTTGTGCCGAGAGCGTTCCGGCGGCTATCATGGCCACCCAGAACCCTGTTAATTTAGCTTTCATCTATTTTTTCTTAGTTTTCATTTTTATGCACTTGGCTCCTACTCAACTGAGCTAGACAAACTTGGCATTATTTAACAGCATATCTGAACCGATAAGAACGTTTTTAGACCGTTTTACCAGTTCTCCATTAAGCTTTAATTAGAGACTTACCTGCTAACGAAAAACAATGAATATATTTGAACATCACCATTAACGATCCTTCTTTTGAAAACTGTTGTAGCGATATTTTTCTGTTTTTTCCCTCCTTTACTGTTTGCTCAAAGTCTCATCTTTAGGCCCATTGCACTTAATCAGGAGCTGCCTTCAAAAGAATGCTACCATGTATTTCAAGACCCTAAAGGTTACCTTTGGATTGCTACCGAATTAGGCTTATGCCGATTAGATGGCCATCAGTTGAAAATCTTTGATCAGCACAATGGCTTGCCCGAGAAAGCCATTTATGCGGTCAATATCCATAAGGGAGTTATTTGGCTCGTCTCCTCACAGAATAGAATTTTAACCATAAAAGATGGATCACTTACAGAGCATCCTTTAAGCAAACATTTCCAGCAAATGCTAGGTCCAAAAGATGTACTCTCTTATGCCATTCACTTTAATAAGAATCTTATTATCAACACCAAATGGCACACCTTTGAACTAGATACCCTTGCCCTTACTGTCAGCAAGATTCCTAAATTGGAAAATAAGGCTATGCTGGTTCTTGAACAGGGAAAGCTGATCCCCTATAACTCCTATTTCCCGACACCTACCCAAAACATAGAGCTGAGACGCAATAGTAAAATAGCTAGCGAACATAAGATCAACTATATTGGTCCTTGGTCTTTCCGTTTGATGAGCTGTAAAAACGGAGATAACTATTTCTTTGCCTACAATGACCAACTCGTCGAAATTCTTCCCGATTTATCTACCAGAACCTATCAGATGCCAGCTCAAATTAGCTGTATTTATCTAGACAAACAACGCGACCTCTGGGTAGGCACCTATAAAAATGGACTATATTACTATCCCAAAGCCAATTTAAAATCAAGGCCAATCAGCGCACTTACACCTTATTCTATCGGTACTGTATTTCAGGATAAAGAAGGTAGTATCTGGTGCACTACCTTAGAAAAAGGCACTTTTATAGCCAAAAGTAAAACGGTAATTAGCTACACCAACAAACTTGGCGATACCTACGGACAGGCATTGCTCAAACATATTGGAAACCACACCTTACTGCTCAAAGACCTCAACATTCAGCTGATTGATAGCAATGGGCAGCTCATTAGCTCTCCTGCTTCTCAAACAAGCAAAAACAGCATCGAACAAAAACTAATCAAATCCATTCAACAACACCCTCTTCATCTTTCCTCTTTAAGGCAATACGATTTTGTGCAAACCAACCAGTATTTATATGCAATTGGCTATTATTACCTTAATGAAATTGATGGAAAAAAGGTGAGCCATTACGCCCTGTCTTCGCCTGGTAGGTGTATAGCCCAACTTGATTCTAACTCACTATTGCTGGGCTGCAAAGATGGGATCTATCGTTTCGAGAAAAAAAGCAAACAGCTCAAAAAGTTGCTCAGTATTAGCCACCCAGTTACTCGCATTCTCGTAGACCAATCCAAAAAGATATTCATTGCCACTAAAGGTGCAGGATTAGGCTATATGGAAGGAAACAAACGGATTCCTATTCAATTAGAGACCGATATCGTCTATGATATTGCACAAGACCACCTTGGAAACCTATGGTTGGGTACCAACAAAGGCTTGGTAAAAATGACAGGGAAACATACTACACGTTATGACGTCAATCAGGGTTTAGCTTCTAATGAAGTCTATCAACTGGCCATTAATAACAAAAAGCTGTATCTACTTACTAGCGAAGGACTATCTAGCATCAGTTTAACTGCTGCACTACTCAACAAATCTGCTATTCCCGTTTATCTGAAATCGGCAAAAGCGGGTCAGCATATCTTGAATTTTAACCAAGCTGTTCAATTAAAGCATTATGAAAACTCGATCAGTTTGGCATTCGATATGCCCTCTTTTAAAAATACCGAAAAAAGGTTAGGCTACCGATTAAGTCCATCGCAAACTACCGATCGCTTCACTACAGAAGCCACCATCAACTTAGAAAATCTTGCGCCAGCCAATTACCAACTTACCGTATGGAGCATCAATAGCGATGGTTATCAGAGCAAACCTCTACAATTTAATTTTAGCATAGCCAAACCTTATTGGCAAACCTGGTGGTTTGTTACCGCTTTACTGCTTTTGATAGGCCTACTCTTGTTCCTCATTTTCAAAGCTGTACTCAACAGACTAAAAAAACGAGAAAGAGAAAAGAATAGGATCCATCAGCTCATTTCAGAAAGTAAACTTAGCGCTATCCAAGCGCAAATGAACCCACATTTTGTTTTCAACTGTATCAACAGCATCCAAAAATATATCCTTAAGCGACAGGAAAGGCAGGCTTACGATTACCTGGCACAGTTCAGTAAACTCATTAGAATGACGCTCCAATATTCTCAGGAAAAAAATATCAGTTTACATCAGGAATTGGACCTGTTGGCGATCTATATTTCCCTAGAACAACTACGCTTTAATCACCTTTTCGATTACGTTATTGAGTTTCCACCTTCCTTCGATACTAAATCCATTACAATTCCGGCAATGCTACTACAACCCTATATCGAAAATGCCATTTGGCATGGCATAAGCCATTTAGAGCAACCACAAAAAGGGATCATAACGCTCAAGGCCGAAACAACCCGCGAACATCTCCAAATCACCATTACAGATAATGGCATAGGACGTGAGGCAGCCATGGCCTATAAAAGAGATAATTTACACCGACCACTGGCAGTAAAACTGAATGAGCAGCGCCTAAGGTTGCTCAACCAGCTATCCGAAAAACCAGCATTCAGTGTCGAATTCATAGATAGATTTGGTTTGGGAGGAAAACCTGCCGGCACAACTGTAGTCATTTATATCCCTTTAAATTATGGTAAGTAGAAATATCTCCGTACTGTTAATTGATGACGAAGAAGATAGCTTAGAAGTGCTGTCTTTATTGTTACAACCTTATGTAAATTTGACCGTGGTGGCGCAGGCTAGAGATATTGCCACAGCCTACGAACAAATAGTTACCCATAATCCTGATCTCATTTTTCTGGATATCAACATGCCGAAGGGCGATGGTTTTTCATTACTTAACAAGTTCGAGACCATTTCTTTTCAAGTCATCTTTGTAACCAGTTACGATCAGTACGCCATCAATGCGATTAAAGTGAATGCATTAGACTACCTACTCAAACCCGTAAGCTTACAAGAATTAGACACGGCCATTATGAAGGCAGTCAATCGAATTGAAGAGCAAAGAAACATCAGTGAGCAAATCAAACAATTACTAGCCAACAGTACCCATAACAATTTCAAAAAAATTATGGTACATCACTTAGGAAAGGTAAACCTAATTGATCCTCAACTTGTACTCTACGTTTCGGCAGCTGCCAGATATTGTACCGTACACCTTGTAGACGGTAGTGCTTACACCATCGCCAAGAACCTTAGCGAACTGGCCACCTCACTAGAAGATGCAGGCACTTTCATTAGGATTAACAAAAGCCAGCTGTTAAATACCATACACATTACTTCCTACAGTAAAGGGCGTAGTTGCCTCATCACCTTAACAAACGATCATACTTTTGAGGTATCTAGAAGAAAAAAACCTAAGATATTGGATCAGCTACAAGTCTTTTCACCCTAGTCGTCTGAACACCTGACCTACCTTTTGCATGCTTTTGATCTCCTTAACACCATGATTACCAAATCGTAGGAATTTACCTCTACCTAGCATTCCTTATAAAATAAAAATTGCTATTGACAAACTAAACATAAACTCCTACTTTTGCAGACCATTCGGTCAAATTACAGAATTTGGCCCGTTCGTCTAGGGGTGAGGACGCCAGATTTTCATTCTGGAAACAGGGGTTCGATTCCCCTACGGGCTACCCTAGGGGAAAGCTTCTTTAAACAGAAGCTTTCCCCTTTTTTTATGCCCTGTAATTCCTTGTTAACCAACAAGATAAAGTCGAGTGGTTCGTTGAAGTAAGCGGTTCGATGTCTGGTTCCGTCAAAACACAGATTTTCGGGATACATCGAACCAATCACCCTTCTCTGCTCGGAAACGTCGTTTTCCTTATAATGCCCATAGATGTCAGCATATTTCTCGATTACGATGTCCAAGAGATTTTCGATAGTCCTTAAACTTTCCGTTTTAGTTGGCATTTCGTCCAGCTCTGCTTCCAATTGTCTTAGTTTTTGATTGCACTCAGCTTTGATCGCCTTGAAATCGTCACTATCAATCTCATCGTTCATCAGTTTTTTTCTGGCACTGGACAACATCGATTCCTGCAATTCAATTTGGATGCTTATGGATTTTCGGTCGTCCAATTCGGCGTGTTTTGAACTTGCGTACAAATCCAGGACTACCATTTTGAACAGTTCACCTGCCCTCGGGTCAAGGTTATACTCTGTTAAATGGTCTTCAAAATATCTATTGACTTTTTCAGCCCTGAACCTGCTACCGCATTTGCTATTGGAACAATGGTAATAGTAATATCTTTCGTTTCTTCCCTTTGATGCACTTCCCGTAAGCATCCTGTGGCATTTAGGGCACGATAAAAATCCCCTCAATGGAAATTGGTCGGAAGAAACGGCCTTTGTAGAAATGGGTCTTTTGTTGCCATTCAGTACATCTTGAACTTCATAGAACAGCTTTTCGCTTATCAACGCTTCGTGCTGTGCCTTTACGAATAACATTTCTTCTTCCTCGTTCGGTGGAACGACCACAATTCCGCAATAAACCGGGTTGCGCACAATCTTCCAAAAATTGTTCCTTTCGCATTTCAAGCCTTTTAGGTTTGCCTGTTTTCTTACCTGCTCGATTGCGAGTATTCCCCTTGCAAGCTCTTCAAATGCCCACACCATAATATCCGCATCGGGGTATTTTGGTGAGATATATTTTTTTCCATCGGGACGAACTAGGTTTTGATAGCCTTTTGGTGCCGCCCCCATCCAGCGCCCCTCTTTTCTCGCCCTTCTCATGCCGCTTGATGTATTGAGCGCCCTTCTGCCATTTTCCGCTTCGGGAATGGAGAGATAAACTGCCAGCATCACCGTGCTTTCGGGGATGCTAAAATCAATCGGCTGGTCGATTGCCATTGCTTGAACATTGATGCCCCTTAGGACACCTATCATCTGATAGGCGTATTCGATATTCCTGCTGAACCTGTCCCATTTGATAAATAGGATATTTATCGGTGTTTTGTTCTTTCTTTTCCTTACCGTCTCGAGCAGTTTTGTCCATTCTGGACGCTTGAAGTTCTTGGCGGAATAGTCCTCCCTAAAAATTCCCTTTACTTCGATATTGTTCTGTTCGCAATGTCTTAACAGTCTATCTTCCTGCTCAGGCAAGGAATAGCCCTTTCTCTTCTGTTCGTCCGTACTCACACGGACATATAAATATGCCGCTGTCATCATCTTTATTTTTCCTCAAAATATCTTTTTAGTGTTGATTTGGCCAAGATGTACAGGAAGTCAAGGATTACCCTTGCTTGTTGTTCATCTACCTTGATGCCGTTTTTTTCAAGCAGTTTGATTGCCTGTTGTGGCGTTACGTTTCTTTTCTCCAATAACCTTGATTTCATAAATTGCTCCTTTTGGGAGCAATAATGGTTTATTGTTCTGGCTGCTGTTGAACCACGGAGGTATAGACCAACGGGCTAACCACAATCGCCAATTAACATCTTTCTGATTTCGTCATTTTCATTGAAACGGTTGTCGGATAGGGCAATGACGGTAAGTCCGTATTTTTCCTTTAGATACTTAATTTTAATGTTCAATGATAGATAATCCCTACTGATCCTATCGTAGTCGGACACTAAAAGTAATTCTATAAAACCGTCCATGCCATCAAGATACTTCTCCATCTGCCGCCAACCCTGCCTTTCAAAATCAACTCCGCCCGCACCACAATCATTGAATACCTCACATAGGTTGATATGGGTGTCAATGCAATAGTTTTTAATCGAGTTTTCCTGTTGATTATTGAAAGATTTTATACTTTCCCCACTTGCGGAGGAAGCGTTTCTAACATAAGCAATCGCGTTCATAAGCCCCTTATTTTATCAAAACCAATTAATTGATAGACAGATAATTTAGTGAAATTAAAATTAAAAACAAAGTGTCTATCAGTAATTATTTATCTATAAAAAAGCGGCTTTTGGTAGATAAAATCTATAGTAATCCAACACCACAAAAACCTAATTAAGATACACTAAAAACTATCTGGTTCCGTTTTTTGCGCTGTTGCTAGAGCGGTAGAAAATTTTTGGTCGAAATGATTTAATAACATCTCTATAAACCTACCATGATAAACACCATATACAACAGTGCTCAAATCAACCTTGTTATTTTTCAATATGCCAAACCTTAGCTCACCATTGTATATTTTGGGGCGCAGCCAAGCTTTAAATTTCCACTGTTCTGGTGTATGGGTGAAGTCTCCGTCCGAATCATAAGACCAGGTTTCAATTTTTCCTTCATCAATTTCCTTTTTAATAGCATCCAGCAAACTGGATGGCGCATTTGTTTTAATAATTATTGCCATGATTTTTTATTTAATGTTCAATTCCGCCACCGAGCCAAAACCCCGTGGCAAACCAAATTTCGTAGTAATATAACCATACTGAAATCCAAGGCACAATAGTCTGGGAGATTAAATCTTTAGGTGTCCATTCTCTTGCCCTAGGATAATACAGACATAGTGAGCCATCCCCGTATGTATGTTTGATTTTGCCATTCGGTTCCCTGGGTTTCAATTGATTATTGAGAACAGTTATAATGGGTGTGCAATCTTGTGTGTACCTAATTCTTACAGTATAGCAATCACTCAACGGCGTAGGTTGAATGATTGCTTTAGCGGTGAAACCGTTGGGCTGAGCTCGCGCATCCCAATCGGGAAGATTTTTTTTAAAATCCAGATATTGCTGCATCGGCGTCATTTTTTTCATCGAACTATGATTTACTCCCGTAAAAATTATTTTTCACAACAGGGGTAGATGTGGGCAATATGCCCGTCAACAAGCCGCTTTGTCTTGAAACGCCTAATTGACCACTATTCCTAGCTTTCTCAATGTAATCTGATTGCTCAACAAGAGATGTTGCACTAGTGCTCTCACCGAACATATCCTTCATAATCCCAATAATGTTATGTATCCCTCTCGCTCCTTCTATTTTATCCAACTGTTCTTTAAAGGCGGCAATAAATTGGACGAAACTTTTATATAGATACGGTTCATTTACCCATTTATCGGAAAAGACCTCTGCTGTATTTGCCGGATTCACTATATGCAAAACCCTACCGTCTGACGCTTTTATACTTTGATGGGCAGTGTTGATAATTTCCCTAATAGCGCCAAATTCAGACTTTGCTCCGTTATAGAACATTCCGGCTATAGTTGTCAATATAATACTTGATGTTGCGATATCGGGATTATCTTTGAAATAGATGTCCCTATAACGCTTGATCAATTGTACTGCACGTTGCAAAGGCTGCATCAAATGATAGGGAATTTGATTTGGAAGGTCTTCTGCGTTCAAGGCCTTTTCCAGTAACATCAATTCTTCCTTTATATATTTTGATTTAAACCAATCTGAATACCCTTTTGGGTTACTAGGCGTCCAATCTTTTAGCAGCCTATCTGGCACAACAATTCTGTTAGCATCAAGTGCAGATTCCTGAAACGCTGGAAGAATGTCAATGTGAAACAAATTTGCATAAACCAATCTGATACACCTATTCTTCCTTTCTATCATTGTGCTATACTGCCCATGTTCTCTCAGCCTTCTCTCCAATTGGTTTAAAACTTCTACAGGATCCAATCCATCATAGGGAATTGTCATATGTATCACAATGTCCAAATCAAATTCATCACCCTTCAAGGGCTTCACGTTCGTCCCTATGCGGTAGGAACCTTGGGCATAGATGTTAAATGGAATATCTTTGAAAAAACCCAAATCACTTTCAATCCATTCGGATACGGCATCATAGCTTCTTTCGGCCGATGCACGTCTGGAATCTCCAAGTTGCAGTTTCTCTGCGATGCGATTTAGTAAATCATCGAGTTGTTGATTAAATGTCTGTGGTATGTACATGTGGTTCATATTATTTTATCTTAAAATCTTTATCAAAAAGTGAAATGGTATGTTCGGCGACTGCGAAAGGTTTGGTATTATCATGCAAATAACCAAGCCTCCTGATGGTATCTTCTGAAACCCATCTAAATTTAGAGTTTGGTTGTTCGCTTTGAATTAGAGCCCGTAGGGCGGTAGCCTGGGCTTCAGTTGGCAATAACTCATATACTTCATGAATTAATATTTCTGGGCATTCATAAAACGCCGAGTGGTGAATGTAAAGTGGATTTCGATGCAGGAACTTGTAGTTTATGTGTGGAAATACATTGCTATCGAGAATATGAGTTCTGATCAATTCTTCACAGAACTCTCTCCAATGTGATATCTCCCTGTCATTATTGGAATCAAACCATTGCAAAAATCTGTGCAAATATTTCCCTTTCACACGTACTCTCAAATCTTGACGCGTAGTATCACATATTGGTATACATTTATCGTCCAGTACTTCCAGCTCCTGAAAAAGCCTTGAAGAATCAGGTAACCTTTTGTAGACACCACCAACAGGTTGGAATTGATCAATGTTGCGCCCTTTTACCAAAAGATATTCACCATCCATATTAATCCGGAAAATATAGGCAGCCGAAATGCGGATATGTTTACCCCTGTAAATGGTGGACGCTAAAAAACAAACGCACAATCTGTTTCTCAATGAAATGACACTGTTAATTCCCATTCCAAGCAACGTTCCGAATGCGGCCAAGGCTAGATCATGTAGTGGTTCAGCGATACTTTTATCCGAAATCCAATTGGCTCCAAAAAAAACAAAAGTCCCCAGAAATATAAATGCGGCTAAGTAGATTAAAATCATAAATTATCATCAGGCTGTTTTAGGGGCCTTCATAATAATAAGTAGGAACCGTGACAAACTTCTTTGTCACGGTCTTTTCTTATATTAGTGGAAACGAACTATATGGAAATAGTAAAAAAGGTCGAAAAATTCCCTATGGTCGCCGAAACAGATGCAGATCTGCTGGTGATTATGTCAATGAAGGATGATGTAGAAAGCTCCCATGCATCCTTCACGGAGTTCCACAGACGATACAAGAAATTCTTATATTTTTTAATAGAGCGAACGTGTTCCAACCATCCCAATAGCAAGGAACTGATAAAAGTGATTTTTAATAATGTGTTACTAAATGTATTTCAGTATTGCGAATCATTCAATTGTTCGGAAAAGGATGAGGAAATTGTCAAAAAGAAGATCATGGGATGGCTGACGACTATTGCCAAAACCGAGTATAAGGCTCAATTTATAAAGACAACTAAAAAGGTTGAGGAAGAGATGATGTACAAGTCAATGGTTAAATCGAGCATTTCACAGTCAAAATATTCGTATTCCGAAGAAATTGTCGGCAAGGCTTTTGAGCAGATACCAAAAGATCGGGACAGAGATATTCTTCGAACCTATTGGATATTTTATGAAAAGGGAGAAAAATCGCAGGCCAAAAATATGCCAGATGATGTGTTAGACGATCTCGCCCTGAGATATAATACAACAAAGGAAAACATCAGAACGATAATATCCCGAACAAATAAAATAGTGAAGACCTTTTTGGAAAACAACTATAAAAAATAGATCATGCAACCTATATATAACGATTACTTAAACGAAAAGGATGACCCGGAATTTAATGACTCTTTAAAGGATTCACTAAAAAAAGCTGGATATGACTTCCCCGAAACTGAAGAGGAACTGGATTATCTTATCGAAAAATTTAATAAAACCAACGTCGTTGTCCCCGATGAATTAGATGATCCTATTGCGATTTTAAAGCAAGGGATGCTTTCCGTAAAAACCGATTTCAACTCATCGACCGATCAAGAGGTTGACATAAATCTGGCCCAAGCGGCCAGGGAAGGCGGAACAATTGACGATGAGGTGAAAAATCAAATGAATATGGACAGGAAGGCTGCAGAAAATGGACGTCGGAATAAAGAAACTGAGTGAAAACAGGATGCTTTCTTATAGGAAAGCAGAAATTGCAGACCTTGCAGAGGTGATTGCCCTTAACCACTTTGATGGAAAACCCATATGCCCAGAGTCAATTGCCGATGATCAAGGCATCACGTATTCCTATAACCATTACAAGGATTGTTTCGATGGGATGTTAGAGCATCATTCTGGAGCATTTCATATTTATATCAACCTAAGCAGATTAAAAGAAAGGGATACGGCTAGAGCAAGGTACACCTTCGCCCATGAATTGGGCCATTATTTTATCGATGAACATAGGAATTCGCTTAAAAACGGCAGAACCCCGTCCCATCCTTCTTTTAATGGCTTAGTTGCAAAAAATCCCGTGGAACGTGAAGCTGATTTTTTTGCTTCTTGCCTGTTAATGCCTTCAAAGGTTTTCAGGAAGCAATGTTTCTCTAGGCCACTTGATGCAAGATTGATTGACGACTTAGCAAAATACTTCCAGACCAGTGTTTCATCGGTTATATTTAGATATTTCGAGCTCAATCTCTTTCCAATGATGATTGTTATGTCAAAGAATGGGCTTATCGAATGGAAAATGGTGTCGGAGGACTTCAAATATAAATATCTTCCAGCCAAGGGTGCTCCCGTTCCGAAAACTTCGGCAGTCGGTGAATATTTTGCCACTGGCAAACAGTATACAGACCAACAACCGATGTTCCCTGATGATTGGTTTAAAGATTTTAATATTGAACATAATGAGCAGATACGAGAGAAATGTTACTATCTGTCAAACACTACAGTCTTGAGCGTAGTATGGAAACATGAAAAGAGAATGAGGTAATCCTATCGGTATATGCCAACGTGACCCATCAGCCCCGAACCATCCTGTGCACTTTTGAAGAAACAAGCGTACAGCCATGAACAAGATCAAAAAGTACCACACCCCACGAACGAAAACTCAATGGCATTCCAAAACCCAAGATACAAAATATCCGTAGCCCGTCACCTCAAAAAATAAGACAACTGTTTCCCTTAATTATTCGATTAGGACAAGCCAAAATACTGCGAATTGGAAGCGGTAAATTGTAACTTTTACTTATTGATATTTTATTATTGGTTAATATGTTGAAAAGTTGAATTATAAGCCGAATAAATTTTAGAGAATTCTATGTTAACTTGCAGAATTAAAATGTGTTTAACCATCTATAAACTTTCTCATTGGCAATACCTTTATCAGAATTCGTCAAATTTTATCCCTTAAGGGCAAGTAGTTTGGCATGGCTCTTTGGCGCAGGAAGTTCGGTGTCTGCAGGAGTTCCCTCGGCCTACGATCTAACCTGGGATTTCAAAAGAAGAATATATTGTGCCGAACAATCATATCCTTTGCATCTATTTAGCAATCTAACGGACATAGGCATTAGGGAACAAATCCAGAACTATTTTGACACGCAAGGGAATTGTCCGGCTTTTGATAGTTCTGAAGAATACTCTTATTATTTTGAACGGGCATTTTCATCGCCCAGAGATCGTAGCGACTATATTGCTAAACAGACTTCCGGTATGCAACTTACGTACGGACACAAGGTCATGGGCGTATTGATGAAGAATAGCCACCTCAATTTAATATTCACGACAAATTTTGATAAAGCATTTGAGAATATTGCAAGTTCCAATTTTCAAAAACTGGAAAGCTGGTATGCAGCGGACTTAGACAGTGGAGATAACGGGATAAAGTTTTTCCAAACAGGAAAACGCCCACTAATCGTTAAACTGCACGGAGACTATTTTTCAGACAAGATCAAAAATACCACAGAGGAACTCCAAAATCAAGACAAGAGATTGAGAGATATTTTATCCATTTCGCTAGATACCAACGGACTTTGCGTAATGGGATATAGTGGTCGTGATAAATCGATAATGGATGTCCTACATGAATCTGTAAAAAAAACCAGTTCGTTCTCAAATGGTCTTTTTTGGTTTATAAGGTCGGGAAGCCAACCACTACCAGAAGTTCAATCTCTGATAGATGAGGCGAAAATGAATGGAAAACAAGCTGAAATCATTGAAATAGAAACTTTTGATACCGCTTGGGCAGATATAATAAAAGGCTTTGACAATATTTCAAATGACGATTTTGAAAGCCTCAACCAACATTACCATAGAATAAATAATCAACCACTACCAGATGTAGGCAAGAAATACCCCTTGCTCAGATTAAACGCAATACCTATTTTGGAGTATCCCGCGACAGCAAGATTATACAAGTGTAATGCTGGTAACACTAAGGATGTTAAAGAAAATATCACAAAAAGCGGCTCCAAAATATTAGCAATCAGAAAACAAACTGGCATTGTCGGTTTTGGACCAGATGACGATTTCAAAAACACATTTAAAGATTATGGAGAATATGATACTGGACTTTTCCAAGTGACCGAAAAAGACCTGATGTATGATGACTCTGCAATGAAGGGATTAATCACGACATGTCTGCAGAAGGCTCTTGTAGATGGAAAACCCCTCAGGTCATCAAAGCGTAGGGATCGCCATTTCATATTTCCCGATCCAAAAAAGCTTTCCGACCCCATCTTTAATCCTCTCAAATCGGTATTAACAACTATTTCTGGCATTGTACCAAGGTCAAAATTAACATGGGTTGTAGCACTTGAAATAAATATACAATATGTATTGTCGAAACCTTTATTGGTACTCACTCCAACGGTGATAGCATCCAAGGCATCCGAACGGTCCGAAAGTAAACTGGTTGCCCCATTTGTAAAAGAATTCACAGCAAGATGGTATAACCAAAAATATGACTCTCTTTTAAACAGTTGGCTCGACGTCTTTTTTGGATCAAATAAGGAAATAACGATTACTGCATATCAAAGACCAATTGCAGGTATAAATGCTTCATTCACACTTTCACGAAGCACTGCGTTCACTAGAATAAACTAAAATGGAATTCCCAGCATATCAAGTTATACCAGAACCTAAACTTAGCTTTGAAGCTTTGTCAAATACGCAAGACATTCATCCCCTACGAGGCTTGAAATCTTTCAATCCATATTCAAGCAGATTAAATCCAATCAGAAAAATAAGAGTTGCTGCCATATATCCAGAAGGCTCTTATAATATACTTGAAAACCTTGTTCGCGAACTCCATTCCGTACATGCACCAAAGGAAAGAGCGGCCTATTTGGAAGAATTCACCGGAGTAGAGGCTATATTTAAAACGAAAGTTGAACTGGTCCAAGAAAACCTTTCAATATCTTTAAGGACAGAGAATGTTTTCAAGGAGGGTGTCGAACCATATATCACGTTAAGCGAAGCAATTAGTGCAGCAATAAGAGAAATGGCTAAACGGATTTTGGACTATGATGTCCTAATGATCTATTTGCCTGAATACTGGTCGGCAGGATTTGATGATTCAAACACTGGATTTGACTTACATGATTTTATCAAAGCAACGACAGCAATGCAAAATGTAGCAAGTCAGGTTTTAAGAGAAAGTAGTGCAATAAAATACAAGTGTAGATGCAGCGTAATGTGGCGACTATCTATCGCATTGTATGTAAAGGCCGGCGGTATTCCTTGGAAATTATCGTCAATCGACCAAAACTCAGCTTTTATTGGCCTTAGTTATGCAACAAGGCTTAATCCAAACACCAATCAATTTGATTTTACAACATGTTGTAGTCAGGTTTTTGATGCTGACGGAACTGGATTGGAATTTGTAGCCTATGATGCCACTGAAATCGAAACAAGAGTAGGTGAAAATCCTTTCTTATCTAGGGCAGAAATGAGAAAGCTAATGTCAAGGAGCCTAGAGCTTTACCAACGAAAGCACGCGGGTAGAAGGCCAGAAAGATTAATTGTCCACAAGACGACTCATTTTACTAAAAGTGAGATCGATGGAGCTTTCGACGCTATTCCTGGTAATATTAATTTAGAGCTCTTGCAAATAGTTCAGGATACCAATTGGAGGGGAATTCACTACGTTGATAGATCAGGAGTTAAAGGGGCCGACAATTTTCCGCTGAATAGAGGCACATACTTTCAGATAGGACCTCAAGAGGTACTGCTATGGACTCAAGGAAACGTTGTACTCAACAGCAAGAACTTTTTCAAGGAGGGCAAAAACATCCCATCACCAATATTGATTAGGCGGTTCGCTGGTGACGGAGGATGGGATAGAAATTGTCAGGCGATACTAGGGCTTACAAAAATGAACTGGAACCATGATGCATTGTATGATCGTTTACCTGTCACATTAGGGTATGCACAATCCTTAGCTACCACCATAAAAAGGATGAACAAGCTGATCAATAAACCATATGAGTTTAGATATTTTATGTAATGGTCTATAATTGTAAAAAATGTGGAAGTGGTAGATTAAAGATAGATCAAACATATCCCTATCATGATATTTATGAATGTCAGGGTTGTAATCATTCCACGCATACACGTATTGAAGATTGTTGTCGTAAACCGTTCCCTATTACGGCCATTATCAGGTATGACCATGATAGGTATGCTTTATATCACCAATGTCTAACTTGTGGCGGTGCCGAAAAAACTAAACCTCTAAAATCAAAAGATTATAGCGAGCGAATAAGAGGTAATTTTAATCAAGATCGATTTGAAGAATGGAAAGCTGAAAAGAGAGAAGAAAGTAATATGATTTATGAAAGTCTCAGGCATGCTAATTACAAAAATACTAACGCTTATAAATACCATGCCTATCTTCAGTCTGATGAGTGGAAAGCAAAAAGAACATTGGTACTAACCCGAGATAATAATCTGTGTCAACTTTGCAAAACTAAACCAGCCTTAGACATACACCATTTAAGATATGATAATCTTTATAACGAACCGCTAGAGGACCTACAAGCCCTTTGTCGAGCCTGCCATGTTAACTTACATAGAAAGGAATTTCTAAAAATATAAGGATGAAAATCACGATTAAAAATAAAATAAAAGTCGAACTAAGTAGTTTGATACGTTTAGAATGGAAGAACTTTCTTCCTGTACTTACGATACACGAACGGTTTGAAAAACTAGTTAAATGGACTTTGCGGATTCTTACTTTCATCGGCATAGCAACTAGTATAATCTCAATAGATGAGTGGTATATAAGTTTGTCATTATCGATATTACTATTTTTAATCGAGCAGTTTTTTGAAAGGACTGTATTCGAATACACCACGTTTGTAAGTTTACCATTTCCAGATTTTGATATTGATTACTCACAATGGAAAACCAATGGGTTTTTAGTTTCCCATAATAAGGCTATCGAACCTTTAAGTTATATGGGGCCATCTTTTCAGAATCGGGACTATGCGATGAGATTTTTCAATTATCTAATGAGTTGGAATTGGGATAGTAGCATTGACGATGAAAATACAATAGTTGTTTCATTCGTAATTGAACCTGATGAGAAATACACAACCTACATATATAGTAACCCAGGACGAAAAATCATTGATCGAATATTCGAGGCTGAGGCAAAGAAAAACCAGCTTTCAAAATATGGTAAAAGACAGCAAAAGCTTTTTACTCAAATGATTTTCTGCAACACCCTTGACTTTAAAGAAGGTTATCTAATAAAGCAGTTTTTAGAAGCGGTTAAACCTCAAGACCAATTTTATTTTCTCCCGACGGTACTTCCCCAGAACCCAGGAGAAGCCCCTGAATATCTTTATGATTATGCAATCCTTAAAAGTGAATATAGATTAAGAAGCCGAGCAGAAATTGGAAAAAATGACGTCGAACATTATCTAAGACCAAATTAAAGATCCAGTATTTCCCAGCTCTTAATTGACAACAATGCCTCTCTTTCAGAGATTGGATAAATCTGTAACTGTCCATTCGTGAATATAAAGATGGCTAATCCCATTGAAAAATTAGGATGCATTTTATATGCTTCTTTTAGATTATCTAAATGATCGTTACTAATTCTAAGATTGTTTATCGTGACAAGATGATTGTTTTTAATATCGTTGATAATCAATCTTAAACTATTGCCCAGAACATAGAAACTAATACGCACAAATCCCTTTTCTGTGATATTAAGCAATTCCTGAAAAGCGTTACCTGTAATAATTGGATTACTGGATTTTAAGCCACACATGTCAGGCTCTTTTGCTATATCCCTAGATTTAAAAAACAAAAATTCCGTGCTTTGTTCGAGTTTTTCCTGTAATGTCATAAGTTAAAGATATAAATTTCAATTGGTCTAACCCAACGTGACCCATCAGTCCAGAACCATCCTGTGCACTTTTGAAGAAACAAAAGCGTACAGCAATGAACAAGATCAAAAAAGTACCCACGCCCCACGGCCGTAAGTTCAACGGCACTCCCTATCTAAAGATAAAAAATATCCGCCAACAGCCACGCCAAAAGATAAGGCAGCTGTTACGGTCATTTGTCCCACCAGACCAACTCGGGAACACCGCAAACAAAAAGCAGTAATCACCACTTTTTCACTGCCATTATTCTGAGAAACCAACATTGATTTAACCACAAAAGATCGTTCCAAAACACCGACCGACTGGGTGCATCTTAAACACCCCTGTGTTTCGCAAGATGTATTTTCGCATGCGCGAAAAAAATCTTGCCGCCCTTGAGGTCGGGGGATTTGCTCGGAACTCGCAAATCCTGGAACG
Organism: Flavobacteriaceae bacterium PS02338; assembly: GCA_029959615.1. Taxonomy (GTDB): domain Bacteria; phylum Bacteroidota; class Bacteroidia; order Sphingobacteriales; family Sphingobacteriaceae; genus Pedobacter. Next base: position 54,721 of record JASCOD010000012.1, on the reverse strand, counting down.
TCTATCAACTGATGCAACATGCCAAGAAAAAAGCTGGAAGACGAAACCGAGATATTGAGCCATAACCTGATCGTAAGGGTAAGCCAGACGCAGTACAACAAGCTGGAAAAGCTCCGGGCCGAAAGCAACTGCCAGACCATTGCAGAAATCGTGCGCAGGATACTGGCGGGCAAAAGGATAAACCTATTCTATACCGATATTACCTTGAACGCCCCGATGGAAGAACTGGCCACTATCCGCAGGGAACTAAAGGCCATCGGCATCAACATCAACCAGATCACACGCAGTTTCAACACCGATAAGGCAGGCATCCAAAGGGCATATTATATAATGAAAGTAGCAGACCTGTATAAGACCGTGGATGCAAAGGTTGACCGATTGCTTATACTCATCTCCAAACTCACCGAAAAATGGTTACAAGGATAATCAGCGGGCAGAGCATAAGGGGACTGCTCAACTACAACGAGAACAAGGTAGCAGAACGGCAGGCAACGCTCATTTTGGCAAGCCGTTTTGGGACGGACATCGACAGGCTGGATTTTAGCGCAAAGCTCAACCGCTTTGAAAACCTGACCATGCTCAACGGCAGGGTCAAGACCAATGCACTGCACATCATGCTCAACTTTGACAGGAACGACAAGGTAGATACCGCAACCTTTCAGCAGATTGCAAGTGCCTACATGGAGCGCATCGGTTTTGGCGAACAGCCTTATCTGGTCTATCAGCATAAGGACGTGAGCCATCCGCACATCCACATCGTGACCACCAACATACAGCCCGATGGCAAACGCATGGATATACACGGCATCGGCAGGACTTTATCAGAAACGGCAAGAAAGGAACTGGAAACCGAGTTCGGACTGATCAGGGCCGAGGGGCGCAACAAGAGCGAGGTACTCTCCATCAAACCCATAGATATCGAAAAGGTCATTTACGGCAAGACACCTACCAAAAGGGCAATCTATAATGTAGTGTCCGAAGTGATGCGGAGCTACAAATTTACCTCATTGGCAGAATACAACGCCATACTGAAACAGTTCAACATCATTGCAGACCGTGGCAGGGAAGATACGCTGATGTTCGAAAAACGGGGACTGGTCTATTCGATAATAGATAATAAGGGCAACCGCATCGGCATTCCTTTTAAAGCAAGCGCATTGGCAACCCAACCCACATTAAAAAAGGTGGAAAAGAAATTTGGCCGCAACAAAGAAAAACGATTGGCCTATAAAGACAGCATCAAAGAACGGATTGAAAGGGCATTCCATAGATACGATAGTATCACCAAGGCTACTTTCACGGCCGAACTGCAAAAACAGCAGATAGCTGTTGTATTCCGCCAGAACGAACAGGGTTTTATCTACGGGGCTACGTTCATCGACCACCGCACCAGATCCGTTTTTAACGGCAGCGACCTGGGCAGGGCCTATGGTGCAAAGGCATTGACCGAACGTTTTGGCAACATCGACAAGGCAAAAACCTACCTGAAACCAAAACCACGGCAAACCTATCTGAAAACGGAAAAGTCCGCCAAGACCTATCTGGAACCTGTTGCCCCGACCACTTTCCTCAAAAACCTGCTGGAAACAACCTCGCCAAATTATGCACCGACCATACCACGGAAAAAGAAAAGGCGCAGAAAGGGACTGAATATTTAACCTTTAAAAAACTACAATTATGAATACCGGAGAAGATATACAGGGCTTGCGCAAGATCGCTGATTTTACAAGGCTCATCAGCATCTTTATATTGAGCATCCATTTTTACCTCTGTTGTTACCTTGCCTTTAAACAGTGGGGCTGGACAGCCGAGATTACTGACCGCATCATTGCGAATATTTCTAGGACGGGGCTGTTCGATGGCATCCTGAAACCCAAACTGGCCAGCCTGCTCTGCCTTGCCATATCACTTGTTGCCGTATCGGGCAAAAAGGACGAGAAGATACACATCAGGCCAATCATAGCCTATCTGCTTACCGGACTGCTGTTGTATTTTATCAGTGTACTTTGTTTTTATCTGAACGCAAATGCAGGCATCATCGCCATATTGTATATGGGCATTACCGCTATCGGCTATATGCTAGTCCTTACGGGCGGTGGACTGTTATCAAGGCTCATCAAGGAGAAACTGAACAGGGATATTTTCAATGCCGAGAACGAAACCTTTCCGCAGGAAGAACGGCTATTGGAAAATGAATATTCGGTCAACCTGCCCGCCAGATACCGATTAAAGGATAAGATAAGAGATAGCTGGATTAACTTTATTAATCCATTCAGAGGGCTATTAGTGGCTGGAACGCCCGGTGCAGGTAAGTCATATTTCATCATTCGCCATATCATCGACCAGCACATCAAAAAGGGATTTTCAATGTTCCTGTACGATTTCAAGTTTGACGACCTTTCCAAGATTGCCTACAACAAGCTGTTGCAATACCAGCAGAACTACAAAACAAAACCCAAGTTCTACATCATCAATTTTGACGACCTGAACCGCACCCACCGTTGCAACCCGCTTGACCCTGTGGCGATGGAAGACATTACCGATGCGACAGAGGCATCGAGGACCATTATGATGGGGCTGAACAGGGACTGGATAAAGAAACAAGGCGATTTCTTTGTGGAAAGCCCGATCAACTTTTTGACGGCCATCATCTGGTATCTCAAAAGGTATGAAAACGGAAGATACTGCACCCTGCCACACGTTATCGAACTGATGCAGGCGGACTACGACCCCCTGTTTGCCATATTGCAGGAGGAAGAGGAAATCAAGGTGCTCATCAATCCCTTTGTTTCCGCATTACAGAACCAGGCAAAGGAACAGTTGGAGGGACAGATTGCATCCGCCAAGATCGGATTGGCAAGGTTATCCTCTCCACAGTTGTACTATGTACTATCGGGCAACGACTTTACGCTCGATGTGAACAATCCCGATGAGCCCAAGATCGTGTGCGTGGGCAACAATCCCCAAAAGCTGCAAATCTATGGCGCCGTGCTGTCGCTCTATATCTCCCGTATGATCAAACTGGTCAACCGAAAGGGCCAGCTCAAGAGCAGCCTGGTATTCGATGAGTTCCCGACCATCTATTTCAACAATATGGATAGCCTGATTGCCACCGCACGAAGCAACAGGGTTGCCACCACCCTAGCGGTACAGGACTTTAGCCAGTTGAAAAAGGACTATGGCGCAGAGCAAGCTGACGTGATAACGGGCATCGTGGGCAATATCATCAGTGGACAGGTTACTGGCGATACTGCCAAGAAGCTTTCGGAAACCTTTGGCAAGATCATGCAGGACAGGGACAGCATGAGCATCAACAGTTCTGATACCTCCATTACCAAATCTACACAACTGGAATATGCCATTCCCGCATCCAGGATCGCTTCCCTGTCATCGGGCGAATTTGTGGGCATCGTGGCAGATAACCCCGAAGAAAAAATCAGACTTAAGGTTTTCCATAGCGAGATACAGAACGACCATAAGGCGATAGCCAGAGAGGAAGCGGCCTACAAACCTATTCCCATTATTGAAAAGGTAAGCGCAACCGATGTTCAGGAAGCCTATCTAAGGGTAAAGGAGGACATACAGGATATCTTTGAGGTAGAACTTAAAAAGATCGGGGCCAAAAATCCGAAGGAGGAAACGGCAATACCAGCAGATGGGGAAACCGCAGCAGCGGCAGGTTCAGGTTCAATGGCCAATAAGCGTAGCGTTAAAAAAAGCAGGGGCACAAAACCTGGAAAGGGCAGGCCGATGTCTATGTAATCTGTAAACCGCTATTTATGCCAGTATCCGATAGGCCAAATGCTTTTTTTTATTGCTTATCCACAAATTTAGCCCGCACCGTGGCATACGGGTTCGCTGCGCCAAGGTTGTCCCCAAAAAATGGGTATCCCGGCTTCGCCCGGGAGCCTCCGCATTTTTTGCAGCTCCACCTTGCCCTTAATGCCACGGGCGGGCTACGCTGCTTCCATAATCAATTCATCGTTTCACTCAAATTTCAAGATTATGGAAGCACAGACAAATCCCTTATTGACCGTGGCAGAAATCAGCCTCAGCTATCGTCCCGCCGTTAGGCCAAGCGACAGGCCAAAGATAAAATCGCCCAAAGATGCCTACGAATTATTTCTACAGCATTGGAACCATGACAAAATCTATCTTTCCGAACAGTTCTATATGTTGTTGCTCAATGTGCGTGGCAACGTGTTGGGCATCATCGAGCTATCAAGCGGTGGCATGAGCGGCACCGTGGTTGACCTCAAACTGATTTTTGCCACGGCGTTGAAGGGAATGGCATCTGCAATCCTGCTGGCCCACAACCATCCAAGTGGAGATGTACATCCAAGCCAAGAGGATATTAATGTCACTGAGAGAATAGCTGAAGCGGGAAAACTATTGGGCATTGAACTGGCAGACCACCTCATTATTGCACCAGATAAATTTCTTTCGATGGCAGATGAGAGATATTTTTAAACCTGTCTCAAAATTTAATGCCATTCTTTTCCGAATCTTTGAACGGATTCGGAAAATTTCATTTTCTCCTCTCTTTTTCAGCGCATAATAGTCAAAATCTAACCCATTTTATCCAAACTATAAAAAATATGACTATCATTGACCGCTGATTTTCCGTAAATTAGAATTTAAACAAGTTGATGGTAGTTAAATCCCTATATAGCGATAAAGAGCTATTGGCAAAAATCGCCAATGGGGATCAGTTTGCCTTTACTATCCTATATGACCAATACGCAAGCGTGGTTAGTAGAAGGGCCTTATATATATTAAAATCTGACTTTCTGGCCGAAGAGGTATTGCAAGATGTGATGATAAAGATATGGGAAAATGCAAGAAAACTAACCGACGGGACACAAATTGCAGCTTACCTAACTACGCTAACGAAAAACCGCTGTTTTGAAATACTAAGGCGTAAGGCATTGGAGGCTAAGATTAATCTCGAACTTGGACTTGAATGGAAAGAACACCACAGTGAAACCGAAGAGCAGGTAGAACTATCAGAAACACGTCGTCTGCTAGATAAAGCGGTAGACCAATTGCCCCAACAGCAAAAATCGGTCTATAAGTTGTGTAAAGAGCAAGGTCTGAAGTATGAAGATGCCGCTAGGGAACTGAACATCTCTACCGAAACCGTTAGAAGCCACATGAAGCATGCGCTTCGTTCCCTCAGAAATTACCTGACCTCCCATACCGATTTGGCAACGGTAATTGTTATCACGAAAATTTTTTTCCCCCACATTAACCCTTAACAGTTTTTCGTGCATTAATATAAATAAAGCAGCGCTAAATCTAATCAGTGCTGTATTTATTGGATATGGAAGATCAAAGAATTATTTATCTCTTCAATCAGTTTCAACGCAGGGCTTCAAATGAAAGCGAGTTGGAGGAATGGCATGACTTCTTATCGGCTGATGATTCCGAGGACAGATTGATGGGCTTGTTAGATATTGAATTTACTTCCCATATAAACGATACACGAGATATTCCAGAAGAAAGGAAACGGGCAGTACTACAAAGCCTATTGAGCAATTTGCCAACTCAAACTAAAGGCAAGGCCATTAAACTTTGGCCGCGTATCGTGGCGGCAGCCTCAATTGCCATTGCGGTAATGACGGGTGCTTATTTCTACTACCAATCACAAATCTTAAATCCCAAATCTGAATTCGTAAATACAAACGACATTGCCCCTGGAAAGAATGGTGCTACGCTTACCTTGGCCAATGGCAAGAAGATCTATATCAATGATGCGCTTGTAGGCAATCTCGCTTCAGAAGCTGGGGTAAAGATTTCAAAAACCAAGGATGGCCAGTTGATCTATGAGGTTACTGGTAGCGATAATGATGTATTGGCCTATAACACCCTTACTACTACACGGGGCGAGCAATCGCAGGTGCGTTTGCCCGATGGCTCCCTCGTGTTTCTAAATGCAGGGTCTTCCTTAAAATATCCAACAAGTTTTGCTAGACAAGCAAAACGTTTGGTTTCCCTAAGTGGCGAGGCCTATTTCGAAGTGGCCAAGGATAGGTTACATCCATTTATCGTTTCTACCGATAAACAGCAGGTGGAAGTTTTGGGAACCCACTTCAATATCAACAGCTATGCCGATGAGGCGGCTACGGTAACTACGCTAATCGAGGGCAGTGTGCGAGTGGTTCGTCATCCTGATGTTTCGGCATCTGAAAACATTGCAGTTAAAGTCCGCAATGACGTAGTATTAAAACCTGGGCAGCAGTCATTAAATAATGAGGTGGGAATGAAAGTGCAAAAGGCGGACATAGAAAATACCATTGATTGGAAAGATGGAGACTTCAACTTCGATAACGTGGACTTTAGGACGGCAATGCGCAAGGTGGCTCGCTGGTATGATGTGGAGGTGGTCTATGATAAATCCGTACCGATGGATATGACAGCCGGCGGTTGGGTGTCAAGGCAGAACAACATATCAGCGGTGCTTAAATCTATAGAAAAGGCAGGATTGGTGCGCTTTAAGGTAGAGGGGAAAAAAGTATTTGTATATAAATAGCAACCAAAGAGCCAACTGGCTTTAGCCCTCTTGAAGGCGAATAAAAAACAATGAACCAACAACCTAAAGATGAAAATGAAAAAAGAAACTTAAAGCAATATTAAAAAAGTAAACCAGTCTCGACAAGGTCGGCGACTGGCTTGCATTTGGACGATCAAATTTATTAACCGTTTCCGCAGCGGGCTACTGTTTTCGAAGACCTGAAGCCCTGCTGCATTGAACCAAACAGAACAAACTTAGTGAAACCTGCTTTTAAAAGCAAGTGGAAAGGTCGCTTGTCTGCCACTAAGAGCGTTCTGAAAACAAGACAGAATGAATAAAAATTATACCAAACAGGTAGGCCTGAATTTGCGCCTATATCATAAAATTTGGCTGGTTATGCGACTAATTACCGTTATATTGCTCGTAACACTCATGCAGGTTAGTGCTGCAACTTTCGGACAGCGCATTTCTTTGGATAAGCAGAACGTACCGTTAAAGACCATACTTAAGGAGATCCGTAGCCAGAGTGGCTATGATTTTTTCTTTGATGGCAAGTCCATTGGGGAAAATCAAAAAATCAGTGTAAAAATTAGAGACGCCTCTATTGAAGAAACCATGCGGGCTACGCTGGACGGCTTGGGGCTTAGCTTTGAGTTTGAGGGAAAGATTATTTCGATTAGGAAGAAAGAAAGTGCTTCTTTTTTAGATAGGATTTATGAGCGATTTCAGAACATTGATATTAAAGGCCGTGTAGAAGACACCGAAGGCAACCCATTGGTAGGTGCAACGGTAAGACTAAAGGGGACGGACAAAGTAGTATTGACCAATAGCAATGGCGAATATGAGCTGAAAAACGTACCAGAGGATGCCACGATTGTAGTTTCATTTTTGGGCTACCGAACCATGGAAATTGGCACAAAGCCCGAAAAAAGATTGATAAGGCTAGAATTGGCGAATAATGAACTTGATGAGGTAAAGATCAATGCTGGCTATTATAGCGTAACGCAAAGGGAGGTGACGGGGAGTATTGCAAAAGTTTCAGCAAAGGATATCGAGAACCAACCAATAAACAATGTGCTTTCCGCTTTGCAAGGCAGGATGGCGGGTGTGAATATCGTGCAAAACTCTGGAGTTTCCGGTGGAGGATTTGATATTCAAATTAGAGGCAGGAACAGTCTTAGGACACGTGAAACAAGTACAATTGATGGTAACCAGCCTCTCTACATTATTGATGGCATGATAATGGGTGGAGAAATGACCTCACTTTATTCACAAGTTGTTTTACCCGGCAGGAGCATTAATCCTCTTAACAGCATCAATCCCAACGATATTGAAAAGATCGAGATCCTTAAAGATGCGGATGCTACCGCTATTTACGGGTCTAAAGGTGCAAATGGTGTAGTGCTTATCACGACCAGACAAGGAAAAAACAAGAAATTGAGTCTGGATTTTAACACTTCCTATGGTATTAGCAATGCCATTTCCAACCTCACTATGATGAACACTGAACAATATCTTGTTATGCGAAAACAGGCGTTCTCTAATGACGGAATTAGCAATTACCCCGCAACAGCCTATGATGTTAACGGAACATGGCAGCAGGACAAATATACTGACTGGGTAAAGACATTGATAGGTAATTCTGCAACAACTTCTAATACACAACTATCCCTGAACGGAGGAAGCGAGACCACCAATTTTTTACTAAGCTTGTCTAATAATGAACAGACAACAGTTTTTGGTAAAGATTTCAGGTATACCAATAAAAATATATCAAGCCATATATCTCACAGGTCTCAGGACAATAAATTCCAGATCAATATTGCCAATAGCTTCTCAATGCAAAAAAATAACGTATTACGAACAGATATCACAAGGCAAGCATTTATAATCAGTCCGAATTCACCTGAGCTGTATAATACAGATGGAAGCCTAAACTGGGCGAATAATACTTACGCCAATCCTGTGGCCGCCTACAATAGTACATATAGGAACGAGAACAAGCAGTTTCTTAATAGTATCAATACTCAGTATGAGGTATTCAAAAAACTTTACCTGAAACTCAATGGCGGATTTAATTATCAGACTTTCGAGGAACTTTCTTTGCAGCCTAATACTATTTATAACCCTGCCTATGCTTCCGGGCAATCGAGTGCTACATCAATGGCTTCTAAAAACAATCAGGACAGATTCTCATTTTTGATAGAACCACAGGCAAACTGGGGCTTTCAAAAAGCGAAGCATAAGATCGATGTGCTTGCAGGCGGAACATTTCAAAGGGATACCAATGAACAGGGTTCCATCGTGGGAGTGGGATTTGAAAGTAATGCATTCATCACTAATATCGGAGCTGCAAGAACAAAAACGGTATCAGATCAGGTAGAAACAGAATACAAGTATGCAGCCGTTTTCGGAAGGATTAATTATCAATATGCGGACCGATATATTATTAATATTACTGGCAGACGGGACGGTAGCAGCCGTTTTGGCCCCAATAAAAAGTTTGCCAATTTCGCAGCGGTCGGTGGTGCGTGGCTTTTTTCGAACGAAAACTTTATTAAAGAGGTCAATTGGCTGAGCTTTGGAAAGCTTAGGGGCAGCTTCGGAACAGCGGGAAGTGATAATATTGGTGATTATCAGTATTTAGATACTTACACAGTATCTTCTGCCTATCTCTATAATTCAACAACAGGCTTGATACCGTCTAGGCTTTATAATAAAGATTACAGCTGGGAAAAAACGAAAAAACTGGAAGTTGCCTTGGAGTTGGGGTTATTTGATAACCATTTCAATTTAAACGCTGCTTGGTACGGTAATCGTTCAAGCAATCAGCTTGTGGGCTACCAACTTCCATCTATCACGGGCTTTACAAGTGTTATAGCAAATCTTGATGCCACAGTAGAAAACAAAGGTTGGGAATTTGACGCCAATGCTAAGCTATTCTCTAACGGCTCGTTCAAATGGGATACTGGCTTGAATATCAGCTTTCCAAAAAACAAATTGGTTTCATTTCCGGGGTTAGAAGGTTCAACCTATGCTAATCAGTTTGTGGTCGGTCAATCTACTTCAATTATAAAAGTTTACCAGCTTGAAGGTATAAATCCGCAAACGGGATTGTATCAGTTCACCGACTTCAATGGTGACGGAAAGATTTCTTCTCCCGATGACAATAGAGTAATTGAAGATATAAGTGTCAAATATTTTGGAGGATGGAATAACAGTTTCAGATTTAAAAATTGGGATCTGTCATTTTTATTCCAATTTGTCAAGCAAAAAAACCGAAACTACAATAGTATAATGACAATTCCAGGTAGTATGAATAATCAGCCTATTGAAGTAATGAATGTATGGTCTGCCGAAAATCCAAACGGGATTTATATGCCATATAGAACATCTGCCAATTCATCACAAATATTATTTCAGAGCAGTACAGCAGCGGTTTCTGATGCTTCATTTATTAGGTTGAAAAATGTGCAGTTTGCCTACAAAATACCTTTACAAAACAGCTCTTTCAAAAATGTAAAGATTTATTTCCAGGGACAAAATCTGTTGACCTTTACCAAATATTTTGGTGTTGATCCTGAATTTGCGGCACTTGGGTTTTTGCCAACTTTAAAAACATACTCTTTCGGGGTTCAGTTTAATCTATAAAAAATAGAAAAATGAAAAATATACGAAACTATATAGGTGCCATACTTTTTTTAAGCATTATGAGCATCACATCCTGTGAAAAAATGCTGGATGTTGATGTTCCTCAAAATCAGATAGACAGGAATCTCATTTTTAATGATATACAGACCGCTAATGCAGCTTTAGCAGCTCTTTACTCTGGGATCAGGGACAACTCTTTATTAGCCGGTGATGAAATCGGTGTTTTTATGAGTATTTACACGGACGATGTTGATTGCTATGCGACGACCGCTACTAATGGAGTCTATGAACTGTATAAAAACCAGCTGATATCCAGTAATCCGAGTATTTACACCGTCTGGGCTAATACATATCAGCAGATATACCTTGCAAATTCGATCTTGGAAGGCATACAGACTTCTTCACTAGCGGTTGCGGACAAAAACAGGGTAACAGGGGAAGCATTATTAGTACGTTCAATACTACATTTTTACCTACAACAGACCTTCGGTGACATTCCTTATGTAAATAGTACAGATTATCAATCTAATAGTATTTTAGGAAAAACACCTTCTTCTGATGTTTTGGCAAATCTAGAGAGCGATTTGGGAACTTGCTTTACCCTGCTCAACGATGATTATACTAATGCCGAAAGGATTTTTGTAAATCGCAAGGTAGCCGAACTAATGCTTGCAAAAGTATATATGGCCGAGCTTCGTTACGGCGATGCAGAAACGACATTAAAAAGCATCGTTCAAAGCCCTTTATATACTTTTGAAAATGATATTACTAAGGTATTCCAAAAATCAGGTAAGCATATTTTATGGCAATTAAAACCAAAGAATTCAGGGGATGCGACAAAGGAAGCAAGTATTTACTATTTTACTAATGTAGCACCATCAAGCTATGCCCTGACAACCGACCTAGTAAATTCTTTTTCAGCATCAGATTTAAGGAAGCAGAACTGGATAGCATCTGTAACGGTAGGAAGTAACATTTGGTATCGGACCGATAAATATAAGAGCCGTTCCAATAATACAACCGAATATTCGATAATATTTCGTTTAGAAGAGGTTTATCTACTACTAGCGGAAACGTTGACAAAACAAGATAAGCTCGATCAGGCGTTGCCTTATATTAATTCCACAAGACAACGTGCAGGACTTTCGGCTTTACCGTTAGGCACTTCAAAAGCAGTACTAGTGTCGGAAATCAGCAATGAGAACCGACGAGAATTTTTTACAGAAATGGGACACCGTTTTTTTGACCTAAAGAGAAATGGAAATTTAAGTAGCCTTATTTCGATTAAATCCAATTGGCAATCGTTTCACCAGCTGTGGCCTATCCCTCAGAAAGATCTGCAACTCAACAATAACTTAAACCCTCAAAATACTGGATACTAATGAAAATAATTGTATTATTTATATTAGCAATATTAGGAAATGTTCAGATAAGCCATTGTCAAATAAGGGATACTTTGGAACAAAAGATGTCGAAACAATATAGGCTAAAGATTTATTCTATTTCAAAAAACGGAAACTGGGTTATGGTAGGCAAGCATTATGATCTAAATAGAGATACTGTTTTAGTTTTACCTACCAAAAACAAAAAACTGGGACGTCTTGAACTAATAGGTCCTTATGTTTACAAAGCATTTCTAAAAGAAGAAGCTGTTATAACATTGTCAAATTATACAGCTACACTGTATAATTTGACAAATGACCTAAAAAAAACTTTCAAAAATGTAAAAAGAATTGATGTTTTGGACTCATTAGGAGTTTATGCCTTATTAGATCAGAATAATAAACTGACTATTTACAATAGCGAAGGAAATATAATCAATTCACTTGACAGTGTTCAAATCATTGCAACAGATAGGATAAGCAAAATATTTGTTTTGAGGAAAGGATGGAAAACCTATGAAATTTTCAACTTATCAGATAATTTACAAAAACGTGTATACTCAAGCCCTAATTTGGTGAAAAGGATTGAAATTTCCGATTCGAAAAATTTGCTTTCTATCGTAGAAGAGAATGGTTTAGAATTAAAAGAACAATTGGTATTATTCAACATAGGATCTGGAAAAACGTCAAGGCCAATATTAGCAGAATTAGAGAAAGGAGATTATATTTCTGTACAGGAAATCGATGAAAAAGGAACCTATTTTGTGAGTGCGCAATTAAAAATACCAAGAAGTAAAGAAACGGAGATTTGGTACGGAAATGATGGGAATTTAATCAGCCATCAGTTAGGTTTTGATACAATAGATAAATATTGGATAGTTAGAAATAATAAGAAGCCTCTTTTGCTACCTAACGAGAGTTGTCAAAAAATATTTCTTTCAGGGAATGCTAATTATCTATTTGCTTTCAAAAATGGAAAATTGCAAAATTATGTTTCGCGAAATCCAAATTTAGATATTTCTTTATTAGATATTAGGACGCTTCTTTATAAAAAAATTGATACTGTTAAAGATGCACAAATATCTATTTCTAAAAATGGAGACTTTTTTATATATAAAACATCCGGAGAAAGATGGGTTTTATATAATGTGGTTACAGAGAAAAAAAGAAATATCCCTAATAATGCGTTAGGCAACCCTGTTTTTAATGAAAAGGGATCTTTGATATATTTTGAAAGCAATTATGGACTTTCTGTTTATGATTTAAAAAAAGATAAACTAAGAACTATCAATAATTCAGAAAGTGGCGGCAAGCGTATACTTAACAAACGACTTAATAGCGTGCTTGGTAGTTGGTTCAGTGTTTATCGTCCATTACTTGATAATGATCAAACTATACTTGTAGAAACAAAAAATAAAGAAGAGAACAAAACTTCCTATTTTTCTATTAACAACAATAAAATCAAATATATCATCAGCAGTACAAATGATTTTATCAGAGAATTTTACTACACTGATGATGCATCAAACTTTATTTATACTAAAGAAAATTACAGTAAACCTGCTAATCTAAATTTCTTTGATATAAGTGATGGTCAGACAACCGCCCTATATCAAGCCGGAAAATATGATAATTCTATTAAAAAGTTAAAAAACGAAATTATATCTTACAGAAATTCCGATAACAAATTGCTTAAGGGTGTGTTATATTATCCACTCGACTTTGATTTAAGCAAAAAATACCCTGTAGTTGTAAGAATATATCAAATTCAGAATGATAGGGCTAATAATTATGAGATTTTAGGGTACAATAACGATTCTGCTTTTGATTTAAGAGCTTTGGTAGAAAGCGGATATTTTGTTTACTTACCTGATATTGTTTACGGGAACACGGGAACGGGACTTTCAGCATTGGATTGTGTTAACAAAGCTTTGGATGCAATAGAATCGCGACCCTATCTCGACAAAACCAAAATGGGGTTAACGGGACATTCTCATGGAGGTTATGAAACTAATTTCATCGCTACTCAATCGAGTCGGTTTGCGACATATGTTTCTGGTGCTGGAAATAGTGATATCGTTCGCTCATATTTTTCCTACAATTACAATTTTTCCAGTCCATTCTACTGGCAATATGAAAATGGACAGTATGAAATGAAAACCCCGTTCAATGATAATAAAGAATTGTATTTAAAAAATAGTCCTATAAATTATTGTGAAAATGTCAGTGTCCCTATACTATTATGGTCAGGCAAGAAGGACGAAAATATCGCATGGGATCAGGTTATGGAATTTTATATTGGATTAAAGCGAAATGAAAAAAACGTCATCGCATTGTTCTACCCTTCACAGGGACATAACCCAGTTTTTGGCTCTAACGAAAGAAAAGATTTGTACTATAGGGTTCTACAATGGTGGGACTACTTTCTGAAAGACAAAAAAGATGTTCCATGGATAAATAAACAAATGATTAAAGCGCAATAAACAGGATATAGCTTATAAGAAGTTGGATGAAAATTTAGTTTAGTTAATAATGATAGCATTGCCCGGATGGATGTTCGGGCATGCTTTTTTATTTAAAACAATATGGTTACAGCAGAACCCAAAGATAAAGATAGGATCATCGAGATATTGACACTGGCCTTTGAGCAGAACCTCAGCGTGGGCTATATCTGCGGCAAGGGTGCAGGCAAGATGAAACGTATTGCCCATTTGATGGAGTATGCCTATAAGGTGTGCTCGGCATTTGGCAAAGTAGTCATATCAGAGGACGGTAACGCCTGTGCAATGGTGCTTTTTCCAGATAAGAAACGCTTTACGCTCGCTTCACTTTGGTGGGATGTGCTGTTAGTAGTTAAGGTAGTGCGCATCTTCAATATCGGCAAGGTACTGAAGCGGGAGCGACAGATCAAAATGCACCATCCCAAATTCCCTTTCTATTACCTCTGGTTTATCGGGGTGCACCCGGTGCATCGTGGCCTACGGCTCGGCAGCGAGCTGATGCTCGAACTGGTTTTGGATGCAGAGAAAATGAAAAGGCCCATCTATCTGGAAACTTCTACCATAAAGAATTTAGCCTGGTACAGGAAATTCGGTTTTAAGATTTATGACGAACTGAACTTAAGTTATGTGCTCCACTTTTTAAAACGTGATATGTTAAACTAGATCAATCGCTCTCCCATGCTGGTATTCAACTCTGAAATGCACTTATTGACCTTTGTGGTCTCCCTTTTGGAATTTGGAATGTTCTGCTACCAGTTGGTGTACTATCTATCCAATCCAAAAGAGCGCAGGCGTTTCTGGTACCTGATACTCTTGGGCCTGCTCATCTTCTACAACATTAGCGGCGGCCTTATGCCTGACGGCGATTTTGATATTCCCATAATGGTGCAGAACATACTGGCCTATGGCAGCGGTTTTCTCATTGCCTCCTATTTCCCCTACTATTTTTACCGAGCGTTCAACCTGAAAAGCATCCGTTTCTATGCCGTTTACGGTTCGGTGTTGTTCCTATTGTTGCCCTATTTTATATTTTTTGGTATGATTTATCCCCTGAGCGAAGACCTGGAACTGGCCACCAGTTACGGGATGATCGTTCCAGGCTTGTATTCTATTGTGGTGCTGTATAAGGTACTCGGTGCCATCCGTAGCAAGATTGCCGACAGGCGTAGTTCCAGTCATCCCTATAGTGGGCTGGAAATGGTCAGCGTCTACGCGGCGGTTTCGCCCTGGGTTACCATGGCAGCCTTTGCCTACATTCACATTGCCCAGTGGATTGAGGTGTTGGTTACCAATCTGGGCTTTTTGGTCATTACGATACTTTTCATTATCAGGAACGTAAAGGAAAACCGACGTAGGGAAAAGCTGCTGTTGGAAGTCAACCGGAATGCGGAAACGGTTTTTGAAGCCCAGTGCACCGCCTTTGGATTTACAAAGCGTGAAACTGAAGTGGCGGCCTTGCTGTGCCGTGGGCTTTCTTACAAGGAGATCGGCGAACTGCTGTACATCTCCGAACACACCGTCGACAATCACGCACACCATATTTTTGTAAAGGCGGGCGTTAAGCGAAGGTTGGAGCTACAGGAGAAAATGGGCATCGTACCCCCGCTGAATTGATCTTATTGCGATAGCCATAAAAATTCTCCGTTCAGCTTAAAATCGACATTGGCTAATGCGGTTTGTAGTTATCAACCACATTTCAAACCTTGTTTTTTTATCCGGAGTTGTCCGCTCAATTCGGGATGTTTTCATTTTAACGATATGTTTTTACTTGGACAATAGTTGAAAACTGTCCCAAAACAGCCAATCCTATAAAAAATATCGTTATTATTGGCGCTCCAAAATCTGTAAATTGTTATCCTATTTACCTAAATGGCCGTAAAACCCCTTTATAACGAACAAGAGTTGCTTAGCAGATTGGCTGAAGGGGATCAATACGCATTTGAACAGCTCTATTTAAGCTACGGTCCCAAAATCTACCGAAAAATACTGCAATTGGTAAAGCAAACTGCCATTGCAGAAGAACTTTTGCAGGACGTATTTGTGAAGATATGGGAAAAACGAAAGGCGCTCGACAATCGAAAGTCCTTTAAGTCTTACCTCTACACCATAGCCAAAAATTTGGTGGTCGATCTTTTCAGAAAAGCAGCACTCGACAGGCAGATGCTGGAAAAGTTCATCATAGACAATACCGAACTCCATTACCCTTTTGAACCTGTAGAAGACCACGGAGCGCAAAGTAACACCATTATACAAAAGGCTTTGGAAACATTGTCCCCACGGCGCAAGCACATATACACGCTCATTAAATTAGAGGGGAAAAGCTACGAGGAAGTTGCCGAACTGTTGGGAATTTCAACTTCCACCATTAACGATCACGTAGTAAAAGCCACTAAATCACTAAAAGCTTATTTTGATGAAAACGATATGATCCTCATCGCCCTGTTGGCATCGATATTGATTTCTTAACATTTTTTTAAAATTATTTTCACTCAGAGCAGATGATTTTGATTTCTTGTCCGTATTACAACAAAACAACAGAAATTGAAAGATCAACAGCAACGCTTAACCCTGTTCAATAAATACCTTAATGGCCAATGTACCTTGGAAGAGGTAGAACAACTGATGCAATATTTCAATTCTGACCAGCGTTGGCAATTGGAAGAATTGGTACTTCAAGAATTTCAGCAACTGGAGTTCGATGAACATCACTATACCGCACTGCCCGAAAGAATATTGGAGGGTATTAAGGCCAGGATAGTAGACACTGAGGTTGCGCCGGTTAGAAGAATGCTTTGGCCAAAAATTGCCGTGGCCGCATCTATTGCCTTAGCGGTAATGGTGGGCGGTTACTATTATTACCAGTCCAAAATCGTCAACCGTCAATCCGAGGTCGTATATCAAAACGATGTAGCCCCGGGCAAGAATGGCGCCACCTTGACTTTGGCCGATGGCAGAAAGATCCTGATCAATGATGCCGTGGCAGGAAATATTGCTACACAGGCAGGCGTAACCATTTCAAAAGATGAAACCGGACAGCTCGTTTA
This sequence comes from Flavobacteriaceae bacterium PS02338, assembly GCA_029959615.1. Taxonomy (GTDB): domain Bacteria; phylum Bacteroidota; class Bacteroidia; order Sphingobacteriales; family Sphingobacteriaceae; genus Pedobacter. The sequence continues at coordinate 37,629 of JASCOD010000012.1, read as the reverse complement.
TACACTCTCTCCCTTAGGGGGAGATGCCGAAGGCAGAGGGGGCTTCAATACACTCACGACCACACGAGGGGAACAGACCAAGGTGCGTTTGCCTGATGGAACCCTCGTGTTTTTGAATGCCCAGTCCTCATTGAGATATCCAGCTAATTTTGCCCAGTCCCTAAAAAGAGAAGTTTCCTTATCGGGCGAAGGATATTTTGAGGTGGCAAAAGATAAGGCGCATCCATTCATAGTGAAAACCGACAAACAAGATGTTGAAGTATTGGGAACGCATTTCAACATTAGTGCTTATACCGACGAAAGCCATATCAATACTACCCTATTAGAGGGTAGTGTACGTGTATCGTCAACTAAAAACAACGTGGTGCTAGCACCTGGCCACCAGGCCAGCTTAGATGAGCAGAACATACGGGTTAAAGCGGTAAATGTGGATGAAGTAGTAAGTTGGAAAAACGGAATGTTCGCCTTTTCCGACCTCTCTCTTGAAGAAATCATGAAAAAAATTGCACGGTGGTACAACGTTGAGGTAAGCTATATGCCAGGCGTAAACAAGTATGAGGCTTACGGTGGCAGTGTTTCCCGCTATGAAAATGTTTCCCGAGTGCTTAGCAAATTGGAATTAACTGGCAGTGTTCACTTTAAAATTGAAGGGAGGCATATTATCGTAGCAAAATAGACATACAAAACAAGGGCATACAGAACACGGGTCTAACCAGCCTTGCAAAATAAAAAACCGAATTCCGACAGCAATCGGAGATCCGGTTATGGTGTTCTGCCTGTCCAACCCCTAAGGGAATTAATTTATGGTATAAACAATGCATCGGCTTGCAATTTTCGACGATCGACAGCCTTTGCAGAACTAAACAAAACAAACAAATTTATGAAATTTATTCATCTATTTAGGTGTGTAGGAAAAAGTGCGGCGGCACCTAAGCAAATTTTACGGGTTATGAAACTCCTTATCGTGCTGATGACGGCCGTTTTTGTACAGGCGAGCGCAGCCAGCTTTGGCCAGCAGGTTAGCCTCGACCGAAAGCAGGCCTCGCTGAAGACCATCTTTTCCGACATCCAAAAGCAAACAGGCTACACCGTTGTGTACCAGACCAGTTTATTGGCCAAAAGCAGTCCGGTAACCATTAAGGTAGAAAAGGCCGATTTAAAATCTGTGCTTGATGAGATACTGAGAAACCAGTTGTTGACCTACCAGATTGAGGATAAGGTGGTCGTCATTAAAAAAGCGGAAACCTCAATCATCGATAAAATCATCGACTACTTTCAGAACATTGATATTAAAGGCCGTGTAGAAGACACCGAAGGCAACCCATTGGTAGGTGCAACAGTAAGGATAAAGGGTACGGACAAAGTAGTATTGACCAATAGCAATGGCGAATATGAATTGAAAAACGTACCAGAGGATGCCACGATTGTAATTTCATTTTTAGGCTACCGAACTATGGAAATTGCTGCAAGACCAGAAAAGAGGTTGATAAAGTTAGAAATGATCAACAATGATTTAGAGGAAGTAAAGATTAATGCAGGTTATTATACCGTTACACAAAGAGAAATCACCGGTAGCATTGCTAAAGTAACGGCAAAGGATATCGAGAACCAACCAATAAACAATGTGCTTTCTGCTGTGCAAGGAAGGATGGCAGGAGTAAATATTGTTCAGAATTCAGGTGTTCCAGGAAGTGGTTATGATATTCAAATACGTGGTAGAAATAGCTTGAGAAGTGCAGGTAACGAACCTCTATATGTGATAGATGGCATACCTAATGGAGGAAAGTTAAATGCTCAAAATTCAGCTGCCATTATACCGTCTGGAAATATCAGCCCACTTAACAACATCAACCCCAACGACATTGAAAGCATAGAAATCCTAAAGGATGCAGATGCTACTGCTATTTATGGAACTAGAGGTGCAAATGGGGTAATTCTCATCACAACTAGGCACGGTATCAAGGGAAAGACAGAAGTTTCGGTAAATAGCAATTACGGTATAAGCAAAGTGGCTCAACATTTCAAAATGATGGATACAGAAGAGTATCTCAGCATGAGAAAACAGGCTTATTCCAACTCTGGAATCGCTACCTATCCTTCAAATGCTTATGATGTAAATGGAAAATGGGACCAATCTAGATATACAGATTGGCAAAAAGAATTGATTGGAAACAATGCGGAACAACAGTCAACAATGGTATCAATAAGAGGTGGCAATGAATACAGTAACTTTCTCGTGAGTGCAGGACATACGTTAAACACCACCGTATTCCCTGGTGATTTCAAGTATAAGACAAGTTCATTGATGTCAAATTACAATTATTTGTCTTCAAATACCAAGTTTAAATTGTCATTATCAAACAATTTTATGGCTTCGGAAAACAACGTCGTTAATGCCGATCTAACTAACCGTTCACTTTTTCTGAGTCCCAATGCCCCTGCTTTATATAAGGAAGACGGAGCGCTAAACTGGGAAGATAATACATTCTCCAATCCAGTCGCTACCTTAGCTGGACAATATTCTAACACAATGAAACAATTCAACCAAAGTGTAATTGCAGAATATTTGTTAGGTTATAATATTTCGTTTAAGTTAAATGGAGGTTTGAATTTACAAAATTTTGAAGAATACGCTGTTAAGCCGAATACAATGTACAATCCGGCTTCAACATCTGGTTCAAGCCCGCAGTACTCAAATTCCTCAAAAGGATTAAATACAATTTTTTCCTATATCATAGAGCCACAATTAACATGGAAAAGAAAGATCGTTAAACATCAGATTGACTTATTGTTGGGTACTTCGTTTCAAAGGACAAGAAACCAACAGTCTGGCGTTACCGGTACCGGATTTTCTAACAATGCGTTACTATACAATATAGCAGCTGCTACAACAAAAACTTTTCGTGACGAAATTGATATCGATTATAGATATGTTTCTGCCTACGGTAGGCTGAACTACCAGTTCGAAAATCGCTATATACTGAATTTGACCGCAAGAAGAGATGGTAGCAGCCGTTTTGGTGCTGCAAACAGATTTGCAAATTTTGGAGCTTTGGGGGCCGCTTGGCTATTTTCTGAGGAAAATTTCATGAAAGATATTACTTGGCTGAGTTCCGGGAAACTAAGGGGAAGTTTTGGAATTACCGGTAGTGATGCCATAGGCGATTATCAATTTTTGGATACTTATACTTTATCAACAAGTAACTATGACAATGTTGTGGGCTTTTATCCCACAAGACTCTACAATCCATATTTTAGCTGGGAAAAAACTAGGAAAGCGGAAATTGCTTTAGAATTGGGATTTCTGAACAACCGTTATAGGGTACAGGCAGCTTGGTATAGAAATCGTTCATCAAATCAGCTGGTAGGTATTCCCCTTCCCGCAACAACAGGATTTTCGTCCGTACAGTCAAACCTGAATGCAACAGTTCAAAATAACGGTTGGGAAATTGAAGTTTCTGCAATTCCAGTAAAGAGCGGAAACGGAAAATGGATTTGGAACTCTTCGTTGAACATGACCATTCCAAAGAGCAAACTTTTGTCATTTCCCGGTCTTGAAGGTTCCTCGTATGCCAATACCTACGTAGTTGGCCAGCCTACCTCGATTGTAAAGCTATACCAATTTAATGGAATTGATCCCAGTACCGGGCTGTACACTTTTACGGATTTTAATGGCGATGCAAAAATAAGTAGTCCCGATGATAACAAGGCTATTGAAAATATTGGAACCAAGTTTTTTGGGGGATGGCAGAATGAACTGATTTATAAAAACATAAGCCTTTCGTTTTTATTTCAGTTTGTGAAACAGACAAACTACAATTATATAAGCATAATGCCTTATCCAGGCAACATCAATAACCAGCCTGCAGCTTTCACTAATGTTTGGTCCACTTATAACCAAAATGGTATTATTATGCCCTATTCATCAGGAAGCAATGCACAGATTAATGCGCTTAATGCCAATTTTGTTTCAAGTACTGCTGCCGTAGGCGATGCATCCTATATACGTTTCAAAAATATCCAATTGAATTACAGGATACCTATAAACTCCAAATTGGTAAAACAGGCTATGATCTATGTTCAAGGCCAAAATCTATTAACATGGACAAATTACTTTGGGTTGGATCCCGAATTTACATCGACGGGATATCTACCTCCATTAAAGACTTATTCAATAGGGTGTCAAATCAAACTATAAAAAAATGAAAGCAGAACTTAAAATATATCTTATCATAGGAATGATTTCACTTAATTGTATCTCTTGTAAAGATATGATAGAGCCAAATCAGCCAACAAACCAAATCGGCAGCAATGATGTTTACGGCAGTGTCAGTACCGCAGAAGCAGTATTGAATAACCTCTATGCTGAACTTCAGTACAATTCGGTAATTTCTGGCGGGACGAGAGGAGTTGGAGCATTATTAGGCAGTTATGCCGATGATCTGGACAATTATATGCTTTCCTCACAAACGGCATATTTGGATATTTACAATACACAGGTACTATCTACCAACACCGTTATAAAAACTTTGTGGACAAACGCATATAAAGAGATTTACATTAGCAACGTTTTGATAGAGGGCGTGAATGGATCCAGCGCTATAAAAGATGAGGATAAAAAAAGAATTATTAGTGAGGCAATCTTAGTACGTTCCCTTATCCATTTATATTTATCCCAGATTTTCGGTGATATTCCATATGTTGCCACATCAGATTATAAAATTAACCAACACATCGGCAAGCTACCCATTGAACAATTGCTAAATAACCTCATTGTCGATCTGGAATATGCTAAGGATAACCTTAAGAATGAATATAGAAACACCGAAAGGATATATCCAAATCGATATGCCGCATTGTTTATACTTTCCAAAGTTCATATGCTCAAAGGAAACTGGGCGCAAGCAAGACAATATGCGGACGAAATCATAAAAAGCTCCTTATATCAAATCAATAGTGACCTTAACCTCACCTTTAAAAAAGATGGTAAGCATATCATTTGGCAATTGAAACCATTAACTTCCAGTGCCGCAACTGCCGAAGCCCAATTATATTCCCTAACCGGAGCTCCGCAAAACTATGTACTTTCAAATAACCTTGTTAACATATTTGACAATAATGACCAGCGAAAGGGGGTGTGGATCAAGGAAGTTGTTTCGGGAGGCGTAACCTACTATGGATGTTATAAGTATAAAAATACCTCATCGAATGCCAATGAATATTCTATCATATTTAGGCTTGAGGAAGCCTATGCAATGATGGCGGAGATTTTGGCCAAACAAAATGATTTAGAAAGTGCAATACCCTATCTAAATGCTATTAGGGGTAGAGCTGGATTATCAAATATTTCTCCAACAATTGCGAATGATGCTTTTTACAATGAGCTTCTTTTAGAAAAAAGGAGAGAATTTTTTGCTGAAGGAGGAATTCGTTTCTTCGATCTTAAGCATTTTGATAGACTGGGAGATCTTTTGGTAAAAAAGCCTAACTGGAAGGAATTCCGTAAAAATTGGCCCTTGCCCCAGTCTGAAATAGCATTAAACCCAAGTTTAAACCCCCAAAATACTGGTTATTAATGCAAAATGCGATTAAAATATTTGTTGCCATTTTGATAATGGTATCAAAAGTAACGGCACAAAATCCTGTAGTTGAGCTGCCCAAAAGATTTACCAATACGGTATATGATGTAAAATTCTTGAAAATCTCCGCAGACAATAGGTGGTTATCATTTCAGAAGAGCTATGAATATAACACGGATACGCTTGTTCTAATAGATAGAAATAAACCGAATGTAGTTTATGCCCAAAAGCCAGGGGCAATTCCGCTTTATACTTCATTTACGCCACGCGGATATTTATTTCTGCGCAGTCAAAATTCGGCGGAATTATTAAAACTTCCCACTTCTAATTCTGTAACGTGGGGGAATATAAAAAATGCCGTCTATGATACTAAGTATAATGTATTCTTAATAATTAACAATGATGGATTGCAGATTTTTGATGAAGCTGGAGAGTTGATCAATAAAATTCCAAATACCAAGGTTCTCTTGAACTATGGTGAAGAAAGATTCGCTGTAACCACAGAGGAAGGTAAAGAGCATTTGTATAAGATTGAAGGCAAAAACGTCAATCCTATGTATAGCTCATCGGAAAAAATCAAATTTATTTTACTATATGCTTCTGATGGAAAAGCAGTGGTAATGGAAGAAGGACTAGATGGCAAAAATAGAAAAATAAAGTATATCGGTGCCAGAATTCCCCGAGTTTTAAAAATAGGAAAAGGAATTGATGAAAATATAAAATCTGCAGAGGTTAAATCACTTGCCAATGATTACTTTTTTGTTAAACTATCAGTCAACCAAAAGCGGAGAGATTATAACGCTGCTGACATTTGGTATGCAAATGATAATAATTTTACGACAAAATTCTGGGAAGATGTAGTCGAATATACGTTTATCTGGGATTTTGTTAACAATACGACCAAGTTGTTAAGCAACACGGACGAGGAGAAGATTTTTTACTTGGGGCACCCCAACTACCTCCTAAGATTTTACCCTTTTAAGGGAATAGATTACACTTCTAATGGCGTGCCCTACTCTATGGATCTGATTCGGGATGATAAAAAGGCCACTGGCGTTGTCATTAAAAGTTCAGTACTTATTGGAGGAAAAGATAAGAACTACTTATTGGCCGTCGAAAATAATTATTGGAAAATTTATAATCTGAATAACCTTTCCAGTAAACGGCTTTTAGTGGAATATAGACGATACGATAGATCTAATTTTCCCAAAGCCCATTTTTCAGAAAATGGAGAAAAAATTCTTTTTGAATCAAAAGGATGTTTATATGAATATGCTATAAAATCCGAAAAATTAAAATGTATACAACTTCTCAATGAATATGAGACAGAGATTGTAAATACCAAGCGTTCCCCATTTGTTAACTTTGGAGCCTTCAATCATTTAAATTCCTCAGTTAATAGCTATAATTCGTCAATGCCGGTACTAATTCGTTTATATAACCGAGAGAATAACAAGACTGCATTAGCTACCTACGATGGAAAACGTGTAAGTATTGTCGTAAACCCAACGGAAAATAATATTTCGACACCTTTATTGGCATATAATACCAAAGCGATTGTCTATTCAAGTAATACGATGAGCGAGGTACCAAAAATATTATATAACGATGGGCTAGAAAAAGAAACCTTTGTAACCAATACACATGATACTGCAACATTAAGTGGTTTACGTAGTACTATTGTTAAGTATGCTGGTCCAGATGGACAACAGCTTCAGGGAATACTGATCTTCCCACTCCATTATCATGAGGGAAAAAAATCTCCAATGGTTGTTAGTATATATGAAAGACGTGGATATCTCAGCAACAAATATCTGAAGGACGGATTTTACGGCCCATCTGAAGGTTTAAATATCAGAAATTTTATACAGAAAGGCTATTTTGTCTTTTTGCCTGATATAGTTTTTGGAAGTAAGGGAACAGGGGAATCGGCTTTGGTTTGTGTCCATAATAGTCTAGATGCACTCAAAGATATTAAAGATATAGATTTTAAAAGTGTTGGATTAATCGGTTTTTCACATGGAGGATACCAAACCAATTACATTGCTACCAGATCTGATAGGTTTGCAGCATATATTGCAGGTGCAGGAAACAGTGACTTGGTACGATCTTACTTCTCTTATAATTATAATTTCTCAGGTCCTTTTTACTGGCAGTTTGAAAATGGACAATATGAGATGCCTAAACCATTCTTTGACGATAAAGAACTTTATACTAAAAATAGTCCGGTTTATAATGCTGATAAAGTGCAAGCTCCTATTCTTCTTTGGACAGGAGATAAAGATCAGAATGTTAATTGGGAACAGACAATGGAGTATTTTCTGAGTCTTAAAAGGAGTGGAAAAAAGGCTGTCGCTGTTTTCTATCCCAATGAATCACATGGAGTATATAAAATACCAAATTTGCTAGATTTACATGTCAAGGTTGAGAATTGGTTCGACTATTTCCTTAAAGGTGAGGGAGACATTCCATGGATAGATAAACAAATGAATAAAACAGAATAATAACTAAATATTTGGTTAATGAAGTCATAATTCGAGAAAATTCTAGGTTAATAATTAGTTAATAATGATAGCATTGCCCGGATGGATGTTCGGGCATGCTTTTTTATTTAAAACAATATGGTTACAGCATACCCCAAGGATAAAGATAGGATGGTGAACATCTTGGCCCGAAGTTTTGAGAACAATATGAGTGTCAACCATCTGGTCTTGCAGGATGATAATCGTTCGGTACGAATGCGTAAGCTGATGGCCTATGCCATTGACGAATGTATGGATTTTGGCCATGTGCTGGTTTCGGAAGACCACACGACCTGTGCGCTGGTAATGTTCCCCGATAGAAAACGTTTCACCTGGCGTTCGTTTTGGCGGGATGTTAAACTCGTGTTTGGAGTAATGGGGATTGGCAGTGTGTACCGGGTAATGGCAAAGGAGCGCATGGTCAAAACGGCGCAGATGGCAGTATCGGGCAATAGGCCTGTCTATTACATCTGGTTCATCGGGGTGCATCCCAACTATCAGGGGCATGGTGCAGGAAGCAGGTTGCTTGGCGAATTGGTTGCGGATAGTGCTGCTCTGGGTAGGCTTTGTTTGTTGGAGACTTCCAACCAGTTGAACCTGCCCTTTTACGAAAAGGCTGGCTTTGTGCGCTACCAAACACTGCATGTGGGCTATCCCTTATTTTTTTACAAAATGGAATAAAAATGGAATGGAGAATTAACCCGTCGTCTGATCAAAACCCTCTCGCCTATGTTCGTATTCAATTCTGAAATGCACGTGCTTACCTTCGTGGTCTGTATCCTAGAGTTCGGGATGCTATGCTACCAATTGGTGTACTTCCTCTTCGATCCACGCGAGCGTGGCCGTTTCTGGTACCTTGTATTGTTGTTCTTGTTGATCCTCTACAATGTCTGCGGCGGGCTGATGCCCAACGAGCGTTGTAGTTTTCCGGTAGTGCTGCAGAATATTCTGGCCTATGGCAGCGCTTTTCTCATTGCTTCGTATTTTCCCTACTATTTTTACAGGGCGTTTAACCTAAAAAGCATCCGTTTCTATGCCGTTTACGGTTCGGCGCTGTTTCTGTTGTTTCCCTATTTTATATTTTTCGGGATTGTTTATCCCTTGAGCGACGATATTGAACTGGCCACCAGTTACGGGATGATCGTGCCGGGCATCTACTCCTTTGTAGTGCTGTACAAGGTACTCGGTGCCATCCGTACCAAGATTGCCGACAGGCGCAGTTCTCCTCATCCCTATAGTGGGCTGGAAATGGTCAGCGTCTACGCGGCGGTTTCGCCATGGGCAACCATGGCAGCCTTTGCCTACATTCACATTGCCCAGTGGATTGAGGTGTTGGTTACCAATCTGGGCTTTTTGGTCATTACGATACTTTTCATTGTCAGGAACGTAAAGGAAAACCGCCGAAGGGAAAAGTTGCTGTTGGAGGTCAACCGGGATGCGGAAACGGTTTTTGAAGCACAATGCACCGCCTTTGGATTTACAAAGCGTGAAACTGAAGTGGCGGCCTTGCTGTGCCGTGGGCTGTCGTACAAGGAAATAGGTGAAATGCTGTACATCTCCGAACATACCGTCGACAACCACGCACACCATATTTTTTTAAAGGCGGGCGTTAAGCGAAGGTTGGAGCTACAGGAGAAAATGGGCATTATATCACCGCTGAACTGATATAGTGCTTGTCCACTATTTTTAAAAATAGTGGACAAGCACTATTGTTTCTTTGCCCGGATATTGGCAAAATTTGTCAAGCAGATGGTGCTTCGGCATTAGTCTGACAGGTTACCAAATGTCAGCAAATATGGAACAGTCAATTACCAAAAAACAGAGAATAATGGCGCTTTCACGAGATGTAGTGGTGTATACCTATTTTCTGCTATTTCTATATGCAGCCGTAAGCAAACTGCTCGGCTATGAAAAGTCCGAACTACAGATGTCAAAATCTCCAATAATAAGTGACTTTTCGTTCGTATTAGCTTGGTTGGTTCCCGTGCTTGAAATAGTTGTTGCGGTATTATTGATGATCAAAAAAACCGTAATGCTAGCATTGTATGCTGCCCTGACCTTGATGTCCCTGTTTACGGCTTACATCATCGCCATTCTAAACTTTAGCGACAACATTCCGTGTAGCTGTGGTGGGGTCTTGGAAAAGCTCGGATGGACGGAGCACCTGCTGTTCAATCTGGTATTTATGTTAATGGCGATGATAGCCATTGTTTTGCATACAAAAATAAACGAGAATGAAATGGCTTTGGGCCATCAATGATATTCTATTGGCCAATGGATGAGGAGAGACCGAAAACCTCAAACAGAGTAGGTATTTAATTTAAAACTTTAAAAAATGAAAAAGTTATTCTTTAGTGCTTTGGTTGCAATGGTTGCCGTTGGAGCGGCATTTGCGACAAATTCAAAAAAAGTAGTGGCAACTGGCGAGTTTTATAGTGATGAACAATTAGGTCAACCAGATATTATCTGTAATTCAGGACCACAACTTTGTTCGGCTTTTTACAGCGTGCCTGCATGGACTGGACCAGCAGATGATGAAGATAGAGATCCAGTAAATCTTGCTGATTACGAACATCCAGTAGATTAATAAAAATGGGTCGAGACTTATTTGAAGGAGTATCGACCCATTATTAAATAAAAGCTTTAGGAAATGAAGTTCTATTACAAAATTATAACTATTGTTGTAGCTTCTTTTATGATTATTTTATGTGTCCAATTATTGAAGCAAACTCCAAAAAAAAATGGTTTCAATAGATTGATCAAGAGGCACAAGAACGAATCTGCAATAACAGTTCTGGATTTAAAGTCTGATTACATGTATTTTGCGGGGCTGTCCAATTCCAAGATATACTTAAAAAGTATTGGGGATGGGAAGGGCTTATTTTCTTTGAGCTATTCATTAAATGATCTGGAGAAATTAGATTTGAAAATGCGCAATGATACCATATTTCAAAATAAGAAGATAAACATCGGGGTTAAAGGCGACGGTATTTATTTAACCAGCAGATCAGGGGACTTAAGTATCATCTCAAGGAACAATAAACAGAACTTCAGAAATCCGGGAATAAGGTTTGACCAGTCGTTTATGATTTCCAATCAAACTTTGGCAGTTAGGCAAACAATTCTTAAGGGAACACAATTACGGAGAAACCTAACAGTATATAACTATTTGAATAATACAATCGGAAAATCCCATCTATTAGAAAAACAAATTGATGGGTACTTTTGTACAGATGGATTATTGTATTTCGATTCTGTCAACTCTTTAATATTTTATATGTTTTTTTATAGGGGGCAATACCTATGTCTTGATACGAATTTAAACCTGCTCTACAGCAATAAAACCATTGATACAATTAGCACTGCAAAAATGGAAGTGGTTGAATCAAGGAAAAGGGGGATTGTTGTAACCCAAAAAACTCCACCAAGGTTGATTAACCGTAATTTAACTACCTATAAGGAACGCTTGTTCATATTGTCGGCATTAAAATCAGACAACGAAAGTAGAAGTGATTTTAGAAATAACCAGATAGTGGATGTTTATGATATTAAAAATGGAAAATATCTATATAGCAGTTACATACCAAAATATAAAGGAAAAAAAATACGGGAGATTAGGATTGCAAACGGTTCGTTGTTGGTAATTTACGATGAATTTTTGATAAAATATAAGCTAGAGGAAACGGGGCTTTTATAGCCCCGTTCTGATGGATCAACCTACTGGTTTAATAACTTCTGTACCACCATCGCAATATCCCTCATTTCCCCAAAATTGTTAGAATGGATTTTCCCCTTTTTATCAATTAGCAGTAGAAATGGCAGTGACTGTATATTATAGTGCTTCAAAAAAGGGTGGGCTGTTCCGAGCTTGCCAGTACTAACGTTTAGATACTCGAAAGAAGTATAGATTCCTTGTTTCAGCCCCATTTCCCATCTTTTGGGATCCTCGTCACTATTTATGGAAAGATAAATAAAATCCTTATTATCTTTTAACAATGGATATACATCTTGATGAAACATTTTGTGAAAAACAGCGCACCATGAGCAGCCCAATGCCCACATATCAATTAATACCACTTTACCGACTAGAGATTCTGTCGATACCTTGTTTCCGTTTAGAGCTATAAAAGAGCTATTAAACAATTCTTTACCAGCCGATAGCCGAAGCTTATCCGAATAGATTTTCTTTACGAATGATATAGTCATATATTTTTCTGCTTCCAACATCAATGAATCGTGTACCAAATTGTTCATCTGAAATCCTTCAATAACCCCTACATTACCAATAAAAAAATTTGCCATCAATCTTTCCCTTAGTAAACCAGAGTATTTAGTTTTTATACTATCGTAAAATGATACGGACGAAATTGTAGATGATGGACTATTTATGAGTAGATCTATAGCTTCTCGGTTGGCAATATCAAGGAAGTAATTGCGACAATGGATCATTAAGCTGTCATTTTCATAACTAAATCTATCTTTGTTTTCATTGAAGCTATTTTTTATCAATGATTGAAGCTCTTGGTTGTTCCTGTAGGTATAGTAGAAATACTTTCTATAGGCTGTACTCCAAAGGCTGTGAAAATTTCCAAATTCATAGGAAATCATTTTTTTCATTTTGTCATCCAATTTGGAATGGTTGATAATGTTTTGTTTTATCTTTTCATATTTCTCAGTTAGACCGTTAAACGACACCAATTTCTTTGATAGACTATCTGGCCTAAATAGCTTTAATCCAGTTCTTTTTTCAATAAATTCCCTAACTAGATCATACAAACCATTAGTGATATTGTATTTTTCAGCACCATGGCCATAAAACTCTGCAAAGGCGGAAGATTCTGTTTTTGTGATATCAATTCTGATGTTATCACTGGCTTCAACCAGGTACCCATCATTTAACCTCAGTTTTTTATTCTTTATCCGGATATTTACAATCATTTTTATTGGCTGGCCAAATTTTGGCAGTTTGAAACTGAAATTGCCATTGGCATCCGTTACAACGTATTCTTTCGATGAAACCGTTCCGATGGGAGAAAACGGCTTCATATATTGAATTGTAATCGAGTCGAAGCCAACAGGTTTTCCATCTTTTTTAATTGTTCCATGAAAGGTTGGTTGTTCTTTTTTATCATTTGAAAAAGCAAAAAGTGGAATAGTGTTAAAGAAAAGAATTATAATAATATTCTTTAGTCTTTTTGTTCTCAAGTTATCAGTAGCCATCATTTTGAACGATATTTTTATTGTTGTCAATTTCTAGTTTGGGTATGGGGAATAGTATTGCACTTGGACTCCACTGAGTTTTAATTGGGCCTAAAACCTCGGTGGATTTTCCATTTCTTTTTAAGTCAAACCACCTGTTTCCCCACTCGGAAAACAATTCCACAAAACGCTCCTTTTGTATTGCAACTAATAAATCTGCTTTGCTGATACTGGGGTTGGTGTCCTTAAAGGGCTTCAATCCAGCTCTAAGTCTAATAGCATCAAGATCTTCTATGGCTCCCGATAATTTGTCCCTGTAAGCCCTAGCTTCTGCCCTAATTAAATACTGTTCAGCTAAACGAAATACCATAGAATATTCTGTAACCGTTGTAGATGATTTAACTTTATATTTAAATGGATAATAGTAAGTTGTTCCCTGAACTACTATATTTTTAATCCAACTTGTTTTCCTCAAATCATTCGCTTCAAAAGAGTTCGATACGAAGTCTGGTCTAAGTGATAAGGCAGCAGGTGCGGATGTCAATATAAGCAAAGAGCCCGCAGGAGTATTTGAATTGGCGGTTGGCATCAATTGCCAAATGGTTTCCCTGCTATTTTTAAGAAAAACATCGTCCAAGGGAACCAGACTATAAAGACTGGTCTTTTCCAAAATAATAGAGGTATACTTCTCTGCGTTTTCCCAATCCCTTAAATCTAAAAATACTTTTGCGAGAAGGGATTGTACCGTAGCTTTATTTGGCCTTACCCTGTCAGAAGTAATATAAACATCAGAAAGTTTTGTTTCAGCTTCTTTTAAATCTTGAACTATTTGATTGTAAACCGCTTCGATAGGAGTTCTTTTAGCGATACTGTTTGATTTATAGTCCGTAGTTAAATACAACGGGACATCCCCAAACAATCTGACCAAATAGAAATAGTTAAAAGCTCTGGTAAAAAGGGCTTCCCCCTGTAATTGTTCAGTAATTGGTGGAGTAATTTTATTTTCAGATTGTAGTCCTTCCAATATGGTATTCGCATTATATATTCGAGCGTAAATAGCTGTCCATATTCCCCTTATGGTCGAATTGTCTATAGGGAGTTGGTTCTGAAAGAACGGGGCAAGCGTAGTATTATGCACTAGGAACTCATCGGCAGAAAGACCGCATACGCTTGATATGCTATTCATATCCCCTGAAGCATAACCCGTAACAGCCATCTGTTGATATATACCGAGCATCGCAGAAATGGCGAGGTCATTGTTATCGAAAACTGTCGAAGGGACAATACTACTTCTTGGCGCTTCTATTTCAATAAATTTCTTGCAAGACAAATTCATACCCATATATAGGGCTAAGATTATTGTTGACCTAATTATTTTCATTGGTTATTAAATTAAAATGTAAGCTTAATCCCTGCTAAAAAAGTCCTTAGTGGTGGCAATCTGTTCAGATATTGGTTTTCGGGGTCTAATCCTGCATATTTGGTTAACGTAAATAAATTCTGACCTTGAATATTTATTTGAAGATCAGCTATCTTGAGCGAATTAAACCAGTTTTTCGGGATAGAATAACTTAATGACACATTCTTCAACCTTATGAACGAAGCATCATCAACCGATTGGGTGCCTGTTGTTTTTCCAAGATTAAAATTGGACACACCCGTATTCAAGGTGGTGAATTTTGGAATATTAGCATCATCGCCAACTTTTGTCCAACGACTGTTCAATATTTCTATTGGTTGGTTTACATTTGAAACTCCCGGGGCAAAATATCCGGGAGGATAGGAAATCCCATATAATAGACTATTACCGTTCTGTTTCGTGAATGACACAAATAAGTCAAGGCTAAAATGTTTGTATCTAACAGAATTTTGTAATCCTCCATAAAAAATCTGTCCGATAAATTTATTGAGGTAGCAGTCTGCATCGTCCCTAACTCCATTTCCATTAAAATCTTTAACAGTATATAGTCCTGTTTGCTTATCAACGGTAGTATCGTAGTATCTATTTATGGCTAAGGGCATACCAATAATATAGTTTGTCGCATTGGCCGAATTTTCTAAGCCAGGGTAACTAACTAATTTATTCTTTGGTATAGTCAGATTAATGGAGGTTGTCCAGTCCCAACTTTTCCTTTTAATGATATTTAACCTTGCTTCTAATTCCAATCCGGTGTTTTGCACA
Organism: Flavobacteriaceae bacterium PS02338; assembly: GCA_029959615.1. Classification (GTDB taxonomy): domain Bacteria; phylum Bacteroidota; class Bacteroidia; order Sphingobacteriales; family Sphingobacteriaceae; genus Pedobacter. The sequence continues at coordinate 22,147 of JASCOD010000012.1, read as the reverse complement.
ATGGCAGGTAGATTTGCCTGAATTGTAGTAGAACCGACGCTGGGAGGTAATGAAAGACCAACCAATTGGTTTGAAGAACGATTTTGGAAATATGCAAATTGGAAATTGGCTAAATCCCCAAAAAGACCAAGCTCTAAGGAAATCTCTGCTTTTTTGTTGGTTTCCCACGCAAAATCAGGATTTGCTATCCTACCTATGTTAAGGGTTGGAGTACCTTGATAACTTGCGGTATTATTGTATAACTGCATATAGCCATAGTTTGCTATTTGGTCATTACCAGTCACTCCATAACTAGCTCTGATTTTTCCGAAACTTAAGAATGATATATTGTTCTTGATGAATTTTTCATCCGAGAACACCCAAGCCGTTCCTATCGCCCAAAAATTTGCAAATTGTTTGCCTGGTCCAAATCTGCTTGAGCCATCTCTTCTAGCAGTTAAGTTAATAAAGTACCTATCAAACAGACTATAGTTTAGACGAGCAAACAGGGCCGCATATTTATATGCCGAGTAATTTGATTCAGCAATGCTAAAAACAGAGGCTGATGAAATATTGTTCATCACTTCATCCCCATTGAAGCCTGATGCTAATATATTCCTGTATTCCATTTCATTCTCTTGAAAACTCATTCCAACCAATGAGTTTATTTTAGAGTTTCCAAGGTTAACTGCATAATTCAATTGTGGCTCAACTATCCATGATTTATTAAAATTGTTCCCAAACCTGCTTTCACGGTTTGCTGAAGTGGGATTGCTTGTAGGGTATTTAGCTATGTTCGGTCTTTTGGCTAGTTCTTCTCTATCTATCTTATTGTATCCAACTGATGTCTTAAAAGTTAGGTTGTCTAAAACCTTATAATTAACTACTGCATTTCCAATAATATTATTTGTAATTGCATCAATGGTATTATTTAATGGAGCCATTGGATTCAATATTATATCGGTGTTATTATATCTCCAGTTTAACTTTCCATATTCATCGTAGGCATCAGGAGCATTTGGGGCTTGGGTAATATATGTTGTAGGGTCGGTTAACAAGAAGTTGCTTTTTGTTTGGGTGTAGCCAAAAACAAAGCTTGCTTTTAACCTGCTTTCATTTGCACCGAGATTTAAGCTTGAATTAATACCTAATTTGTTGTAGCCAAAGTTTCCGGCAAAGACAGTGCCCTCTGAATAATTATTGCCGCTAACCATGTAATTGGCACTTTTCGAACCCCCAGAAACACTAACTGAAGCATTGCTGATACCTGCATTCCGACCGATCAGTTCGCTTTGCCAATCGGTATATTTATTCTTATCCCAAACTCCATTTACGTCATAATCTGTTGAAGATGGATTTAGCCCGTCATTCTTAAAAGCTTCCAAGCGCATTGCGATATATTGTTCGGTGTTCATTAGATTTAAACGGTTACCTACTTGGCTTAATCCTTTGGAATAATTGACATTAACCCTTAAGTTTTCTGAAGTTTTATTCTTGGTGGTTATTAAAATAACTCCATTTGCACCTCTTGAGCCATATATAGCAGTGGCATCAGCATCTTTTAAAACCTCAATGCTTGAAATATCATTGGGATTGATCATGCTCAATGGACTTGCATCTTGCGTTATATTGTTAGAGTTTGCATTGTTGATCCTAGAAGAGGGAAATGTTACGCCATCAACAACATATAATGGGTCATTTCCACTGGAAATACTGTTTCTGCCCCTTATTTGAACTCTAAAACCTCCACCAGGCACACCTGTTAATTGGGTTATCTCCATTCCGGGCACCCTTCCCTGCAACGCTTGCAGGGGGTTGTTAATAGGCTGTTTTTCTATCGTTTCTGAGGTTATTCTAGAAATACTGCCCGTCCGTTCTCTATCCCTTACACGGTAATACCCTGCATTAACCTCTACCTCCTGCAAATTTTGCTCTGCCGTTTCCAGTACAATAGTGACAATATTGGCCTTTTGCATCGTTATTTCCTTGCTTGCATAGCCAATGCTGGTAATAATAATACTGGTACCAATTGCAATACCATTCAGTTTAAAGTTGCCCTTGTCATCGCTCTGTGTGGTGGCGGTTTTATCCTTGGTGGAGATGTTGGCATTGGGTATGGGCTGGCCGTCTGTATTTATAATGGTGCCACTAATGGGGGTTCGCTGTTGTGCAAGTACCCCAAAATTTAGGCAAAGCAGAGCCATTACGCCTAAAAGCGTTATTTTTTTGAACATAGTCTTATAAGTTTAGTTAGTTGGTTATACCTCGTGCGACTTTAGCGACTTTTAAGTACAAAGTCCCACAAGTCCCAATAGTCGCACGAAATTGGTTTAAAAAGAAATAAACCTGCCGCCATTAATTAATTAACCTAAATGTTTTGTGATGTTGGCGGCAGGCAACTACATAGCTAAACCGGGTTTTTAGGCTTTAGAGGGTAAAGCCTATCGAAGGGGTAAAAAGATTGGGGTTGTTGTGCTGGAAAAGAAAAGCCATACCATTGGCCGTACCAACAGTGGTTTCGCTTAAACAATGAAATGGGGTTTCTTTCCATGGCTCGTAATGCTACGAGTCTTATGGCTTAGGACGAGGTAATAAATTTGGAACCTGCCAACCATGGTTACAGCAAAGTTTCTGAGGCCTTACGTCAACATGGAATTACAGCAGGTCCCAAATCTATTTCGACATGCAAATATAGGCATATCTAATATAGATTTTGGGATTGTTCTGCTGTCCTGCGTTGACGGCCTCAGATTTTGTAACCGCAAGACTCTTAATTAAAACAAAATATCCTCTATATCATTCGTTTAGATTGATTAAATTATACGCTAAATTAAAAATAAATAATTAAATCTCCAAATAAAACCACTCTTTATAAAGAGTGGTAATAAAAACTCATATTCATGTTATTTATGAGATGAAAAACAATGAGTTTATTGAATTGGATTTTATTAAAGAAAAGAAGAAAATTGGTGCTAGACTTAAGCAAATCAGAAAAGCTTCTGGCTATACAAGCCATGAAACTTTTGCTTATGAACATGGCTTTGATAGGGCTCAGTATGGGAAATATGAGGCTGGTAGTTCTAATATAACTTTTGGTACATTAATTAAAATTCTAAATAAGTTAAAGGTTAAGCTTTCCGATTTCTTCAATGAAGAATACGATAATATTAAAGTTTAGGTAAAAGAATAGCCATTAATATGACCAAGCAAGCACAATATAGCAATAACACAATTGTTCCTGATGAGGTAGTTATAAATAAAATCTACTACATAAGAGGTCACAAGATAATGTTGGACAACGACCTTGCCGAGCTATATGGTGTTACTACCGGCAATTTAAACAAAGCTGTAAAACGTAATCTTAAAAGATTTCCAGATGATTTTATGTTCCAACTTTCACAAGAAGAGTTTAAAAACTTGATATTCCAAAATGGAACATCAAGTTGGGGAGGTACCCGAAAAGTACCTTATGCTTTCACTGAACAAGGGGTCGCCATGCTATCGGGGATATTAAATAGTGATAGGGCCATTGCGGTAAATATTCAGATTATGAGGATATTTACCAAAGTGAGGCAAATGCTATCAGACAATACAGACATTAAATTAGAGATTGCAGATATAAAACACGCCATTACCAAGTTAGCTCATAAACAGGGAAACCAAGACAAAAACATCGACCTGCTTTTTACCTATATTGACCGCTTACAAGAGAAAATAGAAGAACCAGAACCTGCTAAAAGAAAAAGTATCGGGTATAAAATTGGAGAGAAAAAGGGAAAAGGATAAAACCAAAATTGAGCCATATCCAAGCGAGAAAGGTGCTTTTGTTTATAGCAAGAGGTAGGATTTAAATAAGAGAAATGACACAGCTGGATTTAGAAATACTAATTAAGGATTTAACGGCCCTACCTAAGGAGAGTGAATGGGTAGAGTTTAAAGTCAACAATAGTAATCCTCAAGAAATTGGAGAGTACATTTCGGCATTAAGCAATAGTGCGTGCTATCATAAAAAAGAACATGGCTATCTAGTATATGGCATAGAAGACAACTCTCATAAACTAGTTGGAACTAATTTTTACCCCCTTTCGGAGAAGAAAGGAAATCAAGAGTTAGAAAATTGGCTAATTACCCAACTTAACCCGAGAATAGATATTAATATATATGAAGTAACTTTTGACGACCTTCATTTTGCCGTATTTAAAATTCAAGCAACCCGTAATACCCCTGTTGGTTTTAAAGGAGAGTTTTACATTAGAATTGGCAGTTATAAGAAGAATTTAATAGACCATCCAGAGAGAGAAAGGGAAATATGGAAGATAGAAAGTTCTCCGGTTTTTGAAAATGGCATCGCTAAAAATAACGCTACACCTGATGATGTTTTGTCTTTGATCGATTATCCTGCTTTCTTCGAACTTTTACAATTACCTCTCCCTGCTGATAAAAATGGAATTTTAGATAGATTATTACTTGAAAAAGTAATTGTAAAAAAAGGGAGTAACTATAACATTAAAAATGTAGGTGCTATCTTATTTGCAAAAGATATAGACCAATTTGACAATATATCCCGTAAAGCGGTTAGGGTTATTTTCTATCAGGACAATAATAGAATAAACGCTATCAAAGAACAAATTGGCAAAAGAGGATATGCTGTTGGATTTGAAGGTTTAATAAAATATCTTGATGATAACTTACCCTCCAACGAAATAATAACCTGAGTTCGATAATTAATTAGTTGAAAGGATATGTAATCAAAGCAATATTTTGTATATTTAAATGATTGAAATTCAAATATTTAACAAAATAAAAGCGATGATTACATACGATAAAGTTACTGATATTTATTGCATAGTTGACGAATTCTGCAAGAACTTTGAGAAAACGACCAAAAGTTTCATTTTGGGCAGGCCTTCAAGGCGATCTCCCAGGATGACCAACAGCGAGATCATCAGCATCCTTCTACTGTTTCACATCAGCGGCTTTAAGTGCTTAAAGCACTACTATGTCTTCTATGTCCAAGTGCACATGCGGGATGATTTCCCAAAAACCGTATCCTACAACCGTTTTGTGGAGCTCAGCCAAAGCGTGGTGATGCCCCTGACCATTTTCCTGAAAACATGCTGCAGTGGCTCCTGTACGGGAATATCCTTCATCGATTCAACACCCATAAGGGTATGCAAGAACAAGCGTATAAAAGCAAACAAGGTATTCAAGGGCACGGCCACTTCTGGTAAGTCGACAATGGGGTGGTTCTATGGCTTCAAGCTGCATCTGGTGATCAATGACAGGGGCGAGATACTTAACTTCCTTATCAGCCAGGGGAATATGGACGACAGGGAGCCATTGAAGAAAGAAGGGTTTCTCAAAAAGATATTTGGAAAGCTCTTTGGCGACAAGGGATATATTTCACAACAGCTCGTTGAGATCCTGTTTACCGACGGACTGCACCTGGTTACCGGTATAAGGAACAACATGAAGAACACACTGATGAGCATGAAAGACAAGATCATGCTCCGCAAAAGGTCTGTGATCGAAACCGTAAACGACGAACTCAAGAATATCTGCCAGATAGAGCACTCCAGACATCGTTCGTTCATCAGCTTCATCGTGAACATCCTGGCAGCACTTGCAGCATATAGTTTCTTCCCTAAGAAACCTTCGATCAAATATCAAACTGTTAAAACCAATCAATTGTACGCATTTTAATAATCGAACTCAGGTTAATAGGTAAGGCTCTTAGAAAAAAAGTATCATTATTCCCCTTGCTTGCCATAAGAGAATTGGTGGCAAATACATTAATCCACCAAGATTTTAATATTAGGGGTTCGTCGCCAATGATAGAAGTTTTTAAATAACCAATCCCGGCAAGCCTTTAATCGATCCATTACGCTTTGTTGATCATAATCCTGAAAGCCGAAATGAAATATTAGCCCGTTTTATGAGGCGTTTAAATATATGTGAAGAAAGAGGCAGTGGAATAGATAAAGTTATTTTTGAATGTGAATACAATCAATTACCTGCACCAGAAATCATAGTTGGAGACAATTATACCCGTATCATTCTACATGGTCCTAGAAAACTGACTCAAATGGATAAGAGAGATAAAATAAGGGCCTGTTACCAACATTCATGCTTAAAATATGTTTCAGGAGAGTTTATGTCCAATCAAAGTCTTAGAGAACGATTTGTTATCGAAGAACAAAATTATCCTATGGCTTCAAGAATTATTTCCGATACGATTTCAGCAGAACTGATCAAAGATTACGACCCAGAAAGCAAGTCGAAAAAATATGCCAAATATGTGCCATTTTGGGTGTAATCTTATGTAACCGTTATGTAACTACAAATCTGAAATACATCTCAAACACGCAATAAACAAGGTTTTTTATGTGTTTTTTAAGTAATGGAGCTTTTCCTTAAGATGTTATTGTCTTTGTCTAATTATAAGTGCTGGTCATTTAAGAAGGCTTATTCTATAGATCATTATTCCCATTTAGATTTTTTTCCGTAAATTTACGTTGAGAGCGTTAATTTAGATGACGGGGACAAGGCGGTATGCCAAGTCCCCGTTTCTTTTTTGTCTTTCTTTCTTCCTGTGGCCATCAGGCCGCTATTTTCTCATTTCCCTATTTGCTTTTTCCAAAATACTGCCCTATCGGGTACGCAAAGGGCATATAGTGCTATTCCACTATTTTACATAATGGCGGAAAGGCACTATATATTTTTTGTGCCCATTTGCTACTTTGCGCCCCAAAAAACACCCGATGCGTATGGAGAAATGATACCTATTCCGGTCGATGTGAAAAGTTGTCGCCAGTAAACAGGCAGGCCGGACAACCTAACCTATTATCATAATGATCCAGGAATTTGCCAGCAGATTGCTGAAACCGCTTGAGGTGGAACTGGAGGAAATCTCCTTCGCCACCCTTTCACCCACAGAACGCCTGAGCAGTGCCAACAGGCTCATTGCCCAGGCCATGGCCAAGATCAGGGCCTTTATGGCCGACTATCCATTTGGTTCGGTGGCCGAGGAGATCGGCTTCTTCAAGAACATCAAACCCGCTTTCTGCCATTGGCAGGTGTACTTTTCAGAACTGTTTACCATTGAGGAAAATATACCCTTTGGCGATGCCAAGGTGCAGGAACTCTATTTTGAGAACGAAATGGTGTATGTGCAGCGCTTTTTCCGTGAGCACAGCTTCCATTACCAGTATTACCGCAGGGGTGCCACCGAACTGGACAATGCCTATTTCCTCCGAAATTCAGAAGCAGATGACAGGCTGCTCTTTCCGATGGCACAGGTAAATACCGATGGGTTTTCCACCTCCGCCGACCACATCTTTTCCAAGATCAGGGCTTTCGAGAAACTCCGTGACTGGCTGGCCGAGCGTATTGCCTATATCAAGGGCAATGGCGACAGGCCGTTCTTTCATGGTGCTACCGACGAGGAATTACACTGGACGGGCGACAGCATCAACCTTGCCGAAATTGGCCTTGGTATCTTCCGTACTGGACAGGTCAACAACGGTACGGCAAGCACCACCCAGATCTTCAGGTGGCTGGAAGAAAGGTTCAGGGTTTCCCTGGGCGTTCCGAGCAAGCGGATTGCCGAGATCAGGCGAAGGACAAAGTTCAGCCGTACCCGCTATCTGGATGAAATGACGGGCGAAATTATCCGTGGATTTGACAAAGAGGACGAGTACGATCCGCAGAAGGAAAAAAATAGTTAAAAAAATTATCTACCCTGGCCGTTGGCTGGAGGCGGTTTACCCGATGATTTCAAAAAAATCCTGTTGGTCTATACCAACGTGGGTCAACTGGGGGGCGCTCCGCTTCGAAACTTTGCTCCCGTCATCCCGGTGCAATGGGGCATCGGGACAAAAGCAAAAATTTATGTTACAACAATTAACATGGCAAACTTTTCTGGTTGCCACAGCTGTGCTTACCATGTTGTGGTACCTGGGCGTAGCGCTCCTCTTTTACCGCGGGGAACTTTTACGGTTATTGGAAAAGGATAAGACTGGACCTGCCAGCCAATTTAAGACAGGTGAGCCTTTACCGCACCGATGGGAAAGCGGCGTAGAACAACTGGACGAAGAAGCCGAAGACGGGCTGATCGGCAGCACAAAACTGCCCGAGGGTATGGATATGATAGGTACTGAAGATTTTGGGTTTGCGCCAGGGGCTGACGGAAAAGAACAGCAGATTGGGCTTGTGCCCGATGTATTGCAGGAAATCAGGGAGGTATTCTCCTTTCTGGCCAGCGAGGACGGTAGCAAAAAGGATTTTTATGGGCTCATGGAAACCGTCAGGGACAAATACCCGAAGATCGGTTCCAATCCGAACATAGGGCGCATCAATGACTTTATCATCGCAAACGCTCCTTTCCATCTTTCCAAGGAGGAACTTGAAAACCTTTGGGACTAATCTTTAAACTCTAATCCAATTTTTATGAACAACAGATTTAAAAATATAATTGGCCGATTGATGATGCTATGCTGTATGGTGGCCATAGCATTTACCGCCCATTCACAGGACGGTAACCAAGGCATACAGGAAGCGACCAACAAGGTCAAGGGCTATTTCGATGCAGGTACAAACCTGATGTACGCCATCGGTGCGGTGGTCGGCATCATCGGGGCCATCAAGGTATTCAATAAATGGAATGCAGGAGAACCCGATACCAACAAAGTGGCCGCCGCATGGTTCGGTAGCTGTATCTTTCTGGTGGTGGTGGCAACCGTACTCAAATCATTTTTCGGGATATAGCCATGGCCAGCATCTATCAGATCAACAAGGGCGTAAGCCGTCCGATAGTCTTTAAGGGGCTAAAGGCACAGTACATCGCCTACCTGGCGGTAGGTCTGGTGCTGCTACTCATCGGTTTTGCGGTCCTGTACATTTCGGGGGTAAGCCTGCTGATTATCTTGCCGCTGATATTGCTGCTCGGTATGGGGCTGTTCATTTCCACCTTTAGGCTCAGCCATAGGTTCGGGGAGCACGGGCTATCGAAATACCTCGCCAAACGTGGCCTGCCCGACCATCTCAAGTTCCGTTCAAGACGGCTATTCACACAACTTAAATTGAGCGGTAGCGAAATCTTGAGTACAGATAAAACCATAAAAACTCACGAAAAACAAAAACAGCCATGAGAGAAGCAAAAGACATCCTGCCCATCCACAAGGTGGAGCACAGTGCCATCGTTTCGATGCAGGGCGATATCACCATTGCCTACAGGGCAACGCTGCCCGAGATATTCACCCTATCGGACAGGGAATACGAAGCCTACCACCAGACCTGGATAAAGGCCATAAAGGTACTGCCAGCGCACAGTATCTTCCACAAACAGGATTGGTTTACGGCACAGGCCTACAGGGCGGACTATGAAAAAAGTGGTGGCAGTTTCCTGTCCCGTAGCAGTGAAACGTTCTTCAACGAGCGTCCCTATCTCGACCACGAATGCTATATCTTCCTTACCAAAAAGCCAAAGGACCGCAAACTTTCCAGTTCGGCCATGAGCAACATCCTGCGCAGGAACATCGTGCCCGAGCAGATGATCAGCCTTATACTGTACAGGGAGTTTTTGGACAGTGCGGGCCAGTTCGAACATATCCTGAAGGATAGTGGATTTGTATCGCTCGAGCGGCTGGACGATGACGAGCTTGCCGGGACGGCAAACAAAGCGGGCATTATCGAGCGCTACCTTTTCCTTTTGGACCAGCACCAGCAGCCCATGATCAGGGACATCCACCTCAAAGACGGGATGCGTGTGGGCGACAAACAGCTTGAACTGTACGCCCTATCCGATACCGAGGATATGCCCGCTTTGTGCGGAAGCCGTATCAATTATAGCAGGTACAGTACCGATCGCACCAAGTTTTCTATAGGTTTTGCTTCGCCACTCGGCCAGTTATTGAACTGCAACCACATCCTGAACCAGTATGTGTTCATCGAAGATGCGCAAAAGACCATCAAACGGTTAGAAGCCAAGAAACTCCGCCTGCAATCCCTTTCGGGCTATTCGAGGGAAAATGCGGTGGCAAGGGATGCGGTCAACGATTTTCTGAACGAGGCGGTTGCCTTACAGCGGTTGCCCATCAAGGCACATTTTAACGTACTGGCATGGTCGGACGATGCAGAAAAGGCAAAAGACCTGAAAAATCTGGTCAGCTCGGCAATGGCGCAGATGGATGCCACGGCAAAACAGGAAACCGATGGACAGGCACAGATCTGGTGGGCGGGAATGCCGGGCAACCAGGCGGAATTTCCGATGAACGACAGCTTTGATACCTTTGCCGAACAGGCCACCTGCTTTTTCAACCTCGAAACCAATTACCGTTCCTCCGTATCGCCGTTCGGTATCCGTATGGGCGACAGGCTGACGGGCCGTCCCGTACTGCTCGACCTGTCCGATGAGCCGCTGCGCAGGGGATGGACGGCCAACAGGTCAAAATTCATCCTGGGCCCCAGTGGTTCGGGCAAATCTTTTTTTACCAACCACCTTGTCCGTTCCTATTACGAACAGGGCACCCATGCGGTCATCGTGGACATCGGCCACAGCTATAAGGGGCTTTGCGAACTGGTGGGCGGCTATTATTTTACCTACTCGGAAAACGATCCCATCAGGTTCAACCCCTTTTACCTTACCGATGGGGACGTGCTGGACACCGAAAAAAAGGAGAGCATCAAGACCCTGCTGCTTGCGCTATGGAAAAAGGACGACGAACCCTACCGCAGGTCGGAATATGTGGCCATTTCCAATGCCCTTACGGGATATTTTGAGCATCTGGCAAAAAATGCGGACATTTTTCCCTGCTTCAATTCCTTTTATGAATACCTGCTCTCGGAGTATATGCAGGTTTTGGAGGACGGCAAGGTCAAGGAACGCGATTTTGACATCGGCAACTTTCTGTACGTGCTCAACCCGTACTACAAGGGCGGCGAATTTGACTATCTGCTGAACGCTACCGAAAACCTCGACCTGCTGCACGAAAGGTTTATTGTCTTTGAGCTCGATAACCTGAAAGACCATCCCATCCTGTTTCCCGTGGTAACGCTGGTCATCATGGAAATGATATTGTCCAAGATGCGCAAGTTAAAGGGTGTCAGGAAATTGGTATTGATCGAAGAGGCATGGAAGGCGATAGCCAAGGAGGGCATGGCCGAATACGTACAGTATTTGTTCAAAACGATGAGGAAATTCTTTGGCGAGCCGATCATCGTTACCCAAGAGGTAGAGGACGTTATTTCCTCGCCCATCGTCAAAAATGCCATCATCAACAATTCGGACTGCAAGATTTTGCTCGACCAGAGCAAATATCAGAACAAGTTCGACCAGATACAGGAACTGTTGGGGCTTACCGATAAGGACAAGGCACTTATCCTCTCGATGAACAAGGCCAACGAGCCGGGCCGCAGGTACAAGGAGGTCGCCATCATACTCGGCCAGCACAGCAAGGTCTACCGCACAGAAGTATCCGCCGAAGAATACCTGACCTATACCACCGAAGAAAGCGAAAAATTACAGGTACAGCAATATGCCGAAAAGTTCGGCGGTATGCAAAAGGGCATTGCCGTACTGGCCGAAGAATTTAAACATAAAAATGCGAAGCATTCATGAGTGCCTAAAACAACAATAAATAATTACGAATAAAATAATAGATATGAGAACTTTAATCATGTTAATGGCGGTTGTCCTATTTTTTACAGCCGCCTGCACCAGCGACAAAACCCGTTCCTTTATTCCCGGAACCTATGTAAACAGTGCCGGAGGCCAGTACAGCAATGCCGATGATACCCTTGTCATCGAGCCTACCGAAAGCAACAACTACCTCATCCATCGCAGAACGGGCTTTAACATCATCCGAAACGGCAAGACCGAAAAACGGCAACATGAAACCGAAGAGTGGAAAGCGGTTTATGACGAGGCGACCAAAACCCTTACCGAAACGGCAAAGGGCAAGCTCATCACGTTCTATCCCGATTCGGCAAAGCTGATGGTGGGCAAAAGGGAATATAGAAAACTCCGAACGAAGTGATCTTGAATACCATTAAAAACAAGATTGCCAATGAAAAAATCAATTAACAAAAATTTATTACGATGAAACTCATAAAAAATATGAAAACCCCGATAGGGCTCTTCATATCCATTAAAAAACAAATGAAAAGCACTATGAAAAAGTACATGGTCATCCTGCCCATGTCTGCCATGACGCTGTTTGTTGCCTTGCCACAGGGCGCCAATGCACAGGTAGCCGTTCTGGAAGTCATCAAAGCGGGAGTAAAAAAAGTCATCAAGGCCGTTGACCTCAAGGTACAACGGTTGCAGAACCAGACCATTTGGCTACAAAATGCCCAAAAGGTACTGGAAAATCAATTATCCAAATTAAAACTGACGGAAATAGCCGACTGGACGGAAAGGCAAAAGGAACTGTACAGCGAGTATTACACCGAACTCTGGAAAGTCAAGTCCGCCATTGCCTACTACAAGCGCATCAAAGACCTCACAGAAAAGCAGGTCGCCATTGTGGACGAATACAAATGGGCATGGAACCTTTTCCAAAAGGACAGGCATTTCAGGCCCGAAGAGCTCGGCCACATGCAAGAAATCTACAAAGGCATTCTGGACGAGAGCATCAAAAACCTTGACCAGATATTGCTTGTAGTCAACAGCTTCAAAACGCAGATGAGCGATGCCAAGCGGCTGGAAATCATCCGTGATGCGGCAGAAAAGATGGATACCAATTATTCAGACCTCAAACGCTTCAACACAGAGAACAGCCTGCTCAGCATCGGCAGGGCCGTATCACTGGACGAGGCCGCCAAACTAAAGGAAATCTATGGAATTAATTAAGGTAAAAAAGTGGCTGTTTGCAGTTATAGGCTGTTTCCTGTTTTTCGCCTTATGCTTTCAGCCTGCAAGGGCACAGACCTTTGCCGAGTTTTTTGCACAGAAAAAAACGCAGAAAAAATACCTGCTGGAACAGCTTGCCGCCCTAAAGGTATATGCGGGCTATGTAAAAAAAGGCTATGATATAGCGGGCAAGGGACTGAACACCATCAGGGATATTACTGGTGGCGAGTTCAGCCTGCACAATGCCTTTATCAGTTCGCTAAAAGCGGTCAGCCCTGCCATTCGCAACAATGCCAAGGTAGCCGAAACCATCGCCTTGCAGCTTGCCATTGTTAAAGCGTTTGGGGGCATCAAAGGCAATGAGCTGTTGTCGGCTTCCAACCAGCAATATATCGGAGAAGTAAGGGAAAAGGTAATGGAGGAATGCACCAAAGATCTAGAGGAACTACTATTGGTCATTACTTCGGGCAAAATAGAAATGGGCGATGATGAGCGCATCAAAAGGCTCGACAAGGTATATGCTTCCATGCTCGACAAATCCACCTTTACGCAGAAATTTATTAACGATGTGGCACTGCTCATCCGTCAACGGGAAACCGAACTACAAGCCATCGACCAATTAAGGAGGTATTATGAAAGCTATTAAAATATTGTTTACAGCCCTTGTGCTATGGGCTTGCAGCATCCAGTTTGCAAAGGCGCAGTCCGCCGAAGTGGAGCAACTGCTGTTGAACGTGGAAAAGCTCAGCCAACTGAAGAACATCCTTGCCGATATGAAAAAAGGCTATACCATCATCACTAATGGTTACAATGCGGTAAAGAACATTTCACAGGGCAATTTTTCCCTGCACGAAACATTCCTCGACGGGCTGATGCTGGTCAGCCCCGAAATCAAAAAATACAGGCGGGTAGCCGACATCATTTCCAGCCAGTCGGCTATCGTAAAGGAATACGGTGCCGCATTCAGCCGTTTCAAAAGCTCCGACAATTTCAATCCGCAGGAAATCGGCTATCTGGGCAGGGTGTACAAACAGCTCTTAGACCAGAGCATGGACAATCTTGAAGAGCTTGCCACCGTAATCACTTCCTCGAAATTGCGCATGAGCGATGATGAACGCTTGCAGGCCATCGACCGCATTTTTGCCGATACGCAGGATAAACTGATGTTCTTGCGCCATTTCAACAGGGAAACCAGCATCCTGAACCTGCAAAGGCAAAAGGAAAAAGCGGACATATCGGCCATGAAAAAATATTACGACATCAATTAATCAATTATGAAAGCACATAAAATCATATTTAGCCTGTTCCTTGTAACAGCCGCCCTGCTCTCGCCCCACCTTGCCAGTGCACTGGGCATAGCGGACAGGCTGGGCGGAATGCAACCCGTCCTTGACAGGGTGTACAGCGAGATGCTCCCCCTTTGCAGTCGCCTCATCGACGTAGCGCGGGGACTGGCGGGCTTCGGGGCGCTCTGGTATATCGCCAGCCGTGTATGGCGCCAGATAGCATCCGCCGAACCCATCGACTTCTATCCCCTGCTCCGACCGTTCGCCCTTGGTATGGCGGTCGTGCTTTTCCCAATGGTCATCGCCCTATTGAACGGGGTGCTCCAGCCCACCGTTTCGGCTACTGGCGCAATGGTGCAGAACAGCAACAAAAGCATCGAAGTGCTGCTGAAGCAGAAAGAAGAGGCCGTAAAGAAAAGCGATGCCTACAAAATGTACGTGGGCGAAAACGGAAGCGGTGATAAAGATTTGTGGTACAAATATACCCACCCCAAAGATCCCGACAGACAGGACGAGGGCATATTTGAGGGCATCGGGAACGACATCAAATTCTGGATGGACAAGGCCAGTTATAATTTCCGCAACAGCATCAAGGAATGGATGAGCCAAGTCTTGCAGGTCATTTTTGCCGCCGCCAGCCTTTGTATCAATGCCATCCGAACGTTCTACCTCATCATCCTTGCCATACTCGGGCCTTTGGTATTCGGCTTTGCCGTATTTGACGGTTTTCAGCAGACGCTCACCCAATGGCTGGCGCGCTACGTGAACGTGTTCTTGTGGCTGCCTGTTGCCAATATCTTCGGCAGCATTATCGGAAAGATACAGGAAAATATGCTCAAAATCGACATCGGGCAGATTGGCCAGCAGGGCGATACCTTTTTCAGCGATACCGATATGGGGTATCTCATTTTTCTCATCATCGGTATTGTAGGCTACTGTTCGGTGCCCAATGTAGCGGGCTACATCGTCCACGCAGGCGGAGCCAACGGGCTGTTGCAGAAAGTGACCAGTATGGTTTCCAGTGGAGCAAGCGCAGGCGGTGCGGTAGCTTCGGCGGGTGGCGAACGGATGAAACAGGGCGCAGGCAATATCGTCAACGCAGGCAGGCATTTTGGCGAGGGCTATTCGGGCAAGACAGAGGGAGCAGGTACGTACGGTGCAGTCGGCAGGGCTTTGGGCAGAGGTGGCAGTTATATGCACGATAAGTTATCAGGGAATTGACCATTAACCTTTATATGATGTTTACACACTTTAAAAATATAGATACCGCTTTTAGACATATCCGGACATTCAGCATCTGCTTGATACTCGCCAATATCTTTTGTATTTGCTTCTGCATCTACAAGAGCTACAATATGGTAAACAAAGCGCAGAACAGGATACATATCCTTTACAACGGAAAGGTGTTGGAAGCCCTTGCCTCCGACAGGAAAAGCAACCTTGAGGTAGAGCTACGTGACCACATCAAGACTTTCCACCAGTTCTTTTTTACCCTTAGCCCCGATGATAAGGCGATACAGGCGACCATATCCAAATCCCTTTATCTTGCCGATGAATCGGCAAAAAAGCAGTTCGACAACTTGCGGGAATCTGGCTATTATAATAACCTGATTTCCGCCAATATCTCACAAGAGATTAATGTGGACAGTACCAAACTGGACATCAACCAATATCCCTACACGTTTACCTGTTATGCCACGCAGAAACTGGTACGCTCTACAAGCACGGCTATCCGAAAGCTCGTTACACAGGGCAAGGTCAGGGACATCAAAACCCAAACGGACAGCAATCCGCACGGATTTTTGATACAGGGCTGGGAAATACTTATTAACCAAGATGAAGCCCCAAAACCATAAAATGATGAAAACCTTTAAAAAAATCAGGGAAAAAATAGCCAGTGAGGAAATGGCGCAGAAGATTGCCGGAAATATCATCACAGGGCAGCACCGGATAGCCGGCTACCTGAACGAAAAGACAAAGAACCTTTCGGGCAAAGCAAGATTATGGGCATTAGTCGTCTTCTGTACCGCATTCGGCGGCTATCTACTCTGGCTACTTGTCCGGGCCATCAGCTAACAGATTATTCAAACCATAAAAAACAAAAATTTAAACAGATGGAAACAAAAAAAAGAGACAAACGGAAGATACTGCTGGTATTTCCCTTCCTTGTTATTCCGTTTATGGCACTGGCATTCTACGCCCTCGGCGGTGGCAGGGGAAATGTGGACGATGTAAGGTCGGCCCAAAAAGGTATCAATACCAGCCTGCCCGATGCGAGCTTCAGGGAAAAACAGGAGCCAAAGGACAAACTGGGCTTTTACCAGCAGTCCGAACGCGACAGTTCGGGCAGGAACAGTGATAATGCCATCAAAAACGTAGCCGACCGTTTGGGATTTAACGGGCAGCAGGAAGATCCGCAGACCAGAGCCATCAATGAGAAGCTAAGGGCACTGAATACCGAAATCAACAGCCCTGCACAAGCTCCAGTTTATGGTAGTGCAGGTACGGCTGGCAGACCGCAATCCCCTTCCATCAAAAACGATGTGGACAGATTGGAAGCCCTGATGAAGACCATGCAGGCTGGCGGTAAGGACGAAGACCCCGAAATGGCGCAGTTAAGCTCGATGATGGACAAGATTATCGCCATCCAAAATCCCAACATGGTGCAGGAAAAACTGAAGCGTTTGCCGACCATTCCCGATAGTGCATTTAGGGCAATCCCTGCCATTATTGAGGGCACCCAAAAAGTGGCACAGGGCGCAGTGGTCAGATTGCGCCTGATGGACACCATACGGATAAAAGATGTGGTCATTCCCAAAAACCAGTTGCTTTTTGGCTTCTGTAACATTACCAACCAAAGATTGTTGTTGAACATCAAAAATATCCGTCTGGGCAGTTCGATTATTCCCGTTGACCTTTCGGTATTCTCATTGGACGGACTAATGGGCATTAATGCGCCCGAAGCAGAGCTTGGCGAGGCGGCAGGGAACGGTACCTCCAGCGCCCTGCAAGGTATGCAGATATTGACAATGGACCAATCCATAGGGATGCAGGCCGCAGGTGCGGGACTGGATGCGGCAAGAAGCCTGCTCAGCAAAAAGGTAAAACGTATCAGGGTAAAACTCAAGGGCGGGCAGGCAGTGCTATTGAGGAACAACGATTTTAGGACACCGTAACCGATTTGATATGTCGCAATTGCTGAAAAAAGTGGAAATGGCGGAAGAACTGTGCCAGTATCTGGAAAACCAATTGGCCAAAGGCTATGAATGGGTGGTCTATGATACCGATAATCCCATTGCCACCCTGTATGACCTGCACTGTTTTGCCGATGAAGACGAGGCACTTGATTTTGCAAGGGAGTACCAGCAGATATGGAACTGGCACGAAGCGGTGCCAATCGGCGATATGGTATTCAACCTGAAGGAACTCGATAGGCTCCGCCCGAAAACCGCTAAGCAAACAACGATAAATAAGGATTCCACACCATTAAAAACAGAAAAAGTTATGAATTTGAACAACCTTTACGATCTCAGGGATGAGATGAAAATGTTGGGCTTCAGCGATAAGCTGGTCGCCCAGATGGAAGAGAACATGAAAAAAGATGTTCCCGAATTTAAGCTGCACGACACCATCAATGCCGCCAAGGGGCGGGTTGACCTAACCCTACACTTCAAGCAGTCGGGGCAGTCGGAGTATTATTACCTCAACCGCTTCGAGGCCGCACTGAACAAGGGCAAGGCATTGGAGGCCGGGCAAAAATATTGGGTTGTGCTGCCTCCAAAGGACGGTAAGCCACAATTCAGGGGCGTTGAACATGCCGCCGAGGCCATCGAACTGTTCAAGGCCCAGAAGGGCGACAGCCAGTTGTCCATCGGCAAGGCATTTGATGGAAGCGGTATGGTGGCCAGTATGGAAAACGGCAAGGTCAACTTTGTGGACAGGAATTTCCAGAGTACCTACTACTCGCAGAGCCTGCCGCAGACCTTTTGGGTTGACCGCGGCAAGGGATTTACCGCAGAGCAGGCCATCAATCTGGTACAGGGGCGAGCCGTTTACCGTGACGACCTGTTGAGCAGGGATGGCGTGCCCTATAAGGCTTGGATGCAGCTTGATACCGACAAGGCAAGGGACAGGCACAATAATCTGGGCTTTAAGCAGTTCAACGACCCCTCTTATGGCTTTGACCTCGGCAAGGTACTGGACAGCTTTAAGATAAAGGACACCGAAGACCCTGCAAAACGCGAAAAACTGGAAACCGCTTTACGCAACGGCAACCGCCCACTTGTTACCGCCGTTAAGGAAGGACAGGATGTAAAACTGTATGTGGAAGCGGCCGTCCGTTATGGCAAACTGAACTTCTACGACATGGATGGCAAGCCCGAAAAAAGGGAGGTACTAATGAAGGAGAGTACCCTTTCACAGGGCATGGCCAATAGCAGGACAAACGAGCAAAGACAGCAACAGAGCCAGGGGATGCGTATTTAACTGCGAATTGCTAATTTAGCTTTACAAAAAATCACAGATTTTTAATCATAAAAACTAAATTTTAATTATCATGGAAAAATTCAAGGCATTAAAAGAGCTGGTAGCTTCGGCAGAAGCTGATGTACAGAAGTTCTACGAAAAAGGCAATTCTGCCGCCGGAACCCGTGTTCGGAATGCGATGCAGCAATTAAAAGTGTTAGCTACCGACATACGCAGGGAAGTTACCGAGCGCAAGAACGCAAAGTAGGCAATAGTATTTTTTGGGAGAAATGCCGTGTCACTTTTTGACATGGCATTTCTATTTTATAACTTAGTTTTTCAATCAGCTGTATGAGCTTTAAACCCGAACAATGGCTGGAGGCCAAGAAAAGGTACCGTCTTTCCGACAAGCATATCCAAATGGCAAGGGAACTCGGGCTTAACCCCAAGAAGTTCGGCTCGCTGGACAACCACCATCAGGAGCAGTGGAAGGTACCTTTGCCACAGTTTATCGAGGACATCTATTTCAAGCGTTTCAAAAAGGAGTCGCCCGACCAGATTGTCAACCTGGAACAAAAGATCAGAGATGACAAATTAAAGGCCGAAAAGAAGAAAAAGGAACGCAAGAAGCAGCTTGCCGCAAAGAAGGCCGATTTAAAGAAAGTACAAAATAACTGAAATTTGAATGGAACTTTCTACCCATTCTCTTTTCTTAAATTTTGCATGGCCTTTCTTACATCGTTGAGCTGATATTTCTCCTCGTTTATCTTTTTTATCACATAGTTAAGCAATATATCAATGTTTTGTGCCTTTTCCATACACTGACCATCGGTAAATTCGTGTATGCCACCAGAAAGCTGCTCATACAATAGCCTAACGGGATTATCCCCCAGTTCCTTCAATGAAGCAGGAAGATGTTTGTTCACAATATCTATCAGTTTCGACATCTGAAAATCAACCTTGAAATTCTCGTAGGCCTTCCTTACAAACTCCACCCCGTCAAAATCAAGTTCTGCAATATCCTGTATAATCCTTTTGATCTCGTTTTCAATTACCCTCCTCAAATAGGCATAAGCGCCAATTCCATAGCTGATGGACAAACATGCCAATGCCTTTTTATAGCTGGCCTGATCATCTGCACTCAGATATTTCTTAAGTGTGGTGTTAAGGCCAATCTCATAGGCTGGAAACTGTCCAACTTTTTGGAGCGTAATCGTCATTCCCTCCTCCCGCTTGTCCCATTCCTTGTCAGATGTACTCCTAATCAAAAAATCAATCTTGGCCTTGCACGATTGGCAGATACCATGTAGATGCACTTTAAAATCCAATTTTCTTGTTTTGGAATCGAAGGTATAGGGTAGCTGATCCTCTTTTTCCCTAATCATCACAGAAATCCTGGGATAGCCATGCTCGGGCAAATCCGTTTTAAAGGTCTGCTCGTTTTTTTCTTCTGGACAGGTAAACCTAAAGGGCTTGTCCTTGAAATCCGTATGGTCGATAAATGCCGAACTGCTGTATTTCGTGAGGCTTTCGACAGCTTTTATCTTCGAATAAAGAGGTTTATTGGTCAAAAAATCCGCAAATAACTGGTCTGATATCTTGTTCATGCTATTGTTTTTTCCTGATAGGCATTAATTAAGATGCTAAGCTAACAAACATCTACGGCTCGGCCTAACCAAGATATTAACAGCTAGGTGCGGAGCAAACATCTTCCATCTCCCTTAGAAATACCCTCGGTCTTTTTGGTAGCAAATTTCTCAACAATCCCAGATACCTAGTCAAGGCCAAGCCCTTCGGGTTTGCTGAAAAAAAATCTTCCCTGCTCGCTGCGCTCGCGAGGTATTTTTTTTCGCAAAGCCTTGCCTGTATCTGGGATTGGTTTAGGTGCTGGTGCTTATCAAAAAGACAGGAGGCTCCTGCCGACTGCCTTTATACACAAAAAGCATAGCAGGATGAAAACGACAAATGGCAGAAGCCCACCCATAGCCCCAACCGTGCAAGTGGTCAGACCGCAGGGCATAGCGAGAACCGCCCTTTTTGGGCAATTAGTGGAAATAATTATTGAAAGAAACCTTAAAAATAGAAATCATGAAAACAACAGTAATCGAAAGCGGAAAAGACAACGCAACAGTAAACAACAAATTAACCGATAAATCGGCAATCCGTCCAGCTTTACCATCAAAGGAAAATGTAAACCAAGTTGACCCCGACAAGGAAAAGCCAAAGGTAGAAATCGCAAAACCTGTTGAAGTTAAGCCCGAAGCACAGCCAAAGGACGAAAAGAAAACGGTTGATGTGGTAGCGGAAGCACCAAAAACAGAACCTACCAAATTGGAAATCAAAGAAGCCTTAAAGGAACAAAAGCCAGCAATGAACCTAGAAGCGACCATTAAATTGGCGCTCGACTTGAACCGCCGTATCAACCAAAGGGGCAAGTTGTTGGAGACCATCGGCACGTTGGAAGAATTCGATATTGCGCAAAAGGATGATGCAGAGGGAACGGACGGCAACAACCATTATCAAGGGTGCGAATTGACCATTGAAGATGATAAGGGCAGGGAATTTACGACCAAAAACCCTTTTATCATCAATGCCGTTGCAAAGATGGTCAATACGCTTTGCGTCGACAAGTTGGCGGAAATCGAGGGCGAAATCTTTATCCCTGTAAAATAGTCTATTTTCCAAATACCGCCCTGCCATTGGTGGGGCGGTTTAAATCCAAGTATCATGTTCGAAGCATTTATAGAATTCTTGGACCAGTTGTATTGGACTGGCTACGGTATCGAGTTCGAGGAACAAAACCCGACCGCATTCTACCAACAGTTGGACAGGTTTAAAAAACAGCATACCCAAAAGCGATGAAATACGAAACCCTATTTATTATGGTACGTGTGGCAGTCCACGCAGACCATAGCAGTTTATCTGAAATGGTGAACGAAATCGAAACACAATCAAAATTGAGCCTTAGCGATACCGCTAACATCAATATCCTAGAAACAGAAATCCTTTTATCGAGGGTAAGGAATACTAAAAACATCAATTATGGCACACAACCTAAATTACAACAGCAAGACCGATAAGCACAGTTTTTTTTCGGTCAAACAAAAAGCCTGGCACGGACTGGGTACGATTATCGAAAATTATCCGACAAGTGGCGAAGCGATAAAGCACGCAGGTTTGGATTATACCGTAGAAAAGCGCAACCTTTTTACCTATGGGGATGATACCACGCCCGATACCGAAGAGGACGAAATCGTGATGGAATGGAAAATTGACGTTCCCAATTATTACGCTACGGTTCGAAACGATACGGATGACGTTTTGGGTGTTGTCGGCAGGGATTACGAGGTAGTACAGAATGTTGATGCTTTTTCATTCTTTGATAGCATAGTTGGCGGTAAGGATGGAATTTTGTACGAGACCGCAGGGGCATTGGGTAAGGGTTATGGAAAGTAATAGATAATGTAAAGTGGACTGCGTTATTGTGCTGACTACAGCATTTTTCAGCAATCCTACTTTACATTATTTTGCTTAAAAGTTCTTTAACCAGTCTAACAGGCTTTTATTG
>JASCOD010000011.1 GCA_029959615.1 Flavobacteriaceae bacterium PS02338 | reverse complement strand
TCGTTAAGGCATTATTGCCGCCAACAAAATAATGTAAAGTAGAAATGAAGTTAAACCGCTGAATTTTAGAAGTTCAGCGGCTTTTATAATATGACTTTACATAATCTATTACTTTCCATAACCTTTACCCAATGCCCCTGCGGTCTCGTACAAAATCCCATCTCCACCGCCAACAATGCTATCGAAAAAAGAAAAGGCATCAACGTTCTGTACTACTTCATAGTCTTTGCCAACCACGCCCAAAACCTGCTCGGTATCGGTGCGGATCGTGGCAAAATAGTCGGGGACTTCTATTTCAGAATGCACCAACAAATCGGGTTCGTCTTCGTGCGGTTGCCCATTGTCAACCGTAAACAACCTGCGTTTTTCCACGGTATAGTTTAAACTTGCGTGTTTGATGGCTTCCGCACTTGTCGGATAGTCCTCTATGATCGTGCCCAGACTGTGCCACGCCTTTTGCTTCACACTAAAAAAGCTGTGCTTTTCGGTGTTGCTGTTATAATTTATGTTGTGTGCCATGATTGATATTTTTAACATTCCTTGTTCTTGATAATAAAATCTCTGTTTCCAAGATGTTCACGTTTGCCGTATCTGTCAAAACAAGTTTTGACTGCGTTTCTATCTCGTGGACTATATCGGATAATTGTTGATGGTCTGCGTGGACTGCCACACGTACCATGATAAAAATGGTCTCGTACTTCATCGCCTTTGGGTGTGCTGTTTTTTGAACTTGTCCAATTGCTGGTAAAAGGCCTTCGGGTTTTCCTCCTCGAATTCTACGCCATAGCCAGGCCAATACAACTGGTCTAAAAATTCTATAAATGCTTCGAACATCGTATAAAGATTTGTTTAAGAAATTAACCGCCCCCAAATTTGGGGGCGGTCATGGTTTATCTCCCCATTGGGAAATGGATATCTCCCTCGATTTCGGCAAGCTTGTCAATGCAAAGATTGTTGACCATGGTAGCTACCGCATGGATGATAAAAGGGTTCTTGGTCGTAAACTCCCTGCCCTTGTCATCTTCTATTGTCAGTTCGCAACGTTGGTAGTGGTTGCTTTCGGTCTCGTCCGCATCATCTTTTTGCATTACCTCGAATTCCTCTAGGGTACTAATGGTCTCCAACAATTTGCCCCTTTGGTTGATACGGCGGTTAAGCTCCAACGCAAATTTAATGGTGGCATCCAAATTTAGGATTGGTTTCTGCTCCTGCAATTGCTCCCTCAATTCTGTTTTTGTCGGCTCTGCCTTTGGTGCTTCGGGCGTAACCACTGGTTTGGTCGGTTCGTTCTTGGTCTCTACAGGTTTTGCGGTAACCGCTTCCGCTTTTGGTTCTTCCTTAGCTTCGGTCTTGGTGGCATCCTTTAAAGGTAATGACGGACGGATTGCCCCTTTTTCTGTCGATTTGTTAACTGTTGTTGCGCTGTCTTTTCCGCTTCCGATTACTGTTGTTTTCATGATTTCTAAATTTTAATCTGTGTTCAATAATTGTTTCTACTATCTGCCCAAAAAGGGCGGTTCTCGCTATCCCCTGCGGTCTGACCGTTGGAGCTGTTGCTTCGGTGGGTGGGCTTCTGCCGTTGGTTCTGCTCATGTTTTTTTTCCTTTTAAAATTCAGTCGGCAGGAGCCTCCTGCCTTTTTGTTAAAAGCCCTCACCTGACCACAATCCAGTAGGCAGGCAAGACTTTGCGAAAAAAAATACTACCCGAGCGCAGCGAGGTGTGGAGATTTTTTTTCAGCAAACCCGAAGGGCTTGGTCTTGACTAGGCTAGTGGATTGTTCAGAAATTTTGGCACAAAAAGGTTGGGGGTAATTTTTATGACTTGAAGTAGGCTTATCAAATCACATGAATTCAGATATGGCATGGACTGAGAGTAAGTACAATATAATAGGAAGATTGAGCTAACTTTTCAAAAGGTTATATTTGAATATGGAAAGAAGTTCAAAAATCCTATACCACATTGATGTATTAAAAGTTATTGAGGACAGTCAGGTCGCATCAAACGGCATTATGAGACGTTCTGGTTCCCCTCTTGATGGAATCAGCGCAGAATTTAGTACTCGGAAGAAGGCCTTTAAAATTGATTTTCCCAGATATATCAGTTCCAGTAAGCGGTTGGATGTCGGAGAAAAACACAAGAAAATCAATTTTGAAACGGAGGACAGTCAATTGGTGTTTGAGTATGTTTGGATTTCTGGATTTGGCTCATCTGGCGTTAGTGCAGACGTGGACTTTTTTTACACTAAAGGTTACTCGAAAAGTAAAAAATACTACTATCGACTCATAATCCCGTTGAGTCAAAAGCTGGATTTTCATTATCAGATTGAGGACATGGCATACACTAATGATTTCTTGGAATGGTCACGTACTGCTACAAAGGCTGTAATAGCGGGTGATGAATTTATGGCATATACATTACAAAACGAAAGCAGAGACAAAAGCTTTCTAGGAATAGAATGTGAAGTCAAAATGGATTACGAGCTATTCAGCGAGAAAGCCTTTGCACTAAAGAATGCCTTGGGCTATCTGACAGGCCATCTAGCTGGCGATGGAGGATATTTCTTTGTCTATGGAAAGAAAGAGATGAAAGAAATCAGACATTATTACTACAGTTCATTCAGGAACACTATAAAAAGTACCTATACTCCAATACATACTAACCCTTATAGCTGGCTACACGATAAAAGTAAAATTGCCGAAAGCATATATAAAAAGAAGATGTTGAGGACTTTGACCGTTGTTGAGCTATCCAACCTGACTAACAAACTTTATAATTCCATAGACTTCAGTTCGGCAATTATTCTACTGCTCGAATCGAGCGTAGCATCTTTACTATTCATGCCCGGTGGCTATGCGATTGTCCTAGAAACATTGTCCGACCTTATTATTGGTGATGATAAACTTAAATTGGCACCGATAAAAATTAAGTCAAAAGCAAAATTGCTTCGAAAAAAACTGCTAGAAACTCTTGATTCCGAATGTGGAGATTTGCCCGCTGAGGATTACGCAGTATTGAAGGCAAGAATAGAACAGCTTAATCAGATGACCAATGGGGAACGTTTAAAAGCTCCTTTTAATAAGCTGGGGATAAAATTATTGGATAAAGACGTGGAAATACTTCGATCTCGTAACGATTTTCTGCACGGACGAGTGCCAGACATTTCCAAAACTGTTGCTGAGCCTGGTCTTGAGGAAAAGAACAGGGATCTTTATTATGCGTCTGTGCGCTTTTACACCTTATTAAATATGTTGATTTTGAAATGGATAGGTTTTGACAACTACGTCGTTAACTTTCCTAAGTTAAATCAAGAATATTGTAAGATCAGGTTAAAAGAGCCATATTATAGAAAACTATAAAAAAACCTGATCGTTTCCGATCAGGTTTCATTCCCAAAACATTGTTTTTACTTAGTGTTCTTCTTCTCCGTAACCTCTTTTCTAATTTCAGTCGCCAATACTTTTAAATCCTGCATAGCCTTACGTACCCTTGTACCAGCAGCACCATTGTTGGAGTTATAGAATTTTCCGGCATCCGTTTCGATATCAGAGATCAGCTGCTTTACCTTTTGAAATTTTTCCATTTTCTTGATTTTTATTGTGGTTACTCTATTAATTTCACTTAATACGAATATATAATTTTTTGGCTAAACGCCTAGCCCCTGACCTTGGGAAACGTCTTTTTCCTTTACCTGTTCCATCTTTTTCGAGAAATTATTGCTGACCTCTAAGCCAGTCTCCTTTTGGAACTGCTCCCTTTTTTCGGGCTTGCCATTTTCTGCATAGAAGTTGAGCTTACCATAACGTACTGCCGTTTCAAGATACATCTTGGTATCCTGACCATCCTTTTCAACGGTCACCATTGGGCGGTTGCCGTTAAGTAAAGCAGCTTCCAAAGCTTCTGCCTTTTTAGGATCGGATATTTCCTTGATTTTGTACTCATCAAGAATTGCTTTCAGATCGTATCCATAGGCATCGGTAAATTGGCGGAAGTTTAGGTTATTATTCTTATCCCTCTCTTTATCTGTGTCCAGTTGCATCCAAGCCTTGTAGGGATTTCCCTCACGGCTCAACAAATCATCACGATAGACAGACCTCCCCTGCACCAAGTTTGCCGCCTGCTCTTTTGAAAAACCCTTGCCATGGTCCAGCCAGAAATTTTGGGCAATTGGCGGGGCATAAAAATTACGGTTAAATTCACGGGCAACATAATTTACTTTACCCTCTTCCATATTGGCTAGCATGGTCTTACTTGCCGCACTTTTGCCGACGGCAAGTTCTGCATTACCTTTCTGCTTTTTGAAATGATCAATAGCCTCGGCAAGATTTTCTAGTTTTTTAACGGTGTTGCCCTGTCCCTCTACACCTTTGGCAATGACCATATATTTTTGGTCTTCCTCCAAAGGTTTGCCCTGATTGTGTACCGCTTCCATACGGTTAAGGTAATAATAGTCGGACTGACCGGACTGCTTGAAGTGTAGGGTAATATCTACCTGCCCCTTGTTCGTTTTCACTTCATCATAAAGCTTAAAAAAAGGCTCATCCTTTTGCATGTGCTCTTCCATTTTTTTAATCTGGGCTTCTCCGAAGCCAAGTTTCTTCATCTCATCTTTGAGATTTTCCAAATTGTTCAAATTCATAGTCTTCCTTATTTTAAATGATGTTCCTTTATTAAAATTGTCAATTTTCGCTGCTGGCCTTATCTGAAGCTTTTCCAGTTCCTTCAACTCGTATATGATACTGTCAATAGGCACTGCTTCGTGCCAGTTCCATATCTGCTGGTATGCTCTTGCAAAATCAAGCGCCTCAAATTCATCCGCAAAGCAATGTAGATCGTAGGTCGAGGCAATCTGGTTGTCTGTATCATAAACTACCCATTCAAAACCTTTATTTTTTTGCTCTTCCAAGAAATTGTACAGCTTACCGGCCATTTCCGGTTTTTCGATCAACTGCGACATGTCTTCATGATTTTGCCTTTCAACTTATGGGGATCTAAACTTGTTGTTACGTAAAAGCACTGGAGAACCTCCTTTTAGCTTCACCTTTATTTTTTTGACCCTTTTACTGATCAGTTGTCTTGCCGCATCGATGCCCGCACCAGCCACTTGGGTAGCGACCGATTGGTCAAAACCAAACCCCACACTCCGTACCGCATTGTCCGTTCCGTTATTTAGCGCACCTATCAATGCGGCCTCTGGTGCATCTATCCCTACCATCCCATCAAGACTATAGACCGATAGGTCAACGGGAATGATAGAGGTACCTAACCTGATATTGGTGATATCCACCAACAGTCTTTGATTTGTAATCCTGCACGCACCGAAAATGATATGTCCCTTGGGGAGGAGCATCGTACCAATACGCAAACTGTCCTGTAACCTGATCTTTACCGTTGCACCCTGAACCGCCTTTTGGTTTTCCACTAGAACGGCGGGAGTTGCACGAAAAAGGCTATCGGGTGCAAGCGAGCGTGCAAAACGCTGCCTTTCGGTAATACGCTCTGGATGCTGGATATCCAGGATGTTCTGCATCATCCCATTGAGCTGGGCCATCTCGAGGTCTTCGGTCTTGTTCTCCTGCATCGTTTTCATCAATGCCTCCAACCGGTCTACATCAGATTTCATGGAGGTTGATTGTGGTTTTGGAGGCTGGACAGGTTTGTCATAACCTGGCTCTGTCCGATTGATTTCCCTATTCAGGGCCTCCAGCTTGGCATCGATCTGTTTGGTCTGTTCCTGCCCACTCGCATTTACAGACTGTCCGTCAACATCAAAGCCGAACTGACTGGCAATACCAGCAATGCCGTTTCCCTCCGTTTTCTGCCTCCGTTCGGCCTGGAGGTAATAGTCCGCCTTGGTCTTTGGCGTATCGGAAGTAAAGGAAGCATCGGGCAACTGGGTATTGATACCTGCCCCTTTGGGACTGGTATCACTGCTACCCTTCCCGCCGCCCAAGGCGTAAAAGGCTAGCAGCAGAAATGGCACAGCCAATAACGGAAGGGACAACAGTATCTTCCGTTTGTCTTTTTTAGATTTTCTATCCATATGAATTGATTTTTAAATATTTTAATTGAATGCACCGATCAGTACATAAATGAGGTAGCCCCCAAACAACAGGCAGAAGAATACCAGCCCATAGGTCAGTGACTTTCTGGAAACACCAGTTGCCTTTCCATTCAGCCAGTCCGCCACTTTCCGCTGCCTGCCATCGAGATACACCGAAATATGATCGGTCAATGTCCCCTGAGTTTTCCGCTCCCTGTTTTTTCTGAAAAATCTCATGGCATTAGGGTTTAAGGGGTACATCCTGATTGACCAGTATTTCCCAGTTCTGGATCAGAAAGCCATGGGGATTATGGTCGGTCTGTGATTTGATATCCCTGATCCTGCCCTGAGTCACCAGTTTCCGGGTCACCGTACTGCTCGATCTGATCAGCTTTTGTGTCGCATAGCAGATAAAGGTGTAGGGATACTGGTTGATATCCAGCCTTGTACTGTCCACTTCGATTTCCTGGGAGATATTTGCCGAAATGATATTGTTGTAATAACCGGATTCCTGCAGGTTATCGGACTGCCTTTTGGCGGATTCGTCAGCGAGATAGAGGGCTTTGGACACCCCTCTTTTGATCGCCCTATCATCGGGGCTTAGCGAAAAGAAGAACTGGTGAAAGGTTTTGACATGGTCACGGAGCTCCACTTCCAGATTGGTCTTTTTATCGGAGGCTATGGCCTCCAGCACCTTGCCATTGTAAAGGATATGGATGCGGTTCTGTGCCCTATCGACCATATCATAGCTCTTATAGATGCAAAAGCACATACACCCGACATTGGCTAAGATCAGAAAGATACTGAACCGCTTGATGTGCCTAAATGCGGTATCTATATTTTTGAATTGTGTGAACATAAAGCCCCTCCTAAATCCTCCCCAGTAGGGAGGACTTCCTTTAATGATTGATAATTTAATTAAGGTTTCCCTTTTAATTTGTCTTTGAAGTAGTCCTGTCCCGAAGCCTCTGCCATCCCGCCCATCTGTCGGCTACCGTCACCTAAGGTATCGGCTATCATACCCGCACCATATTTGGTTGCGGCAATGGCGCCACTTGCACCAGCGGACATACCTGCCGCTACGCCCGCACCGGAATTTCTGCCCATACTTCCGCCCATGCCAACGGTCATTGAATTGACCTTGGAAAGGATAGAATTCCCACCGCCCGCATGTACCACATAATTGGCCACGGTCGGCACGCAACAGTATCCTACAATGCCGATCAGCATAAATATCATGTAAGCGGTATCCTGGCTGGAGAACATCGTATCTCCATTCTGCGCCACTTCCAGAATGTCCAGTTTGATCATATTCTGCTGGATCTTTCCAAGGATTGCACCGAAGATATTGGCGATAGGCAGCCACAGAAAGATGTTGATATACCTTGCCAGCCAGACCGAAAGGGTATGCTGCAGCCCATCAAAGACCGCAAAGCCCAATACCAACGGCCCCAGTATGGCAAGGACAATGAGAAAGAACGTCCGCAAGGTATTGATACAGAGTGCCGCCGCCTGATAGACGAGTTCGAGCAGTTCGCTCATGAACTGCTTAAAACTATGGCGCATCTTAAAGTCCTGCCTGTCCGCCCAGAACTTGATATCATTGCCTACCGCTTCCAGCCAGTTCTCATCATTCCCATTGGGGTCTTTCGGATGGGTATACTTATACCAGGCCTCACGGTTTCCAGAACCGTCCTCGCCCACGTACATTTTCCATTTTGCCGATTTCTTCAATTCCGCCTCCTTGCGCTTCAGCAGTTCCTTGATCACCAGATTGCTGTCTTTCACCATTGCGCCAGTAGCGGAAACGGTGGGCTGGAGCACCCCGTTGAACACAGAGAGCAGGGCGGGGAAAAGGACGATGGCTAGGCCAAGTGCAAAGGGGCGCAATAGCGGGTAGAAATCGATAGGTTCGGCCGATGCAATCTGGCGCCATACTCGGCTGGCGATATACCAGAGGGCGCCAAATCCAGCAATGCCCCGAGCCACAGCGATGAGCCCAGAGCAGAGCGGTATCATTTCATCGTACACTTTTTCCAGCACCGAATGAAGCCCCCCGATCTGCCCAGCCAGTCCCTGCGCACTTAATGCAAACGGGAACCCGGCTACGCCCAGCAGCACCAAAAGGGTTATCTTAAATTTAATTGTTTTCATAAAAATACATTTATTGGTAAAGGCCTCCGACCTGCTTCAGCTCCGACTTTTGTTTTCCCCTGGCCAGCGACAGCGAGGTCGCCTTACTGTTAAAGTCACGCAGGAAAACCAGTTTATCCCCCACATCCAAAAAGATGCGGTCGATGGCGGCCAGCCGTTCCGAATCGCTCATGCGCAGCTTGGAAGAGGTAATCACCATCAATAATTCGTCAAGGTTATCCACGCTCTGGTCAAACAGCTGTTTGTACACCCTGCCCAGATAACCGATTTCTTTAACACTAAAAACATCCGCCGTACTGAACCTTTTAAAGGCGGACTTGTATTCCGAAACAATCGACTTCTGGTAGCTGATGATATCTGCCACCCGTCTGTACTTTTTCACCTCTGGGCTGACCAGCAGCAGCCCGTCCAGAAAGACCTCGTGCAAAGAGAAATTGCCCTGAGAGATATCCTTGATGGCATTGTAGCCGCCAGAGATGATTTGATAGCCTTTTTTCATATCCGAAAGGATGTTCTTCATCTGGCTCAGCTTTTCCACGTTTAGCAATAACTGTTGCGCTTCTTGGGATTGCGCCATAGTCACAATGTTTAATGAAGCGAGCAAGACGACCGTAAGGAGCACCTTTTTGAGTTTAATCCTGAATTCCATAACTCCTCCTTAATTTTTCAATGGTCTGCTTATCCTGTTCCCTTTGCCTGATCAACGTAGTGACTTCACTGGCAAAATGCTGCACAAAAGCAGACTTGCTGTTCATCGACGCATAGATCTTATCCAAGCGTTCCAGCCTTTCATCATCGGTCATCTCTACCTTTCCAGAGGTAATGACCAGGAGCAGTTCCTCCAAATCCTTTAGGCATTCTTCCCACAGGTTATCCCTGACCTGCTGCACATATAACTGGTTTGAAAGCGACAGGTTTGGGTTGGACTTCAAAGAGCCAAATCCCTTCCCGATCCTGATCTGCATTTCGATGATCTCTGCCACCTTTACATTGTTCTTCACCGCAGGGCTGACCTTCTTCAGTCCGCTAATAAAAGTATCGTGCAGGCTGAACTCTCCATTGGAAAGATCCCGAATGGTTTCCAGCCCCGAGCTTGCAATTTCATAGCCCTTTTAAGCGCTTAATGTCCTCCCAACGCAGACCACGCCAAACGAGCTCCTTCCTCCGTTCCAACAGTACCTTTGCCAAGGCTTCAGTACCCGAGCTAGCCGTCAGATTTTGATAGGGGACAGCGGGAACAGTCGCATTAGGGCTCCAACGTTTGACAAGTAGCCGATTTAGCCAATTCATGCTATCGACGAACTGGTTTCTCCTGGCCAGACATTCGGCCTTGATCAGGTAAACTTCATCAGTGGCCAGCCCCATGAATGGTTGGCTTCCCACCCCCTGATAACCCCGCTTGGGAACAAAGGAACCATCGCTCTGTCTTGCAAAATAAATCAGCGGCCTAAGATCATTTGGGGCATACAGTCTAAGAAGTTCTGTACTGATCTGGATATATCTACTCGAGGCCGAGTAGGCAGCTTTAGTAGAAGCATATCTGGAATAGATCAGCTCATTGTTAGTGGTAGAAAAAGGGGTCAAGGTCGTCCTATCGAGCGTATTATAGTCGATCAATCGGTCATACAACATCAGCATGCTGTCCGCATGTAGTTCGGCACTACCATACTCGCCCTTCAAGAGGTAAACCCTCGAAAGCAAAGCATGCGCAGCAATCTTAGAAGGTCTGTTACGGTTTGCTACTGGCAGCGAAGTTGGTAAAAGCCCTGCAGCCGAATGGAGATCGGACAGCAGCTGACGGTAGTTCTCGGCCACCGTAGCCCTTGGTATTACTTCATCGATAGAAGGGTCCAAACGTAAAGGAACTCCCAAATCAATTTCGGCAGTTCCAGCGGAAAATATGCGACTATAGCTGTTTACCAAGTCAAAATAAGCAAAACTACGTGCGAATAAAGCCCAACCTTTAACAAGATTATACTGGCTCTTATTACGTTCCGTAACCAATATTGGCCCCAAACCTTTTAACACACAATTGGCATAGAATATCGTCGCATATGGCATGCTCCAGTCTTCAGAAGTCTCTCCCTCATACAAGTCTTTCGACCATATAAAAGAATTCCTTTCAGTTGCCGTTCTGGTCGAAAGCCAAATATCCCTGGAGGCATATATATAGTCTTCTCCCGCCAGTACGCCTAATCCGGTAGTACCATTCATTAGAGGTTGGTTTTCCAGAAGGCTCTGAAATTCCTCCAATGTCGTCGGCTGTACGATATTCGTACTTGGTTTCTTCTCCAAAAAATCCTTATGACAGGCCAAGCCTGTTACTGAAACTAAGATTAGCCAGCTTAAATTCCTAAATATTTTCATCGTCTGTTCATTAAAAATTAGCCCTTACCCCTATAGCCAAGCTTCTTGGTGATGGAAACCCGGCACGTACATCGGGATCAATCCCCTGCTTGTTCGCCCTCCAGATCAGACCAAGGTGATTAGCGTAAGCATAGATGTTCATATTATCCCATATAGCCTTACGACCCTTTTTATCTGGAAAAGTGTAATTGATCTGTATGTCCTGTAGGCGTATATGATCTCCTCTTTCCACAAGTACGGCGGCATAACTATAAAAGTCAGACCTGTTGGGAACATTTGGATATACCATCGCAGGAACATATGTAATCAACTCATCGCCTGGGTTCTTCCAGCGTTGGGCATAGTCCCGCTGCAAAAATGTCCCAGAAAATAACGAGGCATAGTTTACCGATGAGCGTCTGAAAAAGTAGTTGAATTTATAGATGATATTAAAAGATAATTCCAACCTGCCATAGCCCAACGTATTTCTAAAACTGCCAAAAACAGTTGGTGTTGCCGAACCAAAAAACTGTAACTGGCTACGGTCATTTGAATTCAAGATCGCTGCATAATCGGTACTGGTCTGACCATTGAGATAGCCAAGTGGGTTTCCTGTGGCATTCAGTCCCGCCCATTTAAAGCCAAAAACAGCATTGATGGGATAATTGGGCAGCGGCGACAAACTGGCCGTATAGCCTGTCACAATGTTGGCATTACTTCCCGTGCTCATCTTATAATCTGTGATTCTATCCTCCGCAAAATTGAAGATTAGATGGTTCGTCCATCTGAATCCTCTTTCCAAAATCCTTGTATTGAGCTGTAAGTCCACACCGTTGGTACGTGTATTTGCTACATTACCAGTATATAGTGAGACACCGACTTGCGGTGCGATGGGACTGCTGGCGATTAAGTCGACGCCATTTTTAACGTAACACTCTACGCTTCCGGTAAACCTGTTATCGAGTATGGCGAAATATAGCCCTGTGTTTAAATTTTTCACCCTTTCCCATCTCAGATTATCATTCGGAGGATTGACCACGGCAAGATATTGGACACCATAACTGTTAAATAAAGATGGTGATGCCGTAAGATAGGCTGAAATGGAGTTGTTCACATTACCATTATAACCATAGGTGGCCTTTAACTGCAAAGAATTCATCCAGTCCAACTCGTAGAAACCTTCCTTATGGATATTCCAGGCCAATCCGGTAGACCACAAGGGCACGCCCTTCTGATTTGCCTTCACCCCAAAAAGATTGGATTCATCCTTCCGAAAGCTTCCCGACAATACATACTTTCCCTGATAGGTATAGGACGCATTACCATAGAGAGATACGTACCTATTGACAGCGGCGCTTTGGTTTGTAGGAGCAGATATACGGGATGCGGATACAGGATTATAGAAGTAAGGGTATAAATTGATCTGGTCTACAATGGCGCTTATTCCCGTCTCAGGTTGGTATCCATAAACCAAATAACTGTTCTGATTGTTACCATCATCCCTGATTTCATACCCTGCAATACCGACAAGTTCATGATCCCTAGCGAACACCTTATTGTATTCCAATTGGGCCCGCCCATAATGGGACTGCCTAGATATAAATATTGGATTATAGATTGTGCCTAAGGGGATAGGTCTCGAAACTACTCCCGTCGATGCGTTTACACTGCTGAAGCTGTTGATTAGGTTTCTGGTGTAGAAAGAATTTTCGTCATTCAGACTTTCCGTTCTTGAGCTTGCATTATAGTATTGGTAGGATACCCCAAACGAAAGATCATTTGAGACTTTGTAGTTTACCCCGATATTAAGACGATAATCTACCAATCTTATCGTATTGGTAGAACCCTCATTCCTAAGTTCTTCCAAAGGCCTATACCCCCAATCCAATAGTCTCCCACCCCCAGCAGTTTCGC
Source organism: Flavobacteriaceae bacterium PS02338 (assembly GCA_029959615.1). Taxonomy (GTDB): domain Bacteria; phylum Bacteroidota; class Bacteroidia; order Sphingobacteriales; family Sphingobacteriaceae; genus Pedobacter. The sequence goes on along the minus strand of JASCOD010000011.1, from coordinate 149,446 downwards.
TATATGAACTGCGCAGGCCTCCGCGTCTTAAGGTTGGAAGCGGATTGCCGTTATCGTCGGCAATCCGTTCATAGGGCAGGAAAGGCACATATCCACTAGCAAACATGTTATTGTTAGTAGACTTAGAAAACATCAGGTCTGTATTGATCCTTAATTTACCTCTTAAAAGACTATAGTTATTGTTTGCTTTTAAGGTAATCCTATCTTGCGAGCGGGATACCAAAGTGGGCAAATCCTTATCGTATCCAACTGAGAAATAATAGGATTGTGAGTTTCCGCCGCCAGCCACATCTGCGGCATAATGCTGAACACTACTATTCCTAAAAAAATATTTCTCCCTCTGTACCCTGTTATCGATTCCCCTTAAAAAATCTATCTGGGCATTGCCCGTTGCCGTATAGCCTGGATCTACCTTGATCTTTTGGAGAATTTCAACTACTGGCGAGATTACCACAAAACCATTATTAATAGTTGCAGTATAGGCTCCCTTTTCAAAGAGGAATTTCTCCAGGTCAATAAATTCACTGGAAGATAATTGAGGCTCATAATACAGGTCCGGTTTTTCTCCAATGTTTACGTTGCCGTTGAAAGTGACTTTCGGATCAGCATTCCATCTGCCCTTTTTTGTAGTGATCACCACCACACCATTTCCGGCACGGACACCCCATATCGAGGCCGCGGCAGCATCCTTCAGTAAGGTCACACTTTCTAAGACGTCAGGATTGATTGTATTGAGATCTCCTTCAAATGGAAAATTATCAATCACGATTAAAGGTGTCGTATTGGAAAAAATGGTACTTCTTCCTCTCACACTGATACCTGTCGAGTTTCCTACCGTACTATCAAATAATAAACCATTAGATACCCCATTCAATCGGCTCAATAAATCTGAAGACACAGATCGAGCAATCGTCTTTTCATCAATAAATGAGAAAGAACCCGTTGCCCTTTCTTTAGGTAAACTTTGATAACCAGTATTTACGACCTGAACCTCGTTCAAAGTGCTTTCGGTTGAATTCAGATCAATAGCGAGTAATTCGGATGATGGCGCAGTAAAATTTAATTCACGAACACCATAGCCAAGATATTGAACCAACAAATCATATTTACCTGCGGGCAATACCAACTCAAACTCCCCCTTATCATTTGTAACAACAGACATAGCAGTAGATTTCACTTTAACTAACACCCCTGCAAGTGGCTCTTTGGTCTGCGCATCAACGACCTTACCTTTTACCTTTTCCTGCAAAGATTTCTTAACTGGAATAGTAGCAGGTAAAGTAGCCGCTCTTCTTTTAACGACAACCGTTTTATCAAATACCTGATAAGTGAGCGGCTGCCCTTTTAGGCAAGCTTCCATTACTGCAATTAGGTCAGCATTTTTCACTTCTATGGAAATCTTGGGTAACTCTGCGAGATCTTTTTTTTCATACCAAAAGCCATAGCCAGTCTGTTTTTTGATTTCATTGAATGCTGTTTCTAAAGGAACAGATTTTAGGTTAAGGGTAACCTGCACCGCATGAGCAACAGCCGAACTGGAAAGAATGACGAAGAGTAGTATGATAGTAAGTATTGTTGGAGGCCTAAAGAAACGGCCTAGCTGTCTGAAAATAGACAACGACTGCTTATCCCCAGAAAGGAAACAGCAGTTATTAAAAAAAATCATAAGTTTGTAGTTTAGGTTAAAGATTAATTATTCATGAGCGGATAGTGTCCTAGACACCTTGTTTAATCCCCCTAAAGCCGCCGGAAGTGTTCGAAGCACCTCCGGCTTTTTTATACAGGGGAATTATTAACTGTACTAAATTCTAAAGTTTATTCCATTGGCAAATGTATTAGGGTGAGACAATCAGTTTTCTTTTGGTTCCGTTTATTTCAAGTGTGAATTTGATATCCGAATAGGTTAATATTTTCAACAGGACAGACAGGTTTGAAGTTCTGGAGACACTACCGCTAAACACCCGATGAGAAATCTCTCCATTATATTCTACCTCCAAATCATACCATCTGGCTACCTGCTTCATAATGTCTTTGATATCAGCATCCTTAAACTCCAATTTACCCTTCTTCCAAGCAAGCGCAAGTTCCGTATCTGCTACACCAACTGCTATACCATCAACACCACTCACAGCCTGTTGACCCGGAGCCAGTGACCTTTGATACTTCAAACCAGTACCAGCCGAAACACTCACTTTACCTTCCAATAAGGTGGTGACGGTTTTACCACCATCGCCATAATCATTGACGTTAAAATGCGTACCTAATACCTTAACAGTTTGGTTTTTCGATTTGACTAAGAAAGGTTTCGACCTATTGGGAGCCACCTCAAAATAGACCTCCCCAGTTATAGCAACCTGACGAGAACCAACATTGTCAAATGATGATGGATAGCTAATACAAGAAGCAGCATTCAGCCAAACTTTCGTTCCATCTTCCAATATCAAATGGTACTGGCCAGCATTTGGCGTAGTAAGCGTTTGCATAGTAGATTTAATTTGATCAGCGATAACACTAGAGCCATCCAAATAGTTGATGCGCTCACTGCCCACTCGCAGCCCATTCTTATCTCCATTCAAGGCAATCTCCCTGCCATTTGCCAATGTCAATGTTGCACGGTTTGAACCTGGAGCAAAATCTTCCACAACTTTAGCCTGCTCAAAAACCTTAAAGTTATCTTCCAATCTCCAATGGGCTATGGCCAATACCACAATAACAACAGCTGCCGCCGCACTTGCCCAGGTGTAAAGCTTTACCCTCTCCTTTTTATGGATGGGCAACTTGGTAAACAACTCATTCTTGATCTGATCTATCCTCTCCTGCGACAAATCAATATCATGCTCATTGTATTTCAATAGAGAATTTTCTACCAGAGCTTTTTCAGCTTCGGTACATTCGTCCGCATTATATTTCCGAAGTAGTTGTCTTGCTTGCTGCGTATCCATAACTTATCAGGGGTTTTATATACATGGTACAACTAACTAACTTTAACTTGAAAAAAATTCAAAAAAAAATTAAACTAAAGGAAAAAAGGCAATAAGATGGTATTAATCTTTGTCTTTAAGATTTTAACTGCGTTGCCAATATGATGCGAAACATTGCTCTCCGTGGTATTCAAGGCCTGGGCTATTTCACGGTTGGACAGGTTCTCTTTTCTGCTCAATTCAAACACTTTGCGCATTTTTGATGGAAGATTTTGGATTTGAATTTCGATATATGCTGCTAATTGTTTTTCCCTAATGGTGAAATCCGACTGTTCACCAGCGTAGCTCTCGGCAAAATCACCAAGAAAACTCACATACTTATCCTGCACCTTCTGATGTGAAAAGTAATTCAATAACCTGCTCCTAAGACTGATATATAAATATTGTAGCAGATTACCATCCACTAGAATATCCAAACGTTTTACCCAAAGCTGCGTAAACAAATCCTGCACAAAATCCTTTGCCAGTTCTTCATCATGCAGTTTCTTGTAGGCAAATAAGAACATCAACTGAAAATAACGATCATAGATTTCAGTATATGCAGCAGCATCCCCTTCCCTCAACAAGGCAATCAATTCATTATCTGAAAGATTTTGAAAGTTAGGCATACTTGTCCAATTTAAGAACTCGGACAAGTACGACATATCATAAAATGGTTGGTCGCTTACCTATCGTTGCAGTCGAGGCTCCGCTAAAAGCCCACCTACTCATTGCCTAGGGACAACTTTCAGTTTCATCGGTTTTAAGAAACCGACTACCATACAGTGATATAGTAAGCGCCAATCCTACCCTAGGAAATATCCTCCCCAAAGATACGGGATCTGGCGCATTACTTACACTCGCATGGTAAAATTTAGCGGATTTCGACCGCGAGAGTTCGTTTAAGTTATTATCGTATTTTAATTTCTATTTCTCTGAAAAGCTATTTTTTTTTAATTCTTACTATAAAGATAGTAAAAAAAAGTAAATATTGTCGAATTCGACAAGATTTACTTTTAAGAGTTTGCTCATTTTCCGAAATGAAGGATAAGTACGCTAAACATCTCATATCTGTTGGGAAGAAACTAAGGGCATTTAGATTGGCTAGAGATTGGTCTCAAGAAGTTTTGGCTAGTAAATGTGATACAGTCAATGCTGCTAAGATCAGTAAGATGGAGAACGCCCGAGAAGATTATAATTTCTCAACCCTTCTAGAAGTCTGTGATGCTTTAGGAGCTGATGTTTCTGACATAGCAAGATATGATGATTAGTCAAAACTGAGCGCATTTAGAACTTAAACCAAGCCAATTCTATACAAAAATCAAAAAGCTGAAGATCGGATATTTTCTTCATCTATAAAACTAATCCAAAATCCGAAAGGTCAGTATCAGCAAACCAATCATTATTCTTTCAAAGTATAAATCTCATGGTTATATTTTTAGATATCGTTCATCATTTAATTTATTTTTTTTTTAGCGGGGTACTTGAATTAAAAAATAAGTGCGTCAAATCTATTTAGAATATTAAATTCTAGATAAAACTGCGAATTTGCAGCCCCTCTAAAGCCGAAACCCAAAGAATTCAAGATACTCTTTTCTTCGGTTATTCGGCTTAAATCAGCCTGTTTGAGATTTAACATAAAAACCTCTTTCGAGATTGTTATCCAAACTAATTATACCTCCTAGTTTTTAACCTTATAAAATCTAGCTCCGAAAAATAAGATAACGACATAACAGATTATTGGCAGATAATAAGCGTTTGCAACTCCAGCGCTATCTGCAACTTTCCCCATTAGAAAAGGAAAAAAAGCACCTCCGGCTACACCCATAGAAATAAATGAAGATGCCTGCTGTGTGCGTGTACCCAAGTTTTTGATTCCCAAGCTAAAAATTGTCGGGAACATGATGCTAAAGAAAAAATTGATCATTAGCAACGCAATAAATGACGGCCAGCCAAAGCCTTGCGCTACAATTATACACATCACGATGTTTCCTAAAGCAAACGCAGCAAGCAATTTATTAGGAGCAATAATGCGCATCAAAAATGTACCTGCAAACCTTCCTATAAGCATCATACCCATAAAAACGGTCATATAACTGGTAGCAGTTACATCGCTAAAGCCCATTTTTTCATGCCCGTAATTAATAAAGAATGCCCAGGTACCTGCCTGTGCGGCAACATTAAAAAACTGTGAAATAACTGCCCAAACAAAATGCTTATGATCGATGAGTCTTTTAGCGGGAGCAGTGTCAACATTTACTGCTTCTTCATCGGCAATAGCATGAGAATCAGTAGTTGCAGGTACTTTTACCATTGCAAAAGAAATAGCAATTAACGCAATAACAACTCCGATAGCGATGTATAACGTTGTTACTGGACCAAGATCTTTGTTACCAGCAATGTGATTGCGAAACAAAAAGTATGAGCCAATTTGCGGACCAAGCATTGCTCCTACAGCGTTAAAAGACTGGGCAAAATTGATTCGCTGATCACTGGTACGCTGATCGCCAAGCGAAGCAATAAACGGATGAGCAACAGTTTCAAGTGTGGATAATCCGCAGCCAACAATAAACAAAGCTACTCCGAAAAAACCGAATGAAGCTGTGCTTGCCGCAGGAACAAATAAGAATGAACCAAGCGCAAATAAGGAAAGTCCCAGCAAAACTCCATTTTTATAGCCAAAACGCTTCATAAACAATCCTGCAGGTATCCCCATTACAAAATAGGCTCCAAAAATAGCAAATTGTACAAAGGCTGATTGAGATCTGGTAAGACTTAAAACATCCTGAAAATGTTTATTGAGTACATCTGCCATAGTAATGGCGATACCCCAGCACATAAATAAAGAAGTTACAAAGATTAAGGTGACCAGAAATTTTTGATCGGTAAATTTTGCTTTTTGAGACATGGGCAACAATTAGGATTTGATATTAAAATTATTAATTAGAATGGAGTTCTCGAGACTTCCCACATATCCCCTACGCCTAAACGAATATATAGAGGTTCAGGATATGTTATAGAAATATTTGTTACAGGTGTAGAGGTATCTACTATAATACTATTGGCAATATTTGCTGCTCTTACTGAATTATCATGAGGTACTAAAACCGTAACGAACTTAACTGTTTGACCAGGCACAAGGCTTTGCTTTGCATAGGTAGAGAATCGATCCATACCGCCTACATTATATAACGAAAAAGAATAAGTCCGACTTGATACTGAATTATAGTACACTAAAAGCGATTTTTTAATTACTCCTCCTGTTAGCGGATCAAAAAAAGATCTGGCAGGATCACCGGGCGAATCAAACCAGTTAGCGCCTGAAGATCCTTTAGAATACATATGCCAAAGCTGAGCAGCGTACATATTCACGGCATTTAAATCTGGCGTTAATTCATCTTGTAATATTAAAATTCCTTCTTTTGTAAGTAGCTGCTTTCTTACAAGTTGGCTATTTACTTTACTACCTGTAAATCTGTAGTTTGATAAAGTCACACGACCATAACAGTCTTTTCCAAGCGTATCAATAAGCACTCCGGCTATATTAGCTTCTTTATCAATATTTCCGGCGCTAAAGTCTGTATTTTCCATACGGACGATAAACCACAGATCTGTAGATTCATGAATCACACATGGAGCTTGAGCATTGTTATTTTGTGGTACGACCTTCTGTTTCCAATCAAACTTTAAAATAGGATAGTCACTTGCATTAAAATTAACAATGTTTGTGCCTGTAAATTTAAACCCATAAAAAAAACTCGTTTCTGCAGTTTTCACGTTGATATTTACCGCGTAATCTCCTTGTGTTCGATCTGTTGTTAAAGAATAAGGATTGCCTGTACGAGTCCATTTGGCAAGCGATTCACACATCTCTAAAGGAATTGTTTGAGTACCATCAGCAGACTCTAAACGAAAATTATCTACAATAACCTGTATATCTTTGCCTGTATTTGCGGTGGAAAGTCTAAGAGTTAAATCAACTATGCGCCTGGCATCGGGGTTAGCAATTGAATCATAAGCAAGCATTTTTTTTGTTTCAATAACTTGTTCATACCATACATCAGTTTTAGCAATGCCGGAATTAGTTGTTGTGTTATCTATTGCCAGAGGAATTGGTGCAGCATCGGGAGAAACATATACAATATTTCCAAGCCGGGCGTCATACTGATGCCTTGTCATGTTATGAAATAAGGGAACATTTGCAGTTTCATAATGCTGAATTGCGCCAATTCGATTTGGATGTGAATGAGATCCTCTACCATACAATTCCACGTTGATTGATGGAGAACCAGGAATTCTTGAATTGGCAAGAATCATTTTATCGGGTATATTTGTAGTACCACGCACTGTTCTTCGAGTAATTACAGAATTTGTTTGTGCAGATGTTGGAAGCATAGCGGTTACCTGCGATGTGATCGACTCCAGTTCGTTAAATTCTTCAGGTTCATTCTTGCTGCCGTTAGCAAACAATCTCCATGCGGCTTCAATTAGTGTAGGATCATTAAACATTACCGCAAAATATTCGAAGTTAAACAACCAAGGACTCCATTGTTCGAAGAAATAATCGTCTCCAACCTCTGGTAAAGATCCTGAAGGATTAACAATATCTCGATAGCGAATAACCCATTTTTTAACGTCTGCATTATTTAACAGGCTTTCCCGATTCGTTATTTTGGCCATCCTGATAATATCACGCATTCCAATAGAACAATAATGAATTGCATTTTCATCTACATCTTTATTTGGATACCATTGGTTCCATACATTATCAATATAAGTTGAAATATCAGCCGCCTGAGGATGCGCCGGAAAGAGCTTAATTCCATACGCCAAACCTGAAGCTCTGGCGTATACTTGATTATTATCTCCCATAGCATGGGTATTAAACATGGTGATATAATTTAGCATTAACGGCTCCCAGGCCGGAAGTACATTATTAGTGAGTTTTAACCCCTCATAAGCTGTACAAACCTGATAAAGGTTAAAAAAAATATTATACTTGGTCATGTTAGCGCTATTAGCAGCCCAGTCATTAAATATGTAAGTCATGTTATTCTTACATTGGGTTAAATAGGTAGCATCATTTGTAGCTACATATAAAGCATAAGCTCTTACAGAACCGTTTACAATATCGTCAGGCCTGGCCGCAGGATAATTAGTTATAGGCTTATATAAGTTTATTGAATATTGCAGATAGTTAGGCTGAACAGGCAATACTTGGCAAATAGCTTCATTTTTGCAGGTGACCAAAAGCATAAAAGCTAAAAAATACCACGTTTTTTTTATTTCTAAACACATAAAATATTCTCTAATGTTATGGTCATGATTGGTTTATATCTATTTTTTAATGAACTTACTTCTAAAAACAGGATCGCCAGCCGGACTAATAGCCTCGATCATGAACGTGCCGGGAGAGAGATTGGAAATATTTAAGGGTTCGTTATTATAAGTAAGCTGTTTAACAACTATACCAGAAATGGATACTATCCGGATTGTAATCTTACCGACAATACTTCCTAAATTGAGATTTAAACTGTTTTCTGCAGGATTAGGATAAACAAACGAGCTATTTTCTGTTAGTTTATAATCCAATACTAATGGATTAAATGTCGTGCTGTTCCCATCAAAATCTACTTGTTTCAATCGGTAATAGTTTAAACCTGATGCTGGAGCTTTATCAATAAATGTATAGCTTAAACTAAAGAAAGAACTGCCAGCTCCATTTACTGTTCCTATCGAAGTAAATAACTTACCATCAATAGATCGCTCAAGTTCAAAATATTTATTATTCGTTTCTGAAGCAGTTTTCCAATTTAATAATGCGCCATTGCTTGTTTTTTCAACATCAAAATTTGTTAAGCTGATTGGTAAAACAGCCATGGTTGTAACACTCTTAACTGCAGACCAACCACTATCGCCCCCGGTCGTTCCCGGGATATTGATTAATACACGATAATAGTACGATGTGTTTGAAGATAGACCTGTTATAATCCTACTAAACACCGTGTTAGCAATATTCGCGACCAAGACATTTCCAGAAGAAAAATCTGCGGTAGTAGAGTACTGTAAAGTGTAGGTGTACGTCGAGGAAGAAACTCCACCTGACGGTGCAGCCCAACTTGCTGTGAAGAGATTGTTTTTAATCACAGTAGCAGCGTTTGATATTGGCGGAGCTTGAACAAAACTGCTGTTTTGATAGCTTAATATCTTATTTGCATCTGCGTTAGTAACTGGGGATATATAGCAAATAACTTCTGAGCTGACGCCTTCAAAGCTGCGGGAATACGTATTATTACCTATTCGAAACAATGTTAAAGGACTTGCATCCAATGATGTCCCCAATAGTCCAGTAACAGGCAATCCAACTTTAGATGAATTCGATATCTGCCCAGTACCACCAGCATCTGGCGTGATTTTAAACCTCGCGGTTATAAAACTTCCTGCAATAACTGAAAGCCTGCTGCTACCATAACCAACTGTAGATTGCATGCCGAGCTGAGTAGTATTATAATAATGCAGTTGTAATTTACCAGGTGTTGCTCCCGTCGGTCCGCTGGTTCCGAAAATATGATTACCAATTGTAGTATTACCATCTTGCCTCAACGCGACAAATACGTTTATGTCTGCGGCATTTAATAAACTAAATGGCAAGTTGAACCCATTACCTCCTATTGCGCCATTTAGCATCCTCACAGTTGGCCTTCCATTGGATAATGCTTCAACCACACCGGCGTTAACAATACGAGGTTGATAAGCAACTATAGTTTGTGTTGCATTATTACCATTGCCGCTTTGATCGTACCAAATCATTACATAAGCAGAATTATCAGTTACCCAAGTACCTAACAGTGTTTCTGTTGCAGGGCCTCCTCCTGCAACAGAAACAGGAGACATCAAAGAAATTATTCCCGCCCCATCAAAAAACACATCTACTAATTGGTCGTCGCTGCATCGTCTGATCTGCATTGCAGGACCGGTATATGCTAAGCTTAACAGCCTTGTTGAATATGCGGCAGTTGGTTGCGATGAGAGACTATCTAATGTATTCTGCGCATGTACGTTGAATGAATAAAAACACATCAAGCAAAGCAGATATTTTTTGGAAACACTTTTTAATATGTTCATAAAACAGGTGTATGCGACTAAAAATTATTGCTTGATGAATTTGCTTAGAACTAATCGATTTTGGGTAGAAGTGTCAGTAACCTCAACCAAATAAGCACCAGATTGCAAATCGTTTACATTTACCTCAACCTTACTACTCCTAAGATTAAATCTTTTTAAAATTTTACCAGAAAGGTCGATTATTTTAATAGAGAATTCCTTTTCGGAAGTAGTCGCCATATCTATATGCAAAATATCTGCAACCGGATTAGGGTATATGTTTACATCCCCTATAGAAAGACTATAATTCAAAGAAACAAAATTCGAAAAATCTGAATCGCCATTGATGTCTACCTGTCTTAAACGGTAATAATTCAATCCGGCTGCTGGATTGCGATCTACAAAATTATAAGCCAGCAGTTTAGACGAATTACCTGCTCCGTTGACCTTACTTATCGGAGCAAAGTTCTTACCGTTTACAGAATGTTCAATTTCGAAATAATCGTTTTCACTTTCTGAAACGGTCTTCCAGTTCAATAGTGCACCAGAACTTGTTTTCTTAACATTAAAATCCACCAAACTAATAGGCATGATTATTAATGTTTTTAAGGTACGAACAACAGACCAGCCACTTTCTCCGCCTCCAGATCCTGAAACACTAATCAATACACGATACCAATAATCGGTATTAGGACTTAATCCGGTAATAGTTCTACTTGTTTGGCTGCTTAAGATATTCGCAATGGTAGTGGTTCCAGAAGAAAAATCAGACGTTGAAGAATACTGTAGGGTATAAGTATATGATGAATGTGCGCTACCAGATGGTAACGTCCAATTTGCGGTAAATGCATTCGTAGTCACAGCTGTAGCAGCTCCTGATATTGGCGCCTTCTGCACAAAACTATTATTCTGGTTATTCATAATAATAGTTGCATCAGCATCGCTTAAAGAAGAACCGTAGTAAATAAATTCTGGGCTTACACCTTCAAAATTTCGAACAGTGGCAGAATTACCATACCTGAATAGGGTTAGTGCCGTTGCGTCTAGAGATGTAGTCAGGAGGCTTGTTACGGTTGCACCTGTTTTTGAAGAAGTTAAAATCTGACCGGTTCCTGAAGCAGCATCAGTTACTTTAAATCGTACACTTAAGAAATTTCCTGATGTAATAGGCAATCTGCTAGAGCCATAAGTGGCAGAAGATTGCATTCCTAATTGTGTAGCGTTATAGTAATGTATTTGAAGCTTACCAGCTGTAGCACCGGTTGGACCTGATGTTCCGAATAAATGATTCCCGTTTGCTGTATTACCATCTTGTCTTAAGGCGAAAAAAGCATTGATATTATTCAAGTTTAACAGGTTAAATGTAAAATTAAACCCGTTGCCTCCCGTTGCGCCATTCAGCATTTTTAGGGCAGGCATACCATTGGGCAGTGATTCGATTACTCCCGAATTAATAATTCGTGGCTGATAAGCTGTAGTTGTTTGAGTAGCGTTATTATTATTGCTTTGATCGTACCAAATTGTGACGTAAGCAGAATTACTACCAACCCAGGTACCTAACGAATTACTTGATTTGGGACCACCTCCGGCTCCTGAAACTTTGGAACTCAAAGAAACTATGCCTGTTCCATCAAAATATACATCAACCAATTGATTATCATTACTTCTTCTTACCCGCATTGCCGCTCCTAGATAACCGGATCTAAGATGTCTTACAGAATAAGATGCGGTCGGGGAAGATGCCAAACTATCCAATATCCCTTTAGGTAACAACGCTAATGTATCAACAACAGCTGAGTCTATGATTGTAGGCACTTGGCCAGGTTTGAATGTTATGAATTTAGCGGTAACAGAGTCTTGTGGAAGGAGAATTGTGAATGTACCATTACTCTCGCTTGTTTTAATTGCACTTATCAGCGTGTTTACTAAAGAGGTGTTACGAACAGGAATGACTAATGAAAGTACATTAACTGAATCATTAGCACTTATTGATTTACTGACAGAAAACGCCTTGCAAATGGCGTTTCTCGGAAGGTTAGGATCAGTTAGTATACTTGCTTGTGTGGCACTTCCCACTTGTGGGAAATAATAAAGTGTGTTGTGACCGTTTGGATTAGCAGTCTTATCCACTAAAGTAGGTAAGTGCTGCCCTTGCAAAACCCATCTCTTTGCAGTGTCTTGTGCTTGGATAGAAGGCCAAACTTGATAAATCACCCCGGCATTATGTCCTCCTGCATACGCAGAAGATGCTTTCATTCTATCAAGAACCACTAAAATCCCGTTATGCAACAGCATAACTTCACGTTTTGCTGAAACTCCGTTATATTGAAATTTACTATATTCTACACTTCCATAGGCAGTATTTTCATTTATATTAAATGCGGAATCTCTCTGCAGTACATAATCAAATGAAGGATTAAATCCCATTTTCGTGTTGTAATCGGCAGAAGGTGCAGCTTCACCGAAGGTTGCATTTACTAAAGGATAGGTGTAGCTTGTAGGACAAAGAAAAGGACGATTGATTTGGTTACCGTTGCCAGGACGATCTAAATAAGTACATAAATGAGTGCCATCAAAGATCAAATTATCGGCACCGATGCGTTGGTCAACCGATGCTTTGCTTTGGGTGTAGCTCATATCCATCATAAAATACGGTGAACGTGGATGCCGCCCCGTTGAAAGGATCATTTTATCCTGAACCAATTTCGTGTTGGTGTCACCTCTTCCTAATAATAACCCGTTATATTGCGTTTTCGAGGTTAGACGGTCTGTTACAAAACTTAGAGGAGTATTTACTCCTGGAACAACATTACGAACCGAGGAATAATTTATACCCACAGGATAAACCTTGGTACGTTTGCTTGCCTGCCACGATGCAACGCCCCCACTTAAACGTAAGTCTTCATATTTTCTGGCAACATATAACAAGAAAGGGTCATTAAATAATTTATAGCCCATTTTCAATGTCCAAGAGAGTTCATCGCTAGCATCATTAGTCAGTTGCCTGTTACTGATTAACGGTCCTCCCATACTTTTAGACCATTTAGCTGTTTCTCCATTACTCATAACGGTTTTTGCCATACGGGTAAGCATTCGAAGAAAATCATTCCTGATTTTTAAATCATCTAATCTGTTATGCAATAATGCCATTCGTAATGCAGTCCAAATACCTGTCGAGGCATCATAATGTGGTGAATTGTCGCCATCATAGGAAGCTTGGGTTAAGCCTGACCAAAATGACTCAAAGGTTTGCTTAGTTTTAGGGTACTTAGTTGGTTCAGACTGATATAAATACAATATATTAGAACCAATATCACACATAAAAATCTCTTTATTATATCCTGTAGTTTGGTAAAAACCATCAAACTGACCTTTATTTTCAACGTATCTTGTAATAAATGATTCTGTTGAGTCTTTAACAGCTCCATTATAGGCCCCTAAGAGCTTCAAACTAATAGCAGAACTTAAAAAGCTATTTGCTGGATGAACTGTATTTAAATCAAATGGATACCCTGTACCACCAGCATTAATATCATTTTGAGATTCTACTTTAAATGTTGATAAACACAAAGCATGAGCATAAGCAAGCTTACTGATTAATATGGAATCAAGCTCACGATGATTATAATCAATAGCGAATTTAGTAAGCTCGAATAAATCAACCACATGATAATAACTTGTACTTCCAACCTTGTCCGCAGCCAGATTAATAGGTGATAAATAATTATTCACCCAGGTAGAGACAGTTCCGTTGGTAACAGCAGTATTATATCCTATAAAAAAGGCACTATCAGCATCTATTAAACGTGTTTCTCGAGCATAAACTTGCGACAATGTTTCTTCGTGTGGAACAAAATCCATCGGAAATATAGCCGAACTTGCCCCTTGCGCTTGGGCAGTCAACTGAGAAAAACTCATGCTAATTACAATTATCACAGCGCTGATCATAATTAGCAGACTATGAAATTTACAAGTAAACGTTTTCATAATAGGTTTATAATAAGTTAGTATTATGTTGGTATCACCAAGAAAAAAGCAACAGAAATACTATTAACTTATTTCGTTACGGTTCTTTTACATTTCATCTGAGACTCTCATCTCAGATGAAATTTTTAATCATTATAATTTAACGAACTTACTACGGGTAATGCTTTTATTGGTGGAACTGTTCAGAATATCAATAACATAAATTCCTGGAATGAGTTCAGCTACATTAAATTCTGGCAGTTTATTACTTGAACGAATGGCTTTTATAAACTTTCCTGACAAATCTGAGATCTTTATTAAATAATCAGATGAAGTGTTAGTTTTTAAATCAATATGAATAATATCTGTTACCGGATTTGGGTATATACTGATTTTCACAGCCGAAAAATTATAATCCAAATGAACCAGATCAGATAAGGTGAAGTCATCATTTTTGTCTACCTGTTTCAAACGGTAGTAGTTCGTACCCACAGAGGGATATTTATCGATGAATGAATAATTTCTAATAGTTGAAGAGTTACCTGCTCCACTTATTGAACCAATGAGTACAAAAGATTTGCCATCTAACGAACGTTCTAAATCGAAATGATCATTATTGTTTTCCGAAGCTGTTGACCATTTTAATTCGGCACCTTGGTCCGCCTTTTTAACTGTAAAACTTTTCAAACTAATTGGAAGAGGAGTAGCACTTGTTGTCAGCGTTTGGGTAGCTGACCAGCCGCCGTCACCTCCGCCAGTTCCTGTATTTACAAGAACTCTATACCAATATTGTGTCTCAGCACTTAGACCAGAAATACTTCTGCTGGTAGATGACAAATTAGTAGTAAGCACATTCCCTGATGTAAAGTCTGAGGTGGTGGAATATTGAAATGTATAGGTTGAGTTTTCTTGAAGCCCTCCGGTTGGTGCAGTCCAGTTTGCGGTAAAACCAGTACTTGATATGTTTGTTGCCGCAGATGATACCGGAGCAACTGAAACATATTGACTATTAAGATTATCAAGAATTGTTGCAGCATCAGCTTCGCTTACTGAAGAGGCAAAGTAAATTAGCTCGGGACTTACTCCTTCAAAATTTCTTGCATAACTAGCATTACCAATACGATATATAGATGGCACTGTTGCGTCTAATGCCGTTGTTAAGGATGACAAAACCGGTAAACTTGATTTAGATGACGAGAATGCTTGTACCGTTCCATTATCAGCAGCGGTCAATTTAAATCTTGCACTCACAAAGCTACCACTGGTTATGGCCAGTCTATTTGTACTGTAGCTGGTAGCAGATTGAACACCCAAAGTTACTGCAGAATTGTAATGAATTTGAAGTTTTCCTGCTGAACCGCTAGTTGGGCCAGTTGTGCCAAAAAGATGATTTCCATTAGTAGTATTTCCGTCTTGCCTTGTTGCAATAAACAAATTCATAGAATTAACATTCGCTAAAGTAATTGGCAAATTAAATCCATTTCCTCCAAGCGCACCGCTTAACATTCTTAAGGTAGGCATTCCATTAGGTAGAGATTCAACAACGCCCGCATTTATTATTCGAGGTTGAAAAGTTGTTGTTGTTTGCGTTGCGTGATTAGCATTTCCGCTTTGATCATACCATGTTGTAATGAAAGCAGAAGCACTACCAACCCATGTGCTTAATAAAGTTTCTGTTGCTACACCGCCTCCAGCAACAGAAACAGTAGAATTTAAAGTTATGACACCATCTGCATTAAAATATACGTCTACCTGTTGATTATCATTATCGCGTCTTATACGAACAGCTGGACCTGTATATGAAGATTTAATCTGTCTTACAGAATATGCCAGGGTTGGTTGGGTAGATAAATTATCTAAAAGCTTTTGTGCTTTTAGGCTGGTAGGATTTAAAGCAATTACTAGCAAGAATACTAGTATCTTGACCAATGACAGTACTTGTTTTTTCATTTTCGTTTAATATTTACTGTTATAATACTAGGTTTGTTAGTTGGACTTATTTTGACCCAAAAAACGAATTCTGACCAGAAATTAATTTCGCTGCATCCACATCGTTTAATACGTTAGTATAAATTATAAATTCAGGACTTAAACCTTCAAAATTCCGATTGTAAACAGCGTTTCCAAATCGATACAGTGTAGGATTAGAGCTATCAAAAGGTATGGTCAAGAGTCCGCTGACAGTCGCACTAGTTTTTTTGCCAGCGGTAATTTGCACTGTACCATCAGCTTCTGAGGTGATTTTAAAGCGCACCGAATATAGTTCTGAAGGGCTTACAGGTAATTTCAACATACTCGAAGACTGAACAGCAAAAATGTTAGGTGAAAAATACATGATCTGAAGCTTACCTGGTGTCTTACCTGTAGGTCCGTTTGTACCGAAAATATGATTTCCGATAGTTAGGTTACCCGCTTGTTTTAATACAGTAATAATACTTAGATCAGAAACACCAGATAAATTAAATGGTAAATTAAAACCATTACCACCAGTAGCACCACCCAACATTTTTAATGACGGAGTTCCATTTGCTAAAGACTCAATAGCACCTTCGTTTATTACCCGTGGTTGAAATGCTATATTTTTTTGAGTAGCATGATTATCATTACCGCTCTGATCATACCATGTCGTAACGAAAGCAGAGTTTTTTCCTACCCAATTTTCAAGAATTAATTTTGTAGCAACTCCTCCACCCTCAACAGAAACAGGAGATTTTAAAGACAATTTTCCTGAAGCATCAAAATAAACATCAACCAGCTGATTATCTGAACTTCTCCTAACTTGCATAACCGGTCCACTGTAATCTTTTTTTAAGATTCTTGTTGAATATGCCGCTTTAGGTTTTTGAGAAATGTCATCTATTAAATTTTGAGCATTTGCTTCTCTAGCACTAAAATATATAAGTACACATAGATAAAAAAGTAGTTTTATTTTGTTCATGATTTTAAATTAGTTATTCAAATATAAAAAATTAATAAACCGGTTTAGCACAATAATTCAATTATTGAAAATATTGCATTGAAACCCTTAAATTATAGCAAACATTTTGATATAGATTTGATTTTTTTCAAAAAAAAACCTCTTTATGTTCTCTTTTTGAAAAAAATCAAATCCTAAGACATTGAGTAACTTAGAGTTGAAATTATTCAACATCAGTTCTAAAAGGAGGAGCAAGTAACCCTTCTTTATTATAAAGGTTTATTATTGGAGTAGTGTTCCATCCCATACGTACAGCAACGGGAATTTTAACATTATCATTATAGACCACCACATTATTATCTTTTATGACTGCGTTGGCAGGATAGAACTTTTTATCAGGTCCTGCGATAAAGAAATCTTTAAGGTCTTTCCCATTCGTTGTTAAACCCTTACCAACATGCTTAAAAGATAAAACAATTTTATTTCTTTCAACTTTATGTGATTCGTAAATTGGGCCCTGAAATTCAATTTTTTCGTTGTATGCTAGCCCTCTGGCTGCAACAGCAAGACGTTCTCCAACAGGTTGCTTATTACGCGGATGAATATCAGTTGTATCTGTATGACAATCTGTGGTAACCACCAAAGCGGTATTAGGAACTACTTTGGTTGTAAGCAGTTGAGCCTCCCTTAACTCGGGCTTAAGATTTCTATGTGCAGGCAACTGTACAATAATAAATGGCAAATTTTGATTAGACCAGGTTGTACGCCAGTTCTTTATTAACGTTGGAAGTAGCTGACGGTACTGCATTCCTCTACTTGCATTTTGTTCACCCTGATACCAGGCAACTCCTTTGATTGCAAACGGTGCCAACGGTGCAATCATCGCATTATATAAACCTGTTGGACCTCCGCTAGATGCAGGATGGCGTGGAGGCATCGGTTTACGTGGAAGCTCCTTGCCCTCGCTTTTTGCCAATTCTGAGTCACTTCTCCATTTTTCTAATAACTTAGGTTCATCTAACTGAAACTTTTCTAAGCGAGATGGGAATTGGTTTAGATTACGTTCGTAATCTTTAAGGGTTTTCTCTAATTCAGGTGATTGCATTAAATAGTCCTTCGCGATCCATTGTTCTATCATTGTACCACCGTAGGAAGAATTGATGATTCCAATAGGAACATTTAATTTCTTATACAGGTCTTTGGCAAAAAAATATCCTACTGCAGAAAACTTCTTCACAGATTGTGAGTTGCAGATATCCCATCCGCCATTGATATCAATAGCTGTTTCTGGAATAGATGTGTAATTGGATAGAGGGATAGAAAATTGTCGTATTTCTGGATAATTCGCCGCTTCAATTAGAACATCTGCTAATTTTTGAGAGTTTCCTTCAGGGGCTATACGCTCAACCTGATAGACCATATTTGACTGTCCACTACATAACCATACTTCACCAACCATTATATTAGATAATATAATCGTATTCTTTCCCTTTATTATCATTTCATAAGGTCCACCAGCTTTTAAAGGTTTTAGTTTCGCATTCCATTTACCATCCTTAGTTGTAGTAACACTTATTTTTTGACCAGCAAATTCTATAGTTATTTTTTCATCAATATCAGCGACACCCCAAACAGGAACTGCAACTCCTTGCTGAATAACTGCATTGTTAGAAAACAGACCATTAGGCTTCACATTAGCTCGCACCAATGATTGAAAAAGAAATAAAGTAATAATAATTAAAATTTTTCGCTTCATTTTATTAGATTTTAGATTAGTTAGTACTAGAATTTAACTCATTTAACATATAATTTGGGTATAGATAGTTATTTACCTTTTCTACCATGATATCATTATTTAAATTAAAAGATGATCGTAAGTCTATAGATTCAGAAGATGAACCTACTAAAACTTCATAGATACCCTTATCTGCAATCCATGCAGATTTTCCACTCCAAAACGAGGATAGTAGTTTAGGAGAGATATCTATTATTATAAGTTGGCTTTCATTTGGTTTCAATAAAACTGTTTTTTCAAATCCTTTTAATTCGTAAGTAGGTTTGTCTAATTGAGATTTTGGAGCCGAAATGTAAAGTTGTACTATTTCCTTTCCGGAAAATTTTCCAATATTTTTAACAGTAAAGCTCAGCCTTATTTTATCTTTGAATATTGTGTCACTTAATTTAAGATTCGAGTATTCAAATTGTGTATAAGACATTCCGAATCCAAATTCATATGCAGTAGGGATATTAAAAGTGTTGTAGTAACGATAGCCTACATAGACTCCTTCATTATAAAGCGCATTAACAGGATTCTCAATAGGGATACCAGGAAACATTTTAGGGTCGGAGGATGGAACGTCAGCATATTTGATTGGAAATGAAACCGCCAATTTACCAGAAGGCGTTTCCTTTCCGTTCAAAATATTTAAAACTGCATTACCCCCCTCCTGTCCGGTTTGCCAGGCAAGAACGATGGCATCCACAGAATTTCGCCAACTATCCATTTCTATAACTCCACTGATATTAAGGACAACTACCACCTTTTTTCCGGCCTTATGATAAATATCAGACACTTTATTTATAAGTTCTTTTTCGTTTCTGGTTAAATTAAAATCATTATCAACTTTTCTATCAAATCCTTCACCTGAACTGCGCCCAATCGTGATTACAGCAACTTCAGTATTTTTCTCTTGGTCTTTTATAATTTCAGAAGAGATACTCATCTCATCATGAAAATCGACAGATTGCTTGATTTTTTTATCTGTTGAATTATTTCTTACCGAATCAATAAATTGCATGTACTTCATTTCAAGCACTTTTGATAATTTATATCCGCCTGTTTTAAAAGCTTCGAGAATAGATACAGCATGTTTATAATTTACCTCACCGCTACCTGTGCCCCCAGTTATAAATGAATAAGATGTTTTTCCAAAAAGGGCCACATTTTTCACTTCTTTAAGTGGGAGAGTACTGTTTTTATTTTTCAGCAATACAATACTTTCCAATGCAGATTGGTAAGCTATTTTCGAGTGTTCTGATAGATTCGGTTTATTTGAATTCTCATACCTTTTAAATCGAGGTGTTGTTAGAATAAAATTTAAAATTCGTTCTACATTCATATCTATTGAGCTCAAATCTAATCTACGATCTTTAATCGCCTTTATCAACTCTTCGTACTGATAACGTCCAGGCATAAAAAGATCATTTCCTGCCATTACTTGAGCCGCGACATCAATCCCAGCCCGCCAATCTGTAACCACAAAACTATTGTAACCCCATTCATCTCTTAGAATATTTGTTAATAATTCTTTAGACTCTGAAGTATAAAAACCGTTGAGACGATTGTAAGATGACATTATTGATTTTGGTCGGGCCTCTTTAGTAACAATTTCAAACCCTCTTAAGTAAATTTCGCGTAAGGCTCTTTGCGATATAACAGCATTGATTGTTGGTTTATCCAGAAGACGATGCCATCCTGTCCCTACTTCAAGAGGGTCAAAACTATGCCTATTAGTTTCCTGATTATTTGCAGCAAAATGTTTGACGCAAGCACCAACTCCATCAAGCTGAATACCCTTAACTAAAGCAGATGCGAGTTTTCCAGATAACAATGGATCTTCGGAATAATATTCAAAATTTCTTCCGCATAGCGGATTTCTCTGTATATTCATTGCTGGCGCAAGAATAACGTCTACTCCATATTCCAAGGACTCCTTCCCCATAGCTTTTCCAACTTTTTCTACGAGATCAACATTCCAAGACGAAGCAATAGCAGTTTCTGTTGGAAAAGCAGTACAATAATAATATGAGGATTTAATCTTTTTTCTGGTTTTATCTAGTTCGCTGGTTCGCTTTTGTTCTGATGCCTGCATCTCCATTTCAGCCTTAGCTCCTACAATTTGATTTGGACTTATATGTAAACCTGCCGGTCCATCTGCAAAAATCACTGAAGGGATTCCTAACCTTGGGATGGCATATGTCCTTCCACCGATACCAGCAACAAAAAGAGACCAATTATCTTTTGGTGGCCTTTCCCAGTTATCTTTACCCAGTCCCATAAGAATGAGAACCTTTTCCTCTACAGTCATAGCGTTTATCACCTCCTTTACACTATTCTTTCCTAACTGAGGAAAAGAATCATTAGTTTGTGCTTTTGACTGGACTATAATAGATAAGAATCCAACTATACAGAATTTGATTTTTTTTAACATAGAATAATTTTATAAATTTTTAGTAGTTAGTGCATATGCACACCAAAGCATAGGAGCTTGACCATGGAGATCGCCAGTCAACTGCAAACGTTTACGATAATGCTCTTTCGTTGCACCGATATTCGTACCTTCACAAACACTTCTTATATCCCCGTTCTTTTCTAAAAATCCAGTTAATGCTATCCAACCTTTGCGAGCAACTTTACCATATTCTTTATTATCTAACCAACCCTTTTTCACACCTACAATCATCGCATAGGTGAACATTGCACTTCCAGATGTTTCTTCCCACATTGTAGGATCATCTACCAATTGTTTCCACATCCCATTTTCGTCCTGATAGCCTTTTAATGTTGCCATCATTTTCTTGTACGCTTTCATAATTACAGGTCTGTCAACATTGTTTTCAGGAAGAATACGTAGTAACTCGGTCATGCCTACAGCCATCCAACCATTTCCTCGAGCCCATACAAATGGAGCTTCTGGTGAATGATAAAACAAGCCATTTGGACGTTGTATTGAGTCCAAATAAATCAGCATTTCGCGGGCTGAGCGATCAATGTATTTCGTATTTTTCGTGACGCGATATGCCTGAGCTTGTATAGCTGTGATCATAAACATATCATCCAACCAAATACGCGTTTGCCAGGAATATCCTTTATTCGCCCATTCTTTTTCAGTTAGAGAAACGTTATCATTGGGTAATTCCCATTGTGTGTTTGCGTACATCATCCCCATATCCAAATATTTCTTATCCTTTGTTTGTATATAAAGCTCTAGTGGTAAAGTACCAAATACGTTGTTATCTACATGGTTAGGTTTTGGTTGAAGATGTGCTTCTGTAGTAAACAGTGGCTGAAATCGATCTTCAAAACACTTAAATAATTTCTTATTTTGAGTAGCTTCTGCAAACCAAAAACCTCCGAGCCATGTGCAAACGTCGGGATATGTTACCTGTGTACGGGGCTCATTAATACGAAGCGGGCTGCCGTATTGCGAATGAGGTAGCTCTAAAAAGCGATTAGCAACAAGCTCGCCTATAGCTAAAGGATCAGCCTTTTTGGGGAAATTATCTAAATCATATAAATTATTCTTTTCCTTAGATGAAGGATTTCCATGCTGTTTCTTTTTAGAAAAATTTTTAAATGAACTAAAAGCACAAATAAAAAAACAAAGTGTAAGAGGTAATATAAATGTCCGTTTCATGGGTCTAAATTTTTCGATTAAGTTTAGTTAAAAATTATGATTCAATTTATCCTAGTCTGGATAAAATTTTTCAGGAATATCTACAGATTTCACATAAGGAGGAAGCCAAAACGCTGATTGTCTTTTAAATTTTAAGTCTGTTTTAGGATACCAATTGAGCCATGATGAGGGATCGGAGGTTTGTATTGGAGATAGTACTCCTTCTCCTTTACCGGTAACAGATGATACAGCATATTCATAAACAATAAGCCCCTTTCTATCCTTATGCAAGTTATCAAGTTTACCGGGAAGCAAATACGGTTTTTGAACACCTAAAATATTTTTGTCTTCGAAAGTATTAGAGATTCCTTCGTAAATTTTCAAGAAGTCTTTAGATCCAATTTCCCTTCTATATAGACGGTAACTAGTAATACCTAGAACTTGCCCCCAAGAAACAGACACTTTATTTTCAGCTATTTTCAGATTTAGCCCCTCAGGATAATGTGGAAGTTCTTTAATAAAATAAACTGGATATTCCTGAGAAGGAACACTAGACTTACCTTTTACAATACTTAGTACACGAACATGGATTTTCTCCTGCTTATTCTCATTAATCACAAAAGTACTTTGCGTAATTTTATTACCTTTTTCCCATGTCTTCCCTCCATCTTCAGAAATCTCTGCCTGTCCATTCATTATCCCATCTGGAAATTGAAGATGTACTTTTACTCCTTTTTTCAAATACTCTGTACGTACTATTTTAGGAGATTCCGGAATTGGATTCTCATCTGTAAATTCCCATCTATACTCTCCAGCTGGCAGGGATATTTCTACTTTTTTATCTAGTTTATTCTGATGAGCTAACTTTCCATTTATATAAAAGTTCCTATTCTCTATGATTCCAGAGACAGTTAATTTAGTATTTACCCTGGCTTTAAATTTACCGGAAATTTGCCCGGATTTTTCTAAAATTGCTGATAATCCTGTATCGTCCTGATCTAATTCAAAAGTAAATTCTCCTATCCCAATTAGATTTCCCGAAAATATGGACAAATGAATATCACCATCGTTAAAACGGCGAATTACACCAGATCTTCCAGTAAATTTCACTTCTGTAGCATTAAATTCAATCAAATCACCATCCCGAAAAACCAAATCTTTTGAAGTTTTAGTTTTTACAGGCACCACTCCTTTTATAAAAGCTTCTTTTTTTAATGGAGTAGCTTCTACAATGAATGGATTATTTAATAAAGGGGCCTGATTTTCCCGAAACCCATCAATAAACACCTCATCAGTTTTATGACTAACTAAAACGAGTGATGATCCGTTAGCATCTCTATGAAATGATTTGGCCGTACGTGTTTCTGCTTTTCCCCAATGATCTTCTCTGGCTTTTCCATTGAGAAATACAATTTTAGGGAAATTATGGTCTTTAGCCACTGCCCATGAAAAACGGTGAGCAGGACGCCATTTTGTTCCTACCTCATCGAAAACTAAAAAATAATCTGTGCCTACCAACATGATACTCCTTGACAAATATTCCGGCCATGAATAAGATTCCTTTCCTTTATTATCTGATCTAAGTTCAGCAAGTTGTGCAACCTCTAAATCGTAAAGTGGCTTTTCTAGAACATTTGCACCAATAGAACGATAATCACCGTTCTTCATTACACCAAAATTGGATACACCATCCACATCATTTTGTATATGATCACCATTAGCTTCATTTTCATGACCTGTAAATATCTTCCCACGCGCATAAAAATAGATACTACCCGAGCCACCTTCTGCTTGATTTCCCCATCTGTAGTTAGGTCCAGCATCAACCTGATCTAGATGTATAGAAAGTTCTTCAGGAGTATCTACACCAGACCTCAATACAAATCCGTGTCCTGTATATTTAACACTTTTTAAGTGAGGGTTAGTGCCATTATTATTTAAATTGAATCTCTCAGAAAATGTCCTTGCCCAGTCGGTATGTGTTTTATTTGACTCGAATTCCTCTCCAGGTTTGCCTGTCCAAAAAAGATTTTCAGCTAAGATTGGATCATAGTTCTTCATCCATACTGCAGTTTCCCATAGAGAAATAGGTGGTGGTAATGTTGTCCCGTAACCGTGTGCCCCATGAGCCGGATATTGTCTATTGAAACCTAAATCCTCTATTAATTTGTCTCCCTGCTTCCATTTATCAGGAAGTACTTTTCTTTTCGCCCAATCTTCCTCTTTAGTTTTTAAACGACTTTCTGGATTTGGGTTATAAATAGGAGCAGTTAGCATATCAGACATCCATCGGCCTCTCTTTGCGAGATATGGATTTGCCCATCGATTTTTCCCATCTGTATAAACTCCTGCCATATTTGCGAACGATATCGGTCTAAAATATGCCCAGTTGTAACAAGCAAGACTCTCCGCCCATCTTCCACCTTTGGATTCTAATGCTTTAACATCTGGTCTGGTATAGAAAAGACCATTCAGTTCGATTGTTTTCTCATATTGGTCTAACCATTCCTTTGCCATTAGGTGTTCAGGAAACAAATATGCAGATTGAGAAGGGACGCAGAAACCGTCCGCTGACATATTCGGAGTACCAGCCATTGCAGTTCTAATTGCGTTAATATCTTCTTGAGTATTTACATAGGCAGCCACTAGAAATAGTGCTTCCACTGTTTTTCTTTGCGTTTCGGAAAGTTGCTTAAAATTATTAAGATATCCTTCAACGGCCCAGGCGTAGACATATCGATGGTCTATACTAACAACTCCGGGGTAGACATTTGTCCCTAAAGGGTAATATACAAACGAGGATTTTAATAAATTTTTGTAATAATTTTTAGGATCAATTTTAGCTACAACGCCAAAAGGATTATTTGGACGTTTTGCATTTTCGGGATATGATAATATCCAATTTTTTACTTTATCAAGATGCAATGTTGAATATTGCTGATGAAGTAATTGTAAATACCTATACTGAATTTTTTCGGGAGACAATGGTTCCCCCTTCGATGAAATAGTACCTAATACATCATCAAATTCTTTAACCTTCTTTTCTCCTTCACTGGCCAGGAACATGCTTATGGCAGTAGACCGAGTGCCGGTTACTAAAGGATATTTCCAACTAAGTACACCTTGATCATAGCTAAAGGTTACCGAAAGCTTAGTTGTATTTTGCCAAATGCCATATTCATTATCCTGCCATTTACTATGGTCGAAAACCATTAATCCCAGTTCATCACCTCCTAATCTGTCGTCCCAAAAGCTAATGAATGGAACTGCTTCCCGAACACCATTTCCACTATATGGAGATAATCTATAAATCATCTCTTTAGAGACATTTTCTATCCAATCAGAACCTACCCAGTGTGGGTCTTCTTTAGTACTACCTACGTAAATTGGTTTATCAATTGCCGGCCAAATTTTATCTATATCTCCACCTCTGTCCCATTGACATGCCCATCTTTTTTTGGGATCAAACTTTTCCCACTTCATGGAAAGTGATATATTGTCTACTTCGTCTAATCCTTCCATACTTTCTTCCATTTCAACAAATGGATAGCCTGAAATTACCTTAAGATTAGCCGTATAGAAACCATTTTTTTCAAACCAATACTTTACTTGATAAGTAATAAACAGTGGTCCCCGCTCCAATATGGCACTTTCAATTTTACTGATCTTTTTAGACAAACTAAGTAAGCGATTTTCTCCAATCCACCCATTACCTCTATCAATACTAATAATAGGTGCAGGAACTTCGTTTAGATTTTTAGCAGATGAGCTTGGAACCCGAATACGAATATTACCATTACTGATTTCGGTTATATCTATGTTCTTTTTAAGACTTATTGCCTGCTCTGAAACAAGCAAGTGACTATCCTTACTTTCGCTAAGTTCAAAAGAATAGCTTCCTCCGGAAGGCAAAGTTGCCAAAAAGTTAACATTAGCAGTAGTCTTTTGATTCTTATCCTTTGTTAACTCCGATAATTGAACAGGTACAATTTGTTTACTTTGTTTATTTGTTAAGATCAGCTTTTCAAGATTCACATCCCCTGCAAATGTTATTCGGTACTTTATCAGAGTAACAGGCCAATCATATGTAGCAACTTTTATTAAATCTTCTCTCTCAAATAAAAGCTTATCTCCATGATTAAAAACTGTTTGAGAAAAAACAGAGGATGTAAAGGTGATGAATAATAAAGTTGAAAAAATACCTAACCGTTTCATTTTTGGAAACCTATTTTAAATGTCATTTATTCTATTATATACTTAACTGTAACCAACCGGTGCTCAAACTCGCATTAGCTGGTTTATTATCATTTTTTTTATCTTCAGTCTCCTCATCATGTTCTTAAATTTGATTCTAGGTGATTCAAACAAAGTCCTTTCTTTTACCATTCAATCATCATTGAAATATTTATTTAAATATTATCACATTACTTTTTAGTCTTAGGAATTAGATTGAAACTAAAAGAAACTGGTTCTGCGTAAAGTTTATATTTCTCTAAAGGTGGAGGCCCGCAACTTCTGTTTCCAACGGGATAATTTTTGTAATCAATATGCCAGGTTATATTTTCTTGATATTCAAGCTGGCTTTCGTCTACTGCCATTGTTAAATTGTCTTGTGTATAATGCATTACGCTTGAATCTATGTAAGGTAAACCCTCAGCTACAAGACCATTTCCTGATACATTTACCAAAGATGCCCAATTGCAGCGGAATTTGTTACCATTAGCCTGAGGATATGGATAATGCACAAACTGATCATCCACCGAACCTGAATATATACCTATTTTAGCTCCTGTGCTCCTATCGTTGTAAGCTTCTTGAGGACCAAATCCATACCATGAAAACGTCTCAAATTCTTTTTTTACAACTAGTTCATATCCTATACGAGGAAAAGAAACCCAATCGTTACCAACCGGTTTCAATTTTGTATCAACTCTTACTTTACCAGACGAAAAGATTGTATAGTAAGTCTCATAATCCACATAATTTGCATTACCTACGGATTTTGCTTGAAATGATGTTTTCACAAGTACAGATCCATCTTCTTGTTGATTAATATCAAACGATAACAAGGAATGGACTAATTTATCCAAACCTGCCCCAACCCACTGTTTAACCGTTTCACGTCTCATTTTGGGCAGATAGTCACCATCATTATTAGTAGGAGCCCTCCAAAGATTAAGACGAGGTCCACTTTGCAAAAACTCTTTTCCAAGCAAAGTCCAACTCGATATCAACCCTGTGTTATTGTTGAATTTGACGCTAAACTTGTCATTTCTTATTTCAACACCTTCCTGATTTTTATCTACAACTAATGCACCATATAACTTGCTTTTATTAGAAAAATCAGCATTTACTTGTTCCTGCTTTGCAATAAATTGCTCCCATGCTACCTCGAACCCAGCTTTTGCCCAAATTGTTTCATTCTTCAAAACTGCATTGATTTCCAAAATCACTTCTCCAGATAATTTACCTGAATTATAATTAATCGGAAAGGAAATAGAATCGCCAGGCATTATATTAATCTCTTTAAGAGGTGTTGTTTGGATAATTTGTCCGTTTGACTTTAATGTCCATTGGAAGTTAAAATCTGAAAGATGGACATAATTATAAAGGTTTTTAATTGTCAGTTTCTTAGAAACAGAGTCATAAGCAAAAGCTATCGATTGGTAGATTTTTTTACACTCTTGCAGAGAAGGTCGTACAGAACCATCAGCCCCAATCAATCCATTTGTCGCAGTCAAGGATGTAAAATATTCCTTACCGGTAATACTGTCTTTTCTTACCATGCTCTGATCCATCCAATCCCAAATATATCCACCAATTAATCTTGGATATTTTCGAATAACATCCCAATATTCCTTGTGATTACCTAATGAATTGCCTTTTGCATGCGCATACTCACACATCAAAACAGGCCTATTCTCATCCTTTTGAGTAGCCAGATTAATTAGGCCTTCAATTGAAGGATACATTGTACTTATCATATCTACTGCAACTGGCTCTTTAGGATAAACAGCTGGTCTATTCGTTAACATAAAGTCAATACCATTACCATATTGTTTTGAACCACCATTATGTAGGTAGGCCTCAAAATGAACTGGTCGAGTTGGGTCGTAATCTTTTACCCAGGCTGCTCTTGCGGCGTGATTAGAGCCAACACCAGATTCATTCCCTAGCGACCAGAAAATAATGCTTGGATGGTTCTTGTCTCTTTTTACCATACCGCTTACCCGCTCCTGCTGAGCATATAACCAAACATCATTATTTGATATTTCAGCATCAGCGCCACATGTTTCCACATTCGCTTCATCCATAACATATATTCCATACCTATCGCACAAATCATAAAACTCCGGACTATTAGGATAATGTGAAGTACGTACAGAATTTATACCATGTTGTTTCATTAACTTTAAATCCCGAACCATATCTTCATAAGGTACTGTTTTGCCCTTCCACGCATTATGCTCATGCCTATTTACTCCGTAGATATATTCTTTTTTACCATTTACAAGTAATTGACCATTCTTAAATTCAACTTTTCGGAAACCAACAGCGCAACTTCTTGACTCGATGACATTACCGGAAGAATCTGTCAAAGTAAGAACCATTTTATATAAGTTCGGAGTCTCAGCAGACCACAGATCAGGTTTATCAACACTTGTCTCCATATATTTAGCAAGCCAGTAATTTTGTTGATACTTTTCACTCGTAAACACTGTTACGGGCATTGTCATTTTTACTTTTGAAAATGGCTTTCCGTTGTAATCAAAAAGTTTAGCCGTGATATTCCATCCCGCAACATCTACCCGTTTACTTCTCGATATCACCGGTCTGATACGCAAAAGCGCATTTTCGTAATTTTTATCTAATTCAGTTAATACTGCAAAATCGCTTATATAAACATCAGGACGCATTTCTAAACTTACATCTCTACAAATCCCATGAAACCGCCAATGATCCTGATCCTCTAAGTAGGAGCCGTCGCTCCATCGCAAAACTTTTACAAATACACGGTTATTCCCAATTCTTAGATAAGGAGATATATCAAACATCGCAGGTAGAGTCCCATCTTCACTATATCCAACTTTCTTGCCATTTATATATAAGTAAAATGCTCCGCGAACACCTGCAAAATTCATTATGATGTTTTTATTATTCCATACCTCTGGAATATCAAAATCACGTGCATAAATGCCGATATGATTGTTTTCTCTAGGAACAAAGGGAGGATTGACCGGCCTAAATTCATAACCTCCTCCTGTATATACTTGGGGGCCATAACCTAGTGCCTCCCAAGTGGAAGGGACAGGAATATTATCCCAGCTCTTATCATTTATGTTTTGCGACATTAAATCCACTGGCAGTTTATCCCAATCCTTTATAAATT
Source organism: Flavobacteriaceae bacterium PS02338 (assembly GCA_029959615.1). Lineage (GTDB taxonomy): Bacteria > Bacteroidota > Bacteroidia > Sphingobacteriales > Sphingobacteriaceae > Pedobacter. The sequence continues at coordinate 119,713 of JASCOD010000011.1, read as the reverse complement.
TAAACTTCCATTTGCCATTTAAAGATCTATGCCTTGAGGATTGGGACCGAGTCAGTTTTAACGCATCTATTTCGCTTGAAAAAGATATCGAAGTTGCAACATAGGGCTCCCTATTAATACTATTAATCAATGGGTTTTCATACTCTTTATGATTAAAATCAAGTTTCTTTGTATTATACACATCCAGCCCATCAAAAGGAATTTGAGCATTAGCATTGCAAATTAACAGCAATAGAAAACAGAAGTTTAAACTTACTTTTTTAATAATTTTCATGAGTACACCTTTTTTTTACCTGGAATAGACCACCTCGAATCACAATAAATTCGATCATAAAATTGAGACATTCATTTGGATTACCAAGATTGACTGACCCAACAAAAGATCTATGAGTTACTAGTAAATGTAACTACTTTTAATCCACGGCAAAATCATACAAGTTTTATATTTATATACAATAATAATTATTATAAACCGGTTTAGCAAATTAAAATTCATTATATCCAATTGCCAAATAAAACTTTACAATTGGGCCATTTTCTACTGAACCTAGATTTGATGCGTATATACTCCCAGTTAAATATTAAAATATTATTAGAATAAAAAAACGTAATTTGCTCATAGTATTTAAAAATGTCCATATTCAATTACTACAATAAGCAAAACTAAAATTTATAACTTTTTAATGAAAAACAAGCTTTCTATTAATGATATCGCTAAAGCGCTTCAAGTGTCTAAAACGACTATTTCTTTTATTTTGAACGGTAAAGCGGAGGAAAAAAGGATAAGCAAGGATTTAACGGAGCGTGTTATAAAATTCATTAAGGAGAATGACTTTCGCCCAAATCAGTTAGCTAAAAGTCTGAGTACAGGTAAGACTTTTACAATTGGATTAATGGTTGAAAAGATTTCCGATTACTTCTTTGCCCAAATAGCATATCACGTTGAAGAATTAGCTAATAAAAGCGGCTACAAAATTATCTATTGCAGTACCGAAAACGATACTCAAAAAACTAAAGAACTGATTAAACTTTTTGCAGAACGTCATGTTGATGGATTTATCATAACACCTCCTGTAGGTATTGAAAAAGAGATAAAAGACCTAATGCAGAATGACATACCCGTTGTTTTGTTTGATAGATTTTTTACAGACTTTAATACAAGTTATGTAGTGATGGACAATTATGAAAGCACTTATAAAGCAATTAACTATTTAATAACAACGAAATGTGCAAATATAGCCTTCATAGAACTCGAATCCGACCAAAATCAAATGACTGAAAGAAAAAGAGGATATGTAAACGCCATGAATGAAAATAGACTAACCTCCAATATCTTAAGAATTCCCTTTTCTAATGATAAAAAACAAACAATCTTACAAATAACTTCTTTTTTAGCAGATAACATTCAACTAGATGCATTATTTTTTGCTACGAATTATTTAACAATGCATGGAATTAAAGCAATACATAATAGGGGTTTGAAGATTCCACATGACATTTCTATAGTTGCTTTTGATGATCATGATTTTTTTGATATATACACTCCAAGCATAACGGCAGTAGCTCAGCCTATACAGGAAATGGCTCAACAACTAATTAATATATTACTTAACGATATGTCATCTCGCAAACGGACTATACAACAAAAAGTCGTTCCCGCAAAACTAATATTAAGAGACTCTACAACAAGAAAGATATAGGCGGAGAATTTTTGAGCAAAAATTAAGATAGAGAGACAGCGGTTAGTTCAAGAGCGTAGGAGTAATTTTAGCATCAATGTGCTCGACAAATAATGTTAAGTACTCTTTAAATTTTAATTCGGACTTAAAATTCAAATCAGATACCTCCCAGCATCCCAAAGCATAGTACGTTAAAGGTTTATTTTCACTCAACTTTAACCTTGCATAATAGCTTGAAGCAAAATTACCCTCTTCTGGAGCTTGATCAAAACCTAGGTATGATGAAGTAGGAACCATAATAGCCAAACCGATAATAAACTCTTTATTATAACTTTGATGATCATGCGTATAAAGAATGACCCAGTTTTTAAATCGCAATAGCTCAACTGATTGATTTGTAGCTAATTTAGACAACCCAATTACCAGTTCTTCATCTCCCTGAAGGCCAGATAGTTTTACATTATTTTGATAAGCATATTTACCTGGCCAAATTACAGGAGTTTCTGAGATCTGATAAATACGTCCATCCTCTGTCTTCCAATTAGTGTATTTTAAAGAAAATGAAGACATTACCGGTCCATTTGTAAGTATATTAAAATTTGTGCTGTCTATATTGTGAACAGTATCTGTTATTAAAACGCCAAGCCTATTTAGTTTTTTATTGATAAGAAGCCCAACTCCACCTAAACCGACAGAATTACCAACAGGTAAAATATCCCGACCCCAATCTTTCAAAACGTGATAATTATCTTCAACTGCACCGCTGGATGTAAGTCCAACATTTTTAGGCGACATCCAAGATACCCGTTTACCAAAAAGATCTTTCGAGTTTCTTCCATCAAAATAATGTCTGAAACCAACCTTGTCATTTTCCCAAGTAGGCCCATCTGTCTGATAAGGCTCATAACCTAGTAGTGACGGCAACATATAAGGATAAAATGTATCTTTTTTAAGTGTAACAACTGGGCTAGTCGAAGAACTTCTCTTACCGAATCGGATGGTGGACCGTGCTACAAAAACTGGTTTATGAGTTTGCCATTCTACAAACACTTTAACCATACTTTTTGGCTTAATATTTAAAACAAAAAATAAATTATCCCATTTCCCGTCAGCATCGAAATCTTCTGTTTGCGATGGAATGGTTGTCCCATTTGCCAACTTCAATACTGGATAAAGTTTACCCGTAACTCCCAAAAAAAAAGATCTCTTTAAACTTATATCCTTATCTTTAAGATATACAGAAGAATTATTTTTCACCTGCAAAGAGGTAGTGCTATTTTTTAAAAACTTAGTTATTTTTTTTGAACTGGCCTTTTGAGTTAACAACACACCGCACAATATCATATAGAAAACTAATTCAATTACTCTGCCCATAAAATTTAAAACAAGTATTTACCAAACCAAAAAGCTTAATTTACGATAATTGTTACTTCTTTAACAACACTTTTGACATTCTTGTCATCAGTATTAGTGGCAACGAATGCTACTTTAAAAGTACCTGCAGTTTTAAACACATATGAATGTTGTTTTAAAGGAAGGTCAAGATAGCTTTTAATTACAATTCCGGCATCAGGTCTGGTCTTTTTCAAATCTATTGCAGAGGTGATTAACCAATCGTCATTTTCATCATTATTCACCGTAGTTCCGGGATCAAAAGTAATAGGATAAGCATTTCTGAGCACTACACCACTTGAATTTACCGAAGCTGTTAAAGATGACTGATTCCAATCACCGACATTCCAAGCATTAAAACCTGAATTACTATTTTTCACACTCAACTGAACCCAACCTGTATTAGCAAAAGTTGAGAATAAGGGAGTATTTGTACCATCAGACAAAACATTATTAAGCGTTATATTTTGAAGTGACCACTTACGCTGAGGTTGACTTGGATACTTTTTGCCTTGAGCACGAAAAGCAATATTAACCTTATCGGCAGTATTAAAATCAGATATATCAACAGCATCTGATGTAGTATAAGCAGTTGATAAAGAAGTTGGCCATTTTGTATTACGATTTGTAATATCTGTCCATGTAGCAGAAGCAATTGAAGTGGCATCATAGCCATTTAGGTTCGTAGAAATCAGTAAACTCAATGGCTCAGCATTAGCCAGCAGTCCATTTGTCATTGAAGATTGAAAAGAAAGCTTATTAATGCCGGAACTGGTTAATCGTTCTCTGTTATTATAACGGCTACCCACGGTTCCCGAATAAAAAACAATCACATCCGGGCTACCTGAAATATTAAATACAGCGGTATCTCCAACATGAAACATTGTTTTTTCTATATAAATATTAAATCCATCTGGAGAATCAGTAGTATCTTTTTTACAGGATACAATTACAGTTATAAAAAGAAGCATCGAAAATTTTAAAATATTCTTCATAGTGTTATAATTAAGATTACCAACCTGTATTTTGCGTAAGTGCCCTATTCCTACTTCTTTCCACCGCTGGAATTGGCAGTAATTTATATTTTATAGGATTAGATAAAAAATTGTTTGCAGCTAAATTGGCAGCTACCTGATAGGTAGTTGCAAGGCCTGTAGTATTGGCGGCAAGAAGGTCTTGCATTGCCTCTTCCATTTTACCCCAACGAATAAGATCGTTGCGCCTTTGCCCCTCAAAACAAAGTTCCCTAGACCGTTCATCCATGATATCCTGAATATCAAATGTAGATACATCAAGCACAGGTACCGGCGTTCTATAGTCATACCCAAATGCCCGCCTTCTCACCTGATTATAATATTCAACGGCCACAATAGAAGGTGCACCATTTACTTTTAAATCCGCTTCCGCCGCAATTAATAAAACATCAGCATACCGGATTATCGGAAAATTACAAGAAGTGTTATTTTGCAGACGAACCGGAGGAAGTTCTAGTTCATATTCTCTACGCCACTTACCAACAGTTCTTTCTCCAACAGTAGGATATCCCGAGCCGCCTTTTGTAACAGTAATAGCGGTTATCTTACCAGCACTTACAGTTGCTGTAGCCGTCGCAATATTTGCGGTAGCCGTTACGGCTTGTGTTTTTGTATTATTAGTTGCGTATGATGTAAAACTTACATTAGCTGTTGTGTAACCCGATCCAGGATTATCGATTTGTACAGATGTTATAGCTCCTGTGTTTGACACAATAGCGGTAGCCGCCGCACCTGTTCCAGTAGGACCAGTTATATTCACTTTTAGAGTATAATACTTATTTTTAGTTGCGTCTTTATAGCCATAAGGTGCAATTGCCCAGTCTCGTCTTTGATCGCCTGGAGCATATAGCTTATAAAGCTTTGGTGTACAACGATAAATACCGCCAGAAAATCCCACTAACGCTCCAGGTGTCGCTATTGTAGAGTAGACCCCCATGATTGCTCCTAAAGTTTGAGTTACAGGGTATGTTAAATTCGCATAGGCTCCTGTTGCCGCAGATTTAGATAAAAATGAAGCATCCCATATTCCCTCTGCAACATTGTTATCTCTTCTATTATTTTGCATGTTATTGACAAACAATTTACTATAGGCCGGCGTAATAGAATCTAAAACCAAAGGACTATTATTAAGAGAGTGAGCATTCGATTTAATTACTTTCTCTGCCCAAAATAATGCTTCTTTATATTTAGTTTCATCATTTATTGGATTACCTGCCATTGATAAACAGACTCTAGCAAGTATAGCTTGAACAGCAGATTTAGTCACTCTTGATGTGGTATTTTCTTGCGCCATAGTTGGAACCATCGCTTCCGCTTCTATCATTTCCTTTAGAATATATGCATATATATCTTTTGACGGTTTTCTTGGTAAATTAAAATCTATTCCCATGTCTGATGTAAGTGTAGTCTTCAAAGGTACATCACCAAAATGCGTTACTAGCAAGTAATAATAATAGGCTCGCAGAAATTTAGCCTGCCCTTTTAGGCTTGTTCGCTTTGCATCGTCCATTTTAGGCTGGTCTGCTACATTCATAATAATATTTACCCGTTCAATTCCGCTATACAAATGTCGCCAAAGCGTGTTAACGTTTACTTCATCATTAGCAATGTTATAGTGTTGGGTTAAAGCTGCAGTCGTAGCTGTGGTTCCAGAACGGAAACTTTCGTCCGTCCCCCCATTAATGTAGCCCCACAAACCTTGTCCGTAAGTAGCATCTTGACTTAAGATATTATAAGCAGCAGCTAATTGGTTTTGTAACTGAGCTTCAGTTGAAAAATCTGCTGTCTGAAACCAGGTTGGATCAAGGCTTACATCCCATTTATTGCATGAGGTAAAACACAGCGTTAGGCAAAATGCTACGGCCAAATATTTTGTTATTTTTTTCATGTCGTTATATTTTTTCAGTGATGATGAACTTATCTTAATGTATTAATTTTTTGATTACAAGAATATGATAAGATTCATTTGAAACCTTTTTGATTAAAATGTTGCATTAAGCCCTAATGTTACAGTAAGTGTGCGAGGATATGGTGTAAAATCATATCCACCAGCCAAAGCTGTATAACCACTACTAGGCTGAATATAAGTGTACCCATCCCCTCCTCCGGCAATAGCGCCAGAAGCCCCATTACTAGTACGATATGTTGAAACTTCGGGATCTTGTCCAGAATACTTAGTAAGTGTAAATATATTTTGTGCTGAAGCAACAAAACTTAAATTACTAATCCTTAATCTTTGGACTAAGCTTTTGGGAAGTGCATATCCTAAAGATACTGTTTTCAAGCGTATATAGGCTCCATCTTCAATATAACGTGATGACATGCGATAATTTGACGTCCCTGCATCTCCTCTTGTGTACCTAGCACGAGGTATATCATTGGTTGGGTTAGTTGGGGTCCACCTATTGGCTACTGTAGCAAATTGGTTATATGTTGTGGGAAATCCGCCAGCCTCGAATATTACTTTATTAGCGTTTAATATTTGAGAACCATAACTGTACTGCATAAAAACATTTAATGTAAAGTTTTTATAGGAGAAATTATTCGAAAAACCTCCGGTAAATTTAGGAAGAGGGCTGCCCAAAACTGTTTGATCATCATCATTAACAATACCATCATTATTTAAATCCTGATACTTAGGATCGCCAGGCTGAACATTAGCTGCATAGGTAGCCTGTCCATTCTTCAGCGAATAGCTTCCGTCAGCAAGTTTATCAAAGTCACTATATTGATAAACTCCCCCCCATTTATAACCATAAAATTGAGAAATTGACCCTCCTGTTTTAGCTATCCAAGCTGTAGCTGTTCCCGTTTGTGCCCAAGGAGTTGTTTTCACGTCAAATCCATCATAAAATTCAAGGATAGTATTTTTGTTAAATGCAATGTTAAAATCTGTTGACCAGCTGAAATTTTTCTTCTTAATATTCAAAGAATTAAAGGTAAACTCAAACCCTCTGTTTCTCACAGAACCTGTATTTTGATACTGCGTATTGGCTCCATTACTATACCCAGCAAGGCTTGCAATTGATACACCAACTAAAAAATCAACTGTCTTTTTATCATAATAATCAGCCTCGACAGAAATTCTACTATTTAAAAAACTAAGATTTAAGCCTAAATCAAGTTCAGTGGTAGTTTCCCAGGTTAGCTGGTCGTTACCATAAAAAAATGGAGCTAAACCCATTGAATAATTATTATTAAAAGGGTAACCTGTAGCATAGTTAAGTGTCATTTGAGATAGATAACTAAAATCACCTACTTTATTATTACCTACGGAACCGTAACTTAGTCTAAGTTTTCCATCATTTAAAATCTTTTTAAGCCCTTTCATGAAAGGTTCCTCTGAAAATCGCCAAGCTACAGCTCCAGAAGGGAAAAAACCCCACTGTTTGCCAGGTGAAAATTTTGAAGACCCATCAGACCTTGCACTTACAGTGAATAAATATTTATCAAAGGCTGTATAATTTACCCTGCTCAAAAACGAGTACATCTGCCACTGCGAACCGTTTGTATTTGGTGAACTGGCTACTCCAGTATAAAAGCTTTCTATACCGAATGTTTCTTGCGCCTGAGGGATATTAGTTACCCTAAAGGCCCTAAGGGAATTTCTTGCATATTGGTAAGTAAAGCCAACTAAAGCATCTATTTTATGGTCTTTACCTATACGCGTACTGTAGTTAAGCAGATTTTCACTGAGATAACTTTGATTTAACGTATTTGACGTATTTCCATTGATACCAAATGTGTTAGGTATCGCTCCAGCAGTATTGGTATATAAATTCCCTTGTTGGGTTTTTGAATTATAAAAGTTTTCATTTTTAACTTCTGTCCCACTGTATCCACCAGAAATTCGCAGCTTGAATTTATTAAGGAACGAATATTCTAAAAATCCATTCAAAGTGGTAGTATTCCTAATAGAACTACGGTACTCGTTTTGCGCCTGTACTAGGGGATTTACCAAATTTCCTCCCAAAGTGGCATTCCCTGCGCCATTGATAAAATCATCTATTGCAGTACTATCAATCTCAGAATTTAGTAAATCTTGATTTCCCACTCCTGATACTGGCCGATACTGCCGCATTCCCTGAACAACTCCGCCTCCGTTTCCTGAAGTTGGCACAGTTCCGAAACTTTCCGTATTTGAGAAAGATGATTTAATCCCAACTTTAATATTTTTATTTACCTTTTGGTCCAAAGATACTCTTCCATCATACTTCTTTAAGCCAGTATTTATGATAATTCCCTTTTGATCAAATAAAGACCCGCTTACCGAATATCTGGTATCCGCAGTCCCTCCAGAGAGGTTTAGAGAGTGTGTTTGCTGTAATCCAGTTCTCAATAATAAATCCTGCCAGTCATAGCCAGCTTCATTTCTATACGACTCCAAATCTCTTTTAATACTACCTGTTAAAGGATCGTAGCCTAAATAAATAATATTATTGGTTACTATTTTAGACACGCCTGTACTTCTTATAGAATCTAACTCTAACTGTAGCTTAACAAATTCATAAGGATTTAGCATTTCTACGCGATTAACATCTTTTTGAACGCCATAATTAAAACTATAGTTAATTCTGGCTGGCCCAACTTTACCTATTTTAGATGTAATTATAATTACGCCATTTGCACCCCTAGCACCATAAATTGCGATAGATGATGCGTCTTTCAAAACCTCTATTGACTCAATGTCATTCATATTAATAGAGTTCACATCCATATTTTCTACCGGAAAACCATCAACAACATATAAAGGTGAAGCATCCTGTGTAACAGAACTGCCTCTTATAGTAATTTGAGAAGCTGCGCCAGGTTGGCCATCACCTGAACTGACATTTACCCCGGCTATACGACCGGCTAAAGCTTGATCGAAAGATGCTACGGGCGCTTTTTGCATGTCTTCGATATTAGCTTTACCAACAGATCCAGTAAGGTCTCTCTTTGCAACAGTACCGTACCCTATCACAACTACGTCATTTAGTACAGAAACATTTTCTTTCATCGAAATTCCCTTCCCATCCACATTTAAAGCTAAAATTTCACGTTCTTGAAACCCAATAGATGAAAATATTAGTAAACTTTGCTTGGATGGGACCGTAATAGAAAAGATTCCCTCGGCGTTAGTTAATGTAGCTGTGTTAGTACCTTTAACTTTAACATTAACCGACGGCAATGGCTCTCCTTTAATGTCAGATACCTTACCCTTGATTTTAATGCTAGCTACTTGAGAATGCGCACCATAGGCGAAAAAGAGTATAGTGATTAAGCAAATGCCGGAAATAACAACTATTCTTGCAAGACCGCAAGTCAAGTTTAGTTTTAAATTACTCATACAAATTGGTTATAATATTTGGTTAATATATCCTTAAGCGGAAAAACTTAATAGCTATACAATAATAAAAAAACTAAACCGGTTTAGCAAAATTTTAATTTTTTTTTAAAAAAAGTAATTTAATATACTACAATGATTAGTAGAATAGAGGCAAATTATTTAGATTTTTATCTATGCTAGCCCCCATGATTGCTGCATCTTCACCGAGTAGACTCATTCTTAAAATAATATTGTTATTTTCTTTCGCAATTAATGACTCTAATCTTTCCCAAAACATATAATTAGCTTTAACAATATTACCACCGATAATTACAATTTCTGGGTTTTCATTTTTCGACACAACATTAATAAAATTACTAAGGTTTTGAGAAAACTCCTCGAAGATTATTTCGACCTCCTTTATATTTTCTGTTAAGGACAAGAGCTCCTTAACCCCCAAAATTTTTTTTGAAGTAAGCTCATAATATCGGTTTACAAACCATCTTGATGAAATATAATCTTCGGCTATACCATCATTAAATTTTGAACTTCCAAAATTAATATCCCTAGTAACACCATTTTTACTAACAGCGGATCCTAAGCCCGTACCTAATGTTAATCCTAATACAGATTTAAAACCCTTAGCTGAGCCATATAAAACTTCTCCATTTAAAAAAGCTTCAGCATCATTTCTGAAAGTTATTTGTTTTGAATCTACCTGTAATCTTTCTGCCAAAGCCTCTCTTATATTAATACCATAAAGAGATTCATACTTATTCATGTTAATAATCCAGGATATTCCAGATTCATAATTGAAAGGGCCAGGCATAGCTATCGCTATATTTAGAAACCTCTTGTCTACATCATTGCATACTGTTCCAATTGCCGAGCTCCAATCATTAAGTATAGTATCAGAATCTGCATTAGAGTCAATATCTCTACACACTTTTGAAGATAATATAACTTGTCCCCCCACATTATCAATTAATGCTGCTGTTATATGAGACCCACCGATATCTACACCTAATATTAAAGGGTTTTTTCTAGTAATTGGCATTTTTTTAAAAATTTTATATGGCAAACAAAGTATGAATAAACTTAATATCATTATTCCAACTACATACGCTGAAGCCCAAAGCTAATAATAGTAAAGCGGTTTAGCAAGATATTTGTCACAGTTTTAAATAAGCGTTAAAAAGAATCAAATATTAACGCTGGCATTTGAATTCAGAAATCGAATAAAAATTTTAAAACCACTTGAGAAATCAAAACCTTAATTTTAAAGTCTAAAATATCTCATAAGCATCAGCGCATAATATAATGTTATTAATAAGGTTTCCGACAAATATTCTACAGCGTGAGGCGAAGGCCTGTGATCTGAAAACTTCATTCTATAGCATATTAAATAGACAATTTAACTTTGCTTAACCATATAAAATATATTTTCATAGTTTCCCAATTACTCGATTTCAATATCCAACACCTTATATATAATACTAAAAATAAAGTTTACCAGCCTGTAACAATTTTCTAGTGACCCTGATAAAATACTACCAAGTCTTAATGAACCACTCAGATGCTTTTTACCATTATATTAGAACGAGTACAAATATTCAAAGCCACGCTAAATAAAAACTACCAAATTATTTTATTAGGGCGTTTCAGTTTGTCGTAAAATTGTTTTGGCTGGCACTTCGGCAATGGTTTCAGAAGTTGATACTTTGCTGCTGTTCCATGGTATCACTGTTATTGCCTTTGTTGTTGTTGTCCCCTTTTTCCTCTGTCGCATCGGCTTCCCTAATCTCCATTTTCTTCAATTCTACCTTCACTAGATGATCTATATCTGCCTTGATAGATGCATAGTTTTCCAGAATATCCGATTGACCAACCCTAATCTCTGGAATAGGCTGATAGCCCTTCCCCTCTTCTGCAATGGCCTCGTGGTCATTCTGGATTTCCGAATGGAACATCTTCAGGCTGATTTTCTCGTCGGGGTTATCGGCCACCACGCCCACAAACTCGCCAGCGGAAAGGGTCGCAATCTTGGATGCGGGAATGGCATAGTCCATCTGAGTGGATTTGGAAATGGAAACATCGCTATTGGAAATGCTTCTGCTTTCCTTGTCCTGTACGATCTTGCCAAATCCCTCGCTCAGTTTCTTTGCCGTATCGCCCGTCACCTGCCCCGAAATGATATTGCCCACAATCCCCGTAATCACATCCGCCTGTTCCGCGCCATAATCTTTTTTCAACTGCTCGATAGACTGTACCGCAATGGTCGTAGAAACCTTGTTGCTACGGGCGGTAGCAATCAGGCTGTCCATGTTGTTAAAGAATATCGTTGGAAACTCATCGAAGATCAGGCTACTTTTCAACTGTCCCTTTCTATTAACAAGCTTAATCACCCTAGAAATATATAGGGACAATACCGCACCATAGACCTGCAGTTTCTGCGGATTATTCCCCACGCAGATGATCTTGGGCTCCTCTGGATTGTTTAGGTCAAGGGTAAAATCATTACCGCTGAGCACATAATACAATTGCGGAGAGGACAATCTTGCAAGGCCGATCTTAGCCGAAGCAATCTGTCCCTCTAGCTGTGGCATGGCCTTTCTTTGCAATGCCGAAATAAATGGATTAATCAGAGGAATGATCTCCTCCTCTTCCTTTAGAATAGCGAATAAAGGATCATAATCAAACTGGATCAGCTCGATCAAATGTGGCAGCGTACAGTATTTTCCCTCTTTATATTTTCTCAGGTACCAGATCACCGCCGTCACAAAATTGACCGCACTCTCTACAAAGAAGTCGCCCTGCTTTTTGATCCAGTCCCTGTTCAGTCCGAGCATAATTGTCCGTGATGCTTCTGCCGCATCAGTAATATCTTCCATCCCCTCGGGAGAAAGTGGGTTACACCTGTGCTTCGGATTTTCCAGATCGATGGCATAGAACTTTGGTTTGACCTTATAGTTTCTATGGTATCTCAATAGTTTGTTGTAGGCGATCTTGGAAAGGTCGTCGAACTTGAAATCATAGATGAACATGGAAAATCCTTTTTTGATATGCTGGTCAATGATGTGACGGATCACGAAATACGTCTTACCCGCACCTGGGGTTCCTGCAACTAGAATTCCCCGAAAGGGATTGATGACGTTGATCCAACTGTCCCTGACCTTGTTCCTCAATCTATATTTAGCTTGGAGGTTGATGGAATATTCATTCTCCAACAGCCGTTCCTCCTGCGGAAAGGTCTCGTTCTCCGAATTGAACACATCTTTATTCAGGCCGTTCTTGATCAACCTAGTTAGCATCGCCCCACCAGTAAGGATGAGCAGGTAACCTATTGCGGTGATAGCCATATATAATAAAGCTACAATCTGTGCTGGCGCATTAAGATACAAGCATAGGGCACTAATGAAATATAACAGCAGCCCTGTTAAAAGGTAGGCTACAATGGCATTCTTCTGTATCTTTTCATCCTTTCTGCCCTTGACCGCAACAAGTGAGACGATGAGCATGAGCAGTGCTGATAGCTTTGGTATCAGTATCCCTCGGAACAGGCCCGTTCTTGCAATATTGGCAATTAGCCTGTCGGTAATCTCCGCTGTCCATCCCCAAGCCTTAAAAGCTTGGTAACAGCATAAATAAAAATGGATGGCCAGTATGAATATACTGATCAGCCTTGTAAAATCGGTTATCTTTCTAAGTCCCTGAATATCCTCTCCTGTGTTCATATTGAAATATTTTAGTTTACATACTTAATCCCTGTTCGTTTTCCCTGTTCTTTCTGCGCTTCTTTCTTTTTTTCAGTCCAGTGCCCAGGGGCTCAGCATCCTGTTTTTCCAGTAGCAATCCAAGGTAATTGGTCTGTTCAGGTTGTGGGAGGTAGCTGTGCTGGCTTTCCTGTTTCGGCTCCTCAAGTTTTTCCTTTGGTGTAGAATTATTGGTTGATGCCCGTAAGTCAAGCCGTTCCTTCAGGCCTTTTGCATTGGCATTGGCATGATTGAACGTTTCACTGATCGGCCGCTGGAAATCAAATTGCTGATCAAATACCCTTTCGCCCGATTTCTTAAAGGCTACCCGGTCAAACTGCCCTAGTTTCTTGGAATGCTCGGCATTCTTGCCCCTAGATTTGTTCATCGGGCTCAACCTGATCTTGTTGGTGATGTCCTTTCGGCTCACGATCACCTGAACGTGCATCTGCTCGCCCGGTTTGACCGTTCCGCGCTTGACCTGCCCACTTTTTACCTCTTTATCCTTGTGGGAATAGTAGCGGTGGTTTTCCAGTTTGCCAAACCATAACAGGTCAGCATTTGACTGGATATTTTCCTTTTTGAAGTTTCTGGCGTATTCATCCATGATCTTCACTGCATATTCGCTTAGCTTTTCCTTTGCGCCATCTTCACCGTAAAGTTCTTTTAGGTGGACAATCTCCTTTTGACTTGGGCTGATATTGATTAGAAAGAACTTGGCATCATCCCTGCATAATTTGGCAATGTTATGATCGATCTTATTCTTAACCTCGTAGGACTGGACCTTCTTGCTTTCGCCATTGAACCACAGCATTGGTTCCTCAGATTTGAATAGCCTATTCTCCTTATCGAGGTAATGTACCAGCGTAGCACTGCTCCCCCTATTGTTTCCCATTTCGCTATCGGTGATATTGATGTACATGGCTTATAGGTTTTTGATCTTGTTGCGAACGGTATCTGCCAATTCCTCTTTTTCCCTTGTCTTGAAAGTGCCAAGTTCCTCACGGCTTTTGATATAGTGGTTCAGGATCTGGAGGAATAACGCCTTTAGTTTTTCTTTGTCCTGCAAGGATTTAGTTATTAGGTTTTCGGTCGTATTCAGGTTTTTGATGATGGTCTTGTTGGCATTGATGACCTGCTCGTTAAAGTATTTGACGATTTCCTTTTGGTTGTTGATCATCCTGTCCATGCTTTCCTTCATGGGGATGAGCAACAGGTTTTCCTGAGCCTTGATGAAACTGGTATAGGCTTTATGGTTTTTGGCCAAGGTGTTTTTCATCAGTTCATCGTTGATATCCGTAGGATCTTTTCTGGTACGGTAGAAATATTCCACCATTTTAACGAAGAGCTCCCGCTTGGTCAGTCCAAGGGACATGGCCACTTTTGCGAACTTGATATCGAGTTGTGCGGGGTATTTTACCGTGTTTACATTTTCCTGTTCCATGTGTGGTTATTTGTTGCCGGAATTCAGAAGGGAATTCTGTTTTTGATGTTTGATGCCTTTGCTGAAGGCCAAAGAATTCCCGGAGAATTCTTGAAACCCTGTAGCAGTAGCGTGGGGACAGAAAGTAAGGCTCTGCCTAACTTCCGCTTGCTCCTTTTTTTCTAAGGAAAAAGGACATTGCGAGGAAGCCGAAGCAATGCGGATAAACAATAGAATTTTGGGTAATGGGGCTGTACTTTTCATTGCAAAAATTTAAGTGACAGCAAAGTTGAGAGGTCAAGACTAGAGGTAATGGGTCTTATTGGGATATACCAATAAGATTTTTTAGCTTGGCAATCGAAATAGTTAAATTCTATTACTTTTTGAATTTAAAGCAGTGAAAGAAAAAAATATCTTCTTTAAAGATCCTGATGGGAAATATGTAATCATGACGCCTCCCAAATGGATATATGTTGAAAAAAATGAGACCGGAAAAGGAAATCTTCACCAGTTCCAGATTTCACCTGAATGTATATTTCAGATCAGTTGCCATCATATAAATGATTATATCTCCGCTGTGATCGAAAGCAACAAAATACTGCCTCATGATTTCGACTTGGCTAACATTAGTTTTGTCGAACAATATCAGCAAAAGGGGAACAAGGAGGTCTATAATTGGATGGCCCAAATTGATGGAATGTTCTATATGGCTTCATACTATTTTGATTCTCGTTCTAAGGATCATAAAGAGGTAGGCCTTGAACTCATGGAAGTACGCATGGCACTCCAAAATCTCAAAATAAATAGAGGCGAACGCAAAGAGGAAGCAAAATCCAAGGATAAAAAGAAGACAAGTCCTACTAAAGATTATACGGACATTGTAAATTGGCGAGAACACGTAGTGAAATTCTATAAGTCGATGACAACGCAAACCCCGCCTAAAACCGAAAGAATATCTCCTTTGAATGTGGATGCTTTAAAACTCTACACATTATTGTCATGCAAGATCTCGCGTAAACCAAATGGTTTCTTTGATGCGGTAAGACTTCATAAACCATTGGATAATCCAATTTGGTGGGATTTTATACTTGAATGCGAAATCGGTTTCATACAAGTGTGGAGAACCCCTTACGTAGTGGAGGCAAGCTACTCATTCGATGGCGACTTCAATCTAGAAAGCTTTTTTAACCAGAATATCAATAAATATAGCAGTGAAATTGATATGATGATAAAAAATTTTGACCGTCATACCGTTTACATTAATCACTACCAAAGTTATCGGCAGTGTGTAGAAACGCTTTGGAAGGACATATCTGAGATTGATCTTTCTCTGCCGGAAGCGTTTTCTGGACATGTAACGAATGATAGCGAAATGAATAATTATACCAAAAAAGTTGAAGTCTTTTTAGCTAATAGCATAAAATACCATGCATTAGCCAAATCGATGGTACTGAATGCTGCTTTTGCTGTGGAGTCCTTTCTTAATTTAATTATACGCATCGGGAGTACTCCAGAGTTGCGAATTTATCCAGACATTATTTCAAAATTCACAAAGCAAGACTTCCAATCAAGAATAAAGAGCTTAAGATTTTATACTAGGATTTTTTCAGACGATGTTGACATGGGAAGCGATATCTACAGAGAAACTAAACAGCTCATGACCTTGCGAAACAAGTACGTACATTATGAAGAAGATGCGACGCATAACAAGCTTGGGGAGATATATTATGACCATGATTATCCATTACAGCCAGTTGAAACAAATAGGCCTGCTATCGAAGCTGCAAAAAAAACCTATCACCATCCAGATATTGACACAGTACGTAATGCCTATGAGACATCTAAAAATTTTGTTTTGATGTTGCAATCTCTAATTCATGAAGAGTTGCAGGAAAACTTACTATTTTTAGTTGAACAAAATCCGATTGGTTATAACGAGGCAAGAGGAACATATTCGTCAGTGTATATGCCCGCATCACTTGACTTCTTTACAATGATGAAATCCGACAGCGATGACCGACCAGTTCTTTAAATAAAAAACTCGGCAGTCTAATTCAACTGCCGAGCTAAAAAAACTAGGGTTTTCTAGTCAGTATTCTTCGCTTCATCATCAGCTTGAGCTGCCAATTGTATAACATATCCAACTAAAAAAGCATCAACCAATGAAAGCGCATAGTCACGATCAATGGGCAACATTTCGGGCTTTAATAATTCTTCGTCGATATAACGTTCCGCATCCCATAATTTGCGGGTCTCTTTGGGATGGTCGGGTTCGATGCGATTAAAGATACGCTCGAATGACCAATTTGCTGCCTTAATAAATTCTTCACGATCTTCTTTTTCTAAAGGCAATGAAGATATTTTCGGACCAGTACTGCTTATTACTGGGCGAGCTTGTTGCTCATCTTCATCAGCTACAAATCTTTCTTCAGGGGATATCCTATAATCATCGTAGTAGACTTCCTGTTCCCTTTCCAAAAAGACCTCTTTAAAGATCTGCAACCTAAAATAGTCATCGATCGTGACCTTGTTTTCGTTTTCTACTCCAAAGATATATCCTTCCCAGTCGCGGACTTCCACTCTGTCCATATTATCGAACAGAAGTATCGCTAACTCAGTTCTGGCAGGAGATGCCTTCAAAAGTTCGATCCATTTGGTAAATCCGCATAATTTTGAAATGATGTGCTGTGCATTCCCGAGTTTGAAGTGTTCTTCATCGATTTTGAAATCATCGACCAGCATGTCGAACCAAAAATATTTTGGCTCATAGTTGTACACTTTGCGTCCCAGTTTTGGGTCAAAAGAAGAGGTTTGGATTTTGAAATCTTTGTGAAGATTTTTTGCTTGGAGTTTTAGATACTCAATAGGTGTCATAATACATTCCTGTTTAGACCTACGTAATTATCCTATGTAATTGCATCCGTAATCTTGTTTGGATAATAAGCAGGCAGGTTTGCATTATTAAACATTTAATTGGCTGAATAGATCTTTGCACGGAAGAGCTAGCTTGCCAAAAGCATATACAATTATAAATATAATTTTTTTTATTATCAATAATCAATAGAATCTAAATAGAAAAAATCGATTAGGATTTTCTTGCAGAGAACTAAATAATTTAGTAAATTAATAACTTAAAATCTAGCTGGATTTGACATTTAAGGTGGTATAATTCTATTGAGATATACCATCATGGGGCAATGCGTTTAAAGCAATCTTTTAATTATTGTACCAAAATAAAGTATAATGAAAACAAGATTGGACGAAAAGAGAAATATCACACCGAAGCAGGCAGTAGAGATATTGAGAAAGAACGGTGTTGAAGTATCAGAGGAAAAAGCGATCAAGATACTTGATACAATGTATTTCCTAGCTGGACTGATTGTAGAACATAATTTTAAAAAATGTTGATAGCAGATTTATATATAAGGGTAAGTACAGATGAACAGGCTGATAAAGGCTACTCCCAAAGAAACCAGAATGAGGTATTGAGCAGATATTGCGAAATCAACAACATAACCATACGCAAGACCATATATGAGGATCACTCCGCGAAAACCTTTATTCGTCCACAATGGCAAAAATATCTCGCTGGCTTAAAGAATTCCAAAAAAGATAGACCAGACCTCGTTCTTTTTACAAAATGGGACAGGTTTAGCCGAAATGCTCCCGATGCCTACCAGATGATCGCAACATTAAAAAGCTTTGGAGTTGAACCACAGGCAATGGAACAGCCATTGGATATGTCCGTACCAGAAAACAAGATGATGCTAGCCATCTATCTTACAGCCCCTGAAATCGAAAATGACAGAAGGGCATTAAACGTATTCTATGGTATGAGAAGGGCAAAGAAGGAAGGACGCTGGATGGCAACCGCACCAATAGGATATGCGAATAAATCTAGGGAAAACGGCACTAAATATATAGCGCCCAAAGAGCCCGAAGCATCCATTTTGAAATTGGCCTTTACAGAGCTTGCAAAAGGCAAGTATTCCGTATCACAAATTTATCATCAGGCAAAGGAAGCTGGACTTGGGTGCTCACTGAACAGATTTTTTGAGGTTATTAGGAATCCTGTGTATTGCGGCATACTTATCATTCCCAAGTTCAAAGAAGAAGAAAAGTATTTTGTAAAAGCTACACATGAGCCTATTATTTCAGAAACCCTTTTCTATGAGGTGCAGGATATACTCGAAGGACGGACTAAATCAATTAAAGCAAAAGTTGTTGCCCCCGATAAATTACCATTAAGAGGATTTATTGACTGCTCAAGATGTACCCGAACCTTATGTGGAAGCGCGTCAAAGGGTCGGAATGCGCATTACCACTATTACCATTGCAGTTCAAAATGTGGATGCAGGCATAAAGCTGATGAAGTTAATACCTCTTTCATTAAGGAACTTACCAGTTATGTTGTCAATCCAGATTATGCTGAGCTTTTCAAGGAAGTGATTAAGGATAAATACTTCGACCTTGCTGGCGATACCGGACAGGACAGGAATAATTATATCAAACAGATTACAGGTGAAAATAATAGGATTACCAAAGCGCGGGAACTATTGCTGATAGGTGATATTGACGGCATAGATTTTAAGGCAATCAAATCTGAGTCCGAACAGAAAATTCTTGTCTTGGAAGCTAAGTTAGAAACATTGAGAAATGCTGTCTATATCGATTATAATTCGGTGGAAGTGTTATTGGACGACGCAATCGTGAGTTTAACCAAACTAAACACAATATTCTGTAAATCAAATGTTTCCGAACAAAGAAAGTTGATTGGTTCGATGTACCCCCAAAAATTCACTTTTGAAACTCTAAAAGCTCGAACCGCAAAATTGGGCGAAACCTATGAAGATATATACTTGATAAACAGATATTTAGAAGGTAAAAAAAACGGGGTAAAAGAAACTAAATTTCAATTACCCCGTATGGTGGTGCCTGCCGGGATCGAACCAGCGACACAAGGATTTTCGTTCTTTGCTCTACCATCATCTCTCCTACGAATTTTTATTGTTGAATTTTTTTGCCTGATCAGACAAAAAAAGATACGTAGACAAATCCGCTACGTGTACATGCGAGGTATAAAGATAACTATTATCTGTTAGATCCGGTGCTTGTTAAAGAAAAACATATCTCATTGCAAAAACCTTGGACATTTTTTTCCTCCAAGAGCTCGATGACGGTTCGTTGTAACCTATCTATCCTGCTCCAATCCTTTCTCAGGTAGATATCGGCCGCTGGACTACTACTATCCTTTACGTTCAGGGCCATGGCCACATCGTCCTTACTGAAACCACACTCGTTTCGGGCAATATCGGCGAAGGCATGCCTGGCATCATAGAACTGGAGATTTTCCATTTTTAGCTCATCCCCTATCTCACGCATACCAAAGCTAAGTGCACGATTGAAGTTATCGGAAGATGAATATCTGGCCCCCAATTTCCCAATGTACTTGCCGAAGAGAGCCGTAGCTACTTCTGGTATTAAAAGACTAATGAAGGCACCATCCCTACGTCTACCTTTTGTTTTAGACCTGTAATAATCTAATCTTCCCGTACTTTCGGAAAGATTGGTTCTATCCAACTTGAATAGATCAACCGGATTCATTCCACGGAGATAGAAACTCAACATAAATAGTTCCTTTGCCTGTTCCGCCCTTGAACCACTCTCTACCGAAAGCCCCCTGATCCTCCTCAGATCATTGATAGTAAGCTTAGGTTTATTTTTTGGTAGTGGCGCAACGACCTTATAGTTCTGAAATGGTTTATGCTTGATGACTACTTCGCCAAGTTTATTGTCATTATAATATTCAACAGCATCATTAAATAATATCCTGAGATCCCGCATATGGTTATAAAGTCCCATATCCGACAAACCTTTTGATTTTATTTCAACCATATCGCCAAATTGGTTAGGCCTTGTCATTGTCCTCCTCGACCTGAGAAAGAGTTCATATTCGTAAAGCATGTTTACGTTGATTTCCGTTATGGCTACAAAATCACTTTTGAAATAATCCCTTAGACTATTCACCACCTTCTTCATGTCATTTCGGCTTCCCATCCGGCCAGCTTCCTCTAGATACCCTATCCTTTTTAGTCCAAATTCAATGATATTTATTTCTGTACTCTCGGGCTTAGAGAGATAATCAGCTAGGGACTTGGCGTCATAAAATCTCAGTTTTTCCCCTAGGCCAGAGATCTTCTTTCTATACTCTAAAATAACTGGTGAAATTATGGAAAGCAGGAATTCGTCCTTTACCGTACCATCTTTATTGATCTGGGACTGCTCCAGAAAATGTTGTGTTCGGATATATGATGATTTCCTATTAAGAGTAACCCTTATCTTAACATTGAAACTACCATCCTTCTTTTTAGAGTGGGGAAGTACCACTGCCTTAACTGTTGCCATACATAATAATTTGTGCTAAAAAAAAGTTGTGTACTACCATTTTCCAGCGGTTAAAAATGAATGTTGCTAATTTGAAACCATCTAAGTGGCTCATTTATTTTCCTTGGGATAATCAATCCGAACATTACTTTCGGATGCTATTCTACCATCGCTTATAAGATACACAACTTTTTCCTGTACCTCATCGATTATACTCCAATCATTGTCGACATAGATGTCCGTAACTTTCCTCCCGAGATCCACATGGTTCAGTGCGAGTCCCACATCATCCTTACTCATCCGACATTTATTACGGGCCAAGTTTCCTACGGTGTGCCTAGCCCAGTAGAAAGTTATACCTTGGGTCCCTATAAGCTTACAGAGTTCCCTCATTCCAGCACTCAACGCCTTATTGAGAGTGTTCATTGTACCGTACCTAATAGACAACTCAGGTACATATTTTTCAATAAGGGGTTTTGCCTCCCTTATAATCTTTACGCTTATAAAGGCGTTATCCTTGCGTTTATTTTTGGTTTTCGACCTATTATATTCCAACCTTCCCCTAACTATGTTAGACTTGCGTAACTTATAAAGGTCAACTGCATTAATCCCACACATGTAAAAGGACAACATAAAAAGATCTCTCGCCATTTCTGCCCTACTTCCCTTTACAGGATTGCTATCCCTTATCAATTTTAAAGTATCTACATCAGTATTTCGCTTACGGGTGATGGGAGCTTCTATAATATTGTATTCCTCAAAGGGATAATGCTCTATTTTTATAATTCCAAGGCTTTTTTTATTGAAAGCCTTACGGGCGTGGTTAAAGAGTGCACGAAGATCTCTCATATAATTATGTATGCTTGCATCTTTTAACGGGTGCTGAAATGTAGAGATTGGGACCTGAAACTGGTTCAACCTACTGATGACCCTTTTTGACCTCAGATAATATTCCCAATCGTTCAACATATCATAATTGATCTCTTCAACAAAAACCCTTTCCCTACCAAAGAAATCTACCAAGCTGTTTTTAACCGTTCTATAGTTCGCTGCACTTTTGCCCCTCCCATTAGCTTCAAGGTCAGCAATGAACCTATTACAAAAGGAAATAAAGTCAATCCTTTCATCTGTTTTTGTAAGATATTTTTTAAGCTCATCCGCACTAAAGAGGTCTACCCTTGCACCCAGGTTGCTAACTGCCAGCCTATAGCCATCGAGCTCTGCATTGACAAGCTGTTTCACAAACTGGTCCTTGATCAGAAATTCCCTTCGATTGTGGGGATGCCTTTTGAGCTGTTTGTCACAGAGGAAATGAGTTGTGTCTATGAACCTCTGTTGGTTTTTGTGATAGATCCTGATCTTCACATTACATGTTCCATCATTTTTGTAGTGGTGGATGTAGATTTTTGCATCAATCGTTGCCATTTGAACTTAAAAAAATACGTTTACGGATACCGGAAGTCCTAAATCGCGGGATTTCTTTGTCAAATATTCGTAACGGATTGATGTTAAGTTCGACAGTTTTTACTGTAAAACTCGACGTTGATTGGATGATAAAAAGTGGGATGCAGATTAGGTCAACCTAATTTTTAGAATGCAAAAACCCCACTCTATTGCATAGAAATGGGGTTTTTATAATGTCTGCAGACATGCAGACCAGCGCTCCCTCTGCTGGGCTCGAACCAGCGACCCTCTGATTATGAGTCTTCTACTCTAAATATACTAAAAAATGCGTATTTCCTATACAAAAAGGCATATTTTATGGATTTTTTTGAAGACCTAAAAATATCACCCAGTTACGTATTTGTTACAGTTTTAATAATAATATTCTTCATATTGAAGCTCATCATTTGTTATCAACTGAGTATCTGCCTGCCTATATAATTGAAGAACTTTTAACTGTACTTCATCAACTATCTTCCAATCTCTCTCAATATAAATATCTACCATACGGCTTGCCATATCAACATGGTTCATTGCCAATAAAACATCATCCTTGCTCATCCTGCAGGAATTCCTAGCAAGATTTGCAAAGGTATAACGTGCCCAATAAAAAGTTACCCCATCCAGTCCGGTCCTTTTACAGATTTCTCTCATTCCTTTGCTTAGGGCAGAATCAAGTGTTCCATAGGTAGCATAACGTTCTTGAAGTTTGCCAATATATTTTATTAACAAAGGCATGGCTTCGTCTACTATTCTTATGCTGATAAAAGCGTCATCCCTTCTTTTTCTTTTAGTTTTTGTTCTATTGTAATTTATACGACCATCTATAATATTATCCTTTGTGCAATTATAAAGATCAACCGCATTCATTCCACAGGTAAGAAAAGAAAGTATAAAAAGCTCTTTTGCAAGTTCTGCCCGACTTCCAGGTTCTGTTATGCAATCTCTAATTCGCAAGATCTCCTCAATTGAATTGTTTCGTTTCTTTGTTAAAGGAACCCGGCCGAGTTTATATTTTTTAAAAGGGTAATGTTTAATTCGATGAAATTCCAAATCTTCATTATTATAAAAATCTCTGGCTTCATTGAACAATGTCCGTAGATCTCTCATATGATTGTGCAGACCAATTTCACTCATAGCTGGCCGGTTGATTACAACTATTTTCCCTAATTGGTTTATCCTTTCCATTTTTCTTTCTGACTTCAGGTAGCACTCATAAGAATATAACATGGTCGAGTTAATCTCTGTTATAGAAACAGTTTGCCGTCCAAAGTAGTCTATAAGGCTGTTTTTAATTCTACTATGATTATGCGCAGTACCTTCTCGACCTTCCAATTTTGTTTTTTGAATATGCTCATCGCAAAATGCAATAAAATCAATATCTGCATCTTTATCCCTAATATAATCCCGCAATGCTTCAGCGCTAAATGAACTAAGCTTGTTACCAAGCTCGCTAACTGTTCTTCGGTAATCGATTAGCTGTCTTTCAACCAGGTCGGCAATAAACCTATCCTTTATCTTAAATCTTGATGTTAACTGTTTGCCAACCAAATAGTGATTAGTGTTAATGTACCTTCTTTGGCCCTTATGGAAGATACAGACTTTTACATTGTAGGTTCCATCAGCTTTTTTGTGATGCTTGTAGATTTTTGCACTTATTGTTGCCATAGTTTATAGCGCACACAGCAGGTTGATTATAATAATTGGTTATTCATATGAATGGTGTGCTTACTTCGCATGGAATAATTAATCCAATCATTTTTATTTATTATTTTTCGTTAATCTTCTTTTTCTCCGATCAAAAGTTGGATTACCTTTTCCTGTAGTTCATCAATAATGCTCCAATCTTTGTCAACATAGATGTCCGTAATTCTTCTCTCGCGATCCACATGGTTCAATGCCAGCGCCACATCGTCCTTGCTCATTCTGCATTTATTGCGTGCTAAATTACCCACCGTATGTCGGGCCCAATAATAAGTAATCCCATTGACATTTAACTGTTTACATAGCTCTCTCATCCCTGCACTTAAGGCTTTATTCAAACTCCCAATATTGCTATATCGTTGGCAAAGGAATCCTACATATTTACTTATAAGAGGTTTTGCCTGGGGTACGATCTTTATACTGATGAAAGCGTTGTCCTTTCTTTTGTCTTTGGTTTTTGAACGGTTGTATTCCAATCTTCCTCCGACAATATTGGACTTGTCTGTTTTAAAAGCATCTACAGCATTGATACCGCACATATAAAAAGACAGCATGAATAAATCTCTGGCCAATTCAGCTCTGCTTCCTGGTAAGGGGCTGCTATCCCGGATTAGCTTTAATGTCTCTATGTCGGTGTTACGTTTACGGGTCAGGGGTGCTTCAACGATTTTATACTCATCAAAAGGATAGTGCTCAATCCTTAATAATCCCAAACTCTTTCTATTGTATTTTTTCCGGGCATGGTTGAAAAGCCCTCTTAAATCCCGCATATAATTATGCACACTGGCATCTTTTAAGGGATGCTGAAAAGTTGAGATTGACTTTTGAAACTGGTTCAATCTGGTTATTACCCTTTTTGACCTAAGATGACGCTCCCAATCACCAAGCATATCGTGGTTGATTTCCTCGATGAATACCTTTTCCTTACCAAAAAAATCTACAAGACTGTTCTTTACCGTTCGGTAATTGGCAGCACTCTTACCTCTACCATTTTCTTCCAGATAAGCTATATACTCACTGCAGAAAGCTATAAAATCAATCCTTTCATCAGTCTTAGTCAGATACTTTTTGAGTTCATCAGCACTAAAGAGATGAAGCTTTGGACCAAGGTTGCTAATGGCCAATCTATAGCTATCCAATTCGGAATTGACCAGTGTTTTAACAAACTGATCTTTGATTAAGAACTCCCGCTTGTTTTCGGGATGCCTTTTTAACTGTTTGTCGCAGAGAAAGTGTGTCGTTTCGATGAACCTCTGCTGGTTTTTGTGGTAAATTCTGATCTTTACATTGCACGTACCATCATTTTTGTAATGGTGAACGTAGATTTTTGCATCAACTGTTGCCATTTTAACTTGAAAAAAATTGCGTTTACGGATACCGGAAGTCCTAAATCGCGGGATTTTCTTTGTTAAATATTTGTAAAAGTCATACGTTAAATTCGACAGTTTTTCCTGTAAAACTTAACATGATTTGGCTATTGAAAAGACAAAATGGAGGTAGGAAACTTCC
Organism: Flavobacteriaceae bacterium PS02338; assembly: GCA_029959615.1. Taxonomy (GTDB): domain Bacteria; phylum Bacteroidota; class Bacteroidia; order Sphingobacteriales; family Sphingobacteriaceae; genus Pedobacter. The sequence goes on along the minus strand of JASCOD010000011.1, from coordinate 94,085 downwards.
TATTATGGAAATAAAAAACCCCATCCTATTAGCTAGAAATGGGGTTTTTATGTGATTTTCAGGCTTGAAAATCTTTGCTCCCTCTGCTGGGCTCGAACCAGCGACCCTCTGATTAACAGTCAGATGCTCTAACCAGCTGAGCTAAGAAGGAGTGCTTCTTTTATATCTTTCTTTTCCCCTCTGATTAATCCCGAGTATCGGGACGCTAACCAGCTGAGCTAAGAAGGAATTTCCTCGAAAGGATCTGGTATATCAAATTTTCAAATAAAAAGCCCTACTAATGTAAGGCTTTTGCTCCCTCTGCTGGGCTCGAACCAGCGACCCTCTGATTAACAGTCAGATGCTCTAACCAGCTGAGCTAAGAAGGAATGCTGGTAATCCTTTAACGCTTAAAGATGCTCTTTATGATTTTGAACACCCTTGTTCGTTTTGGGAATGCAATATTAGGGCTTTTAAATTATTTATGCAATATTTGTAGCGAAAAAAAAGATAAAAATCACAATCAATAACGTATGAGCCTGATAATCATAGGTACTGTGGCCTTTGACGCCATTGAAACTCCCTTCGGAAAGACAGATAAAATTGTTGGCGGCGCCGCAACTTTCGCTAGTTTAGCCGCTTCTTACTTCTATAATCAATCAAAAATTGTTGCCGTTGTTGGCGATGACTTCAAAAAAGAAGATATTGAGACACTAAATAAGCATGGTATAGATACCGAAGGACTACAGATTAAAGAAGGTGAAAAATCTTTCTTTTGGAGCGGAAAATACCATAACGACATGAATAGTCGTGATACCTTAATTACGGAATTAAACGTATTGGAAAATTTCGACCCAATTATCCCTGAAAGCTACCAAGATTGCGAATATTTAATGTTGGGCAACCTTACCCCTCAAATACAACAGACAGTAATCAAAAGGCTGAAAAAACGCCCTAAGTTAATCGTATTAGATACCATGAACTTTTGGATGGACATCATGATGGATGACCTATTAGAGACCATCAAAATGGTAGACGTTTTAACCATCAACGATTCTGAAGCTCGCCAATTGTCTGGAGAATACTCTCTAGTGAAAGCAGCCAATAAGATCTTAACCATGGGCCCAAAATACCTGATCATCAAAAAAGGAGAGCATGGCGCTTTGTTATTCCACGAAGACAAAATTTTCTCAGCTCCTGCATTGCCTTTAGCTGATGTTTTTGATCCAACCGGCGCTGGCGATACTTTTGCTGGAGGTTTCATTGGCTACCTAGCAAAGGTAGGAACCATCAACTTCAATAACATGAAAAATGCATTGATCTATGGTTCTGCCCTAGCCTCTTTCTGTGTAGAGAAATTCGGTACAGAAAGATTGTTGGAACTTAGCCAAGAAGAAATCAATAACCGTTTGCAACAGTTTGTGAGCCTAAGCAGCTTCGAAATCAAGCAATAAGAAATCAAAAGTGTAAAGTTGAAAGTCAAAGGGTCTAGAAACGGCTTTACCCCATTTTCAACTTTACACTTTTAACTTTCGACTCTCAAAACCCCTACCTTTTCCAACTTCTCAAATACCGTTTCCGTATGTGGTGCATCAGCTAATTCTTCAGTAAGATCCTGTCCTGCCCAATGTTCATAATGCTTGCCATTCTTCCATAATCTACTTTCGGTAACATCATAGATAGTTCCCTTGTAGGCTACCCAGATTTGAGGTTTATCTTGGCCATTGCGTAAGGCTAGCTGTTGCTTAGTATAGGTTTGCAATTCCACTATACAGTTCTTTTACTTTTAAAAAACTCGAACATATAAACGCTCAACAATAGCGCAGATAAAGCAATAAAATGATTTTCTACAGGAATTTTAGCCAAGTACATTCCCGTAAGCTGATTTTTAGCCACCAGCAAAGTTTCATTCCAAAACAAAACTCCATATACCAAATAAAAAGGGATCAGCAATACTACAAAAGCTCTATAGGCCCTGTACATGAATCTCAATTTCCCTACATATTCAATTAAAAACAGTAAAATTAAAAGTGTAGCAAAAGTCAACAATGTGTACCATTTAGGATAACCAAAAAACAGAAATGCCACACATAAGCCCAATAGCAGATTGCTTAGTGCCAAACTGTATTTCTGTAAATCGTTATTAGGAAATTTGACATTAAGGTATTGATACAGGCTTATAGCAGTAAAGCTGAAGCTGAAATTAAGTAAATATTGTTCTAGGGGAATTTCTTTAAAAACTATCCCAATGGTGCTGTCAATATTAAAATCGAGTATTTGGAATAACTGCAACACAATAACCATTGCAGAAAATACAATTGCAGAAATTAAACTTGCACCTAGAGCGGCTCTGAAATTTCCATCTTTAAATATCCTTTTATCGACATGGAAAATCAATGGTAATAAGAGAAGACCTAACGTTAATAAAAGAAATGTATGCTTCATTATATTGTGGTATTATTCCACAAAAGTAGGTTTTTATTGATTGGCTGTTTAGCTTTTAGATTATTAAATTACTATTTAACAAAAGAGCCCCGAATTAATTCGGGGCTCTAATATTTCTTTCAAATTAACCTCTGTCGGCAGAGTAATTTTTTAAATATTTTTTCAACTGTCCTCTTGCTACGTGAATTCTGGTTTTCACCGTACCAATTGGGATATTTAATTCTTCGGCAATTTCGTGATATTTAAATCCTTCGAAATACTTAATGAATGGGATATAATATTCAGGTGCTAGAGAGTCTAATGCCTTATTAATATCTTTCAATACAAATTTGCTTTCTACTCCATTGTTAGTAGCACTGTAATGCAAGTTAGCGTAGGTAATGTCGTCGCTTTGTGTAATTAACGCATTTGTTTTCACCAAACGCCTGTAATTGTTAATAAAAGTATTACGCATGATGGTAAATAACCATCCTTTCAAATTGGTACCTTCCTTAAACTTACTATAATAAGTTACCGCTTTAAGCATGGTGTCTTGTACCAAATCATTTGCATCTTCTAGGTCCTTAGTAAAATTTAAGGCAAATGATTTTAACGAGGTAGAGTAGTCGTTTAGTTGTTCGTTAAATTGCAGCTGTGTCATATTCTTAGTTTTTAGTTAATAAAAAGAACAGATGCTAGATGGGTGGCAACTGTCATAGTTGTGTAAGACATTACAACTATGATACCAAAAACGACGAAAACTATCGACTAAAATTAAAAACTTTAAAAATATGCTTTAAAAAAGCGCTGGACTAAAGAATATTCACTTCTCTTTCTAGAAGAACTCCAAATTTTTGCTGTACAGTATTGATTATTTTCTCCGAAAATCTGTACACTTCCTGTCCTGTAGCACCGCCATGGTTAACCAAAACCAAAGCTTGATTTTTCCAAGTCCCGGTATTTCCTTCTATTAAACCTTTAAAGCCACAAAATTCAATTAACCAACCTGCAGCTAGTTTTACCCTTCCATCTGGAGCTGGATAATGCGGTATATCTGGAAATCTCGACAGTAAATCATCGAATATAATTTGATCAATTATTGGATTTTTGAAGAAGCTACCTGCATTACCAATAGTACTGGGATCTGGCAACTTGCTTACGCGAATAGCAGCTACCACTTCAGAAACGTCGGCAATGGTAGGTTCGGCAATCTCTCTTCTCTCTAATTCGGCATTGATAGCTCCGTAATGTGTTTGTAAGTTAGCCGTACGAGACAACCTATAAGTAACCGAGGTAACGATGAACTGCTCTTTTAACTTACCTTTAAATACACTCTCGCGATAGGCGAACTCACAATCTGCCTTGGTAAAAGTCTTGAGTTGTCCAGTAGCAATCTCAAAGGCCGTACAGCTTTCAAATACATCTTTCACCTCTACGCCATAAGCGCCGATGTTTTGAATAGGCGATGCGCCAACCGTACCAGGAATTAGCGTCAAGTTTTCAATTCCAGCATATCCTTTCGCTACACAGTATTTCACTAAGCCATCCCAAACCTCGCCCCCACCAGCTTTTACCAAAACATCATCCCCCTCTTCTACTACATCAATCCCTTTGATACTCATTTTAAGCACCAAACCATCGTAATCTTTGGTAAACAGCATATTACTCCCGCCACCTAATATCAACAGCTTATTCTCTTTCACCACAGGGTTGGAAAAAACTGCTATTAAATCATTTTCTGACAAGATATCTGCATATAATTTTGCATTTACATCTATCCCGAAAGTATTCAGCTGTTTTAAAGAGTGGTTTTCTAAAAGTGGCATAAAGCTATTTTTATTGCAAATGTAACAATGATTTACAAATTAGATTCACCATTTGAAACAAGCAGGGCAATTATCTGAACCTAAACGAGATTTGTCTTTCAAATGTAAATTAGCAAAAGCCAATAAAAAATTGCAACGGAAACTTTCAGATTAAAAAAAGTTTCCATAGTTTTGCGTCGGATTTTTTGAGAGGAAATAAAATTGGAAGTAAAAGATTATATCATTAACGAAGCTGACAAACTTTTTTGCCAATACGGCTTTAAAAGTGTAACGATGGATGATATTGCAAAGCATTTAGGCATATCAAAAAAGACAATCTATCAAAACTTCAAGGATAAGAATGAATTGATTAACATCCTTATTAAAGATAGGATTGTGAACCAAGACCTACAAATGAATAAATGTGTTGTTGCCTCTGAGAATGCTGTGCAAGAGCTTTACTTTGGCATACAAGACATGGATTACTTTTTAACGACGATGAACCCTATGCTTTTTTATGATCTACAAAAGTATCATCAAGAAGCATGGCTCAACTTCATCGCCTTTAAGGAGAAAGAAATTGGCAAAAAGATCATGGAGAACTTAGATAGAGGTATAAAGGAAGGACTTTACAGGCAAGATCTCAACGTTGAAATCATCACCAGAATGAGATTAGACCAAGTAGACGTGGTTTTTACACAAAATGGCCACTATGATACCAACAAAAATAGCTTATCAAGCATCATGGTAGAGATTACTCGTCATTTTTTGTTTGGAATTTGTAACAAAGAGGGGCTTAAGTTAATCCATAAGTACGACGAAGAACTATTGGATAGAAAAGAACTTGTAAAAAACAATTAATTAACAGCATTCACCCAAAAATTATATAATTAATCAACTATGTTTAGAATAAAAACGGCAAAACTGATCCTACTGCTGATGACCAGCATCGGTTTGCCAGCATTAAGCGTTGCCCAACAGCCTGTAACGTTAAAAGATGCGTTGAATTACGCTCTAGAAAATAATGCAGCCGCTAAAAAAGCTGTATTAGAAATTGATAAAGGTAAATTTAAAACTCAAGAAGTTAGAGCGCAAGCTTTACCACAGATTACTGGTAATGCAGGCTTAACCTACAATGCAATTATCGGTCAGTTAGTAGCCAATTTTAATGGTGTAACGCAATCATTTCCAATGGGACAAGCTTGGGTATCAGTTGCTGGAGTTCAATTGTCTCAGCAATTGTTCAATCAGCAAGTATTTACCGGTTTGCAAGCTGCAAAATCAAGCGAAGCTTACTACAGGCTAAATGCACAACTTACACAAGAACAAGTAATTGAACAAGTGGCTAATAACTATTATCAAGTATTGGTTAACAGACAGCAATTAAATGTAATTGACACCAATATCAAAAATGTTAAAGTAGTTGAGAAAATTATTGCTAATCAATACAAAAATGGATTGGCAAAGAAAATTGACGTAGATCGTATCAATGTTAATTTAACCAATTTAATTACACAAAGAGCTGAAGCTGAAAACGGCATCACTATGTTAGAAAATCAGTTAAAATTTGCGATGGGAATGTCTATTAATACACCTATCACACTTCCATCTTCTGAATTAACTGAAGTTAACCAAAATCCGGTTTTGGTAGACACGGTTAATTTAGCTAACAGAACTGAGATGAAGTTGATGGATGTACAAAGAAAGCTTCTTGATTTACAACGTAAAGCTTACGTTTCGGAATATTACCCAACACTAGCTTTAAGTGCAAATTACAATTATAATAGTCAATCTAATGGATTTGACTTCCTAACGTCTAATCGTAATGCGATTGGTTACGATGCTTCTGCTATAGGTTTGACTTTACGTATTCCGATCTTCAATGGCTTTTTAACTCGTTCTAAAGTGAGACAAGCAGATGTAGAGATTAAGCAGTTTGAAATAGACCGTAGAGAAACTACCAACTCATTGAACATGGCGTATGAAAACGCTAAAATTCAATTGAGAAACAGTATTAATACGATTAATTCTCAAAAGAAAAATGCAGAGTTAGCTAGAGAAATCTACGTGAGTACACAAAACAACTATAATAATGGATTGGCTTCGTTAACGGATCTTTTAGATACTGAAAATGCCTTAACACAAGCTCAAAACAGCTATACACAAGCATTATTAAACTATAAAATTGCCGAAATACAATTGATTAAGTCTAAAGGAGAAATCAAAACCTTAGCACAATAAACCAAAATAAAGAAGAAAATGAAAAGAGTAATAACTATAATCGTCGTATTAGTTGTGGTGCTGGGTGCAATTGCCTATGTATTAAACAACAATAAAAAGAAAGCACAGGAAACAACAGATTTTATTGCCAAAGGCAGTGGTGCTGTTGCTGTGAAAACCGCAAACGTTGAACGTAAAGAGATTAATTTAGATTTTACTGCAAACGGAAATTTTGCACCTCAACAAGAGCTAAACTTCTTATCAGAAAATGCTGGCCGTGTAACTAAAATATTTGTATCGGAAGGCGATCGCGTAAGTAAAGGACAAGTTTTAGCTCGTATAGATGCTGAGATTATCAATACAGATAGAGAAACTGCTGAAGCTGCTTACCAAAATGCATTAAAAGATGAGGCAAGATACCAAAGTTCTTATGCAACTGGTGGGGTTACACAACAACAGTTAGATCAAGCTAAATTAGCTACTCAAAATGCGAAACTACGCTTACAAGCTTCTCAAAGAAGATTAAGTGATGCCAACATCAAATCACCAATCAATGGAATTGTAAACAAAAAGTATATCGAAGTTGGTGCATTTGTTACCGCTCAAGGTACACAGTTGTTTGAGTTGGTTGATGTTTCTAAATTGAAATTAAAGGTAAACGTTAACGAAGGTCAAGTAGCCAACTTGAAAAATGGAGATGCTGTTCAGATCCAGTCTTCTGTTTTCCCTACAGAGAAGTTTTCTGGTAAAGTAACTTTTATTGCAGCAAAAGCTGATGAAACTTTAAACTTTCCTATTGAGATCGAAGTAGCCAACAATGTAAAAAATAGTTTAAAAGCGGGTATGTATGGTACAGCAATGTTCAAATTCCCTAAGCAAACACCAGCTATTTTAGTTCCTCGTACTGCATTTGTGGGTAGTGTAAGCAGTAATGAAGTTTACGTTTTAAACAAATCTAAAAACACTGCCGAAACCCGTAAAGTAGTTTCTGGTCGTATTTTGGGAGACAACGTAGAGATTTTAGAAGGCTTGAAAGAAGGAGAAACCGTTATTACAAGTGGACAAATCAACTTAACAGAAGGTACTCCGGTTACGATTATTAAGTAACACTATCGTCATTGCGAGGCACGAAGCAATCCTAAAGCGGTTGTATAAATGTCTCCTAAAGTTGTAAGATTGCTTCGTACCTCGCAATGACGGCAATGAATAAGCAATACTAATTACGCAGTACAGACGGATGATGTCCGTCTATAAAAAAGAAAAAAATGAAAATTACTGACATATCCATAAAAAGACCTTCGCTGGTAATTGTGGTTTTTACCGCATTAACCTTACTGGGTCTACTGAGTTATTTCTCGTTAGGATACGAGCTTTTACCGAAGTTCTCGCCAAACGTTGTATCTATCTCAACGATTTACCCAGGCGCTTCGCCAAATGAGGTAGAAAGTACCGTTACCAAGAAAATTGAGGATGCGGTTTCTTCGATGGAAAACATCAAGAAAATTAATGCAAACTCTTATGAAAGCTTATCGGTGGTAATTATCACCCTAACCGATAAAGCACAAATAGATATTGCCCTGAATGATGCACAAAGGAAAGTAAATGCCATCTTGGCCGATCTACCAGACGACGTGAAGCAACCGTCGTTAAGTAAATTCTCTTTGGATGATTTTCCTGTAATCACCATGTCTGCATCTGGCAACATGGACGATATTTCGTTCTACGATTTGATGGACAAACGTATTGCACCAATCATTTCTCGTGTATCTGGTGTGGCACAGGTTAACCTAATTGGTGGTTCTGAACGTGAAATCAAAGTGGCTTTAGATGCTAAAAAAATGCAAGGTTACGGTTTATCTGTACCTAGCGTTCAACAAGCGATTTTGGCTTCTAACTTAGACTTCCCTACTGGTAGCGTAAAAACCAAAGCACAAGACATTTTGGTACGTTTATCTGGTAAGTATGCCAATGTAGAAGAAATGCGCAACTTGGTAGTTACTACTGCTAAAGATGGTGCTCAAATCCGTTTAGGAGACATTGCCGATGTACAGGACACACAAAAAGAAACTGAGAAAATTGCCCGTATCAACAGAGCTAACTCTATCGCTTTACAAATCATTAAGCAAAGTGATGCCAATGCGGTAACCGTAAGTGAGGGAACTAAGGCAATTATCGAAAAACTGAAAGCCGACTACAAAAACATAGGCTTAGATATTAAAATTGTAAACGACAGTTCGGTTTATACCTTACAGTCTGCTGATGCGGTAATCCACGATTTAATTTTAGCGGTTATATTGGTAGCCGTGGTAATGCTTTTCTTCTTACATAGTTTGCGTAATGCGATTATTGTAATGGTTTCCATTCCCGCATCCTTAATTGCTACCTTCATTGGTATTTCCATGTTTGGCTATACCCTAAACTTGATGTCGTTACTAGGCTTATCTCTAGTAGTAGGTATTTTGGTGGATGATGCGATTGTAGTTTTGGAAAATATCCAACGTCACATGGAGATGGGTAAAAACAAGGTGCGTGCTGCTATAGACGGAACACGTGAAATTGGTTTTACCGTAGTATCCATCACTTTCGTAATTGTGGTAGTGTTCTTCCCTATCGCAATAAGTACAGGTATGGTAGCTAATATCTTACGTCAATTCTGTGTGGTAGTAATTATTTCCACCTTATTATCGTTGGTAGCTTCATTTACTATTGTGCCGTTAATTTTCTCTCGCTTTGGTAAGTTAGAGCGTATCGAAGGTAAAAATGCTTTTGGCAAGTTTATCCTTTGGTTCGAAAAACAACTACATAAATTCACCAACTGGATTACAAACCTTCTGAACTGGACGCTAAAAAACAAGATAAAGACCATAGTTGGAATGTTTATTTTGCTAATATCTTCTTGCGGTTTACTAGCTGGCGGATACATCGGTTTCGAGTTCTTCCCTAAATCTGATAAAGGAGAATTCTTGTTACAAATCGAGATGCCTAAGGACGTTTCTTTAGAACAAACCAACTTATATACTCAAAAAGCTGAAAACTATTTGAGCGATAAAAAGGAAATTGTTCAAATGATTACTACGGTTGGACAATCAAGCGAAGGAATGGGCGGTACAACTGCTACTGCTTATAAATCTGAAATCAACGTGAAGTTGGTTGATAAACCAGAACGCAACAACGTTTCTTCTGATATTATTTCTACCACCTATACTCGTGAGCTAGAGAAAATATTAGTAGGTGCCAAAATTAAAACCGTTCCAATTGGTATTTTAGGAACAGCAGATGATGCTCCTATTCAGTTTGTGGTATTGGGTTCTGATTTAGATAGCGTAATGGCCTTTGCTGAGAAAGCTAAGGACGTGCTAGAAAAAGTTCCAGGTGCTACGCAAACCAAACTTTCGGTAGAGAAAGGAACTCCAGAGATTAACGTAAAAGTAGATCGCGATAAGATGTCGGCATTGGGCTTAAACCTATCAACAGTAGGTTCTACCATGCAAACTGCTTTTGCGGGTAATACAGACGGCAAATTCCGTCAAGGTGAATACGAGTACGATATTAATATTCAGTACCAAGATTTCGACCGCAAGGATATTGACGATGTACGTAACCTGATCTTCGTAAATCAAGCTGGTCAGCAAATCAAACTTTCGCAATTTGCGGAGATTAAAGAAGGTTCTGGACCAAGTTTATTAGAGCGTTTAAATAAATCTACTTCGGTAACGGTTAAAGCACAAACAGTGGGCAGACCAACAGGATCTGTAGTTACAGACTTCCAAACGGAGTTAGATAAAATGAAAACACCTGCTGGTATTAGCTTCTATTGGGCTGGTGATCAGGAAAACCAAAGCGAAGGTTTCGGTACTTTGGGAATCGCCTTGTTAGCTGCAATTATCTTGGTTTATTTGATCATGGTGGCACTATATGATAGCTTTGTTTATCCTTTTGTGGTAATGTTCTCTTTACCACTAGCATTAATTGGAGCCTTGCTTGCATTAGCATTAACCAACAACGCTTTAGGTATCTTCACTATCCTTGGTTTCATTATGCTAATGGGTCTAGTAGCAAAGAATGCGATTATCTTGGTGGATTTTACCAACCAAATGAAAGCACAAGGCAAAACTACTCATGAAGCCTTAATCTTAGCTAACCACGCTCGTTTACGTCCAATTTTAATGACAACTATTGCCATGGTAATCGGTATGCTACCTATTGCGTTGGCAAGTGGTGCCGGTGCCGACTGGAAAAATGGTTTGGCATGGGTAATCATTGGAGGTTTAACCAGTTCGCTCTTCTTAACCTTGGTAGTTGTACCAGTGATGTACCAAATTTTCGATAATCTTTTAGAGAGATTTGGTTTCAACAAAAAAGGAAAAACCATTGAAGAGTTAATGGTTGAACCTTACGACCACAAAGATGTAAATGAGTGGGAGCAACACCACTAAGAATTTTTCCCAACACACAATAAAGCCAGTCCCGATAGCAAATTGTTATCGGGACTTTTTTATTTCCTTCTTTTAGAGAGTTTGTCCTAATACTTCAGGAGGTGCACAAAGGGCGGCGGGAGTGTTTAGAAAATGATAGTATTGCTCTCGAAAAGCAAAACCATCAGCTTCGTTTAAAGCTAGTCGGGCTTTCCGCTGATCCCGTTTATTTAACTCAGACCTGTTCCTCTCTAACAACACGTCAATCTAATTGAGCGTTAATAGGTTGAAATTGATTATGGAAGAATTTAGTTATCTCCCTTTTCGAGAGATTGAAGCGCCACAAGTTCATTAGTACCAAAAGACAATGGAGAACAATGAATAGCTAAGATTTGGGTTAAATGACAAGGAAATTTAAACGAACCTCTCTCCCGATAAATCGGGATCTCTTCTTAAAAAGTAGAGAATAGCAAATCATCCTACTAACACCTAACTCCTAATCTGATTCCTGACTACTCTTTATCTTATCGCACTAATCTTACGTACCAATAAACTAATCAAAATACCGAAGCAACCTACCACCGCAAATGAATAACGAAGGTTAAATAACTCAGAAATATAACCAATCAACGGAGGCCCCATCAAGAAACCAAAATAACCAATGCTAGAAACCATTGCAATAGCTAGGCTGGAAGGCATTTTATCATTATTACCTGCAATAGTGTAAATCATAGGAATAATTACAGACACACCAATACCAACCATCATGAAGCCAATAGTTGCAACGGCCAGATAAGGAAATGCCACAGACAAAAACATCCCAGCCGAAACCAGTATACCACAAAACTGCAGCATCTTTTTTCGTCCGTAAGAGGCAATAAACTTGTCGCCTATAAAACGACCAACAGTCATCATTGCCGAGTAAGAAGCATAACCTAAAATTACCCATTTGGCTGGTGCATGCACAATTTCTTTAAAATAAACACCGCTCCAATCCATCAATGCACCCTCGGTAGCCATACTGCAAAAAGCAATAATTCCCAACTGGACCAACATCCCTTGTGGTTTCATTAACAACTTCGGCTTCTCCTTTTGTGCGGCTTTGCCAATCAGTAAAAAACGATGGTTAATAAATATATGAGTCCAAGCCAAAGGAGCAATGATCCAGAAATGAGTACTGGTAGTTAGGTGTAAGTTCATCATCAACAAGCCTAATAAGGCACCTGTAAAAAGCCCCAAACTCCACGAACCGTGAAACGAAGACATGATCGGTTTACCATAATGACCTTCGGCGGTAACGGCCTGCGTATTTAATGCGATATTACAAAGGTTTCCAGAGATACCGAATAAGAGTAAAAAGAAAGCTAAATGCCAACCCTGCGTAGCCAAAGCCAAATTGGTTAAGCAAAGCGCATAAAAAGGTGTCGCCAAAGTGAGAATCCTCTTACTTCCAAAAATTGCCACCAAGCGCCCAGAAATTGGCATAGTAATTAACTGACCAATAGGCAAGGCTAATAAAATACTTCCCAAGGCAGCATCAGAAAGATTTAAAGCAGCTTTTAAATCTGGGATGCGACTAGCCCAACTGGCAAATACTAAACCTTGACCAAAGTAAAAAAGAGACACCGCTAAACGGATGGTCTTCTTACTATATTTAGAAGTTTCTTTAATGGATAAATCGGAACTATCTGCAATTGTTGACATGAAAGAACGGCGGGGATTAAATTTTCTGCAAAGGTCTGTAAAAACCTACAATAAAACCACCTCACACACTTGCTATTTATTATTTTAACACAATGATTACTTTTGAAGCAATGAAAGCAAGTATTCTCTAGATAAACAGCAAAACCACTAAACACCCCGCCCGTTGGGCACCCCTCTAAAAGAGGAGAATGGCACTATATCTTCCCCTCTTTTAGAGGGTGGTCGAAGACCTGGCGGTGTTTAAAATAATCCTTACTTCACACTCCTTCCTACTTCTTGCACAAAACGATGAAGGTTTACCTTTTTCTGTCTATCTCCCAATCGCACAATAATTACATGGTTTTGAGGGTTCACGTAAACAGATTGTCCGAACATTCCTTGCGCCTTATAGTCGTAAACTTTCTTTGCGTAGAAATATCTACCATCAGTATTTCTCTCTACTGGATAATCCAATTTATCTTTAACCAAAGCATTTACCGTACTAATCGAATCTTTGAAGAACTTGAAATCTCTGGTGGCCCAAAATTGATTCTTGTACCTCAATTTGGTTAAAGTATCAGGGTTGGTTGTTATATCAACCCATCTTTTAGAAACCAATTGTTTACCTTCCCAATTACCGCTATTGAGGTAAAGTCTTCCAATTTTTGCAAAGTCTAAAGCTGTGGCACTGATGCAGCAAAATGCTTTGATATTTTCATCCTTATCCAAACTCCACAAAGCATCGCTTTCAGCACCTAGTGGTTTCCACAAACGCTCTTGCATTAACTCTTGTAAACCTTTACCAGTTGCTTTCTCCAAAATAAAAGCCAGCACCTGCGTATTGATACTTTGATATTCGAAAACCTTTCCCGGTTCGTTCTTCATCTTTAGTTTACCAACTATCTTTTTCAAATTGGCACCATAGTAACTGCGGGTTATCTGCGAAAATGGACTAAAAGACCGTTCTTTAAAATCAAATCCACTGCGCATATCCAACACCTGTTGTATAGTTAATCTTTTGAAACGTTCATCATTTTTAGCTAGCTCCGGCAAGTAGTTAATCACCAACTCATCCGTCGATTTAATTTCTCCACGATCTACCGATATGCCCATCAAAGTCCCTACAAAAGATTTAGCCATCGAGAAGCTGGGTTGCCTCACCGCTAAAGAATTTCCCTCTGATAGGTATTGGTAGATGATGCTATCGTTTTTAATTACCAAGAAAACATTTGTTTTTGTACCTACTAATGAAGTATCTAAATGTGTTTTTAGCGAATCGTAAATCTTATTCGGAAAGTTATTCTTGAAATAAAATGGAACTGCAGATTTCTGGATAGTTACGTTTTCGAACTTAGCACTATCACCCAAATCAGGAATTAAATATCTCACTGCCTTTATGGGTACGCAAGCAGTTAGAAAAAGTAAAATTGAAGCTAGAAAAAAAGTGTTTTTCATCCTAGCTAAAATACAAAAGTGATGTTAAGGATGTGTTGTGTGGTAAAATCTTTACGTTAAAAAGATATCCCACAGATTTTAGAAAAAAATTAACCAACAGAGGAAATACTAAGTATCCAAAAATCTGCGGAACAAATCTGCGTATATCTTCGGGAGAAAAAACCAATCTTACCAATTGTTTGAATTTCGCAATAATCTGTTTGAACCGTGCTAACTACCCAACCCAAAATACCATCAACTTTGTGGTATAAAAAAAGAAATGATGAACACAAGGAAAACATGGTTGATTACTGGCGCTTCTAAAGGGCTTGGATTAACATTAACAAAAAAACTGCTAGCTCAAGGTTATAATGTAGCCGCAACATCTCGTACAATAAATGCTTTAAAAGAAGCTGTACAAACAGATACACCAAACTTTTTACCATTAGCGATGAACATTGTTGACGAAGCAGATGTAGCAACAGCTATTGACAAAGCAGTAGCACATTTTGGAAACATCGACGTAGTAGTAAACAATGCTGGCTATGGACTAATAGGCGGTTTAGAAGAATTAACAGACGAAGAAGCAAGAGCAAATTTTGATGTAAATGTATTTGGCTCACTAAATGTAATCCGTAAAGCATTGCCTTATTTAAGGGCACAAAAAAATGGGCACATCTTTAATATTTCTTCAATAGGTGGCTTTTCTGGAGGTTTTCCAGCATTTGGCATCTACTGCGCAACTAAGTTTGCAGTACATGGTTTTACTGAATCACTTTATCACGAAGCAAAACCTTTTGGTATTAATGTGAGTTTGGTAATGCCTGGATATTTTAGAACAAGTTTCTTAGAGGGCGGCTCAATTGTTAAGCCTAAAAATGAAATTGAGGCCTACCAAAATGTAAGAGCAGTTCAAGATGCACACTTGCAAGATATCAATGCTAACCAACCCGGTGACCCAGAAAAAGCAGCCGATGTAATGATTGCTGTTGCCAACCAGAATGATCCAGCATTGCATTTATTTTTAGGAGCTGATGCATACAAAGCAGCAAACGATAAAATTGAATTGGTGCAAAAAGACATGGAAGACTTTAAATCATTAGCTACTAATACAGCTTTTATCAATTAATTTTTGACAAATGATCTTCTTTCAGAAAACTCAATCGCAAATACTGATTGAGTTTTCATGTTTAGTAATCTCACTATAAATGTTTTAAATTTACAATATGGAACCTTTAGAAACCCTAGCAGATTTTTACGAACGTAAGTTCGATCTTAAGTTTGATGGCATTAATGCTGATTTGGGACATTTTAATGTTTTTAGATTAGAGGAATGTAATGCTCCGGGAAGACCGCCCGTACAATACAGTCGTAGAGATTTCTATAAAATTGCCTTAATGAGAGGCAAACACCTTTATCACTATGGCGATAAAACCTTAGAAGTATCGGATAGTACATTGATGTTCTTTAACCCTGAAGTACCTTACACTTTTGAACCTTTAACGGAAGACGCCACAGGCTATTTCTGTATTTTCAAGGATGCTTTTTTCGCAGAGTACATCCGTGGAAGTTTAAAAGAACTGCCTATGTATTCGCCCAATGGCAAACCTGCTTATTTACTAACCCAACAACAAGACGATGCTTTTGCGCAAATTTTTGTGAAGATGATTGAGGAATTAAAATCGGACTATACCTTTAAGTTTGATTTGATTCGCAATTACATTATGGAAATTATCCATGGCGCATTGAAATTACAACCTTCAGAAACATTATATAAACACGCTGATGCTAATTCTCGTATCGCGGCAGTTTTTACAGAGCTTTTAGAAAGGCAGTTTCCCATAGAATCAAGATCGCAACAATTTAAACTTCGCTCTGCGAAAGACTTTGCAGAAAAGCTAAACGTTCATCCTAACCATTTAAACAGAGCGATAAAAATAGCAACGGGCAAAACTACAACTTCACATATTGCAGATCGTTTGGTAACCGAAGCCATTGCATTGTTAAAACATACCAACTGGAACGTTTCAGAAATTAGCTATACTTTAGGTTTTGAAGACCCGGCCCATTTCAACAATTTCTTTAAAAAACAAACCAGCCATACCCCTAGAACTTACCGGATATAACATTCCTCAAAAACGTCTTCATAAAAAAATCCCACGGTAAAAAACCGCAGGATTCTATTATATCTAGTCCTAATCAGTTAAAAAACTAATTCCTGACCACTAGTACCTGATCCCTATTAAATATGTATCGCTCTATTTTCAGTAGCAGCCAAAGCAGCTTCTTTTAAAGCTTCAGTATAAGTTGGGTGCGCATGGCAAATTCTAGCCACATCCTCTGCCGAAGCACGGAATTCCATCGCTACCACAGCTTCTGCAATCATATCAGCAGCACGTGGACCAATCATGTGAACACCTAAAATTTCATCTGTTTTTTCGTCAGCCAATACTTTCACAAAACCGTCGGTATCCATACTCGCTTTAGCACGACCACTTGCTTTGAAAGGGAACGAACCAGCTTTGTATTTCACACCAGCAGCCTTCAATTGCTCCTCTGTTTGACCAACAGAAGCCACCTCTGGCCAAGTATAAACCACACCTGGAATTAAGTTATAATTGATATGCGGTTTTTGACCAGCAATACGCTCAGCCACATAGATACCTTCGTCTTCCGCTTTGTGAGCCAACATCGCACCTTTAACAACATCACCAATAGCATACACACCAGCAACCGAAGTCTCTAAGTGGTCGTTCACAGGGATTTTGTTACCTCTTTCTTCTGTAGTAATTCCGATTTTATCTAAACCTAGACCAGCAGTGTAAGCCGTTCTACCTACCGCAACGATACAGTAATCAGCCTCAACTTTAACAGCTTCGCCTTTAGCGTTATCTGCAGTTACCGTTACTACTTTACCTTTTACCGATGCCCCAGTTACCTTGTGGCTAGTTAAGAATTCCATGCCTAAAGATTTCTTTAGCACACGTTGTAATTCTTTACCTAAACCAGCATCCATAGTACCAATAATAGCTGGAGCAAACTCCACTACGGTTACTTTAGTACCCAAACGAGCATAAACCGAACCCAACTCTAAACCAATTACACCACCACCAATTACCACCATAGTTTTAGGTACTTCTTTCAAAGTTAAAGCCTCGGTAGATGTAATGATACGTTTTTTGTCGATTGGCAAGAAAGGCAAAGCTGTTGGTTTAGAACCTGTAGCAATGATGACATTTTTAGCAGTTAATTTCTCAGTACTGCCATCAGCCTTAGTAATTAAAATGGTGTTTTTATCTTCAAAAGAAGCCACACCTTCAAAAGCATCAATTTTATTTTTCTTAAAAAGATAAGTGATACCAGCAGTATTTTGTGCTACCACATCATCCTTACGAGCAATCATTTGCTTCATATCAACTTTCAAATCTTTGATGTTGATACCGTGAGTGGTAAACGTGTGAGCCGCATTGTGAAAGTGCTCCGAAGAATCTAATAAAGCCTTAGATGGGATACAACCTACGTTTAAGCAAGTACCTCCATAAGTTTTATATTTTTCTACTACCGCTGTTTTTAAACCTAATTGTGCACAACGGATGGCACCTACATAACCGCCCGGACCCGAGCCAATAACAACTACATCGTATTGCATGATCTTTTAAGAATTTTTTGTTAGGGCAAATGTACGTTTTACCACTTAAACGCCAAAAGTTAAGTGTTTTAATGTTGTAAAAACTTGGTCACGGTTTTAGCTCCTTTTTAAACGCACCAATTTCACCAAGACTTTTCTTTCCCTTTTGGGGAGAGATGCCGAAGGCAGAGAGGGGCTAGAAAAGCAACACCAGCATTTCATTGCTCCCGAAAGTCGGGCTTTACGCTTCAATCTTTTTGTTTTTAGCCAACCTGTCATTCCAAGGAACGAGGACCGCGAAGCAGCTACGCAGTAAATCTATTTTTGGTCTGCATTAAGCTAGAGCTCTTTCACTAAAGTTCTGGATGAACAATATGTTTTAGACCTATCACCAGCCTCGCATTTACCATAAGTTACATACGCACCGTTTTCCTAATGCATTCAGCTCGTCTCCAAGCTGCATCCAGATGGCTTCCATCGTGCATCCAGTCGGTCTCGATGCAACATCCAGTTCGTTTCCATGCAACATCCAGGCTAACACTCAACATTATTACTTAACAAACTTGTTCATCCCGAGCTTGTGGAAGGATCACTATAGCAAAAACGCTTCGACAGGTTCAGTCTGAAACACAAAAAGCATTTCTACTATAATCCGTTTAGTTAACTAAAACTTCTGCCATGAACAACCAAATCTCTCCCTAACCCTCTTCATAAAAAGTAGAGGATACTTTGGCACTAATAAATTACTCCGAAATATTTAGAAAACGCATACAAAAGATAACCAACACATTAGAAGTAAGCAATAATGCTTTTGAACTAAAAACCAATTCAAAACAGCGATAAAAAAATAAAAAGTATATTTAACATTTAAATTTTGAACTTGGTTGAATACAATTGCATTTATTGATACTGAGATTGAACCCAAAAGCGGTAAAGTTCTTGACATCGGTAGCGTCAGGGACAACGGCTCCATTTTTCACAAACCTTCGGTAGCTGAGTTCATACAGTTTCTCGATGGAACGCAGTTCATCTGCGGTCATAACATTCTCAGGCACGACATCAAATATATCGGAAAAGCGCTTCAAGATGCGAGAATAAACCCGGCAAACATTATTGACACTTTATTTCTCTCGCCTCTAATTTTTCCAACAAACCCATATCACTCATTACTTAAAGACGACAAAATACAATCTGAAGAAGCTAATAACCCACTCAGCGATTCGATAAAGGCAAAGGACTTATTTTACGATGAAATTGCTACTTTCAAACAAACTGATGAAACGCTTAAGGAGATTTTTTATTTGCTTTTAAATGGTCAAAAAGAATTTCAATCTTTCTTCAATTATATTGCTTATCAAAGCGTAAATACAAACATTGAGAAACTAATTCGCCAAAAATTCAAAAATCAAATTTGTGAACAAGTTTCTTTAGAGAAAGAAATTTCAAATAAGCCAATTGAGCTTGCTTACTGTTTATCATTAATTAATTCCTTCGTCCAACATAAAAAAACACATTCTATAACGCCTCCTTGGGTCTTAAAAAATTATCCAGAAGTTGAGCGTATAATGTTTCGTTTACGAAGCAAACCTTGTTTAAGTGGTTGTGTTTATTGTAATGAAGTTTTAGATGCTCGAAAAGGATTAAAAAGATTTTTCGGATTTGATGAGTATAGAAAATACGGAGACGAACCATTGCAAGAAAAAGCTGTTAAAGCTGCAATAGATAATAAATCCATTCTTGCGGTTTTCCCAACTGGTGGAGGAAAATCAATTACTTTTCAAGTTCCTGCGTTAATGAGCGGAGAGAACTCAAAAGCGCTAACAATTGTAATTTCTCCTCTGCAATCATTAATGAAGGACCAAGTTGACAATCTTGAAAAAATCGGAATTACAGAAGCTGTTACCATAAATGGATTGCTTGACCCAATTGAGCGAGCAAAATCCTTCGAAAGAGTCGAAAATGGATCAGCTTTCCTTCTTTACATATCACCAGAATCATTACGTTCAAAAACAATTGAGCGATTAGTTTTGGGGAGAAAGATTGCACGTTTTGTTATCGACGAAGCACACTGCTTTTCATCTTGGGGACAAGATTTCAGGGTAGATTATTTGTACATCGGAGATTTCATCAAATCTATCCAAGAAAAGAAAAATTTGGAAGATAGTATACCTGTTTCTTGTTTTACCGCTACTGCGAAGCAAAAGGTAATCGAAGATATTCAAGATTACTTTCGGGAAAAGCTTTCGTTAAATCTTGAATTATTTACTTCAAAAGCATCAAGAACAAACCTCCAATATAAAGTATATGAAAAGGGAGACGAAGAAGATAAATATCAAACCGTTCGCGATTTAATTGAGCTAAAAAATTGTCCAACCATCATTTATGTTTCAAGAACAAGAAAAGCTTCTTTACTTGCTGAAAGATTGTTTAAAGATGGTTTCAGTGCGAAAGCTTATCATGGAAAAATGGACAAGGCTGAAAAATCTGAGAACCAAAATTCATTTATCAGCGGAGAAACTCAAATAATGGTAGCTACTTCAGCTTTCGGGATGGGAGTTGATAAGAAAGACGTAGGTATGGTTATCCACTTCGAAATTTCAGATTCGCTAGAAAATTATGTTCAGGAAGCGGGCAGAGCTGGAAGAGATGAAAATATTACCGCCGAATGTTTTGTACTATTTAACGAAGAAGATTTAAGCAAGCACTTTATCCTTTTAAACCAAACGAAGCTTTCCATCAAAGAAATTCAACAGATTTGGAAAGCCATAAAAGAAATTACAAGATTTCGTGCACAAGTGTCAAATTCTGCTTTGGAAATTGCTAGAAAGGCAGGTTGGGACGATAATGTTGCAGAGATAGAAACCCGTGTAACCACAGCTATTGCCGCATTAGAAGATGCAGGATATTTGAAGCGAGGCCAAAATATGCCTAAGGTTTTTGCAAATAGTATTCTTTCAAAAAATGCTCAAGAAGCTGTCGATAAAATTAATGCTTCAGAAAAACTGCTAGAAAACCAAAAAGTAAAGGCTATTAGAATTATTAAGAAACTTTTTTCGAGCAAAAGCAGAAAACATTCTAATGATGAAAGTGCAGAATCAAGAGTTGACTACATCAGCGACCATCTTGGAATTGTTAAAGAAGAAGTCATTACCATTATCAATCTTTTGCGTGAAGAGAAGATTTTGGCAGATGCTAAAGACTTGACAGCATTCGTTAAAAAGGCA
This sequence comes from Flavobacteriaceae bacterium PS02338, assembly GCA_029959615.1. GTDB lineage: Bacteria > Bacteroidota > Bacteroidia > Sphingobacteriales > Sphingobacteriaceae > Pedobacter. The sequence continues at coordinate 73,273 of JASCOD010000011.1, read as the reverse complement.
GAAAACAAAAATCGTTCCTTTAACATTGTTGAGACTTTCAGTAAAATTGAAACATTTTTGCTGCCTTTTTTTGAAGAGCAAGAAAAAATATTCCACATCAAGGAATTAAACGAAAAAGCTGAAGAAAAAGGCTTAAGTGATATTGGCACTAATAAGATTAAAACAATAATTAACTTTTGGGCGATTAAAAATTGGGTCAAGCGAAAAAATTTAGATTCGAAAAATCATATCGCTATTGCTGCGCTACATCCTAAGGGCATCTTAAAGGTTAAATTAGAAAAGCGACACGCCTTGGCTAAATTTATTGTTGAACTTCTTCATGAAAAAATCAATTTAAACGCATCTAAAGACGACCTTAACAAAGAAGAGGTATTAGTTGAATTTTCCGTTCAAGAAATAAAAAATGCGTATAATAATGCCTCTACTTTATTTAAAGTAGATATCAATCTTGATGACGTTGAAGATACATTATTTTATTTATCGCGAATTGAAGCCATAAAAATTGAAGGTGGTTTTTTCGTTACCTACAATCGTTTAACTATTGAGCGAACTGAACAAGACAATAAAAAACGTTATACAAAAGACGACTATCAAAAACTCCATCAGTTTTACGAAAGCAAAATTCAACAAATTCACATCGTGGGCGAGTATGCGTCAAAAATGATTGACGATTATAAAAACGCTTTACAATTTGTAGAAGATTATTTTCAACTAAACTACTCTTCATTCCTCAATAAATATTTTAAAGGAAGCAGACAAAACGAAATCAAACTAAATATAACACCTGCCAAATTCAAGCAACTTTTTGGAGAACTTTCGCCAACACAATTAAAAATCATTAACGATAACGAAACTAAACATATTGCTGTTGCTGCTGGTCCTGGTAGCGGGAAAACAAGGGTTTTAGTTCACAAACTGGCGTCGTTGCTTTTAATGGAAGATGTGAAACACGAACAGTTGTTAATGATTACTTTTTCGAGAGCAGCAGCAAACGAGTTCAAAAAACGGTTACTTAAATTAATTGGCAATGCGGCAAACTATATCGAGATAAAAACTTTTCATTCTTATTGTTTTGATTTGTTGGGAAAGGTTGGGAGTTTGGAAAAGTCTAGTGAAATCGTAAAAAAGACCATTCAGAAAATAAAAAATAATGAAGTTGAAGCAAGCCGAATAACAAAAACCGTTTTGGTCATTGACGAAGCTCAAGATATGGACGAAGACGAGTTTGAGTTGATAAATGCTTTAATGGAACAAAATGAGGAGATGAGAGTGATTGCCGTTGGCGATGACGACCAAAATATTTATGAGTTTAGAGGCGCAAGCTCAAAATACCTTGAACAATTCATCCGAAATAATAACGCCGTAAAACACGAATTAATAGAGAATTATAGAGGCAAAAGCAATCTTGTTCATTTTTCAAATCAGTTTGTAAAACGCATTTCCCACCGTCTAAAGCAAACGCCAATTATTGCAAAACAAAATGATAATGGTCAGCTCAAAATTGTACGTTACCAAAGCGAAAACCTTGTAAATCCGCTTGTGCAAGACATTCTCGCTACTGGACTTTCTGGTACAACTTGTGTGCTGACAAAGATAAATGATGATGCATTACAAATTGCCGGAATGCTTTTAAAAAACAACGTTCAAGCAAAACTAATACAAAGCAATGATGGCTTCAACTTGTATAATCTAGCGGAAGTGAGATATTTCTTAAACCATCTTAATTTGCGTGATGATATTTTCCTCATCACGGATGAAGCTTGGCTAAATGCTAAACGAGAAGTGTTCAGCAGATATCGCCATAGTACCAAATTGGAGATTTTAGGAAACATCATTAAAGAATTTGAAGCATCAAATCCAAAACGGAAATACAAATCTGATTTGGAAGTTTTTATAAGAGAATCTAAACTCGAAGACTTCTACAGCGAAAATGGAGAAACGATTTTTGTTTCAACAATTCACAAAGCTAAAGGAAGAGAGTTTGATAATGTTTTTCTGATGCTAGAAAACTTTAATGCTACAACAGATGAGGCTAAACGGCAATTGTATGTCGCAATGACAAGAGCAAAAAGAAATCTAACAATACACCTAAATTCTAACTTTCTTGACAACATCACTGCAGATAACTTAGTACAGATAGAAGATAACGAAATCCACTCACAGCCTAATGAATTGGCAATGCACTTAAATTTGAAAGATGTTTGGTTAGATTATTTCGAAAACAGGCAACATTTAATTGTTCAGCTTACAAGCGGAGATGAATTAGCGTTAAATGAAGACGAATGTTTGAACAGTAGCGGAAATTCTATTTTGAAATTCTCCAAGTCCTTCATTGGGCAAATTGAAAGTATGAAAACTAAAAACTATGAATTGAAAAGTGCGAAAGTGAATTTTATAGTTTACTGGAAAAAAGAAGACACAGGACAAGAAATAAAAATTATATTGCCTGAATTGCTGTTTGAGAGAAAGTAATTTCCCAAAACTTTCACTTAATTTTCATTTATAAAAAACCCTATCCCTATATTTTCTCTAGTTTCTAAATATTTTTCAATGGTAGAGAAGAGTTAGATAAAGTTACTTTTTACTAGAATTATTATTGCGTATATAATCAACTTTATCTAAGTTTGAATATGATAAGCTTAAGAAACATCCCATTTTTTGCAGTAGGCGTAGCTGCATTACTTTTCGGATTATTAGTTTTTAAAAACGACTGCCCTACAGTATGGTATATTATCGCCTTAATTTATTTTGTTTTAGGTTTCGCATTTCGCAAACCAATTGACACCTCAGACGGCGGTCACTAATTTTCTCTCGTCATTTCGAGCGAAGCAAAACGAAGTCGAGAAATCTTTGAACTAGTCTAGCTAATTCAAAGATTTCTCTCCCGAAGTTTCGGGACTGCGCTTCAGTCGAAATGACGATTTTATTTACGTTTCTTCTCTCCTAAAAGCTTTTAGCCTAAAGCTTTCCTAAATCCAACCCACAATGAAACGAATACTCCTCACCCTATTACTACTTTCTTGCTTTTTTACAAAAATCACTTTTGCGCAAGAAACAGATTCTGCTTACGTACGCAGTCATTATACCAAAATAGAACGCCTTATTCCAATGCGTGATGGAGCAAAATTGTTTACGTCTATCTATATACCAAAAGATCTATCGGCTAGCAAGAAATATCCATTTTTAATTAATAGGACGCCTTACACCGTGCAACCATATGGCGAAAACAAGTACAAACTGAGCTTAGGCGGCTACCCTGCGGTAATGCGTGACGGTTTCATTTTCGTTTACCAAGATGTGCGTGGCCGTTGGATGAGCGAAGGGAACTTTGAAGACATTAGACCTACCAATTTGGGTAAAGGCAAAAAAGCGATCGACGAAAGTACCGATACTTATGACACCATCGACTGGTTAGTGAAAAACATCAAAAACAATAATGGCAAAGCAGGCTTGTACGGCATTTCCTATCCTGGCTTCTACTCTACCGCATCGCTGGTTAAATCTCACTCGGCGTTAAAGGCAGTTTCGCCACAAGCACCCGTTACCGATTGGTTTATTGGCGATGATTTCCATCATGGTGGTGCACTATTTTTAATGGACGCTTTTAAGTTTATGACTTCTTTTGGTGTTCCTCGACCGCAACCAATTACCCCAGACAAAGGTCCAAAACCTTTCCAATTCCCTATCAAGGATAACTACCGTTTTTATTTAGAAGCTGGTTCAGTAAAAAACTTGAAAGAAAAGTATATGGGCGACAGTATCAAGTTTTGGAATAATTTGTTTAAACATCCCAACCTAGATACTTTCTGGCAAGCTCGTCAAATTGTGAAGCATTTAAAAGAGGTGAAACCTGCAGTAATGGTAGTTGGCGGTTTCTTCGATGCGGAAGACGCTTATGGTGCTTTTGAGACCTACAAAGCCATCGAAAAGCAAAATCCAAAAGCGAACAATATTTTAGTGGCTGGACCTTGGTACCACGGCGGTTGGGTACGAGGCAGAGGCGATAGTTTCGGCGATATTAATTTTGGCACTCCTACCAGCACTTACTACCAAGAAAATCTGGAATTACCTTTCTTCAAATATTACCTTAAAGGTGAAGGCAAGTTTGACGCTGCAGAGGCAAACATCTTCCTCACTGGGAGTAACCAATGGAAAAAATTTAGCACTTGGCCGCCGCAAGACGTAGAATTGAAATCTTTATACTTTCATCCTAACGGCAAATTATCGTTCAATAAACCAGTTGCCAAAAATAGCTTTGATGAATATGTGAGTGATCCAAGTGCACCAGTTCCCTACCAAGATGGTATTCAATCCAATCGCACCAGAGAATATATGGTAGACGACCAACGTTTTGCAGCGAGAAGACCTGATGTAAAAACTTATCAAACCGATGTTTTAACGGAAGACATTACCCTCACCGGACCTGTTTTGGCAAACTTATTAGTAAGTACTTCGGGAACTGATGCTGATTATGTTGTTAAATTAATTGATGTATATCCCGAAGACACCAAAGAAATTTCCCCTACGGATAAGAACAAAATGATGGCTGGCTATCAGATGTTGGTTCGTGGCGAAATTTTAAGAGGCAAATACAGAAACAGCTTCGAAAATCCAGAAGCTTTTGTACCAAACGAAACAACGAGGGTAAAATATGCCTTACCAGATGTTGGCCATACATTCAAAAAAGGACATCGCATTATGGTGCAGGTACAACATTCATGGTTTCCATTGGCCGACAGAAATCCTCAAAAATTCATGAATATTTATGAAGCAGAGCCAAGCGATTTCCAAAAAGCAACACACAGAATTTACCATGGCGAGGCTGATGGTTCTTTCTTATTTTTACCTGTACTAAAACAATAAAAACCACATAATGCGTCATTGCGAGGTACGAAGCAATCTTACAACGATCGCTATTTAACTATAGCTTTAAGAGATTGCTTCGTACCTCGCAATGACGAAAAATCGAAACTAACCTAGTTGAAATAAAATGAAAAAAATATTTATCGCTCTTACATTAAGCCTTCTATCATCGATTTCTTTTGCTCAAGATATGCTAGGAAGCAATGCGAAAACCGATAGAGCCAAATCTCTAAGAGGTGCTTTAACAGATTTAAGAACCTGCTACGACATCAACTATTATCATTTAGATGTGAAGATTGATATTGACAAAAAATCTGTAAGCGGAAGTAATGAATTTGTATTCACAGCAACTAAGGACTTTGACAGTTTGCAGTTCGACTTATTTGAAAATCTAAAAGTTGAAAAAGTAGTTTATAAAGGAAAAGAGCTACCGTTTAAAAGAGAATTTGCAGCGGTGTTTGTAAAGTTCCCAAGAATTAAGAAAGGCAGCAAAGACCGTTTTACCGTTTTTTATAGCGGCAATCCTCAAATTGCTAAAATGCCACCCTGGGATGGCGGTTTCATCTTCCGAAAAGATAAATCGGGCAATCCTTTTGTATCAGTAGCTTGCCAAGGTTTAGGAGCCAGTGTATGGTGGCCAAATAAAGACCACCAAAGTGACGAGGTGGATAGTATGTTGGTAAGCATCAGTGCGCCAAAAGATTTAGATTGTATTGCTAACGGTCGTTATCGTGGTAAAACAGAAGGCAAAGATGGCTATACCAAACACAATTGGTTTGTAGGCAATCCTATCAATAATTACAGCATTGCTTTTTATATTGGCAAATACGCTCACTGGACAGACGCTTACGATGGCGAGGATGGAAAGCTAACTTTAGATTTTTATGCTTTGAAAGAAGATAGCATTAAAGCCCGTCCACATTGGGATGCAGATGTAAAGCCGATGTTAAAGTCTTTTGAATATTGGTTTGGTCCATATCCTTGGTATAAGGATGGCTACAAATTGGTACAAGCGCCACATCTAGGCATGGAACATCAAAGCGCCGTAGCTTACGGTAATCAGTTTATGAAAGGTTATTTAGGTCAGGATTTATCTGGTACTGGTAGCGGTTTAAAATGGGATTTTATCACCGTCCACGAAACTGGACACGAATGGTTTGGTAACAACATTACCACTAAAGATATTGCCGATATGTGGGTACACGAGGGCTTTACGACCTACTCTGAAGCCTTATTTACAGAAAGTACTCAGGGCAAAAAAGCTGGAGAAGATTATGTAATTGGTCAACGCAAAAGTATAGGGAACAAAAGTCCTATCATTGGTATATATAACACAAATACAGAAGGTGATGGCGATATGTATTCCAAAGGCGCCAATATCATTCACACTATCCGCCAGTTAATTAATGACGATGAAAAGTTTAGACAAATTTTAAGAGGATTGAATAAAACCTTTTATCACTCTACCACTACATCTGCAGAAGTAGAAGCTTTTATCGCCAAACAAAGTGGATTAAAGCTAGACAAGGTGTTCGACCAATATTTACGTCAGGCTAAAATTCCGACATTAGAATACAAGATTGAAAATGGAACGTTACAATATAGATGGTTGACAGATGTTGTAGGTTTCGATATGCCTGTAAAAGTCTCTCTAAAAGCTAACGAATACACCTTGATTAACCCAACTAACGATTGGAAATCTATTAGTATAGATAGCTCTATTAATGTTGATAATTTCGAGACAGAAAGAAACTTCTACGTGAACATTAAAAAAGCAGAATAATCTTCAAACAATGCAACCTTTGTTGCTAAAGTTCGTCTTCGTAATTAGGCAGGCAAATTCATGCCTAATTAACAATCATACAAAATGAAGACAAGATTACTTTCCTTCTGCCTGATCGCTCTTTTAACGCCATCAGCATTCGCGCAACAAAAACTTCCCATTATTAAGGCTAATTCTATACAAGTTGATATCAGAGATGATCAAACATTAGCTAAAAAAGCTTGGCGAATTGTTCCTGAAGAAAAGCTAGATGTATATGTCACATCGGGCAAAAAAGTCACCTTTTATACCGACATTGATTCTATTTCGTTCAAAATCAATCCAAAAGTAGCGACATACGATTTCATCATCTTATTAAACGGAAAAGATACTGCTAAAACCCAGATTAAATATCAGCCATCAAGATTAGAACAGTTAAAAAAGGCAGGAAAGTACAACTATTCGGATAATCGCTTCGTCCCCAAATTTACTTATCAATCAAAAGATCATCCTGATTTAGTAAAAGTTAGAAAGGAATTGAATTTAGACTCAATTGCTGGTGGGGGAACTGAATTATCGAAGATTTTCAACTTGATGCATTGGGTACATAATTTAATAAAACATGATGGAAGCGGCTACAATCCAACCCCACAAAACGCTATCAATTTAATCAAAGTATGTAAAACTGAAAATCGCGGAGTAAACTGTAGGATGTTAGCCACAATCCTTAATGAGTGTTATTTAGCGATGGGGATCACCTCGAGGCATATTACTTGTATGCCGAAGGAAAGTAAATTTGACGATTGCCACGTAATTAACATGGTTTATAGCAAAGATTTAAACAAATGGATTTGGATAGACCCAACTTTTGATGCTTACGTAATGGATGAAAACGGCAATCTGCTTGGCGTACAAGAGGTGAGAGAAAGGTTGATAAAAGACATGCCTTTAGTTTTAAATGCTGATGCGAACTGGAACAGGACAAACCTTCAAACAAAACAAGAGTATCTTAGAAAGTACATGGCAAAAAACCTTTACAGGTTACAAACCCCTTTGGCAAGCGAGTACGATGGAGAAACTTTTATAAAAGGTAAAAAGATCACCTACGTAGAGCTTCTTCCATTAGATGGCATAGAGCAAACACCACAACAAAAAGAAGTTAACTTTGAAAAAGCTGGCGTAAAACACATCCAATACAAAACAAACAACCCTAATTTATTTTGGACAAAGCCATTATAATTAACCGAAACTATTTTAAATTTATGTTAATTAATTATTACAGCAAATAAGTTTCTAAACGATGCAACGTTTTTAAAACAGACCATGTCTTTTAGATGAAAAAAATACAACAATGAATAAAAAATATATTTCTATTGGCTTCATACTTGCAGCATTTATAGTAACAGCCAAACCTGTACAATCAGAGCATCCTATTAATATCAGCATTGCTAAAACGAAAATTAAGGTTAAAGATACCGAAGTTAAAAATTTCAATGCTGTGGCAGCTGGTGGCCCTTTACAAGTAATTGTCACATTAGGCAGTACAGAAGGAATTAGGTTTGAAGGCGACGAAGAAGCAATTTCTACGTTAGTTACAGAAGTAAAAGGTAGCGCATTAATTATTAGGCCACAAATGAGTTGGACCAGTTGGTCGCACAAGTATAAGGACAAAAAAATAACTGCTTATGTAAATGCAAAAACGATCAAAAGTTTAACCATGAGCGGAGATGGATCAATTACAGTAAAGGGAATTATCAATAACAATTCGCTTACCACTACCTTGAGCGGTTCTGGCTCTATCTCGGCTACAGTAGATGTACAAGAATACAATGCAGTAGTAAGTGGCTCTGGAAAACTATATATTTCTGGTGAAGCAGGGGATACTAATGCAACCATTAGCGGCTCTGGCGTGTTGAGTAAAAAAGGAGCATTAAAAGTAAGCAACCTTTCTGCCCGCATTAGTGGCTCTGGCGTTGCCTATGTCCATACGGATGGAGAAATCAACGCTTTAATTAGCGGTTCTGGAAGTGTCTACTATACAGGTAACGCAGACGTTAACCAAAAAAGTTTGGGTTCTGGAAAAGTGAAAAAACTATAAAAAAGAAGAAGCCTTTAGAAAATCTAAAGGCTTCTTCTTTTTACTGCAAATCATCCTTAAAATTGATAACCTATAGCTGTATAATTTTCTAGAAAGCGAATGGTCTGTTTTGCTCTATCAATATCGTTTCTACCTGTGGTATGTATTTTATCCATATCAATATAACCCGCCTTAGTTACATTTTGAAAGTATAGCTTTCTTGTCACGTTAAATTTCAAGCCAGCCTTTACTGAAACGCCATAGCCCGCAAAATTCCAGAAATTATTTTCGCCAGCACCAAAAAGCCTTACATCAGAACGAGGGATAACAAACCCTGCTCCTACTCCAGTCTCCATTGTCAACATCTGCTTTTTATTTTTAGCGATCCATATATCGTCATAGCGTTCTAACTCTGCACTCACGTAGTTTAATCCATCAGTATGTTCAAATGTCAACATGTCATCCTTAACATTTAATTGCTGATCTTTATAAACACCTGCATAATTGCCGGTCGCAATTCCAGGATTGGATACTGTAGAACCAATATATCCATCAATAGTTACCGTTTGAGGGATATCCATTACATACTTCATATGATCCCATCCAATAGAAATACTATAATTGTCCTTAAAAAAATAGCCAAATCTGAAATCAAATTGTGGTGTTGTTAACTCCATTGGGTTAATGTAATCCAAACTCAATTTAGACGGTCTATCTTTTGCCTTTACATTCTTTAAAGTAAAATCGTATCCTGGTCCCTGAAATGTGATATCACTTTTATCGTACCAAGAAAAATTCCAGCCCCAGTGCACATAAAACTGGCCTTTTCTAGAAAAATCTCGCGACAATTCCTTATTAAAGATGCTTTTTCCTTTTTGTTCCTTATTGATATTTTGTTGAGCGCTTAATCTTAATCCAGAAAATAAGATTAAAACTAGTATAGATTTGTTTTTCATTTGACGGCAAAGGTGAAAAATATTTTTATGATCACCGTAACTTTAATGCATACTTTACTTTAATCTGATTTTAATGTCTTAAAACCTCGTATATAAAGCTAACTGAGCAACATTATTAACCGAATTATTGTTAGCTCCCTTTATGGTTTGATTTAAATAACCCGCCTCTATATCGAAACTTTTAGAAAATCTGTAGCCCGCTGCCACATAAACTCTATTTTGATCAAATAAGCTCCCGTTTAATTGTTCTTTATTTTGAACGTTAAAAAACAGCTCATTTTGCAAAGCAGCAAACATTCCTTTTGTAAATGCTCCTTCCTGTTTTTGTAATGGCTGTAATAGCCTAAAGAAATACCTAAAACGTTGCGAAAACAAATCATTGGTTTGGCGCTCAATAAAACGCTGCTCTAATCTCAATCTATGGCTTAATGTTGCGCCTTTCCAAGGTTGGTGGTTATAGATATATTGTTGCCAGATGCGATGTTCGGTTAAGGTATTTTTCATCGGTGCAGCACCAGTCAAAATATCATTTGGTAAAAAAGTTGGTGTATATAAATATCCCACCGTTGCATTTGAACTCTTATTGATATAGTAGGTCACCCCTGGTCTAACCAACAGATGCCTCACGCCATCCCAATTATCCTGCGATCTAACTTGCAGGTCAAAATGCATTCCCCATTTATCGTTAAATTTAGTGGTATTCATAAGGAAAAGCCATCCTGCATTTTGATTAATGGTTTGGGCATAAAGCAAGGAAGTGAAGACGCTAAAGAAAGCGACAAGTACAATTTTTTTCATTTGGTTTTTATTTGTTCTTTTAAGAATGATGAAGCTGTCATAATGTATTGAATGACTTAGCAAAATCATGACGGTCTCATTTGGTTTTAATCTTGTGTGTTCAACGAAAATATTAAAATAACTGAGAAACAGGAAATACGTAACAGAAAGCAGACAAAAAACTTTATTCTTTCAGTTATAGGTCGGGTGATCATACCCAACTGCTTTTTGTGCATAAAACACTTTGTCGTCATTGCGAGCTTTGCGAAGCAGTCTTACGATTAACATAATATGACGCATTAAGATTGCTTCGTTCCTCGCAATGACGAATTGTTTAAGAAAATCGCATAAAAAAGCCTTGCTCATTTTCATGAACAAGGCTTACATCGTCATACTGAATTTATTTTACTGCGTAGCTTTCCGCTTTGCTACAGGTCAGCATCAGTTTTATAATTTAAAAACATGTCTACCCTGAAACAAGTTCAGAGTGACGGTTTTACACCCCTAACAACAATCTAGCTGGGTCTTCCAATAATTGTTTCACACGTACCAAGAAACCTACAGACTCACGTCCATCAATAATTCTGTGATCGTAAGATAAAGCAATATACATCATCGGACGAATTACTACTTCTTTATTCTCAGCAATTGGACGCTCAATAATGTTGTGCATACCTAAAATTGCAGATTGAGGTGCATTGATAATCGGTGTAGACATCATTGAACCAAATACACCACCGTTAGTGATAGTAAAAGTTCCACCTGTCATTTCTTCGATAGTCAATTTGCTATCTCTAGCTTTTGTAGCCAATTCGATTACAGTTTTTTCGATTTGTGCTAAGCTCATGCTTTCTGCATTTCTAATGATTGGCACTACCAAACCTTTAGGAGCAGAAACCGCAATAGAAACATCTACGAAATCGTTATAAATAATTTGGTCACCATCAATACGAGCATTTACTGCAGGAAAATCTTTCGCTGCTTCGCAAACCGCTTTAGTGAAGAAACTCATAAAGCCTAAGCCAACACCATGTTTCTCTTTAAATTGATCTTTATATTTACCACGCAAATCCATAATTGGCTTCATGTTAACCTCATTGAATGTAGTTAACATAGCTGTTTCATTTTTAACAGCAACTAAACGTTTAGCAACCGTTTTACGCAATGGCGACATTTTTTCTGCACGCTCATTTCTTGAACCAGCAACTGGAGCTGGAGCAGCAGCTTTTGGAGCCTCTGCTTTAGCAGCAGGTTTACCAGCTTGTGCGTTGTTCGCATCTTCTTTGGTAATTCTACCATCAACGCCAGTACCTTTTACGCTAGCAGCATCAACACCTTTTTCTGCTAAAATTTTACCAGCAGCTGGAGATGGAGTTCCAGAAGCATAGCTATCTTTAGCTTCTTTTTCAGCAACTGGAGCCGCAGCTTTATCTGCCGCAGGAGCATCAGCCTTTGGAGCTTCTTCTTTAGCAGCAGCCGGAGCAGCACCACCTTCTTCAATGCTACAAACTACAGCACCAATTTCTAACGTATCACCTTCGTTAGCAACAATTTTTAAAGTTCCCGCTTTTTCTGCAGTAAGTTCGAAAGTTGCTTTGTCTGATTCTAACTCAGCAATAATTTCGTCCATCTCCACAAATTCGCCATCGTTTTTAACCCAACGAGATAATACTACCTCGGTAATCGACTCGCCTACTGGCGGAACTTTGATTTCTAAACTCATATTAAATTATATGTTTTGTTTGGCGTTTGGCGATTAATGAAAAGCACTCTTCCGAAACCTTATCACTAATCGCTTAACGCTAGTCTTTATTTACTATTTCTTAAACTTTATCTTTCACTGCATTTTTTGCAGTTTCTTTAATTGGCTTTTTAGCTATCTCCGCTACCGAAGTTTCGAAAGTTTTAGCTACAATGTAAGCTTGTTGGTTGGTATGTTGTTTCATATAACCAGTTGCAGGACTGCTACTTTCTTTTCTCGAAATTACATCAATTTGGTTCAATGAAGTTTTTCTCAATCTGCGCAACAAATACGGCCAAGCACCTTGGTTTTCTGGTTCTTCTTGTACCCAAACCACATCCTCAGCATTTTTATATTTAGCTACAATTGCTTCCATTTGGTCTACTGGAGTTGGATACAATTGCTCTATACGTACAACAGCTACATTTTTATTCTCTTTTTGCGCCTCTAACAAATCGTAATACACTTTACCAGAGCAGAAAGCTACGCGTTTCACATCAGCCACTTTTACGTTAGCATCATCAATTACCTCTTTGAAACCTCCAGCTGTAAAATCTGCCAATGGGCTTACACAAAGTGGATGACGTAACAAACTCTTAGGACTGAAATTCACCAAAGGCTTACGGAAATCGCGTTTAAATTGACGACGTAAAGCATGGAAGAAGTTGGCTGGAGTAGTACAATTAGTTACCTGCATGTTGTACTCTGCACAAAGCTCCATAAAACGCTCAATACGTGCCGAAGAGTGCTCTGGGCCTTGACCTTCGTAACCGTGAGGCAATAACATTACCAAACCGTTAGCTCTTTGCCATTTAGTCTCCGCACTTGCGATGTATTGGTCAATTACAATTTGAGCTCCGTTAAAGAAATCACCAAATTGTGCTTCCCAAATGGTTAATGCATTAGGATTAGCCATGGCGTAACCATATTCAAAACCTAAAACACCATACTCAGATAAGTGAGAGTTATAGATATCAAATTGAGCTTGTTGCTCAGAAATATTCAATAATGGTGTGTACTCTTCTTCCGAATCTTCTAAGGTTAATACTGCGTGACGGTGAGAGAAAGTCCCACGTTTCACATCCTGACCACTTAAACGAACACGTTTACCTTCGGCCAATAAAGTACCGTAAGCTAACTGCTCGCCCAAAGCCCAGTCAAAAACGTGAGTTTCAGTAGCCATTTTCAAACGCTCATCAAATAATTTCTCAATTTTCTTGAAGAACTTTTTCTCTTTTGGCAAGGTTGTAATTCTTTTTGCAACTTCTAATAAGGTTGTTTTTTTAACCCCTGTCTCTGGAGAAGCCTCGAAATCTTTTGCTGTAGCAATACGCAAATCAGCCCAAGCACCACCAAATTTAACATCAGCCAATGCGGCATTATATTCCTTTGCTTCGTTCAATGAAGTTTGTAAATGAGCTTTAAACTCTTTCTCCATTTCCTTGGCGCCATTAGCATCAAGTTTACCTTCTTTAATCAATTCAGCTACATAAATCTTTAAAGGATTATCGTGTTTCTCAATTGCTTTGTATAATAAAGGTTGTGTAAATTTAGGCTCATCCGATTCGTTATGACCAAATCTACGGTAGCAAAGAATGTCAATAAACACATCATTTCTGTATTTCTGACGGTATTCCATCGCTAAATTAATGGCATAAACTAAAGCTTCTGCATCATCACCATTTACGTGGAAAACTGGAGATAATGTTACTTTAGCAATATCTGTACAATACGTACTAGAACGTGCATCTTTATAGTTAGTAGTAAAACCAATTTGATTATTGATCACCAAGTGGATAGTACCACCAGTTTTGTAACCATCTAAACCAGCCATTTGGATTACCTCGTAAACAATACCTTGACCAGCTACAGAAGCATCACCGTGAATCAAGATCGGAGCTAAACGACCATCATCACCAGCATATTTGAAATCGATCTTAGAACGGCTCATACCTTCCACAATGCCATCAACAGTTTCTAAGTGCGATGGATTTGGACATAAGCTTAAGTGTACGTTTTTACCTTTATTAGTGGTTACATCTGTTGAGTAACCTAAGTGATATTTCACATCGCCACCAAAAGGAGTTTCTTCATTGTAGCTTCTACCTTCAAACTCTGTAAAAATATCTTTATAACTTTTTTGCATGATATTGGCCAACACGTTCAAACGACCGCGGTGTGCCATACCTAATACAAATTCTTCAATACCTAAATCAGCACCTTTTTCAATTACGGCATCTAATGCCGGAATTAAAGCCTCAGCACCTTCTAAAGAGAAACGCTTTTGACCTAAAAACTTTGTACCTAAAAAGTTCTCGAAAACAACCGCTTCGTTCAACTTTTTAACTACTCTCATTTTCTCATCGTTAGATAACTTTGGCGTGTTACGCTCGCCTTCCATTTTACTCTCTAACCAAGAAAGTACTTCTGGTGTACGTACATATTTATACTCAACACCAATAGAACCACAATAAGTTTGCTCTAAGAAAGCAACAATATCTTTCAGCTTTGCTGAACCAATACCTAACTCTACGCTTGAATTAAAAACAGTTTCTAAATCTGCCGCAGCTAAACCAAAATTCTCGATGTTTAAAGTTGGCAAGTGCTTACGTCTCTCTCTAACTGGGTTTGTCTTGGTAAACAAGTGCCCGCGTTGACGGTAGCCATTGATCAGGTTTAAAACATTAATTTCCTTTAAAAAATGTTCTGGAGCTTCTCCTCCACTTACAGAAGGTGCATCTGCGCCTCTTCCGAAATCAAAACCTTCAAAAAACTTCTGCCATCCAAACTCTACAGAACTAGGGTCTTCTTTGTAACTCTGGTATAGGGATTCAACATATTCGGCGTTGGCGCCGTTGAGATAAGATAGGTTATCCATTTGTATATATAACTATTACGATAAGTATTGCAAAATTAGGATTTTACCTTTAGAAAAGGCAATAAAATCACATTTAAATAATTTAAAAAAGTGTAACTAAAATATAGACGTTTTTTTAGGCTCGAACGACCTGTGCGAATGCACCTTTTGGATCTAAAATTTTCAAAAGCTTCTCAAAATCGAAACTATTTGACAATTTTTGGTCGTTCCCAACACCTGCAATGGCTGCCCAATTACCCCAATTACTTGCTGGAGCATAATCTAATAATTGCTCTTCGAAATAAGCAGCACCAAGCACCCAATTTACTTCAAGTTCTTTAACTAAATAAGTAGCAACCAACTGTCTAGCTACCTGATTGATATAACCAGTAGTATTTAACTCTTGCATGCTAGCATCAACCAGAGGTTGTCCAGTCTGTCCATCTTTCCAATTTTGCAAAGCAGAAGTATTTTCCAACTGCAATGGCTGCCCATCTTTTTTAAATCCTTGAGGCTTAAAGAAAGTATTACGGTATTTTTTGAACATGAAGCGATAATAATCCCTCCACAATAAGCCCAATACGATTTGATGGAAATAAGGTTTTACACCATAATTCGCTTCGGCGTCCTTCATTTTCCAATACACTTCTCTTGGCGAAAGGCATCCTAATGCTAACCAAGCAGAAAGTTTGGATACAATTTCATGCTTCTTTAACGTGGCATTGGCTAAAATCATTCCTTCTCCGGCATGCAAATATTCATGCAAATGCACTAAAGCTTCTTTTTCTCCACCTATAAACTCCGAATGGACCTTGAGCATCGTCGCAGTTTCATCTTGTAATAACTCCCCTATCTCGGGAATCGCTCCCCAATCTTCGACACTTGCAAAATTGATAGCTGTTGGCGTAGGAAAACACGGTTTCACTACTGCATCACGCTCAGTTTTTTTCTTAAACTGCGTAAAAACATCAGGAATATCCTTAATCGGGAAAGGTAAATCTTCTTTATTGTAAAGTGTATGACCAATGAAGTGTTTGAGATTTACTTTTTGTTTCCAAAGTGCATCTTCTAGTTTTAAACTTACAGCAGTTTCTTCGCTAGCGACTTCTCGGTGATGATAAACCTCAGTAATATCATACTTAACCACCAATGCCGGTAATACTTCCTCTGGATTTCCCTGTAACACCAAAATATTTCCACCCATCGCCTGTAGAGATTGCCTCAAAGACGCAACACTTTCTACTAAGAATTTGGTTCTCGTAGCTCCGGTTTTATAGGTATGGTATTGGGTTTGCTCAAAATGGCGAGGATCGAATACATAAACTGGCAAAATTTCATCAGCCTTAGCGATAGCCTCCACAAGCATTTCATTATCATGCAAGCGAAGGTCGTTTCTAAACCAAACCAAAATCTTTTTGCCCATATCCGCAGCCATTCTATATTAGCGAACCGCTAATTTGCAAAAAAATAAGCCAAAAGCTTAAAAAGCCACTTCATTTTTACATATTTATAACACATTTAAACGTTGTGCAAACGCTAACCAAGCTATAAAAACAATATATCAACAACAATGTCTGACTTGCTTTACCAACACATTAAAAAGTTTGCAAATGTTAGCGAAAGTGATTTCGCTGAAATTCTTGGTTTCTTCGAATTGCTTTCGGTAAAGAAGAAAGAGATATTGATGAATGAAGACCAGCATTGCAGAAAGCATTTCTTTGTACTGAAAGGATGCCTACGCCTATTCTTCATGAAAGAAACAGGCGTTGAACAAACTACGCAATTCGCCATAGAAAATTGGTGGATTACCGATAACCTAGCTTTTTTAGAGCAGCGAAAAAGTTCGTTTGCGATTCAGGCTATTGAGCAATCTGAGGTATTAGCGATCAGTTTTGAAGCCCAAGAGAGAATGTTAAGTCAATTTCCACAGATAGAAAGGTATTTTAGGAAAGTCTACGAAAAGGCCTTCGCCGCTTCTCAATTAAGGATCAAGTACATCAACGATTACTCAAGGGAAGAAATGTACCTATATTTTGCTAAGGTACAACCCAAATTTTTACAACGTGTACCGCAATACATGTTGGCTTCTTATTTAGGTTTTACACCAGAATATTTGAGCGAGATCAAGAAGAAGCATCTTGGGAAATAACAATGTGATAACTACAACTTACACCACGAAATAATTAAAATCAAAATCTGTGCATCCTGAAAATCGGGAAAGGTACTGTGGTTAAACACTCTACTTTCTTAAACCAGTTTAAGTTTTTTGAGCTATAGGCACAATAACTTTGCTTTATCAAATCACATTAAAAAACAACAAAAATGAAAAGACTGGATATATCGAAACTGGAGCCTAATGCTTACAAAGCCATGTATGGATTAGAAAATTATTTATTAACTACGTCATTAGAAAAATCTCACAAAGAGTTAATTAAAATTAGAGCTTCGCAAATTAATGGTTGTGCTTTTTGTTTAGATATGCATACCAAAGACGCCATTAAATTAGGCGAAACTCCACAACGTATATTCTTATTAAATGCTTGGCGTGAAACTGATTTGTTTTCGGCAGAAGAGAAAATCATCTTAGGTTTAACCGAAAAAATCACTTTAATTAGCCAAGGCGGTGTTGATGACGACTTGTACAAGAAAGCAGTTGATACTTTTGGCGAAAGTTATGTGGCACAAATTATTATGGCGTGTGTAGCTATTAATGGATGGAACAGAATTGCAATTAGCACAAATTTAGAAGTTCCTAAATCGTAGTGGATTTGCCACATTGAGCTTGTCGAAATGTCTATCAAAAATTTCGACAAGCTCAGCTTGACAATGGCTCTTCTTGA
Source organism: Flavobacteriaceae bacterium PS02338 (assembly GCA_029959615.1). GTDB lineage: Bacteria > Bacteroidota > Bacteroidia > Sphingobacteriales > Sphingobacteriaceae > Pedobacter. The sequence continues at coordinate 55,400 of JASCOD010000011.1, read as the reverse complement.
ACACCAACCAACTCTACATAAATATCAAACATCCGTTGCGCATTAGCATTCACTTCATGATGTTTTTCGGCCGTTTTGCGTGCATTCATTCCTATTTCCTGCCACTTATTAGGCTGCGTAATGCATTTTAAAATAGAACGATAAAATTCGTCTGCCGTATCTGCTATCAATATATCACGACCGTGTTTACAGTCTATACCTTCGGCAGCCATAGTAGTAGCAATGATACATTTTTGCATGGCCATGCCTTCAATAATTTTCACCCGCATTCCACTGCCAGAAAGCAGAGGCACAATCATAATCGCCTTACTATTAATAAAATCAACAGCATCAAACACCTCTCCTTCTACAATAAGGTTGTCCGAATCGTAGTCGAAAAACTGCTTTTGCATATTTTTGCCAGCGATATAAAATCTCAGTTCGCCACTTAGTTCTTCAATATCGGGCCAAATCTCATCCAAAAACCATTCTAACCCTTCTTTATTGGGCCGCCAATCCATCGCTCCCAAATGAAACAAGGTGGGGAAACTTGTTTTACTAATATCTATTTTATATTTCTCAAAATCCAACGCTACGGGAAAAACATCCAATTTGGTTTCACAGCCCATTAGCAATAATTTCTGCCTGTCAGGATTACTAATGGCGAATACCTGGTGAAAACGATTGACCTGCTCCATCTCATATGCCTTCAACCTTCTCGACAAAAACTCCAAGTAAGTCCTTCTGGGCGTAAAATGTTCTCTTTGTGCTAACCTTTCCCAAACATCATGCTCGATATGATGCGCCCTATAAACCAATTTTGCCTTACTATGTTCCTTTACGGTATCCAAATAGGGCACTACAAAAAGTCCTTCAAACTGTACTATATCAAACTCCTTTTCACGCAAGATGTTTTCTAGCACTTTTTCTGCATCGTGGTCGAAAAAACGTGAAACGTTGTAAGACTGGTTAGAAAATATATTAACAAAAGCATCCCAAACATTCACTTCAATATCCACTGTAAATGAATGGAAATCTAATTTTTCAAAAACGGGATCGTAAATATCATCTACATCTACGTACTCTTTAGAATTATTGAGGCTAAACAAAGTAATTTCTGCTCCAAGTTTCTGCAATCCCTTAATAGTATTATAAAGTACTATTGGGTAACCACTATTTGGCGGAAAAGGGACTCTATGGCTTAAGAGAAGTACTTTCAAGTTTAAAATCTATAATGAGTTGTGGACTGCTTACATTAAATGTTTTTCGGTGAAAGGGAGATGGACCCAAATTGATAACTGCATTTCGGTGTGCAATGGTAGGATAACCTTTATTTTTTTTCCAGTCGTAAGCCGGAAAATCTAAATCTAGCGCCGACATATATTCGTCTCTATGGGTTTTTGCTAAGATAGAAGCTGCAGCGATGTTAAGATATTTACCGTCGCCTTTTACAATGCAAGAATGTTTCACATCTTGGTAAGCTTTAAATCGATTACCATCTATCACAAGGTATTCTGGTCTAAGAGTAAGTTGATCTAATGCTCGGTGCATTGCCAAAAAGGAAGCATTGAGAATATTGATCTGGTCAATTTCTTCGTGATCTACCATGGCAACGGCCCAAGCGAGTGCTTTCTCTTCAATAATTGGCCTAAGTTCATCTCGCTGTTTGTGCGATAGCTGCTTCGAATCGTTTAAACCTTCCAAATAGAAATCTTTGGGTAAAATCACAGCCGCAGCCACCACAGGACCAGCCAAACAGCCACGTCCGGCTTCATCGCAGCCTGCTTCAATTAATTCTATTTGATAACAGTTTAACAGCATATTACAAAAATAACACTTCTAAAGGCTTACACGCAATAGTGAGGAAAATTATAATTCAGTTTATTTTTCAGATCATCATATCCAACTCCATTGGGTATCGAAATACGAGAAAAAGATTTAACGTTTTAAGATTCCCTTTTTTCACGGGAAGACCGAACATAAAAAATTATACGTTAGTATTTTGCCCCTTTACATCAAATGCATCACGAAGTCCAATAGCGATCAGATTAAATGCATAAACGGTTAGCATAATTGCCAAACCAGGCAATACTGCCAGATAAGCAGCATCCATAATGATATATCCGTAATGCTCCTTAATCATGGTTCCCCAGCTTGGCATTGGTGGCTGTGCACCAAAACCCAAGAAACTCAATCCAGTTTCCAACAAAATAGCAGAAGCAAAGTTAGCCGAACCTACCACTAAAATTGGACCGGCAATGTTAGGTAAAATATGTTTAATGATAGTTCTACTATTAGAAAAACCCAGTGCTTTGGCGGCTTCCACAAATTCTACTTGTTTTAAAGCCATTACCTGTCCACGTACTAAACGGGCAACGTCTACCCAAGTAGACAAGCCTACAGCGATGAAAATCTGCCAAAAACCTTTGCCCAATGCAAATGAAATTGCGATAACCAAAAGTAATGATGGCAAGGACCAAATTACATTCATAAACCAACTAATTCCTGCATCTATCTTACCTCCAAAATAACCAGCAATAGCACCCAAGCCAACACCAATAAACATGGAGATTAACACTGCCATCAAACCTATAGAAAGCGAAACTCTTACACCAAGAATTAAACGGCTTAACAAATCTCTACCGTACATATCAGTACCTAGGTAAAAGGTTTGCTTGTAAGTGTTTTCTCCCGAGACTAGCGGATATGCCTCCTCTTCCGCTTGTTCATCATCACCGATATATTCTTTGGCGAAAACTTTATTTCCCTGTACGCGGTAAGAAGTAATTGGAATACTTTTAAAATCGGCTTCTTGACCGTAAAGCATTTTTTCGAGAACACCTACCTTTTCAACATTTTCAGTTCTGCTTACGATTAAAAATTGGAAGGTTCTTCCCGGCTTTTTATTGGTTACTTGAAGGTGCATAGTGTTAGCGTAAGGCGTTTGGTCGGGTGTAATCAAATAACCCAACACTCCTACTACCAACATTAAAACAATATATATAAGGCCAATTAATGCGAACGTATTGCGTTTAAACTTTTTCCAAACTTTAGCAGATTGTGTAGTATTTGCCATTTTATTTTACCATGCGGCCTTTCCAATTGTATTTACCCGAATTTCCGGCAATGCCAATATAAACAATGTAGATGATATGTAGTATGTTCAATATCGGCAACCACCACAATAATGCTTTTCTTTTGAAAAACGCCATCATGTTATTGAGGAAAATAAATTCTAGCAACAGCTTTGCGGCCAATTGAAATATTAAAAAAGGCAATGTTGCGGGAAAGAAAATTGCCAAGATAGCATTAACGATAATACTTAAGTTAAATAACCAAACGCTTACCCCTAAAATAATTACCGATTTCTCTTTGTAGCGAGTACTTTTTGACGCCCAACGCTTACGCTGCTGAATAAATTCGCCCAATGTCTCCTTTGCATGAGTGTAAACTACCGCATCCTTGTTTTTTAGGAATCCGATCTTATCTCCATAAATAGCTGCCATTTTGTGCAATAGTAATTCATCATCTCCAGAAGCTAGATCATCGATGCCTTTGAAGCCACCCACTTCAAAGAAAGCCTTTTTCTCATAAGCTAGATTAGCACCGTTGCAAGTACTTGGATTTCTATTTCCAATGGTAGATGCGCCCAAGCCAATTAAGTAAGCGAATTCTAAAGCCTGCGCTCTTTCAAAAAAGCTTTTTTCTTCAAAATAAGCTACAGGCGATGAAATCATTTTGCAGCCTGTAGCTTCGTAATAATTCACGATAGTTGCTAACCATTCTGCTCCCATCCTACAATCTGCATCGGTAGTGATAATCAAATTCCCTTGAGCCTGTCCAATAGCAGTTTGGATAGCCATTTTCTTGTAGGAATTTAAAACTTTGACCTCATTAAGTTGGATCAGTTTAACTCCAGCAAAAGATTTTATAATTGCCGCAGTACTGTCCGTTGAATGATCATCAATTACAATTAATTCGAAAAGATTTTGAGGATAATTTTGTGACAAGACATCGTTTATCGTTTTTGCAATTTTATCTTCTTCATTACGGGCTGCAATAATCACAGAAACAAATGTAACAGGCTGTTGAGCCCCTTTTTTATAGGGTTTGATTTTTACCCAACCTACAATGAATGTAACCACGACAAACACATAGATTAGCGTTAAAAAAGCGGAGAAGTAATTAATCGCGTCGAGTATTTCCAAAGAAGTTAAGTTTAAATACGAAATATGAGCCTAAGATAGCAGGAATTATAATATTGATGAGCCAAATACTAGCAATACAAGCTACCACTGCCGTATTCTGATTAGTTACATACTTAAAGAAGAACAAAGCTGTTACGCTCCTAATACCAATATCTAATAAATCTAGTGATGGTAATGTAGACTGCACAAAAAACAAAATTGGCACTAGCATTAAAATATCTAGGACTTGTAAATTAGGTATCAGCCATGAAAACATAATTAGGTATTGGGTAGTAAACACCGCATATCTACAAAGACCAATCAGCAAGATTTTTAGCAGCTCTTTTTTTTCATACCTAGCCAAAACAGCATAAAATTTCTCGTATTTACGGGTAAATTTTATCGATAACAATAACCCATTCAACCATCTAATATTGAAATAAAAAACAACAAAAAACAAGGCAAATACGAAAGCTAATCCATAGATAGTTGCTTTTAAAACAGGCTCCAATGGAATAAATCGGTACACAAAAATACAAACTGTGATGGCGCCGAAAACATTTGTTAGTACCAATTGTCCGATATTACCTACCGTCATGGCCACTATGCCAATAATTCTTCGTTTTGGGGAGAGAAAAAATACACGGCCTCCATATTCCCCGAGCCTATTGGGAGTAAAAACAGCCCAAGTTAAACCACAGAACACAGATTCTATTGCTCGCCATAAGCTAATTTGCTCCACTCTTTCAATGAGTTGTCTCCATTTAACGGCTTCTAAGCACCAGTTACAAAGCATAAGTACAAATACGCTTCCTAATACCGTCCAAATTTGTTGATCTGGAATACTTTCTAATAGTTTGAGAAACTCTTTGAGATCGTTATGCTTAGTTAATTTATTATAAATGAACCAAAAAGCGAAAGCCACTACGGTAACTTTGATAAAGGTGGCTAGTATTTTTTTATAACTGGATGTCAAAATTTTGCTTTTTGTGTGTGCAAATATGCTCAATAAACTTGAGTTGATGTTAAAACTCTAACGAATTTTAGATTAACAAAAGATTGAATAAATTAGTTCTATTTTTGTGCTATGTTGGCTGAAAAAAAGGAACGTGTTATTTTAGGTATTGATCCCGGAACCGCAATTATGGGTTATGGTGTAATTCTAGAAAAGGGAAATAAGATGGAACTAGTGACAATGGGAATAGTAAGAATGGATCACTTAGACGACCATTTCCTCAAGCTTCAACGCATCTTCGAAAAAACGATTAATTTGCTAGAGACTTATCAGCCTGATGCTTTAGCCATTGAAGCTCCATTTTATGGTAAAAACATACAGGTAATGCTCAAATTGGGTAGAGCCCAAGGTATTTGTATGGCCGCCGCACTTTCCAAAAATATTCCAGTATCGGAATACGCACCACGAAAAATCAAACAATCTATTACTGGAAAGGGAACTGCCAGTAAGGAACAAGTCGCCGCGATGCTACAGCGCCTATTAAACTTTAAAGAAACTCCAGAGTTTTTAGATGCTACCGATGGATTGGCAGTTGCCGTTTGCCATTCTTTCCAAAAAATCTCTACTACTGGAAAAGGTAAAACTTACACCGGTTGGGAAGCTTTCGTGAGCGATAATAAGAAAAGGGTGAAGTAGTTAAATAAACGGTTCTTGTCGAGTATTCCAAAACACCAATAATTCAATCGAATTATTTTTACTTCGATACAAAAACGAACAATTTTTATGCAAGACCACCCTTCTCACTTCAATTTGATTAGGGATAAGCTCTTGAATTGCAGGATATTTTGATATTAATCTTATTGCCTTTTCAGTATCATCAACAAACTTTAAAGCGTACTTATTTCCCCAAACTTCTTCTAAATATTCCACTACATACAAATAGGTTTCTTTAGCCGTATTGGTCCAGTAAATATTCATTAACTACTTTTTCAGTTTGGTTTTAACCTCCGTCATGAAATCTTCATGTGAAGTAATTTGATTTTGATCGGCCTCTTCCAATGCTTTATTCATTAACTTAGTTACATAGCCAGGCATCTCCTCATTTACAATAGAAGCTTCAGAAAGAACTTCTACCTTTACTTTTAATGCTTTAAGAATAGCTTTAATTGTTTTAGATTGTTCTGCATCTTCGGGATGTATTACTAGGGTTTCCATAACCAAATATAACGATTAATGCTGATCAATTTGACTACTTCTCCAGCGCCTTCTTCGGAAACACCAACGAAGCAATAATACTTAAAGCCAAAATTGCTACAATAATAATTAATGAATGCTCTGTAGTAAAGCCCCAAGCCTTTAGGTAGCCATGCCCCAACATTTTCACACCTATAAAGGTTAACAATACCGCTAATCCAGTTTTTAGGTAATGGAATTTATGGATAATGTTTACCAAAAGGAAGAACATAGAACGCAGTCCCATAATGGCAAATATGTTAGAGAAAAACACGATGTAGGCATCTTTCGTTACCGCAAAAATTGCCGGAATTGAATCTACTGCAAAGATCAAATCGGTAAATTCTACAATAAGCAAAACCAAAAACAATGGCGTTACAAATTTATTTCCGTTTACTTTATGGAAGAACTTTTTGCCTTCGTACCTCGGGTGGATCTTAAAAAAACGCGAAGCGAACTTTACTACCGGGTGATTTTCTGGATCAATCTTATCATCTTCATCTTTCGAGAAAAACATCTTTACACCTGTAAAAACTAAGAATGCACCAAACACGTATAAAATCCATTCGAACTGATTGATTAGGGCTGCACCAGCAAAAATGAAGATAAACCTCATGATAATGGCACCTAAAATACCCCAAAACAAAACACGGTGATAGTATTTTTCTGGCACTGCAAATGCAGAGAAGATTAAAACGATAACAAATATATTATCTACAGAAAGGGCATATTCGATTACATAACCTGTTAAAAATTCAATCCCTAAATTTTGTTTATAGATCTGCAAACTTGCTTCGAAACTTTCTGGAACAATGGCAATTGGATGCTTATGCGCTGCAATAACCTCCTTTAAGCGTTCCATACTATCTATGCCATGCAGGTATTCACCTTTTAAGATAAGTAGCAAATAAAAACTTAATGCCAACACCACCATGATAAAGCTCATGATACCGGCTTGCTTTAAGCTTACCACATGTTCCCTTTTGCTAAAAAGGCCTAAATCTAGCGCTAGGATAAATACGATGAAAAGTAGAAATCCACCAATGAATAATAATTCGTGCGACATTATTTTTTACGTTCTGTTGTATATTTAACCAATTGTTGCAAACCTGTTTTCGCATCTCCATCTGGAAATGAATCTAAAACTTCAAAGGCTTTATTTTGGTATTCGAGCATTTTTTGATTGGCGTAATGCACCCCCTCATTAACATTCACAAAATCAATGATCTGTTGTATTTTCTTCGGATCGTCATTATGATTTTTAACGAGATTAATGATGTCTTTACGCTCCGATTTATCCACCCTGTTCAATGCGTAAATCAAAGGCAAAGTCACTTTCTTCTCTTTAATATCAATACCTAGTGGCTTACCTACATCGTCAGTTCCAAAATCAAAAGTATCATCTTTAATTTGAAAGGCAATACCTACCAATTCGCCAAACAAACGCATTTTTTCAATATCCTCTTCCGAAGCACCAGTTGAAGCCGCCCCACAAGCACAGCAAGAAGCAATTAACGAAGCCGTCTTTTGACGTATCACATTAAAATACAGTTCCTCGCTAATATCCATCCGACGCACTTTCTCCACCTGTAAAAGTTCTCCCTCACTCATTTGCTGCACTGCTTCAGATACAATCTTCAACAACTGAAACTCATTGTTGTTTACCGAAAGCAATAAACCCTTAGAAAGCAGGTAATCGCCTACTAAAACAGCAATTTTATTTTTCCAAAGTGCATTAATTGAGAAGAAACCACGACGCTCGTAAGCATTATCCACCACGTCGTCATGAACCAAGGTTGCAGTATGCAATAATTCTACCAAAGCAGCTCCCCTATGGGTAGACTCTACAATACCACCACAAAGTTTAGCCGCAAAAAACACAAACATGGGGCGCATTTGCTTGCCTTTTCTCTTAACAATATAATGGGTAATTCTATTAAGCAGGGGCGCACTACTCTGCATCGACTCCTTGAATTTTACTTCAAAGGCATCAATTTCTGCTGCAATAGGCTGCTTGATTTGATCTATTCCTGGCATCTGGCAAAAATGTGTGTGCAAACTTAGTTGAATTTCTATTAAAAGCGTATTTTTAATGAAACTATTCCTATACTAATGAAAACATTTCTAAAAGCGCTTATTGCCATAGTTGCTATTTTAACAATCGCATACTTTGTGGGGCCAAAGGTATCGAAGCCCAACTACAAATCTTCATTACCCATCATTCCCTCTTTAGATTCTTTAGGCACCTATGTTAAAAACCAAGAAAACAAACACTTAATTAAACCAGGTAACGAAGCCGAGATTATTTGGGCCGATAGTAACAATAGACAACAAACTGAATATGCAGTGGTTTATCTCCACGGCTTTTCAGCTTCGAAAGAAGAAGGCAATCCCGTACACATCAATTTTGCAAAAACTATCAAGGCAAATCTTTATTTAAGTCGATTGGCAGATCACGGAGTAGATACGGTTGCTCCTATGCAATACTTAACTGCTGACAGGCTTTGGGAAACGGCAAAGGAAGCTTTTGCAATTGGTAAAAAATTGGGCAAAAGGGTAATTTTAGTTGGCACCTCTACCGGCGGGACCTTAGCCTTAAAGTTAGCCGCTACCTACCCAGAGGTTCATAGTCTAATATTGTTATCACCTAATATTGCTATTAATGACGATAAGGTTTGGCTGCTAAATAATCATTGGGGCTTACAAATTGCACGTGCAGTTACTGGTGGTGATGAACGTATGCTAGATGGAAAAACTCCTGAATATCAAAAATATTGGTACAATCATTATCGCTTAGAATCGGTGGTACAGCTACAAGAATTGTTAGAAACCACCATGACAAAAATGACTTTTAAAAAGGTAAAACAGCCTGTCCTGCTACTTTATTACTACAAAAATAAAAAAGAACAGGATCCTGTAGTAAAGGTATCAGCTATGCTTAAAATGTATGATGAACTTGGAACCCCTACCGATAAAAAAGAAAAACATGCACTTCCTAATACCGGAAACCATGTGATAGCTTCTTATATCACATCAAAAGATATTTCTAGTGTAGAAAAAGCAATTGGCAAATTTTCAGCTAAACATATTAGTCGATAAATGAAGAAAAAAGTGCAATTAGTTTTGGGAAGTGGTGGCGCAAGAGGACTGGCACACATTGGTGTAATTGAGGGCTTAGAAAAAGATGGTTACGAAATTTGTGAAGTGGTTGGCTGTTCTATGGGGGCTGTAGTGGGCGGTTTGTATTGCGCTGGCTTTTTGGGGCAATACAAAGAATGGCTCAATACACTTACGAGAAGCAATGTTTTTAGCCTAGTTGATTTCACCTTCAATAGTAGAGGATTTGTAAAAGGTGAGAAAATATGGACAACCATTGCTAAAATGACAGGCCAACAACAGATCGAAAACTTAAAAATTCCGTTTACTGCTGTTGCTACGGACATGCTTCACATGGAAGAGGTACATTACCAATCTGGGGATCTTTTCACGGCATTACGCTCTACCATCTCTATTCCGGGCGTATTTACGCCAGTAGTAAACAACAATAGCGTTTTGGTAGATGGAGGCGTACTTAATCCTCTGCCAATTAGCCTTATTAATAAAAAAAATGACTGTATTACGGTAGCGGTAAATATCAATGGTAAAAATGAGCCACTGGTTATTGAAGCAGAAGCGAAACAAAAAAGTTATAATTGGCTACAAAAATATTGGAACAGCAGTGCCAAGAACGACAGTCCTAAAATCTCATTTTTTGATCTAATGAACACCTCATACGATTTTACACAAGATCGGCTAACACAACTAACTATTCAGCATTATCAGCCCGATTTGGTTATCGAAATACCTAGAAATGCCTGCGGAACATTCGACTTTCATAAGTCTACTCAGCTAATTGAAATGGGCAAAAAGGCTTATGAAAAAGCTAAAATACACCAACAACAAAACGCAAATTAATTTAATGTACATTTGCGATACAATTAGAAAATATTGCTTTTTTATATGATGGAATGGAAAAATTTGCTGTCTGCGAAACGTTGGGGGCACGAGGACAAAGCAATTAGAGATACAGACGAAGCTAGATCGCAATTTCAAATAGACTACGATAGGTTAATTTTTTCTTCGCCCTTTAGAAGACTGCAAAACAAAACCCAAGTTTTCCCATTACCGGGAAGTGTATTCGTACATAATCGTTTAACACACAGTTTAGAAGTAGCTAGTGTGGGTCGTTCTTTAGGAAGAATTTTCTATAACCAGACTAAAAAAGATAATCCTAATATTGATACCGAAGTACCGTTAATGAGCGAAGTAGGCAATATTGTAGCCGCAGCAGCGCTAGCTCACGATTTAGGAAACCCTGCATTTGGACATTCTGGAGAAGCCGCCATTTCTAGGTATTTTACCAACGGGGAAGGCAAAGTATATTTAGACCAACTTACCGAAGAGCAGAAAAAAGATTTTACCCATTTTGAGGGTAATGCCAATGCCATCCGGATCTTAACACATCCATTCGAAGGAAAAGGGAATGGTGCTTATGCACTCACCTATTCTACCTTGGCAGCTATAGGAAAGTATCCTTGCGAATCGATTTTAGGTCATCACAAACCATTATTGCACCGCAAGAAATATGGTTTCTTCCAATCGGAGAAAGAAATTTTCAGGAAAATAGCTACAGAATTGGGTATGATATCCGACAGTGAAAATCCACTAGGTTATTTCCGCCATCCACTTAGTTATTTAGTAGAGGCAGCTGATGATATTTGCTACGGAATTATTGATTTGGAAGATGCACATCGATTGCAGATCTTAAGTTTTGACGAAGTGAAAAGCCTACTATTACCTTTATGTAACAGCACCACTTTAGAAGAACGACTGCAAAATGACCTAGAAGATGATGATGCAAAAGTGAGCTTGTTGAGAGCAAAAGCAATTAGCACTTTAATCTATGAATGCTCAGCTGTTTTCTACACTCAACAAAGCGCTATCTTAAGTGGCACTTTTAATCAAAGCTTAACAGATACCCTACCTGAGGTTTATTTAAATGCTTGGAAGAAGATCGAGAAAATCTCGGTAGAGAAAATCTACAACTATCAATCGGTAATACAAAAAGAGGTTTCTGGCTACAAAGTGATGGCTGGCTTGTTAGAAGAATTTGTACCGGCTTTGGTAAACAACGATAGTCACTATTATAAAAAGTTAGTAAAACTGATACCAAAACAGTTTCACACAGAAAAGAAAGACCTGTATTCTAGAGTGCAAAGCGTACTGGATTTTGTATCTGGAATGACCGATCTATACGCCGTTGAACTTTACGGAAAAATCAAAGGAATTTCATTTCCTTCGGTAACCTAGTAAGCAGAAATGCAGTTCAAAAAAAGAGGCTGATCATGGAAAGATGATCAGCCTCTTTTTTTTAAACGTGGCAGCAACTTAAGTTAACTACCACGTTTTGTGGAGACATTAAAATTTAACTCTTAAATTTAATTCAAAATTACCAGCAGTGTAACCGCTAAGCGCAGCAGTATTTGAACTATAAAGTCCCGAGATCAGGTATTTCTTTTTAAAATCCATACCTATCCCGAAGGTTGCACTTTTAGTACTATGATACATACCAGAAAGCAAGATTTGTCTGTCAATAAGTGCTAATTGAGCTCCAGCATCCCAAATGTTATCAAGGCCTTTGATAGATCTGAAGGCTACTTGCGGCTCTAACACTACACCATCAACGCCAGTACCGAATAAGAATTTATAACTAGCAGAAGTGAAAAACCTTGGAATATCAGCAAAGGCATCTTCATCACTATCTAAAATCCTTTTTAAGTTAGGGAAAGCCGCATGTAGCGTAAAACGCTTATCGGTATAAGCCAATCCAAAATCACCATCTAAATACGTTTCTCTCTCGTTGTATCTATTTGCGTCCGGATCATTTACATTACCTACAATATCGGCGTTGCTTAATCTCTGGTTCATCATCCCCAAAGAAATACCAAAGTTCAACTTATTGTCATTTGCTCCTAAGGGCAGGTGATATGCAAAAGTAGCTACCGCTCTAGTTTGTCTGGTTAAACCTGCTTTATCGTTAACAAAGTTGATTCCCAACCCTACCTTCTTAAAACCGTGATCTAAGGTAAGATTTTGCGCAACTGGTGCCCCAGGAACATTGTTCCACTGGCTACGGTAAGCAAGGTTTAAATTGGTTACATTTTCTAATCCTGCAAAAGCAGGATTGATCAAGTAACGGTTATTAAAATACTGCGCTGATAATGGATCTAGCTGTGCGAAAAGTGAATTACTCAACAGCAGAAACAAGGCAGTGGTGATATATTTTATATTAATCTTTTTCATTGTTGTTCTTTTTAAGCTCCCTACTTATTTTCCGTTTCTTACAATTGAGATAAAGCCTTTTTTCACCACTTTACCTTTACCGAAATCTATAATGTAATAGTAAGTACCTTCGGCTAACGGCGTACCGTTAAAGGTTCCATCAAAAGTGTTATCGTATCTCACTTTTGAGTAGAGCAAGCGACCCGCTTTGTCAAAGATTTTAACCTCGTTGTTTGGATATAAATCGATATTCTCTAATACGAAATAGTCGTTATAACCATCTCCATTAGGAGTTAACAAGTTAGTTCCAGTGATTTTAAAATCTTCAGCCACTTCGATAGTGATAGATTTTACATCGGTACAGCCGTTGGCATTGGTCACCGTAACTTGATAAGTTGTAGTAACTGATGGTCTGATAGTTAATGTTGCTGCACTTTGACCTCCAATAATACCATTTGCGTTAGACCAGCTATAGCTATTTCCACCAGAAGCAACCAATTGAATTTGATCTCCTCTACTGATCGTAGTTTTACCAGCAGTAATATCAATTACTGGTAAAGCATAAACAGTTAACTGACCAGGTTGATAAGCAATTGTATAATTTGCAGCTACACCACCAGCAACAGTTAGCGTATAGTTACCAGCCACCGAATTAGTAGTTGCCGTAGTACTTACCGCAGGAGCCGTAGTTAAAACACTTGCAGTTTCGTTGTTTACAAAACCAGTATATCTAACCGTAAAAGCAGGATTTGTTAAGCCAAAACAACGAGCTTTGTTTTCCGCAATTGCAGTAAGTGCTGCTCTACTTACCGTTAATGTCCCATTTTTATAAGAGATATCATAGTTAGCCGAGTTTAATCCTGATGGAGTAATTACGTAGTTGTTTACATTAATTGCATTTTGTGAAGTACCAACATAAACTACTGTACCAGTAACACTATTGGTTTCGCTATCTCCAGTGATGAAACCTGCATAAGTAATTCCATTACCACCTGTATATGCTAAACCATTATAAGTTTTAGTGGCATTTTGTGCAGTTACATTAAGTGTCGCTTTGTTAATGGTTAAAGTTCCGTTTGCGTAACCAATAGTATAGTTTGTAGAGCTTAAACCAGAAGGAACAATAGTGTAAGTATTTGCAGCAATTGCTCCTTGAGAAGTACCTCCATAAACAACAGTACCCGTAACGCTATTTGTTACATTATCTCCTGTAATAAAACCTGAGTAGGTTACGTTGTTTCCGCCTGCGTAAGCAACCTTATCGTAAGTTTTAGTTGCACTTTGTGCAGTTACAGTTAAAGCAGCTCTATTGATCGTTAAAGTTCCATTAGCATAAGTAATGGCATAATTTGTCGAGCTTAAACCAGAAGGAATAATAGTGTAACTATTGGCAGCAATTGCCCCCTGTGAAGTACCTGCATAAGCAACAGTACCAGTAATGTTATTTGTAGCATCATCACCAGTAAGGAAGCCCAGATAAGAAACATCGTTTCCACCTGAGTAAGCTACCTTATCGTAGGTTTTGCTGGCTGCTTTTGCAGTTACCGTTAAAGCAGCTTTATTAATTGTCAAAGTTCCTTCAGCATAAGTAATGACATAATTTATCGAGCTTAAACCAGAAGGCATAATGGTATAAGTGTTTGCAGCAATTGCCCCTTGCGAGGTACCTGTATAAGCAACCGTTCCAGTTAAACTATTCGTTTCGTTATCACCAGTGATGAAACCAGTATAATTTAATCCATTACCCCCTGCATAAGCTACCTTATCATAGGTTTTGCTAGCTGCTTTTGCAGTTACAGTTAGAGCCGCCTTGTTAATCACCAATTCTTTAGAAACATTTGTAGCCGCATTGTACAAGCTATTTCCTGCTTGTTTAGCTATGATGTTAACCGTACCTGCCTTTTTAATCGTTACTGTAGTACCAGAAATACTAGCAATAGTTGCATCACTACTTTCGAAAGTAACAGCTAAGTTAGAAGTTGATGTTGCGCTTAAATTAAACGTAGCATTACCATAAGTTTTTGCTGCTAAATCATTAAAAGTAATAGTTTGATTACTCTTAGCAGTAGAAACAGTTTTTACGTTCGAATAAGTCCCTTGCGTATTTACCGAAGTTTTATTGGCTCTTAACCTTACGTAGTAGGTTTTATTGGCTACTAAACCCGTAACCGCAAATTCATTTACATTACCTACATTTTTATTTTGATATCCTGTAACGAAGTTTACGAAAGATGAACTTTCAGAAACGTCTAACAGATAGTTATCGACTGTACCCGTAACCGGAGTTAACCATTTAGCGGTAAAGCCTTCGCCCGTAATATCTTCTGCATCTTGTAATACAGGAACCACCATTGCGTAACTTTCGGTATAGTTAGAAGCAGAACCTGTTTTAGTAAAACCATTTAAAGTTCCGTTATTCGCATTCGAAGTAGCATCTAAAGTAGTTGCTACAGTTGTATTGTTACCATTTGCTATACCTTCAGAAAATCTGTAGTAAGCTTGTAATCCAGCTGTTGTAGGATCAATCTCACCATATATTCCCGCTTGAATATCAGCCTGACTACGTTGAACATTCCAAATTCTTACTTCGTCTAAACTACCCGTAAAGTATCTTCCTGCAGTACCAAGATTGCCATTTTCATTCCATTTACCTAAATGTAAAGAATTGCTTGAATTTGTCATTCCACTAGGGGTTTGTACTGGAGTACCTACGGAAACACCATTTAAATATAATGTTAAGGTAGAATTAGGTCCATTATGTGTAGCAGCCACATGATACCATCTATCAGCTACCAGATTTGAAGTTGGATAATCTACGTGCCTATCTTGTTGTGAGCCCATAGCAAATACAGCAAGTTGACCATTGTAGATGATCAGTTCTAAGCCATTGCTACCTGTACTTTTACTGATAATCTCTTGTACCGCGTTTAAATCACTAAATTTAATCCAGGCCTCGATAGTTTTCATTGTACGTGCATCGAAAGTATTTGCCGTACCAATCTGCACGAAATCACCACTTCCCTTAAACGTTAATGCATTTCCAGGAGGCTTAATGCCAACCGTTAAAGTTGCCGTAGCTGTACCAGCTGCGTAAGTTCCATCCGAAGCTTGAGTAGCGGTAATCGTAGCCACACCTGCACCGATAATGGTTACCGTGTTTCCTGAAATTGTTGCTATGTTAGTATTACTGCTACTATAGGTAAAAGCACCTGAGCTGTTAGACGTTGGAGCCGTTAAAGTAAAATTAGCATCTCCCAACAACTTACTTATACCGGCAAAAGAACCCAATGTTGGCGCTGGCAATGCAGTTACGGTAACTTTAAATGTAGTAGTTCCCTCTCCGTATGCTCCTGCAGCAGCTTGCGTAGCTGTAATAGTAGCTTGGCCTACAGCTCCGATTGTAATTTGGTTTCCACTGATGGAAGCCACTGCAGTATTACCGCTAGTGTAAGTAAACGCACCCGAACTTGTACTTGCTGGTGCAGTAATAGTGATAGCCGCATCACCTACGTTAGCGAACAGGTCAGTATTTGCTGTAATTATTGGAACAATAAGTGGCTTGGCGCTAACAGCCGTAGCTTTCGAGCTCACCGCATTTAAAGCGTCGGTGGTAGTAATAGAATAATAATAAGTTGTTCCGTTTACTGCTGTATTATCGGTGTAGGTTGTTCCTGTATGCGCCGAGGCCAATACATCAGTAGTGCTGGCAGCGGAAGCGCCACGATAAATAGTATAACCAGTGGCTCCCGTAACTGCATTCCAGCTAAGATCTACTTTGCTATCGCCTGCTATTGCTTTAAAATTCGTAGGTGCAGCTGGTCCTAAAGGAACTAATTCAACTTTATATAGTTGATTTGAACGATATCCCACGTAATGCACCACATCATTGGCATCAAGTTTAAGCCCACTTACCGATGCAAGTCCAGTAAATCTCTTCTCGGATGCAAGATTACTTAAATTCACTACATGTATAGAACCATTCCAAGTACCAACGTAAAGTTTGTTGCCCGCCCCAATTGCAAGTGATGAAACGGCATCTGTTCCAGTAGAAAGAATGGTTGTAATTTTACCACTTGCATCTACCCTACGAACCCTTCCTGCACTATTACTTCCATATTCGCCTATATAAACATTACCAGAAGCATCAACAGCTACCGAATAAGGGTCATTCAACTGCGCACTTGTTGCCTGACCATTATCTCCCGAATATCCTTTTACTCCTGTTCCCGCAATAAGGGTAACTGTTTTATCAGAGAGCCTTATTTTTGAAACCTTACTGGTGTATTCATCGGTTGCGTATAAATAACCATCATGATAAAACAACGATCTCGCTTTTAATGCACTAGTTAATGTTGTAATCTTTTTTGTGACCTTATCAACTCTATAAACAGGTCCATTACTATAGCCCAAATAAACATTTCCAGCAGCATCTACTTCTGCGCATGCCAAATAATGTAAGGCTACATCAGTTGCTATGCTTCCTTCAGCAGGAATAGACCCAAGTACCTGGTACTTTCCAGCCACTGTAGAAATAATCCCCAGAGCGTCTACCTTTCTTACGCAATTGTCTGCTGTACTAAAATAAAATGCTCCGTCTGCGTCTAGTGCAAGACTCCAAGGTGCTGAAAAGGTTGCATCAACAGCAGGCCCTCCATCCCCCGAAGTTCCGCTAGGCCCTCCTGGAAAACCCGAACTTGCTTTACCAGCAATAACGGTCGTCTTTTGTACGAACTGTTGTGCTTCAGTTTTTAAAGCGCACAAGCCAAATACAAAAAGAAAAATGTAGTAAATTTTACTCCTCATGTAAATAATTTTTTGATTGTTATTTTTGTGGATAAAATTCAACAATAAGTGTTGATTACGAGGATTTTATTTCCCAAAATATGTACTAAATTCGGGAAATCAGTACATACTTTAAGCCAAGGCTGGCTTTATAGCAGCAATATAGGCCGATGGAGATAATCCCATCTCTTTTTTAAAAGCGGTAAAGAAAGAATTGCGAGAAGTAAATCCAGCTTCATTAGCTAAGGCTTCTAGCGTCAAAAATTTATGATCGCCAGCTTCTAACCTATGTACAATATATTTGATACGCCAAACGTTGATATAAGCATTAAAATTCTTCTGGTAATGATTATTTAGCATTTCCGAAAGCTTGTAGCTGGGTATAGCAGCTGCTACAGAAAGCTTACTTAAGGTTAATCCTGCTTCTAAGTAAAGCTGGCTTTGTTCTAAAAAATTTTCCAAGCGATTGACCAAGCTTAAATCCGGAATTGAACGGATTTCTTCCTCCCTCTTTGGAACAACCTCATTTTTAACTTCTTCAATCTCTCCAAAATCAAAACGAGCAATATTTTCCCCAACACCTATAGTGTCTGCATAAATAAAACTTGGATTCGAAAAGAAAACTCCGCCCAAAATCAAAAAACACCAGCAAAGAAATAAAACCATATTGCTAGAACCTAATATCATACTAGCAGAAGTTCTATCAAACAAGACAGCAATATTCAGTGTAAGTAAAGTACCGAAAATCACTCCGCATATCACAGTAATCTTATACATCCACTTTGTATCTCTGTTATTGAGATTTGCAGTTTGCGAAGCGTCCTTAACTAGATAGAATTGTATAACCGTGTATACCAGTGCGGTAAGCGGCCATGCAAACCAATGCCAAGCCCCTACTATATATTTTGCGCCACTAAATGAATAATTTCGGTCTTTAGCAATCTGATCCACTACAAACTGCTGCGCTGCATCATCCAACAAACAGTAAGGCATCACCGAACATACTGCTGGAACGGCCACAAGTAAATGCCACAAATCTTGCTTGCGGAACGAAGCATACTTGGGATAGATCATCCCCCTCATGTAGAGATAAAAACACGGGCCTATCAGATAGTAAAATGGCAGCCCCTTATTAAATAAATCTGGGAAAAACCTAATATAACCACTTGCACTTAGTAAGTAAATTATTACATACCAAATGATACCGCTTATGCCAAGGCTTAGCAGCGCATTTAAATAACGCCTATTCTTACCAAAAAGAATGAGTAAAACAACAATAAGGGAGAAGATGGATACCCCCCCTATGAGCGCTAAATAAAAAAATTGCAATGTTTGTCTGTTATTGGTTTGCTACAAAGCTAGAGGTTTTACACAACTAAAAGGAGTAAAAGTTTATTTTGTGACGTAAATCACTTAATTAAAGCGCATTAAAAAAGGCTGCCTTCCAATAGAAGGCAACCTTTATACTTTATATACTTCTAACTTTCTACTTTCCTTGTCCAATGCCACCCATTCCGCCACCTTGCTGTTGGTCCTGCTTCACGTCATCATTTTTGATTTTCTTTTTCTCAGTAAACTTCAACTTACCAAATTTGTAGCTAAAGTTTAAGCTAATTTGACGTAATGGATAATAAATATTTGAGGTTTGACCAAATGAGTTACCCGATTGTGAGACAGTTTTAATATGTAAATCTCTATTGAAAGGATTCAATAAGTTCAAACCTAAAGAAGCTTGTTTTTTCATCAAATCTTTTTTCACACCGCCACCGTAGAAAAACATAGGATCTGTTTTACTTTGGAAAGTATAGCGAGGCGAGTTAACTACACCAAAAAATTCTAAATTCCAGCCATTTTTAAATGCCGTAGCCGAACGTAAGAACAAGTTATAGTTCAAATAGGTTCCTTCGTGCATTCCTATTCTATTGGGATCTTTGTTCTCAATTTCGTAAGTATTTACGCCTACGTTAGTCATTAACGTCCATTTTGGTGTTGGATTATAAGATGCAAAGACGTTTGCTCCGAAACTTTGCGTAGTTCCTATATTGTTATAGGTAGTCAAGGTTGATCCTGGAATATTGCCATCTGTAACGAAGCTTTCAATCACATTTCTAGTATTTCTATAAAATAATGAAGCATTGATCATAGAACCTTTAATGAAAGTAGAATAACCTAATTCTACATTATGGCTCAGCTCCGGATTTAAATCAGGATTACCCTGCATTACGCTATAAGGATTTGTCTCGTTCAAAAATGGATTTAAGTAAGCCAAACTTGGACGTTGCACCCTTTTGTTATAGGCCAATTTAATGGTAGTACTTCCTTTAATAGTTTGAGAAAGTACAGCACTCGGGAACAAGTTGAAATAATCATTTTTAACTGGAATACCATTAGCATTGGTGAAACCAATTTCTGTATACTCACCTCTTACACCACCTTTAAATTTTATCTTCTCCGTTAAATTGAAGGCTATAGTAGAATAGGCTGCCCCAACATTTTGGTCATAATCAAAATCCTGTTTAGAATTCTGAGCGAATTCACTTCTGATGTTTCTTAAAATTCCTTTTGCTCCAACTTCCCAAGTCACTGTCTTACTGAAAGGATATACATAATCTGTTTGTAGTGTGTACTCTCTATTTTTTCCTACGTTATTGCTCTCTGTATATCTCAATGGCGCCCCAAAAGCATCGCGTTGATCATTTACAAATTCATTAGTGTTTCTGCCCTGTATTAACTGACCAGCAACAGAAAACTCTTCGCCTTGTTTTTTGCTAGTGCGCCTATAATCTAAGTTCCAATCTAAATTGTTGTTGCCCATATCGCTTCTACCATCAATAGTTCCATTTGATACGCCATTGGCAAAAATTTTCGACCCTGAAGGCCCTCCGTTATAGAACCTATTATATTTAGCATTTGTACTTAAATTGTTATAAGCATTGAAGTCGTAGTCTAAACCTAAGCTACCATTAAAACCTTCTCTCTTCCAATCAGACATTCCATTTTGTAAAATATCACCCGAGCTAGTTGTATTTAAGAATGAAGTTTTGGTCTCTTGAGGATAAGCAAAATTACCACCTAATGCCGTGTTTGCACTAAAACGTCCAGATTTTGCAGTTAAGTTGAAACTACCATTGTTTTGACGTGTACCTGCCGAAGCATTTACCGAACCACTTACACCTTCCGCATTGCTTTTCTTGGTAATGATGTTGATGATACCACCAGAACCTTCTGCTTCGTATTTTGCAGATGGATTGGTAATTACTTCTACACTTTTAATTTGCTCTGCAGGGATCATTTTTAAAGCATCAGCTACGCTATTTGCCATAGTACCTGATGGTTTTCCGTTAATTAAAACCCTAACGGCACTACCACGTAGTTGAACATTACCGTTCATATCTACGGATAACATCGGCACTTTACGCATTACATCAGTCGCATCGCCACCAGCATTGGTTGCATCTGCCTCTGCGTTATAAACCATACGGTCTATTTTATTTTCAATAACGTTTTTCTTACCTTCTATAGTTACCTCTGCTAAAGTACTGGCACTTCCAGAAAGTACAATGTTACCTACATTATTATCTGGCTTTTCTGGAGTGGTTTTTACAGCTACATTCTTAGTAACATAACCTATAAAACCAATCACTAACTTATATTCGCCTGGAGCAATATTTTGGATCGAAACTTTACCTTTCGCATCGGTTAAGCCTCCGTTTACCGGTTTAGCTGTTTTTGTATTGATTAAAGAAACTGTAGCATACTCTACTGGCTGTTTGGTTAGCGAATCTAAAATAGTTGCAGATATACGCCCTGTCACTTTAGGTGCTGCATTACCACCTCCCATCATAGGAAATTGAGCTTTTGCGTTCACCATCATCAATAAAGCGGCACAGATTAGTAGTAGTTTTTTCATTTTGTTTTGTTGTTTGTACGTATTAGTCTTACAAAGGTATATTTTGTTACAATGAGGCTAAAGCAATTTTTCATAACCAGTACAAAACTATCGGTGAATGGTATTTTTTAAACGGCGAATGGTTTTCAAGAAAAAAGAAAAATCATTGCTAAAGCCTATAAACCCGATCTAATTTAGATCTTAAAAAGTCAATTACTTAGCTAACCAAGCTATTGCAGCTTTAACAGTGGGATCTTCCGGCAAATTACCAAAGGATTCCAGCTTTTTGATCTCAACATTGGGCATGACAAATTCGGGCATTACCTTTTTGCTTTTGTTGCCAATAGATGCTACTGAAATAAGAAAGTATGCTTTATCATCGGCAAAAACAAAACCATTGGTCGCATTAGCCATACCTGCCGATTTTGTTCCAAATAACTTGGTGTCTTGTCTTTGTTGAAGTACTACTGCCACACCTTCGCCCGAACTACCTGTACCCGGGCCAATTAATACTGCTATCTTTTTAGGCTTGATGGCAGGGATCTTAGTCTTGATATTTGCCTGAACTTTGCCATCAATAGTAAAATCTCCATTTTTAAATGCTGCCTCATCTTCCGTTTTGCCATTTCTATCTATGTAATAACTCACTATTCCATCTTCGAAGAACATTCCCAATCCACCTAACATAGGCCTTATATTTCCACCTCCATTTAATCTCAAATCGATGATCCAAGCTTTGGGATTTTTCCTGCTCAAATCTGCTACGGCATCGTAAACCCAATTGGCATATTTATCTATATCCGCTTGTTTATTTACACCCATATAAGGAATGCTTACGTAAGCCACCTCTCCAATCATTTTATTTACAATACGGGCTCCCATTTTCCATCCCGCCTTCAAAGAATCAGACTGTCTAACTTCTAACTCCTTATTAGGCAATCGATATTGATGGTCATACTGATAATAAGCCGCATGTTTATCGCCAAGGGCATCAAATGCAATCTTTAAAGCCTCAAAAGTATCGGATTTGGTTTTGGCCTTTGCATTTTCGGCAACAGCATGTACTGATTGTTGTATCTTATTCCAATCTACTTTTTTGGCATACAATGAATTGTGCTTCAATATATTTAGGCTAGTATCAATGTGTTGCTTAATAGAATCTGGCAATTGCGCAACGCTAAGCAAAGAACATGAAAGCAATACTACTAAAAGCGCTAGTTTTTTGAAATTCATTTTTTGTTTGGCTTATCTTTTGAGGATGCAAAAATATAAAAAGCACTGAATATCAGCACAAACAAAAAAGGCTTTACTATTGAATCACAAAAGCTTATTACGCCTATTATTAAGAGTGCAAATAGCGAAGCACTGATAACAATATTTACATTGCAGCAAAAAAATCCCAAAAAAAGCTTTAAACTCATTTGGGATTTTTCGTTTGAGACTTACGAAATTTTAAAAACTTCGTAAGTCTTCTATTTAGCTTCTACACTACAATATTTACAATCTTTCCTTTTACGAAGATGATTTTTTTAGGTGCAGCACCGTTCAAAAATCCTTGAACTTGCTCGTTAGCTAATACCGCAACTGTAGCTTCATCTTGCTCTAATGTTAGACTCAAATTCAAGTTCATCTTCATTTTACCGTTGATAGAAATTGGATAAGCGAACTCATCTTCTACCAAGTAATTAGGATTGAAAATTGGGAATTGAGCCGTAGATAAATCTTTATTGCCCAACAACGACCATAATTCTTCGCAGATGTGCGGCGCATAAGCTGCCAACACCACTACTAAATCTTGTAGAACTGCTCGTTTGTTACATTTCAAATCTGTCAGGTCGTTTACTGCAATCATAAAGCTAGAAACCGATGTATTGAAAGAGAACCTTTCCACATCATCTTGTACTTTCTTAATGATTTTATGCAATGCTTTCAACTCTGCTTTGGTTGGCTCAGCATCGCTTACGGTAAACTCCCAAGCTTCGTTATGGAACAAACGCCAGAATTTACGCAAGAACTTAAATACACCTTCAATTCCGTTAGTGTTCCAAGGTTTACTTTGCTCTAACGGACCTAAGAACATTTCGTACATACGCAAAGTGTCGGCTCCGTATTGCGCAATTAACACATCTGGGTTTACCACATTGAACTTAGATTTCGACATCTTTTCAACTTCTACACCACAAACGTATTTGCCGTTTTCTAAGATAAATTCAGCGTTTGCAAATTCATCTCTCCAAGCTTTAAATTTCTCTATATCTAGAACATCATTCTCTACAATATTTACGTCAACATGCAAAGCGATGCTTTTGTAGTCTTTTCTTAAACCAGCAGAAACCAAAGTATTAGTACCGCGTCCTTCTTCATCAACCACACGATAAACAAAGTTACTTCTACCTTGTATCATTCCTTGGTTAATCAACTTTTTGAAAGGCTCTTCTTCTTGTACAAAACCTAAATCTTTCAAAAACTTGTTCCAAAAACGGCTGTACAACAAGTGACCAGTTGCGTGCTCATTACCACCGATGTACAAATCCACATCTTTCCAGTAATTTACCGCTTCTTTTGAAGCAAACTCGCTGTCGTTTTGCGCATCCATGTAACGGTACCAGTACCAGCTACTTCCCGCCCAACCTGGCATGGTGGATAATTCATACTCGTAACGATCTTCGTATTTCCAACCTTCGGCTCTGCCAAGTGGCGGTTCGCCAGTTTCAGTTGGCAAATATTTATCAATTTCTGGCAACAACAATGGTAATTCCTCTTCTTTCAATAAGTAAGGCAAACCATCTTTAAAATATACTGGAATTGGCTCGCCCCAATAACGTTGGCGACCAAAAATAGCATCACGCTGACGGAAATTCACTTTCGCTTTTCCTACACCTTGGTCTTCTAACCACTGGTTTAAAAAAGCAACAGCTTCTTTGTATTCCATTCCGTTGATGAAACCAGAGTTGATGTATTTACCTTCTTTAGTTGGGTCAGCTTGTACATTAATGTCTTTTTGTGCATCCAAAATTTGGATGATTGGCAAATTGAAATGTGTTGCAAATAACCAATCGCGTTGGTCGCCACTTGGCACACCCATTACAGCACCTGTACCGTAACCTGCCAACACGTAATCAGCAATCCACAATTGTACACGCTCGCCACTTACAGGGTTAACTACATAAGTACCAGTGAAAGCACCAGAAACAGTTTTAGCATCCGCCATGCGGTCTAATTCCGATTTCTTTTTAGTTTGTGCAATATAATTTTCAATATCAGCTTTTTGCTCAGGTGTAGTCAATTCAGCTACCCATTCGTGCTCTGGCGCCAACACCAAATAAGAAACACCAAAAATCGTATCCACACGTGTGGTGAAAACTTCAATTTGTTTTTCGCTATTCTCTACCTTGAATTTAACCGATGCACCAACGCTCTTTCCAATCCAGTTGCGTTGCATTTCTTTCATAGGCTCTGGCCAATCGATGGTATCTAAACCTTGCAAAAGTCTATCAGCATAAGCAGTAATTCTCATACTCCATTGCATCATTTTCTTTTGTTCTACAGGGAAACCACCACGCTCAGAAAATCCGTCTTTCACTTCATCGTTAGCCAATACGGTACCCAAAGCAGGGCACCAGTTTACTGTGCTTTCCTTTAAATAAGTTAAGCGATATTTTAATAGTTCTACTTGCTTTTCTTCTTCGCTAAAAGCAGCCCAATCAGTTGGCAAGAAGTTTCTCGTGTCTTCATCTTTAGCAGCCTTTACATCGGCACTACCTGCTTCATTGAATTTAGCAATCAAGGTAGAAATCGGCTCTGCCTTATCAGTTTCTAGGTTATACCAAGAATTGAACAACTGCATGAAAATCCACTGCGTCCATTTGTAATAAGCTGGGTCGCTAGTACGTACTTCACGGCTCCAATCGAAAGAGAAACCAATTTGGTCTAACTGACGACGGTAAGTATTGATATTGGTTTCTGTTGTAACTGCTGGATGTTGTCCAGTCTGAATAGCATATTGTTCAGCAGGTAAACCAAATGAATCGTACCCCATTGGATGCAATACATTGTAACCTTTTAAGCGTTTGTATCTCGAAAAAATATCTGAAGCAATGTAACCCAGCGGGTGACCAACGTGCAAACCTGCCCCTGAAGGGTAAGGAAACATGTCTAAAACATAGTATTTCGGCTTGTCTGAATTGGCTTCGGCTTTAAACGATTGATTTTCTGCCCAGTATTTCTGCCACTTTTGCTCTATGGCTGCAAATTGATAATCCATTGATATGCTGTTTCTAAATTCCGCTATTTAACGGGCAAAGGTAAGGAAATTTACGATTTTAGAATTACGAATTACGATTGAGTGAATTAGGGATCAGTACTCAGGTACCAGTTATCAGGTAAACAACCAATATCCAAGCACCAATAATCAAACACTACATATTATAGCTGCTGCAAAATCTCCCTTAAATCTGCGTAAACATCAGCGAAAATCTGCGGGGAAGAAAATAACCAATATCCAAGCATCAATTATCAAACATGCAATATCATAGCATTCGCTAGCTTTCAGACTTACGGACTATTAGCGTTAAAGAATGTTAAACTCCATCTAACTAAACCGACATTTTCACAACTTTAAACTTAGCAGTTTCTCAATCGATGCAAAACAATAGCCTTATAATTTAAGTTTTAGGTTACATTTACTTATTTTCGCAGAAACAATTAAGTACGTATGGAAGAATTTGAAGTAAGTCAGGCGGCTAAAAAGACTAAAACAGTATATATTTCTACTATTTTCAGCATTGCATTAGTATTATTAATGTTGGGGATGTTAGGTTTAATCTTGGTACACGCCAAAAACTTATCTAATTATGTGAAAGAAAATATTGTTCTTAACATTATTGTAGATGAGGGTGCTAAAGAAACCGAAGTACTTGCTTTTAAAAAGAATCTAGACAACAATATTGCGGTTAAACAAACGCAATACGTAAACAAAGAAGTTGCTCAACATAATTTGACCAAAGATTTAGGTGAGGATTTTGTGAATTTCTTAGGTTACAATCCACTACTTTCTACCATTGATGTTTATTTGAAAGCTGATTACGCCAACAACCAAAATATTGATGCACTTAAAAAAAGCATAGAAAAAGACCCAATTGTAAAAGAAGTAGTTTACCAAAGTTCATTGATTGACATGGTGAATAAAAATATCAATACCATTAGCTTAATCGTATTGGGTTTTGCGGCTATCTTATTGGTGATCGCTATCGCTTTGATCAACAACACGATTCGTTTGGCTATCTTCTCTCAGCGTTTCTTAATTAAAAGTATGCAGTTGGTAGGTGCAACGAAGAACTTCATCCGTCAGCCATTTATTTTAGTGGCTGCTTTGCACGGCATTATTGCTTCATTTATTGCAATCATTATCCTTTTAGGATTATTATACTACGCTCAACAAGAGCTGCCAGAAATCATCATTTTGAGAAATTTTAGCGAATTCGGCTTGGTATTCATCAGCATGATAGCTATTGGCATTTTCATTACAGCAATCAGTACCTGGTTCGCCGTAAGCAAATATTTACGTTTAAAAATTTACGATCTATATAGATAATGTCGGATAAAAAAACAACTTCTGCAACGCAGAATCAAAAAGAAGAATTGGTATTTACCAAGAAAAACTATCAATTGTTAATCATCAGCATTGTAATTGTTGTGGTTGGCTTTTTGTTGATGATGGGTGCAGATGGAGATATCTACGATACTAGAAGAACACTAATTGCCCCAATGACTGTGCTTTTTGGGTTTGGATTTGGTGTTTACGCCATTTTAAAGAAATAAAAATCGTTACATTTGTGTATGACAGCTGCGAAATTACAGATGGAAATCGAATCTCTACCTGCACACTTGAGACAGGAAGTTGCCGATTTTGTAGCGTTTTTAAAAACAAAGACAACTAAAAAGCCGAAATTAAAATCTCGTGAGTTTGGTTATGCCAAAGGAAAGATTAGGCTATCAGATGATTTCGATGAACCTTTGGACATATTTTCGGAATATCAATAATGGCGTACTTATTAGACACCCATACCTTCCTATGGTTTGTAGAGGGAAATAAGCAATTACCGCCAAACATTATTTCTAAAATTAACAACATTAACCAGTCTTGCTACATCAGTATTGCGTCTTTTTGGGAAATTACCATAAAATTGCAGTTAGGCAAACTCGAACTGGATATTGAACTTGACGAATTATTCGAATTTGCTAAAAGAAATCAGATTGAAACAATTGAAATTAGCGAACTACACTTAATAAAATTATTAGACTTAGAGCCTCATCACAAAGACCCATTTGATAGGCTAATCATATCACAAGCCATTTCAGAAAATCTAACATTATTATCGAAAGATAATCAAATGGACAAATACAAAATACAACTGGAATGGGACTAGTAAACCATCGTTTTAATAAATGAACTATCTACAAGCAATTATCCTTGCTATTATTGAAGGATTAACCGAGTTTTTGCCTGTTTCTTCTACAGGCCACATGATTATTGGAACGGCCTTGATGAATATGGAGCCCACTCCTTTTGTGAAGCTTTTTACCATAGTTATCCAACTCGGCACCATCTTATCGGTTTTGGTATTGTATTTTAAACGCTTTTTCAAATCGTTAAACTTCTATTACAAATTGGTGGTAGCTGCTATACCAGCTTCAATTTTAGGGCTCGTACTAAATGACTTTATCGACTCTTTGTTAGAAAGTCCGTTAATGGTTGCTGTAATGTTAGTTATTGGTGGGGTGATACTTCTTTTTGTTGATAAATGGTTCAATAAGCCGCAAATTGACAACTCAGACGAAATCAGCTACAAGCAATCTTTAATTATTGGTCTTTACCAATGTTTGGCTTTAATACCTGGCACATCTCGCTCTGCAAGCACAATTGTTGGCGCAATGACGCAAAACCTTACCCGTAAGGCTGCTGCCGAATTTTCCTTTTTCTTAGCTATACCAATGATGTTGGGCGCTTCTGTTGTGAAACTATACAAGTTCCTAAAAGAAGGCCATACTTTTTCTGGTGATGAAATTAACCTGCTAATTATTGGTAACGTAGTTGGTTTTATTGTTGCGATTATTGCCATTAAAACATTCATCAACATCCTTACCAAACATGGTTTCAAAGCATTTGGATGGTACCGTATTGTGGTAGGCTTAATCATCTTGGTTTTATTACTTTCGGGCCACGAATTATCCATCATTTAATCCGTAAATTTGCGGCCTAATTAAATCCAGTTGCAAGAAAACACCACATTTCCAGAATTCAACTTTGCAGAAGGCGAACTACTGCTCATTAATAAACCTTATAAATGGACCTCTTTTGATGTTGTTGGAAAAATCCGCAACTCATTAAAACCACAGAAACTAAAGGTTGGCCATGCTGGCACTTTAGACCCTTTGGCAACAGGGTTATTGATTATCTGTACTGGAAAATTAACCAAGAAAATTGACACCTTCCAAGCGGAAGAAAAAGAATACACCGGAACTTTGGTATTGGGTGCTACTACGCCGTCCTACGACATGGAGACTGAAGTTGATTCGACTTTTGATTTTTCGCAAATCACAGAAGAGCAAATCTACGTTGCCACCGAACAATTTAAAGGAGACATTTCACAATATCCGCCAGCGCATTCTGCAGTGAAAGTAAATGGTGAACGCTTGTACGTAAAAGCTCGTTTGGGTGAAGAAGTAGAACTGAAAAAACGTTTTATAACCGTTAATGAATTTGAGATTACTAGAATAGCTTTACCAGAGGTTGATTTTAGAGTGGTTTGCAGTAAGGGCACCTACATTCGTTCATTAGTTTCCGATTTTGGCAAAGCACTAAATAACGGGGCGTACATGTCTAAACTGACACGCACTAGAAGCGGTAACTTTTTATTAAGCAATGCCTATGAGCTCACAGATTTGATTGCTTATCTTCGTAATAAAAAAGAAGAAGCAAAATTAAATATCGAAGGCTCATCGTTATGACACAAGCGACAAAACAAGCAGATAGGATACGTCAAGCTAGAGAAATTCTTTTCATGTGCCTTGGCGTGGTTTCGGCCTGTTTTGGATTGAAAAGTTTTTTAATGCCAGAACATTTTATTGATGGCGGCGTAACAGGCATTTCATTATTAGTTAGCACGCTTACTGGCTGGAATTTATCTTACCTCATTATCGTCATTAATATTCCTTTTATCATCCTAGGATACAAACAAATAGGCAGTCTTTTCGCTTTTAAAACGGCTATAGCGATTACAGCGCTGTCTTTAGGCTTAATTTTCATTCCCTTCCAACCTATTACTCATGAGAAAGTTTTAGTCGCTTTCTTTGGCGGATTTTTCTTGGGAGGCGGTATTGGATTAGCCATGCGTGGCGGTTGTGTAATTGATGGCACCGAAGTTTTAGCTTTGTACATCAGCAGAAATAGCCAGCTAACTGTGGGCAACATCATTTTCATGCTTAACATCGTGATTTTCCTTTTTGCGGCTTATTTCATCAACATTGATACTGCACTTTACGCAATACTAACCTATTTATCGGCAACCAACACCATCGATTTTATTGTAAATCGCTTAGAAGCCTACACTGGTGTCACCATTATTTCTGAAGAGAATGAAACCATTAAAGCTTTTATCATTAACGATATGAAACGCGGCGTAACCATTTATAAAGGCGAAGGTGGTTACTTGCAGAAAAAAGACATCGACATTATTTATACCGTAGTGACCAAGCTCGAGCTGAGCAAACTGCAAGATAAAGTAAACGAAATTGATCCAAATGCGTTTGTAGTACAACAACAAATTGCTGATTTAAAAGGCGGCGTAGTTAAACGTCAGGCTTTCCATTAAAATTTAAATGAAACATATAGACACATAGAATTCTACTTAGTAGCTTAAAAAAGCTATGTATCTATGTGGTTAGAAAAAAAGATTATTCGTTTTGAAAATATATACTCAACTTTCGGAGTTTAAGAAATTAGCTAATGCGGTAGTTACCATTGGAACTTTTGATGGTGTACATTTTGGCCACCAGAAAATTATCAAAAGGCTATGCGAACTGGCAAAATCATCTGGCGGAGAAACTGTTTTGCTTACTTTTTTCCCGCACCCGCGGATGATTATCGATCCAGAAAACCAAGACTTGAAGATGATCAATACCGTTGACGAGAAGGCTCAAATATTAGCCAGCTTAGGTGTAGACCATTTAATTATCAGTCCATTCACGAGAGATTTCTCCAATTTAAGTGCAGAAGAGTACATCCAAAAGATTTTAGTCGATGCCATTGGCACAAAAAAAATCATCATCGGTTACGACCACCGTTTTGGTAAAGACAGGTTAGGCAACATCCAAACTTTGGCAGAAAATGCAACCATACATGGGTACGAAGTTGAAGAAATTCCGGAGCAAGATATTAACGACGTTGCCGTAAGCTCTACCAAAATTAGAAAAGCGTTATTAGATGGCGATGTAGCCTTGGCAAACGAATATTTAGGTTATGCCTTTTCTATTTATGGGCCAGTAATTAAAGGTGATAAAATTGGTAGAACCATTGGTTTTCCTACTGCTAACATCTTCGTATCTGAAACCTATAAACTTATTCCAAGTGATGGCATTTATGCGGTGACGGTTGAAATGGGCGAAGAAAAAAAACCAGAGATCTACAGAGGAATGGCCTACATCGGTCAACGCCCTACTATTAATGGCATGACTCGAAACATCGAAGTGAACATCTTTGATTTCGACAGAGAAATTTACGGACAGAATATCAAGATGAATTTCTTGGCTTTTTTAAGGCACGATGTAAAATTTACCGGATTAGACGCATTAAAAATACAACTACAACAAGACAAACAAGATACTTTGGCTTTTTTTGAAGGGAGATCATCTATTTAATTAAGTCGAAAACGGCACTATTTTCTGCACAGGTGACAATTTACTTTTCAACAGAAAAAACACGTATACAATAAGTAAATATCACACGTATTAAAAATATTTTGTATCTTTATGCAAAGCGGCAATTGCTATGAATACGAAACTCACTTTAACGATAGAACAATCTGTAATAGAAAAGGCTAAGAATTATGCTCGTAAGAAAGAGAGGAGTCTTTCGGATTTAATTGAGAACTATCTTAAAGCCGTAGTTAATGAAGATAACGATAATGACGAAGGGTTAACTCCAACAGTTAAATCTTTGAAGGGAGCTTTTAAACTACCTAAAGACTTCGATTACAAAAAAGAGCTTACAGATCGCTTAACTGAAAAATATTCGTGATGGATAGCGTCTTAATCGATACTGATGTGATTCTTGATTTCTTTTTTGATAGAGATCCTTTTGCGGAACAAGCAGCTCAATTATTAAGTTTATGCGAAAAAGGTAGTATAAAAGGTTTTGTTACTCCAGTCATGATTAGCAACATTTATTACCTATTGAGAAAAACTGCTAAGCACGAAAAGGTAATAGACAATCTAAAAAAGCTAATAGATATTCTTAACGTAGCAGCTATAGATAAGAAAATAGTATTGCAGGCTTTAAATTCTGAATTCAAAGATTTTGAAGATGCACTACAAAATTTTTCAGCATACTACGAAAAAGACATCAAGGTAATCATAACTAGAAATATCAAAGATTACAAAACAAGTAGTTTATCGGTAATGGCACCCGAAACCTATCTAAAAACTCTTTAGGCCAGCAATACCTAATCTTCTTTCCATCATTAGCACCTTAAACCCTCAAGAACCCAACATTTTTTTGTAAATTGTGGGCTATGAAGTATGTGCTGCTCTTTTGTATTTGGTTAACAGTATGTTTTTCTTCGTTATCTGCTAGCGAAATGCCTTCGCACATACAGAAAGATTTTCAAACGAGTATTTCTAATAGCGTAAATATCAGCAAGAAGAAAAAGTCTCCAAGCTTAACAAAAATCAAACTTCATTCTACCAAAGCAAGGCTATTTTTCTCTCAGAGCATCCTGCCGAATTTACCCTTTAGCATTAAAAATAAGTCTGTTCCAACTTCAGTAGTCAAAGCTATCAGCTGGAGTACTTTTCAGAAATTTAGTTATCACTATATCTTTAGCTATCTATATCCTAAACATGCCTTTTGGTAACCACTGTTTTCATTTCTAATTATTAAAATTTAAACAACCCAACAACATTTTTAGCTAGATGACACACTTACCTGTACTTATTGCAGATTTAGGATTGATACTTGCCGCTGGTGGTATTACCACTATCATATTTAAAAAAATTAAGCAACCGTTAGTTTTAGGCTATATCATTGCCGGACTTTTGGTCGGTCCACATTTCAAATTTATACCTACGGTTTCCGACAATGCAAATATTACCATTTGGGCCGAAATCGGTGTTATTTTCTTGCTCTTCAGCTTAGGACTCGAATTCAGTTTTAAAAAGCTAGTCAAGGTTGGAGGCTCTTCTTCCATCACTGCATTGGTAGAGATTATCGGCATGTGTCTCATTGGCTATTTCGCTGGTAAATTAATGGGCTGGGCAACCATGGATAGTATCTTTTTAGGTGCTGTGCTATCTGTCTCATCCACCACCATTATCATTAGAGCGTTTGATGAACTCGGCGTGAAACACAAGAAATTTGCCAACCTCGTGTTCGGAGCACTAATTGTTGAAGATTTAGCAGCTATTTTAATCATGGTATTGCTTACCACGGTTGCCGTTAGTCAGCAATTTGAAGGAGCAGAAATGATTGTATCTATTCTCAAACTTAGTTTCTTTCTCATTCTGTGGTTTCTAGGGGGCATTTTCATTATACCTTCCTTCTTAAAATTGACCAAAAAGCTGATGAATGATGAAACACTACTTGTAGTGTCATTAGCATTATGTTTAGTAATGGTGATACTGGCTGTAAAGGTTGGTTTTTCCCCAGCACTAGGAGCATTCATCATGGGATCAATTCTGGCAGAAACACCTCAAGCCGAAAAAATTGAACATCTCACCAAATCAGTGAAGGATTTATTTGGAGCAGTATTCTTCGTTTCCGTCGGGATGCTAATTGACCCAAAAATATTATTAGCCTACTGGCAGCCAATTTTAATCATTACAGGTATTACCATTGTAGGCAAGTTAGTCACTACTGGAAGCGGTGCATTACTGTCGGGACAGCCCCTTAAAACATCGGTACAAACAGGATTGAGTTTAACGCAAATTGGAGAGTTCTCTTTCATTATTGCAACGCTAGGTCTAACGCTAAAAGCAACCAGCGACTTCCTTTATCCTATTACTGTTGCTGTTTCGGCAATTACTACGTTTACCACGCCATATCTCATCAAATACTCAGAGAATTTCTATAATTTCCTGGCGAAGATACTTCCACAAAAATGGTTAGATGCCATTAGCAGATACAGCAGTAGCACCGAGGGAATTACCACCTTGAGCGATTGGAAAGTTTTACTTCGAGCATATATCTTCAACACCATCATCCACTCAGTAATTATCATCGCTATCGTAGTTTTGGCCTCCAGGTCTTTACATCCATTTATTGTTAAAAATATTACTAACGGAAAAGATGGAGTAGTGATTAGTGTAATTATTTCCTTCTTGATTATGTCGCCGTTTTTGTGGGCCTTATCTATCAAAAGGATACAAAAAGTTGCCTACTCACATTTGTGGTTAAATAAGAAATATACTCGTGGCCCATTAATCGCAATGGAGGTTTTCAGGATTGCATTGGGTGTATTTTTCGTAGGTTTTTTAATGTACGAATTTTTCGATACCTGGATAGCTGCAGGTATTGCGCTAAGCTTAATTATCTTGGTAATGGTCATCTTCTCCCGTAAACTACAGAGTTTCTACGAACGTATGGAAAACAGATTTTTCTATAACCTGAACGCTAGAGAAGCTGCAAAAAAACAACCTGAAATTTTACCCTGGGACACACACTTGTTAGAGTTAACCGTAGCACCGGAATCTAAATTGGTGGGGCAAACCCTAGTAGATTTAGCCGTGAGAGAAAAGTACGGAATCAACATTGCGATGATTGAGCGTGGCAAAATCATGATTCCAACGCCAAAACGAGATGAACGCCTATATCCTAATGATAAAGTATTGGTAATTGGAACTGATGATCAACTAGCGAGTGTAAAGCATCTTTTTGAAGGCGACCACGTAGAGATAGACGATGATGCAACATTTCCTAAGCAAGATATGTCACTGCAAAAAATTGTCATCAACAGTAAATCACCTGTTTTTGGGCAAACAATTAGAGAAAGTGGCATTAGGGAAAAAACGCAAGGATTGGTGGTTGGTATCGAAAGAAACGGACAGCGGATCCTCAATCCAGACTCGAACCTTATTTTTGAAAATGAAGATGTTGTTTGGATTGTAGGCAACAATAAGCGTATTCCAGAATTGCTAAAGTAATTCCCAAGAAAACTATATTTACTGAACGAATAATAAGCCGAAATGCTTACTCATGAAGAAAATAGACCAAGACAAGAGCGATTTTTTAGATGAAATGCTAGATTACTGGCAATCTGAAAAACTGTTAACAGATCCTGAAATTCAGAAGCTAAAAAATAGTTACCAACCTAAAAATTTCGATTGGCGTCGTTTAGCTCAATACTCCTTTTGGATTGCAATGGCCTGTGGCGTTATTGCCTTAAGTGCATTGTTAGTAGATAAATCATTACTCGATTACCTCAAAAACCTTTACAACACTCCCAACATTGTAATCAGTATAGTATCCGCTTTAGCTGCCACTGGATGTTACATTTTAGGTTTCCGTAGAAAGAAAAACAAACCACGCCATGTTTTTAGCAACGAAGCCATTATTTTTTCCGGCGTTATGCTCACCGCAAATGCCATCGCCTATCTAGGCAAAGCCTTTAACAGCAGTAGTAACCATTTCTCTTTACTGATTTTCTTTTCAGTAATGATCTACTTGGTGCTCGCTTATTTCTTTAAATCGAGGTTAATTTGGACATTTGCCTTATTGGCCTTAGGCGCTTGGTTTGGTACAGAGACTGGTTATCTCTCTAGATGGAACTGGTACTTTTTAGGATTAAATTATCCACTGCGTTTTGTTTTCTTTGGTACAATGCTTACCGTGTCTTCATTATTTTTAAGAAAGCACAAGCAGTTATCTTATTTTTTTGACATTACCTATTTTGCAGGCTTACTATATCTATTCACCTCGTTACTACTACTATCTATCTTTGGCAATTACGGCACTCTAGAAGAATGGTACTTAATTAAGCAAATCACCTTATTCTATTGGGCGATCATTTCTGCTGCCTTATGTGCATTAGCCATTAGCATAGGACTTAAAAAGAACGATGCAATGCTCAGGGAATTTGGAATTATCTTCCTATTCATCAATCTCTACACACGCTACTTTGAATACTTCTGGGATAGTTGGCACAAAGCAGTGTTCTTTATGGTTTTAGGCATTTCCTTTGTCTTAATTGGCCGCAAAGCCGAGAAAATCTGGAGCGGCGAGTTTATAAAGAAATAGTATGGATTAATGGTTAATGATGAATTGCCAATAGTTAATGATTTATTTGATTATTGGTGATTGGATATTGATTATTCATCTGATCCCTACTTCCTAATCCCTTGCCACTAATTCCTGATACCCGTCCCCTAAAATCCTGACCGCCGTCATAAAAACAAAAGCTCAATTAGCCTTATCTTTGACTATTAAATATTAATAAATGGCATTGGCAGATATTAGCAACTTAGAAGACATTCAGTTATTAGTAAACACCTTCTATTCGCGAGTAAGAGAGAACGAATTATTAGGCCCGATTTTTAATGAAAGAATTGGAGATAGATGGGCCGAGCACCTGGAAAAAATGTACCGCTTTTGGCAAACTGTACTTCTAGAAGTGCATACCTATACAGGAAGCCCCTTTCCCCCACATGCTAAACTTCCAGTAGAAGCCTTACATTTTGATACTTGGTTACAAATATGGAACGGCACTTTAGACGAACTTTTTGAAGGAGAAAGAGCTAGCGAAGCGAAATGGAGAGGTTATAAAATGGCAGAAATGTTCATGTACAAAATTGAGTACTATCGTAATAACGATGCAAAACCGTTGCTTTAGCAATTTTCAGTTTTCATATTAGAAGTGTTTAAGTACATTACAATATTTCTTCTTGACCGTTGGCGAGGACGCCAACAGTAGCATTTCATTCGTCGGCGTCCTCGCCAACGAACACCTTGTTTCGAACACTCTTATTTTCAAATTACACACCTAACAATGAAATCAAAAGTAGAACAACCCATAGCAGTCATTTGCACCTTCACTTGGATCGGATTTATCTGTGCTATCAGTTTTATGGAAGCTTGGCTAAAGTTTAGAGCACCAGGGGTTACCTTACCCATTGGCTTAGGCATAGGCAGATTGGTTTTTGCAGCACTTAACAAAGTAGAATGGGTATTTGCTGTAGCAATCTTGATTAGCAATATTAGAATAGCAAAAAAAATCAGCATCAACCCATTTTACATTGTAACAGTTTTGGGATTGATTGTACAGACTATTTGGTTATTACCTGCATTAGATGCCCGAGCAGAGCTTTATATTCAAGGCCAAACTGTTGCTCATTCTAACCTGCATTTATACTACGTAATCGCAGAAGGGGTTAAGATTATCGCATTGTTCGTTTTCGGAACGAAATTGTTTAAGTTGGAAAAAGTGTAATAGCTAAATTGAACCTAATCACAACATTTGGAGAACAGACCCGAAAATAAATTTACTGCGTAGCTTTCCGTTGTGCTATAGGTCGCAGTGAAGATCCTTCGCAATTCTGTCATGCTGAATTCATTTCAGCATCAGTTTTGACGGCAAATAACTGCAAAGAGAAGAAAAGCTTCACAAAGACAGGAAAATACCAGAAACTGATTTTGTTAATTAAACCTGATGGGAGTGAAAACCTGTCATCCTGAACGCCAGTGAAGGATCTGTAGGCTAATAGCACTCTAGAAACAGATTCCTCATTCGTCGGAATGACAGCGCTTAGGTTTAACAGAAAAACTATCCGAAATGAACTACCACTTGCTTAATAACCAAATAAAGAGCCAAGCAGTAAAGAAAAACAGCAATACATTTGTTGATCAGTCGGCTGCTGAGGGTAAATTTTTCTTGAATAAACTTAGCAAAGTGAGCATAACCATACAGAGCTAAAATAGAACCAACACCAGAGCCAAAACTAAAAATGATTAAAGAAAGATAACTAGTTGTAATCCATTCATGCAAGATAACGTAATTACCAAAAAACAACCAATAAGGAATCTGAACAGGATTTAAAACACCTAAAACAACCCCATAAAGCACACTTCCTCTTCTACTATCTTCGGCAGCTTTGGGTTGATGTACCTTATCTCTATTTTTCCATGCTAACGTACCCATCACTAGTAAGAGTACAATCATGAAAACATCTACCAGAAAACTTAACTGAAAATTGCCAACTTTAATGGCATCAATGTCTACATCACTTGATATCCAACGGGCAAAACGCATCATCCCGAAAGTAAAAAACACCTCTACGCAAGAAAATGCAAGGATAAATCCCCAAGCTTGACGCATGCCTCTATTAATGGTTAATTGAGCAAGCGTGAGGTTAATATTACCTGGTGGGATATATCCCATCGCGTTAAGAGCAACGCCAATTAGAAATGTTAGCACAAGCATATCTGGTTTGTTGGTTGTTTGGTTTTAGGTGATCGGTCTTTATTCTTTAATCCTTCAAATGCGTTTTTAAAAACTGTCCTGTGTACGAATTTTCTACATGAAGTAAATCTTCCGGCTTTCCTTCGAAAACTACATTTCCACCTTTATCTCCACCCTCTGGACCAATATCAATTACCCAATCTGCACATTTAATCATGTCCATATTATGCTCTATAACAATTACAGTGCTACCTTGTTCTATCAAAGTATTTAATGCCTTTAATAATTTTTTGATATCGTGAAAATGCAAACCTGTAGTCGGCTCATCAAAAATGAAAACTGCCTTTTGTGCGTTATTTCCTTTAATTAAAAACGAAGCTAATTTGATACGCTGCGCCTCACCGCCAGATAAAGTGTTGGAAGATTGTCCTAAATGAACATAACCTAAACCAACATCAACCAAAGGTTGTAGCTTAGCCATAATTTTAGGCTCCTTCGCAAAAAACTCTACCGCTTGGTCAATGGTCATATCTAAAATATCAGACACATTTTTGTCTTGATAAGTTACATCTAACACCTGTTGTTTAAAGCGTTTGCCTCCGCAAGCTTCACATGGCAAATAAATATCGGCCATGAACTGCATCTCAATTTTTACTTCGCCTTCGCCCTGACAAACATCGCAACGACCACCTTCTACGTTGAAAGAGAATGCTGCTGGCTTTAATCCTGCTGCTTTTGCTGCTGGCAAGCCAGAAAATAATGCTCTCACATCATCCCAAGCTTTTACATAAGTTACAGGATTTGAACGTGAAGATCTTCCAATTGGATTTTGATCTACCATTTCTACCTGTTGCACCAAATCGATGTTGCCAAAAATACCATCATAAGAACCGGTTTGTTCACCAGCATAATTACCAATGGCTTTCTGCAGAGCAGGATATAAAATTCGTTTGATTAGACTGGTTTTACCCGAACCAGAAACACCCGTAACACAAGTAAATACCCCCAAAGGAAATTTCACGTTTACATTTTTCAGGTTATTCTCTCTGGCTCCTTTAATTAGGATATGGTCTTTCCAGTTTCTACGCTTTTTAGGAATTTCAATACTATCAAGCCCAGCTAGATATCTTCCAGTAAGTGATTTTTTGTCTTTAATAATTTGATCGTAAGTACCACTAAAAACCAAATTTCCACCCTGTGTACCAGCCTCAGGACCGATATCGATCAGATGGTCGGCAGCTTTCATCATTTCCTCCTCGTGTTCTACCACTAAAACGGTATTTCCCACGTTTCTCAATGATTCTAACACCCCAATTAAACGGTGCGTATCACGAGGATGCAAACCAATACTAGGTTCATCAAGCACATAAACAGAACCTACCAAACTACTACCTAAAGATGTCGCCAAATTAATACGTTGACTTTCGCCACCAGATAAAGTATTTGACAAACGATTTAAGGTTAAATAACCCAAACCAACATTGTTTAGATATAAAATTCGACTGCTGATTTCTGCCAACAAACGTTTCGAAATTTTCTGCTCGTTTTCTGTTAGCTCTAAAGCATCAAAAAATGGCAGAATAGTAGAAAGTGGCATTAATACCAATTCTAAGATAGATTTCCCACCAACTTTCACATAAGAAGCATCTTTGCGTAGACGGGTTCCTTTGCAATCTGGACAAGAAGTTTTACCCCGGTAACGCGATAACATCACACGGTATTGGATTTTATAGGTTTGCTCCTCTAGTTCCTTAAAGAAATCATCCAAACCTCTAAAATATTTATTACCAGTCCAAAGTAGTTTCTGCTGTTTTTCGGTTAAATCGCTGTATGGTCTGTGAATTGGAAAATCGAACTTATCTGCATTTTTAATAAATGCTTTTAGCCAATCGCCCATTTTCTCACCACGCCACGGAGCAATGGCACTATCGTAAACACTTTTGCTTTTATCAGGTACTACCAAATCTTCATCGATACCGATTACATTTCCGTAACCTTCGCAACGTTTACAGGCGCCATAAGGGTTGTTAAAGCTGAAGAAATTTGGTGTAGGTTCTTCAAATTTCAAATCATCTAACTCAAATCTATCACAGAAGAAGGTTCGCTTGCCATCATGTTCAATGTAACAATCACCTTTACCCTCAAAA
Source organism: Flavobacteriaceae bacterium PS02338 (assembly GCA_029959615.1). Lineage (GTDB taxonomy): Bacteria > Bacteroidota > Bacteroidia > Sphingobacteriales > Sphingobacteriaceae > Pedobacter. The sequence continues at coordinate 15,240 of JASCOD010000011.1, read as the reverse complement.
AAAGCAGTTTGCGCCGAGTCTGCTACACGACTCAAAGTCTCATCATCATGAGCAACCACAATACGGTCAATCAAGATAAAAACCTGATCGGCTTCCGTTAACTCTTTATCTTTAATGGTATCATCTTCCAGAATGTCTTCTATTTTTCTAATGGCTCCCAAATAAGAAACCCTTAAAAAACCCTTCTGTAAAAGAATGGCCAACTCTTCTTTTAGCGTTCTATTATTTTGAGGATGTAGTGGACTAAAAATAGTAACCACTTCATCATCGGCCATTGCCGAAACAAAATCTACTACGGTGCTAACAGTATCCTTTTTTACCTCGTTACCCGAAACCGGGGAATAGGTTCTACCAATTCTAGAGTACAATAATTTGAGGTAATCGTAAATCTCTGTAGAAGTACCTACCGTTGACCGTGGGTTAGAAGTAATTACTTTTTGTTCGATGGCAATAGCTGGAGCAATACCTTTAATATAGTCTACATCAGGTTTGTTCATCCGTCCCATAAACTGACGGGCATACGATGATAAGCTCTCTACATACCTGCGTTGTCCCTCAGCATACAATGTATCAAATGCCAGCGATGACTTTCCAGAGCCAGACATTCCAGTAATTACGACAAATTTGTTTTTAGGAATAGCGACATCAATATTCTTTAAATTGTGTACCCTAGCCCCTTTTATGATGATATTTTGATGTGGATCTTTCTCTAGTTCCTTGCTCATTGATAACCTCTCGATATAATTCACAAAGATAGTTATAAAAGTCCGAGGTCGGAAGCATGAAGAAAGATGAATGAGGTTTATTCTGTCATCCAAAATCCACTTATTCAATCACTAACAAATATTCATAATCACTCATAAAACAGTAAAAATTCAATTGGTACAAAATTTGCCGTATGTTGTAACGATTGATGACAGCATGTCAATCGCTAATGAAATATATAATTAACGTTAACGGCAGGAAATTTTTAGGTTGATTTGGAATTTTTAGATTTTTTAACAATTTAATTCTTTGAATCTCACAAAAAAATGTTTCTTTTGAAATTGTAACATCAAATCATTCATTACTCATTAACTAAAAACCAGAAGGAGAAAAGCTATAGATTAAAAATTTACGTGTTTATTATTTAATAAAGATGGGTTTAATCAAACACACTCCTATGAGGTTACAACAGGTTAGTGATCAAGATTTAGTGAAGTTATATATCGGTGGCGAAGAACACGTTATCGAAGAACTTCTTCGTAGGCACAAGTCTAAAATCTTCACTTCAATTTACTTATTGGTTAAAGATCAATATCTGGCAGAAGATATTTTTCAGGATGCTTTTATCAAAGTCATTAATACGCTTCGCTCTGGACGTTATAACGAAGAAGGCAAGTTTTTACCTTGGGTAATGCGTATTGCACACAATCTAGTTATCGATTATTTCAGAAAGGAAAAACGCACACCTACCATTACCAGTGCCGATGGTACCGATGTGTTGAATCTGATACAGATCCATGAAGAAAGTGCAGAAGAACGTATGCTAAGAGAGCAGACACACGTAGATTTACGTAAAATGATCCATCATTTGCCAGACGAACAAAAAGAAGTGCTAATTATGCGTCATTACGCAGATTTGAGCTTTAAAGAAATTGCCGATCTTACCGACGTAAGTATCAATACTGCATTAGGACGCATGCGCTATGCATTAAGTAATTTGCGCAAAATGATGAATGTAAAAGAAGCCGCTGTAAGTCGTGGATAACACCACAAAAATGTTACAAAAAATAAATTCTACTCCACAGATGGCCTCTCCGTATATTTAACAATGATTTAATCTACTTTTAATCAAAATTTCAAAGTTATTTTACAAAGAGCCTAATAGTTATAAAATAAAGGTGTTTCTCTTGCGTTTAAAGTCTAAATAAAAAGATATAAATGCGTATGACAAAAACCTTTACACAAACTAACTTCAAAAATCTATCAAAACCTGAATCTTTGGAACAAAGCAATATGCCCGACCAAAACTTCTATGAAGTAATTAAACCACAATTAAACAAACTTTATAGAAATCCTTCAGACGAAACGATAGCCAAGATCTTAAATCACGCTAAAAAGCGTTAACCTAAAAGCCAACAAATGTTGGCTTTTATTATTTTCCGACATAAATAACCTTAAGCTGACAATATCCTATAATAAAATCGGCTACCTTTGCTTAGTGTAAACAAAACACTAAGCAAATGCTAATTGATAAAAAACTAATTCCCTTAACCTTTGGCGGTTTAGGCATAGGCATTACAGAATTTGTAATGATGGGCCTATTACCTGATATTGCCAAAGATCTTTCTATTACCATTCCCGAAGCCGGACATTTGATCTCGGCCTACGCTTTAGGAGTTGTTGTTGGTGCACCCTTACTTGCAATTATTGCGGCAAAGTATCCGCCTAAGCATATTTTAATTGCCTTAATGGTATTGTTCACCATATTCAATGCGATCTCTGCTTTCGCTCCCAGTTATGTCACTTTATTTATTGCCAGATTTTTCTCAGGTTTACCTCACGGTGCATTTTTCGGTGTAGGTTCAGTAGTCGCTAGTCGTATTGCACCAAAGGGAAAAGAAGCTCAAGCGGTATCGCTAATGTTTGCGGGATTGACCATTGCCAATCTATTCGGTGTACCACTAGGTACATTTATTGGTCATAATTATTCTTGGAGATACTCTTTCGGAATTGTTGCGATTGTAGGAATTATCACTTTGCTAAGTTTGAAATATTGGTTGCCACAACTCCCTGCAGATAAAAACAAAGACGTAAAAAAAGAATTGAGTTTTTTCGCTAAAAGAGAAGCTTGGATTATTATTTTAATGATTTCTATCGGTACAGGAGGTTTATTCTGCTGGATTAGCTACATCGCACCTTTAATGACCGACGTAGCTGGATTTTCTGAGGCAAATGTAACCTACATTCTAATGCTAGCAGGGTTAGGAATGCTTGTAGGGAATTTTTTTGGTGGTTATTTGGCTGATAAATTCTCACCTGCCAAAGCCTCTATCTCTTTATTGCTTGCGATGTGCGTCATCTTAATTGTAGTTTTCTTCGTGTCTGCTAATCCAACATTAGCATTAATCACCACATTTTTGACTGGAGCTATCGCTTTTGCTTTAGCAGCACCCATACAGATGTTGATGATTAGAACTGCAAAAGATTCAGAAATGATAGCCGCATCTGCTAGTCAGGCGAGCTTCAATATTGGAAATGCATTGGGAGCTTTGTTTGGAGGCTTTCCTTTGGTTTATGGATTAAGTTATAATTATCCTTCGTTGGTTGGAGCAGGAATGGCTCTCGTAGGTTCCTTTTTCGCCTATTGGTTGATTAGGAGATTTGCCAAAACTAAGGCCGCGGAACATGTAGAAGCTGTAACTCCTTCAGTTAAAAAGCAAGAAATCGTAGCGGCAGAAGTAGTTTAGTTTTGCCATTTGAGTAAAATGAAACATTTCTTACTAACCCAAACATGGGAAATAAGATATAAACGAATTAGAAAAGTCATTGAGAGGTATGAAGTAATCCAACTACTACCGCTTTAAGATTGCTTCGTACCTCGCAATGACGACCATGTATAAAAAAGGGGAGCAAACTTTAAGTTTACTCCGCTTTTCATTTCAGCTTATCGGACTTCCCGACTATATTCTTTCGAACTACTCTTCCTTTTTATCAGGCACAAAGCTCATCGAAACAGAGTTTACACAATGACGTGTATTTTTTGCAGTCAAAAACTCTCCCACAAATACGTGACCTAAATGTGCATCGCAATTAGCGCATACAATTTCTGTACGTGACCCATCAGCATCAGGAATACGCTTTACAGCACCTTTTATCTCATCATCAAAAGCTGGCCAGCCGCAGTGTGCATCAAATTTAGTATCCGATTTATATAAAGGAGCATTACAACGTTTACAGATGTAAGTCCCTTTCTCGAAAAACTTATCGTACTTGCCCGTTCCAGGATATTCAGTTCCCTTACCAACAATAACGCGTTCTTCTTCCTTAGTTAATTTATTCCATTCCATTTTTTTCGTTGTTTTTGAGGATGCTTTAGTGGCTTGTTTTCCCTCTTCCTTTTGCTGTTGCGCACAAGCAGATATACTTGTTGCCACTAACAAGGTTAAAGCTAAGAATGTTTTATTGCTCATCAGTTTCATGCTATACATTTTTAATTATATACGCTTTAGCAGAAGATTTAGTTTTTTTTAGAAGCTACCTTACACAAATATAATTATTAAACATTTGGGATTTTTCACCAGCAAGTAAGTTTTACTTCCAAAAAAAAGCGTCCCGACATAAAGTCGGGACGCTTTTCTAAAATATATTTTGTCGAGACTATTTTTTCAACAAAGCAGCCATAGCAGCACCAATTTCAGCTGGGCTTTCTACTACTGTGATACCACATTCACGCATAATTGCCATTTTTGCAGCAGCAGTATCATCAGCACCACCAACAATAGCACCAGCGTGACCCATTCTACGTCCCGGAGGCGCAGTTTGACCAGCGATGAAACCTACAACTGGTTTAGTACCGTGTTCTTTAATCCAACGAGCAGCTTCAGCTTCCATACCACCACCAATTTCGCCAATCATGATAATACCTTCAGTTTCTGGATCGTTCATTAACAACTCAACCGCTTCTTTAGTAGGAGTACCAATAATTGGGTCACCACCGATACCGATAGCAGTAGTAATACCTAAACCAGCTTTCACTACTTGGTCTACTGCTTCGTAAGTTAAAGTACCAGATTTAGAAACTACACCAACAGTTCCTTTCTTAAAGATGAAACCTGGCATAATACCAATTTTAGCCTCATCAGCAGTAATTACACCTGGACAGTTAGGACCGATTAAACGACAGTCTTTATCAGAAATATAAGATTTTACTGCAATCATATCCTTAGTAGGGATACCTTCAGTAATACAAACAATCACTTTAATGCCACCTTCAGCAGCTTCCATAATTGCGTCAGCAGCAAATGCAGGAGGTACGAAAATAATAGATACATCAGCACCAGCCTTATCTACAGCATCCTTAACCGTGTTAAACACAGGTCTGCCTAAATGTTCCTGACCGCCCTTGCCTGGAGTTACTCCACCAACAACGTTTGTACCGTAAGCTATCATTTGCTCAGCATGGTAAGTACCTTCGTTACCAGTAAAACCCTGAACAATTACTTTTGAATCTTTATTTACTAAAACACTCATTGTATCTATTTTTTTTGTTGTGCAAACTTAAACTAATTGCAACGGAATGTCAACTGCAAAAGCATATTATTTCATATCTAGTTATTTCTTTACAAATCATTAGTTTAAGCTTAACATTAATCTTTAGAAACGCAAAGTCTTTTAACCAGAAACAACTTGTTCAATAAATTTTAGGGAATGATAAAATTAACGATATTTACTCCATCAGTTTTTAAACTAAACCTAACTAGACTAACATAAAAATGATAGACACCCTGTTAAGCTACGATTTTGCGTGGAAGCCTTACAGCATTGAACAATCATTAGCCACAGATAAAACTCATATTTTCAGAATTTCCGTAGATAATCACTTTCAGAAAATCAAACGAAAACTTGCCGAGGTGCTATCCGAACGGGAACAGGAAAAAGCGAGTAGAATGTTTATCCAAAAAGATAAGGAACGCTATGCCGTAAGTAAATTCTGTCTCCGTACCATCCTTGGTTTATGTTTAAACACCGAACCTTCTGCGATAGACTTCGTTTTTCACGAGCATAAAAAACCCACTGTAAGGGGCATCGAATTCAATATAAGCCATACCGGAGACTATGTTTTAATTGCCATAAGTCCCAAAACGGTAGGCATCGATGTTGAATACCTAAATAAAGAATTCGACTTCAAGTCCATCTTAGACATTACTTTTTCTAAAATGGAAATTGATTTTATAGGCAATAAAGATGTGGATCCAACTAACTTTTACGTGATGTGGACCAGAAAAGAAGCACTTTTAAAGGCCAGTGGCGAGGGAGTAAGCGACAACCTTCATTTGATAGATTGTCTTGGCGAATACCTAGAGAGAAACAAACAAGTATTTAAAATGCGTACTTTCATGATCGAAGATAACTACGTGGCTAGTATTGCAACCAACTTAGATCAAAGAGAATTACTGTTCTGGAATTGGAGCGGAGAATAATGGTTAATTATTAATGATAAATTGTTAATACTGGAAAAATTGATAATTGATAATTAATTATCTATTCCTTCATTATATTCTCTTCTTCTGCATGTGCTATCGCCACAGGACTTGTTGCCCTTAGGTATTTCTCCTCATCAAACTCATTTTCACTTTTAGCAATTACTATAGCTGCAATACCATTTCCAATCATATTAGTAATCGCTCTAGCTTCACTCATAAACCTATCTACTCCCAACAAGATGGCAATATGCTCTACAGGCATAATTTTCAAAGCAGTTAACGTACTGGCAAGCACTATAAAGCCACTTCCAGTTACTCCCGCAGCGCCTTTACTAGTTACCATCAATACCAGCATAATAGAAACCTGCTCGCCAATACTTAAATCTATACCAAATACTTGCGTTAAGAAAATTACTGCCATAGCTAGGTAAATAGAAGTACCATCGAGGTTGAAAGAATATCCGGTTGGGATAACCAAACCTACCACCGATTTATCGCAACCAATATCTTCCATCTTTTTCATCATACTTGGCAAAACCGATTCAGAAGACGATGTACCCAATACAATTAAAATTTCTTGACGGATGTACTTTAAATACTTCCACAAACTAAATTTATAATAGCGACAGATTGCATTTAGCACTACAAAAATAAAAAGAAAGCAAGTTAGATAGACGGCCCCCATCAGTTTAGCCATTGGCAGCAAAGTATGCAATCCAAATTTACCAACACTATAAGCCATCCCGCCAAAAGCACCTAGAGGCGCTAAACGCATGATCACTTTCATCATGTTAAACAACACTTTGGCCAATTTATCAAAAGTCACTAAAACAGACTGCCCAGCTTGTCCCATTTTACTTAAGCCATAGCCAAACAAAATAGCAAAAACCAAAATCTGCAAGATCTCTCCCTCAGCAAATGCCTTAAAAATATTTTTCGGGAACACATGTGCAATAAACTCTAACCAATTGATAGAGCCTGCTTGTTGTGCATAGGCCTCAATTTTGGCGACATCACCTGCGGGCACTTGCACACCGACACCTGGCTTGGTTACATTAGCAACTACCAAACCTATCACAATGGCAATCGTGGTGACAACTTCAAAATAGAGCAGTGCCTTACCACCAACAACCCCTACCTTTTTCATATCACCCATATGGGCAATCCCAAGCACAATAGTAAAAAAGATAATCGGAGCGATCAACATGCTGATCATATTGATAAAGCTCTCACTAATCAACTTTGCATGGGGCGCAAATCCAGGGTAAAACACGCCTACTAAAACTCCTAAGGAGATTGCAAAGAGTACTTGAAAAGTAAGGTTCGAAACAATTTTCTTCATTTTTGATTTGGTTTGGTTTGGTTTGAAGCCGGAAATATAAAACTATTTTACAACACCAACCTAAAATAAACAGCAATTGGAGAAAAAAGATTAGCTTCTGCTAAAAAAGCATAAGCAATTTTGTTTTGTATATTTGCAGATATCAAAAAGCAATGGGTAAATTAAAGTTTGTTTTCTTAGGCTTGATAACGATGGGAGCTATTGGCTACTCCTGTAAAAAGGAACCGGTAGACAGTAAAATTTTTGTCGAAAAATATTTGGTTGGCAGATGGTATGTAAATACTTACGTTGAGTTAGAACTTACCAACAACGACACAACGCATAAAGACACCTTATATCAGATAGTTGCCGGAGATACTGCTAGAAGGTGGGTGAGATATACCGCAGCCCAAAAATTTGTAAGAAATACCGACACTGTTTCCTTCGCTATTGATGAAAAAGGAGAAAACATCACCTTTGCCGCCTCCCCCGATAGCACTTGGTTTATACCTTACGTTAGGCCTAATTATTTTAAAACCGTTTTCACACGTAAAGAAACCTCTGGGACTGATGTAAAGCGCTATATTCTTGAGCAAGAATTCAGAAAACAATAAATCTACTTCTCAATACCTACAGAAGAAAACTGTAGATCGTAAAGACGCTTGTAATAGCCATCAAGCTTTAATAATTGTTGGTGTGTTCCTTTTTCTTTGATTTCGCCCTTATCAAGAACAATAATCAAATCTGCTTTTTGAATAGTAGATAAGCGATGTGCAATTACGATTGAGGTCCTATCCTGCATCAATTTATCGATAGCATTCTGGATCAACAATTCAGTTTCTGTATCTACCGAAGAAGTGGCCTCATCTAACACCAAAATGGCAGGCTTATACACTAACGCTCTGATGAAAGAAATCAACTGCGCCTGTCCAGCAGAAAGCGTTGCACCTCTCTCCATCACATTGTAATGATAAGCTCCTGGTAAACGCTCAATAAAATCATGTGCTCCTACCCTTTTTGCAGCGTCTACCACTTCTTCAAAACTAATTTCAGGGTTATTTAAAGTGATGTTATTAAAGATCGTATCCGAGAAAAGAAATACATCTTGCAATACCGTGGCTATATTCTTTCTTAGATAGGCCAATTGATAATCTTGGATTGGCTGACTATCTATTGCAATACTTCCCTTTTGAATTTCATAAAAGCGATTCAATATGTTTATCGTGGAAGATTTCCCAGCACCAGTAGCCCCTACCAAAGCTACTGTTTGCCCCGATTTCACTTCAAAAGAAAGGTCTTTAAGTACATATTTGGGTGCTGCCTCCTCATCCTGATCATAGCTGAACCAAACATTTTTGAAAGAAATATCACCATCCAACTTTTGCGGTGCTAAAGTGCCGTTATCCAAAGTTTGTTCCTGCGTATCGAGTACCTTAAAAACACGTTCTGCCCCTACCATTCCCATTTGGAGCGTATTGAATTTATCAGCAAGTTCTCTAATTGGTCTAAAAAGCATATTAATGAACATGATAAAAGTGGTAATGATACCAGGCTCAATCGTCGCATCATTAAGGATCGTTTTTGAACCATACCATATCAACAAGCCCAAAGACATGGCAGAAATCAACTCTACCACGGGGAAGAAAATAGAATAATACCAATTAGATCGGATATTGGCATCTCGATAGCGAGAGTTAATTTGCTTGAACTTTTTGTACTCTTGATCTTCTCTAGCAAAGTACTGAATGATAGCTATACCACTAATATGTTCCTGCAAAAAAGTATTGAGATTAGAAACTTCTGCCCTTACTTCCTGAAAAGCAGTTTTAATGGATTTTTGAAAAATACGTGTAGCAATAATTAAAAAGGGCATTGGAACGAGTACCGCTAAAGTAAGCTTCCAATCCATATAGAACATGATACTTGTAATGAAGATGACCTGTAGTAAATCCCCGATCATGGCAATCAAGCCTTCAGAGAAAATATCTGCAATAGTTTCTAGGTCAGAAACCGTACGGGTAATCAACTGACCAATGGGCGTTTTATCAAAGAATTTCAATCTAAGCTTCGTAATGTGATTGAAAACATTGATCCTTAAATCTCTAATTGCCGATTGCCCAAGTTTGTTGGTCAATAGTGTATGGGCATATTGAAAGACAGTTTGTAGCGCCAAGAGCACCAACATTAAAACCGTTATGTGAAGCAAACCATGATAATCGCCTTTTAGGATATGCTGATCTAAGGTAAAACCCACCAGCATTGGACGAATAGGAGCCACAGCAGCCAACAATATAGTCAACAAAACAGACCACACAAATGTAGCTCGGTAAGGTTTTACATAGGCCATTACCCGTTTTAACAAGCTAAAATTAAATGCGTCTCCTGTTACTTTTGACATTTACTCAATTAGTTAATTTAATAATTAGCTAATTAGCTAATCATCGCATTTTATGTATGGATATTCTACCGCCACTAGATATAAACCGCAAGCTGGAACAGACTGTCCGGCTTCGCTTCTATTTTTACTTTCTATTATTTTAACCAAATCTTCCAATAGGATATCTCCTCTGCCAACCATTACCAAAGTGCCTACAATTGCCCTAACCATGTTTCTCAAAAACCTATCTGCTTTAATGGTGAAAACCAAAGCATCAGCTTGCTGTTCAAATTTAGCGTAGCTGATTTTACAGTTGTTGGTAAAGGTTTGTGTGTTAGATTTGCTAAAGCATGAAAAATCAGTGAACTGCAGCAAGATTTGCGCAGCTTCGTTCATTTTCTCTACATTCAGGTTTCCTTTGTATAACCAAGACCTATCTAACCTAAATGGGTCCTTTTTAAAGTGCAGGCGATATTTGTACTTCCGAGCAGTGGCATCAAAACGGGCATGAGCATCTATAGCTACCTCAAAAATAGCTGCTACAGCAATACTGTAAGGCAATAATGCATTTACGCCTTTTACAGCATTCGTAATTTGAGCATCGCTAATACCAGTCAAATCTATATGTGCATAAAATTGGATAGCGTGTACGCCGGCATCAGTACGACCGCAGCCCAATGACACCACTTCCTGTCTAAAATAAGTACTTAAGGCCTTATCTAAGCATTCTTGTACGGTAATGCCGTTGGGCTGCGTTTGCCAACCATGAAAATCGGTGCCATTATAGCTGAGTTCTACGAAATATCGCTTTGTTTCCAATGCTGCAAAAATAACGGAAAGAACAAGGAATAAAGAATAAGGATTTAAAGATTATAGAACAAGTGCAATAAATTTACAAAGAAGTAGTCTTTCATCCTTGTTCTTTGTTCTTTTATCCTCAAAAGCCTAAGTTTGTAAAAAATAAAAAACTGACATGATCCAAAGAATTCAATCTATTTGGCTTTTACTCGCTGCACTATCTATTTTATTCCTATTACTTATCCCAACCGTAGGCGCATCTTCTAGTAACGGATATTACGTATTGTATGGTTCTGGACTCAAATTGACCAATTCAGATGTTCAATCAACTAATATTGCATTGTTAGCGAGCACTGTTCTAGCTGGATTAATTAGCTTGGTAAATATTTTCAATTTCCAAAATAGAAAACTACAGATCCGCATTGCGTCTTTAAATATTGTCTTGATTTTAGCTTTGTCATTTTGGCTATCCCAAATTGTAAAAGGTATTGATGGCTTAAAAGAATTGGATATAGAACCCGGTATATTCCTGCCTCTAATTGCTATTATTTTTACGCTACTAGCCATTAGAGGAATTAGAAAAGACGAAAAATTAATCCGTTCTGCCGATAGACTACGTTAACTCAATATTAAATATTGATTAGCAATTCGATACCAGCTAAAGTTTTACTAACTTTAATACAATTTTTCACCCCTTAACTTGATTATTATATGAAAAAACTTTTACTCGGACTATCATTGTTTCTTAGCGTAGTTTTTAACTCATCGGGTCAATCCATTAGCTTAACTACAGCTGGAACACCTTATACTCAGAATTTTGATCAGTTATCAAACACGGCTGGAAGCACAACTAACAATCTAACAATACCAGGCTGGTTCTTAAATGAGACAGGTGGAGGTGCCAGAGATAATGAACAATATGCTGTAGATGCTGGTAGTAGCCTCACTGGCGACACATATAGTTACGGATCAGCTGCATCTACAGACAGGGCTATCGGAAGTCTGAGATCTGGAACTTTAATTTCTACATTCGGGGCATTTTTCACAAATAATACTGCCGCACCTGTTACAAGCATACAGATATCTTACACTGGCGAACAGTGGAGGCTTGGAACGGCTGGAAGAACAGATCAATTAGCATTTTCATACAGCACTGATGCGGCATCATTTACCACCGGAACTTGGACCAGTGTTAGCGCTTTAGACTTTACAAGTCCTATAACCACCACTGTAGGCGCTAAAGATGGAAACGACGCGACTTATAGAACTGCCATCAATTCAGTAATAACAGGATTAAACATCCCAGTTGGAGGGACTATTTTCATTAGATGGGATGATGTTGATGTTTCAGGGGCGGATGATGGCCTAGCTGTTGATGATTTCAGCTTAACGGCCAATCATGCACCACTGCCTGTTTCCCTAACCTCATTCACCGCTAAAGCCAACCTACAAAACATCGATCTAGCGTGGAATACAGCTTCGGAAAAAGACAACTCTCATTTCGAGCTTTTACGTTCTGGTGATGGCAAGACTTTCACAAAAATTGGTGAAGTAAAAGGCGCAGGAACAACTGATGCAACTACTAACTATGCTTTCACCGACAAAAATGCACTACCTGGCGTAAACTACTACCAATTAAATCAAGTAGACCGAAATGGTAATGCCACACTTTCTAAAGTTGAGGCTGTTAAATCTAACGTAGCAGCAAGCAACTTTAAAGTAGCCGCTAATAAACAAGATGGCAGTGTTAAGTTAACTGTATTTTCGGCTAATGAAGGCAAGGCCACATTAAAAATCTATGACATTAACGGACGTAAAGTAGCTGAACAAGAATTAAGTTTAAGCAAAGGCTATTCGAACGTTTCGGTTCCTTTTAATGGTGGCAACGGTTTGCATATCGCATCATTAACTACAGCTACAGAAACGGTTACACAAAAGTTTATCCAATAAAAATTTCAGATTTCATGAATAAAAAAGCCAGTTCACAATGAACTGGCTTTTTTATTTTACACTTTTTAAGCCCATAATTTTGTAGAACATTTAAGTTAACTGCTTTCCCTCTTTGTCAATCTTCCACTTAAAGTTCTAAGTTTGAAGCACAGTTTTTTTAATAGCCCCGATTGAACGGAAATATTTTTAGGGGTGTCACGCTGAGCTTTGTCTGTGACGAATTCATCTAAAAAGCTCGGGATGATACAGGTGAATAGCGTTATAATTAAAATAAAAAAACAGCAAAGAAAGCAAAACTTTTAATTGCCGCAAGCTTCGAAAATGAGCTCGCAATCACTCATCAGAGGCTATCAGCATTCAACAACAACTTTAACTTTCTAATTTTCAATTTATTAAGCAAAAAACTATTTACCCTACACTATATAAATTACCAATTATTAACTGTACCTTTGCGCCTTAATTAAAAAATGTTATAATGATAAACCCATTTAGTAAATTGGGGATAAGTGATGACGTTGTTAATGCCGTTAAAGAGCTAGGATTTGAAAATCCTACGCCTATTCAGGAGCAAGCCATTCCTGTACTGTTAGAGGGTAGTAACGACTTTGTTGGTTTGGCCCAAACAGGAACAGGAAAAACAGCCGCATTTGGTTTGCCGTTGTTAGAATTAATTGACTTTAAGAGCAATAAGCCACAGGCACTTATTTTGTGCCCAACACGTGAGCTTTGTCTGCAGATTGCAAACGACATCAGAAATTTCTCAAAAAACAAGCCTAGTGCTAGCATTGTAGCCGTTTACGGTGGTGCGAACATTATGCAACAACTACGTGAAATACGCAATGGCGTACAAATTGTAGTGGCCACGCCCGGCCGTATGTTAGATATCATTGGCCGTAAAGCCATCGATTTCTCTAACGTGAAGTATGTAGTATTAGACGAGGCGGATGAAATGTTGAACATGGGCTTCCAAGAAGACATCAACGACATCCTTTCTACTACACCAGATGAAAAGAAAACTTGGTTATTTTCTGCTACTATGCCACCAGAGGTGCGCCGTATAGCTAAAAATTACATGGAAAACCCTACAGAGTTAACCATGGGCACCAAGAATACAGGTAACGTAAATATTGAGCACGAATACTATATCGTTAAAGCTCGTGATAAATACGCAGCCTTAAAACGTATTGTAGATTATAACCCAGACATTTTTGGCGTGGTTTTCTGCAAAACTAAAATGGATACACAAGATGTTGCCGAGCATTTAATTAAAGATGGTTACAATGCTGATGCTTTACACGGAGATTTATCTCAACAACAACGTGATAAGGTAATGCAACGTTTCCGCGATCGTAACATGCAGTTATTAATTGCTACAGATGTTGCAGCTCGTGGTATCGATGTAAACAATGTAACTCACGTAATCAATTATGCTTTGCCTGATGAAATTGAAAGTTACACCCACCGTTCTGGCCGTACTGGTCGTGCTGGTAAAACTGGTGTTTCTATCTGTATCATCAACGCTAAAGAAACTGGCAAGATCCGTCAGATTGAAAGAATTATCGGAAAACAATTTACAAAAGCAGAATTACCTACCGGTTTTGATGTTTGCGAAAAACAATTGTTCGGCTTGGTTCACCGTGTACATAATGTAGAGGTTAACGAAGAGCAGATCGATAAATACATGTCAAGGATTAACGATGAATTTGCTGACCTGAGCAAAGAAGAAGTAATCAAAAAATTTGCTTCTTTAGAGTTTAACCGCTTCTTAGAATATTACCAAAACGCACCAGACCTTAACTTAAGTGCTGATGATCGCGGAGAACGTGGTGAGCGTGGTGATAGAAGAGAACGCGGAGAAAGAGGCGAACGTGGCGGCAGAGGTGCCGAAGCAGGTTATTCTCGTTTGTTCATCAACGTTGGTTCGGTAGATGAATTTACCAGAGGTGATTTATTGAGTTTCGTTTGTAACAACGGTCGCATTAGCGGTAAAGCTGTTGGTAAAATTGACTTAAAAGGTGTTTTCTCTTTCGTGGAAGTTGAAAGTGCTGTAGCTGAAACGCTTTTGGCTAATTTTAAAGACGTACAATACAACGGCAGAGAAGTTAGAATTGAAGTGAGTGGTGATGCTCCAAGAAGTAGCAACCGTGACGGAAGAAGAGGTGGAGAACGTGGTGGATTTGGCGGCGGAGAGCGCTCTGGAAGACGTGAAGGCGGCGGTTATAGAGGCGGTAACGGTGGTGGAGATAGAAGAAGTGGCGGAAGCGGAAGACGCGAGGGCGGAAACGGTGGAAATAGCGGCGGTGGTTTCAGAGATTTCTCTGGTCGTAGTCGTGAAGAAAGAAGCGGTGGAAGCGGAAGACGTGAGGGTGGAAATGGCGGAGAGCGTTCTAACGACAGAAGACGCAGATCTTAGTTTTCAGCTGACAGCTATAAAAATAAAAAGTCCCGTTAAATTACGGGACTTTTTATTTTTATATCATGTCTGGTCCTGAAATAGCGATACACAAAAAGAATCGTTATGAAAAAGGGAGAAGAATTCATTTATGAGAAACGGACACAAAAGGACTATTCTATGTCCTTTAAGCTTGAAGTAGTTCAAGAAGTTG
>JASCOD010000010.1 GCA_029959615.1 Flavobacteriaceae bacterium PS02338 | reverse complement strand
TGCATCAGCAGAATAAAATCAAAATAAGAACCTATAAAAACAAATATCCCCACAAACACGCGTTTGTAGGGATATAATTATTGATTATTTTAGTCTAAAACCTGTATCGGTTATTTAGGACTAGTCAGATTAGTGAATTAGGGATAAACACACCTTACTCCTACTTTACTATAATTTTTGGAAACTTTTATCTTATCGTTCCCAACTAATTCGAGTACCAAAACAGTAGAACCAATCCCTGTACCACTGGCTTGAACCTTTACCGTTCCTTTACTCTTACCTTTAGGAATAGTAAATGTTTTATCTCCATTAACAGAAAAATCTCTATTTTCTACTGAAGTAGTTTCTGCATTTACAAGTTTAACTTGGAAAGTTTGATCTTCGTTGAACTGAGTTCCGCTCAAATTAACTTGGAAAGAAACTTCTGTATTTGTTGGACTAATTGTTCTCGTTACAATCGGATAATCCTTACCAACTGCAACTGTTGTACTTGCGGCATCTTCAAATTCTATACTATTGTCTGTAAGCAAATACCTTTCATTAAGGTCTTTCTGACAAGCAAATAGCGTATTCAGCATTAATATGCCTATTAAAAAAAATATATGATCTCTTTTCATGATATACTAATAATTAAAATTTTGTTTTAACGTGTTTTTACTAGCATTAACTTCTCTTTCTGGTATAGGAGCCAGCATTCTATAATCAGTGAATAACACGTTACCTGTTCCTTTTACCACATCTAAACCATTGCGTTTCAAATCAAACCAACGATGTCCTTCGAAAGCCAGTTCCAGTCGTCGTTGCAACAAAATTTCATTCAAAAGTGCTGTACCCGTTAAATTCACCGAAGTTAACCCGGCTCTAGTACGAATTTTATTGAGATCTAGCGAAGCATTTGCATATTGTGCAACACCTAAATGGTAATAAGCTTCTGCACGATTTAGGTACACTTCTGACAATCTAATTATCGGCACGTTATCTAAACCGGGTGTACCCGTCTTGGAAATAAACTTATAAATTTCTAGGTTAGTAGAAGCCTTTCCCGCTCCATTTCTGATCAAGCCTCTTCTTACGTCATTATTTTCATATTTAGCATAAAATAAAGGGTCTACCGCAACTACCGCTTGAATGGTAAATACT
Source organism: Flavobacteriaceae bacterium PS02338 (assembly GCA_029959615.1). Classification (GTDB taxonomy): domain Bacteria; phylum Bacteroidota; class Bacteroidia; order Sphingobacteriales; family Sphingobacteriaceae; genus Pedobacter. The sequence goes on along the minus strand of JASCOD010000010.1, from coordinate 177,555 downwards.
GTGGCATCATAGGTAGCCCTGCTTGTATAGGTAGCTCTTAATGACCTATCCGAACCTACATTTTCTGAAATATTAAACTTTAATTCGAAAATAGACTCCGGATGCACCTCTTTACGCCAATCTGCCAAAAAGTTTGCATTGGTTGAAAAAACTGCTGAAGTTTCTGTTATTGCTTGATCAGCCATTTCCACTACCTTATTATAATCGCCCTTATATAAAGCCACTCTAGAAAATAAGGCACTTACCGCAGCTTTTGTAGCTTTATGGATGGTGGTACTATTCGAAATGGAAAGATTTTGGTGTGCCTTGGTCAAGTCGTCATAAACTTGAGTGTACGCAGCTTCAACAGTTGGTCGAGTTAGCGATGAAACTTTTGTCACATCATCTACACCAACTAACATTAATGGTACTCCGCCATAATTGTATTGACTAATATTGGCTGTAGGATCATAAGTATAACAACGCAATAAATCGTGATAGCACAATGCTCTTAAGAAATAGGCCTGTCCCAATGTGTTTGCTTTCCAACTGGCATCGAAACTCTGCCTATCTAATGCATTTAAAATCAAATTCAACTGATTGATTGCATAGTAAGCCAGTTGCCAACTCGCAAAATGAGCTCCCCTATTATTAGCTGCCTCGTTTATTAAATGCGATGCATAACCTGTGTGTTTTGCATTATCTGATAAAGCCTCAGAAAGTGCTAGATAATCTCTTCCGTAAAGCGTATAATTCTGCAATCTCGAATAAACAGAAATTAAAGCTGCGTCTATGCCATCCTTAGAAGTTAATGCCTCAGAAGAGTCTATAGATTGTTTTGGATTAACATCCAATAATTTCTCGCAAGAGCTAAAGATCAAACCTAAAGCTATTAAAGCGATATAATATTTAAATTTCTTCATGTTAGTTTTAAATTAAAAGCCCAATTGAATACCGAAATAATACGATTTAGTTATTGGAATAATACCGGTATTAGAATTAGTGCTACTGGTATTGCCAGACACATAAAACTCAGGATCGTAACCTGTAAACTTCGTCCAAGTATATAAGTTGTTTCCTTGAGCAAAAACCTTAGCGCTTTTGATTTTAAGCTTACTAGTAACAGATTGCGGTATGATATAACTTAAATTGATGTTTTTTAAACGAATGTAAGAAGCATCTTGCAGATAACGTGTTGAGGCGATATCTCCTCTGGCACTTCCTCTTTCTGCCACATTATCAATAGGCCTTGGAACAGATGTAATTTGTCCTTCTGTTAGCCAACGATTATCATAATACAAAACCATGCTATTGATTTGTGCGCCACCGGCTCTTCCCATAGTTCTACCTTGGTTGTCGTAAAGTGTTCTACCGTAATCATACTGAAAGAATACGCCCAATGAAAAACCTTTATATTGAAGTGTATTGTTCAGACCTCCAAAAAAATCGGGCAATTCTGTTGGGAAACCATATGGAGCGTAATTATCTAGCGTCATTGCCCCAGGATTGTAGGTATAGTTTCCGTCTTTATCATACCATACTGCTCTTCCTGTCGCCGCATTTACTCCAGCATATTGAGGCAGAACGTGTGTCCTTAGAGGATAACCTACAGCTATTCCATTGTCTCCCGGTAACACCTTTAGGTCATCATATAGTTTTACCACTTCATTTTTTTGGAAAGATATGTTAAAACTTGTAGTCCATTTCAAATCTTGCTTTCTTATCCAGTTGGCACCAATTTCAATCTCGAGACCTTTATTTACCACTTCTCCCAAATTTTCCATGATATCATTATATCCATAAGCCCAGGCTACAGGTTTACTCAATAAAAGATCTTTACTTGATCGATGATAAAGATCAATGGCTCCAAATATTTTATTGTTAAAGAGTGCATAATCCAATCCTAAATTAGTGCTCACATTACGTTCCCATTTTAAATTAGAGTTACCTAAATTATTTGGTCTAATGCCCGCTTGTCCATTATAAGTTATCCCTCCGCCGTAAAGCGATCTAGAATCAAAATTGCCAATCTGATCATTGCCGGTTTCTCCATAACCCAGTCTTAGTTTAAGCTGACTGAATAAAGATTTATTGGTGATAAAATCCTCTTTAGCCACATCCCATCCGAGAGAAATTGCCGGAAACCAGCCAAATTTAGTACCCGAGCCAAACCTCGAAGAGCCATCGTAACGTAAGATAGCTGAAGCCATATATTTACTATCATAAGTATAATTGGCTTGGAAAAAACTCCCCAATCTTTTAAATCCAGTCCATGCAGAAGAAGCCGAAGTAATCGTAGCAGCAGAGGCTAATTGCTTAAATTGATAATTTGGGAAACCATTTCCGGTAACATTGCTAGACTGCGATTCGAAAGATCTATATTCAACTCCAAGTAGCGTATTCAATGAATGTTTTCCAACTAGTTTAGGTTGATATTGTAAGACATAAGAAGTTGTAAAAGTGATTGGCTTCGATTGATATTCTGTTAAAATACCTTGTCTAGCATTTCCATCTATAGTTCGTGGGTCATAATACTGACGGGCATAAATATCACGATAGTCTAAGCCCACGAGCGCTTTAAACGACAGGTTATTTAAAATTTTGTATTGAACCTGTAAATTCCCAAACAAGCTGTTGCTTTTCTCAAGTGATTCATTTAATTCTGTAGAATGTAAAGTATGTCTAGCAAAAGTACCTGGAAAGCCCGACAAGGTCATGTTATAAGAACCATCTTCCTTATATATAGGAATAAAAGGCAAGATCATGGCATTTGCGTAACTAGGTGCTGAAAACTGAGATGTGGTACCTGCAGCGCCTAGCGGTCCATGTTGCTTGATAGTTGATAAATTAATTGTAGATGATACTTCTATTTTATCTGTTAGCTTATTGGTATAGTTAAAATTAGTCGTACCTCTGGTGAAATCAGAACCGATAATACTTCCCTCAGTATCTTCCCAACTAGCAGAAATGCGATAATTGCTTTTTTCCGAACCACCGGCAACTGCTAAATCATATTTACCTGTCGCGCCGTCAGTAAAAGCTGCTTTCTGCCAATCATAAGTTTGTAGACCTGCAATATCTTGAGCCGTATAAGTGGTTGGCAATTGTGATTGTGTTAAAACCATATTCCAAATTTGGGCATCCGTATAAGTTGGATTGTAATTCTTTATTGCCTCGTATCTCGAATTTAGATATTGCTGAGAATTTAGCATCTCTAATAAATTAATTGGCTTAACCCCACCTCCTCGATAACTAGCATCAACAGTTACACGTCCTGCTTTTCCCTTCTTTGTTGTTACTAAAACTACGCCATTTGCTGCTTGAGCGCCATAAACTGAGGCAGCTGCAGCATCTTTCAATACTTCTATAGACTCTATATCTTCTGGATTAACATTAGCTAAGGGATTACTAGATACTGTATTGGTGGTATTGTCGTTATTCACAATTAATCCATCCACGATGTAAATAGGCTCCGTTCCAGCGGTAATAGATCCCTGTCCTCTTATTTCAATTTTAATTGCCGCCCCTGGCACTCCAACTCTCGATTGTACATTTACACCAGCCATCCTACCCTGCATAGCACCATCTATACTTATTGTTTGTGCTCCTGATATGTCGGTTGCTTTTATGGAAGAAATAGACCCTGTGATCTCCCTTTTCTTTTGTGAGCTATAACCAGTTACGATAATCCCATCTAGATTTGCAAAATCTTCTTCTAGAACAAGATCCAGTTTCCTTACGCTACCTATCGTGATTTCCTGAAGTTTAAATCCGATAAAAAACACTTGAATGATGTCGCCAGATTTTACATTTTTCAATAAAAAGCGACCGCTACCATCCGTAACAGTCCCAATATTGGTTCCCTTTACTTTTATCGAAGCTCCTGTTAATGGCAATCTGGTCACTTTGTCGATAACTGTGCCTGTCAAATCCGCATCTTGACTAGCTACCTCTGCCAAATTTGATTGATCTGTAGTATTCTTGTAAGTAATAATAATCGTGTTATTATTCACTTTGTAAGATAGTCCATTTTTTAAAAGCACTTGATTAAGAACCACCTTTAAAGCAGTTTGATTAAACTCGACATCAAGTGTCTTGGTCATCACTTTCTCGCTATACTTATAAAATAAGTTATAGCCCGTTTGTTTCTCTACCTCTGTGAGTACCTTTTCAATAGAGATGTTCTTTGCCGACAATGTTACCGTTTGAGAAAAAGTAGTTGCACTTGCATGCAAAAAGGTAAGTGTCAGCAGAAGAACTACCAGTTTCATCATCAGAAATAGTTTTCGATACCTCTTGGATACAAAGAAGTATCCAACATCTAAATTTAAATGCATAGTTGTTTGTGGTTTAGATAATAGTTGATTGTGTTTATTAACGCTAATCCCTCGGATGCACTTAAGCACCTTAAGGCTATATATCTAAAGACGACTATGACATTAAATAGGGTAAAGCTTTTTTAAAAATCTGTTATCTATTGTTGGAGACGTATAATTTCCTATCCTTTAAAGACACCTTCAATCCTCCTTCGTTAAAAATACCAATCAGTTCTGAAACATTTGCAGAGCGCTTTATCTTTCCTACAAACAACTCATCTTTGAAACTATCGTCATACATCACCTCTACATCGTACCATCTCTCAACCTGTCTCATGATATCGCTAACGTTTAATTTATCGAATTTGAAATAACCTTCCTTCCAAGCCACAGCGTGATCTACATCTACATTACTGATCACAATTCCATTGTTATTTACGCTAGCCTGTTCTCCTGGTTTGATAAATTTTGTTGCCTGTGCTGTACTTACCGAAACTGAACCCTCGATCAAAGTTGTTTTGGCGCTCTTTTCATTTTGATAGGCATTGATATTAAAAATGGTACCAAATACCTTTATTTCTTGACCTCTAGATCTTACAATAAATGGCTTCAACTTGTTGGGAGCTACTTCAAAATATACTTCTCCTTCCATCTCTACCATTCTAGTATTTCCATTGAAGAGCATAGGGAAACGCAATTTTGAAAATGCATTTAACCAAACTTTTGTTCCATCAGAAAGTATCAAGCTATAAGTTCCTCCTTTTGGAATTTCGATAGAACTATATTGATTAGCAATTGTGTTATTTTGCTTTTGATCTAATTTCGACAAATCATAAACTAGACCTTTGCCATCCTTATTGGATAGCACTACGCCACTCTTTGTCTCAATTGTTTGAGTTCTATTGGTATCCAAAATCACTTCTGTCCCATCTGCCATTCTTAAGACAGCATGCTCATAACCGGGAAGAACCGAAACGCTTTCTGGCTGCTCAAAGCTATCTCGTAATAGATAGAATGCAGAAAAACCTAGCAAAAGAAGAACTGCAGCATATTTTGCTACCCTTAACATCCAGGCTGAATTTCTTTGAGCTAGCTGTTTATGAATTACCAATTCCATATCTTCACTCAAAAACTGATCGAGTTCTCCCTTTCCGAGTAAATCAATAAAAACAGCCAATTCCTCTTTGGTTAGCGTCTTATCTATATATCCTTGTATTAATCTTTTATAGAATTGTGATTGCATAAGGTAAGCTATTTAAGCTATAACGATTTCATAGCTAATTAGGGCAAGAATTTATCTAAAAAAAGTAGAAATAAGATTTTGAACGAACCATATATCTTTAACTTTTCTAAAACTTCTTTTTTTAGTTTCTTAACCGTTGCCACCATATGATGCTTAACCGTATTTTTAGATATATTCAATTCTTTTGATACTTCTTCGTATGTTTTGCCCATATCCCTACATAAATGAAAGACTTGCCGAGAAGTTTCCGGCAGTTTATCTAAGTGATGTTTCAAGAATTCAAAATACTCTTTTTCCAAAACAAACTGCTCTACGCCATCATTATAATGCTTAAAATCCTTAATCATCTCGTCAGGCATAAACTCTATACGTTTTATTTTCCTCAAATAATCTAGCGTTTTGTTTTTTGCCATGCGAAATAGATAAGCCTCGATATTGTTAATATGAGCCATATCATTCCTATTCTCCCAAATTTTGGCATACAAATCATGTACGATATCTTCAGCAATACTATCGTCATGAATATAACGCCTTACAAATTTCCTTAGGTCTTTGGCATGGGCATTATAGAGATTGTAGAAATTCCGGTTTTCTGTAATTGATAAATCTTCGTTGGATATTGGTATGAGCGTACCTGTTCCTTCAAACATATTAATTAGCGGTTAGGTTGTTTAGGTTGTATTCAACTAAATTATAATAAATCATGCACTAAATCAATAAAGTAAAAATGTATATTAAAAAATATGCAAGCTCTATGACTTAAATAAGCATAATGATGAGGAGCCAAACGTCTTCGTTTATTAACATAAGTCAACAACGACCAAAAACTTTCTCATTAACTTTGACGATATCATTAAAACCTCAAAAGACAATGAAAGAAGAATTTCTTAAACTGCCGCTTTTAAAAGACGAAGCAATCAAACGTTTCGAATTAGCAGTAGATGGACACATTGCATTCATCGATTACGAAGAAGACGAGAAAATCATTAAGCTAATTCATACCGAAAGTCCGGAAGCTTTAGCTGGCAGAGGTGCTGCTACAGCATTAATTGAAAAGACACTCATTTATCTCGAAGAAAACGACTATCAACTTATTCCGCTATGTCCGTTAGTTTTCGCTTATGTAAAAAGACATCCAGAATGGAAGAGATTAGTACCGAGTAAATATTTGAAACTTTTTGACAGATAAATCATCTCCTGGATCTTACTCAGCCGCCTACATTTGTTATATCGAACAAGTTATGTATGAGTTTGTGATGCATTCTCTTTATTTTTAGTTTCTCTTTTACTAGGTTTATTCTTCAAAAAATCTAATAACATCTTTACTAAAACTATCCCTCATTTTCGCAGAATTTTCTGACATTGCTCACTTTTACGCAGAATTTTGCTTAAATTACAATGCAAGCATAACAACCATACCAAATACCGATTCCATTTTCGGTCTACACTTCACCATGTTTCGACATAAAAAGACCACACAAAACAAAATTATAATTTAAAAAAACAATTATAATCAGAATTATATTCTAAATAAAATATTTTCATTTTACCTATTGCTATTTTTTGAACCAAATACTAAATTGGTATTTATAAAAACAAACGTAATTAAACGATCTGAGCAAGATGAAAGTGAACATATTAAATAGCAACCTTAACCTCTTCAGTTTTACTGAGGTGCTGCTGCTTAATGTGCTAATTGAAAAGCAATGTAAGGGTTCGTTATAACGATATTGATATAAATCAAAAAAAGCGTCCCTTCTTAAAAAAATGGGACGCTTTTTTTAAAACAAAACAACATGAATTATTACAATTCGAACACGGTAATTTACTTAAATGGCCAATTTGTAAAAGCTAGTGAAGCCAAGACCGATCTATATGGTCAGTCTTTACACTATGGCTTTGCAGCTTTCGAGGGCATTAGGGCTTACAAGACCCACAATGCAACTCGTATATTTAAGGCCAGAGAGCATTTTGAGAGGTTAAAACGTTCATGCGATTTAACAGGCATTCCATTTACTTGGAACGTTGATGACTTGATTAAACAAAGCTACCGACTGCTAGAACTGAATAATTTCAAAGATGCTTACATCCGTCCGTTGGTTTTTAGTGAACCACAAATGACTTTGGTTGCTCCCGAAAAAGTTTCTATCATGTTATGTGCATGGGAATGGGCGGCTTACCTTGGCGATAGACAATTGAAAGTTTGTATCTCTCCTTTCGAACGTCCTAATCCAAAATCAACAAAAATTGAAGCAAAGATTAGTGGCAATTATGTGAACTCTATTTTAGCAACATCAGATGCTAAAAACAAAGGATTTGATGAAGCGCTATTATTGGACGCTACTGGCAAAATAGCTGAAGCGCCTGGAGCAAACGTCTTTTTTGAAAAAGGGGGCAAAATTTACACGCCTGCAAAAGGGAATATTCTTCCAGGTATTACTAGAGCAACCATTATAGAACTATGCAAGGTCCTAGACATCGAAGTGATTGAAAAAGAAATCACGGTAGATTTTATAAAAGAAGCGGATGGCGCATTTTTCTGCGGCACAGCGGTAGAGGTAGTGGGCATACATACCATAGATGAAACCGTTTACAGGCAAAGATGGAGAGATAGCATTGGTGCTACCTTACAGAGAGCTTATAAAAACCTAGTACTAGAGAAAGTGAACTATGAAGTAATCATATAAATTTCTCTTCTTGATAATTTGTTAGTATGTTTGGCTGTAACAAAAACCATACATGCGTTTAAATACAGTCATTATTAACAACATTATCATTATTCCTCAACCGAGGGAAGGCAATCGTTGTATATAATGTAAAAGATACTATAGCGAAACCGCCTCCCAAAAAGAGGCGGTTTTTTTTTGAATTGAACAGAACAACAAATATATAATGGAATTAAACAAATACAGTAAGACTTTTACGCAAGACCCAACACAACCCGCAGCACAAGCTATGCTTTACGGAATTGGTTTAACCGATGCTGATATGGCAAAAGCTCAAGTGGGTATTGCAAGTATGGGTTATGATGGCAACACTTGTAACATGCACTTGAATGATTTAGCCGCAGTGGTTAAAAAAGGTGTCTGGAACAACGATTTAGTCGGTCTTACTTTTAATACCATTGGCGTGAGTGATGGCATGAGCAACGGTACTGATGGCATGCGCTATTCTTTAGTTAGCCGTGATGTAATTGCAGATAGTATTGAAACTATTTGCGGTGGTCAGTACTACGATGGTATTATTTCTATCCCAGGTTGCGATAAAAATATGCCAGGAGCGATTATGGCTATGGCTCGTTTAGACCGTCCTTCAATTATGGTTTACGGTGGTACAATTGCACCAGGACATTACAAAGGTGAAGAGTTAAATATCGTTTCTGCTTTCGAAGCGCTAGGTCAAAAAATCTGTGGTAATTTATCAGAAGATGATTATCAAGGGATCATCAAGCATACTTGCCCGGGGGCAGGTGCTTGTGGTGGAATGTATACCGCAAATACGATGGCTTCTGCTATTGAAGCTTTAGGAATGAGCTTACCTTATTCATCATCAAATCCTGCAGTAAGTGATGAAAAGAAAAATGAATGCTTAGATGCAGGAAAATACATCAAAATTTTATTAGAAAGAGATATTAAGCCTTCTGATATCATGACGAGAAAAGCATTTGAGAATGCCATTCGTTCGATTATCATTTTAGGCGGAAGTACCAATGCGGTATTGCACTTCATTGCGATGGGTAAAGCGATTGGTGTAGAAATTACTCAAGATGATTTCCAACGCATGAGTGATATCACTCCTGTTTTAGCTGATTTTAAACCAAGTGGTAAATACTTGATGCAAGATTTACATCAATATGGTGGTGTACCAGCGGTATTAAAATATCTGTTAAACGAAGGTTTATTACATGGTGATTGCTTAACAGTTACTGGACAAACGGTAGCAGAAAACTTGAAAGATGTAAAATCAATCATGGATTACAACCAACCGATTATTCAGAGATTAGACAACCCGATTAAAGCTACTGGTCACTTACAAATTTTATACGGAAACTTAGCAGAAAAAGGTTCTGTAGCTAAAATCTCTGGTAAAGAAGGCGAAAGGTTTGAAGGCCCAGCTCGTGTATTTGATGGTGAAAAAGATTTAGTGGCGGGAATTTCTTCAGGAAGAATTAAGCCAGGCGATGTAGTGGTTATCAAAAACGAAGGGCCAGTTGGTGCTCCAGGAATGCCTGAAATGCTAAAACCTACTTCATTAATTATTGGTGCTGGTTTGGGTAAATCTATTGCATTGATTACCGATGGTCGTTTCTCTGGTGGCACTCATGGTTTTGTAGTAGGTCACATTACGCCAGAGGCCTACAAAGGTGGTTTAATAGGCTTAGTGGAAGATGACGACATTATTGAAATTGATGCTGTAACCAATAAGATTACGCTAAAAGTAAGCGATGAAATCATTGCTGAACGTAGAGCGAAATGGCAACAACCAAAGCTGAAAGTCACCAAGGGTGTATTGTTTAAATATGCCAAAACAGTAACAGATGCTGCTGGAGGTTGTGTAACCGACGAAGCTTAAACCCTGAAAAACTTATCACATCTACCAAGAAAAATAAGTGCTATGGAAATCATTAAGAGTATTCAAAGCAGAATATATGAAATAAGAGGAGAGCGAGTAATGCTCGACTTTGATTTGGCATTGCTTTATGAAGTTGAAACAAAAGTGTTGAACCAAGCGGTAAAACGGAATTTACAGCGTTTTCCAGATGACTTTATGTTTCAATTAACTCCTAAAGAATGGGAAAGTATCCGGTCACAAATTGTGACCGCATCAGATGGAGCTAGTTCATCATCACAAATTGTGATAATGAACCGGTCACAAATTGTGACCGGTTCACAAAAACATAGAGGAAATTCACCCTATGTCTTCACAGAACAAGGTGTAGCTATGCTAAGTGGTGTTTTGAGAAGTGATAAGGCAATTGAAATGAACATCGCCATTATGAGGGCTTTTGTAGACATCAGAAAGATTTTGATAAAGCAAAGCAACATTAATGAGCAGCTGGCGGAAATTAAAGAGCGAATTGGAGAACACGATCTGCAGCTAAATGAATTATATGATGCCATGGATAATTTACTAGATGAAAAAATAGCGCAATTAAAATGGAAAGACAGGGAAAAAATCGGTTTTAAAATCGATAAAAAATAAAAAAACCAAATCCTGAAAGGGATTACAAAATTGACCAAAAAACCATAAAATATAGAAAATGGAAACCTTACAAGATACAGCCACGAAAAAGGCAACAACCAACTCCCCTACTTTTAAAGGTTCGGGTTCACAAATGTTGTTGAATGCCCTTATAGAGGAAGGCGTAAGCACGATTTTTGGCTACCCAGGTGGGGCAATTATGCCAATCTACGATGCACTTTATGATTATGCAGATAAGCTAGAACACATTTTGGTGCGCCACGAGCAAGGCGGCATCCATGCTGCTCAAGGCTATGCAAGAACCAGCGGAAAAGTCGGTGTTGCTTTTGCAACAAGCGGCCCAGGTGCAACCAATTTGGTAACTGGCCTAGCTGATGCACAAATTGACAGCACGCCTTTAGTTTGTATCACAGGACAAGTATTTGCACACCTTTTAGGTACGGATGCTTTCCAAGAAACCGATGTCATCAACATTACTACACCAGTAACCAAATGGAACTACCAAATTACTGACGCAAAGGAAATCCCTGAAGTATTAGCGAAGGCTTTTTATATTGCCAAAAGCGGCAGACCAGGTCCTGTTTTAATTGACATCACCAAAAATGCTCAATTACAAATCGAAGAGTTTGAAGCTTACGTAAAATGTAACCATATCCGTAGCTACAGACCGAAACCAAAAGTAAGGGTTGAGTTTATTGAACAGGCAGCAAAGCTGATTAACGAAGCCAAAAAACCATTTGTATTATTTGGTCAAGGAGTAATTCTAGGTAATGCCGAAAAAGAATTCAAAGCTTTCATTGAAAAAACTGGAATTCCAGCAGCTTGGACAATCATGGGCGAAGGTGCTGTTCCAACTGACCACCCGTTAAATGTTGGTATGTTAGGGATGCACGGTAATTACGGACCAAACGTTTTAACCAACGAATGTGATGTTTTAATCGCTATCGGAATGCGTTTTGATGACCGTGTAACTGGCCGTTTGGATAAATATGCAAAACAGGCAAAAGTGGTTCACTTAGATATTGACCCTGCCGAAATTGATAAAAACGTAAAAGCTGAAGTTGGTGTTTGGGGCGACTGTAAAGAAACGCTTCCAATTTTAACCAACTTAGTAAAAGAAAATAAACACGAAGCTTGGGTTGCTCAATTTAGGGATTACAACCAACAAGAGATAGACCAAGTCATTACCCCAGAGTTATATCCTACTGGTGAAGAAATGACTATGGGTGAAGTACTAAGAAATATCAATGAGATTTGCGGTGGAGATGCAGTAATTGTAACTGACGTTGGTCAGCACCAAATGGTAGCTTGCCGTTATGCAAAGTTTAACAACACCCGTAGCAACGTAACTTCTGGTGGTTTAGGAACCATGGGTTTTGGTTTACCTGCGGCCATTGGCGCTAAATATGGTGCCCCAGATAAAACGGTTATTGCCATTATTGGCGATGGAGGTTTCCAAATGACACCGCAAGAATTAGGTACCATTATGCAGTTCGGCGCAGCGGTAAAAATCTTGATTTTAAACAACCGCTTCTTAGGGATGGTTCGTCAATGGCAACAGTTATTCCACGATAAACGCTATTCATTTGTGAACATCACGAGTCCTGATTTTGTAGCTTTAGCAAAAGCTTATTACATAGAAGCTGATAAAGTTGATGAACGTGCGAATTTGAGAAAAGCACTCGAAACCATGATTAACCACGAAGGTTCTTACTTATTAGAAGTGATGGTTGGTAGAGAAAACAATGTTTTCCCAATGGTTCCGCAAGGAATGAGCGTAAGTGAAATTAGATTGAAATAATTAAGATAAAAGAGCAAAGAACAAGGAATAAAGATTAGAAGTATAGACATTATGTCTTTTATCCTTGTTCCTTCATCCTTAATCCAAGAAAAATGAGTACTAACGACACGATAAAATATATAGAAAGCCAACCCGACTATGAAGGTAAACAGGATTTCACCATCACAGTTTATGCTGAAGATAGAGTTGGTTTATTGAACCGTATTTCGATTATATTTTCGAAAAGAAAAATTAACATTGATAGCTTGAACACTTCTCCATCGGAGATTGCAGGCATACACCGTTTTACTATTTTAATTAACGAAAGTTATGAGGTAGTAAGAAAACTAGCTCGTCAGATTGAGAAGCAAGTAGAGGTTTTAAAAGTTTATTTTAATACTGATAGCGAAATAATTTGGCAAGAATTGGCACTTTACAAAGTATCTACGGAAGAGATTACCGAAAAAGTAACGGTAGAGCGTTTATTGAGACAATACGGCGCAACTGCAGTAGTAATCCGTAAAGATTATACCGTGTTTTCTGTAACTGGCCACAAAGAAGAAACCGATGCTTTGGTAAAAGCATTGGAGCCTTACGAACTGATTGAATTTGTCAGAAGTGCAAGGGTAGCGATTATTAAAGATAGTGCTGGTTTCCACGAAAAGCTGAAAGAATTTGAAGCGGAAGAACCAGGCGAAGAGCGTGTAGAAAACGAGTTCTTGGATAAGGGCGATAAGATTTTTACGATGTAAGGGAAGTCGGGAAAAACCGTAGTTCGAGCCGTCATTTCGAACGCAGAGAGAAATCTAACTCCTAAAACCTAATTGCTAGATTTCTCCTCGTTCCTCGTTCGAAATGACGGAGCAACAAAAAGAACTGCGAACTCGACAAAACTAAACCCGATTGAAGCGGAAATACTTTTTGTTGTGTCATCCTGAGCTTGTCGAAGGATTGGTTGTTAATAGATGCTTCGATAAATTCAGCATGACAAAAATTAATAGCAGTGCCAACAAAAAGATTAGAGCGAAAAGCGGGACTACAATAACCGAAGAGCACAGAACCATGCTTTTCAAATAAATGAATTAAAAACATAAAACAATAAATCTTAGATACTCAATTGTATCACAAAAACTAAATAGAACAATGGCAAATTATTTTAACACATTACCACTTAGAGAAAGATTGAACCAATTAGGCGTATGCGATTTCATGGCTAACGATGAGTTTTTGGATGGCGTAAATGCTTTAAAAGGTAAAAAATTGGTAATTGTAGGTTGTGGTGCTCAGGGCTTAAACCAAGGTTTAAACTTGAGAGACAGCGGTTTGGATGTTTCTTACACTTTGCGTAAGGAAGCTATCGAGCAGAAAAGAGATAGCTGGAAAAATGCTACCGACAACAATTTTAACGTAGGTACTTACGAAGAGTTAATCCCAACTGCTGACGTGGTAATTAATCTTACTCCAGACAAACAACATACAGCTGTGGTAAATGCGGTGATGCCGTTAATGAAACAAGGTGCTACCCTACTTTACTCTCACGGTTTTAACATTGTGGAAGAAGGTATGCAAATCCGTAAAGACATTACTGTAATTATGGTGGCGCCTAAATGTCCAGGTTCTGAGGTTAGAGCTGAGTATTTAAGAGGTTTTGGTGTACCTACGCTAATTGCTGTTCACCCAGAAAACGATCCAGAAGGTAAAGGTTTGGCTCAAGCTAAGGCTTACTGCGTGGGTACTGGCGGTCACAGAGCTGGTGTATTGAAATCGTCTTTCGTGGCTGAGGTGAAATCCGATTTAATGGGCGAGCAAACTATTTTATGTGGTTTGTTGCAAACTGGTTCTATCCTTTCTTTCGACAAAATGGTGGAAAAAGGAATTGATGCTGGTTATGCTTCTAAATTGGTACAATACGGTGTTGAGGTAATTACTGAAGCTTTGAAACACGGTGGCGTAAGTGGTATGATGGATCGTTTGAGCAATGTAGCTAAAGTGAAAGCCTTCAAAATTTCTGAGGAGTTGAAAGACATCATGCGTCCGTTGTTCCAAAAACACCAAGACGATATCATGAGCGGTGAGTTTAGCAGCACCATGATGGCTGACTGGGCTAACGGTGATGTGAACTTGTTGAAGTGGAGAGCTGAAACCGGTGAAACTGCTTTCGAAAAAACACCTGCTGGTGATGTAAAAATTGGTGAGCAAGAATATTTCGACAACTATACTTTAATGGTAGCTTTCGTTAGAGCTGGTGTTGAATTGGCTTTTGAAACAATGGTTGAAGCTGGTATTAAACCAGAAAGTGCTTACTATGAGTCGTTACACGAAACTCCACTGATTGCCAACACCATTGCTCGTAAGAAATTGTTCGAAATGAACCGTGTAATTTCTGATACTGCGGAGTACGGTTGTTATTTATTTGACCAAGCTTGTAAGCCTTTATTAACTGATTTCATGAAAACGGTTGATACTGATTTAGTGGGTAAAAACTTTAACGAGGGTAAAGATGGTTCGGTTGATAACGCTGAATTAGTAGCTATCAATGAGATTTTACGTGACCACGAAGTGGAAGTTATAGGTAGAAAATTGCGTAAAGCAATGACTGCAATGAAGTCGATTAAGACAGCATAAAACTAAAAAAGAATGTCATCCTGAGCTTGTCGAAGGAATTCTTTTCTAATTTTGTAGAGAAGTCTTCGACAAGCTCAGACTGACAAACTAACTATATAATAATTTATAAAAGATGGCGAAAACATTAGTAGAAAAAATATGGGATGCTCACGTAGTGAAACGTGAAGAAGGTTTTCCTGATATTTTGTACATTGATACGCATTTAATTCACGAGGTAACTTCGCCTCAGGCATTTGATGGTTTAAGAAAGCGTGGCTTGAAACTTTTCCGTCCGCAGCAAACTGTGGCAACGGCAGACCATAACGTGCCTACTTTAGACCAACATTTACCGATCAAGGAAGAACTTTCGAGATATCAGGTAGATATGTTGACTAAAAACTGCGCTGAATTTGGCGTAGAACTTTATGGCTTAGGTCATCCTTTTCAAGGGATTGTACACGTAATTGGTCCAGAATTGGGTATTACCTTGCCAGGAAAAACAATGGTTTGTGGCGATAGCCACACTTCTACCCATGGTGCTTTTGGTGCTATCGCTTTTGGTATCGGTACCTCACAAGTGGAGCAGGTTTTTGCAACGCAATGTTTGCAACAATCGAAACCAAAAACTATGAAAATTGAAGTTAATGGCGAGTTGAGAAAGGGTGTTGGTGCAAAAGACATCATCCTTTATATCATCGCTAAAATTTCTGCTGCTGGTGGTACAGGTTATTTCGTAGAGTTTGCTGGTTCGGCGATCCGTTCTTTAAGTATGGAAGCTCGTATGACGGTTTGTAACATGAGTATCGAAATGGGTGCTCGTGGCGGTCTAATTGCGCCAGACGAAACTACTTTTAAATATGTGAAAGGTAGAAAATTTGCTCCACAAGATGAAGAGTGGGATACTGCTTTAGCTTACTGGAAAACTTTGTATAGCGATGATGATGCAAAATTTGATGCAGTATTAACTTACGATGCTGCTGACATTGCACCAATGATTACTTACGGTACTAATCCTGGGATGGGTATCGGTATTGCTGATCATATTCCAGCCACTACTGCTCAACCAGAAACGGAGCAAGTATCTTACAAAAAAGCTTTAGCGTATATGGGCTTTGCTGATGACGAAAGTTTAATAGGCAAACCTGTAGATTATGTTTTCATTGGTAGTTGTACCAATTCTCGTATCGAGGATTTACGTGCAGTTGCTGAGTTTGTAAAAGGCAAACAGAAAGCAGAAAATGTAGAAGTTTGGATTGTTCCAGGTTCTAAGCAAGTAGAAGCACAAGCGATAGCAGAAGGTTTAGATAAAGTGTTTGAAGCTTCGGGTTTCCAATTGCGTGAACCAGGTTGCTCGGCTTGTTTGGGAATGAACGAAGATAAAATTCCGGCAGGAAAATATTGCGTTTCTACTTCGAACAGGAACTTTGAGGGTCGCCAAGGACCAAATGCTAGAACAATGTTGGCAAGTCCATTGACTGCTGCCGCTGCGGCTGTAACTGGAAAGATTACTGATGTAAGGGAGTTGTTGGAAGTTTAGGAACTAAGGGTCAGGTATCAGTGGTCAGTCGAAACTGTAGAAATCTAATCCAAAAAACTAAACAACGAAACAACCAACCAGAATAAATATGATTTTAGAAGTTGCTATATTAAATGTAATTCCAAACCTAACTGCAGAATTTGAAGCTGCTTTTGCTAAAGCGGAACAAATTATTGCCAGCATGGAAGGTTACATTTCGCATCAGCTTCAAAAATGTATGGAGGATCCTGCCAAATACATCTTATTGGTGAATTGGACAGATTTGGAAGCACATACAGTAGGCTTTAGAGGCTCTGCCGAATATCAGGAATGGAAAGCTTTATTGCATCATTTTTATGATCCATTTCCTACAGTTGAACATTTTGAAAAAGTAGAAAATTAAAAGTTGCAAATATCCAGGACTTAAATGCCCTTAGGTGTCTAAGGTGGTAAAAAAAGAAGTTATGCCAGAAATACATTGGGACAGCACGCTCTACAACGAACAACATCGTTTCGTATCTGATTACGGAGCTGATGTTTTGCAATGGTTGGATGCCAAAGCAGGAGAAAATATTTTAGATGTAGGTTGCGGAACTGGCGATTTAGCTGCTAAAATTCAAGAAAGTGGTGCAACAGTTTCAGGAGTAGACGCTTCGGCAGATATGATTGAATTAGCAAAGCAAAACTATCCTACCATCCAGTTTGAGCAAAAAGATGCAGCTGTTTTAGATTACAATCGTGAGTTTGATGCTGTATTTAGCAACGCCACCTTCCACTGGATTGAAAACCAAAGAGGATTGTTGAGAGGTATCTTCAAAGCCTTAAAACACGGTGGTCGTTTGGTCGCTGAATTTGGAGGCAAGGGAAATATCAAAACCATTGTAGATGCAATAGAAAATGCAGCGAAGCAATTGGGACTTGAACACAGAGTGATTTCTAATTTTTGGTTTTTCCCATCAATTAGTCACTATGCAACTTTGTTAGAATCTACAGGTTTTGAAGCAGAACAGGTTTGGCTTTTCGACAGACCAACCAAATTAGTGGGTGAAGATGGTATGTTGAATTGGATCAATCAATTTGCACAACACGCTTTTGTAAATTTGAATGAAGAAGAAGCTAAAGCAGTAACAGACTTAGCAGTAAAGATCCTAAAGCCAACTCATTTTAAAAATGGCGAATGGACTGCAGATTACAGAAGATTGAGGATAAAAGCGATTAAAAAATAACCCCAAACCCCTAAAGGGGCTTTTGGAACAGTAAAAAATATTAACAGAAAATTTCCCCTTTAGGGGATTAAGGGGTATGAAAAAATTTGAAACATTAAGCTCATCGGTTGTACCATTATCGATTGAGAATATAGATACCGACCAAATCATTCCGGCGAGGTTTTTAAAAGCAACTACCCGTGAAGGCTTTGGTGAAAACCTTTTCCGCGATTGGCGTTACAATAGCGACAACACGCCTAAAGCAGATTTCGTATTGAACGATCCAACTTACAGCGGAAAAGTATTGGTTGCAGGTAAAAACTTTGGTTGCGGCAGTAGTCGCGAGCACGCTGCTTGGGCTATTCAAGATGCAGGTTTTGATGTAGTCATCAGCAGTTTTTTTGCAGATATTTTTAAAGGAAATGCGTTAAACAATGGTTTGCTACCGATTCAAGTAAGTGAAGAATTTTTAGCTGCTATTTTTGCGCAAGTTGCCAAAGATGCAAACTCAGCTTTAACTGTAAACTTAGAAGAGCAAACCGTGACCATTGACGCTACTGGCGTTAAAGAAAGCTTTGAGATCAATCCTTACAAAAAATCTTGTTTAATTAACGGTTACGATGACATTGATTTCGTGCGTAGTCAAACTAATTTGATTGAAGCTTACGAGCAAAACAGAGTATATCAACCCAAAACTTTATAGGTTAGACTAAATAGACAATAAAACAACATTGAAACATAGACCCAATTAGATTACAATAAAGACAGGTCTTCAAAAACCTATGTCTCTATGTGGTTAAAGAATAAATTAAAATGGACAAACCGATAGTACAAATCACCAACTTCAACTTAAAATACGGCAGCAAAGTCGTGTTAAAGGATTTGGAATGGACTATCCAAGAGGGAGAAAATTGGTTATTAACTGGCGCTAGCGGAAGTGGAAAAACTGCGTTGTTAAAAGCAATTGCTGGCATGGAAAAAACGACGGAAGAGATTGTCGTCAGCTTCAATAAGCAAAGCGATACCAAACCCGTCTGCCAATACATCGCCCAATGGTATCAATTTAAAAATGTAGAGGGCGTCGCTAACTTTTATTACCAACAGCGCTACAACGTACAACAAGTACAAGATACCTTAACCGTTAATGCCGAATTAGCGCATTACGCCAAAGAAAACAATCTTAATTTAGCCAAAGCAGAGCCGATTTTAGAAGCGCTAGGTTTTGCAGCCCTTAAAAATGCTCAATTGATTGAGCTATCAAGCGGCGAACATAAAAAATTGCAATTGGTTAAAGCCTTATGGTCAAAACCGCAGCTTTTATTGCTAGACCAACCTTACACTGGTTTAGATATCCAATCTCGTCAAAATCTGAATAACTTATTAGATGAAGTAACCAGTGATGGCGTTCAAATCATCTTGGTTAGTAATGAAACTGAAATTCCAGCTTGCATTAATAGGTTCGGCGAAATCATAGACGGACAACTAGTAGAGCATTTTACTTTTTGCACCAGAAATGCAATTGTCATCGAAGAAAGAAGCATTCCTGAGTTTTTACACGAAGCACCACTTTCAAGTAGTGAGGTACTGATCAAAATGGTGGATATCAACATCAGCTATGGCGAAAAACAAGTGCTTAAAAACGTAAATTGGGAAATTAAAGCAGGTGAAAAATGGCTATTGCAAGGTCACAACGGTTCTGGAAAATCAACTTTGTTAAGTTTAGTGAATGGCGACCATCCGCAAGCTTATGCAAATGAGATTTACCTCTTCGGCAACAAACGTGGTTCAGGCGAAAGCATTTGGGACATTAAACAGCACATCGGTTTAATCTCTCCAGAGTTGCATTGGTACTTCGATTTCAATGCTACGGTGTGGCAAAGTATCGCCTCTGGCTTTTTCGACAGCATTGGCCTATACAAAGAAATTGGCTGGTACAAACGCACACAGGTTGATGAATTGATCGAATACTTCGGCTTAACTGCAAATAAAAACGATTTGTTATCGCACTTGCCATTAGGTAAGCAACGTTTGGTGTTATTGGCAAGAACAGTCATTAAAAATCCAGAATTACTGGTATTGGATGAGCCTTGTCAAGGTTTAGATGCGCACCAAACCCTTCAATTCAATACCTTGATTGATGGTTTATGCACTACCAACAGAACTTTGATTTACGTTTCGCATAACGATGACCAACTCCCGAAAAATTTAACTCACCACTTATTACTTAGCAAAGGCGAAGTGGTACATAATGATATTTATAAACAGAAAACATACAAAGAAGAATTAGAAAGCGTATAGTACAGACCTTAAATACATCCGTCATTTCGAACGAAGAATGAGGAGAAATCTAGCTCTCTATTACCAATTGCTAGATTTCTCCCTAAGGTCGAAATGACGGCCGCCCTAAAAAAGATTACAACACGAGAATACGCTCAAAAAATACATACAATGAAGAAACACATTTTAGTAATACCTGGCGATGGCATTGGACAAGAAGTTACCCAATGGGGAAAAGCTGCTCTGGAGCAAATCGCAAAAAACTTCGGTCATGAATTTACTTTTGATGAAGCTTTAATGGGACACGCTGCCATTGAAGTTACTGGCAATCCATTACCTGATGAAACCCTAGAAAAAGCTCGCAAAAGCGATGCAATTTTATTCGGTGCTATTGGTCATGCCATGTACGACAACGATCCTTCGTTAAAAGTTAGACCAGAGCAAGGTTTATTAAAAATTAGAAAGGAACTTGGTTTGTATGCTAACCTACGTCCTATCTTATTGTTCGATGAATTGCTAGAAGCTTCAAGCATCAAGGCACATATCCTAAAAGGAACAGATATTTTATTCTTCAGAGAATTAACAGGTGATGTTTATTTCGGAGAAAAATCTCGTTCTGAAGATAGAAATACCGCTTCAGATTTGATGATTTACCACAGATACGAAGTAGAACGCATTGCGCACAAAGCTTACCAAGCCGCACAACAACGCAGCAAAAAACTATGTTCTGTAGATAAAGCAAACGTATTAGAAAGCTCACGTTTATGGCGTGAAACGGTACAAGAAATTGCGAAACAATATCCTGATGTAGAAACTGAGCATATGTTTATCGACAATGCAGCCATGCAGTTGATTAAAAATCCGAAGAAATTTGATGTGGTATTAACTGCTAATCTTTTTGGAGATATTCTTACCGATGAAGCTTCGCAAATTGCCGGCTCAATGGGCATGTTAGCTTCTGCTTCTGTTGGCGATGGCGTAGGTTTCTACGAGCCTATCCACGGTTCGGCACATGACATAGCTGGCAAAAACTTAGCAAATCCACTGGCTTCTATCCTATCGGCGGCGCTGATGCTGGAAATCAGTTTCGGACTACCAGTAGAAGCAAAAACTTTAGTTAACGCAGTTGACAAAGCATTGAAAGATGGCTACAGAACTGTTGATATCGCTGACAACAATACCGACACGGCTAAAGTGTTGGGCACCCAAGAAATGGGACAATTAGTATTAACCTATTTAGCACAATAACCTAACCCAAAACTTATGTTACACGACCCAAATAGAGTACACATTTTTGACACTACCTTGCGTGACGGCGAGCAGGTGCCAGGCTGCCAGTTGAGCACTCCTCAAAAAGTTGAAATCGCAAAATCGTTGGAACTACTAGGTGTAGACGTGATTGAAGCTGGTTTCCCTGTTTCTAGTCCCGGTGACTTTAACAGCGTAATTGAGCTTTCTAAAGCAGTTAACGACCCAATTATTTGTGCGCTAACCAGAGCAAATAAAAATGATATCGATGTAGCTGCTGATGCTTTACGTTATGCAAAAAGACCTCGTATCCACACTGGTATTGGTGCTTCTGACATGCACATCAAAACTAAATTCAACAGTACACGAGAAGAAATTTTAGAACGTGCAGTTGAAGCGGTAAAATATGCCAAGAAATATGTGGAAGATGTTGAGTTTTACGCAGAAGATGCTGGCAGAGCCGATATCGAATACTTAGCAAAAATGATTGAAGCGGTAATTGCAGCTGGTGCTACCGTGGTAAACATTCCAGATACTAACGGCTATTGCTTACCAGACCAATATGGTTCTAAAATTCTGTTCTTAAAAGAAAACGTAAAGAATATTGATAATGCAATTATCTCTTGCCATTGCCATAACGATTTAGGATTGGCTACAGCTAACTCTATCGCTGGTTTGCAAAACGGTGCCCGTCAAGTAGAATGTACCATTAACGGTATTGGCGAACGTGCTGGTAACACCTCAATGGAAGAGGTGGTGATGATTTTGAAAACTCATAAAACATTGGGTCTTCATACCAACATCAACACCCAAGGTATTTACGAAATCAGTCACCAAGTGCGTAATTTGATGAATATGCCAGTGCAGCCAAACAAAGCTATTGTGGGTGCCAATGCATTTGCACATAGTTCGGGTATACACCAAGATGGTTTCTTGAAAAACCGTGAAAACTACGAAATTATTAAGCCTTCTGATGTGGGTTTCCCTGATGCAACAATTGTATTAACTGCGAGGAGCGGCAGACATGCGTTGAAACATCATTTAGATAGATTAGGTCATAATTTAGATAAAGAAAATTTAGCCATCGCTTACACTGCATTTTTAGATTTAGCAGATAGCAAACAAGGCATCAATGATGATGACTTAAACCAATTAGTGGCTTTGCATTTAGCAACGAAGTAGAGTTAATTTCTTCTCTTTGTCATTCCCGCGTATGCGGAGAACCAATTAAGTTAAGCAGCCAGCTTTTAAGCTCCCTGTCATGTCGAGTTTCGAGACATCTATTTTTTGTAAGATCCTTCGCTGCACTCTGGATGACAAAGTTGCTTAACTTAAATGACATAGGTGGGAAACTTAAAGCGAGAGAAAGCAAAACCTGCAATAGAAGAACTGCCTTAGGTTAACTAAACCTGATAGCAGTGGATCCCGATCTTATCGGGAGAAACAAATAGCGGGGCTATCGCAACCGATGAAATGCTAAAAAGCTTTTCAGAAAAATAAAATTAAAAAGTCCCGTACGTACGGGATCAGGGATATGGAAACAACAACAGCATATACATTCGATTTTGAACAGGCATTTGCAACCTTACAAGGGGTTGTAAAAAGAACTCCGCTAGAGTTTAATGCAGGACTTTCATTAAAGTACAATGCCAATATTTATTTGAAGCGAGAGGATTTACAAATTGTACGTTCTTACAAATTACGAGGCGCCTACAACAAAATTAGCGGACTAAAGCCAGAGCAATTGAAAAATGGTGTAGTATGCGCAAGTGCCGGAAATCATGCGCAAGGCGTAGCTTATTCATGTAAAAAATTAGGCATTAAGGGTGTAATCTTTATGCCCGAAATTACCCCTAAACAAAAAATTACGCAAGTAAATATGTTTGGTGGCGATAACGTGGAAGTGATTTTGGTGGGCGATACTTTTGACGATTGTTTGAAAGAAGCCTTAGCTTACAGTGAAGAGAAATCGGCTACGTTTATTCCTCCCTTTGACGATGAAAAAGTAATTGAAGGACAGGCTACGGTAATGATGGAAATTTACCAGGATTTGCCTGATTTAGATGCTATCGTGGTACCAATTGGTGGCGGTGGTTTAGCTTCTGGTGTTACGGCTTACCTGCAAACGGTAAAACCTGGCGTTAAAGTTTTTGGTGTGGAGCCTATGGGTGCACCATCGTTAAGTGAAGCTTTAAAAAACGGCGGTCCGGTAACCGTAGAAAACATTGAGCGTTTTGTAGATGGTGCGGCGGTGAAAAGAATGGGTTGGATTACCTATAAATACTGCAGTGATTTACTGAGTTCCACGTACCTAATTCCTGAAGGCCAGATTTGTACGACTATCTTAAAGCTTTATAACGAAGATGCCATTGTAGTTGAGCCTGCTGGCGCTTTATCGGTAGCTGCGTTGGAGCAAGTGAAAGACCAAATTGTAGGTAAAACAGTAGTTTGTGTGGTGAGTGGTGGTAATAACGATATCGAACGTATGCAGGAAATCAAAGAAAAGTCTTTACTTTTCGAAGGATTGAAGCATTATTTTATTGTTCGTTTCCCGCAGCGTCCAGGAGCGTTGAAGTTATTTGTGAACGAAGTTTTAGGTCCACAAGATGATATTACCCGTTTTGAGTTCATTAAAAAAACAAATAAAGAAAATGGTCCTGCTTTGGTGGGTATTGAATTGATGAACAAAAATGATTACCCTAGTTTATTGCAACGAATGAAGGACTTTAAGTTTGATGTGATTGAACTGAACCAAGATGCTACTTTGTTTGAGTATTTGGTTTAAGCATTATATCGTCATTGCAATGACGATTTGAGCAAACAAAACTTTTCCATAATTATATACTACGAGGTAGGAGACAAAAAATTGTCTCCTATTTTTATTTACGCCATCAAATGTTATCCAAAAAACTATTCGTTCTGCTGCGAATGAAAGTAAATAGGATAAAAACATTACTGTATATTTTTGTTACAAAACATTAAAAAACAGCCTAAAACCATTAAAAACAATACATATAATTATTTGTTCAATATTTTTTCAATTTACCGACAACATTTACATTTTTTTGGCAATAGTTTTGATATATGCTAAACAACACACAAATGAAATTTGAAATATCCTCTCTTAACACAGCAGGAGTTTCGCTAACCAACTAACAAACACACAACATGAAAAAATTAGTTTTACTCCTACTCTGCGTTACCACACTAGGTTTGGTATCATGCAAGAAAGACACCATTGTAAACGAAAACACACCAAATTATACCTTTTACACTAGTATACCAACTAGTAGATGGGTCGCGACAACGGATTCTGAAGGAAGCTATTATTATGCTGATATAACTAATCAAGAAATTGAACGTTATGAAGATGACGGCACAATTGTATCCTTTCAAAGGTTTAACGATAATGGATACGACGCACTACCTTTTACTTTAGGAATGGTAAGATATAGTTACACATCTTATCCAGGAAGAATAAGAGTCTATCTTCAAGATCAATACAATCAAAATATTTTACCTGCTCGTCCAACGTCTGAAATTTCGGCTAGAGTAGTAATTGTTGCTTCTTCTTCTAATTAAAAGAATTTAAAACTCTAGAAAACGACCAATGTTCACATACACTTGGTCGTTTTTTTTATGCTCTCCACTATTTAACTGCAAAGCCCTAATGTGCACACCATTTCTCTCCAATAGCAGTTCATCGTAAAAACCTTTATAGTAAATATCTCTTACATTAAATTTCTTCGCCGACCAACTTGCTTTTAGCTCTACCCATTCTGGATAAAAACAAACTTGCTCACCAGTAACTTTTAAATCTAAAGCTTGCGCTTCTTTTTGAGAAAGCACTACCGCATTCCCCAACATTTTGGCGGTGTAAGTATCATTTGGATGATTGTAAACCTCTCTAGGTTTTCCTTCTTGCAATAACTTACCTTCTTTCAAGATGACCAAACGATCTGCCATAAATAAGCCATCGGTAGCATCGTGAGAAACCATAATAATAGTTAATCCAGTTTCTTTAGCCAAACGTTTAATATCAGCACGTAATTGGTTTTTCAATATAGCGTCAACTTGCGAGAAAGGTTCATCCAATAATAAAACTTTAGTATCGCTAACTAAAGCCTTTGCAATAGCTACACGTTGCTGTTCTCCTCCGCTTAGAGCAATAATCTTCTTATCCTTAAGTGCGGTAATGCGCAGATGTTCCATTACTTCCATGGTCTTCTGCTGCTTTAAAGCTACATTGGTGTTAGAAAGCTGTGAAGCGATGTTATCGTAAACCTTAGCGTAGATGTTCAACGAAAAATCTTGCGTCACCATTTTCATTTCAGCATGGCCAGGAATTAATTGTTCATCTGGTCCTTTTACACGTTTTCCGTTGAAAATGATCTCACCTTCATCAACTTTCAATAATCCGTAGATAGATTTTAACAAGGTTGATTTACCACTGCCGCTTTCACCAATAATGGCTACAATTTCACCTTTATTAATATCGAAATTCACATTAGAGATACCCGATATCTGTTCCGCTTGGTGCTGCTTGGTTAAATGCTTTATGCTTAAGATTTGTTCGCTCACGGCTGTAAAGATAAGGCTTTTGATTTACGAAGTACGATTTTAGATTTACGATTTAAACCCAATGCCGAATTGTTCGATTGTTGATACGAACCACTTCACTTTTCCAAATGTGCTTCTCTCCCTTTTGGGGAGAGATACCCGATAGGGAGAGAGGGGTAACAAAAAATCCTGCCTCTTTTTACAGAAACAGGATGGGCTTTATTTGTGTGTGTATTTTTTGTTCATTCGTCACTAGTTCATTAGCTTATTCTAGAACTTTCTGACATACGGACTACCGAACTCTCTTTATAACTTCCAGACTAATTTAATCCAAAAGTAATACCGAATGACATGTTTTTCAAACCTTTTTGAGCATCAGTATCAAACATATCATTAGCATAGTACTTTGCAAAAACACCGATACCGCCGTAGCCAATTCTAACCGTACCTCCGTAACGGAATGGTGCAAAATGGTAATCATCATTAACTTTTACCTTACCATACTTTTCGCTAATCTGTTTTACTTTACCATCTAATAAAAATGCCACTTCTGGTCCAACAATAAATCTAAAGCGTTTGCCGTTGTTATTTTCTTTTGTTCTCAATTCAAAATTTAAAGGAAAGTGAACATAACTGCTGGAAAAACGATTTTTGCTAAATGTGGCATCGGTAATTACATCGTAATCTAAAGTAGGTGCATTCTTTTTGATGGTAATATTTTGGTCCAAGCGAATCAACGTCCAGTCAAAACCTCCAGCTAAATAAACCTTAAAGTGGTTATTAAACCTGTAGCCAAATTGCAATACATCAAAAGAAACAGAACTAGTTTTCCAAGGCTTATAGTCTAAGAAATTGTTAGTTGGCGATAAAGAAAAACTACCATTATCTACCAATTTGGTTAAACCAAGGTCAAAGCGTGTAAAGGTAATTCCTCCTATAAAACGACCTTTGCTCTGATCTACCTTACCCGTGCTATCTTTTTTCTCACCAATGGTGATACCTAAGCCATAGTTAATCTCAAACTTTTTGCGTTTAACGCTATCCTTTACCTCTTTAACTTCTTCTTGTGCCTTTAAGGTTTCTGCTGCTAGAAAAGTAAGTCCACTTACTAATACTGCTTTTAAAATTAGATGTTTCATTTGTGTGTTTGTGTTTATCAGCCCTTCTCCACGTTTGGCATCTTTCCCCAAAAGGAGAGAATATTCTTCGATAAGTGCTGCTTTTCTGTTTATGTCCTTTAATAAAAATTAGTCTTCTGATTTAATCCTGCAAATCCAAAAATCCTGATTTTATTTTTTTTTGTTTAACTTTAAGAACCCAATGTTCAATCCTATTATCGATGAATTATCGTCATCATCAGTATCAAATTTGATGATTTTCTTATCCCTCTTATCTACTCTATCCACTACGTAATTAATCAAATCGCCCATGTTACGTATACCTTTTTTGTTACTATTAGTATCTTCTTCGACAACAAAGTCTGTTGTTGTTGATTTAGGTAAACTTGCAATTACAGCTCCTGAGTTACTAGCAGTAGACATTTCTTCCACTGGTATAACATCTAAAGGTTTCGCTTCGCTTTTCTTAATAGGTAGATGAGCAACTTGGGTAGATGGTTGCACGCTAGTAATAATATTTTTTTGTGCATCATCAATCTGAGTTCGAACAACCTTTGGCGTAAAAGAGTTTATTTTTCTATGTGCAGGCTTGGTAGGTAAAGAAGATACCTTCTCATTAACTGCAGTTACTTCTTCTTTTGTTATTACAGGTACAGTTTGCACCTCTTCCACAGGTTTTACAGCCGCAGTTGCTACTTCCGAACTTTGTAAATATACCTTCTCTCCATTTTGCGTAAACAACATTATCGAAGCCACCACCACCACACTCGCAGCCGCCATCCACATGATTGGGAACGAACGTTTTTTCTTAGGTTCTAATTGCTCGGCAATGTTGCCCCATAAATCTGCAGATGGTTCAATTTCTGCATCCATAAAACTGTCTTTAAACAGTTTGTCAAAATCTTTATCCGGCATGTGTTGCATAACCAAAGCCCTCCAATTTTAAAATTTCTTGTTGTAAAATAGCTCTCGCTCTCGAAAGCTGCGATTTGCTTGCTCCTTCCGAAATACCTAACGTTTCGGCAATTTCTTTATGCGAATACCCTTCAATTACATACATATTGAATACCATTTTATAGCCATCAGCCAATTTCTGTATCACTCTCATCAAATCCTGCATTCCCAAGCTACTAAAGTCAAAACCACTTGATGGTTGCTCATAAGCATCCTCAATTGGCACTACATTTAAAGTGCGCAGGTTTTTTCTATAACTTTCAATTGCAGTATTTACCATAATTCTACGTATCCATCCCTCAAAAGAACCGTCTCCCTTAAATTCCTTCACCTTCTGAAAAATCTTTACATAACCCATCTGTAATACATCTTCAGCTTCCATCCTATCTTTGGCATATCGCATACAAACCGCCAACATTTTCGATGCAGTTTGCCTGTACAGCATTTCCTGCATATGTCTGTTGCCAGCTTTACAGCCTTCCATCAGCTCATCTAATGTATATGTTTTTGCCACCTTCATTTGTTTGCTTGTATTAGAGTAGATGCTCAATCTTACCCAAAGGTTGCAAGCCTCTTTAAATATTTTTTATTTTTTTATCAGCTATTTTAAATACGGTAGATTTTCAGATTTAATCTGATATTTTTTTTTGGAAAGCAAAGATAGATCTTATTCGGTTATTTCAACCCTGCTTTACACTCCAATCTTTTTGTATGTCTCTACTGTCTGTCATTCCGAGGTACGAGGAATCCATTTCTAAAATGCGTTAACCTACAGATTTGCTTAGCAACTACTTCGTAGTCTTCGCTACGCTCAAGATGACATCATCAAAAAGTATTTTCGCTACAATCAGGTTTAGAAACAAAAGCCTATGCAGAAATAGCAAATCGCACAAAATAACTACTTGCATTTTCGCCCTCCTTTTAGTTAACTTTAAGTAAATCAAAAACTAAGAAAATGAAAATCGTAAAAATCGTTATCTGCGTTCTGTTTGGACTAATGTTCCTTAATGGAGGCCTCAACAAATTTTTCAATTATATACCCATGCAGGAAATTCCAGCCGACCAACTCAAGGTAATGACTGCGATGATGACTATTACTTGGCTAATGCCACTCTTAGCGACAATGGAAATTATAGGTGGTATATTAGTTGCTGTACCTAAAACTAGAGCTTTAGGTGCTATCATAATCTTCCCTATAATGATCGGCATATTATTGCACCATATTATCATAGCACCAGAAGGAGCAATCATGGCAGTAGTACTATTCCTTATCAACATTTGGATAATAGCCGATAATTGGGGCAAATACAAACCAATGGTGAGTTAACTTTAAAAATAAGACTTACGAAGTTTGACAAACTTCGTAAGTCTTATCTCTCCCAATGACGATATTTTAGAAATGGCGCACTATTACGTCGGTAATAGCTACTCAATATTAACAGGTCTATTCTTGGGATATTTCACCTGGTACTTCAAATCAATTTTCTTTTGCTCGTTAGGCTGTAATAAGAACTGCCAAGTTAACTTGCCATTGCTTTCATCCAGTTTGGCTTTTGACAGCTCTTGTTTATCTACTGAAATATCGCTGTTGGTAGCCACAGGCAATTGGTCTTCAATCGTTAAGTTTACCGCCTGACTTTTCCTGTTCTTCACATCAATTACAAAATGTCTGGTATCTTTTTGAGATGAACCTATGAATTGTCTTTCGGTAAAACCTTTTTGTTTCTCTCTCCTTACCGAAACATTTTTATCAACTCCTAACGAGATGGTTAGCGTATCTGTATGCTGAATATCCAGCAATGATTTACCTAAATAGGTTCCTTCAAAGAAAATGCTCGCTTCGCCACTAATAAAATTCACTTCGTTAAAATCTGTAATCTTAGCAGTTAAGAAAGCATCTGAGGTAACTTTTGGTACCGCATAATATTCATAATCTGCCTTAAAATCGTAGTTTCCTATGTCTACCGCAGCCTGTTTTCCATCGCTTAAAATAGTATAAGGCATCTTTATTTCAAAAGTAACGTTGGTTTGCTTTTCTACATTTTTAACTTCTAAAGGTACTGATGCAATTGAACTTGCACCTCTCACCCTAATACCTGCCACACTTCCTGCTAAAGCACCACTAATTTCTTTTTTAGCAGAGCCATAACCCATTACCACTACTTCCTCTAAACTTTTACTATCTTCCTTTAAACGTACATTTAACTGCCCATTATTAGCGACCAGCTCTTGTCGTTCATAACCTATATAATTAAATTCTAAGATATTTGCTCCTGTTGGCATCTGTATTGAATAATTACCATCGGCATCGGTTACCGTAGCTACCGAAGAATTTTTGACACGCACCGATACGCCTGGCAAAGCAGCGTTGTCGTTTCCATCCACTACTTTTCCCTTAACGGCATTTGATGAAGCTGCAATGGGATTAAATAAAGAATATCCCGCACTTACGTAGCCCAATAAATATGTTGGCAAATTAGGTCTCTCATTACTGTTAGATGGATTACCAGAAGATAGCGTAAGTTTTACGTTCTTCCAATCTTCACCAGAATTTTGGCTTACATTAGCTTTATACACTAATTGTATTGGACTAGCTACGTCTTTGGCTCTTACATCATAAGTCGGGTACCAACTTGCATTCTTCACTAAATAAGTTAATATAAATTTACCTTTAGTAGCTATTTTACTAGATACTTTTACCACTACATCATTGGAGTTGCTAATCGGTTTTCCATCAACTTCTGCTGCCTGCCTATTTATTTTATTGATTTCTTCATAAAGCTTATCAATATCTTTCTGTAAACCGGCCTGTTTGCTTTTGGCTTCCATTAAACGTTGCTTTTGAAAATCCAACGCAGCTTTAAGTTTAACCAAATCATAAGCTACATAAGCACCCGTTACGATTTGGTTCTTCATCAACATCTCTTCTTCAGATTTGTAGACCGCCATTTCATTTTTTAGCGTAATTATTCTATCTGAAATTTCTTCTGATCTAGCTTGTAATGCTAGCTTTTGCTCCGACTTCTTCTTATCCAACAAAAAATTATTCTGCTTAGCGACGGATAGAATAGTGAAATTACCCTCGCCCCTGGCTTGTAAACTTTGCGCTTCGATACTAGAAGAAAGTCCAGAAAACACCAATAAACTTACTCCCTGTGGTACATCTACCTGATCAGATTGACGTTGCACCTGTGCACCATTCATGAAAACGGTAACACCAGAAATTTTCGAATTAACACTTATTTGGTTGTCTTGGGCAAAAGCAGCAATATTTAGAAAGAGCAGCGATGCAAAAAGGATAATTTTATTCATATCGATGAGTTTATATCAACATGATGCAAGACATCTTAAATTTGCATAAAGTCTAAATAAAAAAGCATCACTTTTTGAGTGATGCTTTTTTATTTTATTTCAGTCATTGCGACGCACGAAGCAATGACACCTACAATTTAGTGTATGCCTTTAAAAATTCGGCTCCAACGTATTTTGTTTAAGAATGACCCTTCACTATCTATACTTAACCAAATAAATAAGGCTTTACCCACAATGTGATCTTCTGGCACAAAACCCCAATAACGCGAATCTGCAGATGAATGACGGTTATCTCCCATCATCCAATAATAATTCATTTTAAAGGTATAGGTAGTTGCCTTTTTACCATTCAAAAACCAATCACTTCCTATTTTTTCCAATTTGTTACCTTCGTAAATACGGATGCTTCTTTCGTAAAGTGGCATAGTTAAACTATCTAACTTAACTGTCCATCCCTTTTTAGGTACCACAAACGGACCATAGTTATCTAGATTCCATTTTCTGTTTTTATCATGAGGAAAAATAGTTAAATCGTATTCGTTAGGTTCCATTAACTCTTCACTCACCGATTTCACATAGGGAGATTTCTTCAATTCTTTGATCAAATCTGGCGTACCTTCAAACCTGTAAACGGTAGGTAAAGCTGTTGCTCCAATCTTAAAGCCCATATCTTCAAAAAGCTTTAAATTTACATCTGCAGTAGTAAACTCTACGTTATAACCAAAACCTCCAGTACCCACTAAAGGTTCGGGCTTTCCATTCACTTCGGCCAAACCATTGCGCATACTAATGGTATCACCCGCAATAGCGATACAACGTTTAATAAAATTCTCCCGTTTATCAACTGGTCTGCTGGTTACAGAAAAACCTGACCAAATAGATTCTCTACTTTCGCCACGCAACTGCATCTGGTAGTAATTGTCGTCCTGTCGCTCAAGTACTACTGTATCACCTTCAGGAAAATTGAAAACCACCACATCATTGCGTTTGATATCTTGTAGCCCTGGTAATCTTCTGTATTTCCATTGTACGCCATCCCAATAAGCTTTTGTACCAAAAAATGGCATCGTGTGATGTGCAAAAGGGAATGCTACAGGAGTCATTGGTACACGAGCACCATAATTTACCTTACTTACAAAAAGAAAGTCGCCAACTAAAAGCGAACGCTCCATTGAACCAGAAGGAATAGTGTAGGCTTCAATAAAGAATACACGAATAATAGTTGCTGCAACTACCGCAAAAACGATAGCATCCACCCATTCTCTAGTTTTAGTTTTTTTCTTTTTTGGCTTATCAGAATCTTTTTTCTTTTGCCAGAATTTCCAGTTCATATTAATCTTTAAAATTAAATATATCAGCTATGCTGTAAAAACCTCTTTTATTTTGCAACCATTCGGCAGCTACCACTGCGCCTAAGGCAAAACCTGCCCTACTGTGTGCTGTGTGTTTAATTTCAATGTCATCAACCTCCGAGCTGTAAACCACGGTGTGGGTTCCTGGCACATTTTCTATCCTAAGCGATTCGATTAATAACTGGTTATTGGTTATCTTCTCTGCAATTGGTGTCCCTTCTAATTCGTTAACCCATTCATTCTTATTATCCAGTTGCTCAATAATCCCTTCGGCAATTGTCATTGCTGTGCCACTTGGTGCATCTAACTTTTGCGTATGGTGTATTTCTTCTACCTGTACGTCATAAGCTGGATAATTGTTCATTACCTTTGCAAGCACCTTATTTAAGTGGAAGAAAATATTTACGCCAATACTAAAATTAGAACCATAAAGCAAGGTATTGTTACTACTCTCGCAATCGTTTTTTATTTTTTGTAGTTCGCCATACCAGCCCGTTGTACCTACTACTACAGGCAACTTGGCTTCAAAACATTTATAAATGTTATCTACCGCAGCTTGTGGAGCACTAAAATCTATCGCTACATCAGCTTGCTTTAAGTTTGATATAGTGAAATCTTCTAAGTTTTCTATTCCTATTTTAAGCACTATTTCGTGCCCACGATCAGCGGCAAAACGTTCAATAATCTGTCCCATTTTGCCATAGCCTAAAAGTGCTATTTTCATCTTTTTATCTTTCTTTTAATAGTTGATGAGAACTCGCCCACTAATGTCGGACTCGATTTCATAATCTAAGCGTAAGTTTTAATGCCGGCGTAATATTACTGAAACCGTACATTGTATTTGAGTTTATAGTTGTCGGTGATATTTTAATAGACAGAGTTTCGTCGACATTGAAATATTTTAGTCGAGCAGTTACATAGGCATCCAGCACATTTAATCCGTACAAACCTACCAAAGAAATAAGTACTACTTCGCGGTTACGCTTGTAAATATTCTTCGCGACAGTAAGTGCATTTACATCTGGATACTGAGTTAAGCCATTATCTGGATCTGGCGTGCCATTTAACTGGCGATATTGCAGCTCTCTTAAAAAACGGCGATAATTATTGTTGTTATCGATATAAGACATTACTAATACGGTACCACCTGCATAAATAGCGCTAATTTTACCTATAATGTATAATTTCTGGCCAATTCTCTTTCCTTCGGTCCTTCCAGCCTTTACATCATCAACCACCAAACCGTAGTTATAAATCTGCCCCAAGCCTGGAAAAATAAGCGAACGATAAATAGCTTTTTGGCCAGCAATTCTACCTTGGTTTACATATTTTGCTGGCGCAATGGTATCTAACTTTGCAGTAGTATCTTGTTTTACTGGATTAGTAGGATTTTTTTGCGCATTTACTTGAGCAAAAACTAAACAGCATACTACAGAAAGAAGGAAAAACCGCATTACCAATCTAAAAGTTCTAAAATTCGGCTAAGATCTTCATTGTTCACGAAAGGAATTTCGATAGCTCCTTTACCATTATCCTTAACCTTCAGTTTTACGTTAGTAGCAAATTTAGAGGCCAAATCATTTTGTAGCTTTTGGTATTCAAATGAAACTCCCTCTGCTTTAGTTGGTGCTTTAATTTGTACCTGATTGATACCTCTTACCAATTCTTCTACCTTACGCACCGAAAGACCTTTCTCAATAATCTCCTGATGAATAAAAAGCTGTTTTACCTCGTCTTCAACCGAAATCAATGCACGAGCATGTCCCATTGAAATCCTATTATCACGAATAGAAGCTTGAATAACTGGAGGAAGCTTAAGTAGCCTTAAGTAGTTGGATACAGTAGTTCTGTTTTTACCTACACGTTCACCCAATTGTTCTGCTTTTAGGTTACATTCATCTATCATTTGCTGAAAACTCAAAGCCACTTCAATAGCATTTAAGTTCTCACGTTGAATGTTCTCTATTAACGCCATTTCCAACATCTGTTGGTTATCGGCAGTACGAATATAGGCTGGAATTTCTGTCAAACCCGCTAGTTTAGAAGCTCTAAATCTACGCTCCCCAGAAATCAACTGATATTTATCGCCATGTTTACGAACAGTAATTGGCTGTATCAAACCTTGCACTTTAATCGAATCAGCAAGTTCATCAAGAGCTACTTGATCAAATTCTGTACGAGGCTGATAGGGATTGGTTTCAATATCAACCAGACTAACATGACTGATACTTCCAACTTGAGGCGTTGCTGGTATATTTTCTATGGCAGACTTAGGTGCCGAATTAACCGTTTCGTTATCATCTAACAGGGCACTTAATCCTTTACCTAATCCGGTTTTTCTTTGAAAAGATGTCATCTATATGTCTTAAATAGTTGCTGTATTTTCTTCCTGCTCTTCTGTAAGCAATCCGTTTTTACGAACAATTTCTCTTGCTAAATTTAAATAGTTGATAGCGCCTTTGCTATTGGCATCGTGCATAATTACAGATACACCATAACTTGGAGCTTCACTTAAACGAGTATTACGCTGTATGATTGTTTCGAAAACTAAATCCTGGAAGTGTGTTTTCACCTCCTCAACCACTTGGTTAGATAAACGTAATCTTACATCATACATGGTCAACAAAATACCTTCGATTTCCAAAGCGGGATTTAACCTATTTTGTACAATCTTGATAGTATTTAACAATTTGCCTAGACCCTCTAATGCAAAATACTCGCACTGAACAGGAATAATTACCGAATCTGCAGCAGTTAAGGAGTTAATGGTAATTAAACCCAATGAAGGCGAACAATCGATGATGATAAAATCATACTGATCTTTCACTTTTTCCAACACCGCCTTCATTTTGTATTCGCGGTTTGTCAAGTTGATCATTTCAATCTCGGCACCCACTAAATCAATATGTGCCGGCAATAAGTCCAAGTTCGGAGTTTCTGTTTTTACAATCGCATCTATTGGTTCAACATCGTTGATGATGCACTCGTAAATACTGTTCTTGATATTTCTAGGATCAAAGCCTATACCCGAGGTAGAGTTGGCCTGAGGGTCTGCATCAACCAAAAGCGTTCTATATTCCAAAACGGCTAAGCTAGCTGCTAAATTGATAGATGAAGTGGTTTTCCCTACTCCTCCTTTTTGGTTTGCTAAAGCAATAATCTTACTCATTTGTTCTCCTTAAAAACGCCACAACTAGTAATGGCTTAATTTTAAACTAAAAATCTTTAAAAAATGCTATTTTTGTAATGTATAGGCATATTTTAACAATTAGCTAAGATACGAACTAAAACTAAATATTAGTATCGGCGCTAATTGTGTTTTACACATCTTATCAACAATTTTTAAATGGTAACCATTATAGCTGGAACTAACAGACCCAATAGCAATACGCTAAAAATTGCTAAATATTATCAAAATGAACTGGCTAAAAAGGGCTTACAAACCTCCTTGCTTGATTTACAGGATCTTCCTTCCAATTTTATAGCAGAAGATTTATACGGAAAAAAATCAGATACATTCGAAAAAATACAGCAATTAATTACGCAGACCAGCAAGTTTCTATTTGTTATTCCAGAGTATAACGGCAGCTTTCCAGGTGTATTAAAAACGTTGATTGATGCCTGTGCTTTCCCAGAAAGCTTTTATGATAAAAAAGCATGCTTGGTAGGAATCTCTTCTGGCAAGTATGGAAACATAAGAGGTATAGAGCACTTTAATGGGGTTTGCTCTTATTTACATTTACATGTGATGCCTTTACGTTTGCATATCCCAAATATCAAACAGGAGATCAATGAAAACGGCGAATTTTTCATGGAAGACACCTTGAAGTTTACCAACCAACAGATGGATAAGTTTGTAGCTTATTAGGTTAACTGGTTATTTGTTGAAACTCGTTAACTGATACTTAACTCCTGATCCCTGATTCCTGCCCCCTATTTTTGAGCCAGTGCATACACAGCAAACGAAGCCAACCAATGGTCACCGCCATAATTACCTTTAAAAATTAACGGCAATGCGTTAGCCAAGAAATGATCGGCAGTAGTTTCAAAATGCTTTTTTAATGGATGATTTTTGGGTAATTGAGCCGCAACTCCTTTCATACACCAAGCTCTAGTAAACGAAAGTCCAACCAAATGCACGGTTTGATAATCACTTAGATCGCTTACAATTGGCATATCACTTACTCGTTTGATACTTCTTTCTTCGT
Source organism: Flavobacteriaceae bacterium PS02338 (assembly GCA_029959615.1). GTDB lineage: Bacteria > Bacteroidota > Bacteroidia > Sphingobacteriales > Sphingobacteriaceae > Pedobacter. Next base: position 140,681 of record JASCOD010000010.1, on the reverse strand, counting down.
AAAAACCATTTAACCATTTCACAAATTCGTCTTTTGCTAAAACCCTTCTCATCAAATCTGCAATTTCTAAACTTGGAGAGAAGAAATCGGCCCCATCTGGCTCCATATATGCTGGTGTTTTCTGGTTATCTAAATAAAAAGCTTTAGCCTTATCAACCACTTCTATTTCAAACGCTTTATCATTTACTGCTCTTGCCCAATCTAAAGCAAAAACTAGCGCAAAGGCAGTATTTCCATGTACTCCAGTACGATTTGGATAGGTTTGTTTTGGCAGATATATTTTCCACAATTCTAAAATCTGCTTAGTAAGCGGCTGTAATGCATTATGCCATTTTTTGGCCTCGGGGCTGTTCCATTCTAGTAATTCTTGATCTAATTTTAGCAACCAAGCCCAACCATAAGTACGTTCAAAGATCTTAGCCAGCTCATACTTTTTAAAGTAATCAGCCTCTGCCTGCATATTTTCTGGCGTAAAGGTTTTATCTAACTTTGCTATGATCTCCGCTTTGTTACTCATAGTAGGAAAAGTCTTTAGCAAATGCACCAACATCCAATGCCCGTGCACAGAACTATGCCAATCGAAACATCCGTAAAAACCCGGATGTAACTGAGATGGCGTTAACTTAGCATCAATAGCCGAATTAATGGTATGAGCAGTTTTGTTAGGATATTCTTTATCCATACACCCCAATGGCAATACCGACAATTTCTCTGCAACTTCCTTATCTAACTTCGGTGTTGTTTGAGCAAAAGCAAGTGAAGAAACCGTCAATAAAAGCAGTAATATTTTTTTCATCTGTATATGATTTGTTTTAAATGGTGATGAAGCTATTATTCGCTAATCGCTTAAACCAATTAACCGACACCTGACCACTGATACCTAGCGACTACTCTCTAAACAGTAAATCTAATCCACTTATCTCCCTCATAACCAAAAATAAAATGGCCTGGGTGTATCATTTCTGCAATATCCTCAACCAATGCTACCGCTTCTTCTGGTTTAGACAAACGGTAATCATCTGCCAAAAGACATACCCTATTAAATTTTACTGCCGACCAAGTTTCATCTAATAGCACTGGTACTGCACGCATTAAATCGTCTAACAGTTTTCCTTCTTCATTAAATATGACATAAGCTGCTTCTAAAGGTACCGTTGTAAGTACAGCCCCTCCCAATTCGGCAACTGCAGAAAGCCCTAAATGTGGTTGCCCCAGCGAGTCGAGAAAACACACAGGCACTTTATCTATGAACTTAATTTTATGTTCAACGATAGCCAAGCGCTCCAACAATTCTTCACGCAATTCATCATTGCTTTCAGTATTTATAAGTTCATTTAAAGACGGCATCCGAGTTTTATTATTTATGCTAGTATACGATAGAATCAATGAATACATCAAAAGATCAAGAAATATTAAGACAAAGTAGTTTTGCAACCTCAAAAACTTAATGTACCTTAACTTCTTAATGTTTCCAATTACACAAAAATAGCATTTCCCTTATCGATGCGTACCATTAAGCTCAATATATTTTGTTTTTGCTGTATCATATGTCTTTTTTCTTGTAAAAGCAATCAACATAGTGATAAGAAAGTATTCAATATTAATCTCGATCAAAACCTAACCTCTTTGGATCCAGCGTTTGCACGTAACCAAAATGCAGTTTGGATGATTAATCAGATTTTTAATGGTTTGGTACAAGTAGATAAAGACTTAAACACTGTACCCTGCATAGCCAAAACCTGGGAAATTTCTAAAGACGGATTAACCTATACTTTCAACCTGCGTAATGACGTGTTTTTTCAGGACGATGCTTTATTCAAAAATGGAAAAGGCCGGAAAGTGGTCGCTAAAGATTTTGCCTACAGCTTTAATAGGTTGATAGACCCAAAAGTTGCCTCTTCTGGCGGATGGATCTTTAGTGACAAGGTGAAAGACAGCAATAGTTTCAGCGCAATAAACGATAGTACCTTCCAAGTCAAATTGGTAAAGCCTTTCCCTGCTTTTATGAACCTGTTAACTGCGCAATATTGTTCCGTTGTTCCCAAAGAAGTTGTTGAACATTATGGAAAAGATTTCAGAAATCACCCAGTGGGAACTGGACCTTTTAAATTTAAATACTGGAAAGAAGATGAGGTACTGGTACTGTTAAAAAATGAAAACTATTTCGAGAAAGATAGCGTAGGTAGCTCAATACCCTATTTAGATGCTGTAAAAGTAACTTTCATTAACGATAAACAAAGTGCTTTCATGAATTTCCTTAAGAAGGAGCTCGATTTCTTTTACAGTGTAGATGGGAGTTATCGCGATGATATCTTAACCAAAAGCGGCGAGATGACAAGCAAGTATAAAGGCGAATTTCAATTGATCAAAGGAGCCTATTTATGCACGGAATATGTTGGTATTTTGGTTGATCCTGATAAAGCCATCGTTAAAAATTCGCCACTGCGTTTCAAAAAGGTCCGACAGGCCATCAATTATGCTATTGACAGGAAGAAGCTCATCAAATATTTACGCAATAGCATCGGCACACCCGCAACTTCAGGTTTTATCCCCAAAGGGATGCCTGGCTTTGACAGTACAAAAGTTAAAGGCTACGATTACAATCCTACTTTAGCCGCCAAGCTACTAGCCGAAGCTGGTTTTCCGGGTGGTAAAGGAATGCCAGAGGTAAAACTGAGTACGTCTACCACCTATAAAGATTTGATAGAATTTATACAGGGAGAATTAAGTAATATTGGCATTAAAGCAAAAGTAGACGTTAGCCCCAGTACAAGCTTAAGGGATTTAATGTCGAAAAACGAGGTTGGATTTTTTAGAGGTTCTTGGATTGCCGACTATCCTGATGGTGAAAACTACCTTTCCGTTTTCTATTCAAAAAACAAAGTTCCTTTCGGGCCAAACTATACTGGATATTTCAACAAAGAGTTTGATCAGCTTTTTGAGAAAGCTTATTACGAAAACAACCCTCAAAAACGTTTTGAACTTTACCAAAAAATGGACAATATGGTATTAGAATACGCATCGGTGGTGCCAATTTTATATGACCAGTCGGTGGTAATGCTACAAAACAACATTAGTGGATATCACATCAATCCCCTAAGCTTAATGATTTTAAAAAGCGTAAAAAAGAAGTAGGAATCAAGTCACAAGTATTGGCGCTTAGCGTCTACACTATAAATTTATCAACAAATAGAGCATGCAATCAATGCGTTAAAGCAACTTGTGCGTGTAGGCATATCGCACTAGACCAATAGCGTTATTAGCACCTGTTTTTCTCATTAAGTTTTTACGGTGCGTTTCTACTGTACGTTCGCTGATGAAAAGTTTTTCTGCAATTTGCTTGCTCGTAAGTTCTTGGGCGAGCAATCTCAATACTTCTAGTTCCCGCTCAGTAACTTGATTTTCATTCATTTCTGATGGTTGCAAAGCAGTCAACAAAGCCTTATTTACTTCGGCACTCCAAAACTGACGACCATTTCCCACTGCATGTACTGCGTTAATTAATTCTTGCTGGGCATACTTTTTAAGCACATAACCGTCTACTCCGGCACTCAACATATCCTTAATCATTGTAGCTTCATCATGCATACTTAAGACAACTATTTTAAGATCCGGACGTAACGCCTTTGCTTGCTTCACTAACGTTAATCCATCCATATCAGGCATGGAGTAATCGGTGATCATGATGTCGACATTATTTTGTTTTAGGTAAGCCAATGCAAAATTGCCCGAAGTGAGTTTCTCTACAATGGAAAAACCCTCTTCATTTTGCAGTAGCATTTGCAAACCATCAGTTACAATAGCGTGATCATCAACAAGTAGAAGCTTCATTAATTCAGTGTATTTGTGCTTAAATGTAATGATATTATTTATTCGGAAAAATTTTTTATTTCAATTCATCAATATCAGTATTAACACTTATAAATTTCAATTGTATTATGCATAAATTAGGCTAACCATTTGAATATATGCCATCAATAAAATCGCTATCAATTAGATCCAGCTTTCTACTCTTCTTTCTTTGCTTCAATATGCTTGGCACTTTTGCACAATCAAGAATAGATAGTTTAAAACAAGAATTAAATTCCAAAAACCAAGAGAATGCCACGGCATTACTCATCGAACTCTGTTGGGAATATCGTTACCATCACCCAGATTCTGCAAGGATATATGGCTATCAAGCATTAAAGCTCGCTCGAGAAAAAAAAGAAAAGAAATTTGAGGTAGAAGCGCTACATAATCTTGCGGTAACTTACGAGGCGCAAGGAGACTACAAAAAATCGTTGAGCTATAATCTAGAAGCACTAAAAATTAGGCTTCAGCTTAACGACGATTTAAAAACGGCAAACACCTTAAATAATATCGGAATTGCATACGATGAATTGGGAAATTTTTCCTTATCCCTAAAGTATTATAACCAAGCCTATAGCACCTACAAAAAGAAAAAACATATTGAAGGTATTGCCATGGTAAGTACCAATCTAGGTATTTTGTTTAAAGCCCATAAAGACTACAAAAATGTGGTAAAGTACTACCAGGAAGCAAATGCCATTTATACAAAACTGAATCAACCAAGAGAAGTTGCTTTTACAGAAGCGAACTTGGGTTCAGTGTATTACTACACCAAGCAATATGATAGCTGTATTTACTATTCTTTAAAAGCACAACAAACCTTCAAAGCGTTAAACATTCAACAGTTTTTGCCCACTACTTATACCAATGCTGGCATAGGTTATGCAGCTTTGGGACAAACAAAAAAAGCACTCGATTTTTTAACTATTTCTGTTGATTTAAACACCAAGTACAATAATCGCAAAGAACTTGCCTTTGCAAATATCCATTTAGCCAAGCTAATGCTAAAACTCAACAGACTTAACGAAGCCACCCTCAATGCTACTAAGGCCGTCAATACCGCCGAAGCCATAGGTGCCAGTAAAGAAGTGATGGATGCAAAAGAAGTATTGGCGAGTATCTCAGAACGACAAGGAAAGTTCAAGGAAGCTTATGAACTTCATCTGGCAGCTACAAAAATTAAGGATTCATTGTTTCAGAAAGATAAAACAACATTGATTTCTGATTATCAGGTACGCTATCAAACGGAAAAGAAAGAACAACAAATACAATCTTTGCACCAACAAACGACCATACAAAAACTTAAGATCAAGCAAAAAAACTTATGGTTAAGCATTGCTGCTTTTATAATCTTGGCAGGCACTTTGTCAGCTTACCTTATCTACAGCAGACGAAAGATAAAAGAGGAAGCCCGTCTACAGGCCGAAATCAACAAACAACAAGAGCAAACCACTAAAGCAGTTCTAGGTGCCGAAGAGAATGAACGTGGCCGAATTGCTACTGAATTACACGATGGCGTAGGCCAACTGCTTTCCACTGCTCTTATGAATATGAACGGATTAGCGGAAAAATTACAGTACCAGAGCGAGGAAGAAAAAGAGAAAGCAAAAAACGTACTCAAATTGATTAACGAAAGCTACGACGAGATGCGCTCTATCTCCCATCAAATGATGCCAAATGCGCTCCTAAAAGCTGGATTAACCTCTGCCGTAAAAGAATTCGTAAGTAAGATAGACAAAGATAAAATCAAGGTAAGTCTAGAGATCATTGGTTTGAGAGAAAGACTAAATCAACAGGTAGAATCCGTACTTTATCGAGTTATTCAAGAAACTGTTAACAATGTAATCAAACATGCTCAGGCCACCAAATTAGATATCCAATTTTTAAAAGATGAAGATGGCGTGGCCATTACCATTGAAGATAATGGCAAAGGCTTTAATACTAATTCTATAAATGACAATGCAGGTGTTGGACTAAAAAGTATGATGTCGCGTATCGCTTTTCTTAAAGGCACCATAGACTTCGATTCTAAACCTGGTAGAGGAACCTTAGTAGCCATACATATCCCTAATTAATATGAAAGCTAGATATTTCACTGTCCTTTTATTTCTCCTTATCTACGTTAAGGCAAACGCTCAGAAAGAAGAACAGAAACAACTATTACGATTAGAGCAACAGGCAAAAACAGCTGCCGAAAAAAATCTAGATTCTTTAGAAAACTATGCCAAAAAGGGGATAGAATTAGCAAATAAATTAAACAAAAAACAGAGCCTACTTACTTTTAAACGATTAATTGGACATCAAGCCTACAAACAATCCAATTACAAAAAAGCTGCAGAAAACCTGATAGAAGCTATCAAAATAGGCGAAACACAATCCGTGTCTGCAGAATACATTAGAGCACTATTTGATGCTTCCGAGCTGTATCGACAAATAGACCAGGACACTTCCATGAATTACATCAGGAAAGGTCTTTTCCAAGCTAATTCATTAAAAGATAAAACACTTATAGGAGATGGTTTCAACCGATTGGGATATGCTTTCGAGCTCAGAAACCTAAACGACTCCGCTGTTTACTACTACAAAAAAGGGCTCCAAATCAACATAGAACTAAAAAACAAGATAGGCACTTCCTATGCATACGAAAGCGTTGCTGGAATATTAAATAAACAAGGTAAACACCTATTAGCGCTAGATTATTTACATAAAGCGTATCAATTAAGGATAGAAGTTAACGATAAATTTGCTCAATCGATTTCTCTCATCAACATTGGCGAAACTTCTAAAGCGCTAAAAAGAAATGACAGTGCTATATTTTATGCGAAGAAAGCCTACCAAACTGCTTCACAAATTGCTTTTTTAGATTTAATGGCACATTGTGATAATTTCATTTCCGGCATTTATAAAGAACAAGGCAATTTTGCTAAGGCCCTGGAGTATAAAGAAAAACATCATGTATTAAGAGATAGCATCTACAATACCGCAAAAGCAAAGCAGATTGCTGAATTAAATACAAAATATCAAACCCAAAAAAATCAGCAGCAAATTAAAATCCTTAGCCAATCGTCCACTATCAATCAGTTAAAAATAAAACAGAAAAATTTCCTACTTGGCATTGCTATCACAGTTATTATTGGTGGAATTATTTTGACTTACTTTATACTTAACCGAAGAAAACTGAAAGCTAAATCAATACTGCAAGCAGAAATTATCAAACAACAAGATATTGCTTCCAAAGCAGTTTTGGATGCGGAAGAACGGGAACGTAGACGTATTGCAGGAGACTTACATGATGGTGTGGGGCAAATGCTCTCCGCTGCGCTAATGAACCTCAACGGCCTTTTCGCTAAGCTTAACCTACAAAAAGAGACCAACCTACAAGCAGAAAAAGCGCTAGCTCTAGTTAACGAAAGCTACGACGAGATGCGATCTATCTCTCATCAAATGATGCCAAATGCATTAATTAAGTCTGGGCTGGCATCAGCGGTAAAGGAATTTATTGGGAAATTGGATCAAGATAAGTTAAAAGTGACCTTAGAAACTGTTGGATTAAACGAAAGACTAGAAGAACAAACTGAAACCGTAATTTATCGTGTGATACAAGAAACGGTAAACAATGTAGTTAAACATGCCGAGGCTTCTAAACTAGATATTCAAATCATCAAAGATGAAGAAGGAATTTCGGTAACGATCGAAGACAACGGTAAAGGCTTCGATAAGAACAAAAATAACCTAAAAAATGGCATTGGATTGAGCAACATTTATTCTAGAGTTGAATTTCTGAAAGGCACGGTAGATATTGATTCAACTGAAGGCAAAGGAACGTTAGTAGCTATACATTTGCCTTAAAAGTACTCGTTACAATTAATCTATCAGTACTTAACCCCCTGTCATGTCGAGGTTACGAGACATCTATTTTATAAGATTTCAAATAGATTTACTTCGTAGCTGCTTCGCGGTCTTCGCTACCGATAAATCGGTACAGGTAGCGCTCTGAATGACAAAGTTCGTTAAACCCCTATCTCATCTCGATATTCTTGCTGCAGTTCCATTAAACACTTGGCACACAAACAACCATCGTACAATTCACTCACATATTGTACTTCATTGATACTTAACTGGACCACACTACATTGACATTTAGTATAAGCATTTGCCTTACATTCAATAGCAGTACCGCATCGCTCGCAGGCAATGATTTCGTGTTTGCTATGGATGAATGATTTGTTCATTAGTTCATTGTGTTCATTAGTTCATCTAGAATGGGCAATTAAAAACTAATCAACCAATGGCCAATGAACTATTGAACTAATAACAAAAGTACGGACAAAAAATAAGGTTCTGAACTTTATGTCCAGAACCTTACCTTTTGATTACTTCTTTATCTTTTTTAATCTAATAAGAAAATGGCAGATAATGAACCCGTCCTTCCGTCTATTGGCGCCAAAAATTTAATCTGATTTCTTGATATTTCACATATCTGAAATTTATTGCCATTTATATAGATTTCTTTATTTACGGCATCGTATTTATCTACTCTTATTTCTTCATCGCCACACCTATTACCACCAGGATCTAGAGTATATGTACCGTCAGGGCTGAATTTGTAAATATCATCACCATTACAATCTATAATCGGAGCATATAAAAAATACCCCAAAGGATTTGTACTTGGATTTTTATCTACAGTAGTACGCTTCCATGTTTTGGAGGTGAGAATACCTATTGGTTCTTCTTTATCTTTTTTACATCCAAAAATAAATGTGCAAACCAGAGTGAGAGCTGTGATAAAAGTGAGACGTTTTTTCATTTGACAAATATACTTATTTTATAAAAAATAAAGTTCTGAACTTTATGTCCAGAACCTTATAATTATTGCTTTATCATGAATGTTCACTCGTTCACTAGTCGTCGGTACATTTTTAAAACTAATGAACCAATTACTGATGAACTATTGAACAATTATCCAGAACAGCTAATGCAACCCTCTTCCATCGAACAAACTGGTCCGTCTACAATTTCCTCAGCAACTTGTGATTGCGACATTTCCGCAGGAATTACAGCTTCAATTGCTTTACCACCTTGGTTCTCAACAGTAAACTTAACCGCTTGCGAAGCAGCTTGCGTACGCAGGTAATACATACCCGTTTTCAAACCTTTTTTCCAAGCGTAGAAGTGCATTGAAGTTAATTTCGAAGTATTCGGAGCATTGATAAATAAGTTCAACGATTGAGATTGGCAAATGTATGCACCTCTATCAGCCGACATATCAATGATGTTCTTCATCTTGATCTCCCAAACTGTTTTGTACAATTCTTTAATGTAATCTGGAATTTCAGCGATGTCTTGGATCGATCCGTTAGCCAAGATAATCCTATCTTTCATTTGTGGGCTCCACAAGCCTAAAGCTACCAAATCTTTCAACAAGTGTTTGTTTACTACAATAAACTCCCCACTCAATACACGACGAGTGTAGATATTCGAAGTATAAGGCTCAAAACATTCGTTGTTACCTAAAATTTGAGAAGTCGAAGCCGTAGGCATTGGCGCAACTAACAATGAGTTGTAAACCCCTTTTTTCACTACACGTTTTCTCAAGCTTTCCCAATCCCAACGGTTACTATCCGGAGTTACGTTCCATAAATCGAATTGGAACTGACCTTTTGATAGCGGAGAACCTTTGAAAGTTTTGTAAGCACCATTTTTCTCTGCCAAATCAGCAGATGCAGTCATTGCAGCAAAATAGATCGTTTCAAAAATATCTTTATTCAATTGTTTAGCTGCATCACTTTCGAATGGATAACGCATCAAAATAAATGCATCAGCCAAACCTTGTACCCCTAAACCAATTGGACGGTGACGTAGGTTAGAGTTTTCAGCTTCTTTTACTGGATAGTAGTTGTAATCGATGATCTTGTTCAAGTTTAATGCCGCTTGATAAGTCACATCATATAATTTTTGGTGGTCAAACTCACCGTTGATGACAAAACGAGGTAATGCCAATGAAGCCAAATTACAAACCGCCACCTCATCTTTAGAAGTATACTCAATAATCTCCGTACACAAGTTTGAAGACTTGATGGTACCTAAGTTTTGTTGATTTGATTTTGCGTTAGCAGCATCTTTGTACAACAAATAAGGTGTACCAGTTTCAATTTGAGAATCTAAAATAGCAAACCAAAGCTCTTGTGCCTTTACCACTTTACGAGCTCTTCCTTCTTGCTCATATTTCACGTAAAGCTTGTTAAACTCTTCGCTATGACAGTCTGCTAAACCTGGTGCTTCGTCTGGCGAGAATAAACTCCAATCGCCGTTTTCTTCTACACGTTGCATAAACAAATCGTTGATCCAAAGTGCATAGAACAAATCACGAGCACGCATTTCTTCTTTACCGTGGTTTTTACGCAAGTCTAAGAATTCGAAAACATCAGCATGCCAAGGCTCCAAATAAATAGCAAAAGCACCTTTACGTTTACCACCACCTTGATCTACGTAACGAGCCGTATCGTTGAAAACACGTAACATTGGTACAATACCATTACTTGTTCCGTTAGTACCGCCAATATAAGCTCCCGTAGCGCGGATATTGTGGATGCTCAAGCCAATACCACCAGCGCTTTGAGAAATCTTTGCAGTTTGTTTTAAAGTATCATAAATACCTTCAATGCTATCATCTTGCATCGTTAACAAAAAACATGATGACATTTGAGGTTTTGGCGTAGCTGCATTAAATAACGTAGGTGTTGCATGAGTAAACCAACGCTCGCTCATCAAATTGTAAGTAGCAATTGCACTTTCAATATCTTCTTTATGGATACCAACAGCAACACGCATAAATAAATGCTGAGGACGCTCTACAATGATACCATTAACTTTCAATAGATATGATTTCTCTAAAGTTTTGAAACCGAAATAGTCGAAACCAAAATCCCTATCGTAAATAATAGTGCTGTCTAAAACATCAGCATTATCTTGGATCACTTTCCAAACATCATCAGCAATCAGAGCAGAATCTTTTCCTGTTTTTGGATCGATGTAGTTAAACAACAACTCCATTGTTTTAGAAAAAGATTTCAAAGTATTTTTATGCAAGTTAGACACGGCAATACGTGAAGCCAACAAAGCATAATCGGGATGTTTTGTAGTTAAAGAAGCTGCTGTTTCTGCCGCTAAGTTATCTAATTCTGATGTAGTTACACCATCGTACAATCCTTCAATTACTTTTCTAGCAACGTCAATAGGATCTACTAATTCAGCATTAAAACCATAGCACAGCTTCTCAATACGAGCTGTAATCTTATCAAATTTTACCGGTTCTTTACGGCCATCTCTTTTTATTACAAACATCCTTTACAAAATTTTAAGGCGCATATTTACACAGCGGCACCTGGTTTCAAAATATTATTATGACTAAGTATCGAGATATGAGATTTGAGATATGAGACCTAACCTTACACCTAAAACCTTATACCTATTACCTTATTTTAAAAATCTTCATCCAATGAAAAAGCTTGTGCTTTGTCTTCCGAAGAAGTTAATACACCACTTTTTTGATAATCGCCCACACGTTTTTCGAAGAAATTGGTTTTGCCCTGTAGCGAAATCATTTCCATAAAATCGAATGGGTTGGTAGCGTTATAAACTTTTGAGTAGCCAAGCTCAGACAACCATCTGTCGGCAACAAACTCAATGTATTGTTTCATCAAATCTGCGTTCATACCAATTAGCTTAACCGGTAAAGCATCAGTGATAAAATCTTTTTCGATTTCTACGGCATCTTTAATGATCGTATGTACCTGTTCTTCGCTCAATTTGTTCTGCAACATGCTATAAAGCAAACAAGCAAACTCACAGTGCGAACCTTCATCTCTAGAAATCAATTCGTTACTAAAAGTTAAACCTGGCATTAAACCACGTTTCTTTAACCAAAAGATAGAGCAGAAACTACCGCTAAAGAAAATACCTTCTACCGCAGCAAAAGCAACTAAACGCTCTGCAAAAGTTCCGTTATCAATCCAACGTAATGCCCATTCCGCTTTTTTCTTTACTGCCGGAACAGTATCAATAGCATGGAACAATCTATCTTTCTCTTCTGGATCTTTTACATAAGTATCAATCAACAATGCATAGGTTTCAGAATGGATATTTTCCATCATGATCTGAAAACCATAGTAACAACGTGCTTCTGGAATTTGAACTTCGCTCATGAAATTTACCGCTAGGTTTTCATTTACGATACCGTCACTTGCCGCAAAGAAAGCAAGGATGTGCGAGATGAAATGACGCTCTCCACTATTGAGGTTCTCCCAATGCTTAATATCATCCGATAGATCAATTTCTTCAGCAGTCCAAAAACTAGCTTCAGCCTTTTTATACATTTCCCAAATTGCCGGAAATTTGATTGGCAAAAGCACAAAGCGGTCTTTGTTTTCTCTCAATAATAGTTCATCTTCCATAATCACTCTTTTTTACATTCTTTAAAATACAGTTGCAGCAAACACATGATCAGTTCTTCCTTATTGAATTTAACAGCCCAAGAAACCTTACTTAGTTTATAAATCGAAAGGAGCTGAAAAAACTATCCTTTTTAACAAACTAAATAGCAATTAGTTAAACAATAATATGGGTGCTTTCTATAAAAGAACTTCGTATAACAAATATAAAAGTTAGGGCTTTTTTTACGCTACAAAGTTGTTAACATGTCCTGGCAATGATGTCTATTTCTAATCAGATTTCTGTCAGAAACACCGAGAAAAAAAGCTAATTATTTCTTTTTAAGGACTTAGGAAATTGAAATAAGTGTTAATAATTTTAAAAAGAGTCTAAATTAGAGGCTTTTATTTCAACACATAAGAGATTTCAACCTTAGCATATCCCAATCGGTAAATCCCTATGGCCTTGGCCGCAGCTTTAGAAATATCCAGTGAGAATTTCTTACTAAAAGGCCCCCTATCGTTCACTCTTACATCAACCGTTTTACCTGTATGAAGATTTCTAACAGTAATGATAGTACCAAAGGGAAGCGTGCGATGTGCCGCAGTAAACTTAGCACTACGATATCGCTCTCCGCTAGTTGTTTTTCTTCCTTCAAATTTCTTTGCGTAATAAGTAGTGAAGATAATTTTCTTGGTGGTATCCGCAACCTTGGCAACTACATCTTGTGATTTAGCTCCAAATGCAATCAAACATAAGAACAACAATAATCTCATAGATTTACGATAACTGATAAAATACGCCACTTGAATTGCTTTCCGTTTTATAGATGGCCAACAAATATAACGAAAGCCTAACTCAATAAAAGACAGGCCCTCTATAAAAAAAAAGCCCCGATTTTCATCGAGGCTTTAAATTTTGTTAGCTTAAGATTACTCCGCTACTACTTCGAAAGGAACTTTTACTTTAACTTCTTTGTGTAAGTTTAAGTTAGCTACATATTCACCTAAAGTTTTAGGCTCAGTTTCGAAAGTAATACGACGACGATCAACCTCAAAACCTTTAGCTTTTAATGCATCAGCCACTTGGATAGTGTTAACAGCACCAAAGATTTTACCAGTTTCGCCTGCTTTAGCACCAATAGTTAATTTAACATCAGCTAATTGGGTAGCGATAGACTCAGCGTCTTTCTTAATTTTCTCTTGTTTAAAAGCAGCTTGCTTTAAGTTTTCTGCTAATACTTTTTTCGCAGAAGGAGTTGCCAAAATTGCAAAACCTTGTGGAATTAAGTAGTTACGACCAAAACCAGGCTTTACCGTAACGATATCATCTTTCTCACCTAGTGATTTGATATCTTGCTTTAAAATAATTTCCATTGCTCAGCTCCTATTTTAATTGGTCAGTAACGAAAGGCAACAAACCGATGTGACGAGCACGTTTTACCGCTTGAGCCACTTTACGTTGAAACTTCAAAGAAGTACCAGTTAAACGACGAGGTAAAATTTTACCTTGCTCATTAACGAATTTCAACAAAAAGTTTGCGTCTTTATAATCAATGTATTTGATACCATTTTTCTTAAAACGGCAATATTTTTTTCTGTTATCCTCCACTTTGGGAGCAGTAACATATTGGATTTGATCTCTTGCCATTATGCTGTAGCCTCCTCTTTCTTAGTTTTGTTAAAAGCTCCGCTACGTTTTTTCTCATTGTAAGCAACCGCGTGACGGTCTAATCTTACAGTTAAGAAACGTAAAACACGCTCATCGCGTTTCAATTCTAGCTCTAACTTACTTATTAATTCACCACCTGCTTTGTATTCAGTTAAGTGAAAGAATCCGTTTCCTTTCTTTTCGATCGGATACGCTAATTTTCTCAAACCCCAATTATCTTCTGCGATAATTTCGGCTCCGCCATCAGAAATGATACCTTTAAATTTAGCAATTGCCTCTTTTGCAGCATCTTCTGACAACAACGGGGTAAGAACGATAACAGTTTCGTACTGATTCATTGTTGTATTTTAATTAATTTTTTAATTTATTCCGCTATAAAACGGGCTGCAAATGTAGCAATATATTTCTATAAATCAAAGCGTTGTTTTAAAAACCTAACCTACATCTAGTCCTCCTAAAAAATCACCTAATTAACTTTAACAGATAAATGGCGTAGCCACCTATTATTCTTAGAAACTTGATACAGGTATTAAAAGCATTCATGCTTACAAAAGAATATAATTACTTTGTGTACCATATACCCAAAAAACGGTATTTATAAACCTTTTTACACCATTCACTCTTTAGCTTAGCCCTTAGCAGCTATTTCTTTTTCTTCGTAAAATTAGTTTTTTCACGATACGTCGTGAAAGTCTGCTCCCCCAAAAGAACTTTCAATGTACTATCTCTCTGCAAACGCATCTGCTCAATCTTTGCCCTTCTCTCCATTGGGTTGCCAACAGGCTGCTGAAGGAATGTCTTCATTTCTTCAGAGAATTGCTTATTCACCGCCCTAACCTTTATTTGCTGCTCGGCACTCAATACAGAGGCAATTGGCGAAACTGCCGCCTGTTTCTTCCCTTGTTGCCCATAAGCTACAATAAAACCTAATTGCAATACCATTAGTACCCAAACTCTTTTCATAGCTGATCTATTATTTATCATTTAATTTTTTTTCAAGTGTTATTAAAGCCTTTGCAAGTTCATCAATGCGGCTATTGGTAGTCTTCAACTCCTTGTCCTTTTCAATCAAGTGCAAGCTGAGTTCTTCTATCTTTTTAAGCAGCACCTTATTCATCTCTCCTAGCTCCAAGCCATTTTGTGCTACTTCTTTAGCAGAGGGTACTTCGGGCAAATGCTTATGTTGTTTCACAAATGCAGAAAGCTCCGCTAATGATAAGGGCTGATAACCTTCCTCAAAAACATAATCCGCCCAGCCAGTAGGCTGAACCTTTATTTCCTGGGCTTTGATCTTCCCTTTTACCGCTAATTTTTCTTCGGGATTTTTAACCCCTATTCCTACATTAGCATCTATTGATACCACTTCGGGTTGGGCAACCTCAGTGATCTGCATGGTCGTGCCAGTTGGCATCTCCCCCTCATGGTAGGTCCAATCTTTATAATAAGCCATTTCACCTATTCCCCTATCGCTAGCAGAAACTGAATAGTTAGCAAAGTAGATATCGTTCGACAGCTCCACCCTTATATACTCTCTACTATTCTTCATGTATTTCCCTAACCTAACCCTTCTTGGTTTATGATACCCAAAATCGCTATGAAACTGCGACCAGTAAAAATTACCACTATAATAATACCAACCTAAGGTAATCTTCATCGCCTTGTTCGAACCTGTGTAAATGTAGCCCGTAACATCAAGTTGAGGTGCTGGCAAATCGTTGGCTGGAATATTGGTATCAATATAAAAATAAGCTGGCGAACTAGTTAAAGACGGTACTTTCAAAACATTCAGATACATGCCATTACCACCAATAATTCCATTGCTCTGGATATCACCATTAACATGTAATTTACTCTCCGGAGCAGCCGTTCCTATACCTACTTTACCACCATATCTTTGCAGGATGATATTTTGATCATAATGTATTCCGTCGGTAATTCCAGATATTTCGATATTTTGATCCGTAGGAAATGACGAAAACACAAGCCTTTTGGAAGAGCCATAGTTATACGGCTGGCCAATGGAAAACAGCTCTCCACCACTCGAATTCTCAATTCTAGCAAAACTAGCTTTAGCAGCACCATTTACATCAAGCTTATAAAATGTATTTGGTACAGTTGTATTAATTCCCACTGTCCCGTTTCCCAACACAGAAAATCTTTTTGTTCCATCCGTTGCTATATGATAGGCGTTGTTACCATAAACGTAAGCTAGGCCATCATTAGATGTACCACCAAAGCCGCCTCGTTCCAATCCGGTATACAGCACATGTGTGCCATCTGCCAAATTATGTCTTATAGAAGACGAATTGTTTGTAATTTCTAATGAACGGGTTGTTGTTGCCCCTCTATCCGTGACACCCTGTAAATCAAACATCCCAGAAGCTGGTAAACCCAATGTATTCTTTATAGTAGGTATGTCAAACTCCTTAAACTTACTATGTATTGTACTCCAACCTACTAACCCAACAAAACTTCCTGTTGGAGCGGTCGTAAAATCAGCAGCATAACCACCCCATGTATGGGCATTACCACTAATATTAATACCCCAAGTACCCGATGCATTAGAGCCATCCGTATTTGCCTTCAAATTTAAGGCTGCCTGTAAGCCGGCTACAGAATCGATATCCGTAGCACCTGCATCCATCCAAGCACCAGTAGCGGGGTTATAAATCCTTAACCTGTTTAGCGTAGTGTTAAAGAGCAACTTCCTCGTGTTCTCGGCAGCAAAATCTGCATCTAAATTATCGGTGGCACTGGTTGGAATCCCCAATCGCTTCAAACCGATCAAATAATCATCAGACTGTTGGTTGCTACTGCCCGAACGGGAAGTAATTGTAGGTGTGGTTTGCGCAAAAACTTCAAGTGATGCCATTGCGACCAGGCAAAAAAACAGGGCGATATTCTTTTTCATAACGAGCGTTTAAATAGTGGATCGAATTTAATAGAAAGCATTTTGAAAAGCTCCCTTTTATTTTTTTTCTTTTAGGTTATTCGTTGATGTTTCCAACAGTTTTTTTAACTCAACGAACTGTAATTGAAGGGAAGAAATCTGTGAACCTTGTTGCTCCAATTGCTTGTCTTTTTCAATCAAGTGCAAGGTAAGTTCTTCTATCTTTTTCAGCAACATCTTGTTCATCTCTCCCAGCTCCAGTCCATTTTGTGCTACTTCTTTAGCAGAGGGTACTTCGGGCAAATGCTTATGTTGTTTCACAAATGCAGAAATCTCCGCTAATGATAAGGGCTGATAACCTTCCTCAAAAACATAATCTGCCCAACCAGTAGGCTGAACCTTTATTTCCTGGGCTTTGATCTTACCCTTTACCGCAAGTTTTTCTGGTTGATTAGTCGTTCCTATACCAACGTTGCCATTTTGTTCAATTCTCATCTTCTCATGATCAAACATTGACACCTCTACATTATAGGGACTATTGATACCAGTATGAAAAGTGATGCCATTTTGGTAATTAAGAGAAACAAAGCTGCCATTATCTGCCACATGCAATTTCTTAATCATATTTGAACCAAGCCCAGACACTACATTATTACCTAAAATAGTAGATGCACCATTAGCAGTTTCAGAAAGGGATCCATAATTAAAAAGGACAGCCTTATTAGGATGTATTTTAAAATCACCACCAATGGCAACATTTCCATTTACAGGGTTCAACGTTAAGGATTTGGCATTATCCGTCCAATTGGATAAATAAATCAAGTTATCACCAACAGGACTCTGGAACAAACCTCCACTGTTTGCAACACCTCCCAACTTTAAATTTTGCCCTACAGCATTGGCCTGTATGGTATTTGTCGTTATAGCTCCTATATCTGTAATACCCTGCAAACTTAATTGGCTACTGGTAGGTATTTCGGAAGCTAATGCTAACGTACCTGAAGCTGAGGGCAACGTATAGATATTAGATCCTCTTCTAAAATCACCAGAGAGTTTAATATTACCCGCTACATCTAATCTTTCCTCTCCAGTTGACAAAGTGCCAACACCTAAATTTCCGAAAATACGAGTGCCAGTTTGATCAAAATAAATAGCTCCTTGGGTGCTATTAGCTGTATTGGCTACTCCAATTTGAGCTCGTCCACCTCCATTCGGATTTGAGCTCATAGTAAAGTATCCTAAACCAGTACCAGCTGCATTAGCAAAAGAGATTTGAGCCTGGGGAGTACTTTGGATAAGCAATGTGCCTACAAACCTACCGTTCCCATTCACATCTAACTTATAACCGTTATCTGTAAACGTATTACCATAGCCAATCAGCGCATTGCCGCTAGGTGTAAAATACATCCTATTACTGCCATTGCCGTCTGCTAAAACAATACTGTTGCTTAAACTATTTGAAAGACTGGTATTACTCCCTCCTATAATGGTATTTCCAGAACCCGTAGTAATTCCCTTACCCGCATAGGTACCTATAAAAGTATTGTTCTTCCCTGTAGTAAGTTCATAACCCGACTTATTACCCAAAGCCACATTGTTCGACATTGTTGAATTATATAAAGCCTGATAACCTATGGCGGTATTCCGTCCATTAGCGGCAGCATCCTCCAATACAGCCGTAGCTGTAGCCCCACCAAAAGAAATGGAAACTGTTGGAGCCGTGGTATACAAATTGGTTTTATAGTAGTCGTAATAATATATATTCAAAAACCCTTGTTGATTTACATAGGCATTTAAATTAAACAAATTACCCGTTGATGATGAAAGAGTTACCTGGGGAGCATATCCAATTCCTCCTTGATATGATATTTCATAGTAATGGTAAGGTCCATCTTGGTAATAACTCCAAATACTTATAGTTGCGCCACTTCCAGAGCCACCTATGAGCTCCAAGCTAAAAGTCCCAGGTGCAGAAGTGGTCCTAAACCCAGCTTCACCCCATACCTCGTTGTACGACAAATCCATATACGAATAATCCCACACAGCATCATTAGGCAACCCAGTTACTGTTGGCACACTATATCCGTCAGGATTAGTAACCGTTATTTCTTTTATGGCGTACTTCAGTGTGGTAGCTTGAGAAAGCGCCCCTGTTCCCAGAAGTGTATTTTCTTGGGCAAATAGACTGCTACTGCCCAGAAGGCAGAACAAGAGAGCAATAATTTTTTTCATTAATGAGAGATAGTTTAAATGGTTTATCAAATTTAACAAAACCGTCTATAAAAAGTAGATCAAGTTTCAAATAATTCAAATAACCTCAAATCTCATTTAGCCTAAAGGTTGCTGTCATTAAGTTAAGCAATTTTGTGTCAGTCTGAGCTTTCCGATAAAATCAGAACAGGTAGTCGAAGACCTCACTTAACAGTCAAAAAATAAAAAATATTGTCATCCTGAGCCTGTCGAAGGACAAATATTTTTTATTTTCTCCCTAACTTAATGACATTGTATGCAAGCGTCCGCATGGACCTAATTAAAAAACTTATCTAACCAGATAAACAAAAAAGCACAAGCACCTTTATAAACTTACGCTAGAAATCATAAGCCAGTGAGGGGATTTTTATTTTACCTCAAGTAATCCCATCATTTCTCTACGTCCGTTAAAAGCATAAAAGGCTATCTTATCACCATCTAACTTTAACGAAGAATTAACTGCCGAAACGAACTTACTTTGCTTTTTGTCAATAATCACCTTCCTCGACAAATTACCCTGTGCATCTATAACCGCCATCACCAAACTGGCATCTACAGCACCTAAAAGCTTTCTACCAGCTATTCCCAATCCGGTTTTCTTTGGTTTGTTCCCTATATCCTGCTTTAAATTATCTTCATTGTCATTATAAAAAACCAATAACTTATCTTGATAAACTAACGTTTTAAAACTAGATACATGCGCTAGGTCTGCCACGTTCTGGAGCTTAGGAATTCTGGTAATGAAACTTGTTCCATCAGCTTTAATTTGAATGTCGATAATATTACCATGATAAATATCAGTATAAGTGGTTATTGTACGAGCACTAGCCGAATTTCCCATCGAAAATCCATTAGCACCAATCGTATTTAGCGTAAACTCTAGTAAGAAATCTCGGTCCCCATTCCCTCTGGTTTCCATCTTTACAAATTTGAAATAACGGGCCAAACCACCTCCCTTTTTGCCGTCGTTACCTTGCTCATCCTTTTCTAGCTGTCCAAGTAAATGGTCTGAAAATCCACCCCTAGTAATGGTAGACTTTGAATTACTTGTATTGATTTGAACGATAAAATAACCACTTATATTTCCTTCTGTTTTTTGTTGCTGTAACCCAAATAAAGTCAGTTCGTTGTTGTGCTGTTTAGCAAAAGCTAAGGAATGAATAAATTCATCTCCAGTATTTAACACAAACTCTTTCGGTACTGCTCCATCCTTATCATACAACAACAATTTGATAACATAAGCAGGTACTTTCTTTCCATTTTTTGTGGTTTGCTCTTTATCAGTTCCATCCTCAAAATGCTTTATTAGCAGAAAAACCTTTCCGTCGTTAGTTACTTTTTGATCTAAAAGCACCACCTTGTTTTTACCTTGCATATCTATGGTTTTGCTCCAAAGTTTTTCCATCTTCTCGTTATAAACACCCAGGTAACAGTTCTCCATCCCCGATTTATTTTGAGAACGAGAGTCGGTAAACAAAACCTTTGTAGAATCGTCAGACAAGATTTGCTTTAGGCTCGGTTTTTCCGATTCTTTATCAGCTATAAGCGTAGTAAGACTAATATTGTTGCCTTTGTGTTTTAGAGAAAGTATATCCAAAGGCTGACAATAAAAAGTGGTGCTTTTTGAATTTTTCTCATAGCTACTCGTGAAAAAATATAGATTCCCTTTCATGTTAAGTAGTTCACCAGGCTTAAAACCGCTGGCAGGCGGTTGCATCAGCTCACGACTAGCTTCTTTAAGTTGCTGATCGTAACCAGTAATTATAGGCTTTGACCAAGCCTCCTTTCCAAACTCCGGAATAAGGCTTAACTTTAAGATTTGGCGATTACTGCCACAAACCAGCGAGTGAGAGGCAGCATTAACGCTATACTCGGCACTCCAAGACAATGCGATTTGTTGAGCATGAGCAAATGAAATTGCCATAAAGGCAACAATTGAGAGCATTATTTTTTTGAACATGATTTTTTTCTATAAAAAAGATTAATATAGCCAAAAGTGGCTAATAAAGAGTAGTTTACAAGAACTGAAAGTGCTATCGGTAACGATTTAGTAATGGTGCTTACTACACTAATCTTCATTTGATTACCTTGTAAATCAATAGAGCAAATTTAAGAAATAATAAGGTGAAGTATGCTAATACTTTGCCTTTTTTATGTTTTCGCATTAAAAAAAATCCCCCCACTGTGGTAAGCCTGTGATATTGGTTTCAATAATATTTCCAAATTTTGGGTTATTCAGCAATAGTTGAAACTCCGAAACAAATAGTGATAAATTCTAAAAAAGACTAAACTATGGAAATCGTGTTGAATAAATTATTATCCCAAATTAATCTTCAGGAAGAAAAATTGTCTTTCCTGGGAATGGTGAAAGCTGACGAAGCCTACCAAATGACTTTATTCCTAAATGACATGTTGTTAAACATAAAAGCAAAGGTGTTAGATGGCGGCTTTGAAAATGAACAACAGGAAATTGACTTCTTCAAAAAAATAAAACCTCAAATATTAGGTAAGCTCATTTTTTACAATAAGATATTCCGGTTTGAAACAGACTGTCCTGTAAGTACTGGAGAAATACATCAAAGCTATTTTGAAAGTCTACTAAAAGGCCTTAAATCAGAATATAAAGAAAGTATCCGACATGAGGGTTTTTATCGTTACTACCGTGCAGGAAGAACGGATCGTGACAATATTTACTTTAGGTTGGGACAAATAAATTACCATGACGGTCTGAAAAGCGGAGTATTTGAAATTGATCTAAGTTTTTCAACATACTATGATAATAAAGTTGCTCGAATTGTTGCAAACGAATTACTGTATAGCTACATACTTGCTAAAATCAATCCAGAAACTGACCAGGACATGGCTTCAATAAATGGAGGATTCAATAAAGAAACTTCTTGGACTAATTCTCAAAATGCACTTATTGAATTAATTTACGCTCTTTACGCTTCAAACTCTATTGCTTATGGAAAAATAGGCATTAAAAAACTGGCTTTAATTTTTCAAGTATTGTTCCAAATCCCATTGAACGATATTCACCATGCATTCCATAGAATGAAAACAAGAGCAGGTTCCCGAACTGCATTCTTGGATCAGTTAAAAATATCTTTAGAAGAGTATATGGATAAAAATCTTTAGTGACAGCAAAAAAATATTTTTAAGCAGTACATACATGGTACTGCTTTTTTTATTTGCCAATACCTGCCAATTGGCAAATGATCCAAATCCTTTTCTACAATCCTACTGTAAAACTTAAAAACACCTGTATATCAACTGATTAATTAATAGTCTGAAAATTGAAAAAATCGCTATGCCAATTGGCAAAACTTGGCAGAAAACCACTGCTACCTTCAGGATTTTTGCATAGTGAACTTTTTAAATGCTATGTAATGAAAATAATAACTATTGAGGAGGAAGCATGGATACAGCTAAACAATCGTATTAATGCAATTGCCAGTTATCTGAAAAGATTAGAAGATACCAGTTATGATGACTTATGGCTTAACAACCACGAGGTATGTCAGTACCTGCACATCAGTGAAAAGACTTTGTGGCGTATGCGTACCAAAGGTGAGATTTCATACTCAAAAATCTATGGACAATACTTCTACACCATTCGAGCAATAAAAGATATGCTTAATGCAAATGCCATACAGAGTAGTGACGAATATGTTGCGGAGCTTATGGCAAAAGGGAAAAGCTATATCGAAAAAGGTAGAAAATTGAAGATCGTTAAAAAATAGGTGTAACCCCTTAAAGAATATCTCTATGAACATAGATAGAATGGAGTTTTTGGCTTGGATGGAACGTATAATGGATAGGTTCGATATGCTTAGCGAACATATTAGTGATCTCCAAAAGCAACGTAATAGTATTGACGGAGAAGAATTACTCGATAATCAGGATCTAATGCAAATGCTTAAAATAAGTAACCGCTCCCTCCAGCGTTATCGCACAATCGGTAAGTTGCCTTACTACACCATTAGTGGTAAACTATATTATAAATTGTCGGACGTACATCAATTCATAAGAGAAAGCTTTACTAAATAAAAGCCAATGAAAGCCAAATGCTGCCTTTGACGGCCATTTGATGCAAAGCATTAGATACTTCTTATACTTTCGGTAATGAACTTCAAAATATTAAAGATATGAGTGAGCAAACAATAGAAAAACAGACCGCTCCGGAACAGTTATCGGACATACTACTCGTGTTGGATAAAGAAAAAATGAAAATTCAGGCAGTCAAGAGTATTGATGAAAATGGAAAGATGCAAACCGTTGATCCTACCAAGAAAAATGAAAGCCAGTTTATGCGTGTGGATAAGCATGGTGATTTCATTTCAAATTTCTTCTCCAACTTTTGGAGACAATTAAAAAATCCTACCCAATTCGAATTTTTCAAAGTACCTGCTGACCAAGCTGTAGAAAAAGCAAAAGAATTTCAGAATCAGGTAGATAAACCAACTCCCGAAGGTGAAAAACTGATGAAAGAACACGAGGTGAAAACAGAAAATAAACAGGATAATAAACAAGAAAATCAAAATGATATGGAAACAACACAAACAACTCCGGAAACAAGCGAATACCGCTTCAAACCGGAACAGATTGATTGGGAAACCATGAACAATCTCGGATTAGGTAAAGAACGCCTTGAAAAAATGAACCTTTTAGATCCTTTATTAAAAGGTTATAAGACTAACGAACTCGTACCCGTAAGTGTAAACCTGGATGGGGCTATTGTTCGTACGGACGCTCGTTTATCCTTACAAACTAATCAGGAAGGGAAAGTAGTAGCGGCGGTACACGGTATCCGAAAAGAGCCCAACCTCAACTTTGAATTTTTCGGGCATAAGTTTACTGAAGAGGATAAGAAAAATCTGCTTGATACTGGAAATATGGGACGTGTGGTTGATCTGAAAAACAACAAAACAGGAGAAATGATGCCCTCTATTATCAGTGTGGACAGACTAACCAACGAATTGGTTGCCCTTCGTACCGATTTTATAAAAATCCCGGATGAAATAAAAGGAGTAAAATTGGACGATGCTCAGAAGCAAACGCTGCTGGAAGGAAAACCACTTCAATTGGAAGGAATGATTTCTAAAAAAGGAACTGAGTTTAACGCAACGGTACAGTTCAATGCAGACAAACGGTATGTTGAATTTATGTTTGACAGAAGCAATACCAATCAGCAAGCCCAGGTAAATAAGCAGACACAAGGCAATCAACAAACGCAGGCTAAAGAACAAAATCCATCACAGGAAGCTCCAAAAACGTTCAGAGGTAAAGAACTGGATAATGAGCAATACAACAAATTTAAAGACGGTCAAACGATCTATGTTAGTGGCTTAGTTGACAAAAAAGGTAAGGAATACAACGGGTATATCACTTACAATAAAGAAAGTGGAAAAACAGGCTTTGAATTTCCTAACCAATATAAAGAGCGTACCCAACCAACCGAAGCCCATAAAACACAAACGGCTGTCAACTCGGAAGGTAAAACAAACGAGGCTACACAGAACATTAAAGAACCTTTACAAAAAGGTCAACAAACGCCGAAGGACAAAAAACAGCAGGAACAGCAAGAAAAACCTAAAGCTCCTGCAAAATCCAAAGGCAGAAAAATGTAACAGGATATGAAAACAATCATTGCAGAAAAACCAAGCGTAGCAAGAGAAATAGCCGGCTTATTGGGAGCGTCCGAGAAAAAGGATGGTTACCTGATAGGCAACGGCTATTTTGTTACGTGGGCATTCGGTCATTTAATCGGATTGGGAATGCCCGAAGATTATGGAGTTTCAGGATTTCAAAAGGAAACTTTACCAATATTGCCCAATCCCTTTCTATTAACAGTCCGTAAAGTTAAAAAAGATAAAGGCTATTCGGTAGATGCAGGAGCATTAAAGCAATTGAAAATTATTGAGCAACTTTTTAATAAGAGCGATAGTATTATCGTTGCTACCGATGCTGGTCGTGAGGGCGAATTGATATTTCGCTATATTTATGAATATCTCAAAAGTAATAAACCATTTGAACGGCTATGGATAAGTTCACTTACCGAGAAAGCCATCAAACAAGGTTTTGACAATCTCAAAGATGGAAAAGACTTCGATGGATTGCATCAGGCTGCACAAGGCAGAAGCCGGGCCGATTGGCTTGTGGGCATAAATGCTACACAGGCACTCTCCATAGCTGCGGGTAATGGTATCTATTCGCTAGGTAGAGTTCAGACTCCCACATTGGCTTTGATTTGCAAACGCTATCTGGAAAACAAGAACTTCTCCATAAAGAAATATTGGCAGATACAGCTATTACAACATAAAGAGCTGATAGATTTTAAAAGCCTTTCTCTAACCAAATGGGAAGATCAAGCATTAGCCAATGATACACTGAAATCTATTCAACGAAGCAGTTCAGCAACTGTTACTTCGGTAGAAACGAAAAGGCTCACTGAACAACCGCCACTACTGTTTGATCTTACCGGATTGCAAAAAGAAGCCAATAAGAAACTGAGTTTATCTGCTGAAGAAACGCTTAATATTGCCCAAAGCCTGTACGAAAAGAAGTTTATCACCTATCCACGAACCGGAAGCAAATATATTCCTGAAGACATGTGGGCAGAAATTCCCAATCTGGTAAGATCCTTGCAAGACAGGGAAAACTGCAAACAATCTGTAACTAAAATGAAATGGGGGCGTTTCAATAAACGTATTGTAAACGATTTGCGTGTTACTGATCACCACGGGTTATTAATTACTGATAAAACACCATCCGCATTAAATGTAAAGGAAAATGCGGTTTACGATATGATTGCCTTTCGTTTGCTTGAAGCTCTTTCACAGGCCTGCATCAAAGAGATTACCGATGTTACTTTACAGGTAGTTCATTATGATTTCACATCGAAAGGCTGTAAGATTATCGAGGCTGGCTGGCGTGCCATTAAGGGAAGTTTTTCTGATGAAGATACCGAACCAATTCAGGATTTGCCAGAATTGAGTAAAGGCGATGAGCTTAAAATAAATGAAGCTACAGTTCTTGAAAAGAAAACTAAACCGCCAGGACTTTATACCGAAGCAGGGCTTTTATCAGCTATGGAAAGTGCTGGTAAGGAAATAGAAAATGAGGACGAACGAAAAGCCCTGCAAAATATTGGTATCGGTACTCCGGCTACAAGAGCCGCGATCATCGAAACCCTGTTTACCCGTAATTATATCCAACGGGAAAAGAAATCTTTAATACCTACAGAAAAAGGATTGCAGGTATATGGATTGGTAAAAGACCGAAAAATAGCGGATGTGGCAATGACTGCCGAATGGGAATTGGCTTTGCAAAAAATAGAAAACAACGAAGCAGATGCAAGCACCTTTCAGAAGGAAATGGAACAATACGCATCCACTATTACTGAAGAATTATTACAAACCTCCATTGCCCAAAGCAACCTGCCTAAATTAATTTGTCCAAAATGCAAAAAACAGCATTTAATTATCCGTGACAAGATTGTAAAATGTTCAGATGAAGTGTGTGGTTGGGTGCAGTTCCGCAATGTATGTGGTGTACAAATCAGTATTGAAAATATAACAAGCCTTGTCAATAAGGGCAAAACTTCTTTAATCAAAGGGATGACGAGCAAAGCCGGAAAGAAATTCGATGCTTATATAGTACTGAAAGAAAATGCTGAGAGTTCCTTTGAGTTTGAGAAAAACAAAAGCAGTAAACGTAATGGAAAATAAACCGTCAATCGTACCCAAAGAAATCAGGAACCTGATTTATACTATCCGAGGTAAACAGGTAATGTTGGATAGTGACCTTGCCGCCTTATATCAGGTGGAAACAAAGAACCTGAACAAAGCCGTTAAAAGGAATATTGTACGTTTTCCTCTATCATTCTGCTTTCAACTGACCGACGAGGAAGTTGAAAACTTGAGGTTCCAATTTGGAACCTCAAGTTTAAACTACGGAGGCAGACGTTATCTGCCCTATGCTTTTACTGAACAAGGAGTTGCAATGGCATCTGCTATACTTCGTTCTGGTATAGCCGTTAAAATGAGCGTTGAAATAATGGAAGCCTTTGTAGAAATGCGGCGTATGCTTATCAGCAATGCTTCTTTGTTCCATCGTTTGGATAATATCGAGTTAAAGCAACTGAAAGCTGACCAAAAATTTGAAGAAATTTTTAAGGCTTTGGAAAGCGATAAGCTGCACAGCGAAAAAGGCATTTTCTATAACGGACAGGTATTTGATGCCTATACCTTTGTTTCTGACATTATCCGCAGTGCCAAAAGTTCCATCATCTTACTTGATAATTATGTGGATGATACGGTTCTTACTTTACTGGGTAAGCGTAAGAACGATGTAACTGCTACAGTCTTGACCAAGACCGTCAGCAATCAGTTAAGGTTAGATTTACAACGCTACAATAGTCAATATCCTCCGGTAACTATTGAGGTTTTCTCGGATGCCCACGACCGTTTTATGATAATCGACAATACAGAACTCTACCATATAGGGGCATCGCTCAAAGACCTGGGTAAAAAATGGTTTGCCTTTTCAAGAATGGATATTGAAGTCGGCAGGATGCTTCATCTTCTGAATAATTATTAAGCCTCTGAAAACTCAGAGGCTTTTCTTTTAGTCTTTAGTAATATTTCTTTTTCAGCCACAAACTTGCTCTTACTAACAGTATCAATACAGGAACTTCAACCAACGGCCCAATAACGCCCACAAATGCCTGTGGGGAATGAATACCAAATACTGCTATTGCTACGGCTATGGCTAATTCAAAATTGTTTCCTGTGGCTGTAAATGCAATGGATGCGTTTTTATCGTAAGGAACTTTCAGGGATTTATTGATAAAGAAGCTCACAAAAAACATCAATATAAAATAGATGATTAGCGGTATGGCTACTTTTACCACATCCATTGGTAACTCTATTATTTTATCGCCTTTCAGACTGAACATTAATACGATTGTAAACAGTAACGCATACAATGTAATGGGCGATATTAGGGGTACAAATTTTCTATTATACCATTCTATACCTTTTGATTTGATAAGGAAGTAACGGCTTATAAAACCTGCTAAGAATGGAATACCTAAGTATATCAATACGCTTTCGGTTACGTCTTTCATTGATACGCTTACGTTGAAATTGGCTAAGCCTAATTTGTTTGGCAATACGTTGATGAAAAGCCAAACTAAGAAGCTATAAGAAAGTATCTGAAAGATACTGTTTAAGGCAACTAACATCGCTGTATATTCTCTGTTTGCCTTAGCTAAATCGCTCCATACGATTACCATTGCGATACATCTTGCCAAACCTATCAGTATCAAGCCAGTCATATAACCTGGTTCATTGCGTAAAAACAAAACGGCTAACCCAAACATCAATATTGTACCAATTACCCAATTTAGGATTAAGGATATGCCGATTACTTTTTTATCTTTAAATGCTTGGGGCAATAATGTGTAATCTACTTTTGCCAATGGCGGGTACATCATCAGTATCAGACCTATTGCCAAAGGAATGTTTGTAGTGCCTGCGGATAGGCTGTCAGTAATTTTTGAGATACCCGGAAAGGAATGTCCCAATCCTATACCTGTTGCCATTGCAAGGAATATCCATAAGGTTAGGTATCTGTCTAAGAATTTTAGTTTTGGTTGCATTGGTTATTGACTGACTTTTGAAAAAACATAAAACATTTCTGTTGCTATCTGTAAACTTCTTTCTGCATATACCTTTGATTGCTCCGGTGTATTGTCCGATATTTTAGGGTCTTCAAATGTGATAGGTATTCTTTTTTCCGCACCTGCTATAAACGGACATCCACCGTCTGCCTGCGAACAGGTCATAATGGCTGTGAATGCTGATACAGGATTGAAAGGGCTATCGTATTTTTTTGAAAACCCAATTATAGGCAAAGCATTATCGCTGTACTTTATGGCATAGAAAGGATTGTTGGTGTCTGCAATTTTGAAAATATTAAATCCCTGTTCTGTCAATGTTTCTGCAACTTTCGGAAACAATGCCGTTTCTTCTGTACCACCCGAATAACAATATACGTTTGAGATATTAAAATGTGTGGACGCTATCTGTGCCCAAACCTGTGATAAATGGCTTCTGCGTGAATTGTGGGTACAAATGAAATTAAGGTTTATATCCTGTCCATTACTTGCTTTCTGCTGTACAAAATCTATCAGCGGTTGCAATGTGGTTTTACGTTCTTCGCTGATACTGTGAACGTCTATTTTATTGTTAATGAATTCGATTAATTTTTGATACATCGTATTTTATTTTTAGTATTTAACAACATCCCGAATTAGGTTTACAGCAAGCATCTTTTAATTCTGCCAAGTTTACTTTTTGTTTTTCCGCAGGAATGCCGCAGGCATCACTTGCCAGGCAAGCGGTTTGTTTGTTCTTTAATACAAAATGGTTTCCGTTAAAATCCAAATCATATTTACCAATCGTTTCGCTTTGGTATTCTACCTCTATCTCGGCATCTTCGATACCTAATTTGTCTTCGGATAATTTGATGATGTTTAATAATTTGGTTGGCTTTAACCGGTGTTCAAAGTCGTTAGCATTCCATAATTGGAAATTGACAACTTTTTCATTTCTAATCGTTCCGCCACAATCAATAAAGTGTTTGGTAATTACACCTATTTCTGTAACGTGGAAATGTTCCGGTACAAATGTTCCGTTTTCCAATTGAAATTCAACATTATCCAATGCTGGTAAGATTTCTTTGATTTTTGATAGATTCATTGTTACATTGCTTTATTACGATTAATATGTTCAAAAAAATGCTTAACAGCATTTATCAACCCCTACATTATCTACAAAGAAAGTATTAAGTTCTTTTTTAAGTCGTTGCCAAACATTTTCATCAATACAGTAGCACACGCTTGTTCCCTCTATATTTCCTTTGATGATACCAATGTTTTTAAGCTCTTTTAAATGTTGTGAAATCGTAGCCTGTGCCAACCCTAATTCTTCCACTAAGTCATTACAAATACAGGCGTTCTGCTTAATGATGTATTGTAGGATAGCTATACGGGCAGGATGAGCCAATGCCTTTAAAGAGGTTGCCAAGCTGTTTTGCTGTTCTGTAAATATTTCTGTTTTTGTTACGCCCATCTTATCTGTAATAATACATCGCAATATTACGATAAATATTTGAACCAATTAAATAACTTTCGAAAATTTATATCATAACGTCAATTCTTTATATAGTATGCTTTCGCATCCATCCTTTTAAGGTGAAAAACAGACCTAAAATTATAAATGGAATACTTAGTATTTGTCCCATATTCAACACCATCCCTTTTTCAAATTCTACTTGGTCGATTTTTAAAAATTCTATCAATATCCTCATTGTAAAAATGAGAAAAATGCTTAGACCAAAATAAAAGCCATTCCCGATTTTTACTGTGTGTCGTCTATACAGCAATAACAGAATGAAAAAAATGATAAAATAGGATATCGCTTCGTACAGTTGAGCCGGATGTCTGGGAATACTGTCCACCCGTTTAAAGATAAATGCCCAAGGCAGATTAGTTGGAACGCCAATCATTTCAGAGTTCATCAAATTTGACAACCTGATAAATGCTCCACCGAGAGGGGCAACAATAGCAATCAGGTCAAATATTTTTAATAGCCTTATACTGTACTTTTTAGAATATAGCATCATTGCTATTATCAATCCCACTGTTCCGCCGTGACTTGCCAATCCCGCAATTCCCGCAAAATGATAACTCCCGTCCGAGCCTTTTTGTATAGGCAATAGTATTTCGAGTGGATTTTTTGAATAATATTCAAAGTCATAGAATAAGCAATGTCCTAATCTTGCACCCAATAAAATTCCAACAATTCCGTAAACGATTATCGCTTCGTGAGCCTGTGAACTTAAATTCTCATTTTTATAAATTTTCCGTAGAATGAAATAACATAGAAGCAGACCTGTCATAAATAACAGTCCATAATATTTAATTGAAAAACCGAGTATGTTTATTATTTCGGGGTCAACATCCCAATTTATATAAAGTAAATTCATTTGTTAAGTTTATCTATTGCAACAACTGCAGCTTATTTAAAATTGCTCTTCGTTAGAACCATAAAAAAAGAGTACAACCTATATTTTTAATTAGAGTGTACTCATCCTTACCCTTTCAAGTTATTAACAAAGTTACAAATTAAATCTTTGGCTAGTTACCGATTATATCTAAAGCTACCATCTTTAACTAAGTGTTTCTGACTTCAACAACATTCCGAATCAGGAGAGCCACAACTGTTATCTGCTGAAGATAATTGTGGTTTTTGTTTAGCGGAGGGAATATTGCAGGCTTTCCGGGCAACGCATGCAGTAGCTTTGTTTTTCAACACAAATTTTTGACCGTTATAGTCCAAATCGTATTTCCCGATTGTCTCGTTCTGATATTCAACTTCTATGTATGCATCTTCAATGCTTAGTTTTTCTTCGGCCAAATTGATAATGCTCAATAATTTTTCAGGTTTTAAGCGATGATCGTAGTCATCTGCACTCCATAATTGAAAGCTGACAACTTTTTCATACCTAATCGTTTTTGCACAGTCAATAAATAGTTTTGTAATAACGCCTATTTCTGTAACGTGGAAATTCTCCGGCACTGATGTACCATTCTCCAGCTGGAATTCAACATTATCCAATAACGGTAATATTTTCTTGATTTCTGAAAGCTTCATTGTTGTAATACTTTTTATGCTATTTAAGAGCCTTTACCTGGTTGCATTACGCAACGGAATTAATGACGGTAAGATAACACAAATTATTTTAATGCTGATGCCCGCTATGGTCGTGAGGTTTGCTTCCCTGCACTTGCTCACCTTCTGCAACGTTCACCGTAAAATCAGCGGTATGCACCTTAAACAGAACATCGCAGCAGTATTTTTGTGTAAAACCACAGGCTGCGATGCTTTTTAATCTGTTATGCGATCGGTTCTGCTTTAAAACCTTTCTTATTGACAATTGCGATCACCTGATCTTCTGTAATACCTTCGGACTTTACAGTAAGGATTTTATCCGAATTGTCCGTATCCACGTTCCACTCACAAACTCCGCTGGCGTTATCCAGGTCAGACTGTACCTTTGATACACAACCACCGCAGTTAAGATTTGTCTTGAATTTTAATTCTTTATTTTCCATTTTTTTTAATTTTAATTGTTAATTGATATTTGATTGTAATGTATATACTCAAATCAACTTATGTTTATTCCGAAAAGATGTCCCACTAAGGCTGAAACGGCCATAGCAACGGTTCCCCAGAACGCTATCCTTATCATTCCTTTCACAATACTTGAACCGCCCGTTTTTGCAGCAATGGCACCAAGAATGATCAGGAAGATAATAGTAGCTCCGTACTGAAACTCTACCATTGATTTTTCAGGAGCAAAAATGGCAACCAACAAAGGCAGTGCCGCACCGGAAATAAAAGATAGAAAGGAGGCTACTGAAGCCAGTAGCGGTTTTGCCACGGTGATATCACTGATACCGAGCTCATCTTTTGCATGAGCATCCAAAGCGTTGTAGGCGGTCAGCTCCTTTGCAACCAGTAATGAAGTTTCCTTTGTAACACCTCTTTTCTGATATATTTCAGCAAGTTCCTGAAGTTCCAATTCGGGCATATCCTGTAATTCTTTTTTTTCCCTCATCAGGTCGGCCTGCTCGGTGTCAGATTGGGAACTTACGGAAACGTACTCTCCGGCAGCCATTGACATGGCACCTGCTATTGTACCCGCCAAAGCAGCCAGAACAATTGAATACCTGCTGGGATCGGCTGCCGCAACACCTATGACGATACTGGTTGTGGAAAGCAGTCCATCATTTGCACCTAGAACAGCGGCACGTAACCATCCTATACGATTAACGTAATGTTTTTCAAGAGTATGTGTTTTCATAATTTAACTGCTCCATCTGTTTTATAATTAATACTGTTTGTGTATAAATGTATCTGTAATCACGACAAAAATCTATTGGGATTCCTTATTTTTTCCATTTTAAACGTAAACTGTTGCTCACTACGCTTACACTGCTCAATGCCATTGCTGCACCTGCTATCATCGGGTTTAAAAGAAACCCATTGATAGGATATAAAATCCCCGCTGCGACCGGAATACCGATCAAATTGTAGATAAATGCCCAGAACAGGTTCTGCTTGATGGTAGCAACGGTCTGCTTTGATAAACGTATTGCTTGTGGAATTTTGGTCAAATCAGATGAAATAATGGTCATTTTGGCGACATCCATTGCGATGTCTGAGCCTTTGCCCATAGCGATACTTACATCTGCGGTTGCCAGTGCTGTACTGTCATTGATACCGTCCCCGACCATAGCGACGGTTTTGCCTTTCTGCTGTAATTCTTTTACGAAATCGGCTTTGTGCTGAGGCAATACTTCCGCTCTGTAGTGCTTTATGCCTGTCTCTTTAGCAATGGCCTTTGCGGTCGTTTCATTATCTCCCGTCAGCATATAGAGGTCGATGCCCATTTCCTGCATTTCTTTGATTGCCTGTACCGAAGTTTCCTTAATCTTATCAGAAATGGCAATTACAGAAAGAGCCTGTTTGCTGTTTGCAAACCAAATTACCGTTTTGGACTGTTTGCTCCATTCATCTGCTCGCTTTTGCAGTTGTTCCGAAATATTGATTTTGTTTTCAAAAAGAAGCTTTCTGTTTCCTACAAAATAAGTTTCATTATTATGATCGGCTTTCGCTCCTTTGCCCGTAATACTTTCAAACATCGACAGCGTTGTGGCCGTGGTTCCTGCCAAATGCTTTACTATGGCTTCTGCCAAGGGGTGTTCAGATTGCTTTTCGATGCTCAACAAAATATTTTTAACAGTATCGTCATTGTCCTGCCACAGGATGTCCGTTACTTCAGGTCGGCCTTCCGTAATGGTTCCCGTTTTGTCCAGTATAATGGCATTTACTTTCTTGGCCAATTCAAGGCTTTCTGCATCCTTGATCAAAATGCCATTTTCAGCACCTTTGCCAACGCCTACCATTATTGCCGTAGGTGTTGCCAGACCCAGTGCACACGGACATGCGATAACCAATACCGTAACCGCAGCCAGCAGTCCCTGTACCACACCGTTTTCACCGCCCAAAAGCAACCATAAAAGGAAAGTAAGAAAAGCGATGCTCATGACAACCGGGACAAAAATGCCTGCAATCTTATCTACCAGTTTTTGTACAGGTGCTTTGCTACCCTGAGCATCTTGCACCATTTTGATGATTTGGGCGAGCATTGTTTCTTTGCCTACTTTTACGGCCTTGAACCGGAAGCTTCCCTTCTGGTTAATAGTACCTGCAAACACCTTTTCATTTTCACTTTTCAGTACCGGAACAGGCTCACCGCTCAGCATACTTTCGTCTACATACGAGTTCCCAGACGTAACCAAACCGTCCACCGCTATTTTTTCGCCTGGTTTTACCAGTATGATATCGCCCGAGTTTACGTTTTCAATCGGGGTCTGTTGCTCAGTACCGTCCGCTAATATTACGGTCACGTTTTTTGGCTGTAATCCCATCAGCTTCTTAATGGCCGATGACGTATTGC
The DNA here is from genome assembly GCA_029959615.1 of Flavobacteriaceae bacterium PS02338. GTDB lineage: Bacteria > Bacteroidota > Bacteroidia > Sphingobacteriales > Sphingobacteriaceae > Pedobacter. The sequence goes on along the minus strand of JASCOD010000010.1, from coordinate 105,991 downwards.
CTTTGGCTTTTTCTTCCAACAATTTACCCAAAAGAATGAATGCGATGATTACGGCAGCCGCTTCGAAATATACGTGGGCGTGTAGTCCTCTCTGATGCCAAAATTCAGGAAACAGCATGTTGAATACGCTGAACAGATAGGCAATCCCTGTACTTAATGCGACCAGCGTGTCCATGTTGGCAGAGCGGTGCTTTGCCTGTCTCCATGCGTTCACAAAAAAATCCCTTCCCAGCCATAACACTACAGGTGTGGAAAATGCGAGCATAATCTCATTGCCGTAAGGCATATCCATAAAGAACATCCCGATTACTACAACGGGTAACGAAAGGATTATTGCCCACGTGGTTTTGGTTTTTAGCTTTTTGAACTTTTCAGCGTGTATGGTTTCTAAGGTTTCCTGCTGTATGCTTTCGTCTTCAACCAACAGGTCGTAGCCACCGTCCTTTACCGCTTTCTGCAATTTATCCGCGTCGATTATGTCGGGCTGGTACTCAACAGTCAGGTTGCCCGTAGCAAAGTTTACAGAAGCACCGACAACGCCTTCCTGGTGCTGAACAATGCTTTCGGCACTTCCGGCACAGGAAGCACAGGTCATTCCCAAAACTGGAAAGGTCTGCGTAATTGTATTTTTATTATTTGTTGCCATATTTCGTTTGCATTAATTTACATTACAAAATTGGCAATTATAACAGCGGCTGCTATTGTGATTTTTTGGAATTGATTTGTAAGATTTATTGTTTCATTTAATCCACCTGCCGTTTAAAGCTACAAAACAGAAAGTTCTGGGTTGTATTGAATGGTGTTGTATGGTCTTCCGTAATACACTTCAACTTATCAAAACCGTTTTTAAGTTCAGCGGTCAAAGTTTCCTCGTCATATTGTTTGATGTCAAGCCCACTGCATTTTGTCGGTCCGTTTTTAGAAAACGTACCGATGGTCATATAACCACGCACATTTCTTCTTGCAATGTCAAGATATTTTGACACCTGTTCTTTAGTGGTCAAGAAATGAAATGTCGCTCTGTCGTGCCAAATATCAAAAGTTGTATTGGGTTCAAATTCGGTAATGTCGCTAACGACCCATTTTACATTTTCGGCCTTATCGCCCAACCGTTTTTTCGCTTTTTCAAGTGCATTTGCAGAAATGTCTAAAACGGTTATATTTTCAAATCCGTTGTCAAGCAAGTAATCAACTAATTTGCTGTCGCCACCGCCAATATCAATAATGCGGGCTGTTTTATCCACTTCAAACGAATGAATAAAATCCAAGGAAGTTTTGGGAATTTCCTGTGTCCAGCTTACCTGATCGGGGTTTTTTGTTTCGTAAACCGTTTCCCAATGATTTTTTCTATCTATATCGCTCATTTTCTATATTCTAAATTGTAAAATTAAAGAAATTCATCAACCATATTATTGCTGTAAGATTTACAAATTATCCAGCGGTTTTCTTTTATCTTCCTTTATTTGTTTGAAATGGCTCGGAGACAGTCCTGTAACTTTCTTGAATTGGTTACTTAGATATGCTACGCTGGAATAGTTCATCCGGAAGGCAATCTCACTGAGCGACAGTTCGTCATACACCAGCAATTCCTTGACCTTTTCGATTTTTTGGGCAATAAAGTATTTTTCTATAGTTGTACCTTCTACCTCTGAAAACAGGTTGGAAAGATAATTGTAATCGTGGTGTAGCTGGCTGCTCAGAACATCAGAAAGGTTGTTTTTGTTATCGCTGTCCTGATAATGAACCAGATCAATGATAATGTTCTTTATTTTTTCAATGATGCGACTTTTTTTATCATCAATTACCTCAAAACCTAACGGTATGAGAACTTTTTCCAATCTAGTTTTGTCCGATGACGTGAGGTCATTTTCGAGCTTAACCTCGCCGAGCTTTATGCTTTTAAGTGTCAGCTCCAGCTTTTCCAATTCATTCTGCACCACCATTATACAGCGGTTGCAAACCATATTTTTAATAAAGAGTGTCGTCATAATTTAATCTGTACCAATTGAAAAAATAAAGATATTTTTTTTTCTAAATCCCGTTGTGTCATTACTTATTTGTTCAAAGTCCAAACGATTGCTTTTTCTTTTGTTGCCCTGAAAATCGTATTGTGCTTTTCTTTAGGTTCATCAGAAAAATTCCATTTGATGTTTGGATAATTTTCTGATTTAAAAATACTGGCTAACTCTTTCGTATAAGGCGAAACATCCGCTGCATTCGAGCCTGCAAACCAAATTCGTTTTTCCGTAGTAGGAAATTTTGTTAAATGCTCTTTTGCTGTTCTTACCAAATAATGATTGTTCCACCAAAGTGAAGGGTCAAAAGCGATATAATTATCAAACATTTCAGGTGTAAGGAAGAAAGTTTCCATTACAAAAAGCCCTGATGCAGATTCGCCAATGATACTTTTTTCGCTTGTAGTTCTGTATTTTTTGTCAATTTCAGGGAAAAGCTCTTCTTTTATAAAGGCTCTGAATTTTTCCGAACCTCCCACGACAGGTGCAATTTCTTTGTCTTTTTCTACTTCGGTAAAACCTGTCAAGTCTCTTCTTCGCTCGGTGTTCTCAATACCTACAAGAATAAGTGGTTTTATTTTTTTCTCCTTAATAAGTTTAGCCAGTGTGTTGGCTATATGCGGAAAGTCTTCTTTAATTCCACCGTCTGCCATATACATTACAGGTAAAGAATCCACACTTGTTTTGTAACCTTCTGGTGTCCATACATTGATGGTTCTTTTTTCACCAATTTGTTTGGACTGAACTTCAAAAGTTTCGTGTTCCGGGATCGGGTCGTTTGTTTGTGATCCGTTAGAGCAGCCTGTAAGGAAAAGAATTGCTGACAGCAAAACGAAATAAATGTTTTTCATAATTTTTAAAATTTACTTTGGTAAAAATACAAATTAAATTCCTCGCCATTAACTTCCTTACGCCAAATCCTGCCTCTCAAAGCCAAACACTACCACTTTTTTAAAAGCGCTTATCTGTTGCTATAATTTTAGGTTTTCATCAAAATTCTAAACAAAATATAGTATGGATACACAGCAAAAAGACCTTTCGTATTTTAAGTTACGACTACAAGAATTACTCAATACCAGCTTTCCCGAAAAAGCCTTTGACACAAAGTTTATACAGCAGCGTTCCTCATGGGCGGCTAATGCTTACGAGGGAGCTTTCCGATCGGGAAATCCTATTGAAAGATGTGATGAAATAGCCAATTACATACTTTTTGAGGGCTTGCATTTCTCCAAATTTGATACGGTGTTCCAAGCCGTATGCAATGAGTTCGACACCATCATGGCAGATGAGGAACTGCGACCATTTGCCTTGAAAATGTCTCCTGTTTGCGAACCCGTTTTCACAAATTACCAATTAACCGATGATTTCGCCTATACCACAGAGTACGACCTTCTCTACACTGAAATAACCGGAACCATCGCAATCTGGATTGAGGAAAATGGCCTTCAGTAAAAAGTTCCATCTCCAACAGAACATTTATGCCCTAAGAACAGCTTTTAAACTTGATAAGGAGAAACGGACACCCACGTCGGGCGAAAGACTGCTAATGATGCAATACAGCGGATTTGGCGGTCTAAAGTTCGTTTTGAACCCTGTAGCAGACGAAATAGACATCAACAATTGGAGAAAAACAGACCACCAGTTCTTTGAAGCTACACAGGAATTGCACCAGCTTTTAAGAGAAAACTCCGCGGACGAAAAAGAATACCGTCGCTATGTAGATAGTATGCGGAACTCCGTACTTACCGCTTTTTACACGCCTGCGCCACTGATCAAAGCATTGGCAGATGTAATGAAAGAAAACGGTATTACCGTCAATAAAATGCTGGAACCTTCTGCCGGAGCCGGAGCATTTATAGAAAGGTTCAAAGAAAGTTTTGGAACTATACGTGATATTTCAGCTTATGAAAAAGACCTGCTTACTGGAAAAATTCTGAAACATATCTACCCTGATGTGAATGCACACGTCCGGGGTTTTGAAGACATACCTGAAGCAGATAAAGAGAGCTATGATCTGGTTACCAGTAATATTCCTTTTGGTACGGCTTCGGTTTTTGACCTTTCCTATACAAGAGGGAATGATCCTGCAAAAGCATTGGCGGCAAAAGCCATTCACAACTATTTCTTCTTAAAGGGAAGCGATATGCTTCGTGATGGCGGTATCCTGGCATTCATCACCTCGCAGGGCGTATTGGACAGCCCTGCCAATCAGCCAATACGGGAAGCCTTGATGAAAGAGAACAATCTTGTATCTGTGGTCAGGTTGCCCAACAATCTCTTTACCGAACATGCCGGAACCGAAGTAGGAAGTGACCTGGTGATCTTACAGAAGAACAAGAACAAAAAAGAACTTACCGAAAACGAAAAAGATTTCTGCCTATCTATCGATGCCAAAGACGATCGAAAGATAAATGCGTGGGTCATGTATTCAGCCTGTACTGTCTTTGACGAGATTATCGAAAGCACAGACCAGTACGGACGTAAACAGCCTATCTTTCTGCACAGCGGAGGTGCCCAAGGTATTGCGGATGATGTAACAAAACTGCTAAGGGAAGATTTTGGGAACTACCTGAACCTTGACTTATACAACGGTAAAAAGCAAGATGCCTCTTTACAAAAAGAAGAGGTTCCACCGCCTGTACCTAAAGTTGAACCCATTATTCAGCCGATAATTGCAAGTGAACCTTTAAAAGAAGAACAGAAACAGGTTCCATCAAATAATACAGTTCCCAATCAGGAAGTACAACTGAATTTGTTCGACCTTTTTGAAAGCCCGCAACCCGTAGCATTAGTTACACCTATACCAACAGTTAAAAAGAAAACGCCTGCCAAAAAGAAAGCTGTAAGGAAAAGCTATCAGGGCAATCTGTTCAATGGAACGATGCAGCAAACCTTTACGCCAACCCCAATTACACCAAAAGCGGAAACTTCCCAAAACGGACAGGCAGCAATTATTGGCGATTTGTTTTCTGGCTTGAATGGTAACGGCAAATCTGAACAAATCCCCATACAAGTAATACCAACAGAACCAGAACCCTACACCGAACCTTTACAGGCTTTCCACAGAAACGATAGCCTGGTATCGTTCAAAGGAGCAGTTGGCTACCTGAAAAACATAAATGTTTACAGGGAAAACGCTGTGTTTCATCCTTTGGCTTTGCCACAAAACCAAAAGCTAAGAACCGAAGCCTATATCAACCTGCGTGATATTTATATTGATCTTTATCAAAAAGAAGCTGAAAAGCAAACAGAACATAAAGATGAGCGGGAAAAGCTGAACAGCTTGTACGACGCTTTTGTCAAAAAGTACGGCAACCTGAACAGTGCTGATAATATCAAACTCATCAAAACTGATAGTGCCGGAAAGGAAATTCCTTATCTGGAACGTGTGGTTGGCGGTGTTGTGCATAAATCGGATATATTCCACCGTCCGGTAAGTTTCTCTACTACCACGCTTGCTACCGATAATCCCGATGAAGCCTTATCCGCATCGCTCAACCGATTTGGAACGGTTGACTTGGATTATATGTCAGAAATCAGCGGAATGCCTGCTGATGAACTAAAGAATTCCCTGCACGGACGTATTTATTACGATCCTTTGCAGAAAGGGTATGAAATAACCGAAAGATGGATTGCCGGAAACGTGGTTGAAAAAGCAAACGATGTACGCAACTATGTAGAGAACCACCCTGAAGACAAAGAAGCAAAGGAAAGTCTTTCGGCTTTGGAAGAGGCTCGACCAAGGCGTATCGAATTTGAAGAACTGGATTTTAATTTAGGGGAACGCTGGATACCCACAAGGATTTATGCCCGCTTCGCTTCGCACCTGTTCGATACGGATGTACGCATTCATTATTCTGAAACCACAGACGATTTCAATATCAATTGCAACAGCAAGAACGTACACATCTGGGATAAGTACGCCATCAAATCGCAAAGCCGTACCTATGATGGAATTGCTTTACTGAAGCACGCTCTGGTCAATACCACGCCTGATATTACCAAAAAGGTTACAATAGATGACAAGGAAGTCAAGGTAAGGGATATGGAAGCCATACAGATGGCGAATACCAAAATTGATGAAATCCGTACCGCTTTTACTGATTGGCTTCATGCCCAGAACGATGAGTTTAAAAAACGGCTAACTGATCAGTACAATGACACGTTCAATTGCTTTGTACGTCCGCAATATGACGGAAGCCATCAGGAGTTTCCCGGACTGGACAGAAAAGGTCTGGGTATTGAAGACCTATATTCAAGCCAGAAGGATGCCGTTTGGATGATAAAGCTGAATGGAGGAGCGATTTGCGACCATGAAGTAGGTGCTGGCAAAACCTTGATAATGTGTACGGCTGCTCAGGAAATGAAGAGGTTGGGCATGGTACATAAACCGATGATATTAGGGCTGAAAGCCAATGTCCACGAAATAGCGGAAACCTATCGTAAAGCTTATCCACACGCTAAAATCCTATATCCCGGAAAGGAAGATTTTACTCCACAGAAAAGACAACGGATTTTTGGCGACATCAAAAATAACGATTGGGATTGTGTGATATTGACGCATGATCAATTCGGGATGATACCCCAATCACCTGAAATGCAGAAAGAGATATTGGAAGGTGAGCTACAGAACGTTGAGGATAACCTTGCTGCTCTGGAAGCACAGGGCAATGAAATTTCAAGAGGTATGCTCAAAGGCGTACAGATACGCAAACAGAACCTTGAAGTCCGGTTGAAAACACTGGAACACGATATTGAAAACCGAAAGGATGATGTAGTTGATTTTAAAATGATGGGCATCGATCACTTGTTGGTCGATGAAAGCCATCGTTTCAAAAATCTGATGTTTAATACCCGCCATGAGCGTGTTGCCGGATTGGGCAATATGGCAGGAAGCCAAAGGGCAATGAACCTGCTGTTTGCCATCCGTACCATTCAGGAACGCACCGGAAAGGATTTGGGAGCAACTTTTCTATCGGGTACTACGATTAGCAATTCGCTGACGGAACTGTATCTGCTTTTTAAATACTTGCGACCACAGGCATTGGAAAAACAAGGTATCAATTGCTTTGATGCCTGGGCAGCGATCTATGCCCGCAAGACTACCGATTATGAATTTTCGGTGGCTAACAATATTGTATCAAAAGAGCGTTTCCGCTTCTTTATCAAAGTGCCAGAACTTGCCCAATTCTATTCCGAGATAACGGATTACCGAACCGCCAAAGATATAGGCATAGATCGTCCGGAAAAGAATGAGATACTATACAATATCCCTCCAACACCAGAGCAGGAAGTATTTATCAAAAAATTGATGGAATTTGCCAAAACGGGCAATGCTGAACTGTTGGGACGACCGCCATTATCTCAAAGTGAGGAAAAGGCAAAGATGCTCATCGCTACGGATTACGCTCGTAAGATGTCTTTGGATATGCGGATGATAAACCGTAAATACGAAGATCACCCTGACAATAAAGCTTCCCATTGTGCGGCAAACATTGCCAAATACTACACTAAGTTCAATGCACAGAAAGGTACACAATTTATATTCTCCGATCTGGGAACCTACAAGCCAGGCGAATGGAATGTATATTCGGAAATTAAACGCAAACTTGTTGAAGACCACGGTATCCCTGCAAACGAAGTTCGTTTTATACAGGAAGCCAAAAACGAAAAGCAGCGTAAGCAATTCATCAGCGATGTCAATGAGGGAAAGATAAGGGTACTGTTTGGTTCTACAGAAATGTTGGGTACAGGTGTAAATGCACAGAAACGAGCGGTTGCCGTACATCACCTCGATATACCATGGCGACCGTCAGACCTTGCCCAAAGGGATGGGCGGGCTATCCGAAAAGGGAATGATATTGCTAAGTTCTTTGCAGACAACAAAATAGATATTTTTATCTATGCGGTTGAGAAATCATTAGACAGCTATAAATTCAATACCTTGTACAACAAGCAGGTTTTCATTGGTCAGCTGAAAAGTAACAGCATGGGCAAACGTACCATTGATGAAGGTGCAATGGACGAAAAAACCGGCATGAATTTCTCTGAATACGTGGCAATACTTTCGGGAAATACCGATTTGCTTGAAAAAGCAAAATTGGAAAAACAGATTGCGGGTCTGGAAAGCGAGAAACAAGCATTCAATCGTTCTAAATACAGTTCTAAACATAAGTTAGAAGATGTTAAGGCTATGCTGGAAGGTTCCAAATCCCGATTGGAACGGATGAGCCTTGACTGGAATAATTTAGAAAAGCGAATACAAAAACATTCGGACGACAGTATTGCCAATCCTGTTCAGTTGGAGGGTTTGTCGGCAAATGCCGATGTCAAACAGATTGGTGCAAAACTCAACCAGATAGCGGATAAAGCCCGCACAGGTGGTGATTATCAGGAAATAGGAAGTTTGTATGGATTTCAGTTATTGGTCAAAACCGAAGTTTCTGAAAAAGAGGGCGTGGATATTCGTGTAAACCGTTTTTTAATACAAGGTGAAGGCAATATCAAATACACGTACAACAACGGTATCATGGCGAAAGATCCTGAAACGGCAGCGATGAATTTTCTAAAGGCATTGGAAAAACTGCCCGGATATATAGAACAGGAACAAAAGAAAAATGTGGAACTCAAAAAAGACCTGCCTGTACTTCAGGAAATCGTAAACGGTACTTGGAACAAAGAAACCCGACTAAGCGAACTCAAAACGGAATTGGCTGGTGTAGAAAGAAAAATTATGTTGTCAATTGCTCCTGAGACGAAAGAAGAGCCTGCTGAAAAGACTGAGAAAAAGGAACAAAACCAAAATATTTCGGAAGCCATTGTAAGAACAAAAGGCGTCCACATACCAAGGGGTGTGTTGTGAAACGGAACTGACTTACAATGTAAAAAGTAAACGTAGACTATCATAAATCAACGTTTACTTTTTTGTTTAGTTGGTATTATACCTTTTCATCCTGTTCATCCATTTTTCTGATTAAAGCATCGCGTAAGCTATCAATGAATTTTGTACGGTTTATTTTTCGGGATTTAAGTTCCATAAAAGTATGATAGAAATCTCCTAGATCAACATTAAAGATGCTTTCAAATGTTTTTGCTATTTCTTTTATGTCGGCATTTCCGTTATTAAAAACATTTTGTGAATACAGAGCATAAATTAATTCGGTTAATGCAGTTTTATTGGCAGTCCATTTTAAAGGATTATCATCAAATGATTTTTTAGGGGTTCGGGTATTTAGCTGATCTTCAAGATATACCTGTATCAGGTCATTTGCAATAATTTTGGCTACTTTATAGTCGTGTGAAGTTGTAAAATTGTGATCTGCTTCGAAATAAAACGTGTCAAGGCTCAATTTAATATCATGTTTTCCACGTACAAAATATTTGTGGTCCAAATAGGTGCTGTTAGTTCTGTAATATTTATAAAAATCGAGATTGTTATCAAAATACCTTTTCAACTTTGAAAGTTCATTATCGATATATTTTTTAATGGCTTTCCCATTGCCATAAGGCTTTTTTGTTTCTATTTTGTAAACAGCATTGTGATAAATAAGTTTTGAAAGAATGACAGGCTTTAAATGCTTAAAGAAATATATTTCCTCTTCTGTACTATTAAAGCCTCGTTCTGCCACAAACTTTTTCAAATCTGCCATGTTATTAATCAGAAGTTCAATAATCTCCTGCGCCAGCAAAATTGGATTTTCCATTTCCATTGTCAACTCAATAATTTTTTCCTCGACGTTTCGAATACATTCTCTATAGCATTTTTCCATTCGGTAATTTTTTGTGGTTATATAAACAATCTATTTTGTACGGTTAATTATCAAATGGAAGACCTTTTAATTCTTAGTCTTCCATCAATTCTTTCATCTGCTCTATAAACTTTTCGGAAGTATAATTAGCAAATCCTGTGTGGTGAAATCGGATTTTTCCTGTCTTATCTAATACAAGCGTTGTGGGCAACGACCCGGCATAAATTTCTGCCGGAACATTACCACTGGATCTGTAAAGTGGAACTGAAAACTTTTCTTTATTCAAATATTCTCTTGCTACCGCTATATCGTTATCCTCATTAATTGTAAGAAAGAAAAAATCAGGATGGTCTTTGAATGTGGAATAGAGTTTTTCAATAGAAGGAAACTCAGCCCTGCAAGGCGGACACCACGATGCCCAGAAGTTGATGAATACTACTTTTCCTCTTAATGAGGAGGTATTCACAACATTGCCTTTCTCGTCGGAAAAATTAAAATCTGCGTTTACCTGGTTCACTGTATCCGTGTCCTTTTTATCTATACTTGCATTAAAAATCCCTGTTGCCATAAGTTGTCGTAGCAGGAATGATTTTGCATCGGGGCTGACGAACAGTACCCCGATCAAGATGACCATTAATATAGTAAAACCGTTTTTACGGATGTACTGCCAAAACTGATTTGTAGGTGGTTTTTCTTTTGAAAGCTCTTTGTTGTTCAACATAATTTCGTTCATTTTTAGTTACTTTCCACCAATTCTTTAAGGGCTTTCACTATTTCGGGGCTTGAATAATCCCTACCACCTTCTAAACGGGCAATCATATCTCCGCTTTTGTCGAGTATAACCGTAGTCGGAATTGCACCTCCTAAATAATCGGAAGGTATATTTCCGGCTGGAACATATACAGGCAGGTCATACTTTTTCTTATTCATAAATGCAGTAGATTTTTCGATTTTGTTATCCACATCTACCATTAAAAACACGATGTCGTTATTGCCGTTAAATGATTGTTTCAGTTGGTTGATTGACGGCATTTCTTGAATACATGGCGGACACCACGTAGCCCAAAAATTGATGAATACCACCTTGCCTTTTAAGGATTTTAGCGATACGGTTTTTCCATCCTTGTCTTTAAATACCACATCATCACCGGTCTGTTCCGGCAATGATGTATTTTCTTTTTCCGCGATTGCAGTTGGTGCGGATTGCGACACGGTTTTCGTTTGCTCATTGCCGTTGCAGCCCGCAAAGCAGAAGCCTCCAATTGTTACCAAAATGTACGTGAGCATCGCTCTTTTATTTAATTTCATTTTCATATCCTTCATATTTTGTTAGTTTATTTTACCCTCTTTGATTTCTTCTGACGGTTTCAGAATGATATTGTCTTCGGGCGAAAGATTACCGAAAACCTCTGTCAGTGTATCTAAACGTACCCCCTCATTTACAGCAATCCGTTTTACCTCGTTGTTGTTCAACGTCAAAACATAAGTTCCCGACTGCGTATTTAGTACGCTCTTGGTCTGTACCCAATTCGACGGGCTTTTACGCTTTAATTTCAGCTTGACCTGTGCATAATCGCCTCCCTGCAATTCGCCTGACGGGTTGCTTACGTCAAACTCCAATGTAAGGGAACGGTCTTCCTGGTCAAGCAGTCCCGATGTACGGGAAAGTTTGGCATCAAACGTTTTACCGGGCTGTGAGCTAACTGTAAATGTAGCGGGCATTCCCTGGTGTACGGATGCTGCGTGTTTTTCGGGCAGGGATAAGGTAAGGCGTAGCTTATTACTCTGTGCCATCATAAATAAAGGCGTATTGCTTCCTGTTCCTGCCAAAGCTCCTACGGAAACATTCCTCTGGGTAATCACGCCGTCAAACGGTGCTGTGATACGGAGATACTGCGACAACTGCGAAGAATGCGCCGTACCTGCTTTGGAAGCCTCATAGGCGGATTTGGCACTCTCCATAGCACTTTTAGCCCTGTCCAGCTCAATATCGGCTACCGCTCCGGTTGTTTTGGAAGCCGTTACCAATCGGTCATACGCCTGTTTTGCGTACAGGTAATCACTATATACCTTTTGCTCTGTGGATTTGTCGGAAAGGTACTGTTGCTGCATTTCGGGAGCTTCCAATACCGCCAAAAGCTGGCCTTTGCGAACCCTGTCGCCTCTATCTACATACATCCGTTGTACAAATCCCGTAACTTTAGCATACACCGCTACCTGCTCAAAGGGTTTCAGTTCTGCCGGAACGGATATTTCGTATTCGGGATTGATAAACTGTACGGGAGCCGTTTTATAATTTACGGGCTTTTCCTGTACTTCCTTCACCTGTCCTTTTTCCTGCTCTTTTTGGGAACAAGCTGAAAGCATCAATACCAGCGATGTGGTCAATGCCAGTAGGATTGTTGATTTTCTATTGATTGAAATGCTGTGATACATTGTAATGCTAATTTTTAAAGTTTATTATATCGTTTGTTTACCGGATTGTTCTGCATAATACCTGCTCTCATAATCATCAGGGTCTAAAGACGGACTGATGACTTTAGTCCTCGACATCAGGGAAGAAAAGAAATGCGGAACCAATAAAAGAATGGTTACGGTAGAGGCAATAAGCCCGCCGATAACCGCCCTGCCCAAAGGTGCTACCTGTTCTGCTCCGTCGCCCAAGCCCATTGCCATCGGCAACATTCCGGCAAGCATTGCTGCTGCGGTCATTATTACAGGTCTTAACCTGGACGAGGCTGCAAGCCTTGCAGCATTGGCAGGTTTCAGGAGTAATTTTTTACGGTAATATTCTGCCTGATTGACCAACAGTACCGCATTGGAAACCGATACCCCGAGCGACATAATAATACCCATATAGGATTGCAGGTTGAGCGTACTGCCCGTAAGGAATAGAATAATAAGGCTGCCCGCAATTACGGCAGGCAATACCGATAGGATAATCAATGGCACTTTGAACGACTGGTAATAAGCCGAAAGCATCAGGAATATGGCAATAATGGCTACACCCAAACCTGCCAAAAGACTGCCCAATGTGTCATCTAAGAGCTGTAATGTACCCTCTGTCCAAACAGTTGTACCTCGGGGCGGCTCTCCCGCGTCTTTAATGGCTTGCTTCACTGCATGGGAAGCTGTACCCAGATCTTTTCCGTACACATTGGCAACGATAGTTACATAACGGTTCGGTCCCTTACGGTTTACCTGTGCCGGAGCCGTGACCCTGCGTATGCTTGCTACATCTTCCAGCACAGGGCGAAGACTTCCCGCTTTCAAAGGAAGCGACCGCAGTCTTTCTTCCGACATAATGCCCTCCGGTATCTGTACCTGCGTCTGGAATACCAATCCTGATTTGGGGTCAATCCATAAATTTTTGTCCGTAAAACGGGTAGATGATGTAGCCGTGACAAGACTGCGGGTAATATCGTGCATCGTCAGCCCGAACTGCCCGGCAAGATCACGGTTTACCTCGATTTCCATACTCGGATAAGCAATGGCTTCGGCAATGCGGACATCACGCAGGTAAGGCACTTTTTTAAGGTTGGCTTCAATCTTTGATGCGTGTGCATAAGCACCCTTTAACTGACCTGCACCTACTTTGACTTCAATAGGTGTCATAGCACCCTGTCCCATAATCTTTTCGGTCAGTTCCATCGGTTCAAAATTGAATGCGACTTCGGGATGCACTACGGCAATCCTTTTCCTGATGTTTTCTTTCAGCTCTTCCATCGATCCGCTATATACTTCCTGATTGACCGATACCTGTAAAACCGCCTCGTGGGAAGCACTGGTAAATAAGAAAATAGGATTGATGGGCGTTCCTGCGGAATGCATCCCTACAAATGCGGAGGTGATGTTGATGCCGTTCTCAGGTATAAGTTCACGGATGTCTTCGGTAATATCACTGACGATCTGTTCCGTTTTTTCGATCCTGGTTCCCTGTGGTGCCTGTATCCGGAGCTGAAAATCTCCATTATTGGAAACGGGCATAACATCTGTCCCGACCACGTTCAAGAGCAGTGCGGCAATTCCTGCGGCAACGGCAACATATCCCACGAAAAGCACAAGTGATTTTTTTCCCCATTTCCGCATACGGTACGAATAATTCACACGGAACTTATCAAAGAAAGCCCGCTTTCTCGGTGTGTTAGCTTCTGTATTGTGCTTGTTCTTCATCATCCAGTTTGCCAGTATCGGTACAAAAGTCTGCGAAGCCAAAAAGGAAGCAATCATCGCAAAAGCAACCGCCATAGACAAAGGCATGAACATATCTTTTGGAATGCCCGTCATAATAAACGCAGGGGTCAATACCGCAAGAATACAGAGCAATATCAGCAGTTTGGGGATAGAGATTTCGAGCAGGGCATCTACGATCGACCGCTGTTTGGGCTTGCCCATTTCCATATGCTGATGTATGTTCTCTATCGTAACGGTTGCCTCATCTACGAGGATCCCGATGGACAGGGCAAGACCGCTCAATGTCATAATATTGATGGTCTGTCCGAAAAGGTGCAAAGTCGTAACTGCCGTAAGGATGGCAATCGGAATAGTCAGTACAACAATGATCGCTCCCCGAGTATCACCTAAGAAGAGTAATATGACCAATCCTGTGAAAACCGCTCCTAGAATCCCCTCGTGGATAAGATTGGAAAGGGAACGTTCGATATAACTCGACTGGTCAAATTCATAGCTAACCTTTACATCTTCAGGCAATTGGTCTTTCAGCATAGGAATGGCCTTTTTCAGGTTTTCCACGGCATCCAGTGTGGAAGCATCCGCCTTTTTAATAATAGGCAGGTAAACCGACCGTTTGCCGTTAATCAGGGCGTAACCGACGGTCTGGTCGGCACCGTCTTCCACACGGGCAACATCGCCAACATATACGGTGCGGTTATCACTTGTTTTTACAGGAGTTTTCAATAACTCGTCCGGTCCTTTGGCGATGGAATTAATGGGAGCCATTAGGTTTTCTTCTCCGATACGGATATTTCCGGCAGGTGACGGAAGACTGTTTTTAGTAATGGCAACCGTTATATCTTCAGGGCTTAACCCGTTCGCCTGCATCGCTTCGGGGTCAATGTTGATGACAATAGAACGGACATTTCCGCCAAACGGAGCAGGAGAAGTAATGCCCGGAATCTGTACGAACATCGGTCTGATCTTGGTCAATGCCAATGTCTGTATTTCATTAACGGAACGCTGGTCGCTTTCAAAAACAAGGTTACCTACCGGAAGCGAACTGCCGTCGAACCTGACGACCATGGGCGGAACAGCTCCCGGTGGCAGAAATCCCATAGCCCTGTTTGTAAAGGTGGCAACTTCTCCGGCGGCTTGAGACATATCCGTTCCCGGATGAAAGGTCAGTTTCATGAGGGTCAGACCCTGTACGCTCTTGAAATCAATATTTTTTACACCGCTCACAAATAGGAGTACTTTCTGGAATTCGTTTGCCATAAAGCCGTCCATATACGCCGGTGAGAGTCCTCCGTATGACATCGATATGTATATGGCAGGCAGTTCAACTTCGGGAAAAATATCTACGTTTATTTTTTTTACGCTGTTATAGGAAAAGAAAGCTATAGCCAGTACGACAACCATAATCGCAATGGGCTTCCTTAACGCAAATCTTATCATGTTCATATACGATTATTTAAAGGTTGTTGAATAAAAAGTCGAAATCGGCGGTCAGTTCAGCTTCGTAAGCCAGCAATACCCAATAATCACGGGAGGCCTCGATATGGGCGTTCTCTGCCTGTTCGAGCAGAAGGCGTATCTGTAAGAGCTCGCTCAGCGTGATCAGACCGCTCTTGTACCTTGCCAGGTACATATTGTAGGCATCACGCGACTGCTGTACAGCAAGTTTCGTTTTTCGGAGCTGCTCGTACTGTTGAACAATTTTTGCCTGCGAAGCGGATAAATCCGCCTGCATCGCCTGCTGGTACTGTGACTGCAATAATTTGGTACTTTCCGCTTCTTTAAAAAGCTGTTCGCCTTTCATACGGTTGGTATGCAGGCTGGTCAGGTTCCAGGTGATGCCTATGCCTGCCAGAAAGTTGTTGGTGGTATTGTTAAAGCCGTCTTTCCATGTTCCCGATACCATACCGTTTGGGCTGATGCCCGTACCCCGATAGGCATAACCGCCCAAAAGGTTGACCGACGGTAAAGAAGACCTTTTCTGTGCTTCCCCGCTCAATGTGTAATACTCGGATTGCTTATCCAAAGCATCTAAAATAGGATGTGAGGGATTGATGGACGTTATTTTACTTAACGTATTTTCGGAGGGATTGCCAAAACGGAAGGTAGATGCCGTATAATTGACGGTATCATTGCCGTACAGTTCCGATAGTTTAATGTAGGCGGCATTTTTAAACCCGTTCCATTTGTCGTGTTCACCCATTGCCTGCACATAGGATGAAGAGGCGATCAGACTGTCTGCCGCAGGTCTTAAACCCGATGCGGATAATCCTGCTGTGATTTTACGGATATCGTCCAATCTTTCGGCGTTCTTCTGTGTCCATTGCAGTTTGGCATCGTTGTACAAAAGAACGATGTACCTTTCGGATAGGGTCTTTTTCAGATTAAGTATATATGCATCTTTATCGATGACCGATTTATTGTATAGGGCATCCGCCGCTTCGTTCTGTTTTCGGAGCTTTCCAAAGGAAAATACTTCCCATTCCACGATAGCAGAACCAAAGGTATTGGCTGCTGTAGAACTGCCTTCCAATGGTGCGGCCGAACCGCTTACATTGAAAAATCCGGCCTGCGGAAAGAAGGCTCCGGCACTGCCCTGGTAAGTACCATATGTATTCTGTGCCTGTGCTTTTACCTGTGGCAGCGTATTGCCCTTAACTGCCCGTTGATTAAATTTTGCCGCGTCAATCGCCGACATTTTTGCTCCAACCCCGGGATAGTTCTCTTCTACTTTAGGCCAAAGACTGCCTAAGGTATTTTCTTGTTGCTGTTGTGCGTACAACGGTAACGCAGCAACAATGGCAAGCCACGAAAATGTGGTTGCCATAATATGTTTTATCATATTACGATATAATTTTGGATAGGCCGTACAAAAGGCGACCGAAGATTATTTTAAAATGGAAACAATAGAAAATCAATCTAAAAACCTGTAGGGTTGATAGATGGATAAGAGATTAATGGGAGTAGTGAATGATGAGTTTCCTGTATTCCAGAAACAGAGGGATGGCATTGCGGATTTTACCGCTACTGCTGTAAAGTGGATGCTTGTTTCCTTTGGTGATGTAACGAATACCGAAAAGGAAAAGAAAAGCAGCAGTAAAAATAGCTACCGGTAGTAAATCGGGACTACTAAGATTGTTTTGGTTTGACTGCGAATGGGTAATTTCAGTCGGGGAGCATTTTTCGAAAGTAGTTGCTGAAAAATTAGTGCCTCCCTTTGTTGGAGCCTGTTCCGTTTTAACCGGAATGCCGGCCATATTTTTTATGGCAATCTTTACAGGACAAGATGTAAGTAATACCAATAAGATTGCAGCGATTACAAAAAAATATCGCTTACAGTTCATTGAAATATTTGGTATAGTCCTGTTCATCAATCTACAAAAATAGTTTTATTTGATCAAGGGTGCAAGGATGAATGTCTGATTTCCGCTATTTTAACATTAAATTTTCTATTAACTTGCTTATATTGAAGTTGAATTTTATTCCAAAATAGAAAGTGGGAACAATTTTAATTTGTTCCCACATACATTTTTAGGCATTGATGTATTCATCTGCCGTTGTTACATTTGCATAGAAGAATGTCAAGGCTGCAATGAACGCAGTATGTACATCCTCTGCTTTAACCACTTTTCCCTGAAGCTCTTGATCTCTTGAAGCACAGGCATCACTGATAACCGTACATTCAAACCCAAGGTCTTTTGCCGCTCTTGTGGTTGCATCAACGCACATATGCGACATCATTCCTGTTATGACCACTTCAGTAACGCCGTTGGATTTCAGGTATTCCAATAGATCGGTTTCCCTGAAGCTGTTTGGGTAATATTTTTTTACCACTTTCTCTCCTTCGGCAGGTCTTACATTTTCGTGAATATCTGCCCCTGCTGTTCCAGGATGGAAAAATGGAATATTCCCGTCTGTTGCAAAATGCTGGATATGTGCGATAGGAAGATCGTTTGCTCTAAAATGATCGATCATTTTACGGGCCTGAAGACTTGCCTCCTCAGATCCTACAAGTTCCCATGCTCCGTTTTTGAAATAGTCGTTCTGGATATCTATAACCAGTAATGCTTTTTTACTCATCTTTTTACAATTTATTTAACTTGTTAAACGTATGATGCAAAGTTCGCCAATTAAATAACCGAACCGGCTACCAAAACTTGCCCAATAACTACCATTTTGATAAATATTAAATGAATTATTGGGATGATCACGTACTTTTCCGTTATCTGAACTCTGATCTTGGCAGCATTTCCTTTGCCGTTTCTACCAGCTCCAGGGCTTGAGCGTTACGTAAGAACCGAACGTCAAGTCCGTTTGGGCCAAGCCGGAAACGGTCCAGTGCATCAGCATCTTTAAAAACACGGTATAACCTTATACACCCTTCGGCATTTTCTATTAAATGCGTTATGTCTGCAATACCTTCACTGTCATCATGGTCATGGTAGGCACAGATGAGGTGTACTTCCGGAACAAAAGGTAAATTGTTGACCGTACAATAATGCCCGTAATACTCGGCCGCCCTTAGCCCGTGGCCCTTATCAAGTCCTTCATCCTCCCGTCTGGAATCGTGAAAAACGGCAGCGAGACACAGTATATCTTTCTCTCTTTCCGTTAATCCCATTTTTTCGCTCAGTTTCAGTGCAAGGAAAAGAACCCTGCGGCAGTGCGGTCTGGCATGGAGCGGGCTGTCTTCACGGTTAAAGCTCACTTCATTCTCCATAAAATCATACCAGTACCTGTATTTATCCGCTATAGAAATATTTTCCGGCAGATCAAGAATAGTTGTCGATGTGTTCATTCAGGAATTTGTTTTAGCGTTATTCCCATCTTCTTTGTTCCTGTCATTATTCTTCCCTGCAAGGACATTCAGAAATTTCGCAATATTCCCGTCCATTGCAACGGACTGTCCAGCGATCTCACTTGGGATATAAATATCGCCCTTGTTGAACGTTACATAGGTTGCATTCGGGTGTTTATAGGTAAAGTCCATGAACGGCTGTTTGATGAGCCTGTTACGCATCCCCACACCCAGTTCCAGCAGGACAATTTTTTTGTCCGAAGGAACTTGACAAAAATCCCTGTAAGCTGATGCACTGTCGTTCCATCTGTGGTCTTTTACAAAATTCCGGTCGGTCTCAATATGCAATACCATCGGTCCGCCGCATTGGGGACAATTGGGTACAAGGTCTTTTGGCACCTTTCCATTTTCCTTCTGTGCGAACATCTTTATGAGCAGTTCTTCAGCTGGATAAACAGTTTCATGGCAACCTTTGCCGCACTGCATGTCGCAGCAGTTGCCCTCAATTTCAAAGAGTCTGTCCCTGTCAAACCCTGCGTGGATAAAATGGGCGTCTATATTGGATGTAACAACAAAATAATCCTTTTTTCGGATCAGGGATGTCAGGTTCTGCATAACCTCACTCACTGGTCTGACCACGGTAAAATAATTGTACATACTGCTGTAAAAACCCCATCTTTCTTCTGCTGTACGGTAAGGAAAAAAGCAGCCGTTTATAATGTTGGGGATCCCAAGCCGATTGCGATAGTACGAAAAATGCTCCCTAAAATCTGCGTTGTCCGCAAAAATATGGATACCGCCGGATATGGAGAGCCCGTTGCTTGCCCCTATAAGCACCTTATCTGCTTCGCATATCTCCCTGTAAGTTCTTTCTATGCTCTCCATTAGTAAATTCTTGATGGTGTAAATACTTCATTAGGGGCATGCTTTATCATTCCTTCAGTGGATCTGCCCAATAACTGTTTCAAAGTAATGGCAATATCGTCACTGATGGCAATGCTCTTATCAGCTATTTCCTTCGGCACAATGGCATGCTGCGGATTCAGCGTCGCATAAAATGACCGCGGCCACTGGTAGACCATGTTCATAAAGGGTTCCTTGATGAACATCGGGGTCATCATGCCCACTCCAAGTTCCAGAAAGAGGGTATTGCGTCTGGAAAATGTGCGTAGAAAATCATGATAACGATCCATTTCCTTTTGATAATAACTGCCTTGCAGAAAAGTACGCGAACGTATCCAGGGATCCATTTCCCTGCCGCATTTGGGACAGCGTGGAATCAGGTCATCGGGAAGGGCATCATTTTCTATTTTTTCATGCAGCTCATAAACCTGCTCTTTGTTATAGTAGATTTCGTCGTGGCACTTTCTTTTGCACTGCCAATAACGCCAGTCGCCCTGTATGCGGGTAATCCTGTCTTCATCGAATACGCGAAAAAACTGTGCATCTTGATTGGTCGTGGCTATATAATAGTTCCTGCCATCGAGCAGCTCGGCCAGTTCCCTGTAGGTTTCGCCTGTTTCACAGTCAAAAATATATTTGGATACCCTGATGAGCATTGCCCAATGTTCTCCCAAAGTATGCTGACGGTCGTACAGTCCGTCAAAGAAATTGTGAAAACCATATTTTTCCTCCAGTGAACCCGCAATCATGCGAAATACATCATCACATTGATAATAGAACTTGAAACCTGAAGCCGCGGACATTCCCGAAGCTCCGCCGACAACAATCGCATCGGCATCCTTAATTTTTTTATTAAGGAAATCTATCTGTTCCTCTGTAACCATAAGATTCTGATAATTAAAAACGGTTACAAAATTAGTTTCAGAAGATTATGGAAAGGCTACCAAAACCGATGACATAACTACCATTTTGATAAAAATTAATGATACTGGTCAGGAAGTGGCTTCCAGGACTTACACCAGCGCGTGCAAAGTACTTCCGGACTGGTTGTCATGGAGAAACTCACCCGTGGTCATACCTGTCTGTGTTTTGAAAAAACGCATCAGGTGATTAGGTTCTGAAAAGCTTAGTTCATAGGCAATCTCACTGACGGTGAGCTTTGAATGGATGAGATAGTTCTTGATCTCCAGCAGCAGCCGTTGTTTGAGCAGATGCGTAGCAGTCACATTAAACTGTTCTTTGACAGCTGTATTGAGGGAAACCCTGCTGATGCCGAGCATTTCCGCATAGTCCTCAACACGCTGCTTTTTTTTGATGTGTATTTCGATCAGGTGCTTGAACTGAAAAGCATAGTGGTTGCTGTTGTCCCTTTCCAAATCCAGATGGTTCCTTGTTGCATACTCCCTGTTGAGTTTCTGAAGGATATAATAGAGCAGCGAACGTACGATGTGTATGCTGTCCGGCTTGGTATGTACCAGTTCCGACTTTATTTCCGTCAGGAGGTTACAGTAGCCCTGGATAAGCTCGGTATCCACCGCCATTTTCAATGGATAATGAAGCTGGTAGAAATATAACAGCCTGTAGGCAAAAAGTTTATCGGAGAAAAATTCATTGAGAAAATCTTCCTGAAAAAGAAGTATCGTAAAGAGCTGTTCCTTTTCTTCCTCAAAATGCCATTGACGCTTCTGATGCGGAGAAATAAAAATAAGGCTGTTATCCGTAAGCTCGATCTGTTGATGGTTCAGTATAAGGCGGCCATGTGCTTTTTTAAAGAATACAATCTCGAAAAAATCGGTATTGAAAGGCACGTTTTTAAGGTATGTTCCGTTTGCACTTTCCAGATGGATAACGTTCAGAAGGAAGTCGACCCCGCAATCCGTTTTATGAAATTTTAAAGTTTCCATAGTCTTTTTCCGAATTATAAAAATGAACTGCAATTTACAAAAACAGGAAATAAATAAAGGTATTTATAGGGGATATATTTATCAAAATGGTAGTATTAGAACCTTCTTTGGTATCCACTGAACAGGATATGCTTTCTACCTTTGTATTATTATTTTACAAAGATACACCGGTGAGTAACCGGAATAAACAATGATTAAAGACAATAAAAAAGGCGTATAGAGATGAACAATATCAGTACAATAAAAAAACAGGGAAATGCCCCCGTTCCGCTATCCATACTGGATTGGGCAACGACCGGAAAAGGGTTTTCCGCGATAGAGGGAATTGAAAAAAGTATCGAAATGGCAAAACTTGCCGACCGCAGGGGATTTGCCCGTTACTGGGTTGCGGAACATCACTCGATGCCTGCCGTTTCTACCTCATCACCGGCAGTTATGCTCGCCCGTCTGGTCGGCGAGACAAAGCACCTCCGTTTGGGAGCCGGGGGTATGATGCTCCCAAACTTTCCGCCCCTGGTAATTGCAGAACAGTTTGGTATGTTGGAGGCAATGGCTCCCGGACGGATCGACCTTGGTATAGGCCGTGCACCCGGAACGGATGGTTTTACTGCAACGGCTATCCGTGGTATGGGAAGCCCCGGAGCGGAGAACTACATGCAGCAGCTTGAAGAGCTGTTCCATTTTCTCGATAACGATTTCCCTGAAGGACACCCATATAAGAATAAGGTCTGGGCGGTGCCCGGACCCGGACAGGATGCCCAGAACGGTATTGAACGTTCCATGGAAAGGCCTGCTGTATGGCTGTTGGGATCTTCTGGCCATTCTGCAAAAATAGCCGGGAAACTTGGACTGCCCTTTGCTTTTGCCGCACAGCTTTCTCCCGAAAATCTGGAAGGGGCATTTGCGGTCTATAGGGATAATTTCCAACCATCGGAAATCCTTGATAAGCCACACACTTTAGCTTGCTTTGCCGTATTTGCTGCCGACACCCAAGAAGAAGCCTTGTTGGAAACCGAAAGTTATGCACACAGCATGATGCGGATGATGAAAGGACAATCTTACGTAATGCCTTCTCCTTCAGAACTGGCCTCATTTCCATATACGCAACAGGACAGGTACCTGATGGAAAGCTGGCGGTCTAAAATGATCTATGGCACAGGACAGATGGTTGCTGACGGGTTGAACAGGGGGCAACAGGTATCGGGTGCCGATGAGCTGATGCTGGTAAACCTCGGACATTCGCCCGAGAAAATGGTACATTCAGCAAAATTGATTGCCGATGCCTATCAGATGCCGGAGCTGTAGGCCGCCTAAAGGTTCCGTTATTAAGTTTACATAGTTATAGTATCTTTAACCCTAATTCTTTAAATATGAAAATCATAAAGGAAAATTCAACATTACTTGTTATCGATATTCAGGAACGGCTGTTTCCAAAGATCATCAACGGGAAAGAAGTGCTGGAAACCGCAATCTGGTCAGTTGACCTTGCTAAAAAAATAGGTATTCCGGTTTTACTCACAGAACACTTCCCTGAAAAAATTGGGGCAACACCCGAAATTTTACGATCGAAGGTCAGTGAAAAGGATATTGTTTCCAAGACCTATTTTTCGGCCGTCCGGGAAGGTAACTTGACAAAACATTTCGCCGAAGAGCGTAAGCAGGTAATCGTTGTCGGTACGGAAACGCATATCTGCGTTCTGCAGACCGTATTGGATCTGCTGGATGCGGGTTATGAAGTATTTATTGTAGATATGGGTGTTGGTTCCAGAACTGAAAATGACAGAACGCGTGGACTGGAACGGATGCAGCAGAACGGTGCTGTGGTCATAACAAGGGATATGCTGGTATTCGAATGGCTGGAAAAAGCAGGTACAGACCTATTTAAAGAGGTACTGGAGACATTTATCAAATAATTTTTTACTCTTCAGGCAGTGGGTATGTATAACATTAAATGCGGGTAATAGTTCCGCATTTAGTTTATATTTTCCTTTATCAATCTTCTCAATTCATTTACCGGAGACACACCTGTTTTCTAGGGTATCAAACTGTAATACATGAAAAGTGTGTTGTTTTTAGTTCGTACAAAAGACAATATAACAGCTGATTAGCGAAAAGCGTTTGTTGAAATGCCGATTAAAGAAATCTAACTAGAGAACCGGCATCGATATTCTCGTGGGAAGTTGAAAAAACCACTTTCCCGTTTTTGATGACCATGATTTGGGGAGATTGATGTTGAACGTTAAATCTTCTGGCTATTTCATTGGAAATCTCTCTGAAATGAATCAGATCCAGATAATATGCTTCTATTTTTTCTTTCGGATAATCAAATTCGTTTTCAAAGGAATTTAACACAAAACGGCTGATACTGCAACGGGTACTATGTTTAAAAATTATTATTGTCTTTTGATAAGAATCCGTAATGATTTCTTGTAGTTGTTGCAGATCGTTTAAGGGAACCCAATCAAAATCTTTTCTGTTCGATGGTTCATCACTGCCAAAGAGTCGTTTAAAAAAGCTCATACGTATATAATTTAAGAATTTTATTGGGGCTGCTTTTTGTAAATTTTTATCTATTTACATCTTAATGAAGCTGGCATAATTACCTATGCATTACTTAATTTTTTTAGGAATACAACTGTACCGCAGAGAAATTTAACAGTATAGGTACAGGTTTGTCACTGTTTGTTATTCCCTGAAATATCAAATTGTTTTTTATCTTTT
This sequence comes from Flavobacteriaceae bacterium PS02338, assembly GCA_029959615.1. Taxonomy (GTDB): domain Bacteria; phylum Bacteroidota; class Bacteroidia; order Sphingobacteriales; family Sphingobacteriaceae; genus Pedobacter. Next base: position 81,711 of record JASCOD010000010.1, on the reverse strand, counting down.
TTAAATATTGAAAATAAAAGTCCCCCCATAACCGCACCATATATAGTACTGTTTAGTGGGTTGGATGTAATGGCACAAGTACCGGAAGTACACCCGATGAATTTCCAATATAAATAACCGGCAATGGCCCCGATAAATACACCTGCCATGGTGAGCAGATGTTTTTTAGCGAACTTCTTCATACGTTATTTCTTCTGATTTTGTTCCACTTTTCGCAATGGGCGTATTGCATCCGTTTACTCCGCAGCATCCTACGTTCATCAGGGGCATCAGGGCAAACAGAGCGCCCAGTCCTGCCATCAGCCATTCATTTGCCATAATACCCTGTACCATGACAATAACACCTAATGCCAGCCTAAATACCCGCATAAAATTCCAATTTCTTAAATAGTTTTTCATTATTCTACAGTTTGATTAATTTTTGAAGGCTTTGATCTTATTTGGCTGCTGTGCCTACTAAACGGATGCCTGACTCATTTTCAAATATAGCAAAGTCCGTAAATCCTGCTGCTGTAAACAGTTCTTTCCAGCCACGCCTGCTTCCTCCGGAAAAAGGTGTGAAGGAAGACACCAGCTTTGCACCCGGCATAAGTACCCTGTGCAGATCTTTTAGTGCTTTGAGAGGGTCATTCCAAAAATGCATGTTGTCCATTGCGAGGGCACCGTTGAAATAACTGTCCTCAAAGGGCAGATGATCAACCGTCCCTTTTAAGAGCTTTACCAGACCCGTTTCTATACTTATTTCATTACGCTCACCGGCAAGGCGGTGCATGAGTTCCGAAGGGTCGATACCGACAACTGATCCATGCGTTACTTTTTTTGCCAGAGTTTCCAGGCCTATTCCCGGACCAAACCCAATTTCAAGAACGCGGTCATTCTGCCCTAGCTCCAAGAGCTCCACAGCCTGACGGGCCATAGCATCTCCAGAGCCGACCATCGTTGCAGCCCCTTTTTCGCCCCACTTACCTTCGGGTATTACGAACATTCGGTACATATCCCACATATTTTATTTTTTTAGGAAGAGCCATTTTGTATTAACGCCGGGTCGTTGAAATACACTTATTCACACTTCCCGTCGATTGTACAGCTGCTGCCCTGTGTAACTTCCAATTTTATTTCGGGATTGGACTTTCTCCATTCCGCATAGGATTTCGACAGGGTATCCGCAAATGCTTCTGATGGCTGTGCCCCCGAAACAGCGTATTTCCTGTCAAATACGAAGAAAGGTACTCCGCTGACACCTAAACTCTGCGCTTCCTGAATATCCTGCGTCATCTCATATCTATATTTTTCGTCGTCAAATATGAGTTTTGTTTCGTTTTCGTCCAATCCGATTTCTTTGCCAAGACGAACCAAGGTGTCTAAATCCGCTATGTCTGCACCCTCTGTAAAAAAGCCACGGAACAGACGTTCCTCGGCTTCGTTACCCAGCCCTTTGGACTTTGCAAATTGTAGCAGAAGATGGGCTTTTTGCGAATTGACGATAACGGATCTATCCAGATGATATTCCAGACCGGCCTGTTTAGCCATTTCCGTTACGTTGGTGAGCATTCCCTTGACCTGTTCAGAAGGCATACCTTTTCGCTTTGTCAGGTATTCCTCATAGCTTTCAGATGCTGTTTCGGGCAAGGATGGGTCTAACTGGAAACTCTTCCAGACTACTTCTACATGATCTTTATCTGCAAACTCTTCGAGGGCTTTTTCAAAATTCCGTTTTCCGATGTAACAGAACGGACAGATAACATCGCTCCAGATTTCTATTTTCATTTCAGATTATTCTTTAGTTGAGACCTTTGGACAATCAAACCTTTGGATCTCGTTAATTAAATTACAATTCTTTATTTACCAGTGACACCAATTCCGATGCGGGAAAAACGCCAGATTGTCTCCACTTCAATTCGCCCTTCTTAAAAATCATTAAGGTAGGTACACTGCGGACCTGAAGCTGTGACGCAAGCTGCTGGTTCTGATCGATATCGATTTTGATAACGGTAGCACTCTCACCGACATGCTGCTTTACCTCGTCAATGATAGGGCTCTGCATTTTGCAGGGACCGCACCAGGTTGCAAAAAAATCTACCAATACGGGTTTATCCTGATCAATTATTTCCTGAAAAGTCATATACTGAATATTTTTAGTTTATTATTCTTTAAAAAAGAGTGCCGCTTTCTTAGAGCGGCTTTCTCCGTTATCAGATCAATGAAGCCTCTAAGCTGATCTGTACTTTTAATGCGTTTCCTACCACACACATCTCTTTTGCTTTGTCTGCAAACTTTAGGAAGCTATCCTCATCAATACCGGTGATTTTCGCTTTGAGCTCTAGGTTGGAGTTCGTGATGACATTATTATCTATCACGAGCGAAACTTTGGTTTCAAGGTCGTCTGCCGTAAATCCGTTTTCAGAGAGGATATAGCCCAGTGTCATCGTGTAACAGGTTGCGTGTGCAGATGCCAGCAATTCTTCCGGATTGGTAAAGTTTCCGTCATTTTTTGCAAAGACAGGCTTGAAAGCGACCTTATCTATTTCCGAATTTTCGATATTCAACTGTCCGTTTCCTTTTTTAAAACTTCCTTGCCAAACGGCTTTAACATTTGTTTCCTTAAACTTATTTCTTATAATTTATTACAGTACAAAGTTACCGAAGGTCGGAAGCACGGACAATGGATATAAGGTACAATGTATAGGACATTTTTCCCCGACTTAATCTTTTGTCGCCTCTTTTCTGAATTCAACAGGTGATTTTCCTGTCTGTATCTTGAAAAAACGGACAAAGTAGGATTGGTCGTCATATCCGAGCTGTCCCGATATTTCCTTTACCGAAAGGTCGGTGTTGGCCAGCAGCCGTTTTGCCTGCAGGATGATCCTGTTCTTGATGATGGTGTTGGGCGATATTCCCTTTTCACGTACAATTTTCCTGTTCAGGGTCTTTGGACTGATATGGAGCAGCCCGGCATATTCCGCAACGCTGTGCATGCTCTGATAATGTGATTCTACCAAATGGCTGAATCTACGGCTGAGCTCGTCTTCTGTCGTTCCCATTCCTTTTTGGTCCGGTGTCCTTTCAAGCCATGACCTGCTAGCCGTGATAATGAGCTCCTTCAGTTTTGTCCTTGCCATTTCCTCCGTCCAGTAATCTTCCCTGTGCAGTTCCTGCCTTATCTCACCCATAAGTCGACTGAATGAAACATGCTCGCTCTCTGTGAGTACGATAAACGGTGTTTCAAAAACATTGTTGAACAGTACGCCATCACAGGTCAGCTCTTTGTCGTGAAAGGCGATGCAGTAAAATTCGGGATTGAAATACACAAGTTCCCCGTTGCTTTCATTGCCTATCTGAAACTGCTGCCCGATATTGAAGAAGAACAGTGTATCGCGGTCGGCTTTATATTCCACAAAGTCAGAAATGACCGTACTGCCGTTACGGGCAAAAAGTACAACATAACAGTCCGCCGGCTTGTGGCAGGGAAACGGCAGCCGGTCGGCTCCATTGGTCGTCCCGAACGGAACGTAACCTATTTTCCTGTTTCCAAATGATCTTAAAAGTTCCATACAAAATTTACAGGATTGGTTGTTCGTTCAGGTTCTCCAGTCCGAACGCAGCCAGCCTGTCAACGATCGGTAAAGTATTGAGACCCAATGTTGTCAATCGGTATTCTACCTTCGGAGGGATTTCGGGATAGGATTTTTTGGACACCAGTTTATGCTCTACCAGAAAGTTCAGCTCCTGAATGAGCATCTTTTCACTGATACCCGGGATGCAGCGTTTAAGTTCACCGTACCGAAGCACTCTTTCATTGATCTGGAACAGGATTAGCAGTGTCCATTTGCCTCCCAACAGTTTCAATGATTTACGCACAGGGCAGTTCTCGTCGGACTGTCCAATATTTTTTTGACTTTTTTCCATCTGATTATCAATAATTCTAACCTAAAAGTAAGTACAATACCAATTGGTTTGTACTTGTACAAAAGTAAGTAATGTTTTAATTTTGTACAATAAACAATTAAAAAAGAGCGTATTATGTCGAATCATCAAGAACTTAAAAATATAGCCACAAGAGCCTATCAACGAATTTTCGGTGACCTTGATATTACAGGGGTTGATGAATATATGGCGGACGATTTTTTACAGCATAACCCTACCATTGCAGATGGACGAGAAGGGGTGAAAAAACTTGTCGAAATGCTGATTTCGCAGGGAATTCCAAAACAAAAAATCGATTTTAAGCATGTTATGGTAGAGAATGACACCGTAGTCCTACATTCAAAGTATGAAATGGCAGGAAAAGAATGGAGGTTCATCGATATATACCGTATCAGTGACGGCAAGCTGGCAGAACACTGGGACGCGATGATGCCGATGCCCGAGCAGCCGGCAAACAATAATGGCATGTTCTAAACAGAAAAGAATCAATCATATTTATAAATTTAAAAATAGAAAAAAGATGACAGCAAAAGAAATTGTTCTGGCTTATGCACAAGCCTTGGGAAAAGGGGATGTACCTGCCGCATTTTCGTTTTTCAGTGAAGATGTAAAATGGCACCAACCGGGAAGCAACCAGTTTTCGGGCGTAAAACAGGGGGCTGACGAAATCGGTAAGATGATCGGCGGTATGATGGAAACCTCAAAAGGAACCTTTGCACTGGCTCCCAACGGAGACCTGATGGTAAACGGTGATCTTGTTGCCATGCCGTTGCGTTTCAGCGGTACGATTGAAGACCGTAAAATGGATATGGCGGGCATTGACCTGTTCAAGGTAGAAAACGAAAAAATTACCGAAGTATGGTTGTTCTCAGAAGACCAGGAAGCGGAAAATGTTTTTTGGGGGAAATAACCTCGACCCTTAAAAGATGTAAATAACAGACAGATAAAGAAGCCGTTTCACAACTGAGGCGGCTTCTTTTTTTTATAGATTTTCTTTTATTAATCTTTCCAATTCGCTCGCAGGAAAAACTCCTGACTGCCTCCATTTGACTTCTCCATTTTTAAAGATAGCCAATGTCGGAACACTACGTATTTGATATTGTGCAGCAATCTGTTGGTTTTGATCTACATCTATTTTAATAATAGTAGCTGTATCACCAATACGTTGTTTTAGTTCTTCCAATATGGGAGCCTGCATTTTGCAAGGTCCGCACCATGTAGCAAAAAAATCGACCAACACGGGTTTGTCTTGTTTAATAATTTCCTGAAATTTCATTCTTTTCTTTTTTATCTTTTTTATCTTTTTTGAACATTGAAAATGCCAAGCCACCAATAACCGTCTCATATAAAGCACTGTTAATAGAGCTTGATGTGATGGCACAGGTAGCTGTATTACAGCCAATGAACTTCCAATACAGAAATCCAGCTATGGCACCCAATGGTATATCAATTAAAATCAACAGTTTTTTTCTTGTAAATGTATTCCTCACTATTTCGATTTTACTTCTTCATAGGTAATATCTTCTTTTTCGATAGTTTTCCTTGCTCTATAAGTGGTATCACAGCCGGTCGTACTACAACAACCAATATTAAACAGCGGCATTAGTGTAAATAATCCACCTAAGACAACAAGCATCCATTGCTGTGCCTGAATGCCTTGAACGATGATCACAATTCCCAGAACCAGACGGATAATCCGCATAAAATTCCAGTTGCTTAAATAGTTTTTCATTTGTCTGTTCTTAATTCTCTGTAATTACTTTCTGTACATTGTTCCAAGTTCCGCCATTGACAACGTTATTAAAACCGTTTTTTTCTAAAATACTCTTTGCCTGTCCGCTACGGTTGCCACTTCTGCAAAATACAACGATGTGTTTTTTACCCTTGAATTTAGATAATTGCCCCGAAACTTTATCCAATGGAATGTTTACTGCTTCTTTTACGCTTCCGGATGCAAATTCAGAAGGCGTGCGAACATCAACCAGGAAAGCACCTTCTTTGATAACTTCTTTTAGCTGTGTATTGTCTTTCTGACCGAAAAGATTTTTAAAAATTCCTAACATAACTACTCCGATTATAATAATGAGAATGAATTTGAAACTTTGTTTTTGCATCTTTTTTTGATTTATACCGTTGAGTGAAAAAGTGATGTGTCATTTACTTTTTCTGTAATATTTCATCCAAGGCTTGCTGTACATTTTGCCACGGACCACCGTTCACTACATTTTCAAATCCGTGTTGCTGAAGGATTATTTGTGCATTTCCGCTTCTTGCTCCGCTTCGGCAGAAAACGATAATGTTTTCTTTGTTTTTAAATTGTGAAAGCTCCTGTTCCAATACACTTAATGGTATGTTTATGGCACCGTCAACACTTCCCGAATTAAATTCTTCAGGAGTGCGTACATCAACCAAAAAAAGAAAATCTTTATCTAAAAACTTATCTTTCGAAAGTTTGTCTAATAACTCTAACATATGATGTAAATATTTATGATAAGAAGACTGACCCTAAATTTGCGTAAAGCCAATCTCCTTATTCTTAATGATTAAATTGATTTTTTAGCAAGGTACCAATCCACCTGTTCTAAAGTCGTATCGGCTTTACGCTCTTTCAATCCTTCCAATGTTTTTGGTGCTCCTACAATCACTTTATCGCCAGGCTGCCAGTTCAAAGGCATAGCAACTTTGTATTCATCAGATGTCTGAAGTGCTAACAATGATCGTTTGATCTCGTCCATATTACGCCCTACGTTTAAAGGGTAATACATAATCAAACGGATTTTTCCTGCCGGATCCATGATGAATACGGCACGGACAGCCGCAGTTTCGCTTTCTCCTGGTTGCAACATTCCGTACAATTTGGCTACTTTCATATCCAAATCTGCAATAATCGGGAAGTTGAACAATACACCTGTTTTTTCATCAACCGCATTTACCCAGGCAATATGACTGTGAATACTGTCGATGCTCAAGCCCATTAGTTTGGTATTGTGTTTTTCAAAGAAATCGCTCTCGTTAGCAAATCCTGTCATTTCTGTTGTACAAACTGGTGTGAAATCCGCAGGGTGTGAGAATAAGATAACCCAGCTTCCTTTATTATATTCTGAAAATTTGATTGCTCCTGTAGTAGTCACCGCTTCAAAATCGGGTGCCATATCGCCAATTCTTGGCATTGTATTGATTACTTGTTCCATTTTATTTAATTTTTTATGAGTTGATAACTTTTAACTGTTCAATGCTATCCATTCTTTCATTCCGGCACTATAGTTCTTCACATTTTTGAAACCGTTTTTAGCCAACAATGATTGTGCAATTGTTGCTCTATCTCCACTTTGGCAATGGATAATGATTTGTTTGTCTTTGTTGAACTTGTCCAGATTGTCCAGTAATGTTCCCACAAAAACATGGTCTGCACCCTTTACATGGTAGGTCTCATATTCTGTCAATCCTCTTACATCTACGATTTGTGCATTTGGATTTCCGATATACGATTTGAATTCTTCTACATCTATGATGGCTTCAGTTTCCAATTCCAATCCTAAGTCTTCTACGTTGGTAATGTATCCGTAGATGTTATCCAAGCCTATTCGCATCAGTTTTCTGGTCAAATCTTCGATTTGATTATCATCGGCAACCAAAACGAATTGTTCCTGATAATTCAGTAACCAGCCCGCCCATGTAGAGAAAGAATTATTACCTTGGATATTGATACTTTCCGGAATAAATCCTTTCGCAAAATCTACTTTATTGCGAGCATCGATAACTTTCAATCCGTTGTTGTAGGCTGTTAAAAATTGTTCTTTCGATAATTTCGGATGTTTCGGGACCTCCACCAATAAAGGACGATTCACTTTGTTCAAGTGTTTCATCATCGCAAAATATTTCGGTGGTTCTGGTTGTCCTTCCAAAAGATATTTCACAAAGCCCGCTTCATCATCTTCGTATTGAAATGCCCAGTTGCGGATTTTTTCATAGCCGACAGTAGAGCTTGGTACTGCTCCCAAAGCCTTACCACAAGCCGAACCTGCTCCATGTGCCGGCCATACCTGCACGTATTCCGGCAATTCAGCAAACCGTTGTATAGATTCATACATCTGTTTGGCTCCTTTTTCTTGTGTGCCAACCAAACCTGCCGCTTTTTCCAATAAATCAGGGCGGCCTATATCACCAACAAAAACAAAATCTCCCGTGAATACCATTACCGGTTTATCTGTAGCCGGATGGTCTGTCAACAGAAAGCTGATGCTTTCCGGTGTGTGACCCGGTGTGTGCAATACTTCTAATGTCAAGTTTCCTACACTGATTTTGTCACCGTGTTTCAGCTTGGCATGATGCGGAAACTGGTATTCCCAATCTGACCCACCTTCGTCTGAAAGATACATTTGTGCTCCGGTCGCTGCTGCTAATTCGCGTGAACCGCAGAGAAAATCGGCATGGATATGCGTTTCCGTAATATGGGTAATTTTCATATTGTTTTGCTTCGCAATTTCCAGATATACATCTATATCACGTTGAGCATCAATAACAATGGCTTCACCTTTTGCCTGACAGCCGATAAAGTAGCTCGCCTGTGCAAGACTTTTGTCGTATACGTGTTGAAAAAACATATTTTTTAAATTTTTAAATGTTATTAATTAAAGCATTGTGGTTGGGCAAACGTAATCGCTTACTTTGAATTTTCCAGATTCTTTGATCGCCGTAAAACCACCTTGAACATCAATCAAATTGTCATAGCCTCTTGCTCTTAATATCGAATTGAATATCATAGAACGATAACCACCGGCGCAATGCACATAGTAAGTTTTGTCTTTGCTTACTTCGGCAATGTGTTCGTTGATATAGTCTAAAGCTATGTTTTCTGAGTCGATCATGTGTTCTGAAAAATGCTCACTCTTTTTACGTACATCTAAAATGTTCAGGTTTGGATTTTCTTCCATTCGTTTTGCTAATTCATCTACCGAAATTGATTCGATGGTATCGGTTTCTTTTCCCGCATTTTTCCAAGCGTCAAATCCGCCTTTTAAATAGCCTATAGTATTGTCATAACCCACACGAGCCAAACGGGTAACGATTTCTTCTTCACGACCTTCGTCTGCAATCAATAAAATGGTTTGCTTAATATCTGGAATAAGTGTTCCAACCCAGGGAGCAAAATTTCCATCGATACCAATGTTAATGGAATTCGGAATAAATCCTTTGGCAAATGTTTGTGCATCACGGGTATCCAGTAACAAAGCATCGGTTTCATTAGCAGCCACTTCAAATGCTTCTGGATTTAGAGCTTGTGTTCCCTTGTGCAACACCTCATCAATGCTTTCATACCCTTTGATGTTCAACAAAACATTTTCAGGAAAATATCCCGGAGGCGGCATCAATCCATCCAATACTTCATCAATGAATTTTTCTTTTGTCATCGGCTGTAGGGCATAGTTGGTTTTCTTTTGGTTACCCAAGGTATCGGTAGTTTCTTTACTCATGTTTTTACCACAAGCCGAACCGGCTCCGTGTGCGGGATATACTATTATGTCGTCAGCCAACGGAATAATTTTGTTGTGCAGTGAATCGTACAAATGAGCGGCTAATTTCTCTTGAGTTAAGTCGGCAATTACTTTCTGTGCCAAATCCGGACGACCCACATCACCAATAAATAAGGTATCGCCAGTAAATAATCCTGTTTCTTTTCCGTTTTCATCTATTAAAAGAAAACAAGTACTTTCCATCGTATGTCCCGGTGTGTGGATTACTTTGATTTGAATATTTCCAACATTTAAAATTTCACCGTCTTTGGCAACATGTGCGTCAAATGAAGGTTTTGCAGTAGGACCAAAAATAATCGTTGCACCGGTTTTTTTAGCCAAATCTAAATGACCGCTTACAAAATCAGCGTGAAAATGTGTTTCTAATACATATTTGATTTTGGCTCCGTCTTTTTCCGCTTTTTCGATGTAAGGCTGTACTTCACGAAGCGGATCTATTACCACGGCTTCTCCGTTACTTTCGACATAATAAGCTCCCTGAGCTAAACATCCTGTATAAATTTGTTCTACTTTCATTTTTTATAATTTTTTAATTGTTTAAATATTAATGATACAAAACTACAACCTGTTTATAACCCGTACAGTAACATAGGTTACAAGACTGTTTTTTATAAGAATAATTCTTTGATAAGGATATAGATTCCCATAACCAGTACAAACCAACCGAATGCGGATTTGAGTTTATTTCCTTCTATTTTTTTTGACAGGAAGATTCCGATAAAAATCCCGACAACGGATAATCCGGTAAAAGTGGATAACAAAGTCCAGTCTATGGTTTCACTACCTTGTAAATCTCCGGTAAACCCTAAAAGTGATTTCGCAGCAATTATAAATAAGGAAGTTCCTACGGCTAATTTCATAGGCATTTTTGCTAATAAAACCAATGCCGGAATAATTAAAAATCCACCACCTGCACCGACTAATCCGGTTAAAGTTCCAACCAAAGCTCCTTCCAACAGAATCATTGGATAGTTGTATTTTATTTCGCCGTCATCTGCATCTTTACAATGCGGACAAGGACGTATCATGGATATCGAAGCAAATATCATTACGATGGCAAACAACACCATTAAGGCGATAGGTTTGGTAAATTCAAAACTTCCAACAGTGAAAATAACATCAGGAATCAGAGGCATCAGATATGCTCTGGTTAAATACACTGCAACAATAGATGGAATACCAAAAATAAATACGGTTTTAAAATCTACTTTTTTATGTAGGGCATTTTGAACGCCACCGACCAAAGATGTTGCCCCTACAACGAATAAGGAATAGGCTGTTGCCAGAATAGGATTAACACCCATCACATACACCAAAATAGGAACGGTAAGTATGGAACCTCCGCTACCTATAAGTCCTAATGAAACACCTACTAAAACGGCCAATAAATAGCCTATAAAATCTGTTGTCATAATTCTCTAATTAAATCGATAACACAAAATTAGAGGACTGTAATAACGCAGGCAGTAACAATTGTTACAGAGCCCTAAAAATTATAAATTATTCGATTTATGTAAAATCATTTTGTGATGAAATGGAATTTAATGTTTATTTATTCTGTACTTTGTAACAAGTGTTACAATTGTTTTTGTAATTTAGAAATACTTTTACAGTAGCATATAACAGACGAATATATTCTTATTAAAGATTTGATATTCAGTTAAATTAACCATTTCTTATGGAAGATATGATTCTTTATAATCGGTTGCAATTTGCTTTCACGATTACCTTTCACTACTTGTTTCCTCAACTCACTATGGGGCTTTCCTTGATGATTGTTTATTTTAAATGGAAATTTCTCAGAACGAAAAATGAAGACTACAATAATGCATCAAAATTCTGGATGAAGATTTTTGCATTAAACTTCGCAATGGGCGTTGTAACGGGTATTCCAATGGAATTTCAGTTCGGCACCAATTGGGCGAAGTTCTCTGAGCTTACCGGAGGTATCATCGGACAAACGTTGGCAATGGAAGGAATGTTCTCCTTCTTTTTAGAATCTTCTTTTCTGGGTATGTTTCTTTTTGGAGAAAAGCTACTTGGACAGAAACTACACTTTCTTTCGGGACTGATGGTTTTCCTCGGTTCCTGGGCAAGTGGTTTTTTGATTATTGCTACACACTCTTGGATGCAACATCCTGTCGGTTACGAAATTTTTGAAAACGGAAAGTTTGTATTGAACAATTTTAGTGCTCTATTCAATAATCCTTGGCTGTGGCCTTCATATCTACATAATCAAATGGGTTCGTTAGTAACGAGTTCTTTTTTTGTGGCAGCCGTTGGAGCTTTCTATTTATTGAGTAATAAGCATAGTCGCTTTGGGAAGATTTTTGTAAAAAGCGGAGTCGTTTTCGGGGTAATTTCTTCAGTCATATTGGCTTTCCCTACGGGAGACTGGGCGGCTAAAAATGTGGTTAAATACCAGCCAGCAACATTTGCAGCTATGGAAGGTATTTTCGAAACCGAAAAAGGAGGTTCTGAAATCGTTTTGGTAGGGCAACCCGATATGGAGAATAAAAAGCTGGATAATAAAATCGCTGTGCCCAATGTACTTAGTTTTCTTACTTATCAGCGTTGGGATGCTGAAATTAAAGGTTTAAACGAATTTGATGAATCTATACATCCCACCAATGTTCCAGGTTTGTATTATGGTTATCATATTATGGTTGGCTTAGGAACTATTTTTATAGGAATTATGGTACTTGCATCGTTTTTGCTTTGGAAAGATAAACTGTATAAAACGAAATGGCTGCTGTGGATTCTTATGTTTATGATCCCTTTTCCTTATATAGCCAATACAGCCGGATGGTACACGGCGGAATTAGGTAGGCAGCCCTGGCTTGTCTATAACCTGATGCGTATGGTTGATGGCGTTTCACCTACGGTATCTTCAGGAAATACATTATTTACTCTCTTGGGGTTTGTTGGACTGTATTTGCTTCTTGGATTGCTTTTTCTTTTACTTGTTTTAAAAATCATTCGCAAAGGTCCTGAAGCTAAAATGGCCTTAAAATAATTGATTATGGAGATATTTTGGTTTATTGTATTAATGGTTATGTTGGGGATTTACATTATCCTCGATGGGTATGATTTTGGAGCCGGGATTGTACATTTATTTTTGGCTAAAACCGAGGAAGAAAAAAAAGCCGTAACTAATGCTATCGGGCCTTTTTGGGATGCTAATGAAGTGTGGCTGATTGCTTCAGGAGGTGTTTTATTCTTTGCATTTCCGACGCTATATGCATCGGCTTTTAGTGGTTTTTATCTGCCTTTAATGCTGGTTTTATGGTTGTTGATTTTCAGAGCTGTAGGACTGGAATTGCGAGGACAAGTACATCACAAAATGTGGGAAGCTATTTGGGACAAAGCATTTGGGATTGCAAGTTTTCTGTTGGCTCTTTTCTTTGGTGCAGCACTCGGAAACGTGGTAAGAGGTGTAAACCTTGGAATGGTCGAAAATGGTATTTCTACACAAGAAGCTCATTATTTCTTTCTGGCACTTTGGAACCCTACGTTTGATCCGCTTGCAGAGCATCAGGGGGTTATTGACTGGTTTACCTTGTTATTGGGACTTGTTGCTGTGGTAACATTAACCATTCACGGGGCTAATTGGATTATTTTGAAAACATCTACATCACTCAACGGGCGGCTCAAAAAGGTAATTTTTAAATTGAATTTTGTATTGCTGGCACTGGTTGTTGCTTCTGCTTGTTTATGGCATTATGTAAAGCCCTTTCCTTTAAATAATCTGCAAACGCATTATTGGCTTTGGATATTCCCGATAATTGGTGCAGTAGGTCTAATCGGGTTGTTCAGAATTAACAAATTTAAAAAGGACAGCACCGGATTTTTATTTTCTTCTATGTTTATTTTCGGAAGCTTTGCCACCACTATAGCTTCTTTGTTTCCGACTTTATTACCTTCTACAAATCAAATTAACCCATCATTGACTGTCTATAATGTGGCCGCTCACGAATACGGACTTTCAGTAGGTTTGGGATGGTTTATAGTTGCAGCTATTTTGGTTGTGATATATTTCATCATTCAGTTCAGAGTTTTTAAAGGCAAAATGGATGATGTAGGTTACGGAGAGCATTAAAAAAACTCAAAGACTAAGCATTTGACTTAGTCTTTGAGTTTTATCGCTAAAATTTCTCCTGTCGCACAAACAATTCCTTCAGCGGAAAGTGTCATATCTACCAAGATTTTTCTGCCCTCGATACTTCGGAGTTTTCCTTTTAGCTCCAGCTTTTTACCCATTGGTGTAGGTGCTTTAAAATCAACTTTAAGCGATGCTGTTACACATCTTATGGAAATAATAGCTGCATTTTCAAGATCAATATTTTCTGCCAGACAAGCAAAAGCCGCAGCCGAACCAGTTCCGTGACAATCTAATAAGGAAGCAACTAATCCACCGTAAACACTTCCGGGAATTGCTGTAAATATTTCATCTGGTAAAAAATGGGCGATAGTTTCATCTCCCATTAAATATGTTTTTAACTGATGACCATCTGGATTATTCTTACCACATCCGTAGCAATGTGCTAGTTCATCGGGATACAAATCTTGAATTGCTTTTGATTTTTGCATTCTACTCCTAAAATTTAAAGTTATTTTACAAGTTCGTTATTTTTATCTTTCCAATCATTAATTCCACCAGAATAATTCAGAATGTTTTCAAAACCGTTTTTTACAAGAATGGAATAAGCAATTGCCGCTCTTGTTCCGCTTTGGCAATGGATGATGACAGGTTCTTTTTTATTGATTTTATTAAGATTGTTTTCAAGTGTATTCAGTACTATATTTTCAACACCTTTGATATGGCCACTTTTGTATTCGTTTTCGGTACGAACATCAATTTTCTTAATGTTTTTGTTTCCCAAATATGATTTGAAAGTATCTATATCGATGGTTTTTACATTTTGCAAAGCCAAATTTTGTTCAGACGGATTAGTTATGTACCCATAGATATTGTCCATCCCGATACGCATCAGTTTACGGGTCAAATCCTCGATTTGATTTTCGTCTGCAACCAAAATAATCTGATTTTGATAATCAACAACCGAACCGACAAACGTGGAGAATGTTTTCATATTTTCAATCAGAAGACTCCCCGGAATATATCCTTTTCCCGAAGTTGCTTTTGGGCGGGCATCTATTACGAGTAAACCATTTTTAATCGCATCTTCTGTTTCTTTTTGATTGAGTTTAGCAAGTTTTGGAACTTCAACCAATAGCGGACGATCTACTCTGTTCAGATGTTTCATCATCGCAAAATATTTTGGCGGAGCTGGTTGATCGTTCAAAATATAGTTTACAAAATCAGTTTCTTTTCCCGAAAATTGCAAAGCAGGATTGGTCAATTTTTCTTGTTGCAAAGTAGATTGCGGAATATTGCTCAAACTTTTGCCGCAGAAAGAACCTGCTCCGTGTCCCGGCCAGATTTCTGTGTTATCGGGTAATTTCAAAAATTTCTCAATAGAATGATAGAGTTGCTTTGCTCCAATTTCCTGCGAACCAATTTGTCCTGCTGCTTTTTCCAATAAATCGGGACGGCCGACATCGCCTACAAAAATAAAATCTCCGGTAATGGCTTTTATTGGATTTGAAGTTCCGTCTTTTACCAAAAACGTAATGCTTTCAGGAGTATGTCCAGGTGTGTGAATGACTTCTATCGTAATACTT
Source organism: Flavobacteriaceae bacterium PS02338 (assembly GCA_029959615.1). Lineage (GTDB taxonomy): Bacteria > Bacteroidota > Bacteroidia > Sphingobacteriales > Sphingobacteriaceae > Pedobacter. Next base: position 66,568 of record JASCOD010000010.1, on the reverse strand, counting down.
CCAACCGAAATTTTATCGCCATTTTTCAGTCCGGTGTGTGGAAAATCGTATTGCCAGTCTTTTCCACCTTCGTCAGACAGATATAACGGTGCTTTGGTTACTGTTGCGAGTTCTCGTGAACCACTCAGGAAATCTGCGTGTATATGGGTCTCGGTAATTTTGGTAATTTTTAAATTATGTTTCTCTGCAATTTGCAAATAGGTATCAATGTCTCTTTTAGGATCGATGACAATCACTTCTTTGGTTTCTGCATCCCCAATCACGTAACTTGCCTGTGATAGTGTTTCGTCATAAACACGTTCAAAGAAAAGAGTTTGTGCAAATGAGGAATTGGATAGGAAGAATATTGCTACCAACCAAAGAAAACTGCTTTTTAAAAAGATGGATTTCATATATTAATTGCTTTAAAATTTCAATGTTTTATATTTATCTACACTAACTTCGCATAGTTATATGTGATATTATAAATAGACAAAATTAGCAATTCCCATTTTGGCAGAAAGTAACATAGGTTACATAGGGGGTAGGAATAAAAAAAACATTCAAAAGCGCAGTTCCTCCATTGTTTTAATCTTTCACCTATTCTTTGTTGGTGTCAAAATAGATATTCGGTCTTCCAAAAATCCATTTTACGAATGAAACAACCAATGCAATCGGAATTATGAATATAGCGGCTATAATCATTCCGTATTCATACAACAAAGAACTATCTGAATAAGGTTTCCCTTTCATTCTGGCACGCAGTGCACTCATCGGTAAGCCAATCATATTGCCCATCAGCATCAGTTGAATGGCTACCAATATAATTCTTGCCTCTTCTTTTCCGTATTCTTTTACAATGGCTTCGTATGTTTCCTGTTCTGGCAATCCACGTGTTTCGGCATAATGTTGAGCAAATAGAATGGCTTTCGATTCTTCGGGATTGACAAAGCTTTTGTCTCCCGTAAGGAAACCCGATATTTCATCGTTATTCATTCCCATTTTTAATGCCATCTGCGTATGAGCGTATGAACATACGGCACAAGCGTTGACCTCAGTTACTGCCAGTTGTAATCTTTCTAAAAATTGCTCATCAATGGTTTTCTGCTTTTTATTTTTGATAAATATTATTGCCGACCTCGGTGCTAACATTAGCGAACGAAACAGTTCTGATAAAGAAACTTTTCTTTTATACTAAGTTTGATTTTCAATGTTTTGAGGTATAGATATGTTATTATTCATTGTACTTAATTTGTATGTCCGCCAATGATGCTTCCGTCTTTCATTTCTATGGTACGGTCACTTTTCTGAGCGAATTCATCATCGTGGGTTACAGCAATAATGGTTTGTCCGAAACTGCGGGTCAGGTCTTTGAAAATATCAAAAACAATGTCTGTGTTCTTACTGTCCAAATTACCTGTTGGCTCATCACCCATAATAATCAACGGATCATTAATTAAGGCTCTGGCAATGGCAACACGTTGTTGCTGCCCACCCGAAAGTTTATTCGCAGGTTTGAGGGCCTGATCTTCCATACCCAGCATTTTTAACTTTTCATAAGCCCGTTCTTCTATTTCCTTTGGGGAAAACTTACCCAATTTCAGTGCGGGAATCATCACATTTTTCAGGCAGGTAAATTCTGCCAGCAGGTAATGAAACTGGAATACAAAACCTATTTTTTCGTTTCGGATTGCTGCCAGTTCATCAACCGATTTTCCTGTAATTAATTCATTATCTATCACTAAATTTCCATTATAATCTCTGTCCATAGTGGAAAGGATATAGAGCAAAGTAGATTTACCACTCCCTGACTTCCCGATAAGTGTTAGAAATTCACCTCTCTCTACTTCAAAACCAATATTTTTCAACACCTGAAATTCTACCGGGTCATAAAAATACTTGTCGATATTTTCTGTTTTTAAAACGATATTTTTATCCATGATTTACTTTCTAAAAATGCTGACCGGATCTACTTTTGCTGCTTTACGGGCAGGAATGTATCCGGCAAAAAATGTAATAACTAAGCCCATAACAACTCCCTGAATGAATTTCTGCAGTTCATAATCTACAGGAAAGTATCCTATGTCACCACCGATATATACCTTTTTCAACAAGGTAATCATTAGCAATGCCATCAACATTCCGCCAACTACACCAATCAAGCCAATAGATAATGCCTGCGTTACAAAAATCCGTATCACATCTTTCCCTTTAAAACCAATAGCTTTTAAGATGGCAATGTCATTTATTTTTTGTGAAACGGTCATGTTCAGGATATTGTAAATGCCAAAACCAGCAATGAGCATAATGGCTGTAGAGACAAAATTGATCATAATGAACCGCATTTTGCTGAGTGCCATCAGCGATTCGTTACTCTCTTTCCAATCTTCGGATTTGTATCCGGTTAACTGAGATAACTTTTCGGCAACGGCTGCCGCTTGATACGGATCTTTTACATTGACACTGATGTCTGTTACATACACATTGTTTTCTTTGAGCAATTGCTGGGCCGTGTATAGATTAACGTACGATTTGGTGTCGTCGGCAGTTGAATTAAATGATCGAAAAATACCTGCTACACGGAGGTTCTTAGTTACACCTTTTTGTGATGTAAGATTGATATTATCACCAAGTACCAAGTTCATTTTTTCTGCTATTCCTATACCGATTACGATGCCGTTCGGGTCGGATTTCAGGGTTTCAAATTTGCCTTCAACCATTGATGATGTAATGCTGTACATCATATCTGCTTCGTCTGGCTTTATCCCAATGCTTAATCCACTCACCTGAGTTTTTCCGTTATTATAAAACACGCTTGTGTTGACTTGGGCTGTTACCACAGTTACTTCCTTCTGTTGTTGTACCATTTCTGCAATACCGTTCGGGTTAATGATGGTATTGACTTTGGGTACTACTTTCGGATTGGAAATCAGGTACTCGGCAGCAGTATCACTTACCAGATTTTTGCTGATGACATCATCATTGTACAACCGAATATGTGGAGTGTTTTTGAAAATATTTTCGTCAGATGCTTTATCAAAACCAACCAGTAAACTGTTCATGAAAATATAGATTGACATTCCGAGCAATACCCCAAGAACGGCTACAGCAGTCATTTTTTTGCCTGAAAAAAGGTAAGTTCTGGCTATGTCTGTATTAATATTCATCAGTCTAAAGTTTTATATGTTCCAGAATATCATCTTTGCTGATTCCTTCCAATATTTCTACATATTCGGTAGAAATGATACCTGTTTTTACAACAATGGGTTCGTCTTTTCCTTTTAGCTTTACCTTATTTCCAAAGCCCAAATAGCTTCTCGGAATTAATAAAGCATTCTTCTTTTCGCTTGTCAAAATATTAGCTTCCAGTTGTGTGCCGTAAATACTACTTGCAGCTGCTTCATTCAGCAGCACTTTTACAATAAATGATTGTGTTTTTTCATCAAATGCAGCTACTACTTCACTGATTTTGCCTTCGTACACGTTGTTTTTATCTGTGTTGAACTGGATATAAACCAACTGTCTCAATTTTACTTTTCCGATGCTTTTTTCATCTACGTTCAATACCACTTCCGGTTTGCTGTCATCAGCAATTGTGGCAACAATATCTCCTTTTTTGACATAATCTCCTGTTGATTTCAGCTTGTTGACAATCGTACCATTTTGAGGTATTATCAGTTGATTGTATCGTTCTATCACTTTGCTGTTTTGTAGCTGATTTTTGTTAGAAATCTGCTGTGTTTTGGCACGTTGCAACAGTTCTGCTTTTTGCTTTTTTAAGGCATTCAGCTGTGCCAGTGAATTTTTTGCTGCCAATTGCATATTCTCAAATTCTACCTTGGCTACACTTTGCTTTTGGAACAGTCGTTCATAACGTTCAGCTTGTTGTTTGTCTTGCTCGTATTTGCTTTCTGCATAGCGAATGTTTTGTTCCAGTTGCTGAATGGCAGGCGAATTTTCCGTTAGGTTTTCGTTGGCAATGGTTAATTGTTCCTCTGCCGAATGCGTATTGATACGGTTAGACGGATTGTCGATAACCGCAATGACCTTTCCTGTATTCACTTTGTCTCCCACCTCAAAATTGGCTTCTGTAAGTATGCCATCTGTTTGTGCCGTGAGATGATAGGCATCATCCCAATCGAGCATTCCCGATGCAAAAACTAATTCTTTTATATCTTTTACCACCGGCTGCGCTTCTTCCTTTGAACCACAGGATTGTAGTGTAACGAACAGTACAATGGTAACGAACAACTTTATTTTCATACGTCTAAAACTTATTATTGATGATAATTTTATTTTCACTAAATCCAATGCCTGCCAAAGCTGTAATAACATTTAGCTGGCTCAGCAGCATATCGGTTTGTGCAGTAAGTAATTTGTCTAAGGGCAGAATATTTTCCTGATATTGATCGAAGTATTTCTGATAAGTATCTTCTTTCAAGGTTTGAATTTTCTTAAAGTTTTCGAGCTGTGAAGATGCTTTTTCGTACTCCACCAACAAATTGCTATTGCGGGTTTCGTTTTCACGCAAAAAGTGAATACGATCATTTTCGGCCATTTGCCATTGCATTTTTTTCTCTTTTACCGCCGAATATTTTGAAACGGTAGTAGGTAAATCCCAACTCAAACGAAGACCAACGTAATTAAAATCAATCCAATTGGAATTTGGATGAAAAAAGGACTCATTACTCAAGTTTTGCCAATTAAAGGAAGATACAAATCCCAAAACGGGTAACTGTTGTTTCTGTGCCGCTTTCCATTCCTGTTCTGCCATTTTTTCTCTCAGCTGATAATGGTTTACCCATAAATTGTTGTTTGCTTCTGTCAATATTTGTTTATGATCGAAATCTCGAATGTTTTGATTTAAAATGGGACTGGCTTCATTCTCAAAAAACAAAGCAAGATTTTGCTGTTGGATTTGGATATTAAATTGCAATTGCGAAAGCTGATCCTGTAATCGAATGAGGTTCACTTCGGCTTCGTTTACATCTTGTTTTCGCACAATCCCTTCTTCAAACCTGTTGTTTACGATTGTTAAAATTTGTTTTGCAATGACGATATTCTGCTCTACCATCTGTTGTTGTCCCTGAAACGATAAGATATTAAAGTAAATGCCGTTCAACTGGTCATAAATAGTCCATTCGTTTATTTTTTGCTGATTGGCTACCAGTTCCTGATTGGTTTTGGCAAGTTTTATACGGCTTATATTTCCAAGGTTAATAATATCGAACTGCGGTTGTATGCTGAATGTGCTGACATATTGCAACCCCATTGTGATTTCACGAAAAGAACCGGGCAAACCGCCGAAAACTTCCGCAGGAATATAATTGGTTTGTAAATTCATATTATCAATAACCTGAGCCGATACCGGAATTCTCGGATTAAAGGCATTTCCAACTGCGGTTTTTTTGTTCAGCTCTGCTAAATTTTGCTGGATGATGTCATTCCTGAAACTGACTTTTTTCTCCTTTGCAAAGGCAAGTACTTCGTCCAGCGTATGAAATTCTTTCTTCTCCTGCGACCATACCATAACAGGCAAGAAAAGGATGACTATAAGCAATTTATGTTTGTGAATATTCACTAACTTTCTCATTCAAAAAAATATTATAAATTAGACCTTTATTAAAGCTAAAATGCTATTCATTGTTTTTTGTCCCTGAACCTCAATATCAAATTCAAAAGAAGCCAATTTCCACTTCAGCATTTGCAGCCGAAACGTACCCATAACAATATGCACAAGTTCTTCTGAAGCTATTACTGTTCTAAAAACACCTGTCTCTTGTCCTTCCTTTATCAGGGAATTGAAACGGATGAAATTGGTTTGTAATAATTGCTGTATGGCATTTTTTACCTCATCAGAATTATCAATCAACCCGTCTGATAAAACAATATTGATGAAGCACGGATTTTGTTTGAAATACGAAAACTGACTTTTAAAAAGTGTTGTAAACTTTTCTTCCGGTGATTGCTTTGTATTGATAATGGCATCAAAACGCTGGGTAATATTTTCTGATAAATAAGCAATTAATAGTGTTACGATTGCCTCTTTATTTTTGAAATGACGATACAAAGCACTTTCTGAAAAATGCATTTCCCGAGCCAAATTTTTAGTTGTAAGCCCTGCAATGCCGCTTTCCATCAATATTTTACCTGATGCCTTTATTATTTCCAGCTGTCTTTCAGACAAATTCATTTAATCCAAACTATTTTAAAAATGTAAAAGTAGTTTAGCTCATTAAGCTACACTGTAACAAAGGTTACACAAATAAAAAAATTTTAAGCCAGGTTTTCAATTGCTTCAAACACACAATCTACTGCCATGCTAAATGCAGGCATTCCACCTGTAATCGCTGCGGTTTCGCAAACTCCAAAAAGTTCTTTCACGGTTGCTCCGGCTTTTAAGGCTCCTTTGGCGTGCAATTTTGCAGGTTCTTTGTGCATACCGCCAATCAATAGGGAAAAGTGAACCAATTGCTGGGTTTTCTTGTCAAGTGGATTGTTGTAAATGAGTTGTTCCCGGTATTTTTCGATGATTTCTATGGCATCTGTTTCGTCTGAAAGCGCTGCCAATTTTAATCTTTTCTCGATGTTTTCCGGAACGAAACCTAGCAGTTCTTCGTACTTTTTTCTAATGTTTTCCATTATCCGATTAAGGTTGAAGTGTTAGGCCATTCCATATATTCAGCCGGATAAATTCCGTTTTGACGCATCAGCATATCCACTTGTCCTAAATGATACGAATGATGCCCGAACGTAATCCATAAAAATGCCATTACCGTGTATTTCCGTCCCATAAAGGAAACTGTTTTGTTTAAATCTTCTTCGGTATAGCTTTTCAGGATTTCAAATCCTTTGGCAAAAACTTCTCTGTATTTTTCCACTAATTCCTGTCCGTCTGCAATGTTTTCCAATAAAGAAGCGTTATCAGGTTTTGGAATTACCAGTCCACTTTCTCCCTCTTTCATCGCTTGAAACCAATGAATTTCTGCCAATACAAAATGACGGATTAATCCACCTATATTAATTGTATTCACACGAGTTCCGAGATACATCACTTCGTTATCAATTGGTGTACTTTTAAACACTTCATCAGGAACATCTTTCAGTAATTCCAACGTTTGAAGATAAAGTTGTTTGTGGATATTTAAGAAGCGGTTAAATTCCTGTACTGTTGTTTTATTTTCCATTATTCTTGCATTTAAATTTTTGTAAAATTAATCGGGAACTAAAAGATACACAGTAACCATTGTTACAGAAATAAAACTTATTTCGCTTTAACAATAAATTGATACGGCAGTAAATCTACATTCACTTCAAAAGAAGTATAACCAGCTTTTTTCAATTCTGCTACTACTTCATCAATCGAAACTTTATGGTTTGTTGGAGGTCCCACCGGAACATCGGTTTTAAAGAAATCAATCACCACTAATTCTCCGTCATTTTTCAAACCTTTTTTTACTTTTGCAAAATACTCGGCTCGATTGTCAATATGGTGATATGAATTTACGATTAACACCATATCCACTTCATTGTCTTTCAAATCAGGACTGTCAAAAGGTATTTTGCGAAGAGTGATATTCTCGATTTTGTTGTCTTCAATACGTTTTTTTAGGAAAGTCTGAAACTCATCATTTACATCGGCTGCAATTACATTTGCTCCGTGTTTGGCAAGTTTCACAGAAAAATATCCCGTTCCCGCACCAATGTCCATAATGGCTTTTCCATTGATGTCGCCTAAGTATTGCATCACCTTGTGCGGTTGCTGGTATTCGTCACGTTCTTTGGATTCGAAACGGTTAATCAAATCATCCGTAGAAGATTTGTGCATATATTCATTTGCAGAGTGTGCAGGTTTTCCGTCTCCGTGACCGTGATGCTTTTTGTTTTGATGTTCCTGTGCCATAATTGTACTGGTTGAGGCAATCGCAAGGATTGCGGTAATAATTTGTTTTTTCATTTTATATTAATTTAATAATTAGACTTTTCTAATTTTTTACTCCAGAAATAAGTTCCTGTTCCAATGAGTAAATTGCTCATTCCTAATATTGTTTCAAACGGATTATTGATAAACGCGTAGGTAATCATCCATACAGATAAAAGAATAAACACAATTTGAAACAGCGGAAATAATGGACTTTTGAAACCTTTTATTTGTTGATTTTGATTTTGCTTTCGCAATTTGAATACACCTAAAACCGTCATTAAAGAAGAAGCCGTGAGCAATATTCCGCAATAAATCATAATCTGTTCAAAGGTTCCGGTAAGCAACAATAATGCACTGATGCCAAACTGCAACCACAAGGCTCTTTTAGGAATGCCGTTTTCCTGTGTTTGAAAGTACGACCAAAGACGATGTTCTTTTGCAATGCTTAATGTTACTCTCGAACCAACCCAGACCATAGCACTAATGCCTGAGATTAACAGTAATGAAATAGCCAACCCAAAGAAATTTCCTACTTTTTCTCCCAACATTTGCTGTGTAGTAATGGTGCCTACGTTCAACTGTCCGGCTAAATTCTCAATCGGAACGTGTTTCAGAAAAACGTATTGCAATAAGGTGTATAAAACCGTAACCAAAACCGTTCCTCCAATAAGTGCTTTGGGTAAAGATTTTAAAGGATTTTCAAATTCTTCGGTAATATAAGCTGCCGCATTCCAGCCCGAATACGAATAACTTACATAAATCAGTGCAATTGCAAAAGCTGTTGACGTTAATTCGGTAAAATATCCTTTTGAAGAAACAATGTCATTACCCGAATGCTCCGGCAAAATCAAACCAACACCAATAATTATGACAATCAAAATTACTTTGAGCAAAGTACTGATGTTTTGAAATTCGGCACTCAGTTTCAAACTTCGGGTATGGATTAATGTGATGATAGCGACCAAGGCAATACTCATCCATTTGGCATTGAAATTCCCAAATGGAAAATACTCCGAAAAAGCAATCGCAGCTAAAGCAATCGGTGCCGCAAAACCAACGGTTATCGAAATCCATCCCGAAAGATAACCGATTAAAGGATTGTAGATTTTGGACAAGAACGCATACTCTCCTCCTGATTTTGAAATAACCGTTCCTACTTCAGCATAACTGAACGCTCCCGAGAGAGCCAAAATACCGCCTAAAACCCAAAGAGTAAGTACAACCGATGGATTATTCAAGTCTTTGAGTTGAAACCCTAAACTGGTAAATGCACCCGTGCCAATCATATTGGCAACCACAATGGCAATTCCTGTTAGCGTCGTGATTTTATGTTTGGATTTTGGCTGCATACGTTAAAATTTATATTGCACGAAAACCGTAAAATTTCTACCGGCTTCATTAATCGGTACACTGGCAAAACCTTCCTGATTTCGGAATGCAAAATTTAAGTGGTTGTGGTATGTCTTATCAAAAATATTTAGCCCGGCTATTCCGATACTTAGTTTTTCAACAGGTTTATAACCCAACCGTACATCCATAGTCTGATAACCCCCTGTTCTGATTTCTCCGAATGAATATGCCAACTCATTTTGGCTTGCTACAATGTTATACTGAATATTTCCCCAGAATTTTTCTTTTTCTATTCCTGTAGAAATACGAGCGGTGAAGGGTGGAATTAATGGTAAAGATTCATCAAAATCCTTATTTCTGGTATAGATATAAGATAAATCGGTTTTTAAGAAATAGTATTTTCCGAAATCCAATTTAGCAGAAGCATCAATGCCTGTTTTGTAAGCATCTTTTATATTTGTAAATACTTTAGCATCAGATGCTATATCAGGCTCAATTACTGCCGAAATATAATTTCTAAAAAAACCATAATATACAGATCCTTCAAAATGAATGGTATTGAAAAAACCATTTAGATTTTCATAACCATTTAATCCAATTTCAAATTGATTATTTACCTCAGCTTTCAGATCTGGATTTCCGGTATAGGTATAACTATCCTGCCCGACATTGAACTGGTTGATGTATCGTTCGATCATATTGGCAGAACGCACACCACGACCGTAAGCAAATTCTAAAAACAACCGGTCTGAAAATGCTTTTTTCACCGAAATGGTTCCACTTAGATTATGCTCTGTTCTTTTATTCAAATCATACAATGCGGAAAAATCTGCTTCCGGTTTACGAATGTCAGACATGACCATATCGTAACGTAATCCAGCGGATAAAATATAGGAAGTCAGAAAGTTCCATTTAGCTTCCGTATAAACTCCTATATCGTCAATATAAGAATCCTGCCATATAGAATTTATTCTTGTCACAGGGTTGGGTAATGGATTACCGTTCTGCATCTTTATTAGTCTTGTGCGGTCTCCATCTCTATCAATATGCAGATAATCCATTCCGCTAAAAAAATGAAGTTTATCTGAAGTTTTCCATTCCAATTCTGCTTTTCCACCGATAGTTGTAGAATTTACATCGGCTGCTGCTTCTGTCGCTTTTGCCGTAGTACGGTTATAATTCGTCATCAAGTGATCTACATAACTGTAATAGGTTTTTACTTGCAGGCTTTTTAGATTTTTTCCAATATTTTCCCATTTGTAATCCAATGAAGCAATGCTGCTGTTGTCATATTCGGTATCCATAGGAAGACCTGCGTGGAGCACATCTCGTCCGAAAGCCTGTCTCCAGGACACTTGTATACGCTGGTGCGGGTTGATGTTATATCCCAGTTTGACTCCATAATCCGTACTTCTGAATGAGGACGGAATTTCAGTGCCGTCACCATCCTTGTAATTACCATAATCTCTGTAACCAAAATTTCCGGCTACGTCAAATTTTTGCGTTACATATTGTAGCTGAGCCATTCCTACATAGGCATTTCCATTGGTTTCGTAGCCTGAAGCCACCGAACCGTGAAAGCCGTGTTCTCCTTTTGATGGATTGCGTGTGACCAGATTGACGATGCCCCCAAAATTTGCACCGTACCGCACACTATAGGGACCTTTAATGATTTCTATTTTCTCAATTTCTTCAGGCGAAATGTGAGAGGTAATCGGATCCATACGATTAGGACAAGCGTGCATCACTTTCAGTCCACCATCGTATTGAATATTCAATTGCTCATATTGTGCACCCCGAAATGTAGGATCCATTGCGTAATTCCCTCGTTTTATTAAAGAAAATCCATTTATGTCACTAAATAAGCCAGCTACATTTTTAGGTTGTACTATTTTTTCATTATAGTTGTTGGAAACTTTACTGAATGTGGGGTTTTCCAATCTATAACCCGTAATTATTATTTCATTGAGGATCGTTGTTTTTATAGTATCCTCTTTTTGCTCACTTTGAGCCATAGCTATATAAGGCACAATACAAAGCAAAGTCAATAGTATTGATTTCATTTTTTTAAAATTTGATGAATGATAAATACATTCCTTAATTAAATCAAGGAATTTCAATTTAGACCATCAAATTTTCGGGTGGACGTTTGTATTTATCCAAATATGGAAAGGAATAGAAGGATTTTTTGGCAATATTTTTATTCTTCTGTAATCTTTCGATCTTTATAAACTCTAAAGTGAATTTTTCAGTAGGAATAAAATCAGAAAAGCTGATAATAGAAATTTGTTCGGGTATTTTTTCCTGTGTTTCTGAAGCCTCTTTTGTGGCTTTACTTAGACTGCATTTTCCATTACAATGCAGTTCCGGCTTCTCTTGATTTTCACAAAACAATTCTATATACCTTTCGGTGTCCAATAAATAAAAAGCATAATGAAACTGTGCATAGAACGTTCTAAACACTAAAGTAAAGAGGAATATGTACAAGGCTGCTTTCTTCAAAGAAAATCTTTTGAAACCATTAATGCAACAAAGTTACTTTGGCGAGATGGTATTTATTGTAACCAATGTTACAGAAGAGTACTAAGAGAGGTCTTTTCAGGCTTGTTTTTTTAAGGTCATGAGTTGCCTTTTCACAAATCACATTTATTGAACTATCGTTTCTTTCATTCTTATCCAAACGATAATACCGGATATAAGCGTAATAAACCCTGCAATGTGTACTGCCCATTCCAGTCCGAAGAAACTACCAACTATTCCAGCCATTAATGCACCGATGGCATAGCCCATATCCCGCCAAAAACGATAAACACCTAAGGATGATGCCCGCCATGTTGGATTTGCAGTATCGCTCACGGCTGCCAGTAAAGCGGGATATACCATAGCTGTACCAATACCCAAAAATATTGAGCCAATTAAGCCCGATGTCAAAGGTTCAAACCATTCAAAACCGATAATAATATGCCCTAAAACCTGTACCAACATTCCCCAAACAATCAAAGGTTTTCTGCCTATTTTGTCGGCTAAAGGTCCCGTAACAATTTGTCCTAATCCCCAAACCACCGGATATATGGCTTTAATCCAACCAATCCCCTCCAAACCGACTCCCATAGACATAAAAAGCAATGGAAACACACCCCAAGACATTCCGTCATTGAGATTGTTAATCATTCCTGCTTGCGAAACAGAAAACAGGTTTTTGTTTTTGAATGAAGTTTCTTTAAACACCCACCATAAGTTGGGCTTATGTGCAGTTTCGTCTGTTGATACTTGTATAGCTTCTAATTGGGCGAATTTTCGGGTGTCCCGAACCACAAAAATAGAAAGCAATAACCCAACAATGGTATAAGCTATTCCGATATAAAAAGGTTGCGGTCGTAGTCCGTAATACGATGCCAAATACCCCGTAAGCAAAGCGGTCAATCCGACGGCTCCATAACCTGCAGCTTCATTTAAGCCCATGGCTAAACCTCTGTTTTTTTTGCCTACCAAGTCAATTTTCATATTGACGGTCATAGACCAGGCTAATCCCTGACTAATTCCAAGCAGGACATTCGCAAATAAAATCCAATTCCAAGACGGTGCAAAAGCTAAAATAAATGGAACAGGTAAACCAAATAACCAACCCCAAATCAAAACTTTCTTTCGGGTATATTTGTCTGCCAACACACCCGAAATCAGGTTGGTAAATGCTTTGACAACACCAAAAGCAATGATAAATGAAAAAACAACAACATCAGATTTAATATGGAATTCTTCCATTCCAACCAATGGAACAACGGTTCTTTCCAAGCCGACCATGCCCCCCACCATCATATTGACAAGGACAAGTAAGGTGAATTGCTGCCAGTTTTCTTTTAATCCTAAGCGTATTTTTTCTTTAGTTTCAATCATTCTACCTTTTCATATTTCAGCTTATAATCTCCTATATGAATTTCACTTTGTTTGATTTTTTTGTGGTTGCGGAAATAGTTGATAATGCCCACAACGAGTAAAAGCCCGGATATAACGAACAAGATATATTCAAAAATAACCGCCTCGTTACCATCAACGAGCTTGTTGACACTAAGTCCAGCCACCAAAAAATACATGGAGCTTCTTAAAAATGAAAGAAATGTCGATTGATTGGCAAGAAATGTACGTTGGATAGCTAATTCTTCTCTAAGTATCAGGTCTTTTTTGAAAGGTGAATTTATTTGTTCGCCTTTGGTTTCTTCCATAGCGTTAGTTTAACAATTCTATGTTATTGCGATTCAGCTTTATTTTTCCTTCATTTTCCAAAGCTTTCAACAATCGGGAAATAACCACTCTTGAACTGTTGAGTTCATAAGCAATTTCCTGGTGGGTTTTGGTAATGATATTGGAGTCGTTTATTTTACTCTTTTCAAACAAGTAATTATAAAGTCGCTTATCCATATTAGTAAATGCTATATTGTCTATGGCTGCGAGCATCTCATTGAAACGGTTATTATAACTTTCAAAAACAAAAGCACGCCAGCTTTTATATTTACCCATCCATTCTTCCATTTTCCCTACGGGAATCATCGCTACCAAACCATTATTTTCTGCCACTGCCCGGATTTCACTTTTTTTATCGCCCATACAGCAGGTAAGTGTCATAGAGCAAGTATCTCCTTTTTCGATAAAGTATAGTAATAGTTCACCTGTATCAAAATCCTCACGCATTATTTTTATAGCACCACTAATAAGCAAAGGCATGGTTTTGATGTATTTTCCTATATCGATTAACACATCGCCTTCTTTAAATTCAACCAGCTTCGAAACTGAAATTATTTCGTCAATCAGCTCTTTTTCAAATATACCCCGATAGGTTTCACGGATTAATTCTTCCATAGTTATTTTGATTTTAATGAGGCAACTTATTTTTTATCAATCCATATAACCAAGTGCCTAATACAGCTCCTAAAATTACAACTAAAATCGGAAAATAGCCAGCCCCTGTCATTACAAACATAGGACCCGGACATGCTCCTGCCAACGCCCAGCCCAATCCAAAAAGAATACCGCCTATTAAATAGCGTGGAATACTTTTATCCTTGTCTGCAATGACAATGCGATTGCCATTCACGTCTTTTACTTTGTTTCTTTTGATGTACTGTACTATGATTATTCCTACGGCTAAGGCACTACCCATCAATCCATACATGTGAATGGATTGAAACTGGAACATTTCATATATTCTGAACCAGGATGCTGCTTCGGATTTGTACATAACAATTCCGAAAAATGTTCCGATTAGTAAGTAAACTATATTTTTCATTGCTTTTAAAAATTAAAATTTGTTATTAGATTGATTTGGTTGTAATCGCTTCTTTGTGCAACCAATTTTGTGTTATGCTCGCTCTTATTTTGCTTCCAGACATATAGTAACTCGACATGAAGCCCTTTTAAGAAATTGGAAAATTCATAATGAAGACGTGTATTGATCTGGTAATAATCATCGATATTGTATTTGTTTAATTCATAGTCATCTGTTACTGCTCCATGGGTAGTGGTGGCATCGATATTCAAAAATAAATGTTTCCAACTGTACTGATACCCGATAGCAAAGACATCAACTCCACCCAATCCTTCGATACGGCTTCTGGGCATGGAAGTATAAAACTGATCCCGCCCCAATTCTTTCGGGAATAAGTACCTGCCGGACTCAAAAGATTTGGTATAAGCTGCTTTAAATTGTGATGAACCATTTTTGTATTTCAGCATACTGCTGACTACCTGTCCGTTTTCATCCGGCTGTATATACCTATTTGCGTAATCAAGCTCCTTTTGATAAGAATGCGGTATCTGATAAGAATAAATAATGCCAAGCTCCCAATTTTTTTTTGCATACTCCAATTGCAACCAGGAGGTGTTAATGAATTTATCCAAATGAAAATTCCAAAAATTGACTTTCAAATTTTTAAATTCCTTTCCCAAATGCACAATCGCTAATCCTTGTGAATGCGTTGTTTCTTTGTAATCGGCTTTTTCTCCGTTTGGTAAATAGCCGTTATCGGTAAGTCCTATAACCTCATCCATTGAAAACCATTCTGTCATTGATCTCGGGGAAACTCTATGAATCCAGGCTATATCAGCATGAAATTTTTCATCTTTTAGATGCAGCCAAGCTCCCTGAAAGGCAAAAGGCTTCATTCTTCCATCGCTTTTATTCAATAAGGGCGTATATTCTACCGGAATTTTCCCATAGGTTACGTACGAATTTTTCCAATGATATTTGATATACAGTTCCTCCAATCTGTCCAAATCTTTAAAATTGTCCTTATGATTTACATCGAATAGTTCCTGTTCCCACCGTGATGATTTATTGGTCTGATCGTAAGGTTTATTCAAATCTGATGAAAACACCTTGTAGGTAAATATCCCTGAAACACCTAACTGAAAACCCTTGTACGATTTGGTTTCATAACTTAATACACCTCCAATGGCATTGGCATGATAATCATTCCCATGATTGTTTTCTGTTGTCAGAAAATAGTTTCGGATATGACCGCTGATTTCGCCTTCTTTCAGATATGAAACCAATGATTTATTTTCAACGGTATCTTTTGTGTGGTTTTCCTGTGCTTTTATTGGTTGAGAAAGTATAACTACAACCAGCATTACCACCAGCCTTTTCATCGGTATTAAAAAATTAAAGGAAAAATAAGATGTACCATAATTAATCCTCCAATGAAAAATCCAATAGTAGCAATCAATGACGGTAACTGTAAATTACTGATACCTGATATGGCATGACCTGAAGTACAACCACCTGCGTAACGTGCTCCAAAACCAACCAATATACCTCCTATCAATAGTATAGCCAATGTCTTAGGATCTGAAAAAGCTTCCGGCCCAAAAAGTTCAGTTGGTACATATGCTTTCCCGGCACTTTCAAAACCTATTTCCTTTAAATGTTCAACCGTTTTTGGATTTAAGTCAGGTATTTGATTATCCGACAGATAATTTGAAGCTACAAAACCACCGATAACAGCTCCGCTCATTACCAATAAATTCCAGCGTTGTGCTTTCCAGTCAAAACAGAAAAAATCACAGGTTTTATCTGCACCGCACATGGTGCACAGTGTTCTTAAATTAGACGACATTCCAAAATTCTTTCCTATATAAAGGAGGATAAACATCGTCATTGCAATCAATGGTCCGCTCACATACCACGGCCACGGTTCTAAAATCCATTCCATAAATTAAATTGTCATTCTTTTTTATTGTCGCAAATTTCGGCTTATAAAAAGAGATAGTTTGTTACATAGGTTACACAAGACTAAACATCTTCGCCTTTCATCATTTTATGCCAATACAAATAAGGAAGCATATATTTTTTTAACAGCCACAAACGCCAGTGTTCTTTGGAACTGTCGCCAATCAGCATCATTTTGAGTTTTGGGTCGGGCGTGAATTCATTTTTGTAATTAAACTCTGCCAATACCATTTTTCCGTAACCTGTTACTAAGGGACAAGATGAATACCCTTGGTACGATTTGTTGTCGGCAGTTTTTCCTTTTATTAGTTTAAGGATATTATCAACCACTACAGGAGCCTGTTTGCGTACGGCTGCTCCGGTTTTTGCGGTTGGTAATGCGGCTATGTCTCCAATCCCGAAAATATTCGGATATTTTTTGTGTTGAAGACTATTGATATCCACATCTAACCAACCTGCTTCATTCACCAATACAGATTCTTTTACAAACTTTGGAGCTGTTTGAGGTGGAGCTAAGTGCAACAAATCAAAAGGCATTTCAATCAATGAATCACCTTGTTGCTTTTCTCCCAAAACATTACCTTCGTTTACAATACAGTTGTTGTCATCGGGAGCTACACTTTTGAAATAGACTATTTTTTTGTTTGCATCTATTTTAACGGGAGCATAAAAAGGTTTAAAATGTACATTGTATCGATGGATGACTTTCATCAATGTATCCGCAATCCGCTTTACGCCAAAGATGACCGTACCGGGAGTTGCAAACACTACATTTGACTTTTTGTCTAATCCATTCCTGCGAAAATAGTCTGCCGCCAGGTACATGATTTTCTGAGGAGCTCCGCCACATTTTATAGGGGTTGTAGGTTGGGTAAAAACCGCATTTCCACCCTTAAAGCTCTTTAGGCATTCCCATGTATATTTTGGATCTATATAGTTACTGCATACAATGCCTTTTTTTACGGCTTCTTCCAGTCCCTCTATTAGGGAAAGGTTATTTACTAATCCGGGAGCAACAATGAGATAACTGTAACTAATTACCTGCCCTTGTTGTGTTTTTATTTTGGCTTGCTCGGGAAAGAATTCGATCACAGAATCCCGGATCCATTCTACACCTCGCGGAATTAAATCTCTAATAGGTTTTGCCGTTTTGTCGAAATCATAA
Organism: Flavobacteriaceae bacterium PS02338; assembly: GCA_029959615.1. GTDB lineage: Bacteria > Bacteroidota > Bacteroidia > Sphingobacteriales > Sphingobacteriaceae > Pedobacter. The sequence continues at coordinate 48,928 of JASCOD010000010.1, read as the reverse complement.
GTTCCTGCTCCGACCAATGTCCAGGCTGGTTGATAATAGTGCATCTCTGCCGGATCAATGATGACAATGTCAAGTGACTTATCCTTTTTTAAAAGCTGAGCTGCTGTCATAATACCGGCTGTACCAGCTCCAATTATGACTATTTGATAATGTGCTTTCATTTCCTCATTATTTAAATTATCCGTAAAAGTATATTTTGAATAAAAAAAAGTCTGTAACAAATGTTACTGAAAAGCATATTTATGAAGAATAATATTAGGCTAAGTAGCTGTAGTAGTTATAATAAAGCATTTATTCATTAAAAATTGAAGTATTATGAAGTACATTAAAAACATCCTTTGCATTCTTATCGAGACCGGCAGCTAATCCTACAGGATTTTTGAATGTCAAACCAAAAACTTCACGTTCGAGGCGTTTGTTTTTAATAGGTTTAGGAAATAAAACTCGTGCAAGTGTAAGCGGCAGATTTTTAAGAAGAAAAAAAGTAAAATTGTGAACCATCTCGGGATCAAATCTGAACAAAATTGGTCGGATTAATTTCTTATAAATCATTGAAAAAATATAAAACGATATTGTTAGCGAAATCAGAATAAATAACTATTGTCATAACAGTCTTAGAAAGTTTTGCTCAAAATTAATAAAGTACACTGAAATAATACTACTGATTATTATGACTTTGACTACTTTACCCTATTGTACCAAATGCTGTAAATCCGGATCGTTCTTGATACGTTCCATTTCGCTTTCAACAATTTGCAGAATATCTGCTTTTATCTGTCGGTAATTGTTTTCGATATTTAGCTTCATGTTATCTTTTCCAGATTCATCCACAAAAGACAGAATTTGTGGTATCTTTTGATAGGCTTTGGTCTCTGAGGCTACTTTTTCATTATCTACTACAATTTCTGCATGGAAAATCTTCTGGTCTATACGCTCGTCGAAGTTGTCCGATACAGAACCTACAAACATCCCTTGTGTAAGTGTTGAAATTTTAGAAGCAGGAATAAGGCTGTCTAATTGTGTGGATATGGACGTGGATTTATCATTACGGTTAATCGTCATACTTTGGCGTTTCTGTAATACTTTCCCGAATCGTTCTGAAAGACTTTTTGCTGTTTCGCCAACTACCTGACCGGAAAAAATATTACCCACTGTGTTCTGAATAACTTTGCTTTCCTTATCGCCATAATCCCTCGTTAATTGTGAAAAATCCTGAAAGCCAAGGCATACTGCCACTTTGTTACTTCTCGCCGTTGCGATAAGATTATCCAGCCCTCTGAAATAAATGGTTGGCAGCTCATCTATGATAACTGAGCTCTTTAACTGACCTTTTTTATTAATCAGCTTTACAATTCTTGAATTATACAAACCCAATGCTGCGGAATAGATATTTTGACGGTCGGGGTTGTTGCCCACACATAAAATTTTAGGTTCTTTCGGATTGTTTATGTCCAATGAAAAATCATCTCCTGTCATCACCCAATACAAACTTGGCGAAATCATTCTTGACAAAGGAATTTTAGCAGAAGCGATCTGTCCCTGTAACTGGTCTTGGGCTCCGCCTTGCCAAGCATCCATAAATGGAGATAAGTAGTTTTCCAAATCGGGATAAGAAGTTAAAATAGTGAAAACATCCGAGTACTTTTTGTTCAGCAATTCAATGGCATGTGGAAACGTACAATACTTACCGTTATCATAGATTTTCAGATACCAAATAATAGCGGCCAGCAGGATAATTGGTGACTCGACGAAAAAATCCCCCTGCTTCTGGATCCACGACCTGTTAAGGTTTAACATGATAGTATAAGCTGCCTCATAAGCATCGGATATGTCCGTCATAAAATCGGGATTAAGCGGATTGCAACGGTGGCTCTTGCGTGGGTCATCAAAGTTAATAACGTAAAATTGTGGCTGAACTTTGTACTTATCCCTGTGCTTCAGCAAATGGTTATATGCAATGGTAGAAAGGTCGTCAAATTTAAAATCGTAGATGTACATGGAGAAACCTTTCTCTATCTGCTGTTTGATGTAGTTGTTTACAATAGCATAGGACTTTCCGGAACCGGGTGTTCCTAAAACTATGGTTGCTCTAAATGGATTGACGATGTTTATCCATCCGTTGTTCCATTTGTTTTTGTAGTAGAACTTGGTAGGTAAGTTGACGGAATACTCGTTTTCCATTAGTTTGGTTTCCTGCTGAAAGCTTTCGTTTTCGTTATTGAAAACGTCATCCATCAGGTTGTTGTTCAGTAAACGATGCATCCAGACACCTGCCATCAGCAAAGCAATGTAGCCCAGACCAAGTGTAAGAATGTAAAAGAATGTGCCAACAATTGGCGAAAGTTTTAATAGTGGTGTATTCAGAAAAAATAGTAAAAAACCAACTCCTAAAGCCACATATATTTTAGACCAGGTTATCTTTTCATTCTTTACGCCTTTGGTTCCCAAGCAGCTTAAAGCAAGCAGTACTATTGCAAAAACTTTGGTGTAAAGTGTGTGCGAAAACAGTCCTGCTGTTCTGTCGAAATTGCCTAATATCTTATTAATGATTTCCAGTGTCCATCCACGTTCTAAAAAGAAACCGTAACAATACCAATAGAGGTGCACCAGTACAATTAAAATACTTACCGCACGCATAAAAGCCATAATCTTGGCTAAACCTCTTAAATCGTCTTCTCCCTGCATTTTATAAAAATTTATGTTCGGGCGTGAATTTAAGAGCTTTGAAGAGTGGCTATAGAAAAGTGGCTGTCAATGGCCGTAGGAGGCAGTGTTTGGCGTTAACGGAAATAATGGAGTTATTATAAAAGCTGATTTTCATGAATTACAAAATTGCTAAAGTTGCCGAAGCTTTTGCTACAAGTTCTCTTTCACAAAAAACTTCAGCCTCACAAAAATGTAATAATTTGCCAGATTTAATTACCCGTCCTTTTCCATATAATATTTTCCCTCTCGCAGTTCTTAGAAAAGACATTTTAAGTTCGACTGTCAAGACATTCTTTTCTGAATCTGTGACTGATACACCTGCATAGCCGGCAACAGAATCTGCTAAAGTGGTCAGTAGACCTCCATGTGCAACTCCATGATGTTGAGTATATTCTTCTTTTAATTCAAGTGAAGCTTCAACATATCCCTCTTCAATTTTTATTAGCTTAATCCCCAGATGGTTCCAAAAACCGCATTCTGCTATTTTCTTTTCGAGAGATTGCTTTGTTTCTATACTTGACATTATTTAATACTTTTTAAAATCACAATTTATTTATCAATTTCAAACCGCTGGTAAGTCTATTAATTTGTTTTTTAGTGCCATAAAGTGCAATACCTAAATACTTAATATCTTCATCAGATGCGGATTCTATCAACGAAATGTATTCGTCGTATGTTCTGGCTTGTTTTGAATAATTATTAAAATCAAAAACTAAAATCCCTGCTAGGGGATCTGTTTTTATTGTGTCTATAATCTCTGTAATTCGATTATTACTAGTTCCAAGTACCGGTATGGGTAGTTGAGTAAGTCCTTGATGCAAAAAACCATTCTTATCTTGAATATCAACACCTACTAAACCTTTAATCTTTGAACCGACTGATACAGACAATACTGCTGATACATTAGCAATTTCACCCACAGACAACTGTTCATCTATTATTAATACGCATTTTTCCATAGTATTCTATTTTCTTCGATTATTTTGTATAAACACAAGCAATTATTTCCTTGCAAATTTATAAAAATGAGTAATTATTATTATTTTCAAACAATAAATAGGTAAACAGTTTTAAATATTCTTACATTTATAGGAATAATTTTTAATAAAGACGTATATCATGCAAAATACAGGAAAAAATCCTCTGAATAAACTTACTGATGTAGACAAAAGAATCTTGTCGGAACTTCAAAATGATGCAAATCCGAATATCAAAAAACTTGCAGATGAGCTCAATTTATCGAAGACACCGATTTACAATCGTATTAAACAATTTGAATCAGAAGGGTATGTAAAAAAGTATGTGGCTTTGCTGGATAACAAAAAAATGGACGTGTCTTTGGTGGTATTCTGTGCTGTATCACTTAATATTCAAAACGCTGAACATATCTCAGTATTTAAGCAGGAAATTCGCAAAATAGAAGAAATTGTAGAATGCTATTTAACTGGTGGTGTCTTTGATTTTATACTAAAGGTAATGGTGAAAGATCTTGAAGCTTATAATAATTTTGCCTCTCATAAACTTGCAAAGATTAAAAATGTAGGTAAAATACAAAGTTCATTTGTTTTGGATGAAGTAAAAAATTCTACCGCCGTACCAATACTATAAATTCGTCTTTGCACATATTTTAATATCGGAGAATTAATTAGGAGAAATTAAAATAGAGTGTATTTCTGATTTTATCGGGAAACTTTCAGTCCCAAAGCATAACTCCAACGTAAAATTTTGGGAGCGGAAGGCGTTTTAAATTGGTAAATACTATAAATATAAAATGAAGAAAAAAGAAATGCACTCCAACTAACTATAATACACAAGATATCCTGACGTTTTGTGATTGGAAACATACCCGCAACTATGGATTTAATAATAAATGCAGGAAAAGCACAGCACAGTAATATGCAGATAATCCAAGGTAAAATCCATAGCTTATTATCCTCCGCTCGCAATCCGATAATGATACCTTTGAGAAAATAGACAATACAAAATAAAAAATAAGCAAACAAAAAAGACAGAATCCAAGTATTCAGTTGACCTGTATCTTCTGATAATATCTTTTGAGCTAATAAATAGCCGGCATAAATAAATATGCCAAATACGGCTGCAATCTTTAAAAAGAAAGTGAGAAAGCCCACAAGCATAGACATTACACCCGTGGCAGCCAGTGATTCTCCATCTTTTCGAATTCTGTATTCTTCTTCCGTTTCGTTAGGGTCGTTCCAGTCCATGCTATTTAGTTTTTAATTATTATTTCAAAAAGATATAAAATTATATCAGGAAGAACACTCTGGGCAAATTCCGGACACCGTAAAATTTACTTCCTTGACTTGATATCTTTTAGGTAATTCAAAAGATGGTTTTACATCTTCCAAACAGGTAACAGTATGGCATTCCTCACAGCTAAAATGAATATGATTGTGGCTGTGATGAACTGCTTCTTTATGATTGCAGCTTGCATATTTAACTCCGCCATCAATATTCACAACCTTGTGTACCAAGTCTTCTTCTACTAATCTATCTAACACCCGATAAATTGTAACCCGATCACACAGGCCATCTAAGTTATTTTGTATTTCTGAATGAGATAATGCTACTGTTGATTGACTAATCAGTTTTAGTATCTCTGTTTTTGCTGTTGTATTTCTAGTCTGTTTCATCCTATCATAAAATAAAATGCAACAATGTTGCAATAACAAATATAATCCTTATTTTTGTAACAATGTTGCAATAACGAATTCTGATTTAAACTACCAAATATAAAAAATTTTTAAGCGATGATAGCAATCGAAAACACAAGCAAGTCACTCAAGGGAAAGCAAGATATAAATGGTCTTACTCTTTCCGTAGCTGAAGGCCAAATATATGGTCAGTTGGTGCCTAACGGAGCTGGAAAGCAAACTACATTAATTAATCTTGAAAAAATAAAATGATCCCACAAACATTTGAAGAATGGAAAAACTGCATTATAAACGATTGTGAAATCAACCTTACCAAAGATTTCGCAAAAAAGCGTTTGGCAGTTTACGAAAATCCAACAGATAAGGAAACAGTAAGGTTTGTCAAACTTTATGGCAAAACACATTTAGAGAATATTATTTATTGGTTTAAGAAGGTATGATATTAAAAATTAACGCTGATACATTCGGCATTATTTCCGGAAGTCTATGTCTGGTGCATTGTGTAGCTACACCGTTTTTATTTATAGCAAGAGCGTGTACTGATACCTGTTGTTCCAGTACGCCTGTATGGTGGCAGCTTGTTGACTATTTATTTATTGTCATATCCTTTGCGGCCATTTACTATGCCTCAAAAAACACCAATAAAAAATGGATGCAAATTGCATTGTGGTCTAGTTGGGCGGTATTACTATTTACTATACTGAATGAAACGTTTGAAACCGGACTATTACCTGAAATGTTTATCTACTTTCCTGCATCGGCTATTGTAGGACTCCATTTTTATAACCGCAGGTACTGCAAATGTGCCAAAGATAAATGCTGTGCATCCTAATACGATAGAATATGCAAAACGACATTAAAGAACAAATAGAGATTGTAGGCGACAGCCATTTCTCAGCGAGCGTAGAAACGCCTTTACGAAAAGATGCTTTCGACAAATCCGATGAAGAAAAGATTGAAAACATTCAAGCTCTTTTCCATAAAATTATGGAAGAAATGGGACTGGATTTAACTGATGACAGTTTATCGGGAACCCCATACCGGGTAGCAAAAATGTACGTAAAAGAGCTTTTCTACGGATTGAACCCGAAGAACAAACCTAAACTGTCCACATTTGAGAATAAATATGGTTATGCAAAAATGTTGGTAGAACAAAATATTTTGATAGACTCTGCCTGTGAACATCATTTTCTACCAATTACCGGTTATGCTCATGTAGCTTACATCCCTTCAGACAGGGTGGTTGGTTTATCAAAAATCAACAGGTTGGTTAACTATTATGCCCATAGACCGCAAGTTCAGGAAAGACTTTGCCTACAGATAATGAAAGATTTACAACAAGCTCTGGATACGGAAAGTGTAATAGTAATGATTTCCGCAAAACACTTATGTGTTTCATCCAGAGGGATAAAAGACAAATCTAGCTTTACGACCACTATGGAATATGGGGGCGAATTTAATAACGCAGAAACAAGAGAAGAATTCTTTAAATGCCTGAAAGCAGAGATAGATTAATCTCCGCGTTTAGAGCAACATCGAATAAAATAATAGATTTAATTAATATGGTCTTAGAAAATAAGCTACCCGTTACCGTTTTAAGTGGTTTTTTGGGAGCAGGAAAAACAACGCTTCTCAATCACGTTTTGCACAATAAAGACGGACTGAAGGTAGCAGTAATTGTTAACGATATGAGCGAGGTTAACGTAGATGCCCGCTTAGTGGAAAATGAGAATACACTTTCCAGAACTGAAGAGAAATTAGTGGAAATGAGTAATGGTTGTATCTGTTGCACACTTCGGGAAGACTTAATGGTTGAAGTAGAAAAGCTGGCAAAAGAAGGACGTTTTGATTATCTGCTGATTGAGAGTACCGGTATCAGCGAACCTGTTCCCGTAGCTCAAACATTTTCTTTTGTCGACGAAGAAAACGGCATAGATCTTTCCCGTTTCAGCTATATTGATACTATGGTAACCGTGGTAGATTGTTTTAATTTCTTTAAAGATTTTGGAACTAACGAGTTATTACAAGATCGTGAACTAACGGATATGGAGGGGGATTACCGTACAATTGTAAATCTGCTGACCGATCAGATCGAATTTGCAAATGTTATCATACTCAATAAAACAGATTTAGTAGACACAGATACAGTAGGACTTCTAAAAGCTGCTATTCACAAGCTGAATCCGGAAGCAAAAATTCTTACTTCTGAATTTGGGAAGGTTTCGCCAAAGGAGATTTTAAATACTAAACTTTTCGATTTTGAAGAGGCGGAAAACTCAGCAGGTTGGCAGAAAGAACTACAAGCTGAAACGCATACCCCCGAAACGGAAGAATACGGTATTGGTTCATTTGTATTTCGCAATCATAAACCTTTTCATCCACATCGTTTCTGGAAATATCTGAATACAGATTATCCAATTGGGATTATTCGGGCAAAAGGCCTGTTTTGGTTGGCTTCAAGACCTAATGATGCGATTAATTTCTCACAGGCTGGCGGTTCTTCCAGGTTGGAAAGAGCCGGTGCTTGGTGGTGCAGCATGCCTTTCAACGAAAGAATGAGATATTCTTCCTTTGTCCATAATCAGGATGTGATAGAAGATCGCTGGAGTAAACAATGGGGCGACCGCATGAATGAGCTTGTTTTCATCGGACAGGATATTGATAAGGAAAAGATGATTGATGATTTAGAGAAATGTCTGCTACAGGATAGTGAGCAGTATATGTTTGATAAAAAAATCCTGTTTGAAGACCCTTTTCCAAAAGATATATGAGTAATAAAATAACACGTAGAAAAATCATTAAACAAGGCGGGCTTGCGTTGACCGCATTAGCTTTGCCGTTTCCCTTAATCGCATTTACAAAATTTAATCGTATGACAGATATAAAAAACTTTGACGTAATCATCATAGGCGGAAGCTATGCAGGGCTTTCTGCTGCAATGGCATTAGGACGTTCCCTAAGAAATGTTTTGATCATTGATAGCGGCTTGCCTTGCAATCGGCAAACACCCCATTCACAAAATTTCATTACACAAGACGGAGAAAAGCCATTTGAAATTGCAGAAAAGGCGAAAAAACAGGTGTTAAAATATGAAACCGTAAAATTCCATAATGATATTGCGGTTAATGCTAAAAAAACGACGAACGGGTTTATAATAACTACTCAAAAAGCTGAAGAGTTCCTAACAAAGAAAATTGTTTTCGCAACAGGAGTTAAAGATTTGAAGCCTGAAATTAACGGCTTTGCAGCTTGTTGGGGGATTTCAGTAATTCATTGCCCTTATTGCCACGGGTATGAGGTGAAAAATGAAAAGACGGGTATTTTAGCTAATGGAAATTTTGCTTATCATTATGCACAATTGGTGCATAATCTTACAAAGGATCTCACTATTTTCACAAATGGAAAAGCTGATTTTACCGGAGAACAATCAGCCAAGTTCAAACAACGAAATATAGCAGTAATAGAAAAAGAGATTTCTTTGCTGAAACATCAAAATGGAAAGTTGCAACAAATTGTTTTTAAAGATCATTCAACCTTTGATATTACAGCAATCTATTCACGACCAGCATTTGAGCAACATTGTAAAATACCTGAGGCATTGGGTTGCGAATTAACAGAACAAGGATTGCTTCAAGTGGATATGTTTCAGAAAACAACCGTAGAAAATATTTTTGCCTGTGGTGATAATGCAAGCCCCATGCGTTCGGTAGCTAATGCTGTAGCATCTGGGAACATTGCTGGAGCAATGATAAATAACATGATGACAGAAGAAGAGTTTTAACTATCTTGACATTATTGATTTCTTTTCCGTTTCTTTTTCTTCTTCATCTTATTGGCAAAATCCTGCTCTTCGTAATCTTCTCCTTGTGTTTCCGGAATAAATAATCCTCCTAAGCTCTCAATCAAACCGTCTTCGTGTTTGATTGTATTCATAAAATCAAATAAATGATGAGGTTCTTCATTTGAGAGAACCTCATTTTTTGATAGAGAAACATTCGACTGAAACTCTTCAGCACTTTTTATCTCCGGTTTGATGTTATTGTTCCAGTAATCATTAAATGTGTTAGCAGAAAGTTCTTTACTTAGACGTGAGCCATTCCAAACCGTTTTGGAATTATGGTCAATAAAGGTCATTCCATAAATACGACCTGCATCATTTCTACGAACCACTACATTAATACCCTGTTCCCCTAATTGTCTTTTAAAACCCAACTCATCTCTTGTGGATTGCAGGGCAATAGTAACGGCAGATTGTAAAGTCTTTTGGGTTGGATGGTCTTTCAAATCTGTTTTGCATTTCGCAAAATGCAATTCTAACGCAGGAAGTCCTGCATCTTTACCAAATAACGAAGCCTTAAACGGATGTCCGGCTCGGTCGCCTTTTTCATTCAAGGGAATGTATAACAAGCCCTGTTGAGGTTTTCCCCTTAATTCCCCTTCTATTTTTTCCGTAGTGATATTAAATAGTGAAAGCAAAGCGTTGTACTCTCCCAAAGTTTGAAATTTATAGTAGTTAGGTAAGTGTCGTACTACTGAAGCGATCTGGCTTTTTACGTCGCCTGCTTTATAATCTACCGGACGAAAAATCTTATCATTCTGATTACGCTCTTTCTCCGTTGCGGGTATCAATCCGTGTTGCTTTTCAAGTTCACGACACAGCTTCATTGACCGCATTTTTTCGAATTTGTCCGAAATCTTTTTACCTTCTTCATCCACACAGACCGATACGATATGAATATGTGTACGGTCAATATCCGTATGCTTGAATACGACAAAAGGCTGTTCACCATAACCCATTTCCCTCATGTATTGTTCTGCTATTTGCCGAAATTTATCATCACTGACTGTATCTTTCGGGTCAGGATTTAAGGAAATGTGTATAGTATGCTTTTCTGTCTGGCGGTTAGCAATGAGGTAAGTAGCAAAAGATTGGGCCAATTGTGCAACGGAATATTGCCCGTTTGCGGTTTCAATGATCTTATTGGCAAGCAAAATCTGTCCGTTTTCATGCTCAACTTTAAGATTATTGTATGCCAATGCACCGTATAAATTTGCACTTCTTCCAATCTTTGCTATCATTATTACCTCTATTTTTTCAGGTTTTTCACTTCAAATTCATCAATCAGTTCAATGATCTGTCGGCATAACATCGCCATTTCAGTCGTCTGTTTTTCCAGTTTAAAGAGGTAGGCAGATGCCTTTTTCTCCGAAAAGTTCTTGTACAATAGCTTTACAATCTGGTTATAATTAACCCCTACATTTCGGAACTGGGTGTGAAACGATGTCAGCCGCATATAAAAATCAACCGTTCCTTTGTCAATCTGAATAGTTTTTACCGTCTTATCAAAGAGGCAGGACTTGATAAAATGTGCCTTAACCTGCATATCTGATTTGTCAAAAAGGGCTAGGAAACGGGCGTTTTCTTCCTCGTTTAAGGAAAGGGAATACCGGAATATTGCCGGATCTGTTTTAAGTGGACGACCTATGGTCTTCTTCACTTGTCTTCTGTTGTTTTCGTTCATAATTAATCCATTTTTAATCTATACAAAACCTCGACTTCGGAGAGTGTTTTTCAGCCCCCGGCAGGGCAAGTTGTTCTGCATCGGAAAATACTTTTGAGATGCTGAGAACACAACTTGCCGTGTTCTGTTGAACACAATAATCCGCCCTGCGGGACGGATTAAAAGTAGCGGGGAAAAACGGCTTGATGCCGTTCCCGATTTCTTCCAATTTGTCAAAAGATGCTCGCATAAATCTGTTAGTAAAATTCATTTTACAAAGTAAAAGCCTATTTAACAGAGTATTGCTATAACGTATTTGGACAAACACTGCCTTTGAAAGCCAAACAGTGCCACATTGAGAAAGGCAGATAAATACTAGCTTTTCTTTGTACCTACAAACAGGCATAACGACATAGTTAGCTATGCAGGTAACAACATAAGTACGTAATCTGCTATGCAGAAAAGTACCGGTGTATAGATGAAAAAAAGTACCTATTCAGATACCTGATTATGTAGTGAGCTATTGACAAAGGCAAGTAGATATGTCAGTAGGTGAACCTGTGAGAACCTACTTATCTAAATAGCTATATAGATGAGTGTTCAGATACATAAACAGTTTGGTACAGAGGTAATCAAGTACCTGCTTAGCTAATTGCAGATAAACATACACAGGTACAAGAATACACAGGTAGCTACCTTTAGATGCATAGAAATAAGTAGATGAGTATATAAGTAATTAAAAACAGTTAAAATATGAACGCAAAACACAAAACAGTATTTGTCGCCTTTTCTTCCCAAAAAGGCGGTGTAGGCAAAAGCACTTTCACAACGCTTGTTGCCAGTACGATGCATTATCGTTTGGGATATAATGTAGCTGTATTCGATGCGGACTTTCCACAGCACAGCCTGATGAAAATGAAAGACCGTGATCTGAAAATGGTAATGGATAATGAGGCTTTGAAAAAGCTGGCTTACAAACAATTTACTACTATCAACAAGAAAGCCTATTCCATTATGCAGCACAAGGCAGATAGTGTCCTGGATGCAGCTCGTGAATTTATAAATGATTCTTCCGTTCCGGTGGATGTAATATTCTTCGATCTGCCCGGTACCGTAAACACACCCGGCATACTAAAAGCACTGGCAGGAATGCACCACATTTTTACACCCATTACGGCTGACCGTGTGGTCATGGAAAGTACACTTGTTTTCTCACAGCTATTGCAGAATATAATTATGAAACAAGGAGAAACTTCCATAGAAAGCATTAACCTGTTCTGGAATCAGGTGGATGGCAGGGAAAGCACGCCTTTATACAATGTATATAACAACCTTATCGACGAATTAGGATTGAGCCTGATGCGGAGCCGGATTAAGAACAGCACCCGTTTTCGTAAAGAAAGTGAAGTGAACAGTAAAACTATTTTTCGCTCGACTTTAATGCCTCCTGACGAACGCCTGATGAAAGCCAGCCAGCTGGATCTGTTCATCAACGAATTTTTAAAAATCATCAAATTATAACCTATGGAAAAAGATAATAAAAGAAAAGCGACACCCGACATCGATGAGGAATTGATGATGAACCTAATGGTTGATGGCGTAAAAAAAGAGGGCCTGAAGCTTCCGCCCGAACCGCCTGCCAAAGCAGTCGAAAAAGAAGAGGATAAAATTGAAGAACCGACAAAGGAGAAGCCTGTAGTTAGGGAGAAGAGCAAAACTAAACGGACTAATGAAACTGATTATGAATACACATTTTTCAAAAAGTCGGAAACGAATGCCCGTGACGGAAAAACGGTTTATATCCGACCGGAGTTTCACGAAAAGCTGACACGTATTATACAAGTAATCGGTGAAGACAAAATCAGTATCTACGCCTATCTAGACAATCTGCTGGATTACCATTTTCAGGAATTTGCTGAGCAGATTACCAAAAGCTATAACGATAAATATAAACCCATTTAATCATAATAATTATGGAAATTGTAATAGTTATATGCCTCTTTATAGTCATCATTCTTTTAGTGAGTGAGAAAGTCGTCATTAATAAGATTAGCTATAAAAAAGAAGATAAAGTCTCTTCTGCACCCGATTTGCCCGAAATCATGGGTAAACCAAAGCCTGTAAAAAGCCTTTCGCAGTCAAACACCGCCAATGAAAGCCAAATACAGGACGCTGAGATAAATCCTGATAATTTAGACATTGAATACGACGAGAACGAAGAAGTCAATATTCAAATTCCGCAGGAAGAGCTGGACGATGTTTTCAGTAATATGCCTGATTTGGAGGAAGAGGAAGAAGAATGGAATAGGTACGGAATATCCAGCAGTGATAACGGTTATGCCCAAGGGGTTACCTTTGAAGAACTAAGCTCCGTGGGGGTGTTGCTGCAAAAAGAGAATTTGGAACCAGCCCAAAAGGAAACAGCGGTAGACATAGTTCAAAGATTACAGGGAACCGAATTATTCAGCTTGTTGGAAAGTTCAATGGAGGGTGCTTCCCGAAGAATTGCCGAGCTTTTGGACAGTACTCTTTCATCTGAAACGGAAACCAGCTCTTCCACTTTGCGGAAAAGTGATTTGAATGATTTTGATATTGGGGAGTTTGTGTGAAGCAAGCTCCTTTTTTGTGATATAAAAACATATTTTGAACCTTTTCAATTGTAATTAAAAAAATCAATATCTTTACACCATATGCAATTTTTATGAGTAAAAAGGCAATTAATAGACTTAAGGTAGTATTGGCAGAGAAGAATATGAGTAGCAAGTGGCTAGCTGAACAGTTAGGTAAAAATGAAGCCACTATATCAAGATGGTGTACAAATGAGGTCCAACCTCCTATTAAAACCTTTGTAAAAGTTGCTGAATTGTTAGATGTTAAGCTTACTAACCTTTTTAATGATTGAGAATGGAAGACAACAATACTGATATAATTCCATTTAAAGTTTCAGCTAGAACTGCAAGGCTAATTGGACGTGAAAATGTTGCGAGTTCAAAAGGAGCGATTATTGAACTTGTCAAAAATAGTTATGATGCAGATAGTAAAGTTTGTATTGTCTATTTTGATAACAAGTATTCTACCTTTTTGAATGAAATAGAGGAAGAACACTTTCAGGGATTAATGAACTTTGGTGTCTCTAAAGAAATTCTTGAAGCAATTTATATTTTTAATAGCGATGAAGGTTACTATACTCTAAACCAAGAAATTGATATAACTAATTTTACAGGTCTTATAGAACTGGGTATATCAAAAGAAACTCTTTCGACAAAGTGTGAAAGTGATGAAGATCAAAATTCTTTAAAAATTGAAATTGAAGAAAAAAAAATACAGCTATTTAAAAATCTGATATCAAAATTTGCAGCTCTCTATGTTATTGATTTTGGAGAAGGTATGACTCAGAATATTATTAGGGATCACTGGATGACTATAGGTACTGATAATAAAGCAAATAACATTTTCACTAGACAAGGAAGAGTAAAATCAGGAGCTAAAGGCATCGGTAGGTTTGCATTAGATAAATTAGGGAGTAAATGTGAAATGACCACAATTTTCAATCCTGATCCTGAAATTCACAAACCTGACACAGATATAGAGGGTAAATTAACAAATTTCACAGGATACAATTGGGTAGTTAATTGGGAGGACTTCGAAGGTGATTTTAAAACTATAGATAAAGTAGGAGCAAAATTAACAGGGTTAACTTCTAAATCCATTAAAGATGAGCTTTTAAATAGATTACCACAGATAGATTTAACAAAAATAGAATCTGAGAAGGATTTTAAATTTGGTACTATTTTAAAAATAACTGATTTAAGGGATGAGTGGGAAGATTTTTTTGTTGAGCAAGTTTTCAATGATTTAGAAGTTTTAGTACCACCGAAGGAAGCAGGTGGATTCGAAATTTTTCTATTCAGTTCGCTATTTACTAATAAGTATGGAGAAGTATTAGGATCTGTTTGTGATGATTTTGATTACAAATTAGTTGCTACTGCTGATGATGATCAAAATGTTACAATAAAAATATATAGAAATGAGTATGATATTGAGCTTATACCTAGTGATTTCTTTGAAAGAGAAGGGATGCAAAAAGATAATTACAAGAAAAATGATTTTGTTAAGGGATATTGGGAAAAGACCAGTACTTTTTCTGAACTATTAAAAGGTTTCAAAGATATTGATGAGGATAATACTTTCAAAAATATTGGGATTTTTAGCTTCTCCTTTTATTTTCTAAAAAGACAGTCAAATTCATTAGACACAAAAAAATTCTTTAATAAAAGTTTTATGTCTAATGATAGAAGAGATTGGTTGAATAAATTTGGCGGGATTAAACTGGTAAGAGATAATTTTAGGGTAAGACCTTATGGGGAGGTTAATAATGTAGCATTTGATTGGTTAGGATTAGGTAGCAGAAAAGCTCAAAGTCCTGCTAGTGTTGCTAAAAAGGAAGGTGGGTACAAAGTAGAGCCTGATAATGTCGCAGGTGCGGTTAATATTTCAAGATTAACAAATGTAGATTTCGAAGATAAGTCAAGTCGTGAAGGTTTACAGGAAAATAAGACATTTAGAATATTTGTTCTACTTATTACTCAAATAATTGCAGAATTTGAAAAAGACAGATCATACATTGCCCGAGAAATGGCTGACTATGATGACATCAAGTATGGTCCAGAAAGAGATAGAGAAAAGGCAGAGAAACTCAAAAATGAAATATTAGCAAAAAGTAGAGCTAAGAAAGAAGCTTCAGCAAATAACCCTAATGCGGTTAAAGATGATAACGAAAACTCAAAAGAGTCCGAAGCCGAGAAAGAAAAAGAAATTCTTGCAGGAGAATTAGATCGAAAAGAAGAAGAAATAGAAAAGTTAAAGGAAGAACAGAAAATGTTAAGGGCATTGGCTAGTAGCGGTATCGTTTTAGCTTCATTTAGTCACGATTTAAGTAAGCTAAATGATATGTTAGCTGTTAGAACTGATCGCTTAAAAAACCTTTTAATTTCAAAAATCCAAGAAAATGAATATGATCAAATAGAAGACAGGAAAAATCCATTTAAACTTATTGAACGCATAAAAGTTCAGGATGTCAAAATACAAAATTGGCTAAATTTTTCTCTTGGAGCAACTCGAAAAGACAAAAGAACTAGAAGACAATTATCATTTAAGTCATATTTTACAAATTATAAAAATGATTGGCTTACTGTATTAAATGAAAAAGGAATTAACTATGACTTATCAGAGGTTGAAGATGTCCATATGAGGATATTTGAAATTGATTTGGATAGTATTTTTAACAATTTACTAGTTAATACTATTGATGCATTTATAATCTCAAAAGTTAATAGACCAAGACAAATTAATCTTAAAATCACACAAAACAACAAAGGGATAATTATAGATTATCACGATAATGGACCAGGACTTTCAAAGGACATTACTGAACCTGAAAAGATTTTTGAACCATTGTTTACTACGAGAAGGAATCAATATACAGGTGAAGAAGAAGGAACAGGATTGGGTATGTGGTTAATAAAATCAATAGTAAATGAAAATGATGGAAAGGTACAGTTATTATATCCTGAAGTTGGATTTGGACTTAGGATTACATTTCCTGTTAAATACAAAAAATAAATAAAGTTATGTACAAGTTGCTTTATATTGATGAGGATCAAGAACAAATAGAAAACTTCCAAAATTATATTGATGATACAAACACCAATAATATTTTTGAGGTGGTTCCACAACTTCCATTGGGAGATATGGAAGAAATGATTGAAAAAATACTAAAAGCTAATCCAGATGTGATAGTCAGTGATTTTTTACTAAATGAGAACATTGGAGCATTGGGATATAATGTTCCCTATAATGGTGTTGAATTAGTAGAAGAATTTCTGGCAATTAGACACAAGTTTCCTTGTTTTGTTTTAACGGCTAAAGATCAAGATGCTGTCAGTGATAGTGAGGATGTTAATTTGGTTTACACCAAAAGTTTAATGACTACTGAAATCGAGGATACAAAAGCTAAAGTGAAATTTACTGATAGATTAATAAAACAAATAGAGCATTATCAATCCAGAATTACCGAAGCTCAAAAGGAATTGCAAGAATTATTAGAGGTTAGAAAGAGTGGTAAGGCTGATTATAAGATTGAAAATCGCATTATTGAATTAGATGATTTTCTAGAAAAATCTATTGATGCGAGTCATTCTGTTCCAACTGAATTTAAGACGTTTTCAAATACACAACGTCTTGACAATATATTGAACAAGGTAGATGAATTACTTAAAAAATTAGATAACGATGGCAAGTAATTTCAGATACCAAATCCCCGCAAGGACATTCACAAAAGCATATAAAAATTATAGAAGCTATAAGGTTTACTTAGCTAAAGATTTTAATTGCAGATGTGGATACACAGATTGTCCCGATTTTTGGTTTGGCGGAAAAAATACTTTTCATATAGATCACTTTAAGCCATTTTCTAAAAATCCAAATCTTGAAACAGAATATTCTAATTTAGTTTATTGTTGTTCTTATGTTAATATTTTAAAATCTAATGATGAGGGGGATTACATAGACCCTTGTGATGTTGATTTTAATGATCATTTTGAGAGAGATAGTGATGGTTCAATAGTTCCAAAGGCAGGATCAAAAGAAGCAAATTATATGTTCAATAAACTGCAACTTGGTTTGAGAAGGTATAGTTTAATATGGAAGTTGGATGAAATGTATGAAAAGATGCTTAAACTTAGAGATCAAATTAATGATCCTAAAAATGAAAAAATTAAAAATGATTTAAAAATTTTGAACAGTGATTTATCGGAAGAGTTTATTACATATTTAAAATATCTAAAAACAGAACAGTAATTGAATAGAGAAATACATCAATATTTAAAGTTTTATTCACCACTTCCAAAAGAAGTGGACAAACTTATTGTGTCTGCTTTTATTGAAATTAATAATCTGAATCTTATTAATAACAAACTCCTCAAAGAATATTCAATATCAAAGCGAAGATCACAAAAAAGAGATAATTTATTAAAGTTTATAGACATTATAAAAAACGTCGTTCAAAACTTTAATATTGAAAAACTGATTGAACTTTTTGAATTTGTTATATCTCCCTCAGATAGAATTGTTAATGGTGCGATATATACACCTTCCGAAATTAGAGAATATATTGTTGCTCAGGCTTTCCAAAAAGAAAATTATAGAATAGACCATTGTAAGATCGCTGATATTGCATGTGGTTGTTCAGGCTTTTTATATACTGCCGCAAAAGAATTAAAAAGAAGAACGGGCAGCAGCTATTCACATATTTTTCAACACCAAATTTTTGGATTAGATATTCAAGAATATTCTGTTAACAGAAGTAAGCTACTATTAAGTTTATTGGCACTGTCAGAAGGTGAAGATGTAGAAGAATTTCATTTTAATATCCACACAGGTGATGCTTTAATATTTAATTGGAATAATATCTATGATAATTTCCAAGGTTTTGAAATTATTGTAGGAAATCCACCATATGTTTCTGCAAGGAATCTAGAAGTAGAAGCCAAAGAAAATATTAAGAATTGGTCAGTTAGTACATCGGGTAATCCTGATTTGTATATTCCTTTTTTTCAAATTGGGTATGAAAATCTTGCAGAAAATGGTATTCTAGGTTATATTACAATGAATACTTTTTTCAAAAGTTTAAATGGAAGAGCTTTAAGGAGTTATTTTGAAGAAAATAGAGCTACAATAAGAATTGTTGACTTTGGAACTCTTCAGATTTTTAAATCAAAAAGCACTTACACCTGCATTTGTTTCTTGGAAAAAGTGGAACAGAATTATATCGAATATTATAAATCTACTGATAAAGAATTTCCAACTAATAGAAATCAATATAGTAGAATTAATTACAAAAATCTTGATGCAAAAAAGGGTTGGAATTTAAATAACAATGAAATTATATCCAGGCTAGAAGCTATAGGTAGACCTTTTGGGGAAAGATATAAAACTCGACATGGCATTGCTACATTAAAAAATGACATTTATATTTTTAAGCCAGTAGCAGAAGATGAAGATTTTTTTTACTTGCAAAATGGGAATCTTTACCCAATAGAGAAAGGAATTTGCAAAGATATTTTGAACTCAAATAAATTGAGTAGAAATATTGATTTTGATGCAGTGAGAGAAAAGGTCTTGTTTCCATATAATGATGACATAAAACCAAAAGCCCTTGATGAAGAGTTTTTGAGTAACCAATTTCCTATGGCATTTGAATATCTACAAAGGAAAAGAGCCATTTTATCCGAAAGAGATAAAGGGAAAGGAAAATATGAAAAATGGTTTGCCTTCGGAAGAACGCAGTCTTTGGAAAAAGTTGCTAATAAATTATTTTTTCCTAAATTTTCAGACAGAATTCCAAGTTATTTAATCAGCAACGATGATGATTTGCTGTTCTACAATGGACAGGCAATTGTCGGTCATTCAGAAGAGGAAATGTTATTGGTAAAGAAGATTTTGGAATCCCGTTTGTTTTGGTACTATATAAAAACAACAAGTAAACCATATTCATCAGATTATTATTCATTGAATGGTACATATATCAAGAATTTTGGTATTCCTGAATTTACTAATAATGATATTGATTTTTTAATTAATGAATCTAATCAGGATATAATCGATGCGTTCTTAGAAGATTATTATAATATTCGATTGTAAATTTAAAAACACCTATTTGTACAACTAAAAATTATACGCCAAACCATAAAAAGTTTGGCTTTTTTGATGTTTCAAAAGTCATGCAAAGCCAATAACAGCCAAATAATTCCTTTGACAGCCACTTTACTAGAGTGCTTTAATTTCTGAAACATCTTTGTTTACAAAGCCCACAAAGAGTGAGTTCAATAACAAATTAAAGTGTTTTAATGATGAAAGAACCTGACTACAAAAGAGAATTGCCAACAATTAACATTGAGGGAACGGAATTTCTTGTCGATTTGAACAAATTAGAACTTCGGGAAAAGCTAAACTTCAAAAATACCATCTCAATCTTTGATATGCGGGATGTTGGAGACGGTTATACTTTTCAATATGGTTTTAGTGAAAAGAATATTCCGCATTTATTCTCCAGTAATGAAAAAACCACGGTAAAAATCCCAGACCTGGTCAAACTTGATCCAGAGGGCATGGCATTAAAATATAATGTTGCAGATGTTTCCGGAAAGGATGATTTTGATTTAATGGTTGATCAGGATGCATTACATAAACGTATCCGTCTGGGAAATCTTCCTACGCTAGATATTGCAGGACATACTTTTTTTGCCGATGCTCGGATAGACCTGTTGAGGCCAAAAGATGATTTTACCACCCTTGGTATTTGCTTTTCTGATATCGACCATTATTTCAATGAAGAAGAACACAGTTTTATAATTCCATACAATCCAAAGACACATCAATTTCAGGAACTGGATTATGATAAGATTACAGAACATCCAAAAGATCTTATAGCTGTACAATTTCCGCATCAACAGATTTTAGACCCCATTGGCTGGAACAGATACCACGGATTTAATGAAACCCAAAACTTAAAGGAAATAGGTCTGAAGCTGCATTTCGAGGCAAAGTTAATCCCTTGGGAGAAGACAGGAATAGACGAAACCATCAAGGAAAATATAAAACGATTAAAGCCGGACACTTTACAATCCAAAAAACAAATTCCTGAAACCGACAAAACTCTGAAAAAAAGAGGGAGAAAAATGTAAACTAATTAATGATACATGACAACGTCAAACCGTAAAAGTTTGGCGTTTTTTTATTACATAACACACACTGTAACGCCAATGACAGCCAAATAATGCCTTTGACAGCCAGTTTGTTAGAGTGCTTTGATTTCCGAAACACCTTTGTTCCGAAAGCCCGCAAGGTGTGGGCAAACTGTAACAAATTAATGTGTTTTAATTATGGAAAAACAAAGAAAAAAAGTTTTGCTGACGGCCGTGGCTATGCTGTCAGCAATTGGCGTATTCGCACAGGGAAATGGTTCGGCAGGTATCAACGAGGCTACCCAAATGGTAACTTCCTATTTCGATCCCGCAACCCAGCTTATTTACGCCATCGGTGCCGTCGTAGGACTCATCGGAGGAGTTAAGGTGTATAACAAATTCAGCAGTGGTGATCCCGACACGAGTAAAACGGCAGCTTCGTGGTTCGGAGCATGTATCTTCTTAATCGTAGCAGCTACCATCCTGCGTTCATTCTTCCTTTAATCCTTTGCCTTATGAATTACAATATCAACAAAGGCATCGGAAGAACGGTGGAATTTAAAGGACTGAAAGCACAGTACCTGTTCATTTTTGCAGGGGGGCTACTCGGCACGCTTATTCTCGTGATGATACTGTACATGGCCGGCGTAAATTCTTACGTCTGCCTGTTCCTCGGGGTCGGTGGTGCTTCGCTCATTGTATGGCAGACCTTTTCACTGAATGGCAAATACGGTGAGCACGGTTTGATGAAAATCGCTGCCAACAAAAGGCATCCCCGCTACATCATCTGCCGAAAGCCGGTACATCGCTATTTAAAATTCACTCCTAAACAGAAAGCCGTATGAGAAATGTAGCAAAGACCACCACACTGGAAAGCAAGTTTCCACTATTGGCAGTAGAAAACAACTGTATTCTTTCCAAAGATGCAGATATTACCGCTTGCTTTGAAGTGCGCTTGCCAGAACTGTTCACAGTAGCTTCTGCGGAATATGAAGCCATTCATTCCGCCTGGCATAAGGCGATTAAAACCCTGCCGGACTTCACGGTCATCCACAAACAGGATTGGTATATCAAGGAAAACTATGCTCCCGATTTGGCGGCGGATAACCAAAGTTTTTTGGCAAAGTCTTACCAACGCCATTTCAATGAGCGACCGTTCTTAAATCACTACTGCTACCTGTTTCTGACCAAAACAACAAAGGAAAGAATGCGTATGCAAAGCAACTTCAGTTCGCTTTGTAAAGGTACGCTTATCCCGAAGGAAATAAGGGATAAAGAAGCCATACACCGCTTTATGGAAGCCGTAGCACAGTTTGAACGTATCGTAAACGATAGTGGTTTCATAACACTGCAACGTTTGACCGAAGATGAAATCATTGGTACGGACGAAAAGCAGGGTTTGCTGGAACAATACCTAACGCTATCAAGAGAAGCTGGGACACCGATGCAGGACATTGGTTTAGGTTCAGAAGAAGTACGTATCGGCAATAAAAGATTAAGTCTGCATACACTTTCAGATACGGATGATTTGCCCGGAACAGTATCGGCGGATACCCGTTTTGAAAAATTATCTACCGACCGTAGTGATTGCCGTTTGTCGTTTGCCGCACCAGTGGGATTGTTATTGAGTTGTAATCACATTTACAATCAATACCTGTTTTTGGATAACAGCGAAGCTAATCTGCAAAAGTTTGAGAAGTCTGCAAGGAATATGCACTCTTTAGCTCGCTACAGCCGTGCCAACCAGATTAACAAAGAATGGATAGAAAGGTATCTGAATGAAGCCCACAGTTTCGGTCTTTCATCTATACGGGCACACTTCAACATCATAGCCTGGTCAGAAGATCCAGCGGAACTGAAACAGTTAAAGAACGATTGTGGTAGTGCCTTGGCACTGATGGAATGTAAACCACGTCACAACACGACCGATGTAGCCACTTTGTATTGGGCAGGAATGCCGGGCAATGCGGGCGATTTTCCAAGCGAAGAAAGTTTTTACACCTTCATCGAACCAGCCTTGTGTTTCTTTACGGAAGAAACGAATTACCACAATTCGCCTTCGCCGTTTGGTATCAAGATGGCGGATAGATTGACAGGAAAGCCTATCCATTTGGATATTTCGGATTTGCCGATGAAGCGTGGTATCATCACAAATCGGAACAAATTCATATTGGGTCCGTCAGGAAGCGGGAAATCTTTTTTTACCAACCACATGGTTAGGCAGTACTACGAGCAAGGTGCTCACGTACTGCTCGTAGATACAGGTAACTCTTATCAGGGATTATGCGAACTCATCAAAGGAAAGACCAAAGGCGAAGACGGTGTGTATTTCACGTACACAGAAGATAATCCCATTGCCTTTAATCCATTCTATACCGATGATGGCGTATTCGATATTGAGAAGCGTGAAAGTATCAAGACTTTGATATTGACACTTTGGAAACGTGATGACGAACCGCCAACACGTTCGGAAGAAGTGGCTCTTTCCAATGCCGTTTCCGGTTACATTGAACGCATTAAAAACGAAGGGATTTTTCCATCCTTCAACGGATTTTATGAATACGTACAGGGCGATTACCGCAAGGTACTCGAAGAAAAACAGGTAAGGGAGAAAGACTTTGATATTGCCAATTTTCTGAATGTACTCGAACCTTATTACAAAGGTGGTGAATACGATTACCTGCTAAACTCCGACAAGCAATTAGACCTGCTTTCCAAACGCTTTATTGTTTTTGAAATCGATGCTATTAAGGACCATAAAATTCTTTTTCCCATAGTCACGATCATCATTATGGAGGTCTTCATCAACAAGATGCGTAGGCTCAAAGGTATCCGCAAGCTGATACTGATTGAAGAAGCCTGGAAAGCGATAGCGAAGGAAGGAATGGCGGAATATATCAAGTATTTATTCAAAACCGTGCGTAAGTTTTTTGGGGAAGCCATCGTGGTAACACAGGAAGTGGACGACATCATTCAATCGCCTATTGTCAAGGAAAGTATCATCAATAATTCTGACTGTAAAATCCTTTTAGACCAACGCAAGTATATGAACAAGTTTGATGATATACAGGCAATGTTGGGATTGACGGACAAAGAGAAAGGTCAGGTACTTTCCATCAATATGAACAACGATCCGTCACGGCTTTACAAGGAAGTCTGGATTGGCTTAGGTGGTACACACTCGGCAGTCTATGCCACAGAAGTTAGTTTGGAGGAATACCTCGCATACACCACGGAAGAAACCGAAAAAATGGAAGTGATGCAGTTCGCATCGGAACTCGACGGAAACGTCGAACTCGCCATCAAGCATATCGCTATGCAAAGGCGTGATCAATCAAATCAATAATTATTAATCATTTAAAATTTAGAAGCAATGAAAAAAATAATGTTACTGGTGTGTACGGCACTAATGCTTGCCATAGCACCCACCGCTAAAGCCCAATGGGTAGTAACCGATCCGGCTAATCTGGCATCAGGAATTCTTAACTCCGCCAATGAGATTGTACAGACTTCATCTACCGTAAGTAATGTAGTGAAGAATTTCAAAGAAGTTGAAAAAGTCTATAAGCAAGGCAAGGAATACTACGATAAGCTGAAAGCGATCAACAATCTGGTAAAAGATGCCCGCAAAGTGCAGCAGACTGTTTTGCTGGTAGGTGATGTATCTGAAATGTATGTTCAAAATTTTGGCAAGATGATGAACGATCCCAATTTCACACCACAGGAATTAGTTGCTATCGGTAACGGCTATTCGGCACTCCTTAACGAAAGTACTGAGCTACTGAAGGAATTAAAACAGATTGTAACCTCGTCAAGCCTTTCGCTGAATGACAAAGAACGTATGGACATCATCGACCGTGTGTATAAAGAAGTAAAGGAATACCACAGCCTTGTACGCTATTACACCAATAAAAATATCTCTGTAAGCTACCTGAGAGCGAAAAAGAAAGACGATGCCAAAAGAGTATTGGATCTCTACGGAACTTCAAATCAAAAATACTGGTAAAAATGGAATGGAATAATCTTCATGAAGTTCTGCGGTCGCTCTACGATGATATGATGCCGCTTGCAGGCGATATGGCAGCGGTGGCAAAAGGTTTGGCAGGATTAGGTGCATTATTCTATGTGGCATTAAAGGTTTGGCAGGCTTTAAGCCGTGCCGAACCTATTGATGTGTTTCCGCTATTAAGACCATTTGCTTTGGGACTGTGTATTATGTTCTTCCCAACCATTGTTTTGGGAACCATTAATGCGGTACTAAGCCCGGTAGTTACAGGAACACATTCCATATTAGAAAACCAGGTACTTGACCTGAACCTGTTGCAGCAACAAAAAGACCAGTTGGAGTATGAAGCAATGGTCAGAAATCCTGAAACAGCCTATATGGTATCAGACGAAGAGTTTGATAAAAAGCTGGAAGAACTGGGATGGTCGCCCTCCGATATTGGAACAATGGCAGGTATGTATATGGACAGAACCGCTTATCAGTTGGAAAAAGTAATAAAGGACTGGTTCCGTAATTTATTGGAAATACTGTTTCAGGCAGCAGCACTTGTCATAGATACTATACGAACGTTTTTCCTGATAGTCCTCTCCATACTCGGACCGATAGCCTTTGCCATTTCTGTGTGGGATGGATTTCAATCTACGCTCACCCAATGGCTCACGAGGTACGTCAGTGTCTATCTCTGGCTACCTGTTTCTGATTTGTTCAGCTCGATGCTGGCAAGGATACAATCACTCATATTGGAACGTGATATTGAAATGCTTGCAGATCCGACCTACATACCTGATACGAGTAATACGGTGTACATCATATTTATGATCATTGGCATTATCGGATATTTTACAATACCGACGGTAACAGGCTGGATTATCCAGGCAGGAGGTGCAGGAAACTTCACCCGTAATGTAAATCAGACCGCAATGAAAGCTGGAAATGTAGCAAGTGCCGGTGCTGGTTCAGCAGCAGGAAATATTGGTGGTCAGCTAATGAAATAATGTAAAATAATTAATCATTAAAAAAAATGGAATTTAAAACACTAAGAAATATTGAAAACAGCTTCAGACAGATTAGGCTTTACGCCATTGTGTTTGCCGTTCTCTGCATTAGTGTGGTAGGATATGCCGTATGGCAGTCCTACCGTTTTGCAGAAGAACAACGCCAGAAAGTTTATGTGCTGGACAATGGAAAATCATTAATGTTAGCTCTTTCACAGGATGCCAGTATCAACCGCCCTGTAGAAGCAAGGGAACACGTTCGTCGCTTTCATGAACTGTTTTTCACACTGGCTCCCGATAAGAATGCCATCGAAAGTAATATGAAACGGGCGTTTAACCTTGCCGATAAAAGTGCTTTTGACTATTACAAAGACCTTTCGGAAAAGGGCTATTACAACCGTATCATTTCGGGAAATGTACAGCAACGTATCGAAGTGGACAGTGTGGTCTGCAATTTCGATACCTATCCTTATGCAGTACGAACCTATGCCAAACAGTTCATTATCCGTTCAAGCAACGTAACCCGACGTAACCTTATTACTTCTTGTTATCTGGTGAATTCTGTCCGTTCAGATAACAATCCGCAAGGGTTTAATATTGAAAAATTTGCTGTAACTGAAAACAGGGACATCGAAGTGATTGAACGCTAAAAGAAAAAGTTATGAAACAGTTACTTGATTTAGACACATTCGCAAAAACTCTTACAGATAAAGGATATAATGGTTATTTCCAGACGGAGGCGGCTTATGCCGACAAGCTCAAAGATAGCATTAGCAGATTTTTAGAGGCTTGTAATAACGGAACTGACAAACCGATGTTGCCTAACATTATGATGCTGAAAACCTATCTGGAATGGAATGGCGATGATAAGCCAAAGGTTGAATGCAATATGTGGGTAAAATATGAAAACGGTCTATTCGATGTTCAGAAAATGAACATTGAAAGAATAGATCAGTACGGGCAAATATTGAAGCAATCGAAATTGACAGATCTATCTACAAATTCGGTTCCGACAAGAAAAGAAGCCATAGCACAAGTGTCCGAAAAGCCCAAAGAACAGTTATCTAACCCAAACAGACGGTTCAGGATGCGATAATCGATAATCATTAAGGTATGAAAAAATTACGAGTAAATATGGACAGGTACTTTGACCAATTGGACGATCGCTGGCGGGAACTACCTGTACGCAAACAACACCAATATACCCTTTACTTTTTTCTGGGTTATTTGCTGCTTACCGCAGGGGTCATTGCCAAAGTATGGTACGATACGGGAAAGTCTGAAAACGATATGAGAATTGAGCATATCGAAAACCCTATCCTCAAAAAAAGGGAAAGTCCTGCAAGCTTGCAGGACAGTATATCAACCATTTTAAAAAATAAGATTTATGAAAGAAAATGAGAATAAAAAGACAGTTGTTCGGGTAACGGAAGGTAATCCGAAAGAAACGGCTGATGTGCTGCAAGACAGTACACAGACAAAAACCGAAAAGCTTAAAAAGCCACTCATATTCGGTTTGATGGGCATCGTCTTCGTGGGATGTATGTACCTCATATTTAAGCCATCGGAAGATAAAAATGAGATGGAAAATATTGGGTTGAACGATGCTGTTCCACAGGCTACCGAGGCAGGGATGCAATCGGATAAGCAAAAGGCGTATGAGCTGGAAATGTTGGAGCAAAAAGATCGTGAAAAGCGAAATGCCCTGACAACGCTTTCAGATTACTGGAATACAGACAGCTCACTAAATACGGAAGAAGAAATTCCCGAAGAAGAGGACGGTTATGATTATAGCCCGGGACGAAATTCGGGAAGATCCGGCAATTCGGCATTGAACAGTTACCGTAATGCACAAAGTACATTAGGTTCATTCTATCAGGATAATAATTCGGAAACAATGGAACTCCGCAGGCAATTGGATGAACTCAAAGAGCAATTGGCGGAAAAAGATGTACCTCGGGCTACAACGGTGGATGACCAATTGGCATTGATGGAGAAATCTTATCAGATGGCAGCTAAGTATTTACCACAAGGCACTACAAATACAGGAGAAGCTGCACCTTCTGGTAATAACAATACAGTTACCAATGCTTCTGCTGTAAATCAAAAAGAGCATTTTGTCGCATTCACACCAGCAAGGAAAAATACTGTTTCGGCGTTGTACCGTGAACCTTCGGATGCAGAGTTTTTAGCTGATTGGAGCCAAACTAAAAACCGTGGGTTTTATACCGCAGGTTCTACAGAGCAGGTGGTACAACCTAAAAACAGTATCAAAGCCAGCGTACACGAAACACAAACCGTTGTTGGTGAAACGGGTGTAAGACTGCGATTGCTGGAAACAGCCCAAACGCCTCAACGAACTATTCCCAAAGGAACGATTGTAACTGCCAACGGCAAATTTCAGGGCGGACGTTTACAGCTAAAAATTACTTCCATAGAATTGGAGGGCAATATCATTCCGGTGGATATAACCATTTATGATCTGGACGGACAGCAAGGTTTGTACGTTCCGTATTCACCCGAAATGAATGCTCTTACCGAAATGGCGGGTAATATGAGCCAAACAGGTGGAACCAGCGTAATGCTTACGCAGAATGCCGGACAACAGGTAGCGGCTGATTTAAGCCGTGGGGTGGTTCAGGGTATTTCGGGCTATTTCGCCAAAAAAGTAAGAACACCAAAAGTTACGCTGAAAGCCGGACATCAGGTATTCCTTGTATCCAAAAAATAATGTTAAACTCAAATAAATAGAAAAATGAAAAATCATTTAAAAACTTTTTGGGCTATTGCCCTGATACTCGGCTTTGCCGTACAATCTTATGCACAGGATAGTGTAAGAACTCCGCTCGCTTTAGGAAAGATAGCTCCTTACAAAATGGAAGTAACCTACGATAAAACTTCGCATTTGATTTTCCCGACTGCTATACGTTATGTGGATTTGGGAAGTGAATACCTGATTGCCGGAAAGGCGGAAGATGCGGAAAACGTATTGCGTGTGAAAGCATCAGTTAGGGATTTTGAAGCTGAAACAAATTTTTCCGTCATTACCAATGACGGTCGTTATTACTCTTTTGATGTGTATTACAGTTCTTATCCCGAAGCGTTGAGCTATGACCTTTTGACGATGCAAAAAGCAGTTGATAAAGCCAACGGAAACGATGTGCTTTTTGAAGAACTGGGCAACAATTCGCCCTCATTGGCAGGCTTACTGTTGGAAACCATTTACAAGAAAGACAAACGCATAGTAAAGCATATCGGGGCAAAGAGTTTTGGCATCCAGTTTATCCTTAAAGGAATTTACATCCACAACGGTAAATATTATTTCCACACGGAATTGAGAAACAAAACCAATGTACCGTTTCAGATTGATTTTATCAATTTCAAGGTGGTCGATAAAAAGGTTGCCAAACGTACCGTAGTGCAGGAACGACCAATGATACCGCTTCGTACTTACAAGCCACTGGATGAGATTGGTGGAAAATTGACAGAGCAAAATGTGTTCCTGTTAGATCAGTTTACAATTAGCGATGACAAAGTGTTGCTGATTGAAATTTTCGAGAAAAACGGAGGCAGGCATCAAACGCTTCAGGTGGAAAATTTGGATTTAATCAAAGCTCGTTTGATTAACGATATGCACTTAAAATTTTAATAACACTTTAAAACAATAGCAATAAAATGAAAAAGTATATCTATACCGTGATGCTCATAATCTTGAGTATCACAACCAGTCAGGCTCAGCGAATGATACCTAAACAAAAAAGATTGGAAGTAAATGTTGGTGTATTGTCCGATGATAAAATCGGAAATGATTATTACATCAATATCGGTATGACCATAAATGGTAAGAATGGGAACTACCAGCTTTGGGCGTTGGAATATACGCACCAATACCACGATTATAAAACTATCCGCATTCCGCAGGAAACCTACACTGCCGAAGGAGGCTATAGTTTCTTCCTTTTAGGCGATAGTAGAAAAAACATCACGCTGAACTTAGGCTTAACAGGTGTGGTCGGGTACGAAACCATTAACCGTGGCGAAGTGATGTTGTATGACGGAGCAAAGATTTTGAATGAAGACAACTTCATCTACGGAGCTGGTGGTCGTCTCACTTTTGAAACCTATCTCTCAGACCGATTTGTATTAGTTCTGCAAGGACGTACAAAAGTTTTGTGGGGTACGGATCTGGAACAATTCCGCCCGTCAGCAGGTGTGGGTTTAAGGTTTAACTTTTAAAACGTAGAACAATGATAGCAATATTTAATAAATTCAGAATGGTACTATTGCCAATATATGTTCTTTTGGCAATCCTTACAGTTTCGGTTACGTTGGTGTCTTGCAGTAAAGATGATGAACTCGAAATACAGAACGATTTTCCTTTTGAGGTCAATGTGATGCCTGTACCTAAAGATGTATCTAATGGGCAGACGGTAGAAATTCGTATCTCGATACAACGTACCGGAAATTACAGCAACACACAATACTATCTCCGTTATTTCCAGTTTGACGGAACGGGAACCTTACAGTATCATGATGAACCGCCTTATCAGCCAAACGATTTATACCCGTTAGCAACGGAACAATTCAGGTTGTATTACACATCAACATCTGCTGTATCACAATCCTTTGAAGTCTGGATTTCGGACAGCTTTGGTAACGAAAAGCAACTGAGCTTTCAGTTTAATAGTAGTGATTAAAGCGGCATTTTAGTTTATAAAAAAACGGCTTACCGGATTTGGTGAGCCTTTTTTTATTTAACAGTTGGCATCTTAATCTTTATATCCTTATAATTCTTTTTTTGCGGCTGCTCGTCAATTTGGCGAGCATTTAATGACGGAAGAATTTACGAATAAGTACCCAAACTGCATAAATCTTGCGTATTATCCTTTAGGTATTACATGATAAATAGTGACACCTTTTAAATTTATGTAAATTTTTATCACTTTTTTCTTGACCGTTGACTATACTCCACGGTTTATATTTGCGTATGCAAATCTTTAAAAAATAATAGAAAATGTTGAACAAAACATATAAAACGGCAGCAATAACCTTGGTGTTTTCATTGCTGGCAACATGTGGTTATGCACAGAATCACTTAAAAAAAACTACTATGAAACAAGCGGAGAAAACGGTGTGCAGCAACGACTGCAATGCCAAAAATAAGTCAGAACAGATGTCCTGCAAACTGACGAGTCCTGAGCTGCAAAGAAGAAAAGAAACCGCTATTGCAAGCTTAAAGGGTCAGGTAATTGAAAAAAAGGAACTTAAAAATGGTTTTGCTTATAAATTTTCGGGAGATGATAAGGTATTGGATGAACTGACAGAGTTTATCAAAACAGAAAGAAACTGCTGTGACTTTTTCACATTTGCAATGTCTGTAAGCGGAGATAAAAGCGAAGCCTGGCTGGAGCTAACAGGGGCAGATGGTGTGAAAGAATTTATAACTGCTGAACTGGATTTTTAAAAATACGTTCTATAATACACGAAAAGCTATTAATTGACTATATATGTCACTATCTAAAATTTGAATGAACAAAATTTATATTTATTTTCTTTTCTTCTTTCTTGGGACATCCCAGGCATTTTCGCAGACCGCCGAAAGAGATAAAGACTTACGCACTTTAGTAACCTTATTAGATTACATATCAAAAGATTATCCGGCAGCTGTGGAGGCTGGTAAAGTGGTCAATGAATTTGAATTCGCCGAAATGACCGAATTTGCCGAAAAAAGCATTGTACTGCAAAAAGAGTTATCACCCGCAATCAATAACAATAAGTTCAATGAACTGCAAACCTCTTTATTGGAATTGCAACAATCCATAGCCCATAAAAAGGAAAAGGAAAAAATTTCAGAAATTGCCTTAAACACCAAGAACAGAATTCTTGATCTGGGATTACTGAAGATTACACCTGATCGCTATCCGTCTTTAAAAAATGGAGCTGTTTTATTTCAGGCCAACTGTGTTTCCTGTCATGGGAACAAAGGTTTTGGTGACGGACCGGCCGGTAAAGCACTAGATCCGTCTCCCACTAATTTTCACGAAGCCGAAATATCTCCGCTCCAGGCATATAATGTTATCAAACTGGGTATTGAGGGGACAGGAATGGTTTCTTATGACCACTTGTCCGAAAGTGAAATCTGGGATCTTTCTTTTTATATCTTATCGCTTAAACACGATAAGGATAATGCAAAAATCAAATTTCCCAACCGGTTACATCTGGACAGTATCAGCAAATGGAATGATGATGAGCTCCAAAGATTTCTGGATAAATCACAGGAAAAAGTTACAGTAGGGCAGCTTCGCCACTATGAACCCGAAAGACCTGATCCCTTGGACGTGGCCATGGAAAATCTGAATCTTTCTTATGCCGTTTTCCAGAACGGAGACAATAAACAGGCTGAGAAACTGGCTTTAACTTCCTATCTCGAAGGTATAGAGCTTGTAGAAAACCTGCTGAGTGCCTCGTCGCCTTCTTTGGTAAGAGATATCGAACGGGACATGATCGCTTACCGAAAGGCTCTTCAGAATAAGGATAAAGAAAATGCAGAAAAGTATTACAACACGCTTAAAGAAGAAATCATTTCAGCAAAAAAAATATTGTCTGAAAAAGACTATTCCTTCGCTTTTATTTACGGTTCTGCCTTGTCCATATTAATAAGGGAAGCATTGGAAGCACTGTTGATCATCCTCATCATTTTAAGCGTTTTGAGACCAATGAAAGTTAAAAAAGCAGTTGTGGCAGTGCATTCTGGTTGGTTGCTTGCTGTGCTTATTGGTATAGCAGGCTGGTTTTTTGTAGACAGCCTGATCAATCTAAGTGGAGCTTCGCGTGAGCTAATGGAAGGTATTGGAGCTATTGTAGCTGTTCTGGTATTGCTCTTTGCCGGTATATGGCTTCATTCCCATTCCGAGATATCGAAGTGGACGCACTTTGTTAAAACCCGTATAAACCGTATTTCAGAAACAGGTAACTGGATGGGCTTATTTATTTTCGCTTTTATAGTTGTTTTCAGGGAAGCCTTTGAGGTGGTTCTGTTCCTTTCTTCATTGAAGCTGAACAATCCCGAAGTTGCAGGTTCTGCTATTAACTGGGCAGTGCTTACTTCAGTGGTTATCGTAGCCGCTATCACATTTGTCTTCCTGAAGTTTACTAAAAAGCTCCCGATTGGAAAATTCTTCAAACTGGCATCCTATATGGTGGCTGTATTGGCAGTGGTATTGGCAGGTAAGGGAATTATGGCGTTTCAAGAAGCAGGTTACGTCCCTATTACGCCTGTTGGCTTTATACCACAAATAGACCTGCTGGGGATTTATCCAAATGTACAAACCCTCTCGGCACAGATTTTAATACTTGCTATTATTATATTTTTCAATTGGAAAAACCGTAGGGGAAGCAAAGATTGATGTAATGTCCCCAGGGATTATTTAGTCTTTGGGGACAATTATTGGACAGCAATTTTCATTGGAAACGTTTGTATTAGAAGTACTGCAACAGGTTTTAAGACCATTTAGCAACATCGTACGGACTTGCAGTAACTCTTTGATTTTGTTATCAATGCGGTTCACCTTTTCTGCAATCTTATCTGCGATGTTCTGGCAGGTTGCTTCGTTGGCATCTATCATATCGAGCACTTCTGATACTTCGTTTAATGTGAACCCCATGTTTTTGATCCACTTGATAGACATGAGCCGTTGAAAAGTTTCTTCCGAATATTCTTTATAGTTGTTCTGCCTCCGCTCTTTTCTGTCAACGGTAATCAAACCCTGTTTTTCATAAAACCGGATGGTGTCTTTGGAAAGCCCTGTACGCTCTGATAATTCGCCTATTAACATATCTGATAAAATTAATCTCTCTTTTTACTTGACAGTGGACTACACTCCAACGTTTATCTTTGCAAAGATAATTAAATATAACTAGCAGGAATTAGTCCACTATAACACATTAAAAAAATACAAAGAAAATGACGAAACAAGGATGCTCCACAGCGGGCTGTGAACCCGAAACTGTGTCAAATGATATTTCGATATTAGATAGATACCTGACCGTATGGATTTTTCTGGCAATGCTGCTCGGTGCAGGTGTCAGCCACTTCTTCCAGTCTTCCGCGGAAGCCATAAACGAAACTTTTACAGTTGCAGGACATACCAATCTTCTGCTTGCATTCGGGCTTATTCTTATGATGTACCCGCCTTTGGCCGAGGTACGATTTGAGTTGCTTCCGAAAGTATTTAAGGATACAAAAGCCCTTTGGCTTTCTCTTCTACTGAATTGGATTGTCGGTCCCCTGATTATGTTTGCCCTTGCCATTGGTTTCTTCGCCTATATAGCTCCTACATTTATCGGCCCCGATGACCGTTGGGCACTTTATATGGCAGGTCTTTTACTTGTTGGGATAGCCCGTTGCGTGGCTATGGTTCTAATCTGGAACCGTCTGGCAGGTGGCAGCAGCGAATATGGTGCTGCTTTTGTAGCATTGAACAGTATTTTCCAGATCATCACATTTGGCTTCTATGCATGGATTTTCATTTCAGTACTGCCCCCATATTTTGGAATGGAAGGTACTATCGTAGATGTAGAGTTCAAAGAACTCTTCAACAGTGTGCTGATCTATTTGGGCATACCTTTCGCATTGGGCATTTTCGGACGGATATTTCTCGTAAAAGCAAAAGGGAACGAATGGTATGAAAATACGTATTTACCTAAAATAGCCCCACTTGCTGTAATTGCATTGATTTTTACAATTTTTGTCATGTTCAGCCTTCAGGGAGAAAGAATGCTCACGCAGCCTCTCGATGTACTTTGGATTGCACTGCCTATGTCGGCTTATTTTGTAATCATGTTTTTGGTCAGTTTTTTTATAACACACCGTATGGGAGTTGATTACCGCAGAAGTGCAACATTAGCATTTACAGCTTCGGGCAATAATTTTGAGCTGGCTATTGCCGTGGGTATTTCTGTATTCGGCATTGCTTCGCCTGTAGCCTTTGCCACGGCAATCGGCCCCCTTGTGGAGGTTCCTGTCCTGATCAGCCTGGTGCATCTGAGCCTGTATTTCAGGAAACGTTTCTTCCGTGGAAACGAGGGAGATAATCTGAAGGAAGAGATGATGAAGAAATAGCGGGAACATAGTTTGCCTGTCTTTGCTGACTTCGCTATATTTGCAACATAATTGCATTAGTTAAAGTGTACATGAAAAGATTATCATTTTTAATATTCGTATTATTTTTATTTCAGGCAGCCCAGGCTCAAAAACAAACATTGGAAAAAATAATAAAAGGTGAAAAATCGGTGGTTAAAGACACCGTTTTTAAAGTAAGTACAACCGACAACGTTTCAGTAGATATACCTGTAACAATTATCAACGGAGCTGAAAAAGGGCCTACATTTACAATTATTGCAGGCATACATGGAATGGAGTATCCTACGATAATGTCTCTCTTAGAACTTCGAAAGGAAATCGATCCACGCAAGTTAAAAGGGAACCTGATCATTATACCGATTGTTAATGTACAGTCTTTTTATAAGCGTACACCTTTTATAAATCCATTGGATAATCTCAACCTTAACCGGGTTTTCCCCGGAAGTGCCGACGGAACCATTACTGAAGTTATGGCTGACTGGATGACAAAAGAAGTGTTTGCAGTCACCGATGTTTTATTGGATATGCATGGAGGGGACGTAGGCGAAGACCTAATTCCCTTTATGTGCTATTACGAGAACAAAGAATTCAAGCAGCAAACGGAACTGGCATCAAGATTAAGCGAAATAAGTGGGTTTGATACGGTTGTTTCCTATCCCTACATACTACCTGCAGACAAACCCGCAATGTATGCTTTTAAACAGGCGGTAAGACAGGGTATCACCGCACTGAGTATAGAAATCGGGAAATTGGGAAACTGGAGTAAGTCAGAAATCTCGATGACCAAAGATGGTATCTACAGGATGATGACTGAGTTGAAAATGTACGAAAATAAGCAGGTGAAACCTGTTCAGTCAGCAAAGATCCATTACAACAGACAGGCATACGTGTCGGTTCCGGTTCAAGGTATTTTTTACAGCAATGTAAAAGCAGGTGATAAGGTTAAAAAAGATGCAGAAATTGGATATATTACCGATATTTTCGGGAACGAAATCCAAAAAATAGTGGCTCCCGAAAGTGGTACTGTACTTTACAAAGTTGGTACACCTCCGGTAAATAAAGGAGAAACATTGTTTTGTATAGGCTTTCAGGTCAAAGAAGGTTTTTAACCAAACCCAAATCCATTTTATGGCTCCGTATATATACGGGGCTTTTTTTATGTCAATACTGAATGCGATAAAGACAAACACTACCTTTCAAAGCCAATGACTTCCACTTATATCTATTCCAAAATCAGGCTTTGTAAATTCGATTTCGACAGAAAAATTGAGCATCATATGGAAGTAATTGCAATACAAAAATCCGCATTGGACAGTTTGAATAATGAGTTGAAGGATCTTTTAGAACTGACTGAAAACACAACCCGAAAATACACCCCTATTTTCAGGGAAGAGAAATGGCTGGATAACCAGGAGGTATGCCTGATGCTGGGTATTACGAAACGTAGTTTACAGACTTATAAGGACAAAGGATTGTTACCTTATTCCAGGCTGAATAGAAAAAATTATTTTAAACTTTCGGATGTTCAGGCTTTACTACAAGCCGGTCAGCCGTACAATACCTATAATGATGGATTTACTGACGAATGAAACCCTGGAAATCATCCAACAACAGGAAATGGTAGCACAATTGCGAAGTCGAATCGAAGACATTCTGAAAAACTATCGTCCGGTAATGAACGGAGAGATTTATCTTTCAGGCGAAGATATATGCAGACTGCTCCATATCAGCAAAAGAACGCTACAACAATACAGGGATGATCATATTTTGCCGTACATACAGATTGGAGGCAAGATCCTTTATAAGGAATCAGATCTTTTTTTGGAATTAGAAAAGCATTACACCGGAAAAACTTCTATCAATGATAACTCCTGAATTTTCTTTTCAGATAATAATAACGAAATAGTAAACGGTCGTACCATAGAGTAAAAAGTAACAATCCTACTGGAAGAACAAGCATTCTCAGACCAAAATACGGATAAGAGAATCCTCCTATTATACATCCCAAAAAGAAACAGGATATGATAGCCAGCTTTAAAAATATATTTTTATTTAATTGTATCCTTGCTGGACGATCTCTATAAAAGAACAGTTGAGACAGTTCTATACCTAAATCTGTAAATAATCCCGTCAAGTGTGTTGTTCTCACCACAGATTGAGATACCCTAGTCACCAATGCATTCTGTAATCCCATGGCGAAAAGCAGAGAGGAAGATAGAAGAATTGAAAATCCAGGACATTTGTTAGGTGATAAAAATGCTGAAATGCTAATTGCCAAGAATATAGATATTTCGATGAATATGGGTATAACATAAGAAATTTGCGGTTTGTATTTTGAAACCCATTCCATGATAAGACTTGATACGAATGCACCAAACAAAAAAAACAAAATGTAGAATAAATAAGCAACAGCCATTTTGTAATTTCTTAAAACAAGTTCTTCAGAAAAAAACGCAAAATGTCCTGTCACATTCGTTGTTAACGTATGTAATTCCAGAACGCCCGTAATATTTACTATGCCTGCTACACCTGATAATATTGAAGCTAATTTCAAATTGTGTGTATATGTCCGACCTTTACCTCTATGCCTAAACATCTATTGATTTGTTTAGTACAAATTTACAAAACTGACTTTCTTTAACAGTCGAATATTGTATATAATAGACAACATGCTTATCTTTGCTTAGTAAAATATAAAAATCTTAAAGTGTTTTTGCTTTAAGTCTTGGTACTGAAAACTGGTAATTTTTAAGACAACAAGACGATAAGGAAGAACGCTCACGCTATAGGCGTGGGCGCTCGCTTATTCGTTGTCGGGTATACCAGTGCCTCAGTATCGGTAAGTTGTAGTTGCCTACGCTTCTTTTTTTGTGCAGGCAATCCATTAATTAAATACTGATATAAATATGGAAACTGGTATAGCACAACAAAAAATTACGCTCGCTTTTATCAATGAAAAAAGTCCGATATTGGATTTAATCTCTGATGGTCTAACCGCTTCAGGATTTGAAGTCACATTCCAATCCGAAACAATCGAAGATGGATTATTTCAGTTAGCTTCCTTGAAAGAACTTCCGGAAGTCTGCATCATTGACCTTGATTTTTATGATAACCAGATAATTTCAAAACTTCAAAAATTAAGAGCTAAATATCCTACAGTCAAACTGATTTCTCATAGCGATATTGACAATGAGAAAATAGGTAAAACTCTTTTAGATATTGGTTTTTCTAGTTGTTTGTTGGTTGGCTGTGATGTTGATGATTTTAGGAGAGTTATAGACAAGATTGTAACTTTATGAGTTTAACATTCGTACATTTCTCTCGAAAGCAAGGGCTTCCGGTTTTCACTACAAAGGTATATTTTACCTGGTCTGGTTTGACAGAAACCATATCATATATCCTGAAGGTAAATAGCTACAAATATAGCCCTCCATTTGGAAAGCTATATTTAAATAGGATCATCTTCCTGTTTACTTGAACTCAGCTTTGTAAATATTAATGATCATATTATCTAATGGGTTGTTTACAACATATTTACTTTTTTTATAGTCCATTATAATAATTTCAAAATCGTTTAACGCAAGCATTTTCTTTCCCGAAATATCAATGATCTTATTGGTATAGGATTCAAGCAGTCTTAGTTTATCCGAATCGCTGATCAGAGAAGCGTCCAGATATATTTTATTGTATTTAAACCTGAACTGATTAGCCATCGTTTCGGAATCTCTGGATTGAGGGATTGTTTTTTTGATGCCCTCCCTGTAAATCACATTATTGTTATAGACGATTTCAAAAAAGTAGATTTTTGAAGTTTCATTCAGATAATTATCGACCGTCTTTTCCGGGATTTCACCGTAAGGGTTGTCTTTGTTTATAAAAAGTTCATCCAGATTATTTTGTATCGATGTTACAGTTGGCGTTTGGGCTTGAATTTCCGGAACAAAAAGCGATAGTGTCAACAGCATGAATACCGTAGCTCTTTTTTTCATATTTAATGATTTGTGTTAATTTATATGCTATACATCAGTGCCATTTTCTTGGCTGCTTTAAAAATTAATGGTTATGAACAAGGTTAATCAAAATCACTGGCTTCTGAAAACCTAAATTCTGCTAAAATCCGTATGGCTATCATAATGAAGAATCTCTATCTGAGAAGGATGTACATCAACCGATTGGTAACCATCCTGATCAACTCTACAAGCTTCCGGATTACACATTGAATGATAAGAAGATACGGCGATCTTTCCCCATGGATATTCATAAAAGGTATTTAGATAACCGGGATCCAGGTTACATTTGAGTATCATGGGGCTTCCCAGACTCTTTATTATGTTTGAAATATTATCGCATTCATAAAAAGGCATGTAAATCTGCTCCCCTCCGAAATTTACCAATAAAGGTTCAGCTCCACCATTGTACAGAGCTGATGTGGTAAAATTGAAAAATAGATAATTATCCCTAGACTGCTGTTGCCTGTGGTCAAAATGATTGTCCCATTTGTCCTGTACGATCTGCAATTCGGTATCTGAAAACAGATGTCCATGGTCTTTAATGAAACTGCGTCTTATTTCTTCTCCTATCCTGCATGTAAGTCCCGATTTAAGAATCTGCTCAGGAACGGCTCTTGTATAATGAAATCCTTTGATCCTGCCATTAAGGCAAAATTCATTTACTTCTTGCACCAATAAAGCAACCTCTCTATCTTCCATTAGGTCATCTAGGAAGTCTGTTTCTAAAAAATTATTTCTGACTTTTTTTAGCCTTTGTAGGTAAGCATCAGGAATGCCTGAGAGATTATTTAGATTTATCGCCTGATCGGTCATCTATAAGTTTAAAGTATCGCACAGGTTGAACTGTCTTCCATAGTTTAGAAAACAGTTCAACACGCACTGGTTTGTGACATTAATATAATTCCTCGTATCCTTTGTCAGTCAACTGCAAACATTCCATAGGTTCCTGCTCATAGGTGATAAGCCCCTGATCAATCAGGCTGTTTACCGCATCTGCAAATAAATTTTTCTCCACCGGATTCAACTTCTGTAGGATGTTATGATTAATGTTCCTCATCATTACGATATGACCCGATTTTGAGTGTTGCTTTTCGAAAGCATCCATCACCAATTTTCCAATCTGCTCGGTGGTCTTGCTGTTTTTATACAATTGACCGTAACCAAGATCGGTAAGTCGAAGACACTCAGATCCTCCGCCATTTTCATACGTTACATATTGTTTGTCAATTAGCGATTGAATCGCAATATCTGCCTCCTGTCTTTGTTTAGGATTAAGGTTTTTGAACAGACCGAAGTTCAGACTTCTCATCATCAGGATATGGGTTGGCTTAGAATTCGTCTTTTCAAATTCGGCCATTATCAATTCTTCCATAATGTTATTTCTACATAGATTAATAAATGTGTGCCACTTTTTTGTGAAATGGCATTGTGCTAATTTACGAAAAAATGGTCTGGAATGAATGGACAGAAACGAAGTTGTTCTTATACTTTTTCAATTTTGTAAACTAAACTTTTTTCATCATTCGGCACATCAGCTAATCTGTCAAATAAATTCATTTTGCTTTTTTCTAATACTCTTATCGAAGCCGAATGTTTTGGTCTGACTAGAGCATAGATTTCATTAAATCGTAATTCAAAAAAAGCATAATCAATAGCGTTTTCTGCAAGTTCTGTTGCATAACCTTTTCCCCAGTAATTTTTATCAAACCTATAACCTAGATTTAGCCTTGTTTCTTCCCCATATTTCATATAGGAAACACCTCCAAATCCAATCACAAAATTTGGATTATTTATTTCGCAAATTTTCCACGAACCAAAATTATTTTCAATCCAATGTTTTAAGATGTTTTCAAAAGCCTTGTTTGCTTTTTCATAATTCATGGCTCCGTCGGGATTATACAGATTAGTGTCAGGGTCAGAGTTGATTTCATAAAATCTTCGAAAATCATCTCTGTTTGGTTTTTCAAAAATTAAATGTGTTGATTTTTTTACCATTTTGTAGTATTTCATACATAAACTTCATTGCGTCTCTTCTATGAACAAATTTAAAGATTTAAAAACTCGCTTTGGATATAATCCAGTTAAAATCCAACGTCAATCAAGCGACGTTCTTTTCCTTCTTCTTGGGTCACTGTGTGAAAAGAAGTTACTTGTTTATCAGCTATTTTGCAAAACAGCTTGTTGTGCATGCGGTATTTTATCAAATTTTGCTTATCAGTTTCAATGTTTTCAAGTCGTAAATTCCTATTTCGTTTTTGTCAGTCTTGTCCAACTTACCATTGTTGTTTGTGTCGTAATGCCCAGTAATTACAATAGTTCCACTATCCTTATTAACCACCCAATTACGAACGAATAATTTACTGCCAGTTAATTGAGTTCGTTCTTTTCCGTCAACTGATAAAATAATTATTTGAGTTGGATCATTCCAGTCAATTCCCTTCTTTTCGTCTAAGTCAATAGTTTGAGCAGATACAATTATTTGGTTAATTCCTAAATCGTCAATTTTAACTTGTTCTATTTTTTTTAAATATCCTTCATTCGGGAAATCAACTTGGGTTGTACTTCCATTTTTTGTATCTATAAACAAAAGATAGCGGTTTTTAAGTCCGTCTATTTTCCCCCAATTTTCAATTGTCGCAATTACAAATGACGTTCCTTCAACTTCTGTCAATTTATTGAATTGAGTATGGTTGTATTTGTCTTGTCCATAAATGGTCAAGGTTGTTAAGGTCAAAAAGATAAATAAAAATTGTTTCATTATTTCTAAGTGTTTTGTTTGATAAATCTTCCCTTAGTAAATATACAAAAAAGTCTTTTTTTAACTAAAGCGACGTTCTTTTGCATCTTTTCCTGGTCGCAACCTAGAAAGAAAAGAAGTCCGTACCATAACCGCTCATTGGGATAATGTATATCACGTGAAATGAGTAGAGTACATTGAGTTCTACAGATTAGAAAAGAAACGCCTGTTGTGGTTATTTGAGAGAGGAATACAAACGAAATGAGTAACACACTTTTCAATAGAGTTAATTCCATATTATTTTTACTGCTGACATGATTTCTAGCTCAAGCCTGGTTTCAGATATTACCTTAAAACCATTTTTTTGATAGAATCCTATAGGTGATTTATAATAATAGCCGTTGGATTTTTTATCAAGATCATGGTCAATTACCCAGCCATTTAGAGTATCTTCATCATCTTTTAGTTTATTTAGCATCATTGTCCCTATACCTTTACCATGTAATTTTCCAGAAATGATAATGGCAAACCATTTCTCATTTTCACGAATAAATGTAACTGCCCATCCCTCAATATTATTTTCATCGTTAAGTAGTAAGTAATGTGCTTTTTGAGTCAGGTTATCCAAATAGTTTTCAAAATCATCTACCGATTGGTAAACAAGTTTTTCAGGATACTCGTTATTCCATAATTCAAAAACTTGTTTTTT
Source organism: Flavobacteriaceae bacterium PS02338 (assembly GCA_029959615.1). Lineage (GTDB taxonomy): Bacteria > Bacteroidota > Bacteroidia > Sphingobacteriales > Sphingobacteriaceae > Pedobacter. Next base: position 6,704 of record JASCOD010000010.1, on the reverse strand, counting down.
ATCTTTTTTGCTTAATTCAGTTTGCTTAACAATCTTCATTTTAGTAATTTTTAGGAATACGAATTTAAGAAAATAACATTCGCCATTGACACGAGTAAATTAAATCGATAACAAATCAAGCGACGTTCTTTTGCTTCTTTTCTTTGGTCGCAATTTGGAAAGAAAAGAAGTTCGCTAACAACAACAAAAGGGATACTGAATATCCCGTGAAATGATGTCGCAACCTGTTTGGCGAAATGTTAGAAGTGGAATTTTTGGAACGGTACATTTTGACAAAGTGGTTGTACCGATTTTAAAATGCGAAAAGGCGGTTCCGACCAACGGAAGGATGCGTCTTTTCGCCGCCCGACTTTGCTGTCAGGCGACTTTTAAGGGTTGGGTTAGGAAGTTCTTCAGATTAAGAAAGAAACCTCTGTTTTCGGTCATTCCATAACGAAACATAGACCATAATAACGAACAACCCATTTGAGCCAATGTTGCATTGATATACAAATCCTGTTTTTCCAATGCTTCGGCTAAACTGCAACTTGGGGTATCGTCTATTTGTTCGGACTGTTTCAGCAGTTCGCCAAATTCATCTGTAACCATTGGCAGGCTTGCTACCGTTTCGTACTTCTCGGAGTTGGGTTGTTTAATTTCTCCGATAGTAGATAGTATGACTTGTCCTGTCTGTTGGCTGTTACCAAAGTCTAACCAATACTTTGGTTCGTCACGATTGGCTCTGCGTTTGCTCATTGCTTTTAGCATTTCTGCAATGTCAAACCGTGCCTGTACATTGTCCACACAGGTAATGAAAATCGTTGCCTTTGCATTTTCGGGCAATCCACCGAAATTATTCCTTTCAAACTTTTGGGTTTCCGCTTTCCAATTCGTACCCATAAACCGATTGACACGGTTTATCAATGCTACCGATTTGTACAAGCCTGTTTCACTTGGTGCAAATCGCTGTCTGCCCAAATTGGCTTCCGTGATAATATCATCATCCCACAAACGCACCTGCAATCCTGCGTGTTCCAATTCTGTTAAACTGTGGCTCATTTCCATTAAAGCGGTCAGCACCTTTGAACCTGTGCCACCTGCACCAATCAAATTAACCTCAATCGGGTTAGTCGGGCTTATCAAATAGTTGTCCGTAAAATGAACGGCTGTTTTTACTGTTTCCATTACAATAGATTTTTAAGGGTTTTGTTATTTGGTTTCAATACTTCTTTTGGAAAAGGTTTATCTGTGTTTACTAGGTCTTTCCAAAGGCTTACACAATTGCCCTTTATCGGATTATGTTTGCCTAACAAATGGCTGAAATAGGAATTGAAAAAATAATATTCCCAAGCCTGTATAAACTCTTCCACCGAAGCGGATTTTTTAATATCTACGCTTACCGTTCCCATACAGACTTTGCCGTCTTCATAGATGTTGAAATAAGGCGTATGATACAATTTCGTTTTCTCGTTGGGTCTTCTATCACTTGAAAGGGCAAACACGCTCAAACCGTTTTTACTAGCTTTCCAAAGCATGGGTGGTATTGGTGCTTTTCCGTTGGGTATGCCCAAACTTTCTACAAAATACAGTTGCCTTTGCTGTGCTTTGGTGTACCAAATGACTGCACCTTTATCCGCATTGGGGTTGATGTGCAAAATGTTGGTTGGCAAAATTCCGTTCGATTTCAAAAAGGCTTTGTTATTTTCCTGTTCGGTATTGAGTGCCTTTGCCAATACATTTGCTTCTTTTACCGTCAAAGGGTGGGCATTGATAGGATTACCGTTTTTGTCCATATCAAAATGCTCTACATATACATCGGTATTGCTTCCTTTGGTTTCATAGAATACCAAAGCCGATTTTGGGTGGTACAATGTGCCGAAGTCCTGTGTTATGTCGTTAATCGTTTCCATAATATCCAATTTATAAGGTGTGTAAAATGTCGCTTAATTTGTGCAGTAGTTCAAACAATCGGTTTTCAAAACAAAGGTTGTTGGCGGTTATATCCCTGCCGTCAAACTGCTTTTGGATAATGGGTTCTTCCATTTGTCCGTACTCCTGCATTTCGGTATTGACCGATTCTATAAGGGTTTCATTAAGCCAACCTTTGTGGTCAGCATAGAATGAAATATACTTTTCCATTCCGATAATGTTCTCCATATCTTCTTCCGATGCTTCTCCGTTGGGTTTCGCATTACGGAATACATTTTCATTCGGATAGGTCTGATAAAGGGCAAAGGTTTCTTTTGCTACGTTTAAACAGTCGGTATCAAAATCATCTTTGACTTTAAAACTGTTGATACGCTGTTCAAATACAGTCAGATTAATGCGGTTATAAATCCGCTGTTCTATATAATTCCCGATGTATTCTGCTTGTTTGATTTCGGAAAGATATACTTCCGTTTCATCCGTATAATCGTCCTGTTCAACCCAATCGTTCATCATTTCGTACATCCAATACAGATAGCTTGCTTCTTGCCTGTAATACGGAATATCGGCTATATGGTAGAGATAGGCACAAACGGATAACAATAAATGAGCGTTACCTTTTCGTTTGCGATTGTGCAACATTCGGTATAAGGAAGCAACGGGAATGTAAAAAAGTGTTGAGCCTGTATTGTAACGTTCTTCACTTACAAAGTAGGTTTTCTTGCTATCCTGTACCAAACGAATTTCTTCCCAATCCAAGACCTTTTGTTTCAATTTTTCTTCCATATCCGACATTGCCAAAGCCATATTGTAAGGATATGGAAATTGTTTACTCTGCATCGGTTCAATTTGGTAATGCTCGGCAAGTTTGGAAAGGGACTGAAAAAAATCCCTTTCCGTTTTATCTGATTTCCTACAAGCCTGTATGGTTTTCGTTTCTTTCAGTTTAGGCAGAAACGTACTCTTTAGAAAACCATTGGCAACATGGCTGTCGGTACTGATTTGCGTTTGTCTTTCCGCACTTCGTTTGTATCCTTTGGCTTTTGCATCCAATTGGCGAACTCGTTTAATTGGCGGTGCAATTGCCGTTGTCTTTGCTGTTCGGGTATTGTGATAGTTCCCGATATGATATGTTTGTGCATAGTTCATTACTTTAAATATTTGGTTTAACCTTTCGTTCCCATTACGCTCTCAAATTTGTATTCTACTGCATCATCTTTTATCTGCGGTGCAGATGCTTTTGCCGTTGTGAGTATCGGGTACATATTGGCGTAAAAATTCATTACGGCTTCCACGCTCCAACGTGGTTCGGGGTCGGTCAGTCTGATGTCCTGTCCTTTATCTTTGAGTATAAACACTCGTTCTAATTGCGTTGCTAATAACATAATGCTCATTTTTATTGTTAATACGCTGTTTCTTCTTCGCCTGTTTCATCTATGGGATAATCGGCTGTAACTTTTTCCGTTTTTGGCGGTTCGGGTGTGGTTTCTTCCTCTTGGCTCGGTTCGGGTTGCGGTTCTTCCGCTTCTCCGAAAAGGCTTGGTGTAGCGAATTTTGCAGACAATGCCGTTTTGCGTTTGCGTATCTCGTCCGCTTTTTCGGGAAACTCGGTTATGTCGGGAACTTTTATCCACGCTTCACGGAATTTGCCCTCTTTTTCGAGTTCGTCAGCCTTTGCCATTCCATCTTTAAACTTCTTGTCTTTGGCTTCTTTTTCCTTTTTGGCTTTCTCGGTTTTTTCTTTCTCCATTGCCGATTGCTTTTTGACTTCTTCCATTTGTTTTAGGAATTTTTCCATATCCACCATTACGCCCGAAACGGTTTTGATAGGTGCTTGTATCTGATTGAAAAATTCCTCGTCAAACTCTTGGGGAGTGGCATTAAATGTCAATGGGGGAATGAGGTTTTTGGCGTTATCTCCGCATTGTTCGTTGTTGAGTAAAACCGATACGATTAAGTTATTTTCTGCTCCTTTGGAAATGTTCAGTTGCAATACTCCTGTAAAGTCCAAAGCTTGTATCTGATTGAAAAAATTGGTATTCATCGTTCTGAAATTTTAATTGTTATCTGTTCGTTTTTTGATTGCTGTGAGTTTCTCGTGTATATCTGTCCAATAGGCTTTTTGCCTTTTGTCGAACTCGGAAAAACTTTTATCCTCGTGGCTGTATCCTGTATTGCGTTTTGCTATTTTGATAGCTTCCTTTAGGTTGGTTACTTCAATTTCGCAACCGTTCAAATCCGTTATTTTCATAACTGCTCAAGTATTGGGGTTAATGGAAATTCCTCTGTCCAAAATTCTTCGCTCGTGTGCTTTCCGTAAGCCTTGTACATCGCTGTTCCTGTTTTGTACATTACAAGCCTGTAACAGTCCAAGCGATTTTCGGGTACGGAAAGGGTTTCCAATTCTTCTTTATCCACTTCCACGAATACCATAGGCTTATTTTCAAGCCATTTGTATAAATCGGGATTGTCGTCTTCGTCAGCCGTATAAAAATCTACTGCCGTATCGTAATAGTTCAGTGATTGTAAGAAATAATCTTCTGCAAATGGCTTAACCATTTCAAGCCGTTTTGCCTGTTCCTTTTTCCAATCTTCGGTAATGTGGACAATGGCAAAATTGCAATTGTCCCATTCGCTGTTAGTACCTGCTTTGAGTAGTACGTATTCTGTTGGTTTATCTGATAGTTTCATTTTTGATTGCTTTAAATTGTTACTTACTGATTTCTGCTATCTGGTCAATCCTGCCATAAACAATAGTTCTAAGGCTTGTTTTGTCGGGGGCGTTGTATTCTGCCCAACTGCCGTACTGCTTTACCACATAGGTTTTTAATACATCTTCAAACCCGAAGCGATAACCCTGCAAGGGAACGGCTCGTTTGAAGAAAGCATTTCGGTTTACGGCTTCTGCAAGCCAGTTCTTTTCGGCTCGGTTCATCTTTTCGCCTTTGTTGAGTTTTTCCCTTAACAGATAGACCTTTGCATTTTGCAGGGTTTTCAGTTCGGGTACATCGTGGCGGACAAACTTTGTGGCTATTACTTTTGTTTCCATTGTGTTTGCTTTTAAGATTGATAAATGGCGATTTTCCGTTCCAATAGGGTTTCCAATATCTCGTAATCGCTTTCGTATTCTTCGCCCTCAAAATGGTAGGTGTCCGTTTCTTCATCGAACTCGTATTGCTCAAATTCTTCTTCGTCCAAATAAATATCTGTGAGTAGCTTGTCAGAAAAGATTGCCCTGCCACATATACAGTTACCCATTTCCTCATAGTCCTGTGTGAAACTCACGTTATAGTGTTCTGCTATCGCTTGTACTACCTCAATATTGGGCGACCATTTTGTTTCGTACTGAAATATGCCTGTAACATCATCGTCTTGATAGATGTCGAAGAAATAGCCACCGTTACTGTCCTCTACAAAGTCGGGCAGTTGTCCGCAATTTTCTTCCTGTTGTTTTTCAGCCATTGATTTGAATAGCTGTTGTATCTGTTCGATTGCTTCGGGTTCTCCCTCGAAAACAACCGTATTGCTACACCAATTTGCCATAATTGTATATTGTTTAAGGGTTATGAATGTGATTTTTCAGCGGTGTAAATGCCATTTACATAGTAGCCGAATGACTGCTCCCAAAGGCGTATTAAACCGTCCGTGTCTATGTAGAAATACTCCGTACGATTGCAGTAGATAATATGTACTGTTTCGTCCTTGTGCTTCTTTTCAAGGCTCTTGCCTTTAGCCAATTCTTTTGCTTCCTCTATGTTTTTTGCTTTCATATCCTGCTGTTTTGTATCGTTATCAATCTTCACTATATCCACAATGGCACATTCGGGACAACCCTCTGTGGTTGTTATCTGCTGTATAGCTCCCTGCTTTCCACTTAATGAAAATACCCTTAGCATTGTCGTACCTGTGTCGTGCTTCAGCGTTGCTTCATATATCTCTATTGTCATGGCTGTTGTTTATAGTAGGCTACCACCGTTTAAGGCGGTAGCCTGTGATTATTTAATTAAGGTTTAGGATTTCCACACCGTCCAAAGCAAATGAGGTACACAATTCAAATGCTTTCTGCGATTTCAGTTGGGCAGTACCACCGAGTACAATACTTTGTAGCTTGGCTTCATCATTCTTGTAATTCCTTACATTCTGATAGTAGCCTGTCACAGCGTTATACGCTCCGAACAATGTGCCTTTAGTTGTGTCCATTTGTTGGGTATCGCTCATCATCGCATAGCTGAAAGCATCATCAACTACATTTTTGAATACGGTGGAAACTTCATCTTCAGCACCTTTTTTGAGTAGGTCAAGCGTTTCCTTGTTTGGGCAAAGTGCCAATTGGATTAACTTTCTTACTTCTCGGTCTGTAACTTTTACCTTTGTCCACTCATTGAATATGCCCTCTAATTGGTTGCTCAATGTGTTAGCCAATCCCATAATCTTGTGAGCGTTCTCGATACGTTGTTTTGCTCCCGAAGTGTGTTTGATACGGACTACATTGGTCATACTGCGTAATGAGGCATTCAGCGTATTTTGGCATACAATCCTAATGGGAGTAAAAGCGGCTGTAATACTGCCCGAACCATCGTGCGAAGTGGTTAGGAAAATATACTTCTCGGTTACATCATCGCCATTTCCTACTCGGATATAGTCGGGGAGTTTGGCTGTAATAAAAATCCGTTCTCCGTTATTATGTAAAGCTTTACATAATAAAGGTTATGGAAAGTAATAGATTATGTAAAGTCATATTATAAAAGCCGCTGAACTTCTAAAATTCAGCGGTTTAACTTCATTTCTACTTTACATTA